>CBDFKD010000002.1:1860000-5761898 GCA_965248695.1 Acidobacteriota bacterium | reverse complement strand
TTCGCCGCCAAGGAGGCGATTGCGACCCACCGTACGTTGCTCGACATCGTCCTGACTCCAGTGTTCGCGCGTAGCGCGGGTGCGCGAGTTCGCGCACACTCTCACCCGGATCTATGGCGGGTGAGCTACGTTGCGAAGATCCCCCCGATACCTCCGATGTATTCCCGACCCGGGGTGGGGGACCAGTTGACTAAGGGGTCGGAAGGAGTCTCGGCGTCAGCCCCGTGAGCCGAGAACCAATTGGTACAAGTTCGAGTTTAGAGGACAGCCTCGGCCAGTCAAGGCCAAAAAACTGTCTCGGTGATTATCGACTGCGTTTAGTTAGTCAATAATGACTAAAACTAACTTTTAGATCGCCATAGAATCTTCTATTGACCGAGGTTTGGGGCTGCTGAGGACGTGTGAACGGTTGCTGCGCGCGGTGTGCCCCGACCTCGATTCAACGAGTTTGACAGGCTAGCGGGCCGCTCCGATAATCCGCCTGGGCATCCTCGCCAATTCTTCGCTCTGCCGATCTCTCCAAGGAGGCAACCCATGCCTGTCCGAGTTGCGATCAACGGTTTCGGACGTATCGGCCGCAATGTGCTGCGGGCCGCCAAGCGCGACCAGTCCGACATTGATTTCGTCGCGATCAACGACCTGACCGACGCCGACACACTGGCCCATCTACTGCAGTACGACTCCGTGCACGGGCGTTACGGAGGCACCGTCGAGGCCGCGGAGGGTGCGCTACGGATCGACGGCGACGCCATACAGGTACTGTCGGAGCGCGATCCGGCGGCGCTCCCGTGGGACGACATCGGCGTCGACGTGGTGGTCGAGGCTACCGGGTTCTTCCGCAGTCGAGAGCTTGCCGGCAAGCACCTCGAGGCCGGAGCTAGAAAGGTGATCATCTCGGCCCCGGCGGCTGGCGATCCGGACTTTACCGTCTGTCTTGGAGTGAACCACGAGGAGTACGACGCGGCGGAACATCACATCATCTCGAACGCTTCGTGTACCACCAACTGCCTGGCGCCGGTCGCCAAGGTGCTGCATGAGTCGCTGACGATTCACAAGGGCTGGATGACGACAGTCCACGCCTATACGAACGGACAGCGCATTCTCGACTTGCCGCACAAGGACTTGCGCCGAGCGCGGGCGGCGGCAATCTCGATGATTCCTACGACCACCGGAGCCGCCAAGGCAGTCGGGCTGGTGCTGCCGGCGTTGGCGGGCAAGCTCGATGGGTTCGCAATCCGGGTGCCGACTCCGGATGTGTCGGTGATTGACCTAGTTGCTCATGTCGACCGCGACACGGACGCGGAGGAGGTCAACGGTTTCCTCCGCGCCGCAGCCGAGGGGCCGATGACGGGAGTGCTGGCGGTCACCGATGAGCCGCTCGTGTCGGTTGACTACGTCGGCAACACGATGTCGTCGACGGTCGACGCGCCGTTCACTCGCGTGATCGAGAAGAACCTGGTTCAGGTGGTCTCCTGGTATGACAACGAGGCCGGATACTCGACGCGGGTGAAAGACCTGGCCGAGTTCATCGGCGCGCGGTTGTAGAACGAGCCCCGTGGCGCCGGTGCAGGGTAGTCGGGGCGGGTCGTCCGGCGAGGACGGCCGCGAGCTCCGCGGCGCACGCAGAGGTGCAGAAGGGCGTACTGCGCCGACGGCGGCCGTGTTGCGCACCAAGTTACGACTGCAGGACCTCGCCGCTGGTGGGCGCACGGTTCTGGTGCGCACCGATTTCAATGTGCCGGTCGAAGGCGGTGTGGTCACCGACGACACCCGCATCATGGGTACACTGCCGACGCTGCGTCACTTGCAGCGCGCCGGAGCGCGCATCGTCGTCATGTCCCATCGCGGCCGGCCGAAGGGTCAGCGGGTTGCCGAGCTGTCGATGCAGCCGATCGTCGATGTGCTCGCTGATCGCCTCGGCACCCATGTTGACTTCGTTCCCGATTGTGTCGGCCAGTCGGTGCGAGACGCCGTCAGCGCTCTCGATTCGGGAGGCGTCTTGTTGCTGGAGAACCTCCGATTCCATGCTGCTGAGACCGCCAACGACGCGGGGTTTGCCGCCACGCTGGCCGAGCTCGCGGAGGCCTATGTCAACGACGCATTCGGTGCGGCGCATCGCGAACACGCCTCTATTGCCGGTGTTGCGGCAAGGGCCCCCGCCGCAGCGGCAGGGGATCTGTTGCAGCGCGAGGTGGGC
Organism: Acidobacteriota bacterium; assembly: GCA_965248695.1. Classification (GTDB taxonomy): domain Bacteria; phylum Acidobacteriota; class UBA890; order UBA890; family WLXD01; genus DASCOT01. The sequence goes on along the minus strand of CBDFKD010000002.1, from coordinate 5,759,701 downwards.
ATGCTAAGCCGGGTGCTGGTGCAACCGGAGGCGCCATTCGCGTTGATTCTCGGCGGTGCGAAGGTGAGCGACAAGGTCTCGATCATCGGCAACCTACTGCCGTTAATCGACCGCATGTTGATCGGGGGTGCTATGGCGAACGCCTTCCTTGCCGCCCAGGGCCGCAAGATCGGAGCATCGTTGGCAGGGCAAGGTGCGATCTCACAAGCCGCCCAGTTGCTCGCCGCGGCCGCCGCCTCGGGCGTCGAAGTGGTGCTGCCCGACGACCTGGTGGTGGCGCCGGCGATAGACCGACCCGATCGAGCCCATGTCGTTCATGATGTGCCGGACGACGAGATGGCGCTCGACTTGGGCCCGGAGACCCGAGGGCGATTCGCAGCGGCGCTCGTGGGGGCGCGCACGGTGGTCTGGAACGGCCCGATGGGCGTGTTCGAGACACCGGCGTTCGCCGAAGGGACGCGCTCGATTGCGGACAGCGTCGGCGCCCTCGGTCCGCCTGCCTTCACCGTGATCGGGGGCGGCGATACAGCCGCGGCAGCTGCGAAGTTCTCGATCTCCAGTAGGGTCTCGCATGTATCGACTGGCGGCGGTGCCTGCCTGGATCTCCTTGCCGGGCGCATACTCCCCGGCGTTTCGTCCTTGACGGACCGTGAATCCTACGGAGGCGACATCGGATGAGCTCGCGAAGGCCGTTGATCACCGGGAACTGGAAGATGCACAAGACGCTCGCCGCCACGCGTACGCTCCTGGCGGAGCTGCGCAAGAGCGTCGATGGGCTGTCCGGGGTCGACGTCACCGTCGCACCGCCGTTCACGGCGCTGTCGGCGGCCGCCGAGGCGCTGCAGGGAAGCAGCATCGGCCTCGGGGCGCAGAACATGCACCATGCCGAGGAGGGAGCCTATACCGGCGAGATCTCACCGGTCATGCTCACCGATCTCGGAGCCAGCTTCGTGATTCTGGGACATTCGGAGCGTCGCGCGCTGTTCGGTGACAGCGACCGGGTCGTGTCGCGCAAGCTGCGCGCCGCGCTGGCGCACGACCTTACCCCCTATGTCTGTTGCGGCGAAACGCAGCAGCAACGCGAGGCCGAAGACACCGAGAGCGTGGTCGACGTCCAGCTGCGCACCGCTCTCGAGGGGCTGCCCGCGTCACAGGCGCGCCGCCTGGTCGTCGCCTACGAGCCCGTCTGGGCGATCGGCACCGGGTTGACCGCGACGCCCGAACAGGCGCAGACGGTCCATGCGTTCATTCGTGCGCTGTTGAGCGACCTGTTCGGTGCCGAGGCGTCGGAAGTCGTTCGCGTCCTGTACGGCGGCAGCGTGAAGTCAGGCAACGCTGCCGAGCTACTATCGCAGCCCGACATTGACGGTGCCCTGGTAGGCGGTGCCAGCCTCGACGCTGCGTCGTTTGGCGGCATCGCCCAGGCAGTCTGCTAGCGCCGTCGACTCTGCCAAGGGACGGTCGGCTGGCCGCTCTTGCCGGCCGATGCTACAGTTAACTTCTTGTCCGGCGAGCGCCCCGCCGCGCTGCCACATCGGGACAGATTGCCCGCGGTGCCGGCGTGGTTTCCCGGCGATCGGAACCGCCCGCCTCCATTCAGGATCCTCTCCAGGATTTCCACAATGACAGCCGTTCTCGTTACCATCCACGTCGTCGCCTGTGTGTTCTTGATCTTCGTGGTGTTGCTGCAGTCGGCGCAGGCCGCTGACCTGGCGGGTGCGTTCGGCGGCGGCGGTAGCCAGACGGCTCTCGGGATGCGCGGCGCGACCACCCTGCTGCAGAAGGCGACGACCACGGCGGCGGTCGTCTTCATGCTCACCTCTCTGACGCTCGGTATGACCGGCCGGCGATCGGTTTCGCTGATCGAAGGCTTAGAAGATCCGGCCGCCACTGCGCCGGCCGCAGCGCAGCCGGGCGCCGAGGTACCACCGGCGAGCGATGCCGATCCGGCGGGCGGTGACGACGAGCAGACAGACGGAAATGCCCAGGACGGCGCCGGTACCGAGTCGGGCGCCAGCTCCGGCGAGCAGCCCGAGCAGGGTGGCAGCGGCGGCGCGCGGCCGTAGTCTCTGCTCGACAGGCGCCGACTACCGGCTATGCATCGTTGTGGCGGTGATCTAACGTTCTGGACGCCCAATGCCGAGGTGGCGGAATTGGCAGACGCGCATGGTTGAGGGCCATGTGGGCGAAAGCCCGTGGGGGTTCGAGTCCCCCCCTCGGCACTGATCACCAGGCCTGTTTGCTGGCCCGGATGCGCTACGCGTGCGCCGCGGCCCCGATCCACCGACGCCAAACGTCGGCGGGGAGCAGCTGGATGATGGCGTGCGCCATGGCCTTGTCATAGGCCCGCTGGAACGCGTCCGGGTCGTTACGCCCGCGCTTGCGTTCTTCGGCTGCACCGATTCGACTGCGGCGCTGCTCGTTGTCGCGGATCTCGACCAGGACCTCGATACTCCGAGGTTTGTCGCGGAAGCCGCCTCGCATCGGCATTACCTGGAGGTGGTCCAGGGCCCGGGCGCCGGCGACAATCTCCTCGTAGAAGAACTCGACCTCTCGCAGGCGCTTGTTGATCTCGTTCTCGACCCACACTTCGACGAGCTCTGGAAGCGTCAGCTGGCTCAACACGCCACCGTCCGAGGTCGGGCGCTGTCCCTGCATGGTCAGGCTCTTTCCCCTGACGAGAACGTCGCGAGCCGCATCACAGGCGACATGGTAAGGGCGGTTTCGGCAAGCGGTCAAGCGCCAGGCTGCGTGCTAGAATTTCGCCACGATGACCGACCAAGTCTCATTCCTGGCGGCATTCGCGGCCGGCGTCGTGTCCTTCCTATCGCCCTGTGTTCTGCCCCTCGTACCGGGCTATCTATCGTTCATATCGGGCGTTTCTCTGGAGGAGATGCGCGCCGACGATCGCCAAGCCGCCGCCAGCCAAGCCGTGATGGTGAACACGATGTTCTTCGTCACCGGCTTCACCATCGTGTTCGTCGTGCTGGGCGCGTCGGCCAGTGTGATCGGCGGTTTGCTGCGCGACAACCTCCTCTGGCTTCAGCGTGTCGCCGGGGTGATCGTCGTGCTGTTCGGCCTCCATATGGTCGGACTGCTCAAGATCAGTTGGCTGTACCGTGAGAAGCGCTTTCACGGACCCTCCAAGCCACGCGGCCCGGTCGGTGCCCTGCTGCTGGGCTTGGCGTTTGCCGCCGGCTGGACGCCGTGTATTGGCCCCATCCTGGCCGGCATTTTGGCCCTGGCGGCCACCAAGAGCAGCCTCTGGTACGGCGTTGCTCTCTTGGCGGTTTATTCAGCAGGGCTCGGGATCCCGTTCCTGCTGACCGGCTGGGCCACGCAGCGCTTCATGGGGGCGTTCCAGCGGTTCAGGGAGTCACTCTGGATCGTGGAGATGGTCGGCGGCGTCCTGCTGGTCGCCGTAGGCGTGATGATCTTCACGAACAACTTCTTCCTGTTCCAGCGCTGGCTGTCGTTCCTCAACCGCTTCGCGATCTAGTGGCCTGTAACAGGCCACTCGTTCACTGCCACAGGCCTTAGTTGATGCACGAACTGTTGCCGCGCATCGCCGCGGCGCTTGATGCCGGGGAGCCAGTGGCGCTCGCGACCGTGGTCAGACGCCGCGGGTCGCTGCCGATGAGCAGCACTGCCAAGATGCTGGTGCGCGCCGATGGAAGCGCCGAGGGCACGGTGGGCGGGGGCTGCCTGGAGGCTGAGGTCTACGCTACCGCGCGTACCTTGCTGCGCGAAGGCGGTGTGTCGCTTGAGAGCTTTGATCTGACCGAGATCGAGGACGGCCTTCAAGGCCATGTATGCGGCGGCTCGGTCACCATCCTGACCAGGCCGTTGCTGCCGACGGACCCTACCCGAGGCCTCATCCGATCGGCGCTGGAGGCGCTCGAGGACGGTGAGGCGGCGGCGTTCCTGAGCTGGGTTCCGGCCGAGAATGACCTGCCGAGCCCGGCGCCCGACAACGACATGGCCATGCACGCTGTAGTCCGCGCCGACGGCTCCGTGGCAGCAGATGGGTCGTTGCCGGCATCGCTGCCCGACAAGGCCAGAATGCTGGCAGGCGACGGCCTTGCCGATCTGGTCTCGGACGTAGACTCGGAAGGCGCGCCGGCGTATTTCGTCGAACCACTGCGGCAACCACCGACGGTACTGATATTCGGTGCGGGTCATTGCGGCACGGCCATCGGGGCGCTGGCCTCCAACGCTGGTTTCCAGGTGCACGTGTTGGAGGATCGTCCGACGTTCCTCCAGGGCGAGCACATGCCGTGGGCGGCGGGCCTGCACCACGTCGACTACGCGGCGCTCCCGACGGTCGACCCGAGCTCGTACCTGGTGATTGTCACGCGAGGACATGAGCATGACCTGACCATTCTGCGGCAGGTTGTCGGCGGGCCGAGCGCCTATCTCGGCATGATCGGTAGCGAGCGTAAGCGGCACCTGTTCGGCAAGACGCTTCGCAGCGAGGGTGTCGCCCAGGACGAGCTGGATCGGCTCTGCTCGCCGATGGGCCTGGCGATCGGCGCTGATACGCCGGAGGAGATCGCCGTAGCGGTGGTCGCCGAGATGATTGCCGTGCGCCGCGGTGCCGCTGTGCCGTCAGCCATGCAATCGGGCACGTCGTCGCGCCGTCGCGCGACGCGCGCATGAGCCTGCCGGTAGTTGTTCCGGTAGTCCTCGCCGCCGGAGCGTCGTCGCGAATGGGCAGCCCGAAGCCCCTGTTGCCCCTCGGCGACGACACGTATCTGGGCGCGATCTTGAAAACGCTGGCGCGCGCTCCGGTCGTCGAGCCGCTGGTCGTGCTCGGGCACTCGGCCGCCGAAGTTGTCGCCGCGGTCGATCTGGAGAGCGCCGGCGTGGTGGTCAACGAGCACTGGGCGCGCGGCATGTTGAGTAGCCTCCAGCTTGCTGTCCACAAGCTGCGGGACGGGAGCCAGGCGGACGCGATACTGCTCGTGCTCGTGGACGTGCCTCGTTTCTGCACCGTTACCGTAGAACGACTGGTCTCGGCCTTCTCCCGATCGCGGGCACCTCTGATCGTGCCGACGTACGCCGGCGGGCACGGACACCCCGTGCTCTTTGCGCGGGCGCTTTTCGACGAGCTCCTGTGCGCACCCACCGACCACGGGGCGCGCGCGGTCGTTGACGCCCATCGCGCCGACCTGCTCGAGGTCGACGTCGACGATCCGTGGGTCGTTCGTGATGCCGACACGCCGGACGATCACCGGCGCCTTACCGGCGTCGGGTAGGGTCCGCCCCGCCTTACTGGGGCGGTTGCTCGCCGAGCGCCGAGAAGTCCGTCCCGGTCTCCGATCCGTCGGACAGACCGAGAAAGTCGCGGGCGTGGGCCTCGATAAGGTCGTGGCTACGGGAGTCGCCGAGGTTCAGAGCGAGCTCGTTGATCACCTTGATCTGCATTTCGAGCCAGGCGCCCCAACACACCGTGCAGACGCTTTCCTGTACCTGTTGCTGGAGCTCACCGCGGAACGGTATGCGGCTGGCGATCGGACCGCCGGTCGGCGGATCCGGAGCCTCGGTTCCGTCGCGCTTCGCTCGTGTCGCGCACGCCAGGCAGTCGATGTCCCCACTCATCCGGTGCTCCTTGTCGGTGAACTCTCGCTCATGTTGGGCGATCATCGTGTGCCTGGCCGGCGGGCGCAAGCCTGCCGATGCACCGATGTTCCGTATTGCCCGCCTCAGTTTCCTGCCGCGATGCGGACACCGGCGCTGGCACCGATGCGGGTGGCTCCGGCGGCGATCATGGCGGCAGCATCTGCGCGGGTGCTGATTCCGCCGGATGCCTTGACACCCATACCTCGACCGACGGTGGCCCGCATCAAGGCCACGTCCTCCGCCGTCGCGCCGCCCGGACCGAAGCCGGTCGAGGTCTTGACGAAGTCGGCCCCGGCGGCGCGGGCGAGTTGGCAAGCGCGCACAATCTCCTCGTCCGATAGCAGCGCAGATTCCAGGATGACCTTGACGATCGCGCGCGGGTGCGACGCGTCGACGACGCGCTCGATATCCTGCTGCACCCGCTCATCGTGCCCTGACTTGAGGGCGCCGATATTGATCACCATGTCGATCTCGCTGGCGCCTTGCTGCACCGCCAGTCCGGCCTCGTGCGCCTTTACGTCCGGGTTGCTGGCGCCGAGGGGGAATCCGACCACCGTGCATGCTTGGACCCGGCTGCCCTGCAGCAGGTCAGCGACTAGCTCGACGTAGCACGGATTGATGCAGACGCTGGCAAAGCCGTATTCCAGCGCCTCTGCGCACAGGCGGCGCACCTGCTCCTCCGTCGCTTCGGGTTTGAGCAGGGTGTGATCGATAAGCGGCACGATGGCGTCGTCGAGCGGCGGCGCGCAGGCAGTCAAGCCGACTCGATCGGCTCCAGCGTCGATGATGCGCGCCACGCCGTTGGAGTCGGCGCATGATCCCTCGCTCCAGCACCAGCAGGCGAGCTGCTCGATCTCCGGCGCCGACAGCTCGGTTGCAAGCTGCGCGGCCAGCTTGTCCACCAGGGTGCGTTGGGACGCCGACAGATCCCGGTTCGGCGCCGTCGCGGCTACATCGACCAGTCGGACCCCGCGCTCGCGGGCCTGATCCCGCGCTTCCGGCGTGATCAGGGCTCCATCGGGCACCACCAGCTTGCCGTTGGTCGCCTCTGCTACCTCGCGCGCCGTGATGACCACCCTGGCGGCGCGATCCCGCTGTCCGTGCCCGCTGGCACCCGGCCACAGGCCATCGTCAACGAGGCGGCGGACGGCGTCGCAGACGAGTGCTTCGAGGCGGTCGGCGCTCAGCGAGCGTTGCATGCTCAGCGCCGGTCGGTCCGTGCGGCCGTCGGAAGTATGGCGAAGTCGGTCGTTACACTGGAGCTCGTAGCGGCGATCTCGTCGACGATCTCCAGCACGACCTCGTACACGCCGGGACGGTAGCCGTTCAACGGCATTCCGAACGAGAACGACTGCCGGTTCATCGGCGCCGGAAACGGATGCTGCTCCGGGATGCGGCGGACGCGCTCGCCGTTCTGCAAGATCTCTCCACGGATCGTGACCCGGTTGGTGTGCGTCGCATCGTCGATTCCGAGCCCGTAGGCCTGTACGTAGAGCAACAGTTGCTGGTCGAGGAAGTAGACGCGATTGACGTTGGGGACGACACGCATGTCGCCGTGCTGGAAGTCGAGCGGTGCGTCGGCTGCGCCCGGCTGCACCGGCTCGATCCGACTGGCGAGCGTCAGGCTCGACAACCTCAGACCTGTACTCGACAGGTTCGGTACGTCGATCGCGTCTATAGTGCGAGTGACTCGATCAGACGTGTTGTCGCGCGCCAGCACGACCAGATCGTAAGTGCCGCTCGGAACCATGAGCTGGAAGCTCTGTAGGATCTGGCTGCCCCCGAGCTGCTGCAGCTCTTCGTCGGTAAGCGTGAAGTTGAGCCGTTTCTCCGACTCACCGATGATCTGCCCATCCTGTTCTAGGGCTACGTACATATCGGCAGAGAAGTGCTGATTGAGCCCGATGGGGGCGGCGACAAGCCTGTCGTACTCGAGCGCCAGGGTTATCTGGACGGACGTGTTGCCGGCCACGGCCTCGTAGAAATCCAGGCTGCGGCCAATCGGCGTGGCGTCGAACGCGACGGCGGTCTCGACGGTGGCCAGCCGCAGCGCGGCGAGCCGTTCCTTGTGGATCTCGGGGATCCGCAAGATCTCTCGCAGGTTGCCCTGGAAGTCGAGGAACTCGCGTGCCACGGCGGTAGGGTCGGCGAATCGATACTGCAGGAAGTTCTCATCGTAGATCGAGTCAGCATGGCGTCTCAGCGCGATGACATCGAGCGGGTTGTTGACGTAGCCGAACTGCGCCGAGACGATCGGGGCCGCCGCATCGAGGTTGCTGACCAGCTCGAACTCGCCGGTGCCGTGGAAGTCGACGAAGTTGAGGTCCAGCACGCCGGGGAGTAGCGGGTTGTCGGGCATGTTGTAGGACCACACCTCGGAGCCTCGTTCGGCGCCTCCGCGTCCCATGGGGTTGCGTTGCAGGTTATTGGGGGCGCCGAGAATGATGAACGTACGGCCACGGTCGGTGGCCCATCCCGGCTTGCCGGCGCTGAATCGGCGGTTGGCGATGGCCCAACGCTCGAAGTGCTCCTGGCGATACTCGTTCATGCGCGTGCCCGGGGTCGGGTCGCGCACGTCCCAGAACCGCTCGGTGAAGGCCAGTTTCTGCTCGACGCTCGGGAGCTTCTCGAAGATGCGCCGTTCCTCATCGGTGATGATGTAGGTGACGAAGCGTTCCAGCCAGCGGTCGAGCGTTTCCTCGAGCTCCTCGCGCGTCGGCGACCAGCCGCTTGCCGACAGCATCGCCTCGAACGTGGGCCGTGCCTCGTCAGTTTGCTGCGGGTGTGCCGCAGCGCCCGGTGGCGTCATGAGCAGCGCCAGCATGATCATCGCTGTGAGGGTGATCAGCGGGGGTGCCGCAGCCCGGAATCGATCGGTTGTTCTCATCGCCCTTCGCTGCTTCGACCGTTGCTCAGCCGGCGATACTCCCGCAACGCGCGTTCGGCAAGATCGGTCTGTTCGAGGTCCTGATAGGCAGTTACGAGATTGAGCCAGTACACGGGATTCTCTGCATCGAGATCGGCCGCCGCAAGGTAGGCGCTCACCGCAGCCTTCGTTTGCTCGAGGGCAAGCAGGGCGTTGCCGAGCACCGCGTACGTGTCGGCAAACAGCGGGTTTTTCACCAACGCCGCCCGCAGCGGGCGCACGGCGTCCGCCGCTCGCCCGTCCCGTTCAAGGCTGAGACCCTGCAGATAAAGGGCCTCCCAGTTGTCCGGGTCGATCTGGGCCGCCGCCGTCGCCGCGCTCACGGCCGCCTCTAGCTTGTCCGACGACAGCCAGATCTTGGCGGCCCGGAGCAATACCTCGGGATCGTCGGGGGCCACCGCCAGCATCGCCGCGAGCACCCGATCTGCCTCGTCGCGATCGCTGGCGCGAGTCGCTGCCACGAGAGCATTGCTCAGCGTCTTGAGCTCCTTGGAGCCTGACTCACGGGCGTTGAAATCCTGCTGGAGCTGGCGAAAGCGGTCCATCAGGAGTCCGCCTTCGGCGCTCGCGCCGGTGCGCGACAGCGCCTGAGCCAGCCGGTAGGTTGCCTCGAGGTGTTGCGGTTGCAGCTCGATCGCGCGGCGAAGATGCACGATCGCCGGCTCGAACTCGCCGGCGTCGGACAGGATCCGGCCCACCAGGTAGCTCGCTTCGGACTCCTCGAAGCGCACCGCCGCGGCACGGCGTAGGAGTCGTAGCGCGCGATCGTGGTCGGCGGGGCGGTCGGCCAGGATCACGCCCAGCGCATAGCCGGCGGGAACATCGTCGGGAGCTTGATCCAGGGCCACCTCGAGGACGTCTACGGCGGACTCGTAGTCGGCGACGAAGTACAGGGCTACGCCGAGCAGGTAGCGAACCTGTAGATCTGCGGGCTGCAGGTCGAGGTAGCCGCTGAAGTACTCGGCGGCACGCTCATGATTTCCGGCCCGCATCTGCAGCGTCCCTGCCGCCCTCCACGGAGCGGCGGCATCAGGCGCCAGCTCGATGGCGTCGTCGTACGCTGCCATCGCCGCCGATGGGTCGCCGACAGCCTCGTGGAGCGCACCGCGCCCCATCGCCACCTCGGGGTTCGCCGGTGCGAGAGTATCGGCGCGCGCATAGGCGCTGGCGGCCGCGGCCAGGTCACCGGCATGGCGCAGCGTGTGGGCCACCCAGACAGCTACCCTCGGGGCCTCGGGGTAACGATTCGCGGCGTCCTCGGCGGCAACAAGCGCCTCCTCGGTGCGCCCGGCATCGAGTGCGGTGCGGATTCGCGCGATGACCTCGGCGGTGTCCTGCGCCGGCGCACCGGTTGCCGCGCTGGCGGCCAGACCGGTGAGCGTCATCAGAGCCGCCGCCCGCACGCGTAGACGCGGTCCCACTATTCGGGGTGAACGGACCATGTTGCGGTTCCGCAGGTGGTGGGGGGCTGTATCCAAATGTAACTAAAGCACAGGGGCCCCTCCCCGTGCTGGGGAGGGGCCCCGCGAGCTGTCGTTCAGCTACGCCCTAGTAGACGTACTTGAAGCCGAGCTGCAGCTGACGGACGTTGCCGATGAACGTGTTCAGATCTCCGAATCGCGAGTTGAACTGTGTCCGGGTGGTGAACAGGTTCTCGAAGTTGAGGGCGTTGAACACCTCGAGGAAGGCCTGGAAGCGGCCCACACCGGTGCTGAACTCCTTCGTCACTCGGATGTCGATGTTCTTGAAGTCTGGCTGGCGGAAGGCGTTACGCTCCGATATCTGACCGTTGATGAGGGCGCGGTCGTTGGTCTCCGAGTCACCGTTCAGGTCCTGACTGTCGACGGCGCTGTACGGTGTGCCCGTTCGCCAGACGAACGTTCCTGCCAGCTTGAAGCCGGCGGGCAAATCCCCGAACGCGCTGACCACGATGCGGTGCCGGATCGAGCGATCCGAGAAGCCGTAGTCGTCGCCAGCGTTGAAGATGTTGCTCGTCTGTGTGCCACCGGCCGACCGCTCGTTCGAGTCGTCGTCCTTGTCCGTTGCGTACGTGTAGGAGCCGAAGGCACCCCAACCGTCGCCGAACCGTTTCTTGAACTCGAAGATCGCGGCTGTGTACCGCGAACGCCCGTTGGACTGGTCGATCTTCCAGATCTGCCCGTCGGTGATGCGGCCGTCGTAGATGAAGCGGCCGTCGGCGTCGCGGCTACCGCCAGTGAAGTTCATGTCCCACAGCGTCTGCAGGGTGTCAGAGCGCGCGTGCACCACCGAAACGCCGAGCGACAGGTTGTTAACCACCTCACGCTCCGCTCCTATGTTGAAGCGCCACGTTCGAGGGTTAACGAATCTGTCGCTGAACCAGTAGACCTCCTGGTCGGCGGTGATCCCTTCCGGCAGGCTGTCGAATACGTTCGGCCACAGGCCGTCGAGCTCGCCGCCGAATCCGGGGATGAAGAAGATCCCTACGCCGGGGGTGCCGACTGAAGTGAAGGGGTTGAAGAACAACAGGGTGGGCGTACGCGACACGAAGCGACCGGCCGACACACGGAACACGGTCTTCGGGTCCGGGGCATAGGCGATGCCGGCGCGTGGCTGCCAGCCAGCCATGTCGTCTGGAATCGACTGCGTGTCCGGGAACGCCGCGTTGCCGGTCGGGGTCGGGTTCATCGTCCCTTCCCAGCGCAGGCCGTAGTTCACGGTGATCTTGTTGCCGGCGCGCCAGGAGTCCTGGACATAGAACGCCAGGATCGACTGGCGGACGTTGAAGTTGTCCTCGAAGTTCGGCGTTGCGACGCCGAAGCTCTGCAGCATGAAGTCCGGTTCGTTGGCCATGAACGAGTCGAGGCCGTTGAAGCGGAACTCACCCTTCGGGAACCCGGCGAAGAACTCGCTGGTCTTGTCGGTCTCGAAGTCGACGCCGATCTTGATGTCGTGACTGTCGAACAGGTACGAGAAGTTGTTCTGTATTTGGATCTTCTTCTCGTCCACGAAGATCGGCATGAAGAACCGACGACCGAGCTGCACGAACGGGTTCCGGATGTCCGTGTCCGGACCGTCCAGGTCGTTCGATAGCCGATCGAGATCATCGTAGGCGTACTGCACACGGAGCTCGTTGAAGGCCCGATCACCCATCACCGTGGTGACCTGTGCGATCGCCGACAGCGTCTTCTCCTTCTGGTCGCCCAGGCTGGAGTTCGACGCCGTCGTCGTGCCTTGCAGGTTGGTGTCGGTACCGCCGCCTACCGTCTGGTGCTTCGAGTAGTTGAGCCGCAACGTCAGCTGGGTATTGTCGCTGATCGTGAAGTCCGTCTTCACGAACGGAACCACGACATCATTGGTGCGGCTGAACTGCGACTGCGTGATGTTCCAGTTCGGCCGGAACTGACTCACGTACGCTTGCAGCTGCGCGAACTCGGCATCGGAGATGTCGTAGTCGACGAAGTACGGCGTGCTGAAGTCCTGGAAGTCCACCGACGCAAAGAAGAAGTGCTCGTTGCGCTGCAGCGGGCCGCCGATGTTGCCGCCGAACTGCTTCACGGAGAACTCGGCCTGATCACGACCGAAAGGATCCTGCGAAGTCAGCCCTTCGTCGCGCCAGAACAGATGCCCGCCACCGCGCCACTGATTGGTTCCAGACTTGGTGACCACGTTGACCAGGCCACCGCCGGAGCGGCCGAACTCGGGCATGATGCCGGAGGTGATGACCTGGAACTCCTGCACGGACTCCTGGCTCACCGTGAACGGCGAGTCGGTGCCGCCGCGCTGGTAGCCGAAGAAAGCGCTGTTGTCGGAGGCGCCGTCGATGTTCACCGAGGTGTTCACGCCACGCTGACCGGACAGCGCCACCGTGTTGCGCGAGGCCTCGATCTGTGCGCCCGGCGTCAGCAGGGTGAAGTCGGTGAAGTTGCGGCCCAGAATCGGCAGCGAGTCGATCGCCGCCTCGTCGATGCTCGTCGACACCTGGGTCTTGGAGGTCTCGATGACCGGCGCCTGGCCGGTGACGATCAGTACTTCCTGTATGGAAGCCAAGGACATCTGGATACCGACTTCCTGGGCACCGCCCAGCCGGACCCGGATATCGGTCCGCTCGACGGGCTGGAATCCCGTCAACTCGGCCTTGACGGTATACACACCGGTCGGCAGCAGAGGTACGCGGTAGTTGCCGGTTGCCGACGTTACCGTGGTGCGAACACGGCCCGTTTCCTGCCCGGTCACCGTGATGCTGACACCCGGAAGCGGGTTGCCGTCAGGATCGGATACGACACCCTGGAGGTTGCCCGACGTTGCCTGAGTCTGCGCCCACGCCGTGGACGAAAACGACACCGCCAGGAAAGCTGCCAGGACGAAGATCAGCACTGAGCGCGCTGGCTTCACATCTGCCTCCCGTTCGGAAGAACGGCGAACGACAAAACGCTCGCCTAATCGTGTTACCCCCGCGAGCGTCGGCCAGCCGCCGATGCTCGAAACCACAATATTTCGAAGTTGTTGACTTCGAACCCACAAGCTTGCGTTCCCGGGGGGAGGGTTGCGTAACGCAAGACGGATAGCCCCTACCCGTCTGCGTCTGATGCTATGCCGATGGGCCGTGGTGTCAAGGCAATCTGCTTGTCTACAGAGGCGATTCACGACATTTCCCGTCGGCGCGCCTGATGGCGTCTATCGGGCGCTCGCCACCGCCGACTCGATGCGCTCGCGCAGCGCTCGTGCCGTTCTCAGTATCGCCTCGCGGTCGAGGGTCGAAAACACCCCATCTCTGAACAGAACCTGACCGTCCACGATGGTGGTGCGCACGGCGTCGCCGCGGGCCGCATAGGTGAGATGCGAGTAGGGGTCGTAGCGCGGCACGAGGCTCGGTATGTCGCCCGACACGACGACCAAATCGGCGCGTTTCCCTACCTCGAGCGAACCGATCTGCCTCTCCAATCCCAGGGCGCGTGCGCCGCCGATGGTTGCCATCGCAAAGGCCTCCACGGCCGGGAGAGCGGTCGGGTCGATGCGGACATGTTTCTGAAGCAGGGGTGCGAGAAATACGGCGCCGAACATGTCGAGATCGTTGTTTGAAGCTGCCCCGTCGGTTCCCAGGCTCACCGCCACACCGGCATTCAGCAGATCCTCCACGCGCATGGTGCCCGAGGCGAGCTTCATGTTGCTCTCGGGGTTGTGTACGACACCGACGTCATGGCGCGCCAAGATCTGGATGTCGCGATCCTCGAGCCAAACGGCGTGCGCCGCGATCACGTCGGGACCCAGAAAGCCGATCGCCTCGAGGTGCTCGGTGGGGGTGCGGTTGTAGCGTTCACGGATCTGTCGTACTTCATCGCTGGTCTCGGCCAGGTGGATCAACACCGGGACCCCGAGCTCACGCGTCAGAGCGACGGTGCGCTGCAACGTCTCGGGTTGCAGTGTGTACGGCGCGTGCGGGGCCGCCGTGGCCGTAACTCTCGGGTGGTCCTTCCACTTGAGGATCAGCTCGCGCGTATACGCCAGCGCCTCGTCGACCGAGTCAGCGTCGGGCACCGGAAACTCCAGGACCGACTCGCCGACGATGGCCCGCATGCCGGACTCGTCGACTACCTTGGCGACCTCGTCCTCGAAGTAGTACATGTCGACGAACGTCGTGGTACCGGTGCGAATCATCTCCAGCGCGGCCAGTTGCGTGCCGGCGCGCACGAACTCCGCGGTCACTGTCGCCGCCTCGGCCGGAAAGATGTAGTTCTCCAGCCAGTCCATCAGCGCCAGGTCGTCGGCGATTCCGCGCAGCAGAACCATGGCGGCGTGACCGTGGCCGTTGATCAGTCCGGGCGTGACGAGATCATGCTCGTTGTTGACGATCAGCTCGTCGGCTCGCCACGAGGCCTCGATCTCGTCGGCGGTACCGATCGCGACAATCGCGCCATCGACCACCGCAATGCCGCCGTCGGCGATTACTCTGCGGGTGGCATCCATGGTGACCAGGGTGCCGCCAACGATCAGCAGGTCGGCGATGGACCTGTCCTGCTCGTCGCCGCTCGTCGGGCTGCCGGTTCCGGTGCTGTCGGTGTCGGCGCATCCGTACGCCACCACGGCCGCCATCAAGACGAGTGAGGTGACCCTGGTGCAGCGTGCCCTCATGGGTTCTCGTCGGGTGTCGACGGATTGTCGAGGTGATCGGGACCGAATGCCGCTGGCAGTAGCTCCGAGGCACGCCAGACCTCGACCAGCCCGTCCAGCGTCGCCATCAAGACCGGAATGTCGCCGGCGAGATCCCAGATCACCTGCCGGCAGGCTCCGCACGGCGGGGTCGGATGCGATCCGTGTCCGGGGCCGGCGACGGCGAGAGCGGTGATCGGGGCGCTGCCGGCGGCACGGGCGGCGAACAAGGCCACGCGCTCAGCACACATCGTCAGCCCGTAGGAGGAGATCTCGACGTTGCAGCCGCGGTGTTGTCTCAGCTCCGCGTCCAGGACGGCGGCTCCGACCTTGAAGCGCGAGTACGGTGCGTGCGCCCGTGAGCGGGCGCGGATTGCTGCCTCGACCAGCTTGCGGTGGTCGGGTTCCAGGTCTCCTATCTGGAGAAGCGCTCGCGTCGATCGTGCCTCGTCGTAGTCAACCATCGTCGCTGTTCCAGCCTTCGAGCTCGGCGATCCCCAGGATGGTGCCGCGAAGAAGCCCGACCAGATCGTCGCGAACGCGCTCGCCAACCTCCATCACTTCGACGTGGTCGAGCGGTTGGTCGAGGATACCGGCTGCCATGTTGGTGATGCAGGAAAAGCCCGACACCTTGAGACCGGCGTGAGCGGCGGCGATGGCTTCGGGGGCGGTCGACATGCCGACCGCATCTGCGCCCATGGTGCGTAGCATACGAATCTCGGACGGAGTCTCGAAGGATGGCCCAAGCATCGCCGCATAAACGCCTTCGCGCAGGGTCTGGCTCCGTCCCACGGCCGTCATCCGGGCCACCTCGAGGTAGTCGGGGTCGTACACCCGACTCATATCGAAGAAGCGCTCGCCGAAGGACTGCAAGTTGGGGCCGACACACGGGTTCGATCCCTGCAAGTTGATGTGGTCGGTGATCAGCATCAAGTCGCCCGGCGCGAAGTCGGTGTTGACTGCTCCGGCCGCGTTGGTCAGCATCAGGGCTTCGCATCCCAGCAAGGCCAGCACACGCGTCGGAAATACGACTTCCCACGGTGCGTATCCCTCATACAGATGCACGCGTCCTTGCATCACGGCCAAAGCCACTCCCTCGCTCTTGCCGATGACCAGACGTCCGGAGTGGCCGGCGACGGTGGAGATCGGCCAGCCCGGGATGTCGCCGTAGGGGATCACCGAAGCGTCGTCGAGGGTCTCGGCCATGGCGCCGAGCCCTGATCCGAGAATCAGCCCGACGCGCGGCGCCAGTCGCACGCGCGCGGCGATGGAGTCGCGCGCCAGATCCAGACGCCCGACCAGATCCGCCGGTGCCAGGCCGCTCATCGAGGCGCCGCGGGTACTGCCGTGCCGCGCATCAAAGCCCCGACAGCAACCCGGCGAGCGTAGCCGTGGTGTACGACGACATCATGCCGGCAAACATTGCCCACGGCCCGATGCGCGCGAGCTCGGCTTTACGGCTCGGAGCCAGTCCGCCGATGCCGCCAATCTGGATGGCGATGGAGGCGAAGTTGGCGAATCCGCAGAGCGCATAGGAGGCGATGAGCTCCGACTTCGGCGACAGCAGTCCTGCCTCCGTCATCTCCACCATGCGCCGGAAGCCAACGATCTCCGTGAGCACGAGCTTGGTGCCGAATAGCTCTCCGACCAAGCTCGCCTCGGCCCATGGGATCCCCATGACCCACGCGAGCGGCGCGAACACCATGCCGAGCAAGCTCTCGAGCCGCAGCGGCAACTCGCCAGGCCCGCGGATCAAGACGATCGCCCAGCTGGCCACCAACAACGCGGCCACTCCGGCGCCGGCGCGCAGGGCGCGCTCGCGCGGCGGCTTCCAGAGCAGCACGTAGGCGAGCAGCAGAGCCATGAGGGCCACGCTCAGCCGCATGACGCCGCCGATACTGGCGAACGCCCCACCGGCCAAACCCAAGGCGCCGTTGATCAGCGTGATCAATCCGAGGAAGGCGATCAACATACCCGCGATGTTGAGCGCCAAGGTCACGCCCTGACTCGCACCGCGAGCTGCCGCGTCGAGGATGTTGGCGTCGCTCGCTTCGACGTTGATGTCAACCGCGCCCGCAGTCTTCGAGGTTTCGGTCTCGGGAAACAACAACTTGGCCATGATCAGCGAAGCCGGCGCCGCCATTACGCTCGCTGACAGCAGGTAGTCGGCGCGCACGCCGAGGCCGATATAGGCGGCCAGGACAGCGCCCGAGACCGTGGCGAACCCGCCGGTCATCAGCGCCATGAGCTCCGAGGTGGTCATCGTCGGGATGAACGGGGCGATGATGATGGGCGCCTCGGTCTGCCCCATGAACACGTTGGCGGCCGCCGACAGTGACTCCGAGCCGGACACCTTCATCGTGCGGTGCATGCCACGGGCCATCAGCAACACGACGCGCTGCATCAGCCCGATGAAGTACAGCACCGAGAAGAAGGAGGCGATGAATACGACCACCGGCAGCACCTGGAAGGCGAGCACGAAGCCGGATTGATCGCTGTGCGCGAGCGCGCCGAAGACAAATTCCGAGCCCGCGTCCGCGAAAGTGAGCAGGCGGGTCACCCCAGCGGCCAGCGCCGAGAAAACCATCTGACCCGGCGTGGTCTTCATGATGATGACGGCGAAGGTCAGCTGCAGGCCGAGTCCCCACACGATCGTGCGCGGGTTCACCGCCGCCCGGTTCCGGGAGAGCGCGTAGACGATGCCGTACAGCACTACGAGTCCGAGGATGCCAATCATGCGCGCGCCTCTAGGATCAGGGGGCGTGGTTCGGGTGGAATCTCAGCCACAGTAAGCGCAGCTTGCACTAACTCGGTAGCCCGGTCTACGTCCGCCGTTGGGCCGTGATGCAAGGTCGCCCATGCTCTGCCGCGGTCGAGCTCGGTGCCGCACTTGGCGTGAAGCTCGATGCCGGCGCCGAGGTCGAGCACCTCGTCCTGGGTATTCCTGCCGGCGCGCAGACACACGCTCGCCAGCCCTATGGCTCTCGCATCGAGTCGGGCGACGTAGCCGGATCGCGGTGGCTGCAATCCGATTCGGTGCCGGGCTGTCGGTAGCAGGTTGGTGTCGGACAGCACTCGCGGGTCGCCCCCCTGGGCCTGCACCAGGGTTTCGAAGCGCTCTGCTGCTGCGCCGCTGTCGAGGCAGTCGGTGACCCTTCGCAGGGCGGCGTCGTGGTCACCCTCCAGCCCGCCGAGCTGAAGCATCTCCGCTCCCAGCTCCAGCGTCAGACGGCGCAGATCGGTGGGCCCGTCACCGCGCAGCACGGCAATTGACTCCGCCACCTCGAGGGCGTTGCCCACCGCATTGCCGAGGGGCTGCTCCATGTCGGTGATCATCGCGCTACAGCGCATGCCGGATCGCTTAGCCACCGCCACGATCCGATCTGCCAGATCCCGCGCGTCTTCGATGGCGGCAAAGAAGGCGCCGCGACCGACTTTCACGTCGAGCACCAGAGCGGTTGCACCCTCGGCGATCTTCTTGCTCAGAATGCTTGCCGTGATGAGACCGGTATCGTCGACGGTTCCGGTAACGTCGCGCAGCGCGTACAGTCGCTTGTCGGCGGGCACGAAACTGTCGGTCTGGGCGCCCATGGCGACGCCGATGCGCTCCAGTTGCCGGTGGAAGGCGGTGGCGGAAAGGTCGGTTCGGAGCCCCGGTATGCTCTCGATCTTGTCGAGGGTGCCGCCGGTGTGTCCCAGCCCCCGCCCCGACACCATCGGCACGGTGCAGCCGGCGGCGGCTGCTAGCGGCGCCAGAATCAGACTCACCTTGTCGCCGACGCCGCCGGTGCTGTGCTTGTCGACCAGCGTTCCACCCAGCGTGTCGAGCTCGTAACGGTCGCCCGAAGCCACCATCGCGTCGGTCAATGCCACGGTCTCGCTGTCGGCCAGGCCGCGCCAGCGGATCGCCATCAGCAAAGCCGCCATCTGATAGTCGGGTACCTCCTCGGCGAGGTACGCGGTGATCGTCCAGCTGATCTCGTCGGCTGTCAGCAAGCCGCCGTTCTTTTTCCGTTCGATCAAATCGACAAAGCGCATCCCGGTCGCCCTCGCCGAGTGGTGATGCGCGGCTGCCGGTGCCGACCCGGCGGACCGCGAGGCAACTAGCTCCGTCCAGGACACTAGCAGGGTGTTCGCTGGCAGGGGGGGGACGAGCCGCGCCTGAGGCCGTTCCATGACGACGCCGGGGGCAGCGCTCCGTCGTTGGCTCGGACTGCCGCTGCAGTCCGTCGACATGGCCGTTTGAGCGCCCGACAACCGCTGTGCTAGCCTTGGAAATGTCTCCCCTGAATCTCCCCCCGCGCCGGTACTGTCGCGGCGACGCGTGCGTCGCTGGCGACATGGTGAGTCGTGAGAAGCCAACGCCTCGCAGTGGTTCTGCTCGCGCTGACGATGGCCGCTACGGCGGTCGCTTCGCAGCAAGGTGATCTCAGAGTTCGGATTGTCTCGCCGGAAAACGATACCTACGTTTCCGGCACGACGACGATCCGCATCGAGGTGGATCAGGTCGGAGATACGGCCATCTCGAGCGTCACGATCAGGGTCGATGGCGCCGTGCTGGCGGTCCTCGAGCAGGAGCCGTGGGAGGTCGAGTGGAATTCCGGTGAGCAGTTTGACCAGCACGTGGTCGACGCCGAGGTGGTGGACGTCACCGGGCGCCAGGCGACCGACACTGTCCTCACACGCGATCTGGAAACGGCCGTCTTTCGTGCCGAGGTCAACGCCGTCCTGCTGTACGTGAGCGCGCTCGACGGGCAAGGGCGTTACGTTCCTGACCTCGACGCCGATGATTTCGAGGTCTACGAGGACGGCAAACGGCAGCCGATCAGCAGCTTCTCCTCCGAACCCAGACCGATGGTCGTGGGTCTGCTGCTGGACACATCCGGAAGCATGCAGGAAGGAGCGAAGCTCGAGCGCGCCAGGCAGGGGGCGCTGGCGTTCCTGGATCAGATCGACGGCGGTGACGAGGCGTTCGTGATGACGTTCGACTCGTTCCCGATGCTTCAACAGGACCTGACGGCGAACCAAGCGATGCTGCGCGAGGCGCTCGGCGACCTGGTGCCGGGGGGCGCGACGTCCATG
This sequence comes from Acidobacteriota bacterium, assembly GCA_965248695.1. GTDB lineage: Bacteria > Acidobacteriota > UBA890 > UBA890 > WLXD01 > DASCOT01. Next base: position 5,739,942 of record CBDFKD010000002.1, on the reverse strand, counting down.
AACCTGGCGGTGGTGGAAGGCGCAGATGTGTTGATGGACCGACCGGAGCGGCGTGCCTTGATCGTGCTTTCGGACGGCTACGACACAACCCAGACGGTTTCTGTCGACCAGGCGGTCGACTATGCTCGGCGCCTCGACGTTCGCGTTTACACCATCGGTATTTTCGGAGCGATTTCCGGCGACATACGCGGGCGGCGGTCCTTTGACATGATGAATCCGGGCGAAGATTCTCTGCGTTCGTTTGCCGACGGTACTGGCGGCCGTTCGATCATTCTCGATTCCCTTGGAGAGTTGCTTTCCGCCTATGAAGACATCGCCAACGAGCTCAAGAGCCAGTATGCCCTCGCGTATCGGCCGACCGACCCCGCGTCGGCAGGCGAGTGGCGTGAGATCGAAGTGCGTGCCGACGGCGCGAGGGAGGTTCGCACCAAGCCGGGTTACTACGGCGGCCAGTCCTGATCGCCGGTGCTCTGACGCCTGGGCGCTCGTAGCGTCCGACCGTCGAGGCCGTCTTGTGTCCCGTCTGGCGCTTGGCGCGCTGGTGCCGTTGCTGGTCCTGGCGACTGCTGCCGACGCGTCGATCATTCGCGCGCTGACCCTCAAGAGCCTGCGGGCAGGCGCGGAGGCGATCGTCGTCGGCACCGTGGTCAATGTGCGAACGGTGCGCACTGCGAAGAGCATCGAGACGGTGACGCGCGTACGTGTGGATCGCGCCTTCAAGGGCACTGCGTCTCGTATGTTGACGGTGCGCACTCCCGGCGGTCTCCACGGTGGACGTCGCCTGGTGGTGCAGGGATCGCCGGCTTTCACCGAGAGTGAGAGCGTGCTGCTGTTCCTCTATCCGGATGCAGACGCGTGGCGGCCTGTCGGTCTGTTCCAGGGCGTCTGGCGGCTTGATCGCGACGACCCCAAGTGGGCTCGCGCCAGCTCGTCCGGCGGCGCTGCGTTGGTTGCCCCGAACGGTGGCCGGGCTGCGGTTGACCAGCCCGAGCGCACCGTCTCGCAGCTGGTCGGCAACGTCCGGGTGGCACGATGAGCACGGCCAGGTCCACCTCCGCCGTGATGCTCGTTGCGCTGGTTGTTGCGGCCTCGCCGGTTCCGGCCTATGTGCCGAACACGATCGACTTCGTCGGCGGCTCCGCGGTGGTAGCACACTGGCCCGCAGCCGCGTTTCCGATTGCTACACGAGTAACTCGGGGTCTCACCAACGACGTCCCGGCGGCGGCGGGTCGCGCCGCCCTCGATGCGGCGATGAGCACTTGGAGCACGTCACCCGATTCGATCGTCGATATCTTTGTCGAGGCCGAGCAACGCGGGCTCGAGGCCGACGTCCTGGACGGTATCAACGTCATCGAGTTCTCCAACGATGCCTCGCTGGACGCCGCCCAGTTCCTCGCCTTGACGTTCACGCTGATGGACGCCGACGGCAGCATCGTTGAATCGGACATGCTGATCAACGATCGAGCCATCGGGTTCACAACGACCGAAGGGAGCAATGTCGGGCTCGATCTGGAGACCACGATGGTCCAGCAGATCGGCCGGTTCCTCGGACTCGCGAGCTCGCCCCTCGGAGGGTTCGGGGCCGACGGTACGCTCGCCGCCGAGACGTCGGTCATGTTCCCGTTTGGCCGCGGCGTCGGGGATGCGGCGCGCACGCTGCGCGACGATGACATCGCTGCCCTGGCAGCGTTGTATCCGGCACCAGGCTCCGCGCGTGCAGCGATCACCGGCTGGGTGACCCGTGCCGGCGCTCCCGTCTTCGGGGCCCACGTCGTCGTCCACGAGCCGTTCCAGGACATACTCATCGGCGCGGTCAGCCTGCCCGACGGCAGCTTCAGTGTCGGGGGACTACCGCCGGGCACGTATCTGCTCGCGGCATTTCCGCTCAGTGGTCAGATCACGCCCGCTGCGCTCGGCGGCATCTTTCTGCGCGACGGTGTCGATACGACCTTCCGCTCTGCCTTCGCCAGCCAGACGTTGCGCGTCGGTGCCGGCCAGACGGTTACCGGCGTCACCGTGGACGTTCAGTGATGCGTCGTACCTGGATGTGGCTGGCGACGCTCGGTGCGCTGACGCTCGTACCCTCTACGGCCGTCGGTCAGGAGGACGCGCCGGCGCCGCTACCCCAGGAATCGAGTTACATGGAGCCCGACGCGGGATGGAAGGATCAGCGGTTCTACGTCGGAGGGTTCGCCGGAAACATGACGGGCGGTACGCCGCTCGGAAGCGTCGAGAACATCTTCTTCCGCTCGTCGTACGTGATGGATTCGAACTCGATGTGGGGGTTGCGCGCCGGGTTCATCTTCTCTTCGCGTTTCGACGTCGAGCTCGAATATGGTCGGTCCTCTCCGCCGATGAACGTGATCCTGACGAACCTCGCCGGGCAGGGGAAGACGGAGTTCCCGTTCGCGGACCTGCAGATCAACTACACGATGGGCGTGGTGAACTACTCCCTGCTCGAGCGCTCCCGTCGCATTGTGCCGATACTCTCGCTCGGCTACGGGACGGTCGGCGTGAGCTCGGCTGCGGCAGAGATCGACTCCAGCCGCCAGATGGGGCTGGTCTTCGGAGGCGGGCTCCGAGTTCGAATCGTAGAGAACCTCGGCCTGCGTGCCGACGTTCGTGGGCTCCGAACCGGCTTTGGGCCCAAGCAAGAGGAGGGGCAATTGCCGAGCGTTTTTTTCCGCGGCTTTGTTGCCACGAACCTGTACTGGTCGGCTGGAGTCGAGTTCCGCTTCTGAGCTGGACGCTGGACCAGCCTCAGTTGGCCTCGACTGGCGCAGCGCCGACCGACTGGCCGATGGCGGCGAACACGCGCTCCTCGATGATTCCCCGGGAGCGCAGCACCTGATAGCCGAACTCCTCGTTGATGTATCCCTCGACCCGCGTCGAGACTTTGACGCGGGTGCCGCTGTCGCGCACGTTCCGTGTTGTGATCGTTAGCGTGTAGCGCCCCCCGATAAACGGGCCGACGCTGACGAAGGCAACGCGATCGAGGTGTTCGGTGGGATCCTCGCCTGTGTCCGATAACACCTTGAAGTCGGTCTCCAGCAGGCAGGCGCGCTCCTGCTGCTGCGACTCCTTGACGGTCAACCCGAGGTGCGTCACCACCTGTTCGGCGGCGTTGCAGGTCGCCTCCAGGGTGGAATCGTAGTAGCGGTTGCTGTTGAGCGGCTGCAGGATGGGCTCACGCCAGGTGATCTGGCACGCTGGCAGCGCGAGCGCGACAAGCAAGGCGCTAGCCCGTACGAGTCGCCTCGTAGGCATGGAAGTCCTCTCCAACCAGGGGCGGTGAGTGGATGTCTCGGAGCTCAGCTGGTGTCTTCGTCGCTGCCGCCGCGCATGGCGCTCTTGAAGTTTTGGATTCCGTTCCCCAAGCCTTTGCCGATCTCAGGTAGCTTTCTGGCGCCGAAGATCAGCATCACGATCAAGAAAATCAGTAGCAGTTCCGTAGGTCCTAGCGAACCGAACATTGTTCGTTCCCTCCGTAGAATCTTGTAGCTCCATGATAGGCGTGTAGCGCAGCGGCGGTCAATGACGCGAGCCGGGGCACCTATGGTATGCGAAACACGCGGCACGCTGATCACGCTTTCGATCAGACGCGCTCGCGCTGGTCGCCAACACGGCGCGTCACGCGGGTGCTGTCGAGGTACTCGAGCAGCGGAATGGAGTTCTTGCGTGTCAGCCCGGTCCACGCTTTGAAGTCAGCGACGGTGAACCGGTCGCCGGGTTGCAGCCGCGCACGAAGATCGTCGATGACACTGCCCAGCGCCCCGGCCTCGACCACCAGTGCATCGCGTATGCGCACCAGCTGTCCGCTGCGCACCAGATGATGGAATAGCTCGCGCACCACCCCGGGATCACCCGTTACGCTCGCCATGACCTCCTCGGGCGCTCCAATCCCGACCCCCGAGGCCGCAAAGCGTCGTAGCAACTCGTCGCGCAGCGTCGGGTCCGTCGAGTCGACGGATACTTCGTGGCTCGCCAGCGCGAACCCGTCGCCGGCGGCACGAACGCCTCCCTGGCGCACCAGGTGCGCCAGCGCGGCGTCGAACACCGGCTCCGGGATCCGGGAGGCGACGGCGCTCCGCAGATCCTGCTTCGGCAGCGCCGGGCGGAGCGGATAGCGCTCGTGGTACTGACGGAGGCTCTCGAGTGCCTCGGTACAGACGCGTTCGATCGCTGACAGCGGCACCAGCCGCGGCTCGTGGCCGCCGACCTCCGCGATATCACCCGCGGTGACTGCGGCGCCAACAATGCCCGCCAGCGCTTCGTCTGTGCACGCCAAACGTCTGCGCAGCCCGTCGCGTGGCAACCCCGCCTCGCCCGCCTCATCGATCCAGGCCGTCAGCCTAGTGACGTTGTCGGCGCCGTCGAGGTGGCGCATCGCCTCGATGGCGGCGGCGCCACGGCGTCGCTTGGGCGCTGCCGTGTCGAGGACGATGCCACCGCCGATGGTCACCACCGGCGAGTAGCGTCGGATGATGAACCGGTCGCCGGGGGCGGTCGGATAGGCAGACTCGAGGCGCAACTGGACGAAGCCGTCGGTCCCGCGAATGCGGTCGCTGCCGATCACCGCCGCACGCCCGAGAACTTCGGCTGCGCCATGGTGGAAGCGTAGGCGCTGCAGATGCTTGATCTCGAAGCCATCCAGAACCTCCAGCCGCGCATCGATCATGTGCGACGGCTGTAGCGTCCCGGGAGCGGCAAGCACCATGCCGCGCGCCAGCTCCTCGACCTGGACGCCCTGCAGGTTGAGCGCCGTGCGCTGGCCGGCGATCGCACGGTCCTGGCTGTGGCCGTGGACCTGAACGCCGCGTACTGTTATTGTGCGTCCGGACGGTAGCGCTTCGAGCCGATCGCCCACCGCTACGCGCCCGGCTAGCAGCGTTCCGGTGATCACCGTCCCGAAGCCCTTCATCGTGAAGATGCGATCGATCGGCAGGCGCAGGACCCCTTCAGCCGGCCGCGCCGCCGTTGAAGCCAGCACCTCCCCGAGCCGGTCGCGAAGGGTATCCAGCCCCTCCCCGCTCGCGGCGCTGGTGCGGACGATGGGAGAGCCTTCGAGCCCACTGCCGGCGAGCAGTTCCTCCACCTCGAGCTCCACCAATTCGGCCATCTCGTCGTCGACGAGATCGCACTTGGTGATCGCCACGACACCGGCGTCGATGCCCAGCAGTCGGCAAATGGCGAAGTGTTCCCGAGTCTGCGGCATGATCGACTCGTCGGCAGCTACGACCATCAACAATGCGTCGATGCCGCCGACGCCCGCGAGCATGTTCTTCACGAAGCGCTCATGACCCGGTACGTCGACGAAGCCGACGTGCAGGTTGCCGAGGTGAGTGTCCGCGAAGCCCAAGTCGATGGTGATCCCGCGCTCCTTTTCCTCCTGGAGCCGATCGGGATCGACGCCCGTCAGAGCCTGCACCAGCGCGCTCTTGCCGTGATCGATATGGCCGGCGGTACCGACGATTCGGTAGCGATCGATGGCGTCTGAGGACACGGCTCGTACCAGGGCCACTGTGCTGCCTGCGTCGGTTACCCGTGCGGGCGCGCACCGTGGACGGGAGAGGGATGAATGCAGTGTACGGTGCCCCTCAGAGGTCGACAAACGGTCCTCTCGGCGCCGCGTGTGGGGCACGGCGACGGAGGCCGGCGGCGGCGAAAAGTGGTCGCCCGGCCTGTTAGTCTCATTGCATGCGCGAAGCCGTCATCGTATCTGCCGTGCGTACACCGACCGGACGGTTGATGGGTGCCCTCAGCGGGTTCAAGGCGACCGATCTCGGTGCGCTGGTGGTCGGCGCGGCGGTGCAACGCGCCGGGCTCGACCCCGCCGTCATCGACGAGGTCATCATGGGCCACGTTGTGCAGGCGGGCAGCGGACAGAACCCGGCTCGCCAGGCGGCCTTGGGAGCCGGGCTGCCGGTGACCGTTGCTGCCCTGACCGTCAACAAGGTCTGTGGCTCGTCGCTCAAGGCAGTCGTGCTGGCAACGCAAGCGATCCGACTCGGCGACGCCGAGCACGTGGTTGCCGGCGGTCAGGAGAGCATGAGCAACGGACCTTTCCTGCTTCCGCGTGCGCGCGCTGGCTACCGAATGGGGCACGGGAAACTGCTGGATGCCACCCTACATGACGGCCTGTGGGACGCCTACAACGACTACCACATGGGTTGCACGGGCGAGGTGGTGGCCGAGCGCTGGGGAGTGAGCCGCGAGGAGCAGGACGCCTGGAGCTTGGAGTCGCACCGCCGCGCTGCAGAGGCGCAGGCTGCCGGCAGCTTCGAAGCCGAGCTGCTACCGCTGTCGGTACCCCAACGGCGCGGCGAACCGGTCCTCGTAGGTCGTGACGAAACCATTCGGGCGGATACCACCGCAGATGCGCTTGCGCGCCTCCAGCCGGTATTTCAGACGGACGGGACGGTCACGGCTGGGAACGCGCCGGGCGTCAACGACGGCGCTGCCGCCGTCTGCTTGACGTCGCGAGATCAGGCGGAGGATCACGGCCTGGACATCCTCGCGCGAGTCGTAGCGTACGCAACCAGTGGCACCGAGCCGGAGCTCGTGATGATGGCTCCCGTGGAGGCGATCCGCCTGGTCCTCGCCAAGACGGGCTGGGAGCCGGACGAGGTCGATCTCTTCGAGCTCAACGAGGCATTTGCGGTGCAGGCGGTGGCGCTCGTACGGGAGCTGCAACTGGATGCCGAGCGGGTCAACGTGCGCGGCGGAGCCATCGCGCTCGGCCACCCGATCGGCGCGTCGGGGGCACGGATCTTGACCACGCTGCTGTACGCTTTGCGCGACCGTGGGGGTCGCCGCGGCATCGCGGCCATGTGCCTGGGTGGGGGCAACGCCGTAGCGCTGGCAGTCGAGCGCGACGACTAGCCAGCGGCTTCTTCTTGTCGGGAGGACCGAACGAGCATGGGCAAGGAGCGCATCGGCGTGATGCGACGACGGGTCCCGGGACCGAGACGAGTCGGCTGGCGGTGCCTGGCGGTGGCGATGGCCTTGCTGGCCGCCGCGCCGGCGCAGGAGTCGGCCCAGGAGGCGACCGAGCGTGGCTCCGAGGAGGAGCTCGCCTCGCTGCGTGAGCGCGTAGGCAGCCTGGAGGCCGAGCTCGAACGTTTGGCGTCGGAGCGTGAGTCGGTCGTCAACAGCTTCGAAACGGCGGACGTCGAGCTGGCACTTCGTCGCGAGCAGCTCGCCATCCTTAAACAGCGCGACGGCGTACTGGCACAGGAACGGATCGAGCACGAGAGCGAGCTGGAGCGCCTCGAGGCGTTGTTCGCGGAGAGTCGCCAGACACTGCGAGTGCGTGTCGCATCGCTCTATCGTGCTGGACCTTTGTCGTACAGCCGTTTGCTGCTGGCGGCAGAGACCGCATCGGATGCCCTGGCCGCTTACCAGATCATCACGTACCTGGCGGCGCGTGATCGTGACTTGCTGCAGTCGGTGCGCTCGACTGTCGCCGAACTCGATCAGGCTCGCGAGGCGCTGGCGGAAACCGAGAGCCGGCTCGCGGCGGTTGCCAGCGACACCGAGGCAACCGCGATTGCTCTGGCTCGGCAACAGGAGCAGCGCCGGGACCTGCTCACCGCCATCGATCGCGAGGCGGAGGTGCAACGGGTGGCGCTGGCCGCCGCGCAGCGTTCGGAGAGTCGGCTCGAATCGACCATGCTCATGCTTTCACGGGCCGCCGAGGCCAGCGCTCCCGCGGCCTTCGCCTCTGCCCGTGGCCAGCTCGTGTGGCCGGTGGACGGAGCGGTGGTGGGCGACTTCGGGCGGCGTCGGCATCCTGTGTACGACACCTTTACCGTGTCGCGGGGCATCGAGATCGACGGCGAGCAGGGCGACCCGGTGGCGGCGGTTTTCGGCGGCAGCGTCGTTTTCGCCGATTGGTACAGTGGCTACGGCTTGATGGTCATCGTCGCCCATGGGGGCGGTTATTTCAGCCTGTACGGTCATCTCAATGCCATCAGCGTGCGCGTGAACCAGGCTGTGGGCGCCGGTGATGTCGTCGGTGAGGTAGGGGAGACGGCCTCGCTGATCGGTCCGAACCTCTATTTCGAGGTGCGTGAGGGGACCGACGCGCTGAACCCGCTCAACTGGCTCCGAAGCCGGTAGGCTAGCTGGCCTCGTCGAGCAGTTCCTTCAGGTTCTTCGAGCGCAGCGGGTGGCGCAGCTTGCGGAGCGCTTTGCCCTCGATCTGGCGAATCCGCTCGCGCGTCACGCTGAAGTACTCGCCCACCTCTTCGAGGGTGTACTCGCGCTCCTCGCCAATGCCGAAGCGCATGCGCAACACCTTCTCTTCCCGTGGCGTCAGGGTGGCGAGCACCTTGCGCGTCTGGTCCGAGAGGTTCTTCGACAGAACGATGTCGAGTGGTGAAACAACCTGCTCGTTCTCGATGAAATCAGACAGCGACGAGTCTTCACCGTCGCCGATCGGCGTTTCCAACGACAGAGTCTTCTTGGCGGCGCGCAGCACCTCCTTGACCTTGTCGACCGGCATGTCCATCTCGTCGCCGATCTCCTTTGGAGTCGGCTTGCGTCCGAGCTTCTTGAACAGCCGCCGTGATGTTTGGGAAACCTTGCGAATGGTCTCGATCATGTGCACCGGCACACGGATCGTCTTGCCCTTGTCGGCGATCGCGCGGGTGATCGCCTGTCGAATCCACCACGTAGCGTAGGTCGAGAACTTGTAACCCTTCTTGTAGTCGAATTTCTCGACCGCCTTCATGAGGCCGATGTTGCCTTCCTGGATGAGATCCGAGAACGGCAGGCCATAGTTGACGTACTTCTTGGCGATCGAAACCACGAGCCGCAAGTTCGCCTGCGTGAGCTCGCTCTTCGCCCACTCGACCTGCTGCTCCGCCTCTTCAATGGCGCGCAGGTAGCGGCGCAGCTCGTCGCGGCTGAGGGCGTACTTGGCTTCGAGCGCGGCGGTGCGCTCGGTGTCCTTGGCGCGCATCGCGACAGCGTAGTTGGCCGCCAGGCGCCGCATACGCACGATGCTCTCGTCGAGAAAGCGCTCACTCGGAGCCAGTTCGCCCATCTTCGCGGCTACCTTCGACTGCACCTGGATCATCTCGAGTCGGACCCGCAGCGCCGTTTCCTCGCGCAGCTTGCGCTTCAGCTTCGAGCGCACCTTGCGAAGGGCCTTGCGGTGCCGCTCGACCACGTTGACGACCCTGCGCACCTCCTTGATCGCGCGCGCTGGATCCATGTCGTCGTACTTGTCCGACAGGCGATCCATATCGGCGGGCTCGTCGTACACGTGCGCCGCCAGCTCCGCCAGGTACTGGGAGGCCATGGGACAGTTGAGCACCGCCACGACCCGACCCTCGAGTCCCTCCTCGATCGCGCGCGCCAGCCGGATCTCACCCTCGCGGTCGAGCAGGGCCTTCTCGCCCATCTCGCGGAAGTAGATCTTGATCGGATCGTCGAGGTCCCCGGCGCCGGGTTCGTACCCTTCCTTCTCGTCTTCTTCTTCGTCTTCCTCGAAGTCGCCGTCCGGGTCCTCGGGCGTGTCCTCGACGACATCGATTTCCATGCTCTCGAACATCGACGTGAGGTGACGCCGGTTGAGCTCGGGGTCCGCCCCTTCGGGGAGAATCTCGTCGACCTCGGCGAACGTCAGGTAGCCCCGCTTCTTGCCCTTTTCGATGAGGGCTTGGATTTCCTCGACCTTTTCGTTTGCCATACCCGTATGTCTTACCTAGAATTCGACGGCCGCGAAGCGGACTGGGGAGGAAATGGACGGAAGACAGAGATCGCCCAACGTACAGCTGTCAAGTTAGCTGATTGGTCGAAGCGGTGCAACTCGAATTCCAAGGTCCCGGACGCGGCTCCCAGGCCCTGATACGCTGCCTTTCGGAAAGCATCGCGGCGGCTGGCCCGACGCCGTTCGCCGCGTTCATGGCTAGCGCGCTGTATCACCCCGACTACGGGTACTATACTTCCGCGCCCGGTCCCTGGGTTTCGTCGCCGGACTTCCTTACCGCCCCGCAGATCGGTCCGGCGTTGGGCGATGCCATTGCCACCCTCGCGGCCGCGGTGGACGTCGCCATCGATCGGCCCGATCGTTTCGATCTTGTCGACATCGGTAGCGGTGACGGTCGGCTGATCCGATCGACGCTCACAGCGCTTCAGCAACGGTTCCCCGGGCTCTGGCGTCGTGTCCGCGCCTGCAGCGTCGAGCGCGGGCAGTCAGGTCGTGAAAGTCAGATCGGCGAGCTGCCCGACGTACCTGGTGGGTTCGATCTCGTTGCCGATCTCGAGCAGGTCGCGAGCGGGCTGACCGGACTGGTCTACTCCAATGAGCTCCTGGACGCGTTCCCGGTGCACCGTGTAGTGCTCCGCGATGGCGTACTGCTGGAGGGGCATGTCGATGTCGATGAAGCGGGCTTCGTGGAGCGCTTTCTGCCGCCGAGCACCGAGGCTATCGAGGCGCATCTGGCGCACAATGGCGTCGACCTGCGCGAGGGACAGATCGCCGAAGTCTGCCTCGCGGCCGAGCCCTGGGGCCAGCAGGTCGGTGCGCGCCTGGCGAGGGGAGGCTGGCTGACGATCGACTACGGTCACGAGACCAGCACGCTGTACAACGAGTCTCGCCCCATCGGGACGCTCGTTTGTCAGCGTCGGTTCACGCTGCACGATGACCCGCTGCGTTGCCCGGGGTCAGACGACATCACCACACAGGTGGACTTCGGAAACCTGCGACGGATCGCCCAGGAGCAGGGGTTCGCGGGTGGTGAGCTGTGTAGCCTCCGGGTGTTCCTGATCGGTCTGTGCGCCACGGCTCCCGGGCGAACGGACGATCCGGCATGGCTGGCGTTGCGACACCTGTTGGTCTCGGAGATCGGCGAAGCGCACCGCACGATGTGGCTGACGCGCGGCTTTCCCCATTCAGCGGTGCCGTTCGGCCGCGCCCGGCTCGCCGCCGGCGAGGGCGACGCTGCAGACCGAGACTAGCCGTCGCCTCTGACGCCACACCGAAAGTCGTTCCCGCCCGCGGGCGCCGTGCCGGGGCCGATGCACGGCAGCGGCAAGCTCGAGGCGGTACGATGGCCAACAACGACCCAGCCGAATTTCGAGGGATGCGCAACGTGAGAGTGCTGAGGACGAGTCGCGGCGTGATCGGACGGACGGTCGCGATCGCGGCGGCCGTGATGCTGATGGTGGTGCCCTCGGCGACGGGCTCTCAGGCGCCGATCGACTTCGGTCGGCTGGCAATGGGAGCGCACGGCGCCGTGGTGAGCGTCGACGGGCACGCCACCAGTGTGGGCATCGAGGTGCTTCGCGCCGGCGGCAACGCGATCGACGCTGCCATCGCCGTAGGTTTGGCGTTGGCCGTTACGCACCCACAGGCGGGGAACCTGGGCGGCGGCGGGTTCATGGTCGTCTACCTGGCCGATGAGGCCCGCTATACGACGCTCGACTTCCGGGAGAAAGCTCCCGCTGCGGCGACGCGCACGATGTACCTCGGCGAGGACGGCAGGCCGGTGCGCGGCCTCAATTACGTCGGCTGGAAGGCGGTTGGTGTGCCCGGCACGGTGGCCGGGTTCGGAACGGCGCACCAACGCTGGGGGCAGCTGCCCTGGTCGCGTCTCGTGGAGCCCGCCGTGCGACTGGCGTCGGAAGGTTTCTACGTCAGCCCCTATCTGGCCGGGTCGTTGGCGCGGGTAGCGCGGACCTTTCGCCAGCACGAGGCTTCTGCCGCAGCATTTCTGCACCCCGATGGCACGCCGTACGCGGCCGGGGAGAACTTCCGCCAGCCGGATCTGGCGTGGTCGCTGCAGCAGATCGCCGACGGCGGCGCGGGGGCGTTCTACAACGGCCCGATCGCAGAGCGCGTCGCCACGGCGATGGCCGCTAACGGCGGCCTGATCACGGCGGCGGATCTCGCCGCCTACGAGGCAGTCGAGCGGCAGCCCATTCGAGGCAGCTATCGTGGCTTCGAGGTCGTTTCGATGGGCCCGCCGTCTTCCGGCGGCACGATCCTCGTCGAGATGCTCAATATTCTCGAACAGTTCGATCTCAGCGCCATGGAACCGACCTCTCCCCAGCTCATCCACCTGCTGGCGGAGTCGATGCGGCAAGCGTACCTCGATCGTGCCAGGCACCTTGGCGATGCAGATCACGTAGAGGTTCCGATCGACCGGCTCACTTCCAAGTCGTACGCGCGCGATCTGGCCGCCGACATTCCTCGGATGCGGGCGCGGGCCAGCGCCGAGCTCGGCGCCGGCGTCCTGACGCCGGCCGAATCGCCGGAGACGACGCACTATTCCGTCGTCGATGCCGCCGGCAACGCCGTATCGCTGACGTACACGATCGAGGCGGGCTTCGGTGCCAAGGTCGTCGCCGCAGGCACGGGCTTTCTGCTCAACAACGAGATGGGCGACTTTAACGAGTGGCCCGGTGTTACCGACTCGCGCGGCTACATCGGCACGGAGTCGAACCTGATCGCGCCCGGCAAACGGCCGCTGTCGTCCATGACGCCGACAATCCTCGCGCGCGACGGTGTGCCGTTGGCGCTGATCGGCTCACCAGGCGGCAAGACGATCATCAACACCGTCTTGCGGGTGATCACGAACCTGGTTGATTTCGACCTCGACCTTGCGGAGGCGGTAGACGCCCCGCGCGTGCACCATCAATGGATGCCGGACTCGCTTCGTCTCGAGAGCAGCTTCCCGGCGGCAACGATCGAGGCACTCGAGGAGATGGGCCACTCACTCGGCTCGTCGCGGCTACAGGGCGATGCACATTGCATCTACATCTATCCGGACGGCGCCCGGCTGGCGGTCGCCGATGGTCGCCGATCCGGAGCGGCAGCCGCCTACTAGTGGCCTGTAACAGATGAACGTTGCCTATCGTGGTGGCGAAATGGGCCCGGATGCCAGGCGCTCCGACGAGACGATGTTTGCCCATCTTCGAGGAGGAGCAACGAAGCAGACGGGCCCAGTTCGCCACCATCCTGCGGACAGATGGGCAGTTGCGGGCGATCTCGGCGTTGCGGCTCCTGGACGATGTCCAAGCATCGACTTTGTCGCCGCGCCTTGATCTCACCCGCAAATCCCATCTGCGATAGGCAACGTTCATCTGTTACAGGCCACTAGCGGCCTGTAGCAGTGAAGTCGATAGCGCCGGACGGGCTCACGGGCGAGATCAAGCCGGCCAGGATGGCGCCACCGGGAGCAACGGGATCAAGCGGCCGTGGCGTCCCGCAATCGTCGGAATCAGGTCCGCGCAAGCGCGCCGGCGTTACGTCACCGCCGCCGGCTCGTAGAGGCGATCAGACGGGTCGGCCAGCGCAGCCCTCGACCGTTGGCGGGAGGCAGCCCCCGGCCCCGGCCGACCCGTCCATAACGAAAACTCGGCAACGCGGTGAGCAAGGCCGCCGCCCACCCCAGTGCGGCCCGCCCACCGCGTTGCGCGAGAAGATCCGCGGATCGTTAGCTCAGGAGCACCCCGAGGTCGATCCGCAGTTCATGCATTTGTGACAACTTCCGTTGGCGACCATGAGCGACCCGCACTCGGCACACAGGGGTGCGTCCGTTGGCGGGACGAAGCCGTAAACGTCGGCCGTCGCCGTGCTGGTGGTCGTGTTCACGTCGGTTGCTTCCATCGGCGCTGGTGCGGCCGCTTCCTCGCTACCGAGTCCGAGTTGCTGGCGCTCGGCTTCGGTCAGGAAACGGCCCGCCATCCACCGGAAGATGTAGTCCGTTATCGACTTCGCGAACCGGATTTCCGGATTGCCCGTGTAGCCGGACGGCTCGAATCGGGCGTTGACACATTTCTGCACCAGGAACCGGAGCGGTACTCCGTACTGCAGGGCGAACGAGGTCATGCTGGCAAAGGAATCCATCAGGCCCGAAATAGTTGAGCCCTGCTTCGCCATCGTGATGAACACTTCGCCCGGTTGCCCGTCCTCGTACAGGCCCACGGTGATGTACCCCTTGTGGCCGGCGATCGAGAACTTGTGGGTGACCGAATTGCGCTCATCGGCAAGCCGGCGCCGGACAGGGGCGCCCGGTTCTGCTGCTTGGCCCTGGGACTGCAAGGCGGTCGTCGCCAGCGGCTGCGACCGCTTGCTCCCGTCGCGGTAGATCGCGACTGCCTTCAGCCCCAGCTTCCACGCCTCCATGTAGGCATCGCCGACGTCATCGACGGTGGTGTCTGCCGGCATGTTGATGGTCTTCGAGATGGCGCCGGAGATGAACGGCTGCGTTGCCGCCAGCATCGTCAGGTGGCCGGAGTGGTGGATCGAGCGGTCGCCGTTCGGTGGCCGGAAGGCGCAATCGAAAACCGGCAGATGTTCGTCTCTGAGATCGGCCGATCCTTCGATTGTGCTCGTCGTGTTTATGTGCTCGACGATCCGCTCGACCTGGTCGCGGTTGTAGCCCAGCTTGCGCAGCGCCGCCGGTACGGATTCGTTGATGATCTTGAGCGTGCCACCGCCGACCAGGCGCTTGTGCTTCACGAGCGCCAGATCGGGCTCAACACCGGTGGTGTCGCAATCCATCATGAAGCTGATCGTTCCTGTCGGAGCGAGCACGGACGCCTGGGAGTTGCGGTAACCGTGCTCCTCTCCGAGATCCACTGCGCGGTCCCAGACATGTCGCGCAGCGCGCGACATCGAGCTCGGAAGCGAAGCGTCGTCCATGTCGTACGCCGCGTCGCGGTGCATGCGGGTCACGCCGATCATCGCTTCCGTGTTCGCCGGGTAGCCCGCAAACGGACCCTTCACCTCGGCGATGCGCGCCGACTGCGCGTATGCCTCACCAGTCATGATCGCGGTGATGGCGGCAGAGTAGGTGCGCCCTTCCTCGGAATCGTAGGGCAGCCCCTGGTGCATCAGCAGGGCACCGAGGTTGGCGTAGCCAAGCCCCAGCGGCCGGTAGTCGTGTGAGTTCTTGGTGATCTTCTCGGTCGGGTAGTCGGCGTAACCGACCACGATCTCCATCGCCGTGAACACCGTGTCGACCGCCTTGCGGAAGCTCTGCACGTCGAATGTGCCGTCCTCCTGCTGAAACTGCAGGAGGTTGAGCGACGCCAGGTTGCAGGCCGTTTCATCCAGGAACATGTACTCGGAACACGGGTTCGACCCGTAGATCCGATCGGTGGCCTTGCAGGTGTGCCAGCGATTGATGGTGTCGTCGTATTGCATCCCGGGGTCGCCGCACTGCCAGGTCTCGTTGGCGATCTTGTGCAGCAGCTCTCTGGCTTTGTGTGACCCGACCGGCTTGCCTTCGACGCGCCCCACAGTGGTCCAGTCGGCGTTGTTCTCCACTGCTTCCATGAACGCGTCCGATACGCGCACGCTGTGGTTGGCGTTCTGGAAGAACACCGAGGCATAGGCTTCGCCGTCGAGCGACGGGTCATAGCCGGCGCTGATCAACGCCCAGGCTTTGCGCTCCTCTGCCCCCTTGCACTCGATGAACTCGACGATGTCCGGGTGATCGATATCGAGGATGATCATCTTGGCGGCGCGGCGGGTCTTCCCACCGCTCTTGATCACCCCGGCAAACGCGTCGAACCCCTTCATGAACGAAACCGGCCCGGACGCGATGCCGCCCCCCGACAGATGCTCGGTGGACCCCCGTAGTCGCGACAGGTTGACGCCCGCGCCTGATCCGAACTTGAAGATCAGCCCTTCCGTCTTCGCCAGGTCGAGGATCGATTCCATCTTGTCCGCGACGTGGTTGATGTAGCAGGCGGACGCCTGCTGGCGCTCGCCCGCGACGCCGATGTTGAACCAAACCGGCGAGTTGAACGCCACCATCTGATGCAGTAGCAGGTGCGTCAGCTCATCCGAGAAGACCTCGGCATCCTCGTCGCTGGCAAAATAGTCCCCATCGATTCCCCACTGCGTCATGGCACCGACGACACGGCCTATCAGCTGCTTGAGGCTCGATTCACGATCCGGTGTACCGAGCTGGCCATGGAAGTACTTCGACGCCACGATGTTTGTGGCGCGCTGGCTCCAGGACACCGGGAACTCGACGTCCGCCTGCTCGAAAACCAAGCCTCCCGAATGGCTTTCGATGACGGCGTCGCGACGCTCCCACTCGACGGCGTCGTAGGGGTGTACGCCTTCGGTGCTGTAGTAACGCGTGAAGCTCAGGCCGGCGCGTTTCTTAGCGGCTTTGCGCTTCTTTGCCGTTGACTGCTTCCTGCTGGCCTGAGCCCCGCGTGGAGAGGGATCCACCGTCTGCGAGGCGCTGGAGCCGGGAGGCGGGTTCTTGTCAGGGGACATAGTACAGGTGCTCCGCAGTTTGGGGCGTTTCGGAGGCTGATTGGCCCGCTGCGCGACCGCTAGCGATCCTACCGAGGCTCCATGTTCTACCTCGCTGCTTTCGAGCTTGTCAAGACACCGACCACAACATGTGGGGGGTCAGCATCAACAGGTCCGCAAGGTATTGTGGAAATTGTGTGGAAAACAACAAGGCCCGCAGGGCTGCGGAGCGCCCGTATGTTCAGTCTGTACAGTGTTCACCGGTGCGACGGAAATACGCCAAGGTGGGCGAAAGTGCGGCGGTCGGGGTGTGCAAAACGCGACGAGGTTTTTTTCGAAATGGCGCCCGAATCGAGGCGCTGAAAGGTGTTTTGCTGGCTCCGAGGCCTTGTGTTACTGTGACCGTGCGAGCACATCAGGGCTCGTCATGACGTCCAGAAAGCAACCCCGGCCTCTTGACGAGTCTGGTCATACTGGGAAGCGGGTCACAGTAGGAGAGATGTCAGGATGACCTACATCATCGCTGAGCCGTGCGTGAACGTACGCGATCGAGCCTGCGTAGAAGTCTGTCCGGTCGACTGTATCTACGAGATCGACGATGACGGCATGAGCGTGCACGGTGTGAAAGCACCCGAGGGTAAGGAGCAGATCCTCTATATCCACCCCGAGGAGTGCATCGACTGTGGCGCCTGCGAGCCTGTCTGTCCGGTGGACGCGATCTTCATGGACGAGGAAGTACCGGCCAAGTGGACCGAATACACGCCGCTGAACTACGTGCTGTCCGACGTGCCGTACGACGAGTAGCCTGATTCCGTAGTCGAGCCGCGGCGCGAAGGTTGCCGATCCCGCGGCGCGAAGACGACCAGAAGCACAAGGGGCCGATGACCGCGTCGTCGGCCCATTTCTCTTGTGGCCCGCGGATTGCTCCGACTACTCCTGCGTGGGCTCCGGTGCGCGATGCACCTCGAGACGATTGTCAACGTCCTCGACGCCGTCGACGCCTCGCGTGATGAGCGCCGCAAGGGCGCGCTGGTCGGTGGTGCCCACCTGTCCCGCCAGGGTGATGCTGCCCTCGTCGGCGTCGGCCTCGACCCCTATGTCGAACAGACCGAAGTCCTTGTGGAGTGCCAACGCTGCGCGCACCTTGGTTGCCAGCCGCAGATCGCGGGCGCCGCGGCTGGCCTCGTCCAATGCTTCCGAGGCCTCGTCGCGCAGCAGCCCCAAATCCAGCGGGCCCTCGAGGAAATGGATCACCGTTACACCGGCCAAGAACCCGAATAGAAAGACGACTATGTTTCGCCGCATGGCTTCCCCCACTTTTGAGCGTACCTATTTATAACGCCGGCAGCCCCAGCAAAACGAGTGCCCCGACGGCATCGGATCTCTTCCACTACCGGGCGAGGTCGGCGGTGTCCGCACCAGCGGCTAGTCCGGGGACGCACTAAACTCTGCACAGACATAGGCCGGACGAGAGGGGGATGGAGAGAAACCGTGTCGTGTGAGCGTCCGCAACCAAGCCTTCGTAGCAGCTGGCGGCGTGCCCCGATGCCGATCGTCGTGGCGGCTGCCGCTTTCGTCTGTGGCCCGCTGGTGGGGCCCGGCCTTTCCCAGGACGTTGCGCAGCAATCGCTGCGAAACCGCGGCCAGGCTCTGTATGAGGAAAAGCAGAATACTGCTGCGGTGGCGGCGTTCGGCGCCGTGGTGGCTGAGTCTGGAGCGACCGCACCGGACTGGATGAACCTGGCGCTGGCCCTGTACGAGGTCGCAGAAACCCCGGACGACGACGCCAATGTGTTCGCCGCCCTCGACACGACCGAGCGGCTCGACCCGGATCACGCCGGCGCACCGTATCTGCGGGGTCTGTTACATGCCAAGCGGGGCCGCATGGAAGAAGCGCAGGCAGCTTTCGATCGGTCCGTCGATCTCGATCCTGCCGATCCTGCGATCCGCTACAACCTCGGGGCGACCTACGAAGCGCTGCAAGACGTGGAGTCGGCGCACGAGCACTATGGCGTCGTGATGGGCATGGGGTTCGATATCGGCCTGCAGCACTTCGTGTCGGCCACCTACCGTGCCGCTTTCCTGTTGCAGCGTGGCGGTGATCGCGAAGCGGCACGGCCGCTTCTGGAGAGCTACCAGACGTACCAGCGTCGACTTTCGCAGGCACAACGGGCGCCGGCAGCACTGGAGGCGGGCCGCTACAAGCGTATCGAGGTGCCGCGGACCAACTTCACATTGCCGTCGGCGAATACGGCGGGAGAGCTGACGTTCACGCGCCGCGAGGTGCTGCTGCCGCCGGCTCCCGATTCGCGGTTGCTTGCTGGCGATCTCGGAGCCGAGCGCGTGGAATTGGTGCAGGTCGGCAGTCCTTCACTCGGCGGTCGTGGGGCGGGCCCGGCGGCGCTCGGCGACGCCGATCGCGATGGCCGCCCGGACCTCTACGTGGTGGCGGCGACTGGGCGACTGTTCCGCAACCTGGCGGACGGACCGACAGCACGCTTCGCGCCGGTGGCGGCTACCGGGCTACCGTCGACGCCTGATGCCACCGAGGTCACCTGGGTAGACGCCGACCATGATGGCGACCTTGATCTGCTGATCGCTACACGCGGAGACGGCCCGGGTTTGCGACTGATCCTCAATCATGGAGGGGATGAGTTCGCCGACGCTACCGTCGCGGCCGGGTTAGAGGCACAGGCGCCGGCCATTGCCGTCACCTGGGCCGACTTCGACGACGACAGCGACATCGATTTCTATGTCGTCGCCGATGGCGCCCCGACGACGCTGTACACCAACCTGCGCGGTGGCAGCTTTGCGGAGATCGGCGCCGCGGTCGGCGCTGCAGGAGATGCGGCGACGGTCGACGCGATCGCCGAGGACTTCGACAACGACGGTGCCGTCGACCTGGTGCTCGCTGGTGGCAACGGGCTCCAGGGGCTGCGCAACGACGGCGACGGTACCTTCGGTGATCGGAAGTTCGATTTCGCCACCCCGGTTCGGCGTGCGGTGGCTGCAGATCTGAACAACGACGGCTGGCTCGATCTCGTCGTCGATGCCGACGGCGCGCTGCACACGCTGCTCAACCTCGGGCAGTGGAAGTTCACCGCCGGGCCGGTGCTCGAGAGCCACGGCGCCGAGCTCGTCGACGCGATAGATGGTAACGACGATGGCGCCGTCGACATTCTCACGACCTCGGCCACCGGCGCCGTCTGGTACGAGCAGCCAGCGCCGCTGGGCAGCTGGCTGAGCGTGCGCCTCGCGGGCATCAAGAACAACGCTCGCGGCATCGGGGCATCGGTAGAAGTCAAGGCCGGGGGGCTCTACCAGCGCCGCCGATTGCGGCGTGCCGCGGTGCATGTCGGCCTGGGCGATCTCGCGGTGGCTGAGGTGGTGAGGATCACCTGGCCCAACGGCATCTTGCAGAACGAGAC
Source organism: Acidobacteriota bacterium (assembly GCA_965248695.1). Classification (GTDB taxonomy): domain Bacteria; phylum Acidobacteriota; class UBA890; order UBA890; family WLXD01; genus DASCOT01. The sequence continues at coordinate 5,720,283 of CBDFKD010000002.1, read as the reverse complement.
CGACGTGCCGGCGCGGGCAACGCTGGGACCGGTCACCGAGGTGGAACGCCTCGAGGGCTCGTGCCCGTTGCTGTACGCCTGGGACGGGACCTCTTGGCGCTTCATCAACGAGGTGCTCGGGGTGGCGCCGCTGGGAATGCCGCTCGCCAACGGAGTAATTCACCCGGCTGATTTCGACGAGTACGTTCCCATCGACGGCGACGCGCTGAAGCCGCGGGACGGTGTACTGGAGCTGCGGCTGAGCGAGGAGCTCCGCGAGGCCGGATACCTCGATGCGGCGCGCTTGGTGGCGGTGGATCATCCCGAGCGCTCGACGGTGATCCCGGACGAGAAATTCGTGCCGCCGCCCCATCCCGAGCTGCGGCTGTTCGTGGTCGAGGAGCGCCGAGCGGTGAGCGCAATCGATCAGGATGGGCGCGATTGGAGCGCCGCCCTAGCGGCGGTCGACGGCGTCTGGTCAGCGCCGTTCGACGCCGGACTGTACGAGGGGCTCGCCACTCCCCACGCCCTGGAGCTGGCGCTCGCCGACGCTGGAACGGGCGGCACCGTGCGCCTGTTTCTTACCGGCTGGGTGTACTGGGCGACCGCCAGTATCAACCTGGTGGTCGATGACGACCCGCGAGTCGCGTTCGCGCCCGTCGCCATCGAGGTTCCCGACGGCCGGGGCGGATGGCGTACGGCGATCGAGGATATCGGGCTGCCAAACGCCAAGAACTCGACGATCAGCGTCGACGTGACCGATGTGATCGACCCGGCTGATCCGCGCGTCCGCGTCGCCACCACGATGCGACTGTACTGGGACGCCGCCTTCTATACCGTCGGCGGCCGCCATCCGCAGGGGGTACGCCCCACCGGGCTCTGGAAGGGAGAGTGGGAGGTGCCGCTCGGAGGCGAAGTGATGCTGCACGATCCGATGACCGGAGCGATACCCGAGGTGCAGTTGCACGTCCTGGAGCCCGCCGAGGCCGAGATCCGCTGGCGCGGGTTCTCGACGCTGCAGCGCACCGCCGACGGCTACGAGACATTCGACTACGCGACCGTCAGCTCGAGCTCGAACTGGGATCAGCACCGCGGTGGCTACACTCGCTACGGTGCCGTCGACGAGCTCGTCCAGGAGGCGGATGACCGCTATGTGATCATTGCTGCCGGCGATGAGGTCGTGCTCCGCTTCGTCGACACGCTGCCGCCGATACCAGACGGTTGGCGCCGCGACTGGCTCGTGTACCTCAACGGCTGGGTAAAAGACGGCGATCCGAACACCGTGCATGGTGATCGTGTGGAGCCGCTCCCGTTTCATGCCATGAGCAGCTATCCGTATGGTCTGGATGAGAGCTTCCCGGACTCGCCTTTGCATCAGGAATGGCAGCGGGAGTACAACACGCGGCCAGCTCGTCGCGTCAACTTGCCGCTAGATCGCGACTGACCGCCTGGGCCGCAGCAGGAGCGCGGCTAGGAAGCGGATGCCGTGGGCTCGTAGACGCGGAAGATTTATCGGGGCATTTCCAACCCCTTTAGCGACAGTGGTTTCGGGGGGCAGGCCTCTCGCCGGGTGCTCAAAACGCACCCTATGCGCACCCTGGCGTTCACGCTGGGTGCGGGCCGCATGAGGCGCCTGGCTGAGGTCTGGATCCGGGTGCGCCGTGGCGCGCTGACGCTGCTCGGCCGCTGCCCACGCTGCGGCTCCGGACGCATCGAGGCGATCGTCTTTCGCAATCTGTGCCATCGGTGTGGGTATCCGTCCGGCTGGGGTTGGGGATGACCGCGCCGGCGCGCCCCATCATGCGGTACCACGGCGGCAAGTGGAAGCTCGCGCCCTGGGTTGTGGAGCCCGCAGCCTGATGGGCGACAAGCCGCGCTGCATCATCGTCGGCCGGTACCCGACCGCCAGCGCCTGGCGGCTCGTGGGCGAGGACGAGTTCGAATGCATCTGGCAAGGAGCGCCGGGCGGACGGGCTTCGAGCTACGAGACCGTGCAGCAGTTGGCGAAGCGGATGGGATACGACGTGTCTTGGGAGTGCCCAGTCTGCGGCTGTCGCCCGACAACGGCGTGTGTTCAAGGCCACGACCCTATGTTCGTGGCCGTCGCCGCCCGCCTCGCCGCTGACCGTGTTCTACCGCCGAGCCGGTCGGATGTCCTCGAGGCGATCGAAGGGCTCGGTGGTAGCGAGAGGGTGATGTGAACGACTACCCGCACGACTGGCACCAGATCGCCGCAGCCGTGAAGAACGCTTCCGGATGGTGCTGCCCGCTGCGATCACCCGCACGACGTGGAGTCCGGTTACACGCTGACCGTCCACCACCTAGACATGGACAAGGCCAACTGCTCCTGGTGGAACCTTGTCGCGCTCTGCCAGCGCTGCCACCTCAACGTTCAGGGCCGCGTGGTCATGGAGCGGCCGTACATCTTCGAGCACGCCGAGTGGTTCAAGCCCTACGTGGCCGGCTACTACGCGGCGACCTACCTGAACCATCCGGAGATCAGCCGGGACGAAGTGGTGTGGCGGCTCGAGGAGTTGCTCGGCCTGGGACGGGTCGCATGACGGCCGTACCGCGGTCGGCTAGGACCTGCTGTTCGTCTCCCTGGGCCGAAGCGCTTAGGGGATCGACTCAGCTTTCGGGCCACCAGGATGATTTGAGCGACCTCGGCGCGGCGCTCTCTGAGCAGGTGATGTCGGATTCCAAACCCTCTCCGATTCCGCCGCGTACCGATGCAAGCCAGTTGGCATGTGTCGAGGGCGTCAGTCAGCGCTATGAGAGCATCCACAACGATTGCGTCACCCACGCCGTAGCGGAGCTCGAGGGGAATCTGCGGGGTTTGGTGCCCGGCGCGCTTGGGGTCCGAGAAGGCCTCGACAAGTCGGTCGACGACAACATCGTTGTAGTCGTGTGCGGCTACTACTGGGACAACGGCGCGTGCACGGTGCTGGTTGTTCTCACGGTCCAATCCAAGCGGGGTTTCATCGAAATGATGGGCTGGGCCGGCGTGGAGCCGCGGGAGGGTAAGAGCGGCTCAGTGTTGCGGCAGCAGAGACACGAGGTTGCACAGCTCAATAGGGGTATATACACTCTTTTTCATGCAGAACGACACAAGCGTGCCAGCTGCTGTGGGTGCCGAAGAACGTGCCCTCACATGCATCTGCCTTCAGCTGCGCAAGCTCACACGCCGCGTCACGCGGCACTATGACCGTCGATTGCGTTCCGTCGGATTGAACTCGACCCAGCTTCCGGTGTTGACGATGGTGCAGTACCTAGGACCAATGGCTATTGGTGCGTTGGCTGCGCAGTTGGATCTCGAACGCACAAGCCTTGGCCGCATCCTGCGGCCGCTCGTAGAGCGCGGTTGGCTGGTCATCGAGCCCGGCGCTGACCGCCGGCAGAGGATCGTGTCACTGACCGAAAAAGGCAGCGCCGTTGCCGCTGCAGCGCATGCGCATTGGAGAGGAGCTCAGCAGGAGATTCGGCAGGTCCTTGGAGCAGCCGAATCTGCAACTTTGTTAGACATGTTGACCGACACTCGCGAGGCGCTTAAAGAAGTCGATCTCTGAGCCATGGGATACGCCTGAGCTGGCAAGAGGGAACCGGAGTGCGAAAGCAGCGTTGGGCCGTCGCAGCGGCGGGGTTGTACATCTTCACGGTCGGGGCCTTGGCCCTGGTCGTTCACACGCCGGGTAACCGGCCCCAGACGATCGGCCTGGTCATGGTGACCGTCAGCTTGCTCACTGCCATCGTCGTTGCTGTACCGGCGGCGGCGGCAGGCTATCGGTATGGCGCACGACGTGCGTTCCGGCAGGCCCTCGAGGCGGATCGGGACGGCGAGCTCGCCCGTCTCATCGCGAAGGCGCTAGGCCGCCCGCACCGAAGCCGAAGGCCTGGAAAGCTCAAGAGTGTGAGAGGCCAGCATGCTCCACCCCGATGACGTACCAATCCCACGGCGAACCGCCGAGAGCGCGCTCGCCTGTGTTGAGGGGTTCGTTCAAGCCGGCACCAGCGAATCCAACGTTCGTGTCACTCACTGCCTCACGAATCACTGCGGGGATCATGAGCATCTGGTGCCTGGCGCGATCGGGATGCGGGAAGTTTTCGAAATAGTGGCCGCCGATGGCGATCCGATCGTCGTCTGCGGCTATTACTGGCACAACGGCGAGTGCAGCGTTCTGGTGGTGCTCACCGTGCAATCAAAGCCGGGCTTCTGCGAGACGATGGGCTGGCCCGGCAGCGGCTGAGGCAATGGTAGAATCAGACGCGGCGATACCCGGCACGAAAAGGCGCCACGACCTGACGCTGCCATCTAGGAAAGCGCCTGACGCCGCCAAGATTGGCGTCGCAGAGCTGGCACAGGCGCAGATCAAACGACACTTCGCAGCAGCAGATGGATGCGGGGTCGGGACCATCGCAGCGCAGCTCCGAATCTCCCGAAGTCTACTATGCCGCCACTATCGTGCCGCCTACAGGACAACGATCGGCAAGGACATCCGCCGTTTGCGGATCGACAAAGCGCGCGAACTGATGGAGTCACGGCCCCAGCAGCTGATGAAGGAGATCGCGTCGGAGGCGGGCTATCGCCGACATTCGTACCGCTCATTTCTCAACGCGTTCCAAGCCGAAACCGGGATGCTGCCCAGTCAGTATCGGCGATGGGTTCGAATGCAGGCCCCGCACTCGAAGCACGAGCCGTAGGGCAACAGTCCGAGTAGAAGGCCCTGGCACCCCGCGAACGCAAGAGAGTCGCCGGCTGGTCCCACGCCCAGCACCCAGATAGCCCACCTGGACGGGGTGTGGCTGGAGACATCGCCGCGGATGGCTAGGAGACGTTGATCCACTCAACACGGATGCGGTGGCTGGAGCTCTCTCCGTCTTCTTCGACGGGGCGCTCTCTATTGAAGATGTCCGGAGTGCCGCCAAGTGAGGGACTACCCGTACATCTGGTACTGGCTGCCGAGCTGGTGGCGCCCGGTAGACCGGAATGGCCAGCGCTGTCGTGTCCTGGCCCGCGGGAAGATGAACAGCGCGCTCGTTGAGTTCGAGGACGGCTTCAGGGTCGTAGCGTCGCGCAACGCATTGAGGCGGGCCAAGTGACCGAGCCGGCGCCGCTGCACCCGGACACGATGCTGCGGAAGAAGCAGCTGTGCGACCGCGCCAACGTCAGCCCCAACAGTGTCACGAGGTGGATTAATCGTGAGATCAATCCGCTGCCCGCAAAACGCATCCCAGGTACCCGAGAAGTCCGTATACGATGGGGCGACTTTCAGGCGTGGCTGGAGCCCTACAACAACGTCGAGCGAATCGACGGTAGGGCTCTCGTGCTTGAACGCCTGATGAGAGACGCGTCGTGAAGGGGGCCAACGTGGGGGTGCGGGTCAGGCGTAAGAAAGGCTCAGACAAGTGGTGGGTGTTCATCAACCGCAAAGGGCACCGAGCCTCGTACAGCTTCATCAGCAAGGCCGAGGCGGAGGCAGCGGCGGTTGAGTTTTCGCGGTTGATGGCGAGGGCCGATGCTGCAGGCTACGGCGGGAGCGTCAGGGAGGCGCTGCGCCAGGCGGCCGACAGCGTCCTGCCTGCCAAGGTCGTGACCGTTGGCGAGTACGCCAAAGAGTGGGAGGCGGTCAACTCCACTGACGACGGTTGGGCGCCGACGACAATAGCCATCTACAGATCGACGCTCGACTGTCACATCTTGCCGGCGCTAGGACACAGGCCCATTACCGAGATTTCCAAGCGAGCGGTCAAGTTGTGGATCGCCGGCGTGGCGAAGTACGGCAAGCGTGGAGACAAGGGCAAGCGTGGCGAGGGTTACGGCAGGCCGCTGGGCCAAAAGACGGTCCGCAATGTCTTCCGCGTGCTGTCGGCGCTCATGGCGTCCGCGGCCGAGGATGAACTGATTGAGTCGAGTCCGGTCACCCGCAAGCAACTCCCCAAGGTCCGCAAGATCAAGAAGCCGCCCAAGGCGTGGACACGCGGGCAACTGGAGCGGATTGATAGGGCCGCCGATTACCTGGGAACCCGCGACAGGTGCCTGCTCGAGTTCCTGATGGAGACCGGGTGCAGGATCTCCCAGACGTGCGGGCTACAGTGGGCCGACCTGGACTTCGAGGACAACCACGTTCTGATCGAGCGGCAGTTCGTGCGCTCCGAGGTGCGCGGCCATACCAAGAACCGTAACTACCAAAAGCTACCGATCTCCCCGGATCTCGCGGTCCGGCTGCGCCACCATCGCACCAAGCAGGACCGTGACGCGGTTAGTTGTGGGAGGGCGCCGTCAAAGTGGGTGTTTAGGCATCGCCACGGCGGCCCGGTCGGAGCTAGCAGCTATCGCAATACGGTCTGGAAGCGGCTCGTGCGCAAGGCAGGCGTGCCCGACTTTGGGCTCCACGGATTCCGTCACGCGTGGGCAACCCACGCGCTCAAGACGGCGCACCCGCAAGAAGTAGCAAGGCGAATGGGGCACTCCACCACCGAGATACTGGAGACGTATTCGCACGTGATCGAGGGTCAGGCGACGACCCTGGTAATGCACCCTCTGAGGCGGAACGCGCACCCCCCGCGCACCCAGTCCAAGACGATGAATGAGCAAGTCTAATTGAGTCAATCACTTACGCCACTAACTCGTAAATGCGGAAGCTGAAGGCGAAACGGTGCTCCGCATCCGCAGCGTGAGGCTCATCGGAGATCAGCCGCCAGCGCTTTGCATCGAGCTGTGGAAACCCAACGTCTCCTTCGACGGTGGCGTGCACCCGAGTCAGATAGATCCGATCGGCGATCGGTAGTGCTGCGTCGAAGAGCGCGGCGCCGCCGATGACGAAGACCTCATCCTGATCCGCCGCGGCCCGCAACGCCGCGTCGAGCGATCCGGCGACCTCAACGCCGTCGACCCGATAGTCGGGGTCGCGGCTGAGCACGATGCTTCGCCGGCCCGGCAGCGGCCGGCCGATCGAATCGTATGTCCGCCGACCCATGATGATCGGGTGTCCGAGGGTGACCGCCTTGAATCGCCTAAGATCGTCTGGCAGGTGCCAGGGGAGAGCGCCGTCGCGCCCGATAGTGCCGTTCTCGGCCACGGCGACGATCAGGCTGAGTCGGCAGCGGCCGAGGGGCCTCGCCGCATCTTCCTCCGTGATCACACCGCTACCGGTGCCTTGATATGCGGATGCGGATCGTAGCCGGCGAGCTCGAAGTCCTCGAACCGGAAGTCGTCGATGTCGTCGACGTGGGTCGCCAGTCGCAAGGTCGGCAAGGGTCGCGGAGCGCGGCCCATTTGCTCGCGCGCCTGTTCCAGGTGGTTCGCATACAGGTGCGCGTCCCCCAGCGTGATGACCAGATCGCCGACACCGAGACCGGTGACTTGCGCCACCATCTGCGTCAGCAAAGCGTACGAAGCGATGTTGAACGGCAGCCCCAGAAAGATGTCGGCACTGCGCTGATACAGCTGGCAAGACAGCGTCCCCTCGCGCGCGTAGAACTGACACAGCAGGTGGCACGGTGGCAGGGCCATGCGGTCAATCTCGCCTGCGTTCCATGCCGACACCACCAGCCGGCGCGAGGTGGGGTTGGTTCGAATCTCGTTCACCACCCAGGCAACCTGGTCGACGCTCGTGCCGCTGGCCGTCGGCCAGGAGCGCCATTGCACGCCGTAAACAGGCCCCAACTCGCCCTCCGCGTCGGCCCACTCATCCCAGATGGAGACGCCGTGCTCCCTCAGATACCGGGTGTTGGACTCGCCCTGCAGGAACCAGAGCAGCTCGTGGACGATCGACTTCAAATGCACCTTCTTCGTCGTGATCAGCGGGAAGCCCGCGCGCAGGTCGAAGCGCATCTGGTGACCGAAGATGCTGCGCGTGCCGGTGCCGGTACGGTCGCCGGTGGGCACCCCCGATTCCAGGACGGTACGCATCAGGTCGAGGTATGGTTTCATGCGAATTCCTCTCGCGATCGGCACGGTATTGTCGCACGCGTCGGCAGTCGATCAGATCAAGCGCTTCGGGTGGGAAGACATGAGCGCCGACGCCATCGCCGCGCAACAACTGGTGAAGCGTTTCGCCGACGTCGAAGCCGTGGCCGGCATCGACTTTGTGGTTCGTCGTGCCGAGTGCTTCGGTTTCCTCGGAGTCAACGGCGCCGGCAAGACCACCACCGTGCGGATGGTGCAGTGTGTGTCGCCGCCGTCATCGGGGGAATTGACCGTCCTCGGGCATGACGTGCGTGTCAACGCGCGAGCGATCAAGGCCCGGCTCGGGGTCGTACCTCAGGACGACAGTCTGGACCCCGACGTGACCGTGCGGGACAACCTCATGGTGTACGCGCGCTATTTCGACATACCTCGGCGTGAGGCGTCGCGTCGGATCGATGAGCTGCTCGAGTTCGTGCAGCTCCGTGATCGCGCCAAGACGCTGATCCCGACGCTCTCTGGAGGCATGCGGCGGCGGCTCGTGCTGGCTCGGGCAATGGTCAACTCGCCCGAGCTGTTGGTGCTCGATGAGCCGACCACGGGACTCGATCCGCAAGCACGCCATTGGGTATGGAGCCGGCTGCGGAGCCTGAAAGCCGCCGGGGTGACGATGCTTCTTACGACGCACTACATGGAAGAGGCGGCGCAGCTGTGCGATCGCATCGCGGTAATGGACGCCGGCAACCTTCTGGCTGTGGGCGAGCCAGGACAGCTGGTGCGCGAGCATATCGGTGAGCAGTGCATCGAGATTCGCGCCTTGCCGGCCGAGCGCGGCCAGCTCGATGCGCGCCTCGAAGCGGTGGGCGAGGGTCATCGAGAACAGGTCGGTGACACGGTCTACATGTACCCCCGAGGCGAGATCGATTGGGCGGCGCTGCATGCCATTCCCAACGACCGGCTGCTGCAGCGCAGCGCGACGTTGGAAGATCTGTTCTTGCGACTTACGGGACGCGAGATGCTGGAATGAACGACGCCCGTCCAACCTGGCGCGCCTGGCGCGTGTGGCAGCGAAACGCAACCACCTACCGGCGGGTGTGGGTGGGGAATCTCCTCGGCCACCTGGCTGATCCCTTGTTTTACGTGGCCGTCGTCGGTTTCGGTCTGGGCTCCTACATGCCGCCGATCGGTGGCGTGCCATACATCACCTTCGTCGTGGTCGGTGTGGTCGCCGGGGCGGCGATGTCGTCGGCCTGTTTCGAGACCAGCTACGGCTCGTTCCTTCGCATGAAGGTGCAGGGGACGTTCGACGCGATCCTGGCGACGCCGCTGTCGGTCGCCGACCTGGCGGCGGGCGAGGTTCTCTGGGCGTCGACCAAGGGGATTATCGCGGCGGTTGCGACCATGCTCGTGGGCTTGGCGTTCGGCCTGTTGCGACCGGGTCTGTGGATGGTCGCGACGGTGGGCATTGTGCTGCTTCAGGGGCTGTTCTTCGGCGGCGTCTCGCTGAGCGTCGCATCGCGTGTGCGGGCGCTCGACGCGCTCAATCACTACTACGCGCTGTTCATCATGCCGTCGTTCTTCCTGTCCGGCGTGTTCTTTCCGCTTGACGGCATGGCGCCGTTGCTGCGTGCCGCGGCGCAGCTCAATCCGCTCACCCACGCGGTCCACCTGATCCGCCCCCTGAGCGCCGGCCAGGTGCCGGCTGGATGGGCGCTCGAGATCCTCTGGTTGGTGATCGCAGCCGTCTTCGGGGTGGTGCTGAGCGTGCTGAACCTACGCCGTCGGATCGTAGTGTGATGTGGGATAACACGCCCCAGCAAAACCGGCCTGTTTTCGTGGGCTCCAACCTCGAAAACACCCCCTGAAACCACCCAAATCGGTATCAAATCGGTATCAGCCGATTCGGCCTTCAGGCGCGGCTGAGGCGCTACGGGTCCGTCGAACCAGTTGAGCACTACATTCAGCTCTTCTACCGAGGCGGCTCTCCGTTCGACCATGACGAACTCGCGTCCGTCAGGAGTGAGTTCGAAGGCATGTGATCTAATTCGTTCGCCGCCGTTGAATCGGCTTCGCGTGTCGAACAGCCGGCGGGATGACGCCGATCACGCAACAAACGGGAGGTAACGCCGATGCGTCTCAAAAACCGTTTCCTGATCGTTGTCCTAGCCTTGTTGGGCATCGGGGTTCTTACGGCGAACTCTCATGGGCAGAGCTCCCAGGAACAGGATTCCGAGCCCCCCTCATGGCAGTGGTCGTGGGAGAGGATCGAGCAGGTCGTCAACCAAGTGACGGCGGGCAGAGACCTCACTCCGGAGTCCTGGCCGGGTGGTAACCGGGTTGCCGTGGCGCTGAGCTTCGACATCGACAACGAGACGATGTTTCTGAGCGGCGGGCAAACGTCGCCGGCACTGATGGCCGAGGGTGCGTACGGCAGTCGGGCTGGCTTACCGCGGATTCTCGATCTGCTGGACAGCTACGAGATCCCCGCTAGTTTCTTCGTGCCGGCTGTGAGCGCCCGCCTCAACGCCGAGACGGTTCGCCGCATTGCCGACGCTGGACACGAGATCGGACTGCACGGCTGGATCCACGAAGCCAGCTCCGAGCTGTCCGAGGCTGAGGAGCGGGAATTGATGGGGCGGGCGATACGAACGCTCGAGGAGCTGATCTCCAAGAAGATCGTCGGCGTTCGTACACCGTCGTGGGACTACAGCTCGTACACACCGAAGCTGATCGCCGAGTACGGCATGTTCTACGACAGCAGCCTGATGATGGACGACCGACCGCACCAGGTGCTCCACCAGGGCGATCCGGTGCCGTTCGTCGAGCTCCCGGTGACCTGGATCCTCGACGACTGGCCGTACTTTTCGCAGAGCGGCGCAGGATCGCTACGCACGTTCATCACCCCGGACGAGGTGCTGGAAATCTGGAAACTGGAGTTCGATCGCGCCTACCAGGAAGGGACGCTCTTTCTGCTCACCAACCACCCGCACATCATCGGCAGGCGCTCGCGTATCGGCGTGCTCGAGGATCTGGTGCGCTACATGAGGTCGTTCTCCGGCGTCTGGTTTGCCACCCATGAAGACATAGCGCGTGCCGCTGCGGAGCAGATGCCCTGACAGTGGCACCTGGACGACGGCCGGACCGGGACCGATGCGGCTTGTGGCTACTCGCCCACCTGATAGCGAACGACCGTCGATGATCGTCGCCTCGACGCGCCTTTCATGGGCTGCCAGCCGTTCCTCACGTGCAGAAACCGCTTCCTGTCTTCTTCTGAGGTCAGCCTTTCGTTAGCGGCGCTCCTGGAGCCGCTAAGCAGACATATGACTGGCGTCTGTGCCGGCATTGCGCACGAGCGGGATGAAAGGTCGCTAGGTGGCTCGCGAGACTCGGCTGACGAAGCTACGGGTCAGTCGGCACGAGCCGCTTCAGCTCGTCGAACCAGTTGAGACCAGGACCAACCGGTCGAAAGGCGGAGGTGCCTCGGCGAGGCGTGAGGACGAACGCAGCGTGGGTTCATCGATTGGCAAGCTCGATGACCCAGATATTGCTGTCGTGTTCCCAATTCTCGATGTAGATTCGTTTGCCGTCGGGAGATGGGTGCGGGTAGATACCGTACGTTCCGGGCTCGTTGGAAATGTCGGCGCCGTCAGCAGGCAAGAGATCCTGCCCTAGTCCCGTCTCCAGATTCAGGAGTCGGATGCTGGATGAGTAACCATCTTCCGTGTCGCTGGGAGTCGTCGCGCGGCTCAGAATGAACGGATGATTGAGGAACGGCGCCAGGAACTGGGCGCCAGGAGCTTCCGAGAACACCTCGTAGCGTTCGGTGTCGAAGTCGAACACCGCGAGAGCTGCCTCCCCAACCGCCGAATAGTTCCAGCGGACCGCCAGCCGACCGTCGGGTAGCCAGGTGGGTTCGGTCACAAGCTCGCCGTTCGGCCCCAGCGGCAGGAATTGTGCCTCTTGATCATCCCATCCCATACTCGGGTCGATGATCGCGATCCGCCCGGTGTCCCAATACGCCAGTTGTCGACCGTCCGCAGAAAAGCTGGGATAGACGCGGGACCCGTCTCCGCCAAACGTGAGCTGCCGCCGCCCGCCGCCGTCCACGTTGATCGCCCAAATCTGACGGGTGTCGTCCGTGTTGGAGTCCCACGCGACTTGCGTACCATCAGGGGCAAACGCCGGGCGACGATCCTTGGCCCAGTCATCGGTGAGCCGGAACTGCCCGGTGCCGTCAGTTCGGACCAGGTAGAGGTCTTCCCGCGGCCAGCCCTCGATATACACGAGCCATTCTCCGTCAGGAGATACATCTAAGTCGTGCCAGCCACTCAGCCGGGCGCCGTGTGTGATCGGTTCGAAAGCTCCGACTTGTCCTGTCTCGGGATCGAACGGCACGTAGCCCAAGTTGCTTCGCGTATCTCGCGACGCATAGGCAATACGCTGACCATCTTGGGAAACTGTCAGCCGTACCTTCAGCGGAAACTCGCCCGCGGTGATCGCCACAGGCTCTCCCGTCACCGCGCCGGATTCCTCGTCAATAGGGACTCGCCATACGGCAGAACTGCCGCCGCGATTGCTGGAGTAATAGAGGAAACGACCGTCCGGGGACCAGACCGGACAGCATTCCACAGCCGGGTCGTTGGTCACCGGCACGGGATCTCCGCCCTCGGCTCCAATCGTGTGGATATCGCGTTGAGACTGGACGGTCCCCCAGTAGGCGATCCGATGACCGTTGGGCGACCAACGCGGGGTCCCAGCTGGGTTGTCGCCGAGCTGTCGCACTTGTTCGGTGGCGACGTCGATTACCCAGAGTGGGTGGCTACTGCCGAGCTCGCGTGGATCACTGGACATGGGCCATCCCCACGGTTCGCCCGAGAACACCAACTGCGTGCCGTCCGGAGACCAGGCCGGCTCAACGCCGAAATCAGTCAGACGGCGCGGGTTCTCGCCCGTAGCGCCCATGACATAGATGCCTACGGCACTGGGCTGCCCGCCGGAGCGGAATGCGATCTGTTGACCGTCGGGTGAGAGCGCCGGGTGTCCCGACGGGGCCTCACGCCGTGCAGTGAGATTGAACGGCTCCCCGCCGTCGATCCGCTGCGAGTAGATGTCCCAGCGACCTTCGCGATTGCCGGCGTAGACGACGACCGTGCCGTCTGGCGAAAAACTCGGATAGTCCTCTGCCGCTGGGTCGGCGGTGAGTTGCAGCGTGTTGACGACCGCGGGAACCGACCCCGACGACTCACTCCAATAGCGCAGGTAGACGACTGCCAGCGCCGCCGAGATCGCCACCGCTATGACTCCGAGTCGGTAGACCAGCTCACGTCGGGTCCGGTACTCCGCCGGCACCCCCGAATCGGCGACGAGCTCACCGGGGTCGATCTGCTGCGATGCGCCCCGCCGCCCATCCAGCCTCGTCAACACCTCCTCGATCTCGATGCGAGCTTCTCGAATGTCTCGCATGCGTCGGTCCGTGTCCTTGGTGAGGCATCGCCGCAACAGATGCAGCACGATCTTGGTGGTATTGGCCGGAAGTTGATGCCAGTCGACCGGATGCTCCAGGATGGCGCTCAGGGTGTCAGCCACCGTCTCGCGCTGGAACGCTCGATGACCGGCCAACATCTCGTAGACGAGGCACCCGAACGCCCACACGTCGGCGCGTTTGTCGACCGACAAACCCCGCGCCTGCTCCGGACTCATATAGCAAGGCGTGCCCATGATCACGCCGGCTGCCGTGGGCATCATCGCAGTCGGCGATTGGCTGAGATCCGGCGCACTTCCGCTTCGTTGGCTTTCGCCAGACCGAAGTCGAGCACCTTGACGGTGCCATCGGGTGCCACCTGCACGTTGGCGGGTTTGAGGTCGCGATGGATGACACCAGCCTCGTGGGCAGCTTCCAGCGCAAGGGCGATCCGGCGGGCGATCTCCAGCGCTTCATCAACTTCGATGCGACCGGAGGCTGTGATCCGCTCGGCGAGACTCTGACCCTCGACCAGTTCCATGGCGATGAAGCGCACACCGTCCGATTCATCGAACCCGTGAATGGTGGCGATGTTGGGGTGGTTCAGGGAGGCGAGCAGCTTCGCTTCCCGCTCGAAGCGAGCCAGTCGGCTGGCATCGCTGGCGAAGTCTTCCGGCAGCACCTTGATGGCGACATCACGATCCAGCGTCGTGTCGCGTGCTCGGTACACCTGCCCCATCCCGCCTTCACCGAGCGGGGCGAGGATCTCGTAGTGGCCGAGCGTCTTGCCGATCATCAGGAGCCGCCTGTCGGCACTAGCCGGTTCAATTCCTCGAACCAGTTGAGGACGACGTTCATCTTCTGCTGCCCCTCATCCGTGCCTCTCTGATTCAAGACGAGGAAGCGCTGTCCATCGGGATGCACGTCAAAGTGGGCGCGCGAGAGCCCCTCGGGCGAGCTCCAGAAGTCAGCTCCGTCCCAGCCAGCTTCGGACCCGGTAACGCGGAGCTGCGGGTCCGTCTGAATGGAAGCGACCACAAGATCTTCCGATCCCCCCTGCTCGTTTCTGTAATAGAGCGCTGTGTTGTCGCGGCCCCAAACAGGTTCGCCGCCGCCACCGTTCGATACCGGGACTCCCACTCCCTGCTCGTCGAGGCGCCGGATGTACACCTCGTTCAAACCGCCTCGGTGCGACTCGTACGCCAGCAGCTCCCCATCGGGCGAAAGGGCGGCGGCGTCCTCGTTGGAATCGGTGTTCACGAGCGACGCCGTGCTGCCGTCACGCAGGTCGAGAAGCAAGAGGTCGCTGCTCGTTGCCACCTCACGAAGAACGAGTCGAACACCGTCGGGGTGCCACGACTCGGGCCAGACCTGGTTCGCGCTGGTGTAGAGCGTCTGCTCCGACCCGCCCCCGCCAGCGGGTAGCGATTTGATGGCGTAGGAACCCACCGAGCCCGAAGCAAAGGTCACTCGGTCGCCCGTCGGTGTCCATAGTGGCGCCGACGCGTCGCCCGAGGTGGTCAGAGGACTCATGGTGCCCGTCTCGGCATCAACGAGCCAGATGTCGGTCGCGCCAGCGTCGATGATCGCAACGGCAATCTGATCACCATCCGGCGAGAGTCTCGGTGCGCGGAATCGACGCCACTCCGCCGTTACGGGCTCAACGTTGTCGCCACCTATATCTACAAACGCCAGCTGGGTGCCCGTGCGGCCCCGGCTGGGCGCGTAGACAAGAAGGCCATTGCGCGAAACGGCCACCTGCACCGCTCCGCCGTTCTCCACGCGTACGCCCGGCAGAACCGGCACGGCCCGCTCCGATACTCGAAAAGCCTCTGCATCGAAAGGGACGGCGAGCAGCGTGTCATTGCGCGGATAGAGGACGTGACCCGACTCTGCGTACTTGGGATTCGAGCCAGTTGCCGAGATGCGGATGAAGTCACCCGTCTCGAGCGACAGCGCGCCCACTCCCCCATTCGAGAGGTTGCCGATCGAGAAGAGCAAAATCTTGCCTCCCGGAAGTGCAACGGGGCTTTCAAGAAAACGTAGGTCTTGCTCCGGCATCGGCTCCGCCACGAGTTGTCGCTCTCCGCCGGATTCGGGAACCCGATATAGGGAGCCACTCCACGAGAAATAGATGCTCCCGTCCTCGACCCAACTGCCCGAGGTGCACAAGTCGCATATCGAGTACAGCTCGCCTCCCGACAGCGACACTCTCTTGATACTCGATCTGTCTTGGAAGCCCACCCACTCTCCATCCGGCGAGAAGAACGGGTTCTGGGCACCTCCGGTGCCGCGAATCGGCGTGGCCTCGGTCGGTTCGTCGGTGCGCCGGAGATAGAGCTGGCGCCCAGACTCGTCTTCGGCGACGAACACAGTGGCGCTGCCGTTCGGCGAAACCGCGATGTTCGAACCCACCCCGGTGGGAAAGCTGGTTCCTTGGGGCAGGCTAATCTCGAAGCTCATGGGGATCGTCGGAGCCGGCGGACCCGCACGAGTCAGTAGCCACGTTGCCCCGGCTCCGAGGAACACGAGGGCAACTGCGGAAGGGAGCACAACAGCCCAGGACGGCCTACCCGGCGATTCCACTGCACCGCCCAGTAGGGCAGCCGAAATCGGTATGGCCCGGTCCATGCCAACCTCCACGGCGAGAGCCGCTAGGTCGACAACCAGATCATCGGCGTCTTGATAACGGCCTTCTGGCTCCTTTGTCAGACTTTTCCTGACAATGCGTTGCATTTCTGAGGGCAATGACGCGTCGATCTCGACTAGCTCACAGGGTTCCTCGTGTCCGATGCGGTGGAGGGTGTCGTGGACGCTCTCACCGGCAAATGCTTGCCTCCCGGTCACCATCTCGTAGAGGACTGAGCCAAAGGCAAAAAGGTCGGCCCGATGGTCGATCCTGTCAGAGCCCTCAACCTGCTCCGGGGCCATGTAGCCAGCAGTACCCATCACTTGACCGGCCACCGTCCCCATCATCGTGGGTGACTGTGTTGCACCATCCGGTGATCCCGTCACCGCCACCTCGGTGAGCTTCGCTAGGCCGAAGTCCAGCACCTTGGCGTGCCCCTCCTTGGTGACGAAGATGTTCTCCGGCTTCAGGTCACGGTGGATGATCCCGGCGGCGTGAGCGGCAGCCAGAGCCTCGGCGATCTCGGTAGCCAACCCGAGCGCCTTCTTGAGCGGCTGAGCGCCCTTCTGTAGCGGCTCCCGGAGCGTGTCCCCCTCCAGGTACTCCTGCACCATGAAGTGGGTGCCGTCCTCGGTGCCGACATCAAAGACTGAGGCGATATGCGGGTGGTTCAGGGCGGCAGCAGCTCGGGCTTCCTGCTCGAAGCGGGCGAGGCGCTCGGGGTCAGAGGCGAACTCGGCAGGCAGCACCTTGATGGCCACCTTGCGGCCCAGGCGTGTGTCTTGCGCCAGGTACACCTCGCCCATGCCGCCCGCGCCGAGCTGCTCGGTGATTTCGTAGGGGCCTAACTTGGTGCCGGGTTCCATGGCGCTCCCGAGGCAGGGTGGGTGAGCGCCTGAAGCCTATCGCCGGGGGTTGCACGGGTCCACGGGAGCAGCCGGAATGCCGCCTTCGCTGACTGATCCTTGCCCGCCACCGAGTTTTCACGAAGAAAGGCTCTGCGGCTCCTGAAGCGACGCCATTCTTTGATCCACGCCTGAGCACTCCGGTGGTCGTCCGTGCGCCTCACGAGGCGAAAGCGACTCGCTATCCGACCTATAGCGGCATGTTTTCGGAGGTCACACGGCAGTAGGAGGTAGTGGCTCCAACGAGCCCTGTCTTGAACTCGACACCGAGTGGTGGCCATGGGTATCGAAAGTGGGCTAGCGACGCCGACCGCCCTTATCAGCCTGGGTTGACAGTTGTCGTCCGTCGGGAGTACCAACTGCGTTGATGTTCCTGGACGACTGGGTACGAACCAGTGTCCGTTTCAGGACGAGGGATGCCATGACGAGACTGAATTGCTGCGCCGCGATGGTGGCAACCCTGTGCCTGATGTCGATGCCGGCGGTCGGTCAGCAAGGCGGGTCGAGCACCGGTACCGAGAACGGTGAATGGCGTCACTGGGGCGGTGATGCGGCCAGCACGCGCTACTCGCCGCTCGATCAGATCAACGCCGACAATTTCGAGGATCTCGAGGTCGCCTGGGTTTGGCGCGGCGACAACTACGGCCCCTCGGTGGACAACATCATGCGCTCCACCCCGATCTACGCGAACGGCGTGCTCTACACTGTCGCCGGCCAACGGCGCACGGTCGTCGCCATCGACCCGGCCACCGGCGAGACGTTGTGGACTTACCGCGAGCCCCACACGCCGCGCTGGGAAGACTCCATGCGCAAGAACTACGGCAAAGGCGTCGGGTACGCCAACATCGATCGCCGCGGCGTGATCTACATGATCTCGCCCGGCTTCTTCTTGCACGCGCTCGACGCGGTCACCGGACAGCCGATCGAGCAGTTCGGCAACGAGGGCACGGTCGACCTGCTGGCCGACTTCGGTTATGAGTACGACGCCTACGAGGGCCTGCCCAAGGAGACCGGCTACATCACCAACTCGTCGCCGCCGATGGTGGTCAACGACGTGGTGGTGGTGGGTAACTCGCACGAGCAGGGGTACCTGCAGACCCGCCGCGAGAACGTGCCCGGCCACATGCTGGCGTATGACGCGCGTTCTGGGGAGCACCTGTGGAAGTTCAACGTCATTCCGCAGCCCGGCGAGTTCGGCCACGAGACCTGGGAAAGCGATGCCTGGTCGTACACCGGCAACGTCTCGGCGTGGGCACCGATGGCCGCCGACCCGGAGCTCGGCCTGGTGTACGTCGTTACCGACCCGCCGACCAACGACTACTGGGGAGGCTTCCATCCCGGCGACAACCTTTTCGCCACCTCCATCATCGCCCTCGACATCAAGACGGGTGAGCGTCGCTGGCACTTCCAGACCGTGCACCACGACATCTGGAACTACGACATCCCCACCGCGCCGAACCTCATCGACATCACCGTCGACGGCAAGAACATCCCGGCGCTGGTACAAACGACCAAGCAGGGCTTCGCCTACGTGCTCAACCGCGAGACCGGCGTGCCGGTGTGGCCGATCGAAGAGCGACCGGTGCCGGCGTCGAAGATCCCCGGTGAGAAGACGTCGCCGACGCAGCCGTTCCCGACAAGGCCGGCGGCGTACGAGATGCAGGGCATTACCGAGGACGACCTGATCGATTTCACCCCGGAGCTGCGGCAGGCAGCTGTCGAGATGCTCAGCGAGTTCGAGATGGGTCCGCTGTTCAACCCGCCGCTACACCGCGACAACGACCTCGGCCTCAAGGCATCGTTGACCTGCCCCGGTGAGGACGGCGGCACCAATATCATGGGCGGCGCAGCGGTCGACCCAGAGACCCAGATCCTTTACGTCGCCTCGTGGAAGAGCTGCTCTGCGCAATTTCTAATCCCCGGCATCGAGGCAGATGCCAACGATCCCAACCCGATCGGCAGGACGGTCATGGCGTGGGCGAACGGACCGTACGTCGGGCCCGGTCGAGTGCAAGGATTGCGTTACCTCAAGCCGCCGTACGGTCGGATCACCGCGATCGATCTGAACACCGGTGAGCATCTGTGGTGGATCCCCAACGGCGATACCCCCGACGAGATCACCCACCATCCGGCGCTGCAGGGCCTCGACATCTCCAACACCGGCAAGCGCTCACATGCCACCAAGGTGGTGACCAAGACGCTGCTGATCTACGCCGAGGGCCGCCGTGGCGCTCCACTGCTGCACGCGGTCGACAAGCGCACCGGCAAGCGGCTCGGTACGGTGGATATCCCGGCACCGAGCAACCAGGTGCCGATGACCTATATGCACGAGGGCAAACAGTACATCGTACTGCCGATAGGCGGGCCGGCGCACTCCGGTTCGCTCGCCGCCGTGGCGCTGCCGGACTAGTGACCCAAACCCCCAAGACGGGGTCAGGTCAGAATCACGTCGCCAAACCCGCCAGAATTCATCTGTTGCCACACCTTCTCGTGACCGCTTTGACGCTCTGTTATGTCCAGAATGTGCACGGGTAGGTCCGATGCTAGGCGCTCACGGTAGTGGTACGAGTAGAGTCCCCGCACGACCTTCTCTGGAGTTGACCCGCTTCCGTGGACACCTTATGGCTAACGCCAAAGGAGTCTGCGATGCGAAGAACACGACCGCCTTATCCGCCGGAGTTTCGTCGGCAGATCGTCGAGCTAGCGCGGGCAGGACGCAGCGTGCAGGAGCTCGCCGAGGAGTTCGAGCCCTCGTACTGGACGATCCGTACATGGATCAAGCAGGCGGATCGAGATGACGGGCTTAGCGCGGCTGGCCTGAGTAGCCAGGACAAGGAAGAACTACGGCGGCTACGCCGGGAAAACCGCCAGTTGAAGACGGAGCGGGAGATCCTGGCAAAAGCCGCGGCCTGGTTCGCTCGGGAGACCGGCGCAGTACCCAAGAAGTCTTCGGGTTCGTGAGAGCTCACCAGGCCTGCTATCCGATCGCCACGATGTGCCGAGTGCTGGAGGTCTCCACCAGCGGCTACTACGCGTGGCGACAACGCCCTAGCAGTATGCGAGCACGACAGGATGCACAGCTGCGTGAGCAGATCGAGACGATCCATCGACTTAGCCGTGCGACCTATGGCGTGCCTCGGGTACACGCGGAACTGGCCGCCGACGGCGTTCGGGTGGGGCGCAAACGCGTGGCACGGCTGATGAGCCAGGCGGGGCTGGAGGGTGTCAGCCGCCGCCGTCGGCTGCGCACGACGCGCCGCGGTACTGACGCGCAGCCGGTGCCCGATCTGGTGAAACGTGACTTCGCGGTCGGTGCACCCGATCGCCTGTGGGTTGCCGACATCACGTACGTCTCTACGTGGTCGGGGTTCTTGTACCTGGCGGTGGTGATGGATGCCTTCAGCCGGCGGGTGGTGGGCTGGTCGATGGCCAACCACCTGCGTACCGAACTGGTGCTTGAGGCGCTCAACATGGCGATCTGGCAACGCCGACCTGAGAGCGTGATCCACCACTCTGATCAGGGCACGCAATACACCTCGATCGCCTTCGGCCACCGCTGCAAGCAGCTCGGTGTACGTCCCTCGACCGGATCAGCTCGCGACTGCTACGACAACGCCATGGCCGAGAGCTTCTTCGCGACGCTAGAGACGGAGCTGCTATGGCGGCAGAGCTTCAAGAGCCAGGTCGAAGCCCGCATGGCCGTGTTCGAGTTCATCGAGGGGTTCTACAACCCACGACGGCGCCACTCGGCGCTCGGAAACCAATCCCCAATCGCCTACGAGAGGAGCTACTCCGAGA
This sequence comes from Acidobacteriota bacterium, assembly GCA_965248695.1. Lineage (GTDB taxonomy): Bacteria > Acidobacteriota > UBA890 > UBA890 > WLXD01 > DASCOT01. The sequence continues at coordinate 5,699,608 of CBDFKD010000002.1, read as the reverse complement.
CCCCGTCACCGGCTGTGGAAACTGCCGTACCCATGCAGATCGCGCCGCGATCCGCACCGCCACTTGGAAGCCGCTCTGCGGCTCCCACGAGTTCCCACAGCACTACGACTACGGCCTCAAATCCAAGCGTTCAACTGTCCACCGAAACGGGGTAACTCCACTCCATGACACGCTCCACTCGGTTAGCATCGCTCGCGTCGACACGCATGGCAGTGGCAGTGTCCATGTACAGACCGCTTGGGGTACGCAAGTCGACTCTGGTGAATGATCGAGCGATCTTGTCTCGTAGCCCGCGTTGTTTATGCCGCTCCATCCCCCTGACCTGACCCCGCGGTTAGTACCATGTCTTATCTCAGTAACTCGGTGCTGACAAGAGGTTGTTGAGGCCGGCGAAGCGGAGCGCAGCCGGCTTCAACAACGTCGCTTCGGGTGCGGGCGGCCGATAGCTCAGCGAGCTGTGCGGTCGCATGCGGTTGTAGTGCTGACGCCATCTCTCGATCAGAACCTTTGCCTCCTTGAGCGTGTAGAAGATCTCTCCATCCAGCAGCTCGTCGCGTAGCTTGCCGTTGAAGCTCTCCACGTAACCGTTCTCCCACGGCGAGCCCGGCTCGATGAACAGCGTCCCCACGCCCAACCGGCCCAGCCAGTCGCGAACCGCCTCGGCGGTGAACTCTGGTCCGTTATCCGACCGGATGTGCTCAGGTATGCCCCGGTGTACGAACAACCTCCCGAGCTGCTCCAGCACGTCCTCAGAGTTGAGCTTCCGTGCTACATGGATCGCCAGGCTTTCTCGTGTGTACTCATCGACGATCGTCAGCAGCCTCATAGCCCGACCGTCGTGCGTCCGGTGGTGCAGGAAGTCATACGCCCAGACATGATCCCGGTGCTGTGGGCGCAGCCGGATGCAGGAGCCATCGCTCAGCCACAGCCGTGCTCGTTTGGGCTGTTTTCTCGGTACTTTCAGCCCTTCGCGCCGCCAGATACGCTGCACTCGTTTGTGGTTCACGGACCAGCCCTCCATGCGCAGCAACGCTGTCACCCTCCGATATCCGTAGCGCCCGTACTGTCGGGCTAAATCCACGATCCGCTCCGTCAAAATCTGCTCCTGTTGCGGCTCTCTTGGCACGTACCGGTGTGTCGTGCGTGGTTGTTTCAGTACCCGACACGCCCGCCTCTCCGAGACGCCCAGCCGCCCCCGTACATGTGCCACCGCCTCTCGCCGCCGAGCTGGGCTCAGAAGTTTCCCTCCGCCACTTCCTTCAGGATCGACAGGTCGAGTTCCTTTTCCGCCACCAGCCTCTTGAGCCGGGCATTCTCCTTCTCCAGTTGCTTGAGCTTTCTGGCCTGGTTGAGCTTCAGTCCGCCGTACTCTCGCCGCCACCGGTAGTAGGTGTGCTCGGTGATTGCTAGCTTGCGGCAGGCATCCTTGACCGTCGCCCCTCGAGCCAGCTCCACCTCAGCCTCCCGGAGCTTGCGTACGATCTGCTCGGCGCTGTGCCTCTTACTCGGCATTCTGACCTCCCGTTCTTGACCCAGATCGTGAGATTACATCCGGATCCGTTTTCGGGGGTCAGGTCACCCCGAATCACTTTGTGCTCGAAGATCCACTCCGCCTCGTCGTTCGCCCGTCGGTGCTGGACGAGATACACACGTGTGAGATCCTCGTCGGGCTGGTAGCTACGGTTGCATGCGGTACAACTTGGTACGGTTGGCAGATCCGCAGGCCGTGGGGGCCTGAACCACCGTTTCGGGACGACGTGGTCCATCGTTCCAGCGCCGCCGGCACCGCACCAGAAACAGACACGTTCGTCGCGCTTCCCTTTGCTCGCCATCGCGCGCATCTCGCACTGAAGTAGTGATCCCCAGGGCACCTTGTGCCGTAGTCTGCATTCGGGCAAGTGCTCGTGGACCCTCGGTGATCTCGTAGGGGCCTAGTCGAGCGTGGTGCCCCACTTGCCGGGGACGACCCTATAGGCCACCGCCTCCATGATCACGACGTATTCGTGGTCGTGACCTGGTCGGAACCCAGCGCGCGATGGGCCATGCGGACATCAAGACGACCATGCGCTACGTGCACGAGGACGACCGGATGATCCGCGACGCAACGGCGCAATGGAGCGCAGCTCTGCACACCGATGCCCAGGGCGATGGTACAGAATCGGTATCACCTTCCGAGAGAGCCCGGAGTGGCGGGGCGAATCGCTAGATGTGGGATAATCGCCCTCATGGCGGACCTTCCCGGGCTTCAAAGCCGACCTGAGGGTTGCGCTCCGGGATCTCTGACGCGCCGCACCAAGCCGGATTGGCTCCGAGTTCGCGCGCCGGGCGGCGAGCGCTACACCTTCATCAAGAAAACGCTGCGCGATCGCGGGCTGTTCACCGTTTGCGAAGAGGCGCGCTGCCCCAACGTCGGGGAATGCTGGGAGGGCGGCACCGCCACGTTCATGCTCTTGGGGGAGGTTTGCACGCGCGGCTGCCGATTCTGCGCCGTGACCACCGGCAACCCGCGCGGTTGGCTGGATAGCGAGGAACCGCGCAAGCTTGCCGAGTCCGTCGCGCTGCTGGGGCTACGCTACGTTGTCTTGACGATGGTCGATCGGGACGACCTCGATGATGGTGGCGCGGCGCATGTTGCTACCTGTGTCGAGTACCTGAAGCAGCGCCAGCCGGATCTGATCGTCGAGGCCCTGGTGGGTGATTTCGACGGCAAGACCGTTGCTGTCGACACCTTGTGTGACACCGGGCTGGAGGTGTTCGCGCACAATCTCGAGACGGTCGAGGCACTGCAGCGCACGGTACGTGATGTGCGCTGCGGCTACGACAAGTCGCTCGCCGTGCTGGAGGCCGCCAAGCGCCATCGTCGGCAGCCCTTCACCAAGTCTTCATTGATGCTCGGGCTCGGCGAGAGCGATGAGCAACTAGTTCGCTGCATGCGAGATCTGCGTTCGGTCGGTGTCGACTTTCTGACCCTCGGCCAATACTTGCAGCCCACCGCCAGACACCTCGATGTTATCGAGTGGGTGACACCCGAGCGCTTCGGTGAGCTTCAAAAGGTCGGCGAGCAGCTCGGCTTCGCCTACGTGGCGTCGGGTCCTCTGGTGCGCAGCTCCTATCGCGCGGGCGAGTTTTTCGTGGCCAATCTCGTCGCCGCGCGTCGTGCCGCAGTGCCGGCCGTCGCCAGCTCCCCAGCTGCGATGCGCGCTTCCTCCAAGGAGGGGGCATGGGCGAGCTGCTGACTGTTCTGGCAGACGACGTCGAGGCGATCGAGCGCAATGTCGAGGATCTGTCCGATGCTGACTTGACGGCCCTGTACGAGTCGCTCGTTCTGGCGCGCATCGTCGATGAGCGGTGCGCGCGCCTGCAGCAAGCCGGACGTATCGGGTTCTGGGCGCCGTCTGGAAACAGTGCCGCCGTGTCGGCCGGCGCAGCGCGGGCCTTCCAGGACGGCGACTGGCTCTATCCGTCCTATCGCGACGTGGCAGCGTTTCTGGTGCGCGGTGGAAGTATCGAACAGCTCTTCGCCCAGATACTGTCGTCGCGCGAGGATCTCGGGCGTGGCCGACAATTGCCGGGCCACGCGACGCTACCGTCGGGTCGTTTCGTTTCCGTTTCTGGGCCGCTGGCAACACAGATTCAGCACGCTGCGGGCACGGCGATGGCGATGAAGCTGCAGCACGATCCGCACGCGGTTCTCGCCCTGTTCGGGGTTGCAGCCACCGATCAGGCTGCCTTCCAGGTCGCCCTCTCGACGGCCGCCCGACATACGGCCCCGGCGGTCTTCGTGTGTCGTTGCGCAAGCGCGTCGCTGGCGCCCATTGCGGTGGCCTACGGCATCATGGCGGTCAGCGTTGACGGCACCGATATGCTGGCGGTGTATACCGCTGCACGCACCGCGCGGCGCGCCGCGGTTGGCGGCGAGGGGCCAACGTTGATCGAAGCGGTCGTACCAGATGGGACGACGGCGGAAGAGCCGGCGGGCAGACTCCGCCCCTACCTCGAGTACCGCGGCGTCTGGGACGCTGGCCGCGAGGAGGAGTTCGGTCGGAACTGCGATGAGCGCGTCGCCGCTGCCGTCGCGGCGGCGGAGAATGCCGGGCCGCCCCCGGCGGACGCGATGTTCGACGATGTCTGGGCCGAGCGGCCTTGGATGTTGCAGGAGCAGTCGCGCAAGCTGCGTCGCCTGCGCGACGAGCCCTAGCGGGACAGGGTTGACCAAGATGTCCGATCTGAGCATGGCGCAAGCGATCAACCGGACGCTGGGCGCCGAGATGCGCCGCGACGAGGCGATCGTGCTCCTGGGCGAGGACGTCGGTGCGTTGGGCGGCCTCTTCGGTGCCACCGAGGGGCTGCGAGACGACTTCGGCGATCGGCGCGTGGTCGACACGCCGACGGGCGAGGGGGGCGTGATCGGCACCGCCGTCGGCATGGCCCTATACGGCCTGCGTCCGGTAATCGAAATTCAGTTCGCGGACTTCGTCTGGCCCGGTTTCGAGCACGTCGTGTCGGAGATCGCCCGGATCCGCTATCGCTCCGGCGGTCAGTACTCCTGCCCGCTCGTCCTGCGCCTGCCGTACGGTGGCGGCGTCGGTGGTGGCATGTACCAGTCGCAGAGCCCTGAAGGTTATTTTTGCCACACCCCCGGGATCGTCGTGGCTGCACCGTCCGATGCCGTTGATGCAGCAGGCATGTTGCGCGCCGCGCTGCGCGGGGCCGATCCGGTCGTCTTTCTGGAGCCCAAGGGCCTCTACCGGGAAACCTGCGCTGTTGACGACGAGCACATTGTTCCCCTCGGCGAGGCATGCACCCGGCGACGGGGCACCGACGTTTCGGTGTTTGCGTACGGCTCCACCGTGCCGTTGGCGATGGAGGCAGCAGAGGTTGCTGCCGAGTCGGGCATTCAGGTTGACGTTGTCGATCTACGTACGCTGTTGCCGCTCGATATTGCTGCCGTACTGCGCTCCATAGCCAAGACCGGACGGGCGGTCATCGCCGCCGAATCGCCGACGTTCTGCGGTTACGGTGCCGAGCTCTCCGCTACGCTCTCGGAGCGCGCGTTCCTGCACCTTGAGGCCCCCATCGAGCGAGTCGCCGGCTATGACTTGCCGGTTCCGCACGTACACGAGGACGACTACTTGCCGTGCTGTCGACGCGTCGTCGATGCGATCGAGCGAGTCGCAAACTTCTGAGGCCCATGACGACCGAGATCAAGTTACCCGAGATCGGTGAAGGAACGGCCGAGGGCGAGATCATCAAGTGGCTCGTCGCCGAGGGCGCCGTGGTGGAAGAGGACACGCCGCTCGTCGAGGTGATGACCGACAAGGCCACGGTGGAGATTCCCTCGCCGGTTCCAGGGACCGTGCTCGAGTTGCGCGCCAAGGAGGGCGATATCGTTGACGTCGGCGCGGTGATCTTGCTGATCGGCGCTGGCGACGATGCCGGCGGCAGCGAAGTGGGCGCGACGTCGGAGCTCGAGGCTCCTGACCAGCCGGTCGAGCCGGGCGCGCCAGTCGAGGACGATGAGCCGGTCGTTGTTGAAGTGGAGGCGGGGGACGAAGACGCGGTGGCGGCAGCACGGGCGATGGCGCGTGCCGAGCTCGATGACAACGCAGACGAGCTTCCGGCGTGGGAGGCTCCGCCGCCGGCTGCCGGTGGTCCGCTGACGACCCCGGCGACTCGCCGCCTGGCACGCGAGCTCGGGATCGATCTGCAAGACGTGCATGGAACCGGAAAGGGCGGCCGGATCACCAAGGCCGACCTCACCGGTCACGGAGACCGGGTCGACGCGGGGCCACCGGATTCTCCACCGCTGCCTGCCACCGGCCATGGGACCGAACCGGCGGCGGTACGGGCGAGCCACGACGAATCGCCGCCGGGCGCTCGCCCTCTTTTGCTGACGCCTGCTGTTGACGGCCCGCTGGAGGAGCGTGTTCCCCTGCGCGGACTCCGTCGGCGCATCGCCGAGCGGCTGGCGGAGGCGAAGCGCGTTATCCCGCACTTCACCTACGTAGAGGAGTGCGACATGACCGAGATTGTCGCACTGCGTCGTGAGGCGAAGGAGATGGCGGCAGCCGAGGGGCTGCGGGTCACCTACCTGCCGTTCTTCATCAAAGCGCTGACCGAGGCTTGCCGTCGTCATCCGATCGTGAACTCGTCGCTCGACGAGGAGAGCGGCGAGATCGTCTTGAAGCGCTACTACAACGTCGGCATTGCCACCGATACCGATCGTGGCCTGATGGTGCCGGTGGTGAAGAACGCGGACCGGCTGAGTATCTTCGATCTCGCACAGGAGATCGAACGGCTCTCCGCCGACGCGCGCGCCGGGCGAAGTGCCGCGGATGATCTGCAGGGTGGCACCATCACGATCACGAGCACTGGAAACATCGGCGGCCTCGTTGCCACGCCGATCATCAACCACCCCGAGGTCGCCATCCTCGGGATTCCGGCGATTCGCAAGCGCCCGGTGGTGCGCGATGACGAGATCGTGATTCGCGACATGGTGAATCTGTCGCTCTCGCTCGATCATCGCGTCGTCGACGGCGCGCCGGCGGCGCTGTTCACGCGTGACCTGGTGGCGCTGCTCGAGGACCCGAAGCTCCAGCTCCTGGCGCCGTGAGCCGACGATGAGCTCAGAGACGCAGGTGGAAGTGGCCGTGATCGGCGCCGGGCCCGGAGGCTACGTGGCGGCGATTCGTGCGGCGCAACTCGGGCTCCGGACCGCGGTTATCGAGAAGGAGTTCGTCGGCGGTACTTGTCTGAACGTCGGATGTATACCGTCCAAGGCGCTGCTCGACGCGTCGCATCTGTTCAGCCAGATCAAACGCGCCTCGACATTCGGAATACGGGTCGAGGGAGCCAGCGTCGATTTTGTGGCCATGCAGCGGCACAAGGCCAAGGTCGTGAAGGCGCTGACGACCGGCGTGCGCGGTCTGCTCAAGCGCCATGGGGTGGAGCAGCTTGCCGGAGCGGCACGCTTTGATGCGCCCGGAACGCTCGAGGTAACCGCCGACGACGGGTCGGTCAGGAGGGTGCGGGCGGACAACGTCATCGTCGCCACCGGATCGGTGGAGGCGGAGCTACCCGGCATTGGCTGCGACGAGGATGTGGTGATCTCGTCGCGCGGTGCCCTGGGTCTGGAGACGGTGCCCGATCGAATGGTGGTGGTGGGCGCCGGCTATATCGGGCTTGAGCTCGGCAGCGTCTACGCGCGTCTGGGCACCGAAGTCGTCGTCTTGGAGATGATGGACCGTGTGCTGCCGGAGATGGATGCCGAGGTGGCGGCGATGGCCCACACGCTCCTCGGACAGCAGGGTCTCGACATTCGTCTGGGATCGAGGGTGAGCGCTGTCGAAGTCGAAGGCGGATCGGCGCTTGTGCGCTACAGCATGGGAGGCGAAGACACGACGGTCGAGGCGGACCGGGTACTCGTTTCGATCGGTCGGCGACCGGCGACCGACGGCCTCGGCCTCGACGCGATCGGCCTGGAGACGGACGATCGAGGCTTTATCACCGTCGACCACGGTATGCGCACCGGTATCCCCGGCGTCTACGCCGTCGGAGACGTGATCGCCACGCCGATGCTGGCTCACGTCGCCATGGACGAGGGCGTTGTGGCGGCAGAGTGCATCGCCGGTCGCGCTGCAGCGATGGAATACGATGCCATCCCGGCGGTCGTGTTCACCCATCCGGAGCTCGCCTCGGTGGGGCTCCGAGAGGACGAAGCGGAGCTCCGCGGGCATCGCCTCGAGATTGGCCGTTTCCCGTTCCGCGGCAACGGCCGGGCGCGCGCACGCGATGACATGGATGGCTGGGTGAAGGTGATCGCCGATGCCGACACCGACGTGATTCTCGGTGTCCACTGCGTTGGACCGGAGGCCGGGCACCTGATCCATGAGGCGGTTGTGGCGATGGGCTACGGCGGTTATGCCGAGGACCTCGCCCTTACCGTGCACGCGCACCCCACGTTGTCGGAGGCCTTCAAGGAAGCCGCCCTGGCGGTTGACGGTCGCCCGCTCCACATCTGAGTAGCTGAGATGGCGCGAGCGCAGGAGCCGTCGCTGTTCGACGGGCGGCTTCGAGGCACGGTGGCCCGGGTGGTCTTCGAGAATCGCGAATCGGGCTGGGCCGTGGTGCACTTCGAACCCGACGACGGCGGTTTGATCACGGTCGTCGGCGCCATGGCGCCGTTGTTCCCCGGCGAGTGCATCGAGATCCAGGGGGAGTGGGAGACCGACCGACGCTACGGGCGGCAGTTCAGGGCGAAGCTGTGCATGCCCGCCGAACCGCAGAGTGAGAGCGGCGCGCGGCGCTACCTCGCTTCCGGGGTCGTACCCGGCATCGGCCCGGAGCTCGCACGAAGGCTGGTGGATCGCTTCGGCACCGACACGTTGCAGGTACTGGATGAAGATCCCGAGCGTCTGCTCGCCGTGCGCGGTATCGGCCCCAAGAGACTCGAGCAGATCAAGGCCGGCTGGCTCGAGAAAACGGCGCACCGCCAGGCACGGATCTTCCTGCAGGGACACGGGCTCGGCCCGGCGCTCGCCGAGGCCGTCGTCCGCGCCTGGGGAGAGGAGACTGTCGGGCGCGTCAAGAGGGATCCGTACTCGCTGGCACGCGAGGTGCGTGGCATCGGGTTTCGCACCGCTGACGGGCTGGCAATGCGAATGGGCGTAGCCCCGGACGCGCCGGACCGACTGGCCGCGGGCTTGGCGGAAGCGTTGCTCGCCGCGGCGGGCCGCGGCAATTGCTTTCTGATGAGCTCGGAGCTCCAGGCAGTTGCCGCCAGGCTGCTCGATCTCGATGAGTCGCACGAGCTGGGCGCGGCGATCGACGCCTTGGCGCTGCGTCGAGATGTGGTGGTGGAACCGGATGGCGAGACAGATCCGCGCGTTTATACGGCCGGGTTGTATGCTGCCGAGCTTCGTGTGGCTCGCCGTCTCGCCGCTCTCGGTGCTTCCGCCGGTGCGATTGAGCCTATCGAGGAGGACCGTGTGCTCGGTGCCGTGCGTCAGGTGACCTCGAGTCTCGAGGTAGGCCTGGCGGACGAGCAACGGACGGCGTTGGAGAGCGCGCTCCTTCGCCGGCTCGTGGTTGTGACCGGTGGTCCCGGCACCGGGAAGACGACGCTCGTCGATGCGATTGCCCGCTGCGCCACCATGCTCGATCTACGGGTCGCGTTGGCGGCACCGACCGGCCGTGCCGCCAAGCGCATGGAGCAGGCGACGGGGCGTGAGGCCAAGACCATTCATCGACTGCTGGAGTTCGGGTACGGGCAGGGCTTCAGCCGTGGGCCCGATAATCCCGTCGAAGCCGACCTGGCGGTGATCGACGAGTTCTCGATGGTGGATCTGGTGCTCATGGATGCGTTCGTTTCGGCGCTCCGACCCGATGCCCGCCTGTTGATGGTCGGTGATGCTGACCAGCTGCCGCCAGTCGGCCCCGGAGCGGTGCTCCGCGACCTGATCGCGTCGGAGCGGGTACCTACCGTGCGGTTGCAGCGCATCTTCCGTCAGGCTCGTGCAAGCCTCATCGTTCGCAACGCGCATCGGGTGAACGCAGGCGAGCTCCCCGAAGCGCCGCATCCGGCCGACCAGCCGGATGCCGACTTCTACATGATCGACGAGCGCCATCCGGATCGCGCCCGCGAGCTCGTTCAGCGCCTGGTCACGAACCGGATCCCGAAGCGCTTCGATTTGGACCCCATGCGCGACGTGCAGGTGCTGGCGCCGATGCATCGTGGCCGTTGCGGCGTAAGCCGGCTCAACGCCGAGCTGCAGGCGGCCCTCAACCCGGATCCGACCGCCGATCCGTCGGCGGCGCCGATGCTGCGTGTCGGCGACCGCGTCATGCAGCTGCGCAACGACTACGACCGCGAGGTGTTCAACGGCGACATCGGGCACGTCGCCATCGCCGATGCCGAGGCGGGGTTGAGCGTCGATTTCGGCGGTCGCCTCGTCGGCTACGATGCCGGCGCCACGGGTGACCTGACGCTGGCGTACGCGATATCCGTTCACAAGAGCCAGGGCAGCGAGTACCCGGCTGTCGTAGTCGTCCTCATGCCCGAGCACCACATCATGTTGCAACGCAACTTGTTGTACACAGCGCTCACCCGGGCACAGCAAGTCGCGGTTCTGATCAGCAGTCGTGAGACGCTCGACCGCGCCGTCGGCAACGCATCGCCCTCGGCCCGCAACACGACGCTGGCCGAACGCATCCGCGAGGCGTTTGACGGCCGCGCGCCGACATTGCCCATCACACCGGTACGGTAGTGTTTCGTTTCCGAGGTTCGTAGCGCATTGCGGCCGCGCCACGGAGTGGGAGCAATTAGCGGAACGCAAACGGTCGCGCGCAGGGGTGCGGATGTTCCGACACGTTGAGGTGGTGGCGCCGTTCAGCGAGAACTCATGGCTGATAGGCTGTCCGGAGACCGGAGTGGGTGCGCTCGTCGACCCGGGCGGTCATGTCGAGAAGCTCCTGGAGATCGCCGGGCGGGAGGGGCTCAGCATCGAGCAGATCTGGCTGACGCACGCGCACATCGATCACGTCGCAGGGGTTGCCGAGGCGACAGCAGCTACTGGCGCGCCGCTGGCGCTTCACCCACTGGATCGACCCCTGTACGAGGCGGTCGAGCAGCAGGGGGCGATGTTCGGGCTCCACGTTCCGGCTTTGCCCCTACCGGATCGCTGGCTCGCCGCCGACGACCTCATGACCCTGGGACGTCTTCAGGCCCGAGTCCTACACGTTCCGGGCCATGCCCCCGGCCACGTGGCCTTCTGGTTCGCCGACCTGAGCGTCGTGATCGCCGGCGACTGCCTGTTCGCCGGATCGATAGGGCGCACCGATCTGCCGGGCGGCGATCACGAGACCTTGATGCGGTCGATTCGCGACGTGCTGCTGCCGTTGGGCGATGATGTCACGGTGCTTCCGGGACACGGTCCGGAAACCACGCTGGCTCGCGAGCGTCGTACCAATCCGTTTCTCACCGGACAGTTCAGGGGCTGAAGGCGTCGCGGTGTGGCTCCGCGTCAAGCTCCCATCAGCCGATTGGTGAGCCATTTCTCGGCGTCGAGAGCTGCTCGACAGCCGTAACCTGCGGCCGTGACCGCCTGTCTGTAGTGATGGTCGTGAACGTCGCCCGCTACGAATACCCCTTCGATCCCGGTGTAGGGTAGCGGCCGCTCGTCCTCGGTGACGTAGCCCAGGTCGTCGAGCCGGATGGGCCAGTCGGCCAGCACATCGGTGTTGGGATCGTGACCGATGGCGATGAAGCAGCCGTCGACCTTCAGCTCGGTACGCTCGTCGGTCTGATTGTTGACCATCCTCACGCCGGTTAGCCCCGTTTCGGAGGTGCCAACGAACCCCTCGACCTCGGTGTGCCACCGCACGTCGATCTTCGCGTGCTCCAGCACCCGACTCGCCATGATGGGGCTGGCCCGGAACTCATCACGCCGGTGCAGAAGAGCTACGGAGGAAGCGAACTTGGTGAGGAACAGGGCTTCCTCCATGGCCGAGTCGCCACCGCCGACGATGGCCACCGGACGATCGCGAAAGAAGGCCGCGTCGCACGTCGCGCAGGTGGAGACTCCATAGCCGCGCAGGTCGAGCTCGCCCGGCACACCGAGACCCTTGGGCGAGGCGCCGGTCGCAACGATCAAGGCGTCGCACGTATGCTCGGCGCCATCCTCGAGCACGACCCGGAACGGTTGCGCGGCGAGCTCCAGCCGGGCGACGTGCCCGAACAGGAGCTCGGCGCCGAAGCGCTCCGCTTGTGCCCGCATGCGATCGATCAGATCGGGTCCCTGGATGCCCTCGGGAAACCCCGGAAAGTTCTCCACGTCCGTGGTCGTGTAGAGCTGTCCGCCCAGCTCACGACCCGTGATGACCAGCGGCGCCAGGTTGGCGCGCCCGCTGTAGATGGCCGCTGTCAGGCCAGCGCAGCCGGAGCCAACGATGATCAGCTCACGATGGTTGTCGGCCACGTCGTCCTCCTTGATGCCGTTCGGTTGGTCGGAGTCGGTGATCTCGTCGCCGTTGTTGCCGTCGTCAGGGTTCAGCAGCGCGTCGAGCTCGCCACGCGTATCAAGCGCCGCCAGCTCCTCGAAACCGCCAACGTGCAGGTCGTCGATGAAGATCTGTGGCGCCGTCATGCGGCCGTTGGCGCGCTCGATCATCTCGGCGAAGCGGCTCCGCTCGGTCGAGACGTTGATCTCCTCCCACTCCACTTCCTTCGCCGCCAGCAAGTTCTTCGCCCAGCTGCAGTAGGAGCAGAACGACTTGGTGTAAACGACGATCTGAGGCATCGGAGCACGCGAATGGAAGGGCCGGCAGAGACGATCGAGTGAGATCATCCTAACGCCTGCCGACGCGATCGATGTGTCGAAGCAACGCCGCGCCGTGTGCCGGCTGTCCTGCAAGCCACTACACTCACCCGCGGCTACGGCGGCCCCCTGAGGAAGGTCGCCCGACCACGCAGTTCTTCGGCGAGAGAGACCTTGATCCCAAACGGCCGGCAAAGAGTCGCCATGGTCAACAATGCCGCGATCTTGGAGCGGCGCGACTTCGCCGCGTATTGCATTGCCAGGAGTGGACTGGACACGCTGACGCGCTGCACCGCGCAGGTGCTGGCGCCGCACGTCCAGGTGAACGGAGCGGCACCCGGCGCCATCCTGCCGGTGGACGGCGGCGCTTCGCTGAGTGGCGGGTAATGGGTTCGAGACGAACGGACGGGGGAGCGGGGCGGGTCGTGATGTTCGGATGGCTCGACGCGGTCGCCGGTCTGGTCGCGGAACGGATCCTGGCCGCCGGCGGCGATGCCATCGCAGTCGCAGCCGAGGCACCTGATGGGTGGCCGGCCGCTGCCGGTTTCCAGGTGCGCCGCGATCGCGCCAGCGTGGCGGCCGCGGTCCGTGATCTGCAACCCGAGTGCTTGATTCACTTCTGCGTTGACCCGATTGCGCGCTCGGGGAGGCTGGCGTTGGCCAACGCGGCGATGCGGGCGGCGGCGAGCGTCGGGGTGCCGCTCATGATCCACTGGGGCAGTGCCGCGGCCTACCCGCGGTCCTCGTCGGATGGTCGGCCATGGTCGGAGACGGACACGTTCGACGGGCCGGCGGACGTTGCCGACCAGTCCGCCGCGGACCGAGCTGCGCGCGAGTTCGCAAGCGTGCACAGTCACACCGAGGTCTATGTGTTTCGCGTCGCTCCGACCATCGGACCTCGAAACTCGGGTGCGATCGAAGACATGCTCCGCATGCCGCTGGTATCGAGGCTGCAAGGCGATCCAGTGATGCAGTTCCTTCACGAGGAAGATGCCGCCGAGGTTCTCTGGCGGGCGGTTCAGGAAGGGGAGGGAGGTACCTACAATGTTGCCGCTGACGGGCTCATGCGCCTGTCGGAGGTCTGCCGAGCACTATCGAGGCCCAGCGTGTCGCTCCCTGCCGGCGTCGCCTGGGGACTGGCGTGTGCTTCGTGGCTGCTGCGACGGGCGCCGTCGCCACGCCGACAGCTACGCTGGTCATCCGGGATGCCGATACTCGACAACACACGGCTCAAGACCCATTTCGGGACGCGGCCGCGGCATACCGGCCGCGAGGCCCTGGCGGCGGCGCGTGCGCAGGTGCTCAGCGGGTAGGCGCCGGGCGGACCTGGTAGCAGCGCGACTCCGCCGGGCTAGCAGGCCGTGGTGAAAGTGTGGTGGGTCTGGCGACAGGGTTTTGCGAGGCGCAGGCCAGGAGAGAGGAGGAGGCGATGGTTACCCCATCGTTGACGACAAACGACGCAGCATCCGCGCGCAACCCCAACTCGCCGTAACCAGACCCACCACACTTTCACCACGGCCTGCTAGAAGCCCCAGGCGAGCCCCATGACTACCGTATGGGCGTTGATCCCCGGGTTCCGCCGGCCGGTGTTGGCGTTCGAGATGTGGTACAGTCGCTAGTCGATCTGGATCGCGCCCCTGTCGGAGACCGCGATCTCCACCCCGGCGCCTACAAACAGTGTGTAGTTGAAACGTGTTTCGCCGGGTGGGACGTTGCGTGAGGTGAACAGCATCCCGGACCCGGCTCGGAGCACAGGGCGAACCTTGTGCTGCGGCCGCAGCCGGTGCTCGTACACCAGGTGCCACCCGCCTCCCCAGGCGCGGGGCACCTGATCGAATGTGCTGTACGGCGACACCTCGATGCCGACCGCCGGCTGGCCGCCCAGGAATCTCTTGGTGCCGGCGACAGACTCCGGGCCTCCCAACACCTGGGTCCAACGCACCCACATCGAGCCGATGTCGATCTCTTTCGAGCTGTTGATCTCCGAGCCGAGTCCATAGCTGCCGGCCACGGCCCAGCGCGCTCGCCCCCTCCGCCGGACCTGAGTGCCCTCGGGCGCGGCCGCGGCCGCGGGCTGCTTCGCAGACGAGCCCTGGTCATGCTCCTGGGCAACCGCAGCGGGAGGGGGAATGGAAGAGCCCGGTCCGCGTTCCTGGGCCGCCGCCGCCGGAGCAAGAATCAGCAGGGCCAGCAGAGGCAAGCAGCGTTGCAGCATCGTCGACTCGCGGGTTCCTCATCCCGGTCCTGACGCCGGGGAACCTGTTGCCGACGCACGCAATAGTCTCGCATGCTGGGCGAACGAGCGCGTCCCGAGCGCTGCCGGTCAAGATGCTTGACTAGTGGCCTGTAACAGATGAACGTTCCGAAGACCACGAGGCCGCTAGTGTGTGATCTGGAAGGTCGTCGCGGCGGCCGGGATGGAGCCTATGCCGGATTCTGACAGCCGCGATCGGTTCCGGGCTCCAGAGCACGATCGAGCGCTCCGGGTGATGGAGACACACCGCGCCCGCGAGCTTGCCGTCAAGACCTCGATCTTCCGGCTGTCGGTGACGGCGGCGATCTTTCTCGTGCTGCTCAAGCTCGGTGCGGCGTGGTGGACCAACAGCCTGGCGATTCTCGCTTCCGGGCTCGATTCGATGCTCGACGCGGCGCTGTCGGCGCTCAACTGGTTCTCCGCCCGGGAAGCAGAGAAGCCACCGGATACGGAGCACCCGTACGGGCACGGGAAGGTCGAGAGCCTGGTCGGCGGGATCCAGGCGTTGGTGCTGGCCGCTGTAGCGGTGTTCGTCGCCGTTCAGGCCGTCGCACGCCTGCGCTCCCCGGAGCCAGTCGTGGATACGGCGTGGGGCGTGGGCGTCATGCTGGTTTCGGCAGCGGTTGCTCTCGGGCTGTCGCGCATGATCCGCATCCGGGGCGCCGACAGCGAGTCGCCGATCATCGCCACGGAGCAACTGCACTACTCGATGGACTTCACCAGCCACGCGGGGGTGATCCTCGCCCTCGTCTTGCAGGCCTCGACCGGCGTCGTGTACTTCGACCCCTTTGTATCGATCCTGATCGCCGTCTTCGTTCTCTGGCAAGTGCGGGCGCTCACCATCGACACGGCGCAGGACCTGCTGGATCGCGAATTGCCCGAGGACGTGCAGCAGGAGATTGTGCGCGTCCTTGACGAGCATCGTGGTGAGGTGCTGGCGTTCCACGGCCTGCGAACGCGGCGCGCCGGCAGCCAGAAGATCGTCAGCCTGCACCTGGTGTTGTGCAAGGCGATCAGCTTCGAGACCTCGCACCACATCGTCGATCACGTGGAACAAGAGCTCGAGCTGGCGATCCCACGTACCGACGTGACCATCCACGCCGATCCGTGCGGTGAGTACTGCCCGGGCATGGATCGCTGTCCGTGGTCGCGGCTGCTGCGCTAGCGGCTCAAGATGCTTCCGGCGGAGTGTCGGACGGCGGGCTCACAGAGATCACCTCGGGGGCCGCGACCGCCGCCGCGGCCGAGGTGGCGGGCGTCTGGCCGGGCGTCAGGCGCACGTAGGCGATCAATATCGTCAGGAACGCCGCCCCGGACAGCAACGCCAACAGGCCCGCCTCGCCGAAATCCGGCGGCGGGCTGTCGACGTTCTCCAGTAGCGGAATGGCGGCGAACGCCAGCAAGTTATTGGCCGCGTGCGCCACGATGGCGGGGAATATCGACCCCGAGCGCCATACCAGGATGCCGAAGTACACGCCCAACAGGGTGCGCGGCAGCAGTCCGATGAAATCCAGGTGGAAGAGCGCGAACAGCAGCCCGGTGATGAAGATCGGTACACCCCACCCGCGGCCGCGGGCCAGCAGCTGCAACATCAGGCCGCGGAAGAGAAACTCCTCGCACACTCCGGCCAGCACCACGCCGCCGAACAGCAGAAGCGCCAGGTCGCCCATCGACTCGGTGTGCAACAGTGGCTCCAGAGCGCGCTCGAGCAGCTCACGCCAGTCATCGCCACCGGGGATCGCGTCCAGCACGATCTCTTGCATCGCACCGCCGAACATCTGCAACGGAATCGCCGTAGCTCCGGCCACCACGTAGTGAATCCAGTGGGTCGATTTGAGCAGAAACGCGTCCCGGAACTTGATACCGAGCAGCAGCGCAAACAGCACGGGCGCGGCCAGGATGGCGCCGATCTCGTCGATTACGATCAGGAGCTTGAAATCGATGCCGGCGAGAGTGCCGCCCATCGCCAGGAACAGGTGGAGGGCGAGCGCGAACAGGAAGAGCGCCATCGCGGTCCAGCGCGCGGACAGTGGAGGAGGCCAGGGCACGGAACGGCTCCAGATGGCGTTTGCGATGGCCGTCGGCGCGACGGACGGTGCGCGCAGGAACACTCATCCTAGCATGGCGGGGTAGGGTCTCCCGAGGGCTTTTTCGCCGCCCAACGCTTCCACGGAGCCGGAAAACTGATGACTACGGACGAACCAATGGTGCGCAAGCCGACGCCCTTCGATTCTCTTCTCGGCCTCGACGTGAGAAGTGCCAGTGAAGGCGAGTCGGAGGTACTGCTGGAGCTGGTGCCAGCTCACTGCAATCGGCGCGGCGTGGCACACGGCGGTGTCATGTGCGGCTTGCTCGACACCGCGTTGGGTGCGGCGGTGGTCTCGACGCTCAGTGAGTCTGAGTGGTGCGGCACGCTCGAGCTATCGGTGCAGTTTCGCGACCCCGCCCGCCACGGGCCGTTTAACGCTCGCGGGCGAGTGGCGAGACGTGGACGCCGGGTAGCGTTCGCCGAGGGCCAGGTGGTCGACGCTCGGGATCGGGTGGTGGCCGTGGCTCACGGCGTTTGGACGATCTGGGCGTCGCATCCCGACGGCGTCGCCGCGGTATCGAGCCCCGAGGCTCAGTCGTAGAGCAGGTACCGGCCCCGGATTCGGCGGAACTCCTGCATCGCAGACGACCACGAGTCGACAATCGCGCCCGCACCCATCCCGGAACGCAGTTGTTCGCTTATCTCGGGATCGCCCCACAAGGAGGGTAGGCGCTGGCGTTCCCAGCGGCCGGCGTAGAGCTGCTCGAGGGTAATGGCGAGCGTGGTTGCGATCAGACCGGCGTCGATGAGCTCGCGATCGACAACGATCAGATCGACGCCAGCGCACTCCTCGCCAGCGTATATCGATGTCGCCGGCGTCAGATGGCGGGGTACGAATCGCAGCCCGGGAAGGGCAGCGGCGTTGAGCGCCGCGGCGAGGCCGAGGGCGTCAATCCACGGGGCGCCGAACCACTGGAACGGCGTGTCGGTGCCACGACCGACCGAGATGTTCGTCCATTCGAGCGGCCCCAGAGCCGGATACAGCAATGCCTGGGTGAGGTTGCGAATGTTCGGTGATGGATTGCGCCACAGCAATCCTGTTTCGTCGTACCACATGTCCCGCTGCCAGCCCTCTGCAGGGATCACTGTCAGGTCAGCGTCGATGCCTCGTTCGTTGTTGAAATAGCGTGCCAGCTCGCCGATCGTCATCCCGTGCCGGGTGGGTACCGGAGCGTAGCCGACGAACGCCAGCAGCGCCTCGTCCAGCACCGGTCCGCTGACGACCTTGCCGCCGATGGGGTTGGGTCGATCCAGAACGACGATCGGTAGGCCGTGGCGCGCGGCTTCCTCCATGCAGAATGCGAGCGTCGTCGCATAGGTGTAGAAGCGCGTGCCGATATCCTGGATATCGAAGACCAATCCCTCCAGCCCGTCCAGCATCGCGGTCGTCGGACGGCGTGTATCGCCGTAGAGACTGTGGACGGGCAGTCCGGTGGTCGGCTCCACGGAGTCGCCGACGTCCCCTTCGAGTCTGGCTGCAAACCCGTGCTCCGGACTGAATATCGCGGCCAGCTCGACCGCCGGGGAGTCGGCCAGCACTGCGGCGGTGAGCATCCCCGCGCTGGTGCGGCCGGTATCGTTGGTAACCAGTCCGACCCGCTTTCCGGCCAGCGGCCGGAAGCCCATGTTCCGCCAGACATCGACTCCGGGCCGTACCGGCGCGGCGGGTAGCGGCTCCGGGACGCGAGCCCAGGAAGTCGGGCCGCTCGAAACCAGAGCCACCAGCGCCAGGAAGAGCAACACCGGGCTCGTCGGGTCAAGGCGGGCATTGTCGCGGCCGTTGGGGGGCCATACACTCATGTCACCGTTGCCCGCCATATCGCAGGAATCCATGATTCGGCTCCAGGATGCGCATCTTAGCTCACTCGTGCACGGCCTAGCAGGCAGCCTTGCCTTTCTGCTGATCTTCCTCGGAAGCGCCGGCGGGACGGCCCCCGCCGGCCCGCTAGTGGCCGAGACTGCGCCGCTCCAGCAGCCGTCAGAGCCCCGTCCAATCGATCCTCGAGAGCCCCTGCCGGTCGAGGTCGAGGCCGAGATCGAATCCACCCTGGCGGGTATGAGCGTCGAGCAGCGCGCCGGTCAGGTGCTCATGGTGCGGGCTTTCGGCGAGTACTACCCGGCCGACGCCGACGCCAGACGCGAGTTGGTGTCGCTCGTGCAGAAGCTCGGGCTGGGCGGCGTGATCCTATTCCGGTCGCAGGTCTACGAGGCAGCGGCGCTGCTCAACGATCTACAGACCGCGGCCGCTGACGCGGGCCATCTGCCGCTCGTGATGGCGGCCGACTTCGAGTGGGGCGCGGATTTCCGTATCGACGGCGCGGTGCCATTCCCGACGGCGATGGCGGTCGGGGCTACGTACGACCCGGCGGCGGCCGAGTGGATGGGCCGTGCCAGCGCCCGCGACGCGCGCGCTCTCGGGGTGCATTGGATCTTTGCGCCGGTCGCCGACGTCAACGTCAACCCGCGGAATCCGGTGATCAACGTACGCGCCTTCGGCGAGGATCCGGATCACGTCGGCCAGATGGTGGCGGCGTTCGTCCGCGGGGCCCAGCAGGGCGGTGTCCTGGCGACAGCGAAGCACTTCCCGGGGCATGGCGATACTGCCGTTGACTCGCACATCGCGTTGCCGGTGCTGGACCATGACAACCGCCGGTTGCAGGCGGTAGAGCTGGCGCCGTTCCGCGCTGCGATCGACGCCGGGGTAGCGAGCATCATGACCGCCCACATCGCGGTGCCGGCGTTGACGGCCGATAGTCGGCTGCCGGCGACGCTGTCGTACGCGGTGCTCACGGACCTGCTCCGTATGCAGCTCGACTTCCGCGGCCTGGTGGTTACCGACGCGATGGAGATGGGCGGTATCTCGCGGCGCTGGTGGAGCGGTCAAGCGGCCGTGGAGTCGCTCGTCGCCGGCGCCGACGTCGTGATCCTGTCGCCAAACCCGCGGGCGGTTCACGCCGCGATCGTTCGCGCAGTCGAGCGTGGCGACCTCAGCGCCGAGCGTCTCGACGGCGCGGTCCGTGCCGTACTGCGTGCGAAGGCGCGACTGGGACTTCGCCGTGGCGAGGTCGCGTCACCGTTCGCGGCGCTGGTGCAGAACTTCGCTCCGGCCTCGGATCTGGCGCGCTCGCAGGACGCCTCGGACCACGCCGTTACTTTGCTGCGCGACCGCAACGGCCTGCTGCCGCTGGATGCCCGAGATTGGAACAGCGTTGTCGTGGTCGGAGTATCGGACAACGACCAACCGGCGCCCACAGCAGCGCTCGTGAGTGCCTTGCGTGGACCGCTGGCGAGCGTTACATCGCGGTCGATCGACGGTCGGACACGTGGCGATGAAGCTGCCGCGATCGTTACCGCTGCCTCTAAGGCGAAGGTGCTGATCCTCGCGGTTCGCGTGCGCATTCGGTCGAGCACTGGGCGTATCGCGTTGCCGCGCCGCCAAGCCCAATATGCTGCCATGCTGGCCGACCTCGACGTGCCGACGATCGTGGCGGCGCTCGGAAGCCCGTACGCCGCCGCGGCGTTTCCGCAGGCGTCGACGATTCTGACCTCTTACGGTTGGAGCGACACCCTGCAGCGGGCCGTGGCCCGCGCCGTCACCGGTGAGATCGCGATCACTGGGCGGTTGCCGGTTTCAGTGCCCGGGCTCTACCCGGTGGGACACGGGGAGCAGCGGGTCGCCCTTGTTGCCAGGCTCGCCCCTCCGGCCGATGTGACCTACGGGGCGCCCGCCGCCGAATCTGTGGACGGCAGCGACATGGACTTGACCGCCGCTGCCGCGGCCTTGCAGCGGTCGGTAGAAGCCGGCGCGTTCCCGGGTGCTGTGTTTGCGGTCGGGCATCGGCGGCGCCTTGTCGGATTGGGCGCAGTCGGCAAGATGAGCTATGACGAAGACGCCTTGCCGATGCCCGTCGACGCGCTGTTCGACCTCGCCTCGCTTACCAAGGTCCTGGCGACGACACCGGTGGCGATGCGTGCCGTCGAGCGCGGCAACCTGCGTCTCGACTATCCCGTGGAGGCCCTGGTGCCCGAGTTCCAGGGGACGGGTAAATCCAGCGTCACCATCCGGCATCTGTTGACCCACACGTCCGGGTTGCCAGCGTACGTAGAGTTTTTCCGCGAGCACGCTCCCGAGGACGCCGGCACTGAGGTTCGGGCTGCCGTACTCGAGAGGATCTTCACGGCCGAGCTCGAGGCGCCGCCGGGCAGTCGGTACGCGTATTCCGATCTCGGGATCGTTCTTCTCGGGGAAGCGCTCAGTCGGGCGCTTGGTGAGCCCTTCGACGAGTTTGCTACGCGTGAGATCTACGAGCCGCTCGGGATGCACGACACGATGTGGAATCCGCCCGCCTCCGAGCTCGAGAGGATTCCTCCGACAGAGTACGACGCCTGGCGCGGAACCATGGTGCACGGCACTGTTCATGATGAGAACGCGTACGCGATGGGGGGCGTATCGGCTCACGCCGGGCTCTTCTCCACCGCTAGCGACCTGGCCGTATATGCCCAGGCGATGCTGAATCTCGGCAGCTACGACCACCAACGCGTGCTCCGCCGTTCGACGATCGATCGTTGGCGGCGTCCTCAGGACATCGTTGCCGGGAGCAGTCGCGGCCTCGGATGGGACACCGCGCGGGGCAGCCAACGCTGGTCCATGTTCGACGCGACGGCCTACGGCCACACTGGCTTCACCGGTACTTCCGTGTGGATTGACCCGACGCGCGCGTTGTTCGTGGTCCTGCTGACCAACCGGGTCCACCCGACGCGTGAGAACCAGCGGCATATCGACGCCCGGGTCGAGTTTCACCGTGAGGTCGTAAGGGCGATTGACCGCCTTCCATGACGCCGCTGGCCATCAACTGGCTTGTTGTCATCGCCTATTTCGCGCTCACCCTCTGGCTCGGCGAGCGCGTTGGTCGCGGTCAGGAGACGGTAGAGGACTATTTTCTCGCCGGCCGCGCCATGCCCTGGTGGAGCGCCTGCCTGTCCATCGTCGGCACGGAAACCTCGACGCTGACGTTCGTCGGCGTTCCGGCGATCGCCTATGGTGGTGACCTGACCTTCCTGCAGGTCGCGATGGGATACGTGGTCGGGCGCGTGCTGGTCGCGTGGCTACTGGTTCCGGGCTACTTCGCTGGCCGCATCGAGACCGCCTACGAGCTCCTCGGAGAGCGTTTCGGCACCGTCGCACAGCGCGCCGCCTCCGTCGTGTTTCTGGTGTCGCGCTGTCTGGCGGATGGTGTCAGGCTGTTCGCCACTGCCCTGGTGCTGCAGGCGCTGCTGCCGATGCCTCTGTGGCTCGCCGTTGCCGGCGTCACCGTGGTGACGCTGGTATACACGCTGCGCGGCGGGTTGCGGGCAGTGATCTGGAACGATGCCGTTCAGCTGACCGTGTACCTGAGCGGCGCAGCGTTGGCATTCGTTCTTCTGCTCTGGCGCATCCCCGGTGGCTGGGGAGGCGCGCGCGCGGCGCTCGATCCGCTCGCCAAGCTACAGGTGTTCGACTTCGCCTGGAGCTGGTCAACTCCCTACGTGTTCTGGGCCGGGTTGATCGGTGGTGCGGCCCTGACGATGGCGACCCACGGCACCGACCAGATGTTCGTGCAGCGACTGCTTGCTTGCGGCAACGCGCGGCAGGCGCGGCGCGCAGTGGTGGCATCCGGCGTGCTGGTGCTCGCGCAGCTGGCGTTCTTCCTGGTGCTCGGATCGTTGCTGTTCGTCTTCTACGAGCTGCAGCCGCCGTCGCCAGCGTTCGTTTCCGGCGACCAGGTATTTCCGCGATTCATCGCGGAACAGATGCCGCCGGGGATTGGCGGGCTGGTGATCGCCGCGGTCTTCGCCGCTGCGATGTCGACGCTCTCGTCCTCGATGAGCTCGGTGGCGTCGGCCGTGACGCTCGATTTCGGATTGCTCGGCACGCGCCAGCGCGCCGAGTACAGCGCGCTACGCGCCTCGCGTTGGGCGACAGCCGCGGCGGCGGTGGCGCTGGCGGCTGTCGCCGGGTTGGCGCGCGCCTGGGGGTCGGTTCTGGAGGCTGGTCTGACGATCACATCGATTACGTTCGGGGCGGTTCTGGGCGTATTCTTGCTCGCCGGAACAACGTTGCGCCTGCGCGACCCACACGTGGCGATCGCTCTGCTGGCGGGGGTCGGTGTTGCCTTTCTAGCCCAGCAGCAGACCGCTTTGGCATGGACCTGGCTGACGCCGCTGGGGGCGTCGGTGACATTGATCGCGGGCGCCTCGATGGCACTGATATCGCCACCCGCCGACGCCTGATCTTCAATGAAGAGGATCGCCGTTGTCGGCGTCGTGGTGGACGATCGGATCGTGCCGGCAGGGGGCACGGTGGTACGTAGTCTCGGTGGGCTAACGTACGCCATCAACACGGCGGCTGCGCTTGCCGGGCCCGACATGGAGGTCGTGCCTGTGTGCCGCGTGGCGACCGCGCTGCAGCCCCGCCTGCGCGAGGAATGGTCGTCGTTCGGCAATATCCGTACTTCGGGGCTTGTCCCGTGGCGTGGACCGCCGAGCCAGGTCATTCTCGAATACCGAGACGGCGGACGCATCGGTGGCGATCGTGAGGAACGTCTGCTGTGCCCGACGCCTCCTCTGGGAGCATCGGAGATCGGTGCAGCGCTGGGCACGGATGCGATCCTGCTCAACTGCGTGACCGGGGCTGTTCTCACCTCTGACGCGCTGGCGAAGGTCGCCGCCTCAGGAGTCCCCGTCCATCTCGACGTACACAGCCTGGTGCTCGGTCGTGCTGCCGACGGTACGCGCTATCCCGAGCGTCCTGCCGACTGGCACCGGTGGATCGACGTGGCCGACACGCTGCAGTGCAACGAGCAGGAGGCGGCGGTGCTTGCCGGGTCACCGCCGGCGAGCGAGTCACTTGGGAAGGTCGTGAAACGATTTGCGCGTGCGACCTTGGCCCGGTCGTCGGGACCGAGCACGGTTGTTGTTACTCGAGGGGTCGCCGGGGCCGTGCTTTTCGACCGCGGCAAACGGCCCACGCCGGTGGCGGCGCCGAAGGTGCGAACGGTGGATCCGACCGGGGCCGGGGATACCTTCGGCGCGGCGTTCGTCATCGCGCGCCTGGCGGGCGCCGACACCGTTTCGGCTGCCCGCGCGGCCGTGAGAGCCGCGTCCGCGGCTTGCCTGATGTCGGGTACGGGGGCCATGGTGTCGTTGCCGGAGGCGATCACAGCGCTGGGCGATGGATGACGATGCCTGTCGCGCGGCCTTTCGTTGCGCATGCTCCCGGCAGGCGGCCGCGAAACCGCGGCTGGTTGGTTGCGTATCTCTACACAGAGACTGCGGAGTGGACCCGCGAGTTTGATTCGCGTAACGGTACGTCTGGAGGCGTTGTATGACTGGCACGTTCCACAAGGATCTCTCTTCGAGCCGACTGGTCCTGACCTTGGTTACGGTGCTGGCGCTGTCCGCCTGTGTCGTGAACACGGAGTCGGCCCCGCCGCTTCCCTTCGAATCCGAGCGGCGGATCGAGCGCAGCGTCGAGGTCGCCCCCGGAACCATGTTGCGCATCGAGAACCTGGCCGGAGGGTTCTCGATAGAGGGCACTGACGCATCGAGTGTGGAGATCGAGGCGGTGGTGCACGCGGGTGGGCATGATCAGGACGAGGCCAGCGCGCTCGCCGAGAGCGTCGATCTTGTCCTCGAAGAGGACGGTGATACGCGGATCCTGCGTGCCACGTACCCGGTAGAGGAGTACACCGAGTTCTACTATCCCCGCGACGGTGAGTCGCGATCGTTCCTCGGAATGTTCGATAGCAGCAGCACGCGACTCGAGTACATGGGGCGCCGGGTACGCGTCTCCACCCGGCGCGGTGGACAGTCGGCATCCGTGTGGGCTGACTTTCACATACGGGTGCCGCGCGGAACTCGCCTGCAGGTACTCAACGCCGTCGGCGCGATGGAGTCCGTATCGGTCGTTGGCGACGTCCGCCTCGAGGTGCATGTGGGCGCCATCACGTGGCTCGACGGCGAAGGGAAGGTGATGCTGGATACCGGTAGCGGCAGCATTACCGTCGACGGGCATAGCGGCGAGGTTGGGGCGGATACCGGATCGGGTCGCGTCGAGATCAACGAAGTGCAGGGGGATGTCGTGGCCGACACTGGCTCTGGAGCCGTCCGCCTGACAGGTGTCACAGCGGAATTCGTCGATGTGGATACCGGCTCGGGCGGCGTAACCCTCGATCACGTGAGCGGCTCGATCTCGATCGATACGGGATCGGGCTCCGTTCGAGCCACGGATATCGTCTCCGGTGAGCGCGTCCTGGTGGACACCGGCAGCGGCAGCGTACGGCTCGCAGGCGACGTGTCGCGCGCCCGGAACATAGAGATCGACACCTCGAGCGGTCGTGTCGAGCTGCAGCTGCGCGCCTATCCGGCGATGAGCCTCAGGCTGAGCACGGGTAGCGGCGGCATCGACGTAGACCTGCCGGCGCTGGTAGTGGAGCGCGATGAGCGCGACCTGGTCATCGGCCGAGTGGGCGACGAGCCGACGACGAAGGTGGTGATCGATACCGGCAGCGGTAGCATCAGGATCGCTGAAAGCTCACCGTGATGTCAGCGCGCTGAAAGCTCTCGATCGTTCCGGGAAGGGTGAGCTCCAGTACTGCTCGCCCAGGTCCCGCGGCGACCACGTCGGTGGTGGCGGCACCGTCCACCGAGCGCACCGCCCACGGCGTTGCAATCTCCAGGCGGTAGCTACGGCCCGGGATTCCCTCGAGTCGCAGCTGCAACGCGCCGTCGATGACCACGGACTCGATGACTCGTAGCGCCGTGCTCGTATCGCCAGGCTCCGGCGACGGCAAGGGCTGCACGACTTCGGGATAGGGACTGTGACGGAAGGTCACCACAGCCTGCGGCTCCGTCATGGTGACCATCACACGAGCTTCCTTTTCCCGTGGGTGGTCGATTACCGACAGGCCGCCGGCGATCGCTACACCGGTGGTGTTGTCC
This sequence comes from Acidobacteriota bacterium, assembly GCA_965248695.1. Taxonomy (GTDB): domain Bacteria; phylum Acidobacteriota; class UBA890; order UBA890; family WLXD01; genus DASCOT01. Next base: position 5,673,972 of record CBDFKD010000002.1, on the reverse strand, counting down.
GGGTCGAGGTTGACCAGTACGTCGCGCGGGAACGGCAGTGCCAACTCCAATTGCACCGGATCACTTCCGGCCAGTCGGGCGATCGTGAAGCCGCTCGACTCCCAGCCGCGGAAGATCCCGAACCGAAAGGACTCGGCCCCCACGCGCACCGGCTGCACGGTGGTCTCGGTCCACCCACCCGGCAAGTGCGGATAGATCTTCAGGCGTCCGTTCGGGGCATCGGGGCGAATCCCCAGCATTCCCTCGACCGCCGGGAGGATTGCCATGGCGTGTGACCACGCCTGGTGCGTCGTCTCGCCGGCCCACTCATAGGTCTCGCCGTGCAACGCCTCGGGAATGTGTCCCAGATTTCCATGGCGGACGAGGCGCAGGTTCTGGTTCAGGTTCAGGTACCCCGCCAGCGGGCGCCCGTGCCCGTAGGCCGCCAGCGAAGTCCAGCCGGAGTACAGTGGCCAGACCATTCCTTGATGGTAGCCATCCGGGTCGTACGTCGGACTCGAGCGCTCAATCAATCGCGCACCCCAGTCGCTGGTGATCTCGGAGCTGGCGAAGCGATCCAGTAGCGGCCGCACCTTGGCCGCATCGAGCAACCCGAAGTACATCGGCACCGCAGGCAGGATTGTCGGCGCCGACTTGTAGCTGCCGTCGGTACGGCGACCGTAGGAGTACGTCCGCTCCTGTGGGTCCCAGAATCCGTCCTCGAGCGTCGTCGCGGCGACCGCATGGCGCTCGCGTGCCAGCGTTGCGAGCTCCTCATCGACCATCCACACAGCCATGCGCTCGACGGCCTCGAGTGTGGCCACCCAGAGCCCGGCGAGGTAGAAGGTCGTATGCGCACCGTAGAGCTCTCCGCCCTCGATCCACCCGTGTCCGACAGCGGTGTTCTCGATCAACCCGTCAGCGTCGGTGTCGGTGCTATCGAGGAAGCGCATGGCGCGCCGGACCACCGGCCACAGCTGCCGCAGTAGCTCCCGGTTGCCGGTGGCTCGAATGTGATGGTCGAGCCCGAGAAGAAACAAGGGTGTGGAATCGGCGGCGTCGTAGTGGATCGACCAGCCCGGAGAGATCTCGTGCGCGATCTTGCCGTCCACGTCCTGGTAACGCGCCAGAAAGCGAAGCGCTTCGCTGGTCAGATCGGTGCCGCCGTAGGCGTCGGCCGCGAAGGCCGTCCACACGGCATCGCGGCCGAAGTACCAGGCGTAGCCGGGCCGCCGTAGGAAGTCGTTCTCGCGGTGCCATACGGCAGCGGCCGGATCGGCGCTGGCGGCGTAGCCGGCGACCAGCCCGGTACCCATTCCCGGGGTCGTGACGCGGAACGCGTCCAGGCCGACCTTGGCCCAGCGGAACGCCTCGTTGAACGTCGGATCGGGAGAGGCGATCGACAGCGACTCGGCAAGGAATCGCTGATAGTGGTTGGCGCTCTCGGTCCACGTGGCGGCCGGGTCCGCGAGGAGCTCGAGGTAGGCGTCGCGTGCCCCGGCGCCGTCCTCGAACGCGCTGGCGACCACGAACGCGACGGCAGGCCCGAGACTCGGATCGTGGGAGACCTCGAGTGACACACGGACATTCTCGAGCAGGTCGATCGTCCCGTCCTCGGATTGCGGCGTCACGCTCGGCTCGGTGGCTACCTCGGCTGTGAGGTCGATCTGTCGCCCGCCGATCTCGGCACTCGATGCGGGGGCACTGAAGCCGGCGTAGGCGATGAACTCTGCGGCCGGATCACGCCAAACAACCGCAGCCGCGCCCGCATCCCATCCCATCTCGATAGGGCCCAGGTGCCGTGGCTCGCGCGGCCACATGAAAGCGTGATCACCGCGCCAACGCGCGTGCATGGTTATCCGCGTGCTGCTCTCGATGTCGAAAAGTGCGACCAGGCCCGGCCGATCCCTTGGCACCGCCAGGTGGGCGACGATGCTGACGTCGTCGAATGCATACCGGAACGATGCGCCCTCGGGTCGAACCGTGTAAGTGATGGAGTCGGCTGCCGTATCCAGCCAGCGGATCCGCGGCGTATCCCGTGCGCCGTCGTCGCGACTGAAACCGAAGCGCAGATCACGCAGCACCCGGATCGGGTAGCCCCACAACTCATCGATCCGTCCGTTCCGGCTACCGACGATCAGAGCCCGGGGGCTGTAGAGATCGAACGGGGCGTTGTCGGTGACCTCTAGTTCGAGCGCCAGACCTGATCGCGCTGCGGAGATCGCCTCAACCACATCGGCGCGGAGCTCGGTGGCAACCTGTTCGGAGGCCGGCTGATCGAACCAGCGCGGACCTGGCTCGCGAGGCGACCAATGCGTTGTGTCCACGAGCACTCCAGGCAGCTCCTCGGCGGCGGGATCTGCTGTAGCCGGTGGTGGGTCGGTCCCGCCAGGGGGAGGAGGAGGAGCGTCCGCGTCGCCGGCGGTCATGGTGCGAACCACCGGTACTGCGACCGCGCCCGTGGAAGACACCGATGCTCCCGGCGGTGCCGGCGGCTGTTCACCGGCGAGGTACGCCAGCGCGTCGCGGGTGAAGAGCTCGAGCTGTGTGCGGTTGCCGTTGTCGGTATCTGCGAAGTAGAGACCCTCACCGACAACCAGAACGCCACCCGCTCGCCCATCGCCGGGCGGGTACTCGACAACGACGCGATGATCCACGTCGATACCGATGTAGCGTTTCCCTACCGCCACCACCTGGCCGTCGACAGGCCAGGCGTCGTCGGTCCACCGAGCGGAGGCGTAGTGCCTCTCGTGTTGCAGCGTGGCGGTGAAGACACCGCCCCAGAAGCGGCGCAGCAGCGGGTGCCCACGGTAGCTCTGCAAGCCGCTCAGCAGGCGATTGTCGTCCGCTGTCCAGCGTGCCCAGTCGCTACCGACGCGCAGCCCGACATCGTTCGGAGGTCGAGCCTCCAGCTCCAGAGGAGCCACCCACGTAGCGGCCAGGAGCGACAGCATCAGCGGACCCCCGCCGCGGAGGTGGGCGCGTACCGCATCGAGCGCGTCCTGTCGCATCGCGCTGGCGGGGAGCGCTACGGAGGAGGCATGGTGCCACCAGAGTACCGAGTCCGGGTCGGGACGCTCGATGTCGAGATCGGACAACTGCACGAACCGTGTAGTGAACTCGGGCTGGGATCGCAACCATCGCAGTGCTGCACCTTCCTCGTCGGGCAGCGTCGGTTCGGCGGCGTCGCTGAGAAAGGTGATCGAGATCGGCGCTGCCCCGTCGAGCGGGGACCCCGGCCCGGTGGCGTTGCGACAGCCAAGGATCGCGGTGGCGGCGACGGCGATCCCGGCGGCGAGCCGGCGGCGGCGGCTCAGTGGGCTATCGCGGCGAGTCGGGTATCCCGGCCATCGCGATGCTCATGCCGAGGCTCTCGAGCAACGTGCCCTTGGTCTGCTCGAGCCGGGCGACCGAGTTCATGTAGGTAGTAATCGCTTGTAGCTCCGAAGTTCTGGCGTTGGCCAGGTCGCGCTGGAACCGTAGCACTTCGAAGTTCGTCGTCGTACCGACAGCGAATTTGCGCTCTTCCGCATCGAGCTGTCGCTCGGCCAGCTCACGGGCCACGGTGGCCTGCGCCACTTGCTGGGCACCGCTGGTTACCTGACGGACAGCCTTGGTAATGTCGACCCGCAGTTGCTGCTCGCGATCAGCGATCTGCGCGCTCAGCTGGCGCTCGTTGATGAGCGCCTGCGCGTGCTGTGCTCGGGCGGCCCAGTTGTTGATCGGGAACTGAACCTGCAGGCCGACCTGCCAGTTACGAAAATCACCCGAGAACAGGTTACGGAGCGCGTCAGAAAATCCGCCCTCCTGCACCTCGAGGATATCGGTGGAGAGGAAGCCGCCGCCCCGGATGAGGGTGTCACCGCCCTGCCCCGAGAGCACAATCGAGCCGGTGAAGTTCACCTGCGGAAGAAGCGAGTTGCGCGCCGTCCGTACGTTCAGTGCCCGTGTGCGTGCCTGAATTCGCAAACGCTGCAGCTGCGGATCGCGCTCGAGCGCCTGGCCGACGGCGTCCGCTACGTCGATGGCCTCGCCGGTCACTTGCGGATCGTCGGCGGCAACCAATCCGACGTCCCATCCGGCTTGCGCCGAGGCCTCGACGTTGATCAGCCGCTTGAGGTCGTCGCGTGCGTCGGCAAGCGCCTGCTGCGCCTGGGTGAGCTGCAGCTCGTTGGTGGCCACCTGTTGCTCGGCCTGGATCGTCTCGATGGGTGCCAGAGTGCCTATTTCGACCTGCACCTTGTTGCGCTCGAACTGTTGCTGCGCCAGGTCGAGTGATAGCTCCTTGACCGCCAGATCATCCTCGGTGAAAACGAGCTGCCAGTACGCCTGGTAAACGCTCAGCATCGTCTGCTGTACCTGATCGCGGAAGGTCTCCATTGTGACTTCGAGATTGTCCTGCGCGATGATGATTTGGGCGCGGTTGGATTCCCGTCCGCGGTCCCGCAGCAGCGGCTGGGTGAGCTGGACCCGCAACGTCGAGCTGAAGTTCGGGTTGAAGGTCGAGAACGAGTTGGTGCTGAAACGTCGTTGCGCTGTCCAGTTCACCGAGTAGTTGGTGCCGTACTCCAGCAGGTGGCTGAATCCGAATCCGGCGGAGAACGTCTCGTCGGTAACTACATCGCCGCCTGCCAGCGTGGTGGTGCCCTGACTGGTGTTCTGTCCGTACGCGCTCGGCAGGTCGAACGTCAGGTTGGGGTCGAAGCGCCCCCGGGCCGAGGTGATGTTCTCGGCCTGTACTTCCGGCGCGAATTTGTTGATGCGTACCTGCAGGTTGTGCCGCAGGGCCATCTCGACCGCGTTGCGCAGCGTCAGCTCGAGCGTCGCACCGGTGTCCTCCTGCAGGGCGCCGGCCGGCACCTGGTCTTGCGCCGATGCGGGCTGTGCGCCGCCGACGATTGCCGCCGCTGCCACCAGGTGCAGGAGCTGGAGCGTTCGAAGTCGGAACATGAAAGGTCTCGACACGTTGGCGATGGGGCTCGAGGAGTTCAGTCGGCGAGGGGAATGCCGACCTGTGGGGCTTCGGGAAGGGCGCACGACGCCTGCCTGTTCATTGAGGAGACGGTCGCCCACCGCTCGTTGTTTCAGAAAACGATCCCATTACTCGTACCGCAGCGCTTCGACCGGATCGAGCCGCGCCGCACGGTTAGCAGGATGAATACCGGAGGCGACGCCGATCAAGGACGACGTCCCCACGGCGATAGCGAATGACCACCAGGGTAACGATATCGGGAAGCCGGTGGCCTTGTGCGCCGCGTAGCCGACCCCGGCGCCTACGAGCGCCCCCAGAAGGCCGCCGGCGGCGGCCAGCACGATCGCCTCGGTGAGGAACTGCAGCAGGACGTCGGAGCGTCTGGCGCCGAGAGCCTTGCGTACACCGATCTCTCGCGTGCGCTCGGTGACCGACACCAGCATGATCGCCATCACGCCGATCCCACCGACCATCAGCGCCACCGAAGACAGCGCTACCAGGGTCAGGAAGAAGTACTGCGTGAGGTTGTTCCACAGCTCGAGCAGGCTTTCCTGCGTCGTGAGGTCGAAGTCACGCTCTTCGTCGACACGCAACCCATGCCGTGCCCGCATGATGCCCTCGACCTCGGTCTGCATGCGTTCCACGCCGTACTCGGCCTTGGCTCGCATGACCACCATCGCCCCCTTTGGCCGCGGGCCGAACAGCTTGCTGTAGTTGGTCGACGACACCAGGACGAAATTGTCGGCCTGGTCCCCGCCCGCCAGGCTCGATGCCTCGCGCGACTTGATGGTGCCGATGACCCGATACTCGCGGCCGTTGACGCGTACGCGCCGGCCGATCGGGTCGCGGTCCGGAAACAGGACCGAGGTAGGTCCATGTCCGAGCACCACCACGTCGGATCGTTGTCGCACGTCGATCGAGCTGATGAAACGCCCCAGGTCGAGCTCCATGTCGCCAGCGTCCAGGAAACGCGGCGCGATGCCCATCACCTGGGTCTGGTTCGTGCGACGACCGGAAAACCTTACCGTCGCCTGGGTCGGCGGGAACCCGGCCCCATACATGATCGAAACGCGCTCGACCGTTTCGGCGAGTCGGGCGATGGCGTCGGCATCGCGATCCGTGATGTCCGGTCGAGCGTTGAGCTTGCGGAACTGCTCGCCGGAGGTGATCAGACGGCCTCCCCACTTGATGAGATAGACGGTGTCCGACCCGAGCGACTCGATCTGGCCGGTCATCGACTGATCGAAGCCACGGATGAGGCTCGTCATGCCGACCACCATGGTGATGCCGATGACGATACCCAGGATGGTGAGGAACGAGCGCATCTTGTGCGCCCGTAGGCTCTCCCAAGCCATGACGAGAACTTCGCTGATGACGATGGCGCGCATTACTCGTGCCGCAACGCGGCGATCGGATCGAGCTTCGCAGCCCGGCTGGCGGGGTAGATCCCGAAGACAACGCCAACGATCATCACGGTGGCCAACGCCGCTGCAACGGACCAGGGCACGAGCACGAACGGCAGCGGAGTGAAGCTCGAGATCCCCGCGGCGGCCAGATAGCCCAGGGTGATTCCGGCGATCCCACCGACGAGGGAAACGGTTACCGCCTCGACGAGGAATTGCCACAGGATCTGTTGGTAGGTGGCCCCCACCGCCTTGCGGATTCCCACCTCGCGAGTGCGTTCCGTGACCACCATCAGCATGATGTTCATGATCACGATTCCGCCGACCACGAGGGCCATAGCGACGATGCCGACAAGGGCTCCGTAGATGCCTGCGGTGAACTGATGATAGAGGTTCAGGAAGGTGTCCGAGCTGGTCACGGCGAAGTCGTCTTCATCGCGCGGTCGTAACCGATGTCGAATCCGCATCAGCGTTCGCGTCTCTTCCATCGAGGCCTCGACGAGGCTGGGGTCGCGCGGCTTGACGCGGAACTCCAGCGAAGCTCGATAGCCGAAGAGGCGTTGCCACATCCCGATCGGGATGACGGCGACTTCGTCTTGACTGAACCCGAACGCTGAGCCGCGCGTCTCGAGCACCCCGACGACGACGAAGTGCAGGTTGCGGATGCGCACCCGGCGGCCGATTGCCGCTTCGGACGATAGGCCGGGGAACAGCTCCTCCACGATGTCCGGCCCGAGCAGCGTGACGGAACGGTTGCGATCCACCTCGAGGGCCGAGAAGTAGCGACCGGCACGAAGCCCTGTCGGGTCGAGGAGCGCCCAGTCGTAGGATCGTCCTTCGATGCTCACGCGATCGATTGACCGGGCGCCGTACTCGACGCGGGCGTTGCGCTCTTGTCCGACCGAGAGCGCGGCGATGGTGGTTGCCTCCTCGCGCACGAAACGGCCATCGGCGCGCGTCAGCCGCGGCCGGTTGCGCATCGCCATCGCCTCCTCGTGTGAGAAGGCGATTCCGGCTCGCTGGATCGAGTAGACGTCGGCACCCTCGCCGGTTAGCAGGCCGGTGACTTCGGCGTTCACACCCTGGATGATCGTGACCACCAGGATGATCGACGACACCGCGATGATGTTGCCGAGCACGGTCAGGAACGACCGCAGCTTGTTCGCCCAGATGGAGTCGAGGGCGATGAGCACGCCTTCCGACAGCCCAACGGCACGACGTGCGCTGCTCATCCGACGGATACGGGCTCGGGGTGTGCTCGGCGTGGCGTCTGCCGCTCGTCGCGAACGATTTCGCCGTCGAGGAAGTGCACTGCCCGCTGGGCGTATTTGGCAATATCCGGTTCGTGCGTCACCACGATGACCGTCTGCCCCTGATGGTGCAGCTCGATAAACAGATCCATGACCTCCAGGGAGGTCTTCGAGTCGAGGTTGCCGGTGGGCTCGTCGGCGAGCAGGATCGCCGGTTCGTTGACCAGCGCCCGAGCGATGGCCACGCGCTGTCGCTGACCGCCGGAAAGCTCGTTCGGACGATGGTCCGAACGGTCCGCCAGCCCGGTCATCTCGAGCGCCCGCAGGGCCCGCTTCTTGCGCTCGCGACCCGAGACTCCCCCGTAGATGAGCGGCAACTCGACGTTGTGCAACGCCGTCGCGCGGGGCAGCAGGTTGAAGGTCTGAAAGACGAAGCCGATCTCCCGATTGCGTACTGCCGCGAGCTCGTTGTCGTCCAGGCTGCTGACCTCTTGCTCGTTGAGACGATAGGTGCCGGCGGTCGGTGAATCGAGGCAGCCGATCAGGTTCATCAGGGTCGATTTGCCCGAGCCCGAGGGTCCCATGACGGCGATGAACTCATTCTGGCGTACGTCCAAATCAACGCCACGAAGCGCCTCGACCTGGATCTTCCCCATGTCGTAGATCTTGGTCATGCCGCGAATCTCTATGATCGGCGGGACGCCTTCGTCACTGTTGTTCGCGTCGCTCATGGGATCACTCAGTCTCTTCGGGAGACCGATCTGGCTTCTCCGCGCCGGTGTCGACGTCTTCGCCGGTTTGCAGCGTGCGGATGACGTCGAACGGACCGATCACCACCTCGTCGCCGACGTCGATGCCATCGAGAACCTCGAAATAGCGCTCTCCGGCCACACCGATCGATACCGGGACGAACTCCGCTTTGCCGTCGCGCACGAGGAACGCCCCTTCGAGCTCCTGCAGCTCCTCTTCGTCAGCTTCGTCGCTTGCAGCGGCGCCGTCGACTTCGGCGAGCAGCTCGGCGATCGGATCTCGCTGGACGACCTTGCCGTCCTCGTCGAGCTCTACCTCACGCAGTATCAGCGACTGGATGGGCACCGCCAGCGCCTCGCTGCGCGTAGCGGTAACCACGTCCGCGGTGCACGAAAGCCCCGGGCGCGCCCCGGGGACGGCTTCGAGCACGCGCACTACGACCTTGAAGTTGATCGCCTGCGTGCTCGACGTTGCCTGCGTCCCGTTGATCGGACTGCGGCCGACCTCGATCACTTGCGCCGCGAACACGTCATCCGGGAAGGCGTCGATGCGCACCTCAGCATTCTGCCCGAGCTCGACGTCGACGATGTCGGTCTCGTCGATCTCGATCTCGGCCTCGACGAACGACAGGTCGGCGATGGTCAGCAACACCGTCCCCGGATTGTTCATCGTTCCGGTGATCGCGGTCTCACCCTCTTCGATGCTGAGCTTGGTGATGACGCCGTCGATCGGTGATTGGAACGCTACCTGCGACAGATCGTGCTCGGACTGCCTGAGCTGGGCACGCAGACGCTCGACGTCGGTTTCGCGCATCTGCAGGTTCTGCTCCTCGCGGCGGACCGACTGAAGCGCTTCGAGGTAGGCCTCCTCGGCGAGCAGGTCCTGTTTGTAGAGCCCCTCGCGCCGGTCGAGGACGTCGTTGGCGTAGGCGAGGTTCTGGCGTGCCAACTCAGTGTTGGTCTCGGCAGACTGGATCGACGCCTCCACCTGCTCGACAGCGCTCCGGTAGCGCACCGGGTCGATTCGAAGCAGGAACTGCCCGGCAGATACATCCTGTCCCTCGAGCACCGAAAGCTGCACCACCCGACCGCTTACGTTGGAAGAGATGTCGACTTCCTTGAACGGGCGGATCTTGCCGGAACCGGAGACTGTCGCGGTCAGGTCGCGCCGCTTGACGTTCTCGGTCTGCACCTCGATCGCCTTCGGCGCTCGACCGCGATTGGCGTAGACGCCGGCAGTGACGACGAGCGCCCCGACGACCCCGATGAGTATCTTCTTCAGCATGATCTCGCCGCTGTCACGCAGACACTGTGGGGGGGAGCGGAGATGGTGTCTCCATGGAAGAGAGTAGTCATGAGTCCGTTGGCCGGCAAGCAACTTTTGGTCGCCGGTACGGTGCCCTGATAGACGGTCGGTGGTTGCCGTTGAGCGGCGGCGGCCAATCCGCCGTTCATAGGTGATGTGCTTCTGCAGCACGGTTTATTCGGCTCCGAGACCGTTGGATCACCATGCTAGACTGCCGCCGTGCGCGATGAATTCAAACAGCTGACGCAGTACACCCTGCTGGCGGTCCTCGGTCTGCTGGCGGCAGCCCTGCTAGGCAGCTACTACGTTGCCCCGGACGGCGCCATGTGGCCCGAGGTCGACCTCGGCGGCCCAGTACCGGAGTTTCGCACCGAGCCTCTCGCCACCTCGTGGACCGAAGTTGCCCGCGTGCTCGAACCTTCGGTAGCCGTGGTGGCGATCTACGAAGGAGCGCGTGCCGAGGGATCTGCGCAGCGTTCGAGTGGCTCGGCGCTGGTGGTGCGAGCAGATGGCTACCTGGTCACTAACTGGCACGTGGTGGAGGGTGCCGGGTACATCGAGGTCCAGCTGCAGGGCAAGCCGCCCTTGCCGGCAACCGTCGTCGGCCGCGACAGCGGCACCGACCTTGCGGTGCTGAAAGTCGACGTCGTGGAGCCGCTGCGCGCCGCCGCGTTGGGTGATTCCGAGGTGCTGCAGGTGGGCGAGTGGGTGGTGGCCATGGGTGCTCCGTTCCGGCTCACCGGAACTGTGTCGACGGGTATCGTCAGCGCCCTCGATCGCCGCGTACGGTCGCTGTCGCTGCGCAGCGCCTTCATCCAGACCGACGCTGCGATCAATCCAGGCAACTCGGGCGGCCCGCTGGCGAATCTGCGCGGCGAGGTCATCGGCATCAACACCGCCATCGCGGTCTCCGAGGCTGCTTCGAGATCGGGGCGCGGAGCCTATGCCGGGGTCGGTTTTGCGATTCCGATCAACACTGTGCGACGGGTGGCGTCGCGCCTCATCGGTCGCGCCGGCTTGTTGGCCCCGGACGAGGACCCCGCCGCGATCGCAACGTCCTGATGGCCGCGGCCGTCCGTTCACCGCGATCTGCCATGAGCCCCTGCTGCAGGCAACGAGTAGCGGGGCAGTAGGAAGGCTGCACGTGCGCCCACCGTCTCCAGAACGACTGAGGTTGGCGTTGATTACCTCGACCGTCGTCGCGGCGCTGCTGTCTGTTGTTCTCGGTGTGCCGCGGGCCCGTGCCTGGCTGACGCCGGAGATTCGACAGGTATGGGTCGCGTCCGCGGCGCTCGGCGATACCGTGGCCAGCGTGGCGCCCAAGGAGACGATCTCCGGCACACCCGTGACCTTGTTCGCCATCCTGGAGGCCGTTCCGCGCTTCGGCGGTGGCGAGCCCGTGCTGTACGGAACGACGCCGAGCGTGCGTCTCGCCCCAGACGCCGAGCCCGTCGCGGTCGAGGCGTGGAACAGTTGGTGGTACGCGCCCGAGTTTCTCTGGTTCAAAGTCGAGCCCACGTTCCCATTTGCCAACGAGACCTTCGACCCGGCCTTCGACGTGACCCAGATCGGGTTCGCCGACAACTATCAAGTGAGCTGGGGATTCGGCTGGAGCCACGCGGCCGACATCGATCCTGGCGGTGACGCCTACCCGGACCTCGGTGCCGGCACGATGCGCTTCATGGCCCGAGCGGTGATTCGCGATCCGCGCGACCGTATCCTCCAGAGGTCGGCGTCGCCCGGGGCCGACGCGGTCCACTCCCGGTCGGAGGCTGAACACCCCCATCGCGTGACCGTGCGCGCTGGTGACGACGCGTTCGGGGTACTACACGGCTTTGCCGGGTTGCCGTACATTCCGATCGTCGGTTCGACAGACGACCATCCGACCAGCCGTTTCCTGGGTGGCACCGTGCTCGCCTTCTGGCAGGCGGCGCAACGCCGCGCCGGCGTCTACGAGGGCCCCATCTTGCCGTGGGATCGTCTGCAGGAGATCGCCGACCTGGTGGTGGACGACATGTTCCTGGCCGTCGACGGCACCTACTACTGGACCAACGATCCGTTGCGGGCGGTGGACTTCGACATTGTGCGCCCTGGCGATATCCTCACCATCGATGACCATGCCGGCATCCTCTACGAGGACCGCGGGCCAGGCGGCGCCGGCGACCGGGTTCTGAACCGCTGGGATCGCGCATTCGAGGCCTATTTCGAACCACTGCGAACCACCCAGCTAGGCGAAGCGTTCGTGGCGGATATCTCTGTCTGGCGCTTGCGCGAGACAAGCTCCGGAAGGTGACCGTGAGCGACGAACGGGAAGCGAGATGACCGATTCCGACGGCACAAGCCGGCCGATGTACACCGAGGATCGTCCAGCGGGGCCGATCCGCGCGCCGCGCGGCACCGAGCGCAGCTGCTCCACGTGGGACACGGAGGGCGCGCTGCGAATGCTGATGAACAACCTCGATCCCGAGGTTGCCGTCGACTGGGAGAACCTGGTGGTATACGGCGGTAGCGGCAGGGCGGCGCGCAACTGGCGTGCGTACGGCAAGATCGTCACCGCCCTGCAGGGGCTGGCCGCCGACGAGACCCTCTGTGTGCAGTCGGGCAAGCCCGTGTACATCGCACGCACCTGGCCGGACGCGCCGCGCGTCGTGATCGCCAATTCGAATCTGGTACCGGACTGGGCCACCGAGGAGCATTTCGAAGAGCTCGATCAGGCCGGGCTCATGATGTACGGGCAGATGACTGCTGGGTCCTGGATCTATATCGGTACGCAGGGAATCCTGCAGGGCACCTACGAGACCTTCGCCGCCTGCGCGCGGCAGGAGTTCGGCGCCGATAGCTTGCGCGGCAAGTTCGTGCTCACCGCCGGGCTCGGTGGTATGAGCGGTGCGCAGCCCCTGGCAGCGACGATGAACGACGCGGCCGTCCTGATCGTGGAGGTGCGCCCGCATCGGGTTGCCCGCAAGGTCGAGGAAGGCTACTGTGATCGCCAAGCGGACGATCTGGATCAGGCGCTCGACTGGATCGAGGCGGCGCGCAGCGAGGGCCGTGGCCTCTCGGTCGGGCTCGTGGGCAACGCGGCGGAGGTTTACCCGCAGCTCGCCGTGCGCGGCGCGATTCCGGACGTGGTCACCGATCAGACGTCGGCGCATAACCTGCTCGACTACGTGCCGCTGGGCGATCTGGACGAAGTGGATCGGCTGCGCGCCGACGATCCGGAGGAGTACCGCCGTCGATCTCTCGAGTCGATCGTGGCCCACACACAGGGCATCCTCGATCTGCAGCGCGCCGGGGCAGTGTGCTTCGACTACGGCAACAACCTGCGCGGCCAGGCGGAGCGCGGTGGCCTGCGGGTGCGCGGCGAGGACGGCCACTATCTGTATCCGGGCTTCGTTCCGGCCTACGTTCGGCCGCTGTTCTGCGAAGGGAAAGGCCCCTTCAGATGGGCCTGTCTATCAGGCGACGAGGCAGACCTCGACGTGCTGGACGATGCCCTCATCCGTGTGTTCCCGGACGATCCGGTGCTGCACCGGTGGGTCAGCCTGGCGCGGGAGCGCGTCCCACAGCTCGGGCTACCGTCGAGGATCTGCTGGCTGGGCTACGGCGAGCGGGCGCGATTCGGACTGGAGATAAACCGCCTGGTGGCCTCCGGCGAAGTGTCGGCGCCGGTCGCGATTGGTCGCGATCATCTCGACTGTGGCTCGGTTGCGTCGCCGAACCGGGAGACCGAGGCGATGATCGACGGGTCCGACGCGGTCGCCGACTGGCCGCTCTTGAACTTCGCCATGAACGCGGTCAGTGGCGCCTCGTGGATATCGTTTCATCATGGCGGCGGGGTCGGAATGGGACGCGCTCTGCACGCCGGGATGGTGATCGTCGCCGACGGCACGGAGCGCAAGGCGGAGCGACTCGAGCGAGTGCTCACCGTTGATCCTGGGCTGGGAGTCGTGCGTCACGCCGACGCCGGCTACGAGCTCGCCGCCGAGACGGCCCGCGCCCGCAACGTGAACATGCCTACGCTCGATGACTGAGCTTGCCGCTACGCAGGTGGCGACGCTGATCGTTGGTGACCGATGACAGACGCCGGTGGCAAGACGGTCGCCACGCTGGTGGTGCGCGGCCTGCGGCAGTGCCTGACAATGACCGGGCCGGCCAGCGGCCCGAGCTGTGGCGCCGATCAGAACAACGTCGGTCTGGTCGAGGACGCCGCCATCGCGGTGGCCGGCGAACAGATCGTCTATGCCGGCCCGGCCAGCGGCATCCTGTCGAGCGTACGGGTGGCGCCCGATGCCGTGAGCCTGGACGCCGCCGGCGGTGTGCTGCTGCCCGGATTCGTCGACCCACATACTCACGTGTTGTTCGGCGGCTGGCGGCCGGGCGAGTTTGCCCAGCGCATCGCTGGCGACAGCTACGGCGACATCCTGAAGGCTGGTGGCGGCATTCTGAGCACGGTTGCCGCTACCCGCGCCTGTGGTGAGGAGGAGCTCGTCGAGATCGGGACGCGCCGGCTACGCCGCATGATGAACAGCGGCACGACTACCGTCGAGGCCAAGAGCGGCTACGGGCTCAGCGCCTCCGACGAGGCAAAGCTCGTGCGCGCGGCACGACGCTTGGGAGCGACCGAAGCCACGGACGTGGTGGTGACGCTGCTGGCGGCGCATGCGGTGCCGCGTGAGTTCCGCGAGGACCGCGAGGGATATCTGGATCTAGTCGAGGAGATCATCGCGACGCTCGCGGATCGCGTCGACTACGTCGATGCGTTCTGCGAGGACGGCGCGTTTTCGGTACCGGAGTGTCGCCGCGTCTTTGCCGCGGCCGGCCGCGCCGGGTGCGGCGTCAAGGTCCACGCTGATCAGCTCGGGGAAAGTGGCGGTGCAGAGCTCGCCGCGGAGGTCGGGGCTGCCTCGGCGGACCATCTCGACTACATCTCAACCGCTGGGATCGCGGCGCTTGCGGGTGCGGGAGTCGTGGCGGTGCTGCTGCCGTCGGTGCCGCTGTACGTGATGTCGCGCCGGCAGGCACCGGCGCGCCGTCTGCAGGCAGCGGGGGTTCCGATTGCGCTTGCCACCGACTTCAACCCCGGGACGAGCGCCGTCGAGTCGATGGGCTTGATCGTCTCGCTCGCCTGCACGCTGCTGGGGATGAGCCCCGAGGCGGCGCTGGTGGCAGCGACCACCAACGCGGCGCATGCGATCGGCCAGGGCGCCGTCGTCGGCCGACTGGAGCCGGGCATGCGGGCCGATCTGCAGATCTACGCGACCGACGATTATCGAATGCTGCCGTACCGGTTCGGACAGCTGGGCCCGCGGTGGGTGATCAAGCGCGGCCGAATTGTTGTCGGCGAGGGCGTTTCGGCCCCCACGTCGGCGCCGACGTGATACAGACACCGTACTCTGGAACGATCCCCGGTGTTGTTCGAGGTTGGAGGTCGCCGATGAGAATCGCATCTTCGTCCATGCTGCTCCCGGCCGTCCTGGCGAGCTGCGTCGCCTCGGTGCCGCAGGACGATACGGTCTTGCCAGACAACCCCTATCGCGTCGTTTACGACGGTAGTGCGGGCCCGCGCGCGGATGGACCCGGCGCCGGTCGGCACATCGTCCTGATCGCCGGGGACCACGAGTATCGATCCGAGGAGATACTGCCGGCGATGGGGCGCATTCTGGCCAGCAGATTCGGCTTCAAATGCAGCGTGTTCTTCACCCTCGACGGCGACGGTTTCATCGAGCCCGGCAGCTCCGATATCGCCGGCCTCGAAGCGCTGACGAGCGCCGATCTGCTGATCGTCGGCCTGCGATTCCAGGACTTTCCGAATGCCGAGATGCAGCACATCGTCGACTACCTCGACCGCGGCGGTCCGATTGTCGGCATTCGCACCGCGACGCATGCCTTCGAGATCGAGGGCGGACCGTTCGGCAAGTACACCTGGGACTACGCTGGGGCGGAGTACAGCGGCGGCTTCGGCCGCCAGGTTCTCGGCGAGACCTGGGTAACGCATCACGGCGAGAACCACGAACAGAGCTCGAGGCTGCTGCTGGCGGACCGAGAGGGACAGAACCAGGAGACACACCCGGTTCTTCGCGGCGTACGCGACGTGCACGCTGTCTCCGGTGGCTACTATGCCGACCCGATGCCCGATTCCGTCGTTCTCGCCACCGGTCAAGTCCTCGATGGAATGAGTGCCGACTCGCCCCCGGCACCTGACAAGGCGGTGTTGCCGGTCGCCTGGACGCGCACCTACGAGGCCGGAGACGGCCGCCAAGCCCGTGTCTTCACCACCACCCACGGCGCCTCGGAGGACTTTCTCAACGAGGGATTCCGCCGCCTGATGATCAACGCGGCGCTGTGGGCCGTCGGCCTGGAAGGATCGATCCAGCCGGACAGCGACATCGCGCTGGTGGGGCCCTACAATCCCGTCGCCTTCGCCTTCGATGGCTATCGTCGCGGTGTGCGCCCAGCCGATCTTGCCGGTTGGGACACGCCGATCATGTCAACGGACAAGTCGACGCAGGACTGAGCCGATGTCCGACCGCTCCAACGGCGCTGTGGTTGTCGCGGCGGTGCTCGGCGGCTTGCTGCTGACGGCGATCGCGTGCGGCACTGCCGAGATCCCGTTTCGGCAGGGCGATCACGTCGTGCTCGTCGGCAACGCGCTCGCAGATCGGATGCAGCACGACGGGTGGCTCGAGGCCTATCTGCAATCGGAGCTCCCAGCGCTGCAGCTCGTCATTCGCAATCATGGCTTCGCCGGCGACCGCATCGATCATCGCCCGCGCGTCAAGGGATCGTTGCCGCCCCGGGCCCCCACCGGGCCGGGGTTTCCGAGCGCCGACGAGTACCTGGCGTTCTCGCAAGCCGACGTCATCGTGGCAATGTTCGGCTACAACGAATCGTTCGATGGACGGCCGGCGCAGTTCGCTGCCGCCTTGAC
Organism: Acidobacteriota bacterium; assembly: GCA_965248695.1. Taxonomy (GTDB): domain Bacteria; phylum Acidobacteriota; class UBA890; order UBA890; family WLXD01; genus DASCOT01. The sequence goes on along the minus strand of CBDFKD010000002.1, from coordinate 5,657,385 downwards.
CGAGTGGATCGATCACACGCGAGCGCAGAACTATTCCGGCCGCGGGCCCCCTCGCATCGTGCTGTTGTCGCCCATCGCACACGAGGATCTGTACGACCCGAATCTGCCTGATGGCCGCGACAACAACGCCCGGCTAGCCGCCTACACGGAGGCCATGCGGGAGGTGGCGCGAACCAAGGGCGTCCGATACGTCGACCTGTTCGGCCCCTCGCAGGAGCTCTATCGCGCCGCCGCCGCGCCGTTGACGATCAACGGAATCCACCTCAACGATGACGGCAACCGTGAGATCGCCGCGGTAATTGTCGAGTCGTTGCTGGGTGCGCCGCCGGCTGTCGCCGCCCCGAGGCTCGAGGCGGTACGCACCGCGGTCCTAGAAAAGAACTGGCACTGGTTCAACCGCTACCGCACCACCGACGGCAACGACGTCTGGGGAACGCGCTCCTCGCTTGCCTTTACCGACGGCCAGACGAACTTCGACGTGCTGCAACACGAGCTCTCGCAGCTCGATGTGATGACCGCCAACCGCGACGCGGTGATCTGGGCCGCGGCCAACGGCGAGCTGCGGACGCCGGACGACTCCAACGTACCCGAGCCCTTCGAGGTGAAGACCAACCTGGCGGAGCCCCAATACCAGGATGGGGTCAGCATTACCGGTACTCTCGATTTCCTCACCGCCGAGGAAAGCATCGACCGGATGACGCTGCAGGAGGGCATGCACGCCAACCTGTTCGCCTCCGAGGAGATGTTTCCCGAGCTCGTCAACCCGGTGCAGCTTGGCGTCGACACTCGAGGGCGGCTGTGGGCGGCGACGTGGGCCACCTATCCGAAGTGGGAACCCACCAAGGACATGGCCGACCGGTTGCTGATCCTCCCCGATGAGGATCGTGACGGGGTTGCCGACGAGGCAATCACGTTCGCCTATGTGCACAACCCCACCGGGTTCGAGTTCTGGGACGGCGGCGTGATCGTGGCCTCGGTGCCGGACATCCTGTTTCTCAAAGACACCGATGGAGACGACGTGGCCGACGTCCGCGTCCGTGTGCTCGGCGCGCTCGGATCGGCGGACACGCACCACTCGGCCAACAACTTTGTCTACGGGCCCGACGGCTTCATCTACTATCAGCGCGGCATTTTCAATGTGTCCAACGTCGAAACGCCCTGGCGGACGAACCAAGAGTCGAACTTCTCCGGCATGTACCGGTTCAACCCGCGCACCTACGAGTTCAGCTTCCACGCCGAGAACGTCCCCAACGCCCACGGCATCAGCTTCGACTACTGGGGTCATCACTACGCCACCGACGCCACCGGCGGCTCGGCGTATCAGGTGAAGCCGAACGGCGACGGCTCGTTCAGCATGCGCAAGCTACTGCAACACACGGTACGACCGGTTCCCAGCAGCGGCATTCTCTCCAGTGCGCATTTCCCCGATTCGAGCCAGGGCAACTTCCTGATCCTCAACGCCATCGCGTTCCTGGGCATCAAGCAGTACGCGCTGGACTTCGACACCGACAACGGCGACGCCTGGGGCACCGAAACCGACGACTTCCTGGTCTCTGCCGACCCCAACTTCCGGCCCACCGACTTCGACATCGCCGGCGACGGCGCTGTGTACGTCGCCGACTGGGCCAACGCCATCGTTGGCCACATGCAGCACAACATCCGCGATCCGGCGCGCGACCACGCCCACGGACGCATCCACCGGATCACGGTGCCGGGGCGACCGCTGTCACCACATGTCGCGATCGACGGCCGGCCGAACGCCGAGCTGCTCGAAGCGCTCCAACACCCGATCAACGGCATCCGCCGGCGGGCGCGCGTCGAGCTCTCGGAGCGTGACAGCGCCGAGGTGGTTGCAGCCACCGAGGAGTGGCTACAGCAGTTCGATGCGCGCGACGCACGCGATGCGCACCATCTTCTCGAAGCGCTCTGGGTCCACCAGCAGCACAACGTTGTCAATCGCGACCTGCTCGCGCTGGTACTCAACTCGCCCGAGCCGCACGCTCGCATCGCCGCCCAGACGGTGCAGCAGTTCTGGGATCACAACGCCTCCGAACCGATCGATTTCACCTCCAGGCTGGCCGACGACCCGGACATCGACGACGTGACCCCGGATCCCGCCGCCATCGTCATCCGAACCCTGGTGGACGAGATGCGCTTCGACACCACCGAGTTCACCGTCAAGCCGGGGCAGAACGTCAAGATCTGGTTCGAGAACCCCGACTACATGCCGCACAACCTGATCATCGGGGAGCCGGGCTCGGCCGAGGACATCGCCCTGGCCGCCGAGGCGCTCGGCGCTGTCGGTTTCGCTGTCGGGTTTCGCCCCGACGACGAGAAGATCCTCGTGGCGTCAGAGCTGCTGAACCATCGCGAGTACCAGGTGATCGACTTCACCGCCCCGGCCGCCACTGGCGACTACGACTACCTCTGCACGTTCCCGAATCACTGGCAGACGATGCAGGGTGTGATGCGGGTGATCGAGTAGGCGCAGGTTGCGACCCGGGTCACCGTGGCCACAACACCATCGCGGCGGTTGCCGAGCTCGGCGTCCCATTAGCGGCACTGTCTTGGAGTCGATCAAGGCGTAGCGATCGCGACGACGTGCTCCTGCGTGCGGAAGATCATCATCCCGTGGGAGATCGCCGGGGTTGCCATGAGCGGCTCGCCCATCGGATTGACCGCCAGCCGTTCGAATTCCGGGCCGGCCTTGACGACGATCACCTCGCCGTCCTCGCTGGAGAAGTAGATCTTGCCGTCGGCCGCGACCGGGGACGCGGAGTAGTTGCCGCCGCGAGTGATCCGCGATTGATAGATTCGCTCTCCGGTCTGGGCCTGGTAGGCGGCAAGGATCCCACCGCCGCGGGGGATGTACAGCAGGTCGCCATACACGATCGGCGTCGGGATGCCGGAGCCCCCGCGCCGCTTGCTCCAGGCGACCGATTCGTTGGAGGCTTCGTGGTCAGCCAACGTAATGTCGCCGCGGGCGCCGGGACGGATGGCGTAGATCGGCTCCACCGTCCCGTATGCGCTGGTGATGAAGATCAGCCCGCGGCCGGCAATCGGTGTGGGTGTCGGGAAGTCGCCGTGGAGACCGAGCCGCCACAGCTCCTCGCCGGTCTCGGGGTCGTAACCGCGCGCGTAGCGGATGGCAGCGGTAACCAGCTGCGTGCCCGTCGCGTCTTCGTAGATCAGCGGAGTCGGCCACGACGGGTGCTCATCGCGTTCCACACGCCAGACCTCCTCGCCGGTCGTGATGTCGAGCGCCAACAGGTACGCCTCATTGATCCCGTCCACCTGAAGGATCACCAGATTCCTGTAGATGATGGGTGAGCTGGCGGTGTTCCACTCGTATCCCGGATCGAAGTAGCGACCCGACGGGACCGGACCGAGGTCCTTTGACCACAGCAGCTTGCCGGCGACGCCGTAGCAGTAGACTCCTTCGGAACCGAACCACGCCACCACGTGCCGGCCATCCGTGACCGGCGTCTGGTTGGCGTGCGACGCCATGACGTGGCGCGCCGTGCGTGGCAATCCTTGGCGCGCCACCCGCTCCCAGACAACCTCCCCGCTGGCCTTGTCGAGCGCTACGACGCGCCAGGAAAACGGCACGTCCTCCTTGACGTACGCCAGCACGCCTGAGCGCGCCGCCTCCGAGAAGTCCTTGAAGGTCGCGGCCGCGCCCGATTCCGGGACGGCCGTCGTGACGAATACCCGATTGCCCCAGACGATGGGGCTGGAATGGCCGAGCCCCGGAATCGGCGTTTTCCAGACGACGTTGACGCCCTTCTCCGCATCCCACTGCACTGGCGGGTCGGCCCCGTCTGCCACCCCTGAGCCCGCGGTGCCGCGAAATGAGGGCCAGTTGCCAGTGTGGGTCGTCGATGTGGGCTCGGAGGACACAGCGGTGGTGTCGCTGCGGACGGGAGCTCGCGGCGGTCGGGCGGCCACCGGGCCGGTCCAGGCATACGCGTGAGACAGATTTCCCTCGAAAACCACCAGCTCGGATGGCGGTAGGGCGCGTCCGCGTAGCTCGGCGGCCGTCGTTCGGTCGAGCGAGCGCAGGATGGTCAGGTTCGCCGGTACGAGCGTCAGAGCATCGCGATCGGATCGCTCGAGGATGAGCTCGCCATCCTCCAGCCCCGTCCGGAGCGTTGCAGTTTCTCCTCCTGCCGCTCGATAGGTCCCGGCGACTTGCTCCAACCGCTCCGGAGCGTTGAACCGATCTGTCTCGCCCGGCTCCTGGGCACCTGCCTGCACCAGAAGGGCGATCAGCTCCGTGTGGTCACCACTTCTGGCCGCGCCGAGCGCCGCATTGAGATACGAAGGCTTCGTCTCACCCCGCCCGACGATCGTCCGTGCCGCGTCGAAGTAGCCCATCCGGATGAGCTCGCGGAGAGCCTCGCCCTCGGTCCCGCCGCCGTGCTCGATGAGCAGCCGGATGATCTCTGCTCGCGCCTCGGGCGCAGCCACGTCGGTGTTGGAGTTCGCCGCCAGCTGCAGCGGGGTCTTCCCCCACGGCGACCGGCCACGCGATATCGGGTTCGAGTCGGGATCGGCACCGTTCTCGAGCAGCAAGCGCACCAGCTCGACCCGGCCCCAGTCCGCGGCGCTGTACAGCGCGGTGACTCCGAAGCCGTTGTCGGCGTTGACGTCCGCACCCTGTTCCATCAGGGCTTGCACGCCTGCCAGGTTGCCCGCCGCCGCCGCGGCGACGAGCCCGCTGTCAAGATCGGGTTCTTGGAGCGCGGTCGTCGCCCAGAGGAGCGGAACCGCCAGCGTCCACAGCACCCGACGAGACCGCACCGAGCGTCGACCGGCCCGGCTCACCGGTTCCAGGCTTCGATGAGGTCGGTGTGGTTTACCACCCGGGCATGGTCGTTGATATAGAGCATCGCATCCGCAAGCCGATGCTCTTCTGTAGGTCGGATGGCATCCTCGACGGCTACGGTGGCGTACCCGAGGACCTCGGCCGTCGACAGGGTCGGCACGACCCCGACCTCGGCGCCGACCCCGACGATCACGATCGTGGTGATCCCGTTCCATCGCAGCAGCTCGTCGAGTGCGGTAGCGACGAAAGCGTCCGAGCGGTATTTCCGCAGGATCCAATCGAAGGGGCCGGGGGCAATCTCCGGCGGGTTCTCCCATCCCCAGGTCCCCTCGTGCATCTCGTTCGTTGCCACCGGCGCATCAGGGTCGGGACGTTCCGAGGGCCGCCGATAATTGGAGTAGTCCGGATAGGTGTTCCACCGAACGTAGGCGACTCGAACACCGTTGTCCCTGGCGGCGGCGATCAGCTTCACCATCGGATCCATGATGCCGGTGATGTCGATCTGTTGGCCCTGCTCGGCGAACATCCCCCCGTCGGAAACGAACGCGTTGAGCACCTCGTGCACGAGGAGGACGGTGTGCTCCGGGGCGACAACCTCCGACAGCGCTGGCGGCCGGTCCTGTGCCGAAAGCGTTCCGCCCGGTGTCCAGAGGAGACCGACGAGCATGACGCCGACCGATCCTGTCATGAGCAACCGGAATGCCTGATTACGTTCCACGGCGCGTACTCCACTGCGTGCGCTGGTGTCGGTACGGGGTCCTGCCGGAGGAGCTGAAGACACCAGGCGCGGGCCCCAAAGTAGAGGAGCGCAGTTAAGGTTGACTTCGTAGCGAGAGTCAACCCCACCTATGGCTCTTCCGGTCGCCGCAGGTCGCTCAGCGCAAGCCGGTTCACCTCATCAATGATGCGTGCGTAGGCACGCGTCGACGCCTCGAGACCAGTCCACAAAACGGTTTCCGGCGTCTCCTGGTCGGTGTGGAAGTAGTGGTAGAATTCGCTCGTCGCGATGCCCGGCACGAAGCGCCATAACTCCGGTCCGCCTCGCCAACCGAGATCACCGGCTGGCGGCTCGGCGTTCGGCTCGAGATACGTGCTGACCCCGAACTCTCGGAAGGCTTTGATGGCGATTGCTCCGAGCTCCGGTCTCGACGGGCCGCCGACGTACCACTGCTGGGGCATGTAGGCATTCGACCAGACGATCTCGTCCCGGCCCAGGTACCGTGGCCTCACCGTGGTCTGCACCGTCGACGGATGCTCGCAGTTGATCACCAGGGCGGTCTTGGCAAAGAGCTCCTCGCGGTGGTCCATCAACCAGAATCCCCCGGCGGCTCCGGTCCCCCCGCCGCCCAGATTGTGGTGCCCATCCAAGCCGATAAAGACCATTGTGCGACGTCGCTCCGACTGAGGGACCTGTGCGTAGTACCCCGCCAGCCCGATCATCGAGGCGACACCGGAGGCGTTGTCACCGGCCGCATCGAACCAGCCATCGCGGTGCGCCATGACGTAGATCGTCTCGTCGGAGGTGCCCGGCAGCGTTCCCCAGACGAGCGCCGTCTCCATATCCGGCACCATCTCTACATCGAGCGTGACGCTCAGGCGCGGCGCTTCGCCGGCGGCGATCAGGTTGCGGACCGCGTAGCCATCCTCGCTTCCGAGGGTAAAGGTAGGGACGTTGGTCCGCGCCGGATAGGCCTGGTAGCGCATGTTCCCGGGCAACATCCGCACATCGAAGATGGCTGCGGCGCCGTTGGCATCGGCTCGTGCCAGCGCGCCTTCCGACCGGATCCCCAGCATGCCGAAGGCGAACGTCGCCTTGCCGTCGACATCGCGCCCGACGAAGTCAGCCTCACTGCCGAGCCCCACATAGGCGGCGTCGAGTTGAAGGCCGGCTGGAGGCGTCGCCGACGTACGGTAGGCCGGCTGGGCGGATTCGAGCGGCAAGGTCTTGCCACCGGCCGTAACCGACACATCCCACGACTGCGCCATCCACTGCGGCTCCAGATCGAGCCGCTGGATACGCACGTCCGCGAGGCCGAGGTCCCGGAACTCGGCGGCTAGCCACTCGGCGCTCTCCGCATCGGCAGACGTACCGGTAATCCGTCCCCAGAATTGCGGATGCCCCCCGTCCCTGTACCGCCACGATATCTCCGCCTGCTGCACGACGTACTGATGCAGGCGCCGGCCGTCGATGTCGGCGTACGCCTCAGCGCCAGGCGGCAGCGGCCATCGCAGCAACGATTCGTTCAGGTCGTCCGCCGCCGTCGCCCGCGCGTCTGTCGGAGAGTCGGGCGGTCCCGCACACGCCGCAGCTGATACTGCGAAGACCATGAGGATCGCCGTCCTCGCGAGCGCGCCCTGCGCAGCTAATTTGAGTCGGATCGCTGATGTCCACATGGATCCCTCCCACGACGCAGCACGATGTGGTCGTGTCGTCTTCGTGTGGCTGGATTGTTCGTTCGAGGCTTGCCTTTGCCGGACGAACGATCACGAGTCGTGACGATCGTGTCAACCAGGGCTTCAGGGATCACGAGTACTGGCTGAATCCGAGATGACCGGACAGTGACATCAGGGCCGATCCTGATCGCCCCTTGTAAAAGCCGAAAGAAAACAGGATGTTCCTCTCGCGGGCGCTCCGCGTCAGGAGTTGTGGGGGCGTTGGGTCGCTCCGGCGACACACGCCGGTCAGCCGGTCGGTCCCGTCGCGACGATGCGGCGATGGCTTTCGATACCTTAGGACGGAGGAAGAGGAACGATGAGAATCAGGCCTGAATCGCGTCTGGCGAGCCCCGCTTCGGTGATCGTTGTCGCCGGGCTCACGCTGGCCGCGGGAATGCCAGGGGGCGTCGAAGCGCAATCCGGCGATGAGCTCGGACAGCTCCTCGATCCTGAGCACACCGTTCTTCTCGTTCACGAAGTGCTGAACGCCTTCGTCTCAGAGGGCGGATCGTTCGACGAAAGCGGGCGACGCATCGACGTTACCGGCATCATGGACCCGATGGTCGATCTGCTGGCTGCCGCGAGGGCAAACAACGTGCGGGTTGCGTATGTTCGCTGGACCTCCTACCCGGACGGGTCGACCTATGGCAGACCCGGGGAAAGGCCCATTGACCCCGGGCCGCCGTCCACGATCTCAACTAACGAGGGCACCTGGGGATGGGAGAATCCTGGGGAAATCGAGCCCGTGGCCAATGACTGGGTGCTCAGGAAGTACCGACCGGACGCGTTCATCGGCACCGCCCTCGACGAGTTGCTGCGGTGGAATCGACTCACGACCATCGTCATCGTCGGGGTCGGCGCCGAGGTTGGTGTCGTGCCGACGATGCAGACTGCCCGCGGCCTCGGCTATCGTACGGTGGCGATCAAAGACGCCATCGTGCCGACGGATCCCGCGCGCGCCGAGGATGCAATGTTGTACATCGGTGACAACGCCACGCTGGTGGGGCATACCGAGGTCATCGACATCTGGAACAGGCGTTGAGCACCGGAGCCAGCGTCGACGAGAGCGGCACGGCGAGCAACCGATTCGGGCTTGCACTACTCACAAACAGGGAGAAAACCATGAAGACGTCGATCGCAGCGCTCGCACTGTCTCTCTTGCTGGTCGGGACTGCCCATGCCCAGGACGATCCCTTCAACGGGGTCTGGAAGCTCGATCAATCGAAGTCGATTACCAACGGCTCGCCGCTTCCGGAAGTGGAGATCATCACGCTCAAGCATGAGAACAACGCCGAGACCGGTATCAACGACATCACCGACAACGGCCGGCGATCACGGAGCACGTATACGGCAACCTTCGACGACGGCCAGTGGTACCGGGGCAAGAGCCTCGACACCGGCGAGGAATCGCGGGGGTTCGTGAGGATGATCCGCATGTCGGAACGCAGCGAGCTGCGGCTCGGCAAGCGCGCCGATGGGACCTTCTCCGGCATGTTCTTGCGACAGGTCTCGGAGGACGGCAAGACGATGCAGGTGATGTGGTACCGGGCGGACGGCTCGATCCTCCAGGAGCTCCACTTCGACAAGCAGTAGAGGTACCGGACTCAGACCTTCGGGAACCAGCCGTGGCGCATCTGCAGGAGTTCGTCCACCGCGCGGTGAGCCTCGTCGAAAGCGGTCTGAGTGAGATCGATCCCCGAGGCATCGGTGTTGGCGATCGTGATCCGCCCGAACTGCCGACTGGCGACTTTCCAAGGTTCCTCGCCGGGCGCCCACTCCGGGTCGAAGAGCGTGTTGGTCGCCAGCGCATAGCCGTGTGGCCAGCGGTTGACCATGATGGCCTCGATGTCGCGCGCCGCGTCGAAGCCTGCCGGCCCCAGCACCCGCGTCATCTGTTCACGAATTCGCCGTTCGAAATCCTCGAAGGATGTCTCCAGCAGCCCCTGTCGCACCAATCGCATTTGCTCCCGAACCGGTGTGCCGGGTGGAATCGATTCTCCGCGGCGTAGACCTCGAACCATCGGCTCCCAGGAGAGCACCCCGCCGCCGTCTCCCAGCGAGACAATGATCGGGTCGCCGGGCGAACGCGGTGGATCGTGGGCCCCGAACGCATGCGGTGTTCGCGGACGGATGGCGCTGTAGAACGAACCCGGACACGAAATCGTCGACACGCCCAGTTCTTCGAAAGGCCTCCAGTCGCGCACCAGGACGTTGGTGTACATCTGTACGGCGCGTGAGGCGAGGCTCAGGGCGTCCTTCTGCTTGTTCGGAAGCTCGGGGCACAGATGCGGGATCATGGTGTGGTAGCAGGCCAGCACACAGCCCTTTCCTCGCACCTTATAGGCTCGGCCGCCACGCACGTAGGTGACCTCGGTCTGGCGCGAGTCGGAGCTCAAGAGATCGGGCGCATCGCCGACATGGCGTACGTGCACGGCCGCGCTGTTGAGCCGCAGGTGGACGGGCGAGCGCGGTTCGTCGAGCGTCGAGTAGTCGGTGCGCTGCAGCTCGAGGTCGGCCATCGACCCGGCCGGCAGGGCTGCCGGGATCAACGATCGGACGATCATCCGGGCGATGTCGGAGTTGCCGGCGGGGAAGTAGACGTCGGTCTTGCCGTGGCCGGGGAGCGACGGCGACTCCGCCGGAATCGCGATCCCGAGTCCCTGGAAACCCGGCAGCGCACGATACAGGGCGAACCAGGCGCTCGATGTATCGGCGCCAAGACACCAAACGCCACCCACCAGCGGCAGCACGTCCGGATGGACCTTGGCGACGTCGAGCAGATAGTCGCGGTAGCTGATCCGTTGGAGTTCCTGGATTTTCTCCGCCTGGGACAGCCCAGGCATGTAGTCGCGCCGGTCGTTCCAGAGGCGCAGTAGATCTGCCCGCACCTGGTCAGGCAGCGGCGTCTTGGCGAGGAACTCCTCGGTGGGTCGTCGGACGCTGCCGGCGACAAGCGCGTCCTCGCCGTAGCCTTCCTCGTGGAAGAAGACGGCGGGCTCCAGTCCCATCTCCCTGAACATGCCTCGATGCATGTTGTTGGTCGGATGATCGAGCTCGACGCCGATGTCCTCGAGCATCTCCCGCGCCGGCGCCGGGTATTGGTCCGCGTGCACCATGTACACCGTGCCGCCCGTTGCAAGCAGCACCTCGCCGTCGTGCTCGAACTCGTTGCGCTTGGCGTGGCCGCCGAAGTCGTCGTGGTTCTCGAGGATCAGGATGCGGGCGTCGGGGCCGGTTGCCTTGCGATAGAAATACGCTGCTGCCAGACCGCTGAGGCCGGCACCGACGACGATAAGATCGTAGGTCTCGCCGGTATCCTCGGCGGCATCGAAATTCATCCCGTCGCGGGCGGCGTGCGCCGCCTCGAAGGAGCCCGGATGGGAGCCCCGCATGCCGGTACGGGTAGGCGGGTAGTAGTCCGCCGTCTGCTCGGGCGCGTAGGCCTGTGGCATTCCGGCGGCGCGCAGTCGGGCCGGCAGCGCCAGCGCCCCGCCGACGGCGACGCTGACTCCGTTGACGAAGTCACGACGGGTGATGTCGCGGCGCATGCCGAGATCGCGATTTGTCATGGCTTACCTCATGCGTGGGGTGCGATTTCGGTCATGTACCACTTGATGAACCCAGCGGGTCCGCCCTCACGTTGCGCGTATGGCTGTCCGCCGCGATGGTTGTAGCGGCTGTTGCGGATGCCGTGCTGGTTGTTCTCGACGATCCATAGATCCTCACGATAGGTGACGTCCCAGAGCTCCATCATTCGCTCTACGTCTACCTCGTCTTCCTTCGCGTCGCCTCTTACCAGCCAGAAGATCTCGACATCGGTCATCAAGATGTCTCGTGGGGTGAATCGGGCGACCGCGAGATGATCGTCGTAGGCGGCGAAGAACGACGTCGAGAACCCGGTCGTGGCGCCGCGGCGCTTGTGCGTCCACTCGTCGAGCAAGAGCGGCGCTACCGGCTTGCCATCGAGGCTGCCCGTCACGTAGCCGGGAGCCAGGTGGACGCTCATTGAATAGGTGTCCTCCCGTACCCCGTCCGCCCCCTTCCGAAGTTTCTCGTCCGGGTGTTGGTGACGCGCCACCGCCTGCTCGATGTCGGCGACTTGCTCGTCGCTCAGCACGTGTTGGCGCTGCCACCACTGCACCTCTACCAGCGACTTGTGCGCTGGCTCACAGTGATAGCACTCTTCGAAGTTCTCCACCGCCAGCTTCCAGTTGGCCCTCGTCGGGTGTTGCGTGCGCGCCGCTACTTTCATGCCCGCGGTCCCATAGAACTGGGACACCCGTCGCCAGTTGGCAACGAACTCGTCGAACCCCGATGGCTCCTCGTCGGCCAGGCTGACGAAGATGAATCCTTCGACCATCCGCACATGGGCCGGGTGCAGGCCGTGCTGGGTTTCGTCGAACCCCTCCGGCATGCCGGTGGGGAACGAGATCAGCTTGCCGTCGAGATCGTACGTCCAGGCGTGATAGGGGCAACGGAAGACCGCCGTATTGCCGCTCGGCCCCTGCTGCACTACCGACAGCCGCGGGTCCTCCGGCTTGCCGTTGGCCGTCGCCGACCCGGGCAGGTTCTGGTCGTGCAGGCAGATGCGCGATCCGCGGTGTCGACAGACGTTGTGGTGGGCCTTCACGGAACCGTCTTCGGCGCGCGCGATGATCACACTGTCGCCACGCCCGAACTCGAAGAGGAAGTAGTCGCCGGGATTGGCGATGCGGCTCTCGTGGTCGGCCATGAACCAGAATTGATCACGGAGGAAGCGCTCTTCGTTGAGCCAGTGCTTCTCGTCGAGGTAGTACTCGGCAGGAATCGTCGTTCCCTCCTGCCATCCGCCTGGATAGGTCGGCGCTTTGCCGGGGGGCGACAGAATCTCATCCAGGAGCACGTCGCGTCCGTCGAAATCCACACCGCCGTACGACACTTCGGGCGGCATCGTAATCGGGCCCCGACTCGCGGAGGTCGATGCCTTTGCCGCCGTCGACGCTGCCTTCTCCACCAACGGTTCGCCACGCAACGCCTTGGGAAGCGCTACTGCAGCGGCCCCCGCTGCGACCGATGACTTGGCGAAGTCGCGGCGACTGACCTTCTTTCCCTTGGTCTCTTTCCCGTTCTCGCTGTCTCTTTTGCTCATGCCATCCTCCCGCGGCCCCGACACTCAGATCCCTGAATGGAAGCACACGCGCACCGCTTTCACCACGGCATCGTCGAGCTTGAGAGAATTCTCTCTGTCTGGCGTCTCCGAGATGCAGTGAGGTCGTGCGGTGCAACTGACGACCGCGGCAACGACGCTTGTCGACGCCGGCCCCTGTCGAGTGTTCAATGCGTGGCTCGTCTTCCGGGCCCATAGACGGGTTGTCCGGGCCGCGCACCGGTGTGCTCGCCGTCGTCGATGACGACGACGCCGTTGACCAACACATAGTCGACGCCGATCGGGTACCGGTGCGGCTCGTCGTAGGTGGCGACGTCGATAACCGTCTCCGGGTCGAAGACGACGATATCGGCCCAGTAGCCCTGGCGTAGGCTACCCCTGTCCTCGAGCCGAAGCACCTGGGCCGGCAGGGAGGTCATCTTGCGGATCGCGTCCGCCAAGGTCAGCAGCGGCTGGTCGCGCACGTAGCGTCCCAGCACGCGGGGAAAGGTGCCGTAGAGTCGCGGGTGCACGACCCCTTCACCCAGAATGCCGTCCGGACGCACGGCCCATCCGTCCGAAGCGATCGCCACCCACGGCAGCGCCATGATGCGGCGCACGTTCTCCTCCGATTGGTTGTGGTGGATGCCGCCCGGGAAACGACCGTTCTCCATCACCACTTCGAAGAGAGCATTGATCGGGTCCGGATCACCACGCTCCGCGGCGATCTCCGCCACGCTCATGCCGTCGTACTGCTTGACCGGACTGTCGTTTCGGAGGCAGCACAGGACGACGCCCTCGATACCGCCGTGCTCCTCGAAGTACTGGATCCACTCAGGATCGTTGCGGATCCGATCGCGGGTGGCGATGCTCCCGAGGAGATCCTCCAGGTCCTCCGTCTCACGCGCCCAGGTCGGGAAGAAGTTGGACCACCCCTGCGTCATCGCCGTGTAGGGGTACTGGTTGGCGGTGATGTCCAGGCCGCGCTCGCGAGCGTCCTCGATCATGCGGATGGCGGGCTCCAGCTGATCCCAGATGGCGCGGCCGCGAATCTTGAAGTGGGCAACGCTCACCGGCAGGCCCGTCTGCTCGACGATGTCGATCGCTTTCTGCAGCTCTTCCTGCAGCTGGTAGCCCTCGCTGCCGACATGCGTCTCATAGACCACGGCGCCGTGATCGACTGCCGCTTGCGCCATCGGGATCATCTCCTCGGCGAAGCGATAGCCGCCGCCGCGGAACCAGCTGGCGATACCGATGGCGCCGTCGTGCATCGCCTCGACGATCAGCTGCTTCATGCGCTCCAGCTGCTCCGGCGTAGCAGCCTGCTCTACGCTCCCACCGACGACGACGCGCTTGACCTGTTGAGGTGCGATCTTGATGGCGACGTTGAGCGAGATGCCTTTGCGCATCAGGTGCTCGAAGTAGCCGTCGAGATCGGTCCAGTCGAGCTCGTAACCCTGGCTTCGAGCGCTGGCCCGGCGCTCCTCCAGCACTTCGCCGGCCAGTGGCGCTACCGACGACCGCTCGCCGCCGACATCCAACGTTACCCCCTGGCGGATCTTGCTCTGTGCCGTGCCATCGACGGGCAGAGTGCCGTCCGAATGGCTGTGGATGTCGATGAAGCCGGGGGCGACGGCCATGCCGGTGGCATCGATGACATGCGCCGCAGCGGCGTCGGAGAGGTCGCTGATGGCGGCGATCTTGCCATCCCGCACGCCGACGTCGGCGCGGAACCAGGGGTTGCCGCTGCCATCAAAGACACGTCCGCCTTGGATCAGGACGTCGAAGGGCTCGGCTGCTTGAGAAGCGCGCGCGCGCGCGGGAGCCTCGCCCGCGACGGTCAGCGCGACGGCGGCTCCCAGGATGACGATGTGGCGGAAAGTAAGCTCCAAGATCCGATGCTTGGAGATCCTCTTCATGAGTGATCCTCCTTCAATGGTGCTCCGCGTGCTTTGCTAGCGCCGCGATGATGCCTGGACGCGCTCCAACAAATCGAGGTAGCGCGCGTCGGCCTCTTCCACCCGGGACTCCAGTAGCTCGCGTTGTCGCTCCCATTGTTGCAGCAGCAGGTAGCGGGTCTCCCACGGCTCCAGATCATCGTCCGGCGCGATCCGCGCCGTCATCAGCTCTTGCAGTTGGGCGCGATGACGGGCGACCAGCTCGGGGACGGCTTCCGGCTTCCAGAACGGCTCGTCATCGACGATGACCACGGTCGGGGCGCTGTGAGCGACGATCGAGTTGCGGCGCTCCTGGCGCTGCCCAAGGGCGCGAACGGCGAGCCACATGCTGCGGTCGGCGGTGATCTCCGTGCGCAGCCGGACCCGGTCTCGTCCGCCGGCCGCCTCCGACGTCACCACCTCACCGTGAACCAGCAGCTCCAATCGGTCGAGCTGGTCGACGTCCGGGTTGAGTGACGCTTCGGCTACGATCTCGAGCCGCGCACCACGCTCTACCCGTAGCTCCTCGCCGATCTCGTGCCCGTTCACGGTGAACTCCAGGAACGGGCCGTTGCTCACGAACACTCGACCACGCAGGAAGGCGTCGAAGAAGGCATCGACGCTGAATGGGCCATCCAGCTTGACGTAGGTACGCTCGACCCCGGGCAGGGTCGGACCGAAATACGGGAAATCGGCACCGGCGACCGGCAACACCTTGAAGCCGAGGTTCAAGAAGCTGTACCAGATATCGCCGAACAGACGCCCGCCCTGGAGCACCTCGATGAAGTCGACGATCCCGAAGGGCACGTCCAACGCCAGGCCGCGCCGGCCGTTGAACAGTTCACCGAGGTGTGCGTACCCCGAGATGCCGCCCTGCCGGTGAGACTCCTCGAAGACGCGATGGTAGAGGAAGTAGGAGTCCGGATCCTGATGGAACGGACGATAGAGATTGTGGTGGATCGTGTGGCCACGCTGCACGGTGCGCGGGTCTTCCTGGCCGGAGACCAGCATGTAGGTATCGCGTCCGAAGTGGCCCTCTTCGCCCCAGGCGGGTTGCTTGAAGTGAGTGCCGGCGATGTTGCCCATCTCCAGCAGGTTGGCGACATGAACGTCCTCGGCAGCCAGCTGTCCCCAGACGGCCTCGTCGTCGACCCTGTGTCGTTGGATGTGAACGTGGGAGTCGCCGGAGAACCAGCCGCGCGCCGGCAGGTCGGCGTACCGTTCCATCGCCACGTCGACCGTGCTGGTGACGTTCTCGCGAACCTCAAAGCTGCGATGGGCGACGCGGTATTCGGGTCCTCGCGTGAGGACGAGCTCGTAGGAGCCCACTGGCAAGCGAGCCTCGTAGTCCCCGTTCACGTAAAAGGCCTGGCGGTTGTCCGACGGCCACAGCGTTTTGCCATGGATCCAAAGAAGACGAACTTCGTCGGTGAACCGATGCACCAGCAGTGCATCGTCCGACGGCAGCGGCGCACGACCGGTCGAGTCGTACACGCCCACTCGCGCCGGGATAGGGCGTTCCGAGCTCGCATCCGTCACCGTCAGCTGCAGGCGCCCGAACGCGCTGGCCGGCACGGTACTGCCGCTGCGTGCGATCTCGACGTCGCATAGCACGATGCCGCCCTGGCCGCCGACCGCGATGTCGGTGCGGCGGATACCCTGGCCGGCCAGCCGGGCGCGGTCGAGGGTCAGCGTCAGGCTGCGGAACATCGCCCCCGGCTGTGGCTCGATGCGCTCCGAGACGCCGACGCCTTCACCGCCGTTCTGGTCCCAGCCAACGGTGAACGGCCCCGTGAGCTCCGGAACATAGGTGAGAGTCAGACTGACCGGCTCGTCGATATCGAAGGCGTAGTCGTCGTCGATGTCGAAGGCGATGACCGGTCCCACGACGCAGGATCGGTCGCCGATCGTCGTCATCTCGATGCGGCGATCGGAACCTCTTACGCCGAGCTCGGAGCGCTCCGCTCCCAGGACCCGCGGAATCCGTTCCGCTTGCCACGGCATGAGCTTGACCAGGCGTGCCTCACCGCCATGGGCCATCAGCACCTGCGCAGCCGCGAGACAAACCAAGCCGACCACCGAACAAACGAGGAGTGTCTTGTGGTGACCGAGCCTCATCTCTCGCCTCCTTGACCGGGCTCGATTCATCCGAGCGTTGGCTCTTGTCGTCGGCGTCGTGTTGCCGAGCCCGGCTACGTTGGCAGCAGCGGCGATGGCAGGTCAACCGTTGAGCGATGAAAGGGATCGCCCCACTGCTGCGAGGAGGTCTCGATCAACAAGACACCGGACGTCCGTGTCAGAGTGCGCGGCAAGTCCTCGATCGTCAGTTCAACAAGCGTGAGGCGACGACCCCACGACCCTCGCGCACGACGTACAGCCGGCCTGCGATGAGCCGGTCAATTCGCTCGATGCCGCCGCCCGGCCAGCGAATCGTGACATCGGCCGCACGAGCCTCACCCAGCCCGACGTGCAGCCGGGGCGTGCTGGTGGACGCATAGGAAGACCCGGTCCTCACCTCCATCACCTGAGCTCGCCCTTCCAGTTGCACCCGCACCCGGGCGCCGCTGGCAGAGCGATTTGCCTGCGAGCCCACGAGCAACAGCTGAATGAAGGCGCCGGCGCGATTGCCGCCTTCGTTGCGCAGGTAGTCGGCAGTCTGGTTGTTGTTGCTCACCACGATGTCGAGATCGCCGTCTTCGTCGAGATCGGCGATCGCCGATCCTCGCGAGACCTTGGCAGTCACCGGATCCGAGGCGAGGCGGGCGTGCGCCGAATCGAAACGTCCGCCGCCGATGTTCAGGTACAGGTGGTTGGGCTGTCGGTAAGTCGTGCCCTGGCGCAGCTGCGCGGTGAGGTCGTTGACGTGGCCGTTGGCGACGAACAGATCGAGGTCGCCGTCGTTGTCGACGTCGATCCAGTTGGTGCCGAAGCCGACGCTCATCAAGCTCGACACGCCGAGACCCGCGTCGAAGCTGGCGTCCCTGAAGCTGCTTGTCCCGAGACCCCGGTAGAGCGTATTGGTTTCGAGATCGAGGTTGGTCACCAAAAGGTCCAGCGTGCCGTCACCATCGTAGTCGCCGGCATCGACCCCCATCCCGCCCTCGACCCGCCCGTCCCTGTTGAACCCCGCGCCCGCGAGCAGGGCGTCGTCGACGAAGCCACCATGGCCGTCGTTGGTGTAGAGGAAGTTGCGAGTCGAGTCGTTGGCCACATAGAGGTCTGCGTCCCCGTCGTCGTCGTAGTCCACGAAGATCACACCAAGACCTTTGCCCTCCTCGGGGTTGACCACGCCAGCCGTCTCCGAGACGTCGCTGAAGCCGTCACCGTCGTTGCGGTAGAGGAGGTCCGAAACTCCGGCGTAGGCCTCTGGTGAGCAGTAGGCCTGGAGTTGCAGGTGCGGTTTTCCGCAGTATCGGTGGTTGTCCCAGCGGAAATCGAGGTAGTTGGCGACGTAGAGGTCGAGGTCGCCATCCAGGTCCACGTCGCCCCAGGCGGCCGATGTACTCCAACGCTGGTCGTCGGCCCCGCCGTTGACGCCGACTTCCTCGAACGTACCGTCGCCGTTGTTGCGCAGCAGAACGTTGGGACCGTAGTTGGTCACGTACAGGTCGACAAAGCCGTCGTTGTCGTAGTCGGCGGCGGCGACGCCCTGACCGTACGACGCGTCACCGGCACCGGACGCGGTCGTGACGTCGACGAAGCGCGCCCCGCCCTCGTATCCGGATGACCGGTTGCGAAAGAGCCGGTTGGGCAACGGACCGGAAGGCTCATAGCCCAGTGTTGCGGCGGATTGTACGAAATACACGTCCGTCCGCCCGTCCGCGTCGTAGTCGACGGTCGCCACTCCCGATCCCATGGTCTCCACGAGGTAACGCTCGCCCGTACCGCCGTGGTGATGGTCGAACAGCAGGCCGACGTCGTCGGCGGCCTCGACGAAACGGAACGTGGGGCGAAGCTGTCCCGACAAGCCTTCGGGGGCGATCAAGACGAGCACGCCCAGGATTGCGCCCGCTCGAATACTCTCCGCCATCACGGCTCGCCCCCTGCTCAGCGCTGCTCGAGAAGCGCCCGGTATCGGGCCTCAACGTGGCTCGCTTCGTCGTGGCGCCCGAGGGCCCGGTACTGGCCGGTGAGCAGCACGTAAGCGTCTGGCCGACGCGGATCCGCCTCGATCGCCCGATTCAGCGCATCGACAGCGAGTTCGTGATCGCCGCCTGCTGCATAGGCTCTGGCGAGGTTCTCGTGCAGCAGTGCGTTGTCCGGGAAGATGGCCAATGCCAGCTGGAAGCGCTCGACGGCGGCTGCCAGATCACCCCGTCGATAGTAGTAGAGGCCGTGGATGTTGTGTGTGGCCGCTGCGATGTTGAGAAAGTCGCCGGACTCGGCCTCGCGACTCACCTGTTGCATCGCTGCGAGCTCATCCATGGCCACCCGAGCTTCTTCTTCCCTGCCAAGGGCTTGCAATGTCTCGATGCGCCCTTGTGCGGCAGGGAGCAGCTCCGCATCGACCGTCAGCGCGTCGTCCAGAGCCGCCAATGCCGCCTCGGGCTCACCCGCGTCCGCGAGGGCGCGACCGAGCAGATGGTGCGCTTCGGCCATCCTGGGCGACGCCTCGATGGCGCGCCGTAGGCTGGTGATGGCGGTGTCGATCTCGCCCGCCTGGATCAGTAGGCTTCCGAGGCGCAGATGGGCCGGCGCCATGCCGGGCTCGCGAGCTACGGCGCGCTGCAACGCAGCCATCGCCGTCTCGACGTCGCGGTTGGTGATCGCCATGAGGCCGAGCTCGTAGTCGGCCGACGCCCCGGCCCCCGCCGCTGCTGCCTGATGCATCGCCTCACGGGCCTCGTGATAGCGGCCCATCCTGTCGAGAATACGCCCGCGCTCGAGCCAGAGGCCCGGGCCGCGTGCCGGGGCTTCGCAGGCCTCGATCGCCTCGAGGCCCTGGCGGCCGAGACCGATGCGGCGATAGGAGGCCGCCAGATCACGGCATAGCTCGGCGTCGTCGTGACGGATGACGAAGGCACGCTCGAACGCTTCAGCGGCACGAAGGGCGCCGAACAGGTCGTCGGAGTAGTGCGCGAGTAGACGGCCGAGCAGAACCAAGGTGTCCGCGCCACCGAGGCCCGCGCTGATGGCCTGCTCGAGCGAGCCGATGGCCTCGACGGCTGCCTCGAGGTCGCCGCTCTCCAACGCGGCGAGCCCGGCGCGCTCGGCCGTTTCTAACTGCGTCGGGCTCTGCGCTTCGATCGTCTGGGCGCTCACTTCAATGATCACGAAGACGATGCACGTCAGCGCCAAACTGAGCGTCGCCAAGAGGCTCTTCATAGCCACAATTGTCCGCCGTTTGCGCCTCCAAGCGGACGCCGCTTCCAGCATACCTGCTTCAGAAGAATCGCTCGGTAGGCAGCTTCTTCTCGTCTCTTGCGGTCTCGCTTGCCCATCCAATTCCGGGTCGCCAGGACGTGAGTGATCGCACGAGAGATCGTCCGAGTCCATTGACATTGGCGTCGGTACGATGCTAGTACGAACTATCAAGATCAACTAGTTTCCGGTCGGGCGACGCTCGCCAATGGCGATGGCGTTGCCCAAGAGGAGGTGCAATGCGCTCCAAGCTCGCCATCATGACGGTTGCTATGCTGCTGATACTCCCCTCCCAGGTCATGGCGCAGGGGGAGCAGCTGACCGGCATTGTCGTCGGAGAGGTTGTGGACGCGGATGGCGCGGGGCTGCCCGGCGCCACTGCCACCATCGAGGGACAAAACCTCATCCAGGAATCTGTCTCGGCGACGAGCGACGTCGCGGGTGAGTTCCGGTTCCGTAATCTCAGGCCGGGAACGTACCTCGTAACGGTCTCACTCACCGGCTTCCAGACGATGGCCTACAACGTCCCGGTGAACGTCGGCACAACCACGACCGTGCTTGCGCAGCTGGAGCTGGCAGGGGTTTCAGAGACGGTAACCGTGATCTCCGAGACGCCGTTGATCGACATCGAGTCGTCATCGCTTACGACGTCATACGGCGCGGATATGCTGGAAAACGTTCCGGTGGTGCGTGAGTTCACCGACATGACGAACTTCGCCCCTGGCTTCGCCGACAAGGGAGCCTATGGCGCCGGCGGCAACCACGCCGAGGGTACCAGCGCGCATCGGGTGGGTTCGGCAACCAACGGCTACCGGCTCAACGGCGTTGATATCACCGAGAACGAATGGGGTACCACCTGGGTCAACCCGAACGTCGATACGATCGCCGAGATCCAGATTGTCGGTGTCGGCGCCAGCGCCGAGCACAGCGAGTTCACTGGCGCGATGATCAACCTGGTGACCAAGGGGGGCACCAACGAGTTTCACGGCAGCGGCTCTTTCTACTGGGAGAACGGCTCTCTGAGATCCGACAACTCGCGCGGCATCGTCGATCTCGAGCGCGGCAAGTACTCCTACGACCGCGAATGGACCGCCACTATCGGTGGCCCGATTGTGCGCAACAAGCTGCTGTTCTTCGGCAGCATCGGCCGTAATGAGACGCTCGATTCGGTTGTCGCCGATCAGATCTGGCTTGACGGCGGAATCGCCGTCGATGATGCCCAGCAGGGTAACGATCGGTGGACAGGGCACGGCAGGGTGGATTACCTGCTCAACGACAAAAACACGTTCGGGTTCATGGTCAACTACGATCCGGGCCACGAGACGAACCGCGACCTGCGAACAGGTTCGCCGCTCGACGTCGCCATGGATACCGATTACAACAGCCTGACCCTGTTGTTGTCCTGGCAATCCCAGCTGGGCGACAACACCTTCACCGATCTCCGCTTCGCATCGAATAGGGCGGACTTCTTGCGCCTCCCGATCGTGTGCTGCGATCTACCCGATTACTGGTTTAACAACTCGAGGAGGATCACCCGGGGCTTCCTGGAGGACGAGGACAACGCCCGCAAAGAGATCTCGGGAACGGTGACCCAATACGTCGACAACTTCCTGGGCGTCGCGCATGACGCCAAGATCGGTCTCCAGTACAAGGACAGTTGGTCCAGCTGGATTGCTGGTTATACCGGCCTCGGGGGTCTGTTTACCTACAACTACTATGGCTACTCGTACACATACGGGTCTATCTACGACATTGGCCTCGAGGGCCAAACCGTAACCTCCTCAGCCTTTCTTCAGGATGACGTTACCGTTACCGACAACGTCACCCTCAACCTCGGGCTGCGCTTTGAGAGGACCAACTGGCACGAGAGACTCGACGGCAAGCCGACCGGCGCCCCCGTGGCGCACCAGCTCAACTACCTGGCGCCACGCCTTGGTGGGACCTGGGACCTGGGCGGCGATGGCCGTGCCGTTCTGCATGGCAGCTGGGGGCGTTACTTCGAAAAGAGCGTCATCTCACACGTCTCTACAGCCAGCGGCACCGCGTACCAGGACCCATATCAACCCTACGCGTCGTACTACTTCGATATACCTGACGGTTTGTTGGCTGACCCGAACAACCCGACGGACGCGGAACTGTTCCTGCTGCAAGAGCTTGTTTTCCAACCCGAAAACCTGATTTCGCTCGACGCCGCCACAATTCCGCTCGCCGACGGCGTGCAGGGGATGCACACGGATATCTTCAACGTCGGATTCGAGTACGAGTTCGTCGACGACTGGGTCGTGGGGGTCGACTACATCCACAAAGACGACAGCAACTTTATCAGGGCGATCGACCAGCTCACGCACGTCTACACAGCCTTCGACTACACCAGCCCCGACGCGACGCTGTGGGACGGAACCGTGGTGCCCGGGACGTCGCAGACGCTCTACTCCAAAGAAGATGGCCTTCGCGAACCCATTCTCGGCAACCTCGACTACTACAAGCGGACGCACGATATCGTGACGCTGACGCTGGACCGAAGGCGAACGGGTTCCGGTCTCAACATCAGCACCTCCCTCACCTACCAGAACAACAGGGGAACGCTGGAGAATGGCGACGGCGAGAGCCTCTGGGGGTGGGGCCCCGACGCGGCAAACCACCCGAACTTCAACGGCAACCCGTTCGCCATGGATGGTCCGTTGCGCTTCAGCAGGAAATGGAGCTGGAAGGTCCTGGGCAACATCAGGCTGCCCGGAGGCATCCTTGCGGGTATGTACTACAACCTGTCGTCGGGTCGGCCGTGGAACCTCCAGGTAGATCACAACAGCCGAGCGGGGGGACTTCGCATTTTGCGCAACATGCCCTACGGCAGCACACACATCGAGAAGATCGGCAGCAGGACGTGGGACTCGCTCAACCAGCTCGATCTGCGGTTGTCGAAATCCTTCAATATGGGGGCGCAAGGCCGGTTGGAGCTGATGGTCGACGGATTCAACTTGCTCAACGACTTCTCCCCGACCGGCGTCAGCGAGCGAATCAACCGAACGTTCCGCGTCGACGGAGGCTCCTCGGTCGGGTCGCCCCGGTCATCAACCTCATTGCAGCCCGGGCGGCAGTTTCGGCTCGGGGCACGAGTCTCCTTCTGATCGGAATGGACGCGAACGGCACCGTCAAGTTAACTCGAAATCGGCGCCAAACTCGCGATCCCTGAACCTCGAGGCCTTTGCCGTGGCCGGGCGTTTCACGCCCGGCCACGCGGCCTCATACCGTCAAAACCGAGGCGTCACGCGGGATACCGTCGATGAGCCTTGTCGAGTCACGTTCGTGGCTTGGTCAGTATCGGTATGCCTGGATTGCCCCGTAGTCTGCTGGGCAAACTCCATCAGGTGCCTACCGGGATCAATGATCCATCTGGGGAATCCGCGCTAATATCTGGGAGGATCCCCAAAGGGCTGCGGTCTGCGATCCCTGATGATGGAGGCGAGTAGGATGCCGAGCTTCGACCGCGGTCGGCGTATGCCGCGGCCTGGTGCGATCGCAGCGCTCACCGCTGTCGCGTCCGTGTCCGCGATCGTCCTGCTGACGATCGGCTGTGGCTCGGGAGCGTCCCCGGGGGCGGACCTCGACGAGCTCCGCGGCGACCGCAAGCTCAACGTCCTGCTGGTGACGCTCGACACGACGCGCGCCGATCGTATCGGCGTGTACGGCTTCGACGAGATCGAAACACCGGTGATCGACGCCCTTGCCGGCCGCGGCGTCACCTTCATGCGCGCCTACGCCTCGACGCCGCTGACGCTGCCGTCGCACACGTCGCTGCTCACCGGTACCCACCCTCCCTACCACGGGGTGCGCGACAACGGCGTGCACATCGCACCGGAAGGGCTGCAGACCATGGCCGAGAGCTTCCAGGCGGCCGGTTACCGCACCGGCGCCTTCGTCGGAGCCTTCGTCCTCGACTCGCGCTGGGGCCTGGCCCAGGGGTTCGACCGCTACTTCGACGACTTCGAGATGCCCAAGCAGCAAGCGATCTTTCTGAGCCGCGTGCAGCGTTCCGGATCGGAGGTCATCGACACCGCTCTGGCGTGGGTGCGCGAGGACGACACGACCCCCTTCTTCATGTGGGTGCACCTGTACGACCCGCATACGCCGTACGAGCCGCCTGAGCCCTTCAAGTCACGATACGCTGACCGGCCCTACGTTGGTGAGATCGCCTGGACCGACTCCTTGGTGGGCCGGCTGATGTCGTGGCTGGACGATTCCGGCCGGTCTGACGACACCTACGTCGTGGTGACAGCCGATCACGGGGAGAGCCTCGGCGAGCACGGAGAGAGCGAGCACGGGTTGCTGCTGTACGAATCCGCGATCCGGGTACCGCTGATCATCGCAACGCCGTTTGACGAGCCGCAGGGAATCCAGCGCCACGAGCTCGTCTCGCTGATCGACGTCATGCCGACCGTGCTGGAGTTGACCGGGCTGGAGACCCCCGAGGACGTGCACGGCGACAGCCTGGTTCCTCTGTTTGCCGAGGCGGCCGAAGTCGAGGATTGGCCTGATAGGCGCATATACGCCGAGACCTTCTACCCGCGCCTCCATTTCGGCTGGAGCGAGCTCCAGGCGATCCTCGAGCCCACCCACAAGCTCATCATCTCGCCCGAGCCGGAGCTCTACGATCTTCTGCAGGACCCCGAGGAGCAGCAGGATCTCGCACCAGAGCGCGCCGCCACGGCGGAGGCGCTGCGCCGGGAGGCCGAGGAACTGGTGGAGCAGCTCGAGGAGAACGCCAACCCGGCGGACACAGTCACGCTCGACCAGGAGACTCTCCAGCGCCTCGCCGCACTCGGATACATCGGCAACGCCAGCGCCGATGCGGGCGACCAGGACGTCGACCGCGCCAACCCGAGGGACAAGATCGAGATCTACAACGACCTGCTGCGGGCCCGCCGCCTGACCGTCAATGGGGAGATGGCCGAGGCCGAGCTGCTCCTGCGGGGAGTCATCGCTGCGGATGCCGGAGTCGTCGATGCACACCAGTCGCTCGGCAACCTGCTTGTCGAGCAACTCCGCCACGACGAGGCGATCGAAGCCTTCAAGACCGCCCTTTCCATGCGGCCCGAGGATGCGGCCCTGGTGCTCTTTCTCACCAGCACGCAAAGGAAGGCCGGTCGGTTGGACGAGGCCGAGAAGGTATTGCTGGACTTCACCGGCGTCCTGGAGCCGGGGGGGCGCCGGGCGGTCCAGGATTCCCGGCTGTACATCAGCCTCGGGCGCATCAAGCAGACCAAGCGCGCCTACACCGAGGCGGCGACCTATTTCAACGAGGCGTTGCGCCTCAACGAGGATGCTCCGGCGAACAACATCCTGGCCGCCGCGCACGTCGGACTCGGCGCCGTGCACCTGGCCACCAACCGCCTGAGCCTGGCGGAGGAACACCTGAACCTGGCGCGCAGCTTCAACGACAGCATCGCCGATCTGCACTTCCAGCGTGCCTTGCTGTTCCAGAACCGGCAACAGCCCGATGAGGCGATCGCCGCCTACCGCCGCGAGCTCGAGATCTCGCCGCGCAACGGCATGGCCGCCTTCAACCTCAGCGTCATCTTTCGCGGCCGCGGCGATCTCGTCGAGGAGGAGCGCTACCTGCGTCTGACTCTCGAGATCGACCCGCAGTCGGTCAGCGGGCGCCTTTTCCTCGCCCGTATCTATCTGGTGAAGAACGAGCGCCTCGACGCGGCCGTGCCGCTGGTCGAGGGGGCGCTGCAGCGACTCGAGTCGGCGACGGCGAGCGGGGTGCCGCAAGCGATCACCAGGCAGGACCGGGTGCTAGGGCATCTCTTGCTGGCGGATCTCTACAATCGACTCGGCAGAAATGAGCTCTCCAACCAGCACGCGCGTCTTGGGATGCAGCTCCAAGACGGGACACAACGCTGACGACAGGCCATTGGCTACGTTCCGTCAGCTGAGTGAGCGACGGTCGGAGTCTCAGTCGTTGCCCCGTACCTCGTGGGCGGTCTCGACAAGAAACGCGTGAATCGCGTCGACCTGGGCGTCGCCAAGCTCGAGGCCGAAGTCGGGCATGCCGTTGGCCTCGAGGAGCCCCTCGAGAACGATGCGCTTGAACCCGGCGCGAGCGGCGGAGCCCATGCGCAACAGGTTGGGCGCTATCGTCGGCTGGTCATCGATTCGATGGCAGTCGGCGCAATAGCGGCGGTAGAGCAGCTGGCCCTCAGCGAGGGTTTCAGGGGCAACGTTCGGGCGAGTCGGCAGCGGGCTTTCGGGGCGAGGATCAACCACTGACGGCAGCGGCACTGGCCCGCCGTCGAGCTTGAACGCGATCATGCGACCGGCGTTGCCGCGCTCGATCGCCGCCGAGCCCTCCGGGAATGCCCGGGCGCTCGATCCACCGCCGTAGCCGGCCATCACGGCGATGAACTGGGTGTCGTCAACGAGGTACGCGACCGGCGCCGCCATGATGCTGGTTCCGACCTCGATGTCCGCCAGCTCTGCCCCGGTGTCGGCGGCATAGACCTTCAGGCGACCGTCGACCGTCCCCTGGAACACCAGGTTGCCGGCTGTGGTCAGCAGTCCGCCATTGTAGGGGAAACGGTAGCTCACACGCCAGACCTCGCGGTTGGCGACCGGGTCCCAGGCCTTGAGGGCGTGGGGCGGGTCCTTTTCGGGCGGATCGTGGGGAAACGACCCGCCCTGGGTCCTCACTCCCGTGACTTGCTGGCCCGGACTGTATACGAGGGGGTCGCGCACACGCTCGAAGGTGGTCGGCCACTCGATCGTCGGAATGTAAACGAACCCCGTCGTCGGACTGAACGCCATCGGATGCCAGTTGTGCCCGCCCCACCACGACGGGCTGACCGTCTTCGGTTCATCGGCATAGTCGCCGGCCGGCACCTGTATCGGACGACCGGTGTCGAGATCCACGTGGCTGGCCCAGTTCACGGTGACGTACGGTTCCGCGGACAGCAGCTCGCCGGTGCGCCGGTCGATCACATAGAAGAAGCCGTTCTTCGGCGCCTGCATGATGACCTGTCGCTGGCGTCCGTCGATCTCCAGGTCGGCCAGGATCAGGTTCTGCGTTGCCGTGTAGTCCCAGTTTTCTCCGGGCGTCGTCTGGTAGTGCCAAACGAGCCGACCGGTGTCCGGGTTGATGGCCAGAATCGATGCCAGAAACAGGTTGTCGCCGCCGGCTGGGCTCCTGGTGGCCACCGGGTAGGGTGAGGCGTTGCCCGTTCCCACGTACAGCAGGTTCGCCTCCGGGTCGTAGGCCATGTCGCCCCATACGGTGCCGCCGCCACCGAACTCCCAGAGCGATTCGGGGTCCCAGGTGGCCGCCGCCATCTCCATCTCGGGATGCTCGAAGGGCAGGTCGGGATGGCCCGGCACGGTATAGAAGCGCCACGCCAGCTCGCCCGACTCGACGTCGTAAGCGGTGACGTAGCCGCGCACCCCGTACTCGGCGCCGCTGTTGCCAATGACGACGCGATCCCGGATGACGCGAGGGGCGCTGGTGATGGTGTAGTCACGGTCACGATCAATCAGCGTGTCCTGCTCCCAAAGCGGCTCGCCCGTACGGGCGTCCAGTCGGACGAGCCGACCGTCGAGCGAAGCCACGTACAGAGAGCCCTTCCAGGCCGCCAAGCCGCGGTTGACCACCCCACAACACGCCTTGCGGGCCCAGCTGCCGGACGCCTGGGGATCGTAGGCCCAGAGCTCCTCACCGGTGGCGGCGTCCACGGCGTAGACGCGACCCCAGGGGCCGCTGGCGTACAGGATGCCGTCAATGACGACCGGCGAGGCCTCGAGCGGGTCCTTGGTCCGCAGGTCGTATTCCCAGGCGAAGCCGAGCGCGCCGACGTTATCCTCGTGGATCTGGGCCAACGGCGAGAATCGTTGCTCGGAGAAGGTACGGCCGCCGGTGAACCAGTTCCCCGGTTCCTCGTCCGCCCCGGCGATGCGGGCACCGTCGACGCTGTCGATGCCCTTGGCCACCGTCGCTTGGCGCCGCAGCGTGCCACCCATCAGTGTTTCGTGGGAGACAAAACCGAGCACTATCGCCGCGACGATCGCAGCGCTGGCCGCAATGCCCAGTCTGTGTGGGTTTATCCGGGGTTTCCCTGATGGCCGGTGTCGAGTCACGCTAGTCATCTCCAGGCGTCCGGGCTTCCGCTGATGATCTCGCCTTCCATGAAGACCGCTTCGGGGCGCACCGTGTGGATCTCGTAGCGGTCCACCTCGAACAGGTTTCGATCGAGCACCACCAGATCGGCGAGCTTGCCCACCTCGATCGAGCCGAGCTGGTCCTCCACGCGGAGCTGATAGGCGCCGCTCGAGGTGTATCCCTTGATCAGATCCTCCAGGTTCAGCCGTTCGGTCATCGGCAGCCTTATCGGCGCATCCGCACCTTGCTCATGGTACTGGCGGTTGTGGCCGATCTGCATCCCGAGATACGGGTTGGCTCGCTCCATGCCACTGAGCGATGTCACGTCGCTGGAGAAGGTGACGACGGCGCCGTCATCCAGTAACGGCTGCACCAGCAACATCCTCTCGAAGCGATCGCCAAGGGTCAGCGCGGTCAACGGCAGCCGGTCTCCCAGGCCGTGCCATTGGGGCGTGTAGTTGGCAATGACACCGAGCTGTTTGAAACGGGGGTAGTCCGCGGTGTCGATGATATCCAGATGGCAGATGGTGACGCGCGGATAGAGCTCGCCGTCGACCGATCCCCGCGCTGCTTCCACGGCATCCAGCGCGATGCGCACGCCCCGGTCGGCCATGATGTGAAGGTGCAGATCGATGCGGGCGTCGTGAAGCTTCACGATGAAGTCACTGAGCTCCTCGGTGTCGAGGAGAGTCGTGCCGCGGTTGCCCGGATCATCGCTGAACGGTTCGAGCACCGCGCCGGTACGAAGCTCGTCCGTGCCGTCGAAGTGAATCTTGATGGTGTTGAACGTCAGACGTTCGCCGCCGTAGGTGCGGCGCAACCGTAGTAGCTCATCGATCGCATCGGGCACCTGATCGGGCAAGATGATGTGATATGCGGCCTCGTAGCGAATCGGCAGGCGACCGGCGGCCTCCAGCTCGGCAAGCAACGAGTAGGTGAGATCGTGGTAGTCGAAGTTGCCGGCGTCCAAGAGCGAAGTGACGCCGTGGCGTGATAGGTACTCCAAGAAGGTGACGATGCCCTCCTTGTTGGCCTCCCGGTCAACGGCAGCGGCAATGGGCCGCGCATAGGGCCAGGCGGCGAACTCCTTGATCCAGCCGGTAGGCTCCCCATCGGCATCCCGTACGAACATCGACAGACCGGGTACCGGATCGGGTGTGTTCCTGTCGACGCCCATCATTTCGAGCGCCTTGGAATTGACCCAAACGCTATGGCCGGTGTCGTCTCCCAGCATCACCGGTCGATCCGCTACGACGCGATCCAGATCGCTCCTGTGTGGACCCGCTTTGCCGTAAACATGTCCGGACCAGCTACCCATCTCGATCCAGGGAAGGTCCGGGTTGGCCTGGGCATACGCCTGCACCGCGGCGACCACCTCCTCGTTGCTCCCGCGCCGGGGCAGACTCCCTCTCGGACCACCACCCACGGGGACGGCGATGTACCCGGCCGACTCCCGCCCCATCAGACCCGGGTGGGTATGGGAATCCACCAGGCCGGGAAGTGTCAGCCTGCCGCCGAGGTCATGGCGATCGGTATCGGGGCCGACAAGGCTCTGTGCACCGGCGTCGTCGCCGACGTAGACGAACCTGCCCTCCTTGATCGCGACGGCTTCCGCCCAGACCTGGGCTTCGTCGAGGGTAAAGAACTTACCCCCGCGCAAGACCAGATCGGCAGGACCGTCACCATCGCGTGGCGACGCGTCCTGCGTTGACGGCTGACACGCTGATAGGCTCAGGCTCGCCAGCAATGCGATCAACAGACGGAGCCCGGTTTCGGTCGATGATCTGCGCGGCATTGTTCACCTCCCGGGATTTCCTGGGAGACCCTGGTCGGGTCACGGTCTTGGCTTGGTCAGTATCGGGAACCGCCAGGAGTCAATCACTGACCGTCAGGCTCCTCAAGGGATCCACCGCGTGAGCGATGGCTACGACGAGCTTGTCTACGTCGACGAAGCAACCCCTGGCTGGGACAGATCGATGCAAGGACGGACGACGATCCCTTGAAGCTTCCGGCGGTCAGTGGTTGAGTCAAGAGCGTCCCTGATAGACCAAGCCAAGAACGCGACTCGGGTCATCTCTCGGAAATCCCGGGTGGAAGAGTCGCCGTAGAACGGTCGAATGCCATGAGTGACGTAGCATGAGACGACGCGACCTGCTCAAGATCGGTGCCGCCGCAGGCGTCGGGGCCACGCTCCCGATCGGCTGCGGAGCGCCCGGGACAGGCATGGGCCCGGCTGCTGGCGGCGGCGGCCGCTGGGCGCGGGACCTGGCGCTGGTCAACGGTAGCGTCGTGACCCTCGAGACGGACCAACCGCGAGCCGAGGCAGTACTCGTACGCGCTGGCCGCATCGCGTTGGTCGGCAGCAACGAGGCTGTGAGCGCGGCCGCCGGGACAGCCCCCGTCTTCGACGCCGACGGGCGTGGGGTCGTCCCCGGTTTCGTCGATGCTCACGTCCACTTCGAGATGGCGTGCAACGCGAGCGCCTATCAAGTCGCCTGCCACACGCCTCCGTTCACCAGTCTCCGCGAGATCAAGGCAGCGCTGCAGTCGAAAGCGGCGGAGAGCCCCAACGGACGATGGATCATCGGTCGGGGTTCGTTCGGCATGGCTGGCCGCGTCGAGGAGGGTCGGCTCCCCGATCGCCACGAGCTTGACGCCATCACCGAGGACCACCCGCTGATCCTCTACGCCGGCTTCCACGTCGGCATGGTGAACACGCGAGGTCTTCGGGAGCTCGGTCTCTGGGACTCGGACGACGCGGCGCCCCGGGGGGCGCTCGTGCATCGTGATCCTGGGGGAGATCCGACAGGTATCGCAACGGAGATCTGGACGTTGCCGCCCGCCTACACGGTCGCAGAGGTCGAGGCAGCGCTCCGGGCTCACGCCTCGGAGCTGTTCGTGGCCAAGGCGATTACCTCGATCCAGACGTTGCCGCTGGCCGGAACCGATCTTCTGGCCGACCAGGCGGTGCAGGCTTCCGGTGAGCTACCGATTCGCCTGCGCGCCTACTACCACGTGCCGCACCTGTTCGGGCTCGACCACTTCTTGGAGATCGGGCTTCAGTCAGGGTTCGGCAACGACATGTTCCGCTTCGGCGGCGTCAAGATCTTCGTCGACGGCGCCGGCAGCGATGGTCTGGGTCGCGCCTTTACCGACTTCAAGTGGACACAACCGGAGCTCGACGAGTTCGTGCTTCGGGCGCATACCGCCGGGGTGCAGCTCATGATGCACGTGGTCACCGATCCGGGACATATGGCCGCCGAGGCGGCCGTCGAGGCGGCGCTGCAACACGATCCGACGCCCATGCGCCACCGGCTCGAGCACGGCGGAGACGTCGAGGCGCTCGATCGCATCGAACGCCTTGCGGAGCTCGGCCTCATCCCGATCATCACGCCCCAGCAGCAGAGGAGCACACCGCCGCGCACGACGCCCCGGACAGTCCCGCGATACCGCACGCTCGTTCAGCAGGGCGTTCGCCCGGTGGCGGTGTCGGACGCCACCGGCACCGTGCCGGTCTTCAGTCCCATGGGGGCAATCGCCTCGTTGATGGCCTCGCCGGAGGACGGCGGCGGCACGCCGCCGGGCGAGGAGCTCGGCTTTGAGGACGCCCTGCGGATGCACACCATCTGGGCGGCGCGCGCTGGCTTCGAAGAGCGAGAGAAGGGCTCGATTGCGGTTGGCAAGCTCGGGGACTTAGCCGTGTTGTCGGCAGACCCGACGCGGTTGCAGGGCGCGGAGATGTTCGACGTCGGGGTCGACGCCACCATCCTCGGTGGCGAGATCGTCTACGAGCGGTAACCTGCGCAGGGGTGAGCCCGCTGTGATCACAATGGCGCTGTCTCGGGGGCAATGAGCGCCTCGACCGCCAGATGCGCCGCGCCGATCGCACCTTCGGTCATGGCGTCGGCCATCGCGTCCGAGTTGGCGATCCCGATGCGGCCGAAACGCTGGCGGGCGACGATCCACGAAGAGCGCTCGGGCGGTACCTCATCGAGCCTCCATGCGATCTGACCGGTCTCCAGATCGTGGCCGTAGGCATAGCCGTGTGGCCAGCGGTTCACGGTGATCGCCTCGATGTCGCGCGCCGGGTCGAAGCCTCCGGTGGAGAGTATGCGGCCGAGCTGATCCCTGATCTTGCGCTCGAAGGTCTCGAACGTCGTCATCACCAGACTCTGGCGGGCGGCTTTCCATTGCTCCGCCGCGGACTGCCCGCGGGCCTCGGGCACCAGCGGGGCGCGCCACATGCGCACCACGGTGGGCTCGTCGGGAGTGCTTGCGTGTCGGTAGCCTCCAATGCTGATCGGCGGTGTCAGATTGACGTCGTCGAAATAACTGCCCGGGCAGCGCACATCGTGCGTGCCGAGCTTCTGGAAGGCGGTCCAGTTGCGGATCAGGACGTTGGTGTAGATAAGGGGCGCCTTGAGAGCATTCGATAGCGCGTGCTCTTGCGTGTCCGGCAGCTCGTCGCAAATATGAGGAATGACCGCGTTGTAGCAGGCAAGCACACAGCGGCCGGCGCGAGCTCGCTGGGCGCGGCCGTGGCGGACGTAGGTGACCTCGACTTCTTCGGCAGTGCGCGGATCGCCCCGGTGGCCTACTCGCACCGCTGTGCTCTCCAGGCGCACGCGGACGGGCGAGTCTTCCCGATCGAGCTTGCCGTAATCGAATCGTGCAGCGACGACATCCTCCATCGTGGTGCCGGGAGCGACGTCGGGGATCAGCGACCGGACGAGCAGGCGCGCGACGGAAGAGTTGCCATCCGGGAACTGGAAGAACGCGCGCTCCTCGCGCGGTTCGGCGGCCGCATCGTCGCGACCCAAACCGAGCCCGGTGGTTCCTGGCCGGCTGCCAGCGCCACTCCAGGCGGAGATGGCGTCGATGCCGATCGCCCAGCCGTTGGACGTCCGGAGGAAGGAGACCGCCTCCGGGCTGATCTTGACCACCTGCAAGAGAAAGTCCTCGTAGCTCGTGTGCTGAAGGTACTCGACCTTCTCCTCCAAGCTGAGGTGCGCCAGATAATCGACGTCCGATTCGTGGAGTCGTACGAGGTCCTCACGCGCCGCCTCGGACAAGGGTGCGTGCGCCAGAAACTGGCGCCAAGATGGCTCGCCTTCACCCAACAGCAGACGATCGGTGCCGAACGTCTCGCGGTCGAAGAAGACCGACCCGCCCATGCCGAGCGAGCTGTACAGATCCTCGTCGAGGAACTCGGAGTAGCGGTTCACATCGATGCCGATCCCGCGGATCAGGCGCTGGGCTGCTGCACTGTACCGATGCAAGTTGGAGATGAAGATGGTGCCGCCATGTGACAGCTCCATCTGGTCTTCGTGCCAGAACTCGTTGCGCTTGGCATGACCGCCGAAGTCGTCGTGGTTATCGAGGATCAGGATGCGCGCCCCGGGGACGGCTTCGCGATAAAACCATGCCGAGGCGAGGCCGCTGATGCCGCCACCGACCACGATCAGGTCGTAGAGCTCACCCGTCTCCTCCGGGTTGTCCCAGCGCATGCCATCTCGAAGCTGGTGAGCGACCTCGTAGGAGCCTTCATGACTGCCGCGCATACCGGTCCGGATCGGTGGATACGCGGCCGCCATGGACTGTGGGGTTTGTGCCGGAGCCGTGGGGTTAGCCAGGGCGCCCGTCTGCGCCCACGGCAATGCGAGGCTGCCGCTCAGCGCTACGCTGACACCGGAGACGAAATCACGCCGGGTGATCTCCCGGTGCATTCCCAGATCAAGATCCCGATCTCTCATGTGCATCCTCGGTGCGCGGAGTGCGCTCGGTTGCCCGCAGTCGCTACCTGATGCAGCAACTCGGAGATTCAGGTCAAGAGTGCATCGTCCGGACCCTCGAGGCGGGCAGTCGGACGCTCATACCGCCGTGGGTTCCACGCCGGCCCGATGTCACCCGCGACGGCGGCCATATACCACTGTATGAATCTGGACGGGCTGCGCTCATGAGTGGCGTAGCGGCCAGGCTGGTAGGCGCCTGAGCGAATGCCGGCGTGGTTGTTCTCGCACAACCAGATGTCCTCCAGCAGCGTGACGAGCCACACTTCCTTTAGCCTCTCGGGGTCGTAATCGACGCCGCGCTTCGCATCCGGATGCACCAGCCAGGTGCACTCCACGTCGGTGAGATCGACGTCACGGGGGGTGAACCTCACCGTGAAGACGTGATCGTCGTACCCGAGCCAGTAGCCGGTCGACCAACCCGACGTCGTCTCGGTCGACGTGCGTGACGTTGTCCTCGCGTCGGTGCCCTCAAAGGCGGGCAGCAACGGTGCCGCCGCCTTGCCGTCCATCGTGCCGGTGACGAATCCGTTGAGCAGCCCACCCTTCCCCTGTTTCTCGGACTCCGTGGTGAAGTCGGAGCCCGGGTACACGTAGCACAGGTAGTCGTGCGACGGACCGCAGTGGTAGCACTCCAGGAAGTTCTCCAGCGCCAGCTTCCAGTTGGCGTGCATCGCAACGTAGACCCGCTCGCCGACCTTCAAGTCGGCGGTGCCGTGGGGTCTGCCCACATCGCGGCGGAAGGGCTCGACTGCTGTCTCGAACTCTGGCGGTTCCGGCTCTCGCGACAGGTTCACGAAGATCATGCCGTCCGCGATGCGCAGGTGGCAGGGGATCAAACCGTTGTCCGCCGGGTCGAAGTCCTCCTGCATGCCGTAGGCATAGATCAGGCTGCCTTCGGTGTCGTACGTCCAGGCGTGGTAGGGGCAGCGGAACACCGGCGAGCTGCCCGACTGGCTGAGCTGCTTGACCGACAGGCGTGGATCCTGGGGGATCGCATCCGCATCGTGACGACACAGGCGCGAGCCGCGGTGGCGGCACACGTTATAGAAGCCGCGGACTTCGTTGTCCCGCCCGCGCACGATCAGGATGCTCTCGCTGCGACCGAACTCGAACACGAAGAAGTCGCCTGTATTCGGGATCCTGCTCTCGTGGTCGACCATTTGCCAGAAGTGGTCGGCCACCAGGCGCTCATCGAACTCCCAGCGCTCTGCGTCCGTGTAGTACTCGGCGTCAATCGTGGCTCCGAGCGACCCAGCGACGCCCGATTCCCCGCTGGCCATCTGGCCCACTTCCGCAACTTCCCTGCCAAGCAGGTGAGCTGGCAGCCCGAGGGCGGCGGCGGTGTAGCCGACAACAGCGCTACGCGCCAAGTCACGCCGAGTCGATTTGTTGCCTTCCTCTTTCTTGCTCATCCCATCCTCCAAGCTCGTCAGTAAGGCATCACTCGGCCGACGTCACCCGCCACGGCCTTCACGTACCAGTGCATGAAGTTGGCCGGCAGGATCCGGCCGATCTCGTGGGTGGCGTAGCGTCCGGGGCGGTAGGCGCCTGAGCGGATCCCGATGTGGTTGTTCTCGCACAACCAGATGTCCTCCAGCAGCGTGACGTACCAGACTTCCTTCAGCCTCTCCGGGTCGTAGTCCACGCCGCGCTTCGCGTCCGGGTGCACGAGCCAGGTGCACTCCACGTCGGTGAGGTCCACATCGCGGGGGGTGAATCGGACTGCAAAGACGTAGTCCTCGTTGGGAGACCAGTAACCGGTCGACCAACCCGTCGCCACGTCGCTTCCCATCTTCCGGCCAGTTCTGCGCTCGAAGGCGGGCAGCAACGGTGCCGCCGGCTTGCCGTCCATCGTGGCGCTGACGAAGCTCGCGGGCATCCCGCTCCCAGGTCTTTGAGATTCCGGTAGCGAGAGATCGATGTTCGGGAACACGTGGCACAGGTAGTCGTGCGACGGCCCACAGTGGTAGCACTCCAGGAAGTTCTCGAGCGCCAGCTTCCAGTTGGACCGGCACGGCACGAAGACGCGCTCGGCCACCTTCAGGTCGGCCATGCCGTGTGACTGACCCACCTCGCGGAACGGCTCGATCGCCGTCTCGAACTCCGGCGGCTCCGCCTCGCGCGACAGGTTCACGAAGATGAAGCCCTCGGCCACACGAAGGTGGCAGGGGATCAGGCCGTTTTCGGCCGGGTCGAAGTCGTCCTGCATGCCGTAGGCGTAGATCAGGCTGCCCTCGGTGTCGTAGGTCCAGGCGTGGTACGGGCAGCGGAACACCGGCGAGCTACCTGACTGGCCCAGCTGCTTGACCGACAGGCGCGGGTCCTCGGGAATCGGATCGGCATCGTGACGGCACAGGCGCGAGCCGCGGTGGCGGCAGACGTTGTAGAAGCCGCGGACTTCGTTGTCTCGCCCGCGCACGATCAAGATGGACTCGGAGCGACCGAACTCGAACACGAAGAAGTCGCCCGGCTCGGGGATCCTGCTCACGTGGTCGACCATCTGCCAGAAGTGGTCGGCCACCAGGCGCTCGTCGACCTGCCAGCGCGCTTCGTCGACGTAGTACTCGGCGTCGATCGTGTCTCGTACCCACCCCGCGGGGCCGGATTCTCCGCCCCCCATCTGGCCTGTATCCGGAATCGCACGGGCAAACAGGTTCCGCGGCAGCCCGAGGGCGGCGGCGGTATACGCAGCGACTGCGCTGCGCGCCAGGTCACGCCGGGTCGACGTGGTGACTTCCTCGTTCTTGCTCATCCCGCCCTCCAACTTCTCTGGGCCGATGCACTCTGAATTGTGGGGAAGCGACCTATGCCAGGTCTGGCCGCCCTCCCGCCGTCACGACCTCGTCCATGTACCACTTGATGAAATCGGCCGTGGAATTCTCATGGGTAGAGTACGGACCTGAACGATAGGCGCCGGAGAGCACGCCCCTGTGGTTGTTGCCGATCACCCAGATATCCTCTTGGACGATGATCTGCCAGAAGGCCTTGAGGGTGTCCAGATCGTAGTCTCTTCCCTCCACGGCGTCCGGGTGCACCAGCCAGATGAGCTCAGCGTCGGTGAGCGCGACGTCTCGAGGCGTGAACCGGAGCCCGACGACGTAGTCGTCATAGGATTGCCAGTAGCCGGTGTAGTAACCCGTGTATGCCTCGTTGGTGCCGTGAGTTGGCTGCTCGATGGTTGGAAGCAACGGTGCCACCGACTTGCCGTCGCTGGACCCCGTGACGAAGCCGGGGTTGAGGTTCCCTGTCAGCCGCGGCCCCTGCTCGGGACCCTCGGGCCGTACCCTGCCCGCCGGCGTCAGCCATTCGCCCACCGCCGCGTTGCGCACCGCCATCTGCTCGGGCGTGGCGTCGTAGTCGTAGTTGTGGGTGGTGGTCAACCCCTTGTGGGTTGGTCCGCAGTGATAGCACTCGGAGAAGTTTTCCAACACCAGCTTCCAGTTGGCATGGACCAGGTGGCTTTCCCGGGCGGCGATCTTCAGGCCCGCGTGTCCGTAGTACCGGCCCATGAGCTGTTGTGCCGAGACGGCGGACTCGAAGTCCGGTGGCTCGTCCTGCTGCGACAGGTTGACGAAGATGCTGCCCTCCGACGTTCGCAGGTGACACGGGTTCAAGCCGTTGTCCGCTGGGTCGAAGTCCTCTTGCATGCCGTAGGCGTAGATCAGGTTGCCGTCCACGTCATAGGTCCAGGCGTGGTAAGGGCAGCGAAACACGGGCGAGTTGCCGCTCTGCCCCAGCTGCTTGACTGACAGCCGCGGGTCGCCGGGGATCGAATCGGCATCGTGTCGGCAGAGCCGCGAGCCACGGTGGCGGCAAACATTGTGAAAGGCCCGGATCTGGCCGTCGTCGTTGCCGCGTACGATGATGACGCTCTCCGAGCGCCCCATCTCGAACACGAAGTAGTCGCCGACGTTCGGAATGCGGCTTTCGTGGTCGACGTAGAGCCAGATGTTCTCGGCGAGGAAACGCTCATCTGCGACGTAGTGCCTCTCGTCGACGTAATACTCGGCCGGAATGGTGGTGCCCGCTGTCCAGCCATCCCGCAAGCTCTGTCTTGTCTTCCCCGAGGCCGTCTCGGCACGTAGCTCTTTCGGAAGCGTGACGGCAGCGGCACCAGCGGCAACCGAGGACTTGGCGAAGTCGCGGCGGCTCATGCCGTCTTTCTTGCGCTTGCCTTTCCTTGCGCTCATGGACTCTCCTCGATCAACGGGCTGAAGTGGCGCGGTGCAAGAGCTCCCGACCACGTTCTCCGAATCGGGCTTCGTCCCCGTCGGGAGTCTGGCTCAGGCGTATCACGACCGGGCGCCGGTTAACAGTAGGGAGCCGACCGACTCTTCCGATTAGAGGCACCCGAGCCTACGGTAGAGGAGTGTCGGCGAGCGCCCTCGCGGCGTCCCTGAGCTTGCCGCTGACGATGAACAAGGCCTCCCGCAGCGAGCCCTCCGCCTGCGCCTCGAGCCTGCCGATCCCGGCGACCGAATCGGCGCCGCGCCCTGCCCGGAGCTTCGAGTAGATGGTGTAGAGCTCGGGGCTGACCGGACGCGGGTGCTGGTCGAACTCCCACATCCAACCGGTTGGCTCGTAGGAGAGCAGCCTCTCGGCGCGATAGGTCCCGGACGAGACCCGCTTGCCCCACAGCATCGTGTTGACTTCTTCGAGCGCAGTAGCTGCAGCCTCGGCATCTCCATCCGCGGCAGCGATACGCGCCCTCTGGAGGGCGACGACATCGTCCGCGTGCCCGCTCCCGCGCAGACGCGCTTCCGTGTTCAGAAGCCAGGGAACGAGATCATGCCGGGTGTTCATCAAGAGGGCGTTGACCATGGCCGCGTGATCTCCATCCGCCAAAGACGCAGACGACGCGGTCAACCTGTCGCCCTGCACGCGCAGGCGCTCTGCCGCCTGTCCGGCGTCGCGAAGCAGGTCGGTCGGCGCCGAGAGACCCGAGAGCGTCTGCTCGAGCCTCTCGAGCTCTTTGGCGACCCAGCCGGCGATCTCCGAAAAGCCGACGGGCAGGACGACAGCCTGGTCCATCCGCAACACGCCGAGTGCCCCGTGTCGCAGATCGTGCTCCAGGTTGGCATAGTCCTCGGCTCGATAGACATCGTGCTGCGTGTGGTAGTAGCGGCTGTAGGGGACGTCACCCGTCCAGCTCAGGGTTGCCACCGCTCCGCCCCGAACACCTCCGAGTGACCAGGCATCGACGCCGGTACTGACGTGCTCACGCACCGTCACCCGCTCGTCGAGGCCGAGGTCCGCCAGCAGTTCGCGTTGGAAGGCAACCTGGTCGGGGGTGGCGTTCACGCGGCCCTCGCGCCCCGTCCATCCAGCGATGTCCAGGTTGAAGGCATAGGCCAACCGCGAGGTGATCTCGGGGTGTGCCCGGATGAACGCATGCGAGCCCGCCAGCCAGTCGAACTGGGTCCACAGCCCTCCGACCTCTTCGCTGCCGAAGCCAATGAAGAGGAAGCTGCGCCGCGGCCGGTAGCCCTCCGAGATCACGCGCGCCAACTCCAGCATGACGGCCACCCCGACGCTGTCGTCCTGGGCCCCCTGCCACCAGCGGTCGTGGTGCGCCGAGACGATGATCCATTCGTCTGGATACTCCCGGCCCCGGATC
The DNA here is from genome assembly GCA_965248695.1 of Acidobacteriota bacterium. Taxonomy (GTDB): domain Bacteria; phylum Acidobacteriota; class UBA890; order UBA890; family WLXD01; genus DASCOT01. Next base: position 5,618,140 of record CBDFKD010000002.1, on the reverse strand, counting down.
ATGCCGATGACGTTCTCTGAGGAGCCGTATTCGACGTCGACCCGGTTTTCCAGCTCGATCATCACCTCGCCCTCGGCGAGGCGCTCCTTGAGCCATGCCGCATCGCTGTTGCTGATCGTTACGGTCGGGATCGGGTCGCGGTAGACGATGCTCATCTGCTGGATCGAGTCCTGTGGGGCCTCCGCACCGCTGTCGTAGTCGTAGAGCAAGATCGCGGAGGCTCCCTGTTCCGCCGCCTCCATCACGACCTGGCTGTTGAGCCAGTCGTCTCCGCGGCGCACGAGCACGGCGTTGCCGGGCACCTCGCTCAGATCAGCGTAGTCATTAACCCAGCCTTCTCCGGCATCGAGCAAGGCCGCTCGCAAGACCCGTCCAGCAGACGTGTTGCCCTTGGTGTACGGCACGCGCTCGGCCGTGCCCCAGGTGCCACCGCCGGAATGTTGGGTAATCGCCGCCAGCTGTCTGCCCGCTGCCCGCAGCAGTACTTTGCCGTAGTCGTAGGCGTGCACGGGAAAGCTCTCGCGCCGCACGTCCAGACCCATCCGGGTCATTTCGGCCTCGATGAAGCCGGCCAAGAGGCGTTCATCGGCGCTGCCGGCGATGGCCGAGCCGGCGCCCCCACCGGAGTCGTTCTTGACCAGCTCTTCCGAGAGGCGGCGGGTGAGGGCGAGGGTCCTGTCTTTGTCCAGCGCGCCCAGGATCTGGCTCTCGGTCTGGGAGAGCTGCCCGCCGGCGTGCGAAAGCCCCGCCAACAGCGTGATTGCCACAAAGGAGCTAGCGAGCCTTATTCGGCGCATTGTCTGCTCTTACCCGGCGCCCGACGTTTCCCGTTCAGCGCGCTCCGTGAACCAACGAGGAGGTGAACTCTACCCCCGAGATCCAGCTACGACAACGTGAAGAGCGGACTCTTGAGGCCTACGTCGAGCATCCAGGCGATCTGACCCGTTCGGCCGAGGACTCGAGTACTACGACAATCCCTCCATTCGTAGGATTCTGCGGCGCGCCGCCGCCACCGATTGCCGGTGGTCGGCTATCATCCAGGGAATCGTCGCCAGCGAGCCATTCCAGATGGGGAGAGCGCCGCTTCAGATGGAGAGCACTGCGTCATGATCATCGCCAAGAAGGCCATTCCCCGGCGCACGGTACTACGCGGGTTGGGCGCTGCCGTCGCACTTCCGCTGCTGGACGCGATGGTGCCTGCGGCCACCGCTCTCAGTCAGACGCCGGCCAAAGCGATAAAACGCTTTGGCGCCGTCTATGTGCCGAACGGCGTGATCCCGGATCGTTGGTTCCCCGCCGAGGTGGGTTCCGACTTCGAGTTTTCGTACGCCTTGAAACCGCTGGAGCCGTTTCGCGATCGACTGAAGGTGTTGGGCGGGCTCGACAGCGACCCGATCAGGCCACCCGGCGCCCCCTCCGCGGTTCACGCGAGGGCGAGCACGAAGTTCCTGACCAACGTGCACCCCAGCCGTGCGCTCAAAGCCGGCATCTCGATGGACCAGCTGGCGGCCCGGGAACTGGGTCGGACAACACAGCTGCCATCGCTCGAGCTCGCTCTGGATACGGTGGACGCCGCGGCGACTTGCGACGATGGAAGCTGTATCTACACGGGAACGATCTCCTGGGCCGGACCGACTTCGCCGCTGCCGATGGAGACCGATCCTGCGGCCGTCTTCGAGCGCTTGTTCGGCGAAGACACCACCGATCCGGCGGCGCGCCGCGCCAGCGCACTCCGCAAGACCAGCATTCTCGATTCGGTGCTCGCTGAGGTCGCGCTGCTCAAGAACAAGGTCGGTCCGAGCGACCAATCCCGACTGACTGGATACTTGGAGAGCGTGCGCGCGGTGGAGCAGCGCATTCAGCGAGCGGTCGAGCAGAACGTCGAGCTGCCGGCGTTCGACCGACCAGCCGGCGTTCCAGGCGACTACGCGGAGCATGCGAAGTTGATGTTCGACCTGCAGGTAATTGCTTACCAGGCCGACATCACTCGCGTCTGCACGTTCATGATGGGAAGGGAGTTCAACGGCCGCACCTACCCCGAGATCGGTGTACCCGACTCGCACCACCCGATCTCGCACCACCGCAATGACCCCGAGAAGATGGACAAGTGTGCCCAGATCAACCGCTACCATGCGAGGCTGTTCAGCCATCTGCTGGAGAAGCTGGCCGCGACGCCGGACGGCGACGGGTCGTTGCTGGATCAGATGGTCATCAAGTTCGGCGCCGGCATGAACGACGGCAACGGCCATATCGTCAACGATCTGCCGATCGTGCTAGCCGGTGGGGGCGCCGGCCAGCTCGAGGGTGGACAGTACATTCGCTACGGCGAGGGCACGCCGCTCGCGAACCTGCATGTCGCGCTGCTCGACAAGCTGGGTGTTCCAGTAGAGAGCTTCGGCAATAGCACGGCCCGTCTCGAGCTCGATTACCTCAGCGGCATCTGAGCGCGGGTCGGCGGATGGTACGAGAGTTCGGCGCAACGGAGTGAGGGCCGGCGGCCCGGAACTCACGAATGTTTCATCGTGGCGTCGTCTCAAGCGCGACGAGCGCCTCGACCGCCAGATGCGCCGCGCCGATCGCACCCTCGGTCATGGCGTCCGCCATCGCGTCCGAGTTGGCGATCGCGATGCGGCCGAAGGGCCGTCGGGCGGCAAGCCACGGACGACGCTCGGGCGGTAGCTCGTCGAGCCTCCACGCCACCTGGCCGGTCTCCGGATCGTGGCCGTAGGCGTAGCCGTGTGGCCAGCGGTTCACGGTAATGGCCTCGATGTCGCGCGCCGGATCGAAGCCCCCGGCCGACAGTATCCGGCCGAGTTGGTCCCTGATCTTGCGCTCGAAGGTCTCGAACGTCGTCGTCAATAGACCCCGGCGGCCGGCCTTCCACTGCTCGGCCGCGGAAAGCCCACGAGCTTCCGGCACCAAGGGGGCTCGCCACAAGCGCACCACGGTGGGCTCGTCGGGCGTTTCAGCGTGTCGGTACCCTCCGATGCTGATCGGCGGCTTCAGGTTGATGTCGTCGAAGTAGCTCCCCGGGCAGCGCACGGCGTCCACGCCGAGCTTGGCGAAGGCGGTCCAGTTGCGGATCAGAACATTCGTGTAGATGAGGGGCGCCTTCAACGCCTGCGACAGCGCTTGCTTTTGGCGGTTCGGAAGCTCGTCGCAGATGTGAGGGATGACGGCGTTGTAGCAGGCAAGGACACACTGGCCGGCGCGGACGCGGGCGGCACGCCCGCCGCGGACGTAGGTGACTTCGACCTCGGCGGCGGTCTGAGGGTCTCCCAGGTGGCGCACCCTTACTGCCGTGCTGTCGAGACGAATGCGGGCGGCAGAGTCCTCGCGGTCGAGTTGCCCGTAGTCGAATTCGGCGGCGACGATGTCCTCCATCGTGCTGCCCGGCGCTACCCCCGGCACCAGCGACCGAACGAGCAGGCGCGCGATCGACGAGTTGCCATCGGGAAACTGGAAGTAGAGTCGCTCCTCGGCGGTTTCAGCTCCCCAGCTGTCGTCCTCACCGAACCCGAGCCCCTCGGTGCCGGCCCATCCGCTACCGACGCCTACCCAGGCAGAGATGGCATCGAGACCGATCGCCCAGCCGTTGGACGTTTCGAGAAAGGAGACCGCCTCCGGGCTGATCTTGGCGGCATCGAGGAGAAAATCCTCATAGCTGGTTTGCCTGAGGTGGTCGCGCTTCTCCGGCAGCGTCATCTCCGGCAGGTAATCGACCTTCGTTTCGTGCAATCGCACGATCTGTTCGCGGGCGGCCTCCGACAGGGGCGCGCGCGCCAGAAACTCGCGCCAGGAGGGTTCACCCTCGCCCACCAACAAGCGATCGCTGCCGAAGGTCTCGCGGTCGAAGAACACCGAGCTCCGCAACCCGAGTGAGGAATACAACTCGCGATTCAAGAACTCCGGGTAGCGCCGTACGTCGATCCCGAGGGCATGAATCAGGCGCTTGGCGGCGCTGCCGTAGCGGTTCAAGTTGACAATCTCGATGGTGCCGCCGTGCGATAGCAACATCCGACCTTCGTGCCAGAACTCGTTGCGCTTGGCGTGACCGCCGAAGTCGTCGTGGTTGTCGAGGATCAGGATGCGGGCCTCGGGAACCGCTTCTCGGTAAAACCACGCCGCCGCCAGGCCACTGATGCCGCCCCCGACCACGATCAGGTCGTAGAACTCACCGGTCTCCTCCGGGTCGTCCCAGCGCATGCCATCTCGAAGCTGGTGCGCAACCTCGTAGGAGCCTTCGTGACTGCCACGCATACCGGTCCGGATCGGTGGATACGCGGCCGCCGTCGTCTGCAGGGGTGCTGCCGGCGCCCCGGGGGCCGCCAGGGCGTGGGTCTGCGCCCACGGCAATGCGAGGCTACCGCTCAGCGCTACGCTGACACCGGAGACGAAATCGCGACGGGTGATCTCCCGGCGCATCCCCAAATCAAGATCCCGATCGCTCATGTGCACCTCGGGTAGGCGGAGCTCGCTCGCCGCGTTAGTACGGCATCACGCGGTCGACGTCACCCGCCACGGCGTTCATGTACCAGTGGATGAAATTGGCCGGCAAGACGCTGCCGATCTCATGGGTGGCGTAGCGCCCGGGTCGGTAGGCGCCGGAGCGCATTCCGTCGTGGTTGTTCTCGCACAACCAGATGTCCTCCAGCAGCGTGACGAGCCACACCTCCTTGAGCTTCTCGGCGTCGTAGTCCACGCCGCGCTTCGCATCCGGATGCACCAGCCAGATGCACTCCACGTCGGTGAGCTTGATATCGCGAGGAGTGAACCTCACCGCGAAGACGTAATCGTCGTACCCGAGCCAGTAGCCGGTCGACCAACCGGTGGCCGTTTCGGTCGACGTGCGTGACGTCATCCTCGCATCGGTGCCCTCGAAGGCGGGCAGCAACGGTGCCGCCGCCTTGCCGTCCATCGTGCCGCTGACGAATCCGTTGAGCAGGCCACCCTTTCCTTGTCTCTCCGAAGGGGTTGTGAGGTCAGAGCCCGGGTACACGTGGCAGAGGTAGTCGTGCGACGGACCGCAGTGGTAGCACTCCAGGAAGTTCTCCAGCGCCAGCTTCCAGTTGGCGTGCATCGGAACGTAGACCCGTTCGCCGACCTTCAGCTGGGCGGTGCCGTGGGGTCCGCCCACATCGGTGCGGAAGGGCTCGATCGCTGACTCGAACTCCGGCGCCTCCGGCTCGGGCGACAGGTTCACGAAGATGAAGCCGTCTGCCACGCGAAGGTGGCAGGGGATCAGACCGTTGTCGGCCGGGTCGAAGTCCTCCTGCATGCCGTAGGCATAGATCAGGCTGCCTTCGGTGTCGTACGTCCAGGCGTGGTACGGGCAGCGGAACACCGGTGAGCTGCCCGACTGGCTGAGCTGCTTGACTGACAGGCGCGGATCCCCGGGGATCGGATCCGCATCGTGACGACACAGGCGCGAGCCGCGGTGGCGGCAGACGTTGTAGAAGCCGCGGACTGCGTTGTCCCGCCCGCGCACGATCAGGATGCTCTCGGTGCGACCGAACTCGAACACGAAGAAGTCGCCCGCATCAGGGATCCTGCTCTCGTGGTCGACCATTTGCCAGAAGTGGTCGGCCACCAGGCGCTCATCGAACAGGTAGCGCGCTTCGTCCGTATAGTACTCGGCGTCTACTGTGTTTCTTCGAAACCCAGCGGGCCCCGAACCCCCACCGCCCATCTGGGCCGGCTCTCGGATCGCCCTGGCAAGCAGGTTCCGGGGAACCCCCATGGCGGCGGCGGTGTACGCGACAACGGCGCTGCGCGCCAAGTCACGCCGAGTCGACGTCGTTCCTTCCGCCTTCTTGCTCATCCCGTCCTCCAAGCTCTCCGACGGTGGCGTTCAACGCTCGAGATCGGCGACGCCCCCCGTTTCGAGCGCAGTGGCCGCGAGCGCTTTGAGCGCGAACGTCGTGCCGGCGTGAGTAAGGTAGTTCGAGGTTGTGAAGCTGTTGCGTATGGACTGGGTCCACCAGTACCCGCCGGCGCGCTGGTTCGTCTTCAACCAGCCGACACCGCGCTGAATTGCCGCGTTCGAAGCCGGCACGCCCGCCTGTCGCAGGACATAGATGACGAAGCCGGTGCCGTAGCCGTCGCTCTCGACGGTGACCGGGGGATCGGAAGGAAGACCCTTGCGCATGCGCCACACGCCCAGCCCGCCGGAAGCCCAACCACCGTCGTCACGCTGCAGACCGAGAAGCTCGTCGATCCAAAGTTGGCGATCGGCGTCGCTGATCAGCCCCTCGTTGACACTGCCGGCCCATAGCAGCATGCCGCGGTTGTGGGCGAACTCGGGCGGATTGGCGGCGATGTGGGCGCGAATCCTGCGCATCCCCTGTACAGCAGCATCGGTGCTGGGGTAGTCGCCCGGAGCCATGCCGGTGGCGATCGCCATCAGCGTGACGGGGAAGTGAAAATCGGACTCGAACGGTGGCCAGTTGTTTACCGTCCAATCGGCCCAATGGCCGCCTTCGTCCTGTAGCGACCAGGCGTGGTCGAGCGCCTCCGCGGCGATGTCGCTGAGCTCGCTTGCACCCGACTGGGCCTCGTTGATGGCCAAGAACGCCGACGTGCCAATGATGTTCACCACGTGTGGGGAGTACGTCTGCTGTAGGTGTTTTGCATCGTGTTCAGGCACGTCGTCGGCGCGCCAGGAGCGCACGAAACGGGCAGCCTGGCTGTGTGTGATCTCGAAAGCACGGCGCTCGCCGAAGATCTCGGGCGGCGCGGTGAGATACAAACCGTTCGTATGGCAGGTGACGCAGCCGTACTTCTCACCCCAGGTCACGGCAACCCGATCGAGGAAGCTGGCGGCGCGCTCCATCGAGAACGTGTCGGCGAGAGCGTCCTCACGCGCGTAGGGGCCTAGCTCCGCCGACGCCAGCAGCGTTGCGAGCTCCTCGTTGCTCATCGACTCGGTGTCGGGGGTCGCAACGTCGGCGGCCTGCTGCGCCTGGATCGGCGGATGCGACGCTGCGTCGACGGTCGCGGTCGTGCTCAGCACGGAAACCGCTACCAGCAGGACCGTCGCTAGCACTCCCGCCAGCGCCAGGCCTGCTCGGACCTTCGTGGGCTCGTCGCCAGGTAGTCGTAGTTCGGTCCGATCCCCGCCGTGTCGATCGTCGCCCATCGTCGTTCTCCTGTCCGTGTGAGCTCGTCTTGTCCGATCGAAGGCAACCAGTAGTCAGGCGCGAGAATCGAGACCTTGTAACCGAAGCCATCGAGGTTGAGCGTCAGCGACGATGGGCGCGTCGTGGTGGCCCTCCCTCAACGCTCCGCTTCGGCGACACCGCCCGCTTCGACCGCCGTGGCCGCAAGCGCCTTGACCGCGAACATCGTGCCGGCGTGCGTCAGAAAGTTCGAGGTTGTGAAGCTATTGCGTATGGACTGGGTCCACCAGTAGCCACCGGCACGCTGGTTCGTCTTCAACCAGCCGACGCCGCGTTGGATCGCCGCGTGCGACGCCGGGACTCCGGCCTGTCGCAGAACGTACATGACGAAGCCGGTGCCGTATCCATCACTTTCGACAGTCACCGGGGGATCGGATTCGAGTCCCATGCGCATACGCCATACGCCGAGCTGTCCCGCGGCCCAGCCACCGTCATCACGCTGCAGACCGAGAAGCTCGTCGATCCAAAGTTGGCGATCGGCGTCGCTGATCAGCCCCTCGTTGACACTGCCGGCCCATAGCAGCATGCCGCGGTTGTGGGCGAACTCGGGCGGATTGGCGGCGATGTAGGCACGAATCCTGCGCATCCCCTGTACAGCAGCATCGGTGCTGGGGTAGTCGCCCGGAGCCATGCCGGTAGCGATCGCCATCAGCGTGACGGGCCAGTGGCGATCGTAGAACGGCGGCCAGTTGGATACAAACCCAGTCCAGTGGCCCCCTTCGTCCTGTAGCGACCAGGCGTGGTCGAGCGCCTCCGCGGCGATGTCGCTGAGCTCGCTTGCACCCGACTGGGCCTCGTTGATGGCCAGAAACGCAGACGTGCCAACGACGTCCGTCACGTCTGGGGGGGCTGGCGCATCGTTGCCAGGCACGTCGTTGGCGCGCCAGGAGCGCACGAAGCGAGCAGCCTGATCGTGTGCTATCTCGAAGGCACGGCGCTCGGCGAAGATCTCGGGCGGTGCCGCGAGATACAAACCGTTCGTATGGCAGGTGACGCAGCCGTACTTCTCACCCCATGCCACGGCAACTCGATCGAGGAAGGCGGCGGCGCGCTCTAGCGAGAACGCATCGGCGAGAGCGTCCTCACGCGCGTAGGGTCCGAGCTCCGCTGACGCCAGCAGCGTAGCGAACTCATCGTTGCTCATCGACGCGGTGTCGAGGGTAGCGGGGTCAGCGGCCTGTTGCGCCTGGATGGTTGGGCGCGGCGCCGCGTTGACGGTTGCGCTCGTGCTCAACACAGACACTGCCACCAGCAGGAACGCCGCCAGCACCGCCGCCAGCGCCAGGCCTGCTCGGCCGATCGTCGGCTGTTCCCTAGGTGGTCGTCGTTCTGTTCGATCCCGGCCGTGTAGATCGTCGCTCATCGTCATTCTCCTGTCTTCGGGAGCTCAGCTCGTCGAGGTGCCGTGCCTACGCTTGCGACCCACGCTACCGTACCATGCCGCCCAGGCTGGCGATCGGATGCAAGACGTATCTCACGACACCTCAGAAGGTGTCCTTCTTGAGCTTGAACGTGTCGGCCAGCTCCGGGCTGTGATCGTCGCCGACGACACGATGGGCCGCGTAGTCGCCCATCATGATTCCGTGCTTGTAGCCGTGGCCCGAGCCGCCGCCGACGATCCATACGTTGTCCATCTCTGGATGGCGATCGACGATGAAGTGGTTATCGATGCTGTTCTCGTACTGGCAGACTCGCGACTCGAGCACCGGCTGGTCGGCGAGGGCAGGGAAGGCGCGGGTCACGACCAGGCGCGCCTGCTCGATCTCCTCGGCGGTGACGATCCGCTCGCCGGTGTCCGGATCGAACGGGATGCTGTCGAAATAGGGTGCCACCTTCCAGCCGCGGCCCTCGATGCTCGGGAAACCGTAGACGCCCCGTATGTCCCACGTCGGACAGTTGGGGTAGATGAACCGGTTGTCGTCGGTCGGCACGCCGTACCAGAAGGTGATCCGTCGCGGAGTCTGGAGCTTGTTCTTCATCACGGAGGGAAACACCTTCGGCAGCCATGGCCCGCACGCGAAGACGAACGTGTCGGCCGACACCGGCTCGCCGGTCGATAGCTCGAGCTCCAGCAGTTTGCCTCCGGCGTGCCGACCGGGCTTGGCCCTGGCGGTGACCACCGTGCCGCCGGCGCGCTCGAAGGCACCCGCGACCGCGAAGCATGCACGACGCGCCATGAGGACGCCGGTGCTGGGTACGTAGAAGCCGAACTCGACGTCTTCGTGGTTGAACTGCGGATAGCGCCGAGGCAGCTCGTCGGCCGGCACGAGTTCGTTATCGATCCCGTGTCGATCGAGCACAACCTTGGAGGCTCGCAGGTAATCGGACCATCCGCGCGCCAGTGTCAGCTGACCGGTGCGGTAGAAGAGCGGCCGTCCACCCCACTCCCTCTGACGCGCTTCCCAACGGTCGAATGCCTGCACCACCCAACGGGTGTAGATCTCTCGCTCGCCGTATTGGGTGCGGATCTGCCGGCTCTCCCCGCCGGAGGCCGCGCGCGCGTTGCCGGCGCCGTACGCGTCGATGAGCGTGACCCGGTGCCCCATCTCGCGCAGGTAAAGTGCCGTCCAGCCGCCGAACGCTCCCGCCCCGATGACCGCCACGTCCGCGGTTGATGCTGCCGCCGGTCCGGACGTCTGCACTGCGGCGGCCGCTGCCTGCAGTTCTTTGGTGCCGGCCAACGCCAGCGCACCAGCCCCGGTCAGCTTGAGGAACTTGCGTCGATCATGCGGCGACATGGCTCCGCTCCCACGTTGGTAGTGATGTCGGGCCGCTTGACGGGCCTTGGTGACCCCTCCGCTTACCGCCCGGCTACCTGTTCTCCTCGCTGCTCTCCTCATAGCGCGCGCCGCTCAGGGTACTCGACATCGAGTAGTTCCCCTCGTGACACGCATACTCGTACAGTCGATTGTTGAGTCGATCGAACGGCACCTGGCCTCCCCAGACGCTTCCGTACATGGTGAGGTCATCGATCGTGAACTCGTACAGAATGGTTTCTTCGGCCACCCGGGTGAAGCGTTCGATCACCTTGCGATCTTCAGAGGGAGGGACACGGCGGAGCGCGTGATCGGGATTCAAGTTGGTGGTCTCGACAACGAGCGTGTCCCCCTCCCAACGACCCCACGAGTCACCGAACCACGGACGGATGCCGCTCGGGAGCGGTGCGGGCTCGCCGAGCCGGATGATCCGAACGTCGTGCACCATCTCCGTCATGATCATCACGTGATCGGCGTTCTGCACGATCGTGTAGTTGTTGAGGTAGAAGTAATTGGGAAGTATCGGCGGCCCGGCGTTGGAGCCGAACGATACGAGGCAGCGGTCCTCCAGCGGTAGCAGCTCGGGATGATCGCGAAAATCGAACTGGCTCTTGAGCGCCGCGCGCTCATCGATCCGCCGTTGTCCCTCCGGCGTCAGCCCGGGCACTCGGCCATCCGCTGGATGCGTGATCAGCGAGCTCATGGGCACGCCATCCACGACCGCCACGCGATCACCGCCCTCGCTCGGTGCGGTGCCCTTGCCGAGTTCCACCTCGTCTCCGAATCGCCTCCAATAGCCAGTGTCGGTCAACACCTCGGGGCGACCGCTGGGATCACGGGTTTCCTCGATCTCCGCAACCTGATCCGGGGTGAGAACGGGCTCCAGACCTTCCGGGCGCTCGAGGGGGGTAAGCGTGGCGTTGGTCCAGTTCCCCTGGAGATCCGGGTGGCCGTGCGGCGTTCTGGGCACCTGCCATGCAGCGTCGTCGGACGCGCCGCTCTGCGCCGCCGCTGTTGACCACAGCGTCGCCGCCGATAACGCGACTGCTGCCGTGGCCATGGCACACAGCCCGAGCGGCAGCGAGCTCCGGAGATTCAGGTTCATCTGTACCCTAGGGTTCCCCAGATCCGCCCGTCGAGTCACGTGCTTGGCGGGGTCGGTACCGGGACGCCTGGATTCAACCACTGATGCGTGGGGCTGCTCAAGACGAACGGCGGGCAGAACCGGAAGACGAAGACACGGTCGCTGGAATCGTCGCTCCGGTCGCTGTAGCGTGCTCAGGCGCTAGCGTCCTGTCAGGAGATCTGATTCGAGCGGTGAGCCTGGCGCGATGCGGTGCGACGAACGCCGATCGTCGGCGTTCGGGATCGCCAAGTGGACAAAATGACCATGACAGACCAGTCGAGAGGATATTCATGAGGATCACGCTAACGGTGGTGGGATTGCTCGTATGCGTTGGTGCGGTCGTTGCTACTCCCGGCACCCGTCCGAGTCAGGTATCCGGAACCGTGCATCGGCTCGAGGCAACGCCGCAGACCGTTGCCTGGGGGTATTTCGATGCGCGGCTGGCGCCGGTATTGCGGGTCGAGTCGGGTGATGTCGTCGATGTCGACAGCCTGATCACCTCCGGCCCGGACAATCTCGAGGATCTGGGTGCTGCGCCCTCGGAGATCCAGGATTCTTTGCGGGCCATCTACGCGGAGGTCACCGACCGCGGTCCCGGCGGCCACATCGTCACCGGACCGATCTGGGTTGAGGGGGCACAACCAGGAGATGCCCTCGAGATACGGATCCTCGACGTCGAGGTGGCGATCCCGTACGGCTACCACGCCTGCAGCCCGGCCTGGACCTACGTGCCGGAGAACTGCGAGGAGCCCCGCAGTCAGCTCATCCGCTTCGATATGGAACGCATGGTCGCGCCGGTGCATGGGGTCGACGTCCCGCTGCGGCCGTTCTTCGGCATTCTGGGGGTGGCGCCGCCGCCGGAGCTCGGGCGCGTGAGCACCAACCCACCGGCCAACTTTGGCGGCAATATCGACAACCAGGAGCTGGTGGGCGGGACGACGCTTTTCTTGCCGGTGTTTGTCGAGGGTGCGTTGCTCACCGTCGGCGACGGTCACGCCGCCCAGGGCGATGGCGAGTTGGGGGGCACGGCACTGGAGAGCTCGCTGCGCGGCCGCCTGCAGCTGATCGTCCGCAAGGACTTGCATCTGCGCTGGCCGCGCGCCGAGACACCGACCCATTTCATCGCCATGGGGTCGGACCCGGACCTCGCGACGGCCACGCGGATCGCGGTTCAGGAGGCGATCGACTTCCTCGTGGAGACGCGGTCGCTGACTCCAGGCGAAGCGAACCGGCTCGCCAGCATGGCCGCCTACCTGCGCATGACACAGATCGTCGACGATAGCCTCGGGGTGCACGTGATGCTACCCAAGAGCATCTTCGGTTCTCTGCCCGAGCCGGATTGAAAGTTTACCGGCATGGAGCCTGCCTACGGTTTAACAGGACACTAGCGCTCGAAGACGACCTCGCCGCCGAGGATCGTCGCCTCTGCTTGGACTCCGAACAGGTCCTCACCGGCAAGGTCTCGGGGGTCATCGGAGAGCACCGCAAAGTCGCCTAGCTTGCCGACGGCGATCGAGCCCTTGTCGGCTTCTTCCCGACCACCGCGTGCCGCCCACAGCGTGTACAGACGCAGGGCCTCTTCGAAGGTCAGCGTCTCTCCGACGGGCGCCCCGCCGCCCTCATCGACCGATACCATCGCCGCCGCGATCTTCGGCATTGGGGCGGAGGACCCCGGCACGGTGCCGGTGGTATCGGTGATGCCGATGATCTCGAGTCCCTCATCCACCAGCGTGCGGTAGCGCGGGGTCCGACGTCCCGGCCGGCCACGGCTGGGGGTGACGACCAGACGCAATCCCAGATCGCGCAGCCAGCGCATCTCCTCGACGGTCTCGACACTGCCACCGTGCTCGAGCCGGTGACGATGGGGTCGGGGATCGCGTTGCAGGGCTTTCTCCACGGCGGTCGCGGCTCGATGAACGGCCCCCGGCGTGATCACGTGCATCAGCACCTGGTGGTCCCGCGTGTGAGCCTGGAACACGATCTCGTCGAGCTCCTCCTGGGTCCACTTGAAGTCTTCGAGCGGCTCCCCGAGACCATTGCCGCCGAGCCCGTCGACGAAGAGCTTTACACCGCCCAATCGAAACATGTCGTCGCCGAAGCCGGAGACCAGACCGGTATCTAGAAAACCCTGCAGCGAGATCATGTGGGGCACGTGGTAGTACATGCGCACCCGCAGGGGCAGCTCGCCGGCTGCTTGTAGCTCCAGGTCGGCGGTGATGTCGCTGGTGGAGTAGGGGACGGTATAGACGGAGGTCGTACCGTTGGCGACGAACATCGGACCGACGTGCTGGCGGATGGCGGCCTTGACCTGTTCGATCGAATACTCGGGCAGCAGATAGTAGAGCTCGGTCGCGGTCCCGGTCGGTATGCCGGCGGCGTCGCGATGAACGATCGCTCCAGGCGGCGGCGTCGAGTCCGCGTCCCAGAGCCCCATCGTGTGGATCGCCTTCGTGTTCAGCATCGACACGTGGCGTCCGGAGAACACGATCAAGGGGTGGTTCTCGGTGATGGCGTCGAGATCGTGCCGATCTAGCAACCGGCCCTCGCTGACGCGCCGCTCGAGCGCGAACGAGCCGCGAGCGATCACCCATTCACCCGCTGGTGTCTCGGCTGTCTTGGCGCGCAAGACGTTGATGACCTCTCGAAGGCTGCCGAGCGGCGGCGTGTGAACCTTCGCCATGTAGGCCTCGGCGGTGCAGGCCACCTCGAAGTGGGTGTGTGCATCGATGAATCCTGGTACGACCGTCCGCCCAGCGGCGTCGAAGATCGGTACGCGCCCGGCCTGCGAGCGCACCTCGTTCGTATCGCCCACCAGGATCAGGCGACCATCACGAACAAGGGCAGCTTCGGCTTCCGGCTGTCCTGCCTCCATCGTGACGATCTTGGCGTTGACGATCGCCAGGTCGCGGCCACCCCTTGACAGGTGGGCCTCGGATCCGGTCATTGGGCGCTGTTCCGCGGCCGCAGATGGCGTAGTTGGCCCACTTGCGATGGCGCCGACAGCTGCTCCGAGCTTGATGAAGTCACGCCTTTTCACGCTCCCTCCTTCGGTACGCGAGTCGTTGGCTTGCTACCGGCGAGCCACCCGGATGATTCAAGCATGGATCCGCTGCCTGCTCCACGCCGCGATCCGAGTCCACAGCCGACACGGAAGTGTGAGGAAGCTCGAGGGAATTCGTGGCATCCGCTGCGTGTGAATTGGCACGCCTCGTGCGGCTGCTGCTCATTGACAGCGGTCGTGGCGCGGTGCTAATAAACCGGCGACTAGGCTCACGCAGGTCAAATTCAACTGCGAAGGGCCGGCTCGGGTGATAGTGACCTGACCCCCGAAAACGGATCCGGATGTAATCTCACGATCTGGGTCAAGAACGGGAGGTCAGAATGCCGAGTAAGAGGCACAGCGCCGAGCAGATCGTACGCAAGCTCCGGGAGGCTGAGGTGGAGCTGGCTCGAGGGGCGACGGTCAAGGATGCCTGCCGCAAGCTAGCAATCACCGAGCACACCTACTACCGGTGGCGGCGAGAGTACGGCGGACTGAAGCTCAACCAGGCCAGAAAGCTCAAGCAACTGGAGAAGGAGAATGCCCGGCTCAAGAGGCTGGTGGCGGAAAAGGAACTCGACCTGTCGATCCTGAAGGAAGTGGCGGAGGGAAACTTCTGAGCCCAGCTCGGCGGCGAGAGGCGGTGGCACATGTACGGGGGCGGCTGGGCGTCTCGGAGAGGCGGGCGTGTCGGGTACTGAAACAACCACGCACGACACACCGGTACGTGCCAAGAGAGCCGCAACAGGAGCAGATTTTGACGGAGCGGATCGTGGATTTAGCCCGACAGTACGGGCGCTACGGATATCGGAGGGTGACAGCGTTGCTGCGCATGGAGGGCTGGTCCGTGAACCACAAACGAGTGCAGCGTATCTGGCGGCGCGAAGGGCTGAAAGTACCGAGAAAACAGCCCAAACGAGCACGGCTGTGGCTGAGCGATGGCTCCTGCATCCGGCTGCGCCCACAGCACCGGGATCATGTCTGGGCGTATGACTTCCTGCACCACCGGACGCACGACGGTCGGGCTATGAGGCTGCTGACGATCGTCGATGAGTACACACGAGAAAGCCTGGCGATCCATGTAGCACGGAAGCTCAACTCTGAGGACGTGCTGGAGCAGCTCGGGAGGTTGTTCGTACACCGGGGCATACCTGAGCACATCCGGTCGGATAACGGACCAGAGTTCACCGCCGAGGCGGTTCGCGACTGGCTGGGCCGGTTGGGCGTGGGGACGCTGTTCATCGAGCCGGGCTCGCCGTGGGAGAACGGTTACGTGGAGAGCTTCAACGGCAAGCTACGCGACGAGCTGCTGGATGGAGAGATCTTCTACACGCTCAAGGAGGCAAAGGTTCTGATCGAGAGATGGCGTCAGCACTACAACCGCATGCGACCGCACAGCTCGCTGAGCTATCGGCCGCCCGCACCCGAAGCGACGTTGTTGAAGCCGGCTGCGCTCCGCTTCGCCGGCCTCAACAACCTCTTGTCAGCACCGAGTTACTGAGATAAGACATGGTACTAACCGCGGGGTCAGGTCAATAGAAGTGCAGGGATCAAATCATTGAAACAGGGCCCAAATCATTGGATCGAGTGACCCAACTAGTTGGATTCAGTGACGCCCGGAGGCGCTGCGGACCCGCAGAGCGCCTCCCGTTTCGTGCTGTGTTCGCCTTCCAGTCAATTAATGACCGCTCGGGATATTAGACGGAATCGCCCAGTAAGAGTGGGTCTGGCGACCGGAGATATTGAGTTTGCACAAGCGCGGTGCCGACCGAGACGCCGCGAACAGGGCGATCGGCACGTTTTTTGCACGTAAACGTTCACATAAGCATTGTCCGTTTGGATGACGGGCATCTCCCCCCAGGAGGAAGTGGAATGCGCACCAAGCTAGCGGTTCTGACCGTCGCATTACTCCTCGTACTCCCCGCGCAGGTAATGGCGCAGGGCGCGCGTGCTACCGGAATCATCGCCGGAGAAGTTCAAGACGCCGATGGTGCTGGGCTGCCCGGAGTCAGCGTCACCGTGGAGGGAGACAACCTCATCCAGGAATCTCTTACCCAGACAACCGACGTCGGTGGGACTTTCCGGTTTCGGAATCTCAGGCCGGGAACGTACCTCGTTACGGTCTCGCTGACCGGGTTCCAGTCGGTTGCCTATAACGTCCCGGTGAACGTAGGCTCGACCTCGAACATCACTGCAATGATGGAACTGGCCGGGGTCTCAGAGACGGTCACCGTGATCTCCGAAACTCCGTTGATCGACATCACGTCGTCAGCGCTCGACACGAGCTACACTGCGGAGCTGCTGGACAACATTCCGGTGGCGCGTGAGTTCGCCGAGATCACGAACTTCGCCCCTGGCTTCGCCGACAAGGGTGCCTACGGCGCCGGTGGCAACCACTCCGAAGGCTCCAGCGTGCACCGCGTGGGCGCCGCGACCAATGGCTACCGGCTCAACGGCGTTGACGTCAATGAGGGCGACTGGGGCAGCACCTGGGTCAACCCGAACGTAGACGCGATCGCCGAGATCCAGATTGTCGGTGTCGGCGCTAGTGCCGAGTACAGCAACTTCACGGGCGCCATGGTCAACATGGTGACCAAGGGGGGCACCAACGAGTTTCATGGCACGGGCTCCTTCTACTTCCAGAACGGCGGTATGAGAAGCGACAACCACCGCCACCCGGATCAGGCGCGCGGAAAGTTCTCCTACGACCGCGACATTTCCCTCACCGTCGGTGGCCCGATCGTGCGCAACAAGGCGCTTTTCTTTGCCAGCGCCGCCCGTCAGGAAACGAAAGATTCCGTCGTCGCCGACCAGGTTTGGCTGGACGGTGGGATCGCCGTCGAAGATGCCCAGCAGCGCAACGACAGGTGGCGTTTGCACGGCAGGCTGGATTTCCTGCTCAGCGACCGCCACACGCTCGGTTTCATGATCAACCATGATCCGGGCGGAGAGTTCAACAAGGATCTGCGAGCAGGCTCGCCGCTACACGTCGCCATGGACACCACCTACCGCACCACGACCTGGCTGGCCAGCTTGCAAAGCCAACTCGGCGACAACACCTTCACCGATCTGCGCTTCGCAGGCTACAGCGGCGCCTTCTTGCGCCTCCCGCTCGTGTGCTGCGACCTACCCGATTACTGGTACAGCGGGTTCAGGAGGATCACCCGAGGCTTCCTGGAGGACGAAACCAACGCCCGGACAGAGGTGACGGCAACGCTGACCCAGTATGTCGATAACTTCCTGGGTGCGTCGCATGACGTCAAGGTGGGTATCGACTACAACGACAGCTGGTCCGCCTGGATCAGTGGTTATACCGGCCAAGGCGGTCTGTTTACCTATGGATCGTACGTATACGGGTCGATCTACGACGTTGGCCTCGAGGCCAACATCGTTCGCAGCTCGGCGTTCATCCAGGACAACGCCAGCCCGACCGACAACATCACCCTCAACCTCGGGCTGCGCTACGACCGGACGAATGGTTACGACCAGAGGGACGGTCAGCGGACCGAGTTCGGATCTCCCTGGGCTCCATCGGGATCGGGGCTGATCACGAAGTACTACAACTTGGCGCCACGCCTTGGTGGTACCTGGGATCTGGCCGGCGACGGCCGCCTGGTCGCGCATGGCAGCTGGGGCCGCTACTTCGAGAAGGTAGCCATCGGACACGTCTCGAGAGCCAGCGGCGGCGCTTTTCGCGCACCCGATTTCGCACCCTACGCGTCGTACGGCTTCGCGATTCCCGACGGTTTCTTCCCTGACAACTACGACCCGAACAACCCGACCCCCGACCAACTGCTGGCGCTGCAGGCAGCGACGTTCCAACCCGAAAACCTGAACTCGCTGAATGCGCCACAGTTCCCGATCCCGGAGGACTTGCACTCGCTGCATACCGACGTCTTCAATGTCGGTATCGAGTTTGAGTTCGTCGACAACTGGGTCGCGGGCCTGGACTATATCCACAAGGACGACAGCAACTTCTTCAACTACGACGACACGATTGACCACGTGTTCACGCCCTTCGAATTCACCAGCCCGGTAGTGCCCGGGTTCCTCGACACCCCGTTGACCCAGACGCTCTACCAAAAAGAGAGCGGCCAGGTCAACAACGTCTACTCCAACGACGACTACTACAAACGAACGCACGACATCGTGACCCTTACGCTGGACCGACGGCGAACGGGTTCCGGCCTCAACTTCAGCACCTCCCTCACCTACCAGAACAACCGTGGAACGAAGGAGAACGGCGACGGCCAGAGCGTCTGGGGTAGGGGCATTGACCAAGCAGACAACCCGAACTTCGTTGGCCACCCCTTCGCCGAGTCGGGGCCGTTGCGCTTCAGCAGGGCGTGGAGCTGGAAGGTGCTGAGCAACTACAGGCTGCCCGGAGGCATCCTCGCGGGTATGTACTTCAACCTGTCGTCGGGTCGGCCCTGGAACCTCAGTATCAGGCACGGATCCCGGGGGATCCCGCAATTGAGCAACGCCGACTACAGCACCACGGCCATCGAGCCGGTCCGCAGCAGGCGGTGGGATGCCCATAAACAGCTCGATCTGCGGTTCTCGAAGTCCTTCAATTACGGGGACAGTGGCCGCGTAGAGTTGATGCTCGACGGATTCAACATGCTCAACGCCTTCTCCCCGACCGGCGTGAATGGGCGAATCGACCGGACCTTCAGCGACGGCACCTCCCGCGTCGGGCAGCCCACGAACTCGGGCTCATACCTGCCCGGCAGGCAGTTCCGGGTGGGTGTGCGACTCTCCTTCTGAGCCACTGACACTCTAAGAAGGAACGAGCAGGGTGCTGACCGCACCCTGCTCGTTTCGTTTTGGGGCAGCTGACGGAGCTCTTCAGTGCTGTCCCTCGGGGCTGCTGACGGAGCTCTTCAGCGCTGCCCCTCGAGCTGCTGACGCAGCTCTTCGATGCGCTCTGCGTCGTCGACGCGACCGAGTGCAAGGTAGACGGCGGCGAGCACCTCGTAGGTCTCCGCACGTTGCGGCTGCAGCTCGCGCGCTCTCTCCAGTGCTGTGATCGCACCCTCGTGCTGAAAGAGCGCCGCCCTGGACAGGCCGATGTTGAAGTGGATCAGAGCGTCGTCGGGCGCTAACTCGAGCGCGGCCTCGAAGATCTCCAGCGCCTCGGCTGGGCGTTCTCGGCGGAAGTAGTAGAGCCCCTGTGCGTTCCGCAGGCCGATCTGCGTGGCCTGATTCTGGTCGAGCTCGCGCTGTTCCTCGGCGCTGGTCATCTCCTGGAAGTGCTGCATCGCCCGTTCGGCCTCTTGGCGCTGACCGCTGGCGCGAAGGGCGAGCGCCAGGTTGTAATGAGCCAGCTTGAGCTCGGGGTCGAGCTTGATTGCCTCGCGTGCGTGCATTACCGCACCCTCTAGGTCGCTGGCCTTGTAGCGAACGGACCCGAGCAGGTTGTGCGCCTGCGCCGCGCAGCAGGCCTCCATGCTGAGAACGCGCTGGAGCAACTCCTCGGCGGCCGAGATCTCGTCGCGATCGATGTGCAGCTCGGCAAGGCGCACGTGCGCCAGCGCTCGGCGCGGCCGCACCCGGATCAGTGCTTCGAGCTGCTCCACCGCGACGTCGAGATCGCCCTCATCCCGCACCAGCAATGCGAGATCGAATCGCGCTTCCACGGAGCCTGCCATCGTCGCCGCCTCCAAGGCGGCTCGCGCCGCCGACCCCATGCCCATCCGGAGCAGCGTGCGGCCCCTCATCAGTTCGAGGTTCGGGTGCGGGGGGCACTCGTCGACGAGGGCGAGGGTCTCCTCGTGGAGGGACAGGCGGCGGTACGAGCGGCCGAGCCCCAGGCAGGCTTCGACACTCTCCGGCCGCAGCTCGCGGGCACGCTCATAGGCCGTCGTCGCCCTGAGAACCGACTCGAAGTCGCCGGCCTGCAGCGCCGCCGCACCCGCCTGGATCGCCTGGTCGTATTCTGGCGTCTGCGCGGTCCCTGTTTCCCGTGCGGCGGTGGTGTTCGCTCCCATACCACCCGGCGAGGCCGATTTCTCCGCGATCGAATCGCGAGGGTTCGGAGCGGCCAGAAAACAGGACACGACGACGTGCAAGCCGACCCACCCTACCGTCGCCCGCATCTTCAGCGCTGCGTGCCGGCACGCAGCTGCGTTCCGAGACGCGCGTGCTGGTTGGAGAGCTCGTTCCTGCCGAGTCGATTGTAGATATCCGCCAGCAAGAGATGACCCAGCACCCGGTCCTGCCTGGTGACCTCTTGCGGCATTCCACGCGCCGCCGCCGACTCGAGTTGCTCCAGTGCCCCCTCGACGAGCGGCACGGCCTCGTCGAGGCGCTCGTTCTTCACCAGGTAGATGCGGGCGAGGAACAGGCGCCCGGTGGGGAACCGCGGTTCGATTTCGAGGGCCAGACGCAGGTACCGCTCCTCCTCGGCGAGGTCGATGCGGTTGCGGTAGATGACGCTCAGCTTGAAGGCGGCTTCGAGATTGCCCGGCGCGTTCTCGAGCTCGCGGAGGTAGGCGGCGATCGCCTCATCCGGCTGTTCCCTGGCCTCGAAAAGCAAGGCGCGCTGGAAGTGCAGGTCGGCGAGGCTGTCGTTGAAGCCGCGTGCCAGGTTCAGATGCTCCTCCGCCAGCCGCAGTCGGCCCGCGGCCAGCTGGACTGCCCCGAGCCCGACGTGCGCGGCGGCAGTGATGTTGTTCGCCGGAGCATCCTCGCTGAGGCGCAACGCCTCGCTGAAATAGGTCGCCGCCTCGGCGTAGGCGCGCTTGGTCTGCTTGATGCGCCCGAGGCTGATGTACAGCCGGGCATCCGGTGGCTCGAGGACGTCAATGAAGTCCAGCAACACCCTCTCGGCATCGCCCAGCCGGCCGGCCTGCCGCTGCGTGCTGGTGAGAAAGAGCACCAGGGCCGCATCCTCGGGCCTCATGGAAAGTGCAATCTCGAAGACCTCGATCGCTTCGTCGTAGCGGCGCTGCTCGAAGAGCAAGTTGCCTAGCGACTGGTGCGCATCGACCACTCCGGCATCCTCAGCGATGACCCCCCTCAGGAGCGCCTCGGCCTCAGCAAGTTCGTCTTTGACGGTTAGACGGCGAGCCCGCAGCAGGTCGTTGTAGATCTCGATCTTGTCCCTCGGGTTGGCAAGCTCGACGTCCGGGTCGTTGGCATCGGCGCTGTAGCCGCCGCCGATGTAGCCGAGCGCAGCGAGCCGCTGGCGGGTCTCCTGGTCGAGCGTGACGACGTTCGCCGGGTTGGCGTTCTCCTCGAGCCATGCCACCAGCTCCTCGGCCTCCCGGCGCAGCGCCTCTGCGGTGGCGGCGCGCTCTGATGCGAGGTCCTGCTGCTCCTCGGGGTCCTGCAGAAGATCGTAGAGCTCCGGCTCGGGCGAGATGATGAGCTTGTGGGTGGGCTCGACGATCGCCTGGAGCTCGCTCCAGCCGAAATGGAGACGCGGGTAGAAGGTCTCGGCGTAGATGCGCCTATCAGGCCAGTCCTCGACGTCGGCCGCCTCGGCAAACAGAGGAACCAGGCTGCTGCCGTGCACGTCCTCGGGAGTCTCCAGCCCGGTCAACTCCAGCACGGTCGGCATGACGTCGATCAACGAGACCAGCTCGTGGCGCTGGATTCCCTGCGGCTCGTCGAACGGCGTGGCGATAATCAACGGCACTCGGATAGCGGATTCGTACAGCAGCAACCCGTGCTCGGCCTCTCCGTGCTCACCGAGACTCTCTCCGTGATCGGCTGCCACCACGACGTAGGTCTCGTCGGACCGGCCGGAGTCGTCCAGCCACGATGTCAGCCTGCCCACCAAGGAGTCGGTCCAGGCGATCTCACCCACATAGGGCCGGTCAGTGTATCGCGACCTGAAGGGTTCAGGCGGCTCGTACGGGGTGTGCGGATCGTACAGGTGTACCCACATGAAGAACGGGGTCGTGTCGTCCTCTAGGGCCCACGCCAGGGCAGTGTCGATGACCTCGGATCCGGAACGCTGCAGGCGGCTAAGAAAAATCGCTCGCTCGGTGGGCAGGTCGAAATCGTCGAAGTACCGGTCGAACCCCTGGGCCAGGCCCCAGCGCGAGTCGAGGACGAAGGCGCCGACGAAGGCGCCGGTGCGGTAGCCAGCCGCCTGGAAGCTCTCGGCCATGGTCTGTAGCGCTTCGGGCGCGATGTGGACGCCGTTGTCGCGCACCCCGTGATAAGGGGGATGGGTTCCGGTGAACAGCGACGTGTGGGAGGGCAGCGTCAGCGGCGTCGAGGCGTAGGCGCGCATGAAGGTGATGCCGCGGCCGGCAAGCGCGTCGATGGCCGGCGTGTCGACCTCATCGAAGCCGTAAGCGCCGATGCGGTCGGCGCGCGTCGTGTCGAGCGTCACCAGCACGACGTTGAGCTTGCGGTCGCCGCGGAGCCGGTCGAGGTCGGCCTCCGGTGACGCTCCCGGGCCACAGCCGATCGTGGGCACGAGCGCCAAAACGGACGCGCCAACGATGAGCGCTGCCATCGTGTGGGGTCGCGGTACACGCTGTCCGCGCTGTCCGCGCTCCAACCTCGGCATCCTGCTCACCTCCATCATCATCGCTCGCCGGGTCGGATGCGCGCTGGGGGCCGCCCTCCGTTGGTAGAAATCGCCACGATCTGCGAGAACCCTTTCCAGACATAGTCTAGTAGCTGCGGCCGGTGAGCCAGACTACGCGTTGTTTCCGCGTTAATGGACAGGGTCAACCGTCTCTGCCTGAGAGGAGTCAAGTCAATGGGCTCGCACGGATTCTGCACACGGACGAGGCACATCACATGCGCGGTGCTGTGCATCGCACTTGCAATGTCATTCCGCACTCCAGCGCACTCTGCGGTGGGCAGTGCCCCCATCGTCACGGGCGTCTCCGTAGGCCGGAACCTAGTCGTCACTCAGCACACCCCAGCCCGCGGAATGCGGTCGGTACGACTGCGGTTCGCGAGATCGGTCACGTCGAAGATCGCAGTGAGCCCCGTCATCGAGGCGAGCTTTCAGGCGGTGTTCCTCGCTTCCGCCCAAGCCGTTCACGTCGAAGTAATCCAGAAGGGCGCAACGCTTGCTCGCATCGACGCGCATGCCAATGAGCAGGGAATCGCCGTGGGCGTCGCCGAGATACCTTCCCACCGACTGTCTCGAACCGAACCGATCCAGTTCAAGGTTTCGTTCAGCGGGGATAGCTTCGAAGCTCACGATCAGGTGGATATTACCGGCACGCTGCGGGCCGCGGTGCTGCCGGCGTAAGTCCACGTTTCGGGGCCTCGCCGCTAGCGATCAACCGGCCGCCCCCGGTACCTGATACAGCATCATGTAGACGATCAGGCCGGTGACCGACACGTACAGCCAGATCGGAAACGTCCAGCGTGCCAGCGCGGCGTGTTGCTCGAACCGCCCGCGCAGGGCCCGTGTCAGCGTCCACACGACCATTGGTGCCGCCATGATTGCCAGGGCTGTGTGGCTGAGCAGGATTGTCATATACACCGTGCGGACGACGGTTCCTTCGTGCCCGAAGCGTGTCGTGCCGATGTGGTAGTGCAGCGTCAGGTAGAGGGTCAGGAACAGCAGGGTAGAGGCGCACGCACCGAGCATGCAGGCGCGGTGCGGGGCGATGCGCCGGGCCCGGATAAAGCGGTAGCCGTTCAGCAACAACACAGCGCTGGTGGCGTTCAGTCCGGCGTTGATGCCGGGGAGCGCTTGGACCCATTCGGGGGCAGTTTCCATTCGGAGGACCGGTTTCCCTGGCGCTGCTTCAGACGAGCTGTCGGTCGAGCAGCATGAGGACGAGCAGTATAGGCAGGTAGATCAGCGAGTATAGAAAGGCGGCGCGGTCCGTACGCCGCGAAGGGCTCGCCGCGGCGCGCACGGCGCTGGCGAGAAAGCCGATGCCGAGTAGGGTTGACCCGATCAGGTAGACGGTTCCGGTGGCGCCGGTCCATGCCAGCGAGGCGGATACGGGAATCAGCGCCAGGCAATAGAGGATCATGTGGCGATACGCGACCGGGTCTACTTCCTGAACCCCGACCATGACCATGCCGGCGTTGCGGTAGTCGTCGCGGAACAGCCTGGCGATGGCCAGGAAGTGCGGCATCTGCCAGAAGAACAGGATGGCAAAGAGCACCGCGGCGGTGCGGTCGAGTTGTCCGGTGGCGGCGGCCCAGCCGATCATGGGCGGGGTGGCGCCGGGGATGGCGCCGACGAGCGTGCAGAGCCACGACAGGCGTTTGAGCGGCGTGTAGACGAAGACGTAGAGCAAGAACCCTCCGGCGCCCAACGCCGCCGACAACAGGTTCACCTGCAGTGCCAGGATGGCAACACCGCCGAGCGCCAGCGTTGCTCCGAACAGTCCCGCCGGGCCAGCCCACAGGCGGCCGGCCGGCAGCGGCCGATCGCGGGTGCGCCGCATCAGCGCGTCGATCTCTCGCTCGTAGACCTGATTGAGGGCGTTGGCGCCGCCGACGACGAGAATGGTCCCCAGCAACGCCCATACGAGCGCGAGCAGTGTTGCGCTCGGCCGCGGCGCCAGCAGGAAGCCGGCGCCAGTGGTGGCGAGCACGAGCGCGCTCAGCCGCGGCTTGGTAAGCGCCAGGTAGTCGGCCAGCCGGGTCGGAGGACTGACCGCGGTGGGCGCCGAAAAGGTCGTCAAGCTGTCGCCCCCGATGCCTGCGCCGCCTCGGCGGCCGGGCCGGTCGCAGGCAGTCGGCGGTGGGCCCGTGCCGTGAGCACCACCAGGCTACAGAGCAGCAATGCGCCGCCAAGCACATGCGCCGTCGTGATGAAGGGCGCCAACCGCGACAACACGCTGAGCGCCCCCAGGAGGACCTGCAGGGTGACGCAGCCGAGCGCCGCCAAGGCAGGACGGCGGAATTCGGGTACTTCCGGGTGCCGGGCCCAAGCGCTCTCGGCGAGCAGGAACACGAGGACGGTCACCACCACGGCGCCGACGCGGTGCGCCATGTGCAACGCGATCGCGGCACCCGTCAGATCGGGTAGCAGCTGGCCGTTGCAGAGCGGGAAATCGGGGCAAGCGAGGCCGGCTCCCGTATGGCGCATTGCGGCGCCCAGGAGTATCTGGACGTAGACTGCGGCCGTGGCAATAGCCGCCATGCGTCGTAAATCGCCGGCCGCTACCGGCGGTCGTAGACGCGCTGCGTGCCATCCCGGCGCGGTGACGACTGCCAATAACGTGACGATTGCCAGAAACAGCATCGCGGTTCCGAGATGTGAGGTCGAAACGACCGGCGGCAGCAGCCAGATCACGGTGATGCCACCGAGCAGAGCCTGGACGATCACCGTGCCGAGCGCCACCCATCCGAGTCGTCGCACCCATTCCCTCGACTCGCGCCGCGACACCCAGAACGCCAGCGCCGCCGTCATCAGGCCCACTGCGCCGGCGATCATGCGATGACCGTGCTCGTAGAAGATTCCGCCCACCATCGGCGGAAAAAGCATGCCGTAGGACAACGGCCAGTCGGGGACGGCGAGGCCTGAGTCAGTGCTGGTGACTAGCCCGCCAGCCACGATCAGCAGCAGCGTTGCCGCGGTCACGAGCAACGCGTAGCGGTGCAACCAGCCGCCGGCCGTTTCCTGGGGGGCGCTCATGGTGGTCTCGACTATCCCGAAACGACGTCGGCGCCCCTTGGTATGAGGGCGCCGACGAGGAAGTCTGTTGCTTTGACGGTTCGTCGCAGAGCGACGCCGGCGTGTGCGGTCAGTTCCCGCCGAAGCTGATTCCCGCCGCGGCCGTCTCGTTCGGGGCTACGGTAATGCTCTGCGTCTGTGTTCCCAACGTCTCGTGCCATGCCTCGATGACGTAATCGCCCGGAGGCAGGTTCTCGATCGAGAAGCTACCGTCGGCGCCCGACACGGCAAAATAAGGATGGTCGAAGACGTTGATGAACGCCGACATCCAGGGGTGTACGTCACAGCGCGCCGGAATACCGACTTCGGCGTTGTCGAACACCTTCTCGATGGTCATGCCGGCGAGCGGCTGTGCCTGGTTGAACGCCGCATTGTCGTTCGGCTGCACGTTGACGTTGTGGAGCGTGTCGTCGTCGTTGAGGATCATCAGCGTCTGACCGGTGCGCATCGCCACGATATGCGGATCGTAGATGCATCCGCTCTGGCCCATGTTCGCCGCACCGCTGGCGGCCGGAAAAGAGTAGCCCTCGAGCCCGCTGGCGACGTGCACGACGACGTTCATCAGGCCGCCGGCGGCGTCGGTCATCACCGGCGACGTCGTCACCGTCTCGCTGTGGGCGAGCTGACAGAACGGGTCGGCTGCCATCTGGATGGTCTCGGCGGCCGGGGCGTCACCGGAGAGCATCACCGTGCCGCTGATGCCGCCGGCGTCGCTCAGGTCAGGAGCGGTCGCTGCCGGGGTATTGGTATCCGGGGTCGGCGCGGCCGCTTCGTCGCCACCGCCGCCGCACGCGGCCACGGATACGAGCGCGATCAAGGCGACGACCGCTGCGAACTTTCGCTGCTGCATGTTCAACTCCTAGGGCGATTCCCACCGCCGCACCGGGATCGGTCGGCGCGAAAGAATCCGTTCAGAATAACGACGTAGATTATGCCCTGATTGGGCACTGCATGCCCGCGTTTGCCGCGGGCGCGAGCTGTGCGGGAATGCTCCCGGTACCTGTTAGTTGCCGATGCTCATGATGTAAGCAACCAGAGCGTCGATCTCCACCTGCGGATCGTTGCCTAGCGGCGCCCAGTAGCCGCGGCCCGCCTCCAGGCTGGCGTAGAACTGCGGCATGTTGGTGCCGGGCTGCAGGCTTTGGGGGTCCTTGATCCACATGTCCAGCCAATCCGGCCGCAGCCGCCCGGCCGCCAGGGCGAGGTCCGGCGCCCACTGCGTCGGGGGTACGCGCGGTTCCTGATCGCCCTGGAAATGGCACGAGAAGCACTGTAACGAGCCACGTTGATCAGCGGCCAGGACTGCGCCCTCGCGCACCAGGTTGGCCGGATACTCGTGCGCCGTGGTGAACGTCTCTTCGAACGGGTAGGGGGCCTCGTCGAGCGCCGCGAAGTAGGCCGTCAGCGCGTTGAGGTCCTCGTCGCTGAACTGGAAGGTCGGCATCCGCACCTCGAGCCAGGGCCGGACGACGGTAGGCTCGTCGAAGAAGCGGTACAGCCACGTGGGTTGCACCCGTGCCCCTTCGGATCGCAGGTTCGGGGGTCCGAACACCAACCCGGCCGCACGGCTGGTTACTTCGCCGGATGCGAACTTGGCATCGGCGATCACCTCGCGGATAGCGCCGCCACGATCCTCGAGGATGTGGCAGCCGCGACAGTTGTACACGTCGGCGATGTGGCGTCCCTTTTCGATTGCGAGCCGCGCCGGCGTCTGTGCCGGCATTCCCGCGGTCGGGACTTCCTCGGCGGTAAAGCCGAGAATTGCCGTGGAGATCGCTTCGATCTCCTCCTCATCGAGGTCGAAGTTCGGCATGCGCAGCATTTCCTCGGCCGAGCGTACGCGACCGTCGTCGTAGC
This sequence comes from Acidobacteriota bacterium, assembly GCA_965248695.1. Classification (GTDB taxonomy): domain Bacteria; phylum Acidobacteriota; class UBA890; order UBA890; family WLXD01; genus DASCOT01. Next base: position 5,590,563 of record CBDFKD010000002.1, on the reverse strand, counting down.
TACGCGGCGCCCGCATTTTCTGCTCGAGGAACTCGCGGCGCTCGTGTTCCATGTCGCGCAGACCGAAGTCCAGGCGCGTTACCGGCTTGCTGCCCCAATCCGACAGGCTCGTGCCGATGCGGCCGGCGTTCTCGAGGCCGGGGATCAAATGGCAACCGGAGCAGCCGTAGCGTGTGATGAGGCGCTCGCCCAGGTAGGCGCGCGTCTGGTCCTCGTCCATCGATTCGAGGCGAGCAGCGGCCTCGTCGCTCGGCAGTTGCGCTCGCAGATACTCGAGCGCGACCTCGTCGCGCAGGGCGGCGTCGACGGTGGGAACCTGTGGATCTTCCCATCCGGGTCGCTGGATGCCGATCAGGTACGCGGTGATGTCGGCGGCCTCCTGCGAGGTCAGCCGCAGATCGGGCATCACCGTCTCGTCCCAGTAATGCGTCGGGTTGCGCACCCACGTAAAGAGCCAGTCCGGGTTGACCTTGCTCCCCAGGCCGCTGAGATTCGGTCCGTGGTGGCGGTAGCCACTGAAGCGGGCCGCCTCACCCGGGCGGTCGCCTGTGCCTTCCTCTTCGGCAGGCTCGTCGCCGATCATGTGGCAGCCCATGCAGCCGACCGTACCGAAGAGCCTATCGCCGCGCGTGGCGTTGCCGGCCGGGGCGCTTTCGAGCTCGATCTCGGTGGTGTTGTCGAACAGGTAGGTGACGATGCTCTCGGCTTCTACCTCGTTCCGCTCTGTCCAGTACGTATCGGAGGTGTTGGCGAGGTTGAAGAACCTCGGCATGCGGGTATCTGGGCGGAAGCTCTTGGGGTCCATGACCCAGTTATAGGCCCACTCGAAATCGGTCTTCGAGCCCAGATACGACAGGTTCGGCGCTGGCTTGCGGCGATCGTCGAAACGATCGATCTGATGGCAGCCGTAGCAGCCGAGCTTCTCGACCAGCTCGAGCCCGTACTCGACCTTCGGGGCGTCCGGCAACCAGTTGTCGTCGACGTGACAGCTCAGGCAGCCGGCTTCCGTCTCACCGGTGGGACGCATTGGCCACTCCCACAGGTGGGTCGGTTCCCAACCGTATTCGTGCTCCCAGCGTTCCCGCTCGCTCTCGTTGTCGGGCGTGTGCACCGCGTAGAGGAAGCTGGTGGCGTGTCCTCTTCCTCCGTGGCACGAAGAACAACCGAACTGGGCGGCCGGGTGCACGGCGTTGTCGGCAACGAACAGGTCCAGACGTGGGTGGGTCGTGAACGGCTGTTCGGCGTTCTCGTAGTCGGTCGAGGCAGCGCCGAGGTGGCATGACGCACAGCGGTCGACGCGCGGCGCATCGGTGAAGTTGAGATCGAAGCGCACGTTGTTCAACACCACCTGATTGATGCGCACCGATGGGTTGAAGCTGTCCATGAACGGTGCATTGCGCAGGTAGTAGACCCAGTTGAAGCGCAGCTCGTCCACTCTGCCTTGGAGGCGATCGATCTCGCGGGTCATCGTGGTGATCTCGCTCTGCGCCTCATCGCGCGCACCCGTGAGGTCAACGAGGTCGGACTGCAGCGCGTCTCTCTCGACGGTCAGCTCCTCGACCTCGGCGGAGTACCGCTGCATCTCGGCGATCGAGGCGTCCAGCGTGGCGCGCTCGCGGGTGGAGCCTTCGTCGCCGTCGTGCTTGCGCGCTTCCTCGAACTGCCAGCGCCGTGCGTCGTACGTGGAGCGGGCGAAGCGCAGGTTCTGATCGGCGAGGTCGAAGCGACTCTGGACTCGCCCGAGCTCGCTCTCCAGCTCCGCCAGCTGGGCAACCTGGCCGGACAGCGTCTGTTCGCCAGCGTCGCGTTGCTGCCGCAGCAGCGTCAACTGCTGCTGGTCGACGCCTGCCTGCTCACCGGCAAGCTGCCGTTGCGTGGCCTCGCTCTCGAGCACGCGGAACTGCCGCTGATACGACTTCCACGGTCGCGCGTAGTCGTCCCATACCATCCATAGGACGCTCAGCAGGCTCGCGATCGCAATCAGCCCGAACCACAGGTTCAGGCGGTCCACGTCGCGCGCGTATACGCCCTTACGCCTCGGCTTGGCCATCCGTTTCCCCTTGCTCGGTCATCGCCCCTACTCCGTACACCACGTTGTCACGTTTGTCGGGCGCGCCGACGGCCTGCTAAATGTTGAAGAAGAACTCCGGAATCCAGACGAAGTACTTCAAGTTTATGGTCCAGCGCAGATACATCTTGATCGGGATCAGGAACATCCACAGCAACAGGTGGGTGAACAGCACGTAGCGCATCATTCCCATCTGATCGAAGTACTTCCGTAGCCACCTGCTGGCTGCCCACGCCGGTAGCGCGGTGAAGTAAGCCAGCAAGAGCAAAATGCCGAAGGATTCGCGCACCAGCCAGAAGCTCGGCAGTCCGATCCCCAGCCCGCGCGCCCAGATGAACTCGGACAGCTGGACGTTGCTCAGCGGCACCAGCTTGTGCGCGTCCCAGAGCTCGTAGGGGCCGTAGAAGTTCCAATTGGGCCCGCGCAGGAAGGTGCCCTGAAAGACCATGAACACCCAGAGGACGATGAACCCGAACTGGAACAACACGATCTCGGAGCGGCGCTCCTCGAAGGTGTAGTAGCCGTTGCCCTTCGGATTCGGATCCATATACGGGATCGACATCAGCCCGATGACGATGAACGTCGGGATGACCACCCCCGCCAGCCAGGGATCGAAATAAACCAGGATCTCCTGCAGCCCGAGGAAGTACCAAGGTGCCTTGGAGGGATTCGGCGTCAGCTGTGGGTTGGCGGGCTCCTCGAGTGGCGCCGGCACCAGGATCGACCAAACCACCAGCAGGATGCTCACCAGCAGCACGCACATGAACTCGGTGTAGACCAGGTCGGGCCACACGAAGACCTTCTCTTCTTCCTCTTCTTCGGCTTCGTACGGCGGCCGGCCTTCTTTCATGCGGAGGTCGTTCTCGACCCCCTTCTTGAGCGCGAACCAAACGAAGAAGACGACCAGGAACATCATTCCCGAGATCGGCAGGTTGTCGGCGCGCTTGAATTGGATCCAGAAGTTCGCGTCCAGCGCCGAAAGGCCGAAGAACAAGATCGGCGTGGCGAGAATGGAACCGCCTATCCACTTGTTGCGCGTCGCCGGAACGCGGAAGCGGTACAGCAGCAACACTGCCGCCGTGGTCAGCGTGAGTGCGATGTAGGGCTCGAACAGCCCGTTGATGAACAGCTTGAGCGCATCGATCATTGCCGCACCCCACCGGAGTTCTTCAGCACTCTGCCACAGCTCACAGTGCTAACTTCCCGCCCTTGCCCGGGCCGGATATCCCGCCGTCGCGACGTACTCGCCAGAAGTGCACCGCCAGCAGGATCACGAAGATGAACGGGATTCCGAGACAATGCAGCACGTAGAACCGCAGCAAGGCGGCCTCGCCGACGAATCTGCCCGCCAGTAGAACGAAGCGCATGTCCGAGCCGGCGGTGATGAGAGGCACGTCGCCGATCTGCATCAATTGCTGACCGGGCCCTTCAGACCCGAGGATCGGCGTGGCCCGCGCCATATTGCTACCGACGGTGACCGCCCACATCGCCAGCTGGTCCCACGGCAGCAGATAGCCAGTGAACGAGAATAGCAGCGTCAGCACCAGCAGCAGCACGCCAACAACCCAGTTGAACTCGCGCGGCGGCTTGTATGAGCCGGTAAGGAACACGCGCAGCATGTGCAGCCACACCGTGATGACCATCAGGTGGGCTGCCCAGCGATGCATCTCGCGCATCAGCCCGAGCGAAGCCGACTCCATCAGGTCGAGCATGTCCGGGTAGGCATGCTGCGCGGTGGGGCGGTAGTAGAACATCAACAGGATGCCGGTGACCGTCAACGACAGGAACAGGAAGAACGAGATCCCGCCCATGCACCAGGTGTAGGACACTCGCAGACCCTGCTTCCGCATCCGTACCGGATGCAGGTGCAGGAACACGTTGGTCAGCACCACCATGGCCCGGTTCTTCGGATCCTGCGGCATCTTGTGCCGGAAGATCGACTTCCACACCGGAGTGAGCCGGAAGTCGGCATACCACTCCTTGGGCGTGCCGATCTTTTCCTTCAGACCCTTCAGACGATCTCCGAAACTGCTCATCCGAGCTTTGCTCCTCGCGGAATCTGCAACGATCTCAAGCGGTGAAGGCGAGGAACGATGCGGGATCGTCCCAGCCGCCCTGCTCGAACAGGAACTTGCGCGACTTGTCGACCAAGATCTGGCCGTCGTCGGCCAGCGACACGGCGGCTCGTTCGAGCGGACGTGGTGCGGGGCCCTCGAAGTTGATACCGGTGCTGTAGAACCCACTGCCGTGGCATGGGCACTTGAACTTGTTCTCGGCCGCGAGCCAGTTGGGGGTGCAGCCAAGGTGAGTGCAAACCGAGATCAGGGCGTAGAACCCTTCCTCGTTGCGCACCACCCAGACGCCGTAGCGGTCCTTGAAGGCCAGCGACACCTGTCCGACCTGGAAATCCGTCGGCAGCCCGATCTTGAACTGTAGCGGCGGTTCGTAGAGGACGTTCGGGTATAGGAAGCGTACGGTTGCTGCGAGCATCGCGCCGACGGCGCCGGTGAACGATGCCCAGGCGATGGTTACCCACGGCAAGGACTCGAGAAACTCGCGGCGACTCTTGCCGACCTCTACCTGTCCGCCGGCAGCGGCTTCTGGTGCTTCGGCTTCCGCCATCTCTCAGGCTCCCCTTATCGCTCCTCAGCCAGGAGCGTTGAACCGTCTTACTCTACCGATCCTTGCGGCGCTGAGAGGGCCCGACGGGCTGCCTCCTGGATGCGGGGATCGGGGTCAGTGTCGCGCAGTTTCGTCAGCTTGTCTTCCAGGCCCGCAGATCCCAGGCGTTCGAGCGCCCGAAGGGCTGCCAGCATCGTGTTGCCATGATCCTGTTCCGTGATACCCGGCACAGAGGATAGATGCGCCCGATCGATCATCAGGATCAGCGTCTCCATGCCACCACGGTGCCCCAGCATCGCGAGCGCTACCGCCGCGTTCCAGCGCACCGCCGGGACGGTATCGTTCAAGGCGACGCGGAGCGGGCGCTCGGCGCTCGACTCTGCCAAGACGCCGAGCACGTACGCCGCCATCGTTCGCACCGCCGCGACGTCGTCGGTCAACAGCTCGGCAACCGCGGCAGCGGCCGTCGGATCGCCGATCGTACCCAACGCCCAGGCGGCGTTGACGCGCGCTTCCGAGTCGTCGTCGCGGGTCGTTGCGATCAGCGCGGGTACCGCGGAAGCGTGCTCGAGCCGTCCGAGGGCGATGCTGAGGAACCTGCGAACACGCGGATCGCCATCCTCGGCACGTTCCATCGCGCGCACGACCTGCGCCGCGAACTCGGCGTCGCCTTTGAGCTGATCGTTGTACTGCAGTTGCTGCGAAAGATGGAACGCAGCCTGCCAGGGCTCGTTGATTCCGTTGCCGTTGATGGCCGGCAGATAGTCCACCGGGTCGGCGCCGTCGTGGGCTAGCACACCGAACATCAGGAACAGGGCGATGCCGGCGACGACGAGCAGCAGCGGCAGAATAAAGAACCCGAGGGCGACCCGGAACGGACTTAGTTCGTCCGTGCCTTCAGAGGTCTCCGAGGACTCCGGAACGTTAGGGTCGGTCATGCTGTTCGCGGTTCTGGACCTTGCCAGATCGTGTGGCCGCACACCCCCACCGGGCCGCGGAGCGGGTAAAAGCTACCTTCGATACAGAAGGGTGTCAAATCCTTGCCAGCGGCTGCGAGAGGCCGTCAAACTGGGCTTCCGGCGTCAGCTCTCTCACTGTTCGGTGTCCTCGTTGAGCGCGTTGATCGGCGCCTCGCGACGATAGCGATCCGCCAGCAGCGGATCGTGGGCTCGGTGCAGCGGGTTGTGTTCGAAGCCGCGGAGGATTGCATCGCATCCGTAGCAAACGGTGATCTCGGGCACGAATCGATAGAGCCCATAGTCGAACGCCATGAACACCACGAGGCTGAGCCCGTATGTCCAGGGAGAGAGCACCGCGCCGACTACCACGATCGCCAGACCGATCTTGCGGTTGAAGTCCTTCTGAGCGAAGAGCCGGTCATAGCCACACATGGGGCACAGCGCCGCCGGGTCGACGACGCTTCCGGCGTCGTCGAGAGCGCCCTCTACATAGTCCGCCTGGTGGCCGCAATTCGAACACTTCAGGCTCCGGTGGCCGTCGAGATCCTGCTGGTCAGGGCGCTGGCACTCGGGGCAGCGCCATTCGATCGAGTGGTCCATCAGAACGGACGTCCGGTCGAGAGCGAGAGGTAGAGCGAGATCACCTCTCCGAAAAGCACGAAGACGATCGCAGCATACAAGATGCCCGTCGCCGATTGGATCGAGCGGATCTGCACCGTCTTCCAGGTCATCCAGCCGAGCACCAAGGGCGCTAGCACGCCGAGCGTTGCACGCACCGCGACGAACAGCGCGTCCCCCAGAACGAATGCACGTAGCAGCCCGCCGTCGTTGGCGTTCCAGGCCGGTAGATGGATCGCCACCACTGCGAACACCAGCGCCAGCTTGATGCCCTCGGTGGCGAGAAACAGCCCCAGGACGCGATTGAGTGGGGCGATCGGCATGCGTGGCTCGATGAGATACCAGTGGGCCAGTAGCATCGCCAACAGCACCGACCCCAGCGCGCTGGCGACCGTCAACAGGCCGACCACGTAGACGAAGGTCTCTGCAGCGCCGGTCCCGGTCGCCGGTTGCAGCGCCGGATCCACGGCGATCGACGCGACGGCGGCGATAGCGGCCAACGCCAGGAGCCAGCTCTGGCGCTCGTCTTCCACGACGGCCTTGCGCGCGCCGAAGACAATCAGGGCAGCTGACGCGACGGCCAGCGCCAAGACCGCCGCGGAGCCCGGGTGCGGCAGCGCCGCGGCCAGCCCACTCAGCCGGATTCCGCCGCCGAGGCCGATACCTGTGAGGGCGAGAAGAACGGTCAGGCGCCAGAAGCCCGGACCCGTCGGCGGCCGCGCGATCAGCGCGGCAACCACCATGCCAACCGACGTATACACGAGCATCACCGAAACGGCGGCAAACAGCATTTAGGAGCGTGCCTACGTGGTAACGCGGCCAGATGTTGCCAGCGCGGCGGCAAGAGAACGTGGGGGCGATACAGCGATGCTGCGACATACGCCGTACCGCGCCGCAGGTTACCACGGCCATGCAGGCGGCCCGTATCAGGGTCCTGGACACTAAACTGCCCGTCATGGGCACCGAACCAGGCATTGCTATCGTCATTCCGGCACGCGACGAGGCGCAGGCGCTGCCGCACGTGCTCGCCGAGATTCCATCGGCGCGGCGCCCGCGCGTCGTCGTGGTGGACAACGGCAGTATCGACGGCACCGGAGAGGTGGCGCGCAAGCTTGGCGTCGAGGTGGTGGTCGAGGACCGGCCGGGGTACGGAATCGCCTGCCAGGCCGGACTCCGCCACCTGATGGCTCAGCCTCCAGAAATCGTCGTCATCCTGGATGCCGACCACAGCGACGATCCGCAGGATCTCGAGGAGGTGCTGCAGCCGATTCTGGCCGACGACGCGGACCTCGTGTGCGGCAGTCGAGTGCGGCTGGCGGAAGCCGGCGCGCTGGGCCCTCACGTGCGATGGGGTAACTGGTTGGCGACCTCGCTGATTCGCCTGCTGTTCGGACACACCTACGAGGACATGGGCCCGTTCCGAGCCATCCGTTGGCAGGCATTGCAGAAGCTGCGGATGGGGGATCCGGCGTACGGATGGAACGCCGAGATGCAGGTAAAGGCGCTGCAGAACGACCTCCGGGTGCGCGAAGTGGCGGTGCGCTACCGCGCTCGCAAGGGGCGCTCGAAGATCAGCGGCACGGTGCGCGGCACCATCGGCGCCGGCACCGGAATCCTCCTGACCGTGCTGTGGTTGCGGTTCGCGCCTCGGTGGTATGCTCGCCGAGTCCCCGTTCCGACCGCGCCGATGCCGTAGTCATCCACGACTGGAGCGTCGCCGCTCGCCTCACCTTCCATGGACCGCCTGGATTTCTATCGCTCGCTCGCCACGCCGTCGGACCGGCGCATCCTCTTCATGGTGCTCGACGGCCTGGGTGGACTTCCGAACGCGGAAACCCGTCTGACCGAGCTCGAGGCGGCTCGCACCCCGACGCTCGATGATCTGGCGGCCGCTGGAGAGTGTGGGCTAGCCGTGCCGGTTCGCCCCGGAATCACTCCCGGCAGCGGCCCGGCGCACATTGCCCTGTTCGGTTATGACCCGGTGGAAAACCAGGTGGGGCGAGGCGTGCTCGCGGCCCTCGGGGTGGAGTTCGATCTGTGCCCCGGAGACGTTGCCGCGCGGATCAATTTCTGTACGCTCGACGGCGCCGGCAACGTCGTGGACCGTCGGGCGGGTCGCATCGACGACGTCATGGCACGGCCGCTCGTGGAGCGCCTCGACGGCATCGATCCGGGAGACGGCATCGAGTGCAGCGTGCGTCATGTGAAGCAGTATCGCGCCTGTGTGGTTTGGCGCGGTGCCGAGCTCGATGGCCGCGTTGCCGACACCGACCCGCAGCGCACCGGCGTGCCCGCGCTCGAACCTCTGGCTCTGGCTGATGACGCAAGGCCGACCGCAGAACTGGCGGCCCGCTTCGTGGACAGCGCCCGCCAGGTGCTGGGCGACCAGGACGTGGCCAACGGCGTGTTGCTGCGCGGATTCGACGTGTTCCAGCCCCTGCCGAGCTTCACCGATCTTTACGGCCTGAAGGCTGCCGCCGTAGCCAGCTACCCGATGTATCTCGGCGCCGCTCGTCTAGCCGGCATGAGCGCTTACCGTGCGGCCGACACTGTCGAAGCCCTGGCTGCCACGGTGGACTCGGTCGCCGACCACGACTTCGTCTTCCTGCACTACAAGTCGACCGATAGCCGCGGAGAAGACGGCGACTACGACGGCAAGGTCGCCGAGATCGAAAAGGCCGATGCGCTGCTCGCCGGGCTGCGGACGGACTTTGACGTGATCATGGTCACCGGAGACCACTCGACTCCGTCACACATGCGGGCGCACTCCTGGCATCCGGTTCCTTTGCTGATCCATAGCGATCGTGCTCGCCAGGATCGTTGCGCCTTCGGCGAGCGGGCGTGCCGGCAGGGCTCCCTCGGGAGCGTTCGGTCGATGGACGTCCTGCCGCTCGTGCTGGCGCACGCCGGGCGTCTGAGGAAGTTCGGCGCCTGAGGCGCGACCGCGCGCTCGGCGCCGCCTGAGAAACGGCTACCCGCTTAGACTTCTGGTGCCCCCTCGGCTCCCAAATACGCCCGCGCCGCCGCCAGATCGTCCGGCGTGTTGACATTGCGTAGCAGCTCCGCCGGATCGCCGAAGGCTTCCAGATCGGAGCCGCTGATCGGAACGGCGCTGACCGAGTCGAGCAGGCGCTGGAGGTCACGCCGCCCGCTATCGAGCCAGTCCCGGAGCGGTGGCAGAAAGGCCGGGGAGTACGCCGCACACAGGGGGTGCCAGCGGTCGCCGTGATGTGGTGCGGCGGCGACGCAACCGCCGGACAGACGACGCAATAGTCCGGCCAGCAATGTCGTCGGTACGAACGGCAAATCGACGGCGCACACTACCAAGGCGGCTCCGGGGAACGTCGCCAGGCCGGACTCGATCCCGCCCGCTGGGCCGCATCCGGCGCGCAGGTCGTCGAGCAGCTGCCAGTGGAGACCGGGTATCGGGTCACCGCCGAGCTGCACGCGCGTTGCTGCCAAGCCCGACAGCGCCCGCGCCGGCCACACGCCTAGCGGTTGATCGCCGAGCACGAGCTTCGATTTGTCGACTCCCATTCGCTTGCTCAGCCCGCCCGCGACGACCGCCACCACGGTGCGCGCGACCCCGTCACACCGCGTGTCGGGGATGCGGTCATGGTCGATTTCGGGGTCTGAGAACACGGCTTGTACGGTCTCCTGGACGGCGAAAGACAGCCGTCGCTTCTGAGTTACACTGGCCGCCATGATACGCAAACTGCGGCTGATGACCCCCGGTCCGGCGCCCGTTCACCCCGCGGCGCGGGCTGCTGCGAGCGAGCCCCTGCCGCATCATCGAGCCGCCGGCTTCAAGCCGCGCTTCGCGGCCGTGCAGACCGGACTGCGCGCCGCCTTCCGCACCGAGGGGCCGGTCGCGGTGCTGGCGGCGTCGGGCACCGGGGCCGTGGAGGCGGCGCTGGTGAACCTGTTCGCCGCCGGCGACCGGGTCGTGGTGCTGGCTGGCGGGAAGTTCGGCGAACGCTGGGTGGACGTGGCCGAGACATACGGGATGCGGGTGAAGACCGTCCGGCCGGGCGCCGGCCAGACCCTGACCGCTGACGACGCCGCGGAAGCTGTGGCGGCCTTCCGTCCGGTGAGCGGCCTGGTAATGACCGCCAGCGAGACTTCGACGGGTGCGGCCATCGATGTCGCCGAGATTGCCGCAGCGACGCGGCGAGTCGAGCCCGAGGCCGCCATTGTGGTGGACGCGATCACCGCGGTGGGCGCGTTCCCCATCGAGACGGATGCCTGGGACCTGGATGCCGTCTGCGGCGGTTCGCAGAAAGCGTTCATGATCCCTCCGGGTCTCGGGTTTGTGGCGTGTTCGCAACGCGGATGGGGCCGCGTCCATGACGAGCGCCAGAAGCCGCGCTATTACTTCGACCTGCGCAAGTACGCGCTCTCGGCGGCCAACGATCAGACGCCGTTCACTCCCGCTACCGGCCTCGTCCTGCAGTTGCAGGCGGCGCTGGGAGCGATCGCCGACGCCGGTGGGATCGACGTCCTGGAGACCAACGCGCAGGCGCTGGCAGCGGCCACCCGCGCGGCGGTGGCCGCGTTGGGGCTCGACTTGTTGTCGCCCGCGTCTCCGAGCCCGGCGGTGACAGCGATTCGGGCCCCGCGGTCCGGGATGGCACCTGAGATCGTGGCGGCAATGCGCCAGCGTCACGACTTGTTCATCGCCGGTGGGCAGGGAGATCTCAAGCCCGATGTCTTCCGCATCGGCCACCTCGGGTACATCGACGAGGTCGACCTGCTGGGAACGCTCGCCACCCTGGAGCGGGTGCTCGCCACCGCAGGACATTCCGTCAGCGCCGGAGCATCGGTGGCCGCCGCCAACGCGGTGCTCGAGGCCCGTGGCTGAGTCGCCGCTGCGTGTGCTGGTGTGCGGCCGCCTGCCAGAGGGTGGCCGCGAGGTTCTCGAGGCTGCCGGAGTCGAGGTCGAGCACGCGCCCGATCGAGGGGCTGGCTCCCTGTCCGACGTGATCGCGCCGTTTGCGGGCGTCATCGTGCACTCGCCACACCGCGTCGATGCGGCCGCCCTGGAGGCAGCGCCTCTGCTGCAGGTGGTCGGTCGTGCCGGTGTGGGGGTTGACAACATCGACGTCGACGCAGCGACCACACGCGGCGTACTGGTCATGAACCTGCCATGGGGAAACACGGTCACGGCAGCGGAGCACACCACGGCGTTGATGCTGGCGCTGGCGCGCAACATCCCGCAATCAGCTGCGGCGCTGAAGCAGGGCGTTTGGGGTCGTGCGGCGTATCTCGGTGTGGAGGTCAAGGACAAGACGCTCGGCATCATCGGCCTCGGTCGAATCGGGCGCGAGGTGGCGCGGCGGGCGCGGGGTCTGGAGATGCGGGTACTGGGTGCTGACCCGTTCCTGTCGCCGTCGGTGGCGCATGACCTCGGCATCGACTTGGTCCCCATCGCCGAGCTGCTGCCACAAGCCGACTTCCTGACGCTGCATGTTCCGAAGACGGACGACACCGAACATCTCATCGACGCCCGAGCCATCGCCTCGATGAAGCCCGGCGCTCGAGTGATCAACTGTGCCCGTGGCGGCCTGATAGACGAGGCGGCCTTGCTATCGGCGCTCGATTCCGGGCAGCTGGCCGGCGCCGCCTGCGACGTGTTCGAGACCGAGCCGACCGACAACCAAGCGCTGATCGCTCACCCGAACTTCATCGGCACGCCTCATCTGGGCGGGGCGACGCACGAGGCCCGTCAGCGTGTCGGTGCCGGGATCGCGCAACAGGTGGCCGATTACCTCGCCGAGGGCGTGATTCGCCATGCCATCAACGTGCAGGCATTGCCGCCGGACGAGCAACGCGCCATGGAGCCTTACCTGCACCTGGGTGAGCGGCTGGGTGCTCTGCTGTCGCAGTGCTTCGAGAACATCGAACGACTACAGATCGAGTACTTCGGGGAGATCACCGGCTATACGTTGCGGCCTCTCAGCGCGCACATTCTTGCCGGCTACCTACGCCCATTCCTGGGCGATCAGGTCAACGTGGTGAACGCTGCGGCGATCGCGCGACAGCGCGGCCTTGGCGTTGACGAGTCCAAGCGCACTTCGGAGCGCGGCTACCAGAGCCTGATCCGAGTGACCGCGGTAACCGAGACCGGCAGCCAGTCGGCGGCCGGCACGGTCTTCGACGGCGGACGTGGCCGGCTGGTGGAAATCGGCCGCATCCCCGTCGAGACGGAGCTCGAGGGTCATCTGCTTGTGTTCGAGAACGAAGACATCCCGGGGGTCGTAGGCCAGCTCGGCACGTTCCTCGCGCAGCGCGGCATCAACATCGCGGACATGAGCCTGGGCCGCGACGCGCCGAGTGGCACCGCGATCGCGGTGGTCGCCATGGATCAGCTGCTGGACGCGGACGGGCTCCGCGAGCTCCTCGACCACTCGGATATTCGCTGGGCGCGCGTCGTCTCGTTTTGAGCCGCCGGTGGCCGCAACACGACCGTTGCGAGCCAATTCCGGGTCTGGCCCGGCGCTGTTTGAACCCCCCGGGAGCCCGTGATAGCTTGCGTTTCGACGGTGCTCGGTGTCTCGCTGGCGGCCGCCACCGATCCGCACCTTGCCTGTCGTCCAACGCGCTAGCGAGCGCGTCCTCGGACCGCCGCGCCGATCGGCCCACGCGCAACCGAGCACATTCGACAGCCGACCACGAGAGGCCGACATGTCCGCCGAGAGCATCACGCCGCCAGCAGATGGCGTCCGTATAGAGCTCGATAGCCAGGGACAGCTCGTCGTCTCTGATCGCCCGATCGTGTGCTGGCTAGAAGGCGACGGAATCGGCGCCGATATCTGGGTGGCAGCGCGACACGTGTTCGACGGCGCCGTCTCGGCGGCGTACGGCGGCGCTCGCTCCATTGCCTGGATGGAACTGCTTGCTGGCGGCAAGGCGCACGCCGAGGTGGGCGAATGGCTGCCGCAGAGCACCCTCGATGCCATCAGCCACTACCGCGTTGCCATCAAGGGTCCGATGACGACACCGGTAGGTGGCGGCATGCGTAGCCTGAATGTGGCGCTCCGCCAGCGGCTGGATCTGTATGCCTGCGTGCGACCGGTGAAGTACTACCGGGGTACGCCATCGCCGGTGCGCGAGCCCGAAAAGCTCGACGTGGTGATCTTTCGCGAAAACACCGAGGACGTTTATTCGGGCATCGAGTGGGAGGCCGGCAGCGAGCAGGCGGCGCTTGCTATCGAGTACATGCGCACCGAGCTCGGCGCCGAGATCCGCCCTGACAGCGGCATCGGCATCAAACCGATGTCGGCGTACGGATCCAAGAGGCTCGTGCGCAAGGCGATCCGCTATGCCCTCGATCACGACCGTGCAAGCGTCACCCTGATGCACAAAGGCAACATCATGAAGTTCACCGAGGGCGCCTTCTGCGCCTGGGGCTACGAGCTCGCCCGCGAGGAGTTCGCCGACGTCACGCTCACCGAGACGGAGCTCTGGGACGACCACGGCGGGGAGGTGCCGGCGGGCAAAGTTGTCATCAAGGACCGCATCGCAGACGCCATGTTCCAGCAAGTGCTGTTGCGGCCATCCGAGTACGACCTCATCGCCACCCCGAACCTGAACGGCGATTACATCTCCGATGCGACCGCGGCGCAGGTCGGTGGGCTCGGTGTGGCGCCGGGGGCCAACATGAGCGATGAAGTGGCGCTCTTCGAGCCGACGCACGGCACCGCCCCCAAGTACGCCGGACAAGACAAGGTGAACCCGTCCTCACTGATTCTCAGCGGCGTCATGATGTTCGACCACCTCGGCTGGCCGGAGGCGGCGCGGCTGATCGAGCGTGCCCTGGAGAGGACGTTGCACGAGAAGACAGTTACCTACGATCTCGAGCGCCAAATGGAAGGCGCGAAGCTGTTGAGCTGCTCGGAGTTCGGTCGGGCGCTCGTCGACAACATGGAGAACTGAGTCATGGCTCTCAAGAAGGTCAGCATCGTTGGCGCCGGACATGTCGGGGCAACGTGCGCCTACAGCCTGGTGAATCGGCGGCTTGCAGACGTGACCCTCGTCGACATTGTCGAAGGCATGCCGCAGGGCAAGGCGCTTGACATGATGGAGGCAACGCCGATCGTCGGCGGCGACTGCAAGATCGCCGGCACCAACAGCTATGTCGACACGCAGGATTCCGACATCGTCGTGATCACCGCCGGTCTGGCCCGCAAGCCGGGCATGAGCCGTGACGATCTGTTGTTCAAGAACGTCCAGATCGTCGGCGGTGTGGTCGAGGAGGTCGTCAAGTACTCGCCGGATTCGATCCTGATCCTGGTGACCAACCCGCTCGATGCCATGGTCTACGTGGCGCAGCAGAAGTCGGGCTTTCCGCGTCAGCGGATCATGGGCATGGCCGGGGTTCTAGACTCGGCGCGCTTCCGTGCCTTCATCGCCATGGAGCTCGGTGTTTCGGTCGAGAACACCCACGCCTTCGTGCTCGGCGGCCACGGCGACACCATGGTGCCGCTGCCGCGGTACTCGACCGTGGCCGGCGTACCGATCACCGAGCTCATGAGCAGCGAGCAGGTGAGCCGGATCGTTGATCGCACCCGCAACGGCGGCGCCGAGATCGTCAAGCTGCTGGGGACAGGATCGGCCTACTACGCTCCCGGCGAATCGGTCGCCGAGATGGTCGAGGCGATCCTGCTGGACAAGAAGAAGATCCTACCGGTGGCGGCGTTCCTGGAAGGGGAGTACGGCGTCGACGGATTGTTCGTCGGTGTCCCGGCGGTGCTGGGGATCGACGGAATGGAGAAGGTACTGGAGATCGAGCTCACCGAGTCCGAGCAGGCAGAGTTTGACCGCTCCGTGGCGCATGTCCGCGAGCTCGTAACGAAGCTGGAGGAGTAGCACCGATGGCAGTAGAGCGCACCCTGGCCATGATCAAGCCGGACGCCACGGCACGAAACCTGGCGGGCACGATCCTGGCCCACTACGAGCAGGACGGCTTCAGCGTCGTGGCCTGCAAGAAAACCCTGCTGACTCGCGCCGAGGCGGAGGCGTTCTACGCCGTGCATCGCGAGCGCCCGTTCTTCGAAAGCCTGTGCGACTTCATGACCTCCGGGCCCATCTTTGCGGTTGCCCTCGAGCGCGAGAACGCGATTGCCCATCTGCGCCAGGTGATGGGAGCAACGAACCCGGAGGAAGCGGAGCCCGGGACCATCCGCGCGCTGTACGCCGAGAGCATCGAGCGCAACTCCGTGCACGGCTCCGACGGTCCGGAGACCGCCGCGCAGGAGCTCGCCTTCCACTTCTCGGGACGCGAGATGCTGTAGGCATTTCGAGCTGGAGACGAGCATGACCGTTCTCTCCGCCACCCTGTTGCTGTTGCTGGTGCTTGACCCCGTCGGCAACATCCCCTTCTTCCTGGCGGCGCTTGCCGACGTCGATGCCGGGCGTCGTCGGATGGTGATGGCGCGCGAGTTGCTGTTCGCGCTCATCGCCCTGATCGCGTTCCTGTTTCTCGGTGCTCGGTTGCTGGCCGTGTTGGGCATCGCCGAGCCTTCGCTCACCATCGCCGGTGGCATCATCCTCTTCCTGATCGCCATCCGCATGACCTTCCCGACCGCCGGCGGCCGTGGCGAGGATATCGACGGCGAGCCTTTTATCGTGCCGCTGGCGATCCCGTTCGTCGCCGGCCCTTCGGCGCTCGCCACCGTCCTGCTGATCATGAACCGCGAGCCCTCGCGCTGGCCCGAGTGGCTGGCGGCCGTGGCCATCGCCTGGGCGATCACCGGAGCGGTCCTGTTCGTCTCCGAGCCGCTCGGACGAGTGCTGGGACGCCGCGGACTGCTAGCCGTCGAGCGCCTGATGGGAATGGTGCTCACGGCGTTGGCGGTGCAGATGTTCATGGACGGTGTTCGCCAATTCTTGCGGGCCGGGTGAAGCGGCTGAGGTAGGCGGCGCGGAGCGCGGTGAGGGGGCTCTCGGGGGCGCTGGCTGCACCGTGGTGTGCGGCCTGGGTTGGAAGCCCCCCGACGGAAGCAACGGCGGCGGCGTGAGACGGGGGTCTTCCGCCTCTCGGCGCCTGGACATCGGTGGCTGATCCCCCACGAGCCCCCTCACCGCGCTCCGCGCCGCATTAGCTCCGAGCTTCACCGGCTGAAGAACTGTCGAGTTGGGGGTAGGACCGAGATCGATTCGACTTGATTCTGCTGGCGGAACGTCCCGCGCGAGCGAGGTTGATCTTCTCACCCCTCATCGACCGTTCGATCTCCGCGTTGCAGGACGAGCAGCACCCAGTCGACGGAAGGTCCCAATCCTCCAGAAGGACTCCGGTGGGGGAAGTGGCAACAATCGTCGAACACAAGCCGGAACGAGCCCTCCGTCGGTGCCGCTCCGCTCTTCGACCGCGGACTAACGCCCCCCGAGGACGTTCCCGATAATGCCGCCGATACCCCCGCGCCCCCCACTCGAAGCGCGCGCCGTCGGCAATCTGGGCAACAACCAGTCGAGGAACGCCTGGTTGGATCGCGTCTGCAGGTAGACGTTGCCGGTGCCGGAGAACTCGGCTACGAGCCCCTCCCCGGAGATCAGCGAGGTGAAGATCCCAGAGACCTTGCGCACTTTCCACTGCAACGAGGAGTCGAAGGCAACGATGTGGCCGGTGTCGATGACCAGGCTCTGAGAGGTGTCGACCGGCACCTTGTGAATGGCGCCGAAAGAGCTCAGTAGAACGTGGCCGGCCCCCTTCAGGTGCAGCAGGAACAGACCCTCGGAGGCGAAGAACGCGCGCGCGCCCCCCCACTTGATGTCGGTCTCGACCCCCGGGTCGCCGGCAAGGTAGGAGCCCGATTGGACGTACAGATCCCCCTCGACCAGGTGATCGACGACGTCGCCCGGCAAGCTGGGAGCGAACGTCACGTGGCCGGCGGCTCCTGCGGCCGTGAACGTGTTCACGAAGAACGATTCGCCGCCGAACACCTTGCGCATCGCGCCCTTCAGCAGGCCGCCCTGGACGCCGCTCTCCACCTGCACGTTGCCGCTCATGGAGACCATAGCCCCGGTCTCCGCCTTTACCGACTCGCCCGCCTCCAGCTCGACGATTCCGAGTGCGTACGACGGCCGATGCTCAACGGTTATCTTCATGAGGACTCTCCGTTTCGGGCCGATCTCGAGAGTGGACCGGTACCTGAGGTTACGTGGCGCCGCCGCCGTAAGTTCCGATTCCGGATCCCGGCGCCGCGGACCTGCGACGGGCTCAGAACGGCAACCAGGCCAGCCACGAATCGGGAATCGCCTTGCTGACGTCAAGGGTCAGCACTACCGCCATCAGCGACACCAGGATCACCAGGCCCACCTGCATGATGCGCTCCTTGACCTGGAGCGACAGGTCGCGTCGGATGGCGCCCTCGAAGAGAATCAAGGCGATCTGTCCGCCGTCGAGCACGGCGATCGGCAGCAGGTTCAGAATGCCCAGCTGCAGGCTGATGAAGGCCATGAACGACATCACCACCGATGGGTCTCCAGTGCGGGTGGCGTTGCCCGAGAAGCGCGCGATCTCGATCGGTCCCGACAGCGTTCGCACCGACATGCGACCGGTGAACAGACGTTTGAGGATCTCCCCCAGCAGTACGGATTGCCTGCGCAGCTCTCTTCCCGCCTCCACCATCGCCTGGCCCAGCGGATAACTGCGCACCTCGAAGAAGTTGTCTGGATTGGGAACGAAGCCGACGTCGAGCACGTCGTTGTCGGTGACGCTCGGGGTCAGCGTCGTCTCGAAGCGACTACCGGCTCGATCCACCGACAGCATCAACTGCTGGCCGGCGCCGTTGCTCAACAGCTCGACGAGGCGGTTCCAATGGGAGATGAGCTCGCCGTCGATTCCGACGATCAGGTCACCGGGCTGCAACCCGGCGTCGGCGGCCATCCCCGCGTCCGCGACCGGTCCCACTTCGGGCGGAACCGGAGCGGTCACGCCGATCAGGCCGGTACCCTGTTCGCCGGAAGACATCGGCGTTATCGGCACGTCGATCTCTGCTCGACCGCGAACGACTCCGAGGCTGATCGTCTGATTGGCGGAGATGAGGATCCGGACGCGGAACTGCTCCCAGTTCGGCATGTCTTCGCCGTCGACGCGTACGACGCGATCTCCGGGCAGGAGTCCGGCGGCGGCGGCGGGGGAGTCGGCCTGCACCAGGCCAATGACGACCGGGTCGTTGGCATCCGCCGGGACACGGATGCCGAGTTGGTAGTAGCCCACGGTGAGGATGAACGCCAGGGCGATGTTCATCACCGGCCCGGCCAGCAGCACCAGGAAGCGTTGCCATTTCGGCTTGCCCAGGTACTCGTTTTCGGCGCCGGTGAGATCCTCGTCGGGGTTCTCGCCAACCATCTTCACGTAGCCGCCCAGCGGCAGCAGGCTGAGACGGTAGTCGGTATCACCGCGCCGGAATCCGGCAACGCGCTTGCCGAAGCCGAGCGAGAACACCTCGACGCCGACGCCGAAGTACTTCGCCACCAGGAAGTGGCCGAGCTCGTGCACAAAAATGAGCACGCCGAGCACGAACAGGAGCGCCAGAGTGTTTACAGCGACGTCGAGCATGGAACCCTTGTGGAGAAAGCGAAGCGAGCAGCCGACGGGAGGAACTTTACAGTAGCAGGCGTCAGACGATCAGCGCACGGTCACTCGCGTGAGCGGCCTACCGGAGCCATCCAGCGGTCAACACGAGGTAGAGAACGGCGCCCGCCGGAAGGTGGGAATCGATGCGGTCGAGCACGCCGCCGTGCCCGGGTAGCAACGTCGAGGAATCCTTGACCCCGGCCGCCCGCTTGAGCGCCGACTCCATCAGATCGCCAACCTGTCCGGTTGCCCCGAGCAGCACCGCCAACCCCACCGCCTGCATATTTGTCACCGGCAGCCACATCCCGACAACGGCTCCGGCGGCGGCGCTGCCAGCGATCCCTGAAACGGTCCCCTCGATCGTCTTGTTCGGCGACAGGAACGGCGCCAGCTTCCGACGCCCGAAGGCGGTGCCACCGTACAGCGCCGCGGAGTCTCCGACCGCCACCGCAGCGTAGACGAACAGTAGCCACGTAGCCCCGTCCGGCAGGCGGCGCACGCCGATGTGGGCGCCGGCCAACAGCCCTAACCAGACAATGCCGCAGAGCGTCGCGGCCAGGGATCCGACGAACCTCGTCGGCTCGGTGTAACCGAGGCGTAGGCAGGCGACCGTTGCAGCCACGATGCCCAGAAGGAGCCAGGGTAGGGGGGCACCCGGGCTCGACAACCCGAATGACAGGGCGCATCCGAGCGCCACCACAGCGCCGACCAGGGAGGCCGGTGACCCGCCGAGATCGCGGATCAGGCGCGCGTACTCGCTCCATGCCAGCAGCAACACGGTCGCCATCATGAGGGCGAACGCCTGCCAGGGGAGGCGCAGCACTGCCAGCAGTAAGGCGATGATCACTGCGGCAGTCGCGAGGCGCTTCATTCGAGTTGTCGCTTCTGCGCGGGTTCCACCGCGTAGCCAGCAGGGTGCGAGCGATGCCATGCCCACGCGTCGCCCAGCAGCGTCTTCAGGTCCGAGCGGCGGGGGCGCCAGCCGAGCTCGTCGCGAGCACGAGACGAGGCCGCCACCAGCGCCGGCGGGTCCCCCGGTCGGTTCGGCGCGGGTGTTACGGGGATCGGGTGGCCGGTCACCTCGCGGGCTGCCTCGATGACCTGCATGACGGTCGAGCCGTTCTCGGTACCGAGGTTGAACACAGCGCTACCGTCTACGGATTCCATACTCCGCATGGCAGCGACGTGGGCGGCTGCAAGATCGCATACGTGGATGTAGTCGCGCAGCGCGCTGCCGTCGATGGTGTCGTAGTCGTTGCCGTAAACGGTGACCGCTTCCTTCCTGCCCCCGGCGACCGCCAGCACGTTCGGTACGAGGTTGCTGGCCGGGGTCTTGTCCTCGCCGAGCGACCCGTCCGGTTGCGCCCCGGCGGCGTTGAAATAGCGCAGCGCGATGCCGCGCAGCCCGTAGGCGCCAGCGTAGTAGCCGATGGCACGATCGACCGCCAGCTTGGTAGCCCCGTACGCATTGATCGGTCTCGTCGGCGTGGACTCGTCGATGGGGATACGGTCCGGTGTCCCGTACACCGCGGCGGTCGACGAATGCACCACCCAGCCGATGCTGCGATCCACCATCCAATCCAGCAAGACGATGCTCTGCCCGAGGTTGACGTCGTAGTAGGCGCGCGGATTCTGCATCGACTCCGCCACCGAGCATCTCGCCGCCATGTGCATCACGCCATCGGGTCGCTGGGGCACCGCGTCGAGCGCCGCGCGGTCGCCGCAGGTACCGACGATGAGCTCGACGTCGGCGGGCAGTGCGGCGCGGTGTCCCGACGACAGGTCGTCTAGCACGCATACGCGATGCTCGGCATCGATCAACGCGCGAACAACGTTGGCGCCGACGTAGCCGGCGCCTCCCGTGACCAAGACGTACATCGACATGGCGGTCGCTCGCGCGGTAGTGGAGATGGTGAGTGTACCGCCTTCCTCGGCCGGCCGCGCTAGGCGCCAGCCTCGTAGCGCACCGCCTCCAGGCACAGTCCGTGGGCCGGTGCGGTGGCGCCGGCGGAGGCACGATCGCCGGATCGCGCCAGCTTTGCGAGATCGCTCGGACGCCGTCGGCCGAGGCCCACTTCGACCAGCGTTCCGACCATTCCGCGCACGGCGTACCTCAGGAAGCTGCGGCCACAGACGCGGATCACGATATCCGGTTCGCCCTCCACGCTGATCGATTCGAGGGGGCGGTCGGGGCGGCCGCCGTCGACCGGCTGGGTGGAGAACGCGCGCTGGTCCAGGGGGCCGTGAAGATGCTCAGCGGCCCGCTGCATCGCCGCCAGATCGAGCCTGGCAGCTACATGCCACGCGTACGGTGCCCGGAACGGAGATGCCACCGGTCGATTGTCGATCCTGTACGCGTAGAGCTTCTCGACCGCCGAGTGGCGGGCGTGGAACGTGTCAGATGCGACACCGCATTCCAGCACTCGTATATCGCGCGGCAAACGCGCATTAAGAGCCGCCAGAAGCACCTCGGGCGATCGCTCGAGGTCGGTATCGAAGTGGCCCACCTGGCCGCGTGCGTGCACCCCGGCATCGGTTCGACTGGCGCCGGCAACCGTTGTGGCGGCACCCGCGATCGGCGCCGCGGCCTCCTCGAGGCTGGCCTGTATGGTCGGCGATTCGGGCTGGCGTTGCCAACCTGCATAGGCCGTTCCGACGTAGGCAAGCGTGAGCTTCAGTCGCATGAGGCGATGGTATCCTGAGGCCTCCTGTTGCCCCGACCCGGTCACGAGCAATGGCCCTTCTCACCATCCTCAAGTATCCCGACCCACGCCTTGAAAAGCCCACCGAAGTCGTCGAGTGCTTCGATGACGAGCTGCGAGCTCTGGCCGACGACATGACGGCGACGATGCATGCGGCTCCCGGCATCGGTCTAGCGGCACCTCAGATCGGTCGCTCCGAGCGTCTCTCAGTGATCGATCTGTCGGCCGGCGCCGAACCCGACCAACTCCTGGTGCTGGTGAACCCGGTCGTTGTGGCCGAGAGCGGCAGCGTCAGCGAGGATGAGGGTTGTCTGTCGTTTCCCGACCTGACGCTGATCGTGCCACGCCCGGAGCAGATCGTGGTCGAGGCACAGGATCTCGACGGCGAGTCTTTCCGTATGGAGGCGGACGAGTTGTTGGCGCGATGCCTGCATCACGAGATTGATCATCTCGACGGCGTGCTGTTCCTCCGGCGCGTTTCGCCACTGAAACGAGACCTGGCCCGGCGCAAGATCCAGAAGAAGATTCGTGCCGGAGAGTGGTAGTGCCGGGCCGCCCGCCGGCCTACGAGTCTTCTTCATGGGCACGCCCGCGATCGCGGTGCCTACGCTCGCAACGCTGGCCGATATCGAGCACGTGGTGGGCGTCGCCACGCAGCCGGATCGGCGCGCCGGTCGCGGACGACTGCCGGTGATGTCGCCGGTGAAGGCCTGGGCAGCTGACCACGGAGTCGCCGTCGAGCAGCCGGCAACCCTACGTGATTCCGCGGCCAGCGAAGCAATCCGCGCCTACCTCCCGGACGTCATCGTCGTATTCGCCTATGGTCTCATCCTGCCGCCGGCGATTCTGCAGTTGCCGCGCCACGGTTGTGTCAACGTGCACGTTTCGCTGCTGCCCCGTCATCGCGGTGCCACCCCGATCCAGGGTGCGATTCTCGCCGGCGATGTGGTCACCGGGGTGACCACGATGCTGATGGACGAGGGCCTCGATACCGGTCCGATCCTGCTGCAGACGGAGGTAGCGGTAGGCGTCGACGACACGGTCGCATCCCTCGGCGATCGCCTTGCGGGGGTCGGCGCGTCACTGGCTTCACGCACGGTGCGTGGGCTGGCGGACGGGCGTCTCGACCCCCTGCCTCAGGACGAGTCCGCGGCAACCGTGACGCGCTTGTTGCGCAAGTCCGACGGGCGCATCGAGTGGGATCGGAGCGCGCAGCACATTCATCGACACGTGCGCGCCATGAACCCCTGGCCGGCTGCTTTCTCCGAGTTGCGTGGTACGCGGCTTCAGGTGTGGCGAGCTGAGATCGGGCCGCCGAGCGCGCTGCAACCCGGCGAGATTGAAGTCCGCGCCGACGCTCTGCTGGTGGGCTGTGGCGACGGTGAGAGTTTGCAGTTGCTCGAGCTGCAACGGGCCGGGGGACGTCGCCTGCCGCCGATGGAGTTCGTGCGCGGGTTCGCCGTCGTGCCCGGCGAGCGTTTCGGCGAGGCTCCGTCGAGTTGAGCGCCATGGGGCGCGAGGCGCTCGGCGTGGCGTGCCGCGAGCTGGCGTTGGGGGTGCTCGTGGGAGTCGAACGTGGCGGGCGCAGTGACCGTCTGCTGGATATTGCGCTGTCTGCATCGGCGCTCGGGGATCGGGATCGACGGCTGGCAACCGAGATCGTCTACGGTCCCCTGCGTCGACAGGCGACGCTGGACCGCACGCTGGCGCGGCATTGCAACCAGCCGTGGGGTCGTTTGGAGCCGGTGGTGCGCTGCGCGCTGCGGCTGGCCGCATATCAGTGCGCTTTCCTGCGCTCGGTGCCACCGCATGCCGCCGTCTTCGCCACCGTCGAGGCGCTGAAGCAGCGTAGACGAAGGGCGGCCGGACTCGTCAACGGGGTGCTCAGGGCCTGGTTGCGCGCCGGCGCCACGGTCGACCCGGGCGACGGTTCGCTGGCCGCTCGGCTCGACATTCCGCCCTGGCTAGCGGCCCGCTGGATCCGTCGCCACGGTGAGCCGGCCGCCGAGGCCTGGTGGCAGGCGGCGCTCGAGCCGGCGCCGCGTGCGCTGCGGGTGCACCGTCGGGTGGTGTCGACGCCGCAGGCCCTGGAGCAGCTGGAAGCGGCCGGAATCGAGGCCGAGCCCAGTCCGACCCTGGACCATTGCATCCGTGTCACTGCCGGTTCGCTCGCCGGCTGCGATGCGGTGCACCAGGGCCTTGTCACACCACGGAGCGAGGCCGCGCAGATGGTCACCGGCTTGCTCCCGCCGGGCGCCGGCTGGACGATCGATGCCTGCGCCGGTCGCGGCGGGAAATCGATTCAGCTCGCCGAGTCCGGGGCCGCTGGAGTGCTGGCGCTCGACATTGAGCCCCGTAGCCTGGCCGACACGACCGCCGCTGCATCGCGTGCCGGCACACCCGAGGTGTTGCCGGCGTGTGCAGACCTGACGGCCACCTTGCCAGTCCAGGGTCGGGTGGATCGGATCCTCCTCGACGCCCCGTGCTCGGGCCTCGGGACCGTCCGCCGGCATCCGGAGATCAAGTGGCGCCTAGATGCAGATCGGCTACCCGGCCTGGCCCGCCGTCAGCGGCAGCTGCTGACGCGGGCGCTAGCCACGCTGGCGACCGGCGGTCTGCTGCTCTATGTCACCTGCTCGACGGAGGAAGAAGAGAACGAGGCGGTCATCGCTGCCGTTGTCGGCGCCCACGGCGATGTCCGAACGGAGGCGTTCGATCTCGCCGCGGTGGGCGGTCCCGCGGTCGACGCCATCGGGGACGACGGCTTCTTCCGCACCTATCCGACGATGCCCTGGCTGGACGGGTTTTTCGCCGTCCTGCTGCGCCGGGAGTCCCGAAAGTGAGGCGGCGGCCGTGGTATACTCGGCCCTGCCGGCTACGCGCTGGCGGACACTTCACGCCGGGCGCCTCCTGCGCCGCAAACCCCGCTCTTCCGTGGCATCCCTGATGTCCCGATTCGCGTCCGTCCTGCGACTTGCGATCCTGTTGCCCGTGTGCGGCGTGCTGTTTGTTGTAGGCGGCTGGCTGGCGACGCGCATCGCCGTTGGCGGTCCCGCCGACCGTGTGCCGGACGTGGTCGGTCTTTCCGTAGAAGCTGCTTTGGCGCAACTTGCTGCCGTCGGCATGCACGCCGACCTGGACGATGACCTCATGGAGATGGCCGAGATCCCGGCCAATCACGTGGCGCGACAGGATCCAGGTTCGGGGACGCCGGTGAAGCGGGTACGGAACGTGCGGCTGATGCTGTCCACTGGGCCGCGGGCGCTGACGCTGCAGTCGATGGTGGGCGAGACCCGGTCGCGCGCCGAGATTGCGCTCCAGCAACAAGGGTTCGAGGTCGAATATGTGGCGCTGGCACCAAGCCAAGAGGTGCCCCGCGGTACGGTCATCGGCCAGGAGCCCGATCCGGACGAGCTGCCCCCCGGCGAGGTGCTGCCGCTGCGCTTGCTGGCGTCGCTAGGCCCGCCGACGCGCTACTACGTGATGGCCAATGTGGTGTCGCTGCCAGTGCGCGAGGTGCGTCCCTTCTTAGAGGCCCGTGGCTTTCGGGTGAGCGAGGAACCCAATCGTCGCGAGGTGGCTAACATCCCACCCGGGACCATCGTCGGCCAGCTGCCGTTCCCGGGCTTCAAGATCGCCGCTGGCGGCCAGATCACGCTGCGGGTGAGCCGGTGAGTCGCCTGCTGGTAGCGCCGTCGCTCCTGGCCGCCGATCAGACCGATATGGCCACGACCGTCGAACGTCTCGACGAGCATTGCGATGTGTTCCACGTCGACGTTATGGATGGCCACTTCGTTCCCAATATCTCGATGGGGCCTGCCGTTGTCGAGGGTTTGCGGCCGCGCACCTCCAAGCCGCTCGACGTCCATCTCATGGTGTCGGATCCGGGCGCCTGGGTAGAGAGTTATCGCTCCGCCGGAGCTGACTGGATCAGCGTCCACGCCGAGGCCACCGTCCACTTGGAGCGCGTCGTCAGTCAGGTGCGGGAGTGCGGAGCCCGCGCCGGCGTGGCACTCAATCCGGCGACCTCACCGGTCGGACTCGAGTACGCGCTGCAGGAGGGCGATTTCGTCGTCGTGATGACGGTCAATCCCGGGTACGGAGGTCAGAGCTTCCTGCCGTCGTCGGTGGAGAAGATCGCCACGGTGCGCCGCTACCTCGACGAAGCCGGGCTTACCGGCGTGGATATCGAGGTCGACGGCGGTGTCGACGCCAGCAACGCTGGTGAATGCGTCGTTGCCGGGGCCACCGTGTTGGTAGCGGGGTCAGCGATCGTCAAGGCAGCGGACCCGATCGCCGCGGCCGGCGCCATCCGTGCCGCAGCCGCCTCGGGCTGACCATGCGCTGCCTGGTTACCGGTGTTGCGGGGTTCATCGCATCGACACTGGCGCAACGACTGCTTGCCGATGGCCACCAGGTCGTCGGCGTGGACGGCTTCGTCAACAACTATGCGGAGCCGCTCAAACGCGCCAACCTGCAGACGCTGCTCTCCGACCCCGGCTTTTCCCTCGTCGATGGGATGATCGAGAACCTCGACATCGAGCCGCTGATGGCGCATTCGGATCGCGTCTTTCACCTCGCGGCGCTGCCCGGCGTGCGGTCGTCATGGGGCGCGAGCTTCGAGGACTACGCCGCCCACAACGTCTACGCCACCCAGCGAATCCTGGAAGCGGCTCGCATCGTCGGCATCGAGCGCTTCGCCTACGCCTCGTCCTCGTCGGTATACGGGGACACCGACGTGCTGCCAATGGCGGAGACGGCGCGCGAGCGGCCGCACTCTCCCTACGGCGTCACCAAGCTCGCCGGGGAACACCTGGTCCGTCTTTATTACCGTAACTATGGCGTTCCGACCGTGAGCCTGCGTTACTTCACCGTGTATGGCCCCCGACAGAGGCCGGACATGGCGATCCAGCGGTTTCTGACCGCGGGCCGCGAAGGCACCCCGATCACGCTGTTCGGAGACGGGGAGCAGACGCGCGACTTCACCTACGTCGACGACACCGTGGAGGCGACGCTGCGTGCGGCCGATCGGGGCCGACCAGGTGCTGTGTATAATGTCGGAGGGGGGAGCACGGTAACGGTGAATCGCCTCATCGAGGTCATCGAAGCCGTGACCGGAAGTCGACTCGAGGTGCAGCGAACGGGGGTGCAGCACGGTGATGTCGGCCACACCCTGGCCGATACGCGACGTGCCAGCAGCGACCTAGACTTTGTACCCTCGACACAGCTTGAAGACGGGATCGCAAGCCACTGGAACTGGCTGCGAGCGACGAACTGACAAGGCGAGATCGACACCGATGAAGGCTTCTCCGAACTGGCTGCCTGCCGGTGCTTGCGCCGCAGTACTGGGCCTCGTGGTCTGGGGCTGCGGCTCGGCCGGCATGGTTCTGCCTTCCGATACCACCGGCACCGAGTTGTTCGAGCAGGCGCAAGGCTTTCTGGACGATGGCAAGAATCGTCAAGCGGCAGAGGCCTTCGACACCCTTTTGCGCAACTATCCCACCAGCCCGCACCTTGCCGAGGCACGCATCGGGCTGGGGCGCGCCTACTACGAGCACCGGCGTAGCGACACCCTGCTGCTGGCCGTCGACTCGTTCCGCAACTTCCTGACTTACCATCCGTCGCACGAGCAGGTGGACTACGCGCAGCTGATGATAGCGATGAGCTTCTCGAGGCTCATGAGATCAGCCGATCGCGACCAGTCGCAAACGCGCCAAGCGCTGCGCGCCTATCAAGAGTTTCACGAGGACTATCCAGACAGCCGCTATCGCGACCTTGCCGAGCAGAACATGCTCGAGGTCGTCGATACGCTGACTCAGCACGAGATCCAGGTGGCGACGTTCCAGCTCGGGCGAGAACGCTTCGGCGCATCGCGACAACGAGCGCACTACGCGTTGCGGAACTATCCGCAGACGTCGTTTCGCTGTGACCTACTGAATTTGCTGGCGGAGTCGTACTGGCGCGAAGGGGACGCGCGGCAAGCGGGCGACTACTACCAGCGTCTCGTCGACGAGCATCCGGACTGCAACCACGCCGGTGATGCTCGCGAGAGACTCTTTGCGGGAGGCGCAACCGGGTCGTCGGACGAAGACGACCCAGGGATTCGTTGACCCCATACGGAGGGGAATCCGATGCGTCGCATACCTCAGACTGCCCGAGTGGCGGTCACGCTTGGCTTGCTCACCATCGTCGGTCTGGTCGTACCGATCGGTGCCGTGAGCGCTCAGACGGTACCCAATACCGGAGCCTTCTTGGGCCCGGACTGCTTCGCCACCGTGCTGCCTATGGCGCGCCAGCCCCTCGCCCAGGTCTCCGGCTCCCGTGAGCCCGGAATGCACATGTATTCCACCGGCGATGAGATCTTCATTCACGGCGGCCCCATGCAGGCGGGGCAGACGTACCTCGTCTACCGTTCGGACGGCGTCGTACGTCATCCGACGACCGGGGTATCGGTGGGCGAAGCGGTGAACCTGATCGGCCGTGTCGAGGTGATCGACTTGCAGGGCGACCGAGCCCTCGCCTTGGTGAAGTCGTCCTGCATCGAGCTGGAGGTGGGCGACCCGGTAGGCCCGTTGCTGAAACAGGATGTGTCCACCACGGGAACCGTCTCGCCGGTTGACCCGAATCGTCTGGTGACGCCTCGAGTGACAGATGCCACCGTGGTGCTGAGCACGGCCAACTCGATGATCGATCCTGCGGGCGGGCGTCGCAGCATGGCGCTGTGGACTACCCGCGCCGCCGGCGCCGTGATCACGATTGACCAAGGACGTGCCGACGGTTGGCGGCTCGACACACCGGCGCTGATCTACGAGGAGCACGCGGCCACGGTGGCAGTAAGCGATCGGGCCAAGGACGAGCCGCTCGTCGTCGGTCAGGGGATCGTGTTCTGGCTCGAGGAGAACACCGCCGCCCTGTTGATTACCGATGGTGACGGGGCCGTCCGGATCGGCTCGCGGGCCCGCCCGCGCAGCCAATGAGGGACCGCTTCGAGGACCGCCGGGCGCATGCTAATCTCGAACGCATGAGTGTTGCGCGCAGGGTTCGATTCGGGGTGGTCGCGGCGGCGCTCCTCGCCCTGGTGGGGCAGGCGGGCCTTGCCGCGGCCGACAGCATCTATCTCAAGAACGGCCGCGTGATCCGTACGCCGCGCACCGAAGTGGTCGGCGACAAGCTCGTGTTCCTTCAGTACGGCGCCGAGATCACCATTCCGATGGATCTCGTCGATCGCATCGAACCGGACAGCGAGATCGAGGAGGCGCCCAGCCCACCACGTCCGCCCGCGTCTGGCGGCGATTCTGGCGACGTCGACGCGGACTCCGAGGACTCCGAGAGCGGTGAGGAGGCAGAGACTCCGGCAGAGGACACCCCGGACTACTGGCGCGAGCGCGTTGCGGCGATCACCGGCGAGCGCGCCGAGCTGCAGGCGCAGATGGTCAACCTGCGCCGCGAGGAGCGCGCCTTTCTCTTCTCGCACCGCTCGACGGCCGAGACGCGGGGCAAGATCGAATCCGCTCAGGACAGGTTGGCCGAGCTCGACACCGAAATGCTGGAGCTCCGTCGCGATGCCCGCCGTCGGGGAATCCCACCCGGTTGGCTGCGCGGGACGTAGGGTTGCGCGGGACGTAGGGCTAGGCGTACGGGAGCTAGCGTGAGCTCAGATAGATGGCACGCAGCTGACCCAGATGCGTGGGCAGCTCAAGCGCCGCCAATTCCACCCGGCCGAACCCGTCGAAGAACCGATTGACCGCCCCCAGCCGCTCGCCCAGCGACGTCGCCGATAGCCCCTCGACCAGTACCTGGAACCTTGCATCGCGCTCGGCGAGGAGTCGCGCTTCCTCGAGATCCTTCTTGAACAGCTCTCCGCCGTCGCGATCGGACAGCGTTTCGGAGAGCTTCTCCATATCGCCCAGATGCGCTAGACGAGTCGCCGGGTCGCTGAAGTCGAGATCGTCGAAGTCCATGCGACGATTATAAGCTCAGATGATGGATCCCGACGATCGAGGCATGCGCCGACGGCCGGTTGCCCGCGCCCTGACCATTGCGGGCTCGGACTCCAGCGGTGGTGCCGGAATACAGGCTGATCTCAAGACGTTCGCTGCGTATCGCGTCTTCGGGATGTCGGCGGTCACCGCCATCACGGCCCAGAACACCCGAGGGGTCGCCGCCGCCAGCCTCATGAGCGCGGAGCTGGTGCGCGCGCAGATCGATGCCGTGGCCGACGACATCGGCGTCGACGCCGCCAAGACCGGCATGCTCGGCGATGGCCACATCATCGAATCGGTGGCCGAAGCGGTCCGCCGGCACGGCATCTCGACGCTGGTGGTCGACCCGGTGATGGTTGCCACGAGTGGCGATCCACTGCTGGATGCCGGCGCGGTCGAGGTGCTCGTGCACAGGCTGCTGCCGCTCGCCGCGTGCGTCACGCCGAATCTCGCGGAGGCGGAGGCGATCGTCGGCTTTCCCGTCGAGGATGCGGCCAGCATGATTGCCGCCGGTCGGGTGTTGCTGGACACCGGCGCACGAGCGGCGCTGATCAAAGGCGGGCATCTGGAGGGCGACGCCGTCGATTTGCTGCTGACCGGTGACGCGGAGACCTGGCTGCGGACGCCGCGCATCGATACGGCTCATACCCACGGTACCGGCTGCACGCTGGCGGCAGCCCTGGCGGCGGGCCTGGCACGCGGTTGGACGCTGCAGCAGGCGGCGCGCTCGGCGAAGCAGTATGTGCACGCTGCGATACTGGCGGCGCCGGGCCTGGGCGGTGGTCACGGTCCCCTCTGGCACGGTCGAAGTCTGCCAGCCGGTCGCTCACAAAACGCCAAAGCCGCCGACTAGGACGTCGGCGGCTTCGCGAGTGGAGCTGAGGGGTCTCGAACCCCTGACCTCTTGAATGCCATTCAAGCGCTCTCCCAACTGAGCTACAGCCCCGCCAGGCGGCCCCATTGTAGCGGATCTGGCGCCGTCGCTAGTTCGCTTCCTGCTCCTGCGGCTGCGCCTTCAGCGCCGCAATCTCTTCCTGCTTCGCGTCAATCTCGGCCTCGACGGTGGCGATGTCGGCGACCACGCCGTCATAGCCCTCGACGCGGGCCAGAGTCGGCCGCTTGTCGCTCGTTTTCTGCGCCTCGTAAACCAGGACCCCCAGTCGCGACGTGTGCTCGTTGGCCTTGCGGCGCAGACCGAGGATGTCCAGCTTGAGCTTGGCAATCTGGCCGCCACGGCGCGTCTCACTCTCCAGCTGGCGGGTGATGTCCTTGATCTCCTGCCAGATGCGATCGAGGTGCCAGGAGACGTCGCGCCTCTCTTCGCCGTCGGCAGCGTCTCCAGACGCTCCATCCGAGCGCTCCTCCTGCTGTTCCCGCGTCGTCGTGGTCGGTTCCGCTGCTTCTGTCATTGGCAACCCTCAGGGGAAAGGCGTTCGAGCTCCTTTGATACTACCTAGCGACCCTACGGAGCGCCTGCCAGAATGTTCCGACATGCCGCCACGCGCGGCCGAGCGGAAGCGAATGGGGTCTGGTGGCCCTTGCGGACTTCAAATCCGTTGGGGGGCGCCGGAAGGCGTCCTCGCTGGGTTCGATTCCCAGGCGCTTCCGCCATTTCTTTCTCTCATGTTCCCAGTAGCTTACGGGAATATGGCCTGAACGGCGACGCTCCCTCGAGGGTGTCGCGGCGCGGCGCTCGGATCGTGCGTGCCACGATCCGTGCCACGATTGGCCTCGTAATCGGCCTCCGACGTCGCGCGAGAGGCCTCCTCGGCCACTGCCCGTACTGCGGCTCCACCTCTCCTGGGTACCTCGGCATCGGAGATCCCGAGTGCCCGCGGTGTGGGTATCCGTCGGCTCTGTGGCCAGGGGATCGACTGCATTGCCACCGACCCGCCATACGTGTTCGGCCTGGCATCCACATGCAGCGGCAAGCCGGGATGGGGAGACCTGATGAACAGCGCCCGATTCTACATCGTCGAAGTGTCAGAAGATCCTCCAAGGCTGCCCCGGCTCTTGCTGGGTCATGAACTCCTGGCGGTCATTCCCCGTGCTCCTCCGCGCCGCCGATCGAGTCAGCTGGCCGATCGCTAGCCAACGTTGACCCGGCAGGCTACGCCCACCGCCAACGAGGGGGTACGAAGTGGCTCGGGCTTCAGGTATCCGTGGCGCAGGGACCGCTGGTAGCCAGCGACGAGTTGATCGTGAACCTGCGGAATCAGCTGGGTATCACTCGCCAGCTGTACGAGACAACGCAAGCGCGGCTCGACCTGGCGGAGGCGCGGCGAAAGAGCCTCGAAGGACGGCGCGTGCGGATCGCTTGGCCTGCCGTGCTGATCGGTGGGATACGCGACCTGAGCGGTACAGACGGCTGGCGAGCCGGCGTCGCCATCGGGATCGCTGTTACATGGTAGGACGGGTCAGACAGTCTTGACGGCGCGAATCGGAATATCGTCGAGCTGGACCCGTTGCGATGCGTGCCATAGTGCATAGGCAGCCTGCATCCGAACCCACAGGCCAGCTAGCTTGTCATCACCGCACAGCCGTGCGAAACGCATCGCCATTTCCGAGCTTATCGCATGCGGGTTGTCGCGGCGTAGAACGTTGTGCAGGGCCTGTCGGGATACACCGAGATCTCGCGCGGCGGCAGTGACCGTCAATCCGAGAGCGGGCAGAATGTCCTCGCGCCATATCTCACCGGGATGCGTCGGCGCCCGGGCAGGGTGCTCTGCGATTAGATCGGTCATCAGTGATAGTCCTCTAGATCGAGTCGGTAGGCGTCGCCATCCCGCCATTCGAACGTTAGCCGCCAGTTTGCGTTCACTGTCACGCTGTAACGTCGGGGCTGTCCCTTCAGGCTATGGAACCGCCATCCGGGGAGATTCATGTCTTCGGGTCGGGCCGCACTGTGCAAAGCGTCCATCTGACGGATCAGCTTGGCTTGCCAATCGCGATTGATGCGAGCGCTGTGACCAGTTTTGAAAAGATCCTTCAAGCCTCGATGCTTGAACGTCCTGATCATGCCCTGATCGTACTGAGATTGGAGCAGTGTGTCAAGCAACGCTTTACACGTTGGCCGTGCTCATGGGTGCCGTGCGGAGCCCCGGGCGCGGCTGGGAGCCGGGCGTCGCCGTCGGGATCGCGATCACCTGGTAGGTGGCCGCCTACATCATCGGGCGTGACCATGGGGCTTCGGAGCTGCGCCTGACCAACCCGGTGCCGAGGCGGTGAGATGGTGCTACTGCTGCCGGATGCGTCCCTACGTGGGCTGGTTGGCGCGCATGAAGCCAGTGACGGAGCCTTCGAGCTTAGCCATGCGCTCGGTGCCTCAGCGCGCAGTGACAACGAGCTGCGTAGCCTCCTGTACCGCTCGCCCCCCAAGATGGTCAGCAACCCGAACCGTAAGCTGAGCCTGGCCTAGGGTCGTGTACGACGGTACCGAGGCGCCCAACAGCAACTGCACGGCGTTGGCATCTTCAATGACCTGGGAGGCTTTTAGTTGAAGGTTCGGCAGCACGTGCACGCTCCCCGCAGCATCCTGTAACTGCACCGTCGTGGCCGCCACCAGCTGCGCGGGCGTGGAGTCCGATGAGACATTGTAAAGGACAACCAGAACCTCGATCCCTCCACCCGGAACAACACTCGGCACCGGCGACGGCACGAGGCGTTGTCCCTTCAGCAGCAGCGGATCGAACCCCTCGGAGTCGCCGCGTATCGGCGGTAGCCGGTAGGCATCCACCACGATCGGCTGCGCCAGGAACAGGCCCTGTGGCAGTGTCACCGCGTCGTATTGCCGCGTGGTGGCAGTGAGGTCGCCCACCTCGGAGTCCCGCACCAAGATCCGCACCCGACCCTCGCCCACGGGCACATCGACAAACTCCGTGTGGCGAAACGACTGGGCTTGCATCGGTCCCGCGGCCCGCATCCGGGCCACATCAATACCGACTCGGCGTCGAGCGTAATCCAATACCGTGTGATCCGGACCGAGGGCCAAACAAGCGATCTCAAGCTCCACTTTGTCATCGCCCCGTTGTGCCGCTACCCGCTCCAGATCTCTTCCCGCAACTTGAAGCAACACGGCGACGGAAGGTGTGGAGTCCAAGGGCGCCGGAAAGCTCACCGTCTTGGCGTCCAAGGCCATGGCCACCACGTCGGTGTCGTGCGTCATGGCTTCGGCCAGAAGCAGCTGTTGTTGCGCCTCGCTCATGTCCTGGTAGTCCCGTGGCGTGGTAAGCCGTCGAGGCGCTGAGACCACCTCCATGTCCGGGTGCTGCACCTGGACATGGATGCTGACGGTGTTCGGATCGGTGGGCTGTTTGCGATACGCCACCACGTAGTAGTGGGCTGTGGCCTCTTCCACCTGGGCGAACGCGGGTGTCAAGTCGTTGAGGTTCCAATGGGCCTGGCCTCCGGTTTCGGAGGCTAGGTAGTAGAGCGCTTCCCGACCATCACCCCCAGCCCGAGGCCCACGACTATTGGCAGGGGCCATTTCACTCGGATCGCCACCTTCGGCAAGAAGTCCACGCGGATCCAGCGCATGGATCACACCGTCGGCTTGTAACAGCTCCTGCACCGCCGCTCCGATCGCAGCGCGTACCTCGGGCGATCCGGTCTCGTATGCTGGATCCATGTAGCTTTCGGGCACGAAGCCCCTCAACCTGGCCTCCGAAGATGTCGCCCGACTATCAAGGTCCCTGCCTTCTAGCATGAGATCAGTGAAACCCGTCGATAGCAGCACCAGGTGCTTGCGTCCGTCAATCGCCTGCAGCATTTGCCCTAGTTGCCGGAGGTAGCCTACGTAGTTGGACACGCTGATAACGTAGGCTCCGAACTCGGCTGGGTCGTCTTCCCACACGATGATATCGGTGGCGCGATCAAGACTGAGATCCGCGATGACCTCGCGTGCATAGGCAACGTTCCTGGTGAAGGGAACGCTCAGGTCCATGCCGTGGCGGTCAATCGTCGCCACCCCCACAAGATCGCCCACACGGATCTGTTGATCGATGAATTGCAGCGCCGATTCTCGTGCCTCCCGAACGCCGCGACGGGTCGTGAAGCTGAAGTCAAACAGCAGCAAAAAGTGGCGTTTTGCCGCAGGGGGCAGATCAGCGAGAGGCTGCGGCGTCGCTGCGTTGCCGGAATCCGCAGCGTTAGAACCTGCGCGGGGCACGCTCCGCAAGTCTACCTCGTAGGCGTTCTGTGCGGGACGCGCCTCACCCTCTACTACGACGATGAAGTCCTCTGCTCCCAGGCCGGTGACGAGCTCTCCGGCCTGGGAGCGCACCTGCACCTGTAGTTGCACCAGATCAACGCGGGCGCGGAACTCAGGCCGCTGCTGCGCGTACAGCGACGCAGCAGCGGCCAGCACCTGTGCCGCAAGGACGCCTACAGCGCTTACCGGCAGCATGCTTCGGTAATCTCGACGCATCGCTACTGCGCTGCACCCCCCAGGGGATGTCCAACGCTTGTGGTGGTCCTTAACAACATCGTGCCTCTGACCTGACCCCGCGGTTAGTACCATGTCTTATCTCAGTAACTCGGTGCTGACAAGAGGTTGTTGAGGCCGGCGAAGCGGAGCGCAGCCGGCTTCAACAACGTCGCTTCGGGTGCGGGCGGCCGATAGCTCAGCGAGCTGTGCGGTCGCATGCGGTTGTAGTGCTGACGCCATCTCTCGATCAGAACCTTTGCCTCCTTGAGCGTGTAGAAGATCTCTCCATCCAGCAGCTCGTCGCGTAGCTTGCCGTTGAAGCTCTCCACGTAACCGTTCTCCCACGGCGAGCCCGGCTCGATGAACAGCGTCCCCACGCCCAACCGGCCCAGCCAGTCGCGAACCGCCTCGGCGGTGAACTCTGGTCCGTTATCCGACCGGATGTGCTCAGGTATGCCCCGGTGTACGAACAACCTCCCGAGCTGCTCCAGCACGTCCTCAGAGTTGAGCTTCCGTGCTACATGGATCGCCAGGCTTTCTCGTGTGTACTCATCGACGATCGTCAGCAGCCTCATAGCCCGACCGTCGTGCGTCCGGTGGTGCAGGAAGTCATACGCCCAGACATGATCCCGGTGCTGTGGGCGCAGCCGGATGCAGGAGCCATCGCTCAGCCACAGCCGTGCTCGTTTGGGCTGTTTTCTCGGTACTTTCAGCCCTTCGCGCCGCCAGATACGCTGCACTCGTTTGTGGTTCACGGACCAGCCCTCCATGCGCAGCAACGCTGTCACCCTCCGATATCCGTAGCGCCCGTACTGTCGGGCTAAATCCACGATCCGCTCCGTCAAAATCTGCTCCTGTTGCGGCTCTCTTGGCACGTACCGGTGTGTCGTGCGTGGTTGTTTCAGTACCCGACACGCCCGCCTCTCCGAGACGCCCAGCCGCCCCCGTACATGTGCCACCGCCTCTCGCCGCCGAGCTGGGCTCAGAAGTTTCCCTCCGCCACTTCCTTCAGGATCGACAGGTCGAGTTCCTTTTCCGCCACCAGCCTCTTGAGCCGGGCATTCTCCTTCTCCAGTTGCTTGAGCTTTCTGGCCTGGTTGAGCTTCAGTCCGCCGTACTCTCGCCGCCACCGGTAGTAGGTGTGCTCGGTGATTGCTAGCTTGCGGCAGGCATCCTTGACCGTCGCCCCTCGAGCCAGCTCCACCTCAGCCTCCCGGAGCTTGCGTACGATCTGCTCGGCGCTGTGCCTCTTACTCGGCATTCTGACCTCCCGTTCTTGACCCAGATCGTGAGATTACATCCGGATCCGTTTTCGGGGGTCAGGTCAATGGCGCAGGAAGACCTCGTGGGAACGCAGCTCTCGATGGGCCACGAGGACATCAAGACGACGATGCTCTACGTGCATCCAGACGACCGGAAGGTGCGTGTCGCGTCGGCGCAATGGAGCGCACTATTGCGCCGCGATGAACAGGTCGATGTCACCAACTTGGCACCAGAGCCCACGAGGGCGCTACGTAGCACCGAGAACGGATAACAAGGTGTTTACAGTGCCCCGTGGAGAGGGCGTCTTGGTGGGGGTCTATGCCTCGAAAAGGAAGTGTTTCAGGGTGTTTCTTGGCCCCAATTTGGCCCCAAGCGATCTTGGGCGCAAGGCGCGGAAGAAGGCCAGGAACCTCCAGGGTGCTGAACGCGCCGCGACACCCCATGGCACGCCGCTGTATGGCCCAGGCCAAATCTACTGGTAGCGGAGGAAATCCGTAGACGAGCCGCTATGTGCAGGCGGTGTGCCTTACTGGACGGTGAACGGCACCTCAGAAAGGATCTCGTTAGCGCCTTGGTCGATCACGACCACGGCGACTGTGTAGTCGCCCGGGAGCAGGACCTCTGGCGAGACCGTCAGGCTTGTCGCGTTGGGTGGCAGCGTCACGTCGACATCTGTCGTGTCGCCGGTGACGATCACCCCGTAGAACTCGACCTCGATGCCGGCTGGCTGTGTGACCGGCGCCCAGCTGACTACCAGCGGCTCGCCGGCGGTTACGACTGCGTCCTCGGCCGGTGCGGTCACGCTAACCTTCTCCGGGATGCGATGGTTGAACATGACCTTTCCGGTGATGACACGACCATCGGCGGTGACGCCACGTACCGTGTACTTGCCCGCAGGGAACTTCTTCTTGAATCGATCAAGCGGCTGCTCGTCGAAAGATTGATCGTGTCCGAACCCGAGGATGTTGAGACCGTTGCGGCGCAGCGTGCGCCGGGTGCTGACGTCGAGGATCTTGCGGCCGTTCGGGCCAAAGATCTTGACCCGGCGGACTGGCTCGCCTTCAACGTCGAGCCCGAGACTCGCGAAGCCCTCGGCTGCGTTGACATGCATGAACATGTCGACGGCGGCGAACTTGAGCTGCGTTCGGTTCCCTCCCGCCGTTGCGCTGAGGGTTCTGCTCTCACCACCGGCTGCGAGCGCGAAGCCCGACCCGATCGCGGCGATCGCGACGACGATGGTGGCAAGTACTAGTACATTCCGTTTCATCTTTTTCTCCATTCGCGGCGTTTGGCCGGAAATTAGTGACGTGCGATGAAGATGGCTAGGGTGGCAGTATCGTGGCGGGCCGCAGCTCCATGTGCGGACCACAATCGTCCAGAGGTCCGAACCTAGGGGCGTCGGCGCCGCGTCGCCATCCGGCGGAGCGCGTATATCACTTGTCCGCCGGTGCGGATGTGCAATAGGCGGTTTCGCCGACGGCCAGGATGTTGAACCGCATACTGAGTACGTGGCGCGGCTCGCGAGGGTGGGATAGGGAACTACCGGTCCGTCGCACGTGCCGCTTCAGCTCGTCGAACCAGTTGAGAGCGACGTGGATCGGCTTTACATGGTCCAGAACTGCACGTTACGCAGCATCTCGGCATCACCACCATGCGGGGTGCGGCCCTAGCGCTCGGCCTGGACATAGTGGCGACGCCGTGCTTGCATCCGAGCCCTATCTACATGTCGCAGTGGGCTTTCGTTGGCGTAGCATCTGTCACACCAACGGACTGGATCCGAACCTCGGGCGGTTGGCCTTCCCCGGGCAAGCGACTTGGGGCCTTCGTGATCTTGTTGACAGGAGATATGTCATGAACAAGAAGAAGCGTGATCGCGCACTCGGCATGGATGCAGAAATCTCACGGCGGGATTTCCTGGACGGCGTGGCCGTGACCGTCGGCGGGACGATGGTGGTCTCCACTCTGGCAGGCGCCACCCCCGCGCATGCGCAGACGGCATCCCCGCAACTGCCGCTGCCGTCACCGCCGCCTTCGGATTATCCACCCAGCATCACAGGGCTCCGCGGGCAAACTGACGCGGCCATGAATGCGGGGCATGCCGTCCGCGACGGGCAAGCGTTCAGCGCCCCGGTCGATACCGGCGAGTTCTACGACCTGGTTGTCGTTGGTGCCGGCATGGCCGGACTTGGCGCCGCCTATTTTTATCGGAAGCAGATCCCGCACTCGAAGGTCCTGCTGATCGATGCGTGCGAGGATTTCGGGGGCCACGCCGTGCGCAACGAATTCATGGTGGACGGCAAGCGCCTGATCGCGGGCGGCGGCACCGCCGCCCTCTGGCGTCCGAATACGTTTACGCCCGAGGCACAGGAGCTGATGCGCGATATCGGGATCGACCGCGCGCACCACGATAGAGAAGTGGCCAAGAACCCGAACGCCCCGCGAAAGTTGGGTCTCCGGCGAGCGGTGTTCTTCGACAAGGAGTCCTCTGGTGAGGACCGGCTCATTATGGACCCACCGCCCGAATTGGGCCTCCGGGGAACCAGGGGCGAGGAAGGGACGACGAGTGCTCGGTTCGCCGAGTTCTTTGCCCAGACGCCGTATTCAGCCGGCACCCGAGAGGGCTTGTTGAAGCTGTTCACCGAGCACCGCGACTGGATGCCCGGCGTCCCGACCGCGGATAAAGTCGAGCAGCTCAAGAAAATGAGCTACATCGACTTTGCGAGCAAGGTCGTCAAGATCCATCCCGACGCGGTAGCCCATGTCCTCTCGGTGGGCGGCACGGGCGGGACCAACCAGACCGCCGGTCCGGATACCTATAGCGCCTGGTATGCCTGGCGGAAAGGCGCGCCCGGCTTCAACGGGATGTCCCTCCCGCCCGCCTCGCAGTTGTCCAACCTGGTCAAAGACCCGGGGCGGAACATCGCCTGGCCCGACAACGCGACCACCGCGGCGCGGCTCTTGGTCCGGTGGCTGATACCGGACGCCTTGCCAGGCCGCACGGCCGATGATTCGGTCCTGCAACATATCGACTACGACGCCCTGGACCGTCCGACGAACGATGTGCGCATTCGTCTGTCGAGCATGGGGATGCGCGCCAGGCACCTGGGCGACCCTATGACGGCCAAGGAAGTCGAGGTGGCCTATCTGCATGACGGCAGAGCCCACACCGTCCGCGCCCGCGGCGTCGTGATGGCCTGCCCCAACAACATCGTGCCCCATATGGTGCCGGACCTGCCGGAGACGCAGAAGGAGGCGCTACGGATGGCGGTGCGGAAGCCGCTCGTCGCGACCAACGTGGCCATCCGTAACTGGCGTGCGTTCCAGAAGCTGGGCGTCTCGTCGATCAGCTGCCCAGGCATGTTCTATGAGTCGATCGGGCTCGCCGTCCCGGCGGCCATCGGCGGATATCAGAACGCGTCCTCGCCGGACGAACCGATTGTCGTCCGGATGGGCCTCACCGCTCGCATCCTGGAGAAGGCGGGCTCCGGGCTGCCGCCGCGCGAACAATGGAAGGCCAGCCGGGCCGAGCTGCAGCAGATCACCTTCGAAACGTTCGAGCGCAACATCCGCGACCAGCTCGATCGCGTCCTGGGACCTGGTGGCTTTGACTCACAGCGCGATGTCGCGGGCATCATCATCAACCGCTGGAGTCATGCGTACGCCCCCGGGTCGAATGAGCTGTACGATCCCGACTGGGCGCATCGCATGGATGCCCCATGGGTGGTCGGTCGTCAGCAATTCGGTCGGATTACGATCTCGAACTCGGATGCCGCGTGGGTTTCGCTCACCAACGCGGCGTGGCAGCAAAGCCACCGCGCCGTGAACGAGCTCATCTGCAACGTGGTTCGGCCGGTGTTCGATTGGCAGTGGTCCGAAAGTATGCACGCCGGCGAACCCGGCGACTATCCGAATAACTTCTAGGGCTTACGGCGAGGTGCTCGAGGCGGCCAGGTAGACGGTCGCCATGCCGCCCGCAGCTCGGTGTCGGCGGTATGGGGAGGTGTACCGCACACGCGACGCGACGTTGAATCGTGATTCGTAGTCACCTATCTGCAAGCTACACGCTAGCGCACGAGACGATCCAGCATGCGCTCCAGCAGCCGGGCAACCTCCCCGGCCACCGGGTGATCAACGGCTTTGTCGGTCGCGTAGACTGCTCCGGCTCCGCGCCCGTGCACGTCATAACCACCCAGGCGCCCGGGGCGCGGCGCCCTTACCGGAATATGGTATGCCGCCCCCTGCGAGAAGCGGTGCAACACGACATTGCCGCCGGTCTTGACGAACCTCCGCAGCGCCTTGCGGGCCGGCGCGGCGTTCACGGCGCTCACCTGCCCTAGCCGGTCGCCATCGCTGGCCGACGGGATCATGACGATGCGGGTGTTCTCGGGAATGCCCGCCGCCAGCTCGCGCATCGGATGAACGAACAGGCTCTCGCCCCGCACGTAGCCTCGCGCCTCTAGCGCCGCTTCCACCGTTGCCTCACCCCAAGGCTCGTACGCCTTGTAGATGCGCACCGTCGGTAGCGTCGGCAATGGGCCCGCCTCAGCATCCACCATGACCCGCCTAGCCGGCGCGGTGATGTAGTGGGGCCTCTCCGGTACGTCGACCGCTCGAGCCTCCGCCCCCGCACGGGTGGCTCGGCTCGCGGGTATCCCGATGCACGCCTTCACTGGCCCGGACATGCCCGCGTCGTTGAACGATTGGATCGTGTAACAGTTGGCCTTGCCGGCCACTGCTTCCGTATCCAGGTACATCTCCCGGTTCGGCGCCAGCACCGCCACGGCGTCGTTGTGCTGCACCGTATAGCCAGTCTCGTTGTCGGCCTTGTCCTTCCAGCTCACCTTCACCGTGCCGGAATTGCGTACCTCT
Organism: Acidobacteriota bacterium; assembly: GCA_965248695.1. Taxonomy (GTDB): domain Bacteria; phylum Acidobacteriota; class UBA890; order UBA890; family WLXD01; genus DASCOT01. The sequence goes on along the minus strand of CBDFKD010000002.1, from coordinate 5,549,475 downwards.
AGCTGCATGCGCTTCGGCGGCGCGGGATGGTCCGCTGAGCGGCGCCCCAGCTGCACCACGTTGTGGGAGCTGTCGCCGAAGCTGATCGTAGCTCTGCGGCGATCTCCGCGCGTCGAGCTCACCGTGTAGCGCACCTGTCCGTCGCCGGTGCGGGCGTTGTCCAGGATCTGCACCCAGCGTGCGTCGCTGCTGGCGGTCCACTCGCATCCCTCCAGTGTGTCCACCCCAAAGAAGCTGTCGCCTCCCTCGGCCGTGAAGCTCTGCGTGATCACCGAGGGGGCGAACGTGCACGGGGCCGGACCCTGCTTGACGGTGAAGATCGCCCCCGCGATCCGCACCCTGCGGTTGCGGCCTATCGCTGTCTCGTTGCGCATCACCTGCAAGGTCACCGATCCGGGTCCCGATGCGCTCAGCGAGCGCGTCGCGCTCAGGATCTGGATCCAGTTCACGTCGCTGCTCGCAGTCCAGGGACACCGGCTGCCATTGGAAGTCACCCCGACAGAAAACGTCGCCGCCCTATCGCCCACTCCCTTGTCAGCAGAGGTGATGCCGGTGGCGCATGCCGCCACCGTGATGGTAGCCGTGGCCACGTTGGAGGCCACACCGCCCGACACCGCCTGGTAGGTGAACGAGTCGGTGCCGAAGAACGAACCCGTTGGAGAGTACGTAAACGAGCCGTCGGCGCTCAAACTGAGCGTGCCGTTCGTGGTGCTCGATACCAGCGCGGCCGTGAGGGCTGTGCCGGTGTCGTTGTCGAGCACGCCGTTGACCGCCAGCGGGTCGAACTGAACCGTCGAGAACGCATCGTCGTTGGCTGCCGGGCCCACACCGATGGCACCGACCTCGATGCTCGCCGTCGCAGTCTTGGAGTTGTTGGTGTTGCTGTCGCCGTCGTTGGCCGCGTACGTGAACGAGTCGGTGCCTACGAACCCCGCGTTGGGGGTGTAGGTGAACGATCCGTCGCTGCTGAGCGCCAGCGTGCCGTTGGTCGGGCCGGTTTCGAGGATCGCTGTCAGGGCGTCGCCATCTGGGTCGGTGTCATTGGACAGCACGCCCGTACTTGCCGGCACCACCAGCGGCGTGTCCTGGGATGTCGTGTAGTTGTCGTCCGCAGCCACTGGCGCCTGTAAGAAAACAGACACGTATGCTGCCCCCGCGGAGAGGCCCCCGGTGTCGTTGTCGGGAGCGCCGACGATGACGGTAGCGCCCGAGATCGACACGGACATGCCGAACTCGTCGCCAGCCACCCCGTCGGAGGCCAGCAGCTTGTCCACCTGTCCCCAGGCGTTCGTACCCTTCCAATTGCGACCGAACACGTATGCCGCGCCAACCTGGGCGGCCTTGTCTTCCGCACCGACGATAACGAGGTCGCCGTCGATCCCTACCGACTCTCCGAAATCGTCACCATCCACCCCGTCGGAGGCCTGGAGCTTGGCCACCTGTCCCCAATTGTTCGCGCCCCCTTTAGTGCGAGCGAACACGTATGCCGCGCCTTTGCGGACAGCGATGTGGTCAGCCCCGACGACGACCGTGTCGCCGGAGATCCCCACAGATTCTCCAAACTCGTCGTCCGTCTGCTTGTCGGAGGCCTGGATCTTCCTGACTTGTCCCCAGTTGTTCGCGCCCCCCTGATTGCGATCGAACACATACGCAGCGCCGGCATCGCTGCCCCCGGTGTCTTCGAACTTGGACCCCACGACGGCGGTATTGCCCGAGATCGCTACCGCTTCGCCGAAGTCGTCGCCAGCCTCTATATCGGAGGCCTGGATCTTGGCCACCTGTCCCCAGTTGTTCGCGCCTCCCGTGTTACGGCGGAAGAGGTAGGCTGAACCCGCGCCGTTACCGCCAGTGTCCTCGTCATCGGCCCCGATAATCGCCGTATCGCCCGAGATCGCCACCGACTCGCCGAAATCGTCGCCAGCCTCCCTGTCGGAGGCCTGGATCTTGGCCACCTGTCCCCAGAGGTTGGTGCCTCCCTGGTGACGGTCGAAGAGGTAGGCTGCGCCAGCGCCCCCGCCCCCGGTGTCCTCTTCAGGGGCCCCGACAATCGCCGTGTCGCCCGAGATCGCCACCGCATCGCCGAAATCGTCGTCATCCTCCCGGTCGGAGGCTTGGAGCTGGGCCTGTTGAAAGAACGGATCGACGGTCAGTGGATAGCTCGCCTCGGCATCCTCGACCTCGATCCAAATCTCCGACGCGCCGGCCGTCATACGGGCCGCCACCGGCTCGCCCGTCGCATCCCAGGCAACCAGGCCGCCGTAGCGCAGCATCGCTTCGCCGTCGGCATCGACAAGGGCCACCGCCGAGCTGTCGATGCTGTGTGGTCGCAACGACCCGCCCACCTGTAGCCGCAGCCTCAGGGGAGACTCGTCTGGTTGCGATCCGCCAGCGGCAGCCGGCGGCTCGGGACGTTGCACCAGCGTCCACCCCTGCTCCAGCCCGCGGGAATCGTTGACGAACCACTCCTTCAGATCGCCGCGGTCGTAACGCACCCGACGCCCGTACCCCTGCGGATCAGCCGCCCGTGCCGACACCATGGCACCTTCGTACCCGTACTCCAGCAGCCGCAGCGATAGCTCCCAAGACACAGTGTCGTCGCTGCCGTTCGGGCGCATCTGAATCCCGTGTTCGTCGAAGCTAGTGACGAGCCGGTGAGCACGGTTTGCCGCCTGCCAGCTCCCGGCATCCGTACCTTCATCCGTGCCTGCGCCACTACGCTCCCAGCGCACGGCGTCTTGCGCCGCCTCGATCTGGCGACGCAGCTGCCCCCACTCCGGACTGGTGATCCCCTCCGGCACCTGAGGGGCCTCGGCAGACAAGGCGACCCGGTCATCGGTCGCCAAAGTCGAAGGCACCTGGATCGACATCGTGGAGGCCAGCACAATTACAAAGCTGCATCTAACAGCAGCCCGCGCAGCCCGCCAGACGAAGCAACGTCGGACAGGACGATTCGTCATGAGGCTCACCGTTTCACGATAGCTAGAAGGCATGAAAACCCCTTATGCCAGCTCGCGCCACAGACGCTGCAAGCAGGTCGGCCAGACAGTCTCGTTAGCACCGTAGCAGCGTGCGCACACCGCCCGAGTCTCGAAGAACGGGGCGTCTGGAGAGTGGGGCGTCAGGCCCGGTCAGTGAACGCCGGTGGCGGCACGGGTACACGCGGATAGAGCTGCGTCCCACCGATCACCGCGCGCGGTGATCCTTCTTGCGGTACCCCGAAATGAGTGCGCTCTCAAGGCTGGAGCGTCTGTTGCCGATATCGAGAGCAACATCGTTCGGGCGTACGAGCGTGACCGATACCAGGTCAACTGAGTCGGCGTACGGTAGCGGGGAGAGAAGCACGCCGTGGACAGCCGCGAAGACGGCGAGGTTCACACCAACGCCGATGGGCAGCGCGAGTACCGCTAGAGCGAAACGACCGGGAGTATGACGGAGAGCCCGGAGCCCCCAAAAGAGGTCCTGATGGAGGTCTCCATTCAGCAGTCCTGGCTACAGTCCCACTCGGGTCGGCGTGATCTGCTCGCCGAAACCCCACGTAGTCAGTACGTGAACTCCCTCGATCCTGTGCGCCACATAGACGAACCGACGGGACCCTGCACCTCTGGGTAGCGGGATTGGTTCTGCACCCGGAGCCTCGGTATCCAGGATCTTGATGTACCCGCCCGACGGAGAAATGAACACGTGGTGCGGACCGTCTTCGAAGTGGATGAGCTGCGCGTCGTCCTGACTAGCCCAGAAGTACTCGCCATTGCGGTTCGTGATCACGAGCTCCGGTGAGACGCCCGCCTGATCGTCCCTCACGTCCTCTTCCATGTTACTCAGAGAGCGGGTGAAGGGGTCACCTCGAAAGACGACCGTTTCCTGTTGGGCGAGTACGGGCGGTGCGACCGCCAACAGAATCACCACGATCAGTAGGGCGAGTCGACGGTCCATCATGCTCGTGTCTCCTGTTGGGTGCTTCTACGTCGCGAACTCCTACCGTACAACCTCTCCAACGTCGATGGTCAGAGGGTGCCGAGCAGCCCCTATCCTGGGAACGGCTTGCAGCGCTCCGCCAGCTTGCTGAACTCCGAGGCATCCGGACGGATCATGACGTCAATCCGTTTCAGGTGATTTCCCTTGCCGACCACGACGGGATTCGTAAGGTTTCAGTCTGGGCTCGTCGGTGCGGCGTCGCCAAAGGTGTGGTCGCCGAGCGTTCAGGGCCATTCGCGGTCTATTGTCTATCGCGTCCGTCGTGCGAAAACGATAGGAGGGTGACGTGAGCGTTCTCTTGGCGACCGTGCTAACGCTGGCGCTGTCAACGGGGCCGGCGGCTGCAGCGCCCAACCAGCTTCCGAGGACCGCCGCCGAGGCGATGACCCTCGACGAGGGCGACCCCGACCGCTGGCTGGATGGCCCGGCAAACTACCTGATTCTCGAGGAGGAGCTCGCTGAGTGGAACACGCTAGAGACCTCCGAACAGCGCGCTGCTTTCATCACCCGTTTCTGGGATCGCCGTGACGCCGATCTCGGAGCTCCGGGCAACCCGTTCAAAGACGGGTTCTACGAGCGCGTTGCCCATGCCAACCGCAGGTACCGGGACACGCGGCTCCGCGGCTGGAAGTCCGACCGCGGCCGCATTGCGGTGACCCTCGGGTTGCCGGATGGCGAGCGGGCCATGGGCGGTGGCAGCGGGCTCATCTGGACATATCGCACGTTCGGTGCCCACGCCGAGGGTAAGGGCGTCGATATAGTTACCGGCCGAGTCGAGATCGCCTTCTTGTCGCGGGATGCCGGGCGTCACAATTACACGATCTCCGGCTCGCAGGGCAGCGGGTTTTACCCCCAGCATGTGCGCGATGCTCTCGACATCAGCCGCCGTGCGGCGGTGGGTGAGTCAAGCGGCCGCCCCTAACTATCCGGTCCACCCGCAGTTTGCATGGATCCGGTAGCGTCAGGGCCGCCGGCCCGACAGCAGCCTCTATTGCCGCACCATGGGGACGAATCGCACCGAGATGACACGCTCCTGACGCACGGCGCCCTCATTGGTCTTACGCAGCAAGACCAGTTGCTGCACCCCGCCCTGAGGACCCACCGGCAGCACCATTCTCCCCCCGGTGCGGAGTTGTTCCACGAGCGCCATAGGGATCTCTTCCGGCGCAGCCGTCACAATCACCTGGTCGAACGGAGCTTCGTCAGGCCAACCCATGTACCCGTCACCGTGACGAACGTGGACACGGTCGTAGCCGAGTTCACCGAGCAGCGTGACCGCGGAGGCGGCGAGTTCCGGAATGATCTCGATAGTGAACACCTCCGAGCCAAGCTCGGCCAGGACGGCGGCCTGGTAGCCGGAGCCGGTGCCGATCTCCGGCACGCGGTCAGTGGGTTGTGGATCGATCAGCTCTGTCATCAACGCTACGATATAGGGCTGCGAGATGGTCTGGTCGTAGCCGATCGGTAGCGGGTGGTTGGCATAGGCGAGGTGGCGGATGCCGCCGGGGACGAAGCGCTCTTGACCTGACCCCCGAAAACGGATCCGGATGTAATCTCACGATCTGGGTCAAGAACGGGAGGTCAGAATGCCGAGTAAGAGGCACAGCGCCGAGCAGATCGTACGCAAGCTCCGGGAGGCTGAGGTGGAGCTGGCTCGAGGGGCGACGGTCAAGGATGCCTGCCGCAAGCTAGCAATCACCGAGCACACCTACTACCGGTGGCGGCGAGAGTACGGCGGACTGAAGCTCAACCAGGCCAGAAAGCTCAAGCAACTGGAGAAGGAGAATGCCCGGCTCAAGAGGCTGGTGGCGGAAAAGGAACTCGACCTGTCGATCCTGAAGGAAGTGGCGGAGGGAAACTTCTGAGCCCAGCTCGGCGGCGAGAGGCGGTGGCACATGTACGGGGGCGGCTGGGCGTCTCGGAGAGGCGGGCGTGTCGGGTACTGAAACAACCACGCACGACACACCGGTACGTGCCAAGAGAGCCGCAACAGGAGCAGATTTTGACGGAGCGGATCGTGGATTTAGCCCGACAGTACGGGCGCTACGGATATCGGAGGGTGACAGCGTTGCTGCGCATGGAGGGCTGGTCCGTGAACCACAAACGAGTGCAGCGTATCTGGCGGCGCGAAGGGCTGAAAGTACCGAGAAAACAGCCCAAACGAGCACGGCTGTGGCTGAGCGATGGCTCCTGCATCCGGCTGCGCCCACAGCACCGGGATCATGTCTGGGCGTATGACTTCCTGCACCACCGGACGCACGACGGTCGGGCTATGAGGCTGCTGACGATCGTCGATGAGTACACACGAGAAAGCCTGGCGATCCATGTAGCACGGAAGCTCAACTCTGAGGACGTGCTGGAGCAGCTCGGGAGGTTGTTCGTACACCGGGGCATACCTGAGCACATCCGGTCGGATAACGGACCAGAGTTCACCGCCGAGGCGGTTCGCGACTGGCTGGGCCGGTTGGGCGTGGGGACGCTGTTCATCGAGCCGGGCTCGCCGTGGGAGAACGGTTACGTGGAGAGCTTCAACGGCAAGCTACGCGACGAGCTGCTGGATGGAGAGATCTTCTACACGCTCAAGGAGGCAAAGGTTCTGATCGAGAGATGGCGTCAGCACTACAACCGCATGCGACCGCACAGCTCGCTGAGCTATCGGCCGCCCGCACCCGAAGCGACGTTGTTGAAGCCGGCTGCGCTCCGCTTCGCCGGCCTCAACAACCTCTTGTCAGCACCGAGTTACTGAGATAAGACATGGTACTAACCGCGGGGTCAGGTCAAGGACGCTGCCGTGAGGAGTGAAACAGATTTGCCGATACGTAAGCAGTTTGTATCGCGTGACTGGGTTGGGCCGGCTCTCGTTCTGATCGCCGCCGTGAGCGCAACGGCAGTGATTTGGATACTCGCCGACCAGAATCGTGCGCTCAAAGCAGCACTTGCGGAGCGCCAGACCACGTCGCGCGACCTAACACCGGGCGAACAGATCCCGAACCTTCAACTACAGTCCGCACTCGATCAGGAAAAACAGCCCCTCGATTCTCTCCTTCGCGACGGCACTGCAGTAGTTGGCTTGATGACGACCGAGTTATTTGCAAATGTTGTGGATCGGTGGATTTGTTCAGGCGGCGTCTTCGCTAGCGATCAGGTGAACTCCATCGACGAATGTGGCGCCCTCGAGTACGAGGGCAGTGAGGTGAGGAGCGTTGATGCGGCGCCATCGTTGCTGTGCCATCTCCAGGAGCTTGAATGCCATCGTCAGCGCCTTGGTGCGTGAGCCGGCGCCCTTGGTGACGCGTTGTCTCAGGCGTACGGTGGCGAACGCCGACTCGATCGGGTTGGCCGTGCGCAGATGAACCCAGTGGTCGGCGGGGAAGTCGTAGAACGTCAGCAGCTTGTCGGAGTCGCGTTGCAACGACGCCACGGCCTTGGAGTACTTGGCGCCGTAGTCGGCTGCGAACCGCGCCATGCCCTCCTGAGCATCCTCGCGCGTTGGCGCACCGATGATCTCGTGCAGCGCGCGCTTGGCTTTGGCCTGCAGCCGCCTCGGTAGCTTGTCGAGCACGTTGCCAAGCCGATGCACCCAGCATCGTTGCTCTCGAGTCTGGGGCCATACATCCCGCACCGCCGCCCAGAACCCCAGCGCCCCATCACCCACTGCCACGAGCGGCGCCCGCATGCCTCGACGCTTCAGCTCCCGGAGCACGAACGCCCAGCTCTCGGTGCTCTCTCGATACCCGTCCTCGACCGCGATGAGCTCCTTGGTTCCGTCCGGCAAAACGCCCAGGATCACCAGCGTGCACAGCCGATCATCCTCGAGTCGAATGTTGAAGTGCACACCGTCCGCCCACACGTATACGTACTGCTTGGTGGACAGATCCAGCTTCCGGAATGCCTCGTACTCCGTGCTCCAGGCGTTCGTCAGCCGGCAGATCGCCGATGCCGACAGCCCGCTGGCTTCCTGTCCCAGTAAGATCGGCAGCGCCTCCTTGAAGTCGCCCGTCGACAGGCCCCGCAGGTACAGCACCGGCAGCACCTCCGCCACCTTCGGCGAGCGCCGCATGTAGGGCGGCAGGATCCGACTGCTGAACCGCTGCCTCAGTCCCTGCTCGTCGAGCCGCTTGTCGTTGACCCGTGGCGCGGCTACTTGCACCGTCCCGCACCCCAACGTGATCTTGCGTGCGCGAGCCCGACCGTTGCGTACCACTTGCCGACGGCCGGCTTCATCCAGTTGCCCGGCGTGGCTCTGGATATACTCCTGAACCTCCCACTCCAGTGCTGTTGCCAGCATCTGCAGCGCGCCCTGCCGGGCGAGCTCATCGACGTCCAGTGTCAGCTGTCCTTCCTCCGCGTCCGATCCACCGATAATCTTGAGCACGGGTGGCGTCTCCTTCCCGGCCTCCACAGCCGGCTGCTGGTTGTTGATGATCCCAGCGAAGGTTACGCCGCCTTTCTTTTTCCTCCCATCCACAACTTCCGGTTATATCTCGGCACGGCAACATTCCGCGACTCTGGCTTGAATCCCTCTCCCGGAGCTGATTCAACGTTGCAGACAACGGAAGACAACCTCAAGAGCGGCGAAACGCCAGAGAGGGAGGAGGCGTCATGATCGACGGCGCGCGAACGGCGCCCGTAGCCGGCATACTCGTCATGCTGTTGATTCTCGTCACCGCGGACGCGGCGACGATGGCGGTGCCAGTACAGGACGAGGCTGACGATCAAGTGATCGTCGCCGTCGTCGGAGGCACCTCGTTCGGTGAGCCGGCTTCCTTCGGCAAGGGCCTCGTCGAAGAAGAGGGTGACCTTACCGTGCAGACGGCGGCCGGAGAGAGCCCGCCGATCTATCGCATGCGCTTCAAGGGCGTGCCGTTCTACTACGTGCGGATGCATGGGAGTGAGGCACGTGTTGCCGGCGAGCCGCCCGGGTGGCATTTCGTCAAGACCTGGTTGGCGCTGTACGAGCTGGGCGTGCGGGTGGCGTTCGGTGGTGCCACCGGGGGCTCGATCAACACGGGGTATGACTTCGACGACCTGGTGGTTGTTGATGATCTTATCGTCGTCGGAAACCAGCGACCGCAGAGCATTCTGCGAGCGGTGGCGGACCGGGACGAGGTAATTGCCGCCCGCGGCCGCGATTTCTTTGCCACCTTCGATCGGCCATTTTGCCCCCAGATCCGGGACTTGCTGATCGAGGTTGCTGAACAGCAATACAGCGGCCGAGTGCACCGTACCGCGACCATGGTGCAGGACGACCCGGGTCGGTTCGAGACTCCGGCGGAGATCCGCATGATGCGTACGTGGGGGGCAGATTTCGTTACCCACAACGTCGGTACGGAAGCGGTCTACGCGCGGCAGCTAGGCATACGATTTGCCGTGTTGAACTCGGTTTCCAACCCTGCGATGGGGGTGCGGCCCTTTGACTATGAGGACATGCGCGATGCTGTGGCTCGCATCACTGCCGGAGCGGTGCCGATTGTCCTGGAGAGCGTCGCTCGGGTACCCAATCTCGATCTTTCGCACGAGCCGTTGTGTGACGGCGAGCGGAAGCTGGGCTCCTACACCGGCAAGAGCGCGCAACAATAGTGTGGCGAGCTGCCTGCGAGGATGAGCCCGGATGCCGCCAACCCGACGAACGGCTCCACGGTGAGGTCATGAGATCTCTCGGCGTTGCGGTGTCCCTGATCGTCTTCGGCGTCGGCTGCGGTAGCGGACCGGCCGGCGATCCGGAAGCTGCTACCGGAGCGCACTTCGAGCGTATTCGCCATGACCCGGCCCAACTCGACCAGTTTCTCCGACAGATGCCGCTAGGCGGAGACCTGCACCATCACGCCTCTGGCGGCATTCGCCCGGCGACGCTCATTCGGATGGCCGCACAGGATGGGCTGTGTCTGCCGACCGCCGAGGAGCTCGTTTGGAGCCTGACGGAACCGCCCTGTGCAGCGGGCCAGCGGCCGGTGGCGGAGGCACTGGAAGACGCGGTGTTTCATGGCGAGATCGAGCGCCGCTGGTCGATGCAGGATTACCTGGCGAACGACGCCGCGATCGATCGCATCGATGCCAACGACTATTTCTTCACCACCTTTGGCCAGTCTGCCCTGGCGCGGCGCGATTTTCCCCGCATGCTAGCCGCTGTCAGGTCGCTGGCGGCACGTCAGGGCGTGATGTATCTGGAGACGTCGAGCGGCTACACGCCCGCCGCCGACGCGCGCGCCGACCTGATCCGCGCGGTCCAATGGGATGACGACCTCAACACGCTACGCAACAGGGTTGTAGCGCATCCGCTCTTTGCCGAGATCCGCGACGCCACTGTGGAGGCGATGCCTCGGGAGCTGGCCCGTTCGGACCAGCTTCTCGGTTGTGGCGGCGATCGGCCTGACCCAGGATGCGACGTCCTGGTGCGTTTCCAGCAAATACTTGTCCGCACCGTGGATCCGACACGGGTCTTCGTGCGCCTGCTGCTGGCGTACGAGATCGCGCAGGCAAGCCCGCTCGTGGTCGGGATCAACTTTGCGGGCCCGGAGACGCACCCGGTGTCGGTTGGAGACTACAAGCTCCATATGAGGATGTTCGGCGAAATGGCGGCCTACTACCCGGGTGTGAAACGAACGCTACACGCCGGCGAGATGACCGAGCGGCTTGCCACGGTTCTCGGCGCTCAGAGCCACATCGCGCTCGCGGTCGCGCCGGCGTCGGCCGGTGGCGCAGATGCAGATCGGGTCGGGCATGCGGTAGCTCTGCGTGCCGACCCCGACGCGACCCGCCTGCTGGAGACGATGAAACAGCGGGGCACCGCGGTGGAGATCAATCTCGAGAGCAACCGTCAGCTGCTCGGTGTGGGACCCGTAGGGCACGCGTTGCTCGACTACCTGGCGGCGGGTGTGCCTGTGGCCCTGTCGACCGACGATCCGGGACCGATGTTCTCGGATTTGCAGCAGCAGTTCGCGCTCGCGGCACGCAACGACGAGGTGTCTTATCGGACACTGAAGATGCTGGCGCTGAACAGTATCGAATATAGCTTCTTGCCCGGAGTCGAGAAGGAGAATTTGCTCGGCCGGCTCCGGGCTGCATTCGAGGTGTTCGAGGCTACCCCATGGGAGGCTCCCGGGTCCTGACGCTACGGCGTCGGGCCCGAGTCGTAGGCCATCACCCGCCCCATCCAGTCGAGGGTGGCGTTGATGTCGTCTGGCAGTGGCAACATGCCGGACTCGCTGGCCCGATGGAGAACCGGCGCGCAGGTAGCATCGGCGGCAGTGAGCCGCGCCCCGATGAGCCACTCCGCGTCCCCCAAGCTCTCGTCCAGGTGTCGACAGGCGGTAGCGAACAACTCGGCTGCGTGCTGACGCTCCGCCGGATCGTCGCGGTCCTCGCGCCGCTGACGGACAAGCATCAGGAGCGGCCGTGCCAGGGTTGTCCGGCCCCAGCCTTCCCAGCCTTCGATCTCCCGCAGCTCATCGTACGCGGCGCTGAAAAGCCGAGGTGTATCCCGGAAGTTGGCGTCCAGGTAGCGCAAGATCGCCGCCGAGTCGGGAATGACGACGTCGCCGTGGACCAGCACCGGTGTGAAGGGCTGGCCGGACACCGCGATCACAGCGGACCTGTCGCCAGGGGAGATGGTGTGGAAATCGTAGGGGATGTCCTTGTAACCGAGCGCCACTCGAACCTTGAAGTTGTTCGAGGTCTCGAACCCGTAGACGCTCACAGCTTCAGACATGGGGCGAACCTCCGATCTCAGAAATTGATCACCAGCGCCAGCGTAAGCAGGCTGTCCGTCTTGCCGAGCGGTGCCAAGACGGTGCTGCCGGACAGCGTGCCGTCCGCAGACACCAATGGAACGCCGACCAGAGCCGGCCGATTGTCCCACAGCACCTGTAAGCTGACCTTCAGCGCCAGACGATCGCTCATGGCGACGGCGAGTGAGTTGAGGAAGTCGGCTCGCAGGTCGGCCGTGTCGGCCAGGCTCTCGTCGGCGATCAGCTTGCTGGTAAAGGTCGTCGCTTCGCCGAGCTTGCGGCTGTAGTCCGACGAAAACCGCAGTCCGCCGAACTGCGCACCCTGTACCGCAGCGACGAAGTTTTCGCGCGTGTATGTCAGGCCCAGATCGGTGCGCAGACGCGAGCCGTCGTCATCGACCCAAACGCGTCCCAAGCCGCCCGAGACCGTGTAGCGGCTGGCGATGCCACCGAACAGATTCCGCTCCCATCCGGCCCCCAGGTGCCATTCGAAGCGATCGCTGATCGGGCGGTCGAAGCGGGCGCGGCTGTAGTAGTTCTCTGCCGTGACACTGCTAGTGGTGTCCTCGACTACCGAGAAGTCGTCGGGACTGCCAACCGCGCTGCGCGTGCGTGTGCCGGTGCGCACGCGAATGCCGCCGCCCTCCAACGAGACCTTGCCGCCCGACCAGGCGCGCCCGATCGCCAAACGGAAACCGAGGCTGCTCGCGTCCGTGTTGCCACCGGTGAACACAAACGTAGCCTCTCCGGTACCGGTCCATCCGGCCGGATCTGGTGCCTCTTCCTGTGCGCCCGCGAGGCGGGGGAGCGCCAGCAGTGAAAGCGCAACCAGCGGCGCCACGATTGGAACGGGTCGCGTTCGCCAGGGTCTCCTGCGGCATCGCATTCTCGGGTGCCTCGAGGGCTCGGTGGGGGCTACGTACGCGGGCGTATGAAGACCCGGGCGGTGTCCGGTGGAGTCTAGCCCCCGGTGCCGATCCGGGTTGCTCATGAGGAGGCTCCTGCCGTAACGATGGACGAAGCCGAGCTTGTCCGCCCCATGGAGCGCCGCTAAGGTCGCTCGGGTCGCCCCAGCGCCGAGGCAAGCGTGCCAGCATCCAGCCGCATCCCAGTCCGTGTTCTGCCGGAAGGCCCGGTGTTGGCCTCAATCGCGGCGGCGTTCGCCGTGCTGACGTTGCTGTTCACCTATCCCATCTGGACGTCGCCGGACTCGACGCTGACGGGGATGGGCGACGAGCTGCACCAGACCTGGGTAATGGCCTGGGACGCGCATGCGCTACGTTCAGATCCGGGCGCGCTGTTCGATACCAACACGTTCTATCCGCGCAAGAATACGCTGGCGCTGTCTGAGAACCTGTTGGCTACCGCGGTTCTCGTGGCGCCGATCAACTGGGCGGGGCACCCGATCCTTGCCTACAACGTTGCGCTCTTGATGTCGTTCTTCCTGAGCGGCATCGGTATGGCGCTCTGGGTGCGGTACCTGACGGCAAGCACGGCGGCGGGGCTATTCGCAGGTGTGCTGTGGGCCTTCGGGCCAGCGAAGTTCGGACAGCTCGCGCACCTGCAGATGCTCAGCGGCCAATGGGTGCCGTTCGCGTTTCTGGCCGTCGCTCACTATCTGGAGACGGTCAAGCTGCGCTACGCCGTCGGTGCAGCGCTACTGTACTGCGTGCAGTTTCTGGCCTCGCTCTCACACGGGCTGATGTTGCTGCCCTGCATGGTGTTGTACGCGTTGAGCGGTCTCGGAATGCGATCACGACGTGCGGGGTCGCTTCCTGCGACGCGTTTGCTGCGCGATCTCCTGATCGCCGGGGCATTGATGGCCGTCATCCTTCTTCCGCTAATGGCGCCGTACATGCAGGTGCGGTCCGCCGAGGGGTTCGCGCATGACGTAGAGATACTGGCCGCCTTGTCGGCGCGGCCGACCTCGTTCATCTCACCATCGGGCTTCAATCGTGCCGGCTACATGCAGCCGCTGTCGCAGGCCTACACCACGGCCGAGGGAAATCTGTTCCCGGGGGTGGTGGTCTACCTTCTGTTATTGGTCGGTACTTTGTGGCTGCTGCCCAAGGCGTGGCGCGGCGACTGGCCCGGGAGCGACGACGTCACCGCCACAAGCGCACCGTCAACGGCCGTTGGCCCGAGGACCGACGGAGCGCGTCGGTTCCTCCAGATCGCCTGCTGGACGACAGCTGGTTTCGCCGGGCTGCACGTCGCCAGCGTTCTGCTAGCGGCGTGGGCCGGGAGGCCTCTGGCTACCGAATGGGTGCTGCAGGCAGCCCGTTCGTCGCACCCGGCACTGATGGTGGCACCGAGTGCGACGGTGGCGCTGGCCTTGTGGCGCTGGGCAACGCCGCACGCGGTTCGTCCGGCACGCACTTTCGTGACGCTGGCATATCTGGCGCTGATTGCCTATGTATTGGCCTACGGTCCGACGGTGCACGCCGGACAGACTGACCTCGGGCGCGGTCCGTACTGGGTCCTCTATCAGACGCTGCCGGCTTACGACGCGATGCGTTCCATAGCCCGGTTCGGGATTTACTGGAATCTGTTCGTTGCCGCGTATTGCGGCTTCGTCCTGCAGGCAGCGCTGGTGCGGCTGGCGAGCGTCCGTCGTTGGTCGCTGCGTCGCCCATCGCTCCCCGCTGTTGCGACGGCGTTGCTGATCGGCGTTGTCGTTGTGGAGTTCCGCGTCGCTCCGCTGCCCTCGGTCCCGGTCGATCCGGCCGCGAACCCGGCGGATCACTGGCTCGCGACCCAGCCGGCCGACACCACCGTGCTCCACGTACCGGTCATGCCGCTGGGCGGGCCAGGGAATCAGGGCGTTTATCTGATCGGCTCGACATTGCATTGGGCGCGCATGGTCAACGGCTACGCAAGCTTCCTTCCGCCCGAGTTCACCCGCCTGGCGAACACCAGGGATCATTCCGACTTTTACCAGTTGTTGCGCGGCTACTACCCATTGCTCGACTACGTGCTGGCGCACGGCGACAAGATGACCCCCGAGGAGTTCGCGGATCTCGAATCCTGGATGCTCAACGACCGTGTGAACGTCGATCTGGTGACGCGCTTCGGCGATATTCTCGTATTTCGCCCCAAGCTCGACTGGGATCGCGGCGTCGATATCCTGCGGCGTTTCCCGCCGGCAGAGCTCGCCGGCATGGAGGTCCGACTGCAGGCGCGTGTTCCGGCGGTCGCCAGCGGCCGGACGGCATCGCTCGTGGTGCGATGGGGAAACCGCCGCACACAACGTGAGGCTCTGAGCACCGAATGGGTCGATATCACGGTGCCGGTTCCTCCGGCGCTCGAGACCGAAAGGGATGACACCGCCCATATCCGACTCCAGAGCGCCTACGAGTTGACACCAGAGGCGAATGCACGGGCCGTAGGCTCGACGGGTCGCGAGATTCGCGCCGACGTGCTCCTCGATGTGCAGGCGGACGCAACACGCCTGGCGATCAACGACATTTGGGAAGCGATTGGCTCCGGCAACGGATGGCAACTGTACGAGATAGCCGATTCTGCAGGAGTGCTGAAACAAACCTGGCCATCGGGAGTCGGCCTTGCGCCGGACGCGCTGCGCCGGCTGATCGCCGAGCTCGATCCCGGCGCCGTCGTTGCCCTCGGGCTCACCAGATCGCGGGCACGAAGGCTCGCCAGCGGGGAGATCCGCGCCTTGGCGGCAGTCGGTGCGCTGGCTCCGGACGGTCCACTGCGGACACTGGCAGTGGTCGGTGTGGCCGGTGCGGTGCCCGGGTCCGCACCGGTGACGAGCCGCGGATTGCGCTCCGTGGTCCGGATCGGCGATGACACCCCGAGGCCGGAAATCGAAGTGCGACGGCTGCGGCTCTCGCCCATCGGCACGCTGCCCGAGTAGCGCCGAGGCGACCAGCGTCGTCGGGCAACCGTTGCGACGAGATGGAGCTGGTGGTGACCAGCTAGCGCTTCGGCATGTACAGGTCGGTAAGCGTTCCCTCGACTGCCTCCGCAGCGAATGCCAGGGTCTCCGAGAGCGTCGGGTGTGGGTGGATCGTGAGCGCGATGTCGGTAGCGTTGGCGCCCATCTCGATGGCCAGGGCGGCCTCGGCGATCAGGTCTCCCGCATGAACGCCGACGAACCCGGCGCCGAGCAGACGCCCGCTCGCGGCATCGAAGAGCAACTTGGTCAGGCCTTCGGCGCGACCCAGGCCCTGTGCCCGACCACTCGCGCCCCAGGGGATCCGTCCCTTCTCGACCGCGATCTCCTGCGCCGCGGCGTCCTCCTCGGTCAGTCCTACCCAGGCTACCTCCGGGTCGGTGTAGGCCACTGACGGGATCACGCTCGCGTCGAAGGCGCTCGCCTTGCCAGCGATCACCTCGGCGGCCACCTTGCCCTCGTGGGTCGCCTTGTGGGCCAGCATGGGCTCCCCGGTGATATCGCCGATGGCGAAGATGTGCCGAACGTTGGTGCGCTGCTGCAGATCGGTGGCGATAAAGCCACGCGCATCGACGTGGACACCGGCCGTGTCGGCCGCGATGCGGTCACCGTTCGGTCGCCGTCCCACCGCGACCAGCACGGCGTCGAAGGTGTCCGCATCCGGTGCCTTCGAACCCTCCATGGCGACTTTGAGTCTGCGCTTCAGCGGCTTGATGCCGGTTACCCGTGTGGCCGTGAAGATGTTCTCGTAGCGCGCCTTGATCCGTCGTTGCAGCAAGCGCACGAGGTCGCGGTCGGCGCCGGGCATGAGGCCATCGGCAAGCTCGACCACCGTCACCTTGCTTCCCAGCGAGGCGTACACCTGCGCCATCTCGAGGCCAATAATGCCGCCGCCAACGACCAGCAGCCGTTTCGGCAAGCGTTCGAGGCGGATGGCCTCATTCGAGGTCCACAGGCGGTCGTCGTCTTCCGGCAGGTCGGGGAGCATTACCGGGCGCGAGCCGGCAGCGATGATGGCACTGTGAAACGCCAGCGTTCGACGCGGCTCATCGATCGCTAGCGTGTGCTCACCGGTGAACGCCGCGCGCCCATGAACGACCTTGACGTTGCGCTTTTTGGCGAGCTGTACGAGACCGTCGGTGAGGCCGTCGACGACGCCGTCTTTCCAGCTCGCGAGCGCCTCGAGGTCGATCTTCGGGGCGCCGAAGTCGATGCCGCGCTGTTTGAAATCGGCGGCCTCATCGATGACCGCGGCGGCGTGCAACATGGCCTTGGACGGGATGCAGCCGACGTTGAGGCACACGCCACCGAGGCGCGGGAAGCGCTCCACGAGCACCACCTGCTGGCCGAGATCGGCGGCGCGGAACGCCGCCGTGTAGCCGCCCGGGCCCGAGCCGATCACGACGACGTCGGCCTGGATATCGGCCGCCGGGAGGGTCCGTTTCTGCGCCGGTACGCTCGGCTGCGTGCGCGGCGGAGGGGGAGGCGAGGCTTGCTCGGGCTCCGGTGCAGCGGGCTGCTCGCGCAGACGTGCAGCCGGCGGCTCGACCGAGGACCCAGTGTGGTCGCTGGCCTCGATGGTTGCTATCGGGGACCCCTCGGACACCGCGTCTCCGATGGCCACGTGTACTTCCCGAACAGTACCGCCCACCGGGGCAGGGATCTCGAGGCTGGCTTTGTTGCTTTCGAGCGTGATCAAGGAGGCCTCGGGCTCCACGACGCTTCCCGGCTGCACCAGTAGCTCGGTGACCTCGACGCTTTCGAAGTCGCCGATATCCGGTACCCGTACCTCGATCAATTTACTCGTCATGGGCTTCGCTACAGCAGCAGGCCGCGAATATCGGACAGCACGCTCGACAGGTAGGTCGTGAAACGGGCAGCGGCGGCACCGTCGATGACCCGATGGTCATAAGAAAGCGACAGCGGCAACATGAGTCGCGGAACGAATTGCCCGTCCTGCCAGACCGGCTGCATGCGGGCGCGGGAAACTCCGAGAATGGCGACCTCGGGAGCGTTGACGATCGGCGTGAAGGCAGTGCCGCCAATACCTCCGAGACTGGAGATGGTGAAGCTGCCCCCCTGGATGTCTGTCGGCGTGAGCTTGCCGTTTCGGGCCCGCGAGCTGACCTCGGCGAGCTCTTCGGCGAGCTGGAATACGCGCTTCTGATCGGCATCGCGGATCACCGGCACGACGAGTCCCTTTGGCGTGTCTACCGCCACCCCGACGTGCGTGTAGCGTTTCGCGACCAGGCTGCCACCGACCGGGTCGAGCGACGAGTTGAGGCGCGGGAACTTGCGCAACGCGGCGGCTGCGGCGGCGATCATGAAGCTCACGAAGGTGAGCTTGAAGCCCAGTTCCTCGGCCTCGGCCTTGTGCGCTTTGCGGAAAGCTTCGAGCTCCGTGATGTCGGCTTCGTCGAACTGGGTCACGTGCGGCACATGCAGCCAGGCTCGGTGGAGGTTCTCACCGGTAAGCCGTTGGATCCGCGTCAACGGCTGCAGCTCGACCTCGCCGAACTGGGCGAAGTCGATGGTGGGCATCTCGGGCAGCAGGGACCCGGAGGTCCGATGCGCACCTTGCTCGACATCTGCTCGCGTCAGGCGTCCAGCGCGTCCGCTGCCGGACAGCGCCGAGATGTCGACGCCGAGATCGCGCGCCAGCTTGCGCGTCGAGGGACTTGCCCACGGAAGGGAAGCCGGATCTACGGACTCAACGGTAATCGGAGCTGCGTGCTCCCGCGGCGGAGGCGCCGGCGACACGGTTTCTGGTTCAGGCGCCCGCGGTTCCTGGCGGAATGTGCTGAACGGATCGGCACCGGCCGAGGCCTCGTCGTCGGGCCCGGTCCCGGATGCTTGGAGGGTCAAGATGACGTGGCCCTCGGCAACGCTGTCGCCCACCGCGACGCGGAGATCAACGACCACCCCGGCCACCGGCGACGGTACCTCCATCGAGGCCTTGTCGCTCTCGAGGGTGATCAGCGACTGATCCGCCGCAACGGTATCGCCGGCGCCGACCAGGAGCTCGACGACCTCGACGTCGTCGAAGTCGCCGATGTCCGGGACCGTGACCTCTCGTATCTGAGCCAACTTCGTCTCCGTTGTTGCGATTGTTGCTACAGCGCTGCGGGGTCGGCAGCGTCCGGGTCGATGTCGTATTTCTTGATCGCTCCGGCCACGGCGGCGGCCTCATAGGCGCCGTCGTCGGCGAGTGCCTTCAGCGCTGCTACGACGATATGGCGGCGGTCGACCTCGAAGAACGAGCGCAGCCTCGCGCGGGTGTCGCTGCGTCCGAACCCGTTGGTGCCCAGCGTGACGAAGCGGCGCTCGACGAAAGGCCTGATCTGGCCGGCGAAACTCTCCAGATAGTCGGTGGCGGCGATCACCGGGCCGGGTCGATCGGCCAGCTGCTGCTGTACGAAACAGCTGCGGGCGGTCGCTTCCGGATGCAATCGGTTCCAGCGCGCGACGCGCATGCCATCGCGACCGAGCTCGGTGAAGCTGGTAACACTCCACACGTCCGCCTCGATCTCGAAATCGCCACGCAGCATCTCGGCGGCAGCCTCGACCTCGCGAAGGATCGCACCGCTACCCATGAGCTGCACCTGCGGCGTCGTCTCGGTTGCGCGAAGCAGGTACATCCCGCGCACGATGCCCTCGGCGGAGTCCTCGGGCATCCCCGGATGAGCGTAGTTCTCGTTCATGAGCGTCAGGTAGTAGAACGCCGACTCGTTGTCGACGTACATGGCTTGCAGCCCGTGCTGGATGATCACAGCGACTTCGTGAGCGTAGGTCGGATCGTAGGCCCGGCAGGTAGGTATGGCGGAGGCCAGCACATGGCTGTGGCCGTCGAGGTGCTGCAGGCCCTCACCGGCGAGCGTTGTTCGTCCCGACGTAGCACCGAGGAGGAAGCCACGCGCCTGCATGTCGGCCGCCGCCCAGGCAAGGTCGCCGATGCGCTGCAGTCCGAACATCGAGTAGTAGATGTAGAAGGGGAGCATGACGATCCCATGGTTCACGTACGCCGTTGCCGCTGCTATCCACGACGAGAATGCCCCCGCTTCCGTGATTCCCTCCTGCAAGATCTGGCCCGCCTGCTCCTCGCGGTAGTAGGCGAGCTGGTCGCGGTCGGTCGGTGTGTACAGCTGCCCGTAGGGGGCGTAAATCCCGACCTGCCGGAACAGCCCCTCCATGCCGAACGTGCGGGCCTCGTCGGGCACGATCGGTACGACGCGCGACCCGATTGCCTCGTCGCGCAGCAGCGTCGATAGCATGCGGACGAAGACCATCGTGGTGGAGAACTCCCGATCGCCCGACGGGCGTAGCTGAGCCTTGAACGCCTCGAGGGCGGGGACGGCCAGCGGTTCCGTGACGGCGCGGCGGCTAGGAAACGGGCCGCCGAGCTCGGCGCGGCGCTGGTGCAGATATTTGGCAGCGTCGTCCGGCAAGGTGATGTAGGGGAGATCATCGATCTCCTCGTCCGGGATCGGCAAATGCAGCCAGTCTCGGTATGCGCGGATGCCTTCGTCGGACAGCTTTTTTTGCTGGTGGGTCGGATTGCGCGCCGCCGCGGTCCCCAGGCCGTAGCCCTTGATCGTCTTCGCCAGGATGATCGTCGGCTGGCCGCTGTGCGACGCGGCGGCGGCAAACGCCGCGTACACCTTGCGCTCATCGTGTCCGCCGCGTCGCGATGGCATGGCAGCCACCTCAGCGTCGCTCAGGTGCTCCACAAGGCCGGCGAGCTCCGGATAGCGACCGAAGAACTTCTCACGCAACAGCTTACCGGTACCGTCCGCGGCGTACGCCTGATAGTCGCCGTCGACGGCCTCCTCCATGCGGCGTACGAGGACGTCGGCGTGGGGCCCGGTGAGCCATTCGTCCCAGGCCGTGCCCCACAACACCTTGAGGACGTTCCACCCAGCACCGCGGAACAGGCCCTCGAGCTCGCGCACGATGCTGCCGTTACCGCGAACCGGCCCGTCCAGCCGCTGCAGGTTGCAGTTGACCACGAAGATCAGATTGTCGAGCCCCTCGCGCGCCGCAACCGTGATCGCACCGAGTGATTCGGGCTCGTCCATCTCTCCGTCGCCGAGGAAGGCCCAGACCTTCCGATCGCTGCTCGGCACAAGGCTGCGATTCTCCAGGTAGCGTAGGAAGCGCGCCTGGTAGATCGCCATGATGGGGCCGAGGCCCATCGAGACCGTGGCGAATTGCCAGAAATCGCGCATCAGCCAGGGGTGCGGGTAGGACGACAGCCCGCCACCTCCGACCTCGCGGCGGAACCTGTCGAGCTCGACTTCGGTCAGCCGACCTTCGAGGTAGGCGCGCGCGTAGATACCCGGCGAGGAATGACCCTGGAAGTAGACCAGATCACCACCGTGCTCATCGGTGGGGGCGCGGAAGAAGTGGTTGAAGCCGACGTCGTAGAGGGCCTCCGCGGAGGCGTAGGTCGAAAGATGACCGCCGAGCTCCGCCGCTTCGCGGTTCGCCCGTACGACCATCGCCATGGCATTCCAGCGCACATAGGCCGAGATGCGTGCCTCGATCTCCAGATCACCGGGATACGACGGCTGACGGTCCACGCCGATGGTGTTGGTGTACCGCGACGGGAGCGTCGACACCTCGATACCGTCGAGCCGGGCACGGTCGGCCAGGCGCGCCAGAAGGAATCGGGCGCGCTCGGGGCCGTCATGATGCAGGACGGCCTCGAGGCTCTCGATCCACTCGCGCGTTTCACGCGCGTCGACTTCGGACAGAGGTGTGGGGCGGGTGGGCATCGCCACCGATTCTACGACGGCGTTGCGAGGATCGCCGTCCGGGTGGCGTTGGTGTGGGTTCGGTGCTGGCGGACGAGTGTGGCGTGGTAGCCGGGAAACTGGGTACCCGGGTACCTATTGCAAGATGCTGCCCCCGTGTAGCACCAGGCCGACGCTCAAGCGATAGTCGGTACGCCGGACGTCGTTGAACTTGGTGCCGACGATGCCGGGCTGCAGAACGCGTAGCCAGAGGTTGTCCGATAGCCTCAGGTCGAGGTGTGCCTCGACCGCCCAGGTGAATTCCACGTTATTGCTGAGCTCCAGGCCAGCGTCGCTGAAGCGACGCCAGCCGGCGCCGGCGAGGGCGCGCAGTCCGAGCTCGGAGGTGTGGGTACGCCGCAGAACCGCGTGCGGTCCGGCGAGCACCGTGTACTGGCGAAAGTTGAGCTCCGACCCGCCCAGACCATTGGTACCGGCATCGACGGGTCCCCTGTGATAGCTGCCGCTGACAACGAAACCGAAGCGCCGATCCATGAAGTACGTGTAGTCGGCGACGAAGCCGTGCAGGGTGGCGCGATCCTGATCCTCGCCCTGGTTCAGACGCAGAAGGGAGTAGCCACCGAACAGCGCGGCTTCCTGGTCCTGCTGGGCCCAGGCGGGGCTTGCCAGCAGCGCCCCGGCGGTTGCCAGGACCGTCAACATCAAGAGCTTCTTCACGTCAGCCTCCAGCGACTGCGGAAACGGGCTCGCTTTGCGCGAGTGGGCCTTCCTCACAGCCAATCGAAATGCTCGGTGTCTCGAGATCCGGACGCCACGACGAGGTTGCTCGTGCAACTGGGCGCCCGTCAATGAGAATGGTAATCTCCGGATCCGGCGCGCCCGAACCCCTATTTTCGTTCCGCAGGAAGGTCACCTGCTCGCGAGGGAGCGGGCCGAAACCAGATGACGGTGACGGGCAAAGGGAACGGAAGTGGGACTTGAAGGTGTCTCGCCCGATCGGCTGACCGAGTTCATGGTCGGCTACCAGAACGGCAACCTCGAAGCGTTCGAGGAGCTGTTCGCTGCCCTGTCGGTGCCCTTACGCAACTACCTCACGTCGCTCACACGTGACCATTCGCGCGGCGAGGATCTGATGCAGGAGACGTTTCTGCAGATACATCGCTCGCGGCAAACGTATATGCCAGGACGACCCGTCAAGCCGTGGGCTTTCGGGATTGCACGGCATGTGTACCTGATGTACCGGCGCTCGTCGGCACGCCTGGCGAAGCACGAGGGTCCAGGTCCCGAGACGCTGCCCGAGATCCCGGTAGCTCCGATTGCCGAGATGTTTCCTGACCGCGAGGACCTCGGTCAGGCATTGCTGGAAGTACCCGAGGATCGGCGGGAATCGCTGCTGTTGCACCACGTATGGGGGTTTACCTTCCGAGAGATCGGCAACATGCTCGGCATCAGCGAACGCGCCGCCAAGTTGCGAGCGTTCCGCGGGATGCAGGACCTGCGGCAGATGTTCGGCGCCGCCAGGGTGCCAGCATGAGTGTGTCGCGACCGGAGGTACCCGACCGCCTGCGACGTGCGCTAGGAGACCAAATCGACCCGGTCACCCCGCTGCGTCCACCGTGGCAGCGGTTGCTGGGCGTGCTGCCGGTCCTTGTGGTGGCGATGGTGATGCCTCTGGCTTACAACCAGCTGCGCGACACCGGAGAGCTCGGCATGATGCTCGCTTGGGTGCCTATCGCCATCCAGGTGTTGGTTGCGTTCGCGCTGTTGATCTTCGCGCTGCGTGAAGGCATTCCGGGTTGGCGCGTCTCGTCCACGAAGATCTTCGCGGTGGTGCTGGCGGCCTATGCGCTGCAGATCGTCGTCAACCTGCTGATCTTCATGTGGGCCCCGATGTCGAGCGGTGGGACCGTGACGATGTGGATGGGTTGCTTCCGCGCCGAGTCACTGATCGGCTTGCCGGCGCTGGTGTTGATCGCCTGGCTGGTGGCCCGGACCCTTCCCCAGCGTCCGCTCGTGGCTGGTTTCCTGACGGGCACCGGTGCAGGGCTGTCCGCCGAGGCGTCGTGGCGCATGTTCTGCCCCTACTCGGATGCCGCCCACGTGCTGTTGGGGCATACCGGTGGCATTCTCGTGTTGGGCCTGACGGGTTTCCTCCTCGGATACCTCTGGACGCTGTACGGCCACCGACCTGCCGCCAGCTAGCCGCCCGGGGCCGCCAACAGTGCCGGGCATCGGCTGATTCGTACGCTCTTTGCGCCGTCGGCCCGTCGCCATCGCTGCGAAGATCTGTAACCAGCGCACCACAGGCGGCAAAACGCCCTATGAATGCGGCCAGTGAGCCGCCCGGAGTTGACCTCAGGAGCGCTGATCGCGGAGGAGCGAATGGAAGCGGCTTTAGCGGTGTCACAGGCCAAGTACTGGCATCTCAAGCAGATGGGGATGTTCAAGAGCTTGGCAGACTGGGAGATCAAGCAGCTGGTCAACATCGCCGACCTGCGGCTCTTCAAGCGTGGTGAGGACGTCTTCCGGGCCGGAGACCTGTGCGACCATTTCTACGTCCTGCGCACCGGGATGGTGAAGCTGTACCGCGAGATTACCGGCGGCAAGCAGCTCATTCTCGGCTTCGAGGGGCCCGGAGCGATGTTCGGAGAGACGGCGCTTATCGGCGCCCGTCGCCGTCGCGACAACGCCCAGATCGCCGAGGACGCCTTCATGTGCGTCATCGAGCGGGATCGATTCGTCGGATACCTGGAGCAGCATCCTGATCTGTGCAGCTGGGTCACAGCGGTCATCGCGCAGCGCAAGGAGGCGCTCGAGGATCGCATGATCTCGCTTCTGTCCGAGGACGTGCGGACGCGTCTGGCCCACGCTCTGGTGCAGCTTGCCGAGCAGTGCGGGGCTCCCGACGACCAGGGCCTCAGGATCAGCCTGCGGCTGACACAGACGGATCTCGGCCAGCTGGTCGGCTCAACGCGCGAGACCACCAGTATGGCGTTCAACGGCTTTCGTCGCGAAGGCCTGGTGGAGTCCAAGGATCGAGTCATCTGGGTGCTCGACAAGGAAGCGCTCGAGGCCTACTGAGGCTGATCTCATGCCGCGGCTCGGCACCGGTCGCGTTGATCGGCGATACTCCCGAGACACCGCGTGACCTGCGGGGCACCGACGCCGCCATCTGCGGCGGCTTCTGCCTCCCCGCTTGCTCAACGACCCTGCCCCCGGGACCCGGCCGTGCTCGATCAGCTCATCGATATCGCCCATGGCGCCGGCACCGTGCTGCTCCGCCACTACGGCAAGCTCAACGCCGCGGACGCCCGTCGCAAGGGAGGGCGTCGTCGGGACCTGGTGAGCGCTGCCGACGTCGAGGCGGAACGCTGGATCCTCGATCGGATACCGCGCCACGATGCCGTGCTGGCTGAGGAATCGGGTCGTCGTGATGGCGATTCCGAGCGTCTATGGGTGGTCGATCCGCTCGACGGGACGGTCAATTTCCTCCACGGCCTGCCCGTGTGGTGTGTATCGATCGCGGTGATCGAGCACGGCGAGCTGGTAGCCGGCGTGGTGCACGCGCCGCTGTTGCAGATGACGTTCGCCGCCACTCGCGGTGGCGGCACGACGCTCGAAGGCACCGTGGCAACGGTGTCCGCTACAAATCACCTGAGCGACGCGATCCTGGCCACCGGATTCCCGTACGCACGGGACACGCTCGCCGACAACAACCTCGACAATGTGCCGCGCGTCGGGGTGGTTGCTGGCGGGTTGCGCCGGCTGGGTTCAGCTGCCTTCGATCTCGCCCTGGTGGCGTGCGGGCGCCTTGACGGCTACTGGGAGTTACACCTGGAACCCTGGGACGTCGCTGCAGGGATCCTGTTGGTGAACGAGGCGGGCGGCCGCGTGACCGACTGCTCCGGTAGCGCCGAGCTGCAGCGCTTACTCCACGGCCGCAACATCGTGGCGACGAACGGGCACGTTCACGCCCCGCTGCGTTCGTTGCTGACACCGTTGCGGGCGATCTAGTGGCCTGTAACAGATGAATCGATAGCGCCGCAGATGGGCTTTGCGGGCGAGATCAAGGCGCGGCGAGGATGGCGATGCCGCGGCGCATCGTCGACGAGTCGCAACGCCGAGTTTGCCCGCAACTGCCTATCTGTCCGCAGGATGGCGGCGAAATCGGGCCGCCTGCGGCGTTGCCCCTCCTCGGAGATGCACCAACATCGACTCGTCGGAGCGCCTTGTATCCGACCCCATTTCGCCACCACGGCACTATCGATTCATCTGTTACAGGCCACTAGCGCTAGCACGGCGCCGTCGGCTGGCTGACTTCGGTAACGTCGACGCGCGGCGAGCGGCTGACGACGAGGCCGGCGATCAGCGCCATCAGGCCGGCTAGTAGAAACGGCCAGGGCGCCCCCTGGTCGTAAAGCCATCCGGCAGTGATCGGCGCGATCGTTCGTGCTGCCGAGGCCGTAGATTGGCCGATTCCCAGCATTCCGCCCCGTTCATGGCCGACGCTGTAGCGCGACAACAGAGCTGACAGCGTCGGCGACGCCAGTCCCTGTCCGAAGGCGAGCAGGCCCAGCAGCAGTATGGTCGCCGCCAGCCCGGGAGCCAGCGGTAGCAGCACCAGCGAGGTGCCGAGCAGGAGAGCGCCGTAGCAGGCTAGCCTCCTCTCTCCGTACTTCGGAGCCAGCCTGCCGACCAGGCCGCCCTGAACGACGATCATCACGAGCCCGACGAACACCAGGATGAGGCCGAAACCGCGCTCCGCGAGCGAGTACCGGTCGTGAGCAACGAACGCCAGCGTCGTCTCCATCGACACGAACGCGAAGATGATCAGAAACGTCGCCGACAAGATGACGACCGCGCCGCGCCGGCCGCCGGCGCGAGACTCCGCATCGACGAGCGCACGGGCAGCGGCCGGCTGCGTCTCACGTATCTTGACGACGGCCAGGATGGCGTTGCCGAACGCTAGCGCCGCGGCGACGAGCGTTACTACCAGGAACCCGAACCGGCTGAGCCCGACGCCGAGGCCGGGGCCGACGATGAACCCCGTGCCGATGGCGGCGCCGAGAAGCCCCATGTACTTGGCCCGCTCCGTCGGGCGAGTCACGTCAGCGACGTAGGCCTGCGCGGTGGCCACCGTCCCGCCGAACAGACCGGCCACCGCTCGCGCTGCCGCCAGAGCCAGCAACGAGGGCGCCAGACCTGTGAGGATGAAGGAGACTCCCGAGCCTGCAAGGCAGGCGACCAGCACGGGCTTACGTCCCCAGATGTCGGAGGCTCGTCCGGCGAGCGCCGCGCCAACGAGCTTGGCGCCCGAGTAGGAGGTCAGGAGCACGCCGAGCCACAAGCCCCCGGCGCCCATGCGCATGGCCCAGAACGGCAGCGCCGGAAGAATCACGGCGAACGCCACCATGTCGACGAAGACCGTCAGGTAGACCGCCAGCAGGCCGCTCGTGGTGGCTACGGAGCCGGAATCGTCCTTCATGCCGCCGAGTCTAGCGAAGCGCCGGTCGGTCGGTGCGTCAGCAGGCGCCGCCTGGCCGCCCGGACGTTGTTCTGACCGGTCGCGAAGTGCTGCCCACCGCGCTCATTCGTTGCTTGAGAACACTGGAGCCAGCAGGTTGTCGACCGGGGCATAATCGTCGGTGAGGATCAGACCACGGGCCCGGTCCAGGACGGTAATCATCTCGCCGCCCAGATGGTCGCGCTCGGCCCACGCGAAGACCCGACCCCATGCGTCCGGGACGCCCTCCTGCGGATCGATCTGCAGGATCGGCAAGGCTCGTCCGGAGCTCACCACGATGAATGTGTCGCGTTCGTCCGTAGGTCCGTCCGGGTCGCCCGCGAAGACGTACACGAACGGGAAGGTGCGTCGTATCGTGGCCACATAGGCGCCCAGAAACGCTCCAAGCCCTTCCCGGTAGATGTCGATGACGTTGATCATGTAAACGCCTTCGGGCGACATCACCTCGGCGAGCCGTTCGTTGAACCCCTGGGTGGTCAGGTGGTACGGCACGCCGAGGTCGTTGAATGCGTCGCCGTAGACGAAATCGAACCGCTGCGGGTCCGCGGAGCGGTGATTGCGCCGCCGGAGATCGTCGACGTAGTTGCGTGCGTCCATAGTGTGGGTGTGGATGCGCGTATCCTCATCGGCCGGTAGACCGAGGGCTGCTTGAGCTGCGCGCTTGACGGCCGGGTCGATCTCCGCGACGTCGATCGCCGATGCCGTGAATCGGGTTTCCAGATAGCGCGGGAACGTGTAGCCGCCGCCGCCGATGAACAGCGCCCTCAGGGGCTGGTCGGTGTCGGCGAGGTGGTGTGTCACGGCGGCGTAGACTGTCTCGTAGCCGTACTCCAGTTGCGTGACGTCGTCCATGTTGACGTAACTGTGGACGAGGTGATCGAGCGCCAGCACACGGGTGTTGTCGAAGTCCTCGGCGTCATAGATCTCGATCGAGAAATAACTGCTCTCGTCTTGATAATGGAGATGGTCGGTGGCGAAACGCAGACCGAGGAAATGACCCCACCGTTCGCTCCAGCTCCATGGCGCCACGGAGAGAGCCGAAACCAGGAACAAGATCGACAGCCATACGACGAAGAACGAGGCCGGACTGCGGCGCAGGCCGACGGCCGCCAGCAGTCCCAGGAGCCCGAGGCCGGCGGCGATTCCGCAGACGATGGTCTTGGTTCCGAACGCGTCAATCAGGACATAGCCGGTGAGAAAGGTGCCGAGAATGCTGCCGGCGGCGCCGCTGGCGTACAGTGATCCCACCGTGGCGCCGACCTCGCGCCGTGCCTCCAAGGCCAGCTTGGCCGCCACCGGGGAGATCGTTCCCATGATGGTTGCCGGAGCCATGAACGTGAGGGCGACGTTGCGTAGGATCCAAAGCGGCCACGAAAAGTACTCCGGTCGCTCCCAGGACCCCATCCAATCGACAACGAACAGCACCGAGAGGCTCGACATGGAGGCGAGCAGGAAGAGGGTCGTCAGGAGGGCGCGCGGCGGATACAGGTCCGCGAGCTTGCCGCCGACGTAGTTGCCCACCGTGATCCCGGCCAGCACCACCCCGATCACCGCAGTCCAGGTATAGAGCGACACGCCGAGGTGCTGCGCCACGAGTCGAGCGGCAACGATCTCCAGGGTCATGATGAGCGCGGAGCTCACGAACACTATGAGACCGGCGCCAACGACGGCGCGGCGCGACGAGGTATCGGTAGCGTATGGTGGCGGCATCTCGTCGGCTCGGGGAGCTAGCGAGTGGTCGGGCTGGGGACCCGCCTGCTGGGGCGCTTCAACGACCGGCTAGTGGGAGAATCCATGTCAGCTCTTCGCCGCGCCGGCGGCTGACGATACCCGCAAGCGCGGTCGAATGCCAGCAGAGGAGGAACGATGCGAAGCTCTGTCGAGCCGTACCGGCGAGGGTGCCGATGAGCGCAGTGCCGCCGTCACGCGCCGAGATCACCGCGGCGGCGGAGCGTATCGCGCCGCATGTGCGTCGCACGCCGGTTATCGAGGTCGACGGAACCGAGCTCGAGATGCCGGGCGTGCGTCTGTTGCTCAAGCTCGAGCAGCTGCAGCATACCGGGTCCTTCAAGCCACGCGGGGCCTTCAATCGGGTGCTCGCCGCCGACGTGCCGGACGTGGGCGTGGTGGCGGCGTCGGGAGGGAACCACGCCCAGGCGGTGGCCTACGCGGCGCGTGAGCTCGGCCATCGCGCCGAGATCTTCGTGCCGGAAACCACGCCTGCGATCAAGGTCGCGCGGCTGCATGAGCTCGGAGCTCGGGTAGTGCAGGGCGGCGAGATCTACAACGTTGCCCGCCAGGCCGCGGAAGCGCGAGCGGAGGAGACGGGTGCGCTGATTGTCCATGCGTACGATCAAGCGTCGATCGTCGCTGGAGCCGGCACGGTCGGGCTCGAGCTACAACAACAGGCGGGTGATCTCGACGCCGTTCTGGTCGCGGTCGGTGGCGGCGGCCTGATCGGCGGGATGTCGGCGTGGCTTCGTGACGAGGTACGCGTCGTGGCGGTCGAGCCCGAGGGCTGCCCGACACTGTCGCGGGCTCTTGCCGAGGGGGAGCCGGTGGATGTCACGGTCGGCGGCTTGGCTCAGGACTCGCTCGGGGCAAGTCGCATCGGAGATACAGGATTCGCCTGTGCGCAGAGGTGGGTCGACGATAGCGTCCTGGTTACCGACGAAGCGATCCTCCGAGCGCGGTGGCTGCTGTGGGATCGACTACGGGTGGTCGCCGAGCCGGGCGGTGCGGCGGCACTTGCGGCGCTCCTCTCGCGAGCTTATCGCTTGCAGGATGGCGCCCGGGTCGGGGTGCTTGTCTGCGGCGGCAACACCGATCCTGCGACGCTCTTGAACCCCTCCTAGTGGCCTGTAGCAGATGAACGTTGCCTATCGTGGTGGCGAAATGGGCTCGGATGCCAGGCGCACCGACGAGACGATGTTGGCCCATCTTCGAGGAGGAGCAACGGGGCAGACGGGTCCATTTCGCCACTGTTCTCTTGATGGGCCTACGGACAGATGGGCAGTTGCGGGCGATATCGGCGTTGCACCTCGTCGACGATGCTCACTGCATCGCCGTCCTCGCCGCGCCTTGATCTCACCCGCAAATCCCATCTGCGATAGGCAACGTTCATCTGTTACAGACCACTAGTAGCGGCCGGCGGCCGCCGCGTGGTGCTTCGAACGGACGATCAGCTGAAGCGCGCCGGAGAGAAAGGCTCCAGCGGAAGCTGCGTGTCGCCGTTGATGACGAGGTCGGCGAGCGCCTCGCCCACTACAGGGGCGAACTTGAACCCGTGGCCGGAGAATCCGGTGGCAACGAAGACGCGCCCCGCGGCGGGGTGCCGGCCGATGATGAAATGCATATCGGGTGTGTTCGTATACATACAGACGGTGCCTTCGAGCCAGCGTCCGTTGAGGCTCGGAATGCGATCGGCCATGCAGCTGCGCACGGCATCGATATCGGCTTCGTGGACGGTGCGATCAATGCGATCGGCGGTCGTCGTCTCGCCACTATGGTGAATCGCTACCTTCACGCCACCGCCCGGACCGTCGAGCGCTGGCATGCCGTACAGCACCGGCCCGACGGGCGGTTCCCACAGGAAGACTGGAAATCGACCTGGGGCGAACGTATCGAGGTCGGCGATGGGCTCGAACCAGTGCATCACCTGGCGTTCAACGGTGAGCTTGAAGTCGAATGTCGATAGTACCTGCGCCGTCCAGGCGCCGGCGGTCACAACGAGCGACCGGGCCGTATGTTCACCGGTATCGGTACGCACTCGCACGCCGTGGCTGTCCTGCTCCCATCCGAGCACCTGCTCGCCGTAGCGCAGCTCGGCTCCCGATCCGGCCGCCGCCTCCAGAAGCGCGGCGATGCACGATTCCGGCGGCAGAATGCCGGCGACCTCCTCGTAGAAGGCCGCCAGATCATCGTCGGGCTCAAACGCCGGAAACCGATGTCGGAGCTCAGCGGCGTCGAGCAGCTCGTAGGGGAGATCGTGCGTTCGGGCGCTAGCCAGGCTGCCCGACACGGCATCGCCGTCCGGCAGCCCGATCATCAGTAGGCCAGTGCTACGCAAGAGCTCGGTGCGGGTCAGATCTTCGAGCTGTCGCCAGAGGTCGAAGGACCGGCGCACCAGGGGCACATAGGCGGGGTCTTCCATGTACGCCGTGCGGATGATGCGCGAGCGACCGTGCGCCGAGCCGAACGCGTGCGGTGGAACGTGGCGATCCACGCCAAGCACGGAGCAGCCGCGGCCAGCGAGCTGCCATGCTGCCGCGCTCCCCATCGTACCCAGACCGATGACGATGGCGTCATATGACATGGCGGGGTAGCTCCGAAAGCTCGGCAAGAGGCATTGGTTGCTGCGACCACGGGGCCGAGCATACCGCGCAGGGTAGTTGACGATGGGCGACCGTTGGTGCTAGAGTTTTAGCATCATGCTAAAGAAGCAACACATGGTCAACCACCGTAGGGCCCGCCCGGGGAAGAACGTCCCCGACGCCTCGGGCCACCCGACCAGCGAGTTGCCATGAGCGATTCGATACACCGTGACCTGAGTCGACGAGAACGTCAGATCATGGACATCCTCTACGAGCGCGGTATTTCGAGCGCTGCCGACGTGCGGGCACTCCTACCCGCTCCTCCGAGCTACTCGGCGGTGCGCGCAATGCTGCGCGTCCTCGAGGACAAGGGCCACATCGAACATCAGCAAGACGGCCCGCGATACGTGTACCGTCCGCTTGTTGCTCGCGAGCACGCACGACGCAGTGCCCTCCAGCACCTCGTACGCACGTTCTTTGACGGGTCCCGGGAAGCTGTCGTTGCGGCGCTGCTGGACGAGGATTCCGGCTCGCTCGCGGAGCAGGACCTCGACCGGCTCTCGGAGCTGGTGGATCTCGCACGCCACAGGGAAGGGCAGTCGTGAACGGACTGTGGGAAGCGCTGGACGCCGATTTCGCCGCGGCACTCCTCGTGGTGCTGGTCAAAGCTGCTGCGTTGCTACTTGCCGCCGAGCTGGCGACGCGCTGGCTCTCGCGCTCGTCGGCAGCCGTTCGACATCTGATCTGGGCGGCCGCCGTCGTCGGCGTCCTCGCGCTTCCGCTGCTGACGCCGCTCGTTCCGGCTTTGCCGGTACCCGTCCTCGCCGCCGCTCCTGTGGCCGCGGCCGACGGTGTATCCAGGCCAGTGACGCCGGAGGCCGGCCCGCCGGCGACCGAGCCCCGGATGCTCATCCCACTGCAGCAGATGATCCAGCCCTCTTACCATGGTCCGTCTTACCTGGCCCGCGGACTCGGCCTGGCCTGGCTCACTGGCGTCGTGTTGTTGGCGGCACGGTTGGCATGCGGCATCATCAGCGCGCGTCGAATGGTGCGGCAGGGACGGCCGGCAAGCCGACGGATCCAGCGCGAGAACGATGCCGTTGCCGCGCTTCTGGACATGGCTGCGATGCCGGTACGGATGCACGATGCGGCGGACGTTCCGATGGCCTGGGGAGTCTTCCACCCAACGGTGGTTCTGCCGCCGGAGGCGGACGGATGGTCGACGCAGCGCCGGCGGCTGGTGCTGGTGCACGAGATGGCTCACATCAAGCGCGGCGATTGTCTCAGTCAGCTCGCCGCCCATGCGACGTGCGCCGTCCATTGGGTCAACCCGCTGGCGTGGCGCGCGGCGATGCGGCTGCGCACCGAGCGCGAGCTGGCGTGCGATGACGTCGTGATCCGTACAGGGGCGCGTGGGTCAGAGTACGCCAGGCATCTGCTAGAGATCGCGCGGCGCGCACGCGGCGACTGGGCAGCACACGTCGTTTCATTACCGATGGCGCGCCCGTCGCAGCTCGAGGGCCGCCTATTGGCGCTCCTGAGCGCCGGCAAGTCGCGTCGCAACCTCGACAGGAGTTGGCATGTGGCAGTAGCGCTATCGACCCTCGTCTTGATCCTCCCCCTGGCTGCGTTCCAGCCTTGGGCTTCGCCAAGCACACCGCCAGAGACAGCGGTACAGACAGGAGCAGGGCAGGAAGGGGGCATCGAGACGCCGTCGGACGCGACCCGGGCTCGAGTCGCTGCCGCAATGGTGACGGCGCTGTCTGACGACGACGCGGAGATCCGTGCCACCGCGGCGCACGCTCTCGGCATGATGGAGGACGTGGGGCATGTAGATGCGCTCGTCGCGACGCTTACCGATGTCGACAGCGATGTGCGGTCGGAGGCCGCCTGGGCGCTCGGCATGATCGAGAGCCCCGAGGCGGTGCCGGCACTGGTGGGTGCTCTGACCGACGAGCGCGTGAAGGTACGTCGCCAGGTCGTCTGGGCGTTGGGGATGATCGAGTCTGAGTCGGCGCTCGATGGTTTGCTCGACGCCATGAAGGATGCCGATCGGGGCGTGCAGCGAGAGGCGATGGAGGCAATCGCGCGGATCGCCGGGTAGCCCATGACCCGCCCGGTTCCGTAGCGACGCTGGCGGGCACTCTGTAGGCTAGTGGAGCGACCGGAGCCTCGGCATCGGATACACCGACGCCGTGGTGACGGCGTAGGGAAACCGAGCCCGTGCCGACCGACGCCTTGATCACCAACGACGCCGTGGTGTTGGGCATGTTGCTCGCGATGCTGGCGTTCGTTTTCACCACATCGCACAGCAAGTCGCCTCTGTGGCAGCGGTTTTACTCCGTCGTACCGACGGTTCTCGTTTGTTATTTCCTGCCGTCGCTGTTCAGCACCGCGGGCATCATCTCGGGTGAGTCTTCGAATCTCTACTTCGTGGCCTCGCGCTACCTGTTACCCGCCAGCCTCGTTCTACTGACCCTCAGCGTCGATATGCGCGGCATCGCCCGCCTCGGCCCCAAGGCGCTCATCATGTTCTTCACCGGCACGGTGGGCATCGTGCTCGGTGGCCCGCTTGCGGTGTTACTGGTCGGGGCGGTCGACCCCTCGATCGTCGGTGGCGCGGGGCCGGACGCGGTCTGGCGCGGCCTTACCACCGTTGCCGGCAGCTGGATCGGTGGAGGCGCCAATCAGGCGGCGATGAAGGAGGTCTTCGAGGTCGGCGACGATCTGTTCTCGGCGATGATCGCGGTCGATGTGATCGTCGCCAACGTTTGGCTTGCGGTGCTGCTGTTCATGGTTGGCCGAGCAGCGCGCATCGACGCCTGGACCGGCGCGGA
The DNA here is from genome assembly GCA_965248695.1 of Acidobacteriota bacterium. Classification (GTDB taxonomy): domain Bacteria; phylum Acidobacteriota; class UBA890; order UBA890; family WLXD01; genus DASCOT01. Next base: position 5,515,430 of record CBDFKD010000002.1, on the reverse strand, counting down.
TACCTCCGCCATTGACGCGCTCCGAGAGCGCGTTGAGCGCGAGCAACGAGAGCACGAGCGCATCGCCAGCCTGACCGATCTGATGCAGATACTGGCGGCCGGCTTCGGTGTTACAGCGGTGGCGCATTTCCTGGCGGATCGGATTGCTCCGGCGATCGCGGTCGCCGCCCCGGGTCTGGCAATCTATAACCTCGCGTCGCAGTTCTTCTGGCTGGTGGTCCTGGCGACCACGATGGCGATCGTTCTTTCGGCCACCGGGTTGCGGAAGCTCGAGCACGCCGGTGCCTCGAAGATCGGCTCGGCGTGCCTCTACGTGCTGATCGCCTCGATCGGCATGCGAATGAACCTGATGGCGGTTTTCGACAATCCGGGACTCTTCGTGGTCGGTGGGGTCTGGATGCTCATTCACGCCGGCATCATGCTCGGCGTTGCACGGTTGATCCGCGCGCCGGTGTTCTTCATGGCGGTCGGCAGCCAGGCGAATGTCGGCGGCGCCGCGTCTGCACCGATCGTTGCTTCTGCCATCCACCCGGCGCTGGCGCCGGTTGGAGCATTGCTGGCGGTGCTCGGCTACGCCGTGGGCACGTATGGCGCCTATATCTGTGGCCAGATCATGCGGCTGGCGGCCGGCTGACCGGTCAGCCGGGCAGCGCCTCCCCGGGACTCCATCCGACGGCAACGAGCTGCTGCAGCATGCGCAAGACCTCGTCGCGTTGGGAGTGGAGCAGTAACAAGAGCAGATCGCCGGGCCGCCCCCACCGGAGTGCCGATCGCACCGCATCGACCTCCGAATCGGCCACCTCGATGCGATCGCCGGGCGCTCCCACGGCCAGCAGTCGTTGGCGCAGCCGTCCGACAACCTCACCCGCCGGCCTACCGCGCAGATACGCCGGCATGTGTTTGAGCACGATGCGGTCCGGGCGGGCGTCCCAGGTGATCTCGGCAAGCCGGTCGATCGACAGGTCGTCGCGGTCGCCAGCCTGACCGAGGATCACGAGTCGGCGCTTGGCGGGGATCGCGGTCGCCATCTGCAGGACCAGCTCGAGCCCCTCGGGGTTGTGCGCGAAATCGGCGTAGGCTTTGAGGCTGCCGAGCTCGAAAAGGTTGCCGCGGCCGGGGTTTTGCGTGGCATCGCTGCGGAACGTCTCCAAGCCCGAGCGGATGGCATCCGGAGCGAGGCCGACGGAGTCGGCGATCGCTGTGGCGGCGAGCGCGTTGTAGACGTTGTGGCGCGCCGCGCCGCCGATCGTGCAGGGAGCGGCGGCGGTAGTGAGCAGGGGAGTGAACCGACCGTGCCGTAGCCGTCCGAGGTCGCCGTCTTGCTGCACATAGCTCACGTCGCTGGCGATGGCATCGCCAGGCGGCGGCGCGGCGTCGAGCGTGAGCCAGGTTACCGGCACGCGGGTCGATGCGGCGTGGCGCTGGAGGATCGGGTCGTCGGCGTTCAGCAACAACGCTCCTCCGGGCTTCACGGCCCGCGCCACGAGCAGTTTGACGTGAGCCAGGGCGTCTAGATCGGTGACCCCGTATTCGCCGAGGTGGTCGGTGCCCACGTTGCTCACGTGGGCGACATCTACCCGTCCGTTCGGCAGGCCGCGCCGCAGCAGGCCGCCGCGCGCCGTCTCCAGCAGCGCCAGGTCGACGCGGGGGTCGCGCAGCACGGTGCGGGCGCCCTCCCCGCCGGTGTAGTCACCTTCGAGGATGGTGGCGCCGGCGATCTGTACACCGTCCGTGGACGTGTTGCCGGCGCGCAACCGGTCGGCGGCGGCGATGGCGGCCAGCATCCGTACGGTCGTTGTCTTGCCGTTGGTGCCGGTGACCAGCGCCGTCGGCACGTCGTGTGCGACGTCCCAGTCCACGGCAGCGGGATCTGGTAGCCGGTCGACGGGCCACGCCAGCGAGCCAGAACCCAGCCCGACCGACGCGAGCTCGTCGTCGCACAGGAACGCGACCTGGTGCGCGGCGGCCGCATCGGCCAGTGCCAGCAATGATGGGTTTGCCTCGTCTGCCACCAACTGGCGTAACTCGGGGAGCGTGTGGCGGGACGGTGCGTCCGAGCCGGCGTCGAGCACGGCCGCGGTCCAAGCTGCCTCATTGATCTCGCAGGCGGCGTACAGTCCATCGATGGGTGCGCTGATGGCCAGGCTCGCGCCCCCCGGATAGCGGCGCACGGCAGTACGCTCGTCACCCCATCCGAGCTCGGCCAGGAGCTCCGTCGCCGAGGCCCGCCACGCTTCGATGATGGCGTCGTCGCCATCGTGCGACAGCTCGACCTCGAGCACGGCGCCCGGGCTGTCCTGCGCCAGGCTAGGGCCCGTGAGGCGCCGCGAATCGATCAACCGCATGGCTTCAGTCGGCCTCTTCGACCTCGCGGGCTAGCCGCACGCCACGCTCGTCGCGGATGAGACGCTCGTCGCCAGAAAGGAGGCTGACGGGCGCTTCCGGAAGGTCTATCGGAGCGGCCGTCGTCTGCGCGGGCACCGCCGTGGTCTCGCCGGCAGGCTCGAAGTGCACAATCTGCTTCCAGCAGCGCGACAAGTTGTCGGCGAACATGAGAAGCAGATCGCCGGGGCGAGCACCACGCAGAGCTGCTTCGACCGCTTCATCCTCGGCGGGAATCATGCGTACGGCCTCGTCAGCGACGCCAGCCGACCTCAATTCGTCGGCCAGCATCTGTGGAATCTCGTCTGCATCGCGGCCACGCAGCTGATCGTCGCGGCGGCAAACGAACTCGTCGAAATGCGGCGCGGCGATCCTAGCGATGCTGCGGATGTCCTCATCACGGCGGTCGCCGGGTGCTGCCAGCACGCAGATTGCCTTTCCATCCCGATCCAGGCGGCTGACGAGATCGCACATGGCCTGCACCGCCGCGGGGTTGTGGCCATAGTCGAGGATCACCTTGAAGGGGTGGCCGTCGAAGATATTCATCCGCCCCGGCGCCTGGAAGAACGTCGTGTCGAAGGTTCGCAACCCCTGCTTGATGTTGTCCAGGCTGACGTCGAGGCAGTGCGCCAGCGCCGCCGCGAACATGGCGTTCTGGACGTTGTGCATGGCGCGCCCTTCGAGGGTCGCTGGAATCAGATGGGTCCACAGCAACGGCACGTGCGAGCCGCCGTCGTAGAGGGCGATCATGTGACCGTTCATGCCCTCCTCCAGAACCACGGCCCGCCCGCCGGCGCGGATATGCTCCTTAACCAGCGTGTGCTCACGACTCATCGTCACGTAGCAGATCTGTTCCGCCTCCGTGTAGTCCGCCATGCGCAGGCAGTGAGGGGTCGTCGGCGTTGAGCACCGCGGCATCCGACGCCACCTCGATGGGAATTCGCTTGACCTCGGCGAGTTGCTCCAGCGTGTCGATACCGCGGAGGCCGAGATGGTCCCCCTGTATGTTCAGGCAGCACGCCACGTTGCAGCGGCGATACCCCATGCCGGCGCGCAGCAGCCCGCCACGCGCGGTCTCCAGCACGGCCACATCGACCGCCGGGTCACGAAGCACCATGCGTGCCGCCACCGGTCCCGTCATGTCGCCCTTCACGCTGAGCTGACCATCGATGTACACGCCATCCGTCGAAGTCAGGCCAACGCGGTTCCCCGAAAGCTTGAGTATGTGCGCCAGCATGCGGGCCGTGGTCGTCTTTCCGTTCGTTCCGGTGATCGCTGCAATGGGGACGCGGCTCGAGCTGCCGGGCGGGAAGAGCATGTCGATCACCGCACCGGCGACGTCGCGCGGCTCACCTTCGCTAGGAGACACGTGCATGCGGAACCCGGGCGCCGCGTTGATCTCGCAGATGGCGCCGCCCGACTCCTTGTACGACTTGGAGATGTCATCGGTGAGGAAGTCGACGCCGGCTACGTCCAGGCCGATTGCTCCAGCGGCGCGGACGGCCATCTCGCGATTGTCGGGATGGACGACGTCGGTGACGTCGATCGCCGTACCCCCGGTCGAGAGGTTGGCGGTGGCGCACAGAAAGACGATCTCGTCCTTCGGTGGCACGCTCGTGCGGCGATAGTCGCCCTGTGCCAGCAGCCTGTCGGACTGGTGGTTGAACTCGATCCGGGTGAGCACCTTCTCGTGGCCAATCCCGCGTCGGGGATCCTCGTTCACCGCTTCGACCAGTTCCTCGATCGTGTGCGTCCCGTCGCCGATGACATGCGCCGGCATGCGCTTGGCGGCGGCGATCAACTCGCCGTTGACCACCGCCATGCGGTGGTCGAGCCCGGTGATGAAGCTCTCCACCAGAACGCTGCGGCTGTGCTGCTGCGCTTGCTTGACAGCGGTGGCCACCTGCTCGGCATCTTGCAGATCGATGGAGACGCCGCGTCCGTGATTGGCGTTGTACGGCTTCACGACCACCGGATAGCCGATGCGCTCCGCGGCGCGCGTTGCTGCCTGGACCGAACGCACGAGACGTTGCTTAGGTACCGGGAGACCGAGGGCTGCGAGGATCTTGTTGGTCTCCTCTTTGTCCGACGAGATCTCGACCGCGATGTGTCGGGTCTCGCTGGTGATCGTCGCCTGGATGCGCCGCTGATGGCGCCCGAACCCGAACTGCACGAGGCTTTGGGCGTTCAGTCGGATCCAAGGGATATCTCGATCCTCGGCCGCCCGCACAAGGGAAGCTGTGCTGGGCCCGAGGGCGCGGCGCTGGGCCCAGCGGATCAGGTCGTCACGCTCCTCGGCGAAGTTGAAGTCGCGCTCGAGCGTTCCGGCGTGGCGCAAATCCTCCGGCAGCAGGCTGTGCAGCAGCGTCAGCGCCAGGTCGCCGGCGGCGCGGCCGACATCCTCCTGCTCGTACTGGTACACCACGGAATAGATGCCGGGCTCCTCGCCGATCGACCGCGTGCGTCCGAAGCTTACTTGGCTGCCGGCGACATTCTGTAGCTCGAGGGCGCAGTGCTCGAGGACGTGCCCCATCCACGTACCCTCATCCTCGCGCAGACGGCGGACGAATCCACCAGGCTGCCGATACGAGCAGCCGTGGTCGGCCAGGCCCGGGAGCGCATCGAGGAGCGCATCGATAAACCCGTCGCCGAGGCGCGCACTGGGCCATTGCTCCAGGATGTCCAGATCGACGGTCATCTGGATCACCGGGAAGTGAGCGTAGAGGCTTGGTCCCAGATAGACGCGCGAGTCGAGGATCTTCATCAAGATGCACTCTCCGGTGGTCGATGCGCTTGCCGCGACTCGATGTCATACCTGCCGCCTTGCAGCAGGATGTGCAGCCTCACGCCGAGAAGACAGACCGGATCGCCGGCCTGTTCACCGACGGACGAATACTCGAGGTCGGAGCCGTCAACCAGCGTGCAGGAGCCGCTGCCGACAATCTCCACCGTTCGGTCCGGGGCGATGAAGGCGGCGGTATTCTCGTCCAAGCCCATACCGACAATGAACGGGTTGTAGGCAAGCGCGGTCAGCAGGCGGCCGAGTCGGTCACGCTCGCGGAAATGCTGGTCGATGGTGAAGTCGCGAGTGAGGCCGATGCCAGGGGCAAGGGCCACCATGTGGGTCCGCGGTGAAGCGCCCGCTTCGCCGAACGCAATCATGTGCTCGGAAAGGTAGCTGGCACCGGCTGACGTCCCGGCGATATGGGCTCCGCGACGGGATGCTCGTCGCAATGCCCGCGCGGCCGGCGTTCCACCGAGCGTGCGGCTGAGGCGCAGCTGCGAGCCGCCGGTGAGAAAGACGCCGGTGGCTTCGTCGATGGTTCGCAGCCAATCTTCGCGGCCGCAATCGGCACGATCGCGAAACGGCAGCGACGTGGTGCTGCCGGCACCCAGCTCGGTCAGCACGCGCTCGTAGCGTGGGCCCGTCGTCCGCAGCTTGGATGCCGTCGGCACGACGACGATCCGAGCGTCGTCGTCGCCGCACAGCTGCACGAACCGCCGGAGGATGAGCGGTTCCCGGGACTTCTTTTCGGCGCCACCGATGGGGATCAGATACCCGGACGGCGGCGCGTCAGACGAGGCGGTAAGCATGGCGTGCGATTCTCCCACGCCATCCCGCAGCTGTTGAGCCGTTGACCCGGTGTGGGGCCCTAGCAGGCCGCGGTGAAAGTGTGGTGGGTCTGGCGACAGGGTCTTGCGAGGCGCAGGCCAGGAGAGAGGAGGAGGCGATGGTTACCCCATCGTTGACGACAAACGACGCAGCATCCGCGCGCAACCCCCAGTCGCCCGAAGGGTTACGGCGATTTGGGGCCATCTGCGGCGTTGGCCTTCTACCACGGCCTGCTAGGGCATCGTGTGCGTCAGGCTGCCTTGCATCTGGCCCCAACTCGCCGTAACCAGACCCACCACACTTTCACCACGGCCTGCTAGACGACGGCGACCTGCTCGTCGACGACCATGCCGTCGAACAGGTGGATGGTGCGCTGTGCGTGCTCGGCCCAGCGCGGGTCGTGAGTGACCATGCAGATGGTGGCGCCACCCTGGTGCAGCTCCGACATGAGGTCCATGACGGCGGAGGCGTTGCCCGAGTCGAGGTTACCCGTGGGCTCATCGGCCAGCAGGATGGAGGGGTCACCGACGACGGCTCGAGCCACCGCGACACGCTGCTGCTGACCACCGGAAAGCTGGCTGGGCATGTGCTTGGCACGATGTGTCATGCCGACCCGGTCCAGGGAGGCGTTGACGCGCTCGCGACGATCCGACGAGGACATGCCGCGATACGTCAGCGGCAGCTCGACGTTCTCGTACACGTTCAGGTCGCCGATGAGGTTGAAGCTCTGGAAGATGAAGCCGATCTCGCGGTTTCGAACCCGGGCGCGCTCGGAAGCGGTGAGGTTGGACACATCGTTGGCGTTGAGCAGATAGGTGCCCCCGCTGGGGGTGTCCAGCAGTCCGAGAATCGACAGCAGCGTCGTCTTGCCCGAGCCGGACGGTCCGGAGATTGATACGAACTCCCCAGGATCGATATCGAGGTGTACGTCGGAAAGCGCGTGCGTCTCGACCTCCTCGGTGACGAACACCTTCTTGATCGCCTCCATGCTGATCAGCGGCTCAGCCGACATCGGACGCTCCTTCACACGGTTGGTGGTGTCCGCGATACAGGAACTCGACGCACGGACACTCGAAAGCCTCGTGAGATTAGACGCACGACAGCCGCAGAAGGTTCCGCAGATTCAGTAGGAGTAGGAATCAGTCCTCGACGACCCTGGTACCGGCCATCTTGTCGCCCAGACGACGTCCCTCGGCGTCCGTGAGCACGAGTACCAGCTCGACGATCATCAACGCTAGCGCGCCGAACAGGACGAATGGCACCAGTACCCACCCAACGATGGTGATGATCAGCAGCGGGACGAGCGGCGCGAGGGCGAACATCCAGTTGCGCTTGAGCGACGTAGTGATGTCGAGCGCGGCGCCATCGACGGATTCCAGATGTAACTTCATCACCTGCTTGCCGATCGAGCGATGGTTCATGAAGTCGAATTCCATGCCGTCGCGGAGCACCATGTAGGCGGCGCCGATCAGCGACCCGATCCCCGGGATGAACCCGACCACGAACGCGATAGCGCTATCGATCAAGACGGCGACGATGCGCTTGCCGAGGTCAGCCTTGCCGCTAGCACTCGCGGCAGCAGGCGCGCTCGGTGGATCGGGTTGTGGGGCGGGCTCCTGAACGTCGGACTCGGTCATCGATTACCTCCGGCGGGTTCGGGCGAAAGGGCCTGTGCACCTCCTACGTACGTCATCTTCGGACGCATATCAACCGAACACGCCTCTCGATGGTCGCGCCGGCCACCGCAATTGTGCGGCCTGGCCCTCAGCGGTGATCGCACTCGGCGCGGGTACTCGTCAGCTCAGCCCGCTCCTTGCCGCTCCTGTCCATCCGCTTGACGCCCGCCAGACAGTTGGTCTGGTTGCCGGCGTCGGCGCGGCCGAACATGGGCACCAACGAGAATTACGCTGAACGCCAGCGGTGTCCTGTCGAACGATCGGTGGTAGTCGCGATGCCGTCCAGGAGGGCTAGAATGAGAGATCACGCCAGACACATGGTTTCGGCGGCTGCGCTTGTCGCCCTCATGGTGGCGGCGGGCTGCGCGCCGGGCCGAAGTGTCATGCGCGGCAACTGGCCCGACGGTCGCATCGAAGGTCCGGCGATGACGCGGCCTGTTCCCATTGCGATCGCATACCGAGCCCCGGACACGGCCGCGGAAACTGATGACTGGCTGTCGTCCGAGACCACCTATGACGGGATGAGCGCCGCCGAGCTCAACCGCATGGGTGTGCTGCAACCGATCTACTTCGCGCTCGATCAGCACAGCATCGAGGCCAGTGAAACGACCGTGCTCGACGCCAACATCGACTGGCTGAACAGCGTACCGGATGCTGCCATTCTGATCGAAGGGCATGCTGACGAGCGCGCCTCGGGGAGCTACAACCTGGCTCTCGGACAGCGCCGTGCCGAAGCCGCACGCGACTACCTGGTCTCCCGTGGCGTCGCCGCCTCGAGAATCGAGGTGGTGTCGTACGGTGAGGAACTGCCGGCGAATCCCGGCCACAACGACGCCGCTTGGGCGGCCAATCGCCGCGACGAGTTCGTCATCACCGCCAGGGGTCGCTAGCCGGCCTTAGGTCACCCGCTCGCATGGTCCGCGTCTCGCGGCTGCACTACCATGGCGCTCTGCCGGTCATGGAGAGCAGGCACGCGGGGTCGCCATGTTGGAGAGGTTCTTCGAGCTCGATGCTGCGGGCACGAGCGTGCGCACTGAGGTGGTCGCCGGCACGACGACTTTCCTCACGATGGCGTACATCATCTTCGTCCAACCGGCGGTTCTGAGCGGCGTACTGACCGGCTCGCCCACCGGAATGGATTTCGGCGCGGTCACCGTGGCGACGTGCCTCGCGGCGGCGCTGGCCACCGCGACGATGGGTCTGTACGGGCGGTTCCCGGTCGCCCAAGCGCCCGGAATGGGCCAGAACTTCTTCTTCGTGCTGTCGATCATTCCCGCCGCTGCCGCCGCCGGGCACCCTGAGCCCTGGCGTGCCGCGCTGGGCGTGATCTTTGTCGCCGGGGTGCTGTTTCTCGTTCTGTCGATGCTTGGGGTGCGTCAGTTGATGATCGACGCGCTGAGCGCCTCCATGAAGAGCGCCATCGGGGCGGGAATCGGGATCTTCATCGCTTTCATCGGTCTGCAGAGCGCCGCGATCGTCGTGCCGGATCCGGCAACGGCAGTCTCCCTGACTTCAACGCTGAACTCGCCCGATTGCCTGCTGTTCTTCTTCGGCCTCGTGGTTACCGCGATCCTTTATGCGCGCCGCGTTCAGGGGGCGCTCCTGCTTGGCATGGTCTCGACACTGGTGGCGGCGCTGGCCACGCGTGCCGTGCTCTCCGCAGCGCCCGCGGCCGGTTCACATGCAGGGTCGATGTTGATGACGCGCTTCGAAGTTGCCGACCGATTGACGGCGGCGCCGCCCTCGATCGCGCCGACCCTGCTTCAGCTGGACATCGTGGCGGCCCTGTCGTGGGATCTGCTGCCATACGTGGTGCTCGTGCTGTTCATGGACATGTTCGACACTATCGGGACGCTGGTGGCGGTGGCTCAGCGGGCGCGGCTCATGCGAGGCGATCGGCTACTGCGGTCGGGAAGGGCTTTCCTGTCGGACGCGATTGGCACGGTGGCCGGGGCCGCGCTGGGCACCAGCACGGTCACCAGCTATGTGGAGAGCGCCGCCGGAGTGGAGCAGGGCGGTCGCACCGGTCTCACGGCAGTCACTGCCGCCGGCCTGTTCCTCGTGGCGCTGCTGCTGACACCGCTCATCGCCATGATCGGCAGCTACCCACCGATCACCGCTCCAGTGCTGCTGATCGTCGGCGCGTTAATGATGCGCTCCGCGACTTCGATCGAGTGGGACGACGCGACCGAGGCGTTGCCGGCGTTTCTGACGCTGATCGGTATCCCGCTTACCTACTCGATCGCCGACGGTATTGCCCTTGGCCTGATCGCGTACCCGATCATCAAAATGGCGACCGGGCGGGCGCACGAGGCGAACTGGATGTCACGGATCCTGGCGTTGATTCTTGCCGCCTACTTCGTTTTGCTGCGGCCGCAGATCGGCTGATCAGCGCAACTTGCGGGCCGACTCCACCCAGCCGGCGCTGACGATGCGCTTGACGTTCGTACCGAGTGCGTCGGCGATCCGCTCGATGTCATCGGCATTCCAGCGCGCGACCTCCTCGAATCGTGTCACCCCGATCTTGTTCAGAAGTCCTTCGAAGACCGGGCCGACACCTCGTATCAGCTTGAGGTCATCGCGGCCAGGCTGGCGGAGCTCCAGGTGGCGATCTTCCTCGAGATCGGCGAGCCGGCGGCGATAGGCAACGATCTGCGAGTCGCGCCGGGCCAGCGCCTCGCGCAGGTGCTCGTCGTCGCTGGCGTCGGCAACGTGGCGCGATTCGAGCTCCTCACGAGCCGATCGGGCGTCGTCCGCATCCCGTCTCAGGGTATCGAGGTCACGCTGCAGAGTCTCGACCACCGACCTGTGAACGGTCTCCTGCTTCCGGTTGCGCTCGATCTGGCGCTGGAGCTTTCGACCGGTCTCCTCGACCTCGCGCTGTAGCCGCGTGGCCTTGGCGTCGCTCGCCGCCAGGTTGTCGCTCGATCCGTGCCGTTCACGACGTACGCTGTCGAGCTCAGCGCGCAGGTCGTTGGCACGAGTGCGGAGCTCGTTGACGAGCACATCGCGAGCAGTCAGCTGCTCTTGGAGCGCCGTCATCCTCGCCTTGTGTGCCGGAGAGGCGTCGGTGGCCGCTGCGGCCTCGAGTCGGGTCTCGAGCTCCCGTACCCTGGCTCGACCGGCGTCCAGCTGGTCCTCGAGGGGCTCGAGCTCGATCACGCGGCTTTCCAGCTTGGCGATGTGCGCGGCCCGCTCGTCAACGGCAGTCCGAAGACTGTCGGCCTCCGCTTGGAGGGCCACGAACGTTGCCGCCTTCTGACGCAGCTCCGCTTCCACTTTGGCCCGCAGGCGGCGCTCGGTGGCGAGGTCGGCGCGGGCATCGAGGCGCTGTCGAGCGTCCTCGAGCACCTCCACGGCAGCGCCCCCCCGCGAGCGCTCGGGCATTGCTTCTGGCACCGGGTGGCGTGCCGGTGTTGCCAGCATCGCCCGCGGGGTCGAATCTGGGGCTGAAGGCTTCCTGGCTTCGCCGACCTTGGTCTCGAGCGCGCGGTTGGCGCGTTCCAGTGAGTCGTTGCGCGAGCGCAGGCTTTCGACCTCCCGGTACGACTCGGACAGCTCGCGGTCCTTCACGTCGGTGGTGGCGCTCAGCGTCTGTCTCAGATCCTCGACGCGGTCGGTTTCCCGAAACCCGCGCATCGACCAGCCGATGAACCAGCCGGCCAGCGCGGCCAGCACCAGGCACAGACCGATCTGCACCAACAGCCAGGTCATGCGTTGTCTCCGGCGGCGCTACCGAGCCCGTTGAACAGATCGAAACGCCAGCGCAGACCTGGAATCGTCGCCGCCAACTCGTTGATGCGTCGGCGATCGGCGCTGGTGACAATTCGTCCGCCGAGAACCGCCTGCTCGCCGCGCACGCTCAGCCGCCCGGTTTCCGATGCGGCGTTGATGATTCGAAGCAGGATAGCCGGGTCGGCGAGCCAAAAGCTGGGCTCGAGCTCGCTGTCGACGCGCAGGTCGGAGCGGACGTGGGTGTTGCCAAAGGCCTCCTGCGCCGCGCTGATGATGCTCGTCGCGTCCGAGTCGGCAACGCGCCCGGAGATCACCAGCATCGGTCCTAGCCGTTGCAGGCGTAGCTCGGCGGGCGCCACCGCGGGCGGGGCAGGATCCGACTCCACTAGTCGCTCGACGATGAGCTCGTTGCGTACCGCACGGACGCCGGGTACGGAGCGCACGATGGCGACGATTCGCGTCGCCTCGTCGGTCGATGGTACGAAGCCGCCGAGAACTGCGTCGCGGCCGTCGAATTCCAATCCGTAGTACGCGACACCGGCGCTCGCCAGCGCCGCCTGCGTGCGCCGCGTCAGGTCCGCCTGTATGGCGCTCACCGTTACGATGACGCCCAGAATCAGCGCCCCGACCAGGACCAGTGTGACGGTGCGGAAACGGGCCCGTTCGGTCACGGTGATGTTTCCGACTGCGTTAGCCCCAGCACTGGCCGGCGACCGGGTAGCATCATTCCGGCGATGAGCAGCGCCAGCCCGGCGCCGAGCGCGGCAGCCAGCAACATCAGCTGGGCGCGCGTCACGCGCTCGTAGTCGTTGAAGCGGATCCGGAGATCGTTCGGATTCACCGGAATATGCCCCGGTCCGTGGCGCAGCTCACCGTCGCTTGCGATCTGCAGCAGTGGCTCTTCGGCAACGTAGATCTCGGCCTGCGAGCCGGCTTCGAGCAGGGTAGGGGCGTCCTCGAGCGGTGGCCAGTAGGCGTCCTCGCGTAGCGGACGTGACACCTGCACAGCCATGGCCACCGCGATCGCCAAGCAGACGCCAGCAGGCACCAGCAACGCGACTTTGGACGGCGTGCCCCTCATCGGCCGTTGCCCCCTCAGTGTCCAGTTCGTGCGATTCTGATCGTTCTTGTACCTTAACCGAATCGAGGCGGTTTTTCCTCGTGTGTGGCTCGCGAGGCCGTCCTCGGGTTCGCGCAGCGGGCGGCGCCCGCGTCGCGGGCGGTTGCAGCGGAAAGTCCATACAATGAGGTTTTCCGAAGCCTGAGCGTGTCCACGGCTCCGACGCGAACCGTCGATTCACTCTCACCGAGTCCGAGGGCTACTCAGCCAGGGTCGCAGGAGCATGTGATGTCCGACACTCCGGGCACGCCGCCATCCGACACCCCACCGAGCCGTTCGTGCCGTGTCGAACGCGACTCGATGGGCGAGATGCAGGTTCCCGCTGACGCCTACTATGGCGCCCAGACCCAGCGTGCGGTGGAGAACTTCCCCATCAGCCAGCGGCGCTTCCCGCGCCGATTCGTACGCGCTCTCGGCATGGTGAAGCTGGCGGCAGCGGAGGTGAACCATCAACTGGGCGATCTCGATGACCGTACGGCGACGGCGATCCAGCAGGCTGCAACCGAGGCGATGGACGGCGCGCTGGATGAGCACTTCGTCCTAGACATCTACCAGACTGGCTCGGGCACCTCGACCAACATGAACGCCAACGAGGTGATCGCCAATCGGGCCACGGAGATACTCGGCGGGGCAGTCGGCAGCAAGCTGGTTCATCCGAACGACCACGTCAATCGCGGGCAATCCTCGAACGATTGCATCCCGACCGCGATACACATCGCTGCGCTCGAGGGGTTGGAGGCCGACCTGCTACCGGCCCTTCGTCGGCTGTCCGATTCGCTGCGAGGCAAGGCCGAGGAGTTCGACGACACCGTCAAGATCGGTCGAACACACCTTCAGGACGCCACGCCCGTGCGACTCGGACAGGAGTTCGGCGGTTACGCGCGGCAGATCGAGCTCGGCACTAGGCGCGTAGAGGCGACGCGGGCGTCGCTTGCCGAGCTCGCACAGGGCGGCACGGCGGTGGGCACCGGACTCAATACACGCGCGGAGTTTGCCCCCGCCCTGGCGGAGAGAGTGAGCTCGATCACCGGGCTTCCGTTTCGCGAAGCGGAAAACCATTTCGAAGCGCAGGGCGCCCAGGACGCCGCCGTTGAGTGCAGTGGCGCGCTACGGACGGTGGCGGTGAGCCTGTTGAAGATCGCCAACGATATTCGACTCATGGGCTCGGGTCCGCGATGCGGCTTCGGAGAGTTGTTGCTGCCGGCCGTGGCTCCTGGCTCATCGATCATGCCCGGCAAGGTCAACCCGGTGATCGCCGAGTCGGTGGTACAGGTAGCGGCGCAGGTGATCGGCAACGATCTGACGATCACGCTCGGGGGCCAGTGGGGGTTCTTCGAGCTCAACTTGATGCTGCCGGTGATCGCTTCCAACCTTCTCGAGTCGATCGAGATCCTTGCCCACGCCAGCGACAACTTCGCAGCACGCTGCATCGACGGCATCGCCGTGGATGTCGAGCGTGCGGCTGGACTCGTCGAGGGTTCCCTGGCGATGGTTACCGCACTGGCGCCGGTGATCGGCTACGACCGCGCCGCCGAGATCGCCAAAGAAGCGCACCTCACCGGCAAGACGGTGCGCGAGATCTGCGAAGAGCAGCAGGTGCTGCCACAGGAGGAGCTCGACCTGGTGCTCGACGCGCGGCGGATGACCGAGCCTGGCACGGCGTAGCGGGTTTCAGCCCCGGCCGAGCATCTCAGTCCACGCAGGATCGATACCAACCACACGCCAGGCAGATCTGCTTGCAGTGCTGCTCGTGCAGCGCCGGAAAGCTGCACCACGGGCACGGGCGCGGACTGTTTACCGAGGGATGGGTCTGCCAGTCGAAGCTGTTGTCGTGTTTCGCGCCCTTGGTGGCCTCCGACTCGGAGGTCGTCACCACGGCAGCGCCTGTCCGGTGAAATCGAAGAAGCTTCCGGTGGCATCGGGGCTCAGGTCGTCGATGACGCGAAGGAGCCCGGCAACGCAGTCTTCGACCCGCGTGGGAGCCGCCAGGCCTCCCATGTTCGTTTGCACCCACCCCGGATGGAGCACGGCGCAAGTGAAACCCTCTACGGCGAGATCAACCGACAAGCTTCGATTGAGCATGTTGAGCGCAGCCTTGCTGGCTCGATAACCGTACGATCCGCCGCTGGTGTTGTCGGTGATGCTTCCCATCAGGCTGGTGACCTGGATGACTTTGCGCGACTGCCCACGACGCAGGTGTGGTAGCAGGGCTTCTGTGACGCGCAGGGCTCCGAGCGCATTCGTATCGAAGAACCGCATGAGCTTGTCGAAATCGAGCCCGCCGAGATTGCCTCCCCGCACTCCGATACCGGCATTGTTCACCAGTACATCGAGCGCCGAACCCTCGAGCGCTGCAGCGAGCCCCGCGGCCTGATCGGCACTGGTCACGTCGAGCGGCTCGATGCGCAGCTCGAGATCTCGCAGCTCGTCGGCAGCAGCGGGGTTGCGCGCCGTGGCGATGACACGATCGCCCCTGCGCGACATCTGGCGAGCAAGCTCGAGACCGATGCCACGATTGGCGCCAGTGATCAGAACATCCAAAGCCATGCGTCGTCCCCCCAACGAATCGCCGTACGATGCCGCGCCGGGCCCCCGCGTGGACCGGCGCCGGCACAGTCTATTCCGCCAGCTCAGACCAAACCAAGCGGGATCACTCCACAGGCTCGAAGAGTCGCATCTGCGGCAGGGGGCTGGCTGCAGACCCGGCACCGGCACGCTCGGCCAGCTGATCGAGGCGCCCGAGGTTGGCGACGCCAAGTCCGATCAATCGGATGCCTGTTCCGCGGCGCAGCTCGACGCGTCGTGCCAGGCCGCGGGCGATGTTCCGCAGCTCGTCTGTTTCCCTCACGGGGTGCCCGGGAGTATGGGAACGGGTCACGGTGCGAAAATCGTGAAAGCGGACCTTCAGCACGACGGTGCGGGCCCATAGATCTCGGCGCTCGAGTGAAGCGCAGAGTCGCGTTGCGAAATCTCGAACGTGTGGCGCCGCCTCCCGCCAGCTGCGGATGTCGCGATCGAACGTGGTCTCGGCGGAGATCGATTTCGGCTGTCCCGGTTTGCTTACGGGTCGGGTATCGATGCCGAGCGCGAGCTCTGCGATGCGGGCGCCGCTCTTGCCCAGCAGCTGGTGCAGCCGTTCCGGCGGGGCGGCCGCCAGATCGCCAATCATCGACAATCCTGCCTCTCGCAGGCGAGCGGCGGTCGAAGGCCCGATGCCCCAGATGCGCTCGACGTCGAGGGGGGCCAGAAAATCGACCGCATCGACGGCGGCGATTGCCGTCAGGCCGTCAGGCTTTTCGTGGTCGGACGCCAGCTTGGCGAGGAACTTGTTGCCCGCCACACCGGCCGACACGGTGAGCCCGGAGCGCTCGCGCACCAGACGACGGATACGGGTGGCGATGTCGACCCCACTCTCCGGCCGCAGCGACACGTCGAGGTAGGCTTCGTCGAGCGACAACGGCTGGACCAGATCGGTCCACTCGCGGTAAATGTCGAACACCGATCTCGATAGCTCGCGATAGCGATCGAATCGCGGACGCAGGTAGATGCCATCCGGGCACCGACGGCGGGCGATCGCCATCGGCAGCGCGGAATGGACTTGGAACGCACGTGCTTCGTAGGAGGCGGAGGCGACGACGCCGCGCCTTCCGAGCCCTCCCACGATCACCGGCTTGCCGGCGAGCTCCGGATTGTCGAGAACCTCGACGGAGGGGTAGAAGGCATCGAGGTCCAGGTGCAGGATCTTTCTCGACATGGCCGTAGCCATCGTATCAACGACTGGAGCCCGAGATGATGAATCTTGATGACCTCCCGACTCCGGCGCTGATCGTCGACCTGGACAAGCTGGAGTGCAACGTCAGCGCCATGGCGGCGCGGGCGGAGCAGCTCGGCGTGGCGCTGCGGCCTCACGTCAAGACGCACAAGTGCGTCGAGATCGGGCAGCTTCAGGTCGAGGAAGGCGCCACCGGGATCACCGCGGCGACGCTGTTCGAGGCCGAGGTGTTCGCCGACGCAGGGTTCGAAGACATCACCTGGGCGTTTCCGATGATCCTGTCGCGCATCCCTCAGGCGCTGACGTTGGCGCAGCGTGTCGACCTGGGCGTCGTGGTGGACTCGCTGGCGGCGGTGGCGGCTTTGTCCGCTACCCAGCATCCATTCAAGACCTGGATCAAGGTCGATTGCGGGTACGGCCGCGCCGGTATCGATCCGGCTGCCGACATGGCGGAAATCCTGGTGGCCGCTATCGACTCCGGCCGGCTGCGCCTCGCGGGCCTCTTGTCGCATTCCGGTGATGCCTACGATCACGACACGGTGGAAGGCCGTGCCGAAGCCGCCGAGGCTGAGCGACGATGCCTGGTCGAGGTCGCTACGCGGCTTCGCGCCGCCGGCCACGAGGTGCCCGCCCTCAGCGTTGGCTCCACGCCATCAATGACCGCTGTCCGCAATCTGGACGGTGTCACGGAAGCGCGGCCGGGCAACTACGCGTACTTCGACATGATGCAGGTACGTCTCGGCTCCTGCGCGGTGACCGACTGCGCGCTCACCGTCGTCAGCAGCGTCGTCTCCAGCGGGCCCGATCACGCGATTCTCGATGCGGGCGCGCTGGCCCTCTCCAAGGACCCGGGCTTGCCGCCAGCGACCATGGGCGAGATCTACGATGACTACGACGCCGGCACGTTGCACGACGACTTGCGGGTCGTTTCGCTGAGCCAGGAACACGGCAAGCTCTCCCGTACCCAGCCGGTCGGCACGCGCCTGCGTATCCTGCCGAACCACTCCTGTCTCACAGCAGCGTGCTTTCCGGAGTGTTTCGTGGTTCGCGGTCAGCGCGTAGTCGATCGATGGCGCGTGTGGATCGGCCGCTAGCAGGCGGTGGCACAAGTGCGGCGCGCCGGCTCCGGCGAGGTCCGGTCACGCTGCACCGCTGATGGTGCAATTCGCTGCAGGCCCTGCGGTCATACGCGCCGTCGGTCACGGCCGGTTGATTTTCAACAACGGTTTCCACAGGTTCAGTGAACGACGAGTTCACCGGAGTCTGCGAAGGGGCAGTTCAGTTGTCAGATCTGAGCCAGCCGTCGACGTTCGATGACATCGCTCAGCAGTTAGCCTCGGCGCTACGGCTCCGTCTGTAGCAGCGCCACAACACGGGCGTTCGGTGGCGGTACCGGGTAGTCGCCCAGATCGGCCAGCGGTACCCAGCGCAGCTGACGGTGTACGCGTGGCTCCGGCGTTCCGGTGATGGTCGCCTCGAAGAAGCGCAACCGGACACGCTTCTCGGGATAGGCATGACGCTCCTCGGCGAGTTGCGCGCCGATGCTGGAGACGACGCCGAGCTCCTCTTCGAGCTCACGCAGGAGTGCCGCTGTCGGTGTCTCGTCCGCCTCGATCTTGCCGCCTGGGAACTCCCACATCAGCGGCAGATGATCGCCGTCGTGACGCTGACAAAGCAGGATGCGATCGCCGTTCCTGACCACCGCTGCGACGACCTCGATCGCTGCGCTCACCGCAGGTCGTCGGCATCTGTAGACGGTGTCGCCACCAGCTGCGCGCCGACGGCTCGGCAGCGTTTGCCGACGTCGGCGAGCTTGGCGGCGTGGGCGCGGGCGCCGTCGAGATACATGGCGTGCGTGCCGCCATCGCCGGCTTTGACCTCCTCGAGATTATCGGCCAGCAGGTAGGCCGAGCGCTCGGCATCGGCGGCGATGTCTCTGAGGCGCTCGTTCGCTGCGGAAAGCTGACGGTGTTTGGCCTGCAGAAGATCCAGTGTCGCAGCCCAGTGGCTGCGGAAGTAGAGCGCCGCCGCGGTCCAGAAGATCAGCACTGCGATCCCCAGCCGCCCCCACGGCAGCGGAAGGATAGCGGAGAGAATGCCGATCGCCAGCTGATCGATCGCCAGAATCGGCACCGCCAGGGCCAGAACGGCCCCCACCAGCAGCCAGCCGTAACCCTGCAGTTTGCTCATCTCGCCTTCCCGGAGCGCGGATGCTACCACGGAGCGATTGACCCGCCGCGCGACACCGGGCTAGCCTGTGGTCATGCTTGAGCCAGCCCCCGCCAGCCCTCCCATTGCGGATAGCTACGGACGCCCTGTTGGTGACTTGCGTCTGTCGGTGACCGACCGCTGCAATCTGCGGTGCGCCTATTGCATTCCGGAAGAAGCGCCGCAGTTCCAGCCGCGCGACGAGCTGTTGACGTTCGAGGAGATGGAGCGCGTGGTGCGGCTCTTCTGCGGCCTGGGGGTGGCCAAGGTCCGGCTTACCGGCGGCGAGCCGCTTCTGCGACGCGACCTGTACCGGCTGGTGGCGACGCTAGATGGACTCGATGGGGTGCACGACCTGGCCCTCACAACGAACGGGATCTTTCTGCGCGAGCAGATCGACGGCCTGGTCGCTGCCGGCCTGCAGCGAGTGAACATCAGTCTCGATACCCTGCGGCCGGAACGGTTCCGCCTGCTTACCCGTCGTACCGGCCTATCCAAGGTGCTTGACGCCATCGACGTCGCGCGCCAAGCAGACCTGGGGCCGGTGAAAGTCAACGTGGTTCCGTTGCGCGGCTTCAACGACGATGAATTCGTTGCCTTCGGTGCTCTGGCGCGCGAGCTGGACGTGATCGTACGGTTTATCGAGTTCATGCCGCTCGAGGCCGGCGACGTGTGGAGCAAAGAAATGATGGTGCCAGGTCGAGAAGTCCACGCGGCGTTCGACGACGCGTGGGGCGGACTCGAGCCGGTCGACGCGAACCACCCGGCTGAGACTGCCGAGCGCTTCCGGTTTCGTGACGGAGTAGGGGAGATCGGGATCATCTCACCGGTTACCCGGCCGTTCTGCGGCGCCTGCAACCGCGCTCGCGTAACCGCCGACGGCAAGTTGCGCACCTGCCTGTTCTCGCTCGCAGAGGTCGATCTGAAGCAACCCATGCGTACCGGCGCATCCGACGACCAGCTCCTGGAGCTCATCACCGGTGCGTGGCGCCGCAAGGAAGAAGGGCACCTGATCAACAGCGATGATTTCGTCCGGCCGGCACGGACGATGTCGGCGATCGGCGGCTGAGGCCGTTCGCGTCTTGCAAATAGAAGTACTGCTGTTTGCCCGCGCCCGCGAGATCTGCGGCGGCGAGCGCGTCAACCTGCAGCTGTCGGCCGGCGCGACCGTGGCCGAGTGCTTTGCAGCGCTGGCTGCCGGGGCGCCGGCGCTCGAGGGGATGCGCGAACGTCTCCTGGTGGCCGTCAACGAGGGCTACGCCGGCTGGGATACGCGTCTGCGCGACGGCGATGTGGTGGCGATGATCCCGCCGGTAAGCGGCGGCTGAACGGCGACCTTGAGCGATCAACGACACACGGGCGAGGCCAAGGGCGCGGTAGAGGTCCGGGTGACCGGCGAAGCAATCTCCGCCGCCGAGCTGGCGCGACGTGTGAGCTCGGCCGTCGCCGGTGCCATCGTTACCTTCGAGGGTGTGGTGCGCGATCATCACGAGGGCAAGGCGGTCAGCTTCCTGGAATACGAGGCCTACGTGCCAATGTCCGAGGCGGTGTTGAGAGACATTGCAGAGCGCGCCTGCCAGCGTTGGGAGGTCGAGGCGTTGGCGATTCACCATCGTGTCGGGCGCCTCGAGATCGGCGACGCTTCGGTAGCGATTGCGGTGTCGGCCGTGCACCGCGCCGAGGCCTTCGAAGCGTCGCGGTACGTTATCGATACGCTCAAGCAGGAGGCGCCCATCTGGAAGCGCGAGACCGGACCGGATGGCGCGTTCTGGGTCGAGGGGCCCGATCTCGTCAAGGCGTCCGAGTGACCAAGCGCGGCCCTGGCACCGTGCTAAGATTTTGCGATGTCTGCAGATCACGTAGTCCGTAAGGATCTCAAGCAGCAGGACGAGTTTCAGCGCGGGGCCACGACCGTTGTTTCGTGGTTCATGCAGCGACGCAAGAGCATTGGCCTCGTGCTGCTGTTCATCGTCGCCGCCCTGTCGGTGCTTGCCGGGATACGGTCGTATCGAAACCGACAGGAGCAGAATGCTGCCGCGATGCTCGCTGTCGCCCTGCAGGCGTTCAATGCCGAGCTCGCCGGCGCGCCAACTACGGTGCCTGCCAGCGTTCCGGCTGCACCGGTCTACGAGACGGAAACGGCGAAGCTCGAGGCCGCGATCCCGGCGCTGCGTGCGGTAGTGGATATGTACGGCACGTACCCATCGGGTCGCATCGCGTCGTTCTATTTGGGGTCAAGCCTGGCCCAAGCGGGAGGACTGGAGGATGCCGAAGCCAGCCTGCGCGCCGGCGCCCAGGCGACCGCCCCGTTGTTGCGTGCGTTGTCGCTTCTCCGGCTGGGTGACCTGTTCGCCCAGCACGACCGTTTCGCGGATGCAGTTGCGGTGTTCGATCAGGTGATTCGCAATCCACCCGCCGGGTTCCCGGTCGAGGAGGCGCTCACCGCCAAGGCGACAGCACATGAGGCCGCTGGGGAATCACAGGCGGCGATGCTGGCGTACCAGCGCATTGTCGACAACCACGAAGGTTCGGTGTACGCGCAGTCGGCCAAGACGCGCGCCGACGAGCTCGCGGCCGCTCTCGGTCTCGACCCCGACGCCGAGCGCTAGCAGGGTGCGGACGAACTCTAGTGGGCGTGCGGTGCGCTAGTCGGGCCGTCGATTGGGCCGCCACCTGCCGGTATTCGACCCCCTCGTCGTCGTCGTCTGCGACAGCGTTGGCTGTGGGCTAGCGCCCGACGCCGCTGAGTTCGGTGACCTCGGCGCGAATACGCTGGCGCACGTCATCGAGGCGGAATCGCCCGCCCTGCCGAACCTGGCGGCCCTCGGCCTGGATCGGATCAACGGTGTACCGGCTCTGACGGCATCGCCGAACGAGGCACGCGCGGCCCACGGGCGATTGATCGAGCAGGGCCCCGCCAAGGACACCATGGTGGGGCACTGGGAGCTCATGGGCGTGGTCGCAGAGCGCCCGCCTCCCCTGTATCCGGAAGGCTTTCCCGTCGCGGTTGTCGATGCGTTCCGGGCCGCAACTGGCACCGAGGTGTTGGGCAACTTCAAGGCCTCGGGTACGGCTGTGCTCGACGACCTGGGTGCCGAGCATTTGCGGTCCGGAAACCCGATTCTCTATACGTCGGGAGACAGCGTCTTTCAGCTTGCGGCACATGAACGCGTGCTCCCTGTCGAGGAGCTGTATGCGCTCTGCGCGCAGGCTCGTCGATTGCTGACCGGCGAACACGGCGTCGGGCGAGTGATCGCCCGTCCGTTCACCGGCGCCGGACCGGGAGCGTTCGTCCGCTTGTCGTCGCAACGTCGTGATTACGCGCTGCCGCCGCCGCGGTGCACGGCGCTCGACTACCTGAGCCAAGCCGGCGTCGGTACGCGGGCCATCGGCAAGATCAACGACGTCTTCGGTGGACGCGGCATCGACGCGTTCGAGAAAACAGCTGACAACGCCAGTGGAATCGAGGCGATCCGCCGCTGTTTGGCGGAACCGCGCGAGCCGTTCGTGCTTGCTAACCTGCTCGACTTCGACTCGCTGTTCGGTCACCGCAACGATGTCGCCGGGTACGCGATGGCGTTGCAGCAGCTTGACCGGGCGATTCCGGCCTGGCTGGAATCGTTGCCGGTCGACGGCATGCTGATGCTCACTGCCGACCACGGCAACGATCCAACCTGGCCCGGGACAGATCACACTCGCGAATGCGCACCGTTGCTGGCAATCGGCGACCACGTACGGTCTGGATCACTCGGGTCGCATGCGTTCGCGGACCTTGGTGCCACGATCTTGGAGAACTTCCGCGTTGATGCACCTTCGGACGGCGTGTCGTTTCTTGACGATCTGAGCTGACCGAGTCTTGATGATCGAATGCCGAACCTCAGCCGTCCCGGTCGATACGTTCCTCGATCCTACTGAGCTGCTGCTGCAGAGCCTGCGTGCGCTTCGCGAGAGACCACAGATACGCGAACGCGACCGCCCAGGCGGCGGCGAAACCGGCGAACAAGAACCCGAGGTCGCTCATCGTTGTCGTCATTCCCTCTGCCGCCAAGTCACAAAATTTCCGAACGAAGTAGCTGCCCGGCTACGTCGACCCGGCGCCCTGCGCGCTCGAGACGCAATCGCAGTCGCAGCAGGACTGCGAATAGCATAAATGCTGCCAGGGTGCCGAGCGCGAAAGCAATCAGCATAGATTGCTCCAAGCCGCCGCCCATGGAGCCTTGCGTCATGATCTTGGGCTCAGGGTGGAGTGTGCGCCACCACTGTACCGAGTAGTGGATTATCGGAAGGTCGGCGAAGCCGATGATGGCCAAGACGGCACAGTAGCGTGCCACCTGTTCGCGGTCGCCCCCGTACGCGCGCAGCATCAGGTAGGCGCAGAAAATCAGCCACAACACCAACATGCTGGTGAGGCGCGCGTCCCAGATCCAATACGTACCCCATGCTTTCTTGGCCCAAATGGGGCCGGTAACCAAGACCGTGGTGGCGAACACTGTCCCGACCTCGGCCGACGCTGCGGCCAACTCGTCCCAGCGGCTGTCGCGCCGCGCCAAGTACATGACGCTGGCGAGAAACACGAGACCGTACGCGACGTACATGGTCATGGCCGCGGGCACATGCATGTACAGGATGCGCTGCACGTCACGCTCCGTGCGTTCGGTGGGCGCATAGATGAACGCCGCCCACAGCGCGACGAGCGATGCTACAAGCGCGAGCACTACGAGTGTGCGGAGAAAGTCAGCGCCACCGGCGGGGGGGGTCTCGATTCGGATGGCGGTCACGCGTTTCACTCCTCGAGCAAGGCGGGGAATGTCATGTACCCGAGCGCTAAGAACAACGCGTCGAAAGCGGTCAGCAGCTGCAGCCAGTGTAGCTCGTCTGCGAGACCTCGACCGGCCAAAATGGAGCCGGTTGTCTCGACGCAGGCAATCAAGAGCGGGACGGCGACAGGTATGAGCAGCAGCGGTAACATCACTTCTCTAGTCCTTGTCCGAACCGACATGGTGGCGAGAGTGGTGCCCAAAGCCACCAGCCCGATGGTCCCGAGTCCGACGACGAGGACAAGCCCGCCGAAGTGACCATCTACCGGCACATTGAAGAACACTATGAACAGGCCCAGGGTCACGGTCTCCGTCGTTGTGAGTAACACGAACAACGTGATGCACTTGGCGACGTACAGGCTGGTGCGCTCAACCGGGCAGAGCATCAGCCCCTCGAGGCTGGCATCCTCGCGCTCGTCGAGCATCAGGCGGTTCATCGCCAGGATGGACCCGAACAGAAAGGCGATCCACAGGATGCCGGCGCCGACGACGCTCAGGTCACGGGTACCGGGATCGAACGCGAAGTTGAACACCAACAACACCAGCAGTGAGAAGAACACCGTCGAGGTCAGGGCCTCCTTGGTGCGCAGCTCGCCACGCAGGTCCTTGGCGACGATGAGGGCGATGCGGCGGGCGGCGCTCACCGGTCAGCGTCCGTAACGAGACCGTAGTAGGTGGCCTCGAAGTCGCTCGCCGTGGCTGCCGGCTGGATATGCACCAGCCGACCACGCCGCAGCACAGCCACGCGATCTGCCAGCTCGATGCCGCGGCGCAGGTCGTGGCTGGTCATGACAACGGTACGCCCGGCCTCGTGCGCCGCTCGCAGCATATCCGCCAGCCGTGCGGCAGCCAGCGGGTCGAGTCCCGAGAATGGTTCGTCAAACAGCAACATCTCAGGCTCATGCACGAGCGCGCGCGCGATGGCGCAGCGCTGCACCAGCCCGCGAGAGAACGTCCGCACCTGATCGTCAAGCCGATCCGTCAGCTGAACGACATCGGCCACCGCGCGAACACGGTCGTCAGCGTCGTCTACTGCAAACATACGGGCGTAGAAGAGCAGGTTCTCGCGCGCGGTGAGCTGCCCGTACAGAAACGACTGGTGCGAGACGACGCCGATTCGCGATCGGATCCCGGCGTCGGCCGTGGCCAGTGCGACGCCGAGAAGCTCGACCGTGCCCGTGGTCGGGCGCGCCAGCGTCGCCAGGCAACGAATCAAGGTGGTCTTGCCGGCACCGTTGGGGCCGAAGATGGTGAGAAACTCACCCGCCGGCACGTCCAGGTCGACATCGGCCAGCCCCACGTGGCCGCCGAATCGTTTGCCGAGCCCACGGGCGACGATGGTCGCTTGCACGATGGCGTCAGGAAGCGGTGCGCGTCGCTCGCGCCGCTTTTGCCTGCAGAGCCACCAGCTGCAGACTCTCGAGCTCCTGCCCGCGAGCCCGGAAGTACTCCAGGTCGGCGATCTCGCCGCGCTCGTATTGCACGTCGAGGCGGGCGATGCGATCAATCAGCCGTGACTGGCGGTGTCGGACATGCTGCATCGATCCGCCGCCGTGGATCGTCGCAACGATCGCTACCACGAGGGCTGACGCGAGTCCGATCAGCGCCCAGTGGGTCGGCAGCAACCGCACGCCCCGAACCCCGAGCTCGAACGACAATTCGGCTCCGGGCGGTAGAGCCTCGGCGGTCCACAGCTCGTAGAGTTCGCCACCGATGTCCTGCGGCTCATTCTGCTGCAACGTCGATGTCGTGAGCTCGAGATCGGCGGCCGCGTCGCCGCCCAACATGACGCTGAGGGTCTGCACCGGGTAGGGCAGCTCGATACGGAACGGAAGACTCGTGGCGTCCGCGGTCAACGTGTAGGTGACGGCGACCTGTCGCCCCGCCGGCGGTACCGGGCGTGCGTCCAGGACGCGACCCGGCTCGATGCCTGCATCGGTGCGCGGTAGCGCATCCTCTGGCGTCGGGAACGGGGCCGGGCTGACGGCGGATGCCTGGTCCGGCAGCGGAATCACCAGGCCGGCGCGGCGTCCGTCGCCTAGTGACGGGCCTCCCGCAAAAGCCGTGCTGCTCGCATTGCTGACCGTCATGAACTGCAGCACGCGGTAGACCGTGGGATCGTCGGCCTGGACAATCACGTGCAGGGTGTCGATGTGCAGCGGGTTTCCCTCGGTGGACACCGGGAATACCGGTAGCTCGATCTGCAGAACCGATCCGGCGTTTACCACCGCTGTCTCGGATTGATACCTCACCCCGTCGTACACCGCGCTGACGGTTGCGTGCATGCCTGGCGCGGCGGGGACGGAATCCCAGTGCACGAAGCCGGTATCGTCGGCGTCAGCGCGAGCCGAAAACACCACTGCCGTGCCATCGTGTACTTCGAGTTGCATCAGCGGCGCTACGGTGGTGCCGTCGGGAAGCGTGGCTCGCGCCCGCACCGACGTCGTGTCGTTCTGCGACGGCGTCGCGCTGACGACCCCCACGGTGGCCAGCCCGGCGGCAAGGATCCACGGCGCAAACCCCTTCGCGTCCATGCTCAGGTGGCTTGCAGTCGGGCACCGCAGGCGGCGCAGAAACGATCGTCGTGGTCTGCACCGTGCCCGCACGAGCTGCAGAATCGGTCGACAGCGGGGGCGTCGTCGGTGGCCGCCGCGCGCACGTTTGCTTCGTTTTCATCGCCGGCATCGATGGCCTGGGGGTCATCCTGCAGCAACTGCTCGCGAGCTGCCGAAATCCTCTGCTCGAGTGACGTGGCGGCGCGCGGTGCCTGCGTTCGCAACGCTTCTATCTCGGCCACGATCTCGATGGCTTGCTGCTTGAGTAGCTTGACCTCCTGCCGGTAGTTATCCTCGCCGATCTTGTCGGTGCGGAAGTCGAAGCTAGCCTCGCGAATCGCGCCATAGATTACTTGCTTGCGGTCCTCCAGGGCAGCCAGCTTCGACCACGGCCCGGCACCGTTCTCGAGCGCTAGCAGGGGAGGGCGTACAAGCGGATACACGAGGGCCAGCGTGGCCAGGATCACCACCGCCAAGGGGATGACGATCTCCATCAGTCGCTGAGCGAGTCCAGCTCGCGCTCGACGATGGCGCGTAGGCGCGCGTCATTATCGTCTTGCATGGTCGTCGCGGGCGTCGAAGGCGAGGCCACGGGCGGCTTGCTCGGGTCGTCGTCGTCGAAGTCCTTGCGAGCCCAGTGCGACAACACCGCGCCGACGCCGACAGCGCCCATCGTCAGCAGCAGGATCGGTACGGCCCAGGCGAGCAGACCAAAGCCCGAGCTGTCGGGCTTGATGCGGATCGTCGAGTTGTAGCGCGCCACGAGCGTAGTCATCACCTGCTCGTCAGACTGACCGGTATCGACGAGCTCGCGCAGCTCCGCGAGCATTCCGTCGGCGAAGCCACACCCGCAAGTTCCGATCGGTCTGAGATTGCAATCACCGCACTGACAGCCGATCTCGCCAGCCAGACGCGTGAACGGGTCGATGCGGTGGTCCGGCTGCGCCATCCACCAGGCGCTGGCGAGCCCCAGTGCGCCGGCCGCCAGCGCCGTCAGGACGATCAGCGTTGCGCTCCCTGCCTGGTTGTTTCCGCTGTGCATGTTGCGACCTTCCGTCAGTAGTTCGCGATGCCGACCTGGCTGTGGCTGCGGTCGGGGAACATTGCCAGGATGCTGCCCAGCGCGAGCACTGCGAGGCCGATCCAGATCCACTTGACGAGCGGGTTCAAGTAGGCCTTGAACGTTGCGGTTTGCTGCGCGTCCCAGCCAGCGAGCACGATGTACAGGTCGTGCCTGAGGCTGCTCCAGATCGCCACTTCAGTGGTCGGATTCTCCTGCGCCGGATGGAAGTGCCGTTGCGGCACCAGACGGAACCGGGGCGTGCCGCCGTCAAAAGCAATCACCGATGCGGAGCTCACCTCGACGCCGCTGGACTGGAAATGGTCGAGCTTTTCGTATTGGAGGCGATAGGCGCCGATGTCGACCGTCTCGCCCGGTCGCAGGGTGGCCTCAACCTCGCGTTGGAAAACGCTCGAGCCGGTGATCCCGATGGCCATCAGGACGATGCCCACATGGATGATGTAGCCGCCGTAGCGTCGTTTGTTACGCAGGGTCAGTCCGACCAGGGCCTGGTGCCAGGTCTCATCGTTGGCGGCCGACCGCGCCCGCGTGCCGCGCCAGAACTCCTGCACGACGGTGCCGACGACAAACGCCGACAGCCCGATGCAGATGAGCGTGTAAGGGCCTCCGAGCCCCAGCGCCAGCATCACGATCATCGCCGCCACGCCAGAAATACTTGGCCACACGAACGCCCGCCGCAGGCTGGGCCACGATGCGCGGCGCCATGCGATCAGTGGCCCGACGCCGGTGAGTGCCAGGAGCATCAGGAAGATGGGCACATTGACGCGATTGAAGAACGGTGGCCCGACGGTGATCTTGACGCCGTTCACAGCCTCGCTGATAACCGGGAACATGGTCCCCCACAGCACGGCGAAACAGGACACCACCAGTACCAGGTTGTTGAACAGGAACGATGATTCGCGCGAGAGCACCGATTCGAGCTGGTTGGCGCTCCTTAGATCAGGCAGTCGCCAGGCGACGAGGCCCAAGCTGACCGCGAGAATGGCCGCCAGGAAGATCGCGAAGAGGGGCCCGAGGTTCGAGGTGGTGAAGGCGTGTACTGAAGAGACGATCCCGGAGCGGGTCAGGAACGTACCGAAGATGCACAACGCGAACGTCGCGATGACCATCAACATGTTCCACACCCGCAGCATCTGCTTCTTTTCCTCGATCATTACCGAGTGCAGGTACGCGGTGGCCACCAGCCATGGCATCAGGGATGCGTTCTCCACCGGATCCCAGCCCCAGTACCCTCCCCAGCCGAGCTCCACATAGGCCCACTGCGCCCCCAGCGTGATGCCGATCGATAGGAAGAACCAGGCGACGATGGTCCAGCGCCGAATGGCGTGCAGCCACGAGGTGTCGAGCCGTCCGCTTGCTAGCGCGCCGATCGCGAAGGCGAACGGAATCGTGAACCCCACGAACCCCATATAAAGATTTGGAGGGTGGATGGCCATGGCAGGGTTTTGCAGGAGCGGGTTCAACCCCCTGCCGTCGAGCGGCGTGAACGGCAGTGTCTCGAACGGATCGGCGGCGAACAGCTGCAGCGCGATGAAGAACATGGCGGTCGTCATGCACACGGCGTAGACGTACGGCATGAGCTCCGGGTGACGGCGACGATTGGTCCACACGGCGAGGGTCGAGTACGCACACAGCACTACCGTCCACAACAGCAACGATCCGGCCATGCCGCCCCAGAGCGCCGATATCTTGTATATGAGCGGCTGGGCGATGCGGGAGTTCTCGGCCACATAGCGCACGACGAAGCGATCGTTGGCCAGTAGCCAGAGTAGCGACCCGGCGGCTACGAAGACCAATCCCGAGGTCACATAGACACCGTTTCGGGCGCTGCCGATGAGGGCGGGCTGCCGTCGTCGGGCGCCAAGCAATGCCACGGCGATCGTGTAAGCAGCAGTGGCGAAAGCGGCGATCAGGGCGCTGTGGCCTAGAGCGATCAACGGCGGGACGCTCCGCTGTCCAGGATCAGGGAGAGGTCTCGGTGCGGGCCGCCACGCCTGCCTCGCGGTACTTCGAGAGGTCGGTCTCAGCCTCGTACTTGGACGGACATTTCGCCATCACGAAGGTAGCGTTGAATATGCCGTCGGTACCCAGCTTGCCTTCCACCACCGCGTCGGCGCCGTCAACCAGCGTGTCCGGCGTGATGCCGTGATACACGACCGGAATCTCGGAGCCGCCCTCGTGAATCACGAACCGGCGGTCGAGATGATTCGCTGCCGATATCTCGATCGTGCCGGCGACCACCTTGCCTGCTACGCGGAGTGGCACGTTGCTGAGCGTCCCACCCTGCGAGGTAACCTCACTTACGGTGTAGTAGAAGACCATAGTGTCGCGCATGCCGGTGAACAAGAGATAGCCGAGCGCCAGGGTCATGACGATCGCCGCGATCACTACCTGTTTGCGCCGAATTCCCATCGGGGTTGCTCCGTACAATGCGGCTCGAAAGACGAAGAGAGGTTAGCACAGCCACGGTTTCGCTGATCTGCCGGAGCCGCCCGCCTCAGGCCTCTGGCGGAACTTGTAGCAGCGCCTGAATGGAGCGCTCGAGGCGGCCGGAATCGAGGTGGTACTTGAACACTTTGCGCCCGCCGAGCACTCCGACGGGTATCTGGGTGCCGTATTTGCGCTCCCATCCCGGATTCAGCTCGACGTTGCGCTCCTCGACGCGGAGACCGTAGCGCTCTACGAAGGGGGCTAGCGAGTCCTTGGCAGCGTCGCAAAGATGGCACCCGGGACGGCTGTAAAGTAACAACAGCAACTCTTCCATCCGCCCCTCGAGCCCGGAGTTTCGCGACCACCGCCATGGTAGTATCGGCCGCCGTTCGCAGCCCCCGCTCTGCCGACGTCCTCGACCGGCAACCTCCGCGCGACCTTCTACCTGATCATGTCTGACGGACTCCGTGTGACCTTCCTCGGTACCGGTACCTCAGTGGGTATCCCGGTCATCACGTGCCAGTGTGATGTTTGCACATCTTCGGACGCTCGCAACCGACGGCTACGGGCCAGCCTGCTGCTGGAGTGGACGGCGCCCGATGGCAAGGACGTCAAGGTCCTTGTGGATACCGCGACGGACCTGCGTCAGCAAGCCTTGCGGGCAGGGATCGACCGGGTCGACGCGGTGTTCTACACCCACGGCCACGCCGACCACGTCCTCGGACTCGATGAGCTGAGGATCTTCAATTTCGTGTACCGACGCCCGATCCCGCTCTATGGCGACCCGGACACGCTCGCCTCGGTCCGGCGAATGTTCGCCTACGCCTTCGAGCCCGACGCCATCGCGGTGCCGCGCTTGACCCCGGTGGAGATCGGTGACCGTTTCGAGCTGTCGGGGCTGAAGATCGAGGTGATCGAGCTGCCGCACGGTGGAGGCGCCGTACGCGCCTTCCGCATCGGGGACTTCGCCTATGCGACGGACTGCAACGACATCCCCAGCGAGGCCGCTGCGAGGCTTCGAGGACTCGATGTGCTGGTTATCGATGCGCTACGCCGCAAGCCGCACCGATCGCACTTTACGCTCGATCAGGCACTCGAGCAGGTAGCGCGGTTGCAACCCAAACAGGCCTATCTGACGCATCTGAGTCATGACCTGGAGCACGCGGCGACCGATGCGGCCCTTCCACACGGGGTCGCGGTCGCCCACGACGAGCTCATGCTCCAGCTGGTGCTTCCCGAGCGCGCCCGATGCGAGTAGTACGCGGATTCCGGCAGCTGGATCTCGGTCTGGCGCGGCCGGCGGTCACCATCGGCAACTTCGATGGAGTCCACCTGGGGCATCAGGAGGTCATGCGCCGGACGCTCGAGGCGGCGCGGCAGCGCGGGGTGCCGGCGGTGGTATGCACCTTCGATCCCCATACGCTTGCCGTTCTGGCACCGGAGCCGCCCCCGCAGCTGCAAACGACCGGCCAGCGCATTGCGGCCATCGAGACCGTCGGCATTGATATGGCGGTGGTGATTCCGTTCGATCGCGAGATCGCCGCTGTGGGTCGGAGACGATTCGTCGACGAGTTCCTGATCGCCGAGCTCGATGTCGGCTCCTTGCACGTCAGCGAGGGATTCTCGTTCGGACGCGAGCGTGCCGGCAGGGCGTCCTACCTGGAGGAGCGCGCCGCCGACGCAGGCTTCCACGTCGAGCGCGTCCCGCCCGTGCTCGTCGATGGCGAGCCGGTGTCGTCGACGCGCATCCGGCGGCTCATTGGCGGCGGCGAGATCGAGACGGCCGCCAGCTTGCTCGGGCGACCCTACGCTTTGGCCGGAGTGGTCGTCGCCGGTAGAGGGCGAGGCCGACTGCTGGAGGCGCCGACCGCGAACCTGGGAATCGGCCACGCTTGTACGCCGCGTCGGGGCGTCTATGTCGCCGAGGTCACAATGGACGGCGAGGTCCACCAAGCGGTCGCCAACATCGGTATTCGGCCCACCTTCGAGGCGGCCGGGGAGCTCGTCGCCGAAGCTCACCTGCTGGATTTCGACGAACCGCTGTACGGACGCGACATCGAACTGGCTCTGTTGCGGATGCTGCGGCAAGAACGGGCCTTCCCCGACGGTTCGGCTCTGGCGGCGCAGATCCAGCAGGATGTCCACGAGACTCGACGCTACTTCGAGACGCGACCCGCGCCGTGAGCGGATCTGATGCGGCGGTCGGTCGGTCAGACCGACCCGGTCCGGAGGATGGCCTGAGCTATACTGGCGCCCTTCGCGAGCTTCCAGTACGGCCATGAGCGACGAGGCGATCGCTGCAATCATGAACGAAGAGCTTGTTGGCGAGGAGGTCACCCTGACGGGTACACCCTCGGAGATGCTCCGCCTGGTGGTGAGTGCCACCCGGGCGTTCCTGACTGCGGCCGGCGGCGCCGATTGCGATGGCGATCAGCTAGAGGTTGACGTGCGACAGGCGCTCTCCGACATCGGAGACACGGCGGGGGACGCCATTCGAGCGCGCCTGGTGGTCGTCGCTGATGGCATCGACGTGGTGATCGGTATGGACACCGATGGCGCCGATCTACATACCGTCTCGTGCCGCGTCTAGCAGGCCGTGGTGAAAGTGTGGTGGGTCTGGCGACAGGGTTTTGCGAGGCGCAGGCCAGGAGAGAGGAGGAGGCGATGGTCACCCCATCGTTGACGACAAACGACGCAGCAGCATCCGCGCGCAACCCCCAGTCGCCCGAAGGGTTGCGGCGATTTGGGGCCATCTGCGGCGTTGGCCCTCCTCCACCATGGCCTGCTAGTGCATCGTCTGCGTCAGGTCGCCTTGCATCTGGCGCCAACTCGTCGCAACCAGGCCCGCCACACTTCCACCACGGCCTGCTAGGGCATCGTGTGCGTCAGGCCGCCTTGCATCTGGCCCCAACTCGTCGCAACCAGGCCCGCCACACTTCCACCACGGCCTGCTAGGGCTTTGCCAGCATCAGGCCACTAATGCCGCGCTTCTACAACACCGCGACCCGCCGTAAGGAACCCTTCGCGCCCGCTTCAGCGCCGCGGGTCGGCGTCTACTCGTGTGGTCCGACCGTGTACGACGTGCCGCACATCGGCAACTACCGGTTCTTCGTCTGGGTCGACCTGGTGCACCGGTACCTCGTTTGGCGCGGCTACGAGGTGAATCTGGTGATGAACATCACCGACGTAGACGACCGAACGATCGCGGGCGCGCTGCAGGCGGGTGTCACGTTGCGCGAGTACACCGACCCGTTCGTCGACGAGTTCCTTGGTGGTCTCACCGCTCTCGGAGTACGACCGGCTGCGTGCTACCCGCGGGCGACCGACCACGTCGACGACATGATCGACCTGATCTCGAAGTTGCTTGCCAACGATCATGCCTACATTGCTGAGGGCAACGTCTTTTTCCGGGTGGCCTCGTTCGACCGCTACGGTCAACTGGCTCGCCTCGATCCGGAAGCAATGAAGTCGACCGAACGCGTCGAGACAGATCGGTTGGCGAAGGAGGACCCGCGAGACTTCACGCTGTGGAAGGCCGCTACCGGTGGCGAACCGTCGTGGGAGTCACCGTTCGGGAACGGTCGGCCAGGGTGGCACCTGGAGTGCTCGGCGATGAGCATGAAGTACCTGGGTGAGAGCTTCGATGTCCATCTGGGGGGTGCCGACCTGATCTTTCCGCATCACGAAAACGAGATAGCCCAGAGTGAGGCTGCCACCGGAGTGCAGTTCGTCCGCCACTGGATGCACTGCAGCCATCTGGTGGTTGATGGGACGAAGATGTCCAAGTCGTTGGGGAACTTCTACACCCTGGCGCAGTTGCTCGAGGAAGGGCACGATCCGACGGCGATCCGATACCTGCTCGCGTCGGTGCATTATCGGCGGCCGTTGAATTTCACCTTCGAGGCCATTGAACAGGCGTCGGCATCGATCGCCCGCCTGCACGAGCTGCTGGCGCGGATCGAGGAGCGATCGCCGCGCTTGCCGGATGACGATCCGGAGCGCACCGCATTGCTACGAGCAGCTCTCGAGCGCGCCCGAGAGAATTTCGGGCTGGCTCTGGATGACGACCTCAACAGCGCCGGTGCGCTGGGTCACGTGTTCAGCCTGGTACGCGACGTGAACACTGCGCTAGATCGCCAGGAGGCGGACCGGCAGACGCTCCAGGGAGTAGTGGAGTGGCTCACCGACATCGATGCACTCTGGGGAATCCTGCAGCGCGAGGAACGCCGCGAGCTCGACATCGAGTACGAGGGTACGAGCATCCGCGCCTCCGGGCCCAGCGTCGGGCCGGAGATCGAGGCCATGATCGTGGCGCGCGCCGAGGCCCGTCTGGGGCGGGATTTCGAGGCCTCGGACGCTTTGCGGGATCGCCTCCGGGCACGCGGTGTCGAGATCGAGGACACTCCCGACGGAGTGCGCTGGCGGCGCCTGCCCGGGAGCCGCGCAAGCCGCTGACCGTCTCCTGTTTCACATGGGACAGCACAACGCCTGGCGCGC
Organism: Acidobacteriota bacterium; assembly: GCA_965248695.1. GTDB lineage: Bacteria > Acidobacteriota > UBA890 > UBA890 > WLXD01 > DASCOT01. The sequence continues at coordinate 5,481,544 of CBDFKD010000002.1, read as the reverse complement.
CCGGTTCGGACGCGCCGCCGAGCGCCATGCCGAGCAGTGCCTGAAACAGGCCGGAATGGAGGTGATCGAGCGGCGCTACCGCCGGGCGGGCGGTGAGATTGACCTTGTCGCAGTCGACGCTGATGGCGCGCTTGTGTTCGTCGAGGTCAAGGCGAGACGATCTGACCGTTTCGGCACCCCATTGGAGGCCGTCGACGCTCGCAAGCAGCTTCGTCTGGCGCGTGCCGCGGCGGCGTTCTTGCGACAGTACGGGCACGGCTACCGGTCGATTCGCTTCGACGTAGTGGCCCTGCTGACCGATGGTCGAGGCAGACTTCGAACCGAATGGGTACGCGACGCCTTCAGACTCTGAGCCTTGTCGATGCGGCAAAGCCGGCAGGTGCGATAGTCGTGCTTGGCCAATTGTGGGGTTCTTGCCTGCGTCTCACCCCGCCGATATCCTTTGCATTCCGGAGCGGGAATAGCTCAGCTGGTAGAGCGCAACGTTGCCAACGTTGAGGTCGCGGGTTCGAATCCCGTTTCCCGCTCCATCAGTTTCTCCCGCGTGTGGTGTCCCGCGGGTGTCAGGTCCGGCCGCCGAGCAGCACGACGCGGCGAGTCCGGCGTCGACCCTTGATTAGGCGGCGTAGCCAAGTGGTAAGGCAGCGGTCTGCAAAACCGCGATTCGGCGGTTCGATCCCGCCCGCCGCCTCCTTCTCTGCTGTCGGTCGCGGGCAGCAACGCGCCGCCATCGCGATCCTGGCGGCTCTCACACTGTCCGCGCTGGCAACAGCATCGGCGGTCGCTCAAGAGCAGGCCGACCCGCCAGAGAGGCCGCCGCTCGAATGGACGCCGTGGATCTCGGACGTGCCGGTGGTCGACATGACCGGGGAGTGGCTGTTCGATGCCGCCTCGAGCGATCCGATGGTCGAGGTGTGGCGTGATCGCGAGGTCTCCTACCGGATAGACCAGCAGATCGACCGAATCGTGTTCGAGTTCCGGCCCGAGAACGGGGAACAGAACGTCCAGACGTATCGCTGGGCCGGTTCGGTGAGCGAATTCGAGCGCGGCGCCGCCGAGGTCCGTGAGCGGGCCCACTGGACCGGCAATGGGCGCGTTCTCGAGGTCGAGGGACGCTGGTGGTCGTTCGACGATCAGTCCACTGTACGGCGCTACACCTTCCGCTACGAGTTTGCTTCGGGCGAGGTGCTCGTATTCACGCAGGGCGACGAGCACGGTACGACCGTGTGGCGTTTTCGTAGACGGCGGTAAAGAGAGCCGTGGCCGGGTTCGACGCTGGTCAAGGCTCGCCCAGAGGCGGAGCGAGGTCCGGATCGCGTAGACGGAGCTGGTGCAGGACGCCCTCTTCGTCGATCAGCCAGACGGTCCGATCGGGAGCGGGCGCGACGACACGCGCCGCATAGGGGAGCATCACCGAGCCGCGGTAGACGCCCTTCGTGTCGTAGCGATAGAGCTCGGTGCCGGTCGTCCAAGTTCCTTCAGAGGTACGGTCGACGTACCCGGCGAGCACCCAGTAGAGGCCGCGCGAAGCATCCCAAGCGACATCCGTGGCGGTACGCGCCACACGATCCAGGCTCTGGTCGCTGATGTGGCGCGGCAGACGGCCGAGCGGCGCCCAGCTGGCCGCCTTGTACAGCGTATCGATGGTCGCGGTTGGCGTCCCGAGCCGGTCGTACAGCTGCACCTGGCTGGTGACGTGAGTATGGGCCAGCGCGAACCCTCCGCCTGGTGCCGGTGCGATGCGCCGAGTGTTGAGCAGGAAGTAGAGAATGCCTACGTCGCTTGGCTGCGGCGGCACGATGCTGTCGAGATGCGTGCCGTCGCGGTCTAGTACGGTCACCAGGGGCTCCGCCGCGGGACCGAACATGAAGGAAGCCGGTGGTAGACGCAGCACGAAGATGTGCTCCGCCGTTCCCATCACCTCGAGCGGTAGGTAGTCGACTGCGACGGCATCGAGCGGCTCACCCGCAGGGCCGAAACGCGCCAGCCGCCGGTTTCCGGTATCGGCGATCAGTATCTCCCCGCTTGGGTACACCCACATTCCTTCCGGGCCACTGAGCTCTCCGGGGCCGTTGCCGCGTCTGCCGCGCGAAGCAACGAGATCACCGGCCGGCGAGAAGATTTGTACGCGGTGGTTACCGGTATCGAGAACATGGATTCGATTCTGAGCGTCGAATCCCACCGCGGCCGGATTGAAGAACGCCGTGGCTGCGTCGACGGGCTCTTGCCCGAGGGTGCGGAGCTCTTCCGCCTCCAGAGTCCACTCCGCCGGCAGCTCGACAGGGCGGCAAGTAGCGAGTGATACCAAACACAGGATTCCAAAGCACCGTGCTCCGACATCCAACAGTCCGGCGCGCAACATTCCGATACGCACCGTTCCGATCCGCGGCATTGCGACGGGCAGCCTCCCGAGACGCAGCATCTCGAGACATAGGTTCCGCGAGCACAGGTTCTCCATGAGCAACACCCCCCTGGTCCTGGGCGGCTGCCCGGGAGAGCGAGCTCTCCCGGACAGTTCCGCCAGCACGAAAACGGACCGCCTTCGGTGGTCAGATGGCGCATCCGTAGCGGTGGTGCTTGCCCAGAATGATGCAGTGGTACACATCGAGATTGCAGTCCCACATCATCACGTTGGCGTCGCGGATCAGACTCGCACTGAGCCCTTTGATGCCCTCCCACAAGTACTTCCGGGCGCAATTCATGCAGGAATCGAGCTCCCCGAAGCACCCTGCTTCGGCGGTCGCGGGCAGCAGCGTGCCGCCAATGACGAACAGTGCGCACATGCACAGGATCGGGTTGCGAAGTGAACGTGCCATGAATCTCCCCCCGGACAGGGCGTGATGCCACCCCCCGTGGCTCCTTGTGTGCCTGTCCACAACAGGTTCTGACGGTCATCACTTGCTAGAATCACCAGGCATCTCGGAGACTCGGCAAATGATCCGTATCGGTGGACCGCGCGTCGCGCGCAGCGCCTTTTTTCTGGCGGCCAGCTGACGTGCGCGTGCGTCTCGATTCGATCGGCTGCAGGTTGAACATCGGCGAGATGGAGGAGCTGGCGCGCGGGTTGGCCGGCCGTGGCCACCGCGTCGTGGCTCCGGGGGATTCGGCCGATCTGTTCGTCTTCAACACTTGCGCCGTCACACAGGTGGCGGAGCGCAAGTCACGCAAGATCTTGCGCCAGATTCGGCGCGATTATCCCGAAGCAAGCCTCGTGGTGACGGGGTGCTACGCCGATCTGTCCCGGGCCGAGGTGCAACGCCTGGGTGTCGACATGGTGGTGAGCAACCGCGACAAGGACCATCTCGCTGATCTGCTCGCCGGCGCCGGGCTGCTGACCGACGCCGACCCGATCGGCGACTCGGAGTCGACACCCTTCGCCGCAGGGCAGGGACGGACGCGGGCTTTCGTCAAGGTTCAGGATGGTTGTGACAACCGCTGCACTTTCTGCATCGTCACGGTCGCACGCGGCGCCAGCCGTAGTCGGTCGCAGGAAGCGGTGGTTGCCCAAATTCGGCAGCTGGCGGATCTCGGCTACCAGGAGGCCGTGCTCACGGGGGTACATCTCGGCTCCTACGGCCACGATCTCGGCGATCCGCATGGTCTCGAACATCTCGTTGCGGCGATCCTCGAGCGCACCGATATGCCACGGGTGCGACTATCGTCGCTGGAGCCATGGGACATGCGCCCCGAGCTCTTCGACCTGTGGGCCGATCCGCGGCTGCAGCCGCACCTGCATCTGCCGCTGCAAAGCGGCTGCGACGCGACGCTGCGGCGCATGTCGCGGCGAACCAGCCAGGCCGAGTTCACCACGCTGGTGGATGCGGCCCGCGCAGCGGTCCCGGATCTTGCGGTCAGCACCGACGTCATCGTGGGATTTCCGGGCGAGACCGAGGCCGAGTTCGAAACGTCGATCCGGTTCATCGAGTCGATGGCGTTCTCGCGCTTGCATGTGTTCCGCTACTCGCCGCGTGCCGGTACTGCAGCCGCCCACATGCGGCGGCAGGTGAATCCATCGGTCGCTCAGGCTCGCAGCCGCCGACTCCACGTACTTGGTGCCGACCTGGAGGGGAGCTTCCGACATCGGATGTTGGGCCGCCACGTCGAGGTTCTTTGGGAGTCGAGCGAACCGTTCGGTGACGGCAGACGCTGGAGTGGGCTGACCGGAAACTATGTACGCGTACTCACGGACACCGATGCGGAAACGGACCTGCGGAATCGCGTCTTACCGACGGAGCTCGTCGCATCCCTGCCGGGCGCCCTTTACGGCCGCTGCGAGGCATCCCGAGGTCAGCTGTACGAGGACGGCGCACCCCTACCGATAGCAATCAACTGACTCCGAGGAGCCCATGATTCTTCGCAGCGCCACCGCACTCCTGCTGCTCACCTTGACCGCTATCTCGTGCAGTCCTGCTTCCGACCGGGCGCAACCTGCGACCAATTCGACCAGCGCTGCCGAGCGCGGCCTGGCCAAGTACACAGAAGTCAGTCTGGCCCCTGACCTGTCGATGCTGAGCGACGATCAGCGTCAGATTCTGCGCCTGCTGATCGACGCGGCCCGGGCAATCGACGAGATCTACTGGATCGAGGCTTACGGCGATCGCGCGTCGTTGATAGAAGCACTAGAGGATCCTGCCGAGCGACGCTTCGCCGAGCTCAACACCGGCCCCTGGGATCGACTCGACGGCAACGCGCCGTTTGTCGAAGGCGTGGGTGCCAAACCGCCGGGTGCCAACTTCTATCCAGCCGACATTACGCGCGAGGAGATCGACGCCGCCGACGATCCGGCGGTCCGATCGCTCTACACCCTGGTGCGACGGGATGCAGAGGGGAGTCTGACGACAGTCCCGTATCACCGCGCGTTCGCCACCCAGACGGCGGAGGTGGCCGGCAAGCTGCGCCAGGCGGCGACGCTCGCTGAGGACCCGGGGCTGCGCAACTACCTCGAGCTCCGGGCCGCGGCGCTGCTCGACGACGACTACCAGGCGAGCGACGTTGCCTGGATGGAGATGACCGACAACACCATCGAGGTGGTCATCGGCCCGATCGAAGTCTACGAAGATCAGCTGCTCGGGGCCAAGGCGTCGCACGAAGCGCTGATCTTCATCAAAGATCAGGAGTGGAGTGCTCGACTGGCACGCTACGCCACGTTGCTGCCGTCGTTGCAGCGCACCCTGCCAGTGCCCGACGCCTACAAAGCGGAGGAGCCGGGCACCGAGGCCGAGCTCAATGCCTACGATCTGGTGTTCGCCGGCGGCGAGGCCAACACCGGCTCGAAATCGATCGCCGTGAACCTGCCCAACGACGAGCAGGTGCAGCTGCAGAAGGGGACGCGCCGGTTGCAGATCAAGAACGCCATGCGCGCCAAGTTCGATGGCATCCTGGCGCCGATTGCCGCCGAGCTCATCGCACCCGAGCAGCGCGGCCACGTGACGTTCGACGCCTTCTTCGCCAACACCATGTTCCACGAGGTGGCACATGGGCTCGGTATCAAGAACACCATCGATGGGAGCGGTACGGTTCGCCAGGCGCTGGCGGAGCACGCCTCCTGGGTGGAGGAGGGCAAGGCCGACATTCTGGGGCTGCACATGCTCACGCAGCTGCATGCGAGCGGTGATCTGGATGACGTCGACCTGATGGACAACTACGTGACGTTCTTTGCCTCGATCTTCCGCTCGGTCCGCTTCGGGCCTACGAGCGCCCACGGCCGGGCCAATCTGGCACGCTTCAACTATTTCCGCGACCAGCAGGCCTTCTCGTTCGACGTTTCCAACGGCACGTACTCGATCGATTCCGCCCGCGTCCAGGAAGCGATAGTCGGCCTATCGGCAAAGCTACTTCGGCTACAGGGCGACGGGGACTACGATGCCACCGCGGCATTCTGGTCCACCGCCGGCGTCGTCGGTCCCGGCTTGCAGGCAGCCCTCGATCGGCTGGCCGAGCAGTCGATCCCGGTGGATATCACCTACCGTCAGGGACTGGAGGTTCTGGGCCTCGATTAGCGATACGCTCGCAGGAATGGCAAGCCTATTGCACGATGTTGAGGGATATGTGGAAAGCGCGTGACCTTCTAGGGGGCAAAGAAGCCCGTGGCACGGAACCGCTAATCGAACGGGATCCCAATTCGCCGATCGTCCGACTGCGCGGAATCGAAAAGTGGTACAAGTCGGGCTTCGGGCGCACGTACGTGCTGCGCCGCATCAACGCCGACATCAAGCAGGGTGAGTTCGTCACCATCATGGGGCCCTCGGGGGCCGGCAAATCGACTCTGTTGAGCATCATCGGCATGCTCGATGGGTCCTGGGAAGGCGAGTACTACTTCCTGGACTACCCGGTGCACGATCTGAGCTCGAAAGAGCGCAACCGGCTGAACCGTGAGTACATCGGGTTCGTCTTCCAGAGCTACCACCTGATCGACAGCATGACCGTGTACGAGAATCTCGACGTGCCGCTGTCGTATCGCAACATCAAGCGGGCGCAGCGCAAGAGCATGGTCGCGGACACCCTCGATCGCTTCAATATCGTCGGCAAGAAGGATCTCTACCCGAGCCAGCTGTCCGGCGGGCAGCAGCAGCTGGTAGGCGTGGCTCGAGCGATCATCGGCAACCCGAAGGTGCTGCTGGCGGACGAGCCGACCGGCAACCTCCACACGGCGCAGGGCAAGGAGATTATGGAGCTGTTCAAGCGCCTCAACGAGGAGGAGGGAACCACCATCGTTCAGGTGACCCACTCCGAGATGAACGCTGGCTACAGCGACCGGATCATCAACCTGCTGGATGGATGGGTTGTCGAGGACGATCCGTACACCAGCGATCCGGTGGAACAGCCCGCTTCGTAGCGCCGTCCGGTTCTGGCACAGGCGATCCCGAAATCGGGACGACGCTTGCCGCTCCGAGCGCCATCGCCGGCGCCGACGCAGCCTGGTAGGGCCAAAACGCCCAGCCGTATTGGCACGACATTTGCTCCTCTGTCGATAGAAGCTCAGGTGGCAGTGTGGACGCCAGCCCTGTCCCGATCATGGACGTAAAGGGGAGCGGCCTGGGGCTGTGGCTGGCGTGCACGGTGTTACCTGAGCCCGGAGGACCCGGCGATAACGTGGACGCCAGCCCTGTCCCGATCATGGACGTAAAGGGGAGCGGCCTGGGGCGACGGCTGGCGTGCCCGATATCGCCGGGTTTTCTGTATTCGATCGTCAGCGGCGAGTACGGATTCACGAATTCCTGATCCGGTTTCCTGAATCCGGAGCCGCGGCGTATCCTCGGCGGCGCGCTGATCTGGCGCACGCGCATGACAAAATGGGGCGCCAACTCGCCAGCTCCGATTCATCGAGGAGGATCCGCTCGTGTGTCGAAATATTCGTCCGCTGTTCAACTTCGAGCCCACGGCGACCCAAGCCGAGGTTCGTGCTTCGGCCCTGCAGTACGTACGGAAGATCAGCGGCATGCGGGCGCCGTCGCAGGCAAACACGGAAGCATTCGAGCGCGCCGTCGACGACGTAACGGCGGTCTCGATGGGCTTGTTGGGCAGCCTCGTGACTACTGCCTCGCCGAAGTCGCGTGAGGAGGAGCGTGCCAAGGCACGCGAGCGCTGGGAGAAGCGCGCTGCGCGGATACAAGCAAACGCCTGACGGCGCGGGCGGGCTCTTCTACTGCGTCTTCTGCGGATCCAGGTCCGGCGTTCGAGCCGACTACGGAGATGCTGCTGCGGCGCTCGGGCGGGCGCTCGTCGATCGCGGCATCGGGTTGGTCTACGGCGGCGGCAGCGTCGGTCTGATGGGCCGTATCGCCGACTCGGTGATGGCTGCCGGCGGTCGGGTTACCGGCGTCATCCCGTACGGGTTGCAGGTGCGCGAGGTCGGACACACGTCGCTGAGCGAGCTCGTCGTCGTCGACTCGATGCATGAGCGCAAGCATCTGATGTCCGAGCTGGCCTCCGGTTTCATCGCGCTGCCCGGCGGCATCGGAACGTTCGAGGAGCTGTTCGAGATCAGCGCCTGGGCGCAGCTGGGGATGCACAGGAAACCAGTCGGAGTCTTGAACGTGGCCGGCTACTACGACGCGCTCCTGGGAATGCTCGACTACGCAGTGCAGGAGGGGTTCCTCGACGGCCCTCGGCGTGAGCAGCTGTTGGTCGACGACCATCCCGACCGTTTGCTGGAGCGCATGCACGCGTACCGGGCCCCGGACGGGCCTCGATGGTCGGGACCGGGAGAAGGCTGATTTCGCGACTCGGGCCGAGCTTGATCCCGGAGACGCCATTGGCGAAACTGCTTGCATCTCCCCGCTCCGGAGGCTCGTGCCCGCATGCACCATGCGTCGTCGCACACGGCCTCCCAAGAGGTGAAGCGTGAAGAAGCTCCTCCGTTGTCTCGCCGTTGTACCTGTCCTCGTTGCGTTCGCAGCGCCAGCTCAGGCCCAGGTTGGTTTTGGCCAGTTCGGCCGGATGGTAGCGATCGCCGATGGGGAGGTGTTCGTCGGTGAGCCGGCCAGTCTAGCCAGCTCGGGCTATGTCTACGTGTACCGCCGCGCTGGCGGCGATTGGGTCGAGGCGGCGGCGCTGTCCGCCTCCGACGCCGTCGACGGCGACGGCTTTGGCAGCGCGATCGATGTTGATGGTGACTTCTTGCTGGTCGGTGCGGTCAACGATGCGAGCGGCGCCGTGTACATGTTCCACCGCGACGGCCGGTCGTGGAACGAGGTCGGCACGTTGGTCCCCACGGATGGACTCGATGGCGACCGGTTCGGTGCCGCCATGTCGCGCGATGGGGAGCGCCTGGTCGTCGGAGCGCCAGCGGCCGATGGCAACCGGGGAGCGGCCTACGTGTTCGAGATGCAGGACCACCAGTGGGTCCAGGTTGCGCGCCTGTCGGGCATGCGCCGGGACTCCGAGCCCGCCGTCGACGGTGACGATGCGGCGGCGGATGGTGGGCTGGCAGCTGCGCACGCCGGACTGGGCGAGGACAACGAGGGAGATGACGAGGCGGAGCCTCCGACGCCCGAGCGCTTCGGCTCGGCGGTGCTGATGAGCGCTGAGTGGGCCGTCGTCGGTGCCCCCAGGGCGAACAAGCGCGCCGGCTTGGTCTACGTGTTCCGCCGCGCCGACGACGGCTGGGAGCAGGTAACGGCGCTCGGGGATTTCTCGATGGAGAACGATCGCTTCGGCTCATCGCTGGCGATCAGGGGCTCCGAGCTGCTCGTGGGTGCGGTTGGTGCCAACCAACTCGGTGCGGTGCGGCGTTTCCGTTATGACGCCGAGAGCGGCGAGCTCACGCGCGCCGCCAGCATGTTTCCGTTCGAGGGGTCGGCGTTCGGATTCGGGTCCGCCATCGCCGTTGAAGACGACGGCATCTATGTGGCAGCGCCGGGAGCCAGCAACAACTCGGGTGTGATCTTCCACTACACCGACGATGGATCCGGGAACTGGTCGGATGTTTCGAAGATCGGTACCGGCAGCTTCGGTCCGGACTCGCGCTTCGCGGCAGCGTTGGCCGTCGGTGGCGACACCATCGTCGCCGGGGTGCCTGCGGTCGACTTCGGTGCCGGCGAGGCGATGATCTTGACCCGTACCTACGGTGGTTGGGATCGCACCACGGTGGCGTCCGATGTCACGGGGCTCGAGCGCATCACCGGCGCCGCAGTCCCGTGCGAGGCCGGACAGGCGGGGCACTTCGAATGTGCCGGCGTCGACTTGCTTGCGTTCCTGCCGACGCACGAGATCGGTGGCGGTCGCGGTGTGGTGGTGAATGACATCTGGGGATGGACCGATCCCGACACGGATCGCGACATCGCCATCGTTGGGCTCAGCACAGCGGCCTCGTTCGTCGATGTCACCGACCCCTACAACCCGGTCTATGTCGGCAAGCTTCCGCGGACGGACGGCGCTGTCACGAGTATCTGGCGCGATATCAAGGTCTATGCCGACCATGCCTTCATCGTCTCCGACAGCGCCGGTGAGCACGGCATGCAGGTTTTCGATCTGAAGCGTCTGCGCGAGTTCGACGGCGATCCGATCATCTTCGAAGAGGACGTGATCTACACCGACATGAACTCGGCCCACAACATCGTCATCAACGAGGAAACTGCTTTCGCCTTCATCGTTGGTGCCAGCGGCGGCGGCGAGACGTGCGGTGGTGGACTCCACATGGTGAATATCGAGGATCCCAAGCAGCCCGTCTTCGCGGGGTGTTTCCAGGACATCCGCACGGGCGAGCGCGGCACCGGTTACTCGCATGACGCGCAGTGTGTGAGCTACCACGGTCCGGACGAGCGCTACACGGGCCGGGAGATCTGTTTCGGCTCCAACGAGACGGCGCTGTCGATCGCCGACGTCAGCGACAAGCGCGACCCGCAGTCGATCGGCATGGCGAGCTATCCCAACGTTTCCTACAGCCACCAGGGTTGGCTCACCGACGATCACCGCTACTTCTACATGAACGACGAAGGCGACGAGATGATGCGCCTGGTGGAAGGGACGCGGACGATCGTCTGGGACGTGCAGGACCTCGAGGATCCGATCGTTGCCAAGGAGTTCGTCTCCGACAACCCCGCCATCGACCACAATCTCTACGTTGTCGGTAACGTCATGTACCAGTCGAACTACGACTCGGGACTCCGGGTCTTCGACGTCTCTGAGCCCGAGGAGATCAAGGAGATCGGCTACATCGATACCGTGCCGTACGGAGAGGACGGCGAGGGGATGGCGGGATCGTGGAGCAACTACCCGTACTTCGGTAGCGGCATCGTGGTGATCACCTCGATGAGCGAGGGCTTTTTCGTCGCCAAGCTGCGCGACGACGCGGCGCCCACCGCCACGCCTGGCGAGTCGGAAAGGGAATGAAGGAGATCGCTCGCAGGATACTGGGGTCGCTGATCGCCGTGACCCTGATCGTCGTCGCATTGGCGTGGTCTTCCACCGCCTGGGCGACGCCTTCGAGCCTCGTCTACGTCGCCAGTCAGGACGGTGCTGCGGTCTCGGTAGTCGATATCGAGACCCAAGAGGTGGTCGCCACGGTCGACCTCACGGCGCTCGGGTTCAGCGCCAACTGCAAGCCACACCATGTGGCCGTCGAACCCGACGGGTCGCACTGGTACGTCTCGCTGATCGCCGATTGGCGAGTGCTGAAGTTCGACCGGGACAACAACCTGGTGGGCCAGGCCGAGTTCGAGACGCCCGGCATGCTGTCGATGGGCCCTGCCGGCAGGTCACTCTACGTGGGGCGATCGATGGCGGCTGTGAGCCCACCGACGCGCATCGGCGTAATCGAGCGCGACAGCATGGCGATCGAAGAGATCGACGTCTTCTTCGCTCGTCCCCACGCCGTGATGGCCAACCCCAATGGCGAGGTGGTTTACACCGCGAGCCTGGCAGAGAATCGCCTGGCGACAGTGGAGCCGGCCGAAGAGGGTCTCGAGCTGCTCGACGTTCCGGGTGCTATCCACACGTTCGTGCAGTTCGCCATCTCGCCGGACGGCAACACGATGGTGACCGGCGGACAGATCTCCGGCGAGATAGTGGTGTTCGACATCAGCGACGCCCGCAATCCGCGACTGCAAAAGCGCTTTCCGCTCGGTGGTCAGCCCTGGCACCCGGTCTACTCACCGGATGGCTCGGTGGTGTATTTCCCGCAACGCACCTCCAACGCGGTGGCGGTGATCGACACCGCCAGCTGGCAGCTGGCGGGTCAGATCAGCGGTGGCGGACTGTTCGAGCCCCACGGCAGCGGCATCTCGGAAGACGGTCGCTGGCTGTTCGTCTCCGGCCGCAACACGGCGGGGGAGTATGGCGAGTTCGCTGACGGCGAGAAGCCCCCGGGCACGCTGAACATCATCGATACGGAGTCGCGCCGCGTCGTCAAGGTGCTCGAGGTGCCAGCCTACGCCGCTGGCGTGGGCACAGCCACCGGGGGCTGACCGGCCCTGGGGTAGCGGCACGCGTTGCCGGGATGCGCCGGGCCGTGTGGCAGAATCCTTCGTCTCCAGGTAACCGAGGAATATCCATGAGAAAGCTCTCTGTGGCGCTGCCCCTGTGTGCTATCGCCCTGGTCGCCATGCCGGCGGACGCTCAGATCGGATACGGATCCGCCGCGGCGGTCGGCGACGCTGTTGTCTTCGTCGGCGAGCCCGCGAACCTCATCGGCCCAGGAATCGTGTACGTCTATCGCCCGGCCAACGGTGGCTGGGATCAGGTGCAAGAGCTGCTCGCCTCGGACGCCGCCGATACCGACGGCTTCGGCCGTTCGATCGCCGTCGATGGCGAGCTGTTGCTCGTCGGGGCGGACGCCGCGGGTGCTGCGTATCTGTTCGAGCGTCGCGCCGGCGTCTGGGAGGAGTCCGACCGCATTGCTCCCGATGCGGCGGTCGCCGGTTTCGGCGGCGCCGTGGCACTCGGCCACGACCGCGTTCTCGTCGGCGCGCCGGGGGCCAACGGCGGCGCAGGCAGCGCGTTTATCTTCGAGCCGGCCGGCGACGGATGGGCGCTGACCGCAACCATTGCCGGCGATGGGAGCGATGCCGCCTCGAACGCGCCGGAAGGGTTCGGCGCGACGGTGGCGCAGGCGGGCGAGTGGATCTTCGTCGGAGCCCCGGGCGGCCGGGTGGACATGTTTCTTCGCGGACAGTTCCAGCAGAGCCCGCCGCAGGGGAGCGTCTACGTGTTTCGCCGCGACGGTGACCAGTGGGATCGTGTCGACAAGCTCGAGTCTCCTCCGCGCCGCGCCGCCGGGGCGATGTTCGGTTCGAGTCTGGCCGTGACTGGAAACGAGGCGCTCATCGGTGCCGTCGGTACCGATGATTTCGCCGGGGCGGTCTACCGCTACCGCTACGTCGAGAACGACGCCAGCTGGAACCAGGACGGTGGGCTGGCGCCGTTCGATTCCCCCGCCGGCGCGATGTTCGGAATCGACCTGGTGCTGGGCGACGACGAGGCGCTGGTCGGTGCTCCCGGTGCGGGCTCCGGGCGGCTGGAAGGGCGTGTGTATCGCTTCACGCGCGATCGGTCGGGCGAGTGGGCTGCGGCGGCCAAGCTCGGCGCCAGGGGCCTCAAGTTCGGTTCCGCTTATGGTGCTGCGTTGGCGGCGAACGGCGACCTGGTAGTGGCGGGGTTGCCGGGGGATGACTACGGCGCCGGCAGCGCCGTCATCTTGAGCCGGCTCGGGGATGGCTGGGATCGTTCACGAGTGCTCAGCGGCGCCCGAGGCATGCCGGCGATCACCGACGGCGCCGTCGAGTGTGTCGACGGTCGAGCCGGGATCTTCGAATGCGACAACGTCGACCTCATCGCCTTCCTGCCAATTCAGGACATCGGTGGCGGGCGCGGCGTGACCACCAACGATATTTGGGGCTGGACGGATCCACAGAGCGATCACGACTACGCCATCGTCGGTATGCGCGACGGTACTGCGTTTGTCGACGTCACCGACCCCTACGCTCCCGTTTTCGTGGGCAAGTTGCCGAAACCGGCGGCCTCGCCGCCCAGCCTATGGCGTGACATCAAGGTCTACGCCGATCACGCCTTCATCGTGGCCGACGCCTCTGGGCCGCATGGTGTCCAGGTTTTCGACCTCACGCTGCTGCGGCAGTTCGAGGGCACACCGCTCGCCTTCAGCGAGGCGGCGCATTACGACGGTGTGAACTCGTCGCACAACCTCCATATCAACGCCGACAGCGCCTTCGCGTACGCCGTCGGCAACAGCTCGGGCGGCGAGACCTGCGGCGGCGCGCTGCACATGATCAACGTCGAGGATCCACGCAATCCGATCTTCGCCGGCTGTTTCGAGCCGCAGGCGAGCAGTCCGCGTGGCCCCGGCGGCACGCACGATGTGCAATGTGTGACCTACCAGGGCCCCGACGATCGCTACCAGGGTCGCGAGGTCTGCTTTAGCTCGGACGGTCGGGCCTTCGGGATCGGGGATGTTACCGACAAGCGCAACCCGCAGGTGATCGCGCTGGCGACCTACCCGAACCTGGCCTACACGCATCAGGGCTGGCTGGACGGGGAACATCGCTACTTCTACATGAACGACGAGGGCGACGAGATCGCCGGCCTGGTAAGTGGCACGCGGACGCTGATCTGGGACGTGCAGGATCTGGAGGACCCGATCCTGGTGGGTGAGTACACCACCGACAATCCGGCCACCGACCACAATCTCTATATCGTCGGCGACGTGATGTACCAGTCGAACTACCGTAGCGGGTTGCATGTGCTCGATATCAGCGATCGCGAGCGACCGCAGCCGCTGGGGTTCTTCGATACCGTGCCCTGGGGCGAGAACGACGGCATGGGGGACATCCTCTCCGGCGCGATCGGCTCGTGGAGCAACTACCCCTTTTTCGACAGCGGCGTGGTGGCGGTGACCTCGGGCAAAGAGGGGCTCTTCATCCTCAAAGTGCACGACGCCGATCGGCCGCGACCGTAGATAACCGAATGGCCGGCGCCGACGCTAGCGGACCACCGAGCGGAGCTCGGCTCGTCGATCGTCTGGTGCGCTTGGGTGCGACCCACGCTGTCGGAATACCCGACAACGACACCGCCGCGATCTTCGAGCTGGTGCGCGACCATCCGACCATTCGGCTATTGCGCGTCGCCCGGGAAGGCGAGGCGTTCGCCGTTGCCACCGGCCTGTGGATCGGTGGTCAGCAGCCCGTGGTGATCATCCAGAACACCGGGTTGCTCGAGAGCGGCGACAGCCTGCGAGGTACGGCCTTGCGCATGGGCGTTCCGTTGTTATGCCTGGTTGGTTATCGCGGCTACGCCAAGATGCTGGCGGCCGGGCTGGACCCCCCTCCGCAGAGTCCCGAGGCCGAGGTGTTGACCCGTGCCGACGTTGACTCGGTGGCGCTCCTGACCGAGCCGACGCTGACCGCCTGGGGCGTTCCGTTCTGGCGCCACGGATCCGATGCCGACACCGACACGGTGCTGCCGCGAGCTCTCGAAACCGCTGCCCGGCAGTCGCAGCCGACCGCCGTCCTCCTGACTCGCGGGTTGGTGTGATGCTCACCAAAGACGAGCTCCTGGCTCCGCTGGCTCGGCTACGCGGTGAGCGCATCGTGGTCACGACGATGTCGGTGGTGCGGCCCTGGGCGCGCCATTCGCGCAGTCATCTCGACTTCGCCTCGGCCGATAGCGCCATGGGCCACGCGGCCGACCTCGCACTGGGTCTGGCGTTGGCGCAGCCACAACGGGGGGTGATCTGCCTGAATGGCGACGGCAGCATGCTCATGAGCCTCGGAACGCTGGCGACGATTGTGGATGCGGAGGTCGTCAATCTGACGCTGCTGATCGTCGACAACGGCACCTACGAGATCACCGGTAGCCAGGCGCTGGCGGCACAAGGACGGACCGACTTCGGCGCTGCCGCCCGCGCTGTCGGGTTCGAGCGAACCTACGCGTTCGACGACGCCGTCGAGTATCAGCGACAGCTGCCGGAGGTGCTTTCCGGCGCCGGGCCGGTGCTGGCATCCGTTCGCGTCGAGCCCGGCAGCGAAGGACCGCTCGGGCGCGGGGCTGCGGCCTCGTCGCAGTATCTTCGCAGCTCGATTCGCCAGTCGGCTCACGAGTTGCGCGCCGCGTTGAGCTCCTGATCCGGGTGCGTCTGCATGGTTTCCGTTTGCGCTACAGTTGAGCGCGCGCCCCAGCTGCGCCGGCCCGGTGTTCGACGGAGATCGTGTGACCCATCCCGTACCTGTTGTTGAGTGTGTGCCCCGGCCGAGTCGATGCCGGTATCTCCCGCTCGTCTCGCGACGACGCGCTGGGTTCGGTGCATTGAGCCTGGTTCTGGGGGCAGCGGGCCTGCTCGTCGGCGCCCGCGGGCTAGCACTCCAGGAGGCCGGTGCGCCTGCCCCCGAGCTCGAGCGGGATGTGTATGCCTTCGAGGTGCTCGACACAGACGGCATCGCGTATGCGCATCCGTTCCTCGGTGGACTCAACCTGCCACGGCCGCAGCTCGCCGATATCGACAATGACGGCGATCTCGATCTGTTCGTGCAGGAGTACTCCGGCGATGTGATGTTCTTCGAACAGACCGGGACACCGGACGCGCCGCGCTACGTCTGGCGCACCGATGCATACCAGGACGTCGATATCGGGGAGTGGTACCTGTTCGTCGACGTCGACGCTGACGGCGACCTCGATCTGCTGGGCGAAGAGCGGTTCAGCCTGGTACGCATGTACCAGAACCAGGGCGACCGGGCGACGCCACGCTTCGTGCTGCTGACCGAACGTCTCATGGACGATCAGGGCGAGCCCGTGTTCGCCGATCGGCAGAACATCCCGAAGGTGGCCGACCTCGACTGTGACGGCCGCCTCGATCTCATGGTGGGACGCGTCGAGGGCACCATAACTCGCAACGAGATGGTCGAACTGGACGAACGGGGCGCCCCCGTGTTTCGCCACCTGGAAGATCGGTTCCAGGGTATCGAGATCATTGGCCAGGTACTCGGTGGCCCCACCCCCGGCACCGGTCCTAGCGGAACCCAGGGTGCCGGCAATCGAGGGACATTGCACGGCGCCAATACCATGGCGTTCGTCGACTTCGACGGGGACGGTGACCTCGATCTGTTCTGGGGCGACTTCTTCGAGCCCGGGCTGCTGCTGATCGAGAACCGCGGTTCATGCCGAGCTCCGTCGCTTCGCTCGGAGCCAATACCGTTTCCACCCAACGACCCGGTGAAGACGAGTGGCTACAACGCCCCGGCTTTCGGTGATCTGGATGGCGACGGTGATGTCGATCTCCTGGTCGGCGTGCTCGGCGGAGCCTTCAACCCCAACAACACGACCGTCGACAACTTCCTGCAGCTGGAGCGTACCGGTGCCCGACGACTCGAGCTGCGGACGCGGCGCTTCCTGAGTCAGGTCGACGTCGGTAGCGAGAGCTTCCCGGCCTTCGCCGACATCGATGCCGACGGTGATCTCGACCTGTTCCTCAGCAACAAGATCGAGCCTGGCGATACGCGCGCCGGACGCGTGTTCTTTTTCGAGAACATCGGTAGCGCGACGCGGCCTCGTCTACAGCTGCGCGGCCCGGTCGAGGAGTTCTCCAGCGCCTACCACTACGCGCCTGCCTTCGGTGACCTGGACGCTGATGGTGATCTCGACATCCTCATGGGTACCTGGGACGACGAGCTGCAGCTGGTGCTCAACGAGGGCGACAGCAGTAGCCCGAGTTGGGTGGTGGCCGATCCTGAGATCGCCAAGCTCACTCGCGGGCGCAATGCGGTGCCGGCGCTGGGGGATATCGACGCCGACGGCGATCTCGATCTGTTTATCGGCGAGTCTTCCGGGGAGCTGAACTTCTACCGCAACTCCGGCTCGGCAAGCTCTCCGATCTACGAGCTTGTCGATGACAAGTTCGGTGCCATAGACGTCGGACGTCGTAGCGCGCCGACCTTGACCGATATCGACGGCGACGGCGACCTGGATCTGGTGGTGGGCTCCGAGGCCGAGGGGCTAGCGCTGTTTCGCAACACCGGGACGCCGCAGTCTCCAGTGTTCGAGGCCGATGGTGCGCTGCCTGCAGGTGGACATGCGTTCGTCACCCCGGCGTTCGTCGATATCGACGGCGACGGTCGACTCGAGCTGTTTACCGGCGGTGTCGGCGGCGGCATCGAGGCCCACCTGCCACGATAGGCCGGCGCCACTGCTGCAGCGGGCCGGACTACTCGAACGTGCCGCGGCGACAGACCACGCCGTCACGCATCAGAACTTCACCGCCGGCAATCACCGTCTGAATATTCAGCTCCGAGTCCACCATCAGCAGGTCGGCGTCGGCGCCCGCCGCGATGACTCCCTTGCCAGGAAGCTGGAGAACCGTGGCCGGGTTGACGGTCGCGGTGGCGAGCGCCTCTGACAGCGTGAGTCCCTCCACCTGTACCGCATCGACGATCTGTCGCCAGATCTCGTGCGGTCGGCCGCTCACCAGGCGCAGGAGGGCTCCGTCGGCATCGAACTCGGGCAGGGAGCCACAGGCATCGGAGCTCATGGTGATGTTGTCGACTGGTACGCCGGCCTCCAGAAGGTCGCGTAGGGCCCGCGAGGGCTTGAGCTCCGCATTGTCGGCTTCGGTCCAGCCGCAGGCCGTGATGTCGACCGGCGCTTCGAGCGCGTACTGCTTAGCGTGCTCGAAACAGTGGGCGTTGCGATTCACGTGGGTAGGGTAGAACTGCGAACGGCCGAGCTCGGAAATCCTCACCGCGTCGTAAACGACGCCGAACGTTCCTCCGCGTCGCCAAGGTGGAGGTGGACAAGGCCGCACTTCCCGCCGAGCATGCCGCCGAGGCGGGCTTCCTTGGCGAGACGAACAAGATCCAGGGCCTCGGGGTTGGAGGAGCGATGATCGGCGATGGCGATCTCACCGACCCCGACGACTTCGTCGATGATGGCGATATCGCGCGCCACATCGCCGGTGAGCGTCGGCGGCGGCAGCTGGTACGAGCCGGTCCAGATCCACGCCGAGACGCCTTCGGCTCGCAGTCCCTTCGCTTTCATCAGCAGATTGTCGAGGCTACGCGTGACGCCGTCGGTGCCCAGCAAGCCAACGACCGTGGTGATCCCCGCCTCGATCATCCATGACAGCGGCATCTCCGGGGTGCGCGTTGCCGGTCCGCCTTCGCCACCGGCGCCGGCGATGTGGACATGACCGTCGATCAGGCCGGGCACAACCATCTGATCGGCGCCATCGATCACCTGCATGTCGAGTCCACCGGGTGGGTCGATGTCGTCGGCGACTTCGACGATGCTGCCGCCGGCGCAGAAGACGTCGCGGACGCCCAGCGGGGCGGGCGCGTAGCAGTTCGCGCGACGGATCAGGACGGGAACGGGGCCAACTCGCTCGCGGTGCAAAGGGATCAGCTCAATCGGGGTCGTAGCCGAGGTTCGGTCGCAAGCAGCGCTCCGCTTCCTCGGCAGTCAGTCCTTTGCGCCCGGCGTAGTCCTCTACCTGGTCCGCCGCGACCTTTCCGAGCGCGAAGTAGCGCGCCCGTGGATGGTTCAGATACAGGCCCGAGACCGAGGCCGCCGGGGTCATTGCACAGGTTTCCGTGAGCGCGATCCCGGTAGCCACTTCGGCGTCGAGCAGGCGCCACAGGGTGCGCTTCTCGGTGTGATCTGGCTGGGCGGGGTAGCCGGGAGCCGGGCGGATGCCGCGATAGCGTTCGGCGATCAGGTCGTCCACCGACAGTGCCGCCTCGTCGATACCGCAGTCGGCACGGGCGCGCGCATGCTGGCGCTCGGCGAGCGCCTCGGCCAGTCGGTCGGCGAGCGCCTTGACCATGATGGCGTTGTAGTCGTCGTAATCGGCCTCGTACCCGGCCACGATCGGCTCGATTCCCTCACCGGCGGTTAAGGCGAAGGCGCCGACGTAGTCCGGCACACCGCTCTCGACCGGAGCGACGAAATCACTCAGCGCCAGGTAGCCGGCGTCGTTGCTCTTGCGACGCTGCTGCCGCAACCCGTGCAGGACGGCCCGTACCTCGGTGCGCGTCTCATCGGTGAACAGCACGATGTCGTCGCCGTCGGCGTTGGCCGGAAAGAAGGCGGAGACGGCGTGGGCGCGCAGCCGATTGTCCTTGACGATCTTGTCGAGCTGGGTTCGGGCGTTGTCGAACAGCTCCCGAGCCGCTTCTCCAACCTCAGGATGGTCGAGGATCTTCGGGAACACGCCTTTGAGCTCCCAGGTATGGAAGAAGGGGGTCCAGTCAATGAACTCCGCGACCTCCGATAGCGGGATATCGCGCAGGATCTGGCGCTCCAGGCTCCGTGGCTGCGCCACATCCTCGTGGTTCCAGCTCAACGCCAGGGCGCGCTCGCGCGCGTGCCCCAAAGGCACGAGCTTGCCGACGCTGCCGGCGGCCGCGAAGTCGACGCGGACGCGCTCCTGCTCCTGCTGCACCTCGGCGATCAGCGCGGCACGTGCCTCGTCGCTGACCAGGCCGCCGACGACGCCCACGGCGCGCGAGGCGTCTTTGACGTGGACGGTGGCGCCGCCGTAGCGCGGGGCGATCTTCACCGCCGTGTGCTTGCTGGACGTGGTCGCGCCTCCGATCAGGAGCGGCAAATCCAGCCCTGTCCGCTCCATCTCAGAGGCCACATGGACCATCTCGTCAAGCGATGGGGTAATCAGGCCGGAAAGGCCTATCAGGTCCGCCTCTTGTTCGCGCGCCGTGGTCAGAATCTTGTCGGCCGGAACCATGACGCCGAGATCGACGATACGGTAGTTGTTGCACCCGAGGACCACGCCGACGATGTTCTTGCCGATGTCGTGGACATCGCCCTTGACGGTGGCGGTGACGATCGTGGCGGCCATCTGGCGCTCGCCCTCGATCCCGTCCATGAACGGTTCCAGGTAGGCGACGGCGCGCTTCATCACGCGCGCGCTCTTGACCACCTGCGGCAGGAACATCTTTCCGGCGCCGAACAGATCGCCGACGATGTTCATACCGTCCATCAACGGCCCCTCGATGACGTCCAGAGGGCGGGCGTGTTGTTGGCGCGCTTCCTCGGTATCTGCCTCGATGTGGTCGACGATCCCTTTGACGAGCGCGTGGCGCAGGCGTTCCTCGACCGGCTCGAGGCGCCAGGCTTCCTCGGCCTCCTCGGCCACAGCCGTTCCGAGATGTTGCTCGGCAGCAGCGACGAGACGGTCGGTGGCGTCAGTGCGCCGGCAGAAGAGAACGTCTTCGAGCTGCTCCAGCAGGTCGGCGTCGATGTCGTCGTACACATCCAGTTGACCGGCGTTGACGATCGCCATGTCGAGGCCCGCCTGGATGGCGTGATAGAGGAAAGCGCTGTTCATGGCCCGGCGCACCGGCTCGTTGCCGCGGAACGAGAAGCTCAGGTTCGAAATACCGCCTGAGACCTTGGCCAGGGGGAAGCGCTCCTTGAGCAGCCGGGTAGCTTCGATGAAGTTGATCGCGTACGGGTCGTGCTCCTCCATCCCGGTGGCGACGGTCAGGATATTGGGGTCGAAGATGATGTCCTGCTCGGGGAAACCGATGTCGTCGATCAAGATGCGCCCGGCGCGCGTCAGCACCTCGACACGATCGTCCACTCCGGTTGCCTGTCCGGACTCGTCAAATGCCATGACCACGGCGGCAGCTCCGTGGCGCCGCACCAGCACCGCCTTTTGGCGAAACGCCTCTTCGCCGTCCTTCAGCGAGATCGAGTTGACGACGCTCTTGCCCTGCACGCAGCGCAGGCCGGCCTCGATGACGTCGAAGTTCGAAGAGTCGATCATGATCGGCAGCTTGGCGATATCGGGCTCCGCCATGATCAGGTTGAGGAACGTGGTCATCGCTTCGACGGAATCGAGTAGCCCTTCGTCCATGTTGACGTCGACGATGTTGGCGCCCCCGGTCACCTGGTGGCGGGCGACATCGAGCGCCGTTTCGTAGTCGCCCGACTTGATGAGTCGACGAAATCGCGCCGAGCCGGTGATGTTGGTGCGCTCGCCGACGACGACGAAGTTGGTGTCGGGGTAGACGGTCAGCGCCTCCAGGCCCGAGTACCGGGAGTAGGGGGGCGGGGTGTTCGGTACGTGCGGCGCAACACCGGCAATGACCTCGCCGATGACACGGATGTGTTCCGGCGTAGTGCCGCAACAGCCGCCGACGAAGTTCAGCCACCCTTCGCGCGCGAAGTCGCCGAGAACGGCGGCCATCTGCTCCGGGGTCTCGTCGTAGCCGCCGAACTCGTTGGGCAGCCCGGCGTTCGGGTAGCAGCAAATGTAGCAGCTGGCGATCTGCGCCAGCTCCTCGACATAAGGGCGCATGGCGGCCGGTCCAAGGGCGCAATTGATCCCGACCAGATCCATCTCGACGTGGGCGACGGAGTTCCAGAAAGCCTCCACCGTTTGCCCCGAGAGCGTCCTGCCCGAAGCGTCGGTGATGGTCACCGAGACGGCCAGCGGTATGCGGCCCTGACGCTCGTCGAACAGCTCCTGGATGGCGTAGAGCGCCGCCTTGGCATTGAGCGTGTCGAAGATGGTCTCGACCAGCAGCAGGTCGGCGCCACCCTCGAGCAGTCCCTCGGCTTGCTCACGATAGGCGCGTCGGAAATCCTCGAAGGTGGCGGCGCGGAATCCCGGATCGTTGACGTCGGGGGAGAGTGAGGCGGTGCGGTTGGTGGGGCCCATCGACCCGGCGACGAAGCGTGGTCGGGTCGGATCTCGTCGGGTCCAGTCATCGGCCGCAGCGCGCGCCAGCCGCGCCGCTTCGGCGTTGATCTCGCGGGCGTGCTCCTGTAATCCGTAGTCGGACATCGAGATAGCGGTAGCATTGAAGGTGTTGGTCGAGATGAAATCGGCGCCGGCGCCCAGAAACGCGTGATGAATCTCGCTGACGACCTTCGGGGCGGTGAGGCACAGCAGATCGTTGGCGCCGCGGAGCTCGCTCGAGTGATCGGCGAAACGGTCGCCACGGTAGTCGGCCTCGTTGAGGCCATACGACTGGATCATCGTGCCGGTGGCGCCGTCGAACAGCAGGATGCGTTCGCTGAGGAGATCGCGCAGGCCCTGAGAGGTGAGCATCGAGAACTTCCGGGTCGGCGAGGGAGGTGAGCGCCGTGGCGGCGCTCGAGAAGCGCGACGCTAGGAGCAGTGTAGCATCGGCTCGGCGCGCCAAACGGCCGCTACACGGGGTCAACTGCCTTGTTTTTCGACGGCTCCGGACCCCCTGAGAGGGAGATTCAGCGGTCCGGTATGCCGGCCGGTAGGCGTTCCAGCATCTCGTGCATGCGGGGTTGATCGGGTCGGAGCGCCAGCGATCGTTCGATGAGATCGCGTGCACGACCAGCGTCGCCCTCGGCGAGATACTCGGCGGCGAGCGCGTTCAGTAGCTCGGGCGTGTCGTCGGCACCTCCGATGCGTGCTCGTTCGTAGTACCGGACGGCATCCCGGTGCTCAGCGAGCAATGCAGCGACTTCCGCCAGTTGTAACAACAGGGCGGCGTCGTTGGGCGCTTGCGCCAGGCGCGGCTCGAGCAACGCTCGGAGCTCTGGCAGCCGCCTGAGCCCGGTCAGCAGCTCGGCCACGAGGCCCAGCGCGGTGGCCGAGCCCGTTTCCCGCTGTAGCGCGTTCTGCGCCATGCTCAGGGCGCCCTCAGGATCCCCGCGTAGCCGTAGCTGTCGGGCACGCGTCAGCAGAGACTCGGGGTCGGTGGCCGGAGGCGTTGCGGACGCGTGCGCCTGCGGTGGCCGGTAGTCGTCCGCGTCGACGATGCGAACCGGGAGCGGAGGCTGGTACCAGCCGTCGATGGCGATCTCGATCTCGAGCGTGTAGTCCCCCGCAGCAACCGCGTCGAGCGGTATCGCCGTGAGCTGGTTGAGCACACCGTGCCGGTCTTTCCTGGCTATCGGCACGTCGGTTGATTTGAGTGCGGCGACCTCGCCTCCGGCGGAGCGCAGAGTATACGTTGCGGCCACATCATCGACGTATTCAATGGGGGCGTACACCTGGTGAAAGATCAACAGCGTGCCGCCACTGGGGAACGGGCCGTCGAATGCTGGAATCACGAAGTTACGGCCAAGCTGGAAGGCATAGTGGGAGCCGAAACGATCGTAGTCGGCGCCAAAGTCCTCGTGCTTCGCCACCAGAAGGGCGGGACTCCCGGACAGCGCTCCCGGCGACGGCGCGGGCACCACCACACGCCGCTCGTGCCGGCCGAACTCGCGCGTCACGTTGTTCTCGATCATGAGCGCGAGCGTGTAGTTGCCAGGGATTGCCGGGACCCTGTCGAGATAGCTCAGCGGCCCGAGGGCGAGCCGACGAGCTTCGCCGGTGTCCAACTCGGCCTCGACGCCACGCTCTTGCGAGCCGGTCATCGCCAGTCCACCGGAGCTCAATGACGATGTGATGTCGAAGGTGATGTAGTTGGCTTCTGCGGTGCTGCGGAGGTTCAAACGGGCGCCGGGCGTGCGCAGCGCATAGTGAACGAAGGGCATGCCGGACGGGTCCAGCAACCCGATCGCCGTGGTCTCCAGCGGCAAGGTCTCGAAGCGTACGTCCGAGTCGGCCGAGCCGGTGAGCACCCGGTAGGCCCAGTCGGCACGCGGCATGACGCGGCTAGGTAGGTCATCGATCTGCGCCAGCAGCAGCTCGGAGCGCAATGGCGACATGTCGACTCCAATGCCGCTGCCCGGGATCAGGCTAACCGCGGCGTTCGACAGCTCGGCGTCGACCAGATCCAGAGCCGCCAATACCCCCACCTGATCCCCGTACTGCGTGAAGCGTCCGCGTGAAGTGCGTCCCTCGGCCACCATCACGTCGCGCGCATAGTTATGCCCAGATGGGTTCAGCAGGCTCTCGGGTCGATCCGCCACCGGGCTGTAGAGCCGATAGTCACCAAAGCCTCCGCGACGAAAGAACAGCACATAGAAGAACGGCGGTAGCCCGAGCTCCGGCGACGATGCGTAGGTCCACATTTCCATCGGGTAGGCCAGTTGCGAGCTTGGAAACCTCGCTACGCTGCGGGGCTCGCCCAGCCGCATGTAAATGCGGCCCCGGTCGCCCAGCCACCCCGGCGTGGGGGAGCCGCGGCTGAATTGCTCGGTGACCAATGCGAGACGTCGCGCATGTTCGTCGCGATACTCGTTGGCGCGCGTGCCCGGGGTGGGGTCGCGATTGCGCCAGAACCCGTCGACAAACCGGTCGCGCTGCGCATCGGTGCTCAACCGCAGGAACACCTCGCGTTCCGCCGACGTGATGATCCAACGCACATCGCGCTCGAGCCACGAACGGTACAGGTCGGGTAGCGCGTCAGGCTCGATGGCCGGAAAGGCCTCGAGGTCTGCCGGTGGTTGCTGGGTCGTCGCCAGCGTCAGCCCCGGCGTTATCGGCATGCCCGCAACCGCGGCGAGTAGTAGGAATGGTACGGCTCGACTCATGGCCTCATGCTACCTGAGCGACGGTGCTCGGTGCCGGCTGTTGAGCCCTCGACCGCTACGCGGCCACCTTGTCGGTGTCCCGATTCTTCCAGGTCCGATCCCGGACCGCCCGCCCGGCGCCGCGCGCCAGGCGCAGCGCTTCACTCGGTAGTGCCGTCAGGCCAGCGTACAAACCGGCGCGCCAGCTCCATTGTTGGCGGAGGCTCTGTCTCAAGTGCCGTCGAGCGCTGCGGTAGTCACCGTTGTAATAACAGCTCATGCCGGCCCACTCGTAGGCCGCGGCCCGCAGCTCACCGAGCTGACGATCCGACCAGTGCAGAAGAGCGCGGTCCTGCTGGATCACCGGCTCGATCGTACGCAGGTAGTTGAGGGCCATCCCGTGCTGCAGGTTGTCGCACGTCAGCTGGTCGTCTCGACCGACCATGTAGGTCATGGTGGCCACGTCCACCAGCGCGACGGGTGCCGTCCGGCACGTCCGTAGGTGGTAATCGAAATCTTCACCCGTCGGTCGCAGGTGCTCGTTGAAGCCGCCAACCTGGTCAGCGATCTCGCGCCGGAGCAGTACCGTGGATGTGTGCACCAGATTTCCAGCGAGCATCGGCGAGAAAATCGAGCCGCTATACACGCAGGCGCCGCGCGCCGTGACGTTGGACGCCGGTAGCAGCTTGCCGAGGGGCACGGCGGTGCTGAACAAGTCGGTCTTCGGGAAACGCCGATAGTTGTGGTACATGATGGCGAGATACGCGGGGCTCTCGAGCCGCCCGTCGCTGCGGACGGCCTCCATCTCGGTCCACACCATGCCGATCTCGGGAAGCGCGTGCATGACGTCGAGCTGCAGGCGGAGCTTGAACGGCTTCCAGGTATCGTCCGAGTCGAGGAAGGCAATGTAGTTTCCGCGTGCCTCAGCCAGCCCGGTGTTGCGCGCCGCCGCGACACCGCCGTTGGCCCGCTTCATATAGCGGATCCGCTCGTCGTTCGCGTAGCGTTCCAGGAGATCCGGCGTAGCGTCGATGGAACCGTCGTCGACGACGATGAGCTCCCAATCAGCGTGGGACTGCGCCCGCACGCTGTCGATCGCGGCCTGCAGACAGTAGGCACGGTTGTAGGTCGGAACAATGATGCTGACCAGCTCTGCGGGCATCTCTGGTTCGTCGTCCCCGGGGTGTGCGAACGGGTCGAGAGCGCCAGCGGCCGGCGCTTCGCGTACACCGCCAAGTTATCGCTGTGGCGATGGGCCATGCATGCCTTTTCTCCGTCTGCAGGCCACTTGGGCGGTCAGGAGGTGACGTTGAGGACCAGCAGCGCACGGCGGGGCACGGCGAACTTGCGCGCCGTCATCTAGCCTCGGCGGCGCTGCCTTGATCGGATTCCACGGAGGAGCGCCGTGTCCAAACCGAACCCGCACGGTTCGCCGCCATCATGCGGGGTGGCCGTCGATCACCTACAATGAGCCGACCCGCTCCGAGGCATCCGTCGATGGGCGTGCGTGCATCCCACCATCCACTCGTAGCCGTGCCCCGAGCCCTCCTTCGCCGTCAATGTCGCGTTTCGGCCTCAAGACCAACGCCGCAGCTCTTCTGGCCCTGGCGTTCGTCATGTGGCAGGCGGCCGACACGGTAGATCTCGCGCTCACCTTTCCGCTGGCACGTGGGCTGAACGGTGGTCCGGGGTTCGGCGGCGAGGATTACGTTTGCTCCGACTGCAACGTGATCCTGATCTCGATCGATACGCTACGCCAGGACCACGTCGGAGCCTATGGTTATAGGCGCGACACGACGCCCAACATCGACCGCTTCGCGGCAGATGCGGTGCGCTTCGACGACGCCATCGCCCACGCGCCCTCCACCCTGCCTTCGCACGCTTCGATTCTCACGTCGTTGCTGCCCGAGCAACACCGCGCTTTCCGCTCCGCCGATCTGCCGCTGCCGGACGAGGCTGTGACCATGGCCGAGATTCTCTGGCAGTCCGGTTTCCGTACCGGTGCCTACACGGCGGGAGCGCAGATGCACAACAAGTACAACCTCGATCAAGGCTTCGACGTGTGGAACAACTTCGAGGGCGACATGACCCACAAGTCGCGGTTCTTCGACACCCTCGCCAGCGCCGAGCCCTTTCTGGAGGAATACGGCAACGAGCAGTTCTTCTTGATGCTGCACACCTACGAGGTCCACACGCCGTACACGCCGCCCATCGAGTACCTGCGCATGTTTGATCCTGACTATGACGGGGAGCTCGATGACGAGATCGGGGTCGACTATCTGAGGTCGGCGTTTGAGAACCCTTCGGGCATGTCGGCCGCGGATCGCGAGCACATCGTGGCCGCGTACGATGGCGAGATCCGCCACATGGACGACGCCTTCGGCGCGCTGATCGACGATCTGAAGACGCGTGGGATCTATGACCAGTCGATGATCATCTTCACGTCGGATCATGGCGAGGAGTTCGGGGAGCGCGGCCGCATGGGCTGGCACTCCTACACCCTGTACGATGAGCTGCTCAAGGTGCCGTTGCTGGTGAAGTTTCCACACTCGCAGTATGCCGGTGGCACGGTCGAGGAGATCGCTCGAGGCATCGATATCTTGCCGACGGTCGTCGACGTGCTAGGGATCGAGACGGAAACCGCCTTTCAGGGCACTAGCCTCCTGGATCGACTGCTGAATCGCCGCTCCGACGGGGTTTTTGCGGTGAGTCAGATCGATTTCACCGATGGGCCGCTGCCGAGCTCGATTAGGACGAAGCGCTGGAAGCTGCTCGACGGGGCGCTGTATGACCTTGCAGCGGATCCGATGGAGCTTGATGACGTGTCCGGCGTCTATCCGCACGTCATGGCCGGGCTAGAGCTGAACCTGGCGGCCTTGCGCTCCACGGCGGCGCTCGCGAATGCCGAGCCGGTCGAGATGAACCCGGAGCTGCGACGCCAGCTACGCGCCATGGGCTACATACAGTAGGGATTCAGCACTGGCGGACCTCGGCTGTTACAGGCCACTAGGTCCGCGTCGTGACCGACACGACCGCGGGCTCGGTGCCGAGATCGGCGAACCAGGCGATCTCCTCGGCAACCAGATCGACGACCACCCGGTACTCGCCCGGTTCGGCAAGCGGCGGCAACTCCAGATCGACCAGCGCCTCGCCCCCGGGCTCCACGTCGTGCGGTAACACGCCGCGATGCCAGTCGCGTTCCAGGAGCGACGCCTCGGCGTCGGCTGTATGCAGGCTGAGCCCGAGGCGAACCCAGCCGGATTGTCCCGGAATATCCGCCAGCCATATCGTGTCGCCCGTATTGCCTACTCGCACGCGAAGGCGACCCGGCTCACCGACCCGCAGAACCAGCGGCTCGATCTCCTTTGTAGGCTCGATCTCGGCGGCGAGGATCTCGGGAGCGCGGCTGTCCGGCGTACCGGCGCCCTTGTACAGCAACAAGAAGCTGTGATCGCGCAGGTCCTCGCTCAAGCGCTCCCAATAAGCGCGCAGGTACTTGCCGCGCATGAACTCCGCCAACTCCGGGATCGGCACTTCGAGCGAACGGTCCAGTGTGATCGGCACGACCGTGCCTCGGCTGAACCCCACCTCCTGCGCCACGCGATCAATCGTGCGTGGATCGACAAAGCTCTCCAGGACACCGTGATCGCGGGTCTCCGCCAGGCTCTTCTCCGAAGTCGAGTGCGCCGGTCCCGGCTCACGCATGCCGACGATCCCGCCGAAGCGCAGCACCCGGTGCATCTCGGCGAGAATCTCGCCAGGGTTCGGTACGTGATGGAAGGCGTCGTACACGACGATCCGGTCGACGCTGTTGTCGTCCATCGGCAAGCGGCGCCCGTCGTACTCGAGGAACTCGGGCTGTAACTCCCATCGGGTCGCCGGATCGCGTTCGAAGAGGGTACGCCCGAGTCCGAGCACCGTGGTCGAAACGTCCACTGCCAGCGTCCGACAGCCGAAGCGGTTGAGCATGTGCGACAGCCAGCACGAGCCGGCACCGATCTCCGCGACGACGTGCCCGGGCCGGATGCGCATCCAGTACAGCAGCACGCCCACATCGAATAGCCGCCGCGCGAAATGAACACGATCGGAGAAAGGCTTGTGGAGCAAGTACTCCGGATCCGTGACGCGCTCGAAGTAGTTCTCCGCGGCGGCGTTGTAGGCGTCCATCCGCCCCGGGTCGACAGCGTCGGGCAAACGCTCGTCGGAAAGTTCGGCTTTGTCCCACAGGAACACACGGCTGGCGACGTCGGCGAACAAGAGCTTGCAGCGGACCGAGCGCCGCGACAGCCCGATGCAGATATCGGCGATACGCCGTGCCAGCCACTCGCGTTTGCCGTGCACCACCAAGCCGGCCCCCTACGGCCATGAACAGCATCGGACCGGGCGAGTTGCCCAGCGCGACAAACGCTATCACGCTGAGGCGGCGCTCCTGCGTTCAGCCATGCGGCTTCCCAGGGCGGTTTCAGCTACAGGAGGGCCCGCCCCTGGCCGCCACGAGATTCCCGCAGGCTGGCTATCCGCTCGCGTGTCTGGTGGGTATCGAGCCGGTTCGCGTGGGAGCACCCGGAACACGTGAAGCTAACGGTAGCCTGCCACTGCGTGACCGGTTGCTGATACTCGTAGCCGCAGTTCTGGCAGGGGATTCGGATCTGTTCAATCAATGGCGACGCAACCTGTTCGTCTCGCCGGGGCATCAGGGACGGAATCGAACATAGCACGATGGGGGCGGCGCTCGAAGCTCAAAGGGACCACTCACTGCCTCGGCGGCATATCGATTGGACAGCGCTGGCCAGAAGGCGTGAGACGCGAGGCGAGGTTGTGCGTAGTCACTCTTTCTTTTGTTCCTTCTCTTTCTCTCCTTCCTTCTCTTTTTCTACCTTCGTCGAGTCCAGATACAGTTGCTGGTCGCCATAGTAGTCGTCTATGGCGTGCTCGGATGACAACGGGCTCAGGTAGTGCTTCGCGGTCAGCCCTTCCTTGTTCATCGCGAGTCCCGTAAGGCACGCCTTGACGATATGCGCACTGTTGAGCGCAGTCGTGTAGGTCGGATCCAGTCCAGGGTGGAATTCGACCAGGTCGAATCCCACTACATTGGACTCCGCGCACAGGCGGCGGATGATAGTGATCGCCTCGCGCATGGTGAGTCCTCCCGGAACCGGCGTGCCGGTAGCCACCGCGAATGCGGGATCGAGAACATCAATGTCGAAAGAGATATGCAGCTTGCGACCCTCTTCACTGGCCTCGGACACAATCCGGTCAAGCACGGCATCCCAGCCCCGCCGCTCAATCTCGGCCATGTTGTGATAACGCATGCCCTGTTCCCGCATCCAGGTGAACCCCGACTTGTCGGGTCCGGCCGAGCGCAGCCCGACCTGGATGTAGTCCGCAGCCCGCACATGACCTTCGTTGATCAGGCGGTAGACGGGGAGTCCATGACTGATCAGGTGGGCGCCGCCCCACCACGCATCGTAATGCGAGTCGAAGTGAATAACCGATATGTTTTCCTTGCCGTAAACGTCGGCCAGGGCGGCAACATTGGGGTATTCCAATGAGTGGTCGCCGCCGACGATCATGGGTACGGCTCCCGTCTCCGCGATCTCGCGCACGATCTCGCGTACGTGGCGCATGGACCGCTCGGTGCTGTTGTTGTCTACTGCAACGTCGCCGTAGTCCACGACGGTCAGTACCTCAGATGCACTGATCTGTACATACTGGTCCTCTCCGCCCATGGCCCGGCCGCGCAGGCGAAGCTCGACGGTGGCGCGCTCACCCGAGTCGCGCCATCCCCCGCCCATGTTCAGGGGCGCCCCGAGGATGGCGACATCCACCTCGCCAGCGACAAGGTCGTCCTTCGAGAGCGCCAGCGGGAAACCGCCGAACGTTGGTGGACCGCCCCCGCCGCGATAGCGACCGAGCGCCACCGGTCCCGCCTCCCGCTCTGGATCCATGGAGCGGGGACGCAGCAATCGCCATGCATTGAAGTCGGCCGATTCAGTATTGAAGGGAATGTTGGGCAGGTCGCGTCCTTCGGTGTAGCGGTTTTCTTCTACTGCCTGTTGCATGGCCTCGACCCAGGTCTTTACTTCCTCCGGTGTGCGCTTCTCGAGCGCTTCAACGGCTTCTTCAGCCGGTCCGGTAAAGGCACGCGCATCGCCGCTCTTCAGAAACTCGATCTGCTCCGGCGTCAGCAGTTCGAGCTTCGACGCCACGCTGTCGGGCAGCTCAATAGGCGGCTTGTCCTCCTCCCGTGGGTCGACGGTGTCAAACGGATACGCCCGCTCACCGACAACATGCTCCTGGGTAGCAGGCCTTTCATCCTGGGCCCAGGCAACGGATGCCGCCGCCGCCACAAGCAAGAACAGCGCGCCGCGACCGTTGATCGAACCGACTGTCATGACAGTGCCCCAATTCGTGTGTGCCCGGCGCATCTATCGCTGCCCATGATCGAGTGCCAGGGGATGAACGTAGTCCGGGTCGAGGCCGGCCTTGCGCACCGCGATGCCGACCAGGCAGGCATTCAGCACCGCGTTCGCATGCATTACCGATAGTCGGGAGAGATCCAGCATCGGGGCCATGTCGGTAATCTCGAAACCGACGATCTGTTTCGCCGCGCACACATGGCGGACCGCCTGGGTCACTTCCTCGAGACGCAAGCCATTGTGCGTTGCACGCCCAGCCCCAACCATCTCGGCAGGATTCACGACGCTGACATCGATTGAGACGAAATAGGCGTCGGGGCCTGTGGCGACTTCCTGCAGTACCCGTTGCATGACTGCCTCGGATCCGCGTTGCCGGAACTCAGCCATCGTGTGGTAGCGCACACGCTTGTCACGCAGCCACTGCAGGGTGTCAGTATCGACCGTTGGCCCGCGAAGGCCCACCAGGATGGTTCCGCCGCCCTCCACGATGCCCTCGTCCAACAGCAGGAAAAGCGCCTGGCGGTCGGAGATCGTATGGTCACCGTTGCGCTCGACATCCGGATGGGCGCTGAAGTGCAGCAATCCAAAGCTCCCACTTCCGTGGACCCCGGCGACGCCACTGACCGCAGGGTAGAGCAAGGAAGTGTCACCGCCGACCAGCATCGGGATGGCGCCGGTGCCCGCGGTTTCGGCAACCATGGCGGCAACGTGGTTGACGGTTCTTTCTGTGCTCAGCCGGTCGACAGCAAAATCACCGTAGTCGACCACGGAGAGCGTTTCGAACGGCTTCACCAGGGATTGCACATCTGGCATGGCAATGGTGTTCAGGCCACGCATTTCGTTCGGGCCGTTCTTGGCGTCGCGCCGGCCGCTGCTCAGATTGCTCGGCACGCCGACGATCGCCACGTCCACACTGCCTGCGACGAGATCTTCCGGCCAGATAGCAACGGCGGCGCCACCAAACGTAGGCACACCGGTTTTCGGAAACAGGTAACGGTTCACCCTGAACGGACCCGGCTCGCGTTCGAAATCGCGCAACAAAGCCGGCGTAGGAACGGCCCCTGCGAAACCCTTTGTAGTGAGGTTGAGCGGTGCCGCGCCCATGTCTCGCTCCGGGTCATACCCCATCTTGTCGGCGAGCGACATCAGGTCGTCCATCAGAGATCGCAGGCTGTCCGCATCACGCGTGGCGAGCTCGTGTTCGAGTTGCCGCTCCGGAATGTATTTGAGTATCTCGCCCGACGTAATGAACTCGATCTGTTCTTCGTTCAGCACACTCGCTTGCGCCTGCAGCTCTCCCGGTATGGACCATTGTCCAAGCGCGCTCTCAACGGAGAGCAGCAGCAGTGTCGAACAAATCGTGAGCAGAGCACGATGCGTCAGGAAGTGTCGAGAGGTCATATCGTCCGCCTGAATCCGATTGATGGAGTTCGAATCTTCGTGTTTCATTCGTTGTACGTTAGCTCCAGAAAACCATGATGCGTTCCACGGTCCAGATACTCGTGATGCCACCGACGGTATAAGCCAGCGGCTTTTCAATTCGTCGCAGCCAGTCGAGCGGCTCGAGTTCCGCAACCTGTCTCGAGTTGGCCGTGCCAATAAAGCCCAACGTTCCTAGTATCGACGTGATGACCCAGACAGTCGCGATGATCACCCCGACAAACAGAATCTGACCAATTTCGACGCCGACATTGAACGCCAGCAGCGCGGCTGGAACTTCCGTCTGCGGAAGCCCGACCTCACTCAACGCTGTGGCAAAACCGAAACCATGTAACAAACCGAACGATGCCGACACCGCGATGGGATAACGCCAGGTCAGCGTGTCGCGCCGCTGCAGCGCGATCTCTCGCGCCAGGAACACGATAGAGAGTGCGATGACCGCCTCGATTGGAGGTATCGGCAACCGCACCAAGCCCAGGGCGGCCAGCGTCAGGGTAATGGAATGAGCAAGAGTAAAGCCGGTGATGGTGATCAGGATGCGGTGCCCGGTGCCTGCGATCAGCACCAGGCAGGCGATAAACAGCAAATGATCCATCCCACCCAAGATGTGTTCGATCCCGAACACCGTGTAGGTCCGTGCCACCTCCAAGCGCGATAGAGATTCGCCCACTACGAAGGAAGGATTGGCAGCGAGCAGTCGGGCAACGATGGTGGTGCCGTCCAGCCGTTCGATGCGCACCAGCACCTCGGTAGATGCCGCAGATAAGCCTTCGATCGCAATTTCTGAGCCGGCCAGGCCACCACTCCTACTGATCGAATAGCGCTCGATGTAGGCGCTGCCGATCATAGAAGCGCGTACGGTACTGACCGTGTCGACATCGGCCGGGAATCTCACATGGAGGCCTAGAGGTCGATCACCCACGGCCGGCACCTTCCACAACACCTCGAAGACTTCGTCACTGGACTGCCGCAGCTCCAGAAATGCCGGGCGGTACTCGTCTGCCTGCACCGTTCCAACGGACAGCAGCATGAGCAAGGCGACGAGCAGGGATCTATTCATCGTCAGCCACTGCCTAATTCTCGCGGGACCGTGCGGCGACAGTGCTCGAGTCGGATGCAGTCGGTTCGGCAAGCGTCACAACATAGCGCTCACGCAAGGCGGCATAGGAAGCTTCGTTGGTCTGTTCGCGTTTCGCGGAGATCCAATCCCGTGACACGAGGTCGCG
This sequence comes from Acidobacteriota bacterium, assembly GCA_965248695.1. Lineage (GTDB taxonomy): Bacteria > Acidobacteriota > UBA890 > UBA890 > WLXD01 > DASCOT01. Next base: position 5,447,613 of record CBDFKD010000002.1, on the reverse strand, counting down.
AATATCCCCAAGCGGAGGAACGATGCCTTCAATCCGTTCACTGAGCTTGACCAGGTGTAGGCCAAAGCCGGATTCAATGGGTCCCTGCCAGCTGCCAACTGGCAAGGATTGAAGTCCCTCTAGAAACTGGCTTCCCATGGCACGCAGTACCTCGCGCTCATAGGCCTCGTTGAACTGCGACAGCAATAATTGATCGCCCAGTAGCGCCGTATCGACACTGGAATCGGAGTCTTCACCAGGCCCCGTAGCACTAGGCGTTCTCAGTTCAGCTAACAGCAATTCTGCGTCTGCCCCAGCCGAGGGGCCACGCTCGCTGACATTGAAATAGACCTGCTCGAAACTGAAGCGAGTCTGCTCACGGAAGCGTTCCTGATTTGTTGCCAGAAACGCCTCCAGTTCGGCCTCGGTGGGCTCCTCCAGGCTGGCGATATCTTCGGTTAGAAACGCCAGCTTCTGTTGCAAACGCCGCCGGATGATGGTGTCGTCACGATCGAGGCTCATAGCCAGCGCCTCGCGGTACATGACCTCTTCACGAATGTGGGCCTGTACCAGGCCATCCAGTTCCTGTTCGGTGGGCGGGCGTTGCCAGACGCTCTCGAATTCCAGAATCAGCGCATCGATGTGGCCCTCCGTGATGACGATTTCTTCCAGAGGCTGGTTGCCGGAGAATCGGGCATCGGAGACCAACTGGTAAGCACCGAACATCGCCGCTCCCAACAGCAGGAAATGCAACAGCGGCTCGCGCAGGAGTTTCGTCATCGTGTGCTGTTTCTCGATTTGCTGACTTACGCGCAGAACCTGTAACAGATCGGTGAAGTACAGGCGCGCTCTTGACCACTCACGTACATCGTGTCCGACATCAGCACCATCAGGAATCTAGTACTGATATTGGACGATTAATAGATCATGCCGGGGTGGCGAAATTGGCAGACGCGGCGGACTTAAAATCCGCTGGCCCTAGGCCGTCTGGGTTCGAGTCCCAGCCCCGGCACTTGTTTAAATTCAAGGACTTGGGGGGATCAGTGGATCGGCGCGATTCGACCGAATCGGCCCGATTGTCCCCTTTTTGTCCCTGTCCGGGGCGAACTAGGCTGCGAACGAGCGTCTGGGTGGCGGAAGCGCCTCCGCATATATAGGTCGGCCGACAGGCTCCCGTATGGCCATTCAGCGCTAGTAAGGGCCCGGCTCCCTTGGACCCTCGTCCACTCCGACGATAGGCTTCAGGCGCTCACTTTCCCCCCTCTGGTAGCGTCATGGAACCCGGCACCAAACTAGGCCCCTACGAGATCACCGAGCAGCTCGGTGCTGGCGGTATGGGAGAGGTGTACCTGGCGCAGGACACACGCCTGGGCCGCAAGGTGGCTATCAAGGTGTTGCCCGCCGAGTTTGCCTCTGACCCCGAGCGCCTCGCCCGCTTCGAGCAGGAGGCCCGTGCTGCTGCCGCTCTGAACCATCCGCACATCGCAGCCGTACATGACGTGGGCGTCGAGGATGGCACCCACTTCATGGTGCAGGAGTACCTGGAAGGAGACACGCTGCGGGAACCGCTACAGAAGGGTGCGCTGCCGCTCAAGAAGGCGCTCGGATTGGCAACCGAGATCGCCGAGGCACTCGCTGCGGCTCACGCTGCCGGGATCATCCACCGTGACCTGAAACCGGAGAACATCTTCGTCACCAGACAAGGCCACGCCAAGGTGTTGGACTTCGGCCTGGCGAAGCTGACCTGACCCCGCGGTTAGTACCATGTCTTATCTCAGTAACTCGGTGCTGACAAGAGGTTGTTGAGGCCGGCGAAGCGGAGCGCAGCCGGCTTCAACAACGTCGCTTCGGGTGCGGGCGGCCGATAGCTCAGCGAGCTGTGCGGTCGCATGCGGTTGTAGTGCTGACGCCATCTCTCGATCAGAACCTTTGCCTCCTTGAGCGTGTAGAAGATCTCTCCATCCAGCAGCTCGTCGCGTAGCTTGCCGTTGAAGCTCTCCACGTAACCGTTCTCCCACGGCGAGCCCGGCTCGATGAACAGCGTCCCCACGCCCAACCGGCCCAGCCAGTCGCGAACCGCCTCGGCGGTGAACTCTGGTCCGTTATCCGACCGGATGTGCTCAGGTATGCCCCGGTGTACGAACAACCTCCCGAGCTGCTCCAGCACGTCCTCAGAGTTGAGCTTCCGTGCTACATGGATCGCCAGGCTTTCTCGTGTGTACTCATCGACGATCGTCAGCAGCCTCATAGCCCGACCGTCGTGCGTCCGGTGGTGCAGGAAGTCATACGCCCAGACATGATCCCGGTGCTGTGGGCGCAGCCGGATGCAGGAGCCATCGCTCAGCCACAGCCGTGCTCGTTTGGGCTGTTTTCTCGGTACTTTCAGCCCTTCGCGCCGCCAGATACGCTGCACTCGTTTGTGGTTCACGGACCAGCCCTCCATGCGCAGCAACGCTGTCACCCTCCGATATCCGTAGCGCCCGTACTGTCGGGCTAAATCCACGATCCGCTCCGTCAAAATCTGCTCCTGTTGCGGCTCTCTTGGCACGTACCGGTGTGTCGTGCGTGGTTGTTTCAGTACCCGACACGCCCGCCTCTCCGAGACGCCCAGCCGCCCCCGTACATGTGCCACCGCCTCTCGCCGCCGAGCTGGGCTCAGAAGTTTCCCTCCGCCACTTCCTTCAGGATCGACAGGTCGAGTTCCTTTTCCGCCACCAGCCTCTTGAGCCGGGCATTCTCCTTCTCCAGTTGCTTGAGCTTTCTGGCCTGGTTGAGCTTCAGTCCGCCGTACTCTCGCCGCCACCGGTAGTAGGTGTGCTCGGTGATTGCTAGCTTGCGGCAGGCATCCTTGACCGTCGCCCCTCGAGCCAGCTCCACCTCAGCCTCCCGGAGCTTGCGTACGATCTGCTCGGCGCTGTGCCTCTTACTCGGCATTCTGACCTCCCGTTCTTGACCCAGATCGTGAGATTACATCCGGATCCGTTTTCGGGGGTCAGGTCACGACCAGACGCTGCTGGCTCCTATCGGGTCGAGCTTCCGGTTTCTGTCCGACGCGCCGCCGGGGGCTGGCGGCCTGGGCGGGAGCGCTGGCCGGGCGCCGGACGCTGCCAGCTATCTCTCCGCCGGCGTCGCGTTCTGCTTCATGACTCAGTTTGGGCGCTATGCCGAGATCGCCAGGCGTACGCTCGGCGACTGCCGCGTCGTCCAGGACACCTACATGTCGTCGGCATCGGCCAACTGTGAGGTCGGCGGCGATGCAACCGCCGATGCCGTAGAGACGCGCGTCTACTTGGAAAGCCCAAACGACGACGAGTTTGCGCGCACCGCGCTGGATATGAGCGAACAGACCTGCTTTCTGCATGCGCTGTGCAGGACGGATCTGGAGCCACAGGTGGAAGTGCGCAGTCTGGCAACCACGCCGGATTCGCTGTAAAACCGGTCTCGCCACGCACTCCACGGGAGAACCCTAATGCGACCACGCTACATTTCCGCCCGCGGCCGCTCGGCGCTGTCGATCGCGACGCTGGCGGCCCTTTCGATCGGGCTCAACGTGCCCGCGACAGCAACGGCGCAGACGCTCAGCCTCTCGGCGGCTTCCGTCGCCGACATCAACGCCGCTTTCGACGCCGGTACGCTCACCGCGGAGGCGCTGGTGCAGCAGTACCTGGCGAGAATCGAGGCCTACGACACCGGTGGCCCGGAGCTCAACGCCATCCTATGGCCGAATCGGGACGCGCTCGAGACGGCACGAGCGCTCGATCGTGAGCGCCGCGAGACCGGCCCGCGCTCGCCAATGCACGGGATTCCTGTGGTGCTGAAAGACAACGTCGATACCCATGACATGCCGACCACCGCTGGGTCGGTGCTGCTAGCCGGGTCGATTCCACCGGACGATGCCTTCATCGTGCAGAAGCTGCGGGCCGCTGGCGCGATCATCCTGGCGAAGGTGAACATGAGCGAGTTCGCCTCGGGCGTGCCGATGAGCTCGATCGGTGGCTACACCCTCAACCCGCACAGCCTGACGCGCACCCCGTCGGGTTCCTCTGGGGGCACCGGCGTTTCCATCGCGGCGGGATTCGGGCAGGTCGGCATCGGCACCGACACCGGCGGCTCGGTTCGCGGCCCCTCCGCCGCGAACGGAATCGTCGGGCTCAAGACCACCCACGGTCTCCTCAGTCGCGATGGGATCGTGCCGCTCGGGCTGTCGTTTGACACCGCGGGTCCGATGGGCAGGCACGTCCATGACGTCGCCGCCATGCTCAGCGTCATGACTGGCGTCGATCCCGATGACGACTCGACGCTCAAGAGCGTCGGCAAGGTCACCGGGGACTACACGGCGGCGCTCGATCCGCAGGCGTTGGAAGGAGCCAGGGTGGGTATCGCGCGCGACTTCTTGGGCCAGGATCAGGAGGTCGACTGGGTTGTCGAGGCGTCGCTGCAGGCGCTCCGCGATGCCGGTGCGGAGGTCGTCGATGTGACGTTCCCCGCCTGGCTGTTGGCAGCCCGCGGCGATATGTACACGACGATCCGCTGGCGTGAGTTCAGGGTGCAAATCGCCGAGTACCTGAGCACGTTGGGAGAGGAATACCCGAAGTCGCTCGCGGAGCTCATCGAGCGCTCGCAGAAGATCACATCGCGAACGGAATACGGGGCGCAGCCGAACCCGACGCGTTGGGCGCTCATGCAGCGGGAAGAGGAGAGCGGCGAGGTGACCGACAGCGAGTATCTCGCCGTCAAAGATCACGGCCTGGCCATGGTGCGCACCATGGTCGAAGGCGCGTTCGCCGAAGCCGAGCTCGACGCCATCGTCTACCCGACGCGGCCGACGCGGCCGGGCCTGGTGGAAGGCAGCAGCGGCGGCGGCGGCAGGTCGGTGACCAACATCGCCAACCTCACGGGGTTCCCGGACCTCAGCGTGCCGGCGGGGTTCACCAGCAACCGCTTGCCGGTGAACCTGTCGTTCATGGGCACGGCCTTCACCGAGGCCAAGCTGCTGGCGCTGGGCTACGCCTTCGAGCAATTGACCAGCGCGCGCCGCGATCCGGTGCACACGCCGCCCCTGCCCGGCGAAGGGCTGCCGCAGTAGCGTGGCCGCTCGAGCCGCACGCCGGCGACAGATCGGTCTCTCGATACTGGGTTGTCTGCTGCTCGCAGTCGGCGATGCCGCGGTTGTCGGCGGGGCGCCGCTCGAGTTGCCCCAGAGCAGAGACTCGCTGGGTCTGTTGATTCGTGGTGGTCGCGTGTTCGATGGCAGCGGCAATCCCTGGAGGCGGGTGGATATCGGCGTTCGCGGTGAGCGCATTGTCGCCGTCGGCGACCTGTCCGCCGCTACCGCCGCTATCGAGATCGACGCCACCGGTCTCTACGTGGCACCGGGCTTCATCGACGCCCATTCACATGCCGCCGCCGGTCTGGCTAGCGAAGAGCGCAGCGGCGCTGCGACGCTCCTGTACCAGGGTCTGACCACGGTGGTGATCAATCCGGATGGCGGTGGCGATGTCGACGTCGAGGCGCAGCGCGACGCCCTGATGGCTCACGGCTCAGGAGTCAACGTCGCCCAGATGATTGGACACGGGAGCGTGCGCGGGGAGGTGCTCGGGATGGCCGATCGGGCGCCCACGGCGGTGGAGCTGGGTCGCATGAGATCGATCGTCAGCGCCGCCATGGAGGCGGGAGCGTTCGGCCTCTCCAGCGGTTTGTTCTACACGCCTGGCAGCTACGCGGAGCTCGAAGAGGTGATCGAGTTGGCGCAGGTCGTCGCCGCCTCAGGCGGCGTCTACGCGGCGCATATTCGCGATGAGGCCGACTACACAATCGGCGTCGTCGCTGCGGTGGACGAGGTCATCCGGGTGGCGCGCGAGGCGGCCATCCCGGGTGTCGTGACCCACATCAAGGCGCTCGGTCCCAACGCCTGGGGCGAATCGGAGATCATGGTCGAGCGAATCGAGGCGGCGCGAGCCGAGGGTGTGGAGATGTACGCCGACCAGTACCCCTATGAGGCCTCGAGCACGGGGTTGTCCGCAGCGCTCCTGCCGCGCTGGTCGCAGGCCGGTGGCAGCGAAGAGCAGGAGCGGCGATTCGCCGATCGAGATACCCGGGCGCGGATCCGAGAGGCGATGATCGACAACCTGGCGCGCCGCGGCGGCGCAGATCGGATCCAGTTCACCGGCGGTGGCCCGGACATGGAAGGGCGTACGCTGCAGTCGCTGGCCGATCAGCAGGGCGAGCACCCGGTCGACGTGGCGATCGAGATCATCAGCGGCGGCCTACCGGGCTCGGTGATCTCGTTCAACATGCACACCGATGACCTGCGCCGCCTGATGGTGCAACCATGGACGATGACCTCTTCCGATGGCGGGTTGCCGCCGTTCGGCGTGGGCAGGCCGCATCCCCGCTCCTATGGCACGTATCCGCGCAAGATCAGGAAGTATGCGATCGATGAGGGATTCGTGACGCTGCCGGCGGCGATCCGTAGCATGACCAGCCTGCCGGCGGCCGTCTTTCGAATTGCCGACCGCGGCGTCATCCGGGCCGGCGCGTTCAGCGACCTCGTGGTTTTCGATCTCGAGCGGATCACCGACCGCGCCACCTACACTGAACCTCACCAGTACTCGGAGGGGCTAGTGCATGTCGCGGTCAACGGACGGCTGGCGCTGCGGGATGGCGAGCCGACCGACGAGCGGGCTGGAATCGTGCTGCGACGCCAGGGCTACCTCTCCGTAGATGGTTCCCCACGTCGCTAATGTAGCTCAAAGCGAGCGATAATCAGGGTTGTCCCACACGATCAGTACGGCCCAGTTGCCGACCGTCGCGTCCCCCATGTAGTCGGGGATTGCCGCCTGAGCCCGGAAGCCGCGGGCGATCTGAAAGGACAGGGTCGGATCGTGTAGCTCGCCGGCCGAGACTCGCCGGATGTACTCATCGGCGCTCATCGAGTCGATGTGATCAGCGTAGCCCGGAATGACGCCGCCGGCCACGATCCCGCGCCGGTTGGTTTTCCGAACGACGTTCTTGCGGAGTCGGTAGAGCTCGCTACCGATGCCGCGCCCACGAGCTTCGGGCAGCACGCTGATGTCGATTCCGTAGTACCAGTCGCCATCCGGGTCATGGTTGGCGCACTGGTGCTCGCCGGCGAGGTCCTCGAGTGAGTGGGCCGCGTCGTCGAGATCGACATCGAGAAAGATCCCGAGCCCCATGCCTACCGGTTCTCCCCCATCGAGGGCGACGAAGCCCCCATCTGGAAAGACGTCGCAATAGAAGCGAATGTCCTCCTCGGTGAGCAGATCGTAGCCGCTGAGGCCAGGGAAGGCGCGGCGTTCGATCGCGGCGCAGGCGGCCGCGTGCCGGGGCTCGATCTGGACGTAGTGGATCGCCATGGAGCCAACCGAAGAGCGGGTCAGGATCCTCGTTTGCGAGGCAGTTTAGCAGTCTGACGATCGCCCCAGACAATCCGGGCAGCGGAGCTCCGGGCCACCAGCTTGGCTCGGTCCCGACGCGGTGGTGTGCGCCACGCTGGCGGCTTCCCTAGAATAGACCGGCTCCCGCTCACCGACCTACGAAACGCGAACCCGACAGGACCCAGAGCCTATGAGTGTCCCCGCCGATTTCGAGATCGCCAGCGCCGCCACGCTGCGACCCATCACCGACGTGGCGGCTGAGCTCGGGCTGTCGTCCGATGACCTCGATCTGTACGGATCTGACAAGGCGAAGCTCCGGCGCCCGACGCTCGAGCGCCTGCAGCCGAAAGCCAAGCTGGTGATCGTCACCGCGACGACCCCGACCCGTGCGGGGGAGGGTAAGACCACGGTAAGCGTGGGCCTTTCGCAGGCGCTTCGGCGAATAGGTCAGAATGTGGCCGCAGCGATCCGTGAGCCGAGCCTGGGGCCGATTTTCGGTATCAAGGGTGGCGCCGCCGGTGGCGGGTATTCGCAGGTGTTGCCGATGGAGGACATCAACCTCCACTTCACCGGTGACTTGCACGCCATAACGTCGGCCAACGGTCTGCTGGCGGCGGCGATCGACAACCACATGCATCAAGGCAACAAGCTCGGCATTGATCCCCGGCGCATCACCTGGCGACGTTGCGTTGACATGAACGATCGGGCGTTGCGGCGGCTCGTGATCGGTCTCGGTGGTCCCATGAGCGGTGTTCCCCGGGAAGACGGCTTCGTGATTACCGCGGCGAGCGAAGTCATGGCGACGTTATGTCTGGCGACGAACATCGACGATCTCGAGGTGCGTCTCGGGCGCATCATTGTTGGCGCCGACTACGAGGGGCGTCCGGTACTGGCGCGCGACCTCGAGGTCACCGGAGCGATGACCATGTTGCTCCGGGATGCCATCCGGCCGAACCTCGTACAGACGATCGAAGGAGGGCCGGCGTTCGTGCACGGTGGCCCGTTCGCGAACATCGCGCATGGCTGCAATACGCTGGTCGCAACGCGGGCGGCGATGTCGCTGGCGGACGTAGTGATTACCGAGGGAGGTTTCGGTTCCGACCTGGGGTTCGAGAAGTTTTGCAATATCAAGTGCCGTCTCGGAGGCATAAGCCCACAGGCGGCTGTGCTTGTCACCACGATTCGGGCGCTGAAGCTCCATGGCGGTGCGGAGTCGAAGAGCCTCACGAGCGAGGATGTTGCCGCGGTCGAGGCAGGGACCGCCAACCTCGACGCGCACATTGCCAACGTCCGCCTGCACGGTCTGCCGCCGCTGGTTGCAATCAATCGCTTCGCCACCGATACGGATGCCGAAGTCAACGCCGTGCTCGAGCACTGCGCCGCGAAGGTAGTGCGCGCCGACACTCTCGAGATCCACGCGCACGGTGGTGAGGGCGGTGAGGCGTTCGCGCACAAGTTGGTGGCCGCGCTCGACGCCGACGAGGCGGACTTCAGGCATGCCTACGAGACAGATCTGCCGATTGCCGACAAGATCGAGACGATCGCGACCAGCGTCTACGGTGCCGAGCGCGTCGAGTTCAGCTCACAGGCGCGCAAGTCGATCGCCTTCCTGGAAGCAAACGACCTCGGAGACACCCCGGTATGTATGGCCAAGACGCCCGCCTCGTTGACCGATGACGCGAGCCGTCTGGGCCGACCAACGGGATTCACGGTGAGCGTCCAGAACGTAACGCCGTCGGCGGGCGCCGGGTTCGTCGTCGCCCATCTCGGCAACGTCATGACCATGCCCGGACTGCCCAGGGTGCCGGCTGCCAATCGAATGCGCGTTACGCCCGAGGGTGGCGTCGAGGGTCTGTTCTGAGTAGTCCTGAGAGCGACGTTCCATAGTCGCTGGGAGCCGGGCCGTGGGTGCGGGCGACTTGCAGGAACTGCTTCGGGGCGCTGGCGGTGTGCTGGGCGCCGCGGTGGGATTCGCCGCGGCAGCGAGCGCGACGCTCCACGCGCTGCTGTTCAAGCGTGATCCAAGGTCGGCCCTCGGCTGGATTGCCGTGTCTGTGATGTTCCCGATCGTCGGGCCGGCGCTCTACTACGTATTCGGAATCAATCGCATCCGCACGCGGGCCAAGCGATTGCACGCCGACACGCCCGAAGAGATCAAGCATCGGTCGGGGGTGGGAGCTCCGCCGGGCATGGCCGGCGCCGATACCGTGATCGCCGACGAGCTGTCTGCGCCGCCCGACGGGCCACTCGGTGATCTCATACGCCTCGGGCGAATCGTTACGCGTCGCCGGCTGACGAAGGGCAACGCGGTTACCGTCTTGCACAACGGAGAGGGCGCCTATCCGCCGATGATCGACGCGATCCAGGCGGCGCAGCACAGCGTCTATCTGGCGACCTATATCTTCGAGCCCGACGCTACGGGGCGCAGATTCGTTGATGCGCTGGCCGCGGCGGCCTCTCGGGGAGTGGCCGTGCGGGTTCTGGTCGACGGTGTGGGCGAGCTATACGGCTGGCCCCGCATCTCCAAGGTGCTGGCGCGGGCGGGAGTGCGTCACGCCCGCTTCCTGCCTCCACGCCTGCTGCCTCCGCAGCTGGCGATCAACCTCAGGAACCATCGCAAGATCCTCGTGGTGGATGGACGGCGGGCGTTCACCGGCGGCATGAACATCGGCGACCGGCATCTGGTCGGCGGAGGCGACTCGCGTCGAGTCACCGACATCCACTTCGAGATCCGTGGGCCGGCCGTCCGGCAGGTCGAGCGTGTCTTCCTTGACGATTGGGAGTTCACCACCCGCGAGGACCTGAAGCCGTCGTCGAACCACGAGGAGGATCCGCGCGGCCCGGCGATGGCGCGCGTCGTGGTCGACGGACCGAACGAGGATTTCGACCGCTTGGCGGCAATCATCATCGGTGCAGTTGGCGCCGCTCGTCGGCGTGTGTGGATCATGACGCCATACTTCCTGCCGCCGCGCGAGCTGATCGCGGCGCTCAAGGCAGCCGCTCTTCGAGGCATCGAGGTCAGCGTGATCCTGCCGGCGAAGAACAACCTGCCGTACGTTCACTGGGCGTCGCGGAACATTCTCTCGGAGCTATCGCACTGGGGGGTGAGTGTCTTCTACCAGCCGGCCCCGTTCGCGCACTCCAAAGTGCTGCTGGTGGACGACGAGTACGTTCAGATCGGCTCCGCCAACATCGACCCACGCTCGCTGCGCCTCAACTTCGAGCTCTCGCTCGAGGTCTACGATCGCGCCCTGGCCGGGACCCTCGCGGCGTACGCGAGCGGCCTGATCGAAACGTCGCGCCAGGTGAGCTTCGAAGAGCTCGATCAGCGGCGGCTGTGGATCCGTATCCGCGATGCGATCGCGGCGCTGTTCATTCCCTATCTGTAGATCCCCGACGACACGTCAGCTCCCACGAGGCTCACGGTCTCTTCCATAAGGGGGTCATTTTTTCGTCGAGCAGGTACAGGCTCGGGGAGCCATCGGCTTGGATTGCCATCGCCGCCCTCGGCGCTCCCTCGGAATCGCGGAGGATCATGAACGCGGTATCGCCGCGCCCACCGACTTCCGCGCGCGGATTGCCGTCTCCGTTGAAGAAGCTAAGGATCGGCCCATCGGCCGTGACAGCGACGGCAACGCGCAGACGCCCGTCGCTGTCGAACAACGAAAGCCCGGGCTCGTCGTCGGTAATGCCGAGCTGCGCTCGGGCGAGCCCCTTGGCGTCGCGGACGACGAACGTCTGCGCCTCGACGACACGGGTTCGCGTTGCTTGCCCCCCGGCGACGATCACCGTGGCAGCGATGACGATGGCAGCGGACCCGAGGCGCCACCGCCGTTCTCGCCGTTCCGCTTGGTGTAAGCGTTGCTCGATGCAGGCGATGCGTTCGACGATCCTCATGCGCTCCAATCTCCGTCCTTGAAAGGCCTGTCCGCGGCAGGTGCGCGCTTGCCACCGGCATCAGCCGCTGCCACAGTTTGCGAGTGGCCGTCCGGTCGCCGCAAGCGCGACGAGCCGTGGCCCGAAGCGTACGACGTACTCCTCTGCAACAGGACACCAGCTTGACCGTCGCTCTCGCAGTCCACGGAGGCGCCTGGAACGTGCCAGACGGCGAGGTCCAGCAGCATCTCGATGGTGTGTCCGCGGCGCTGCGCGTCGGCTGGAAGATGCTCGGCGAAGGCACCGGATCGGTCGATGTCATCGAATACGTCGTACGCATGCTCGAGAACGATCCGGCGTTCAATGCCGGCAAGGGATCGCACCTGAACCGACTCGGCCGAGTGGAGCTCGATGCTTCGATCATGGAGGGCGATGACCTCGACGCCGGGGCGGTCGCCGCGGTGGAAGGGGTGCGCAACCCGGTGACGCTGGCACGTCGAGTCATGGATGCGTCACCACACGTGTTGCTGGTGGGAAAAGGCGCGCGGCGCTTCGCCGCCGAACACGGCGTCTCGTTGTGCCGCGCTCGCGACTTGCTGGTCGGGCGAGCGCGAGAACGGTATCTGCGTGTTCGTGCCGGCGAGACGACCCTGATCGACGAGGAGTTCGCTCCCGGCGCCGACGACCACATGGGTACCGTGGGTGCGGTCTGTCGAGACCGAGATGGCCTGATCGCGGCGGCGACATCAACCGGCGGCACCTTGGACAAGTATCCGGGCCGGGTAGGGGACTCACCCCTCATCGGTGCCGGGACCTACGCTGATTCGCGCCATGGTGGGGCATCGTCCACGGGTTGGGGCGAGGGTATCCTGCGCGTGGTAATGGCCAAGACGGCTGTTGCCTGCATGGCGGCCGGGCACGATGCTGCCGATGCAGGCCGCGCCGCGTTGGCTGATCTGGAGCGCGTCGACGGTCGCGGTGGCCTTGTTGTTGTCGACCACGCCGGGCGCGCCGCAGCGATCTTCAATACGCCCCGCATGGCCCGCGGCACGGGCACCGTGGACGGCGGGCTGCGGGTGGGGGTAGATGCGGAGCTCATGGAGTGTGGCGGACGTTGACGCGCCACGGCAGGGCGTCGCTTTTCCGGCACGCCCCGTCCCATAATCGAACACCTGAGCAACGGCTGGTGCTTTTCGATGCGCTATCACGGGCCGGCAGGAACCTCAGAGCACGGCAAGCTGGCACAGCGCTTGCTCCTCTAGGGTTACACGGCTACGTCCGCCATCGGGCGAACCGAACGATCTCTCGCTGGAGCCGATGATGTCCAAGACGCCGAATCGCCACGTAGCGACGATGCTGGGCTCGCTATTCCTTCTGGTGCCGGCGGTGAGTGTCGCCGCCCCTCAGTCAACGCAGCAGGAGGCTGTGCTCGCGGTTGAAATGGCGCCCCGTGCGACAACGAACGGCGTGCATGAGACCGCACCGTCGCAAGAAACCGTCCAGGTGTTGGAGCTGTCTCTCCGCCAGGTCGTTGATTTGGCGCTGCGTCACAACCTTCAGGTGCGGTTCTCCTCGCTGAACCCGGACCTGACGGAGGAGCAGATCCGTTTCGCCAGATCGAGGTTCGATCCGGTCTTCGTTTTCAACTTGCCGCAGCAGTTCAACCGTTCGACACAGCCCACCGCCTCGATTCTCGGTGGTGCTGATGTCCTGACGCGGGAATCCATCGTCGCCGGATTCAACGTTTCGTCCAACACTGCGTTTGGGCTCGGCTGGTCGTTCTCGGGCAACGCCTCGCGGCTGGTAACCAACAACGAGTTCTCGACCTTCAACCCGCAATACACCACTAGCTTGACGCTGGCCGTCCGACAGCCCCTGTTGCGTAACTTCGGCCGCACGGCGAACCGGCAACAGCTGCTTGTGGCACAGAACGACTTCACCGTTAGCCGTCACCAGTTCGGTCAGCAGCTGCAGCTGCAGCTCGCGCAGGTGATTTTCGCCTACTGGAACCTGGTATCGGCATACCGCAACGTCGATATTGCCGAACAGAGCCTCGATCTGGCGCGCGAGCAGCTCGCCCGAAACAACACGATGGTGCGCATCGGTACGTTGGCGGCGGTCGACGTAATCCAGACCGAGCAGCAGGCGGCCGACGCCGAGCTCACGCTGATCCAGTCGCAGATCGGCCTGCAGAACCAGCAGGACCAGCTCAAGGCCATCCTCAACCTCGACTCTGTCGTGGCCGAAGGATGGACCGTCGAGATCATTCCGACGGACGAGCCTGCGGTCGAGGCGCCCAACATCAACATGGAGATGGCGGTGGCGGAGGCACTGCAGAAGAGCCCGCTGATCGGACTGGACCAGGTCAACCTGGCGAGCCGGAAGATCGATCTCCGGGCGGCGCGCAACGGTGTTCTTCCGCAGCTCGACCTCGTCGCCAACGCCACCGTCAACGGCCTCGGTGGTGATCAGATCTTTAGGTCCGGAGGCATCTTCGGCAGCACCGGTGTTGCGGAGGTGCAGGAGGGCGGGCTGTCGGACTCTCTCAAGCAACTGATGTCAGGAGACTTTCGCAACTGGTCGGTGGGACTTCAGGTCTCGTTTCCGGTACGCAACGACGCTGCGCGGGCCCAGCATGCACAAGCGTCCATCCGAGAAAGGCAGGCGCTGACCCAGCTGCAAGATCGTCAGGTTCAGATTCGCCTGGCTGTGCAGCAGGCGGCCCGTAACGTCACCGGCGGTGTGCAGGCTGTGAGCGCGGCGCAGAACGCGCTGGGGCTGGCTGAGCGCCAGTACGAGGCCGAGCTGCGGCGTTTCGAGGCAGGGATCAGCTCGACGTTCCAGGTGTTGAACTTTCAGCGCCAGCTGACCCTGGCGCGCCAGCGACAGCTCCTATCGCTGATCGGGCTCAACATCGCGCTGGCGAACCTGGAGTTCAACAAGGGCACTTTGCTGGAGCAACTCGGCATCGAGATCGACGACGCCGGCACCGGTGGCCCGCAGATGCGTTCGCGCGCTGCCCCGGTGCCGCAGATTCCGGTCGAGGCGCCAGCCGGGCCGTCGCGCCCCCGCTGAACCGGGGGGGGCTCAGAACGGCAGATCGTCCTCCTCGAGCCCGAAGTGGTGACCGATCTCGTGCAGCAAGGTCTCGCGCACGACCTGCGCGATCTCGCTGCGGTGGCGTGCTTCGCGCAGCGTCGGGCCTCGGTAGATCACGATCCGGTCAGGTAGGTCCCAGCCGCCGAGCTCGCGCATGTTCTGCGGCGTCCCCTGATACAAGCCCAGCAAGTCGCTGTCCTGGCTGTTGGGATCGAGTCCGAGCTCGGCCAGGAGATCCGCATCGGGCTCGTCCTCGATCACGATCGCGACGTTGTCGAGGCGGGCCGTCCAGTCGGCCGGCAGACCGTCGAGAGCCTCCTCGACAATCGCTTCGAATCTTGCCAGTGAGATCTTCCCGGGCATTGGCTCGTCCAGCTTGGCCGCCGTCTATACTGCGCCACGATGACAGAAGCCCACCGTGACTTCATCGAGTTGCTCCGTAAGCATTCTACGGCGGACTCGAGGCGGCCGGCATTTCGCCTTGCCGGCGAGCGCGGCTCGGTGGTGCTCGCGTACGGACCGCTCGCGGAGCGCGTGCAACGGCTCGGGGCCGCTCTGGTAGCGGCGGGCCTGGGCGACGGCGAGCGTATAGCGCTGTGCATGGAGAATCGGCCGGCATGGCCCGTCGGCTACTTGTCTACCTGGTATGCGAGCTCGACCATCGTACCGATTGACCCGGCGCTGGAACCGGCGGCGATCCGTCGGGTGTTGGAGCATTCGGGCGCGCGCCTGGTGCTGACCTCGCACGCGCTGGGGCCCAAGATCGTCGAAGCCTGCACTGGGTTGGAGACCCCACCCCGTCGACTCGACGTTGATGCGTGTGGCGACCGACGCTGGGACGGTGAGAACGAGAGCGATACCAGTCCGCTCCCTCCTGCTGACGGACCGGATTGCGGCGATTCCTGGGACGATTTCGTCGCCGCTCAGGATCCGCCTGGCGAGTGGGCGCCCCGACCGGCAACCAGCAAGCCTGCCACCATCATGTACACCTCGGGCACCACCGGGTTGCCGAAGGGGGTGGCACTTTCGCGCCATGCCTTGGCGAGCAACATCGAAGCCGGGCTACGCCGCATCGGCCTGACCGAGCAAGATCATGTCCTCGGAGTGTTGCCCCTGTTTCACGCCTTGCCGTTGATGGCCGGATGTCTGGCGCCGGTGTTTGTCGGCGGCCAGGCGACGTTCCTGACCGACCTCAATCCTGACCGCATCATCGCCGCCTTCCCGCGGTTCGGCATCACCGCCTTCGCCTGCGTGCCGCTGTTCTTCTATCGTTTCCACGATCGCGTAATGGGTCGGATCCAGGCGCTGCCGCCGCTCCGGCGTCGGCTGGCCGGCGCGCTTCTGGCGGTGAGCCGTTTCGCCCGCAAGCGCCTGGGCGTGTCCCTCGGTCGCCGGCTCTTTGCCGCCGCCCACGCGCCGTTCGGGCCGCGACTGCGAATTCTTCTTACCGGGGGCGCCAAGTGCAACGCGCGCGTCTTCGAGGATTTTCTCGATCTGGGATTCCCACTTCTGCAGGGGTACGGTCTCACCGAGGCCACCGCCGTGCTCACGATCTTGCCGCCGGACGATCGGCGGCCCGACACGGTCGGCAGAGCGGTCGACGGTGTGGAGTTGCGGATCCATGAGCCGGACGAGGCCGGGGTGGGGGAGATTCAGGCGCGCTCACCGAGTCGGATGATCGGGTACTACCGAAATCCCGACGCCACCGCAGCAGTCTTCGATGGCGACTGGTTGAAGACGGGTGATCTGGGGCGCCTGCTGCCTGACGGGCACCTGATGGTCACCGGCCGCGCCAAGGACATCGTCGTGCTTGCGTCGGGCAAGAATATCTACCCCGAGGAGCTCGAGGATTTCTACGGGCAATCGGATTTCATTGACGAGATCTGCATACTCGGGCTGGAGGACGCCGCCCGCCGTGGCGCCGAGCGCCTGCACGCAGTGGTCGTGCCGAACGTCGAGCATGCCCGAAGCCGCGGACAAGCCAACGTCCGCGAGATGGTTACCTGGGAGATTGATGGACTCGGCCTGCAGCTGCCGTCGCCGCAGCGTGTTTCCAGCCTGGAGATTCGCAGTGCACCGCTGCCGCGAACCACGACGCGCAAGCTGAAGCGGTTCGAGCTCAAGCGCGAGATCCTGGCTCGCGGCGGCGTCAGACCATCTGTCGAAGCGGCATCAGTGGAATCGGAATCCGCCGTGAACGAGCCGCCTTGGGCGCACTCGGTGCGCGCCATATTGTCGCGACATGCGCGGGCGGAGGGCGTGGCAAGAGCGCAGCATATCGATCTGGACCTCGGCCTCGAATCTCTCGACCGGGTCGAGGTGCACGCGGAGATCGAAGCCGCCCTCGGTCTGCGTCTGCCGCAGGAGGCGGCGGCGGGAGTGCAAACCGTGGGCGACCTGCTCGACCTGGTCGGTACGTACGTCGACGGTTCGACAGCGGCCACTGTCACTGCTGGTGATCGCTGGTCGCAGGTGCTGGCCGACACCCCGCTCGAGATCGAGCCCTACCTGCGAACACGCCCCGTCTGGGAGGCGGTGCTGTTTCGCCTTTTCAAGCTCGGCGCCCGGTGCCTTTCATGGTGGGGGTTCGAGGTGCTGGGTGTCGAGAACCTGCCGCAGAATTTCCCCTTCATCCTTGCGCCCAACCACTTGAGCTTCGTGGACCCGTTCCTGCTGGTGGCGGCCCTGCCGCGCCGCGTTTACCACCGCATCTTCTTCGTTGGTTACAGCGCCTATTTTGGCGGCCTGATTCTGGGATCGATCGCCAGGCTGCTGCGTACCGTTCCGATCGATCAGAACCGGCACCTGGAACAGGCGATGCAGGCAGCTGCGGAAGGGCTGCGGCGCGGCATGGTGCTGGGGATCTTCCCTGAGGGTGGTCGGTCGAACGACGGCACAGTAAAGCGCTTTCGGCGTGGGACCGGCATTCTGGCGCGACACCTCGACGTACCCGTGGTTCCGGTCGGCATGTGGGGGAGTTACCAGATGTGGCCACGCGACGGTGGCTTCAGGCCTCACCACACGGCGGTTGTCTTCGGCGAGCCGATAACCTTGCCGCCTGGCAGCGACCGCGAGGCTCAGGAGCGCTTCATGGAAGCGCTGCGCGCGCGGGTGATCGAGCTAGTCAGCGAAGGAGAAGCGATCTACCCGGGCGAAAAAAAATGAAGGGCGCGTCGCCGACTGTCCCACCTCCCCGGTCGTAACACGAGCGACACGCCCTTCAGAGCATTTCCTGGTCTGCTGCAAGAGGGAGACCCAATCCCGTTTGCTGAGACTCAGTACGCTGTGAAATGTAACTGAAGCCTGGTCACACTATAAGACATTTATATAGAGTTATAGAATCTATAACTGATTAATAGTAACTAATACTGACTATGACGGGACAGGAAAGGACAGCTTGCTCGATCCCTTTCCCTCGGCCCCGGGAAGCCCTGGAGATATGACGCTGGCTCAGCGAGCCGCGCCAACACCGATCAGCCGCCGGACATGGCTCATCGTCTCGGCGGCGATCTCTCGGGCGCGGTCGGCGCCGGTCTTCAAGGTGGCGGCGATGTCGGCATCGTCGAGCTCTGCGCGGCGCGCGCGCGTCGGTTCCAGCGCGGCGGTCAGATGGTCCGCGACGGCGGCCTTGAGCTCGCCGTACATCAGCTCACCGGCCTGCGCGGCGCCGGCCATCTCGTCGGCGATCGCATCTGCCTCCAGCAGCCTCAAGATGCCGATCAGGTTGGCGACGCCGGGGCTGAGCTCGTCGCTCGTTGCGTCGCCGCTGTCTGTGACCGCGGAGCGGATCTTCTTGGTGGCGGACTCCGGTGACTCCATTACCCCTATGTAGTGCTTTTCGCCGAGGCTCTTGCTCATCTTCCGCGACGGGTCGGCGAGCGACATGATCCGGCTTCCGGAGGTAAGAAGCGTCTGGACGTCCGGGAAGAAGTCGGTACCGACGGTCTGATTGAACCGATGCGCGATACCGCGCGTGAGCTCGAGATGCTGGGATTGGTCATCGCCGACCGGGACGCCGTCGGAGCGATACAAGAGGATGTCGGCCGCCTGCAGGACCGGGTAGGTGAACAATCCGGCGTTGACGTAGCCGCTGCGCTCGGACTTGTCCTTGAACTGGGTCATCCGGCTCAGGTCGCCATGCGCAGCGAACGCACTGAAGACCCACGCGAGCTCGGTGTGCTCCGGTACGTGTGATTGCACGAACAGGATCGAGCGCTCGGGATCGATGCCACAGGCGATAAGGTCGCCGGCCAGACGCAGGGAGCGCTCGGGCAGGCCCCGGGCGTCGATCTCATGGGTAATGGCGTGGTAGTCGACGACGCAGTAGATGGTCTGGGCGTATTCCTCCTGCAGCCGCACCCAATTGCGCACCGCGCCGAAGTAGTTGCCCAGGTGGAGCTCGCCCGTGGGCTGGATACCCGAGAAGATTCGCGATACCGCCGAGGTCACACGTTTGCTCCTGAGGTCCGCCGGTAGCGGTATCCGGACATAGAGAAAGCCGGGGCGAGCCCGGCTTTCTCCGAGTTTCAATCCGGTGCGGCGGCCATTTTGGCCGCCGCACCGGTTTCAGCGCAGAGGGATTCCGGTGGGGTGGGCTGTGGGTGGTACCCGGAATCCCTTCAAAGGGCGGGGGTCGGGGGTGGGGGGGGCTGACCCTCCCGCCCTTAGCGGCTGGGGCACTCGGAATCATAGCCGGGGACCCACCCATAGGCAAGATGCCCGGACGAGTTTCGTCGACAAGCTGCTGCCATGCTACCGTGCGGCGCAAAAGGGGGCAGGAACTCGTGTCACAGCATCGTTTTCGCATCTTCACACTCGACGAGGCCAACCGAGCGCTTCGACTGGTGAATCAGGTGACGGCAACAACGCGGCGGCGTATGCGGGAGCTACGCGACGAGCACAAGGCCGATCCGTCGGCGGCCGACGAGGTCGACGCCGAGACCCGACTTGTTCTCGACGAGTGGGCGCGCGTTATCCTGGAGATGGGCGCGCAGCCGAAGGGCATCTTCACAGTTGACTTCCGCACGCCGGACCCCAACGTGCTGTGGTGCTGGGCGCCCGACGAAGCAGAGATATCGCATCGCCATTTCACCTGGGAGTCGTTCAAGGACCGGGTTTCGATCGATGCGTCCGACGCAGGTTGGCCGTCGCTCAACTAGTGGCGGGCCGTGACGCTAGCGTCTCCCAGATCGCCGAGTCGCCGTTCGTCCTGACGATCTGCCCATCGAGCCGCGCGATGGTGCCGACGACCGCCCGGACATGACGCCCCCGCGACGGCCCGCTGACCCTCGCGGCGCTCCGACCGAGCGTGGCGCCAAGAACGAGCGCGGCGCCGAGAACGACCGTGGCATCGCTGGCGCCGAGCGGGAGCCGACAGCACTGCGCGGTTGGATCGATGGTGAGTATCTTGTGGCCGATGGACGCGAAGGCGAGTATCGCGGGCTTGCCTGGTAGCGGTTGGTGTTCGGCTGGTAGGCGCGCGTTTGCGGCTGATAGGCGCGAGTCTGCGGTTGGTACTGGCTGGTGCGCGGCGCATACCGGCTGATCGCGCCACGCGAGACCGGGCTCTCCGGTCTCACGCCTGCGGGCGCCCCGCTCAGATTGGCGCGCGTCGGCAGCCCGGCTGCACGGGACAGCCCGGCTGACGCGGACGCGCCGGAGGTTGCTGTTCGCGGCGGCCGACCTGCGGAACCGGAGCGCGGTCGCCGCGCCGATCCTGCTCGCGGTTTCGATGATCCACGCGACGGAGAGCCGGAGCGCGGCCGGGCGCCAGCTCGACTGTCGGATCTCGACCCGCTACCAGCCCGTGGCGTCGCTCTCGGACGAGCGGTCTCGCCACTGCCGCTTCGCGGCCGTGCTTCTCTAGCCGTGGATGGTGCGCTGCGTCCTGAACGTGGGCTCACCTTGGCTCTATCTCCCGCTGCGCCCGGTATAGCGCCGCGCGAAGCGGCCCCGCCGACGCTCTCCGCAGCTCCGCGACTCGGATGCGTGGGGCGCACACCGATGCCACGATCCGTCGTCGAGCGAGCGCCGGTGCCCTGGGCGATGCCCGATCGTGCCACCGCGCTCCGGCCGGAGCCGGAAATGTTCGCCAGAGTCCCCGGCCTGCGAGGACGGAGCTTGCCTTCGAAGCTCACCGCGTTCCCGGTTCCCTGGCGCGGTATGGCAGTCCGAGAGGTGGCGCGCAGCTCGGTCTTGCCGGTCCCGAAGTGATCCGCATCGACGAACGTCCAGCCACGGTCGCCGTCGAGATTACGGGCGTACCCCTGTCCGGCGACCGCCTTGCCACCCCGTCGCACGGCGTAGTCGTAGTTGCGGCCGCCGTGGTACCCGTGCCCGTAGCCGTAGTGCCCGCCGAAGAAGAGGTTCACCGACAGGAACGGGCGATTGTAGTAGCCGAGGGGCGACCATCCGAGATAGCCACTACCGGCATACCAGCTCACCCAGCCGGGCGAGTACACACTCCCCGGGAACCACATCCAGCCGTAGTAGGGCGTTTGATGCCAGCGACCGTAGTGGACGGTCGCCCAGCCCCAAGAGGCGTACGGTACCCAGGTCCACCCGGCGTAGGAGTAAACCCATCGCCCGTTACGATAGGGGGCCCAGCCGACGTCGACGGAGGGGCGCCAAGCGTAGGAGGAGAAGTCGTCGTAGTAGACCCAGTCGCCGTTGCCCTCCAGATCAGCTGCGTATGGACGCGCGGCTTCGGGCACATAGTCGCGGTTGCGAACATGGTTCTGGGTCTCGGCCATGGCCACCCAGCGCTCGATCTGCCAGTTGGAGAAATCGTCGTTGTCCGCGGTGTTGAAATCGGCCACCTCGGCGGGGGCTGTTCCGGGCTCGACGTAGGTAGTCTCGCCGGCGGCGACGATCTCGGTGAGCTCGCCGGCGGTCATCGTCGCGGTGCCGTCGTACACCGACAACCAGACGCGATGCTCGTCGTCGAGGTCGATGCGGTAGGAGCCCTGTGGTCGGAGGACGATGCCCGCTTCGGCGGTGTCGACGCGCAGGGTCTGCTCCGTGCGCTCGTAGACGCCCGGACGTTCGGCGATCAATGAGCCGCCCCACAAGCGTAGGATCGTGGCGCCGTCGGCGCGTGGCAAGGCTACGACGTCGACCGTCGTCAGGTGGTCCAGCCACACCGTCGTGCCGTCGCCGAAGGTGAGCTCGACGCGCCCCTGTCCGTCGGTCCAAATTCGGTCGCCGGCGTCCAGAGGCAGGTTCACTAACGCCGCGGAGGTCTCGGCAGCGTGGGCTCGCTGGACGGTGACGGTTCCCTCGAAATAGCGCACGCGTGCCGGAATCGGATCGTCGGCCGTCTGCGCGAATGCCGGCACCGAGAGGGCCAGCGCGGACAGAAACACTCCGGCCAAGGAGGCGTATGCACGGTTCCGCATCGTCGAACCCCTTTGTCTAGGGGACCCACCCCATTCGGGGTAAGGGGATTCGCTAACGGAGACTAGCCAGAGGACCTCTCCACGATACCTGGCATAGGAACTGCAGGTCAAATCTCCGACCTCCGCACCCAGTTCTGCCGGCACGCCACTAGCCCTTTACCAATCCCGCCAGGTAGTCGCGCGTCTCCTGGCGGCAGACGGAGGCCAGGCCGATCAGGCCGATCAAGTTCGGGACGGCCATCGCTGCGTTCAGCGCGTCCGCGAGCTGCCAGACGAAGTCGACCCGTCCTATCGCACCGACGAACACCATCACCGTGAACACGGCGCGATACGGGGTAACCAGGCGCTGGCCGAACAGATACTCGATCGAGCGCTCGCCGTAGTACGACCAACCGAGGATTGTCGAGTAGGCGAAGAAGACCAGGGCCAGCGGAACCACCACACCACCGGCAGCGCCGGGTAGCCCGGCGTTGAACGCGTCGACCGAAAGGGGAGCGCCATCGACGCCGGAATCCCAGACGCCGGTGGACAGAATGACGAATCCGGTCATCGAGCACACGACGATGGTGTCGATGAACGTCTGGGTCATCGAGACGAGCGCCTGGGTTACCGGATGTCGTGTCCGCGCCGCCGCCGCCGCGATTGCTGCGGAGCCGAGCCCGGACTCGTTTGAGAAAACTCCGCGGCCGATGCCGTATCGCATCGATTGCGCGACGGTGGCGCCCAGAAAGCCGCCGGCGGCGGCAGTCGGCGAGAAGGCGTGGCCGACCACCAGGGCAAAGACCGACGGAATCTGATCCAGCCGGGTGACGATGACCACGAGGGCGGCGCCGACGTAGAGCAGGATCATGGCTGGAACCAGCACCTGAGTGACCCGCGCGATGCCGCGGATGCCGCCGAGGATCACGGTTCCGGTCGCCACCGCGATGAGCAGGCCGGTGATCCAGGTAGGCCAGCCGAAGTAACTTTCCATCGCTGTGGCGACAGAGTTGCTTTGCACCATGTTGCCGATGCCGAAGGCCGCCAGGGCGGTCAACAGCGCGAAGGCGCTACCGAGGAAGGCGCTCCCAAGACCGTCACGCAGGTAGTACATCGGGCCGCCGCTCATCTGACCGCGTTCGTCGGTGGTCCGGTACTTCACCGCCAGCAGGGCTTCGGCGTACTTGGTTGCCATCCCGAACAGGCCGGTGACCCACATCCAGAACAGCGCCCCTGGACCACCAGCGGCGATCGCGGTAGCCACGCCGGCGATGTTGCCGGTACCGACGGTGGCCGCAAGCGCCGTCATCAACGCCTGAAAGTGGGAGATGTCGCCCTCGGCGTCGTCGTCCTCCTGGCGCTTGACGAGCGCAAGATGGAGCGCGTGGCCGAGCATACGGAACTGGATCCCACCCAGCACCACGGTCAGGTAGATTCCGGTGCCCACCAGCAGCAACAGCATCGGTGGGCCCCAGAGGTAGCTGTTGATCAGGACCAACGTTTCGGTTGCTCGCTCAGACACCGGTGCCTCTCCCTCACCTGCCGGCGGTGGATGAAGTTGGTGGTTCGGATCGCGAAAGAAGGTCTGTAGGTCGAGAGCGCCGCGATCATAACCCGTTGCGTCGAGACACCTACTCGAGGTGCGTACGCCGGCTTGCTCGTGGCGGCGCCCCTAACTACCGTTGCCCCGTCTCCGTCGACGAGGTCGAGTCCAATGTCGAGCACGCACCGCGGACTGCAGTCGTACGCAATGCGGTCAGAAGAATCGCGCGGTCGCAGCTACCCGGAGCCGGAGCACGCCTACCGGGATGCTTTCGAGCGCGACCGCGATCGAATCATCCACTCGCGTGCGTTTCGACGTCTGGAGTACAAGACGCAGGTCTTCCCCAACCATCACGGCGACCATTTCCGCACTCGGCTGACCCACACCATCGAGGTAGCTCAGCTGGCTCGCACGGCTGCGCGGGTATTGGGACTCAACAGCTCCCTGAGCGAGGCGATCGCGTTGGCTCATGATCTCGGCCATCCGCCGTTCGGACACGTCGGCGAGAGCGTGCTGGACGACATGATGCGCGGCAGCGGTGGCTTCGAACACAACCGCCATACGCTGCGGACAGTGGTCGAGCTCGAAGAGAGGTACCCCGGCTTTCGAGGCCTCAACCTGACGTACGAAGTACGTGAGGGAATCGCCAAGCACTCGGCGCGCTATGAGCACCTTGGCGGCGATGAGCTGCGCGAGTTCAGGCCTCACGAGCGGCCGCCGCTGGAAGCACAGATCATCGATCTCGTGGATGACCTAGCGTACAACGTGCACGACATCGACGACGGGGTCGAGGCGCACGTGCTGACGATCGTTGACCTCGTCGCCGAAGCGCCGCTCTTTGGACGGACCTACCAGCAGACGAGCGCCGAGATCCCCGGTGCGACGGAGCGCGAGCTGTTCAACGAGACCATCCGACGGATGGTGGACACGCTGGTTACGGACCTGATCGAGAGCACGCGCGAAGCAACCATGGCCAGCGGCGTACGCTATCTAGAAGACGTCCGTGCCCAGGCGACAAACCTGGCCTGTCACTCCGAGCAAGTCAGCGCGGACATCGCCGAGCTTGGTCAGATGTTGTCGCACCGCCTGTACCAGAGTCCCCTGGTACATGAGCAGATGGAAAGCGCCCGCCTGACCATCGAGCAGCTATTCCGCGCCTACATGGACGATCCAGGGCAGCTTCCCGAGCGTCATCGGTTGAGGGCGGAGCGCGTCGGCACTCGCGTCGCAATCGGCGACTACGTGGCGGGAATGACGGACCGTTTTGTCGTCCGCGAGCACGCGCGCATCACCGCTGGCGGCTCTTGAGGTCGAGAACGATACTGTCGTTTTCGTCGTCGAGCTCCAGCAGCTCATCGTTGTCGTCGACCTCGACAAGGTTGACGGCCGGTATCGCGACCGCTTGCCCCCACTTGTCGAACAGCACCTCGTAGACGCGCTCGCTGCGCTTCGGGTGGAACCCTGCCTCCGATAGCTCCTTGTCGCTGAGCTCACGCTGAACCGTACCGATCCAGTCCTTGCACACCATGATCTTGTGACCGATCTCGTCACGAAGCTCGCCCGGTGTACGTACAACCTTGACGCGCATCTCGTTCCTCCGCTCGCGACCCTGAACGCCCCGCCGGACCGGGCGTTTGCCACCCTAATTCGCCGCGTCACGCCACCTGAAAATGCGCCGCGCGGTGAACCGTGCGGCGACGTGCAGATCGCTGGTAACTGTAGCATTTTCGGGCCGTTGCCCGTTTTCAACGCGTTTGCCGGCCCCCGAGGCCGGTGGTAGTGTCAACCTACCCTGTCGGGGTGCCTTCGCCGCCTCTCGTCGCCGCCCTACGCGCCCCCCGGGCCGCTTCGATGTCAGCTGTCCGTCTCCTCACCGTCTCGTGGGAGTAGGTCCATGGCCTGGTCGATTTTCAGCCTCGAAAAAGCAGATGGCGTTGCCGTCGCTACGATGACGCGCGACCCTGGTAATACGTACAACTCGACCCTCATGCACGAGCTGGCGGAGGTTGTCGAAGACGTGCGCCACGATGCTGACGTGCGCGCCATGGTGCTCACCGGAGGCGGTGGCAAGTTCTTCTCTGCCGGTGCCGACATCAACATGCTGGCAACGAGTGACCCGCGGACGAAGGCCATGTTCTGCCTGCATTGCAATGAAACGTTGCAAGGGTTGGAGCGCACGCCGAAGGTCATCATCGCGGCGATCAACGGGCATTGTGTGGGCGGCGGTCTGGAGATTGCCCTGGCGTGCGACATTCGGATCATGGGCCGCTCGGCGGGAAAGATCGGCCTTCCCGAGGTGAAGCTCGGGGTGCTTCCGGGGACCGGAGGCTCGCAACGACTGCCGCGCCTCATCGGCAAAGGGCGTGCGCTGGAGATGATGGTTACCGGTGACCTGCTCGACGCCGAGGGCGCCGAGCGCATCGGCCTGGTGAACCGCGTCGTAGACGACGACGTGCTCGGCGAGGCGGTTGCCTTCGCCAAGACCCTGGCGGGAGGCGCGACGATGGCGCAGGGCCTGATCAAGCTGGCGGTGCAGGAGGGCATGGAGATGTCGTTGGACTCCGCACTCGCACTCGAGCGCGAGCTGCAGAACCGGCTTTTCAGCTCGGCCGACGCTCAAGAGGGTGTCAAGGCGTATACCGAGCGGCGTGACGCCGACTTCCAGGGTCGCTGAGCCCGAGCGGTAGGGATACGAATCCATGGGAGCCGCCGACCGATCGCACGAGAGACCTCGTGCTTGACCTGCGTCAGGGACGACCGGTTTTCCTGGCCGGCACGGTGCGCACACCGATCGGGGGGTTCGGAGGTGGTCTTCGCCCGCTGAGTGCCGTGGATCTCGGCACGCATGCGGTGATGGCAGCGATGGAGCGCGCATCCGTGCCCCCGGCTGCGGTCGACGAAGTCATCATGGGGCACGCGCGACAGGCAGGCTGCGGACCGAATACCGCCAGACAGGTCTCGGTCGGCAGTGGTATTCCGGTGGAGACACCTGCGTTCACGATCAATCAGGCGTGTGCCTCCGGCATGAAGTCGATCATCCTGGCGGCGCAGTCGATCACCCTCGGCGTCGCCGACGTTGTCGTGGCGGGCGGCATGGAGAGCATGAGCAATACGCCGTATCTGCTGCCGACGGCCCGCTGGGGCGCCCGGCTCGGCCACGCGGAGCTGCTTGACGGCCAGTTCAAGGATGGCTTCATGTGTCCGCTTTGTGGCGACCTCATGGGGCGTACCGCAGAACGACTGGCCGAGCGCTACGACATCTCGCGCGGCGAGCAGGACGAGTATGCAGCTCGAAGCCAGCAGCGCGCTCAGGCGGCACGCGCCGCGGGTCACTTCGACGCCGAGATCGCTGCCGTGGAAGTGCCCGGCCAACGAGGCGCTACAGTTGTCGCGCGCGACGAGCATCCGCGCGATGCAGTCACCGTGGGGAGCCTGGCGCGGTTGAAACCGGTGTTCAAGAAGGACGGGACGGTTCACCCCGGAAACAGCAGTGGGGTTACCGACGGTGCGGCTGCCCTGGTGCTGATGTCGGACCGGGCGGCGGAGGAGCATGGCGTCGTCCCCGAAGGACGCCTGCTGGCGGCGACGCAGGCCGGGGTCGATCCGGCCGTGATGGGCATCGGACCGGTTCCTGCAGTTCGCGAGCTGCTCGAACGGACGGACATGAGCCTCACCGATATCGATCGGGTCGAGCTCAACGAAGCCTTCGCGGCGCAGGTGCTGGCGGTCGATCGCGAGTTGGGCTTTGACCAAGAGCGGCTCAACAGCGACGGCGGCTCCATCTCGCTCGGACATCCGATTGGATGCACAGGCTCCCGCATCGTGGTGACGCTGCTGCATGGTCTGCGACGGCGTGGCGAGCGCGTCGGGCTAGCCACGCTGTGTGTGTCGGGGGGCATGGGCACCAGCCTGCTCGTCGAGCGCCTGGGGGCGACGGCGTGAACGGACGCACCCTCGTGACATCGCAGCGTGACGGCGCGATAGCCCGGATCACGCTGTCGCGAGCGGAGAAGATGAACGCGCTTGCGTACGACATGCGCCAACAACTGCGCGATCGAATCGTCGAGGCGGCGCGTGACGAGCAGATCGCCGCACTCGTGATTACCGGCGAGGGCAAGGCGTTTTGCGCCGGTGGTGATGTCAATGTGATGGGCGAGCTTCGCGACACACAGGATCAGCGGGGGTTTCACGACATTCTTCATGCCGGCGTGGAGTGCGTCCTCGCCCTGCAGGCCTTCCCCGGCTTGACCGTGGCGGCGATCAATGGCGTGGCCGCCGGCGCCGGGTTTGCGCTGGTGCTCAATTGTGACCTGCGCGTCGCGTCCGAGACGGCACGCCTCGCCGCCAGCTGGGGCAACATCGGTCTGGCCCCGGATTGGGGTGCGAGCTTCTGGCTGCCGCAGCTGGTGGGCTACTCGCGCGCCCTCGATTTGGTGATCAGCGGCCGCGCCGTGGGTAGCGACGAGGCGCTGCGGCTCGGCTTGGTGCACGAGGTCGTGGCCCCCGACGAGGTGTGTAAGCGCGCCACCGAGCTCGCCTCGCGCGGGACGGCCCGCGAGA
Source organism: Acidobacteriota bacterium (assembly GCA_965248695.1). Lineage (GTDB taxonomy): Bacteria > Acidobacteriota > UBA890 > UBA890 > WLXD01 > DASCOT01. The sequence goes on along the minus strand of CBDFKD010000002.1, from coordinate 5,419,783 downwards.
TGGTGCGTCAGGCGAAATACCTGCTGCGTCGTGGACTGGATGGCTCGCTCGAGGCCAGCCTGGCCGCCGAGACCGAGGTGCAGGAGGATCTGTTCGTGAGCGACGACGTTGGAGAGGGGCTGCGCGCGCTTCGCGACAAGCGGGCGCCGAGGTTCGGAGGGCGCGAGAAGTGAACCGGGAGCGCATCCAGCTGCGCGTCAACGGCGAGCAATTCGACCTCGTTGTGCCGGTCTACAAGACGCTGCTGGAGGTGCTCCGCGAGGATCTGCGGCTAACGGGCACCAAGCACGGCTGTGAGCTGGGGGAATGCGGTACCTGCACGGTGCAGGTGGATGGCGAGCCCGTTCTGTCCTGCCTGGCGCTTGCCGTCGAGCTGCAAGAAAGCGAGGTGCGTACCGTTGAGGGGCTATTGTCCGGCTCCGATCCGCACGAGCTGCAGGTGGCGTTCGGCGAGCTCGGAGCGTCACAGTGTGGATATTGCAGTGCCGGGATCCTGGTGTCGGCAGACGTTTTGCTAAAACAGAATGCTGACCCCAGCCGCGACGAGATCCGCACCTACCTGTCCGGCAATCTCTGTCGCTGCACTGGCTATCTCAAGATCCTCGAGGCGATCGAGCTAGCGGGAGAACGCATCCGCGAGCGCCGTGCTGCCGGCGACGACGATCCAACGCATCGCGTATTGGCGACCCCCGCCTACGAGGCCGATCTCGGCTTGGATCCGGTCGAGGGCAAACGCGGCTCTGATGGGACTAGGCCGCGGCGGTGACCGCGCGCCGTGGGAGAGCGGGCTGAGCATGGAGAAGCTGGACCTGTCCGTCGTCGGCAAACCATTGCCCAAGGTCGATGGTCTTAGGAAGGCCACCGGTCAGGAGATCTACGCCGATGACATCCAGCTCCCGCAGATGCTGTACGGGAAGATCTACGGCTCGGACAGGCCTCACGCTCGCATCGTTCACATCAATACTTCCCAGGCGCTGGCGCTCCCAGGTGTGAAGGCGGTCATCACGGGCAAGGATTTGCCGCGCAACAAGTACGGCATCCTGCCGGTGAGCGAGGATGAGTTTCCGCTCGAGCCGGATCGGGTGCGTTTCGTCGGCGATCCGATAGCGGCCGTGGCGGCGCGCGACGAGTTCGTCGCCGAAGAGGCGGTACGGCTCATCGAGGTGGAGTACGAGGATTTGCCCACCGTGTTCGACATCGAGGAAGGTCTGAGCCCGGTCGACGAGGACGACCGTATCCACGACTACGGCCCGCGAGACAACGTCCACAAGCAAGTACATCTGCACTTCGGTGACGTCGAGGCGGCGATGGCTTCTGCCGCCTCCGTTCACGAGGGGGTGTACTTCTATTCCGGCAACAACCATCTGGCGATGGAGCAACACAGCGCTGTTGGCCAGTTCTCGGCCGACGGAAGGTTGACGCTCTGGTCCTCCACACAGACGCCCCACTACGTCCACAAGGCGCTGGCGAAGGTACTGGAGCTGCCAGCAAGCCGGATCCGGGTGGTTGCGACGCCGAACGGCGGTGGATTCGGCGGCAAGTCCGACATCTTTCCGCACGAGTTCGTGGTCGCCAAGCTGTCGATGCTCACCGGGCGACCGGTGAAGATAACCCTGACTCGCGAAGAGGTCTTCTACGCTCATCGCGGGCGCCACCCGGTGCTGATGTGGGTCAAGTCGGCGCATCAGGAGGACGGCAGCATCCTGGCGCTCGATTTCGTTTCCTGCGTCGACGGTGGGGCGTACGGGTCGTACGGAGTCGCCAGCACCTATACTACACCGGTGCGCTACAGACGGTGACCTACAAGATCCCCAACTATCGGTTCCGTGGCGTGCGCGTTTTCACCAACAAGCCCGCCTGCGGCCCCAAGCGCGGACACGGCACGCCGCAGCCTCGCTATGCCCTCGAGGTGCATCTCGATCGCGTCGCCGAGGCGCTCGGAGTCGATGCGCTCGAGTACCGTCGTCGAATTCTCGTGGACGAGTATTCGATGACCGCCAACTACATGCGCGTGACCTCCTGCGGCCTGGATGAGTGCCTCGCGCGTGTGGGCGAAGAGTCCGGATATTCCGAGTTGCGACACAGCCTGCCCTTTGGCCGAGGCATTGGCGCCGCTGCCGGTGCCTACTTGTCGGGAGCGGGTTTGCCGATCTACTGGAACAAGATGCCGCACACCTCGGTGGATCTGAAGGTCGACCGGGGCGGTGGCGTCAGCGCCAAGTGCATGGAGATCGATATCGGTCAGGGTTCCAACTCGGTGCTGGCGATGACCGTGGCCGAGGTGCTGGGGATCGAGCCAGAGGACGTTCAGCTCGTGGTGTCCGACACGGACACCACGCCGATTGATCTCGGTTCGTACTCCAGTCGCGTTACCTTCATGATGGGCAACGCAGCGAAGGAGGCTGGAGAGAAGATTCGCGAGATGCTTGCCACCGCCGCGGCGGCGAAGCTCGGCGTCGGTGCCGCCGAGCTTCGATTCGCGCACCGGCGAATCGAGCACCGAGCTAGCGGTGCGTCGATGCGCTTTGCTCAGGCGGTGCCACTGGCAGAGGCGATGTTCGGGCAACTGTCGGCGACAGGCTCCTATACCCCGCCGGCGCTTGCCGGCCCGTACAAGGGATCCGGGGTCGGACCATCGCCGGCATACTCCTACACCGCTGCCGCCGTGCTGGTCGATGTCGATACGGAAACCGGGATCGTCACGCCCGAGAGGATCTGGATCGGTCATGACATCGGTCGCTCGATCAACCCGAAGCTGGTGGAAGGACAGGTCGAGGGCTCGGTCTACATGGCGCTCGGCGAAATCTTCATGGAAGAGCAGGTTTTCCGTAAGGGTCTGCACAAGTTCCCATCGATGCTCGAGTACAAGAGCCCGACCTTTCTCGAGATGCCGCCGGTCGAGACATTCCTGATCGAGAGCCTGGATGGTGAAGGCCCGTTCGGCGCCAAAGAAGTCGGGCAGGGACCACTCCTTCCGGTGCCGCCGGCGGTCGCGAATGCGGTCTACAACGCCATCGGCGTTCGTATCGACGAGCTTCCGATCACGCCTGAAAAGGTACTGGCCGGTTTACGCCTCAAAGCCGAAGGCAAGGACGCGCGGGTGGGTCCGGCCGGCATGCCGGAGGTCGACTGGGAAGCGCCGCTGGAGGTCGATCCGGTTTGGTACGACAAACCACCCGAGCCCTACGTTCCTACCCGTCGGCGGCAGGACTGAGGGGCGTGTCGAGTCGCCTCGATCACGTGGCGGGTCGGGCTGATATGCCGTCCACCTGCGCCGCCGGATCCTAGAAGTGCTGCGTCTGCCGCCGTTCGAGTATCACGCCGCGCGCACGGTGGCCGAGGCGGTCGACCTGTGGTCCAACGCGGACGGCCGCGCCATGTACGTCGCCGGGGGCACGGACTTGTTGCCGAACATGAAGCGCCGCCAGTTCGAGCCGCCGGTGCTCATCGGTATCCGGCGCATCGACGAGATGCGCACGATCGAGCCACAGCCCGACGGCGCGCTGCTTCTAGGAGCCGGAGTGACCCTGCGTCAGCTGGCCGATGACGCCCGTGTGCGCCTGCATTGCGCCGGTCTCGCCGAGGCGGCGGCGCAGGTCGCCAACTTGCAGGTCCAACGCATGGGCACTCTGGGCGGCAACCTGTGCGTCGACACCCGCTGTAACTACTACAACCAAAACATACGAGTGGCGCCGCGCCATCGGCTTCTGCCTGAAGAAGGACGGCGACATATGCCTCGTCGCCCCCGGCTCCAGCAAGTGCTGGGCGGTGTCCTCGAGCGACACGGCGCCGCTGCTCATGGCCCTCGGGGCGACGGTGGAGCTGGTCGGACCGGCCGGATCTCGAACGCTGGCGTTGGGGGCCCTCTACCAGGACGACGGCATCGAGTACTTGACCCGGCAGCCGGGCGAGATCGTGACCGCGGTGCGCGTGCCGGCTGCGGTCGCGGAGCTGCGCAGCACCTATCTGAAGGTGCGCCGGCGCGGCAGCTTCGACTTCCCGATTCTCGGCGTGGGCGCAGCCCTGTCCATGGTCGATGGAGCCGTGCGGGATGCTCGCTTGGTTCTCGGCGCGGTGCATACGCACCCGGTCGCGGTGCCGGAAGCAGGGGAGCTGCTCGAGGGCAAAGAGCCGAACGCCGAGTTGCTCGCCGAGGTTGCCGAGGCGGCGTACGAGCGCGCTACTCCGCTCGATAATGTCGATCTGATGTACTACTGGCGCAAGCAGGTAACGCGCGTCAACGTCCGCCGCGCTCTGGCACGTCTGACCGGGCTCGCCGAAGCTACCTGAGCCGCGTCGCGGCGGATCAGTGTTGCTCGAAGCGGTCGCGTCCGCGGTCGCCCTCGGCGCCGGTTACGCGGTCGCCGGCCTGCGGACCATCGTCACGAGGGCCCAAACCACCAGCGCCAGGAAGAGCAACGGGACCGCCAGGATCAGGAGCTTCAGCAGCAGCAGGCCGCCGACCAGGAGGATAACTGGCAGCAGCAGCACCATCAGGGGCAGTAACAACAGCCCACCGAGCACCCACCCGACGGTCGAAAAGGCCACCTTGGCGCCGAACCCGATGAGCTTCAGAAGCAGGATCAGCGGCAACAGCAACAGACCGAGGAGAACGACGAGCACGCCTCCGACCGCGACCGCAACGACCAGCCCCAGCAGCGCTCCGATGATCTCCACGATCTCCTCCTCTTGTGTGGCAGCGTCGATACTCTATACGCGGACTCGGGGAGACGGTTTCGGAGCCCGTCAGAAGTACACCGAAAAGACGATCACGTTGGCGATGAAGTGCGCCGTGACGGCCGATTCCCAGCCACCTCGTAGGTAGCTGACAGCCAGCAGCGGAGCTAGCAGCATTGCCGGCACCGGGCTGAAGGGATGCGCCAGGCCGAACAGGACCGACGAGATCAGCGTCGCGGATGCGATCAACCAACGACTCGGCTCGGGCTTGCTCGTGATCGCTCGCGCGGCGCCTCCCTGCAGGCGGAGTCGGTACTGTGGCGGTCGCATGCGCATGACGATGGACACGAGGAAGGGGATCATGAAGAGACGGAAGAACGTTTCTTCGAGCAGCGCTGCGCGCGCCGAGAACAGGACGGTCCCCAAAGGTGTCTGGATGCGGCGCCAGAACCATGGGCGGAGAGCCTCACCGCCGCCACCGGAAAGCACGATGTTGCCGATCCACAGCAGCAATCCGACACCCACGCCGTAGATCGCCCAGCGTGTCCATCGCGTCCGCACCGGCAACTCCGACAGGATCAGCAAGCTCGGCAAGCCGACTTCGCCGGCAGTCCAGACCGCGAACGCCGTTATGATGCCCGATGTCGCCAGGTAGAAACCGACGATGGGCAGGAACGTCGCGGCATCGAGGCTTCCCGTGTACGTCTCGTAGGCCAGCGCCACGAAGACCATGATCCCGACGTAGCTGCCGACCGCTGCCGCTCTTCTCACCGGAGGTCCCGTGTCCTTGCCTCCCGGCTGCCGGGCACTCGTGCCCGCTTACGGGCCACTAGAGTTTGAGGCTCTCTTCGAGCTCGCGATTGGAAACGTGCAGGCGGTAGCCGTCGTACTCGTCGATCTTGGTCTCGACCAGCTTGTCCACCACCTGCGATCCCAGGGTCTCGCGCAGGAGCTCGGATTCCCGCGCCGCCTCGACGGCGTCGAACAGATCGTGCGGCAGTGCATCGATGCCCTTCTCCACACGATCTACGGCGGACAGGTGGTAGAGATCCTCGGGGCTCGGGTCGCGCAGTGGAAGCTCGCGCTCCACACCGTCCAGGCCGGCGGCAAGCATGCTCGCGAACGCCAGATACGGATTGCACGCGGCGTCCGGGAAGCGAAGCTCGATCCGCGTCGCCACTTCCTTGCCCGGCTTGTATTGCGGGATCCGGACGAGAGCCGAACGGTTGCGCTCCGCCCAGGCAATGTACACCGGCGCTTCGTAGCCCGGAACGAGCCGCTTGTACGAGTTGTACCACTGGTTGGTTAGCAGACAGATTTCCTTTGCATGGGCCAGAACTCCGGCCAGGAAATGCTTCGCCGTCGCCGACAGGTGATGCTCGTCGTCCGCCGAGTAGAACGCATTGTTGTCGCCGTCGAAGATCGACAGGTGGGTATGCATGCCGCTGCCGTTCTCGCCCATCAGCGGCTTGGGCATGAAGGTGGCGTGTACGCCATTGCGGCGTGCGACTTCCTTTACTAACCATTTGTACGTTTGCAGCTTGTCGGCCATATCCAACGCGCGGTCGTACTTCAGATCGATCTCGTGTTGCGAGGGTGCAACCTCGTGGTGCGTGTACTCCACTTGGATGCCCATGGCCTCGAGCGCGAAAACGGTCGCCTCACGAAGATCGTCGCCAGCATCCGTGGGAACCAGATCGAAGTAGCCCGCCTGGTCGAGGCCATCGGTGGAGACCCCGTCGCTGAAGTAGAAGTACTCCGCCTCCGGGCCGATGTTCATGTGTGAGAAACCGTGCTCGGTGAGACGGTCCAGCTGGCGCTTGAGGATGTTCCGGGGATCGCCGGCGTATGGATCGCCGTTCGGATTGCGCACCTCGGCGTACATGCGGATGCAACGCGACGGGCCGATCTGGAACGGGATGAACTGAGCGGTCTCCGGAACGGGAACGGCAATCATGTCGCTCTCCTGAATTCGCTGGTACCCGTGAATCGACGAGCCGTCGAACCCCATGCCTTCTTCGAACGCGCCGGCGAGCTCGTGTTGGGTGATCTCGAAGGTCTTGAGGAAGCCGAGAATGTCGGTGAACCACAGGCGAATAGAGGTGATCTCGTGTTCGCGGACGAAGCCCATTACGTCATCGACGCTGGACAGACTCAGTCCTCGCGGCACGCCCGACTCGATGTCGAGATGGTTAGACGAGTAGCGCACCATCTCGTCGGAGAAGCTACGAACCTGCTGGATAAACTGGTGCCCGATGAACCCCATTACAGCCCTCTCCATGCGATCGAACCCCGGATGCACGGCAACAGATCGGGCTAGCGATGGTGCGAGGAAGAACCCCCGAGCCCCCATGCTCGCCCCGATCTACGCGCCCACCGCACGTACCCGAGGAGGCCCCTGAAGCGGTCAGCCTATCGACGCCTATGGCGGCCGTCAACCACCGCTGCCGCGGGCCCACAAACCTGCTACCGTTCCGCATCTGGTCAGCCCCCGCACAGCGGAGCCCGACGTCTTGGGCGAGCCGATTCCGAAGATCTTCATCGATGCCCGAACGCTCCTGCTGGAGTCGGTGCGTCTGGCGCGCGAGATCTGGGACGACGGATTTCGACCGGACTTTCTCGTCGGCATCTGGCGCGGCGGTACGCCGCCCGGAATCCTGATTCACGAGTACTTTCGGTTGCGCGGTCTCGATCCCTACCACACGACGATCAAGACCCAGTCCTACCAGGGGATGCAGCGCGGCGACGCGGGCGTGGAGATCAAGGGGGTGGACCACATCATCGACGTGCTGGAGGCCGATCACCGACTACTGCTGATCGATGACGTGTTCGATACCGGACACACGATGGCGGCCATCCTCGAGGAGATCCGCCAGCGAGCTCGTCTGAACTCGCCCGAGATGCGCGTCGCGACCGTCTACTACAAGCCACTGCGCAACGAAACGAACATCGTGCCGGACTACTGGCAGGTGGAGACCGACGAATGGATCGTGTTCCCGCACGAGCTCGAAGGGCTGTCAGACGAAGAGCTGCGGTCCAAGGGCGCGGCGATCTACGAGGCGATAACCGGCTGACGCGTGGTGCTGCTCGAGCGCCGACTGGCGGGCATCGGACTGTGGCGCTACTCGGCGGTCAGGGTGGAGCAAGTCACGGTGTGGCGGTCACCGTGAAGATGCTCGTCACCACGCCGTCCATCGAGACCCGGAAGACGGCCCCGGCCTGGGGATCCACGACCACGTACCCATCGTTGTCGCGCACGATCCCTTGCGGGTTGATCAGCGGGGGTCCCTGAGCCAGAACACTGACCGTCCCCTCGGTAGACACGCGAAAAAGGGCGGCCGCATAGCCGTCGGTCACCACGAAGCTGCCATCCGGATCGCGTACGAGATCGTGCGGGAAATCGAACGGCTCACCGGCCGCGATCGTCGATACCCGGCCGGCTCGCGTAATACGGAACACGGCGCGTTCTCCGTGCGACACGACAGCGAAGGCGTCGTCACCATCGGCGACGATTCCCTTGGGACTCTCGATCTCGGCGAACACCGTGACCCGACCATCGAGGGTGACGCGGTGCACGGCGCCGATGCCGCTACGAAGATCCGATACCAGGAGCGACTGATCATCGAAACGCGCCAGGCCCTGCGGGATGTCGAGCTCGGTCGTGAGCGTCGACAGCTCGCCGTCGGAGCTGACCCGGTAGAGCCCGAAGGTTCCGGGGTCGGCGACGATCCAGCCGTCCCCATCGGGGGAGGGAAGGACCGACCGGGTGCCGTACAGCGGCGAGCGCGGCATCCCTGACCCCTGATAGATGGGGTCGATCTCACCTGTGGATGCCAGTTTCAACAAGCCGTGCGCTTTGAAGTCGGCGACCACCCAGCCGTCGACCGCCGGGACCAGATCGACGGGGTAGACGAGCGTGGGCGGCGGCTCGTGCGTCCAAGCGAGCAGGCCAACGACGGCCAGCGTCGCGGTGCCGGCGAAACGGACCTTGCTGATGAGCCCCATCGAACCTCCTTGTGCAGCCTAGCAGGCCGTGGTGGAAGTGTGGTGGGTCTGGTTACTCGCCGTAACCCTCCGGGCGACAGGGGATTGCGCGCGTATGCTGCGTCGTTCGTCGTCAACGATGGGGTGACCATCGCCTCCTCCTCTCTCCTTGCCTCCGCCTCGCAAGACCCTGTCGCCAGGCCCGCCACACTTCCACCACGGCCTGCTAGAGAATGCCACACAAGCGCATCCATGACGGTCGGCCGGGTGGTTCGGACTCGCTCCGCTAGGCCGCGTCGCTGGGCGACTCCAACGCCAGTTCGATCTCTTCCTTGACCCACGCATCGCGCTCCACCGCCAACGCCGCATCCAGCGCGTCCCGCGCTACCGGACCACCGATCTTGCCCAGAGCCCAGGCACAATGGCCGCGCACCAGCGCCTCGTCGTCACCGAGACGCTCCGCGAGCACCGGTGCGGCTTCCACATCGCCCGAGTTGCCGAGCGCTATGGCGACGTTGCGTAGAAATCCCGCGTACTTTGCGCGGCGTACCGGACTGTGTCGGAAGCGTGCACGGAAGCCGTCGGCGTCGAGGCGCATGAGCTCGTGGAGGAGCGGTGCCTGGTTCTCGCGACGGGGCGCGAACGTTGCATCATCCGTAACGCGTGCGTAACGGTTCCAGGGGCATACGTCCTGGCAATCGTCGCAGCCGAAGATACGGTTGCCGATCGGCGATCGCAGCGGACGCGGAATCGGCCCTCGGTGCTCGATCGTCAGGTAGGAGATGCAGCGCCGCGCGTCGAGCACGTACGGCGCTACGATCGCGTCCGTCGGGCAGACGTCGATACAGGCCCGACAGGTACCGCAGTGGTCGCGCTCAGGGACACCGTAGTCGAGCTCGACGTCCAGGATGATTGCCGCCAGGAAAAACCAGGAGCCGGAACGCGTGCCGAGCAGGTTCGTGTGTTTGCCGATCCAGCCGAGGCCGGCGAGCTCCGCCCAGGCTTTCTCCATCACCGGCCCGGTGTCGACGTAGTAGCGTCCCGCGGCCTCCGGGCACAGGGTTCGGATGCGCTCGTATAGGCGTCGCACGGCAGCGCCAAGTACCTCGTGGTACTCGTCGCCCCAGGCGTAACGCGAGAGGCGGCCCAGGCTGGGGTCTTCGGTGGCCTCGTGGCCGGTGTGATAGTCGCGCGCCAGCATGACGACCGAGCGCGCCCCGGGGACGACGACACTCGGATCGCACCGGCGTTCGAGGTTGCGTTCCAGCCAGCCCATCTCGCCGTGGTGGCCCCGGCGCAGCCACTCTCGTAGTCGTGGAACGGCCTCGAGAACGACAAGGGGCGCCGCGGCACAGCGGTCGAATCCTTCGTCGCTGGCGGCCTCGCGAATGGCCGCCGTCAAGCGCGCGCGAGCTTCCATGATGGCGGAGTCTAACCTGCTAAACTGCGGCCCGATGAGTGCCCGGACCGATCGCACGGGGATGCGACCCTTCGCCGACCTGACAAGCTACGCGGAGGTTCGAGCTGCCGCGATGGACCTGGCCGTGCCGGTTGACCGGACCGAGCACGTCGCGCTCGCCGACGCAGTGGGCCGAGTTCTGGCGGCCGACGCGGTGGCCGTTACCGACGTTCCGACCGCCGACCGAGCGGCGATGGATGGGTTCGCGCTGCGTGCCGCTGACTGTGACAGCGCCGGCGCGGTGCTGCGATGCGTCGCCCGGATTGCCGCCGGCCAGCCGGCGGATTTCGATGTGGAGCCGGGTACCTGTGTCGAGATCGCCACCGGCGCGCCGGTGCCGCACGGCGTCGACGCGGTAATTCCGGTAGAGCGCACCAGCCGAGACGGCGATGCCGTCTGCCTGTCGTCGGCCGTCGAACCAGGACAACACGTGTCACGCCGCGGCGAGGATCTGAAGGCCGGACGACCGATCGGTGTGCCGGGTCAGGTCGTGCACGCCGCGTTCCTGGCCGCTTGCGTTGCCGGCGGTGTGCAGGAGATCGAGGCTTGGGAGCGGCCGCGGGTACTGGTCACGCCGACCGGTGACGAGGTGGTGCCGCTCGGTACCGAGCTCGAGCCCGGGCAGGTATACGACTCCAATGCGGCCGGCTTGCAGGCGCTGCTCACCGGAGCCGGGGCGATGGTTGAACGTGCCGACATCGTCGTCGACCGCCGCGACGCGCTCGCCGAAGTCATGCAACGCCCGGGGTTTGATCTGGTGGTCACGATCGGAGGCACATCGGTGGGTCGGCGTGATCTCGTGGCGGACGTGGTCGGCGACCTGGGGGAGGTCCGCGTTCACGGCGTTGCCGTGCGCCCCGGGAAGCCGCTCCTGGTCGGTCGGGCTGCCGGTAGGGCCGTCATCGGGCTGCCGGGGTTTCCGACCACCTGCATGATGCAGGCGTATGCACTCGTCGATCCGCTAGTGCGCCGCATGGCTCACCGAGCGACGGCGCGCCCGACGCGGAGCTGTGAGCTGGGGGAGGAGGTTCGGTCGCCTTCCGGCATGACGCATCTGATGCCGGTCCTCGTGGAAGGCAACGTCGCGACGCCGTCGTTCACGTTCTCCAGCGCTGTCAGCAGCATGGCGCAGGCGAGCGGGTGGATCGAGATCGGACCGGAGGTCACCGTCGTGCCGGCGGCATCGGCGGTAGAAGTGTCGTTGTTCTGAGCGCAGAGTGGGTCCGCTCGGCGGCGAGATCGCCGACCGTCAGCTGTCGTGCCGCTCGTCGTCGCCGTCGCCCAGGCCCTCGATGCGGACGAGGTCGATTCGATTTCGGCTCGCCCGCCGGATATTGAACGTCAGGTCACCGTGGGTCAGGCGCACACCGGGCTGCGGGATATCACCGCTCCACTCCATCAACAGGCCGGCCAGCGTCGTGCTGTCGCGGGCGCTGAGGCTCAGGTCGTAGCGGCGATTCAACAAGCTGATCGGGCAGGTGCCTTCGACCAGCAGGCTGCCATCGTCGACCTCCATGAGCTGGGGTTGCTGTGGCTCGTCGTGCTCGTCTTCGATGTCGCCGACGATCTCCTCGAGCAGGTCCTCCAGCGAGACGATGCCCTCCACCCCACCGTACTCGTCGATGACCAGGGCCATGTGCTGGCGATGGTGACGGAACAGGCGCAGCAGCGTCTCGAGAGTTGCCGTTTCCGGGACGTAGACCGGTTTGCGCATGATCGCTTCGATGTCGAGGTCACCGATGCGTTCCCAGTACTGAAAAACATCCTTCGAATGCAGCATGCCGACCACGTCGTCGAGGCTGCCGCGATACACGGGGAGGCGGGTCGCCCCGGATTCACGGATCGCCTCCAGCACCTCCACCGGCGTAGCGTCGATGGCTATCGACTTCACCTGCGTGCGCGGAATCAGCACGTCTTCGATAGTGGTCTCCGTAAGGCTGAAGATGCTCGACAACATGCGCCGTTTCTCGCGCGCAATGACACGTTCTTCCTCGCCGAGCTCCAGCATGCCCTTGATGTCCTCCTCGGAGACCACCGGAACGCCGGTCGCCGGGCCCACCAACGGGCGGATCACCAGACCAGCGACGGCGGCCGCTGAGCTGGCGAACGGACGCAAGAGTCGCACCGTCAGTTGAATCGGTCGCGCCACGATCAACGCCAACCGTTCCGGATTGCGGGCCGCGATGGTCTTCGGTGCGATCTCCGAGAAGATGAGGATCGCCGCCGTCATCACAACCGTGGCGGCCCAGATGCCGTTGTCACCGACGGCCTGGATGGCGATCGCCGTCGCCAGGGCCGAGGCGGCGATGTTGACGAAGTTGTTGCCCAGCAGGATGGCAGCGAGAAGCCCTTCGGGCGACTCGATCAGGCGCCGCACGACATCGGCGTTCCGCACCCCGCGCCGCTCGAGATAGCGCAACCGATATCGGCTGACGGCCATTAGCGCGGTCTCGGCGCTGGAGAAGAAGCCGGACAAGCCGAGCAGCAGAATCAGGCCGCCGAGGGGGGCGACCAGGTCGGGCATGCCAATCTCCGGATCGGGTGACGAGGGTACTCGAGCATAGCACTCGGCGTCGCGATCGCGAGGGCCTCTTGGGGCGCCGAACCTGCATGCTACAGTAGCCGCCGCACCGCCTTCTCGGTGCGCGCGCCGCGGCCTTCTCGCGCCGCGACCGCTTCTCCCGCGTACGGGATACCGACCGTCTCAGGAGCCTCCAGCTTTGACCGACACGATCCGTCCTGGCGATCAGGTGCTCGTCACGCTCGAGGACGGAAAGACGTTCCTGTTGCGCCTGCAAACCGGCCAGCGACACTCCACGCACAAGGGGGCCATGGAGCACGATGACGTTATCGGGCGGGCGTGGGGAGACGTGCTGTTGACCAACACCGGGGCGAGCCTCCTGCTTCTTCGACCTCGGTGGATCGACCGCATGATGAAGGTGCACCGGCGCACCAACATCATGTATCCGAAGGACGTCGCGTTCCTCGTCGCAGCGCTCGACCTGCGCGCCGGCGCCAGAGTGATCGAGATCGGCTCGGGATCGGGGGCGATGACCATTGCCCTGTCAGAGGCGGTGGCACCCGGCGGAATGGTGTACTCCTACGACCGCCGGCCTGAGTTCCTGGAGCTCGCGCGCGACAACACCACGGCAGCTGGTATCGAAGAGGGGCTCGACTTCCGTCTGCGACAGGCGGGCGATGAGCTGGAGCCCGACGTCGACGCCGTTTTCACAGACGTGCCCGAGCCCTGGGTCGAGCTCGCTGCGATTGCCGCATCGTTGCGCGGCAGCGGCAGGTTCGCGGCCGGCACACCAACCTTCAACCAGGTCGAGCGGCTCGCCGGGGCGCTGCCGGAGCACGGTTTCGGCATGGTCGAAACAGTGGAGGTCCTGGTACGAGAAATCCTCGCTCGGCCCGGGAAGACGCGTCCGGCTCATCGCATGGTGGGTCACACCCAACTGCTTACCACCGCGGTGCGGATCAGCACCTCGGCGCAGGAGGCGGCAGGAGGGGCGGGGTGACGGCGCGCCGAAGAGAGAGCCAGGTTCGCGCCGCGGAAATCCTGGATCGACTCGAGCAACGGTACCCGGAGGCGCGCGTCGAGCTCGACTTCGACGGCCCGCTACAGCTGCTGATTGCGACGATTCTGTCGGCGCAATCGACGGACAAGCGCGTCAATCAAGTCACGCCGGGACTGTTCCGCAAGTACCCGGACGCCGCGTCGCTGGCGGAGGCGTCGCGCGACGACCTCGAGGAGGAGCTGCGCAGCACGGGCTTCTTCCGTCAGAAGACCAAGAGCGTCCAGGGTTGCTGCGCCATGCTGGTGGAGCTGCACGGCGGCGAAGTGCCCCGCGAGATGGAAGAGCTCACGGCGCTGCCAGGCGTAGGGCGCAAGACGGCGAACGTCGTGCGCGCCGGTGCCTTCGGGCTCCCGGGGATAGCGGTCGATACGCATTGCCGGCGTGTTAGCCAGCGACTGGGCCTGACCGCCGAGTCGGATCCCGTGAAGATCGAGCAACGGCTCGGGGAGCTGTATCCAGAGAACCGCTGGCGCGACATCTCGCGTCTCTACATCTGGCATGGCCGCTACACCTGCAAGGCGCGCAAGCCCGACTGCGAGGGGTGTGTGCTGGCCGACGTATGTCCCTGGCCGCAGGATCAGTCGGCCGCCATCTAGAGCTCGGGACACGAGGGCGGGAGCCCCATCTCCGACAAATCGGCGACGCTTTTGCGGTCTGCCAGGGATACCGAAAGAATTTCTTGTATACCGTAAGTTATTTCGGTATAATGGTCTCGTTTCCAGCCCCCACCTGAACCGGCCGTTAGCTACGGCCGAATCTCGATGCGAGGACCGGGCAGATGATGCCGCTCACCCGACGACAGCGCGCGATCTACGACTTCATCGTCGGTCAGGTGCGCCTGAACGGCATCCCACCAACGCTGATGGAGATTGCCGGGGCTTTTGGCCTGACATCGGCGGCCGGGATCTCCGATCACCTCAAGGCGATCGAGCGCAAGGGGTTCATACGCCGCCGTCCCGGCGCGTCGCGCGGCATCGAACTGGCGCGCCTCGCACGTCCGACGGCTGGGCGCCGGTCAGTCGCGGTTCCGGTGGTCGCCGAGGTTCCGTCTGAGGGCGGCCTCACGCGGCGTAGCGGACGCGAGCTGTATGTGGACGGCAGGCTGGTAGGACCTGACGCGGTGGCGGTGCAGGTGCGCGCCGACTCGCTGGTCTCCCGCGGGATCCTGCAAGGCGATCTGCTAGTGGTCGACTGCGGCGCCGAGCATCGCCGAGGAGACCTTTTGCTGGGCATCCAGTCTCGCCGCGTCCTTCTGCTGGAGATGGCAGGAGGTCGTCGAGCGGCGGTGCCGTTGATTGGCCGCTTCGACGCTGGCGCCGACATCGAGGTGATCGGGCGTGTGGCATCGGTGGTGCGTGATCTGAACCGGGAGCCCTTCTCGTCGCCACATGAGCGGCGAGATCGGCGCGGCTGAGGAGGACCCTCGACATGATTCGTTTCGACAGGTTTACCGTGAAGGCGCAGGAGGCTGCGCAACGCGCCCGAACGCTGGCGCAGTCCATGGAGCACCAGGGGATCGCCGGCCTGCATCTGCTGGTGGCTTTGCTTGAGCCGACGGACAGCGTCGTGCGTACCGTCCTGCAGCGGCTCGGAAGCGATCCGGACGCAATGCACCACGCCGCCCTGCAGGAGGCCGAGCTCCGCCCACGGGTGACCGGCGGCAACGTCGAGCCGTACCTCGAGCCAACGACCAGCGCGGCTTTCGAGGCGGCCCACACCGAAGCCGATCAGCTAGAGGATCGGTTCGTCTCCACAGAGCACTTGCTACTGGGACTCCTCGGGTCTGGGGGCAAGGCGGCCGATCTGCTCACCGGGCGCGGCGTCGGCCGCGACGAGCTGTTCACGGCGCTGCAGAAAGTGCGGGGATCGATGCGCGTCACCGATCCCAACCCCGAGGATAAGTACGACGCCATCGGTCAATACGGCGTGGATCTCACCGCCTCCGCGCGCCGCGGCAAGCTCGACCCTGTGATCGGTCGTGACGAGGAGATTCGCCGTGCGGTGCAGGTGCTGTCGCGACGGACCAAGAACAACCCGGTCTTGATCGGCGAGCCCGGAGTGGGCAAGACGGCCATCGTCGAAGGTCTGGCGCAGCGCATCGTCAACGGAGACGTCCCGGAGACCTTGAAAGACCGACGCATGATTAGCCTGGATCTCGGCGCAATGCTGGCTGGGGCCAAGTACCGCGGCGAGTTCGAGGATCGGCTCAAGGCGTTCCTACGGGAGGTCACCGAGGCCGCCGATGTGATCCTGTTCATCGATGAGCTGCACACCGTGGTCGGAGCCGGTGCCTCTGAGGGATCCGTTGATGCGTCCAACATGTTGAAGCCGGCCCTGGCGCGGGGAGAGCTGCACGCGATCGGTGCCACGACGTTGAACGAGTACCGAAAGCACGTCGAGAAAGACCCGGCGCTCGAGCGGCGGTTCCAGCCGGTGCGGGTCGAAGAGCCCGGCGTAGCAGAAACCATCTCGATCCTCCGAGGTCTGAAGGAACGTTACGAGGTTCACCACGGCGTACGGATTCGTGACGCCGCGCTGATCGCCGCGGCGACGCTTTCTCATCGCTATATCAGCGACCGATTCTTGCCGGACAAGGCGATCGATTTGATGGATGAGGCCGGAGCGCTCCTGCGCGTGGAGATCGATAGCATGCCGGCCCCGTTGGACGAGATCGAACGCCGCCGCCGCCAGATGGAGATCGAGCGTGAGGCGCTGCGCAACGAAGACGACGATGCTTCCCGTGAACGTCTGAGCGTGCTCGAGGAAGATCTCGGCGTCCTGGCGGCAGAGCACGAAGACCTGCGGGCGCGGTGGGACGACGAGGTCCGACACGTGCGTGGCATCCAGGAGCTCAAGCGGCGGATCGAGGAGGCGCGCACCGAGGCGGATCGCGCCGAGCGCGACGGTGATCTGGCGCGCGCCGCGGAGCTGCGCTACGGCGTCGTTCGCGATGCAGAGGCGGAGCTCGAGACGTCGCATCGTCGGCTGGAGGAACTGCACGGCGACGGCAACGCGATGCTCAAGGAGGAAGTCGACGCCGAGGACGTCGCCGGCGTTGTGTCGCGGTGGACCGGCATTCCGGTCAGCAAGCTGATCGAAGGGGAGGTCGAGAAGCTACTCGAGATGGAGGCTCGTCTTCACCGACGCGTGGTCGGACAAGAGACGGCTGTAGCCGCCGTATCGGACGCTATCCGCCGCGCCCGCGCCGGATTGCAGGAGCCCGGTCGTCCGTACGGATCCTTCATGTTCCTCGGTCCGACCGGCGTCGGCAAGACCGAGTTGGCGAAGGCACTGGCGGAGTTCATGTTCGATAGCGACGAGGCCATGATTCGACTCGACATGACGGAGTACATGGAGCGCCACACCGTAGCACGCATGATCGGGGCGCCGCCGGGCTATGTCGGGCACGAGGAGGGTGGCTTCCTGACCGAGGCGGTTCGCCGTCGTCCGTACTCGGTCATTCTGCTCGACGAGATCGAGAAGGCACATGCCGACGTCTTTAACATCCTTCTCCAGATCCTCGATGACGGTCGGTTGACTGACGGCAAGGGACGCACCGTCGACTTCTCGAACAGCGTCATCATCATGACCTCGAATCTCGGCAGCGAACACCTACAACGGGTCGACGAGATAGGGATCGAGAGGGTCGAGGCGGCTGTCATGGACGCCGTCCGGCAAACGTTCCGCCCGGAATTCGTCAACCGCGTCGACGAGACCATCGTCTTCTCGGTGCTATCGGCAGCGCATCTACGGGAGATCGTGCGCATTCAGCTCGACCAGCTGGCGATGCGGGTGGCGGAGCGCAATCTCGACATCGAGTTCACCACCGCCGCCGAAGCGCTGCTGGCGGAGCGGGGCTATGATCCGGCGTACGGGGCTCGTCCACTCAAGCGTGTCATTCGACAACTCGTCGAGAACCCGCTGGCGCAGGCCATCCTGTCGGGCGAATACACCGAAGGTGATCGGGTGCGGGTGGATGCTGACCCGACGACGTCCGTGCTCGCGTTCCGCAAGGTGGCCGACGCTGTCACCGCTGACGCAGCGGCCTAGAATGGGCAGGGCTGACCTCATGACCCACCGCCCTTTCACCACGGCTTGCTAGATGGCTCGCAAGGACTACTACGCTGTTCTCGGCGTCGCGAAGACGGCAACCGCCGAAGAGATCAAGCGCGCCTATCGGAAACTGGCGCGCAAGTGGCACCCCGATGTCAACCCGGGCGATGCCAAGGCCGAGGATCGGTTCAAGGAGATCTCGGAGGCCTACCATGTCGTCGGGGAGGCTGAGCGGCGGAAGAAATACGACCAGGTCGGTCACGAGGCGTTCGCGCGTGACTTCGACGCTTCGGGGTTCTCGGAGCAGTTCGGCCAGTTCTTCGGCGGCGGAGGTTTCTCGGTCGGTGGATTCAACATCGAGGACCTGCTCGGTGGCCTGGGCTCGAGTGGCCCCTTCGGTGGCCCGCGCCCTCGTCAAGCACCTCCCTCCCGCGGGCGCGATGTCCAGGTGCGTGTCGACCTCGGTCTCGAGGACGCGATCAACGGCGCGGAGCGCGTCATCAGCTACCGGGCGGACAACGGCAAGGCTTGCCGCACGCGGGTGCGTATTCCCGCCGGGGTGCGCCCCGGGACCAAAGTGCGCGTGCGAGGCAAGGGAGCGGCCGGCTCGAATGGCGGCGGGAGTGGCGACCTGTACGTCGAGGTCGGCATCGCCAGCCACCCGCAGTTTCGTCTCGTCGGCGACGATCTGCACACCGATCTACCGGTCACGATCTACGAGGCCGCGCTCGGTGGGCACGTCAAGGTTCCGACTCTCGATGGCACCACTGCGATCAATCTTCCCGCCGGGACGGTAAACGGACAGGTATTTCGTGTGAGTGGCAGGGGCGCGCCGCGCGCTACCGGTGGGGCGGGCGATCTCATGGCCAAGGTGTCGATTGCCCTGCCGACCACCCTCGACGAGTCGATGCTGCAGGTGATGCGGCAATTGCGCGACGAGCACCCGTACGATCCACGCCGAGAGAAGGAATGACCTCTGCAGCGTGCGGCTGAGCGGCGCTGCGCTATACGGACGAATGGGGCGCGGTACGATATCCGCGAGGGTAGCTGCTACCGGCGCCCAATCGAGAGAGCGAACAACGAGAAATGGCTGATTCCGATCCGTTCGACAGCAATCTGGACGCCGAGATCCAGCAGGAGCTCGGTTACCCGGCGGAAACAGACATCGAGTTCCCGGCGACGCTGCCCGTGTTGCCGCTACGTGGGTCGGTGTTGTTTCCGGGCGTCGTCATGCCGGTGCTCGTCGGCAGGGAGCCCTCACAGCAGCTGGTCACGGAGACCCTCGACAACGATCGGCTGGTGGCGGTCACCGCTTTGCGCGACGCCCAGATAGAGGAGCCGCTGGCGGATGATCTGCACGAGGTGGCGACGCTGGCGCGCCTGGTGAAGGTTCTGAAGCTGCCGAACGGCAACCTCAACGTCATCGTCCAGGGCGTCCAACGCCTGCGCCTCGCCGAGGTCACCTCGACAGATCCGTACATGCACGCCGCATGGCTCGAGGTACCGGAGAAGCCAGGATCCCTAACCGTCGAGATGGAGGCGAAGCGCGTCAGCGCCATGCGTCTCTTGCGTCAGCTCATCGAGCTGTCGCCCAACCTACCGTCGGAGCTCGAGGGGTTGGCGAGGGCGGCGGCTCGCTCCGGTGACATGGTCGACATCATCGCAGCTCATATCGCCACCAGTGTCGACGACAAGCAACGGGTGCTGGAAACGGTCTCCGTAGCGGACCGGCTCACCGTGTTGCTCGGGCAGCTCACGCATCAGGTCCAGGTGCTCGAGCTGTCCCAGAAGATCGAATCGGAGGTGCAAGGCGAGATCGATCGCGGCCAGCGCGAGATCTATCTGCGAGAGCGCTTGCGAGCCATCAAGCGGGAGCTCGGGGAGGAAGAGGACGACGCCGAGATCGAACGGCTCGGTCGCCGTATCGACGAAGCCGTCATGACCGATGAGGTTCGCAAGGTAGCAACCCAGGAGCTCGATCGGCTGGCTCGGATGTCGCCGGCCGCTGCCGAGCACCACGTGTTGCGAACCTATCTCGAGTGGATTCTCGACATGCCGTGGGGCACGTACACCGAGGACAATCTCGATCTGAAGACCGCCGCAGAGCTTCTCGACCAGGATCACTACGACCTGGAAAAGGTGAAGAAGCGGATTATCGAGTACCTGGCCGTGCGCAAGCTCAAGCCCGACAAGCGCGGACCCATCCTCTGCTTCATCGGCCCCCCCGGAGTGGGCAAGACGTCGTTGGGTCGCTCGATCGCGGCGGCTCTCGGGCGTGAGTTCGTGCGGCTTTCACTCGGGGGCGTGCACGACGAAGCGGAGATCCGCGGCCATCGGCGCACCTATGTGGGTGCGATGCCTGGCCGCGTGATCCAGGGAATCAAGCGCGCCGCGTCGATGAACCCGGTGTTCATGCTCGACGAGATCGACAAGGTCGGCCAGGACTTCCGCGGCGATCCGTCCTCTGCTCTGCTGGAGGTGCTGGATCCGGAGCAGAACGATACGTTTTCGGATCACTATCTGGAGGTCGACTTCGACCTCTCGCGGGTGCTGTTTATCGCCACCGGCAACATGCCCGAGGGCATACCCGCTGTGTTGCGCGATCGGATGGAGATCCTCGAGTTGCCGGGCTATACGGCCGAAGAGAAGGTGGAGATCGCTCAGCGTTACCTTGTACCGCGTCAGCTTGATGATCACGGCCTGACGCCGGAGCAACTCGGGTTCGCCGACGGCGCCATCGCGGCGATCGTGCGCGACTATACGGAGGAAGCCGGAGTGCGCGGCCTGGAACGCGAGGTGGCGGCGATCTGCCGTGCCCGCGCGCGCTTGGTTGCGGAACGTATCGACGACCCCGAGGCGGCTCCCGCCGAGCCTCTCGAGGTCACCGTTGGCGATCTGCATGGTTTCCTCGGACCCATCAAGTTCTTTTCCGACGTCGCCGAGCGGACAGCCGTTCCCGGCGTTGCGGTCGGCCTCGCCTGGACCGTGAGCGGTGGCGACATTCTCTTCATCGAAGCGACTCGCATGAAGGGGAAGGGGGAGCTGCGTCTCACCGGCCAGCTCGGTGAGATCATGAAGGAGTCCGCCCAGGCGGCGATGTCGTACCTGCGTGGCCACGCTGGCGAGCTCGGTATTGCCGACGGCACGTTCAAGACCTACGACGTACACGTTCACGTTCCTGCCGGCGCCACCCCGAAGGACGGACCGTCGGCGGGCGTCGCGATGCTGGTGGCATTGGCCTCGTTGTTCACCGGTCGCCGGGTCGCCAGCGACCTGGGCATGACCGGCGAGCTCACCCTACGTGGTCTGGCGCTTCCGGTGGGTGGCATCAAGAACAAGGTCCTGGCGGCGCACCGCGCCGGGCTCAAGCGGGTCCTCATGCCGAGGAAGAACGAGAAGGATCTCGAAGAGATACCGGAAGCGGCGCGCAAGGGGCTGGACTTCGTGTTCATAGACCGGGTTGAGGAGGCTCTCGAGCACGCGCTGATGGCGTTGCCTCCGGCTCCGCGCAAGGCCGCGGCCAGCTCGGCGCCGCGCCGCAAGAAGAAGGTATCGCGGCGCCGGGCACCCGGAATCAGCTAGCCCGAGTCGTCGACGGCATCCGGGTTCGCGGGAGTTCGATTGGCCCGGGCAGCCGCCCGCATTCGTTTCGCAATCTCGACCTCGGCCCCGCGCTCGCCGGGCACAAAGAAGCGCCGGTCCTGGATCTCTTCCGGCAGGCAGGTCATCGCCGCGACCCCATCTGCCAGGTCGTGCGCGTAGACATAACCCTGACCGTACCCTTCCTCCTTCATCAGGCGGGTCGGAGCGTTGCGCAGATGCAGCGGCACGGCCAGGCTGCCGCTTGCGCGGATCTCGTCCACCACAGCAATGTATGCGGCCTCGAGGCTATTGCTCTTGGGTGCCGACGCCAGGTGAATCGCCACCTGTGCCAGCGCCAGCGCGCCCTCCGGCATGCCGATGGCGTGCATCGCCTGCATGCCGGCGACGGCGGCCGGAAGCGCCGTTGGGTCGGCGAGGCCGATGTCTTCACTGGCGATCCGCACCAGCCGCCGAGCCACGTACAGGGGTGCTTCACCTGCTTCGAGCATGCGGGCCAGCCAATAGAGGGCCGCATCGGGATCGCTGTTTCGGATGCTCTTCTGTAACGCCGAGATCTGGTTGAAGTGCTCTTCGCGGTCGTAGCGCAGGTGCGGACGCTGCAGCGCTTCCTTGACGTCGCCTCCGTTCACAACCGCGTCCTTCGGGTCCCGCTGGCGAGCCAGACCGACGGCGAGCTCCAGCGCCGTCAGCGCGGCGCGGGCGTCACCGTCGGCCAGGGCGGCGATCTGGCTCAGGAGCGCCGGGGGAAACTCGACCGACGATGCGTCGAGACCGCGCGGCCCGGGCGTGGCGAGAGCGCGCCGGAGAAGTTGCTCGAGGTCGTCCGTCGTCAGCGTCGCAAGCCGCACGACGCGGCATCGTGACAACAACGGGGGCACCACCTCGAAAGAGGGATTCTCGGTAGTAGCACCGATGAGCACGATCGACCCATTCTCCACCCACGGGAGGAGGGCGTCCTGCTGGCCCTTGTGGAAGCGATGAATCTCATCGATGAACAGGACGGTCCGGCCGCCGGAATGGCGCCGCTGCCGAGCTGCCTGTTCCGCCGTCTCACGAACCTGCTTGACCCCTGCCGTCGTCGCCGACAGCTCGACGAGGCGGCTGTCACCGGCGACTGCGACGATGCGCGCCAGGGTCGTCTTGCCGACGCCGGCGGGCCCCCAGAGGATCAGCGAAGTCAGGCGCCCCGAGATGGCGAATTGATGCAGCAACTTGCCATCGCCCAGCAGGTGCTCCTGGCCGACTACCTCCTCGATGGTCCGTGGGCGCATGCGCTCGGCGAGCGGTGCCCCGGGATCGATCTCGGCGGGACTGGCAGGCCCGTCCGGCGGACCGAACAGATCACCTGAGGCGGCGTCATGCATCGGGCGGCTCGGGCACCTCAGGGAAACAGAGACGTGGCGCGACGGGCGAGAGAGAGAGAGCCAGGCCAACGGCCCGGAGCGCCCAGGTTAACCTGAAAGAGCCTGTCAGTGGCCGGAGATGAGATGCAGTGTTGGGTCATCCGCTCGAATGCGGACCTCGGTTGCGAGCTTGAAGCCATAGTTTCGATGATTCAGGACGGTGGAATCGTCGCCGTGCCTACCGGAAGCTCGTACGCGCTGGCCGCGGATATCAGCTGTGCGGACGCACTCGAGCGCGTGCAACGCCTCAAGGGCCGCGGTCCGGAGAAGCCGCTGTTGGCGCTGGTCCCGACGGTGGTGGCCGCGCGTCAACTGGCACCGACTGCGAGCTCGCTGCTGGAGCAGATCGCGGCGCGATTCTGGCCTGGACCGTTGACGCTGCTGATGCCGGCCGCCGCTGATCTCGCGCCCCCACTGGTCAGCGCCACAGGATTGGTCGCCGTGCGCGTGCCCGGTACGGCAGTGACGCGGCGCATCGCCGGCCGCGTCGGCGGGCTGTCCGGTACGTCTGCCAACCGTACGGGCGAGCCCGCGGCAACCACGGTCGATGCTCTGCAGCTCGAGCCCGGCGGCCTGGCGGGCACCGTCGACGTCGGGCCAACGCGGGCGAATCGTCCATCTACACTCGTCGACATCACCCGAGAGCCGGCCCGGATCCTCCGACACGGGGCTGTCAGCGAGACCGATCTGCGCCAGTTCCTGGGTTCGCGGCTGCTATAATCCGGCTCGCGCAGAACGCCGTGCGCCGTTCCGGACGCCGAGCGATCCCATCTATCCGCACACTCCGGGCAAGCCTCTCCAATGACCGATCAACAGAGCCTGTGTATGCCCGACGCGAGCGGTAGCGCCAGCCGCAAGCCGCGCTACTGGATCAAGACGTTCGGCTGCCAGATGAACGTTCACGATTCCGAGATCTATGCCGGTCTCCTGGCAGGCATGGGATACGAGGCCGCCGAGCACGCGTCGGACGCCGACGTCGTGCTGGTAAACACCTGCTCCGTACGCGAGCGCGCCGAGGACAAGCTGTTCTCACAGCTCGGCAGGTTGCGACAGATGAAGGACGTTCTGCGCCGTGAGGGCGGCCGCGGTAGCGAGCCCCGGGAAGTGCTGGTCGGTGTCACCGGCTGCATCGCACAGCAGCGCGGTGCAGAGATCATCGAGCGCCAGCCCAGTGTGGACTTCGTTATCGGTACGCGCGCCATCCACAGCCTGGAGGGTGTCCTCGGCCGTGTTCAGTCGGGGCACGGACCACAGGTCAACACCGAGGATCAGGTGCAGTTCGAAGCTCCGGGGGCGCGCCGCGAGGACCGCGTACGCGCGTTTGTGACCATCATGGAGGGTTGCAACAACTACTGCTCGTTCTGCATCGTCCCGAGTACTCGAGGTCTCGAAACCTATCGTAGCGGCGACGCGATCCTCGACGAGATTCGCGGCCTTGGACTACGGGGCTATCGCGAGGTGACGCTGCTGGGACAGAACGTGAACTCATGGGTTGACCCCGACAACGGGATGGGTTTCCCGGCGCTCCTGGTGGCGATCGACGACCTACTGGCTTCGACAACCGGCGCGAGCCCGGGGGTCGAGCGCGTTCGTTTCCTGACGTCCCATCCCAAAGATCTGTCACCGCGCCTTATCGAGGCGATGGCCGCGTGCCCTACGGTGGCGAACCATATCCACCTTCCGGTGCAATCCGGTTCCGACCGGATCCTGTTTCAGATGAACCGGCACTACACGACCGATACGTACCGGCGACAGATCGAGGCGCTGCGTGATCAGGTACCGGATGTCGGCTTGTCGACCGACCTGATCGTCGGCTTTCCCGGCGAGACGGAGACCGACTTCAGCGACACCCTCGGCCTGGTTCGGAGTGTCGAGTACGACTCGTTCTACTCGTTCGAGTATTCGCAGCGCCCGGAAACAGCGGCGCTCAACTATGAGGACGACGTGCCCGCGGCGGTCAAGCGCGAACGACTTCTCGAGCTCCAGGAGGTCGGGCGCCAGATTCAGAAGCGTCACAACGCCGCCTGGATCGGGCGGCGCGTCGAGGTTCTGGTCGACTCGATCAGCAAACGAACCGAGGAAGACGTCTCGGGGCGAACCCCCTCGAATCACATCGTCAACATACCTGGAGATCAGGGGCTCATCGGCCGATTGGTCGATGTGGAGATCACCGCACACGCAGCGCATAGCCTCTACGGCCGCGCCGTGGGCGAAGCGCACTGAAGATCAGTAGGCGTGTACGATGCTTGATCCGTTCTTCGAAGCGCGCGTATAGTCGTTTCCAAGCGAGGAGCGCCGCATGCAGGTCGAGATGAAGGTCAAGGGTCTGATGGTTGACCCTGTGACGAACATGCCGATCGTCATCCTCAAGGATGAATCGGAAAACCATGTGCTACCGATTTGGGTAGGGATTTTCGAGGCCAACGCGATCGCCTTGAAGGTCGAGGCGATTGATACGCCACGTCCGATGACGCACGACCTGTTGCACAGCATGGTGGGTGCGTTCGGCGCTCGGGTCGACAAGATCGTGGTCACCGATCTACGGGAGAACACGTACTTCGCGCTGATTTATATGGACGTCGGCGGTAGCGAGGTCACGGTCGACTCACGCCCCAGCGACGCCGTTGCTCTGGCACTTCGCACCGAGGCCCCGATCTTCGTTGAAGAGTCGGTACTAGACCAGGCCCGCTCCGTCGATGACGACCGCGATCTGTCGAGCTCGGAGCGCCTACGGCGCTGGTTCGAGAATCTGGACCCCGACGAGTTCTCGAAATACGAGATGTAGTGCTCCGTGACCGGCGATTCGGTTGCGCTCTCCAGGGTCCTCCTGCATGATGGGTCGTCCCGCGAGCGAAGAAGGGTTCGCAGCCGGTTCGGGGGACGCGCCGCGCGCGGATGAAGCGAGCGCGCAGGCGCAATGTGGCGGCCATAGAACCCGGGCAACCGGAACAAGCAGGCGCCGTAGGTTTGACTCGTCGGGCACGGGGACGGCGCGCCGGTACGGAAGGACTCGCTCAGGGTGGATTCTGGGAACGGCTATACGACCGACGAAGCCGATCGCCGGACTCTGATCGTCGCAGTGACGAACCAGAAGGGCGGCGTCGGCAAGACGACCACCGCAGTGAATCTGGCAGCGGCACTGGCGCTCAAGGGGCATCGTACGCTGCTCGTTGATCTGGACCCCCAGGCGCACAGCACGATCTCCTTTGTCGATCCAAGCGAATTCGAGCTCACGATCTACGACGCGCTGGTCGAGACCACCCTGGGGCTCGACGGCATCATCTGTCGCACGCGGCTCGAAAGCCTCGACGTCGCCCCAGCCCGTATCGCGCTGGCGAAGCTCGAAATCAAGCTATCCGGCGAGTTCGACGGGCATTATCGGCTGCGCGACCAACTGGCCACAGTTGAGCAAAAGTATCGTTTCGTAGTTATTGATACGCCGCCGACACTAGGACTACTCACCGTTAACGCGCTTGTAGCGGCTTCGCACGTGCTGATCCCGATTCAGTCGTCGTATTTGGCGATGGAGGGAACCGACGATCTGCTCGATACCGTGCAGCGGGTGCGTCAGCGAGTGAACCCGAAACTGGAGCTCCTCGGAGTGCTGATAACAATGCTCGACCGTCGAACTGTGTTGGGGCGCGATGTTGTGGAGCAGGTCCGGCGCGTATTCGGTGACAAGGTGTTCGACACCGTCATTAGCCGGAACGTGAGGCTGGAGGAAAGTCCGGCTTACAAAGAGGCGATTTTCACCCACGCGCCATCATCGACTGGCGCGGAACAGTACGCAAAGCTCGGAGAGGAGGTACTGGCGCGTGTCTAAGCGACGAGGCCTGCCGGTGACTACACGTATGCGGCACGACGCCCATTTCGTCGAAGAGCTGGCGACGGAACACACGAGTGCCGTCGGGCAGTTCCTTCCGCTGGAATTGTTGCGGCCCAACCCTCACCAGCCGCGCCAGTCCTTTGAGCGCCTCGAAGAGCTAGTAGCCTCGATCCAGCGCGTAGGAATCCTCGAGCCCCTGTTAGTCCGCCGTGCGGCGAGCGGCTACCAGATCGTGTCGGGGGAGCGTCGCTACCGAGCGGCACGCGCCGCTGAGCTCGAGGAGGTGCCATGCATCGTCCTGGACGTAGACGACGCGCGCGCGCTCGAGATCGCTTTGATCGAGAATCTGCAGCGGCAGGACCTCTCCGCTTTTGAGGAGGCGGAGGGCCTGCAAGCGTTGATCGACCAGTTTGGCTTCACCCACGACGATGTAGCCGAGCGCATCAGCAAGTCGCGGACCAGCGTCACCGAGTCGCTCAACTTGTTGGTCATGCCGCGTGAGGTCCGCGCGCTGCTGGAGGCGGCCGGCATCCGCGGCAAGTCCCTGATGCTCGAGATCTGCCGGCGCGAGACCGCCGAGGAGATGGCGGCTCTGGCGCAACGGGTCGTTGACGAAGGACTGACTCGTGATGATCTGCGAAAGATACGGCGTGCCGAGCAAAGGGCCGCGGCGCAGGCGGAGGCGGGCAACACGACTAAGCGACGCCCGCCGCGTCGACTGACGTTCCGGTCGAAGGAGGGCGTTACCGTGACCGTCTTCCTGGGGAACGAAGAGGTTTCCCTGGCGGATGTCGAGCGCTCGCTGCTGGAGGCGATCCGTAGCTTGCGATCCAAGGGCATTCCCGCCAACTAAGTAGCGGACCCTTCAGGCACGCATCGATGACCCGTTCGTACACGGGTCCCGGCCGGGCGACGCCGTGGTCGTCGGCACAATTCGCCGAGCGCCACGCCCGCGCACGCCAGTTCACAAACTCAGGTAACGCTTCAGGGAATGTCGGCGCGCCGACATTTGGCGACGCGCGGGCGACATGCTCCACGGGGCGGTGCGACGTGAGATCTCGGCGGCTAGATGTCCGTAGAAGCCATTTATCCGATCCAGGCGGGCGGTACACGCGCGGATGTCTAGCGCTAGGGACACCGGGTGCGTAAGGCAGAGTACTGGAGCTCGAATACCGGAACTACCCGGATCGACTCTCATCTGCGCGCCTTGTCTCGACCTCGCTCAAGCGGCCTTCCAGCGGTTCCAGCGGCGGCTAGCCAGACTCAGTTAGTGACGAACGTCGCCACTCGCAGCAGTTGATCGCCCCGGTCTCCAGCGCTGGCGGTGTTGCAGGCGAGTGTCACGGTTCAAACGATTATTGACGGTAGGGCGCGGACGCCCGCTCCTCGAACCGAGCGTGATCTGTTCGGTGCTCAGAGGGGCTCGATGGGCGCAGATGCCGTCACCCACCGTCCCGCCGCGTTTTGTTGCCTAATAGGCGCCGGCCGGCGCGTCGTGATCCCTAGCCACCGACGCCCATGGGCGTCGGGCGGCAGGAGCACTCGACGTCGTGACGGCATGGTCCGGTGACCACACCGCATCGCCGGCCGGCCACGTTCATCGTTTCCGGGAAGGGCCCTACCCGCGGCGCGCCTCCGGGGAGGCTCGGCGAGCCGGAGACGGCCTATGCGCCTCGCGCCAGATTGAACACCGCGCCCAATTAGAGATGGAGCGCTAGGCTACGAGGTCGCGCCACTCCGAGCGGGAGCTACGTACATCGTCGCCGGGACCCTGGCTGCAGATGACCATCCCCTTCCGGGGCGACCGCCGAGCCTTCAGACAAGATCGCGCCACGGCCGGATGAGCCGAGAACGACCGGAACAGACTGAGCTCCGTGGCGATGTTCTCCACGACGAAGTGCCCTGAGGACAAAAGTGGCGACGTTACGAGCCGCCGATGGCAAGGTCGCGCTCAAGGGCGGCCCGGCCCCGGCGGGTAATCCGGTACTCGTAGGCCCTACCGCGTCGTCGCCGATCGACGAGATCGCGAGCCGCTCGTAGCGCGTTGCTCAGGTTAGTCCGGTATACCGAGGGCACCCTGGCGCGCTCTGCGAGAAAGCGTTCGATCTCGCTCGGGGTCATCCACTCGATACCGAGTTGAAGGCTAGTGGCCTCGAGCGCCACCAGGGCCTTCAACAGCATCTTGCCGGGAGTGGATAGAACCGATGCGTACGGCGCCAGTTGCAGTCGTGAGCCGGTGGAGGCAGCGCGCGGTCGAGTCACCGTCGAGGGCGTGACATCGCCGGTCCCTCTGCCGATGGCCTGGGGGAGGAGGGCGCGCACAATCTCGAGCCGGTACGGTTCCGGAACGCGACTCTCGACGACAGCGATTAACGAGAGGGCGCAATCAACCTCGTCGGTCAGGTCGACACCGGCATCCGGTCCGTTGGTGGCTTCGGACGCATCGTCGCCAGGGTCGCTTTCGAGGCTCGGATCCCGTGTCTCAGTCATTCGCTAGATCCGGCCCTCCTCGAGTGTCCATCCCGTCTGTGGGGTCGCCTTCGACGAATGTCATCGGTGCACACGTTCGCCACTAGAGTCGCTGTGGATAATCGGTGGTGGCGGAATCCTATTTCCGCCGTTCCGGACCTGGATCACCGACATATAAGGGGTTTCGGCGTGCTGGCGAGGCTCGCCAGGGCCGTCAGGCCTGTGGAAAAACTGTAAATAAGTGTAATACGATTTTAATATGATAACTATATCATCAAGAATGGCTCGAGAGTGCGTATAATCCGCCGGATGAGTGCGCCGTTGACGTCGCCGCAGCGTTCGAGCCTCGTTTTCTGCAAGGCTTTCTTCGAGGTTGACGATGCCGTGGCAACCCACCAGGCGTTGCTCGCGCTCGGCGCTCAGGAACTGTCGGACACCGCCGGGGACGGCTCGGCACATCGCTGGTACTGGTGGCACGACGACGCGAAGCCGGGTAGCGCATCTGGCGATGCCTTTCTTCTTCGGCTGCGGGACAACGGGTTAGTCCTGGAAGGAGCAACCGCCGGGGCGGTTGGTCGCGGCTGGCGGTCGCTCGATCAGCAGCTTCGTCCGCATGCCAGGGCTCGGGTCGCCGCGCGCGACGACCTGGCGCGATTTCTTCCTGGCCGCCGATCCCACGTCGCCGACCGTCCTGAATCGTGGAGCTCCGATTACGAAGCGCAGGTCCTGGCAGAGTTCTACGCCTCGTTTGCGGCTCGGTGGGCGCGCCAGCCCCAGTCCCGGCTCGATGGTATGAGCCCACTCGAGGCGCGGCAGGTCCCGGAGAAACGAGAGCGTGTCGAACAGCTGTTGGCTCGTATGGCGCGCGTCGAGGAGGAGCGGAGGCGGCGAGGTATGGCCAGCTTTGCCGTCGATGATCTTCGACGCGCCGTCTTCGGCGACGCAGGAGGTACCGGGTGAGGCGGACGCGGTGCTACTGGCTGGCGACGATCGCCGCTGTCCTCATCTCGATACCGGCGCCCGGGGGGCCGGCCGACGCTCAGCAACCGAACGGACGGGGTCGTGCGCGCGACTTCGGTGTCGAGTCCGGTGTGCTGCCTACGGGTCCGCTCAACGCCATCACTGATGTTGCCGGCGTTCGCGTCGGTCACACCTCGCTGGTCGTCACGCCAAGGACGAACACGGGGATAACGGCGATTCTGCCGCATTCCGGAAACCTCTTCCGCGACAAGGTGCCAGGCGCGGTCTTCGTCGCCAACGGCTTCGGCAAGCTGACCGGCATCAGCCAGATCCGGGAGCTCGGGACGATCGAGACCCCGGTGCTGCTGACCGGCACCCTGAGCGTCCCGCGTGCTGCGGACGGGCTCATCTCTTACATGCTCGATCTGCCTGGCAACGAGGACGTGCGTTCGATCAACCCGATTGTCGGCGAGACCAACGACGGCTACCTGAGCGACATCCGCGCCCGTCCGATCCTGCCCGAGCACGTGCGGACGGCGATCGAGTCGGCGAGCACCGGGGTCGTGGCCGAAGGGGCAGTAGGAGCCGGGAGCGGGACGATCGCGTTCGGTTTCAAGGGTGGCATCGGCAGCTCCTCACGCCGGCTACCGGAACAACTCGGGGGTTGGACGGTCGGCGCACTGGTGCAGACGAACTTCGGCGGTGTGCTCAGCATCGCCGGTGCGCCTGTCGGCGTGGAACTCGGGCGATACTACTTGCGTGACGCGCTCGACGGATCGGACGGAGAGGGCGAGCAGGCCGACGGGTCCTGCATGATGATTGTCGCCACCGACGCGCCGCTCGATGCGGTCAGTCTCGAGCGGCTGGCGCTGCGCGCCTTCATGGGCATGGCGCGCACCGGCGCCTCCGGGTCGAATGGCAGCGGCGACTACGTGATTGCCTTTTCCACCCATGTCGGTCTGCGCTCAGGACCCGACGGCGGGGCACGGCCGCGGACGTCACCGTTGCCCACTGACCGACTGTCGCCTCTGTTTCTGGCGGCCATCGAGGCCACTGAGGAGTCGATCTATAACAGCCTGTTTCAGGCGCACACGACGATCGGGGCGCGTGGCACGGTCGAGGCGTTGCCGTTGCAGCGGACGATCGAGATTCTTCGCGCACACGGGGTCGTGGACGAGCGCTGACCGAGTAGTCGTGGCAGCCCGACTGCTAAAATGACTCATCGAACCTGGAACGGATGCAACTCGGACGGAAGCACCGAATGGGGCTCAACGCTAGCGTTCTCGTTCTCAATCGCCTGTGGCAGGCGGTGAACGTGGTCAACGTGCGCCGAGCGCTCACGTTGCTCTACGTCGGGCGTGGAAAGGTCGTCACCGATGACTTCGCGACCTACAGCTGGGAGAGCTGGAGCGAGGCCTCGAACCGGTCGAGGCTCGACTCGGTAGACGTGATCTCGGGGCCGTCGTGCTCGATCGTGGTGCCCCGCGTTATCCAGTTGCTCGAATACGATCGAGTTCCGCGACCGCGCGTGAAGTTCAGCCGCGCCAACGTCTATCTGCGCGACCAGCATCAGTGCCAGTACTGCGGCCGGGTTGCGGGGTCTTCGCAGCTGACGCTGGATCACGTCCATCCGCGCTCGCGCGGCGGCCGCGCCACCTGGGTCAATATCGTTGTCTCGTGTTTCCGGTGTAACGCCCGCAAGGCGAATCGACTCCCGGAAGAGGCCGGCATGCGGCTGCTGCGCGAGCCACGGCAGCCGGCATGGCATCCGGCCACCTCGCTGCTGCCGACGGTCGATCCGCACGACGACTGGGTTCCCTTCCTGAGCTGGGGCCGAGGGAGCTCTTCGGCAGCCCGGTAGGGTGCGCCGGACGCCCGTCTGACGCGCCTGCCCTATGCTACGCTTGGCGCACGCCGTCGCCCGCCGAGACGCGCGGTTGCAGCCGGCCGCCAGGCGATTCAGACGCTGCGAGTCCGTACCCACGATCCGGTGCTACCAGGCTTGACGAGAACATGACGCAGCGACCTATTCGCGCACTCGGCCTGATGTCCGGAGGTCTCGACTCGACGCTTGCCGCGAGCATCCTGCAGCGCCTCGGCGTCGAGGTTCTCGGTCTGCATTTCTCTACTGGGTTCTGCGTTGCCGACCGGCATCGCCTCATGGGCAACGCCAACAACCGCGAGAAGCCCTATCGCAACGACGCGTTGCACGCCGGGGCGCAGCTGCAGGTTCCAGTCGAGATCATCGATATCAAGGACGACTACCTCTCGGAAGTGGTCCTGAACCCCAAGCACGGCTACGGCTCGGGGATGAACCCGTGTATTGATTGCCGCATCTTCATGCTCAAGCGCGCCAAGACCATGTTGGAAGAGCAGGGTTACGACTTCATCTTTACCGGTGAGGTGCTCGGGCAGCGGCCGATGAGCCAGCGGCGACCACCGATGCAGGCAATCGAGCGCGAGACGGAGCTCGAAGGCCTCCTGCTGCGGCCCTTGTCCGCCAAGTTGCTGCAGCCGACGATTCCCGAGAAGAAGGGCTGGGTACGTCGCGACGACCTGTACGCCATCTCGGGCCGCTCGCGCCACGAACAAATGCGCCTGGCGGACGAGTTCGACCTCATCGACTACCCGCAACCTGCGGGTGGATGCTGCTTCCTGCCCGACGAGAATTTCTCCCGCAAGCTCCGCGATCTGCTGACCGACCGCGGCAACGAGGTCGATCCCGACGACATGATGTTGTTGAAAGTCGGTCGCCATTTTCGTCTCGGCGACGGCGTGAAGATCATCGTCGGCCGGCACGAGGCGGAGAACGACTTCCTCGAACGATTCCGCATCGGTCGGGGAGCGGTTTGGGTGGAGCAGTTCAGCTCTCCGCTGACCTTGATCGAGGGAGCCCCGTCCGCCGAGCAGCTCGAGCTCGCGTGCAAGATCACGGCGCGCTACTGTGCCGGCCGCGGCGAGGCGGAGGTGCCGGTGCACTGGCACCTCGACGAGAACGAGGGCCAGCTGGTGGTGGAGCCCGTGCGCGAGGACGGACTCCTCGACGAGATCCGCATCTGAGGCGTGGATTGACGCCGTCGCGCCGCCCGTCAGATCGCCGGGGGGCAACCTTCCGTCAACAGGTCCACGGCAGCGCCTCGGCGGAACAAATGCGGCTGCTCCTGGACTCCGCGGAGTTGACGGTAGACGCACGTGGCACGTTCTGTCCGGAGCCCGTGATCCGTATCCAGAACGCCGCCAAGCAGATGCGGGCCGGCCAGACAGCGATGCTGCTTGCCGACGACGTCGGGGTCGAGATCGATGTGCCTGCGTGGTGCATGAGCACCGGCAACGAGTACCTCGGCGTGCTGCGCGAGCACACCTTCCTGCGGGTGTTCGTTCGCTGCAGCTAGCAGGCGGTACCTCGGATCAGCCGTAGTGGTAGGACACCCCAAAGCCGCCTTGCGGGTTGTTCCAGGTGGTGTAGCGGCGCGCTACCTGACAGGTACCACACTCGAGGCAGTCCTCGTAGTTGACGATGCAGCCCCCATCCTCGGTGTTGAGCTTGAACACCTGCGCCGGACAGATAAACAGAACGGCCTGGTCTGGGTCGGCGCGGAAACCGTCCTGGTCCACATGGATATGGCTTTCATCGGCGAACCGTCGTTTGACCAGGTCGAGTCGCTCGGCCATCGAGGGCGATTTGTGGGGCTTCAGGTATTCGCGAACGTCGATCGCCATCACCACCTCACAACATGGTCTTGCGGGCGCGCCACATCTGGCGCGCCGCCTTGAAGAAACTGACCTCGTCACGAATGAGCCGCCAGAGATCTCGAATCACGTCATCCTTTGGCGTGTCGTCGATGGTGAAGTAGCGGCGGATCAAGCGCACGGTGAGGTCAGGATAGTCCTTCACGAACTCGCGGTTCTCGAGCAGGAAATGCACCGTGTCGCGGTATCGCTTCAGGTCTTTCATGACCCAGGACTGCTCGAGTCGCTCGCGGTACGTCGCCAGGGTTGCTTTGGAGAAATCGTTCTTCTGGCGTGCTTCGAGCACTGCCTCGGCGGCCGCCACGCCGGAGGCCATCGCCAGATTCGTGCCCTCGTGATGAATCGAGGGATTCACCAGACCGGCGCAATCGCCGATCAACAGCAGACCATCCTCGTACAGATCGGAGAGGTGGTCGTACGAGTCCTCGGGAATCATCTTGGTGGCGTACTCAACGGTCTCGCCGCCGCGCAGCAGGGGCGCCACCATCGGATGGGCCTTGAACCAGTCGAGCATCTCGTGGGGAGCCAGGCGCAGGCGTAGGTATTCGGCGATGATGCTGCCGACACCAACCGAGAGGCTGTCGTGGTTGGTGTAGATGAATGCCGATCCGACCGTTCCCTTGACGGCGCCGCCGAAGTACTCGAGCGCCGCTCCCTGCCGGCCTTCGAGATGGAAGCGATCTTCGATGATCTCCGGCGGAAGGGCGATCACTTCCTTGACGGCGTTGACGCGGTTGGTCGGACTCATCATCGGCCTGAATCCGGCGCGCTCTGCGAGCAAGGCGTTCGATCCCTCGGCGAGGATGATGCAATCGGCCTCGACGTCGCCCTCGTCTCGACCCGTACGGACTCCTCGCACACTGCCCTGATCGACGATCAGCTCCTCCACGTTGGTCTCGCAGATGATCATCGCGCCGGCCTCTTCCGCCTGCTCGGCGAACCATCGATCGAATTTGGATCGCAGTGCCGTGAAGGTGTTGTTGAACGGCGGGACGTCGAACTTGGCGCTCTTTAGGTCGAGCCCGATCTGCGTGTCGTCATCCAGCGCCAGCCAGCGGCGGTTCACAATGTGCCGCTCGATCGGCGCTTCGTCCCAGAACTCTGGAATGAGCTCGTTGAGCACGCCGGTGTAGAGGATGCCGCCAAAGAGGTTCTTGGCACCCGGATAGTCGCCGCGTTCCAGGACGAGGACCTCGACCCCGGCGCGCGCCAGCGTCAGCGCGGCAGCGGCGCCCGCCGGACCAGCGCCGACGATGACCACCTCGAAGCGTTCATCTGACATCGTTCAGTTCTCGTTGTCGCTGTTAGCGGCGATGCATCAGACGGGAGTCGTCAGGACGCTTTGCAGAACCATCGGGGCTCTCGCACGTACTCCCTTAACGCCAGTATATTCAGTGAGTTACGATAATTACTCAGGGTCCGGTCAGGGATGGGATCCGAGCCCGGTAGCAGGATTTTCGAGCAAGGCCCGATGCTATACTCGAACGCATGATAGATGCCCGCAAGCAGTTTTGCCGCGCTCTCGCGTGCGCCGTACTGGTGGCGTTGTCGGTGCCGGCTGCCTCCCGTGCGGTGGCCTCATCTGCAACTCAGGTAGCGACTCTGAGGTTGTCGAATGCCCCCATTCGGCTCGAGTATCCGGAACCGTGGCGCGACTGGGCGATCAACCTCGCGTCGTTCGCCGATGTGGCGGCGACCCGCATCTCCAGTTTGACCGGCGTCGAGGTGCCCGCCGGGACGATCCGTTGGGAGCCTGTCGCTTCGGGACCCGGTAGCGGCGCCGACGGAGTCGTCGAGGTTCGCGGTGAAGGCCGCCAGGCGGTCGTCGTCATGCATACGAACGTACCGCTGCTATTGCAGGACTTCGGAGCAGCTCACGCCCTCGGGTACGCCCGCTGGCTGGGTGCCTACGTGGTCGGCCGAGTCGCGCTCGGAGCACCCGGCGGCGACGCGCCCTGGTGGACGGAAGGCGCCGCTCTTTACCTTACCGATCGGATCTACCGTGATCTCAAGTCGACGACGCCGGTGCTCTACGGGATCGAGGCCAACTTCACTCGCGCGGCACAGAGTCGGCGCCCGGTGGACCTGACGGCGGTACCGCTCACCGATGCGGCGCGTGGTAAAGCCTATGCCACGTTCAAGCTACTCGAAGGGCTGTACGGCGCCGACGTCGTCACCTCGGCGATCGGGCAGATGGTGGCCCGTCCATCCGTGGAACTGGCGGCGATCATCGACGCCATCGGCCGCGCCCGGCAGCCCGACCCCGATGCTGTCGTGCGTGATTGGCTGAAGCCGACAGTGACACTCGACGTCGGCATCGATCGCGTCAGCCTTCGTGAGGGGACCACTCGCCTGCGAGCCCGGGTGCTCCGCGACGTGCCCTTCCCGGTACCGGTGACGGTCCAGGCGCGCTGCCCTGATGGACAGGTCACCACGGAGTCGGTCGCCCCTGGCGTCGACGACGAATCCATCGAGATGGAGCTCTCCTGCAACCCTGTCAGCGTCAGCGTGGATCCGAACGGGCTGATCCCGGACGTGAACCGCTCCAACAATAGCCATGGCTTTGGCGACGCCGACAACGTGCGCCGATTCTTCGCGTTCGACGAGCGCTTCTCGGTGGGGGAGTTGCTGCTCTCAGATTCGATGACGCTGGACGAGTCGCAGCAACGAGTCGAGCCGTTTCAGCTGCGGCTTACGAACAGGACCGACCGGGTCACCGGAGTCGGAGTCCTGATCAGTGCCGAATGGTTCGATCGCCCTGAGCGGGTGCAGCGGGCCTACTTCGTCAGCATCGGTCCGCGCGAGACGCGCCTGATCGAAGAAGCGCTCGGGTACCCGAATCGCGGCACCGGTCACGCGCGAGTGGAGGCGCGGTTCTGGGAGGCCGGAACGGTCGAGGATCTGACGGACAAGATCGTGGCGCAGCCGCCCGGGGTGGTCAACGCCTACATTGTCGTGCGCGATGCGCCCGAGGCACCCCGACGTGCGCGCCGTGGCATCTACCGTAGTCCACCGAGCATTGCGGAAGCCGAAGGAACGGTCACCGCCGAGCCCGAAGAGCGATCGACGGCTGCGGTGACGCGGTACTCCACCGCAGCCCAGCCGGACGACGACGATGCGGGGGACAACGGGAGCGCAGCCGAGTCCTCAATCGAGCCGAGCTTCCGAGTGCGGATCGGATCCCCGTCGCCCAACACCTTGCCGATCGGCGACGTCGAGCTGATCGCCAATGTGATGGGGTCCCAATCGGCCGAGCGCGTCGATTTCTACGTCAACGACCGCCGTATCGGCTCCGCCGACACGGAGCCATTCCAAATGGCCTGGAGCTTCCCGGACGACGAGGAAGTTTTCGTGATTCGCGCCGTCGCAGTGGCCGGTGATCGGGTCGCCAGCGATGACATCGTGCTTGATCGCGCCTCGATCTCCTTCGGCGCGACCGTCAACCTGGTAACCGTGCACGCTACCGTGCGCGACGCTCAAGGCCGTCTGGTGCGCGACCTCACGCCGGAAGACTTCCGTCTTACCGAGGATGGTGCCGAGCAGGAGATCGTGCAGTTCGACTTCGGCGAAGTTCCGGTTTCGGCCGCACTCTCGCTGGATCAGAGCAGCAGCATGCTCGGCGGGGGCATTCGCGCCGAGCGTGCCGGAGGGGTGCGGCTTGTCGATGCCCTGGTGAGCGATATCAACCAGGCAATGATCCTCGGCTTCAACAATCGCGTCTGGCTCTACTCCGATTTCAGCCACGACAAGGAGGCGCTGAAGGCGGCGCTGGACGCAATCGATCCGGACGGCAGCACGGCGCTCTTCGATACGCTCGCCGAGACGATTCGTAAGCTCAACCGGCGCACCGGGAAGCGCGCCTTGGTTGTGCTGTCGGACGGGCTCGACACCAACAGCCAGATGGCCTTTGCAGACGTTCTGGAATATCTCCGCCAGTCGGACGTGCTGGTGTACACGATCGGTCTGC
Source organism: Acidobacteriota bacterium (assembly GCA_965248695.1). Classification (GTDB taxonomy): domain Bacteria; phylum Acidobacteriota; class UBA890; order UBA890; family WLXD01; genus DASCOT01. The sequence continues at coordinate 5,382,051 of CBDFKD010000002.1, read as the reverse complement.
AGCTGATGCAGGAGGGCACCGAGTACGGTGATGCCAGCGGTGCCGTCAAACGTGGCGTCGAGCAGCTGCGATCGATCGCCGATGCCACCGGTGGAGCGCCCTATTTCCCCATCGGCCTCGAAGAGCTGGAGGAGATCTACGGCCTCATCGCTGACGAGCTCAACAGCCAGTACGCGTTGTCGTATTACCCGCGCAATGTGCGCTACGACGGTACCTGGCGCCAGCTACGCGTCGAGGTGAAGGGAAAGCCGGGGGCCTGGGTTCAGGTACGCGAGGGTTACTACGGCGTCGCGCCCGACGCGCAGTGACCGGTGGTTCACCGTGCGCAACGCGGACATCGCACGCGTCCTCGATGAAATCGCCGACGTTCGCGAGATTCAGGGCGAGAGCGTCTTCCGCGTGCGCGCCTATCGGCTGGCAGCCGAGTCGCTCCGTGGCCTCGGCCAACCGCTAGCCGAGATACGACGGACCCAGCAGCTGGGCGATCTGCAGCACGTCGGAAAAGCGATTGCCGCCAAGCTCGAGGAGCTGCTCGATACCGGCGCTTGTCGCGAGCACGCCGAGTTGCTCGCCGGGAATGCGGGCGGCTTGTTGGAGGTCGTTCGATTGCCGGGTATCGGCCCCAAAAGGGCTCGCGCCATGGCCCAGACACTGGGCATCGGATCGATCGAGGATCTCGCCAGGGCGGCGGCAGACGGAGCGCTGCAGCAGGTACCCGGCCTCGGCACGAAGACGCAGGCGCGCATATTGCGCGCTCTGCACCGACGGCGAACCGAGGGAGTGCGGATGCTCCTCGGAGACGCGCTTCCGCGTGCTGAGGCTCTTGTCGCACAGCTCCGTGAGCACGACGGTGTCGAGCGTGTCGAGATTGCCGGTGCGGTTCGGCGACGCGAGGCAACTGTGGACCGCATCGATCTGCTGGCCGCCTGCAAGCGTGCAGTCGATCCGGTGGATCGTTTCGTTGTCCGCGACGACGTCGAGCAGCTGCTGATCCATGAGGACAGTCGCGCGCGTGTGCGATTGGCCGACGGTGCCATCGTCGAGCTTCAGGTGACCGCTCGACAGTCCTTTGGAAGTGTCTGGTGTGCGAGTACCGGCCCCGATGAGCATACGAGCGCCGTTCGCCGACGGGTGCAGGATCGTGCGGACAGATCGGCTGGCGGAGCACCGGTCGCATTCGACAACCTGGCAACTGAGCGGCAGGTCTATGCTGCCGCCGGACTGCCGGTCGTCCCTCCCGAGCTCAGAGCGCACCACGGCAGCGTCGAAGCGGCGGCTCTCGGGAGCTTGCCAAAACTGGTGCAGCTCGACGAAATTCGTGGCGACTGCCAGATGCACACCACCGCCAGCGACGGACGCGCCGAGATCGATGTCATGGCCACGGCGGCGGCACGGCGTTATGACTACGCCGTGATCACCGATCACTCGAAACGAATGCCCGGGGGGCTCGACGCCCGCCGTCTGGCACGCCAGTGGGCCGAGATCGAAGCGCTCAACAGCCGCCTCAACGGTTTTCGTCTACTCCGTGGCGTTGAGGTCGACATACTCGAGGACGGCAGACTGGATCTCGACGACGCCTGCCTGGCGGACGCCGAGTGCGTCGTTGCCGCGGTTCACTCTCAAATGGACCAGGCACGCGACGTGATGACCCTTCGCCTGCTACGGGCGCTCGACAACCCCAACGTGCACGTGCTGGCGCATCCCACGGGCCGGCGGCTGAACCGCCGCGAGTCGTCTTCGCTGGAGCTGGAGCGCGTCTTCAGCGCCGCTCGTGATCGCGGCGTCCTGCTCGAATGCAACGCCCACCCGCAGCGCCTCGACCTGGGCGCGACAAACCTGCGCTTGGCGGCCGAGGTGGGTGCCCAAGTGGTGATTTCGACGGATGCTCACGACGTCGTCGGCCTCGATCACATGCGGCTCGGGGTGGCGATGGCACGGCGTGCCGGGCTCGGCCCGGAGCAGGTGGCGAACACTCGGAGTGCAGGTGACTTCTTGGCGCTGATAGGCTCGGATGGGTGAGGTCGGGCAGCATGACGGGGCTCGCATTCGATGACCGGAGGAACGAGTCGATGCCGAACTGGACCTACTTGACGCTCCATTTCCTGCATACGGCCGCGCTCGGGATCTGGATCGGCGGCATGGTTGCCGTCGGGATCGTTGCCGCGCCGGCGGTCTTTCGCACCGCATCCAGCCGGCAGGAGGCCGGCCGCATCATGTCGGCGATCCTGCGTCGTTTCGATGCGGTGGTCATGGGGTGCATACTGTTCCTGTGGATCACGAGCCCCCTATTGGTGGCCTGGTTCGGTCGGCTGTCCCCCTGGTATGCCATCGAGTACGTATGCATCGCCATGATGAGCGCCAGCGCGATCTACTCCGCCCGCGTGGTCGCGCCGCGCCTGCGGCGGCTGCGCGCCGAGGGGCGAACTTCCGGCGACGCGCAATTCGATCAACTGCATCGAGCCTCTGTCCTGAGCATGCAGTTCAACCTGGCATGCGGAGCCTTGGCGCTGCTGTTCTCATGAGCCGTCTCGCGACCGCTGCCATCTTCGTTTGCTTCTGCGGCGTCGCCGATGGGCAAACGGACCCGGTCGCGTATCCGACGGAGATGGAAGCCGGGGTCGGCGGCGCCGTGCTCGGCATGCTGAACGCGGCGCGCGCCGAGGCCGGGATGGGGGAGCTCGAAGGGCACGCGGATCTGGACCTGCTGGCCTACCAGCACAGTCGAGAGATGGCCGCCAGGGGCGTCGTGACCCATCATTCGTTTCTCCACGGTGTAGGCACCGAGACGCGTCTCAAGCTCGCGTTCCCGCGCGTGATGCAGTTCGGTGAGAACGTTGCCCGGAATCGCGGCGCCGAGGCGCTGCACGCGGCGTTGCAGGTCAGCGAGGGGCATCGGCTGAATCGGATGGACCCGGCCTTCACCCACGTAGGTCTGGGCGCGGTGCGGGTTGACGACTTCCAGATCTACCTGACCGAGATCTTCGTGCGCGTGCTCGACCCGGCGCTCATTGACGGCATCGAGACCCTGTACACAGAGATGCCGCCCGAATCCTTGCCAGAGGACGAGCCGCACCACGGGTCGGTTTCGGGCACCACGGTGCGCGTCGGGGCGCCGCTACCCGACAATCCCGCGTATTGGACCTATCGGGGCATAACGGCCTACCTGGACGAGCGTTACGCCGACGCTATCGACGACTTCGAGAAGGCGCTGGATCTGTCGCCTGACTACCGATATGCGCGCTACGATCTGGCGCGTGCGCTGATCGCCAACGACCAGCCAGCGGCCGCCGTCGAGGTGCTAGCGGACCATTTGAGCCGTGTGCCCGAGGATCTTGACGCCTGGATGACCAGGGGCACCGCAGCACTCCTGCTGCAGGACTACGGCCCTGCGGAGAGGGCGTTTCGTCACGTGATCGAGCGGCGCTCTCGGGACGCTGGCGCTTGGTATAACCTCGGTCTGTCACTGGAAATGCAGCATCAGCTGACCGAGGCGGAACGCGCTTACAGGCAGTCCCTCCATCTCGACAACACGTCGGAGGCAGCAGTAGTTGCCCTGGCACGCGTCCGACGTTGAGCGCTCCAATCGACTAGACGAGGCAGCTCGCACGTCGTCGCCGAGAACCCACAAATCGTCCAGCCAAACAGGATCCCGCCGATGGGTATTCGTGAAGACCTCCTGAAGCGGCTCGAGGCCGAAGTCAGCGTTCTGGAGCGTGAGCTCAAAGTGGAGCTCCCACGCCAGCTGGCGGAAGCTGCCGCCCACGGCGATCTCAGTGAGAACGCCGAGCACGAGGCGGCCAAGGACCGCAAGGACACGGTCACCGCGCTGCTCTTGCGCCTGTACCAAAAGCGACAGGCCATATCGGGCATGAACACCGCGATGATCCCGCGCGACTCGATCGGCTTCGGATCAACAGTGGAGCTGCTCGACCTCGACAATGACGAGGAGATCTCCTACCGGCTCGTTTCCGCCGATGACACGGATCCGAAAGCGGGCCGTATCTCGGTTACCTCGCCGATCGGCCGGGCCCTGTCAGGGAGAGCCGACGGCGACGAGATCACGGTTCAGACACCGCGCGGAGACCGCAACTACGAGGTTCTTAGCTTCCGCACGATCCACGACGGTGAGCTCGGCTGAACCGTTGACGTCGATACCGACGGCACCCCTGTACGCGGTCAACGACGTCGAACATCGCCGGCGCATGCAATCGACTCGCCTGGGCGTGGTAGCGATCGCCTTGATCCTGACGGCCGGCACGGCCGGCTACATGATCGTCGAACGCTGGACACTGGTCGATAGTCTGTACATGGTCATCTTGACCCTGAGCACCGTAGGTTTTCAGGAGGTCCGACCGTTGGGGACCGGCGGCAGGTTCCTGACGATGACCTTGATTCTCACTGGAGCGAGCGCATTTCTCTATGTAGCGGCGATGCTCTCGCGTCTGGCGATCGAGGGCGACCTCCGACGAGTCGTCGGGAGAAGAAGAATGGACAAGGAGATCTCCAATCTCACCGCGCACTACATCATCTGTGGCTACGGTCGCGTGGGTAGGGAGGCCTGTCGGCACCTGGTCGCGGACGGCGTGGCGGTGCTCGTGGTCGACAACGACGCAGAGGCGCTTGGCGATCCGGCTGCCGCGGGCATACCGTACCTGCACGGCAACGCGGTGGAGGAAAGTGTGCTGCGGGCGGCGGGTATCGAGCGAGCTCGGGGCCTGCTGCTGACGTTGTCGCACGAGGCCGATAACCTGTACGTGACATTGCTGGCGCGCGATATCTGCACCGGGTTGCAGATCATCGCTCGCAGCGTCACGGAGCAGGGTGACCGCCGACTCCTCGCGGCCAGCGCAGACCGGGTCGTTTCTCCCGAGCGCATCGGGGCACGATCCATGTCGAACTCCGTCACCCGGCCGCACACGGTCGATTTCACCGACACGGTGACGACCAGTCAGGGGCTCGACCTACAACTCGACGAGTTCAGCGTTCCTGCCGGTTCGTCCCTCATTGGCAAGTCGATCGAGCAGTGCAACATCCGGCGTGACTTCGGACTGATCGTCGTCGGTGTCATGGGTACCGGTGGTGAAATGAAGTTCAATCCGGCACCGGGCTACCAGCTGGAGGCCGACTCGATATTGATCGTCCTGGGCAAGCGGGACGACGTGACACGCTTCGCACGCTCCGGATAAGGTGTTTTTCAACGCAACTCGACATGTCTCGGTTTGGGCGCATATAATGCGCCAGCCTCGAAATACCCCGCTGGCATCTCTGCCAAGCTTGCCCAACACAAGCAATCCCACGAACCCCGAATCACGTCCCGCGGGAGCGGCCCGATGGCGCTCAAAAAGACCCTGACAGATCCGCTGAACTGGCTCCTACTGTTGCTGGCAGCGGCCTTCGTTTACTACATCTTCGCGGTGCCGTATTTCACCGACTTCTACCTGAAGTCGCCGCAGCAGTTGACGATGGCCGAGTACCTCGCCAGCCCGAGCCATCCGCGACCCTTCATGCTGCACGCGCTTAGCGTCCCGCCCTCGAGCATCGAGGTCGTGGTTACCGGGCTGCAGGTGGTCCATATCGACCAGGACTCGATTCTGCTCGTCGACGGAACCGCCGCTCCGGCGACCACCGCGCCGCCACCGGTGTCGACCGCGCCCGACGACGCGGGCGGGGAGGACACGGCCGAAGGGCAGGATGAGGCGGCCGACGAGCCAGCCCTCAGCTTCCAGCAAGAAGGACCGCCTCCCAGCGGCCAGATCATGATCCCGGGCGACAACCTCGATCTGCTCGCCGTGACGGTCGGTCAGACGGTCGACCTCCAGGTTCACGGTCTCTACGAGAGCCCGCTCGGATGGGTGCCGCAAAATCCGACGTTGGACCGCAATGCGGAGGAGCTGTTCAACAAGGAGGAGCTCGACGCCCTGGAGCTCATGCGGCTGATGGTCGACGGCAACGAGATTCAGGTGCCGTACATTCCCGCGGACGAGCTTCGTCTCGCCGCCAGCGTGCACCCGCTAGGAATGCCGGCGACCCTCGAAGAGCTTGCCAACGACACGACGTACATCCAGACGGTTCAACGCCTTGCCGGCGGCACCGTGGATCTATACGACGGGCGGCTGACTGAGAAGCGGTTCGTCGAGCGCGCCCCGTATTTCGTCGTCGAGGACGCAGAGGGTCGGCGGGCGCAGGTGTTCTTCAACTCACGACTGCTTTCGGAATGGTACTGGGCGCTCGATCGGCTTGGCGGACAGGACGTCGTGGCGCGCGGTACCCTGCGCGCGTTCACGCCGAGTGACCTGCGGAACCTGGAATCGCAGGACAACGTCCAGATCGTCATGGACGGCTACGCTCTTCTGTCGCGCGACGGCACCACGGTTGTGAGCCTGGAGAACCCTCTCGGCGGTTTCGGCACCGGGCAGTAGGCAGCCAGAGGCCGGAGCGATGGTCCCGACCCGGGAGCAGGCCTGGGCCCTGCTCACCGAGCACACGCAGAATCCGAACCTGCTCAAGCACGCCCTCGGCGTCGAGGCCGCAATGCGCGGCTACGCGCGGCACTTCGACGCCGACGCCGATCTCTGGGGAATCGTCGGACTGCTCCACGACTTCGACTACGAGGAGCACCCGTCGCTGGAAGAACATCCCTTCGCCGGCGCCGAGATCCTGCGACAGCTCGGATATGACGACGCGATCGTGCACGCGATCCTCGGCCACGCCGACCATACCGGAGTCGAACGGAAGAGCCGGCTGGACAAGACGCTCTACGCAGTGGACGAGCTAGTCGGGTTTATCGTTGCTGTTGCCCTCGTCCGGCCCGGCAAGTCTGTCGTCGATCTCCCGGTCAAGTCGATCATCAAGAAGTTCAAGGACAAGGCATTCTGCCGGGCCATCGATCGCGACCATCTGCGCGCCGGTGCTGCGGACCTCAACGTCGAGTTGAAGGAACATGTTGCCCGCATCGTCGAGTCCCTGAAGACGATCGCGCCGGAGCTCGGCCTGGAGTAGGTGCCGCTACTCGTCTTTGCCCAGCATGAGCCCAGCGCTGGCGGCGAACGGCAACGTGGCGGCGAACAGCAGAACCATGAGGACTTCCGAGTCCGAGAAGTTGTACTCGAACAGTCCCATGGTTAGGAACGCACCGAGCGCCGACAATGCCGCGCGTGCTTCGGGCCCGCCCTCGGCGAACGGCCCGGTATGTCGCAACACTCGCCAGGCTCCGACCGCAAAAGCGGCCACCAGCCACAACCAGGTTGCCAGCCCCAGCAAGCCGCGTTCGGCGGCCAGGTGGAGGGCGTCGTTGTGGAGGTGTGGGTTGGTTTCCTTCACCGCCCAGTCGACGCGCCAGGCGGGGTACACGCGCGGCATGAGGCCCGGACCGACTCCCAACAGCGGATGCGCCTGGATCATCCGCAGTCCGGTTGCCGCCATCGCCAGCCGGTCGACGTTGGTGGGGTTTTCGAGCGAGAAGATGCTCGCACCGCGCTCATACAGCGCCTCCGGTCCGGCAAGCGTCATCAGCACGATGCCTCCTACGACGAGGGCGATGAGGACGACCACCGCGTAGGCCGCCCAGCGTCGTGGCGGCGGCTCATCGTCGGTGGAACGACCGGGGACGAACCGCAGGCCGAACCAGAGCGCGAGGCCGACGACGCAACCGATCCAGGCCGAGCGCGTCATCGTCAGACCCACCACCACAAGGGCGCCGAGGGCGATGACCCGATGCAGCAGACCGACCCAGCCGTCGCGCACGACCATCAGGGTCGGAATGGCCACCATGAGCGCGCCGGCGTAGGTCATGTAATGTCCCAACGTTCCGTCCGGTCGATACAGACCGGGGAACTCGCCGCGCTGGACCGCCATCACGGTTCCCGCCAGGCCCGCCCCGACGGCTATCAGCACGCCGATACCGAGAGCGCGCAATCCCAGGCGCCGCATCGACGGATGTCGATAGGCGAGGTAGGTGACCAGCGGAGCGGCGAACAGGAACACCTCGCGTAGGGACCAGAGGCTCTCCACCGGAGCGCGTGACGCAATCGCCGACGCCACCGAGACACCCCAGAATGCCATGAGGGGCGTGCCGATCAGGGAGAACACGTCTCCCGCCGGGCCGCGCGCAGGTGAATCGGGAACCGAGCCGGTGCTCGCCAGTTCGAGGCGCAGCCAGTTCGCGCCCCACAACAGCAGCGACACCCAGAGCGCCGTTTCCGCGACCGCAATCGACAGCGGAATCGTAAGCGCCCACAGGAGGGCTACGCCAAGAAAGATCTGGCCCCACGGATCGCGACCGGTTCGTGAGCTGGCAAAGGCGGGTAGTCGGATGGCTGTACCTCCTGATGAGGCCAGATATTACCGCCGTCGGCGCGGCGTTGTCGGTAGAATGGTGCCCGATGAGCACGGTTCGACGCGTTCGCCTGCGAATCCGAGGTCGGGTACAGGGAGTGTTCTACCGCGCCCACGCTCGCAGGGCGGCAACGAAGCTCGGTCTCCGAGGATGGGTACGCAACCGCGACGACGGCACTGTCGAGGCGGTCGTGGAGGGGCCGGCGGCGCCGGTGGACGACTTCATTGCGTGGTGCCATCGGGGCTCGCCGGCGGCGCGTGTGGATCGGCTCGAGGTGAGCGACGAGGGCACCGACGCCGCGCTCACGGGTAGTTTCGACGTTGCAACCTGAGCGCTAGACGAACAGATCGGGGGCGGTGGATGGCACGACGAAGGAGTTCCTGGACCTGGGTGATCCTGGGGTTCGTGTTGCTTGTAATGCTCTTCTGGTGGACGACCCAGTTCCTCAACCGGGTCGTGCTCGGCGACCGCGGCAGCCTGGGCACCGACAACGTCCTAGAGGTGTCCCTGGTAGGGGAGATCGTCGAGCGACCGGCGTATCTCTGGGGCAACCGATCTGTCGGCCCGCTGTCGGTGCGAGAAATCGACAGCGCGCTGCGCACCGCCGCCGACGACGCGCGAGTCTCGGCTGTGGTGATGCGCGTCGGTCCGATGCTCGGCGGCTTTGCCAAAGCGCAGGAGATCCGCTCCGCCGTGCATGCGTTCCGCGAATCGGGCAAGCCCGTGGTGGCGGTCCTGGAGCTCGGCTCGCTGATCGATCTCTATGTTGCCTCGGCCGCTGACACAGTGATCCAGATACCTACTGGGACCTTGATCCTGGGGTTGGCTGCGCGCAGTCAGTACTACCGTGAGCTGCTCGACAAGCTCGGCGTCGAGTTCGAGACGTTTGCTACCGGTCCCTACAAGTCGGCGATGAATCCGTACACCGAAACGGGCATGAGTGACGAGGAACGCACCGTGCTGGACAGCCTGCTCGATAGCATTTATGACCAGGTTCTCGACGCCATTGCCGACGATCGCGGCCTCGATCGCGGAGCCGTCGCGGCGGCCGTCGATCAAGGTCTGCTCGGCGCTGTCGCGGCGCAGCAAGCCGGCCTAGTGGACGAGCTCGGATTCCACGACCACGTAGCCGATGTTCTGGACATCAACGACGCCCAGCGCGTGGGCGTGCGCGAATACTGGGAGCTTGCGGCGCCCGGAGGATGGAGCCTTGGACGGCCGGGGATCGCTCTGGTCCATATCGACGGCCTGATCCTGCCCGGGGACGTCACCGACGATGCCTTCGGGGGCGCGGTGGCGGGCGGCGAAACGATTGCGCGCGCTATCCGCCGCGCGCGTCGAAATGACTCTGTGCAGGCGATCGTCCTGCGGGTAGACAGTCCAGGCGGGGCGGTCACCGCATCGGACGTTATCTGGAGAGAGGCGGCGCTGGCGGCCGAGTCGATGCCGGTGATCGTCAGCATGTCCGATGTCGCCGCCTCGGGCGGCTACTGGATCGCTACCGCGGGAACCCGCGTCCTCGCTGACGGCGCCACGTACACGGGTTCGATCGGCGTGACCATGGGTCGCTACAACCTGGTGGGCGCGTACGAGAAGCTCGGTATCGCGAACGATGCGGTTACCCGCGGCCGCAACGCCGGCCTGTTCCTCGATTCGCAGCGCCTGTCAGCGGAGCAGCGAGTGGTCATCGCGGAGTCGATCGATGAGACCTACCGTGCGTTTCTCCAGAAGGTAGCTGATGCCCGCAATCTGGGACTGGAGGAAGTCGAGCGGTTGGCTGCCGGCAGAGTGTGGACCGGAGAGCAGGCACTGGAAGTCGGCCTGGTCGATGAGATCGGCGGCCTGCGCGCGGCGCTCAGCGTCGCACGACGCTCCGCCGGTATCGACGCCCGCACCGAGGTCGAGGTGCTGCTGTATCCACGCCAGCGCACGATGCTCGAACAGCTCAACGGACTGCTGGTCGGCGCGCAGGCTGCTTCACGACCCATCTGGCGAAGCGACGATGTGCTGGGTGGCATTCCGGATCCGGCGGCTCTGGCTCGCAAGGTCGAGCTGCTGCGCCTCGTCGGCTCTGCCGGCGGCGGGTGGGCCCTGATCGAAGGCCCGGTTCCGGCGCCGCTCCGCTGACCCCAATGGCCCGCAAGTTCGTCATCCAGCGCCGCGCCGGACCCGAGCTGGACGTCGATTTCGAGGCCGATCTCAACGAGCAGCAGTACGCCGCGGTCACCTGTGGCGATGGCGAAAAGCTGGTTATCGCGGGTGCCGGAACGGGCAAGACCCGCACGCTGACCTACCGCGTCGCCTGGCTCCTCAGCCGCGGTATCCCCGCCGACGCCATCTTGCTGGTGACGTTCACCAACAAGGCCGCCCGCGAGATGGTCGGCCGTGTGCGCCAGCTGACGAATCTGGACACCGACAGGCTCTGGGGAGGAACGTTCCACTCCGTCGGCGCGAGAACCCTGAGACGACACGGAGCGGTCCTCGGCTTCACGGATTCCTTCTCGATTCTCGACGACAGCGATCAGCGCGACCTCATCCGGCTGTGCATCACCGATGTTGGTGTCGAAGTCGAGCGCCGACGCTTTCCCTCGCCGAAAGTCCTCGGGTCGCTGATCTCGTTGCAGGTCAACTCGCGCACCGAGATGGCCGATGTGGTCGCGGAACGGTTTCCACGCTTCGTCGACTGGGAAGAGCAGATTGAAGCGGTGGCTCGACGCTACGCGGAGCGCAAGCTGGCGGCGAACGCGATGGACTACGACGACCTGCTGACGATGTGGTTGCGATTGCTGCGCGAAGTGCCCGAGGTGCGTCGACGGTACGGTGAGCAACTCCGCTACGTGCTCGTCGACGAGTACCAGGACACCAACCTGATCCAAGGGGAGATTGTCGAGACGCTGGCACGCGAGAACGGCGGCAACCTGATGGTCGTCGGTGACGACTGTCAGAGCATCTACTCCTTTCGCGGCGCCCATTACGACAACATCCTCGGGTTCGCGGACCGTCATCCCCGAGCTCAGGTCTTCAAGCTCGAGATCAACTACCGCTCCACGCCGGAGATCATGGCGCTGACCAACGCCAGCATCCGCTGCAACACCGGCCAGTACCAAAAGGAGTTGCAGGCGCGACGCGACCCCGGTCAGCAACCGGCGCTGGTCCCCGCCAACTACCCGGCGCAGGAGGCCGCCTTCGTTGCCGAACGCATCCTGCAGCTGCGCGACGAGGGCACGCCGCTGAACGAGATGGCGGTGCTCTACCGCGCCCACTCCCACAGGCTCTCCGTGGAAACCACGTTGCTGCGCTACGACATCCCGTACGACATCCGCGGTGGTCTCCGATTTTTCGAGCAAGCGCATGTCAAGGACGTGACCGCCTACCTGCGCCTGGCCGATAATCCACGCGACGAAGTCGCCTTTCGTCGCGCCCTCATGCTGCAGCGAGGCATCGGCAACGTCACGGCTCGGCGGCTCTGGGAGGCGCTGGCCTCGGCGTCCACCGCCGGCGAGCTGTTGGCCCAGTTGGGTTCGGAGCCCATCAGAGCTCTCTTACAGCGCCGCGCGCGGACCGCATGGGATGCCTTTGCCACACTTCTGGAATCCGTCGTCGCCTGCGCCGCGGAGCCCGAAGCGGCGATCCGCGCAGTCCTCGAGGGCGGCTACGACGATGTTGCCGCGACCCAGTTCACCAACTACGAGTCACGCGTCGAGGATCTCGAGCAGCTGGCGGTGTTCGCCGCCCAGTACGAGTCGATCCGCACGTTCCTGGAGGAGCTGGTGCTGCTCGGAGAGCTCTATGGTCAGGACGTACGCGGCGGCGGTGACCCGGACGACGAACGGGTGGTGTTGTCGACCGTCCACCAGGCGAAGGGACTCGAATGGAATGTGGTGTTCGCCATTCATCTGGTCGAAGGCGCGCTACCGAGTCCCAGGGCACTCGACGAGCCGGGCGGCGAAGAGGAGGAACGTAGGATCTTCTATGTCGCCATGACTCGGGCGCGGGACGAACTCTACTTGAGTTACCCGATCGTGCGCCCGGGAGGGATGGGCGGTGCACTGCTGCAGCAGCCTTCCAGGTTCCTGCAGGAGCTGCCACGCGATCTGGTCGAGCCGTGGGAGCTGTTCGACGAGCCTGGCGACCAGAGCCCGTCAAACGTCGGACCCCACCCCGACGCTGGCACCGTTGCTGGCCACGAGTCCGTCGCGCTACAGGATTCCGACGACACGTTCGACCCCAACGTCGATCCGCTGTGGAACGACGAGGAGTACCCTCAATGAGTCGCTTCGGAGCTCGTTTCCGGAACGACTCGTTCGGTGCTGCACCGTTGCTTTGACCCTCCAACGACCACCATGCTAGCTTCAACTCATGGGGGTGAGCGATGGTCTGTTCGGTGCTGATGATGAGGCATGGTGGGGAAGCCGCCGGCCCGCGTTGCCGACATCAGCGTGGTCCCTGATCGGTCTGACGCTAGCGCTCGTACTGTCGCCACTCGGCGATCCCCTGCAGGCAGCGGCAGAGCTGCGTCTCGGCGAGCATGATTTCGATTGGAGCACCGTCGAGCAGGAACGTGCCCACTTCCGCTGGTCGGCCGAGGTAGTCAACGACACGACGCGGTCCTTCGACGTCGAAGTGGCGATCGATTTGCTCGATGATTATGACCGAGTTCTGCATACGGATACGGGCTCGGTGACGGTGCCGACGGGCGAGACCATGAGGCTCGAGCAGGAGGGCTCGATGCCCTTCGATCGCGCCACCGATGTGGTCTCCTTCCGTTTCCGACTCGTGCCGAGCCCGCCCGCGTCTCGCTGACGAACGGAACAAAACGCGAAATTCGACCTCGTATGACCCAGAACCGTCGGCGGAGCGCCCAGGCGGCTGGCGGCCGATGACGCTTCTTGCTATAAACGCGCCTCTATGTCGGCACGCCGCTCTCGCTGCCTTAACGGCCGCTCTGCTCCCGGACCCGTCGCCTGATGAGGAACGCAAGCGAGGTACGCTCCTACTTCCTGACCAACTGGCGAGAGGTTGTCCCCGAGATTTTGGTCACCGGAGTGCGGGTGGGTACTCCGACCGAAGACGCCAGCATGATCGAAGTGGAGCTCCTCGGCCACGCCGGCGCAATCCGCCGCCTGCTCTACCTTCCACTCGCCTCCGGTGAGCCTCGCCAGCTACGCGGGCTCCTGCCGCGATTGCGGCGTATCGCGGCGGCTCCGGGCAACGCGGCGGGCATCATCGTGCCGCACATGGGAGCGGCCGGCGCACGCCTGTGTCGTGAGGCCGGCATCGGCTACATGGACTGCTCCGGCAACGCTTATCTGCGCTTCAACAACGTCCTGGTGCAGGTCAGCGGCAACCGCAACCGCTTCACGGAGCGCAAGCAGATCCGGACGCTCTTCCACGACAAGGCGACGATTGCTCTGCGGGTCATGATGCAACGGCCGGGCGAGTGGCTGACCACACGACAGATCGCCGAGCATGGTGGACTCAGCCTCGGCTGGGTATCGCAGATACTCCAGCAGATGGCAGCCGATGGCTACGTCGAGCGGCAACGGGGCGGCGGGTCGAGGCTCGTGCGCCCGCAGCGTCTGCTGGCGGACTGGCTGGACGAATACGCCTTCGAGACCAACGAAGTATTCTCGTATCAACTACGGGACAAGGACCCCGAAGCGGCGTTGCAACGGCTGCGGACCGTGGACTCGAAGCTGTCGGATCGATATGCGCTGACGCTCGATTCTGCCGTCCACGCGCTGCAGCTCAGACCCGGTCAGCGGCGACTGCCGTTCGACCTGCACGTGTATGTGCCGGATCTCAATAAGGATCTGGAGCAGACGCTGGAGACGTGGAGGCGCGTCCTGGGTCTACGACCGGCGGGGCACGGCGCCAACTGCTTTCTGGTGAAGCCGGCCTACCGTCACGCAGTGTTCTTCGACACGCAGGCGAGTCATGGGCTACGTACGGTCTCGGACCTGCAGCTCTACCTCGATCTGTATCACTTCCCGGGGCAGGGCCGGACGCGAGCCGGTGCCTCGGTGGCGGCGCGACTGCCGTTCGAGCTGAGCTAGGCGAGACCTGCTTAGAACTAAACTGCCTATCTGTTTGCAGGATGGCGGCGAAATCGCTTCATCTGTTACAGGCCGCTAGAAGGCGCCGCCGCCGCCGCCGCCGAAGCCTCCGCCCGAGAAACCGCCGCCGCCGGAGAACCCCGAGCTGCCGCTGGTGCTACGAGGCTGTGTGGCCATCGCCGTTCCCAGCGACGTTCCCATGCTCCCCATGCGTGTGCCGAACAACGACGGACTGAAATGCGGTGTCGGACCGGCGTACCAGGTCGGCGGCTGGGTCAGCATTCCCTCGAAGAGCTTCGCCCAGTGATCCGCAACTCCGAAAGCCATCGCGTACGGCAGATAGCGCTCGAAGGCGGTTTCCGAAATACCGAGCGCCTTGAAGCGCTCGGCTTCGGTACGCCCGAGGAACTCCTCGAAGCCCTTCAGATCGACAAATGTCCGACGGCCGGCCGCAGTGCGCGCGGGCATGAAGGGGGCAAAGACGCCGATGGCGAGCGCGGTGAACGGGGCGGCGATCAACATGGCCGGTTTCTGTAGCAGCACCCCTAGCAGAACCATCGGTAGCAGGGAAAGCAGAGCCAGCACGACCCACGTGGTGCGCGATCGGTCGGGTCGCGCTCGGAAGAGCCCGCGCTTCGTCATGCTGCCGTAGAGGTCGCTCTTGATGTCGCTGACGCGGGTGTAGAACTTGCTCTTCAGATCGTCCATCTCCACCCGGTCGCCGCCCTCGAACAGTCCGTCGAGCACCGACCTCTCGTAGGAACGCAGCGCGTCGTCGGCTGGCTTCATGCGCTGGAACGTGGTCTTGGTGGTTTCGCTCAGCCACCCGGCCTCGGTGGTTTCCTCGATCTTCAGATAGCCGCGCACGGCCAGATCGATGACCGTCGCGACGATATCGCGAAGGTCGACCTTCTCGTCGATCAGAGTGCCGAGCTCGGCCGGTCGAAAGTCTTCCGGTGGCTCGTAGCGCACCATCACCGATCGATCGATCTGTGGATCACGGCCCCGGGATCGGTGCAGCAGGAACATCCCGATGAAGGCCAGGAACGGCAGTCCGAGCGGCCAGTTGTCTGCGAACAGATCACGGATCTGATCGGATGCGGTGGGTCGGTAGACCAGACCTGGAGGCCAGCCGACGACCACCGTCAGCCCCTCTCCGGGAGCGAGTTGGTTGCGGGTGCTGATGCGCACCACATTGATGGCTATGTTGTCGATATCGGCCTCCTGGACGCGGCTGCCCCGGGGTCCGGTGTACGCCAGGGTCCACGGCGGCTGACGGAGACCCTCCGGCAACGTGATCCGTGCCGATGCCGATTCGATCGGCACGCTCCAGCCGGTGCCGGTCACGTTCCAGTAGAGCTGATCGTGGGCCTCGAAGCCCTCCTCGGTGTCCGGAAAACGGAGGGCGCGACCGACGCGATACCGCAATACGACCGTTCGAGAGGCGTTGTTGGCATCTGGAACCCAGACCTTGAAGCGAAAGTCGTCGCCCCTGCGGTCGGTTTCGTGGCGCAGCGCGGCGCCGTCCTCGGTGGTGACCGCGACAGGGTCGAGGCGCAAACCGTAGTCGAGCCCCCAGGGAGTCTCGTACTCCACCGGAATGTCTCGGTAGATGCCGTTGAACGAGCCATCGAAACGGAAGGTGAGGTGCTCGGTGACCTCGATCTCGCCACTCTCCAAAACGTGGATGTCGGCATCGAAGGCCTCCACCCAGTAGCGCCGGTCCTGCGCTTGCGCGGTGGTCGGTGCGACGTGAAACGTGATTGCCACGAGCAGCGCCGACGCTACAGTGCTCAGCCTACGCATCCAGATCCACCCTCACCGCCTGTCGCTCCAGTGGGTTGTCGACCTCGAAGAACTCGCGCGGCACGAATCCCATCGGTGCCGCGATCATGACCGCCGGAAAGCTCGCGACCGCGGTGTTGTGGTCGCGAACTACGGCATTGTAGTAGCGTCGCGCCGCCTGGAGGTCGTCCTCGATCTCCGACAGCTGGCTCTGCAGCGTTCCGTAGCGCTCACTGGCCCGAATCTCGGGATAAGCCTCCGCGAGCGCGAACAGGCCGCGTAGCGCTCCCACGAGGCCGTTCTCGAGCTGCGCCGTGCCGGCATCCGGAAGGCGTAGCCCCTCGGCCTGCTGGGCGGCGCTCCGCATCGCGACCACCGATTCCAGGGTCTCGCGCTCGTGGGCGGCGTAGCCCTTGACGACCTCGACCAGCGACGGGATGACGTCGTGTCGGCGCTTGAGCTGGGCGTCGATGTCTGCCCAAGCTCCCTCGGCGCGTTTCTGCAGCCCGACGAGCCGGTTGTACAGGAGGATTGCCGTGCCCAGCACAGCGACGATCAGACCGAACCCCCACAGCACGAATCCGTTCCCTCCGGAGTGATCAACGCGGGCGTGAGGAACCTTTCCACAGCGCGGGGTTGCTCAGGCCATCCCGTTGGTCAGCGTTTCGAGAAACTCGCGATTGTTCGCGGTCTGACGCAGCCGCTTGAGCAAGAGCTCCATGGCCTCGTCTGCCGGTACCGCCGCCAGCGCCTTGCGGAGCATCCAGATGCGCTGTAGGTCCTCGGCTCCGAGCAGGAGCTCTTCCTTGCGGGTACCCGACTTGTTGATCTCGATGGCGGGGAAGATGCGCTTGTCGGCGAGCTTGCGCTCCAGGACGATCTCGGAGTTGCCAGTGCCCTTGAACTCCTCGAAGATCACCTCGTCCATGCGACTGCCGGTCTCGATCAGGGCGGTTGCGACGATCGTCAGCGACCCGCCCTCCTCGACTGCGCGCGCCGAACCGAAGAACTTCTTGGGCTTCTCCAGGGCGTTGGCGTCGACCCCACCGGTCAGCACGCGGCCGGAAGATGGCGTAACGGTGTTGTGCGCCCGCGCCAAACGGGTCAGTGAGTCGAGCAGGATGACGACGTCGTGGCCGCTCTCCACCATCCGTCGAGCCTTTTCGAGCACGATCTCGCCGACGGCAGTATGGCGACTCGCCGGTTCGTCGAACGTCGAGTAGACGACCTCGCCGCGCACCGACCGCTTCATGTCGGTGACCTCTTCGGGCCGCTCGTCGAGCAACAGCACGATGAGCTTGACGTCCGGGTGGTTGGCGGCCAACGCCTTGGCGATTGCCTGCAGCAGTATGGTCTTGCCCGCCCGCGGCGGCGAGACGATCAGGGCCCGCTGGCCGAAACCCAACGGACACAACAGATCGACGACCCGACCGATGAGGTCATCGCCTGGAATCTCCGCCTCGATCTGTCGTTCGGGGTGATACGGCGTCAGGTCCTTGAACAGGGTGCGATCGAGCGCCTTGCCAGGTGCGTCATAGTTGATGGCATCGATCTGAACGAGGGCGAAGTACTTCTCACCCTGCTTCGGCGGTCGGATGCTGCCGGCAAGCGTATCGCCGGTGAGCAGGTTGAAGCGCCGGATCTGGGTAGGGGAGACGTAGACGTCCTCCGGCCCAGGCAGGTACGAGTGTTCGGCGGAGCGAATGAAACCATAGCCGTCGGGAAGGCGCTCTAGCACGCCCTGCTTGTAGACTAGCCCATGTTCTTTTGCCTGCGCTCGGAGACACGCGTCGATGAGCGCCTCGGCTTCAAGCTCGGTGGCGTTTTCCACCTTGAGCTCGGCGGCAATCTCGAGCAGCTCCGCGGGCCGCGCCTCCATCAGATCGTCGACGCTGTGCGCGTCCTGCAGCAACAGCGCGGTGTCTTCGTCGCGCGGCGGGGTGAAATCCTGTGGCTGGTTTGGCTGACCGCGACGTCGGCCTCGTCCGCCGCGGGACCGGCGGCGACCCCGTCGCCGGCGCTGCCTTTGTTGCTGCTCTGTCATGAAGGGAAGCCCCAGTTGGGAGAAAGTCGGGTCGCGCTCCATTCATGACGCGCGGAAATCTAAGCGACCCGATGGCGCTCGGACACACACGATCCGGGCGAGGTGTTACTCGGGAGGGCCGGCGCCGACAGTGTTGTGAAACCTGGGCGCCTGGCCAATCGAGGCCATTGTGTTCGCCACAATGCGCGACTGTCAAGACCGGATCGTATGGCGGTGCTGAAGGGCGTCCTAGCGAGAGTCTTCCTCGGCGGCGAAGTTCTCGAGCACGTAGGCGGCTACCGCCGATATCTCGTCCTCGGTGAGCAGCTCTTCGAAGGCCTCCATGTCGGTATCCGGAACGCCATCCGTGATCGCCGCGATCATGCCTTCCAGCGTCCAGCTGCCATCCGTGAGATCTCGTGGCGGCGTGGCGAGAAAGCGCGCCGCCGGACCACCGCCCTTGCCGTCATCGCCGTGGCAGGGGCCGCACTGATCGCTGTAGAGCTCTCTGCCGAGCTCGAGATCCTGCGCGATCACTTCCACCACCTCAGGATGGGCCGCCAGCGGGAGCGCCGCCGGCGCGCTCGCCGAACCGAGCAGCTGTGTGGAAACGGCCAGCAGGAGGAACCCACCGACGGTTGACCATGGTCCTCGAACTCTGTGCAAGGGCTCTACTCCTGACGATTGCGCGAATGGACGCCGTCATTATGCCAGCGCGCCGACCGCTCCTGCACCTCGCGTGCGATGGCACCGGCGAGGCCGACGTAAGCCCTGTCGAGCTCGTCATGCTGCGCGGCGCCGAGGGTTCGCCAGGTTTCGTACGGGTAGCCGGAGCCGGGTTGGAGGACGGCGGCGAAAGGCTCGATGGCCCGATGCTCTGCGCGTGTGGTCAGCTTCCACAGCGTGAAGCCCACAAGCGCCGCGAAGTCGCCATCGCGCACCACGTCGGCCAGGGCTTGCAATGCCGCCACCCGCTCGCGCGGATCTTGCGGCTGTGACTCCCAGTGTACGCATGTCCGCCGCCCGCCCGCTCCCGCGGTTTCGAGCACCTCGACGCGATCGTAGGAGTGTGGCCGTACGGTGCTCCCCAGCCGTCGGGTCCAGCCCAACTCCAGCAGCATGACCGGGTGGCCGCCGCTAGCCCGCTGCAGGGCGCTGGCGATGCGCCGCCAGGAGTCTGCCATGCGCTCTTCCAGCGCCCCGGGTTCGAGTCCGTAGATGCTCAGCGGGAAGTAGGCGTTGACGGCAACGAAATCCAGCGCGTCCCAAAAGCCGACCTCCTCGAACTGGTCGAAGTTGGCTCCGTAGCTCAGCAGGCCGGTGTAGCGCTCGCGTACACGGCGCACGAGCGTGCGCCAGAAGGTCTCATAGCGCGCCCGACGACCGTTGAGGTGGCGTAGCCGTGTTGCGTCACCGCCGAGCGCCTGCTGCGTCCAGGCGCGTCGCACGCGCTCCTCGTCGCGCAACATCGTCTCCAGGTCCGTCGAGCGCCCGCCATCGAGATAGGAGAGGGCGTCCGCGCCGGGGGTTTGCTCGGCGCTGGCAGCACAACGGACGAGGTCTTCGCGCACCGCCTGAACGGCCGCGGGGTCGAGATAGTAGGCGTACAGGTGGGGGAGGGCGTCGAGCCTCGTCGTCGAGGACAGCGAGCTGAGCTCGTTGCCGATGACAAACGACTCGACGTTCTCCCGTGCGGCGATCTCTGCTCCCCAGAGCACGAAGTCCCCGTAGCGGTCGAACCAGGGCTGCAGTTGATCCGGCCGCGGCCAGATCATGCCGTGCCATAGATGCCGATTGGCCTCGAGGGCGTGTTCTAGGGCGACTCGCATCACCAGGATCACGCGTAGCCCGGCGCGCTTGGCGGCGCGAATCTCGGAAATCAGCCACGGCGCTTCGTGATTCCAGTACAGCTCCGCTTGATCCCAGCGCTGTTGGCGAGCGTAGAGGGTGACTTGGACGGAATCGAAGCCGGCGTCGACCAGGGCTGCGGCCCAGCGGTCGTGGTCTGGCTCGTTGACCTGGATGCCGCCGAAGAAGGTCGGCGGGCCGTCTTGCGCCACCACAGGCTCCGTGACGGCCATCAAGAGGACGCCCAGGAGCGTGAGGGAACACGTTCGCACCGGACGATAACGTCCCGTGACAGATGCGGATCTCCTAGTTTCCATAAGAGTCCTTATCAACGAAACGCATGATCCGAATTCGTCCAGACGAACGCCAGCCAGAGTCTTTTGCCGGCCGGCCCCTACTTGGCGTTCTGAGGGATTCGCAGCTGCTGGCCGATGCGGATGACGGTACGCCGCCCCATGTTGTTGGCCGTCTGGATCGCCGAGATCGAGGCGCCGTAGCGGCGCGATATCGTCGTCAGGTTCTCACCGCGGGTCACGCGGTGGACCACGTGGGTGGGCCGCGCCGGCACGGTGCGCACCCGCAGCAGCTTGCCCGCGGCCACGGTCTGGTTCCACAGTCCGTTGTCGCGTATCAAGCGCCAGGGGTTCGATTTCGTCGCCTCGGCGATCTTGAAGATCGTGTCGCCGGGTTTGACCTGGTGAACGACGTGATCGCCCTCCCAGCTGAGAGGGATTTTGAGCAGCATTCCGGCCGAAAGCGTCTGCAGATGCCAAAGAGAGTTCTCACCGCGCAGCTCGTCGAGGTCGACGTCGAGCGTGAACGCGATGTTGAAGTAGTTGTCGCCCAGCCGCGAGCGATACTCCAGGAAGGTGCCTGCAACGCGGTAGAGGTCGTTGCGGGGCGCGACCGGGTAGGCGATCAACTGGCCCTCGCGAAGACTTCGCCGCGCCAGGTAGGGATTGTGTAGCCGCAGCTGCAGGAGGGTGAGGCCGAGCCGTTCGGAGAGCTTCCACCAGTCCTCCCCCTCCCCGACCGTTGTGAGTCGGAGCGCTGAGGCGTGATGCCGGATCGAGCGCTCGTGCAGCTTCAACATCGTGCGGTAGTAGCCCACACCGAGCACGTACTGGAGGGATTCCAGCCGCATCGGCCGATTGCGCCCGACCGTGGTCGGTCCACCGTTGTATGCAGCCAGGGCGTAGTCCTCGCGGTCGAACCGGTCCACTAGCTGGCCGATGTACTTGATCCCCGCTTCGATGTTGGTTTCAACTCGCAGCGAGCGGAAGGTCGCCGGCATGACCTGGAAGTAACCCTTGGCGCCGGCCCAGGACGTCAGGTTCGCGTTGCCGCCGGATTCGTACATGCAGGTCGCACGTGCGAGCTCGAAGTCCACTCCGTAGCGCTCGGAATGGCCGCGGATCACCTCCTCGATCTCCATCATCTTCCGGTAGATGCCGAGGATTGCTGGCGAGAAGTCGTCGACCGGCAACAGGTCCTCGAAACGGGTACCGCCGTCCTGTATCTCCGGGGTCATCGCCAGCGCGACGTCTGGAGTCGCGCCGACACCCATGAGCGCGGCAACCCCCAGCGCAATTGCCCATAGTGACACGTCTCGAACCTCTCGCTCCCAGGAACGTGCTCCTCGTCTACACTCCCATTGAAGCAACTGCAGCGGCGGACACGCAATACCCACCAGGGCAATCGTTCCATCGTCTGCATGTCAGGCGATGCCTTCGGCCGTCGTGCCGGCGCTCAGAGTTGCGTGTCCGTGTTGTCACCGTATAATTGACGCCGCGATTTCTACCGCAACGCTCACCGCCTGATTCGGGTGCGTTCATTTTGACTTCACCTCAGCGCCAGAGCCTGAAACTGCGCCTGACGATCGAACCTTTCCGCAACGTGCGCCTGCGTCTGACGTACGAGACCGCCAACAGCTTGCCACTGCGGTGGCCGGGGGCGACCTTGGCGGCAGTGCTGCTGGGCTGGACGGTGCTGTTGCTGCTGCCCGGCAAGCCGATCTCGTCTCCGTACGCCGAGGTGGTCAGCGCCACCTTCCAGGCTCCCGAGGTCCCGCGCCCCTGGCCGCAGTCGATTGCCTTGACGGCGCAACGAGTCGTACACGAGCGGTTCGTCAGCGGCAACACGCTGGATGGTGAGCTGCGGCGCGCCGGCGTCGACGGCAACACGTCGGCGGAGGTTGTCCGTGCGGCGGCCGATTCGATCAACCTGCGCCGTATCCGGCCGGGTCAGGAGTACTACCTGTATTTTGCCGCGGACGGCGGGCTGGCAGCCATGCGCTACCAGGTCGATCGTCAGACCGCCTGGTTCGTGGCCCGTGAGGAGCAGGTGTGGACCACCAGCAAGGTGGTCATCCCGGTGCGGGTTCGCCCCGCATTCGTCACCGCGGAAATCGCCAACAGCCTGCACTCGGCGCTGGCCCACAACGCGCCACCCGGGCGCTCGATCAACGACTTGTTGCTCAAGATCGGCGACCTGTATGCCTGGGACGTCGATTTCAACTACGACCTGCGGGTCGGCGACCGACTTGACCTCATGGTCGAGGAGCGCTTCGTCGAGGGGCAATTCCTGGGTTACGGACAGGTGCTCGCGGCCGAGTTCAAGGTCGGCGGGCGTACCCTGCCGGTAGTGCGCTATCTGGACGCCGAGGGCGTGAGCCAGTACTTCACCCCGGAAGGCGCTTCCCTGCGCCGAGCGTTCCTCCGTTCGCCGGTACGATTCACGCGCATCAGCTCGCGCTTCAGCTCGCGGCGAGTGCATCCGGTGACCGGCGTGGCGCGCGCTCATCGTGGTGTGGACTACGCCGCCGATCCGGGCGCCGAGATTCTGGCCACGGCTGATGGAGTGATCATGGAGGCCGGCTACGGACGGGAGCCCGGCCGCTACGTGAAGATCCGGCATGGTGGCTCGTACAGCTCGATCTACATGCACATGTCGCGCATCCACGAGGGCATCAAGAAGGGTGTCGAGGTGCGCCAGGGGCAGACGATCGGCTATGTCGGCAGGAGCGGCAACGCCACCGGCTACCATCTGCACTACGGGCTCGAGCAGGGTGATCGCTACGTTGACCCGGTAAGACTGCAGTTGCCGCCCGCCGATCCTGTAGCGGCAACGCATTGGGACGGGTTCGCCGAGCAGCGTGATCGCTGGCTTGACAAGCTGCGTGCCGGGCAGGCGTCGCGCACCGCCGTCGTAGCTGGGGGCCCATAGCCCCACACTCTCCGTTGCGACGTTCTCCGCGGTTGGATAGAGTGCGCGCCCATGCGTGCTCTGGCTCTGACGCTGGAGACGATCTCCGGCCACGCCTCGACCGATGCCAAGGTGCGGTCTGCGGCTGCTTACTTGGCGAGCCAGGACGGACCGCGGGCTGCAACAGCGGCACGGTTCCTGGCTGGCGCTCCCCTGCCCCCGCGCACTCCCGCGACGCGCGTGGGGCGCTCGACGCTCATCGACCTGGTCGCGGCGTTCACCGGCGAAGATCGACTGGCGTTGCTGCAACGAGCAACCGCGCTGGGCGATCTCGGCATCGCCGTCTCCTTGCTCCTCGAGGAACATCCGCACACGCCGGGGCCACGGCTGACGCTACCGGAGGTCGCCGAGTCGCTACGTCAGCTCGGCGAAGTCGGCGCTACGCGGCGCATGCAGCTCCTGCGGGCCTTGCTGGCGCGCGTGACTCCGCTGGAGGCCAAGTACCTCGTCAAGTTACTCCTCGGGTCGCTGCGCACCGGCGTGCAAGCGGCACGTGTGGAGGAGGCCATCGCCCTGGCGTTCAACCAGCCCACGTCGCTGGTACGACGGGCGCACATGCTGCTGGGGGATATCGGTGCTGCCGCCGAGCATGCCGCGGCCGAAACGCTGGAAGGCGTCTCCTTGCAGGCACAGCGTCCGGTACGGGTGATGTTGGCGCACCCGTGTGACAGCGCTGCTGCGGTGCTCGAGATCCTCCATCCACCGGTGGTCGCCGAGGACAAGTTCGACGGCATCCGCGCTCAGCTACATGTCTCTGGCGGAGACCAGCGCCTGTACTCGCGTGCTCTGGAGGATTTCACGCACTTCTTTCCAGAGCTGCGCGACGGGACCGTCGGTCTCACCGGCGAGTGGATCCTCGACGGCGAGGTCGTTGCATGGCTCGACGATCGCTGTCTGTCGTTCGCTACGCTGCAGCGTCGGCTCGGCCGCAAGCAGGTGCCGCTGACGCTGTTGCTCGACGCCCCGGTGGTATTCCTCGCGTTCGACGTTCTCCGTGCCGCCAGCGAGGACCTCATCGATGCCCCGTTGATGCGCCGCAAGGAAGCGCTCGCCACGCTGCCGCTCGACGGGCGTGTAAGGCGCGCGCCGTGGGAGCTGCTGCGCACGGAGATCGAGATCGATCGGTGGTTTGCCGCTGCGGTGAAACGCAACAACGAGGGGGCTGTCTTCAAGGATCCCGAGAGCCTCTACGTGCCGGGCACGCGCGGTCGCTCATGGGCCAAGCTCAAGCGACCGCTCGGCACGATCGATGTGGTTGTAACGGGCGCCGAGTGGGGTCGCGGCAAGCGCGCCGGGATGCTATCGGATCTCATCTTCGCGGTTCGCAGCCCGGACGGGCTGGTCGATTCGGGGCGGGCCTACAGCGGCCTGACCGACGATGCGATCCGCGAGCTGACGCGCCGCTTCCACGGGCAGACGCTATCGAGCGATGGCCCGGTGCGGCGTGTTGCCCCGGAGGTGGTGCTCCAGATTGCGTTCGATGAGATCCGCCCGAGTCGACGGCACCCGAGCGGCTTTGCTCTGCGTTTCCCGCGCATCGTCAGGCATCGCGTCGATCTGACAGCTGATGACGTCAGCACGGTCGAAGATCTCGAGCAGCATTGCGGCCAACGGCGCAGCGACAGCCAGAGTTGACTACCGGCTACTCGCCAGTCTGCAGCGCATCGATCAAAGCCGGTACCACCTTGAAGAGATCATCGACGATACCGTAGTTGGCGTACTCGAAGATCGGCGCCTGGGCGTCCTTGTTGATTGCCACGATTACATCGCTCTCGCGCATACCGACGATGTGTTGAATGGCGCCGGAGATCCCCACAGCGATGTACAGCTGTGGCCGCACGGTTCTACCGGACGACCCCACTTGCCGATCGTGGGGGACCCAGCCCTGATCCACCACCGGGCGGGAAGCGGCCATTACCCCGCCGATGGCGTTCGCCAGCTCCTGGACCAAACCGAACTTCTCCGCATCTCCGAGGCCGCGGCCACCGGCTACAACGATCTTGGCGTCGGCAATGTCCTCCTCGCTGGGTGGTGCGTGTTCAAGCGACACCAAGCGGGTACGCACTGCCGAGGAGTCGACGGTTGCTTCGATGCGCTCCACGGCCGCCGCGTCGCCGGCCGGTGCGGGCATGAATGCTCCGCGCTGCACCGTGGCGATGGCCGTGCCGGCCGTTGTGACCCGTTCCCGTGCTACCAGCTTCCGGCGGTATACGGATCGGGTTCCCACCAGGCCTTCATCCCACTCCAAAGCGAGACAATCGCTGATCATCCCGGTCGACAAGCGGGCGGCCAGTATCGGCCCGAGGTCGCGCCCGAGCGGTGCGTGCGGCAGCAGAATCGCAGCCGGTGAGTGCGTCGTCACCAGAGGCACGATGGCCTGCGCGTAGCCGCCCGCCGTATAGTCGACAAGCGCGGTGCTCTCGATCAGCAACACACGATCGACGAAGGGCGCTATTTGCTCGGCGACGCCGCCCTCGGGACCGGCGCACACGACGGCCACGACCTCGTCAGCCACGCTGCGACCAGCCGCTGCCAGCTCCGCGGCGCCACGGTGGAGCGTGCCTTCCTGATGTTCGGCGATGATCCAGACGCTTCGGCTCACAGCACCTTCTCCTCGACTCGCAAGATGCGCACCAGCTCGGTTGCTGCCTCTGCCGCGGCACCCTCGATGACACGGGCGTGCTCCCTGGCTGGTGGAGGAGACATGCTCAAAGTCTCGACGCGTGGCGCCAACGCCTCGGCGGTTATCCCGAGATCATCGGCGGTCACCGTCCGTAGCTCCTTGCGCTTGGCGGCCATGATTCCCTTCAGGCTCGGATAACGGGGCGCGTTGATTCCGGTCTGGATGGTGAGCACCGCCGGCAGGTCGATCTCTACCTGCGCGTGGTCGCCGCCCTCGAGCTCGCGTGTCACCGTCATCTTTCCGCTGGCGCCGGCCGAAGTCCCCACCACCAGCGTCGTGGCCGCGAAGCCGAGGTTCTCGGCCACCAGCACACCGACCTGAGAAACGCCGAGATCGTCCGATTCAACCCCGGCGAGCACGAGGTCGAAGCCTCCCGGTGCCAGCGCTGCTGCCAGCAGGGTCGCGGTTCCGTGAGCGTCCAAGCGCTCCACGTCATGGTCTACCTGGATCGCGGCCGCAGCGCCCATGGCGAGTCCCTTGCGAAGGCCCTGGACCGCCGCCTCGACGCCAACCGTGATCACCGTCACATCACCGTCGGCTGCCTCGGCCAGCCGGATAGCTTCCTCCACTGCGTACAGGTCGTACTCGTTGACCTCGTACCGCAGATGCTCGCTGCGGAGCCGTCCGTCGGCGTCGAGCTCGATGCGAGCTTGTGAATCGACCACTGACTTCATGCACACCGCGATGCGCACCGCAGTCCTCCTCCAAATGTGGTTGCGGAGGCCGCGCCGTTGCGCCGTGATACGGCGCCGGGCGGCGAAAGTAGGCGTCAGTCTAGCAGGCTCCGGTAGGCCACGAGTGCCTTTGAATCGGGTCGGCGCAGCTACGGAATATCGTATCGTGCCAGCCTGGCGTGGCGTCGCCGAGTCGCCTCGAGCATCAGGGCACGTTCCTCGTCGGTTTCGGCAACGAGCTCCGGAACCTCCGTCGGCGTGCCGTTCTCGTCGAGGGCAACGAAGGTCAGATAGGCGGTGGTCGTATGGCGCACAGCCGCGGTGATCGGGTTCTCGCCACGAACCACGACGCGCACCTCCATCGACGTCTCGCCGATACAGGTCACCCGCCCGTCGAGAAGCAGAATATGTCCCAGGGGTACCGGCGCGACGAAGGCCACGTCGTCAAACGACGCCGTAACTACCTGGCGGCGTGCGTGCCGGACGGCGGCGACCGCGCCACAGATATCGATCAGCTGCATGACGCGACCGCCGCTGACGGTGCCGTGCGGGTTGGTGTCGTTGGGCATCACGATCTCGGTCATGTGCACCGCCGTTGCCGCCATGGTGCCCGTCTGTGGCTCGTGCCCGGATAGAGCCGTCCCCGTCCCCTCAGATTCGTCGGTCACAAGTGGATCTCCATGAGATCGGAGGCAATCGCCGTTTGCGCGAATACGGCCTCCGCCTCCGCCAGCAGTGGTCGCGCATCGTGATAGCGCGCGGACACATGGGTCAGCACCAGACGCTGCGCACCGGCCTCGACGGCCATTTGCGCCGCCTGCGCAGCGGTGCAGTGCCCGCGCCCGCGTGCTTCGTCCTCGAGCTCGTCGCCGAAGGTCGAGTCGCAGAGGAACAACGTCGCATCGCGGGCCAGGTCGACCGCCGACCGACACGGTCTCGTGTCCACACAGTAGGCAACCCGTCTACCTGCACGCGGCGGACCCAGGACGTCGTCAGGCATCACCAGCCGGCCGTCGGTCAGCTGCACCTGGTGACCGCTTTGCAGACGACCGAACAAGGGCCCGGCCTCCACTCCCAAAGCGGTGGCAGCATCCACGTCGAAGCGCCCGGGCTTGTCAGCCTCGATCAGCGCGAAGCCCAGCGTCGGCGGCCCGTGATCCAGACTGGCTGCCTCGATCCGGTGGCTGCCGCGGTCGAGCAGATCACCGCCATCGGACTCGACGATCTCCAGTGGGTAACCCAGGCGTACCCCTTGGAAACGGCCCAGGGCCCCCCAGTAGTCGGCGATGCCTGACGGTCCGAACAGTCGCAACGGTTCTGTGCGATCGTTCAGGGAGAGCGTCTGTAGGAGACCCACCAGACCGTTCAAATGGTCGCCATGCAGATGCGAGATGAAGATCCCCCGCAGCCGTCCGAAGCGCAGGCTGGCGCGACGCCACTGCAGCTGAGTGCCCTCGCCGCAATCGAACAAGTAGACGTCGCCCTCGAACTGCACAGCTACCGCTGCGGGCTGCCGATAGAGGGTAGGAAGCGACGCACCGCTCCCAAGGATCACGACGCGGAACATGGAAGCGGATGGTACCCCAGCCCCCCGACGGCCGCTAATGATTCAAGCGTCTGCCGCCATCGGTAGCGGCCGACCAGGACCGCTGGCGGCGCGGCTCCCGTACCGGCTGAGTTAGACTTGTTGTTGATTCCCTGTCGCAGCCTGCGGTCGGCTCGATGAGGCGACCACCAAAACCCCTCGTTGCAAGAGCTCAAGTGCGTCTCAGTGTCGTCGTGCCGGTCTGGAACGAGGAGGCTGCCCTGCCCCACCTGTTGAGGCACCTGAGGGCGCAGTGTGGCGCGCCGGACTGTGAGCTGCTGATCGTCGACGGCGAAAGCACCGATGGTACCGGAGCGGTGCTGCGCCAAGCGGACGTCCCCTGGATTGCTGCCGGGCGCGGTCGCGGCATGCAGATGAACGCTGGCGCCGCCGCCACCGGCGGAGAGGTTCTCTTGTTCTTGCATGCGGACACCGACCTGCCGCCCGGTTGGCAAACAGCCATCGGTGAGGCGCTGAGCGCGGGACACATCGGCGGTTTTTTTCGCCTGCGTCTGGACTCGCGGCGTTGGATCCTACGGGTCGTCGGAAACCTGATCACCTGGCGCAGTAGGCTGACCGGGGTGGCAACCGGCGATCAGGGGTTGTTCGTCACCCGGGAGGCGTTCGAGTCCGCCGGTGGCTACGCGCCCCTGCCACTGTTCGAGGACGTCGAGCTGACGCAGCGGCTGAAGCGGCACGGAACGCTGGCGTACCTGCCGGCAACCGTCGTGACCTCGGCGCGTCGATGGGAACGGTTGGGCCCCTGGCGCACGATTCTACGCATGTGGGTCCTGCGAGCCATGTACGCGCTCGGCGTGCGCGTTGACCGACTGGCGCGGTACTACGAGATCGCGCGATGAACACGCTGGCACGCGAGGACCCGGTCAGCGGTACGAGGCGCGCGGCGGCGCGGTTGAGGCCGGCGTACATTCTCTGGCGACACGTGATTAAGGAGATGATCCCTCCGACGCTGCTCGGATTCGGCGTGTTCACGTTCCTGATGCTGATGCGCTTCTTGCTGCGCATCTCGCAGATTTGGATCCAGTACGGCGCCGAGCTCACAACCGTGCTGTGGGCGATTGTCTACAGCTTGCCGTTTATCGTCGTGCTGACGCTGCCGATGGGTTTGCTCGTCGGTGGGCTTATCGCCTTCGGGCGTATGTCGTCGGATTTCGAGATCGTGGCTCTCAGGGCGTCGGGGGTCAGCCTCCTACATCTGATGCCACCGGTGTTGATTCTTGCCGGCATCGCCTGGGCCCTGACGAGCTACGTCTTCATGGTGTCGCTTCCGTGGGGTAACACGAGCCTGCGGGAGATGAACTGGGAAACGATCACCCAGCGCGCGTTCTCGGGCGAGTTCAAGCCGCGTGTGTTCATCGAGGACTTCCCCGGGCTGGTTCTCTACATCGAGGATATCGTCGACGACGGACGCGAGTGGCGCGGCGTGTTCGCCGCACGGACCGACAGCGATCCCCCCAACATCGTGCGCGCCGAGCGGGGGTTCCCCCGCATCGACGACGCGACGCGCGAGACGTATCTCTTGCTGGAGAACGGCACGTTGATCGGATCGGCCAAGGATCCACTCGAGGCGACGGTGACGCGCTTTGATCGGCAGACGATGCTCATCTACTCCGAGGAGGATGACTCTTCGGTGATCGGCGAGCTCGGCAAGGATGGCCGGTCAATGACGCTCGAAGAGCTTCGTCTCGCGATCGACCAACGTCAGCAGGTGGGTGACCCGGCGTATGACCTACAGGTCGAGGTCCACAAGAAATATGCCTTTCCGTTTGCCTGCATCATTCTCGGTCTCATCTCGCTTCCTCTCGGGATCTCCACCCAGCGGCAGACGACGGCGGTCGGCTTCGGGATCGGCACCGCGGTCATCGTCGTTTACTACTTCTTTCTCCAGAACGGAGAGCAGCAGGGCGACATCGGCAACATCGAGCCGTGGATCGGAATGTGGGGCGGCAACGTGATCATGGGTCTCGCGGCACTCTTGCTGCTGTGGAAGAAGACCCGCGAGGTCGATTTCGGCATCACCCGGCGGTTGCAACCGGTGATCGAGCGTCGTGGACGGTTGCTCCCGCGCCTGCGCCAGCTGTTGAAGCGACCTGCTCGACGCGCCGGACGCCGTCGAGGCGCCGGGTTCCCACGTCTGCTCGACCGTTACGTGTTACGCAGCTACGCCGGCATCTGGGCGCTCACGTTCGCCGCTTTCGTGACCATATTCGCCACCACGACGTGGATCGACAAAGCCTCGTACGTCACCCACCCGGAGTTGATCGCCACCTACATGAAGTTCCAGATCTGGGAGATCATCTTCAACGTGCTGCCGATGACGGCGGTGGTCACCGTGCTGGCGACCTTCAGCTTGATGGCGAAGCGTAATGAAGTGGTTGCGGCGCTTGCCGGCGGCGTGAGCCTGTACCGCCTGATGCTGCCGATCATGCTGCCGGCGGTGGCTCTCACGGTGGCTCAATACGGCGTGCAGGACTACGTGCTGCCGCAGGCGGCTCAGCAGGCAGCCATCGTGGAAGAGGAAATGCACCCCACCGGAACGGTGAGCCTGCAGCAAGATCAGACCTGGGTCTTCTCGCCTGGTGGCCGCGTGTTCCATTTCGCCGACTACGTTGCGGATCCACCGCAATTCCTCGGATTGCGCGTCTACTACCTCAACGACGGACCAGGTGGTCTGGCGCGGATGGAGTTCGCCGATCGGGCCGAATACATCAACGGTCGCTGGGAGGGCCACGACGGCTGGCGACGTTACTTCGTGGCCGAGGACGAGCTCGGCAAGCTCTCCCCTACCGAGCTCGAGGAGTTCCGTTTCTCGATATTGCCCATCGAGCTCGACCCGTCTTACTTCGGCGAGAGCCCGCGTCAGCCGGAGCAGATGTCCACGCTAGAGCTCCAGCAACACGTCGAGTTACTCCGTCAGCGAGGCTACGAAACGCATCGTGCCCTGGTTGATCTCAACATGAAGGCGGCCACTCCGGCGATCGTCTTTGTCATGACGATCGTGGGAATCCCGTTCGCTTTCCGGATGGGGCGACAGGGGGCCCTTACCGGCGTGGCGATCGCCATCGGCCTGGTGGCTGTCTACTGGATCGCCTTCGGTGTGTTTCGCGCCCTCGGGTACGCCGGCCAGCTTCCGCCGACCCTGGCTGCGTGGGCACCACACTTGATGTTCCTGTCGCTCGGTGGTTACCAGGCCATGGGCGTGCGGACGTAGGCGAGAGCCCTCGCCAGGGCCTAACCGATCCGCCGCGCGCGTTGCTCTTGAAGCTCAGGCTGACGTCAGGCCGAGGAAGGCGCGCACATCGCTGCTGAGAGCCGTTGACTCCCAGGGCATCTCTTCACGGCCGAAATGCCCATAAGCGGCGGTATTGCGGTAGATCGGTCGTCGCAGATCCAGATGCTCGATCATCCCTTTGGGCGTCAGCGGGAACACCGCTCGCACCGCCTCGACGATGCGCCCCTCGGGAACGTGCTCGGTGCCGCGTGCATCCACCATGATGGAGACCGGATCGGCGACGCCGATCGCATAGGCGAGCTGCAGCTCGATACGTTCGGCAGCGCCGGCGGCAACGAGATTCTTGGCAATGTAGCGCGCCATATATGAGGCCGTCCGATCGACCTTGGTGCAATCCTTGCCCGAGAACGCGCCGCCACCGTGGCTGCCCACGCCGCCATAGGTATCGACGATGATCTTGCGCCCGGTAAGGCCACAATCACCTTGCGGACCGCCGGTCACGAACCGGCCTGTGGGGTTGATGTGGTAGACGGTCTTGTCGTCGCGCCATTCCTCTGGAACAACCGGGTAGATGACCTGTTCCATAACTTCTGCGCGCAGGACTTCCGTCTCGACATCGGCAGCATGCTGCGTCGAGATGACGACGGTGTCGACACGGGCCGGTCGGCCGTCGACGTACTCGACGGTGACCTGCGACTTCCCGTCGGGTCGCAGGTAGTCGAGCGTCTCGTCTTTGCGAACTTCCGCAAGCCGCCGGCAAAGCTTGTGCGCCAGCGTGATCGGCATCGGCATGAGCTCGGGGGTTTCGGTGGAGGCGTAGCCGAACATCATGCCTTGATCGCCGGCGCCGCCGGGGTCGACACCCATGGCGATGTCCGGTGACTGCTCGTCGATGCTGGTGATCACGCCGCAGGTGGCGTAGTCGAACCCGTAGTTGGCGCTCGTATACCCGATGTCGCGAATTGTGCGGCGCACGATCCGCGGAATCTCGACGTACGAGTTCGTCGTGATCTCACCGGCCACGATCGCCAATCCGGTCGTCACCATGGTCTCGCAAGCCACCCGACCGGTCGGATCGTTGCTCATGATCTGGTCGAGTACCGCGTCCGAAATCTGGTCCGCGACCTTGTCGGGATGTCCTTCAGTCACCGATTCCGAGGTAAGGAGATAGTGTCGTCCGTCTTCCATTGGATTCCCCTGATCGCTGCCGCGGAACAGGCGTCGAGAGTGGTTACGCGAGGTCGCAGGACGCGGCTTCGGCCACGATGAGCACCGCGGCAGGGCGAGCTACAGGCCGTCTTCGAGAATTTGAAGAGATCTTCCGGACGCTAACACGGGTCCCAAAGGTGGTCAATTTGGACGTTCCTCGAGCAGCTCGAGCACCAGCGCCTCCTCGCCCGCTCGATCGGAGATCAGCTCGTCGATCCGCGCTACGCGTAGCGATCGGAGGATCTCACCGACCCTCGGACCCTGTGGGCAACCCATGGATCGCAGCCGTGCGCCGTCGAGTACCGTGGTCACTGCTCGATCGACATCCAGGTAGCGTCGAATGGCAGCGACTAGGGGCGCATCCCCCGCCGCGTTCGTCGCGATCGCTACCCGGAGCGTCTCGGGGTTCAGCGCATCCAGGACAGTGGCGCGGGCGCCGGGGCTCGACAATTCCGCCAACGCCCGGCGCGCCCGCCTCCACGCCACTCCCGCCTCGAGCAGCGGCTGTCGGCGTGACCGCGACAGGCGGAGTCGATCTGCCAGAGTCCAGCGTTGCTGGGGATTCAACCCCGCGGCGGTGACCGCTAGCACAAGGGCCCAGCCTTCTTCTTCCGGCGCATCGGTCGGCGTGCGCTCGATCTCGGCGACCAGCGCTTCGAGTGCATCGCGCTCCGCTTCCAGCTCGGGCAGTATGGCGCTCAACAGACCGGTCGCGTCGAGGGCAAGCGGTCCATCGACAGGCGCCTCGGTATACAGCTTGCGCAACTCGCGCCGGAGACGATCGCCCGAGATCGAATCGAGATAGCCGCCGCGCACACCCGCCTCGAGCGCCCGCGCGGTCCCCTCTTCTAGCTCGTAGTCGAGGCGCTGCGAGAAACGGACAGCGCGCAGCATGCGCGTCGCGTCGTCGGAAAACGAGCCCTCGTGAAGGATGCGTATGAGGCCGGCGGCGAGGTCGTCGGCGCCGCCGAACTCGTCGATCAGCTCGCCAGCGCGGTCGGGATTGATCGACACAGCCAGAGCGTTGATCGAGAAATCACGACGCCCGAGGTCTTCGTGCAGGGTGCCTCCGCGCACCTCGGGCAGCTTGCCTGGACGTCCGTAGCTCTCCCGTCGGCTGGTGGCGAAGTCGACCCAACGTCCGTCGTCGAGGTCGACGCGTGCCGTTCCGAAACTGTGATAGCGAGTCAACCCGGCCCCCGCGTGCCGGGCCAGCGATTGCGCTACAGCCATCCCGTCGCCGACCACCACGACGTCGATATCGTGGGAGTCGCGACCGAGCAGCAGGTCGCGCACTCGCCCGCCTACCAGGTAGGCCTGCTCACCGCGTTCGACCGCGAACTGACCGCAGAGGCGCAACAGGTCGCGCGTGCGATCGTCGAGGCGCGCCAGCGGGTCGTCAGCGATGGTCATCGTGCGCGGGGATGGTGGCGGTCGTACACGGTCCGCAGGCGCCGCCGGTTCACATGCGTGTAGACCTCGGTGGTCGAGATCCGGGCGTGTCCGAGCATCGCCTGCACGGCGCGCAAATCGGCATCTGCCTCGAGCAGATGGGTAGCGAAGCTGTGCCGCAGGACGTGCGGGCTGACCCGTTGCGCGGCGATTCCCGCCATGACCGCGTAGCGCTTCAAAAGTTTGGCGAACCACTGCCTCGACAGCGGCCCACCGCGTCGGGTAAGGAAAAGCGCTCCGCTGGCCCCTGCTTGGGCAGACCGCGCTCGCGCCTCCTCGAGATAGCGCCCCAACCAGTGAGCCGCCTCGTCGCCGATGGGGACCAGGCGCTCCTTG
Organism: Acidobacteriota bacterium; assembly: GCA_965248695.1. Classification (GTDB taxonomy): domain Bacteria; phylum Acidobacteriota; class UBA890; order UBA890; family WLXD01; genus DASCOT01. The sequence continues at coordinate 5,347,548 of CBDFKD010000002.1, read as the reverse complement.
CCGCCCTTGCCTCGACAGCGCAACACCCCCTCCTCGAGGTCGACATCAACCACCTGCAGACCGACGAGCTCCGATACTCGCAACCCGGATCCGTAGGCGATCTCGAGCATGGCGCGGTCGCGCAGCCCTGCGGGAGTCTCCGTCTGGGGCTGCGCCAACAAACACTCAATCTCGGTGGACTCGAGGGTGCGGGGCAGCGAGCGACGGCGTTCACGCGCGCGCAGCAACTCGCTCGGATCGCTCTCGATGCGTCCCGCCTCGAGCAGATGCCGATACAGCCCTCGTAGTGCCGACAGCTTCCGGGCCCGCGATCGCGCTCCCACCCCACTGGCCTCGAGACCTCTTAGCCACTCACGCAAGGCACGGACGTCGATGGAGAGGGCATCGATTCGCTGTTTCTTGCACCAGTCGCCAAACTGGCTGAGATCGGATGCGTACGCTTCCACCGTTCGTGGCGAACGGCCGCGCTCGACCCGGAGTCGTTCCAGGTAGTCGAGCTCCCAGCCGCCGAGGCCTGTCGATCCGGCGTCAGTCATCGCGCCCCCCTCCTGGCTCCCCGTTCCGGCCCGGCGGCCGGGTGGAATCGAGTATGAAGGTGACCGGTCCATCGTTGACCTGGTGCACCTGCATTGCCGCCCCGAAAACACCGGTCTGAACCTCGGTGCCACCGGCGCGAAGGCGTTGTACAAGCTCGCTAATCAGCGCCCGTGCTGCATCCGGCGGCAGCGTTCGTCCGAAGGACGGTCGCCGTCCACTGTCCGTTTCGGCGGCCAGCGTGAACTGCGATACCACCAGCACCGCACCAGCGACATCTTCCAACGACCGGTTCATGCGGCCCCGATCGTCGGGAAAGATACGCAGGGAAGCGAGGCGCCCTGCGAGGTAGTCCACATCGTGTTGGCTATCGCCTCGGACCGCGCCGACCAGCGCCAGGAGGCCGCGGCCAATGCGGCCAACCTCCTGGGCGTCGACCACGACGTGAGCCGAACGGACCCGCTGTACGACAGCGATCACGAGTAGTCAGCGCTCAGCCCGGGACATGAGTCCGTCCCACCCGACCGGAACATGCGTTGTTCCCCCACCGCTAGGGATCTGCGTTAGTCCTCCCCGGGGGCCTCCCCACCACTGGTGAGGGTATCAGGTAGCCCGCCCCTGGTGATCAAGCGCAGCTCCCAGATCTCCGGAGCACCCATGACCGCCAGAGCGGCCAGGTAGGTCAGAACGCCGACGCCGATGATGGCGAGCAGCAGGGTCAATTCGATCACCGCGCTGCCCGCCCCGGTCGGCCACCAGACCCGCCGCAGCGCTTCGACGACCCAGCCCATCACCGCGGCCGACGCGGCGAGTCGCAGCATGCTGGGAGCGAGACGACGCAGGCCCAAGGTACCGGCCCGTCGGCGAAACAGAAGCAGCAGCAGTGCCGAGTTCACCGTTGCGGCTATCGAGTTGGCGAGCGCTATGCCGGCATTGCCGAGCGGCTCCCTCAGGGCGAGACAGAACACGATGTTGACCAGCATCGCGACGGCTGCCGCCCGGACCGGCGTCGCCGTATCGCGGAGTGCGAAGAACGCCGGGGCCACAACCCGCACGGCGGCAATCGAGACCAACCCGACGGCGTAGCCCCAGAGCGCCGCCCCGGTCAGTAGGGTGGAATCGGCATCAAACTGTCCGCGCTCGTAGAGCACGCTGACAATCTCGTGGCGCAGCAGGATCATGCCCACAGCCGCAGGTATGGTCACCAGGCTGATCTGTCGGAGCGCGAACACCAGTGTGTTACGTAGCGCCGTCATGTCCCCCGCCGCCCCCTGGCGGGACATGAGCGGCAATACGACGGTCGCAACGGAAATGGCGAACACACCCAACGTGAGCTCGTTGATGCGGGCAGCGTAGTCGAGCGACGCCACGGCCCCCTCGCTGAGCCGACTCGCGAGCGTCCGCCCGACAATGATATTTATTTGGATGACCCCAACGCCGAAGAGGCCAGGGATCATCAGGCGACCAATCTGAGGTAGCGCCGGGTCGCCGGCCGGCCAACGCGGCCACACCCGCATACCCAACCGTCTGGCATACGGGATCAGGAAGGCGTACTGCGCGGCACCGCCCAGGACGGCGGCGCCGGCGACCACCCAGACTGCCCGTTGAGGATCGACGATGCCGGACCACCAAGCCGCCAGCCCCGCACCGACGATGCTGACGTTGAGCAACACCGGAGCGAAAGCGGCGGCGGCAAAGCGGTCGCGAGCGTTGAGAACGGCCACCAGGACGGCTGCCAGCGAGATGAAGACCAGATACGCGAACACGAACCGTGTGAGTCGGACCGTGAGCTCAATCTTGCCGGCCACTTCGGCAAACCCGGAGGCGAAGCCACGCACCAGCATCGGTGCCGCAATTACCCCAGCAGCAGCTAGGCCCAAGGCGGCGACTGCCACCGCCGTGTGGAATCGTTGTGCGAGCACCCAGGTGCTGGGTTCGTCGCGGTCACGCGCCAGACGGGTAAATACCGGGACGAAGGCGGCCGAGATGTTGCCCTCGCCGACCAGACGCCGCAGCGAGTTCGGCAACATGAATGCGATCGCCCAGGCGTCGGCCGCAGTCCCCGTCCCGAGCAATGCGGTCAGTACCGCCATGCGCAGCAGACCGAATAGGCGCGAAACGAAAGTCAAGGCGCCGACAGCGCCGGCAGAGCGCAGCAGAGCGCCCCTTTCCGACGCGCCGGAAGGTGTTTGACCCTCGGCTTCGGGCGTCCTAACCTTCATGCTTCACGCGACCGATTCAAGGAGTTTTCCGAAAATGCCGAACATCGCATCTGCCAAGAAGCGCATGCGCCAGAACGAAGTCCGGAGGGGTCGCAACCGGGCACGTCGTTCACGGCTGCGCTCGGCGTTGCGTCTGCTCGACGAGGCCATCGAAGCAGGCGACCTCGAACGCGTCCGCGATTGCTGGATGCAGGCGCAAGCTCTGCTCGATCGCAATGCGCAGCGAGGTGTCATACATCGCAACCTCGCGGCGCGGAAGAAATCGCGTCTGGCGCGGCGAGTCCGCGCGGTCAGCACGTAGATCGCGCATCCGGACACCGTTCGACGCTGCCGGCGCGACTACGCGGCACAGATCTGACGGCAAAGGGCCTCCAGCTTCCCTCGGGCGGGTCTGAGTCGATCTGCGCCCGATCGCATGTCTCGCAGCCGCTTGATAAACAGGTCGGTCTCGGCACAAGCGGAGATGGCGCCCGCCAGCTCGGTGCGCTGCGCCCGGCGGGCCCTGTCCAGCACCGCACCGCGTTGTTGCCAGCGCCCGCCAATGGACTCCATGCTTTCGCGCCGCGACCGTCCGGAAGCCGTGACATCGTGCGCGATCACGAGCTGCCGCGTGATCCAGGCGATCATCGCCAGTACCCTCACGGGTTCTTCCCCGTCATCCAGGAGCATATTGAGCACCCTGAGCGCGGCGGCCGGATCGGCACGAACCAGAGCGTCGGTGAGCTCGAAGACGGAATGCTCGCGGCTGCGGCCAAGTAAGCCCTCGAGATCGTCGGCGCGGATGCGTTCCCCCTGGCCGACGTAAAGCATCACCTTCTCGAGCTCTTGCTCGAGTGCCGTTATGCTCGTGCCGGCCATGGTGATCATGTACTCGAGCGCATCGACGTCGATCTCGTGCCCACTGGCGCGCGCACTGCCCTCGAGCCAGCGCCGGACGTCCCCCTCTCGACGCGGCGGCTCGCAGTCCACCACGGTGGCCCCCGCCGCTATCGTTTTGTACGCCAACTTGCGCTTGTCGAGCTTCGAGGCCTCCAGAACAAGGCAGGTGGCGGCTACGGGATCGCTCAGGTAGGCCGCCAGGTCGCTGATCTCGGTCAGGTCGAGTTGATCGAAGCGGGATACCCAGACCAGTCGGCCCGGACCCTGCTCGACCATCGCGAACAAGGACAGCGAGCGCGCTGCGTCGAGCACGTCGGCGAGCGAGGCGCTCGAACCGTCGATCCGCTCGATGGCCCCAGGGCCGTCATCGCGTCGCTCGAATGCTTCGGTGAAGGCTTCCGAGACGCGCCGGCGGAGGGCGGCCTCCTCGCCCAGAACCAGGTATGCCGGCGCGATGCGGTCTTCGCTCAGACAGCGGCGTACTTCCGGGATCGTCGCCGGCTTGCTCTTGCCCACCCCCGGACTGGCCTTCAGAAGCCCTCGAGAATGCTCGACACCACGGCGCGGGCGAACTCCACCGAGATCTCGTCGATCGACGAGACTTCGATGTCGACCTGCCCCTCCGATGATGGCGGGAACTCGAACTGCTCCTGGTACTGGAAGGCATTGTTGGTGAACAAGACTTGATTCGAGACCAGATCGGTGAAGGTCACGCGGGCGCGTACGGTTACCTGCCAGGTGTCGGCGCGATCCCGGGGATTGAGGCCGATCGGACGGACTTCGAACGCTTGGATCTCACCCTGCAGCACTCCGTCTGCCCCCGCCGGGCTCCCGACGATGCGGTAGTTGCCGCGCGAAACGAACTCTCGGGTGACGGCGTCCGTGACCCGCGTCTCGAGCTCGAAGCGCGGCGTCAAGTTGGAGAACGTGGGAATGGCAACGACCCGGATGTAGTCGGGCAGAAACGCACCCTGTCCGACGAGTGTGTAGCCGCAGGCTCCGCATGGCACCAACGCCACCACCAGCATCGTCCTGGCGGCAAGCCATCGGGCAGCTACACGCCGTCGCTGAGCGACCGGCGCAACACCTCGATTCAGTCGTGTCGTCATCTCGCTGACCCTGTGCCGTAAGTGTCCTGTATCTCGGCCCGGCCCTCCGGGCGATCGCAGCAACTGGCAACGACCTCCGTCAACGAACCCTAGCAGACCGTGGTGAAAGTGCGATGGGTCTGGTTACGGCGAGTTGGGGCCAGATGCAAGGCGGCCTGACGCAAGCGACGCCCTAGCCATCGTTGAGGAAGGCCAACGCCGTAGATGGCCCCAAATCGCCGTAACCCTTCGGGCGACGGGGGGTTGCGCGCGTATCCTGCGTCGTTCGTCGTCAACGATGGGGTAAACATTGCCTCCTCCTCTCTCCTTGTCTGCGCCTCGCAAGACCCCGTCGCCAGACCCACCACACTTTCACCACGGCCTGCTAGAGGACGATGTTGACCTTGGGCTCCTGGCCCTTGCGAGCCGCGATGAATATGACCCGCCTTGGCTCGCTGTTGCCGTCGAGATACCGCTGTGCCCCCTCCGTCGCCAGCCCGAGGCGCTTGGCCTCCTCCTCTCCCAGTCCGGCCGGTACCTCCACATGATCTCGGACTTTACCATTCACCAGAACCACCAGGGAGACGGTGTCCTCCGCCGCCTTGGACGGATCGAATCGCGGCCACTCCTGCTGGTGCACGCTATATTCCTCGCCGAGCTGTTCCCACAGCTCCTCGGCTACATGCGGCGTGAACGGCGCCATCAGCCGCACCATCGTATGGATAGCAGAGGTCCAGGCCTCAGCGCCGATGCGCTTCTCACGCAGCGCACCCCGGAGGTCGTTGCGGAACGCCATCAGGGCGGCGATCGCGGTGTTGAAGGTGAAATTCTCGAGCCCGGACTGTACGCGCTCGACCGTCTGATGGAGGCGGCGCTCGATCTCGAGCTCGCCCTCGGCGGTGCCGGCGCCCTCTGCCGGACCGTTTGTCGCGATGTCCCAGACGTCATTGATCCATCGCACGACTCCCTGGATCCGGCTGCTGTCCCAGGGGCCGCCCTTCTTCCAATCGAAGCCGAACATGAGATAGGCGCGTAGCGAATCCGTACCGTAGCGCACCACCCAATCGTCGGGATTGACGACGTTACCCTTGCTCTTCGACATGCGCTCGACTTCGAGATGATGGTGCAACTGGTTGACGCTGTTGGTACCGGCGATGTGCGGGATATCGATCTCGGTGTCGTCGGCGACCTCGACGGTCGCGTGCGTGGCGTCGGTGCCGGCCACGGTCAAGATGTTCTCGGTGCGCTTCAGGATCTCTCCGACAACATCTCCCTCCCCATCGTCCTCGCCGTCCGACAGGACACGTAACCGTGTCGCCCGCAGGACTTTGCCGTCCCATTCGCCGAACGCGGCGATCCTGTCGCCAGGATGCTCCTCGCCGAGGACCTGCCCCTGATTGCGCAATCGCAGCATGGGCTCATCGAACATCGCGTCGGGGTTGCGCTCGTGACTGCGCATGATCTCCGCGGTGCGGTCGAACAGGCCGAGATCGCGCATCGCCTTGGTAAAGAAACGCGTGTACAGCAAGTGCAGCGTGGCGTGCTCGGCCCCACCGGTATAGACGTCCACAGGAAGCCAATAGGCGGCTTCCTCTGGGTCGAACGGACCGTCGTCATAGTCGGGGCTCAGGTACCGATACTGGTACCAGGAGGAGCACATGAACGTGTCCATGGTGTCGGTCTCACGTTCGGCGGGAGCTCCGGTTGCATCGAGCGCCGCCAGGAACTTCCGGTGCTGCTTGAGCGGACTCTGCCCCGTGGGCATGAACTCGACGTCTTCAGGCAGCAGCACTGGAAGGTCTCCCTCTGCCACCGACTCGTAGCCACCGGCCGATGTCCTGATCGCCGGGATCGGCGCTCCCCAGTAGCGCTGCCGGGAGATCAACCAGTCACGCAGCCGGTAGTTCACTGCCTCCTCACCGGCGGTGTGCTCGTTCAACCACTTGATCGTGGCTGCGATGCTCGGATTGTCGAGACCCTTCGCGTCGTTGCAGACAACGCCGTCTATGGGGCCGCTGTTGGTCATCAGGCCAGGTCCTACATAGGCTTCGGGCATCGTCGCGCCGTCTAGCCCGCCGGCCTCCGGCCGGATGACCGGCCGTACCTCGATGCCGAACTTGCGAGCGAATTCTAAGTCGCGTTGGTCGTGCGCCGGCACCGCCATGATCGCGCCGGTGCCATAGGTGAGCATGACGTAGTCCGCAATCCAGATCGGGATGCGCTCGGCGTTGACCGGGTTCAATGCATAGCCGCCGGTGAACACGCCCGTCTTTTCGCGACCTTCGGAGCTGCGCTCGATCTCGGTCGCGCGACCGGCCGCCACAACGTAGTCATCGACATCGGACCGTTGCTCCTCGCCGGTGATCTCCGACACCAGGGGGTGTTCTGGCGCCAGCACCATGAACGTCGCGCCCCACAGCGTGTCCGGCCGCGTCGTGAAGATCTCTATCGGCTTGCCCTGCTCCGTGTTGAACGTGACCCGCGCACCGATGCTGCGGCCTATCCAGTTGGTCTGCGCCTTGATTACCGCGTCCGGCCAATCCAGCTGCTCGAAATCCAGCAGCTCATCGGCGTAGTCGAGGATGCGCAGGAACCACTGCGACATGAGCTTCTGGATCACGGGCTGCCCCGTGCGCTCGTCTTTTCCGTCGATCACCTGCTCGTTGGCCAGCACCGTTTGGAGGGTCTCGGACCAGTTCACGCGCGCCTCGGCCCGGTAGGCCAGGCCGTTGTCATAGAGCTGCTTGAAGAACCATTCCGTCCAGCGATAGAACTCCGGGGTGCAGCTGACCGCCTCGCGGTCCCAGTCGAACATCGCACCCATGCTGCGAAGCTGACGGCGCATGTTCTCGATGTTGTTGTAGGTCCACTTCCAGGGATGTATCCCGCGCTGGATCGCGGCGTTCTCGGCCGGCAGCCCGAAGGCGTCGAAGCCCATCGGGAACATGACGTTGTAGCCGCGCATGCGCATGTAACGAGCCCGGGTGTCCGACGGCACCATCGCGTACCAGTGCCCGATGTGCAGATCTCCACTCGGATACGGCAGCATCGTGAGGGCGTAGTGCTTCGGTCTCTGCCAGTCGACCGTGGCGCGATACAGGCCGTCGGCCTCCCACCGCGCCCGCCACCGTTGCTCGATCTCCTGATGCGGATAGGTGCTCATGTGCCGCTCGCCTTGCGGTCCTCGCAGGGTTCGGTCTCGAGGTCTTCGACGGCCGACTCCGCCTGCAGGCGCCGGTTGATCCCATCCAGCACGCCGTTGACGAAGGTGCTTCCCTGCTCGCCGCTGTAGCGCTTCGCCAGCTCGATGGCCTCATCGATGACCACCGCGGCGGGAGTGTCGGGCTGCGCCAGCAGCTCGTAGACACCGAGTCGGAGGATTCCGCGGTCGACGCACCCCATGCGCTCGAGGCGCCAGTTCTCCGCCTGTCTCGAGATCAGCGGATCGATGCGCGGCACAGCATCCACCGCGCCGCGCACCAGCGTCTCGGTGAACTCTCGGACGCGCTGAGGCTCTGGCTGCGCCCGCCAGAATCGGTCGAGAAGGCCGTCGAGATCGGCGTCGGTGCTCTCCCACTGGTAGAGGCACTGCAGCGCACGCTCACGAGCACGGTGCCGGTATCCCATCGTTCTAGTGGTCCGACCGGTCAGCGAACAGAACCGCCATCTCGATCGCCGCGATTGCCGCGTCGACGCCCTTGTTACCGTGGTCGCCGCCCGCCCGCGCCTCCGCCTGTGTTGCGGTGTCGCAGGTCAGAACGCCGAAGGTGACCGGCAAGGCGCTGTGCCGCGCCACCTCCTGCACAGCGCCGGCGGTCGCGTGAGCCAGCACGTCGTAGTGCGTCGTCTCACCGCGAATGAGCACGCCCAGGCATACGATCGCGTCGAACTGCTCGGTCGAGGCCAAGTGTGCGGCGGCCATCGGAAGCTCGAAGGCGCCGGGTACCCAGGCTGTGGTGACATCGCCTTCGGCCGCGCCGTGATCTGCCAAGGCTTCCAGAGCGCCCTGGCAGAGTCGCGTCGTGAGGCTCTTGTTGAACCGACTCACGACTACCGCGAAGCGCAGTCCGGCGGCCGCGTCGCTCGGTAGCACGCTCGCAGGTCTGGACTGGCTCATGCCTCACCTCTGGTAACGATCGACCAGCGCGTTGTGCTCGGCGAGCGTTCGCGAGAACGCATGTGTGCCGTCATTTCGCGCCACGAAGTACAAGAAGTCCACGTCGGCCGGGTACAAAGCAGCTTCGAGACTCGCCTGCCGCGGGTTGCCGATAGGACCGACCGGCAACCCCGGGTAGACGTAGGTATTGTACGGAGAATCTCGTCGCAGGTCCGACTGGTAGATGGTGCGGCCCTCGCGCCCCGCGAGATTGCGTGCATAGATGACGGTCGGATCCGTTTGCAGCAGCATGCCGCGAGCCATCCGGTTGTGGAACACGCCGGATACAACCGGGCGCTCTTCCGAGGCCTGGGTCTCCGCCTCGATGAGCGAGGCGAGGGTCACTACGTCGCGAACATCCATGTCGAGCTCGGTGGCGCGTCGGCGTAGCCTCGCTGTCCAGGCGGTGCGGAAGGAGTCGACCATGCGGGCGATGAGGCGATCGGCATCATCGCCCCGAGGGGCCAGATACGTCTCGGGAAACAGGTACCCTTCGAGCGAGTCTGCCATCGGGTCGAGATCGCCGATCAGATCGATGCGGCCGGTGGCCACCAGCGCCTTCTCGTAGGTTTCGAAGCCCGCCGCCGCGATCGCCTCTGCGACCTGCCAGCGGGTAGAGCCCTCCTTGATCGTCAGCGGATAGAGGCGCACGCGGCCGGTGGTTACGACGTTCGCGACCTCGACCAGTGACGTGGCTCCCGCGAAACGGTACTCGCCCACCTGGACGTCACCGCTACGCTCGGTCCACCAAAGCCAGCCGGTGAGCAGTGCAGCCGATTCCACCACTCCGGTACTCTCCAGCAGCTCGGCTACCTGCCATGCCGGCATTCCAGGACGAACGATCACGTCGACGTGCTCGCCTTCGTAGCCTTGGAACGTGGCGTGTATACGACGCTCCAGCGACCGTGCTGTCGCCGCTGCGGTCACCACCGCCAGCAGCGCCACCGCAACCGCCAGCACAAGGGAGCGCTTCACGGCCGCCCGGAAGCCGGATCGGAGTCCAAGGAATCCAGATAGCTCTGCAAAATCAGGGCGGCCGCGAGCTGGTCGACGATCTGTTTGCGGCGCTTAGGCCGCACGTTCGCTTCGGTCAGGCGGCGGTTGGCCTCGACGGTCGACAACCGTTCATCCCAGAGGGTCACGGGCACGCTCAGCAGCTCACGCAACTCCGCGGCCACGGCCTCGACGGCAATCGCCTCGGGACCCTTGGCGCCGTCGAGTCGCTTGGGAAACCCGATCACCAACTGCCGAGCCTCGGTATCCTCGATAAGGAGACGCAATCGATCGGCCAGCTCCGTCGCCGGCTCGCCGCCCGGCAGCGTGACCAGCGGCCGCGCCAGCATTGCAGTGGGATCCGAAACCGCCACACCGATGCGACGCTCACCCATGTCGAGACACATGTGCACCATCGATCCAGGTTACCAGCGTCGCCTTGACATTTCGTCGCCCTTGTCGAACCGTCAGTCGCGTCGTCTCGTCCCTGGCATACGACTCCGAGCGCCATGTACCTGACCAAGCGCCAGAAGGAGATCCTCGACTACATCAGGGACTACCTGAAGGCCGAGGGCTACGCTCCGACACTCGAAGAAATCGGTGCTCACTTCGGTCTCTCCTCGCCGGCCACAGTTTACAAGCACGTCCAGCAGCTGGTGCAGAAAGGCTACGTCCGCAAGGCGAAGCACCAAGGCCGCGGAATCGAGCTGGTGGAAAACGACTCCGCCCGTGGCGTCGAGATCCCCCTGCTTGGTCGCATTGCCGGAGGGCGACCGCTCGAGGCCATCCGTCCGGCCGAGAGCGTCAGCCTCCCCTCATCGTTCGCGGCAGCAGGTCCCCTGTACGCTCTGCGCGTGAACGGTAGCTCGCTGTCCGATGAGCTTCTGCTGGATGGCGACGTCTTGGTTATCGAAGACCGCAGCATCGCCGCCGATGGAGACACGGTCGTTCTGGTACTCGGAGATCAGCTCACGGCCGTCGGAAGGTTCTTTCGCGAGTCCGGCCACGTGCGGCTCGAACCGAGCCATGGCGGCGGCGAGCCGCTCTACGTCCCCGAGTCGCGGGTACGGGTGCGCGGCGTCATCGTCGGACTGCTGCGCCACTATCGTTCGACTTCTGCTGCGCGGCGCCCAAGGTACGTTGCGGCCGCCAGATAACCTGCCAGGTGCCCGACGTCGTAGTGCCGACCTTCGATGCGCGCTGCCGCCAGCCCCGGGCCGGCAATCAGGTGCTGGAAGGCAGGCACGTCGTCCCACTCGCCGTCCGGCGGCGGGCCCGTAGCGTGAAGGGCCTCGTAGAACCGTTCGTCGACGACGTAGCGGGCACAGCCGCGCAGCGTGACACCCGAGCTCGCCGCGGCGAACTCGCCGGGTAGCTTGTCCTGGAGTGCCAACACCCGAAAGCAGCCCGACTCCAGCAGTTCCAGGCGAACCCCGCCGACGTTGCCGAACAGCGAGTGTTCCTCCGGGATCACCTCGGTGAGGCCAAGGCTGCACAACCCTGTCTTGAAGTAGGCCTGCGCCACCTGGCCGATTGCGGCCATCGGGGCATCGAACCAGTTGTCGGGCAACAGCACCGCGAAGACGTCATGGCGGGTCAGCGCTTGGCATCGAACGAACGCATCACCGATGCCGGTCGGCGTCTCCTGGCGGATCCAGTGGATATCGCAGTCGCGCAGCTGGCGCCCCAGGTTGCCGAGGTCGGATTCCTCTCCGTGGCGCCCCGCCTCTACCGCGGCGTCGACATAGTCGCGCACCAGTTGCTGGTCCGGTCCGATGACCAGCACAATGCCGCGGATGCCGGCGCGGACTGCCTCGTCCAGTGCCCAGTGCAACATCGGCCAGCTGCCGACCGGCAGCAGCGTCTTGGGGATGACAGTTGCCGCCGGCTGCAGACGGGTCCCGTGTCCGGCGACCGGAATTACCGCCCACTCGATCACCGCTTCTCCTCAGGATCCCTGCCGGAGCCCCTCTGCGTTCCGCTCTTCCCCGCCATCATCGATTGCGGGCCACTAGTCCACGCGTCGGATGCGTAGGCCAGCGCGTGCGATGCGCGTCGGGAGAACCCGACCGGCGACTGCCTCGACGGCGGCGGCCACCGTCTTCCGCTGACCAGGGTCTGATAGCAGGAACAGCATGCATCCGCCCGACGCCGCGCCACATCCCTTGGCGGCCGCGGCCCCGGCCCGAAGGCCAGCTCGCTCGACGCGGCGCAGCTCGGCCGGAGCCAGCTTCGAGTCGATGGCCTTGCGCGCCTCCCAATCGGCATTCATAGCTTCTCCGAGAGCGCCCCAGTTGCCATCGCGCAACGCGTCGGCCGACGCCGCCGCGGCGTGGGCAATCGCCTCGAAGCCGTCGCGGGCGGCAGGATCTCGCTCGATCCGGCGACGATAGAGCCGCCAGTTCGACGGCGCTGAAGCATGCGGTTTGCCACTGTACACCAGCATCAGACGCCGCTCGAGGGCCCCTAGATCAATTGAGAGCCGCTCCATGCGCGTGCCGCCTGGCCCATGGTGGAGCTGCAGCGCCCCTCCGTAGATCGCCGGGTAGTAGTCCTGAATCCCGGTCGGGATTCCGAGCACCTGGGCCTCCAGGTCGCGGGCCAGGCTTGCCAGGTTGCGTCGCTGTAGCCGGGATCCGACAGCGCGACACGCAAGTCCGTAGAGGGCTATGAGCAAGGCCGAAGAGCCGCCGATGCCGCCGCCAGATGGTCCGTCGACCGTAGTTGTTAGCCGCCCGGGTTGGCGGAGCCCGGTATGGCCGAGGACACGAAGCACGAGCGCAAACGGGTCGCCGGTGCGCCCCTCGTCGACGGCTCTTGCGAGCCGGGAAGCAGCCAGCTGGCGACGCGCCCCGTGATCGCCGGCCCGTAGCTCCCAGCGCTGGCCGCCAGGTTCGTAAGCGGCGCGCGCCCGCAGGCTCAGCGCCACGTTGACGGTTGAGGACCGTGCGTGCAGCAGGTACAGCGGCCAAAGGTCGAGCGTCCCGCCGGCCAGATCGGCCCGCAGCGGCGCACTCGATATCCAGCGGCTCACGCGGGCGGTCTCCCGACGGCCTCGCCTGGCGCGAAGTTGCTGGTCACGTCCTGCACGGGGCTCCTCGTCGAGACTTCCAAGGTAGGTCAGCGCAGAGAATACCGTACGTGGTCTCGCCCAGATCTAGCAGGCCGTGGTGAAAGTGTGGTGGGTCTGGTTACGGCGAGTTGGGGCCAGTTGCAAGGCGGCCTGCTAGGTCAAGGTGTAGGTGTCGCCGTCGGCGGCCGGCCCGACGCGGCCTTGAAAGTGCTCGCGTGCCTCGCCTACCAGATCGGCGTCGGTATGCCGAGTCGACTCCGGGATGTGGATCAGGCGGAGCTCTCCAACCCCGGCGACGGCGGCAATCTCACCCGCCTGGCGCGCACTCGAGTGCTTCCCGGAGAAGGTGCTGCGGTCTCGGTGGAGCCCGGCGCAATCATGCAGAAGCAGATCGACCCCGGCGCTCAGAGCCACGACCCCGTCGCTCGGAGCCGTATCGGAGGCATAGACGAAAGCGCTTCCTCGGTGCTCGAAGCGCACTGCCAGGGTGGCACGGCTGTGGGCCGCCGGAGAGGCCGAGATCCGGGATTGAGCAGAGTTGTCGATCTCGACGTCGGCCGCGAGGGGAACGCCACACAGATCGAGCCGACCGACACAGGCGTCGTCGAGGCCGTGGACCCCGAGCATCGCTCGCAGCGTCTGCAACGTCTCTTCGGGCGCGTGAACCTCGAGCGGCGGTCGGTCTGGCGCCAGCACCAGAGCGTGGGCCAGATGCGCGAAGCCGTATACATGATCGACGTGGTTGTGGGTCACGATCAGCCGACGCAGGACCGCCAGATCGGCACCCAACAGCGCCAACTTGTGCAGCAGGGCCCCGGGGCAGTCCAGGACGGTCCACTCGCCATCCGCTTGCACTGCCAGGGCGGTGGTATCGCGCCGGCTCCCGGCGAGCGCGTTCCCAGAGCCGAGCACATGAACCCGTAGCATCGCGGCGCTCGGCCGCACTCAGAGGGCGACGTCGGGTTCCACGACCAGCGCGCGAGCCTCGACCAGGAGTCGGCGCTGCATGGCCACCAGATCCCCTCCGACTTCGTCGGCGACGCCTCGCTGGTAGGACGCGCCGTTTCCCTCCTCGATGATCTCCGCCAGCTTGGCCAGATGCGACTCCGTGCCCAGCGAGGCACTTGCCTCGCCCGCCTCGGCCATCATGCGGCGAGCCATCTCCCGCATCGGTACGACCTCGTGGGTCTCTGCATCGATGACCGGAGCGTCGAGGCCGAACCGCATGCCTTTGAAGCGACCGTCGTCGAGAAAAGCATGGTCCTGTGCCGGCGCTTCCTCTCCGGCCCGATGCCGTTTGCTGTACTCGACCACCAACGCCTGGCAGAGAGCCGTGATGGCAGCCGTGCGGCGCAGCGACATCTGCACGTCGCAGGCGCGCACCTCGACGGTACCGAACGTGGGATGGGCGCGCACGTTCCACCACACGTGCCGTGGCTTTTGGATGCTGTCCGCCGACTGTAGCCCCGCCATCACCTGCTCGTAGTGCACCCAGCTCCGCAGGTACGGAGGTACGCCGGAACGCGGGAAGCTGCCGAAGGCAACAGAGCGCGCCGAGTCCCATCCGGTATCAACACCGTCGAGGAAGGGCGAGTTTGCGGCCACGGCGATCAGCGGTCCGATCCACCTGCGGAGCCGGTTGGCGACGTAGATCGCCCGCTCCGCGTCGTCCACACCGACGTGCACGTGGAGTCCAAACGAGAGATTGCGTCCGGCGATGTAGCGCAGCTGATTGCGGACCCAGCGGTAGGATTCCGTATCGACGAACGCTGTCTTCCGCGGGTCGGCGTACGGATGTGTCCCGGTGATTCCCAGGGTGCAGCCTTCCGCCTCTGCATAGCCCAGCACCCGGCGGCGCTTTGCCGCCAGGTCAGCGACCGCCTCGTCGACCGTCTCGGCGATGTCTGTGACGGCCTCTATGAGTCCCTGGATGAGGTCGTAGGCGAGGAAGCGCGCCGTATCCTCATCGGCGTGCGCCATGAGCTCGTTGACTCGAGGCACCAGATTTCCGGTGCTCGGGTCACAGATCTGGTATTCCTCCTCGACGCCGACCGTTGGGCGAGGGCTTGCATTGTAGGGGTATTTCATTGTGTCGGACCGTGGAAAGGGCGCTGAGGAGGCGCGAGTTTATCACGGGCACCCGGGCTGCTAGCGTCGCCGGGAAACCACTTCGAAGCCGACCCCGGAGTGCTGTCAGTGGCGGCGTGAGAGCCTAGATTTTCGGTTCCGCGTGGCCCACTAGCGGCGCGCGCAGCATCGCATCTCGAATGCGAAGCGCGGTCGCGAGCGCCTGTCGACCGGCGCCCCCATCGACCCTGGGTGGCCGCCGGGTCACTACCGAGCGAAGGAACCCCTCCAGCTGCCGAACCAGCGGCTCGGCTCGGTCCACAGCCACCGGTACGGCTTCAATGGTTGGCCGACCGGCGTCTCGACCGAGGCGATACTGGGCCACCTCCTGGGCGGAAAAATCAACCGAGAAGTAGCCCGCGGGCTCGAAGATCCGTAGCTTCCGCACCCGGTTCAGGCTCACTCGGCTGGCGGTCATGTTGACGACGCATCCCCTGCCGACTTCAAGACGGGCGTTGGCGATGTCGATCTCGTCCGAGAGCACCGGAACGCCGACCGCCCTCACCTCCGCGACCTCTCCTTGAACCATCGCATGCACGATGTCGATATCGTGGATCATCAGGTCGACCACGACGTCGACCTCGAGGCTTCGCGGCGCGAACGAGCCAAGGCGATGAATCTCAACGAATCCTGGTTGCTGTATTCGACTCAGCAGCGCCTCTACAGCCGGGTTGTAGCGTTCCACGTGTCCCACTTGCAGTAGCCGGTCGGCGGTCGCTGCCATGGCCATGAGTCGGTCCGCGGCGTCGAGGCTGGCGGCGATCGGCTTCTCCATCAGTACGTCCCGACCGGCCTCGAGGCAACGCAAGCCGACCGCCTCGTGCTCCAACGTGGGTACGGCGACGCTGATGGCATCCACCACATCGAGCAGGGCGTCGAGCGCGATGAAAGGCTTGGTTCCCGTTGTCCGTGCGGTCTCGTTGCACCGCCCTGCGTCGAGGTCGTACACCCCGACCAGGTCTGCCGCTTTGCTCTCAGCGTAAACGCGGGCGTGGTGGCGGCCGATCGAACCGACGCCCACGACGCCGACGCGCACCGGCTCAGGCATCGTGGCCTCTGGCGACGAGGGCAATGTCGAGCTCGGTCGCCAGCTCTTCGACCCGAGGACGATCGAACAGCACCGTCATGTCGGCTTCGAGAGCCAGCACCGAAGCTGCTGCTTCGTGCATCGTCTCCAGCGTACGGAGGCCGACGACGGGCACGTCGAACCGCAAATCCTGGTTCGGCTTGGCAACCTTCACCACCACTCCGCCGGCGCCGCCGAGCTCACCAGCCCGACGGATACAGGCGTCGGTGCCCTCCATGGCCTCGACGGCGACCACCGCCTTTTCCTTGACCACCACGGTTTGGCCGATATCGAGCTCGCCGAGGGCCTTGGCGACGCGCCAGCCGTGGTCGATATCGAGCTCTTCGCTCGCCGTCGGCCGGCGGCCGGCGGTCCAACCAGGTTTCGGCATCAAGGAACGCAAGTAGGTGGTCGACTCGACCAATCGGATCCCGGCTGACTCCAACACGTTCGCGACAGCCCCGAGCAACTGATCCGTATGGGCGCTCGGGAGGTCGGCCAACACGGCCTCTATCTCTCCCTCGGGGTCGCGTTCGTACATCCGCTGTTGCTCGACCTTGCCGGCCATGATGGCCTCGCTGACGCCGTCTTGACGCCAGCCCTCGAGAGTGGCCAGGAAGGTAGGTATATCCCCCCAGCGAAGCCACTGGATGGCGTCGACGTGGGTTTCGAGCGCCGGATCCGTGATGCCTTGAATCGCCGCCGCGACCACGCCTCGGCCCGCCCGCCGCGCCTCCTGGGCGACTAGCAGGGGCATTTGTGAGCTGCCGGCGATCAGCGCCAGCGGCTTACTTGGCGATTCCGAGCTCACTGCTCTGCACGAACGACACCAGCTGGTCGATCTCCGGACCGTTCAGGCCGGTCATGGATATCTTCTCCAGCGCCTGCGTCGTGTTCAGCTTCTCGCGGAACAGGATGCGAAAGGCCTGCTTGAGGTCGCGACGCGACGCGTCGCTGAAGCCACGCCGCTGTAGGCCCACGGAGTTCAATCCCAGGATGCGCACGTGATTGCCGTGCGCGCGGGCGAACGGCACGACGTCCTTGGTCAGCCCGGCGTAGGCTGCCAGGTAAGCGTGGGCGCCGACACGGACGAACTGCTGTACACCGCAAAACGCATTGAGGATGGCGTGGTCGCCGATTTGGACGTGCCCGGCGAGGGTGGCCGCGTTCCCGAAGATGGTGTGATCTCCGACCTGGCAGTCGTGGGCGATATGGGAGTACGCCATGAACATGTTGTCGGAGCCGATGCGGGTCACCCCGCCCCCCCCCGCCGTACCCCGGTTGGCGGTAACGAACTCGCGAAAGGTATTGCGCTCGGCGGCCTCCAGGAACGACACCTCGCCACCGAACTTGAGGTCCTGGGGCTCGGAACCCACCGACGCGTGCGGGAAGACACGCGTTTCGGCCCCCAGGTCGGTGTGATCGTGAATCACGGCGAAGGCGCCGATCTCCGAGCCGTCGCCGATGCGGGCGGTGGGGTTGACGATCGCGTAGGGCCCCAACTTGACGCCGACACCGAGATCGGCCCCGTCGTGAACGACGGCGGTTGGATGGCACTGGACGGAGGGGCTCATCGCCCCAGTCCGGTTCCGGGATCGACCATCAGCGATAGCAGCACGGCCTCCGCGGCGAGCTCTCCGTCCACCGTGGCGCGACCGGCCATCTTGCACCTGCTGCGGCGCATTGAGAGCACCGTGAGCTCCATGCGCAGTTGATCGCCCGGGACGACGGGCCGACGGAAACGGACCTTGTCGACTGCGGCGAGGTAGAAGACCCTGCCGGCGACCTCCTCGCCACCCTCGCGGAGGGCCATCACGGCGCCGGTCTGCGCCATCGCCTCGACGATCAGCACCCCCGGCATCACGGGGTTGCCCGGGAAATGTCCCTGAAAAAAGGGCTCGTTCATCGTCACGTTCTTGATGCCGACGACCCGCTCGCCAGGATCGACCTCGACGATGCGATCAACCAGTAGAAACGGATAACGATGCGGCAATGCCGCCATGATGCCCGAGATGTCGACGGTCAAATCCTACTCCTCAGCCCGCTTCTCGAACGCTTTCTCGAGTTGCCGAACACGCCTCAGCAACCCCGGCAGTTTGGCGAGGGCGGCGACCACGCGTCGCCATAGGCCGATTTCCATGTGTGGGTAGCCACCGACGACGGATCCCGCGGGCAGGTTCCCGTGGACGCCGCTCTTGGCCGCAAGCATCGAACCGGCGCCAATCACCTGGTGGCCGGAGGTACCGACGTTTCCACCGACAATTACGCCGTCCTCCAGCACCGTGCTGCCTGACAGGCCCGCCTGGCCGCTGATTGCGCAAGACCGACCAATGTCGCAATTGTGGCCGATCTGTACCAGGTTGTCGATTTTCGTCCCGGCGCCGACGCGTGTGTCGCGCAGTGTACCGCGGTCGATACAGGACCCGGCGCCTATCTCCACGTCGTCCTCGATAAGGACGCCGCCGACCTGTGGGATCTTTCGTTGGTCGAGTCCTTGGCGGGCGAAGCCGAATCCCTCGGCACCGATCACCACGCCGGCGTGAAGGACAACGCGATCGCCGATGCGGGTGCCTTCGTACAGGGTCACCTGCGCATGGAGCACGCAGTCGACGCCGAGCTGCACGCCGCGGGCGACAGTGCTGCCGTGGCCGATCTCGGTGCGAGCGCCCACCGTAGCGTCGGCACCGATCTCCACATGGGCGGCCACAGTAACGTCGGACGCCAGGTCGGCAGCCACATCGACGACGGCGCTCGGGTGAATCCCGGGTTCCGCTGGCCGCACCGGATACAGGGCGTCGAGGACGAGGGCAACAGCGCGGTAGGGATCGTCGACCCGAATCAGCGTCAGGTCCCGACCCGAGACGAAGCGTGAGACCTCCAGATCGGGCGCCACCAGGATCGCCGCTGCGTCCGTCGTCGCCAGTGCCGCAGCTCGGCTGGTATCGACGACGAAGGCGAGCTCGTCGCTCTGCGCCGGCTCGATCTCTGCCACTCCGACAACCAGGCCGTCGCCGCTACCTTCGAGGGTTCCGCCGACGAGATCTGCGACAGCAGTCAGCCGTAGGCCGGCGGCCGACCTAGAACGTCGAGCCAATGGCGAACTCGAACGTCGACTTCTGCTCCCCGAAGAACTCCAGCGGCTCGAAATTGTAGGCCCAGAAAAAACGCATCGGCACGTTGAACACCGGTGCGAACACCTCGAACTCCAGGCCGGCAGTACGGCGCATGTCCTTGATGCTGACCTTCGCGTCCGACAGCCACGCCTGCCCTGCGTCGTGGAACCCCTTCACCCGCAACGCCGGAGATAGCGCGAAGATGTACTCCAGATTGTATTGCAGCCCTTTGGTGCCACCGAGGATGTTGCCGCGCTCATCCAGCGGGCCAATCGAGTGGAGTCGGGTGCCGCGAACCGAGTTGCCGCCGCCGAGGAAGAACCTCTCGAAGATCGGTAGCTCCACCAGATCCCCGAGTGGCTCAGCGTAATCGGCCCGCACATTGATCACGAAGATCTGCTTCGGTGTGCGGATGAACCCGGCGCGCGTCACCGTCGGGATGTACCAGGTCGTGCGCAAGCTCGCACGCCAGAAATCGAGCGTGCCACCCAGAGGTCCGCCGGCATACTCGAATGAAGCGCTGGTACGGCTGCCGCGTGATGCCATGAACGGATTGTCGAGCTTCGAGTGGAAGACGAAGGGCCGGATCGAGCTGGTGATCCGCTTGCCCTGCGTCAGGAAGAGCGCCTGAAAGAGCGGCGACGAGATGCTTCCCAGCGTGCTGCTGACGTTGCCGATGTCGATGACCTCGTAGTTGTACTCGAGGAATGCGGCGATGGTCTCATCGAGGTTGAGCGGCAGGCCGAAGCGGATGGCGCCACCGGTACCCGAGCGCTGGAAGTCCGGAAAGTCGATTGCATCACGGAATATGTCGGCACCGAAACGGACCCGTTTCCCCAGGAAGTACGGATCCGAGAACGACAGGCGTACGTTTTGGCGGAGCTTACCGACCTGACCGAACAGGGAGAGCGTCTGGCCGTAGCCGAACAGGTTCCGGGTCGAATAGCCGAACTGTACGAAACCGCCCTCGAGCGCTGACAGACCACCGCCGAACGAGATCTGATTGCGTCCGATCTCCGAGACTTTCACGTCGACGTCGACCGACCCGAATTGCGGATCTGCCGGCACCGCCGGATCGAGGCTCTCGCCGGGTGCCGCAGTCGCCAGCTCGTGTTCGACGTTCTGAAAGTACCCGAGGCGCCAGAGCCGCTCGATGCTCGTGTCGAATCGCCGCTGGTCCCAACGCGCCAGCTCGTGCAGATTCAAATTGCGGCGCAACACGAAGTCGCGCGTATTCGTGTTACCGGAGAACTCGATCCGGTTAACCCGGTAAATCGAGTTCTCCTGCACCTGATAGGTCAGGTTGGCGGTGCCCGTGGACGGATCCTGAGTGGGAATCGGCGCGACGGCGACCTGCAGATAGCCGGCGTTGGTGTACTTGTCCGCCACCGCTTGATTGGCGGCCTGGACCTCCTCGATATTGAGGATGTCGCCGCGCCGCAGGCCGATATCCCTGAGGAGCTCCTCGTCGCTGAACTCCGTGTTCCCTTCGATAGTGATATCGCCAATCCGGTACTGGGTACCCTCGTAGATCGGGACGGTGATTGCCAGCCGCTCGCGGTCGTCGAACCACAACGATCGGTCTTCTGTGAAGATCTCGATGATGGGGTCGTCGGCATCGAATTCGAGGTAGCCATTGCGGTGGTAGAGCTTCGACAGTTCGACGATGTCGAACTCATAGCCGGCGAGCGAGAAGCGGTCGCTCTTGCTCAGAAACGACATGAAATGGTGCTCGGCTGTGCGCTTCATCGCCCAGCGCAGCTCCTGGTCGCTGAACACCGTGTTGCCCTCGAACTGCACCAAGGCGATGCGCACGGAGTCGCCCTCGATGACCCGGTAAATCGCATCAACACCAGTGCCGAGCTCCGAGGGCTCGACCTCCAGGTCGATCTGCACGAACTGCAATCCGTCGTCGCCCTGCAGCATGAAGGTCAAGACTTCGATGTTCTCACGCAGCTGCTGCTCGTCCACCGGCTCGTTGACCCGGACCGAGCGCTCGATAAGGTTCAGGCGCTCATTGAAGTCTTGCAGCTTCACCTTGTTGGTGCCTTCGATTAGCACCTGTCGGAGCAGCGGCAGCTCGTCGACTTCGACGATCAGCACGACGCCCCCGGCGGAGCCTTCCTCCCAGCTCATCACCAGGTTGTGGAACCAGTTCGTGTTGAACAGCGACATGTAGTCGAGTTGCGCCGTTGCCTCGTCGAACGGTGCACCGGTGCGGCTCGCCATGTAGAAGCTGATCGTGTCCGTATCGAATCGCTCGGTGCCGGTGATGCGGATTTCTTCGATGATGCGGCCCTGCGGATCCTGCGCCGTGCCCGCCACCTGCGTCGAGCCGACAGCCTGCGCCGCCGACGTGCCGGCCGTTGCCGCAAAGAGCACGTTCGGGGGGCCGGCGAGGGTCAGCACAGTCGCCACCAGGGCCGCAGCCCGAAGGGCGAGGAAATAGCATCGCTGATCGGTCGGGAACAAGTTCATGGCGTCTTCGGGCGCAGGGGGGAGTCTCGAACGTCTCGCGCCCACGCGGCGGGTCGCGGGCACACCATGCGGGCAATGATACCGTATCGGCCGCCTGACAGCCCGACCCGGTCGCCGCCGGCCGTTGCCGAAGCTCGCGTCAGAGTGGCCTGGCCTACACCACCGCGTCTGCGGGCTCTGGCTCCACCACCGTAACGTCAAGGTGCAGCCCGTCGCCATCGGTCGAAACGAGCACGTGTGTCCCGGCACGCAGACGACCGCGGATGAGCTCCTCGGCGAGGGCGTCTTCAACGTGCTTCTGAATCGCTCGTCGGAGCGGTCGGGCTCCGTAGCTCCGATCGGCGCACGTCGTGTCGATGAGCCACTGGTAGGCCTGGTCATCCAGCTCCACTTGGATGTCCTTGTCGGCGATGTGCTTGTTCACCTCGCCGACCATCAGCCGGATGATCTGCTGCAGGTGCTCATCGGTGAGGGCGTGGAAGACGATCGTCTCGTCGAGGCGATTCAAGAATTCCGGATTGAACGTTCGCTTCACCTCTTCGATGACGCGGTTCCGCATGTCGCTGAACGTGGCCACATCATCAAGGGCTCGGAACCCGACGCTGCCACGCTTCTGCATGAAACGAGCGCCGATATTCGAGGTCATGATGATGATGCAGTTCTTGAAATCGACTGTGGCGCCCAGTCCATCGGTGAGCTGACCGTCCTCGAAGACCTGCAACAGAATGTTAAAGATCGACGGATGCGCCTTCTCGATCTCGTCGAGTAGCACGACGCTATAGGGATTGCGGCGCACCTGGTCGGTCAACTGGCCGCCCTCTTCGTGCCCCACGTACCCCGGCGGTGATCCGATCAACTTCGACACCGAATGTCGCTCCATGTACTCGGACATGTCGAAGCGCACGAGGGAGCGGTCATCGCCGAACAGGAAGCCTGCCAGCGTTCGTGCGACCTCCGTCTTACCCACACCGGTGGGTCCCAGGAAGAGAAAGGAGCCGACCGGACGGTACGGTGACTTGAGACCGGCGCGGGACCGACGGATGGCCCGGGAAACGACCTCGATGGCCTCTTCCTGGGCAACGATTCGGGTGTGCAGCTGCTCCTCCATGTTGATCAGCTTGTCCATCTCCTCCTGCTTGATGGAGGTGATGGGAATTCCTGTCCAGTTCGACACCACCTGTTCGATGTCCTCGATGCTCACCAGCAGCGGCCCCTCTTCAGTGATCTCCTCACCGCGGTCGGCCCGGAGCCGGTCGAGGCGTTCGCGCTCGCGCTTCATCAGATCGCGGAAGTGGGCCGCCTGTTCGAATTCCTCATCGGCAATGGCGGCATCCAGACGCGTCGCCAGCTCTCGCGAGCGAGCCTCGAGCTCGCGAACACGATTCGGCGCGGAGGTCATGGCGAGCTTGACCCGGGCGCCGGTCTCATCGAGTACATCGATCGCCTTGTCCGGCAGGAACCGGTCGGTGATGTATCGATTGCTCTGATAGACGGCGGCGGTCAGGGCCTCATCGCTGTACTTCACGCCGTGGTACTGCTCGTAGCGCTCGCGAATCCCGCGGATGATATCGACGGTCTCTTCCTCGGTAGGCTGGGCAATGTTGATTCCCTGAAAACGGCGCGCCAACGCGCGGTCCTTCTCGATGTACTTGCGGTGCTCGCGCGGCGTCGTTGCCCCGATGCACTGCACTTCACCGCGGGCCAGCGCGGGCTTGAGGATACCGGCGGCGTCGAGCGACCCCTCGGCGGAACCAGCGCCGACAAGCGTGTGCAGCTCATCGATAAAGATCACGATGTCTTTGTTGTCGAGTAGCTCCTTCATGATCGTCTTGAGACGCTCTTCGAACTGCCCTCGATACTTCGTGCCCGCTACGACCGACGAGATGTCGAGCTCCAGAATCCGCTTGTCGTAGAGGAACCGGGGCACCTCGCCGCTGACGATCCGTTGAGAGAGTCCCTCCACGATCGCCGTCTTGCCGACTCCCGGCTCGCCGATCAGCACAGGATTGTTCTTCGTCCGACGGCACAGGATCTGGATGGCGCGCTCGAGCTCGTCGTCCCGTCCGATTAGCGGATCGAGGCTGCCCTTGGCGGCCATCTCGGTCAGATCGCGGGAGAACTCCGAGAGGAAGGGCGTTTCCTTCTTCTTCTCACTGAGGTTCTTTTCCTTCAGCAAGTAAAGCAGGTCCTCGCGCGCAGTCGAAAGGCGCATGCCCTTCTCGACCAGGATGCGCGAAGCGAGGGATTTCTTCTCGCGCAGCAATCCCAGCAAGATGTGCTCGGTGCCGATGTACTTGTGCAGCATCTTCTCGGCTTCTTCGGCGGCGTAGGCCAGCACGCGCTTCGACTCGACCGAGAGGGGGATCTCCACCGATGTGGAGATCTTCTCGCGTACTTCGGTGCGCGTCTGGATCTCTCCGCGGATGGCCTCCGCCTCGATATCCGATCGACCCAGGAGCTTGCCGGTGAGACCGTTGTTCTCGCGGATCAGGCCGAGCAGGAGGTGCTCGGTCTCGATCGTGCGCGAACCCAGCTGGCTGGCTTCGTAGCGCGCAAAGAAGATTACCCGTCGAGCTCGTTCAGTGTAGCGCTCAAACATCGACCCAGCCCCAGTCGCAGGAAGCCCCGTACAGCCCGCGCGCGTTGACGCCGCGTCCAATGGGGCCCCTGTCAGCAAGGGCGACGCCAGTAGACGCCGCTTGATTTCGAGTATAGCGGAGCGATTTTCCAGCTGCCAAGATCTCGTCGCCTGCCGAGCAGCCCATGGCGCAGCTGAGCATCGGCAATCGTCGCATCCAGACCGGCCGTTCCCTCCGCGGACGGTTCATCGGTTTTCCCCGCTTGTCGTGTGCTCGGTGAGTCGGCCACCGGGCTCCATCACGAGCACGCGATCGAAGTCGGCCACCAACTCGGGGTTGTGCGTAACGAGCACCAGGGCGTTGCCCAGGCGCTCGTGGAGCTGAAAGAAGATATCCAGGACCCGCATGCCGTTGTCGTGGTCGAGGTTGCCGGTCGGCTCGTCGGCAAGCAGGATCTCCGGCTGCCGGGCCAATGCGCGCGCGATTGCCACACGCTGTCGCTCGCCGCCCGAAAGCTCGGAAGGAAAATGATCGGCTCGATCCGCCAGCCCCACGTCCGCCAGCAAGCTCGCCGCAACGGCCGGCGCAGTCTCCGCGCCGTCACCGATCAGCAACGGCATCATGACGTTCTCGAGGGCGTTGAACTCCGGCAGCAGGTGATAGAACTGGAAGACCAGGCCTATGTGCCGGCCACGAAACGCTGCCAGCTCGGACTCCGAGAGCGTATGCAGCTCGCGGCCGCGGAAACGGATGCTGCCGCTGTCAGGACGATCCAGGCCGGCAAGAAGGTGGAGCAGCGTGCTCTTGCCGACGCCGCTCTGACCGATCACCGCGATGCGCTCGCCGGCCGATACGCAGAGGTTGCAGTCGGCCAGGACCTGTAGTTGACGGCTGCCCGAGCGGTAGCTCTTGCGGAGGCCTTCGACGCTCAGGATCTCTTCGGCGTGTGGCATGGCTATTCGTATCGGAGCGAGACGACAGGATCGAGTCGTGAGGCGCGGCGCGCCGGGTAGAGCGTCGCCGCGAACGAGATGAGCACGGCTACGACGCACACTCGCGCCAGGTCGACGGACCGTACGTGGAACGGCAGGTACGCCAGGTAGTAAACCTGCGCTTCCAGCCGGATGAGCTCGTAGTAATCGAGCGCTACGGCGGCGGTCACGCCGACGACGCAGCCGATCAACGTGCCGATCAAGCCGATGGCGAGACCCTGGATCATGAAGACCTGGAGGATCTGACGCCGGGTGGTACCCAGGGCCATCAGGATCCCGATATCGCGTTGCTTGTCCTTGATCATGAGGACCAGCGTGGCGGCGATGTTGAGTGCCGCTACGGCGGTGATCAGGCTGATGGTCACGAAGAGAGCGAGCTTCTCGAGCTTCAGAGCCGCGAAATAGGCCCGGTTCATGCTCTGCCAGTCCATCAAGAAATAGCCTTCGCCGAGCCGGTCGCCGAGCTCCTCGACCACCGGTGCGGTGTTGAACGCGTCCTCGACGCGTACCTGCACCAGCGTGACTCCATCCCCCGACTCGATCATGCGCTGAGCTGTTTGAAGCGGAATCAGGGCCCAGGTGTTGTCGTACTCGTACATGCCGGCTTCGAAGATGCCCACAACGTCGAAGCGGGTGATCTTGATCCCTCCGCTGCCGCCGAACGGAGTGATCATGCCGCTCGAATGCACGCTGACCTTCACCTGATCGCCGACGTCGACGAACAGGCTGGCGGCCAGATCGCTCCCCAAGACCACGCCGTCGCGACTCGTCGAGGTCGGGCTGCGAGGCGCGAGGCCTTCGGCACTCCCCTTCACCATACGGTCGAGCAGGCGCGTGGTACGCGCCTCGCCGCGCGGATCGATCCCTTTCAGATTGACGAACTGCGGTGTTTGCGAGCGCCCCTCCATCAGTCCGGGGGTCAGCAAGGCCGGTGCGGCATCCACCACGCCGCTGACTTCGCGCGCCGTCTCGACGACCATCACGTGGTCGTCGAGGTACGGGCCGAACGGCTGCACGAAGACGTGCGCGTTGGCGCCGATGATCTTGTCCTGGATGTCTTCTTGAAACCCCGTGAGCAGCGCCAGCGCGATGATCAGCGCTGCCACACCGACAATCACGCCCAGGACGGAGACAACGCTCACGATTGAAGTGAACGCCTGCTGGCGGCGCGCCTTGAAGTAGCGCAGCGCGATGTACAGCTGGAATCGCTTCGCCGGCCATCGGGGTCCGCTCTCCCGCATTTTGCCCTCGTAGAGTGCCTAACCGAGATCAACGCCCCGGCCGGTCTGCTACCGCAGACTCCACGTAGACTATAGCAGTCAGGAGCGGACTGAAAAAGCCATGCCTAACTAATGGTGACTTTTAATGAATCTGGTTAGTCTTTCTGGCGTAATAGTGGGAATAGGATTACGTCCCGGATCGTAGACGAGTCGGTAGCAAGCATTACGAGGCGATCGACACCAATGCCGATACCTGCTGCCGGGGGCATACCGTGTTCGAGCGCCGTGATGTAATCGGTGTCGACGGACGGTGGTACCTCCCCGGCTGCGCCTCGCCCATCAACCTGCTCCTGCATGCGACGGCGTTGCTCGCGCGGATCGTTGAGCTCAGAGTAGCCGTTGGCCACCTCCATGCCGCCGATGAACAGCTCGAAGCGTTCGACCTCATCGGGGTTCTCCGGCCGCGCCTTCGACAGCGGCGAGATTTCCAACGGGTAGTCGATGACGAATAGGGGCGAACTGACCTTCGGTTTCACCGCCTTGTCGAATGCCGCCTCACGCAGTCCCCCGAGGCCCAACCCCGCCGTCGACACGTTTTGGGCCTGCAACCAGTCGGCAAGCTCGGCCGCGTCATCGACCAGCGCTACGGCGAGCTCGCCGATATCCAGCAGAGCCTGCCGTAGCGGCATCCGGGCCCATGGACGACGCAGCGAGATCTCGTGCCCCTGATAGGAGACGCGGGTGTCCCCGGTGCCGTCGCCCAGCGCCGCGCTGAGCAGATCCTCGGCGTACTCCATCATCCGTTCGTAGTCCCAATACGCGGCGTAAAACTCGAGCATCGTGAACTCGGGATTGTGCTGTCTCGAGATCCCTTCGTTGCGGAAGTTCCGATTCAGGTCGTAGACGCGCTGCAGTCCGCCCACGAGCAGACGTTTGAGGTACAGCTCCGGCGCGATTCGGAGGTAGAGATCCATATCGAGCGTGTTGTGATGCGTCTCGAATGGCCGCGCCGTGGCGCCGCCGTACAGCGGTTGCAGAGTGGGCGTCTCGACTTCCAGGAAGCCGTTGGAATCGAGATGCGATCGCAAGGCGCGCACGATCTCGGCTCGGCGCACGAATACGGCGCGCACGGCCGGATTCGCCAGCAGGTCGAGGTAGCGCTGCCGGTAGCGGACTTCGTTGTCGCGCAGGCCATGCCATTTCTCCGGCATCGGCCGGAGCGCCTTGGACAGCAGACGGTAGCTGTCAACGCGCACCGTCAGCTCTCCGGTGCGGGTGCGGAACAGCACCCCCTCTATGCCAACGAAGTCGCCCAGGTCCAGATCTGACCAGGCGCCGAAGCGTTCCTCACCCAACACCTTCTGTCGCGCATGGCATTGAAGTCTGGCGCTGCCGTCATCGATGTCGCCGAATGCCGATTTGCCGTGCTCCCGGACCCCGACTAGCCGACCGGCGACTCGTACCGCCGGTGGCGTCTCCTGGAGTTGCTCCCCGGTGGCGCCTTCGTGCGTGGCACGCAGTTGTTGCAGCGTCCCATCGACTGGAAACCGCGCCGGAAATACGTTGAGACCCGTGGCCTCGAGCGCTGCGAGCTTCTGGCGTCGAGACTCCAGCAGGTCGGCTTCGGCCATTGCTCCGCGCTCGGCTGAATGGTCGTGGCGACGCCGTTCAGGCGGCGTAGCGCTTGAAGATCAAGGCTGCGTTCGTCCCACCGAATCCGAACGAGTTCGAGAGCCCGTAGTCGAAGCCGAGGGCCCGCGTCTCGTTGGGAACGAAATCGAGGTCACAGTCGGGATCAGGATTCTCGTAGTTGATCGTCGGGGGCAGCTGTCCGCTGCGCAAGGCCATGACGGTGATCCCGGCTTCGACACCGCCCGCGGCGCCGAGCAAGTGGCCCATCATCGACTTGGTCGAGGACACCGCGAGCTCGTTCGCGTGGTCGCCGAAGACGGTCTTGATCGATTTCACCTCGGCCGAATCGCCCACCGGTGTCGAGGTGCCGTGGGCGTTCACGTAGCCGATGGCACTCGGCTCGATGCCAGCATCGTCGAGAGCTGCGCGCATGACCCGTACCGCCCCGTCGCCATCCTCGGGCGGCGCAGAGATGTGGTAGGCGTCTGCGGTCATGCCGTAGCCTACGATCTCTGCGAGCACCGTTGCCCCTCTCTCTGTGGCGCTCTCCTCCGCTTCGAGCACCAGGATGCCCGCTCCTTCGCCGAGAACGAAGCCATCGCGGTCGGAGTCGAACGGGCGACTGGCGCGCACGGGGTCGTCATTGCGCATCGACAACGCCCGCATGGCACTGAACCCGTCGATCGCCAGGGAGCAAATGACACCCTCGGTGCCGCCGCAAACCATGGCCTCGGC
The DNA here is from genome assembly GCA_965248695.1 of Acidobacteriota bacterium. Lineage (GTDB taxonomy): Bacteria > Acidobacteriota > UBA890 > UBA890 > WLXD01 > DASCOT01. The sequence goes on along the minus strand of CBDFKD010000002.1, from coordinate 5,318,661 downwards.
CTCGCCACGCGCGATCACCCGGAAGGCGTCGCCGATGGCATGGTTGCCGGTCGAACAGGCGGTGCACACGGATGAGTTCGGCCCTTTGAGTCCGTATCGCATCGACACCCATCCGGAGGCGAGGTTCACGATCAGCGCCGGTATGAAGAACGGACTGACTCTTCCGGGGCCGCGGCGCAGTTGCACCTCATGGAACTTCTGCATGATGTTCAGACCGCCGATTCCCGACCCGATGATGGTGCCGATCCTCTCCGGCGCATAGGCCCCATCGACGTCCGACATCGACCATGCGTCAGCGGTTGCCGCCAGCGCGTAGACGATATGCAGGTCCATCTTCTTCAGGTCTTTCTTCGGCACGAAGTCGGTGGCATCCAGGTCGCGCACCTCGCCCGCGATCCGCACGGCATAGTCGTCGGCATCGAACTTGGTGATCGGGCCCACACCGCTACGCCCCTCGAGCAAGGCGTCCCATGTAGCGTCGGTGGTCAACCCGACCGGTGTGATCATTCCGACGCCCGTAACCACGACGCGGCGATCCATCAGCTCCCCCAGTCCCGCCGTTAAACCGCTAGTTGCTCTTGCTCTGAATGTAACTGACGGCGTCTTGGACCTTGGCGATCTTCTCGGCGTCCTCGTCCGGAATCTCCAGGTCGAATTCCTCTTCCAACGCCATCACGAGCTCCACCGTGTCCAGCGAGTCCGCACCGAGATCCTCGATGAACGAGGCGCCGGTAGTGACCTCCTCGGCATCTACACCGAGCTGCTCGACGATGATCTCCTTGACCTTTGCTTCGATGTCCATGCCCTTCCTCCAGCACAGCGGGTTGCAGTTACGCTTGGCGGCGCTTGCCGTGGCAGGCGCCCGTGGCTCGGAATTCTGGGATTACATATACATGCCGCCGTCGACGCTGATCACCTGACCGGTGATGTAGCTTGCGTCTTCGGACAGCAGGAAGCTCACGGCCCCGGCGACATCATCACCGGTTCCCAGCCGACTGAGCGGGATCTGTTCCTGTAGGTGCCGCTTGGCCTCCTCGGGCAGGTCGCGCGTCATGTCCGTTTCGACATAGCCCGGAGCCACAGCGTTCACCGTGATGCCGCGCGACGCCACCTCGCGCGCGAGTGCTTTGGTGAATCCGTGCACTCCGGCTTTGGCGGCAGCGTAGTTCGTTTGGCCGGGATTGCCGAGCAGCCCGACGACCGAGCTGATCGAAACGATCCTTCCCCGTCGCTGGCGAAGCATCGATCTTAGCACGGCGCGAGAGCACAGAAAGACGCCCGTCAGGTCGGTCCGGAGCACGTCGTCCCAGGCATCGTCCTTGAGTCTGAGGAGGAGATTGTCACGTGTGATCCCGGCGTTGTTCACCAGGTTGTCGATCTTCCCGAAGTGCTCTTGGACCGCGCTGGCAGCGGCCGCCACGGAGGCGGCATCGCCGACATCCATCTCCAGGGGAAGAACCTCTACGCCGTGCGTCCGGATTTCCTCGGCTACCGCCTCGCAGGCGGCTGCTGTCCGTGCTCCGATCGCCAGGTGACTGCCCTGGCGAGCGAGTCGAGTGGCGATCGCACGTCCGATGCCACGCGAACCGCCAGTGACGATGCTGACCTGATCCTGAAAGCTGGCGGACACCGTGCCTCCGTCTGATTCGGGGTTATGGGCAAAGCCCTACGATTCGCCAGGCGCGACCAGGGCGAGCAGCGCGTCCACGTCGGCCGGCGCCTGGACCGCGCAGGTCCGGGGTCCGTCCAGCGTTCGCTTCGCGAGGCCCACCAGTACTTTACCTGGGCCGACCTCGACGTAGGTGGATGTCCCGGCGCCTTCGAGCCAACGCAGATTATCCACCCAGCGAACCGGCGCCGTGACCTGCCGGACCAGGGCCTGGCGTACCTGATCGGAGGTGGCGAGCGGCACGGCGTCCACGTTGCAGACCACCGGCACGTTGGGCGTCCGCAACGCGACGGCGCCCAAGTCGACTTCGAGTCGTTCCTGGGCAGGCGCCATCAACGAGCAATGAAAGGGCGCGGATACGTCCAGCAGCATCGCCCGACGGGCGCCGGCTACCTTGGCGATCTCGATGGCGCGATGGACAGCCGTCGTTGCGCCGGCGATGACCACCTGGCCGGGCGAGTTGAAGTTGGCCGGCTCGACCGGTTCGGCATCACGCCCTGCCTCAGCGCAGGCGGCGATCACCGCGTCGTCAGCCAGGCCCAGGACCGCGGCCATGGCGCCCTCTCCGGCCGGCACCGCCTCTTGCATGTACCGACCTCGATCCCGGACCAGGCGTACCGCATCGGCCAGCTCCAGGCTGCCGGCGGCCACCAAGGCGCTGTATTGACCCAGCGAGTGTCCCGCCATCGAATCTGCCGCGACGCCCCGGGCGGTCAACACCCGATGCAGGGCCGTGCTCACCGTCAGGATTGCGGGTTGTGTGTTCTCGGTGCGGCGAAGCTCGTCTGCGTCGCCGGCAAAGCAGAGCTCCGACAGCTGGAACCCCAGCGCCTCATCGGCCTCCGCGAATGCCGCTGCGGCCTCCGGAAAAATGTCATGAGCCTCCTTTCCCATGCCCACGAACTGTGAGCCCTGGCCCGGAAACAGGAACGCAACCGCCGCGGCGTCCGTCATTGGCCCGAGATCTCGTCAGCGGTGACGGTGGGAACGGCATCCATCCCCGCGAGCGCGTTCTCGATCCGTTGATTCACGCCGTGTTGGCTGTATTCGAGGGCTATCCGAATACCGTTGCGGATGGCGCGCGGATTGGAGCGCCCGTGGCAGATGACCCCCAGACCCCGGAGACCGAGCAGCGGCGCCCCGCCGAACTCGGCGTAGTCGACCCTGCCACGCAAACGCTGGAAGGCGCCGCGACCTAACAGGGCAGCAAGGCGGCCGCCCCAGGTCCGCGTGAATTCGGCTCGCATGAGGAACCGCAGGGTCTCGACGGCGGCCTCACTGGTTTTCAGCAAGATGTTCCCCGTGAACCCGTCGCACACCACGACATCGGCACCGCCGCGATAGAGGTCACTTGCTTCGACGTTGCCGATGAAGTTCAGGCCGGAGCCCTGCAGCGTGCCGTGCGCGGTTCTCACCAACTCGTTACCCTTGCCCGCTTCCTCGCCGATGGATAGCAGCGCAACGCGGGGTCGGTCGATGTCCAGGATCTCGCTGGCGAAATGGGTCCCCATCACCGCGAACTGCACCAGTTGCCCGCTCTTGGGCTCGACATTCGCACCAACGTCCAGCACCACCGCACGACCGGTCTGGGTCGGTAGCACAACCGCCAACGCCGGGCGATCGATGCCCTCCAGCGTTCCGACGATCACCTTTGCCACTGCCATGACCGCACCGGTGTTTCCGGCTGAAACCAGCCCCTGCACTTCGCCCCGGCGAAGGAGCCGTGCGGCCTCGTGGATGGATGAGTGACGCTTGCGCCGAACGGCCACTGCCGGCGACTCATCCATCGCAATCGCCTGCTCGGCGTGGACGATCTCAACACCGGCGGGATACCCGTGCCGCGCCAGCGCAGGTGCGATCACGGCGTCGTTGCCAACTAGCGCAATCTCGATTCCGAGATCACAGGCAGCCATCACAGCACCGTTGACCGGGTGTTCTGGTGCGTGATCTCCGCCCATCGCATCGACGGCGATCCTCAAGCGACCTCCGCAGGCAGAGCCCTGGACATCAGGTTCTCAGGTTCGTACGCGAGAAACGGACTGGACTCAGCCGTCGTCGCGGGACGAGACCACCTGTCGGCCACGGTAGGTACCGCAGTGAGCGCAGGCCCGATGTGGTTGTTTGGCTCGGCCACACTCCGGGCACAGGGACTGCGCCGGTCGTCGTAGGGCGTCGTGTGTGCGCCGCTTGTCGCGACGCGTACGCGAATGTCGTCGCTTGGGAAGTGCCAAGATCGTTTCCTCGGTTTTGGCGCCGGCAGCGCGGCTTAACGCATCCGCCGCGCGGAGCGTTTATTGACGATCCCGCAACGCGGCCAACGGTGACAGTCGTGGATCAACGTCAGGCTGGCACTCACACGCCTGCCCGCGGCGGTTGGCGCCGCATTGTGGACAGAGCCCCTCACAGTTCTCGCTACAGAGTGGCTTCATTGGCAAGGCGAGCAGCACCTGCTCGGCCAGCACAGACCTCAGATCCAAGGTGTTACCCGCGTAATAATCGATGTCGAGCTGCCGGGCGTCAAGCTCGGTAGCCCCTGATTCCGGGGCGTTTGAGGCGGATCGAAACACCAGTTCCAGCACGCGCTCGACGCTCAGAGTAGTTGACTCCAGACAGCGTGAGCAAGGCAATCTAACGGTGGAATGGAGCCATCCGGTGACCCGCACGGCATCGCCGTCGAGCTCCACGGAAGCGCCGAAGGCTATCGGGGCGGTGAGGCTGGGGTCGCCCGCGACCCGCACCTCACGCGGTGCCGCCGTGGTTCCGGCGAACCGAAGTGGGCCGTCCTCCAGGCTGGCGATATCAACCCGCATGTTCACCAAGGACGTCTACGCTACGGCGGTCACCTTGTCGAGCATTCCCACGATGCTGTCGCGCGATCCGGCGCCGACCATCTGATCCTGAACCTGGCCCTCGTGGAACAGGAGCAGGGTGGGAATCCCACGCACATTGAACCGCGTCGCAACGTCACCGTGATCGTCGACATTCAGCTTGCCGACTTTGATCTTGCCGGAGTACGAACTGGCGAGCTCTTCCACCACGGGTGCGATCATTCGGCAGGGCGCGCACCACACGGCCCAGAAGTCGACCAGCACCGGGATGTCACTCTCCAGCACTTCACTCTCGAAGTTGTCGGTCGTCAGTTCGACGGTGTTATCGCTCACAATCGCCTCTTTCTGTTCTCACCTGATCCAAGATGAACACGGCGATTCCGGTCGACGAAGCTCGCCCAGACCGTTGGTTCGCCCACCCGCGAATCTTCTTCCCAGCCGACGTGCCCAGCACGCGCGCCCGAAGGCCCGAGTATCCCACACACCTCAGAATTGGACTACACATTCGCCCTTCACGAGAGGCTGGCCGACGCCTCGCCGAGCAACGCTCGCGCCACCACGAGCCGCTGAATCTCCGAGGTTCCCTCGTAGATGGTCGTCACCCGGGCGTCACGATAGAACCGCTCGACGGGATAGTCCGCCACGTACCCGTAGCCCCCGTGCATCTGCATCGCTTGATAGGCGGTGCGATTCGCTGCTTCGCTGGCGTAGAGCTTGGCGATAGCCGCCGACTTGGTATTGCGCTCACCTTCGTCGCGCAGCGCCGCGGCGCGGAGGTACAGCAGTCGTCCGGCGCGGATCTCGGTTGCCATGCGCGCGAGTTGGTGCCGCAATCCTTCGAATTGCGCCAGCGGTCGACCGAAGGCCTCACGTTCCAGAAGGTAATCACGGGCGGCATCGAACGCTCCCTGGGCAATACCGACGGCCTGTGCCGCGATACCGGCACGGCCACCATCGAGGCTGTCGAGTGCGATGCGCAGCCCGGCTCCTTCGTCGCCGAGCCGGTGCGACGTAGGCAAGACGACCTCGCGAAAGAGCACCTGGTTGGTACGCGAGGAGCGCAAGCCCAGCTTGTCTTCCTCGGGAAGCACCTCCACTCCGGGATGATCGCGAGGCACGATGAAGGCGGAGACCCGACGCCGTTTGGACTGCGGATCGGTAACGGCGAACACCAGCATGGCGCCGCAAACAGCGCCGCTGGTGATCCACGCTTTGGCCCCGTTGAGGACGTAGTCGTCGCCGCGCGCTTCAGCGCGTGTGCTGATCGCACCGGCATCGGAGCCGGTTTCGGGCTCCGAGAGGCAGAACGCCCCGAGCCACTCGCCGGCGGCGCACGGGCCCAGCCAGCGCTCCCGCTGCTCGTCATTGCCGAACTTGTTTATCGGCGCGCAGTAGACGGAGTTGGTAACGCTGACAGCCACGCATGTCGAAGCGTCGCCACGCGCGAGTTCCTCGAGCGCGAGACAGTACGCGGTACCGTCGAGTCCGGCGCCGCCCCATTCTGTGGGCACGATCATGCCGAATAGGCCAAGCGCGCCGAGCTGCTCGAATGCCGCCGCCGGGAAGCTCTTTTGCCGGTCCCACTCCCCCGCGGCTGGCACCACCTCGGCGTCGACGAACTCGCGTACCGTCTGCCGAATCAGCCGTTGATCCGGCGTCAGTCGCCAGTCCATGAGCCTAGAGTCCTATCGGGGGAGATCGGCACAAGTCATCGAGGCGGCTTGCTAGCGCGTGAGCTCAGGCAGCAGCCCGTCGGCGATGACGCTGAGCTGCTGCTCGTTGGTACCGCCCAGCACTTCCATGACTTTCGCATCGCGGTACAGACGCTCGAGAATCGACGTGCGCAGGGTGCCGCCCTCGCCCGCGATCTGCACTGCTCGGCGGGTGGCTGCGACGGCGGCCTCGGCCCCCAGCAGGCGGCACATTGCGGCGGCTTGGCGGCCTTCGCCGGCGTCGAGATCCAGTGCGGCGTGCCAAAGCAACAGGCGGGCGGCCTCGGTTTCGGTAGCGATATCCGCCAGCATCCACTGCACCGATTGCGGCTGCTCCGGGAGCTCGCCAGCAACGGCGGTGGATGTCACGTGAGCGAGAGCCGCATCGAGCGCGCTCGCCGCGATTCCGACTGCCTGTGCCGCGTGGGCGATGCGCACTGCGTCGACTACCCTGGCGGCTAGTTCGGCATTTCCGACGCAAGCCTCCTGCGCCACGCCGACCCGGTCGAGAGAAACCGCCGCCGCACCGCTCCCGCTCAAACCCAGGAGAGCTTCCGCGGCTCCGACGTTGGCGCTCCCGGCGGACACCGTGAACAGCCCCGCGGCGGTGCCCGACTCGCAAGCCACCACGAAATCGGTCGCGTAGGCGGCGCCCGGTACCAGCGCGACCGAACCCTGCAGCCTGGTCCCGTCGGCCGTGGCATCTGCGACGAGCGTCGTGCCGCCACAGACGGTGGCATAGCCAGGGCCCGCGATACGCGTCCTGTCTCTTCCACTCCCCTGATGGACGGCCCAGGATCCCACACCGTGTGCTGCCGCAATGGCGGCAGCGGCGGCGCTGTGACGAGCCACCTGCTCGAGACGCAGCGCCAGGTGCATGGGCGAGGGCTCAGCACCGTCGGCATGACCGTCAACCAGGGCGCAGAGTCGTTCGATGAGCTCGTCCGGACACCGCCCTGAGTCGTCGATATCGGCGGCGCGAGCGGCGACGTGAACGCTCGCCAGCTCGCTCGCGTGATCGCGGACCTGCTGTTCGATCGCGCTGAGAAGTGGGTTCACCTTGATCCCCGCGTGCCTGACTGAGCCGTCGGAATCCGCCGCGCTTGCCGTTTCGCGCCAGCAGTCTAGCGGTTGACGAGCTCGCGCAGCTCCTTGCCAGGCTTGAAGAACGGAACGACCTTGGAGGGTACGTCGACGCGTTCTCCAGTCTTCGGATTGCGGCCGATCCGGGCTCGACGGCGGCGTAGCTTGAACGTGCCGAAACCGCGCAGCTCGACCTTGTCGCCGCCGGTCAGAGACTCGACGATGCTGTTGAAGAACGTGCTCACGACGACCTCCGAACTCTTCTTGCTGAGATCGGAAACCGCTGCTACCTCTTCGACCAGGTCTGCCTTCGTCATCGTCACCCGGCTGGTTGTTCCGACCATTGGCCGGTGCCGCTACTCTTCTTCTTCGCCGTTTTCGTCGAGATCTGCCGGCATCGCGTCGTCGTCTTCAGCGTCGCTGGCGGATTTGGAACCGAAGATGTTGCCCACCATGTCGCCGAGGGTCATCGTGCCGTCCTTCGCGTAACGACTGGCTGGCTCGGCTGCAACCGCAGGCTCGTACTCGCGCTCCTCGACCTGCTCGCCGCCCTCACGCAGCGATAGCGCGATCTTGCGAGCGTCGGTCTCGATCTTCAGAATGCGCACGTCGACCGTGTCGCCGACCTTCAGCTCGTCGGCCGGGTCCTTGACGTGGCGGTCGGCGATCTCGGAGACGTGCAGGAGTCCTTCGAGACCTTCCTGCAACTCGACGAAGGCGCCGAAGTTGGTGAGCTTCGTCACCTGACCGCTGATCTGATCGCCTACGCGGTGCTGTTCGACGAACTGATCCCAGACGTTCGGCCGTAGCTGCTTCAGACCGAGCGAGAGTCGCTGACGCTCGACATCGACGTTCAGGACGGCCACCTCGACTTCCTGGCCCTTCTGAAGCACCTCGGACGGATGCTCGACGCGCTTCGTCCACGACATGTCGGAGATGTGGATCAGTCCGTCGATGCCGTCCTCGATCTCTACGAACGCGCCGAAGTCCGTCAGGTTACGGACTCGGCCCGTGATGACCTGTCCCTCGTGATACTTGTCCGCGATGACGCGCCACGGGTTGGGCTCAGTCTGCTTCATGCCCAGGGAGATACGGCGATTGTCCTCGTCGACGTCGAGGATGACGATGTCGACAGGGTCGGCGATCTGCACCAGCTTCGACGGGTGCTTGATGCGCTTCTTCCAGGTCATCTCGGAAATGTGCACCAGGCCCTCGACGCCCTCTTCCAGCTCGACGAAGGCACCGTAGTCGGTGAGGCTGACGACCTTGCCCTGGAGTCGCGATCCGACCGGGTATTTCTCGGTCACTCCGATCCACGGATCCTGGGTGAGCTGCTTGTAGCCCAGCGACACGCGCTCGCGTTCGGCGTCGAAATTCAAGATAACGACGTTGATCTCATCGCTGATGGAGAACATCTCGCTCGGGTGCGAGATGCGACCCCACGACATGTCGGTTATGTGCAGGAGGCCGTCGATTCCGCCCAGATCCGTAAAGCAGCCGTAGTCGGTGATGTTCTTGACCACGCCTGGAAGGACATTTCCCGCCACGAGCTTGCCGAGCGTGCCCTTCTTCTCTTCGGCTCGGGCCTCTTCAAGCACCGCCTTGCGTGACACGACGACGTTAGCGCGACGCTTGTTGACCTTGATCACCCGGCATTCGATCTGCTCGCCGCGCATCGCCTCGAGGTTGCGAACAGGCCGAAGGTCGACCTGGGAGCCGGGCAAGAACGCACGCACGCCGATGTCGACGGACAGGCCGCCCTTCACACGGTCGGTGACGATGCCTGTGATCGTCTCCTCGTCGCGGTAGGCCTCCTCGATCCTGCCCCAGACCTTCATCTTCTCCGCTTTGTCCTTGGAGACGATGACGTTGCCGTTCTGGTCTTCACGCCGTACGAGCAGCACTTCCACCTGGTCGCCTGCGGCAACCATGAGCTCGCCGAGCGGGTCGCGGAACTCGTTGATGTCTACGAGGCCTTCCGACTTGTAGCCGATATCTATGAGGACGTCGTTCTCACGCACTTCCAGCACGTAGCCGTTGACGACTTCGCCTTCCGCAAGATCCTGCAGGCTCTGCTCGTAGAGCTGCATCATGACCTCGGGATCGATCTGACCGCCTTCCATTGCGTCGAGCTGGGCGAGCAGGTCGTCCGAGGGGCGCGGGTTTGGTTCTTCTTCGGTCTGGACCGACATGGGGTTGGGTATCCTCCTGAACGCGGAATTTGCCCTTTGGACACACGTGTGCCGCAAGGGGCAGCCCCTAATCCTAGGGGGGGCTCAGGTGGCTGTCAACGCGCCGCGCGGACCGCTCCGAGGACCCGCCTCAGGCTGGTTTCCACGTCCTCGCCCCCGGTATCGATGACGGTAGCACCCTGCGGAACTCGCAACGGCGAATCCGGCCGCTCCAGATCGCGGCGATCGCGCTCGCGCACGTCCTCGGTGACCTCGGCAGCACTGGCGCCGGTGAGCTGACCGGCGCGCCGATGCAAGCGCTCTGCTTCCGGTGCGGTGATGAAGAGCTTGGCATCAGCGTTCGGGAGCACCTCGCTGCCGATGTCGCGTCCCTCGACCACGGCACCGAGCTCCGCTTCGGCGCGCTGGCGTCGCAACAACCAGCTGCGCACGCCCGGGATCTGAGCCACCTCCGACGCACGGCGGCCCACAGACGGCGCTCGGAGCTCGTCGGTCACGTCGGCTCCGTCGATCAGGACGCGGAAGTTATCAGGATCGGCAATCACCTCCAAGCTCACACGCTCGAGGAGCGATACGACCTCGGTGGGATCGTCCACACCGTCCTTCATCATCTTCCAGGCGACAGCGCGGTACATGGCCCCGGTGTCGAGATACCGAAGCCCCAGCGCTCGTGCCAGCGCTCGCGCCAGCGTTGATTTGCCGGCACCACTGGGCCCGTCGATCGCTATGCGCATGGGAGGTTCTTTCACCGTTGTTCGCGTTCCGAGTATTCTGCTGGTCTAATACGGGCCAGTAGGGCCAGTCGCTTCAACACCGTTTCTTCGCGTTTGCTGAGCGGCCGGTACGCACCGGCGCGCAGGTCGCCGAGTGTGATCGGTCCGATCCGAGTGCGGACCAGCTTCTCGACCCGGTGACCGAGATCACCGAACATCCGTCGGATCTGGTTCTTCTTCCCCTCGTGCAGCACGACCCGGAACGCGGAATGATCCGGCGAGCAGGAGGCAAGCGGCTCGATCGTGCACGGTAGCAGACGCCGACCGTTGAGTTCGGCACCGGTGCGCAGTCGATCGACATCGGCGGCGGCAGGAGCGCCCCGAACGTGCACCCGATACACCTTGTCCACCGGACCACCCGGACGGGTTATCGCCTGCATGAGCTCGCCATCGTTGGTGAGCAACATGAGGCCCTCGCTGTCGCGATCGAGCCGGCCCGCCGGAAAGACGCGCTCGGTGATCTCCTCACCCAGCAGATCGATGACCACACGTTCCGCGTGCGGATCGTCGACCGAGCTGACCACCCCGGCCGGCTTGTGGAGCGCCAGGTAGATCCGTTGCGCCCGTGACAGGGAGCGGCCGTCGACGCGTACCTCGTCGACTTCGAGATCGGCCTTGGCACCGAGATCGGAGACCACGGCACCGTTGACCGTCACATGGCCGCCAACGACCAGTGCCTCCGCCTTGCGGCGTGACGTTACCCCCGCATCAGCGATCAGCTTCTGCAACCGTGCCGCGGTCATCGAGGGGGCGGGTCAGGCTTCGAGCAGCTCTTGGAACTCCTCCTCCGAGGGAAGCTCCTTGAGGTCGCGGAGCCCGAAGAGCTCCAGGAAGCGGGTGGTCGTGCCATAGGTGAACGGACGTCCGACCGCCCGGCGCCTGCCGGTGATCCTCACGAGGCCCAGGTCTCGCAAACGCCGCAGCGAGGCGCCCGGGTCTTTGCCGCGGATTGAGTGGATCTCGGCCATCGTCGTTGGCTGCCGGTAGGCGACTACCGCCAAGGTCTCGAGTACCGGTATGGAGAGCTGCGTAGGCCGTTCTACCTGCCGGAGTCCACGAATGAGCGGATCGAATCGGGCTCGAGTACCGAGACGATAACCGCCGGCGATCTCCACCACCTGCAGCGCCGATCCGCGGACTCGGTAGCTCTCTTCGAGCTCGAGACACGCTGAGCGCAGCGTCTCCACCGCGATCTCGTCGGCGCCGGTGCCGGTACTCGACGTGCGCATCACCTCGAGGAGCCTATCCTCGGAGACGGGCTCATCCGCACCATACAGAACGGCCTCGACGCCGGCGATGAGCGCTTTGGAGACGGACGAATCGGTCATGCTGAGGGCTCGCTGGAACTGGCGCTATCGACAGCGTCGCCGGGAAACACCAGGATGGCTCCTAGCGGTCCGTCCTGGTAGGCGCGCACCTCGGCGCCGCGAATCAGGTCCAGCAGTGCCAGGAATGTGGCGATCAGCTTGCCGCGCGGCGCGCCCGACTCGAAAAGATCTCCGAAGGGGATGGGGTGGCCGCCGGCGAGCTTAGAACGGATCTCGGCGGAGCAGTCGGCTACCGAGAATTCCTCGCGCGGAACCTCGAACGGCGTCGGTTCCGCGAGCCCGGCGAGGACATTGCGGAAGGCCGTTACCAGGGTAAACAGGTCGGCCTCGACGATCTCGTTTTCGGTCGCCTCGATACCTGCCGGACTGGCTTCGCCTCGGAACCAGACCCCGGCCGCCTGGTTCTCGCGATGGCGCAATCGTTGCGCCGCCAGTCGGACGACCTGATGCTCTACGAGCTGCTGTAGTAGCGCCGTCTCTTCCTGGGCGGCCAGTTCCGGATCCTCGGGCAACGCCGGGCGCGGCAGGAGCGCTCGCGCTTTGAAGCGCACTAGGGTGGCGGCGACCTCGAGGAACTCGGCCGCTGGCTCCAACTCGATCTCGCCCATGAAGTCGAGTGTCTCGACATAGGCACTGGTGATCTCCGCCAACGGAACCTGCTCGATCGGCACCTCGTGACGCCGAACCAGGTGGAGCAACAGATCGAGCGGTCCGTCGAACGAAGTCGTGTGAACGTGAAACGGGTTCGTATGCGCGTCAGGCACCTTCCGACCGCCCGTGTTTAGCCGAGACCTGCAAGGACCTGTCCGAATCGGATCACGGGCAGGATGAACACCCGCAGCGCACCCAGCCATATCAAGGCGATCAGGATGAAGAAGCCATATGGCTGGATCGAGCGGTAGAACCGCTCCACAGGTCCTGACAGAGTGGCCGACAGGATCCAGGAACCGTCGAGGGGCGGGATCGGCAACATGTTGAACGCCGCCAGCAACAGGTTGATCAGCAGCGACGCCACCAGCAGCTGGAGCACCGGCAGAAAGACGCTGGCCGTAACGGCGGCGACCAGGGCCTCTTGATTGGCGCGCATCAGGCGGATCAGGACAACGCAAATTGCCGCCAGGAGCACGTTGCTGAGCGGCCCCGCCGCGGCGATCCAGGCGTGGTCACGCTTCGGATGCGCCAGGTTGGCGGTATTGACCGGTACCGGCTTGGCGGCGCCGAACGGCGGCAGGCCAGCGAACATCATCATGGCGGGAAACAGGATCGTCATGAACGGATCGATATGGGCGATCGGGTTCATAGTCACCCGACCCAACAGCCGCGCTGTCGGATCGCCGAGCCGGTCGGCCGACCACGCGTGTGCCGCCTCGTGAAACGAGATCGCGAACAGCAGGGCGACGATTTGCGTGACGATGAGGCCGGCTCCCTCCATCCCGTGATGCTATCCCGCGTCTCTAGCCGGTGCTAGAACGGCTCGAATCGACGCCGCAAGCTTGCCGCCGACGACCTCGGCGAGATCCGGCTCCGTTGCGCTGCGCACCCCGGCCAGCGAGCCGAACCGCCGCAGTAGGGCACGCTGGCGCTTCGGTCCGACGCCCGGAATCTCGCCGAGCTCCGAGCGCAGGACCGACTTGCTGCGCAACGAGCGGTGGTAGGTGATCGCGAACCGGTGCGCCTCGTCGCGCACTCGCTGTACCAACCGCAGGGCGTCGGCGTGGGGCTGCAGTTGTACCGGCTCCGGACGCTCTGGGACGAAGAGCTTCTCCTCGCCCTTCTCGATCGAGGCGACCGCCTGTTGCTGCATGCCGAGCTCCACCAACGCTCCGCTTGCCGACGACAGCTGGCCACGACCACCGTCGATCAACAGCAGATCGGGCGCCGCGATCTCGCCATCAAGCACCCGTTGGAAGTGACGCCGGACGACCTGAGCGATGGATTCGTAATCGTCCTGACCCGCGAGGTCGCGTATGCGGAACCGCTTGTAACTCGACTTGTCCGGTTTGCCGTCGCGCAGCGAGACCAGGCTGGCGACGATCTGCTGTCCCTGCAGATTGGAGACGTCAATGCACTGGATCACCTGTGGCGGGTGGTCCAGGTCGAGCAGTTCCTGCAACAACTGCGCGCCGCGCTCGGCTTCGCCACGCTCGTATCGATGCGCGTACGCAAGCTTGGCGTTCTGCATCACGAGCTCCAGCAGGCGGCGCTTGGGGCCTCGTTGCGGCACCAGAAGCTTGACCGCGCCACCACGGGTCTCACGCAGCCACTCAGCGAGCACACCGGCCGATTCGAGCGGTATCGGCAGACAGACCTCCGGAGGGATCACGGTCCCGCCGTGGTAGTACTGCTGCACGCTGGTGGTGAGCAGCTCCTGCTCGTCGACCTCCTTCACGTCGTCCCAGAAATACTGACGGCGCTCCACCACCAGACCATCGCGCACCAGGAACACCTGCAGCGCCGCCCGCTGTTCCTCGCGATAGAGGGCGAAAAGATCTCGATTGCCGAGATCCTTCGAGGCCATCTTCTGCTCACGCGATGCAGCTCGCACCGTCTCCACGAGGTCTCGATAGTGCGCTGCACGCTCGTACTGCTGAGTGGACGATGCACTCAGCATCTTCGCCTCCAGGTCGCCCTCGAGGTCTTCTCCCCTCCCCTGCAGAAACAGCTTCACCTCGTTGACGATGTCGGAGTAACGCTCTTCGTCGCACAGGGCGCGCACGCAGGGGCCGGCGCACTCGCCGATGTCGTAGTAGAGACAGGCGCGGTCCCATGAGCCGTCAATATCGATATTGCAGGGACGCAGCCCGAAGTTGCGGTACACCACCACCTGCATGAGGCGGGCGCGGGTATTGGGGATATAGGGGCCGAAGTACTCGTCGCCGTCCTGCTCCATACCCCGTACGAGCTGGAGACGAGGGAATGTCTCGCTCTCGGTCAGGCGCAGGTACGGGTAGTTCTTGTCATCACGCAGCAGCACGTTGAAGCGTGGCGTGCTCTGCTTGATGAGGCTGTTCTCCAGCGTCAGAGCCTCGACCTCGGAATCGGTGACGATGACCTCGACGTCAACGGCTTCGTGGAGCATGCGCTGCTGGCGGCGCTCTTCCCGCCCGCCGCTCAGGTGTGACCGCACTCGATCGCGGATACGGTTGGCCTTGCCGACGTAGATGCTTCGACCGCGGGCGTCCTTGAAGATGTAGACACCCGGTTCGGCGGGCAGGTCGCCGACCAGCTCGCGAATGGCGTCGATCGGCATCAGGCTCGAGCTCGCCGGATGGTCACGATACGCCGAGCTGCCGTCGACGCAGCTCCTGCATGCGATCACGGATATTCGCCGCCTGTTCGAAGTCGAGCTCCTCCGCTGCCGCGAGCATCTGCTTTTCGAGGTCGGCGAGATGCTCGCCCATGCTCACCCCATCCATCGGCAGCTCGGGCTCTTCAGCGACGGTCAGGTCGACGTAGTCGCGAGCGTAGAACTGGCCGAACGTGTCGGAGATTCGCTTCACGATGGTTTCCGGGACAATCCCGTGTTCGTCGTTGTAGGTCTGCTGGATCTCTCGACGCCGCGTCGTCTCGCCGATGGCCAACTGCATCGAGTCGGTGATGCGATCCGCATAGAGGATGACCTTGCCCTCCACGTTTCGCGCTGCGCGGCCGGTGGTCTGTATGAGCGCCGTGGCCGAGCGCAGGAATCCTTCCTTGTCGGCATCGAGCACCGCTACGAGCGTCACTTCCGGCAGGTCGAGGCCTTCCCGCAGCAGGTTCACCCCCACCAGCACGTCGAAGTCGCCGCGTCGGAAGTCGCGCAACAGCTTGATGCGATCGAGGGTGTCGATATCGCTATGGAGATAGCGTACGCGGACTCCCAGATCGCCGTAATAGTCGGTCAGCTCCTCGGACATCCGCTTGGTGAGAGTGGTTACCAGCACGCGCTCCGATCGGTCCACCCGTGCCCGCACCTCGGCCAACAAGTCGTCGACCTGACCTGACGCGGGTCGCACATCGACATCCGGATCGGTCAACCCGGTGGGGCGAATGATTTGCTCCACGACCACCCCGCCGCTCTCTTCCAGCTCCCAGGGACCCGGTGTAGCCGACACGTGGACTATCTGTCCGACGAGTCCCAGAAACTCGTCGAAGTTGAGCGGTCGATTGTCCATCGCCGAGGGCAGCCGGAAGCCGTGCTTGACGAGCGTGCTCTTGCGCGACCGATCGCCCTCGTACATGCCGCGCAGCTGCGGCACCGTCATGTGTGATTCGTCGATGAAGACGATGTGGTCCTCCGGCAGGTATTCGATCAGCGTCGGCGGCGGCTCGCCCGGCTCACGGCCGGTGAGGTGACGCGAGTAGTTCTCCACGCCGTGGCAGTAGCCCACGGTTTGCATCATCTCCAGGTCGAACATCGTCCGCTGATGTAGCCGCTGCGCCTCGAGCATCTTGCCTTCGGCTTGTAGCTGGGGCAGCCATTCGTCGAGCTCTTCCTTGATGGTCTCGATCGCCGCCGCGCGCCGCTCGAGGGTGGTGACGTAGTGAGATGCCGGGAAAAGGCCCAGCTTGGCGTGCTGGTTCAGCGTCTGTCCCATCAGCGGGTCGATCTCGGCCAGGCCCACGATCTCCGTATCGTCGAAGGTGATCCGCAGAGCCTCCTCACCGTAGGTGGGAAGGATCTCGACTTCCTCGCCACGCACGCGGAAGCTGCCACGCTCCAGACCATGTTCCCGACGTGTGTAGTGCAACTCCACCAGCTGGCGCAGGAATTGCTGCCGATCCAGGCGGGCACCCACCTCCAACGGCAGCATCAGCCCGTAGTACGACTCCGGCGCCCCGAGCCCATAGATGCAGGACACCGATGCCACGATTACCACGTCGCGACGGCTCCACAACGACCGCGTAGCCGAGTGCCGCATCCGATCGATCTCGTCGTTGATGAGGGTTTCCTTGGCGATGTAGGTGTCGGTTGAGGGGACGTACGCCTCCGGCTGGTAGTAGTCGTAGTAGGAGACGAAATACTCCACCGCGTTGGGTGGAAAGAAGTCGCGAAACTCCTGATAAAGCTGCGCCGCGAGCGTCTTGTTGTGCGCGATGACGAGGGCTGGACGTTGAGCCCGCTCGATGATCTGCGCCATCGTGAAGGTCTTGCCGGACCCGGTGACTCCCAGCAGCACCTGGTTCGCGGCTCCCGACGCGAGGCCGGCCTCGAGCTCCCGGATCGCCCGTGGCTGATCGCCCTGGGGCTCGAACTCCGCCTGCAGATGGAAGCGTTCGCCGGCGACGGTCGGATTCAATCGCCGAACACCTGGGCGGCGCGCCCCGTCGATCCGCTCATCCCATCGGTGGCGTTAGTTTGCCGCAAGCGCGGCGCACGCTGTTTCGAGGCGGTCGAGCGCCGCCTCGAGCGTTTCCATCGAGGTGGCGTACGACATGCGCAGGAAACCGTCGCGGCCAAATGCCACACCTGGGACCGTGACCACGTGTGCCTGATCGATGAAATGGTCGGCAAGCTCGGCGGAGGTCGGCAGCTGTTCCGAGAGGAGCGACGAAACGTTCGGGAAGGCATAGAAAGCTCCCTTCGGCTCTACACACTCGACGCCTGGCAGGGCACGAATTCGCGGTAGCACCCGATCGCGCCGTTCGGCGAACGTCGCCAGCATCTGCCGCACCGGCGTCTGGTCACCCGTCATCGCCTCGAGCGCTGCGTACTGGCTGACCGATGCGGGGTTTGACGTCGTGTGGCCTTGCAAGCGAACGCAGGCGGCGATGATCTCGCGCGGCCCGGCAAGGTAGCCGATGCGCCAGCCGGTCATCGCGTAGCTCTTTGAACAGGAGCCGCAGATAACCGTGATCTCCTTGGCCTCGGCGCCGAAGCTCAGCGGGGTAACGTGCTCGGTGCCCTCGTACACCAGTGCCGCATAGCACTCGTCGACCAGCAGGAGCACACCGCGCTCGAGAGCCAGGGCGGCCAGCTTGTGCATCTCCGCGGCGTCGATGACGGCACCGCTCGGATTGCTCGGCGTGTTCAGCACGATCACCCGAGTCCGTTCGGTGCACGCCGCCGCGATCGTTTCCGATCGGAGCTCGAAACCATCCGCCTCGTCGGTGTCGACGGTGATCGGCTCTCCGCCGGCCAGCTTCACCTGTTCCGGAATGCTCACCCAGTAGGGAGTCGGGATGATCACCTCGTCTCCGGGGTCGAGCACGCTCATGAAGAAATTGTGCAGTCCCTGCTTGCCTCCGGCGGTGATCATCGTCTCGTCGGTTCGATAGGGCACGCCGTCGCGCGAGCTGTACAAGCTGGCAACCGCCTCGCGCAGCTCCGGAATCCCCGCCGCCGGTGTATACCGGGTGCGGCCCTCGCGGATCGCCCGAATGCCGGCCGCGCGGATGGGCTCCGGCGTGTCGAAATCCGGCTGCCCAGGGCCGAGATCGAGTACGTCGATACCCGTGGCGCGCAGCTGGCGGGCCTTCTCGCTGGCGGCAAGTGTGGCCGAGGCGCCAATGCGCGACACGGTGCGACTGAGTCGCAGGGCATCAGACCGTTCAGCGGGCGAAATGCTCACGTAGCTGCTCCTCGACCTCGGCCGGGACCATTCCCGTTACGGTACCGCCGAGCTCGTAGATTTCCTTGATCAAACTCGATGAAAGGTAGGTGTAGTCTTCGTGCGGCACCATGAACATGGTCTTGATCCGACCGTCAAGATGCCGGTTCATCATCGCCATCTGGAACTCGAACTCGAAATCCGTCACGGCGCGCAGGCCGCGAATAATCACGCTTGCGCCCCGCGCCTGTGCCACCTCGACAAGCAGGCCCTCGAAGCTGACCACCTCGATCCCATCCTCATCGCCGAGGAGTCGCTCCAGCAGTGACGTTCGCGCCTCTACCGAGAACATTGCTTCTTTGCGCGAGTTGCGCAGCACCGCAACGATCAGGCGTGGGAACACCTCCCGGGATCGCCGGATGATGTCCAGATGTCCATTGGTAACGGGATCGAACGATCCCGGATAAATAGCAGCGGTGTTCACGGTCTCGGACCCCGTTGCGCGCCTCCGCCCCCGATTCGGAGACCACTGTCGCACTTTAGCAGGACGCACCGCCGGGCTCTACGCGGGAGCAGATCAGAAACACGGTGTCGCCCACTCGCAGCTGGCGTACAAGCGCCCACGGTGCCGGCAGCTCGATGGCCTCATCCTCACGCTGTTCGAGGACGATGCGCGCATCGTCAGCGCACAGCCCATGGGTCTGAAGCCGCGCCAGGCACTCCGCTCCGCGTCCGGACCCGTACGGCGGGTCGGCGAATACGAGATCGAATGGCTCGCTATCGGTGGCGCCGAGGCGTCGCAACGCGGCCCGGTAGTCGGCGACGATCACGTTGCACTCGGCTTCGAGGTCGCAACTGGCGATGTTGGCCCGTAGCGCTTCGACGACTTTCCGCTGTTGGTCGACAAACGTCGCACAGCGAGCGCCGCGGCTTAGCGCTTCGAGACCGAGCGCGCCGGTGCCGGCGAACAGGTCGAGGACGCGGGCGTCCTCGAGCACCGGCTGCAAGACGTTGAACAGCGTTTCCCTGGCGCGGTCGGAGGTTGGCCGCACGCCGGGCAGGTCCGGCACGGTAAGCCGTCTCCGTCGCGCTCGGCCGGCGATGATCCGCATCAGCCGGCGCGGGCCAGCCGCATACGCGTACGCCAGGCGTCGCGCAAGCGATCACGGTAGCCGGTTGCCGCCGCGTCCGTACCGTCCACCAGGGCACGCGCGATATCGCGAGCTTCCTCGAACCAGTCGGCGTGCGCATAGGGATCGCCGATGCGGAGCTCGACCGGTCCGGCCTGCCGGGTTCCGAGGATCTCGCCGGGGCCACGGAGGCGAAGATCTTCCTCGGCGATGCGAAACCCGTCGCTGGTGTCGCAGAGCGTACGCAATCGCTGTGCCGCCGCGTCAGTGACGTTGCCGCGCGGTACCAACCAACACTTACCGGGACGCGCTCCTCTTCCGACGCGGCCGCGCAGCTGATGTAGCTGCGCCAGACCGAAGCGCTCGGCGCCCTCGATCACCATCAGCGTTGCCTCCGGGACGTCTACTCCGACCTCGATGACCGTGGTCGCCACCAGCACCGAAGTCGCTCCGGAAGTGAAGCTGTGCATCGCTTGCGCCTTGCTATCCGCATCCATGTCACCGTGGACGAGGCCAAAGGAGAGCGCCGGGTTGCGTCCCTTCAACTGGCGCGCCAGCTCCACGGCGGAGATACAGCCGTCGTCGATGTCTTCGATGCGCGGCGCAA
The DNA here is from genome assembly GCA_965248695.1 of Acidobacteriota bacterium. Lineage (GTDB taxonomy): Bacteria > Acidobacteriota > UBA890 > UBA890 > WLXD01 > DASCOT01. Next base: position 5,298,809 of record CBDFKD010000002.1, on the reverse strand, counting down.
CGACGAAGGCACGCTCCCCCGCTGCCGCTACCCGTCGCAGCTCCAGATCGATCTCGTCGAGCTCGCTGCCGCGCAGCCAACGCGTCGTCGTCGGGCTCCGTCCGGGCGGCAGCTCGTCGATCTGGCTGACGTCAAGGTCGCCGTACAAAGACAGCGCCAGGCTGCGGGGAATCGGTGTCGCGGTCATGACCAGCAGGTCCGGCTGGGCCTGCTGACGGCGGCCGCGGGATCCCAGCATCGCACGCTGAGCTACACCGAACCGGTGCTGCTCGTCGACCACGACCAGGCCGAGGCGCGCGAAGCGCACGCGTGGCTGGAGCAAAGCCTGTGTACCGACGACGATGCGACAATCGCCCTGCTCCAGCGCCGCGAGAATCTCGCGTCGCCGAGGCGCCTCGGTCGATGCCGTCAGGGCCGCCACCTCGATTCCGAGACTCTCACCCCACGCCCGCAGCGTGCGGGCGTGTTGATCGGCCACAATGGCGCTCGGAACGAGCAAGGCTGCCTGTTCGCCGTGCACCGCCACCGCGAACATGGCGCAGGCGGCCACCGCCGTCTTGCCGCTTCCCACGTCGCCTTGTAGTAGCCGATGCATCGCACCGGGTTCCGAGAGGTCGCCCATGATCTGGTCGACGCACCGCCTCTGTGCTGCTGTCATTTCAAACGGCAGCGCTGCCTCGACACGGCGGCGTACCGGCGCGCCGATCCGCCGCGCGAAGCCCGGCTCGCTGGCGGCACGACGGCGCTGCAGCATGAGCGCTGCCTGGTAGTCGACGAACTCCTGGATGATGAGGCGCCGATGGGCCGGCGAACGGCGGGCATTCCACAGATCCAGGTCGCTGTCCGGAGGCGGGTAGTGGACGTCCCTCAGGGCGCTGCGCAGGTCCAGCAGCTGATGCGATCGGATGGTGCCGTCCGGCAGTGGATCGGACACCTCGTCGAGTCCCTCCAGGCTGGCGGCAAGCAAACGCCGCAGCGAGCCTGAGCCGAGTCCCCCAGCGCTCGAGTAGATCGGTACGTGGCGGCCCATGTGCGGCGACTCCTCGCCATCATCAACCTCCACCGCAAGCGCCGGATTGACCATCTGCAGGCCGCCCTCGTGCGTCAGCGGACGTCCGTACAGCCTGATCGGGCTGCCCACGGCCAGCCGATCGACCACGTAGCCCTGGTTGAACCACACCGCGGCGATCGAGCCGGTGGGGTCGTCGGCCTTCAATTCGGCGCGTGAGCGCCGGCCCGGTCGTCCCGCACGTCGGCACGAGCGCACGACGACGTCGACACATGCCGGCTCGCCGACCACCAGATCGGCGACGCGGACCACTCGCGAGCGGTCTTCATAGCGGCGGGGAAGAAACGTCAGCAAGTCACCGATGGTCAGAACGCCAGCGCGTCGCAGTTGCTCGACCCGGCGTGGCCCGACTCCGGGAACAGCCAGGACCCCTTCCTCTAGCTGCATTCGCGACGCTCCCCGGGGAGTCCCGGCGAGTGAACGGCGCGTGGCGTAGGGCGTCTCAGTTCAGCCGCACCGATACCAGCTTGGAAACACCGCTGTCCTCCATGGTCACTCCGTACAGGAGGTCGGCCACCTCCATGCTCAGCTTGTTGTGCGTGATCATGATGAACTGCGCCCGGTCCTGGAAGTGGTTCAGGGCCCGGATGAACCGCGCGACGTTGCTCTCGTCGAGCGCCGCGTCGGCCTCGTCGAGGATGCAGAAGGGTGACGGGTGATATTCGAAGATGGCGAACATCAAGGCCAGTGCGATCATCGAGCGCTCACCGCCGGACATCAGGCGGATGCTCTGCAGTGTCTTGCCGGGCGGTTGCGCCACGATCTCGATGCCGCTGTTGAGCGGATCGTCGATGCTTTCGAGCCGCATCCCGGCTCGGCCGCCACCGAAGAGCTGCCGGAAGATGCGATTGAAATACCCGTCGATGGACTCGAACGCCTCGGTGAAACGCCCGACGCAGTCAGCGTCGATCTTCTTGATCGCTTCGTGCAGGTTGGTGGTGGCTGTCTGAAGGTCGGCCCGCTGGCCATCCAGCTCTTCGAAGCGGTCCTTCTGTGACTCGTAGTCCTCGTAGGCGACGAGGTTCACCGGCCCGAGCCGATCGATAGCGCCACGAGCCTGCTGCACCTCTTTCTCTAGATCGGTCTCGCTTTGCACCTCATCGGACGAGCCCGATGGTTCGATGTCGGCGGGCTCGGCGGTCATGGATTGCAGCAACTGCGCCGGGTCGATATCCAAGCGCTCACGAATCCGCTCATGCAGATGGCTGCGCCGGACCCGCACTTCGGCGGCCTGCACCTCACTCCCGGTTCGTCGTGACTGAGCCCGGTCGACCGCGCTCCGTTGTGCCGCTACCGCCGACTCCAGCGCCGCAAGCTCGAACTCTTCGGCGAGGTCGCCGCTGTCGTCTTCTTGCAGCTGCTCCTCGAGGTCGCCACACAGCCTCCTCGACTCGTCCGCTCGTGTGTCCGCCGCCACTGCTTGCGCCTCGGCGGTGGCCTCACTGGCAGTCAGCCCGTCAGCGTCGGTCTTCAGGCGAGCGACATCGGCGTCCTGTCGCCGCTCGCCGGCCTCGGCAACCTGGAGCTCGCGCGCCGCCGCCGCCGCCTGCGCCCGTGCCGCCCCGAGCGATGACTGAGCACGTTCGACTTCGAGGTGCAGGGCCTCGGTCTCTCCGCCCGGCCCGGTGTCCTTTGCATCCGCCGTCGGAAGCTCCACGCGTACGCTCGCCTGAGCGCTTTCGGCGATGCGATCGATCGATTCATTGCGGTGGCGGATCTCGGCTCCCCGCGCCCAGACCTGGCCTCCTGCATCCACGAAGCCGTGGCCCCGGTGCGCTGTGGCCAGTCGTAGCGCATCGTCGGGCGTCGCTACCAGCCAGACGTTCGACAGCAGATCATCCAGGACTGACTGAGCGCAGCCGTTGAGTCCGGTCGCACGCGCTCGCAAGGACTCCGCACCAGTCTCCGGGGCTGCTTCACCGGGCGAGCTGGTGGGCTCTCGTAGCCCGGCAGAAACTCCCCGGCGTGCCTCGGCGGCTTGCAGCCACGGTTCGATCTGTTCGCTTGACAGCATCGGCAAGCGCAGGCGGTCGCCCAGTGCCAGGGCGACCGCGCCGCGAAAGTCCTCCTCGACCTCGATGCAGGCCGCCAGTGTGCTGAGCTCCATTGTGCTGTCGGCAGCAGCGGTGGCATCCAGATGCGTGATCGGGTCGAGGCGCTCGCGGGCCTCTTGGAGCAGGCGTTCCGCCGACCGCGCCGCTTGATCGGCCTCACCCGATGAGCGGCGCCGTGCGTCGACGATCGATGCCGCCTCGTCGAGGCCGGTCTGCTGGGCCTCGCGCTTGCGTTGCAGCTCTTCTTGCCGCTCGACAACGAAGGCGGCGCGGTCACGCTGGCGCGCGGCCTCCGAGCGGGCGCGCTCATGCTCCACCTGCGCGTGGTACAGCTTCTGGCGTATCTGCTCGCGCTCTTGGCGCTGCTCGCGCCACGCCTTGCGGGCACGTTCCCAGGCCCGTGTAGCGACCTCGAGCTCGTCGCGCGCCACCTGCTCCCCGAGGGTCGTCGCCTGCATCGCAGCGCTGGCGGTTCGGGCCTCATTGTCGGCAGACTGCAGCCTCAGATAGAACCACCTACGTTCCAGCTCGCGCAGCCTCTCGCGCAGCGCACGGTAGCGGCGCGCTCTACCAGCCTGACGTTTGAGGCTCCGCATCTGCCGGGCCACCTCCTGACAGATATCGTCGACGCGGGCCAGGTCCTGCGCTGTGGCCTCGAGCTTCAGGTTCGTGCCATGGCGCCGGCGTCGGTATAGCGAGATCCCGGCCGCCTCCTCGATGGGTGCCCGGCGCTCGAACGGGCTCGCCGAGAGGATCTGATCGATGCGCCCCTGTCCGATCGTGAAACACGCCCGTGACCCCAGTCCGGTGCCCAGCAGTCGCTCGCGAACGTCGCGCAGCAAGCACTTCTTGCCGTTCAGCAGGTACTCGCTGTCGCCGGAGCGGAAGAGCCGCCGGGTGATCGCCAGCTCTCCGTCGACGTCGCTCGCGTCGGGCGCATCCCGGGGCACGGCTCCGGTACCCTGGCCGCCGTGCTCACCGTTCCCGTTGCCGCCGTACTCTCCGCTGCCGTCGGCCTCGAGCCCGCCATTGGACGAGAACAGATCGGCCTCGGGCTTACGCCGCGTCGTCAGGTGGAGCGTGACCTCGGCCGTGCCGGTGGCCTTGCGGCCGGCGCTGCCTTGAAAGATCACGTCCTTCATGCGCTGCGCCCGAAGCAGGCTTGTGCTCTGCTCACCAAGGGCCCAGACGATAGCGTCCGATATGTTGCTCTTGCCGCACCCGTTGGGACCGACTACCGCCGTAATCCCCTCGGGAAAGACGAGCTCTGCCGGGTCAGCGAACGACTTGAAGCCGCGAATATCGAGCTTCGATAGACGCCACACGGGCACCTACCTCCAGTCCCAGATTTACCCGAAAGCGGGCGCCCCGGACGATGCGCGAGCCGAGACCCCCTCGCTCCGCTTTCGCCCCACCGGCGGCGAGTGTAGCACGGTGCGCCGGCACCGCCTACGAGCACCGCCAAGCGCCGCAGAGGCGTGGCAATCATAGCGCCAGGGTCGATTTGCGGCCCCTTTTCCGCCTCAGTACACTCCGCTCCGACGGCCGGCGTAGCTCAGTGGCAGAGCAGCTGATTCGTAATCAGCAGGTCCGCGGTTCGAATCCGCGCGCCGGCTCTTTGGAGTCAATCACTTACTGCTCGCCTCGAGGTTGGAATAGCCTCAGTCCTGTTGGCTCGGAGTCGCTTCCCAGTCCTGGACGCTGGAACGGTCGGGTAGGCCCCACTGGGTGCCAGACCAGCCGTTGAAGCCTTCCATCCGGAAGACCCAGAAGCCGGTGGTCATGTCGGAGGCGACGATGAGCCCGTCGCTGTTGCGCACGTCGACGCCGAACAGACCGTCGCACATCGTGCAGCGTTCCTTGGCGGGGCCACCGAGGAAGGTGTCGTAGTAACCGATGGTGGCGGGGTTGAGCGGGTCCTGCATGGTGAATATCTGCAGGCCGTCGAGGTAACCCGACACGAAGACGTACGGCCAGCGCACCTCGTGGTTGTGGACCAGATTGCGCCAGTCCGCGGTCCAGGCGCTGATGGGAGTGCGGATGTTCTTCTGCTCGCCGTCGAGTGCCGGCTGCAAGTCGAAGATGCGCAGCGGGGCGTACTGGTACTCCGCCTCGGCGATCACGTAGCGCCCGTCGGGCGAGGGCGTGAACGTGTGGCCCCAATCCACGCCGGAGATGCCGGTCAGCGAGACGATCATCGACGGGTTCTCGAGGTCCGTCACGTCGAACACGTAGTAGCCGCCCGTTCCGCCGCCGTAGAAGCGATCGGTCCCCGTGTCCTCGTGCCAGCCAGCGTACATGTCGTGGTAACTGCCTTGCTCATCCGGGTCGAAATCACCCAGCGGCACCTTGGCTACTAGCACCGCGTCCACCGCACCCTCGACTACATGGGCCATGTCGTAGACGTGGGCGAACGGACCGCCCACGGTCGTGAACAGGAGCGGCCGGCCGTTGGAGTGCTTGTACATGAAGATGTTGTGGAAGCCCCCGGGGCTCTCGGGGGCATGGATCCGCGCCACCTCCGTATAACTGTCTGGCAGGTCGGTCACGTCGAGCACAACGGCGCCCAGATCCGAGTTCGGGCCGCCCTGGCCGAACTGCAGCGACTGCACAAGATAGTAGCGCCCGGCCCACTTGAAGTACTTCACGTCCATGCCGCCGAGGCCCAGGTGCACGTCCTGATCCTCGATGCGCCACTCGTGAATGATCTTCGGGTCGGCGGGATTGGACAGGTCGATGATGTCGGTCCCCCTCTCCCCCCAACTTCCGTAGACCATCCGTCCGACGTAGGCGAACGGCCGGTCCGGGTCCTGCTCGATCTCGATGTCCGAGACGTTGCGCGCCGGCCCCAGCGGAAGGTGCGCAAGCACCTCGATGTTGTCGCTACCGCGCTTGTCCGGCATCCATTGCGCCACGCCCTGGGAGGATGCGGTTGCGTTCACCGACGCGAGGAAAACGAAGGCTGCGAAAAGAACCAGGAACCGTCGTCGCATGCGAACACCTCTCCGGAGCGAGTTGGAAGCCGCTACGACTATACCGAGCCTCCCCTCTGGGGTCGCGCGACGCCCGCAGCTAGCCGGACAAGGCCTCGGACGCCGTAAGGACCTGGGCTCGAGGGATTGGCTTCGTACGCATCGCGGGCCTCCGATGGCGCTGTCAACACTGTCCGGTGCGTATCATTCAGGGGAGCGAACGGTCTCATCCCGGGACCCGTCGCCTATCGGGCTGGTGTTGTGGATCAACGAGCAGCTGTCTCGCTAGAGGCCCCTGACCGCGCCGAGCGACGCGTGCCGGAGCGCTGTGGCGCCCTGCTTCTGATCGCCGCCAAAGCCGAGGCGGATGCGCTCCGCCTTGCAGCAACACCGCCAGCCGGCGGCCCACCGGCCGACCTCGGCGGCGGTCTGTCGCTGCTGGTAGCTGGCGTGGGGCGGAGTGGCGATGAACCCGTACAGCGCTGCCTCGCGGAGCTGCGTCCGAAGTTGGTGATCAACGTCGGCTTCGCAGGCGCCCTCGAGCCCTCGCTCGCCGCCGGCAGCCTCCACATCGTCGATCGCTGGGTCGACCCGGAGCCGCCGTACGCCGACGTTGCCAAAAGCTCGCGATCGTTCGCCGGAGCGATCATCACGGAGCTGTCTCGCAACGGGATCGAGGCGCCCCGCGCTACGGCCCTCACGGTGGAGGGGCCGTTCCACGACGACGCCGCACGTCGGGAGCTGGCGCGTGCGAGCGGCGCCGCGCTGGTGGAGATGGAGGGCGCGCGCTGGGCGCTCGCAGCGGTTGCGGCGGACGCGGCCCACGTCGCCTTGCGGGTGGTCTCCGATCATGCAGACCTGCGACTTCCCCGACCGTGCCACGAGCTGCTTGGCGTTGACGGTGGTGTGCGCTGGGCCCGATGGGCCGGCGCGCTGGCCACATCCCGAGGCCATGCCGGCTGGGTGCACGAGCTGGCCTCTCTGCGACGCGCCCGCGCGGACTGGCGGCGGGCGCTGGCGACCATGGCGCCTCTCGGCGAGCTTCTACCGGCGGTGTGCCGGGCAATCGCCGACGAGGCCGGGGCAGCAGCGTTTCAATCGAGCAGCGATCAGGGTTGGCTCGAATCGTCTTCGTAATCAGCAGGTCCGCGGTTCAAATCCGCGCGCCGGCTCTTTGTTCGTATGTGGTCGGAGCTCCGGGAGCTCAATCCAGAGACGCGATCGTTCTCTCGCGGATGTGGCAGGTCGCGTGAGGTGCTCCCCGTCGATCATGTCGCCGCCAAGGCACGGGCCTCGACGATACCGTGTGTCAGACGCGTGTCGGGGTCCCAGGTCGCCAGTGCCGCCACGTACCGCGGCGCACAGCAACTGCGCTGCGACAGCAATGCGCCCGGAGGCGCGATATCGGTCAATCGCCAGTCACCCCATTGCGGTACACGCACGGTCCTCGAAGGAGCCGCCACTCCCGGTTGCTCGCCTGCATTCGCTACCTCGAGCGACGCTGGCGGAATCGATAACCCCAGGCCGATGGCCTTGACGAGAGCCTCCTTGCGGACCCAGAGGCGAAAGAACGCTGACTTTCGTTGGGCTCGGGGTAGGACCCGGAGTCTTTGGCGCTCGGACTGGGTTAGGGCAACTTCGCCGACGAGTTCGGTATCGATCTCCGGGCGCAGCCGTTCCACGTCGATACCCAGCGGACGCCCCCGCGATACGGCACAGACAGCCAGGCCAGCAGTGTGCGAGAGGTTGAAGCCGAGATGATGTTGGGCCGGTCCCGCCAGGTTGGGCTTGCCGCGCTGAGTAGTCGCGAACTCGAGCCGCACCGGCGGGCGCTGCTCGTACTCCGCGAGCACGCGCCGCAGGAACGCTCGGGCCAATACGAAACGGTCTTGATCCTTCGGAAATCGGAACCGCCCCGCGCGCTGTCGCTCACCTGCTTCCAGTAGACGCGCGGCTTCGGTGACTCGACGCTGCGAGCAGCGTAGCGAGATCCACCATACGTGGATCTCATCCGGTTCCAGACGGTGGGGAGGTCCGGGGTGCCAGGCCTGGTCAATGTGCAGTGCGCCGTGGGCGTCAGGGATCGACGGTGCGTGGCGGTAAGCGGACGGCCTGTGCCGCGACGCCGCGGCTTCCTGCGGCGGGCTGACGGTCTCGCTCGTCGTTACGGTCATCGGCGAGTAGCCCCAGCTGCCTGGCGTACGTCTTCCAACGGAGCCACTAGTTCTGCTGCATCGACCCAGTGGCGCTGACGACGGAACGGGTAGGTGGGCAGCGTCACCCGGCGCCCGGGCCGCTCATCCAACTCGCTGGAATCGACCTCGCACCCGCTCACCCAGGATTCGGCCAGTGCGCCGAGCGAGCCGTCCTGCAGTGGCCCCGCGGCGCGCGGTGCGTCGTCCGGTCGGTCAGAGCGCGCCTCGATGATGTGCACGCCGGAAGGTGGATGACCGGCGAGCGCAGCGGTCGCCTCGCAGCAATCTCCACAGATCACCGCGCATCGATGCTCGAACGCGCGTCGGCCGAGACGCAGGGTATGGGCCACGTCCTCCAGGGGGGTGTCCGGTCGGGCCTGTAGCCAGCGGACGAGGGCTCGTCGTACGGCCGTCAATTCGTCCGAGCTCCGAGCGGACATCAGCAGCAGTTGCGGCGGTTCGTCCCGACAGGATGAGGCCGGTCGGCGCGCCGCTTGCCGCGCAGTGGCAGGAGCCTCCTCCAGTAGCACGTGGCAGTTGGTGCCGCCGATGGCAAACGAACTGACCCCGGCCCGCCGAGGCACTCCGAGATCTCCCCACTCAGCGAGCTCGGAATTTACATGGAACGGTGTCTCTTCGAAGGGAATGCGCGGGTTCGGGCGACGGAAATTAAGCGTCGGCGGCAGCTTGCGATGCTGCAGTGCCAGAACGCTCTTGATCAGCCCAGCGATTCCCGCCGCCGCCCCGGTGTGCCCGAGATTGGTCTTGATAGTCCCGATCGCACAGCGGCGTTCCGCCCCGCCGGCGAGACCGCCGCCCGGTGCGCCAATTGCGCTCGTGGCAAAGGCCTCGCGTAGCGCCTGCACCTCCACCGCATCGCCAAGAATCGTTCCGGTGGCGTTGGTCTCGATATGACCGATGGTCGCCGGATCGATGCCAGCGACTTCGATCGCCTCGGCCACTACGGCGGCCTGCCCACGCAGGCCCGGCGCGGTGAAACCGACCTTCGACGCCCCGTCGTTGTTCACCGCCGAGCCTCGAACGACGGCATGAATCGTGTCCCGATCGCGTAACGCGTCGGAAAGGCGCTTGAGCAGCACCACGCCGACCCCGCTACCCAGCACCGTGCCCCCGGCGTCGGCATCGAAGGCGCGGCAGTGCCCGTCTGGCGACAGCGGGACGCGCCGTTGGCCGGCGAACAGACTCCCCGCCTCGTAAAGGTAGCCGACTCCCTGCGGCAGCCGCAGGCTCGCACCGCCAGCGAGGGCCACATCGCATTCTCCGGCCAGCAGGCTTTCGCAGGCCACGTGAACGGCGACCAGCGAGGTAGAGCAGGCTGTTTGCACCGCCATGCTCGGACCGCATAGGCCGAGTCGGTGGGAAACGCGCATCGGCAGGTAGTCGCGCTCGTTGCCCAACTCGAGCTCGAGGGCGCTCGTCTCGCGGAGCACCGTGGGGTTCGCCATGAGATTGGCGTGCAGGTAGCTGGCCGGGCCAGTGCCGGCGAACACCCCGGCCGACTCCCCTACTCGGGAGGGATCGTAGCCGGCGCTCTCGAAGGCCTCCCATGAACATTCCAAGAACATGCGGTGCTGCGGATCGGTGATTCGCGCTTCCCGCGCCGGGACACCGAAGAACGAGGCGTCGAACATCTCGGTGTCCTCGAGGATCGCGCCGGCGCCTACGTAGTCCGGGCCTTTCGAGCCCGATGAGTTGCTCATCGAGCTGGAGGAAGAGCTCCGAATTAACTCGGTGCTGCGCTCGAACGTGATTCGGGTGCGCTATCGATCCACCAATCCCGAATGGGCGCGCCGGCTCCTGGGCACCGTGGTGGACGAGTATCTGGAACGGCGAACCGAAGTCTATCAGCTGACTGGAACAGTTGACTTCTTCCAGGAACGGGCGCAGGCCAGCGAACTGCGTATGCAGAATGCCGAAGCGGACCTGGAGGAGTATCTGGCACAGGTGGAGCTCTCGGTCCTCGAGCAGCAGGGCGACGACCACCCGTTGGCCGCCCACAAGGACATGACGCTGCGCAAAGCTAGCGACTTCGACGTGCAGCTCAAGCAAGCGGAGGTTAGCGTCGGCGAGTTGCAGCGGCGGGTAGCCGCGCTCGAGGCTTCGCTGGCGGCGGAGCCTGAGCGTCTGGCGAGCGCCAACCGGAGCAACCTGGCTCCGGAGGCAGAAGAGATTCAGCGCCATCATGCTGCGCTGCTGGTGGAGCGGGACCGGCTGATCCAGGATTACTCGGCCGAAAACCGCAAAGTCCAGGACGTCGATCGTCAGCTCGGCCTCGCCAGCGAACGGTTGGGCGAGTTCGCGGGCGGCATCAGCGGAACCGAGCCCAACACGGTCCATTCGGCGCTGCGACTGGAGCTCAGTCGCGCCCAGGCCGACCTGGCAGCCGCGCGCAGTCGGCGCGCCGCTCTGGCCCCGCAGCTGGCGGGGATCCGCGAAGAGCTCGAGCTGCTCACTCGCGAGAGCTTCCGGGTAGGCACGTTGTACCGGGAGCTGACGTTGGCCCGGGAAGCGTACCTTCGCTACAGCCGTAAGCACGAGGAGGCGAGCATCTCCAGGGCGATGGACCAGGAGAAGATGGTCAACGTGATCGTGGCGTGGGAGCCACGCGTCCCAGCCGAGCCGGTGACGCCCAACAAGGGGCGAAACATGATCGTAGCCCTCTTCGTCGGTGCCTTCGGCGGCATCGGCCTGGTGTTCGGACGCGAGCACTTCGACCATTCTCTGTCAACGCCACAGGAAGTTGAACGTCGCCTCGGAGTCCGCACCCTGGCGTTTATCGCAGATCGACGCGGGAGCAAGCACGGATGAACGGTCTCAGAGCCGGCAATCAATACCCGGTCACCGACGGAGCACTTGCAGCCTTCTACTCGGAAGCGGATCCTTCGGAGGTCGCACCGCCAGCAGTCGAGAGCCGTTGTGCGAAGCCACCTGCCAGATGGCCGCAAGAGCACCGCGTGATCCTGGTCGCGGCCGCGTTGCACGGCGAAGGGACCAGCACCGTGGCCCGCCAGCTTACTGCCCAGCTTGACGCCGGTGCTTCTCGCGGTGCGCTGCTGGTCGATGCCAACCTCCGCTTGCCCCAACAGCATGACGCCGCAGGCGTTCCGCGAGAGCAGGGTCTCGCCGAGCTGCTGGCGGGATCTCTCGAGCCACTGGAAGCAGTACGGCCGGCTGCCGACTTTCACCTCATGACTGCAGGAGCCGCGACCGACACGCCAAACCGGCTCCTGGACCGTCAGCTGTTGGCCGAGCAGGTCGAACAGCTGCGCTGTGAATTCGATTACGTTGTCCTGGACGCTCCGCCGATCACCGTCTACTCAGACGCCACCGAGCTTGGCGGCGAGGATCGCGTCTTTGCCGCTGAAGCCGAGCTGCTCGAGACCCGGGGCCACCGGGTAATCCGCTACACGCGGGACAACGACGAGATCACCGCGCTCGGAATCCGGGGCCGTGTGGCGATCGCCGGCACGACAATATGGAGCCGGCGGACCTACAGCGAGCTGCTCCGGCTGGTGCGTGCCGAAAGGGTTGACGTTGCCCACTTCCACAACACGCTGCCGCTGATCTCACCCTCCGGCTATTATGCCGCCCGTGCCGCCGGGGCGGCGGTGGTCCAGACGCTGCACAACTTTCGCATCGCTTGTCCAGGGGGGGCTCTTTTTCGCGCCGGGCGGCTCTGCGAGGATTGCCTGGGGCGGGCGATTCCGTGGCCGGCGGTGCGCTATGGCTGCTATCGACACAGCCGCGCGGCCTCGGCTGTGGTTGGCGCCATGACGGCGTTCCATCGCGGGATCGGTACTTGGACCGATGCGGTCGACGCCTACGTTGCTCTGACCGAGACGAATCGCCGCAAGCTGATCCAGGCGGGGTTGCCCGCCGACCGCATCCAGGTGAAGCCCAACTTCATATTCCCGCAGCCCACGGCTGGCACGGGAGATGGAGGGTTCGCTCTCTACGTTGGCCGCCTCGCGCCGGAGAAGGGCATCAGCACGTTGCTCGATGCGTGGGATTATCTCCACGGCGTTCTTGGAGCCGAGATTCCCCTCAAGATCGCTGGCGCGGGACCCATGCAGCCGCTCGTGCGGGAGGCTGCATGTCGCATGCCCTGGATCGAGCCGCTGGGCGAGCAGAGCCGCGCGGAGGTGCTGAAGCTCATGCAGGAAGCGGCCTTCCTGGTGATGCCCTCGCTCGGAGCCGAGAGTTTCCCGGTGACTCTGGCTGAGGCGGGTGGATCGGGATTGCCGGCCCTTGTGAGCGGCCATGGAGCACTGCTGGATATCGTCGACGACGGCGTCGAAGGCCTACATTTCCGCCCCGGCGACGCCGTCGACCTCGCCGACAAGGTGCGTTGGTGTATCGCGCACCCGAGCCGACTCGACGCCATGCGTCGCTCTGCCCGGCTCCGCTTCGAGACCCGTTACACCGCGGCTCGTAGCTACCGTACGCTGATGCACGTTTACGATCGTGCGCGCGCCCGTTTCGAGGCCACCAGCGCGGCCAAGGCCCCGATTGTGCGGAAGTTGTCAGCGATCAGATCTTCGTCGCCTATCTCGATCATGAGCTCCGACTCCAGGAAGCCCAGCACCTCGACGACCTTCAATGAGTCGAGGACTCCGGTCTCCAGAAGCTCGTAGTCGTCGGTGAGCTCGGCGGGATCCCCCGGTGACTCCATCATGGAGAGGATGAAGCCGCGGATCGCGTCTTTGTTCATCATCAGTCCTCCTCTCCCGTCGATCGCCGGTCGTCGGTAGCTCGCAGCCGCTCGAGCCACTCCTCGACAGCCACCATGGTGGTCTGCTGAGATCTTAGCGAGAGGAACCCGTGGACTTCGCAGTCCTTCAGCTGAACGGTGACTGAGCAATCGGCACGCTCGAAGAGCTCACCCAGCGAACCTTCAAGGGCGCGCTGGAATCCGTCGTGGTTGTCTCCTGGCCTGCCGAAGAGCACGAGCAGCGGTAGCTGACGCTGCACCGCCGTCTCCATGAAGTCCAGGTAGTGTGGACTGGCGTCCGTGGGATCTTCTGACCGGCCGCCCACGAGTCCACCGAGCACCAGGTCTCGTGCGATGCGCAAGTACTTGCGACGCCAAGCCGGACGCCCGAGCCGTCGGATTGTGGCCGGATCGAGCGCCCGGCGGAAATGGCACAGAAACGACCCCCCGGAACCGCGGTAGTCGATCACCGGGGCGTCAATCAGCGCCGCCCCTATCAGAGACTCCACGCGATCCACCATCGCCAGGGCGGTCCGTCCGCCGAAGCAGGTACCGATCAGAACGAGCTTCGTTGCACCGCGGTCACGAAGCCAGGATGTCGCCACATCCACGTCCCGCACCGCCGGCCGATCCATTGCGAAGGCCTCCTCGACCGTTCCGGCGCTTTCGCCGACACCGCAGTAGTCCATTCGCAGTACCTGATAGCCGAGTCCCGCCAGCCGGCGAGCCAAGCGGACGTACATGTCGTTGCGGTGATTGCATGTCATTCCGAACCCTCCGCCCAGGAGCACAACGGTGATGTCGTTGGGGGCCGTGGCCGGTTCGGTTAGAACGGCGAACAGATCGCCGCTTGGCGCCGGTAGATACACCGGCATCTCGTGCCGCGCGGCCGCATTGCGTGGCTCCCGATGGGCGGCTGCCGGAAGGCTCATCGTGGCGTCTCCGTGCCGTTGATCGTCTCCAACGGCACGCCGCTTGGCCGCGGCGGTGCGACGCGGGCGCCCCGGGATCCGAGTTGCTGCGCAATCCACTCGCAAGTCAGCTCGACGAACGGGGCTGTCGGGAAGGGGCGCGCGACGTCGGTCAGAAACCACCAGCTCGGCTCCGTGGCAGCGATGCTACGAGCCGTGACGTCGCCTCCGAGGGCGCGGCAGTGGTCGGCGAGCTCGGCTGCGGGGAGCGGAGCCTGGCCGAGTGCGCTTTGCCGTTCGGAGCGCTGATCCAGAAGCAACAAGTGGCGCGGAGACGTTCCAAGCTCATGCGTTAGACGATGGCCGACAGCGCTTTCGTAGAGGCTTCGGTACACGGGAAAGCCCAGCACATCGACGACGCCGCTCTGCCGTAGGCTCCGCAGCGCTCCGGAGGGACTGCGTACGCCGTCTGCGGAGCGGCCTCCGCTTGCCAAGCTCCGCACCGCGCAGGCTCGAAAGCCCTCGCGGAAGAAGTCCTCCGCAGCGTGAACGGGATCCCACAAGACCAGCTGGGCGCGAGGTAGCCGCCGGGCCAGCGCTGCAGCCACCAGGGCACCCCAGCGGATGCCAACGATGATGAGTCGATTCAGGTCGCCGGCCTGCTGCAGCAGGAGGGCAGCAGCGTCGGCGTCGGCGCACATTTGTTCGTAGGTGACCTCCTCGGGTCTGCCGTCGCTGTGACCGAAGCCGCGATAGTCGAACCGCTGCACGGCGCAGCGCTGACCAGCCAGGGTCCGCGCCAGGCAAACCTCGGCACGGTAGGGTTCCATCTGGTGCTCAGCCGATACGCAGCGGCGAGTCGATACCGCTCGCCGTTACCGGCAAAGCTGCTGATCATGGGCGCCATGATGGTGTTGAAACACCCCTGGAAGAGCAGCCCGATGGCGGCCGTCTGGGAAGCGGCGTGATAAATCCCGGCGGCGTCGGCGGTGAGGAAGTAGCCAATCAGCAACCGGTCGATGCGCAGCGCGTGGAAGGCGAACAGCCCTGCCAATGCCGCGGGTACGGAGAACCCCAATAGCTCTCCCGCAGCGAGCTTCGGCACCGAGTCGGAGGTGGGCGCTCCTGCCGGGCAAATAGAGCGCACGTGGTGGGCGGCGAGTAGCAGCGCGAAGAAGAAGGAGAGCGTCGTGGCCGCCACGGCACCGAGGAGGGCCCAGCCGGCGACAAAGTAGAAGCACAGGAACAGGAGGAGGGCACTGGCAGGCTGAGCCAGTTCCTCGTCGAGCACCGTGTAGCGCATGTTCTGGCTCAGCCGCGTCATCGCCGCCGTGATCTTCAGCAGGGTCCATCCCACCGATGCAAACGCGAACCAGCGGACCACGGCGGCAAGTTCGGGCATCTCGAAGAGGGCTGCGATTCCCTCGGAGCCAATGAAGAGAAGGGCGGCGACGAGCAAGGCGGAAACCGATGCCAGGCCCGCGGACCGGCGTAGGATGCCGCGCAGGTGCGATGAGCGCCGTTGCCAGTGACAGGTGCCGAAACGAATTACGCCTTGCTCGATGCCGAGCGGCGCGATCGTTGCTGCCAGCCCCAGTACGGTCCAGCCGATGGCGTACAGACCGAATGACGTCGGCCCCAATACACGAGCCAGCAGCAGGTGATGCAGGATCAGCGAGGCCCGACCGCCGATACGGCCTAGTAACAGGATCCCACCCTGTCGGGCCAACTTGGACGCGTCGCCGTGGGACGCGGAGCGGGCGAGCGACTCGCTCACGGGCTCGCCTCGCCGTTGCAGGTGAGGCAGCGCACGATCGCCAGGCACACGAACTGGTGGAAGAAGTAGATCAGGGTATTGTCGGTGACCATCAAGCAGGCGTTGAGAACCAGCAGGGAGATGGTCGCGGTCGAAGCTCCGTAGATCACGAACAGGATCGCCAGGAAGCCGGCCAGGCCGACAACGCCGTACTCGAAGTACAGCTTGAGGAAATCGTTGTGCGGGTTGACGTTCTCGCCGTAAGGGTTCGGCAGCACCTTGCTACTGCCAGGCCCGTTACCGACAAGGTGTTGCGGGAGCGCCTGACCCGCAGTGATCGCCTGGATCCGCCGGGAGGTCTCGTATCTACCGAGGGTGGCGGCGTTGGGCCCGCGTGACAGCCGGAAGCGGTCGACGATGGCCTCGGTGGCAGCATCGAAGCTCAACCCCACGATAGCCAGCATCACGACAATTGTCAGGGCGGCCAGGCGCGCTCCCAGGATGGCCGGTCGCCGCGGCAGCCAACGCTGAGCGACCTCGGCGGCAAGGTAGAAGGAGATGGCAATGCCCAGCCCCCCCACGGCGATCCGCTTGAAGGCCATCAGGCCCAGGGCGACGGTGACCGCAAACCAGAGCCAATTACGCCGGTGCATGTGAAAGAGCGCCAGCGCCGCCAACGGGAACGCGACGACCGACTCGAAGAGCCCCTCCGAATCAATGAGGTTGAGCCGCTGTTCTCCGCCGAACCCGGATGCCAGCACCGTCGGCACCAGCGCTACTCCGAAACACACCGTCAGGACGCGAAGGTGAACCCCCTCCACACGGAATCCAGGCACGAAGGTGATCAGATAGCCCAGGACGATCAGGACGTCCCGTGTTGCGAGCGCGCGAGTCCCGGGGTTGAAGGCGATCGAGGCGGCCGCAACAAGCACATACCCGACGCTGGCCAGCAGGAAACGCCGGTCGACATCGAACTGTTTCTTCGGAGGAGCCAGCGCCAGCAGCAGCGAGAGCGCCGGGATCGCATACACGCCCCAGCGCAGCGGGGTCCCGGGGTCGGCCTGGCGCGCCAATTGGTACACCGCGAAGAAGAACAGGATCAGGAGCCACGCTTCGCCAGCGGCGCCAGCCTGACCGCGGATCTCGTGGTCGCGTCCGTCCGGCCATGGGAAGGTCGTCGAGGTCATATCAGGCCGCTCCGTCGGACGCTTGGGCGTGAAGTGCCGGGAATGCCGCAGGCGTTCGGGGCCTGAGTCCGTTCTCCGGGAGTTGCTGCGAAGGCCTCCCATATGTCGTTGGCGCGACGGAACTCGCTACGCAAGCGGGGCTCTCGCAGGGTGTAGCGGGCGGCGTCCAGCAACGGCTGACGTGCGGACAGCGGAAGTGCCAGGCGCCGAGTACCGTGCCCTTCGCGCCCCCCTGCTTCCTGGACGAGCGCGAACACCGCCCGGCGGTTCGCTGGCGACGTTTGGAGGCACACAAAGCCTGTGCCGAACTTCGCGTTGACGCGCTCGATGACACCTCCGAAATCGCTGGTTACCTCTTCGAATCGTGCGATGACGAAGGCGTGGCGCCGCGAAAAGAGGCGAGAGTAGAAGGAGGTGTACTCGCGAAGGCAGTCCTCCGGCCTCGCGGTCGGCGCGTAGACGAGCTGCGACGCCACGGTGTCCTCGGGACGTCGGATGAGGACGATCGCCGGGATGCCCCAGCGTTCCGCCAACAACAGCTGGCCGGCGGCGTGGAAGTGATGTGCCATCTTCACCGGCCGCCGCTGTGAGTAGCGGAATGCTTCTACGGCGAAGGTGTTGGCGCTCCGCGGGGCGCCCTCGATGACGATCTCCGAGACGCGCGTTACCGCTCGCCGATCGGGATCCGACCTGAACGGAGCCATCGTCCGGAACACCCACGGAGTGTTGTTGAGCTACGAGTCGGAGACCTACCTGCGCCTCTCGCAACCAACGCTCAGGAGATTCCATGGCGCCGGGCTCCCGATAGTTGTAGGGCGACCCTCCACAGGAAGGCCGGATTGTTCCATAGATAGCGCGCAGCCAGCCGGCGAGGCTCGGTAGCCAGGCGGAAGAGCCACTCCAGGCCGCTGCGCTGCATCCAGCGGGGAGCCTGCGCCTTGTCGCCCGCGTGGAAATCGAAGGCGGCGCCGACACCGATGAGCACCGCCGAGAGACGCTCGACATGCTCGGCCATCCAACGTTCCTGCTTGGGAGTACCGAGGCCGATCCAAACGACGTCCGGTCTCGCACCGTTGATCATCCGCACGACGTCCCGATCCTCTGATGGGCTCAACGAACGGAAGGGCGGCGAGTAGTGACCGACGACGGACAGCCCGGGGAAGCGCGATTGCAACCGTTGACTCAGTCGCTCGGCAACGCCCTCTGCGCCACCGTACAGAAAATGCCGGTATCCACGGAGCGGCGAAACCCTACACATCGCCAGCATCAGATCCGGACCGTAGACGCGCTTCACGTGAGCGTAGCCATGGGCGCGACTGAGCCATACGAGCGGCATGCCATCGGGGACCACTAGCCCGGCGTTGTTGTGGATGCCCCGCAGGGAGCTCTGGGATTGACTCTCCATCACACCGTGGACGCCGGTAACGCAGACGTAACGCGACTCTCGCCGCGCGATCCATGAGTCGATGACCTGCACCGTCCTAGACATGTCCACTGCGCTCACGCCGAGACCGAGGACGTCGGTGCGTGGAATCGCCGCTGCCCGATCAAGAAGCCGGGTCGGAGAGCCGACGGCGGCCCTATCCGGGGAGGGCACGCGCTGTCTCCGCTGGCGTGCTGGCGCCGTGGCTGGCCAGCTGGCGGCGCACCTGTCGGCGGATCCATCGGTAGGTAATAGCCAGCCCGTCCTCGAGGGAGATGGAGGGCTCCCAGCCGAGCACGGCACGCAGCCGGGTGTTGTCAGAATTGCGACCGCGCACGCCCTGGGGCCCGGAAACGTGCTGCTTCTCGACGTGGATCCCGGCGATGCCGGCGACGATATCCGTTAGCCCGTTGATCGTGACCATACGGTCCTGGCCCAGGTTGAGCGGCTGACGGTGGGAGGAGCGCATGAGGCGGTAGACACCCTCGACGCAGTCATCGATATAGCAGAAGGAACGAGTCTGCTTGCCGTCGCCCCAGATCTCTATCTGCGGATCTCCGGTGAGCTCGGCAACCGCCACCTTGCGGCAGATCGCCGCCGGCGCCTTCTCCCGGCCGCCCGCCCAGGTGCCGAACGGACCGAAGATGTTGTGGAACCGCACGACGCGCGTCTCCACTCCATGGTCCTCACGGTAGTGGTGGCAGAGGCGCTCGGTGATCAGCTTCTCCCAGCCGTAAGCATCCTGCGGCTCCGCCGGATAGGCGTCTTCTTCCCGGAGAGGCGAAACATCGGCTTCGGTCTGCCGAAACTCGGGATAGACACAGGCGGACGACGTGTAGAGGTACCGTTGGACGCCGTTGTGACGCGCCGTGTCGAGGCTGTGGGTGCTGATCAGCAGGTTGTTGTGCAGGATCCGAGCATGGTTGGACGAGATGAAACCCATGCCTCCCATGTCGGCGGCGAGTGCATAGACTTCGGCAACTCCGTGGGTTGCCTCCAGGCATTGTTCCCAGCGGCGCAGGTCGAGTAGCAGGAATTCATCCGCCTGCGTTGAACTGAACTCCGGATGGTGCAGATCGACGCCACGCACCCAGTAGCCTCGACGCTTGAGCAGGGAGACGAGGCTGTGGCCGATAAACCCGCCTGCGCCGGTTACCAGCACCCTCTTTGCGTTTCCCATGGTGACCTCCTCTAATCGGCGCCCGTGCCCCGAAGCACCGCCGGTACGGTCTTCAGGATCAATTCCAGGTCGAGTCGGAAAGACCAGTTGTCGACATACTGGAGGTCGAGCTCCATCCAGTCCTGGAAGCCGATCTGGTGGCGGCCATTGGCCTGCCAGATACACGTCAATCCTGGCTTTACGCTGAAGCGGCGCTCCTGCCAGCGGGACTCGAAGCGCTCGACGTCCCGAACTGGAAGCGGCCGCGGGCCGACCAGACTCATGTCGCCGGCGATCACGTTCCACAGCTGCGGCAGCTCGTCCAGGCTCAGACTGCGCAGAAGGCCGCCAACGCGCGTCACCCTGGGATCGTTCCGCATCTTGAAGGCGGCTCCTTGTACCTCGTTGCGCGACTCGAGATCGGGCAGGCGCCGGCATCCGCCACCATCGTGCGGAACTTGAGCAGCTGGAAGCGGCGTCGGCGCCAGCCGACGCGCTCCTGTATGAACAGCACGGGTCCGGGAGTATCGAGACGCACTGCAAGCGCGATCAGCGCCAGGATGGGAGCCATCAGAATCAGGGCGGCACCGGCCAGCGTCACGTCCAGCGAGCGCTTGGCGAGACGCGCGACGGAGCTCGGATCGGCCATCTGAATCGTCAAGATCGGTTGTCCTTCGAAATCGTCGGTGAACGAGGAGGCGAGCCGCAGCTTGAACAGATCGGCCGGCATCCGCACGATGACGCCGCGCTCCTCGCCAAAGCGGATGACCTGAACAATCGACTCGTAGTGGGATTTCACTGGCAACCCCACCCAGATCTCGTCCAGCTGTAGCGGATCGAGAGCCGCTTCGAGACCGTCCAGGGAGCCCAGGAGTCGCTCGTGGCCGGGCCGATTCGGGTGTGCCGGTGCCGGGATATTGTCGACGTACCCGACCAGCAAGTATCCGAGCTCCGGCTTCGCTCTGATCTTGCGACCGAGGTTCTCGCCTCGCGGACCGCAGCCGACTACGGCTACCCGTCGGAGGTTCTGCCCACGCCTCCGGACCCCTTCGAGCAGTGCCCGCAATCCGATCCGCGTGGCGACGGTTGCCGGTACCACCAGGGCGACGAAGACAATGAGAAAGTGCCCATCGATGAGCGAGATATCGAGCACCAGTGCCGCAGCCGCGAGCACCAGCGTGCCTACCAGCGTCGCCTCCGCGATGGTTAGCCACTCGCTCCGCTTGCGGCCGATCCGGCGCGACCGATAGAGGGCATGCGAGCGGAGTATCAGGTGCCAGCCGACGGCGAATAGCGCCACGAAAAGCAGGTTGGCAAGGCTGACGCGCACAGCGAGGACCTCGGCGAAGCTGTCCGGTCGGATGCCACGGGCCGACAACAGCGAGGCGGCAGTCAGCGCAAGCAACATGACGACCACGTCGGTCGCCCGGAAGGCCTGCACGCACAAGCGTCGCTGCAAGCTGCTCGCCATCCTCTAGGCTCCGTGGGTTCACTAGCGAGTCGAGATGAGGCGGAAACGAGGCCTATTTGACAGGCTCGTTGCCACAATCCGCTCATCATGCACGAGCCCCTCACCATCCCAAATCAGGAGGCGTCAGCGATGCCCGGTATTGACCGCGACTGACAGGCGGATGAGCGAAACTCCGCCACACCGGAACCGAGGGCGGCCCGGCGACGGCTGGTGCCGTCCCGAGGGCCCGGCGGGGGCAACAGCGCGACACGGGCGGTCAATCGCCGTGAGCTCGCGGCAACGGAAGAGTTGGTGGCTACAGACGACCCTCTCGACTCGTCGTTAGCCGACCAAACCGGCTGCCGGCCCGCGGGCCTGCCTGGCCCCAGCGGAGTTCCGGGCGCCGTCCCAGGGCCGGAGTCCGTCGGAACTGCCGAGCTCCGTCAATCCAGCCCGAACGCCAGCAGCACATTACCCGGTGCGCCGCCGAGGATGACGTAGCCGGAGCCCATGTAGAGCATCCCATCGACGATCGTCGCGCTGGCGCCGCCGAAGCCCTCGACTCCGTTGATGGTGTCGAAGTCGCGCAGTGTGTCGAACTCCCAGAGGATGCTGCCGTCCTCGGTCGAGAACGACCGCATGACGCCGTCGCGCGAGCCAGTCAGGACGGCTCCCTCGATGACGCTGGCGGCGGCCCAGTTACCGGAGTGGCATGTCTGCGTCGACTCCGGATCCTCGCAGTCGGTGCGTTGCGGAATCGGTGTGTGCCAGGCGCGTGAGCCGTCCTCGGCGCGCAGCGCGGAGATGCTGCCGCTGCCGTCTGCGAACGGCATCGGCTTGAAGTAGTACTCGCCGTTGAAGCCACCGCCGAACCCGGCGTTGGATGCCGCCATGGTGTCGCCAGCCTGCGCTACCCACAGGATGGCGCCCTCGTTGTCGGGATCGAGTGCCGTCACCCGACCGCTCTCCTGGCCCTGGATCAGAATGCGGCGGCCATCGTCGAGGGTGTGCAGCACGGGTGCTCCCGAAGGATCGTCATCTGGACCGTTGACGAAGCCCGGGCAGTTGATGCGGATCTGCTCCGCGGTCATGCCGCATCCGCCGCCGTGTCGGTCGTAGACGGTCGCCAGCAGCTGGGTCCACCAGAGCCGCTCGCCGGTGTCCATGTCAAAGGCGAACACGGCATTGCAAGCCTCCTGGTCGTAGCCGAACTCGCCGGGCTCGAAGAACTCGGTGATATAGCAATTGCCTGCCGTGGCGTAGACACGGCGCTGTTCCATATCGAGTGTGGGCGCGTTCCACACGGCCGCTCCTGCCGGCCCCCACAGCTCGGTGCCGGCGGCGTTCGTTCGCAGACGCTTGGCGGGATTGGGGAACGTGTAGGTTGCCCAGACCTTCTCGCCGGTATTGACATCCACGGCGACGACGCTGCCCTGGAACTTGCAGCAGCCGTACTCGAGCGCCATGCCCGGCATTTCCTCCCAGGAGGCGACGCCGACGTACAGATGACCGCCAGGCGACATGTCAAGGGTCGGGGGGCCGGTCATCTTCGACGCCGGATGATCGTCGGGTCGCATCGACCACAGCTTCTCGCCGGTCTCGGCGTTGACGGCGCTGACGTAGCCCATGTAGTCGCCGAACATCGCCGCGTAGCGCACCCCCGGCACCTCGACCGGACCGATGCTGACCGCGGTGCGCACCTGTCCAGGCGCCTCGAACGACCAGTGCACGCAACCCGTCTTGGCATCGAGCGCGTAGACGAAGTTGTTGTCGCTACCGATGAACAGTGCCCCTCCGACTACGGTCGGTTGCGCCCAGGCAGCCGAGGCGGCGCCCGGGAACGCGAACGCCCACTTGAGCTTCAGGTCCGCGAGTTGGGCACCCGTGAGACCGGCGGCCTCAGGCGGCTGGAAACGGTAGGACCGCGTCGGGTCCGGACTCCAACCGTTCCAACCTGGCTGCGCGAATGGATCCTCGAGCCGGAGCGGGCTGGGGCACGGGTTGCTCATGGCATCGGCGGTGCGATCGGCGACGCCGCCGAACGGCGTACCGCTCGCTAGCTCAGCCATGGCCCGTAGCTGGTCCTCGTCGAACCCCGGCACGAACTCGGCCATCGGACCGGTGGTGAGCGCCGCTAGCACGCGTTCCGGATCCATGCTGCGCAGTGCCGCGCGGCTCGGTGCACGCTGCTCGGGATCGTTGCTCTCGTGACAGTTGATACAGAACCACTCGAAGTACGGGACCATGCCAGCCATCGAGGCGTCGCCGGGACGGCGAAACTCCTCCTGAAGCGCCGCTTCAACGATCACCGGAACGGCCGCGGCCGAGGGCACCGCGTACAGAGCCAAGGTGAGGGCACCGGCGAAGGCGGCCACGGCGCTCAACGACATCAGGGTTCGTCTCAACATGACGGTTTCACTCCTAAGGGGTAGCGCGACTTCCGCTGTTCAGTAGCGTGCGCATGTTAGCGACGCCTCGGCGACCCAACAAGGTAGGCGCGGCAGGTAACGAAAGCCGCGAATCCGGTATTCGGTCGAAGCCCAGATCGGCGGCGTGCGAAACTAGGCGATCTTGTCGGTGACACCTGTCGGCAACGCGGCATTTTTGTACCGAATCTTCCCTGAGCCGGCGTCGCCGCTCGCCGATCTCCAATTGGAGTTGGGATGTCCGCTCGGCATCGTTCGTACTGGCTCCAGGAGGTGGCCGGGGACGCTCCCGACGCTCCGCCGCTTCGTGGCGCAGCGACAGCGGACGTGGCGATTGTCGGTGGCGGCTACGTTGGTCTCTGGACGGCGCTCCGAATCAAGGAGGCCGAGCCGCAATGCCGGGTTAGCGTCATCGAACAAGATATCTGCGGCGGTGGAGCATCGGGCCGCAACGGCGGGTTCGTTCTTTCCTGGTGGCCGAAGGTTGCCTCGCTCAGCAAGATCGTCGGAGACGACGACGCGATTCAGGTGGCGCGCAAGTCTGAGGAGGCGATCGCCGAGATCGGTGCCTTCTGTGACGCTCACGCCATCGATGCCGATTTCCGCCAGGGCGGATGGCTCTGGGCAGCCACGAGCGAGGCGCAGCGCGGAGCCTGGAACGGGCTGCTCGATCTGTGCGCCCGCCACGGAATCGATGCTTTTCGACGCCTCGATCCCATGGAGGTCGGCGGCCGCAGCGGCTCCACGGCGCATCGCGAGGGCGTCTTCGAAACCAGCGCCGCTATCGTCCAGCCAGCAGCGCTGGCCCGTGGGCTGCGGCGCGTCGCGCTGGAGCGGGGCGTTCAGATCTACGAGCACACGGCGATGCGTACGTTCTCGAGAGAGCGCCCAGTCACTATTCGCTGCGATGCCGGCACGCTGACCGCCGACACGATGGTGATCGCCACCAACGCGTGGGCGGCGCAGATTCCCGAGCTGGCGCGCGCCATCGTGGTGGTCTCCAGCGACATCGTCGCCAGCGCACCGATCCCGGAGGAGCTCGACCGCATCGGGTGGGAACGCGACCTGGCGATCACCGATTCACAGACGATGGTCGACTACTATCGCACCAGCCGAGATGGGCGCATCGTTTTCGGCAAGGGCGGCTGCACCATCGGCTACGGTGGCAACGTTGGCCCGGCCTTCGATCGGAACGCCCGCCGGGCACGCGAGGTGGAGGCCGACTTCCGCCGCTACTACCCGTCGCTCGACCACGTGCCGATCACGCATGATTGGTGCGGACCGATCGACCGAACACCCAACAGCGTGCCGCTACTCGGTCACCTCGCTGGTCTCGAGCACATCGTCTACGGCATCGGATGGAGCGGCAACGGCGTAGGTCCGAGCGTCATCGGCGGCAAGATCCTCGCCAGCCTGGCGCTACGTAGGCGCGACGAGTGGGGCACGCACCCTCTGGTGGATCGGCCGGTTACCGGTTTTCCGCCAGAGCCGATCCGCTTCGTGGGAGCACATGTCGTCCGTGCCGCCGTGGCCCACAAAGAACGGGCCGAGATCCGCGACCGCAAGCCGGCGTGGCTGGCGGTGAAGCTGTCGAAACTGGCGCCATCCGGGCTCGAGGACAAGGAGTGATCCGCCAGATCCTGCGGCACTCGGCGGTTCCGCCACTCGGGCTGCTGCTGCTGGCGCTGCTGCCGGCTATCGGCGGTTGCAGCCGAACCGACTCCGCTAGCTTCGACTTCGCTGCCAACCTGGACCTCGCCACCGTCCATCCGGAGACGCGGATCGTCAACGTGGGCAGGTCCGAGGCGCGCCGTAGTCTGATCGGCGGGTGGAGCTTCGACGAGGTCTGGGACGACGACTGGAGCTTCGCGTGGGGCCTGTGGCCTGAATCAACTCTGAGCTTCTATGCCTACGAGCCGCGCTCAACAGTGATCAGGTTTCGGTGCCGGCCATCCGAAGCGATGGTCGACGCGGAACCTGCCGTTGAGCTACTGGTCAACGGTGAGCCCGTGGCCACCGTGGTGCTCCAGCCCGGCTTCAACGACTACCAGGTTCGGGTCCGACGTCGGCAGCTACGTACAGGCCGAAACGAGTTGACGCTTCGCTACGGTCACGGCGGCAAGGATGGTCCCTGGTCGGATGACGAGCTCCGTCCGTCACTGGCGGTGGCCTGGCAGCGATTTCGTTTCGGGGAGAGATTTCCGTATGGACAGGCCAGCAGCAATGGTGCATCGCTCGAGATCCCGTTCCGTAGCCGGGTCGACTATTTTCTGCAGGTGGAGCCGGGCGCGCGGTTGGGATGGGAGCAGGTGGTCCCTTGGGACGCGGCCACGGGCTCTGCGGGCCACACCCTGCGCGTCGAGGTGCTCTACGAGAGCGAGCAGACGCCAGCCAACTCAGTCGAGGTCGAAGATGCGGACTTCTCGGCACCGACCAGCATCGTCCTCGACGGGTCCGGATTGGCGCGCGTCTCGTTTCTTGCCTTGCCGGCGCAGGGTACGCCTGAGCGTCCCTCCGGACTCCGTATCGTCCGGCCGACACTCAGCGGGGCGGCGAGTGAATCGCCGCCCACTGACCCAGGACGCGGCGCTGCTACAGACCGTCAAGTCGACAACGACGACCCGACCGCTCGGGGCGCGACTCGCGGTTCGCCCTCCGCGCTGATGAGCCAGCTGCGCGAGAGTCTTCCCGACGGTCGCCCACCGAACATCGTCGTCTATCTTGTCGATACCCTGCGTGCCGACCACCTCGCCACCTATGGATATCCGCGTCCGACCAGTCCGAAGCTCGACGCCCTGAGCGCGGAGAGCGTCGTCTTCGAGCACGCGGTGGCGCAATCGGGGTGGACGCGGACATCCGTCGCATCCATCTTGACCGGGCTACAGCCGCGGGCTCACAGCGTGCTGGACCGCGACGACGCGCTGTCAGCGGATGCCGTCACGCTCCCTGCCATCCTCGGGGACCGGGGCTACCAAACTCATGCAGTGATCACCAACGGGAATGTTGCGCCCCAGCTCGGATTTGACAACGGCTTCGACAGCTTCGTCTATGCCGGAGAGCAAGTCGGCTCGGAGACGATTCACCAGCTGTCGGATCGCGTCAACGAGGCGTTCTTCGCGTGGCTCGACGAGCGGCAAACCGACAGGCCCTTCTTCGCGTACTTGCACACGAGCGATCCGCACACCCCGTATACCCCGCGCGACCCCTATCGGGCGCGCTTTCTCCGTGACCCGAGACTGGCACGCCTGTCGGATCCTGATCTGATCCCAGATGCTTTCGAGCGGTTTCCCGACCTCTCGGTGGCGGATGCCGTCGGGGGCCTGAGCGATCTGTACGACGCCGAGATTGCCTACAACGACGAACAGTTCGGCCGGCTGCTGGACCGCTTGCGTGCAACCGACAACTACGACTCGACCCTGATTCTGTTCGTCTCCGATCATGGGGAGGAGTTCTTCGAGCACGGCGCATTCGAACATGGGCGGACGCTCCTGTCGGAGATCATCTTCGTTCCGTTGG
Organism: Acidobacteriota bacterium; assembly: GCA_965248695.1. GTDB lineage: Bacteria > Acidobacteriota > UBA890 > UBA890 > WLXD01 > DASCOT01. Next base: position 5,271,959 of record CBDFKD010000002.1, on the reverse strand, counting down.
TCATCAAGTTCCCCCATGGCTGGGCTGCCGGCACGCGTGTCGACACACCCGTGCAGCACGTCGATATCCTGCCGACGATCCTCGATCTGATCGATGCGCCGCCGGTCCGAGATGCTTCAGGCGACAGCCTGTTGCCGATCATCTGGGCCGTGATCGAGGGCACCGGTGAGGAGTCCACGGCAGAACGAAGCCTGATGTCCTATCTCGAGCTGGACCAGCGCCGAACCGACAGCTTGCTGACCGACGATCGCCACGTGGTGCGATGGCACGCAAGCTCCCCAGCAGCCGACCCAGCAACGCAAATGTTCTCCTGGCGGAACGACCCCGAAGAGCAGGTAGATCTCTCTGGAGACTTTCCGGTAACCACCGGGTATCTCCGCCTGGCGCTGCATGCCATGGCGTCGATACAGGCGCCGGTGCTGACCTCCGAAGAGGCCGACATCGACCCGGAGCTCGCGCGCCGCCTGCGCGCCCTCGGCTATCTGCAGTGACCTGCAATGACGCGGCTGCGCGCCGAGGCGGCTAGCGCCTGAGGACGCGAACCAGCTGAACGCCGTCCGACCCGTATGACATCGACATCGCAAACCGGCCCGCCTCCCTGGGTGAAATGGCTTTCGCGGGAAATGGCATCCGGTCAGCTCAACCCTTGAGAAAGCGCCCCCCACATGGTCGAATACGGGGACCCGCGCATTCATCCATGAGGGTTACAAGGGCCGCCCTCGATCGGTGATCGCTGGTGCCTGCAGCGTGCAAGCGGCGCTGAGCGGTGGCCCTGGCGGGAGATGCGTATCGTGACATCTGGTGCGGACCGCAGGCGTGCCACGGCGCCCGTCGCCGTGACTAGCCTGATCGCCGCCGTGCTCGCTATCGGCTTTACCGCGAGCACCGGGCGGGCGCAAAGCGAGGCGAGCCGTGTTGCGCTGCCGGGCGTCGCCGGCGAGCTCATCAGCGAGAACGCCGCCAACTACCAGGCGCAAAACCGCGTCGTTGGCCAGTATTGCCTGCGCTGCCACAACGACGAGACGCGCACCGCCGGCCTGTCGCTCGAGTCATTCGACGTGGCGCGGGCGCACGAAAGTGCTGAGGTCGCCGAGAAGATGATCCGTAAGCTGCAGGCCGGCATGATGCCGCCCCCGCCGCTGCGGCGACCTGATCAGGCCACCGTGAGCGCCCTGGTGACGTCACTCGCGGGGCGCGTAGACGCGGCTGCTGCGGCTGCCGGCTATCGCGGCGGCCGCACCTTTCAGCGGCTCAACCGCGCCGAGTACGAACGCTCGGTTCGTGATCTGCTCGAGCTCGAGATCGACGCCGACGCGTACCTGCCGCCGGACACGATCAGCGAGGGATTCGACAACGTTGCCGATGTGCAGGGCCTGTCGGTAACGGTCATGCAGGGCTTCCTGGCAGCGGCTGGCGAAGTAAGCCGTCTGGCCCTCGGCGACGTCAACGCCACGGCCAGCGCGACGACGTACTCGGTCCCACGCTTTGCCTCGCAGCGCGAGCATGTCGAGGGTGCTCCCTATGGCACGCGCGGCGGCCTGTCGGTCATCCACCATTTCCCCGCCGACGCGAGCTACACCTTCACGATGGACTTCTACGACTCGCCGATCGCCGAGCTGTTCGGCATGCGGACGCTGCACGACGAGCAGATCGAGATCTCCATCAACGGTGAGCGCGCCGCGCTGGTGGATGTCGATCGGTGGATGAATGCCGACAACGGCGTTCTCGAGGTCAGCTCGCCGATCTTCGTCAGAGCTGGGCCTCAACGCGTGTCGGCCGCTTTCTTGCAGCGCTTCGAGGGGCCCGTCGAGGACTCCCTGTCGTTGCACGAATGGAGTCTGGCGGACAAGAAGATCGGCAGCTCGTATGGGGTGACGTCGCTTCCCCACTTGCAAGATCTGATCATCGGCGGCCCGTACGGCTCCACCGGGGTTTCGGCGACGCCGAGCCGTGACCACGTCTTTAGCTGCCGACCGACGGCCCCTGACGAGGAGCTGCCGTGCGCCCGTGAGATCGTCTCCCGGCTGGCGGCTGAGGCGTATCGTCGACCGGTAACCGACGACGACGTCGACGCCTTGATGGCGTTCTATCAGCGTGGTGCGACAGCGGGCGGATTCGAAGTCGGTATCCGGGACGCTTTGCAGGCGGTGCTGGCGAGCCCGCACTTCATCTTCCGTTTCGAAGAAACCGCCAGACCCGAGGTTGCCTCGGCAGACCGCGTCAGCGATCTGACGCTGGCATCGCGGTTGTCGTTCTTCCTCTGGGCCAGCGCCCCGGACGAAGAGCTCGTCGAGCTGGCGCACCGTAATCAGCTCCAGGACCCGCGCGTCCTCCAGGTGCAGGTGGCACGAATGCTCGCCGATCCGCGTGCCGCCTCGCTTGGCACGCGCTTCGCTGCCCAGTGGCTGCGGCTGCAGGATCTGTACCTCGTACAGCCTGATGCGGTCATGTATCCGGACTTTCCGCGTCAGCTCGCCGATGCGATGCGCCAGGAAACCGAGATGCTCTTCAACCATCTCGTGCAGGAAGATCGGAGCGCGCTCGAGCTATTGACCGCCGACTACACGTTCCTCAACGAGCGCCTCGCCAGGCACTACGGAATCCCGAATGTGGCCGGCACCCATTTCCGCAAGGTGGCCCAGCCGGACCGCAACCGCCGCGGCGTGCTCGGGCACGGCAGCTTCCTGACGCTGACTTCACACTCCAACCGGACGTCTCCCGTTCTGCGCGGCAAGTGGCTGATGGAAGTCCTGCTGGGTACCCCGCCGCCGCCACCGCCGCCGGATGTGCCCGATCTGGAAGACAGCGATTTCGTCGGCGATACCGAGTTGACGACAGTGCGCCAGCGCCTCGAGCAGCACCGCGCCGACCCGAGCTGCATGTCGTGCCATCGAGTCATCGATCCGTTGGGCCTGGCGCTGGAGAACTTCGACGTCATGGGCGCCTGGCGCATCAACGACAACGGCGCCGCGGTCCAGGTCTCGGGCGAGCTGTACGACGGTACGGTTCTCAACGGCCCGATCGATCTGCGGCAGGCGCTGCTCACGTACACTGATGCGATCATGACGAACTTCGCCAAGAACCTGATGGCCTACGCACTTGGCCGACGTATCGAGTACACCGACATGCCCGTCATCCGCACCGTCGTTGCCGATGCGAAGGGCAACGATTACCGGTTGTCGTCGTTCGTTCTCGGAGTCGCCAGCAGTCCGGCGTTCCACAATAACGACCGAGCGATGCGAGTCCAGGTGGCCGATGACGAGGCCGCGGAGCACCGACCTTGATGGCACCAATGCCGAGTCCGATCCACCCGCGGAGACGGGGGCCCGAAGCGGGACATTCAATTTTGGAGGACCGATGATCATCCTGAACAAGCCGCTGCCGCGGCGCACGATTCTGCGTGGCGTGGGAGCAACGGTAGCGCTGCCCTTGCTCGACGCCATGGTACCGACGGCCGCCTGGGCACGGAGCGGATCCGAGAGCACCGATCCCACCCGGCTGGTCTGCATCGAAATGGTGCATGGCGCCGCCGGCTGTAATGACTACGGCGCCACCAAGAACTACTGGGCCCCGGCCCAGGTCGGCCGCGATTTCGATCTCAGCCCGAGCGCTCTCCGCGCCCTCGAGCCCTTTCGCGACCAGCTGACCATCATCAGCAACACCGATTGTCAGGGGGCCGAAGCGCTCATCCCGAAGGAGATCGGCGGCGATCACTTCCGTTCGAGCGCCGTGTTCCTGACGCAGTCGCACCCGAAGCAGACACAGGGATCGGATGTACAGGTCGGCATCTCCATGGACCAGCTATACGCTCAGCGCTTCGGACAGAGCACGCCGATCCCGTCGATGCAGCTATGCATAGAGAACGTCGACGCCGCCGGCGGATGCGCCTACGGCTACGCCTGCGTCTACACCGACACCATCAGCTGGGCCTCCCCGACCCAGCCGCTACCGATGATTCGGGACCCGCGCGTGGTCTTCGATCAACTCTTCGGTGTCGGTGGGACTCCGGAGGAGCGCGCCGCGCGGCGGCGGGCGGATCGCAGCATCCTCGACTGGATCACCGGCGAGGTGGCGCGCTTGAAGACCGGCTTCGGTCCCGAGGACCGGCGGCGAATCGATCGGTATCTCGAAAACGTTCGTGAGATCGAACGCCGAATACGACGCGTCGAGGAGCGCAACATTAGCGGCGAGGTGCGAGAGCTGCCGGAGGCGCCCGCCGGGGTACCGGACTCGTTCGATGAGCATGTGAAGCTCATGTTCGACCTTCAGGTTCTCGGCTTTGCTGCCGACGTGACGCGCGTTTTCTCGCTGAAGCTCGGGCGAGATGCGTCGTCGCGGGTATATCCAAAGAGTGGCACCAGCAAGGGGTTCCATCCGGCCTCCCATCATGGAGGTAAGGAATCGAACATCGATGAGTTCGCGCTCATCAACGACTACCACGTCAGCCTGATGCCGTACTTCCTCGACAAGCTGCGCGACACCATGGACGGGGACAGCAGCCTGCTCGACCAGAGCATGGTCATCTACGGATCACCCATGGGCGATCCCAACGTTCACAACCACAAGCGCTGTCCGTTGTTCGTGGTGGGAGGCGCCAACGGTGAGCTCGAGGGTGGCGCCCACCTCCGTGCCGACGATGGCACCCCGATGGCCAACGCGATGCTGAGCCTGATGCACAAGCTCGGTCACACTGACATGGCCACCTTCGGCGACAGCACGGGCGAGTTCTCCCTGTCGACGCCGGTATGAGTCGTGCAGCGAGTACCCATCGGAGGGGCACGATGCTCAGACGACGCCTGACCCCGACGTGCGCCATGCTCGCCGTTGCGGCCTGCCTACCGACGCTGCTGGCTGCTGCACCCAGCGCGGCCCCGGTGGCGGACGCGGCGATGGGCGGCGACGCCGACACCGTGCGTGCCCTGCTGCGGGAAGGTGGGGACGTGAACGCCGCCCAAGGCGACGGCATGACCGCCCTGCACTGGGCGGCTCGGAACGATGATCGGGTGCTGGTGGAGATGCTGATCTACGCCGGAGCCAACCCCGCTGCAGTCACCCGCATCGGTGACTACACGGCGCTGCACCTGGCCAGCAAGTCAGGCGGCGCTGAGGTGGTCGAAACGCTGCTGCGTGCCGGTAGCGACGTCAACGCAGCCACCACCGCCGGCGGTGCCACCGCCCTGCACTTCGCAGCGGCAGCCGGCAACGTGAGCGTCATCAACGCGCTGCTGGACCAGGGGGCGCACGTCGATGGGCGCGAATCGACCTGGGGACAAACGTCGCTGATGTTCGCCGCCGCGGCGAATCGCGTCGAGGCCGTTGACGTGTTGCTGCAACGGGGTGCGGACTCATCCGTGACGGCCATGGTCGTCGACGTCGCGGCGTTCGAGGAGCGGTTGGAGGCCGAGAAGGAACAACGAGACCGCCGCATCGCCGCCCTCCAGTCCATGGACTCCGAGGCGGCCGTGGTTGAAGTCAAGCCGACTCCTTCCAGAGAACCGCTCGAGGCAACGAACGCTGAGCCACCGGCAGACCCAGCCGCCGAGGCCGCGCCGACCGGGCCGGCGGGCGTTACGCCGACGGATGCGCGCGAGGGAGAGGCGGAAAGCAATTTCGCCGAAGCCGAGGAAGAGACCGAGGAAGCGGAGGGCGAGCCACCGAACTATGAAGATCTCGTTGGCACCCATGGCGGTATGACCGCACTGCTGCACGCCGCGCGCGAGGGCCATGCCGACACCGTTCAGGCGCTGATCGAGTCCGGCGCCGACGTCAACCTGGTCAACAGCGGCGATGGCACCAGCCCGTTGCTGATCGCCGTCATGAACGGCCACTTCGACCTGGCAATGTACTTTCTCGATCGCGGCTCTGACCCGACGCTGGCGAACGCCGCTGGCCTGACGCCGCTGTACGCCACCCTCAAGGTGCAGTGGGCGCCCAAATCACGCTATCCCCAGCAGTACGCCTACACCCAGCAGCGTACGGGCTACATGGATCTGCTGCAGGCGGTTCTCGATGCCGGTGCCGACACCAACGTTCGGCTCACCAAGCATCTGTGGCATATGTCGTACAACTTCCACCTGTTGGGCGTGGATACCAAGGGGGCAACCCCGTTCTGGCGCGCTGCCTACGCCACCGATGTCGAGGCCTTGCGCCTGCTCGTGGCGCACGGCGCCGACCCCAACGTGCCCACCCAGGTGGTCCCGAAGCGCCGGCGCTATGCCGACAGCGGAGGCGAAGACGGCGAACTGGATCCGTCCGGCCTGCCGCCGGTGCCGCTCAACGGCCCCGCCGTGTTCCCGATCCACGCGGCATCGGGCGTCGGCTACGGACAAGGGTACGCCGGTAACTCGCACCGACACGTCCCCGATGGGTGGTTGAGCACGGTCCGGTACCTGGTGGAAGAGCTCGGCGCGGATGTCAACACTCGCGACCATGACGGCTACGTACCGCTGCACCACGCTGCGGCGCGAGGCGACAACGGCCTCATCGGCTACCTGCTCGATCACGGCGCCGATCCAACGCTCATCAGTCGCCGCGGTCAGACGACGGTCGACATGGCGAACGGGCCGGTGCAGCGCATCCAGCCGTTCCCCGACACCATCGCGCTGCTCGAGGGCGTCGGCGCCGAGAACAGCAACAACTGCGTATCCTGCTGACGCCGCCGACGGGTACGCCGCCCCACCTCGACCCTCTGATCTCGAACCAATCGCCAGCATGAAGCTTCGCCTGACGACATTGCTCCTGCCGGTCTGTGCTATCTCCGGCGCAGCCCTGGGCGCACTCTGGGCCCCTCCCGCCGCCGCCACACAGAGCCCCACCGTATGGGACGGGATCTATACCGAAGAGCAGGCCCTTCGGGGGCAACAGACTTACGAGACCGCGTGTGCCAGCTGTCATGGAACCGACCTGAGCGGCGGCGACGAGGCGCCCATCCTGTCCGGCGGAGAGTTCATCTGGAACTGGGACGGGGTCACGGTCGGCACCCTCTTCGAGCGCATTCGCACATCGATGCCGGTCGAAGATCCCGCCAGCGTTAGCCGCAGGGAGAAGGCCGATATCCTCGCGTACGTACTCTCGAGCAACGACTTCCCGGTCGGCGACGCGGAGCTCGCGTCACGGACCTCGGTTCTGGAACGCATCATGTTCGAGGCGATTCAGCGCTAGTGGCCTGTAACAGATGAACGTTGCCCATCTGTCCGTAGGCCCAATCAAGAGAACAGTGGCGAAATGGACCCGTCTGCCCCGCTGCTCCTCCTCGAAGATGGGCCGACATCGTCTCGTCGCAGCGCCTGGCATCCGAGCCCATTTCGCCACCACGATAGGCAACGTTCATCTGTTACAGGCCACTAGGACGGAAGATCCTTCAGCCCGACCGCCCACGCGGCGGCATCAGGAGGCAGCCATGGTGCGATGGCAGCGAGTCGGCAAGGCGGCATCGGCGGCGACCTGCGCCAGCGTCCTCGCGCTGGCGGCAATAACCGCTTGGGCGGCACAGGACAACCCTTACCGAATTGCCCATAACGCCTGGGGTGAGTTGCCCGCTGGGCGCACCTATGGAGCCATCAGCGCCGTGCATCCTGGCCCGGACGGCACCCTGTGGGTGGCCGATCGATGCGGTCAGAACAGCTGCCTCGATCGCGATGAGGACCCGATCCTGCACTTCGACTCGTCGGGCAAGCTGCTCAACAGCTTCGGCGCCGGAATGTTCGTCTGGCCGCACGGTATCGAGGTCGACGCCGACGGCAACGTGTGGGTGGCCGACGCACAGGTTCGGAGCGGCCAGGGCAATCAGGTGCTCAAGTTCAGCCCGGACGGCGAGCTGCTACTGACGTTGGGCCTCGAGGGCCGCGTTGACGGTGACCGACCGGACGCCTTCACCGGTCCGACGGACCTCGCGGTCACAGCGTCCGGCGACGTCTTCGTTCTCGATGGGCACGGCCCGCTCGGCAACAACCGTGTGGTGCGATTCAACAGCGACGGTGAGCTTGTCGGATCCTGGGGCAGGACCGGGAGCGGAGCCGGCGAATTCCAGGACCCGCACGCCGTCGACATCGATTCACAGGGCCGTATTTTCGTCGCCGATCGCGGCAACAACCGGCTTCAGATCTTCGACCAGGACGGCAACCACATCGCCACATGGACCCACTTCGGGCGACCGAGTGACGTCTTCATCGACGCCAACGACGTGATCTACGTCGCCGACTCGGAGTCCAACGCCGACAACCCCGGCTATGCCCGGGGCATCCGCATCGGCAGCGCTCGCGATGGATCGGTGACCGCTTTCATCCCTGGCACGGAGCCACACCCGGAGAACTTCATCACCAGCGGAGCCGAGGGCGCCGCGGCGGACACGGACGGCAATGTGTACGGCGCCGAAGTCTCGGGCCGCACTCTCGTGAAGTACGTCCGTCGGTAGCTCACCGGCCCGCAGCCGGGCTCCGCGTCCACTTACTCTTCGCCGTCGGCGGCCGCTTGACGCTTGGCGACCTCGGCGTCGAAGTCTTCCTGCTCCATGTAGGTGAAGTCGATCCAGACGTGCGCCATCTCGTCGACGGTCCGGTCGCCGTACCCGACCCACTGGTCAGGATCCGGATTGCTCGGGTTGTCTTCGGTGTTGTCGAACCAGCTGGTCACCAGCAGCGTCGTACCAGCCGGGAGTAGCGGCGCGACATCCTCTTCATAGATGTAGTTGACGTGCCAGTTCCACTGGAAGTTGTCCGCATGGCTCAGAACTTCGCGTCGGCCGTCCGGATAGATCGCCTCCAGCGATTGCGCCTTGCCGCGCATGTGCATGTGAGGCTGGAAGTTCTCGAGCCGCGCCGGCGCCGCGAGCACCTCCTGATGCTGGATGACGCTCACCTGATTGGGCGGGATCTCCAGGCGTGACTCGCGCGAACCTTCGCCGATCATCCCCAGCATGGTGCGATGCTTCGGAACGTAGCCGCGCGGGTAGAAGTACACACCCATCTCGACGACGTCGTCGGTGACCTGCGCACCGTAGGCGTAGTAATGCACCTCCCAGCGGATCTTCGACCCAGGGAGCATGAGCTTGCCCGCGGTCGGCGGGAATACCTCGCCGACCTTGCCGATGGCCCACTCCATGAACGTGCCGCCGCGGCGCGCCTCAGCGGGCACGCTGCGAGCAAGCCCGACGATATCGTCCTCATCCTGAATCAGGTAGGACATGACGTGGTGCACTGCCTTACGACCACCCGGGTAGGAAGGCTTGACCTCGATGGCGCGTACCCACCGGGGCTCGGTCAGGCCTGTTTCCACCGTGGGACGCCACCATTTATCCTGCCCGAGCTCCGTCACCGTGTAGGGCTCGGAGCGCACGATCAGCTCGGGCTCGCCGAACTCCTTGGCCAACTGCCACTCGGTGGGATCGGGGAACTCCCGCGGGGGCGGCATGTCGGCGAGATCGCCCATCGGAGCACCGTCATCGATCCAGCGAACGATGGTCGCGAGCTGCGCGTCGGTCAACGAGCGGTCGTTCTTGTAGTGCTGGATCCCCACCGTCTTGTCGAGGTGCCACGGCGGCATGCGACGTGCCAGCACCTCCTTGCGGATTGGCCGCAAGAACGATCGCACGTCCTCGTAGGTCAGCAGCGACATCGGTGCGATGGAGTCGGGCCTGTGGCATTCCTGGCACTTCACCTGAAGGATGGGCGCCACGTCCTTGGTGAAGGTGACGGGATCGTCGTCTGCGATCGGACCGTTGCTCGACACGGCGTCGCCAACGAGGCCGAGCACCGCGGCCAACGCGAAGGTGCAGATAGTGAGGCTCTGACCGACGCGAGAGTAAGACCGGCTGCGTGTCATGAGAGGCTCCTTGCTGGGTTCGCCGTGGTGCGGATTATAAGGCCGCGGGCGCGCCGGCATGCGAATCTCACGGGGTCACCGTGACGCGAACAAACGAGTTCGTCCAGCAGCATTGCGCGTGGCCGGCGGCGTAGGTACCCGAGACGTCGTTGGCAAGCACGCGCAGTGTGTACCGGCCGGGATCACTGAATCTAGCCGTCGTGGTGGCCTTGCCGCCGGCCGCTCGATCCACTTCAGGGGCCGCGTTGCTGAACGACACGTCGCCCGGACCCTGGTGCTTGTACCAGGTGATGTGCAGCGAGTCTGCCGGCTGGCGGCGCCACGACTCGGTGCGGGCATCGTCGGAAGCCCAGATCGTGAGGTTGATCGGAGCGTCGGCGCTGATGGTCAGCGGCGGGCCGAATATCCCGCCGGGGCCCCGGGCTTCCGGTCCATCCGGGTTGAACTTGATGACCGGCGGAGTGTTCTCTGCCCCCGCTTCGCCTTCGAGCGCGTCGATGTAGTAGCCGCGCTCGAGGTGTCCAGGAATCGAGTACGTCTTGCCGCGAATGACGATCGTCCAGATAAGCCGCTGCGAACCGAAGTCCGCCGGCACCTTGACGCCAAATACGCCCCAGTTGCGGCGCGGCAGGAAATAGGTCGGCTGACCTCGATCGACCTCGCCCGTCTCGAACCCATTGTTCGCACCGACCGGGATTTCGACGATCTCCTCCGAATTCCGGTTGAAGTAGCCGAACGAGAGCGTCCGGGTGCCATCGGCATTCACGTACCAACCCTCGAAGACCGGCGTGACCCCACCGCCCGATCTCGGAACCGGTTCCATTGGAAGTTGGCCGGCGAAGATCGCCGTCCCCCCCGTGCTCGCAGCGGTGACCGCCAACACGGCCAGGGCCCACCGAGTCCTCACATCGATTCTCCCGTGGAGCGTCTCCGCACGACCCGGAACGTACCGAGGTGCGCGCTCGTGCGTAGTATCCGACCTACAGGTACCATCGTCACAGACGACAAGTCAACGAGCGCCCGTGTTTCGATCGGGCGCGGTGCGGACGACAGCCGCCCGCGCCAGATCGGTCGAGGCGGCGCGCTCCCAGCGAAAAGGGCGATACAAGAGTTGCCTGCCTCAAGCAATCGCTACCTGGTCCTCGGTGTTCTGATCCTGGCCGGAGAGGCAGCCTTCTCGCTTCCGTTTCATGTCGCCAGGTACTTCCGCGCCACCACGCTCGAGGTGTTCGCGTTCTCAAACACCCAGCTTGGTGATGCTTTCGCCGTCTATGGCATCACCGCGATGGTCTCCTACTTTCTGGGCGGACCGCTGGCGGACCGCTTCTCCGCACGCAAGCTGGTCGCAGCCTCGCTGTTCAGCACCGGCGCCGGCGGCTTCTACATGGCAACCATTCCCGGCCACACCGGCACCACGATCCTGTTCGGCTACTGGGGAGCAACGACCATTCTCTTCTTGTGGGCGGCGCTGATCCGGGCGACGCGGGAATGGGGTGGAGGCGCAGCGCAGGGACGCGCGTTCGGCCTGCTCGATGGCGGCCGCGGACTCGCCGCCGCTGCCATGGCGAGCCTTGCGGTGGTGTGCTTCGGCCTCTTTCTCCCACGTGAGGTGGCCGAGATTACTTCCGCGGACCGGATCGCCGCGCTGCGGGCGGTGATCTATTTCTACACCGCGATGACGATGCTGGCCGGTGCCCTGGCATTGATCTTCATACCCGACTCCGGTGCCGATTCGAGAGCTGGGCGCGGCAATCCGCTGCCGGCGCTGCGGGAGATCATGCGTCTGCCGGTCGTCTGGGCTCAGGCGACCATCGTCGTGTGTGCGTATTGCGCCTACAAGGGTCTGGACAACTACTCGCTGTACGCCGTCGAAGTGCTCGACATGAGCGAGCTCGGGGCGGCCCAGTTCACCGCCAGCGCAGCCTACATCCGGGTGCTCGCCGCCATCAGTGCCGGATTCTTGGCCGACCGCTTCACAGCCAGGCGAACCCTCGGCGGGCTATTCATGGCGCTGACGATCAGCTACATGGCCCTTGCGGCCTCGACGCCGTCAGCTGGCCTGATCGCCGTTATCTACGGCAACTTGTTCGTGACCTATGCCGGTGCGTTCGGCCTTCGCGGAATCTACTTTGCTCTGCTGGAGGAAACCGACATCCCGAGCCATCGTACGGGGACGGCGGTTGGCGTGATCTCGATGGTTGGTTTCACGCCGGAGATCTTCTTCGCATCGATCGCGGGCCGAATCCTCGACTATTCGCCGGGCGTCGGCGGGCACCAGAACTTCTTCGCCTTTCTGGCAGTTATCACCGCTCTCGGCACCATCGCCTTCTTTGTCCTGGCGTATCTCATAAAGTGCCAGAGATCAGACCGACAACCAGCTTCCTAGTGGCCTCCGGTCAGCTTGTCTTGAGCCCGTCGACGAATCCACGATTCGACGCGCTGGCCGAGTCGGCGTCGCCGAGCGAATAGTGCCTCGACATATCGGGTGAGAACCGGCTCGCAGGCGGCCGCCGGCCGAGGGCCTCGGCCATGGCGCGAACATGATGCGGCGCACCGCCGCAGCAGACGCCGAGGTACCGGATGTCGAGCTCGCGCGCTTGGCGCGCGAACCTCGCCATCTCATACCGGTTGCACGCAAAAGGATCCAGCGCCACTGGAAACGGTCGATCGTCCGGAATGCAGTCGCAGGCAGCGTCGGCGAGAGACTGGATCGATTCGCTGCCCGCCGTGGTCCGGTACGGCACCGGGAGCAACGCAACATGGCACGAGACCGCTGCCCGGATCCTCTTGCCCACCGGCAACATCGTCGTCGGGCCACGGCAACAGTTCAATCCGACCACGTCTGCGCCGGCTTGCTCCAGCCGCCGCGCAGTGTCATCGATCGACACGCCATCGCGCATCTCCGGATCCTCGTGCAGGGCGCAGGTGACCACTGCCGGTAAGCCTGCCGCCTTGATGGCTCTGGCGGCCAGCTCGGCTTCGCCGCAGTGTGCGAACGTCTCGCCGATGATGAAGTCCACGCCCGCTTCCAGGGCCCATTCGATCTGTTCGTCGAACATCGCGCGCACCTCACGGTCGGAGCTCGCATCGACCCAGACGTTGGTGTTGCAGATGTTCCCGGCGACCAGCGGCGCAGCGTCGGGAAACTCCGAAGCAACCTCGAAAGCCAGCTCCAGCGCTCGACGCTGTATCGGCTCCAGAAGCTCTTCCTTGCCGATGCTGCACAGCTTCTCGCGGTGCGCGTAATAGGTCAGCGCCTCGATGACGTCGGAGCCGGCCCGTACGAGCTCGCGGTGCAGTTGCCTGACGGTGTCCGGAAACTCCAGCACCACCTCCGGCACGAAGCCCCCGGCTTGGAGGTACCCGCGCCGCTCGAGCTCGAAAACGTAGCCCTCGGCGCAGATCACGCCGTCGGCGTCGAGTCGGGCGACGAGTCCCTTCTTGGTCTCACTCATCCCATCGACCCCGATGTCCTCACGCGGCTACGGTCACGGATCGCTCAGCCCAAACAGGATAGTCTGATCGGATCCGTGTCGGCGACAGGCTCTTGGTCGACACTGATCGCGGTGACGGACTCTCCGAAGACGAAGGGGCGCCGGGACTCGAAGCGGAGTTCGACTGACATGAACGTGCGCGTGTTCGCGCCAGCCACGGTGGCCAATCTGGGGCCCGGATTCGACGTGCTCGGCCTGGCACTGGATGCGCCCGGCGACACGGTCGGCGCACGCTTGAGCACCGACGGAACGCCGGGAGTCGAGATCGTCGCCGTGCGTGGAGACGGAGGCTCCCTCCCGATCGATGCAAAACACAACACCGCCGGCATCGCGGCCCTGGCCACACTTAGGAAGGCCGGCGCGGCCGTGGCCATCGAGCTGGAAGTCGACAAGAACATGCCCATCGGCTCAGGCCTCGGTAGCTCAGCGGCCAGCGCTGCTGCGGCCGCGTTCGCCGTCAACCTCCTCTTGGGCTCTCCGCTTGACGAGATCGCCCTCGTTGCTGCCTGCGTCGAGGCAGAGGCGGCGGTTTCCGGGCGTCACGCCGACAACGTCGCGCCGGCGCTGGTCGGCGGCCTCGTGCTGGTGCGCTCGGTGGATCCGGTCGACTTGGTTCGCCTGCCGATCCCTCCCGGCCTGTATGTGGCTTGCACGACACCCGCCATCGAGGTTTCGACCCGACGGGCGCGTGAGGTGCTCCCGACAGAGGTTCCCCTGCAGGCGATGGTCCGCAACGGCGCCAATCTCGCTGCCCTTGTAAGTGCCTGCCACTCGGGCGATGTCGAGCGCCTCGGGGTGTGCATGGCCGACGAGATCGTCGGTCCGGCGCGCGCCGAGCTCATCCCGGGCGGCCTCGACGCGCTGCGCGCTGCTGCGGAGGCGGGCGCTATCGGCAGCTCGATCAGCGGCGGGGGGCCGACCATACTGGCTCTCACTGATTCGCCCGACGCGGCAGAGCGGGCCGGCAAGGCGATGGCGGCAGCATTCGCAGCCGTTGACCTTGCTTCGACCACGCACGTTTCCCCTGCTGACTGTCCCGGAGCTCGCCGTGTTTGACCTGGAGGCCGCCGCATCGTGATCGCCGCCAAGCTGCCCTGGTCGCTCCGCTGCGTGGATACCGGCACCAGCTACGACGGGCTCGAGCCGCGCTATCGCTCGGACGAAGGGGGGACGCTCGATGTCGTGCACGATTTCGCTGCCAGCCCGGCACCGATCTCCGTCGATACGTTCGATCGTCGACTCGCATCCAAGCTGGCCGTTGATCGCTCCGGAGTGTGGCGTTTCCGCGAGCTGATCTTGCCCGTAGATGCCGAGATCCCGGTTACCAAGCCGGAGGGCAACACCAACCTCTACTACTCGGACGCAATCGCACGATACGCCGGGCTGGATTCCATCGGCCTCAAGCACGAGGGCGAGAACCCCACCGGCTCGTTCAAGGACCGCGGTATGACGGTCGGAGTTACCGTGGCCAGGATGCTCGGGATGCGCCGTGTCGCGTGCGCGTCGACCGGCAACACCTCGGCCTCGCTGGCGGCCTACGCGGCGCAGGCGGGCATGCAAGCGTACGTTTTCATACCCGACGGCAAGATCTCTTACGGCAAGCTTTCTCAGGCTCTGGCATACGGCGCCACGACCATCCAGCTGGCCGGTGATTTCGACCGCGCCATGGAGATCGTTCAGCAGATATGCACGACCGAGAACATCTATTTGCTCAACTCGATCAACCCGTTCCGCATCGAGGGGCAGAAGGCGATTGGCTTCGAGCTATTACAGGACCTCGATTGGACGGTGCCCGATTGGATCGTGCTGCCGGGCGGAGGTCTGGGTAACAACTCCGCCATCGCCAAGGGGATGAGCGAGCTGCTCGAACTCGGCCTCATCGATCGTCTACCGCGCATCGCGGTGATCCAAGCGGCAGGCGCCAACCCCCTGTATCGCGCCTTCCGGGACGGCACCGCGGTCCGACCCGTCGTCAACGCCGAAACCCTCGCCACCGCCATCCGGATCGGCAACCCGGTGTCGTGGCGTAAGAGCCTGCGCGGACTTGCCGCCTGCGATGGTGTCGTGGAGGAAGTGAGCGATCAGGAAATCCTCGATGCCAAGGCGGTGGTCGATGCAGCAGGCATCGGAGCAGAGCCGGCCTCATGCGCCACCGTCGCCGGGGCACGCAAGCTAGTCGCCGCGGGCGTCATCGATGCTGCGGCCAACGTCTGCGGCATCCTCACCGGTCATCTGCTGAAGGACCCCGACGCGGTAGTGAACTATCATCGCGGAGAGATCGAGGGTATCGAACCTCGGCGGGCCAACAGGCCCATCCGCGCTCCTGCCGAGGTCGATGCGATTATCGACCTGGTGCGGGCGTCCGGCCCATAGGCCGGGACACCTCAGCCCGTCGCTAGTTGTTCAAGACGGCGTTTGATGGTTGCTGCGATCCCCTCCACCCCATCGAGGAGTGGGAACGCCACCGGTAGCTGATGGCGATCCGTCAGCTCACTTCGTATCTCGTCGCATCGCGACGGCGACAGGCCGTCATGGTTCAAGGTCAGCGCCCACACTTGCGACCCCAGCAGGCGGATGAGCTCGATCTCCTCTGCCAGCGGCGGGATCGGGCAGTCGACGTGCTCGTAGCCGTCGAACGATTCGCGGGCGGGCGCGTGCTGCAGGACGACGCCGCTCGCGGCCCCGGAGATGATGAGCTCTGAGCCGCAAGGGCCGGTCGGATTGCGGAGCGCCGATTGTCCTTCGAGCAAGATCACATCCGGTTGCTCATCTCGATCGCAGTCGACGATGACGCGTTCCAGCTCGCCGGACACGAAGTCGTTGAGCGTGGCGTCGAGAATGAAGCCGTGCTTCTGGCCCGACAGCCAGCCTGTCTGTCCGGTGTAGATCATCTCGGCATTGGTGCCGAGCGTGTTGAGCGCAGTGGCGAGCAATGCTGCGGTCGTGCGCTTGCCGAGGGCGCAGTCGGTTCCCAGAACGGCGACGCGTGGCGCCCGCACCTGGCGGATCAGTCCCTCCCAGAAGTGAAGCTCGGGTGTCGGACGCGGCCTGCGAATATCCACGATCGTGGCGCCGCTCGCCGTCGCAGCGGTGGCGATTTCGGGATCGTCGGCGAGGAACCGATGCAAGCCGCTCACCAACGAGACGCCGGCCGTCGCTGCGGTCAACAGCGACGTGTGCAGCGGCGGCGGAATCACCCCGCCTTCCGTGGCGATCCCGACGACACAGAAGGCCGGCTTGGCGGGCAGCGCGTCGAGCGAGTCTTGAACCGAGTTGAATATCGGAATCCCGCGATGGCGCCCGTCCAGCAGCTCCCCCGCGTCGGCGCCGGCGCAGCTGGGATCGACCAGGCCACCGATCTCGTACCGGCACGGCCCGCGCACGAGACCGTGGGCGGTCTTCGCCCACGAAGTCTCGAAGAGCCCGTTCGCTAGGACAATCGCCGTATCCTTCATCGCCGTCGCTCTCTGTGCCCACCTGCCGTGGACCGTATGCGATGATCCGGCTTCGAGTACGGAGGAATGGATATGAGTTCCACTGCGCAACCGAAGGGTGCACGTCGCTCCGCGGCTCCGGCGACCCTGGTCGACATCGCACTCTACCCGATCGATAGACCAGCGTCGGAACAAGGCCGGCGTCTGGTGCAGAGTTGCCGTGGCCAGCTGGCCGAAAACGGGGTATGCCTTCTGCCGGAGTTTCTCACCCCGGCGGCCACGGCGCTCATGGCAGCGCAGATAGACGAGGTGGTCGGCGACGCGTATCGGTGCGACAAGACCCACAATGCCTACCTGGAGCCGGACGACGAGTCCCTGTCGTCGGATCACCCTCGAGTTCGGCCTCAGAGGACGCATCTGAAGTCGATCGCCTACGACCAGATCACCGCCGGCCATGCGCTCAGGGAGCTGTACGAGTGGGACACGTTGACCGAATTCCTGGCCGCGGCGACCTCCGATGTACCGATGTTTCGCATGGGCGACCCGCTCGCCGCATTGACCATCAACGTCATGGACGAGGGCCAGAATCACGGGTGGCATTTCGACGAGTCCGAAACCACTATCACCCTCATGCTGCAGGCGCCCCTGGCGGGCGGTGAGTTCGAATATGTGCCTGGGCTGCGAGGAACGAACGGTGAGGAGTACGAGGCCGTGGGCAAGATCCTCGCCGGTGACACGAGCGACGTCTGTACCCTCGAAGCACCGCCGGGCACCTTGGTGATGTTCGAGGGACACCGGGCTCTGCACCGTGTTTCGCCCGTCGCTGGCCGCGTGACGCGCTATGTGGCGGTGCTCTGCTACAAGAGCGAGCCCGGCGTCCGCAACAGCGCCGAGGTGCAACGGCTGTTCTACGGTCGAACCGCCTAGCGCGGGAACAGAGTCAGGACGGTTGCATCTTGCCCGACCGGCAAGAGCGGCCTCGCGACCGGTGAGGGCGGAACGGAAATGTGCCAGAATTCGCCCCGGCGCCGGCGCGCAGCTGGTCTGCTGCAAGCGCCGCCCACGCATCTATCGCCTGAGGAGAACGGAACATGAAGAAGTCTGACCGCGAGCTCGGAATGTTGCGCGACATCAGCCGCCGAGATTTTCTCAACGGCGCCAGCATCGCCATTGGCGGCGCCGGCGCTCTCGGCACCATGGCAACGGGAGCCACAACGGCACATGCGGAGCCAACCCTCGCGCGCCGTCAGGGTCCTGGGGCGTTCAGCTCTGGCGAGTACTACCCGCCGAAGCTCACCGGCATGCGGGGCAGCCACCCGGGCTCGTTCGAGGCGGCGCATGAAATGCGCTACGGCAAGACCTGGGACGACGCCGAGGAGACCGGCGAGTCCTACGATCTCATCGTCGTCGGTGGCGGCCTCAGCGGTTTGGCAGCGGCCTACTACTTCCGCAAGGCGCTGCCGGAGTCGAAGGTTCTGGTGCTCGACAACCACGACGACTTCGGCGGTCACGCCAAGCGCAACGAGTACATGGTCGGGGATCGGCAGATCATCGGCTACGGCGGCACGATGTTCATCACCGGTGCCTATACCCCGGAGGGAGTGGCGCTGTTTGATGACATCGGGCTCGACGCCGAGCGATTCCATGCCCAGAATCCGGACGGTGCCAGCATTCTCGGCAGATATGGCCTACAGGAGGGGGTCTTCTTCGATCGTGAGACCTTCGGTGACGACCGCCTGGTGGTCGGAACCCCAGGGGGCAGCTTTGGTGGCGACAGCACCTCGACGGTGAGCTGGACAGAATTCTTAGCTGCGACGCCGCTCGCCGATACGACCAAGAAGGACATCGCCCGCCTCTACGAGGACGCCGTCGATTACTTGCCAGGCCTGTCGCCTGAGGACAAGGTGGACCGGCTGCGCACGATGAGCTATGAGCGCTACCTGCTCGACCTGGTCAAGGTCGACCCGCAGGTTATTGATTACTTGCGCTACAGCATCGACCACAATGGCGCCGCCGGCATCGACAGCATCAGCGCCTACGGTGCGTTCCGTTCCGGTTGGGTGCCGGGATTCGACGGTCTCGGGCTGGAAAGGCCACCAACCAACTGGCTGGATGCCGCCGGCGTCGACAACCCGCTCGAGGGCATCCACTTCCCGGACGGCAACGCCGGCATCGCGCGCCTCATCGTCCGCTGGCTGATACCCGACGCATTGCCGGGCTCGACGATGGAGGACTCTGTCGCCACCCGGGTCCGCTACGACACGCTGGATCGCGACACTAACGACGTCCGCATCCGCCTCAACAGCACGGTCGTGAACGCGCGCCATGCCGGCGACCGGCGCTCGGCCGACGAGGTACAGGTGACCTACGTGCAGGATGGCAAGACGTACCGCGCGCGCACGGGGGCCTGCGTCATGGCCTGCTACAACGCCGTGGTTCCCTACCTCTGTCCGGAGATCCCCGACGAGCAGCGCGCGGCGCTCAAGCTCGCGGTCCGCAAACCGTACGTCTACACCAACGTTCTGGTGCGTAACTGGACCTCGTTCCACGAGCTTGGGGTCTCGAGCATCACCAGCCCGGGCTCCTACCACCAATCCATCATGCTCGATTGGGGCACCAGCCTCGGCGACTACAAGCGCGCCGAAGGGCCCGAAGAGCCGATGGTTATCCACATGCAGAGAGTGCCGATCATGCCGGGCTTACCGGCGCGAGATCAGTTCCGCGCCGGGCGCGAGGATCTGCTGGCGACGACGTTCGAGACCTTCGAGCGCAACGTCCGCGACCAGCTCGGGCGGGCGCTCGCAAACGGTGGGTTCGATCCGGCGCGTGACATCGAGTCGATCACCGTCAACCGCTGGCCGCATGGCTATGCCGGTGCGCCCAACGACCTGTACGACCCGGAGTGGGGCTACGACGAGGCGCCCTTCGTCGTCGGACGCAAGCGTTTCGGTCGGATCACGATCGCGAACTCTGACGCCGCCGCCGTATCTCTGACCTCCGCCGCCTTCGACCAGGCCCACCGCGCCGTGCAGGAGCTCCTGACTGACGTGATCCGGCCAGAGTTCCAGTATCCTTGGGCCGAGCGCACCTGAAATGGCGCCGCCCCGATCGATCTATTCACGAGACGAAAGGTTGGACAGCGAACTCATGCGCAAGCAATTCCGTACGAACGCGTTGTACCTGGCGACCGCCGCAATCCTCATGGGAACCCTGGGGTGCGCGTCTTCGCAGCCTCCTGCCGCGACACCCGCACCGCCCGCCGCACCTGAGATGGAGTCGCGCGACGTGCGCTCTGAGCCGGAGCCGCCGGCCGAGCCAGATCCGCCGGCCGCCACCGCACCTGCACCCGCCTCGGTCGGCGAAGGTGTCTACACCGTGGAGCAAAGCGATCGCGGCGAGACCGCCTATCGCCGAGCATGCCAGAGTTGCCACACACCGACGCTACGGGGTGGTGTGGTGATCCCCGCGCTCGCCGGAGAGAGCTTCATGTCGAAATGGGGTCGCATGTCGGTCGGCGACCTATACGAGAGGATTCGTACGACGATGCCGCCATCGGCGTCACGCCGTCTCACCCGCGAGGAGTACGCCGACGTGGTGGCGTTTATCTTCAACAAGAACGAGTTTCCGGCCGGCGAGCATGAGCTCGGCACCGAGTTCGCCGACCTCAAGGACATTCAGATCCAGCCACAATAGGGCGCCACTGGGCGCCGACGCGTCAACTGGTCGATTGCCGCCCTGATTGTGTGTTGCGGCGGGGCGGACCGGGGACGAAGGAGGAAGTGATGTCCACCCGCCACGCAGGTCGTCCGCTCGCCATCCTGGCCGTGCTCGCGTTCACCCTGGCCGCAGGGTGCGCGCCCGCAGATGGTCCTCTGCGGGAGGCCGCGGCAAGCACCGACCCGGCACCGTTCGAGTCGGCGGTGACGGTTGCCGACACGCTCCGCTGGCATCGTGACTTGCCCACCGATCGCACCGCCTGGTGGGACGTGGTCGGCGAGCAGCAGGCCTGGGCGTTCAAGAACGTCCATCAGATCGCACCGACGGTGAACGTCTATCGCGACGGCCCGGTAAGCGAGCTCGCCCGGCGGCCGATGACCGAGATCGCCGACTATCAAGTCGAGACGCCTGACGGGCAGTTGGGGTTCCTCGACTTCCTGAACAGCGAACACTCGACGACGATGGGCATGGTGATCGTTCATCGGGGCGAGATCGTCTTCGAGAGCTATCCGCGCATGGAGCCCTACCAGAAGCCGATCTTCTGGTCCGTCACCAAGGCGTTCACATCGACGGTGCTGGCGATTCTCGAAGACCGCGGCGAGATCGACGTCAGCAAGCCGGTGGAGTTCTACATCCCTGAGCTCGAGGGATCGCAGCTCGCCGGCATCACGGTGCGCAATGCCCTCGATATGGCCTCAGGCGTCGACTGCGCCGACGACTACGCCACGCCGGACGCCTGCTACAACCACTTCGAATCGGCGTTTGGCGACGGGCTGCCGCTGACGATCGCCGAGGACAACCCGTACGACATGCTGATCAACTACGACTACGGGTTTTGGGCCGAGCAGGGAGTCGGCTACAACTACTCGGGCCTCAACACGTTCCTGGTTAGCTGGGTGGTCGAGAAGGTCACCGGCATGCCGTTCCAGGACGTGCTTACCCGGGAAGTCTGGAGGCACATGGGCGCCGAGGCCGACGCCTCCATCTTCGCCGGCCTCAACGGCATCCCCCTGACCAGCGGCGGGTTGGTGGCGAACGTCCGCGACGTGGCGCGTTTCGGAGTGCTGTTCACTCCGAGCCATGCGGCGGTGTCACCACAGAAGATCGTCTCGGATCGCACCATTGACCTGATCCTGCATGGCGGACGACCGGAGCTGTTCGAGAACGCCCGCGGCGGCAACTTCCGGCGAGACGGCGTGCGCCACAACGTCTACCAGTGGGACGTTGTCTTCGATAACGACGACGTCTACAAGGGCGGCTGGGGCGGCCAGGGACTGCTGATCAATCCGGAACGCGACTACGTGGCGGCGTATGCCGGCTACTTCAAAGACCGTGAGGGCAGCGAGATGAGCGCGTTGCCGGTCCTGCGCGAGGTTCTCGAGGGAGTGTTCGGGGAGGAGACCAGCCCTTGAAAATACGGCGGCAACTGCGGAGGTGGGCAGTCGTCGGTCTGATCGCCGGCGCGGCATGCGCCGCGCCGGCTCCCGATGCAGAGGTCGGCGTCAGCGACGCTGAGCTCCCGGCCTTCGAGCCCGACTCATCGGTCGCGGAGACGTTGCGCTGGCAACGCGCCGTGCCCACCGACACGGCCTGGTGGGACGTCGTCGGCGACCAACTCGCCTGGAGCCTCAAGAACGTTCACCAGCTGTTCCCCACCGTCAACATCTACCGTGACGGCCCGGTCCGTGAGCTCGCCTATCGCCTCGACGAGAGAATCGCTGACTACGTGGTTGAGACTGCCGCCGGGTCGCAACGCTTCCAAGACGTGCTACGAAGCGACCTCACCACGACCATGGGAATGGTGATCCTGTACCGCGGCGAGGTCGTTTTCGAAACCTATCCGCGTATGCAATACTACCAGAAGCCCGCCTACTGGTCGGTTACCAAGGTGCTGGTATCGGCGGTCGTGTCGATTCTCGAAGATCGGGGCCTGGTAGACGTCGCCCTGCCGATCGAAGATTACATCTCCGATCTGAAGGACTCGCAGCTGGCGGGAATCACCGTCCGCAACCTGCTCGATATGGCATCGGGGATCGACTGCTCCGACAACTATGTCGACTTCGAGTCGTGCTACTACCGATTCGAAGCTTCCATGGGCGACGCGTACCGCACCGAGAACAGCCCCGACAACCCGTACGACATGATGATCGACTTCGACTATGGGTTCTGGGCCGAGCAGGGCACCGGCTACGACTACTCCGGCGTCAACACGTTCCTCCTTCGCTGGCTGGTCGAGGAAGTCACCGGCATGCCGTTTCAGGACGCCTTCACCGGGGAGATCTGGCGTCACATCGGCGCCGAGGCCGACGCGTCGATGTTCGCCGCCCGCAACGGGATCGCCCTCGAGGTGGTCATCGCCCGCCTGCGCGACCTGGCCCGATTCGGCCTGTTGTTCACCCCGAGTTACGGAGTTGTGACCGATCGCAAGCTCATCTCCGACCGGTTTCTTGGCGTTCTCTCGAGCGGTGGGCGGCCGGAGCTGCAGGCGAACGCGCGATTCGGCCCGCGCGACGCCGGCCTCGATCCGGCCGACATGCGAACCACCGTTTACCAGTGGGATGTGTACGACAACAACGACTTCCACAAGGGCGGCTGGGCCGGGCAAGGGCTGCTGGTCAACCCCGACCTGGACTATGTGGCCGTCTACGCCAGCTACTTCAAGGACCGAGAACACAGCGAGATGAGCCTGCTGCCGATGGTGCGCCAGGTGTTAGCAGGTGTTTACGGCCAGCGTCCAACATCGCCCTGACAGCTCCCAGGGATCGAATAGACGGTCGCCTTCGCCCCGGTGCCGAACAGGCTCCGGAGTGGGAGTGACCACCGCTCATGGAGATCGCGAATGAGAATCCGACCCGCTGCGCTTCTTGCGGCATCGCTCCTGCTCCTGGCATCGGCCCCCGGTTGGGTCCAGGCCGCTCAACAGACCAGCGGCGCTGACGTGGACGCCGTGATCGCGGCGATGGACGCCACCGGCGACGCGCTCCGGACTGGTGACAACGAGGCCTTCCTCGGCCAATACACCGACGACGCGTTCTTCATGCAGCCGGATAGTGCGCCGGCCAGCGGCAAGGACGCCATGAGGGCGACGGCCTCGCTCGATGGTCCGATTCCGTGGGCCGAGACCTATGTCGAGGTGATGGTGCACGGAGATTGGGCCCATGTCGTCGGTGCATGGACGGTTGGCGACGAGACCGCCGGCAAGGCGATCTACATCCTGGCCCGGCAGGATGACGGCTCGTGGAAGATCGCGCGTGAATTCTGGAATACCGATGGCAGCCCGGAGGACAGTCAATGAGACGGCGCCCAGGTACCACTGCGATCTTGCTGGCGTTGACCATCTCGGCGCTTGGCTGTACCGCGGCAGAGAGCCCTCCAGCTCCCGAGGCAGAGCCTACGCCGACTGTCGAGGACGACCGGGCCGCCATCGACGCCTTGATGGACGGCCTAGCTGCGGCCTTCGCAAACGGCAGCATCGAGGAGCTCATGTCGGTGTACACCGACGATGTCATCTACATGGGAGCCGGCGGGCCGGCGATTCACGGAGCGGCCGACATGCGAGCCGCCAATGACCCCGTTAGCCCGTACGCCTTCACGATGCACAACGACGAGGTGGTGGTCACTGGCGACTGGGGCTACGCGCGTGGCACCTACGACGGCAACGACCAGTATCTGATGGTCGTGCGCCGTGACGCTGATGGTGAATGGCGTATCGCCCGTGAGATCTGGAACATCGCGCCCGACGAAGAATAGGGCCTGAAGCGGGAGATTCCGTCCGACGTGATCGGCGAGCCGGTGTTACGTCTTGGCTCTGAGCACCGCGAGCGTTTCCTTGAAGACGGATTCGTCGTCGTCGAGAACGTGCTGCCTCCGGAGCTCGTGCGCGCGGCAGCCGATCGTTTCACACCACTCTTCGGCGGCGAGTTCGAGACCGGCCTCCAGCCCGACGAATGGAACTGGCGCGCCGGCCGTGACTCCGAACAGCTGACGCGACAAATCTGTAATGGCTGGAAATCGGACCGCGTGGTGGCGTCCATCGTCCTGGCCCCGGACATCGGGCGCGCTTGTGCCGAGCTCATGGCATGGCCCGGAGCGCGGCTCAATCAGGACAACGTCCTGTGGAAGCCGCCGGGAGCCGGTTCGCTGGGACTTCATCAGGACGACAGCTACGAGAGCTGGATCGTTCCTCAGGAGATGGCGACCTGCTGGCTGACGCTGGATGACACGTCTGCCGAGGGTGGCACCATCGAGTACGTACGCGGCTCGCACCGCTGGGGTCTGTCGCCGCCGATCCAGCAGTTCCACGCGCCGCAGGATCATCATCTCGACATGCGAAGGGCCGCCGTAGCCGCGGGCGTCGAGCCTGAGGTCGTGCGCATCGAGTGCCGCGCCGGCTCCGGTGTCCTGCACCATGGAAGAACCTGGCACGGATCGGGAGCCAACCCCAGTGAGCGGGCGCGGCGCTCCCTGGTCGCCCATTGCATGTCCTCGGCGGCCGAGTTTCATCCGACCAACGTCAGCGCAATCTATGGTCGCTACAAGCGCGCCGATGATCTGACGATGGACGAGAGCTTCTTTCCAATCCTGTGGAGCCGCGATGGTCAGCGCTCGGAGTTTCTCGACCGCTATTGCGAAAACCCCTGATAGAGCGGATCGACCGCCTCTCCCTTGACGTACTTGTCGAACCACAGCCCGTAGCGCCGCAGCCGGTCGACTTCGTACGACGGCACGCCAAATCCGTGACTCTGTCCGGGATACACGATGAGCGCCGTTTCCACACCGAGCACACGCAGGCTCAGGTACAGCTGCTCGGACTGGGTCAGCGGATCGCGATAGTCCTCGCGCCCGTGAATGAACAGCGTCGGGGTGACGGCGTTCTTGATGTAGGTGCTCGGCGACACGCGACGGTACAGATCGAGGTTGTCCCACGGCGCGCCGAACTCGTGGATCCAGTAGATGCCCCAGTCGTCGGTGCCGAAGGCGCCGTAGTAGTCAGCATCGCCGGCTGCGGAGATGGCGCCCTTGAAGCGATCCGTCTTGACGATCACGTAGTTGGTAAGGATGCCGCCGTAGCTGTAGCCACCGACTCCCATGCGATCCGGGTCGACGTAGCCGAGCTCGAGGACAGCATCGACCCCCGCCATCACGTCCTCGTAGTCCGGTCCGCCCCAATCGGCGAAGATGGCGCGGCTGAACTCCTCGCCATAGCCGGAGCTGCCGCGCGGGTTGACCAGCAAGACGACGTATCCGAGCGCGGCAAGGTACTGCTGCGTGAGGTTGAAACCGTCGGTAAATTGGCCCACCGGGCCGCCATGGATCCACAGGATTAGCGGGTACTGGTGCGTGGGGTCGAAGCCGGGAGGCTTCAGCAGCCAGGCGTGGATCGGAGTCCCGTCGCCGCTCTCGTACCAGATACCGTCGCTGGCGTTGAAATCGAGCGAGGCGACATGATCTTCGTTGGCGGCGCTGACGTTCACCAGCACCTCGGTCGGGATCGGCCCGTCGCCCGCTGGGGCCGAATACACCTCGGCTGGTCGGTCGTTTCGCGTATAGCGGAACACCAGTCGCCCGTCTCGTGTCGGTACCACCGACCTCACGTTGCCTTCGACGGTGCGCGTCACCTCGCCGTCGAGGTCGATGCGCACCAGCGGACTGTGGCCTTGGTCCGTGAGGGTCGTATAGACGGATCGGGAATCCGGTGCCCAGACGGGCGCTCCTGCCTGGCGATCCAGATGACCGGAGAGATCACGCGGCGTGCCTCCCGCGGTTGGCACCAGCATGACTCTGGGGGTCGGATACATAGACCATTCAGGGTCGGAACTGATATACGCCAGCCACTCACCGTCGGGCGAGAACGTCGGCGACCTGTCGCCGCCTTCATATTCGCTGACGCGCTCGGTGCGACCCGACGACACCTCTACCTTCCAGATGTCGGTGTTCATGTTGTCGTCGGGCTCGGCGGTCCGATTCGAGACGAAGGCGATCCAGCGACCGTCGGGTGAGAACGCCGGGCTGCTGCTGTCGTACGCCGCATCGGTGAGCTCCCGCGCGGGAGCCCGACGCATGCCGACGCTGGCGAGAGCTTCCGTAGCCGGAACGTCGTAAATGACTGTTCGGCGGTCGTCGAGGTACCCGAGGCCGTCGTATTTGTGCTTCAGACGCGTGACCACGATTGGGTTGGAGGTGCCGGCGTCGTTGCCCTGAGGGCCCACCTTCGGCGGCATCGAGACGACCGCTAGGCGGCTGCCGTCCGGCGACCAGAAGTAGCTGCGTACCCCGCCCGGAACCTCGCTCACGGGGAACGCCTCTCCACCGCCCAGCGGCATGACGTAGACCTGTCCGCGAGTCGCTATCTCGTCGTCCATGCCCCAGGCCGACGCATCGCGTCTAGAGATGAACGAGATCATGTGCCCATCGGGCGAGAACGAAGGCGACGAAACACTGCTACCGCCGTGGGTGAGTCGTCGCGAGCTGGCCCCGTCAACAGCCGCGATCCAGAGGGTCGTCGCCTTTGTGTCTGTAGCCTGGACAGCTCGGGTGGTCGTGTAAACAACCGAGTTGCCGTCCGGCGACACCGCCGGGCCACCCACCGAGCGCAGAGCATAGTACTCGTGTAGCGATATCGCCCCCGTCTGCATGCCGCCAGCCGTCTGCGGGACCGCGGCGCTGGCGACCATCGAGATGGCGGTCAACAGCAGTACGGGAAGCCGTTCCCTGAGTCGGTGGTTTCGCTCTCTGTCCTTCATCTCGTCTCCTTGATACGCACGCCTTTGCCCGCCAGCCCCATCAACACGGTCACTCCGTCGGAGTGTAGTTCCAGATGTCTCGGGCCACCTTCCAGCCACCATCTGCCTGCCGGCGAAACACGTACACGCCCTTGCCGGACTGCCGGATCGGCTCGCCGCCGTCGAGCGGCGTCAGCGTCCAGCGAAACGCGTAGGCTTCGAACGCTGTATCGCCGACCACTGAGACTTCCGAACCGGTGTAGTGGAGGTCGGTCGTGTAGGCGGCGAAGAACGCATCGAGCCAGGCGCGGATCTCGGTGTGTCCTCTCACCGCGGGCTCGTCTGGCGGCATGATCACCATGTCTGCGGCGACGCTCGCCAGGAACCCATCGGCGTCGCTGGCGATGAACGACGCCGCGAATTGGCTCAGCCGAACCTCGCGGATTGCCGCCGCGTCCTCCGCCTCCGATGGGCCGGCGGGTGCGGCCGCGGGAGCCGGCTCAGCTGCCGGAGCACATCCTGCCGATGCCAGTACTACCAGGGCGACAATGCCTGTTGCGACTCTTGCCATTTCGTGACCTCCGGACGGATCGTCGTACGTAAGGGTCGGTTAATATCACGTGCCCGCTGTGATAACACGGAGCGACTCGTGCGGTTTGAGAGTAGCCAGTGCCAGGTCGGACCCGGCGGCCGCGGCAGAACGCGCCGTGGCCCCATCCTGGCGCTGCTCGTTCTGCTGTATGCGCCGGCCCCCGTTGCCACCGCCGCGGCATTCTCGGCACCGCAAGAAAACACCGAGCAGGCCAACGGCGGCTCGCCGACGGCGGCGATGCCTTCGGTCAAGGAGATGCGGGCCACCAGGGCACCGTCAGCGATCGTTCTCGACGGTTTGCTCGACGACGAGGCCTGGGCCGCAGCAGACATGATCAGCGATTTCGCCCAGCGCGAGCCGCAGAAAAACGGCACCCCCTCGGAGGCTACCGAAGCCCGCATCCTTTACGACGACGAGTACCTGTACGTGGGTTTCGTGCTCCACGACAGCCAGCCCGAGGCCATTCGCGCGACACAGCTGCGACGGGACAGCCTGCGGATCCGGCTTCCCGGTATCCGTCGCGACAGAGGCGGTTCCAGGTCAGACGACATAGTGAGCGTGGTGCTGGACACGTTTCACGATCGCCGCAACGCGTTTCTGTTCACCGTGAACGCGCTCGGTACGCGCAGCGATGCAACGATCCGCAATGAGCGTGAGGTCAACCAGGACTGGGACGAGCGCTGGGAGGCGGCGGCGCAACTCACCGATAGCGGTTGGGAGGCGGAGATGGCCATCCCGTGGTCGGTCCTGCGTTACACACAGGGCAATCCCACTTGGGGGGTGGATTTTCGGCGCGAGATACGCCGTACCAACGAGGAGATCATCTGGAGCAACTCGAGCCAGGATTACTCCTTTATTGCAATCTCGCAGGCCGGGCAGCTCAACGGGCTCGAGGACCTCGGACTCACGGAGCGTTTCCGGTTGCGCCCGTATGTCACGGGGGGCTTCGACTCGTTCGACCAGCGGGTGGATCCCATCTCGGAGGGGACCGCCGCCGTGGGAATCGAGGATCTGAAGGTCAAGCTGAGTTCAAATCTTACGTCGCAGTTCACCTACAACACCGATTTCGCCCAGGTCGAAGTCGATGAGCAGCGTGTCAACCTCACCCGCTTCTCGCTCTTCTTTCCGGAGAAACGCGAGTTCTTTCTCGAGGCTGCCAACAACTTCACATTCGGCAACACCGAGGGTCGTTTAGGCTTGCCGCCGTCCTCCCGCCTCTACTTTTCCAGGCGGATCGGTCTCGCCGCCGACGGGACGCCGCTGCCGATCGACTTCGGCGGCAAGCTCACCGGCAAGATGGGCCGCGGCAACCTCGGATTGCAGCACGTGCAGACCGGCGACTCGCCAGTCGGTCCCGGGCGTGCCTACACCGCTCTGCGCTGGCGTCAGGATATTCTGGCGCGCTCCAGCGTCGGAGCCTACTTCTCCAGCGTGGAAGGCCCGTCGGGCGAGTTCAACCGCGTGGCCGGCGTTGACGCCAACTTCACGCTGTTCGATCACCTCAATCTCTCCGGCTTCGCGGCGCAGTCGCAGGATAACGAGATCGACGGCAACGCCTGGATCGGTGAGCTCCGCGCTATCTGGCAGACGGACCTGTGGGAGGCAGAAGCGCAGATCGTCAGCATCGACGACGAGTTCCGCACCGACCTTGGCTTCATTCCGCGCACCGATGTCGTCAAGCGCACCGTGGCCGGCCACTGGAAGCCGCGGCCGGCTGCCGAATGGCTCCGGCAAATTGATCTCAACGCCTATCTCGATCACACCGTCGACCATAGCGGTAAGCGAGTTGCCCGCCAGAGCGGCGTATTTGCTCGCTTCATGATGGAGTCGGGCGACTCGTTCCATGCCGGAGTGCGAACCAACTTCGATCGGCTGGAGGCCGCGTTCGAGATCAGCCCCGGAGTTGTCGTGGCGGCGAATGACTACGAGTTCATCGAGTGGTCGGTGGGATACCAGACGTATCCGGGCCGAAAGCTCAGCGGTGGGTTCTCGATACTGTCGGGAGGGTTCTTCGACGGCTTTCTCACACGCGTGAGTCCACGGGCCACGCTGCGATTGAGCGAGAACGTCAGCCTGCGGCCGAGCTACACCTTCAACGTCGTCGAGCTTCCCGGTGGCGCCTTCAACGTCCATCTGGCGCGTCTGCGAACGGAGGTGTCGTTCTCGGAGCGATGGCTGACCGATGCGCTGGTGCAGTACAGCAGCTCGGACGAGGATTTCTCGGTGTTCGCCCGCCTCCGCTACCTCTACCGTCCGGGAGACAACTTCTACCTCGTCTATCGACAGAGCCGGTCGTACGGAGGTGAGTTCTCAGGGCTGGAGGATCGATCGTTGACCGCCAAGATGACCTACACGTTGCAATGGTAGCCGCGTCGAGCAACGGTGCTGCCAAGGTGCTTCATGAGCTGAGGAACCACCGCGCGCCACTGGAGAAAGTTCCCGCCGAGGGCATATCGTTGCCGCGCGAGATGGGGCAGCAGTGGGAGGATCGACGATGGTGAATCGACGACAGTTTCTCGGTGGAATGTCGCTGCCGATTGGGGCAACGGCCCTCTCGGGCGCGGTCCTGCCGAACAACCTCGGCCATGCGCTTGCAGTGGTCGCCGAGCTTGGATCAACGTCAGGCGCGCCGGCACAGGTGGCGCGCGACGAGGACTTCTGGTTCGAGGTGCGAGGTGCCTTCACGCCGGACAACAGCTTGATCAACCTGCAGAGCGGCGGGGTCAGCCCGTCTCCAAAGGTGGTGCAGGAGGCCATGAAGCGCTACCTGGACTACTCCAACACCACGCCCACCTACACCATGTGGGAGGTGCTCGAGCCGCAGGAAGAGAACGTCCGGGAGCGACTCGCCCGCCAATGGGGCGTCGACGCCGAGGAGGTCGCCATCGTCCGCGGCGCGTCGGAGGGGCTACAGATCTGCCAGTGCGGCATCGATCTGGCGCCCGGCGACGAGGTGCTGACGACGAATCAGGACTATGTCCGCATGATCTGGACCTACCAGCAAAGGGCGCTTCGCGAGGGCATCGTGCTGCGGCAGATCTCCATCCCGGTTCCCTCAGAGGATCCGGCCGAGATCGTGCGCCTGTTCGAAAGCAACATCACGCCGCGCACGAAGGTCGTCCACATGTCGCACATGATCAACCTGAGCGGCCAGATTCTCCCGGTCCGCGAAGTGGCCGACATGGCGCACGCTCACGGTCTGCCGCTGGTGGTCGACGGCGCCCACAGCCTGGCCCACTTCGATTTCAAGATCTCGGACCTGGGCTGCGACTATTTCGCCACCAGCCTCCACAAGTGGCTGTTTGCTCCGCACGGGACCGGTCTGCTCTACGTCCGGCGCGATCGAATCAAGGACCTGTGGGCGCTGACGGCACCGCCGGTCGAGCTCAACGGCGATATCCGCAAGTTCGAGGAGATCGGCACGCGGCCGGTGGCCAACGCGCTCGGTATCGGCGACGCGCTTACGTTCCATCAAGGCCTGGGCTCGGAGCGCAAGGAGGCCAGGCTTCTGTATCTGCGCGACTACTGGGTGGACCGTCTGCGCCGGCAGGATCGCATCCGATGGAATACGAGCCAAAAACCGGGCATGGCATGCGGGATCGCCAACTTCGACATCCCCGGGGTGAATTTGATGGCCATGAACCAGTGGCTGTTCGACGAGCACGGCATCGTCACGCACGTCACCGAGCACCCTGAGTACACCGGGTTCCGTGTGACACCGAACGTCTTCAGCACGCTCGAGGAGCTCGATCGATTCTGTGACGCTATCGAGGCCGGCATGCGGCTCGGGATCGGCGCCTGATGACGCCAGAGCAACTTTGTGATTTGCTTCGTGGTACAACGAACGCACGCGGAAACGCTTGAACGATGGAGTCAGACGGATGAGCGATCAGCTACGGCAGACTGAGGGGCTGTACCGTACGGTGCCCTTCGTGGCCACCGCCGAGAAGCAGGACGACGGCTGGGTTCCGACCTTCAAGCTCGCCAGCGGCATGCCGGGACGGCCGGCCGGGGGAGCTCAAGAGAGCGCCGAGGATGCCCTCGTGGAGGCCACGATCGCCGCCGTGCAGATGGTTCGGTTGATCTTCGACGACCGTCCCGATCCGGATACGGTGAACATTCAGGAGACCAGCATCCACGATGCTGTCCAGGCGCGACTGGACGCTCTGGAAGCCTAGGACGCCTTCCGTACACAGGCCGAAAACGAGCTCCCCTCCCGAGCTAGGCTGCGTCGCGATCCCCCTGCCCGACGCGCCGACCCCGCTGGAGACGGTGCTTCTGTCGGTCCACGAGCACCGCGCCGACGATGATCGCGCCGGTCATGTTTCCCTTTATGTAGCTCATTTTATATCAACGACTTACAGGATTATCCCGATTCGCTGATACCAAGTTTGTACCAGATACAGCCTGCGCAACCAATTCTCCGAGGGCGGACATGCCCGCTCTGAGCACCTTCCGATCCCGATGTACGTACCGCGCCGTCGTGCTCAATTTGGCATGCCCCATGACCTCTTGAACCTCCGTGAGCTGTAATCCCACACGGTTGACCAGCCACGTCGCCGTTGTGTGTCGGAAACAGTGAAGGGTCAGCTCCTCAGGCAGTCCGACTTCCTGCCGCTGAAGGGCCCACCATGCTCCGAGACGGACATGGCCCACGGGTAGGACTCGCTCTCGCTGAACCGATGCTGCCGCATCCACGAGGCACCGGGCGTACTGTCGTACCTGGTTAGATTCCAGCGGGATGTCTCGATACTTGTCTCCCTTGCCGTGCACGCGCACAAATGGCGCGGGAGTATCGAGGACCACATCGGTGATCGTCAGCCGCGCGATCTCGATCCGGCGCATTCCCGTCGCCAGCAGGAAGCGCCAAATCGGCAGCCATTCGAGTCTGCCATGCGCGAACAGAACTTCAACCTCCCCGTCCGTGAAACAGCGTCGGCGGTTCTGTTTGTTCGGCATCTCGATCGCCGCCGCCGGGTTGCCGTCCACAAAGCACATGCGGTTGGCCCAGCTGTACAGGGAACGCAGCGCGATCAGATGCCCCCGTATACCCGCTGAGCGAAGGCCTCGGTCCACGAGTTCAAGACGGTACAGCTCCAGCGTGCCAGGGCTTACGTCTCGAACGTCGCGGATACCGTTGCGGTCCAAATACGCCAGGAATCCCCGCAGGCGACTGCGGTAACTTTTGTAGGTGCTCGGAGACCGATTACTCTTGATCGAGCGGAGGAAGTGCTCGCAGAGGGACCGCACCGCCACCGGTCCCGGCTCCGAGCGGCGCCCCGCGGCGTGGTCCACGATGAGCTGCTGGCGCCAGCTTTCGGCCAGCTGCCGGTGATCGAACCTGCGACGCTGCGGGTGCGCTAGCGTCTGCATGACCCCCTTCCACTGACGGCAGTCCACCTCGTACACCGTCTGGCCCTTCAGCTTTGTTTTCCTCACCTGCGGCGCGAACGGCCGTTTGGGCATAGAACCACTCCATCAGCTCGTCTTCTCGAAACAGTCGGTTGCCCCGGATCTTAACGCTCGGGACAATACCGGAAGCCGCCCATTCGTAGATCGTCTTTGGAGATCGGCGCAACCATGCGGCAACCTCGTCGACGGTCCAGAGCTTGGGTGCCAGGGTGCTCACGTGGCGGACGCTCTCGGCTCGATCACTTACCGAGCCTCTTAGTGGGTGCCGCTTCAGCCTTCGCGGCGCGGTCGATGGCGGCGGCGCGCTCGCGGCGTAGGCGGGCCACCTCAGCCTCCAGCTCGACGATACGCTTGCGGGCGGCATGCGTCGCCGGCTGCTGCTCGATCGACACCTTGCCGGTGCCGGGCTCGGGAGCGGTGGCGTCCAGGTGCGTGGAGTCGCTCATGGCGACGACTCTCCCGCCGTCTGTGGCAGCGCCAGCATCGATGGCATCTGCCCCAGCTCGTAGGCGGTCTCGATCTGCGGGGCCATGAACTGCCCCACGGTCTGACCGTCCGGCAACACGATGTGGGCCATGAACTCTTCCTCGATCGTGGTGATGTTGGACTCCACCGCCTCCAACTTCGCCTTGATCACCAGCAGCAGGGCACGCCAGCGTTGCCGCGTGGCTTTTTCCCACTCTCGGTGCGCCGCGTCGTCACTTCGCCGCTGACGGCGATCCGGTGTGCGCCAGAACTCTTCATCGTCCAGGGCGGGCATCGGCAGGACGAAGCGGATCATCCGATTGCACAGCCGGAAGCCGATTACGGCTTGTTCCTGTTCCCAGCCGTAGAAGAACTGGTCGGCTCCGTAGCGCACCAGGGTGTGCTCGATCTCGGCTCGGGACTTCTCGACGCTGACCGTGGTGTTTTCTGCGTAGCGGCTCACGATGCCCTCTTCGTCGGCCCCACCGCCTCCAGCGGGATCAGCTCGGCGTCGAACAGGGTGACGAACAGCTCCGCCTTGGGTCTCCACGGCTCGGGTATGTCATGGAAGTCCTTGGCATCGAACGCCGCGTGCATCGGACAGTTGTCCCAGGTGTGGCAGTTCCAGACCTCGGGCGTGGCGACCTCGTGTAGGCGCTTACCGCCGGCCGTCAGAAGCGCGGGCAGATCCGCCAAGTACTCCGGCCACGTCTGCCCCGTTGGCAGAACTGTGTTGTTCGACAGGCCGGCGAGCTGGAGGCTGGCACCCTGGAGGTTGGCTCCCTGGAGGTTGGCTCCCCGGAGGTTGGCTCCCCAAAGGTTGGCTTCCGACAGGTCGGCTCCCCGCAGATCGGCACACTGGAGGTCGGCATCCCTAAGCTTGGCTCCCTGGAGGTTGGCTCCCCGGAGGACGGCAAACCGGAGATCGGCACCCCGTAGGTCCACACCCGGCCCGATCTCGTACCCGTTGACGTTCACGACGCCCTCCGTGATGTCTGATTCAGACCCGCACGAATCCTCGCAACGAGCGCTTCGCACAGCGCCCGCTCGTTCGGGTGCAGCCGCCGTCTCCGCCTCGTTGCAATCGAGTCCAGGACCTCCAGCTCCCATTCCGTGAAACGCCGGTGGCTCACATCCAGCAACAGCTCGATCAGCTCGCCGTCGGGTAGCTCGGCGAGATCGAGGCTCGGTCGTTCGCTCACGATGCCTCCTTCACGCAGGCTTGCCCCAGCGTTCGATAGTCGGGCGTTGCGAACACGACCTCCTGGCACGTCTCGCTGAGCCGTCCCGCGACACGCTCTCCGACGTGACGGGCTCGATCTCGCTGATTCAGGTTCGTGGTCACGATCGTCGCGCGCATCTCGTCGTAGCGCTGTGTGAGCACGTACACCAGCTGCTCCACGGCCCAGTCCGTCTCGCGAATCGCCCCCAGGTCATCGAGCACCAGAACGTCGGCGCCGACGACGCGATCCAGCATGTCGCCGACACGCACGC
Source organism: Acidobacteriota bacterium (assembly GCA_965248695.1). Classification (GTDB taxonomy): domain Bacteria; phylum Acidobacteriota; class UBA890; order UBA890; family WLXD01; genus DASCOT01. Next base: position 5,236,810 of record CBDFKD010000002.1, on the reverse strand, counting down.
CCTCAGCCTCGATGGCGTCCTTGAGCTCTTGGATCAGGCGCGCTGCGCGCACAAAACGACCGCGCAGGCCATGGGCGGATCGCAGCGCTCGGAGGGTCGCGGCGGCCAAGTGTGTCTTGCCCGTGCCGGACGGCCCGGACAGCAGCAAGCCCCGCCCCGATGGCTCGAAGCGTTCAACGAACTGCTGGCACTCGGCCAGAGCCTCGGCGGTGTTTCCGCCGCCTGGCTGGAACGTCTGAAACGACGAGCTCAGGAACCGCGCCGGCACGCCGCGGGAGGCTAGCACGGCCTTCGGCGACAGCTTGCAGGCGCAGCGCGCCATACCATCTTGCGGCGTCTCCACCCAGCCGACCCCGTTGCACGCCGGACAGGCTGGCTGCGTCGCTGGGCTTGTGGTTCCGGTTGCGGTTTCGATCATGTTTTCCGGTCGGTGGCGGTCGTCACGTGGGGGCGGTTGGCATGCGGTCTGGCGGCTAGCTACGGCGGCTTGTTGGCCTCTTGGCGGATCGCCTTGATGGCATCCCAGTCGGGCTGCTGTCCGGCATCGAGCGCCGCGTTGGCCTGCCGACGCCACTGCTTCTCGCGCTTGACCCGGAGTGCCTCAGCCTCCCAGTCCGTCTCGCTGGGCGCGGCCGGCCCGCTGCCGGTTTGGATCTTCGGTGGCGGATGCACCGCGTTCCAGGTTGCCGCGTTGAACACGGCCTGCGGCGAGCCCACGTGCCGGCCCGAGACGGCAACGTGCTCGATGACCGCGAGCGCTTCCTGGACCGTGCCGCCGGCCTCAAAGCGCTCTTGCAGGTACCGGGTGCCGGAGCCGGGAGTCGCAGTGCGGCAGAAGCGATCGTTGAAGACGGCCAGCACTTCCAGCATCGCCTCGTCGTGCTCGCCCTGGCCGGCGGGCGGTGGCTTGCCGGTGGTGGTGGCGGTGGTGGTGGCGGCGGTCGGGTCGCGCCCCGACCCTGCATTCGAGCACCGAGGTTTCTGACCACCACCACTTGGTGGTTCTGGTTCTGGTTGTGAAGGTGAAGGTGAAGGTGAAGGTGGTTGGCATGTTTTTGCCATTGGCAAATGCATGGTTTTGCCATAGCTTTTGCCATAGCTTTTGCCATAGCTTTTGCCATAGCTTTTGCCATAGCTTTTGCCATCATTTTCGCCGTTCTTTTGCCATCGAGACTCTGCGCCTTTCTTGCCGTACTCCGCACGCTTCCGGCGTAGCTCCTTGGCTCGTTCAAGCTCTTTCGTGATCCGGGTATGCGTCAGGCAGCCATCGATCTCCGTGAAGTAGCCGGAGATTCCGGGCCACAACGACTCCCACTCCTCAATAGACACGCCGAGCATGCGGGCCAACCGCGCTGAATCGGCGGATATCGCTCCGTCCTTTGCCCAGAGATTCCAGAGCAACAGCGTGTACGCACCGTGCTCTTGGAGCGTCAGGTCCATCGTGTCCGCGAGGTAGTCGCTCACGTAGAACGGCATGAACGCCTTCACCCCCCTACCGCTCATTGCTCACCTCGCTCGGCAACCACGGCACCCCCCGCTCCCAGAGCGCCGCTAGCTGCTCGGTGTCGCGAGCGGCATAGGCGCGCACCAGCTGTGTCAGCAGTGCCGCGTCCATGCCGAACACGTTGTCGCGCATGTACCAAGCGGGTACTCCTCCGTAGGCGGTAACCTCAACAGACTGCTCGCGTACCGACAGCACGCGCTTGGCCGCGGCTTTCCCATCCGCCTCCCGGCACAGCACCAGTGGGTGCCCTTTCACGCGGCCACCCTCCGGTCCATCCCGCCGCTACCAACGGTCCCAGCGCTTGGCGCGACAGCCACACGAGCGCGAGCGCCAGTGCGGCCCACTCGTCAGCGACGAGACCGTACAGCGGCCCCGGCGATGCCTTGGTGCCCACAGCCTCCTTACGAGAGCCGCCGTACAGATCCATCAGTGCCGCCCGCACGTTGGCATCCTTGGCGCGTGCGCTACGGCACAGTGCTGTCTTGACCTGCACACGGCTCAGCAGATCGAACGGAACCGAGCGCTGGCGGCAGACTCCTCGGATCTCGCCGATGTTCTTGACGGTGTCGAACACCTCACGTCCGACCGGCATTCCGTAGGAGACAACGTCCTCAACGACGACTTGTTGCGTCGTGGTCTCATCGACACCGTTGATCGCTTGTTTCAGGTGCCCCATCGGGCAGTTGCGCTCATGCGCGCGCACCTCGCCGCACTCGTCGCACAACACCCACGAGCCACCCTGTGGGTCGGGATCGATCGCTAGGACAACCTGCACCGTTACGCCGCCTCCTCGTCCCCCAGGGCGCTCAGCAGCGACAGCTGCACCACGCCACCCACTTTCTGGGTCTTGCCTCTGAACAACCCCCCGATGCCCGGCAGCGCCAACTTCGGCGTGATCACCAGGCCCACCCGGCTGAGCAGCTCCTTGTCGGGCTTCAAGTCGATCTTGATGCTCAACGATCCAGCCTTGCCGGTCTCATGCACGGCACTCGATACCTTCGGCAGCTCTTGTCGCACCACCGCCTTGAGCATCTCCGTCACCGCGTTGCTCGTCTGCTCGTTGACCGTCATCTTTGTCTCCTCCGGTGGTCGGCTAAAAGTCCGCTGTCTGAGCGACCGCTACCTCTTCGGACACCCGATCCGGGCACGAGGCCACGTCGCAGAAGGCACACTCTGAGAAGCTCGGCACCCGCACGGGTGTGGGCTCGGCACCTCCGAGCTGTGCTACCAGGTCGATCACGCGTAGCCGCTCTTGTTCGCTGAGCGCGCCGATCTCCAATACGCCATCCCGGTACACCACTGCACCGAACAACGGGCGCTGTCCAATGGCGTGATGCGTTCGTGGCAAGAACGTTTGATAGGTGCGCACCTGCCAGATGTCGGCGGCACGTCGCTGCCCGGTTTTGCAGTCCTCGACCCGGGCCTCGTCACCCCGGACGGCTACGAGGTCAGGTTTGCCGGCGAGCGTGATCGTGCGGCCACTGACCTTAATCGAGTTCTGGTCCTCTACGTAGACCGTCCAGCCGTCCGCCTGCAGTTGTCCCCATCGCTTGGTGACCAGATCCGCATGCTCGGCCTTCCAACTCGCCAACCTGGCCGCACGCTCCCCGTCTTGGAGACGCTTGTCGTACTGATAGTGCGACTTGTACCAAGGAGCCCAGGTGCAGCTACGATCGCCCGACAGATGTGGAGCCAACCAGGTCACCCAGCAATACGGTGAGTTGCGCGGCGTGTCGGTCATACCAGCTCGCCCTGTGCGTTCGCCTCACGGAACGCCGCCACGAACGTGCGCTCGTCGAGCGTGGCCTTCTCGTAGTGCTCAGCCTTGACATTGCGCGCCGACGGTAGCTGCAGCCACTCAGCGAGGAACTTCCGGGCTTGCGTCAGATCGATCCCGTTCGCATCGCACAGCGAAGCGAAGTTGTCGGCGTGCGATGCTGTGTTGCGAGGGTCGTCGCGCGACAGCTTCTCCGCGTCGTTCTCGTCGGGCGCTTCGGTCCCCTTGAGCGCTTCGTTGAGCTGTGCGGTGCCCTCAGAGTGGCGCGGCGGCGTAAACACTTGCTCCACGGTTGTGTCGCCATCCTTGATGGCCGTGCGCAGGCCGCGCAGCGTAATCAACTCGTCCTCGCCGATGTCATCGAGGCCGCGGACCTGCAGCAGCTCGAACACCTGCTCGGGCCGCACGCCGAGTTTGCCGAACCAATCAAGCGCAGCCTGACGCTTCTGAGTCATCGTGCCGCCCTGGCCGATCGAGGCCCTGCGCGCAGCATGCAAGATCTGGCGCGTGAAGGCGGCCGGGATGACCTTGAACACGGCGTTACGCAGCGCAATCGAGATCGCCGCATTGCTTGTGACGCCGATCATGTCCTCGTTGAACCGGCGCCCCTTGCGGTCGGTGATGCGCCGCTTCACACGTACACGGATGGCGACGTTCTTCTCCAGATCCAGGCACGTGCCCATCGCGGTGACGTGGGTGCGGTCCTGGGCGACGATGTCGGAGTCGGCGCGCAGGTTGCCCCAGCAGTAGGCCATGATCTCGGCAAGTCGAGCTGAGGGCCCCTCGATCGTCTTGCCCGATCGCGGCAGCGCGTAAAAGCACGAGGCCGCGGTCTCTTCATCCAGCGTCGCGAGCGTCTGTGCATCCGTGAGGGCTTTCGTGACGCTACGCGGGTACCGCTTCGCCGTCGCGATCTGCTGGGAGATGGCCGCAGCATCGACTGCATCGATCGCAGCGCCGCCCTCCAGAGCCTCAAGTGCCGTTGTCGGCTCGTCCGCTGACTCGATAACTTCGGCGTTGCTGCTCATGCGACTGCCTCCTTAATGTCCTCGTCGATGACGCCCCAGGCCCAGTCCGGCAGCGCCACATCCATCACCTTGTCCGGGAACGCCGGCCATGCATCCTGGCGCACGCACTGCGCGTACCGATCCAGCAGCACATCCAGCTGTCGGTCGCCCGCCTCCACAACCGGCTCCGTCAACCGGTACACCGCCGTTGCGTAGGGCGACTCTTTCTCCATCGCGAGAATCGCGTAGTGGCGCGCTGCCAACCCCAGCGCCTGCGCCCCGCGCAGGTACAGCGCCGCTTGCCGGTGATACCCGTATCGGAAGATCGTGCGCTCGAAACTGCGGCGGGATGCGTCCTTTGTCGTCTTGAGATCCACGATCGCCCCGTCCGCGATCTCTGGGCTGTGACGGTCCATGCGCCCCTTGCACAGGATGCCGGTGCGCTTGTCGTTCCAAGCGCACGACAGCTCCACCTGTCCGTTGCCGCTGATGAGCCCGTGCGCGCGGCGCAGACAGTGCACCGCCTCGCGCATCCCCAGACACGCGTCATAGTCCGCCGGCCGCAGCACGTACTCCGCGCCCACTTCGGCGCACAGCTTCTCCCACTCCGCCTTGCCCGCCTTGGTGCGCTTGTCCGGCCAAGACATCCGGCGATAGCGGACCTCGAACTCCTCCGGCTCCAAGATCGCCGCATGCGCCGCACGCCCGAGAACCATCGCCGTCGTCTCCTTCGGCGAACTGGTGAGGTAGGCGCGCAGGTGCGCCGGCGTTCGCGCCAGTCGCGACAGCTGACTGTTGGAGACCGCCTCCCAAGCGTGATACTCGTGCATCGGAACACCCGGATACATGCCTGGCTCCGGTGTCATGACGCCCTCCGCCCATGCCACACCATCCGGCACTCATCCGAGCAGAAGTACTGCTGTTTGCCTCTCAATACCGTGTGGCACACACCACAAAGCGGCCCCGGGGGCGCCACGGCTGCCGTGCACGGGTCTTGTGCGGGATACACGATCCAGACAGCGGCCTTTCGCCCCGCGCGCGTCCTGCGGCAATAGGGGGCCTTGTCGATCAACCCGAGCTTGAACAGCTCCAAACGCCGAGGTCTCTGTGTGGAGGGGTTCATCCTGAGTGCGTGCTGGATCTCTTCATCGGTGGCCCCGTACGGGCAGGAGGCGACGTAGGCCAGCACCCGTGCCTGCAGCTTGCTGAGGGAATCCACGATCGCCTTCGCGGCGGCCCTGGACTCTTCGGAGTGGCGCTGGTACGGAGGAGTCGAAAACAGCGACGTTTGCGTCATGCCGCGCGCCCTTTCGGGTCATAGGCACGACGGGCGACGATCTCGAATGTGGGGAAGTCTTGTTCTAGAAGCTCCCGGGCTCTCCCCTCGGCGACAACTCCAACGGAAAGCACAGTCGGTAGCCGAAACCCCCGTCCCTCCACCCACCAAACCTCCGAGCCATGCGGCACGTAGACTTCCATCCTTGGCTTCCACACGGTTACGGCCTCATCGGCATAGCGGTGTAGCAATAGCGCGACCCGTCTTGTGGCTCGGGCAACAGGAGACCGGGACTGGTGTCGTCCTTCACATACAGGGCGATCCGGTCGGCCTTCGTGGCATCAAGAAAATCCACCAGGTAGCGACCGTTGAAGACGACCTGGATCCGCTCGCCCGCATACTCGACCGGTACGGTTTCCGTCGCCTTGCCTAGCTGCCCATCGGCTGCCGAAACCACCGCCGAGCCGTTTTCAAACACGAACCGAACGCAAAGCCCTTTGCGCGGCGACAGCAGGGTCGCGCGGCCAATCGCATCTCGCATGCTTGTTCTGTCAAACCGCACACAGGCCGCCTCGTCAGCTTTCGGGATCACCTTCTCGTAGGCTGGAAAGTTCCCCTCGATGAGGCGGCCCGACAGCACCCTGTACCCGACCCGAAAGTGCAGCTGCCGATCATCCTGTGTGAAGAGCACCGTCGCCTCGGGCTCACTCAGATCCCGGATCTTTGCCAGTGCCTTCTTCGGGATGATTGTCTTGACCTGTGTCTGCGCCTCTAACTCGATGCCGTCGCGCTCGACCATCGCCAGCCGGTGCGCGTCCGTCGCCACCATGCGTACCTTGTCGCCGTCGATTTCCAACAGAGCACCGTTCATCGCGTAACGAACGTCTTGGTCCGTCACCGCGAACAGGGTGCGGCGAATCATTTCGCCCAATACATCGGCCGGGAACTCGATCGCGTCCTCGAAATCGACGGTTGGCATGACCGGGAAGTCGGCCGCCGGAAACGACGCCAGCTCAAAGACGGCATCGCCGCTCCGCACCTCAAGCCAGCCCGCTTTGCGTAGCTCGATTTCGATCTCACCGTCCGGTAGCGACTTGACGACCTCGTTGAGCTTCGCGGCGGGGGCCGTGGCTGTGCCCTGTGCCGAGACCCGCGCGGCGCAGCGCGTCTGTAGGCTCACTTCGAGATCAGTTGCCGCCAGTTGGAGTGCGTCGCCATTGCCGGACGTAGACAGCAACACGTGCCGGGCGACTTCCGCGGGGGCGGGGATCTTCCTGGCCGCGATTTGGCCCACGTGCCGCAGCTCACGCTCTAGGTCGGCTTTGTCGGCCGTGATCATCATGCTGCTCGATCCTCCGGGCTCTGCAGCCCCTCGTGGCGCCGCAGCGCCTCCATGTACTCGGGCGATAGCTGCCCCAGCCGAAACGGCCGGCGACGGCGAGTACGGAAGATCTCCCGGCCCGTGTAGATGCACACCGCCAGACACCAGACCGCGAAGGTGGCCAGCCCAGCGTTCACCCACCACGGGTTACCCATCGCTACGCCTCACCCTCAGGGCCGGTGTACTTGTAGAGCAGATCTGGCGTGTACTTCATGCCCCCATCTGCCTCTCGTCGGGCCGCCAGTTCGTCGCCGCGTTGACCCTCATCGTTGACGCGGAACGCAGCAGGATCGCCTTGAGTCGCTCGCAGCAGGACGCCCACTGTCGCCACTCTTGTATGTCGATCACGCCGTCCACGAACGCCAGCGATCCAAGCGATTCCAACGTGCCTGCCGTTTGCGTCATATCGGCAGTCATCGCGTGGCCCGAGGAGTACGGTGGCAGCGGTTCGGTCAGGTGTTGCTCGTGCAGGTACCGGGCCGGGGCCGTGGCGTAGTACCGCTCTTGCCCCAGAGCCACCGATGCCTCGATGATCAGATCCAACCTCGCCAGCGGGCTGCGCACGCCGGTGTCGGTGTGCTCGCCGACCGGCCGCTGCCACTTCTGCACCAGCGAGGCCGATAGCCCGAGATGTCGGGCTATGCCGTTGGTGTATGGGCCGATGCAATCGCGCATCGCATCCCACGGGTAGGTACCTGCCGGGTCGCGGGGTGAGTCCTGTTGGCTTGATATGGACATCGTTGTCTTCTCCGTCATCGAGCCCACCCCGACTACGGATAACGCCGCTCCGTGCGGCGCGGTTGGGAAACGCGGTACCCTTCACGCCGCCCTCGATGTGATTTCAGCGAAGGCGACCTCATGCAGAGGCTTGCCGCCAGCTGTTAGAAGTGCTGGCAGACTCGCCAAGTACTTCGGCCAGGTCTGCCCCGTTGGCAGGACCGTTTCGTCCGACAGCTTGGCTCCCCCGAGACTGGCTCCCTGGAGGTTGGCACCCCGGAGGTCGGCTCCCCAGAACTTGGCTTCCCGGAGGTCGGCACACTGGAGGTCGGCTTCCCGAAGGTCGGCTCCCCACAGGCAGGCTCCCCGGAGATTGGCTTCACGGAGGTTGGCATCCCGGAGGTTGGCATCCCAGAGGTTGGCTCTCCGAAGGTCGGCTCTTCGGAGGCAGGCTCCCAACAGGTCGGCATACGCCAGGTCGGCTTCCGACAGGTTGGCATCCCGAAGGTAGGCTCCCCGAAGCTCGGCTTCCGACAGATCGGCTCCCCCGAGGCTGGCACCCCGAAGGTTGGCTCCCCTGAGATCGGCGAGCCAAAGGCTGGCTTCTGAAAAGTCGGCACACCGAAGGTCGGCGCCCGGTTCGATCTCCCACTCGTTGACTATCATTACGCTGCCCTCGATGCGCTCTCGGCGCAGCCGCAGCACAGTGCAACCGGCTCCCTCTGCGCCATCTCATGAGGGTGGTACCCCCTGTGGCAGTGGTCGCAGGTCGGGTAGTGGCTCACGCACGTGGGGCAATAAGCCAAGTAGCCGCGCAGGTCCCAGCCGCACTCCTCTAGCCATTCTTCGTTTGCTTGGAGAGGCGAGGTGTCATCGCGCGGTGCTTCGATGCTGCCGTTGCAGGTCTCGCATAAGATCGGCGTGAGAACAGCGGCAGGGCTGGGGGCGACGGCGCACTCGACATCGTTGGAGTGCATTGGAACAACCTCCTGTATGGTGGTTTGGGCGTGAGGAGTTGCAGCTCCTCGCGCCCTTTTTTCGTTCGGGAGTCTCATCTGCCAGCGCCCGAACTCGTTGCGGCTTTCTTTGGTCATTGCGTGCCCGGTCCTCATCAAGTCGGCTCGCTGACCGGCTGAAGGCGCGCAACCATTCGCTGCGTCACGGCGTCGCCAATCAGAGTCGCTACGAATGCGAGTTGGTCCTGCTCATCGAGCCGCGCGTAGTATTCGAGCAGCCGGCTCACAGCTTCGCTCGGTGTCTCCGGGAGCTCCCTGAAACATGCCGGGCACAGGGGGCCTTCGTGGCGGGTGTCAACGACCCGGGTCCGGTCGCTCATGCCGCCCTCCCGGTGTACAGATCCACGTAGAAATCCAGGTAGTCCTCAGCGCTGAGATCCCGAGCCGTGCAGCCTTGGTGCTTAGCGAAGGCACGGCGCGTGGCGGCATAGTCCAGCCCCCGGCGCTCGCAGTACTCCTGGCACCAGCGGGCCAGGCAGTCGATACGCCGTTGTCGCATGGCTATCACTCCGCTCCGCTCATGGACGTGGCTCTCACCGCCTCCAGCGGGATCAGCTCGGCGTCGAACAGGGCGACAAACAGCTTCGCCTGGGACCGCCATGGCTCGGGTACGTCGCCGACACCCTTGGCGTCGAAGGCCACATGCATCGGGCAGTTGTCGTCATGGCAGCTCCAGGCTGCTTCCGTAGCCACCGCTGCTAGAGGCTTGCCGCCGGCGGTCAGAAGCGCTGGCAAGTCCGCCAGGTACTCCGGCCACGTCTGGCCCGTTGACAGGATCGTTGTATCGGACAGCTTGATACCCCGGAGGCCGACTCCCCGTAGGTCGGCACCCTGGAGGTTGGCTCCCTGGAGGTTGGCACCCCGGAGGTTGGCTTTCGACAGGTCGGCTCCCCGCAGATCGGCACACTGGAGGTCGGCACACTGGAGGTCGGCAAACCCGAGATCGGCTCCCTGGAGGTCGGCATCCCGGAGGCAGGCTCCCCGGAGATCGGCTTCCCAGAGGTCGGCATCCCGGAGGCAGGCTCCCCGGAGATCGGCTTCCCAGAGGTCGGCATCCCAGAGGTCGGCATCCTGGAGATCGGCATCCTGGAGATCGGCATCCTGGAGGTCGGCTTCTGGCTTGATCTCGTATCCCCTGACGCGGCGCATCGCTACCGCCCCACTCCAAACACGGCCTGGGAGCCGAAGGCGGCGACGAGCTCACCATCGTCGTCGGGGCGCTGATCGTCGTCCCACTGCGCGCAGGCCATGCACACCACCGGGGGCCGAGATACGCGGGCCGTGCTACAGTTGGAGTGCACTGGAATGACCTCCTGTGTGGTTGTGGTTTGGGCGTGAGGAGTTGCAGCTCCTCGCGCCCTTTTTTCGTTCGGGAGTGCCACTGCGCCAGCTGGGTAACTGCGCAGTGGCGAGCACGGTTCGGCGGCAGGTAGCGTCATCGGGCCTCCTAAGCGGCCTCGTCGAGTGCGAACAGATCCTCGACCTGCACTTCCAAGGCAGCAGCGAGGCGCAACGCTTTATCGACCCGGGGCACAAACCGGCCGTTGACGAGCCGGTTCACGTAGGAATAGTCGAGCCCGGTGCGCCGAGCCATTTCACGCTGGCTAACACCGTGCCGGTCGAGTACGTCCTGGATCGTGTATCGCATGACCTTATGTGTCCTTGTTTTAATCATCACTGTCATATTAGTCCGTGTCCCAAATACCGTCAAGAGCGTCAGTGCTTTTTCTGCCGTTGACGTATCGCACACTGGTGCCTAGGCTTTGATGCCGATGGAGCTTCGAGATCGCCTCAGAGCGCTGGTGGATGACTGCGGGATGACCCTGACGCAGGTGTGGCAGAGGCGATGCCCACCGCTAACGACCGCCGAACCTTCTGGCGTGTCGTCAGCACAAAGGGGCGTCAGATAGATCCGCGAGCGTCGACCCTGCTGAAGATTGCTCGCACCCTCGGCGTTCATCCCGGCGAGCTTCTTGAAGGCGTCGAGTTCGACTAGCTCTCCGCTCGCCAACGACTCGGAGGAATCCGTGTACCAATACCCAGATCGACCCGGCTTCACGATTTTTCCTCTCGAAGGGGGCACGGTTCAGATCCGCATGCGGCTAGCGTTTCCGACAGGAAGCGAAGCTCCTCCAGAAGGCCCGGTATCTCCCGGCAAAGGCGTTGAAGATGACGACGAAGAACTTCTGTTGACAGTGCGCATTCCTTGTGCGGGGAGCTTCCAGTCCGAGTCGATTCCTTGGCTTCTTCGTCAGGCCCTGCTTCGAGTTCAGTTGTTTCTGGACAATCAACAAGACCAGATGGAGAGCAAAGGGGGCTATCCGCCCGCGCTCCGACAAGCCCCATCGGAATGAGGTGGGGGCACCACGTGTCATCAAAGCTCGGCGTCACGTACACGCCAACGCGTAACAGCGCTGCACGCGAAACCTTGACGATGTCGAGGTTGACTGCGCCGTTCGCCTCACTCCGCAGTGGCGTGGGGGTGGTGGGGCTCGGTAGCGTCATGGGGCTCCTAGGCAGCTTCGTCGCGGCCCGACTAGCTCATCGAGGGTTACTTCGAGCGCGTCAGCGAGTTTGCGTGCAGTCTTCAGCTCGCAGCCGGAGCCGTTTTCGATCCGGCTGACGTGTCCTGGGTGGAGCCCAGCGGCGACAGCCAAGGCCATTTGAGTCATGCCCCGCTTTTCGCGTTCTTCCTTGATGCGATTATCCATGATCGAGCTTCCGGTTATGACCTTGCAAATCTGCGCTGTCTATATTTATACAAGAGAAGTTGCAGATTCGTCAAGTAGTATTTGCGAAGATTGATGGGGGAAACTCACACGAATAGCGTCTGGCGCATGAGCTTGACGTTTGGGCAGCGTGTGCGAGCCGTAATCCAGGAGAAGGAAATCTCGATCGAGGAGACGGCTTATCGGGCGCGGATGGCTCGAAGCCAGCTGAACAAGATTCTGAGCGGCAACACAAGAAGCCCTGGAATCGAGAACGTCGCGAAGATCGCCCGCGCCCTGGAATGCACCGTCGACGAGCTTCTGGAAGGCGTCGAGTTCGACTAGCCTCACGCCGCTCACGCCGCCTCCCCGTCGTCGTCGACCTCAATCCCGAGGAGCTGTGCCAATTGGGGCTTGATGGAAGTCGCGCCAAACTTCGTCGGGCGAGACAGCACCTCGAAGCGCTTAAAAGAGAAACTGACTCCTTCTTTGAAGCGAACCTCTATCGAATCGTCGTTGAGGCTGAGATCGACGAAGTCCGCTACGTCGCTCGCGTCAAAGATCCTCCTGCTTTGCCCAGTAGTGAGTGGGCGCTGACCATCGGCGATTGCATCCACAACCTGCGGTGCTCGCTCGACTACATCGCCTGGGAGCTTTCTGGGGCGGATCTTGATGACACACTGACCCTGTTTCCGATCTTCGACTCCGAACGGGCATACGAATCGCGCGGGGCTCGGCGCATTGCCAGCCTTCCCGCTGAGGCCAGATCCTTGATCGAGCGAGTTCAGCCGTACCAAGGTGACGATCCCGTGATGGCGCCCCTCTCCCTTCTGAGAAGACTGGACAACCGGAACAAGCACAAATTGCTCTCGGTCGTCGCCGCGATGCCCGAGCGCTTCCGTTTGAACGCTCTCGTCGATGACGAATCCGCTGGCCAGCCCAAAACGTTCATCGCCGTCACCAAGCCCCGCCTGGTACACAACGCAAAAATCGCGACCCTCGTCTTCTCTGCACCCCCAAAAGTGCAAATGGATACGCTTGTGGTCGCGCGCGTAGTCTTCGGCGAAGGTATGGGGCCTGATACCGGCTTGGCTGTATTCGAGAGCCTTGACGCGCTCGTGGTCGAGGTCGGATGGGTCATCGACGCTTTCGATGAGAAGTTCTTCTAGCTCATCGGCTCTCCGGCGAAGCTCCATGAGAAGCGTGACGATGGCCTCGCCCACTGCGCTACCCGCCTGATTCCGCAGTGGCGTGTGGGTGTCTGCGTTCGGTAGCGTCATGGGGTTTCTATGCGACCTCGTCGAGTATGAGTATTCGTCTTAGGCTGCGTTACTGGTTGAATCTGGTGAAAAAAATGCAACTGGGTTCACGCCGTACAAATTCGCCAAATTCACGAGTTGGCCTGCCGGCGGTTCCGACCGACCGCTCTCCCAATTAAGCAGTGTGCGTACCGACACACCGTTTCCAGACTGCCGCAAGAAGAAGGCAGCGTCCTCGCGGGACATTCCCGCCTCTTCCCGTGCAGATCGGAGTGTTTCTCTGCTGAATCTCATAGAAGAAAGATAACCTGTTTCACTGGATAGCGCAATAGCTTTCCGGCACCCGTCGGCAGGAAGTGCTAAGTATTGATCGCGTGCGACCCCGCAAGAAACACGGACACATCTACCTCAGGCGGTACCTGGGCTCGGCGATCGAGGCTTCGATCGAGGAAAGCGGCATGAACAAGAGCGCTACTGCCCGCCTAATAGGTGTCCCACAACCGACGCTGAGTAACTGGATCACGGGCAAGTCGCACCCGAGCGGCCAGGGGCTCATTGATGCCTTGGCGGTTCATCTGCCGGGGCTCACGCGCTCGCGCATACGAACCCTCCGCCTGATGGATTTGCTTTTCCAGATCAAAGAAGAATACGAAGCGGACGTAGACGAGCTTGAAAAGATTGTTAGGGAACTCGGAGCCGAATACGGCGACGATCCCGAGCCACGCGCAGCACCGAAGCTACGCCCCATCGAACACCGATGATGACCCCGACTAGAAATCCGAAACTGGCCGCAATCCACTCCATGCTTTATGCCTCCCAGCATTCCGAACCGGGAGGCGAGGGGGCTGCTTCCGGTAGCGGTATCCGTACGTGTGTGCTCTAATCCAAAGTGGCAGACCATACTAGACAAATGTCTGTTAACACAAGGAGAAGATGAGAAGGCCGCGTGGGGAGCGCGCTGGAGGACCGAGAGCGCCTGCTACGGCAGGCTCTACACGCTACAGGCCGACCTCACCCGAGGGTCGGTGAACGCTGAACGGGGAAACCGACGTTGGCTCTGATCGAATGCCCTGAATGCAAGGCTCAGATTTCCGACCAGGCGGCAGCCTGTCCGCAGTGCGGTTGCCCGGTTGGAACGGAGGATCCGGCCGCGGCCGCGCCCCCAGCCACTGCAGCCCCCGAGCCCGAGGACTCGGCACCCAGCCTCACCGCCGAGACGGCGGCTGCAGAGAAAAAGCAGGCCAGCAAGACCGCCATGGGATGTGTGGTGATGCTTCTGCTAGGACTGGCTTTTTGCGTCTACGTCCTCAGCACGGATGACCCAGGGTCAGGCTCGTCTTCCGCACCTTCGGTCAGCGACACGGCCTGTCGGCAAGACCTCAACTGCTGGGGCAACAGGCACATCTCTACAGGTGTGTACTGCGAAGACCGCATCGAGCGGCTAGCGCAATACAGCCACCAGTGGACAGACGGCTTCCTTGAGCCAAAGTTCAGCCGCTTCCGCTGGAAGGATCAGTCTGCCGGAACCCTCACCCTGATCGGCGACAAGATCCAGTTCCAAAATGGCCTCGGTGCTTGGCAGAACCACACCTACCAATGCGACATCGACCCGGAAACCAACACCGTGCTCGGCGTTCGCGCCAGCCCCGGCCGCCTGCCAGGGTAGTGATCTCGTATGGGTAGTGTCCCATTATGAAAGTCACTGAAAGTCAGTTTGGTACGGATTTTGCTGGCCGTTTCGAGGAGCGTTTGTGCCTGTTAGCCTAATGGAGGGCGACAGCGCGCCGGATCGGAGTGATCTCAAAAAAATGATCACCGACTACGAAGCGGGCCGGATTTCGGCGTATGCCGAATGGGTAGCTTGGGGTGGTAAACCCATTGCCGAGGTCGGAGCGCGCAACATCGCGAGCGAAGACTTGCCCGCGTTCGCCAGCGAGCTACAGACTCTCTTGTCCTCGCTATCGCTGCCGATCAGCGGGTTCCTCTTGGAGGTCGAACGCGGCCAGTGGGCGCTAGGCGTATATCGTCACGCCTACGCCCTAGAAGCTCTCTTGGAGACGAGGAAGAGGTGCCCCGATTGGGTAATGGGGCACCTCTTCGGTTACAACAGTGATGCGGTGTCGGGCTACGTTAGTGCTTCGTCGCCCTCACCAGAGTCCACGTCACAGCACGCCGATGCATCGGACACGGTGGAAATCGTTCCCCTCGGCTGAGGGCGATTTCGTAGCCGCAGTCGCTGGCCCGGTAGATCCCGGACGTGGTGGCAGTCTTGCCTGTAGTTGGCATTGCAGTTACTCCTCCCGCATAATGCGGGCGCTGCGTTGCCACCCGACAGACGCACCGGGTGCGACTTGACGCTCAAGGTCAGAGCGGCCTATGCTCCGACAGAGCATCAAAGTCCCGGCGCGCCTACGCCGGGTGACAACTGGTTTGGTCAAAGGCCCGACGGTGAACCCGTCGGGTCTTTGTTGTTGTAGCCTGCGGGAAGTCCCGTGGTCAACATCACGACCACAACATGTTGGGGGTCATCATCAACAGGAGCGCCACCCGTTGTGGATATCCTGTGGAAATCACCGAGCATTAGTAGCCCGCCTCGAAGGCCAGCAGGTCGTCCATCGCCAACTCGGTACTAACTACTTCGGCCACAACGGCCGGCGTGCTCCGCAGGCTGTCGTGAATCCGCACGAAGTTGTACCAGGCGAAGTGCAGCGACACAGCGGCTTCCAGGTTGCGCAGCGACTTTGAGAAGCCGTTCGTCAGCCGGGTGAACCGTCGCATACTCATCCGCATGGTCAGGTTCTGACGCTCGACGTAGCTCGTGGAGATCGCCTCCGGATCTGGATCTCCGGCCACAACCTGAGTTGTGCAGTGGCTGACCCTTGGTGGTGAGTAACGTCCGAAGGATGGATTCGTGGCCGTATAGCTCTTGGTCTGCTGTGCGTAGTCGATACCACGAGCCGCCACGACTCCGAGAGCGGCCTTGTAGCCAGCGAAAGCGTCCGTGGTCAGTTGGAACGGCCCGTCGATCCTACGGGCCAGCTCCGAGATCATCTGGTAGGAGTTGTAGCCGTCGCGCTTGCCGACGATCCAATGCGGCACCAACTTCGTTTCGGCATCGAGCGCGACGAAAACCCATTGATCACCATGCTTGGGATTCACGCGCTTGCCGGACCTGATCACCGTGGCCTGCTTCTTCTGGACGTAGGTCCAGATTTCATCGACCTGGAGATCGTCAAGGCGCAAACCGGTGAACCGCTCGCGCATCATGGCTTCGCAGCCTTCACCTACCCGCACGAGCAGCCGGCAGATCGTGTCTCGGTGACAGCCGGTCATGCGCTCGATGCTGCGGATGCTGTTGCCCTCCACCAGGGCGGCGATGATCATGCGCTTCTTCTCGGGGGCCAGTACGTTCGCCATCGGTCTTGCTCCGGATGGCGGGCAGGACCACAATGGCTGTGAGGGTCCGATGCGGCCTATGCCCGCGTCTTGGATCTAGCCCGGTTCGCTGTTCGTGCAGCGGGCCGGGCGACTTATAGGTGGCCGGGGAGCATCGTGAGACGCACCCCGGCCCCTTCGGCGTTCAGGGATGCGCTGACGGTGGTGCTCGCGCTATCATCTGACCCTCCTTGCTGTCAGGGGAGAAAGGTGAGGCCCCGCCCGGTGTCGAACCGGGATCTCGGGATTTCCAGTCCCGCGACTTGACCGTCTGTTGTCCACGAGGCCATCACAAGTTGTCGGAGCCCGTCGCTGTTACCGCAGCGGCGGGCTCTTTGTTCAGAACGGTGGCCTAGCCTTCTCCTTTTCCATGGCCTCTTTCTCGGCCAGGTCCATGTCTTGTTCTTCCAAGTCAGCCTCGGCATCAAGACCGTAAGACTCCTTACCTCGGTCCGATACGCGAACGATCCCCCATCCGCCAGTCTTCTCCAGTTCGCCGCGCTCGATGGCGCGGTTAATCGCCGCCCGAACACCGCTATCAGACATATGGCCGAGCCGCATGGCGTTCTTGTGCGTGAGGATGTCCCGGACGCGCCATTCCCGACCATCTTGATTGGCCAGGTATCTCATCAAGTCTCGGTCTACCTGTTCGGCACGCACGCGCTTGATGCCAGGCGGCTTCGTGGCGTCACCGAGATACTCGCGGATATCGTCACGATCAAGCAGAGCCTGTCGATCGAGCTGAAGCCAAAGCATGGCGCGCTGGTCGTTTACGTCGTCCAATTCCACCCCTAAGACTTGCTGCATTTCCGCCAGGGCCGCCATCTTCCCCTCGATCTCGCGTCGCTTCCTGGATAAGTACTGGTACCTTTCGACAAGCAATTTCGGGTCCATGAGTCCCCTAAACGCCGTTTCCCACAACCTGTCAGAGCCTAGAACCATAGTCTCTCTCCCGTCAATACGATTTAAGTGAAAGTATAAAGTAAGTTAAGGGAGAGTCCATCCTGCATGATATAAATCGTTGTAAATCACTCATAAACTTCGAGCAGTTCAAATTAGGACAGCACCCGTTTGCCGGGGGCATTCTCGCAGCCGACGCGATCGCTGTTGCGGTTTGCTCTCATTTTCGGATTCGGATCTGCATTAGTTGCCGAATGGATACGCTTGTGGTCGCGCGCGTAGTCTTCGGCGAAGGTATGGGGCCTGATACCGGCTTGGCTGTATTCGAGAGCCTTGACGCGCTCGTGGTCGAGGTCGGATGGGTCATCGACGCTTTCGATGAGAAGTTCTTCTAGCTCATCGGCTCTCCGGCGAATCGAGCGGCAGAACCTGACCATGCGCATGAACATGCGCAGATTTACTCGCCTAACAAACGCGTTCAGCAAGAAGGTCGACATAATCCGATCAGCTGGTGCAGCGGGGTGATTGTTGAGGCCGGCGACAGCTTTCACGACACGACCGGCATTCACGACGACCACCTTTGGTTCGTTATCTCAAAACCGGCGCTGTGGAGCGCTTCGCTTGTGCTAACCTAGGGGGCACGTGAGACGGGTGTCCCTGAGCTACGGGACTTCTTCGGGTGGCCTATCGAAGAAACGAGGGCCACCCGATATTTTGTTCAAAGGTATTCGGGAGTATGTACCTGTTGAAATCTGCTGAGGGTGGCGACGGTCGCTGAATACCGGCTGTTGTCAGTCAACGCGGTCGACGGGGCGGTCGCGGTTCTTCTGGCGCGGGGGCGTTCTTCAGGAGCCGCTGTAGGGCTTCCTCGGGATCGTCGTCGATCTTCAGCCGCTCGGCATCAGGGCCGGGCTTCGACGGTTCCTTACGGTCTGTGTCACGTTGCGCCATACTGTTACAAGTAACATTCGCCATCGTGGCGGCACGGCGGCTACGGTTCGATGCTGCTGGAGGTACTTTAGGTGCCATCGGTGGGACTCGAACCCACAAGGCCTAGACAGCCGCCCGGTCGCAAACCGGGTGCGTTTGCCGATTTCGCCACGATGGCACCTTTCTTCTCAGGCAGACGCCTCTCGTAAGCTGATCAGCCGCAGGCGGCCTTTCTGGTGTTCCCGCTCGGGCGCGATGCCGTACTGGTCGATCACTTCGTCTTCGTTCAGTACAGGTGAACTGCAGAAGCAACTGCAAATTATCCAGAAATTATGAATTGCAATAAATTCACGATGCCCTTGTTGCCAGCAAGGAAGAACTTGAGGATCGGTTAGCCGCACTCGAGGCAGATGATGGGAGCCGTATCCCGCACGAGGTGGCACTTGCCATTATGGAGGGTGAACGCCCAATCGTTGCATTCCGCGCCCACTACGGCATCACAGTGCGCGACCTCACCGCCAAGACGGGCATCGCTACAGGATATCTGTCTGAGATCGAACGTGGGCTCAAGCCCGGCTCTACAGCCGCGCTGTCCCGCATTGCTAGAGCGCTAGGGACAACGATCGATACTCTAGTGGTGTTGGGGTAAATCACACGCCTCCCTACCAGGTAACCGCGATCCCGACGGCGACACCCGGCTCCCATCCACGCCCAGGGCTCCGCACGGCACCGATGAGCACGGCGGGCCGCCCGAACCTGATCCGCCGGCCGCTGAGGCTCTTGATGCGACCAGATCCAAGCCCCCGAGGGTAGAGAGCACCTTCCTCTGATCGGATTGTCTCTCTACCCTCGGGCTAGGTGCTATTTAGATCGAGACTGTATACCGTCGAACGGGGGGGCGCTATTTGGACGTAGCTGAATACGCGAGCATCGAAGGCATCACGAAAGACGTTGCTGCCGCTGAGTTGGCTGAGGCTGTGAATCGCGGCTTCCTAACGCGAATGTACATGTTTCCGAGATCCTCCGAACTGCCTCTGAGCATCGTGGTAGCACCGGAAGATGTTGGAAGAACTGTGACGCTCGCAGACGTTGGTTACATCGGCGATAACGAGGACCGGGAAATCACGCTGTCATCGCACGATGCGAAGGAGATCTTCGTTGCCCCCGAAGCCGGCAAATGAAATGCTCCAGCCTTATTTTGTACCCGAGTGGCCGATCAGCGTTGACGACTACGTGCGCGGGAGGTTTAGTGTGGTGGTAACGGTGTGGAGGTGGCGGGGATCGAACCCGTGACCCGTAGATAGGAAGCCCGGAGCCGGCACCAGCCCACCACCACCCGGTACACGAAGAACGAAAGAGCGGTCGGAACGGTACGTTCGCTACGATACCTCCTCCGGCCGCTCTTTTGGTTGCTCATCAAGACCGCTTTTTGGCCGCGAGCACCTGTGCCATGCCTGGCGCCGCATCTGCTGGCAGGCAGCTGAAGTGCCGGCGATCTTCTCGCGTGCTATCTTTCCCGCCGCGCGAAGCTGAGGGGCTTCGACGTGCCCGCAAGCGCCGGGCGGCCTTTTCGAAGGGCCGCACGGTGTTTTCTACGGTGGGGGAGGAACTGGGGGGTGCGCCCGATACCCGCCGGATGGCCCGTGATAATCGCTGCCCGCCAGGTGAGTCGCCGAAAGCGCCGTCAACTCGCAGCATCACAGTATCGTGATAAGGTACCGTCAACGCCCATCTTCTCCTTGCATGAGTACGTAGATGGTAGAGGCCAGGGGACGATTACCTCCTGGCGCGATGGTCTTCAGCGTCGGGCGCAGGCCAGATTCAACGACAAGGCGAAACTGCTCAGGGAAGAGGGTCCGACGGTTTCGACAGAGCTCCTTGCCGGTCCAATCAAAGACGCGACACGGAAGTACCGGCATCTCTACAAGCTCCGCATCCAAGTCGGAGGAGTGCAGCTACGACCCATATTGTGCAAGGGGCCGATCGACAAGACCACGGAGTTCACGTTCCTGATGGGCGCGTTCGAGGTGGGCGGCAAGTGGAACCCCCGGAACAGTTGTGCGAAAGCCAATAAGCGACGAGTAGCGATCATCGACGACGCGGATTGGAGGCAGCGTTTTGACCCGTGACATAGACCACTTACGCGAGGAGTTTCGTGACCCAGAGTACCGGCATGCCTACATCGACTCGTTCGTCGATTCTGTCGTAGCGTCACAGATTCGGATCCTCCGGAAGCACCGGGGCCTATCTCAGGAGCAACTTGCCGAACTCCTCGGAACCGGCCAGTCAGCTATTTCCCGCCTAGAGGATCCGAACGAACCGGCGGGGCGGATCGGGACGCTTAAGCGGCTGGCCGAGATCTTCGACATCGGATTGTCGGTGCGGTTCGAGAGCTTTGGTGAGATGCTGTTTGAGATCGAGGATCGCAGCCCTGCCACCCTGTGGCAGGCCTCGTTTGACGAGGATCCAGAGTTCCACGGCCGAGCAGTAGAGGAGGATACGTCTACTGCCATCACGATCGCGGACCTTCTTCGCATATGGCATTCTGCCGGCTCGTCGATCGGCAGCAAGGCAATGTGGTGGTACCCCGCCCCAGGAGCACCAACCCAACAGCATCTGGCACCAAGCTGCGTGCCCCAGAGCGGGCTGGAATCCCAAGGGGCCAGTAGTCTCATCCCGCAGGACGACATCTCCCACTACGCCAGCACAATGGACGACTCGATTGCCCCCTCGGTTCAGGCGCGCCCGGCGTCCGGAATCTCCAGCGGAGCTGAGCAGGGGATAGTCGCGTGAAGGTTCGACGACTGAGCGTCAGCCAGACGCGCATCTTTAGATCGGACGTGCTTCCTGCGGGGGCCGTGTTGTCAGCAGGCCTTGGCAACAAGCTCATCACCGAGTTCGGTTTCAACAACGTAAACCCGAACCTGGGCGAAGCCGGGCTAGATACCGTGGTATTCGAGAGGGGCGCGTACCAGCTGGACGAAGACACGGCGGTGCCGATCATGCATACGCGGGTAGAGCCCCGGCGGATCTCCTCGACGGTGCTCGGCACATCGGAAAACGCGGACGAGTTCCACGCCCAGCTCATGCAGTGTTTCGTCGAGTCCGGCCTGTGCGACGTTGACGCGATGGTCCCCATCGCAGAGACACAGGACAGTTTCTGCATCTGCACCCTCGACATCGACTTTCGACGGATGTTCTCCTCTGCGTTCCAGGAGTTCGTCGAGCAGACCCTCGAACCGGCAACCGTGAGCCCCTACGCTGACGAACACCATTTGCTCCCGTTGCGCATCGGGTACCGCGTGACCTACGAGGCCAAAGACAGCGTCACGTCATTTGCGGCAACTCTCGCCGAAAAGGTTTTTGTTATCGAACCGCGGGCCGGTGCTGGAGACGGAGAGCCGCTGTACTACGTATTGTTACCGGCGTCGACAGCAACCCTGCTGGATGTTGTCAAGGAGCTAGAGGTTCGGTTCAACTCCAGCTAGCTGCATCCTCACCGTCTCGGCACCGGATTGGTCAGGCGCAGCTTCGAGGTTCCTACCAGGTGATCGCAATCCCGACGGCGACGCCAGCCCTCCAGCCGTCTGTGCCGCTCAGGTCGCGTATCCCGCCGATCAGCAGCGCTGGAGCTAGCCGCACGCGCCGTCCTTCGAGGCTCTTGCGCCGCGCCTCCGCCAGGTCGAGCCGCGCTTGCGTTGTCTCGTATAGCTGGCGAGTGGTACCCAGCTGCTGTCGCAGGTTCACGATCAGCTGGTCACGAGTCTCGACGCTCTGCTGCAGCGCCTTGACCCGTAGCTCGAACCCCTTCACCACGCCGCGGTGCTGTGCCTGTAGCTCCTCCAGGGGCACCTCGAGCCCGGGGACGGCCGCCAAGATCTCATCGCGCAGCTGCGCCTCGCGCTGTGCCGCCAGCTGGAGAGTGCGGCCAAGGGCCTGCTCCGCCTCGACCGCCTCTGCATCGCGCTCGGCGAGTCGGAGACCCAGCTGGCCGAGCGCTCGTTCTGTAGCGGAGAGGTCGGCTTCATAGGCGGCGATCTCGGCCGCGTGGGTCGCCTGCATCGCCTCGTACTGGGCCAGCGACTCGCGGCGCTGCTGATCCAGCAGCCCCGAGGCCAGCCCGACCAGCCCCTCAGGCGACAGCAGCGAGGGTGCGAAGTGCCACCATCCGGCACCGAAGCCCACGAGGGTGGCGAGGGCGATGAGGAGAATGGCAGTGCGGAGTCTCATGCTTTCGCTACGGCAGCCGCGCGACGATTTTGCGCGGGTAGGCGCGGTTTTCACGGCACGCCCACGCGGCGCGTAAACAGTGCAGCTCGACGTGGCCCCACCAGCGGCGCGGCTCGCAGTCTGGAGCCGCCGCACACCGCGCCTTCTCGCGGCTGATCCATCCAGGACCGCCGTTGTAGGCAGCCGAGGCAAACGCCCACTGGTCCTCCGGGGTCGCCGAGTCGCTGTATCGGATCAATAGTCGGCGCATGTACACGATCTGCGAGCGGATCGAGCAGGCCGGGTCAGTCTCGGGGGCGCCAGCGCACGAGGGCTCGGTGTACGGCGCGATGTCGCTCCACGTGGCAGGGGTGAACTGTGCGAGTCCGGCGGCGTACTTGGAGCGCGCCTCGGGCCGCCAAGCCGACTCCACTTGGATCTGCGCCCGAAACCGCGACTCGAACGGATCGAGTGGCAACCCCGCGCCGGCGAGCTCGCCATAGAACACCGCCAACAGCGCGGCTGTGACCTGGATCGCGCCGGCCATTAGCTCGCCGCCGAGGCGAAGGCGAGGACGATGACCGCCAAGGTCAAGAACCAACCGGCGACCCACACCATGCGCTCCTCATTGCTCATGGCATCGGTGGAGAACTTGCCCTCCCGGCGAAAGGCCTGCTCAATGCGCAGGAACGGCAGGAAGGCGCGGTCGATCACCTGGTGCACCCCCAGGCCAAGCGTCACGGCCAGAAGGCGTTTGCCGAATGCCTGTAGCACGAGCCCCAGATTCGTGGGTGAGACACCGGTCGCCGTGCGGACCTCGGAGGCCAGCCCCAGCAGTAGCAGCAGGACACCGACGCCTGTTAGCCCTCCCAACACGGCAATCAGGCGCTTGTCGTCGCTCATGGCAGCCCCCAGGCGAGCAGGCCGGCGAGTCTCATAGCCCCACCAGCACCGCCAGCGCCGCCCAGCCGAGCAGCACGACGACGATCAGCACCTTGCCGAAAAACCCGGCGAACACCACGCCGAACGCTAGGCACACCAGCACCACCGCCTTAGCGATCCGCACTGCGAGCGACTGCGCGCGCTGCCACGGGCCCAGATGCTTCATTACACGTTGAGACAACGAAAATTTGCTCATCAACTCCCTCCTCCGAAGATCCAGCCGGCTACGATGGTGGCCACCACGGCTCCGATGGCGGCCCATAGGTGTCGGATGTGCCAGCGGCGAGCTGCCTCTCGTTTCTCTCGATCTGCTTCTAACTGCTCGATGTGCTCCGTGGTCACCTGGGTTTGCTCAAGCAGCTCTATGCGAACCATGAGGCTCTTGCCGCCGTTGCCCCTCCACAGCCGTTCATTGAGCGTTTCGACATCCCCTTTGAGGGCAGCCACGTTGGCTTCCGTGCGCGCCACGGCCGTCTCGATGCGCGCTAGCCGCTCCTCGCTCATGCCGCCGCCAGCTGTTGATAGATGGCCCCGAAGGGCGGTGCATGCAGACTCGCCACCGCCGGGTGACCCTGGTAGTGGTCCGGGTCGTTGGCCTGCGCCTTGGCCTCCTTTTCCGAGGACACCACCCAGCCAGGGGTGTGCAGCACCAGGAACGCCTCGGCGCCCTGCGCCTGGGCCGTATCGGCAGCGCCACGAAAGTAGGAGGCCACCTGGCCCTCAGCGGTTCGCTGGTCGGATGCCTTACCCGGGGGCAGCGCCGCCAAGGGCCGGCGGACGGGACCCGTCCCTGTTGTCGGGCGGCCCCAGTGCCAGCGCCGCGTGCTGCGGCCCCAGCCGTCGGAAGCCACGACGCGGGCATGCGGGATGTCGGAGTCGCCGGGGTTAAAGTGACGCTCGTGGATGCCCGCCGACAGGATGCCCGGGAGCGCCTGCCTCATCTGAGCCGTGAAGTGGTTCGGGGGCGGCGGCAGGTAGCGCGTGAATGGCTCCACACCGTCCACGTAGGCCACCGCGTCGCCGTACTCGGCGTGGATGCGCAACAGGAAATGGCTCCAGGCATCGTGCGCCAGCGGGCTCCAAGTGGCCCAGTCCGCCGCACGGATGCCGCGGCCACCGAACCTCATGCGCTCGAACATCGGGTGGTAACGGCGTAGGTCCGGGAACATCGGCCCGTAGACGTAGGGCCGGATGCCGGCCGCCACCGAGGCACTCACGGTCTCGTGCAGGCGTCGCTGGTACGGCACCGTGGGCCGGGACAGGTCGTAGCCGGCATACGGCACCGGGTAGCGGATTATCTCCACGCCCCCCGGCACGATGGGCCACAGGCAAAAGCCGAGGGCATCCAGACCGAGCTCTTGGGCCTGACGCACGAGTCGCAGCTGGGTGGCGCGCCGGTACGTGAGCAGTTCCTGTACGAAGGGACCCACGAGTATGCGTGGGGCCAGCAGCGGGGAAAGGTCGCCCACGCCCAGCAGCGCGCTGCTGGCGCCGCCCCTCTTGAGCAGCTGCCGGCGATTCATGTTGCTCGTCATCGGAGTCTCTGCATACAAAAAGGCCCAGGCGAATACGCCTGGACCTCTCGGGTCTCGGTTAGGTTTTAGGCCCTCTCGGGGCTCTTAGATTGTCAGGCTCAGCCGGCCCAGCTTGTGGACCTTGCCGCACCTGCACTTAATGTGCGCGATGCTACCTCGTAGATCAAGCAGTCGACTCTGGCACTGTGGGCACCGTACCTTCTGGATGCACGGTTGCTGCTGAAACTGGCTCCGCATCGGCTCCGGTAGCTGCCAATACAGCCGCTCCAGAGCCTCGTAGTCCAGCTGCGCGACCCCCTCATGCATCCGCCTGCCCCATCAACTGCAACACTCGTGAGGCGGGCACCAACGCATCGGGGTTTTCTGCCAGCCACGCGAGCGCATCCTCGCGCCGGCGCTCCTCGGCCGGCTTGGAGGCCCGCTCCGAAGCCTCCCGCTCCGAGGCACTCTTGTCCACCAGCTGCCCCTCCAGCACCTTGTGCGCTGTCATCTTCGGGTGCACTGCGGAGTCGATCACAACCACCGAGTAGCCGGAGCGCAGGGCGCCGGAGCCCGTCCACACGTCCGTGGCCACAACCTCGTCGATGCCGTAGCGCACGGCCTTCGGATCGTTGGGCGCGACGTAGTCCAGGGGCTGCCCTTCATAGGAGCCATCCGGCTGTTTCGGTGCGCGCCTTGAGGCCAGGATCTCTCCGTCCTCATCCCGCACCAGGAGCTTGTAGTTCATGCCGCCGCCTTTCGGAGCCCGTACAAACGTGCTGTGCCTGCATCCAGGTTGCCCGTGGTGGCCTTGATGTCAATCTGCGTGATCGAGGTGGCGGTGCCCAGATCCACCCAGCCGCTGCCGCCGAGCGAGGACCAGAGCCTGCCGTCAGCGTCCACATAGGAGCCTTGGTAAAACACCAGAAACTCGTTGGCGTGGTGGTCGTTGTCGATCCAGACCGAAAAGAACGCCCCCTCATCGGCGGCATTGCCCAGCCTCCGGGCCCCGACGCTATTGGACAGCAGCTTGATCGAGCCGGCGTTGCCGGCGCCGAAGGATTGCTCGATGGTCGTCTCGCTGACGATCTCGTCCGCATAGTGGTAGCCCGCGGTGGTGGCATTGAGCTGCATCTCTACTTCATCCTGATCGGTATCGGACTCCAGACCCGTAACCACCAGCCACAGCGCGTCGTAGTCGGTGGTGGTGAGGGAGCTCATCGAGATCGTTCCGCTGGCTGGCGTCGCCGCGGCGATCAAGGCCATTGCGGAGACCGGCGTGCTGGTCCGCGCTAGCGTCTCCCAGTTGGTCCCGTCGCACGCGAGGACAACGGCCTGATCCTCGTAGTTCACCACGAACGTGGTGGCCCCATCGATGGTCTCTGAGGCATTGCCATCGATCGTCACCGCGTTGGCGGAGGAGTCGATCTTTTTGATGTACAGGTACACCCCGGCGTTGCTCGAAGCGGCTGGCAGCGTGAGGGTGAAAGCTGCCGAAGAAGCATCGCACAAGATCACCTGGTCTACGGTGGCCGAGGCCGTATAGGCGCTGGTCTTGGAGACCACGTTCAGCAGACTGTTGGCGGTGTGCGATAGCGTCTCCCAGTTGGAGCCATCGCAAACGATCAGTACCGCTTGATCCTCCATCTCCGACACGTAGGTCGTGGCCCCATCGATGGTCTCTGAGCCGTTGGCATCGATGGTGATGGCGTTGGCGGAGGAGTCGATCTTCTTGATCAGGTAGTACAGCCCAGCGTTGCCCGAGGCTGCCGGCAGCGTGAGAGTGAAGGCACCCGAGGAGGCATCGCACAGCAGTACCGTGTCGGCGGTGGTGGCGGTGTAGGCAGCCGTCTTGGAGGCGATGTTGAAGAGCGTGCCGACATCGTCGATGCTGTCGAACAGATGGTTCAGGTTGTCACGCATATGCGTGTTCAGCTCCGCCGCCGTCAGCACGGCACCGGCCACGAATGTCTTGGGAGTCGTCCAGGCCATCTACCTGATCCCCCGGCTGCGGTTGTCCCGACGCAGCTGCCGTACCGTCTCGCCCGGCTCCCAGTTGCGGTTGTCCATCCGGGGACGCTTCAGCAGCTGTCGCTCGATCTGGTCACGGTGCCGAGGGAACCGGACTGACGAGTACACCGCCCCGCACCCGAAGCAGGCTGCCTTGTCAAACTCCGGCTCCACCGCCACGCCCCCGCCGCACGGGCAGTCCGCCACCCAGCGGCCGTGGTTGCAGTACGCCACAATCTCCTCGCCCTCCGGGTGCACCTGGATGCGCGCTCCCAGACGCTGTGACTTGGCGACCTGTTGGTCGAGCTTGGCAAGCAACCTGGTCTCGTCAACGACCAAGTGCTGGTCCCGAATGCCCAGTATGTAGCGGTGCATCATCAGTACCCCAGTGCGTTGGCGTCCAGGATCCCGGCCACCGGATCATCCAGAATGAACACGGCGGTCGTATCAGCCGGGGCCACAATCCACTCCAAGCTCACCGTCTTGTTGAGCACCCGACCGCG
Source organism: Acidobacteriota bacterium (assembly GCA_965248695.1). Classification (GTDB taxonomy): domain Bacteria; phylum Acidobacteriota; class UBA890; order UBA890; family WLXD01; genus DASCOT01. The sequence goes on along the minus strand of CBDFKD010000002.1, from coordinate 5,209,722 downwards.
GACGCCGTTGATGAACACCTCCGCGCCATCCACCCCGGACTGCGCCTCGGTCACCTTGATGCGCGAGCCAATATCCACCGGCAGACAGGACACCAACAGAGCAGGCCTCTCGGTCATTGGTGACACTTCGGTCGGCGTGTTGAGGATCCCGTCATAGACGTTGGCGGTGAAGTTCGCTACGTCTTGCGCCACCAGAACGTTGTCCTGGTAGGGCATGTCGATGCGCAACCACCGCTCTCCGTAGTCGGTGATGCTGTCGGTGGAGCCTTTGCCGCGCTGCGATACGGGCGAGTACCGATACAGCGGCTTGCCCCGTATCTGCATGCCTGGGCTGGTGCCGGGGCCTCGCAGGTAGCCTGTTTTGTCGGCGTTATTGGTGGCCACGATATTGCACCCGGAGCCCTGAAACTCCGTGTCGGATAGGTCAAACTGGGAGGTGATGAGACTCCCCCCACCGTTGGCGGCGTCACGGGCCGTGTAATCAGTACCCGATACCGGTGCGACCATGTTGGCGCCACCTATACGGGCGTCCTTGTTGTTCGGATCGGTGTAGGCGACGAACAGTTCAACGGTCTGTCCAGATCGGAGTTCGATCTCTTCATCCAGGCTCACGAGCACGATGATGGTGCTGCCCTTGTTGCGCGGGTGGGCCGTCGCTTCGACGTGGTTGTAGATCCGATCCATGGCCGAAGGCACGCGGATGTCGCGCACCTGCGAGGCGGTGAGCGTCAAATCCAGGCTCTTGGTGGCGCGCGCGTGACGGTTTTCGAACCGCAGCGTCTCGCCATCGGTCGTGTTACCCCGCACATACAGGTAGCCCCGTTCGCTCATGCAGATGGCGTGCGCCAGCGACATCGGGCTGGGATCTTTGTCCCCGAGATCGTCAAAGGCGAACGTGTAGGTGTCGATGCCCACATCGAGGCTCTTGCTGGTCGGCGCCATGGCCACTAGCGCCACGAGGTCATCGATTAACTGATCGGAGCGAACGTTTTCCCGTAGGCTCAGGCGCACGTCCTTCAGATCCGCCAGGTCCTCCAGCCAGTCACAGGCGATGCAGTGTGTTTCGTGCACCGTGTAGGCGCCCGGTATCGGGTTGGCCTCCTTGAGCTTGCCGGCGAACACGGTGCGGCTGACGTTGTTGCCGGCGGAGTCGTTGCCTGCATCGATCGTCAGCCGTACACGCATACCGTGCTTGAACCCGGTCCGCACGCTGGCGTGCCCGGGTGAGTAGTAGCCGGCAACACCGCCGGAGTTGTTGCCGTTGTTCATCACCCAGTTCATGCGACCCGGCTGCCCGATCAGATCTTGCGGCCCGGAGCCGGGAATGCCGCGCTGCCAGCTGATCGGGTGGGCAGCGAGCACGTCGACGCTCACGTCCCTCCAGGATCCTGACAGGTAAAACTCCATCGCCACCTCCGCCATCAGCTGCTCGTCTGCTTCCCGTGCCGGGCAGCGGTGCGCAGCGCGTCCGGCAAGTAGGTGCGCTGGTCCTGCCGGAGCGCACGGAGCTCATGGAGCAGTTCGCGCAATAACGTCTCGTCGGGGCGCCTGGATGGTGCGGGGGCCGATGCAGCCGCGACCGGTGCGGGAATCGAATCCCTTGGCCCCGTGCCCACCGACACGGACACCGACGAGGGAATCGCGGAAACCGCTGATTCCGTACGGTTCATCGACCGGGCAATCGTGTCCGAGGCGAGGCTCCAGGTGTGCGCGGCACGCATGGCCGCTTCGACCTGACTACCACCGAGCACCTCGGCCGCTTCGATGCCGCGTCGTGAGATATCCAGAATCGAAGAGTTACCGACGGTGGCTCGCTGCGTCGCTTCCCACTCGGCCGCAGAGTCCTTTGCCGCCCCCACGAACGCGTCCCCCAGCCGCTTCGCCTCAATCTCACCGACCTGTCCGATGCGGCGCAGCGCCGGGATGACCCGGTCGATGAATGCGATGCGCATCTCGCGCGCCGACCGCTTCGCCTCGCGCTCGGCCGCCTCGCCCACCTTGACGTTTTCCTCCTCGCCGGTCGTTCCGGCGTGGCCGAAGATGTCTTCGACGGTGCGCATGTCCGAGCCCCACAGCTGCCGCACCTGTGCCGCGCTCAGCCCGGCGGCCATGGCGATTTGTTTGAACTGGGCGCGGCCAACTTCACCACCCTCCTCGAACACGCGCCGCAGATCCGGCGACAGCTGTCTCCATACCCCGCGCGTCTCTCGCGCTGCCCAGCCGGCATCCGCGGCCATCTCCATGAAGGCGCGCTTGAAGGGGCTCTTGATCCGGTTCTCAGCCTCTTGCGCCGCATCTGCTGCCTGCTTGATCGCTGCCGGTACCTGCACACCGAGCGACTCAGCCAACAGGATGATCACCGAGCGGATGTCGCCGAAGATATCCTCGACCGGCTCGATCGCTGGCGGAAGCAGACCCGACGCATCAGCCTGATCGATCAGCGCCCGGGTGTTGCGGTCGATCTTGAAACCGTATTGCTCGGACAGGTCAATCAGCTGCCGCAGCTGCGGCCCAAGCAGCGCCATCGCTTGCTCCGAGCCCGCACCGCCTTCGATGAGCTTGGCGTAGGCGCGGTCGATCTTGTCGCCAAAGAAATCCAGCTGCCCGGCGCTCAGCAGGCCCATTTCCCCCAGCGCGCCGATAGAGCCGCCGATGGCGTCAACCTTCTCGATCGCCTTGGCGGCGCTCCCCTGCATGGCCGAAAACAGCGCGTCCACCTCGGCGAGCACCGGGGGCAGTGCGCCTTTGAAGTTGTCAGCCAACTGGGTGATCTGATCTCCCATGGCCTCGAAGATCTCTGTGAGCGGCACGCCAGCGGCACGCATCTGCTCGAAGGTGACCAGCAGGGCCGAGGCGGCAAACTCCGCCTCCCGCTTGGTGAGCCGCAGCTGCTCGATGGTCTGGGTAGAGCCGTCCTCGGCCAGCACCTCGACTTCTCGCCGTACGGTGGCAAACAGCGCCTCCACCCCGGCGACAACTTCCTGGGAGGCTCCCAGTACCAGGTCCTTGTACTGGGCCATCACGTCCGTCAGCAGCCCTTGTAGACTCGACAGATCAACACCCGCCGCGATCGCGTCGCGGATCGCGGTACTCATGGCGCTGAAGTCACCGGCACCGAACGCGGCCTCGATGGCGGCGACGGCGGCCTCGGCGCTCGTGGCAACGCCGTCGATCTCCACACCCATGGTGTTGAGCCAGTCCACGAGCTCTTGCGCTCCGGAGATGCCGGAATCGAACATCGCCGAGATCACAGGCTGCAGCTGTGTGGCGAGCGTGTCCAGGTCAACGCCCCGAGATATCAGATCCGATATCTGCGCCTGCAGGCCCATCGCCGACGCTCCCGTCGCCTCCATCGCGGGCACCAGAGCCAACCAGGAGTCCGACATCGACTCGACGGCCTGCTGCAGGCTCATGAACCCCTCGTCCACAGACGAGAGGATCTGATGGGTCAGCGTGACCCACTTGGATAGCTCCGCCTCTGTGGTGATCGAAGCCTCTTGGATCGCCTGCGCCATCATCGAGCGGAAAGCCGCATCGAAGTTGCCTTGGAACTGACTGGCGGCGAGGTCGTCGATGGCCTTGGCGAGCCCGTCGGACAGGGCGATGCCAAACTGCTCGGCTACGTGATCGGCCGCGTGGGCCTTGCCGAACATGCCGGAGAGCAGGTTCTCGATCGCCGAGATCAGCGGTGCCGCCAAGGTACCCAACCCCGGAATGACGCTGTTGAACGCCTTGGACAGCAGCTGCGACAGGCCGGTTTGGAGAGCTCCTAGAGCGCCGCTTAAGCCATCCGTGAACAGCGTCCCGAGTGCGTTGGTGAACACCGAGCCCAGCTCTGCCAGCTTGCCAAAGACGGACTTGAGCGAATCGCCGATCTTGCCGAAAAACGACAGGTTTGGTTGTTGCTCGATCTGCCCGCGGAGCCGTTCAAATGCAGCGGCCTGCTCGTCGGTCAATGGCCCCAGCTGTTGGAACGTCCGGTACAGATCGTCGTAGATGCGCTTCAGATCCGATGGGGCGAAGCCCCCAGCTGCAACGACGGCTTGCAGGTCAGCAAAGCTCTTATTCAGCTCCTCGACGTTGACCGCCTTAAGCCCGAGCCTCTCGGCCGCCAGGGTGACAGCATCGATTTGTGGGATGGTGCTCGGGTCCGGCGGCTGGATAACAAAATTCTTCAGCGCTTCCCCGGCTTGGAGCGCAGCTTTTTCGGCTTCAAGCAGCTCGGTTTGGAGCTGGTCGAATCCATCATTCAGCGCTTTGAGGTTGGCTGTGTCCCATCGCTTTTCCTGTTCCTCGCGGGCGCGCTCGAAGCTCCGCTCGACGATATTGAGGCTGTCGGCGATGGCGCTCATGGAGACCGGTATCTCCAATCCGGCCTCTTGCATCTTTGCTACCAGGTCCTTCCAAGCGGCCTCCAACTGCACGGTCGGCGCTTCAGCGGACTCGACCGCTAGGCGCAGCTTGTCGATATCCTTGGCAACATCTTCGGCAAGCGTGAAGCCCTCCAGCGCCTCTGCGAGAAGCCTTGCCGCCTCCCTAGCTCGATCCTGTTCCGCACTCAAAATTGGTAGCTGTAAAGCAGCATCCTTGGACCGCTGCCGGTACTCGGCGAGCGCACCGGACAGCTCATTGAACTGCTCTCTCGTTAGCTTGTTGTCGTTCAGCAGCAGCCGCAGGCCACTGGAAAGCTCCACGACACCTTCGGCGCCAAGTTCCAGCGAGTCGAGATATTCATCGGTCGCCTGACGCGCCGCATCCAGCCCCTGACTCAGAGCACCGCGAAAGGTGCCGGCAAGCAGCTGCGCCTCGCGTTCGTAGTCGCGCGCCGCCTCCGAAATCTCTTCGGCCCGACGCTTGTGTTCTTCGAGAATCCGATTCGATTCCTGTACCTTGAGCACGAGAAAACCGAGGGCACTGACCACGGCGCCGATCGCCAGAACCCACCCCACCGGGCCAGTAAGGACAGCAATGACGCTGCTTGCCGCTCCCGCCAAACCTGCTCCTGTAAGCAGCGGCAGTAGCGTTCCAATCGAGGAGGCCATCGTTCCGAGCACGATCAGCACCGGCCCCGCCGCCGCCGCCAGCCCCGCTAACATCACCCCTGCCGTCTGCACCGGCACCGGCAGCTTGCCGAACCATTCCGCGCCCCGGAGCACCATGTCCAACAACGGTCGCAAACTCTCCCCGACGCGCATCACGATCGGCAAGAGCTCGTCTCCGAACTTCTGCGCAGCCACGACCACCTTCTGCTTCAGCACCTCCCAATGGAAGCCGGCCTCGTTGACGCCGCGTTGTTGCTCGTTGAGCGCTTCGGTTGCCGCACCAGAGAACTCGGCCAACTCGCCCAACTTGCTGCCGAACGTCTCGGCCTGCGAGCCTGCGAGGCCGGCGATGAAGTCCCAGCTCTCGGTTGACCCGAACAGCTTCGCCATCGCGGCTGCGTTGCCGCCCGAGGCCTCCGTTAGAGCTGCCAGCGTGCCTTGAAAGCCGAGACTCTCGACTGCGGCCTCTCCTGCTCGAGCGCCGTACACCTCTGTTGAGAAACCGATCTCGTCGAGCGCGACGATCATGTCGTCGCTCGGTTTCTTCAGGCCGGTCATCGCGCCGCGGAACTGCGTGGCCACCTCCGCAGCGCCGCCGGTTACGCCTGTCATCGTGGCAAACACGGCGTTCAGTTCTTGCTGGCTGATCTTCAAGCCGGCGGCGCCGATCGCGACCTTGCCGATAGACGCAGCCAGCTCAGGAAACGATGTTTGGCCAAGCTTGACGGTCACGAACGCCATGTCGGCAGCAGCCTGTACGGCCTCCGCGCTTGTGTCCCCGTAGGCTTTGGTGACGGCCGATGTAAGCGCAATTGCCTCGCTCGTGGTGGCCAAGCCAGCTGCTGCGGCTTCGACGTTCGTCTGGAGAATCTTCGCCGTGTCGGCGGTATCGCCGAAGGCGGAAACGACCTGATACAGACCTTCTGAGATGTCGGTCGTGCTCTTGCCGGTGGCTACAGCCATGTCCTGCACCGAGCGCTTCAGCTCCTTGACACGCTCGGTGTTGCCGGGGATCAGCGTGGCGACGTTGGCCATTCCCTTGTTGAAGTCGGTCGCCGCCTTAATCGCCGCGATGCCAACCCCAGCGATGGGCAACGTCAGCCCCGCCGTCAGCCCGGCACCGACTCTGGTCATGGACCGGCCCGTCTGCTGCAGCTGCTCGCCGGCGACCTGCAGCTTCGGGCTCATCTCATCCCGCAGCCGCAGGATCGCCTCGAGCACCCCGATCGGAATCATCCTCGTCGCCGCCTTGCTTGTTGGCTTCTATCTGCCGTCGCTTCTCGGCAAAGTCGATCTCGACGACCCGCCGCACCCACGGGTCTTGATGGATGGCCTTGCCAAGTTCTTTCTTGGATTGAGCCGCCTTGTAGCTTTGGTACGCGCGCGCCAAAGCCCGCAGCGGCAGGATGCGCAGCATCCAGCGCTCCGGGTCGTTTTCGAGATCCTCCACCACCTGCAGTGGCGTGCATCCAAACTCCTCACATAGCCGACTGATGAACCACGCCTCGGGCACCGGCTCATCACCAATACCCTCGAAGTGGCGATACAGCCGGACTAGGCTTCCCCCTCCTGAGCCTCTGACGGAGGCATGGTCAGATCGATGATTTCCTGAGCGGCCCACTGTGTGGTGCGCTCATCCAGCGCCGCCTTGTTCTCGGAGTCGCAGGAGGCATCGTAGGACCAGGCCGCCACGCCCATGTCGATCAGATAGCCCGTGTCGTAGTTGGCCGCCTGATAGCGCTGCTCTTGGAGCACCTTGCGAATCTCCCCCTCGGCTCTGTCGCCACCCTTCGAAAGCACCTCAAGGAACTCCGCTCCCCAAGCCTTAGCGGACTCGCGGGAATAATCCTCCTGCAGGCTGCGCGCTTTGCGCAGCTGCTTCCACGAGAGCCGGTTGAGTAGAAAGTGCTGCCCCGGCTCGTGTGGAATCTCCCGCTGTACGGGCTCTCCTGTCACCAACATCTACGTTTCTCCTTTGTCTTTGGCTGCTCTTACGCCCAGGTCCACGCGCCGGTCGGCTGCAGCACCACGACCGCCTTGTGGATGTCCTCGGCACTCATCACCACCTGGAAGCTCACCACCCGCACATCGCCCGTGAGGGTCTTACCGTCACCGGCCGTAATGACAACCTCGCGGCCGTCATCCTGGGGACCATCATCGACATCCTTGAAGATGTCGTGCGGGCCGTTCGTGCTCGTGTCCCAGATCAGATTGAAGGTGAGCTGGTTCACCATCCTCATGCCCGTGGGCGTGTGCTCTCCCCAGGCATCCCCGTAGGTGGTGGTCTCCACAAACGCCGCCTCGATCTGTGGATCGACCCCTTCGAGCAAGTAGTTGGAGATGTCGCGGGCCGTCCCACCGGGAGCATCCTCGATGGTCACCGATACCGATGAGGAGCCGTACTTTCCAGGCATCGTTGTCTTTCTCCCGCCCGCATTGCGGGCCGTTGTTGTCGATTACAAACGAGACATTGCGATCAGTGAGGTGATCGAGCCGGTACCCGTCAGCGCGCCACTCACGGCGATGTAGCGATCCACCGTGCCGGTTGCACCGAGGCGTTCGGCGAACGGAGCCGAGACGTTGTTGGTGAACGTAATGAGATCTGCGAACACTGTGTTATCGGCCGAGTCGCGGATCTTGACCGACAAGCCCGTGATGCCCGCAGCGGCGTTCACGACGAGGTACCCCACAGCGCCGTTGGCCGAACTGGCACCGTTGTCCAGCGTCTGGCTCTCGGTATTCCAGTCGGCCGTTTTGGCTTCCAGCGGCTGCAAAAGCACACACTCGTCGCGCTGCCCGGTCACCAGGTATGTGGCGTTGGCTCGGTGTAGATCGCCTTGCGACATCATTACCTGGTAACTCTGCTGATACAGACCCGACAGACCCACGCACGCATCCCCCACGCCCCTGGAGGGGCCGTACACGAGCAGGCGCGGTACCGCCTGCACCGAGCTCGGCACCGAGCCCCCTAGCGCCGCGTGGCTGTTGTTGGCTCCGGTATCAAAGAACGCTCCCTCAATGCTCAGCTCCACTTGGCGCACACCGATGGGCGTGTGCTTTTGCCACCCATCTCCCAGCCCATCGGTACGCACGGTGGGGACGGTGACCGTTTCGGATAGCTGCTGTGGACTCGCGGCCGTCAGGTCGTAGCCATCCACCGTAAGGAACACATCGGCGGGACCGTGGCGTGCCATTACTTACCTCCCCGTTGAGACTTCGCCTTGAAGCGCGGCGTGACGATCTCGACGTTGCCGGACTGGATCTGAACCTGTTGCAGCTTCTTGGGCATATCGGAGCAGTCGCCCCCAGCCTCGACGGTCCTAAGCTCGATCCCGGCGCGCTGTTTGGCGCCCATGCGCGATAGCCCACCCGCCTTAGCGATCGCCTGCACGGCCTTCGGATCGATGGGATACGTGATGGCGCCGCGACGGTTCGTCACGCGCAGCTTTTGGGTAGCCATGAGATCAGTCGCTCCTGTAGTTATGCCCGCACTTCAAACACCAGCTCGTACCTCCGAAGGCTTTCTGCTGCCTGTCCTCCGAGGCCCCGCATTGCGGGCACGATCCATCATCTAAATGAGTGGGGATCGCGTTGCCGCGAGCATCCACGAGCCGACTGCTGTGAGCATCTGTTTCAGGCCCCGCTTCGGTCATCGGTGCTTCTCCGTGCGGCAGTTAAAGACGATCAAGACGCGCTCTTTTTCGTCGCGCTTGAACAGTCCCGGGTCTTGTAGAGGGCTGATCCAGTGGTACAGCGTTCCGGACAGCTCGGTGCCCTGAACCTTCACCAGCGCGTCACGGATACTCGTGGCGGTGGCCAGCGGCGTGTCGTGGTCGTGCGGTGCACCGCGCACCACGACTTGCAGCCGCGGCCGCTCGTAGGCCACCCCGCCGGTGACCCCGAACCCCCGCGACGGCGCCTCCCCGGGGTACTGGTACAGCGCCACCGCCGTATCCGGCGTCGCCGGCATCGTTCCCCTATAGATCGGATCCGTGATGCTCTCGGTGACCAAGTAGCTCTTCACCTCCTGCAGAAAGGCCATCAGCGCTCCAACAACCCCTTGCCGATCCGCGCCGCCATCCCTGGAATCGCCTCGGTCACGGAGTTCTCCAGAAACTTCGCCTCGCCCACCGTGTGGCGCGCCTCTAGGTCCTCGTGTACGCGGTGTGCGTAGCTCACCGCCGGCCCCCCAACACCGATCCGCACCGATACATCCCGACCCGACCGCCTGGGCGCCTCCACGTTGTGGCTGGCACGTAGTGCGCCGGTATCCACCGGGGTTCGCCGACGGCTCTTGGTGGCGATCTTTTGAGCCTCCCGGTGCAACGCCGCCTCGATCTTGCTCGGCATGCGAGCCGTTACGGCCCCCAGCTTGCGCCTCAGCTCAGACAACCCCTCGATCCGTACGCTCATCCCAGCCACACCTCGAGCATGTAGGGTGCCCCGGTGGAGCCATTCACCATCCCCTCGATATCCAGGATCGGCCCCGTCGTGCCGTCCGGTAGCGTGATCCGATCCAACGGACCGATCCGCACCGGGTGCAGAAAGCTCACCTTGGCCCGCGCCATCACCACGTTGCCCTCGTCGCCGCGCACCTGTCGCTGCCTGTGCTCCACGAGCGCTGGCCGCTGTACCGCTGAGCCATACGTCGGTGCCCCCTGGTCATTGGGGCCTTCATACGCTTCGTGGACCACGTCGTGCTGCAGGTCGCTCGTGAGGCTGTTGGCCAGCGCCACACCGGAGGCAACGAGACTCTCCAAGCCCATATCGCTACGCCCTCACCAGCTGTCGCGTACCGGAGGCACGGCCCCGTACCGCGTAGTACCAGTGCTCCGGGAGCAGCAGCACCACCAGGTCCGGCACCGCCTTGGCAAACACGGAGTCTTTGAACTCCAACTCCACCGGCCCTGCCTTGATCCTGGTGATGCCTTTGGTCTCGATATCGGAATCATCCGTGCGGCCGAGATCGGCCAGCAGTTGCCGGGCGTATTCCGCCTGCGCGTTCTTGATCTGCACCGGGATCTCGGTGGAGGCGACGTGCTCAAACCCGGTCGGCTTGAGCATCCCCGTGCGGGGCCATTGCAGCGCCTGGTTCCGATCCACCGCGTGCCCGCTCCACTCAAAGGCTCGGTCCAGCAGCAGCGTCGCCATCAACAGCGCCTTGGTCTTGGCATCCTCCTCGGTGCTCGTGGCTGTCCACGCCGTACCGGACGCGACCCGGTCCTCGTGGTACTGCTCGGCCTCCCCCAGCGTGGCGTAGGTGTTGCTCCAAGCCCCGCCGACGGTCGCATTCAGTACCGAGGTCGCCATCAGTTCCCCTTGCGCCTTTTCGTAGGCTGCGCCTTGGACTTCGGCTTGCCACCGCCTCTAGCCTTCGGCTTGGCTATCTCCTCGTAGTCGTGTTCGTTGAACTCTTCTCGATTGATCACGCACTCCGCCCCATCGCTTTTGCGACGGACTTTCTGAGTCGGTATTGCAGCCATCGCTTTGTCACCTAGGGGGTGTGGGCTCGGTCGCGAGCACGCAGCCAGCGCGACCGAGCCTCATCATTGTGGACCCAGCCGATTAGCCTGCGACGCGCACCGCCAGCTCCGGGCGAACCGTCTGCACACCGTAGAGGGAGTCGTAGGAGAAGCGAGTCCTCTTGTGCTGACGCGACACTTCCAGTCGCAGCGCCAAGCCCGATACCGGGTCGACCGCCGCGCGGAACGTCCCGACTCCCATCGGGTCGGCTCCCTGGAACGGCCGCATGGCCAACGCGAAGGCGTCACGGTGAAACGCCAGGTTCACCGTGTGGCTGCCCTTGAACGTCAGCGCCGCATCGTCGGCCCAGGCAACCTTCGACGCCGGTGCGTAGGTGATGACGTTGCTCCCGTAGGCCTCCACGACGTAGGTCTGCGTGTCACCGGCCACCGTGAAGATGTCGCCCTCGGCGGGATCGCCCGAGCCGGTATCGATCGTCACGGTTCCGTTGCCCACCACATGGTCCGACTGGTTCACCAGCCAGCCTGAGCCGCCGCCCGTGGTATGCGTTGGAACGTTCTGGTCCATCGCCCACATGGAGCCGAGCTTCTCGCCGATCTCACCACGCAAGATACCCTGACGGTCACCCCGGTAACTGGCGTCCTGGAAGGCGCGCAGGTTCAGCGCGTTCGCCTCTGCATCCGGATCGATCACGCAAAAGCGTGGATCCAGTGGCGCGAGCTGTTCGTTGAGCACCTTGCGGGCGTTCACGAACGCCGACAGGTCGCTCGTAAACGGCGTGGTGCCCGCCGTGCCGGCGTACCCGTAGATGTCCTTGTACTTGGCAAGGATGGCGTTGTCGATGTTGTTCGCCAGCGCCTTGATCGCCTCGGAGGCTTGCATCGGGATCGTTCCCGACTGCACCTCCAGCATTTCCTTGTCGTTGAGGAAAAACGGCGCCTCGTACCACTGATCCAGTACGAGCGACACCTTCGTCGGCGCGATCCCGGCATCGTCGGGCGGCGTGTTGGAAGGCGTTACCGCGGTTGCGGCGATCGCCGAGGGGATCGGTACATCGATCGTCGAGTACTGATCGCCCGGAACGTTTTCGTAGGCGCGGTTGACGAACCGCGGCATGACCACCATCTCGCGCAGAGCCAACAGACCCTGTGCCAACAGACGGTCAACGATATGCGTGGTGGTGTTGGTATTGGCCACTGTCGGGGCACTCCTCCACAAAAGAAGTTGCGGATTCGTCCCCACCGGGGCGCGGCCCCCTGGATCTGAAGAGACCCTGTTAGCCGCCGTGACCTAATGGCGTGCCACGTCACGCTCTCAGAATATGTCTTAGTACTACCGAATTCGTCCCCACCGGGGCACGGCCCTTGGATCCTTCAAGATCCACCAGCCGCCGCGGCTTCGTACCGCACCGCGTCACGCTCGGTTACTTCCGATTCGTCCCCACCGGGGCGCGGCCCCCTGGATCTAAAGAGACCCTGTTAGCCGCCGTAGCCTAATGGCGTGCTACGTCACGCTCGGTACTGCTGTCCTCTACTGTACTACGGCCTTGCCGGCCGCAATGTCCTCCAAGCTCCCCCCGAACTGATCTTCCGAAACCATACGTGCCATGCCCGTTGTGGAACCGCTCGTATCGCTCGGGCGTGCTCCACCTCCGGTGGATTCCTTGAACAGATGCGCCGCTTGTCGCTGTAGCCTCTCGCCCCACTCTTGCATCGTGAGCGGCAGCGCCGGGTTGATTTCGGAAAACAACGGCTCCTCGCCACGCTTGGCAACGACCTTGCCGTCCTCTTCGGTCAGCTGGAAGACCGCTGTTCCACGAGACAAAAAGTCTTCCCACGCCTCGTCACGTACTCCGAGCTTGGATCCCACGGTTCGCAGCTGCGACTCAAGATCCTTCCGTGCCGCTTGCTGCCGTGCCGCCACCTCGCGCGCATTGGACTCATCGAGCTTTTTTGCCAATGACTCTAGCTGCGCCTGGATCGCTTGCATCTCCGCGTCCTTCTTGGGCGCCGTCTTCTTCAACGTCTCAAGCTCCGTGACGGCGCTCGTGTACTTGTCCTCAAGACCGGAGATCTCATCGAGCCTCGTGGTCAAATCACCGATCTTGCTGTTCAGACCAACGTTGCTATCCCGGAAATGCGCCGTGGCCTTCTTCTGCTCCTCCAGCTCCGAGGCCACCACCATCCCCGGCACATCGCCTTCGAGCTTCAGTACGTACTTACCGTCACGCTCCACGTACTCGTCGCGAAGTGCTTCGGCAACGGCACCCAGATCTTCAACGACGACTTGCATGCTCCCACCCTGTCAGCGCGACCGACCGTGGCCCCCCGGCTACGGTCCGTTGCGTCTGAATCCGTCTCCTTGAATCAATACGACGATCCTGGTTGCGGTGTCAACACCCCCCTTGCGCAAAAGTGACTAACTTTGTTCTTCTATAGCTATGTCTTCGCTATGGAGATTGCTGCTGTGGCGAAGATCGTTTCTCCTCCCCGATCTGGTGGTATCAGGGGAGACTGCGTGCTACACGCGATTAACGTGCTCTAGCGGCCGTCTGTAGCGATCCCCACCGCGCACCGGCACCGAGGATGCGCCGGTGGCCCCGGAATCGGAAACGGCTTACCAACCTCCGCCACGGCGTCACGCATCGGCTCACAAATCGGGCAGAGCCGATCATCCGGCGTGACGATCCATACTTTCTTCTGCCCCTTGGGCAACAGCCCCGCCCGCTGCGCCTGACGCCAGGATTCTTCCTGCCCCGCATTGAGCGCGTTCATGATCTCGGTGCGGGCGATCGTTCGGGCTCGCTCCCGAAGCTTCTTCTGCACGTAGCGGTCCACCTTGCGGTCGACAAACTGCAGCGTCAGCCCCTGGTCGATCAGCTCGGCGCGGTAATTCAGCGCCGCTTGGACCTGTTGCGCGTTCAGTCCGATCATCGGTTGGATCGCGCGTGCCGCCTCGAACGGAGGCTGCCCCTCGCGGATGGCGCGCACGATGGCTGCACGAATACCCCGACGGGTCTCCTCTGAGACTCCCTTGACGAGCCGTGCCGCATGGCGGGCAGCGGCGCGCTGTGCTGCCGGGAGCGTGGCGTCGAACCGGAAGGAAGTGCTGGTCGTGGCCATCGCTTACCGGCTCGTTAGGCGTTGGACGCGCGTAGCACCGCGCAGCGTGGAATCGTCATGTCGCCGCACCCCTGGCGGGCAACTCCCTCAGTCTGGTCCGTCAGGTGGGGCACAACCACGAGACACTGATCGTCTTCGTGTACCAACCACCCTACAGACCGGTACACGAGAGCCGCAGGCTCGATCATATCCAATGGCTGCCAACTGGCAGAACAGCCGTACGAGTCGTGCCACTCCACCAGAACAGGCGCCATCAAGCTCTCGGCACCAGCCTCGTCGTACAGACCCTCCCGCAAGCGCTCCATGGCCCGTACGAACGCCCGCTCCATCCTAGAGCTCATTGATTCGCTTCGCCCCGAGTCTTCCACCGCGCATGAACGCCTCCTGCACGCTGTCTCCCACTCCCTCCAACGCCTCCCGAACCTCACCCACCGGCACCCGCCGCAGCGCCCCCTTCGCATCGCCGGCCGACAGCGCTAGCGCTAGCTCGTTGATCGACACCTGATCCCGCAAGCGCTCCATGGCCCGTACGAACGCCCGCTCCAGGCGCGGCTCGATCCTGTCGGCGGCCGCATGAAGCTCCCGATACGCAGGCTCTCTACGTGGCATCGGGAAATAACCCCCCCTTGACCATCTCGGATGCAATGGCGTTGCATACCAACTCTTCGAGTTCTTGATGCTCTTCGAGAACCGAGCTCAGCCCCCGCACGAATAACACCGCATGCACCCACTCATGCAGCAGCACATAGTGCTTCCATTCACCGTCCGGCAAGTCCTCTGCTAGCCGAATGTGCGGCGTCGGCTGGCTAATAAACTCGCCGTGAGCCTCCTCGGTTATATGGATACGAGGCACCTCCTCAACGGCTACCGATATCCCGTCAACTCTTAGAACCCTGCTCACGCCACCTCTCCCACGAGCGCCGGTCCCTGACGCCCGATCTCCGCTTGTTCCTCCTCCGCACTCACCCCCGGCCGCGCCAGCTCGCCCTTCTGCATCGCCGCCCAGAAGGTCTCAAACGACACCGCGTCCGCCTGCAACGCCAACACCAAGGAGCGCAACATGTCGGCCCTCATCGGCACCGCCACGAAGTCCTTGTTCAGCTCGTAGGCAACCTCCACGTCGCTTGGCTTGGCTTCCGTACCCATCCACCAGGCGTGATACCGCCACGCCTGACCCAGGGCACTCTCGATCGCCTGCGCCACCGTTCGCAGCGTGGCGTGGGCCCCAGCGTGACGCATCCCTACCGCCGTGGCGGTCTCCGCCGCTCGCGGCTGCTCTTCCAACAACCGCGCACCCAGCGTCGCCATCATGAGGCGCTTTTCCTCCGATGCCTTGTCCAACGCCCCTAACCCCTGGCCGGTGAACTCCAGCATCCCCGCCTTACCGGTGGGCTCCAGCATCCACGCTGTGCCCGAGCCGATCTCCAACCGCCCTGACTCCTCGTCCTTGATCCCGGCTACCCACGGGGTAGGCAGTGCCGTGAAGTGTCGCCCGTGCTCTAGGTCCGCCATCGTCCGGTAGTGCGACAGGTTCACATCCACCAGGTCCAGCAGGGGGGGCTTGTCCACCCGAGCCGACGTGGAGTTTGGAGACACGAACACGAAGGGAATGAACGGCAGCGCCTCGCCGCGCCGTATCGCCACCACTTCCGGCTCCTGCTGCCCCGGCGGTGTCCATGGTTCGTACTTGGAGGAGGATTTCGAGGCTTTCCGATACACCGTTTGCGTATATGCCCCGTCTCGTAGCCGCAGCACCCGGTACTGATCGATTTGCCGCGTGACGAACTCGTCTCGCTCATCGGGCTCCCGCGCTACCTCTCTGAGCACCACCCGTGTAGTGATCTCATCGCCACCCAGACGCTGCGTGCGCCACGACACGATGTCCTCGGCCCGATACCCACACCAGTAGGGTCGCTTACCCGCTACCTGTTCGGAGCCCATCTCCACCAGGATTCCGTAGCGACCCGTCAGCAGCACCTCGCGGGTAGCTTGGAGTGCGAACGTCTCGGCCGACTCGCCCCCTAGCGTCACGTCCCTATCGTGATCCTGGATGCTTGCGGGCAGCAGAAGCGTTGGCTCTTTCTGAAAGATCAGTCCCGCCAAACCATCCACCGTGCGTCCGGTGGCGTTGTAAAACAGCGCTCGTTGCTTGTAAGCCTCGTACTTGGCTGGCTCGCGTCCGTGGCTCGCTAGCGGGGGCAGGTATCCAGCCCCCTGCTCCTTGACTGCGTCAGAGCCTTCGTAGCAATGACGCACCCGCTGCCACTTGGTGACGAACGCCTCATACGTATCGGAAGCGGTATCTACTGGCATCGTCCCACCCCTTTTTCAGCTCTCGCGCATACCGGGGGCCTTTCCCCCCCCCCCCGGACCTAGCGGACGAGATCTACTGATATATGTTCCTCTAACTACTACTTGCACACCCGACAACTCCCCCTGGTCCTTAGTGGGGGAGGTGGCTTTTGCGGACGCCCCCGTATGGCTGGCTTCGGGTCGAAGACAACAATCCGCCCCCGGTCCCTACTGCGACAGTCGTGGCCCTGCACGGTCCCACCCGCACGTTGGCTCCACGCTGCCCTTCGGAAGGTATGCAAGGGTCGTTGGAGTGCTTGTATGAAATCGCTCCGGGGAGCCGCCCCGGTTCGGGGTGGCGTGCGCACCAACGAAACGACCGAATGCAGATCGGTTCGCTGCTGCGCGCGCGTCTCCTCACGTCTCCTCACCCCCAGGCCACCTGTCGCTGCCTCACCGCGACTCTCCGCACCCGCTCCACCGCGTAGCGCAGCGCGTCGATGACGTGGTTGTGGGTGTCCTGTAGCACCGGGATCACTTGTCCCGTGCGCCGATCCGTCTTGTAGCTGTACAACGTCAACTCCTGGATCATGTGGTGGCAGCGGGGATGCACGACGATGTCGTAGCTGCGCAGAAACTCGATACCTTCTTCCACGCTTCCCGGCCCCTTGCGCGCTTTGGCGATGCGCGGGTACCCGTGTCGCTGCAGATACGCGATCGTCTCCGGACGAGCGGAATCGGCGATGATCGGCCAGGCGCGTGCCTGGCCGTTGTCGATGGAGTCGAATAGCTCCGCCGTGCGGTCGATCTCGCAGCCCACTTGGTACGCCTCCCGATCCACGTACAACTTCCGCCCATCGATCCAGCAGCGCACCAGCACCGTCGGGTCGACTGAGAAACCCCAGTCGGCTCCGAAGTACAACGCTGTGCCTTCGGGCGGATCGGCGAACTGCTCGACGCTCCAGTTGTCGAACACTCGCGCTTCTGACCGGCCCACGTACTCCCCCAGCCAGACGTGGGCGTACTTGTCCGGGTCGCGCGCCCGGTCCCACTGCATCTCCTGGGCCAACACGTCTGGGAACCAGGGGTTGTCCGCGTAGTTGGCCTCCACCACCACCGCGCCGGGCGGTGCATTGGTGCCGCGGAGCAGCGCATCCACCGGGTCGGTGGGACTGTTGGGGTTCCACGAAAACCACAGCTCCGAGCCGGTGGCGCGCACCGTCGGGCGCAACAGCTCTAGCGACTTGGCTGATAGCGACTGCGCCTCCTCCACCCACGCGATCCCATACCCCTCCAGCGACTTGATCGACTCGGCCGTATGGTTCTGCATCCCGTGAAAGATGATCCGGCCGTTGGCGCCGGTCTCGATATGCGTGTTGAGGATGCGGAAGTGCTCTGACACCCCGAGCCTTCCGATGGTGTCCTCTAGCAGCCGCTTCACGGACTGATCCAGCGACCGTTGCACCTCGCGCACGCACAGGGCTCGGGTGTTGGGATCCTCTAGGCATCGTTGCACCAGCAGCGAGGCGAAAAACCATGACTTGCCTGATCCTCGCCCACCGTACGCACCCCGGTACCGTGCGCGCTCCTTGAGCAGCGGCTCAAACCCGTGCGGCGTGTCGATCTGAAGCGTGCCTTCATGCTGCCCGTCATGCCGCATCGTCCTGAGCCTCGGGGCCGGCGGCTGCATCAGCCTTAGGGTCAGCGTCTGCATCGTCATTCCGATTCTCGGGATACACGATGACCCGCTCGATCCTGGTGATGACCGGGCCATCGTCGGCACCCGTCACTTGCACGCGCTCGCTGACGCCACGAACCGATAGCAGATGCTTGAGCACGAGATCTCCAGGGCGCTTGGGATCCAGGATGCGTCGCCGCGCCACCTCCATGAGCATCCCCAAGCCCCGGTTGTAGTGAATGTCCTCCTGCTCGGCGAACGCCGTGTCTCCCCGCTGCACGCGCTTGTAGGGCGTTGCCGCGCTGACGCCAGCGACACCGGCAGCAGACTCCTTGGTGTGTCCACGCTCTAACGCTTTGAAGTAGACCGATTCCCAATCCCTCGCGCGCGCGCGCACGTTGGCTCCTGGACATTCCTGGACAACATCTTCGGCATGCGAGGGGATGGCACACCGATCCGATCCGGGTAACGCCTTGCGTTTGCAGCGTTTTCCGGTGCTCGTGGTAATCGCCGTGCAGCGGTTGTTCATGGGTGTGTGCCTGGGATGATCACGGGGTGCACCGGTTGGCCTTGGAGCCGGTCAGGTTTTCCCAGCGCTCGACGGTTACGTCGCAGTAGCCGGGGTCGATCTCGATGGCGAAACAGCGGCGCTCCAGCTGCTCGGCGGCGATGAGCGTGGTACCCGAGCCCACGAACGGGTCATAGACCCCATCGCCGACCTTGCCGTGGTTGCGCATCGGACGGCCCATGCACTCAAGCGGCTTTTGCGTCGAGTGGTCCGTCTTGCCTTCGGAGGCTCGTAGCTGGTTGGAGATGCGCCAGAGCGTGCTTTGGCACCGGTCTCCGCTCCAGCGCGCGCTCCGGCCGCGGCGCACCGCGTACCAGGCCGGCTCATGAGCCCATTGATAGTGACCACGTGAGATCACGCCCTGCGGCTTGGCCCATATGATCTGGGCACGAGGCCCCAACCGCGCCGCCGCTAACCCTTCGAGCACGACCGCACCGAACAAGGATGCGTGCCATACGTAGGCGACATCGCCGGTAAAGTGGGTGAACGCCTCTCGCCAGTCGGCGCAATCGTCGTTGCGTACAATCCCGGACCGCCGGCCCGCATGTTTTTCTCCCAAATCACGTTCGCGCCATTCCGGCTCGTACTCCACGCCGTAGGGCGGATCGGTGATCATGAGCAACGGGACATGATCGCCGAGCAGCGCGGCGACGACACCAGGATCCTGCGCGTCGCCACAGATAAGCCGGTGATCCCCCAGTGTCCATACGTCCCCGGGCTTGGTCACCGGGTTGGCTGGTGGCTCTGGCACCTCGTCATCTTGCAGTTCGATGGGCTCCGGTCCCATGTCGAGCGTTTCCAGCAGATCATCGAATCGGAGCGCATCGGTCAGCTCCGGCAACTCCTCTTGGGCCAGCGCCACCAGGTCGGGTAGATCGTCCGTGAAGATGCCTGCGAGCAGGGGCGAGTTGGCGGCGATGTTCGCGGCGCGCTCCGTCTCCTCGTCCCAGTTCACGACGCGCAACCGGAACCGCTCGGAGCCCACGTGTAGGTACGCTTCCTTGCCGGCGTGACGGATGCGCGCTGACTCGCCGTGCTGTTCGCGTAGCACACGCACGCGCTGGTGGCCCGTAACGAGGTGCCCGGTGCGCTCGTTGAAGGTGATACCTGAGAGGTCGCCGAAGGTACCCAGCGATGCCTTCAGCGCCTCCAGCGAGGGGGCATCGATAGTGCGCGGGTTGTAGGGCGCCGGCTGCAGATCCTCGATCCGGCGGGGCGTTGGAGTCATGCCGCTGCCTCCAAGAGCCCTCGATGACGCAGTTGTTCGGTGAGCGCCACCGGGTCAGCACCGATGTACTGACACCACCAGCCCAGCGAGCAGGGGCGCAACTCCTCCGGGTGCGACAACCACGCAACCAGGTCTGATTCGGGGCCGATCTCCCGTAGCCTCTTGCACGTGCAAGCGGGCCGCTCGGTTCGATCACGCCACGTTGCCACCATGCCCAGGTCGACAATCGCCCGACGGATCACCGCAGCGGCAAGTGCGCGCTCCGGGGCGATGTCCACGCCTTCAACGTCGGGGATCGCGGGGGACTCGAAGCTGATCATGCCGCTAGATCCAGGAGCATCGGGTCCTCGCGGTTCAGCAGCGGCGCGTCATCTCCGATCCTGCGGCGCGCCATCTCCACGTACTGCTCATTGAGCTCGATACCCACGAAGCGCCGGTCTGCGCGGAGTGCGACGACGCCCGTGGTGCCTGAGCCGCAGAAGGGGTCAAGCACGACACCGCCTTCGGGGCAGCCGGCCAGCACACACGGCTCCACGAGCTTGGTCGGGAAGGTTGCGAAGTGCGCTTCGGGAAACGCATCTTTGCCGCTATTCGAGATGGTCCAGACCGAGCGCAGGTTCGCACCTTGCTTGACTTTGCCGCCGCGGTGACAAGGGCGCTGCGGCCTACTAGTCGGATTGGCCCCGTGAAAGTTCGGCGAATTTGCCCACCCAGAGATGTTGGATTTTCGCCACCTGCCATCAACCAAATCGCTCCGCGTCGCAGGGCGATAGGGCGTTCGAACCGCATCTGCGTCGTAGCAGTAGCGAGCGGACTTCGACAGCAGGAAGACGTACTCGTGCGCTTTCGTGGGGCGGTCCTTGACCGATTCCGGCATCGGTGGCGACTTGGCCCAGATGATGTCGCTTCGCAGCCACCAGCCATCCGCCTGTAGCGCTAAGGCGACCCGCCAAGGTATGCCGACGAGATCCTTGGGCTTGAGGCCGCCGCTTGGTGCCCTGGCGTGCCGCATATGGTTGTTTCGGCTCTGCTCCGGCCACCTCTCGGGATCTCGTGCCCCGTACCCGCCGCTCGCGTAGCAGTCGCCCATGTTCAGCCACAGCGTGCCGTCAGAGCGCAGCACACGGCGCACCTCGCGGAACACGCCCGTCATGGTCTCCACGTACTCTTCGGGCGTGGCCTCCAGCCCGAGCTGGCCGTCGGTACCGTAGTCGCGCAGCCTCCAATACGGCGGACTCGTTATCACGCAGTGGACCGATTCGTCGGGTAACCGGGCGAGGCCCTCCAGCACGTCGGCACAGATCAGCCGGAAGTGCCTCATGCCGCTCTCCCGAGCCTCAGCAGTTCTTCGAGCCGCCACATCGCCTCGCCCCGCACGCTACCCTCCTGTGCTGCGCGAGCGCCGGCACCCCGATACCACTTTTGTACCAGGAAACCCGGGAAACACCCCGAAATAGACCGGAAAGAACAGAATTAGCCCCACAAGAGGGTCGCCTGTAAGTTGCTACAAAAAATAGGTTTGCGTGACATTTGCATGTCCGTTGCTTTGGGCGAGCATGAACGCGCCGATCATGATCTCCTGCACGTAGTGCGGCACTCCGAGCATGTTGCTGCCGTTGCGCAGGACCGCCATGATCAATGCCCCGGCGACCGAGCCCACAGCGCTGCCCTCGCCACCCCCTAGCGATCCGCCGCCGATCACGACTGCGGCGATGATGTCGAGCTCCAAGCCGGCCGCGGATGTCGGGTCACCCACCGTGAGGTAGGCACACTGCATCACCGCCGCAACGCCGGTGAAGAAGCCGCTCAGCGCGTAGATTCCGACTTTCATCCGTTCGACCCGCACGCCGCATAGCCGGGCGGTGCGCTCGCTGGAGCCGATGGCGAACACATAACGCCCGAACGCAGTGTGCATCAGGATGACCGTCGAAGCAGCCAGGAGCGCCACCGCGATCCACACGCCGGGCGCGAACATCAACCACGTCGGGCGTGGATCGACCAGCATCAGATCGTTGAGCCAGTTGTCCGGGATCGCCAGCGTCCCTTCGCGGGCAAGCCATTTGGCGACGCCGCGCGCGATCTGCATCATCCCGAGCGTGACGATGAACGGAATGACGTTGAACCGCGTGATGAGGACGCCGCTCAGGGCGCCCACCGCAACGCACGCCGCCACTCCGGCAGCGGCACCAAGCAGGGGGCCGACGAATCCCTGCCCGGCCGAATTCACCACCAGCCCGGTGACGACAGTCCCCAGCGCGATCTGCGAGCCTACGCTCAGGTCGATGCCCCTGGAGACGATGACGAATGTCATGCCCAGAGCGGCGATGCCGACGATGACGCTCTGCGTAAGGATCGTCTTGAGGTTGTACAGCGACTGGAACGCCGGCGGGGTTATCGCCGCGAAGAAGATCACCACGGCCGCAAGACCTATGAAGGGACCGAGTGCTGCGATGCGGACCTTCGGAGTCTCCATCAAGCCGGCTCCGATCCTGCGGTACGCACCTGTAGGCCAGCGTCTGGTGCGCCAGAGGTAGCGAGACGCATCACCTCTTCCATTGTCCATCCGCCGACAGGTCGCGGGGCCGAGATCGCTCCCCGGTGAACGACCGCCAGCGTGTCACAGACTCCGAACAGCTCGGGCAAGTAGGAGCTGGTCATCAGGAGTCCCTTCCCGGAGTCGGCGAGCTCGTGCATCAGGCGGTAGATACGGGCTTTGGTGCCGATGTCGATGCCTCTGGTCGGCTCGTCCATCAACAACACATCCGCGTCGCGATGCAGGAGGCGCGCGAGACACACTCGCTGTTGATTGCCGCCCGACAACGTTGCCGCTGGCGAAGCCGTGTCGTGCATCTTGATTCCGAGCCGTCGCGCCCAGCCAGCGGCGCCGTCATCTTCGCGGCGCCGATCCAATAGTCCCCATTTGCGATACCGCCCTAGTGCCGAGAGCGTGACGTTGGCGGAGATCGACATCCCCAGCGCCAGCCCCTCGAGTTGCCGATCCTCGCTGAGTAGATCGACGCCCTGATCCAGGGCATGCGCCGGCGTCAGCTCGCGAACTTGCAGCCCGGATCCGCCGTTGACCACGAGATGTCCGGTCACTGCTCGATGCAGGCCGAACAGCGAGCGCAACGTTTCGCTTCGCCCGGCACCGACGAGCCCGGCGAGGCCCAGAATCTCGCCGCGGCGGATCGTAATGTCCGCCCCAGAAGGCTTCCCATCGCAGCCTGATAGATCGCTGACCCGCAGAAGCACCTCCCCGAGCCGGCGTTGCGATTGCGGGTAGAGCTCGCCGACCTCCCGACCCACCATATGGCAAATGAGCTCGTCGTCTGTGGTCTGCTCGAGCGCGCCGCTGGCGACCGTCTGCCCGTCGCGCAGCATCGTGAACCGATCACAGATACGGCGCACCTCCTCCAGGAAGTGCCTCACGAAAATGCACGCGACGCCGCGTCGCCGGAGTCGGTCCACCACCTGAAACAAGGTGTCGGTATCGGCCGACGAAAGCGCGCTCGTGGGCTCGTCCATGACCACGATGCGGGCGTCGGCGAACAGGGCGCGGGCGATCTCGACGATCTGCTGTCGAGCCAGGCTGAGCTCACCTACTGAGACGCCCGGGTCGATGTCTCCGTGCTGGAGCAACGCCAGGACCTCGCGTACGCGGGCTCGCTGCGAGCGCAGCATCCCGATCTGGGACAGCTCCCGCCCAAGGGTGATGTTCGCCTCGACGCTCAGGTGGGGCGCCAGGCTCAGCTCCTGATGGATCGCGGCGATACCCGCCCGCATCCCTTCCAACGGCGACGTGGGCGCGTAGCGTTCCCCGGCCAGACGCATGCTGCCTCGGTCCGGTTGAGCTACGCCGGTAAGGACATTCATCAGCGTGCTCTTACCGGCGCCGTTCTCGCCAATCAGCCCGAGGACCTGTCCCCGCTCCAGGCGCACGGAGACGCCCCGCAAGGCGCGCACGGGCCCGAAGGCCTTCTCGATGCCGTCAACCTCCAGAAGGGGCTCAGGCACTGTGAGGCCGAGACGCTGACTCGCGGCCCGTGTCCCGGATCACTCGTCGAGCCAGGTTTCCAGATCCGGCGACAACAGCTCGCGCGCTGCCGGCTCGGCCATGTTGTCGGCGGTAATCATCATCAAGCGGGTTTCGACGTACACCTCGTGCTCGTTGCCGCGAGCGGCGGCGGCGGCGGTCTTGACACCGAGGTATCCCATCGCGAACGGATCCTGCACCGCCAGCCCTTGGATGGTTCCGGCCTCGAGCGCGGCGATCAACGTCGCGTTGGCGTCGAAGCCGACGAGACGCGTGATCCCGGCCCGGCCAGAAGTCTGCAGGGCGCGCAACATGCCCTGTGTGGAGGTCTCGTTGGCGGCGAAGACCCCGTCGACTTCCGGAAATCTGTTGAGCAGATTCTGCGAGGCCTGCAGGGCCGTTTCAAGCGTCGCGCCGGCGCGCTGGTTGTCGCTGACGACCTCGATCTCGGGGAACTCGCCAATGGCGTCGAGGAAGCCCTCTTCCCGAGCCGTGGTGCTCGCGTGACCCTCCATGAAGCGCAACAGCAACACCTTGCCGCTACCGCCGAGCACCTCGGCCAACCGCAGGCCGCAAAGGCGTCCACCCTCGTAGTTGTTGGTGGCGATGAACGCTGACTGGGCGGTCGAATCCAATCCCGAGTCGATGATGACCACCGGGATGTCGCGGCCGACCGCCGCTTCGACCGGTCCCACCAGGCTACGGGAATCGAGCGGCGCCAGAACAACGGCGTCGACCGCGCGGCTGATGAAGTTCTGCACCACCTGGATCTGCATTTGGCGGTCATCCTCGCGCACCGGGCCCTGCCAGAGCACGTCCACGTCGGCCTCGAATCCGCCCTTGATGGCGCCGGCGTGAATGCTCTTCCAGAACTGATGCGTGGAGCCCTTCGGAATGACGGCGATCTGCAGCCGTCGATCGCCCGTTACTGTCTCCGGTTCCGTACAGGCGGCGCAAACCAGGATGCCGACGGCGAGCCAAGGTAGAGCTCGGATGAGGCCCCGGCGCATCACCACCCGGTCACGGGCGGCGTGATCACACCTACAGCATCCTCGAATCGAACCGCGGTGCCGTAAGGCGCGGACAGCCGCGCCAGATCATCGATGATCTTCCGAGCCAGCTCGGGCCCGGCGAGCATCGGTCGGCCGCGACGCGAACGGGGCGTGTCGTAACCCAGCGTCACTGGTAGGAGGCGGATCTCCTTCAACGCACCGGCTTCGAATCTCGGCATCGCCACGACCGATTCCCAGAACCAGGCGTCGAGGGTGAAATATCCCGCCTGAGTCTGCTGACGGTAGTCGTAGTAGTCGACCGTGCGGCTGTCAGCCGGCAGATCCACATCGCGATACTCAGCCGACGGGCGGTATCGCACCGTCTCGTTCTCGAAGAAGAAGTTGCCCAGGCTGTAGAAGATAGGGCGCCCCTTGTAGATCTCGATGCCGCGCAGCACATGCGG
Source organism: Acidobacteriota bacterium (assembly GCA_965248695.1). Lineage (GTDB taxonomy): Bacteria > Acidobacteriota > UBA890 > UBA890 > WLXD01 > DASCOT01. The sequence goes on along the minus strand of CBDFKD010000002.1, from coordinate 5,184,819 downwards.
TCCGGTGCCCACGAACACGTCCGCCCCAGCGTCGATCGCGGCGCGCGCGTACTGCACCAGAAAATCAGCCGGTAGCTCCCGCCGTCCGGCGCTCTCGTGCGTGTGGGTAGCGACGACCACCCAGTCGGACTGGCGCCGAGCGGCATCTACGCTCGAGAGGATACGTTGAAGATCAGTCGGGTCGGCGGTGGTTCTCACACCGGCTTCGTCGCCGAGGGCGAACGTCTCCCCGGCGAAAACAAGCTCTGCGCTCGCCTCGTCAACCCCCTGACCGAGGCTACGTACAATCTGCTTGAGGGCCGCGAACTCGTCCGCTGGCAGCGTGGTCGTGCGCTGGTAGCGGATCGGGTTGAGTCCCGGGGTGGCTCGAATATCGGGGCGCTGGGGCCGCGCCGGATGGAAGGTATCGAAGCTCGACGCGGTCGAGATCAACGCCACACGGCCGTTCGCCGTCTGCACGTAGGTGGCCTCGTCGGCGAGTGCGAGGTTCTCCCCCACCCCGGCGTGCGCCACCCCGGCGGCGTCCAAAGCACGGCTGGTAGCGCGCATTCCGTCCCAGCCGTAGTCGAGCGCATGGTTGTTTGCCCGGCTGACAGCATCGAAGCCGGCCCATGCGAGCTCCTGGGCGATGATCGGGTCGGCGAACATGTAGCTTTCCCGATCCGAAACCATCGGCGTCAGCTTGTCGACCGTCTGGAGCGCGATCTCCAGGTTGGTAAACGCCAGGTCAGCGGCGCGTATGGCTTCGACCATCGCCGTGAATTCGGGCTCGACGTAGGCCGACAACGGTCGACTGATGATCGAATCACCGGTCAGGGCGAACTCGATATTGCCTTCCGCGGCGCGGTACGGCGTCTGCGCGGTTCCGAGCAACACGGGGAGCACCAGCGTCGCCACCCAGGCACGCCGCAGGCGGGGCCGGACGGGGCCGCGCTGCCCGACCTCAGCAATCTCGCCACTCAAGAGCATCGACGCCTCCGTTCCTGGGCTTCGCATCGCCGCGCGTGGTCATCGACCTCGCTGTTCCAGAGGCGCCTTCGTCGTCGTCCCCTCGCCAAGTCGGCCAGTGCGGCTCAAGTTGGCGCAGGATACCATCGCCCCGTACCGGTCCCTTCTACTCGGAAACACAATGGCGTCACTACCTGACGGCGCGACTCTCGGCTCCGGGACGACCATCTGCGCCTGGGTATAGGTCTTGGAGCCCAAGACCCTGGTCGGCGGTCTCGTTCTGATCGCGCTCTGGCTCGGCGAGGCCTGGGTACCGTTCTATGCGCAGTTCGGCGACCGCCGCGGCGCGCGCATCCGCCACGACGCACGCAACCTCTTCATGGGCGTGCTGAACTCCGTCATCGTGTCAGTTGTTTTCTCCGGGCTCGCGATTGTCGGTAACAGCTGGGGGGCAGCGAACGGCTATGGCCTCTTGCGCGCCTACGACCTCCCGGCATGGCTGGGCGCGCTGGTGGCCATCGTGCTGTTCGATTTCTGGATGTACTTGTGGCACCGCGGCAACCACGCCATCCCGTTTCTGTGGCGCTTCCACCGCATGCACCACGCTGATCCGTTCATGGACGCCAGCACCGGCGTGCGCTTTCACACCGTCGAAGTAGTCCTGTCGTTCTTTACCAAGATCGTCGCGATGCAGCTCATCGGCATGTCAATCTGGCATCTGGCGCTCTACGAAGCGATCGTCCTGCCGGTGGTGCTCGTTCACCACTCCAACGTCGCGCTGCCCAGATGGATCGACCGCGGGTTTCTGCTCCTCGTCGTTACCCCGGCGATGCATCGCGTTCATCACAGCCGAGAGCGGTCCGAGACGGACTCCAACTACGGGTCGCTGTTTCCCTACTGGGACTTCGTGCTCGGGAGCCTCCGTCTGCGTGAGGACGTCGATGCAGTACGGATCGGACTCGACGATTTCGATGCCGACGACCAGCAAACAATCCCTGGCATGATGTTCCGGACGCCGCGATCCCAGACTCGCGGTGGTGGTCCCGCCGAGCGTCCTTGAGGCCTAGCGGTGGGCTCGCCGCAAACCCTCCGGGATCACGACCCGGTCGAGCAGCTCGAAGCCGGCGTGGATTACCAGCGCCATAGCAGCTGCGGGGACGGCGCCGGCAAGGATCGTCGGGATGTGATTGATGGCCAACCCTCGAACGATCAACGTGCCGTAGCCACCGCCGCCGACGAAGGCGGCGAGGGTCGCCGTTCCGACCGTAAGCACCGCCGACGTCTTGATTCCAGCCATGATGTGGACCGACGCGAGGGGCAACTCGACACGGGCCAGCCGTTGCCAGCGGCTGAGCCCCAGCACCTCCGCGATCTCCAGTAGCTGGCGATCCAGGCTGATGAGCCCTGTATAGGTGCTGCGAACGATCGGCAACAGGGCGTACAGAAACAACGCCACCAGAGACGGCGCCTGCCCGATTCCGAACAACGGGATCATGAAGCACAGCAGCGCCAGCGACGGAATTGTCTGCAGGACCCCCACCGACACCAGAGCAGTTTGCCCGAGGCGACGGAAGCGTGCGGCGACGACGCCGAGCGGGACGCTAACGAGGCTGGCCAGGCCCAGCGAAAGCAGCACCAGATAGGCGTGGTCCAGCGTCAGCCCGAGGATCTCGTCTCTGATCGAGATGGTGCTCGGCTGACCGGGCTGTCCACCGTTCAAGAACGCGGCTGCGACCGCGCGTGGCGTCTCTCCGTCGAGATCCGAACGCGCGTTGAGCCGTGCCATCCCGGCGTCATCGAACCCCTCTACGAGGAGCTCCTCCAGCCGCGCCCAGCTGCGGGGGTACCGAGCGATGAAGTCCTCACGAACGACCATCACGGCGTCGTAGTCGGGGAAGAACTCCAGATCGTCGGCCAGAATACGGAGGTCGTAACGATCGATCTTGCCGTCCGTGGAGTAGATATCGATCAGGTCGACCTCTCCGCGAGCCACCGCTTCGTAGCTCAGGGAATGCTCGATCACTCGGACGTCCGCGAAATCGAGTGCGTAGCGCCGTTGTAGGCCCGGCCATCCATCGGCGCGATCGATGTACCCGGCGCTGAACGCCGCCCGGAACTCGGGATGCCCTTGGAGGTCGGAAATCTTCTCGATGCCGAGAGAATCGGCCGCCTCGCGATGCATCGCCAGCGCATACGTATTCTGGAATCCCAGCGGATCACTGACTGTGAGAGGCCCATGTTTCGCAGACGCAGGCGAAGTTCCGTTACCCCGACAACGGCCGGGTCCCGGAGGATTGCGTGGGTCAGTGTCCCGGTGTACTCGGGATAAACGTCGATCTCGCCGCTCGACAGAGCCCGGAACGCAATCGCAGCACCACCCAGTCCCAGCTGGCGTTCGACCGCTGCCTCGCCTTCGTCCTCGATGATCTGCGCGATGAGCTCGCCGAGGATAAAACTCTCGGTGAACGCTTTGGATCCGACGCGAACCACGGGCGAGTCGCGACTGGAGGCGGCAGCGCAGCCAATCGTCGACAGCAGCGCCATGAGCACGGCAGCGGCGAATGTCCGCGAAGCGTTGTTGCACTCCGACTCGTTGCACCTGCCCTTGCGGCGTGGCATCGGTCAGAGCCCCCGCATTTGAGGTGGTGGCTTCTGAGCCTGAAAGAACGCACGGACAAATTCGTTGGCCGGATTCGTTGCGAGATCGAGAAACGCTCCGTGCTGAACCATGCGACCCTCGGTCATCAGGCTGACGGTTTGGCCCAGCATCGCCGCCTCGCGAATGTCATGAGTGACCAGGAGCACGGTCTTGCCGAGGGCGCGAAAGATCTCTCGTAGCTGCACCTGCAGCCCGTCGCGCACGAGCGGATCGAGTGCCCCCAGCGGCTCGTCGAGAAGCAGGATCGGTGGATCCAACATCAGGGCGCGCATGAGGCCCACCCGCTGCCGCTGACCACCGCTGAGCTCATGCGGATACTTACGCATGATCGACGCGTCAAACCCGACCAGTGCCACCAGATCCTGGATCCTCTGCGCTATTCGATCGGCCGGCCAACCACGAGCCTCGGCGGCCAACGACACGTTGCCGCGGGCATCGAGGTGTGGGTAGAGTCCCCCTTCCTGTACGACGTAGCCCATCGCAGCGAGGATCTCGGTTCTACTGGCGGCGTCCATCAGACGTCCATCGACCATTACGGAGCCGCTGTCGGCCGATACCAGGCCGAGCACGAGGCGGAGGATGGTCGATTTCCCGCATCCGCTGGAGCCCAGAAGGACGTGCGTCTGACCTCGTCGGAACTCACAAGAAAGGTCGTCGATCGCTACAACCGAGTCGAACCGCTTCGTCACCCGATCGAGAGCAATCATAGGCTCAGCCGGCAGCAGTCCGTCGATCGAACACGACCCCCGAACGTCCTTCTCTGACCGCGTCCCAGACTGCCTGATACAAGCGCATGGTCCGGACCGCGTCTGCGATGCTGCCAACTGGCTCGCGATCCTCGCGGATGGCGTTGACCCACTCGCTCAGACACGGACCGTCGCCGGTGAGCTCGCCGCTCCGCTCATCACTCCAGTTCTCGGTGAAGGTATTCTGCTCTTGACCGTAGTGCTTCACCGACCACAGGTCATCGAGAACGAGGTACTCGCTCTGCCCGGTGATCTCGATGCGGTCGTAGTTACGCCACCATAGCCGCTGGCTGTTGAGCTGCAGCGTCCCGACCGCACCGCTTGCGAACTCCACGGCAACGGCCAGCGCGACGCCCTCACCGGCCGTCTGATGGAACAGCGACAGCTGCTGCACCTCGCCACCGATATACCGGGCTATATCCAGATAGTGTGGCGCGAAATCGAGCACGTACGCATGGATCGGGTCTTCGTAGTCGCGGCCACGGACCGGATCGAAGATGCCGCAGCAAAAGGAGCCGAAGAACTGGCTCATCGCACCGAACGACTCGGTCGCCATGATCTCTCGCGCCTTTCGAACCCCGAAGCAGAAGCGTCGCTGGAAGTTGACCATCAGCGTCCGCCGCGCCTGGCGCGCCGCCGCGGCCAGCTCTTCCGTTGCCACCAATGAAGCGGCCGGCGGCTTCGGAATGAAGACGTGATAGCCGGCCTCGAGAGCCTCCAGCACGATCTTCTGGCGCGGCTTCGGGTGCATCTGAACGATCACCGCCTCGAGATCCTCGCTCGCCCACATCTCCCGGTAGTCGGTGTACCAGCGCCCCGGTCCGAACTTGCCGGCCGTGTCACGGGCCAATGCCTCGTCGCGATCGCAAACCGCCTGCAGGTGAATGGGCGCGAAGTGTAGCGACGGGTACACCTGCCAGGTGGCCATTGCGCCGGCACCGATGAAGCCGATGCGGAGGGGCTCGATTGTCGCGGTCAATCCGTCGTCCCGTCCAGCGCGAAGGCCACCCACTCGGCCGGATCGTCGTTGCCGCCGACGGCGACGACGATGTACTGCCGGCCCTCGTACAGATACGTGATCGGGGCGCCGGTGACGCCGGCGGGCAACTCCGTCTCCCACAGGACGTTGCCGTCGGCCTTGTCGTAGGCGCGGAACTTGTTGCCGTTGACGCTGATACCGAGGATGGCATCGCTGCTCTCACCGAGGAACAGCAAGCTCTTGGTAAGTAACGGCGCCGGCCGGCCGAGCATGCCGAGCGGCGGAACGTCGAGCCCCTCGAGCAGTGGATGGTCACGCGGACCATCACCGTTGGCCACCATCCAGACCTGCTCGCCGCGATTCATGTCGTAGGCCGTGATGCGGCCATACGGGGGCTTGAAGATCGGCAACCCATCGATGGTCGGGACGCCGGGCCCATCACCCCACTCGTAATCGATCGTGGCCTCCGGATCGTCGGGGCTGGACAGCGGATAGACGTTTGGCATCGTGTGCGAAACGGCGTAGTAGAACCCGGTCTCGGGATCGAAGGCCCCGGTATTCCAGTTGCCCGAACCCCAGGCCCCCGGACTGATCAGCGTGCCCTGCTTGCCATCCGAATCGTCCGCAGTCGCAGATGGCGGGGTAAACATCGGGCCCAGCAGGAACGGCTCCACGAGCTCGAGCGCTCGCGCCCGGAGCTCCGGCGTGAAGTCGATCAGGTCGTCCTCGGAGAAGCCCTGCATGTCGAACGGCGGGGGCTTGGTCGGGAACGGCTGCGTCGGCGACAGGCGCTCGCCAGGGACGTTCGACTGCGGCACCGGGCGCTCCTCGATCGGCCACACAGGCTCCCCTGTCGCACGGTCGAAAACATACAGAAAACCCGTCTTGCTGGGCTGCATCACGGCTTTGATCCGCCGGCCATCAACGGTGATCTCGCCCAGCGTCGCCGGGCCTACCGTGTCGTACTCCCACACATCGTGATGCACCATCTGGAAATGCCACGCCCGCTTGCCGGTCTTGGCGTCGAGTACGACCAATGAATTGGAGTACAGGTTGTCGCCCGGCCGGTGCCCCCCGTAGTACGCCGCGGTTGGCGCCGTCAGCGGGATATACACGTAGCCCAGATCCTCGTCGGCGGTCACGCAGCACCACGAGCCCAGATCGCCGGATGACTTCCAGGAATCCTCGCCCCAGGTGTCGTTGCCGAATTGACCGGGCTTCGGAACCACGTTGAACGTCCACAGCAGCTCGCCCGTGCGAACCGAGTAACCGCGCACGTCCTCCGGCACGGCCTCCTTGCGGTTGCCGCCGTCCCCAGCGCCGCCGGTGATTCCGGCAATGACGATGACGTCGCCCACGACGATGGGACCGGCGGACCAGCGGAAACTGCCGGCGCGCTGCTCAGCGAAGCTCAGATCGAGACGTCCCCGAACACCGAAGTCGGCGTACGGCTCTCCGGTACGCGCGTTGAGGGCGTACAGATGGCCGTTGCGTACCAAGAACAGCCGCCGATCCGTCCCGTCGGTCCAGGTGTCGATGCCGCGCGGGCTTCGGCCGCGCGCCTCACCGACCGTCGGCGCGAACGGCTCCTGCTCCCAGACCGTCTCGCCGGTCGCCGGGTTCAGCGCCCGCAGTAGACCGACGCCGTTGGGTGCGAACAGCAGTCCCTCCAGCATGATCGGCGTCGACCGGAAGTAGCCCGGGATGCGTACCTCCGAGTAGGCATCCCGAAACGCCTGGTCGACCGCCGGGCGACGCCAGACCACCTGCAGGTCGGCGACATTGTCGCTGTTTATCTGCGCCAGGGCCGAGTAGCGCGTGAACGCCTTGTCGCCGCCGAAGTACGGCCATTCGCCGGGAGGACGATCGTCTTCGGCGTGCAGGGCGATTGGCCCTCCGCCGACCATCGCCAGCACGACACCACAGCCGATGAGCCGCTGCAGATTGGACACTGCCTGCCTTTCCCCCTTGCGCCACCGGACCGCCGGCGCGACCTGTCTGTCTACTCCTCAGGCTCCGGCACCACCTGGAAGTGGAGATGGACGATCGTCCAGCTGCCACTGCGTTTCACCAGGGTCGGCGACATCTGGTAGGTCACCGCCGGGGGCGCATCCCCGGGGTTGGCCCGTGTGACCGATAGCAGGTACGACGCTGACGCCAGATCCCCGCTCGGCGACACCGCGACCTGTACATCGGTGTTCTCTGCCGAGGCAAGGCCGCCGGTAGATTCGATGTACTCGGTCCAGTACGCCAGATAGGACCCCTTGTCCCACCTGCCGTTCGGCCCCCACCAGGTGAGCTCGGGTGCGTAGAGCGCGAAGTAGCCGTCGATGTCGTTCGCAGCGTAGGTGGCGGTGAGCTGCTCGACAGCATCGCGCACTTCCTGCTCGAGAACCTCAGGCTCCTGCGCGGTCGCTGCGGAAGCAGCAAACATGGCCATCGCGCCGACCGCTACCAGCAAAGATCGTCCGATTGCTTGTCGCATCTCGATCAACGTCTCCCTGAGCTGCTAGCCGCTGGTAACAGGGTTCCAGTGGAAATGAATGATCTCCCACTTTCCGTCGCGCTTAAACCAAGTCGCCGACATCTGGTAAGTGGCATCCACGCTTTCGGGATCGTCCGAGATGCGCTTCACCTTCAGCAGGTACGATGCCACCGCGCCGTCGCCGCCGGGCGATGTGTGGATCTGTAGATCGCTTATGTTGGCTTCCGTCAGACCACCGCCGCCGCCGACAACGCCGCTCCACAGATCGTGGTACTCGGCGCGCGTCACCCGTCGACCCGGCCACCACTGCGTCCCATCGGCCGCGAACGAGCCGATGTAGCCCTCCACATCGTTGGAGCCATACGCGCCGACAAACTCCATCATCCGTTCACGCACTTCGTCCTCAGCGGTCGGCATTGCCGCTTCGGGCTCTGGCTCCGGCTCCGGTGCTGGCTCGCTGTCGCCGCAAGCAACGACAAACACCGCCGCGACCATGACCACTATGAGCTTCCCCATTCCTTGAACCTGCCGCATCTCGTACCTCCTCACCGGTGGGACCGCGCAAAGAAACTCGCTGAGTGCCGTACAGGGTTTCCAATCTGGCGCAAGAAGTCCAGTATCCCGGCGCAGGAAGTCCATACCGAGCCGTATCCGATCGAAAACTGGAGAAGGGGACTCGACCGTGAAAAGGACTGACAAGCAGCTTGGTATGGACCGCCGAATCACTCGAAGGGATTTCCTTAACGGCAGCAGCGTCGCCGTTGGAGGCTCGGCAGCAGCGATTGGAGCCTCCGCCACCGTGCCTACCGGCCAGCCCCCAGGCAGCCATGCGACGCCCACACAGGACCCGGAAAGCTACTACCCGCCGAGGCTCACCGGCATGCGCGGCAGCCACGACGGTTCCTTCGAGGTGGCGCACGAGATGCGCTACGGCAAGACCTGGAACGAGGCAGAGGAATCGGGCGAGCAGTACGACCTGGTGGTGGTCGGCGCCGGGCTCAGTGGCCTTGCCGCCGCCTACTACTTTCGCAAGGCGCTCCCCGAAGCCCGGGTGCTCGTTCTCGACAATCATGACGACTTCGGTGGGCATGCCAAACGCGTCGAGTTCACCGTCGGCGACCGGCAGTTGATCGGCTACGGCGGCACCCAATTCATCACCGGGTACTATCCGGCGGAGGCCAAGGATCTCCTCGAGGATATCGGCGTGAGCGCGGAGCGCTTCCCTGGCGGCTCGGCGAACGACCTCTACAGTGAGATGGGTCTGCGCGGCGGCGTGTTCTTCGACCGCGAGACCTTCGGCACAGACCGCCTGGTCGTCGGCGAGCCAAGGCGGGCACGCGGTGCCCAGGCGCGCCGTCGCTGGACCGACTTCCTTGCCCAAACACCCCTATCGGAAGCCGCCAAGGCGGGCATCCTGCAGCTCTATACCGAGAACCGCGACTATTTACCGGAGTTGAGCGACGAGGAGAAGATCGCCCGACTGCGAAAGATGAGGGTCTCGAACGTCCGGCGCGCAACGCTGCCCCGGGCGACAACCCATTCCAGGGAATTCACTTCCCGGACGGCAATGCCAGCATCGCGCGGCTAATGGTCCGTTGGCTCATTCCGGCGGCGCTGCCGGGGACGACGATGGAGGATTCGGTAACCACGCCGATCCGTTACTCGCAGCTGGACAAGGCCGGCAATCCGGTACGCATCCGTCTCAACAGCACGGTGGTGAGTGCGCGCCACGCGGGCGAGCGACGCGCAGCCAACGAGGTCGCGGTGACCTACGTGCAGAACGGGCGGGCGGTCCGCGTCGGCGGCGGCAGCTGCGTAATGGCCTGCTACAACGCAATGATTCCGTACCTGTGTCCGGAGGTTCCGGAGGCACAGAAGGAGGCCCTGAAGCTGGCGGTACGGAAGCCGTACGTCTACACGCAGGTTGCGATCGAGAACTGGACGGCGTTTGCCAACCTGGGTGTCGGTGCCATCCACAGCCCGGGTGGGTTCCACGAGTTCATCGATCTGGACTGGGGCGTCAACGTCGGGGACTACCGCCATTCCGCCTCTCCCGACGAGCCCATCCTGTTGTGGCTGCAGCGCCTTCCCATTCGGCCCGGACTGTCGGCGCGAGATCAGTTTCGCGCTGGACGCGAGGAGCTTCAGGCGACAAGCTTCGAGACCTTCGAGCGCAGCATCCGCGACCAGCTCGGCCGGGCGCTCGGCGACGGCGGGTTCGACCCGGCGCGCGACATTGCCGGGATCACCGTCAACCGCTGGCCGCATGGCTATGCGGGCGGCGCCAATGACCTGTATGACCCCGACTGGGGTTATGACGAGGCGCCATGGGTCGTTGGGCGACAGCGTTTCGGGCGCATCACGATCGCCAACTCGGACGCCGCAGCCATCTCGCTAACCCAGGCGGCCTTCGAGCAGGCACACCGCGCCGTGCAGGAGCTGCTGACCGACGTGATTCGTCCCGAGTTCCAATACCCCTGGGCGGAACGTACCTGAGGGGTACGGTCGACCGTTCACCGGCATGGAAGGATGATAGATGCAGCAGGAGGTGCTGCGGCTCCGGCTCCGGATAAAGATACGGAGGTCGGCGCCCGGCCAGTTGTAGTGCGGCCGCAACCGTAGTACCTAGACAAGTGAAAGTAGGTTCTCTGCGCGTGCGTAAGTGGGGTGAGTGCCGCTTCCGGGCACCAGGCGCCGAGGGAGAACTTCTGGACTTCCAGACCGATCACCGCTGCCGCGGCCCAGGAGAACGCAAATGAGCAAGAAGGACGACCACGACAAGAACGGCGGGCCGCGCGTAAGCCGCCGCACGTTCGCCAAGTCCTCGGTTGCCGCGGGCACCGCCGCCGTCGCTCTCCCGAAATCGCTTTTCGGCGCTACCCCGGCAACGGCCGCAACGACGACCGCAACCACGGCCACCTATGGCCGCGCCGCGCGCGTCGAAGCGCGCAACGAGAACATTGGCTACGGCGGCCGGGGCGCAGCCCCGCTCACCGGCCCGGTGGCCAAGAAGGCGAGCGTCAACGGCTGGAAAGAGGGCCTGACGATTCCCGCCGAGTACTACATCGAGGCGAAGCATTTCGAAGCCGACGAGAAATTCGTCGGGGAGAACTTCTGGCAGTACACCGACCAGGAGAGCCGCATTCCGAACCCGGGCGACTTCTACGTCTTCGAGTTCGGTCGCTCCGAGAGCATTCTGATCGTTCGAGGCCAGGACAACGAGGTGCGCGGGTTCTACAACGTCTGTCGTCACCGCGGATCGCGATTGTGCCGTCACGACTCCGACTCGAAGCCGAGCGATCCGCGTCTGTCGGTCAAGCAGCTCGGCCAGAGCGGCAGCTCACCCGTGTTCCGCTGCCCGTACCACGCCTGGACATACGACACCGAGGGCAGCCTTATCTACGCCTACGGCATGCAGGACGACTTCGACCCGGCCGACAACGGTTTGCTCCCGTGCCACACGCGGGTTACCGAAGGCCAGATCTTCGTCAACCTGTCGAAGTCAGACACGCCGCCGGATTTCGATTCGGCAGTTACCGCCCTCAGGCGGCTGGCCCCCGAGTACAGCTTGAAAGACCTCAAGGTCGCGGCGCGCGAGTCCTACCCAATCAACGCCAACTGGAAGCTGGCGCTCGAGAACTTCAAGGAGTGCTACCACTGCGGCCCGGCCCACCGACCCCTGGTGACGACGCACAATTGGGACCACGACCTCAGCGACCAGCAGATGAACGAAAAGGCTGCTGCCGTGGCGGACTGGGTTCCGGAGGACAGCCGTCGTCGTCGCGACGATGAAGATGCCGGCATGGGCGGAGGAGGTATGGGCGGCGAGCCCCAGTATGAGAACCTCACTGGTCTGCTCAACCCGGGGTTTGTCACTGGCACGATCGACGGCAAGCAGGCTGCACCTTGGCTGCCCGGCAGAAAGGAAGGCGACCACCGTACGATCATCGCGACCACCGGAGAGTCGACCGGATACTGGCAGTTCTACGACGATCACGTCATGGTGGTTCGGTTCACGCCGCGCAACGAGAAGTTCACTGACGCCGAGATCGTCTGGCTGGTGCACCCCGACGCAGTCGAGGGCCGTGACTACGACCCGGAACACGTCAAGGGGCTGTGGCACGTCACGATCCAGGAGGATATCTGGATCACCGACAACAACCACGACGGCGTCGAGTCCGGCGCATACAGCGGCGGCCGGTATGGAACGCGCGAGGGCGGGCCGTCGAGCTTCATCAACTGGTACATGAAGGAGATTGTCCAGGCCGGCGATTGAGCTTTCTGTCAGTTGGCTAGTGAATCCGCGGGAGCCGATCTGCTCGTCGGCTCCCGCGGTTTTCGTTCGTTGAAGCTCGGCGAGTTCGCGAAAGCGCGAGTCGACCAACGTTCGAATAGTCGAGAGGCGAAGTAGATGAGCAACGAGGACAGTCACGACGTCAACGGCGGACAGCGCGTAAGCCGCCGCACGTTCGCCAAGTCCTCGGTAGCCGCTGGGACCGCGGCAATCGCTTTGCCCAACTCCCTGTTCGGTGCGCCACCACAGGGGCCATCAACAGCGAATGCGATCGGCTCGCCGGTTGCGGTTGCCCGCAAAGACTTGCCGGCGGAAGCACCGGGCTACGGTGGCAAGGGTGCGCCACGGTTCGCAGTAACCGTGCCCGAGAACGCCGGCATCAACGGCTGGAAAGAAGGCACCACGATTCCGGCCGAGTACTACCTGGACCCGAAGCACTATGCGGTGGAGGAGGCTTTCCTGGCGGAGAATCTCTGGCAGTACGTCGACCAGGCGAGCCGCATTCCGAGCCCGGGCGATTTCTTCGTTTTCGAGTTCGGGCGCTCGGAGAGCATCCTGCTCGTTCGTAGCCAGACCGGAAGTGTCGGCGCCTTCCACAATGTCTGCCGGCACCGCGGCTCACGGGTGTGCCGCCACGACGCGGATACGAGGCCGCAGGATCCACGCTTGTCAGTGAAGCAGCTTGGCCAGAACGGCAACTCGCCGGTGTTCCGCTGTCCGTACCACGCCTGGACGTATGACACCGAAGGAAGTCTGATCTACGCCTATGGCATGCAGGACGATTTCGACCCGGCGGACAACGGACTTCTCCCCTGCCATGTGCGCGTCGCCGCTGGCCAGATCTTCATCAATCTATCTCGATCGGATTCGCCCCCCGAGTTCGAATCGACCGTGACTCGTGTGCGAGCGCTGAACGAAATTTACCGCTTCGACAAGCTCAAGGTCGCGGCCCGCGAGTACTACCCGCTGAAGTCGAACTGGAAGCTCGCGACGGAGAACTTCATCGAGTGCTACCACTGCGGACCAGCGCACGGGTCCTTGGTGAAAGCGCACAACTACGACGAAGAGCGCACCGACGAACAGAAGGCCGCCCACGCGACGGCGGTCGACGAGTGGGTCCCGGCAGCGGCCGAACGACGGGCGTCAGGCATGGGCGGCTATGGCGACGTTGACGGCGAGCTCAACCCGGGGTTCGTCACTGGGTCCATGGATGGCAACCCCGTCGCTCCTCTCCTGCCAACCAGGATCGCGTGGACCCATGAGACCGATATCGCCACGACCCGCTGGCAAACCGGTTACTGGCAGGGCTACGACGACCACGTCATGATCGCCCGATACACACCGCGTGCGCACGACCGAACCGACAACGAGGTCATCTGGCTCGTGCATCCGGATGCGGTCGAGGGGCGCGACTACGATCCGGACGAGCTCAAGGCGCTGTGGCACGTCACGACGATGGAAGACATCTGGCTTACCGGCAACAACCACCTCGGTATCCAGTCGGGCGGCTACAGCGCTGGCCGCTACGCCACTCACGAGGGGAGCCCGGCTCGGTTCGTGAAGTGGTACATGGAGACGTTCGGCCAAACGGGCGATTGATCTTTCGGTATCAGGCGAGCGGGATTGAGACGAGGGCGGAGCAAGTCGACACACCTCCTTCTACCAGCGTCATCGCCTGGCGCTAGGGGAACTCCTTTGCTCGCGCGTCATCGCCTTTAGGTGGTGTGTGCCGTGCACGCGATGCTGGTTGAAGGAGGTGTGTCGACTTCCTCCCCGGCAGCGCCTGAGGTCGCGGCAGCCTCCGGAATACGGAAGAGGGCGATCGTCGGAACCGCTGGGCCGCGGCGTCTCAGTTCGCGGCACGACCGGCCCGCCCGGCAAGAAGTGTCTTCGGTCGCGGCGGCGGGTTCGAGCCCCAGTGCGCCGTAGCCAGGCTCGCGTGCACGGCGGCCGGAAACCTCAGTGCCCCAGGCCGTAGACTACGCCGCTCACCCAGCACCAGGGCATGTCCCTGGTTACGGCGCATTGGGGCTCGAACCCGCCCGCCCTACCCTTCTTCCAGGTATCGCATCAGGCTCATCAAGTCGTCGAAGCTCATGGCCTCGAGTAGACCCTCCGGCATCAGGGATACGTCGGCCGGCTCGCGCTCGCTGACCAGCTGTTTGTCCAGGACGACCCGTTCGCCCGTAGCGGTGATCAGGACGAGGTCCTCTTCGCTCTCGGCGGCGTGCATGCCGACGTATCTCCGTCCGTCACGGAGGCGGACGCGAAGGGCACTGTACTGGTCGGAGATCACCCGTGACGGGTAGACGATCGACTCCAGGATCTCGCGCCGCCTGAAGCGACTGACGACGGTCGAGAGGTCGGGTCCGCCACCGCGACCGACATCGCCGAAAACGTGGCAGTCGGCACAACGGGCACGCTGGAAGACGCGTTCGCCGTGCGCAGGGTCGAAGCGCTCGTAGGCCATGACGTCGTATTCGACGTACTCTGCCAGCTCATCGAAGCTCATCTGACGCAGCATGCGGCGCTCATCCTCGCTCGGCAGGTCTTCGTCGGCCACCAGTGCCGCGATCCTGTCCCGCTCGGCGCTCAACCAGACCTGCCGGCGTTCGACCGCCGCCACGCGCTCGGCGTCGGAGAGGTTCGCTAGCCACCGCTGCCAGAGGGCGTCGATATAGCCCACCATGCTGGCTGCGCCGGTGAACGCTCGAGCACGATCGAACCAGGTGACGACGCTCTGTCGCTGGGCCTCGCTCCAGTCGCCTTCGATCGCTCGCAAGGCGTAGAGGGTGTGGATCTCGTCCTCCTGGTTCCGGCCGAGCGCCAACCTTGCCGTCAGCGCGTCCACCGCCCCCGGCGGAGCCAGGTAGGCGAGGATGCGCTCGAGCTTGCGGTTGTGCTCGCGGCGTTGCGTGGGGAACCAATCCAACATGGACTGGCCCAGTCCCTCGAGCTCCACGCTGTCGACCCCAGCGTCCCTGGAGCGCACCAGGGCGAGCTCGAGCACGCGTAAATAGGAGCCCAGCAGTACTTCGCCGGGTTGTGATTGGACGTGAAGGCGCAGATGTTCGAAGACGAGCTCGGCATCGGGAAAGCCCGGACGGAGAACCAAGGCAAGCATCGCCTCGAACGCGGCGTTCGAAGGTGGCCCGGCGAGATCCACTTTGGAGATCCAGCGATCCGGGTCCACTCGAGCGAGCGTCTCGCGGACAGCGTACCGAACGAACCGATCCTCGTCGTCGAGAAGGCCGACCAGGCCGGCGAGGATAGCTTCGATGTCCGCAGGTTGCGCCCTCTCCAGCGCTCCCGGAGCGCGCCAGCGCCTCTGCCGCCCGGCGCCGAACGCGCGCATCCGGGTCTTCCAGTGCGACTGCCAGTGCGCGGTAGACGCTAGGGCCGGTTCGGGTTCCCAGGTGGGTCACGACGGTAGCTCGTACGCCGGCATCATCTGCCGCCAGGAATCTCCGCAAATCGTCAACAGACGGTTGCGGGCCATAGAGCTGCAGGATCTCCAGCGCGCTCTGTCTCTCCAACCTCGATCGATCGGTGTCCTCGACAGCGTCGCGCAGGCCTTCTCCCCAGCTTGCCCCGGCCGCAGCTCGCTGCTGTGCGATGGCCGCGCGGCCCCAGGCGGATCGCGGCATTGGCTGGTGCAAGGCCCTCTCGACAGCGCTCCCCTGACCGCCTTGCATGCTCCCTCGGGCGCCACCGTCGGATCCGTCGTAGACCACTCGGAACAGCCCACCAGTGGTCTGGCGACCGCCGATGGTGAAATACAGATGGCCGTCAGGACCCACCGCGAGGTCGGTCACATTGAGAGGCTCTCGAAGAACGAAGTCGACGGCCTCCCCCTGCCAGCTAGCGCCGTGCTCCTGCGGAAAGAGAACGCGTATGCGGCCACGTGCCCAATCGCCTAGGAATAACGCGCCGTCGAACGCCGCGGGGTAGGCGTGATGGCGGTAGAAGGCCACGCCCACCGGCGAGCCGCGGCCGACGTCGGCGACGCTGGGGAGCGTATCGATGTTATCGAACGCTACTTTGCCGGAGCCGGTTCGCCACCCGTAGTCGCCGGCCGGGATCGCGTGCAGGACCCGCGTGGGTCGGTACCACGGGAGACTGCGATCCCACTCCATGTCCGCCTCGTAGACAAAGAGGCCGCCGGCAGGAGAAAAGGCCATGTCGAATGGATTGCGCAGCCCGCCGGCGAACAGCTCCCAGGAGTCGGCCTCGAGGTCGACTCTCCAGATGGTTCCGCCCGGGGCACGAATGGTGTTTGCATGACCGCGTGGATCCAGAATGACGGGTAGTAGCTGATCCTCTTGGAGCGCGCGAAGTGGTGAGCGCTGTGAGGGCTCGATGTCGGGAACGGCATGATTGCCGAAGAGCAGGTAAATTGCTCCGTCGGGGCCTCGGGTGATCGTGTGGGGACCGTGCTCCTGGATCCCTCCGCGCGACCGTCGAAGCAGCTCGACCGTGCTCTCCGAGGGACCCTCCTGCCAGCCGCTCACACGATAGAGGCCGGGGCCATCACTCGGCCCGTCGGCATGCACGAGCAGATCGTCCGGGCCGAGCACATAAAGGCCGTGAGCGGTGCTGATCTCTTCTGAGAGCCGTGTCATTCGATCGTAGCGACCGTCTCCGTCGCCGTCGTCGAGAATTACGAGTCCCCGTTGCTCGAGCGCCACGATGGGGCGGCCATCCCACGCGAACGTGAGATTCACGGCCGATCCGATGAGATCGTCGCCGGCAACTTCCTCGACGCGAAAGCCCTCCGGTGTGCGAAACGGCTCGCCGGAAAACGCCAGTCGTTCGCTGCGCTCCGCGTCCCAGTCCGGCATCAGCGGCCGATCGACGGCCGAGCCGGACGGCGTCTGGTCAGCAGGGTCGGGACTGGAACAGGCGCCTGCGGTGAGCGAGAGGATGATCGCACTGGCCAGTGCGGGTGCGGTCGACAAGAGACGCTTCATATGCAGCCTTTCCGTCTGCCGGGCTCCGGGCTCTGATGTGTCCGGGCTACTACCGCCCTGAAGCACGCGTAGTTCTGCGCCGCCGTAGGCGATTCGGTTTCCTCTTCGAGCACGACCAAGCAGTCTGCCTTGGTGAACCCGACACGGCGCAGAATCGCGAGATGTCGCGCTATCTCGAATCTACCCGGTTCATATTCGTACATGGTCTTGTCAGGCTTGATGAAGTCTCCGTTCAGCAGAATCCCCCCATCCTGGAGCATGCGAGCGCAGCGAGCGTAGACTGCCTCGACGCTCTCCTGGCAGCCCAGATCGTGCAACGCCCAGGTTGAAACGATGGCATCGACCGGGGTGCGGATGTCCCTCCACCAATGGGCCGCTAGGAGATCAGCCTGTATGTAGGTGACTCGGGCTGAGTGCGACCCGAGCCTTTGCCGCGCGATGACGAGCATCGGATCGGACGAATCGATGCCATAGTAGCGAACCGAGGACATCGCTCTCAGCAGATGATCTGCCAAGTACCCTGGACCAATTCCAAGCTCGACCACGCAGCCACTCGGCGGCACACGTGACGTCAGCTCGGCGAGCATGACATCGAACAACTCCAGGCGTTCGAGTGTCGGCACGAAGCGGTCAGCCCATCCTGCAGCGAACTCTTCGTCATGGAATTCATGAACAGCACCGATGACTTCATTCATTGCTATATGGCGCTCGCAATCGCCGCCTCTGGCGCTGACGTAAGGTCTCTGTAACGCTAGCGCACGATTTTACTTCTCGGACCGAGGATGCCGTGACCAAGACTGACCGAGAGCTCGGGATGGACCGTGACATCAGCCGCCGGGATTTTCTCAACGGGGCCAGCGTCGCAATTGGCGGCGGCCTGGTCGGTGCCGGGAGGCCGGGGGCTCCCGCAGGCTCGAAGGGCTCGACAAACGGGTCAGGCGTTTCCGCAGCGCAGCCGGGCGAGTACTACCCGCCGCGGCTCACCGGCATGCGGGGCAGTCACGAGGGCTCCTACGAAGTAGCGCACGAGATGCGCTATGGGAAGACCTGGGACAACGCCGAGGACACCGGCGAGAGCTACGACCTCATCGTCGTCGGTGGTGGGCTGAGCGGGTTGTCGGCGGCGTACTTCTTCCGCAAGGCGTTGCCGGAGGCGCGAATTCTGATTCTCGACAATCACGATGACTTCGGCGGGCACGCCAAGCGCAACGAGTTCGAGGTCGATGGCAAGCTGGTCATCGGCTACGGCGGCACGATGATGATCCACGGCGCTAACAGCTACCCGCACGAGGCAAAGGCGCTGCTGGAGGACATCGGGATCGACAAGCAACGCTTCCTGCGGACGACGGCGGCCGATCGCAGCATTTACCGCGAGATGGGCCTACAGGCCGGTGTCTTCTTTGATCAGGAAACGTTCGGCGCCGACCACCTGTCGGTGGGAGATCCCGCCGGCTGGGGCTCGGTTCGTAGCACGCTCACATGGACGCAGTTCCTGGCCGATGCGCCGCTAACTGATGTCGTCAAACACGATATCGCCCGCGCCTACGACGACAACACCGACTATCTAACCGGATTGACCTCCGATGAGAAGGTCTCGCGTCTGCGGAAGATGAGCTACCAGGATTATCTTCTGAAGATCGTCAAAGCCGATCCCGGTGTCATGCCCTTCTTCATGCGCCGTGCTGAAGGCGGCTCCAACGGTGCGGCCAGGATCGACTCCTATAGCGCCTGGGGAGCGTTTCGCACCGGCTCCCTGCCCGGCTTCGACGGCCTGCGTCTCGAGCGACCGCCCGAGAGCTGGCTTGGCGAGGGTAACGACTTCGGCGAGGGAGTGCACTTCCCCGACGGCAATGCCGCGATCGCTCGACTGATCGTCAGATGGCTGATTCCGAAGGCTCTCCCGGGAACGACGATGGAAGACTCGGTGGCGACGCCGGTCGACTACGCCGCCATCGATGAAGACGGCAGCGCCGCGCGCGTCCGCCTCAACAGCACCGTGGTCAACGTCCGCCACGTCGGCGAGCGCCGCACTGCCAGCGAGGTCGAGGTCACCTACGTGCGTGACGGCAAGGCCTACCGGGCCCGCGGCGCCACCTGCGTCATGGCCTGCTACAACTCCATGATCCCCTACCTCTGTCCCGACTTTCCCGACGAGCAGAAGGCGGCGCTGAAGATGGCCGTGCGCCAGCCGCTCGTCTACACGAACGTCGTGGTGCGCAACTGGAGGGCGTTTGAGGCACTCGGGATCAACAGCTTCTACGGTCCCG
The DNA here is from genome assembly GCA_965248695.1 of Acidobacteriota bacterium. GTDB lineage: Bacteria > Acidobacteriota > UBA890 > UBA890 > WLXD01 > DASCOT01. Next base: position 5,165,471 of record CBDFKD010000002.1, on the reverse strand, counting down.
GCTGCTACCACGGGTCGGCGATGCTGGACATGAATCGGAGTCTCGGCGACTACACCTGCGCCCGGACCCCCGATGATCCTCAGCCGCTTCACTTGCAGCGCATGCCCGCGCACAAGCCTGGTCTCTCTGCCAGGGAACAGTTCCGGGCCGGCCGCGAGGAGCTGCTCGCCACATCGTTCGATTACTTCGAGTACCGCATCCGCGACGAGCTTGGGCGCGCCCTCGCAGGCGGCGGCTTCGACCCCGCCGAGGAGATCAGCGCGATCACCGTCAACCGATGGCCTCATGGCTATGCCGGCGGCGCCAACGATCTCTACGACCCGGAATGGGGCTACGACGAGGTCCCCTGGGTGGTCGGCCGGAAGCGATTTGGTCGCATTGCCGTGGCCAACTCGGATGCCGCTGCCACCAGCCTGACGCATGCGGCGATGGATCAAGCGCATCGCGCCGTTCAGGACCTCATCGGTGACGTGATCAGGCCGGAGTTCCAGTATCCGTGGGCGGAGCGGACCTGAGGGGTCGGTGAGCGGAGGGAGTCGACACGAGTTATTTGCAAATGTTGTGGATCGGTGGATTTGTTCAGGCGGCGTCTTCGCTAGCGATCAGGTGAACTCCATCGACGAATGTGGCGCCCTCGAGTACGAGGGCAGTGAGGTGAGGAGCGTTGATGCGGCGCCATCGTTGCTGTGCCATCTCCAGGAGCTTGAATGCCATCGTCAGCGCCTTGGTGCGTGAGCCGGCGCCCTTGGTGACGCGTTGTCTCAGGCGTACGGTGGCGAACGCCGACTCGATCGGGTTGGCCGTGCGCAGATGAACCCAGTGGTCGGCGGGGAAGTCGTAGAACGTCAGCAGCTTGTCGGAGTCGCGTTGCAACGACGCCACGGCCTTGGAGTACTTGGCGCCGTAGTCGGCTGCGAACCGCGCCATGCCCTCCTGAGCATCCTCGCGCGTTGGCGCACCGATGATCTCGTGCAGCGCGCGCTTGGCTTTGGCCTGCAGCCGCCTCGGTAGCTTGTCGAGCACGTTGCCAAGCCGATGCACCCAGCATCGTTGCTCTCGAGTCTGGGGCCATACATCCCGCACCGCCGCCCAGAACCCCAGCGCCCCATCACCCACTGCCACGAGCGGCGCCCGCATGCCTCGACGCTTCAGCTCCCGGAGCACGAACGCCCAGCTCTCGGTGCTCTCTCGATACCCGTCCTCGACCGCGATGAGCTCCTTGGTTCCGTCCGGCAAAACGCCCAGGATCACCAGCGTGCACAGCCGATCATCCTCGAGTCGAATGTTGAAGTGCACACCGTCCGCCCACACGTATACGTACTGCTTGGTGGACAGATCCAGCTTCCGGAATGCCTCGTACTCCGTGCTCCAGGCGTTCGTCAGCCGGCAGATCGCCGATGCCGACAGCCCGCTGGCTTCCTGTCCCAGTAAGATCGGCAGCGCCTCCTTGAAGTCGCCCGTCGACAGGCCCCGCAGGTACAGCACCGGCAGCACCTCCGCCACCTTCGGCGAGCGCCGCATGTAGGGCGGCAGGATCCGACTGCTGAACCGCTGCCTCAGTCCCTGCTCGTCGAGCCGCTTGTCGTTGACCCGTGGCGCGGCTACTTGCACCGTCCCGCACCCCAACGTGATCTTGCGTGCGCGAGCCCGACCGTTGCGTACCACTTGCCGACGGCCGGCTTCATCCAGTTGCCCGGCGTGGCTCTGGATATACTCCTGAACCTCCCACTCCAGTGCTGTTGCCAGCATCTGCAGCGCGCCCTGCCGGGCGAGCTCATCGACGTCCAGTGTCAGCTGTCCTTCCTCCGCGTCCGATCCACCGATAATCTTGAGCACGAGTGGCGTCTCCTTCCCGGCCTCCACAGCCGGCTGCTGGTTGTTGATGATCCCAGCGAAGGTTACGCCGCCTTTCTTTTTCCTCCCATCCACAACTTCCGGTTATATCTCAGTCGACACACTCACTTCTGCCAACGTCACTGCCTGGCGTTGAGGGAGCTCTTCTGCTTGCGCGTCTAAGCCGATAGGTTCTGAGCGCCGTGCACGCGATGCTGGCTGAAGCGAGTGTGTCGACTCCCTCCCCGGCAACGCCTCGAGTCCGCGCGGTCCTCTGTTGCCGGAAGCACCGTGTCCAGCACGCTCCTGCAGGCCGAGCCCCGGGCACTCGAGACCTCCCGAAGGACTTTGCCCCTCCGCCTGCGGACTCCGTCGTGACTGCGGCATTGCCGTCCCCCCAGACTGGGGGTCCTCCGACGATCGCGGCGGCGGCGGTTGAGGGGTATGCACCGTAGCCAGGCTCGCGTGCACGGCGGTCAGAAACCTCTTAGCCGCAGGCCGTTGACTACACCGGTCGTCGAGCTCCAGAGCAGGTCCCTGGCCGAGGTGCATGCCCCTCAACCGTCGCCGCCCTACCGCCCCGAGATCTCCCCGTGCCGTTGCCGTAGATCCTCGTAGAGCGCTCGAGTCTCCTCGACCCGCTCCGTCAGGTGCGGTAGCTGCAAGTCCCACTGCTCGATGAGCAGGTCCCCGGTCTCGAACGCTTCGAGATCCTCGATCGGGTCTATTGGCGTGGCGAGCAGTTCCTCCAGGTGTTGCAGGCGCTCGTCAATGAGATCCGGAACGGCCTCGGTCTTCCAGGTCGGCTGATCGTCGACCACGACGTAGAAGGGGGCGCTGTGCGCCACCGTCGTGTACCAGCGTTCGTCGTTGACACCGTAGGCACGCACGGCGAGCCACATGCTCCGATCCGCCACCAGCGTCGTCTCGAGGCTCACGTGATCCTCGCCGGTGGGCACCGGCACCGTGTGCGCCACGTCACCGAGGACAACTAGCTCGAGCCGCACGAGCGGTTCGATCTCGGGATTCATGCGCGTGCTGGCGACGATGTTGAGCAGCGCCCCAGGCTCGACGCGCAGCTCGGCGCCCATGGGCTGGCCGTTTACCGTCGCTTCGAGAAATGGTCCGTTGGTGACGTAGGTGCGCCCTTGGCGAAAACCCTCGAACCAGGCATCGGCGCTGAACGGGCCGTCCAACTGCACGTAGGTGCGCTCCACGCCAGGAAGCGTGGGGCCGAAATACGGGTAGTCGGCGCCGGCGGCCGGCAAGATTCGGTACCCGAGGTTGAGGAAGTCGTACCAGAGGTCGGTATGCAGGTTGCCGCCCTGTAGAACTTCGATGAAGTCGATGAGGCCATACGGGATGTCGAGGGCGAGCCCGCGCTCGCCGTTGAACAACGAGCCCAGGTGGGCGTAGCCGGTGATGCCGCCGTTTGCGCGGGTCTGCTCGAAGACGTCGCGGTAGTCGTAGAACGTGGTCGACTCGGCGTGGGTCGGGCGCTCGATATCCCAGTGCAAGGTGTGGCCGCGATGTCCGGTTCTCGGGTCTTCCTGGCCGGACACGAGCACGGTTCCATGGCGCGCGAATCGGCCGTCAGTGCCCCATGTCGGCTGGGTGAAGTACGTGCCGCCGATGTTGCCCATCTCCACTAGGTTGGCAACGTGAACGTCCTCGGCAGCGATCTGCGTCCAGACGTCGAGATCCTCGACCTGATCGCGTTGCAGGTGGACATGCGATTCGCCCGAGAACCATCCGCGGCTCGGCAGATCGTCGTAGCGCTGCAGCGACGCCGTTACCTCTGTGGTCTCCCCTTCCCTGACCTCGAAGGCGCCATGGTACGCGTGGTACTCGACCCCGTGGGTTGCGGCGAGCTCGTAAATTCCGACAGGTATGCGCGCCTCATAGGAGCCATTCATGTAGAACGCCTGGCGGTTGTCGGAGGGCCACATGGTGCGGCGGTTCAACCAGTGACGCCTTACCTGGTCGGTGAACCTCCACACAGGAATGGCGCTCTCGGACGGGAGGGGCGCACGACCGGTCTCGTCGTAGATGCCTACCCTGGCGGGCATCGTGGTGCCCGTAGCGCCATCTTCCACCGCGAGCCGCACGACGCCGAATCGCGTCGCCGCCGATGTGGTCCCGCTGCGTTCGATCGATACGTCACACAGAGCCACCGCGGCGCGGGACACGCCGATGGCGAAGTCTGTCTGCTGCGCCCCGAGCCCCGCTAGCCGCGCCCGGTCCAGCGTAACCGTGGTCTCCCGGAAGGTCGCGCCTGGCTCGACCAGAACCTCTTGTCGGCCATGACCGTCACCGCCGTTGCGATCCCAGATTACCTGGAACGCGGTGGCGGTGGTGTGCCCGGGAGCGTAGGTCAGAGTGACCCTGACCGGCTCGTCGATATCGAAGGCGTAGTCGTCGTCGACATCGAATGACGTCATGTTGCCCACGACGCAGCTCCGACCATCGATCGTCCGCATCTCGGAATGAGCGACATCCATTTCCATGCCGAGCTCCGGATAGCCTAGACCGATGACCTTGGTAATGTGCTCCTTGTCCCAGGGAACCGGCTCTATGTAGCGCGCTTCGCGACGCTCTGGCAACGCCGACTGCTGCGGCGGCGCGGGTCCACCATCGGTGCAGGCGCCCGCCAGGATCACCAGGGTCGTGGCCGCGCCCGACGCAAGGATGTAGCGCATCTTCGTCCTCCCCTGGCTGGCTAGCCTCGCTCCGTCTACTTCAGCCCGTTAGCCAGCATGAGCTCCTGAACGGCGCGATGCGCCTGATCAATGGCGACGTTGGTATAAGCCGCCGCTCCGGCGTCGGCGTTGGCGATCGCGATCTTCCCGAAGGGCTTGCGGCCGACCACGTGCGGGCGCTCGGCGGCGGGAACGTCCGGATCGGCGAGCGTGTCGTAGGTATAGGCATAGCCGTGCGGCCAACGGTTGGCGGTAATCGCCAGGATGTCCTCGGCGGGATCGAAGCCGCCGCCCTCGAGGGCGCGCGTCAGCTGGTCGCGAGTCTCCAGCTCGATGGTCTCGAACGAGGTCATCAGCATGTCGAGCATGCCGGCGCGCTGCTGGTCCTTGCGCGGTAGTCCGGGTTTGTTGGGGTTGCGCACCATGTGCAGCACGATGGGGTCATCCGGCGACTGGGTGCATTCATAGCCTCCCATCGACACCGGATAATCCAGTCTGCACGAGCTGTGGTACATCGCCGGATAGCTGAGGCGGGACACTCCCAACTCCTTGAACGCTCGCCAGTTCCTGATGAACACGTTGGTGTACATCATCGGTACCTTCACGGCGTAGCCGAGCGCGTCCTTCTGCTCCTGCGGCAGATCGGGGACCAGGTACGGCACGACGTGGTTCCAGCAGGCGAGCAAACAGCTGCGGGCTCGTACCCGCGACAGCTTGCCGTCGCGCACGTAGGCAACACTCACCCAGTCGGCGCTTCCGGCGACGCCTTCGTGCTCCACCCGCACGACGGTGCTGTCGAGGCGCATCCGCACCTTGGCTCCATCCTCATCCAGGCGGTCGTAGCTCAACGGGGCTTGCAGCACCGATTGCATGTCGTGATCGCCGGGCAGCGCCGCGGGAACCAGCCGGTTGATGAGCAGGCGGGCGATCGTGGCGTTGCCGTCAGGGAAATGGAAGCGGTAGTCGGCGCTGCCTGCCCAGCGGGCCTCGAGCGCGAGATCGAGGCCGTCGAATCCGGGGGCTCCCCCCTGGGCCGCCTCCAGCGCCGGCAGCGTATCGACCCGCTTGTTGTTCCGGTAGCCGCGGCCGAGGAAGAACTTGATTGCCTCCGGAGCCACCTGTGCCACCTCGAGCAGGTAGTCCTGGTAGCTCGTTCTGGCGAGCCGCGCACGCTTCTCGGCGCGGCTCAGACCGGACATGTAGTCGCGATTCGCGGTGTGGATACGAATCAAATCCTGGCGCGCTCGCTCCGAGAAGGGCGCATTACCGAAGAAGCTCTCCCAGGAGCCGTCCCCGCGACCGACCACGAGCTTGTCGTCGCCGAAGGTCTCGCGATCGAAAAAGGTCGCCGAGCCCAGCCCGGCGTAGACATCGTTGTCGACAAACTCGCTGGCGCGTTCCACCTCGATGCCCAGATCCCGCACCAGTGCTTTGGCGGCGTAGCTGTACGGGAACGGCGAGACGATGCTCATAGTGCCGCCGTAGCCGATCCAGGTCCGGCCCCCGTGGGTGAACTCGTTGCGCTTGGCGTGTCCACCGAAGTCGTCGTGGTTGTCGAGGATCAGGACGGTCTGATCGTCGCCGAGCGCCTGGCAGAAGAAGTGGGCCCCGGATAGCCCGGAGAGCCCGCCACCGACGACCACCAGGTCGTAGACTTCGCCGGAGTCCTCGGCACCAGACGCGCTCGCGTAGGCGCCGTCGCGGAGCTGATGCCCCACCTCGAGCGACCCCTCATGGCTGCCGCGCAGCCCGGTGAGCGCGGGCGGGTAATCGCTAGCGACACTGGCGGCCAGGAGCTCCGACCGTTCGAGCCCTGCCAGAGCGCTGCGCGTCGCCGCCCATGCGCCGGCGCTGCCCACTGCGAAGCCGTTGACGAAATCGCGCCGCGTGACCGGGCGGTCCATACCGAGCTGGCGCGCCTTGACGCGATCCACCATTGAAGCCTCCAACCGTAGATCCAATCGGTCCTTACGATCGCTGTCAACCGCCGCTGCTCCTGGCGGCGATCCAGGTCAGGCTCCCCCGGATCTGCAGGGATTCGGTTGTCTTTGCCGATTGCCGTCAGTAAAGTCCGCCCGTCATGGATACCTGCCAGTGGGCATGGGCCGTTGACTACGGTAGTCCAACCTCCGGTAACGGCCCGGCTCCGGCGAAGGGAGGAGCATCACGATGCAAGGTAAGTGCCTTTGTGGGGGCGTGCAGTACGAAGCCAGCGATCCGCAGTTGATGGTCCATTGCCACTGCTCGCGATGCCAGCACAGCAGCGGCACCGCGCATGGCACGGTGGTGATGGTCTCCCCGGAGAACTTCCGCATCACACAGGGTGCGGAGCTCGTGCACAAGTACGAGGAAGAGCCCTTCACGGCGCGTGTTTCCTGCTCGAACTGCGGCGGCAACCTCTATCACGGCGAGCACTTCATCGAGGCCGGCACGCTGACCGACGATCCCGGCATGCGCCCGTCGGCGCACATCATGGTCGACCACAAGGCATCGTGGTTCGAGATCACCGATGGTCTACCGCAGCACGGAGAGTGGCCGCCGAGCGACTGACGCCTCGCAGCACCAGCAGCCTGCCAGAACACCGGCAGTCGCACGAGCAGCAGAGACAGCATCGCGCCCCACCGCCACTAACATCGGGTCGGTGGGGCGCTTCTCATGGCGAGATGTCCGACAGGTCGCCGTGTACCGGCTCGCCCTCCATCAAGGTCAGCAGCACGCGTGCATCCGAAATCTCGGCCGGCTCGATCTCGAACAGGTTGCGGTCGAGCACGATAAGGTCGGCGAGCTTGCCGGGCTCGATCGAGCCGGTCTCGCTCTCGATGCGGTTCACGAAGGCGGCCCCCATGGTGAACGCCGCCACCGCGCTCGCCAAGTCGATCCGCTGCTCAGGCAGGAACGCCTCGTGGGCTCCTCCCACCGCACTTATGCGCGTGATCGCCGTTTCGATCTGCGGCAAGGGGTTGGCCGTCGACACGGACCAGTCGCTGCCGAACGCGAGCATCGCGCCGGCGTCTTGAATGCTGCGCAGGGGATAAAGCCACTGGCTGCGCTCTGGTCCCAGATACGGGATCGTCAGGTCATCGATGTAGGTACCGGCAGACGCCCACAGTGGCTGGAAGTTGGCGACGACATCGAGCTCCCGGAACCGCGGAATGTCGGCCGGATCAATGAGCTGTAGGTGCGAGATGTGGTGCCGATGTCCGAGATCGCCGTTTTGCAGGCGCGCCGCCTCAACGGCGTCGAGGCAATGCCTGACGGCGGCGTCACCGATAGCGTGGAAGTGCACCTGAAATCCCTCGGCGTCGAGCGCCGCAACGGCAAGCTTCAAGGCCTCCGGCTCCACCATCGGCATACCGCGCGTTTCGCCCTCATTCAGATAGGGCTGTAGAAGTGCAGCGGTGAAGTTCTCCATGACGCCGTCCTGCATGATCTTGACCGTCGTTGCGCGCACGCGCCCGCCGGTGAACTCCTCTCGAAGACGGCGCAATCCGTCGATCTGTTCCTGGCCCCTGTTGCGATCCCACCACAGCGAGGCGACGACCCGCACGGACAGCTCGCCTAGTTGGTCAAGCTCCCGGTAGGCCTCGAGATCTGGCCGATTGGCCATTGCTTCTTGGATCGACGTGATGCCGTAGCCATTTAACATGTCGACGGCGTAGCGGAGGCTGGCCAACCGAGTCTCCAGTGATGCCGCGGGCACGTGCTCCGTGACCAGATCCATCGCCCCCTCCTGCAGGCTGCCGATCGCTTCGCCGGTGCTCGGATCGCGATCGACGCGACCGCCTGGAGGATCCGGCGTCGCGGCCGTCAGCCCAGCAACATCAAGCGCCCTCGAATTGGCCCACCCGGTGTGCCCGTCCGCCGAGACCAAGTAGACGGGCCGATCAGACACGACGGCGTCGATCAGCTCCTTGCGGGCCAGGGCACCGACGCCAAACACCGCCATCGACCAGCCGCCGCCCAGAATCCAGGGCTCATCCGGATTCTCCGCCGCATACTCCGCGATGGCGTCTACGTACCCCTCGATCGTGCTCAGCGTGTTGAGACTGACCGCCAGGGCCTCCAGTCCACCGTATATCGGGTGGATATGGGCATCCTGGAATGCTGGCAGCACCATGCGTCCACCCAACTCGACGACACGCGTGTCGTCGCCAATATGTCCGTCGGCGCCGTCATCCGAGCCGACGTAGGCGATTTCGCCGCCTCTGACCGCCACCGCCTGCGCCCACGAGCGCTGTGCATCAACGGTGTAGATCTGGCCGCCCCTGAGCACGAGGTCTGCGGGCGGATTGCCGGGTTCGCCGGATGAACAACCGATGGCGCCAACCAGCAAGCTCACCGCCGCCAGGAAGACGCTGCTCAGCGCCGGAGACCCAGTCGATGTCGTACCCAACGCTCACTCCTGTGGGATGGTCGGTAGCAGCAGTCGCGATCCATACCGCTCGTCGTGGTAGATGCGCTGTCGCGCCAGCCGCGGCGGTTGGGTATCGGTGGCGATCGGGTTGCCGGTGTTCGGATTAGGGAAGATCCACGGGTAGGCGCTGCCGGTAACAGTGATGCGGATGCGATGCCCGCTCAAGAAGGTATGGCCGATGTCCGAATAGTCGATGCGGAGCTCCACGGGCTGGCGCGGCGTCAGGAATTCCGCCTTCTCGTAGCCATTTCGAAACCGCGCGCGTACATGGCCACCGAACTTGGCTCCGAGCTTCACGGCACTGCCATCCGGGGCGATGTCCTCGATCAGGCTGACGAAATCGGTGTCGGGAGCGTCTGATGACGCCCAGAGCACCAGCGACACGTTGCCGGCGATCGAAAGCGGCTCGGTCAGCGGCTCGGTAGCGTAGGTCAGCACGTCGGGTCGATCGAGCAGGTCGCTGATATCGACCGGCTGGGAGCCCAGGCTATGCCAGCTGCCATCTTCGCGACGGATGCTCGACGGAAACGGGTGCAGCGGATCGTAGACAAACTCGTCGGTCGGGAGCGCGCCGGCCTGGTGCCAGCGTAGAGCGCCGTCCCCGTTGATTCCGTTGGCGGCCCCGGCACTGTGCAGGTACAACGCCTGCACCCTCATCTCCGGAGGCGGGTAGTCGGCAAGCTCGAGCCAGCGGTGTGATCCGGTCAGGTAGATCTTCACCGGCGCCGCTGCGAACTCACCTTCGCCCTTGGCGCACCAATCGAAATACTGTCGCGTGATCTCTTGGCCCGGCAGGAATGCGTGCGCCGGCAGCTCGAGGTCCCCGACCTGTATGACCGGCTCACCGGTGACGTAAGAGTAGCCGCCGTCGGGCGCCGTCATGTGCTCCCAGGGACCGACGACGAGGAAATGCGCATCGGTTGCCGGCGAGCGCTCTCTCATGCCCCGGTAGTGGGCCAGCGTGCCCGGCAGTGTGCCATCGAACCACCCGGTGAAGGACAGCGAAGGCACAGCGATGCGGCCATAGTCGGCGTCGCTGATCTGGATCTGCCGCCAGTGATCGTCCATCTGCGGGTGCTCGAGGAAGCGCCTGTACAGCTCCATCGGCCGGCCGAACAGCGCCTCGTCGGCGGTGTTCAGGGGCCGGTGATCCAGTAGATCGTTCCAGTCCAGCGTGACAGGCATCTCGAATTCCGAGTTCGATAGCGCGGTCGGCCAGCTCAGCGCCCAATCGAAGCGAAAGGCGCCGCTCTGATATGGCAGGTCGTCCATCGGACCCTTGGGGCTGGCACTCGGGGTGATGCACCGCAGGTACGGCGGCTGCTCCAGCGCCGCGTAGAGCTGATTGCCCCCCGTATAGGACGAGCCACGCATGCCGACTCGACCATCCGACCACGGTTGCTCACCGATCCACGCGATCACGTCGTGCGCGTCCTCGCCCTCCCGCGCGAAGAACTCGAACGTGCCGTCGGAATCGCCCTGGCCGCGCGCATCGACAATCACGAAGGCATAGCCTTGCTCGACCCAGTAGTCCATTTCGTTGCGGTAGTTGACTCCCTGCGGGCCTCGGCCATATGGGGTCAGCTCCAGGATTGCCGGTACTCGCCCTGGGGTACCGGGCGTGGCCACGTCGGCCGCCAGCGTCACCCCGTCCCGCATCGGCACCCGGAGACCCATCTCAACGCCCGGACTTGGTGCCGGACTCGTCGCGCAGCCGAGGAGACCAGTCGCCAGCGCCGTCCCTACTGCAGCTCTGAATGCCATCGTTGCGGTCGTCCCGTTGCGCCGGCGCCACCCGACGAGAGAGACTCCGGTCGGAGTCGTCGATCTTGACGATCACGTGATCGACCCGACGCGTCAACCTAGCGATTCGAGGAGACGGGGCATGAAGAAGTCTGCCCGGCCGCTGACATGAACCCGATACCACGACACCGCCGACTCGTGCTCTCGGCCGCCCTGATGCTCGCGACCACGGCGGGCACCGTTGCCGAAGCCCAGAACCCCTACGCCAGCGCCAGCGACGCGGCGGCCGGCGAAGAGCTGTTCCAGCGCAACTGCTCCTCCTGCCACGGCGGCAACGCCACCGGTGGTCGAGGACCCAACCTCCGCCGTCGCCCCTACCGCAACGGAAACAGCGACGCCCAGGTGCACTCGATCATCCTGTACGGCCTTCCGGGGATGCCGTTCAACGGCATCAGCGACAAGGGCGCGTGGCAGATCGTCGCCTATCTGCGGTCCTTGAGCAGCGGCGCCCCCACGGTCGCCGGCGACTCTCGGCAAGGCCGGGAGCTATTCTCCGGCAAGGCTGACTGCGCCCTCTGCCATATGGTAAACGGTGCCGGCGGCCGCCAGGGGCCCGACCTGAGCTGGGTCGGGTGGCGCCTCGGGCCCGACGCCCTGCGCGAAGCGATCGTCGTGCCCAACGCCGAGGTGGCACCGCGCTGGTGGCCCGCTGTGGTGTTGACCGACGCCGGCGAGGAGGTCGCAGGCTACGTTGTCGACGACGATCAATTCAACATTCGCCTTCTCGACCGCGACGACGCCCTGCGCGCTTTCCGCAAGCGAAACCTACGGCGCATCGACCGACGGGTCGACTCGCTGATGCCAGCCTTCGGGGAACTCTTGAGCGAAGACGAGATCACCGACCTCATCGCCTACCTGTCCAGACTCGCCGGAACGGAGAGCAGGCCATGAGAGGCCGAGCCATGGCCCTGTTCCTGCTGCTCGGCGTGGCAGCGCTCGGAGCCACCCTGCCTGAAAAGGTGGCGGCGACCGGACCCCAGGCACCGGGAAGCGCCCCGGTCACCGCAGAGAGACTCATGCGGGCGGCCGAGGAGCCGCACAACTGGCTCACGTACACGGGCTCCTATGCGAGCAACCAGTACAGCGAGCTCGCCCAGATCGACCGCAACAACATCGACCGCATGCGCGTCGAGTGGATCCATCAGTTTCGTACGCTGTCGACCGTCGAGACGCAGCCGGTTGTCGCCGACGGACTCATGGTGATCACCGAATCACCGAGCAACGTCATCGCTCTTGACGCCGCCACGGGACGACAGTACTGGAAGTACACGCACCCGGTGTCCGGGCGGATGAGGCTTTGCTGCGGAGAGAACAATCGCGGCGTGGCCATTCTCGGTGATCGCGTCTACGTCGGCACCGTCGACGGGCGACTGTTGGCGCTGGACTTGCGAACCGGCAGCGTGATCTGGAATGCCGAGGTCGCCAGTCCTGACTCCGGCTACAGCATCACCGCGGCCCCGCTGATCATCAAAGACAAGGTCCTGACCGGCGTGGCCGGCGGCGAATACGGTATTCGCGGATTCCTCGACGCCTACGACGCCGCCACCGGCGAACGCCTATGGCGCTTCTACACCATCCCCGGCGAAGGCGAGCCCGGCAACGACTCTTGGGGCGGTGACTCATGGAAGCGTGGCGGCGCGCCAACATGGCTGACCGGCTCATACGACCCCGAGCTCGACCTGACGTACTGGGGCACGGGCAACCCGAGCCCCGACTGGAACGGCGACGTGCGACCGGGAGACAACCTCTACGCCGACAGTGTCGTGGCGCTCGATCCGGACACCGGCGAGCTCCGATGGCACTACCAGTTCACGCCTCACGACACGCATGATTGGGACGCCAACCAGACGATGGTGCTAGCGGATATCACCATCGACGGTCGTGAGCGCAAGTTGCTCCTGACGGCCAATCGCAACACCTTCTACTACGTCCTCGACCGCGAAACAGGCGAGTTCCTGCGAGCCAAGCCCTACGCTCAGCAGACTTGGGCATCGGGCATCGCCGAGAACGGACGTCCGATCGTCATTCCCGGCCTTGAGCCCAGTGAGGAAGGGGTGGTCGTCTACCCGGGGATGTATGGCGGCACCAACTGGTGGTCGCCGAGCTATAGCCGCTCGTCGGGCTTGTTCTATGTGCGGGCGTTCGACGGTGCGGATATCTATTTCAAGCGCGACGAGGAGTATTCCGAAGGCGACCTGTACTACGGCGGCAGTGGAGAGCCCGCCGACCACCTGGAGAACTTCAGCGCCGCGATTCGTGCCCTCGATCCGCTGACGGGCGACCTGCGTTGGGAATATCCGATCACTCCGTCGATAGCCTTCGGGGCGGGACTCCTCACAACGGCCGGAGGATTCCTGTTCACCGGTACGGTCGACGGCTACCTGTTCGCGCTTGATGACCGCAACGGCGATGTGCTGTGGCAGCTCAGTGCCGGTGGAACCGCGCACGCGGCGCCCATGACTTATAGCGTCGGCGGTCGCCAGTTCATCAGCATGGCGGTACATAACTCGCTGCTTACCTTCGCGCTCCCGGAGTAGACGGGACCGTTGCTCGAGCTCGACATGCCACAGAATCGACTTACCGACTCGAGCGACGCGGAGATTGATCTCCGCAGGGAGAACCTCGACTCACCGGCAGTACAGGAGCTGTTCGCGGCGCTGAATGCCGAGATCATGGAACGATATCCGGAGGAGGGGACCACCCACTTCCGGCTCAACGCGGAAGAGATCGCAGCAGGCCGCGGCGCGCTGTTCGTGGCATACGCCGCGGAGCGGCCGGTCGGCTGTGGCTCCATTCGCAGACTCGACGCCGGTACGGCCGAGATCAAGCGAATGTACGTGTCGGACGACGCGCGCGGCCGTGGGATCGGTCGCCAGCTGCTGCGTGCGCTCGAGGCAAAAGCGCACGATCTGGCCGTCGGTCGGATCCTGCTGGAGACCGGCGAACGCCAAGATGCCGCCCTGGCGCTGTATGAGCGCGTCGGCTTCCGACGCGTCGCCCGGTTCGGCGAATACTCTACGTCGGCACTCAGCGTGTGTCTGGCGAAGGACATCTGACGACCAGGAGCAGTGCCATGACCAACGCCGAGAACACGAGTACGCGGCGCTTCGCCGCCGCCGCCTCCGCGCCTGATGCGGCCGGGCGGGCGCTGTACAGCGCCCTTTCCGTAGCCGCGGCGGTCGTCCTGGCAACCGGCTGTGTTGCCAACGTGCCGGTGGCCGAAACGGATGCCGATCGATCGGCGCGCGTCGACGCGTTGTTCGCTCGATTCACGGACGGTGTCCAGCCCGGCGTGGCGGCCATGGTGATTCACAATGGCGAGGTGGTGCACGAGGCGGGATACGGCTATGCCGATGTCGCCGATCAGGTCGCCCTGGCGCCCGACACCTCCGTACGGCTGGGTTCCGTCACCAAGCAATTCGTCTGTATGACCGCCATGCTGCTGGCGGAGCGTGGGTTGCTCGACTACGACGATCCGGTTTCCAAGTACGTGCCGGAGATTTCGGCGCGGTATGGCGATGAGATCACCGTCCGCAACCTCATGAACCACACCGGTGGACTACCGAACTACTATCCGGCGCTCGAGGAACACGTCGTCGGTCGGCCGCCGAACAACGAGGACGGTGCCGAGGTCTGGCCAGACTGGGGAAAGCCGGTTTTCGAGCCGGGAGAGCGCTACGAGTACAGCAATACGGGCTACGAGGTGCTGGCCCTCATCGTGCAGCGAGTGGCAGCCGAGCCATTCGCCGACTTCGTGGCAAGCAACATCTTCGATCCCCTCGAGATGCACGGCGCGATCGCCTGGGACGATCCGGGCAAGGTAATCCCGAACCGGGCATTCGGGTACTCACCCGCCGGCGACGACTTCGAGCTCAACGACGACCACCTCATGAACTACATGATGGGCGCGGGCGGTATCTACGCCAGCTTGCAGGACATGTACCGGTGGGATCAGGCGCTCTACACCGAGCAACTGGTGAGCCACGCGACGCTGAAGGCGGCGTTTACGCCGGCCCACAACAACCGCTTCGAAGACATCGGATACGGGTTCGGCTGGCGGATCGATGCGTATCAGGGCCACCGCCGCATCTCTCACGGCGGCAGCTGGGTCGGCTTCCGCACCGCCATAGCCCGCCATCCGGACGCCCAGTTCAGCATCGTTCTGCTGTCCAACCGCGCCGATTTCGACAGCGGTGAGTTCATCGATCCGATCACGGACATTTACCTCGATCCGCTTTTTGCGGAGGAGCGGGTCGACAACGTCCTGGGCTTCATGGACCGGGGCGACCAACCTGGAGCGTCCGTCCTCGTGGCGCGCAACGGTGAGGTTCTTTACAGCGGTGGCTACGGGCTCGCTGACGTGGCAACAGGCGCGCCGATCGACGCCGACACGAACTTCCGGCTCGGCTCCGTGTCGAAACAGTTCGTCTCGATGGCGGTCATGATGCTGGCCGAGGACGGCGAGATCGGCCTGGACGACGCAGTGGCCGAGCATCTGCCCGCACTGCGCCGATTCCCGGACATCACCATCCGTCACCTCCTGGTCCACACGGGCGGACTCCCGGAGTACTACGACGAGCTCGAGCAGCGCTTCGCCGGAAAGCGACCCGGCAATGAAGAAGCCGTTTCGTTGTTCGTCGACTGGGGAGAAGCGCAGTTTGCGCCGGGAGACCGATACCAATACAGCAATCCGGGATACGACACCCTCGCGGCCCTGGTGGCGCGGGTTTCGGGCCAATCGTTCCGCGAGTTCGTCGACGCGCGCATCTTCTCGCCGCTCGGAATGACCCGATCGTTCGTTCCTGACTACGCCGGCAGCTGGCCACCGCAACCGGGCGACACGGTGCCGCAGATCGACAACCGCGCCCTCGGCCACTCCCGCGCCGGCGACGAGTTCGAGATCAACGACGATCACATGCTGAACTCCATCGTCGGCGCCGGCGGCGTCTTCTCAACCGTTGAAGATCTGCTTCGCTGGGATCAGGCTCTGTACACCGATCAGCTGGTCAGTCAAACGTCACTGGACGAGGCGTTTACCTCGGGAGTCCTGAACGACGGCAGTACGTTCGGCTATGGGTTCGGATGGGGCGTCGATTCCCACCGTGGGCATCGGCGCATCTCGCACGGAGGATCCTGGGTGGGCTTCCGCACCGTCATCCTTCGCTATCCGGAGATCCGCCTGACGGTCATCGTGTTGACCAACCTGGCGGGACGAGATCCGAGCGCCCTCGCCGACGAGATCGCCGTGTCATTCTTCGAGCCCACCGATTGAACCGTCGACAGGAGAGCGCTCGATGAGAGGGTTGAAGGGCAAGAACATTGTGGTGACCGGTGGGGCGAGCGGCATCGGCCAGGCCACCGCCACCCGGTTTCTGGAAGAGGGTTGCAACGTTTGCGTGCTCGATCGAAGCGCCGAGGCACGGGATCGCGTCGCCACGGAGCTACCTGCGCTCTCGGGGGTGATAGACGCTGACGTCTCCAAGCTGGAGCAGGTGGAGGCGGCGTTCGAGCAGGCGATCGAGCGTATGGGGTCGGTGGACGTCCTGATCAACAACGCCGGCATCAGCATCCGGCACGATTTCCTCGACATCACCCCCGAGGAGTGGGACGAGGTACTGGGCGTGAACCTGAAGGGCGTGTTCTTGGTGGCGCAAACGGCTGCCCGTCACATGATGGAGCGCGGCGCAGGCGTGATCGTCAACACGGCTTCCACCGGTGGTAGCACCGGCTACCCCCACTACGCCGACTACAACGCCAGCAAGGGCGGGGTGATCGCGCTGACTCAGTCGATGGCGCTCGAGCTCGCGCCGACCGTTCGCGTCAGCGCCATATCGCCGGGCTACGTGCTGACGCCGATGCAGCGCGCAGAGTACAGCGACGCCATGCTCGACGCGGTGAACCGCAAGATTCCCCTAGGCCGGCACGCGAAGCCCGAGGAGATCGCGGCGCTGTTCGCTTTCCTCGCCTCCGACGATGCCGCGTTCGCCACCGGCCACGTTTACGTGATGGACGGTGCAGAGACTACCGGTGGCTTCTGCAGTCAGTGGAAACACGAGTAGAGGACTCAGCGCTGGTATCCAGCCCTTTGACAGCGCCGCCCGATCGGTGCGAACGTTGCCCGCCATGCACGATGACCCGACGAGCCAGGCGCAGACGGCTGAGGAGCCGTCCGTAGATTCGGATTGGACGCGCCGAAAGCTCCTGATGTCAGCCGCCGGCGTAGCGGTCGCCGCGCCATTCCTGCGTGGCCAGCGAAGCAGCGCGGAAGCGCCGTTCACGATCCGCTACACGTCGCATGTTCCACGCTCGCACGGCTTGTACACGGAGGGCTTCATCCCCTTCCAGAAGCTGGTTGCGGACGAGATGGGCGATCGGCTCCGCCTGCAGGAGTACATGGACAAGCTTCTCCACGGTCCGCTCGATGGCTTCAAGGCCGCGGTGACCGGCATCTCCGACTACACCCACGGCTACGCCGGGTATCAGCCCGGCAGCTTCCAGCTGCTGCACGCCTTACAGCTGCCGTTCCTGTTCAGCAGTCCCCCGGTCGGATCGCTGGTGTCCGAAGAGCTCTACCCGAAGCACTTCAAGGCCGAGTACGAGCGCATGGGGGTGTATCTGGCGCACTACGACACCACCAGCCCCTACAACATCATCTCCAGACGACCGATCCGCCGCCTCGAGGACATGCAGGGCATCAAGATGCGCGTCACCGGCGGCCTGACGGCACAGATCTTCGAGGAGCTCGGAGTGGTGCCTGTCGTGATGGCCGCCGGCGAAACCTACACTGCATTCCAGCGCGGCATCCTGGATGCTGTCGCCCTCGGTGCTCCCGACATGGCGACCTATCGCCTCTACGAGATCGGCAACGCCTTCACCCGCGTCGACGTCAACATGCTGGCGCTGCAGTACTGCCTCAACCGCACCACCTTTGACGCCCTTCCGGACGACGTCAAAGGCGACTTCTACCGCCTGCTGCGAATCCGCAGTCAGATGGCCTCGCAGAACTACTACTCGGGGCCGCGCGCCGACCGTGCGATGGCGACGATCCTCGACGCCGGGGTGGAATTGATCGATCTGGGCGAAGAGGAGACGCAGCGCTGGCGACAGCGCCTGGTGCCACTCAAGGAGCGCTTCATCGCCGAGAACGAGGCACTGGGATTGCCGGCACGCGCGGTCGTTGACGATCTGGAGCAGGTGGCGGCGCAGTACGCTCACCTGACCGACGCCGAGATTCTGCAGCGGGTCACCGACCATCCCGTCGAGGGGATCATTGACTTCTGATCGCGGCGACGGAGGTTGCTCATGCTGGCGCTGACGGACCGCTGGTCGGCCCTCGCCTCGATCTGGCTCTACCGGATCGGTGTCTACGGCGGCCTGCCGGCGTTGGTTGTCCTGGTCACCGTCGACGTGATGCTGCGCTACCTGTTCAACGCCCCACTGCGTTGGAGCCGCGACGCCAACGGGATCCTGCTGCTGATCTCGCTGTTCGGAGCGCTGCCACACGCCTGGGACCGCGGCTTCCACATCCGCATGGAGCTGGTTCACGCACGGCTCACGGGACGCCGGAGACAGCTGGCCGATCTGCTGTCTGCCCTCTCCGGGATCATCGTATTCGGGGCGCTGACCGCACAGAGCATTCGCTTCGTGCCCTACATGGCAATCACCTGGGAAACCGGTGAAGACCTGATGTTGCCTTTGTGGCCCTTCATGGCGTTCATGGGCGTCTCCAGCCTCGTGTTCGTGGCGCGGCTGCTGTCCAACCCTGAGGGCGAACCGGCGGACGGGGAGGCCGAGAGCGATTGGATGTAACGATCGTCGGTCTACTCGGGGTCGCGCTTCTGCTGGTGCTGCTAATCGTAGGAGTACCGATTGCGCTGGCCATGGCGGTGACCGGGGTCGTCGGGCTCTGGGTGCTCGAGGGCGCCTCCGCCACCATCGCGCACGTCGCTTTGATCCCGTGGGACGAGGGCCGCAGCTTCGTGATCGTGACGATCCCGCTGTTCGTGCTCATGGGGCAGCTGGTGTTCCATACCGGCCTCGCCGCCGATCTCTACGACGGCGTGCAGAAGTGGATTGGCCGGGTGCCTGGCGGCCTGGCGATTACCTCCGTTCTCGCCTGCGCCGGCTTCGGCGCGGTAACCGGTTCGAGCATCGCCACGGTCGCTACCATGGGGTCGATCGTCATGCCTGAGATGAGGCGCCACGGCTACAACGCCCGCCTGGCGACCGGCGCACTGGCTGCATCAGGGACGCTCGGAATCCTCATTCCTCCGAGCGTCATCTTCATCTTCTACGGGGTGATGACCGAGACCTCGATCGGCGGCCTGTTCGTCGCCGGCATCGTTCCAGGAATCCTCACCGCGCTGACCTTCTCGGCGATCATTCTGGTCCGCTGCCTGCTGCGGCCCGAGCTCGGACCCAAGGGCCCACCCTCGACCTGGTCCGAGCGGCTAGGCGCCGTCAGCCGCCTGGCGCCTATCGGCAGCCTCTTCTTTCTGGTCATCGGCGGAATCTACGCCGGAATCTTCACGCCGACCGAGGCCGCCGGCATCGGCTGCACCGGGGTGATCGTCGCCGCCGGATTGCTCCGCAAGCTAAACGTCGAAGCGATTTCGCGCGGCCTCCGCAGTACCGCCCTCATCGCCTCGATGATCTTCGCCATCATCATGGGCGGCTACCTGATGGCGCGCTTCCTGGCCGTCACCGGACTGACCCAGGACATTGTCAATTTCCTTGTCAGCATGGAGCTCGGGCGTGTCTCGTTCCTGCTCTTGCTGGTCGTGTTGTTCCTGATCCTTGGCGCTATGCTCGACGTTTTCGGCATGCTGGTGCTGACCATCCCGTTCGTGGTGCCGGTGATCGAGGAGCTCGGGATCGACCTCATTTGGTTCGGCGTCTTCGCGGTGATCATGGCGGAGCTCGCCCTGGTGACACCGCCGATCGGCGCCAACGTCTTCGTCATGCGACGCGTGGCGCCCGAGGTCCCGATGGGCGAGATCTTCCTCGGCGTCGCCCCCTTCGTGGCCGGCGTCCTGGTGGTCCTGGCCCTGTTGATCGCCTTCCCGGAGCTGGCGCTCTGGTTGCCGCGACAGATGGGCTGACGGAACGCGGCGGCGTATGCGACCGGAGTCAAGATCGCTATGGATCGCTGCGGTCCCTTGACGCCATCTTCTTCTGATGGCCGGCCCAGTCGACCGTCGATGACGCCTTCAGGGCCAGATGGTCACCGAGATGAGGTTCGCCCCAAGTACGCCAGCAGCTCCTCAAGCCCTAGCGCCTCGCTGTCTCAACAGTTGGGCGATCTCCTGATTGTCGTGGGCCATTGCGGCCTCAAGCGGTGTCTCTCCCGCCGCATCGAACTTTCGCCCTTTCCGATTCACATCGCCTCCGTTCGCAATGAGCAAGTCGACCAGCTCGATAGGACCCCGAATGCTGGCCCAGTGCAGCGCCGTTGTCCCAAGGAAGTGCTGTTGCTCCACGTCAGCTCCGCGCTCCAGCAGCAGCTCCATCATTTCCAGATCGCATTTGCCGATGATCGGGTACCAAAGCAACGCGAAGTCATGTGCGCCGCGCTCGTAGATACGCAGCGGATCTTCGTCGAGCAGTCGTTCGACTCGCGGCTTGTCGTCCCTCATCACGGCGGTGGGTAGAGAATACGCAGAGCCGTGCTCCAGCAAGAAGTCTGCTACGGCCTTGCGCCCCGTATGGGCGCACGCTTCGACACAAATCTCGCTTGTAGTAGCCACCGAGTGCACCATTCGCGGTTCCGCTGCGACGGCCTTCTTGACGTACTCCAGGTTGCCGTGAGACTGACCCACGAAACGCCGCCGCTCGACCAGCGGGATGTTGCTGATGTCAGGTGGCCTGTAGGCGCGGCCCATCGCATCAAAAGCGCTTCGTGAAGTCGAGTGCGTGCGGGGGATCTCGGCGTGTCGGGCGAGCAACGCAGCGACTTGCGCGTTCCCGGCTAGCTCTGCAACCTGACCAAGAGTCTGACCCTTCCGATTCTTCGCGCCCAGTGCCGCGCCTCGACGGATCAACATCTCGACCATCACCTCCGAGCCGCGAGCGGCCGCGATGTGAAGAGGGGGGTCATCGGCGTTGCTCGGCGGGTTGGGATCGGCGTCGTTCCCCAGAAGGGTAGCTGCCGTCATCTCCGCCGCGGGCAGGTCTCGGTAGCGCAGTGCTGCTTGCAGTGGTGAAGCGCCGTGTGTGCCACTGGGAACGGCACTAGGATCACCGGTTACCGCATAGACCCGCCACATGTCGAGGCCTGCGCCGCTCGTGGCCGCGGCGTACATTGCGGTACCCCCGATGGGATGATCGCGATTGACCGCCGAGACGTCATCCGTCGTCAGCGCGTCGAATCGCTCCCAATCCTGGGCGAGAGCTGCCTCGTGCACATCGGCGAGATAGCCCTGAGCATGCAGATAGTTGCCCACACTCTGATGGCCGCCAAGTAGAGCTAGGGCGTACACACTGCGTCCCTCACCGTCCCTGGCTCCTAGTAGAAGGGGGTGGAACGCCAGCAACCGCTTGACCGTGTCTAGGTCTCCCCGCCCCGCAGCGGCAAGGAACCGCATCGTTGTATCGGCCGGAGTAGTTTGGGCAAATGCGCTGGAGGATCGTGCAGTTGGCGGCAGGCCCACGGCTCCTACGGCGGTGAGCTTCAGGCATGCTCTGCGGGATCTGTTCATCTCGTGGTGTTCTTAGCTCTTCTGGTTCACGGAGCAGGCCAGCGTCCAGCGTGACCTTCTCACGAAACCACCGCAAGATCGCTCGCCAACGCCGTCGCTCCCGGTGAGCCTAATCGACGACATCTCACGCTTGTAATAGCGACGGTCGGTCGCGGTCGCTCGGCCGAAGATCGAGTTTGCTCGGATCGATACCCCTGAGAGAGGCGTGAGATGACAGCAGAGCGACGTGGCATGCCACTCGCCGCCATTGCGGCGATCACGGTGATCGCGGCGGCCCCGGCCGCGGCGGGCAACGATCCGGCGGTAGCGCTGGTCGGACGATGGGACGGTTTTGACGGGAAGTACGCCGACGTCTGGGCGGAGGGTACCGTGGCTTTCGTCGGGCACTACGGCGATGAGGCGGTAAGCCTCGTCGATATTTCGGATCCTACAGCCCCCGAGCTCTTGTCCGAGTTCCGCTTCGGGCCCCCGCGGAGAAAAGCGACTGCTCGGTTGTCGAAGCTCCGTTCCGGCACACAGTCCAGGGATGAGGGGGCCCACAGAGACTCCCCCCAGGACGTCAAGGCCGCCAACGGCCTGATGTTCGTCGGGGTCGAGGAGTTCACCGACGGAAACACGCCCGGAACCCTCATCGTCGACGTTCGTGATCCGAGCAATCCCGAGCTGCTGACCAGGGTAACGACGCTCGATGAGCTGGGAGTTCACAACGTCTTCTATGACGCCGGCTTCCTGTACCAGTGCGACACCGACCGCGATCGCATCAGCATTGTCGATCTCACCGCGTTCGATCCCAACAATGCGCCCGCGACAATCAGCTCTGACAAGTGGACCATAACCGACGTCGGCGGTGACAACGTACACGACATCACGGTCCAGGACGGCCGCCTATACGCTTCGGCTTGGGACGGTGGACTATGGATCTACGACGTCAGCGACGTGGCCAACGCTCCGCCTTCCTTCCTGGGATCGACACCGGGCAACAACACTCATTCGGCCTGGCCAACGGCCGATGGCAAGTACGTTGTTACCGGCGAGGAGCGCCGCGGCGGCGGAATCACCGTCTACAGGATCACGGACACCGGCGACTCGGTGTCGCTGACGCGGACGGATTCCCTCAAAGTGCGTCGTACAAGCAGCGTGCACAATCAGATGATTGTCGGATACCGGCTTTACAACTCCTGGTACGAGGCGGGTCTCCGCGTCTATGACATCAATCCTGTCACCGGCAAGCTCAGCTTCGCCGGCGACTACGACACCTACGGCGGTGGTGGCAGGCGGTTCAGGGGCGCCTGGGGAATCTATTCGCTGCTAGGCCCCGGCCAGATCCTGCTTTCCGATCAATCCCGCGGCCTATTCATCTTCTCGGTTCCACCGACTGTCGAACCCGCGCTCCAGGTGGCCTCGGCGCGCTGACGTTCGCTCCGTCCGTCCCCTTCGGCTTGTACTCGATCTCGACGGTCATCGTGGAGAACGCTGCGCCACCGGGGCTTTCTGGAATAGCGGGGCAGGATTTGACCCCACTTCTCGCTAGGAGGCGGAGCTAGCCCTGATCCGCGCCACGATCGCTCGGCAGTTGGGTGGCTCGTCGGGCTCACAACCGAAGGTCGCAGTGGCCGCACTCTGCCAGGATCTCCGCTAAGTTGACAATGCCCGGGCGCACACTAAGGTGCTAATGATCATCATGGATCAGCATTCGGTAACCCTTCGGGCCGCCAACCCCACGTTCGAAGAGGGTCTGGCATTTGCCCACTACGTCGATGAAGCAGCTGAGGGTTTCTCCCCGCGTCCGCTTCATGCTCGGTCCCCGCGTCGCGCACATAATCGCCACAGCGTTCGCCCAGCCCGACCACAACCTCTCGTACCAAAACGTAACCTTCTCAGAATGTGACAACGCTATTGTGGGAATGGTCTCGGGCCACACCGCCGAGCAGCATCGCCGTTCCTCGCCCCAACCCCTGAAGCAGGCTGCGGGCAGGCGCAATCTACGGATGAGGGTTGTGCTAATACTGTTGGCTCCACTCATCCGAATTACCGACTCAATCGCCGATGGCGATTTCTACCTCCAGTTCATCGCCGTTGACAAGGAACTTCGCGGCGATGGCGTTGGCTCCGTTTTGATGGACTCCTTTGAAGAGCGAGCTCGTGCAAGTGGATCGACTCGAATATCCCTCGACGTCTCAGCCAAGAATGAGGGAGCTCGCCGATTTTACGAGCGCCGCGGGATGACCGTCGACTCGCAGTGGCCAAAGCGCTTGCCCATACCGGGATTGAAGTTCTATCGAATGACGAAACCGTTGTGAACCCGCGATAGGCAGGGTTCCAGAGGTAAGGCCAATGAAATTGCTGGAGGCCGGGGGGGCTCCAAGGCGGTTTCTAGAGGCCGATGGCCCCATCTCGGAGCGGTACGGCGAACAGGACAGCAGCCAAGCTAACCGCGCAGCTCGGCAGCGCGGCGGAGCGGCTGCAGTACGTAAGTCAGCGAGCGCCACGCCCATTCGAACGGGCCGAAGCTGTAGCGGGCCAGCCACCAGGGCGACCACAGGAGCTGCGCCGCCCAGACGCCGAGGACGATCAGCACCTGTCCCGGGCGCTGGATGCGCTCGTAGAGGCCCAGCCCGTGGCCGTAGAAGATGAGCGTACAGATGATCGTCTGGGTAAGGTAGTTGGTCAGGGCCATGCGGCCGCACGCCGCCAGGCGATCGGTCAGCCCCGTCATCAGGCCGCGCCGACAGACCAGCATCACGATCGCCACGTAGCCGAGGCTGACCAGCATGCTCCCCCAGTAGTTGAACTGGGCGCCGAGAAACATCGAGTACTCGAATGCGAACCCTTCTTGGAGGTTGCGCGAGATCCCGTAAGCGACGATCCCCAGGCCCACCGGCAGGCACAGGAGCATCCTCTTATAGAACGCGTCCTCACGGGCCGCGGTCAGCACCCCGAGCTTGAACAGCGCCATGCCGATGAGCATCAGCCCGCCGGCGCGCCAGCCGAACCAGACCAAGAAGATGAAGGTCTGGATCGCTAGCGCGGTGGCGGCGCGCTGCGGCATCTGCTCCCACCAGCCGCCGCGATAGGCGTCGACGCCGGCCTGAAGCTCCTCGGGCGGTGGCGCCCAACCGAGCCGGCCATCCTCGATCTGCTCCTCGCCCCAATACGGCATCGAGAACTGGGCGCTGAACGAGAGCATCGATGAGACGCTGACGACGACGACGCCGAGCGCGATCAGCGTCCGCGGCGAGAGGTTGCGGAGCCAATAGAGAAGGAGCGCGCACAGCGCGTAGGTCACCAGGATGTCGCCCGACCAGAGCAGGTAGGCGTGCCCCATGCCGATGAGCAGCAGCCAGAACTGCCGCCGGTAGTGCAGGCCGACGGCCCGGATGCCCTTGGCCTCGGCGCGCCCGCTCATGAGCACGATGCCCGCGCCGAAGAGCATCGAGAAGATCGTCATGAACTTCTGGTCGCCGAACAGGTAGCTGACGGCCCATAACCACAGGTTGGCGCCCGTCAGCTCGCCGGCCGGCCAGGTGGCCGCCGGGTTCAGGTACGACGCATCGACCATCGCGAAGCTCTGGATGTTGATGATCAGGATGCCCAGGATCGCGAAGCCCCGCAGCACATCGATGGCGACGATGCGCTCACCGCGGGCGACGGGGGTGGCTGCTACCGCCGACTCACTCATGCGGCAGTTCCCGCCCTTGGAGTTCATGATGCGTTTGGTTGGCTTGCCGGCGCCATGGCCCCACCAAGCCCATGACCGAGCCCTCCGGCACTTGGAGATCGATGTCGTTCAGGGTGAAGCGCGGGTACCCCTTGCTGACGCCCCGGCATTTGATCGCGTTCTGCATGCTTCGATCCTCCTCAGTCCGCTACTCTCGATCTCAGAATCTCGCCGTCACCCTCTTCTATGCGATCGGTAGCTCGGTGTTACAGCCGGCTGAGAGGGTTTCTGCGATCGAGGCGAGGAGGTTCTGCAACTCGCCCCCTTCGAGGTCGGCCTAGGGCCGCACGTACCCTGGTTCGAGTCGGACTCGTCCCAGGGATGGGCCAGCCGGTCGCGGTCAGGCGAAAGGCCGGGACGGATCAGGATGAAGTAATCGTCGAGGAGATTCTGGCTCTCGCGCGTCTCCACGGTCGCGCTAGCTCGGATCGTTTCGTCCTTCCGGACCTGCCTCGCCGCTGTCCCTCGCGGTCGTCTTCATGAACGCTACGATTGCCGCAACAACGGCGGCGGCGATGGCGACGATGAGGACGAACCAGCCGATCAAGAGAACACGCTCGGAATCGCCCTCGGAGAGGGTCAAGATGCTGCCCGACAAGGCGCCTTGGGCCGCCACGCCGCCCATTGAGAGGCCGCCGATGGCGACCGTCCCCAGGGCAAGGCCACCAAGAGCCACCAGTGACCTGCCCCAAGTGTTTGGGCCACTTCGTAACTCATAGAATCGGTACTGGCAAGAGATTGTTGGAGCTGGCGAAGCGGAGCGTAGCCGGCTGCAACAACGTCGCTTCGGGTGCAGGCGGTCGATAGCCCAACGAGCTATGGGGCCGCACCTGGTTGTACTGGCGGCGCCAGCGGTGCACCAAGCACTGCGCCTCCTTGAGCGTGTAGAAGATCTCGCCGTTCAGCAGCTCGTCGCGGAGCTTGCCGTTGAAGCTCTCCACGTAGCCGTTCTCCCATGGCGATCCGGGCTCAATGAACAGCGTCTTCACACCGATTCGCTCGAGCCATTCACGCACTGCCCGAGAAGTGAACTCCGGTCCGTTGTCGGAGCGGATGTGATCGGCAACACCCCGGTTCACGAACAGCTCAGCGAGTCGCTCCAGCACGTTCTCGGAGTTGAGCCTGCGTGCTACATCGATTGCCAAGCACTCTCTCGTGTACTCATCCACGATCGTCAGTAGACGAAACGCTCGCCCGTCGTGAGTTCGTTCGTGCACGAAGTCATAGGCCCAGACGTGATCTTTCCTCTCCGGCCGCAGCCGCACGCACGATCCATCATTGCGCCACCAGCGTCCGCGCTTGGGCTGCTTTTTCGGTACCTTCAGCCCCTCACGACGCCATAACCGTTCGACCCTCTTGTGATTCACTCGCCACCCCTCACGTACCAACAGCGCCGTGATCCGCCGGTACCCATAGCGCCCGTACTGCGTCGCCAGCTGGGTCATCCGCTCCACCAGTGCCTTCTCCTCCTGCGGCACCTTGGGCCGATACTGCTGCGTCGAGCGCACCTGGCCCAGTACTCTGCAGGCTCGCCTCTCGGACACACCCAACGACTGCTGTGCGTGGTGCACTGCCCGGCTCCGTCGTGCCGGGCTCAGAAGTTTCCCGACGAAACCTCTTTGAGGATGGCGTTGTCGAGCATCGTCTCCGCCAGCAACTTCTTGAGCCGGCCGTTTTCCCGCTCCAGCTCCTTGAGTCGCCGTGCCTGATCCACCCTCAGTCCACCGTACTCCTTGCGCCACCGGTAATACGTGTTCTCGCTGATTCCCAGCTTGCGGCATGCCTCCGGTGTCTTGGCCCCTTTCGCTAGCTCGATCTCTGCCTCCCTGAGCTTGGCGATGATCTGCTCTACAGTGTACCGCTTCCGCGCCATTCTTCCCCCTTCCCGAGCCATCCTGAGAGCCTCAAATCCTAACTCTCAGACTGGCCCGATTATTGGGGGGCAGGTCATAGCAATCACCGAGCACACCTACTACCGGTGGCGGCGAGAGTACGGCGGACTGAAGCTCAACCAGGCCAGAAAGCTCAAGCAACTGGAGAAGGAGAATGCCCGGCTCAAGAGGCTGGTGGCGGAAAAGGAACTCGACCTGTCGATCCTGAAGGAAGTGGCGGAGGGAAACTTCTGAGCCCAGCTCGGCGGCGAGAGGCGGTGGCACATGTACGGGGGCGGCTGGGCGTCTCGGAGAGGCGGGCGTGTCGGGTACTGAAACAACCACGCACGACACACCGGTACGTGCCAAGAGAGCCGCAACAGGAGCAGATTTTGACGGAGCGGATCGTGGATTTAGCCCGACAGTACGGGCGCTACGGATATCGGAGGGTGACAGCGTTGCTGCGCATGGAGGGCTGGTCCGTGAACCACAAACGAGTGCAGCGTATCTGGCGGCGCGAAGGGCTGAAAGTACCGAGAAAACAGCCCAAACGAGCACGGCTGTGGCTGAGCGATGGCTCCTGCATCCGGCTGCGCCCACAGCACCGGGATCATGTCTGGGCGTATGACTTCCTGCACCACCGGACGCACGACGGTCGGGCTATGAGGCTGCTGACGATCGTCGATGAGTACACACGAGAAAGCCTGGCGATCCATGTAGCACGGAAGCTCAACTCTGAGGACGTGCTGGAGCAGCTCGGGAGGTTGTTCGTACACCGGGGCATACCTGAGCACATCCGGTCGGATAACGGACCAGAGTTCACCGCCGAGGCGGTTCGCGACTGGCTGGGCCGGTTGGGCGTGGGGACGCTGTTCATCGAGCCGGGCTCGCCGTGGGAGAACGGTTACGTGGAGAGCTTCAACGGCAAGCTACGCGACGAGCTGCTGGATGGAGAGATCTTCTACACGCTCAAGGAGGCAAAGGTTCTGATCGAGAGATGGCGTCAGCACTACAACCGCATGCGACCGCACAGCTCGCTGAGCTATCGGCCGCCCGCACCCGAAGCGACGTTGTTGAAGCCGGCTGCGCTCCGCTTCGCCGGCCTCAACAACCTCTTGTCAGCACCGAGTTACTGAGATAAGACATGGTACTAACCGCGGGGTCAGGTCAACTGGTCGTAGCCACCCTGGCCGGTGCTCATTCCCGAGCAGCAGCCCTGGCCGCCCAGCGACATCACCGGTGTACCAGGGTCATAGGTGAAGCGATCCGCCGGCTCCTGTGTGGGAGGTGTCGCCGACAGCGCCCCGTCACCGAGCCGGCTGTTGGCGCGGCCGTCGCTGTGCAGGAACAGCTTCTTGTACGACGTGCCGGCAGGTGGCCAGCTGTCGGCGGCGCGCCACTCGTTGGCTCCCATCAGGTAGTACTGCACGCGGGGCATGCCGGTGACGCCGTTGTCGATGCCCTTGAGCCAGTGGTCGTACCAGTCGAGGTAGAGATCTACGAAGCCCTTGCGGGCGTCGCCGAGGTCGCGCTCACCGGCGGTGGTTTGCTCGGTGGCCGCGCTGTGACTGCAGTGCCGGGTCGGTGAGATGATGATGAACTGGTTGTCGCGTGCCCGTTCACTCACCGCGTTGGCGCGCATCTGGTTGAACATCATCAGTGTGTCGGCCTGCGCGAAGTCGTACCAGGTGTCGACGTAGAGCATCGGCATATCGAATCGATCGTCGCTGCGAACGTAGCCCAACTCCTGGAAGTATTCGGCCTCCGGAGAATTGCTGGCATAGTCGACGTAGTCGTTCGGGGGTGCGCCGGCCTTGTTGAGCACATCCACTACCGGCAACGTCCAGTACAGCGCGAGTCGGTCGACCTGCAGGTCTTCCGGGCCGGTGCGAAACAGCCGCGCCTGCTCGGAGGCGAGCCACTCCTCGCGGTCGACCCAAGCTGGCGGGCCGTAGTGAATCTTGGCGGGGTTGCCGATGAACCAGCCGGCAGTTTGCGCCAGCTCGAACGCACCGCCGTCGAATGAGCCCCACGGCCGCCCGGGCGAGTAGTAGCCGCCGGAGGGGGCCATCGGTATCCCGGCGACGTGATTCGGGTGACGGGCTGCGGCGAGGGTCAATTGTGTCTCACCGCGATACGAGCAACCGAAGGAGCCCACCTTGCCTGAGGACCACGCCTGGCTGCTTAACCACTCCACCGCATCGTAGCCGTCGGTGCGCTCACCGACGCGCACCGTGTATCGGCCCTGAGATTCGAACCGGCCCCGAATATCCTGAACGGCGACGACGTAGCCTTGGCCAACGAACGTCTCGACGTTGACCCGATTGCTTGCCGGGTTCTCCTTGTTGTAGGGAGTCCGGACGAGAATCGTCGGTAACGGCCCGGTCGCGCCTTCCGGAAAGTACAGATCGGTCGACAGACTGACGCCATCACGCATCGGCACCTGGACGCCCTGTTGGGAGCGTACGGTGTACATCGCGGTGCGGCTGTGGCCGCCGTCCATCTGCGCCCATCCGCGTCCGGTCGGCGCGAGTGCCGCGATAGCACAGGTCAGCGTTGCGGTGGCCACTAGAACCTTGTTTCGAGTCATCCGTCTTGCTCCTTGGGCAATTCGCCGCGAGGTTGCCGACTCTATACGGCGATCCCTGCCTTGAGCCCCTCGAACACCGCCTCTTCGACGGTTCGCGGACAAAGGCAATCGCCAATGATGCACAGCTCACCGCTGAAATCGGCCAGATCGGACTCTAGCTCGTTCCGTGCAGCGTGTCCCAGGGCCAGGACGACCGTGTCGACTCCTGCTACGACCATCGGCTCACCGCTGGTGGTGTGCACGAAGTGCGCCGCGTTCCCGTCGATACGATGGAGGCGAGCGAGCGGAGTGACCTCTGCGCCCAGCCGGTGCAGGGCACCCACCATCTGGTCGCGGACATACTGCTGGATCGTCTCACCGGGCATCCTGCCGTTGACGCACAGATGCACCGAGTGGCCGGCGATCGCCAACTTCTGGGCCACGCCGAGCCCGATCCAATCGCAGCGCCAATCTGCCACCACCACTGAGCCTCGGGTTTCGACCTCGTCCTGCAGCACTTGCCAGGCGGTAACGACGTGGGCACCGTCAGTTCCCGGGATCGTCGGGACGTACGGCCGTGCTCCGGTCGCCAGGATCACCACGTCCGGCGCTCGCTCGGCAACGAGCTCGCGGGTCACTTCGACGTTGGTTTTCACTTCCACGCCGGCTGCCTCGACCTCGCGCTGCAGGTTGGGCACCAGGCCCCCGAACTCGGCGCGTCCGGGGAGTGCCGCTGCGATGAGTACCTGCCCGCCGAGGGCCGCGGTGCGTTCGTAGAGCACCACTTCGTGACCTCGCTCGGCAGCGACCGCTGCCGCCTTCATGCCTGCCGGACCCCCGCCGACTACCAGCACGCGCCGGGCGGCCGTCGCCCGCCCCCGCTCGCCGTAACGCAGCTCTCGCCCGCTCTCCGGGTATTGGATACAGGAGATCGGCACGCCCATGTGCATGTGGCCGATGCACGCCTGGTTGCAGCCGATGCAGGTGCGGATGTCGTCGAGCCGGCCAGCACGCGCCTTGTTGGGCATCTCGGGGTCGCTGATCAAGGCGCGCGTCATGCCGCACAGATCGGCGTGACCGTCGGTGAGCACTCGCTCGGCGTCTATCGGGTTGACCGTACGGCCCGTGACGATGACCGGCTTGCTCACCGCGGCGCGCACGGCGGCCGCATGTGGCGCCACGTAGGTGCGGCCCAGCTCCATGGGCGGCACGATGTGGAGGGCGCTTCCGAGCGTCGTGGAGGCACCGGCAACGACGCTGAAGTAGTCGATCTCGCCATCGACGTCGAGCGTTCTACAGACCTCCGTCACGGCATCAGGTTGCAGACCGTCCGGGTTCTGCTCGTCGGCCGAGATACGCAGCCCGACGACCATGTCGCCGGTGCGTTGCCGGATGGCTGCGGCCACCTCACGCACCAGCCTCAGGCGGGCGTCCAAGGAGCCACCGTACTCGTCGTCGCGCCGGTTCACCCGCGGGTTGAGAAACTGAGCGATCAAATAGCCGTGACTGCCGACGATCTCCACCCCATCGAAGCCTGCCTGCTGCAGGCGAGCGGCGCCGTCCGCAAAGCCGGTGACGATCTCGTCGATAATCCGTTTGGGCATCGCCCGCGGCATGACGTGGAAGCGCTCGTTGGGCACCGCCGACGCCGAATAGGCGACCATCGCCGTACCGTCCTCGCTCTTCGGGAACAGCTCTCGACCGGGGTGGAACAGCTGGCCGAACACGGTGCATCCATGCTCGTGACACGCCTCGGCGATGCCACGAAATCCCGGGATGCAGTCGTCGTGCGTCGCCACAGCCATGTGCGGCGTGTACCGCGAGCTGGGGTGGATTCCAGCCACCTCGGTGATGATCAGGCCGACACCGCCGACGGCGCGAGCGCGATGATACGCCGCCGTTGTGGCGCTCGGCAGACCGTCCTCGGCCATCATCGTGTCATGACCGGTGGATACGATGCGGTTCTTCAGGGTGACGTTGCGGATCGTGAGCGGTGAGAACAGATGCGGCAGGTCGGCGGACACTTCCATCACCTCCTAATCGACCAGCGCCTGGTAGGTCAGGACTTTCATCTGGGCGCGCAGTGGATACGGGGAGCCCAGCTGTTGGGTGAACAGCATGCCGATGAGCTCCTCCTCGGGATCCATCCACCATTCCGTGCTCGCCGCACCGCCCCACGAGAAGGAACCCACCGACCCCGGCGTACAGGTACGGGCGGCATCGATCACTACCGAGCCGGTGAGGCCAAAGCCGAAGCCGGCGGAGCAGCCTTCGTAGTAGTCGGCGAAGACGCTCAACGGATCCGGACCGGTCATCGGCGTAGTGTGGTCTTGCCGCATCAACTCGACGGTCTTGCGGCCTAGCAAGCGTGCCCCGTCGAGCTCGCCACCGTTCAGCAACATTTGCGCGAACCGCAGGTAATCCGTGGCCGTCGAGACCAGCCCGGCGCCACCGTAGGGCACCGGGTTCAGGTCGCGCCAAACGCTCTGGCGGGGTGAGTCGACAAGCCGCAACAGCGGTGTTGGTGCCCTGGCGGGCGAGGAATCGTCTGAGCGCAGCGCCTCCGCTACACTTCCGCCCACGGGGGCGTAGTTGGCGGCGAACCGATCGATCTTCGAATCCGGGACGTAGAAGCCCGTATCGACCATACGCAGTGGCACGAAGATGTTCTTGGAAAGGAACTGATCGTAGGGACTGCCGGAGACCACCTCGACGAGGCGCCCCAAGACGTCATTGGAAACCCCGTAGTGAAAGGCGCTCCCCGGTTGTGCCGCCAACGGCACGGTGGCTAGCCGCTCAACGAAAGCCGTTAGCGTCGGTGGCGCCGTGTCGCTCCGTGATGGAGATCCGAAGACGCCTTCCTGACGGTACAGGTCACCTATCGTGCCTTCGCCGCCGTAGGTGAACCCGGAGGTATGGGTCAACAGATGCAACACCGTGATCGGCCGCGCTGCCTCGGTGCGAAGCGCGTCACCTGCGCCGTCCAGATAGACGCGCATGTCCGTTAGCACCGGGAGGTAGTCGGCTACGGGATCGGTGAGCAGAAGCTCACCCTGCTCCAGCAGCATCATCACGGCGACGGCGTTGACCACCTTGCTCATCGAGTAGATGCGAAAGATGGTGTCCGCGCGCATCGGGGCCCCGGCTTCGATATCCATCTGGCCGACGGTCTCGAAATGCACCAGCTTGCCGCGGCGAGCCACTACCGTCAGCACGCCCGGGAGCTTGCCTTCGTCGACGTACCCTTGCATCAGCGGTCGGATGCGTTCCAGGCGCTCGGTCGACATGCCGACCTCTTCGGGTACGGCATGGGCGAAGTCCTGGTCGCCTCCGTTCGTCGCAGCTAGCGCGCCGGTCGCCAGCACCACGGCGAGGCAAGCGATGAGGCGCTGCATCAGTACGGTGCCTCCACGTCGCCCATCTCCACATAGACGCTCTTGAGCTGCGTGTAGTGGTTCAAGGTGGTGAGGCTGTTCTCGCGCCCGATGCCGGACTGTTTGGTGCCGCCAAACGGCATCTCGATCGGCGTGATGTTGTAGTTGTTGATCCAGCATGTGCCCGCCTCCAGCTGTGCCACCACTCGATGCGCGCGTTGGATATCCCTCGTGAAGACGCCAGCAGCGAGCCCGTAGGTGGTGTCGTTGGCGCGCGCGACCACCTCGTCCTCGGTTTCGAAGCCGAGCACTGCCATCACCGGGCCGAAGATCTCTTCCTTGACGATCTGCATGTCGTCACTGCAGCCATCAAACACCGTCGGCTCGACGAAAAAGCCGGCGGCAAGCTCTGGTTCGGGCGGAGCGGCGCCGCCGCATAGAATTTTGGCGCCGGCCGCCTTTCCGGACTCGATATAGCCGAGCACACGGTCCCGGTGCTCCGCGGAGATCAGGGCCCCGACATGGGTCTCTGGATCGAGCGGGTCGCCGATCCGCATCTGTCTGACACGCTCCAGGAGACGGGCGATGAATCGATCGTGGATGCTGCTTTCGACGAACACCCGCGTTCCGTTGGAACAGACCTCGCCCTGGGTGTAGAAATTCGCCATCAGCGCCGCCGACACCGCGTTCTCGAGGTCACAGTCGGCGAAGATCACCAGGGGCGACTTGCCGCCGAGCTCCATCGTCACATGCTTGAGCGTGCTGGCGGCGTCAGCCATGACGAGCTTTCCGGTACCCACCTCGCCGGTCAGCGAGACCTTGTCGATTCCCGGATGGCGCGTCAGCAACTGTCCTGTTCGGCCATCCCCGTGGACGACGTTGAACACTCCATCCGGTACGCCTGCCTCGGTGAAGATCTCTGCCAGTTTCGGCGCCGTCAGCGGGGT
The DNA here is from genome assembly GCA_965248695.1 of Acidobacteriota bacterium. Taxonomy (GTDB): domain Bacteria; phylum Acidobacteriota; class UBA890; order UBA890; family WLXD01; genus DASCOT01. The sequence continues at coordinate 5,131,546 of CBDFKD010000002.1, read as the reverse complement.
GAGCTCGGCGGGCTTGAAGATCATCGCGTTGCCGCACGCCAGCGCCGGGCCGGACTTCCAGCAGGCGATTTGCAACGGGTAGTTCCAGGCACCGATTCCGGCGCACACGCCGAGCGGCTCGCGGCGGGTGTAGGCGAACGACGAGCCGAGGTCGAAATGCTCACCGTGCAGGCTGGCGGCAAGACCGGCGTAGTACTCGATGCAGTCGGCGCCAGACAGCACGTCGACAACCGAGGCCTCCTGGATCGGCTTACCGGTGTCCAGGACCTCCAGGTGCGCCAGCTCGTCGTTGCGTTGCCGCAGCAGCGCCACCGCGCGGTTGAGTACACGGCCGCGCTCGGCCCCGCTCGTCGTCGACCACTCGCGGAACCCAGCCCGCGCCGAGTCCACGGCCCGATCGACATCCTCGGCGCCGGCCTGCTGCACGCTGCACAACACTTCGCCGGTGGCCGGATTGACGGTGTCGAATGTTTCGCCGCCGGTGGCATCCAGATACCTGCCGCCGACATACAGCTGCTGATCGGCAATCGTCACGGCTGCACACCTCTCAGGGATCGCACCTTCAGCACCACGGCGCTAGCAGGCCGTGGTGGAAGTGTGGCGGGCCTGGTTGCGACGAGTTGGGGCCAGATGCAAGGCGGCCTGACGCAGCCGATGCCCTAGCCATCGTCGAGGAGGGCCAACGCCGCAGATGGCCCCAAATCGCCGCAACCCTTCGGGCGACAGGGGGTTGCGCGCGTAATGCTGCGTCGTTCGTCGTCAACGATGGGGTAACCATCGCCTCCTCCTCTCTCCTTGCCTCCACCTCGCAAGACCCTGTCGCCAGGCCCGCCACACTTCCACCACCGCCTGCTAGGCCTCGACGAACTGGTCGCGCTCGCCGGCGGTCGCGTCACTGCCGGCGCTGTCCTGCGAGGCAAGCACCTCCGCCGGGTAGTGCTCTGCCCAGACTGCGATGATCTCGTCCAGCGGCACGTCGGCGTAGCGACCGCGGTCATGGACGTATTCCATGTAGTGATTGCCGTCGCGATCGAACTGCTGGAACAGCGCGTCGGTGCGGCCATCGAATCCCATCGGCTCGACGTTGAAGCGCTCACACAACGAAGCGTTGAACGCTGGCGTCGCCTTGACCCATTTACCGTCGAGATACAGCTCCGTGTAGCCATGGAACACGAACAGATCGGTTTGCATCTCGCGCTTCAGGCGCTCCGTGACCAGGTGGTTCACGACATCGCCGAACCCCAGCCGACTCGGGATGCCATGCACCCGTGCCGCAGCAGCGAGCAGCGTCGCCTTGGAGATGCAGAAACCGAACCCCTTCTCGAGCACGGTGCTGGCGCGCATTCCCTCGACGGTCAAGTCGATCCTGTACGGATCGTACCGGTACCCGTCTCGGACGCGATCGTAGAGCGCGATCGACTTGTCGATCTCGGAGTCCTCCGCGCTGACGCTCTCGTGCGCGAACTCGACCACGTCGGGATGGTCGCTATCGATGAACGCCGTCGGTCCCGAGTACTCGTTCAGCTGGCTGTCTTGGTCGGTCATGCAATCCCCTGCCCCAGGCTTCGCACCTGTTCGATGTACTGCTGCGGAAAGACCATGTTCGGCGCCTGGTCGTATCTGAAGACCGCGATCATCCGTCGTTTCGATCCGGCTCCGATCTCGGTGACCTGGTGGATCGACTCATCCCCCCGAAACAACGTCAACGTGCCGGCGCGGACGTACGGAACGTACCCGAAATCACCCCCAGAGTCAGCCTCGCCCGGCAGCAAATAGAGCGCCGGATCATCAAGCTTCGTACGGCATGCGGTCACCAGGGCACGGAGCTCCGGGGTGTCAGGTTCGTCGAGCGGGTAGCGCTCGAAATCGACCACTTGCCCTAGGACGCCGTCCATCGTGACAATCTCCCGTGGTACGTTCGTTTCTGGTGCGGACCCAAGAGTTTGAACGTTTCGGAAAACGCGAGCAACCGCGGCGCGGTACCGGCCGTCAGACGACGAGGTAGAAGACATCTGGATCGTCGAGAACAACCATGCCGGCGTGAAGTCCGGAGCCTACGGCGCTGGACGTTATTCGGTCCATGAGGCCCCCGCGTTCGGACCTGGCGGCTTCATGCGCTGGTACATGGGCATTCAACGCGGGATGATCCGGGGTCGGTCTGATCAGGCCCTGGCCCGTCTCGGGCCTGATAGCGGCGTGTAGCGACGCTGACAGGAATCGTGGTGCGGGACCTTGGCGGTGCTGTGCGCCCCGCACTAACTTTGGGAGCTTCGGGCTGGCGCTCCGGCCCGGTCGCCAAAGGAGAGTCGTCGTGAAGTCCCAGCTGTCGCTAGGGATCGCCGCTCTGGTAACCGTGGCGCTGGCGCCTGTCGAAGCGGCGGCTCAATGCCTGATCTCCGAAGCCGATCTGATCGCCGGCGCGGCGCGCGATTCCATCCCTGCGCTGACTGATCCGCTGACGGTATCGGCCGACAAGACGAGTCTCGGACCCGCTGACATGGTGCTTGGCGTGGTGCAGAACGGAGAGGCGCGCGCCTATCCGCTGCGCATTCTGTGGTGGCACGAGATCGTCAACGACGTGGTCGGCGGCGTCGCCATGACGATCACCTACTGTCCGCTGACCGGCAGCGGCCTGGTGTACGACTCGGTGCTCGAAGGTGAGCGTGTGACCTTTGGCACATCGGGACTGCTGTTCGACAACAACCTCGTCATGTACGACCGGGCTTCCGAGAGCCTGTGGTCACAGATGATGGTTCGCGGCATCTGTGGCGCGTACATCTCGCACCGGCCGGCGCTCTACCCGGTGGTCGAAACGACATGGGCCGCCTGGAAGGCGATGCATCCCGACAGCACGGTGGTCGCCTTCAACACCGGTTACAACCGCGATTACAGCCGGTATCCGTACGGCGACTACGACACCGTGGAGAGCACCCGGCTCCTCTTTCCACACAGCTTCATCGATGACCGTCTCGCGCCCAAGATGCTGGTACACGGCATCGCCCATAAGGGCACCGCGCGAGCGTATCCGCTCGACGATCTGACCCTTCGCGACGCAATCAACGATCACGTCGGCGGCCGCGCTGTCCTGCTCGTTGTCGATGGCGCTCGTCGGCTGGCAATCTCATTCGACCGGCGGGTGCGCATCCTCAACAAGAAGGGGAAGCTGAAGTGGAAGAAGTTCGACTTCGACATCGTCGGTTCCGGCGGGTTCCCCTTTCGCTTGAAGGATCGTCAAACCGGGTCGACGTGGAATCTCCAGGGTGTGCCCGTCCGCGGGAAGCTCGTCGGACGGGTTGAGAACGGTGGGTTGCCCCGTATAGCCGAAGCCTTCAACGCGTTCTGGTTTGCGTGGGCGGCGTTCAACCGCGACACCGAGATCTACGAGCGATAGCCAGACGCCGCGGAGACTCCCTCGGCAATCTGCTGGATCGAGCTGCGACCCGTAGTCAGAGCTCGTCGACCTCCATGATGCTGCCGTTGGCAATCGTCAGGAGCTGCCCGGTTCGCAGACCGAGATAGTCGCCTCGATCGACGACCAGCACCGGTAATTCCGTGCCGTAGAGCTCTCGAGCGATCATCGCCGCCACCAGAATCGTGACGTTCCCCGCCGGCAGGAGCACCGCGGCCGGCCCCTTGCCGCGCTGGAGTGCGTCGGCCAGCGCGCCTGGCGAACTGGTGCTACCGCGCGTGCCCGGCATGACGAGAATTCGCCCGGCAATACAGGTGCCGGTTTGCGGGTGATGCTCATCGACGATGCGGCCGGACTTCGGATCGAGGCCGCCCCAGAAGCTCAAGGGCTCTTCCAGGACCAGCGTCTCGCCGCGGCACTCGCCGTCGAGAAGGATCTCGGTAGCCCGTATCACCTCAGCTGCCATCGGACCAGAACTCCGCATCGGAACGAACGCGGCCGCTCGCGGCGGCGCGCACGCAATCTTCCAAGCTCGCGAACGTGGGCCGAGACCCCAGACTCCCGGCCGCGTAGTAGGCCCACTTGGCCGAGTTGGTCACCACACGACCGTCGCAGCCGGCGACCAAGGGCGCGTAGTAGGTGCATCGGCCCGTGACCGGGGTCACGCCGGCGGCATGCAGCGTTGCGAGCCAGCCGTGTTCTTCGACCTCGCTGAGCACATGTTCGCTGGTCGATACGTAGAAGCGTACGCCCTTGTGGACTCGCACTCCCCGGATCAACGGCACGAGCTGCTCGAACTCGGCGAGCGAGAAGTGCGGCGTCCCCAGGCACACCGCCCCGACAACGTCGTCGCCCCCGGCAGCGCCGAGTTGCTCCGCAGCGGCACGAAGATCGGCAGGGCCAACGCGGATCCGGCGACTCGGCGGAGCTCCCTGGCTGGCCTCTTCCAGCGTTGCGCCTTCCGGTGTAATGCCGACGGCGTGGAAGAGCTTCAACGCACCGGATGCCGCCCCGGCGGAACCGATCGCCCGCAGCTGCTCCGTACGTGCGGTGTCGGGCAGGCCGACGATCGCTGGAATGTCATCCCCGACGGTGCGGCCGATCAGGAATCCGAGCACGTGGAAGAAGCGATCGTCGTCGAGCCATCTCGACGGCAGGTCGTGCAGTTCCACAACGACGCTGGCACGGCGGTTCTCGGTGCGATGCAGGCCGGCATCCGGTGCACGGCCGGTAATCGCCGCGCACATGTCGAGAAACTCCACATAGGCGTTCGTACGCGCACCCAGAATCGAGTTGGCATAGACCACCGCGCTCGATTCGGTCCACGCAACGTGCTCGCCAAGCTCAGGCTCCGCTCGCACGTGGTATGGAGCGCACGTCATGGTCGGGCGGCAGCCCATGCTCTCGTACAGGTCGATCAGGTGCAGGCTGGTGTTGCGATCGTCTGGGTCGGAGTCGTCGAGCCGTTGCAGGTTCAGCGAGCAGGTGGTCAGCGTCGTCGGGATGGCGACGCGAGTACCGAGCCGGATCAGCTTCTCGGCGAAGTCGATGTTGGCCTGTCCGTTGTAGTAGGCGCTGCCAACGTGGGCCCAGGAGATATCGATCAATCGTGGAGCGCGAATCGCCTCCGCCACCCGGACGATGAGCTGCATGGCGAGTTGAGCACCGCCGCCACCGCCGCCGTCGAGCAGTCGTCGGTCGGCAGGCGTCAGCTCCATTCGACTAGCCCCCTGTCGTGGAGGCTCTACAACCCACTAGTAGTACTCGAGGTAGCGATCCACCTCCCAGTCGGAGACGTGGCGCTGATACTCGATCCACTCCGTCTCCTTGACCTCGAGGAACTCGGCGATGAACCTCTCGCCTAGCTGCTCGCGAAACATCGCGTCGGCCTCCAGGGCGTCCAGTGCGGCGCCCAGGCTCTGCGGCAGGATGCCGACCCCGAGCTTCTTGAGCTCGTCGATCGGGGTCGTGTAGTGGTTGATATTCTGCGGCTCGCCGGGATCGAGCTGGCGATCGACTCCGTCCAGCCCAGCGGCAACGATGGCAGCGGTCGCCACATATGGGTTGCAGCTACCGTCGGGAAGCCGTAGCTCGAGCCGCCCGTGCGGTACGCGCACCATACTGGAGCGATTGTTGTCGCCGTATGAGATGTAGGCCGGCGCCCAGGTCGCTCCCGACCGAGTGTTGCCGACAACCAGGCGCTTGTAGGAGTTGACCGAGGGCGCACAGAGCGCCGCTAGCGCCGGGGCGTGCTCCAACAGGCCGGCCAGGAAATGGTAGGCGAGCTTTGACAGTCCGAGGCCGCGCCCATCCGACTCGTCACCGAACAGCGGCGTGCCATCGGCATCGTCGATCGACATGTGGAAGTGGGTGCCGCTACCGGTGCGCCGCGTAGCCGGCTTGGGCATGAAAGAGCAGATAACGCCGAGCTCGCGGGCGATCTCGCCGGCGGCCATGCGGAAGAATACGTACCGATCCGCAGAGGTCATCGCGTCGGTGTAGGTGTAGTTGATCTCGAACTGACCGTTGCCGTCCTCGTGGTCGATCTGGTAGACGTCGAAACCCACCGACATCAGTGCGCCCACGAGCTTCTCGATGAAGATCCGGCTGCGCGACAGGCCCTTGTAGTCGTAGCAGGGCTTGTCGAGTCGATCGGTGGGATCGGCCGGCGAGAGGGAGCCGCTGTCGTCGCGCTGCAGGAGCATGAACTCCGGCTCGATGCCGGTGTTGAACGTCCAACCCCGCTCGGCCATGCGGGCCAGTTGCTGCCCGGCGATGTGACGCGTATCCAGCGGCCACGGCGCGCCGTTCACGTTGCCGACGCACACGACCCGCGCGTAGCCCTCTTGCCACGGCACCAGGCTCAGGGTGTCTGGATCACCAACCGCCATGAAATCCGGATCGTGCGGCTCCTGCCCGAGGCCCCATACGGCGAAGCCGGCGAACCCGGCCCCGTCGCTGAGAATGTCCTCATAGTGCGCTGCCGGAACCGCCTTCGTCTTAGCCACGCCGTGGATGTCGACGAACTGCGCGAGGACGAACTTCACCCCGTTCTTCTCGAAGAAGCCTGCCGCGTCTTTGCCTGTCATGGTCTCCACCGATCAAAGTCTCTTGGTACCTAGCGGGCCTCCACCCGATCGCAACCGCACTGGCGTTGAGCGACAATACCGTGTCGTCGACATTAATCAACGTCCTGGAGCAGCAGCAGCCGTCAATGCAATGACAAGCCTGCAAGAAGAGTTCGTCGCCTGGCAGTGTCGGGTCCGCAAGGAGGTCGTGCGGCTGCGCGGCGGTGCCCCGAGCCCGGGGATGCGCCCCGGCGTCGCACGGCCCGACGGCAGCCTGATTTGCGAGATCACCGTGCTGCTGACCGAAATCGAGCCCGAGGAACATACCGGCTTGTTTCGCCACATCATCCGTCAAACGCCGGACCCGAAGAAACGCTACGACAGCGGCATCAAGCTGCTGTCGTCGGAGTACTACAACCACCCGGAGCGCTTCTCGGGAATGCTGACGGCGCAGTTCGCCAGCGATTCGGCGATCGCATCGGAGGTTCTCGAGCACGCTGAGTGCACCCTGGCCTTCGCCCAGGGAGCCCGCGCCTACGGTCTACCGTGCGCTGTCGAGGAGCTGCCACACGTAGACGCGAACCATCAGGCGGCCTACTGGCACAACCACCTGTTCAACGCCTGTCCACCGCCCGAGATCAAGGTGCTCGCCTTCAGCCCCGTCTGGGGTAAGGCGTGGCGGCAGGACCGCTAGCCCTCGTCGTCGAGCACCCTCGCTTCATCGTGCTCGTAGCACGGCGGTGCGCCGGCAACGATGGCGTCCTGCAGATCGGACGGTGCCGCCAGCGCGGCCGCTTCCTCGTCGTAAGTGCGCGACTCGAACTTCAGCTGCCAGACCGTGTAGACGATGGCAAGCGCAGCGCACACCACAAAAAGGGCCATCTCCATGCCAACAAACGGGTACATCGGACCGATATCCAGCGGGTTCCCGGTCCAGTTCTCGATCAGTCCTGTCTGCATTGTCTCAACTCCCGGCGACGCGGAGCTCTTCGACCACCAGGTCGAAGGACGCCGCCGTCTCGTCAGCCAGCATCTGATGATCCAGACCCGCGAGCTCGATGGCGTGCGGGATACGTAGCATGTCCAGTTTCTTCAGCACCGCCCCGAGCACGAAGCACGGCGCGAACCCCAGCACGAAGAACATGATGAAGGCGCCGGCGATCTGGCCCCAGGGGGTGATGCTGGCGAACTCCGGGTTCGGCGAGCTCGGATAACCCCAGAGCACGAACCCGGCGATCACCACGCCGAGGACACCTGCGTAACCATGTACCGCCACCGCGCCGACCGCATCGTCGATCTTGAACTTCTTCTCCACCCAGTGGTGCAACCGGTACAGGCACACCACCCCGAAAGCCCCGATCAACATGGCCTGCAACGGATGATAGAGGTCGTTGCCGGCGGAAGCAGTGATGATGCCGGCGAGGCCACCGGAGAATGTCCAGTAAGGATCGCCCTTGGAGACGTAGTAGCCGGCCATGAGACCGCCCGCGAGCGACAGCAGGAAGTTGAAGGTGATGGCGCTCAGCGTGGTCGGCGTGAGGTAGATCGTCGTCGCCGCAAAGAACGTGCGGGCGGAGTCCGGATCGATGTCGATAATCGGGATATTGCAGGCAGCGTAGAAGCCCCAGAAGCCGGTGTAGATCATGAACAGGCCGATGATCACCAGCCAGGTGTTCTGTGGCGGGAACGCTCGCGCCGAGCCGTCAGACCGGAACCGACCGATGCGCGGCCCCAGGTGATACAGAACAGCGAGTGCCGATCCGCCGCTGATCGCGTGGATCACGCCCGATGCGTAGGCGTCGTGGTAGCCCAGCAGGCGCACCATCCAGCCCTCGCCCGACCAGCCCCAGGAGGCGTCGATGACCCAGGTGATCGAGCCCAGCATGATGGCGAACAGCCAGAAGGCACTCGAGCGAATGCGCTCGATGACCGCCCCGGACAGGATCGAGGCGCAGGTCCAGGAAAACAGCAGAAACGCCCCAAAGAACACCCCGTTCAGACGCGCCCAGGTCGCTGTGTCGCCGGCGGTCAACGCCGCCTGCGCCGGCTGGCCGCCCATGTGGGTGCCCATGAGCTCGCTCCACGGCAGCGCGAACGGCGCCGGGATGAGCCCGCCGGCAATACCGGGGCCATTCTGAAAGGCGAAGTAGATCCACCAGCCGACAAAGAAGAACGCCACCGTGATCAGCGGAATCACCATCGCGTTCTTCATCAGCGTGTGCATCATGTTCTTGCGACGCGACACGCCGACCTCGTACAGGCAGAAGCCGACGTGGATGAGGAACATGAGCACGATGCAGACCCAGTAGTAGAACTCCGTGAAGATGACGGTCAGCGCGCTGAGCTCGTTTTCCATGGTTCCTCGATAGCCTGAGTCAAACGGTCGTTGTCTTCGCCGAAGCCGTCACCGCCCCTGCACTGGCTCCGATACCGCGCAATCCGCTCCCGCCGCTAGCTCCAGGGATACGGGCTGTTGGACACCGGATGCAGCTTTCCCTCGGCATAACGCGAGAAGCGAAACGGCTCCAGCAGCCCGCTCCGATCGCCGGCAATCTCGGCAGCCACCAGCTTACCCACCCCGAGCATCTTGTAGCCGTGGTTGGAGTCGGCAACGAAATAGCAGTTCCCCCGGAACACGTCGAAAACCGGGAAGCTATCGGCGGTGAACGAGCCGATCCCGCCGGAGGGCTCCTCGCCACGGAACAGTCCCGATTTGCCGACAAAGCGCTCCTGGCAAAAGGCAAGCGCCGAGCACCACATGTTGGCGAAGTCCTCGCCGACGATGAAATCCGGCGACTTCGGTCCGTACGGATCGACCGCCACGTCGTCGGGGTCCTTGTCGACCTTGTAGGGCATGGCGCCTCCCTGCACACCGCCGAACGAGAAGTCGGGCTTGTAGTAGATACCCCACATCTCTTCGGTGATCAGCGACCCGTCGGCATCCGAGTACAACGGCGCGTCGGTATCCAGATGCACAACCGGAGGCATCTCGCCGGCGTTCGTCCGTTGCAGTTCCGGGTCGACCCCCAGCGTGCCCTCTTGCAGACACCAGTAGCGCCACATCCGGACGTCTTCGTGCAGAGTGCCGTTGTCGTTCACCGTAATGGTCTTCGGCAGGTCGAGCATCTCCCAGATGTGCTTCACCCAGGGGCCCACACCCACCACGACGTAGTCGGTGCGGATCGTCCCCTGGTCGGTTTCCACGGCGCTGATTCCGGTATCCGTGTACTGGAACCCGGTCACCGTCACGCCGGCGTGGATCGTGACGCCAGCCCCTTCGGCCTTGGTGGCGAGGCCGCGCATCGACGCCATGTTGTTGGCGTAGCCGCCCTTCTTCTCGTGCAATACTGATGTGATCCCGGCCGCCTTCCAGTCGTGGAACAGCCCCTTCATATACCTGTCGGCTTCAGCCGCGCCGACGACGAACTCTGACTCGTAGCCGATCGCCTTCTGCTGCTCATAGATCTGGCCGACGTCGGACTCCATCGCTGCCGGGCTGATCTGCATGTAGCCGACCGGGTGGTAGCTGTATGCCTCCGGGTCGCTATCCCACACCTCGACGCTGTGCGCCATGAGCTCGCGCATGGCAGGCTGGAAATAGTTGTTGCGGATCACGCCGCAAGCAATCCCGGACGCACCCGCACCAACGCCTTCCTTGTCGATGACGATGATGTCGGCGCCGCTCCCGTGCCCTCGGGCCTCGAGCTCGAGCGCTAGGTGGTAGGCGGTGCTCAGACCATGGATGCCGGCACCGATGACGACGTACTTGCTTGCTTCAGGAACGGAGCTCATCGATTTCCTCAACTGCGAGGGCGTTCTTTCTCAGGGTCATAGAACGGAAACCTCACGACGGTTGCTGCGATGCGCTTCTGATGCCCGTCGAGCTTGCCGACTTCCAACTTCGTGCCGATGGCGCCATGTTCTTTGGCCAATCGGCAAAGGGCGATGTTCTTCCTCAGGATGGGTGACCGTGTACCGCTGGTGACCACCCCGATCTGACTGCGGCCGGCGTAGACACCATCGCCGTGCCCCCCCGTTTCGTTGCCGTCGAGCTCCAGCCCCACCAGCTGCCTCTGCGGATGGGCCTTGCGCTCGGCGAGGGCGGAGCGCCCGACGAAATCGTCGTCTGTGTTGTCGAGGTCGACGGTAAATCCGATTCCCGCCTCGAACGGATCCACCTGGTCGTCGTACTCGTAGCCCGGGAAGATCAGTCCCGACTCGATACGCAGGATATCGAGCGCGTCCAGGCCAAGCGGGGTGAGCTCGTGCTGCTCACCGGCTTCCCAGATCGCATCCCAGACTGCGACCGCATCCTCCGGATGGCACCAGATCTCGTACCCCAGCTCGCCCGTGTAGCCGGTCCGCGATACCAGCAGCGGCGTGCCGTCAGCGGCCGCCACGCGTCCAATGGTGAAGCGGAACCATTTGAGCTCGTCGATGCTGGGCTGTGTCGGAGATGTCCAGACGACATCGCGCAGGATGTCACGGCTGCGCGGGCCCTGAAGCGCGATGTTGTGCAGCTGATCGGACGACGACTTCACCCGTACGTTGAGCCGACGTTGCTCCGCCTGCTCACGCAACCAGAGGCCATCCGTAGCATTACCTCCGATCCAGCGGAAGTTGTCCGCGCCTAGCCGGAACAGCGTACCGTCATCCAGCAGGCCACCGGTCTCGTTGCACATCGAGGTATACGACACCTGGCCAACAGCGACGCGACGCACGTTACGTGTCAGGGTCGCCTGCATCAGCGCCTCGGCATCCGGACCCAGGACCTCGAACTTGCGCAGCGCCGACAGATCCATCACCACGGCGCGCTCGCGGCAGGCGTAGTACTCCTGGACCGGGCCGTGCTCGGTGAACTCGGTCGCCAGCCAGTAGCCGCTGTAGTCGGTGAACTTACGAGTCAGCGCCGAAGTTCGAGGGTGGAACCCGGTCTCGCGCGTCAGCTTCGGCTCGGAGTCAGCGGTCATGCGATGTGCCATCCCCATCGAGAACGAGCTCGTGGCCGGATACACACGAACGTGAACCTCGGTGGGATTCCAGGCATTGGCAGCGTCGATGTCGTCGGGACAGGCCGAAGTCAAACAAACAAGATCGGTCAGGGCGCGAAGCAAGACGTAGTCGCCGGGTCGCGACCACGGCTCATCGAGGTAAAGGACGTTGTCGTCGTCGATGCGCGTATTGTAGAAGAAGTTGATCGCCGGCCAACCCTTGCGCGGCGCGATGGTGAACGGATCCAGCTCGGCGTTGAAGTTGTCGGAACAGTTGGCGTGACCGAAGTACCCCATGTCCTCGTAGTATTTCGCCGTACATGCCAGGCCGAAGGTGTCGTGGCGGCCGACCGTATCGCGAACGACTTCGACAAGCGCCTGTAGATCCGGGTCGAAGAATTTCGAGTACAGGCCGGGCCCGGGATACGCCGCACCCATGAAAGTGCGGGTGGCAGTGGGGTCCAGCCCTTTCTCCACCCCGTCTTGGAGGGCATCGGACCGGAATGCGAGGAAATCCGAGCACTGTTGACCAGCAACGTCGATCACCTGAATGTACTCGCCGGCCTTCACCTCGTAGGCGCGCGCCCCGGCACGCTCCACCCGCAGGTCGATCCGCATATCGCCGAGTGGGGCGGGTAGTGGGGTCTCCGGGGTCTCGGTCACCCGGGCACGTTGGATGATCATCTCGAGATCGGTGGGTGGATCCTGCGCATCGACACGCATGGGACCGCCGGGGGCGCCGACGATACAGACGACGTCGCGCTCGGCGGTGAACGACTCCTGTGCGCCAGCGGGCCCGTCGCCCCGAAACAGCTGTAGCGCCGGAGCTCCGCGCGGATCGATACCGTGCGCCAGCAGCGACGCCACCGCGGCGCCCGCATCGCCCTCGCGGCTTGCCTGAGCGATACCCAGCACGCCCAGCTGGCTGTCGGGAGCCGCGTTGAGTGCTGCGCTGTCCTCGCCGCCGGTCGGAGAGAACACCGCCAGCTCACAGCGCTGGCCGCCCTCGACGTCGGTGATGTCGATGCGATCGCCGGCCGCCAGTGCCACGACCGTGGCGCCGCCGCCGGCGACTCGATAGCGCTCCCTACCGGGGATCTGGTGAAGTAGGCCCCCCGCGGCCCATCGCGGCCCATCGAGCTGCGACTGGATCACTGCGATTCCTCGGCCTCCGCGAGCAGCTGCTTGGCGAGCGCGCTCTTGGCCGCGGCGTCCATCTTCTTGATCTCGTTGTGGAGCGCCCGCTCGTTGATCGACTGGTTCCAGTAGTCCAGCGAGTCGAAGCCCAGGAGCACCGCCTTGCCGACAAACTGGCGCAACACCTCGTTGGTCGGCCCCATGACCCAACCCGCCTTGCCGTCGCGAAGGTATCGCTCGATACCGAGCGCCGGCTTGTAACCCGTGCCACCACAGGCGTGGAGCATCTTGTCGGCCACGTGGGCAACGTTCTTGGCAGCGGTGAACTTCACCTGCCACATCCAGTGCAAGACGGTCGACCGCGGCAATACCGAGAGATCCTCGTGCAGAGACCAGTCGCAGTCATCGGTCTTCTTGTCCATCGCCGAGGCCAGCTGATAGACGAAGGCGCGCGACGTGTTCGTGTCGATCACTGCTTCGCCGACGTAGTCCTGAATCGTCGGGTAATCGCACACTCGCATTCCCACGTCGACATGCTTCTTCTTGGTCGTGTGCCCCTTGGTGATATCGATCAGACCCATCGAGATGCCGTTCCAGCACGAGGAGGAGCACAGCAGGAAGAAGGGGTCGACCGCCTCGTCGTTCGAGCTCGCACCATCGCCGATCGGCCCGATGAGGCGGTCCTCGGGGATCGTCTTGTCCTCCACGTACAGGGGTCCTGATTGGTTGCCGCGCAAACCGAGGCCGTCCCAAGTGGACGGATCTGCTTTGATCTCGTCGGCCATGATCAGGAAGCAGGACAGATCCGAGTAGTCGCCATCGAAGTCCGGGCTGGTGGTCTGGATGATGTACCAGTCAGCGAACCCGCCCGAGGTCGTCCAGGATGCCTTCTTGTTGACCTTCCAGCCGCCGTCAACACGCTCGGCGCTGGACGAGAACGGATACCAGAAGTGAGAACCGGTCTCGGGATCGGAATACGACAGCGTGCCGACCAGCACCTCGTCATCGAGCCGCCGCATCAGGTTCTGGATGGTCTCGCTGCCGTGAGCCCGGAGCATCGCCGCCGCCATCGCGCCGATGTGCATCGTGTAGCACATCGCCGTGCTCGGGCAGCCGTACCGCGCGATCGTCTCGACCACCATCGCCAAGCACGTGTGGTTCTCACCGCGGCCGCCGAGGTCCTTCGGCACCATAAGGCCCAGCAGGCCGAGCGAGGCAAGCGCTTCGAAGTTCTTGCGCGGGAAGATCAGCTCGCGATCGCTTTCCACGGCGTTGTCACGCATGGAGGTCTGGCACAGGTCGATCAAGGCCGCCTGGAGCCCTTGCTGTTCCGGCGTCAGGATCCACTGCGGATCCCAATCATATGCCAGCCCCCAGAACTCTTCTGTGCCCCACTTCTTGGTGTCGCTCAAGTCAGCCTCGCATTCGTTAACGTCGACCGATGCTGGCCGCCGCGCGACCACCCTGGACGTCAGAACTTCTTGTGTCTCTCGCCCAGGTCGTAGAGCGGATGCTGCGGCGACATCTGGAACTTCAACAGTAACTCGCGCGCTACCATATCTCGCTCTTGTTGCGAGTCAGGCAGTTCCATGTCGTCTGGCACGACAACCCAACCGTTGATGTTGCGATCGAAGACCGCCGAACGGCCTTCCTCGTAGCCCATATGGACGTCCTCCATCCAGTTGAGATCGTCCCAGCCCATCAGCTCGATGTACTTCTTCAGCAACGGAGTGAGCAGCGAGTAGTCGGGAACGAGGTTGACGTCGTACCGGTAGCCGATGTGCTGGCCGATCTCGACCTCGCGGTCGGTATCCAGCCCGCTCGACTTGAGGTAGTAGTCGACGTCCTGCTCTTCGTCTGGCTTCGAGGCTTCGTCGTTCACAGCGTCTCTCGGAATCAGGTCGCTCAGGATCGGGTCTGTCAGAACCGGGTCATTTCCGGATGGCCGACGGTGTATCGGGTGCCGGCGAGCGGCACCTCGGCCATGGCCGACGCCTCGGAGGTCAACGCCGCCAGGTCTTCGGGCTCCAGCGAGTGCACGTTCGTCTTGCCGCAGGCGCGCGCCATCATCTGGCACTCGATGGCCAGCGTATGCAGGAAGTTGTAGACACGGATCGCCGCCTCGTCGGGATCCAGCCGCTTGCGCAGCTCCGGATCCTGAGTGGCGACACCGACCGGGCACAGACCGGTGTGGCAGTGATAGCAGTAACCCGCCGGCACGCCGATGGTTCCCTCAAAGTCGGCCTCTGGAATGTCGCGGTTGCAGTTGAGCGCCACCATAGCGGCTGTGCCAATCGCGATGGCGTCGGCACCCAGCGCCAGGGCCTTGGCGACGTCGGCGCCGTTGCGGATACCGCCGGCGTAGACGAGCGATATCTCCCCGGTCTTGCCCACGTCATCGAGCGCGTGGCGCGCCTGCCGGATGGCAGCGATTCCCGGCACTCCCGTCTCTTCGGTGGCGAGATGCGGACCGGCTCCCGTCGAGCCCTCCATACCGTCGAGGTAGATGCTATCCGGACCCGTCTTGGCGGCCATGCGAACATCGTCGTAGACACGCGCCGATCCGAGCTTGAGCTGGATGGGGATCTCCCCGTTGGTCGCCTCGCGGATCTCGTCGATCTTCAGAGCCAGATCGTCCGGTCCCAGCCAGTCCGGATGTCTCGCCGGTGAGCGCTGGTCGATTCCGGCCGGCAGATTGCGCATCTCGGCCACCTGATCGGTGACCTTCTGCCCCATGAGGTGCCCGCCAAGCCCCACCTTGCAGCCCTGTCCGATGAAGAACTCGCAGCCGTCAGCGAGTCGAAGATGATGCGGGTTGAACCCGTAGCGCGACTGGATGCACTGGTAGAGCCACTTCGACGAGTAACGGCGCTCGTCCGGCAGCATGCCGCCCTCCCCCGAGCAAGTGGCGGTTCCAGCCATCGTCGCACCGCGTGCCAGCGCTACCTTGGCCTCGTACGAAAGCGCCCCGAAGCTCATGCCGGTGATGTAGATCGGGATATCGAGCTCCAGCGGGCGCTTGGCCTTCGGGCCGAGAACCGTCTTCGTCAGACACTTCTCGCGATAGCCTTCGATCACGAAGCGCGTCAGCGTGCCGGGCAGGAACGTCAGGTCATCCCAGGTAGGGATGGTCTTGAACAGCGCCATGCCGCGCATGCGGTAGCGGCCGAGATCCGCTTTGATGTGGATGTCGTCGATAACGCTGGGCTTGAACAGAAAGTTCTCACCCAGGACGTCCTTGTTGCGCTTGCCGTTATCAGTCACAGGACGATCTTCTTTTCAGTAGGTTCGAGGTTGTCGTAGTTCCAAAGCTGTTTGCCGGCAACGATCTTCTGCAGCTTCTCGACGCCGTTGGGTGCTTTGAGGCCGTAGAGATCGAGCTTGCGCTGCAACCAATGCGCCTCGACATCGGTCATCTCTCCGGGTACCGCATCGATTCCCAACGACGCGATCTCGCCGCCGACGAAGATGGTGCCGTCATACATCGAGTCACCGAGGCTCTCGCCAGCGTCGCCGAGAAAGATCATGCGGCCGCGCTGCATCATGAACCCCGAGAGCATTCCGGTTCGGCCACCTACGATGATGGTTCCACCCTTCTGGTTGATCCCGGTTCGCGCTCCGACGTCTCCCCTGCAGACGAGATCGCCGCCGCGGATCGCGGCGCCGAAACACGAGCCGGCGTTCTTTTCGATGACGATGGTACCGGCCATCATGTTCTCTCCACATGACCAGCCGACTCGTCCCCGGATGCGTACGTTCGGACCATCGTTGAGTCCGATCCCGAAGTAGCCCAGTGATCCATCGAAATCCAGCTGCAGCCGATTGAGGATACCCACGCCGAGGGAATGCTTGGCGCCCGGATTGAGGACCACGATGTGACCGTGGCCCTCGCCCATGAGCTCACGGATGCGCTTGTTGATCGAGCTGGTGTCCATCTCGGCAGCATCGAATTCAGCACGGCTATCGAAGTCGACCTCGACGCTGTCCGGATAGACGAGGTTTTCTCCTTCCTCGGCCCGGAACATGGTCTTGTAGGAACGGCCCTTCAGTGGCTCCGCGTGGACATCAGTCATCAGTTGGTGCTCCAGACACGTACATCCCCGGCGTACGGATCAAAGGTGTCGATCTCCTCCTGGAACACGGTCCGGATCGCCACTTCCTCCGAGGCCATGACGATGCAGTCGTCGCCTTCGTACAGCACCATGGGCTTGGCGGCCATGGTGTCCTTGGCCAGACCGAGCCCGTCCGAGGTGGCAACCAGATAGCTGAATACGCCGTCGAGCTCGTCCACCGACTGACGCATCGCTTCCTCTAGCGACTTCCCACGCTCGGTCAGCTCGGCGACATACACGGCAATGAGCTCTGAATCACAGTCGGAGAGAAATCGGTGGCCGCTGCGCTCCAGCTCGCGCCGCTTGCTCCAGTAGTTGGTCAGCTGGCCGTTGTGCACCACCGAGACATCGCTGACCGGGTAGGCCCAGTACGGATGCGCCGAGCAGATATCGACGTCGGACTCGGTGGCCATGCGCGTGTGGCCGATGGCGTGCGTGCCAACGAACTTGCCCATCTCGTATTGGTTGCTCACCTCGGTGGCGTCGCCCAGATCCTTGACGACCTCCAGCGCGTTGCCAATCGACAGCACCTCGGCACCGTCGACGTCCTCGATATAGTCGGCCAGACGCGCCAGGCTCTCGAGCTTGGGATCAAAACGGAGGCGGTAGAGGAAGGCATACTCGGTCGGCGCCTCGGCCACCTGAATATCGCCGCCCATCGATTCGATGCGCTCGTCCACCTCGGCGCGGCGTCGCTTGATCGCATCGTGGATCTCGAAACCCGTCTCAAGATCCTCATGCTCCGCTACCTTGAAGCGCAGCAGCAACTCGTCTTCGTTCGGAACACCGTAAAACGCGAACCCGGTCGAGTCCGGACCACGATGCTTCATGGCCTGGAGCATGCCGGTCATCTCGGCGCCGACGTTGCCCGTCTTGTTGCGGTGAATGATCCCGGCGATTCCACACATCGTTAGCTATCTCCGCCAACAGCTATGGCAAGCAGTCCAAGTAGTTTTCGAGGTCCCATTCAGTGGTTTGAGCGAGGAAACGCTCCCACTCATCGGTCTTGTAGTGCATGAAGACCCGGTACATCTCGTCGGGCATCGCCGACTTGACGACCTCGTCCGCGGCAAGCGTATCCAGGGCGGCACCGAGCGACAAGGGCAGCTTCACCACCTCCTTGCCTTCTTCGATGGCGTCGTAGATGTTGCGCTCCTCCGGCGGACCGGGGTCTGCCTTGGTCCGAATACCGTCGTCGAACGCCTTCAGGATTCCGGCCGCCATCAAGTACGGATTCACCATGGAGTCGACGGCGCGATACTCGAACCGATCGGGCGACGAGACCCGCAAGCCACAGGTACGGTTCTGGAATCCCCAGTCGGCAAAGATCGGTGCCCAGAAGCCAGTCTCACAGAGGCGGCGGTACGAGTTCACTGTCGAGCAGCCGATCGCCGTCAACGCTGGCAAATGCTCCTTGAGTCCGCCCAGGCACTGCAGTCCGAGCTCGGATGGAACACGCTGCCCCGCATCGGGCAAGAAGACGTTCTCGCCGCCCTTACGATGGACGAAGCTGTCCTCCATGCCGGGCAACGGATCGTGTCCAAGCGCCTTGACCGTGTTCTCGCCACCGCGCCACAGGGAGACGTTGTGGTGGCAACCTGATGCCGAGACGCCCATGAACGGCTTCGACATGAAGCAGGCGATCATGTTGTTCTGCTTGGCCACCTCGGCGCAGATCTGCCGATAGGTGGTCAGTCGATCACAAGTACGGAGCGCATCGTCGTAGGTGAAGTTGAGCTCGAGCTGGCCAGGGGCGTCTTCGTGGTCGCCCTGGATAATATCCAGTCCCATCGCGCGGCTGTATTCCACCACCTTCAGGACGATCGGACGTAGGGTCTCGAACTGATCGATGTGGTAGCAGAATGGTCGAGTGACGCCGCCATCGGGCTGCCCGTCGGCGCCCTTCTTCAACCACATCATCTCGGGCTCGGTACCCACGCGCATCTCGAGCCCATGGTCGGCGGTGAATTGCCGGTGGATACGCCGCACGTTGCCGCGGCAGTCCGAGCTCAGGAAGGCCCCGGCGTTCTCTGGTTCCTCGCGGTTGCGGAAGCAAGTACAGAAGACGCGCGCTATACGCTTCTCCCAGGGCAACTGCACGAAGGTCTCCGGATCTGGGATGCCAACCAGCTCGGACGATTCGGGCCCGTAGCCAATGTAGTTGCCGTGCCGATCGGTGAACAGGTTCGCGGTCGAGCCATAGACCAGCTGGAAGCCATCCTCGGCGAACTTCTCCCAGTGATCCGCGGGGGCGCCCTTGCCGACGATGCGCCCGGTTACGGATACGAACTGGTAGTAGATGTACTCGATCCCCAGCGCGTCGATCTGCTTGCGAACTTCCCTGACCAACTCGTCGCGGCCGTCGGCACGAACATAAGTTTCAAGATCAGTCATGTTCCCCTCTCAGTACTGTCTTAAGCGATGCTGTCTGAAGCGATGGCGGCCAGCGCATCCCGCCCGATTGGCGTGATGCCATATTCCTCGCCGGCCTCCATGATCGTCTCCCAAACGTAGGGTGCAGCTGACCGAGCCCCGATCACCAGAAAGGCGGGGAGTCGGTCCAGGTCGCGACGAATGATCAGCTGCCCCGTCTTGGCAAAGCTCGTCCGCCTGACCGCTCCGTTCGGGAATGCTGCGGGGCCGAAGTCCAGGCCGCACAGCTTGCTCATCAACTCGGTCACGCGCGCACCGATTATACGGATGTTGGCCTGTCCATGGGTCATCACGGTCACCGTGACCCGTTGATCCGCCGCCTGCGCGGCTGAGCCGATCGCATCGTCCACCGCCCCTTCGGCGCCCGGCGGGGTCGTGACCACGAACAGGTCCGTGCGTACGCGATAGCAGCGCCCCTCGCCGAGCGCGGCGCTCTCGCCGATTTCCGGCACCCGCAGTCCATATGCTGTTCCCAGCACCGCCTCGGCAGCGGCCCCCTCGATTCGCAGGTTGCCATCCGCCGAGACGTCGGCGATCCCGAGTCGGTCTCGCACTGCGGAGGCCTCGGCCGCCGAATCGCCGTAGCTCGCGGGAATCTGCCAGCCAGCCCCGCCATCGGCGAACTGTGCCCCGAGACGCACGGCAACGCCATATAGAGGTGTCAGTAGCCGCGGACGGGCGGCGCTCACGGTCGCAACCTCTTGCCCTCGGGGTCGTAGAAGGCGCCGTGCCAAACACTGGCCACCTGCGATCGTCCATCGATGTGGATGGTGAATTCGGCGCCGTTGCGATCCCCCAGCTCGGCGGGCAGCCAGCACAGGCCGATGACCTCACCGAGCGTCGGGCTAAGGCGACAGGACGTAACCCAGCCGATCACCTGCGGCTGGCCGTTGCTCGCCGCCACGATCTGCATTCCTTCCTCAGGCTTGGTGCCACCGGGCGGAACCTTGAAGCCCACCAGGCGCTCCCGCGGCCCGTGCTTGGCGACCCGGCTCAGATGGCGCATGCCGAGGAAGTCCGACTTATCCAGCTTCACGGCCCATTCCATGTTCGCCATGATCGGGTCGGTCAGACCGTCGGTATCGTGGCCGACGATGATATGGCCCTTTTCTAGTCGGAGAACGCGCTGTGCTTCGACCCCGAACGGCTTCAGACCGTGGGGCTGGCCGGCGTCAATCAAAGCCTCCCACAGATGCAGGGCGTGGCCCGAAGGGCAGTGAATCTCGTACGACAGTTCGCCGGTGAAACCGATGCGCAGGAGGCGACACGGGACACCGGCGACATCGCCGCTGCGTACCGCCATGTAGGGGAACGCAGCATCGCTCAGGTCGATGTCAGTGAGCGCAGACAGGACGTCGCGCGTACGCGGACCTGCCAGGTTCATCGCCGCGTAGGCCTCGGTGACGTTGGTCAGGTGGATCCCCTCCCCCCAGCCCGACTGAATCCACCACTGCATCCAGTCGTACATGCCGGTGGCGCCGGAGGACGTCGTGCTCATGTACCACTCCTGCTCTCCCACGCGGGCGCACACGCCATCGTCCAGAACGATGCCCTCGTCGTTGCACATCACACCGTAGCGCGACTGGCCGACGCCGAGCTTTCGCCACTTGTTGATGTAGACGCGCTGCAACAGATCCGGAACGCCCGGACCGGTCAAACGAAGCTTCCCGAGCGAGCTGACATCGATCAGGCCCACGGCCTCGCGCACCGCCCTCACTTCCGCAACCGCGTCCCCGTAGTGCTCGGCGCGAATCCACTGCCCCGCGACCATCGACTTGCCGCCGTTGGCCAGGTGCCAGTCGTGCAGCGCGCCGAGCTGAACGGGGTCCATCTCCTGTCCCGCCAGGGCCCCCAACGAAACAGGCGTTGCCGGCGGCCTCGAGGTTGTCGTGCCGGTTTCCGGAATCGAACGACCGGTCTCGCGGGCGCAGATCTGAATCGCCGCCATCGAGCACATCTTTCCCTGACACGGTCCCATCGATACGGTGCTGTAGCGCTTGAGCAGCTGCATGCTGTCGTAGCCTTCGGCGATCGTCGCGAGGATGTCCTCCTCGGTAACGTCCTCGCACAGACATACGAACCGCTTCTTGGTGGCGCCTCCAGGAATCGTCACGCGAGCCGAGCTACGCTGCGGCTCGGTGTTCTTGAGTCGGTGCAGCTCCGCCAGTCCGGCGCTATCCGGTGGCGAGCCGAACCCTAGCTCGTGGGCCGCCGCTTGGCCGGCAAGCTCCCCTTCCAGGAGCTGCGTGTGCAGATCGTGGGTACCGGCGGCACGGCCGACGACCTGAAGATGGGTCGGCAGCTCGGTCGGCAACATCTCGGCACGATCCGCATCGTAGCGTGTCTTGCCGCCTGCCAGATGAGTCAGGTCGGTGTCCGGTGTCCAGCCGGCGCTGATGACCAGCAGGTCACAGTTGATCGTCTTGTAGGAATCTCCGTTCACTGCGTCGCCGTCGCCTACCTGGGCGATGGTGGTCGAACTGACGCAGTTTGACCCGGTAGCTTTGACCACCGTGTGCTGATGGTGAACGGGCACCCCAGCCGCGATCAGGGAGTCGGCATTCCGACTGGCACAGATCCCTGCGGCGCGCTCTTCGACGATGGCAGCAATCTCCACCCCTGCAGCGCGCAAATCGGCGGCAACGTCCCAACCGTCGTCATTCGCCGCGACCACCACGGCACGCCGGCCGGCGACGACGCCGAACTGGTGGAGTAGGCGGCGCACGGCGCCGCCGAGCATCACTCCGGGCAAGTCGTTGTTGTCGAACTGGAGCGGACGCTCGAAAGCGCCCGTCGCCGCCACCAGCGAACGCAGGCGAATCTTGAGCAGCCGGTTCCCGGTCTTGGCGGCCAGCCAGTCGCTGCGGTACCAGCCGAGCACGGACGTGTCTGTCAGCACTTCGACGTTGTCCATGCCATCGAGCTCGGTGCGACGCCGCTCCACCTCGCCGTCGGGGTCCGACGATACCCCGGCAAACCTGAGATGCCCGCCAAGCTCGGTGTTGTCGTCGATCAACAGCACTCGCGCGCCGCTTGCACCGGCGGCATGTGCCGCACTGATTCCGGCAGGTCCACCGCCGCTCACGACGACATCGGCATGGCGATACTGCTTGTCGTATCGGCCTCTCGGTGTGTCGGGATCGACAACGCCGAGACCGGCGGCATTGCGGAGCACATGCTCGTAGAACGGCCACAACCACTTCGGCCGGATGAAGGTCTTGTAATAGAAACCGGCCGGCATGAAGCGCGAGGTGAACCGACTCAGCGAAAGCAGGTCGAATCGTAGCGACGGCCAGGCGTTTTGCGAACGGACTTGCAGCCCACTCTCAACCGGCCGCATACAGGCGCGAACGTTGGGCTCATCACCGATCTGAACGAGACAGTTCGGGCAATGCCCGGAACAGCACAGCAGGCCGCGTGGACGGTGGTATTTGAACGAGCGGCTGACAACCCGGACTCCCGAGGCGGCCAGCGCCGAGCCGACGGTGTCGCCCGGATGCGCTTCGACCTTCTTGCCATCGAAGGTGAACTGCAGGCTCGAGGATCGATCGATCGACGTGCCGCCCTCGGGCAGACGCTTCACGACTCTGCCCCGGTGTCTGACTGCGTATCCGTATTCGCGTCGGCGTCGGACCAGAGATAGGTGCGCAACACCACACCGGTCTTGGTGTCTCGCTCCGCCAGGAGCCACAGACCGCAGCCGGTTCCGTGGTGCCACCACTCCTTCTGCACGCCGACCTTGTTGTTGCGCAGATGGAGATAGTCGACCCACTCGGCTTCCGTTACGGCGGCGGGGTCTGCCGGGCGCGGGTTGTACTCGTTGCCGAAGCGAAACTCGCTCACGTTTCTGGGGCCGCAGTTGGGGCAGGTCAGCAGCAGCACAGGGTCCTCCAGCTCCGACGCATCAGTGTCCGACCGAGGCGGCGCCGCCTTCTCCGACCAAGTTGTGCTCGGCAAAGCGGGATAGCCGGAACGGCCGGATCAGGTCGGGCGTCCGACCCGTCGCCAGCAGCTCCGCGAGCGTCTTGCCGCAGATAGGCGATGCCTTGAACCCGTAGGTGCCCCAACCGAGATCGATGTGGAATCCCTCGACCGGCGTCTTGCCCATGATCGGACTGTAGTCGGGCGTCATGTCGCATAGGCCGGCCCACTGGCGCAGAACACTCACCTTCGGCAGACACGGAAACAGCGCCAGCAGATGGCCAGCCAGGCCTTCCATGAAATCGAGCGAAGAGTTCATCGAATAGGACGCGTACGGGTCGACGCTGCCGCCGCATACCAGCTCGCCGCGGTCGGACTGGCTGACGTAGGCGTGCAAGCTCCCGGAAACGATCACCACGTTGAGGAACGGCTTCAACGGCTCGGTAACGAACGCCTGCAGCGGACGGGTCGTCATGGGCAGCTTGACGCCCGCCATATCCGAGATGATCGCCCCCCAGCCGGCGGTCGCGTTGAGGACCGTACCCGTCTTGATCCGACCCTGGGTGGTCTGGACAGCTGTGACCTTGCCATCGGCGATATCGATCCCGGTTGCCGCGGTGTTCTGGTGGATGTGCACACCCCGTGCATCGGCCTGGTGTGCGTAGCCCCACACCACGGCATCGTGCCGGATAATGCCGCCGGGTGGGTGATAGAGCGCAGCCAGTATCGGGTACCGCGGCCGATCGCTCAGGTCCAGCTCGGGGCACAGCTTGGCAATCTCGCCGGGGAAGATCAGCCGCGAGTCGACCCCGACGAGTTTGTTGGTCTCGGCGCGGCGACGCATGGTGATCACCGACGAGTCGCTGTGCGCCAGCGTGAGATGGCCGCGCTGGCCCAGCATGACGTTGAAATCGAGGTCTCGGGCCAGACCCTCGTAGAGCTTGAGGCTGGCATCGTAGAAGCGCACCCCTTCCGGGGTCAGATAGTTGCTGCGAACTATGGCCGTATTGCGGCCGCTGCCCCCCGAGCCGATATAGGTCTTCTCCACTACCGCAACGTCGGTCAGGCCGTGGTCCTTGGCGAGGTAATAGGCGCAGGCGAGGCCGTGGGCGCCACCGCCGATGATGACCGCGTCGTAGCTATCCTTGAGGGCGTGCTGACGCCACATGCGCGGCAATCGCTCGCGACCTGCCAGGGCTTCGCGGAACAGCTTCAGTGACATGCGAAAGAGGGTGAGGGCTGTAGGGAGGCTCGCCGGGTACGGCAAGCGCTTCGCATCGCGCCAGAGAGTACCCGCTGCCCAAATACGAGGCAATCTGGCGCGGGTCATTTCGCCCCATCGCCGACAGCATCGAAACGGCGGGGTCGCGCTCTTGACAGATGTTTGACGCCCACGGACCCTGCGGACGGTTCAGTCGACGTTTCTCCCGTCCGAGGATGTTGGTCAAATGCACATTGCTACTGGCGCTCGATACTTCAGCTTCCGCGGCGGTCTCGCCGCCTCGATCACGCTCGCTCTGGTGGCCGCCCTCACGCTGCAGACAGCCCTGCTAGAGGCCACTACCGGACCCAGACCGCTACCGCAGGATGCCGGCCTCGAGCGGTCCGGCAAGAAAGTCCTGGATTCCAATGATTACGAGCGCTGGCGTCGACTCACCGGCGCCGCGATCTCTGACGATGGCAAGTGGGTGACCTATGGTTATCGCAAGCTGAACACCCTCGACCCCGGCGTGACCTTGCACCTGAAGGCGCTCGGCGAAGACACCGAGTTCGAGGTACAGCGGGGCTCGTCGGCACAGTTCTCCGACGACTCGCGCTGGGCTGCTTACTTCGTGGACCCGGCGCACGAACAACCCAGCCAGCCGAGACGCCGACAGGCCACGAGACCCCGTCAGGTGCAGCTATTGAATCTCGCGTCCGGCGAACGCGTCACCTGGTCGAACGCCCGGGACTTCCAGTTTGCTGTCGGCTCCGGGTTTCTGGCTGTCAAGAAGGTGCCGACCGACCGTGATGCCGACCACCAGGGGGCGGATCTCGTGCTCCGGGACCTGGATCTCGGCACTGAACAGCTCATCGGGAGCGTCAACGAGTTCGCCTTCAACCGGCAGCGTGCCGGCGACGCAGAGGGGCCGCGATCGGAGGCCGCTGCTCAATGGCTCGCATATACGGTCGACGCGGCCGATCAGGCCGGCAATGGGCTGTACGCGATCGCCCTCGACAGCCGCGTGCTGACGCCGCTCGATAACGATGCACGCACCTATGCCAGGCTCACCTGGAACATCGACGGAAGCGCGTTGGCAGTGCTCAAGGGCAACAAGCCCGACGGCCACGCCCAGCGTCACAACATTCTGCTAGCCGTACGCCAGCTCGAAGCCTCCACCGATCACGGCGGTTCCCCGATCGTTTCGGAGCTGGATCCGACGTTCATCGACTCTTTCCCGGACGGAATGGTGATCAGCGAGCGGGCGGCGATCGCATGGAGTGCCGACCTCGGACGGGTGTTCTTCGGGCTCGACGAGCAGGAGGACGTGGTCGAGGAACCGGAGCATCCCGATCGAGTTGCCAACGTCGATGTCTGGCACGTGCAGGACGAGCGCATCCAGTCGGTACAGATGATGCAGGCGCAACGGGATCGTGACTTCACCTACCGCGCCGCCGTGGCCCTCGATGGCGAACGCGTCATTGCTCTCACCGACGAGACCATGCGCCGCATCACCATCAGCCGTGACGGCAGATGGGGGGTAGGCGTCGACGACCGCGCCTACGTCTCGGACTGGAAAGAGCGGCAAGCCGACTACTATCGCGTCGACACAGGAACGGGCGATCGCACGCTGATGTTGCGGGGGCACAAGCTGACCCTTGGGCTGTCGCCTGACGGTCGTTATTTCCTGTACTGGAACGACGCACATCTGTGGCTCTACGAGCTCGATTCGGGGCGAACGCGGAACCTCACCGTCAGTGCGCCGGTGAGCTTCGTCAACCAGGAGCACGACTACCCCGACACTCCGCCACCGTACGGGGTCGCCGGCTGGACCGAGGACGGTTCCTCGGTGCTGCTCAATCACCGCTACGATCTCTGGCAGCAACCACTCGACGGCGCCCCGGCGGTCAACCTCACCGGCGGCCAGGGCGACGCTCGGGAGATCCGGTTCCGCCATGTCCGCACGGACGACAGTGCGCTGACCGTCGACCTCCGCAAGCCGCTCCTGCTGTCCGCGTACGGGCAGTGGTCGAAGCAGGCGGGCTTCTTTCGACTCTCCGACGGTGAGCTGCGGGAGCTGGTGTTTGACGACCGACGCTTCGGCCGACCGCTGAAAGCACGGAGCACTGACATATATCTGGTGTCCCGTGAAACGTTCCAGGAGTTTCCCGATCTGTACGCCAGCGACGGCAGCTTCGCCGACCTGGAGAGGATCACCGATGCCAACCCGTGGCAGTCAGAGTACCGCTGGGGCCGGCGGCTCCTGTTCGACTACACCAACGCAGACGGGGTCCGGTTGCAGGGAACCCTCGCCATTCCCGATGACTACGTCGCCGGCGAGCGACGGCCCATGCTGGTGAATTTCTACGAGAAGAACTCCCAGAACCTCCATCGCCACGTTCCCCCGCGATACGTCACCGGGTTCGGGGCGCCGTTGATCGAGGCGGTGAGCAAGGGATACCTGGTGATGCAGCCCGACATCCATTTCCGCACCGGCAACACCCACGCCGACATGCTCGAGTGTGTCGAGGCGGCGACCCGCGAGGTCATCGAGATGGGATATGCGGACCCCGACCGGATCGGTCTGCTCGGACACAGCTTCAGCGGCCAGGGGTCCGCCTACATCGCCGGCACCTCGAAGTTGTTCGCCGCCATCGCGGCCGGTGCGGCCGCGACCGATCTGCTCGCCGACTTCAACCACATGTGGGGCTGGACCCCGACGAACATGAACGGCACCGGCGAGAATGCGCATCGCTACGACTACTACCAGCAGGGGCGCTTGGGCACCAACCCCTATGACGATCGAGAGCTCTACTGGCGGGAGTCCCCGACCAACCATGTCCGCGCCATGGACATGCCGCTGCTACTCATGCACGGCACCGCCGACGGAGTGGTCGGGATCATGGAGGCGATCCAGCTCTACAACGGCCTGCGGTTTAACAACAAGAACGTCATCCTGCTGTCGTATCCCGACGAGGGACACAGCCTCGCAAATCTGGCGAACCGTCGCGACCTGGCCGTCCGCATGCTGGAGTTCTTCGATCACCATCTGACGGGTTCGCCGGCACCGGCCTGGATGGTGGAGGGCGTGCCTTTTCTCGAGAAGCAGCACGGTGCCTGGGATCGGGGCTCGGTCCCCTAGTGGCCTCAAAGGTCGAGATCGGGCTCCACCCACTCTTCGCGTGCTGCAGCGGCGCACCATTCGACGACGTGGGGATGCTCCCAAACGGCCGTCGCATATCGGCTACAGATGTCGTCCAGATCGACGGCGTAGGTGCGGAAGCGGCTCACTACGGGCGCGAAGCTCATGTCGGCCGCCGAGTAGGTACCGAAAAGAAACTCACCTTCCTTCATCAGCTGGCGGCACTGGCGCCAGATATCCGCGATCCGCCCGATGTCCTCGGCAACGCCCGGTTGCCTGCCGACGCCCGGGCTCGAACGGCGGGAATTGAACGGCATCGCAGCCCGCAAGGCGACGAAGCCGGAGTGCATCTCCGCGGCCACTGACCTGGCCCGCGCCCGATCGGTCGCCTTCGACGGCCACAGCCCGGCGTGCGGGAATCGCTCCGCCAGGTACTCCGTGATCGCCAGCGAGTCCCAGATGGTCAGGTCACCGTGGCGCAGGGCGGGCACCTTGGCGGACGGAGAGTGCTCGACGATCCGGTCTCGAACGCCCTCGGAACTCAGATGAAACGCCACCTCGTCGAAGTCGCATCCCGACTGCCGCAGCGCCAACCAGGCGCGCATCGACCACGAGGAATAATTCTTGTTGCCGTGGAACAGCGTGTAGGGGCCGGCGCGCGTCTCAGTTGCCATCGACGGCAAACAGGTGCTCGTGGCCACGGATATAGATGCGCCCGCTGGCGATCGCTGGCGATGCGTAGATCACCTCGTCGAGCTGGTTCCTGGCGATCTCCCGGTACTCGCGGCCGGCCTCGAGGACGGCGACGGATCCGTCGGCGCCGGCGATATAGAGCTTGCCGTCTCCTGCCACCGGCGACGCCGAGTACTGGCTACCGAGCCGCTGCCGCCAGATGATCTCGCCGGTTGCCGGGTCGGCGCAGAACATGCGGCCATTCTGCGTGACCCAGTAGATAAGGCCGTCGTAGATGATCGGCGATGATACGTCGGGGGTGCCCCGCGTAACCTTCCAGCGAAACTTCCGGCGTTTGGGGGTAGCGGCGCGATCCGGATCGCCTTCAGCGTCCTCAGTCAACGCCACGGCGGCAATCACTGCGGGGCCGTACAAACCACCCGACATGAACGCCGTGTCGGCGTTCGCCACCACGCTCGGCACGGGCACGTGCAGGGGCGTCTCGACCGACCAGAGGTGTTCTCCGGAATCGGCATCGTAGGCGTGCATGTGGTCGTTGACGCTCAGCAATACCGATGTACCCTCCGACGTCGGCACCAGCAAGGGAGTGCCGAAGGCGTCGCGGCCGCCGGCCATGCCGTCGACGCGCCAGCGTTCTGCCCCCGTGGCCAGGTCCAGGGCGACGACGTATGAGAGGGACTCGAACGAGGTATCGGTGGTGGCCTCCTCCATGCCGGCTTCGCGCGTCTCCGGCAGATACGCGAACAGAACACTGTCGCCGTGGATCACCGGAGATATGGACGCGCCGTGCCGTAGATATTGCATATACAACGGCTCCCTACGCTCCCAGAGGATGTTGCCGTCGAAGTCCATCGTTACCAACACCGGGCCGTAGTTGACGACCACGTATCGGCCGTCCGTTGCCGGTGTCGGCGATGCATAGGAGTTCGTCGGGTACTTTCGCCCCGAAGGCGCCGGCACCCCCTGCCTCCAGATCTCCTCGCCGGTGACCGCATCGAGCGCTGTCACCGCGCGCCAGAGCCCGACCCTGGCTTCGACGAAGTTGAAGAACACGAAGCTGAGCATCGCGAGACCGGCGAGTCCGCCAGCGGTGGCGACAACCAGCGGCGCGGCGGCGCGGCGCACGTGGCCAACCAGACGCACGAAAATCCAGAAAAGCAGGAACCAGCCCACCGCGATCACTGCCGGGCGCAGTACGTTCATCTGCCACTCGGTCGGCACCGCCAGATTGGCGAGGCCACGCGGCTGATTGGAATGGAACGCCAGCGTGGCGGCGGCCAGGAGCCCCGTTGCCAGGAGACGGGACCAGCTGCCCGCCCGCAACAAGCCCACAGCGGCGATGAGCCCCCACACGAGAACCTCGGCACTGAGGATCCAAGTGAGATGCGGGCTCTCGACGTTGAACTCGAGGCTCGTCCTCAGTAGCAGGTTGGCCAATTGCCACAAGAAGTACAGCCCCACCATCAACACCGCCGCTGTCTCGAGCCGGACCACGTACCCCATCCAAGACGGTCCCGGCCGTGCCTCCGGATCCTGGGACCTGATTTCTCGCCACCCGCACATCAGCATTGCGAGGAGCACCACCAGCCCAATCAGCGCACTCACCCAGACCAGCAGAGATTTGGTGAAAAGGGAGTCGGTACGCTCGTAGGCCGTTGTGACCAGCAGCCGACCGTCCCAGACAACCGGCGAGGAGTGCCCGGCTCCGGATAGCGGCTTCTTCCACGCGATCCCCTGTTCTGCATCCCATTCGATTGGAAGGTCGATTTCGCGCGAGACACCGGTTCCGTCGCCTCGCCAGCCGGGCCAGTTGCCCTCCTGAGCAGCCGCGGACGGGGTGAGAGCGGCGACGACGAGGGTGAGGACGACCGTTGCCCGGACTCGTGTGGACATTGTCTCGGCTCCTGCGGCTCGCGCGCTTGACGCCGGGCTCGATCTCCGGCGACCCGGGGCTCCGGCAAGAGCAAAGTATAGGCCGGGCACCTGATTCTCGTCAGCGAGGGAGCCGCGACCGTACGTCGACGCAGTCCGCCGCCGACCATCCAATCGCGCCGAGCGAATAGAACCCTCTTGACCCCGGTGTTCGCCCCATCTACGCTCCCTCGGCGAGCATTGTTCACCCCGGGAATCGATGCGCACTATCGCTGTTAGCAACATCAAAGGCGGCGTCGGCAAGACGACGACGACGTTCAATCTGGCTGCCGTGCTGGCCGAGCTCGGCCACACGGTGCTGCTCATCGATGGCGACTCGCAGGGAAGCCTGACGGAATGCCTCGATCTGCGATCCCTCGGTGCGCGCCACACGCTGGCAGACGTGCTGCGGGGTCAGGCAACGATCGGAACGGCTGCCGTCCGTACCCGGATTCCGGGGATTTGGGGCGTGGCGTCGTCCCCGTCGCTGGACGAGATCAACCGGCGTAACCTGGCCGGCGAGCGCGTGCTGCTAGCGCGACTACCAGAAACGTGCGACTACGCCATCATCGACTGCCCGCCGGGCAACGGAGTGGTGCTGCTCAACGCCTACGTCGCGTCACAGCATATCCTTTGCCCCGTACAGTCCGGCGCAATGGCCTATCAGGGCATACAGCGCGTTCTCGATCTGGTGCGCGACCTGCGCGACCGCGGCGCCAACCCCAGCCTCGACTTGATCGGGGTGTTCGCCAATGCTTTCGACGTCCGCACCCGCCTGGCTCGACAGGTCCTCGATACCCTGCGCTCGACGTACGGCGATCTGGTGTTCGACACGATAGTAAACGACTGCGTCCAAGTTGCAGAATCGACCGACGCGCAGGATCCGATCACCCGGTACGCCCCCGCTACGCGGGCGGCTGCGGACTTCCGATCACTGACGCGGGAGATCATCCGGCGTGCCGCCTCACGGGTCGGTTATTTCGGCTTGCCCAAGCATCACGAGGAGCGTCGTCGGCTGACCGTGGTCGACGACCACGCTCCGCAAGCACGAAGCATTTCTGCCGGCCGCTGAGCCGGTGAGCCCACGCGACTGGCCTGTCTGGGCCTGGGTGCTCCTCACCGTCGCCGTCTACCCATTGGGCTACGAGCTCACCGTGGGGGCATACACGTTCTCCACCGGGGCAGCGCTCCTGGCTGGATGCATGCTCGGCGCCTCGGGGGCGTTGCGCTCGCAGGCAATAGCGTGTGCGCTGCTGGTCGCGCTGAGCCTGGTCGGGCTGGTCGGAGGTTTCGCCCACTGGGGCTACATGGCCGGTCGGATCGCCGCCGCCGTGGCGGCGGGCCGCCTGGCCGCAGACAACGCAGGCCGATCCGGTCGCCGGATAGTCAACGCGATCCTGGTCGTCATGGGGCTGGTGGCCGCGGCTACCGCCAACGCCTGGCAAGAACCTTGGATCGGGCAGCAGCTGAAGCCCTATTTCAACGCCGTGCTGGTCCTGGCAATCGTGATCGCGTTCTTCTACGCCCTACGGCTGGTCGCCAAGCCGGCACGCGTCCTCGCCCTCAGCGCCTGTCTGGCGCCCTACTACTGCATAGGGCTGGCATGGACGGCGGTAAGTCAACGGTTCTCGGACGGCGCCGCATTGGCAACCGGTGATCTGCTGTTCTACGGCTACGTGACGCACCTGCCGGGCGACGTTCTGATGGCGGTGGTCGTCGCGTTTCTTACCGGTCCGAAACACGATCTGGGCATCGGACTGTCGCGTTGACCGTTTTCGCGCACCGCTGCTATAGTTGCGGCCTTGCCGCGGCTCTCGTGCACGGAGGTAGCAAGCCGAGAGCCGCGTTGTCTTAGCGCAGGCGCGTAGCTCAGTTGGGAGAGCGCTTCCCTGACGCGGAAGAGGTCGTCGGTTCGAGCCCGGCCGCGCCTACTCCCTTTATTGCATTCCATTTTCGTGGTCACAGGACACGTGCGAGCACATCGATGAGTCGGTTACAGATCGGGATCGGCGGCGAGACGCATGACGTCGATCACGGTGCTCGCGTTGGCGAGCTTCTCGAAGAGGTCGCGCCTGACTGGCTCAAAGCCGGTATCGGCGTGCGCCTCGGCGAGCGGGCGCTGGACTTCCAGATGGCGCTCGACGACTCCGGTGATCTCGAGCTCATCACCGTCGACGCCACGCCTGCAGCGGCGCTCGAGATGACGCGGCACACGGCATCTCACGTCATGGCGCAGGCCGTGCAGCAGTTGTTCGAAGACACACAGGTCGGCATCGGGCCGCCCACCGCGGATGGCTTCTACTACGACTTCTTGCGCGAGCAGCCGTTCACCCCGGAAGACCTCGAGAAGATCGAGGCCCGCATGCAACAGCTGATTGCCGACGATCAGCCGATGCAACGCCTCGAGATGCCGAAGCAGGAGGCGTTGGAGCTATTCGAGGGCAAGGGCGAGCCGCTGAAGTGTGAGCTCATCCGCGACAAGGGCGGCGACTCGGTCTCGTGCTACCAGCAAGGTGAGTTCGTCGACTTCTGCACCGGCCCGCACTTACCGTCGACGGCGCGCATTCCGTCCGTGAAAGTGTTGCACTCCGCCGCCGCCCATTGGCGCGGTCGTGATGACGCGCCGATGATGCAGCGCATCTACGCCACTGCGTTCTTCTCGGATGAGGCGCTCCAGGAACGTCTCGAGCAGCTCGAGGAGATTCGCCGGCGTGACCATCGCCGACTGGGCACCGACCTCGACCTGTATCACATCGACGAATCCGCAGGACCAGGGGTGGTCTTCTGGCATCCGAAGGGGGCGCTGATTCGCAGCCTCATCGAGGATTACCTGCGTGCCGAGCACCTGCGCCGTGGCTACGACCTGGTCTATACGCCGCACATCGCGCACAAGAAGCTCTGGGAAAAATCCGGCCACTGGGACTATTACCGGGAGAACATGTACTCGCTCGAGATCGATGAGCAAGAGTACGTCCTCAAGCCGATGAACTGCCCTGGCCATATCCTCGTGTACCAGAACCGCGGGCGCTCCTACCGCGAGCTGCCGATTCGCATGGCCGAGTTCGGTACGGTCTATCGTTACGAGCGCTCCGGAGTGCTGCACGGGATGCTGCGGGTTCGCGGCTTCACTCAGGACGACGCCCACCTGTTCTGTACTCCCGACCAAATCGACGACGAGATTCTCGGCGCGTTGCAGTTCATGCGCGACCTTCTCGCCACTTTCGGCTTCGATGAGTACGCCGTCGAGCTTTCGGTTCGAGACCCTGAGAACACCGAGAAGTACGCCGGCTCCGACACCGACTGGGAGCGCGCCGAGGCCGCCCTCGCCCGGGCCCTCGAGGCCGAGGGGTTCGACTACGAGCGCATGGAGGGCGAGGCCGTTTTCTACGGACCCAAGATCGACGTCCAGGTAACCGACGCGATCGGCCGCAAATGGCAGTGCTCAACGGTGCAGTTCGACTTCACGCTCCCGGAACGATTCGACATCGGCTACATCGGCAACGACTCACGCGAGCATCGGGTGATCATGATCCACCGCGCGTTGCTCGGGTCGTTCGAGCGCTTCTTCGGCATGTTGGTAGAGCACTACGCCGGCGCCTTTCCTCTATGGCTGGCCCCGGTACAGGCAACGGTGATCCCGATTGCCGACCGGCACATCGACTACGCGGAACAGATCGCGGAAGAAGCGCGCGCCGGCGGGTTGCGCATCGACGTCGATGGACGCTCCGAGAAGATGGGCGCCAAGATACGCGACGCGCAGTTGCAGAAAATCCCGTTCATGTTGGTCGTCGGCGACCGTGAGGCCGAGGGCGGGCAGGTCGCCGTTCGACACCGCGTCGCCGGCAACCTCGGCGCCATGACGTCGACCGAATTCATCGAACGTACGGTTGCCGACGTCGAAGCCCGTTGTCTGCGGGAGTGGCCTGTAGAGGCTGACTGAGGCATTCTTTACGGAGCATCGGCCACGCTGGTCGGTGAATCGCGACTTCCATACGAGGAACCCAAGCAATTAGCGACAAGCGCCATC
Source organism: Acidobacteriota bacterium (assembly GCA_965248695.1). GTDB lineage: Bacteria > Acidobacteriota > UBA890 > UBA890 > WLXD01 > DASCOT01. The sequence continues at coordinate 5,097,501 of CBDFKD010000002.1, read as the reverse complement.
GTATAAACGAGAGCATTCGCGTCCCGCAGGTTCGTCTCATCGACGGAGAAGGTGAACAGGCCGGCATCGTCCCCACCGAGGAGGCTATGGATCTCGCTCGCGAGGCGGGTCTGGATCTGGTCGAGGTGGCGCCGATGGCGCAACCGCCCGTGTGCCGGTTGATGGACTACGGCAAGTACGTCTACCGGCTGGCGAAGGATCGCAAGCAAAAGGCACATCAACCACAGCTCAAGGAAGTAAAATTTCGTCCCAAGATCGACGAGCACGACTACGCTTTCAAGCTTAACCACATCAAGCGGTTTCTCGGCGAAGGCCACATGATCAAGGCAACGATCATGTTCCGCGGCCGCGAGGTGGTTCATCCCGAGCTCGGACGTCGGATTCTGGAACGCGTCCAAGATGACCTCGATGAAGGTAGCTACAGGGTCGAAAGCATGCCCAGCATGATGGGACGTCAGATGATCATGATCCTGACGCCCAAGCGCGACTGAGATCGGTCCGTGCAGCGGGACGTGACGCGTATCCGAGGCGAACGAGGAACGACATGCCCAAGTTGAAGACACATCGCGGCGCAGCCAAGCGTTTCAAGCGCACAGGCACCGGGAAGCTGATGCGCCGCAAGGCCTACAAGGCCCATATTCTGACCAAGAAGGCACGCAAGCGAAAGCGGCGGCTCGGCAAACCGACTACGCTGACCAGCGCCGACTACAAGCGCGTCGATCGGCTGCTCAACGGCTAGCCGGCCGGCGACGGAGGAATCATCATGCGCGTCAAGCGCGGCAATGTGCATACGAAGCGGCGCCGCCGCGTTCTCAAGCAGGCCAAGGGCTATTTCGGCGCCAAAAGTCGCCTCTACAGTGAGGCGCGTGAGGCCGTCGACCGGGCCCTGCAGTTCGCTTTCCACGGTCGCAAGCGCAAGAAGCGCGACTACCGCCGCCTGTGGATCACGCGCATCAACGCCGCGAGCAGAGAGCACGGTATGTCGTACAGCCAGTTCATCAACGGCCTGACGATCGCCGGCGTCGGCCTGGATCGTAAGGTGCTGGCCCAGCTGGCTGTCGAGGATCCGCGCGCCTTCGAGGCTCTCGCCGCCACCGCAAAGAACGCTCTCAGCTGAGCCCGATATGGCGGCCGCCCCGCTGGACGACGACGAGGGCGACGCCATCGACCCGCTGGCACTCGTTGAGACGATCGTCGACGAGTTCCGTCGCGAGTGCGCCGAGGTACAGGAGCTCGACGCGCTAGAAGAGATTCAGGCGCGCTATCTGGGCCGCAAGCGCGGCCGCCTCACGGCCGTCTTTCAGGGCATGCGGGATCTCGATGCCGACACCAAGCGGCAGGTTGGTGCCGCGGCCAATCGTGCGCGGCAGGCAATCGGTGCTTCCCTGGAGGAGCTCGAGCAGCGGCTTCGGCGGGCCGCGTCGGCCGAGCGCGCCCGTAGCGAAGCGATCGACGTCACCCAGCCACCGGTACCCGACGGGCTCGGTGGACTACACCCGATCACACGCACGTTGGCGGAGATCGAGAGCATCTTCGTGGCCATGGGCTACGACGTGGTCGACGGGCCCGAGATCGAGACGGACTGGTACAACTTCGGAGCGCTGAACTTCCCGCCCGACCATCCGGCGCGAGACGCACAGGACACGCTTCACCTGGACGGCGACTTGCTGCTGCGCACCCATACGTCGCCGGTCCAGATCCGGTACATGGAAACCCACGAGCCCCCGTTCGCCATTATCGTTCCGGGACGGGTCTTCCGCCGCGACACGCCAGACGCTACGCACACACCGATGTTCGTTCAGCTCGAAGGTCTGGTTGTCGACACCGATATCACGCTGGCCGACTTGAAGGGCACGCTCGACACCTTCGCCAAGGCGCTCTTCGGTCCGCGGACAGCGACCCGGTTCCGGCCGGGGTACTTCCCCTTCACGGAACCCTCCGCCGAGCTCGATGCCACCTGTCCGGCGTGTAGCGGCGCGGGCTGTCGGGTCTGCAAGGGCTCCGGCTGGGTGGAGTTGCTCGGCTCCGGAATGGTCCACCCCGTCCTGTTCGAAAACGTCGGGTATGAGCCCGGGCGATACCAGGGCTTCGCGTTCGGCTTCGGTATCGACCGCATAGCAGCCGTACGGTACGGCGTCGAGGACATCCGCTACTACTACGAGAACGATCTGCGCTTCCTGCGCCAGTTCGCTTCCTAGTGGCCTGTAACAGATGATCGTTGCCTATCGTGGTGACGAAATGGGCCCGGAAGCCAGGCGATCCGACGAGACAATGTTCGCCCAAGTTCAAGAGAGGAGCAACGGAGCAGACGGCCCCATTTCGCCACTGTTGTTCTGATTGGCCTCTGGACAGATGGGCAATGGCGGGCGATATCGGCGTTGCGGCTCCTCGATGATGTCCGAGCAGGCCGTGGTGAAAGTGTGGTGGGTCTGGCGACAGGGTCTTGCGAGGCGCAGGCCAGGAGAGAGGAGGAGGCGATGGTTACCCCATCGTTGACGACAAACGACGCAGCCTGCGCGCGCAACCCCCAGTCGCCCGAAGGGTTACAGCGATTTGGGGCCATCTGCGGCGTTGGCCTTCCTCGACGATGGCTAGGGCATCGTGTGCGTCAGGCCGCCTTGCATCTGGCCCCAACTCGCCGTAACCAGACCCACCACACTTTCACCTCGGCCTGCTAGCATCGACTGCGTCGCCGCGCCTTGATCTCACGCGCAAATCCCATCTGCGATAGGCAATGATCATCTGTTATAGGCCACTAGATGCGCTTTTCCCGCAATTGGATCGCTGACTACGCGAACCTTCCAGAGGCCACCGCAGCTCTGTCCGAGCGGCTCTCGATGCTCGGACTCGTGGTGGATGATGCCCGCGCCGAAGGCGACGACCTGAGCCTGGACCTGGATCTGCCGAGCAACCGCCCCGACGTGCTCAACCACTTCGGCCTGGCGCGCGAGCTGGCGATCGCGCTGCGAACCGATCTGCGACAGCCGGCCGACGAGTTCGCTGCTGCGGGCGAACCGACCACCTCCGCGGCCGGGGTACGAGTGGACGACCAGATCGCGTGTCCGCGCTTCGTCGCCCGGGCGATGTTCGACGTCCACGTGGGCCCCTCCCCGGAGTGGATGTGCAAGCGATTGGAGTCGATCGGCCTGCGACCGATCAACAACGTCGTAGACGTGACCAACTTCGTGATGTGGGAGCTCGGACGTCCGATGCACGCCTACGACCTCGACAAGCTCACCGAAGGCCAGCTCATCGTTCGCTGGGCACGCGACGGCGAACACGTCGTCACACTCGACGAAGTCGAGCGCAAGCTCACGCCCGAAGACCTCGTGATCGCCGACCCGAACCGGGCGGTGGGCCTCGCCGGGGTCATGGGAGGCATCGATACCGGGGTCACGGAATCCACCGAGCGGGTACTGCTTGAATGCGCCTACTTCAACCCCGTCACGGTGCGCCGGATGTCCAGGCGCCTGGGTCTGCACACCGACGCCAGTCACCGTTTCGAGCGCGATATGTCACCCCAGGGAATTGCGGCAGCGGTGAACCGGGCCTGTTACCTGATCGCTGAGCTCGGCGGCGCCACCGTGAGCACCGACAGCATCGACGTCGTCGGCTCGCTCCCGGAAGATCGGCGCCTGGTTCTCAGTGCCCGACGCCTTCGCGGCTACCTCGGAGTCGAGGTACCAGCAGAGCGCGTGAGCGCCATTCTGGGCGCGCTGGGGTTCGGTGTGAGCGCACTCGATGATGGCTACGAGATCGTGGTGCCCGCACGCCGGGTCGACGTCGCGCGCGAGGAGGACCTGATCGAGGAGATTGCCCGCTTTCACGGCTACGATCAGCTCCCTGCCACCCTGCCGCTGTTACGACGTCGTGACAGCCGCGGTCCCAGCGACGCGCTTCGCAACGAGCGCCGCGTCAAGGACATTTGCGCTGCCGCCGGCTACTGGGAGGCGATGACCTTCGTGTTCACCAGCGGCGCGGACCAGGCGCCGTTCCTCGACCGCGAGACACCGCTGGCACTCACCAATCCGATCTCCGAAGCCATGGGCGTCATGCGGACAAGCATGTTGCCCGGCCTGCTGGACGCCGTGGCGCGCAACCGCAACCGAGGTGCCCGGCGCGTCCGGCTGTTCGAGGTCGGCCGGACGTTCCACGCCGTCAAGGGCGCGCCGCCGCGCGAACGCCGCGCCTTGGCCCTGGTGGCGAGCGGAAGCGCCGACGAGGCCCACTTCATGACCTCGGAGCAGCCTACCGGCTTCGGCGAGCTGAAGGGGGCGTTGGAGACCGTGCGCACCCGCATGCGATGGCCGTCGATCGAATGGTCTGCCGACGACGTGCCGGGATTGCAAGCCGGCTCGGCGGCTCGCATACGCGTCGGTGCCCTGGCCAGCGGAATAGCCGGCAAGGTCGACCCCGAGGTTGCGACGTTGCTCGGTGTCGACGGCGCCGTTTGGGTCGCCGAGCTCGACATAGAGACGCTGTTGACTCACGAGGCGGCAGGATTCTCGATCGATCCCCTGCCCCGCTACCCGGCAAGCGAGCGTGACGTCACCATCCTCATCGACGACCAGCTGGCCTTCGGGCGGATCGCGGACGAGGTCGCCACGTTGATCGAGATTCCGTTGGTCGGGCTGCGCTTGCTGGACCGTTACCGCGGCGACGATGTGCCGGCCGGGAGATTGGCGACGACGCTGCGGTTGACCTACCGCGCCGACGACCGCACTCTCACCGCAGAAGAGATCGAGGCTGCCCATGAGCACCTCGTCGATCATCTCGAACGGACCGTCGGGGCAGCGCGGCGCTGATCCGTTACCGGCGAGAAGCCGTCGCACACGGAGCTCTCAATGACCGAGGATCCTTACTCGTCGCTCGAACGAGCTATCGCCGCGGCCGTGGCCGAGATCCACTCGCTGCGGGAACAACGATCGACCCTCCAAGCCCGCATCGAGCAGCTCGAAAAACGGTTCGCGGGACAGATCCCAAGAGGCGACGGAGCTTCTGCAGAGCCACCGGGAGACGTTGGCGTGGCGCAGCCAGCGGAATCAGCCGAGCGGCTGCATCAGCTCGAAAGCGAGCGCGAAGCGATCAGATCTCGGCTTCTGAGCCTACAGGCGCGACTCGGCTATCTGGGCAGCGCCGAGCCGAAGGAACACCAAAATGACCACCGTTGATATTCTCGGGCGCAGCTATAACATAAGAGGCGAACACGATCCGAACACGATTCGGGTCCTGGCTCGCTACGTCGATGGCCGCATGCGGCAGATGGAAGAGCAGCTCGGACCCGGCGATGCCATCGGCGTGGCCGTCATGGCGGCGCTGAACATCGCTGACGACTACTACCGAACCCGCAGAGCTCTAGAGAAACACGAGAACGAGGTTAGTGAACGGACGCGAGACCTGGCGCTTGAACTAGGCGAGGCTCTCAAACCGGTGAACGCAGAACTCGGACGACCACTCGACGAATGAGGCTACGAACGGTAACCCGCCATAACGACTGCATATGTGGAGGAGCGCAAGCGCACCACACGCTCGCTGGCTAACCTCCGCTTACCAATACGGCGCGCCCTTCGCCTGTTCGCCCGATACGGCTGTCACGAGGCCCCGAACGCCTGTAGTCCGCTTATGAGCTCGCGCTGTCACCTCTGGAGTCCGAAGAGGGTGACATGCTGCAGGGATTCATCGCAGGTGCAGGCACCGCAGCCGGATTAGCGGTTGCCACTCTCGTTATCTGGTCCTTTCTGCTGCGACGCCGCGCCAGCCCCGAGGATCTCAGCGACGCCAAGAGCGGGGCCGCCCGCATCCTCGAGGAGGCTGAACGTCAGGTCACCACCATACTGAAGGAGGCCCGCGTAGAAGGGCGTGAGCAGCTCCAGCTCGAGCGCCAGGGGCTCGAATCCGAATCGCGCGAGCGCCGTCAGCAGATGCTCGATTCGGAGACCCGCCTGCACGAGCGCCAGGAATCGCTCGATCGCCGAGCCAACCGAATCGATGAGCGCGAGCGCAAGCTGAAAAACTACGAGGATCGGCTCCGCGGTATGGAGCGCGACGTCAACCTTTTGCGAGAGGAAGCCGCTCAACGTCGCGATGAAGCGGTCACGCAGCTCGAGCGCGCGGCGCATTACAACCGCGAAGATGCCAAGGCGCAGCTGGTGCGGGCGATGGCGCGCGACGCAAAGGAAGAAGGCGCACTCCAGGCGGCTCAGATTATCGATCAGTCGACTACCAACGCCAATCGTGAAGCGCACCGTGTCCTGGCGATCGCCATTCAGCGGTGCGCCAGCAACCACGTTGCCGAGAACACGGTCTCGGTAGTGGCCTTGCCGTCGGACGACATGAAGGGGCGCGTCATCGGGCGTGAGGGCCGTAACATCCGCGCCTTCGAGATGATGACGGGCGTCAACCTGATCGTCGACGACACCCCGGAAGCCGTGCTGATCTCGAGCTTCGACCCGTTCCGTCGGGAGATCGCCAAGCTGGCGCTCGAGAGGCTAGTGTCCGACGGACGAATCCACCCGGCGCGGATCGAGGAGGTCGTGCAGCGTGTCCGCGACGAGATCGAGGAGCAGATCGTCGCCGACGGAACGGCCGCGACGGCCGAGCTCGGGATGCATGATCTTGCCCCTGAGCTGCTTCGCCTGCTCGGCATGCTGAAGTTCCGCACCTCCTATGGGCAGAACGTCCTCCGCCATTCGGTCGAGGTGGCGACGATCGCCGGGATTATCGCCGCCGAGCTGGGCGCCGACGACGCCGTCGCCCGGCGCGGCGGGCTGCTGCACGACATCGGCAAGGCGGTGGATCAGGAGGTCGAGGGCACGCATCTGCAGATCGGCATTCGCCTGCTGCGCAAGCATGGTGAATCCAAGGCGGTGGTGCACGCCATGGAGGCGCACCATTTCGACGTCGAGCCGGCCACCGTGGAGGCGGTTATCGTGCAGGCGGCGGATGCGCTGTCCGCAGCCCGTCCCGGTGCTCGCCGGGACATGCTCGAGACCTACGTGAAACGGCTCCAGAAGCTGGAGCAGATCGCCGATTCGTTCCGCGGCGTCGCCAAGTCTTACGCTATCCAGGCCGGACGTGAGCTGCGGATCATTGTCGAATCCGCCAAGGTCAGCGACATCGAATCGATCTGGCTGTCGCGCGACATCGCCAACCGCATCCAGCGTGAAGTGCAATATCCCGGCGAGATCAAGATCACCGTGATCCGCGAGACCCGAGCCGTAGAGGTCGCCCATTGAAGTTGTTGTTCCTGGGCGACGTGGTCGGCAAGCCCGGACGCCAGGTGCTGGCCGAACGACTGGGTCCGTTGCAGCGCCAGTGGGACGTGGACTTCACCGTGGTCAACGGTGAGAACTCGGCCGGTGGTCGGGGTATCACGCCGGCGATGGCCGACGAGATTCTCGGCCTCGGTGTCGATGCGATCACGAGCGGCAATCACATCTGGGCGCAGGGCTCGATCGACAGCTACCTCCGCACCGAAACGCGCCTGCTGCGCCCCGACAACTACCCTGATCCCGCTGCTGGCAGCGGCGTGCTTCTGGGGCGCAGTCGCCGGGGAGTCGAGGTGGCCGTGATCAACCTTCAAGGCAGAGTATTCATGCCGGCGCTCGACTGTCCCTTTCGGGCGATCGATCGGATCCTGGAGGAGATCGGCGACCGTGCCCGCGTCATCTTGCTCGACATGCACGCTGAAGCGACGTCCGAGAAGCTGGCGATGGGCTGGTACTGCGATGGACGCGTCACGGCTGTGCTGGGCACCCACACGCACGTGCCGACTGCCGATGCCCGCGTGCTTCCCGGCGGCACCGCCTTCTGCACCGACGTCGGCATGACGGGGCCGTATGACTCGGTGATCGGCACGCGCCCGGATTTGGCGATCGAGAGGCTGTTGCACGCACGGCCGGTTCGGTTCCAGGTGGCCAGCGGCAACCGCTGCGTCGCCGGCGCCCTGGTGGAGGCCGATCCCGAAACGGGCCGCGCCATCAGCATCCGGCAGATCATCGATCCCCCACTGCAAAGCTCGTCGTGACCGCACAGGGAGCGCTACCGTTGACCGGCGCGGCCGATCGCCAAGTGTGGTCGGTCAGCGACCTGGTCGGCGACGTCAGGTGGTGTCTGGAAACCTCTTACTCCGCCGTCTGGGTGCAGGGCGAGATCTCCAATTTTCGCGCCCAGGCGAGCGGCCACTGGTATTTCGACCTCAAGGACGAGCACGCCGTCTTGCCGGTGGCGATGTTCCGCGGCGACAACATCGGCGTGCCGTTCCGGCCGGAGGAAGGACTCGAAGTCACCGCCTTCGGCCGGCTGTCGCTGTTCGTCCGCGCCGGCCGCTTCCAGCTGATCGCCAACCTTCTCGAGCCGATGGGTTGGGGGGCGCAGCAGCTCGCCTTCGAGCAGCTCAAGCGCAAGCTGGCGGCCGAGGGCTTGTTCGACGAGGAGCACAAGCGCTCCCTACCGCTGTTGCCGCGATGCGTCGGCGTGGTCACGAGTCCCGACGGTGCCGCCTGGCATGACATGACGCGTGTGTGGGAGCGGCGTCAGGTCGGCGTCCGCGTGCTCCTGTCGGCGGCCACTGTCCAGGGAGACCGCGCCCCCGGAGAGATCGTCTCTGCCATCGAGCTGTTGAACCGTCATGGCGAGGCCGACGCCGTCATCGTCGGGCGCGGCGGTGGATCGCGCCAGGATCTCTGGGCTTTCAATGATGAGCGGGTGGCACGCGCCATCGCCACCTCGGGAATTCCGGTCATCAGCGCCGTCGGGCACGAGATCGATATCACGATCGCCGACCTGATTGCCGATCGTCGCGCCGCAACGCCCACCGCAGCGGCCGAGATTGTCGCCCCGGCACGAAGCGATCTGCTGCGACGGTTGCGCGCCGCTGCCCAACGGGCGGAGTCAGGCGTGAATCGGCGCCTACATGAGGCACGAGCGCGGCTGCAGGACAACCAGCTCAGGCGCTCATTGGAACGCCCAGAGCGCAATCTGGCCGCCTACTATCAGCGCCTCGATGCCGCATGGACCGGGACCGTTGGCTCCCTACGGCATCAGCTCGAGGCCCGACGACGACGACTGGAATTCGCCGCCAGCCGTACCAGCCGCCACTCGCCGCGCCGAATCGCCGAGCACCGAGCGGCGCGTTTGCGGGCTGCAGCAGAGAGCCTGCAGACGTTGATGCGGCGACGCCTGCATACGGCCCGAGAGCGACTCGCGGCGACTGCGGCTCATACTCAGGCCCTGAGCCCGTTGGCGGTCCTCGGGCGTGGATACGCCCTCTGCCAGGACGGGTCCGGAGGGCTGGTCCGCGACGTGCTGCATGTGCTCGAAGGCGACCGCGTGCGTGTCACGGTGCACCGCGGACAGCTGCACTGTCAGGTGCTCACTCGGGAGCCGGCAAGCGCAGACTCGGAGCGCGCAAAGTAGCGATGTTTGTTGGCGTTCTGAGCCGATGTTAGTGTCCTGATCATGTCCGACGAAGCTGCCGCCGACGACCTGAGCTTCGACGCCGCCCTCGATCAGCTGGAGGTGCTAGCGCGTGAGCTCGAGGAGGGTGATATCCCGCTCGAGCAATCCCTCGAGGTATACGAGCGCGCAGTGGGCCTGTTCCGTGCCTGTCGTGACCGGCTGGCCGGCGTGGAAGCGAAGCTCGAGCTGTTGACTCGAGATCTCGAAGGGGAGCCGCTCACAGCACCGATGGAGCCACCCGCCGAGACCGGCGACCAGGCGGCCTCGGAAAGCGGTGATGGCTGAGCCCGAGACCGGCCGAAACAACTTCGACTTGCTGCAGTTTCTGGATCGGGAGCGCGCCGGCGTCGATGAAGAGCTCGAGCGGCTCCTGCCGGCCGCCGACCACGAGCCCCAGAGTCTGCACCGCGCCATGCGTCATTCCGTATTCGCGGGAGGGAAACGGCTACGCCCGCTGCTGACCATCGCCGCCGGACGTGCCTGCGGCGTCGCTTCCGCGCACGTACTGTCGGCCGCTTGCGCCGCCGAGATGATCCACACGTACTCCCTCATACACGACGACTTGCCGGCCTTCGACAACGAGGAGCTCCGACGCGGCCAGCCGACGTCGCACGTGCTCTTCGGAGACGCTGTGGCGATCCTCGCAGGAGACGCCCTGCAAGCGCTCGCCTTCGAGACTCTGGCGACTGCCGCCAGCTCCGCACCGAACCCTGGTGGCTGGATAGCCGCGGCCCGGCGACTCAGTGCCGCCGCCGGCAGCATCGGTATGTGCGGCGGACAGACCCTCGATCTCGAGGCCACCGGCGAGCCTATCGAGCTCCCTGCGCTGCGGCGTCTCCACGCCGCCAAGACCGGAGCGCTGCTCACCGCGACAGTGATCTGCGGCGGGCTGATCGCTGGCGCCAGCGAGACCGAGTGCGAGGCACTCAAGCGCTACGGTGACGCCAGTGGGCTCGCCTTTCAGGTAGTGGACGATCTGCTCGATGTCGAAGGCGATGTCGACCAGCTCGGAAAGCGCCCGGGAGGCGATGCGGCCCGCGGCCAGCCGACATTCCCGGCGCTGATCGGAGTGGATGCGGCGCGCAGCGAGGCTGCTCGTCTGCGCGACATATCGCTCGAGGCAGTGGAGCCGTTCGGGCCCGACGCTGACGCGCTGCGCTGCATGGCTCGACTGATTGTCGACCGCAGTAGCTAGAGTGGCTAACTCCCCGCTCCGTCTCGATCAGGCGCTCGTCGACCACGGCCTGGTAACCAGCCGCAGCCTTGCCCGGAGACTCGTTCTCGCGGGGCACGTCCGCGTCAACGGTCACCCTGTTCACAAGCCCGGGACGCAGATCAAGCCAGGTGCCGATCTGGAAGTTGCCGAACGGCCACGCTATGCGAGTCGGGGCGGCGACAAGCTGGCCCCCGTTCTGGCCGCCTCCGGGATCGACGTCGCAGAGGCTACCTGTCTGGACCTCGGAGCGTCGACCGGGGGCTTCACTGATTGCCTGCTACAGCACGGCGCCGAAGCAGTCGTTGCGGTCGACGTCGGTTACGGCCAGCTCGCATGGAAGCTCCGGCAAGATCCACGCGTCCACGTGCTGGAACGCTGCAATGCCCGCCATCTGACTACAGAATCCTTGCCCCCGGGCCTCCCCGCGGCGATCACCGTGCTGACGATCGACGTATCCTTTATCGGTGTGCTCAAGCTACTGCCGGCAGCAAGCCGAGTCTGTGGCCACCGTTGCGAGGCGCTTGTGTTGGTGAAACCGCAGTTCGAGGCCGGTCCGCAGAAGGTAGAGCGGGGCGGCGTCGTGCGCTCTGCACAAACACGCCGGCGTGCCGTCGAGGACGTCGGTAACGGCGCCGCGGAATTCGCTTGGCAGGTTCGTCGCGCCTATCCAAGCCCTCTACGGGGGCCGCGGGGCAACTGGGAGTGCTTCCTCCATTTCGGCCGTAACGCGAATACAATCGCTGGCTCGACCGCCTGGCTCGACGAGTTGGACGTACCGGATGACTGAGGGCGCCGTTGGCACGACACGTTTCCGTCGCGTCGGGATCGTCTCGAAGCCGCGCAAGCGCAGCCTGGCGCCCGAGCTTCGTGACTTGATCGCGGCCCTCAGCGCACGCAATGTGGAGGTCACGCTCGACGTCGAAGCTGCGAGCCTGCTGGGAAGCGACAGTGTCGGTGTCGAGCGACCGGATCTCGCCAGACAGGTCGACCTGCTGGTGGTGCTCGGCGGCGACGGCACGCTGCTGTCGATCGCCCGTTTCGCCGCGGCGGCTGACGTCCCGGTGCTGGGGGTCAACTATGGCGGCCTCGGGTTTCTCACCTCGACGCCACGTGATGAGCTTATCGGCGCCACCGAGAGCGTGCTTGACGGCAACTACGTCTGCAGCGAGCGCAGCATGCTTCGTGCCGAGCTCGGCGGCGCTGCTCGTTCCGAGATCGTCCGGCACGACGTACTCAACGATGCGGTGATCAACAAGACCGATCTGGCCCGTATCGTCGAGCTCACCGCCACGGTGAACGACGATCTGGTGAGCTCCTTCGCATCAGACGGATTGATCATCTGCACGACGACGGGATCCACCGCCTACTCGCTGGCCGCCGGCGGGCCCATCGTCATGCCCGAGGTCGACGCGATCGTGCTGACACCGATCTGCCCGCACACCCTGACCAATCGTCCGCTGGTCTTGCCAGGCGATGCGGTGATCCAGATCCGCCATGAATCGCGCGACCAAGAAGTCATCTTGACTCTGGACGGACAGGCCGGTTTCAAGTTGCAGCCCGGTGAGACGGTGACCATCCGCAGATCCCCTCGCGCAGTGCGACTGTTGCAGCCGGTGCCGCGGTCGTACTTCGATATTCTGCGCACCAAGCTCCAGTGGGGCTCGCGATGAGCTCCCTACGGTCATGCTGTCGCCTGGCCTGCGTGTACCTCGCCGTCCTTTCGATCGGGTGCGGAGGAGGAGGGATGGTCGACCCACTGGCGCCAATTCCGCTCCGGGTGGCGCCGGAGGACGTAGAGCCTGTCGCTCTCCGTGAGCACTGGAACCTCGAGTTCGAGCTCGATGTGGACGGGGACGACGAGCCCGATCCGCCGACACGCGCACCTGCCCTGGGCTCCAGGGCGGTGTTCATTGTCTATGGCACCCAGATGCTGGCCCGCAATCGTGACAACGGCGTGTTGCTGTGGCACTTGCGCATGGCGTCCGAGATCATCCGACCGCCCATCGCCATCGACGATGACGTGGTCATCGCAACCCCGGAGCGCTGGCTGTGGCTCGACGCCCTAGGACGCACCAAGACCGCATTCGACTTCGACACCGCTCCGCTGGATACCGCCGTCATTGGCCGGCGTTTGTACGTGACCGACGCTGACGGCGTCTACGCGCTGCGCCTCAGCGGAGAGGGCACCAACGCGACCATCACCCAGGTATGGCAGCGCGACCTGGAAGGAGCGCAGGTGCTGACCGCGAGTCCACCGGACGAGCGACTCTTCGTCGTCGACGCGGGAGGCCGCGTCCACGCCCTCGGCATACGCGATGGCCATTTGCTGTGGAGCAGCGATGGCGTCGAGGCCAGCGGCCCACGGCCGGCCACCATCGCCGGCACGTTGTTCGTAATCGCAAAGGACTATCGGGTCGTTGCGCTCAACGCCGAGAACGGCCGGCGCCGTTGGCGGAGCAAGGAGATTGGCGTGCGGGTCACCGGTGCCCCGGCAGCAAATGATGACCTCGTATGGGTCGCTGGGCTCGACGGTGCCCTACATGGCTACGCCATCGGCGGCGGCAGCCACAGGCACCGAGTGCCACTTGCCGGCCGCACTTATGCCGACCTCGCGGTCTGGGGGCGCTGGGTGATCGCCAGCCCGCAGGCGGGACCCTGGACTCTGGTGCGCGGTCCGCTACGCTCCAGCGGGCCGGCGGATCCCGGCCTGCCACGAACCGTCCTGCTGACCGCTCATGGCGACCTCAGCTTTCCGGTCGGAGTCGGGCCCGGCGGCGTCGCAGCGGTGGAGGCCAACGGCATGGTGAGGCTGTTCACACCGCAGCGCGGCCCCGAGCCGCACGTCGAAGAGCGCTGACGCTCAGCGCCACCCGCTTCCCTACTCCGCCTTCTGCTTCAGCTCGATCAGCACACCGCCAACCGACCGCGGGTGCAGGAACGCGATGCGCGAGCCTCTGGCACCCGGGCGAGGCTGCTCGTCGATAAGATCGATTCCCGCCTGTCGCGCGGTCGCCAAGGCGGCAGCGACATCGTCGACGCGGAAGCAGATGTGGTGCAACGCTTCGCCGCGGCGATCCAGAAACCGCGCCAGCGGCGTGTTGTCGACGAGGGGGCACACCAGCTCGATGCTGGTCTGTCCCGGGAGCTGCAGGAAGGCCACTTCCACTTCGGCTCCGGCGATCTCTTCCCGGTGCGTGAGCTGTACACCGAACGGCCCGCCAAGGCGCTTCGCCGCCGCCTCGAGGTCATGGACGGCGATCGCGACGTGATCCAAAGGTCCCACCGGTATCGCGTCGAACGCCACCTCAGATCGCCGCCAGGAGCTGTCGGGAGATGACCAGCCGCTGAATTTCCGAGGTCCCCTCACCGATGGTGCAGAGCTTGGCGTCGCGGAAATACTTCTCGACCGGATAATCCTTCACGTAGCCGTATCCACCGTGGATCTGCACCGACTCCTCGGCGGCACGCATACCGACCTCCGAGGCGTAGAGCTTCGCCATCGAGGCCATGTTCTTGAACGGCCTGCCGAGCTCGCGCAGCATCGCGGCGCGCATCACCATCAGCCGCGCCGCCCCGATCTCGGCGGCCATCCGCGCCAGCTTGTGACGGATTGCCTCGAAGCTACCGATCGGGCGCCCGAACTGTTGCCGCTCGTGGACGTACCCGATCGCCGCATCAAGCGCTGCCTGACCAACACCGACCGACAGGGCCCCGATGCTGATACGCCCGCGATCGAGCACTTTGAGCGCATCTATGAAGCCATGATCGAGCTCGCCCAGCAGATTCTCCGCCGGAACGGCGCAGTCCTGGAGCACCAGCTCGACGGTATCGCTGGCGCGCATCCCTAGCTTGTCCTCCTTGCGGCCAACGCGATAACCGGCCGTGCCACGCTCGACCGCGAACGCCGAGATCCCCTTGTTGCCGTGTCCGGGTGTGGTCACGGCATGGATGACCGCCAGGTCCGCCCGCGCGCCATTGGTATTGAACGTCTTCGAGCCATTGAGAATCCACTGGTTGCTCGTGTCATCAAGAACGGCTCGTGTCTGGGTACCGGCGGCGTCGGATCCGGACCGTGCTTCGGTCAGCCCCCAGCAACCGACCCACTCGGCCGTCGCCAGCCGTGGCAGGTAGCGCCGCCGCTGCTCTTCGCTGGCGGCGATCATCAGATGCCCGACACAAAGTCCATTGTGCGCCGCCACCGACAACGCCACCGACGGGTCCACCCGCGCGAGCTCCTCGATCACAGTGGCGAGCTCCCGGGGCCCCATGCCTGCACCACCGTACTGCTCGGGAATCATCACTCCCATGAGCCCGAGATCGCCCATGCTGCGTAGCAGTGTGTCCGGAAAGTGCTGCGCCTCGTCCCATTCGCGCACGTAGGGGCGAATCTCGGCTTCGGCGAACTCGCGCACGGTCTGCGCGATAAGCGCTTGATCTTCGTTCGTTCCCAGCTGAGCGGCCTCGACCACCTGCGGCATCGCAACGCCCGTTGTCGGAAGATGAACGAGCGGCGACGACGACCCGGATGAAATGAGGGTGCATCGTATGCCCTGCTCGATCGTTATCCACAAGTATAGCCGGCAACGGCCGAGGCGATTCGGCGGCTTGACCGCGGCTCCGGCCTCCTGGACACTCGCCAGCGGTGGCTTGACGGGATGGGGCGCCGACTCCCATGGGACACGTATGTCTGGTGAACACACGGTCGATCTGCACGCGCACACGACCTGCTCAGACGGTGTGCTGACTCCTGAGGAGCTGGTGGCGGCGGCCGTCAACGCCGGGCTCGCCGCCGTCGCCGTCACCGACCACGACACCGTCGATGGCGTTGCCCGGGCGCAGCACGCTGCCAGTTGCTTGGCTGCACGCGCGAACCTGGAAGTGATCCCGGGAGTCGAGCTTTCGAGCCAGGCAGGGGGACGTGAAATCCACATTCTCGGCTTGTTCATCGATGCGACGACGCCGGAGCTCGGGGAGCTGACGGCACGCCAGCGCGCGTACCGCGACGAACGTGCCGAGATCATGGTCGCGCGACTTCACAAGCTCGGAATCCCGATAAATATGGCAGCCGTCGCCGACATGGCGTCGGGAGCACCGATCGGACGTCCGCATGTGGCGGCCGCTCTGGTGCGAGTCGGCACCGTCGCTGCTTCACAAGAGGCCTTCGATCGGTATCTGGGCATCGGCCGGCCGGCTTTCGTAGCAAAGCGATCAGCCGATGCCGCCGAAGTCATCTCGACGATTCACGGTGCCGGTGGCGTCGCGGTCGTGGCCCATCCCGGAAGCAGCCGGGTGCGCGAAAAACTCCTCGGGGAGCTCGCCAACCTCGGGCTCGACGGCATCGAGGTACGTCATCCGCGACACCCCGAGCGGCGCGAGCGCAGCTTGCTGGAATCATGCGAGCGCCTGGGTTTGCTACCCTCCGGGGGATCCGACTTTCACGGTCCGGGCCGTGGGGATGCGCAGCTGGGGCAGCACAGGGTTCCCATCCAATGGAGCGAACGCTTGCGCGGCCGAGCCGAGCAACGCCGTACGGCCGTTTGACAGACCGTAACGTAACCATGGCGCCCCGAACCGTTTTCCGCGCTTTCTTCAGGGCCTGCTAGGAGTCAATGAATGGGCATCAAGCCTGATACGTGGATCCGGAAGATGGCGGTCGAGCAGCGCATGATCGAGCCGTTCGAGGAAACCCAGGTCTCCGATGGAATCATTTCCTACGGCGTATCGTCGTACGGGTACGACCTGCGCATCGCCGAGGAGTTCCAGATCTTCACGAACGTGCGCAGCACGGTCGTCGATCCCAAGTCCTTCGACGTCAACTCGATGGTGGTCGAGTACAGCGGGCCAGAGTGCATCATCCCGCCCAACTCGTTCGCCCTCGCCCGGTCGCTCGAGTACTTCCGCATACCGCGCGAAGTCCTGGTGGTTTGCGTCGGAAAGTCGACATACGCGCGCTGCGGCATCATCACCAACGTCACTCCGCTGGAACCGGAGTGGGAAGGTCACGTGACGCTGGAGATCTCCAATACGACCCCTCTGCCAGCGCGCATTTATGCCAACGAGGGCATCGCGCAGTTGCTGTTCTTCGAGGGCAGCCCGGCTTGTGAGACCTCGTATGCTGACCGTAGTGGCAAGTATCAGGCGCAGACCGGGATCACAGCACCCCGCATCTAGTGGCCTGTAACAGATGAGCGTTGCGTATCCTGGTGGCGATATCGGGGTTGCGCCTCGTCACCGATGCCCCAGCAGGCCAGCTAGTCTCCCCTTGTCGGAGCCAACTCGATGACCGAGATCAATATCCGTGTAGGCGGTCCCGCCTCGACCGAGGTCGACGCTGACGCCCTGATACTCGCCTATCCCAAGTCCTCGGACGTGGCGCCCTGGAACTCACTGGATGAGGCTCTGGACGGCCGCATCGCCGCGGCGCTGAGCGGCCCGGCGTTCAATGGCAAGGCCGGTCGGTGTTTCCACCTTCCAATGCCCGCCGGAGACGGCCTGAACGAGATCATTCTTGTAGGTCTCGGAGCCGCGAGCGACGTGGACCTCGAATCCTGGCGGCGCGCCGTGGCGCGAGGCGCCGCAGCAGCTCGCCGACACGGTGCCCGCCGGCTGGCCGTGGCAGTGCGTCCGGAGGTGGCTCCTGACAAGATCACCGCAGCGGCCGCTGCCGAGGCGGTGCTGCTGGGCGAGTATCGATTCGCCGAGTTCAAGCAGCCCGCGGACGACGAGGTGAGCATCGACGAGGTTCGAGTCGTCGGTGTTGCTGAAGATGCCGAGGAAGAAGTCGCCATCGCCGCGACAGTCGCGCGGGCGACTTACTGGGCTCGCGACCTGATCAACACCTCGCCGAGCGACAAGCGCCCGCCGGCCCTCGCGAAGCGGGCACAGGAGATGGCGAGCGACACGGGCCTCCGCTGCGAGGTAATCGACGAGGCCTCCGCACGCGACCTGGGCATGAATGCGCTTCTGGCGGTGGCGCGTGGATCCTCAGTCGAGCCTCGTGTCGTCATCCTCGAACACGCCGGAGCCGACCCGGATGCCGACCCCATCGTTATCGTCGGCAAGGGGGTCACCTTCGATACTGGCGGTATCTCGCTGAAGCCAGCCACCTCGATGGACGAGATGAAATCGGACATGTCGGGGGCAGCAGCCACGCTCGGCGCCTTGCGTGCCGTCGCCGAGCTCGAGCTGCCTCTGCGCGTCATTGGCGTCGTACCGATGGCGGAGAACATGCCCGGTGGCGATAGCTACCGACCGGGCGACCTGATCCGGGCCTACGGCGGTACGACCATCGAGGTGATCAACACTGACGCGGAAGGTCGTCTGATCCTGGCTGATTCGCTAGCGTACGCCTGCGAACGCTTCGATCCTCGCTGTGTCGTCGATCTCGCGACGTTGACCGGCGCCTGTGTCGTGGCGCTGGGCGAGGACGTCGCCGGCCTGATGGACAACAACGCCGATCTCGCGGCGGAGCTCACCGCCGCCGGAGAGCGCGTCGGTGAACCGCTTTGGCGCCTGCCGATGTTTCCGCACTACGCCAAGATGATCGACAGCAAGATCGCCGACATCAAGAATAGCGGCGCCCGATGGGCCGGCGCGATCACCGCCGCCAAGTTTCTCGAGCGCTTCGTGGACGACCGACCGTGGGCCCATCTGGACATCGCCGGCCCCGCCTATCGCACAAAGCCGACACCGTACGTACCTCGCGGTGGTGCGGGCTTCGGGGTACGGCTGCTGGTGAGCTGGCTGCGGCACCGGGCACAGGCGTGAAGCCGGCGCCGTCGCCACTCGGTGCCAAGATCGGCCAGCTGCAAGAGGTTTTTCGCGACGCCTCCTCTGCGGTGATCCTGACGCACGACAACCTGGACCCAGACGCCCTCGCCAGCGCCTTCGCTCTGCGCCTCCTTCTCGAAGGTCACTGCGATACGGAGGCGCGAGTGGCGTTCTCCGGCCTCATCGGCCGAGCAGAAAACCGTGCAATGGTTCAGGTCCTCAACCTCGCCCCGGAACCGTTGTCGACGCTCGACCTGAGCCAGGTCTCGGCGGTTGCCCTGGTCGACACTCAGCCCGGCACCGGCAACAACTCGTGGGTAGAGGGGTGGCCGCTGGTTGCAGTCTTCGACCACCACCCGTTGAAGTTCGACCTCGACACAGTGCCCTTTGCCGACATACGTCAGCAATACGGGGCGACCGCGACGATGATGCTCGAGTACCTCGACGCTGCGGATCTGGAGTTGCCCACCGATCTCGCCACCGCGCTGTTCTACGCAATTCGGTCAGAGACGCTCGATCTGGGTCGTGAGGCCGGTGACGCCGACAGGGCTGCCTACTTTCGCCTGCTGGAACAGGCCGACATGGCTTCGGTGGCCCGAATACAACGCGCTCGGGTGCCGCGCGAGTACTTCAGCGCATTTCATCAGGCCATCGAACGCGCGGTGATCTACGACAAGGTGGTGATGACCGACCTGCAGGCCGTAGCGACGCCGGACATCGTCGCCGAGATCGCCGACTTCCTCTTGCGGCTTCAGGGTACCGAGTGGTCTTGCTGCATGGGACAGCATCGCAACGATCTCGTCGTCTCACTCCGAACGACGGATCCCTTCGCCCACGCCGGCCGATTCATTCGACGCATCGTGGCCGGCCTCGGTACTGCGGGAGGCCACGGCACCATGGCGGGCGGGCAGGTCCCGGTTCCTGAAGGAGGCTACGACGAAATGGCTTCCACGCTATCGCGTCGCTTGCTCACCGCGCTCGGGCAGGATCCGTCGCCAGGCGAATCGCTCGTACGATCATGAGCTCGCGGCGGCCGCTGGGCCATTCTCAAGACTCCGGAATTCCAACGCGGTTCCAGAAGCCGATGAAGTACTGCGCCGCCGACGCCGCCGCCAAGGCAACCACCACCCACAGGGCGATCTGGCCCGCTACCTCGAGGCCGTCGAAGCGCGCCCGCAGGATCAGGATGGATACGGCCACGACCTGAGCGCCGAGCTTGTACTTGCCGAGCCTACCGGCTGGAATGATGATGTTGCGCGCCGCCGCGACCGCCCTCAAACCCGTGACCGCCAACTCGCGCCCAATGATGACCACCACCATCCACGCGGGAGCCAGACCGATCTGGACGAGAGAGACGAAGGCCGCCGAGATCAGTAGCTTGTCGGCCACCGGGTCGAGCAGTTGCCCGAGCGTCGTCACCTGTTTATGTTTGCGGGCCAGGTGCCCATCCAACCAATCGGTGAACGATGCCGCGAGGAATACGGCAAGTCCGGTCCACGCGTAACGGGTCAACAGGAACGCCACCAATAGCGGGACCAGGAAGATCCTGAGGAGGGTGAGCGCATTGGGCAACGTCCACAACATGTTGACCGGCGCGGCGCCCGCTGACGACAGTGTTTCCGAGGACTTGGAATCGATGCTCATCGTGAATCCGTCCGGTGGCGAGTTGGGTTACCGATTCTAGCCGGCCAGACGCCGCGAATAAAATGGAAGCGCATGCACGCCACGATCATCCGAATCCGAGTTCGGGCCAGTTTCCCGGCCGCGCATCGCATTCGGATCGACGCAGCCGGCACCCGCGAACCGATCCACGTTCACCACTGGCGTGTGTCGGCGTTGCTCGAACCCACCGGAGATCCGCTGGCCAGCGCGCAACAGGCACGGGCGGTGATCGGCGAGTGGACCCGACGGCATCGCGGCCGGTGCATCAACGAGCTGCCACCGTTCGACGTCCTCAATCCGACGGCCGAAGAGGTCGCCAGGCATCTGGCGCATTTGGTCGCCAGCGAGCTGCCCGACAACGGGCTGGTCGAGCTGACCGTCGGCGAAGCCGTCGGGTTCAGCGCCACGTATCGACCCGTGATCACTCGGCCGTCGTGACCATGCGCCGTTGCTCGACGAAGTTCTCGATGCCGATATGGATCGCGTCGGCAACCTGTTGCCGGTAAGCGTCCTCGTTCAGCCTCGTCTCTTCGGTCGGATTACTGAGGAACGACACTTCTATCAGCACCGCTGGCATCTCGGCGCCGACCAACACGACGAACGGGGCGTGCTTGACGCCCAGGTCGCGGACGTCGCCGTATTCTTTGCTCATCTGCATGACCAGGCTGTCCTGGATCGACTTGGCGAGATCACGTGACTCGCGCTTGTTGGCGTTCCTGACGATCTCGTCGAGCACTTCGTTGAGGCCACCGACCCCACCTCGGGCACCGGAGTTCTCCCGCGCGGCGGTCTCGGCCGCCGTCGGGTCCGTGGCCAGGTCGAGGTAGTAGGTCTCGAAGCCCGATAGCTTGCGGTTCGTGCTCGAGTTCACGTGGATGGATACGAACAGATCGGCGCCGCTGTCGGTGGCAAAGTCCGCCCTGTCTTCCAGATCGACCGTAGTGTCATCGGCCCGCGTCAGCATGACCTCGTAGTTGCTGCTGCGCAGGTTGCCTGCCACGCGGCGTGAAATGTCGAGCGTGAGATCCTTCTCCGTCGCGCCGGACCGGCCAATGGCCCCGGGTGCCGTACCACCGTGACCAGGGTCGATGACGATACGCCGCACGCCGAAGCCCAACTGACGTGCCTCGGAGCCGCCCGCCGGCGGATCTGGTCTGCGGGCGCTGTTGAGCTGCTTCGCCATGGAGGCGCTGGGAACATCCAGAACCAGTCGCGGTGGGCTCGCGAGCGTGAAGACGCTGTACTTCGGTGACCCGGTCAGATCAAGGACGGCGCGGACGACGCCCGGACGGTTGACGGCCATGCGGATCTGTCTCACACCGGCGCCATTGACGGCCAGGTTGCGCGGTAGGTTGCGCGCCAGATCGGCACCGATCAAGTCGATGAACACCCGCGGCGGGGATAGCGCCTCACCAACCCGGTGGTCGACCGGGTTGTCTAGATCGAAGACAACGCGAGTATGTTTGCGATCGGAGAAATGGCGCACGCTCAGCACGCGACCCGTGATCGCCGGTGGGGAGGCCGATTCCGCCGCCTCGGTGGCCTCGAATGTCTCGGGCGTACCGCTCATTTCGACTGGCGCGGCCACGGGCATGACGGGTGTCGACGGAACGCGCCCTGCCGAGGGACCGGAGGCGGGGGTGGGCATCGCCTCCAGCTCCTCGACGGGCGGCTGTTTCTCGACGGTTGACGTAGGCTCGTTGAACGGCTCGGGAGCGGCTGGGCTCGCAAGCGAGCTGTCCGCGACCACGGTCGCGGTCGCCGATGGCGTGCCGCGTCCGGTGATCCGCCGACTCGCCTCCTCGGCTTGCGGCGTACCCGGGTAGATCTCCAGCAAGCGGAAGTAGTATCCCGACGCCTCTGCCGGACGGGCCAGGTCGCCCATACGCAGGTATGCCTCGGGCGCGTAGACGTTGCTCGGGTAGCGTCTAGTCAGCGAGTCGTAGGCCGCATGTGCGGCAATTGCGGCATCCGCATCGCCGGCGGCGATTCGCCGTGAGTGGATGTCGCCGATGCGCCAGAGAGCATCGCCGGCCAGCGGGTTAGCCGGAAATTCTACCGGGATGCGGCCGAAGGCCGACAGCAGACGGTTCCAGGAGGCGTCGTCGGCGCATTCCGGGTCGACGGTGCGCAGCTGTCGGTAGAGAGTCTCAGCGCGTTCGAACAGCCCGCCGGCTTCGACTCCCTCGCCGATGCTCGGGCTCGCCGTAAGGGCGATCCCAAGCAAACCTATGACAACACAGAACAGGGTCCGCTTGATGGCCATGGCAAAACTCCGAGCCATGCCACCCTTTACGCAGCCTCTCCCTGACTTCCGCCCCAGTGATCAGCAATCACGTCAAGTATATGACGAAAAGCGCTCTTACTGCAACAGGGCCCCGAATGTCCCTTGACTAGCTACTGGTAGCCAGTCTTAACCAGAGAAACATAGCTCCAGGGCGAAAACCTACGGTGCACTTCCCCGATAGCGCTCGTAGTAACTCAGAACACGCCGAACATAGGTTCGCGTTTCACGGAACGGCGGAACTCCTCCGTACTGCGTCACGCGTCCCTCTCCAGCATTGTACGCAGCCAGCGCGAGGCTCAAATCGTCGTACTTGGCGTACAGCCGCGCCAGGTGATCGGATCCGCCGCGAATATTCTGGCGCGGATCCCACACGTCGCGTACGCCCAGCGAAGCCGCGGTCGCCGGCATCAGCTGCATCAGTCCCTGCGCCCCCTTTGATGACACGGCGTTGGGGTTGAAATTGGATTCCGCTGCAATCACGGCGGTGATCAACTCCGGAGCCAGCCCGGTGCGCTCCGACGCGCGCGCGATCTCGTCCTGGTAGCGCGGCGCCACCGACGCCACGCTCCGCGCTCGCCGCGCACGGAGTCCGTGGAGGGTGCGCATGAAGAGCTCTGCTCCGGGTTCCGGCGAACTGGTGAAGCGCTGCGAGCCGTCAGGATCGGTTACCACCCAGATCTGGGCGCTCGCCGGGGACGCATCGAACAGCACCAGCACGAGCACCGTGGCCCCTACCAGCCCAGCCTTGAATACGCCATGCCGCCGCGCAACGGCCATGACAGCCCTCCTGCTTGCCCCCAAGCGGTAGCGCAGACCCCGTACTCCATCGCTCGCGTTCCGCAAACAGTCAACGGCGCGTGCGATCCAGACACTTTACTGTAGCAGTTCAGCAATCAGTTCCGGAGCCCTCTCTAGTGCTTCAGTGACTTTTCCTGCTTCGGGACCGCCTGCTTGCGCCAGCTCACGGTGCCCGCCGCCACCACCCCCGATAATTGGCGCCACCGCGCCGATCACCGCGTCGGCGCCGATGCGGGCGGTCAGGTCTGCGGTGACACCCACCACCAGCGCCGCCTTCCCCTTCGTCCGCATCCCCAGCACGATCACGCCGGACCCGATCTTCGACTTGAGCTCGTCGACCAGGTTGCGCATTCCCGACGCGTCCAATCCATCGACTTCGCGCCGCAAGACGCGCACGCCTTCGACTTCGACCGCATCAGTGTCGACATCGCTTCCGGCCTGCTGCGAGGCCAGGCGCAGGCGCAGGCGCTCGAGCTCGCGCTCGGCCTCCTGGGCGCGTTGCACCAACTTGCCAACGCTGTCGACCAAGGCGTCCTCGGGGATTCGCATTCGTACCGCTGCATCGCGCACCAAACCGCGATAGTGCTGCAGCGTACGCACGGCCGAATCGCCGGTGACAGCCTCGATCCGTCGAACTCCGGCTCCAACGCTCTCTTCGCGCTGGATCGCGAGCCCACCGATCTCGCCCGTGCGGCCGACGTGCGTGCCGCCGCAAAGCTCGGTGGACACCCCGGGTATGTTCACCATCCGCACCCGATCACCGTACTTCTCGCCGAAGAAAGCCAGCGCCCCTCGCTCGATGGCGTCGTCGTAGTCGGTCTCCTCGACGTCAAGGGCCAGATCATCCCGAATGGCAGCGTTGACCTCCGCCTCCAGGCTCTCGAGGCGGCCAGCCTCCAGCGATTCGAAGTGGGTGAAATCGAACCGCAAACGACCATCGTCCACCAGCGAGCCCGCCTGCCGCACGTGCTCGCCGAGCTGCCGACGCAACGCCGCGTGCAACAGATGGGTGGCGGTGTGGTTGCGTCGGATGCTGTGGCGCCGCACGGCGTCGACCTGAAGGGAGATCTCCTGCTCGACCGCCAACTCGCCCTCTTGGACGTCGACGAAGTGCACGATGACGCCCGCCACGGGCCTCTGGACGTCGGTAATCAACCCGGATCCGGCGTCCCAGCACACCTCGCCCACGTCGGCCACCTGCCCGCCCGACTCGGCGTAAAAAGGCGTTCGGTCCGCCAGCAGGCCACCGCTGTCGCCGGCACCGAGCTTGTCGACCGATCCCCCGTCGCGCACCAGCGCAACGACACGCGCTGAATCGACGGCGGTAGCCGCGTAGGCGAGAAACTCCGTCGGCTCGCTGTCGACCGTTAGCTTCCGTACCAGCTGGCGCAGCGGCTCATCGTCGGCGCCCTTCCAGGCCGATCGCGCGCGGGCGCGCTGTGCCTCGAGCGCGCGGGTAAAGCCCGCTTCGTCGATGGCCAGTCCCTCCGCCGTGGCGAACTCGCGGGTCAACTCGATTGGCAGGCCGAAGGTGTCGTAGAGACGAAACGCGTCGCCACCCGGGATCGTCGACTCCGAAGCTGCCTTCAGGCCGGCGGCGAGCTCGTTGAACATCTGTGAGCCTGCCGCGAGCGTCTGCAAGAAGCGCTCCTCCTCGCTGTGCACGACGCGCGCGATCAGATCCCGGTGCTCCTGCAGCTCGGCAAAGGTCGCACCCATCCTGTCGACAACCGTCATGGCGGAGGCACGCAGGAACGGCTGATCGAGCCCCAACTTCATGCCGAAGCGCATGGCGCGCCGCAGCAGCCTTCTGAGCACGTAACCGCGCCCCTCGTTTGCCGGCATGACCCCATCGGCGAGCAGAAACGCCAGCGCGCGGCTGTGATCGCCGATCACCCGCAGCGCCACATCGGTCTCCGCGGCATCGCCGTAGGCACAACCGGCCTTGTCGGCGACGGCCTCGATGATGGGCCGGAACAGGTCGGTGTCGTAGTTCGAGCGCGTTCCCTGCAGGACCGCCGTCAGCCTCTCCAGGCCGGCACCGGTATCGATGTTGGGATTCGGCAGCGGCTCGACGCTGCCGTCAGCGTTGGCGTTGAACTGCATGAACACCAGGTTCCACAGCTCGACGAAGCGATCGGAGTCAAGGTCGACCGGCGTCTCTGGCTCACCCAGCTCATCGAGCTCGTAGTCGTAGTGCAGCTCGGAGCACGGGCCACAAGGTCCGGTGTCGCCCATCGACCAGTAGTTGTCCTCCTTGCCGAGCCGGAGAACGCGCCCGGGCTGAATGTCGGTCTCCCGCAGCCAGAGCTCCTCGGCTTCGTCATCTTCCTCGAACACGGTCGCCCAAAGGCGCTCCTTGGGCAGCGCGAAATGCTCAGTCATCAACTCCCAGGCCATAACGATCGCCTCGGCCTTGAAGTAGTCCCCGAACGAGAAGTTGCCGAGCATCTCGAAGAAGGTGTGGTGAGACAGCGACGGGCCGACGGTTTCGAGATCGTTGTGCTTGCCGGATACCCGCATGCACTTCTGTGACGTCACCGCGCGCTGGTACGGACGGCTCGACTCGCCCAGAAAGGTAGCCTTGAACTGGTTCATACCGGCGTTGGTGAACAGCAACGTCGGGTCGTCGGCCGGCACCAGGCTGCTACTCGACACGTGCGTGTGGCCGCGCTCGGCGAAGTAATCGATGAACTTCTGCCGAATGTCGTCGCTACGGTTGCTCACGGAAGCTGCCCTCCGGTGGTCACATCATCTGCTACAGGCCGCTAACCAATGGGAAAGCGCCGCTTGGACGTCGCCCCCCGCGAAACCACGCCGCCCAAGGTGAGTCGAGCACCGACGGATGGCCGGCCAATCGACCGGGTCGCCGTTACGCTCTATCCACCGACGCACGGCATCGGCAAGCACGGCATGCTCACCACCAGCCTCTTCGTAGGCCTCATCGACCACCCGGTTGATCATTGTCCGAGGCAGACCCTGTCGCTGCAAGTCACGCTGTAGCCCCAACCGACCGCACGGCCGCCGCCGGAGAACCGCACCTGCACGGTCGACTCCGAACGAGTGATCGTTGACATAGCCGAGCTCGACACAACGCGCCACCGCGGCATCGACCTCGTCCGGGGCGTAGTCGCGCGCCAACAGCTTCTCTCGGAGTCGACGCTGCGACAGATCGCGAAGGCCGATGATCCGCAGTGCGTCGGCAAACGCCGTGCGCTTGTGCTTGGGGCTCAACCGGACCGTGTCGAGCCGCTCCCCTGACCACCGCGTCCGGGGTCGATCCCCGAAACGATGCCGCGCAGCTGCAACTTCAGATCGCTCGGCACCGTAGCGGCGGCCACGGCGACCTCCTCGGAGATGAGCTCGCGTTGACAAAGCGAGAGGATCGACTGATCGAACGTCTGCATCCCGTATCGCTCCCCTCCCTCGCTCATCGCGTCGCGGATCTTCTGCGCTCGCTTGACGTCGCGGATGCACTCGGAAACGAACTTCGAGTTGATCAACACCTCGACCGCCGGCACTAGCCCCTCGCCGTCGATACGCGTCAAGAGCCGCTGTGAGATGACGGACCGGAGGACATCCGCCAGCTGGGTACGTACCTGCTCCTGCTGGTACGGCGGGTATGTCGACAGGATGCGGTTGAGGGTTTCCGGCGCGTCGACCGTGTGCAGTGTCGAGAACACCAGGTGGCCGGTCTCGGCGGCGAGCACCGCCGCATCGATGGTCTCGCGGTCGCGCATCTCACCGATGAGGATCACGTCCGGATCCTGCCGCAGCGCTGCGCGCAACGCGTCGGCAAACGAGTTGGTGTCGAGTCCGAGCTGACGTTGTGTGATCAGACTGTTTCTGTCGATGTGAACGTACTCGATCGGATCCTCGATCGTGATGATGTGGCGGCACCGATTGCGATTGATATGGTCGATCATCGCGGCCAGGGTGGTCGACTTACCGCTGCCGGTTACGCCGGTTACCAGCACGAGCCCGCGGTTTTCGCTGGCGACCTTGGCCAGTACCGGGGGCAGGTTGAGCTCGTCCAGTCCGAGCGGTTCCGGCGGCATGATCCGCAGCACGATGCCGACCTGGCCGCTGTTGGTGAACAAGTTGACGCGAAAGCGGCCCAACTCCCGAACCGCGTAGCCGACGTCGACCTCCCGCATGGCCTCCAGGTTGACGTGGTGGTCCTTGAGGATTTCCTTCGCCACGGCGGCGGTATCTGCCGACGTCAGCGCCTGCTCTTCGTCTACCGGCTCGATCTCGCCGTCGACACGGAGCATCGGTGGACTACCGGCTCGCAGGTGGAGATCGGAGGCACCACGATCAACAGCCTCCCAGAGAAGGGTATCGAGATCCATGTCGCTGTCCTCAGGCCACCGAGCTCTCGCCCGCCATTGCCTCCGCGCGTGGATCGCCAGCATCCGGGTACACTGCCGTCAGCCAGCCGTACAGATCGTCCGTTCGCCCCTGAACGATTTCGAAGAAGTGCCGCTGGATCTGAGCCGTCACCGGACCGCGCTGGCCAGCCCCGATCTGGATGCGATCGATCGATCGGACCGGCGTGATCTCGGCGGCCGTCCCGCTCATGAAGACTTCGTCAGCGACGTACAGCATCTCGCGGGGGATGGCAGTTTCGCGCACCTCGAAGCCGAGGTCGCGGGCGAGCGTGATGACGCAATCACGGGTGATCCCGGGGAGAATCGACGCCGCCGTGCTGGGAGTGTGAACGATCTCGTCGCGAACGATGAAGACGTTCTCGCCGCTGCCTTCCGACACCAACCCATCGGGAGTCAGCGCGATCGCCTCGGCGAAGCCCTCCGAAAGCGCCTCCATCTTCACGAGCTGCGAGTTCATGTAATTGGCGCCGGCCTTGGCCATGAAGGGCAGCGTGTTGGGAGCCATCCGATTCCACGACGACACCTTCAGATCGGCGCCCGACTCGAGCGCTTCCTCCCCGAGATAGGCGCCCCACTCCCACACCATGATGTACGTCTCGAGCGGGCACGGGAGCGGGTCGACGCCGAGCGAATGGTAGCCGCGAAACGTGATCGGGCGGATGTAGCAGTGCTCCATCTCGTTGGCACGGATGGTCTCCAGACAGGCCTCGGCCAGCTGCTCGGCGTCGTAGTCGAGATCCATCCTATAGATGCGCGCCGAGTCAACCAGACGGCGGGCGTGCTCCGGCAGGCGGAAGACCGCCGGGCCGCGCTCGGTCTTGTAGCAGCGGATTCCTTCGAATACCGAAGAGCCGTAGTGCAGCGCGTGGGTACCGACGTGAACCGTCGCTTCGGCCCACGGGATCAGCTTGCCGTTGTGCCACATGTACGGCGTTGGCTCGAGAGCAGGCATCGCCCACCTCCTGGGGCTGCGGAAGCCTCGATGGTACCACGCACCCCAGGTTGGCTCTGGCCACGAAATCCGCCTCGATACGCCGCTATCCGGGTGGCCTAGTGACCGTTCCGAGCACCGCCGCCTTCGACGCACCGGTGGCGCTCGGAACATTTCCCGGGCGCCCGGCGAGTGTCTCCAGCGCCAGCACGGCGAAGGCTGCCGCTTCCTTCGCGTCGGGCGCAATCCCGTCTTCGGCTGGCAGCGGTTCGACGCTGGAGAAGCGCTCCCGGAGACCCTGCATGAGGGCCCGATTGTGGCATCCCCCGCCTGCCACGAGCACCTCGTCGATCGGCTGGTGGGGCGCAAGCCATCGATCCACCGCTTCCGCCACGGAGGTTACCGTCAGTTCCGCCAGCGTGGCGAGGACGTCGGCAGTGGCGAGCTGCGAGACCGTGTCGTCGTCGAGGCGGGACACGAACTGTCTGGCGTCGGCTGACTTAGGCGGCGTACGGGCGTAGTAGCCGTCGGCCAGCAGCACTTCCAACAGATCAGGGACGACCTGCCCGGATACCGCCAGCGACCCGTCGACGTCCATGCCGCCGGGTAGGTCCCGCTGTCGCGCGACCGCGTCGAGCAGCGCATTGCCGGGCCCGGTATCGAAGGCGATCACCGACTCGAGCGGCGCGTCTGGCGACAGCCCGGTGACGTTCGCTACCCCGCCGATGTTCAACAGCACGCGCCCACGGCTGGCGTGGCGATACAGGCGCCAGTCGAGCAATGGCACCAGCGGGGCTCCCTCTCCACCCAGAGCCATGTCCATCGAGCGGAAATCCGCCACCGTCGGAATGCCGGTGCGTGCCGCGATAACCGCAGCGTCGCCGATCTGCAGCGTCGCGCGCACCACCTGGCCGCCGACCTCGACTGCCTCCGGAAGGTGCACCAGAGTCTGGCCGTGGGAGCCGATGCAGCACACCTCTTCGGCACTCACTGAGAGCTCATCGAGCAGAGCGAGCGCAGCGTCGGCGAAGGCCTCACCGACGGCGACGTTCAATCGCGCCAGGTGGGCGATGTCACCGTGTTCCTGGCACAGGCGCAGCTCGGCGCTCAATCCCGGCTCGTACGGCTGCGTTCGGAAGCCGGCAAGCGTCGGCAACGCCGCGGCACCGCCATCGCAGCCGATGAGTGCCACGTCGATGCCGTCCATCGAAGTCCCCGATATCAGCCCGAGCGCCAGATTCATCGTCAATCCGGTTCGGCGCCGTACTTCTGCTTCCAGCGACTCAGCAGTTGCAGCGCCTCCAACGGCGTCATCGATTCCGGCTGCAGCTGGGCCAGCGCGTCGGTCAGCGGGTGCTGCGGCGCGAAGAGGCTCATCTGCGGCGCGCTACGCCCGCTTTCCCGAGGTTCCGGCACCCCTTTCTCGTGTCCTTCGAGCTGCGCGAGAATCTCTTCAGCCCGCGCCACCACGGGTAACGGCAGCCCCGCGAGTCGCCCCACATGGATACCGTACGATCGGTCCGCGGCCCCCGACTCGACTCGATGCAAGAAGACCACCCCGGCGCCGGACTCATGTACGGCAACACTCAGGTTGGTAAGCCCGCCCAGACGCTCCTCCAGCTCCGTCAGCTCGTGATAGTGAGTCGCAAACAAGGTGCGTGAGGCGAGCTCGGCAGTGTCGTGCAAATGCTCTATCACCGCCCACGCAATCGACAGGCCATCGTAGGTGCTCGTGCCTCGCCCCACCTCGTCGAGCAGGATAAGGCTGCGCGGCGTGGCGTTGTTCAGGATGTTGGCAGTTTCCTGCATCTCCACCAGGAACGTCGAGGCGCCCCGTGCCAGATTGTCGCTCGCCCCGACACGCGTGAACACTCGATCAACGACACCGACACGAGCCGCCTCGGCCGGGACGAAGCTCCCCATCTGCGCCAGAATCACGATCAACGCAACCTGGCGCAAGTACGTCGACTTGCCGCCCATGTTGGGTCCGGTGACCAGCTTGATGCGATGCTCGGCGCCGTCCAGATAGGCGTCGTTCGGCGTGAAGCGCACGTCGGGTTGTAACGCCTCGACCACAGGATGCCGCCCGCCGTGAACCTCCAGGACGAGCCCATCGTCAACTACTGGCCGCACCCATCCGGCTCGCGCGGCACCATCCGCCAGCGCCGCCAGCGCGTCGAGGCTGGCGAGCACGTCGGCCGTGCGCCGTAGCCTTTCCGCCTCAGCGCCGATCTCCTGTCGCAGTGCGCCGAATAGCTCCAGCTCAAGTGCCGCAATCTTGTCCTCGGCACCGAGCACGGTCTCCTCGAATTCCTTGAGCTCCGGAGTAATGAAGCGCTCGGCGTTGGTGAGCGTCTGCTTGCGATGGTAGTTGTCCGGAACCTTGGCGAGATTCGCCTTGGACACCTCGATGAAGTAGCCGAACACTTTGTTGAAACGCACCTTGAGCGACGCGATGCCGGTGCGCTCGCGCTCCGTCGCCTCGAGCGAGGCGATGAACCCTTTGCCCTCCGCCCGCGAGCGCCGCAGCACATCCAGCTGCGCGTCACAGCCTTCGCGCATCACCTCGCCAGCGCCGAGGCTGACAGGCGGCTCGTCCACCAGACGGGCGGCCACGGTGTGGGCGATGTCTTCGCACCGATCGAGCCGCCCGGCCAACTCATTGCCTAGCCGCGCGCCTGTCAGCTCACCGAGCCCGTCCACGACCGCGGGCAGCGCCTCGAGCGAGGTTCGCAGCGCATACAGGTCGCGTGGAGTGGCCGAGCCGATCGTGATCCGCGTCGTGAGGCGTTCGAGGTCATGCACCGCCCGCAGCGCGTCACGAATACCGTCACGTAATCGCACGGCTGACACCAGACGGTCCACTACTTCGAGGCGCGCATCGATCAACTGTGGATCGCGCAGTGGCCGCAGCAGCCACTGTCGCAGCCGGCGTCCACCCATCGCGGTCGCCGACCGATCGAGCACTGCCAACAGCGAGCCCTCACGCCCGCCCTGCTGCCACGACGCGGTGAGCTCGAGCGATCGCCGCGTGACATCGTCGAGCTGCAGCACGTCGCGACCGCGATAGCGGCGCATCGATCGAACATGGCCCAACGGCGCCTTGTGACTCTCCTCCGAGGCGTACCGCAGCAGGGCGCCAGCAGCCGCCACACCGGCATCGCAGTCGCCGAGGTCGAACCCGTCGAGCGTCGCAACGGCGAAGTGCTCACACAGCCCTACTCGAGCGCGCTCCGTATCGAAATTCCAGTCTGCTAACGGGCTCCAGGTGCGGATTCCCTGCACCGTCGGCAGGCTCGGATCCTCGGGTACCAGCCAGGCGGCTGGATTGTCCGACTCGGCGTGGCAGATCTCGCTCGGTGCCCAGCGCCCGATCTCCTCGCGGGCGCGCATGAAGCGGTTCTCGCCGTCGAACTCGGCAACGATGAACTCCCCGGTGGAGACGTCCAGAGCCGCGACGCCCACCCTATCGCCGGGTTCGCTCACCGCGATCACGTAGTTGTTGCGGCGACTGTCGAGCAGATCTTCTTCGACCACGGTGCCAGGCGTCAGCACACGCACGACCTCGCGACGCACCATGCCTTTGGCCTTTGCCGCCTCTTCCACCTGCTCGGCGATGGCGACCTTGTGACCGGCTTCGAGCAACCGCGCCAGGTAGCCGTCGGCGCTGTGGTGAGGGACGCCGCACATCGGTGCTTCGTTGGCCGTACCGCGGCCGCGAGCGGTCAAGGTAATATCCAGGACCCCGCTGGCAAGCTCGGCATCATCGAAGAACATCTCGTAGAAATCGCCGAGCCGGAAAAACAGAATGGCATCGGGATGAGATGCTTTGATGCGATGGTACTGCCGCATCATCGGAGACGACGCTTCGGCCATGATCCTTTATGCAGTAGCGGCGGGGCGCCCGAGCCGGCATCGCAGCGGGAGCGGAAGGTTACCACGCATGCCGCAAACCACCGCCGCGCCCGTCGTCCGGGTCCGAGCACGATGACCGAATCGTCGAGCCCTGTCGTCCTCGGCCTGGACGCGGCCACACCACCGGCCAGCGTCGCCTTGGTGCGCGGTGGTGAGGTGCTCGCCAGCACCACCGGGCCCTTCGGGCCGCAGACGGACGCGTGGATCCTCGATGGCATCGAATCCGTCCTCGAGACCGCTGGGTTGTCGTTGGCACAGCTCGACCGCATTGCCTCCAGCATCGGCCCGGGGACCTTCACGGGAATTCGCGTCGGCATCGCTACGGCGGCTGGGCTGGCCAGGGGCATCGGCGCCGCCACCGTCGGCGTTACGACGCTCGAGGCCTTGGTCGAGGCGACCGGCATGGCAGCCGAGTCTGCCGCCGGTCAGGTGCTGGCGGTGGTCGACGCGCGGCGCGGCCAGCTCTACGCGGCACTGAGCGCAGCCGAAAGCCTCCCGGCCGCCGGGATGTCTTTCGAGTGGGGCCCTGCGCTAGTGACGCCCCCCGAGCTGATCGCCCGGATCGAGGACATTCGACCGGTGTCGGCGGGCAGCGGTGCGCGGATCGACGATCGCCTCGTGGGGGCTACGCGGCCGGTGGATACTGCGCCCCTGGCGATCGCCGTTGCAACGCTGGCAGCCCGCGCTGCCGCAGCCAGCCTGCCGGCCCTGGCGCCTTTTTACATCCGTCCAGCTGACGCAGTGCCCGGCCCCTCACCCTTACGCGAGATGGCCGAGACTGCCGCGCGGCGGGAGAGCGATGCGACGGCACGAGACTCGAATTGAGGCCGGCTGGCTGCGTGGTACGATAGCGCGACTCAGCCTTCCAACCTGCAACAAGGAGGATAGGTATGGAGCTGCTCGAGACCGAACACCGGGCCTGCCTGACGAACTCTGACGACGAACTCAGGCGCTTGGATGAAGAGCATCGACAGTATGAGCAACAACTCGAGCAGATTGCCAACCGAAGACCTTTTACCCAGCAGGATTGGTTCGAAGAAAGCGTCGTCAAGAAGCGCAAGCTCCTGGTCAAAGATCGCATGGCGCTGTTGGCGCGCGACACGGAGTTCGCCAAGATCGGACACTGACGTCCTGATCTCGACAAGGCTGCTCACCAAGGCATGAGTGCATCTGCAACGCTGGCCTTGGTAGGCTCCTCGAGCGTCCTTGGCGGCGACCTGAAGGACATGCTCGCCCAGGTCGGCTACCCGGGCGGCGCCATCGAGCTCCTCGATCTAGAAGACCAGATCGGCCTGGTAACCAAGTACAGCAACGAGGCCCGCGTCGTTCTGGAGGCCGGCGAGGACTCCCTACGCCAGCATGGGCTGGTGTGTTTCTGTGGTGATCCAGGAGCCACGCAGCGGTTCGCGCCCGTGGTGGTCGCCGCTGGTGGCACGGTCATCGATTGCACCGGTGCCCACGCCTCCGCCGCAGACGTCACGCTGATCGATGCGGCCGGCAGTCCAGCAGCGACCGGATTCCTCGCCGTGCCGCACGCTGGGACGCTTCTGCTCGCCACCCTGTCGGTCGGCATCGGCGCGCGCCTCGCAAACGGCGTCGCAATCCTGATGCTTCCGGCCTCCGAGCTGTCCGACCCCGGCACCGAGGAGCTGGCCAAGCAGGCCACGGCAATGCTCAACTTCGGGGACGGCACGGACGAGACCTTCGGGCGCCGCCTCGCATTCGATACCTGGCCCGACGCCACGCCGCCGGCGGGCGCCGCCGAAGCGATCCGTCAGCAGCTCGCCGCCCTGGGAGTTCCGGCGCCGGCTCTCACGGCACTGAGGGCTTCCGTATTCCACGGTACTGCGGCCAGCATCTACCTTCGTGGGGTGGCGGCCGATGAGCTGCGGGATACGCTCCGTAGTGGTGGAATCCTGGTGGACACCACCGACGCCGATGGTGAGATCATCGATTCGCCGGCGCGCGTTGCCAGTCGCTCCGGGCTCCACGTATGTGATGTCCACGACGACACCGGCGGCAGCTGGCTATGGGCTCTGCTGGACAATCATCACGCCGCCGCCGCAGCAGCAGTGACGGCAATCCAGTCGCGCCTGCCGCTGCCCGTGGCAGGCAAATAGGTTCCGCCTCGCCCGCGACTCCCTGATCTACTGGAGTTCGAGCCCCCGCTCGCCGAGCGCCTGGATGTACTCGTCGTTCGCCGTCGCCAGCCGTCGCAGCGCAACCCTGGGATCAGCCGTCTCGATGGCGACGACAGCCTCGGCCGCCAGACGCCGCAACTGCACATCCGCATCGCTGTCGAGCGCCAGATCGACCAGATCTCCCACCACTGCGGCGTCGCCGAGAGCCGCCAGCGGCTGCATCAGCGCGCCGCGAGTGCTCGCCGGCAACTCCTCGTCGAAGGCGCGCCTCAGAATCGCTACGGCTGCTCCCTGCGCGCCGAGCTGCGCCAGACCCTGCGCCGCCAGTGCCACTTGCTCGGGCGCCGACCGGTCGAGCCGCTCGCGGAACGCCTGATCTGCGGCGCTCGGATCCAGGCGGATCAACCCGTCGAGGGCTTGCTGTCGCACGCCCCGCGAGCTGTCGTCGAGCACCTCGGTGATGCGAGCCACGTCCTCGGCGGCGCCGGCACGTGACAGGGCGTCTACTGCCCATTCCCGTACGGTGGCATCTTCGTGCGCCAGCGCCCGTCGCCAGACCGGCGCCGCCTCGAGCGACAACACCTCCGACTCGTACATCCGATAACGGCTCGACGCCGCGCCGAAGTCATGCGCTGCGAGGTCGTCGATGATCTCGTAAGTCCGCTGCGCCGCAACCGATTCGGCTCCGCAGGCGAGCACCGCCAGCAGCCCCACGGACACGCCTCCGATACGGCAGACGTTCGGCACCGTACGGCTCACCGTAGCGCGACCCGGGCGAGCAGCGTGTCATCGACCAGGCGATTCGCCAGATTCTCGATATCCGCCGCGAGCGAGCGGTCGGCGTCGAGGGCTGCCGCCTCCTGCCGTACCCAGGCGTGCGCTTCTCCCAGCCTCGGAGCCGGAACCGCGGGGGAATGGAAGCTCACTGCCTCCGCAGCGCAAAGTAACTCCATGGCCACCACCCGGCGGCAGTTCACCACCGCCAGCATCGCCTTCCAGCCGCTCCAGACGCCCATCGACACATGATCTTCCTGATCGGCCGAGGTCGGGATGCTGTCGATGCT
Organism: Acidobacteriota bacterium; assembly: GCA_965248695.1. Lineage (GTDB taxonomy): Bacteria > Acidobacteriota > UBA890 > UBA890 > WLXD01 > DASCOT01. The sequence goes on along the minus strand of CBDFKD010000002.1, from coordinate 5,061,867 downwards.
GGCGGGCGCTGCCAGCGTTCGTGTCTCGGATACCAGCGACGCGGCGGCGGTCTGCACCAGCAGATATCCGGACCGCACTCCGCCGTCGCGCACCAGGAACGCCGGCAGACCAGACAGGTTGGGGTTCAATAGCCGGTTGATGCGGCGCTCACAGATTGACGCTAGGTCGGCGGCCGCCATCGCCAACCAGTCGAGCGCCTGGGCTACTGGCTGCCCGTGAAAATTGCCACAGCTGAGCAGGCGGCCATCCGCGAGCACGAGCGGGTTGTCGGTCGCCGAGTTCACTTCTATTCGGAGCACCCGCCGTACGGCCTCGCAAGCATCGACCGCGGCACCGTGCACCTGCGGCATACAGCGCAGCGAGTAGCAGTCCTGCACCCGTGTCGCATCGCTGTTCGCCAGCTCGCTCTCGTGTAGCAGGTGGCGTAGCTCATCGGCGCACACCGCCTGTCCGGGGTGACGTCGCAGCTCTGCCACTACGGGATCGAACGGCCCTGTCTTGCCGCGCAGCGCCTCCAGACTCAGAGCACCGGCGACGTTGGCAATGCTGCAGAGCCGCAACAGCTCGGCGCTGGCAAGCACACCAAGGGCAGTCATCACCTGCGTGCCGTTCAGCAACGCCAGTCCTTCCTTAGCCAGAAGCTCCAGCGGCTCCAGCCCGGCATGGCGCAGCGCGTCAGCGCCCGACACGCGCTCGCCATCGATCGTGGCGTCGCCCTCACCAATGAGGACCAAAGCCAGGTGCCCCAGCGGCGCGAGGTCGCCCGACGCGCCGACCGAGCCCTGACGAGGCACCACCGGAAGCGCGTCGGCTCGCAGCAGGCCGAGCATCTGATCCGCTACTGCGGGTCGCACTCCCGAAGCACCTCGCGCCATGACGTTGGCGCGCAACAGCAGCAGCGCCCTCACTGCCTCTGGCGGCAGGGGCTCGCCCGTGCCCACGGCATGCGATCGCACCAGGTTCAGCTGTAGCTCACGCACCCGGTCGGGCGGCACGCTGACTTCGGCGAAGTGCCCGAAGCCGGTGTTCACGCCATAGGCTGGCTCACCCGACTCCACGATGGCGTCGACGTGCTCTCGCGTACGATCCATGGCCTCACGCGCGGCCGCGGCGAGCTGGACCGCGGGCCCGGCCGATCTCGCCACGCGTTCCACCTCGGCCAACCGCAGGTTGAGACCATCGATCTCGATCACCATCGCTCCATCGCTAGTCCGTCACGCAAGCCAGCGCCCGACAAGAAGGAACACTACCCCGGCCATCATTGCCAGAAAGCCGAACAGCCGCAACGGTCCAGGCCCGGCGTCCTCCAGCTGGCGCAGCAGCGCAACGGCCCGTTCCGGGAAGAGGAAGTACGGCAGCCCCTCGATGATGAGCACGAGGCCGAAGGCGATCCAGATGAGCTTCCAGTCAAGATTCATCGGTTGTCGAGCAGGCGGGGCAAGATCAAATGAGCGCACGGCAACGACCGTCGCGCCCGGGACCGGCCGCCGAGTTGGCGGCAGATGCGTAGCATACCGGCTGCTTGTTGACCCGTTGGGCTCTTGCTACGATCCTCGGGTTGAATCCCTCCTTACTTCTCGCGCCACATCTGCGTGCGGAGCAGTATTCCAACGCGTCGTCGCAGTAGTGGTCCGCCGCGCCGCTCGAGGCGGCGACGCAACTCTGACTCAGGAAACCAGATGCCCAACGTTGCGCTGGTCGGCACCCAGTGGGGTGACGAAGGCAAGGGCAAGGTTGTCGACTGGCTGGCGGCGCGTTTCGACGTCGTCGCCCGCTATCAGGGCGGCAACAACGCCGGCCACACGGTGATCCACGACGGCAAGACGCGCGTGCTCCATCTGATCCCGTCCGGCATCCTTCGCTCCGACAAGCTCTGTGTGATCGGCAACGGCGTGGTAGTGGATCCGAAAGCGCTGTTCAAGGAGATCGACGGCCTCGAAACGGAGGGCGTCGCCACCCGCGAACGACTTTTCGTGTCGGACCGAGCACACCTGATTCTCCCCTACCACCACGGCATCGAGCTCGGGTCGGAACAGCGCCGCGGCGACAACGCCATCGGCACCACCAGCCGGGGGATCGGTCCTTGCTATCAGGACAAGATGGCGCGCTCCGGGATCCGCGCCGTCGACTGTCTTGACCGCGCCCAACTGGCGGCCAAGGTGCATGCCAACCTGGGCGTGGTAAACGACCTGCTGCATCACCTCTACGACCGCGACCCGTTCGATGCCGACATGATCATCGAGGAGTACGCCGGATACGGCGAACGGCTGCGACCCTATGTCACGGACACCTCGCTGCTGCTCAACAACGCCATCGACGAGGGCAAGAACGTCCTGTTCGAGGGTGCACAGGGCACCCACCTGGACGTCGATCACGGCACCTACCCGTTCGTCACCTCCTCCAACGCCACCGCCGGTGGGGTGTGTAACGGGCTCGGCGTCGGGCCCGGTCGCGTTGACGGTGTCATCGGCGTGACCAAGGCATACACCACCCGCGTCGGCTCCGGCCCGATGCCCACCCAACTGGACGACGCCATCGGCGAGCGCCTGCGGGACGTCGGCAAGGAGTACGGAGCCACTACGGGTCGACCTCGACGTTGTGGCTGGTTCGACGGCGTTGCCGCGCGCTATGCGGTGCGGGTAAACGGTTGCGATACTCTGGCGGTCACCAAGCTCGACGTGCTCGACGGCATCGATCCGATCCGGGTGTGCGTCGGCTACGAGATCGACGGTGAGCGCGTCGACGAGATGCCCGCCGCCTTGCCGTCGACGGGGCTTACCGCCATCTACGAGGACGTGCCCGGCTGGAGCGAGCCGACCACCGGCAAGCAAAGTCTCGAGGAGTTTTCCGCCGAGACCCGCGCCTACCTCGACCGCCTCGCCGAGATCGCCGGCTGCCCAGTAGGCATGGCATCGAACGGACCGGAGCGCGATGCCATGATCATCGCCCCCGACAGCCCGATCCAGCGGCTCGTACCGTAGCGCCGTCGCGGAAGTGAAGGTGGACCTACGAAGCTCTTGCGCTTCGCCACCGACGTCCGTCTATCGCCGACGCAAGCGCCGTAGCGCCGCCAGGTAGACCAGCGTCGAGATCTTCCCGGTGCTCGGATCGAGGCCACGACTCTCCCAACGCGAGACCTGTGTATAGCTCACCTTAGGAATGTTGCTGAGGGGTACCGCGAGCAGGTCGGCCAGCTCGAGCCGGACTCGCTCACCGAACGCAGCGCCGGTGTCCGTACCGCGTAGCTCGCGAACCCGTTTGGCGGTCATACCGTTCATCGATGTGGTGCGCTCCTGACAAGCGAGCGATCTCGAGCGCGAAGCATCACCCGCCCTTCGACGCGAGGCAACCGTCTTGTGGGCAACCTCGGACGGTACGCGAGGTAGGTCGGCGCAAAGCGCAACCAGCCGATGGTACGTCCAGGAGTCAGGAGGCCACCGGCAAGCGAATGTCAGGATCGAAGAGCTGCTCTACCAGCTCCTCCAGTGGCAGCGGGTGCCCCAGCAGATACCCCTGGACTTCATCGCAGCCGCGCTTACGGAGAAAGCTCAGCTGCTCGTCGAGCTCGACGCCCTCGGCGCTCACCTGCATCCGCAACCCGGCGGCCATCGCGATGATGGCGCTGACAATGCTCTCGTTTTCGGGGTGGACGGTCAGGTTCCTGATAAACGAGCGGTCGATCTTGATTCGATCGATAGGAAACTGCTTGAGGACGCTCAGCGATGAGTAGCCGGTGCCGAAGTCGTCGAGGGCGATGTTGACATCCAACTCCTTGAGCTTGTCCAGCGCGTCGTGGACGTGGAAAGCGTCGCCAATGAGAAGGCTCTCGGTAAGCTCGAGCTCGAGGCACTGCGCCGGGAAGCCGGTGCTGCCGAGTACGGATCGAATGCGCGCCACGAGGTCACCACGCCGCAGCTGCAGCGCCGAGATATTGACCGCTACTCGCAGCGGTGGAACCCCCGCGTCGAAGAGAGCCCGCCAATCGGCGCAGGACCGCTCCAACACCCAATCGCCGATGGCCAGGATCAGGGTGGTGTCTTCAGCGATCGGCAGGAACTCCGCAGGCGAGACCATGCCGTGTTCCGGACCGGTCCACCTCAGCAGCGCCTCGACTCCAGTGAGGCTCCCGTCAGCGGCCGAGAACAGCGGCTGGTAGTGGAGAAAGAACTCGTTGTTGTCGAGCGCACGGTGCAACGCCTGTTCGATGGAAAGCCGGCGTTGCGCTTTGTCGTCGATCTCCTGGCTGAAGAAGCTGTAGTCCTTGCCGCCACGCTCCTTGGCCTCATACATCGCCGCGTCGGCGTGCTTGAGCAACGTCTCGGAGTCCGTACCGTCGCGCGGGAACAGAGAGATCCCGACACTCGGTGTTACTCGGAGATCATCGTAGCCGCCGATGGAGAATGGGAAAGCAAACAGCTCTTGGATGCGCCGAGCCACCAATTCTGCGTCGTCTTCGTTGCGCATCGCCTCGAGCAGGATGACGAACTCGTCGCCCCCGAAGCGCGCCACCGTCGGCTCGATCTCCGCACTGAACCTGGCCACGGTGTCGACGTCGCGTACGCAGCCTAGTAGGCGCTTCGCCGCCTCGGCGAGCAACTCGTCGCCGGCCGAGTGCCCGAGACTGTCGTTGACCTGCTTGAAACGATCCAGATCCAGGAACAGACACGCTAGCGGTCGCTCTTGGCGGCCGGCCCGGTGAAGTGCTTGCTGGAAACGGTCGTCGAGCAGACGCCGATTCGGTAGCCCGGTGAGCGCATCGGAGTTCGCCAGCCGTTCGATCCGCTCCTCGCTCTTGCGACGGGCAGTGATGTCCTGACATGTGGCGACCAGCTTCGGCTCGCGGTCGCGGTCGTCCCGGAGCATCTCGCCACGCTCTATGACGAACAGCGTGTCATCGTTGCGATCGTAGAGTTGATACTCGATGGTGTATGCGCGGCCAAACTCCCGGGCCTTCGTGCGCACCGCTTCTAACTCTCCGCGATCGCTGGCAAGCACCCGCTCCATGAACTCGCGCTCGGCGCATCTGCTCGTCGCCCAGGGGAGCCTCAGAAGCTCCTTGGAACGCTGAGAGAAGTCCATCACCTTCTCGGTCGCGTCGGGCGACTCCCAGTGGGCGAGGCCGGCGTCTTCGAGCATCCGCTCGTACAGTTCCGGGATGTGCCCCGAATGTCGTGGAAATTGGATGAGCGTCTCCTCCGCGACGACGGATGATCCTATCGGTTAGGCGGCCTGTTTGTCGGGGCCGCACGTGAGCTGAGCCAAGAACCGGTGGCCATCGATGCGTCGCATGCGGATCTGGCCGAAGGCGACCAGGCTCCACAGCAACGTCACCCCAGCGGCCTCGGTCGAGAACGAGCCCTGCGTCTTGGTACGACGACGGAACTCCCGGTTCAGGTTCTCGAGGGCGTTGGTGGTGCGCAGCGTCTTCCACATCGGCTTCGGGAACTGGTAGAAAGTCAGCAGGTTCAAGCCGGCCTCCTGCAGGCTCCGGGCCACGGCGGGCACGAGGGTCGACCACTTGCGTACGAAGGCGGCGTAGGCGGCTCTGGCCTGGTTGCCGTCATCGGCCCGGACGATCGCATCCCAGTCCCGCTTCATCTCCGCACGTGCATGAACCGGGCAGTGGTCGCGTAAGTTGCTCCACTTGTGTTGTGTGCACCGCTGCACCGACACATCGGGCCATACCTCGATCGCCTTGGCCAGGCCCTTGTGGCCGTCGGCGATCAGCACCTCCGGCGCCTGCAGCCCTCGTCTCACCAGCGACTCGATCAGTCCTTGCCAGTGCACCGCTGCCTCCGAGACCGCCAACTGCAACGCTACCAACACCTTCTGGCCGTCGGGCTGGACCCCGAGCACCGCCAGTACCGGCGCCGACACGACCCGCCTCGCCAGCCTGACCTTCAGATGGAACCCGTCCAAATACAGGATCCAGTACCGCTCGCCTGACACATCTCGCTGTCTCCAGCGCTCGAAGTACGCCTTCAGGCGCCCCACCACCCTGGAGATCGTGCTCTTGGTCAGGTGCGCCTTGCCCAGCAGCGGAGAGAGCGCCTTGCGGATCCGCCGGGTGTTGGCTCCCGCCAGGTATGCTCCCAGGATCGCCTCGTCCACCTGCCGGGCTCGCCGTGCGTACCGTGGCAGGATCGCGCTGCGGAACTCTCGGGTGCTGCCGTCTTGCCCCACGATGCGCCCCCGCGGTATGTCCAGCTCCTGGAGCCCTTGGGCTGTCGTCACCCGACGCCTTTGGCTGCCGTTGCGGTAGCCTCGCCGCTGCCCGTTGCGCTCGTATCGGTCGCAACCCAGCGCCTCGGTGAGCTCCTCGTCAAGCGTCATCTGGATCGCCTCGCGGATCCTGGTGCGCAACAGCGCCTGTACGTCCTGCCGGAACTCGACGAGCCCGGTTCCCTCCGTGCTAACCTGCTTCACGGCGTAGCCTCCTGCCGCTCGTGGCGGCTTTGTGTTTTTCCTACTCGGAGGTTACGCCATCTTTATTTCCACAGGACTCGGGCCGGATCCACAGTTCCAGACGGCCGCTGTCATACGCGGCGCGCAGCATGTACCGCACCCGCTCCGCGAGAATCATCCAATTCACCGGCTTGGTGAAGAAATCGGTGGCGCCTGCGTCATAGGCACGCCGGATCGACTCGGTATCATCCAGCCCTGTCAGCATCATGACCGGAATGCGTGAGTGATCCTCGGACTCCCGCAACCGACGGCAGACCTCGAAACCATCCATACCGGGCATCATCACATCGAGGAGCACGAGCCACGGGTAGTGATCGTCAAGTGCGGCGAGCGCGGCCGGCCCGTCGTCGGCCTCCGCTACCCGCATGCCCCACTTCTCCAGGGTCGTCCGCGCGGTGAGGCGGATCATCGGGTCGTCGTCGGCCACGAGAATGATCGGGCTTTCTTCTCCCTGGCTCACGTCGACCTGACGGCCCCTGGACTTCTTGGAACTCGACTTGCTCATTCACTTCACGGAGTAGTTATTAGAAGTCAGAATTGAGTTCTATAAGTGATTAATTACTTCTTTTAGATACCTTAAAGCAAGAAGAAAGCATCCTGCACATTTCTTAGTCAGGAGCGGTCATGTGGGGTAACCGAGGAGCACGCTGGCGTCTACGGGCCTCAGACCGACATCCGCATCCAACCCGACGTGTTGTGGAAGTCCGCCACGGCGGAGCCCGGAGGCACGAGGGCGTCACAGGCGGCGCGCGTCTCGTCGTCGAGCGTCATGTCGGCCACCGGCAGGGCGTCCTCGAGATGCTGCATCGTTCGCGGTCCCATCAGCGGCGCAGTCACCCCGAGCTGGTCCTTGGTCCACAGAAGCGCCAGCTGTGCCGATGTCAAACCCAGATCGCGTGCGATAGCACCGAAGCGCTTCCCCACCTCCACGCCGCGTGGCGTGACGCGGTCGCGGTAGAAGCCGCCCCTGTAGACGGCGCGAGAGTCCTGAGGTAGATCGTCGGCGTCGTCGTAGCGGCCAGCCAGCACTCCCATTCCCATCGGCGCCCAGGTAATCAGTCCGATGCCGTGCTTCTGCGCCATCGGGATCAATTCGTTCTCGATGCGCCGATCCAGCAGGTTGTAGGGCGGCTGCTCGGTGACGATTCGCTGGTATCCGAGCTCCTTGGCGATCGCCAGCGTCTCCATTAGCACCCACGCCGGATGCGTCGAGGTGCCGACATAGCGGACCTTGCCGGAGCGCACCAGGTAGTCGAGCGCCGAAAGAGTCTCGTCGAGTGGGATCTCGGGAGAGTGCCTATGAGCGTAGTAAACGTCGATGGTGTCGGTCTGGAAGCTGCGCAGCGAGTTCTCGCAGGCGCGGATGACGTTGTACTTCGAGAGACCGTGTCGGTTCGGCTCAGACGTCGGGCTGTGCTCGTCGAGCGATTGGCCCGGAATGCTCATGCAGTGGTCGACCTTCGTCGACAGCAATACCTCATGCCGCCGGGCCGCTGTCCTTGAGCGCACGGCCGATCATCTTCTCGGCTTCGCCGCCGGCGTACACGTCGCCCGTGTCCAGAAAGTTCACCCCCGCATCAAGCGCCCGGTCGAGCATGCGCCGAGACTCGTCCTCCGGCGTCGGGTCGAGGAAGTTGTCGGTTCCGAAGGCGATACAGGAAACCTGCAAGCCAGTCCTGCCGAGGGCTCGATACTCCATGAATGTCTCCTTTCGCCGCGACCTGATCCACTGTTCGGGCGCCCAGGGTAGAACACTGGTTGCAAACGCCGACGTTCACCGGCGCATCTTCCGCAGTCCGCACTGCGCTCTCGCCTCGCTCCTGCCGTTGGATCTGAACTGCTCCGGCGCTACGCTTCAGTTGTCAACTACCTGGCCTCAGGGAGCGTCATGGACCTGGGCAATCTACTTCGGTCCCCTACAACGGTGCCGACCATCACGCTCGCGCTGCTGCTCGTTTCTGCCAGCCAGGGCGACCGTACCAGGAGGCCATCCTCGTCGTTCACCAAGGAGTGCTGACAGCAGAGATCAGCGACGGTCAACGGGCCTTCAGCGTCAGACCCGGACGGGCCGGCACCCATCGGGTTCTGGAGATTGACCGCGCGCTGCTTCCGCCGGAGCACCTCCCCGCTCGTCCGAGCGACACAGCGAAGCCGGAGACAAAGACCTCGACCCCCACGACCAAGGATGGCGCCGGCGACATCAGGATCCTCGTGCTGTACACGCCGCAGGCGCGCCAGCGCGCCGGTGGGACGACAGCCATTCAGAATCTGGCGTTTCTGGGGGTTGCGCAGACGAACGGCGCCTTCAGCAACAGTGGCTCAGGAGCTCGGTTGACCCTGGCCAACACGCAGGAGATCGCCTACACGGAATCGTCCTCCATGAGCAACGACTTGTCATGGCTCAGGAAGTCGGAGTCGGTCGGCGCCCTCAGGGAACGGTACGCGGCAGACCTCGTCGCCATGCTCACCTACGGAATCGACTTCTGCGGGGTCGCTTGGGTCTCGCCAGGGTTCCCGGAATGGGCGTTCAGCGTGACGTCATTCTTTTGCGTGTCCAACTATACGTTCGCTCACGAGATCGGCCACAACATGGGGACCGGGGCACGACCCGTACGTGCAGGGCAGCGCCTACTCCAGCGACGGACACGGGCATGTCCACATCGGGCCGTCGGCAAACAAGTCGTGGCAAACGGTCATGTCGTATGTGGACCAGTGCGTGGACCGGTTCCGTCGGGTGTGCTTGGAGCTCCTTGTCTTCTCGAATCCGAACATTTCCTACAGCGGGCCGGAGGCGGGCCCGATAGGCGTTGGAGGCATCTCTAACAACGCTCGCGTCATCGAGGAGACTGCCGGGATCGTGGCGAACTACCGATCGGGGAACGGTACCGGTGGCGGTGAAGAAAGCGCTCCAGGCGCTCCGTCGAATCTGACGGCGTCCGCAGACGGCTCGACCGTAACGATCTCATGGAGCCCACCGGGCTCGGGTGGCGCTCCAACCGAGTACATTTTGCACGTCGGATCGTCGTCCGGTGGCAGTGACATCGTCATCTCGAGAGTCGGCAATGTGACGAGCTTGGTCACCCACAACGTCGGGAGTCGAACCTACTTCCTACGTGTTCATGCCACCAATCTCGTGGACACGAGCGGCCCATCGAATGAGGTGGAATTGGATGTCGGAGGGCCAGCAGGAGGATCGTGTACCGGCCCGCCGAGCGCGGTGACAGTTTCCTCCGGCGTCAGCGGAACAACCGTGACCCTGACATGGAGCAGCCAGGGCGGTGCCAACGCGCCCACCACCTACATCTTGCAGGCGGGGTCAGGAGACGGCGCATCCGACCTCATTCCAGGTCGAGATCTCAGCAGCCCGAACACCAGTTTCATGGCGACGGGGGTCGGTCCGGGCACGTACTACGTTCGGATCATCGCCCGCAACAGCTGCGGCGATGCGATTGCGTCGAACGACGCAATCGTGATCGTGCAATAGACGAGCATGCCACCCTACGACCCGGTTTATACTCCGTCCGGGCCGTTAGCTCAGTTGGCAGAGCACCGGCCTTTTAAGCCGGGTGTCCAGGGTTCGATCCCCTGACGGCCCACACTTCTACCTAGTGACCCGGCCTCGCCACAGCGGTTTTCCAGGGTGGCCCCATCGTCTAGCCAGGTTAGGACACCGGCCTTTCAAGCCGGCGGCACGGGTTCAAATCCCGTTGGGGCTACTCCCTCTATTTCGCCGTTGTCCTCCGGTGCATCCCCTGCCCCACCGGCTGGATCTCGCCTCCGCTGGCGATGGATCTCGGGCGCATTTCCACCTCCGCCCGGCAGTGCCATCGAACCCGGAACTCGACACAGCTGCGACAAGATCCTCGACCCCACTGGGTATGCCGAAACCGCCCTTCGCTCGCTCATCCCCCGCCCGGCAATCAACTACACTATGCGCCCTCCGACGGGTGTTCTGAGGATCGGCTACTTTGCGGCTATCCGCCGCACCGAAGCTTTCTTGGTCAAGCGCCCCTAGAGCTGCTAACCAGGTGACCTCGGTCGTCCGCCAAGGATGTGGGCTAGCCCTGGCACAAAGCCAAGAGAGAACGAATGTCCCGGCTAGCCCTGTCGCTCCCGAAGTGTGCGCGTGTCCGCGTCTCCCGTCCCGCCCTTGACCTGACCCCGCGGTTAGTACCATGTCTTATCTCAGTAACTCGGTGCTGACAAGAGGTTGTTGAGGCCGGCGAAGCGGAGCGCAGCCGGCTTCAACAACGTCGCTTCGGGTGCGGGCGGCCGATAGCTCAGCGAGCTGTGCGGTCGCATGCGGTTGTAGTGCTGACGCCATCTCTCGATCAGAACCTTTGCCTCCTTGAGCGTGTAGAAGATCTCTCCATCCAGCAGCTCGTCGCGTAGCTTGCCGTTGAAGCTCTCCACGTAACCGTTCTCCCACGGCGAGCCCGGCTCGATGAACAGCGTCCCCACGCCCAACCGGCCCAGCCAGTCGCGAACCGCCTCGGCGGTGAACTCTGGTCCGTTATCCGACCGGATGTGCTCAGGTATGCCCCGGTGTACGAACAACCTCCCGAGCTGCTCCAGCACGTCCTCAGAGTTGAGCTTCCGTGCTACATGGATCGCCAGGCTTTCTCGTGTGTACTCATCGACGATCGTCAGCAGCCTCATAGCCCGACCGTCGTGCGTCCGGTGGTGCAGGAAGTCATACGCCCAGACATGATCCCGGTGCTGTGGGCGCAGCCGGATGCAGGAGCCATCGCTCAGCCACAGCCGTGCTCGTTTGGGCTGTTTTCTCGGTACTTTCAGCCCTTCGCGCCGCCAGATACGCTGCACTCGTTTGTGGTTCACGGACCAGCCCTCCATGCGCAGCAACGCTGTCACCCTCCGATATCCGTAGCGCCCGTACTGTCGGGCTAAATCCACGATCCGCTCCGTCAAAATCTGCTCCTGTTGCGGCTCTCTTGGCACGTACCGGTGTGTCGTGCGTGGTTGTTTCAGTACCCGACACGCCCGCCTCTCCGAGACGCCCAGCCGCCCCCGTACATGTGCCACCGCCTCTCGCCGCCGAGCTGGGCTCAGAAGTTTCCCTCCGCCACTTCCTTCAGGATCGACAGGTCGAGTTCCTTTTCCGCCACCAGCCTCTTGAGCCGGGCATTCTCCTTCTCCAGTTGCTTGAGCTTTCTGGCCTGGTTGAGCTTCAGTCCGCCGTACTCTCGCCGCCACCGGTAGTAGGTGTGCTCGGTGATTGCTAGCTTGCGGCAGGCATCCTTGACCGTCGCCCCTCGAGCCAGCTCCACCTCAGCCTCCCGGAGCTTGCGTACGATCTGCTCGGCGCTGTGCCTCTTACTCGGCATTCTGACCTCCCGTTCTTGACCCAGATCGTGAGATTACATCCGGATCCGTTTTCGGGGGTCAGGTCAGACGTACACCGAGCTGCTTGCAGCGGTGGCCGAAGGCGATCGAGGTGTATTGCGTGCCCTGATCAGAGTGGTGGATCACGCTCTCAGGTCGGCGTTGCCAGATCGCCATGTTGAGCGCCTCAAGCACCAGTTCGGTACGCAGGTGGTTGGCCATCGACCAGCCCACCACCCGCCGGCTGAAGGCATCCATCACCACCGCCAGGTACAAGAACCCCGACCACGTAGAGACGTACGTGATGTCGGCAACCCACAGGCGATCGGGTGCACCGACCGCGAAGTCACGTTTCACCAGATCGGGCACCGGCTGCGCGTCAGTACCGCGGCGCGTCGTGCGCAGCCGACGGCGGCGGCTGACACCCTCCAGCCCCGCCTGGCTCATCAGCCGTGCCACGCGTTTGCGCCCCACCCGAACGCCGTCGGCGGCCAGTTCCGCGTGTACCCGAGGCACGCCATAGGTCGCACGGCTAAGTCGATGGATCGTCTCGATCTGCTCACGCAGCTGTGCATCCTGTCGTGCTCGCATACTGCTAGGGCGTTGTCGCCACGCGTAGTAGCCGCTGGTGGAGACCTCCAGCACTCGGCACATCGTGGCGATCGGATAGCAGGCCTGGTGAGCTCTCACGAACCCGAAGACTTCTTGGGTACTGCGCCGGTCTCCCGAGCGAACCAGGCCGCGGCTTTTGCCAGGATCTCCCGCTCCGTCTTCAACTGGCGGTTTTCCCGGCGTAGCCGCCGTAGTTCTTCCTTGTCCTGGCTACTCAGGCCAGCCGCGCTAAGCCCGTCATCTCGATCCGCCTGCTTGATCCATGTACGGATCGTCCAGTACGAGGGCTCGAACTCCTCGGCGAGCTCCTGCACGCTGCGTCCTGCCCGCGCTAGCTCGACGATCTGCCGGCGAAACTCCGGCGGATAAGGCGGTCGTGTTCTTCGCATCGCAGACTCCTTTGGCGTTAGCCATAAGGTGTCCACGGAAGCGGGTCAACTCCACGGCGTCTATGAAAGCCTTTTCGGGAGTGGATTTGACGATGAAACTAAAGCGCATGGACGTGGCCCTCTTCCTCGCCGTTGGGCTGGCGCTACTCCCAGCCTGCGCTGGTGAGGACCAGGCCGCACCGGAGGCGGTCATCAAGGGCGGGGACGACCGTACCGGAGGATACGATCCGGTGGCAGGCTGGTGGAAGCCGGCGCCAGACCACGACGAGGAGTGGACCTGGGGTCAGGTCTCTGGTGTGGCGGCTGACAATCCGAACCGGATTATCGTTGCAGTGTGGGGCGACCGGAACGCCGAAGGCGAAGAGCGGCCGAACAGCTCCAACTACATGGTGGTCGTCGATGGGAACGGGGACATCGTCGAGCGTTGGACCCAGTGGGACACCATGCTCAACACTCCCCACCAGGTCTACATCAGCCCCTACGACCCGGAGCGCCACATCTGGCTCGTCGAGCGCGGCGGAGGAACCAGGGACATCCACGAGCAGGTCATCAAGTTCACCAACGACGGCAAACAGATCGTGATGCGGCTCCTCGACCCCAACCCGCGCCAGAGCGGGGAGAAGGCACGGGCGAACAAGAACCCGGGACCGCTCGACTTCGGCCAGGCCTCGGTGATGACCTTCCTCCCGGACGGCGACTTTCTGCTCGGGGACGGTTACCAGAACGGTCGTATCGCCAGGTACAACGCGGCCGGCGAGCTCGTGTCGGAGTTCGGCTCGGTCGGGAGCGGCCCCGGACAGTTCGACCTCATCCACGGCGTTGCCGTGGACCGCGATCACCGCATCTACGTCGGCGACCGGACCAATAACCGCATCCAAGTCTTTACGGAAGACGGCGAGTTCATCGAGGAGTGGCCCGACGTCACCGATCCCGTCGGAATCTTCATCGACGAGAATGACGCGGTCTGGGTGATTTCTGCGGCAGTGAACCGGATCCTCAGGTACAACCTGGACGGGGTCCTCCAGTACCACTGGGGTGCGTTCGGCGGGACGCGGGGCGGCTTTCCTGGTGGCCTCGGGCGTCCACACCAGATGGACGTGGACCAGGACGGCAACGTCTATGTCGCCAGCTGGGACGGCGGATGGTTGAGCAAGTTCGTTCCGAAGCCCGGAGCCGATCCCATAAAGCTCGTCGGCCGAGGATTGGTTCTCACGAACTAACTTCTTCGACGAGCTGAACCGGCTCGCGCCGACAGACAAGTAGCGCGCTCAGCCGGCCTCACCGAATCATGCAAGCAGCCGATGCAGCCCCCGGAGTTCCACTCTCGATCGTGATGTCTCGATCAACGTGCTGCCGGAAGACTTCGCCAGCGATAGTGCCAGCTACGAATATCAAACCAGCAAAGGGAACCTCAGGATGATTCTTCGTACATTTGCACAATTGAAGGGGACGCCGAATTTCGTCGAAGCGGATGGTTTCGTGAGCGCCCGCCTGGCGGTCGCGTCCGACAACTTGGGCTTCACCGTAACCGAGGCCGTCGGCTCGGCAGGCATCGACCTCGAGGTCGAGCACAAGAACCACATCGAGGCCGTTTACGTTCTCGAGGGAACCGGCACTGTCGAGATCATCGAGACCGGGGACGTTTATAGACTGGAGCCGGGAGTCTTCTATGCTTTCGACAAACATGAGCGTCACCGCTACAACCTGGATACCGAAGTGCGCGCCATTGCTATTTTCAACCCGCCGCTGGTTGGCGACGAAGTTAACGACGAATCGGGTGGATACGCTCTCCCGGACGATGCCGAAAGCTGAAATTCCTGGAGATTACCCGGGCAACCAATGACAAGGCATGGAACACAGCGGCTTAGGTGATGCCATCCGGCGTCATCCCGAACAACGGACTGCCGCGCAATTACACCTACCCTGCTGAATCGACTACCTCCGCCCGCCCAGCTCGTTCGTTAGCTTTAGCTTTGCGGGCGGGTGGTGAGAGAGGGGGTTGACTAAGCGGCCGGCAAGGCTACGGAACCACGACGCCCATCACCTGCACGACGATTTTCCGGGTTCGCGGCCGGTTGTCAAAATCGCACAGAATTATCTGCTGCCAGGTGCCTAGAACCGCCCTACCGTCGACGATCGGCGCGGTGATCGAGGGGCCGAGCAGCGCGGCGCGCACGTGCGAGTAACCGTTGCCGTCGCCCCAGCGGGCGTCGTGATCGTAGGGCTCGCCGGTGGGCGCCAGCCGGTCGATCGCCCGCCTTAGATCGGCCACGGCGCCGCTCTCGTACTCGATGACGGTGACGCCGGCGGTCGAGCCTGGCGTGAAGACGAGCACTTGGCCTTGCTTCACACGCGAGCGCTCGATGACGGCCCGCACCTCGTCGGTGAGGTCATGAATGTCGGTATCGGGCGCGGTCTCGCGCTCCAGCGTCTCCCGGTGGATCTGCATCAGACACAGCCTACAATGGACAGGCAGGCCGCTCCGCTTGACGGCCGCGACGGGTCGAGATGACGCGCCTCGCTGGCCGGTACAGCCTTTCATGCGGACGGTGCAGGGATCTAGAGATCACGATCGATTATCGCGACATCCTGACCGAGATCCTCGACAAGCGGGTGGGGCGCGCTACGTACTGGATATGTGGTTCAACATCCTGGCCGTTGGGGCTACCACCTCCGTTTCGCCGTTGCCCGCAGCCTCTTCCTACTCCCTCCGTTGGATCTCGCAAGCTCTGACGATACGCTTCCCTTGCTCGCCGACGTCAGAGTCTGGATGCGATTTGCACTTCGGTCGAGCCTGGTAACGAGTCGACGTTTCGCACGCTTCCCGCGTTTGAGAACCTGGAGCGGCTAGGCTATGCCCACAAGTGAGGATCGTGATCTAGGGATGCACCGTGATATCACCCGGCGCGACTTCGTTAACGGCGTGGGGGTTGCGATCGGGGGGGCGCTCATCGCACCGGGCTGGTCGTCGGCACGCGAGGGCAAGCCCTATGCGCCACTCGCGCAGGACTACTACCCCCCGGCCCTGACCGGAATGCGCGGCAGCCACCCCGGTTCCTTCGAGGCCGGCCATGCGCTTCGCGACGGCAACTCTTGGACCGATGCCGCCGATACCGGTGAGCGCTACGATTGCGTGGTGGTCGGTGGGGGGCTGAGCGGGCTTTCGGCAGCCTATTTCTTCCTGACCTCGGCTGGCCGCGGTGCGCGTGTCCTTGTCCTCGACAATCACGACGACTTTGGCGGCCATGCCAAGCGCAACGAGATGACCTATCGAGGCCGTACGCTGATGCTGCCCGGCGGTACGTCGTACCTCGAGTCTGTGGGCCACTACAGCGCCGTCTGCAGGACGCTTCTCGCTGCGGTCGGCATCGACATCGACAGCGCCTATGCCACCAGCGCCGCGGGTAGGAGGTTCTACGGATCGCTGGGCCTGGGCAACGCCACGTTCTTCAGCAAGGAGGTGTTCGGCGAGGATCGGCTGGTGATGGGACGCGGCGGGCAATCGGGTGCATGGGCCGAGTGGCTCGCAAAGACCCCGATGTCTCCGGAGGCGCAGAGGGACATCGCGCGGCTCTACGACGACGATGCGAACCCGGACACCATGCCCGGACTGTCGGATGCGGACAAGAAGGAGCGCCTGGCACGCATCAGCTACCGGGACTTTCTGCTCGATCTGGCCAAGGTTCACTCGGATGTGATCCCGTTCTTCGATGACCGCCCGAAGGGTAGCTTCTGCGTTGGCATCGACGCCCATCCGGCACTCTACGCATGGGCCCAGGGCTATCCCGGCTTCCAGGGGATGAACCTCGAGACCCTTCCCCTGGTGGGCCCCCTTGCCCACATCGGCGGCGGGCAACACGGTCGCGAGAACGAGTGGGACGATCGACCGGACATCCACTTTCCAGACGGCAACGCGACGCTGGCACGGTTGCTGGTTCGCGCCATGATTCCCGACGCGCTTCCCGGCACCTCGCTGGACGACTCGATGACGTCGCGACTCAGGTACGACCGCCTAGACCGCGAGGGTTCCGACGCCAGGATTCGCCTCAACAGCATGGGCGTCTCCGTCCGGCACCTGGGCGATCCCGATGTGGCCCGCGAAGTCGAGATTACCTATCTACGCGCTGGCAAGGCCGAGAAGGTACGGGCGCGTCACTGTGTGATGGGCTGCTGGAACGGGGTCATCCCACACCTGTGCCCAGAGATGTCCGACGAGCAGAAGGTGGCGCTCAAGTATGGTGTCAAGATGCCGCTCGTCTCCACCAACGTCCTTACCCGAGATTGGAAGGCCTTCAAGAACCTCGGAGTCTCACGGGTGACCGCGCCGGGGATGTACCACAGCGGGGTCAGCCTTGGCCGCTCCGTGCAGTTCGGTGAGTACCAACCCTCCAGGTCACCCGAGGACCCGATGATTCTGCACATGTCCAGAACGCCCTGCGCTCCTGGACACCCGAAGAAGCAGCAGCACCGCATCGGGCGAGAGAATCTGTTGGCCACGAGCTTCGAGACATTCGAGCGCAACATCCGCGACCAGCTCGGTCGAATGCTGGAGGGTGGGGGCTTCGACCCGGCTCGCGACATCGAAGCGATCACGGTGAATCGCTGGCCGCACGGCTATGCATACAGCTACAACACCCTGGACGATCCCATCGAGTGGGCGCTGTTCACACCCGACGATCGGCCGTGCGTAGTCGGGAGCCGGCGATTCGGTCGGATTTCCATCGCCAACTCCGATGCCGCTGCCTCGACACACACCGACTCGGCTATCGACGAGGCACATCGAGCGGTGCGGGAGCAGCTGCTTGTTCGAAGCCGCGCCCGGCGAAGAGCCTCCAGTACGAGCGAGATACGGTAAGACAAGCGAATCGGTTCAAGCGGACCCAGCACACCGTCGTCGGAGATACGTAGCTGCTCTCGCTGCTCGTGGGAGTACCGGTTCGTGTGGCTCGGCCCGTCTATGCCTGGACAGTAGAAGTCAGGCCCGCGACTCCTCGGCAAGTCCTTCGAGTATTAGGAACTGAAGGAGTGCGAAAGCCGCGCGCAGATGCGGGCCAGTAGCCATTGCGTGACGCTCGTCACCACCCGGTTCGAGGAGGTGAAGCGGCTCGTGCCAACGGCCCCGTAACGCGCTCAGCCCTCCGAATCAGGCAAGTAGCCGATCCAGCCCTCGGAGCTCTTCCTAGATCCGGTTCCAACTCGGGGTGATTGGGCCTACTACCTCAATTCAACTGCCGCCCGATAGCCTCTCTACACCTGGCGTTGGATCTCGCCGGCGCTGACGATACGCTTCTGGGCGCCCATCGTCCTGCTTCGTAGGTCTTTCACGGCTGCGTTGTTCGCGCCAGTCAGTGCGAGAGACCACTAGACAAGCTGGAGCGCGATCCGCGCGATCGCGGACACGGGAACCAGATCAGCCTCCGGAGGAAGCCATGGAGATCCCTGAGATCAGAACGACGACTCAGGCCGACGAGAGTCCGGCAATCGATGCGATCGTACTGGCGTTCGTCGCCGATCCGGTGGCGAGATGGTGCTATCCGGATCCGCATCAGTATCTGACGAACATGCCTCGGTTCGCGCGTGCGTTTGCCGGCAGCTCCTTCGCCCACGGTAGTGCCCACTGCACCGGGGAATGCGCCGGCACCGCCCTCTGGCTGCCGCCCGATGTGCACCCTGATGAGGAAGCTCTGGGCGAGGTCATTGAGAGTACCGTCTCGGAGTCGGTCCGCACCGACCTCTACGCAGTGTTCGAGCAGCTGGCTGGATACCACCCTGCCGAGCCGCACTGGTATCTGCCGCTCATCGGGGTTGACCCGGCGTATCGGGGAAAGGGGATCGGGGGCGCGCTCATGAAGTATGCCGCGCAGCAATGCGACCATGATCAGACGCCGGCATATCTGGAATCGACGAACCCGAGAAACGTCTCCCTCTATCAGCGCCACGGCTTCGAGGTGCTCGGCGAGGTCCAAGTGGGAACGTCACCACCGTTCGTGCCGATGTTGCGACCGGCTCGCTGAACCGCAACATGCAACGCCTGGGGTCGCGCGAACGTCAGTAGCGCCTACCCCGCCTTCGCGAGCCGCGCCACGAACTCTGCGTGGTGTTCAACATCTTCGCCATTGGGGCTACTAGCATCGGAGCTCGGTAGCTTCATCACCGCCGTGCCCGCTGACTGGAGGACCGACAGTTCGTTAGACTTCGCGGCATGAACTCGCGACGTGCCCCCCGGGAACGGCGACCGATGGTGGGGTCGACGGTCATCACGCTCGTGCTGGTGTCGTGTGCTCCCGGCGGCTCGCGATCGGCCGCTCCCGAGCCCGACAGCTCGGCTGATCCCGACGCGGCGGCGGCAACGCTGCTCGCGACGCTCCCCGATGGGCTCGGCCCGGCGGTCGTGTCGTTGGAGCCTCTCGCAGAGGCAGCGTCGGTTGCACCGGAACGCGAGGCACCGGCAACGGCGATCGCGATCGAGCAGTTCGGCCGCACCTTCGCTCCGCGGATGGCGATCGCCGCGAGAGGTCAGCAGGTGCGGTTCGGCAACGGCGACGACACCGAGCACAACGTGCGCGTGACACAGGCGCAGACACAGGCCGTGGTCATCAACGTTGACCTGAGGCAAGACGACGAGATCGAGCACCGGTTCGAGCAGAACGGCCCCTATAGCGTCAGCTGCGACATGCACCCGGGGATGATGGCGCTCATCCTCGTGGTCTCGCACCCATATGCGGCGATCGCTAATGATCAGGGGAGCTTTCGCGTCGAGGACATCCCGAAGCAGTCGTACCTGCTAACAGCGTGGGGAGTTGCGGGTGACCGCATCCTCCAGCGCGAGGTGCAGGTGCGGGCAGACGCGAACGGCGGCCTCGCGATGAGCTTGATCGCATCCGATTAGGCGCTGGCCATGGCGCCAACAGGTCGAAGCCGCTCCATGTCCTCGTGTAGGTACCAGCCCACGATCTGCCGCCACGCCATCGCGCTGCCAGATCGAGGCAGCAGCCGGGCACTAGCCGAGCGACTGCGGCAAAATACGTGAGCGCTTGTGAGTTGGCAATGACTCGTTGGAACTCGGCGGCGCTGACGATACGCTTGCGGCGCTCGCCCGTTACCGGGCGATAGACAGCAGGGACTCGGGGGATGCGATGAGCGACAAGTCGGCTGGAAGTGTTCCGTGGAGTTTCTGGGCGATCGGCGCTGTGGCGCTGATCTGGAATGTGTTGGGCATCATGAACTTCTTCTCGCAGATGGATGCGGACGTGCTCGCTTCCACGTCCGAGTCGTACCGGGCGATCATCGAAAGCCGGCCCGTATGGGCTACCGGAGCTTTTGCGCTCGGCGTCTTCGGCGGCGCGCTTGGCTGCCTCCTGCTTCTGCTCAGGAAGTCGGCTGCGTACTACCTGTTCATCGCGTCGCTACTTGGCGTCGTTGTGCAGATGTTCCCCTTCCTCGGCGCAGCCGACGTTCCAATCGAGGTCTGGGTCGGGACTCTAATGTCGTCGGTAGTGGCAGCGTTCATGATCTGGTATTCGAAGCGGACCGAAAGCAAGCGTTGGATCTGATCCGGTCCGCGGGTTTGGGGAAGAGTTGAGGTCCGCTGGTTCGCGCTAGAACCTGGAGGCAGTGATCCAGGTGTCACTTCTGGCAGTGCTCTGGGCGAAGTCTCGCTCCACCTCTGGGTCGGCCTT
This sequence comes from Acidobacteriota bacterium, assembly GCA_965248695.1. Taxonomy (GTDB): domain Bacteria; phylum Acidobacteriota; class UBA890; order UBA890; family WLXD01; genus DASCOT01. The sequence continues at coordinate 5,041,378 of CBDFKD010000002.1, read as the reverse complement.
GCCTTGGGCCTCCAATGCGACTCTCAGACCGTGGAGCGACCACACGTTGTGCGGATGGTCCGCGAGCTCGGTTCGGTACACGTCCTCCGCTTCGGCCGGGCGCCCGGCCTCGAGGAGTGCCGCGCCAAGCCAGTGGCGGGCTGCGAACGGGATCGGCTCGGGCTCGTCGTAGCGCTGCTGGTCGTCGAAGGCGGCAGCGCGCTCGAACGCGTCGATCGCGGCTTGGAGGTCGCCCTGGGCGCGGAGGATCTCACCTTCGAGGATCGCCGCTGCGAGGCCCATCAGCTGTTTGCCTTCGTGGAACCGGAGCATTGCCTCGGAATGCTCCGCCAGGTCCTGAACCCGCGCCAGATGCTCGCCCGCAGCCGCTGCGTCGCCGGTCCGTAGCTCGGCATAGCCTTGGGCGAACTCCCAGAAGCCGCCAGCGATCTCAGTCGAGGGGCGCTTCTTGACTTGGAGGATCTCGTCGAAACGACCGAAGCGCAGAAGGGTCAACACCTGATGCATCGTGTTGCCACCGACTTTCGCGAAATCCTTGCCCGCCTGCGTCGCGATCGCGCCCTGTCCGTCCATCGAGGCGGCGAACAGCAGCATGTGCAGGTTGTGTGTCCTCCCGTAGGAGAAGCCGAGTTTCTTCGCCGCTTTCTGGTCCGAGTGCCAGGCCGCAGTGTTGGCCTGGACCGACCGCCCCCACAGACCGACCTCGTTCCAGGTATGCGAGGGCATGTGCTGGACGTGGCTGGCGACCTTCACCGCCCGACCGAGATGTTCGGCACACTCGAGCGCCAACTCCGGGTGCTGGCTCGACTCCGTTGCGTGTACGTAGAGGTGGCATGCGCCGGGATGCTCGATGTTGTCCTCCAGGACGCCGGTCAGCACTCCGTGAAGTCGAATCAGATCGGGGTCCTCGACATCTCGGTGACCGAGTCTCTCCTCGAGCAGGAACAGAGCCACCGCATATACGACGGCTACCTCCTGATGGTCCGGGTACTTCTCGTACACCTTCGCCATTTCCTCGGCGAACGATTCGTCGACTGGGCGCCGTTGTTCAGGGTCGTAGTTCGCGGGGTAGCGATCTCGCGCCGCCAGAATCAGGTCGCGCTCGACGGCTGTCGCGCTGCTTGAAAGAGCGACTGCTTCCTCGATCGCCGCGTGCGCCCGCAGTGATCGATCGACGCTCATGCCGCCGTTGAGAAACGAGCCCAGGGCGAAGGCCTCGCCCCAGAAGCACATCGCGCACTGGGGATCCAGGCGCCTCGCCTCGGCCATCGAGCGAGCTGCCTCCGTCACATTGTAGGCATACCGGAGCTGCATCCCCTGGTCGAAGTATTCCTGGGCTCGTGGCTTGCTGGTGCTGATCGTCCAGGAGAAGGGTCCGAGAGCGGACCGAATCAGATCGATCGGCTGGAGAAACTCGGGCGTGCCGCTAGTGCCCGGCGCCGCGACCACGGATCGATTGTCGGCACCCCGGCTGGTGGCGCAGGCCGACAACAAAACACCCGCAAGGGTGACGGCAGCGAGACTTCTCATCGTTCGATCTTCCTTGGCTGGTTTTCGACACACGCGCGCGCCGAGACCTGACGTCGCCCCCGATGTGAAAGCACGAGTTTGCCATCAAGCCAGGAACATCGCGTAGGCCGGATTGTCGCTCTCCTCCCAGTACGGATAGCCCAGCTCGGTGAAGTGTGCCTCGAGTTTGTCCGAGTCCTCTTTGGGCACCTGGATGCCGGCGAGGACCCGACCGTGGTCGGAGCCGTGGTTCCCGTAGTGGAAGAGGCTAACGTTCCAGTTCGCGCCGATCGCGGTCAGGAAGTCAAGTAGGGCACCGGGACGTTCCGGAAACTCGAAGCGGAACAGCCGTTCGTTCTCGAGGTTCGCTGCCCTGCCGCCGACCATGTGCCTGATGTGGAGCTTCGCCAACTCGTCATCGCTCAGGTCGACGAGCGGATACCCGAGCCCCCGCAGCGTCTCGATCAGCTCCGCTCGTTCCCGCGGTCCACGACGCAGTTCGATGCCGACGAAGATGTGCGCGATCTTCGGGTCGCTGTAGCGGTAGTTGAATTCGGTAACGCCGCGCCGGCCGACGGCTTCGGAGAATGCTTTGAAGCTGCCGCGCTTCTCCGGGATCTCGACGGCCAGCAACATCTCCTGCTGGTCACCGACGGCGGCGCGCTCGGCGATGTGGCCTAGCCGGTCGAAGTTGACGTTGGCGCCGCAGTTGATCACCACGACCGTCTCGTCCCGCGCTGCGTGTTCGGCGAGATATTGCTTCGCGCCGGCGGTCGCCAGCGCTCCGGCAGGCTCTACGACCGAGCGCGTGTCCTCGAATATGTCGCGAATGGCGGCACAGATCTGATCCGTATCGACGGTGACGAAATCGTCGACCAGCTCCCGGCAGAGTCGAAAGGTCTCCTCGCCCACCTGCTTGACGGCGACGCCGTCGGCAAAGCTGCCGACATGCTCCAGGGTGACGCGCTCACCGGCGGCGACCGAGTCTCCCATCGCCGCCGAATCCTCCGGCTCGACGCCGATCATGCGGATTTCTGGCCGTTTCGCCTTGATATAGGCTGCGATTCCCGAGATGAGCCCACCACCGCCGATGGGAACAAAGACGGCGCTCACGGCTTCGTCCGCCTGCTCGAGGATCTCCTTGCCGATGGTGCCCTGGCCGGCGATAACCGCGGGATCGTCGAATGGATGGAGAACGTCAGACCGTCGATCTTCTCGAGCTCCCGTGCCCTGCCGTAGGCGTCGTCGTAGGTGTCGCCATGCAAAATCACCTCGCCTCCCAGCCCCCTGACGGCATCGATCTTGATGCTCGGTGTCGTGACCGGCATGACGATTACCGCCCGCGTGCCTTTCCGCCGCGCGGCGAGTGCCACGCCCTGCGCGTGGTTACCGGCCGAGCTGCATATGACCCCAGCGCCCAGCGCCTGCTGCGAGAGCGATGCGATCTTGTTGTATGCACCGCGGAGCTTGAACGAGAAGATCGGCTGTAGGTCCTCGCGCTTCAGCAGGATCCGGTTGCCGAGTCGCGCCGACAGGTTACCGGCGAGCTCGAGCGGGGTCCTCGTCGCCACCTCATAGACGACCGCCGCATCGATCAGGTCGACGTAGTCCTCTATTGGCTTTCGTGAGTAATCCAAGCCCGTCGGCTGTACCGGATTAGTGTCGCGGTCGCGGAGGTTCATCTCGGCGCGGAGGAGTTGGAAGACATCGGCGGCGCGCAAGTATGGCGTGGGGAGCCTAGCGCGGAAGGCTCCAGAGCCTATCTGATGCCCGGGCGCCGTGCACTCGTCCCCGATCTCCTTCCTTCAGCGTCGTATCTCATGCCGCTTGCGACGCAATCAGGGGCTTTTGCCGCGCGCCGAGGAGGTCTCAGGTACCCTGATCCGACAACGAGCCTGGCTCGGGTCTGCTCGTCGGATTGGTCCGGACCATCGGGCGGCGCGGAGGTTGCAGGATATCGACTACCTGGCTTGTCGGGTTGATTGATAGGGGTAGTGGTCTGAATGAGCATCCAAAGACGTCGGTTTCTGGGCAGTTTCCTCGGCCCCGTGTTTCTGGCAGGAACGCCGCTTTCCGCTCTTGTCGCCCGGTCACACTCGCCACCCGCGGCAGCCGATGCGCACGCTGCTTTGATCGACGAAGTACAAGCTTGGGGCGTCTCGGAACGTGCGGCGGCCCTGCACGCTTCAGCCCTGGTTTGGGACGATCACGCCGGCTGGGGCTTCAACAAGGCCGAAGATCTCCAGTGGCTGGCGCTGTGGAGTGCCGCCGGCGCGGACTTCCTCTCGGTAAACATCGGCTATGACGCCACCCCGTGGACACTGGCTATCCAGGCGGTGTCGCAATACCGGCACTGGATTCGCAAGCACAGCGACCGTTTCGTTCAGGTCGAGACCTTTCAGGATGTGCAGAAGGCCAGGCGCGACAACAAGTTGGCGGTCAGTTTCGACCTGGAGGGTATGGGCGCCCTGAACGGTGACGTCGGTATGGTCGACTTCTATTACCGGCTCGGAGTGCGCCAAATGCTCATCGCCTACAATCTCAACAACCTGGCAGGTGGCGGTTGCCACGACGACGACACCGGCCTGACGCTGTTCGGCCGCTCAGTCATTCGTGAAATGAATCGGGTCGGAATGCTGGTCGACTGTTCACACACTGGCTACCGAACTGCCCTCGAGGCGATGGATGCCTCCGATTCGCCGGTCATCTTCTCGCATTCGAACGCCCGCAACCTCCAGGATCACGAGCGCAACATCACCGACGACCTCATCGAGGCATGCGCTGCCACGGGCGGCGTAATCGCAATAAATGGTGTGAGTCTGTATCTCGGGCCGCAGGACGGTACCGTCAGTCGCCTCGTTGACCATATCGAATACATGGTTCAGCTGGTTGGCCCCGAGCATGTAGGCATCGGCCTCGACAGCGTACCGGTTCAGATAACTGACGATGCACCGGTAACTGACGATGCACCGGCAGACCCCAAGTACTGGCCCGCCCGCCAGTACCCCGCTTCGGCGGGCCCAGATCCGTTCGCTCAGGTCGTTCAGCCCGATGCCATCCCCCAGATCACCGAACGACTACTTGATATCGGCTATGGCGACAGCGCAATACTGGCGATCATGGGAGGCAACTTTGCCCGCATCGCGGAACAGGTCTGGAGACCCGTGGATGCCGGCTGAGCAACCGAACCCTGGACCCTCGCTTGCTCCATCGCTAGGCTCAGCCGGTCACCTATGCCTCCTTGATAAGGCCATGGAACCCGGCACCAAAACAGGCCCGATCGCATGCGGCATGCCCGTCGGATAGGCGCGGCGGTTGCGGCCGTCTCGAGCGCGTTGGCAGTGACGCTGGGCGGGTGGCTGTACGCCCAAACTTCCACGATCAATCCGTACCGCGTCACGCTCGATTGGGAGAAACTCCCCGAAGGAAGAACGCTGGGGATCATGAGCGGAGCCTTCCCCGACCCCGACGGCCAGCACCTGTGGATGCTCGACCGGTGTGGCGGGAATCAGTGCGCCGGGAGCGACTTGGATCCGATCCTCAAGTTCGACCTCGACGGCAACCTGGTGGAGAGCTTCGGCGCAGGGATCTTCGGCTTCCCTCACGGCTTCTACCTGGATCACGAGGGCTTTCTCTGGGTGACCGAGGGCGGCTCACACGGGGATGCCCGGGCGAAGCTTGGTGAGAGCCTCGGGCTGGGTCATCAGGTCGTGAAGCTCGACCAGCGAGGAGGGGTTGTGATGCGGCTCGGCGAAGCCGGGGTCTGGGGAAACGGTCCGCACCATTTCAACGGGCCGTCCGGCGTCGCGATCGCCAGAAACGGGGACATCTGGGTCACTGATGGGCACCGGGGCGGAAACAACCGGCTCGTCAAGTTCTCGCGTGACGGCACCTTCCTTCTCGAAGTGGGCGGTGGCGTCGGTTCGGAGAGCAGGGAGCCGGGTCGGTTCAGCGACCCCCACGACGTCAAGCTCGACTCCCGCGGTCGCGTCTACGTCGCCGACCGCGGCAACAGCCGGATCCAGGTCTTCGACCCAGTCGGCAAGCCCCTCTACATCTGGACCCAATACGGCAAGCCGAGCGGGCTCTTCATTGACCGCAACGATATCCTCTACGCCGCCGACGGCCTTTCGGGCACGCCAAGAACCGGCCCTCCGGACACCTGGCGGAGCAACTTCGGGTGGGAGAAGGGGATCCGGATCGGCGACCTGAAAGAGGAGCAGGCTTGGGTCCTGCACTTCGTTCCCCAACACGACGCAGACATCGGGCCGGGGCTCGAGTTCCTTGGCGTGGACTTCGCCGGCAACATCTACGCGGGGGAAATCAACCGGCAGCGCCTGGTGAGATACGTACCTTTCCGGCCGCTGAACGTGCAGGCGCGCTGACGTTGGGCGGCAACGAGCAACCGCGGGCAGCGACCAACGCGGTTCAGACGTCCGGACCGGCGGCCGTCTCGACGGCGGACGTAGCGGTCATCGGGGCGGGAGCGTTCGGCGGCTGGACAGCCCTTTATCTGCGAGAAATGGGACACCGGGTCACGCTCATCGACGCCTACGGCGCCGGCAACGCACGGGCGGCCTCCGGCGGAGAGAGTCGGCAGATCCGTACCCAATACGGCGAGCGCGAGATCTACACCCGATGGGTCGTGCAAGCGTTCGACCGGTGGGACGCGCGCCAGAGGGAGTGGGGTGGACGGCCACTCTTCTACCGTACGGGTCAGCTGACGCTGGCGCGCCAATGGTCCGAGCATCTGCGGGCTAGCAAGGAGGTGCTCGATCGACACGGGATCGACAACGAGGTCGTGCCTCACGACGAGCTGGCTCGGCGCTATCCTCAGTTCAACCACCAGGAGTTCGAATTCGGGTTCCACGTACCCAGCACCGGTGTCCTCATGGCGCGGCGAGCCTGTTTCGTCGTCGCGGGAGCTTTCGAGCGCGCCGGCGGCACGGTGGTCACCGCCAGGGCCAAGCCCGGTCGGCACGCCGGAGGCAAGCTACTGGAGATCGAGCTGTCGACCGGCGAGCCGGTATCGGCCGATACGTTCGTCTTCGCGTGCGGCCCGTGGCTGCCGAAAGTGTTTCCCTCGGTGATGAAGAACAAGCTCCAGACTCCTCGCGGCAGCACCTTCTGGTACGGCGTACCGATGGACGACAACCGGTTCATCTACCCCAACTGTCCGACGTGGGAGATGCAGGGCGCTTACGGCTTCCCGGGCATCGAGGGGCGCGGCTGGAAGGTGCGACCCTATTTGGACAGCATCCCGTTCGATCCGGACACCGACGAGCGGATCGTGACCGCCGAGGAGATCGCGCAGGCGCGCCAATTCGTCGTGCATGCTTTCCCGGCTCTGGCGGATCAGCCGGTGCTCGAGTCGCGGGTGTGCCAGTTGGAAAACAGCGTCGACGACCACTTCATCGTCGACCGCCACCCGGAGATGGACAACGTCTGGATCGTCGGCGGCGGCTCAGGCCACGGCTACAAGCACGGCATCATGATGGGCGACTACGTGGCCCATCGTGTCGTGGGTGACGATCACAGCCCGGATTTGGCCGATACGTTCAGACTCAAGAATGACACCTTCTGAGCCATCACCAACTGGTTCGAGGAGCTGCAGCGACTCGTGCCGACGGACCCGTAGATGGAGACATTGGTTGTTCCGGCCGGCGACGGCCGTGCGTTTCGGGTCGCCGAGGGGCAGCTGTTCCGCATCATCACTCCCAAGGGCCAACAGTCCGCCGACCTCTTTGCCTTCCGCGCGGACGATGTCGGCGAGTGGCTGTCTCCCGCCCACACCTGGATGCCGACACGCGCGTTGCACCCACGAGTCGGCGACACCTTCCTCAGTCGCTTCCGGCGGCCGATGCTCGATTTTGTCGAAGACGGAGCCGAGGGCATCCACGATCTGATCATCGCCCCATGCGACGCGATTCGTTACAAACAATTCGGCGTCGAGGGTCATCACCGGAGCTGCGCCGAGAACCTCGAGATGGCAATGCGTGAAATGGGCCACGAGATCGCCGTGACCCCTTTCGCGGTGAATTTCTTTACCAACACGACCGTGGAAGACGGGTTCCTGTTCCATACGCCGGCCGCGCCCGTGGTCGAGCCCGGCGGCTACGTAGTGCTCAAGGCGCGCATGGACCTCATCTGCGCCGTCTCATCTTGCCCCTACGACCTCGACGGTCCAGGCTGGGCGATCAATGCGCCAGGTGGACCGACCGAGATCGTCGTCGAACTGCTCTGAGGGATCAGCCCATGATCAGGTACCTGGCGTTGGCCGGCTCGCTTTCGCTGTTGCCGGCGTTGCTCGTCGTTGCCCAGCAGCAGCCGTTCTCCGCTCTCGACGTGTTCGAGATCGAGTATGCCTCCGACGTGCAGATATCGCCCGAAGGCGACTGGGTGGCTTACGTGCGCAACGGCATGAGCATCATGCGCGACCGTCGCGAGGGGCGGATCTGGATGGTGCGCAGCGACGGCACTGACAATCGGCCGCTCGTAGGCGGCGAGGGCACACAGTCGTCTCCGCGCTGGTCCCCGGACGGGTCACGGATCGCCTACGTGGCCGGGGGCGAGGACGGCACCGAGATCTACCTTTACTGGGTGGCCACTGGGCAATCGGCGCGGCTCACGCAGCTCGAGCGGTCGCCGCGCAGCATCGCGTGGTCGCCGGACGGCAGCCAGATCGCGTTCTCGATGCTGATACCCGCCACGCCGCCGAAGCTAACCTCGATGCCACCCCGGCCGGCCGGGGCGGAGTGGGCGGATCCGCCGCGCGTGGAGACACGGGTGCGTCACGAGGCCGACGGCCGGGGCTTCATCGAGCCAGGCTTCAACCATGTGTTCGTGATCCCGGCCGACGGCGGCTCCGCGCGCCAGCTCACCACTGACGACTTCCATCACCAGGGGCCTGTGTGGACAGCCGACGGCAGCTCGTTGCTCTTCACCGGAAACCGGAGCCGCGACTGGGAGTACGAGCGGCGAGAAAGCGAGATCTACACGGTGTCGCTGGCGACCGGCGCCATCACCGAGCTCACCGACCGCCGAGGCCCCGACGGCAGCCCGGCGCCGGCGCCTAACGGCTCACTCGTCGCCTACGTCGGCTTCGACGATCGCATCCAGACGTACCAGACCAGCGACCTGCACCTCATGGGCGCCGACGGCTCCAGGCCTCGCGCCGTGCTCGAGGAGCTAGACCGCTCCGTCAATGGGCCGGTGTGGGCTGCAGACGGCAGCGGGGTCTTCTTCGCCTACGACGACGAAGGGATCACGAAGCTGGGGTTCACGACGCCGGAAGGCCGCTTCGAATCGGTCGCCGAGGGGCTCGGTGGCACGTCGTCGGTAGGGCGGCCGTACGGAGGCGGCAATTTCTCCGTAGCGCGCGACGGCACCGTGGCCTTCACCCACTCGACCTCTGACGACCCCAGCGAAGTCATGCTGGTGGAGCCCGCCGGCGAACCCCGTTTGCTTACGGCGCTCAACGCCGACCTGAAGAGCCAGCGCAGCATCGCCCCGGCCGAGCCGATCTGGACGGAGTCCTCCCACGACGGCCGCCGCATCCAGTCCTGGATCGTCCACCCGCCCGGTTTCGACCCGGCGCACCGTTACCCGTTGCTACTGGAGATTCACGGCGGCCCGATCTCCAACTACGGCGACCGCTTCTCCGCCGAGATCCAGCTCTACGCCAGCGCCGGCTACGTGGTGGTGTATTCGAACCCACGCGGCAGCACGAGCTACGGCGAGGAGTTCGGCAACCTGCTGTATCACGACTACCCGGGCAACGACTACGACGACCTCATGTCGGTGGTCGACGACGTGGTCGCGCGCGGTTACATCGACGAGGACCGCCTCTACGTCACCGGCGGCAGCGCCGGCGGCATCATGACCGCCTGGATCGTCGGCAAGACCGACCGGTTCCGTGCCGCGGTGGTCACCAAACCTGTGGTGAACTGGATCAGCAAGACCCTGGTGGCCGACAACTACGACGGCTACATGCACTACCGCTATCCGGGCGCCCCATGGGAAAACCCCATGGGGTACTGGCAGTTCTCGCCGCTGTCGCTGGTGGCCAACATAACGACTCCGACGATGGTGATGGTGGGCACGGCCGACCTGCGCACGCCGCTGTCGGAGTCCAAGCAGCTCTACCACGCGCTGAAGCTGCGGCGTATCGAGACCGCGCTGGTGCAGATCCCGGGGGCCTCCCACAACATCTCCGCGCGTCCCAGCCAGCTGATCGCGAAGGTGCTCCACGCTATGGCCTGGTTCGAACGTCACAGCGGCGACGACGGCTAGAGGCCGCACGGGCGATCATCGTCACACTGCCAGTGCTCGCCGATTCGTGATAGTCGGTCAGGGAGATCAGACGATCTCCAGCCTATTGTCGCTTCTGCGCGAGATGGATCCGATGTCAGCGACGCGGACTGAGGGAGGAACGATGGGACTCGTTCTCAAGTCGGGAGAGGGTGAACCGCTGCTGAACGGCATTGTCGTCAAGGCATCGCCGGAGACCGGAACGTTGAGCCCGATGCTGGTTGAACAAACATTCCAGCGAGGCTACACGACGAATCTCCACGCTCACGACCAGGGCGATGAGCTGTTCTATGTCGTGTCAGGTCGGGGCACCGCGACGCTGGGCGACCAGACCGAGACCATTGAACCTGGTGACGTGATCCTCGTGCCGCAGAGCACATTTCACCGCATCGCGAACCCGGACAATGACGAGCCTCTGAAGGTCGTCTACTTCATGGACAGTCCGGAATTGGTCGAGCAATTCCGTGCGCTTCACGAGCGCATTGCATCGGAACCGGATCGACCGATTACGCCGGAAGAGCGGGCCGCGATTGAAGAGCGAACCGGTGGCTCCAGGTCGATGCGATGAATCTTGGCCCTTGGGGCGCTTCAGCCGGCGACGCCACCGCCGTCTACGACCAGAGACTCGCCGGTGACGAACGAAGCTTGGTCGGAAGCGAGGAAGACCACCGCGTCCGCTATCTCGTCAGCGGTGCCGATGCGGCCCAGCGGCCGTTCCGAGCAGCCGGCGAGATACTCCTCCCACGACTGGCCACGCTTGGCGGCGTCGTCGGGGAGCATCGGAGTATCGACGTCGCCAGGGCACACGCAGTTGACGCGAATGCCGTCGGGGCCGTGGTCGATCGCCATCGCCTTGGCCATGACGATCAGGCCTCCCTTCGCCGCACAGTAGGCCGCCGCCTTGTCGCCGCCGAGGATGCCCCAGCCGGAGCTGGTGTGGATGATCGAGCCGCCACCGTTCTCGATCATCGACGGAATGGTGTACTTCGACATCAGAAAGGCCCCTTTCAGGCTGGAGTCGATCGTCTCGTCCCACTCCTCCTCGGTACAATCCGGAACGGTCTTCGGATGAAACACCCCGGCGTTGTTGAACAGGATGTCGATGCGGCCAAAGCGCTCCAGCGTCTGCTCTACGGCCTGCCGGCAATCCTCGGCAAGGCGCACGTCGGAGCGGATGAACATTGCCTCGCCGCCGGCGTCGGCGATCGACTGCGCCACCGCCTCGCCGCGCTCCGAGTTGCGCCCCGTCAGTACCACCGATGCTCCTTCGCGCGCGAAGCGCACCGCGGTGGCGGTGCCGATTCCCGCGGTGCCACCGGTGATCAGGCCCACCATGCCGTCCAATCTCATGCGAGCGATTCCCCTTCTTGGTTGGCGGCGACTCTGGCGTCCCGACCGGGGGCGAACAGTGCCGCGATCTCCGGTGGCTTCGCGAGACGGTATCGTCCGGTTCACCGCATCGAGCGCGGCGTCAGTGTACTCGGCCCGCTGCATCGGGGTGAGAAAAGCCGCGCTTGCTGGCCGAGTTGTTTATTCTTCGATGCCGAGGTCGTGAGCAGAAGGCACCCATCGTGACGAAAAGCAAGCTCAAGGTCCCACACACGCTGGTCATCCTGTTCGCGATGGTGATCCTGGGCCAGATCCTCTCCTACGTCCTTCCCGCCGGGTCGTTCGAACGAGTGGAGAATGCGGCTGGGCGACTCCAGGTCGTTCCCGGTAGCTTCGAGTTCACCGTCGATGCTCCGGCGTTGTCGCCACTGGCCAGCCTGACCGCCGTTCCCAAGGGGCTGACCGGCGCGCACCAGATCATCTTCTTGCTCCTCATCATCGGGGGAGCGGTCGCCGTTCTACGCGCCACGGGGGCGGTGGATGCCGTCATAGGAGCTCTCCTCCGCCGATGGGGGGATCGACCCTTCTGGTTGGTAGCCGGCGGAACCACCTTGTTCGCCCTCGGTTCGAGCACCATCGGATTCGGCGAAGAGTATTTCCCCTTTGTCCCCGTCCTCATCACGCTCGCTCTCGCCCTCGGATACGACAGGGTCACGGCCGTGGGGATCATCATGATCGGGTATGGCGTCGGCTTCGGCGCTGCCCTCATCAACCCCTTCACCACACTTCTCGCCCAGGACATCGCCGGGCTCCAACCCGCATCGGGGCTTTGGTACCGCGTTGTGCTCATGGTCGTCTTCCTGCCGATCGGCATCCACCACGTCTGGTCCTATGCCAAGAAGGTGAAGCGGGATCCAGCGGCGAGCCTGGTGGCCGACGTGAGCGCGCCCGTTGGGGCGTCGACTACCAGTGGCGTAGACGGAGACGCCGGCGCCGATCATCTCCCGATGACCCCGACACACAAGTTGGTCCTGGCCGCCGTTGCCATCTCGCAGATCGTGCTTGTCTACGGGCTGAGCCAGCGGCAGTGGTTTCTGATCGAGATGCAGGCGGTCTTCGTCGCGCTCACCGTGATCATTGCCATCATCGCCCGCATGAGGCCCGATCGCACTGCGGTGGAGTTCGGCGCCGGCGCAGCGAGCTTCACGAGCGTTGCCCTGCTGATCGGCGTGGCCCGGGGCATCTCGGTGATCCTCAACGAGGGCGGCATCGTGGACACCTTGGTTTACGGCATCAGCCTTCCCGTGAGAGAGCTTCCAGGAGCCTTCTCCGCCATCGGAATGTTCTTCGTTCAGAGCATCGCCAACTTCTTCATCCCCTCGGGAACCGGTCAGGCCTACGTCACCATGCCGATCATGGCTCCTTTGGCCGACCTCGCGGGCGTCAGCCGGCAGGTGTCGGTACTGGCCTTCCAGTTCGGCGACGGGTTCAGCAACATCCTGGTTCCCACCCAGGCTGTCCTGGTGGGAGCCCTGGCCATGGCAGCGATCCCGTACGACCGCTGGCTGCGATTCATCCTGCCCTTCATGGTGAAGATCTGGATCGTGGGCTCGATCGCATTGGCCGTGGCCGTTTTGATCGGGTACTCCTGAGAAACACTCTTCGGCGAGCCAGACCGGAGCTCAACGGCCAGCGGTCACGCCGCCATCAATCGCTAGCGCCGCACCCGTGACGAAACGCGCTTCGGATGAAGCCAGATAGAGAACCGCCTGGCTGATCTCGGCGGGCGTTGCGATGCGCTTCATCGGCGCGTAGTCGATCATCCTCTGCTCGGCTGCGGCCGGATCATCCTTCTTGTCGATGTTGTCTCGGCGGATCATGTCGGTATCGACATAGCCCGGACAGACACAGTTGACGCGTACGTCTGGCGCGACCTCCAACGCCATGGCGCGGGTCATGTTGACGACCCCTGCTTTCGATGCGCAGTACACGGCGACCCCTGCAAACCCCATCAGCCCGGCATCCGAGGCCATGTTGACGATGTTGCCGCTGGACTCGCGTAGTGCGAACAATGCCGCGCGGCAGCAGAAGAAGGTGCCCTTCAGGTTCACGTCGAGTTGAGCGTCCCACATTCCCTCGTCGCTGTCCTCGATGGGTTTGGCCGACACGATACCGGCGCTGTTCACCAGAACATCGAGGCCGCCGAAGGTGTCGTTCGCAGTGCTCACTACCGACTCGCAGCCCGGAACGGTTCCGATATCGCCGGGCGCTGCGGCCAGGCGCGCACCCTCGTCCAGTCTCTCCATGGCGGCGCTCACGGAGTGCGTTGTTCTGCCATTGATGGCGACGCGGGCGCCGGCGTCGACAAAGGCTCTGGCAACCGCAAACCCGATACCCCGACTGCTACCCGTTACTAGAACTCGCTTGTCGGTGAAGTCCATATCGGTTCGTATGGCGATCATGGCGTCGGAGCCTATCGCGATCACGACGTTGCCGTCATGGCCGCTTCCACTCAAGGAACCCCCGCCAACGAGCGCACCTCCTACGATCGTGGCACTCAGCCCAACTGGGCGTTAGGCTCCGGAACGGTAGAGTTTGGACACGAGAGGAATCGCTAGGGACTCGAGAACCGACGGTCCGCGCAGCAACGGCGTCAGAGAATCCGGAGGACCCATGTCCAGCAGTGATGATCGTGATCTCGGGATGCACCGGGAGATTAACCGTCGCGACTTCGTCTCCGGTGTCAGCGTTGCGCTAAGCGGCAGTCTCACGTTCCCGTGGGCGCAGACGAACGCCTTGGCGAGCCCTGAGGCTCCGGGAGGGGTCTCACAGACCCTCGCCGACGCGTACCCACCCATCCGTACCGGCATGCGCGGCAGCCACGACGGCTCCTACGAGGTTGCCCACCAGCTTGTCGAAGGCGTGCGCTGGGACAACGCGGAGGAGACGGGTGAGCTCTACGATCTGGTCGTGGTTGGCGGTGGCCTCAGCGGCCTCGCAGCGGCGTGGTTCTACCAGGAAGCGGTTCCCGACGCCCGCATCCTGATTCTCGACAACCACGACGACTTCGGCGGTCATGCCAAGCGCAACGAGTTCCGGCTCGACGGTCGGATGTTCCTGTCACATGGCGGCACGATTTTTATCTCCAACCTGAACGAGTACGGTGAAGGAGCCCAGCGCCTGATCCGCGGGATTGGCATCGACGTAAGCCGTTACTCCGAATTCGTCGATAGCGATCTGTACAGCTCACTTGGCCTGCGCAGATCGGTTTTCTTCGACCGCGAAACGTTCGGCACCGATCGGCTGCTGGTAGGCGAAGGCGAGCCCTCTTGGCGCGAGTTCCTGGCGCGCGCGCCCCTGTCCGAAACGGCACGTGATGACCTTGTAAGACTCCACGAGCCGAACATCGATTACCTGGCACACCTCAGCTTGGAGGAAAAGGTCGAGTTTCTTCGCAACACGAGCTACGAAGACTTTCTCTTGAAGGTGGCCAAGATAGGTCGCGAGGCAATCTCCTTCCTCGAGACCTCCGGCGGTTGGACTATCGGCCTCGATGGCGTCCCCGCCTGGCTCGGCGCCGGCCGCTGGCCTGGGACCACCGGGCTGGGGCTCGGCGACGACGATGATGGTGCCGATGATAACCGCGAGGAGCGTGCTTTCTTCCAGTTTCCGGATGGCAACGCGTCGATCGCGCGTCTGATCGTCCGGTCGCTGATCCCAGAGGTCGCTCCCGGCAGCACGATGGAGGACATCGTCGACGCTCCGTTCGACTACGGCAAGCTCGATCGGGAAGGCTCGGCTGTCCGCGTGCGTCTGGAGAGCACAGCGGTGCGGGTAGCTCACCGTGGCGATCGGCGAACCGCCAAGGAGGTCGAGGTCACCTACGTCCGCGACGGCCACGCCCGGCGCGTTCGCGCCGGTCGTTGCGTGCTCGCCTGTTACAACGCCGTGATCCCTTTGATCTGCGAGGAGCTGCCGGATACTCAAAAACAGGCGCTATCGAACGCACTCAAGTCGCCCCTTGTCTACACCAACGTCCTGATCCGCAACTGGACCGCCTTCGCCAGGCTCGGTGTGAGCAGGGTGCGCTGCCCGGGGAGTTATTTCGAGAACGTGAATGTGCCGCCACCCATCAGCATCGGCAACTACCGACACGCTGGTACGCCCGAGGAGCCCATCGTCGTGCGCATGTGGCGCGTTCCCCTCGTACCGGAGGCCCGCGGGCGGTCCGTGGCTGAGCAGTGGAAGGCCGCGCGCCATGGTCTGCTGGCGACGACGTTCGCGACCTTCGAGCGAAAGATCAGGGACCAGCTCGGCCGGATACTGTCCGCCGGAGGCTTCGACCCGGCGCGCGACATCGAGGCCATCACGGTGAACCGCTGGCCGCACGGCTATGCTAAAGGCCTCGATCCGAAGACGGGTCAGATCGCGTGGAGGCCCGATGAGGTGCCGCCCGAGCGTGCCCCTTGGGTCACCGCCCGGCATCCTCGTGGCCGGATCGCCATCGCCAACTCCGACACCGGCGCACGGGCCATGACCGAGATCGCCATCGATCAGGCTCACCGCGCCGTCGGCGAGCTCTTGCAGATGCGCCACGGCTAGTCCCCGCGGATCTGAGCCTACGACGGTCACCTCTCGCCGATGCCGCTTGTACTCTTGCCGATCTCTCCATTGGTTATCGCCTGTTCTGACGAAGTCGCCGGCGCTTGCGAGAAACCAGTGACCCATAGCAGGCTACGGGCACTTCTACGACAACCGAGGCAGGTCTGACGCACATGCAGAGCACTTCGACAGGTTCCCGGACGATTTGCGCCAGCGCCCTGAGCCTGTTGCTGCTATTCGGTCTGGCAACGTTGTTTGCTGCCGCGGCCGTGGCTCAAGACGAGCCCGTAGGTTCCTCACGCTACGGCGAGGAGAACAACCAGATTCGTCGGGACAAGTTCGACCTCATCGTGCCGAAGATCATGCGGAACCGTGGCATCGACATGTGGGTCCATGTGATGCGCGCCGCCATCCCCGATCCGTTCGGGGCGGAAGAGCTAGGCAGCACCTCCGGTGTCTTCGTCTTCACGGACCGTGGTGGTGATCGGATCGAGCGGGCGATTATCGGGCGTCGCTGGCGAGCTTCACAGCGTGTCGTGTTTTCGGACTGGTCGACTGAACTGGCGAAGAGCCGCAGCGACTACTCGGATCCGATGGAAGCGCTCGGAGCCTACGACATCGTCGGCGAACCGGTTGTCTATGGCGAACCCTTGTCGAGCCCGATGACGGAGTATGACCACCGATTCAAGGGCCTCGGAGCCTTCGTTGAAGCGCGCGACCCGGAGCGCATCGCGGTCAATTACCGAGACCAGCTCGCTCCGTGGGCGACCTCCACCAGAACAGATGATGGGATTTCGCACGCGGACTACCTCCTGCTAGCTGAGGAGCTCGGTGAGGAGTACGCCGACAGGCTGGTGTCGTCCGAATACCTGATCATGGACTACAACATCAGCCCGGTGCCGAGCGAAGTCGAGCTGCTCACGAAGATGCGCGCGGAAGAGCTCGAACGCCTGAGGCGCGCTCTGGCCGACATCGTGCCGGGCGCAACCAAGACTCGCGATTTGGGCATGACTATCTTTCGCAGAATGCGCACCCAACCATCGCAACGGGGAGGGAGCGAAAGCTGGGAAGACAGCGTGGTTCAAGGAGGCGACATTCTTGCAGCACCGAGCCAGGGACTCTTCGCCTACGTGTTGCGTGACGGAGAGAGCGCACCGCCGGCCGACATCGAGAAGCTCTGGGCGGAACATCTGACGATCGCCGAGATCCTGTCGGAGACCGTCCGGGCGGGCCTTACCCCCCGCGAAATAATGAAGGGCTACCAGCAGAAGCTTGCCGACGCCGGCATCATTGTCAGAGATCCCCAGTTGCCCATGGTTCAGCCGAACCTCTTCGAGAGCCTGTGCTTCCTGAAGCCGATTCTCGGCCAGTATCAATATATGGAGGCCGGGTGCTGGGACAGCGGTTCTCACGTCTATCCTGAGAACTTCGACCCCGAGAGTACGCGGGTTACCTTCGACCTTCACGGGGTGGGGAAAGGAGCGCGTGAGATGCGGTTCGATACCGGCTTGGGCCCCAGAATGGGCTCCTATGGCGAGGATTGGGTTTTCGACGTACCGCTCTCGCCCAACCACCACTTCGTTCTCGAGTACTTCTTCTATCTGCCGTCACCTGCGGACGAAGGCGAAGACCAGTACTTGGTGTTCTGGAACCATGAGCAGGCGATTGCGACTGCAAGTGGAGTAGCGCGCTTGTCTCCGCCGCAACAAGAGCTCTTGCTCATTCACTAGTTTCCGGCGCGACGCTGTGATCGACCGTGGCGGCGCAAAACGCTGCTCCCGACCGCGGAGAGTGGCAACTGCCGAGGACGGTGCACGGCCACCCGGATCTCCAGGGGCACTGGACCAAGGTGGCCCCGCGGGGAGGCGGGGTTCCGTTCACGCGATTCGACGAGGCCCTCTATGAGTATGCGTGTCACGAAGGCAACCACACCCTCTCCGCCTCGTTGAGCGGCGCGCGCTATGGGGAGCGACGCGAGAAGCACAAGTAGGGCAGGTATTCCCCGGCGAAGGCCGGTCGTGTCTACCCTGCCGTCTCCGTTGGATCTCGCCGGCTCTGGCGATAGGCTTCAGGCGCTTCGCCCACCCCTCTGTGATAGCGCCGTGGAGCCCGGCATCAGCGCTCAAGAGAGAACCCATCCGACCGCGCGCCGCGTGAAGGCGGCCCGGAGTGTTCTGCTCGCGGCCACCGCCGTGGCTCTGGTGCTATCGCCGGCGCTCACTACGAGCACGCTCGCCTGGGTGCATCGATCTCAGGACGATGCAGAGATTGCCCGCCCGTGGCCGGGGCCGAATGGTACGCCGCTACCCTTTCGGACCTACGACGAGGCGACGGAGTTCCTGCGTACGGCCCTTGTCGTGTCATCGGAGAACGTCGGTATCGGCGTCACTGGGATCAAGCGCCTGGTACTCGAGCGTGACGGTGTTCGAGCGCACGGCGCGTTTCACGAGATCGACAGAGTCTCGCGGGCCCGCCGCATGAACGGCCGCAGCTTCAGCCGCTACTACGATAGCTACAAGGGCCAGTGCGCCGCCTATCAGATGGCGCGCTTGTTCGAGCTCGACAACGTACCGCCCACCGTGTGCCGCAGGGTCAACGGCATCGATGGAAGCGTGCAGCTCTGGATAGAGCGCACGCTCGGCGAGGCCGGCCAAGGAGCGGCGGGACCTCCACCCGTGACGGCCGACTGGCAGCGCCAGATCCAGGCGATGCGCATATTCGACAGCTTGATCTTCAACGACGACCGGAACCGCGGCAACTACCTTATCGACACTGAATGGGCACTTTGGATGATCGATCACTCACGCGCATTCCAGGTGCACAAGGACCTGCGCTACGGCGATGAGATCGTCTGGTGCAGTCCGCGCATGTGGGAGCTGCTACAGCAGGTGACCGACGACCAGATCCGCGCGGCGATCGACGCTTACCTCGTTTCGGAACAGATGGGCGCGCTCCTGGAACGACGAGAGCTGCTCGTAGCGCATATCCAGAAGATGATCGACGAGCGTGGCCAAGGCTCCGTAATCTTCTAGCAAGCGCGCCCGATGCGGGTCTCCTCTGTCGCTCCCTTGGAGCCTCCCACGATCGCGCGGTAGGCTTCGTATGTCTATGTTCGCTCCCCTTCTCGGAAACGCAATGGAACCCGGCAGTCGACTGGGCCACCCCGAGCCGTCTATCAGAAGAGGCACATGACGCCTGCCTTTTCCCGGCGGCGATTCAGGTTCCTCGTCAGCCTCGCCGCAGCGACACCGATCGTCGCCACGCTCGTGGCCTGCTCCACGGTGAACGAGCGGCCAGGGCGTCCCTACCAGCTGGCGCCGATCGGGTCCGACGGTCACGTCATCATCGTGATTCTGGATGGGTTGCGGTCCGACCTGATCTCCAAGGAACATGCGCCCACGCTCAGCCGGCTGATCAGCGAGGGCGCTGCAACGCTCGACGCTCGAACGGTGCAGCCGAGCGTTACACTGCCGGCGATCACCTCGATCGTGACGGGCGTCGAGCCTCCGATCCACCGAGTAACGTGGAACGCCTACGAGGCGGATCGGGGGTTGGTCGAGGCGGCAACGGTCTTCGACGTCGCCCACGAGGCCGGGCTGAAGACAGCATTCTTCGCCGGCAAGACCAAGCTGCTGCACATCGCCTTGTCGCCGGCGATCGATCGAATGGAGGTCCGGGATGTCCCGGCCGCGATCGTTGCCCGAGAGGCGCGCGAGTACCTGATACAAGAACAGCCGAACCTGATGCTCGTGCACTTGCCGGACGTCGATCGAGCAGGACACGAGTTCGGGTGGGGGCATCAGAAACAGACGCTGGCGCTGCGCGGAGTGGACGCGTTGCTCGGCGGCCTGATTGCCGTGCTAGAGAGTGGGGCGCTACCGGGTCCCTCTATCGTCATCGTTACCGCCGATCACGGCGGCGAGGGCCGATCTCACGATCGTAGGGGCAGTTCGAACAACAGGGTCCCTTGGATTCTCTGGGGTGATGGAATCGCGC
The DNA here is from genome assembly GCA_965248695.1 of Acidobacteriota bacterium. GTDB lineage: Bacteria > Acidobacteriota > UBA890 > UBA890 > WLXD01 > DASCOT01. The sequence continues at coordinate 5,021,632 of CBDFKD010000002.1, read as the reverse complement.
GCGGTAAGCTCGGCTCGCTGGCCGTTACCGTCACGGCAGCAACGGTCGCGCGAGCCTTCGGCCTGGACGCGCCAGCGGATATGGATACCCGTTTGGTCCATGCGAGAGATTTCTAGTGGTCTGTAACAGGGAATTCGATAGTGCCGCAGATGGGATTTGCGGGCGAGATCGAGGCGCGGCGAGGATGGCGATGCCGTCGGGCATCGTCGACGAGTCGCAACGCCGATATCGCCCGCAACTGCCCATCTGTCCGCAGGATGGCGGCGAGATCGGGCCGCCTGCGGCGTTGCTCCTCCTCCAAGATGCACCAACATCGACTCGTCGGAGCGCCTTGCATTCGACCCCATCTCGCCACCACGGCACTATCGAATTCCCTGTTACAGGCCACTAGCCGGGAGTCGTGAGTTCGTTGACGCTCTTGTCGAGTGAATCGGCAGCCCCCTAGCCCACGGGATACAGGTCTTTTGCCCCGGTGAAAGGAGATCAACGGTGAGACAGGCGAATCGGTTCAAGCGTACCAATCACGCCGTCGTCGGAGATACGCACTTGCTCTCGTTGCTCGTGGGAGTGGCGGTAACGATGATCGCCTGTAGCCCGGAAACCCAGCCACTAGCCCCGGACGAGACTGCCTCGGCCTTGCCACAAGATTCGGCCGTGACGCTGCTGGATCGCTCTGTCCTCGATGACCCGACGCGCCCCGATGCCGAGCGCACCGAGGATGTTGGCCGCAAAGCAATCGATGTCTACGAGTGGCTGGGCATGCAGCCAGGCATGACGGTTGCGGATCTGTGGCCTGCCGAGGGCTACAACACTCACTTGATGTCACGCCTGATGGGCGCGGACGGGCACGTGCTGAGTGTCCTGGGTTTCTTCGGTCTGGACACCGACTACTCCACGAGAGAGGGCTTGCAGCAGCGTATCCAGGGCCATGGGCTGAGCAACGTCGAGCTACTCGACAAGCTTGCGGATATGAAATCGGGGAGCGTCGACGTCATGGTCGCGGTGCGCAGCTACCACGACCTCGCGACCGTCCCTGGCCCCTCTCGCCCCGAGGCGGTGACCGAGATGCTCCGAGCCCTGAAGCCAGGCGGAGTGGTGGGCATCGTCGAGGCAGCCAGCAACAGGCCCGGATGGGACTCGGAGACGCATCGCCTCAACGAGCAAACCGTAATCGACGAGTTCACCGCCGGGGGCTTCGAGCTCTCGGGGCGCTCCGACATGCTGGCAAACCCGGCTGACGACCGTAGCACTTCGGGCTTCGACGAGGGCACCTATGATGGCCGCCACGACACCGATCGCTACCTGTTGAAGTTCACCAAGCCGACGAGCTGAAGCGGCTCGTGCGCGCGATCGGTGGCGTCATTCTGCTAGTCGGAGCGATTCAGGTGGCGACTCTGGGCCAGGGCGGCAAACGGGTCATCAAGATGACCGGCGGGGACCGCGATATGCCGGCAAGTGCGGCAGTGGTCGCCGGCGACTACGTGTACGTCTCCGGACAGTTCGGACGCGAACCTGACGGTAGGTTCGGCGACATCAAGACCCAGACTCGGCGGGCTCTCGACAACATCTCCGCGATCCTGCACGACGCAGACACCAGCCTTGAACAGGCGGTTTCGAGTTACGTGTACCTGCGGAGCAAGGGTGACTTCAGGGCCATGAACGAGGAGTACAAGGCCTATCCAGGCTGGCCCAAGACCACCCACAAGACCGCGCGAGGCGACGATTTGGATCTCCCGGTCCGGACCACCATGGCCGGCGACCTATTGGCACCATCCGCAGCCCTAGTGGAGATCACGATCATCGCACTGCGCAAGGGAGCTGAGCGCACAATCGTCCAACCCGCGGAATGGGGGAAGTCAAATCTGCCCTACCCGTGGGCAATCAAGTCAGGCGACACGCTGTGGATTTCGGGACTCGTCGCCAGCAACAAGCGAGGGGGCCAGTACATACGTGGCGACATGCGAAAGGATGTGACCCAAACCCTGACTGATATCGGGGAGGCGTTGTCGACGGCTGGAATGTCACATGCCGACGTCGTCTTCTCGCGTGTCTATGTACAGGATCAGGCGCTGGCGAACGAGATGGACGAGGCCTATCGCGCTTTCTTCCCTAAAGACCCTCCGGCGCGGGCGACCCTCAGGGCCGGCATCATGGGCACCATCCTTGATGAGATCACCACTATCTCCGTCGAGGCTCCGAAAACGATTATCAGCATTCCGAATGCTGACGTCGCACCCTCAGCGAGCCCCATGGTCGTTGTTGGCAATCGCTTGTTCAGCAGCGGAATCCAGGGCGTGACCGACGCGACCAGAGGCGACGCGAACGCGCAGACGCGGGAGGTGCTGGCCAGGCTGGGTCGTGGGTTGAAAGCAGCCGGCTTCGAGTGGCGGCACGTCGTTGATGCATGGGTTCTTCTGAGTGACACGCGGGATTACCCTGCGATGGTTGATGCGTACCGCGAGGTCTTCACGGGGGATTATCCGGCTTGGACCGTGGTCGGCGAACAGCCGCTTGGTCGTGGGGTCGTGCAAATTCAAATCATGGCGGTGAAGTAGCCTGACCGGGATCGGGTGCGTGCCTCGGGCGAAACGCCAGGGAACAGCGAAAACCCGCGTTCGACGAGCTGTCGCGGCTCGTGCCGCAGCAATCGCTGCCTGTAAGCTTGAGCCATGATCACGCACCCTGCGGGCACAGCACAGAAGCGAAAGATCCGCGTCATCGCCTGCGGCATGATTGCCCGTGAAGTCCTGGCGGTAAACGAGCAGCTGGGTTTCGACTACGTCGACCTGAAGTGCCTGCCCGCCGACTACCACTTTCATCCGGAAAAAATAGCCCCGGCCATGGACGCCGCAATCCACAAGGCGCGTGCTGACGGCTATGAGCATGTATTCGTCGGCTACGCCGATTGCGGCACCTGCGGCGAGCTGGACAAGGTATGCGAAAAGCACGGCGTGTCACGCATCGAAGGGCCGCATTGCTTTTCGTTCTACATCGGCAATCAAGCCTTCGAAGAAGCAGACGGTGCCTACCTGACGACATTCTTCATCACGGATTTCTTCGCACGTAACTTCGATGCGTTCTTGAAACGCCCACTGGGGCTCGACCGGCATCCGGAATTGTTGGAGATGTATTTCGGCAACTACACAACGGCGCTGTACATCGCCCAGACGGATGATCCGCAGTTGGACGAGCTGGCGCGCGAAGCGGCAGACTTTCTGGGCCTCGAGTATGAGCGTCGCTTTACCGGCTACGGAGATCTGGTCCCCGCCCTGGCAGAAATCGCGCGCTAGCAATTCACGCTAGTGTCGCGTGTAGATCTCGCGTCCCCCGACGATCGTCCGCAATATCGTGACGTAGCGGATGCGATCCACGTCGATGGTGAACAGGTCCGCTCCCAACACCACGAAGTCTGCCAGCTTGCCAACCTCGATGGTCCCCTTCACGTCCTCCGAGAAGGTCTGGTAGGCCGGTGCCCACGTATGCAGATGGACGGCCTCCGAGCGCGTAACCGCCTCTGCCGCACCGTACACCCGATCGTCCCAACCCTTCCGCGTGATCCCGGTCCACAGGCTGACGCGTGGACCGTAGGGGGCGCCGTCCGAGCCCCAGCTCACCCATATGCCGGCGTCGAGCAGCGATCGTGTCGGGTTCATCGTCGCCTCGCGGTTCCCGCCCAGTGCCTCGACGGCGAATGCTCCGAGACCGACGGTGAAGCTCGGCTGGCTGGCAACGCCGATGCCGAGGCGCGCCATCGTTTCGATGGTCTCCTGCGGCGGCTTCACCGACACGTGGTGCAGGTAGTGGCGATGATTCTCGCGCGGCAGTTCGGTGAGGATCTGCTCCAGCTGTGACACCACCATCTCGGCGGCGCCGTCGCCGATGGTATGGATTCCGAGCTGCCAACCCAGCTCGTGAGCCCGCCGGGCCACCGGGTAGAAGGCAGCAGCTGGAATGCGCACGACGCCCTGGAACTCCGGCCGGTTCTCATAGGGTGCGAGCGACCAGAACGCCGGCGCGCTCAAGCCACCGTCAATGCTCATCTTGATGGCACCGAGCCGGAGGCGATCGTCGCCGAAGCCGGTGACGAACCCGATCGATTCCAGCTCCCGGACGGACTCGCGAACCGCCACGTCGAGATCGTCATAGGCATCATAGCCGGGCCGCAGACGTAGCTGAACCGTGGCTCGCGGAAGCTCTTCGCCATGACGCTCGTAGAGGGTCTGGATCGTGCGCAGCTCGCCCGGCCGCACCGACGCGATGTTTACGCTCGTCACGCCTCCGCTGGCATGCTGGAGCAGGCTGCGCCGCATGTTCTCGATCGCCTGACGCTCATCGATGACACCGGCACCACTCGAGGGCGCCACCTCCGCAACCAGGCGCCGCGCGGCGTCGTAGAGCCGGCCGTCGGGCTCACCGGCGGCGTCTTTGCCGATCTCGCCGCCGCCGGCGGAGTGCGTCGAGTTGCTGATTCCCGCCAGGGTCAGGGCACGGGAATTGAGAATCGTGGTGTGCGGGCCCCGGGTCAGCAGCACCGGGTGGTCGAACGCGCCTTCGTCCAGGTCCCACCGCGTCGGCAGGCTCTGGTTCGGCCAGACCTCACGGCTCAGAGCCCCTAGAATCCACTCCCCCTGCGGTGTTGCAGCCGCCTTGTCGCGCAAGGCGTCCTGCAGGCTCGTGACTTCGGTGGCGGCGCGGATCCAGTCGGGCACCTCGGCGATCAGACCGCCCTTCCACTCCATCAGCGGTGGGCCGTCGCGCCCGAGATGAATATGGTTGTCGAAGAACCCCGGCAGCATCGTGCGGCCTTCGAGATCGACAAACCGTGTCGCTTCGCCCCGGTGCGTGAGCACCGACTCGTCGGCTCCCACCGCGACGATCCTGCCGTCGCGAACCGCGACCGCATCTGCGAAGCTCTCGTCGAGACCCTTGAAGATCTTGCCGTTGCGATAGATCACCTCGGCAACGACCGGGCTCGAGACCTGAGGAGCGGCCGCCGTGCCCAGGAACGACACGAGCAGCAGCGCAGCAGCTGCCATCACTGTGACTCTCTGCATCCTCGACCTCCACCGCTCATCGCGCGCGGCCCCTCGATCGCCGCCCCCAGGGCTGCGGTCAGCGGGGAACGCTGCTTCCCTCCTCAGCACCGATGTAATTAGCCGCCGGATTGCTCAGCATGAACGCATAGACGATCTCTCCTACCGGTATCGATGGCCGCTCATCCGCCTGCCACGGCAGGACAGTGCGAAGGCCGGCCAGCGCATCCTCCGCCACTCGACCGAACGAACGGGCCGGGTTCTGCGCTCTGCGGACCTCGACCCAGTAGCTCGCTGAGAGCATCTCCTGCGCGATGATCCGAAGCGCGATGTCTACGGCCTGCCGAGCTCGCCCAACGCGTTGGCGCGTATACGACTCCATGTCCTCGACGTTGCGGACGAGGGCAAGCCCCTGCGCCGGTAACGGGTTCGTCAGAGTGTGGAGCTCGGCCATGAGGTCCGAGGTCGCCCAGCCATTGCCCCCCGAGGGCGCCTTGGCGCGCACCTCCGCGGAGAGAACATCGGCCGGCCTGATAACGCTGAAGAACGTGTCCGGGAAGCGCATGACACGCTGCACCGAACCCGCCAGACTTTCGGCAACGGCCATCGAGAAGGCCTGCAGGTCGTTGGCCATGGGTTGGGCCACGAAGTTCGCGTTCGAGACGATGTAGCCGCCTTGTTCCGAGTACGGGCCGGGCTCGATGTAGTACCGCTTCAACCAGGGGGTATCGAGCTCCCAGGAGTCGCTCGGCTTGGCGCCGGGCACGACAGCCGGGTTGTGGTCGGACGAGTTGATCTGGATCAGGACGTTACGCTTGAGCCGGTCGTAGGCCTCCCATAGCGCGCCGTTGCGCTGACTGTAGTCGCGAAAACTGAGCGGGTCCTGGATGATCCGGCCGCCGTCTACCTCGTAGTCGAAGAGGTAGCTACCGCGTATGAGGTTCAGCAGGCGCCGCGCCTGCATGTTCTGGTACGGGAAAGGGCGGGCGTTCTGTGGTACGGCGGTCAGCGGTGTGATGCTCGAATTGAGACCGAGCATGCTTGTCGTGAAGGTCACGTCCGACCAGTCGAGCATGCGTCTGGCCTCGTGGAGCAACAGCGCGGCCTGGCCGGCCGAGTACGCGTTCGAGCTCACTAGTGCCGCAGAGTCACCGGCAAAGGGCTCGAGCTCGTCCAGACCGGCCCTTTGCAGGGCCTCCGCCGCCGTCATCCGTACCCCATTCCAGTACGCGTCGCCGGCGCCAACCATCGTCCCGGCGACGTTGGACATCATCGGCAGGTCACCCTCGCCCGGCGAGCCACGCGACCAGACGACAGGAGTGACCCTCTCGTTGATCAGGTCGATGAGCATCTGGGTGAGCGCGGGCGTGGCCGCCTCGTAGACCATGGTGTTGGCGCGAACGACCATCATCGCCCGCACGATTTCCTCGTCCCTGACCACCGGGCCGACGCCCGAGCGAGCACCGCGGCGGAAGCTTGCGAGCTGGCGGTCTCGGAGCATCTGCTCATTCTCGGGCAGGAGCGCATCCCCTTCGAAGATGGCGATCTCGCGCCCCGAACCCGCGCCGCGATTGAAGAAATAGATGGGCACGTTCTGGCGTGTGCCCTCGAGCAGGAGGTTGTAGGCGTCGAGAGCGCGCTGCCGAGCCGCGGGAGCGTACTCCACCTTCGCGCCGTGGCGCGCCACCGCGACGACCTCGTCGATCGTGAGGTCCTTGCCGGTGAGGGTGATCGTCGTACCCGCTGCGGACGGGTTGATGGGGTTCATCGCCACTGCGCGAGTGGCGACGGCCGGCGGTGCGATGACCTCTTGCGCGTGCCCCCTGGGCGCAAGCGTCAGCAGCAAGACGAGAATCAGCAGGGTCCGTGCCTTCATCGCTGTGCCTCTCTCGTTCGGAGGTGCTCGGGTGCTCCCCTGGCCGGTGTGTATCAGATCGGACTGCCAACCGCACTGGTCCGTCCCGGGGCGGTGCAAATCGCATGCTGGCGAGACTTGCGGCGACGAGCTGAACCTCAACGTATTGCCGGTCGCTCTCACGAACAGTAGTTTGGCTCCATCACCGTGCAGACCCAGGAGGATCCCATGCGCCGCATGCCCTTGAACCGTCGTGACTTCGCACGCCTCTTCGCCGCCGGCGGCTCGGCCGCGCTGCTCGGACACCCGGGCTTCGCGGGGTTTCAACCTCCGCTGCTCTCGGCCCGATCTCTTCGCCCGGGCGCGGTCGCCTGGGATGACGTTCGGTCACAATTCCTGATGCCACCCGATGTATCGGTCCTGAATGCGGCGAACCTGTGCCCTGCCCCAGCCCTGGTAATGGAGTCGGTCGTCAAGCACACCGAACAACTGGATCGTGCCCCGTTTCCCAGCTATCGCAGCGAGATCGGTGCGGGCAAGGAACGTACGCGCGAGCTGCTCGCCGGATTCCTGCGCGTCACGCCCGAAGAGATCCTCATTACGAGAAACACGAGCGAGGCGAACAACTGGGTGTCGAACGGGCTCGACCTGGGGCCGGGCGACGAGGTCCTGATCTTCTCGGACAACCACCCCAGCAACAACGAGGCGTGGAAGGGCAAGGCGGAACGTTTCGGCTACACCGTACGGGAAGTGGAGCAAGTCAATCCGCACCCCGGATTCGAGTACTACATCTCGGCGTTCGAGCGTGCCATCACGGCGAAAACGCGCGTCCTGACCTTCATGCACCAGAGCAACACCGCGGGAGATCTCTTTCCCGCCAAAGAGCTCTGTGCCCTGGCCAGAGAACGCGGCGTCATTTCATTGATCGACGGCGCCCAGTCGTTCGGCCTGCTGGACGTGGACTTGTCCGATATCCAGCCGGATTTCTATTCGGGCAGCGCTCATAAATGGCCGTGCGGCCCGAAGGAGACCGGAGTGCTGTACGTCAACGCGCGGGTCCAAGATCGTTTCTGGCCCTCGAGCTACAGCGCCTACTCGGGACGGTCGGGCTTGTCGCGCACGCACGAGGGCATGGGTCAGCGCGACACCCCCGCGCTGCAGGCCTTCGGCACGCAGATCGAGTTCCTCCAATCGATCGGTCAAAACGAGATCGAGGCACGGAGCCGAGGATTGGCCAGCCAGCTCATCGAAGGCCTGAACGCGATCGACGGCGTTCACATGTGGACCCCGGCAGATCCGCGATTGCGTGCAGCGGTAGTCACCTTCCGCCCCGGGAATCTCGATGCCAGACGAGTTCTCGGAGCGCTCGAGGAGGACGGCATCGTTGCCGCGTCTCGCGGTGGGTCGGACCGGGGTGGAATCCGCTTCTCGCCGCACTTCTACAACACGGAAGTGGATATCGAGCGCGCCATCGACGCCATCAGCCGCTACATGCGACGGGGCCTGTAGCCTTGCGAGCGGCCTGGGCGCTCGCCATCTTGTTGATGGGTCAACCGAGACGAAAGTACATGGCAGCTCCGTTGTTTTGGTTGGCCTGTACCGACGCATGGGCGATCGATCGAAGAATCGCGCCATTCGTCTATGGGGATTGCACGAAGATCACGCTCTCGTTGTCGCTGCTCTTGCTATCTACTTTGGCGTTCGTGGAGGGCCTGCGGTTGGTCGCATCCCGAGGAGGACCTGATCGCGATCCTGATGACGCAACTGCTGGGATCGCCGTGGAGCGACGACACGCGCTACCGCATGAGAATCACCACGTATCAGGCACTGACGGAACTAGGCGCTGACTAGCGACGGCTGACGGCAGCGCATCTTGATATCACCTCGTTAGCCAGTCCACGGCCAGCCGAAAGCCGATAGCCAGTGCCGAGATGAGCAGCCATACCCAAGGGGACGGTTCGCTGTCGATCTCGAGTGGCGGTCCCGATCGCTCTTCCATTGCTTGCCTTCGCTAGCTGGTTCGTTCCCTCGAGCGACATTCTTTCGCGAAAAGGACGCTAGTCCAAGTAGCGTAGCCACGCTGTATACACGACGGACCGCTGTTCACGCTCGGTATGACCAGCTGGGCATCTCTCACTCGGCCCGCCCGGGCAGTGGCCGTGGCAATGCCTGAACGGGTCACGCCGTTGATGTTCAAGGAAACGTCGTGAGAGGCTGCGTGGTCAGTCGTCGCTGGCGAATTTGATCGCCGGACTCTACTTGCCTCCTCTTCCAAGGCCTGGAGCAGAGTGTTGGACGATGCGTAGCCGCTGCGATCCCACCCTGCTCTGTTCCCTGCTGTTGGCGCTGGTCGTAGTCATGCCCGCTGGGGCATATCAGGACGCCGACGAGCGCGAGCTTCAGCAGGAACTCAAACGGGCCCAGGAGTACATCAACCAGGGGGAGCCAGAGTACGCGCTCGACGTGCTCACAGATGTTCTGAAGGCCGACAACACGTTGTGGACGGCGTACTACCTGAAGGGCATCGCACACGGCCAGATGGGTGACGAAGAGGACGCTCTGGATGCCTTTCTCGCGGCGGATGCTCGCCAACCCGGAGTGCCTGACATCTACTTCATGGCCGGTATCGCCTCCTTCGGCATCGGCGACTACGAGACCTGCTGGGAGCAAACGATCCTCGCCCATCAGGCAGGTCGCGACATGAGCAAGGAGATCCTGCAGCTCAGGGAAGTAGCCGAACCGCCAAACGACCTCGAGGAGCGCATCAACGCGCCGCGCGTCTTCGTCGGTGCGATGGACACGTCGGTCACCGAGCAGAACGCCTCGATAGAGTCGGCGCCGATGCGGGTCCAGAATGACCTGGCCGTGGTCCAGGAACAGGTTGCACAGGCGTTGCGCGCCTCGCCCGCCTTCGGCCTGGTACGCGCACGGCAGATCGCCGACTACATCGTGGTGGTACGTGTCGCCGACTACGGCGGCGCCGCCGGGGCCTCATTCGAGAACCGTCCAGGCGATGTGAACACGCGCGAGAACCGTCTCGAGGCCGTAAACTCGAACTACACCCGTCAAGATGCTGTGCTGGCTGGAACTGGACGCCACGCACTCTCGGGTGTGCTCGAGCTGATGGACCCGAGGACTGACGAGATAGCATTCTCGCTGCCGATGACCCTGACCGACATCACATCGATCGGCGATCTGACGCGCGACCTTCGGCGCCGCGTCGAGCTGCTCGAGAGCTGGTCTCAAGAAAGCCGCAAGAGCTAGCCTTGCCGGGATTCCCTCCGCTGGCGAGGGTCTCGTCTATCGCGTCAGCCGTAGCCAACCGAACGCTGTTAGCAGTGAGCGTAACGAGCTGTTCTTCGTGCAGGTGAGGGTCGATGCCGAGGGGGGCAGCGACGCTACTATTCCGGGTCGTTGAAGACCGCGAGTACTGCCCCGAGCACTACAGCTAGGCCGGTCAGCAGACGTGCCACTGCGAGCTTCCGCTCTTCGAGCCAAAGGCGCCCCACCTCGGACAGTGGAATCTCGTAGGGCGTGAGCTCGGTTTCACCGTCGGACCGTGTCTCGACCGTGCCGTAAACCGTCTCCCCGCGAACCTCACCAGATCGTGCGAAGGAGACGCGCTCGTTCTCGAGTGTGGTGACCCCGACCACCCGGTTGAGGCCAGATCCTTCGGTCTCCTGTGGGGCGAGCCGGATCACCCTCTTGTTGTAGCAGCCGGTGAGCACCGGTGGAGTTACCCCGTTTCGGTGGACAGTTGAACGCTTGGATTTGAGGCCGTAGTCGTAGTGCTGTGGGAACTCGTGGGAGCCGCAGAGCGGCTTCCAAGTGGCGGTGCGGATCGCGGCGCGCACCCAGCGTGAACATCAGGGTGCGTATAGGGTGCGTTTTGAGCACCCGGAGCGAGAGCTAGTCCCCGTAACTACTGGCTCAAAAGGGGTTACAAACCCCCGCGAGACTATCCGCCGTAGTCGTAGAAGCCGCGCCCGCTCTTGCGACCGTACTGCCCGGCCAGAACCATCCGCTTGAGCAACGGTGGTGGGGCGAAGTGCGGGGCGCGAAACTCGTCGTACATGATGTTGGCGATGTAGTACGTCGTGTCCAGGCCGACGAAGTCGAGCAACGTGAACGGGCCCATCGGGTAGCCACAGCCGAGCTTCATGGCGTTGTCGATGTCCTCGGCCGACGCCAGCCCTTCATCGAGCACACGGATCGCCTCGAGCATGTAGGGCACCAGCAGGCGGTTCACGATGAAGCCGGTACGATCCTTGGCTACCACCGGCGTCTTGCCGATCGACTCGCCAAAGGCGCGGCCCGCTTCGACCACCGAAGCGTCGGTCAGCAGCGTGTGCACCACCTCGACAAGCTGCATCAGCGGCACGGGATTGAAGAAGTGCATGCCGATGAATCGATCCGGGCGCTCGGTAATCACCGCCATCTCGGTGATGCTCAACGAAGACGTGTTGCTGGCGAAGATGGCGGAAGCTTTGCAGGCCGCGTCGAGCACCGTGTAGGTCTCGCGCTTGACCTCGATGTCCTCGGTAACCGCCTCGATTATCAGGTCGCAGTCCGCCAGATCCTCCAGAGCGGTGGTTCCGGTGAGCCGCCCCAGGACCCCATCAACATCCTCCTGCGTAGCCTTGCCGCGCTCCACGCCCTTGTCGAGGAACGCTCGGATCCGCCCCAGTCCCTGGTCAAGGAGCTGGTCGTTGACTTCGCGAACGACGGTCTCGTAGCCCGCTTGCGCGCATACCTGCGCGATACCGCTGCCCATGAGACCGCATCCGACCACGCCGACTTTCTCGATTGGCATTTCTCACACCCCCCGTACGGCCCGCTAGTCGACCTGGATGCAGATGGCGATGCCTTGCCCACCACCGATACAGGCGGTGGCAACCGCCTTGCCGCCGCCGCGCCGACGAAACTCCCGCAACGCGCTGTAAGTGATGCGCGTGCCGGTGGCGCCGAGCGGATGGCCCAGGGCGATGGCGCCGCCGTTCACGTTGACCTTGCTGCGGTCCAGGCCGAGCTCCTGCTCCACGGCAAGGTACTGGCCCGCAAACGCCTCGTTGACCTCGACCACGTCGACGTCGGCGAGCTGCCAGCCGGCTCGTTCCAGAGCCATCTGGGTTGCTGGAACCGGTCCGATCCCCATGATGCTCGGATCCACGCCAACCGTGGCCCATGAGACGATGCGCCCCAGACCGTCGTGACCGTGGTCGCGAGCCCACCCAGCCTGCGCCACCACCATCGCCGCCGCACCGTCAACCATGCCACTGGCGTTGCCCGCACTCACCGACGAATCCTCCCCGAACGCCGTCGGCAGGGACGCCAAGCCTTCGAGGGTGGTCTCGGGGCGCAGGTGATCGTCGACGTCGATCGATATCGCCTTGCCGCGCTTCTTGATCTCGACCGCCACGATCTCCTCGGCCAGGCGGCCCGCCTGCTGTGCCGCATGCGCCTTCTCCTGACTCTGCAGAGCGAACTCGTCCTGCTGCTCGCGAGTAATGCCATATTTGCGCGCCAGGTTGTCCGAGGTCATCGACATCGTGCAGCCGCAATGAGGATCCATGAGGGACTCCAGCAAGGAGTCCTTCAGCTCGGCGCTGCGTAGCCGGAAGCCTCCTCGGGCGCCATAGACGACGTGCGGCGCCGTGGTCATGTTTTCCATACCGGCGGCGACGCCACACTCGATCTCCTCGGTAAGTAGCAGCTGGGAGATCGAGATGATCGACTGGATGCCGGACCCGCACAGGCGATTCACCGTCAGGGCGGGCGTCTGCTCGGGAAGACCCGCTTTCAGAGCCACGTGGCGCGCGCCGTAGAGCGCGTCGGTCGATGTCTGCATGGCGTTGCCCACCACAACGTGGCCAATATCCTCCGGAGACACACCGGAGCGCTCCACCGCCGCCCGCGTAGCCACGCTGCACAGGTCGATGGCGGAGGTGCGACCGAAGTCGCCAAGGAAACGCCGCATGGGGGTACGCGCGCCCTCCAGGATCCATAGGTCGCGGCTCATCGAGCTCTCCTTCGTTGCAAACCGAGAATGCGCCCGCTGCGAACCCGTCTGATTCCGATGCTAGCGGGCGGCCGCCAAACCCCATCCGGCGTTGGACGGCGGTGCGGCTGATGGCGGGCGCCGAGGTACGGCCGCGGCCCGTCACCGATGGCGATTCTCCCATACCCCCCGGAGGTCGGCAAACGCCGCTCCGACCAGCATACCCACTACTAGGAGGGCTCCCACCACATCGGCAACCCAGTCCATCAGCGAGGGATCGCGGCCGGCAATGAAGCTCTGATGGAGCTCGTCCGAGAGACCGTATAGCGCAGCAACAACAACGGTGGTCACGCCTCGTTTGAGGGCTCCCTGTAGCGCCAGGAGACGGCCCGCCTGTCCGAACCAGAGCGTCGCCGCAAGCACCCCATACGCGATCGCGTGCTGGATCTTGTCAAAACCGGTACCTGGAAGATCGCTCGCGGGCTGATGCGAGAACCAGAAGATCCCGCTTGCTACTGCGATTGCGGGCAGCCAGCGCGCCGGGCCGATCACTGGTGGCCTGTAACAGATGGCCGGGCGGTCAGACAGGCAGGAAGAACATCAGCCACGAGATCACGTAGGCAACACCTACCATCCCGGCGGTGATCCAGCCTGCCAGCACCGCGGCATCGCGCGGATCGTGCCGCAACATGGCGCCGAGCACCACACCGACGGCGAGGCAAAACGCGACGAGGAACAGGAAGTGGATCAACTATCGCCGACCGATCGCGACATCGAACGCGTCGAGCACGACGAGCAAGTTGAGTAGACCGGCTACGAGAGTGAACGTATTGCCGTATTCGAAGAAGGCGCCCTCGAGATTGCCGTCTGCCCAGCCGAAAGCGTGCGCCAGCGCGAACGGGACTCCGACGCCTGCGGCACCGAGTGCCGCCAGGTAGGTGAGCGGTTCGCCGGAGATCGGCTTGTACACCTTGCCCTCCAGCGCGATACCGCCCAGCAACAGCGTGATGACCACCGTGCCGAAAAGGAGCCCGCGTCCCCAGCGACCGAGGACCGCGTGTCCGACCCCTGGCAAGGCCCAGGCCAGTACGCAACCGAGCAGGGCCCGCGGCATCGACACCGGTTCCGTACGAGGCTCTTCCTCGGCCACGACGATCTGTTCCGCCTCGTCGTCGGCAGTTCCGTCCGCGGAGATTTCGTCTGGGGAGCCAGTCACACGTTCGTCCCTCCTGCCAGGCCGATCGTAGTCGCCGTCACGAACGGGCGCAAACAGCCGTCCCGTAGCCGCTGGGTGCCGGAATGCGGCCTCAGTCGCCGCTCCGGCGTACTAGCGCGGTCAACCGTTCGACCGCCGCCAGCGCTTCTGTGCCCGAGACCAGCGCCAGTAGGTCAAACGACCCATCTCCGTCAGCCGACAGAATACCGAGCCCGACCACCGCCTGCACCGGACGGTACAGGAGATGCCCGGGCGGCGGATCATCGAGCCGCGCGCTCGGCGCATCGGCAGCAGCACCGACTAGCTCCAGCACTCGGTAGCAGGCCTCCACCAGCATGCTCCGGCGTACCTGCATCTGCGGGAAAAAATCGTTGTTCTGGTATACGTCGAGAACGCCCCACGACACCGTGCGATGCACGAAGGGGGTCGACCAGCGGTCGCCGAGGTCGCCAACGATCACACCCCGTCGATCGCCGATCCGCTCCTCCAGCACCTCCAGATTGATGGCGAACAGAGCCGCCAGATCCTCGCGCGTGATCACCGCCTTGTCAGCCAGCTCGCGATACTCGGCCGGCAGCGAATCGCGCTCGTACAGATCGCGGGCTTCGCGGGCCAACTCGGCGACGCGCGCATCGTCCGGACGCGCGTCTGCAAGCCGCTGGAACACGTCGTTCGACTCGGCGTAGCGCTGCGTGCTGCGATACAGCATCCCGAGCCTCTTCAGGATCAGCGCGCCGTCGCCGGTGCGCCGACGACCGGCGTCGAGGATCCTGATTGCGCCCGCCGCATCGCCCTGTTGCTGGCGCAGAGTGGAGATCCGCAGGTACGGGCCTTGAATCTCGGGAGCCGCAGCAATGGCCTCCTGATACGCCGCTTCTGCGGCTGCGGCATCGCCGGCGTTGGCCGCCAGTTCGGCGCGCATGAGCAATGGCCCGACGTCGTCGAGGCTGAGCTGGCGAAGCTCGAGCACCGCCCGGGTCAGATCAGGGTCCGCCTGGAGCGCGGTCTCGAACCAGCCACGCGCGACATCGGGACGCCGCTGCAGCACTGCCACCAGACCCATTCCGTAGGCCGCCTCGGGCATCGGTTGCTCCCCGAGCGCCAGCCCGAACGCATCGCGCGCTGCCGGCAGATCTCCGCGCCGCAGAGCCGCGAACCCGGCCACGGTCCTGCCGATCGGAGTCGCCTCCTCCTGCAGCGTGATGGGGCCAGAGGCATCAGCTGATGCCACGTCGCGAACCTCGTCCCACGCCGCAGCCAGAGCTGCGGAGGCGGTCGCTGGCGCCGGTGGTACGCGCGCAGGGTCGAGCGGGCTGACTGCCACCGGCCGCGTCGCGGGCGCCGCTGTGGTCGAGGCGCAGCCGCTCAACATGACCGCCGCACACAGTGCGGCCGCTACATGAAGGCTATGTCCGTTCATCGTTGTCCATTGTGACTCCCGGGTTGCGACGCGGCAACATCGCTTCTATGAGCACCGTTGGCGGCGTCGGCCAGAAGCTCCCGTGCCAGGCACTCGACACGCTCACGTTCGACCTCGCCGCCCGGGTCCTCACCGCTTCGATGCTCCAGCCACCGGATCTGCGGCCAGCGCCGGAACCATGCCAGCTGCCGCTTGGCGTAGCGTCGGGTGGCGCGCACGATCTCGTCGCGTGCCCCATCGAGGTCGAGCCGCCCGCTGCAAACGCTCGCCAGCTGTCGATAGCCAATCGCCTGCAGCCCGTGTGCATCAGGTGGCACTCCGGCCGCCAGCAGCCCCTCGACCTCCTGGATCCATCCGCTGGCGAGCATCTCGTCAACCCTACGAGCGATGCGCTCGTAAAGCACCTCGCGCGGCCACGTCACTCCGAGCCACACCGCCTCGGCTGTGCCCAACCGCTGGCCACTACCCTTCTCTGCCGTGTCGGTCATCCGCTTGCCGGTGCGGAGGACCACTTCGAGGGCACGAAGAACCCGCTGCGCGTCGCGGCTCCCGATGCGGGCCGCCGAGGCCGGGTCGAGGCGCGCCAGGTCCCGGTGCAGGCGCTCGATGCCTCGGCGATCGCGCAGCCGGCCGAGGACCCGGCGCCAGGTGGGGTCGCTGGCCGGGGCCTCGTCGAGCCCCTCGACGACGGCCTGCACGTAGAAGCCGCTACCGCCGACCAGGATCGGCAGTCGGCCGCGGGCCCGGATCTGATCGATGGCTTGCCACGCCGTTGCCGCGTAGGCTCCCGCCGAGCACCGTTGTGCCGGGTCCAGATAGTCGAGGCAGTGGTAGGCGCATCGTGCCCGGGCCGCTGCCGTCGGCTTGGCGGTGCCGATGTCGAGCCCTCGGTATACCTGCAACGCGTCGGCAGAAACGAGCTCGCCCGCCAGTTTCTCGGCGAGCCACTCGGCGGTCGTCGATTTCCCGGCGGCTGTTGGACCGACCACCACGAGCAACGGCGCCACGCGCTCGCCGCGCTCGTCTGCGCGGCTCACTGATCCAGAGGCACCATGGGCAACGAGATTCCCTCCGCGCCGCCTTTGCGCAGCGCGTCGATCACCCGCACTGCCGTTCCGAGCTCGATGGTGCGGTCGGCGCGGACGGTGATCTTGGCGCGATCCTCGGCGTTGAGCGCCGCTACTCTCTGCTCGAGGGCCTCAGCGGTCAGCACCTCACCGTCTAGACGAATCTCGCCGTCAACGGATATCTCGACGACGATCGCGGACTGCTCGGTGGGCGCCGCGGTGCTGGACTCAGGCAGCTCCAGGTCCATGCCCGACTGTTCCAGAAATGTCGTGGTCACGGCGAAGAAGATCAGCAGCAGGAACACGACATCGATCAACGGCGACATGTCGACGCTGGCGCGCCGCTGCCGGTTCCGCGTCTCGGTCAACATCCGCTATCGCCTCACGTGGCGGGTCGGAGCAGGCGCGGAGGCGCAACAGATCACGACGGATCACTCGGCCCAGCGGCACTCGGCGCCAGCGCCCGACGCTCGACAATCAGCTTGATCATCGCCAGCACCAGACGTTCCATCTCGAGCACCATGCCCTCGGCCTTGCCAACGTAGTAGTTGTAGCCGGCAAGCGTCGGGATAGCGATCGCCAACCCGGTGGCTGTCGTGATCATCGCTTCGGAGATCCCGCCTGAGAGGGCGTTTGCCTGCCCCACGCCCTGCAGCGAGATGACCGAGAACACCTGGATCATGCCGAGCACGGTGCCCAGCAATCCGAGCAACGGCGTGATGCTGGCAACCGTTCCCAGAATCCCCAGATAGCGCTCGAGCTCCGGAACCTCCTGGCGTCCGGCGTCACGCACCAACTCGCGGATGAACTCCCTCGACTCGGCGCGTGATTGCAGGGCCGGCAAGAGGATGTTGTTCAACGGGCCCGGGCGACTGGCGGCGTACTCCTCGGCACGAACGAACTCGCCGCGATCGATGAGGGCGTGAATGTGCGCCACCTCGGCCGGCGGCAGCACCTTCGAGTCCCGGAGATTCCAGAACCGCTCGGCCATGATGGCGACCGCGAGCACCGAGCAAATCCCCAGCGGGATCATCACCGGTCCCCCGCTTCGCAACACCTCGATCATGCGTGAATCGACTCCGGTCTGGTGGCAGACGTTACTGTTCGGGAAAGGCCACGTCGGCCGCTCCCATGTTGTAGATGAACCCGAGGCGACCCTTGATGTCTTCGTACGGATAGTAGTCCGGAATCGGCGGCAGCGGATCCGACAGCTCCAGCGCGAACCGGGCTCCAGCGTCGTAGGCCGGCTGCCCCGAGGGCCACGTACGCTCGATGACGATCATCGCCACCTCGTCGCCGTTGGCGCCAGTCTGCCGGTGAATCGTTAGCGCCACGAAGGTGGCGCCGCCGATCCCGGTTCGGATCAGCGGCGGCATGTTGCCCCGCCAGTGTCCCTCGATACGCCGGAGAACTTGATTCAGGTAGGCTCCGAGATCGTAGCCACGCGTGTCGAATTGAGCCAGCCCTTCCGATTCGTCGACACCGCCGTCGGCGTTGGCGAAAATCTGCGGGTCGACGAACGACTCCATTCGCGTCAGCTGGCTTCGCAAGCTCGGCTGGCGCGGCGGGATGGTCACCGTCTCGGCGACCTCCTCGACGGCTTCGGTGGCCTCCTCGACCGGCCGATCCTCGGGCTCGGCAGCGTCGACGTCGGATTCCTCCGGTACCACCTCTGGCGTGTCAGCGACCGGCTCGGTGGCGGCCGGGCGCTCGGCCGGCCGCGCCGGCGGCGTCTCCGGAGCCGGCGGCTGCGCCTCCGCCGCCGGTGTCTCGATGGGCACCGCGGCGGGCCGGATGACCTGGGCGGGCGTGTTGCCCTCGGCGAACGGTAGTGGCTGGTCGTCGCGCGGCGAGTTATCCGCCGCGGCGCGGTCGATATCCGACATCGTCGCCGTGTCCGGCGGCTCCGGCGGCGGCTCGGTCTCAGGCGTGTCGACGAACGTGAACTGCAGTGGCGGCGGCTGAGTCTCCGCAGAGGCCGGCGTCGGGAACAGGAGCCACGGCCACCAGGTAACCAGACCGCCGAGCAACAAGTGCACGACAACGGCGAAAGCAACCGCGCGGCGGAGCGTGAACCCCTGCTGACGAGCTTGGCGCCGGGTGATATCGCTCATTCGATAATGCGCGCTCGGAGGTGACCGCCGGGCCACGGGACCGTGACAAGGACCCGGACGGGCTGTGGCGTCCGAACCATCCCCAGCCCGCGTCTACAAACCCACGTGCCCTTCAGGTTACGCGCCCTCGCAACCCCTCGAGGGTCAGAATAGCACGGCGCCGTTGGCCTCAGCACGGCCGCCGATCAGCGTCGCAGCGTGTAGCTCCGGTCGGCGTACAGCTCTTGGTGACGCGCTACGGCAACCCGCTCGGCGTGGCTCAGGCGCGCGACACGCGCCGCCAGACCGAGAGTCTGGGCGACCGCGCGCGCCAGCGTCATGGCGATCACCCGCCGACTCGGTCGCCCCGGTAGCAGCTCGTACAGCCCCACCGACTCGCGCGCGGCGCCCGCGCCGGTGCCTCCGAGCACGCTCCACAAGGCTGGATCGGGCGGCAGGAGCGGCAGCGAGCCGTGCTGCAGCACTCGACCCGCCTGACGACGCTGGGCGCTCCCCAGCAGCTTGCGCCCGTCACCGATGACCTCGTGCAGAGCTCTGGCGGCAAAACAGGCGCCTGGCTGATCTCGCTGGCGTCTACCGCGCGCCCGTACCAGCTCGACCTCGGCACCAAGCCGCCGGAGTCCGACCACCATACCGTCGGCGATGACCTGATAGGTCGGCAGCACTCCGCCAGCGAAGGGACCCGACCCGGTCGGGCCTGTGAGGGTGTAGGTGAGCTCGCCGGCGTGGAGCACGGCGCGGCCGCCGGTGCGGCGGCGGACAAGATCGACGCCCAGCCGTCTGGCGCGCTGCGGATCGAAGCCCTCCCGCCACGGTTGCGCGTAGCCAATCGATACGGTCGGACGGGCCCAGCCGTACCAGCGCATGCTGTATTCGTGCGCTCCGGAACCCTCCAGCAGGGCCGCATCGACGGCCATGTTGGCGGCACCGGGAAGATCCGCGTCGAGGAGCACCCGAAGATGGGTGGCGCGGGCGCGATGCTCAGAGCTCATCCCGCAGAAGCTCGTCCAACGGCGTGTGTTGGCGTCCCTGAGACGCGGCGACGGGGGCGCAGGTAACGTGCCCCCGATAGGTGTTTACGCCAAGCGCCAGGACCGGATCGCAACGCAGGGCGTCCTCGACGCCCAGGGCGACCAGATGCGCCAGGTAGGGCGCCGTGACGTTGGTAAGCCCGAATGTCGAGGTACGCGGTACCGCCCCCGGCATGTTGGTAACCCCGTAATGGACCACGCCGTCAACCAGGAACGTCGGATCGCGGTGCGTCGTAGCGCGTGTCGTTTCGATACAGCCACCCTGGTCCACCGCCACGTCAACGATGACGGCCCCGTCCTTCATCTTCGACACCACCTCGGCCGGGACCACGTTGGGTGCCGCCGCGCCGGTAATCAACACCGCTCCGACCAGCAGATCGGCTCGTAGGCACCACGCCTCGACCGTTGTCGCATGCGACATGATGGTGTTCACATGGCCGCCGAACACGTCGTCGATGTACTGCAGCGTCCGCGGGTTGGTATCCAGAACGGTGACGTGGGCCCCCATTCCATAGGCCACGCGCGCCGCGTTGCGGCCGACGATGCCGCCGCCTATCACCACCACGTCGGCCGGGTTCACGCCCGGCACTCCGCCTAGCAGCACACCACGGCCGCCCTGAGCCCTCTCTAGAAAGTGGGCTCCGACCTGCACCGACATCCGACCGGCGATCTCGCTCATCGGCACCAACAGCGGCAACGAGCCGTCGGCCAACTCGACGGTCTCGTAGGCGATCCCGGTCACCTGGTTTTCGAGCAGCGCCTCGGTCAGCTCCGGTAACGGCGCCAGGTGAAGGTATGTGTAGAGCGTCAGGTTCGGCCGCAAATAGCCGAACTCCTCCGCCACCGGCTCCTTGACCTTGACGATCAGATCGGCCGCCGCCCAGACGTCGGCGGCGCTGTCGATCAAGCGCGCTCCGGCCTCCTCGTAGTGATCGTCGGGAAGCCCGCTCCCGAGGCCGGCCCCGGCTTCGACCAGCACCTCCGCACCGGCGTTGACGATCAGCCGAACGCCGGCCGGCACCAAGCCGACCCGATGCTCCTGTGGCTTGATCTCCCTGACGACGCCGACCTTCATTCCTTTGTGACCCGCATCTCGACGTTGCCTTCGAACACCGCCCCCTCGGCAAAGGCGACGGAAGGCGCTCGGATGTCGCCGGTCACCTGACCGGTCGCCCCCACCTCGACCTTCTGCATGCCGCTGGCGTCGCCGTCCAGAAAGCCATCGATGACGATCCGTTCGCCGCACAGCGTGGCCTTGGCGCGCCCACGCTCACCGATCACGACCTCGCCGTCCAAGGTCACTGTGCCGGTAACTGTGCCGTGGCATTCGAGCGACCCGCTACCGCGGATATCGCCTTCGAAAACACAGCCTGGCCCCAGATAGGAACGCGCGCTGCTCGCGTTGTCCGACATGGTGTCCTCGGTTGTATGCGGCAGCACGGATCGCTACCTGGAGACGCTGCTGGAAAACGTCAAGAGCGGGTAACGGGGCTCGAACCCGTGGCCTTCGGCTTGGGAAGCCGACGCTCTACCAACTGAGCTATACCCGCCGCGGCACGGCGGCAGCACCGGCACCATGACTGTAGCAACGCCGTCGCAAGCCGGTCAACGATGCCCGAGAGCACCCGAGGATCGAGGACAGGGCTCAAAACGCCGACAGCCCGGTGAGCGCCTGGCCGATGATCAGAGTGTGCACCTGATGGGTGCCTTCGTAGGTGTAGACGGTCTCCAAGTTCACCAAATGACGGAACACCTGATACTCGTCGAGGATGCCGTTGCCGCCCAGGATCTCGCGACACCTGCGGGCGGTCTCCAGCGCCATACGCACGTTGTTGCGCTTCGCCATCGATATCTGCCACGGCTTGACCTTGCCGGCGTCCTTGAGCTGTCCCAGGCGCCAGCACATCAGCTGGGCCTTGGTGATCTCCGACGCCATATCGGCGAGCAGCCCCTGGATGAGCTGCTTCGATGCGATCGGCGTGTCGAAGACGATCCGGTTGCCGGCGTAGCGAAGAGCCTCGTCAAAGCATGCCAGCGCCGCGCCGACGCCGCCCCATGCGATCCCATAGCGAGCCTGATTCAGACACATGAGCGGCGACTTGAGGCCGCCGGTGCCGGGTAGGAGAGCGTCGGCCGGCACGCGCACGTCCTCGAGGACGAGCTCGGCAGTGTCGGAAGCTCGCAGCGAGTACTTGCCGGTTACGTGCAGCGCCTGAAACCCGGGCGTGTCTGTGGGCACGATGAACCCGCGGATGCCGTCATCGGTCGCTGCCCAGACGATGGCGATATGAGCCATGGTCCCGTTCGTGATCCACATCTTGACGCCGTTGAGGAGCCAGTCGTCGCCGTCGCGAACCGCGCGCGTGCGCATGGCGCCGGGGTCGGAGCCGGCGTCGGGCTCGGTCAGACCGAAGCAGCCGATCACCTTCGCCTTCGCCATCTCCGGAAGCCAACGGCGCCGCTGCTCCTCGGATCCGAACTCGAAGATCGGGTACATGCACAGGGCGCCCTGCACCGATACGAACGAGCGAATACCGGAGTCGCCACGCTCGAGCTCCTGCATGATGAGCCCGTACGTGCTGCTCTCCAGTCCGGCGCAGCCGTATTCCTCCGGCAGGTTCGCTCCGAGCAGGTCGAGCTCTGCGATGGGCTCGATGAGCTCGGTCGGAAACGTGCCCTTCGCCTGATGCTCCTCGATGATCGGCAGGCAACGGTCGGACACGAACTGCCGAACCGTATCGCGCGCGAGCCTCTGCTCGTCGGACAGAAGCTCGTCAATGGCATAGAAATCGAGCTCTTCGAACTCGGACATGGGCTCGAACCTCGCGCGGGCGAACCGCGGGACCTGGGAGGATTCCAAGAAACGTCGGCCAATGAGGCTACCATGCCCCCGGACGCTGACGCGGCCCTGTCTTTTGCCCTTCGAGAAGCCGTGGCATCCTCACACGATGCACGGTCCTCGCATCTACCTCGACTACAACGCCACAGCGCCGCTAGCTGCCGAGGTCCGTGCGGCGATGGATCCCTGGCTCGCCGATACGGCTGCCAACCCGTCGAGCATTCACCGCGACGGTCAGCGCGCCCGAGCCGCGGTGGAGATCGCCCGGCGGCAAGTTCTGGATCTGTGCGGTGGGCTCGACGTGGTGTTCACCAGCGGCGGCACCGAGGCCGACAATCTGGCGGTCACCGGCTTGCTCGGATGGCCGCCGGGAGGGCACCTGGTGATCTCGGCGATCGAGCATCCGGCGGTGCAGGAGCCGTCGGCAGCGCTCGAGGCGTTCGGGGTCGAGACGACTCAGGTGCCGGTCGACCCCGAGGGGCGCGTTGACCCGGCGGCGGTGGAAGCGGCGCTGCGCGACGATACGATGCTGATCTCGATCATGGCAGCGAACAACGAGACCGGAACCATCCAGCCGATACGCGAGATTGCCGCTATCGCCCGCCGTCGTGGAGTTCACATGCATTGCGATGCCGTACAGGCGGCAGCCTGGCTGGACCTCGACGATCTGCTCGATGAAGTCGATATGGTCAGCCTCTCGGGCCACAAGATCGGCGGGCCGCCAGGCATCGGTGCACTGGTCCTGCGTCGGCCACTCGATCCCACGCCGTTGCTGCGGGGCGGCGGCCAGCAGCGAGGTTGGCGCGCCGGCACGGAGCCCACCGGCCTCATCGCCGGCTTCGGTGCCGCCTGCGCCCGCGTCCGCGCGCGTCACGGCGGCGAGGCCGAGCGCGTGGGGGGCCTAGCGAGCGAGCTCAGCGACGAGATCGTCGAGTCGGCCAACGACGTGCGCGTGACGGTGCCCACCGCCGCACGCCTGCCCAACACGATCCATCTGTGCTTTGCGGAGTGCCCGGGAGACCTACTGGTGGCTTGCCTGGACCTGGAGGGCATCGCAGCATCTGCCGGATCAGCCTGCGCCAGCGGAGTGGCGCATGCGTCACCGGTGCTCGAGTCGCTCGGCGTGCCACGCCGTTATCAGAGTGGTGCGCTGAGGCTGTCGCTTGGATACGGCACGGATCGCGAGCAGATAGCCGGGCTGGCGTCACGCATCGTCGGATGTGTCGAGGCGGCGACCGACGGCGGACGCGCGGGCGTGGAGAGCTGAAATGGGCCGGGTCGCGGTTGCGATGAGCGGCGGGGTGGACTCGAGTGCGGCCGCCGCGATCCTGTGCCAGGAGGGACACGAGGTCGTCGGGATCACACTGCAGCTCTGGGACTACGGCGAGTCCAACGGCGCCCGCGGACTCGGACGCTGCTGTTCTCCCGCTGATGTCGCCGACGCGCGCGCCGTGGCGGCGCACCTCGACTTCCCGCACTACGTCTTCGACCATACGGCAGCGTTCCAGGCGCAGATCGTCGAGCCGTTTCTCGACACCTATGCTGCTGGCGATACGCCGAGCCCGTGCATCCGCTGCAATCGCAGCGTCAAGTTCGGACTGTTGCAGCGACTGGCTCGCAGCCTAGGAGCCGACTCGCTGGCGACCGGTCACTACGCGCGGCTCGGTCAGCACGACGGCCGGCCGCAGCTGCGCAAGGGCGTCGATGCGGACAAAGACCAGTCGTATTTCCTGTTCGACGTCCCTGCGGCGCAGCTTCGCCACGTGCGCTTCCCGATCGGCGATCTCGACAAGGATCAGGTACGCGACCAGGCACGTCGTCTCGAGCTGTGCGTCGCCGACAAGCCGGAGAGCTACGAGCTGTGCTTCATCCCCGACGGCGACAAGAACGCCTTCGTCGAGCGACACCGACCCGCTGCCTCGGAGCAAGCGATCGCCATACGCGACGTCGCCGGGACGCGGCTCGGGCGGGCGAACGGTATCCACCGGTTCACCATCGGCCAGCGCAAGGGCCTGGGCATTTCCGGCAGCGACAAGCTCTACGTGCTCGGCATCGACGCCGACGCTGCCAGCGTGACGGTCGGGCCACGCGCCGGGCTGGAAACCACGACCTTGCTGGCGACGCACTGCAACTGGCTCGCCATCGACGCCCCGGCCACACCCTTGCGGATTCGGGCACGCATCCGTCATCGACATCGCGAGGCTGCGGCCATCGTCACTCCGCTGCCCGGAGACCGCTTTCAGGTCACCTTCGACGAGCCGCAGTCGGCGGTCACCCCGGGACAGGGCGTGGCGTTTTACGACGGTGATCTTCTGCTCGGCGGCGGTTGGATCGCGCGTCCGCCAGTGCCGGCCCCGACGTGCTAATCGCCTGCCGGGAGACGTTCCTCGGGGGCCTCAGGGCGCTCCAGCAGGGGCTCTAGCAGCATCTTCGCCGCAACCTGCTCGGCGCGTTTCTTGGTGCTTCCCTTGCCGACGGCACTTTGGTCCTCGCCCGCGCTGACCTGAACGAGGAACGTCTTCTGGTGATCGGGACCCACCTCGTCGACAACCTCGTACAGCGGCAAGGGTAGGCCGGAGGCCTGCAGGTATTCCTGCAGCGCCGACTTGAAGTCACGGGTCGGCGGGAGCTGATCGGCGACCGGCCCGATGAGCGGTTCGACGCGCATCAGGACGAACTCGGTGGCGCGCTCGAGCCCGCCATCGACGTACAGCGCGGCGATCAAGGCCTCGAGAGAATTCGCCAGGATCGAGTTCTTGGTGCGGCCGGCGGTCTTCTCCTCGCCACGGCCCAGGATGACGAACTGCCCCAGGCCGAGCTCCTCTGCGAGGGTGGCGAGCGTCTCTGCCGAGACCAGGAAAGACTTCAGCTTCGACATTTGCCCTTCATTCATCGACGGATATCGACGGCAAAGGAGGTCGCTGACAATCAGCCCCAGCACCGCGTCGCCGAGGAACTCGAGAACCTCGTTGTCGTCTGCCCCGGCGCCCTGCTCGTTCGCAAACGAGCGATGCGTAAGCGCCCGAACGAGGAGCGCACGATCGTCGAAGTCGTAGCCGATGCGCTGCTCGAGGGACGTCAGCGAATAGCCGTCGCGTTCGGTCGCCGATTCGTCCACGCTGCGATCAGTCTGCACCCTGGTCTGACTCCATCGAGGCGCGAATCGCGGTCGCCGCCGCTGCCGGGTCCTCCGCTTGCAGCACCGGGCGTCCAACGACCAGGTAGTCAGCTCCGGCGGCCACCGCGGCGGCCGGCGTGGCGACGCGGGCCTGATCGTGTACATCGGCGCCGGCGGGGCGAATGCCGGGGGTGACGACGAGGAACTCCGGCCCCCACCGCGCGCGAATCGAAGGAGCCTCTCGGACCGAGGCTACCACACCGTCGCAGCCGCAATCGTGGGCCAGCCGGCATCGTCGTTCGACCAGCAAAGCCGGATCATCGAGGAGACCGATGGCCGGCAAATCGGCGGCGGAGAGGCTGGTCAGCACCGTCACGCCGAGCAACCGCGGCAGCCGATATGCGCCACGCGCCTGCACCGCTGCTTCCAGCATTTTGCGGCCGCCGCTGGTGTGCAGCGTGAGCAGCTCCACCTCGAGATCGACGGCGGCTCGTACGGCGCCGGCTGCGGTGGCCGGAATGTCGTGCACCTTCAGGTCGAGGAAGATTCCCCAACCCATCGACATCAGCTCGCGGACCAGCCCAGGCCCTTGGGCGGTAAACAACTCGAGGCCGACCTTCAGGACGTCGGCGCACCCGCGCAGGCTTTCGGCAACTGCGAGGGCGCGCTCAGCGTCAGGGACATCCATCGCGACGACAAGTCGCGGCCGACTCAATTCATTCGCTCAATCTGCACCCGGGCGACCCCCTCGTCGACCATCGCCAATGCCTGTGCGGCTCCCATGGACAGATCCAGGTCACGTCCCTTGATGAAGGGACCGCGGTCGTTGACCTCTACGACGACGGAGCGCCGGTTGCGGGGATGGGTCACCCGCAGGCGCGTCCCGAACGGCAGGGTCTTGTGCGCTGCGGTCATCTTGTACATGTCGAACACGGCGCCGCTCGCTGTCTGGCGGCCATGGTACTTCTGTCCGTACCACGATGCGACCATCTCGGACGAGTGCCATCCGGGCCGCGCTGCGGGACGGAGCTGCGTCGCGCAGCCGCTGGCGGCCACCGTTAAGGCGACGCCGGCGACCGCCACCAGCAGGTGCCGCGAAGCGGCCAATGTCGTCTCACGGCTCACCCACTTGAAGCGTTCCGATGACTTCGCGTATCGACTGAATCCCTTCATCGCCACACCATCTCGCCAGCTCGTTGACCAAACGCTGCGATGCCGTCGGGTCGTAAAAGTTCGCTGTGCCGATCTGAACTGCCGTCGCGCCCACGATCAAATACTGGAGCACATGATCTAGCTCAGATACGCCACCGATGCCTATCAAAGGCAACGACGAGATAAGAGATACTTCGTAAAGCAAATACAAGGCGATCGGAAACAGGGCAGGACCGGAAAGCCCACCGTAAATCGTGGCCAGGAGCGGCCTACGGCGTCCTGCGTCGATGGCCATCCCCCGGATGGTATTGGCCACCGCGAGGGCATCAGCGCCCGCCTCCTCGGCGGCGCGAGCCATGATGCCGATGTCTGTCACCCCGGGCGCGAGCTTCACCCAGAGGGGTTTGTCGGTAACCGCACGGACCGCCGCGGTGACCGCATGGATCTGCACCGGGTCGGTGCCGAAGCTGATTCCGCCTTCCTTGATGTTCGGACACGAGACGTTGAGCTCGAGCGCGTGGACACCGTCGGCAGCGTCCAGACGGGCGGCGACACCGACGTACTCGTCCACCGTTCTACCCCAGACGTTGGCGATCACCTGCAGATCGAACTGCGCCAGGAATGGCAGCTTGTCGCGCACGAAGGCATCGGCCCCGACGTTCTGCAGACCGATCGAGTTGAGCATCCCCCCCGGGACCTCGGCGATTCGCTGTGGTGCGTTGCCGCGTTCCGGCTCGAGCGACAGGCCCTTGACCACGATGCCGCCGAGCTGGTCGAGGTCGATGAGCTCGGCCATCTCCTCGCCGTACCCGACCGTTCCCGAAGCCAGCAGCATGGGGTTCTTGAGCTCGACGCCACCCAACGACACCCGCAGATCGACGTCTGCTTGCGAATCGCTCATCGCCACCCCAGCCGAGCCGCATCGAACACCGGGCCCTCGCGACAGATGCGTTGGTACCGCCAGCTGTCACCGACCTGGACCGGAACGACGCACGACAGGCATACGCCGATCCCGCAGGCCATCGGCGCCTCGAGGCTCACCTGATGATCGCAGCGATGACGCACGGCGACCTCGTCGACCGCCTGCATCATCGGCGTGGGGCCGCACGAGTAGATGCGCGGCGTGCCACCGGCGCTTCGCAGATGCGCCTCGAGTGTGCTCGTGACGAAGCCGTGGTGGCCAGCAGACCCATCGTCGGTCGCAACATCAACCGGTACCCCGAGCTGCTCGAAGTCGTCCTCACAGAGCAGGTCGTCGCGCGTGCGCCCGCCGACGAATGCCCGTACCCGCGCTCCGAGGCGGACGAGGACCTCGGCCAGCAGCGGAAACGGGGCCGCTCCAACGCCACCCATTACCAGAAGGTCCTCGTGATCGTCGAGCTCCGCGGCCGACGGCAGCTGGAAGGGGCGCCCGAGCGGGCCAAGCACGCTTGCCACGTCGCCAGGTCGGGCGCTCGCCATCAGGGTCGTGCCGCGGCCGGTGCGCTCGACTAGCAGCGTGAACCCCACCGCCGTCCCCGCCTCGCGAACGACGCGATAGATCGCCATTGGCCGCCGTAGGAGGGGGTCGATCGCATCGCTCGCCGATATTATCACGAAGTGACCCGGCAGCGACGCGGCGGCGATGTCCGGACAGCGGTACTGCATCACGAAATAGCGACGCGAGAGGGTGCGAATTGACTCCAGTACGAGCCGCCGGTCGAACATCGAGCGCAGGCTAGCATGGGGTCCGGCGGGGCAGCAAATCACGGTCGCCCGGCGAGTTGACGCCTGCCCGGCGGCTGAGTAGGCTGGCGGCATCGACCTTTTAAGATTGGCCCCGTGAGGCCATCAAGGGTGTAGACATGTCGGAGTCGTATAGTGGAGTCCCGCGCCGAGCGCACGTTCGGGCGGGCATTTTTTTTGCCGACGGACTGGCGACTCCAAGCCCGCGCCCACTCTCTGCAGCGCGGCAGCGAGCGTCGGCGGCGGCTGGGACGCAACATCGCGCCAGCGGGAGCGACCGATGCGGTTGAAAGCACACATCATGGACGACAAGCAGATCGATCGGGCGCTGTCTCGTATCGCTCACGAGATCATCGAACGCAACGAGCCCGACCGCCTGGCGCTGGTTGGCATTCGCACCCGCGGCGTGCCGCTGGCCGACACGCTGGCAAGGAAGATCTTCGAGTTCGAGGGCACGCAGGTCGCCACGGGGACCGTCGACGTGACGCTTTACCGGGACGACCTGTCACAGATTGCCGCCAACCCGGTGGTCCAAGCTACCGAGCTCGACTTCGAGATGGATGGTCTCGATGTCGTCCTCGTCGACGATGTGCTGTTCACCGGCCGCACTGTCCGCGCTGCGATGGACGTGATGATGGACTTTGGTCGACCGCGAACCATCCAGCTGGCGGTCCTTGTTGATCGGGGGCACCGAGAGCTCCCGATCCGCGCCGACTATGTGGGCAAGAACGTGCCTACCTCGCTACGTGAAGTGATCAAGGTCGCCTGCGCCGAGGTGGACGGAGAGGACCGGGTGACGATTCTCGAGGCCGAGGAAACGGTGCGCTGAGATGGGAGCAACGACGATGGAACCGACGACCGAGACACTTCCCGAGGGCGAAACCACGGGCGCCGAGCCTCAGGTCGAGTCCTTGTCCTTCCCGAAGAGTCTGGTCGGGATCGAGCCACTCGACGCCGAGCAGATTCGACTCGTGCTGGACACGGCCCAGCATTTTCGGGCGATCTCCGAACGTCCCATCAAGAAGGTGCCGGCGCTGCGCGGCAAGACGGTCGTCAACCTGTTCTTCGAGCCCTCGACGCGAACACGCACGAGTTTCGAGATCGCCGGCAAGCGGCTCTCGGCGGACGTTCAGAGTATCTCGGCCTCGACCAGCAGCGTGGTCAAGGGCGAGACCCTCCTGGATACGGCGCGCAACATCGAAGCGATGTTCCCCGACATCCTGGTCATGCGCCACGCCTCCGCCGGGGCGGCGGCCTTTCTCGCCAAGCACTGTACGGCTGCCGTAGTCAACGCCGGCGACGGCGCCCACGAGCACCCCACCCAGGCGCTGCTCGATGCCCTGACGATTCGACGCAACAAGGGAGCGGTCGCCGGACAGCGTGTGGTCATCGTCGGCGATATCGGCCACAGTCGTGTGGCGCGATCGAACATCCTCTGCCTGCGCAAGCTCGGTGCCGAGGTCACGGTGGCAGCGCCACCGACGCTCATGCCGGCGCAGGTCGAGTCCTTGGGCGTGACCGCCCACCACCGAATCGAGCCAGCGCTCGAGGGCGCCGATGTCGTCATGATGCTGCGTATCCAGGTGGAGCGCGGCGGCAGGCTCAACGTGCCGAGCTCCGCCGAGTACTTCAAGCTCTTCGGCCTCACCGAGCGTCGACTGGCGCTTGCCGAAGACGACGCCATCGTGATGCATCCCGGACCCATGAACCGCGGCGTCGAGATCGACTCGGACATCGCCGACGGCCCGCGCTCGGTGATCCTCGAGCAGGTGACCAACGGGTTAGCGGTTCGCATGGCGATCCTCTACTTGCTGGCGGGAGGGAATCCGCAGAATGTCGAAGCTGCTGCTTAGCGGAGGGCGTCTCGTCGACCCGGCGAACGCCGTCGACGCGGTCGGTGACCTGCTCATCGTCGACGGTGTGATCGCCGAGTCGGGAGCCGCGATCGAAGCGACCGACGCCGAGACAGTGGCGTGCGACGGACAGATCGTCGCCCCGGGCTTCGTCGACATGCACGTCCACCTACGAGAGCCGGGCTTCGAATACAAGGAGACCATCGCCTCCGGCACCGCTGCTGCAGCGGCCGGTGGATTCACCGCCGTCGCCTGCATGCCCAACACGAAACCGGTGAACGATCACCGCTCGGTGACCGAGTTCATCCTCGAGCGCGCCAGCGTCGAGGGGCACGTCAGGGTCCACCCGATCGGCGCTGTGAGCGTCGGGCAACGGGGCGAAGCGCTGGCCGAGATCGGCGAGCTGGTCGACGCCGGCTGCGTGGCGATCTCCGACGACGGCTACCCGGTGGCCACCGCGCAGCTCATGCGCAAGGCGCTCGAGTACAGCCGCATGTTCGACATTCCGGTAATCGAGCATTGTGAGGAGCGCTCGATGACGGCCGGAGCGGTCATGCACGAGGGGGCCGTCTCCACCGCCTTAGGGCTCCGCGGGTGGCCCGCAGCGGCCGAGGAGATCATCGTCGCTCGCGATCTCCTGCTGGCCGAAGCCACGGGCGGACGATTACATCTGGCGCACCTGTCGACCGCGGGTTCGATGCGACTCGTACGGGATGCCAAGGAGCGCGGGGTGAACGTCACATGCGAAGTGATGACGCATCATTTCTCGCTTACCGATGAGGCGGTGCGCGAGTTCGACACCAATACCAAGATGAATCCGCCGCTGCGCGCCGAATCCGACCGCCAGGCTCTGTGTGAGGCGATCAGCGATGGCACCGTCGACGCCATCGCGACCGATCACGCTCCGCACCATCAGGATGAGAAGCTGCTGGAATATGATCATGCGCCCTTCGGGATCGTTGGTCTCGAGACCGCCATCCCGCTCGCCTGCACGCATCTGCTCCGCGCCGGCGTCATCGACGTCGGTCGTCTGGTTGAGCTGCTATCGGTGAACCCCAGCACGATTCTGGGGATCGACGGCGGAAGCCTCAAAGTCGGGACGCCGGGCCATGTGAGCGTCATCGATCCTGACCTGGAAGCTGCCGTTGCAGCGTCGACATTCCTCAGCAAATCGCGCAACACCCCCTTCGACGGGAGCACCCTGCACGGCTGGCCCACGCTGACCGTGGTCGGCGGCGAGATCGCTTGGCGTCGAACATGAGCACCGCCCCGGGCGTGCGCGAGCTGCTGCTCGAGAGCGCCGCCTTGCTCGAAGGCCACTTCTTGCTGTCGTCCGGTCGACACTCGAACCGCTATCTCCAATGCGCCCGCGCCCTACAGCACCCCGACGTCGCCAAGCGCCTCGGGAGCGAGCTCGCCTGCGCCTGCCGCCAACAGGCTGCAGAGGCACCGGAAGTGGTGGTCTCGCCGGCGCTCGGCGGGCTGATCATCGGGCACGAAGTGGGGCGGGCGCTTGGCCTACGCGCCTGTTTCACCGAGCGGGTCGCCGGATCGATGGAGCTGCGGCGCGGGTTCGAGCTACGCTCTGGAGAGCGCGTCCTGATGATCGAGGACGTCGTCACGACCGGGCTCAGCAGCCGCGAGACCCTCGAGACAATCCGTCGGCACGGGGGCCGCCCGGTGGCGACCGGGTGCATCGCCAACCGGCTCGGCGCCGCGGAGATCGACGGCCTGCCGTTGCTGTCTCTTCTACCGCTCGATGCGCCGACATGGGAGCCGGAACAGTGTCCGCTGTGTGCTGACGGAAGCACCGCCGTCAAGCCAGGAAGTCGCGCTCCCGAGGAAGGCTAGCAAGCCCACCGCACTTCCACCACGGCCTGCCAGCGCCGGATCAGTGGCGTCCGAGCTGCCGCTCGATGGCATGGTGATCGAGCCGCAGCATGATCGGCCGTCCGTGCGGACACCGCGTCGGTGCCTCACACTCCCCGAGCTGGGCAATCAAGCTTGCCATTACCTCGCGCGTCAGCGGTTGATTCGCCTTCACGGCAGCATGGCAGGCGATCGAGGCGGCCACCTCGCGCTGGATGCGGTCGGCGGCCTCCCCTCCGCGCTCATCGGCGAGCGACGCCAGCAATGCCCGGAGCGTCGGCGCGCCCCGGCGCGCCCCGAGCACCTCCGGTACCGTCCGCAGCGTCCACGTGCGTCCCCCGAACGGCTCGATCTCGAACCCGAATGTGGTCAGCATCTCCTGATGCTCTTCGGCCGCCGCCACCTCAACGGCCGTCAGTTCGACGGTCTCGGGCACCAGCAATCCCTGCACCGGCACCCGACGACGGCTGCGCTGCTCGAGCACCTGCTCGTACAGCACGCGCTCGTGCGCCACATGCTGATCAATGATCAGCAGGCCATGGTCGTCCACCGCGAGAATGTAGGTGTTGGCGTACTGCGCGATCGGTTGGATCGCGCCGGCAGTCTCGCCGGACGCTGCCGCCGCCTGCCCGGCGTGCGTGCCGCCCAGGGCCGAGCCACCCACGGGTGTCCAGTCGCGCAAGGGCAGACTGGGCGCTGCGGCAGCCGATGCCGGAGGGGGCCAGGCGCCGGCCGGCGCGTCGTGAACTTCACGATCGGCGACCGCGGACTGCGGCCAGGCGCGCGGCGGCGGGAGCTGACCGGCGAGCGCCGTCGCCACTGCTCGCCGGAGCGACGCGAAGACGCGACCGGGCTCGACAAACCGCACCTCCGCCTTGCGTGGATGCACATTGACATCGACCTCGGCCGGATCGAGCGAGATGAACAGTGCCGCCACCGGGAATCGTCGCCGCTCAAGGAGCGTATCGAAGCCCGTAACCACCGCATGCGCCAGCCGACCATCGCTGACCACCCTGCCATTGACGAACAGATGGATATGGCGTCGATTCGACCGCGTGTGCTCCGGGCTGGTCACACCGCCGCGGACGCGAATCTCGCCGCCGCCCTCGACCGTCACCCAGCACTCGGCGACCTCGGCCCCGAGCACCTGGTGGATGCGCTCGTCGATCGTTTCGACCGGCGGTGCCGAGAGGCGCTCGCGGCCATCCACCGTGAGCGTCAGCGCGATATCCGGCCGCAACATGGCGAAGTCCTCGACCACGCTGGCGACGTGACCCGCCTCGGTGGCGTCGGTGCGGAGGTGCTTCAGCCGGGCCGGCGTGTTGTAGAACAGCTCATGCACCTGCACTCGTGTGCCACGCGGGCCCGGTGAAACCTGCAGGACAGGAGCTGCCGGGTCCTCGACACGAACCTGAACGCCAGCGCCGGCGCCAGTCCCCGTTTGCATCCGCACACGAGCGACCGCCGCGATGCTGGCGAGCGCCTCACCGCGAAACCCCAGGGTGCAGATGTGGTCGAGATCGTCGACGGTCTGGATCTTGCTCGTCGCGTGTTGGCGAAACGCCAGCGCCGCGTCCTCGGCGTTCATCCCGTGGCCGTCGTCGTCGACCGCGATCAACCGGCGGCCGCCCGCCTCGATGCGTACGTCGATTCGTGCGGCGCCAGCATCGAGCGCGTTCTCCAGCAACTCCTTGACGACGGACGCTGGACGCTCGACGACCTCGCCGGCCGCGATGCGATCGATCACGGCGCCGTCGAGCAGGCGGATGGCTTGCATGCGTCGATCTTATTCGACGCCAGGCGGCCGAGTTACTCGCTCCTCCGGCGCCAACGGGTCGGCCCCGCCTGCCAGCCTAACGCCGCTTGAGCCGCTTGAGCCGCTTGAGCCGCTGCATGACGCGCAGAGAGCGCGGTGTTCGGTCGAGGTGGCCAACGATGAGCACACGCATCACCGACCCGAGTCCGCGGATCGCGGCCGCATCGGGCCGTTGCGCAACTAGCTGGTCCGGCGCCTGGCGGAGAATCGCGACCATCAAGTGCCGTGCAGCCGGTGCTAGCCGGCGCCGTCCGATGACCTGTCCACAATCGCGCCCGCAGAGGAACCCCAGCGTCACATCCGATACCCACACGTCGTCCGTGAGCGCACCGCCGCAACTGCTGCAGGTGTCGAAGCCGGGGAGCAGTCCCGAGAGCCGGAGCATCCAGACTTCAAAGTAGCGCGTGAGGGTATCCGGTGCCGGGTCGGTTTCGAGGCTGTCGAAACACGCGCCGATCAATCGAAACAAGGTCGGCGATGCGTCGTGCTCGGGCGCGAACCCGATAATCAGCTCCGCCGCATAGGCCGCCAGCGCAGCTTCCTCCGGCTGCCCCAACGACTCGAAGTACGACCGCTCAAGCTCGCACGACGATACCCGGCCGAGGTCATCCTTGTCGCGCTGGAAGTAGACGATACGCGACCGTGTGAAGGGCTCGAACGCGCTGCCGAAACGGCTCTTGATGCGCCGGGCCGACTTCGCCACAGCCCGTATTCGACCGTACTCGCGCGTGTAGAACTCGACGATCAGGTCCGCTTCGCCCAGCGGCCGGCTGCGAAGCGCGTACCCGGTCGCCTGCTTGAGGGCCACGTCAGCGAAAGACGAGCAGGCTGGCGATGCTGAAGTAGGCGACGATTCCCAGAACGTCGATTGCCGTGGTGACGAACGGTCCGGTGGCGATTGCGGGGTCGACCCCGAAACGGTTGAGCATGATCGGCGTCGCCGCGCCCACTGTGGCCGCCAACACCATGCAGGAGACGAGCGACAAACCGACCGTGATCGCGAGCGCCGGAACCTCGGGATTGCGGAAGTAGACTGTCACTCCGAGCAATACACCGAAGAGCATGCCCAGCGTGAACGCCACCCGGAGCTCGCGCAGCACCGTCGCCATCCGCTGTCCGGTCACCAGCCGGCCGGTGGCCATGCCACGCACGACGATGGTCGCAGCCTGAGTGCCGACGTTGCCGCCCATACCGACGATGATCGGAATGAACACGGCCAGCACGATCATCTGCGAGAGTAGATCCTCGAAGTGCTCGATTACCTGCGCCGCCACCACGCCGCCGATCCACGCCGCGAACAGCCACGGGAGGCGCAGGAGCACGTTGCGCCAGAGCGGGGCCGTCAGAACTTCTTCCTCATCCTCACCGACACCCGCCATCAGCAGGATGTCCTCCGTCTCCTCTTCCCGCATGATGTCGATGATGTCGTCAACGGTCACCATGCCGGTCAGCTTGTTCTCGTGATCCACGACCGGTAGCGCGAGGTAGTTGTAACGCGCCACCAGATTGGCGACCTCCTCCTGATCGGTGTCCACGTTCACGGCCACCAAGCGCGTCTTCATGACCTCCTGCAGGCGCTCGCTGGCGCCACGAAGCAGCAGATCGCGCAACGAGCACACGCCCACCAGGTGACCGCGCTCATCGACCACGTACAGGTAGAACGCCATCTCCAGGTCTTCCGAGCGCGACTGCCGAAGGGCCTCGATGGCCTCGGCGATAGTCAGCTCCTCGTGCAACGCGAAGACCTCCGGGCTCATGATTCTGCCGGCGGTGTCCTCGTCGTAGCCGAGCAGGCCCTCGACCTCCTCGTGCCCGATGCGTTCGAGCTGCTCGAGCACGCGGGCGGCAACGTCTTCAGGCAGAGCCGTCACCAGTTCCGCGGCGTCGTCGGCTCCCACCTCCGCGAAGATCGTGGCGATCTCAGTTTCCGGGCGCCCCTCCAGCAACCGCGCCACATCGGACGGCTCCAGCTCCGCTAGCACCTCGCCGGCGCGCCGCGGTGCATCAGCCAGCACGAGGTCGAACACGTCGACGCCCTCGTCTTCATCCAGCCGGGTCAGTAGCCTCGCCACATCGGCGGCGTGCACCTTGGAGACGAAGTTCACCGCATGCGCGCGCGCACCGCGCTGCAGCAGCCGACGAAGCGGCTGCATCATGAGGCTGACGCGCTGACGGTGCATCAAGTGATCTCCATCTCGTCGAGCAACCTGGCCTGTTGACGCCATTCCGGCTTCACCTTGACCCATAACTCGAGCACCACATGCCGGCCAATGAGGTCCTCGATCTGCCGGCGAGCCGCCGTACCTACCCGGCGCAACATCGATCCGCCCTTGCCAATGACGATCGGCTTCTGGCCGGCGCGCTCGACGTAGATCGTCGCGCCGATCTGCACCGTACCCTCATCGCCGTCCTCCTCCCAGCGATCGACGGTCACCGCAGTGGTGTACGGAAGCTCCTCGCGCGTACGATGCAGGAGCTCCTCGCGCACCATCTCAGCCGCCATGAAGCGCACCGAGCGATCCGTGAGCGTCTCGTCGGGATATAGCAGCGGACCTGGCGGTAGGTGACGAAAGACCGCGTCTACGAACGCGTCGCAGTTGTCGCCAGCGAGTGCAGAGATCGGAATGATATCCGCAAAGGCATGTTGCTGTCGGAACCAGTCGATGGCCGGCAACAACTTGGGCTTGGCAATGCGATCCACCTTGTTGAGCAACAGGACGGTGGTAACGCTCGTGTCGCGCACTGTTCCCATCAGGTAGTCAACACCTGCGCCGCGACGCTCGGTGACATCGATCAGCACCGCCACCAAGTCGACGTCGAGCATCGCCCGGCGTGTGACCTGCATCATGCGACGGTTCATGCGGTAGTGGGGACGGTGCACACCCGGGGTGTCGACAAACACCGTCTGTCCGCGATCCTCGGTCAGAATGCCGCTGATCCGGTGGCGCGTCGTCTGTGGCTTGTCGGACACGATCGAAATCTTGCTGCCGACGAGGCGGTTCAGCAGCGTCGACTTGCCGGCGTTGGGCCGCCCGACGAAGGTGACGGTACCGCACCGAAAACCGTCGGCCCGTGGCGCGGCATCGGAGTGCTTCCCGTGCATGAGATTCCCGTCTTCTCGACGCCGATGACAGCTCGGCTCAGAGTGTCGTGATGCGGATCCGATGGATGCGGCGGTCGTCCGCCTCGAGCACCTCGATATGCAGATCTGAGCAGTCGAAGCGCTCCCCCGGCTCCGGAATGCGGCCCAGGTGGGTGAAGACCATACCGCCGATGGTGTGGAACTCACCTTCCTGGATCTGGCGGCCGATGGCCTCCTCGACGTCCTCGATCTCGGCCTTCCCGGCAACAATCGCGCCGTCAGCCCGGATCTCGACGAGCCGTTCCTCGACCTCGTCCTCGTCTTGGATCTCGCCCACGATCTCCTCGAGCACGTCCTCTAGCGTGGCCAGTCCGGCCGTGCCGCCGTACTCATCGACAACGATCGCTATTTGCTCCCGGCGGCGCTGGAACTCGCCCAGCAGCTCGCTCGCGTGCTTGCTCTCGGGAACGAAAAAGGCCGGCCGCGCGATGCTGGTCACCGGCGCCTCATCGGGCTGGTCCTGCAATGCCGCCACCAGGTCCTTCAGGTTCACCACCCCGACCACATGGTCCAGATCGTCGGCCACCACGGGAATGCGCGACAGTCGGTGCTCGGCGATCAGCCCCCTCAACGCCGCGAGGCTCTCCGACGCATCGATGGCCATCACGTCGACACGCGGCGTCATCACTTCGCGGACGGTGGTCTCGTCCAGATCGGCGACACCGCGCAGCAGCGCCTCTTCGGATTCGCTGACCAGGCCCTCCTCCTCGGCCAGATCAAGGAACGCGCCCAGGTCGTCGCGCTCGGCATCGTTCTGGTCGGCTCGATTGCGGGCTCGCGCTCGATCCGCTGTTCGCGACAGATAGCCGGCGAGCGGCCCGAACACGACGCGCACCAATCGGAACCACCTGCCGCCGACGTTCAGCACCGCGTTGGAGCCCATCAGCGCGACCAGCCAGTACGGCGCCAGCTTGTCGACCACCAGGTAAGCCAGCACCGTTACGACCAGCGGCGCAAGCAGCGGCGGCTGCCAGGCAAGACGCGCCGCAACATTGGCGATCTGCACCGCCAACCCGACCAGCAGCAGCTGTCGCGCCAGGCCCAGCGACACGAAGGCGACCTCGACCGCCGAGGAGCCGACCTCGTCGGCATCGTCGGCCAGACTTCCACTGGTCCACTCGCGGCGCTGCAAGCGACTCAAGCTGCGGCCGGCGACCGAAACGGCGGCGGACACCACCAGCAGCACCCCGGTACCGACCAGTGCGATGATCTCGCCGGCGGTCATCCGGACCTTCCCGCGGCGACGCAACGCGGCCGCAGCGAGTGCTCCAGACGCGACATGATCCCGCCGTCGCTTGTGTGATCGTAGCCGAGCAAATGCAACGTTCCGTGCAGTGCCAGGACCGTGAGCTCGTAGGGATACGGATGGCCGAGTTGGCGCGCCTGGCGGGCAGCCTGGTCGGTACAGATCATCACGTCACCCCAGTATCGAGGCTCGTTCGCGTCATCCGAGCCTGCCGGCATGGCCGAGCGTTCGTCCTCGTCCACCGGGAACGAGAGCACGTCGGTGGTGCAATCCCTATCCAGGAATCGCTGATGGTGGTCGGTCATGCGGGCGTCGTCGACAAAGGCAAAGGCGACGACTCCGAGGCTGCCGCCGACGAACCGGCGCGCGACATCGACCACCTGGCCCAGCTGGCGGGCGGGCAACACCGGCCGGACCTGCTGATTCCGCACCACGACGCTCAATCGGCCGCCTGTGCGGCACGGGGCTCGGGACCGGGAGCCTCGGCGGAATCGGCGGCCTGGTGGTCGGCCGATTCCGAGCGGTCCTCCGGATACTCGATGCGATGATGATGCATGCCGGAGAGGACCTCGACGAACGCCTCCGTCGCCTTTGAAAGGTCCGCCAAGGTCATGTCGCACTCGTCGAGCTGACCGTCGTCGAGAACCTCACGGACGTTGCGGCGAATCATCTCGCGCAGCTTGACCTCGGTCGGCTCGTCGATCAGACGCGACATCGCCTCGACTCCGTCGGCGAGCATGATGAGCGCCGCCTCGCGGCTCTGTGGCTTCGGCCCCGGGTAACGGAAGTCTTCCTCGCGCACCTGGGTCTCCTCGTTCTCCGACTGCTGCAGGGCGCGCTCATGGAAGTAGCGCATGAATCGAGTGCCGTGGTGCTGCGGCACGATATCGATCAGCGCCTGCGGTAGGCGGTGTTCCTCGGCGTAGGCGATGCCATCCTTGACGTGGCGTATGAGAACGAGCGCGCTCATCTGCGGCGCCAGGCGATCGTGCGGGTTGCGCCCGTCTTTCTGGTTCTCGATGAAATACTCCGGCTGCCGCATCTTGCCGACGTCGTGGTAGTAGGCCGACACACGCGCGAACAGCGGGTTGGCACCGATCGCTTCGGCCGCTTTCTCGGCCAGGGTGCCGACCACCACGCTGTGGTGATAGGTGCCCGGAGCAACGACCGCCAGTTGCTTGAGCAGCGGCAGGTTCATGTTGGACAGCTCGAGCAGCTTGATGTCGGTAAGCGTGTTGAACATCGACTCGAGAGGCGGCAAGACCGCCATCGCCAACACGGCCACCTGAATGCCGCCGAAGAAGGCCAGCGCTCCCTGGAAGCCGGCGAGCGACCACGGAGGTGCTGGCTGCGCCAGCAGCGCGAATCCGAGCACCACCACGACGTTGACCAGCCCCACGACCACGACGGTGCGCGCCATCGCCGTACGCTGGCTGTATCGCGCCAGCGCGAAGACCGCTGCAAACGAGCTCAGCAGCGCATACATGGCAATCTCGAGGCTGCTGGTCATGACGCCCAGAATCACTGCCTGAACCGCGGCGTAGATCCACGCCACATCGGCGTCGACAAGCAGCACCACGAGGAGCGCGCCGGCGGCGACCGGCAACGCGTAGGGGTACGCCTCGGCCACGTTGTAGGGCGGCTGGGCGAACGACCGCGCCACGGCATCGCCGATGAAGAGCATCACGCGCGTCACCAAGGTGGTGCCCACCAGCAGCACCAGCAGCAGGTGGTGCAGCCGCGCGACTCGGATCACGCTATGGCGTCGCCGGTAGTGGCGCACGTAGCGCCACATGGCCACGATCGCCAGGCCGACCAACAGCAAGATGCCCCCGGTAGCCGTGCGCGAGCCGCCCGGCGCCCCCTGCTGTCGGAACGCTGCCAACTCGCGCAGCACCTGGTCATTTACCGCGTCGCCCTCACGAGCAATCGTGCGGCCGCGCTTCACCTGGTAGAAGACGGGCTCGACAGCGCCGGCGGCGCCCTGTCTTCGAGTCAGCGTTTCGTTGCTGTTGAACGTCAGGTTCGGCAACAGCAGCTGGCCGAGCAAGGCCGCCAGGCCATCCTCCATTCGGGCCTCGACGTCGACCACCTCCACGAGCTGGCGGCGTAGGCGACCACGAGCGGTCTCCAGGTCAACTATGCCGCTCAGGTCATCGAGGTCGCGCTCCTCCTGATCGGCGATGTCGCGGATACGGATGGCGTTGTTGCGGCCGAGACTCAGCACCTGCGTCGTGCCGAGCAACGAATGCTGAACGTGGCTTCGCAGCAGCCGCTCCGCTGCCAGCTCGGTCTCGGCCCTGAAGCCCTCGTCCCATGCGGGCTCGATGACCCCGTCCGGTAGCATCAATCCGACCACGGAGTCGGCCTCGGAGGTCAGCTGCGCCCGTCGGTCGCGGTCCAGGTCCGACCAAGGCTCGGCGTCGGCGACTTGCTCACGGCCCCAGGCGAACAAGGCGTTGAGCGACGCCACCGGCTCCCGCCAGGCGAACGGATCGAAATCGTAGACGTCGAGAACAGCGTCGCGTGCCTCGTCACGCCGACGTGCGGTGGACTCCGGGTCAGGCACACGCAGCTCGATCGGAGCCACGATATCCGCCTCGACCACGTCGCCGCCGGCGTAGTCGTACGTCCGGATGCTCTGCTGGCCACTGATCAAGAACACGATCACCAAGCCGGCAAGCACCGACCACACGTGCTCGCGGTCCAGCAAGCTCTCGATCTGGCCCGGTTTTCGGCCGTCGTCCTCAGTCATGTCGATCTGTCGACGCCCTTGCTCGGCTCGTCCCGCCGTGCTTCTCGTGTTGCTCGTAGGCGCGTACGATCTGCTTGACCAGCTCGTGACGCACGACGTCGCTTCGACTGAACTTGACGTGAGCGATGCCCTCGATGCCGGCAAGCATGGTGCTCGCCTCGACGAGACCGGAGCGCTGATCCGCGCGCAGATCGATCTGGGTCACGTCGCCGTTTACCACGGCGCGGGAGTTGAGACCTAGGCGGGTCAGCAGCATCTTCATCTGATCCGGGGTGGTGTTCTGGGCTTCGTCGAGGATCACGAACGCATCGGCAAGGGTTCGGCCTCGCATGAAAGCCAGCGGCGCGATCTCGATCTGATCGCGCTCGATGAGGCGCGCGGCGCGGTCAAAGCCGACCAGGGAGTACAGCGCGTCGTAGAGGGGTCGTAGGTAGGGGTTGACCTTCTCGATCATGTCGCCCGGCAGGAACCCCAAGCGCTCGCCCGCCTCGATCGCCGGGCGCGCCAACACGATGCGGCGCACGCGACGCGCGTTGAGCGCCTCGATGGCCATCGCCATGGCCAGAAATGTCTTGCCGGTACCCGCCGGACCCACGGCGAAAACGAGATCATGCTTCCGAATCGCCTCGAGGTAGCGCCGCTGGTTCGGCCCCTTTGGTCGAACCGAGCGTCCCTTGAATGCCGGAATCTCGATATCGGTGAAGAAGTCCTCGATGGATAGCTCCGGCTGTTCGGTAGCCACCTGAATCGCCGTCCGGACTTCCGCTACCTTGATCTCACGACCTCGTTCCGCCACCCGACCCAGGGCGGTCAAGATGCGCGCCGCGATGTCGACCTGCTCCGTATCGCCCTCCAGGAACACTTCCTGACCGCGCGCCGAGATCTGCACTCCGAGCTCGCGCTCCAGCAGCTGCAGGTTCTCGTCGTGAATACCGAAGATCACCTGTGCGGTGCGCTCCGCCAGGTCGATCCGACGCCCGGGGTCGGCGCGCAGCTTACCCTGCGTCATCCGACTCTTCTCCGGCGTCTGCCGGGGACGGCAACGCCTTGACGCGGATATGTAGCTCTTGCAGCTGTTCGTCCGACGCTGGGCCAGGCGCCTCGGTCAGGAGATCCGAGGCGCGTGTGGTCTTCGGGAACGCAATGACATCTCGCAAGCTCTTCTTCGCCGCCATCATCATCACGATACGATCGAAGCCCAGGGCAATGCCACCGTGAGGGGGGGCACCGTAGCGAAGCGCGCGCAGCAGGAAGCCGAACTTCTCCCTCGCCTCGTGGTCATCGACGCCCAGCGCAGCGAAGACGCGCTGCTGCACATCACCTCGATGAATCCTGATGCTCCCGCCGCCAAGCTCGACACCGTTGAGCACCAGATCATACGACTGCGCCCTGACCGCCAGCGGATCGCTTTCCAGTAGGTGCAGGTCCTCGTCCACCGGCGATGTGAACGGATGATGACGCGCGGTCAGGCGGCCGGCTTCGGCAGTGGACTCGAGGAGCGGAAATTCATTGACCCACAAGAAACACAACCCGGATCCGATCCAACCCTCCGACCTGGCGAGCGACGTGCGCAGCGTGCCGAGCGTGGTAGCGGCTACCTCCCACCGGTCGCCCACCAGGAGCACGGCGTCTCCGTTCTCCACCCCACAGCCATCCAGCACCGACTCCAGCACGCCCGCCTCGAGAAACTTGGCGATCGGAGAGCTGATCTCTCCATCGGCCCGCTTTGCCCAGACCAGTCCCTTGGCACCACACTCGCGCGCCGCCTCGGTGAGCTTGTCGAAACGCGCCCGTCCCCAGCTCGCCGCGCCAGGAACGCGCAGCGCCTTGACGGCACCACCGGCCGAGGCAACGTCGGCAAAGGCGCGGAAGCCGCTGGCGGCGAAGTGCTCGGTGACGTCTGCGAGCTCGTTTGCGTATCGCATGTCGGGTCGATCGGAGCCGAAGCGATCGATCGCCTCGCGAAAGCTCAGCTGCGGGAATCCCGGCGCCACCTCGTGCCCACTGGCGGTCAGGATCTGCATCATCAGGGACTCTGCCACCGCCCGAACGTCGTGCGCTTCGACGAAGCTCATCTCGATATCTATTTGGGTGAACTCCGGCTGCCGATCAGCGCGCAGATCCTCATCGCGGAAGCAGCGCACGATCTGGAAGTAACGGTCGAAGCCGGACACCATCAGCAGCTGTTTGAACAGCTGCGGGCTCTGCGGAAGCGCATAGAAGCTGCCCGGGTGCACCCGACTGGGCACCAGGTAGTCACGCGCACCCTCGGGCGTGGAGCGCGTCAACATGGGCGTCTCGATCTCGAGAAACCCCTGTTCGTCGAGCACTGCGCGCGTTGCCATAGCCAGCCGATGCCTCAACGCCAGGGCCGATTGCATGGGCGGCCGTCGCAGATCGAGGAAGCGCTCACGCAGGCGGAGCTCTTCGGAGGCGCGCGCGTCCTCCTCGATGACGAACGGGGGCGTATCTGAGGTGGATATGGTCGCCACGTCCTCGACGCGGACCTCCACGTCACCGTTCGCAACGACGGGATTGATCGTCTCCTCCGACCGCGCGACGACGACGCCCCGCACCTCGACGACGTACTCCGGCCGCCAGTCACCGGCCGTGCCGTGCGCCTCCGAGGCCTCTTCGGGGTTGAGGACACACTGAATCCAGCCGGCACGGTCGCGCAGGTCAACGAAGATCAGCCCGCCGAGATCGCGACGATGCCAGACCCAGCCCTGCAGGCACACGGATGCCCCGATCTGGTCACGTGAGATCTCTCCACAGCGATGGGTTCTGCGCATGCGTTCCTCGTCGCTGGCTACGGGGCCTTCAACAGCTCCGCAACCCTTGCGGGCAGCTCGGTGGCGTCGATCTGTACGCGCTCGCCGTCAGTGATCCGCTTGAGAGTGTACTGACCCGCAGCAATTTCATCCGGCCCCACAACGAGCTGCCATGGAGCACCCGATCGCTTCGCCGCTCGCGATTGTGCCTTCTTGTTGCGCTCGTCGTAGGCAGCGCTGAGCGTGCGTACCCCCGCCGCGCGCAGGCCATGTACCAGCTCAT
Organism: Acidobacteriota bacterium; assembly: GCA_965248695.1. Classification (GTDB taxonomy): domain Bacteria; phylum Acidobacteriota; class UBA890; order UBA890; family WLXD01; genus DASCOT01. The sequence continues at coordinate 4,977,329 of CBDFKD010000002.1, read as the reverse complement.
GCACCACGGCCGTCGATGGCTTATCGAAAGCGACGACGAAAACATCCGCCGCGAAGGACTCCGCCGCCTCGGGCATTGCCAGGAGGATCCGTTCGACACCGGAGGCGAAGCCGGTCCCGGGACGATCCTCACCACCCATCTGCGCCACCAGCCCGTCGTACCTGCCGCCGCCGAGAAGCGAGTCCTGCGCACCGAGTGCCTCCGAGGTGATCTCGAAGACGGTCTCCCGGTAGTAGTCCAGACCGCGAACGAGCCGCGGTTCCAGCCGGAACTCGACGCCCCAGCGGTCGAGCAACTGCTGTACGCGCTCGAAATGTCGGGCCGAGCTTGCCGACAGCGACGCGTGGATGGTCGGCAGCAGATCGAGGATCGGTTGGCACCCCGGGATCTTGCAGTCGAATACCCGCAGCGGGTTGGTCGCGTGCCGACGGTGACAGTCCCCGCACAGAGCGTCCAGGTGCTCCGTCTGAGCGCGCACCAGCTCTGCCAGGTAGGCCGTCCGGGTTTCCTGGTCGCCGACCGTGTTGAGCGTCAGCCGTGGCGCGTGGACATCGAGCTGGCCCAACCACCGCATCGCCATTTCCATGATCTCGGCGTCGACACGCGGCGAAGCCGATCCGAGCGCCTCCACGCCGATCTGATGGAATTGACGAAATCGACCCTTCTGCGGGCGCTCGTAGCGGAACATCGGACCGACGTAGTAGAAGCGATCCATCGACAGCCCCTGGCTCAGCCCGTGCTCGAGATAGGCACGAATCACCGGGGGTGTGCCCTCGGGGCGGAGCGTCAGATCGTTGCCGCCGAGATCCTCGAAGCGGTACATCTCTTTCTGCACGATGTCGGTGGCTTCTCCGGTGCCCTTCAAGAACACCGCGCTGTCCTCGAAGATCGGCGTCCGCATCTCCCGGAAGCCATAGAGCGCGAACACCTCGCGAGCGGCCGCCTCGACGAGCTGCCAGCGCTCGACCTCACCCGGCAGGATGTCGCGAGTGCCGCGAATCGCCTTCAAGCTCACAATCGTCTCCTTACCCGGATCAACTCCCCGACCGCTACCTCGTGGGTGCGGCCGTCGGCGACGATCTTGAGGGCGCCGCTCGATGACAGTCCGGCACACCGACCGTGCAAGAGACCATCGACCGTGCTGACGTCCACCACAGTACCGGTTGCGGCCGGCGCCAGCGCGGTCCAGCGCTCGATCACCGGCTCTAGCCCGAACTGACGCGCAACGTCATCCCATTGCTGCAACGAAACAACCAGTCGTGCCAGCAACGCTTCGCGGTCAATCGCATGGCCAGCCAGTAGGCGCGCGCTGGTGGCACCGCTGAGCTGATCAGGAAAATCGCTGCGCTTCTGGTTCACGTTGATGCCGATGCCGCAGACGAGAAACTCCAACTGTGGCCCCATCGCCTCCGCCTCAACGAGCACGCCGGCAACCTTCTGTCCGAGGCAGTAGCAGTCGTTCGGCCAAATGAGCTCGGGGGCGTGCGGCTGGACGTGCGCCAGCGCCTCTGCGACCGCAATGCCCGCCGCCAACTGCACCGCATTGGCGTATTCCGCCGAAGCGCTCGCCGGACGAAGCAGCAGCGAGGCGTAAAGACCCAAGCAGGGGGGAGATTCCAGCGACGCCGACGGCGGCCGCGGCCAGCCGTCTGCTCCTCGGCGATCACCAGCGTCCCGTCGTTGGCGCCGGCGCGGCCGAGCTGGCGGGCAACTGAGTTCGTCGAGGTCACGGTCTGGTGAGCCACGATCTCACTCGCCAGGCGAGACGATGCCATCAGGTCGCGACACCGCTCCATATCCAGCGGTAGGCCGGATGGCGCACTGGTCGGCATCGCGACCGTCACCCGCCGATGGCCGCGAGGCGCTCTTCGAGCTGCTGCCGCTCGGCGAGCAGCTCCGCCTGTCGTCGGCGGGTCTTCGTCACGACCTCTTCGGGAGCCTTGGCCACGAACGCCTGATTCGCTAGCCGTCCGTCGATTGCTGCGAGCTCGCCTGTCGCCCGCTCCAGCACCTTGTTAATGCGCTCGCGCTCGCGCTCGAGATCGACCACGCCCAGTGGAATCAGTACCTGGATGTTGCCGACCACGCCGACAACCCGCTCATCGACGCCCTCGTCGTTGGCGGCTATGCGGACGACTTCACACCCGGCCAGACTGCGAACCAGCGACGCCGTCGCCTCGAGCTCCAATCTGCGCGCCTCGGACTCGGTCACCAGCACAAGCGCGATCCTCTGGCGAGGCTCGACGCCGATCTCGGCGCGCAGGCGGCGCACCTCGGTTACCACGCCCTGCAAGCTACGAACCGCGGCTTCGACCTCGGGGCTATCCCACTCGTCCTGGGCGGCCGCGAATGGCGCCAGCGCCAGCAGCCCTCGGTCCCCAGGTAGCCGGCTCCAGAGCTCCTCGGTGAGGAACGGCATCACCGGATGGAGTGCGCGCAGCACGATCTCGAGCGTCGCCAGCAACGTTGCCCGCGTCTCGCGCCGGGCGTGCGGGTCGTCGCTGTTGAGCACCACCTTGGCCATCTCGAGATACCAATCACAGAACTCGTGCCAGATGAATTGATACAGCCCCTGCGCCGCCTCGTCGAGGCGGAACTTGGCCATGTCGCGCTCGAACCGCGTCACCACCGCGCCGGTACGCGACAGGATCCATCGATCCGGCAGGCTGGTGGCGCGCGGGTCCGCCGCGTCGGCGCTTGCCTGTAGTGCCTCGGCGCCGTCGCCGAGGTTCATGAGGCCGAAACGTGTCGCGTTCCAGAGCTTGTTGGCGAAGGCGCGATAGCCGGCGACGCGCTCCTCGGAAAAGATCAGGTCGGTTCCGGGTGTCGCGGTTGCCACGAGCATGAATCGCAGCGCATCGGCGCCGTACTTGTCGACGAGATCCTGCGGATCGACGCCGTTGCCACGTGACTTGCTCATCTTGACGCCCTCGGCGTCGCGAATCAGCCCGTGCAGAAAAACGTCGCGGAAGGGCGACTCCTGGCGGAAATGGAGCCCCATCATCACCATTCGGGCGACCCAGAAAAACAGAATGTCGTACCCGGTTACCAGCACGTCCGTGGGGTAGTACCGACGCAGATCGGCGGTGTCCTCGGGCCAACCCATCGTAGAGAACGGAAACAAAGCGGACGAGAACCAGGTATCGAGAACATCCGGATCCTGGCGCAAGCCGAGGGCCGGATCGGGCTCCTCGAGCGTCACGATGATCTCGCCGGTGGCATCGTCATGCCAGGCCGGGATGCGGTGTCCCCACCACAACTGACGCGAGATGCACCAATCTCGAATGTTGGTCATCCACTCGCGAAAGACCTTGAACTGGCTGTCCGGGTGAAATCGGACCCGGCCGTCTTCTGCCGCGGCCAGCGACGCCTCGGCCAGCGGCGCGGTCTTGACGAACCACTGTGTCGATATTTGCGGCTCGATGATGGCGCCACTGCGATCGCTGTGCCCCACCGCGTGTCGGTGGGGACGCTCGCCCACCAGCAGCGACTGGTCCCGCAGGTGCTCGAGCACGCGCTCGCGAGCCTCGAACCGATCCAGCCCGGCATAGGGTCCGGCGGCTTCTGTCATGTGGCCGTCGAAGCCGATCACCTGAACACGCTCCAGATCGTTCCGCTGACCGATCTCGAAATCGTTCGGATCGTGCGCCGGCGTCACCTTCACGACGCCGGTGCCGAACTCGGGATCCACAAAATCGTCCGCCACCACGCAGATCTCGCGTCCCAGCAGTGGCAACACGGCCGTGCGGCCGACCACGTCGCCGTAGCGCGGGTCCTGCGGGTTCACCGCCAGCGCCGTGTCCCCCAGCATGGTCTCGGGTCGCGTCGTCTCGACCTCGAGCCAGTCGCGCCCCTCATCGCCGTCAGCCGGGACCAGTGGATAGCGGATCTTCCACAGCTTGCCGTCGATCTCGACGTGCTTCACCTCGAGGTCGGAGATCGCCGTCTGGTCGTGTGGGCACCAGTTGACCATGTACTCGCCGCGATAGATCAGACCCTCCTCGTAAAGGTCCACGAACACCCGCTGTACGGCCTTCGACATGCCCGGGTCGAGCGTAAACCGCAACCGTGACCAGTCGACCGACAGGCCCAGGCCGCGCATCTGATCGAGAATCCTGCCGCCGTATTGCTCCTTCCAATCCCAAACGCGCGCTTCGAACGCCTCCCGTCCCAGCGAGCGGCGGTCGACGCCCTCCGCCAGCAGCGCCTTCTCGACCACGTTCTGGGTGGCGATACCGGCATGATCCGTTCCGGGAAGCCAGAGCACGTCCAACCCGTGCATGCGCTTCCAGCGGGCCAGGACGTCCTGGAGGGTCTGATCAAGCGCATGCCCCAGGTGCAGCACGCCGGTAACGTTGGGCGGCGGTATGACCATCGAGAACTTGGCCGCCCCGGAATCGGCATCGGCGCGCCCGATCTCTGCCTCATCCCACGCCAGGCGCCAGCGGTCCTCGACCGCCTCGGGCTCGAAGCCCTTCGGCATGTCTTCTGCTGCTGACGGTGCAGGTATCCTGTCGTCCATTGATCTCGATCGATCGTCGTTGCGGGGAAATCGCCTGGCGGTGCGCGAGCTTGGCTCTGGCAGGCTGTACCGGCGATTCTAGTGGCCTGTAACAGATGAACGTTGCCTATGTGGTGGCGAAATGGGTCCGGATGCCAGGCGCACCGACGAGACGATGTTTGCCCATCTTCGAGGAGGGGCAACGCCGCAGACGGGCCGATTTCGCTATCATCCTCCGGACAGTTGGGCAGTTGCAGGCGATATCGGCGTTGCGCCTCCTCGACGATGCCCATTGCATCGCCTTCCTCGCCGCGCCTTGATCTCACCCGCAAATCCCATCTGCGATACGTAGCGTTCATCTGTTACAGGCCACTAGCGAGATGGGTAATGAAAACGCGGCGCTGGCGACCTGTCAACGCACCGAGTCGGTCCTCGGCGGGGCGGTAGGCGCCCGCCAAGCGCCTATAATCCAGCCGATGGCGATCGCCAAGAAGAAGTGGGGGCAACATTGGCTGGCGAGTGACGCCCTGGCCGAGCTTCTCGTCACGACGATCAAGCCGAGCTCAGGTGAAACCTTCATCGAGATCGGTCCCGGGACGGGCCGCCTGACCGGCGCATTGCTGCGCCGAGGGGCGATGGTGGTGGCGGTAGAGATCGACCCCGAACGTTGTGCGGAGCTCCGCCGCCGGTACGCCGAGGCGACCCTCGACTTGATATGCGGCGACGCGCTGACGGCCGACACGGAGCTGCCCTGGCAGGACGATGCGGTACGGCTGGTCGGCAACCTCCCTTATAACCTCAGTGGCCCCTTCCTGCGTTGGACGGCAACGCACCGAACGGACATCGTCGATGCTCACTACATGCTGCAGCGCGAGGTCGCCGATCGCGCCGGCAGCGCATCGGGCAGCAAGTCGTACGGGGTCCTTTCCGTGCGCCTCCAGTGGGAGTTCGAGGTCGAAGTAGTCAAGCGCCTGACCGCAGGCTCCTTCAGGCCGGCACCGAGGGTCGACTCGGCCTTCGTACGGCTGACGCCGCGCCCGGTGTCGGCATCACCGGCCCCATCGGCGCACGAGATACGTACCCTCGAAGCGGGCTTCACCCATCGCCGCAAGACGCTCGTCAACGGTCTGGTGCTCGCCGGCTGGCATGCCGGGACCGCCGCCGGTGCCTGCAAAGACATCGGTCTACCGGGCGATGCACGCGCCGAGACCGTGGCACCGCCTCGGTGGCGTACGCTCGCGGCCGCACTACCGTCGTTGGCACCATGAACGCCTCAGGGCCCACGCTCAGCGCCGCCATCCTCCTCGGTGTCCTCCAGGGACTCACCGAGTTCCTGCCCGTGTCCAGCAGCGGACACCTGGGGGCGGCGCAGCTGCTCTTCCCCAGCACGGCCTACGCTGGCGTCACCCTCGAGCTCGCCACCCATCTGGGAACCACGATCGCGGTGCTGATCTACCATCGCGACCTGGTCGCAAGCCTGTTCAAACACCGGCCCGGACCCGCCCTGCTCGGTATCGAAAGAGAACAATGGTGGCTGCTGCTGCTGGTAGGCAGCCTGCCGACCGTCGTGGTCGGAATGCTGGCGCGCAACTTCGTTCATGCGGCGTTCGACAGCCTGCACGCCATCGCTGCCGGGCTGGCGCTGTCGGGCGCTTTCCTGATGGCGTCGCGTCTACGCCCGGCTGCCACTGGGCCACTGAGATGGAGGACAGCGCTGCTCATCGGACTCGCCCAGGGGATCGCCATCTTCCCCGGAGTATCGCGCTCCGGCTTGACGATAAGCGTGGCGCTGCTGGCGAGGGTGCCGCCAGCCCAGGCGGTGACCTTCTCGCTCCTCCTGTCAGTCCCGGCGATCCTCGCGGCGTCGGTGCTCGATGCTGTGCAATCGAGCCTCTCATCGTCCCCCGCCACGCTCTTGTTCAGCCACGTACTGTTTGCTACTCTTGCCGCCGGGCTCGTTGGTTACTTTTGCATCGGGTTCGTTCATCGCGCTACCCGAGTTGGCTGGTGGTACCGTTTCGGATGGTACTGTTGGCTCGGAGCGCTGGTGTTGCTCGCGGCCGCGCGGTAGGGGCGAAAGCCGGCCGAGACCAACGTACTGACATCAGAGGTCAGGCATTGGCTCGGATAAGCACTGCTCGGATAGGCACGGCCCGCAAGAGCGCGGCGCGCAAGACCAGAGCGCAAGCACGCACGGCCCGTACGAGAGCGTCGTCCAAGCGGCGATCCGCATCCAAAGCTCGCAACCCCAGCCGCAGCGGCGAGTTCATCGGCATGACCGTGCTCGCTGCCGCAGCGTTCTTGCTCATTTCGCTGTACTCCTACGACGCCGCCGACGGCGACCTTTTCATCCACATCGCCGGCGACCCACCGAAAAATCTGGGCGGTACGGTAGGGGCTACACTCGCCGCCTTGGCATTCCAGATGCTCGGAATCGGTGCCTGGGTCGGAGTAGCCACCTGCGGTGTCGCCGGTTGGTGTCGCATTCGGGGTGACTACGTCCCCGCGGTGATCACCAAGTCCATCGGTCTCGTTGCTTTCGTCGGCTTCGGCTGCGTCCTGGCGCACTACGCCCTCGGGGAGGTTTGGCTCGGGGGTCGCCCGTCGCCCGCCGGTGGCCTGCTTGGCGTGTCTGGTGGGCTCACGATGCAGGGTGCTTTCGGATCCGCAGGCGGGCCACTGGTGGCCGCCACCGCCTCGTTGTTGGCGCTCGTCGCCGTCACCAAGCTGTCGCTGGCACGCGGCGCAACGATTCTGTGGGCCGGATGCGCCGCCAGCGTCAGGCAGGGCCGCACCGCCACGGCACGCTGGCGAGAGCGGCGCCGGAAGACGCGCCAGCGTCGCGACGTGATCAAGAAATACGCCGCCCGGCACGGGGATGATGACAAGCCGGAACCAGTACCCGACTTCACTGAGCCCGGCGCCCTGCTGACCCTGAGGGTTCCGGTCAAGGCCGCCCGCGTCGGGGCGCCTATTCCGGAGCTACTGCTGGAGTCCGATCCCGGCCTCGATGCCGACAGCGATGCCGCAATGCCACGCATAGAGCTGCCGGACCCCGCCGAGGCTGCGTCGTTGCCGTTCGAGCAGCCCGCCGGCCCCGATGGCAACTACGCGCTTCCAGACACCGACCTGCTAGAGCAGACGGACGTCAGCCAGGCGATCGACCAGAAAGAGCTGATGGAGAAGGCCAAGGCGATCACCTCCAAGGCAGCCGAGTTCCGCGTCACGGGCGAGGTGGTGGCTATCCATCCGGGGCCGGTGGTCACGACCTTCGAGTTCCGTCCGGGCACTGGCGTGAAGTACAGCCGCATCACCAACCTGGAAGAAGATCTCAGCCTGGCGCTGAAGGCGGAATCGATCCGGATCGCGCGCCTGCCAGGTAAAGCTACCGTTGGCATCGAGGTACCCAACAACGATCGCGCCACGATCGGGTTCCGGGACATCCTCGAATCGGCCGAGTTCTACAACTCCAAGTCGAAGCTCACCCTGGCACTCGGCAAGCAGATCCACGGGGAAACCACGGTCACGGATCTGGCCCGCATGCCGCATCTCCTGATCGCCGGCACCACCGGGGCCGGCAAGAGCGTGGCCCTCAACTGCATGCTGTTGAGCCTGCTCTACAAGGCGACGCCGGACGAGGTGAAGGTCGTCCTGATCGATCCGAAGCGTCTCGAGTTCGGTTTGTACCAGGATATTCCGCACCTGCTCACCTCGGTGGTTGTCGAGCCGAAGCTGGCAGCCAACGCTCTGTGCTGGGCCGTACGCGAGATGGAACGACGCTACAAGCTCCTGGCGGAGTACGGCGTGCGCAGCATCGATCAGTTCAACCTGATCCTGAAGCGCGGCGGAGAGGAGCTCGGTGAGCTCGACGACGGCGCCGAAGAGCTCAAGCCGCTCCCTTACATCGTGGTGATCATCGACGAGCTTGCCGACCTGATGATGACCGCCTCCAACGTTGTCGAAGAATCCATTATCCGGTTGTCGCAGATGGCCCGCGCAGTCGGTATCCATCTGATTCTGGCTACCCAGCGACCGTCCGTTGACGTGCTGACCGGCGTGATCAAGAACAATCTGCCGGCGCGGATCAGCTTCCGCGTCGCTTCGCGCGTCGACTCCCGGGTGATTCTCGACACACAAGGCGCAGAGACGCTGCTCGGTCGCGGCGACATGTTGTTCCTGGCGCCCGGAACATCGCGCCTCTCACGCGTGCACGGCGCCTTCGTCACGGAGCAGGAAGTGAAGTCGGTGGTCAATTTCTGGCGCGACCAGGCGCGGCCGGCCTATTCGGAGGAAGTGACGCAAGTGCCTCCGGACGCACCCGGCAAGGGCAAGCGCGGCACCTCGGCGCGCGACGAGTTCTTCGTCGAGGCCGTGAGGGTGGTGGTGAACGCGGGCGAGGCATCGGTCTCCAATATCCAGCGGAAGCTCAGCCTCGGGTACGCGCGCGCCGGCCGCATCATGGACATGATGGAGCAAGAAGGAATCGTCGGGCCACCTAGCGGCTCCAAGCCGCGCAGGGTGCTGGTGGACTCGACGTTCCTGGCGTCGCTCTAGTGGCCTGTAACAGATGAATCGATAGTGCCGTGGTGGCGAAATGGGGTCGGATGCAAGGCGCTCCGACGAGTTGATGTTGGTGCATCTGCGAGGAGGAGCAACGCCGCAGGCGGCCCGATTTCGCCGCCGGCCGACGACGATCAGTCGTCGTCACCCTCGGCGCCCAGCCGCTTGACCAGCGAGATGCAGGTGCCGCCGGCGTCGGGGAACGAGAAGTTCACCTCATCCATGAACTGCCGCATGAGGTAGACGCCGCGGCCCCCCTCGCTGAGCAGGTTCTCGGCCGACAGCGGATCGCTCAGCTCGCCCGGGTCAAAGCCCTCGCCCTGATCACATACCGAGATCGCGATGCGTCCGTCATCGAGCTGATAGTCGACGGTTACGGCGGTGTCCGGACGCTCCTTGTTACCGTGCAGGACGGCGTTCATGATCGCCTCCCGCACTGCCAGGACCGGCCAGTACGCCTGCTCCTCGTCGAATCCTGCCATGGTGAAGATGTGCTCGGAAAACGCCTGCAGCGGATCAATCCATTCGCGCCGACTGCCGCATCGGACCGTCACATTCATTTCCGCACCCGCCATTCGCCCGCGGTCTCCGTCGGATAGCGCCCAGCGCTGCCTGCGTCGCCTATTGCTACCTGAATCTTGCCGGCGCTGCGATTCAACGCCGTGTCGATAACCTGTACCACCACCGTGTGGTTTCCGGGTGCGAGCCCTCCGACCCTGAAATCAATCGCTTCGGTCGCAGAATCCGCCGCACCATCGGCGGCCAATACTGTATGCCAAATAGCGCCGTCAACAGAGTACCGGAGCTGTCGAACAAGCGACGTACCATCGTGCACGTCCCCGAGCACGCGCAGCTCGTCGCCTCGGACCTCCGCTGTCAGGGCGCCCAGCACGGGAGCCGTGTTGTCGACCGTGAAGGCTCGTGACGTTGCGCTGATCGATCTGGCCCGCTGTTCAGGATTCGACGGTTGATCGCTGGCTGACACACGCACCACGTATCTGCCGTCCGCCAGTCGTGCCGTATCGAAGGTGAATTGCGTCCTATCCAGCTGCTGAACGAGCGGTTTCCAGTTCGGTTCCTCTTCACCGCGAAACTCGAGCGCGTACACCAGCCCGTCGCCGTTGGGGTCGGTCGCTTCCCAGGTGAAGGTTCGCAGACCGGGCATGTAGAACGGGCGTCCGAGAAACACTCGGCCGGCGCTGGCCGTACCCGAGGAGTCCATGGCGCGCAGCAACTCGGCCACCGACGGCGGGATCTGCGCAAACGGCAGGCCGTCCTCGAAGGCGGAATTCTGTCGGTAGATCACCCCGGCCGGATGCACCCGAAGTGCCGTGAGCCGGGGCGCAAGATTGCCCGGCACGTAGGCCATCTCGACGCGGTGCAATGTCGGCGTGCGGCTGCCGTCGGCAGTTACGAGCTCGGCGCGCCACTGCACGAACCGGGCGGGGGGCGAGGCTACCTGGCTTCCATCTGCGTCGCCTCGGGGCCGTGACCAGGCGCTCCAAGTATCGTCCGGCGTGCCGGTGTTGCCACTGCGAGTGTGGAGCCGCACGGCGGTGCCATCCGGCACCTCCGCACGGAAGCGGAGTGTTCCCCATGTGGACGTGGCGCCCGTGTCCTTTACCTCCGACAGGTACTCCCCCTGGGCACGAAACGATGTACCCAGTCGATGTACTCGGCCAATATTGCTAGTCGCCACCAGGGTGCCGGAAGCACCCGCCGAAACCAGCGCGACCACCTGCTCGGCGTCGAGCCGACTCAACAGGGACGCTTGCCCTTCAACGCCGACGTCATAGACGTGTCCTCCGGGGCCAGTGCCCGCGAGCACACGAGTATCGGCGAGCGCCAGCGAGTAAACGCCCTCGGCAGAGCTCTGCCAGACGGTCTCCACGAAACCGCCGGCGTCAATGCGATACACCGCACCCGATGCCTTCGACGGCGTTTCAGCGCTGACGGAAAACGATACGCGGCCACCAGCGGGCGCCTCGCTAGCCGTACTGCCGTTGCCGTTGCCGCTGGCCGGTTCGAATGCGCCGGCCCAGACCGCTCCATCGGTGAGCAACACGTCGGTGATCTCGGCCAGCGGCGCGTCGTAGAGGACGAAGACCTCGCCGGACTCGGAGATTCGATAGAGGTAGCCGTTCCCGTCGGTGCCGGCGACGATACCGGCCTCGTCAACCGCAACCGCCGTGACGTTGGGCTCGGCGGTCTCGTAGAGCCGTTCCACCTGACCGTCGTCAATGCGAACGATCGCCGCGTCGCCGCCGGTGGCGGCGATCAGACGACCCTGCGTGTCCACCGCCAGGTCCCAGACGTACGCTACGCCGAGCTCGGCCCAGGCTTCGAGATCTCCGCCGGTGTGAGCGTCGGGCACCCGATAGATCGCTCCGGCGGGCCCGGCGGCAACGAAAAGGCTGCCGTCGGGAGCCCACGCGATCGACTGGACGCTACCCTCGTCAGGGACCGAGAAGAACACCTCGGGCTCGGCGCCCGGCGCCACCCTCGTCACTGTACCGTCCTCTCCGGCGGCGACGAACACGGTGCCAGCGCCATCGGTCGCGACGCCCCATATACGCGGCGTGTCGGCCTCGAACACGGTGTCGATCGCCGGCGCCAGGTGCAGTGCGCCGTCGGCAGCGATGGAGACCCCTAGGGGTTCGCCCGCCGCGAAGTCCAGCGCACCGGCCTGCACCCAGACGACCGGGCCGCTACCGAAACCCATGCCAGCAACCAGCGTGGCCAAAATAACCCCGGCAACAATCCTGCTATACAGCAAGCTTCCTCCCTTCTGACCGGGTCACGTCGCGCCGAGCGCCACGTTGTCGGTCTAGTGGTTCCGCACCTGAAGCTCGATCTTGTGGGAGCCACTGACCACGTAGTCGACCGGCCGTACGGTCTCGAGGATCACCGCGCGATCGAGTCGGACGACGTCTCCTCTAGCCTGTTCGGAGGTCAACACCTGCAGCACCGAGGGCGGCAACGCCGGCATCGCCTCGCCGTTGACCAGCGCACCGGCAGCCGAGCGCGTCGCTTGCAGGTACAGGCGATCGCTGCGCCGCATCTTGTTCAAGAGGCGTAGCACGTGGGCGAGGCTACGGGGCTGGTTCGTGCCACGGATTCCGCTCGCCTCTTGTTGGTCGATCGACGCCGCATCGCCGACGACCAGCGTGATGGGGCCCGCAGGCGTGCCGGCAGGCACCGTGAACTCGATGTGCTCCAGCACTTCCGGCTCGCGGAAAGGCTTCAGCGCCACGCTAACCGTCACCGTCTCCCCCGGGCGTACGGTGGCGCGGTCATACCAGACCCGACCGATGGTGGCGCTCTTGCGATCCTGTCTCAGACCGATGTTGAGATCGATCGCGCGCACCTCGACTGGCTCGAAGGCGTTGTCGTACAGCGCTCCGAACACACCTGCCAGGGTCGATGCCAGCGAGATGATCGCCTGGTTGGGCGAGGAGAACAGGTTGTCGAACTGCACCGGCTCGAGCCCACCACCAACGTCGATGCGGGCATCGACCTCTATGGACCCTTCACCGAAGGTACGGTCAAGGCTCTGCACCCCGCTGACCAGACCGAAGAACAGGTAAAGCGGCGTGATGAGTCGGTCGGCGACGATCTCGAAATCGAGATCCTCCGTCTTGTCGCCCTCTCGGATTGTCGTGTGCACCGGGATCATTCGCGATCGTTCGCCGATGATCCCGAGGATGGCCGCCTGACGATCCTGCCGCACTGCTCCGACGACCTGATCCGCGGCTGCGGTCAGCTTCGAGGAAGCCTGAGCACTGCTGAGCACGGTGATGACCTCGGCCGGGACCATCGGAAAATCCACGCTGCCGCCCTGCAGGAACGGGTGGCCGAAGGCCAGCAGGCGATCGCCGTCGCGGTACGTGATCGTCCCGGAGGCGGTGATGTTGATGTCGCCGCGCACCAGCTGGACGGCCACTACGCCGCCCGGTTCGAGGTTGGCGTCGATCTCCCTCGACCCGGCGGTTCCACCGATCGTCGGGGCCCAGCCAAGAGCATCGAACAGGGGCCGCATGCTGCCGACGAGCGCCGGTGCCAGGCCGCCGATCGCAACCGGGGTCGAGATCGGTCGTATGCCCTGCATGACACCCTGCAGCGGCAACAACGCCTCGGCGCTGCTGGCGCCGGTCAGCAGCTCGGCCGCGGCCCGCAAGACGATCTCCGGTGAGACATCCGCCGAATCCGACGTCCGTTGGGCATCGGATTCGAGCGCCGATACCGCCAGCATGTCCCCGATCGGAACGATGCCGGCAACCGCCTCGTGCCCGAAGTTCACCAACCGATACGCCACGGCGCCGATCAGGCGGCCGTCAACATAGACCGGGCTGCCGCTCATGCCGGCCACGACGCCGGCGCGCTCCAGACCGAGACCGGTGAGGCGGGCAACGATCAGGTCGCGCTTCGGGAAAACGTCGTGCAGCACGCCCAGGATCTCGGCGTTGAAGCTCTCCGGGTCGGTGCCGCGCACCACCGTGTACCCGGTTCCAACCATGCCCACACGCAACTCGGAGACGCCCATCAGCTCTGTGGTCGCTTCCGTCAGGGCCTGTGCTTGCGACACCGCTGCCAGCGCCGTGCCGCCGGCGGCGGCCATCGCAAGAGCTGCGACGCAGGTGCTGAGAAGACGCACTGGGATCATGACGCTCGGAGATCGGGTTGGCGGGAGGTGTTTCATGCTAGCAGGGGCCGCTCCGGAGGCACAACGATGCCCGAGCCTGCTAACGGCGTCCGGCCGGCGGACCGCTCCGGTATGTCGGCAAGCGGCAAGAACGCGCCCTACATGCGTTCGGGTAACGGTATCCCGAGCAGGTCCAGCAGCGTCGCCAGTCGCTTCTGAAAAGCGTAGGCGACGAGGATTCGCAGGGCGCGATCCTCCTCGTTGTCCGCCTGCAGAATGGGATATCCGTGGTAGAAACGGCTGAAATGCTGCGCCAGGGTAAAGGCGTAGCGTGCCAGGGTCGAGATCTCGAGCGAGCTGATTGTCTGGCTCAGAACCTCCTCGTACCGGCCCAGCGCCAGGACCAGACTCCAGAGCTGTCCGTCGTCTGCCTGTAGCCGCGCGCTCATCGCCGCGCGGTCGAAGCTCATCGGGCTCTCGTCGCCACGCAGTGCCGCCTCCAACGCGGTGGATACGTCCGTGTCGAGACGCTCCGAAAGCCTGTCGAAGATCCGTGCCGCCCGCACCGCGGCGTACTGGATATACGGTCCGGTCTCGCCCTCGAAGCTGAGTGCGTCGTCCAGGTCGAAGACGATGACCGTGTTGCGCGCGTACCGGAGCAGCAGATAGCGGGCCGCGCCGACGGCGATCTGTGTACCGATCGCCACCTGAACGTCTGGCGCCAGTTGCTCGTTGCGGCTCGCTACCTCGGCGGTGGCCCGGCGAATCAGCTCATCCAGGAGGTCGTCCGCCTTGACGCCGTATCCGCGACGACCGGACATCTCCACGAACTGCCGCTCCTCGGAATCCGTCTCTGCGCTAGCGGCGTCGGTCGGGATGCCGAGCGCTCTGGCGGTTGCCGGTGAAAGAGCCACCATCTCGTAGTCGAAATGCGTAAAGCTGGCACCAGCGTCATCCTCGCCGATCAGGTAAAACGCTTGCTCGACGATCGACTGCAAGTACGACTGCCGGACATCGATCACCGAGATGGCCCGGCCAGCGTGACCGAAGGGTCCCTCCGAGCCGTCCCCCGACGTCGTTCGCCAGACGCGCGTGCCGTCGCTCTTGGTGGCGCTCCCGGGCACGATCTCGTAGCGGAAATCGCGTTCCAGGAGCCCGTATTTCCAGAAGTGGTGGGCGATATCCTTGGCCACGTAGGTCGCCGTGCCGTTGGACCGGACGAGCACCTTGTCGGCCTCCTCGAGCTGCTCGAAGCCTTCCGTCGAGCTCAGTCGCAACACCCAGCAACCGGTGTGCTTGCCGTCCTCCACGTAGGTAACCTGCGGGCTGGACTTGAGACGCTCGAACGCCTCAGACCACAGATCGAGATCCAGGATGTCTCCCTCGCTCACCAGCAGGTCGTACTCGATCCCCATGCGGCCCATCGTCAACAGATGGCGCGTGACGATCCGCTCGGCGACCACACGTCCCATCTCGGCCTCGACGGTGTCTCCTTCCTCGAGCGCCAGCAGCACTTCACGGCGCCGTTCAGTCAGCGCCTCGTCGCTCTGCAGACGTGTGCTGACGTCGGTATAGAGGTCCCAGCAGAGGTAGTCGAACGGCTCGGGGAGCTCCCGGACCTCGTCGGGCGACAGGCCGCGGAGGTCGAGGAAACCGATGACGACATCGGCGACCTGGACGCCGGTGTCGTCGATGTAGTTGTGGATCTCGACAGGGTGCCCTACGGCCGCATGGATCCGGGCGAGCGTGTCGCCCATGCAGGCGTTCCGCAGGTGTCCGACGTGCGCCGCCTTGTTCGGGTTGACGCTGGTGTGCTCGATCAAGATCTTCTCGCTGCGCGCCTCCGGCTGCTCGGCGCCGAGGCCGTCGACAAGCGTCAGCAAGGCCGGTCCGCGATCGAGATGGGCGTTCAGGAATCCGGGGCCGGCAATGCTCCACGACGACACGCCGGGGACCGCAGCGTCGTCAAGCCGATCGATGAGCTGCTGCGCCACCTCACGCGGGTTGCGTCCCAGCGTCTTGGACAGTTGCAGCGCAACGGCGCACGCGAGATCACCCATCTCGGGCCGTGGCGGATCCTCGACGTGGGGTAGGTCGGTATCCGCGCCGGAGACATCCACCACCGCCTTCCGGATCGCCTCCGCGACGCGCGCCCTCATGGTATTCAGCAAGCTGTCGTCCTCGCCGCGCCTAGCACGGTTGTTGCCGCCCGTGTCTCGTCATCGCCCTGTCGTCGCTCCCTGCTCTCACGCATAGCTGCCAGTACCCGGACCCGCCGCGGTTGTGCGTCCTGCTAGAAGGGCAGGGTCCCCTGGACACGGAACGTCCGTCTGTGGATCTCCGAAAACCCGCGGCTCATGATCGCTTCCCGATGCTCGGCAGTCGCGTAGCCCATGTTGCGGCTCAGGCCGTAGCCCCGAATGGTCCTGCCATATTGCCGGATCAGGGCGTCTCGAACACACTTGGCGATGATCGAGGCTGCCGCGATCGACCGGCAGCGTGCGTCGCCCTTGATGATCGGCGTTTGTGGGATGTCGAGCTCGTCCAGCTCGAGGGCGTCGATGAGCAAGTGATCGGGGCAGGTTCGCAAACCCCGAACGGCCCTCACCATGGCGAGCCGCGAGGCGCGCAGAATGTTGATGCGATCGATCTCCGGGGCCGACGCCAGACCTACTGCCCAGTCGACGGCGTGTTCCTGTAGCTGCAAGAACAGCTCGAGCCGCTGAACGGCGCTCAGCTGCTTGGAGTCATTGAGCCCGACGACCGGAGCGTCGGAGTCGAGAACGACGGCGGCTGCGAGCACCGGTCCGAACAGCGCACCACGCCCGACCTCATCGATACCGGCAACGTGTTTCGCCCCGCCGCGGCGCAGCTCCGCCTCGAATGGCTCCATCGCCACAGGTTGCGGCGGTGCGGGCTCAGCGGGCGCGCTTTTCCTTGATCCGAGCAGCCTTGCCACGCAATTCGCGAAGGTAGTAGAGCTTGGCGCGTCGCACCTTGCCCAGCCGGACCACTTCGATCTTCTCGACGTTCGGCGAGTGCAGCGGGAAGATGCGCTCTACACCGATGCCCGAGGAGATCTTGCGAACGGTGAAGCTGGCGTTCGTGCGACTTCCGCGCCGGCCGATCACCACGCCTTCGAATACCTGGATCCGCTGCTTGTTCCCCTCGATGACGCGAAGGTGCACCTTGACCGTGTCGCCAGCGGAAAAATCCGGCCGGTCGTCGCGCATGTGGGGAGCGTCGACGGCGTTCAGTAGTTCCATTGTCATGGTCATTCACTCCTGCGCCGGTCGGTCGAGATGAGGGCCGCAGCTGGCCGGCGCGTCGGGCGGTATTGTACCGCAGTAGGCTACTTCTCGCGGTCGCCCTCACCGCCCTTACGGAGGTCGTCGAGGAAGCGCCGATCCGCAGCATCGAGCTCCATGCCTTCGAGTAGATCCGGGCGTTTCAGCGCCGTGTTGCACAGTGCCTCTTGCCGTCTCCAGCGACGCACCGCGGCGTGATCCCCAGACCGCAACACATCGGGTACCCGCAAGCCGCGATACTCGGCCGGACGCGTATAGTGAGGGTGGTCGAGTATGCCCTCGACGAACGAATCATGGCGCGCCGAGTCCGGATCCCCGAGAGCTTCCGGCAGCCAGCGCACGACCGACTCGATGAGTACCATCGCCGGCAGCTCGCCGCCGGTGAGCACGTAGTCACCGATCGACAGCTCCATATCGATGCGATGCTGGCGCACACGCTCGTCGACGCCCTCATAGCGACCGCACACCAGCGTCAGCTGTTCGGCGCCCGCCAGTTCCTGCACCAGCCGGTGATCGAGACGGCGACCCTGCGGCGTGAGCAGCACGACCGGGCCTGCTCCGACCTGGCTCGCTCGCAGCTCGGAAGCAACCTGGTCGATGGCGCGATACAGAGGCTCGGGCTTGTAGACCATGCCGGCGCCGCCGCCAAACGGCTCGTCGTCGACCTGGCGGTGGGGCAAGTCG
The DNA here is from genome assembly GCA_965248695.1 of Acidobacteriota bacterium. Lineage (GTDB taxonomy): Bacteria > Acidobacteriota > UBA890 > UBA890 > WLXD01 > DASCOT01. The sequence continues at coordinate 4,959,634 of CBDFKD010000002.1, read as the reverse complement.
GCGAAGGCGCGTAGATCGTGCATCTGGATGGAGAACAAGTCTCTCGCCAGCGCCCGGCCTAGCACCCCTCCGGCGAGCGGACCCGGAAACATCTCCGGGAAGATCGTGATGATGTCGAACCGTAGCCCCATCTCAACAATGCCGCCGTGGCACGTTCGCCTCGAGCAATCCGTCCGGCAGGCGCACGACAATCAGCCGGGCAGCCGGATCGGCGCTGACGAACCACTCCCGCACCATCGGGATGAGGACCGTGTCACCGTCACCCCAGGCGACCTCGAGCAGGTCGTGCGGGCCACCCTCGACGACTGCCGTGATGCGTCCCTCGCCACCGTCGGTGGCGTCCTGCAGCTGATAGCCGACGAGATCATCGACGTACCACTCGCTGCCGCGCAGGTCGGCCAGGTAGCCACGCTCCACCTCGACATGATCCCCGCGCAGCCGTTCAGCGGCGTCGCGATCACCACACCCGTCGACGGTTATCAGAAATCGGCCCTGGTGCGGTCGCGTCGAAACGACCGCGTACGGCCGGTTCCCGATCCACAGCTGCACCGAACTCGGCAGCGAGGCCAGGGTGCCACCGAACGCGGCGATCACGAGCTCGCCACGAAGGCCGTGCGGCTTGACTACCTGACCCACCCGAACCAGATCGGGCTCGGCGTGCATCGGGTTCTATTCGAGGATCTCGAGAACCGCGCGCATCTCGTGCTTCATTCCGGCAGCTGCGAGCAGCGTGCGCATGGCGCGCGCGGTGCGGCCCTGCTTACCGATCACCTTGCCGAGGTCAGTCTGGGCCACACGGAGCTCCAGGACGGTCGTCTGCTCGCCCTGCACTTCGGTGACGACCACTTCGTCGGGGTTGTCGACCAGGGCCCGGGCTACCTCTTCGATCATCTGCTTGAGATTCATCGATCGCACCTCTTAATCAGCGGTGTTCGTCGTCAGTTCGTGGTGGTGGCGATCAGGCTGGCATACGCCAGCGCTCGTGCTCAGGCTTTGTCGGATTCCTTGCCGGATTCCTTGTCGGAATCTTCGTCACCGGTGGCGTCGTCATCTTTGGCGTCGTCCTCGGAAGCTTCCTCACCTGGCGCGTCGCCCTCGGGGGCTGTGCCTGCGGTGTCGTCGTCGTCAGCGTCGTCAGCGGCGTCGGTGTCGGCGGCGGCTGCGTCGGTGTCGTCGGCGGCTGCGTCGCTATCGGACGGTGCTTCCTCGGCCTCGGTGCTCGCGACGGCCTCCGGTTCGGCTTCCGCCTCGACCTCTGCGGCAGCCTCCAGCTCGGCATCGCCGGGAGCCGGCTCCGGCGCAGCGGCAGGCGCCTCGGGCACCTCCTCCACGCGACCGGAGAGAACCCTCCGGTAGAGGCTGCGCACCGTGTCGCTCATGCGAGCGCCTTGGCCCAGCCATGTTTCAATCCGCTCCATATCGAAGTGGATCTCCGCCGGCCGCTGACGCGGATGATAGTGGCCGAGGATCTCCAGAAACGGACCGTCGCGGCTCGCAGCCCGGTCGGCAACGACAACTCGATAGTGCGGATCCTTCTTGGCGCCGGCGCGGCGCAAGCGAATCATCAGCACGCTGTTTCCCTCCTATGACAGTTTGCAACCCGGCCCGGTAATCCTCAGATCACCGGTCCGGCCTGGTAGTCGTCGAATCAAAGACCCGGCTTGGTAGTCGTCGAATCACAGGCCCGGCTTGGTAGTTGTCAAATCACAGGCCCGGCTTGGTAGTTGTCAAATCACAGGCCCGGCTTGGTAGTTGTCAAATCACAGGCCCGGCTTGGTAGTTGTCAAATCACAGGCCCGGCAGGTTCGCCCAGGGCATGCCGCCTCGGCCCTTCTTGCCGAGCTTCTTCATCATCTTCTTGGTCTGGGCGAATCGTTTCAGTAGTCGATTGACATCCTGGATGCCGCTGCCGCTACCCGACGCTATCCTCAACTTCCGGCTGCGGCTGATGATCTTCGGTCGTCTCCGCTCCTGTACGGTCATCGAATCGATGATCGCCTGGATCTTTCGAAGCTCGCCCTCGTCGGGCGCCATCTGCTTCAGGCCCGGGGCCGAGCTTGCCCCCGGAATCATCTCGAGTATCTGCGACAACGGCCCCATCTTACGAATCTGCGACAGTTGTTGCTGGAAGTCTTCGAGGTTGAGCTCGCCCCGCCGGGCTCGCTTCTCCATGCTCGCAGCGGCCTCGGCATCGACATTCTCCTGCACCTTCTCGATCAGCGTAAGCACATCCCCCATACCGAGGATGCGCGACGCTATCCGATCAGGGCGAAAGACCTCGAAATCCTCGATCGTCTCGCCGACTCCGGCGAAGAAGATCGGCAAGCCCGTGACTGCCACCACCGACAACGACGCGCCACCGCGGGCATCCCCGTCGAGCTTGGTCAACACGTGACCGTCCAGGGGCAGCGCCTCGCCGAACGCGGTCGCGGCCTGGACGGCGTCTTGCCCGACCATGGCATCGGCAACGTAGAGAACGCGCTCGGGATTCACGGCTCGCGCTACATCCCTGGCCTCGGCCATCATGTCGGCATCGATGTGGAGTCGCCCCGCCGTATCGACGAGCAGGACATCGTCACCGCGCCGACGGGCCGCCGCGAGCGCGGCGGTCGCCAGGTCCGTGGCAGTCGACTCATCGCCGTCGTAAACCTGCAGGCCCGCGGCCTCGGCAAGAATGCGGAGCTGATCGCGAGCCGCGGGCCGGTGGACGTCGGTGCTCACCAAGAGCGGCGAGCGGCCGTTCGACCGTAGCCAGTTGCCCAGCTTGGCAACGGTGGTGGTCTTGCCCGTGCCTTGCAGCCCCACGACCATGAGCACATGCGGCGTCGACCCGTCCAGTCGCAGCTGTTGCGGCTCGCCTCCGAGCAGCTCGATGAGCTCCGCGTGCACGATCTTGATGACCTGCTGACCGGGCGAAAGCGAAGCCGTCACTTTCTCGCCCAGCGCCTGGGCCCTTACGCGCTCCAGAAAATCCTTGACGACGCCGAAATGAACATCAGCCTCCAGCAGCGCCAGACGAAGATCGCGCGCCACTTCGACGAAGCTGGCTTCGTCGACCTTGACGGTGCCGCGAAGCTTGCGCAGCGTCCCTTGCAGGCGTTCGGTGAGCTGCTCGAACATGCGTCCGTGGGTCTCCGGAGCTCAGACAGACTCGAGTCTGTGCCCGAGCTTCTCTTTCTTGGTCTTCAGGTACCGACGTGTCGACTCGGACTGCGGCGGGATCTCGATAGACAGCCGCTCGACGATCTCCAGTCCGTAGCCCGACAGCCCCACGAACTTGCGCGGGTTGTTGGTCATCACGCGCAACCTCGATGCGCCCAGATCGGTCAGCATCTGCGCGCCGATGCCGTATTCGCGCTGGTCGGCCTTGAAGCCGAGCGCCTCATTGGCCTCGACCGTATCGGCGCCTTCGTCCTGCAGCTCGTAGGCTCGGAGCTTGTTGTGCAGACCGATGCCGCGACCTTCCTGGCGCAGATAGATGAGGATCCCACGCCCCTCGGTGGCGATCCGGCACAGGGCCGAATCCAGCTGCTCGCCGCAGTCACAACGATTCGATCCGAACACATCCCCGGTAAGGCACTCGGAGTGCACCCGCACCAGCACCGGCTCCGGGGTGCTCACGTCGCCCATCACCAGCGCCACGTGCTCTTTCCCGTCGAGCTCGTTCTCGTAGGCGTATATGCGAAAGTCGCCGTGGCCGGTCGGCAGCTCGGGTGATGCCACACGCTTCACGAAGCGTTCGGTGCGCAGCCGGTAATGGATGAGGTCCGCCACCGCGATCACCTTGATATCGTGCGCCTCTGCAAAGCGCTCCAGGTCGGGGACACGCGCCATCGTGCCGTCCTCGTTCATGACCTCGCAGATGACGCCCGCCGGGTACAAACCGGCGATTCGAGCCAGGTCGACCGCTGCCTCGGTCTGCCCGGCCCGCTGCAGCACGCCCCCGTCGACTGCGCGCAGCGGAAACATGTGACCCGGACGCGCCAGGTCACCCGGCGCGGTGTCGGCGTGAATTGCGGTCTGCACCGTGGCACTCCGATCGGCGGCGGAGATTCCGGTCGACACTCCGCGGCTCGCCTCGATCGAGACGCAGAACGCGGTATTAAATCGCGAGGAGTTCTCCGACACCATGAGCGGGATCTCCAGTTCCTGGAGCCGCTGCCGGGTCATCGACAGACAGATCAGCCCCCGCCCGTGCTTGGCCATGAAATTGATGGCGTCCGGTGTCACCATCTCGGCGGCGATGGTCAGATCGCCCTCGTTTTCGCGGTCCTCATCGTCGACCACGATCACCATGCGGCCGGCACGAATGTCGGCGATTCCGTCTTCTATGGTCGCAAAGGCCATTCGGAGCGTCTTTCCGTTCGACAGCGCCAGAGCGTCTGTCTTGGTTATCCTGCGCCCGGGCGTTCCGTGCCCTCGGCGGTCAGACCAGGTGCGCGGCTATGCTCGAGCAGCTGGGCGACGTACTTGCCCAGCATGTCGACCTCGAGGTTGAGCGTCTCGCAACGGTCCTCGGACGTGAGGTTGGTGCGCTCGAGCGTATGCGGTACCAGTTGTACATCGAACGAGCGCTCTTGAAGGCTGGCAACGGTCAACGATACCCCGTTTAGCGATACGGAACCTTTCGAGACGAGGTAGCCGCGCAATCCGTCGGGAATCTCGAAGGTGAGGCGGATGAAGTCGTCCTCGTCACTAGAGGTCAAAACGCGGCAAACGCCATCGACGTGCCCTTGGACGAAATGGCCACCGAGGCGCTGACCAACCCGCAGCGCACGCTCGAGGTTCACCTCCGTGCCAATCCGATACTGCGACACGTTGCAGCGGGCGATGGTCTCGGGGGAAACATCCGCCCCAAACCCGGTCGAGTCGATGTCCAGCGCCGTCAAACAGACGCCGTCCACCGCGATGCTTTCTCCCTGGGCCAGGTCATGGAGCACGCCCGCGGCTGCGATACGAAGGCGCGATCCCCGCGGCAAGGGATCGATGCCTACGACGGTACCGACTTCTTCAACCAGACCGGTAAACATGGGCGCCAGGGTCCCGGGAGCCACTCAAGTAGGTGGCACCGGAAAAGAGGGGGGATCTGTGGTGCTAAGCGGGCACCTCGGGCGGCCGCAGATACCCTTCGATCGCCCAATCGGAACCGAGTCGGTGCAGGCGAACTCGCTGTACCCGAGGAGCGGACGCAAGCTGGTCGATGCCATCGCCGCCCCAAAGCGGGAGCGCCTCTTGCCCCCCGATCAATAGCGGAGCGTAGAACAGCACCACTTTGTCGATTATACCAAGCTCGAAAGCGCTGGTGAGCAAGGCGCTCCCCCCCTCCACCAAGACCGAGGCCACGTCGAGCGCACCGAGCCGAAGCAGCATGTCGTCGAGGTCGATGCGGCCCGAGGGCATCTCGTTCGCATCGATCACCTGCGCGCCCTGCGCTTCGAGTCGCTGGCGCCGATCCGCATCGGCCGACGCGCTGGTAATCACCAGCGGCGCCCCGACGCACTCCTGCAGCAGCCGGGCGGCAGGCGGGGTGTCCAGACGCGCATCGACGACCCCGCGATAGCGGGGCTGGTGAGCGCCCGGTGCCCGCGCGGTAAGTCGCGGATCGTCGTGCAGCAGCGTGCCGATGCCAACGAGCACCGCGTCGACGGTGCTACGAATGCCGTGCGTGAAGCTTCGCGCTTCCTCGCCGGTGATCCACTGCGAGGCCATCGTCCTGGTGGCCATGCGACCATCCAACGACAACGCCGCCTTGGCAATAACGAGCGGTCTCCCGGTGCGCTTGAGCTTCAAATAGGCAGCGTTGAGCTCCGCGGCCTCCGTCGCCAACGGACCGATCGTGGTGTCCACGCCGGCGGCTCGCAAAGCCTCGAAGCCGCGTCCGTCGACGCGATCATCCGGATCGCGATGCGACGACACCACCGCGCGAATGCCAGCCGCGATAATGGTATCGACGCAGGGCGGTGTGCGGCCTTGGTGGCAACAGGGTTCCACGTTCGTGTAAAGGGTCGCGCCGCGCGCCGCAGCCCCCGCCTGCGCCAGTGCCACCTGCTCCGCGTGGGCGTCCCCGCAGCGGCGGTGATAACCGCGACCGACGATCTCGCCGTTGTCGACCACCACGGCGCCGACGAGGGGGTTGGGGCCAGTGTCGCCGCGCGCCTGGGCGGCAAGCTCGAGGCACTCCTGGACATAGGCCAGATGTTCGTCGCCATGGGTAGCCGATCGATCGCTCATTCGTCGGGGCCTCCGATGAGCGCTTCAACATAACCGGCGGCATCGAAACTCGCGAGGTCCTCGGCCTTCTCGCCCGTGCCGACGAACCGGATTGGCAGCTCCAGACGGCGGGCGATCGTCAGCGCCACACCGCCCTTGGCGGTGCCGTCGAGCTTGGCGAGGACCAGCCCGGTAACACCGGCGTGGCTCAGAAACTGCTCCGCCTGGCGTAGGCCGTTCTGCCCCGTAGTGCCATCGAGCACCAGGAGTATCTCGTGGGGCGCACCATCGACTACCCGCGCAATGACCCTTCGAATCTTGTCGAGCTCCAACATCAAGTTGTCGTGCGTTTGCAGCCGGCCGGCGGTGTCGATGATGGCGACGTCGGCGTCGCCGGCTACCGCCGCCTCGCAGGTATCGAAGGCTACCGCGGCCGGGTCGCCGCCCTGCGCGTGCGCCACGACCCGCACATCGAGCCGCTGTCCCCACGTGCGCAGCTGCTCCACGGCGGCAGCCCGGAACGTATCGGCCGCTCCGAGAATCGGTGTCTTCCCGCGCGCCAGATACCAGCTAGCGAGCTTGGCAGCGGTGGTGGTCTTGCCGGACCCGTTGACGCCGACCAGGAGCACGACGAGCGGATGGGCGGTGGGCACCTGCTTGCCTCGCGCGGCGACGTCGAGCACCTCGATCATCGCCGCGGCGAGCGCCGCGCGTGCCGCGCCAGGATCGGTTTGAGCGCCGCGCACCGCCTGCAGGAGATCTTCAACCATCTCGACAGCGACATCGGCACCGATGAGTGCTTCCTCCAGCAGCGCGATATCGTGCTCTGTGAGCCCGCCACCTGGCACCAGACGCCCGATCGCCGACGCCAACCGGGCGCGGCTGTTGCGGAGCGAACGGATCAGGAAGCTACTGCCCCTGGTCATAGGCGTGGTGACGTTCGTGGGAGGGAGATGCTAGCGAGATCAACAAAGGGCACTTTCGCCGCCCGCAGGATTCAGTTGGATCCTGCGCTTTGCAGCTGGCGAAGGATCTCCAGCGCCTGTTCGGCGAGCTCACTGCCGGGCGCCATGCGCAGTACTTCCTGCAGGTGATCCACTGCCTCGGCGTTGGTGCCGAGGTCCCGGAACGCCAGCCCTCGCAGTAGCTCCCCACGCGGCGACGATGGCAGGACGCCGAGATTCCCCAACGCTCCGAGCGCCTCGCGAGGGCGCCCGTTCTTGATCAACGCGTCGGCGAGCGACATGTGCATCAGCGCAAACAAGGGATCGCTAGAGGGTACCGACGCGCGTGTCGCCTCGCTGAAAGCCGGAATCGCCGCTTCCACATCGCCTTGCTGGAGATAGACGTTGCCCAGATTCACCAGCACGCGGGCACGCGAGATGCGCGGGAAGGCCGGGTCGTCCAAGGCGGCGCGATACTGCTCGATCGCATGCGCCAGATCACCTCGCCGAGCCCAATGCACACCGAACCAGTTGTGCGTCTCGGTGAGCAGCGGGTTGATCTGTAAGGCGGCGCGGTACTCCGCTTCGGCGGCATCGAACTCGTCGAGCTGCGTATAGACCACTCCGAGCCACATGTGCGACTCGGCGTTCTCCGAATAGATCCCGACCGACTTGCGCAATGCTGCCAGCGCTTGTCTGGGCTGGTTGTTGGCAATGAACTGGACCGCCAGCTGCTGCAGCTCGGTCGGATCCTCACTGTTGGAGATCAAGGGGTCGATGGCGCGCTGAGCCGGGACAACCGGTACGCCGATCAGACTGTGAAGCAAGAGCGCAAAGGCAACGATCCGGAGCATGCGCGTCCCCCGACGAGTGTACATACAGAACCTGACAGCCCCCCGGCAATCCCCAAGATCGTAGCACGCTAGCCCCACTCCTCTACCAGGGCGCGCGCGAGCAGCTCCTCGATCGCCTGCCGTGCCGGCTTGTCGCCGTACAGCACTTGATAGACCTGCTCCGTGATCGGCATCTCCACCCCATGCCGGCGGGCAATTTGACGCACCGAGCGGGTCGTGGCGACTCCCTCGGCGACCATCGTCATGTCACGTGTTGCCGAGTCGAGACTCTGACCGCGGCCAATGGCCACCCCGACACCGCGATTGCGGCTCAAGGGCCCGTTACAGGTGAGCACCAGATCGCCCAAACCTGCCAGACCCATCATCGTCTCCGGTCGCCCGCCAAGCTGGTTGGCGAGGGCCGACATCTCCTTCAGACCGCGACAGATCAACGCGGCGCTGCTGTTCGACCCGAGGCCGAGACCGGCGACGATCCCCGCCGCCAACGCGATGACGTTCTTCAGCGCGCCGGCGATCTCGACGCCGATGAGGTCGGGGTTGCGATACACACGCAACGGGCCGAAGCTGAGCGCTGCCTGCACCTCGCGGGCGGCCGCCGCATCGGTGCAGCCAAGGGCCACGGCAGTAGGCTGCCCCTCGGCGAGCTCGCGCGCGAATGACGGGCCGGACAGCGACGACAGCGACCGCACGGAGCCCGGGATCACCTCCTCGAGCACCTGTGTCATGCGGAGACCGCTGTCCTCTTCAATCCCCTTGGTGGCCGAGATCAGGTGCGACGTCGAATCCACGTCGGGTCCCAGACGCGCCCACACATCGCGCAGGAAACGGGATGGCACGGCGCTGATCACCAGCCCCGCGCCGGACAACGTAACCCGCGCGTCGGTAGAGACTCTCAGACTCAACGGAAGCGGAATGTCGGCCAGGTACGCTACGTTCTCGCGCTCCTTGTCCATGCGGGCCACTCGATCCGCGTCGTGCCCCCAGAGAACGACGTCGTGTCCGGCCGTGGCAGCGTGAATAGCCAGCGCCGTTCCCCAGGAGCCCGCCCCTACGACGGCAACGGTCGCGGCCCGCGTCGCATTGGCCCTGGTCATGGTTGCCCGCCCCCGACCCGCGCCTCGCTGCCAGCGCGAAGCCGCACGATGTTGCCACGATGGCGCCACACCACCACCAGGGCAACGACGGCGGCACCGGCGACCACGGCGACGGGGTCATTCACGAGCCAGCTGGCGACCGGCAGGAGCACGGCGGCACTCAGCGACGCCATCGACACGGTTCGGAACCAGGCGGCCACGAGTCCGAAGGCCGCCAGCGCCATCAGTGTCGCCACTGGGCTGAGCACCCCGAAGGCGCCGAACATCGTCGCCACGCCCTTGCCACCACGGCCGCGCAGCCAAGGCGGAAAGCAATGTCCGAGTACGGCACCCACGGCACCCGCCACACCCGGCACCGGGCCAGCCGATGCCAGCATGCCGCCGAGCAATACGCCCGCCGCCCCCTTGCCTGCGTCAGCCGCCAGCGTCGTGGCCCAGCCGGCAGGCCCCAGGAGGCGACCAACGTTGGTGGCGCCAATGTTGCCACTGCCGACCGAGCGGATATCGCCGCGGCCGAGGCCGCGCACCAGCAGCAGCCCGAACGGAACGCTGCCGACAGCGAATCCGGAAAGAAAGGCCACCAAAGCTGTCTCCACGGCTACTCCTGCAGGGGCGCGGTGCGGTGATCGGGCCCGGCCACTTCAAGGATGCCCTGCAACAGGCAGATCGTTGCAGCCTGGCGTACGGCGGCACGGTCGCCATCGTATACGCAGCGTCGCGCCCAGACGCCATGAGCTGCTGAAACCGCGACGTACACCGTTCCCACCGGATCAGGGCCGTCGGTTTGCGGGCCTGCCCAGCCGGTAACCGCAGCGCCGTAGGTGCTGCGCGCCAGCCCTCGGACGCGCTCCGCCAGGTCGTTCGTGGTGGCCTCAGAGACCGTGCCCTGCGCATCGAGGGCCTCGATGGTGATGCCCACCAGCAGGTGCTTGGCGTCGCCCGAGTAGGCCACTACAGATCCCCAGAAGCACGCCGACGCCCCCGGAGTACGGGTCAGGGCGGCACCCACCTCGCCGCCGGTGCACGACTCCACCAGCGCCACCGTCTCGCCGCCCGCCGTCAGCATGGCAACCACGCTCCCCGCGAGCGCATCGACGTCGGTCAGATCGGAAGCCATGGCGTGGCCAGCTGTACCAGCACGAGCGTGTAGAGCCCGGCGAGCACATCGTCGGCCATGATGCCCCAGCCTGCGGGCAACGCCTCGGCCTGGCGCACCGGGAACGGTTTGGCGATATCGAAGAAGCGGAAGAGGATGAACGCCAGCACCCCGGGTACCCACCCGCTGGTGCCGAGCAGCCCGACCCACATGCCGGCCAGCTCATCGATAACTACCTCGGACGGGTCTTCCGTTCCCACGACTCGACTCACGTGGGATGCGGCCAGCGATCCGACAACGATCACCATCACCGTCGCCGCCGATTGGAAGGCGATGGATCGGGGCGCGAGCAGCGGTGCAAAAAGCACGAGGCCCAGCAGCGATCCCCAGGTTCCCGGCGGCCAGAGAAAACCGATGCCGCCGCAACTGGTGAGAAACCGCGAGCCGTGAGCAAGCGCGCTCAAGGCTCCAGTCGTCCCAGCATACGGGGGAACGGGATCGTCTCGCGCAGATGAGGTCGGCCGGTGACCCATGCCACGAGGCGTTCGAGCCCCATGCCGAAGCCCGAGTGCGGCACCGTCCCGTAGCGTCGCAGATCGCTGTACCACGCGTACGGCTCCAGCGGCAGCCCGTGCTCGAGCAGGCGAGCTTCGAGCAGCTCCGGATCGTGAATCCGCTGGCCGCCGCCGACGAGCTCGCCGTAGCCTTCCGGAGCGATCATGTCGCAGCCGAGGACCAGGTCCGGGCGCTCGGCGTCCGGCTCCATATAGAACGGCTTGATCTTGGCCGGAAAGCGATTGATGAAGACCGGGCGATCGTAGGCTGCCGAGATGATCGTCTCGTGGCCACCCCCGAAGTCACTGCCCCATTCGAACTCCTCGCCGGCGTCCTGGAGAATCTGCACCGCCTCGTCGTAGTGGACGCGCGGAAACGGGCTGAGGACCGCCTCCAATCCTTGCGTATCGCGCTCGAGCGATGTCAGCTCGCCGGCACACGTCGTCAGCGCCTGCTGCACCACCGTGACGATGAAGTCCTCTGCCAGGTCCATGATCTCCTCGAGGTCGGCGTACGCCACCTCGGGCTCCAGCATCCAGAACTCCGTCAAGTGCCGACGGGTCTTGGATTTCTCAGCCCGGAACGTGGGGCCGAAGCAGAACACCTTGCCGTGGGCCATCGCCCCGGCCTCCTGATACAGCTGGCCACTCTGCGTGAGGTAGGCCGGTCGTCCGAAGTAGTCGGTCTCGAACAGGCTCGTGGTGCCCTCGACCGAAAGCGGCGTCAGCACCGGGCTGTCGATAAGCGTGAAACCACGATCGTGAAAGTAGTCGCGGCACAGCTTCTCCAGCTTGCTCCGCACGCGCAGAATGGCGTGTTGCTGCGAGGAACGCAGCCAGAGGTGCCGCCGATCCATTAAGAACTCGATGCCGTGCTCCTTGGGTGTGATCGGGTAGTCATGCACTGACTGGACGACGTCAATGGCGGCCAACCCGATCTCGACGCCGCCCAGAGCCCGCTCGTCTGCTTTTGCCTGTCCAGTGAGGATGATCGACGATTCCTGACCGAGCGCATCGATTTGCTCCCACAGCGGCTCGCCTACCTTGCCGCGGACGGCAACCGCTTGCACGACGCCGGTGCCATCGCGAACCTGGAGAAACGCGATCTTCCCGCTGGAGCGCTTGTTGTACAGCCAGCCGCGGAGACGTACGTCAGAGCCGACGTGAGCAGCGAGATCCTCGACGTATACGAACGGTGGCAAGGCGTTGGCTCCGTCAGTAGATGGTGGTGGCGAAGAAGGTACCGTCGCACCTGGTGCAAGTCACGCCGGAACCCGCTCGAAGGCCTCCAGCCGACGCAAGTCCTCGCCCCAACCCAGTGCCACCAGAGCCGCTCGGGCGTGCCGCCAGGTTCGCGGCGCGTAGCGCGCATAGTCGGCGTTACCGGCAACGGTCACCTGATAGGCGAACGTGCCAAGCGCTTTGAGGCAGCGCTGTAAACCGACCAGACAAAACGCCTGGCGCGCCACCGGAGGCAGGCCGGCCGGTCGATCCGGTATCTCCGCCGCCGCGGACGCTTCGAGCCGGCAACGGCTCCCCGACCAGAAGCTCGCCACGGTTTCCGTGGCCACCGAGGCTTCCAGATCGCAGTAGTTGTCCCACACCAGCGAGGCGAGATCGTAGAACAACGGGCCCTGCATGATGTCCTGAAAATCGAGCACCATCAGACGATCACCGACCATCAGCAGGTTGCGGGCGTGGTAATCACGGTGACACAGCGCTTGTGGCAGCCGTTCGATCTCCGACACCAAGCGGTCGTAGAAGCGTTCTCGCCCGTCCCTACCGTCGTCTATCCCGAGCCATCCGGCGAGTGCATGCTGCTCGGCGAAATCCAGCTCCTGGCGTAGGCGCGTGGCGTCAAGGCTCAGATCCGGATTGGGTGGGACCTCTCGCCGTCCCTGGCGTTGCAAACGCAGCATGATGCGCGCCGCCTGTCGGTAGAGCCGCGGCTGGCGCCCGGGCGGAACGCAGTCAAGCAACTCGTCGCCGCCGTCCTGGACGACGAGCGCCCGAGCCCCGACCGCATGCACAGTAGGCACCAGGACGCCGGCGCGACGGAGGAACGCTGCCGTATCGACGTAGCGCCGCGGACCGCTCGGGTCATCGACCGGATACGCCACCAGAACCGTCGACACCGCCCCCGCGGTCACCCGAAAGAACCGCCGAGCGGAGGCATGTCCGGTCAGCTGCTGCAGCCGAGCGCTCGGCGGTATCGACAGCCCCTCCAGGACCCCGTCCGCAGCCAGCCTCGTACCGACGTCCTGATCGTTCACGGCCCGTCGGGCGTCGGCGCGGCTGTGACGGTTGCGGTGTCGAACGGAACCATCCCTTCGTGCGTGAAGACCGCGTTCTGGGCTTCGGTGCCAGCCGGCACGGCCACGCCGTCGAGGACCACCACGCGCTGCAGTCGACATCGAGGCCCCACATTGCAGCCCTTCCAGAGAACGCACTCGACCACCCGGCTGCCACTTTCGATGCGACACAGATCGGCCACCACGACGCGCCTCAGCACGGCGCCATGCTTGAGGCGCGCGCCGGCGCCAACCAGGAACGGCGGCTCCAGCCTGACGTTCTCCAGGTGGGTGTCGGGACTGACATAGCCACCGCTGTCGAGGCGCTTCGCCTGCGCGTATCCGAGCGACGCGTGACCGCACTCCAGTGCCGCGAGCTGGGCGTCGATATAGCGGCCCGGGTCGCCGGCCTCGTACCAGCTGCCGGCAACCGGGAGAGCGTGCACCGGCAGGTCGGCGCGCATCAGCGACCGGTACACCGGATCGACCATTCCCAGAGGCTCGTCGACCGGGAGAGATTCCAGCACCTCGCGCTCGACCAGATGGACGCCGGTGAACACGCCCCGCACGGTCCTTTCCGCTGCCGGCAGCGGGTCGTCGGGGAACGCCAGCAATCGACCGTCAGCGCTCGCGGTCACGGTGGGATAGCCCTGCGCCGAATCGCCGCGGTAAAGACCCAGGGTGGCCAGGGCGCCCCGCCGGTGCAACTGCAACAAAGGACCGAGCGCCAGCGACGAGACCGTGTCGCCGTTCACCAGCAGGGTCGTGGGTGCGAGCTGGTCGAGGACACGACGCGGCCCTCCGGCGGTGCCGAGAAGCCGCTCCTCGGCGCTATAGCGGACCTTCATGCCAAAGGCTCGGTGGCCGTACGTGGCGGTGATCGACTCGGCCTGGTGATGCAGGTTGATCCACACCTGCTCGAAACCGCAGCGGCGCAGCCAGTCGAGCGTGTAGTCCAGCAACGGCCGGTTGAGGAACAGCACTACGGCCTTGGCACGATCATCGGTCAGGGGTCGCAGGCGAAGAGCCTTGCCGGCCGCCAGCACCATGGCACCGAGTCGGGTGCTGTCGAAATGGAGCGGGTCGTCTCTCAGGTCCGCACTCAGAAGGTGAGGAGTTCCTGTCGCTTGGCCTCGGCCAGCTCCTCAATGCCCGAACAGAACTTGTCGGTCAGCTCCTGGGCTTGCTTGAGCCCGCGGCGCGATTCGTCTTCCGAGAGATCGCTGTCATTCTCTAGCTTCTTGATCTCCTCGTTGACATCACGACGTATCTGTCGCATCTCTGTCTTGCCGTGCTCGGCGATTGCGCCGACGTTCTTGGCAAGCTCGTGTCGCCGCTCCTCGGTCAACTCGGGGATCGGCACACGGATCACGGCGCCATCGTTATTAGGGTTCAGTCCCAGGTCTGCCTGCAGGACCGCCTTCTCGATGGCGCCGATGGAGCCCCGGTCATACGGCTGCACGACAATCAACTGCGGCTCCGGAGCCGCTAGGCTGGCGAGCTGATTCAACGGCGTCGAAGTGCCGTAGTAGTCGACCAGGACATCGTCCAGCACCGCCGTGTTGGCGCGCCCCGTCCGAATCGTCCGGAGCTCACGAGCGAAGGCCTCGCTCGCGGCGCTCATCCGCTGTTGTCCGGCGAGCAGCGCCTGCCGGACCTCGTCTTCCGCCATCGCTCGAGCCCCTCAGCTACTGTGCGAATACTCCGCGGGAGCGATCAACGATCCGATCGGTTCGCCACGAATTGCCGTCACGATACTACCGGATTCGCGCATGTTGAAGATAAGAATCGGCAGGTCGTTCTCCATACAATGCGCCACAGCTGCCGAGTCCATGACCCCGAGCCGGTTGCTTAGCACCTCCTCGAACGTCGTCCGTTCGATCAACTGCGCATCCGGATCCTTGACCGGGTCGGCGGTCAAGAGCCCGTCGACCTTCGTACCCTTCATCAGCACATCGGCGTTCATCTCCAGGGCACGCAACGCAGCCGCCGTGTCGGTGGAGAAGTACGGACTGCCGGTGCCAGCGGCGAAGATGACGACGCGGCCTTTTTCCATGTGCCGCTGTGCCCGGCGACGGATGAACGGCTCGGCAACCTTGTCCATGCGCAGCGCCGACATCACCCGGGTATCCAGGCCGCCCTTCTCGAGCGCGTCCTGAAGCGCCAAGCTGTTCATCACCGTAGCGAGCATACCGATGTGATCGGCAGTCACACGGTCGATGCCGAGATCGCCGGCGTTGATGCCACGGAAGATGTTGCCCCCGCCTATCACCAGGCCCATGGCGTCGCACGCCGAGCGCGCCCTGTGAATCTCGCCGGCAATGCTGTGGGCGACCTGGTGGTCGATCCCGTAGCCGGTCGAGCCCATGAGGACCTCGCCGGACAGCTTCAGCAGCACGCGCCGGTATGCCGGCCGAGCGTCGGTCATGCGCGTCCCTCCCGTTGAACGGAGCCGCGCCCAGGCGGCTACTCGGTGCTGGCCGGGCTGCTTACCGCCAAAGTGGGATCCGAATCACCGATTGCCAACCGCGAAAATCGCCCGACGAGAATATTCTCCCCGAGCTTGGTGACCGCTTCGGTAATCAGATCTGCGACCTTCTTGTCCGGGTCCTTGACGAAGCCCTGTTCGAGCAGACAGGTCTCGGCCAGGTAGCGGTTGATCTTGCCGCTAACGATCTTGTCGATGATGTTCTCGGGCTTGCCCTCCGCTACTGCCTGGTCATGGAACACCTGCCGCTCGGCATCGAGCACGGCGGCATCGACGTCCTCGCGGCGAATGTTCTTGGGGTTGGCCGCTGCGACATGCATCGCCAGATCGCGCGCCAGCGAGCCGAAGTCCTCGTTTCGGGCGACGAAGTCGGTCTCGCAGTTGAGCTCGAGGAGCACGGCGATCTTGCCTCCCATGTGGACGTAAGACTCGATACGACCCTCGGTAGCTGCGCGGCCAGCCTTCTTGGCCGCCTTCGCCTTGCCCATGGTGCGCAGGATCTTGATCGCCTCGTCCATGTCGCCGTTGGCCTCGCGGAGCGCCTGCTTGCAGTCCATGAACCCGACGCCCGTGCGCTCCCTGAGCTCTTTGACAGCGGCCGCACTGATGTCCATCTCTAGCCTTCCTCGTGCACAAAGTTCGCGGTGGTCGCGGCAGTCCCCGCATCCACCAGGGTCTCTGGTAGGGCCTCGCCGTCAGGCCTTGTCGGCCTCGGGAGCAGCCTCCGCGCCGCCGTCTGGCGACTCGGACGCGGTCTCCTCAGCAGCATCACCGGCACTTGCTTCATCGGCTGAGGCCTCCTCGGCGGCCGCTTCCTCCGCCGTCGCTACGGCCTCCTCTGCAGCTGGCTCAACCACCTCCGCAGCATCATCCGCCGCGGCATCGTCTACCGTGGCGTCATCTACCGCGGCGTCGGCGGCCTCCGCTGCCTCGACCATCTTCTGCTTGGCACTCTCTGCCTCGGCCTTTTCTCGCACCGCGTCCTCGAGCGACGAATCGTAGATTGCGCGTCCGGCCAGGAGCGCCGTTGCCGCCGCTTCGCAGAACAGTCGGATCGCGCGCAGGGCATCGTCATTGCCAGGTACGACGAAGTCGATCCCGTTCGGATCACAATTCGTATCGACGATGGCGACGACCGGTATTCCGAGCTTCAGGGCCTCGTCGACCGCGATGCGCTCGCGACGGATATCCATCACGAAAACGACATCCGGCAAGCCGCCCATGTCCTTGATTCCGACCAGGTTGCGGTCGAGCTTGAAGAGCTCGCGCCGGAGCTTCAGAACCTCCTTCTTGGGAAGCAGATCGAAGCGCCCGTCGTCCGCCATCGCCTCGAGATCCTTGTAGCGCTCGATGCTCTTGCGAATGGTCTGATAGTTGGTGAGCAACCCCCCGAGCCAGCGGTGGTTGACGTAGTACTGACCGCAACGGTTCGCTTCGTCGGCGATCGTCTCCTGCGCCTGGCGCTTGGTGCCGACAAAGAGCACCTTGCCACCCTGCGCTGCTTCCTGCTCGAGGAAGCTCAGAGCCTCGGTCCACGCCGCCTGCGTTTTCTGCAGGTCGATGATGTAGATACCGTTCTTCTTTCCGAAGATGAACGACTTCATCTTCGGGTTCCAGCGCCCCGTCTGATGACCGAAATGGACACCAGCCTCGAGCAATTGCCGCAGCGAAACGCCGACCACGATTCCTCCTAACGCTTGCTGAACTGGAACCTGGCGCGCGCACCCTTGAGGCCGTACTTCTTGCGCTCCTTCCTGCGAGCGTCGCGCGTCAGCAATCCGTGTTCCTTGAGGGCGGCGCGAAGGCCTGGATCGGAATCCAGGAGCGCGCGCGCCACGCCGTGCCGCACCGCTCCGGCTTGGCCCGAAGGCCCCCCGCCCTTGACGGTGATCATCAAATCGACCTTCCCCTCGGCCTCCGCCACCTGCAGCGGCAGGGTCACGGCCGCGCGGTGCGTTGCAATCGGGAAGTAGTGTTCGAGCGTCCGCCGGTTAACCGTGATCTCTCCGGTTCCCGGTCGCAGGAATACCCTCGCGATGGACGACTTCCGCTTGCCAGTTCCGTAGTACCGAACGTCTGTCATCGTTTCCTCATCAAGCCCGGTCACCGGCCAACGGCTCGGGGTGTTGGCTCGCGTGCGGATGCTCCGGGCCGGCGTAGACCCGCAGCTTGCTGTACATCTGCCGGCCCAACCGGGTCTTCGGGAGCATCCCCTTCACCGCCGCCTCGAGCACCCGCTCCGGGTACGTCTCCAGCACGCGCCGGGCGTTGGTCTCTTTCAATCCTCCCGGGTAGCCGCTGTAACGGTAGTACTTCTTGTCATCGAGCTTGTTGCCCGTCAACACGATCTTCTCGGCATTCACTACCACCACGTGATCGCCGCAATCCAGAAAGGGCGTGTAGATCGCCTTGTGCTTTCCCATGAGCACCGTTGCGATCGTCGTGGCGAGTCGGCCCAGCACTTTGCCTTCCGCGTCGACCGACCACCAACGGCGTTCGATGTCCTTGGCAGATGGATATGGCGTGCTCATCGATCTAAGCCTCGACGGAGGCCTTCTCAGCCTCAGTCAGCGCCTTGAGTGACAGGCGAATGCGGTTCGGTGCCTCGATCTTGACCACCTTGACGGTGAGCTCCTGTCCCTCGCTCACATGCTCGCGCATGTCGTCGACCCGATGCTCGGCCACCTCGGAGATGTGCAGCAGGCCGTCGGTTCCCGGCAGGATCTCGACAAAGGCACCGAAGTCCTTGATCGAGCGCACCTTGCCACGATAGACCTTGCCGACCTCGGCCTCCTGAGTCAGGTCCGAGATCATCTTCTGGGCGGCCGCACACGCCTCGGCGTCGGGTGATGCGATCTGCACCGTGCCGTCGTCCTCGACGTTGATCTTGCAGCCGGTATCTTCCTGCATCTGCCGGATGATCCGCCCGCCCGGGCCGATGATGTCGCGGATCCGATCCACCGAGATTTTGACGGTGATGATCTGCGGCGCCCACTGGCTGGTTTCGGGCCGCGGAGCGGCAAGCGCTTCACTCATCTTTTTCAAGATGTGAAGGCGGTTCTGGTGCGCCTGTTCGAGCGCTTGCTCGAGGATTTCCCGCGACAGGCCGGAGATCTTGATGTCCATCTGCAGCGCGGTGATGCCGCGTGGCGTACCGGCCACCTTGAAGTCCATATCCCCGTAGTGATCTTCCTCACCGGCGATATCCGACAGGATGGCGACCGTCTCGTCGTCCTTCATCAGGCCCATGGCAATGCCGGCCACTGGTGCGCGGATCGGCACGCCGGCATCCATCAACGACAGTGTTCCACCACAAATGGTCGCCATCGACGACGACCCGTTGGACTCCAGGATCTCCGAGACTGTCCGCAGCACGTACGGCCAATCATCGTCCGTTGGCAACACCGGATCGATGGCGCGCTCGGCAAGATGTCCGTGACCGATCTCACGACGACCGGGGCCGCGCATGAAACGCGCCTCGCCGACAGAAAACGGCGGGAAGTTGTAGTGCAGCATGAAGCGCTTCCAGTACTCGCCGTCGTACCCTTCGACCTTGCGCGCGTCATCCGAGGTACCGAGCGTCGTGGTGACGAACGCCTGCGTCTCTCCACGCGTAAACAATGCCGAGCCATGGGCGCGTGGGGAATAGCCCACTTCGCAGTGGATCGGCCGGACCTCGTCGAACGCCCGGCCGTCGAACCGCTTGCCCTCGCGCAGTGCCGAATGCCGTGTGGCGCGCTTCACCAGCTCCGAGATCGCCTCGCCGGCATCGGCCGCCCACTTTTCGTTTTCCTCGGCGATGGCTGCCTTGATCTCGGTCTTGACCTCTCCCATACGGTCGCGGCGCTCGATCTTGTCGCCGACGGTCAGCGCCTCGCGGATCTTCTCGCCGCCGATCTCGTCGACCCGGGCGCAAAGCTCAGCGCTCAGCTCGACTGGCTCGAAGACCATCTTCTCGATGCCCAGCTGGTCTCGGATCTTCTCCTGCAGATCGATATAGGCCTCGACGTACGGCTGCGCGAACTCGAACGCACCGATGACCTCAGCCTCGCTCACTTCGTCGGCACCTGCCTCAACCATCATGACCGCATCACGCCGGGCACAGAGGATCAAATCGAGACAGCTGTTGTCCATCTGCGTCGATGTCGGGTTGAGTAGATAGCCGTCCTCGTCCAGTCCGACACGGAACGCCGCAAACGGTGTGTCGAACGGTATGCGCGAGCAGTTGAGGGCCATCGACGCGCCCATCTTGGCGAAGATCGCAGGATCGTTCTCGCCGTCGGCGGAGAGCACCATGCCGATGACCTGCGTCTCGTACCGATACCCCTTCGGGAACAACGGTCGGATGCTGCGATCGATCATGCGAGACGTGAGGATTTCCTTGTCTGCCGGTCGCCCCTCGCGCTTGAAGAAGCCGCCAGGGATGCGGCCGCCAGCGTAGGTCCACTCACGATAGTCGACGGTGAGGGGCAGAAAGGATGCGGCCTTGGGCTTGCGAGCCATGACCGCGGTGACCAGTACTTTCGTATCACCGCACGATACGACCACCGAACCGTCCGCTTGCCGAGCGACACGGCCGACCTCGAACTCGATTGTCTGGCCGTTCAGCTCGATCTTCTCTTGCACGATCATCTAGTACGTTCCTCCAAGCCGCTCAGCGACCCTGTACAGGCGAGCGAGCGCGCAGCTTGGTTACACGACAGGGGTGGAGTGTGCTTCCCCGAGGTGTGTTCCGAGCAGGCTTCGAAGTTCCCTTCGCCGCGTCCGCTATCCGCTATCCGCTTCTCTTCTTACGCCGTTTCCTTCCGCAGCAAGCGCCCGACTATCGTCGCAGCCCCAGCCTTTCGATGAGATTCTGATACCGCGCTACGCTCACGCCGCGCAGGTAATCGAGCAGGCGCCGACGCTTGCCGACGAGCATCTGCAGCCCGCGCTGGGTCGCGTAGTCGCTACGATTGGCCTTCATGTGCTCCGTGAGGTGCCGAATCCGCGAGGTCAGTTGCGCAACTTGGACCTCCGAGGACCCGGTATCCGTCGGGTGCTGCCGGTACCCTTCGATCGCTATCTCCGCTTGACTCATCATCCTCTTCGCGTAGCTCGCTTCTAATCTTTGTGCGTGGGTTTGCCGGGCAACAGATTTCAGCAGGTGTCCAGGCGCACGAGTGCCAGGCAAGACGGCAAAGGTACCACGGGGTCAGGGGCCTGTAAACGCGCCAGAGGTGCCCCTGGCGACCGTTGCAGCGCGGCGGTGTCGCGTCTGCAGACCCGCGTCTAGATCAGTACGATTCGGGGCTGCAACATCCCCCCCGGAAGCAACTCGGCGGCCGCCAGCAGCTGCGCCTCCGGGTCCATCACGCGCACCCAACCCGGGCGGCCTGGTGAGGCCGTCGGGCCCTCCGCCGGCACCCGGTCGATGATGCAATGTGGCTCCAGCACTCCACCGTTGCGAATGATGTCGAGCCCCTCCCGATCGACTACCACACCGGGCCACTCCTGCACGATCGCCGCCGCCGGTAGTACGCGGGCCTCGATCGCTTCCACCGGGCCGTTGGCCAGCGATTCCCAGTCCAGGGCCCCGGACAGATCGAAGCGGCCGACCCGAGTCCGACGCAGCGAGGCAAGATGGGCCGGGCAGCCAACGGCAGCGCCGATATCATGTGCCAGAGTGCGCACATAGGTGCCCGATCCGCAGTGTACCCGCAGCCTCAGCAGCTCGGCGCCGTGCTCGAGTAGCTCAATGGAATGCACCCGCACGGGCACCGCCTGGTGCTCGACGGTCTCACCTCGTCGAACCCGCTTGTACGCCGGCTGACCACGGATCTTCTTGGCCGAGTAGGCCGGCGGCACCTGCTGGATCTCGCCCACGAAAGACTCCAGCACCTCGGCTAGCCGCCGAGGTTCGATCGGCGGCGCGGAAACTCGATCGCCGACCATTGCTCCTTCGGAATCGTACGTGTCGGTGGCCCAACCGAGCCGGATACCGCAGTCGTAGAACTTGTCCTGACTCTGGAGGAACCTCGCCAAGCGCGTTGCCCGGCCGAGACACAACAGCAGCACCCCGGTTGCTTGCGGGTCGAGTGTGCCGGTGTGCCCGGCACGGCAACGGAGGCGGTGTCTTATCTTGGCGACGACATCGTGCGACGTCATGCCGGGCGGCTTGTCGGCCACGAGCATTCCGACGAGCTTGCTCTTCACCCCCCTACCTCTCGCGAGCGGCTGACGCGGGCGAGGATCCGCGTCCGCACCTGCTCCAACGAGCCGTCGAGCTGACATCCCGAGGCGCGCGGATGGCCGCCGCCGCCGTACGCCGCCGCAACCTTGGCCACGTCGACGCTGCCATCGGATCGCAGGCTGACGCGGAACTGCTCACGTCCGACTTCCTTGAACAAAAGCGACACGCCCACCCCGGCGATCGACTGCGCCTGATTGATCAGCCCTTCGGTATCGCCGCCGCCTCGGCGCGCGAAGTCACGGCGCCAGAGGACCATCCAGGCCACCGACCCGCCATCCTCGAGCTTCAGGGTCGCGAGTGCGTCGGCTAGCAAGTACACCCGTGCTGCCGGCACGTTGCCATAGACCGCCTCGGCGATTGCCGATGCATCCGCACCGGCGGTGACCATGTCGGCGGCGAACTGGAGTGCCGCAGCGTCGGTGTTGGAGTGGTGGAACGACCCCGTATCGGTGAGCACGGCCACGTACAGCAGCGTGGCGATTGGCGGCGTGATCTCGGCCCCGAGGGGCTCCGCCAGCCGCGCCACCATCATGCTGGTGGCGGCAACCCGCGGATCGACCCAGTTCACGTCGGCGAACATCGCGTTCTGGCTGTGATGATCGATGTTGAGCGACTCGATCCGATCAAGTCCGGTGACACCGGCGCGAGCAAAGTCGGAGCACTCCACCAGAATGCTGGCGCGTGACCGCCGTGTTACGGCATCGAGGCTCTGTACCCGCGACGCTTCCGGCAGCCAGTCGAATCGCCGCGGGAACGGCTGCTGGATTGCCACCTCCGATCGCTTGCCGGCCTGATCGAGCATCAGCGACAAGCCCAGCGAGGAGCCCAGCGAGTCGCCGTCCGGATCCGTGTGAGACGCGATGACGAAATCGTCGCGCTTCTCGATCCAACGGACTACCTTCTCGATTCCGTCACTCGTCGACGCCATCTGCCCCACCATCCGCCAGATCCTGCGGCGCTCCCTGACGTATCAACTCCTCGATTCGATCGCTGTGATCGAGCGTGCGGTCGATCTCGAAATGCAGCTCCGGTGTGCGCCGCAGCTGCACGCGCCGGCCGACCTCACGGCGGAGGAAGCCGGCCGCCCGCCCCAGGCTCTGCATCGCCGACGCTTCCGCCTCCGCGTCACCCATGACGCTGACGAACACCCGCGCATGGCACAGGTCGTGGCTCATGCGTACCTCGGTCACGGTAACGAACCCGAGTCCGGGGTCCTTGACCTCATTGAGTAGGAGGTCAGCCAGCGCTGCACGCAAGCTGTCTCCGACTCGTCGTGGACGATGCCGCATGGTCAGGTTCCTTGGGTCGATATCCGCCGGTAATACGCTCTTGCCGGCGGCGAGCGCAAGGCCGGCACGTTTCTCTACAGGTACTCGATGGTGTGTCGCAGGAGCTCGGCATCGTGCCGTTCCGCCTCACGCACGACGCTGTCGAAAAGCCCCTCCAGAGGTCGTTGAGAGGCCGAGACCGACGCCACCGCGACGCCCACCCGCTGCCACAAGTCCTGATGCTCTACTTCGGCCACCGCGACGTTGAAGCGTGCTTTCAACCGCCCCTTGAGGCGATTGAGGAACATGCGTTTTTCCTTGAGACTCCTGCAACCCGTCAGGCGAAACTCGAGGCTGCAGACACCGATGATCATGCTGGCCTCCGCGCCGGGCGACGCAGGTGTACCGGATCCATCTCACGCCGGACGTCGATACTCAGAGCTTGGGAGCGATCTCCTCGAGGTCGTAGGCTTCGAGCACGTCACCGATCTTGACGTCGTTGAAGTTCTCCAGACCGATGCCACACTCAAAGCCCTGCTGAACTTCGCGTACGTCCTCCTTGAAGCGACGCAGCGACCCGACCTTGCCTTCGTAGATTATCCGCGAGTCTCGTACCAGACGCGCCCGCGCTCCGCGCAAGAACTTGCCGTCGGTCACGTAGCACCCGGCGACCGTGCCGGCGCGCGGCACCCGGAAGGTATCGCGAACCTCGGCGGCTCCCATCGCCCGCTCCTCGAAGGTCGGTTCGAGCTTGCCGACCATGGCGGCCCTGACCTCGTCGATGAGTCGGTAAATGACCGTGTGGAGCCGCAGGTCGACGCGCTCACGCGTCGCCGCATCGGCCACGTCGCGCTCCGGCCGCACGTTGAAGCCGACGATGATGGCGTCCGATGCCGACGCCAGCAACACGTCGTTCTCAGTCACTCCACCGACCGCAGCGTGCATGATCTCGACCTGGACCGAGTCGCTCGAAAGCTTGGCCAGAGCATCACTGAGCGTCTGCACCGATCCTTGAGTGTCGGCTTTCAGCACCACCGAAAGCTTCACCTTGTCGCCCTCGAGAATCCGAGCGTGGAGGTCTTCGAGCGTCAACCGAGATCCGGCGGCGAGGCTGTCTGTGCGAGACCTGAACTGTCGAAGCTCGGCGACCTTGCGTGCCATCGCGGTCTCCTCGACGACCTGGAAAGTGTCGCCGGCCTCCGGCACGCCGGAGAAGCCGAGCACCTCGACAGCCGTGGCCGGCGGCGCGACCTTCGACTGCTTGCCGCCGGAATCGAACATCGCCCGTACTTTGGCGCTCTCTTTGCCGGCAATGAGCGCCTCGCCGATGCGCAGCGTCCCGTCCTGAACTAGCAAAGTGGCCACCGCGCCGCGCTGACGATCGAGCTTGGCCTCCAGCACACTGCCGCGTGCGGTGATCTGCGGATTCGCCTTCAGCTCGAGCAACTCCGCCGACAGGATCACCATCTCGAGCAGATCCTCGAGATGCTCCTTGGTCTTGGCGGACACTGGAACGCATACCGTTTCGCCGCCCCAGTCCTCCGGCTGCAGCTGATGCTCGACCAGCTGTTGCTTGACTCGGTCGACGTTGGCCTGCGGCAAGTCGATCTTGTTGATCGCAACGAGGATCGGAACGTCAGCAGCGCGAGCGTGATCGATGGCCTCGACGGTCTGCGGCATGATGCCGTCATCGGCGGCCACGACAAGCACCACGATGTCGGTGATCTGCGCCCCGCGGGCACGCATACGCGTGAAGGCCTGGTGTCCGGGGGTATCGATGAAGACGATTCGATTGCCCTTCCATTCGACCTCGGAGGCACCGATATGCTGCGTGATACCACCGGCCTCCCGTGCCACGACGTTGGTTTCGCGAATCGAGTCCAGCAACTGCGTCTTGCCGTGATCTACGTGCCCCATGATGGTGACGACCGGGGCGCGGGGTGCCAGATCCGCGGCATCGCCCTCCTCCGGCGCCCCGAGCAGCACCTCGTCGGCGGTCACCACCTGCAGCCGAACGCCGTGCTCGGCGGCCACCGCGACGGCCACGTCGGTGTCCAGTGACTGCGTGAGGTTGGCCATGACGCCCTTGCTCATGAGGCCGGTGATGATCTCCGTCGGGCTGATCCCGGCGGCTTCCGCCAGCTGACGCACAGTGACGCCCTCTTCGACCTCGACCGGCTCGGATTCGAGTAAGGCAGCGGCCGCTTCGGCGCCATCTTCCGCGTCGGCAGCGACCGATTCGGCAGCATCGGAGAGGTCCTCTTCGAGGTCTTCGGCTTCAGTAGCGGCCTCTACCGGCTGGGGCTCAGCCTCCGGCGCGGGATCGGCTTCCGCCACCGGCTCGGGCTCAGCCGCCGCTTTTGCCTTGGGGTCGTCCTTCGGCTTGGCTTTCGGCTTGGCCTTCGGTTTGGCCTTCGGTTTGGCTTTCGCCGCTGGCTTGGCTTTCGCCGCTGGCTTGGCTTTCGCCGCTGGCTTGGCTTTCGTGGCGGCAGCGTCAGTCTGGCCGGCGAGCATCTCGCGGAGGCGATCTGCGTCGGCCTCCGAGATGGCGTTGGCGTGCGACTTCACATCGACGCCGAGCCCGTTCAGATGCTCGATGGCAACCTTGCTAGCGATGCCGAGCTCCTTGGCGATCTCGTGTACCCGCATCGGATCTCTCGTCTCTTGGCTCTGAGCTCGTTACGTGTGGATTCTGCGAAGGGTGCCGAGGCTACGGAGGCGACTAGGCCGGTTCCGCCTCCAGCGCCGCTGTTTCTGCGCCAATCTCCGGCTCGGGCGCAGCATGCCCCTCTGTTGTCGGGGGCTCCGGTTCGTTCAGCGTCGAGGCGGCCTGGTGGATCTTCGCCGCGGTCTTCGGACCGATCCCGTCGACGGCGACTAACGCGTCTATGTCTGCCGCCGCGATGTCGGCGGCGCCAGTGAAGCCGGCCGCCACCAGCGCTTCGGCGGCCTTCGGCCCAACGCCGGGGATTTGTCGCAGCGCCGCCACCGGCTCGGCGTCCGACCCCTCCCCGGTGGGGGTCACCACCGGCGGTGCAGGCGCAAGTTCCTGACGCTTCTGTTCGTGGCTCTTGACGTCGATCTTGCGACCGAGGAGCTTGCCTGCCAGCCGTACGTTTTGGCCTCGCTTGCCGATCGCCAGCGACAGCTGATCCTCGTCGACGATCACCTCGAGGTGGTGCTCCTCATGACCCAGATCGTTGACTACCAGCGCCTCACCGACGCGGCTTACGCGTGCCGGTTTGAGCGAGTTTATGGCGTACTGGTCCGGCTCCTCGGCCCATTCGACGATGTCGATCTTCTCGCCTCGAAGCTCGCGAATGATGGCCTGCACCCGGGAGCCGCGCATTCCGACACAGGCGCCGACCGGATCGATATCCGAATCCTTGGAGTGCACGGCCACCTTGGCACGATCGCCACCTTCGCGAACCGCTCCCTTGATCTGCACGGTGCCGTCGTAGATCTCCGGCACCTCCATCTCGAAGAGCCTGAGCAGGAGCTCGGGGCTGCTGCGTGATACGACGATCTGCGGGCCGCGTGTCGCCCGCAACACTTCGACGATCACAACGCGAACACGATCGCTGATGTTGTAGTGCTCGGCGCGCGACTGCTCGCGCCGCGGCAGCAGCGCTTCAGCGCGACCGAGATCGACGATCATGTCGCCGCGCTCGAACCGCTTCACCGTTCCCGTAAGCAGCTCGCCGACCCGGTCGGTGTACTCCGCATAGATGTTGTCGCGCTCGGCGTCACGGACCTTCTGATACAGAACCTGCTTGGCAGCCTGGGCCGCGATACGTCCCAGTTGATCTGTGGGCATCTGCGTGCGCATCTGCGCACCGACCTGGGGATCTTCCATCCCCTCCTCGCGAGCGTCCTCGACCGTAATCTCGGAAAGGGGGTCCTCGACCTCCTCGACCACGTTCTTGACCGCGTGCAGCTCGAGCTCGCCCGACTCGGGGTTCAGCGCTGCCTCGAGGTAGTCTTCGGTGCGATAGAACTTCTGCGCCGCCACCGCCATCGCCTCTTCGATCGCGGCAACGATGACCTCCGGCGCGATGTTCTTCTCCCGACCAATCTGCTCGATCGTCTGCAGCAGCATGAGCTCGCTCCTCGCCCGCTAGATCTCGACTTCCAGACGCGCCTCGGTGATCCGCTTCAGCGGAATCTCGAGTCGCCCCAAGGAGTCATCGTCGAGCAGAATGCTGCCGCGCTGCAGGCCGGCCAGAACACCTCGATACAGATTGTCGCCCGCCACCTCTGTCGCCAGAACTCGAACTCGCTGCCCAGCGTATCGACGAAAATCGGCGGCTACGAGCAGCGGACACTCCAGACCGGGTGAAGTGACTTCCAGGCGATAGGCTCCAGGGAGCAAGTCCTCGACATCCAGGAGAGCCGAAAGCTGACGGCTGACCTTGACGCAGTGCTCGATGTGCACGCCGCCGGGGCGATCGATCACTACCCGCAAGACCCAGCCCCCGTCCTCGTGGACATGCCGCACATCGACCAGCGTGCAACCTTCGCGGCCGGCGACTCGCTCGGCGTGCGGTCGAAGCACCTCGGCAGCGCCGGAACGCACGTCACCAGAAGACTTTTCGCCGGATTGGGCGCCGGCAGACCGCGTTTCCTGGGTCACAGGAGTCGCCAAAAAACCCCCTAACAAAAAAAAAGAGCGGGCGCTGGGCCCACCTCTCCGAGGTACCCGAATTGCGTAGACCGTAACAAAAAAGGTGCTCACCTTCAACGAGCCCTGACCCGGCGCACGCTGCTCGAACGAGGCCCTGACCGACGACCTGATAGTGTCCGCTTTCACAAATCGGTTCGTCTCTCGACCGCGCTAAATTGGGGGGTGCGCAACGCGGCGACCGAACATCAGCTCGAGGTCCCAGCATGGTGCCGCCGTCGCTTCTTCGCGATCTGATCTGCAGCCGCTGCGACGAGTCACACGATGCCGACCGCCTGCAACGGTTCTGTAGCGCTTGCGGCGGCCCGTTGTATCCGCGGTACGAGCTGGACCGAACGAAGGTCCGCTGGAGCACCGAGACACTCGCGGAGCGGTCCTGGGACCTCTGGCGCTACGCCGAGCTTCTCCCCGTGCGAGCACCGGAGCATCGCCTGGGGCTTGGTGAGGGCGGAACCCCGTTGCTTGCGGCTGAGCGCCTCGGCGGGCAGCTCGGGCTGCCACGACTACTGCTCAAGGATGAGGGCGTCAATCCGACCGGCTCCTTCAAGGCGCGCGGGCTATGCATGGCGGTAAGCCGGGCACGCGAGCTCGGCGCACGGACGCTGTCTATCCCCACCGCCGGCAACGCGGGCAGCGCTCTGGCGGCGTACTGCGCCCGCGGCGACCTGCGGGCCATTGTCTACATGCCGGTCGATACGCCGATGGAGTTCGTCGTCGAGTGCCGCGATCTCGGCGCCGAGGTGATCACAGTCGATGGCACCATCGCCGACGCCGGCGCAAAAATGGCGGCCGACGCAGATGACGACTGGTTCCCGGTGAGCACGCTACAAGAGCCCTACCGCCTCGAGGGCAAGAAAACGATGGGTTTCGAGCTCGCCGAGCAACTGGGTTGGGACCTCCCGGACAGCATTGTGTACCCCACTGGTGGTGGCACGGGACTGCTCGGCATGTGGAAGGCGTTCGACGAGCTCGAGGCGGTGGGGCTTATCGGGGCGCGGCGGCCGCGCATGTACGCCGTGCAAGCCGACGGTTGTGCGCCCATCGTGCGTGCGCTCTCGGCAGGCGACACGGGCGCCGAGCCCTGGGTCGATGCACAGACCGTGGCCAACGGCCTGAGGGTGCCGCGACCCTTCGCCGACATTGAGATCCTGTCCGTCCTGCGGGAATCGGGCGGCGACGCCATCTCGGTGTCCGACGAGGCGATGCTGGACATGGTGCGACTGACCGCGCGCACAGAGGGGATGTACCCGGCCCCGGAAGCGGCCGCAACCATGGTGGCGGCCGCCGAGCTTGCTCGTCAGGGTCGGCTGGACGGCAGTGGGCGTGTCCTCTGCTTCCTCACCGGCAACGCTTACAAGTATCTATCGTCGATCGGTTGAGGCGGTCCGCAGCGGACGCGATTCTCAGGCGAGGACCGGCGCTCCCCCGTGCGCAGGTGGTCGTGGGATTGTCGCTACGGCACAGTGGGCCGTATGATGGTCGCTATCTGGTCTACAGTGGAACCGTCGCGAGGTAATCATGTTCGGCTCGATCGGGGGCACGGAGCTCCTCATCATCTTGGTCATCGCGCTCGTCGTATTCGGCCCCAAGCGGCTGCCGGAGCTCGGGCGGACTATCGGCAAAGGCCTGGGTGAGTTCCGTCGAGCATCCAACGACCTGAAACGCTCCCTGGAAGACGAGATCTCCCTCGATGAGCGTCGCAGCGACCGGTCGGAACCTCGCGACGACGACTGAGCGAGTGGCCGGAGCATCCGCGCGGTGAGCGAGCCTGAAGGCGCCACGACGGCCGACGACCTGCCAGGAGCGGGCCGCAGCGAAGCCCTGCCGGAAATGTCGCTCCTCGGTCATCTGACCGAGCTACGCCGACGCATCATCGTCAGCCTGACGACGTTCATCATCGGGACGATCGTGAGCTGGGCGTTCGCGTCGAACTTGTACGCGCTGCTGACTCGACCGATCGTCGATCTACTCCCCGCCGACGAGCGCCCGGCCTACCTTTCGCTGACCGAGCCCTTCATCCTCTACCTGAAAGTGGCGGCGCTGGCCGGCTTCTTGTTCGCCTCGCCGGTGATCATCTATCAGGTGTGGATGTTCGTCGCTCCCGGCCTGTACCGGCGCGAGCGACACTACGCGTTCCCCGTCGTCCTGTCCTCGGTGGGCTGCTTCCTTCTGGGCGCCCTGTTCGGGTACCGGGTGCTCTTTCCGGTGATGGCCAACTTCTTCCTGTCGCTCGGCGGCGATTTCCGACCTGTCCTGGCGGTCAACAACCTCTTCGGGTTCCTCACCCGCACGCTCGTCGGCTGTGCGCTGATCTTCCAGTGGCCGATCGTCGTGCTGTTCTTGGCGCGCCTGGGCATCCTCACCGCTGGAAGCATGTGGAGGAACTTCCGCTACGCGGTTCTCATCATCTTCGTCGTCGCAGCGGTCGTAACCCCGACCCCCGACATGGCGACACAGACCATCCTGGCTCTGCCGATGCTGCTTCTGTACGCCGTCGGGATCGTCATCGCCTGGGCCGTCGCGCCGCGCAGCTGATCGCCAAACGGGCCGGACGTGTGGTCAGGCGCAGATGTCGCCGATCTCCAGCTGGGCAGTGAGCCGCCCCTGCCACTTCCGGGCCCGCACGGTGGCAACGATTGAGACGCGCTCGACTCCTTGCAGCGACGTGGCCAGGTCGGCCCGGCGCCAGCCCACCGCTTCGATATCGGTCTCGGGACCGCGCAGCTGCAGCTTCACATGCTCCTCCTTGAGCAGCCGCGGCGGCACCGCCAGACGTAGGTCCGGGCACAGGAACCGCGGCCTCGGATTGCCGATGCCGAACGGCGCCAAGCGTTCCAGCTCCATTGCCAGCGCCGGGGTGATGGTCTCCGGCTCCAGTATGGAGTCGCAGGTGAGCGTCGCCCGAAGCTCGTCGGGATCCTGGCGGTCGGCGTAGTCGACGAGACCCAATCGGAGAGCTTCTACCTGACTTGCTGGCAGCTCGAATCCGGCCGCCTGGTGATGGCCGCCGTACGCCGTGAGCTCGTCGGCCACGGCATCCAGCGCCGCCACGATGTTGAAGCCCGGCACTGATCTGGCCGAGCCATGCGCGGTCGACCCGTCCGTCGAGATCACCAGTGCCGGACGGCCGAAGCGCTCGACCATCCGCGAGGCAACAATTCCAATGACGCCACGGTGCCAGCCCTCGCCGCAGACCACGGTGATCGGATCTTCGCCGGTGCACGCCGCGATGGCTTCGGCGGAAACGCTGCGCTCGGTTTCCTGACGCAACGAGTTGAGGCGCTGCAACTTGCCGGCCAACCGGCGCGCACGACCCGGATCCGCGGTGAGGAACATCTCGGCAGCGTCGTTCGGATGTCCCAGCCGGCCGGCTGCGTTGATCCGCGGCGCCAGGCGGAAAGCGACGTCGGAGGCACCCACGTGGTGCCGGTCCACTCCTGACACCTCGAGTAGCGCCAGCAATCCAGGGTTGGTGGCGTTGGCCATACCGGCGAGACCATGAAACGCCATGACCCGATTCTCGCCACGCAACGGCACCAGGTCCGCCACCGTTCCGAGGGCGACGAGCTTCAACAACGACGAACCGCTGAGCTTCGTGGGATGTCGCTCCAGCAGCCCGCGGGCCAGCTTGAACGCCACGCCGACCGCCGCCAGCTCCTGCTCCGGATAACCCGAGTCGGGCAGACGCGGGTTCAGCAGTGCCACCGCCGGCGGTAGCTCCGCTCTCGGCAGATGGTGATCGGCGATGATGA
Source organism: Acidobacteriota bacterium (assembly GCA_965248695.1). Lineage (GTDB taxonomy): Bacteria > Acidobacteriota > UBA890 > UBA890 > WLXD01 > DASCOT01. Next base: position 4,928,170 of record CBDFKD010000002.1, on the reverse strand, counting down.
CGTCGATCCCGAGGGAACGGGCATGCTCGCATGCGTCGAGCGCAGTGATGCCGCAATCCACCGCGATGAGAACCGTAGCGCCGGCAGCGTGCGCCTTGTCGATGCCACTCGGGTTGAGTCCGTAGCCGTCGTCCACCCGGTGTGGAAGGATGAGCTCGACCTCGGCACCGAGATGACGCAGGACCATCACCAGCAGCACGGCGCCCGTAATACCGTCAACGTCGTAGTCGCCGTGGACCGCGACGCGCTCGCCGTTCCGAAGTGCGGCCATCAGCCGGTCGACAGCAGGCTCCATCTGAGCAAACTCGAACGGTGAATGAAGCTCGTCGAGCCCGGGATTCAGGAACCCCTGCGCCGCCTCGACGGTCTCGAGGCCGCGCGCCACCAGCACGCGCGCGGTCGTCGGCAGGAGCCCCAGCGCGGTCCCGATCTCGGCGGCAAGCTCGCCATCGATCTGGCGCACTCGCCAGGGCTGCCGAGCCTCCAGGAGGGATGTGCCGACAGCCGCCTCGCTCGGTCCTGTCACGAGGAGGCGAAGGTCCCCATGGCTCGGAACTTGTCGTAGCGCCGATCGATTATCGCGGCAATGTCCAACGCGCCGAGCTCGGCGAGCTGTCGCCGCAGCAACGCGCCGACGCTGGTGACAGTAGCAGCATGGTCGGTGTGCGCTCCGCCGATCGGCTCGCTGACGATCTCGTCGACGAGCTCCATCTCGACGAGGTCCGGCGCCGCCAGACGGAGCGCATCGGCGGCTTCTTCGGCATGCTCACTGTCACGCCAGAGGATCGACGAGCACGACTCCGGCGAGATCACCGAGTAGACCGAGTGCTCCAGCATGTTGACCCGGTCCGCCACGCCGATGGCGAGCGCCCCGCCGCTGCCGCCTTCCCCGATGACGGTGGCAATGATCGGCACGCGCAGGCCCGCCATCTCGCGAAGATTCCTGGCGATCGATTCGGCCACCCCGCGCTCCTCGGCACCGGAGCCCGGATAGGCGCCCGGCGTGTCGATGAAGGTGAGCACCGGGCTGCCGAACTTCTCCGCCAGATGCATGATCCGCAGCGCCTTGCGATAGCCCTCCGGATTGGGCATCCCGAAATTGCGGTGCAGCTTCTCCTTCGTGCTGCGCCCCTTCTGGTGTCCTACAACAGCCACGGGCTGCCCATCCAACGAGGCCAGGCCGGCAACGATCGCCGGGTCGTCGCGAAAGAGGCGATCGCCGTGCAGCTCGACGAAATCCGTGCACAGCCCGGAGATGTAGTCGCGCGTATGCGGTCGTTGCGGGTGTCGGGCGACCAGCGTCGTCTGCCAGCGGCTGAGGTTGAGGTATACCTTGCGGCGAGTGCTGTCGAGCTTCTCCTCGAGTCGTTGCAACCGGACGTCGCGCTGCATCGACTCAGGGTAGCTCTGGAGCTCGGCGATCTGCTGTTCGAGATCGCGAATCGGCTTCTCGATCTCCTCTGCTTTTCGGAACATCGCGCAAGCCTAGCACGGCCTCGCGGCGCCGCAGCTCGTATCTACCGCGAGCTCGGACGGGGATGGAAAAGCCGTCCCAGCGCGGCACCTAGCGCCTTAACCCAACGTCCCGGCATGCCCCAACTACCCCTACCGCGGACGCGCACCGGATCGGCATCGCGGAGCCGTTGCGAGGCTCGATCGACGGAACGCTCACAGATTTCTCCGAGGAACCCGTTGAACACCTCGGCGGCCTCGTGGTCCCATCCCTCTAACGCGATGTACCGCGTCGCCTCGAGCTGCCAGCGCGCCGAGACTTCCGCCACCCACGCCAGCAGAGGCGGCAGGTCGCGCGCAGTAGGCCGACGGTGCTCGCTCTGCAAACGCGCCCAGACCTCCAGAACCTGGCTGAGCTCGGTTGCGAGGTTGCCGGCTAGCGCCTTGGCGCGATGGGCCTCGTCGTCGAACAACGGACCGAGCGAGCCCATGCTCCGACGCCAGTCAGCCTGGCGCTGGCCGATACGCCGGCGAAGCCGCCGAAACTGCTCCTGCTCGTCGCCCTCCAGACCGGAATCGTCGGGTATCGCCCGCAGGACCGCCTCGAGCTGCTCGGCGTCCTCCGGGACCTCCTCCACGAACGTCATCCTGTCAGCCGAGCGCATCCGGACCCCAGCAGCTGCTCGAGCTCGCCGAGGAGCGCGGCGGTCGGATCGACGAACAAGTACCGATTAGGTGCAATGCGCACTCGGAAGCCGGCCGGATCGGCGCGCCGCACGTCTACGTACACCGGGATCGAGCCACGATGACGCTCGAGCACCTGGCGCAACGAGGCTGCCAGGTCCGTGCTCACAGCGTTTATGTCGAGGGCAATCCGCAAAGTCTGGGCGGTCCGCTGACGTTCGCGTTTGGTCGCCTCGGCGAGCAAGCTCACCTCGCTGGCGAGCAGTCGCGGCATGTCCTCGTTGGCCTCTGCCCGCCCCTTGATGAGCAGCACGGCATCGGGCTCCAGCAGCGAAGCGCAACGTCGATACACCGCCGGGAAGATGACCACCTCGGCCTGGCCCTCCATGTCCTCGATCTGAACCACCGCCATGCGCTCACCCTTGCGCGTGTTGAGGCTGCGAATCGAGTTCGCCAGCCCCCCGATCGCCACCTCGCGCCCAGCCCGTCCCTGCCCGAGCTGTCGGGTGGTGACATCGGCGTGCTTTTCCAGATCGGCGGCGCAGCGCTGCAACGGATGTCCGGTGACGTAGTAGCCCAGCGATTCGCGCTCGGCGTTCAGGACCTGGCGCTCCGACCACGGCTCAGGCGGTGCCGGCAGCGGCACGTGGAGCTCCTGATCGGTGCGCTCGCTGCCGCCGGCGAACAGGCTGCCCTGTCCCGCCGCGCGGTCGCGTTGCAGCTTCTGCCCAGCGGCAAGCGAACCCTCCAGCTGAGCGTCCAACATGGCACGGGCGACGCCAGCGTCGAGTTGCCCGTCACCCACGAGAGCGTCCATGGCGCCAGCCTTGATCAGGCTCTCGATGGTCTTGCGATTGATGCCGCCGCTCAGCTGCACCTCCTCGCAGAACTGCAGCAGGTGCCGGTAGGCTCCGACACGCTCGCGCGCCTCGATGATCGCCTCGACCGCCCCCTCGCCGACGCCCTTTATCGCCGCCAGCCCGAAGCGAATCGACTCACCGGCTGGAGTGAAGTGTACGGCGCTCTCGTTGACGTCGGGGGGCAATACGGGAACGTTCATGCCGCGGCACTCGTTGATGTACTGCACGACCTTGTCGGTGTTGCCCTGCTCGGTGGTCAGTAGGGCAGCCATGAAGTGGATGGGGTAGTTGGTCTTGAGGTAGGCCGTCTGGTACGCGAGCAGGGCGTACGCGGCCGAGTGCGACTTGTTGAAGCCGTAGCCGGCGAACTCGACGATCATGTCCCAGATCGGCTTGGCGGTATTGGCGGGGATTCCTTTGGACTCGCTACCGTGGAGGAACTTCTCCTCCATCGACGCCATCACCTCCGGGCTCTTCTTGCCCATCGCTTTGCGCAGCACATCCGCCTCGCCGAGCGAGAACCCCGCCATGTCCGAGGCGATCCTCATCACCTGTTCCTGATAGACGATGACGCCGTAGGTGTCCTCGAGCACCGGCTCGAGCTCGGCGCGCACGTACTTGATGCGCGAGTGGTCGTGCTTTCGTCCGATGTACTCGTCAACGATGCCGGAACGGATCGGACCGGGACGGTACAGCGCATTCATCGCGATGAGGTCGTCCAGCCGCGTTGGCTTCAGTCGTCGCAGCGCATCGCGCATCCCCGACGACTCGAACTGGAAGATGCCCGACGTCGCCCCCTGTGAGAACAGTCGGTATGTGGGCTGATCATCGAGAGGGATATCGGCGGTCGTGAACGGGCGCTCGAGCTCGGCTGAGATCGTGGCCAGGCAATCGTGTACGAGCGTCAGCGTCCGCAGCCCGAGAAAATCCATCTTCAGCAGACCGATGGAGTCGACGTCGTTCATCGGATACTGCGTGGCGACGAAATGATCTTGGTCGGACCCCTGACCGGTCGGCGGTTTGTACAACGGCACGTAGTTCGTCAGCGGCTCGTCCGCGATCACCACGCCCGCGGCGTGCGTCGAAGCATGCCGCACCTGCCCCTCGAGCTCCGCCGCAAGACCTACCAGGCGCTCCACCTGCGGGTCCTGGTCGATCGCGTCGCGCAGCGACTCTTCGCTGCTCCGGGCACCGGCAATGGTTGCGTCGAGCTCGGCCGGGATCATCTTGGCGATACGGTCGACGTCGCCGAAGGACATCTCGAGGGCGCGTCCGACGTCGCGTATGGCGGCCTTGGCGGCCATGGTTCCGAAGGTGATGATGTGCGCCACCCGATCGCGGCCGTACTTGTTGGCGACGTACTCGATCACCTCGCCACGGCGACGCATGCAGAAGTCGATATCGATGTCCGGCATGCTGATGCGTTCGGGGTTAAGGAAGCGTTCGAACACCAGACCGTAGGTGAGCGGGTCGATATCCGTGATCCCGAGCGCATAGGCGACCAGGCTCCCGGCGGCACTACCGCGGCCGGGGCCGACGGGAATGCCGCGCTCACGAGCGAAGCGGATGAAATCCCACACGATCAGGAAGTAGCCCGGGAACCCCATCTCACGAATCACCGACATCTCGAACTCGAGACGGCGCTCGTACTCATCGAACGGTGCGCCACCGTTGGCCTGGCGCACACCGCGCATGCGCTCTTCGAAGCCTCCCTTGACTACCTCGTCGAAATAGCCGTCGAGCGTTCGGCCCTCGGGAACCGGGAAGGCCGGCAGGTGGGTGGCGCCGAAGTCGATCTCGAGGTCACAGCGATCGGCGATCTCGGTGGTGGTGGCGAGCGCCGCGGGCACTTCCGCGAACACCTTGGCCATCTCCTCTGGAGACTTTACGTAGAACTGGTCGTTGGGGAACTTCATGCGGTTGGGGTCGCCGATTCCCTTACCTGTCTGGATACACAGAAGGACGTCGTGCGGACCGGAATCCTGCTGCCGCAGGTAATGGCAGTCGTTCGTTGCCACCAGGGGAATGTCGAACTCGCCAGCAAGTCGCACCAGATCCGGATTGATGCGTCGCTGCTCGTCGAGTCCTTGATCCTGAAGCTCGACGTAGTAGTTGCCGCGACCGAAGATCTCGATCATCTCCCCCACGGCCCGGCGGGCGCCGACGGTGTCGCCGTTGAGCAGCAGTCGGCAGACCTCCCCCGACAGGCAACTCGTCGTTCCGATGAGGCCGTCCGCGTGCAGCGCGAGCGTCTCCCGGTCGATGCGAGGCCGATAGTAGAACCCCTCCAGGTAGCCGATGCTCGCCAGCTTCATCAGGTTGCGGTACCCGACGCTGTTCCTGGCCAGGAGCACCTGGTGATAGGCCGACTCTCCGGCACGGCGCGCGGTGCGATCGAAACGTGATGCTGGCGCCAGGTAGGCCTCCATGCCGAGGATCGGCTTGAGGTCGTTGGCGATGGCCTGACGATAGAACTGGATCGCCCCGAACATGTTGCCGTGATCGGTCAACGCCACCGCGTGCATCCCCAGCTCGCGACAGCGCAGCATCAGGTCATTGATACGAGTCGCACCATCGAGCAGGGAGAAGTTGGTGTGGTTGTGCAGGTGCACGAACGACGGCTGCGACAGGTCGCGGCTCATGTGCGACTCCCCACTACTCCCATTCGATCGTTGCCGGGGGCTTGGTGGAGATGTCGTAGACGACGCGGTTGACACCGGCAACCTCGTTCACGATGCGTGCCCCGGCTCGCTGCAACAACTCGTCCGGCAGCGGAACCCAGTCCGCCGTCATCCCGTCGACGGAGTGGACCGCCCGCAGCGCGATGACCTCATCGTACGTGCGCGCATCCCCCATCACGCCTACCGTACGCACCGGCAGCAACACGGCGAATGCTTGCCAGATATCGCCGTACAGCTGCGCGCGGTGAATCTCTTCGATGAAGATGGCGTCGGCGCCACGAGCACGCTCGAGTCTCTCTTCATCGACGGGGCCGAGCACCCTTACCGCAAGTCCCGGCCCGGGGAACGGATGGCGCTGTACGAACTCGTCGTCGAGACCGAGCTCGGTTCCGAGCCTCCGCACCTCGTCTTTGAAGAGTTCCCTGAGCGGCTCGATCAGATCCATCGGCAGGTGGTCGGGAAGCCCGCCCACGTTGTGGTGGCTCTTGATCGTCACCGACGGCCCACGTACCGAGACACTCTCGATCACATCAGGATAAAGCGTCCCCTGAGCGAGGAACTCGAAACGCTGTCCGCGGGCTCGCGCCAGCCGCTCGGCCTCGTGGGCAAAGACCTCGATGAACTCGCGACCGATGATCTTGCGCTTCGTCTCGGGATCGTCGACGCCCGCAAGCGCGCCCAGAAAGCGGCGCTTAGCGTCGACCACGTGGACCGGAAAGTCCAGCCGTTCCGCGAACAATCGCTCCAGGGCCTCACGCTCCCCTGACCGCAGCAAACCGGTGTCGACCATCACGCAAGCCACACGATCGCCCAGAGCGCGCCGCAACAGCACCGCGGTGACCGCCGAGTCGACGCCGCCCGACACGGCGCACAGCACGTTGCCGTCGCCAACCTTGGCGCGCACGCTCGCCACGAGCTCATCCACGAGACCCTCGGGTGTCCAGCTCGGCTCGCAACCGCAGATGTCGAACACGAAGTTGCCCAGCAGCTTCGCCCCACGCGGCGTGTGGTGAACCTCGGGGTGGAACTGGATGTCACACCGTCGTGCATCGTCATTCTCGATCGCGGCGATCACCCCGTCGGAGCGCGCCGTGACCCGGTAGCCTCCCGGAAGGTCGCGCGCCGTGTCGCCGTGGCTCATCCACACCGGATCGCCGCTTGACCAGCCGGCGAGCAAGCGGGAAGCGCCGTCCTCGAGATCGACGCTCGAACGACCGTACTCGCGCCACGTTGACGGCTCCACAGCGCCCCCGAGCTCGCTGACCAGCAGCTGCATGCCGTAGCAGATCCCCAGCACCGGAACCTCGGCCTCGAGCCAGGCGCGATCGCAGCGAGGAGCGTCGACGTCGGCAACGGACTCCGGTCCGCCCGACAGCACCACACCGGCTGGCGGTGCCGCGGCGAGGATCTCCGGAGACGCATGAAACGGCAGGATCTCCGAATACACGCCGGCTTCGCGGACGCGACGGGCGATGAGCTGAGTGTACTGGCCGCCGAAATCCAGTATCAGGATGCGCTGTCTGTTCACCTCAGGTTGTCCTCGAAGAGCTTCAGAATACGGCGGTACTCATCGGCCCAGGAGGCCGCCTCGACGAACCCGTGACTCTCGACCGGGTACAAGGCCACCTCCCAGTTCTCCTTACGCAACTCGATGAGCCGCTGTGCCAGCCGCACCACCCCCTGGAAATGCACATTCGTGTCGATGACTCCGTGACAGATCAGCAACGGATCATCGAGCCCCTCGGCGAAGTATATGGGTGACGAGCGCCAGTAGGACTCGGCGTCGGACTGCGGTAAGTTGAGGATGTTGCTGGTATACGGATGGTTGTAGTGGGCCCAGTCGGTGACCGGGCGCAGCGCCGCGCCGGCGGCGAAGTCCTCGGCCGCGGTAAACAGCGCCATCAGGGTGATGAAGCCACCGTATGAGCCTCCGTAGATCCCGATGCGCTCCGGATCCACGCCATGCTCCCGGGTCAAGTAACGCGCCCCATCCACCTGGTCGTCGAGATCCTTGCCTCCCATGTACCTGTAGATGGCTGTGCGCCAGTCACGTCCGTAGCCTGCCGAGCCGCGGTAATCAATGTCGAGCACCGTGTAGCCGCGCTCCGCCAGTAGATGATGGAAGGCGTACTCGCGCGAGTACGATGACCACCAGCGATGGACGTTGTGCAGGTAGCCGGCGCCGTGCACGAAAATCACCGCCGGCCGGTTCGTCGCTTCGCCGACCGGACGGTACAGCCGAGCCGGGACATCGACCCCGTCGCGCGCCTCGAAATGGACGATCTCCGGCTCGATCCAATCGTAGGAGTCGAACGCCGGGCTTGCTGACCGGGTGACGCGTTCGCCCGCGGCCGCATCGCCGCCGTCGTGCACATAGAGCTCCCAAGGACGGTTGGATCTCGACGCCACTGCGGCAAAGCTGCGACCATCGCGACTCAGCACGACGTTCTCGCGACCGTGCCCGGCGCTGATCTGCGCCGCGTCGCCGCCGTCGAGCCCCAGTCGATACGCATGGACCTCGAACGGGCTCTGTATCGACGCCTCGAATACCAGGGCGTCGCGCGCCGGCGTCAGGCGCGGAGAGAAGACCTCGTACTCGCCGCTGGTGAGCGCCGCAGGATCGCCGCCGGAGGCCGCGGCGCGATACAGGTGCATGTACCCGGAGCGCTCCGAGACGAAGTAGAAGTCCTCGTCTCCCGGCAGCCAACCATAGGCGCCCGCAACGCTCCAGTTGATCCACGCATCGTCGTGATCGTGCGTCGCCAGGACGACGTCGATCACTACGGACCGCCGGTTGTCGGACTCCGCCTCACCGTCGTCGGCGGATCGGTCGCTCGCGGGCTCAGACTCGGCGGCCGATCGGTCGTTGGCGGGCGCGGAATCGCCGCTGTCGGCGCCGTCCGTCAGTGCCGGGGTGAGCACCGCCAGCCAACGATCCTTGTTGTCGGTGGCGCGAGCCTGGACGAGGGCCCGGCGGGAATTCTCGCTCCAGCGGACGCCGCTGTACGCCAGATCACGGTCCTCGAGGTCCACTTCGGCCCAACCCACCGTTCCGGTGGCTACTTCGAGCAGCCCGAGGCGCCGACTGCCGAGATCATCCCCGACCTTGATGCGACTGTGAAGCTCCTCCGTGTATCCGCTGGTGGTGACGTAGTCCGGCACGTCGGCCACCTCGTCCGACGTGGCCTCCTGTCGCTGCAGCACGGCAACCCAGCTCAGATCCGGCGACGGCACCAGCGCGTCGATCCGCCATCCGTCCAGGTAGAGGGGTGCGGGCTGCAACAGATCGCTCCGTTCGCGGCGACGCTCGCTGCGTGCCTCTCGTCGATGGAGCACATCGAAGAGCGCCAGCTGCTGCTCGCGCAACCAGCGCTGGCTGCCTGTCGGAGGCGCTTGCTCCGGGGCCTTGCCCGCGCGGACGTCCGTAAGGCGTCGCACCACCGGCGCGTCGCCCGGATCGGCGAGCTCGATCGACAGAAGATTGTTCTGCCAGCGCACGACGCCACTCCTGGAGCCGCGCGCAAAGGCCACCGGACGGGCCCCGTCGATGCCATCGAGCAGCGTGCGGACGCTACCCGACTCGGCGTCGTAAAGGCGGATCGAATCGCGAACCTCCCACATCGCGCGGCGACGGTCCGCGTCCCATACGGAATTGCGCCCCGGCACGTCTTCGGCCGCCGCCTCATCGAGCCGGCGGAGCGATCGATCCGACAGCCGATACTCCCAGGTTCCGCTTTCCGGCTCGTCCCAGCGCTTCCACTGGAACCAGAGGCGCTCGCCGCGGCCGTCCCAGCGAACTCCCGTCGGCGTGGTGCCGCTGAAGTCGGCCCCTTCCATGATCAAGTCGACGTCGAGCAACGGTGCGGCGGCCGCCAACCTGTCTCGCAACGTGGTATGAATCGCCCGCACCGGCGCGAGCTCGTCCTCGGCCGTAGGCGGCTGCGACTGCTGCGCCGAGGCGACGGCAGCCACCGAGCCGAGGAGGATCGTTGCCAGGGCGATCCTGCGAGCCGGTAGCGCCACAGAATCGGTTCGTGTGTCCATACAGGCTCCGTCCCGTTTAGGTGCTGCTCACAAGAGGTTCTGTGGGTCGATGTCGATCACCAGATCCCGTGGCAGCTGGCGTTGTTGACGCAGGCGCTGCATCGAGCGTCGCAAGTGATCGCCGAGGTCGGCGCGCGACGAGGCTTTCAGCAACAGCTGCACGCGATACTTCCCACGCAACCGCGCAAGCGCTGGCGAGGCCGGGCCCAGCACCTCGATCCCCTCCCCCGCCTCGGCCCGCAACGCGCCCGCAAACCGATCTGCCTCCTCTTTCACCGAAGCCGCCAGCTTACCCCTGCAGACGCAGGTCGCAAGCGCCACGAAGGGCGGATACCGCAATCGGCGCCGATACTCGATCTCGCGCTCGTAGAACGCCACGAAATCGTGCTGCGTCGCAGACTCGATGGCGTAGTGATCGGGCTGATGAGCCTGCAGTAGCACCTCACCGGCAACGTCGCCCCGGCCGGCGCGCCCCGCCATTTGCGTCAGCAGCTGGAACGTACGCTCGGCAGCACGGAAATCGGGCATCGAGAGGGCAGTATCGGCCCCGACCACCCCCACCAGGGTGACACCGGGGAAGTCGTGCCCCTTAGCCAACATCTGTGTGCCCACGAGCACGTCGATATCGGCCTTCCCGAAGCGCGACAGGATGCGCCCATGTGCTCCCCGCCGTTGCGTCTGGTCGGCGTCGAAACGCTCGATGCGGGCACCCGGAAACCGTTGCCGCAGCGCTGCTTGCAAGCGCTCGGTGCCATGCCCCACGTCGTGCAGTACCGTCGCCCCGCAGGCATCGCAGACGCCGGGTACAGGCGTCCGGTGGTCACAGTAGTGGCAACGCAGCGTGCGGTCGGCTCGGTGCACGGTCAGCGTCACGGCACAGTGCGGACACTCGACGCGTTGGCCGCACGCGCGACACAGCAGCACGGGGGCGAAACCACGCCGGTTCAAGAGGATCAGCGCCTGCTCGCGGCGCTCCAGGCGGGCGGCAATGCTGTCCTCGAGCGCGCGCGAAACAAGGCTGCGCCCGCTCTGCTTCCATTCGCGGCGCATGTCGACGACACGAACCTCGGGCATCGGCTGGAGACGGACCCGCGACGGCAGGCGCAACAGCCCCCACTCCGCCGACGACGCCTTCCTGTAGCTCTCGACCGCCGGGGTCGCTGAGCCCATCACCACCGCCGCACCCTCCAGACGGGCGCGCCAGCGGGCCACGTCACGGCCGTTGTAGCGTGGCCGCTCCTCCTGTTTGTAGGCGCTGTCCTGCTCTTCGTCGATGACGATGAGCCCGACATCGGCGAGCGGCGCAAACACCGCCGATCGCGGTCCCACGACGACGCGCGCGTCGCCGCGCCGGACACGCCACCAGGAGCGCGCACGGGCGCCGTCGGCCATGCCGGAATGGAGCACGGAAACACGATCCCCGAGCACCGCCCGGGCGCGCTCCTCCAGCTGTGGCGTGAGTCCGATCTCCGGAACCAGCAGAAGCGCCGAGCGCCCGGCGCGCAGCGCGTGCGCCGCCCCACGCAGGTAGACTTCGGTCTTGCCGCTGCCGGTTACCCCGTGCAACAGGGCCGGGGGCCGGACACGCTCGTCTATGGCGCGCTTCACCTCGCGTAGGGCGCACTCTTGATCGGCGGTCAACACGAACTCGCCGGCCCCGCTGGCTCCCAGCTCCCAGGTGCCAGCCTCCTCGACCGGTCGTCGATCGAGCTGTACTAATTGCTTGCGCTCGAGGGCTGATAGCACCGAGTGCGCCACGCCGAGACGGCGCGACAGCACCGCTGCGTCAGCTTCACGTGATGGAGCCTGCAGCAGCGCCTCCAACGCGCGTCGCTGTACCGGCGCGCGGCGCGTCGCCTCACGGGCGACCGCAGCATCGACGGCGTCGCAGAGTCGCGCCACGAGCCGGTGTGCCCCGGGCTCGCCCCCACCCCACTCATCGCGTACCTCGGCGAGATCTGCGGCGCTGAGCTCATACAGGGCGGCGTGCAACGGTTGCTTGCCGATCCGACGCCGGATGGCCGACGCCGTTACCCAGCGACTCGTAGCACCGGCCCCGCGAGCCGCCTCGAGCACCGAGCGCGCCGCTTCGGACAACCGCTCGACGCCCGACGACGACGACGTGAGCCGCACCTGACGCGCTGCTGCCGGATCCCTGGGACCCGGCGGCAAGGCCAGCTGCGCCACCTCTCCGGGGCCAGCGAGATAGGCCGAAGCGATCTGCTGGATCAACGCCAGCATGACCGGGCCGAGGGCAGCGTCTCGGTCGAGACAGTCATCCACCGCACGCACGCGCCGTGGGTCGACGCCGGCCGGCGGTTCGTCGACGGTTTCGACGATCACGCCCTGGAGATTACGGCCGCCGAAACGCACGCTCACACGCATGCCGGGCATTGCCCGCGGCTCGAGCGGCGGCGGGACCCGGTATGAGAAGAGGTCGTCGACCGGCGCCGGTACCGCGACGAGCGCGTAGCGCGCCGCCTCGTCATAGAGCGAAGGCTGCAGCATCACGCGCCGAGCCGGATCTGGCAAGCGGGCTCGCGGGACGCGAGGCTCACAGCGCTCCGAGTCGCTCCATCACCACCTGCACGTCCTGCCACGTCTTGCCCTTGTCGGCTGGATTCCGAAGTAAATACGCCGGGTGGTAGGTGCAGACTACGGGAATCCCGAGCCACTCGTGAACTCGCCCGCGTAGCCTGCCGAGGGGCTCTTTCGTCTGCAGCAACGACTGCGCCGCCACACGCCCCAGAACCACGATGATCTCCGGGCGGATCGTCTCGACCTGGCGGCGCAGGAACGGGCCGCACGCCTCGAGCTCATCCGGCTCCGGGTTTCGATTGCGTGGCGGACGACACTTCACGGTGTTGGCGATGTAGACCTCGTGACGCTCCAACCCCATCGCCGCGATGATGCGGTTGAGCAGCTGTCCCGCTCGCCCGACGAACGGCTCCCCCTGCAGGTCCTCATCACGACCCGGCCCCTCGCCGATGAACATCAGTCGTGCCCGTGGCGCCCCGACACCAAACACGACGTTCGTGCGCCACTCGCTCAGCTTGCACAGGGTGCACGTCATCGCCTCGGCGGCAATGGCGTCCAAATCCTCGCCACCCGGCGCATCAGCGTCGGCGTTCGGCACGCTACCGCCCGAATCCGGTACCGTCCCGGCTCCACGCGGCTTGATCTCCAATCCCCAGACCCCGTCGCGCTGCAATCGTTGCAGATGGGTGACGAGATGAGCCCTTGCGTCGTTGGCGTTCGTCAAGTACCCCTCTCGGCGCGGTGAGCAAGAACCTCCTCCCATATCGATCGGGCGATCTCGCGCTTCGAAGCCGGCCCGATCTCGGTTCGACCGCCATGCTTGTCGAGCACCACCACCTCATTGTCATCCGACTCCATGCCGCGTCCGGACGCATCGACGAGATTGGCCACGATGAGATCGCACCCCTTGCGATCCAGCTTGTTCCGGGCCTCCGACTCCAGGTCGTTGGTCTCGGCGGCAAACCCTACCAGCAGCGGCCGTTCGGAGCGCGCGCCAAGCTCGGCGAGAATGTCCGTCGTGCGGACCAGCTCGATCTGCAGCGTCTCTGACCCGGCTTTCTTGATCTTCTCGGGGACCGGCGCAGCGACGGTGAAGTCACATACCGCCGCCGCCATGACAACGATCTCGTAGTCCCCGGCGGCGCCGAGAACGGCCGCCGCCATCTGTGCGGCGCCTTCCACCCGTTCCACGGTGATCCCGGGCGGGGCAGGCAGGCACGTTGGGCCCGAGACGAGGTGCACCTGCGCCCCGAGCGCCGCGGCCTGGACCGCTAGCGCATAACCCATCTTGCCGCTGGATCGGTTGGTGAACACCCGGATGGGGTCGAACGCTTCACGCGTCGGGCCGGCGGTGACCAGCACGCTCGCCCCCTCCAGGGGTCGCGCGGTGCCGCCGCCGAGCAACGCCGCAGCAGCAGCGACGATGTCGGCTGGTTCCGACATGCGTCCTGGCCCCCGACGCCCTGACGCCAGAGCTCCGCTGTCGGGCCCGACGCTGTGAACACCATGGTCTCGCAGCCGTTGCAGGTTTCTCTGCACCGCCGGTTGGCGGTACATATCGTCTTCCATCGACGGCGCCACGAGAACAGGCGAGGCGGCGGCAAGCAACAGCGTCGACGCGAAGTCGTCACCGATTCCGTGGGCCATCTTGGCGATGAAGCTCGCGGTCGCCGGAGCCACACACACCAGGTCGGCGCTCTCGGCCCAGCGGACGTGCGGGATCTCCTCGGGCCTCGGATCGTCGAACAGCGACGTCACCACACGTTTCCCCGAGAGCGCCGCAAACGTCCGCGCCGAGACGAAGCCAGTTGCCGCACGGGTCATGGCAACGCGGACATCGGCGCCGTGATCGCGGAGACGCCGCACCACTTCACACGCCTTGTACGCAGCGATACCGCCGCTCACCACCAGCACCACGCGTTGCTGGAGCGCTTCCGACTCAGCGTTCATTGCGTCCGGCGCAGGCGGGGCAGCCGACGAGGCCTGCTACCCCCCCCCGGCGTCTTCGCCGTCCTTGACGGCCTCGTGCAGTCCCGCCGCCACGAGGTCGTTGGCCTCGAGATCGCGTAACTCCCATGGAACCTCTCCGGCGCTGACCTCCTGAATCGCCAGCGTCGTGTACTTGCGGGCTCCGCTGTCGAGCTTGGGTCGCGCCCCGCGCATGAGCTGCAAGCAGCGCTTGGCGGCTACTTCGACGAAGAGATATTCGCTGCTTGGCTTGCTCATGCTGGGTACCCCAAAGCGTTCGACCCGTTAGCGGGCTAGTCTTGTGCCGAGTCTCCGAACGAGGCGAGGATAGCTTCCGCCTCCCCGGCTCGTCGCGATAGGCGGCTGCGCTCAGCCCGCACGATCCCTTCGATCTCGGCAACGGCAGTTTCAAAGTCGTCGTTGACGATGACGTAATCGTAGCTCACATACTGTTCGATTTCGTGCGCCGCCACCGCCAGGCGTGCCGCCTGGTCCGCCTCGCGCACCGCCTCGGTGCCATCGCGACGGCGCAGGCGCCGCTCGAGGGCCCGCCGCGACGGTGGTAGCACGAAGATCGTCACCGCAGTATCCAGCGCCTGGCGCACCGACGCCGCCCCCTGCACATCGATCACCAGCACCGCGTCGTGACCTTGGCTGTGGATGCGGTCGATCTCGTCCAGCGGCGTGCCGTAGCTGTGCCCGTGCACCTGCGCCCACTCGAGGAAAGCTCCGGCCTCTCGACGCCGACGGAACTCGTGCGCGTCGACGAAATGGTAGTCGCGGCCGTCGTGCTCATCTGGACGCGGAGCTCGGGTGGTGGCCGAGATCGTCCGTGTCAGCCGCTCCACACGGTCGAGTACCGCCGCCGCCAGCGAAGTCTTGCCGGCACCGGACGGCGCCGACACTACGAAGCAGACGGTCGCGTCCTCACTCAATGTTCTGAACCTGCTCGCGGATACGCTCCAGCTCGGCCTTGAGCTCCACGACGGTGTCGGCGACGACCAGGTCCTTGGCCTTGGACGCGACCGTGTTGAGCTCACGGTGAACTTCCTGAACGACGAAATCCAGTGTGCGTCCCACCGCCTCGTCGCTGCGCAGCAGATCCTCGATCTTCTTCAGGTGCGAGCGGAGCCGCACGACCTCCTCGGTGACATCGGCACGCTCTGCATGGTACGCCGCCTCCTGAACGATGCGGTCCTCGTCGACGATCGAGCCCGTGTCCACGAGCAACTCCTGAATACGCTCGCCGAGCTGCGTGCGAATACGGGCCGGCAGCTCCGCCGCGGCCGCTGCGATCGCCTCCACGCCTGCCGCAAGGGTCGCCGTTCGAGCGCTCAGATCCTTGGCAAGATCCTCGCCCTCGCGACTGCGCATGTCGGTCAACGCCTCGAGCGCCTGGCCCACGGCCTCGTCCGTCAACCGCCGCAATTCCTCCTCGTCCGCAGCACCGGCGTCATCCGCGATGACGCCCGGCAAGCCCAGCAACGTCTGCAGATCTGGAGCCAATGGCGCATCGAGCTCTTCAGCCGCCTGCTGCAGCTCCGCCACCCAGTGGCGTAGCGCCTTGCGCCGAATCCGTGGCCCGCCGCTGCCGACGCCGTCGACGGTGGCTGTCAGATCGACCTTGCCCCGCTGTACCCGATGAAGAACGCGCCGGCGAACGGGCTCCTCGAGCGTCGCGAGCACCGCAGGAAGGCGCAGCGAAACACGACAGTACCTGTGGTTGACGGCACGCACCTCCACGGTGAGTCGCAGACTCTCCGATGATGCTTCGCCGCGTCCGTGCCCGCTCATGCTTCGAACCATGGCGGGCCATGTTAGCAGGGGCGCCGCCGGCCTTTCGGTCGGCGCCCCGAGCTCGGCCGCGGCTAGCAGGCCGTGGTGGAAGTGTGGCGGGCCTGGCGACAGGGTCTTGCGAGGTGGAGGTAAGGAGAGAGGAGGAGGAGGTGGTGGTGGTGGTTACCCCATCGTTGCCGACGAACGACGCGGCATACGCGCGCAACCCCTGTCGCCCACAGGGTTGCGGCGATTTGGGGCCATCTGCGGCGTTGGCCCTCCTCTCTAGTCCAGGCCGAAGGCCAGCAGTACATTCCCCGGCGCGCCACCGAGAATCGCATAGCCGGAGCCGATGAACATCATTCCGTCGACGATCCGTTGGCGCGCTGCCACCGATTCCACCGCCGAAACCGGGGACCCCGTGTGGGAGTACCCCACGCAGCGGATGGTGCCGTCCTCGGCGGAGTACGAGCGCATCACGCCGTTCCAGGATCCGGTGAGCACGGCGCCAGGGATGGCGCTGGCCGACGACCAGTTGGCCGAGGAGCACTGGCGCGCTTCCGGATCGACGCAGTCCGTCGGCTTCTCGAGCTCCGTGTACCAGGCGCGGGAGCCGTCCGTCGGGCGGATCGCTGCGATGCTGCCGGTCCCGTCGCGGAATGGCAGCGGCTTGAAGTAGTACTCACCGTCGAATGCGCCGCCGAAGCCGCCGTTGGCTGCCGCCAGCCGATCCCCGGCCTGCGACACCCAGAGGATCGACCCGTTGTTGTCGGGATCGAGCGCCGTCGTCCGTCCGCTCTCCTGGCCGGTGATAATCATGCGGCGGCCGTCAGCAGCTGTAATCAGAACCGGAGCCCCCGACGGATCGTCGTCAGGGTCGTTCACGTAGCCCGGGCAATTGAGTCGCATCTCTTCTGGTGTCCGGCCGCAGCCGCCCCCGTGCCGATCCATCGGCACCAGCTGGGTCGACCATTCCCGCGCACCGGTGTCCATGTCGAATGCCATGATCGAGACACAAGCACCGCCGTCAAACCCGACCTTCTCCTCGAAGAACTCCGAGATGTAGCAGGTTCCGGCAGTGGCGTAGATCCGCCGCAGCTTGAGATCGATCGTCGGCGCGTTCCATACCGCGGCACCGGCCGGCCCGTACAGTTGCGTCCCCGCCGAGTTCCGTCGCAGCGGTCGAGGACGTTCGGTCATGGTGAAGGTCTTCCACACCGCCTCCCCGGTGTTGACGTTGATCGCCGCTACGCTGCCCTGGAACTTGCAGCACTCGTAGGTCAGCTGCCGGCCTGGGATCTGCTCCCACGACGAGACGCCAACGTAC
The DNA here is from genome assembly GCA_965248695.1 of Acidobacteriota bacterium. GTDB lineage: Bacteria > Acidobacteriota > UBA890 > UBA890 > WLXD01 > DASCOT01. The sequence goes on along the minus strand of CBDFKD010000002.1, from coordinate 4,910,840 downwards.
AAATGGCCGCCGGGAGACGGATCGAGGGTTGGCGGGCCGGTGATCTTGGCCGCCTGGTGGTCATCGGGGAGCATCGACCAGAGCTCCTCGCCGGTCTCGGCGTTGACCGCCGTTACGTACCCCATGTAATCGCCGAAGTAGGCGGCGTAGTCAACGCCCGGTATCTCGGTGATCTCACCGATGATGACTGCCGTACGGACCTGCCCCGGAGCTTCGTAGGACCAGTGCACACAGCCCGTCTTGGCGTCGATGGCGTACACGAAGTTGTTGTCGCTGCCAATGAACAACGCGCCGCCGACGACCGTCGGCTGCGTCCACGCGGCGGACGCTGCACCCGGAATCGCGAACGCCCACTTGAGCTTCAGCTGCGACATCTGCGCGGCGGTCAACCCGCCGGCCTCCTGTGACTGGTAACGATGCGATTTCGTCGGATCAGGACTCCAACCGTTCCAGCCGGGCTGCTCGAACGGATCGTTCAACGCCAGCGGGCTGGCGCAAGGGTTGCTCATCGCCGCCGCTGTGCGGTCGGCGCTGCCGCCGAACGGCTTGCCGGTCACCAGCTCCGCCATTGCCCTTAGCTGAGCCTCGCTGAAGCCCTCGGCGAACTCCACCATCGGGCCGGTCGTCAACGCGGCGAGCACGCGCTCCGGTTCCAGCTGGCGAAGTGTCTGGCGACTCGGTGCCATGCTGTCCGGACTTCGGTTGTCGTGACAGGAGGCACATCGCCCCTCGAAGGGCGAGACCATGCTGGCGGAGGAGGCGATCGCTTCGGGCTGTTGCTGCGCCCAGGCAGGCGCCGGGAGGGTCTGTAGCGCCAGGCCGGTCACGGCCACGACCGCGACCACGGCACCTGTCAACAACACTCGTCTCAGCATCAGTGGCCTCCAGCCCCATGTTTCGAACGCGATCAGCAAACTCGGCTGCATCCTAGCAGGCCGTTGTGAAAGTCAGAACAAGGACACGAGCAGGTCGGGGCCCTGCCGCTGCCCCCTGCGGCGCGGTCCCCGCCGCGGCTCAGCCCGATAGTTCCCACAGGTGGAGAACGGCCATCGCCATCACTCGTGTCGACGTAGTGATGTCCTCGACGGCGCACGACTCGTCCACCTGGTGCGCCTGTTCGAGCTCGCCGGGCCCATAAGCGACACAGCTCTCGACGCCGGCCAGGCGCGCCACATGCTTGTGATCGTACGTCCCCGGGCTCGCCACGAGCCGTGCCGGTTGCCCGGTGATCTCGCCGATCGCATACTCGAACGAGTGCACGAGGCGCGAATCAGGCGCCGTCGATGTCGGCTGCACGAGCAGCAGATCATCGAGCTCGAACGCCTGGGCGCCGGAATCGATGGCGGCCAGCAGTTGCACGATCTCGTCCTTGACCTCGTCAAAGGACTCTTCGGGCAGGAAGCGTCGATCGAAGGTCGCCGAGCAGCGATCGGGAACACAAGGGGTCTGCTCCGCGGCACCGGCCTGACCGCCCTCTATGGCGTTCACGTTGATGCTGGCGCGGCGTGAGCCTTCGGGAACGACGGGCATTTCCGTCACCCGGGCGCTGAGCGCTGGCGCAAGCCGAGTGCGCACGGCCTCGAGAAAAGGCTGCAGGCGGTCGATGGCATTGACTCCCAGGTGCGGCATCGAGCCATGCGCCATCACGCCATGGGCAGTAACCCGAAACCAATACACGCCGCGATGCCCCAGGCAGATCCGATCGACCCCGAAGGGTTCGGGGATGACGACGTGATCCGTTCGGCCGACAGCGATACGACCGATCTGTGCGAGGTGCGCGACGCCGGCTTGGCCACCGCTCTCCTCGTCCACGGTGCCGCTGACCTCCAGTCGCCCAGGACGATCCACACCGGCTCGACGGATCGCTTCTACCGCGAAGATCGCCGCCGCCAATCCCGCTTTCATGTCGGCGCTGCCCCGCCCGTGCAATCGTCCGGCGTCGACCACTCCGCCGAACGGATCGACCGTCCAGCCCTCTCCTGGTGGCACCACGTCGAAATGCCCGTTGAAGTGCACGCACGGGCCCGGCGCGGTCCCCTCCAGCGATCCGACAACATTCAGGCGCGGAAAGGCCGAGTGTTCCGGCCGCTCGGGCGCCGGGTGGAATTCGACCTCCATCTGGCCGCAACCCAGCACCTCGCCGATGAGCTCCGCTGCCGCACGGTACTCTTCGCCGGGCGGGTTGACGGTAGGGATCCGAACGAGGTCGGCAGCCAGGGTGATGATCTCGTCGGCTGCCGCTTCGATCTCGCGTAGCACGCGCTGGCGCACATCCGCCATTGATAAGTTGTCCCGTTCCGGAGCGTTCCTGCAGCGCTGTCTGCCCTAACATACTGTCTGCTCACTACAGAGGGAGCCCCGACATGCGGGACACGAGCTTTCGCTTGGACGAACGAGTGGCGGTGGTGTGCGGCGCCGCCTCGGGAATCGGCGCGGCGGTGGCACGTGGGTTCGGGGCAACCGGGGCGCACGTAATCTGTCTGGATATCAACGGGGATGCCGCCACTGAGGTAGCTGAATCCATCTGCGACGCAGGAGGCAATGCCGGCAGCTCCGTCCTGGACATTCGCGACAGCGCAGCGGTGGGCAGTGCCCTGGGGCGGGTTGCCGAGCAACACGACCGCGTCGACGTGGTCGTTTCCACGCCCGGCGTCAACGTCCGCAAGACGGTGCTCGACTACGCCCCCGAAGAGCTGGACCGGGTGCTTGACGTCAACATCAAGGGCACATTCCATGTGCTCCAGGCCGCCGGCCGAATCATGGCGCGACAGCGCAGCGGCAGCATCATCGCGTATTCCTCCATACGGTCCGTAGTGGTCGAGCCCGGCCAGGGCGTCTACGCAGCCACCAAGGCCGGCATCGTGCAGCTGGTCCGCGCCCTGGCGGCAGAGCTCGGCCCCGTCGGCGTACGAGTCAATGCCATCGCGCCGGGCGTCGTCGACACCCCGTTGACCGAACCGATCAAGAGCAATGCTGCCTGGTATGGCGCCTACGCCGACCGGAACGCTCTCGGTCGATGGGCGCGGGTCGACGAGATGGCCGGCCCGGCGGTCTTCCTTGCCTCCGACGCTGCGAGCTACGTTACCGGTACGGTTCTGTTCGTCGACGGCGGCTGGACCGCTATCGACGGGCGGTTCTCGCCACCGGGAATGTGAACCTCCAAAGCTCGGTCCTTTTGGACGACGAGCGGGACAAGGAGCGACCGAGATGAGTGAGCGCCGCCTGGCACCGATGCTTCAGGGCGACGTCCCGACCCTGTTCGAAGCGCCGGCCGCTGGCGACGATCTATCCGGTGTCGTGCTCCTGGGTGTGCCGTACGAGGGTGTCCTCGTCGGCGACCGACATACGCTCTATCCGCCGGGAACCCTGCCGACCGAGACGTTCTACGCTCGCCGCGGCGCCGACGAAGCTCCGGACGCGGTGCGGAAAGCGAGCGTCATCTACTCGCTCGAGCACGATGGCGGGGTCGCCGCCGAGCTCGATTTCGTCCGCCTGTCTGACCGGCTGCGGCTCGTCGACGCTGGCAACCACTCGCTCGATGCAAGCGAAGAGCTGGCAAGCGCAGTCGCGGCGACAGGCGGCGTGACGGTGGCCATCGGTGGCGATCATCTGGTGCCGCTTCCGTTGATCCGCGGCCTCCAGCGTGGATGTCGGCGGCGTCTTGCAGTCGTCGTCTTCGACTCGCATCTCGACTTGCACGCCGCTCCCCCACTGTGGGCCGGCTCCCAGTGGCGGACGCTGATCGAGGAGGAATACCTGCTGGCCACGGACCTCACCATCGTCGGGCCCCGCGGGGTACGACACTCGCCGGCCGAGATCGACTATGCGCGGCAGCACGGGGTTCACATCGTGCCTTTGCAGGAGATCGACGATCGCGACCTCGCCACCGTCGGAGCCGAGATCACCGAACGGCTGCAGCAGGCCGACGCGGTCTACATATCGCTCGATATCGACGTGGTCGACCCGGGCTTCTGCCCGGCGCAAAAGTACCCCGACGCCGCAGGCCTCGCGCCGCGCGAAATTCTCGCGCTCATGCGCGCCGCTACCGCAGCCCGGCCATTGGCGGGCTTCGATCTGTGCTGCCTGTCGCCGCGCTACGACGAGGGCCACCGTGGCGCCCTGCTGGCGGCACGCTTCGCGCTAGAGGCCACCTACGCGTGCTGCCGATAGTTGACCGGCGCTGCGGCAAGTCAGCGGGGGAACAGCGCTTCAGCCCGCTGGGTGACCTCGGCGAGCTGCTCGGCCAGCTTCTGGTCAGCGCTCGCGAGCGCCGGCTCGTCGGCGTCGCGCGGTACCCACAGATGCGGCCCGTAGACGAACGCTCCGCGGGCAAACGGCAATGGCATCAACATCCGATCCCAGCTCCGGAGCCGGCGGCTTCGCGAGCAGTTGAACGCCACCGGCAGCAGCGGTCGGCCGGTAGCCTTGGCGATCCATGTTGCCCCCTGCTGAACCTTCCGTGCCGGACCACGCGGGCCGTCTGGGGTAATGCCCAGGTCGAGCCCCCGCTGCGCCGCACGGAGCATACCGCGCGCCGCCGCAGCGCCGCCGCGGGTGGTTGACCCGCGCACCGGCTTGACGCCGAGGTAGGCGAACAGACGGGCGGTCACCTCACCGTCGCGCGAGCGCGAGACCGGCACCGCGGTCGGGGGGCGAAACTGCACCCACGGCATCATCGCCAGCTGCTCGTGCCAGAAGCAGTAGATTACCGGGCCGCCGTCCTTCGGGAGCGCCAGCGCAGCACCCTCGCGCGTCAACCGCATGGTGGCGTGGACCAAGCGTAAGTAGGCCGCGCCCACAGGTGCGATCAGCACCCGGGGGCTGAAGGCGCCGAGTGTCTCGGCTTCACCGGGCCAGTCACCGACGACGGGATCGTTCGCCGGAGATGCCATTACCGGCCCCTCGCGCCAGCGGGCGCGGGCTCAGCCCTCGAGTGCAAATCCGGATCCGGCGGCGGCCGCGAAATCCAGCGAGTAGAGGCGCTGGTAGGCACCCATCCGCGCCAGCAACTGCTCGTGTGTCCCCTGCTCGACCACCCGCCCCTCCTCGATCACCACGATGAGGTCGGCTCCCTGAATGGTCGACAACCGATGAGCGATGATGAGGGTCGTACGACCTTCCATCAAGTTGACCAGCGCCCCCTGTACAAGGCGGTCAGAGCGCACGTCGAGATTGCTGGTGGCTTCATCGAGGATGAGGATCGGGGCGTTCTTCAACAACGCGCGAGCGATGGCGATCCGTTGCCGTTGCCCTCCCGAGATCCGCAAGCCGAGCTCCCCGAGGATCGTGTCGTAGCCATCGGGCAACTCCTGGACGAAATCGTGCGCAAATGCGGCGCGCGCAGCGCGCTCCACAGCGGCGTTCGAAATTCCCGGCTGGCAATAGGCGATGTTGTTGCGCACGCTATCGTTGAAGAGGATCGTTTCCTGAGTCACCACGGCAATCTGCTCGCGCAGATCGTCGAGGCAGATGGAGTTGAGATCGATCCCGTCGATGCTGACCGCGCCCGCGGTAGGCACATAGAAGCGCGGGATGAGGTTCGCCAGCGTGGACTTGCCGGCGCCGGACGGCCCCACGAGAGCCACGGCGCTGCCGGCCGGTATCTCCAGGTCGATCTCGTGCAGGATCCGGTCCGCGGGAGCGTCATCGTAGGCGAACGAGACCTCACGTAGCCGGATCCCGTGCACCAGCGGCGGCATCGGCTGCCCGGTATGCGAGCCCGGGAGGACGTTCGCGGCGCCGTCCGCCGCCGCCGCCAACCCCGCCCGCAGCGGCTCGAGCGGCTCGTCGAGGACTTCGTAGATTCGATCGGCGGCCGCAGCGGCTGCTTGGATCCGTACGTTCGCGGAGCTCAGGCGTCGCAACGGCGCATAGGTGGCGAAGGTGGCGAAGAGCACCCGCGCCAGATCCCCGGTGGTCAGGCTGCCGCTGGTGATCCTCCAAGATCCGTAGACCATTACCAGCGCACCGGCGCTGGCGGCGATGAACTCGATGAGCGGCGACCCGATGCTCGCCAGCCGCTCGGCGTGCAGCGAGTGCCGGTAGAGGCGCTCGGCCGAGCGGCGGAACTTCTCCGTCTCGGCCTCTTCCATACCGAACGCCTTGACCACCCGAATGCCGGTCAGCGTCTCTTGCAAGAGCGAGGACAGCTGTCCGAGCCCTCTTTGCGCCTGGTGGCTGACGCGGCGCAGCCCGCGGCCCAGTCGGGCGATCACCGCCACCAGCAACGGTGCGGATACCAGGATCAGCACGGTCAGCAACCAGTCGGTGGCGAACATGATCCCGATGTACACCGTCAAGGTGGCGCTCTCGCGCAACAGGTCGACGAGGACGCGCGTCAGCGCTTCTTGAATCGCCATCACGTCGCTGGTGACTCGCGACATGAGGCCACCGGTCGATCGACGTTTGTGGAACGCCAGCGGCAGAAACTGCAGATGGCGGTACAGATCCACCCGCAGGTCCTTGACCACGGCGAATCCAACGCTCCCCATGAGGTAGCTCGATAGGTACCGGGCGATCCCCAGCGTCAGATACAGGAGCACGATGACGCCTGCCAGCATGCGCACATAGGAAGCCTGCGCGCTCGGCTGCAGCGCGTTGTCGATCACCGGCTTGACCATCCAGAGGATGGCACCGTGGGCGGCCGCCACGGCGCCCATCGCCATCATGGCGCCGACCATTCGCGGAGCGTACGGTCGGACCATTCTGAGCAGGCGGTTGAGATTGGCCATCAGATCGGTGGTCCTCCGGTCGGTGCCGGAGTCAACTTGGCGACAACGGCCCGCGCGGCGCGCAAGGAAGCGCCGGGCTCGCCGAGCCTGGAGCGTACGTCCGTCAGAAAGCGCTTGACCCGGTTCCTGCGCTCGTCGTCGTCTAGCAACGGTCGCAGCTCGGCAACGATTGCGTCCGGAGTAACCTCGTCCTGGAGCAGCTCGGGCACGCCGCGATGCCCCGCGACCACATTGACCAGCGCGATATCTGGGATGCGCACGAGTAACTTTCCGAGATTGTAAGTGAGCCAGGATGTCCTGTAAACGACCACTTCGGGCGTCCCGAGGAGCGCTACCTCCAGGGTCGCGGTACCCGAGCACACGACCGCCGCCCGGGCATGCCGCACCGCCTCGTAGGTGTCGCCCCCGATCAGATGCACACGCTGGGTCAGACGATCCGGATGGCGGTCGAGAACCTGCCGGTAGATCCCGGTGTCCAGCGCCGTCGCCACCGGAATGATGAACTCGTAGTCACCACTCGTAGACAGCTGCGCAGCGGCGCCCAGCATCGCCGGCAACAGGCGCTCGACCTCGGCACGCCGACTGCCGGGCAGCAGCCCGACCCAGATACGATCGGAATCGAGACCGTTGCGCGCAGCAAAAGCGTCGGCGTCACCGGCGGCCGGGATCACGTCGAGCAGCGGATGCCCGACGAAGTCGACGGGAAGTCCGGCCCCTTCGTAGAGCGCCTTCTCGAACGGCAAGATCACCAGCATGTGATCGACCAGGCGGGCGATCTGACCGACACGGCCTCGGCGCCAGGCCCAAACCTGGGGGCTTATGTAGTAGACGATGGGCAAGTCAGGCCGCGCGCGGCGCAAACGGCGAGCAAGCGTCAGGTTGAAATCGGGGTAGTCGATCAACACGACGGCCCGCACCCGCTGCCGGCCAGCCGCCTCGAGCACACAACGCATGGCGCGGCGGATATCCCCGAGATGCCGGACCACTTCGGTGATGCCGACAACGGCCAGGTTACGGTAGTGCACCAGCAACTCGGCGCCGGCCGCTTCCATGAGATCCCCGCCGATCGCGGTGACCTCGACGTGCGGCTCCAGCCGCTTGATTTCCCGGATAAGGCTGCTGCCGTGCAGGTCACCAGACGCCTCTCCGGCGACCACGAGTAGCTCGCCGTGGAGCCTAGACGGCTCGGTCATCCCCCCGACCTTCCCAACAGTCGTCGCAGCCTCGTGCGCATCGCTCTGAACCTCTCAATCGCCCAGAGGGTACTCGATGCCTCCGCGCGTCGGCGCCCAAGGCCCGCTCCGAGAACCGCGAACGACAGCGCTCGTGCTACCATCCAACCTTCGCCGCGCCTGCCTCCGCCGCGGCAATCCCACGCCTTTCGGATGCACGTCTGTATCGACTATCGCCCGGCGCTCCATGAGAGTACCGGCGTCGGCACGTACGTCCGCGGTCTCACGGCCGCTCTCGTACAGGCCTTCCCCGACGACCGTTTCACGGCGTTCTCCGCCTCTTGGAAGCACCGGCTCGCAGCCATTCCGAATACTCGGGTACGTGATGTGCGCCTGCCCGTACGGGCGATCGACTGGCTGTGGCATCGTCGTCGCTGGCCACCGGTTGAACGCTGGGTCGGGCCCTTGGACATCGCCCATTCGCCTTCACCCATGCTGGTGCCGACGCGCACGGCGCGGCGTCTGGTGACCGTGCACGATTGCTACTTCGCTCGCCAGCCCGAGGCGGTATCGGGCTCCGTACGTCGGCACTACGTGCCATTGGTGGCCGACTCCCTGCAGCGCGCCGACGCGATCATCGCCGTTTCCGAAACCACCAAGCAGGAGGTCCAGGAGCTCTTCGGCGTCGCCGCCGAACGCATCCATGTGACCTACAACGGCGTTGATGCGGCATACGGTCCCGGCAACGCTGGTGGCAGCCAGGCGGCAAAGTCGGCATTCGAAATCGAGCGCCCCTATCTGTTGTTCGTCGGCCGCCGCGATCCGCGCAAGGATCTCGGTACCCTGCTGAGAGGGTTCGATGAGGTCGCCGCCCGGTACCCTGAAGTCGATCTCCTGCTCGTCGGTCCCGCCGGCCATCGCTGGGAGCACACCTGGCGCGCCGCCCCGCGTCGGGCTCGACAGCGCACTCGGTGTCTGCCGCATCTGCCGAGCAACCAGCTGGCTGGCCTCTATCACGGCGCCGAAGCCCTGGTGCTGGCTTCGCATTGGGAGGGATTCGGCCTGACGGCGGTCGAGGCGATGGCATCTGGCACGCCGGTCGTGGCGTCACGCGCCGGCGCCCTTCCGGAGGTTCTGGGCGAGGCGGCCGCGTGGTTTGACGCGGGAGATGTCGAGGCCCTGACGGACGCCTGTGAGCGGGTGCTCAGTGATACGAGCTACCGAGAGAGCCTGATCGCTGCGGGGACGGATCGCGCGGCTCGATACACCTGGCAGAAGGCCGCCGAGCGCACCGGTGCCGTCTACGATCAGCTGCTGGCATGAGAATCGCCGTCGACGCGCGTGAGATGGTCGGCAGACCGACCGGTGTGGGCCGCGTGATGCAAGGACTTCTGGAGGCGTGGCCGGAGGGCGACGAGGTGTGCCTGATCACGCGGACACCGCTAACCGACAGGCTGCAGCGGCACGATTGGAGCAGGATCGTGGATTCCGATTCCCCGAGGCTGCCGGGCTTCGCATGGGAGCAGCTGCGGTTACCGGCATTGCTTCGAGAGAGCGGCGCCGACGCGCTGCTGGCTCCCAACTACAGCATGCCGCTGCGTGCGCCCTGCCCCACCGCCGTTTGCATGCACGACTGTGCGCCGTTCGCGCTACCGAGAGAGTTCCGTTGGCGCGAACGCTGGCGCCGGCGTCTCGGCGCACGCATCGCGGCACGGCGCGCCGCGTTCCTGTTCATGGGGTCACGGTTCGCTGCCGGTGAGGCGCGTCGACATCTGGCAATCGACGATGCGCGGTTGCTGGTCATCCCGTGGGGCCTGGGTCGCGGCTTCGGCACCGTCCCGGACGAGCGCATCGAAGCCGTACGACAACGCTACACCATGCGCGGACGCACGGTCCTGTTCGTCGGCTCGGGGCTGCAACGGCGCGGCCTTGCCGATCTTCGCCGGTGGGTGGCCGAGATCGCCGAACCGCGCCCAGACGTCGAGCTGCTGATGGCGGGTACCCAACCGAGCGGCGCGAGCAGCGAGGCACCGCTCAGACACATCGGATACGTTCCAGAGGAGGATTTGGCGCCGCTGTACGCCGCTGCCACGGTGGTGGCGTACCCGTCGGCGTACGAGGGCTTCGGACTTTCGGTCCTGGAGGCCCTGGCATGCGGTACGCCGGCGGTCACGTCCAACTCCACGGCGCTGGCCGAGGTCTACGCCGGGCGCGCCCAGCTGGTGGCACACGGCGACGAGGCGCAATGGAAGGCAACGCTGTCGAAGCTGCTCGACGACGGCGCGGCGCGTCAACGTGCCATCGACGCCGGGACCGAATGGGCCCGCGCGCAGGCCTGGGGGCCGAGCGCTTCACGGCTACGTAGAGAGATCTCGACGGTTGTAGGAGACCGATCATGAACGACGTGCAGGTTGACGTCGTAGTCGTGAGCTTCAACCGCCGGGAGCTGCTGGGGCGGTGCTGTGAGAGCGTCGCCGCACTGGGCACGCGGGCTCACCTGATTGTGATCGACAACGCCTCGACCGACGGCAGCGCCGAGATGATAGGCGAGCGGTTTCCTGAGGCCTCCCTCATCCGCAACTCCAACAACCTGGGTTTCGGAACGGCGATCAACCGCGCCGCCGCCCGCGGCCGGGCGCCGCATCTGCTGCTGGTCAACAGCGACGCCGAGCTGTGCACGGGCGCTTATACCACTCTGGCCGCAACACTGGATGCCGACCCCGAGGCGGGCGCCGCTGGACCCCACATCACCGACGAGCGCGGCCGTACGGAGCTCACCGTTGGGCGCACGCTGAGCCTGCTCAACGAAACGTGGTTCAAGACGCTCGGTAGTGCTTACGAGGCCGGCGTTCCGCTGCTGCACCGTTTCGTTTCGCGGCGCTACGCGCGTCCCCGCGTGACCCCCTCGCTGAGCGCCGCGTGTCTGCTTCTTCGCCGTGAGGCATTCGACGCCGTCGGCGGATTCGACGAACGCTTCTTTCTGTACGCCGAGGACGTCGACCTGTGCCGCAGGCTGGTGAGCGCCGGGTGGCGTTTGCGCTACGTCCCCGGGGCGCGCGTACGCCACACTCGCGGCGCCTCGGCCACCCTCGAGCCGCTGACCGAACGCTGGTATCGCACCAGTCAGATCGCCTTCTACGGCAAGCATCGCTCGCGCGTCGCGCTGGGCTGCCTGCGCACCTATCTGCGCCTGCGGTACGCGCTCATGTCACTGTTCGGTGACGCGCCACATCGCGCCCGCGGGCGCGAAATTGCCGCCTCGTTGCGTCGGACGCCGGCGACCGCACTCTTCGACGACTCGGGCGACGGTTGATGCGCATCGCAATCGACGCCCGCAAGATCAACGATTACGGGATCGGCTCGTATCTTCGAGGCCTGGTCGCGGCTTGCGCCCGTGCACGACCGCAGTGGCGCTTCGTGCTCATCGGCGATCCGAAAACGAGCGGCCGCCTCGACGACCATTCCAATATCACCTGGATCGCCAACTCGTCGGGCAAATACGGTCTCGCGGAGCTAATCAGCCTACCGCGCGAGGTGCGGCGGGCGCGGGCGGACGTGTTCCACGCGCCGCACTATGTCGTCCCACCACGGCTGCGGTGCCCGGTGGTAGCGACCGTGCACGATTGTATTCATCTGCGTTTTCGCGGCCATCTACCGCGCCCGCTCGGCTTCCTGCCGCGCACCCTCAGCTACGCTTACGCACGAACGATGATGGGGCATGCAGTGAACGCCGCTTCACACATCATCGCCGTGTCGGAGTCCACGCGTCAGGACCTCGTCGAGATCCTCTCAGCTCCGAGCGAGCGCATCTCCGTGGTGCTGAACGGAATCGACGATTTCTGGCACCAGCCAACCTCGCCAGAGCAGGCCGTTTCGATCTCCCGGCAGCTCGGGTTACCGGATCACTACCTGCTGTGGGTTGGCAACCCGAAACCGCACAAGAACCTGGAACGTTTGGTGTGCGCCTTCGAGCGCCTAGCTCAGGCGCGCGAGGGGCTTCACCTGTTGCTTGTCGGTGCCCGTCCCGGCCAGATCGATACGCTGACACGCCCCCGGATCAGCCCCGAGCGCTGTCTCGCCCTCGGCTCGGTGAGCGACGTGGCCTTGCGCCTGTTGTACCAGCGCGCCGCGGCGCTCGTGTTGCCGTCGCTCTGGGAAGGGTTCGGCCTCCCGGCCCTCGAAGCGATGGCGGCCGGAGCCCCGGTAGTCGCGGCCTCGGCCGGTGGGCTGGCAGAGCTCGTCGGCGACGCCGCGGTACTGGTGAACCCAGTCGAGACCGACTCGATCACGGCCGGCGTGGTTCGAGTCCTCGACGATGGCAACCTCGCCGACGAGCTCAGGCAACGCGGCCGCGACCGGGCCGCACAGCTGCCATGGGATCGCGCCGCTGAGGCCACCCTCATGATCTACTCCGAGGCCGCCGGTGGTGGGCAATGAAAACAGCGCTCGTACACGACTGGCTCACCGGCATGCGAGGCGGCGAGAAGGTGCTCGAGCGCCTTGCCGCACTGTTTCCCGACGCACCCATCTACACGCTGTTTCATCATCCTGGCAGCGTCAGCTCGGAGATCGAGGAGCATCCGATCCGTACCTCTTTTCTTCAGAGACTCGGTCGGCGGCCTTCGTATCGGTGGTATCTGCCGCTCTACCCGCTGGCGATGCGGACGCTCGACCTGACGGAATTCGATCTCGTCTTGTCGAGTAGCCACTGTGCCGCCAAGGCGGCCATCGGTAGACCCGAGGCCCATCACGTCTGCTACTGCCACACGCCGATGCGCTACGCCTGGGATCAATTCGATGCGTACTTCTCGACCGAGCGCGTTGGCCGAGCGCGGCACGCGCTCATCCGGCCGACAATGGCCGGCCTGCGCCGCTGGGATCGCAGAACTGCGCCTCGCGTCGACTCCTTCGTGGCCAACTCGCGCTACGTGGCCGGCCGCATCCACCGCTATTACGGGCGCGATTCAGAGGTCATCCCGCCGCCGGTCGACACCGACCGCTTCACGCCGTCCGGCGCCCAGCCGGACGACTTCTACCTCATGGTCACCGCGTTGAGCCCATACAAGCAGGTGGAGGTAGCGATCGAGGCGTTCAACCGCATGCGTCGGAGTCTCGTCATCGTCGGAGCCGGCCCCGAGGCCGACAGACTTCGCCAGCTCGCCGGTTCGACCGTGCGTCTCACCGGGCGAGTCACCGACGCAGAGCTGGTGGACCTGTATCAACGGTGCCGAGCATTCGTGCTCCCGGGAATCGAGGATGCGGGAATCGCACCGCTGGAGGCAATGGCATGCGGTCGCCCGGCGCTCGTGCTGGCCGACGGCGGTGCCCTGGAGGCGGTTGTGCCGGGCATTACCGGCCTGCACATCCCACAATGCACCCCAGAAGCGCTCGTAGAGGTTGTTGACAGGTGCGAGGGGCTCACCTTCAATACAGAGGTCATCCGAGCTCACGCGGAGGGATATGCCATCGACGTGTTCGACCGTCGGATGACCGGGTTTCTCGAGCGCACCGTCGACCGTACGCGGTTCGCCTCCGCCTCGGACATCTCGTGATTCTCCGACCCCACGGGGAGCGAAGTCGTTGATCCACCGACACCGCCTGAAGATTGCGATCCTCCTGCTGGTGGCGGATACCGTGTCGATCGGCGGTGCGTTCCTGCTCGCGTACTGGCTGCGGTTCGACTTCCAGATCGTTCCGGCGAGCGATCTGCCGGGCGATATCCCGACGCTGGCTAGCTATCTCCGCGTGCTCGTCGCCGCTTTGATCATCCTGCCGCTTTCGCTGTCGTCGGCAGCTCTCTATCGCATTCGACGCGCCGATTCACGCACCGAGACCTACTTCCGCACCGCTGGGGCGGTGATGTTCGGAATGATCCTGGTCGCCGCTTTCGTGTCACTGTTCTATCGGCCCACCCAGTGGGTCCCGGTGGTCGTCGGAACCGACACCGCCTTGATGCGAGTGCAGGAGTGGAACGTGTCCCGCCTGTTCCTGCTCATCTTCTCGGGCGCCGTGATGGCGTTGACCGTCGGCGCTCGAGTAACCCTGCAGGCCTGGGTGGATCATATGCGGCGGTCGGGACACAACCTGCGCCGCATCCTCATTGCCGGCAGCGGAGAACTCGCCCACAGTGTCATCGACCGCGTGCGACTTCATGAGGAGTTCGGCTTCCAGGTTATCGGCATGGTCACCGATGATCCCGAGGCCGAGGACTATCGGAGCGTCCCCGTCGTCGGTGATCTCGGCGACACGCTCAACGTCGTCCAGAACCAGATCGTGCACCAGCTCTACGTCGCGCTGCCCACCTCCTCACACGAGCGCATCCTGGACGTATGGCGCAGCGTCGCCAACGAGATCGTCGAGGTGAAGATCGTACCGGATCTGCTGCAATACCTGACCCTCGGTGCCGGGCTCGAAGACCTTGACGGGGTTCCGATCATCAACCTCTCGCGTATTCACATGGAGGGTTTCGCTGCGGTCTTGAAGCGGACTGCCGACATCTTCGTGGCGGCGGCCTGTCTGGCGCTCTTCGCACCGCTGTTCCCGCTCATCGCGCTGGCCGTCAAGTTCACCTCACCCGGCCCCATCCTGTTTCGGCAGCAGCGCATGGGTCTCGACGGGCGGGCTTTCGAGATTCTCAAGTTCCGTTCCATGGTCGTCGATGCCGAGAAGGAAACCGGCCCGGTGTGGGCCCACCAGCAGGATGTGCGCTGCACGCCGATCGGAGCCCTTCTGCGCAAGCTGAGCCTCGACGAGCTTCCCCAGTTCTGGAACATCCTTCGTGGCGACATGAGCCTCGTCGGACCGCGCCCGGAACGCCCCTACTTCGTCGACGAGTTCAGGCATCGAATTCCGCACTACATGCTCCGGCACCGGGTGCGTGCCGGCCTGACCGGCTGGGCACAGGTGCATGGCTGGCGTGGAAGCACGTCGCTCGAGAAACGCATCGAATACGATCTGTACTACATCGAGAATTGGTCGCTGTCGCTGGATCTCAAGATCCTGTGGATGACCGTTGCCAACGGCATGGCGCACGAGCACGCGTACTAGTGGCCTGCAACCCGGCGACGTGCGACGAACCTCTCCTACCGGACACTAGATGACTGATCGCGCGAAGAGCGTATTGATTACCGGCGGCGCCGGTTTCATCGGCTCACACCTTGCCTCCAGCCTCCTGGACGAAGGCTGCCGTGTGATCGTCATGGACAATCTGCTGACCGGCTCGGCGTCGAACGTGGCACGTTTCGCGAATCGCGACTTCCTGTTCATCGAGCACGACGTCACCAACTACGTCTTCGTCGATGAGCCGCTCGACTACGTACTGCACTTCGCCTCGCCAGCCTCGCCGGCCGACTACCTCAAGTACCCGATCCACACCCTCAAGGTCGGAGCGCTGGGAACTCACAAGGCCCTCGGCGTGGCACGCAACAAAGGCGCTCGCTTCATGCTGGCCTCCACGTCTGAGGTTTACGGCGATCCGCAGGTGAACCCGCAGCCGGAAACCTACTGGGGACATGTAAATCCCATCGGGCCACGGGGTGTCTACGACGAGGCCAAACGATTCGCCGAGGCCATGACGATGGCCTACCACCGTAGCCACGGAGTCGATACCCGCATCGCCCGTATCTTCAACACTTACGGCCCGAGGATGCGGGTCGACGATGGTCGCGCCGTGCCCAACTTCATCATGCAGGCCCTTACCGGGGAGGACCTCACCGTGTACGGCGACGGGGCGCAGACGCGATCCTTCTGCTTCGTCGACGACACCGTTCGCGGCTTGCTGACCTTGCTGCGCTCCGACATCAGCACGCCAGTGAATATCGGCAACCCAAACGAGGTGACGATTCTGGAGATCGCCGAGCTGGTGATCGCGATGAGCGGCACCGACAGCCGCATCATCTTCGACGAGCTGCCGATCGACGATCCCAAGGTGCGCCGACCGGACGTCACGCGCGCCACCAGTGAGCTCCGGTGGGAGCCCGAGATAGACCTACAGGCCGGGCTCGAGTTGACTCTGCCCTGGTTCCGCGAGCAACTACGCAACGCCAGCGCGCTGCCGACCGGCGGACCGCCGCGCGCCTCGGCCACAGAGCCGTAGCTACTACATAGCTCTAGCCAATCAGCGCGTCGAGCAGGGCGCGATCGCTGACCTCGACGGCCCAGAGCCCATCGCGCTCAGCCATGCGCCCGATGTCCTCGGCAAGCGCACAGTAGAGCACGCCGTCCCTGGACTTCTTGTCGTGGCGAGCCCCGGCGAGCACATCTGCCGGCGAGCACCCCGCCGGCAGCGCGACGGGCAACCGGGTGCGCGCGCACAGCGAAGCGATGCGCTCCGAAAGACCGGCCGCGGCTCCGAGCAACTTCTCTGCCAGCCTCGCTTCCGCCACCATGCCGATGGCCACGGCCTCACCGTGCCGCAGCGAGTAATCCAGCGACGACTCCACGCCGTGCGCCACGGTGTGACCGAAGTTCAGGATCTGACGACGGTTGCCCTCCCTCTCATCTGCAACTACGACCTCAGCCTTGAGGCGCACACAGCGCTCGACAACCAGCGTCAGCGCTTCCGGAACCTTCGCGAGGCAGGATTCCAACAGCCCGTCCTCGAGATCCACGAACAACTGTTCATCCAGGATCACGCCGTACTTGATCACCTCGGCAAGACCAGCTTGCACCTCGACGTCCGGCAAAGTCTGTAACAAGTCGATGTCGGCGAGCACCGCGCGCGGCTGCCAGAATGCTCCGATCAGGTTCTTGCCCGCCGCCGTATCGACGCCGGTCTTACCGCCGACGGAGCTGTCCACCATGGCCAAGAGCGTGGTCGGCACCTGAACGTAGGCGATGCCCCGATACAGCGTCGCGGCAACGTAGCCGGCGAGATCACCGACGACACCGCCGCCGAACGCCAGGACTGCAGATCGCCGGTCGGCGCCCGCGTCGATGGCGTCGTCTTGCAACGCCGCTGCTACCTCACGTGTCTTCGAGCTCTCACCGCTCGGCACCGCTAGCTCGACGAAGTGCACCTGCGCTGCCGTCAGCGCCGCCCGCATTCGATCGCCGTGAAGGGTTGCGACCGCCTGGTCGACAACCACCACCGCGAGGGCGCCAGGCTCGACCGTCGCTTGCAGAAGCTGGCCGGCAGTGGAGGTCAATCCGCTGCCCACGGCAACTTCGTAGGCACGATCGCCATCGA
This sequence comes from Acidobacteriota bacterium, assembly GCA_965248695.1. Lineage (GTDB taxonomy): Bacteria > Acidobacteriota > UBA890 > UBA890 > WLXD01 > DASCOT01. The sequence goes on along the minus strand of CBDFKD010000002.1, from coordinate 4,893,750 downwards.
GCTCAACGCTGACGCGGCGGGCCTCGCTCATCGGCTCAGCTTCGCAGCGTCACGCCGGCACGCCGCAGCGACTCCAGCAGGAGAACCTCGGTGGCGTCGAGCACCGACACTTGCAGCTGCCCGAGATCCACCAGGGGTAGTTCGGTACACCCGAGAACCAGGAGCTCGGCGCCGCTGCCGACGAGCTCATCGATCGCCGGATCGAGCTTTTGCCGCGCCTCGGACCCACCGCTCTTGACGGCGCGGATCGCTGCCATGACACCGACCTGAGTATGCGGCTGCGGTCGCACAGCGCTCACACCGTGCGCTTGCAGGGCGCGATCGTACAAGCCCAACTCGATTGTCCCGGTGGCCGCCAGCACACCGACAGAGCCGCCGGACGGTAGCGTCGCCGCGGCACGAGAAGCGGTCAGCCCGATCATGTCCAACACCTCGATGTCGACAGCATCCTGGATCGCGGGAAGATAAGCGTGCGCCGAGTTGCACGGAACCGCAATGAAGGCGGCGCCGGCGCGCTCGAGGGTCTGGGTCGCCTGCCGTAGTGCTGCGGTCGGATCTTCCCCGCTACCCGTTAGGTGCGCGGTGCGGTCGGGCACCTGCGTTGCGTTGTAGACCATACATGGGGGATGCTCCTGATCGCACCCGGCACCGACCCGGTCAACAAGCTGTTGGAAGAAGTACGCTGTGGCGGCAGGCCCCATACCGCCCAGCACGCCGATCGTGCGCAGGCCGCTCACCGGCTCAAGCCGACTCGCTTTCGTCCGCGGGCTCCGGTTGTGGCTTCCAGCGCAGTACGGGTTGTCGAGCGGCCCGCGTTTCGTCGAGCCGTCGATGGTACGTGGTGTGCGGAGCGCCCTTCACCAGCTCCGCGTCATCACGCGCCTCTCGGGCAATCGAGAGCATGGCGTCCGCGAACCCGTCGAGCTCTTGCGAGGACACCGTCTCGGTGGGCTCGATCATCAGCGCTCCGGGCACCACCAGCGGGAAATAGACCGTCGGCGGGTGGAAGCCGTAGTCCATCAACCGCTTGCAGATGTCCATCGCGGTCACACCGTGCTCTTCTTGACGCCGGTCGGAGAACACCACCTCGTGCATGCAGGCGCGATCCTGAGGCAACTCGTACTCCCCCTTGAGACGCTCCTTCAGATAGTTGGCCGAGAGGACGGCGTCCTCGGCGATCTGACGGAGGCCAGCTGCTCCGTGCGCCCGGATGTAGGCGTAGCCGCGCACCATCATCGCAAAGTTGCCGTAGAAGCCGTGGATCTTCCCCATGCTGTCAGGGCGGTCATCGTCGAATCGATAGCTGCCGTCTTCGTTGCGCACCACCACCGGTCGCGGCCGGTAGGGCTCGAGACACTCCGACATCGCCACCGGGCCACAGCCCGGGCCGCCACCACCGTGTGGGGTGGTGAACGTCTTGTGCATGTTGATGTGGAACACGTCGGCGCCGAAGTCTCCGGGTCGCGTCTTGCCGAGAATGGCATTCAGGTTGGCCCCGTCGCAGTAGATCAGGCCGCCCGAGGCGTGGACGATGTCGGCGATCTCGTCGATGCGATCCTCGAACAGCCCCATGGTGTTCGGATTGGTCAACATCAGAGCCGCAGTGTCTTCGCCCACTGCTGCTCGCAACGCCTCCAGATCGATCGTGCCGCGCTCGTTGCTGGGGATCTCGACGGGATCGAATCCGCACAGGCTCGCCGTGGCCGGGTTGGTGCCATGCGCCGAATCGGGAATGAGTACCTTGCGCCGCGCCTCGCCGCGCTTCTGGTGGTACGCGGCGATCATCATGATCCCGGTAAGCTCGCCCTGAGCGCCCGCTGCCGGCTGCATGGAGACATGCGGCAGTCCGGTAATCTCCGAAAGGATGCGCTCCAGGCGCCACATGAGCTCCAGGGCACCCTGCGAAGCGGCCTCTGGCATGTAGGGGTGCGCTGCCGCGAAGCCGCGCAGCCGTGCGACGCGCTCGTGCAGCTTCGGGTTGTATTTCATCGTGCACGACCCGAGTGGGTGCAGACCCAGATCGATGCCGTAGTTGTGCTGCGAGATGCGGGTGAAGTGTCGCACGACATCCACCTCGGAAACCTCGGGGAACCCGTCTACCGCATCCCGCACGAGATCCGCGCCCCACGCTTCCGCCGCATCGACCCGGGGTACGTCAAGCGCGGGCAGCGAATAGCCGACCCGGCCCTCACCACCTCGTTCGAATATCGGCGGCTCCTGTTTGAGCTGCCCCTGCCGGCTGTCGTAACCGGTCGCGTCGCCGTTCATGCCACCGCCTCGGCCAAGACGTCTGCCAGGCGATCGATCGCCGACCTGCGGTGCACCTCCGTCACGCAGATGAGCAGCTGGTCCGCCCGTCCGGCGTCGAAGCGACCTAGCGCCACCCCCGGAATCACGTCGCGTGCCAGGCACCGATCGACCACCTCGACCGCATCACCGCCTACGCGCACGACGATCTCGTTGAAATGCGGACCGTCGTACACCGTCGGCACACCGCGAGCCGCCAGCTGGGCACGCGCGTATGTCGCCTTGGCGAGGTTGTTCTGCGCCAGGTCGGTGATCCCGCGGCGCCCCAGGCTGCACATGTGGATGCAGGCGGCCAGCGCACAGAGCGCCTCGTTGGTGCAGATGTTGGAAGTCGCGCGGGCACGTCGGATGTGCTGTTCGCGAGTCGACAGGGTGAGGACATACCCCTCCTTGCCATCGGCATCGACGGTACGGCCAGCGAGCCGCCCGGGAAGATTGCGCTTGTCAGCATCGAGACATGCCATGAAGCCCACCAGCGGTCCGCCGAAATTCATCCCGTTGCCGAAGCTCTGCAGGTCACCGACGACAAGGTCCGCCCCGGCTTGTGCGGGCGGGATCGCCAAGCCAAATGCCACCGGCTCGGTGGTACTGACGACGAACTTGGCGCCGCCCGCCGCAGCTCGCTCACCAGCGCGCCGCAGGTCCTCGACGACGCCAAAGAAATTCGGTTGCTGCAGCACCACGGCGAACACATCGTCATCGACGTCGCTGACGACGGTACGGCCCTGCTCGTCGAGCGGCAGCACCTCGAACTCGATGTCGTCAAGGTACCTGGCGTAGGTCCGGGCCACCGCCCGGCACGCCGGATGTACGCCTTCCGACAGCAGAACTCTGCCCCCTCGGCGCGTTAGTCGACGCGCCATCAGCACTGCCTCGGCAACAGCGCTGGCGCCGTCGTAGACCGACGCGTTGCAAACGTCCATGCCGGTCAACAGGCAGACGAGACTCTGGAACTCGAAGATCGCTTGCAGGGTGCCCTGCCCGACCTCGGCCTGGTAGGGCGTATAGGCGGTGAGGAATTCCTGGCGCTGGATCAACGCGTCGACATGGGTGGGAACGAAGTGCGGATTACAACCGGCGCCGAGGAAGCTCAGGAGCCGACCATCCGGCGCGTTGGCCGCCGCCAGCTCCTCGAGATGCTCGACGAGCTCGAGCTCCGATAGCGCCGGCTCGAGACCGAGCATTCCCTGGAAACGTACGCTGGTCGGAATATCGGCGAATAGCTCGTCGACGTGCTCGATCCCGATCGTCGCCAGCATCGATTCCCGATCCGATCGGCCGAGTGACAGGTAGCGTCCACCGCCGCCGACATCGTTGCGAGTGTCAGGCCCCGCACCCCGCGACGTCTCGCTCACGCTACGCCTCGATATGCTGCTGGTAGTCGGCGCTACTCATAAGCGACTCGACCGACGATGGATCGTCGAGCCGGATCCGTATCATCCAACCGGCCCCGTGCGGATCGTCGTTGACGGCCTCGGGGGCGTCGACAAGGACTTCGTTGATCTCGACCACCTCACCGGCTGTCGGCGCGTACAGATCGGATACCGCCTTTACCGATTCGATGATGCCGAACACTGCACCCTGAGCAAACGTCGCGCCCGGTTCTGGCAGCTCGACGAACACAACGTCACCAAGCTCGTCCTGGGCGTGGTGGGTAATCCCGACGGTGCCGACATCACCGTCGATAGAGATCCACTCGTGATCCGTGCTGTACCTGTGCGTGTCCGGATAATCGGCCATGGGCGTATCCTTTCAGCCAGTTTAGCCAGCGGGACCGAGCTCGCTTCCCGCTGGCGGAAACGGGTCTACTGTCTTCGGTAAAAAGGGATCTTCACCACGGTGGCCGGGGTCGCCCGACCACGAATCTCGACCGCCACCTCGGCACCGATGCTGGCATGCTCCGACGTGACGCTGGCGAAGCCGATCCCCTTCCGCAGTGTCGGGCTGAAAGTGCCCGAGGTCACGACGCCGATCGAATCGCCGGCGGCGTTGAGCACCGGGTAGCCGTGCCGCGGGATCCCTCGGGCAGGGATCTCCAGGCCGACGACGCGTTCGACGGTGCCCGCAGCGAGTTGTTCGACCAGCACCCGGCGGCCGACGAAATCACCCTTGTCCGGCTTCACCACCCAGCCGATACCGGCTTCCACCGGTGTCCGCGAATCGTCCATATCGCTGCCGTACAGCAGCATGCCCGCCTCGAGACGCAGCGTGTCGCGGGCACCGAGCCCAACCGGCACGATGCCGTCCTCCGCGCCGGCCTGCATCAGGTCGTCGGCCAGTGTTTCCGCCCTCTGCGGTGCGACATAGATCTCGAATCCATCCTCTCCCGTATAGCCGGTGCGCGAGACGATCGCTGCGTTGCCACCAACCTCCGCCATCGCGAACCGGTAATAGCGAATCGACGGGAGGTCCGCGTCGACGACTCGCGCCAATATGGCCTCGCTTCGTGGCCCTTGCAGCGCCAGCTGGGCCCATTGCGAGCTTTCATCGACCGCCTCGACCTCGCCTTCCAGATGGCCTTCGATCCAGGCATAGTCCTTGTCCTTGGTGCCCGCATTGACGACCAGGAAGTAGTCGTCCTCGGCCATTCGGTACACCAGCAGGTCGTCCACCATGCCGCCTGATTCGCGCGTCATTGCGGTGTAGTGCGCCTGACCGATCTGGAGTGCAGCGGCGTCGTTGGTGGTCAATCTCTGCACGTTGTCGAGCGCATCGCGGCCGCGGAGTCGAATCTCGCCCATGTGGCTGACATCGAACAGGCCGGCGCGCTCCCGGACGGCAATATGCTCCTCCACCAGCCCACTGAACTGCACCGGCATGTGCCAGCCGGCGAAGTCGACCATTCGCCCACCGCGCCGGACGTGCCAGGCGTGTAACGGTGTTCTCAACGGCTCCGACAATGCACGTCCTCTACGACCCGGAGAGTGGGTCTCTACGGCGCCCGGCGATAACGCAACGAATGACGCTACCATAGCTGCGGGCCGCTGGTCGGCCTCTGGGCACCGGACTGGCAACGCCAGGCTGGGGCGCCCCCGGCGGCGCGAAACGGCTACCAGCGCCGGCGCCAGACCCGGTCTTCGGCTCGGCGGCGCCAAATCGAAAAGCGCGCCGTGCCACCGTACACTCGAACGGCAACCGCGTCACCGAACCGGTTGTGCAGGTAGAGGCTGCCGGACGTGGCGGTGCCGTCGGCGGAAAGCGACAACAGGTCGCCGCGTCCGAAGGCAACACCATCAGCGGGCGGCGTTCCACCGCTCGGTGTGCGCACACCCGGCGGTAGACCGGCGATCACGCCGGGATAGTTGGCGGTCACGTCGCGCGACGGGCCGATGACGACATCGCGCCCCGCCCGCAGATCGGCGCGGCGGAGACCGTCGCCATCGCCGTCGGCGACCGGCGTCCACTCGACCGCGCCGCCGTCGGCGTCGAACGCCAAGCCACGGGAGGCTCCTGCGGCGGCCGCGGCCGTCCGCAGCCCCGCCGCGAAGAGCACCAACTCCTCGGCCGCGGCTTCCAGGCGACGCGCTTGGCGCCAGCGCACGAACGCTGGCGCCACCGCCTGCACGACGATCCCGAACACCGCCAACACGACCACCGCCTCGATGATCGAGCTGCCGGCATTGCGACGAGCGCGATCCGGTCTCACGCCCGCGACGTGTCCTTCGCGCCGACCGTCACGTAGGGACGCAGCTTCTCCAACGTCGTGACGCCGATACCGCGAACATTGAGCAGGTCCTCGAGTCGCTCAAACGAGCCGTGTTCGGTACGCCAGTCGATGATCCGCCGCGCCGTTGCAGGACCGATTCCCGGAACCGTTTGTAGCTGCTCCTCATCGGCGCGGTTCACGTCAACCGGTTCCGCCGGCACCTCTTGATGCCGACCAAGGTGCTGCGTATCGGCCTGTTGCCAGGCAGCCGACCTGTCGAGCGCCGGCGGCAGCAGGTCGATGCCCAGCGCCGTAGTCGGAGCCGCGATCGCGATCGCGGCCAAGCCAACCAATCCGAAGATCATGCTTTCCCCCCGAGTTGCTGTTTCGCTTCGCAGACGCCGTGACCTCACCGCGCCCGCTACCAGGAGACGGCCAACGGACGGCGATTTCCCGGCCCCGCGGCAGGCCCCCGCCGGCGGCGCCGATGCCGTCCACCCGAGGGCCGTGAAAGCCCCTTACGACAGGCGTTTTCGCCGTCCTCGGCGACGTTTGCGCGCCTCGGAGGTGCGTGCTAGCTTGCCGTTCCGCCGCCCCAGACCCCCTCTCCCACGCAGGCATTCCGAAGCATGGCCAAAGATCGAACCGCTGACGACTCGTTCGTGACCGAGATCACGCCGAAGTCCAAGGACTTCTCCCGCTGGTACACGGACGTCGTACGTCGCGCCGAGCTCGCCGACTACACCCCGGTGAAGGGTTGCATGGTCATTCGCCCCTACGGCTACGCCCTGTGGGAGAACGCTCGCGATCTGCTCGACGCGCGCATCAAGGCGACAGGGCACCAAAACGCCTACTTTCCCCTCCTCATCCCCGAGAGCCTCCTCAAGAAGGAGGCCGAGCACGTGGAGGGCTTCGCGCCCGAGGTCGCCTGGGTGACTCACGGAGGCGACGACGAGCTCGAAGAGCGCCTGGCAATCCGACCCACCTCTGAGGCAATCATCTGCAGTATGTACAGCAAGTGGGTGCAATCCTGGCGTGATCTGCCGGTGCTGATCAATCAATGGGCCAACGTGGTGCGTTGGGAGAAGGTCACACGGTTCTTTCTGCGGACGACCGAGTTCCTTTGGCAAGAAGGCCATACTGCTCACGCAACCGAAGAGGAGGCCCAGGAGGAGACGCTGAAGATGCTGGGCGTCTACCGCGCCTTCCTGGAGGAGGATCTCGCCATCCCTGCGATACCGGGCATCAAGACCGACCGCGAGAAGTTCGCCGGCGCCGATCGCACGTACACGGTCGAGGCGTTGATGTCGGACGGGCGCGCCCTGCAGGCCGGCACCTCGCACAACCTGGGCCAGAGCTTCGCCAAGGCGTTCGACATCCGGTTCGAGGATCAGAACCAGGAGCTGCAATACGCCTGGAGTACCTCATGGGGCATGACCACCCGAACGATCGGCGCGCTCATCATGACGCACGGCGACGACAACGGGCTGCAGCTGCCGCCACGGGTGGCTCCCTACCACGTCGTGATCGTCCCGATCCGGGCAGGCAACTACGAAGAGGAGGTGCTACCGGCGGCCGCGGCGCTGCGCGATCTACTGGTCACCGCCGGGCTGCGAGTGTATCTGGACGACCGCGACGAGCACACGCCGGGTTGGAAATACAACGAGTGGGAGATGCGCGGGGTGCCGCTCCGCGCCGAGGTCGGGCCGCGCGATGTCGCCAAGGGGCAAACCGTCCTGGTTCGTCGCGACACGAGAGAGAAGAGCTTCGTACCCGTGGATCATGCGCCCTCGACCGCCGCCACGTTGCTGGACGAAGTTCAGACTTCGATGTTGGAGTCGGCTCGCAGGTTCACCGCCGACAACACCCACATCGTCGAAGACTACGATGCCTTCCGCGAGATCATGTCCGGCCGGCGTGGATTCCTGAAAGTCAACTGGTGCGGCGACCCCGAGCTCGAAGCCCGCATCAAAGACGAGACCTCGGCGACCATTCGCTGCTTGTTGCTGGATGAGGAACCCAGCGGCCCGTGCTTCTACAGCGGCGAGCCTGCAAAGCACGTGGCGCTGTTCGCCAAGTCCTACTGAATCAGGCGCGTAGCAACGCCTCGATGTTGGCCGCCACATCGTCGGGCGGCACGTCTGAGTCCACGATCCAGTCTGCCTCGGCGTAGACCGGCTCACGGCGCGCGAGCAACGCGCGGGCCTCCTCCGGATCGCCCCACAGCGGCCGTGCCCCCGGGGCCCGATCGCCGGCCGCATCGACCCGGCGTCGAAGCTCGCCGAAGTCACACCGGAGCCATACCGACGCAGCGCTGCGAATCGACAGCTCGCGGTTCTCGTCCGCCACGTACGCCCCACCACCCAGGGCAACCACCGTACGAGGCTTCTGCACCGCCTGGCGGAGGACGAAAGTCTCCGCCAGGCGGAAGCTGTCTTCGCCGTCCTGCGCGAAGATCTCCGCGATCGGCCGACCGACGTGCCTCACGATCAGCGCATCGAGATCGAGGAAGTTCCACAGCAACCGTCGGGCGAGCAGCGAACCCACGGTGCTCTTGCCGCATCCCATGAAGCCCACCAGATGGACCTGGAGCTTGTCGCCCGCGACGCAATCCAGCGGCGCTAGGTGAGCCGTGGGGTCGAGGGTCACCGCCGACTCGCCGATTCGAGCTGCTCGCGGAAGCCCGGGTACGACACCGCTGCCGCGTCGGCGCCAACGACCTGGACGGGGCCGCTCGCCGCGCCGGATACCGCCGCGGTCGCGAGCGCGATGCGATGATCACCACAGGCGTCGACGCTGCCACCGGTCAGGCCCTGACGGCCCCGCACGGCCAGGCCGTCAGGAAACTCGTCAACCTCGACGCCGAGTGCACGTAGCGCCGCACACACCGCCGCAATGCGGTCGCTCTCCTTGACCCTTAGCTCCGCCGCGCCGCGGATCTCAACGCCCTCGCGGGTCAGCGGTCCGAGGAGGGCCAGCAGCGGCAACTCGTCGATCAGAGCGGTCACTGAGCGGCCGTCGATGGCTCCGCCTCGCAGCGTCGCCCCGCCTCGCGCCCGAATCGTCGCGCACGGTTCTCCGTGCCAGTCCGCCCCTGGCTCGATGTCGATGTCGGCACCCCAATCGCGGAGTACGTCGAGCACCGCCGAACGGGTCGGGTTGATGCCGACACCCGGCAGCTCCAGCTCGGCGCGATCGGCAACGCCGGCCGCCGCAACCCAGTACGCCGCCGACGAAACGTCACCTGGTACGCGGCCTCTCAGCGGCCGGAGCTGCGGCCGCGGCCGCAGTGTCACGCCACCGTCCGCCGCCCCGCCGGCAATCTGCGCCCCCATCGATGCCAACATGCGCTCGGTGTGATCCCGCGACGGGCGCTCCTCGTGCACCACGGTGTCACCGTCGGCGCGCAGGGCGGCAAGCAAGACGCACGATTTCACTTGCGCTGAGGGCACCGGCGTCCGATACGTAACCGCCCGCAGCTGAGTTCCCGCGACCGTGATCGGTGGCCGACCACCATCGCGCGTGGTAACGGTCGCGCCCATCGCCCGCAAGGGCTCCGCGATACGCTCCATGGGTCGGCTGCGCAGCGACCGGTCGCCGTCGAGGATCGTACGGAACGAGCAGCCGGCAACCAGCCCGGCGAGCAACCGCATGGCGGTGCCACTGTTGCCGCACGGGAGCGCGGCCGAAGCCTCCCTGAGGCCGTCGATCCCGGCTCCGCGGACTCGCGTCGCGCCGTCGGGGTGAGCATCGTCGACGTCGATCCCGAGGTGCCGCAAGCACGCGGCCGTCGAACGTACATCTTCACCGCGCGGCACCCCGTCGATCTCGGTCGTACCAGCCGCCACCGCCGCCAGCATCAGGGCGCGGTGGGCGATCGACTTGTCGCCGGGCACCACGATCCGGCCGTGCAGCTTCGCCGTGGGCTCGAGATTCCAGCGATTCACGGAAACCTTCAGTCCACGCTACAGGCCCCTAGTGGCCTGTAACAGATGAACGTTGCCTATCGCAGATGGGATTTGCGGGTGAGATCAAGGCGCGGCGAGGACGGCGATGTGAGCAGGCCGTGGTGAGAGTGTGATGGGTCTGGTTGTGCCGCCAAGGGCGCAGATCCAAGGCGCCGCGCCGCTGGTGATGCCTGTGCGCATCATCCAGGGGCGGCAACGCTGGAGATGCACCCTTGGCGGCATAACCCTTCGGGCAAGTGGGAGTTACGGGCGATGACGGCGTCTCTCCTCCTGCACGATGACGCCAGCATCGCCTCGTCGTCGATCCTTGCCCTCGCCCGTAAGTCCCACTTGCCAGACCCATCACACTCTCACCACGGCCTGCTGGGCATCGTCGACGAGGTGCAACGCCGATATCGCCCGCAACTGCCGATCTGTCCGTAGGATGGCGGTGAAATCGGCCCGTCTGCGGCGTTGCTCCTCCTCGAAGATGGGCCAACATCGTCTCGTCGTCGCGCCTGGCATCCGAGCCCATTTCGCCACCACGATAGGCAACGTTCATCTGCTACAGGCCACTAGTCACCACGGTCCCGATCGATCCGCATCGACCGCAACAGCAGCAGCCCGAACCCGCCCCAGATGAAGCCCAGAACGAACAGCATCATGACGATCGCGCCTGCATCCATCATCGAGCTCCGCGGCTAGGGTTCTTCAGGATCCAACGTCGCGGCGGCGATGCGATCATTCAGCAGCCAGAAGACCGCAAACACCACCCCCCATTGCAACAAGCAGGTTCCGAGGCTGAACGAGGAGATCGGATTCCACCATTCCGGCTCGCTGACCGCTGCCTGGTACAACCACCAGGAGATCAGGATCAGGAACTGCGCCGGCACTACCCAGCGCAGCAGGACATCGAACCATCTGCCGACCGGCAAGTCGTTCCGTGCCGGCTTGATGAGCTCGCGCCGGAAACGCGCCGCGCCATACCGATTGACCGCGACGGCAAACAGGAAGCCGGACACCATCAAGCCAATGCCCCAGACGTTGTCCTGGTTGACCAGGAACTCCGTGCTCAGTGCCGACGGCAGACCGAACAGAAATCCACCCAGGGTGACGAAGATCACGGCTCGATTGCGGCTGAGACCGGCATCGACGAACAGTCGCGACGACATCTCGATCATGGCCACCAGCGACGACACCGCCGCCACCGCCAGCGCCAGGAAGAAAAGCGCCAGCGAGACCTGTCCGAACGGCATCTGCTGAAACAGCTCCGGGATCCACAGGAAGCTCAACGCCGTGTTGCCCGGTCCTCCGAGCTGCAGCAGCTCCTCGGCGGGCGGATTGCTCGGGTCGGCGGGCGCCAGTGCAAACACCGAACAGATCACCATGATTCCGGCCAGCAGCGAGGCGGCGTTGTTGCCGAAGCCGATGGTCAGGGAGTTCATCACGATGTCGTCGCGATGGCTGGTGTAAATGGAGTACGTGAGCAGCAAGCCGTACCCCGCCCCGGTCGACCATGCCGACTGCGTCAGGCCTTCGAGCCAGATCCGGTAGTCGAGCAGCGCGCTGAAGTCGGGGTTGAACAGAAAGTTCAGGCCACCGCTCGCCCCGGGCAGCGTCATCGCGCGGACCGCGCCGCCGAGCAAGAGCAGGAACAGCAGCGGGATCATCACCTTGCAAGCGCGCTCGATGCCGGCCACCACACCCCGGTACACGACGGCTCCGGCACAGCCGATGGCGATGAGCTGGAACAGGATCGCCTCGACCGGCGATGCCTGAAACGCCTCCCAGTACGCACTACCGCCCTGGCGCATCACGCTGCCGGTGAGCGCGCCGTACAGATACTTGAAACACCACCCGGCGACCACGGCGTAGTAGCACATGATCGCCATCGAACAGAAGCCGATGAAGCTGCCCAGCCAAGTGGCGTTGCGTCCCACCAGCCGGCCGAACGCACCGATCGTCCCCTTCTGCGCCTGCCGACCCATCGCCGACTCGACCATCAGCAGAGGGATCGACCACAGCAGCAGGAACAACAGCCATGGAATGAGGAACTCGCCGCCGCCGTTCAGCGCCGCGACGCGGGGGAAGCGCCAGATATTGCCCGTGCCGACCGCCATGCCGATGGCGGCTACCAGCAGGCCGAACCGCGAGGTGAACTGCTCAGGTGCCTTCATGGCGAGCGATTATATACAGAGCCAGTCGACATCAATCGCTGCGAGGCACCGATCGATTGCGGCCGCGCGAGTCGCGAGGTCCGGATCACGAACGGCCACCGCCGGTTCGGCACCTCCCCCGCCGGTCCATCGGCTATCCTGCCGCTAGCAGCCCGGGCAAGGGACGGTTCGACGCGAAAGAGGCCACATGGACTTCACACTGACTGACGAACAAGAGCTGATCATCGAGGCAACACGTGAGTTCGTGCAGCGCGAATTGCTGCCGCACGAGGACCTCGTCGAAGAGCAAGATGCGGTACCTGACGAGCTGTATGACCAGATCAAGCAGCGGGCGATCGAGCAGGGGCTGTACGCCGCCGACATTCCCGAGAAACACGGCGGTGGCGGGCTCGACCCACTGTCCTTTACGCTGCTGGAGCGCGAGCTCGGGTGGGCCTCCTATGCGCTGCAGTACATCGTCCATCGACCAAGCAACATCTTGCAGGCGGGCACCGACGAGCAGATCGAGACCTACCTGAAACCCACCGTGCGCGGTGAGCGTCTCGATTGCCTGGCGATGACCGAGCCGGCCGCCGGGTCGGATCTTCGCGGCATGCAGACTACCGCGACCAAGGACGGCGACGACTACGTCATCAATGGCTCGAAGATCTATATCAGCTTCGGGATGCGCGCTGACTACGTGATCCTGTTCGCGGTTACCGGGGTAGACGAGACGCCCCGCGGGCCGCGCAACGAGATCTCCACGTTTCTGGTCGACAAGGGGACGTCCGGATTCACCTGGGGCTATGGCGGCAGTTGTGTCTCGCACCGCGGCTACGATCATGCGGAGCTGTTCTTCGATGACTGCCGGGTCCCGGGAAGCCAAATGCTGGGTGCGCCCGGCGAGGGGTTCAAGCTCGCGGGCGTATGGCTGGAGCCGGCGCGGCTATCGATGGGCGCCCTATGCGTCGGCAGAGCGAAGCGAGTGTTCGAGATGGCGTCCGAGTGGGCTGCAACGCGGACGCAGTTCGGCAAGCCCATCGGTCAGTTCCAGGGAACGGGCTTCAAGATCGCCGACATGGCGGCCCAGATCGAGGCCGCCGACCTACTGACGCTCAAGGCGGCCTGGAAGTGCACCCAGGGCACCATGACCTCGCAGGACGCAGCGATGTCCAAGCTCTACGCCAGCGAGATGCTGGCCATGGTCACCGACCACGCGGTGCAGATCTACGGCGGCATGGGCGTCATGAAGGAGATGCCGATCGAGCGCTTCTGGCGCGACGCGCGCCTGGACCGCATCTGGGACGGCACCAGCGAGATCCAGCGCCACATCATCGCGCGCTCGATTCTACGACCGCTCGAGGGTTAGTCGGCCGACGGTCCGGAGCCAACGGTGCCCGCTGCACGTCCGCCGTCGGTGGCGTCGAGGCGATCGCGCAGACCCCGGGCAGCGCCCGACAGGATGGCGCGCAGCGCGGTCACCGGGTCCTCTACCGCGACCGCCGCCGACAGTACCGCGACGCAGTCGGCGCCGGCAGCAACGGCCTCTTCGGCGTTCGCCGCATCGATTCCACCGATCGCCAGCAGCGGTCGATCGGTCAGTCGACGCGCGGAGCGTAGGTACGGCAGACCGACGGCCTCCCCGGCGTCCGTCTTGCTGCCAGTGGCGAAGATCGGGCCGACCGCCAGATAGTCGGCCGCTGACCGGTTGCCTGCCCGCAACTCATCGTCGGAATCGGTCGACAGACCAAGACACTCGTCGGGCAAGAGCCGGCGAGCCTTTTCGACCGTCATGTCGGACTGCCCGACATGCGCGCCGACGCCCATGAGCGCTGCCGCGACCACGACGCGGTCGTTGAGGATCAGGTACATGCCGAGCGAGTGACACAGTCGTTCCGCCTCCTGGGAAGCGGCGAAGAACTCCGCCTCGGAAGCGCGCTTGTCGCGGTACTGCACCCACTCAGCGCCGGCCTCGGCGAGGGCCTCCAGGGTCGGAGACAGCGGCCAGCGCGCGATGGCAGGATCGAAGATCGGCAGCACCGGCGGAACACGCGGCGGATTCCAGGGCAGCGGCATCGCCGTTCAGGTCTGCGGCCCGGCCCCGGGCAGAATCTCGTCGATGAGATGGGTGTCGTAGTCACCGGCGATGAATCCAGGATGGTCCAGCACCCGACGCAACAGCGGGATGTTGGTCTTGATCCCCTCGACGATCATGAGCTCCAGGCAGCGGCGCATGCGTGCCAGTGCCTCGCTCCGATCGCGCCCGTGGACGATCACCTTGGCGAGCATCGAGTCGTAGAACGGCGAGACGTAGTAGTCCTCGTGTGCCGCTGTATCAACGCGTACGCCGGGCCCCTTGGGGACGTTGAACGCAGTGATCTGACCGGGGCTCGGTGTCAGCGTCTCCGGGTCCTCGGCGTTGATGCGACATTCCATGCTGTGCCCCCGGAACTCGATGTCGTCCTGGGTGTACTGCATCGGCAGACCGGCGGCGATACGGATCTGCTCCTTGACCAAATCCACGAGCGTCACCGCCTCGGTGATCGGATGCTCGACCTGGATGCGGGTATTCATCTCCATGAAGTAGTGATTGCCGTCGCCGTCGACGAGGAACTCCATGGTCCCGGCAGACACGTACTGGAGCGCCGCCGCCCCGCGCATTGCGTCGGCGAGGATCGTCTCGCGCTGCTCCGGGCTCAACGCCGCCGTGGGCGTCTCCTCCACGATCTTCTGGTACTTCCGCTGCACGCTGCACTCTCGCTCACCGAGGTGCACGAGGTTCCCGTGGGTGTCCCCCAGCAGCTGGACCTCCACGTGGCGCGGCCGCGCCAGGTACTTCTCCATGTACATTTCACCGTTGCCAAACGCCGCCTCGGCCTCCCGCGAAGCCGCCTGGAAGGCGTGCCCCAGGTCCTCGGCCCGCAGCACGATGCGCATGCCGCGACCTCCACCGCCCGCGGCCGCCTTGAAAAGCACCGGATAGCCGATGGCCTCGGCAATTTCACGGGCCGCTTCGCGCCCCGCCACCGGACCATCGCTGCCGGGCAGCATGGGCAGGCCCGCCTCGAGCATCAGCCGCTTGGCCTCTGCCTTGTCGCCCATACGGCGAATGTGCTCCGGCCGCGGCCCGACGAACTTGAACCCACACGTCTCACACACCTCGGCGAAGTGCGCGTTTTCCGACAGGAATCCGTAGCCCGGGTGGATGGCATCGACATGGAGAGCCTCCGCCGCGGCAATCACCGAGGCGACGTTCAGATACGACTCCGACGCCGGACCCGGGCCGATACAGATGTCCTCATCGGCGAACTTCACGTGCAACGAGTCCCGATCGGCCTCCGAATACACCGCCGCCGGGCTGATACCGAGCTCGCGACAGGCCCAGATAATCCGCAGCGCGATCTCGCCACGGTTGGCAATCAAGACGGATCTGATCATCGAAGCATTCCCACGGCGCCGCAGATGGGCAGGGCTGGATCAGTCTGGCCGGACGGCGAAGATCTCCTGACCGTACTCGACCGGCTGCCCGTTCTCGTGCAACACGGCAACGATCTCCCCGCCAACATCGGCGGTGATCTCGTTCATCAGCTTCATTGCTTCGACGATGCACAGCGTCTGCCCTTCTTCGACAGTGTCGCCGACCTGCACGAACGAATCGGCCCCCGGCTCCGGTGCCAGGTAGAGAGTCCCAACCATCGGTGACCGAATCACGTGTGCGCCGCCGTGTTCCGGAGCCGCGTCGACGCCACCGGCAGCGTCGGTCGCGTCTGCTGCGGGTGCCAGCATGACCGCCCCCGTTGCCATCGGGGCAGCCGCGACGACGTGCGGTTCCGGGCGTCGGATGCGCAAGTTGACCCCATGCTGCTCGATCTGGAGCTCGGCCAGGTCATTCTTGACCATCAGGTCAACGAGCTCCTGTATCCGATCCGTGTCCAATGGCTATCTCCGGTAAAAAGCGGACCCCAGGGTACCACCGGTGCGGTGCCCGTTCACACGCGGACGCCGCCACTACAGCGGCGCGAATAGCGGCGCGGCGGGGAGTCGATTCAGGACTTCTACGCCGGTCTCGGTAACCAGGACCATGTCCTCGAGCCGCATGCCACCCTCGCCCGGCAGGTACACGCCCGGCTCGACCGTTACCACGTTCCCGGCCGCCAGCGTCTCGTCGCTCCGCTGTGCCAGACGCGGCGCCTCGTGCACATGCAGCCCGACTCCGTGGCCCAGCGAATGGACGAACGCGTCGCCCAGGTCGCGGGCCGTGAGTGCCTCGCGTGCGGCAGCGTCCGCCTGCCGAGCAGGCACTCCAGATCGCATGGCCGCAAGCGCCGCTGCGCGCGCTGCCTCCAGACTTTCGTGTACGCCGTCCCAGGGCGGAGGGAGTCGGTTGCCCAGAAATACCGCCCGGGTGATATCGCTGGCGTAGCCCGCTACCACGCAGCCCATGTCAACGACCAAGAGCTCGCCAACCTGAAGCGTCCGCTCGGAGGGGCGAGCGTGAGGCAGTGCGCCACGAGAACCGGCAGCGACGATCGTGTCGAAGGCCATGCGCTCGGCTCCGCCCGACCGGCAGGCATGCTCCAGGGCGGCGGCCAGCCCGATCTCGGAAGTTCCTACACGCAAGCCCGCCACGGTGGACTCGAGAGCCGCTTCGGCGATTTCCAGCGCCTTGCGGATGGCTTGCACCTCCGCCTCCTCCTTGCGTGCCCGAAGCTGCTCCACCAGATTGTCAGAGCTCTTCCATTCGACGTGCTCGTGGGTACGGCGGAGCTCCTCCCACACCGCCACCGTGACGTCCGTCGACTCGAACGCGACCGGCCCGCTGACGCTCCTGAGAGGCTCGGTCAGGGCAGCGCTGAGACCAGTCGTCGCGATGACAACATCGCACTCGTCGGTCTCGTCGTTCGCCTGGTCACGGTAACGGGCGTCGGTCAGCAGCGTCGTTGCGGACGGTGCCACGAACAGCCATCCGTTGGAGCCGCTGAAGCCGGTGAGATAGCGCACGTTGGCGCGGTCGGTACACAGGAACGCGGCGAATTCCTCGGCTTCCAGCCGGGCGAGGAGACGCCGGTGGCGCGCAGCCGACATGTCCGTACGCGTCAGCTGACGGTCACCGTCAGTGTCGTCGTCGAGGTCGCACCGACGTTGTCGGTGATCTTGAGCGTCACCGTGTAGCTGCCCGCAACTGCGAAGGCGTGGTCGCTGATCGGATCATTGTCGAGGGTGGGACTCGTGCCATCGCCCCAGTCCCACCGATACTCTACGATCACACCGCCCGGATCGACCGACGAGGACGCGTCGAAGGTCACCGACGCGCCCGCCGTCGGACTACTCGGAGAGAAGACGAAGCTGGCTGCCGGGGCCGTACCGGTGACGGTCACCGTGTCGGTCGCTACCGAGATGGCGCCCAGGTTGTCCCTGATCGTCAGCGTCACGGTGTAGGTTCCCGCCACCGTGAAGATGTGCTCAGCGGTTGAGTCGGACTCGAGCTCGATGCTCGTACCGTCGCCCCAGTCCCAACGGTACTCGACGATCGAACCGCCCGGGTCCAGGGACGAGGCCGCATCGAAGGTCACCACATCGCCGATGATCGGATCATCGGGCGAGAAGACGAAGCTAGCGAACGGGTCCCCGCCGGTAATCTGCATCGTGATCTGGTTCGAGACCGCTTGCACGGCGAAGCTGCTGTCGTCGAGCAGCTGCGCCTCGACCACGATGATCGCGTCGGGCTCGTGCCCAAAGAGCGTGTTGAACGCCTGGCCGAGGGTATTCGTGCGACCCGGCGTCGTGTCCGAGAAGTTCGCCCTCAGACTGCGGGCAATGGTGCTGTCCTCGACGATTGCCCAGCGAACCAGGCGACCGCTGAGAACGGACCCCGAGTCCCGATCGGTTACTGTAACCGTCATTCCGCTGCCGGCATCCGGGGCGGCGGAGTTGGACGTCGTACCGTCGTCGAATCTCAGCGTGAGGGCGGTATTTTCCTGCGAGGCGGTAGCGATCGCCGTCACCTGATTCGACGTGAAGAGAACGCGGCCACTGACCGGGTCGAGAACATCGGCCGTGAGTGTGACGGACCCCTCACCCTGTACGAACAAGCTGGCGAAGGCTTCGCCGGCAGAGTCGGTGGAGGTCTGATTCGGGCTGCCGAAGAAGGCGGCTCCGTGCCCGGCGCCTACGGTCAGGTCTTCGATGATGCGGAAGACGACCTCGATACCGGCAAGCGCGAGGCCGGCAGTATCCTTTGCCTTCCCGACGAGGGTGAAATCGGTGGGTGCTACGCCGCGGACGCTGGTCGAGTCGCCACCGCCTCCACGGAAGATCAGGTCGACGATCGCCTCCAGGGGCACACGGTCGAAAGTGACGCCCAGAACGGAGGTGACATCGGCGATCCAAGCGGTAACCGTTCCGGAACCGGTAACCGTGCTGCGCACGGCGAACGATACGTTGCCCTCGAACGTCGCTGCCCGGACGGAGCTGGCCGCGGTGGCCGGATCCGCCCCGAACACCCGGATGGTGCCGATGTCGACAGCGACGTTGACCGGGGTGCCGTTGTTCACTGGGTTGCCGCTAGCGTCGCGCACGCGCACATTGATGACGAGATCACTCAGGCCATCGGCGGAGCCGACGCCGCCGCCGGCGATGGTGATCACGCCGGAGAACGTCCCTGCGGTGTTGTTCGTATTACCGGTGAGATCTCCCGGAGCCGTTGGAGCCGTCGGGGCGTTGGTCTTGCACGCCAACGAAAACGCGGCGAGAGCCATGAGACCGATCGACAGCACTACGACGGGTCGTGATCGACCGAGCAGGAATGCGCGTCTCATGGCGTCGTCAAAGCTCCTCAGTCAGCAAAATCGGCGAAGTTGAGACCAATCGCCGCTTCCGCCTGTACGGCGTCGCCGGCGATGGTCTTGCCGAAGAATCGGACCGTGGCGGTTGCCTGAATATTTACGAAGCCGGTGTCGGGCTCGAATCCCGGTAGGATCAGATGGGACAGTGGCGGCTGGCTCTTGTGGGTCGACGGTACGAGCACCAGCGAGACGGCGGTGATCGTCTCCGTCGGCGAACCGTGCGGCGTCACGCGGACCTTGGCCGCCATGGCCCGCTGGAACCCCGGCGGCGTTGCCGCTCCGCCATCGGTGCGACTGAAGGTCACCTCATAGCGCTCCAGAAGGATGTCCTGAAGCGCGGGCTGGGTGGCATCCGTCGGGTTC
This sequence comes from Acidobacteriota bacterium, assembly GCA_965248695.1. Taxonomy (GTDB): domain Bacteria; phylum Acidobacteriota; class UBA890; order UBA890; family WLXD01; genus DASCOT01. Next base: position 4,874,486 of record CBDFKD010000002.1, on the reverse strand, counting down.
TTCATGCGGGCGATCAAGGAGACGCTGACCGAGTCGACGGGGAGGGTGCCGTCGGTGCTAAGGATGTCGCCGAACGGCGTGTTGCTGGCGAGCAGGGACGAGACGATCAAGGTGACCGGTGCCGACGTGTTCTGCAGGCCACCGGTGGTGCCGCACGCAGAAAGGGTCATCACCAGGCCGCACAGCACGCTGGCGGCGAACGCCCGTCGCCTGCTCTGTCGAGTCATCGTCACTGCTCCAGGATCCGGGGCGTGATGAAGATCAGTAGCTCATTGTTGGTTTGTTCGGTCTTGCGACTCTTGAACAGCGACCCCAGCAGCGGGATCCGATGGAAGAACGGCACTCGGGCCTCCTGCTCTGTCGACGTCATCTGGAAGATGCCGCCAATGACCGTGGTACCGCCGTCGCGCACCAGCAGCTTGGTCTCGGCGCGACGCGTGAAGATCGTCGGAATCCCGAGAACCGCGTTCCCGAAGTCCGGCTCGCTCTTGTCCACCACGATGTCGAGCATGATGGTCTGCTCGGAGGTGATCTGCGGCGTGACTTCCAGCTGCAGGTTGGCGTTGATGAAGGTGATCGATGCCGTGTTGTCGATCAGCGTCTGAACTGGAATGCGGCGACCGCTCTCGATCGAGGCGCGGATGTTGTCCTGTGCGGTGACCTTCGGTGACGAGATGATCTTGCCGCGGCCCTCTTCTTCCATGGCCGAGAGCGCCACGTCGAGCCGGAAGGTGTCGAGGATGTTCCCCATCGTCAGCGCAACACCGCTGGTGGCGTTCTGCGCCGGCAGATTCACCGCGAAGGGCACTCCGCCCGTTCCGACCTGCTGGGTAGCGGTGAGCGGGTTGTTGAGCCCTTGAATCCCGAGATTGTTGGGGAACACGAGCCCGGTCGTGTTGCCGTGCTGAGCGTCGGCGACGCCGCTGAAGCCCCACTGGATCCCCAGCTCGCGACCGAATTCCTTGGTGGTTTCTACTATTCGGGATTCGATCAGCACCTGCGGTGCCGCGACGTCGAGGGTGCCCACCAGGTCGAGCACGGCTGCGATCGATTCAGCCGTGTCCTTGATGATCAAGGTATTAGTACGGACGTCCACGATGACCTCGCCGCGCTGCGACAGCTGCGCCTCGACGATGGGAACGAGGTTGGCGCCGGTGGCATAGGACAAGCGCTTGGTGTGCACTTGGAGGGGGGATGCCAGCTCTGCCTGGTTGGCGAGCCGTGCGCGGTCCTCGGCTTCGTCGGCCAACCGGCCAAGGGACGAAACGCGGACGATGTTCTCCTCGACATTGAAGCCGAGACGATGCGAGCGCAGGATGGCGTTGAACGCCGTGTCCCAGGCGACATCGAAGAAGCTGACCGTAACCGGGCCCTGCACGTCGGGATCGACGACTACGTTGAGGCCGGTGAGATTGGAGAAGAACCGCGCCACGTCTCGGATGTCTGTATCGACGAAGTTGATGCTGATCGGCACGCCCTGCAGCGTGCCGAGCTCGAGAATGTCCGATTCGGTGGGAAGCTGGCCGGCGTCGATCCGTTGCTCTGCCGACGCGAGGTCTGCCTGCTCGGCAATGACCTCCAGCTGCGACAGCGCGTCGGCGACCGGGACCAGCAGGAACCCGAGAGAGATCGACAGGACTACGGCCAGGCGCCGCAGCTGGCGCCATGGTCGTCGTTCTTCGTGGGGAACGTTTCGGCGCATGGCTCCTACTGTTCCTCGTCGTTGACCAGTCGCTTGACCACCTGACGGGTGCTGCGCGCTCCCAGCAGATCCTCCACTTCTTGCTCGAAGATCATTTCGCGCTCGCTGATCGCCACGATCCGGCCGTCGTATAACTGCGTGCCGACCTCGGCGAAATACGATCGCCGGTCGAGTCCGACCAGCATCGCGTGCCAGCGGCCCTGAAATCGCGCCAGTGCGGAGATCTCGATCTCGCCGATCATGAATCCCGGCAAACCAGGGGGCCGCTGCGTCGGGGCGGTAAGCTCGCGCTGGCGCAACAGCAGGAGGCTACGGAACGGATCGCGCCGACCGCGCGGGTTGTAGACGAAGTTCTGGCCGCTCAGGAGCATCTTCTGTTCCGCCAGGATTTCCTCGACGAGCTGCAGCGCCAGCTGCTCGTCGTCGGTCATGTCGTCATTCATCACCGGCAGATCGCTCGGATCGATCAACACTTCGGGCTGCGGCGCAGCGACCACATCAGCCGTGGCGTCGTCGTGGACTTGTGCGACCTCCTGCAGGTCGGCCGGAGGCCCCTGTTGAGCCTCGGGCCGCTGGTTGCCGTTCGCCGGATGGGGCCCGCAGTCGAGCGGCAAAGACGAAACTGCCCTGCGCCAGCATCAGAACGGTCAGCGCCAGACCGGCATTCCATCGCCAGGACCCACGTTGGAGGCTCATTGCGCCAAGAGCTCCTCGAAGTCGTCGTCGCCGAGACCGTCGAACTCGTCCTCCATGAAGATGAAGGTCATCGCCGTCACGGTTGCTTCGACGGACGCATCGGTGGAATCGAGCGCTGAGATAGCGACCTCGTCGACATTGATGATGCGGGCGAACTTGCCGATGCGATCGAAGAACCGCGCCAGATCGTGGTAAGTGCCGGTGAGCTCGAGCTCGATGGGCGATTCCGCATAGAACTCGTAGGGCACCGGATCGCGAAACTCGAGATCGCGGATGTGCAGATTCGACTGCGCCGCAAGCGTGCCGACGCCGCGCAGCAAGTCGGCGGTCTCGTACTCTTCCGGCAGGATATGGGCCAGGACCGTCAACCTACGATCGAGGCCCGAGAGCTCCGCCCTAAGCTCGGGCAGACTTCCGGCAACCGCCTGCATCTGTTCGACCTCGGCGCTGAGCCGGGTGATCTCATCCGTTGTCTGCGTGATCTGGCGAGACGAAGCGCGCCAGAACTGCATGTAGTAGATCCCGACCAGCAGCAGGCAGAGCCCAGCCGATGCAATCCATTGTTGTTTCGGCGGCAGGTCATTGAGAGACAACGCCATCAGTGAAGACCTCCCGCACCGGCGGTCACCGTGGTCTCCGGCTCGACCGTCGCGTTGTTCGCCCGGAAGGCGAGCGTTATCTAAAAGCGCACCGTCTCGCCGGAGTCATTCAGTGTGCGCAGCCGTACTTGCTCGAAGTACTGAGAGGTCTGCAGGCTGGTAAGAAAATCGGCCACCGGGCTGTCGGACAAGGCCGCTCCGCGCAGGGTGACGTCGCCGCTAGCAAGATCGAGGCTGGTCAACCACAGACCATCGGTCACCAACCGACTGATCTCGTCGAGCAGCATGACTGGCCCTGTCTGGTTGGCCTTGAGCTCAACGATGACCTCGAGCTTTTGCTGCAACAGGTCGGTGCGCGATTGCAGTGCATTCACCTGGTCCGCAACCTCCTGGACGCGGGCACGCTCCGCCTGGGCGAGGGCGAGCTCGACGCGCAGCCGGCTGAGCTTATTGCCCTGCATCCACCAGGGCGAGCGCGATGCCGACCAGGACGACGATGAACATCGCCGCAATTCCACCTTGGGTGGCGCCAACGGAAAGATCCGGAAGGCGGATGGCACCAAGACCCTTGCCCTTCTTGCCGGCCTCGGGACCCAGTAGGTTGATACGGATCATCGGCCGATCACTCCGTCACGCCGCGTAGCGCCAGTCCCAGCGCCACTGTCGATTCGGGACCCGTCTCCCAGACGTACTCGGGATCGAAACCGGTGTCCGGGATCGAGATACGGCGCATCGGATCGAACTGCTCGACGGGCCAGCCGAGCCGTTCTTCGAGACGAGTGGCCAGATCGGCGATATGGGCGCCACCGCCGGCCAGAAAGATGGCGTCGAAATGCTCGTGGAGGGACTGTGTCTGGTAGAAGTCGAAGGTCTTTCGAATCTCGGTGATGACCTGCTCCGAGATCTGGCCGATAACCTCCAGGACGCGGGGGTCAGTTGCGGCATCCTGCAACTCCGAGCCCGTCTCGTCGTCGTCACTCCACTCTGCCAGGCCACGGTCCCCTTCCTGCGGTCCCCCGGCGGCGTTGCGGCGACTGACGCGCCGTAGGACTTCCTCAGCATCGAACGGATCGAGCATGAACTGACTCTGTAGCGCCGCGGTGTATTGGTTCATTCCCACGGCGATGTCGCGCCAGAATGCCGGCCTGCCGCTCTCCAGCACCGCCATGTTGATCACCGACGCACCGAGATTCAGGATCGCCACGTCCTCGAACTGGCGCTCCGGATAGCTGAACTCGAAGGCGTTCTGCACCGCGAAGGCGTCGATATCCATCACCGTGGCGGTTCGCTTGGAGGCCTCGATGGCTGCGACGTGCTCGTCTACCCGCTCGCGCTTCGCCGCCACGAGGACGACGTCCATCGTGTTCTTCTCTTCATCCTCGTCGAGGACCGAGAAGTCCAGATCGACATCGTCGAGTTCGAAGGGGATGTACTCCTCGGCCTCGTAGGCCAAGGAGTCTCGCAACGCGTCGTGATCCTGGCGCGGCATGGTTACGCGCCGCACGATCACGGCGTTGCCCGATACCGATGCGGCGACGTAGCGGGTACGGATCTTGTGCTGGTCGAAAAGCTCGGCGATGGTCTCGGCGACGGCGTCTTGTCGGACGATCGCACCATCCACGACCGCTTCGCTGGGAAGTTCGGCGGTCGCAAAATGAGTGAGCTCGAAGGGCAGGTCGCCCTTGACACCGCGCACCGCGACCAACTTGACCGCGTGCGAGCCTATATCGAGCCCTACAATCTGTCGGGTCCGGCTTAGGAACATGAATTCCCACCCCAGAACGGACCCGGCTTGCCTTTCGCCCGTCCATATTTGTAATGGTCGGCGGTGGGTAGTGTCAAGCGCCGCCAGGAAGTTTTGCGCCCGCGTGCACAGCAGGACGCAAACGTACACAGTCCGAGACTCGTCCCCACGGCGGGTGTGTTAACCGACTCACCTCACCGGATTAGACGGTCACAGGCCGCGCCGATTCGGACTCCCTGATTCGCTTCGGCTGCGGAGCGCGGCGGCAGTCAGGCGGTGGCGATCGCCTCGATCTCGACTCGCACGTCTTTGGGAAGTCGTGAGACCTCAACCGTGGCGCGCGCCGGCGGTGCTTCGGTGAAGTACTCGCCGTAGACCGCATTGACGGCGGCGAAATCACCCATGTCTTTGAGAAAGATGGTGGTCTTGACGACGCGGTCGAACCCACTCCCGGCCGCTTCCAGTACTGCTGCCAGGTTGGCCATGACGCGGTGCACCTGGTCGCTGACCGAGCCATCGACAACGTCATCAGTGGCCGGATCGATGGGAACCTGACCGGAAAGGAAGATCAAACGACCGGCACTCAGATCGATCTCGGTCGCTTGCGAGTATGGACCCAGAGCACCCGGGGCGCTGTCGGTATGAATCACACGATGACCCAAGCGGACCTCCGTAAGCGGTTTATGGTGAGCGGAGAGTATTGCAGTGGCCTGCGACAGGTCACTAGCGTCGTCAGGGCACGCGACCGCGATGTACGGACCTGACACCCTCGATGATCTCGATTGCGGTGACAAGCGTACGCAGATGCTGGCTGTCGGTGACGTCGAGGATCAGATCGACGCGGCCCGTATAGGCCTCGACCTTCGACTCGATATGCCGGATGTTGGCGCCGCCCTCGGCGATCTTGGATGTCAGCGCCGCAAACAGGCCCGGTCGGTCATCGAACTCGACGCGCAACCGTACAGGGAGCACGGCGCCCTCCTGTCCCCTCCAGACGACATCAATCCGACGATCTTCCGTCTCCAGCAGGCGTGCGATGTTCCCGCAAGTCGTGGAATGGACGGAGACGCCCTTGCCGCGCGTCACGTAGCCGACGATCGCCTCGCCCGGTACCGGCCCACAACAACGGGCTCGATACACCATGATGTCGTCCATTCCCTTGACCTGAATGGCGTCCTGAGCGCTCCAGCCGAGCGCGCGATCCACCATCCGGCGCAGCCGTGACGGCTCCTGGGCAGGTCTCGCCTCCATCTTGTCGGGCGGCAGGATCTTTTCGATCAACGTCCTCGGGGCGGCCTTGCCAAAACTCACTGCGACGAGCAGATCCTCCGCGCTGGCAGCACCGAAATGGGCGCCAATTCGTTCAAGCGTGCCGTCCGCCATCAGCTTCTTGATGCGCAGGCCGTACTTGCGGAGCTCCTTCTCGAGGATCTTCTTGCCGAGCTCGAGGCTGCGCGCGCGCTGCTGCTTGTTGAGCCAGTTGCGGATCCGATTGCGCGCCCGCGAGGTCTCCACGATGTTGAGCCAGTCTTGACTCGGCGTCGCGTCCTGCGCCGTGGTGATCTCCACGATGTCACCGTTGCGCAACTGCTGACGCAACGGCGCCAGCTTGCCGTTGATCTTGGCGCCGGTGCAGTGCTGGCCGACCTCGGTATGGATCATGTACGCGAAGTCGATCGGCGTCGCCCCGCGGGGCAAACCCTTGACGTCACCGTCGGGCGTGAACACGTACACCTCGTCGGGGTACAGATTGAGCTTCAGCGAGGAAAGGAACTCGCCGGGATCGGAGACCTCGCCTTGCGACTCCACCAGCTGGCGCAGCCAGGCCAATGGTTGGGTCTCCTCGGAGGCAGCGTCCAGACCCTCCTTGTACAGCCAGTGGGCGGCGATCCCGTCCTCGGCGACCCGGTGCATCTCCTCGGTTCGTATCTGCACCTCGAACGGTCGGCCGCGATCCATCACCGTGGTGTGAATCGACTGATACATGTTGCGCTTCGGCATGGCAATGAAATCCTTGAAACGCCCCGGCAGGGGGTTCCATTGGTTGTGCATGATGCCCAGGGCTGCGTAGCAGCTTCGAACGGTGTCAGTGATGATTCGGAAAGCGATCAGATCGAACACCTGGTCGAAGTCGAGATCACGGCCTCGCATCTTACGGTGCAGGCTGTACAAGCCCTTGATGCGGTGCGTGACGCGGCAGGGGAGATCGTGCTCAGCGAGCGCCTGCTCGATCTCCGCCCGGACGCGATCGGTGAAGTCCTTGCCGGCACGCGTGCGTCCCTCGACGAGCTTGCCGAGACGCTCGAAGGCCTCGGTTTCCAGATGCTCGAAGGCCAGATCCTCGAGCTCCGCCTGGATCCGTCCCATCCCCAGCCGGTGAGCCAGCGGCGCGTAGATCTCACTGGTCTCGCGCGCGATGCGGCGGCGAGCATCCGTGCCCAACCATTTCAGCGTGCGCATGTTGTGGAGCCGGTCGGCGAGCTTGACCAGCAGCACCCGGGCGTCCTCGACCATGGCGAGCAAGAGCTTGCGGTAGTTGTAGGCCTGCTCCTGCGCTTTCGAGGTGAACTCGATCTGCCCGATCTTGGTGACGCCTTCGACCAGTTTCGCGACCTCGTCGCCGAAGTCCTGCGCCAGCTCGTCTCGGGTAACGTCCGTGTCCTCGAGCACATCGTGCAGCAGGGCTACGGCGATCGTGTTGGCGTCGAGGTGCAGCTCCGCCAGGATGCTGGCCGTGGCCACGGTGTGATTGACGTACGGCTCACCGGAGCGGCGCGACTGGCTTCCATGCGCTGCGACCGCGAACTCGTGCGCGCGGCGGATGACATTGAGCTCTTCGGGCAGGTGTTGCGCAGCCAGCTGCGCCATCAAACCGTCGAAGCTAGCGGCCCGGTCGGGCACTCCAGGTGCACTACGGGTGGACATCGGCATCGGAGCTGGGGGAGCGCACGCGGCGCCTATGGACAAGTCGCGGCGCCCAGGAGAGGCGCCGCGGCGTCAGAATAACACCCGCGCAGCGCCAATCGGCGAAGACCCGGGTCAGCGTCTACGTCGGGCCTGTTCGCGCGCCTGCCACTCGTAGACCACCGGGCTGGCGACGAAGAGCGACGAGTACGTACCTACCAGCACACCCACGAGCAGGGCGAACGAGAAGTCGTTGATGACCGGACCGCCGTAGAGGAAGAGCGTTGCGACCACGATCAGCGTCGTCGTCGACGTGAGCACCGTCCTCGATAGCGTCTGGTTCAGGCTGATGTTGAATCGCTCGTAGAGCGAGGTCCGCCGCAGCACGGTGCCGTTTTCCCGCACCCGATCAAACACGACCACCGTGTCGTTGAGCGAATAGCCGACGATCGTGAGAAAGGCGGCCACCACGGGCAAGTTGAACTCTCGCCCGGCAATCACGAACGCTCCCAGGACCAGGAGAACGTCGTGAAGCAACGCAACGACGGCCGCTATGCCGAACTTGAACTCGAATCGATAGCTGATGTAGGCAAGCATCCCGAACAGCGCCCAGATGACCGCCTGGATCGTCCGGCGCCGTAGATCGTCGCCTACCTGAGGGCTGACGGATTCACTGTCCAGGATCGTGAAACCACCCAGCCGAGCGCTCGACTGCAGGCTCTCGAACACCGAGTCCACGAGTCCCGCCGCAGCCAGCTGATCCCACTCGGTAAACAGGCCGACGATCCGTTTGGCGTCCAGTACCAGCTGAACCTGCGCCTGATAGGTATCGCGGGCACTCTCCAGCTCTGCCGTGAGATCGAGCTGCAGCGGATTGCTCGCCAGCAACAATTCGAGCAGCTGATCGCGGGCGATCATGTTGAGGTCGTGCTCCGACTCCGCGTCCCCGTCAAGCGCACGAAAGGCGGCGGTAACCGCCGCCACCGACACGTCGAGTGGCTCGCCCTCCTCGATCCTGGGAGTACGGACCAGGATCTCGTTCGAGCCCTCTTCGAACTCCTGAATCGTTGCATCTGCCAGTCCGGAGCTCGCCAGCGAGTTGCGCAGGGCGTTCAGATCCGGCGGCTGGGCGAACTTCGCGACGATCTGCGATCCACCGGCGAAATCGATTCCCAGGACTGAGCCACGGACGAAGAACGCCGCCGCCCCGATACCGATCAGCACGACGGACAGCACCAGCGCCTTGTGGCGCATTCCGAGAAAGTCGATGCTCGTCTTGGCGAGTAACCGCATGGGGGCCGCTAGATGCTGAGCGCCCGCGGGCGCTGGCGAGTCCAGATGTCGAAGAGCACCCTCGACACGAAGATCGAAGTGAACATCGACGCGAGGATGCCGATCGAAATGGTCACCGCAAAGCCCTGCACCGGGCCGGTGCCGAACTGGAAGAGGAACACCGCCGCCACCAGCGTCGTGATGTTCGCGTCGACGATGGCCGAGAAAGCCTTGGCGAATCCGGAGTCGATCGATGCTCGCACCGTCTTGCCGATATCGAGCTCCTCGCGAATACGCTCGAAGATCAACACGTTGGCGTCAACGGCCATTCCGATCAGCAGGATCATGCCGGCGATCCCGGGAAGCGTCAGCGCCGCCCCGAGGGCGTTCATCACGCCCATCACCACGATCAGGTTGAGCGCCAGCGCCACTACGGCGTTGATGCCTGCGCCGCGGTAGTACACCAGCATGAACGCAACCACGATCGCGAACCCTATGCCGGCCGAAAGAACGCCGCGATTGATCGAGTCTCGGCCCAACGACGGCCCTACCGAGCGCTCTTCGAGATAGCGGATCGAGGCCGGTAGCGCACCGGAACGCAGAACGAGGGCAAGATCTTCCGCTTCGGCAACCGAGAAGCTCCCCTTGATCTGGCCGTTGCCGGCGATGCGGCCTTCGATCACCGGGGCCGAATAGATCTCGTTGTCGAGCACGATCGCCAGCTGGCGACCGATGTTGGCGCTGGTGAAGTCGGCGAAGGTGCGCCCTCCATCGGCGTTGAGGGTGAAATTGACCGCCGGCAGGCTGAGCTCGTCCTGGCCCATCCGGGCGGTCCTGAGGTCACGGCCGGTGACTACCGGATCCCGCTGCACGACGTAAAAGCCCGCCGGAGCCTGGTCTTCCGGCCTGGCGGCCAGGATCTCCGCGGTGGCGGCCACTGCCCCTCCGCTGGCGGTGATGAGCTCCTGCCTGGTGAGCGCCGGTCCCATTACCACCAACTTCAGCTCGAGCAACGCCGTGTTGCGCAACAGCGCCTTGACGCGCTCGGGGTTCTCCACGCCGGGCAGCTGTACCAGCAGGGTGTCGCCTGTCAGGCCCTTGCGCTGAATCACCGGCTCGCTGACGCCGTATTCGTCGACGCGATTGCGGATCGTCTGCAACGCCTGCCGGACAGCGCCATCACGAACAGACGTCGCGGCGGCCGTAACCAGCCTCAACGTGACCGTCTGCTGGCTCCGGGAGACGCTGTAAGTGTTGGGGAAGTACTCCGCCAGCAGCTCCACCACTCGATCAGCATCGCCATCGCTGGAGGCGCGGATGGTGGCGCCGACCAGTTCGTCGGCGGTGGACGAGTCCACCGACACCGCCTCGTCGGTGAACACTCGGCCGAGCGACTCGAGGTTGTCGCGAATCTCGGCCTGAACGGCCTCATCGGTGTCGACCTGCAGCAACAGCTGAATGCCGCCGCTCAGATCAAGACCGAGCTTGGTGTCCTCGGTGAAAGCAAGGAACGCGAACATCCCCGTGATCGCTACGATCGCGATCACCTTCACGCGTAACTCTTGCATCCTCTGCCCCTCCAGGGAATCGTGAGCCTAGTGGCCTGTAACCGAGGACTAGTCCGAGCCCTCGGCAAGGCCCGTAATGCTCTGCTTGGTGACGTCGATCTTTACCTGGTCGGCGATCTTGAGCCGGAAACGGTCGTCCTGGATGCCCACCACGGTGCCGTAGATGCCGCCGTTGGTAACCACCTTGTCTCCGTTCTTCAGGTTGCTCAGGAGCTCGTCGTGTTGGCGCTGACGCTTGCGCACGGGAGCGATCAACAGGAAGTAGAAGATGAGCACCATCGCAACGAAGGGGATCAGGCCGGTGATCGGATTCTGACCCGGCGCGGTGGCCATCAGCAGTAGGGAAGGCAGCGAACTCTCTCCCGTGGAGAGCCGGAATGACCTCCGGCCAGGCGTGGGGGTCGGCGTCTCGAAACGGGCGCTAACCGTCGCCGTTCGAGCGGCCGCAACACGACGTCGCGGCGCGCATTTCCGCGAACGCGCCGGAGGCGATAGCGTGCCGGATGCGCCTCATGGTGTCAAGGTAGTGCCATAGGTTGTGGATCGTCATCAGCACGCCCCCGAGCATCTCCCGACGCAACTTCAAGTGGCGCAGATAGGCGCGCGTATACCGCTCACAGGTTGGACACTTGCATGCAGCGTCGAGCGGCCCGTCATCGTTCGCGTGGCGTGCGTGGCGCACCGTCACGACGCCATCACTGGTGAACGCCACGCCGTTGCGCGCGTGGCGGGTGGGCATGACGCAATCGAACAGGTCGACGCCATGCGCCACCGCTTCGACCAGATCGTCAGGGGTCCCCATACCCATGACGTAACGCGGCCTGTCGACCGGCAACACGCTGGTGGCGGCGCTGAGCGCCGTCCAGGTCTGCGGCTTCGACTCGCCGACCGCGAGCCCTCCGATGGCATACCCGTCGAACTCCAGCGCCACGAGCGCATGCGCGTGGGCCTCGCGCAGCTCGGCATAAATGCCTCCCTGAACGATACCGAATAACCCGCCAGGCAGCGCCGACGCGAGCGGCCGACTGCGCTCGGCCCACAGCTGACTGCGGCGAACAGCGCGGGCCGCCTCGGCGTGCTCTGACGGGCTGGCGATGCACTCGTCGAGCACCATCGCCACGTCGACGCCCAGCAGCGCCTGGATCTCGACCACGAGCTCCGGCGTAAGCCGTCGGTACTGTCCGTCCAGCGGTGACCGGAAGGTAACCCCGTCATCGTCTATGCGGCGCCGATCGGCCAGCGACATCACCTGGTAACCGCCGCTGTCCGTGAGTATCGGTGCCGTCCATCCCATGAATCGATGCAGGCCCCCCACCTCATGGATAATCTCGGCACCGGGTCGCTCCCAGAGGTGGTAGGCGTTGGCCAACACGATCTGCACGCCGAGGCTCTCTAGCTGCTCGGCGGGCATGCCTTTGACCGCACCGTACGTTCCCACTGGCATGAACGCCGGTGTCGCCACGCTACCGTGCGGGGTTCGTAGCCGACCGGTGCGTGCCGATGAGGCGGCGTCCTGGTGTTCGACGGCGAAAGAGATCACGTCGGCCCACCGCCGCTGAACGGGTCCCAGCCGGACTGCCTCAGAGGCTCTCTGGCGGCGCCGACACAGACCGTCATTCCTTCGGCGGCGCTGACGAACTCGCCGATGCACCGGGCCTCCAGCTCGAAGCTCTCCGAGGCGGCAGCGAGCGCTGCCTGGTCGCCCGCACCCACAGAGCAGATGAGGGCGTAGTCGTCTCCTCCGCCAGTGGCCAGCTCGAGGGGCGAGCTGCCGACTCGGCTCGCCAGTTCGAGCACATCAGGCTCCACCAGGGCGTCACCGTCCAGCACCACGCCGACCTCGGACGCTTTGCACATTCGGGTCAGATCGAGACCCAGACCGTCGCTGACATCCATCATCGCACCGACGAGCCGATATGCCGCTACGTGGCTGCTGAACGCCAGCGGCGGTGTAGGAGACCGATACGCATCGACGGCGCGGCGCGCCAACGAATCGAGCGGCTCGGTAAGGCCACCCTCGAGCAGCAATCGACCGGCAGCGGCCATCCCGACGTGGCCGATCAACCAGCAGTCATCCCCGGCCCTGGCCCGATCTCGCAGGAGCGGCGCCACGCCGTCAGCAAGCGTCCCGCCGGCGCACAGACACAGCCCGACCCGACGCGCCGTGACGGTAACGTCACCGCCGATCGTGGGGCATCCGAGCTCGCGTCCGCCGTCCCGCAGACCGCCAACAAGCTCGTCGATCCAGTCGACCTCGAGATTGCCCGGAAGCTCGAGAGCGCATAACGCCCACGCCGGTGTGGCGCCCATCGCAGCGAGATCGCTCACACAAACGGCGAGCGCCCGACGACCCAGCGCCCTGGGCGACAGCCACGAGCGGCGAAAGTGCGTGCCTTCCGTCTGACGATCCGTTGTCAACACCAGGCGTCGCGATGGCATGTCGATCACTGCCGCATCGTCGCCCGGCCCCACTTCGAGCCCCGGGATCGGCACATCGAGCGCCGAGCGGATGCGCTCAACGAGCGCGAGCTCGCCGATACGGTCCGCGCGCTGCCCGCTCACCTGGCGCCCCGGCCCTGGCGGCCCTGTTCCAGCTGCCCGCGCGCCCATTCCCGGGCATCCGCAGCCGCCGGCCACCGCCGCGTGATCTGCCCGAGCGCCAGGTCGCGGAGCAGGCGGCCCATCGGCGGTCCCGCGGGCATGCCCCACGCGATCAGGTCGTCGCCAGTGACCCAGCGCGCCTCCTCGGAGCGCTGCGCGTCGCGCCGCAGCTCGTCGGCCGGGGAGGCGGGGTCGAGGCGCGACGCGAGTGCGCTTGCGTCGGCAGCCGCGCCAGGATCACGCAGTGCCCAGGTCGCCAGCTGGGCGGGCGTGGCACCAGCACAAGTGCTCGCCCAGCGAGCCACTCGATCGGCGCTCTGAACCTGTGCCGGCGGCCACCGACCGTCTAGCAGACGGGCCACCACTGCCTCGACGCTGGCCCCCGCGGCCATATCGAGAATCAATGCCCCCAACCGCCCGCGCAGCTGCGGCGCATCGAGACCGAGCTCGGACTCTGCCAACGCCCAGGCATCGACGGCCGTGCTGGTGGAAAGCTCGCCGAGGCTGGGTCCGCAGACGCCCAGATCGCTACCGATACGCAAGGCCCGGCGCCATCCGGGCGAGCCGAGGTTCAAGCTCCACTCCGTCTGAACGCGCTCCGGTGCCACCTCGGTCAACCGCTGGGCGGTTGCGGAGATGGCCGCTGCGGTCGCCGCCTCGATGCCGAACCCGGGCAGCTCCGCGGCATAGCGAACGGCTCGAAGGGCGCGCAGTGGGTCCGACGTCAACACACCTGGCGTCGTCTCCCGCAAGCGCCCGGCGATCAGATCCGCCAGGCCGCCATACGGATCGACCAGCGAGGATTCCGGATCGCGGCCACGGCCCAGCGGCAGGGCCAGCGCGTTGACGCTGAAATCGCGCCGACCCAGGTCCTCATCGAGGCTGCCCTGGGCGCGGGCGATGTCGACTTGCACACCCTTCCAGCGGAAGCGGTGCGTGTGCTGGAACGTATCTCCGATATCCGACGGCCGGGCGCCGCGCGCCAGCTCGATCGCATCGAGATAGCGGTCGAAGCCCTGCTCCACTACCAGGTCGAGGTCAGTTGGGGCTCGCCCGAGCAAGGTGTCGCGGACAGCCCCTCCGACCAGCGCCACGTTCGCCGCCTCGGGGGCAAGCGTCGCCAGGCGGCTGAGCGGATCCTCGGCAAGCAGGCGCGCCAGGCTTCGCCAGTCGACGCGGCGCGCCTCAGGTTTGCTGGTCGAGGAGGGACTTGAGCTCCTCCATGAACGCATTGACATCCCTGAATTGGCGGTAGACCGAAGCGAACCGAACGTAAGCGATCTCATCCAGGTTTCTGAGGCGGTCCATTACCAACTCGCCGATCTCCCGACAGTCGATCTCGCGGCCGCTCCCCTCCTGCGCCCGGGTCTCGACCTGGTCGCAGATGGCCTCCAGCTCTTGCACGGGCACCGGGCGCTTCTCACACGCTCGCATGATGCCCGACAGCAACTTGTTCCGATCAAAGCGCTCCCGGCTGCCGTCCTTCTTGACCACGACGATGGGTACGGCCTCGATCTGCTCATACGTCGTCATGCGCCGGCTGCATTCCAAACACTCCCGACGGCGCCGTATGACGTTGCCCTCGCGCACCTCGCGCGAGTCCACCACCTTGTCCTTGTTGTGACCGCAGTAGGGGCACTTCATCGTCAATCCGTGAAGCCGACAGCAGGGCAGATGGACGCGGCGCGGATCGCCGCATCGTGAGCGTCGGGCGGATTATAGCGCCCGGTCCTCTCCGGCCGGCGCCGCCGACGCTTCCCCAATGCGCCGCAGCGCGCCCAGCGTCAATCCCTCGCGCACGAGCAATAGCGCCCCAAGGAGGCCGAGCGGCAGGAAACCCACCGTATGGCTGACGATCGCATAGGCGACCGCCACGTCGTTGTCGATCCCGAAGAGGGTCACCAACCCTATCTGCGCCGCCTTGTGGAACGCGCCAACGGCGGCCGGGGTGGGTACGATCACACCCACGACCAGCAGGGCCACGAGGGGAATGGAAGCGTAGGCTGGCAGATCGATACCGAAGGCCCAGAACTGCACCACGTACATCAGATGGATGATGCCCCACAGCAGCATCGAGCTACCGATGATGCGCACCACCAGCCAGGGACTCTTCAGGCCCGACATGCCGTCGAGAAAGGAATCCACAATCGACGCTGCCTTTGCCGGCAACCACGACGCCGCCAGGTTGTCGATGCCGTCGTGCAGCTTCACGCTGCGGCTCGCGGCTACCGCGACCACTCCGGCCAACACGACACCCGCGAGACCCAGGGTGCCGATCAGACGCATCACCTCGAACACCGCGGCGCCGTCGCCCTCGAGACGCGGGGGCGGGGGGAACACAGCCAGGTAGATTCCCAAGTACAGCACCACCGCGACGACATCGAAGAGACGCTCCAATACGACGGATCCGATCGCGGCGCTGACGCGAATCGGTGTCCGCCGTGCCAGCAGCGCCGGACGAACGATCTCGCCCAGTCTCCCGGGCAGGACGACGGTGACCGTCCAACCCATGAGCGTGCAGTCGACCAGCGGCCGCATGGCGACGGTCCCGAGCGGTGACAGCAGCTGCCGCCAGCGCCAGGCGCGCGGCAGTACGGTCAGGAGGATCGCCCCGAGCGACGCCAGCAACCAAACCGCATCGATATTGCGCAACGCGCTCCATACCTGCCGCAGGTCGGCTTGCCGCAGAAACAGCCAGACGAGAACGACTGCGAGCAGTGAGACGACGACAAGCTGGAGGCGACGGGACATGGATTGCGGGTCCGGTGATTGCGGGTGATCTCCCGGCGCGCAACGGTAGTCGCTCCCCCGATCGCAGGCAAACGCGACCTGTTAGTGTCGTGGGTCAGAAAAACTCCGACAGCCCCGCCCTCCACGAGGACCCGTGCCCGAGACCGGTGCCCCGTTGTCCAGCCAAGCCGACGTCGCGGCAGCCATCGTGGCGGCCGGGCGACGGCTCTACGAGCGCCGTATCCTGGCGTCCTACGAAGGCAACCTCAGCGTCCGGATCGGGCCGGATCGATTGCTGACCACCGCCACGGGAGCGCACAAGGGACGATTGCGGGACACCGAGCTCGTCCTTGTCGACCTCGCCGGAGAACCTCTGAGCGGCGGTGCCCCGTCGTCGGAGCTGAAGCTGCACCTGGCGATCTATGCGGAGCGGCCTGAAGCGCAGGCCGTGGTGCACGCGCACCCGCCGATCGCCACCGGCTACGCGGTCGCCGGCAAGCAACCGCCGGCGGCGCTCGCCGAGGTCATTACCTTCCTCGGCTGTGTACCGGTGGCGCCCTACGGAAGACCATCAACGCCCGAGTTGGCTGATTCGGTGCGAGGACCGATCCGGGACTTCAATGTCGTGTTGCTGGCCAACCATGGAGCCGTCGCCGTCGGCACCTCGCTGGAGGAGGCCGAGGAACGCATGGTGCAGCTGGAACACTTCGCGCAGATCGCGCTGGTCGCCCATCTACTCGGGGGGCCGCGTCACTTCAGTCGAGCGCAGATCGATGAGCTGTCGGCCTTGCGCGAGGCTGCAGGTGGATCGCCCGTTCCGGCGATCTGCTACCCCTCAACCGATGAATCGGGCACCATTACGCTGACTCAGGATGAACTGGTCGGTCTGATCGCCGACGCGCTACGCGCGATCCACTGAAACCCGCCGTCTCGGCAAGCGGCCCGCATGAGGAGAAGCAGTCGATGGGAGATTACGGAGAGGCCCTCGGAATGATCGAGACCCGGGGCTTCGTCGGAATGGTCGAGGCATCCGATGCGATGGTAAAAGCAGCCAAGGTGACGGTGATCGGCTACGAGAAAGTCGGTGGCGGGCTAGTGACAGCGATCGTCCGCGGCGATGTCGCGGCGGTAAAATCTGCCACCGACGCCGGAGCCGCTGCTGCTCGACGCGTGGGTGAGCTGATTTCGGTTCACGTGATCCCGCGTCCGCACACCAGCCTCGAGGACTGCTTGCCGATCGGCAAGAGTGACTGAGGGATCGGAGAGAAGACGTCGTGTTTCTTGCGCGCGTGACAGGCACGGTGGTAGCGACCTGCAAGGACCCGAAGCTCGCGGGGAGTCGACTCCTGATCGTTGTCCCGGTCGACCCCGACGGTAACGACGAAGACGGCTATCACGTCGCCCTGGACACGGTCGATGCCGGGTATCGTGAGACCGTGCTGTGCGTTCGCGGGTCATCCGCCCGCATGGCTGAAGGGCTCGCCAACTGCCCGGTCGACACTGCCATCGTCGGTATCGTCGACGAGGCGCACGTCGACGACGGCAGCTAGCCACTAGCGCGACAGGACACGAGGCCGCTCGATGGACATGGCGCGGGTAATCGGCACGGTTGTCTGTACCGTCAAGGACGACACTCTGCGCGGCACGAAGCTGCTCCTGGTACAGCCGATAACGCCGCAGGGAGCACCCCACGGACGGCCCATGGTGGCGGTCGACGCGGTCGGGTCGGGGGTCGGCGAAACCGTGTTCTACGTCACCGGCCGCGAGGCATCCTTTGCTTTCCTACCGGCTTCGGTGCCGGCAGATGTGTCGATCGTAGGTATCGTCGATACCGTGTCGTACGCCCCATGATCGTGGCGCGGGTGGTCGGCAACGTCGTGTCGACGCAGAAACACGCCAAGTTCCACGGCAGCAAGCTGCTGCTGGTGCAGCCGCTGGCGCGCGGCGGAGACGAGTCGGGCGCCGAGCTCTTGGCCGTCGACAGCGTCGGCGCCGGAGCCGGCGAGACGGTCCTCGTGGTCATCGAGGGACGCTCCGCAAGCCAGGCGATGGGAATCGACCTGGCGCCCGCGAACGCCGCGATCGTCGGAATCATCGATCAAATCGACTGGGGCTCCTAGTGGCCTGTCGCAGCCTCTAGCCCCAACATCTATCGGGGTACCTTGCAACCCCGAGGAGCACGTTCGTGAGCGCCAGGCAACTTTTGGGCAAACCTGTTCAAGAGGCGATCCTCGCCGAGGTCAGCGCCGCGACCGCGGAGTTCGTGGCCACGGGGCCAGCACCGCCCCACCTGACCGCGGTACTGGTGGGTGACGACGCCGCGTCGGTAATCTACGTGCGCTCCAAGACGCGCAAGTGCAACGAGGTCGGCTTCGGCTCGGAAGCGCGCATCCTGCCCGCAAGCACGAGCACAGAGGATCTGCTGGCGACGGTGCACGAGCTCAACACCGACGACAGCGTCGACGGCATCCTGGTGCAGCTGCCGTTGCCGTCGCAGTGCGATACCAAGGCCGTGCTCGATGCCGTGGACCCGAGCAAGGATGTCGACGGTTTCCACGCCGAGAATGCCGGCCGACTGATCCAGGGACGCCCACGCTTCGCCCCTGCCACGCCGGCCGGCATCATCGAGCTGCTCGAGCGTGAGGAGATCACCATTTCGGGGAAGCACGCGGTGGTCATTGGACGCAGCGACATCGTCGGCAAGCCCATGGCAATGCTGCTCCTGCAACGTCACGCGACCGTGACCATCTGCCACTCGCGCACACCCGACCTCGCAGCGGTGACCCGCGGCGCCGACATTCTGGTGGCGGCGGTTGGACGGCCCGGACTGGTGACGCGGGAATTCGTCAAGCCGGGAGCCACCGTGATCGACGTCGGGATCAATCGCGTCAGCGATAGCGACGAGGCCGAAGCCATCCTCGGCGAAGACGCGGACTGGTCCAAGTACGAGGAGCGTGGCTACGTCGTGGTCGGCGACGTACGCCCTGACGTGGCCGCGGTCGCCGGTGCCATGACACCGGTGCCGGGCGGGGTCGGCCCGCTGACCATCGGAATGTTGCTCGTCAACACCCTCAACGCGGCCCGCTGGCGACGCGGCGTCGACTAGTGGCCTGCAACCGGCCGTGAGGGCCATCCTGAAGGTCGGGCTGACCGGCAACATCGGCGCCGGCAAGAGCACCGTCGGAACGATGCTGGAGGCCGGCGGCTGCCTCCTCATCGATGCTGACCAGTTGGTGCGCGACCTGCTCACACCCGGTACCGACGTCAACGACCAGGTGGTGGCGCTGTTCGGGGCCGGCGTCCGCGCCGCCGATGGAGCGATCGACCGTGCGGCGCTGGCAAGCATCGTGTTCGCCGACGAGATCGCCCGTCGTCGGCTGGAGGCGATCATTCATCCTCGTATCCCAGGTCTCGAGAGTGAACGCATCGCCGACTGGCGCGTCGAGCGCGGAATCGCCGTCACCGAGGCGGCGTTGCTGGTCGAGACGGGAGGAACGGCGCGCTACCAGCGCCTGGTCGTAGTCCTGGCCCCGGTCGAGACGCGAGTGAAGCGGCTAGCCGGGCGCGGGCTGGCCGAGGATGACGTACGTCGCCGGATCGCAGCACAGATGCCCGAGATCGAGAAGGCGGCGGTTGCCGACTACACGATCGACAACAGCGGAGATCTCGAGGCTACGGCAGCTCGTGTACAAGAGCTTCTCGGCACACTGAGAGCTGATCTCGACAACGTCGCCGCCGGCATCAGCCTGCCGGTGCGTTGAGAATGTACTCGACGCCGGCATCGCATCCGACCTCGACCGAGGTAATGCGATACGCCTCGCCCTGGTTCTCGCGCGTCAGCGCCAGCAACAGCCAGCGCGCCACTGCCTCGGCGGTCGCCGCCGAGGCTCCGAGCTCGGCGTGTTCCTCGAGCACGGTGCCGCGGAGCGGACCAAGGATCGTCTCTGTCTGGTCGCGCAGCTTGCGGAAGTCGACGACGATCGATATCTGATCCAGTTCTGCGGATGAGGCCTGCACCGCGACCCGCCAGTCGTGCTCGTGCTCGGCGATCTCTTCCCCTCCGGGCCCGATGCGATGGCGAGCCCGGAATCGCGTCTCGACACGCACGGCGAACATTGGCGCGTTGCTCAATCCTGCCGCTCCTCGCCCATCGTCTCCCATGCGTGACAGTGCGGGCAGCGCGCGAACAGCTCAGCGCTCTTGAACTGACACCGGAAGCATACGTACGGATCGAGCAAACGGGCATCGTCGAGAGCCTCATCGAGCAGTTCGACGAACTGGTCGATCCCCTCCCCTTCCAAGCGCAACAACTCCCATAGCTGACGCTGCACCGCGAGCGAGCCCGGACGCTCGGCAAGCGCCTCACGCAGCGCCTCGCGCGCCGCCGTGAACTCGCCCCGATCGGTTCGCAGGCGCGCGATCTCGAGCCACGCCCGCCAGGCGCGAGGGTCGCGTTCGAGGATCGTGTTGCACGACGCCTCCAGAACCCCCTCGTCGCCGAGCGCCTCGCAAGTACGCCTCAGGACGGCCATCGCCGCAAGCGCCCACGGCGGGCCCGTATGAATCGCCTGCTCCAGGTGGTCGCGGGCCGCTGCTGCCTTGCCCTCGTCCAGCAGGCAGGTGGCGAGGCCGATACGCGCCGGGGCGTAGTCCGGACGCAGATCGAGGGCAGCGCGAAAATGGCCCGCTGCCGATGCCGGATCGTGGCCGCTGACCGCCCGGCCCCACTCCGTCTGCAGCGCCGGACCGAGATCGGGCTCAGCGCCGCGTGACACGGTCTGGATGCGCTGCTGGAAGTGTTGCGCCTCCTCCCAGCGACCGCTCTCCTCGGCGATCTGCTGTAGCGCCATCAATGCCGCAAGGTTGTCAGGCTCCGCCGTAACGACTTCCTGGAAAGTGCTGGCGGCCCGGTCGATCAGCCCGGCGCGCTTGAAGTCCATCGCCAGCGAGAACAGCACCTGTGTGTGCTCCCACCGAGACTGGTTCGGCCGGTGTAGCAGGCTGCGATGAACGTCGATAGCGCGCTCCGACTGCCCGCTTTCCCGCAACAGGTTGCCGAGCGCGAGGTACGCCTCGAGTGCTTCGGTCTCCTGTCGCACAGCCTGAGACAGCTCACGGATCGCCTGATCGGGCTGGTGCGAAACCAGGAAGTTGAGGCCGAGCAAATAGTGCGGCCGCGCCCGCGGACTTGGCAACGGCATGCCCGGAGCGCGCAATCGTGCCCACAGCTCACCCAACAGTGCGCCGACAGCCAGTAGGGCCAGTGCAGCGCCGAGTGTCAGCGGCCAGTCACCCTGCATGCGTCGTAGCCCCCGGACATGGGTCCGATCTCACCGGCTCACGGTGCATCCGGCTCGTCTGCCGGCGCAACCGACTGACGGCGCAGATAGTCGTTCTCGACGCTGTCCCAGAGATCTCGCGCGACCACCACGTCGTCGACCACCTCGCGGAGGGCGCCCCGTCCGCCGAGCGCGGCTGTGACCCGGTCGGCGGCCTCGAGAATACGCGGGTGCGCGTCGGCGACCGCGATTCCTGTTCCCACGTGGCGCATGACGGCAAGGTCAACCAGGTCGTCCCCCAGAAAGGCCACCTGCGACGCTTCCAGCCCGAGCTTCGCCTGCATCTCCAGGCAGGCGCCGACCTTGTCGAAAGCGCCCTGGCGCAGCTCGAAAACCGGCAGCTCGGAGAACCGCCGACCGACGGCGGCCGACTCGCGCGCCGTCACCACCGCGATCCGGAGATCGATCACCGAGGCAATCTTCACCGCGCTGCCGTCGCGAACGTTGAACACTTTGGCCTCGCTGTCGGCACCCGCATAGACGATCGATCCGTCGGTGAGCACCCCGTCAACATCGGTAATCAACAGCCGCAGCCGCCGCAAACGATCTTCGTAGTCCGATCTGGAGAGTCGCTGCATTTCTCGCAGCCTTCTAGTGGCCTGCAACAAGGGGAATCGATAGGGCCGCAGATAGGACTCGCGGCGGGATCATTAGTGGCCTGTAACAGGGGATTAGACCATCTGCGTTCGCCACAGATCGTGCAGATGGACGACGCCGAGGGCGCGTCGATCGCCATCATCGACGATCAGCACAGTGATGCGGCTCTCCTCGAGCAACCGCAACGCCTCCGTCGCCAGCGCGTCGGCGGCGACGAACACCGGATCTGGCGTCATGCAGCTGCGCGCCGACTGGTCGGTGTCGATACCGCTCTGGGCGAGCCGGCGAATGTCTCCATCGGTGATGATGCCGGCGAACTTACCGTCGACCGACTCTACCAGCGTCATCCCCAGACCCTTGGCGGTCATCTGCTCGATCGCCTCCGCAAGCGAAGCGGTCTCACCAACGCGCGGCACCTGATCACCGGTGTGCATCACAGTGCGCACGCGTAGCAGTCGACGCCCCAGAGATCCCTTCGGGTGGAAGCGGGCGAACTCCTCGGCCCCGAACCCGCGCTCCTTCAGGAGGGCCATCGCCAACGCGTCGCCGAGCGCTAGAGCGGCAGTGGTCGACGCGGTCGGGGCGAGCCCTAGTGGACATGCCTCCACATCGACGTCGACGTGTAAGACGACGTCCGCCTCGCGCGCGATGGTCGAATCGATATCGCCGACCATGGCGATCAATTCCACTTTCAAGCGCCGGATCGCCGGCAACAACGCAACGATCTCGCCGGTGTCGCCACTGTGACTGAGCGCGAAGAACACGTCGCCGTCGACCAGCATGCCCAGGTCGCCGTGCCCAGCCTCGGCCGGGTGCAGGAAGAACGCCGGGCTCCCGGTCGAGGCAAGTGTCGCGGCCAGCTTCCTGGCGATAATGCCCGACTTGCCCATCCCCGAGCAGACGATACGGGCGTCGCAGGCACGCAGCCGATCCAACGCCTGCCCCAGCGCTTCCTCGTCGAGGCGCTCGGCGAGCTTCTGCAGTGCCTGCGCCTCGGTTTGCAGGACCTCGCGCGCCATCTCCAACCCGGCGCGGCGGCGAGCTGTATCGGTTCGTTCGGCGGCCATTTCCCTCGCCTTAGTCGGCCGTGGCGGAAGTCGCGGCTCGGATCCTGATGAGCTTCTCGATCAGCGGTTCGAGGCGTTCTAGCGGCAGCTGGGTGCTGGCGTCGCTGAGCGCCGCGGGCGGATCGTCGTGCACCTCGATGAACAGGACATCGACTCCAGCAGCCACACCTGCGGCTGCGAGCGGCTCGGCGAACTCGGGCTGTCCGCCGGTGCTTTCCCCCTGGCCGGCGGGCAGCTGCAGGCTATGGGTAACGTCGAGCACGACCGGATAGCCGAATCCGGCGAGAAAACGCAGGCCCTTGAAGTCGACGACGAGATTGTTGTAGCCGAACGACGTGCCGCGCTCGGTGACCAGCAACGCTTCGTTGCCGGTAGAGGCCGCCTTCTCGACCACCTGACCCATGTCCCACGGCGCCAGAAATTGTCCCTTCTTCAGGTTGACCGGCCGGCCGGTTGCGGCAGCCGCCAGAATCAGGTCTGTCTGGCGGCACAGGAAGGCCGGAATCTGCAAGACGTCGACACACTCCGCCGCAGCAGCTGCCTGCGCCGGTTCGTGCACGTCCGTCAGGACCGGCAGGCCGACAGCGTCGCGAACGTCCGCGAGAATGCGCAGCCCCTCGTCAGCACCGGGGCCACGGTAAGTCGACACCGACGTGCGATTGGCCTTGTAGTAGGAGGCCTTGAACACGCACGGCAACCGCGCCCGGCGGCTAATCTCGGCAACGGCTTCGGCCATACGGAGGCAGTGGTCCCGGCTCTCGATCACGCAGGGACCGGCGATCAGCCCGAGCTCACCGTCGCCGAAGACCACGCCATCGCCGAGCGTCACCGCGCCCATGCGCGCTCAGACTCGAGACGCGTCGCTCGCTGTGGCCGCCACCCACAGGCCGCGCTCGCGCTGCTGTTTGTGCTCGTAGGCCGCCCCGATGAAGGCCGAGAACAATGGATGCGCCTGCAGCGGGCGGGACTTGAACTCCGGATGAAACTGGCAGGCAACAAACCACGGGTGCTCGGCCAGCTCGATGATCTCGACGAACTTGCCGTCCTCGGAACGCCCGCTGATCCGGAGTCCGGCAGCGGTTAGCGGCTCGTTGAATTCGGCGTTGAACTCGTAGCGGTGGCGGTGGCGCTCGGAAACGACACTGCATCCGTATGCCTTCGCAGCCAGGCTTCCCGGTTCGAGCACGCAGGTATACGCGCCCAGCCGCATCGTGCCGCCCAGGTCGTCCACGCCGAGCAAATCGCGCAGCTTGTAGATCACCTTCTCCTTGCCCCGACCGTCGTGGAAGTCGAACTCCGAGCTATCCGCCGCGTCCCCGAGTCGCGCCACATTCTCAGCAAACTCGATGACGGCCGATTGGAATCCGAGGCAAATGCCGAAGTACGGCACCGATGCCTGACGCGCAAACTGGATGGCATGCAACATGCCACGTACTCCTCGCACTCCGAAGCCCCCGGGAACGAGCACGCCGTCCGCCTGTGCGAGAGCCTCGGCGGGTTCCTCGCCGTCCTCGAAGCGCTCCGCCTCTACCCAGTCGATATCAACGCCGAGGTCATGCGCCACGCCACCATGGACGAGGGCCTCGCTGAGGCTCTTGTAGGACTCCTCGAACTCGACGTACTTGCCGACGAAGGCGATCTTCACCCGGTCGCTCGGCGATTTGAAGGTCCGTACCAGACGCTCCCAATCCGCCAGTCCCGAGTCATTCATCTCCAGACCCAGCTGCTCGCAGATGATGCCGTCGAGCCCCTCCTCATGGAATACGAGGGGCACTTCGTAGATCGACTCGACGTCCACGGCGGTGATGACAGCGTCCTGCTCGACGTTGGTAAACAGCGCGATCTTGCTCTTGATGTCGTCGGCAAGGAATCGATCCGTGCGACACATCAGAACATCGGGCTGAATACCGATCGAGCGTAGGTCTCTGACGCTGTGCTGCGTGGGTTTGGTCTTGAGCTCCTTGGCGGTGGCAACGTAGGGCACCAGAGTCAAATGGATGAAGATGCCGTTCTTGCGACCTACTTCCTGACGCAACTGACGTATCGATTCCATGAACGGCAGGCTCTCGATATCGCCCGCCGTGCCGCCAATCTCGACGATGACCACGTCGGCGGTCTCGCCGAGCGCCGTGACGCGAGCCTTGATCTCGTCGGTGATGTGAGGAATGACCTGCACGGTGTTGCCCAGGTAGTCACCGCGCCGCTCTTTCTGAATCACTGTTTCGTATATCTGGCCACTGGTGAAATTGTTGGCCTGGCTCATGCTGGCGCTGGTGAAGCGCTCGTAGTGGCCGAGATCCAAGTCGGTCTCCGCCCCGTCGTCGGTTACGAAGACCTCGCCATGCTGGAACGGGCTCATGGTTCCGGGATCAACGTTGATGTACGGGTCGAGCTTCAGCAGGTTCACGCTGTAACCGTGCGACTCCATCAGACGTCCGATCGACGCCGATGCCAGTCCCTTCCCCAGCGACGAGACCACACCGCCTGTAACAAAGATGTATTTCGTCATGCCCTTGCTCATGCACCCACCCCGTGCGACTCCCGTGGCCCGCTCAACTCTTGTCCAGGAGTCGCTGAACGCGCTCCAGATCTTCCGGCGTATCCACCCCCGGGACCGCCTCCGCCACCGGGAACGTCTGGATGGTCTTGCCTGCCTCCAGAATTCGCAGCTGCTCGAGCCCCTCTGCCTGCTCCAGCGGCGACCGGGGGATTCTAGCCCAAGCGGACAGCGCCTGACGCTTGTACAGGTACACGCCTACGTGAATCCAGCACCGGGCCGCCGATTGGGCAACCGGCGCAAACGCCAGTTGCGGCTCGCCAGGGAGATTGACGGCCGCCCGCCAGGCGTCGCGCGGAAACGGCAGAGGCGCACGGCTGAAGTACAGCGCTCGCCCGCGATCGTCGATCACTACCTTGACCACGTTAGGGTCCCAGCGATCGCGCGGCTCCACGAGCGGGGCTCGGAGGGTACCGTACTCGTGGTCGCCGTCGACAAACCGGGCGAGGGCCGTGGAGAGCTCACCGGGGTCGATGAGCGGTTCGTCTCCCTGGACGTTGAGCACCACCGAGCACTCGATTTCAGCAGCCACATAGGCCACTCGATCCGTTCCCGAGGCGAGCGAGGACGGCGTCATCACGGCTTCGACGCCGGCGCCGATTGCGGCCTCGACGATACGCTCATCGTCGGTGGCGACGATCACGCGTCCGACCCCCGCCACCGATGCGCAGCGCTCGGCCACGTGCTGGATCAACGGCCGACCCGCGAGCAGCGCCAGCGACTTACCGACGAAGCGTGTCGAGTTGAAGCGCGCGGGGATCACGGCGACGCAGTCCACAGCCTCTCCCGGTGTGCGGTCACGTGGCGGCGCTAGTACTAGGGTCGGAACGACGGTACACCGCCGCCCCAGGCCTCTCAATCCGGCGGTGGAACTCGCAGCGTCAACGCTCCGGGCAACACCGAGAAGCGTCCAGGTAGTCGCCCCGACACTTCGCCGTCAGTCTCCACGAGCGCTTTGCCCTCGAGCCTGAAGGACCGCCCGCGAACGACGCAGATGGCGGGATCAACGAGGTCGACGCCGCGCGCCGCCCTGTACATCAGGCGCGGGATCCTGGAAACCGGGATGGCATCGATCAGCGCCATGTGAAGCCAGCCGTCGTCATGCCGAGCGTTCGGACACGGGCGCATGCCGCCGCCGAACGATGGCCCGTTGCAGATCGAGACGTTGAGCAGCGGGCCACGGCCGCGGCCCGATTCACTGACCCATGCGAAATCGGTACGCGCGCCGCCAACGACTCGGGGGGCGGCGGCCAGCACGTACGCTGCCTTGCCCACTCGGCGCAACCCCGCCGAGCCGCTGACGCGCGCCGCCGTCCACGCGCCCAGCCCAGCGTTGACATGGTTGACGAAATAGACCTTTACGGGGCGCTCGCCGCCACCCTCGGGACCGCCCATGAGCTGCGCGACACCGACGTCCAGCAGCCGGCGCTCGAGGCGCGCCAAGGGCACGTCGAGCACAGCGAGCGGATCCGCGATGTCGAAGGACCTGGCCAGATCGCGGCCCGTGCCCAACGGCAAGCATGCAAGATCAGGCGTCGGACCGGCATCGACGGCAAGCAAACCGTTGACCGCTTCATGAAACGTGCCGTCGCCGCCGGCAACAACCACGACTGCCGCCCCCTCGCGTTGCGCCTGCTCGGCCAGCGTCGCAGCGTGCCCCCGGCCCGTTGTGAGGATCAGCTGACACCCGGGAGCCCACTCGCTCAGGCGCGGGCGTAGCCGCTCAACGGCGCGGCCCGCTCGGCCACCACCTGCGGTCGGGTTGGCGATGATCACTACCGATGACATGTCAGCGTTGCTCGTCGTGGCCAGCTGGCCGTTCTTGACAGCTTTCAGGGCACCGGCCTATCGTAGCCGCGCTTCGCAGCGCCGACGACGGACGATCGACGATGACGCCACCACCGCGTCGGTCCGGAGAAACCGCCCGCCTGACAATCCGCGCGGCGCACTAGGATGACATGATCAGCGAGGGACTCGGACGCGGCGGGACGGTGGTCAAGGGCGCCCTCGCGTCGGTGATCGGAGGCGTCGGGATACCACCGAACGTCCTGACGCTCTCGTCGCTGATTCCGATGACGATCGCCGCCTGGAACCTGGCCCAGGGTCGACCCTTCGCGGCTGCCGGATGGATCGTGGTCGGCGGCACACTCGACCTCATCGACGGAGCCGTGGCGCGCGCCTATGGCACCACCTCCGAATTCGGTGGCGTGCTCGACTCGGTTGTCGATCGAGCCTCCGACACGCTCGTTCACATCGGCGTCGTCTACCACTTTCATATGCTCGGCGAGCCCCTCTACGTGGTGCTCAGCGCCGTGTCGCTGGGCGGTTCGTTGGGCGTTTCCTATACGCGCGCGCGCGCCGAGAACGTAATCCCCGAGTGTCGCGTCGGGTTCACCGAGCGCGGCGAGCGCCTGGTGCTGCTGATGCTCGGGCTGTTCATCGGACGACTGGCGCAGGCGGTGACGCTGCTCGCCTTCCTGACGTGGTTGACCACCGTCCAACGTCTGCTGCACGCCTACCGGGTTCTGCGCCAGCGACACCAAGGCACCGCCGGAGACGAACAAGCTCCGCAAGGCCTCGAGGTCTGGGGCTCTCTGGGTCGCTGGATCTTCCTGAATTGGCCGCGTGGATCGTGGCAATACGACCTGGTCTGCGCCGCCATCATCGCCGCGCTGCTACAACTCCCCGGACTCTAGTGGCCTGTAGCAGCAAGCGCTACGGAGTTCGCAGCCGGAACGACGTCTGATCGACCGGAGGCTCGATCTCGACGGAGCGAATCGCCAGGTCGAGGGAGGCGTCGCGCTGCGGCCATGTGAGCCTGACGGGCCCGCCCGGCGGGCCGCGTCGTGGATCCCAGCCCCCGTAGGTGATGACCAGACGTAACGAGCCGCCTACATCGAAGCGCTCGATGCGTCGAATCTCGTGGGCTACCGGGTCGAAGACGATCCGTCGGACCAACCGCGGAGAGCCGGTCGCCAGCAACATCAGGATCACCTCGCCGGGACGTCGCTCGAGGACCGCTGATCCCGAATCGACCGCTGCCGACGCGACGATTCGCGGCAACAGCGCGTCGGCAAGATCGAGCGGGGCCAACGCGAGATACGGCCGCGAAGGAGCCCCTGGTGGCAAGTCGAGGGCGTCGTGCACCTCGGGCTCGCTAGTGTCCCCCACTCGCAGCGCCAGTCGACGACCGTCGCTGGCGATCTCCACGCTGTCCCCGCCGTCGGCCAAGTGCGCCGCCAGCGCGCCACTCCGCGCCACCAACAACGTCCCTCGCAGACCGGCGCAACGGTCTCGGTGACAGGCCTCGATATCCGTGTGGATGCGCAGCAAACGAGCGCGAAACCCGTTGGTAATCTCCGCCAACGCCTCAACGGTGAGATCTGTCGCCGGTGGCAAGGCGGTCGGGGTTGCCGTTGGACCCGCCGCGCCACCCCCGCACCCGGCAATCGCCGTCAGCAGCAGAGATGCGACCGTCCGATGGCCCGGCGCCGGCCGGCGCACCGCCGAGCGAGGCCCGCTAGTGCCGCCGAAGAACAATGAAGTCGGGGAGCTCGGCGAGCGCGTCTCGCGCTTCACTCGGCGGCAATACGGAAAGGGCGGTGCGCGCCTGCTCGGCGTACCGCTGCGCGGTGTGCAACGTGGCGTCCAGGCTGCCGGCGGATCGCATCCCCTCGACCACTTCGGCAAGACCACTCGCGACGCGATCGGGGTCGCCCAGACACGAGATCGCCAGGCTGCGCACCGACTCGTCGCCTTCCCGCAGCAAGTGGATGAGCGGATAAGTCATCTTGCCCTCTCGGAGATCCGTACCGGGCTCTTTGCCGAGTCGGACTGCATCGGCGTCGTAGTCGAGCAAGTCATCGACAAGCTGAAACGCCAGGCCGACATCGTGGCCGTAGCCGGCAAGTGCCGCCTCCTGTTCCGGTGGCGAATCGGCCAGCACCGCGGCGGCCTGCGCACAGCCGGCAAACAGCGAAGCGGTCTTCCGATCGATGATATCCATGTAGGCGTCGACCGTCAGATCGGCATGACCGTTGTGGATCACATCGAGCATCTCGCCTTCAACCAGGCGGGAGGTGGCGTCGGTCAGCACCTCGACGAGGCGCAGCTTACCGAGCGCTACGCTCATCGCCAGCGATTTGGCGTAGAGGAAATCGCCGAACAGAACGGCCAACTGATTGCCCCATACTCGATTGGCGGGTTCCTGCCCCCGCCTCACCTTAGCGCCGTCGACAATATCGTCGTGGACCAGCGAAGCGGTGTGGATGCACTCGACGATCACGCCCAAATCCACATCCCCATTGCCGCGATATCCACACGCCTGAGCACACAACGCCACCATCGCCGGTCGAACGCGCTTGCCACCGTTGCCGAGCAGGTACGTAGCAATGTCGCGCACCAGTGGAATGTCGGAGTCGCGCAGCGCGGCGATGTCGCGCTCAACGAGCTCGAGCCGATCTTTCGCTAGGTGAAAGGCGGCGATCTGTGTGACCGGGTGGCTGTCGCTTTGCATCTCTGTGGGTGGGGGTGTCTCAGCTACCGAGGTGCTCGACGTCGGCATTTGCAGGAATGGTGAACTGGAACAGCTCGTCGGCCAAACCCACGTCGGTCTCGACCTCGAGAAAACGAAACTCGGATGACTCTCCGAGAAGGCCGAACGATACCAGTCGAGCGATGAGCGCGGTGTCCGGTTCGACCTCCAGGATCAGGTGGGTGTACCAGCTGTCCGCGATCAACGGATCCAGACGCAGCTGCACGTTGCCCGGAGCAACCTTCTCGTCCCAGTCAATCCCGGCCACGGTGAAGTCGCTCACGAGGTCCCCTCCACCGGTCAAGTACAGCATCGGCGTCTGGCTGGAGGCGAGTGAGTCCTGCGGCCGGATCTGAACTTGTCGGTCCTCCGGAAGGTACCAGTACAGCGCCTCGCCATCGGCAACCAGCACCCGCCCGGTGGCGTCGTACTCCACCCGTATCCGCCCCGGTGGCCGCGCGAACCAGGTTCCCATCGCCTCGCGGGCCGGCATTCCCGGTCGCGCGATGCTGATTTGTCGGAATCGGGCTCGAAGGTCCTGCAGCCCTCGATAGCGCTCCTGAACCCGGCGCAGCAAGCGTTCGAGTGGAAGCTCCGAACGTTCCTGCGCGCTCGCACGCGGCGGCGCGATCGGAGCTGACGCACCTGCATGTGCGGCACTCGTGAGCACGATGCCGACGATCGTCAGCAGCCGCACGCTTCGAGGCATCGGCGATCTCACTGGCCCTCCAACCTGCCCACCGGCAGGCCATCCGTCGCAGGTCGCTGAAGAACGTCTCCGTTTCGCCCCTGCTGCTATCATAGCGCGACACGTTGGCGGGCCTCCGGCACTCCTGACCGGTGGTGACCTTCCCGGCGTCGACTGCTTGCGCCGCCTCCACCTGATGAATCCCTGTAACGAGCCTCCTTGATGGTGACCCGTCTCCTGGTTCTCGACGCCCTCGACCCGCGCGGTCAGACTGGGCTATCGATCGCGGCACATGCGGCGGCGGCCGAAGGCGTGGACGAGATTCTGCCGGTCACGACCGGAGTGCTCGAAAGAACAGACGGCAAGCCGTCGCGCGTCCATCCGATACCGGCAAGGGCGCTGCAGCGGGTGCTCGACGAGGCATTCCGTCGCCGCGTCGACGGGATGCTCATCGGCCTGTTGCCGAGCTACTGGCAGGCGCGCGCAGTAGCGCAGAGTCTTGCGCGGACGCTTCCCGAGACCCTGGTTTACGCCCCGGTGGCAGCCTCCGGCGCAGGTCTGGCCAGCACGCTAGGTGCGGCGAACCGCAAAGCACAGGTGTCCAGTCTTCTACCCGAGACGACGGTGGCGCTGTTACCGGCGCCGGAGATCAGCTTCTTGCTCGGCGGCCCGAACACTGACGACCAGGCGATCCTGGCGCAACAGCTCCTCGACGCCGGTGCCTATGCCGCCTGGGTACGCGGCAACCTCGACGGCGCGCGCGCGGTGGACTTTGTCGCCTACGGCGAGCGCACGGCGGTGCTGGACTACCCACAGCCGGTCGGTCCCGCGGCTGCTGCGACGGCGGCGGGCGCGCTTGCGGCCCTGCTGGCACTCGGACGGTCGCTGGAGGAATCGGTCGACCGTGCGCATCGACGAGCGGCCCACGTCGACCAGAGCCTGCACGTCGCGGCAGTGAGGGGCTGAGCGGAGCTCAGTCGATCTCCGCGGCGCGCTCCGCGAAGCTGCGTACGCGCTTCGCGTCGATGCGCGGAAACAGCATCTCGCCCCGGCGAACGCTGGCACCCCGGCCCCCGACGAGCAGGAGCCGTTCGGAGCCCGGGTAGCGGAACTCGTCGAGCTCGGTGGTCTCACCAAGCGACGCCCAGAGGCGGCCCATCGTGTCCGGCATAACGGGCGACAGCAGCGCGGCAAGGCTCTTCAATACGCTGCCACACGCGAACATCACGGCATCGAAGTGATCACCGTCCGCTGGCGTCGTGTCCCTCTGCTTTCGTAGTTGCCAGGGCTCGGTCTCTTGCACCAGCTTGTTGGCGGCACGCACCGTTTCCCAGGCTGTTCTCAAGGCCGCAGCGAAGCCGAAATCGCTGAACTCCTGCTCGTACTTCGGCACCGAGCCTTCGAAGCGTCGGAGCAACTCCTCCGTCGCCGGAGTGTGCTTCGGATCGGCCACGAACGCTCCGCCGTCGCTCTCCACGAGATTCAAGACCCGTGAGGCGAGGTTGCCGAGGTCGTTGGCCAGATCGGAGTTGATGCGCTCCACGAGCGCCGCGGCGGCGAAGTCACCATCTTGCCCGAACGGCATCTGGCGGAGGACGTAGTAACGCAAGGCGTCGGCGCCGAACTCGTCGATGAGTCGATTGGGATCAATGACGTTGCCGATGCTCTTGGACATCTTCTGCCCCTCAACGGTCCACCAGCCGTGCGCGAAGATATTGCGCGGCAGCGGCAGGTCGAGTGCCATCAGCAACGTTGTCCAGTACACCGAATGGGTTGTCAGGATGTCCTTGCCGATGAGGTGGTAGTCCGCCGGCCATAACGGCGCGTAGTCGGCTTCGACAGGCGTGCCCGGGTTGAGGTATCGCAACGCGGTGCAGTAATTCAGCAGCGCATCGACCCAGACGTAGCAAACGTGTTCCGTGTCGAAGGGCAGCTCGACGCCCCAGGCCAACCGCGACTTGGGGCGCGAGATCGACAGATCACCCAGTGGTTGCCGCAAGAACCCCAGGATCTCGTTACGGCGTGTGTGCGGATGGATCTCTAGCGATCCACCTTCGATCGCGGCGACGAGGGCACGCTGGTATGCGCTCATGCGAAAGAAGTAGTTCGACTCGCGCACGCGCTCGACGCGGCCGTCCTGTTGCAGCCGCTCGATCTCGTCGGGGTCGGTGACAAACATCTCCTGGGTGACGTCGTACCACCCCTCGTAGTCCTGCTCGTAGATCTGCCCGTCGTCGTAGAGCCGCTGCAGAGCGTCGCGCACCTGCTCCTTGTGCTCGGGGTCGGTCGTCCGGATGAAGGCATCGTGCGAGATCCCGAGCCGCTCCCAGAGTTCCTTGAAGTTGCGATGCAGCTCGTCGCAGTGCGCCTGTTCCGACATGTCGCGGCGAGCGGCTGCCTGCGCCACCTTCTGACCGTGCTCGTCGGTGCCGGTCAGGAAGAACACCTCGACGCCCCGCTGGCGCATGAAGCGCGCCATGGCGTCGCCGGCAATGGTGGTGTATGCATGCCCGAGATGCGGCACGTCGTTGACGTAGTAGATCGGTGTCGTCAGGTAGAACCGCTGCGTCCGCGTCCCCACTGCATACTCCAGGCCGGCTCGGTCACCCCGGCTCCCCGTGACGCCGGCCACACCCGGCACCTCGGGCAGTCTACCGTCTCGTCGCGGCCGGTGGCTCCAAGTTCTTGTCGCCGAAGCCGCACAGGTCTTCTATCCCGCACCGCCAGCACTCGGGACGCCGGGCGTGGCATACCTGGCGACCGTGAGTGATGACGTTGACGTGCAGCGGAAAGGCCGCCCCCTCGGGCACGGCATCCTGGAGCTCGTCGTTCGCTCGCCCGAGGTCGCGTTGACGGTGAACGCCCAACCGTTGAAGGACGCGGAAAACGTGCGTGTCCACTGGAAACGCCTGCCGCCGCAGCGAGAACAGCAGGATGCAGTTGACGCTCTTGGCGCCTAGGCCCTTGATGTCGCTGAGCTCGGCGCGCGCCGCCTCGAGATCCATGTCGCGCAGGTGATCGAGAGCGTACGCTCCGTGCTGGTCGTGGATACGCACCAGGGTCTCCTGGATCCGCCGCGCCTTTACGCGCTGCAATCCTCCCGGTTGTAGGGCCTCTTCGAGCGCTTGTAGCGATGCGGCGGCCACGCCGGCCCAATCGGGGAAGCGCTGGCGCAGCTGCTCCCAGGCGCGATCGCGGTTCGTATCGGTAGTGTTCTGCGACAGGATCGTCAGGACGAGCTCGTCGAGCGGCGGCAGCGCCCGTGTGGGCTTCGGCTTCCCGTAGAGCACTGCGAGCCGATCGTGCAACGCCTCCAGCGCCAGCTGCTGTGTCGCCAGCGCGCGCGAGCGCCTACGCTTGCGAGCCGCCACGACGAGCGCGCCTCCTGGTGTGTGACGCCCGCATGGTCGGCTAGCGTCCCGTAGCAGGATTCGGTTGCACGTTGCCTTGCCGCATGTTGTCTAGCCGCCGAGACGCTCGCCGAGATATCCCGGCAGGGCATCCAGTCCGACACGCTCCTGTTCCGTGGTGTCGCGGTCGCGCACCGTAACGGCGTTGTCCTCGAGCGTGTCGAAGTCCACCGTGACGCAGAAGGGAGTGCCCACCTCGTCCTCGCGGCGGTAGCGCTTGCCGATGCTGCCGGCGTCATCGTAGAGGACGCCAAAGCGCGCGCGCAGAGTATCCGCCAGCTGGTGCGCCGGCTGTGCCAGCTTCTTGACCAACGGAAACACCGATACCTGGCGCGGCGCCACATGCGGAGCCAATCGCAGCACGGTGCGCTCCTGACCACCGATCTCGTCGACTGCAAACGCATCCGCCAGCACCGTCAGCACCGTGCGATCGAGTCCGGCGGAAGTCTCGATGACCGATGGCACGTACTTTTCGTTACGCGCCGGATCGAAGTAGCTCTGATCCTTGCCCGAGTGCTCGGCATGCTGGCTCAGGTCGAAACAGCCGCGGTTGGCGATGCCCTCCAGCTCGGCCCACCCGAAGGGAAACCGGTACTCGACATCGGTCGTGTAGCTCGCATAGTGCGCCAGCTCGTCGGACGTGTGCTCTCGGAGTCGCAGCCGTTCCGACCCGATACCGAGCTCCTCGTACCACCGATGCCGCTGCTCAACCCAGTAGTCGAACCACTCGCGCTCCTCTTCAGCGTGCACGAAGAACTCCATCTCCATCTGCTCGAACTCGCGAGAGCGAAAAGTGAAGTTGCGCGGCGTGACCTCGTTGCGAAACGCCTTGCCGACCTGGGCGATCCCGAACGGCACTTTCATGCGTGTCGACAGCTGCACGTTGCGGAAGTTCACGAAGATGGCCTGGGCGGTTTCCGGCCGCAGGTAGGCGACCGACTTGGAATCGGCCGCCGCACCGACATGGGTCTCGAACATCAGGCCGAACTGACGGGGCGCCGTCAGCTCACCTTCGCAAGCCGGGCAGCGACTGGGGATGGACCCGTCCGACGGAGGCGTATCGCCCTCATAGCCCGGGAAGATCTTGCCGAGATCGCCGGCGTCGACGGCTGCCTGGATGAGGTGGTCGAGCCGAAATCGACGGTTGCACTCCTTGCAGTCCACCATCATGTCGTAGAACGAATCGACGTGGCCAGATGCCTCCCAGACCCGCGGGTGCATGATGATTGAAGCATCGAACCCGACGACATCGTCGCGCTGCACGACCAGGCGGCTCCACCAGAGATCGAGCACCCGGCGACGAAGCTCGACGCCGAGCGGACCGTAGTCCCAGAACCCGTTGAGGCCGCCGTAGATCTCACTGCTCTGGAAGATGAATCCACGGCGCTTGCACAACGACACCAGCGAATCGAGGCTCTGCAGAGTGGGCGCGTCGGTCATGGAGATTTCTCGGCTATGGCCCGGGCTTGGCGTCGCAACATGGCATATGCGCCGCGTCGTGCGGGATTCAGAGAGGCGTCAGAAACGGATCGGCTGGTGCCAGCTCAGCGGCGTGACGTTGAACCTTCTCGAAGGCGCGGGCTACGTCCAAGGCGTCTTCGACGCTGCCGAGGAGCGCAGTGTGGCGGACCCACACAGCTTCGCTCGCGCAGGCGTGCTCGGCAACACCGCAGTCGCCGCTCCGATGCGGCGCCCGACGCGTGTCATCGAAGAGCGGCTGGCTGTAGACCGGAGCGTCGTAGCCCGCCGACGCAGGTATGCCTTCGGCGACGAGCGCATCCACGCAGGCGCGCTTCGAAGCACCGCCGAAGGCCCGGCTGTCGATGCGAACAACGAGCAAGTGCCACGAGCACTGCTCGGTACCTGGTGGGAGCGCCTGACAGATGACCCCGGGGACCTCCCGCAGGGCCTGGCGCAGCTGTGCTGCGTTGGCGGCGCGACGTTCGAGCTCCTCCGGGTAGCGTTCCAGCGCCGCGCACAGGACGGCGCCCTGGAACTCTGACAAGCGGAAGTTGCCGCCGAGCCGGACATGCGTATAGCGGCCACCTACCGGCGCACGGCCGTTGTTGGCTACCGACCGGCAGCGCTCCGCCAGATCTCCGTCATTGGTAAGTACGACACCGCCCTCGCCACATGTCAGGTTCTTGCTGGCGTGGAAGGAGAAGCCGCCGGCTTTGCCGATCGTGCCCAGGCCAGCGCCGTCGTATCGCGAACCCCAGGCCTGGGCCGCGTCTTCGATGATGGCCAGTCCCTCGCGCTCTGCCAGGCTCTGCAACGGGCGCATGCTCGCCGGCACACCGCCGATATGAACGGGCATGATCGCCGCCGTCCGATCGCTCAACACCGATTCGACGGCGCGCGCGTCCAGACCGTACGAGCGTCGATCGACATCGGCGAACACCGGCACGAGCCCGGCCTGTAGCACGGCCGTAGCCGACGCCACGAACGTATAGGCGGGGACAACGACCTCCGACCCGGGCTCGATCTCCATGGCATCGAGAGCCGTGCGTAGGGCAGCCTCGCCGTTGCTCACACAGATCGCGTAGCCGGCGCCCTGGAAGGCCGCGAACTCGGCCTCGAACCGCCGCACGAACTGCCCGTGACGGCTATCCCAGTCGCCAGAATCCAAGACCACGCCCAGAAGCTCGCGCTCCCGCTCCCCGGCCTGGGGCGAGCGCGGGAACGGTTGCGTACGGACCGGGTCGCCGCCGACCAGCGCCAGCTCAGGCACGGATGTACCGTCGGTCGGACATCAGAGAAACCTGTCCTGCGTGGCTTCGGCTACCTTGTCGCGCAGCTCCTTGATCTGCTGGGAGCGTTGCAGGGAAGCGACCATCAACACGCCGCCGGCGCGTACGACCGCGAGCCCCTCGACTCCCAGCAGCGCCACCACATCGTCGGAGACATGCACCAGATTGTCTGCCGAGTCGATTGCAACCACCTGGCCATGAACGACGTTGCCCAGGTCGTCGCCTGCCAGCAGCTCCTTGAGCGCCTCCCACGAGCCGACGTCGGACCAGTCGAACGCCGCCTTCACGCACGCGACATTGTCGGCGCGCTCCATGATGCCGTAGTCGATGGAGGTGGCGGGCATCGCCCGGTAGGCCTCTGCACGGCTCTCAGCGGTGGTGGCGGCGAGCATCGCGTTGGCCGCCTCCAGAGCGTCGGGGAGATGCTGACGCATCGCCGCGAGCAACGTACGCGCTTCCCAGACGAACATCCCGCTGTTCCAAAGGAACGAGCCGTCCGCCACATAGCGCTCCGCGGTGTCGGCGTCGGGCTTCTCTCTGAACGCGAGCACGGCGCTGATCGGCAGCTTGGTCGAGCCTCCCGCCAGCTCCAGCGCCGCGCCGGTCTCGACGTAGCCGTAGCCGGTCTCGGCGTACCTGGGGGGCACGCCGAAAGTGACCAGGTAACCATCGCGCGCCGCCACTGCGCCGGCGGCAGCCGTGTCGCGGAGGCCATCGACATCAGCGACGACGTGATCGGCCGGAAAGACCAGCATGATCGCTTCGGGATCCCTCTGCGCCAGCACCGCGGCGCTCCATGCGAGACACGGGGCGGTGTTGCGCGCCTGTGGCTCGGCCAACAGATTGGCCGGCAGTAGCTCCGGGAGCTCTTGCGCAGTGAGATCGGCGTACGACGCGGCGGTGACCACCAGCACGCGATCGGGATCGCCGACCACGGCTACGGTTCGATCCCAGGTCTGTCGCAACATCGAGTCGGCGCCCACGATCGGCAAGAACTGCTTCGGCCGGTCCTGCCGCGACAGCGGCCAGAAGCGGGTGCCGCCACCGCCAGCCATGATCACGGCATAGGCGTGTGGATCGTGGTCGTCGGCCATCATCAGTCGCTCGCTACCGCACCCAGCTCCACTTCCACGCGATGGAGGCGAGTCTCGACAAGATGTCGGATCTCGTCGAGACGCTCCGGCGTCTGTGCTTCGAAGCGAAGAATGATCTGCGGCCCCGTATTGCTGGCCCGTGCCAGCCCCCATCCGTCATCGAGCTCCAAACGTACGCCGTCAATCGCCACGATGTCGTATTCGCGGGCGAGATCGTCACGCAGGCGCTCGCAGACCGCAAACTTGTGCTCCTCGGTCGACGGGTGGCGGATCTCTGGCGTCGAGAACACCTCGGGGAGGTCATCCAGTTGACTGGAGAAAACGCCGGCCTGCCGCGAGTAGATCTCCATCAGCTTGGCGCCCGCATATACCGCATCATCGTGCCCGAAGAAGTTCTCGCCGAAGAACAGGTGGCCGCTCATCTCGCCCGCCAGGAGCGCCCGCTCCTCACGGATCTTCTGCTTGATGAAGGAGTGCCCGGTCTTCCACATCAGCGGTCGACCGCCGTGCCTCGCGATGTCATCGCCGAGCAGCTTGGAGCACTTGACGTCGAAGATCACGGTCGCACCCGGGTTGCGCTCCAGCATGTCGCGCGCCAGCAGGATCGTCAGACGATCGCCCCAGACGATCTCACCGGCCTCGTCGATGACCCCGACCCGATCCCCGTCGCCATCAAACCCCAAGCCGAGATCGAAGCCACCGTCGACGACACGACGCCCGAGCTCCTCGACCGCCTCGGGTACGGTGGGATCGGGATGATGGTTGGGGAAGTTGCCGTCGACATCGCAGTACATCTCCTCGACCTCGCAGCCGAGCTCACGGTACATGCGCGCGGCGATCATCCCGGCGACACCGTTGCCGGCGTCGATCACGACCCGTACCGGGCGTTCGAGATGCACGCGCTCCTTCACCATGTCGACGTAGGGCTCGACCAGATCGATGCTCTCGACGCTCCCGGTGCCGCTGTCCACATCGTCCGCTTCGACCGCAGCTCGCAGGGCCTGGATGTCGTCACCGAACAGCGTGCGTGTACCGAGGCACAGCTTGAGGCCGTTGTAGGCGGCCGGGTTGTGGCTTGCCGTGACCACTACGCCGCCATCCGCTTGCAGGTGGTGGATGCCGAAGTAGAGCATCGGCGTCGGCACCAGGCCGGCGTCCAGCACCCCACATCCGGCGTCGTTCACTCCGGCGGCGAATGCCACCGCAAGCTCCGGGCTCGACAGGCGACCATCGCGTCCCACGACGACCCGCGAGCCGCCGTTGCGGACCACCAGCGTGCCGTAGGCGCGCCCGATGCGCTGAAACACGTCCGCGTTGACATCGTCGCCGACAATGCCGCGGATGTCGTAGGCGCGGAAGATTCCCGCTGGCGCGACGGACATGGGCGACATCCTCTGGCTGGTTGCGGCGACGCTCGGAGCGTGTGATGACCGGGTCGAACCGCCGCGGGTGCGGCGCGGGGCCGCAGGCAGGACCTCTAATTCTTCCACATCTTCGGCGCCCGGGACGCACCGGGGTCACCCGCCAAGACTCGACCCGACGACTGCCGGCGGGTGGCTAGGCGCGCAGGGTCCAACGCTCGACGAGATAGCGCTCGATGCGCTCCTCGCAGACCTCGTGACCGATCCCCGGTCCCTGTGGCACCCGCACGTGCCCATCGCCGTCGAGCTCCACCTCGGGATCGATGATGTCCTGGTCCCAGTACCGACGGGAAGCTGACAGGTCGTTGGACAGCGTGAAGTTGGGCAGCGCGGCAACGGCGATGTTGTGCAGCCTGCCGACGCCCGCTTCGAGCATGCCGCCACACCACACCGGGATCTGCCGCCGCTCACACAGATCGTGCGCCGCGATGCCAACCGACCGGCCGCCCATGCGCG
This sequence comes from Acidobacteriota bacterium, assembly GCA_965248695.1. Taxonomy (GTDB): domain Bacteria; phylum Acidobacteriota; class UBA890; order UBA890; family WLXD01; genus DASCOT01. The sequence continues at coordinate 4,834,757 of CBDFKD010000002.1, read as the reverse complement.
AACACTTGATGTTGATGATACGCGCCGCCTTCGCATCCAGCGCGCGCTCGGTGACCTCCAGCGTCTTGGCCGACTCGTCCAGACAGATCGGCGTCTCGACCTGATCCTGGAGCTCGGCGTGCAGCTCGAGCTCGTCGTACTCGAACGGCTGCTCGATCATCTCCAGACCGAAGCGGTCGAGCTCGACGATATGCGGGATGTCTTCCCGCCCGTACGCACAGTTGGCATCGACCATGAGCGGGATATCGCCGAACCTTTCCCGCACCTTGGCGACGACCTCGACGTCCATCCCCTTGGCGATCTTCAGCTTTACGCGGCGGTATCCCTGCGCAAGCGCCGATTCGATCTGCTCGGCGAGCACCTCGAAATCCTGTTGAATGCCGAGTGAGATACCGACCATGACGCGATCGCGGACCGGCCGATCGCCAGCGTACAAGCGGTGTACCGGCACGCCGCGTCGGCGAGCCTCGAGGTCCCAAACGGCCTCTTCGACGGCGGCCTTCGCCATCGGGTGCCATGGCCATTTCGTCATGTGGGCGGCGACGGCCATGGCCGCACCCTCCTCCGGCAGCTCCAGATCGAACAGCTCCGGGGCCAGCAGATCCTCGATGATATGCCGGCATGTGCCGTTGGTCTCGTAGGTATAGAAGGGCAACCGGTCCGCTCCTGCCTCGCCCCAACCGAACGCCCCTTCCGAATGCGCCCGCACGAGCAGGATGTTGCGCTCGCCAAAGCCACCGCGTGAGATCTCGAACCAGCCGACGAGCGGAATCCGGATCTGAATCAGGTCCAACGCCTCGATCTTCAAACCTTCCTCCGATACCTGGCTGCCGATCTCAAACGAGAGCCGCCTCGGGGTCCCCGTGCTCGAGAATGAACAGGGTCCGCGGCGGCGGAGCCGTCACCCGAACACACTCACGTACGTAGTAGCCGCGGCTCAGATAGTGCTGGAATACCTGACGCGTTGCCATCCTCCACGCCAACACCGCTTCGGGATCCAGCTCCCTGACCTGCTGAATCGAAGTCGGGATCTCACAGGCGATCCGATCGGCTTCCAGGTCGAGGTCGGATGCGCCGGGTATCGAAAGCCCCTGGCTCGCCGGCGCGCCCGTCAAAGCCTCCGGTAAGGTGACCCGGCCGGCCGCGATCTCGTCCACCGCCGCGCCACGCTCGCCGCGCCGGCGATTTGCTACCCGCGCTGACTCGAGGTGCCAGCTGGCCAGTAGGCGGTCAGTCGGTGAGCCTCGATGCAAGGCGCTGATGGTCTCGCCGTAGAGATTCTCGTAGTAGCTCTCGACGATGATCCCGAGCTTGCTGAAGTTGAGGTAGGCGTTCAGCGACTGCAGCGGATCGAAGGTCCAGGCCATCAGCCTCAATCCCTGCTCCAGCGCCAGCTCGCGCTGGGCCCACTTGAGGCGCGCACCGAGTCCGCTGGAGCGCATCGACGCGTCCACCGCGAGCATGTGCGAGTAGTGCACCTGTCGACCCCGGGCGTCCTCGCCGCGGAACCCGTAGCAGAACCCGACCAATCGCTCCGCCGTATCGAACGCTCCCAGCACGATCCCGCCCGCGCCCTGTGCGGCGACCAGCTGAGTGCGCGGGATAACGTCCAGGTCACCGTCGAAATTCCACGCCCGGCGCTGGAGATCCTCGCAGGCGACGTATTCGTCGACGCTCCCCAGACGGCGGATCTCGTGTTCGTCGCGCGCCCTGTCGCTCATCTCAGATACCCGTAGGAACATCGATCCACTGCGACTCGACCGCAAAGCGCGCCGCGATCAGGTCACCGAGCGCCCGTACGCCGAACGTCTCGGTGGCGTAGTGGCCGGCGAAGATACAGTTCAGGCCGACCTCGCAGGCATCATGATAGGCAGAGTGCCGTGGCTCGCCGGTAATGAAGCAGTCGGCGTTCAGTGCCGCAGCTGCGTCGAGCGCGCTACAGCCGCTGCCTGTAATCACGGCAATCGTATTCACCTCATCAGCGCCGAAGGCCCATATCACCTGGTCGTCGCAACCAACGGCGGCGAGGCGACCCGCCAGGGCGGCCAGCGGCAGCCCCTCCTGCAGGCGCGCCAAGGTGCCGATCTGCAGCCCGTTATAGTCGCCGAAGCGAGCTTCGGGCTCGGCCTCCAGGGCGCGAGCAAGCAACGCGTTGTTGCCCACCTCCGGGTGCACGTCGAGTGGCAGGTGGGCGGCGTAGATCGATACCCCGCGGGCGAAGGACTGCCTGACGCGGGTGCCGAGGCGGCCGCTGATCGGCGCCTGGTCGCCCCAAAGAAGCCCGTGGTGGACGATCATCAGCTGACAGCCGGCGTCGGCCGCCAACGCGATCGTCTCGGCCGCCGCGTCTACAGCTACCGCAATGCGCTCGACCTCGACGCCGGCCTCGACCTGAAGGCCGTTCAACGACGCGTCGGGGATCGCTCCGATGTCGAGGTACCGGTCCAGGAAAGCGACGATGTCGGCGAGCGGCGCGGCCATGCGAACCTCCGGGTCTCGGTTGCTCGCCGGATACCTTACTCGATGAGACTTCTCGTCGGCAGCGCCGCGCGGCCGGCCGCCGAGGCCACCGATGCCCCGATTTCAGGCTCCATCGGTGGGCGGCGACCAGGGCCCGGCGATCGCCAACGCGTAGGCGTCGGGGAACAGCAGTTCGCGCGCGGCTGCATGCACGGCCTCGGCATCGACCTGGCTTATGAGGCCCTCCAGCCGTTGGGTATAGTCCAGACCGAGATCGAACATCTCGATCTCATGCAGCAGGCCGGCCATGCCTTCGTTGCTTTCGAGCGCCCGCGGCAGGGCACGCACGGTGGCGGCTTTGGCGTTGTCGAGCTCGTCGGCGTCGACCGTTTCGGTACGGATGCGTCGGATCTCTGCCAGCACCGCGTCGACGGCATCCTCGACATGTTGCGGCTGCACGCCGGCGCGAACTACGAACGGCGCCGGTCCGAGTCCACCGCCGAGCGCGCTGTACGTGTAGTACGCCATACCGCGCTCTTCGCGTACTGAGCGTCCTAGCCGGCCCCCCATCGCGAAACGTCCGAGGATCATGTTCATCAGGGAGGCGGCGTAGTAGCGATCATCAGCACGTCGGATCGAGGCATGCCCCAGCGCTATGTCCACCTGGGCCTTGTCGGGCATCGGGTCGACGTGCCGTCGAACCTCGGGAAGTGGCGCCACGTCGACAACGTCGCTTTGCGCCTGGCGGTAGCCGCCGCGCGGTTCGTCGTCCGTCCAGTCGTCGAAGGCGTCCTGCGCGATCGACAGGGCCGCCTCGGCTTCGACATTGCCGGCGATCACCAGAAGCGCCGCGGACGGACCGAAGAAACGCGCATGGAAGGCTCGTAGATCGTCGGCTCCGATGTCTGCCACGGATGCCTCGGTACCCGCCAGCCGCGACACGTACGGGTGTTCTTCGGGGTAGACGAGCTCGCGCAGGCCGTGCATCGCCATGACGGCCGGGTCATCGAGATCCTCCCGAAGGGCGGTCAGGCGGTCGCCGACGAGCTTGCCGACCTCGACGTCCGGAAACGTCGGTCGCCGGGAGCACTCCGCCAGCAGTGCCATCACCTCCGGCAGGTCTTCGGCACGCGACTTGGCGACCATGCCGGCAGTATGCCGGCCGGCGCTGCCGCCCAGGTGAGCTCCACGAAAATCGAGCACCTCGCCCACCGCGGTCTTGTCTCGGAGCTCCGTGCCGCGCATCAGCCCTCGCGCCATCAGGGTCGCCAAGCCGGCCTGTGCCGGCGTCTCGAAGCAGGCACCGGCGGCCACGCTCAGGCTGACGGTGACAGCCGGCGACGCGTGGTTGGCCTGGTGCATGATCACGAGGCCGTTGTCGAGCTCGGTGCGAGTGGCCTCAGGTCTCCTCATGCGTCGCCTCGCGGCACGAACCAACCCACCGTGCGCCCTTCCGGAATCAGGTATCGAGCGGCGACGCGCCGAACCTCCTCGACGGTCGTCGCCTCCACGCTGCCGGGCACCGCGTCCAACGCCTCGAGACTCGCTATGGTGGCGAAGTAGCCGAGCTGATGCGCTACGTCGGTGACGCGCTCGGACTCGAACGCCAGAGCCGACAGCACCTGGTTCTTCGCCTTGCGGAGCGCTCGATCGTCGACGTCACGCGCCGCCAGCCCTTCCACCGAGTCCACCAGGGCACTCTCCGCGGCGCGCGGCTCCACGCCGTCCCGCAGCGTCGCCGAGAAGCCATACAGGTACGGTTCCTCCGTCGGCAGCACCGCCGAACTGATCGACACGACCAGCTCGCTCTCCACGAGAGCCCCGTAGAGCGGTGAGGTGATGCGCGCGCTGCGACCGAACCCCCCGCTCCACAGATTGATCCCCTTGCCACCCGACAGCAAAGCGTCGGCCACCAGCAAGGGCACGAAGTCGGGGTCAGGGAACGCTGGCGCCGGATATACCACCTGCAGGTAGGTGGCCGTGCCGGGCCGCTCGACCACAACCCGGCGCTCACTGTCCTGGCGCGGTTCGCGTATCTCGTCGTACGCCGGCGTCTCGGTCGACGGAATGTCCCCGAAGTGATGCCGGGCTGCGTCGACCGCCGCCGCGGCGTCGACGTCACCGACGATCACCAGCGTGGCGTTGCCCGGGTGGTAGTAGTTCTTGTAGTGGGCGTAGAGCTGGTCACGGGTCATCGCCTCCAGATCGCTCTGCCAGCCGATGGTGGGCCAACGATACGGATGCATACGGAACGCCGCTGCGGTGACGTCGATGTCGAGCAGGTACTCGGGGCTGTTGCTGTTGCCATGCATCTCGGCGAGCACCACCGTGCGCTCCGACTCGAACTCCGACGGCTCGTAAACGCACTCCGTCATGCGGTCGGCCTCGATGCGCAGGGCCAGATCGAGCTCGTCGGCGGCCAGTGTCTCGAAGTACGTCGTCTGATCGATCCAGGTGTACCCGTTCCAGCTGCCCCCGGCGCGTTCGATCCAGACCTTCAGATCCTCGCGCGAGATACCCGGTGTGCCCTTGAAGTTCATGTGCTCGGCGAAGTGCGAGGCACCGGTCAGACCGGGCACCTCGTTCTTGGAGCCGACGTGGTACCAGCACCACACCGACACCAGCGGCGCGTTGTGGAGCGGTTGCACGAGCACCCGGAGGCCGTTGTCGAGCGTTGTCTGCAGGCGTGGATCAGCCGCCATCTTCTCCCTCGATCCGGTCCTCGGCAAAGACTTCCGGAGCGTAGCGCTCCATGAGCGCCTTTGTGCCGCCGTTCATCGGAGCGAACGACCGCTGTCCGACGTGCACCCGCCAGCGGTAATTGATTCCAGTGTTGCGCGGCACGCAGTGCACGTCGAGGGTTCCGTAGAAGCTCGACAGCATTTCGGCGGTGCAACTGAGATCGCCCTCGTCGACGGCGATGTACTCCCCCAGCGGGGCCTGACCACCTGCCTCGAAGGTCGTGACGACCTCGATGGAGCGCCGGATGTCCCCGGCCCGATACATGCGGTTGATAGTGTACAGGCTGACAAGCCCGAGGATCACCGTCGGGATCACCAGAAACCAGTTGTCGCGTCCGATATGAAAGCGGGCCATTTGACGCCAGCTAGCGGGCCATGGGAACCGTCTGGCGGTTCTGGTTTTTCTACGAGCTAGACCACCAAGCCTGCTACAAAGTACAGCACCACCGCCGCTCCTCCGCCGACGAGCGCATACGGAATCTGGGTGGTGACGTGCTCGATATGATCGCACCCGGCAGACATCGACGAGATCACGGTCGTATCCGAGATCGGAGAGCAATGATCGCCGAAGATCCCGCCGCCCATCACCGCCGCGACGGCCAGCGGCACCGAGGAGCCGCTCTGCAGCGCCAGCGGCACGGCGATCGGTATCAGAATGGCAAACGTGCCCCACGAGCTGCCGGTGGAGAAGGCGATCACACAACCGGTGATGAAAACGACCGGCGCCACGGTAGCCGGCGTCAATAGCGGGGCGGCGATCGAGGCCACCCAGGGACCGGTGCCGAGAGCGCTACATGTTGCCCCGATCCCGAGCGCGAGGGCCAGAATCGCCGCCACCGGAACAAGCTCCTGGAAACCGCGCATGGCAGTCTCGGTCATCTCGACGAACGAGAACAGGCTCTGTACGCGGTACAGCAGCATCGCCGCCAGCACGCCGCTCGAGGTTGCCCACAGCACGGCGGTAGACCCCGAGCCTGACCGCCAATCACCGTTCCCGGTGAGGTACAGGACAAACGGCACCATCAGGACGGTCACCACGACCGGCAATATCAGGTTGCGCGCCTTCCTTCCGGCTTCCGGTGCGCCGTCATCCAGGTCGATCGTCGGCCCCTCGGGACCGCTACCGCCTGCGGCCGCCGCGGCCTCGGCTCTTGCCATCGGCCCGTAGTCGCGCCCGCTCGCGGCCACCGCGAACACCGTTGCGAGCGCCAGCAGAGCGTAGAAATTCAGCGGGATAGCCGCGACCAATACCCCGACCGGGTCAGCAAGCCCCTCGGCGGCAAGCAAGCCGACGATCAGCGCGCCCCAGGCATTGATCGGTATCAATATGCAGATGGGTGCCGAGGTCGAGTCGCAGATGTATGCCAGCTTGGCGCGCGACAGACCGACGCGATCATAGAGCGGGCGCGAGACGGTCCCGGTCACCAGGCAGGTAATGTTGGATTCGATGAAGATCGCCACTCCAAGGAGCGCCGAGACCAACTGCGCCGAGCGCCTGCCGCGCACCCAGCCGCGCGCCACCGCCCATTCCGCGAATCCGGCAACGCCGCCCGACTCACGCAACAACGCGATCAGGGCGCCGACCATCAACGTGAACATGAGCGTACGCGCGTTGCCGGCGTCGGTGATCACCTGCACCAGTTGTTCGACAGCACCTGCAGCGCCGGCGACAGGGTTGAACTCCGCGAGAATCGTCGCCCCTATCCAGATCCCGGCGAACAGCGACAGGTGCACCTGACGCGTCCGCAGTGCCAGCACGATGGCCAGGATCGGAGGAACGATCGACAGCCAGCCGTACGTCGCCATGAACCTGCTAGTGGCCTGGGACAGATGATCGATGCATATCGCAGATGGGATTTGCGGGTGAGATCATGGCGCGGGCCGCCACAACCGGCGCGGCGGGCGGCTATGTTACCCCGCTGCTCGGAACCCTGCCGAAGTCGGCACGAGCGCGGCTGCTAAACTCGACGACATGGTCGCACCCACTGCCCAGCTGCGCTACTACCACGGCGCAGAGCGCCTCCGCTACGTTGGCAGCTGGGCAGCGACGGCGCTCACAACGGCGACTCTCGGCATCCCGGGAACCGTCATTAGGCTCATTGCCGGGTACGGTGCGGTGGCGCACTCCTGCGCCCGCCTGTGGGCGCGCGCGCTGTTACGGATTCACGGCATCTCCCTGGAGACCTCTGGCGGCGAGGACCTCGATCGCTCCAGGAGCTACCTCTTTGTTGCCAATCAACAGTCGGCGCTCGACACTCCTGCCCTGCTGGTGGCGTTGCCGGTGTGCCACCGTATCCTCGGGCCGACATCGCAGTTCCGTAGCCCGTTCGGCGGCTGGTATCGAGGTCTGGAAGGTTACGCATCGAAGGGCGGGCGCGGCGACGTGCCGACGGGTCGCCGCCTTGACCTCTCCGGCTCGCCCTCCACCGTCGTGTTCGTCTCCGAGGTCGGCGGAATAGACGATTTGCAACGCGTCGGTGACAGCTGGGTGACGCTGGCGAGCGCCGCTCCGGGCACGGTGGTGCCGCTAGCGGTGATCAACAGCGTCAACTTGATGCCGGCTGCGGCGCGGGTTGCCGACCCCGGCAGCATCCAGGTGCGCATCGGCTCGCCGGTGGAGGTTGCGGCAGATAGCTCGGCACACGCAGTCGCCGCCGCTGTCGGTCAGGCGATCGCCGATCTGACGACGGCTGAGCCGGCATGATTCCACTGCGCGACGACAACCCGCGGAGTGGGACGCCATGGGTCACCTACGTGTTGTTCGGGGCCAACCTGGCGGTCTTCGCGTATCAGCTGCAGGTGCGCATGGCGGGCGGGGAAGAGGCCTATGTGTCGCTGGTGACGCGCCTCGGGTTGATACCGGCCGCACTGACCACTCCGGCGCAATGGATGCAGATGCCGGTACCCGCGCCACTCACCCTGCTGACCTCCATGTTCGTCCACGGCGACCTGTTTCACCTCGGTGGCAACATGCTCTACCTGTGGGTGTTCGCCGACAACGTCGAGGACGCGATGGGGTCGGCACGCTTCGTGGTCTTCTACCTGCTGTGCGGACTCACCGCCGCCGGTGCGCAGGTTGTCCTGATGCCGGCGAGCCCCGTGCCGATGGTCGGCGCCAGTGGCGCCATCGCCGGGGTCCTGGGTGCGTACATGATCCTTTTTCCGACGGCGCGTGTTCTGACGCTGGTGATCCTGGTGATCTTCATACGCGTGATGTATCTCCCTTCGGTGCTGCTGCTGGGGATCTGGTTCCTGATCCAGCTCTGGTCGGCCAGCAGCGGCGGCAACGCCGGAGTGGCCTGGTACGCGCACATCGGCGGGTTCGCGGCAGGACTGCTACTGGTCGGCGTCCTGGCGAACCGGGGCCGTGGCCGGCCACCGCGGGTGGAGACGTATCGCCACCGTCCCTAGCGCGCCAGCACTTCGACGGTTCTGGCACCAAGCTCGGACGGGCTGGCGACAACCTCGGCGCCGGCTTCCCGTAGCGCCTGCATTTTCTCCGCCGCTGTGCCCTTACCGCCGGCGATAATCGCGCCAGCATGCCCCATGCGCTTGCCGGGCGGAGCCGTTTGCCCGGCAATGAATGCAACTACCGGCAATGGATAGTCAGCGGCGAGGTACTCCGCCGCCTCTTCCTCGCCACTGCCGCCGATCTCACCGATGACAACCACTGCCTCGGTTTGCTCGTCCTCGGCGAAGAGCTCCAGGCAGTCTCGGAAGGTGGTGCCGATCACCGGATCGCCGCCAATACCGATGCACGTCGACTGACCGAGCCCGGCGCGCGTCAGCTGATCAACCGCCTCGTAGGTAAGCGTACCGGAGCGCGAGATCACGCCGACGCGTCCTTGGTGGTGCACGAACCCCGGCATGATGCCGACCTTGCACTTCCCCGGCGAGATCACGCCGGGGCAGTTGGGGCCGACCAGACGTGTGCCCCGATCGTTGCAGTAGCCGACCACGTCGACCATGTCGAGCGTCGGAATGCCCTCGGTGATGCAAATCACCAGCCGCATCCCGGCATCGGCCGCCTCCATGACGGCGTCGGGGGCGAACGGTGGGGGCACGAACACCAGCGAGACCTCAGCCTGGGTCTGGTGCACGGCTTCGAGCACGGTGTCATACACCGGTACCGCCTCGTCGAAGCGCGTCCCGCCCTTGCCGGGGGTGACACCCGCAACGATCTGGGTTCCGTACTCGATACATTGCCGACTGTGGAACGAGCCCTCGGCGCCAGTGATTCCCTGAACGAGAACTCGCGTATCCGCACCTACCAGGATGCTCATTACGATTCCCCGCCAGCGGCCGCCGCCGCCACGGCCTGGCGTGCCGCGTCGTGCAACGTCTCGGCGACGACGAACTCGAGGTCCGAGCGACGCAGGATCTCGCGACCCTCCTCGGCGTTAGTGCCCTGCAGGCGAACCACGACCGGCACGCCCACTTCGACGGTCTCCAACGCCTCGATCACGCCCTTCGCCACTCGATCGCAGCGCACGATTCCGCCAAATATGTTGATCAAAACGGCCCTTACACGCTCGCCCCGCATCAGGATCCGAAACGCGCTCGCAACGCGCTCGACCGATGCGCCGCCACCCACGTCGAGGAAGTTGGCCGGGAAACCGCCGGCGTTGCTGATCTCGTCCATAGTGCCCATGGCCAGGCCCGCGCCGTTCACCATGCAACCCACCGTCCCATCGAGCGCTACGTAGCTGAGCGCGTGCTCGGAGGCCTCGAGCTCGAGCGGCTCCTCCTCGCTGCGATCCCGCAGATCGGCCAGCTCCGGACGCCGAAAGAGGGCGTTGTCGTCGATCACGATCTTGGCATCAAGGACGATGACCTCACCGTCGGAGCTGATAACGAGCGGGTTAATCTCGGCGAGTGAAGCGTCGAGCTCGTCATACGCCCGCGCCAGCTTCAGGATCGTGGCGGCGACACCGCGAGCCACGCTGCCCTGAAGCCCGAGTCGATAGGCGAGACGGGCCGCCTGGAACGGCCGCAGCCCCCAGCCAGGTGCGCAAAGCTCCTTGAGGATCGCCTCGGGATTGCGCTCGGCAACCTCTTCGATCTCCACGCCACCTTCGGCGGAGGCAATGACGACCGGACAGCGAGCCGACCGGTCGATGGTCAACCCGAGATAGAGCTCATCGGCGATATCGGCGCCCGCCTCGATCAGCACCTTGCGTACGACGACGCCCTGCGGGCCGGTCTGCGGCGTAACCAGCGCTGTCCCCAGCATGGCGGCGGCGAGCTCGCCCGCTTGCTGCGGGGTATCGGCGAGCTTGATCCCGCCGCCCTTGCCGCGCCCGCCCGCGTGCACCTGCGCCTTGACGGCGAAGCGTGTCGCCCCGCCGGCGGCCAGATTCTCGGCCACCGCACGTGCCTCGTCTGCGCTGCCGGTCACGGCGCTCGCTCCGACGTTCAATCCGCGCTCGCGCAGCAGCTCCTTCGACTGGTACTCGTGCAGCTTCAACGTGTCGAGAACGGGTTGGGCCAACCCCTGACGGCAGCCGAAGCGAGCAGGATCTTCAACGCGTCACCGGGAATGAACGGCGCCGCGCCCAGGAGGAACGCCTGGGCCGGAGTCAGATCGAGCAGCAAGGCAAGGTGAAGGGTCCCGCACGCCAGGACCACGACCGAGGCGATCACCATCGAGCCGGCGGTACGCCGCCACGAATGTGCCCGCCCGTCGAGAAGCTTACTCAGCACGATCGCGGCCACGAACCATCCGAGAATGTAGCCACCGGTGGCGCCGACGAACGCCCCTGCGCCACCGCGCCAGCCGGAAAGCAACGGCAGCCCGAGTACCGCCAGACCTACATAGAGCGCCAGGCCCGACAGCGTCGCGCGCCTGCCCAGCCAGGCTGCGCCGGCGTACAGCACGAGCGTTTGCAGCGTGATCGGAACCGGCGTGAACGGCAGCGGTATTCGGACCTGCGCCGCCAACGCCAGCGTCGCCGCGAAGGCAACCGAAAGCACCACCACGCGAGCCACGGGCAGCGTATCGTCACGAGCTCCGAGCACACTGGCTTCAGCTGAGTTCACGGCCATACCTCCAGCAATCCGACGGGCGCCAAGGGCGCCATTTGAAGTAGCTACGGCGGGCAAGGAGCGAGGCTACCATGGCCGGTTTGCGGGTCAAGCGGCTCCCGTTGCAGGCTGGCCGGACCTACGCGATCGAGCGTTCGACCGCCGGCGCGATCTGACGCAGCTGTTCCATGAGCCGCTCGAATTGTTCCGGAAACAGCGACTGCGGGCCGTCGGAAAGCGCCGCATCGGGGTCATGGTGGACCTCGATCAACAGTCCATCGGCGCCGGCGGCCACCGCGGCGCAGGCCAGCGGAGGAACCTTGTCGCGGATGCCAATGGCATGGCTCGGATCACCGATACTCGGCAGATGGGACAGCTTCTTCACGATCGGGAACGCCGACACGTCGAAGGTATTGCGACTGTACTCCTCGAACGTACGGATACCCCGCTCGCACAGAATGACGTTCTGGTTGCCGCCTGCCATGAGGTACTCCGCTGACATGAGCCACTCCTCGATCGTCGCCGAGAGCCCGCGCTTCAGAAGCACCGGAGTCCGCTGCCGACCGAGCGCTTTCAGCAGAGCGAAGTTCTGCATGTTGCGTGCCCCGACCTGAAAGATGTCGACGTATTCGGACATGAGCTCGATCTGCGGCGCGTCCATCACCTCGGAGATCGTCTTGAGGCCATGGGCGTCGGCCGCGGCCCGCAGAAAGCGCAGCCCGTCCCCACCCAGACCCTGAAACGAATACGGTGACGATCGTGGTTTGAAGGCGCCGCCACGCAGTATCTGGGCGCCGGCGCGCGACACGCATTCAGCAACGGAGTGGATCTGCTCCTCGCTCTCCACGCCGCACGGGCCCGCCATCATGACGATCGCATTGCCACCGATCACGACGTCGCCGATGCGGATCTTCGTGCCCTCGGGTTTGAACGAGCGCCCGACAAGCTTGTACGGCTTGGAGATCTTCAGAACCTCCTTGACGCCCGTCAGCACTTCGAGCTCGCGCGGGTCGACCTCGATCGCCTTACCGCCGACCGCGCCGATGACCGTCCTCTCGACGCCAGACGAACGGTGTGCGTCAAAGCCCAGCGCTGTGAGCCGTTCGATAACCCGCTCGATCTGGACCTCGTCGGCCCCAGCCTCCATAACGATGACCATTCCGGCTCCTGCAGCAATAGCGCTGGCTAGATCAGCCGCGATACTCGGCATCTCAGTGTCCCATGTTCGGTGCGAATCAGCTCGCGGGTGTGGTCTTCCTATCGACCCTACTCGACTCGTTGAAGGCGGCGGGCTTCGTCGAGGATGCGCTCGAACAGACGGTGGACTGCGCCGTCCTCGAGCGGCCCTTGGTTCGCCGCTACCGCGCGTGAATAGATCTCCTTCTCTCGATGTGGCTGATAGACGGGTTCGTCGAGCGCCGTCTTGGCTTCACCGATGCGGCATACCTGTTCCGCGCGGCGATTCAGCAGCGCCACCAGCTCGAGGTCGATCTCGTCGATGCATCGGCGAGACTCGAGCAGGGCCTTGCGGACGATCTCCCGGTCGGTCACGTGCCGTTCTCCGGTGTTCTGCTGGCCGTCTGTGCCAGCCGGTCGGCGGCCGCTCGAAGATCCCTGATCATCGACCCGACAGCGCTGGTCGGCTCGTCGGAGGCATCGATCGCGTCGATCAGCGCGCTGCCGACGACGACGCCGTCGGCAAGCGAACCGAGGCGCTCGACGTGTTCCGGTCGTTTGACGCCGAAGCCCACCACGAACGGTTTTCGCGTCTGGCGCCGCACCCGCTCGAGAAACTCGAGCGTGCGGCCGTGGACGTCGCCTCGGGCACCGGTAACACCGGTCACCGTCACGCAGTACGAGAAGTGCGTCGAGGCCTCATCGACGATCGCTATACGCTCGTCGGTGGCGTTGGGCGCCATCAGAAAAACCGCCGCAAGGCCGTGCCGCACGCAGCCATCGCGGTAGTCCGTCGCCTCCTCGGGCGGCAGGTCCGGGACGATCAGCCCATCGACCCCGACATCGGCGGCCGCAGCCAGGAACGTGTCCAGGCCGAAACGCAGGATCGGGTTGTAGTAGCCCATGAGCACGAGCGGCAGGTCCGCCGTCGCCGGGTCGGCGCGCAGCTCGGCAACGGCCGACAGCACCTTCGCCACGGAGATGCCGTTGGCGAGCGCCCGCTCGCTGGAGCGCTGAATCGTGGGACCGTCGGCGAGTGGGTCGGAGAACGGTATGCCGATCTCCACCACGTCGGCTCCGGCAATGCCCGCGGCCTGTACGAGCGGCACGGTGGAATCGAGGTGGGGGTAGCCGGCGGTGACGAACGGGATAATCAACGGCCGTGCCCCGCGATCGTTGAAGACACGCTCGATACGGCTCACTGGTCTGTTCTCGCGCGCCGCTCACTACGATGCTCGGCAATCGTCGCGACGTCCTTGTCGCCCCGGCCCGACAAGCACACGACGATGTGCTGTTCCGGGTTCAGATCGCCGCGCTCGGCCATGACCAGCAAGTGGGCGATAGCGTGGGCCGACTCGAGCGCCGGGATGATCCCTTCCACCTGGCAAACGCGATCGAATGCGGCGAGCGCCTGCTCGTCCTCGATCGCGACGTACTCGGCGCGTCCACTGGATTGCAGCCAGGCGTGCTCCGGACCAACCCCCGGGTAGTCGAGCCCCGCTGAGATGGAGTGCGCCAGCTGTATCTGACCGTCGTCGTCCTGCAACAGCAACGACCGCGCGCCGTGGAGCACGCCGGGCGTTCCGGCCGACAACGTCGCCGAATGCTGGCCGCTATCGATGCCGTGCCCGGCCGCCTCGACGCCGATCAGACGAGCATCGGAATCAATGAAGTGGTGGAACAGACCGATTGCATTGCTACCCCCGCCAACACAAGCCATGAGCACGTCGGGTGCCTCGACGCCGTTGTCACGTAGTTGCTCGGCGGCCTCGACACCGATGACGCGCTGGAAGTCGCGCACCATCGTCGGGTACGGGTGGGGCCCGACTACCGACCCGATGATGTAGAAGGTTGTCTCGACGTTGGTTACCCAGTCGCGGATCGCCTCGTTGGTAGCATCCTTGAGCGTACGGCTGCCCGACGTCACCGGAACGACGTAGGCACCGAGCAATTCCATGCGCACGACGTTCAGCGCCTGACGCTCGATGTCCTCCTGCCCCATGTACACGACGCAGTCCATGCCGAACATCGCCGCCACGGTTGCCGTGGCCACTCCGTGCTGACCGGCGCCGGTCTCCGCGATCACGCGCTTCTTGCCCATGCGTCGGGCAAGCAGAGCTTGGCCGACGGTGTTGTTGATCTTGTGCGCGCCGGTGTGCAGCAGATCCTCACGCTTCAGCCAGATCGTCGCGCCGCCCACCTCCGCCGACAGACGCTTGGCCTGATAGAGGGGTGTTGGACGCCCGCAGTAATCGCCCCGGAGCGCGTCTAGCTCGGCCTGGAAAGCCCGATCCTCGCGCGCTTGTTCGTACGCCTGCTCCAGCTCGATTACGGCCGGCATCAGCGTCTCCGGGATGAACTGCCCACCGAACTCCCCGAAACGCCCGCGTGGGGCCGACGTCTCGCTCATCGAAAAGGCTCCAGCGCGCGCGCAAAGGCGCGAATCCGTTGCGGATCCTTGATTCCTGGAGATGACTCCACGCCCGACGATACGTCGATCGCCCAGGGAGAGACTTCTCGCACCGCCGCCGCCACGGTTTGCGGCGTCAACCCGCCCGCAAGCATGATCCGATACCGCTGCGCCAGCGCCGCCGCCGCGGACCAGTTCGCCAGCGCGCCGGTGCCCCCATACGACCCTTCGACGGCGGCATCGATCAGCAGCGAGTAGTCCGAGTATCGATCCGCCAGCCGCTGGGCCTGAGCCGCCGAGGTCTGCGGCTTCAGCCGCAACGCCTTGAACGCATGCCGCGGCAAAGAACGGGACAGCTCCGGTGCTTCGTCACCGGACAGCTGCACGAAATCGACGCCGACTCCATCCACTACCGCGGCCACCTCGGCGGGGTCCGGATCGACGAACACAGCGAACCGCCACGTCTCTTCCGGCAGCAGCCCCGCGATAGCGGCGGCACGGTCGACCGACACGGATCGTGGGCTCGGCGGGTAGAACACGAAGCCGATGGCGTCGGCGCCGGCCTCCACGGCAGCCAGAGCACCCACTTCCTCGGTGATTCCGCAGACCTTCCAGCGCAGGGCCATCAGGGTCCGCCCGTCCGCAGACGCTCGAGAGCTATAGCCGGATCCGTGGCACGCACCAGGCTGGTGCCCACCAGAACGGCATCGAAGCCCGCTGCTCCGAGTTGTTCGACCTCGATGGCCGATTGGATACCGCTCTCACTGACGCGCACGGTGTCGGCAGGAAGGAGCTTGGCGACACGGAGCGAATGGCGCCAGTCGACACGCATCGAGCGCAGGTCACGGTTGTTGATTCCGATGATGCCGCTCCCCGCGGCAACCGCAGCGTCGAGCAAATCCAGACCGTGCAGCTCGACGAGCGCATCGAGTCGCAGCTCATGCGCCTGTGCGACGAGGTCACGCAACTGCAACGGCTCCAACGCCTCGGCAATCAACAGCACCGCCGAGGCCCCGGCGACCGCCGCCTGCTCGATTTGATAGGCATCGACGATAAAATCCTTGCGCAGCACCGGCAGCTCGACCGCTCTCGCAACGTTGGTCAGATGCTCCAAGCTGCCGGCGAAGAACGTCTCCTCGGTGAGCACCGAGATCGCTTCGGCACCGGCGCCGACATACTTCTGCGCCAGCTCCACCGGGTCGAAGGAAGAGCGCAGGGGCCCCGACAGCGGGCTAGCGCCCTTGACCTCGGCGATCACCGACACACCGGGCCCGCTCAGCGCTCGCAGCAGTCGTCCCGCCGGCCGGCTCAGCGCCTCGCAATCGCGCAGCCTCGCGCGGAGCTCTGCCTGTGGAGTCGTGGCCCGGTCGGCGATCGCCTTATCTCGCGCAGTCTCGACGAGGCGCTCCAACGTGATCATGATGCCGCCTCGGGATTGGTGGCGGCCACCAGCAAGGCCAGCGTGTTTGTTGCCGCCCCGGTATCGATGGCCGCGGCGGCCGCTTCCACCCCTTCGGCCAGGGTCCGGGCGACGCCTCCGACGCGCAGGGCGGCGCCGGCGTTGAGCAGCACGATGTCACGTCGCGGCCCGGGCTCCCCCTCCAGGACGGCCCGGACGATCTCGGCGTTGTCGGCCACCGAGCCACCGGCGAGATCCGCAGCCGCTGCGGCACGCAATCCGACCTCCTCAGGCGTTACCGAGTAGGTCCGAACGTGCTCGCCGTCCCACTCCGCCACCTCGGTTGGGCCGAGCAACGAGAGCTCGTCGATGCCGCCGGCGCCGTGGACCACAATCGCGTGGGCCGCCCCGAGAGCCCCGAGAACCTCCGCCATCGGCTGCACCAGCGTCCTGTCGTAGACACCGACAACCTGACGCCGCGCCCCGGCAGGGTTGGTCAGCGGGCCGAGAAGATTGAACACCGTTCGCATGCCGAGCTCGCGCCGCGGCCCGACCGCATGCTTCATCGCCGGGTGCTGTGAGGGCGCAAACAGGAAGGCCAGGCCTGCTTCGGTGAGGCTGCGCCGCAGGCTGACCTCGTCGGCAACGAGCGTCACCCCGAGAGCTTCGAGCACATCGGCGCTACCGCAGGCGCTCGACACGGCGCGATTGCCGTGTTTGGCGATCGGCACCCCGGCGCCGGCCGCCACCAGTGCCGCGGCGGTGGAGATGTTGAACGTGTTGGCGCCGTCTCCGCCGGTGCCACAGGTGTCGACTAGTCCGCTCACCTGCAGATCCAGCGGATTCGCGGCGGCACGCATGGCAGCGGCGAAACCGGCAATCTCATCTACCGTCTCACCTCTCACCCTGAGCGCAACCAGGAACCCGGCAATCTGCGCCGCAGTGGCGTCGCCGCGCATGACGATCTGCATCGCCTCGCGAGCCTCGCTGCGGGACAGTTTCTCGCCGTTGACGACCCGGGCCAGGAAACCCTTGATCATGATGGCGACTCCACGGTTTCTTTCCGATCGCCGGAGGCCACATCGTTCCGATCGCCTGAGGCCAACGTGAGGAAGTTTTGCAGCAACATCGGCCCCTCGGGTGTAGCGATCGACTCGGGATGAAACTGCACGCCGAACAGCGGCCGGCGGCGATGGCGCATGGCCATGATCAACCCGTTCGGAGCCCGCGCGGTCACCTCGAGCTCGGGTGGAAGCCGGCGAGACGAGACCACGAGCGAGTGGTATCTGGCTGCCTCCAGCGGCGAAGACAGTGCCTCGAAAAGCTGCGAGCCGTCATGTTCCACCAGCGTCGTCTTGCCGTGCACGACCTCCGGCGCCAGCTCGATCTCGGCACCGAACGCCATCCCCAGAGCCTGATGTCCGAGACACACGCCCAGCAGCGGCGTCTGGTCGCCCATCTCGCGCACCAGATCAACGCAGCAACCGGCGGTTTCCGGACGCCCGGGGCCGGGCGACAGCACCACCGCCTCGGGCTCCATCGCGCGTACGGAGTCGACGCTGACGTCGTCGTTGCGTCGCACCTGAAGATCCGCGCCCAAAGCCCCCAGCGCCTGCACGAGGTTGTAGGTAAACGAGTCGTAGTTGTCGACCACGAGAATCACGAGGCCACCTCCGACCCGGCGCGAGCCCGTGGCTCGGCCTGCGCC
The DNA here is from genome assembly GCA_965248695.1 of Acidobacteriota bacterium. Classification (GTDB taxonomy): domain Bacteria; phylum Acidobacteriota; class UBA890; order UBA890; family WLXD01; genus DASCOT01. The sequence goes on along the minus strand of CBDFKD010000002.1, from coordinate 4,816,839 downwards.
AATGTGGCCGCGTCGGCCCAGGCGAGAGCCTGCAATGGAGCAGCCGCCTTCTCGTCGGTCTCCGTCAGCTCGCGTTCGGCACGCGAGTCGATTACGAGCCCCGCCCCTGCCTGCACTCGCGCGATCCCGTCGTGCATGACGATCGTGCGAATGGCGATGCACGAGTTGAGATTCCCGGCGAAGTCGCTGTACAGGATCGCACCGGCATACACACCACGGGCGTGGTCCTCGAGCTCGTTGATGATCTCCATGGCGCGGATCTTGGGAGCCCCCGACACCGTCCCGGCCGGGAAGCTGGCGAACAGTGCCTCCGTAGGGGAAACACCGGCACGTAGCGCACCGCGCACCGACGAGACGATGTGCATGACGTGCGAGTAACGCTCGACGCGCATGAACTCTGGCACCTCGACGGCGCCATACTCCGCCACTCGCCCGATGTCGTTACGCCCGAGATCCACGAGCATCAGATGCTCGGCGAGCTCCTTCTCGTCCGACAGGAGCTCCTTCTCCAGACGAAGGTCAATCTCGGGATCCGCATCCCGCCGGCGGGTGCCCGCGATCGGCCTGTTCTCGACCACGCCGTCCTCCACCCGCACCAGCATCTCGGGCGACGAGCCGACGATCGCCGCCGCGCCGGTATCGAGACAGAACATGTAGGGCGACGGGTTGATGGCCCGCAGGGCCCGATACACCGTCAACGGTGACGCGTCAGTACGGCACTCGAGCCGGCGCGACAGCACCACCTGGAACACGTCGCCGGCCCGAATGTACTCACGGGCGCGCTCGACGCCAGCGCAGAACCGCTCGCGCGATGGCTCCTCGGTAGTGCGCAACGGCGGTGCCATCGCGGGGCCGACCGCGTCGAGCGGCGCAGAATCCGGCACATCCGTGTCTAGCAGCGCGGCCAGTCGAGCCAGGCGCTCGACCGCATCCTCGTACGCCAACCGCAGCGCACTCGCATCGTTCGGGTCGACGACGTGGGCGTTGGCCACCAGCTTGATTCGATGCTTGAGGTGATCGAACGCCAGGAGGGTGTCGTAGAACCCCATATACAGCCACGGAAGCTCGTCACCACGCCGCGCGTGTGGCACACGCTCGACCCAGCGCACGGCGTCGTAACCGAGGTAACCCACTCCGCCGCCCGAGAACGGGGGCGCACCGGCGATCTCGGCACCTCGATAGCGAGCCTGTATGGCCGCAAGATTGGCCACCGGATCGCCGTCCAGCCGCTGCTCCGGCCCATCAGCCGGCCGCAGAACGAGCCCCTCCGCGTCGCCGACCAGCTCGAGGAACGGGTCGCCCCCCAGGTACGAGTAGCGGCCGATGTGCTCGCCACCTTCGGCGCTCTCCAGCAGGAACGGGCGTCGCACGTGGCCGGCCAACCGTAGCGCCGCCGATACCGGTGTCAGCAAATCGCCGATGCGTTCCACGCACACCGGCACAACCGTCGCGCCGGCACTAGCGGCGACGAAACCGTCCAGGTCGGGGTAAGCCGTCAGTTGCACGGCTTCCGCTCGCGGACGCAGATATACGAGGACCGTAGCCTCACGGCCAGCCTCCGGTTCGTTTCCGTTGGGGGAACTACGCGCCGCAGGCGGGCCGCTGATATCGCCAATACCAATAGGCGTCGCGCCAGGCGTGCGGTGCGTGGTGGACGAGGCTCGACGGAGCGCCCCTACAGGATGCGCGGGTAAAATCGGCGAATTCAGCGCTCATCGCGCTCTCCGTCAACGTGGCTGGTACCCCGGAGACGGCGTGGATGCCGCCGGGGACATGGTCTCGCCTCAGTGCCGAGGAGCCTAGCAACCCGGCCGGCTCGCGGTCAATTGGCGCCCGACGATCGAACCAAGACCACCGTGAGCGCCTGCTCGCCGGACTTCAGGAGCTCAGGCTGGTCCAGAAGGCGACCAGCCCTATTGACATCGCCCAAAGCGCCACCGCCAGGGTCAACGCTCCGCCGCGCTTCAGCCCCAGCAACCTCTCGCCGCCGATGACCACGATCGCCATCCACCAGAAGTTGAACACGTCGAAGCGAGCTACCACCTGTGCCATCGCTGGCGATAGCTCGGTACTGCCAAACAGAAGGCCGAGCCCGAGTGAGGGGGTCGACTGCACGAAATCGGCCATACGGCGAATCTCCGGCGGATCCAGACGCCACACGAGGCTGACGAAGGCGGTCGCCAGCAACGGATGAATCACGGCGCCAACGGAAGCGACCGCGAAGCTGTGCGAAAACCTGGTCGAGCCACCCATGATGCTGGCACCGACCCAAATCAACGCGGCGAAGACGCCGACCGCAATCAGAATGAACAGGTTGAACCCGACCGCCCAGGCAGGGGCCCACTTGTCCATCGTCTCGATCATCGAGCGCGCCTGCTCGACGTCGACCTGCTGCCCCTGTTGCGCCATTCCCTCCAGCATCCCGACGCGCATGATCTGGCGCGTGATGTCGAGGTTCATGGCGCCGAGCAGCATCATCAGCACGGTCACCCAGAGAATCGGCCAGCACGCGAGCACCGGGCGCCGGGCAAGCACGTCGAATGCTTTGGTCGGGGCGAAGATGGCATTCAGCGTCGGGCCGAAGACCGCGACCGCTCCACGCGGAACATCTGCGTCCGGGATATCGGGCGAGTCCATTGTGTCCATCATCGATACCTCCGTTCAGGCGACGCCGAGCACGGTCAACGCTGCTACCCGCATGCGCTCGGTCGGCGCCGGGTCGCCGGTCCATATCTCGTGCTGTGCCGCCGCCTGCCTGAGGAACATCTCCAACCCGGAGATCGTCGTGCAACCGCGACCCCGGGCCTGCCGCAATAACTCTGTCTCCGGCGGACGATAGACCATATCCAGCACCACCTCATCTCCTCGCAACTCGGCGGTCGGAATAGGCGTATGAGCGGTTCCACCCATGCCCACAGGGGTCGCGTTGACGATGACCTGGGCCCCCACTTCGGTGATCCCGTCCAGATGCCCCGCCTCACAACCGAGCGCCGCTGCAACCTCGCGGGCGCGATCGAGCGAGCGCCCCAGCACGCTCACGTGCGCCCCAGCTCGCTGCAGGGCGACTGTGGCGGCGGCGGCGGCACCGCCGGCACCCAGCACGGCGACGATCGTGCCTTCTAGCGCCGTTGCTGCGGTCAGGGCTTGCACCAGGGCCGCCCCGTCGGTGTTGTGCCCTTCCCAGCGTCCGTGGCGACGCACCAGCGTATTCACAGCCTCCATACGCTCGGCGTCCGCCGAGAGCACGTCGGCGAACTCGGCGGCCTCGCGCTTGAAGGGCATGGTGACGCTCAGACCGGTGAGCTCCATTGCCGCGGCGGTCTGCGCCACAGCGGCGAAGTCATCTCCCGGCAGCGGCATGTATAGGGCCTTGCGAGCGGCGTGCTCGAAGGCCGCGTTGAAGACCACCGGCGACAACGAGTGTGTGATCGGATCGCCGATCACCGCGTAGCGCGCCTGATCCGCACGCCAGCGCCCGATGCCGAGCTGGTGGCGCAACATGCTCGCGGGCCATTGTCCCGGCGCCGTCGGAGCAGCGTTCGGAACAGACGCATACGACCACACGCCGCCACGCGACAGGTCGAGCAGCCGGCTACCGGCACCGGCTGGGCCCATGCAGAAGCAAGTGCAGTCGAGGCCCGCAGCCCGCAACCTGTCACCCGCCGCCAGCAACGGCAAGGCGTCATCCGGCACCCGAGCCGGAGCGACCAGCTTGGCCACCTCGGGGCGTAACTCGAGGATACGGACCACGCGCTGCTCCACATCGTCGGGCCGCTCTCGCGCCCAGTGGTGCGAGAGCACCACGTGCTCCGACGCCCCGGCCAGCATCTCCGGCGCCCACTCGGCGTCGAGCTCGATGTCGACGTATGCCGCTCCGGCACGGAGCGCCGCATCGAGCAGGGCGTGGCGCTCGGACTCGGAACCCTCAAAGGCACCACCATCGGAACACCGGCGGCACGTCGCGACCACTTCGACCGGCGCCCGCGCTACCGCCTCACCCACCTCGATGGCAGTGGCGCTCGGCGACAGGGCATCGAGGCGGATCTCCACAAGGTCGGCGTCGCCCAGCTCGTCGTACCCGGCAATCAGGGCGGCGAGATCAGGCGCCGCCAGGCTGACGCAGATCCGCGGTCCACTCACGCAGGATCCCCGGCTCAGCTGCGCGCCGGCTCGCCCACCGCAACGGCCGTGGGTCGGTCGATGCTTGGAGCCCGCCCGCACAGCGGACACTCGGGGTCCTGGCGCAGTTGCACGGAACGAAAGCTCATCTGCTGCGTATCCACCAGCAACAGGCGCCCCATGAGCGTGGTGACCTCGTAGGCGAGCAGCTTGAGACCCTCTGCCGCCTGGATGCTGCCGATGATGCCCGCGAGCGCCCCCAGCAGTCCGGCATCGTGGCACGGTGGTTGTTCGACCGGCGGGCGGCGGAACACGCACCGGTAGCAGGGCGTCAGCGGTGGAGATATGACCGTGACCTGACCCTCGAAGCGATACAGGCTGCCGGTGACCAGTGGAACACGCGCCAGCACACAGGCGTCGTTGACGACATAGCGAGTGGCGAAGTTATCGCTCCCGTCCAGGACCAGATCGTACTCCGCCACCAGCGCCAGTACGTTGGCGGCGGTAACGCGGATCGGATGCTCGCGCAACTTCACGGCAGGGTTCTGCGCCCGCAGGCGCGCTGCCGCCACGTCTACCTTGCGTCGACCTTGATCCTCCTCGTCGAAGAGCACCTGTCGTTGCAGGTTGGAAGCCTCGATCGTGTCGTCATCAACCAGCCCCACCGTGCCGACTCCGGCAGCCACCAGGTACTGGGCTATGGGACAGCCGAGGCCACCAACGCCGACCACCAGAGCGCGCGCCGCCATGAGGCGTTGCTGGGCCGCGATGCTGAAGCCGGGAAGCTGCAGGTGCGCTTGATAACGCTCCATCTGCGCTGCCGCAAGGCGCTCAGGTGACATGACTGCCCTCGGACACCTGCCACCGAATCGGCTGGCGGCTCTTGTAGTGCTCCGGTTCGATCTGCACCGTCGTGTGGTCGATCTGGAAGCTCTCCCGTGCGACCAGACGGACCGCGTCGAGAACCCCCTCGCACTCGACCAGGCGTTCGGGCTTTACCTCAACGTGGCAAGAGAGCGCGTTCACCCCCGAGGTAAGGCTCCAGATGTGCAGATCGTGCACGCCTTCCACGCCGTCGAGCGCCGCGATCGCACCCTCCACTTCCCGGTAGTCGATGCCCGCCGGGGTGGCCTCGAGGAGTACGTCGACCGACTCCCGCAGGATCCGCCAGGCGCCGATGACGATGACCGCGGCGATGAGCGCCGACAGTGCCGGATCCACCCAATAGGCGCCGGTTGAGAGCATCACCACGCCGCCGACAACGACGGCAACCGACGACAACAGGTCACCGAGCACATGCAGGTAGGCGCTGCGCAGGTTCAGGCTGTGCGTGTGCCCCGACAGAAAGAACAGCCCGAGCCCGTTCGCTATCAACCCGACCACGGCGACGCTCATCATCAGCGGCGCATCGACCGTCGGCGGCTCCATCATTCGCTCGTACGCCTCCCAGGCGATGAACCCGGAGATCAACACCAGGACCACGCCGTTGACCAGCGCCGCGAGGATCTCGAGTCGGTACCAGCCGTAGGTCTTGCTGCGAGTCGCCGGCCGTGACGCCAGGCTGACGGCAAGGTAGGCGAGCAGCAGCGCCAGCGCGTCGGAAAGCATATGCCCGGCATCTGCCAGAAGTGCCAGACTGTTGCTCAGCCAGCCGCCGACGAACTCCGCCACCAGGATGACGCTGGTGGTAACCAGCGCCAGCATGAGGCCACGGCGTTCGCCGGACCGCTGCCGGCCGCCGCCGTGGGAATGATCGTGATGATGATGGTGTGCGTGCGCCATTGTGGCGATTCTACTCCGACCCGCCGACTCCACGGCGTGCGATGTGCGCCAGGACCTGGAGGAGCACATGGGCAGCGACGGCGGCGGTGCTGTCGCTGGGATCCAGCGCCGGCGCGACCTCCACCAGGTCGAGACCGACAACATCAGTGGTGATCCACAACGCCGCAAGCACGTCCAGTAGGGCGCGGCAATCGGGCCCGCCAGCCACCGGATAGCCGGTCCCGGGGGCCGCGGCTGGATCCAGCACGTCGATGTCGAGCGATATGTATAGCGGTCGATCTCCGACCCGGTCGGCGATCTGGCGAGCCAGCTCCCGACTGCCGAGCGCGCTCCACGAGGACGCCGTGCAGACGAGGCCGGCGCGCTCGATTGACTCCAGCTCAGCCTGGGCGAACGATCGCAGGCCGGCGAGAAAGGTGGCCTCGGCAGCCACCCCGACCGTGTCCCAAACGCGGCGCACGACACAGGCGTGCGAATCACGATCGCCGTCGTACGTATCGAAGCAATCTGCGTGGGCGTCGAGCATCAGAAAGGCGAGGTCGCGGTGCTCTTCGGCGACCGCCGCCACGAGGGGCGGCGTGACCGAGTGATCGCCGCCGAGACCGATCAGAAAGCCACCGGGTTGCTCAAGCAGGGCCGCACGTCCGGCCGCCTCAATCACCGCCCACACCGGAGCCTCGATCGTGATGTCGCCCAGATCACGGACCTGCAGCCCGGTCACCGGGTGTCCGATCTCATCGATCGCCTCGGCACTTCCGGCCCAGCGCCGAATGGCGGCGGGGCCGGCGGACGCCCCGGACCGCCCGGTCGCCGCGTCGTCCAACGGACAACCGAGAATCAGCGCCGTCCGTTGCTCGCCTTGCTTGTTCGTCAGACCGAACCAGGAACCGATGTCGCGCATCCGGCGAGGCTCGCCCGCGCGACGACACCCGTCAAGCGGCGGGCCTGGGAACTCTCCGACCCACTCGTCAGCGCCAGAGTCGGTGTTTTGACCGCGACACGTGCTCCGTCTAGCAGGCCGTGGTGAAAGTGTGGTGGGTCTGGTTACGGCGAGTTGGGGTTGCGCGCGCATGCTGCGTCGTTTGTCGTCAACGATGGAGTTACCATCGCCTCCTCCTCTCTCCTGGCCTGCGCCTCGCAAAACCCTGTCGCCAGACCCACCACACTTTCACCACGGCCTGCTAGGCTGCTCGCATGAGCAACGAGAACGATCGCGAATCCGGTTTTGCGACCCGCGCAATACACGTCGGCCAGGAGCCCGATCCGCAAACCGGCGCGGTGATCCCACCGCTCCACGCCACCTCCACCTTCGTGCAGTTCGAGTTCGGCCAGCCCGGTGAGTACATCTACTCGCGTAGCGCTAACCCGACGCGCACGGCGCTCGAGCACAACCTGGCGACGCTCGAGTCGGCGACCCACGGAATCGCGTTTTCTAGCGGCTGCGCCGCGACCGATTCGATCATGCGATTGCTGCGCCCGGGGGCGCACGTGATCGCCTGTGCCGACCTGTACGGAGGAACGTACCGGTTGTTCGAGCAGGTTCTGCGCGACTTCGGCTTCGACTTCGAGTACGTCGACGCCACCGAGGTCGCGAACGTAGAGGCCGTATGGCGTGACGAGACCGCGATGGTCTACCTGGAGACCCCGACGAACCCGCTCATGACGCTCACCGATATCGCCGCCGTAGCCGAGCTGGCGCGCCGCCGGCGCGCCCGGGTGGTCGTAGACAACACCTTCATGAGCCCCTACTTCCAGCGCCCGCTGGAGCTCGGAGCCGACCTCGTTCTGCACTCGACCACCAAGTACATCAACGGGCACTCCGACAGCATTGGTGGAATCGTCATGACCAACGACGACGACGATGCGAATCGGCTGCGCTTCATTGCCAAGAGCGTCGGCGCGTGCCTGTCACCATTCGAGGCATGGCTGATCCAGCGTGGCGTGAAAACGTTGGCGCTGCGCATGGAATGTGCCGATCGCGGCGCCCGTCGGATCGCCGCGTTCCTGGACGCCCATGCTGCAGTCGACCGCGTTCACTACCCCGGACTGGAGGCGCACCCGCAGCACGAGCTCGCCAAGCGTCAGATGTCCGGTTTCGGTGGGATGGTGTCGTTCGAGCTCGACGGTATGGACGCCGTCAAGAGCTTTCTCGACGCGCTGCAGGTGTGCACGTTGGCTGAGAGCCTGGGCGGTGTCGAGACGTTGATCTCCAACCCGGCGTCGATGACGCACGCTTCGATCCCCGCGGCCGAGCGCCAGGCCAGGGGCGTCAAGGACGGGTTGGTGCGCATCTCCGTCGGCATCGAAGATCTGGACGACCTGCTAGCCGACCTGGATCAGGCGCTGGCGCGCGTCTGATCGCGGGCGGCAAAACCGCGCGGGTCGCATCCACCCATGCGCCGCACAACAGAGGAACACCGATGCCGTTGATCGTGGATGTCGCGGCCCGCGAGATTCTGGACTCGCGCGGCAACCCGACCGTCGAGGTCGATGTGCGCGCCGACGACGGCAGCATGGGGCGTGCCGGTGTGCCGTCAGGCGCCTCCACCGGGCACGCCGAGGCGCTCGAGCTACGCGACGGCGACGACGAACGCTATCTGGGGAAAGGGGTGCTCACCGCAGTCGCCAACGTCGGCGCAACGCTCGAGGCTGTCGGCGGCATGGAGGTGACCGACCAGGTTGCGATCGACAGCGCGCTGATCGAGCTCGACGGTTCCGACAATAAGCGGCGCCTAGGCGCCAACGCCCTCCTCGGAGTCTCGCTGGCCGCCGCCAAGTGCGGCGCGGCGTCTGCTGGCTTGCCGTTGTATCGCTACCTTGGCGGCGACCAGGCCCACCAGCTCCCTGTACCGATGATGAACGTCATCAACGGCGGCGCGCATGCCGACACCGCGCTCGATATCCAGGAATTCATGCTGGTTCCTGTGGGCCCTGCTACCTTCAGCGATGCTTTGCGCGCCGGGGCGGAGACCTTCCACGCCCTCAGGAATCTACTCAACGATCGCGGCCTGTCGACCGGTGTTGGCGACGAGGGCGGCTTCGCGCCCGAGCTGTCCGACGCGCGCACGGCACTCGATCTGCTGTGCGCCGCCATCCAGGCAGCCGGGTATCGCCCCGGCGAGGACATCTACCTGGCGCTCGATGTCGCGGCGACCGAGGTCAGCTCCGCCGGGACAAGCCCGTACGCGTTCCCGGGAGAGGGAATCGCGGCGGGCGATGCGGCGGCGCTCACAGACCTGTACACGCAGCTCGCCGGCGAGTATCCGCTGGTATCGATCGAGGATGGACTCGGCGACGAGGACTGGGACGGGTGGGCTGGGCTGACTCGAAGTCTCGGCGACCGCATACAACTCGTCGGCGATGACCTGTTCGTCACCAATGTGGAGCGGCTACAGCGCGGCATCGACGCAGGTGTCGCCAACGCCATTCTCATCAAGCCGAACCAGATCGGTACGCTGACGGAAACGCTGGCGGCCGTGCGGTTGGCCGACGACAACGGTTACCGCGTAATGATCTCGCACCGGTCCGGGGAGACCTCGGATACGACCATCGCCGACCTCGCGGTCGCTACCGGGTGTGGCCAAATCAAGACCGGTTCGGCCTCGCGCGGCGAGCGCATTGCCAAGTACAATCAGCTGCTGAGGATTGAAGAGTCTCTGGGTGGGACTGCTGCTTACGCGGGTGGGGCCGCGTTCGCGGCCCTAGATTAGCGGGTGGTCATGGGCATTCGGATTCTCATTCCGAAGCCACAGCGAAAGCGCGGCACTGCACCGAACCGCCGCTTCGTCTGGGTTGCGGCCGGATTCGGCATCTGGGGCGTTGCGTACAGTTTTTTCGGCGCCGGAGGTATGGTCGGCGTGTATCGTGCCCGCGCGGATGTAGAGCGACTGCAGCAAGAGATCGCCGCCGCCGAGCACGACAACGATGCCCTGCGGGCACGCATTCGGTTGCTCCGCGACGAGCCATTGACAATCGAGCGGGAAGCCCGCGAGCGCCTCGGTCTGGTCAAACCCGGCGAGAAGGTTTACCTTCTCCCCCCGCTGCCTCCGAACGACGAGGCGGACACGGACGATGACGACCGCCGGGCCTCGCAATCGTCCGCCAGCCCGGGCCTCCCGCAGTAACCCTTCCCGTACCCTACATTTGCTCAAAGGGTTACATCCCGACTCCTCGGATCCCCTCTAGTGGCCTGTAACAGATGACTCGCATCGGAATCTACGGATGGGGTGTGGTGGCGCCACGCTCGGCCGATGTGGAGGCGTTCGCCGCCAACCTCGAGAAGTCTGATAGCTGGCTGTCGCCGTTCTCCGATGCCGACCAGTCGAACTTCCTTGCCGGAATCCCCGATTTCGATCTGCAGACCTATCGAGGCTGGATCGACGAGCGTTTCGCACCCACGAAGTTCCCGCAGCTGCGCAAGAAGATGGGCTTCACGACCCAGTACGCGATCGGGGCATTCATTCAGTCGCTCCGACAGAACCCGGGGATCGAGGCGGCGCTACAGTCGTTGGGCGCCGAAGCCCAGGTGCTGGTGTCCACGGGCTTGGGTGACCTGCCGACGTACTACGACTGCTCGGTGGACTTGTATCGAGCGCGGAGACGGTGGAATCGCTTCTGGGCCCAGCCGGAGCGCAACGCTGACCGGGCGGCCTTCGGATCGGCCGGATCCGAGCGCCGCGTCGAGCTACGTCGCCAGTGGAGTGTGCCGGCCTCGCCGGAGGAGTTCGCCGACGCCGACGAACGCGACGACGCCACGGAAGCGTGGGACCACTTCTGGTCCGGGCGCTCAGACGGTCTGACCGCTTTCCTGGAGTGTCTGAATACGATCGAGGCTCAAGGGGTCCAGGGAGAGGTCGAACAGGGAAAGCTGCGATTGCTGCGCCGCAAGCGCACGGAAACCGAGCGCCTCCAGAAGGAGGTCGGATGTCCGACACCGCCGTGGCTTTCCGTGTCGGCCAACCTGCTGTGGAACATCCACAATACGCCGGCCGCTCAGGTGTCGATGCTGGGCCGGATCACCGGGGCGGCGTACGCGCCGGTGGCAGCGTGCTCGGGCTTCGGCGTCAGCCTGCATCTGGCGATGCGGGCCATACGAACGGGCGAGGCCAAAGCCGTCGTCGTAGGCGCGGCCGACCCGCCACCCCACATGTTGAGCGTCGGAACCTTCTACAAGGCCCGCGTGCTCGCTGCCGACCGGGAACCATCGGTTCCGCTAACGGATCTTCGCGGCACTCATGTGGCGGGTGGAGCGTGTGTGTGGATCGTCGGGGATCGCGACTTCATGGAAGGGCAGGGCTTCACTCCACTGGGCTTGGAGCTTCTAGGCGTCGGGGTCACCTCGGACGCAGACCACATCATCACGCCTTCTCAGAACGGCCCGCAGGAGTCGATTCGCCGCGCTCTGGAAGATGCCGGCGTAGCAGCCGACGAAATCTCCACCTGGGACCTCCACGCCACGGCGACACCCGGCGACTACCAGGAGGTCACCAACCTGGCCGCGTTGGTGCGCGACGGGGTCGTGGTTACGGCGCGAAAGGGCACGTTCGGCCACGGCATGTCGTGCTGCGGGGGCTGGGAGCTGATGGCGCAGCACCTCGGCCTCGCCGGCGGCCGAATCCACCCGACGCCGCTGTCCGCCGACCAATTGAACCCCAGCGTCGCCAGCCTCCCCTTGCGCTACGTTCTCGACGAGGGTTGCCCGGCAGACTCCGGTGCAGCGGGCAAGCTGTCGATGGGAGTGGGCGGCATCAACGCCTGCGTGATCTCCCGGCCCTGGCGTGACCGCAGTTAACTTCTGCGGTCAATAAACATCTACAGTGATTCATGCATGTGTTTTTTTGAGCTTTAGTGTGTTTCTTGCGTCTGTTAATTTGTCGTACAGAGGTTCAACTAGACATCCTCAGTCCTTCGAAGAAGTCGTCCGTCATGGCAACAAGAGAGCGTGGGTTCTCGCTGATCGATGTGTTGGCATCAATGGCGATCATCGCCATCCTGTCCATGCTCGTGGTGCCGCAGCTGCTGATGGCGTTCGAGCGCGGTCGTCAGCGCCGTAGCCTCGGCGACATGCGCAACCTCTCTACCGGGCTCGCCACTTACCAGCTCGACCACAGCGGCCTGTTCCCCACCAGTGCCCAGGGGCTGGTCGCGCTGCAGCCTGACTACTACGCCGGCGTCCCTGACGATGGATGGGGCACGAGCTACTTGTACACCGGCATCAACACGGGCTGCGCGTACCTGATGCAGGGCATGGGCGCTGACGCGCTCATCGGACCGAATCCGCCCGATCCGTGGGTAGGCGACTACTTCGACCCGGATATCTGGCTGTCCAACGGAACGTTCCTTCGGGCACCGGGTATGCCCGACGAGACGGCGCAACTCCCCAACATCATCGCGGATTCCTGCTAGGAGAGACTCAGCTCATGCGCCGACATGTCGTGAGCGTCACTTTGGCCATCTGCTTGCTGGCCGCCGCCGTCGGCTGCAGCAAGGGTGAGCGCCCGATGCTGGTGCGCGTTACCGGTACTGAGGGTGTGCGCTTCACTGGCCACTACGTGCTTCACAGCGGCGGCCAGGAATGGCGAGAGTCACTCGACCAGGCGGTTCCGTTCGTGATCGAGTTGCGCGGCTCCGACGTGTCCTGCATGGCGCAGAAGCTCGTCGAGGAGGGCACGTTGCGCGTCGAGATTCTCGTCGATGGCGAACCGGTGGCGTTTGACTGGACGCGCGATCACTACGGTCACGTCAGCGCCGCCACGCCGTGACCTGAGCCGCGCTCCGGGTTGGTCCCCGCCGGTCAGTCACACAGCCTGAAGTTGGCGTAGAACCGCCGAATGGTGGCAGGATCCGCCGGCGTGCCCGACAGATCGAGCTCATCGATCGACATCTCGGGCTCGGGATCGGGACCGAACCACACACCGATGCGCATGCGCTCGTCGGTACCGCACTCCACCATCGCGATGGACAGCAGACCATCGCCACTGCCGCGAGCCTGGGCGACGTTGCCGCGCGAGGCCACGTACAGCAGTTGCGCCGCCGACGTATCGATCACGCCGCGGCCGATGATCTCGTCGGTGTCGATGCCGATACCGTTTTCGCGCAGCACGTCGGCGTCATCGGTACTGCCCTCGAAGAAATCTCGCAGCTCGGCCTGGTCCTGGCCGATACGGATCATCTTCAGATAGATGAAGCCGTGTTCGTCGAAGCCATCGGCGGGCTCGCCGTCGGCATCGGGGGCTCGATCGGTGAGGATGGCGGTTTCGATCACGAACGGCACCGAGAACGCCACCATCGGATAGTAGCCTTCCGGAACCGTGTCGGCACCGAGCATTTCCAGCACTCGCTCACGACGGCTCGCGGGATCGGTCATCTCGCGCTCGAAGCGCTGCGTCTCGCTGTATATCCACACGCCGCAGGCGCCGGCGGCGATCGCCAGCAGGCCGATGATTCCCAGGCAGCCGAGGCCAACGTACCACCCTATTTTTCGACTCTCGACCAAATCAGCTGCTCGCGATGATGACCCCGGCGCGGGATCGATCGACATCGGGAACGATCTGGACCATGGTCGGAGCGGCGCGCACCGGCGTCAACCACCGTTTGTCCGGCGCGCAGGGCCGTAATAGAGTCGCCGCCAAGACTCCGCGCCAACCAAAGGAGCAGACTGTGTCCCCAACGCCCTCGGTTCGAGCGTCTCTTTTCTCCGCCGTGGTCGCCGCCCCGGCACGCCTCGCTCCTGCAGCCGCGGCAACCCTCATCGCCACCGCAACGCTGGCACTCGTAGGTCCGCCAACCGAGGTCATTGCAGCCGTAGCCGCACAGGACGAGATCTGGCGCGACGTCGATGGCAACCCGCTTCCCTTCCAGGACGCGGCCGCCGTGAGCGAGTTTCTACGCACCGCCGACGTCGTCGACAACGACAAGATCGACATCGGAATCACCGGCCCGCGCCGTCTCGTGCTGGAGCAGGACGGCGTGCGTGCCTATGCGGCGTTCCGTGCAGTGGATGAAGAGCACACCCGGGTACGCATGCCGGATGGCAGCTACTACCAGAAGCTACGAGATTTCTCGGGGTTCGAGGTTGCCGCCTACGAGATCTCCAAGCTCCTGGGAATGGACAACGTGCCGCCGGCGGTGCACCGACGCCTAAACCGCGACCGCGGCACGGCACAGATCTGGGTCAACGACACGATGATGGAGCAGGACCGCGTCAAGCAGGGCCTGCGATCCCCCGACTTCGTCGGCTGGCGGCGCCAGACGCAGGAGATGACCGTCTTCGACGAGCTCATTGGCAACATCGATCGGAATCCCGGCAATCTGCTGATCGACAAGGACTGGAAAGTGTGGTTGATCGACCACACGCGCGGCTTCCAGCAGGGTGACGAGCTCCGGGCGCCGGAAAAGATCATCTGGGTACGCACGGCATTCTGGGAGGCACTGCAGGCGCTCGACCGCGACACCGTGACCGAAAAGACTGGTGACGTGCTCGACGGCCCGGTCATCAACGACATCTTCAAGCGGCGAGACCAGCTAGTGGCGCATATCGAGGCGCTCATCCAAGAGCGCGGCTCGGAAGCGGTCCTGTACTAGTGGGCTCGCCGGAACCCTGTGTGGGGCGAGCGTCCGGGCGGCGGCGACACCGCGACCCCGGACAATGAGCAGGACCCGCCCGCCCGCGACATAGCCGAGGCTCTCGACGGCTCCGTCCGGCCAGCGCACCTGCACCTGCGCGCCCGGCGAGGCTCCCAGGCCAACGTGGAGATCATTCGAGCTCTGCGAAGCGTAGGAGGACGCGCCTCGCACTCGATACCGTTGCGGGTACCCCGCCGCGCCACCAACCGCGCCGCTGCCGGACGAACAGGCCTCCGGATCCGGAGTCGGACATGGCGTGATCCAAACATCGGCGCCGATCGCGTCGCGGTTCCCCTCGGTGTCGCGCAGGCGCAGCACGACGGCGTTGCCCGGGTCGTCGGCCACGTTGTGCAGCAACTCGGCCACGTCGTTCACGTTGGTGATCAGCAGATCGGCAAGCCCATCGCCGTCGGCGTCGCCGACCGACAGACCGCGGGACACCCGCCGGCGCGTGATCGACGCGCCCGCCTGTTCGGATGCGTCGTTGAACAACGGGCCCGCTGGCCGCCACGACGGCGGTTCGGGGGCGCCCCCAGGCGGACTCGGCGGCGCGGTCGCCAGAACGCCAGCGACGCCGGCCGCAGCGCGGAGCGTGGTCAACTGGTTGGCGAACACCTGATTCGGCTGCGGGTAGTCGTCAGCCAGCTCCAGGATGTGCCCGTTCGCTACCGCCAGATCCAAGTCGCCGTCGATGTAGCCGATGGCGATCCCCATGCCCGCCTGTGACTGGCCGTTCTCCCCCATCCCCAGCCCCGAGAGCATGCCGCGTTCCTCGAAGCGAAAATCGCCTTGGTTGAAGTGAACGTAGTTCGGCGTCGTGTCGTTGGCGACGTAGATGTCCGGGAGGCCGTCATCATCGAGATCTTCCACTGCCACGGCGAGCCCCTTGCCGTCCGCAGCCATGGCGCCGGCGAGCTCGGCGGACCGATCCGAGAACGTTCCGTCCGCGCGGTTGTGGAACACCATGTCGGGCTGCCCTTCGAAGAGGGCCGGATGGCAGAAATCGATCAACCCGGCCGCCGGGTCGCCGCACGCCGGCGCCGTCTCTGGGTCGTAGGCGACGTAGGTCACGACGTACAGATCGACCCATCCGTCGGCGTCGAGATCGGCCCATGTCGAGCTCGACGCCAGCCGCTCGTCACCCAGGCCCGCACGCACGGTGACCTCGGCAAATGTACCGTCGCCGTTGTTGCGATACAGCGCGTCCGGCCCCCAGTTGCCAACGAAGATGTCGACGAACCCGTCGTTGTCGTAATCAGCAAACGAAACCCCGCGACCATGGCCACGGTCCGCCGCGACCCCGAGTGCCGGCGAAAACCGACCATCTCCGCGGTTGCGAAACATGGCGTTCGCTCCCGCCGGTCGTGCCCCTGATGGGACCAGATCGGAATCGCCACCGGGAAGCGGGCCACTGTCCACCAGATAGAGGTCCCAGAGCCCATCAGAGTCGTAGTCCAGCCACCCACCGCCGGAGCCGGATGTCTCGGGGAGGTGCCGCCTCCCCTGCCCACCGGTGTGCTGGCGAAACTCGACACCCGCCTCGTGGGTGACGTCGCGAAAACGGATCGGCGAAGACGCAGACTCCTGCCCCCACAGGAGCGGCGTCGTTGCGGCGAGCGCGATCAAGGTGCCGAGCAGTGCAACGCAGGCGCACGCTTGCCGCTGCACTGGTCGCCCGCTCATCCTCGGGCTCGGCTATTGGGCCGATGCGGTCGCGTTGCGCGCTGGAATCACCGGCAGGATCACGTGCGATGGGTATTCGGCGGAGTGGTGCACGGTTTGCTCTGCCACTACCCATTCCTTCTCGTCGTAGTTGTTGCCGCCGGTGTTGAGGTTGCGCTCGTAGCGCGGAAAGCTCGAGCTCGACACCTCGAGCCGGATGCGGTGCCCCGGGGCGAAGTAGTTGCCGGTGGCATACAGGTCGACGCGCAGCTGCACCACCTCGCCATCCGTCATCCATACCTTCCTGTCGAAGCCCTCGCGATAACGGGCGCGCATGACGCCTTCCTGGATGTTGTAGGCACTGCCGTCCGGCGCCACGTCGACGAGCTTGGCGGTGAAATCGGTGTCGGTCGCCGACGAAGAGACGTACAGAACGGCCTCGATCGGGCCGGTTACTTCGACCCCCTCTTGGAGCACCGGGGTGCTGTACACGAGCACGTCGTGGCGCATCTCGATTTCGGACTGGTCGAAGCTACCGGCGGCCATAAGCGGCGTGCCCAAGCAGCACCACTGGCCGCCGCGCGAGGGGACCGGTGTGCCAGGATCGTACGTAAATCGGTCGGGGGCCTCGTCGCCCGGTAGCGCCGTGCTCAACTCGCCGGAACCGAACCGGCCGTTGGCGCGGCCGTCGCTGTGCAGGTAGAACGGTGTGAACTCGGTGCTTGCGATCGGCCACTCCTGTGCCTCGCGCCATTCGTTCGCACCCATCAGGTAGTACTGCACCTTGGCCATCTCGGTGACGCCGTTGTCGACACCCTTGAGCCAGTGATCGAACCAGTCGAGATAGATACGCCAGAAGTTCTTGCGCGCGTCGCCCATGTCGCGTTCGCCGATGATGGTGTGCTCGGTGGCACGCTCGGAGCCGCAGTGGGTCGAGGGCGATGTGATGATGAACTGGTTGTCGCGGCCGCGCTCGCTCATGGCATTGCGGCGCAGAAGGTTGAACTCGTGGAACAGATCACGGGTTCCGTAGTCGTACCAAGAGTTGATGAACAACGCCGGCACATCGAACTGATCGTCGTCGCGCAGGTAGCTGAAGTCGTCCCAGTACGGGCCGACCAGGTCGGCTTCGAGCAGATCTTCCCAGTCGGTCAGTGGGCCGCCCTGAGCGCGGATCATGTCGATGACAGGCAGCGTGTTCCAGGTCTGCTCGTAGTCGATCTCGGGTAACGTCGGTCGCTGCTGGAACAACTCCGCCTGGCCCGAGGTGAACCACTCCGAGGCGTCCATCCCCTCCGGCGGACCGTAGTAGATCTTGTTGCCCGCGCCCCAGAACCAACCGAAACCGTACGCCAGCTCCAGAGCCCCACCGGCAAAGATGCCACCGTAGCGAACCCGTCCGTCGATCGCACCGTACGAACCGCCCGAGTGTTGCGGAACCATCGCTGTCAGGTGCGGGTTGCGGTGCCGTGATTGCAGTATCTGCACGTCGCCGAGGTAGGAACAGCCGTAGGTCCCCACCTTGCCGTTGGACCACGATTGCGCCGCGAGCCAGTCCACGGTGTCATAGCCGTCGAGACCGTCGCGGTTGTACATCGCGTAGCGCCCCTGATACGACTCGAACTTGCCGCGCTTGTCCTGCACCGCGACGGCATACCCGTGTTTGCCAAAGATGTACGGGGCACCGCGTTCAGAACGCCAGTAGTTGTTCTTGTCATAGGGGGTCCGCAGCAGAATGACCGGCAGCTTGTCGCCGGCGCCCTCGGGGAAATACAGGTCCGTCGACAGCTCGACGCCGTCGCGCATCGGCACCATGATGCTGCGCCGGACGCTGACCTCATAGTCTCCCTGAGGCGGCAGGATGCGCCCCCCTGAGTCTTGCATCGAGGCGCGCTGGCCGGGTGTCGCTCCGGCGCTGACGGCCGCCAGCCCGGTGAGCACCACCACGCCCAGCTTCAGGAGCCGGCTCCCAACTCTCCCGTCGACGGTCGTCATCGCTGCAAGCCTCCTATGTCTCGATGCCTCGCTGCACTTTGCCCTAGCCGTGCGGAACGGGCAAGGTGCATCGGGCACGGCGCTTCCCGCCGACACCGAACAGCTCGGAAACCAACGACTTCTGGAGATGAAATGGCCTACGTATATCTAGCCGTCGCGATCGTCGCCGAAGTGATCGGGACGACGTCGTTGAAGGCTTCCGATGAATTCACGCGGTTGGTCCCGAGCCTGGTCGTCGTCATCGCCTACAGCGTCTCGTTCTACTGCCTGTCGACAGTCGTACGGAGCATCCCGGTAGGGATCACCTACGCGATCTGGTCGGGGTTGGGTGTCGTGCTGGTGGCCATCGCCGGAGCCGTTGTCTACAACGAGATCCCGGACGCGCCGGCCATACTGGGAATGGCGTTGATCCTCGTCGGCCTGGTGGTCATGAACGTCTTCTCGTCCACGGTCGGGCACTGAGCGCACGCCACCGCCGTACGCGAGCTGATCAGCGATCAGCGAACGGCTTCGATACCCGCTCGGCGAACATTTCGATGAACCGCGGCCAATCAAGGTCGTACTGAACCGCCATTCGGCGAGCTCCCTCGGCCCCGGGCCAGATGTGCTCGCCGCCAACTGAGGTGCCGTAGTTGATGCCGCGATTGATGTCGACGTCGACGAACAGCTCCTTCGTGCTCACCAGCGTGGGATCGATCAGGCTCGCCACCGCCACCTGGTCATACATCAACCAGACCCTCGATGGATTCTGTTCGAAGAGTGGGTCCATCGCACGGCGAATCAGCCGAGTGATCGGCGTGTCGGTGGCCACCATGCTCTCGTATGCGGACCGATCCAGAGCGGTCTTGCGCGACACGTTGAGCGGCGACAGCTCGATCGGAATTCCGGAGCGCAGCACGGCGTGGGCGGCCTCCGGATCGACCCAGAAATTGAATTCGGCATTCGGCGTGGCATTGCCGCGTCCGTCGGGAAACGCGGCAATGGCGCCCCCCATGATGAAGAGCTTCTTCACTTGTCGGGTGAAGTCGGCGTCGTGGCGAATGGCCATCGCCACGTTGGTCAACGGACCGATGGCGACGACGGTGATCTCGCCTGGGTGGCGACGCACCGCTTGCACCATGAACTCGACCGCGCCGGCGGCCTCGAGCGTCTTGGCGGCGAAGCCGCCCGTCGGCTCGCGCGGTGGCGCGTCCGACCACCACTCGCCGTGGTTCTGCATCGCGTAGTCGGACTTCTCGTGCACCAGCGGCATGTCAGCGCCCGAGTAGACCGGCACGTCGTCGCGTCCGGCGATCTCCAGTAAACGCAGCACATCGGCGTTGGCCTGCTCGAGCGAGAAGTTACCGGCCACCGTGGTGATGCCAACGATCTCCAGCTCCGGTGACTGCAAGGCCAGCAGCAGCGCCATGCCGTCGTCCTGCGGCGGCATGGCGAAGTCGGTGTCGAAGATCACCCTATGCTGGGCGTGAGCCGCACCTGCGGTAAGCGACGCCATCGAAACGGCCACGCCGAGCACCATCGCGCGCATACCTCTACATCCGCGAGCCAGTCAGGGTCACATCGGCCAACGACCACACCTGCTCGAACCGCGCGCGGGCGTCCGTAGCGTCCTTCCCTTGCGCCTCGAGGCTCTGCACCAACCCGAACATGGACCAGCCGTTGCGCGGATGTATGCCGAGATCGTCGCGGTAGATCTGTTCGGCTGCAGCCGCGTCGCCGTTCGCCAGGAGCGCATGGCCCAGGGATTGCCGCGTCGGGTAGTACCAGAACGGCGGCTCCGTGTACGGAAGCTCGTCCTGGGTGCTGACGGCGCGCTCGAAGTGCCCCACCGCCGCGCCGAGATCGCCCTCGGTCATGGCAATGTCGCCGAGAACCAGCGCGTCGGCGATCGCCAGCAGCAAGCTGGCGGGATAGTCGACCGAGTCGATGTGATGGATCTTGTCGCTTTCGAGTAGCTCAACGAGAACTCGCCGCTCGGCCCTCGCCGCAGTCAGATCACCCTGGGCGGCGTAGGCAGTGGCGCGAGCGTAGCGCCATATGGCGTTGGAGAAATCCAGCTGCTCGGCCGGTTGCGGCTCGCTCAGCACGTCGTCCCAGCGTCCGAATCGTGTCAGCGCGAGCAGCGGGATGGTGTGGAAGAACTCGACCCCGGGGAACTGTTCGATCATCTCCAACTGGATGTTGGCGGCGACGCGACGGCCCGCGTCGATGGCGATCTCGCTGCGCCCCTCCATGGTCGACGCAGCCCACAGGAAGTGAATGTTGTGGGGGTAGTAGGCAGCGGGGTAAAAGCCCTGGGCGTTGCACGCTGCGATGTAAGCCTCATCCACCGCGGCGGCGAGGACATTCACCTCCGAGGCATCGTGGTAGCGACCCACTCGCCAGTAGATGTGCGCCGGCATGTGCACCAGGTGCCCCGCGCCCGGCACCAGACTTACGAGCACGTCGGCACCCACTTCGGCACGCTCCGGCGACGACGACGCCTCGACCGCGTGGATGTAGAGGTGGATGGCCAGCGGATGATCGGGCGTCCGGGCGAGAACCCCCTCGAGAGCGCCGATCACCTCCACCGTCTCGGGCTTCGGGCTCTCGGGATCGAGCCAGTAGTCCCACGGCATGGTGTTCATCAACGACTCCGCGAACAGGGCTGCCACGTCGTCATCGTCAGCGTACTTCGCATGTAACTGACGCATCGCGTCGGCGTACGCCAGGTCGAGCGGCTCGCGCTCCGTCGTCGGGTCACCGTTGTAGCGGACCGCCAGCGCGTCGATGAGATCTCGTTCCTTCGGCGTCGCATTGCCGTTGCGCGCGACGGCTTTCTGCGCCGCGGCGTGAGCCGCCAGCCGATCCTCGTCGGCCATCACGACCTTGCCGTTGAAGGTCACGTTGATGTTGGGGCCCAGCGCCAACGCCTCGCCCCAGTAGCACATGGCGCAGCCCTCATCGAGTCGCTGCGCGGCGCGGAACGAGCGCACGGACTCGGCGTGATTGAAGGCGAAATCGATCACCAGACCCTGGTCGAAATAGCGCTGCGCATCGGCGTCGCTAGTGGTGACCGGGTAGTGATGGTCGCCCATGCCATCGAACAACGGGGCTCCGGCACGCGCGGCGAGGGCGTTGCGCGCGGCCAGGGCCGCCTGTGGATCATCGGCCTCGCGTCCGGCACAGGCCAACGACAGGAGGGTGCCGAGCACGGCAATGCACCGAAAGAGTCGAGTCGACCTCATGACGTTCTCCCAAGGTTGGCGTGCAAGCACCTCTGCTTGGGTGCGGCTGTCCGCAGACACTATTCCGTGGCTCGCGCCGATTCCAATCCCTCGCCGTTGGCGGGCGCGACCGTCTGTGACGGCGAAACGACTACGCCGCGAGACTGCGGTGGCGTGCTCGCAGCAGGAACCATGCGATGCTCGACAGAACCATGATGACGAGACCGAAGATCGTCGCCATGATCGACTCCGCGATCCCCTTTGCGACCAGGCCGGTGCTGACTCCGTCGAGCTGGGCGATGGCGGTCATCGACAAGTACAGGCCAGCGTACTGGCTGAGGTAGCCGAGCAGCAGCGCCACGACGCCCCAGAACAGGACGGCGTTGATGCGCGCGCCCAACCGGGCATCCGAAGCCGCTCCGGACCCGTAGAGGTCGCGTGCCCGGAGGCCGATCATTGCCAGGTTGGCAACGGCGATGATGAGTAGCGGCCAGGCGAACGGCCCCATCGTTTGGAAAGTGGACAGCATGTGTGCCTCCTCAGTGGTTGTGGGGTAGCTCGTACTCGAGCCAGGTCATCCAGACTCCAGCAGAACCTCGGCCTCGGCTCGCTCCACCGCTGCGACTTTGTGGGCGAGCAGCGTCCAGATCAGGCAGCAGGTCAGCGCGCCGGTCATCGCGATGACTGCGGTGGCGGCCCCGGCGGCGAGCCCGGCGGCGACGTCGGATACCGAGACGGATGCGCCGGCCACGCGATGCGTGATCGCCAGCGCCTGCAGCCACCAGCCGAGGGATCCGATCAGCAGGGCGATGAGAGCCGCGTCGGACAGATCGAACCTACGGAGCGCCTCTTCATGGGCATCAGTATCGGACATGCCCTGGGTGCGGAAGTACTCGTAGAGGTCCTCGAGATCGGCGTGGATCTCGAGCAGAATCCGCGTGCGCGCTGGTAGCGGCAACCGCAGTCGGTCACCGGTCTTGCTGATGATGTCGGCGAAGCGGCTCGGCATGCCGGGCTCCGTCCGGGCGCGGGCGTTCATCATGCCTCCGAATCCTCCGTTGCGGCGACGAAACGATCCACGAAGCACCGCCAAGCCTCGAGTTGGCGGGCCGCGTACCGACGCCCCTCAGCGGTCAGCGTGTAGAGCTTTCGCCGGCGAGCCGAATCCGCCTGCGACCATGTACCGTCGATCAGGCCTCGCTTTTCCAGCCTGTGCAGAATCGGATACAGCGTCCCGTGCTGCAGGCGAAAGCCGCCCCCGCCGCGTGCCTCCACCTCCAGCGCCAACTGATAGCCGTGTTTTGGGCTAGCGCGCAACGCCGCGAGAATCAGCGCCTCGTTACACGTGCGCGTCAGGCTCTGAACCTCGACGGTGGGATCGGCCGGCATCGGATGCTCGCTCGCTGCGTCGCTCGAGAATTCGTGTCGATCACTTCTATAGACCTTCTATATATAGATCATCTATATATAGAAGGTCAAGAGCCGCCGAACCGGTGCCCCTTAGGACACTCCAGAGGAAGCCTGCCCGCGTAGCCGCGCCGTCTCGGTCGCGTCCAGCTGCATCGTCTCCTGGTCGATGACCACCTTGTAGTCATCGTGGGCACGCTCGATCGACACGTAGCCGTCAAGTACGTCCTCGAGCACCAGGGCCGGATCGCGCTCCTCCGGGGGCCCGTAGCCACCGCCGCCCGGCAACTCGATCGTTACCGCGGTGCCGGCCGGCAGCTGCTCACGGATCTTGGCGTAGACGGGTGTGTCGCCGCTGGCACGCACGGCGCCCGGGGCCCCGGCTCCACCTCCGGCAAGCCCCGGTGCGGGAAACTGGACGCGCTCGTAAAGGCCGGAGAACATATAGGGACGCTCAGTGCGCACAGCGATCTTCATCACCTGCCCGAGGCCGCCTCGGAATCGCCCTGGTCCGCCCGAATCGGGCAACAATGCGCGCCGCTCGAGCATCACAGGGGATACCGCTTCGATGACCTCCACAGGCACGCCCGCGATGCCGCTCGGAAACGCGGTGGCGGACAGACCATCGCGATGCGCCATGGCACCGGTGCCACCGGAGGAAAACCAGACGTAGCTGAACGGCTCATCCGTGCGCGTATCGTGACCGTAAACCTGGGTGTCCCACAGGCTGTCGAAGCCGGCAGCGGAGACCTGGTCGGGCAGCGTCTCGGCGAGCGCCTCGAAGATGGCGCAGGGCAGGTAGTGGCCGATCAGGTGTCGGCCGCCGATCGCGGCTGGCGGCTGGGCGTTGAGGATGCACCCGGCCGGCGCCGTCACACTCACCGGCCGAAAGCTGCCTTCGTTATTCGGTACATCGGGCGAGATGGCGCATTTCACCCCGTACGTCGTGTAGGCGTGGCTGTAGTTGAACGCCACGTTGATCCCCCACCCCACTTCGGGCGACGTACCCGCGTAGTCGACCTGCAGCGAGTCCCCGTCGACGACGATCGTCGTGCGGATACGGATCGGTTCCTCGAACCCGTCGCACACCACCTCGGAGTCGTACTGGCCGTCCGGGATCGCAGCGATCCGCTCGCGCATGGCCGCCTCCGAGCGTTCGACGATCAGGTCGGACAGATCCTCGATATCGGCCAGATCGAACTCCGCCAGGCTCTTGAGGAGCTGGTGACCGCCCACTTCATTGGCGACCACCTGGGCATGAAGGTCGCCGAGCACCTCGTCGGGTGTCCGCACGTTGGCCCGCAGCAGCGCCAGCAGCGTCTCGTTCGGGCTCCCCGCATCGTGCAGCTTGATGATCGGTATGAAGAGCCCCTCCTCGAACACCTGGCGCGAATCGGCCGACAGACCGCGGCCCCCGATATCGAGCGCGTGACAGGTGTTGCCGAAGAACGCCACCAGGCGGGATCGGTGGAATATCGGCGTGATGACGGTGATGTCGTTGAGCTGCGAGGCGGTCTTCCAGGGATCGTTGGTTGCCAGCACGTCTCCTGGCTGCAGCGAATCGACCGGGAAGGCACGTAGGAAGTGCCCCATGCTTGTGGCCATCGAGTTGATGTGCCCCGGGGTACCGGTGACCGCTTGCGCGATCATGCGGCCGCGCCGATCGAAGATGCCTGCCGACAGATCCCCGGCCTCCCGCAGCACCGAGGTGAACGAGGTCCGCATGAGGGCGGCGGCCTGCTCGTTGACGACGCCGATCAGACGGTTCCACAGCACCTCCAGCAGGATCGGATCCATCAGGCTTGCACCATTGCGCGTTGTCGCGACGTTGTCATCATCCGAAGTCCACCACCAGGTTCAGTGAATCGTCGATCCGAGCGTCTGCTCCCGCACCGACAACTACGGTCGACTCGCGCTCCTCGACGATCGCGGGGCCGGTGAAACGCTCGCCGGACACCAGCGCGTAGCGGTCGTAAACCGGCACCGGCACCAGATCCGATTCCTCCGGCAGGTACACCGGGCGCCTCCCCTTGATCGCGCCCTCGCCCTCGAGGGCGTTTGGCGTCGAACCCACCTCGCCGGACGAAGCCTCGGGCAGGTGCAGATCCGGCAGTGGACCGGAGCACGACAGCCGCCAGCTCACTGCCTCGATCTCCGGGCCGGGGGGCGTCCGCCCGTAGATGGCTTCGTATTCCGTTTCGAAGGCGGCGCGTAACTGCGGTTCACTGGCGCTGCCGAGCGTGCCGCCAGGCACCGCAACACGCATCTCGTGCCCCTGCAGGCTGTAGCGAAAATCACCCCATCGACGAACCGTGATCTGCTCGGGAGGAACCGTGGCCTCCAGAACCTGGCGTCCCTCGAGCTCCATCTCCGATAGGCAATCGTTGACCGCCGACCAGTCCAGCTCCGCCAGCCTGCCAGGCAGCGTGCGCACGGATTCGGTGGACAGGGGTGCGGCCAAGAATCCGACCGCCGAGGTAACACCGGCACCTCGTGGGCAGACGAAACCCGGGCACCCGAGGATCCGCGCCACGCGATCCGCGTGCACCGGCCCGGCGCCGCCGAAGGCGAACAACGGAAACCGGCGCAGGTCCTTGCCGCGCTCAACAGCGTGCACCCGCGCCGCCGCAGCCATGCTCTCGTTGACCACTTGATGAATGCCCCAGGCGGCGCGCACCGGGTCGAGATCC
This sequence comes from Acidobacteriota bacterium, assembly GCA_965248695.1. Taxonomy (GTDB): domain Bacteria; phylum Acidobacteriota; class UBA890; order UBA890; family WLXD01; genus DASCOT01. Next base: position 4,791,353 of record CBDFKD010000002.1, on the reverse strand, counting down.
AACGGCTCTGCGACCTGTTTCGCGATGGCGTCGCGGGCGGCGGTGCCGTCCAGCGTCATGGTTCCGCCGAGGAAGAAGTCGGGATCGAGGAGCCCGAGCAGCAGGTCGGCGTCGGTGACCGTCGGCGCCGTCCCGCCGCGCCCATAGCAGGCGGGACCAGGATCGGAGCCAGCGCTGTGGGGCCCCACCTCCAGCAACCCGAGGCGGTTGAGGCGGGCGATGCTGCCGCCGCCCGCTCCGATCTCGATCATCTCGATCACCGGCGCCTTGATCGGCAGCCCGCTGCCGCGCCTGAAGTGGTACACGCGCGCCACCTCGAACTCGCGCGCGATGAGCGGCTCGCCGTCCTCGATCACACCCGCCTTGGCCGTCGTACCGCCCATGTCGAACGACAGTAGGTCCGACTGCCCCATTCGCCGACCGTAGTGCGCTGCGGCCAGCGCGCCCGCCGCCGGTCCCGACTCGACGATATGGATTGGCAGCTCGCAGGCCGCCTCGACGGTACAGGTACCACCGTTGGACTGCATGATGAACAGCGTCCCGGCAACACCCAACTCTCGCAGCCGCTCGACGAGGCGGGTCAGGTACCGTTCGGCCAGCCGCTGGATGTAGACGTTGGCCACCGTCGTCGATGTCCGCTCGTACTCCCGGATCTCAGGCGCCACTTCCGAGGACAGCGAGCACGCAAGGTCCGGAGCACGCTCGCGCAGCAGCTGTCCGATGGCCTGCTCGTGGTCCGCGTTGGCATAGCTGTGGAGCAAGCAGACGGCCACCGCCTGGACGGCTTCTGCGCGCAACTCGTCGATGACTCGCACGGCGCTGTCGAGGTCGAGCGGCCGGTGAACGGAGCCATCGTCCAACACCCGCTCGTCAACCTCGTAGCGAAGGCGGCGAGGTACCAGCGGCGCGGCACGCTCCAGCCGCAGGTCGTACATGTCGTAGCGATGCTCGCGCGCAATCTCCAGGGCGTCACGGAACCCGGCAGTGGTGATCAGCGCCGTGCGCGCCCCCTTGCGCTCGATCAGCGCATTGGCGAAGAGCGTCGTGCCATGCACGACGTGCGAGATCGACCCGGCCGGCACTCCAGTCGCCTTCAACAGTGCCTCGACCCCCTCCCCCACGGCCTGGGCAGGATCGGCGGAGGTCGTCAACACTTTCGCGACCTCGAAGACGGCCCCGTCGTCGTCCACCAGCACCAGATCGGTAAACGTGCCCCCGATGTCGACGCCGATCCGATAGCTCATCGCAGCCCTTCGATCCCCGGCTCGTCGCCTACTTGTCGGCCGCAACCGGATGGACGAAGTCAGGAGCGTCACCGCCAAACAGGTGTTCCTGGAACCAGGCGAGCGCATGCTCGTTGATCGCGCGCCGCATGCGCGGAGTCGAGGGACCGTGGCCCATTCCGTTGTAGACGATCATGCGTGCCTCGATGCCCTTGTCCAGCAACAGCTGGCGGAACTGGTAGCCATTGGCGATCGTTACCCGCCGATCGTTCTCGCCATGCTGGACAAAGGCCACATGGGCTCCGTCGGGCGAGATCTCGGCCGAGCTGACGATCCGCAACGCCATGATGTCTTCGACGCTCGGGACCCTGGGATCCTCCGCGGCCAGGCCTGATCCGGCGCCGAGCAGCGCCAGCGTCGTTGCGGTCGCGACGGCGAGTGTTCTCATGGTTCCTCCTGGGACCGTCTCAGGGGCAGAGCCCCGGATCATGAACGAACAAACCGTCAAGTCCCACGTCGTCCAGCAGGTAGCGAATATAGGCGGCCTCGTCGCCGAGCTCGGTCGGTGGAAAGGCCTCGAACGCCTGCCACGCGTGAACGGCGAGGCCGCGCTCGTGGGCCCGACCCACCAGCGTCGGATCGCCGAGCACGAAGGTCAGAAACGGGCTGACGCCCTGAGCGTACTCCGCTACATGGTCGAGCCCTTCATCGCTGAGGAACTGCTCCCATTGGTGGATCCAGACCAGCTGGATGAGATCGTACTGATCACCTCCCAGCCGTCTAAGCGTGCGCAGGCTGCGCTCATGAAACGACTGGATGAGCACCGGCGTGGCTCGCTGCCCGGCGCGCGTGTCCAGTCCGTTGGACGCCAGCAATTGGTGCAGCTTCAGATCGACATCGATCCCGCGTCCGAGATAGAACTCGACGTCCTTGGTCTCCGGGTAGATGCCGGCCTTGCCGGCCGCCAGGTCGATCAGCTCCTGTAACGTCGGTACGCGCTCACCGGCGAACGCCGGATCGAACCAGGCCCCGGCATCGAGTCGTCAAATCTCTTCCAGGGTGAAGTCGTTCACGAGCCAGGTGCGCGCCGTGACCCCAGCCGTCACGACTTCCGTGGCACGCTCGGGATAGACTTCCTCGACATCGGTCGTTCGTTCGAGCGACAGATCGTGCAGGCACACCAGCACACCGTCGCGCGTGAGCTGCAGATCGGGCTCGACGAAATCGGCATCCAGTTCCAACGCGCGCCGGTAGGCCGCCATCGTGTGCGGCGGGGCATGGGCGCTCGCACCGGCGTGCGCGATGCAACCGCGTGCGCCGATCAACGAGGACTGCGCGCGCGCCTCGGTGCCAACCGCAAGGCTCGCGAGTGTCAAGCACACGAGCACGGGTCCGAGCCTTCGGTATCGCCCCATCAGCTGGCGGACCGTCGCCTGAACAAACGTGACGGCTACTTGGCGGGCGAGAAGTCGGTCGGGTTCATGAACGTCGACTCGACCTTGATCACGATTGGCCCGTCAACCAGCGACTCCTCTCGCATCGTCTTCCACGCCGGGTCGTCCATGAATCCCTGCCAGGAAGCGGCCGCCGCTTCGCGGCTGTCGTGCGCCAGAATGTAGATCATGGTGTTGTCCGACTCCGGCGCGTCATCTGGCACCCAGTATCCGACACTCGCCATGCCCTGCTTGTCGAACAGATCAAGCTCGCCACCACCAAAGCGTTGCAGCAGCGCCGGCAGCCGCCCCTCGGCCGTGGTGTAGGTGCGCAGCTCGTAGATCTTGTTGTGCTGCGCTTCCGCCGTGGCCACCTGATCGACCACCATACCGGCAACGAACGCGACCGCCACCACCAACACCACAAGACCGTATCTGCGGATCATGCTGTCCTCCCACGGGAGCACCGATCGCCCGCGACGCGCGGACGAGAGAATGGAAGCGCCATTATAGGTGGGTCTCCGCAACCCCATACCGGGACAGACGCGCGGTTGTCCCTGGCGCCTACGTTCTCGTCAACGAGCCGCCCAGGGGAGCCGGTTCGTACCCAGCGGACCCGCGCCCAGGCTGCGCACCCAAGCCAGCCACTGATCGGCCTCACCGTCTCGGTCGGCGTGCTCTGCGAGCCGCCGGAACTTGGCCTCGACCTCGGCCGCCGACAGCGGGTTTTCTGGATCGCCGCGCGGCGCATGGACTTCAGCTTCGAGCGTTGTGCCGCCGGCTAGCCTCAGCTGCACGCGAGATCTCCACTGCTCGGGATACGCGGCTTCCACCTGCGGCTCGACGCGGCACTCGACTGCCGCCAGCAGGCGGCGTACGTCGGCCTGGGCGACACTCGGCGGCATGAACTCCGCCAACCCGACGCTCCCACGCAGCACCGCCGAGGCGACGCAGTACTGCAAGCTGAAGCTGGCCTCGTACGGTGTTTGTGGGTCGGGCCGGTCACACAGATCCAGTGCCGCCTGGTAGGTGTCGACCTGCACCGATTCAATGGCCTCGACTCCGTTGTCTCCCAGCTGCGCACGTAGCTCCAACGCCGCATCCACGGGAGCATGCGTATGGCGACACGACGCATGCGGCTTCAGCGACGTTCCACCGATCTTGAGCTCAGGAGAATCGAGGTTCTCGACCACACGCTCGGGGGTGGCGTCGGGTGCCATGCCGGCGAACAGTCCTCGCTCGCCCTCGAGAATTCGGCGGGCGCCGGTGAAGCCGTGGGCCGCAAGCGCCGCCGCCAACACTCCGTTGGACGCCGCCCGCCCGGCGTGCAGGTGCTTGCTCATCGCACCGTCAGCGTTGAATTCCCAGAAGCCCGATGCCTGCGTGCCGGCATTGCCGAGCGCCCACACCAGCTCGTCGCGACCCAATCCCATCAGCCAGCCGGCGGCCGCTGCGGCGCCGAAACCGCCGCACGTTGCGGTGTTGTGGAAGTGGCGGTAATGCGTCGGGCCGACAGCCTCGCCTACACGGATCGCGACCTCGTATCCAGCGACCACGGAGGCCAGGAACGCATCGCCAGTGGCGCCCTCAGCCTCGGCCACAGCCAGGCTGGCCGGGATCACGACTGCGGCAGGATGCACCACCGAGAACCGGTGCAAGTCGTCCATCTCCACGATGTGCGACAGGCCACCGTTCGTCAGTGCCGCAAGCTCGGGTGAGCAGTCGACCGCGAGCCCCGCGACGCTGCACGGGCCACCGGATCTGGAGGCCGCGTGAGCCAACAGCATGCCGCCAGGAACAGACTTCGTGCCGGCGAGCAGCGAGCCCAGCCAGTCGACGACATAGGTGCGTGCGGTATCGAGCACCGATGCCGGGAGTCCGGCCTCGCGGCGGCCGACGAGCCATGCGGCAAGCCGCTCGGTCAGCGACGGCTCTGTCATGCGCTCGGTCAGCGACGGCTCCGTCATGCGCTCACTCGGGCGGCTGCGGCCGCGGGCGCTGCGGCACATGACCACGCTTGTAGACCATGAAGGTGCGCTCGTACTCGATTACCAATGTGCCGTCCTGCTTGTAGCCGCTCGACTTTACCCTCACGATGCCGACGTTGGAGCGGGATCTCGACTCTCGCTTCTCCAGCACCTCGCTGCGGGAATACAGCGTATCGCCCTCGAACAGCGGCGCCGGGAGACGCACCTTGTCCCAGCCGAGGTTCGCCATGACGTTCTGCGACAGATCGGTCACCGACTGCCCGGTCACCATCGCCAGGGTCAGAGCGGAGTTCACCAGCGGCTTGCCGAACTCGGTGGCGGCGCTGAGCTCACGATCGAAGTGGATCGGGTTGGTGTTCTGCGTCAGGAGCGTGAACCAGCTGTTGTCGGTCTGCGTGATCGTGCGCCCGAGGGGATGCTCGTAGATGTCTCCAACTTCGAAATCTTCGTACACGCGGCCGGTCCAACCTTCCTTGATCGCCACGCTCACCTCCTGTTCTCGTCGCCCCTTCGGGATCAGATGACTTGGCGCTGCCGCAACTGCGAGATCGTAACGTCATCGAGCTGCAACTCTCGAAGAATCTGTTCCGTCTGCTCGCCGACATCGGGTACCGGCCCCATCGCGGGCTCTACTCCTTCCATGATCACGGGCGGCAGCAAGGCGGGCAACGGCCCGACGGGCGAGTCAACCTGGCGCCACCGATCACGTGCTGTCAGCTGCGGGTGCTCGACCAGCTCGCCCACAGATCTCATTCTCGCACTGGCAATGCCGGTTGCATCAAGCTGTCTGAGGACGTCGACGACGGAGCGGTCGCACAGCACGCCCTCGACGATCTCCTGCAGCCGCTGCCGGTTCGCTACGCGCGCCGAGTTGTCGGCGAACTCTGCGTCCGCGGCCAGGGTCGCGTCGCCGAGCACCTGGTCGCAGAACACCGCCCACTCACGCTCATTCTGAATCCCCAGAAATACCTGCCCGTCGGCACAGACGAAGGGGCCATAAGGCGCGATCGTCGCGTGCTCTGCGCCGCTGCGTCGAGGCGGCTCACCGTCCTCGCCGGCGTAGTACATCGGCTGACTCATCCATTCAGCCAGCGTGTCCAGAAGCGCCACGCGCACGATCGTCCCCGAGCCGCTCCGAGCTCGTTGGTACAGCGCGGTCAGAACGCCCGAGAAGGCGTACATACCGGCGGAGATGTCGGCCACCGAGATACCCACCTTGCTGGGCTGTTCGTCCGTGCCAGTTACCGACATCAGGCCGGCCTCGGCCTGCACGAGCAGATCATACGCCTTGCGTTGCTCGTCGGGACCGCCGATGCCGTAGCCCGACACCTCGCACACCACCAACCGCGGGTGGCGTCGTCGTAGCGTCGTGGCGCCGAAACCGAGCCTCTCCACCGCCCCCGGAGCAAGGTTCGACAGGAACACGTCGGCGTCCGCCAGCAGTTTCGCCAGTAGCTCCTTGCCCTCCGGATGTTTGAGATCGAGGGTCAGCGATTCCTTGCCACGATTGAGCCACACGAAGTAGCTCGCCAGGCCGTTGGCGCGGGTGTCGTAGGCGCGAGCGAAGTCCCCTGTGCCGGGGCGCTCGATCTTGATGACGCGCGCTCCGTGATCTGCCAGCTGCCGGCTGGCGAACGGGGCGGCCACAGCCTGCTCGAGCGCCACTACGGTGACGTCGTCGAGCGGCATCACCATGCCGACCCCTGCCACGTCGCGAGCGTGGTGCCTATCGCCGGTTGGCCGGGTACTGCGAAGCGCATCAATACGACCTCGGCAGCCCCAGCACCTTGGTGGCGATGAACGCCAGGATCATGTTGGTCGATACCGGTGCCACCTGGTACAGCCGGGTCTCGCGAAACTTACGCTCGATGTCGTACTCCTCCGCAAAGCCGAACCCACCGTGCGTCTGTAGCGCCACGTTCGCCGCCTCCCAGGAGGCGTCGGCGGCCAGCAGCTTGGCCATGTTGGCCTCGGCGCCGCAGGGTTCGCCGGCATCGAACAGCTCGGCCGCATGGAAGCGCATCAGGTCAGCTGCCTCAACCGCTACGTGAGCTCGGGCGAGCGGAAACTGGACGCCCTGGTTCTGGCCGATCGGTCGATCGAACACCACCCGATCGCAGGCGTACTTGCTCGCCCGTTCGATGAACCAACGGCCGTCACCGATGCACTCGGCGGCGATCAGCACGCGCTCGGCGTTCATCCCGTCGAGCACGTAGTGAAATCCCCGCCCTTCCTCGCCCACGAGTCGATCAACGGGCACCTCGAGGTCGTCGATGAACAACTCGGTGCTCTGGTGGTTCATCATCGTCCGGATCGGACGGATCGTTATGCCGTTGCCCACCGCTTCCTTCAGGTCGACCAGCAAGAGCGAGAGCCCGTGGGTCCGCTTGTCAACCGCATCCAGTGGCGTTGTCCGCACCAGCAGCAGCATCAAATCCGACTGCAATGCCCTTGATATGAAGACTTTCTGCCCATTTACGACGTAGCGGTCGCCGTGGCGCACCGCCATGGTCTGCGTGCGCGTTGTATCGGTCCCCGTCGTGGGCTCGGTCACGCCGAAGGCCTGCAACCGCAACTCGCCGCCAGCAATCGGCGGCAGGAACCGCTGCTTTTGCTCGTCCGAGCCATGCCGCAGCAGCGTTCCCATGATGTACATCTGCGCGTGACACACGGCAGCGTTGCCGCCAGAGCGGTTCATCTCCTCGAGGATCAGACTGGCTTCGAGAACCCCGAGGCCCATCCCGCCATATTCCTCGGGAATGAGCGCCGCGAGCCAACCCCCCTCGGTCAGCGCGTCGACGAACTCGGTGGGGTAGGCATCCTGCCGCTCGAGAGCCCGCCAGTATTCATCGGGGAACGCCCGGCACGCATCGCGCACGCCGTCGCAAATAAGCTGTTGCTGCCCGTTGAGTCGGTAGCCCATATTCAGATCTGCTTGCGACGCCTGCCGGTCATCCCGCCGGCTCGGGCGGCTTCCAGTTGGTATAGATGTCGGCGGCGCGCGCCGGGAAAGGTATCTCCTCGGGATCCACGAGGACCTCGATCACGCTGGCCACTTCGGCGTCCCAGGAGTTGTTGTTCAACACGAGCGTCTCGACAACGGCTTCGCCCGGACCGATGGTCATGGGCCGTCTCCTCCAGCGGCAATGCGTCGCACGCCGTCCACCAACCGCTCTACCTCGGCGGTAGTCGTGTAGCAAGCACAACCGGCGCGCACCAGACCCTGCTGGGAGAACCCCAATCGGGCAACGGCCGTACTGGCATAGAAGTCCCCGTGCGAGGTGAAGATGGCCTCCTGAGCCAGCCGGGCGCTTACCGCCTCAGCCTCTATCCCCTCGACGACAAAGCTGACGGTCGGCGTGCGCGGCACCTCCGGAGGAGGACCGACGACGCGGACCCCGGCGATGGCGGATAGCCCGTCCCACAACTGGCGCGTCAGCTCGGCGCCAGCCGTTTGCTGGCTCTCGAAGAAGCTCTCGAGTCGTTGACGCCGGACCTCGCCCGCGCCGCACGAGGCGAGAAAGTCGACCGCGGCCGTGACCCCGGCGAGCCCCTCATGATTCCGGGTACCGGTCTCAGCCCGATCGGGAGCGCAATCCGGCGCCGGCGCGACCCGCGGGAACTCGAGTGAGCTCAGAAGCTCGCCGCGAAGGAAGAGGGCTCCCATGTGAGGCCCGTAGAACTTGTAGGACGAGCAGACCAGGAAATCGCACCCCATCGCTCGAACATCGATGAGCTCGTGGGCGGCCAGATGCACCGCGTCGACGAACAGGTGCGCCCCGACGCTTCGTGCCAGCTCGGACGCCCGGGCTACTTCGTTGATGGTGCCCAGGGCGTTGGATGCGGCGCCGATGGCAATCAGACGCGTGCGCGGGCTGCACTGACGCTCGAGATCCGGCCAGTCGATCTGTCCGGTGGACGGATCCATCTTCGCCGACCTGACCCGGGCTCCTGTTTGCCGTCCGAGCTCGATCCACGGATCGACGTTGGCGTGATGCTCGAGCTCGTTGACGAGAATCTCCGCCTCCGGTCCGTACACATGCCCGAGGACGCGAGCCAAGCGATACGTCAGGGTGGTCATGTTCGCCCCGAACACGATCTCGGACGGCGTCGCGTTGAGCAGGCATGCGACGGCTTCGCGGGCCGCGGCGATATGACCGTCCGTCTCCTGGCTGGATGGATAGGCCCAGCCGGCGTTCGCGTTGTGGCCGTAGAGGTACTCGACCATCGCTTCGACGACCGAACGGGGCACCTGGGTGCCACCCGGGCCGTCGAAATAGGCGACCGGCAGCCCCTGACACTGTCGCCCCAGCGCGGGGAACTGCCGGCGGATCTGCTCGGTGGTAGCGGTGGCGGCGTTCATGATCTCCGGTCCTGCAGCAGGCTTCCAGTCGGGCCGGTGGCCGGCTCGTCTCAGGAACCGCCGTACCGACATCGGTGGCGCATGCGCGGCTCGAGGTCGGCCAAGAATAGGCGCACGCGATCGTCCCGGCAACGCTCGCCGTAACCTTGCTTCCGTCGGCGATGGTGCGACACGACGGCCCCGACCCTGGATACGACCTCGTCTGCGCGCTGAGGATTCGTGGTATTCGAAACGACCCGACGCGACACGCCGTTCGGCTCAGCGGATGACCGTCCGAATCCGGCTCCGGAGAAGACGCGCTAGGCGTCGATTCTGAACGAGGTGCTGCAGACGGATTCGGCGTGTCTCGATGTCAATACCTGCGTAGCTGAGAGCGTACTTGACCGCCGTTGTCCCCTCCAGACTGACGTGTCTACGCCTCACTCCCCGGCGTCCAAACCCCCTCTTGCCGCGCGCTTGGACTCCCAGTAGCATCCGGTGGCCAACACGTCTCCCTCTCTCCATTTCGCGCCCAACCGCGAGCCCCCGGTCACCAGCCAGCGTCGATGAGTTCCACCCGTCAGAGCACCAGCGCCGCCCGGTTCAATGCACCGCGGAGGCATCACGGATGGAGTCCTCGACTGTTGCTGGTGTGCTTGGTTTCCATCGGCCTGGCGACGCCCCAGATCAGCGCCGGGCTGGCCTCCGTGCAAGGCGCTCGCGAGCGGCTGTTCGTCGGGCTCCCGGTGGTGACGGCAGCCGACACACCGGCTTCGATCTGGCGCGCTGCCGATGACTCCGTGGCTGGCACCAGCGTGTACGGTGCGGTGCCGCCGGAGATGCCGGCGCGCCGCCTCGGACCTGCGTCGACCGGTCGCGACGGCCAGCCTGCGGCTGCGGCTCGAGCCGATGGCTCGACCTGGGTCGTCGCATCGCGATCTCGAGGGTCGGCAAGCCGGCTCTGGGCGCAGCAATACGACCGGGGGCGCTGGCAGCCCCCCGAGAACGGCCCTTCAGCCGGGGCATACAATCGTCACCCTGCACTGGCCTCGGGTGGCGAATCACTCTGGGCTGTGTGGATTGCGTCCGATGAAGTCGGCAACCGCGGACGCCCCGGTCTCTACGCGTCGCAGCGGCTGGGTGACGGCTGGAGCTCTCCCGAACGCTTGCCGCAGCCATCCGGCGAGCCCATGGCTCCGGCGATCGCAGTGAGCGATCGAGGGTTGCCAGCTGTCGTCTGGGCCGCCGATGATGCTGGCCACGCCGAGATATGGGTGAGCTGGCGCGGGTCGGCGGGATGGGATCGACCGCTTGCGCTGACACGCGACGAGACACCCGACGTTGCGCCAAGCATCGCCGTGAGCGGCGACCGCTGGTTGATCGCCTGGAGCTCCTTCCGGAAACACGCATACTGGACGGAAGCCGTTGTCGGGCATCCTCGGCAAGGATGGGACGCGCCGCGAACGGTCTCACGCAGCGCTAGCAGCTCTCCGATCGCGCTGGCCTCGCGGGGCCAATTGAGCCTGATCTGGACAGTGGCCGAGAACATCCCGGGTTCAAAGCGAAGCGTCGTGCGCTGGAGTCGCCTCGGCGAGCGTTCGTGGCAACGGCCCCGAGATGTCGTCCTGTCGGCCAACGCCGACATCGCCGCTGCAGCCACCGCCGACGGCCGGCTTCGTCTGGGATGGAAGAACCTGCGCGGCGGGCTGACCGTGGCGGAGGGCGCCGGTGCCCGGTCCCGAGGTGGGGCCGCAGATCTTCAGGTGGTCGTGGGGCGGGCGGCCGACGTGGCCCCGACAAGCTCGTTCCCCGCACCGATCGTCGGCAAGATGTCCTCGTCACGCCGCTGGCTGGCTTTTGGCGACAGCATCACCGAGGGCTACACGCTGGTTGGTGGCTCGCCCGTGATCGACGCAGGCTATCCGGCCGCGAGGCGACGGCGCCCGGCCCCCCGGAAGAGCTGGAGGTGGAGGTCAACGACTCGACGGTGGCCCTGGAATGGAGCGCACCCGCCGCGGGCGGAGAGCCCACCTCGTATCGGATCCAGGCCGGCTCCGCTCCCTCTGGCAACGATCTGGCGGACTTCAACACCGGCAACGCCAGCACCTCGTTCACGGCCACGAATGTTGCCAGCGCGACCTTCAACCTCACCGTGAGCGCCGTGAACGCTGCCGGGACGAGCGCACAATCCAATAACGTGGTGGCCATGGTCGAGGACCCCACGAGCGCTTGCGACACAACGGCCGGCGTGCCGGGAAACCTGACCGCCTCGGCCAGTGGCTCCCGAATCACGCTCAGCTGGACTCCGGGGGCCGAGGCTGCCACCTCGTACATGATCGAGGCGGGATCTACGACGGGACTATCCGACCTGGCCAACTTCGACACCGGGAGCACCGGCACGACTTTCGTGGCGAACGGAGTCGCTGCGGGCACGTACTTCGTGCGCGTGCGGACGGTCCACGCCTGCGGCATCGGCGATGCCTCAGCAGAAGTGATCCTAGTCGTCTCCTGACGCTGTCGACGGCCGGGCACTATGGCTACCGAGCGAAGCACCGTTCCAGCGCCCCCTGTCGTCGACGACGCGGTGGCGATAGCCTCTGGGCACATGTCAACCGAACACGGAAGTATCAGGCGACCTGCAGCGCTGAGAGCGCGTCGGCTCGCCGAGCTGCGCATCAACGGTAAGAACGTCCGCGTCGATGTCGATCCTCACAGACTGCTCCTGTCGGTGCTGCGCGACGATCTCGGCCTCACCGGAAGCCACTACGGCTGCGGTGAAGGTCAGTGCGGCGCGTGCACTGTGCTCGTCGACGGCACACCGCGGCGCTCGTGCATCACGGCCGTTGGTGATCTCCGCGGCCGGGCGATCACGACGATCGAGGGTCTTGCCCGAGACGGTCAGCTGCATCCGCTACAAAGAGCTTTCCTTCGTCAGGATGCCCTGCAGTGCGGCTACTGCACATCCGGAATGATCGTCTCCGGGGTGGCGCTGCTGAGACGCAACCCGAACCCGTCGGCGCGAGAGATCACCCGCCACATGGAGGGCAACGTCTGCCGCTGCGGCGTGTACCACCGTATCGTCGCCGCCATCCAGTCCGTCAGCGAGACTGCTCCCGAGGACGAGCGATGAGCGACCGCCCTCGCGACGGAGCCGCCGTGTCGCGCCCCACCGAGCAGGAGTCGCTGGTGCCCGTCGAGCTCGAGCCTGAGCGCTACGAGCTGAGCGAACGCCCGGCCTATGTGTTCGCCCTGGATCGGCGCGAGCTGTTTCGAGCTCTCGGCGCCGGGCTTGCGGTGGCGATGGTGCTACCGGTCGACACCGCCGCACAGGAGTCCGGTCGTGGCGGGCGCCGCACGATGCCCGGTGAGATCGCTGCCTGGCTACACATCGGTGACAACGGTGAGATCACCGTCTTCACTGGCAAGGTAGAGGTCGGGCAGAACATCCGCACGTCGCTGACCCAGGCAGTTTGCGAGGAACTGCGGGTCCCGACCGACGCCGTCCAGCTGGTCATGGGCGACACCGATCGCGTGCCCTACGACCGCGGTACGTTCGGCAGCCAGACGACTCCGGTCATGTCGTCGCATCTTCGTAAGATCGCCGCTGCGGCGCGGAAGACGTTGCTCGAGCTCGCGGCCGAGAGGCTCGGCGTCGACGTGGCGACATTGACTGTGTCAACGGGCCGGATCTCGCATCAGCCCTCCGGACGCGCCGTGACCCTCGGCGAGCTGACGGGCGGGCGGGAATTGCTCCAGACGGTGCTCGACGAGGAGCCGGTGACTGCTCCGGCACAATGGGCGGTATCCGGTTCGAGCGCCTCGAAGGTGGCCGGCGTGGGGTTCGTGACCGGCGCCCACCGATACCCGACTGACGTGAGCCTCCCAGACATGCTCCATGGAAAGGTGCTGCGACCGACGGCGTTCAACGCACGCCTCGAGCACATCGACCTGTCGGCGGCCGAAGCCCTGCCGGGCGTAACGGTGGTGCACGACGGCGACTTCGTAGGGGTCGCCGCGCCGACGCTCGATGAGGCCGAGACCGCCCTGGCGTCAATCCGCGCGGAGTGGTCAGCGCCCGCTCAGCCGGACGACAGGGAGCTGTACGGGTATCTGCGTGACAACGTCTCCGACGAATCTGATGGTGGCTTCGGCCGCGCTCGCACCGAGGTGACCGGCGCGCGCGAAGCCGCCTTCGAGAGTGCGGCGGTATCCATCGACGCGACCTACGAGGTTGCGTACATCCAGCACGTGCCGTTGGAACCGCGTGCCGCGGTCGCCTCCTGGAACGGCGACCGGCTCGCCGTGCACACCGGCACACAGCGACCGTTCGGCGTCCGCACCGAACTGGCCGAGACCTTCCGAATTCCGGAGGATCGCGTGCGCGTGATCATGCCGGATACCGGCTCCGGGTACGGCGGCAAGCACACCGGCGAGGCGGCCGTCGAAGCGTCTCGCCTTGCCCGAGCAGCGGGGCGTCCGGTGCGCCTGACGTGGACACGCGAGGAGGAGTTCACCTGGGCTTACTTCCGCCCCGCTGGCGTCATCGACGTGCGCGCGGCAGCCGACGCCGACGGCCGTCTGACCGCCTGGGAGTACCACAACTACAACTCGGGCGCCTCGGCGCTATCGACGCCCTACGCAGTTGCCAACCGGAGCGTTCATTTCCACCGCACCGCCTATCCGCTCCGTCAGGGCTCCTATCGGGGCCTGGCCGCGACCTCCAACGTGTTCGCTCGGGAAACTGCCATGGACGAGCTCGCCGCGGCGGTGGGCATCGACCCACTGGAGATTCGGCTGCGCAACCTCGACGCCGGGCGGCTGCGCGATGTTCTCGTGGCAGCCGCCGATGCCTTCGGTTGGGACGGTGCGACCGCACGCGGCGGACGTGGCGTCGGTCTCGGCATCGGTACCGAGAAGGGTAGCTACGTCGCCTGTTGTGCCGAGGTCGAGATCAGCTCCGCCGGCGACGTACGCGTTCTGCGAGCAACTCAAGCGTTCGAATGCGGTGCGATCGTCAACCCGGTCCACCTCCGGAGCCAGGTCGAAGGCTCCCTCGTCCAGGGTCTCGGCGGCGCGCTATTCGAGGCCATCCGCTTCGAGAACGGGCGCATCCTCAACCCGCGCTTGTCAGACTATCGAGTGCCACGCTTCAGCGACGTCCCCGAGATCGAAACGGTCCTCGTCGACCGCCAGGATCTTGCCTCTGTGGGCGCTGGAGAGACCCCCATCGTCGGCATCGCGCCGGCCGTCGGCAACGCTATCTTCGACGCCAGCGGCGTCCGGCTCCGGGCCCTACCGCTGGTGCCGACGGGGATGCCGGGCTGAATCGGCTACACACCGTGCTGCGTTTCTACGGCGGCTAGCGCGAATACGGAGTGCGAATCCACATTGTCCTGGAGCGCACCGGGGCATAGCCTTGTCGACGACAGAGATCGGCGCCACGCGCCGCTCAACTTCAGCAATTCCGGAGGGTGCCGTGTCCAGGAGTAAGGATCGTGAGCTCGGGATGCGTCGGGACATCACCCGGCGGGATTTCGTCAACGGCGTCGGTGTCGCGGTCGGAGGGTCACTCCTCGCACCGAGCTGGTTTCCCACGCGCGAGGCCACACCCCATGCGTCCCTGACGCAGGATTACTATCCACCCGCCCTGACCGGCATGCGGGGCAGCCACCCCGGCTCGTTCGAAGCCGGCCATGCACTGCGCGACGGGACCGCCTGGGCTGATGCCGTCGACACCGGCGAGACGTACGACTGCGTGGTGGTCGGCGGGGGGCTGAGCGGGCTCTCGGCGGCCTATTTCTTCCTCACCTCGGCCGGGCCCGGTGCGCGCGTGCTGGTGCTCGACAACCACGATGACTTCGGTGGGCATGCCAAGCGCAACGAGATGACCTACCGCGGCCGCACGCTGATGCTCAACGGCGGCACGTCGTACCTGGAGTCCGTCGGCCACTACAGCGCCGTCTCCAGGACGCTTCTCGCGGCTGTCGGCATCGACATCGACAGCGCGAATACCACCAGCGCTGCTGGTAGGCGGTTCTACGGATCACTGGGCCTCGGCAATGCCACGTTCTTCAGCAAAGAGGTGTTCGGCGAGGATCGGCTGGTGATGGGACGCGGTGGGCGATCCGGTGGCCAGTCCGGTGGATGGCCGGGTTGGCTCGCCAAGACGCCAATGTCACCTGAGGCGCAGCGAGACATCGCGCGGCTCTACGACGACAGTGCGAACCCGGACTACATGCCCGGCCTGTCGGATGCCGACAAGAAGGAGCGCTTGGCTCGGATCAGCTATCGAGACTTCATCCTGGATCTGGCCAAGGTCCACCCGGATGTGATCCCGTTCTTCGATGACCGCCCCAAGGGCAGCTTCTGCGTCGGCATCGACGGCCATCCGGCGCTGTATGCGTGGGCCCAGGGGTATCCCGGATTCCAGGGGATGAACCTCGCGCCCTTGTCCCCCGTAGGCCCCCTGGCCCACATCGGCGGCGGACAACACGGACGCGAGAACGAGTGGGATGAGCGACCGGACATCCACTTCCCCGACGGCAACGCGACCCTGGCCCGGCTGCTGGTTCGCGCCATGATCCCCGACGCGCTTCCGGGTACTACGCTGGAAGACTCGATGACGTCGCGCCTCAGGTACGACCGCATCGACCGCGATGGCTCCGACGCCCGGATTCGCCTCAACAGCATGGGCGTCTCCGCCCGGCACCTGGGCGATCCCGACACCGCCCGCGAGGTCGAGATCACCTATGTGCGAGACGGCAAGGCCGAGAAGGTACGGGCGCGTCACTGTGTGATGGGCTGCTACAACGGGATTATCCCGAACCTGTGCCCCGAGATGTCCGATGAGCAGAAGGTGGCGCTCAAGTATGGCGTCAAGATGCCGCTGGTCTACACCAACGTCCTCATCCGAGACTGGACGTCCTTCACCAACCTGGGCATCTCACGGGTATCCGCACCGGGGATGTACCACAGCGGCGCCAGCCTCGGCCGGTCGATACAGTTCGGTGACTACGAGCCTTCCAGATCGCCTGACGACCCGATGATCCTGCACATGACTAGGGTGCCTTGTGCCCCTGGACTCCCGAAGAAAGAGCAGCATCGAGCTGGGCGAGAAGATCTGTTGGCCACCACCTTCGAGACCTTCGAGCGCAATATCCGCGACCAGCTCGGGCGAATGCTGCAGGGTGGGGGCTTCGACCCGGCCCGGGACATCGAAGCGATCACTGTGAATCGCTGGCCGCACGGCTACGCCTACAGCTACAACACGCTCGACGATCCGATCGAGTGGGCGCTGTTTACCCCCGACGACCGGCCGTGTGTGGTCGGGCGGCGGCGGTTCGGTCGGATCTCCATCGCCAACTCCGATGCTGCTGCCTCGACGCACACGGACTCGGCCATCGACGAGGCGCATCGAGCGGTCCGCGAGCAGCTCCTCGTTCGAAGCCGCGCCCGCCGAGGTCCTGCCGCTACAGACGAGGGGGCGGCCCGATAGGAAGGGCGCGTAACAGGACGGTTGACGGAGACTTCAGCATCTCAGTCATTTGCACCGCCCGGTGTCACGAGAGTACCGATACGGTACCGCTCCTCGTGCACAACAGCATCGGGGCGTTCGATGAACACCCGCGTGGTGCCGCCCCTCTGGAAGCCCAACGCGGCGTAGAAGTGCCGCCCCCGATCGTTGGAGTCGATCTCCCAGAGCACGACTTCAGCGAAGCGGCGCGCGCGCGCCTCGTCCAGAGCTCGCGGCGCTAGCTCGGCGCCACACCAGGTCGGCGACGTCCGTTTCGCAGCGGCCATCGGTGTAGGCTGGCGGCACGCTGGAGCGCCACAGGCCCGGTGACAATAGTCAACCCGTCGAAATCCACAGAGAGCGATCCATGCTTCCTCGCCGTCTTCCGATCCTTCTGACAGTTCAACTGCTCGCGCTGCTGCCGGCGCCGGCCGCGTCCGTGGCTTTTTCTGGCCAAGACGAGGCCACAGCACCCGACGCCCACAAGCCCGACAACGAGAACCTGCCGCTCGAGGCAGCGCGGAAGGTCTCCATCGACGCTGACCACGGCTCCTGGCTTTCGCTCGATCTGAGCCCCGACGGCTCGACGATCGTGTTCGACTTCCTCGGCGACCTGTACCTGCTGCCGTTCGCCGGCGGTGACGCCCAGCCCATCACCTCGGGCATGGAGCTCGACAGCCAGCCGCGCTTCTCACCGGACGGCACCGAGATCGTCTATGTCTCCGACTACAGCGGCGGCGAGAACCTGTGGATCCTCGACCTGGAGGATCGGGACGAGGAGACGGGCGAGCCCGAGACTCGGCAACTGACGAAGGGAAACAACAACAGCTACGCCTCGCCCGAGTGGACGCCCGATCCGGACTACGTCGTTGCTTCCAAGGGTGGCGGCTCGCTCGGCAACCCCAAGCTGGTTCTGTTTCACGTCGACGGCGGAGCCGGAATTCCACTGATCAAGGAGCCGCGCGACCTGCAGACGTTCGGCGCCGCCTTCGGTGCCGACGAGCGCCGCGTCTGGTACGCCTTCCGCACGAGGAGCTGGACCTACAACTCGATTTTCCCGCTGTACCAGATCGCCTACTACGACCGTGACACCGGGAAGACATACACCCGGACTTCACGCGGCGGCTCGGCCTTTCGGCCCACGCTGTCGCCGGATGGCCGCTGGCTGGTCTATGCCACCCGTCACGATGCGGAGACCGGCATCGTGCGGCGCGATCTCAGGACAGGCGACGAGGAGATGTTCCTGTACCCGGTACAGCGTGACGATCAGGAGTCGCCTGCGACCCGCGACGTCTATCCCGGCATGACCTTCACACCCGACAGCAGCGAGCTGCTGCTCTCCTACGACGGCCGCATCCGGCGCGCCCCGATCTCCGGCGGCGACCCGGTCGACATCCCTTTCAGGGTCGCGGTGGATCTGGAGATCGGACCCAAGGTCGACTTCGACTATCCGGTGGAGGACACCCCTGAGTTCACCGTTCGGCAGATTCGCGACACCGTCCCGTCGCCGGACGGCAACAAGCTCGCCTTCACGTCGCTCGACCAGCTCTACGTCATGGAGTGGCCCGACGGCGACCCACGGCGACTGACGGACCTGCAGGTCATCCAAGCCCAGCCGGCCTGGTCACCCGACGGCGACTGGATCGTGTTCGTCACCTGGGACGAGGAGACCGGCGGACATGTCTACAAGGTGCGTTCCTCCGGAGACGGTGGTCCCGAGCGACTCACAACGATGGAGGGCATTTACCAGCATCCGGCCTGGTCACCGGTCGGCGATCGGATCGTGGCCATTCGAGGCTCCGCCAGGGCGTACCGCGAGGTGCTTACCCAGGGCGGCTTCGGCGCCGCCGACGACATTGTCTGGATCCCGGCGGACGGCGGTGACTGGACCCTCGTCGCACCGACCCAGGGACGCTCGCGTCCCCACTTCGCAGAGGATCCGAAGCGCATCTGGCTCAGCAGCGTCGACGACGGGTTGGTGTCGATCCGATGGGACGGAACCGATCAGAAAAGCCACGTGAAGGTAACCGGGCACACGCTGCCGGGGGCGCGGGAGCCGCAGCGCGCCTCGCTCATCCTCAGGGCGCCGATGGGCGACCGGGCGCTGGCACAGGTCAACAACGACCTCTACACGGTGACCATTCCCTACGTCGGCGGCGAGACGCCGACGATCAGCGTCGACGATCCCGACGACGCGTCAACTCCGACGCGCAAGCTCACCGAGATCGGCGGCCAGTTCCAGTCCTGGAGCGGCGACGGCGCCAGGGTCCATTTCTCCATGGGCAACGCCCACTTCGTCTACGACCTCGAGGCAGCGCAGGTCGCCGAAGAAGCCGCGGACGAGGAGCAGCGTCGGCAGGAGGAGGCCGAGGAAGCCACGACGGGGTCGGACGAGGACGGCGCCGATGAGGATGCGGCCGATGAGGATGGCGCAGCTGGGGACGACGAGCCTGCCTACCGGCCCGACGAGGTCCGGGTGGTCATCCAGGCCCAGCGTGATATGCCCCGCGGCACCATCGTCCTGCGTGGCGGGCGCATCATCACGATGAACGGCAACGAGGTCATCGACGACGGCGTGATCGTCGTCCGCGACAACCGCATCGTCGCGGTCGGCCAGCGCGGACAGATCGACGAGCCTGCCGGTGCCCACACCATCGACACCACGGGTCGCACCATCGTGCCCGGCTTCGTCGACACCCACGGCCACTTGCGACCCGCCTTCAACGTCCACAAGCAGGAGTCCTGGGCCTATCGCGCCAACCTCGCCTACGGCGTCACGACGACGCGCGACCCGCAGACCGGTTCGACCGATGTGCTCACCTACGCCGACAAGGTTCGCGCAGGGCTGATGCAGGGCCCCCGCATCTACTCCACCGGACCGGGCGTTTTCAGCGGCGAGAACATCAAGGACGCCGATCACGCACGCAACATCCTCAGGCGCTACAGCGACTACTACGACACCAAGACCATCAAGATGTACGTGTCGGGGAACCGCCAGCAGCGCCAGTGGATCATCATGGCGGCGCGCGAGCTCGGGCTCATGCCGACCACCGAGGGTGGCCTGGAGATGAAGTACAACCTCGAGATGCTGATCGACGGCTACCCCGGCCAGGAGCACTCGTTCCCGATATCGCCGCTGTACGAGGACGTAGTTCAGCTCACGGCGCAGGCCGGCATGACCTACACGCCGACCCTCCTGGTAGCCTACGGCGGACCCTGGGCCGAGAACTGGTTCTACACGCGCGAAAACCCCCACGACGACGCCAAGCTCAACCGCTTCACACCGCACGTGGACATTGACCGCAAGACCCGCCGTCGAGGACAGGGCTCCGGACCCGGGCCGGGCGGCTGGTTCCGTGACGACGAGCACATCTTCCAGCGCCATGCCGCGGTGGTGAGAGACATCGTGGAGGCCGGCGGTCGGGCCGGCGTCGGCAGCCACGGTCAGCTGCAGGGGCTCGGCTACCACTGGGAGCTGTGGGCGCTCCAGTCCGGCGGCCTGTCCGAGCATGACGCGCTCAGGGTCGCCACGATCTTCGGCGCCGAGGCGATCGGGCTGGACGGCGATCTCGGCTCGATCACCCCGGGCAAGCTCGCCGACCTGCTGGTTTTGGATGACAACCCCCTCGACAACATTCGCAACTCGGCGACGATCCGCATGGTGATGAAGAACGGTCGAAGCTACGACGGCTCGACTCTCGAGCCCGTGGGCCTGGAGCGCGCGCCTTCCCAGTGACCGAGCGCGCGATCACGGCGACGGCGCACGCCGAAAAAAGCAAGCTCAAGAAAGTCGTGGGGCCCCGCGACCTGGTGCTTTTCTATATCGCCTGCACCGCCTCGATGCGCGTCGTGGCTCTGTCGACCGAGAACGGTCCGAGCGTGCTGGGGCTCTGGGTGCTGGGCTTCTTCCTCTTCTACGTCCCGCAGGCGTTCACGTCGCTGGAGCTGACTGCCCGACATCCGGACGAGGGCGGCATTTACATCTGGGTGCAGCGTGCCTTCGGCGATTTCCACGGCTTCATCACGGCGTGGTTCTACTGGGCCACCATCCTCGTCTACTTCCCCGCCGCGCTGATGTTCTCGGCTACGAACGCCGCGTTCATCATCCCGCGTTGGTCGTATCTCGCCGATCAGCCAGGGTACTTGCTGGCGGCCTCGCTGGTAGGGCTCGCCATCGTCGTCGTGGTCAATGTTCGCGGGCTCGATATCGCCAAGCGTCTCCACAATGCCAGCGGCTATTTGAACATAGGTATGCCCGGGCTGATGGTCGTGGGGTTGGGCTTTCTCACCTGGGTCAATTACGGCTCGGCGACCGAATTCTCGATGCGCACCGTCACTCCGACGTTTGGCGGACTCTCCGATCTCGTCTTGCTAGCCGCGGTCGCCTACGCGTTCTCCGGTCTCGAAGCACCCTCGGTGTTGAGCGAGGAGGTGCAGGACCCCAGGCGCAACGTCCCACGAGCGCTGGGTATCGCCGGTGTGATGATCCTCGGCATGTTCATCCTGATCTCCTGGACGATACTGACGGTGCTCCCGGCGGATCAGGTGACGGGGCTCACCGGACTGACTGACACCGCGAGGATCGCCGGAACCAGGCTGTTCGGCGCTACCATGGGCGGAGTGTTGGGCTCGCTCGTTGCACTGTGCCTCGGCCTCGCGGCGTTCGGAACGGTGAGCGCCTGGATGGCGACCTGCGCGAGAGTACCGTTCGCTGCCGGGCTCGACGGCTACCTCCCGGCCGCCTTCGGAACCCTGCACCCGAAGTACGCTACCCCGCACGTCTCGGTGATCACGCTCGGGATCGCCACGGCCGTGTTGATCGTCCTCGGTACCATGGGAGGCACGGCACAGCAGATCTATCGCATCTTCATCAGCCTCGAGATCGTCACCTACTTCATCCCCTACCTGTACATGTTCGCGGCGCTTCTCGTCATGCAGCGGCATCCGGCGCCGGAGGGCGTGCAGCGGGCGCCGTTCGCCCCCTATGGCGCCTATTTTGCCGGCGGGACGGGCTTCGTGGTCACCGCGGCGTCGCTGGTGTTTGCCCTCATCCCGAGCGAGAGCGTCGCCGACCCGACGTTCTTCTATATCACCGTCTTCGGCATGCTGGCGTTGCTGATCATCGTCGGGGTAGGTCTGTATGCCAACGGCAAGTTGCGACGAAACCGTCTGGAGGGTGAGCCTCCGCGATGAGCAAGAACATCTCAGAACGCGTTCTCTTGCTGCTAACACACGCCGTAGAGTCGATGACATTGTCAACCCAACGGAGAGGCCGATGCTCCTGCTAACGGAACAGGAAGTTCGCCACAGCGTCGACATGGCAGTCGCAGTCGATGCGGTCGAGAAGGCATTCGAGGCGCTGGCCCAGGACCGGGTCACGCTGCCGCCCCCGATCGGCCTCGACATCCCTGAACTCGACGCCGAGGTGCACGTGAAGGGAGCGCACATGCACGGCAGCGATCACTTCGTGTTCAAGCTCGTGTCCGGCTTTTACCAGAACCCACAGAAGGGATTGCCGATGGCCAGCGGGCTGGTGCTCGCTTTCGACGCCAACCACGGCCAGCCGGCTGCCCTGCTGTTCGACAACGGCTACCTCAGCGACCTACGGACTGGAGCGGCTGGGGCCGTGGTGGCGCGCTATCTGGCGCCGCAACAGCTTCGCCGTGTAGCCGTGATCGGTGCTGGTGAGCAGGCCCGCATGCAGCTACGCGCCTTGGCCGAGGTGCGCACCGTCCCCGCCGCCTCGATCTGGAGCCGAAATCCGGACCGGGCGCAGCAATGCGCCGCCGATATGACCGGTGAGCTCGGGCTCGCGGCGGACGCTGTCGGCAGCATCGAGGAGGCGGTCCAGGGAGCGAATCTGGTGCTCACCGTAACCCCTGCCCGCGAGCCCCTCGTGCTCGCCGAATGGATCGGGCCCGGAACGCACATCACCGCCGTCGGGTCCGACGGCCCGGACAAGCAGGAACTTGACCCGGCGGTGCTAGGCCTCGCCGATCTCGTGGTCGCGGATCGGTTGTCCCAGTGTATCGAGCTTGGTGAGATCCACCACGCCGTCGATGCGGGCCGGCTACAAGCCGATGCCTGCGTCGAGCTGGGAGATGTCGTGCTGGGCCGCACCGCCGGCCGCGAGACCGAGGATCAGATCACGGTTGCCGATCTGACCGGCGTCGGCGTCCAGGACGCCGCCATCGCCAGCGCGACGCTGAAAGCCGCTCGTGAGAAGGGACTCGGAACAGCGATCGAATGCTGACCAGGCGACTAGCCGCCATTCGCTAGGACTCGCTCCCGAGCGCGACGGTGATCGCCTGGCCGCTGACCCCACTGGATTCCTCGGAAGCCAGGAAGGCGATCAATTCGGCAACCTCCCCGGGCATCACCACACGGCCGCGCAGATACAGCGAATCCCGTTCGTCCCAGATCTGTTGCGGTGAAACACCACGGTCGCGCGCGGCAGTGCGCGCGGAGCGCTCGGCCATCTCGGTTCGCACCCAGCCGGGCAGCACGGCGTTGGAGGTGATGCCATAGGCGCCGCCGTCCTGCGCTACAGACCGCATCAGCCCCAGCAGGCCGTGCTTGGAGGAGTTGTAGGCGGCGGCCGCCGGCTCGGCTACCCGAGCTGCCGTCGAGCTCGTGTACACGGCGCGCCCGTAGCCGCGTTCCACCATGCTCCGCAGCAGCAACCTGGACAGATGGAACGGCCCGTCCAGATTGATCCGCATGGTTCCGGACCAGGCATCAGGGTCCTGTTCCCAGATCACCCGTTCGTCGGCTGAACCGATGCCGTGGTTGCAAACGAACACTTCGACCGGCCCCAGCCTTCTCACGGTCTCCTCGACCGCAAGTGCGCAACCATCCGCCGTACCCAGGTCCGCGACAGCGTACTCGACACCCAAGGACGCTAATTCCGCCTCCGAGCGCGACACCGCCATCACGCGCGCGCCACGCGCGCTCAGAAGTTCCGTGGTCGCCTTGCCAATGCCGCGGCCCGCGCCGGTAACCAGGGTCACGCGTCCTTCAACTCCCGACATCGTCGGACTCCCCTCTACTTCGCCACTACTCCCTGACACGGTCCATGAACGAGTCGCCCACGAACATACGCACCACTTCACCGTTCTCCTCCAGGAAGCGGACCTCCTCGCCTACAACGCTGCCGCCTGTAGGCGCGGTGTATCGGAAGACGCCGTTGCCGATCGGTTCGAGTCGGGTCGGGTTGCCGACGCTACGCGCGCTCGGGCTCATGATCACGAGGCGCTCGTTCAACAGCACGACCTGCGACTCACTACCCCTTCCGGGCCTGCGGTACAGGCCCGCAAACCGTTCCCAGGACGGGTCCCAGGCAACGACGTCGGGCTCTACCTTGGTGGCCTGAGCAACCGCGGCGCCCACCGTGCTCATGAGCTGCACCGCGATCTGGCTCGGGTTCGAGTCGTTCGTATTCGTCAGCACGATCACCGCGACCTTCGAGTCGAGCTGAATCGTGGTGTTTGTCGTGTACCCGGGATAACCGCCGCCGTGACCGACATAGAGCTTGTCGTCCACCCTGCGGACGGAGAACCCGATGCCCTGCCCGTTGGTCCAGGTGTTCTCCAGCATGCGGACGCGATGCATCTCCCGCAGCGACGCGGTGCTCAAGATCCGATTGCCGCCCCGCTGGCCCTTACGGAACTGCGCCGAGACGAACTTCGCCATGTCGGTCACCGTCGAGGTGAGTCCCGTTGCCGACGCCATGCCGCGAGCGTCGACAAAGTCGATCGTTTCTCTCGATCCGTCGCGCAACCGGCTCGTATAGCCGATTGCCATGCCGTCGACCGCCCGGTCGACGCTCGACGAGGACATTCCGAGCGGATCGAAAATGTTGGTCTGCAGATAGTCGGCCCACGACTGGCCGCTCACCGCTTCCACCACCATTCCGGCAATCGAGTACGCCAGGTTGGAGTACTTCCAGCGCACCTCGGGAGAAAAGGCCGCCTGGCGCTCGGGAATCAGGCTCTTGAGCTCCTCGCGGGTGGGAAAATCGCGCGTCGTCCAGTGGTCGCCCGCTTCGCGCTGCAGCCCCGAGCTGTGCGTCAGCAGATGTTCGATGGTAATCGGCGGATCATCTGTCGCCGCCGATTTGAACTCGAACCAGGGCAGATATTCGGATACCGGATTGTCGAGTCGGATCTTGCCCTGCTCGCGCAGCTGCATGATCGCAGTGGCCGTGAAGAGCTTGCTATGCGACGCCATGCGGAACTTCGTGTCGCGCGTCATGGGTCGTTCTGCGGCAATGTCTGCCAATCCGAACCCGTGGCTCCAAACCAACTCCTGGTCAGCGACCACACCCACAGCCACGCCGGGAAGCCCCCGCCAGGCGACCTGACCGTTCATCCAGGCGGAGAAGAGCCTGATCGCTCCCTGGACATCGGGGTCATCGGCGGGACTCGGGCTCTGAGCGCTCAGAGGCGCCACGGTCAGTGAGAGCGCCAACACTATGCAGACAGATGCCTTCTTCATCACGGAGTTGGAACTGAGCATGTTCACCTCGGGACGAGTTCGAAGAGGACGCATAGCGTAGGGGCGACCGGAGCCAGCGATCAAGGGTGGTGCCGCGTCGAAACTGGTCCCCAAAGTCCCGGCTCGGCCGAGATCGCGTCCGTCTTGGAGCAAGGCAATCTGGTCGTGAACTACTCGTGCCAGACGTATGTCAGGTCCTTGAGCTCCCCGCAGTTGAACCCCCAGAGGAACTCACACGTCTCCGTCCCGCCGTTGTGAACGCGGTGGCGAGCGCCGGCGGGAATGAAGATGCCGGTCCCGGGTCCGCAAAGCTGTTCCTCGTCGTCGACGCGAACCACCACCTCTCCACGAACGACGTAGTACCACTCGTCGGCCTCGGCGTGAGAGTGCAGCAGGTGGGTTTGTCCCGGCTCGAGCCAATCGACCCCGACCAGCGTCGAGCCGCCGTTGAGCGATCGGGAGACGAGCTCGACATAGCGACCCTCGTCGCCTAGCTTGCCGCCAGAGGCCTCCGCCCAGTGCTGATCGGATGGGTCATGCTGAGTGCGCACGGGCTGTTCGTCGATGCGCCGGAAGTTGGTCGACACCGTCACGCCTCTCCGAGAGCGTCGATCAGCAGGCGTTGAAAATGCACCACGCTGCGCTCTTGGTCGGGGTGAAGAAGACCGCGTTCGAGCGCATTGGAGTCGATCCCGCGCTGCACCGAGGCGCAAAGCGGCAGATCTTCCGCCACGACACGCTCGAACCATTCAACGAATGCCCGCGCCGCGACGTCCTCGGTGTCGCGATCGAACCAGTAGTCGAGCGTGACCCGAGTGCGCTCCGCACCATCCGGTGACAGCTGGCGAGCCACCAGGGCGCCGTGATCCCCGAACACCGAGATCTGTGTGTTGGGAAATAGTGAGGCCCAGGAGAAGCGGTCCCGGTCGAGCCGATGGGTGACCAGGATCCCGTGCTCCTCCACGACGTAATCCGATCCGCCGTACTCGGGCAGAGTATCCCGATGAACGAGCGGGCAGTGGTAGCAGTCCATGAAGTTTTCCGCCACGAGCTTCCAGTTGGCCGCGACCTCGTGGTGAACGCTTTGCCGACGCTCGAGACGGGCCATGTCGAGCCCGGAGACGTCGCTGACGAGAGCCGTGAATGGCGCCAGCAGCTCGGGCAACGTCGGGGCGGCAGCACGGGCTTCGTCGGTGCCGGCGGAGGATGCGAAGAGCAGCGAGCCGATGGTTGCGACGGCTACGTGTGGCAGCTGCCCCTCTTCAGGCTCGATCTCCACGCCCCGAGAGGCGTGCAGTGCCCCGTCGAGTCGATAGCTCCAGCCGTGATAGCGGCACTGTAGGGTGCTCACCTGACCGCACCCCTCCATGATTACCGAGCCGCGATGCCGGCAGACGTTGACCAGCCCCCGCAACACGCCTTCGGCGTCGCGCGTGATCACGATGGGCAGGCCGGCAAGATCCGCAGCGAGATACGTGCCTGTCGCCTCGACCGGCGCCGCCGATCCGATGTACTGCCACGCCGGGGCAAACACGCGCTCGTTTTCCCGCGCCAGCTGCCCGGGCTCCCGATACCAGGCTGCCGGTATCGACGCGACGGCGCGCATCAGAGCACGTCTTCTCCCTCGTTCATCACCGCCAGGTGCGCCATTTCCGTGTCCTTCATCGCACCGTGCCAGTGCCGCATGTCCGCCGGCACGACGACGAGATCACCGGCGCGTACTTCATGCTCCTCTTCCTCGGTCGAGACGATGCCGTGACCGGCGGTGATGATCAACAGCTGGTCAACCGTATGCGAGTGCCAGGCGGTGCGCGCACCCGGTCGAAAGGCGACGTCGTAGACGCGGAGCTGACTCGTGTCGCCGCTCACTACCTCGGCCGCGTGCACCTCGCCCTCGAAGATTTCCCAGTCGACGCACGGTGCGAACGGGCGGCCCAGGGTCTTGATGCTGAGCTGTCGTGCAGGTTGACCGGTGTCTCGCACGTACGTGATCCCCTCGCCGCCGGCCGCCTTTGGCGGACGTCTCGTCGAGCGCCTGAGAGCCTATCGGCTGGGATACGACAGATCCAACGCCGCCGTCCGGCGAGAAGGCCATTCAGGGCTCGATCTGGATCACCATCGCGCCGACGTGCTCCTTTTTCATGAACGCGGCTTGTGCCTCGGCCATGCGATGCAGCGGGAAGGTGGCAGCGACGACAGGCTGGACCTCGCCACGCTCGATGTAGCGCACGAGGTTGGCGAACACCTCGGCTGGAAGCACCGTCGCGCCGTGCAGCGTCAGGTCGCGGAGGTACAGAGTCCGGAGGTCAAGCGAGACGATCGGCCCGGCAATCGCACCGGCGGTCGTGCAGTGACCACCCCGTCGGACGGTCTCCAGCAGCGGACCGAACGACTCGCCGCCTACGACGTCGGCGAAGACATCGATGCCCCCGGTCACGTCGAGCACGGCTTTGTCCAGATCGTGCCGCGCCCGATCGAGCACCTCGTCGGCGCCGATGGCGCGCACTGCGGCCGTCTTCGTTGCACTCGTCACAGCGAGCACCCGGGCACCGCGGCGCTTGGCGAGTTGAACGAGCGCGCCGCCCACACCACCGGAGGCGCCGGTCACCAGCACCCATTGGCCCTCCTCCACGCCCGCACGGTGGAGCATGTGCTCTGCAGTGGCGTAGGAGCAGGGGAAAGTGGCCAGTTCTACGTCGCTCAGGTCCGATTCGATCGGGTGGGCGTTGCTGGCGGGAACCGACACGAACTCGGCGTAGCCGCCGTCGACTTCGGAGCCGAGGTATCTCGCCCGCGCGAGGAGTCCGCTGGGGTCGCGCAGCCAGGCGTCGACGAGCACACGCTGGCCGATGCGGGCGACGGCGACGCAGTCACCAACGGCAACGATTCGGCCCGCCGGGTCGGCGCCCTGGATGCGCGGGAAGCTGAGACTATCGCCCCATCCGCCGCCCGTGTCGGGAGTCGCATGGTCTTCGCCGGTGGCCGTGGAGACCGTCTTCGCGTACCAGCCGGTACGTGCATTGACGTCGGTGTTGTTCATCCCGCACGCGGCAACCTCGATCAGCACCTCGCCCGGCCGCGGCGAGGGAACGGGAACGTCGTCACGGTACTCGAGCTGGTCGAGCCCGCCGTGACCGGTCAGCAGCACGGCCCGCATTCGGCGATCCTGTGGATGCACCCTCATTTAGGTACTCTCGAGCTCTAGGGACACCGGGCTGAGACCTTCCTTCATAGCTGGTCAGGGTCTCGTGGTCCAGCGGCGATTGCTCGTGTTGGGCGGTCTAGAATCACTCCTGGCCGCACTCAAGGCGCAGATCACTAGTGCTGGAGGATGCAATGCAGCGTCGCGCGTTTCTGAAGCGCCTGGCAGGCACCGCTTCATTGGCATTGCCGTGCTCGTCGCTTATCGGGCAGGCGCGGTTGCGGGTAGGAGTCGTCGGCGGCGGGATCGTCGGGGCCTCGATTTCCCTACATCTGGCCAAGGCCGGCGCCGAGGTCACGATCTTCGAACGGGAAGCCGCAGCAGCAGGCGCTACCTCCAAGAGCTTCGCGTGGCTCAACGCGATGAGCCCCAACGCCGACTATCGCCGACTCCGATTGCGCAGCCTCCGCGCCTGGCGCGATCTTGCCTCGCAGCACGACCTGCAGATCAACTGGGGCGGGGTCCTGATGTGGGAACGCGGTGGCAGCGCCGAAGCGCAAGCAGTGGATGAGCTGCGCGCACTGCAAGCGGCCATTTCCTCGCCTGACTACCCAGTGGAATCGCTCACGTCGTCCGACTTTTCCACCATCGCGCCGCAGATATCTCCCGGCGAGTTCGAGATCGCAGTTCACTGCGGCGTAGACGGTCACCTCGATCCGGTAGCAACCACGAAGCGGCTGCTGCAGGCGGCCCAGGGCCATGGCGTCGAAACCAACATCCCCTGTGAGGTGACCGGACTGCGCCTGGAAACCGGTCAGGTTGTCGCCGCGACCACGACGGGCGACTATCGGCTTGACCGGATAGTGGTCGCCGCGGGCGTCGATAGCGGTGGGCTGACGTCCGGCGCCGGGTTCCAGCCGCCACTCGATCACGCTCCCGGCATCCTCGCGCACAGCAGGCCGGTCCGTGCGTTGTCCAGCGCCGTGTATTACGCACCGGGGGTGCACTTCAAGCAGTTCCCTGACGGGCGCATCGTGGGTGCCGACAGCGACGGGCTGCCCGAAACACCGGATCACGAGGAGATCCTCCGGCAGGCCGGTGATTTCCCCGATCGCGCTATGCGCGAGGAGCACGGTCAGCGCATCCTCGAGCGGATTGGGCACGTCATGCGGGACGCCCGGCACGCCGAGCTCGATCGACTGACGCTCGGATTCCGTCCGATGCCGTCGGACGGTTTGCCCATCGTCGGGTACGTCCCCGGGTCCTCTCATGTCTATCTCGCCGTCATGCACAGCGGCGTAACGCTGGCACCGATCATGGGGCAATTGATCAGCCGCGAGCTCCTCGGTGACAGCGGAACAGACGCACTGGGCCCGTATCGCCCTGGACGATTCGCCTGACTATGCTCATTCCCGGGAACAGCGATCGAGCGTGGAAGAAACCGAGTCACCGGCGATGAGCGCCGGGCTGATGCACGGACGCGTGTGCGGTAGGGTGCACGATGTTCCTCGAACGAACAGGCGGACCCCATGAACCGAAGACACCTCCTTCGCTCCGCAGCCACCTCGGCCCTGGCTCTTTGTCTCTCCGCGGCGGTTGCTGCAGGAGTGCTGCCGACCGCAACGGCATCGCAGCAACACCCTCCTGAGGAAAGCTGGCACTACTTCGGAGGCAGCAAGGCCTTTACCCGCTACTCCCCCCTGGACCGAATCGACCGCGACAACGTCGCCGACTTGCGCATCGTCTGGCGACGTCCGGCAGTGCGCAGCGAGCTCACCGAGCAGTTCGCCGAGCTGTATGCGCCCCCCTACCTGCGGTCCACACCGATCTTCATCGACGGGGTCCTCTATACCCAGGACGCCCATGGTTTGGTGATGGCCCTAGATGGCAGGACCGGCGAGCCAATCTGGGAGCAGGAGCTCCTCGCCTCCACGCAGGAGGAGGCTGAAGCTCGGACCACGCGCGGGGTCGCGTACTGGAGCAGTGGCACCGGCGACGAGCGGATCCTCGCGGTTCGCGGTGAATATCTGTACGCCCTCAACACCAGGACCGGCGAGCCGTATGGCGCGTTCGGTGAAAACGGCAGGGTCGGCCTGCGGTTCCAGGAACGCCAGCCACTGGCGGGCACGTTCAGCACCAGCACCGGTCCTATGGTCGTCGGCGAGGTCGTGATCGTCACCGGCATCACCGCTGGGGCCGGGGACGGCGGCAACAGGAAAGAGGCGGCTTCCGAGGA
Organism: Acidobacteriota bacterium; assembly: GCA_965248695.1. Classification (GTDB taxonomy): domain Bacteria; phylum Acidobacteriota; class UBA890; order UBA890; family WLXD01; genus DASCOT01. Next base: position 4,760,980 of record CBDFKD010000002.1, on the reverse strand, counting down.
CATCCGGGGCTTCGACGTCCGCACCGGTCGGCTGCTGTGGACGTTTCACGCCGTGCCCCGTGACGGCGAGTTCGGCACCGACACCTGGGGCGACGATTCGTGGAAGGTCGCAGGCGATCTCGGCGCCTGGTCGTTGATGAGCAGTGACGAGGAGCTCGGCCACCTCTACGTCGCGTTTTCCGCCCCCACGTCGGCCTGGTATGGCGGCTGGAGACCGGGCGACAACCTGTTCTCGAACACGCTGGTGGCGCTGGATGCACAGACCGGCGAGCGCGTCTGGCACTTCCAGATGGTTCATCACGACCTGTGGGAGTACGACAACATCGGACCGGCGATTCTCGGCGATATCACCGTTGACGGTCGACGCATCAAGGCCGTGATGCAGCCGAACAAGAACGCGTTTCTGTACGTCCTCGACCGCACAACCGGTGAGCCGGTATGGCCGATCGAGGAACGGCCGGTACCCCAGTCGACCGTCCCCGGCGAGGTGTCCGCGCCGACGCAGCCGTTTCCGACCAAGCCGCCGCCGTTCGACCAACAGGGGATTACCGAGTCAGACCTGATCGACTACACGCCGGAGCTTCAGCGGCGGGCACGTGAGCTTGCCCAGGAGTATCACCTAGGGCCCCTCTATACCCCACCGTCCGTCCCGAGCGATGAGCCGGGCGGGAAGAAGGGCACGCTCATACATCCCGGCGCTTGGGGCGCCGGCAACTGGAACACCGGCGCTTTCGATCCCGAAACGGGGATCTACTACGCTGTCTCCAACAGTTCGTACGGCCCCACGAACCGCGCCATGGTGAAGCAAACCGATCCGGCGGCAACGATGGAATACGCCTATGTCCCCGCCGCCGCCCCCACCATCGAAGGGCTGTTCATCGCCAAGGGACCTTACGGCCGCATTACGGCTTTGGATCTGAACCGCGGCGAGCAGGTTTGGATGGCGGCCAACGGTGACGGACCGCGCAACCATCCGTTGCTGAGGAACTTGAGCCTGCCCCCGCTGGGGGTTCCCAATCGTCCGGCGCCGCTGGTCACCAAGACGCTGTTGTTCCTGGGCGAAGGCAGCAACGCCGTGAGCGGGACGTTGAACGAGGATTGGGCATGGGGCAAGGTGTTCCGTGCCTACGACAAGGCAACGGGTGATGTGCTCTGGGCGATGGAGCTCCCGTCCGGGACCACCGCCGGTCCTATGACCTACATGCTCGATGGCAAGCAATACATCGTCGTGTCGATCGGGGCGCAGGATCACCCGCCCGAATACGTCGCGCTGGCGCTTCCCTAGCTCGCCAAGAGCATCGAGGGGCCAAGACGACGGCAGAGGTGCCGATTGTCCATTCCGACCTTCGCGCTCGAAGTGTGGATGCACCAGCATGAGGCACGCCCGCTGCGCTTCAACCTGTCCGGCAGCACCGGGCCGGTTTGGACGCTTTCCGAGCTGCTTGCTCTCGAGGATCTCACCCCTGACGCTCTCGCCGACGACGCACTCACCTACGCGCCTGTCACCGGTTCCGACGAGCTTCGCAACGCGGTCGCGGCGCACACCGACTCCGCCCCGGACCACGTTCGCATCACCTCCGGCGCCGCCGAGGGTCTGGCGATACTGGTTGCGGCCTGTGCTTCGCCCGGTGGCAACGTCGTGTTTCCGGATCCCGGGTATCCGAGCTTCGGTGCGCTGCCGGAGATCTTCGACCAAGAGCCGCGACCGTATCGGCTGAGCCGCAACGACGGCTTCCGGCTGGATCCGCAGGTCGTGATCGACCTCATCGACGACCGCACGGGCCTGGTCATCGTCAATACTCCCCACAACCCCACAGGCGCGACCGTCAGCACGACTGACATGCGTGCCATCCACGATGCTGCGGCCAAGTGCGGCGCAGTGCTGTCGATCGACCAGGTGCAGCACCCGATCACGCACACCGGAACATCGGCGTCGGGTGCCGCCGTCGAGGGCGCGGTTGTAGTCGGGGACATGTCCAAGGCCATGTCGATGGCCGGGCTGCGACTCGGCTGGATCGTCGACGCGAATCCGGAACGCCGGAAAAGCTACTTCGACCTTCGGGGGTTCTTCACGATTTCCACGCCGCCCCTGTCAGAGCGACTGTCGGCGATCGCCCTGCGACAGCGCCAGCGTGTGCTGGCCCGCGCACAGTCGGTCGGCAGCCGAAATCTCCCCGTCTTACGGGCGTTCTTCGACCGTCACTCCGACCGATTCCAATGGGTCGAGCCGGCGGGGGGACTGATCGCGTTTCCATGGGTCGTCGACGAACCGTCGGCCCGTCCACTCTGCGAGCAGCTGGCAGCTGCGGGGATCCTCCTGTCGCCCGGCGACTGTTTCGGCCACCCGGAACACTTCCGCGTCGCCTTCGGGGCCACCGCGCCCGAGCTCCTCGCGCAGGCGCTCGCGGCGATCGAGGAGATCATTGTCACGGAGCCGGCACCCGCCTGAGCCCCGAGCGCCGCGGCTTCTCGACAACTTGGTAGAGGTCTAGTCGATTGTTCCGTCGCATGGAAATACCGATCCGTGGAACACGAGCGCGTGCAGCGTATCGTCAGCGCCGGCAGGATCCAACGAGGGGCGCAAGGAGCGTAGCCTCTGCGTTGCTGCTACTGACGGCGCTCCTCCCCTCCTCGAGCGCGGCCGAAGCCCACGATTCCGGAGGCGCGGCCCAAATCTACGATCTCGGCGGCATGTACACCTATCACTACCGCGACGGCCGTTATGCCGATTGGGGGGACTTCGAGCGCCACGGCGCACGGCTCGCCATCGAGGAGATCAACGCCTCAGGCATGCTGGGTGACGACCGCCTGCGCATGACCGACGAGAACACGATCGACTACCACTGCTGGCCGGAGAACGCAGCGCTCATGGCGGAGACGCTCATGAGGAAGGGAATCCTCGTTCTCACGGGTGCGGACTGTAGCGGCCCCGCAGTGGAGATCGCCAGGGTTGGCGAGAGATACGAGGTTCCGGTCATCTCTACCGGTGCCAACGCCTCGATGCTCTCGTCGCCGGAAGAGTTCCCCTACTTCGTGCGCGTGGTCACTCCGAGCGAGCAATACGACGGTTACCTCATCGACGTCGCGGCGTATTTCGGGGTTGATGAGATTGCGTACTTCCATACGACCGATGCCTGGGGACTCGGGGCCAGGAACGTCGTCCATCAGGCTACGAAGGCCAGGGGCATCCAAATCGCCCAGGAATACGGCTACCCGCGTGACACGTCGTACGAGACGATCAAAGCGCATGTGACGAGCGTTCGGCAGGCCGGCATCAAGCACATCTTCAACACCAGCCCGACGCCGGACACCGTGACGATGTTCCGGGCGCTGCATGAGCTCGGCATGAACGCGCCGGGCTACTCGTTCTACGCCGCCGAGATGATCTCGGGAGACGAGGCGCCGGCAGCCGTGTCCGGAAGCCTGGGGTACTTCGCTCCCATGAACCAGCTCATCCCGTCGCCGACGCTTTCACGCTTCAAGACGGCGCTCGAGAAACGCCTCGGCAGAACCGTCGACCCGACGTCGAAAGCGTTCGCCTACGGAGCGTTGAGCTACGACCACATGCTGGCGGTGGGCTACGCCATCCGCGACGTCAAAGCAGCCGGTCAGGAGGTGAATGGCCGCAACCTCATGCCATACCTGCGCCAGATGGACTTCGAAGGAGCCACCGGTCACGTAGCGCTCGTCCCGGGCACCAACGATCGCGCCAACATGCCGGTGCAGATTTTCAACAGCCACGGATACAAGGCGGACGGCAAGACGGTCGATTTCGTTTCGGTGGGTAGCGTTGACCCGAAGACGGGAGGGCTGACGATCGACGACCACGCCATCCTCTGGCCAGGCAGTGTCAGGCGCGCACCAGATCGATAGCTAGAAGAAGCCCACGATCTTCGCGATGCGGCCGTCGGGGGCAAACGTGACGAAATCCACCCCGCGGACCATCTCCTCGCCTGCCGCCGTCCTCAGAGACCATTCGAAGCGTCCGTGCCCGTGGTGCAGCTCCGGTTCTTCGATCAACGAAAGCGAGCTACCGGGGGACGCTGACAGGAAGCCGCCGATGTGCTCGACAAGCGCCGAGCGCCCGGCGACCCACGCCGTTGGATCGGTGTAGATGCCGTCGTCAGCGAAGGAACGAGCGAGCATCTCGCCGCGCGTCGACGCATCGTCCTCGTTCCACGCGGCCACGTAGTCGCGAAGGATTTGCTGCGGGTCAACGTGTTCCTGTCCGGCCACGAAGCCGACGCCGGCAAGCGTCGCGATCACGACCAGCAGGGACTGCTTGACACTCCAGGCCACGACCCACAGCGGATGTCTGATCCCCGTCGAAACGCTCACGGAAGCTCCCGAGTAGGCTCCGCGGCCACTCGTTCGATGGCGCGGATCACCCGCGGATAGGTTCCACAACGGCAGATGTTTCTCATGTGGGTAACGATGTCCTCGCGACTGGGGTTGTCATTCTTGCTCAACAGATCGGCCGCGTTCATGATCATTCCCGGCTGGCAGTAGCCGCACTGGGGCACTTGCTCCTCGACCCATGCCGCCAGCAGTGCATGCTGCATGGCCGCGAGGCCCTCGATGGTCGTGACCTTCTGGTCGGCAGCCGCGCTGATCGGCGTCTGGCAACTCAGGGCTCGTTCGCCGGTCAGGTGGACCGTGCAGGCCATGCACATGCCGATCCCGCACCCGAACTTCGTGCCCGTCAACCCGATGTGCTCACGCAACACCCAAAGGAGGGGGGTGTCAGGTTCAGCCTCAACGGTTTGCTCATTGCCATTGACCATGAGGGTGAACTGCATCGAAACCTCCGGATGAGCTGCGCCGGTTACGCCAACGCCTGCAAGACGTGTTCGGGGGTCATGGGCATGTGTCGCAGTCTTCGACCGGTCAGGCGGGCAAAGGCACTGGCCACTGCAGGTGCCACCCCGAGGCCGGAGCGGTCTCCGACCCCCGTCGGCGGTCTCTCCGAGCGCAACACGCGGACGTGGATCTGCGGCGTGTCCTCCATGGTGAGCACTGGATAGTCGTGGAAGTTGGACTCCTGCACGCGCCCGTCCTTGAAAGAGATGCGCTCGGTCAGCGCGTTGCTGAGCGCATACACCACACAGCTTTCTATCTGGCCGACGCAGTTGAATGGCTGCACCGGGATACCGATATCGACCGCGACCCAGATGTCGGGGACACGGATCCATCCGCTGTCGGGATCGACCGATACCTGTGCGACGGTTGCCATCACGCATCCGAAAGACGCCACGTAGGAGACACCGAGCGCTCGGTCCCCGGGATCCGTCCAGTTGGCCATCTCGCCAACGGTGTTCAGCACCCTCCGCGCCAGAGGCTCGTGCAGATGCGCCAGGCGGAACTCGATCGGATCCAGACTCCTGTCGGCGGCGATCTCGTCGACCAGCGACTCGGCCGCAAACTCGCTCAGGAGCGTGTTGACGCCTCGCATCCAGCCGAGCCGCACCGGCAAGGCACGGTATTCGTTCTGTCTTCGTCGGTGTGCGAAATCATAGAGACCCAAGCCTCGATTGCGGCTGAAGGTGGTCGCGTCCAAGGTCTCCTGGCTGACCCGTTGCCGCAGCTCTCTGATGTAGGGGTCGGCCTGTGCCTGAACATTGTCCGAGACACTCCGGTGTTCCCATGCCGTCACCCGATCCTGGGCGTCGACACCGGCCTGTAGATAGTGTGCGCTACTGGGCTTGAAGTGCCCGTATCGCACATCGTCCTCGCGGCTCCAGACGAGCTTGACCGGCTTGCCTACCGCGCGCGATAGCAACAAGGCGTCGACGACGTACTCGTGCCTCATGTCGGACCTGCGACCAAACCCGCCACCGAGATACATCCTGTGGAGCGTGATGTCCTCCATCGGGATCCCGAGCGTCTTGGAGGCGGTGCGAAGCAGATACGTCGGCGTTTGCGATCCGGCCCAGACCTCGGCTCGTTGTCCATTGTCTTTGACCCATGCCACCGCGTTCAGCGGTTCCATTTGGGCTTGATAGACGAACTCGGTGCTGTACTCGGACTCGTAACGGTGGGGTGCGGCAGCGAGGGCGCTCTCTACTTCTCGATCCTCGGGACTGGCACCATCGCGGCTCAACTCACGCGCCCGATGAGCTTGGGCCTCGAGCTCTGCGTCGCTGTCGAAGGTCGAGCCCTCTACCTGCTGCCACTCGATCTCGACCTGGCCCGCCGCGGTAAGCGCCCCCTCGATGGTCTCGCTGACCACACCGATCCCGTAGGGGAGCCTTACGATCTCCAGGACACCCGGTACGCTGCGCGCCTCGCCCTCCGAGACTTGCTCCGGCAGAGCCCCCATGACCGGCGGCCGCAGCACCGTCGCGTAGACCATTTCCGGCACACGCACGTCGATGCTGTACTGCGCCGTTCCGTCCACCTTCTCCGGGATGTCCGCACGGGGAAGATCATGGCCGATGAGCCGGAAGTCGGCCGGATCTTTGAGGTCGCCCGGCTCGATGTCGGGTGGTTCCGAGGGCATGGTCGTGAATCCGGCCACCTCTCCGTAGCGCAGCCTGCGGCCGCTCTTGGCGTGAACGACTACGCTGGGCTCGGTAGTGAGTTCCTCCACCGGCACGCCCCACCTGGTCGCAGCGCTGTCGAGAAGCACCCGACGTGCCTGCGCTCCGTGCAATCGCAGCGTGTCGTAGTAGCCGGCGACCGTGGCGCTTGCCCCGGTGCGAAGAATGCCGACGTACCCAGGATTCCCGTACACCTCGTCGTCGGAGGGCGACAGCTCGATCCGAACGTCACTCCAATCCGCATCGAGCTCCTCGGCAAGGATGATCGGCAGCGCCGTCATCGTTCCCTGGCCCATCTCGGCAGCCGGATTGACGATGGTGATGATTCCATCCGGCGCGATGTTGACCCAGATGTTGGGCGCCAGAGTCTCTGCCGCTACCGACGACGCAGCGGAGCCATCCGGAGGCGGACCGGCCACAAATGCGAACGTCAGCCCCGCCGTCGCCTGCAGGAACCCTCGCCGGGTGATCCGGGGATCTGTTTGAACATCCGATGAACTGCTCATGACGGCATCACGTTCGTCTTCGCTTGCGCGGGCGTCGAGGCTTTGCCGGATAGTAGTGGGCGCGTTCGTTGAACGCCACGGTGCTACCGCTTGTCGCCGGGGCTTTCCGCGTTGCCCTTGTCCGGAAGCTACGATTCGCTAGCATTCGGAAGACAACGAACGAACGGGAGGCCGGAATGTCGAGATCGATCATCACGCTCGTAGTGCTGATGCACCTGGCACCGACTGTTGCGCTGGCGCAGGTACCGGTAGCCGTAGAAACGGACGTTATCTACAGCCGCACGCTGGGCTCGGCCGTCCTGGCGGACATCGCCTACCCGGTCGACGGCGAGAATCTGCCCGTCATCATGTACGTGCACGGAGGTCGGTGGCGCGGCGGCCAGCGCGTCAACGACAACGGGCTCCATGTCGCCGAGTGGGCCGGTCGGGGCTTCTTCGCCATGACGATCGACTACCGCTTGGTTGGCGCTTCGCCCGCGCCGGCTGGCTATCAGGATGTGCAGACGGCAATTCGCTGGGTACACGCGCACGCCGACGAGTACGGCATCGATCAAGATCGCATCTACCTGATCGGCAACTCCTCGGGAGGCCACCTCGTGGCCCTGGTGGCCACCCTGGGCGAGGGACCCTACGAGCGGGTCGGCGGTTGGGAGGAAGCCAGGAGCGATGTGCGGGCCGTCATCAGCGCCGCCGGTCCGTACGACCTGAACACACTGTCGTGGGGGAACCTCTGGACACCGGTCGAGGGCGACATCCACGAGGCGCGGAAGATCGCGTCGCCGATCCACCAGATCGGTCCCGCGACCAGGCCGATCCTCATCGTGCACTCGGATGACGACCGATCCGTGCCAGTCCAGCAGGCCGTGGACATGGCAGCCGCACTCGAGGCTGCGGGCGTTCACCACCGCTTCGTCCACTACGAGGACCGTGGCCACATGTCGGTCACTGACGAGGTGACGGAGCACACGCTGGCCTTCATCGCCGAGATGGGAGGGCAAACAAGATGACTCCAACGACCGAATTGCTTTCGCCCGTCTGGACGCACTTGACGACCCTGCAGCCGGTGCGCGGCGAAGGAGTGTACCTGTACGGCGACGACGGCAGTCGCTACACCGACTTCACGTCCGGGATCGGCGTCATCAACACCGGCCACTGTCATCCGGTGGTGGTCAGGGCGATCCAGGAGCAGGCGTCCGCTCTCATCTTCGGCCAGATGAACATCGTCATCCCGCCGGTTGCCGTGGAGCTGGCCGGGAAGCTGAACGAGGTGACCCCGTCGCCCCTCAACCGCTTCTTTTTCTCCAACAGTGGTGCCGAGGCGGTGGAGGCTGCGGTCAAGCTGGCCCGGTCGGCGACGGGCCGCCGCAACATCGTCGTGTTCCAGGGGAGCTTCCACGGCCGCACCCACCAAACGATGGCGATGACGACGTCGAAGACCGTCTATCGCCACAACTACCAGCCCTTGCCGGGTGGCGTGTTCGTCGCCCCCTTCCCTTCCAGCTATGCCTACGCCTGGGACGAATCGCGGACGACCGAGTTCTGTTTGAAGCAGCTCGACCTGCTGCTCCATAGCCAGACTGCGCCTGACGAGACGGCGGCGCTGGTTATCGAACCCGTCCTCGGCGAAGGCGGCTATGTGCCGGCACCGGCCGCGTTTCTGCAGGAGCTCCGGGCCCTTTGTGATCGAGAGGGGATCCTGCTGGTCCTCGACGAGGTGCAGACAGGGTTCGGACGCACCGGGACGTTCTTCGCCTGCGAACAGGCGGGCATCGAGCCTGACATCCTCGTCATCGGCAAGGGCCTGGGCAGCGGCATGCCGATCTCAGCCATCGCCTCGCGGGCGGAGCTGATGGAGAAATGGCCAGCTGGCACCCATGGCGGCACCTACGGTGGCGGCAACGCCGTGGCCGCAGCTGCCGCTGTTGCGACGATTAACGTCCTTCGCGAAGAGAAGCTGGCCGACAACGCGGCCACATCAGGTGCATTCCTGATGGACGAGCTTCTTGATCTCCAGGCCGAGTACCCGGCGATCGGCGACGTGCGTGGCCGCGGCCTGATGGTGGGGCTCGAGTTCACCGATGCGGAAGGCAGACCGGATGCCGGCACGGCCGACGCTGTGCTGGCCGAATCGTTGGCTCGCAAATTGCTCCTGCTCAACTGCGGGAGCTACGGGAACGTGATCCGCTGGATCCCGCCGCTCATCGTTACCCGGGAGCAACTCGCCGAGGCCCTGGCCACTTTCCGGCAGGTCCTGGCGACCGCAGCCGTCGGCGGCCGAAGCCCCGAGTCAGTCTCGCGGTAGCGTGTCCTGGTTCAGACCAGCGTAGTTGTAAAGCGTCGTGGCGTAGCTCTTCATCGCGCCGGCAAACCCGTACACTCGCTCACCGTCCCCCTCGATGACGTAATACTCGCCCTCTGGATGGAAGTGGGCTCCCGTTCCGTAACCGAGACCGCCTCGGGCGGTCGGTAGCTGCAACGGCATGCGCGTGAACAGATAGTCGGGCCAGCGCGCCGTTGCGGTGCCGAGGAAATCCCCCGCCGGCGGCTCCTCGAAGGGAACGCCGAACTGGCGGTACATTGCGCGAATGGCGTCGGCGATCTCGGTGTCCGTGTTGGCGTAGGACCAGGGAACATCGCCGATGACGTTCATCTTGACGTCCGCATAGTCGTGATTGTCGAGATAGTCGCGGATCAGCTCGGCAAGGACCTCGCCGTCGACATTCGGCGGGTAGCGGATGTCGATCTTCGATGCGGCGACCGGCGGTCGGTGATGTCCGGCGTATCCGGGCACCATGTTGCCACCCCAGGTCCCCATGATTGCCACCCGAACGCCGGTACGGACCCGGAGGATTTCCTCGAAGCTCCTGCCACTCGACTCGGCGCGCTGGCGGAGGTACTCCATCTCCGCGGCAGACGGTTGGATCACCCCTTCTGCCATCTGCCGACGCAGCTCGGAGTCCTCCGCGAACAGCTGCAGCATCTGCATGTGCCGCCACATCGGTTGCTCCGGTAACCAGAGCCCGACACCGGGTGCCATACCGTCGGAAGCGTTGAGGCCGGCGAGCGGATGGGTCTCCAGATCGAAGACCAGATTGCCGATCGAGGCTGCGCCACCAACCCTGCCCTGGCCGTTCGCCCCCTGGCCCGCCCCGAGGCCGAAGACCGCATCCGCCTCGAACAGCTCCGGGTGCTCCATCATGAAGGAACGGATGCCGATCTCCTGACGCTCCTCGTCGTGATCGACGATGAAGATCATGTTCACCGGCAGCGTACCGGTCGCCGCCTTGATCGAGATCAGCGCGTTGAGCTGCGCCATCTCGTGACCCTTCTGGTTGCTGGCACCGCGTCCCACCATCACCTTCTTGTACGGGGGCTTCTCGATGATCTGCCCACCGAAGGGGGGCGCCGGCCAGTCTTCCTCGGGCCAGATCGGCATCACGTCGGCCATGACGTAGTCGATGATGGTCTTGTCGGCGCCGACATCGCAGCGACCGTAAACAACCGGGTTGCCGGGGGCTCCCCAGTCACCGATGCCAGGATGGTGAATCTCCGCCTGGCAACCGAGTTCCTCCGTGATCAGATCGCGCAGGAAGACGGCGGAATCCCAGATCCCCGGCTGTCCTTCCACCAGGTTCGAAATGCTGGGGATCTTGATCCACTCGCGTAGACGGTCCACGTGGGTGTCGAAGTTGGCGTCGATGTGTCCGTAAACGCGCTTGAGCTCGTCGGACACCTCCGTCGGATCGGGAGGATCGCCATGCTGCTGGGCGGGTGACAAACCGATGCCGGCAAGCATCGCAAACATGACGACCAGCAGAGTCCGCACGGTCATTCTCCCTTGCGTCCCAGACCGAACTCGTTGCCCACCGCTACGACTTTGCCGTCGCGAAAGTGCACTTCGAGAAACTTCGAGCTGCCGATCGGCGTGCCGGTTTCATCCTTCAAGGTGGCGACGCGCTGCTTCGTCTTCGCATCAAAGACATCGGGCGTATGGGTCCACGCGTACTGACCGTCGATGCTGAACGTCAACCACCCGTGTCCGTCCTCGGACACCTCTACTTGCCCCTTCGGCTCCGGCGGCATCTTGGTGGCGTCGAAAACGTAGAACTTGCGATTCGCTTGATCGCTGATCCAGAGCTCGGTCTCATCGGGTGTGAGTGCCACTCCGTGCGTTTGATGGGGAATGGGCTCGTTCCCGGCCAGAACCCGGTGCTTGATCTCTCCGGTTTCCAGGTCGACTACTTGGAACCCGACATGCTCGCCGAGACACACGTAACCGATGCGGTTGTCTCGATCCATGGTGAAGGGAAATACGCGGTCTTCACCCAAGTCCTTGATCTGCCGGATGATGCGGTCGGTACTCGTGTCGATGATCGTCAGCATCTTTAGCGTACCCAGGTACGCGCGCCGGCCGTCGAGGCTGACGATGCTGTTGTGGGCCTCAAGGCCGATTGGGATGCGTTTGATCAGCTCGCCGGTTTCTGCATCGATGACCACCAGGCCACTATCCGCCCCTGGATACCACCATCCGGTGGGGGCGTAGATCTTCTTGCCGTCCATCGTGATCGACGATCGATCGCAGCAACCCCCGTCGTGGTAGGTCTGCTCCCAGACGATCTCCTCCGTCTCCAGATCGAACGCCCCCAGGCCGCCCTCGCCGATGGAGTAGTAGACACTGTGTGTCAAGAGGTTGCCGGTAAAGCCGCGCAGACCACCGTAATAGCCGCGCAAACCCTCCGCGAAGCGCGGCATGTCGATCCGTCGGACAAACTCGTGGCCGTTGTCGATGTCGAAAATGACTATGCCAGGAGCGGACCGACGGTCCGCCGGTTGCATATATGCCTGAGCCCCGTCCGGCGTTCCCACGTAGAGATAACGCCGGATCGGAGACTGGCCTCGAGTGGGGCTGGCTGCCGACAGCAGAGCCGCGATGATCGTCGTGACAACGATGCTGCCGAGCCGAGAGGAGGACATCTACCGCCTCGCGCCTCGCTCGGCCGCCAGCCTCTCGTAGTCGTCTTCGTTCAGATAGGTAACGTCGACCCAGGCGAACCCCATCTCGTCGACCGTTCGCTCGCCGTACCCGACCCACTGCGCTGGATCCGGGTTGGCCGGGTTGTCCGCGGTGTTGTCGTGCCATGTCGTGATCTTGATGATGGTGCCTCTTGGCAGCACGGGTGCGACGTCATCCGCGTATACGTAGTTGACATGCCAGTTCCACTGGAAGTTGTCGACCGTGCTCAACTGCTCGATGCGACCGTCCGGGTAGATGGCCTCCATCGACATCGCCCTGCCCCGCATGTGCATGTGAGGCTGGAAGTTCTCGATTCGAGCCGGCGCCCTCAGCAGGGTGAAACCGACGGTGGTGGTGATCTGCTCCGGGCGGATGTCCATCTCGCCCTCCCGGCCGCTGAATGCGGTCAGGATCGAGCGGTACTTCGGCTCCTGGCCTTTCGGGTAGAAGTAGAGACCCATCTCGACAACGTCGTCCACGAGCTCCTGACCGATGGCGTGGTAGTGGACCTCCCAGCGGATCTTCGAGCCCGGGAGCATCAACTTGCCGGCGTCGTCCGGGAAGATCTCGCCGACTTTTCCGATCGCCCACTCCATGAAGAGGCCGGCCCCCGGAGTACTCCCCTCGAAGCTGGTTGCCAGACGGGTGACTTCGTCCTCCTCCTGAACGAGGCTGGCCAGCACATGATGGACGATCTTGCGGCCACCCGGGAACGACGGTTTGATCTCGATTGCCCGCACCCACCGAGGCTCGGTGAGCCCGGTGTCGACGACCGGCCGCCACCACCTGTCCTGCCCCTGCGCCGGCATCGAATGCGGGGCCGATCGCACGATCAGATCTGGCTCGCCGAATCGTTCCGCTAGCTGCCAGGCTTCCGGGTCGGGCCACACGACGGGGGGCGGGAGGTCGTTGACGTCGCCAAGCGGCGCGCCGGTATCGACCCATCGGGCGATCAACTCGATTTCCCCATCGTTCAATGAGCGGTCGTTCTTGAAGCTCTTGATGCCAACGTTCTTGGCGATATGCCACGGCGGCATGACCCGGGCGAGCACCTTCTGTTTGATCGCCTGTGCCCAAGGGCGCGCTTCCTCGTAGGTCAACAAGGACATGGGCCCGATGGAGTCGGGCTGATGACAGACCTGACACTTCTGCTGGAAGATCGGGGCCACGTCCTTGGCAAAGGTGACCTCGCCATCGGTCTGCGCCGTTACAACCGGCGCAACCAGCAGCAGAGCAAAGACCCCGCAGCCTGCCGCCACACGCCCCGTGAAACGCCTTCCACTCATGACCTGACTCCCTTTGTCGGTCTCGGCGTCTGATCCATCCGAGATCACTCCGTCACGCGAACCCTTACAAAGCCGTTCGTCCAACAACACTGAGCGTTCCCCGCGTGCCGGATCCCCGAATAGTCGTTCGCGGTTACGCGTAGGAGGTAGTCTCCCGGCGCGCTGAATGTCGCGGTCGTCGTCGTCTCACCGCTGGCGCTGTCGATCGCGAGCACCGACTCGCGGAACGCGACCTGCCCCGGTCCTTGGTGCTTGAACCAGGTCATCGTGATCGGAGGTCGATCCGGAGGAGCAAACGGAATGTCGGTCGGTCGGCGCACCAGATCATCGCGTCCTGACACCGACAGGGTCAGCGGTGTACTGATGGCGACCGTGCGCGGACCGACGGTGACGCCAGTCGGCCCCTGGCCCAACGGGCTGCCTGGATCGAACGTGATGCTCGGCGGTGCGTTGCCGGATGCTCCGTCCTTCAGGACCTCGATCTCGTAGTCAACGTGGAGATGACCCGGAATGGCAATGGTCTCGCCGCCCGACATCAGGGTCCATACCAGTTGCTGGTCGCCGAAATCAGCCGGAACGGTCACAGTAAACACACCCCAGTAACGGCTGGTGAGAAAGTGTGTCGGCTGTCCCTGGTTCCTGGCACCGGGCTCGATGAAGTTGTTCGCGCCGATCGGGATGTCGAGCACTTCCTCCGCATTGCGGTTGAAGTAACCGAACGACAGCGCGAACGTGCCGTCCTGGTTCTGAAACCAGCCCTCGAATACCGGCGTCACCGACTGGCCGCTTTCCCGAGAAGGGGAGAGCGGAAGCTGGCTCGCACCAACTGCAGTCAGGCTGCCGGCGAGGGTCGCGATTGCGACAATGACAAGGGAGACCAGGTGGGTTCTCATCGGCATGTACTCAGACGGCACTATACAAGCCGTGCATCGATGTGAGCTGGTCAGGGTGCAGAGATCTGACAAAAAACACCGCTTCCGGGATCCACCGGCCGACGGCGATCGTGGATCTCGACGGGATTGGAGCGCCCGTGATGACCGACCCCTTGAAACCCGGCGGTGCTGTGCATCGGCGCCTAGCGGGCCTGTTGCTGGCGACCTGTGCGCTGCTCCCAACACCGTGGATCCCGGTTGCCTGGGCAACCAATGGAGGGTTCACGGAGGGAGCGCAGGCACCCCTCACCGTGGACGTCGAGAAGTCCGTCTCTGCAACCCGCGTAGCCGTTGCGCCGACCCTGGACGGTCGCCTCGACGACCAGGTCTGGACCGAAGCGGTGGCGCTCTCCGAATTCCGCCAGCGGGAGCCCATCGAGGGGGCTCCGGCTTCCGAGAGAACCGAGGTTCGCATCCTCTATGACGACGAGAACCTCTACTTCGGGTTCGTTCTCTTCGATAGCAACCCGAGTGGCATTCGCGCCACGCAACTGCGACGCGACAGCCTCCGACTTCGCACCCAGCGGCCGGGCAGAGGTACTGGCGGAGGCGGCGCCGGAGCTCGAGCGGCCGGACGATCCGACGACACCGTGAGCGTCATCCTGGACACCTTCCACGATCATCGCAACGCCTTCGTGTTCACCGTCAACGCGTTGGGCACGCGCAGCGATGCGACGGTGCGAAACGAGCGCGAGGTCAATCAGGATTGGGACGAGCGTTGGGAGGCGGCAGCCCAGATCACCGACAGGGGCTGGGAGGCCGAGATGAGCATTCCCTTGGCCAGCCTGCGTTATGCGCAGGGCAGTCTGGTATGGGGGATCGATTTTCGCCGCCAGATTCGTCGCAAGAACGAGGAGGTCGTCTGGAGCAACTACAGCCAGGACTACGAGTTCATGACGATCTCCCAGGCAGGACGGTTGCAGGGCCTGGAGAACCTGCGATTGACGGGGCGCTTTCGCCTCAAGCCGTACGTGCTCGGTGGATACGATTCCTTCCAGCAGCGGGAGGCCCCGATCTCGGAAACGTCGGCCGCGTTCGGCATCGAGGACTTCAAGTTCAAGCTGACCTCGAACCTCACGGCACAGCTGACGTACAACACCGATTTCGCCCAAGTGGAAGTCGACGAGCAGCGGGTCAACCTGACGCGCTTCTCGCTTTTCTTCCCGGAAAAGCGCGAGTTCTTCCTGGAGGCTGCCAACAGCTTCACCTTCGGCAACACCGAGGGTGGGCTCGGGCAGGCACCGCCATCGCGGCTCTTCTTCTCGCGCCGCATCGGGCTGGATGACGACGGCAACTCGCTGCCGATCGATTTCGGCGCCAAGCTCACCGGCAAGATCGGTAGCGGAAACCTCGGCTTTCTCAACGTCCAGACCGGCGACTCGCAGTTCGGTGCGGGCCGCAACTACACCGCCCTGCGCTGGCGCCAGGATCTACTTGCCCGCTCCAGCGTCGGTGCCTTCGTCAGCAACGTCCAGGGGCCCGAGGGGGACACCAACCGTGTCGCCGGGATCGACGCCGACTTCAACCTCTTCGACCACCTCAATATCTCGGGCTTCGCCGCCCAGGCGCACGACAACGAGGTCGAAGGCGGCTCGTGGATCGGTCACTTCCAAACGCGTTGGGAGAGCGATCTATGGGAGGCGAATGCTGAGATCATGGTGATCGAGGAGGACTTCCGCACTGACCTCGGCTTCATCCCTCGCACCGACATCATCAAGAAGCGACTTACCGGCAGCTACAAGCCGCGGCCGGGGGTGTCCTGGCTGCGCCAGGTGGAGATCGGTCCGGTCTTTGATCGCAACACGACGACGGACGGGCAGCTGGTGACACGCACCAGCATGTTGCTGACTCGTGTCATCTTCGAATCTGGCGACTCGTTCTTCGCCACCGTTCGCAATCGTTTCGAACTGCTCGATGCTCCTTTCGATGTTCATCCGACCGTCACGATTCCGGCTGGCGGGTACGACTTCAACCAGTGGTCGATCACCCTCAGCAGCTATCCGGGTCGACGCGTCAGCGGTGGCCTGTCGATCCGCACCGGCGAGTTCTTCGACGGCGACAGGCTATTCCTGACCCCGCGGTTGGGCCTGAGGATGAGCGAGAACTTCAGCCTGCGGGCCGACTACAGCCGCCATAGCGCAAGTCTGCCCGGCGGGTCGTTCGTCGTTCATCTGGCGCGGCTACGCGCCGACGTTTCGTTTTCAGATCGATGGCTGACGGACGCTTTGGTGCAGTACGACAGCGTCACCGACGAGATCTCGTTGTTCGGCCGTCTGCGCTATATCTATCGCATCGGCGACAGCTTCTATCTGGTGTATCGGCAGACGCGCCGGTTCAGCGGCGAGTTCGCCGGCCTCGAAGACCGATCCTTGACCGCGAAGATGACCTACGCGTTTCAGTGGTAGAGGACTGCTCGGGCCAGGATGGACCGACACTCCGCGCGCGGCTCGAGCCACCGCGCCGCCGCTCCGGACCCCTAGGCGTCGAACAGCATTGCCTCGACGGTCAGCCCCGGGCCCAGTCCGATGGCAACGCCAGGACCAACGAGCTCCTGATCGCGCGCCGTCGCGAGGATGAACCCGATGGTGGCGGATGACATGTTGCCGTAGCGCTCGAGGATGCCTCGGGAAAGAGCCATCGCATCGTCGTCCAACTCCAGCGCCTCGGCGAAAGCGCGCAGAATCCGTGGGCCGCCCGGGTGCACTGCCCAGGTCCTGACCTCACTCGGACGGACGCCCTGTGCCGCGAGCCAGGCGCGCACCCACTGGGCTGCGCCATCCCGGATGAGCGCCGGTAAGTTGGAGGATAGCGTCATCTCGAAGCCGTGATCGCGAATCCGCCAGGTCATCGCCTCGGCGCTGTCCGGTAGGAGCGTCGACCCCTGCGCCGAGACGCTCAATATCGGCGTGCCACCCCCGACGAGCAAAGCCGCGGCGCCGTCGGCGAACAGGGCGTTGGCGACCAGCCGCTCGGAATCCCACCGGTAGCTGTAGTGGAGGCTGCACAGCTCGACTGCGCACAGCAGCACCCGGGCGTCGGTATCACTCCGGACGATCGGACGTGCCAGCGCCAGCGCATTGAGCAGACCGTGACATCCCATGAACCCGAGATGGGCTCGCGTGACGTCGGCGCTCAGTCCGAGCGCCGAGACCAAGCCGGCGTCGAGACCGGGGGCAAAGAAACCCGTGCACGACACCGTCAGCAGATGACTGACGTCATCAGGCGACACGTCCGCATCCGCCAGCGCGTTTCGCGACGCGAGGCGCCCCAACTCAACAGCGTGTTGCTCGTAGGATTCCATCCGATCGCCGGTCGACGGGCCGTCGTGGGCGGTTTCCTGCCGCGGCGGATAGAAGCTCTGCCAAGGCGTCGTCGTTGATTCGAGCAGGACGCTGTGTCGACGCTCGACGCCGGCGCGGCGGAAGAGCTTGTGCAGCGTACGCTCCTGTCGCGAATCTCGGCACACCAGCTCAGCGCTGAGCGCCGCTGCATCGTCCTGTGCGATCGATAGGGCTGGCACCCCAGTGCCAACGCCGCATATGTTGACGACGCTCCTATTCACCACGCCGTCACCGTGGCATCCGCGCGCGGCATCACGAATCGAGCCAGTTGCGGCCGCGCCCGCAGGGCGCGAAGCGACAATGCTCCCATCCACGGCCACTGCGCCAGCAGCCCGACGGCACGACTCCGACGTTGACGTCCGCTGATCCAGCGGCCCTGCTCGCGCGTCCAGTGCTTCGCCCGCGGCTCGCTCCAGTGCTCCGATAGCTCGGCCGCAGCGGCCCCGGCGCGAACGCCGGCATCAAGCGCCCAGCCGATCCCTTCCCCGGTAAACGGCTCCCAGAACCCGGCCGCGTCGCCCGCCGCGATGACCCGATGCCGGGTGGCGAGCCGGGGCCGGAATCGGAGGCCCTGGGTGCCGCGCCACGCACCGCCGTCCGGCAGTCGGGCCATTCCGGCATCGTCAAGTAGCTGGCCGGTTGCCGCCATGACGTCGGATCCGCTCAGGGCCTCACGTCGCAGCGACGCGGCGACGTTGACGGTGCCGTCTTCGAGGCGAACGACACCGACGTAGCCCGAGGCTCCAACGGCCATATGGACGACACCGCGCTCGAACCCATCCGTGTCGGCGGCAAACGTCGTCCCCACTCCGACCTGACTTGGCTTCCGGGCCATCTTTCCGACTTCGCTGCCACTTCCCAGCCCGTCCGCCGCAATCACCAGGCGTGCCCGAACCCGCGCTGAGGCGTTCGCAGACCGTAGCGTCACGAACCTCCATTGGGGCGCGCTTCGGCCCAGGTGCGCTGAGACCGGATGCAGCAGGGCGACGCCAGCAGCGACAGCACGCTGAGCCAGGTGGGCATCGAGCCAGGCGCGCGATGCGGCAATCTGATCGTCGAGCTGCAGTTCGACGTGCTGTCCCCAGCCACGGATGCTCGCTTTGTGAAGTGGCGCACCGGCGGCATCGACAGGGATGCCGAAGGACCTTACAGAGGCTAGCGACTGGGGTGACAAGCAGCAGCCGCAAACCTTGTAGCGCGGCAACTTCGATCGTTCGACGAGCAACACGCGCAGGCCCTGGCGACGAGCGGTGATCGCCGCTGCACACCCGGCGGGCCCGGCGCCGATGATCACCAGGTCCCAGAGCGCATCCGGCGTCGGCATCGGAACCGTCGGTACGATCAGGTGTGAGTTCGTCATCGGGGCTCGGCCAGCAACAGATATCGGCACGGCCAGTGTCGACGGGTGCGAACATGCCGCAGACCCACCGAACGAGCCATCGCGGCCACCTCGGCCGGCGTGAACGCGGCGCGTACGGAGCGCGGGCCGTCGGTGTGTACGACGCTCGACCTGCTCAGCATGCGCGTCCCCACGAATGCCAGGAGGTATCCCGTGGCTCCGCGGACGAGATCGTCGATCACCACGAGTCGACCCGCAGCGGCACCCATGCGCTCGAGCAGTCGCGCGGCGTCGGAGTCGTGGAGATGGTGGATCAGCAAGTTGCTCATGATCACATCGTATCCACCCGGCAACTCGTCGACGAGGACATCACGTACGCGAAAGCGCGCCGGAACACGCATTCGCTCCGCCGCGCGTCGTGCCCGATCGACCGCCCGCGGGCTGATGTCCCAACCTTCGATACGAAGCTGAACGCCAGCGGCCGAGGCACGTTGATACAGCCCCAGCGCAACATCGCCCGAGGCGCAGCCGAGATCGAGCACGCTGAGCGTGGGCGAGGTGTCGAGCGCCGAGAACACCCCCCGCCAGATCGTCGAGGACACCCGCGAGAGCCGATTCACTCTGGTCAGGCCCACGAGGGCGTGCCGATGGACATCCGCGTCGAGGCCAGGCTGATCCATGACCTCTGGCACGATTGCGCGACTACGGAGTGCGAGCACTCCAAGACTCTACAGCGCGGCACTTCGGGTTATTGCAACCGGACACGGGCGCCGCGCTGCGGTTACCCTTGGAAAATGCGGCGCCCGTAGTCGTGCCTGGCCAACAGGTACCGCGGGCGGTGGCCTGCCCACCACGATCAGCGCGACCACTTCTACCGGGAACTGTTTGGGACCACGTGCATCACGGCCGACTCATTGCCCGCCTCGAGATCGCACTGCTGGCGCTGACGCTCGTGTTCGCTGTGCCAGGGGCCGCTCCTGCCGTCCGGGCGCAGGACGAGCTCGCCGCCTCGATTCCGGTGGACGGCGACGGACTGGCCACCGGTCCGTTCGCCTCGATGGAAATGCTGTACGAGCGAACGATCTTCCAAGTGGACGTCCTGCGCCTGACACTGCGGTTCGGAGAGCAAACTGCCAGCGAGCTGGAGCGATTGATCGAGGGCCGAGAGTGGAGTGGCGGGCTGGCTGAGTCAGTCGCAAGCGCCGCCATCGAATCCCGAAACGTGCTGGTTCGGAGCAGCTTCCTCCGCAATATCAGCCTCGAGCAGCTACTGGACGGCATCCGCGAGAACCTGGAAACTGCTCGGGACGCCGGCCTCCTCTCCGCCGAGGAACATCGGAGCCTGCTCGTCAAAATCGAGACTCAGTACGAGCCGATCCGCGATCGCGGCATCAGGGATGGCGACACTACCTGGTACCGCATCCGGGGCGACACGCTCCACGTGGTCATACAGGCGCTGGACGGGAGCGTCCTGATCGACCGCCGACAGGAGGGTTCCGAGCATCGTCGCGCCGTGCTGGGTGGTTACCTGGCACCCGGATCGGATTTTCAAGAGGACCTGATCCGCTCCCTGTTTTAGAGTCGAAGAATCGTTCAGTCTAGGAGACACCATGCTCTGGGAGACCTACTGGCTCTATCTCGCCGCCGTGTTCGTGTTCTTCGCCACGCCCCCCGATACCAGCCAGCTCCTGGTCATCTCCAACAGCGCCCGACACGGATTACGCCGCAGCTGTTGGACGATCGTCGGCGATCTGACCGCAAACTGCGTTCAAATGACGGCCGCAGCATTCGGACTTGCAGCGACCATTGCGACATCCGCGCAGACCTTCCAGATGATCAAGTGGGCCGGAGTCGCGTATCTAGCCTGGATCGGCCTGCGACTGATGCTCTCATCGGGCGAGACCGCAACAGCTCCTCCCGTTGAGTCGAAATCCGGCTGGCAGCTGTTCCGCCAGGGGTTCATTACCTCGAGCGCCAATCCCTTCGCGGTGGTGTTCTTCGCCGCGCTGTTTCCGCAGTTTCTGGATCCGTCACTCGCTACCGCCCCGCAGCTCGCTATCTTGGGCAGCACCTACCTGGTCGTCGACGGGTTCATCCTGCTTGGGTGGGGCTGGTTGTCGGCGTACGCGGCGCATGGCATCCGCACGCTCTCCTCGGACTGGATCAACCGAGGCTGCGGCGCGATGATGATCGGCGCGGCGGCGCTGCTAGCCAGCAAGGATCTGCAGCCCGAACAGCCATAGCCTTCCGGAGTAGCGGGGCACCCACACCTCAGTGCCAGCAACCGTGGACCAGCATCAACAAGAAATGCAGTTGTGGTTGTTCTCTGCGCCCAGCGACTCGAGCAGCGCCAAGGTTTCGGTAAAGGGCTGGATGCGCTGGACTGGGCCATTCGCCATGTCGGCTGTGGTCTGTCCCTTGCGACTCACGGCGGTGACATCGGCGCCCTTCGACACGAGATAGCGCACCATGTCCAGGTCGCCGCGCGCCGCCGCATTGTGCAGCGGTGCGTAGCCGTTGTGGTCCCGGGCGTTGACGTCGGCCCCGATATCTTCGACCAGATACGTCAGCGCTGCCATCCAGCCGTCCGGCACGTGGCGGTGCTGGTTGGCGGCGAATCCCTCGCCATAGGCCAGGCCCGTCGCAGCATGGATCGGATAGGCTGCCGGGCCTCCGATCTCGACAGGCGGCAGCCCCGAGAGGTCCTCCTCTTGTTGCGAGCGACCCCGGCGGCGGCGGCGCTCCGGCAACTTGAGCGTCGTGACATCCGGGTCAGCACCGTAGGCCACCAGGAGCTTCATCGCGTCGATGTCAAGGGCAAAGGCGGCTCGCCAAAATGGCGTAGCGCCGGTTGCGTCCGGCAGCAGATCGAAGTTGAAGCCGTTGTACCAGAGATGTTTCTTCAGTCGCACGTTGGGATCTGCGCCGGCGGCCAGCAACGCCTCCATTAGCTCCAGATACGTTGCCTGTTGCTGCATGGCGGCGTCCTGTTGCGTCGGGTAGGACGACTTCTGCATCCAGCGCGTGTTGAGCGTCAGGAAGAGGGGCGTCGCGCCGTTCTCGCTCGCCCGCTGAGGATCGGCGCCGGCCTCCAACAGGATCAGCGCCAGATCGAAGTGGCCGTTCAAGATCGAGATCAACAGCGGGCTGGTCTGGTCCCCGGCGCTCACCTGGTTGATATCGGCACCGGCCTCCAGCAACGCCAGAACTGCATCCGTGTAGCCCTCGCGAGCGGCGTAGTGAAGCGCGCTCAATCCTCCATGAGCAAATACGAGATCGAAGAAAGACGGCCGCTCCATGGGCGCCTTCTTACCTTCCTCCTCGGACTCGCCTTTGCCCTCACCCTCGCTCTCGACGCCTTCCTCGGACTCCTCCGCTTCCTCGCCCTCGACGGCCTCCTCATCCTGCGCCGTCTCCTGGTTTTCGGGGGTCTCACTGACGGGAGTCGCCTCCCCCGCTTCCCCGCCCTCTTCCGCTTCCTCGCCCTCTTCGGCTTCCTCCCCTTCCTCGGCCTCGGCTGCCGCCGGCTGCTCCTCCTCTTCCTCTTCCTCGAGAGCGCGCAGCGCGGCCTTCTGCTGGGCGCGCCGACGCATCTCCTCGCGATCCCACGCGCCGCGTTCGACGATGTCGACGACCGAGCTCGTCAGCGCCGGGTCAGCGCCGTGCCGCAACAGCAGGTCCACCGCATCGACCCGACCCGAGGCCGCGGCGAACATCAGTGGAGTCTGACTCCAGGCGTCTTCGGTAGCGTTGATGTCGGAGCCATGCTGCAGCAAGAGCGCGATGGCCTCGGTGCTACCGATCCCGGCAGCGAAGTGGAGCGGCCGGGCCCCGCCGGCGGTCGTCGGCGCGTCCGGGTCGGCGCCGGCTTGCAGCAACGTCGCCATCACCTTGACGCTGCCCGCGCGGCTGGCGAGATGGAGGGGCGAGTAATTGCCGATCCGCGTCCCCGCCTTCAGGTTGGCACCGGCGTAGATGAGCAACGCAGCGAGCTCGCCCTCGTCGTTGACGGCGGCCCAGTGGAGAGCCGTCATGCCATCCGCCTGCGCGGCGTTGACGTCCTCTCCGCTCCTCAGCAGGGAACGGGCGGTCTCCGTGTCGCCGCGCATGGCCGCGTCGGCAACAAACGAGTCCTCGGGACTCGCCCCGAGCAGGGCGGGCGCCCCAAGGGCCAGCAAAAGGACGAGGCACCAGGTGCGAGCGTCGGCGGCGGCCGCTCGCGCGGATCGCGACATCGTCCCGCTTTCCTCCTTCTGCCTGGTAGGCAACTCAGCCAGTCAATGTGAACGGCGCGGAGCTGTTCCCGAAGCTCTGCATGTCGTCGAACCCGAGTGTGTGCAGCAGGCTGAGCATGACGTTGGCCATGGGAGTTCCATCCGGCGCCCGCAGGTGCAGGTTCCCTTCGAGACGACCCTTGGCACCGCCGACGATGAAGAGCGGGCAGCGCTTGTGGTTGTGCACGTTGGGATCTCCCATCGGGGAGCCGTAGATCACCATGCTCTTGTCCAGCAGGTTCGAGTCGCCCTCCGTCAGGTCTTGCAGCTTCTCGAGCAGGTACGGAACCAGGCTCAGGTGGTAGTTGTTGATCTGCGCGAAGTCGTCGATGTTCTGCTCCACATCGCCGTGATGCGAGGCCGGGTGGAACGGCTTGTTCACACCGCTCGAGGGGTAGATCCGACCCGAGACATCCCGCCCCAACTTGAACGAGAACACGCGCGTGACATCGGCGGCGAACGCCAACGCCTGCAGGTCGAACATCAGCCGGACGTGATCGCCGAAGGAGTCGGGTACTCCGGCCGGAGCTTCGGGGAGCTGCCGCAGATCACCGCTGGTGTTGTGCTCCTCGACCTTCTGGATGCGGCGCTCGACCTCGCGCACGTTCTCCAGGTACCGGTCCAATCGGCGGCGGTCCTCGGGTCCGACCTCCGCCCTCAGGTAGGCGGCCTCCTGTGCGATCCAGTCCAGGATGCTGGCCTTGCTGCGCCGCCGGGCGGCGCGTTCCTCCGGCGTCCCACCGGCGCCGAACAATCGGTCGAACACCGCCCGCGGGTCGCGGATCATCGGCAGCGGCTCGGTCGAAGAGGCCCAGCTGATGGTGTCGGAATAGACGCAGGCGTAGCCGTAGGTGCAGGACCCCGCCTGGTCGACGTTCTCGATGCAGAGCTGCATCGCCGGGACCGGCGTGTCCTGGCCGAAGCGCTGTGCGTACAGTTGGTCGAGCGAGGTGCCGGCCTCGACGTCCGATCCTTCCGTCTGGCGCGGGTGTGCCTGGGTCAGGAAGCAAGCGCTCGAGCGGTAGTGGTCGCCCCCGATCTCCTTGGGTATGACCGCTTCCGCCGGTTCGATGTCGGTATTGCTGACAATCGTCAGCCGGTCACGGAACGGCTCCAGCGATCTCAACGCGCTGGGACTCAAGTCAAACTCGCGGCCCTCCTCTGCCGGGGCCCAGTAGTTCTTGGTGGCGCCGTACTTGCTGCTCCCGGCGGCGCCGTGGACCATCTCGAGGCAGATCAGGCGGACCGGATCGAGCTCCTCAGAGACCTTCGCCCAAACGGTTCCCGCTGGGACCATCGAGTCCAGGAACGGCAACGCCACCGCCGCACCGACCCCCCGCAGGACGGTGCGCCGCGGGATCCGCTTTCCTGTGATGTACATCAGTCCTCCTCGACGCTCTTCATCGACTCCGCGACGCCATCCGTGACTTCGACTCGACGGAGTTGCTCGTTGCTCTGGAACGCGGCGCTCTTCACCACCCCCAGCACCAGAGAAGACAACCTGTCACCGTCGCCGGCCGCAGCATGGACGATCCTGCGAACCGCCGACATATCAGCGTACTCCACGCGCCTACCCAATCCATATGCCATCAAGTTTTGCGTGAAACTCGTGATCAGCGCCTCGGAGTACTGCAATAGCGCCTGCCGCAGATCCTCAGGACCGTCGATGGCGCTGCCGTCGTACAGCTGACCCACCGTTTCGACGGTGGCCCAATTGTCCCTGAAACGCCAGGCCCCGGTAACGTCGTAGTTCTCCAGCGCCAGGCCAATCGGATCGATGACACGGTGGCACGACGCACAGGCCGGATCCCGGCGGTGCTGCTCCATCCGCTCGCTCACCGTCAGCAAGCGGCCGTCGGCAGCCTCGTCGGTCTCGTCCAGCGACGGCACATCAGCCGGGGGCGGCGGTGGCGGGCTCCCGAGTAGCACCTCCATCACCCATTTGCCGCGCAGCACCGGCGACGTGCGGTTGCCGTGTGAGGTCAGCGTCAGCACGCTCCCATGGCCCAAGATGCCCCGGCGCTCGCTGCCGTCCAACGACACGCGGCGGAAGTGCCCTCCGATAACCCCCGGGATGCCGTAGTGCTCGGCCAGCGCCTGGTTGACGAAGGTGTAGTCGGCCGTCAGCAACTCCAGGATGCTGCGCTCTTCCTGCAGCAGGCTGTAGAAGAGCAGCTCGGTCTCTCGGCGCATCGCGTCGGCCAGCTGCTGATCGTAGTCCGGGAACATCAAGGAGTCCGGGTGCACACGGTCTTGCGCCCGCAGCTGCAGCCATTGCGCCGCAAAGCGGGTGGCGAGGGCCTCGGAGCGAGGATCGCCGAGCATGCGGCGCACCTGACTCTCGAGCACCGCAGGATCCGAGAGGCGCCCCTCTCGTGCCAGGTCGCTGAGCTCGACATCCGGTGGCGCCGACCACAGGAAGAAGGAGAGGCGGCTCGCCAGCGCGATGTCGCTGAGCCTCATGTGGCCCAGGGCGCCGGGATCGTTCTGCACCGCCGGCTCCTCGATCCGGAAGACGAAGTGCAGGCTCGCCAGAATCGCCTCCAGAGCGGAGCGAATCCCGACCTCGAAGCCGCCCTCGGCGGCGCCCGCCTCGTAGAATGACCTCAGCGGCGCGAAATCCCGGTCGGTCAGCGGCCGCCGGTACGCCTCGGCTGCAAGCCGGCCGATGATTTCCTGAGCGCAGGCGGCCTCCTCGTCAGGTGCTGTCGGTCGACAGCTGAAGATACGCTGGCGGATTGCGTTGGCGGACATGCCGCTGGCGTTGTAGGGCCCCGCCACCGCCAGGACCCGTAGGTGAGGCAGCGAGGTGAGCCCGAATACCAAGCCGGTGTCCTTGTCGGCCAGGCTCCATTTGTGCGGCGAGAGCACGTCGGCCACCGGCCCTTCGAACTTGCGCAGGAACGCCGCCGTGAGACGCCGCGGCCCGCCTCGAACGACGATCGGGGCCGTCTCGAGGCTCCCGTTGTCTGCGTCCATGCGGCGATCGATGTCCAGCAACGCCGCCCGCTCCCCATCGATCGAGATCTCGATCTGCTCATCGTGGTAGGTGGTCTTGCCGAAGACCAGGGCAACCGGCGCATCCTGGAACGCCAGCGTGAAGACGTACTCCCCGTCGGCTGGGAAGTTGTGGATGACCGACAGCCCGCCGCGGGTGCCGAACGGGGCACCCTCGACGCGTTTCGTCTGAGACACGTAGCGGTCGAGGCGATAGCTCGTCTCTCCGGGGCTGGCGCTCGGGTCGCCGACCGCCAGCCTGCTGATCTCGCTGGCGGCGCTCAGGTAGCCCTCCATTACGGTGGTCGAAACACTCTGGACATCGGCAATGTTGTCGAACCCGGCGCTCATCGTGTCCGCTGCGAGGTAGGCACTGGCGTCGATCTCGATCCCCAACAGGGCGTGCACGGAGCGCTCGTACTCGGCTCGGTTGAGCCGCTGGAAGGTCCGACCGCCGGCGCGCGGGTCGGTATTGGCGGCAGCGTCGAGGCGTGACGCCAGCGCCGCCGTCATCGCGTTCACGCTGTCGCGATCGGGCCGGCGCGACAGCGGTGGCGGCATCATGCCGGCCTGCAGCTTGCGGATGATCTTCTCCGCCACCTCCCGGCTGTCAGCAGCAGCCGTGATGTCGAATCCCTCCAGTGTCAGGCCGCCTCTCAGGGTGTCGTCGTTGTGGCAGCGAACGCAGTAGCGACCGATCGTGACGTTGTGCGCCGCGGCGCTCGGGTCCGCCGCCGCCTGCGCCGTGGGCTCGATGGACTGCGCGCCAACGCTCGCTACCGAGCCGGCTCGCGCCACCAAGCCGAGGCAAAGAAATCCGGCGGCAAGGACGACTGCCCGCGGAGCCATTACTCGTTGGTGCTGGTTGCGCCAACCATTCGCAGGATCGCCGCGACGGTCTCGTCGACGCGGATCTCGACCAGCTTTCGACCGTGAGCGATCGCCCGCTCTTTCGGCACGATGCTGATCCCGTTGATGGTCGCTTTGTTAGCGGCGACACGCTGGTCGTAGCGCACCGCCTCCGGGTTCACCGTCATGATGATCGAAGTAACGCTGTAGTCGTCGTGGATACCTTCCGGCACTTCCGCCTGGCCGGCGACCCGCTCGACCGCGTCTTCCGCCACGTACCAGCTGTCGTAGTACTCGCGCACGAAATGAACTGCGGTCTCGCTGCCGTTCCACGTGGCGTTCAGCTCGTTGGCGACTTCCTCCAAGCCGCGCTGGTTGCCGCCGCTGTCGCCGATCAAGATGATGTTGCGGAAGCCCTGCTGCTTCAGATTCGTAGCCACGTCGGCCAGGATCGCCTTGTAGGTCTCCATGCGCACCCGGATCGAGCCCGGATAGCGGGGATTCTCCGGATCGCCGGGCTCGTAGCGAACGGTCGGAGCGATCAGGGCGTTGCCCAGCTTGCGAGCGATCGGTTCTGCCGTTGCTCGCAGGACATAGTCGTGCTTGGCACCCGGTACGTAAGGGCCGTTCTGTTCGACGCTTCCCGCAGCCAGGATGACCGTTGTCTTTCCGTCAGCGACCGCATCGCGCACTTCCATCCACGTCATGTCTTCGATCCACACGGTGTCGAGCGCGTCGATCGGTCGGGGCGTGTTGACATCCAACCGCGGGCGCCGCTGGTCCTGCGCCAGGAGCGGCATCGCGGTGGCGAGGACCAGGCTCGCGGCAAGCACACATGAATCTCTCATCGGTCCGAATCTCCCAGTGGCGCAGTCATGCGGTCCGGGACGGCAGCCCACTGCCCGTCGCATTCTGTCGTGCGATATCTCAGGAACTGTACTCATCGTTGAGGCCGAACGACAGGCGAGGTTGCCATAGGAGCTCAGGTAGCGGCGCCGGTTGCTAGAATGCGGATCCTCACTAGCCATCTCGCAGCGGCGAAGGACCGACTCGGAGGCCGGCATGATCCAACTGCGGACAGCAACCGTCAGTGTTCTCCTACTCGTCGCGGCCACGCTCGGGGGGCAGGAAGCCTTGGACGATCACTACTGGGCGCGCTGGCGCGGCCCCCTCAACACCGGGGTGTCCCCGACCGCGACACCGCCGCTGGCGTGGAGCGAATCCGAGAACATCCGTTGGAAAGTGGAGATTCCCGGCCGAGGATACGCCTCGCCGGTCGTGTGGGACGATCGCATCTTCGTGACGACGGCGGTCCCCGCGGACGTCGCGGGGGATGCGCAACACGACCCGCGCGGAGGCGCGGACGCCCGTGGTGTGCATCGATTCGTCGTCATGGCGATCGACCGCGAGACGGGGCGCCCGATCTGGGAACGGATCGCGCACGAGCAGGAACCCCATGAGGCTGGACACCCGGTCAACAGCACCTGGTCATCAAGTTCGCCGGTGACGGATGGGCAACGCGTCTACGCCTACTTCGAATCGTTCGGGCTGTACGCCTACGACCTGGACGGCACGCTGATCTGGGAGAGGGACTTCGGCAACAAGGGGATGCGGAACGAGTTCGGCGAGGGATCGACGCCGGCGCTGTTTGGCGACACGCTCGTGATCGTCTGGGATCACCTGCACGGCGAGTCTTTTGTCGTCGCGGTGGATGCCCGTAGCGGCGAAGAGCTGTGGCGAGCGCCTCGGGATGAGATCGACACGTGGGCGACCCCGATCATCCTCCAGGTCGATGAGCGTCCGCAGGTAGTCGTGCCCGCCATGGAGCGCGTTCGAAGCTACGATCTCGAGAACGGGAGCATCGTTTGGGAAAGCGACGGGCTGACGATGAATGCCATCCCGTCTCCGGTGTATGAGAACGGCCTCGTGTTTCTCATGAGCGGCTTCAGGGGAAACGACCTCAAAGCCATCCGGGTGGCCGACGCGCGCGGCAATATCGATGGAACGGATGCCATCGTCTGGACGCTGGACCGCGACACGCCATACGTGCCGTCGCCGGTGCTCATAGACGGCATCCTGTATTTCCTGAAGACAAACTCAGGTGTCCTGTCGGCGGTCGACGCCGCGACGGGCGTGCCGCACTACGAGAACCAGCGGCTTGCCGGTCTCTCGAATGTCTTTTCCTCACCCGTGGCGGCGAGCGGACGCGTGTACTTCACCGGGCGCGACGGGACCACGGTGGTGATCCGCTCCGGGGAGGAGTTCGAGCTGCTGGCCACGAACACGCTGGATGACGGATTCAACGCCTCGCCGGCTCTGGTGGGCAACGATATCTACCTGCGCGGCAACCAGTACCTGTACGCGATCAGCGAACAATGAGCGCGCCGGTACAGCGCATCGCCCCGCCCGCGCCCCGGTCAAATGGTGCTCGGATGCTGCCGTGGGTCGGCTGTTTCTTGATCATCGGTCTCGTTGTTGGGGGCTGCGACTCGCCAAACCGGGGTCCGGCCGATCTCGTCTTTCGCAACGGCGCCGTCTACACCGTAGATCTGAACCGGTCCTGGGCCGAAGCAGTTGCCGTCTCCGGTGATCGGATCATGGCGGTCGGCTCCGATCGGGATGCCGAGGAGTGGACCGGACCCGAGACCCGGGTCGTCGATCTGCAGGGCAAGATGCTGCTGCCCAGCTTCGGCGACTCGCACGTGCATCCGATCTCCGCCGGGATGCGACTCGCTGCCTGCAACCTCAACGATATCGTCGATCTCGTGGTGCTGGTCGAGACGATTCGCAGCTGTGCGGAGCGAACCGCAGAGGGAGGCTGGATACGTGGCGGCGGTTGGTTCCTCTATCTGTTTGACGATGGCAACCCGCACAAATCCGTCCTCGATGCGGCCGCACCCGGCCATCCCGTGCTCCTCAGGTCGGCGGATGGGCACTCCGGGTGGGCGAGCTCGCGCGCGCTGGAGCTCGCCGGTATCGACGCCGACACGCCTGATCCGACGAACGGCCACATCGAACGCGATCCGGTCACCGGCGAGCCGACGGGGACGCTCCGTGAGGCCGCGTCCGGCCTAGTGGCGAGGCACATGCCAGAGACCACCCCGTCGGAGCGGCGCGAGGGATTGCGCCTCGCCGTCGAGCGCGCCAACGCCTTCGGCATCACGCGCTGGCAGGATGCGGGGGCCAGCCGGGAGTCGCTCGAAGCCTACGCGGCGCTCGACGAGCGCAATGAGCTGACGGTACGAGCGATCATAGGATTGCGGGTCAACGTGCTCGAGGGACTCGACAATTTGCCGCGCCTTATCGCGCTCAGGCAGGACTTCGGCAGCGAGCGTCTCCGGCCCACGGCAGTGAAGATCGTCTCCGACGGCGTGATCGAGGCCCATGCGGTGCCACTTCTCGAACCCTACACGGATCGCCCTGGCTTCTACGGCGAGCCCTTTATCGACGCCGAGCCACTCGAGGATCTGGTGGCAGCTCTGGACGCCGAGCGCTTCCAGGTGCATGTACACGCGATCGGTGACGCGGCGATCCGCATGACGCTCGATGCCTTCGAGCACGCCCGCGCTGTGAACGGTGCCCGCGACTCGCGCCATCACATCGCGCATGCACAGCTGATTCATCCGGACGATATCGCACGCTTCGGCGAGCTCGATGCGATCGCGAACTTCCAACCGCTTTGGGCTCAGCGCGACGGATACATTATCGATCTGACGGAGCCGCTGATCGGCATGGAGCGGTCACGCTGGCTGTATCCGATCGGCAGCGTCGTTGCCGCGGAAGGTCGGATCGCCTTCGGCAGTGATTGGTCCGTCTCGTCCTTGAACCCGCTCGACGGCATGCAGGTTGCGGTCACCCGTCGCGGCCCGCAAGCAGGGCCGGGCGATGCCTGGCACCCGGAGGAGAAGATCGATCTGGCCACCGCCATCGCTGGCTACACGACCGGGGTGGCCTATCTGAACTTCCGCGAGCAGGAGACGGGATCGATCGAGATCGGGAAACTGGCGGATCTCATCGTTCTGGAGCGCGATCTCTTCGAGACCCCTCCACACGAGATCCACGATGTGGACGTGCTGCTCACCCTCCTCGGTGGCCAGGCTGTCTACCAGGCCGAGCGCTGGAGCTGGTAGCCGGTAGGGAGCGTGAAGAGGAGCGCCACGGCGAGGCGCGCTGAGGGTGCTCGACTACGAATCCAGTGTTGTCGGAAACTCTCGCCAGCGAACATGGGATCTCCGCTGCTGGGGTGAAACCGTGGCGCCCCGGCTACCATCGGCCCGAGTCACGATCTCGTCGGCGGCCCGGGTTCCCGACAGATAGGCCCCGTGCACAGTCGCGGGGTAGCGCGTGCTGGTAGCCTCACCCGCGAAGTACAATCGGCCCTTGACGGGACGTGCCAACCGGCGCCGATGTACCGAACGGGCGCCTGGGGGTAGGTAGGAGTACGACCCATAGGCGAACGGGTCAGAGTTCCAGCGTGTGATCCTGACGGCCACAGGCTCGGTCACGGCAGCCCCGTACAGAGTGCGCAGTACGCCCATGGCCTGCTCGAGTGTCTGCTCGTCGCTCAGCGCTTCGACCTCGTTTCCGTAGGCTCCGGCGTTGAACGCGAGCAACACCGGTGCGCCCGTGTGAGCGGCGAGGTTGAGCCAGCCCGCGAACCGCCCCTTATCCTCGCTCAGGTAACCGATCCAGTGCAGGTCCGCATCCCAGAATACGTTCGCGAACACGAGCCAAACCTTGTTGAGGACCCCCATCGCAAGCCTCTCGATAGCCTTGCGCTTCCAGATCGGGAGTCGCGGGGAAAAGTCCACGTTCCCCGACTTGAGCACCCCCAACGGGAGGGTCACCACGACTCGATCCGCCTCGAAGGTGCCCCGGTCGGTGCGAACGCGCACCCCGAAGCGGCCATGTTCGATGGTCGTGACCACCGTCGACAGGTGGACCGTGAGGCCCGATGCCAGGGATTCGACGATGGCGTCGTAGCCGCCGGGGAAAACAACATCCCCGCCGCCGAACGCGCCGCCCTCGTCGAGACCCCGAACCGACATCTGCGCGGCATCGGCAGCGTACTCCAACTCCACATAGCTGTTCAGTAGGTAGTCGAGCTGGCGATCGGTGAGGGAATCCAGCTCGCCCGCTCGACGTGCCGCATCGACCATTACCTGGATCGTCGCGTTCGCGGACCGACGCACGAAATCGCGCGTATACGCTTGCAGCGTGCCCTCCCACTCTGTGTACTGCGCGCTGCTGAGCGGGTCCCGAGAACCGTCAACGTCATAGTCGACCCATCTCTCCCAGTTGGTCATGACCCGCCCGAGGCCGAGCCGATCGGCCAGCACCGTAATCGGGTTGCCGTCGACCCCTTGGATCCAATTCGCTCCCATGTCGAGCGGGAACCCTGTGCTGCGGTCCGTCCAGACCCGGCCGCCGAGGTGATCCTTGGCCTCAAGGACGACGACCTCGAAACCGGCATCTTGTAGGTCGCGTGCTGCGGCCAGGCCGTAGACGCCGCCGCCGACCACGACGATGCGCTCGACCCCTTTGTCGCTCGCCCCCACTGCACTTGCTGACCCCGGACCAGTCGATACAGACCCGGCGAGCCAGACCAGTCCGAGTACGACGCAGCGGAGCTTCACGCGTGTCTCAGGCCTCTGTTCCCAGAGGGCAGCCTCCGGTAGAACGCTACCTACCTACTGTTGCGCCCTCATGGCCACAGCCTCGTCGTACAGGGCGCACTCCTCCGCGCGCAGGCCGGTGCCGGCCCGCACCTGGTCGCCGAGCTCGATATAAGCATCGGACTGCGCGTCCCACTCGGGCCACGCCGGCGCCCCGGCGCCGTTCGGATCACCGGTGGCGGCGAAGCGCGTCCAGTACCCGCCAACCGCCTCCGCCAACGCCGCGTCGGTCGCGTCCCAAGGCATCCAGCTGTCCGGGGTGCCGAGCACGTACGGGATCTCGGCGCCGTGGAAAGCGCCCAGAGTCCCGCCGGGCTGTACGCGACTGAAGTAGTACAGCCACGCCTTGGCGCCGGTCTGCGGCATGCCTGCGATGAGGTGCTTGGAGCCACAGCCCTGGCCATTGTCGGTGAAGAAGCGGTCCACCAAACTCGCCGACGCCGTGGCCCCGTCGACTGGATAGATCTCCAGAGCTCGATCGGCCAGCGAGCCGTAGCGGTCGCGGACCATCTCCTCGAACTGATCCGCCGGCATCTCGCGCGCTCCCATCGCGGCCTCGTTGGCGTTGGAACCGATCATCAATGGCACCGGATGCTGATCGCCGGCGGCGAAGGTCTCCCCCAGCGAGCGCGGCAGTACCCAGCCGTCGAAATTCACACCGCCGCGGCCCGGCGGCACCGGGGTACCGAGGATGTCCTGCATGCTCGCCTCGCGCAGGGCCGCCACCGCCTCGGCGGGATCGGCGCTCGCCGCACGGCCGCCGAGCGCTTGGCCGAGTTGCCGACCGCGTTCTTCAGCCTCCGCCAGATTGTTGTACGACGCGAACCGGTAGCCGCCACTCTGGGAGATGGCACCGTGGAACAGACCCTCTGCAAGGGGCGACGTCATCAGAAACGTCGAGTCGCGGCCGCCGGCCGACTCGCCGAAAATCGTCACCCGGTCAGGGTCGCCGCCGAAGGAGGCGATGTTGCGCTGTATCCACTCGAGGGCCGCGATCTGATCCAGCAGTCCGTAGTTTCCCGAGGCGTCGTGCTCGGATTCGGCCGTCAGCCCCGGGTGGGCCATGAATCCGAAGTGGTTGAGGCGGTAGTTCAGGCTGACTACGACCACCCCCCGACGCGCCAGGTGGTGTCCCTGGTACGGTGGCTCGGTCGACCAGCCCACAGCGTTGCCGCCGCCGTGGATCCACATCATGACCGGTTGCGCCGTGTCGCCCCGCCAGTTCGTCGTCCACACGTTCAGATACAGGCAGTCCTCGCTTACGGGCGGCACGCCGAAGGCGACGCTCGCATCTTGCCCGAGGCTCTCGGCGACCGCCCCGTACCAGTCGAGGTTGCTCTGGGTCTGCGCACACGGCGGCGGAAAGTCCGCGGCGGACTGGACACCCGAGCGCGGCTCGTGGCGACGCGGCGGCCGCCAGCGAAGATCACCCACCGGGGGAGCGGCGTAGGGTACGCCCTTGAACACCACCTGCCCACCGTCGGAGCCGAAGTACACACCCTCGAGCGTCTCGCCGTCCGCTTCGACGCGGGGTGGCACGTCCATTGCCGCGATCGACATCGCGGAGGAGCTCGCCGCCGCGGACGCGGGCTCGGGAGCCGGACCACAAGCCGTCGGAAGCAACAACATGACCGCCGCGATCGCCAGCCACGGGCCGTGTGACGAAAGGCCCGGTCGGGATGAATGGCGGCGCTGATGAGGTACCTGCCGAGCCGTCTGCATCGTCCGATCCTCCCAGGAGGCAGCGTGCCGAAAAGTGGTGCGAGCGGCGCAGGCACCGCCCTCAAGGGCTGCTGGAGGTTAGCTTCGAAGTCTTCCCGTTACAACGGAAAGAGGGTCGCCCTCCATCCGCGCCATGGCGAGAAAACCGATCTTCGCGCTCACCCGTCGTCTCGGCGCGCCCGAGCTTGGTAATTGTCCATTGCACACCGCCGATGGCCGTGCCTGGCCGGCCATTACCGCTGCTACGCTGGCGAACTTTCCCATCATCGGACGGACGCTGTAACGTGACCCGTCAGACCGTCATTCATGTCACGGCGTCCCATCCGAGCCGCTCATATTGCTCAAGCACAAGTGCGTCCTGTCCGTATGCCTCGCCCTGTTGGTGGCCACGGCGCCAAGCGCGGACAGGCCGGGGCAGTCTGAGGACGACCCGGCGCGGCAAGAGCGCCAGGATGAGGCAGTGGCAGCGGAGCGCCCGGACGACGGGGGCTCCGAAGCCACGGTACCGGGGCGACCCACGAGCTTCCCCGTTCGTCTGGTCACACCGGACAGCAGCACCGCACCGTCCCCGTCACCTTCGACGGCGCGTCGTCGCGCCATGCCGGCCTCCGTGCCCCCACAGTCCGTCCGAAGGGTCATCCCCGTGCGGATGGTGGCACCGAACGAGCTCGACGGACCCCCGCGATCGAGCTTCGCGCCGGTGGGCGACTCGGCCCGGGTGGCGGCGTGGGCGGGCATCCACGCGGATTCCGTGTCGCGCGTCGAGACCATTCCTTCGGCCGGCGATAGCCTCGCCGACCCGGAGCAGCCGATCCAGCCCGATCTCGAGGCCCCGGTCGGTCCGCGACCGCCAACGATTCGTGCACCCGGGGTCCGGCCGGAAATGGCCGTGTCGCGCACCACCGAGGCGCCGGTGATGGACGGGATCGTGGACGATGCGAGCTGGGCGTTGGCCGACGTCGCCAGCGGTTTCCTGCAGCGCGAGCCGACGCAGGGCCAGGGGGCCTCGGAGCGCACCGAGGTGCGGATCCTCTACGACGACGAGAACCTGTACATCGGCGTGATTGCGTATGACAGCGATCCCGGCGCGATCCTCGCCAGCGAGCTACGACGCGACGCGCTCGGAGGAGGGAGTGGCAGTGGCGGCGATAGCCGAGGCTCGGACGATACGGTGAGCGTCGTGCTCGACACCTTCAACGACGGTCGCAGCGCGTTCCTGTTCCGCGTCAACCCACTCGGGGCCCGCTACGACGCCACCATCCTTAACGAGAGCGAGGTGAACTCCGACTGGGACGAGGCCTGGGACGCCGCCGCGCAGATCACCTCGCGCGGCTGGGAGGCCGAGCTCGTGATCCCACTCGGCATCCTCCGTTACTCCACCAGCGCCTCGGGCTGGGGTGTCGACTTCGAGCGCCAGATACGGCGTAAGAACGAATCGGTGGCGTGGAGCAACTACCGACGCGACTTCCGGTTCATCGCCGTATCGCAGGCAGGCGACCTACGCGGCTTCGAAAACCTGTCGTTGAAACAACGGTTCCGGCTCCGACCCTACTTCCTCGGAACCTCGACGTCGCTGTTTGAGGATCCGACGCGGACCAACAGCGTCGATCAGCAACTCGGCATCGACGACCTCAAGATCCAGCTCACCTCCACGCTCACTGCCGATCTCACTTACAACACCGACTTCGCGCAGGTCGAGCTCGACGACGAGCGCGTCAACCTGACGCGCTTCTCGCTCTTTTTCCCCGAGAAGCGCGACTTCTTCCTCGAGGGCGCCAACAACTTCAGCTTCGGGCCGCGCGGCGGCGACGGGAGCACCGAGCCCCCGCTGCTGCGTCTGTACCACTCGCGCAACATCGGTCTATCGGACTCGGGGGCGCCGGTGCCGATCGACTTCGGCGCCAAGATGACGGGCAAGGTGGCCGGTGGCACGATGGGCCTGCTGCACGTCCGCACCGATACCCCGGATCTCGTCGGCGGCCAGCAATTCACCGCTTTGCGCTGGCGCCAGGACGTGCTGTCTCGATCCAGCGTCGGGGCGCTGGCCACCAACGTCGAGAGAGCGGACGGCGGCACCAACACGGTGGTCGGCGCGGACGCGAGCTTCACGTTCTTCGACAACCTCAACATCGCCGGGTTCGCTGCCCGCGCCACCGACGACACCCTCGAGGACGGCAAGTTCGCAGGACAGGTCCGCGTCGCCTGGCAGAGCGATCTGTGGCGCGCCAGCTTCGACCTCACGCACATCGACCCCGAGTTCAGGGCCGATCTGGGCTTCGTCCTGCGCCAGGATGTCGTGCGCCGCGTCTACCGCGCATCGTGGAATCCTCGGCCCGGCGGTATCCCGTGGCTGCGATCGGTTAACTTCAGCGCCAACCAGACGACGTTCCGCGACACCCACGGCGAGCTCGTCGGGCGCGAGTCATGGGCCGGCGCGTTCTTGAACACCGAGGCGGGCGACTTCGGAGGGGTGCTCGCCGTGAGCTTCTTCGATCGCCTCGACCTCCCCTTTCAGATCCATCCCGAGGTGACTATCCCGCCGGGCGAGTACAGGTACCGCTACCTGTACGCTCTCTTCCGCAGCTTCGCCGGTCGCTGGGTGAGCATTGGTGGCGACGCGCGCATCGGAGCGTTCTACGACGGGACCATCGTAACGCTATCGCCACGCTTGACGTTCCGACCGAGCCCCAACCTGCTCATCTCGCCCGGGTTCAGCTTCAACAAGTTCGACCTCCCGGCAGGGAGCTTCACCTCCAACGTGTTGAACACTCGCGTCAGCTACAGCTTCTCGGATCGCTGGCTCACCGATGCCCTGATCCAGTACAACAATGTTTTCGATTCGGTGTCGCTGTTCGCCCGCCTGCGCTACATCCATCGCATCGGCGACGACATCTATCTGGTCTACCGTCAGGCCGGCGACTACGACGGCTTCCGCGTCGGCCGACACGACCGCACCTTGACCCTCAAGGTCACGCGATCCTTCGACTGGTAGCCGAGCTTGGCTCCCTCCTGGCCGACAGCACCAGATAGACGCCGGCCAGAACCAGAACGACACCGCCCGCCTCGAGCCATCCGACCTGCTCACCGCGCAACGCCCAGCCGAGAAACAGGGCGATGATCGGGGTGACGAGCAAGTGCGACAGCACTTGCGTGGCCTCCATGTGGCGCAGCAGCCAGTAGAACAGCCAGAACGCTCCCAGCGAGCCGGCCACAGCCAGCCACACGATGGCGCCGATGGCCGACGGCGTGTGACGAAACGGAGCCGAGCTCTCCAGCAAGTACCCGAAGCCCAACTGCGCCATCGCGCCCATGGTGATCTGCACCAGGGCGATGAAAAGAGGGTCGAGGCCACTACGTAGCTCCCGCACGGACACGGTGGCCCACGCCAGGCACAGGACGCCGACGGAGACCCCTGCCAGCCCGGCGGCCACTTGGTGTCCGCCTAGCTGAATCTGACGGCCCGAGATCAGCGCCACGCCGGCAATTCCGAGCGCCAGGCCAAAGGTCCGGCTGGCCGAGAGCGGGTCGCCGATGCGTACCCACGCGATCAGCATCGCAGCGGCGGGACCGATCGCGTACAGCACCCCGGTGATGCCCGAAGGCACGTACTGCTGGCCCCAGAACGAAGCCGCGTTGCCGACAATGAACACCTGAATGCCGACGACGATCAGGACGCGCCATTGCGCCCGCGTCGGGGAGATCGACCCATGGGCGTCGGCGGCCCGGGCTTCGGCGTCGCGGCCCCGGTTCCGAATCCAGAGGATGGCCGCCAGGAGAGGCGCCGCAACGGCGAAGCGGATCCCCGAGAACGTGAACGGCGGCATGTCGTCGAGCCCGACGCGGATCACCAGCCACGAGCTACCCCCGACAAGCGCCATCGTGATCCAGGCGCACATGATTCGACGCTGTGAAGGGCGTTCCGTAGCGACGGGCTCTGTCGACATCGCCACAGGGTATTCGGCCGGCGTCTCCGCCGCTGCGAGGTCGCACCGCGGGGCCAGCCCCGTGCCCGACGTGGATGGCGATCGACTTACGAACGCTGGGCGCCGTAGTCGAGGCGGGCCACCGCTACCGGACAGGCGCGTAGGGTCCCCCGTATTCAGCCTACCTCGACGCCGGCCAGGTCGAGCAGGGTCGGGGCGATATCGATATTCAGGACGAGCAGTGAGGGAAGCGCTCCCCGCGATTCGTCCTCGAGCCGCGGGTCGAAAACGATGAGCGGCACATGGATCGAGAGCTCCAACGGGAGCCATTTTCCAGCGTAGCCCCGCTCTCCCAGGAAGTACCCGTTATCTCCCATCAAGACGACGACGGTACTCGACGCCAGCTCGAGCGACGCGAGCTCGTCGAGCACGCGACCGATGGCTGCGTCGACCCCGCTGATCATCCGCAGGTATCCGCGCGTCATGTGCTGCGCCTTCTCGGGCGCATCGAAACGCCAGTACCAGCGGACTCTGTTGAGCGAAGTCTCCTGGAGGAACTCCGGCAGCGCATCGAAGAATGCCGGCTCGGAGAGAGGCGGAGGGGGTATGGCGACATCCGCGTACAGTTCGTCCATCGCCTCGGGCCAGATGAACTGTCTTTCGTCGTCATCTTCGGCATGAGGGGCGTTGAAGCTCAAAGTCAGCGCGAACGGAACGCTGTTGTCGGCAGATCTCAGAAACTCGACGGCTCGGTCGGCAGTGATGTCCGTGAGGTGGCGGGTCGACCCGTCGTCCTGTTGCTTGAGGTACGGCGCGCTAAAGGGTTCGTAGGTGTCGAACATCTTGTCGGCGACACCCTCTTCCGTGTTGACACCGAATTTGCCGACGAACCCCGTGCGATAACCCGCCTCCCGCATCAAGACGGGATAGCTGAGGTCGATGAATCGTTCGGCGAGCGGCGGCGTGGCGAAGGTGTACCGATGGGTTCGCTCCACGAGCCCCGTCAGCAGGCTGGCCCGACTGGCGGCGCAGATGGGAGTCGTCACGAAAGCGTTCTCGAAGCGCACACCCTCAGCGGCCAATCGGTCCATGTTCGGCGTCTCGAGATACGGGTGCACGACGCCCAGCATGTCGAAGCGCTGATCGTCGGTAATGATGAACAGCAGATTGGGTCGTTCCGTCGTGGTCGGCGGTTGTTGCGGAACGGAGCGTCCTTGCGCGTCACAACCGACGAGCAACAGGGCGAAAGCCAGCAGGGCGTTTCTTCTCATGGCACGAATTATTACGCTCTCCAGCACGCGGGTCCAAAAGTGCCGGCCGCTCGCGCTCCGTTTCGCCGTCTTCCACGACCCATTGTCAAACCCTTGCTGCTGAGATCCCGCCCGCGATGACCCTGCGCTCGCTAACCAGCACCATCAACCGGCACGGGTACGTTCCGACGGCGCTTTGTCGTTGTACCTGCCTGGGCCGCTACGGCGTCGAGACTGCCCCACCGTCATGGAAACTCGGGAACTCCAGGGATAGGCTTCACGCGCTCGCCACCCTGATCTGAGAGCGCCATGGAACCCGGCACCAAACTAGGCCCGTACGAAGTTACCGAGCAGCTCGGCGCCGGCGGCATGGGCGAGGTATGGCTGGCCGAGGACACGCGCCTGGGCCGCAGGGTAGCCGTGAAAGTGCTGCCGGAAGATCTCGCCTCCGACGAAGAGCGGCTTGCCCGATTCGAGCAGGAAGCGCGCGCTGCCGCCGCCTTGAACCACCCGCACATCGCCGTCGTTCACGACATCGGGACGGCGGGCGAGACCCGGTTCATGGTGCAGGAGCACCTCGAGGGCACCACACTTCGTGAGCCACTGGACAAGGGTGCGCTGCCGTTGAAGCGCGCCCTGACCCTGGCCACCGAGATCGCCGAGGCGCTGACGGCGGCGCACGCGGCCGGAATCACGCATCGGGATCTGAAGCCCGAGAACATCTTCGTCACCAACGAAGGACACTCCAAGATCCTCGATTTCGGGCTCGCGAAGCTCACCGAGGGCACTCTATTCGGATCGGGAGCAGGGTCGGCGTCGATGTCGCCAACCCGCCTGGGGACGGCAGGCTACATGGCCCCCGAGCAGGTCGAGGGCGCCCCCGACATCGACTCCCGAGCCGACGTGTTCGCGTTCGGATGCCTGCTCTACGAGATGGCCACGGGAGGACAGCCGTTCGCCGGCAAGAACGTCGTGCAGACGCTCGACCGCATCGTCAACGAGGAACCTCCGCCGTTGGTGTCCGTAGCACCCGAGCTCCCCGAGCGACTCGCGTGGATCCTGGGTAAGTGCCTGGCAAAGGAGCCCGGTGCGCGGTACCAGGCGGCAAGCGATCTAGCGATCGACCTGCGCGCGCTGAGCGGCGAGGTCGAGGCGGGCACCGCGCGGTCGTTGGCGAGCGTTTCCGCAGCTGCCGACTCCGGTCGCACCGTGCCCCTGAGCTGGGCGGCGGGCTTAGCAGCGGCGCTGCTCGTTGTCGTCGCCGTGCTGGGCTGGCAACTCGCTTCCCGACCCACGGCGCCCGCCGCGGTAGCACGTCTCACCCTGCCGCTGCCCGACGGCCTGTACCTCGCATCTGGAATGCCGATCGACGCCCGACTTGGAGGTCATCGTCCCAGCCGGACAGCGATCGCGCTGTCGCCAGACGGTGGCGCGCTGGTGTTTGCGGCCACCGACGGCGAGACCCGGCAGCTGTACCTGCGATCCATCGCCGACGGCTCGACGGCGCCGATTGCCGGCACCGAGGGCGGCGTCTGGCCGTTCTTCTCCCCCGACGGGACCTCGGTCGGCTACGTCGATACAGAGGCGGGAGCACTGAGGACGATCCCGGTGAACGGAGGACCGTCGCGCGTGGTCCTCGAACTGGCCTCATCCGATGGGATGCCCTTTGACGGCGCCCAGTGGACCGCGGACGGTAGCATCGTTTTCACCGACAGGACCCGGATATGGCGGGTTTCGGATCGGGGTGGAGAACCCGAGCAGCTGAAGGCCGTCGCGCGCGATCGCAACGAGTACCAGTACGTCCAGCCACGGGCGTTGCCCGACTCAGATGCCCTCCTGTACATCGTCAAGCGCGCCAATCGCAACTGGGCCAGTGCCGACGTGGTCGCCTACCGCTTGGGCGAGGAAGACCACCGGGTGCTCTTCAGCAACGCCAGCGACATGCGCTACCTGTCGAGCGGACACCTTCTGTTCGCGCGCGACGGAGCACTGTGGGCGGTT
Organism: Acidobacteriota bacterium; assembly: GCA_965248695.1. Lineage (GTDB taxonomy): Bacteria > Acidobacteriota > UBA890 > UBA890 > WLXD01 > DASCOT01. The sequence continues at coordinate 4,719,332 of CBDFKD010000002.1, read as the reverse complement.
CGTTTCGACGCGCGCAACCTCGTGCTGGTGGGTGAGCCTCAGCGCGTCGCCGATGACCTGATGCACGCGATCGGCGGGGCCAACGACCGCATCGACACTGGCGCGGCCCAGTACACGACCTCGGAATCCGGCATGCTGGCCTTCGCTCGGGGCGGCACCTACGACAGCCCGAACATCAATCTGGTCTGGGTATCACCGGACGGCGGCTCGGAACCGCTCCCCATGATCTCCGACTACTACCTGTATCCGCGTCTCTCGCCCGACGACCGCTATCTGGCGTTGCGCAGCGGCGGGGTCTCGGACGCTGATATCGGGGTTCTCGAGCTGGCTACCGGCGCGTTGCGCCGACTGCGGCTGGAAGGCGCACAGGTGATGCCGGTTTGGAGCGCAGACGGCGATCGCCTCGCGTTCACGAGCAACCACGATGGCCGCACCAATGTGGCCACCTTCTCGATCGGCGCTGATCTCGCCGGGCCCCCCGAGCTCCAGATCGAGGGCGTAGTGCCGAGCAGCTGGTCGCGTGACGGCGTGCTGTTGGCCGTCGGGGGCGGAGACATCTGGGCACTCGACACCCGCGTCGGCGGCGAACCGATCCACATCGTCGACGCCGAAGGCAGGCAGGAATGGCCCGATTTCTCGCCCGATGGCACCTGGTTCGCCTACGCCTCTGACCACACGGGCACCAACCAGATCTACGCGCGACCCTATCCGGCCGGTCAACCGGAGTACCCCGTGACGGCAGCGGGCGGCACGCGTCCCGTGTGGTCGCGCGACGGCCGGCGACTCTACTACCGCACCGGGCTCAACGACCGTTCACGCATGATGGTGGTCGAGTTCACCGACGCCGACCCGCCGCGCTGGAGCGAGCCGCGCGAGCTGTTCGATCGCCCCTACTTGGGGACCTCCAACGTCCGCAGCTACGACGTCGCGCGCGACGGTCGCGTCCTGCTCCTGGAGAACTTCAGCCACGCCGAGAAGCGCGTCACCGAGATCGAGGTCGTAATCAACGCGATCCCGGAGCTGGAGCGTATGTTCGACGCGGATCAGTGAAGCGGCGATCAACCCGCAGCTGGCGTAGTGGGTCGATCAGTTGCTGCGACGCCTGTTGGCAGGCCAGGCGGCACCCGTGTCACCGCCAGGATTCGCCCCCATGCCCATGAAGTTGAACTTCTGGATCCGGGTGCCCTCGTACGTCTCGGTCGTGTAGATATTGCCGTCCGAGTCCGTGGCGATCGAGTGCACGGCGAAGAAGAGGCCCGGCTGGCGACCACCGTCGCCGAAGCTGTAGAGAACCTCGAGCGATTCACGATCCATGACATAGACCTTCATGTTCTGGCCGTCGGCCAAGTACATGAACTGCTGCTCGGGGTCCGGAGAGAAGGCGACGTCCCACGTCGAGCCCTGCGACAGCGTCGCGGGCGCGATGATGGCCTCCTTCAGGAACTCGCCCCCGGTGGTGAAGACCGAGATCCGGTTCGACGGACGATCACAGACGTAGACCATCCCGTCGTTGGCCCGGTCGGCGCAGTGCACCGGGGTGCGGAAGTTCTGCGGCGGGGTCTCGCCAGGCACATAAGCTGGCGGGGCCTCGTCGGTCGGCCGGTTTCCGTAGGCACCCCAGTAGCGCTTCATCGCGCCGCTGGTGGCGTCCAGGACCGCGACGCGGTGATTGCCGTATCCGTCGGCCACGAAGATCTCGTTGTTCTCTTGGTCGAACGAGACCTTGGCGACCTGTCCGAAGTTGGTGTTGCTGTTGCTGTCGAGCGGCGCACCCGACTCACCGAACTGGCCCAGGAACTGCCCGTCGGTGGTGAACTTCACGATGTGCCGATCCTCGCCGCCGTTACCGCCGATCCAGACGTTCCCCATGTCGTCCACGGCGATTCCGTGGTTCGATGCCGGCCAGATGTAGTCGCCTGTCTCGGTACCGGGTCCACCCCAGGCGTGGAGCAGGTTGCCGTCCTGGTCGAAGTGCAGGACGGGGGGAGCCGGCTGGCAGCATGAGGCAACCGGCGGGTCCTGCACCATGCCGATCTCGGTTCGGGCGGCGAACTGGTCCGGTGTGTTCCGGTGGACGAGCCAGATAGTGTCGTTGCTGTCGACGGCAACACCGATGGTGGCACCCATCAACCAGTGGTTCGGCAGCGGCTTCGGCCAGAATGGGTCGACCTGGAACAGCGGTACGTCCCCGGGTGCCGCCGCGGCCATGTCGTCCATGGCGTCCGCTGCGAAGGCGAGGATCGTGATCAGTCCGATCAAAGCCAGACCGTAGGTCAGGTTGCGCTTCCGCATCAATCCATCTCCCTGGCACAAGAAGGGCAGGTCCCGTCTACCGGACGCGGATCCTACACTGTGAGGGAATATCCGACAATGTAGGGGCCCTCCGGCGATCGTCGAACCGCCACCCCCATGAGGTAGCCCTCTCCGCCCGAGCCGCGGTAGCTTTCCGGCCATGCCCGACCAAGAACGCCTCCGCCGCGCTGCCGTACTCGTCGTCGCGCTGGTTCTCCTTCTCCCGACTTGGTCGAGGGAGGCGCACGAGATCCCGGCCGATGTAACTCTCCAGGCCTTCGTCGCCCCCGAGGGGCGCACCATCCGGGCCCTGGTCCGAGTTCCCCTGCCCTCGATGAGGGACTACACCTTTCCCGTACGCGATCCCGGATACCTGGAGCTACCGGAGGCAACCGAGCTGAGCCGTGAGGCCGCAATCCAGTGGATCGGCAACTACGTCGAGATGTTCGAGGCGGGCGCCTCGCTGGGTTTGCCGGAGGTCACCGGCGTTCGCATCGCCATTCCAGGCGATCGAGCCTTCCGGAGCTACGAGACGGCCCTCGCGAACGTGCGGTCGGCCGCGCTTCCGGTCGGTACGGATCTTCCGTTGCAGCAGGCGATGCTCGACGTGCTCATGGAGTGGCCGATCTCCTCGGAGGATTCCGAATTCACCATCGACGCCCGCTGGGCGCACCTGGGGCTGAGGACGCTGACAGTGTTGCGGTTCCTGCCGGCCGGCGGCCCGGAGCGCGCCTTCCAGTACACCGGTAACTTGGGACCGTTCCGGCTCGATCCCCGGTGGCACCAGGCCGCCTGGCGCTTCATCGTCCTGGGATTCGAGCACATTCTCGACGGCATCGACCACCTGCTGTTTCTGTTCTGCCTGGTCGTGCCGTTTCGACGCTTCTGGGCGCTCGTCCCGATCGTGTCCTCGTTCACCATCGCCCACTCGATCACGCTGATCGCGTCGGCGTTCGGTCTCGCTCCCAACGCCCTCTGGTTCCCGCCGCTCATCGAGACGCTGATCGCGCTGTCGATCGTCTTCATGGCCTTCGAGAACATCATCGGGGCGAAGCTGCGGCGCCGATGGATGATCGCGTTCGGGTTTGGACTCATCCACGGTTTCGGGTTCTCGTTCGCCCTGTCGGAGTCGCTACAGTTCGCCGGCGCCCACCTCATCACCTCCCTGCTGTCCTTCAACGTCGGGGTGGAGCTCGGTCAGCTCTTCGTTCTCGCGCTGACCGTGCCGGTGCTCGACTTCCTGTTCCGCCGCTGGCTTCCCGAGGTGTCGGGCACGATCGTGTTGTCGGCCTTCCTGGCACACACCGGCTGGCACTGGATGACCGAGCGGGGGGCGGAGCTCGTCCGGTACGACGTTCGCGCCCCGGTCATGGACGCAGGATTCGCCGCGACCCTCCTCCGATGGATCATGTTGGGTCTGATCATCGTCGGTACGCTCTGGATTCTCAGAGGCGTTTTCGGCGCGCTGCCGAACGCGCACTCCGGTGCCGAAGATAAGTCGACCGACGATCGGATCAATCCCGACCCCGACCCGGTCGCAGCCGAGGAATAGGGCGGAGGGACTGGCAGCCCGCGGAACGCGGGCGGTGAACGAGCCCAGCCCTACGTGAAGGAGGAACCGCCCGGATCAGCTCCGGCCAAGGATCTCATGTACCAATCCACGAACGCGCGGGGGAGCGGCTCGTGGATAGCGTAGCGTCCCGCCCCGTAGCGGCCCGAGCGGACGCCGGCATGATTGTTCTCAACGACCCACTTGTCTTCCTGAATCGTGACGTGCCAGAGGTCGATCACGTCCTCGACATCGTAGTCACGGCCTTCCTCGGCATCCGGATGTACCAGCCAAATGATCTCGACGTCGGTGAAGTCAACGTCGCGAGGCGCGAACCGCGCGATGGCGACATGATCGTCGTAGGCGGCCCAGTAGCCGGTGTACCAGCCCGATCCTGCTTCCCGGAAGCCGTGGGTCGGCTTGTCGAAGGTCGGCAGTAGCGGCGCGGCACGCTTGCCGTCGAGTGTACCGGTCTCGACGCCCGGGTTCAGGAAGCCCTTGCCGACGCCGGCGTTGTTGCGCAGGCTCACTTCGTCGGTATCGCTACCCCCGGGCCGTGCCTCACCCACCACCCACGAATCGAGATCCTTTTCCAGCTCGGCGCGTTGCTCCTCGCTGAGCGCATAGTCCCAATCGTGCGCTGCTACCAGCCACGAATGCGATGGTCCGCAGTGATAGCACTCGAGGAAGTTCTCCAGGGCCAGCTTCCAGTTTGCGTGCATGACGTACTGGCGCCGGGCAGCGATCTTGAGCTGGGCGGTGCCATGGCGGTGGGAGATGGCCTCGATCCTTCGGACGTAGGGTTCGAAGTCCGGGGGCTCGCCTTCGCCGAGATGCAGGAAGATCTGGCCCTCGTAAGTCTTGAGATTGCAGGGCTTCAGGCCGTTGTCGGCCGGATCGAAATCTTCTTGCATCCCGTAGGCGTAGATCAGGTTGCCGTCGACGTCGTACGTCCACGCATGGTACGGACACCGGAAGACGGGAGACGTTCCGCCCTGTCCCAGCTGCTTTACGGACAGCCGCGGGTCGTCGGGAATCGCGTCAGCATCGTGACGGCACAGGCGCGAGCCGCGGTGACGGCAGACGTTGTGGAAGGCGTTGATCACTCCGGCCTCGTTGCGCACCACGATGATGCTGTCGTTGCGGCCGAACGGGAACACGAAGTAGTCGCCGGCGTTCGGAATACGGCTCTCGTGGTCGGCGAACAGCCACACGTGATCACGAAGCAGCGCCTCGTCGCGGAGGTAGATCTCCTCGTCCAGGTAGTACTTCGCCGGAATCGTGGTGCCCGGAACCCAGTCGTCGGGAACCGGACCCTGGCTCGCCGCTGCGAGAGCCTCGTGGCTGCCGATACTCTCGGCGCGGAGCGCCGACGGCATGGTTACGGCTGCGGCGCCGGCCACCACGGACGAGCGCGTGAAATCACGCCTCGTTACCCCGGACCCCTCAACACCATCCTTCGCACGACCCACCTTCTCACTCATCCTCGACTCCTGCGATTGGTTGTCCAGGCTCCCCGCGCTTGCCGGTACCCTACGCGCTGAACCACGCTCCGCGCGTGACGCTTGAACCTACCATGGGTTTCGGTCGTTTTGGATTAGCCGACCCACCAAACTAAGAACGCGATCGGACAGCTGCCATCTGCCAAATCCAGCTTCAGCCCGCTGTTCGACCCTTGCAGCACCAGATGCCCATGGTCAACATTCGCCGCGAACGAGAAGAGGACTTCCTCGCGATTCGGACCGTCAACCAGCTCGCCTTCGGCCAGTGGGAGGAGGCGGACATCGTCGACGCTCTTCGACAAGCGGCGCCGAACGTGATGTCGTTCGTGGCGATAGCTGCGGGCGAAGTAGCTGGGCATATCCTGTTCTCTCCAGTGTCGATCCAACACCGACACGGGGCTACTGACGGTCTAGGACTCGGCCCCATGTCCGTTCTGCCGGTGCATCAGAATCAAGGAATCGGAACTCAGCTCGTAGAGCACGGCCTTGCAGAGGTACGAACCGCGGGATGGCCATTTGTAGTTGTACTGGGCCACCAGCGTTACTATCCGCGCTTCGGCTTCGTGCGCGCGCACGAGTACGGTGTGCGCTCCCAGTGGGAGGGTGTTCCCCAAGACGCCTTCATGATCCTGCCCATAGACGTTAACTGCGCCAAGCAGCTTCGAGGAGTGGCGCACTATCGTCCTGAGTTCGACGTGGCGAGGTAGAGCACCGTGCAGCGACGTCGAGTGTGAGTCCCCCGATGCGACGCACCGCATGGCTGACACTGTTCGGGAGCGCCTTCGGCCTCCTCGAGGCCGCAGTGGTCGTCTATCTGCGCGAGCTGTACTACCCCGACGGGTTCCGCTTCCCGATCGTCCTTATTCCGGACAACATCATGACGGTTGAGTTGTTGCGCGAGCTCACGACCATGCTGATGCTGCTCGCCGTCGCCATGGTCGGCGGCCGCGACCGCATGGATCGTTTCTTCGTCTTTGCCTTCCTGTTCGGCGTCTGGGACATCGTTTACTACGTTGGCCTATGGCTCCTTCTCGGCTGGCCGCCGTCGCTGTTCACCTGGGACGTGCTGTTCTTGATCCCGGTGCCGTGGCTCGGGCCGGTCATCTACCCGGCGCTGGTATCGATATTCCTCATTGCCGGGTTCGGAGTGCACGAGCGCATCAGCGCGCTAGGAAACACTGTGCGGCTGACGCGCGCCGAGTGGGCCGTCGCCTGTGCCGGAGCGTTGACGATCGTTGTCGCCTTCTGTTGGAACTGGCGCACCGTCGCGGAGGGAATTGCTCCAGAGAGCTTCCCGGCGGGGATGTTCACGGTTGGCCTGGCGGCCGGCGTGCTTCCTTTCGCGCGCTCCGGACTGCGGTTGCAGCGGGCTTCCTCCTGATCGTCACCTGCCGTCGGGTCGCGGTTCCGGGCCGGCCAGGGTAGCGAGTACAGTCCAGCAGGGACCTGGGGACGGCGAAGAGACTGACCCTACGCTCATCGAACGGAGCCAATCGGATGACGCGAAACTCGGTGTGGAGCCGACGGCGCTTCATCGCCACGGCCGCGATTGCCTCCGGGATCGCTACAGCGCCCCGAACGCCGGCCCGGGCTGAGGAAGACTGGTGGTCGGGCTCCCTGGAGCACCTGCTTCCGGCCGCCAGCCACGATCGGATGGCGATCAAATGCTCCTTCACCGACACGCTCGACGTCGCGCCCGTCCTGCGGGTGGGCGATCGGCAGGTCGCCGGCATCCGAACTGACACACAGGGGCGCTTCTTCAAGTTCGACATCGGCGGTCTCGAGCCCGACGCCGAGTACACACTGCAGCTGGCCGACAACGGCGGTGACGCGCTCTGCGAGCCCTGGCCGCTGCGTACGTTCCCCGCCCCGCAAGCCGAGCCGCGTTCGGTCCGACTGCTGGCATATACATGTGCCGGGGGCCACCCGGACGACGCCGACTGGTTTCTGCCCATCGAAGTGCGACGCCGATTGCTGCGCCGCGCGTTGTCGTTCCAGCCCCGAGCGGTCATCGCCATCGGCGACCACATCTACTGGGATCTGCGCACCGAGCTCGAGAACCGGGGCGAGGAGTACGGCCGTAGGGTGCGGCGGTTCCACGAGCAGGTCGGATGGCTGGATCGGACCCTTCCGGTGCTCGGCACGCAGAACGAAGTCTCCCTGAAGGCGGCGGTGAGCCCGCAAATCGCCCAGCTGTACGGCGTGCTGTTGCGCTCCACGCCGTCGTACTTCGTCAGCGACGACCACGACTACTTCGAGAACGACGACGCCGATCCGCGAATGGTCACGTTCCCGCCCGATCGGTACCAACTCGAGTTCGCCCGCTTCACGCGGCACGCCTACCTTCCGGAGTTCCTTCCCGATGGCAACCGCCCGCTAGCCGTGTCGGGAACCGGGGCCGGTGACCGCGCGCCCGGCATCTCCGAGGCCTTCGGCACGCTGCGCTACGGGCGGTTGGTCGAGGCGTTGATCTACGACTGTGCCCGCTTCCTGTCGTTGAAGGGCGACCATGCTGGACTGGTGCCGCCCGAGGCCGAGCGCTGGCTCCACGATCGCACCCGTGACCAGAGCGTGGCGCAGCTCCTTCACGTGCCCTCGCATCCGTTCGGCTGGTCGGCCGGCAAGTGGCGTGAGTGGTATCCGGACGTTGCCGATATAGGCGACCCCTCGCGTCCGACGGTGTCACCCATCGACAGCACGCCTGGGGGCGAGCGCTACGGCTTGACAACCGACCGCGACAAGTTCCTCTGGCAGGCCGGCTGGTGGAAGCAGCATCAGCGCGTGCTCGAGAGCCTCACCTCGCAGCCGCGGCGCCCCGGGATCGTGCTCTCTGGCGATCTGCACGCGATCGGTCACGCGACGCTCGAGCGCAGCGGCGACCTGGACCTCTCCGCCAACCCCGTCCACGCGGTCTTGACCGGCACGCTCGGCACGGCGAACGGCTGGCCATCCGACTACCGCGGCACCCCCCCGCTCGCCGCCATCGGCCTGGTGCACGAAACACGCGGCGAGGTGTTCGAGAAGAACGGGTTCACGCTGCTCGACGTGACTCCCGGCGAGGTGACGGTGCGTTTGTTCGCCTGGAGAAGCAGCGAATCGGTCGAGGCGATCGACACCCTGCAGCCCTACCACACGTACACCATCGCTCGAGGGTAGGCATCCGGCCCGCGCCGCCGCAGATTCGCTCGACGCTTCACACATCCGGTACATGGTTTTCGGCTGTGTTGTGCGCTGTGTCCGCCATTGGCCCCTGTCGGGATAGCAACGAGCTCAGCTACTCGGCGTCACAACTTCTGCGCTGCTAGATTTGGGGGAGTTGCGCCCGAATGAAACCAATCGGGAACCGTGCGGGAGATTTCTCGATCAACGAGCGATGTGCAGGTGCATGCAATTACGGAAGCCCACGAAACGCGACCGGGAGTCGGCGCGGCCATGCGCAGGACGCTGACGCTCGCTGCCGTCTGCGTGATGCTTGCCAGCGCGGCCGGCGCTGCGGAACAGGAAGGCGCCGAGCAAGAACGTCGGCGCCGCCCGATTCCCGTCCGCATGGTCCGTCCAGGCGAGCCGGTACGGCCGGCGCCGGGTCGCAACATCCCGGTACGAATGGTCCGACCTGGCGAAACCGGCCCGGTGGCCCCGCAACCGGTGTCCGATGCACCGAGCTCGAGCCCGGATGGATCCAACGCCGCCGAATCGGTGCCCCGCCCCTCCGACGAGGCTGCCCCTTCCCTCATCCCGGCAGAGCATACGACGTTACCGGCAACCGAAGCTCCGACGCTGCCAGCAACCGAAGCCCCGACGCTGCCAGCAACCGAAGCTCCGACGCCGACGCCCCTTGCCGGCGTCGCCAGCGCCGCCGCCGCTCCGCGAACCAACGCCGGGGTGGGTTCGGTATCCGCAGCTGAACTGGGCGGCAAAGTCTCTTTCGCAACATGGACGGACTCGCCCCCGGTGCTCGATGGCCGGATCGACGACGCGCAATGGATGCTGGCCGAGGTCGTGAGCGACTTCGTGCAGAAAGAGCCCAACAACGGAGCGGCGCCGACGAAGCGCACCGAAGTGTACGTCCTGTACGACGAGGACACCCTCTACTTCGGGTGGATCAACTACGACGATACGCCGCAGAACATCGGCGCTTCGGTGATGCGCCGGGACGAATTCCATTCCGGGGATGACTGGGTGGCGGTCTACATCGACACGTTCCACGACCATCGCAACCAACTCGGCTTCGAGATCAACCCGCTCGGCGCCAAGTTCGACTACACCATCCGCGACGAGAGCCAGCTCAACACGGCTTGGGACGAGAACTGGGAAGCGGCGGCGAGCATCACCGAGCGCGGCTGGGAGGCCGAAATGGCCATCCCGTTCGCGGCGCTCCGGTTTACGCCCGGAAGCAACGTTTGGGGGATCGAATACGAGCGCGAGGTGATCCATAACCAGGAGCGCATCAACTGGAACAACACCAGCCGCGACTACAACTTTCTGGCTGTCTCGCAGTACGGCCATCTCGTCGGGCTGGAGAACGTGGGGCTCACGGGTCGGTTCCGCCTCAAGCCTTTCGTCACCGGCGGCTACGACTCCTTCCAGCAACGTGTTGATCCGCTCACCGAGAGCAGGGGAGAAATCGGCATCGAGAGGTTTCAGGTACAGCTGACCCCGAGCCTCACCGCCAACCTGACGGTGAACACCGATTTCGCCCAGGTCGAGGCCGACGCCCAGCGGGTCAACCTGACGCGCTTCTCGCTGTTCTTCCCCGAGCAACGCGAGTTCTTTCTCGAGGGGGGCGACACCTTCAACTTCGGTACCCTGCCACGGCGTGCATCGGGGGAGAGCGCGGGGTTCGGCTTCCAGCGACAGCCGCCGTTGGCGCTATTGTTCTTCTCGCGCCGCATCGGTCTCGGGCCCGAGGGGCAACCGGCCCCCATTCGCTTCGGCGGCAAGCTGACGGGGAACATCGGCAACGGCAACATCGGCTTCGTAAACGTGCAGACCGGCGACTCGCAGTTCGGCGTCGGGCAGAATTACGCCGCTTTCCGGTGGAAACAGCCCGTTTTCGGTCGATCCAGCGTCGGCGCGCTGGCGACCAACGTCCAAGGGCCCGACGGCCGGTACAATCGCGTCCTCGGCGTCGACCTGGACTTCATCCTTTTCGACCACCTGTTCCTGACCGGGTTCGTGGCCGGCGGCCAGGACAGCGATGTCGACGGCACCTCGTGGGTCGGACAGCTCAGCGCCGCGTGGGACACCGAAGAGTGGGCGCTCGGCGGCGATGTCACCTACGTGGCTGACGACTTCGACACCGATCTCGGCTTCGTTCTGCGGCGGGACATCGTTCGCACGAAGGCGCAGGGACGCTGGTCGATCCGCCCGAGCTGGCCGCTGATGCGGCGAGTTTCGTTCAGCCCCTCGTTCGAGCGCATCACCGACACCAGCGGGCGACTGGTTTCCCGGCTGGAGAGCTTGAGCACGCAGCTGGATCTCGAGTCTTCGGAAACGATCCGTTTCCAAATCAACCGCAACTACGAGCTCCTCGATTTCGATTTTCCCATCGACGAGAACGTAAACATTCCGATCGGCGACTACTCGTGGACCGACGGTGAGATCACGCTGCGCACTGCCCCGCGACGCGCGGTGAGCGGCAGCCTGGCCTTCAACCTGGGCGAGTTCTACGACGGCACGCGCCTCGGCATCGGTGGGGGCCCCCGCTTCCGCTTCAGCGACACCTTCACCCTGAGCCCGCAGTACAACTTCAACCACATCGATCTACCGGGGGGCAGCTTCGACACGCACCTGGTACGGCTGCGCGCCAACCTGTCGTTCTCGGACCGCCTGCTGTTCGACTCGCTACTGCAGCACAGCAGCGTCACCGACCAGCTATCGGCGTTCGCGCGCCTGCGCTACATCTATCGCACCGGCGACGACTTCTACCTCGTGTACCGGCAGTCGACCGCGTTCAGCGGCCTGTTCGACCGCCTGGACGACCGCACGCTGACGGCAAAGTTCACCTTCACCATGCAGCGCTAGCGCTGGGAGCATCCGGAGCCCCAGACGCAGAAAGCCCCGGTGGCGAGCACCGGGAATAGATCGCTGCGCCACCGGAAGATGACCGTTGGCCGCAAGGCACCCAGCGGCGGCACGCCCCGCGTGCGCTTCATGGACCCACCACACCTCTGAGGATAGGCTTCCAACGCTCGCCTCCCCCCTCCTGGGTAGCGCTATGGAACCCGGCTCGCGACTAGGCCACTACGAGATCCTCTCCCCACTTGGTGCTGGGGGGATGGGCGAGGTGTATCGGGCACACGACGACCGGCTGGACCGCGACGTGGCCATCAAGATTCTCCCGGCCGATGTGGCAGCAGATCCCGAGCGCCTGGATCGATTCGAGCGCGAGGCCCGCGCCACCGCAACGCTCGATCACCCCAGGATCGTCGCGGTGCACGACATCGGCCGGGAAGACGACGTGACCTAGGTTGTCATGGAGCTGCTCGAAGGCGCGACACTACGAGAGGAGATCGAGTCCCGTCCGCCGACGACGCGCAAAGCCCTAGAGTGGACCGTTGGCGTCGCGCGGGGGCTCGCAGCTGCCCATGCCAAGGGCATCGTCCATCGGGACATCAAGCCGGAGAACTTGGTCGTCGCCACCGACGGCCGGATCAAGATCCTCGACTTCGGCCTCGCGCGGTTCACAGCTACCGAGCAGAGCGGCGCCGACGCCGCTACGGTGGCGGCTGGCACCGAACCGGGCAGAGTCCTCGGCACGGCCGGCTACATGTCTCCGGAACAGGTACGCGGCGAACCAATCGACGCCCGGTCGGACATCTTCTCGCTCGGCGCGGTTCTCTATGAGTTGCTCACGGGCCACCGGGCGTTCGCGGCGGACACCACCGTCGAGACCATGCACGCGGTGTTAAAAACGGATCCGCCTGAGCTCTCCGGATCCGAACTCGCCCTGCCGCCAGCGGAATCGCCGCGGCCCGGTAGATTGGCGCTGGCCGCCGCCGCGCTCGTCCTTGTCGGCGCGACTGCGGCGATCACGAGCTGGTTTGGCCCCGAGACATCGAGTTCAACCCTTCCGACCATCCGGCAGCTCACGGTTCGACGCGGCACGATCGACGCCTCACGCTTCACGTCCGCCGGCGACAGCGTCGGGTACTCCGCTCGGTTCGCAGGCAACGCCCCCGCTCCGTTCGAGACCCATCAGAGCAGCCCGGAGGCACAGCAGGTCGGGCCGGACAACGCCATGCTGTTTGCCGAGTCCGACGGCACTCTGGCGCTCGGCCTCGCGCCCGAGCTGTTCCAAGGGCAATTCGTCGGCACCTTGGCCACGCTGCCCGCCGGTGCTCGGACGGCCCGCGAGATCGCGCAGAAAATCAGCAGCGCCGACTTCGCCGCCGGTGGCCTGGCGGCAATCGAACTCCTCGGAAACGGCAGCCGGCTGCACTTTCCTGTCGGCACGATCGTCGACGAATCGCAGGAGATCTTCGGGCGCCTGCGTGCGTCACCGAGCGGCACGACCCTAGCGTACTCTCACCGAGGCGAGGGCATTGTGCTGCTCGACTTAGACGGTAGCCGGACGGTGCTGGAGACAGACCGAATCACGGGGATCGCGTGGGCGCCGTCCGGCGAACGACTGTGGTTCTCCAGGCGCAGCGGACCCGGCGAGTCCACCATCTCGTCGTGGAAGCCCGGCGGAGTACCAAAAGAGGAATGGCGCTCCGCAGGATCCGTTACGCTCGAAGATGTCGCGTCCGATGGCCGCCTGTTGGTTCGTCGTGACCAAGTTCAGGGCGGCATACTCGTGGTCACACCCGACGCACCGGAACCAATAGATTTGTCATGGCTAGACCAGTCCGCTGCCGTGGCCATCTCGCCCGGGTCGAACTCCCTGTTGCTGAATGACGCTGGGGGGTTCTACGTGCGCGAGCTGGACGGGTCTCCCGCCGTGCGCCTCGGTAGCGGCCAGAGCAGAGCGATCTCACCCGACGGGGAGCTTGTGCTCAACTCCGGGAGGCGACGAGACCGGTTTGAGCTGACTCCGGTCGGTGTCGGTACGCCACGCGAGCTGGTCCACCCCGGGATCCAGTCGTTTTTCGGCTGGTTTCATCCGGACGGCCGACGGCTCGTGTTCAACGGGCGGCAAGCAGGCGGCACGTGGCGATTCTTCGCGATGAACCTGGACGGAACTGGAGATGTCGTAGGCATCGGTCCGGACAACCTCGAGCACTACATCGGCCAGACGCCGTTGTCGAACGACGGCAAATGGCTCCTCGGTTTTCCGTTGCCTGAACGCTTCAAGGCCCTCTACTCGCTCGAAGGCGAGGAGACGATTCCGGTCCGGGGCCTCGGGCCTGACGAGGTCATCATCCGATTCACGGACGACGACCGGGAGATCTTTGTCTTCAACCGTGATGGCCTGCCGGTCAGGATCTACCGCCTGAACCACGGCACCGGCGAGCGCCGACTGTGGAACGAGTTCATGCCCGGCGATCCTGCCGGCATTGCCGGGTTCCCGACGATCGCAATGACGGCCGACGGCGGGATTATCGCCTTCAACTACACGCGCGTGCTCAGCACGCTGTTCGAGGTCAGCGGGCTGCAGTAGATCGCGGCGATCTGAGACAGGCACTCTGCCAGGTGCCGGGCCCGTCGCCCGCGGTGCCCGCTCTGCGACCTTCGGCGACCAGAGGAGAATCGAGGGTACGGCGGGGCCGAAGGGGTCTACCGATCTCCGGGACGATAGGATCGCGTCGACACCACGCGGGCGACGAGACGCCATGTACAGGAGCCGGGTCCGATGAGCAGGAAGCGCGATGAAGCCGTTGTCCTCGAACGCGCGGGCGAACCGGCTGACAAACCGAATCTCGCCGCCATCCGCCTCCGGAGGGCAACGACCGTGTGCACGCGAGCGCTCAGCGCGATCCGGCCGGGCAGCCTGCGGTTCGCTCTGCTGACAATGGCAGCGTTGACGCTGAGCTGCGACGCCCCGGACGACGGGAGGGGTGGATCCGCCGACGGCGCCGACTGGGTGCTCACCGGCGGCAGCATCGTGACAATGGACGATGGCAACCCGTCGGCTACGGCGATCGCGATCGAGGACGGCGAGCTGATCTACGTCGGTGACGACGCTGGCGCCGCGGCCTTCGTGTCGGAAACCACGCGCACGGTCGATCTGGCGGGCCGTCTGGTGATCCCCGGCCTGGTCGACGGCCACACGCATCCGGGCTACATCGATCTCGAGGACTACGACGCGTTCCTCACCGGCTCGAGCCGCGAGGAGTTCCTCGAGGCGGTACGCGAGCATGTCGAGAGTCACCCCGGCGAGGGATGGATCCGACTGTACGGCTGGCCCAACGCGGCGTTCGTCGACGGGCCCAGCGGACCGCATCGACGCGACCTCGACCGCATCGTGGCCGACCGGCCGCTGTGGATTGCCAGCAGCTCCTGGCACAGCTACTGGCTGAACTCCAAGGCGCTGGAGGTGCTCGGGATCGACGCCAGCACGCCCGACCCACAACCCGGGCTCGCCACCTACGCTCGCGACGCTGATGGCGTCCCCACCGGTTGGGTCAAGGAAGGTGCGGGCTGGCAGCACCTGGCGTCGCAGTTCGATGTCGACACCGAGGTACATGAGGCCAGCGTGGTGGCGTTTCTGCAGATGCTGTCGGAGAACGGCGTTACGACGGTCTACGACGGGGGTAACTTCGGCTACGAGGACCACGTCTACGGCCTGCTTGCGCGTCTCGAAAGAGAAGGCAGGCTGCCACTGCGCTACGAAGGCACGTATCAGGTGTTCGTTCCCGAGCGCCGCGCTCTAGCGATCGACGAGATGCGGCGACTGCAGCGCGAGTACGGCGGCGAGCGGCTGCGGTTCCGCACGGTGAAGCTGTTCATGGACGGCATCAACGCGAACCGGTCCGGAGCCCTGCTGGAGCCCTACACCGATGACCCGAGCTTCGGCGGCGAAACGATGATGTCGGTGGCCGAGCTGCGCGACTTCCTGCTCGAGCTGCACGAGGCGCTGCTCGACCTGCACGTGCACACCATCGGCGACCGCGCCGTCCGCGTCGCGCTGGACGGCGTGGAGGCGGCGAGAGCGGCGGTACCGGGCGATCTCTACCCCCGGGTCACTCTGTCGCACCTCCAGGTCATCGATCGCGCCGACATGCCGCGCTTCGCGGCACTCGATGTCTCCGCCAACTTCACGGCATGGTGGTTTGCCGGCGATGGCCCCTACCCCGACAGCTCGGGGGCGTTGGCGCTGGGCCCGGAGCGAGCGGCGCGTACCTACATGGCCAAGTCGCTGTTCGACGTGGACGGCCGCGTGACCTACTCCAGCGACGACTGGCGGCTGTCCGTCATCAGCCCGTATCTGACCATGCACGGCGCCCATACGCGGAAGGGTCCCCGGGGCGAGGACGACAGCCCGCCACCGCCAGCCCGGCCGCCGACGACCGAGCGCATGGATCTGCACACGATCCTGCGCGGGTTCACCGTCGATGGCGCCTATCCGTTTCGCATGGAGGACCGCATTGGCTCGCTCGAGGTCGGCAAGCTGGCCGACCTCGTGGTGCTCGACGAGGATCTCTTCACGCTCGATCCGGCCGACATCCCCGACCTGCAGCCCACAGCGGTAATGATGGAAGGCGTGCTGGTGCACGGCGAGCTGCCGGGCGGCGGCGACCACAATTGATCCGTATCAGGACGAAGAACTCCGAAGCCCGCGCCGGAGTGGGCTCGCCGGGTTTCGACGCAAGCGGGAGCAGGCAATGCCTCGAATGAGAACCGCTGGTTTCTGTGTTGCAATCATGCTGTCGGCTGGGCTGTCGTACCCCAGTGGCCAGCTCTCGCCAACCGAGAGCCAGATACTGAACGCTCTGGACGACGACAGGACAATAGCCCTTACGCGCCGCCTCTCGGAGGATCTCGTCAAGAACGACTCGGGCGCGGGCGCCGGCTCGGCCGTCGCCGGCAGCAGCGATGAGCGTCTCCTGGCCGGCTTCATCGAGGCCGAGATGACACGGCTGGGCTTGGAGGTCCGCCGGGAGAGCTTCCCGGTGCACGCCTATGACTACGGCGAAGTGTCGCTGATCGCTGCTGGGAGGCGGCTTCCGGCAATCACTCTGCACACCGCCGCCGGCACCTCGGGTGTGGCCGAGGGAGTGCCCTATTCGAAGGGCAACGCCGAGGGCGGAGAGACACTGCGGGCGACCCTGGTAGACGCCGAGGGCGGATTCGCCTCCGACTATGCGACGCTGGGTGACGTGCGCGGCAAGGTGGTGCTCGTGCGCCGGCCAGGATGGCCCAGCGGCTACGTGGTGATGGAAGCAGCACAGCGGGGAGCCTCCGCCATCCTGTTCCACGGCTATGGCAACTACGGCGGTGAATCGCCGGAAGACGCGTTGCAGCAGATGACCCTCGGGTATCGTGACCCGATCCCTGCAGTGACGATCAGCAACCGGGATGCCGCATGGCTCGAGGAACGCCTTGCCGAGGGCGAGGTGATGGTCGAGCTGTCGAACCGGGTCGACGTCGAATACGGCTCCTCCGAGAACGTCATCGGCATGATCCGCGGCCGGGAGTATCCGGACGAATGGATCATCGTCTCGGCGCACCATGACCGTTGGTGGCAGGGAGCCCAGGACGACAGCGTCGGGGTGGCCGTCATGCTGGAGCTGGCCCGCGTGATCTCGGAAGGTTACCGACCGCGGCGCAGCTTCCTGTTCATTGCCTTCGGAAGCGAAGAAGTCGGAGGACTGTGGACCCAGTACGACTGGCTGGCGGGCTCCCATGCGTTCATCCGGGCGCACCCCGAGGTCACCTCGCGCCTGGCTTATGCCTTCAACGTAGATGGCGCCGGGTGGACGGCGCGTAGAGGCAGCGTGAATGCCACCCTCGACCAGGTTGCCTTCCAGCGCGACCTGCTGGCAGAGCTCGATCTTCAGGATCGGGTGACGGTGCGAGCGGGTGTGGCGAAATGGGTGGACTCCTGGTCACTCGGAGGCGTGCGGGGCGGAGCGGTATCGTCCCTCTCCTGGGAGGGTGAGTACGGTCGCTACTACCACACGGAGCACGACGTCTACCGCGCCGACGACTACCCCAACCTGATCGACGACCTGCGCCTCGGGGCACTCGGCGTGCTTCGGGCCGATCAGTCGGTCGTTTTGCCGATCCGTTTCTCGGACGTCGCCGACTGGGTTACCGGGCAACTCCTACGCATCGAGGAGAACCTCTCCGACGTTACCGGGCCGTCCGAGCTGCTCCTTGAGGCTCAGGAGGGAGCCGACGTTTTCCGTCGGCAGGCCGACGAGGCAGAGGCGGCCTATTCGTCGATACGTGACGCCGCTGATGCAGCGTTGCTGAACGCTTTGCTGATGAACACCCGTCACGACCTCGTTCCTTGGCTACTCAGCACAGAAGAGCGCCTGCGAGGAAGCCGCTACGCGGAAGATTTCGCCGCCCTCCAGAGAGCGCGTCTTGCTGCTGCAGCCGGTGATACAGAGGCAGCGGCGACGGCACTCGAGGAAGTCAACACCATGCAGTGGGGCAAGCGGGTCTCAACGGAGACTTACCGCGGCGAAAGACTGCTCTCCTACGAGCCGATCGGTTGGGTGTCGGAGTTTGACCAGCACCCGCGGCCGGTCAGCCCGGAGCTCCACGCGATCTACTCGCAGCTCGTGTCGGGCGGCAGTAGTTCTGGTCTCGCCTCCAGGATCGCCAGGCTCGAGGCGCAGGCGGAGGGCTCGCTGCGCGAGGCGCTGTTCATAGTGGGCGGCAAACTCCGGGAAGCGGCCAGCAGGCTTGCCGCGGCCCCGCTACCGTGACCGTTCATCCCATGAAACGACGCCGGCGACTCGCGCCATTCCTGCTACTGGGAATCCTGCTTCCTCGATGCGCCGCCTAGTCGGGCTGCAACACCCAGTTGTTACTCTTCGGTAAAGGTGCGGCGCCGGAGGCAATCACCGACGGTCCGTCACCATCCAGAATGTAGAGCATCCAGTTGCCCTTGGCGTGACGCGCGAGCACATCGGCCTTGCGATCGCCGTTGAAATCGGTGATCGAGGCGACCTCGAACTCTGGGTCGGCGCTCATCTCGAGGCTCCCCTCGCTCAGGATCTTGCGGCCGTCGAGCGAGTACAGGTACCAGCTCCCGTCAGCGTGGCGAAGCAACACGTCGGCGTTGCCGTCGCCGTTGAAGTCGGCGTGGGATTCGAGTCTGTAGTCTGTGTCCTTCGACATACGGGGCGTGGCCTTCTTGCGAACGCCCGCACCATCGAGCAGGTACATCGACCAGCCGCCTTTGTCTTCGCGCATCAGCACGTCGGTGAAGTCGTCGCCGTCGAAGTCGGCTACGGCCTGGACCGTGTACTTCGCGCTCGGGTCGATCTTTGGTTCGGCGGACTGGTAGCCGCCGGTCGTGGTGCTTGCGTTCAGCAGCCACGTGCCGTCGGCTCGCTGCAGGAGGAAGTCGGCGCGACCGTCGGCATTGAAGTCGGCCGTGCTCACGAGCCTGTCGGTAGGTTGTGTGCCGAGGGAGAGGCGCAGCTCCGACAGCACCGTCTGTCCTGCAAGTCGATATAGCAGCCAGCTGTCGTCGACCGGATTGCGCAACAGCACATCCGCTTTCCCGTCGCGGTTGAAGTCCGCAGTCGAGACGACCTCGAACTCGGGGTCGGTGGTCAAATCGACGGCACCGTTCGAGGTCATCTTCTTCCCTACCAGGGTCGCCAGGAGCCAGCCACTGGCCGCGGCCGACCCGCGCGCCTGCCGCCGGCGTGCTCCACCCGTATCGCGAAGTAGGACGTCCGGCTCGAGATCGCCGTCGAAGTCGCCTCGGGAGACGACCTCGAAGGCCGCGTTACGGGTCAGGCCAACCGGGCCCTTCTGCGTGATCCTTACCGCATCGCGCTCGAATCGGAGCCGGTACGATCGCCAACGGCGGGTGCGCGCGTTCCGCAGTAGGACGGGCTTGATCGACCCGAGGTCCGGGCTCGACGTGTCGGTGAACATCGTCAGTATCATGTTCTCGCGCACGGGTGGGTCTGAGGACGTGTAATTGATAAGCGGTACGGCCGTTAGTCCCTCGCCGAACGGGAAGGTCGGTGCCGCGGCCATCGCGTCGACCACTGACATGCCGTCGCCCACGACCTCACCGAAGACCGCGTACCCACCGTTGTCTGAATCGAGCGTGTCGCCGTTGTCAGAGAGGTTGATGAACCACTGGCTTGTGGCGCTGTTCGGGTCACCGCCCACCTTCGCCATCGCGATCGTTCCGCGCAGGTTGGAGAGGCTGAACTCGTTCGGGATCGGCGCCCTGGCTCGCACTACGCTGATCGTGGCGTTGTTGTTGAAGACAAACCCACCACCCTGGATCACGAACCCGGACACCTTCCGGTGGACGAAGGAGTTCTCGTAGTCTCCGTCGTTCACGTACTCGAGGAAGTTCGCGACCGTGATCGGAGCGCTACCCGGGAACAGCCGGATATCGAAGGCGCCAAGGGGTGTCTCGACGTGCACGGAGGTGTCGGCGTCGGTGGCTCGAGAGGCAGGTGCGGCGACCGTGCTCGCGATCGATACAAGAGCGACGATGATGGCGCGCGGGACGATGGTGCGGAAAGTCTGCGGCACTTTGCGCTCGCTTTCAGGGTGTCGGGCAAGTCGTCGTCGGGGGTGCAGTCTGCCTGGGCGAAACCAAGTTCGCTTATATCGTATGCGCATGCAGGCTTTTTCGGGTTTGAGTTCGACGCGTTCACCATAGTTGTCGGCATTGCGTGCGAATTCGTCAGGAAACGCAATGAGAGAAGCGCTCGGTGCGGCAATATGCGGCGAGAGCCGTTTCTACGAGTGTATATACCGACGTGATTCCGCCACCTACACATCGATGGCAGTGACCCGCTCACGAGGGCTCACGTTGTCGGCAACAAGTCCGTCACCGCCCGATGCGCCTCACCAATGGCGACCTCGGTCATGGCCCACGCGCCCGCGTCGGAGTTGGCGATTGCGATCCGGCCAAAAGGTTGGCGCGCGACGAGCCACGGACAACGCTCGGGCGGCAGATCATCGGGGCTCCACGCGACCTCACCCGTCTTCGGATCTTGGCCGTAGGCATAGCCGTGTGGCCAGCGATTCACGGTTATCGCCGCGATGTCGCGCGCCGGGTCGAAGCCGCCGGCGGACAGTATCCGGCCGAGCTGATCCCTGACCTTGCGCTCGAAGGTCTCGAACGTCGTCGCCAGAAGACCCCGGCGCGCGGCCTTCCACTGTTCAGGCACGGACCGCCCGCGGGCCTCCGGCGCCAGGGGAATGCGGGACATACGCACGACCATAGGCTCGTCAGGCGTGCTCGCGTGTCGGTAGCTCCCAATGCTGATCGGGCGCTGCACATTGACGCTCTCGAAGTAGCTGCCCGGGCAGCGAACCCTGCTCGCACCGAGCTTGGCGAAGGCGGTCCAGTTGCGGATCAGGACGTTGGTGTAGATAAGGGGCGACTTGAGTGCGTTCGATAGCGCGTGTTTTTGCGGATCCGGCAGTTCCTCACAAATCGAAGGAATAACGGCGTTGTAGCAGGCAAGCACGCAACGACCGGCGCGCACTCGCCGGGCGTGGCCGTGGCGGACGTAGGTGACATCGACTTCTTCGGCCGTTCGCCGATCGCCGCGATGGCCTACTCGTACCGCCGTGCTCTCCAGACGCACGCGGACAGCCGAGCCCTTCCGATCGAGCTTGCCATAGTCGAACGGAGCGTCGACGATGTCTTCCATCGTGCTGCCGGGAGCGACCTCTGGGATCAGCGACCGGACGATCAGACGCGCGATCGACGCGTTGCCATCCGGAAACTGGAAGAAAGCACGCTCCTCGCGGTTATCAGCATCATCATCATCATCGTCGCCGAGCCCCAGCCCGGTGGTCCCAGGCCAGTTGCCGGCGACGAGCCCGGCGGGGACGCCGTCGAGGCCGATGGTCCAACCGCCGGAGGTCTCGAGGAAGGAGATTGCCTCGCGACCCACCTTGGCTACCTTCAAGAGGAAGTCCTCGTAGCTCATGCTGCGAAGAAGCTCGACCTTTTCCTCCGAGCTGAAGTGCGCCAGGTAGTCGATGTCCGGCTCGTGGAGTCTTACAAGCTCATCGCGTGCCGTTTCGGACAGGGGTGCGCGCGCCAGGAACTCGCGCCAGGAGGGCCTGCCTTCGCCCACCAGCAGCCGATCGGAGCCGAACGTTTCGCGGTCGAAGAAGACCGATCTGCGCAGGCCGTGCGAGCTGTACAGATCTCTATCGAGGAATTCGGAGTAGCGGCCTACGTCGATGCCAATCCCGCGGATCAGGCGCTGGGCTCCTTCACCGTACTCGTTCAGGTCTTGGACAAAGACCGTGCCGCCATTCGACAGGAACATCCGACCGTCGAGCCGGAACTCGTTGCGCTTGGCATGACCGCCGAAATCGTCGTGGTTATCGAGAATCAGGATGCGGGCGCCGGGAACAGCCTCCTGATAGAACCACGCCGCCGCGAGGCCGCTGAGGCCACCGCCAACCACGACCAGATCGTAGAGCTCACCCGTGTCCTCCGCGTTGTCCCAGCGCATGCCCTGGACAAGCTGGTGGGCAACCTCGTAGGAGCCGGCGTGGCTGCCGCGCAACCCGGTGCGGATGGGTGGATACGTGTCGGCGAGCGCCTGCGAGACCCCTCCCGGGGCCTCAGGGCTCGCCAACGCATCCGTCTGCGCCCATGGGAGCGTGAGACTGCCGCTCAGCGCAACGCCGATGCCGGAGACAAAGTCGCGACGGCTAATTTCCCGGCGCATCCCGAGTTCAAGATCTCGATCCCTCATGTGAACCTCAGACCGGCGGTGCTGGTGGGTTGCCTGCGTTCGCGACACAATGCAGCGGAACAGCCAGAGAGCCTACATGACCCACCGCCTTCTCAGAGAGAGTTTCCTGCCCGTAGCCATCGTGACGGCGCTCCTCCTGGCCGATTGCCAGCCTGTTCAGGGAAGCGTGGTGAGCGTGATCGTGGATCGGGGCGTGGACATCCTGGGCGGACGAGCCTTCGGACAAGCGGGGGCTTACGAGATGCTCGTGGGCCGGATCCTCTTCGCCTTCGATCCCGCCAATCCGCAGAATCGAGCCATCGTCGATCTGGAGCTGGCGCCTCGGAACGCTGACAGTCTCGTGGAAGTGTGGGCGGATTTTCGCGCGTTCCAGCCGAAGGACCCGGCCCGGAGGCGAGGCATTGGCCTGGTGGAGGTCAGCAACCGGGGACGACTGGCCGCCTTCCAGTACCTCAACTTGGCGGATACTCGCGAGCCCGACCCATGGGCCCCCGAACACTTCGGCGACGGCTTGCTGATGGACCTCGGGCTCACGATCGTGATCATTGGATGGCAGTACGACATCCCCGAAGAGGGGCACGCTCTTGGACTGCGTGCTCCTTTCGCCCGGGATGGCACGGAGACGGTCCGGGGTTTGGCACGCGCGGACTGGACGCTGGATCGGAGTGAAGACGTCCTGCTGCTCGGGCACATGAACCGCCCCAGGGCCTATCCTCCGGTCGCGCCCGGCAGAGCCGGCGACGTTCTGACCGTCAGGGAAAGCCGGGAGGGCGCCCGGCAGGTGCTCCCCCGACAGAGCTGGGAGTTCATTCGTCTCCCGAGCCAGGAGAAGCTCGGTGCGATTCGACTGGAGGGTGGTTTCCAGGCGGGGAAGATCTACGAGCTGGTGTACGAGGCGCAGGACCCATACGTCGTGGGCGTGGGTCTCGCGGCGGTGCGAGATGTCATTTCCTACGCGAAGTACGATCCGGAGGCGCTCTTTCCCGTCGAACGCGGAATCGCATTCGGCTTCTCCCAGACGGGGCGGTTCCTGAGGCACTTCCTCTACCAGGGGTTGAACACGGACGAACGTGGCCGGAAGGCCTACGACGGGATGCTCATCCAGGTCGCCGGAGCCGGACGAGGCAGCTTCAACCATCGCTTCGCGCAGCCTTCCAGGGATGGACATCCCTACTCGGCATTTTTCTATCCGAGCGACGTGTTCCCCTTCACGAGCCTGGATCAGGAGGATCCGCTCGATGGTTCGCGGGGCGGGCTGCTTAGCCAGCAGAGCGATGACCATGTGCCCCTGATCTTCCAGACCAACGCCGACTACGAGTACTGGGGGCGCGCCGCGTCGCTGATCCACACCTCGGCGGATGGCGCGCGGGATGTGCCCTTGCATCCGAACGAGCGGATCTATCTGCTCGCCGGTGGGCAGCACATGATCACCTGGCTCGAACCATCCCACGAGTACCGAATCGCGAACACGCCCGCGTACCGCGGGAACCCGGTGGACTTCCGGCTCACCCTCCGAGCCTTGACGCAGCGGTTGGTGGAGTGGGTGGACCGGGGTGTCGATCCGCCCCTGAGCACGTATCCTCACGTCGCCGATGGAACGCTCGTGCATCCCCCAGAGCTGGCCTTCCCGTCGATCCCCGGCGTGCGGGGACCGGGCGGCACGCCGCATGTGGCGTACCGTACGGATTACGGGCCAAGGTTCGAGTCGGAAGGTGTGGTCACGAATCAGCCGCCGATGCTCGGCCCCTCGTTTCCGTCCCTGGTACCGCAGGTCGACGAGTTGGGCAACACCCGAGGCGGTATCCGCCCCTACGAGCTTCGTGCGCCGCTCGCCACCTACACGCCGTGGCTTCTCCGCGGGGGTCCGTGGAATCAGGGACCTGGCCGGCCCCAAGTCCTCGACAGCTACATCGGGAGTTACATCCCGCTCCCCCGCACGGAGGCGGCGCGGCGTGCGACCGGCGACCCACGGCCTTCCCTGGAGGCGCTCTACGGTTCGGCGGCCGAGTTCCTGGCAAGAGTCAGCGAAGCGGCCGAGGACCTCGTGGACGAGGGATTCTTGCTTCGGAGGGACGTCGATGTCGTGGAGGCCCGCGCCACGACCCACTGGAACTGGCTGATGGGAGTCGAGCTCGGTTCTCGGTGACCTCCTGGCACGTGGCTCTGGCAAGTGCCCCTGGCGCGGTCCCGTGGCGTGGCCCTAGACTAGGTTGCTCGGTAATTGGGATCGGCTTTCGTGAGCAGGAGCTCATGGCTGACATCCCATCCGCACCGCCCGGTCCGCCCGTCGAGGGTCCCCGTGGCGGCTCGAGCGGGTCCACAGCTTCTCAACGCTGAGGTTGGACGATGAAAGGCCTATGGGGACTGATCCTGTTGTTCGCGACTTGGGCGGGCAGCGCGAGCGTGCAAACCCATACCGCCATCATTCCACTGAGCCCCGACGGAGAGCCGGGTGTGGGCTTGACTGGAGAAGGCAACTCGCGGTCGCACACCTTCTTCCGATCGGACGGCAACGAGCGGGTCGCCGTCTGGGAATCGGAGGCCATCCCGCCTGGACCGTCGTATACGCTCCAGTATACGGAGTTCGTCTACGTGCTAGAGGGCTCCCTGATGCTCACCGACGCACGTGGCCGCAAGGAGACGTTCCGCCCCGGCGAGGCGGTCCTGCTTCCGAGAGGCACGGAAGTCACGTGGGAGCAGGACGAGAGGATGCGTGAGTACTACGTCATCTTCGACGTGGAGGAGTCGGACGAGGAGTCTTCAGCCGATGGGGAGCCCCCGACCTTCATCCGCCTCGATCCGAGCGGTGGTGCCGATGGCTTGACCGGGGAGGGTTCCACCAAGTCGCACACCTACTTCAGCGGGCCGAACCGCTCGTCCGTCGGAGTCTGGGAGACCGCCCCGCTAACGGACACCGAGTTCTACACGCCGGAGTTCTCCGAGGTCATGGTCTTCCTCAGCGGAAACGTGACGCTGACCCAGCCGGACGGAAGCGAGCATACGTTCGGGGCTGGAGATGCCGTGCTCATTCCGAAGGGAGCCACGCACAAGTGGTCGTCCGGTACCCTGCGGAAGTTCTGGATCATCTTCGATCAAGAGCCGCGCTCGGAGACGAATCCTCAGCCGTAGGCAAGTAGCGACGACGTACCCGATTCTGTGACGGGACGCCTTCCTGGGCCTCGGCTATCGGCGATCAGGGCAGCGAGAAGACGAAGACGCCGTTTCCGTGGTTGGGGTTCCGGATCTCCGGAAACAAGTCAGAGGGAACGATCGTCGTCCAGCTCGATCCGGGAATGCCGCGCCCCGCCACGAAGGCGATGTACTGCTGGCCGTCTACCGAATACGTGATGGGTGACCCGTTCGCCATCGTGGGTAGCCTGGACCGCCAGAGCTCATCGCCGGTGGCCGCGTCGTACGCGAAGACGTACCGATCCCATGCGCCGACGAACACAAGGCCTCCCTCCGTCGTGAGAGCGGAGGTGTTGTACGGTGCGCGACGTCTTTGGCTCCACCGGGGCTCCCCGGTACGGAGGTCCAGTGCCATGAACTCCCCCGTTTTGTCGGGGCTCTTGGGGTGGAAGTGGTTGATCCGATCACGCACGCCCCCGGCCGCAACGAAGGCGCCCGTCTCGCAGGTGAGGTTGAGCGGTACGTAGAAGGCTTTCACCTGCGGATGGTACGCGAGGGTGCGGAAGCTCCTGAACCCTCCGGTGTTCGGACAGAAGTAGAACGACTGTTCGAGCTCCAGGACGCCCGGCCGGTAGGTCACTCGCCCGATCTCGGGGTCCACGTCGACAAGCGTCTGATACCCGAGATCGACGGCCCGGACGAACGTGCCAGTATCTCTGTTGAGCTCCCAAAGGATGCCGAGCTTTCCCATCGTGAAGACGGATCTCTTGCCGTCGTAGTCGATCAGGATACGCTCGTACGCCTCATCCATATCGTGCGACTCGGCGGGGATGTGCTGGTAGTGCCACTCGATGGCTCCGGTGCGTGCGTCCAGCGCGAGCGTCGAGTTGGTGTACAGCTCGATTCCATCTCCCGTGCCGCGTGCTGCACGGGCCCAGGGCTTGGCCTGGGCCGTGCCCCAAAACGCCAACCCCGTGTCGGGGTCGTAGCTCCCGCTCATCCAAGGCTCGCCACCGGCGCGCGACTCCATCGGTACGCCGCCCCACGTGTCACCACCAGGCTCGCCGGGCCGCGGAACCGTGGACGTACGCCAGAGCTCGCGGCCCGTGCGCCCCTCCAGGCCCACGATGTCGCACCCACCCTGATCTGCCCTGCAACTGGCCTGCCCGGCGATGATGACTCCGTCGGCGACGATGGGACCGCTCGTGAATCTGCGCGTCGTACCTTCCGCTGCCGTTGGTGTGTCCCAGCGTACTTGGCCCGTGCGGGCGTCGATGGCGATGACGTGGGCATCGTCCGTATTGAGGACGATCAGATCCTCGAAGATCGCGAGGCTGCGCATCTGCTCACTCGCGCGAGGGGGCTCGTCGGTTTCGCGGCGGTACTCCCAGAGCAGGTCTCCGGATCTCGCATCGAGCGATTGGACGACGCCACCGGGGCTGGCGATGTACATCACGCCCCGGTACACCAGCGGCGTGGTCTGTGAGACGCCCGGCTCCAGCGCCCACGACCACGCGAGCTTCAGATCGGCGACGTTGGCCCGATCGACCTGCTCCAGAGGACTGAACCCCCATCCATCGAGGGTGCGACGCCAGTTCAGCCAGTCCGAGTCGGGTGGGTTCACGAGCGCTTCGTCACTGACTGGCTCGAAGGACGATTGCTCTAGTCCCTCGCTCGGCGCGACGGCCAGGACCATCGGAACAAGCAGCGGCAGTAGCGCGTGTGCGGCGACTCGGTGCATGTGTGCTCCCAAGAAGGGGTTATCGATGCGGCGACCCATGAGGTGAGCCGACGTACGCACTCACCTCGGCTGATTGTGACACGAGTGACATCGCTTGATCTACGTAGAGATCGCGCGCTAGCGTTGGCCGATCTCCAGCGCCTTGATTGTTTGCCGGTCCCGCAAGTAGAGGATCGTGCCGACGAGGGTCGGCGCCGTCCATGATGTACCGGTCAGCACTTCAGCCTTCGAGATGACCGTCAGGCCCTCCGGTGAAACCTCCGTGAGCGCCAGGTTGCCGTCCTCGTCGAGGATAATCGCCTTACCGTCGGCGTAGATGAACAGCGATCGGGAGAAGCCTCGCTCCCGCCACGCCGTAGTGCCCGTTCGCAGGTCCAGCGCGGTGATGAAGGCCGGCCCGAAGCCACCGCTGCTTCCGTAGATAAAGTCGCCCACCCGAATCGTGCTACCGAACATGATCTGCATGTCACGAGTAAACCAAAGCTCGTCGACCTTGGTGCCGCCACCCGCCCTGGACAAACGCATGCCGCGGCTGCCCCCGTCGTATGCCGACGAGACGAACAACACGCTGTCCTGTCCCCAAACCGCCGTCGTGTTGTTCATGTCGCCATAGGTGTCGTGCGGGGTGCTCCAGAGGATCTCACCGCTGTCCGGGTTCAGTCCGTTGATTGTTTGGCCTCCCACGACGACCAGCTGAGTCTCACCATCAAGCTCGATCAGGATCGGCGAAGATGGCGCGATCAGGAAATCGCCGCTCTTCCAGACCAGCGAGCCGTCGCGCTGATTGAAGGCCATCACCGACTGGCCGTCGCCCCCGGCGGTCACGATTACCATGTTGTCGTACGCTAGAGGGCTGCAGGCGTAGCCGGCCGTCACGCCGACGACCGCCCGGATCAACGTCGGCGGCGCACCGTACTCAGCGACGAGATCGTGCGACCAGACAACCTCGCCGGTCCGCTTGTCGAGGGCGTGGATCTGCTTGTTCGTGCCGGCGGTGAACAGCCGCTCACCGACGATGAGCGGCGTCGCGTGCGGCCCCGCCCCGCGACTGAAATCCAAGGGCTGAGAGCCGTAGGCGTACTCCCAGATCGTTCCTCCGGTGGCAGCGTCCAGCGCGATGACGAGCTCTTCGCCCGCCCATTGGTTGGGCGGTGCCCCATCGAGGTGCGGCCGGTACATCGTGTAGAGGTGGGTGTCGTCGACGACAATCGTGGAATGGCCCAGGCCAAGCGGTCGGCTCCAGATTTCCCTGGGGCCGGCCTCGGGCCACGAGTCGGCGAGGCTCGTAGCGTCGGAGATGAAGTTCCGGTGCGGTCCGCCCCACTGCCGCCAGGTAGCTTGCTCAGTCGGTGATTGGGCCGCTAGCCCGGCGACCGCTGCGAGAGCGAGAGAAACTGCCGGCAACAGCAAGAATGCGCGGCGCGTTGCTTGCGAACGCGCCCGATGTCGGAGTGCTACCAGCGTTGGTCGTTTCATTGAGATCCGTCGAGATCCGCGTCTGGTTGTCATTCGTCACTGACCGGCTCGAAGGACGATTGCTCTGGTCCCTTGCTCGGTGAACCCCATTCAGGTGCGTTACCGGGCTGCGCCACGTCCCGAGGCGGTGAAGCTACCGCATCGGGGTGGGGCGAGGGTACCTAGATGCCTGAACCCGTCGTGCGTTGAACACCCTGAGCACCCGGGGAGCAACCGGAGCCCACAGACGCAGAAAGCCCCGGTGACGAGCACGGGGAATAAATAGCTGCGCCACCGGGGCTTTCTAGAGTAGCGGGGGCAGGATTTGAACCTGCGACCTTCGGGTTATGAGGCTGCGGTCGTGAGCTGACAGAACGAGGGTGTTTGAACCTTCAGATTAACCCTGGCTTCGTGAGCCGACGCCCCTGAGCCGCCCCAGGAAGGCCGTCGCGCTTCGCGTCGTCATCGCCGGCACCGATCGCCTGTGGCGCACAAACGACTTTTTCAGCTTAAGCTGAGGTGACATTGAGGAAACGACGTAGCAGTGCCGTGACGGAAGGAGTGCAGCGCGCTCCCAACCGGGCGATGCTCCGTGCGGTCGGATTCGGGGACGAGGACTTCGACAAGCCCATCGTCGGTATCGCTAACGCCCACTCGAACCTGACACCGTGCAACGTAGGTCTCGGCGCGCTCTCGGAGCGCGCTCGCTGCGCGCTACACGAGGCGGGCGCTCGCGCTCTCGAGTTCGGGACGATCACCGTGGCCGACGGCATCTCGATGGGCACCGAGGGGATGAAGTACTCGCTGGTTTCGCGCGAGGTCATCGCCGATTCCATCGAGACCGTATGCAACGGCCAGAGCTTCGACGGCGTTCTCACCCTGGGCGGGTGTGACAAGAATATGCCCGGCGCCATGATGGCCATCGGGCGCCTGAACATTCCCGCGGTGTTCGTCTACGGAGGCACCATCAAGCCAGGTCGCCACGCAGGTCACGACCTGACGGTGGTGAGCGCGTTCGAGGCGGTCGGAGAGCACGCCGCCGGCAGAATCACGGACGAGGAACTCGCGTCGATCGAGCGCAACGCCTGCCCCGGCGCAGGCTCGTGTGGTGGGATGTTCACAGCCAACACCATGTCGAGCGCGATCGAGGCGATGGGGATGAGCCTCCCGTACTCGTCCACCATGGCCGCGGAGGACGCGGAGAAGGCCGAGAGCGCGGCCGAGTCGGCGCGCGTCCTCGCCGACTGCATCGCAGCCGATCGGCTGCCGCGAGACATCGTGACGCGCCAGGCGCTCCTGAACGCCGTCGCCGTCACTATGGCGGTCGGGGGTTCGACGAACGCGGTGCTGCACCTGCCCGCCATTGCCCATGCGACGGGCGTGGAGCTCGGCCTCGACGACTTCGAGTTAGTCGGTGCTCGGGTGCCCGTCCTGTGCGACCTGAAGCCCAGTGGTCGCTACGTGACGGTCGATTTCCATCGCGCCGGTGGGGTGCCTCAGGTCATGAAGGTGTTGCTCGAGCACGGTGTCCTCGATGGAGACTGCCGCACGGTGACGGGTGCGACCATCGCCGAGAGCCTGGCAGAGGTCCCGCCGGTGCCACCCTCCGACCAGGACGTGATCCGACCGTGGGGCCAGCCCCTCTACCCGACCGGCCACCTCGCGATCCTTCGTGGCAACCTGGCGCCGGGCGGAAGCGTGGCGAAGCTCACGGGCGTCAAGAACCCGCGCATATCGGGTCCGGCCCGGGTGTTCGATTGCGAGGAGGACAGCTTGAGCGCGATCCTCGCCGGCGAGATCCGCGGCGGCGACGTCGTCGTGATTCGCTACGAAGGTCCCCGCGGTGGACCCGGCATGCGCGAGATGCTGGCTCCAACGAGCGCCCTCGTCGGTGCCGCGCTCGGAGATTCGGTCGGGCTCATCACGGACGGACGCTTCAGCGGTGGCACCTATGGCATGGTGGTGGGCCACGTCGTGCCGGAGGCAGCCGTCGGTGGGCCGATCGCGCTGGTGCACGAGGGCGACACGGTCACGATCGATGCGCCGGCGCGGACGCTCCGACTGGAGGTCGACGAGGAGGAGCTCCGGCGCCGCCGCGCCGCCTGGGAGCCACCGGCTCCCCGTTATTCGCGCGGCGTTCTCGCCAAGTACGCGCGGCTGGTTTCCAGCGCCGATCGCGGCGCTGTTACCGATCTCGAACTGGAGTGATCGGCACCTGAAGCCTATCGGCAGAGCGGGCGAGCTGAGCGCACCG
Organism: Acidobacteriota bacterium; assembly: GCA_965248695.1. Taxonomy (GTDB): domain Bacteria; phylum Acidobacteriota; class UBA890; order UBA890; family WLXD01; genus DASCOT01. The sequence continues at coordinate 4,688,587 of CBDFKD010000002.1, read as the reverse complement.
TAATCATGGGTCCCATGACCACTACCCGCCGATATAGGACATTTCGATCCGCTGAAGATCCCTCGTCTCCTCGGAACGCATCTCTGAGTATCGGTCTTCGCGTACACCCCATAGCCGGCGCAGCCGTTCGCCGATCTCCTCCTCGTCGGTTCCGTCCCGCAACGGAGTTCGAAGGTCGGTGCCGGCAGCAGCGAATAGGCAAGTGTAGAGTTCGCCCGCCGCTGACAGCCGGGCGCGCGTGCAATCAACACAGAACGGCTGCGTCACGGAGGTGATCACGCCGATCTCGCCGTCTCCGTCAGCGTACCGCCACCGCTTCGCTACCTCGCCACGGTAATTCGGATCCAGCGGCTCCAGGGGCATCTCGGCGCTGATGCGCTCGATGATCTCGGCGCCGGGAACCACCTCCTCCATGCGCCAGCCGTTGGTGCTGCCAACATCCATGTACTCGATGAACCTCAGGATGTGGCCGCTGCCCTGGAAGTACCGCGCCAGTCCCACCACCGTGTGGTCGTTGACTCCGCGGCGTACGACCGCGTTGACCTTTAGCGGTCCCAGCCCCGCGGCGGTGGCCACCTCGATGCCCTCTAGCACGCGCGAGACAGGGAAGTCTGCGTCGTTCATCGCTTGGAAAACGGCTTCGTCCAGCGAGTCGATGCTCACCGTGAGGCGCACAGGCCCGGCCTCTGCCAGCGCCTGCGCCTGCTGCGCTAGCAGCGAACCGTTTGTGGTCATGGCGATCTCCAGGCCAGGGATCTCAGCCAGCATGCCAATGAGCTTTGGCAGCTCGCTGCGCAGAAGTGGCTCCCCGCCCGTGAGGCGCACCTTGCGGACGCCTAGTCCGCGGAAGATGTGGACCAGGCGAGTGATCTCCTCGAAGCTGAGGATCTCCTCGCGCGGCAGGAACTGGTAGCCCTCGCCGAAGACCTCCCTGGGCATGCAATAGCGACAGCGGAAGTTGCAGCGGTCGGTGATCGAGATTCGCAGGTCGCGCATCGGCCTGTCCAACCGATCGCGCATGCCAAGAGTCCGGCCGCTGGAGGCTACCTTCATCGCTGATCTGCCATTTGCCTCGTAGATGGCCACCCTATTGTCGACGGCAAACTGAAACAATTCCTTCAGCGGTAGCATCCCGACGCCAAAGAGACTCCCCAAAAAGATCCATGTGGCTATCGTATGACACCTGGTTTCTGTCCCTTGGCTTGAATAATCGAGGCCGGTGGTGTGCCGGAACCGGGGGATCGCGCTATCTTCGTTTGAGAGTTTCCGCGCTCGGCGTGAGACCGTCGGACCGCTGGGCGGGAGATAGATTGGCATCGACTGGATGGACGAGGAGCCCTGGCCATTGGCCATCAACGAAGAGCGTATTCGTGAAGCTCTGACTTCCGTGAAGTTTCCAGGGCTGTCGCGCGACATCGTGTCGTTCGGCTTTGTCGGGGCAGTGCGAATCGACGGTGGCGGGGTGACCGTCCGTCTCGATATCCCGATCGGCTCGCCGGAACATCAGCAGCAGATCGCCCGCGCATCGCGCGATACGTTGATGGCGCTGGACGGGGTCGACAGCGTCAGCCTCGAAATCTCGGCCCCCGAGTCAAAGGGTGCTCCGGTGACCCAGCCAGGCCAGTCACCGGGCGGTGCGACCATTTCCGGCCTCGGCGATGCGGCCGGCCCCCGAGCTGGTTCTACGACCGGCGGACCGCCGGCGCCTGGTACCGGGCCTGCGGCCGCCGGTCGACCGGCGGCGCTGTACGACCGCACCCCCCTCGGTGGGGTGAAGTATGTGGTGGCGGTGGCCTCGGGAAAGGGAGGCGTGGGGAAGTCGACCGTGGCGGTGAATCTCTCGGCCGCCCTGGCGCAGCTTGGCCAGCACGTCGGCCTGATGGATGCAGATATTTACGGTCCCTCGGTACCCACCATGCTGGGCACCCATGAGCAGCCGAAGATCATCGATCTCGACGGCAAGCGGGTGATGGTGCCGGTCGACAAGTTCGGTATGAAGCTCATGTCGCTCGGTTTTCTGCAGCCCGAAGGCGATCCGGTGATCTGGCGCGGGCCAATCGTGACGAAGGCGGTACGGCAGTTCCTCCGCGACGTCGATTGGCACGGCGCTGAGGTGCTGGTAATCGACCTGCCTCCGGGCACCGGCGACGTGCAGCTCACGTTGACTCAATCGGCGCCACTCGATGGCGCCGTGATTGTCACCACGCCGCAGGATGTGGCGTTGATCGACGCCCGCAAAGGGCTCCGCATGTTCCAGGAAGTCGATGTGCCGGTGCTCGGGCTGGTGGAGAACATGTCGGTCTTCACGTGCCCGGAGTGCGGGCATCGCACGCACGTGTTCAGCACCGATGGCGGGCGGCGAACGGCAGAGGAGCTCGGCGTGCCGTTCCTGGGCGCGCTGCCGCTCGATCCGCAGATTGCCATTGCGGGCGATGCAGGCACACCCTACGTTGTCGAGCACCCCGACAGCGAAGTCACCAAGATCTTCAGAGCCGTGGCGCAGAACGTGCTCGATGCGGTGATGGAGTTGAAGGGCGGTGGCGACGTTTCGACCAAACCGTCGTCATCAAGTAGAAAGCGGTGGTCGCGGTGGAAGGAATGGAGTGCTGGAGTGTCCAGACGAGCTCGATGAGCGGCCACGGTCACCGCAATCACCGATAGCCGCTCCCGCCGCTTAACCAGCGTGCCCTGAGCGACTGTTTCAAACCGATTCTGGAGCCGAAGCGCGCCGGAGGAGAAGCCATTCTCCTACCCATTGGGAAGCTGGCTGTTAATCTCTACCTGACCGCGATCCTGTTCATCCTGTTCGACGTCGAGCTTGTCTTCCGTTACCCGTGGGCCCGTGATCTCCGTACGCTGGGCCCCCTCGGCCTGGTAGAGATGGGGGATCTTGCTCGATGTTCGGCTACGGTTACGCGCGGAGACAACGACACCGCAGACTGGAAGTAACATGCAGAATGACCCGACTTACTTCGGCCCGGAAAACCAGGGGTTTTTCACCAGCCGCATCGACGAAGCCATCGGATGGGCCCGGAAGTACTCGATCTTCCAATACCCGTTCGTGACAGCGTGTTGCGGCATGGAATACATGGCCACCGCCTGCGCCCACTACGATGTGGACCGGTTCGGCGCTGGGCTGCCGCGATTCTCCCCTCGCCAGGCCGACGTGCTCTTCGTCGTTGGCACCATCAGTCACAAGTTGGCGCCAGTGCTGAAGCGCATCCACGACCAGATGGCCGATCCCAATTGGGTAGTCGCCTTCGGAGTCTGCACCTGCACCGGCGGTTTCTACGACAACTACGCCACCGTAATGGGTATAGACACCATCATGCCGGTGGATGTCTACATACCGGGATGCCCACCGCGACCGGAGATGGTCTTGGACGGCCTGATGAAGCTACAGGACAAGATCCAGGCCCAGCACACAACTGGCAAACGAGCCGCGCCGGAATCTCGCCCGAATATCTTCTGACCATGGACAACGCCTGATTGCCCGAATCGGTCACGAGCCGATTCCCTGAGGCCCGCTGTATCCTGCCTTCTTTGGAGCTTATCAAGACCGGACACTGCTCACCGGTGAGGGGCTAAACGGTCAACTCCGAAAGAAGGGACGGCTCCTCGATTGCGCTCTTCCATCCGAGCCGAGTGACGGGTCCACACCAGATTGCAGGTAGCGTGTCTACTAGACTGATATCTCACTTTCGCGGAAAGGAGCCGACATGCCGAAGTTTGTCAAAGTAGCCAAAACATCGGAGATCGCCGACCAATCTGCCACGTGCGTCGAAGTCAACGGTAAGCCCATCGCCATTTTCAACCTTGGTGGCGAATTCTACGCCATTGATGACACGTGCACGCATCATGGCGGGCCACTCAGCGAAGGCTCTGTCCACGGCGAGAAAGTCGAATGCCCTTGGCACGGCGCCCACTTCAACATCAAGTCCGGGGAGGTCACCGGACCACCGGCCACCGAGGGTGTCACCAACTACACCGTTCGAGTCACAGGGGACATCATCGAAATCGAGGTATAGGCGTCCTCAGGCAAGAAAGCGAATAGAGGGATCCGTTGGAATCGGTCGTCAACTTGGCTGGGTCAACCGAAGACGTAAGACGAGGAGAACCAAGGCAGTTGTTAAGAGGAGAATTCTACCGGTCGGTCAACTGCATTCCGGAACGCGTACCCCAACGATCGGCCGGTACGAGCGCGGGCGCCGTCAGCCGCGGACCTGCTCGCGCCTTCTCCGTGACTTCATTGACCCTTGCTCCGGCTCCCTCCTACGTCCCCTCTCGAGATGTCTTCGCGGCGCGCCGAGGTCCGCTCCAGCACCTGGCCGGCAAGGACGCCGGTGAGCTGCCCGGCATCGAGGGCGAGCTGCCCGTTGACCATGACGTAGTGCATGCCGGTCGGATAGCGGTGCGGCTCCAGAATCGTGGAGTGATCGATGATCGTGTCGTAGTCGAAGACCACCAGGTCGGCCGCCCCACCGACGCGTAGCACGCCCCGGTCGGAGAGCCCGACGATCTGTGCCGGCAGACTGGTCGACGAACGCACCGCGAACGGCAGGCTGATGAGCCCACGCTCACGGGCGTAGTGGCCGAGCTTGCGTGGGTAGGTTCCGTAGTACCGCGGGTGCCGTCCGGGATCGCGCCCCATCTGGATGCTGGCATCGGTGGTCGTCGCGGTGTAGTCCTGAACCATGTAGTTGTCGACATCGAAGGCGTGTCCGCCAACGGGTCGGACCAACACCCCGGACGGCAACTCCGGGGTACCCTGCTCGAGCGCGAAGGCGAGCAACTGCTCGATGGGCGTACGTCCGAGCTCCTGGGCAACTTTCGCCAGCGTCTTGCCGACGTGGGCATCGTCGGGTGGTGCCAGCACGATGATCTGCCGATCGGCTCCGCCTTGGGTCTCCAGCAGGTGCTCGGTGTCGGCCAATAGCGTGGCGCGCGACTCGGGATCGGCGAGATGGGCGCGCAGGTTTTCCTCGTGGTTTTCAAGAAACTCGGGACGATCCCACGCCGCATCATCGAGACCACCGCTGTGATCCACATCCGGTGGCGCGTAAGCCCAGCGAGGGAGGACCGAGGTGGCACAGCAGCCGAAGGTCAAGTACGGGTACTGGTCGAGGTACACCTGCACGCCCTCGGCGCGCGCCCGCTCGATCAGCAGGATGTCGATGGAAGAGGCCCCCCACCGCTGCCGGCCGCTGGCCTTGATGTGGCTGCCTACGACCCGGATTCCCGTCTCGCGGCCGATGCGAATCGTCTCCGAAAGGCCTTCGAATCCGGTGAGCCGCCAGCCGTCCACCATGCTGGGCGTCTGCCACATCGGAACGGCACCCTGGCTGCGCTGGTGCGCATAGTAGAAGCCGTCGTACTCGGCGACCACATGCGCCAGCGCGATAAGCTCCTCGGTGGTGGCGAATCGTCCGGGGCGGTACTCCGGCCCGGCGCCCAGGCCCCAGGCCCCGGCCACCATCCCCTCGCGCACCAGGGCTCGCATCTGTTCGATCTCGGCCGCGGCGGCAGGGCGTTCGTAGTCATCGCCCATCACCTGCTCGCGCACCGTCGAGTGACCCACCATCGGAACGACGTTGAGCGCAGTGCCGGGCGAGCGGTACGCGGCGATCTCGTCGGCGATCGGCCAGATGTGGTTGCGGCCGTCGGGACCGACGACGGCCGTCGTGATTCCCTGAAACACCAGATGGTGGGCCTTGCGCTCTTCGGGGTCGTCGCCGGCGAGGCCGCGGTCGGCGTGCGAGTGCATGTCGATGAAGCCGGGAACAACGTGCAGCCCGGTGGCTTCGATGGTGCGCCGAGCGCTGACGGTCCCGAGCTTGCCGATCGCCACGATGCGATCGCCGCGGATTCCGATATCGGCGCGAACCGCGGGGTTGCCGGTCCCGTCGAGCACCTGCCCATCCCGAATCAGCACATCGAGAGTCTGTGTGGGCGGTTCATCCGACGCTGGTGAAGCCCCCGCGAAAACGACGACAAGCACCGCGACACACGCGGCCCGCCGCGTTCGCCTTGAATCGCCCATCAAGCGTCTCCGGTTCTGTTGTCGCTGCCGCGCTTGTACTCGGCACACGCCCGCGGGTTGGTCCTCTATTCGGGCACTAGCGCGGTCAAGGAACCCCACTTGTCGTCTCTGGTCAACTTCGGTCTGCCCGTTCGTGTTCGGGCGAGAGTAAGCTGGCTCTTCATTGGAATCGCCTTGACGGCGGTCAGAGCAACCGCTTGAGCACACGCGTGCCCTGTACTGCGGGCTCAGATCACCGAGATAATAAGCCCGGAAGCGCCGTTAAGGATCGTCGACGCTCGATAGCGGTGGCGGCGAATATCGCCGCCACCCTCAGTCAGTCGGGTTTGCGTCAGGTCGAACGTGAGGTCACGTCGGCGCACCTCCGCCAGCGCCGTGTCCGCCTCGATTCGCCCGCGCGCACGCTCTAGCGGATCAGCGGTACCGAAAAGGCCGTCTTGCGGATTCTCGACCCCTCCTCGACCCCCAGTCTCGACGGCATCGACATGCTCGAGCAGGAGGCGGCGGCCTTCGAGAAACTGCTCAACCATCGCGAGGGCATCGTCTTCGTCACCGGCCCTACGGGGTCCGGGAAGACAACGACGCTCTACGCGGCACTGCGTCGACTCGCTACGGAGAAGGTCAACATCATGACCGTCGAGGATCCGGTCGAGTACGAAATGTCGGGGCTTACTCAAATTCAAGTGGCACCGGCTCAGGGCGTTACTTTTGCCACCTCTTTACGGGCCATTCTGCGGCAGGATCCCGACATTGTGCTCGTCGGCGAGATCCGCGATTTGGAGACCGCCGAGATTGCCGTTCAGGCCAGTCTGACGGGCCATCTCGTATTGTCCACACTGCACACCAACGACGCCGTCGGTGCGATCCGGCGGCTGACCGACCTGGGTCTCGAGCGCTCGGCGATCGCCGAGAGCCTGCGTGGTGTCGTGGCGCAAAGACTCGTGCGCCGCGTGTGCCCTGAGTGCAACGGCGTCCAACCAACCGACGTGACCGCGGAGCCGGAGCAGTCGAGCCTCGATGACGAAGAGTGCGAGCACTGTGGGGGGACCGGGTTCCGGGGGCGCGCACCGGTGAACGAAGTGCTGGTGATGACCCCCGCACTGCAGGAGATGATCATCGACGGCGCCTCGCCGCAGCGATTGTACCGCCAGGCCGAGGCGCAGGGTACGCGGTGGATTCGTGCTGCAGCCATGGAGCGCGTCGACCGCGGGCAAACGACGCTCGAAGAGATGGACAACGTGCTGGGCGAGGACAGCCGTAGTGCCGCAGCGACCGAGGCCGCAGGTGAGGCGATGCCGCCGACGCCGGAGTCCAGGCAAGAGCCGGTCGCCAAGGTCGTGGCAACGGGAGCGTCAGATCCGCCTCAGGCGCCTCTCGACCGGCCCGCTACCGACTGCCCGCAGCGAATTCTGCTGGCCGAAGATGACGGTGTGCAACGGACGGTGATCACCGCCATCCTGGAAGAGGCAGGGTACGAGGTGGTGCCGGCCCACGACGGGTTCGAGGCGATCCGTATGCTCGAAACACAGGCGTCGTCATTCGACCTGCTGATCACCGACCTGGACATGCCCGAGATGAGCGGCCGCTCGTTGCTCCACCAGGTCCGACAGAGCGCCATCGCTGCATCGCTGCCGGTCGTCGTCCTGACCGGGTCGTCCGACGCGGACCAGGAAGCAAGGCTCATCGAGCAAGGGGCGGACGACTACCTACGCAAGACCACGGATCCGGCTCGATTCATCGCGCGGGTGCGGGCGTCGCTTCGACGAACCGCCGCCTAGAGCACCTGCCTAGCTCGTGTCGCGGTAGGCTGAGCGACGTTGCGCCTCCACTTGCGGACCAGGCGCGTGCAAACAGGGCAGGAGCCACAGGTGAGTCAAGCTGACAACTCGGTTCATACCCGCCGCGACGGCGCGGTCCTCCAAGTAACTCTGGATCGTCCGAAGGCGAACGCCATCGACTTGGCAACGAGTCGGGCGATGGGCGAGATCTTCGCCGACTTCCGCGATGACCCCGAGCTGAGGGTCGCCATCGTCACCGGCGGCGGGGAGAAGTTCTTCTGCGCCGGCTGGGACCTCAAGGCGGCAGCCGACGGCGACGCGGTCGACAGCGACTATGGTGTCGGGGGGTTCGGCGGCATCCAAGAGCTGCGCGACCTCAACAAGCCGGTCATCAGCGCGGTGAACGGCATCTGCTGCGGTGGCGGTCTCGAGCTGGCGATCTCCGCCGACATCATCATCGCCGCCGAGCACGCGTCCTTCGCGCTGCCGGAGATCCGCTCAGGCACCGTCGCCGACGCCGCCTCCATCAAGCTGCCGAAGCGCATCCCCTACCACGTCGCCATGGAGATGCTGTTCACCGGCCGCTGGCTCGATGCCGAGGAAGCCCACCGCTGGGGCCTGATCAACGAGATCGTGCCGGCGGACGAGCTCATGGCCCGTGCCTGGGAAGTTGCCCGGCTTCTCGAGTCCGGTCCACCGCTGGTGTACGCCGCCATCAAAGAGGTCGTGCGCGACGCCGAGGACATGAAGTTCCAGGACGCCATGAACCGCATCACCCGGCGCCAGTTCCGAACCATCGACGCCCTGTATGCCAGCGAGGATCAGCTCGAGGGTGCAAAGGCGTTTGCGGAGAAGCGCGATCCGGTGTGGAAAGGGCGCTGAACCGCTGACCGTCGCCCCTCGAGCCAGCTCCACCTCAGCCTCCCGGAGCTTGCGTACGATCTGCTCGGCGCTGTGCCTCTTACTCGGCATTCTGACCTCCCGTTCTTGACCCAGATCGTGAGATTACATCCGGATCCGTTTTCGGGGGTCAGGTCAGAATGTGTGCTGGTGCGCATCCGTGTTCCCGCCTGCCTAACTAATATTCGACTGCGTCCTGCGATCACCGATCCTTGCCGAATCGCACAGCCAATACAACGGGAGCAGGCGCAAGTAGGCGCAGAGCAGCGACTGGGGGCGCTACGGGTCCGTCGGCACGAGCCGCTTCAGCTCGTCGAACCAGTTGGTGATGCATGCTGGCCCAGAGAACTTCGACCTCGCTCGTGCGTAATGTCGGCTCGGGCTCCCGCCTCGGCCTCCGAGAAGGCCACGCACCGGTCCGGGTTGTAACCGATGACCAGGACGTCGCGGATCGCGGGTTGCCCAGACACCTTGGGTCTGATCGGCGACACGCCGTGCATCACGTACGGATCCCACAGGAGTAGCGAGTCCATGGGCTCCTGGAGGGTGAGGCTCTCAAGCAGACACCGGTCGTTGTCGTAGACGCCGCTGACGCCACCTACCACGTTCTGCCGCTGGATGAGGTGGACCGCGTTGAACTCATCTCCATCGTGGTGGACGCCTTCCGGCGTCGGCTCGCCGGCTTCGTCCGGCTGCCCGATGATCCGGAACATATGCACATCGACGGTCCACGTACTGACGGCCTTCCAGCCTTCGACCGGGAACTGGCTGAAGTCGAACCGGATGAGCTCCCGGAGAAACGGGTTGGCGATGGTCGAGTCCCTTAGGGGAGCGAACGATCGATCGATCCCGCCGGCGTATCGGTTGACGTCAGAGGACTGGTAGTAAACAGCCTGGCTCAGAGAGCGAAGCCCCCCGGTGGCGGGCGTCAGCTCGAAGTAACCCATACGCCGCATCCGGAAGCTCGCGCCGCTCTTGAGGTAATGGTCCGGATGGAGATGCTCCCACTCGCTCCACAGCCGTCTCTGCTCGTCCGACAGCCCCTGCGCAATCGAGAATCGACTCGCCGGGATCCATGTGTACCTGTCGTCGCGCAGATCGCATGTCTCGGAGTCGCAGTGGATCAAGTCGGTCACAGTGGATCCTATGCAGCGAGGGACGCGATGTCTGCGGGTTCGCCATCTCCCTGGGAGCCCTTTCCGACCCGCCCGTGCCCGCCATCATCCTCACTGCCTAAGCTAGCATGAGCAACGACGCTGCAATCCGCATGGGCAGCATCGGAACGTTGCGTCTTGTCGTTCGGCGATCATCCTAGTACTCGAAATAGTGGGGAAGTCGTTCGACCACAGCCTTTGAACTGATCGCGACATCACGATCCAGCGTCGTGTCGCGTGCTCGGTAGACCTCGCCCATCCCGCCTTCACCGAGCGATCTCGTAAACTACTGACAACACGGGAGAAAAGAATGGCGGAAGCGCCTGGGAATCGAACCCAGCGAGGACGCCTTCCGGCGCCCCCCAACGGATTTGAAGTCCGCAAGGGTCGACCCCACGGACACACCTTCTGGTTGCACCCTTCGGTTTGCGACAGTTTCAGCAAGCAGGCGATTTGGAGTACTTGCGCGATTCGTCCGGCGAACTCGTCGTGAAAAGGGTGGTGCCAGTGACCTGACCCCGCGGTTAGTACCATGTCTTATCTCAGTAACTCGGTGCTGACAAGAGGTTGTTGAGGCCGGCGAAGCGGAGCGCAGCCGGCTTCAACAACGTCGCTTCGGGTGCGGGCGGCCGATAGCTCAGCGAGCTGTGCGGTCGCATGCGGTTGTAGTGCTGACGCCATCTCTCGATCAGAACCTTTGCCTCCTTGAGCGTGTAGAAGATCTCTCCATCCAGCAGCTCGTCGCGTAGCTTGCCGTTGAAGCTCTCCACGTAACCGTTCTCCCACGGCGAGCCCGGCTCGATGAACAGCGTCCCCACGCCCAACCGGCCCAGCCAGTCGCGAACCGCCTCGGCGGTGAACTCTGGTCCGTTATCCGACCGGATGTGCTCAGGTATGCCCCGGTGTACGAACAACCTCCCGAGCTGCTCCAGCACGTCCTCAGAGTTGAGCTTCCGTGCTACATGGATCGCCAGGCTTTCTCGTGTGTACTCATCGACGATCGTCAGCAGCCTCATAGCCCGACCGTCGTGCGTCCGGTGGTGCAGGAAGTCATACGCCCAGACATGATCCCGGTGCTGTGGGCGCAGCCGGATGCAGGAGCCATCGCTCAGCCACAGCCGTGCTCGTTTGGGCTGTTTTCTCGGTACTTTCAGCCCTTCGCGCCGCCAGATACGCTGCACTCGTTTGTGGTTCACGGACCAGCCCTCCATGCGCAGCAACGCTGTCACCCTCCGATATCCGTAGCGCCCGTACTGTCGGGCTAAATCCACGATCCGCTCCGTCAAAATCTGCTCCTGTTGCGGCTCTCTTGGCACGTACCGGTGTGTCGTGCGTGGTTGTTTCAGTACCCGACACGCCCGCCTCTCCGAGACGCCCAGCCGCCCCCGTACATGTGCCACCGCCTCTCGCCGCCGAGCTGGGCTCAGAAGTTTCCCTCCGCCACTTCCTTCAGGATCGACAGGTCGAGTTCCTTTTCCGCCACCAGCCTCTTGAGCCGGGCATTCTCCTTCTCCAGTTGCTTGAGCTTTCTGGCCTGGTTGAGCTTCAGTCCGCCGTACTCTCGCCGCCACCGGTAGTAGGTGTGCTCGGTGATTGCTAGCTTGCGGCAGGCATCCTTGACCGTCGCCCCTCGAGCCAGCTCCACCTCAGCCTCCCGGAGCTTGCGTACGATCTGCTCGGCGCTGTGCCTCTTACTCGGCATTCTGACCTCCCGTTCTTGACCCAGATCGTGAGATTACATCCGGATCCGTTTTCGGGGGTCAGGTCAGTCGTCATCGTGATCGCGGTGTTAGCGGCCAGCTTCATGCCGGCGCGACGCGCGACTCGGGTCGACCCGGTGGACGCGCTGAGAGTCGATTGAACGCGGCGCCCGAGGCGCTCGTCGGCGATCGTCTACACTGTCTCGCTACGAACCCGACGAACCAAGCCGGAGCTCGCAATGAGAGCAGCGCGTCTGCCCGTCTGCGCCATGGCTGCGCTGGTCGCCGCGTGCGCCGCCGATACGACGCCCGAGGCGCGCATGGCCAACGTCAAGCAGATGATGGGCGCCACCGTGGAACCGGCGGCGGAGGTCTACTGGGACGCGGTGGGAACGATCATCGATATGAACGGTATCGAGGAGATCGCGCCCAGCACGCCTGAAGAATGGGAGGCGGTGCGCAACGCGGCCATCATCATTCGTGAGTCCGGCAACCTGTTGATGAGCGAGAACCGCGCTGTCGATGAGGAAGACTGGATGAGCTGGTCGCAGGCAATGACCGACGCTGGCCAGGTGGCGTTCGACGCGGCGCAGGCTGAGGATACGGCAGCCGTGTTCGATGCCGGGGCCGAGGTCTACTTCACCTGCTCTGGCTGCCATGCGTCGTATGCGCTCGACACTCTCCGGCCGAGCGATACACGCTCCAGATAGACACCGACAGGCATCACGTGATTCTGAGCTTCCTGGAGTGGCTGGCGAGCACGTCCTGGAGCGTGGCGCTCCTGGAATCGCTCTATGTATGGCCGCTCATGGAAACAACCCACGTCCTCGGCCTGGGTTTGTTCGTCGGCACCGCGGCGGTCAACGATCTCCGACTGCTCGGTTGGACCATGCGAGGCGTTCCCGTGTCCGAGGTCACCGGTCGTTTGTTGCCGTGGACGCGACTGGGCTTCGCGGTGATGGTGATCAGCGGACTGCTGATTTTCTACTCCAACCCGGTGCGCTACTACCAGAACATCTTCTTCCGCGTGAAGGTGCTGCTGTTGATCGTGGCAGGCCTCAACGCATTCGTGTTTCATCGCGGCACGCATCGGCGCGTCGCACAGTGGGGCTCTGATGCGTTGCCGCCCCTTGAAGCACGGATCGCCGGCGGCGTGTCGCTGGTCGCCTGGGCGCTGATCGTGGTCACCGGCCGATTGATCGCCTATAACTGGTTCGACTGCAGCATCCAGCCGCAGCCCGACTGGATCAACTGGGCAGCCGGGTGCGTGATCCAGCCTTGACGACGCATCGATTGTCCGGAGCCACGAAGCTGCGCCGTCTGCACACGTTGAGGCCGTAACGTCATGCTGCTGCCGCTGTTCGAGTGGTGCGATGCCACCGCGCTGGGCACTGCCGTCCGCAACTCCCTGTGGCTGTTCCCCATCATCGAGGCGGTGCATCTGCTCGGGCTGTCGGCGCTCGGGGGTGCGCTGCTGGTGGTCGACTTGCGGTTGCTGGGATTGGGCCTCAAGCGGCAGACGATTGCCGAGCTCGCCGGTCAGATGCGTCCGTGGCTTCTCGGCGCCCTCGCGGTGATGGGCACGACCGGATTGCTGCTGTTCCTGTCGGAGCCCATCAAGTGCTACTACAACGACGCGTTCTGGCTGAAGATCGAGACCCTGCCGGTCGCCCTGCTGTTCAGCTTTACCGTCCGTGCGCGTGTCGCCGCCGCCGGCGGGCTCGACGCTTCGACGCGAACGCGACTCGTCGGCGTCGCCTCGATCGCGCTCTGGTTCACCGTCGCCGCCGCCGGCCGCTGGATCGGGTACTCCGGCTAGCGATCGCGGCCCCGCGGCCGATCCGGAGAACTCCTACCCGACGCCGGGGCTAGCATCTCCCGCGAGCTTGCCGCTGTCGCAGGCGCTCGGCATCGTCGGGGGCGCCGGTGCCCGAGGAGCCCATGAAGATCTTGGTGCCGTCGGTGAAGGTCACATCGCGCCCGTTGGCGCGCTTGAGCGCGTGGTCCTTGGCCTGATAGCCATCGACGATGATCTCGGTGCCCGGCGTCAGGCAATCGCGCCGAAGACCTCGACGCAGAAGCACGTTCGGGGTGCCGCCCTCGACCATCCACACCACGCCGGCGCCGTCCTCACCGATGACCTCCAGGTGGATCCACGAATGCGGATTCACCCATTCGAGCTTCACGATCTTGCCTTCCAACCGGAGAGGGGCATCACGGTCGAACTCAGCGCCAAATGCATGGTGCGCCAGCAGCGGCGCTGCATAGGCGACAACAGCGAGGGTGGCGATGCCCCCGACCAGCGTCAATTGCACTCGTTTCGTGATCATCTCGAATCTCCTCCCGCGTCCCCGGACTCCCGCTCCTGCGCCCGCCCGCCGCTCAGCACGTTGGACATCGCGTAGTTGCCTTCGTGGCAGGCGTATTCATAAACCATATCCGGCAATGCCTTAAACGGTATTTGCGCCGTCCATGCGCTGCTGTACAACCCCGGATCCTCCACCGTGAACTCGTAGTTGATGGTCTCCTCGTCGACACGCGTGAAACGCTCGGTAACCGTAAAGTCGTCCGAGCCGCCGGCAAAGTTAGTGTTGGCGTTGAGCTGTTTGCGCGGCAAATTCGTTGTCTCCACCACCAGTGTGTCGCCCTCCCAGTGGCCCCAGGAGTCGCCCAGCCACGGGCGGATGTGCGCCGGCAGCGGCTTGCGCTCACCCAGCCTGATGATGCGCGCGTCGTGCACCATCTCGGTCATGATCATCACGTGATCGGCCGTTTGCACGATGGTGTAGTTGTTGTTGTAGAAGTAGTTGGGCACCATCGGCGGACCGGCGTTGGAGCCGAACGACAGCAGGCAACGCTCGGCGAGCGGCCGATTCTCGGGGTTGTCGAACTCGCCGAACTGCGCCCGGTGCGCCATCAGCTCGCCGCGCGCCTTCTCCCCTTCCGGACTCAACGGCGGGATCCGACCGTCGGGAGGGTCGACGATCAGCGAGCTTCGTGCCTCGCCGTTCCAGATCGCCATGTGATCGCCCGGGTCGATGTAGAAGATGTTGTAGCCGCCCGTATCCCCGGATGCGCGATCCAGGACCTCCGTCCTGTGGTCGTACGTCGAAGAGGCCTCGTTGCTGACACCCTCGGACCAGGTGACCCCTCCTGCCAGCGGTGCCTCGCGGTCGGGGTCGCTGTCGGCCAGGTGCACCTGGATGAGCTCCTCTCGATCCCCCTCGAGCGCCGCGACCTGATCAGGCGTCAGCACCTGCTCGTATCCGGGCGGGCGCTCGATCAGCGTCATCGTCGCGTTGGACCAGTTGCCCTGCAGGTCCGGATGGCCGTCCACAGTGCGAGGCAAGACCCACGCCTCGCTAGTTGCGTCCTCGGTTTGTGTCAGCGCCGGCGACGCCAGGCCCACGGCCAGCGCGGTACAGCCGAGCGCGACGATCACGCTTCGATTCAGGAGTCTCATCGCTCTCCCCTACTGGCTGATCGGGTTCTTGCGGAGATGCCCGTACAGTAGTTCCTCGACGAACTCCACACACTTGAACTGACCGAGGCGGGCGTCCGGATCGATGTTGCGATACAGCGGCAGTCGGATCGTCCACGGGCGCGAGAAGGTCTCCGGATCGTCGATCGTGGCCTCGTACCAGATGTGGTCCGGGCTCACCATCTCGTACCGCTCGGTGACCGTCATCGCAGCGCCGTGGTGGTTGCCCGACCGGTCGAACCACGTCTGGTCTATCAGACCCGTGACCTCGACGACGAGCACATCATCTTCCCAGTGACCGACGGACTGACCCATCCAGGAATCGATCTGCGCCGGGCCCGGGTCTTCGAAGTAGACGTCGCGAACGGCCCCGGCGTACTCGTAGGCCATGAAGAATTTGCTCTCGCTCTGGAACACCTGAAACCCGTGCTGCATGTAGTTGCCGCGCGGCACGCCCGGTAAGTAGCACTTGATCTCGGGGTCACGGTCGACCCAGTGTTCGCGATTCTCATCGCGCACCGCGAGTGCCTCCGGCAGGTAGGGAATCTCACCCCCGACGACGACACCCTGGCCCGAGGGCACGGATCCGACCGCACCCAGTGCCAGCACCTCTGCCGCCGGCACTGGCACCACGGGACCTGGCTGCATGGCCAGCGCCGGCCGGGCCAGATGCGGCTCGATGTCCCAGTGCGCGTTGCCCAGCGCCTGCCATATCCCGTTCATGTCGGGCTTGCCCGCGGCGGTTCTGGGAATGTCGGTGGGCTGAGCGGCGCAGCCGTAGTCGGACAGGATGGCAGCGACGATCAACGCGCCAACCAACCCGTTCCCGAGGACACGTAGTGGTGATCTGAAGCGGCTCGGCATCAAGTAATCCCCTTCCAGTTCAATCAAGCCCTTACGCTTGGCGTTCAACGGTACCCGTCATTCACCGCGCACGCCAAACGCCAGCAACACATTCCCCGGCATCTGGCCGAAGGCGCCATAGCCGCTATTGACGAAAACGAGGCCACCGGCGATGACCGGTCCCGGGCCATCGATCGCGCCACCGCGTCCCGGCACCCCGTTGACGGTCTCGAAAGCCCGTGCGGTATCGAAATCCCACATCAAGCTCCCGTCCCGGGTGGAGTGCGCCCGGATGTGCCCGTCGAGGCCACCGGCGAACACGACCCCGGGGATCGCGGTCGGAGCCGCCGAGTTTGCCGCGAAACAACCTCGTTTGCCAGCGCAAGTTTCAGTCGGGGCAGCAGCGCTCCACACCACGTCGCCGGACATCAGATCCAGGGCGTAGAGGCCCGGCGTGGGTTGCCGATCAGGGTTCACGTCTACGATCACGGCATCTGACCGATCCGCGTTGGCCGCGTACACGAGCTGTCCATCGGTGGCCATCCCCCAATGAATGCCTCCGAGCGCGCCGCCCTTGCCGACGCGCGTTGACCACAGGACCGCACCATCGGCGTCCGGATCGAGCGCCCACACTACGCCTGACTTCTGACCCACGACGAGGATCTCCTTGCCGTCGCTGCGCGTCGTCAGGATGGGCGCCATGCCGAAGTCGAGGTCGGGACCAATCGGCGTCGGACAGTTGTCGCGGTTCTCCGCCGTCATGCAGGCCATGGTAAAAGCGTCCGCTTCGGTAGCCTGAAACGACCAGGCCGCCTCGCCGGTCTGCATGTCGATGGCCAGAATGGCATCGCTGGTGTCGGTACTCGGATGCGTGTAGTTCTCGCCGGTGCCGAAGTACACCAGCCCTCGGGCCAGGTCGAGCGTAGGACTCGCCCACACCGGCGCACCGGACGGCGCGTAGAGCTGGGTGCCGGCGGCGTTCCGTCCCGCCTCTTCCGCATAGTCGGGGATGACGCGGTGGTACCAGAGCACATCGCCGGTTGCCGTATCGAGCGCAGCTACGGCTCCGGACGCCGTGCAGCACTCGTATTCCGGATTGCCGGCGGTAACCACCTCCATCGTCGAGATCGGAATGAGCAGGCGTCCGTCGTGCAGCGCCGGCGAGCCGGTATTGTTCGACTCCGGATGCCAGCCGACACGGGTCTTCCAGACCAACGTCCCGGCGGCCACATCGAGGGCATAGGCGCTGGTGCGAAAATCGACGAAGTAGGCCAGCGAGCGGCCATCCGCGTCTTCGTCCAAGAGAACAGCGCCGCGGATGGCGGCGTCGGCATCGAATCTCCACCGGACACACCCCGTCGCTGCTTCGATGGCGTAGAGGCCCCCGAGTTGATCCCCGACGAGGACGATCTCGCCGGCGACCGTGGGCTTGGTGCGCACCTGGCCAACATCGGGAAACGCGAATGCCCATCGCAGCTCGAGGCGCGGTACGTCCGCCGCGTCGAGGCCGGCGCGCTCGGCAGCCTGAAACCCCGTTCCTTCAGGGTCGCCGCCAAACCCCATCCACGATACGGCGTCGACATCGAGCGGTGCGAACCCACGATCGGTGCAAAACGCCGCCTCCGGTAACGATTCCGTCGCGTACGGCCTGCGACTGAGGAACTCAGCCACCAACACTCGCTGCTCGGCAGTCAGCTCGGCGCCCTCGGCGCGCATGACGCCGTCCTCGAGAGCCGCGACGATCGCTCGCGGTGACAACTGGGCGAGCGAGAAGGCCCCTGGCGTGCGGCCGCTCTGGGCGGCGCTGTGGCAACCGGCGCACGAGGTGGAGAATATCTCGGCGCCATCCGTCTGTTCCGCGGTCGACAAGCTCGATGTCGCATCGATCACCTTGGCGCCGACACCCGGCACCAGGCCGGACAGACACAAAGACGTGACCGCCAGACAGCCCACGGAGCTATGTATCGTCATGGGTTCCTTACGTTTCTTTACCGACGTCTCGCGCCGCCGCCGGCAGATCCGATGCTAAGCTCACGACTTGCTACCGTACGCGATTGGGCGGAGCTGTGTTCATGCAGCGCATCCTGGTAATCGACGACGATGCCGAGCTCTACGAGCTGGTGAGCGAGTACGTGCGCGCCGAGGGGTTCGAGGTCGAAGCCGTTGGCGACGGCGATGCCGGGCTGGAGGCGGCGCTTGCCGGCGACTACGCCATGGTTTTGCTGGACGTCATGCTCCCGGGCATCAACGGCTTCGAGCTTCTTCGCCGATTGCGGTCCATCTCGCAGATACCGGTGTTGATGCTCACTGCCCGAGGCGACGACATCGACCGCATCGTCGGACTCGAAATGGGCGCCGACGACTATCTACCGAAGCCGTTCAACCCGCGCGAGCTGGTGGCTAGAATTCGGGCGATTCTGCGCCGCGCCGACGAGCGCGACACCTCCGATGGATTGCTGCTCGAGGTCGGCGACGTGCGGCTCGACGTCGGCGCGCGCACCGCCGTACGCGACGGCGATGAGGTTCATCTCACCGCCGTCGAGTTCGAGGTGCTGGAACGGCTGATGCGAGCGGCCGGCAAGGTGGTGTCGCGCGAGCGCCTGACACTGGATGTGCTCGACCGCGAGTACTCGGCTCTGGATCGTAGCGTCGACATGCACGTCAGCAACCTGCGCCGTAAGCTCGGTATCGGTCAAGGTGGCGCCGAGCGTATCAAGACGATTCGCGGAATCGGCTATGTCTACACGCTGCCCGCGACACGTACCGACCAGCGCGCGCTGTCAGGAAACTAGTGGCCTGTAACAGATGATCGTTGCATATCGTGGTGGCGAAATGGGACCGGATGCCAGGCGCGACGACGAGACGATGTTTGCCCATCTTGGAGGAGGCGCAACGGGGCAGACGGGCCGATTGCGCCACTGTTCTCTTGATGGGCCTGCGGACAGATGGGCAGTTGCGGGCGATATCGGCGTTGCGCCTCGTCGACGATGCCCCAGCAGGCCGTGGTGAGAGTGTGATGGGTCTGGCAAGTGGGACTCTTACGGGCGAGGGCAAGGATCGACGACGAGGCGATGCTGGCGTCATCGTGGAGGAGGAGAGACGCCGTCATCGCCCGTAACTCCCACTTGCCCGAAGGGTTGTGCCGCCAAGGGCGCATCTCCAGCGTTGCCGCTCCTGGATGATGCGCACTGGCATCACCGGCGGCGCGGCGCCTTGGATCTGCGCCCTTGGCGGCACAACCAGACCCATCACACTCTCACCACGGCCTGCTCACATCGCCTTCCTCACCGCGCCTTGATCTCACCCGCAAATCCCATCTGCGATATGCAACGATCATCTGTTACAGGCCACTAGCCCATGCACCGGCTGTTCATCAAGATCTTCCTGTGGTTCTGGCTGGCGATGGCGCTGGTGTGGTCAGCGTTCTCGTTGCCTACCCAACTGATCCAGAACGAAGAAGTCGTCGACCGATTCCGGGCGCTCACCGGGCAGCGCTTGGTCCTCGCCGGTCGCGTGGCGGTCAACTTGGGGCGCCGATCACCTGAGGCGATCGCTCAGTTCATGTCAGATCTGGAGGAGGAGGGGGCTCCTTACCCGTTCGTGTTCGACGTCGAGTTGAACGAGATTACCGGGCGTACTGCGCCCGACGCGGCTCGGGCGGCAGCCGCCGAGACCCTGGATACCGGCATGATCCATGGGGGCTTTCGTGGCTCAGGGCCTTACGCCGGACGCTCGTTCATAAACCGTCTCAACGATACCTATGCGGTAGTCCAACGCCTTCCCAGCCGGCTCGACCTGCCGCCACCCAACGTTCTTCCCATCGTCGTCAGATGGCTTGGAGTCCTGCTGACCTCCGGACTGGTTTGCTACGCAATGGCGCGCTACATGCTGTCGCCGGTAGGTACCCTCAGTGCGGCGACGCAACGCTTTGCCGACGGCGAGCTCGACACGCGCGTCAGCGCTGAGCTCGGGGGCCGTCGTGACGAGGTGGCCGCTCTAGGTCGCGACTTCGACAACATGGCCGAGCGAATCGGCTCGCTGTTGGAGAACCAGCGGCAGCTGCTCAGCGACATCTCGCATGAGCTGCGCTCACCACTTGCCCGGCTCTACGTCGCCCTCGGGCTGGCGCGGCGACACAGCGACGATGCGGCAAACGATGCGCTCGACCGCATCGAGCAGGAAACGGAGCGGCTCAACGACCTGATTGGCCAGTTGCTGGCGCTGACACGCCTTCAGGACCCGGACGCGCTCGTCGATCGACGACCGGTGGATCTACTGGCGCTGGTGCGGGCGGTGGTCGCCGACGCCGACTACGAGGCCCGCGAGTGCGGTAAGTCGGTCCGACTCGACGCTACCGGACCGTGCGTCACGACCGGGTTCGAGGAACTGCTCCGGCGCGCCATAGAGAACGTCGTGCGCAACGCGATTCGTTATGCGCCGCAGGGATCCGCAGTGGAGACGTCGCTGGTTATCACGCAGGACAACGGCTCGTCGGAAGCCCTGATCCGCGTTCGAGATCACGGTCCTGGCGTACCGGAGAGCGAGCTCGGCCGATTGTTTCGGCCGTTCCATCGCGTCGACCCGGCACGAGATCGCGAGCGGGGGGGCAGCGGACTCGGCCTGTCGATCAGCGAACGAGCCGTACGGGCTCACGGAGGAACCATCGGCGCCACCAACCCGGACGATGGAGGCCTACTGGTGGAGATCCGTCTGCCGGCCGGGACCGAGCCCTCATAGTCGATCTGGGCGATCACATTGCGGACTTGCCGTCGCCCCCCCTGCACCCGCCATAATAGGTGCGTTGCTCCCCTAGGATCCCAACCACAGCTCCCCGCTGAGGTTGCCATGCGCACTTTGCGTGATCGGGTTGCAACGACCCCCCTCGCAGTAATCCTGGGACTCGCGGCGGTGTTCGCCAGCGCCGCTGCCCCTACCTCGACATTCGGCGCCGCTCGGCGCGTCTTCATCGGTCCGGATGGTCAGCCGCTGCCCTTCCGCGACGACGAGCAGGTGCTCGACTTTCTCCGCCATGCGGCGGTGCTCTCGAGCGAGCCTGTCCGCACAGGCAAGAGCGGCGCCGTCCGGCTGTTGCTCGATAGCCAGGGCATACGGGCGCGAGCCGTGTTCCGGAGCATCGAAACGCGCCGCACCAACCTACGCATGGCGAACGGCGACGCGTTCGCGACGTTCTACGACAGCGCCCGGTTCGAAGTGGCCGCATTCGAGCTCGCACGGCTGTACGGCATCGACATGATCCCGCCGGTGGTCGAGCGCCGGATTGACGGCAGGCCGGGCACCGTTCAGCTCTGGATCGAGAACTCGATGACCGACGGTGAGCGCGCCGAGCGACGCCTGCGACCCCCTGAAGCCGGCCGCTGGCGCCGACAGCGCCTGATCATGCGAGCCTTCGATGCCCTGGTGCACAACTCGGATCGAAACACCGGCAACAGCCTGATCGACGCGGACTGGAATCTCTGGATGATCGACCACACCAGGACGTTCCAGAGACCACGCGGAGGGAATGACTTCGGCAAGATCGTGCAGGTGCCGCGCGCTTTCTGGACCGCGCTGCGCACCGTCTCAGAAGGACAGATTCGAGACGCCGTACGCGAGATTCTCGAGCCTCTGCAGATCGCCTCGCTACTTGATCGCCGTGAGGCGCTCATCGAGCACTTGCGTCAGGTAATCGTGGAGCGTGGCGAGGAGGCGGTGGTGCTCTCGTGAGGGGAATGTTCTAGCGGATCTCCCGTGCCGGTGTGTGGCTACTGGAAGGGTCCCCTGCCCGGCTGAGTGATCTCGAAACCTTCGAGGTCCTTCGCCTGGCGCACAATACGTCGCACGTCGGCGAGCAGCGCCGGTGCGTCGAAGACGATGCCGTCCTTGATCGTGTACCGGACCGCGCCGACCCGTGTGATGCTGTTGTCGGCGAGCAACTTCAGCGCTCCGATGCCATACAGGACCTTCAGGTTCTGGAGTGGATTCTCGTCGACAACCACGAAATCGGCCAATTTGCCGACCTCGACCGACCCGACCTCGGCTGCCACACCCAGCGCCTCGGCGCCATCGAGGGTGGCGGCGCGGATGACCTCGAGCGGATGGAAGCCGGCCTCGCGCAGCAGCTCCATCTCACGCACGAACGAGAAGCCGTAGAGGTTGTAGGAGTAGCCGGAGTCGGTGCCTATGGCTACCCGCCCCCCACGGTTCTTGTACTCGTTGATGAAGCTCATCCACAGCTGGTAATTGCGTTTCCACGCCACCTCCTCCTCGGTCCCCCAGTAGAACCAATACGAGGCGTGCGCCACCCGGTTGGGCAGATAGAACCGCCACAGCGACGGTAACGTGTGTTCCTCGTGCCACTCGGCGCGCGCCATGCGCATGAAATCGCGTGTCGTTTCGTAGGCTACGAAGGTCGGCACGAGGGTGAAATCGAGGTCCAGCAGCTCATCCATGACAGCGTTCCAGTGCGGCGAATACGGTGCAGCGGCCTGTTGCCACAGCCTCCCGGCCTCGCCGAACCGGTGTTGCTCGTCGTTGTAGTTGTAGTCGAGACGGAAGTCCTGAATGCTGCGATCTTCGAACAGCGCCTCCGGAAGGCCGTACCAGTGCTGCATCGACGTGAGGCCTAGCCGGGCCGAATCGAGGACGTTCATCCACGCCACGTCGAGCTGTGCGTGGTGCATGGTCGAGTAGAGGCCTCGCTGACGGGCCTCGTCCAGCGCCGCCTCCATGATGTCGGGCCGGGCGCCAAAGAACTTGATGCCGTGAGCCCCCATGCCCGCCATCTCGGCGACCCAGGCGCGCGCCTGCTGCGCCGTCGAGATCGGGCCATCGTGCCCCTGTCCGAACGACACGGACGGGTAGAGGCGAGGTGCCACGATCTCGTTGTTCCGACTCCGCGCCTGGTGATCGAGCATCCACCGGATGCCGTTACCGCTGCCAGGATCAGCGCTCGTCGTGATGCCGTGAGCCATCCATAGCTTGAGGATGTACTCGGCGGGAGTCTCCGGACCGGACAGGTGGCCGTGCAGATCGACGAAGCCTGGTAGCACATAGGCACCGTCGAGCTCGATCACCCTGTCTCCGTCGCGCGCCTGCGGGCGACGGGAGGCGTCGATGGCCACGCCCGGCACGCCGACATTGCGAATCTCGACGATGCGGCTTCCCTCCACGACGATGTCCACCGGACCCCGCGGCGGCGCGCCGGTACCGTCGATCAGGGTCGCGGTGCGCAGGATCAGGCGACCGAAGGGACCCTCCCCGACCCGGCGATCGGGGGCCTCAGGATTCTGCGCCGACGCCACCGAGGTCGCCAGCAGCGTCAGGACAGCGAGAGCGCCCAGCGTTGTCGAGCCCCGGAACCGGAACGCTCGTCGATTCATGGTGTCACCATGCGCAACAGGGTCGTGACAGCCGCGACCACCACGGCGCCGAAAACTGCCGGTATCCATCCATCGATCTGAAATCCCTTCACGAGAGCCGACGTGAGCATCAGCAACACGGCGCTGAGAACAAAGGTGAACAATCCGAGCGTCAGCAGGTTGAGCGGAAGCGCCAGCAGCATCAGCAGGGGCCACAGCGCGGCGTTGGCAAGTCCAAGAACCAGGGCCGCCAGCAAGGCGGTGCCGAAGTCCTGGACTTTGAAGCCGGGCACGACATACGCGGCTAACAGGAGCGCCACGGCGCTGATCAGCCAGACAATGAGAAGTTGGGTCACAGGTGCCTCTGCGTCCGACGATCTCCGCCGCGCACGTTCAATCGATCCATTGGAAGAACTCCACCGTGTAGCCGCCGGGATCGCGTGCCAGGAAGGCACGCACCGGAACGCTGGCAGAGTCCGCAGGGGCCCCGAGGATCTCTGCGCCGGCGGCGCTCAGATGCGCGTGCCAAGCGTCGACATCGGCGGTAACCAGGCTGAGCATCACTGCGTTGTCATCGCGTGCCTGATGAGCTCCGCGCGTCTCATCGACGATGCCGACCGAGGCGGTTGGCGTGATCGCGAAGATCTTCACCCATCCTTGGTCGAACGTCTGCTCGAGCTGGAGAACGTCGCCGTAGAAACCCGCCGCTGCATCGAGGTCGGCGTAGTAGAGGAACGTGACCTGAGAATCGATCGGCGGCGGCGCCGGCGCCTGCGGCAGCAGGGAGGCCAGCAACAGGGCGACGGAGATCGCGATGGTCACTGATCCTCCCGGCGGCTGCAGGAGCTCAGGAACCACGCGATCATGGCCACGAATACCAGCAATCCGACCAGCGGCGCCCAGGCTCCAGCCCATTCCGTTCCAACGCCTCTCGGTGCCGACCCATTCCAGAAAGCAATGCCTGCCAGCAGCACCCCGAACAGACCGGTGCCGCCGACCAGTCCGGATCCCAGGAGCACGCCGCGCTCGCGGCGAACCTCCCCAAGCTGTTCGTTTGCCGCCGACCGCTCGAGCCACCAGCGTGCCATCCCACCGAGGAACACCGGTACCATCGTGCCGACCGGCAGGTAGATGCCTACCGAGAACGCCAGGGCCGGCAAGCCGGCAATCTCGGCCGCCAGACCGAGCGCGGCGCCGATGCCGACGAATGCCCAGGGAAGGTTGGCGTCGAGCACACCTTCGATGACGAGCTTCATTAGCGTCGCCTGGGGCGCCGGTAGCTCGGTGGTACCGAAACCGTAGCTGCCGTTCAGGACGATCAAGGTGAGGCACACGAAAGTAGCGGACGTGAGCACACCCATCACCTCGCCCAGCTGCTGGCGGCGCGGCGTTGCCCCCAGCAGGTAGCCGGTCTTCAGATCCTGTGACGTATCGCCGGCGATCGATGCCGCGATGGCAACCACACAACCGACGGTGAGCGCCGCGGCCTTGCCCAGATCATCCGTCCACCCGGCAGCGTAAAACAGCAGCGAGACGCCGAGCAAAGAGGCGATGGTCATGCCGCTGGTGGGATTCGAGGTAACCCCGACCAGCCCGACGATTCGAGACGATACGGTGACGAAGAAGAAGGCGAGGATCCCGACCAGTAAAGCAGCCACAGGCCGAGCGTAGGCACTCGGTAACGGCCCGAAGGCTTGCGGTACCGTGGCCAGTACGAGCAACACGAGGCCGACGCCCACTGCGACGGTGCGCAGCGATACGTCGAGGCCGGTGCGCGGTGCGTCGACAGGTGCCGTGTGGGCGAGGCGATTGCGCAGCTCACGTGTCCCCACGCGGAAGCTCTCGCGCATCGTCGGCACGCTCTTGAGCAACGTCAGCAAGCCGGCGGTGGCGACGGCCCCGGCGCCGATGTAGCGCACGTACCGCGTCCAGATCTCCGACGGCCCCATCGCCGCGATCGTCTGTACGGTCTCCGGATACAGCGGCGACGCCAGTTCAGCCCCCCAAGTCGCAATGGCAGGGATGAGCACGACCCACGACAGCAGCGCCCCGCCAACCATGACCGAGCCGATCCACGGACCGAGGATGTAACCGACGCCGAAGAGCGCCGCCGACACCTCGGTACCCACCTGCGCCTTGGGCAAGATCGGGAGACGCATGTGCACATCACCCGGAATCACTCTCGCCAGACCCGTGAGCGCCTTCATCAGCGCCCCGATCGCCAGCCCATGGAACACCGGCCTGGCACGCGCACCACCCACGTCACTGGCTACCAGCACCTCGGCGCATGCCGTGCCCTCGGGGTACGGCAGCCGTCCGTGCTCGCCCTGGATCAACAGCTTGCGCAGCGGCACCATGAACAGCACCCCGAGCACGCCGCCGCACATCGCCAGCAGAGTCATCTGCAGCAGTCCCGGCCCCATGCCCCAGAGGAACAGCGCCGGCAGCGTGAAGATAGCGCCGCTGGCGACCGAGCTGGATGCGGAGCCTATCGTCTGGGCGAGATTGGCCTCGAGAATGCTCGACCGGCCTCCCGCGGCGCGCACGGCGTTGAAGAAGGCGACTGTCAACACAGCCACGGGGATCGACGTGGAGATCGTCAGTCCGGAGCGCAGACCGAGGTAGGCGTTGGCGGCACCGAAGAGGATCCCGAACGCCGCCCCGGCCAGGATGGCGCGCAGCGTCGCTTCCCTGGGACTCTCGCCAGCCGAGACGTACGGCCGGTAGCTTTCCCCGGCCTCGAGCTCGCGGTAGGCCTGCCGGTCGAGCCCGGTGCGCTCAGCCATGAATCATCGTCGGAAGAGGGTTCTGCGGAGTGGGTGTCAGAGCGGCTGGAACATACCACGACGCACTTCGAACCATCCCTGACGCGGCGGCAACTGCACGCCGTGAAGGGCCGGCGGCACGGATCGCTCAGAGACCTGGCAAGCGGACGTCCTCGGGGTCGTTGGGCACCTCGATCACGGTGCCGGCTTCGCCGGCGACGATCTCCTCGAGCTCTTCCAGCGAACCGATTGCCGCGGTCGCGCCCGCGAGCTCGGCAAAGCGACATGCCGCCTCTACCTTGGGCCCCATCGAGCCCCCGCTGAACTCCTCCTGCCCTAGCTCCTCAGGCGTCGCTCGGCGGATGGCCTCGGCTGTCGGCATCCCCCAATCGCGATAGACCGCATCGACGTCGGTGGCCAGCACCAGCATGTCGGCGTTGAGCTCGACCGCCAGCAAGGCGCTGGCCAGGTCCTTGTCGATGACCACCTCGGCGCCGCGCAGGTTGCCCCGCTCGTCATACATGGTGGGGATACCGCCGCCGCCGGTACAGATGACGATGACCCCTTGATCCACGAGCCAGCGAATCGGTCGAATCTGGAAGATGTGCTGCGGCTTCGGCGATGGCACGACGCGCCGCCAGCCGGCACCATCGGGTGCGACGGTCCAGTCACGATCCGAGGCCAGGCGCCTGGCTTCCGCTTCCTCGTACACCGGGCCGATCGGTTTCGCCGGGTGGGCGAACGCCGGATCCTCGGGATCGACCTGTACCATCGTGAGGATGGTGGCGAACGGCTGCTCGTGCGGCAACAAGTTGCCGAGCTCTTGCTCGATGAGGTAGCCGATCATCCCTTCGGTCTGGGCTCCGAGCACGTCGAGCGGGAACGGTTCGACCGCCTCATAGGCGTGCGCCTGGAGCGCCAGCAGCCCAACCTGCGGCCCATTGCCGTGGGAGATGACCAGCTGATGCTCTTCGGCCACCGGCGCCAGCGACTCCGCCGCCGCCCGAACGTTGAGCCGCTGCTGCTCGCTGCTGACCGTCTCGCCGCGACGCAGGAGCGCGTTGCCTCCGAGCGCCACTACGATCCGCATGCTCGCCTCCGGGCAACGATTCGCATCAGCAAGACCAGGATCGCATGCTCAGTGAAGATCGCGCCGGGCAATGGGAGCAGGGAGAGCGGGCCGCGAAACGCCGTCGATGATCAGCTTCCGGCCAACTGATCAAGCAGCTCGCCTAGCTTTGTCTGCACGCAGCGAACGTTTTCCGGCCCCATCCGCAACAGATGTTTCTTTGGCAGGCTCAAGGCCTCCAAGGTCTCGTCGCGATAGGTCAGCCGGCCGACCGCATCGACGAGCTCGGGAGGTTGGCTGAGCACCGGCGTCTCTAGCAACACGCGCATCGCCTCACGTAGCCGTGGCTCGAATGGGCGCGATTCGCCGATCAGATCCGCATACGCGGCATCAGCCAGCGACTCCACACGTCGAAACGCGCTGACACTAGCGCGCGCGTCGAGGCCGGCAATGGCCTCGCCGACGAAATCGTAGCGCCGGTAGTTAGCTGGATCCGCGTGCCACGCGTCGTTTTCGTAGACAGCGTCGAACGGTTGCTCGGGAGCGAGAAACGGCAGCTGCGCGCCCGGGCTCTCGCCGCTGGCTATGGCATCGACCACAGCCACGAAGCGACGCATGACATCCGGGTCCTCGAGCGCCTTGGCGAGGACCGGGCCCAGACCGAGCATCGTCGCTGCCTGGCGTAGCATGCCGTCGCTGTTATCGAGCACCGGCAAGGCTGGCTCAGGTTCCTCCGCCGGCAGCGGCGGCGCCAGCGGCTCAACGGCGACAATCGGCTCCTCGACCGGCTCCTCGGCGGCACGGAAATACCATACCGCCGCCACCGCGACGAGCAGAATGAGCGCGGCGGCAATCAGTGCGGAACGTTGCACGGCGTACCTCCAGAGTCTCCACAGGCCTCCTTCATCCTACACGAGCGAAGGCGGCCGGCGCCGGAAAACGCGGCCGCCTTCGCGCGTCTTACCTCGAGCTCTTGAGGTAGCGCAGAAACTCCCCGTCGGTACCCAGCAGCAGGGTCGTATCCCGGCTGAGTGTCTCCCGATAGACCTCCAGCGTCTTGACGAAGCGATAGAAATCGGCGTCGCGGTTATAGGCAGCGGCATAAACATCGGCAGCGCTGGCGTCGGCCGTACCCATGATCTCCTGAGCCTGCCGATACGCCTCCGAGCTGATGGTGCGCAGCTCACGTTCCTTCTCACCGCTGATGCGCGCCGCCTCACCGGCTCCCTCGGAGCGGAACTGCTCGGCGATCCGCAGCCGTTCCGAGATCATACGGTTGTAGACTTCGCGTCGAACCTCCTCGACGTAGTTGATGCGCTTGAAGCGGAAATCGAGGATCTCGATCCCCAGATCTGTGGTACGCGTCTGCGCCGCCGCCAGCACTTCGGATGCCAGCGCATCCCGCCCGGCCTCGATGTCCTGCACCGTCTCGCCCTCGGCGATCTCGCCGAGCTCATCGCCGACCGCGATGTCGCGGTTGCTGCTGCGCACCACCTCGATCAGGTCGTGATTGGCGATCGTGTTGCGCGTCTCGCCGTCGAGAATGTCGTCGAGTCGCGACTGTGCGCCACGCTCGTCCCGCAACCGCTGGAAGAACAGCAACGGGTCGGTGATGTGCCAGCGGGCATACGTATCCACGTGGATGAATCGCTTGTCGCGCGTCGGCAGCTGATTGCTGTCGCCGTCCCACTCCAGAAAGCGCTTGTTGAAGAAGTTCGCCCGCTGGATGAAGGGGAGCTTGTAATGCAAGCCCGGCGTGTTCACCGGCCCACCGACCGGTGAGCCGAACTGCGTGATGATCACCTGCTGGGTCTCGTCAACGACGTAAACGGCGCCGCTGAGCGCCAGCACGACGGCGACCAGAACGACTCCGAGGACGATCATACCGGCGCGCTTCATTGGCCTTGCTCCCGGATCGCGGCCGCTGCCGGGATCGCTGGCGACATGGTTTCGCCCCCCTGCAAGTTGAGCATAGGCAGAAGGCCTTCGATGTCCTGATCAACGACGATCTTGTGCCGGATGGAGGGCAATAGCTCGAGCATTGTCTCCAGATAGAGGCGACGCCGCGTGACCTCCGGGGCACGTCGGTACGCTTCGTACACCGACCGGAAGCGGGCGGCATCACCCTCGGAACGGTTGACTCGATCCACCGCATAGCCCTGTGCCTGTTCCACCGCGCGCAGCGCCTCGCCGCGCGCCGCGGGGACCTCGCGATTGAATTGCGCCCGAGCGTCGTTGATCATCCGCTCGCGCTCCTGCTGCGCCTGGTTGACCTCGTTGAACGACGGACGCACCGGATCCGGCGGGTTGACGTCCTGCAGGACGATCTGCTCGATGCGAATGCCGGTCTCGTACTGGTCGCACATTTCCTGCAACCGACGCTCTACCTCCGAGGCAATCTCTTGACGCCCGATCGTCAACACCTCGGTGACGCTGCGATCGCCTACCACCGTCCGCATGACGGCCTCGTTCATGTCACGGAAGGTCTCGGTAACGTTGCGAACCCGGAACATGTAGAGAAACGGATCGGCTACGCGGTATTGCGTCGTCCACTCCACCACGGCGACGTTCAGATCGCCGGTGAGCATTGCCGACTCCTCGCCGACCGTGTCGAATTGCGATCTGACTGCGGCGTTGACCGTGCGGAATCCGAACTCCTCTTTCAGCTGCCGCTGTACCGGTACGGCCAACACCGTCTGAATCGGCGCCGGCATCTTGAAATGCAATCCCGGTTCGGTGATCGATGTGAACTCGCCAAACGTCAACACGACCCCGACTTCCTCGGGACTGACGGTGTAGACGACGCTCCACAGCAGCCAGATTCCGATGATGACGGCCGGAATCAAGGTCGTTACGCCACTTGGCAGCTTGATATTGGGCGGCTTGAAGTCGCCCACCCGCACGTTGCCGAAATCACCCTTGTCCATATCGATACTCCGGTTGCGAAGAAAGGACGTTAGACGGACAGGTCCTCAGGGTATCGCGTCTGCGCTCGCGCCGATCCACGCAGTCGGTCCCGGTCGAGGTTGCCGGCGTCGAATCACGTTACAGCAGAGATCAGTCGTCGACGCGGAAGGCGAACATCATGCCGGCATGGAGGTGCTCGGCGATGTGACAGTGCAGCATCCAATCGCCAGGATTGGTGATGTCGACGAGCAAATCCACGGTCGAGGCAACGGGGACGATCGAGGTGTCCTTCCAGACCATGTTCGGGTTGGGAATGCCGTCGATCTCGAGCACCAGGTAGCGCTGACCGTGGATGTGGATCGGATGGTTCATCGGATGCAGGGTCTCGGGATCGTTGAACACCCGGATCTTGATGGCGTCGCCGACGCGGAAGTCCCACTGGATGTCCATGTTCTCCAGGCCGGTGGCCCGGTCGCGCAAGATCCACCGGATCTCGTTCCCGGTCGCCAGCCAGTTCATCATCGGCATCGTGTCGTTCCACTCCATGGGGGGCGAATAAAGCCCCTTTTCGAACTCCATGGAGAGAATGATCGGCAGCGGCAGCTCGCCGACCTCGAGGCTCAACTCCAGCTCGTGGTCCGGCGGACGCGCGAAGTGTGGACGGAACGACTCGATGTCGGCCTGCACGTCGCGGTTCTCTCGCAAGATGGCAAAGGCGGCGCTCAGATCGGGCTCGGCTGCCGCATCGCCGACGTTCACCATCCCGAGATGGTCGACGTGCGGATAGAACTCACCACGGAAATGGTTGATCGCTTGCACGGTGTTCTCGATGGGCACGTCACCGGGATCGTCGAAACGGACCTCGACCACGTAGCGCTCCGCCGGCGCTATCGGAACGCTCGTCACCCATTCCTCGTGCTCGAACTTGCCGACGTCGGACGCCACGACCTTAATCGGGGCGCCGCCGAACGTGACGTTGAAGGTGCGCGAGTTTGCAACGTTGGTGACGAAGAACCGCACCACCTCGCCGCGCGCCACCTGCAGGCTGTAGTCGGTGGTTCCGTTGGTGAGCATGACGTTGCCGAAGCGCCCCATCAGGCTGTGCGTCGGTACGTCCTCGCCCCACGGAACGATTCCGCGGTCGTCCATGAGGATGTCGTCGAGGATCAGAAACTCCTCGCGGTGTGCGGGACCGTAGTAATCGGGATCGGCGGGAACGGCCAGCAGGTTGCCGTACAGGCCGAGGTCTTGCTGGATGTCCTCGCGCAGATGCGGGTGATACCAGAAAACGCCGGTGTCAGCGAAGCGCACCTCGTAGCGAAACGTCTCGCTCGTCCGCACTGGCGGCTGAGTCACCCCGGCGACGCCGTCGAAGCGATTGTCGAGCCGCAGCCCGTGCCAGTGAACCGTCGTCGGCATCGGAATCTCGTTACGAAACAACACGGTGACGGTGGCGCCGGTGGGTGCCTTCAGCAACGGCCCTGGGTACTGGCCGTTGTAGCCGAACATCAGGTACTCGCGCCCACGGATCTCACGTCGCACGATCGACGCGGTGAGCTCGATCTCGTCGCCGTCGGCCAGCTCCATTACCTCCCGCGGACGGGCAGCCGGAAAATCAGCCGCGTCGCTGCCGGACGTCGGCATGAACGGCGCCGTGGTCGGCAGCACCCCTTCCAGGCCGGGCAGCATCGGCATGTCGGGGTCCATCGGCGGCATCCGCCAGCCGGCGGCATCTCCCATCGGCATGTCATGACTCATGTGCTGCTGATGGGAGGCGGCCGGGAGCTCTGGCTGGGGTTCCGGTCTCGCTTGCTGGGAAGCTGCCGGCGCCGCGCCGGCGGCCATCAGCAGGGCGACGGGCGCCCAGACGGCGCGGCGGTGGGGGCTCAGTAGCCGTACGTGGTGCATGGCTCGAGCTGAAACGGCCCGTGGCCCGCCATGGTGTGCATTCGTCCGGACCTCGACATCCCTCGCGTCACGATCGGACCGCTCCAGCGTGGCCGCGGCTCGTCATCCGGCTCCAGCGTCACCACCACCAGAAACTTGTTCCAGGTGGTCTGGCCGCGAATGGCGCCCGAGACATCCAGTGGTCCCAGTCGCTTGATCTGGTCCAGGGCCGCGGTGGTGATCCAGGCGGTGTACACGCCACGCGGTGTCGAGCTGAGGCGTTGCAATTGCAGTGCAACGTCATAGACATACTCGCCGGTCGGCGCGACGGCGATCCCGAAGGGAGATCGGGCAAAGCTGACGTTGCCGACGCCGGTCGCATCGCGAGCGCCGGGGACGCGCCGCGTCGGCACGAGCTCGATGGCGTAGTAGGCCGGTGGCTCGGTCGCCGAGGCCATCCAGCCCGCACTGCAGGTTCCAGGCACCGCGAGCGGACTCGCCGACGCTATTCCGTCTGTAGCGCCCGGCAGCGGCATCATCGCGGCGAGCGTCGCCACCAGCGCGACCGCCGGCAGCGCCGGGACGAGGAGACGGCGCGACATCGCACCCCGCGGGCGGCGAGCTGTCATTGCTGCTGCCCTCCGACCGTCTCGTCCCATTTCTGTGCGCTCGAGATGTCGGGCATGCCCCAATCGGCGCCGTTCCAGCCACCGAAGCCCTCCATGCGGAACGCCCAGAAGCCGGTGCTCATGTCCGATCCGACGATGAGGCCGTCGGCGTTGCGCACATCGACCCCGAACAACCCATTGAACATCGCCGACCGATCCGGGTTCGGGGGCCCCAGATAGGTGTCGTAATAGGCAACGGTCACTGGGTTGGCCGGATCCATGAGGCTGAATATCTGCAGCCCGTCCAAGTAGCCAGAGACAAACACGTACGGGTAGCGCACCTCGTGGTTGTGCACCAGGTGGCGCCAGTCGGCCGTCCAGGCGCTGATCGGCGTGCGGATGTTCTGCACCTCGCCGTCGAGCGCCGGCTTCAGATCGAAGATACGCAGTGGCGCGTACTGATACTCCGTCTCTGCGATCACGTACCGCCCATCGGAGGTCGGCGTGAACGTGTGCCCGAAGCGCACACCGTTGACGCCGGTAAGCGACACCACCAGCTGCGGGTTCTCGAGGTCCGTAATGTCATAGATGTAGTAGCCGCCCGTGCCGCCGCCGTAGAAGCGATCGCTTTGCGTATCCTCATGGAAGCCGGCATACATGTCGTGATAGCCGCGACGCTGCGATTCGCCCGGCCCACCCACCGGGACCTTCGCTACCAGCGCCTCGTCCATGTGGCCCTCGACCACGTGGGCCATGTCGTAGACGTGCGAATAGGGCCCGGAGACGGTGCTGAACAACAAGGGCCGTCCATTGGAATGCTTGTACATGAAGATGTTGTGGAACCCACCGGGGTGATCCGGAGCACGGATGCGCGCCACTTCCTTCACCGTCGAGGCGTCGGGCAGGTCGGTCACGTCGAGGACAACGGCGCCGAGATCAGCGTCCGGGCCACCCTGGCCAAACTGTAGCGACTGCACGACGTAGTAGCGATCGGCCCACTTGAAGTACTTCACGTCCATACCGCCGAGCGGCAAGTGGAGGTCCTGGTCCTCGATGCGCCAGCGGTACAACACGCTCGGCTTCCGCGGATCCGACACATCGATGATGTCCATCCCCTTTTCGCCCTCGAAGCCGTAGACCATCCGCCCGACATAGGCGTAGGGGCGCGACAACTCCTGCTCGAGCTCGATATCAGAGACGTTCAATCGCGGTCCGAGAGGCAGGTGCGACAGCACCTCGATGTTGCCGCTGCCGGGCTTGTCGGGCGTCCACTGAGGGGTGCCCTGGGCCTCAACGACGGGAACGGCCGCTGGGACGAGCGCCAGGCATGTCACCACCGCCACGATGGCGCTCAACGTTAGACGTCTCATTCGGTCAGCCTCGGTTCGAAGATCTCGGACGGTCTCCGACATTCTATTCTTCGCGCTCGACAATGACCTGCCCCGTCGAGCCTTTCGCCGTCCACCTTGGACGGTGAAACGCCGCTGTCGCGATGAACCTCGTATAGCATCTGCACACCATGGGTGTTGACTTCAGCGAACGGCAAGCGCGGACCATCGCGGCGGCGATCACAACCGTCTCGGCGCTGGTTATCCTGCTGGCACTCGGGCTCCTCGGATGGCTGGCGGCGCTGTTCCTGCGCGCCTTTTCGGGCGTGTTCCTGCCGCTGGCCGTCGGCGCGGTGGCGGCGCTGGTCTGCCGGCCATACTACGAATGGCTGCGCGAGCGCCTGCGCCTGCCGGTGGCAGCCGCCGTCCTCGTCGTCTTCCTGTCGGTGCTCGTCCCGCTGACCGCTTTCGTGCTGTTCTTCGGTGCCATCCTGGTGGGTCAGCTAGTAGGCCTCACCGCCAACCTGCCCGAGTGGTGGGAATCGGTTCAGCTGTGGGTCATGGAGCGCGTTCCCGAGGCATCCGAGATGCTCGAGCGCAGCGGCGCCGCCGAGCGTCTCCGGGTGGCGGCGGAGTCGCAGTGGGCGACGATCCTGCAGGGCCTCCAGAGCGTCGGCTTTCAGGCGCTCACCGCCGGCGCCGGGATCGCTCGAGGGATCGGTGTGCTGCTGGGATGGGCCGTGGTGCCCGTCTACTTCGCCTATTTTCTCACCGCCCGTGGGGTGCATGTCGACGCCGACCGCCTGCTGCCGTTCCTGAAGCCGGAGACCCGGCGCGACGCCATGTACCTGGGACAGGAGTTCATCGACATCAGCGTGGCGTTCTTTCGCGGCCAGCTGATCATCGCTCTCCTGCAGGGGCTGATGTACGCCACTGGGTTCAGCATCGCCGGGTTGCGCTACGGCTTCGTCATCGGTCTGCTGCTAGGCCTGCTGAACGTCATCCCGTACTTCGGGAGCATTCTCGGACTCGCCATCGCCCTGCCGTTGGCACTCTTCCAGTTGAACGGCGGGACGGCCACGTTGGCCCTCGTGCTGGTGGTCTTCGCCATCGTGCAGCAGATCGAGGGGTGGGTGCTGACGCCCAAGATCATGGGAGACCGCACCGGGCTCCATTTCATGGCCATCATCGTGGCGATCTTCTTCTGGGGCACGGCTCTCGGGGGCATCCTGGGCATGATCCTGGCGATTCCGTTGACCGCGTTCCTCGCCTCGCTCTGGCGACTGGCGAGAGAGAAATACATCCCGGAGATTCTCTAGCAGGCTGTGATGAGAATTCGGCGAGGCTGTTTGGGGCGCCGATGGCACGGATGCCCGTTGCTGGCTGTGATCGGCAACCCTGCAGTCGGAACCGACGGCGGAGAGCGCTCTTGAACCGTCCGCTATGGACACCGTCGCCGGAACGAGTGCAGGCCACCGAGCTCGTAGCGTTCATGCGCATGGTGAACGATCGATTCGCGGCCCGGGCGGCGACGTATGACGAGCTGCACGCCTGGTCTGTGGCGCACAAGAGCGACTTCTGGCGGGCGTTGTGGGATTTCTGCGGCGTGATCGCGAGCCAGCGCGGCGATACGGCGTTGGTCGATGGCGACCGGATGCCGGGGGCGCGGTTCTTCCCTGACGCGCGCTTGAACTTCGCCGCCAACCTCCTGCGCCGCACGGGCCCGGCCGACGCCATCATCTTCCGCGGCGAAGACCGCGTTGTACGCCGATTGAGCTGGGACCAGCTGCGAGATCGCGTCGCCGCTG
Source organism: Acidobacteriota bacterium (assembly GCA_965248695.1). GTDB lineage: Bacteria > Acidobacteriota > UBA890 > UBA890 > WLXD01 > DASCOT01. The sequence continues at coordinate 4,652,961 of CBDFKD010000002.1, read as the reverse complement.
TGACCGCGACCTTGAACGACGCCGGCGTCACCGTCGGCGATCGGGTGGCAGGATTCATGCCCAACGTGCCCGACTCGTTCGTGGCCATGCTGGCAACCACGGCGCTTGGCGGTGTGTGGACCTCCTGTTCCCCCGACTTCGGCGAGCGCGGCGTTGTCGACCGCTTCGGCCAGATCGGACCCAAGGTGCTGTTCTGCGCCGACGGTTACACCTACCGCGGACGCGAGTTCGACTCGCTCGCGCACGTCGCCGAGTTCCTGCCGCAGTTGCCCAGCGTCGAAACCGTTCTCGTGAGCAGTTACTTGGACCCCGACCCGGACCTCGAGCGTGTGCCCATGGCGCGGTTGCTCGACCAGGAGGTGGCCGATCATCGCGGCGCGGAGCTGTCTTTCGTCGACGTCGGCTTCAACGACCCGCTCTACGTGCTGTACTCGTCGGGGACCACCGGACCGCCTAAATGCATCGTTCATGGAGTCGGGGGCACGTTGCTCAAGCACCTCTCGGAGCACCGCCTGCTGCTGGACGTACGGCCGGGCGACCGTGTTTTCCACTACACCACCTGCGGCTGGATGATGTGGAACTGGCTCGCCTCAGCGCTGGCAACGGAAGCGACCTTGCTGGTGTACGACGGCGACCCGTTCTACCCGCAACCAGAGACCTTGTTCGATTTCGTTGATGCGGAGCGCTGCACGCTGTTCGGCGTATCTGCCAAGTACATCGACGCGTTGCGGAACGCCGCCGCCGATCCCCGGGCGCGTCACGACCTAGCGGCCCTGCGCACGATCACCTCGACCGGATCCCCGCTGGTCGATGCCAGCTTCGACTACGTGTACGAGCACATCAAGAGCGACGTCTGCCTGTCATCGATATCGGGCGGTACTGACATCGTCGGGTGTTTCGTTGGCGGCAACCCGATCGGGCCCGTCTGGCGAGGTGAGATTCAAGCTCCCAGCCTCGGAATGTCAACACAGGTGTTCGACCCCAGCGGCAAGGCAATACGCGAGCAAAAGGGTGAGCTCGTGTGCACCGAGCCCTTCCCTTCCATGCCGCTCGGATTCTGGGACGACGTCGACGACGCGCGCTACCGAGCGGCCTACTTCGAGCGCTATCCGGGCGTCTGGCATCAGGGCGACTACGCCGAGATCACCTCCCACAACGGGGTAGTAATCTACGGTCGCTCCGACGCCACCCTGAATCCGGGCGGTGTACGTATCGGGACAGCCGAGATCTATCGCGTCGTCGAGAACATCGCCGCCGTCGAGGAGGCGCTGGTGATCGGCCAGGCCTGGGAAGACGACGTGCGCGTGATCCTCTTCGTCCGACTACGTGACCGGCTGAGTCTGGACGCAGCGATCGTCGACGATATTCGGGGACGCGTCCGCGCCAGCTGCTCGCCGCGCCATGTACCTGCCGTCGTACTGCAGGTCCAAGACATTCCGCGCACCAAGAGCGGCAAGATCGTCGAACTGGCAGTGCGCAGCGTGGTTCACGGCGAGCCCGTCAAGAATGTCGAGGCGCTCGCGAACCCCGAGGTATTGGAGCAGTTCGCCAACCGGCCGGAGCTGACGTAGAACCGCTCTGCCGGCTACAGCGAACCGAACGGGAACGAGAAGCCCAGGATGAGCGTAATCCGGCGGTAGCGGCTGTCGAAATCCGCCGCGGTCGACTGGGGCGTCGCCCGCGACGTACCGAAGGCGCCGATCAGACCGACGGTAAAATCGGTGTTGCCGCTGGCGAACGTCGCCCCCGCGGCAGCGTGCACGATGTTCCATCGGGTGAACTCGAGATTCGAGGCGCTTCCCTCGACCGCTGAGCTGCGATCGCTGCTGAGGCTGGCGTAGCCGGTCACCTCAGAGCCGAAGCGTCGCTCGAATCCGATCGCTCCGTTAACGACGGCGGCGGCCTGCTGCCGGATCGATGGATCCAGGATGACGTCGCCGCTCGAGGAGGTGGCCGGTTGTGCCGCCAAGACGGTGTACAGATCCTGCGGCGCGAACCACTCCAGCGTCAGGTGTAAACGAGAATCACCGAACGACCGCGAGCCCCCGGCAGCCAAGGAAAGTGGCGATTTGAACCGCGCTCCGAGATCCTCCTGGCCGATGCTGACGACGCTCGCCGGCACCCCGGTATTGCCGATCCGGACATCGTCCACCGCGAGCCGCCCGCTGCCCCCGATCGGCACCCCCGGCAGGGTAACCGTTGCGCCGAGATCCCAGCCTTCGAGCCGCGTACCCACTCCGAGCTTCCACACGAGGCGCCAGTGTCCATACTTGTAGTCGCTGGTCTGTAGGACAAGCCCCGGCTGGTCGTCGTCATACGTCGCTGCGAAGCTTCGTTGGGCAAAGCCACGATGATTGCGGCTGGCGACGAACGTGCTGACGCCGATACCCACCCGCTTGCCAATGGTGCTGGCCCATGTCAGCCCGCCCCAATACTCGCTCAGTCGATGCTCCTGACGGACCGAGTCCGATATCGTTCCGCCCGGGGGAAAACCGAAGCTGGTCGAAGCGCTGCCCGTCAGCACGCCTTGTATGTCGAAGCTCGCCTGCTGACGCGTCAGGAAGGAATAGGCCAGTCGGCTCCGGCCGAGGAATCCGAAGCGCAGCTCGCCGGCGAATAGCGACGGGCTGAGCGCGAAGCGAGACGACGACAGTTCGCGCGAGCCATCCGTCTGCTTGGAACGGACCGTCGTCAGCTCGAACACGGTTCCCGACAGCAGCAGCTCGGGGCGATCCACCAGCGCCAGCCTGCCCGGGTTGTAATAAACGGCGCTCAAGTCGCTGGCGCTGCCCACCGACGATCCGCCAAGGAGACGGGCACGGTTGCCGTATTGAACGTTCCAGTAGTGAGTGTCCTGGGCCCCGGCTACACCCGGAACGACCGCGAACATCAGCGCCAGCGCCACAGTCTGCAGCGCCCGTGCCACAGGGCGCGAGGTGCCGATGGCTATCGGCTTCATGAACATCTTCCCCGGCCCGTTCCCGCGCCTGCCTCAGTCGCCGCGGTCTCAGTCGCCAAACTCGAGCCCCTGGGCCAGCGGCAGCTCAACGCTCCAGTTGATGGTGTTCGTCTGGCGCCGCATGTACGCCTTCCAGGCATCGGATCCCGACTCGCGCCCACCTCCGGTCTCCTTTTCACCCCCGAAGGCGCCGCCGATCTCGGCGCCGCTGGTGCCGATGTTGACGTTGGCAATCCCACAATCGCTTCCACGCTGTGACAGGAACTCCTCGACCTCGCGAACGTGGTCGCTGAAGATCGCCGACGAGAGACCCTGCGGCACATCGTTGTGCAAGCGGACGGCGTCACCGATCTCCGAAACCGCTTCGGCCGCCGTCGCCTGCGCCGATCCGTACGAGATGATGTACAGAATCGGTGCGAAGGTCTCCTCCTGGACAATCGGTGATGAGTTCTCGACCGACGCCAGACACGGCGTGACGTAGTGCCCACCCGGATACTCGTCGCCTGTCAGACACTCGCCGCCCGACAGGATCTCGCCACCCTCGTCGCGCACCCGTTGCAGCGCTTGCATCATCGTCTCGACCGCCTCGACGGTCACCAGCGGTCCCATCAAGGTGGAGCTGTTACGCGGATCGCCGATGGTGACGCCGCCGTATGCGCTGCGAAGCCGCCGTACGAGCTCCTCACGTCTGCTGGCGTGCACGATGATGCGCCTGGTCGAGGTACACCGCTGGCCCGCCGTTCCCACGGCACCGAACAGGATCGCCGGCAGAGCCAGCTCCATGTTGGCGCTGGGCGTGACGATGATGGCATTGTTGCCGCCAAGCTCCAGGATCGTTCGCCCGAGACGCTTGCCCACCGTCTCCGCCACCCGGTAACCCATCGTGCAACTGCCAGTGGCGGAAACCAGCGGGATGGTGCGATCCGCCAACATTCGCTCACCCACTGTGCTCCCCGGTCCGACAACGAGAGAGAAGATCGCCGCATCGACTTCGTTGCGCCGGCAGACGTCCGCCGCGATCCTGGTGCACGCGATGGCGGTCAGCGGCGTCTTGCTGGCCGGCTTCCACACCGTGGCGTTGCCACAAACCGCCGAGATCGTGGCATTCCAGCTCCAGACCGCCACCGGAAAATTGAACGCGGTAATAACACCCACCACCCCGAGCGGATGCCACTGCTCGTACATCCGGTGGTCCGGCCGCTCGGAGTGCATGCTGAGGCCGTAGAGCTGACGGGAAAGCCCGGTGGCGAAGTCGCAGATGTCGATCATCTCCTGTACCTCGCCCTCGCCCTCACCCTGGATCTTGCCCATTTCGAGGGTCACCAGCCGCCCCAGATCCGGCTTCGCCTGGCGCAGTCGGTCGCCGATCTGGCGCACGATCTCACCGCGACGCGGGGCCGGTACGGCTCGCCAGCTCATGAAGGCCTCGTGGGCTCGAGCGGCGACCGCGTCGTATTCCTGTTCGGTGACCTGACGCACGCTCGCTAGCTTGCTGCCGTCGATTGGCGTGGTGACATCGAGTAGAGCGCCGGAACCGACCCATTCGCGGCCGAAACCACCCGGATTCTCGCTGCTGATTCCAAGTCGTTGCAGCGCGTCGTCGATCACCTCTTCCCCCACCGTTGGCACTGCCGTGGTGCGAACCGCGCTAACTCTATGACACTCTGGGCGTCGGGGCGCCGTCGTCGACCGTGCCGGTCGAGGTTCGTCCTCGGCGACGCGATCCCTGGGCGGCACGGCGCCGTCCGACCCCCGTCTCCGGTTGCCGGAGAGCACCGCTGTCGATAACGTCGCGAGTGCCCACATTCCTGCTCAGCAAGGAGTCCCCTATGTCGGATATCGGCAAATATGCATTCCTTGGCGGCGTCGTGCTAGCGATCGTCATGGCGTTCGTCAGCGTACCCAGCGGGGCGCTGATCCTCGCGGTGCTCGGCCTGGTGGTCGGATTCCTCAACATCAGTGGCTCCGAATCGCAGGGCTTCCTGATCGCAGCCATCGCCCTGATGATGACCGCCACTTCGGTGGCCGTCATTCCGGAGGTTGGCGGAAGGATCGCCACCATCACCAGCAACATGGCGGCCTTCGTGGCACCGGCGGCGCTTCTCGTGGCGTTGAAGTCGCTACTGGACAGCTCCAAAGACTAGCGTTCGGTAGACGGTTCAGACGACGGCCTCCAGGCTCCAGCTCGGGGGCCGTCGCAGCTTTTCGGTCGACGGCGCATTTCGCCGCGCCGCCGCGCCAGCAACTACAATGCGGCTCGCCATGCGATCGAGTAGCAACGACCCGTTATCGTCCGCTCCCGCGCCGCGGCTCGCGCGACACCTGGGACTGGCCGGCGTCGCCGCTACTGGCATCTGCGCGATGATGGGGGCCGCCATCAACATCGTGCCGCTGATGGTGCAGCGGAGCGTGCCCGGCATCGGGCCCTACGTGTTTCCCGCCTACCTCGTTGCGGTCGTGCCGGCGGCCCTGGCGGCAATGGCGTACGCCATCCTGGCCTCGGCAATGCCTCGTGCCGGCGGCAGCTACGTGTACGTGAGTCGGTCGCTGAACCCCTACCTGGGCTTCGTCGCCAGCTTCTCGCAGTGGTTCGGGTTAAGCGTCGCGATTGGCGTGGTGTCGTACGTCCTGGTCCCGTTCCTGCGCGACATCGCGGCAACGCTCGGGTACACCGACCTGGCCGCAACCATCGGCAACGGTCCGGGACGCATCGGCGTAGCGTTGGCGGTCCTGTGGCTGTTCATGGGCGTCAACATGCTCGGAGTGCGCCTGTACGAACGCATCCTCGTGCCGCTCATGGTCTTCATGTTCCTGGGCGGGTCGGTGGTGATCATTGCCGGGTTCTCCTCCGGACCGGCAGAGTTCGCCGCCGCGGTCCTGGCTCGCGACGGCGTCACCATCCCGCTCGAGGCTCCCGCCGCCTTCGACCTGGTCACCTTCCTGGGCGCGTCGGTGATCCTGTTCTCGAGCTTCATCGGCTTCGACTCGATCGCGCAGGCCGGCGGTGAGTCGCGCAACCCGTCGCGGGACCTGCCGCTAGCGATCGGAATCTGCATGCTCACGGTGGGCGGCTTCTACCTGGCGTTCACCGCAGCGATCTATCACGCCATCCCCTGGCAATACGTCGCCGAGCGCGCCCTCGTCGAAGACCTCACCGCACCGGGATTGCTCGGCTACGTGCTCTCACCCGGCTGGACGGTGGCGATCGTGGCGGGCGCCGCCATCGCCCTGATCAACGACCTCCCGGCAATGCTGTTGTCGGTATCGCGCCTGATGTTCGCCTGGGCCGAGGATGGGATCTTCCCGGCGTTCGTCAAGCGCGTCCACCCGCGCCGGCAGACGCCCGACGTGGCCATCCTCCTGAGCGGCACCATGGCGACCGGCGGGGTTGTCGGCAGCCATCTTGCGGGCGATTTCTTTCTCGGCGTCGACATCCTGGTCACCGCGATGCTGGTGAACTTCCTGCTCGTTTGCCTCTCTGCCGTATGCATCTCGCGACGCAATCCGGCTCTTGCCAGCGCAATTCGAGTCGTCCCGAACAACCGTGCGCGCGTGACGATCGGCCTGGCCGGGGCGACGTTGCTGAGCCTCTACCTTGTCGTTCACCTGTGGAAGGATCTGGGCGCTCCGGCCGACGCCTGGTATCTGCGATCGACATGGATCTGGGTACTGGTGATGATCGCCGGAAGCCTGGTGTTCGCGTCCAAGTGGAGCGCCATGGCTGGCGATCCCGCTTGGGTGCGCCGTTTCCAGGTACTGCCGCCCGAGTAGATGATTCCAGGCAGCGCGTCGCACAGCAGAACATCGAAGTGCCCCCGCCAGGACTCGAACCTGGGCACCCGGCTTAGGAGGCCGGTGCTCTATCCACCTGAGCTACGAGGGCGATGATGGTTAAGTCTTTTGTAGTGAGTCCGTTGATGGGCTTTCGGTTGTGGCTCATCCATCCTAGTCGTTCTTGTCCGATGGGACCCGGGTGTCTCGTCTGCTCGAAATCGCGCCGACGCTCACCGCCGTCGCTACGAGGCCGCCGCAGTTCCTCCAGTATCCGCGCAGTTCAGATCCTGCCCGCATGGTGCCGGCGTCTCGCTGCAGCTTCGCGATGAACGGGGCCTGGAGACTGTCGCCTTCCCTCTGTCCAAGCTGTATGTGCACGTCGTGGTGCTCGAGGACTACGCCGCAGGACGGGTACCAAGCCTTGTAGGCTGCTTCCTTGGCGCTGAAGATCCGGCGAACTACCCGGCCAGGGTCGAACTGCGTGGACACGTAGCATCGTTCTTCCGGCCGTAGAATAAGGTCCCAGAGTCCCTCCTCCAGCGCCCCGTCTGGCTCGATGTCGCAGCCAAGCGCCGCGAACTTGTCCATCCGCGCGACGATGGCCACAGCTAGCCTGCCGGTGTGGCTGATCGACCCAACGAAGCCCGCTGGCCAGATCGGGGCGCGATCCGGCCCGTTGCACAGCGGCGCCCGCCTCGCGCCGAGACGCTCCAGTAGTTCGTGGGCCAATTGCCGACCGGCAGCGAACTCCCGCACGCGCCGAGGTATCGCTCGGGCTACATCAGCCCGTTCCTCATCGGAGAGCAAGTCCGTATCCACGTCCGCCGGGTCTATCTCTCCGCAAAGAACGCCCTCGGGGAGAAGCGGTTCGAGCAATCGCATCGGCAGATCTCCTACCGGCCTGATTCAGGTATTCGCTCACAACCCCGGACTAGGTTATCTCCCTGACTAACCGTAAAGTTCCTGCTATCTGCTGCCGCTTCCGCCGGGCCAGCCTGTCGACCTCTTGCGAGCGCCGATTCGATGAGTTACGAAGTGTTTTGACTAACCGGAGCAAGTCACCCGAGGGCGAGGCGAACGTGAGCCAAGAACCGGACGAGCACGACGCCGCCAAGGTCTACCGGGTAGTCATGAACGAGGAAGCACAGTACTCACTCTGGCCGGCGGATCGCGAGATCCCGGCAGGATGGACAGCCGAAGGGTTGTCGGGGACCAAGCAAGAATGCCTCGATCACATCGAGTGCGTGTGGACGGACATGCGTCCTCTGAGCGTCAGAAAACGGATCGACGGCGCCTAGCAGGCCGTGGTCGGACAGACGGTTTCACGCTACCGGATTGTCGACAAGCTCGGCGAAGGCGGTATGGGCGAGGTCTATCTGGCCGAGGATCTCGACCTGGATCGGAGCGTGGCGTTGAAGGTGTTGCCCCCCGATCTCTCCGAAGACCCCGATCGCATCGAACGCTTCGAACGCGAAGCGAAGGCCCTGGCGGCGCTGAACCACCCGAACATCGTCACCATCTATTCGGTGGAACGAAGCGAGGATCTTCGTTTCGTGACGATGGAGCTGGTCCGCGGCCAAACCCTCGAGGACCTGATCCCGGAGTCGGAGCTCGGGTTCGGGGAACTTCTGGAGCTCGCGGTGCAGATCGTCGACGCGGTCGCTGCGGCACACGAGGGCGGCATCACCCACAGAGATCTCAAACCGGCCAACATCATGGTGAGCGAGGACGGGCGCGTGAAGATCTTGGACTTCGGTCTTGCCAAGCTCCACGCGCCACCAGCGGGCGAGAACGACCTGACCCAGCTTGATGCGTTGGATCAGACCCGACCGGGGATGGTCTTGGGTACGTTGTCCTACATGTCCCCTGAACAGTTTCGCGGCGAAGACGTCGACCACCGGTCGGACATCTTCTCGCTCGGCATCATCTTGTACATGATGACCACCAAGGCGAGACCTTTCCAGGATGCGTCTTCCGCCCCCGGACTCATCGCCGCCGTACTGCGCGACACCCCGCCTTCGGTCACCGCCGTCGACCCGAGGCTGCCGCAGCGACTCGGTGGCATCATCGGCCGGTGCCTGGAAAAGGACCCCGAGGAGCGCCAATCGGCCGCCGAGTTGGGCGCCGAGCTGCGGGCGCTCCTGGACGAAGGCGCGGAGCTCGAGCATCCGCGCCGTGCGTTGTCATCGGTACCCCGATGGGTCATACTCGCTCTCGCTCTCGCTATCTCGGCTCTCCTGCTCGTCGGCGTGCTCTATTGGCCCTTCGATCTCCAGGGTCGCAGCGATGTCGCGACGTCGCCGTTGGCGAGCCGACCTTCGATCGCGGTTCTGGGCTTCCAGAACCTCGGGCAGGAGAGCGCCAACTGGGTCTCGACGGCCCTCGCCGAGTTCCTGGCGACAGAGCTTGCCGCGGGAGGTCAGTTCCGGGTGATCGATGGCGAGAGCGTCGCTCGTATGAAGCTCGAACTTTCTCTTCCCGAAGTCGGCTCGTTGGGCCCCGAGACGTTGATCAAGATCCACGGAAACATCGGCACCGACCTCGTCATCGTTGGCTCATACATGCTGATCGAAGAAGGTGATCGGTCCGGTGATCTGTCGCTGAACCTCAACTTGCAAGACTCGCGAAGCGGCGAAACCGTGGCGGGGTTGCAGCGTACCGGATCGCAAACCGAGCTGTTCACGCTGCTCTCCGAGGCTGGCGCCGGGCTGCGCGCCGAGCTCGGCGTTCCAGGGCTTTCGACGGCGGCGGAGGCGGAGGTGCAGGCGGTCGCGTCTGGTAACACCGACGCTAACCGTCTGTACGCCGAGGGCGTGGCGCGCCTCAGGAGATACGACGCGAACGGCGCCCGCCAGCTTCTCGAAGAGGCCGTCCGCGTCGATTCGCAGTACGCACTCGCACACGCTGCGCTCAGCCAGGCGTGGTCGGATTTGGGTTACGACCAAAACGCCCTGCAAGCTGCGGAGGCGGCCGCCGATTTGACCGACGGTCTGCCGAGGCGGGAGCTGCTGCTGATCCGAGGACGCTTTCACGAGATGTCAGGGCGCTTCCAGGAGGCGATCGAGGACTACCGAATCCTCTGGGGTTACCACTCCGACGACGTCGAGCATGGCCTGAGACTCGCGCTGGCGCAGACACGGGCAAACCAACTGCTACAGGCCTTCGACACGATCGATCAGCTGCGCGCGCTCCCTGCACCCTCTTCCGAAGACCCGCGTATCGACCTCGCGGAAGCGGCGATAGCGAAAGACTCCGGCGATCTCCGGCGCGCGCTTCGTGCTGCGGCAAGCGCCGCAGATCGAGGTCGCGAGGCGGGCGCGAGCATTCTCGTCGCCCGAGCTCGTCGTGAGGAAGGGTCGACGCACAACATGATGGGCAACCCGGAGGCGGCCGCGGCAGCGCTCGAAGAGGCCCGCGGGATCTTCTTGCAGATCGGCGACGAACACAGCCTCGCCCGCTTGCTCAGCTCCGAGGCCATCATGAACAAGTTCGCCGGCGACTTGGCCGAAGCGGAGAACAAGTACGGGCAAGCGTTGGCGATCAACCGGAAGATAGGAAACACCGGCGGAACCGCAGTAACGCTCGCCAACCATTCGGTGTTGCTGCAGGAAAGGGGCGACTTTGACGGGGCGCACGCCATGCTGGAGGAAAGCCTCGATATCGCGCGTCGGAACCTGGGTCCCGCCTACCAGTCATTTGCTCTGGTCAACATCGCCAACGGGTTGCTACGTACCGCCGACTTTCCGGCCGCGCGTCAGCGGGCCAGCGAATCCATGGCCATCGACGAAGCGGCAGGCGATCAGCGCGGCGTCGGTTGGAACCTGTACATATTGGGCCGTATCGTGCTGGAGGAGGCCGATCTCGCAGCCGCTGAGGCGGACCTCGCCAGAGCCCATCAGATCTGCGAAGAGTTCGGATACGAACACTTGCGTGGCTACGTACTGGTGGCGCTCGGTGAGGCACGCCTCGCAGCGGGCGACCTGGAGGCTGCCCGTCGGCTTTTTGACGAGTCGATTCAGATCCGAGAGGATCTCGGCGAACGCAGCACGATGGCCGAGAGCCAGCTCGCGAAGGCGAAGCTCCTGCTCGAAGAGGGGAGGTTCTCCGAGTCGGACAGCCTGGCGCGGCTTGCAGCCGCCGAGTTCGCCCGCGGAGATCGACGGCCAGAGGAATCACGCGCTCAATCGCTGCTGGCCACCGTGGCCGCGAGCGCCGACGATCTGGAGGAGGCTACACGAATCATCCAAGCCGAGGGATTCGACGCGGAGGAAAGCCAGGATCCGACGGTGCGGATCGCCGGAGCCCTAGCGCGCGCGCTCGTTAGCGAGAGGCTCGGCGAGGCCGAGGCGTCGTTGCCGCGGCTACGAACCGCAGTCGCCGAGGCGCGGCGGCACGGCCTCGTGAGGCTCGAGCTGGAGGCCGATGTGAGCCTCGGCGTCGCCGAGCTTGCCGACGGCACGGCGACCGGCGAAGAGCGTTTGCGCACCACAGCCAGCCGGGCGCGCGAGTTGGGGTTGGCCGCGATCGCGGCCAGGGCTGAAGCTGCCCTGCGGACGCCGGCGCCTCGTCCTCGCTAACGGTTGAGCACGTCTCTTTGCTCCACCGATCGGACCTCGCCTTCCGAAAGATCGAGGCTGAAGCGTCGAAAGGCGACCGAATCCTCATACCAGTAGCCGTCCCGGTTGGCGATCAGCTCCGTCGTGAGCTCGAAGTGCTCTACAGCCGGCGGGTCGGCTACGGCCGGAAGAGGAATCTCCAGGCTGACGGTGTGCTCGCCTTCTTCGAGCTCGTACTCGGCGCCGGCATAGGAGAGCGATTCGAAGCTCGAGTAGCGGGCCAGTCGCGCCTGGAGCGTGTAGCTCCGCACTGGGGGGCCGGGCAGGTCGCCGTCGCTATCAGGACCGGGGTCCGGGGGCGGGATCGACAGCGTGTATCGGGCGACGAAGCTTCGCGGCGGTTGTCCCTCGTCGCCGGTGCCGGCCGCGCTTTCGATCCCGAGGTCGATGATGTCGGCGCCCTTGGCACCGTCGAGCTGCGCCTGGGTCACGTCGACTGAATCCCGAAAATCAGCAATCAGCCGCGTCTCCATGGAGGTTCCGTCGTCGCCGGAGCGGTGATCGAAAACCTCGATTCGATAGGTGTGACGGCCGGCGCCCGCCGCTGCTTCGATCGCCGGATACCCGAAGCTGAACGACAATCGCCGGCTTCCGGGTGCGGCAATGGTGACGTGCCGGTCGGAGAATGCCGTCGATCCCTGTCTGGCGGCCGGGATCCAGTCCGTCGGATCAGTCGATTCGTCGCCAGATTCAGGTCGGCCGAGCAGCGCCCTGACGATATAGGTGCCTGGCTGTTCGAGGTCTACATTCGCGCTAACCACGACGCCGAGCATCGTTCGGGTGGTCGTCGCCCGAATGGACGCTCCTGTCCCCGTCGACACCATGCGCAGCGGGGTGAGCGCCGATGCGGGCGCAGCCGCGCTCGTCTTCCACTGGCCCCAGGTGCCGTACCCCACTTCTCCCATCGTGAGCGTCGCTCCGGAACTCATGAGCTTGACTCCCCCTTTCGGCCGGGCGTCCACGTCCTCCTGGATGAACGCATCTGCGGCGTCGTAGGTCTTGTTGAAAGTGGCGTCATAGTAGACATCGTCTCTCAATCGCAGGCTGTGGCTGCTGAACACATAGCCATCACAGCCGGCCTCCTCGTCGCAAATCGACGTTCCCAGGAAAGCGAGGGTCGAGAGAATAGGAGTCGGCCACCGTCTTGAAACCTTCACCGGCGTTGCCGACATCGGCGATCGGCTCGAAGACCCCGATCCCGAGTGTCGCGGAGATGTGCTCGAACACCTGGCTGTACTCGAAGCAGTCAGCGAAGTTGCACGGATCGCTTTCGTCCACAAGCGCCTGCCATGGACAATTGAACCAATTGCCGCCCTCGTCGTACGGCGGGTAGGCGGCAGCAGCGGGATCGGCCAACTCGAACACCCCGTAGCGCCAATTCCCCCTGGCGTTGGCGTAGAGCGAGTCGAGCACGTGCTTCAGCACCCGCTTTTCATCCGCCTTCGCAGTGAACCCGCAGCCCCACTCCGTGGCGCGCGCGTACCAACTGCGCTGCGGCGGCGAGACCATGAACAACGGCTCGCGGTACGTTGCATAGAGTGTGCTTTCGATGGGCTCGAAAAGCTGCTCCCCACCGTCGACCTCGCAGGCCAGCGTGACGTCGTAGATCCCTGTGCGATCCGGTACTTGCAGCGCCGCCTGGTGGCTCCAGCCGGACCATTTTGCCTGCCCCTGAGCCGGGTGCGCCACGGCTCCTTGTGGCGCGCAGACACTTCTTCGCGGCACGACTTTCCACGAGCAGGTGACGGCGGGCTCCGTGGTGTCTTGGCGGCACGAGCTGACCTCCACGCCAACGGAGACAGTCGATCCCACGGGACCGGCAATGGCCAGATTTGGCGACGCCGGGGTCGTGGTGATTCGGCAGGCGTCGTCGAACGATTGATCGATAAAACTCTCGTAGGCGAGGTCCTTGATCGGCGTGGCGTCCCCGGAGACCGACAGGCGCACGGCGTACCGTGGTTCGTCTGACGTCTGACAACCGGCGGTAAGCACGAGGGCCGCCAAGGCGACGAGCACGGGTTTCGCCATCATCTCAGTCCTCCTCCCGATCGGTCTTCCGGACCGCCAGATCCCACAGGTCAAGCACTCGAAGCTCCGGGTGAACCGCGGCGCCGACAAGCGTCGTCTCGAAACGATTGAGCATGCGCGAAATTGTCGGCATGGAAAAAAGATTGCGATTGTAAACGAGCACACCTTCGAGGATCTGGTCAAGTGCCAGGTACAGGCGGATAGGCCGCGCTCGCGCGTCGGCCCAACGAGGGGGACCGAGCTCGAAGCGCTCGGCTGGTCCGGGGACGGCCATCGTATCGACGCTCAATCCGGGAAGAGCGAGACCGGGTGTCGCAGCGGTTTGCATGTTGATGTAGGCCTGGAACAGCGGGTTTCCGGAGGCAGAGCCAACGCCGACGTCGTGTTCGAGAAGCGTCTGGAAGGGCAGATCTTGGTGCGCATAGGCTTCGAGGGTAGTCTGGCGCACCCTGGCGAGCAGATCGGCGAAACGGGGGTTGCCCCTGAGGTCGACGCGCAACACCAGGAAGTTCACGAAGTTGCCGATCATTTGCTCGAGCTCACGGATGTTGCGGTTGGCAATTGGAAAGCCGATGCCGAAGTCGACCTGCCGCGAGTAGCCGTGCAGCACGACGGCAAGTGCTGCCGCTACCGACATGAACGCGGTGCATCCGTACTCACGGCCAAGCTCTTCGACCTTGCGTGTGGCCTCCCGAGACACCCGGAACGGTAGCTCTGCACCGTGATAGCTGCGCACCGTGGAGCTCGGTTCTTCGTAGGGAAGTCTCAGCTCGGGGAGACCCGTCAGCTGCCGGCCCCAGTAGGAGAGTTGCTCCTCCAGGACCTGACCCCGGAAGCGGCGGCGTTGCCAGTCGGCGAAATCAGGGTACTGCAGTGGCAACTCGCCGACGGCCGGCGACCCGCCGTTGGTAAGACCGGTATAGAAGGTCTCGAGCTCCCTTAGCAGGATCGTTGCCGACCACGCATCGGTGACGAGGTGGTGAAACACGAGGAGCAGGATGTGCTCTTCGGGGCCACAGCGCAGGAGCGTGGCGCGCAACAAAGGACCGCGTGCCAGATCGAAAGGAACCTCCGCCGCTTCCCGCAAATGGCGCGATGCGGCAGCCTCGCGCTCCCCGGTCGGCAACCCAGACAGATCAACGACGCGGGGCTCTATTTCCCCGGGCTCGGCGACCGCCTGATACACCGTCCCGTCGTGGCACGGGAAAATCGTGCGCAACGCGTCGTGGCGACGCACGATCGCCCCAAACGCTCGCCACAGGGCCCCGATATCGAGGGGGCCGGACAGCCGCATCGCTTCGCGGACATGGTAGATAGAGCTGCCTGGCGTCAGCCGATCGAGGGCCCACAGGCGCTCCTGGAAGAAAGACAGCGGAGTCTCGCTCGCGTCCGAGCGCCGAGCGATGAGATCGGACTCTGCCGCTCGCAGCGCGTCGTCGCCGTCGTCCAGTCTTTTCGCCAGTTGCGCCACCGTCGGTCGATCGAACAACGTCAAGATCGGTAGCTCGACGCCGAATAGCGAGCGGATTCGGGAGATCACCTGCGTTGCCAGCAGCGAGTGGCCGCCGAGCTCGAAGAAGTTGTCGTGGATCCCGACCTGGTCCACCCGGAGGCACCGGCACCAGATGCCGGCCAACAGCTCCTCGGTGGCTGTTCGGGGCACCGCAGGAGTCTCTTCCGGCGCGCCCTGGTCTGGTTGCGGCAAGGCAGCGCGGTCCACCTTGCCGGCGGGTGTGAGCGGCAACTCCGTGAGAACCGTGAACGTCGACGGCACCATGTAATCGGGGAGTCGCGTTCTCGCGAATCGACGCAGTTCTTGTCTCGACGGGGTCTCGCCGGGCGTCGCGACGACATACGCTGCGAGACGACCGCCGGGATGGTCCAGGCGGGCGACAACGGTCGCTTCGGTAACTCCTGGCTGATCGCGGAGGCCGGCTTCGATCTCGCCGAGCTCGATGCGGAAGCCGCGGATCTTGACCTGGTTGTCGATGCGGCCGAGAAACTCGAGCTCGCCGTCCGGGCGGTAGCGGACCCGATCGCCGGTCTTGTACAGGCGTCCGCCCCGATCACCGCTCGACGGACCGAAGGGGTCGGGCACGAAGCTGGCGGCGGTCAGGCCGGGACGGTTCAGATAGCCACGCGCCACTCCCAACCCGCCGATATACAGCTCGCCGACGGCGCCCACGGGGCACACCCGCATGGCGTCGTCCAGCACGTACACGCTGACGTTGTCGATCGGTCGGCCGATCGGCACCGTTGCCGCACCGTTGCCGTCGGCTATTTCCTCGGGCGCCGTCCACCGTGTTGCCACGACCGTCGCCTCCGTAGGTCCGTACCCGTTCACCAACCGCGCGCTCGGGGCGCCGCGTGCAGCGATCTTCGTCCAGGCGCGGACACGGTCGGGGCGCATCGCCTCGCCACCGACGGTCGCCAACCGTAGAGCAGCCGGTAACGGCTCGCCCGAGCGCTCGAGTTCGTCCACCAGCTCGTGCCAATAGCCGGTCGACAGGATCAGCACCGTGATCCGGCGTTCGCGTAGCTGCCGCAAGAACAAGCCGGCCGCCAGCTCCTCGTCGCGCAGCACCAGCGTCGCGCCGGCCATCAGCGTCGGGAAGATCTCCTCGACGCTGATATCGAAGCTCAACGAGGCGAACTGCAGAACCCGATCGCCTGGCTCGATCTGGTAGGCGCGCCGGGCGCTGCGCGTATGGTTGCTCAGCGACCGATGCGGCACCCCGACGCCTTTCGGCGTGCCGGTCGATCCGGAAGTGTAGATGACGTAAGCGAGCTGTTCCGGATGAGTCTCGACATCGGGCGGCTCGGCCGGGCAAGCTTCGATCTGCGTCGCCGCAGCGTCGAGCAAGATGACGGGGCAGGAAAGCTCGCCCGGGACCCGATCGGTCAGATGCGCCTCGGACACCAACAGAGCCGCCGCGGCGTCCTGGAGCATGAAGCGCACTCGGGCTTCCGGATAGGTCGGATCCAGCGGCACGTAGGCGCCACCGGCCTTGAGCACGGCCAGCACCGCGACGACCATGTTCGGCGAGCGCTCCAGAAGCAGCCCCACCCGCGTTTCGGTACCGACGCCGCACTCCAGCAGGTGATGGGCGAGTCGATTGGCGCGCCGCTCCAGCTGCGCGTAGCTGAGCTGCTCCCCGTTCCCTTCCAGCGCCCTCGCTTCAGGGTCCTCTTCGACCCGCGCCTCGAACAACTCGTGCACCAGGTCGGCGCGAGGCTCATCCCGCCTGGTGTCATTCCATTCCACAAGGAGCGTGCGCCGTTCGGTTGGACTGAGAAGATCAATCTCGCGCAGGGGCCGTTCAGGGGCCTCGATCACCGCTTCGAGCAACGTCTCGAAGCTATCGGCCATCGCCGCGATCGTCGTGGCTTCGAAAAGCTCGGCGGCGTACATAAATTGCCCACGCAGGCTCTCGTCTTCGGCCCAGACGACGAGCTCGAGATCAAACAAACAACGCCGGAGCTCCAAGTCGAACGGCTCGGAATCGATATCCATGAGCTCGAGTCGATCGCTACGCGAACCGTAGGCGAGCTCGTCATCCAGGGTGTAGGAAACCTGGAAGAGCGGGCTGCGTGACGTGTCGCGAACCGTCTCGAGCTCATCCACCAGTTTCTCAAAGGGCAGATCCTGATGGGTATAGGCATCGAGAGTTGTTTCTCGGACGCGCGCCAGGAGCTCGGCGAAGGTTGTGTCGCCGCCGAGGTCAACGCGGATCACGAGCATGTTGACGAAGAACCCGATGAGGTCCTCGATCTCCCGCCGATTGCGATTGGCGATCGGAATACCGATCGCGAAGTCGTCCTGCCCGGAGTATCGGTGCAGGAGCAGGTAGAACGCCGCCAGGGCGATCATGAAGGGCGTCGATCGGTGCTGTACGGCCACGGCACGAAGCCGCCGCGTTAGCTGCGCGGAGAGCTCGAATGAGTGACCGCCTCCCCTGTGGCTTTGGACCTTGGGTCGGGGCCGGTCGGTAGGAAGCTCCAGCATCGGCAGATCACGCAGTTGGCAACGCCAATAGTCGAGTTGTCGCTGCAGCGTGTCGCCGCGTAGCCACTCCCGCTGCCACGCGGCGAAGTCCGCGTATTGGACGGTAGGATCTGACAAACGGGAGGGTTGGCCGGCGACGAAGTCCTCGTAGAGCGCCCTGAGCTCGCTGTAGAGAACTCGCTGCGACCATCCATCGGTAACGATGTGATGGAGGTTAAGCAGCAGAACGTGATCGTCGGCGCCGCAGCGCAGCAACGCCGCTCGAAGCAGAGGACCTCGATCGAGCTCGAAGGGAGTGGCTATCTTCCGTTGGATGCAACGTAGAACATCGCCGTCGGGATCGCCGTCCCCGGATACGTCGGTGCGATGCAACACGAAGTCCGGCTCCGCGGCAATGGAGGCATACGGCACCCCGCCGCGGCTCGGAAACGTCGCTCGCAACGCCTCATGGCGGCGCACGATCTCACACAGCGCGGCCTCCAAAGCGCCCGGGTCCAGCGGGCCGCGCAAGCGAAACGCCTCGGGAGCGTTGTACAGCGTCGTCCCGGGCTCGAGTTGGTCGAGGAACCACAGGCGCTGCTGCGCGAACGATAGCGGCAAGTCACCGGTTCGAGCTCTTGGCTCGATATCAGCGTCGGCTCGGACCTCGGCGTGCCCGGTACGCTGGATCTCCTCGGCGAGCTCGGCGACGGTCGGGTTTTCGAAGATGCTGCGCAGCGGAACCTCGGCGCCGAACCCTTTCCGGATCCGGGAGATCACCTGCGTCGCTAGTAACGAATGCCCTCCGAGCTCGAAGAAATCATCGTGCACCCCCACCCTCTCTAGACCGAGGCATTCGCGCCAGATTTCGCACAATGGCTCCTCTTCGGCTGTGCGCGGGGCCACGTAGGCGACCGCGGTGCTGCGCTGCGTGATGCCGGGGGCGGGCAGCGACCGGCGGTCTACCTTGCCGCTCGGCAGGAGCGGAAACGCCTCGACGGTCACGAACGTCGCGGGCACCATGTACAGCGGAAGCTTCGTCTTCATATGTGCGCGCAGCTCGGCAGCCGTCGGCTGCTCCTCAGCGACCACCACGTATGCCACCAGACGCTTGTCTCCCGGACGGTCTTCGCGCGCCGAAGCCACGGCGCCGTGCACGCCCGGGTGTGTCTGCAGCACGGCTTCGATCTCGCCGAGCTCGATGCGGAAGCCGCGCACCTTGACCTGCGCGTCGATCCGCCCGAGGAATTCGATGTTGCCGTCGGCGAGGCGGCGCACGAGATCGCCGGTCCGATACATGCGGCTCCCGGCCTTGTGGCTGTACGGGTCGGGCAGGTAGCGCTCGGCAGTCAAACCCGGTTGCCGGAGATAGCCCTGCCCGACACCGGCGCCGCCGATGTACAGCTCGCCCCGCGCCCCGGGGGGTGCCAATCTCTGGTCGGCGTCCAGAACGTAGAGCGTCACGTTGTCGATGGGCCGCCCGATGGGCACGGTGCCCCCGGCCGGCAGCGCCTCGACGGTATGAAAGCTCGCGTCGATGGTCGTTTCTGTCGGACCGTAAAGGTTGATCAACCGTGCTCCCCAGCCGCTAGCCAAGTAGCGCCGCGCGAGCTCGACCGGGAGCGGCTCACCACCACAAAACATCGTCTTCAAGTACTGGCACGCGGCTGGTTCGTCGATCAAAAGCTCGAGCAACGTTGGCACGACCTGCATTACCGTGACGCGATGCTCATCGAGCACTCGAGCGAGGCTTCCCGGTTCCCGGTGCGCGCCGCGCGGCACCATTGCCAGTGTGGCCCCGGCCATCAGGGGTGCCCAGAACTCCCATACGGATGCGTCGAAGCTGAAGGGTGTCCTTTGCAGGACCCGGTCGGCAGCGGTCAACGGAAAAGCGCGTTCCATCCATTGCATGTGGTTGGTGAGCGCTCGGTGATGCACGACCACACCCTTGGGTCTACCGGTCGAGCCCGAGGTGAACAGCACGTACGCGGGCGAATCGACAGCCACTGCGGTCGTGGGGTCGTCGCACGGGTTCGCCGCGATCAGCGCAGCATCACCGACAAGATCGACGGCGCAGGCCGACACCAAATCGTCGAAGAGCTCGGGTAGCGGGCCGGCGGTCAGCACGGCGGCCAGCCCGGCCTCGTTGGCGATTGCACGGAGACGATCTGGGGGCAACCTGGCATCGAGTGGCACATAGGCTGCACCGCTCTTGACGACGGCCAGTAGCGCGATCACCAGCTCTACAGAAGGCTCGAGCAGCAGCCCCACGAGGAGATCCGGGCGGACCCTTTGAGCTCCGGAACCGATCCCGAGACCGGTCAAATGATGGGACAGTCGGTTGGCACGCCGGTTGAGCTCGGCGAAAGTGATGTGCGTGCCGTTGTCGACGACCGCAATCGCACCGCCGCACTCGCGGGCGCGATCCTCGAAAGCTCGATGCACACAGCCGGCGGTCGGATGGGCGACCTTGCTATCGTTCCACTCGACCAGGACCCGGTGCCGCTCGGTTTCAGACAGTAGGTCGAGGGTTCGTAGAGGGCGGTCGGATTCGTCGTGCACGGCGGTCATCAGGTTGACGAAGTGACTGGCCATGCTGGCCACCGTGGTCGCATCGATGAGTCTTCCGTCGTGCACGAACACGCCTCGAACGGTTCGAGGCGCATCGACAGCTGACTCAGCTCGCGAGCCGGCGGCGGGCGGTCCTGGAGCGCGAACGAGACCCGGAACAGCGGATTGCGCCAGCCGTCGCGTCGCGGATGGAGCTGTTCAACGAGCCTTTCGAAGGGCAGCTCCTGATGCTCCAAGGCCGCCAGTGTCGTTCGCCGTACGCGTGCCAGCAGATCGTCGAACGTCGGATCACCCTCCAGGTCGGCTCGCAACACCAAGAGGTTCACGAAGTTACCGACGAGATCGTCTAGCTCCCGTCGATTGCGGTTGGACACCGGCGTTCCGATGGCGAAGTCGTTCTGTCCTGTAAACCGCTGCAAGAGCGCCATGAAGGCTGCGGTCAGTGTCATCGACAGGGTGCAGTCGTGGCGCCGACCGAGATCCGCCAGGCGGCGCGCCGACGCAACCGGCAGCCGGAAGCGATGTCGAAGGGCAGCCGATCCATGCGCCTCGTCGGGCAGCCGGTTGGTCGGCAGTTCGAGAGCGGGAAGGCCGGCGAGCTGGTCGGTCCAATAATCGACCAGTGGAGCGAGCGCCTTGCCGGTCAGCATTCTGCGTTGCCAGGCGGCGAAGTCGGCGTACTGCACCGGAAGCTCGACCCGCGGAGGCTGGCGATTTTCCACGAACGCTTCGTAGAGGTCGGCGAGCTGAGAAAAAAAGACCGCTTGCGACCACCCGTCGGTGAGGATGTGGTGCAGCGTCAGCAACAGGGTGTGCCGCGTCGCACTGTATCGAACCAGTGTGGCGCGCCACAGCGGTCCACCGCTCAGGTCGAATCGTGCGGTTGCCGTGGTTTCCAGAGCTCGTCGAGCGGCCGACGCACGCTCGTGTTCGGGAAGCTTCGAGAGGTCGACGACCCGCAGCTCCGTCGCGCCACCGGAAGCGATGTGCTGATATGGCTCCCCGTCGGCCGCCGGAAACGTGGTCCGCAGGATTTCATGGCGAGCCACCATCGCGGCCAACGCCCTTTTCAGCGCGGCAACCTCGAGATGTCCGCTCATGTGCACCGCGTCGGGCACGTTGTACGCCGGGCTGCCCGGGTCGACCTGATCGAGGAACCAAAGGCGTTGTTGCGCGAACGAAAGCGGCAGGGGAACGGCACGATCGGCGCGCTCGAGCGGCGGCGTCCGTCGTGCGGTGTCCGGCGATCCTTGGAGCATCTCGACGTGACGCGCCAGATCCGCCACGGTTGGCCGGTCGAAAAGGTCGCTCAGGGGGACGTCGCGCCCAAGGCGATCGCGCAAACGAGATGCGACCCGCGTCGCGGCAAGCGAGTGCCCTCCTAAATCGAAGAAGTTGTCGTGGATACCGATCGCTTCGAGCCCCAGCACCTCGCCCCAGATCTCAACCAGCGTCTTCTCGATCGTCGAGCTCGAGGCGACGAACTCCGCGCCGAGATCGGGGCGCGTCCCGTCGGGCGCCGGCAGTGCCTCGACGGCCACCTTCCCGCTTGCCGAGCGCGGCAGATCGCCGAGCACCACGATCGACGGAGGAACCATGTACTCGGGCAAGACGCTACGCAGATGGCGCTTGAGCCGCGGGACCAGAGCGCCCGCCGTTCTGGCTCGCAGAGGGTCGTTGGTCAGCGAACGCAGCGGCACACTTGCACGTTCAGAGAGCGCGCACGGCGGGATCCTGGCCTGCCCATTCTGCCCCGGCACGAGAACGACCTCGTAGGCTCCGCGCGGGTCGGCGCGAATCCACGTGGTTCGGGCATGGTATCCATATCGGCGCCCGAGGCTGCGGAGCTCTTCGGGATCGACGCCGTCCCGCACGAGTCGTCCTAGCTGCCGGCGCAAATCTCCGACTGTTCGGGAGCTCTCGTTTGCGGAGAGCGCGTCGAGGATCGCCATGTCGGTGCCAACCCTGCGGTTCGGGATGCCGCGAACGTGCAGAACATCCGGTGCCTCGGTGGTCAGCCGCTCCCCGAGACTCGCCAAGCTCCGGATCTCGTCGCTCCAATCGACGACACTGGCAGACTGTGCCGGCGGTTTCTCGTCGAGGCGCATCACGACGTCGTACCGAAATCGGGTCATCTCGTTGTCGGCACGGCCGGGCTTCAGCCACACGTGCACTTCGCGGATGCGCGGTTGACGGAGCTTGAGGGCCGAGAAAAAACGCGGATCGATGACCAGCTCCTGCTCGCCGAGCACGCGCCGGTCGATCTGATCGCGCAGAGCGCGCAGGGACAGCTCGTCGTCGGCCTGGAAGAACTTCACCGACGTAGCGAAGGCTTCGAGCAGCGGCAGACTCCGAACGTCACCAACAAAAATGGAGCCGCCGATCTCAGTACTGTCAATCGCGCCCTCCAGGACGCGAAGCAGGTAGTCGGCGCTCGGGAAATGCTGCGTGACCGAGTTGATAATCACCGTATCGAACCTTCCCCGGCCCCCGACGGATAGATCGGCGGCATCACAGCACGACAGCTCCACCTGAGGCAGGTGGCCGACGTGATCGGAGAGCCACCCCAGAACCGCCCGCGAGAAATCAGTGCCCATATAGCGCGAGCACCGAGGTGCTAGGCGGAGCAGCAGCATTCCTGTGCCGCAGCCGATTTCGAGGACTCGATCCGGGCACATCGCCTCGATGCGCTCGACGGTTCCCAACGCCCATTCGCTCATTTCGTCGGCCGGGATAGGTCGGTTCGTGTAACTGCTGTTCCATGCGACGGTGTTGAGCTCGGGATCGATACCGGCTGAAATCCGACTGTATGCCTCCTCGTAGATCACCTGGCTGGCTTCGACGTGGGCGTGGCACCACCCGTCCCTCTCGGATGCGTCGGCAGTCTCCCCGGGATCGGCCGTGATGTACGCGGCCAGCTCGCGAGCTCCGGAAGGCGCGTCGCGGGCGACGACGATGGTCTCGGTAACTCCTGGGTGATCGCGGAGGGCGGCTTCGATCTCGCCGAGCTCGATACGGAAGCCGCGGATCTTGACCTGGTCGTCGATGCGGCCGAGAAACTCGAGCTCGCCGTCCGGGCGGTAGCGGACCCGATCGCCGGTCTTGTACAGGCGCCCGCCCCGATCGCCGCTCGAGGGGCCGAAGGGATCGGGCACGAAGCTGGCGGCGGTCAGGCCGGGACGGTTCAGATAGCCGCGCGCCACCCCCAGCCCGCCGATGTACAGCTCGCCAACGGCGCCAACCGGGCACACCCGCATGGCATCGTCCAGCACGTACACCCTGACGTTGTAGATCCGTCGGCCGATCGGCACCGTCGCCGCACCGTTGCCGTCGGCTATTTCCTCGGGCGCCGTCCACCGCGTTGCCACGACCGTCGCCTCCGTGGGTCCGTAGCTGTTCACCAACCGTGCGCTCGGGGCGCGGCGCGCGGCGATCTTCGTCCAGGCGCGAACACGGTCGGCGCGCATTGCCTCGCCCCCGACGATCGCCAGCCGCAGGCCGGCCGGTAGCGGCTCGCCCGAGCGCCCGAGCTCGGCCACCAGCTCGTGCCAATAGCCGGTCGGCAGATTCAGCACCGTGATCCGGCGTTGGCACAGCTGCCGCAAGAACAACCCGATCGACAGCTCCTCGTCGCGCAGCACCAGCGCCGCGCCGGCCATCAGCGTCGGGAAGATTCTCCTCAACGCTGATATCGAAAGTCAGCGAGGCGAACTGCAGAGCCCGATCGCCTGGCTCGATCTGGTAGGCGCGCCGGGCGCTGCGCGTATGGTTGCTCAGCGACCGGTGAGGTACCCCGACACCCTTCGGGGTTCCGGTCGATCCCGAGGTGTACATAACGTAGGCGAGCTGTTCCGGATGGATCTCGACGTCGGGCGGTTCGGCCGGGCAACCTTCGATCTGCGTCGCCGCCGCGTCGAGCAACACGACAGGGCAGCAAAGCTCGCCCGGTATCCGATCGGTGAGTTGCCCCTCGGACACCAACAGACCCGCCGAAGCGTCCTCGAGCATGAAGCGCACCCGGGCCTCGGGATACGAGGGATCCAGCGGCAAGTAGGCGCCACCGGCCTTGAGCACGGCCAGCACCGCCTACGACCATGTTCGGGGACCGCTCCAGAAGCAGTCCCACTCGCGTTTCGGCACCGACGCCGCACTCCAGCAGGTGATGGAGCGAGTCGATTGGCGCGCCGCTCCAGCTGCGCGTAGCTGAGCTGCTCCCCGTTCCCTTCCAGCGCCCTCGCTTCAGGCTCCTGCTCGACCCGCGCCTCGAATAACTCGTGCACCAGGTCGGCAGCGTATCTCTTCGCCTTTCGTTCGCGAGCGTTGCCCATCCGTCCCTGCGTAGCAGATGCCTCAAGTGCTTGCAGCTGCGCAGGATACTGTATTCCCCCAGGCGTCAGAACCGGCTGCGCACCGGTGGGCTATCCTTCGCGCCATGCCCAGGGTTCTCATCCTGATCCCGGCCACCACCTACCGGGCCGAAGCGCTGTTGACAGCGGCCGACCGGGTGGGCGCCGAAGTGGTGATCGGTACCAACCGTCGGCAGGCACTGGAGTCTTTGCCCGGAACGGCAACGTTGACCCTCGACTTCGCCGATCTGGACGGAACCAGTCGAGCAATCGCCGCGCATCACGACGAACAGCCGCTGGACGCGATCCTCGGACCGGACGAGGAGACGATGCTGCTGGCAGCCGCGGCGGCCGCCGACCTGGGACTCGCGGGTAATCCGCCGCAGGCCGTCGCCACGGCAGGCGACAAGCTTCTCTTTCGGCAACGACTCGACGCGGCGGGGCTCCCGGGTCCGAAGTACTGGGGTGCGACCGGCACGCAGATTGATCGTCTGGCAACCGAAGTGCCCTACCCGTGCGTCATCAAGCCAACGTTCCTGTCGGCTTCGCGCGGGGTCATCCGAGTCGATTCCGCAGAACAGCTGCTGGGTGCAGCGGCGCGCATTACCGCACTGCTCGACACACCGGAGATCCGCCAGCGCGCTCCGATCGCGGGTCACCAGCTGCTGATCGAAAGCTACCTGCCTGGCACGGAGGTCGCCGTCGAAGGGCTGCTGATGGGCGGCGTCATGCAGGTGCTGGCAGTTTTCGACAAACCGGATCCACTCGAAGGTCCGTTCTTCGAGGAGACCCTCTACACGACGCCCTCACGCCTGCCGGACGAGCACCGGCGCACCGTAGTTGCTGCTACCGAGGCTGCCATCGTCGCCCTCGGGCTAAGCCACGGGCCGATCCACGCCGAGGTTCGTCTGCACGACGGTCAGGCGACCGTGCTCGAGGTCGCGCCGCGGAGCATTGGCGGCCGCTGCGGCCGCGTACTGCGATTCGGTACCGGGATCAGCCTCGAGGAGCTGATACTCCGAGCCGCGCTGGGATACGGCGTCGACGACCTGAGTCGTGAGTCGGCCGCGGCTGGCGTGATGATGATCCCGATCCCCTACGCCGGGACACTGCGCGGTGTCGAGGGTCTGGAGACAGCGCGTTCGATCATCGGTATCGAGGAGGTCACGATCTCGATCCTCCGCGGCCAAGCGGTCGTACCGCTGCCGGAAGGCAACCAGTACTTGGGGTTCATCTTCGCGCGCGCAGAAACACCAGACGCCGTCGAATCTGTGCTGCGCCGTGCCCACACGGCGCTGCGCTTCACGATCGACTAGGGTCCTCGGGCCTCTCGGTCGACAGTGGACATCGAGATCGGCGACCGGCGCGGCCTTGCCGTCGACCAGCGGCCCCCGCCGGGGCCTACTTGGCGGCCGAGAAGTAGGGGTTCGTCCCCGACGCGTGGTCGGTAGTGTCGAGTACTTCGACGATGTCGGGAATCTCGTCCTTCAGAACCCGCTCGATACCCTGTTTGAGGGTTACGTCGACCATGCCGCAGCCCTGGCACCCGCCGCCGAGCTTGAGGAAGACGCGACCCGCGTCGTAGTCGATCAGCGATACCCATCCACCATGGCTGGCGACGCCCGGGTTGATGCGCTCCTCCAGAATCTCCTGCACCTTCGCAGCCACCGGGTTCTGCATCAGCGGCGGCAGGTTGGGATTGTCGACCACGAAGCCGCTGCCGCGCACATCATCGACGAAATCCACCTGGCTACCGAGCATGTACATGAGCGAGAACCGGTCGACGAGCAGGTCTACATCACCCTGCGGCAGCACCTCGTCACCGTTGTGGCGCTCGTCGAACGTGAAGCCATATTCGTAGGAGGCCTTGGAACCACCTTGGATATAGATCCGCAGATGCTTGCCCGCTGCCTCGTCGTGTCCGGCGGCGAACTCGCTGACCTTCGCAATCGCCTTGTCGGTCAGTCTGACGGATGTCCCGTTCGCGCCAACCTGCTGATCAACTTCTTCCATGATTCCCTACCCGCGTCTCAGGCTCGTTGAGAAGAGTCTAGCACCGCCCGCTCGGGCTCCACGACCGATGCTACAATCGCGCGCCACGGATCGGCTCTGAGCCACTCCGCGCGAGGAAACGTGCCCGAAGACGCGTCACCGAATCGCTGGCAAGCTCGCCTCGGTGCCATCGTCGGAATCGCAACACCAGCGCAGACACCATGAGCCCCTTGTTGGCGCTGGCGCGCTGGTTGGACATCCGACCACACCAGCACCGCAAGTTCACCGTATCCGCGCTGGGCGCGTTCCTGGTCATGGCGTTCAGCATCGCCGCCCGTTCGCTGCGCGAGGCGTTCTTCATCGACGAGTTCTCGATCGAGTCGCTCCCCTACGTGATCATCGTCACGGCGCTCCTGAGCCTGCCGCTTGTCGGCGCGTTCAGTCGCCTGATGACCCGCCAGGAGCCCGAGACCGTCTACCAGATGCTGATCTCGATCCTTATCGGCGGGCTCTTCGTGCTCTGGGCCCTGACCTCGCTGTCGGCATCCGACGCGGTCGACGGCGCCACCACGGTCGCTTTCTACGTTTTCACAGCGCTGGGAACGCTCCTCCTCACGTCCGGGTTCTGGGTCGTGACCTCGGAGCAGTTCGCGCTGCGCGACGCGAAGCTACTATTCGGGATGATCGGGGCGGGTGGAACGCTCGGCGCCATGGTCGCCGGCCTTTCGCTGGGTCCCGTCGGCCGGACCCTCGAGAGCCTTTCGTCTTCCCCGGGCATGGGAAACTCCGGGCTCGTTCTGAGCCTGATCGCCGCGCTCGGGGCCCTGCTCCTGTTGCTGCGCTTGCTGCCGGAGCCCACCGTCGACTCGGCGCCGCGCGACGTCGACAGCCCGGCAGTCGCCGAAAGTCTGGCGCTCGTTGTCCGCACTCCACATCTGCGTACGATGGCGCTGATCGTCGCCGTCGCCACCTTCGCATCCGGCCTCATCGACTACCAGTTCAAGGAGGCGGCTGCCGCTGCGTATCCCGACGACACGGATTTTGCGGCCTTCTTGGGCACCTTCTACGGCATCAGCGGTGTTGCGGCGCTTGCAATCCAGATGCTGGTAGCCTCGCGTCTGCTGAGCTCCGCCGGTATCGGCGTAAGCCTGGCCGTGCTTCCGATCGCACTCCTCACCGGCTCCGCCGCTCTGTTCTGGCTACCCGGGCTGGTCACCGCCACCGTGGTGCGGGGCACCGACAACACGCTGCGAAGATCGGTGCATCGCTCGGTGCTCGAGTATCTCTACGTTCCCGTCCCCGCCAGCCAGCGACGACGGACAAAGACGTTCGTGGATTCGTTTGTGGATAGCGCCGCCGAGGGTACCGCCGCGGCGGTCGTCTTCGCCTGGGTCGTCTTCGCAGGGCTGCCGTCGCGCGGCCTTGCCGCGGTCGTCGCGATCACGGCAGGCCTCTTCCTGCTGTTGGCCAGAGCCATGGGGGCGGAGTATTTCCGCACCCTGCTCGACCGGCTACAGGAAGGGCAGGAGGGCATCGAGGACGCCCTGGTGCAGACCCAATTCGCCGGCGGTGAGATGACCATGACGGTGACACAGTTCGACTTCAATGCGGCGCTCACGCAGTCCGGTCTGACACTGCCAGAGGCGACCAAACGCACGCCAGGGCAGGCATCGGAGCAGAGCGCCGCGACCACCCTCCACTGCATAACTGAAGGCGATCCCGAGACCATCTCGGCAACGCTCGACGGTGCCGATGACTGGACTGTCGAGCACGTCGACGCGCTGACCCGGCTACTGGCCCGCGACGCCTTCTACCGGCGAGCCGGCAGCATCCTGATACGCCTGGCCGACCAGGCGGTCGATTCGTTGGCGGCCACGATGATGGAACCGTCCGCCGACTTCGTCATTCGCCGCCGTATCCCACGCGTTCTGTCGGGGATCAAGCTGGCGCGCGCCGACGACGCGCTCCTGGATGGATTGGCCGGCGACCGCTTCGAAATCCGCTACCGCAGCGGCGTGGCGCTGGCGCAGCGGCGCAAGAAAGCCCGAGCTATCGCCGAGCGCGATGTCGAGGACCGCGTCTGGGGGGCCGTACGGACGGAGGTCGGCCGAGACCAACCCATCTGGGAGCTGCAGCGCTTGCTCGACGATCGCCCGACCGCAGATGACTTCATCAGCGACCGCGTTTATGGTCGCGGCGAGCTCTCGCTCGAGCACACGTTCCGACTCCTGTCACTGGTTCTCGAGCCCGCCCCGATCCGAACGGCGTTTCACGGCATCGTTCTCGACGACGACAAGCTCAAGAGCATCTCTCTGGAATACCTCGAGCAAGTGCTACCACCGGACATCCGGGTGCGCCTGTGGCCGTTTATCGGTGACCTCAGCGAGCACCAGCGCCGTCGTAGCGAGCGCAGCCTCGACGATGTCGTGGCCGAGTTGCTGCACACAGATTCCACGTTGTTCGGCGATGAGGCCGCACGCGAGCGGCTGCGCCAGGCGCTCGAGCAGGACGAGCCGCCCGATGACCTCTGACAGCCGGCGGGGACGTGATACGGCCAGCCGGACGAGGCCAATTGCATGAGGCCAATTGCATGAGAACCGTTGAGCTCTACTTCGACTTCGTCTCACCCTACACGTACCTGCTACTGACGCAGGCGCGCGAGTTCGGCCGCTGCCACGGAGTTGAATGGCAGCCGCGACCCGTAGTCTACGCGGTGCTCTTGAACCACACTGGGCTCGTCGGTCCGGTCGAGGTCGAGGCCAAGCGCCGCTACACGTTCGCCGATGTGCGTCGCAGCGCGTCACTGCTCGGCGTTCCCCTGGCCGGTCCGCCGACACATCCCTTTCGCTCACTGGAAGCGTTACGCACCGTGTGCCTGCACCTGGAAGACCCGCGGTGTCTGGAACTCGCCACGGCGTTAGCTCGCGCCTGCTGGGGAGACGGCCGCGACCTGGCCGATCTCACCACGCTGGCGGCGGTGATGGCCGAGGTCGGCCTCGACGCTAGCCTACTGGAAGTCGGAATCTCTGCAAAGCAGACCAAGGATCGACTACGACAATCGACCACGGACGCGATCCAGCGAGGAGTGTTCGGAGTGCCGACCTGCCGCCTGGGCGAGGAGCTGTTCTGGGGCCACGATCGGCTACCGCACCTCGCCGCGCGGCTCGCCGCCGACATCCCCGACCCGCTCGATCAGATCGACCGATTGCTCGACCGCCCGCGTGGCGCGGATCGCAAGGGTCCAAGCGGCTCGGCGGGGTGAGCCGTCCGATTGGCTGACGTGCGGATGCGTCGGTACCGGCCGCGGTCAGTCGCCCCTGGACACCGATGCGACGAGCTCGTCGAGCTCCTGCCGCCGGCCAACGAGCTCCGCCAGCAGCGCTTCCTGGCGGCGCATGAGCTCGTCGATGATCACCTCGATCTGCAGCGCCGGCCCCTGCACAGCGCGTTGTAGACCCTCGGCGTCCTTGGCGTCGACCACAGCGCGAAGCCGTTCGCTGAGACGGGTCGCCTGCGTCAAGCCCTCCACCACGCGGTCGAGAACCTCGCCGACGCCACGCCAGCGTCGAGAGTCCTCGTCACACGCTTCGGTCTGCGCGGCTTTCTGTTGCTGCAGCGTGGCGCGCAATCCCGCAATCGCGCTATCGATTCGGACCGTCGAGGCTTTCTGAAGGCGCTCCAGCACCTCGGAGACATCGTCGCGCAACCTACCGAGGTCGGCCCGCAGCTCGCCCATCGCGGCCTCGACGGCAGCCTCGCGCTGGTCGATGACCGACTGCACGTCGCCCAGCAACCAGCCCACGAGCCAGCCCCGGAGACCAGCAGTCGGCAGCGTCAATGCGGCGAGCGCAACTTCGTGCGGCGGCTCGACGGCAGACAGGGCGATCGTCGCTGCCGCGGGCGCAGCGCTGTCCGTTTCGTCAGCCGTCAGTTCCTCGGGGTCCGTGGGCAGCAGCGCCAGATCACCGACGACAGCACGCAGCGCGTCGGCGTGGATTTCGAGCCCGTGCATGCACTCCAGATACTCGGTCTCGACGGCGACTCGCGCAGCCTCCAGCTGATCCAGCGTGGTGGCCGTGCGACGGTCCTCAGCCATGCGATTGCGCTCCCACCAGGACGAGCTGGAGATCCATCACGTTGGTCCTCGTCGGGCCAGTACGGACCAGATCACCCAGGGCTCCAAAGAACGTATACGAGTCGTTGTCCAACAGGAACTCGCCGGCCTCCAACCCGCGTGCTCGCCCGCGACCCACGGTGGCTCCGTCGGCGAACGCGCCGGCTGCATCGGTCGGGCCGTCACAGCCATCCGTTCCCACGGACGCGAAGGTCACGTCGGCAATGCCGTCCAGTTGCAGCGCCGCCGCCAGCGCCGCTTCCTGGTTACGTCCGCCGCGGCCTCGACCCACCACCTGTACGGTCGTCTCGCCGCCGGTTAGCAGACAAGCGGACCCGCCGCCGATGCACGACGCACCGAGTGCGGCCAGCTGTCGTCCGACCGATCGGGCCTCGCCCTGTAGCCGGGACGTCAGAATGAATGGTCGGTACCCGAGCCGCGAAGCTTCGATCGCCGCCGCCTGCAGAGCACGGGTGTTGTCACCGATCACCAGGTTGGTTACCCGCGCAAAGACCGACGAATCGGCGTCAGGCGTTTCGGGTATCTCCCCGCGCGCCCCGCGGCGAAGACGATCCAGGACGGGAGGTGGCAGCTCGTCGATCAGGTCGTGACGCTCGACCACCGCGAGACTATCCGCGAAGCTGGTCGGGTCTGGCACGGTGGGTCCGGACCCGATCGCGGTCAACGGGTTGCCGACGACGTCAGAGAGCATCAGGGTCAACAACGCGGCCGGATGGGCGGCCTCCGCAAGTCGTCCCCCCTTGACGGCGGAAAGGTGCTTGCGGACGGCGTTGACGTCGTCGATCGGTGCCCCGGAGGCAAGCAGCTTCTCCGTAGTTCGCTGTAACTGCTCCAACTCGACCCCCTCTGCCGGACGTACCATGAGCGCCGACGCTCCGCCGGAGATCAGACAGACGACGAGATCGTCGACGCCTGCTGAGCCGACCAGGCGCAGCAACTCGTCGGTTGCGCGTACCCCGCGAACGTCGGGAATGGGATGCCGCGCCTGGCGTACCCGCAGCCGCTCCAGCGGCATCGCGTCGACCTCGTTGGTGATCGCCACTCCGTCGGCGATGCGGGACCCGAAGACACGCTCCGCCGCCGCCGCCATTGGCACCGCTGCCTTGCCGGCCGCGACAACGAACAGCTGCCCGGAAGGGAGCCGCATCGAGTGGCTCCCGGCGCGCACCCACGGGGAGCCTCCGTCCGGGTCATCGAGTAGCGTGAGCTGCTCCTCGACGATTCTCTCGCCGTCGACCGCACCGATCGCCGCGTCGAGTATCCGGCGCCCGTCCGACCGGTGAGCACGGCGAGCTGGCGAGAGCTCCCCGTCGTCGTCGGTAGCGGTCAATACTTCAGAACGGAGTGCAGGTCGATACCGTCGAGCCGCTGACGACCGTCGAGGAATGTGAGCTCGATGAGCACGGTCACTCCCAGCACCTCGGCCTCGAGTCGACGGGCGAGCTCGACGGTTGCCCGCGCCGTGCCGCCGGTGGCAAGAAGATCATCCACGACCAGGACGCGCTGACCAGGCTGCAACGCATCACGATGGATCTCGAGGCTGTCGGAGCCGTACTCGAGGTCGTAGTGGACGCGCTCGGTTGCCGCGGGCAGCCGTCCGGGCTTGCGCACCAGCGCGATCCCACAACCGAGCTCCAAGGCCATGGCGGCACCGAACGGGAAGCCGCGCGACTCGATGGCCATGAGAATCTCCGGCCGTTCAGCGCGAAAGGGCATGCACATCGCCCGCACGGCGTCGCGGAACGCCTCGCCGTCCGTCAGCAGCGTGGTGATGTCCTTGAAGACGATCCCGGGCGTCGGGAAATCGGGAACATCGCGGATCAGTTCCCGCAGCCGCAGCTCGGTGGCGGAGAGGTCCATCGATAAGCAACCGATGAGCACAGCGCGACGACTGCCGCGTCAGTAGGAAAAGATGGTCGGGGCGGGGAGATTTGAACTCCCGACCTCACGGACCCGAACCGTGCGCGCTATCCAAGCTGCGCTACGCCCCGACACGAAAACCCCAGACGAAACGCGAGTGTAGCATGGACGAATGACCGACAATGCGCCTCCCCGCGCTGCTTCCCTCAGCCCCTCTGCGGGCATCCGAACGGCTCGCGCCGTCATCGGGGGCGTGCTCATGGGGGTCGCTAATCTGGTACCCGGAATCAGCGGTGGGACGATGCTGCTGGCTACAGGCGTCTACGGTGAGTTCATCGACGCCGTGGCCGATATCTCGCGGCTGCGCTGGCGGCGGCGGTCCGTTCTGATGGTGTTGGTCATCGGCGGGGCTGCCGCGCTGGGTATCGCCGTGCTCGCTGGCCCGGTGAGAGACCTGGTCGTGCATCAACGATGGATGATGTACTCCCTGTTCGTCGGACTGACGCTCGGCGGCATCCCGGCACTCTGGCGTCTCGCGCGACCGGCGTCGCCAGCGCTCTGGCTCGGTGTAGCGGCCGGGATCAGCAGCATGGTGGCGCTCGGCATCGCGCAACGCGGCGTGGCGGCGGCGAGTGGGACCGGAGGTGGCTTTCTGGCCCTAATGGTCGCCGGCGCTGCGGGCGCCGCCTCGATGATCCTGCCGGGGATCAGCGGTGGGTATCTGCTACTGGTGCTGGGTCAGTATGTCCACATCCTCACCGCCATCGAACGCGCCGTCGACGCGCTCCGGATCGCCGACATCGCCGCACTCGCAGACCCGGTGCTACGGGTGTTCGTACCGGTCGGGCTCGGGATCGTGATCGGCGTGGCGGCGATCAGCAACCTGCTTCGCTATCTGCTTGAGAGCTATCGACCAGCGACCCTGGGGGTCCTGCTGGGCCTGCTCGCGGGCGTGGTGGTGGGTCTCTGGCCTTTCCAGCAGGCGGTAGAGCCCGGACTGGGAACCACCCTCAAGGGTTTCCTGGTGACACCGGAGAGCTTGCCGCACATCGACCGCACCGAATGGCCCGTCGAGTCCTTCCGCCCCACAGGGGGGCAGGCGGCCGTCGGCCTGGCGCTCATTGTGGGTGGCACCCTCGCCACCGTGGCGGTCTCCCGACTCGGGGACGACTGAGCGCGGACGGCTCAGTCGGCGCGAAGCGGCTCACTCTACGCGAAACTGGGCGTCGAGGCTCGACTCCCATTCGCCCTGGATCCGCTCGAGAAACTGCCGGTGCGTCAGGTCCAGGTGCAGAGGCGTGATCGACACGTAGCCGCGCCGCACCGACATGTAATCGGTGTCCTCCGATTGCTCGATCTCTCGCGGCTCGCCGCTGCCGACCCAGTAGGAAATGCGCCCACGTGGATCGACCACCTGGTGTGATACTTGATCGTAGAGGTGCTTGCCCTGGCGCGTGCAGCGGACGCCCTTCACCGGATCGACCGGCACGTTGACGTTGAGCAGGATGTCGTCGGGCAATCCTTCGCTGAGCACCTGTTCCGCCACCTGGCGCGCCGCCCGCGCCGAGGTGTCCCAGGAGAACGCCAGCTCGCCGTGTTGCCCGCGCTCATCGTTCATGCCCGCCGCCTGCGAGATGGCAATCGAGGAGATCCCCAGGATCGTCCCCTCCAGTGCCGCCGCCACCGTGCCCGAGTACGTCACGTCGTCGCCTATGTTGCTGCCGCGATTGATGCCCGACGCCACCAGATCGGGCTTGCGCTCCAGCACGCTCAGCGCGCCAAGGTACACGCAGTCGGCCGGCGTCCCATCGGCGGTGTAGACGCCCGGCTCCAGCTGTCGAACGGTGACCGGCCGGTGCAGCGTCAGCGCATGCGAGGCGGCGCTCTTCTCACGATCCGGGGCGACGATCGTCACTTCGCCCAAAGGCCGCAGGGCGTCTGCCAGAGCGTGCAGCCCAGGCGAGTGGATCCCGTCGTCGTTGGTGACCAGAATCGATGTCGTCAAAACGAGAAAGCTTCAGTCGGGACGGGGAGATTTGAACTCCCGACCCCCTGACCCCCAGTCAGGTGCGCTATCCAAGCTGCGCCACGTCCCGATGCGGGGTCGGCGTCGAATTGACCGCCCCGATCAGAGCTTGTCATTGGCCTCCAGCAGGGTCAAGATCGCGTCGATCTCGCGGCGGGCGTCCTCCAGCAGCGCCGCCGAATCCGGTTCGCCCGCGGGTGCGGACTCGGATCGCAGCCGCCGCCGGGCCCCGGCAATCGTGTATCCCTCCTGGTGTAAAAGGTCGCGGATGCGGAGGATGAGCTCGATGTCGTCGGGGCGATACATGCGCTGACCACCGCGGCTCTTGCGCGGGCGCAGCTGCGGAAACTCGTGCTCCCAGTAGCGCAGGACGTGGCTCTCGAGGTCGGTGAGGCTGCACACCTCACCCATGCGATAGAAGCCCTTCCTGTAGCCGGTGGCGACCGCGGTGGACTCAGCCATTGATCAACTCGATCAGCGCCGGGGCCGGATGAAAGGAAACCGCTCGGTGAGCCGGGATGAGCATGCTGTCGCCGGTGGCCGGATTCACGCCACGGCGCCGGGCGCGGTCGACCACCTCGAAGACGCCGAAGTTGGTGATCATGACCTTCTCGCCGCGGTCGAGGCGGCGCTCCAAGACTACGAACAGCTTGTCTACCAGCGTGACCGCCTCACTGATCGAGATCGCAGGCTCGGCCGCGTGAATGGAGCGGGCGATCTCTCGCTTGGTGAGCGTCATGGCGCCTTGGGGATGCAACTAGGCCGCTGAGACGATGCGATTATAGCCCACCTTCGGCGCCCTCCCGGCCGCGCTTCTGGCGCCGCCGCACCCACACCCGTACCGGCGTGCCGCCGAAATCGAAGGCGGCGCGCAAGCGGTTCTCCAGGTAGCGTGTGAAGTTGTCCGGGAGCTTGCGGCGCCCACCGCTGACGAACACGATGAAGCTCGGTGGCCCGACCCGGGCCTGGGTGAGGTACTTCAGCTGCGGGGAGCCCGGCGGGCCCTGTACTCCGCGCTGCTCCAGACGATCGAACAGGGCGTTAAGGGCAGCGGTCGGAACACGCCGCATGCGGTTTCCCTGCACGCGGTCGATCCTGCCGAACAGGCTGTCGACAGCGCGGCCGGTCTTGGCCGACGTGAAAGCGATCTCGGCGAACCCGATTCTCCCCATTCGGTCCTGCAGCTCTGCCTGCCAGGCCTGGGCCTGACCCTTCTGGGCAGTGATGAGGTCCCACTTGTTGACCACCACGACGACAGCACATCCTGAGCCACCGGCCTCGGCGGCGATGGTGACGTCCTGGCGCGTCAGCCCGACGGTTGCGTCGACCACGAGCAGCGCCACGTCGGCACGTCGCATGCGGCGCCGAGCAATGGTCACGCTCACCATCTCGGCAAACCCCTCACGCCGCCCGCCGCGGCGAATGCCGGCCGTATCGATCAGCAGATAGGGGCGCTCATCGCGAAACATCAGCGTGTCGATCGCATCGCGCGTCGTGCCGGAGACCTCGCTGACAACGACGCGCTCCTGCCCCAGCATGGCGTTCACCAGCGACGATTTGCCGACGTTGGGTCGCCCGACGACCGCTACCCTGACCGTTCCGTCAGGCAACGCGTCGGGCTCCGCCTCGGACTCCGGCAGCCCGGCGACAACGGCGTCGAGCAGGTCGGCGACACCGTCGCCGTGTTCGGCGGCAACGGCGAACACCGGTTGGACACCGAGCTCGTGGAACTCCGATGTGCGCGATGCGGCGATCTCCGCCGTGTCGCACTTGTTGACCACCAGCAACATCGGAATGCCACGGCGGCGAAGCTCCATGACGATCCGTGCCTCGATCGGCACCATGCCCTCGCGAACATCGACCAGAAACAGCACCACGTCGGCGTCCTCCACCGCGTACAGCGCATGGTCCTGGATCTTGCGGAGCAGCTCGTCGGCGGACTCCCACTCCACTCCCCCGGTATCGCTCAGCAGGAAGTGGCGCGCGGCCCACTCGGCAGGGGCGATGTGCCGGTCGCGGGTCAGGCCCCGCTCGGCGCCGACAATCGCCTGCCGGCGCCCGATGATGCGATTGAACAGGGTCGACTTGCCGACGTTCGGACGGCCGACGATCACGACTTCGGGCAAGCGGTCTTCGGGCATGGTCCGGGGCTCGGGAGCGGCGTCCGCAGCAGGCCGTAAAGACTATGCTAAGCTTCGACTTCCTTCACTCGAAACGCTCCACTCGACCCCGAACGCTGCATGATCAAGGCAGATATCGTCGAGCGCGTTGCCGCCGCTACCGGCATCCCCAAGATCCAGGCCGAGCGCGCTGTCGACCGCATCCTGCAGACAGTGAAGGACGCGCTCGCCCGCGGCGAACGGATCGAGCTGCGTGGATTCGGGGTGTTCGATGTGCGGCCGCGCAAGAGCGGTATCGGGCGCAACCCGCGGACCGGCGAAGAGGTCGCCATCCCCTCCGGCAAGACGACACGCTTCAAGCCCGGAAAGCACCTCTCGAACCTCCCCGCCGACCTCTGACTCGCGCCCCCTGCACCGGGTTATCCGCTAGATGAGCCTCGACGACACCTCCTCTCCGTCCTCGGGCCCCTGGCCCTCCTCCGACTGGCCACCGCCCGAAGCTCCTCACGCATCGATCGCAGCGAGCCCGTACGGTGCGAGCACCGCTCAGGAAGGCGAGCTTGCTCCCCTGTGGCCGGTGCGCAGCCGGCGTCATACGGTGCTGTTCGTTCTCACCATCCTGACAACCAGCTACTGGGGATTCATCCAGTATCAGGCCTACTATCTGGACGATCTGATCACCCTCAATCCCTTCTCTGAGCCCTTGCTCTGGCTCGCAGGTCTGCCGTACGGCCTCGCCGTTGTCGCGTTCCTGCTGGCGCACGAGATGGGGCACTACCTGGCCTGTCGGTACTACGGCATAGCCGCCACCCTGCCCTACTTCATTCCCATTCCGCCCGTCCCCGGGCTGGTGCTGCTCCCCGGAACGATGGGCGCAGTTATCAGGATCGTGGCGCCGATCAAGAGTCGCCGGGCGCTGTTCGACGTAGCCATCGCCGGACCGCTCGCCGGCTTCGCCGCGGCGCTGCCTATTCTGGCAGTGGGGCTGGCGCAATCACGGGTGGTGGACCTGCAGGATCTCGGCGCCGGAACGATCTCGATGGGGGAACCGCTGATCTGGGCCCCGCTGAGCATCCTATTTGCGCCACCGCTGGGCCCGGCGCAGACTCTGCTGGCGCACCCGTTGGCGTTCGTTGGCTGGTTCGCGTTGCTGGTGACCGCCATGAACCTGCTGCCTGTAGGTCAGCTGGACGGTGGACACCTGCTGTATGCGATCACGCCCCGCCTACACCGGGCAATATCGCTGCTCGTGGTGGTGGCGATGGTGTTCGCCGGTTTCCGCTACTTCAGTGGTTGGTTGGTGTTCGCGTTCCTGGTGTTGTTCGTGCTGGGAACGCATCATCCGCGCCCGTTGAGCTTCGAGGGGACCCTCGGCTTGACGCGGTCGCTGCTGCTGGTGCTGGCGTTCCTCGTCTTCGTGAGCTCGTTCACCCTGATCCCGGTGACCATCGATCTGAGCTTCTGACTACCTCAGCAGCTCGCCAGGACGCCGAGGATCTCGTCCTGCGACAGCACGTGATCAGATTCCTTCGCCGCCTCGATCAGCGCGGCGACGCGCTCCTCGGTGGGATCGATGTGGAAGTGCTTGAGCCAGCAAACGGCGTTCGAAGCGCCGCTCATCGGGCCGATGTCGATCTGCTGCCGCCGCCCCACCAGGCTTGCCGGGACGCCTGAATAGACACGGTCGGCGAGCCACGCATCGCCCTTCGCTTGCGCCTTGATCACCGCCGAAGCGTGTACCCCGGTGGCGGTGCGGAACGCATCGGGCCCGACCACCGGGTAGTTGTCCGGGATCGGCCGGCCGGTCGCCTTGGACACGAGCTCACAGTACTTGCCGAGCGTGGAGAGATCGTTGTCGATGAGGCCTTCGAGGGCACAGTTCACCAGCACCAGGTCCATGGGCGTGTTGCCCGAGCGCTCACCGATCCCCAGTGCCGTGCCGTGAACCCGATCCGCACCGGCCTCGATCGCCGCCATGGTGTTGGCCACGTCCAGCGCTCGGTCGCGGTGACCGTGCCAGTCAACCTGTACTGCCTCACCGGTGTCGTCGACGACCTGCCGGACGAACTGCAGCAACGCCTTCACTCCACGCGGCGTCACGTGCCCCACGGTGTCGCAGACGCAGATCCGCCTGGCGCCGTGTTCGATCGCCGCCGTGTAAAGCGCCCGAATCGCTTCCGGGTGCGACCTGGTGGTGTCCTCGGTGACGTACATCACTGGCTGTCCCCTGCCGGTGGCGTAGCCGACCGCCTCAGCAGTGCGCTCCAGCATGCGGTCCAGCCCCCAATCCTCGGCGAACTGCCGGATCGGGCTGGAGCCGATGAAGCAAGCTACTTCGATGGGAATACCGACCTCGTCGGCGATGTCGCAGATCGGCTCGATGTCGACAATCGCGGTGCGCGCGGCGCAGTTCGGCTGCACCTCCAGGCGCTGATCGCGGATCTCCTGCGCCAGGCGCTTGACGTCGTCGCGCTGCCGTTGCGAAGCGGCCGGCAGCCCGAGGTTGGCACCGCGGATCCCGAGGCTGGCGATCAAATGCAAGATCCGGAGCTTCGTGTCGATCGCCGGATCGATGACCGACGGCGACTGCAATCCATCGCGCAGGGTCTCGTCGTTGAACTCGACCGCACCCGCCGGCGCCCGGTCCTGTGTCCGGTTCCAGTCGTATATGAGCTCGCTTTCGTCGAGCTTCATGCGTGTCTATCCGCCGTAGTGATGGAAATTCTTCTATCATGCTGATTCTACTAGGATTACTAATCCTCGATTTTCGACTGGGTGCGCGGGGGGTGCAGATTGGCCCCAGAATCGGCCAGCGGACTGAACGGCACCGACGTGGTTGCATCCTCGATGAAGTGGCTGTACAGCTCGGTTGTCTTGGCCTCCGAATGGCCCGGCCGACGTGACACTTCCCCCCGGTTCATGGATTTGAGCGCATGGCTCGCCCACGTATGCCGAAACCCGTGCAGTCCGTAGTCCGGTACGCCCGAGCGTCGTAAGAGGCGCTTCTTCCAAATCTCCCATCGGTACTGCCCCGTACCGATGGGGTTGCCGCGAGAGGTGGCGAATACCCACTCAGGAGGCTTGCCGCCGACTCGCAACGCGGCACGCTCCTGCTCGGCGCGATGGTGGCGTAGACGTGCGAGCACTGCCGGCGATATCGGCACCGTTCTATAGGCGCGGTTCTTGGTCAACTCCACGGAAGCAGCGCGACCAGCGCCAGCAACGCAATCGGTTGTCTGAGTCTCGTGCGCATCGATGAAGATCGTCCTGGCTGTAGTATCCCCGATGGCTAAACCGTAGGGTGGCCGCCGATCTTACCCCGAACCGCGACGATGTGTGGCACTTGCGCCCACCGTCCTGATGGCGTTCATTTGCCTGGCTAGTGGCCTGTAACAGATGATCACGGAGACCGCATGACACCAGGCGCTGACTCGCAGGAACAGCTCTTCGGCTCCCACAGCGAGTTCGGCAAGCTGCGCGAGGTCGTGGTCGGTCGTGCCGACGGATTGACCCTGCCGCCGTTCTCCAAGGACCTCAGCCATTACAACGAGGAGCTGCGAGCGGCCCTGATCGCCAACGGCGGTCAGCCGCTCGACATCAAGGCGACCTTTCCCGGACGCTGGCAGACGACCGTCGAGCAGATGGAGGGCATCGCCGCGACCTACGAGCGCTTCGGAGTGATCGTCCATCGCGTACGGCCCTACACACCGGAAGAGACGAGCTACCTCGACCAACTGCAGCCTGGCCATTCGCAGCTCTACGTCGCCGACCCGGTGTTCGTCCTCGGTAAGCACTACATCGAGGTTTCGATCCGACGCGCCTATCGGCGCAAGGAGATCTTTCCCCTCCGCGACTTGATCTTGCCGATGATCGAGGCGGACCCGGAGGCGCACTATGTCGCGATGCCGCAGTCGGGCCCGTGGACGCCGTCCGACGAGGGGCCGGGGCCGTTCTTGGAGGGCGGCGACATCCTGATCCACGGCCAGGATGTCGTAGTCGGCGTCGGCGATCTGTGCTCCGACCGCGCCGGCGGGGCGTGGCTCGGCCGCTACCTGGGGCGCTTCGGGTACACCGTTCACCCCATGCCAATCAAGGGCCCGATACTGCATGCGCTCGGCGTCATGTGTCTGCTGCGGGAGGGCTTATTGATGGCCCATCTGCCAGCCCTCGCGGAGGGCCTACCGCAACCGCTGAAGGATTGGGACGTGCTGGAGATCACGCGGGAGGAGATGGACGGCCACGCTACCGTCGGCGTCAGCCTCGACGACAGCCACTACATGATCAACCCGCGCTTCGGTCGCATCATGGAGGCGCTCGACAGCCACGGTATCGAGCCGATTCCGACCCCATGCGATGCGATCGGCTTCTGGGGCGGGGCCATTCGCTGTATCACGCTGCCGGTCAGGCGGGACTTGTCATGAGGGGCCCGAGGAAGGATGCACATTGAGCGACGCGACTCCCTCGAGTATCGACGACCAACTCGCCGACGATATCCTCGTCGCCGTCGACGCCGGCTTCGAGGCCCAGACCGCGCTGACACAGGACCTGATCCGCTACCCGTCGTTGCGCGGCCTGGAGCACACCTGCCAGGACTTCATCTTCCGGGAACTTAGCGAGCGCGGGCTGACCATGGACCGCTGGGCGATCGATGTCGCCGACATCGAGCAGCATCCGGGTTTCTCCCCCGTCAAGGTCGACTACGACAACGCCATCAACGTGGTGGGAACACATGAACCGAGAGCCGAGACCGGACGCTCGCTGATTCTCAACGGTCACGTCGACGTTGTGCCCACCGGACCGACCGAGATGTGGACGCGGCCACCGTTCGACCCCTGGATCGACGGCGACTGGCTCTACGGTCGCGGCGGGGCCGACATGAAGGCGGGGCTGGCGGCGAACATCGGCGCGCTCGACGCGCTGCGGGCTCTCGGCTACAAGCCAGCCGCCACCGTCCACGTCCAGTCGGTCACCGAAGAGGAGTGCACCGGCAACGGCGCCCTGTCGGCGCTGGTACGAGGATACCGAGCCGAAGCCGCGATCATTCCCGAGCCGGAGGACGACAAGCTGGTACGCGCCAACGTCGGTGTGATCTGGTTCCGGGTGACCGTACGCGGGCGCCCGGTGCACGTCCGCGATGCCGGCAGCGGCACGAACGCGATCGAGGCGTCGTTCCGACTGATCCGGGCGTTGCGCGAGCTCGAGGCGAAGTGGAACACCCGCAAGACCGGTCGTCGGCACTTCGAGGAGTTGGAACACCCGATCAACTTCAACGTCGGCAAGATCCGTGGCGGCGATTGGGCCTCGTCGGTACCGGCGTGGTGCGAGTTCGATTGCCGCATCGCGATCTTCCCCGGCACGAACCCGCACGAGGCTGCGCGCGAGATCGAGGAAGCGGTCGCGGTCGCGGCACGCGACGACCCGTTTCTTGCCAGCAACGTGCCCGAGGTCGAATTCAACGGATTCCTCGCCGAGGGCTATGTGCTGGACGAAGGCTCCGATGCCGAACGGACCCTGGCGGGCGCGCATCTCA
Organism: Acidobacteriota bacterium; assembly: GCA_965248695.1. Classification (GTDB taxonomy): domain Bacteria; phylum Acidobacteriota; class UBA890; order UBA890; family WLXD01; genus DASCOT01. Next base: position 4,611,019 of record CBDFKD010000002.1, on the reverse strand, counting down.
GGGCCTTCGGGGCGGCATTGGAGAGCGTCGTCACACCCGGCTACCTCGACGGGCGTGTGTTCGTGCTCTATGACGATTGCCCGTGTCTGGTCTACGGTCCGCGTTCCGAGAACATCCACGCGTTCGATGAACGCGTCAGCCTGGCGTCGGCACGACAGATCACCGGCACGATCGCGCTGTTCATCGCCGAATGGTGTGGGCTCGAGCCGGCCTGACGGGTGGGAGCCGATCCGGGTGCATCCGTTGACCGCGCACCGACCGGTGGAACATCCTCGGGCACCCTTCGACCTGGAGAAGCCGATGCGCTTTGGTCCCCATGTCCGGCCCGCACTGCAACACGCGACCCTCGTAGTCGCGCTCGTCGCCTCCATGACCGCCTGCACGACCGCAGAGGCACCGCCGCCGGCCAGGAGCACTGATCCACTCGTCGGAGCCTGGACTCTGGTCTCCTGGGAGCGCACCGCCGCCGATGGCACAGTGACCCATCCCTACGGGCCGGACGCAGCGGGTCAGATCGTGTACACCGCCGATGGACGCATGTCGGCTCAGCTGATGCGGCCCGGTCGAGAGTTTGCCGACCAAGAATCGCTCACAGCCCAGGATGTCCTCGGAGGCTTTTTCTCGTACTACGGCACCTACACGGTGGATCTGGAACAGAACGTCGTGACCCACCATGTCGAGGGGGCGCTGCTGCCACGCTGGGTGGGATCACGGCGCCCGCGGGCGTTCGAGTTCAACGGCCCTGACCTGATCACCCTGAGCACCGCTCCCGATCCGGACACTACCGGCGGTTCGGTGAGCGTGCTGGTATGGAAGCGGACCGCTAGCGACGCTTCCGGCAGCACATCGGAGACCTCATGATCAGCCAACCGGGACGCACCCCATTGGCGAGGGCGGTCATAGTACCGCTGATCGTCATCCTTGCCGCTTGTGGAACCGCCACAAGAACAGCTCCTCCCCTGGCGTGCTCGGATCTCAGTGCCTGGGCCGGCGACGGTATCGCGGTCGACAGCGTCGAGGAGGCTACGAGCGCCAGCAACCCGGTGGAGCACTGCAAGGTTGCCGGAACGATCGACGGGACGATCGGATTCGAGCTCCTGCTGCCGACCGCCGCGCACTGGAACGAGCGCTTCGTGATGGGCGGCGGTGGCGGATTCGTCGGTTCGGTGCAGAACTCGGCGCTGGAACCGTCGCCGGGTGGCAACGCCCTGGAGCGCGGCTTCGCCACCGTCGGCACCGACACCGGCCACACCGGTACCGGTATCGACGCCAGTTGGGCTCTCGACGACGACGAGGCCGAGATCAACTTCGCCCACCGGGCGGTTCACCGAACCACCGAGGCGGCCAAGGAGATCATCGAGGACTACTACGCTGCACCGATCGAGTACTCCTACTTCATCGGCTGCTCGCGCGGTGGCGGCCAGGCGATGATCGAGGCGCAGCGGTACCCGGATGACTACGACGGTATCGTCGCCAGGGCTCCGGCATTCAGCTGGCCCCGAGTCGGGACGCAGTTCGTGCAAATCGAGCAACGCGTCTTCCCAGACGCCGAGAATCTCTCGGAGCCCGTCATCACGGACGAGAATCGCGCGCTCCTGGAGCGAGAGACCCTCGGCCGTTGCGACGCTGCCGACGGCGTCGAAGACGGCGTGCTCACCGATCCGCGCTCCTGCGATTTCGATCCCGCCGAGCTGCAGTGCTCCGGACCTGCGGATTCGTCCTGCCTCACCGAGGCACAGCTCGACGCGGTGCAGGCGATCTACGACGGACCCGTCGTCGACGGGCAACAGGTCTTTCCCGGATTCCCGTTCGGCGGCGAGAACGACCGCGGCGGCTGGGACACCTGGATCACCGGTGGCCAGGACGCCCTCGGCCCCGGGGTTCCCAACCTGCACTGGGCCTTCGGCACCGAGATGTTCAAGTACTTGATCTTCGACGACCCGGATTTCGACTACAGCGACTACGACTTCGCCAACTGGGACCATGACATCGCCGCCGCCGACCAGCTCCTGAGCGCCCTCGAGACGGATCTGAGCGGACTCCGTGACTCCGGCGGTAAGCTGCTCTTCTGGCACGGCTGGTCGGACCCGGCGCTCACCGCCCTGGGGACGATCGGCTACTACGAGGCCGTCCAGGCCGGCGATCCGCACGTGCGGGACTACTCACGTTTGTTCCTCGCCCCAGGCGTACTGCACTGCGGTGCTGGTCCGGGGCCGGATCAAGTCGACTACCTGTCGGCGATCACCTCATGGGTGGAGGACGGACAGGCACCGGAACAGCTGCTGGCCCAGAAGTTCAACGCCGAGGGCCAGATGACACTGTCCAGACCGCTGTGCGCCTATCCGCAGGTCGCCGTCTACAACGGCGGCGGTGACCCCGACGACGCCGCAAGCTTCGCATGCGGGACGCCGGAGTAGCTCGTCAGGCGATAGCAGGGCCAGGCTTCACCGCCTGGCTCCTCGCCCTTCTGTGCACCGGCTCGATGGTCGGCTGCGGTGGCGCGGATCGCCAGCCACCTTCCGAATCGAGCCCCAACGACGGCTTGCCACGAGCGCTGTGGGTTGAAGCGACAGACAGGTTCTTGCCGCCAACGGCCGAGTGGACGAATCGTGTCGAGCTCGCCGATGTCGACGGCGACGGTCGGGTGGACATCCTGTTTGCGATTATTCGGAGCCCGGAGAGCCCGAGCCGAACCGGGTATTCCTCAACCGCGGACCCGACCAGATGTTCGAGGAGGCCACGGAGCAGGTATTCGGCCCGCGGGCAGACCATGCGCGTGTGATCAAGGTCCGCGACATCAACCGCGACGGTTTGGCGGACATCCTGGTCGGCACGACATTCCAGAGCCAAAGTCGCCTGTACCTGGGCGGTCCGCAGGCGACCTTCCGGGAGGTGACGGCAACGCACCTACCGCAGGGGCCTACCAGCGTCGGCGACCTCGAGCTCGGCGACGCAAACGGCGACGGCGACCTCGACGTGGTCCTGGCCGACTGGGGGCCCGGCAACAACATGAGCAACTTGGGCGGCCGCACACGTCTATGGCTCAACGAGGGCGACGGCCACTTCGTCGACGCAACGGAATCCCGCATGCCGGATACGCTGCTCGGCTTCTCCTGGGATCTGGAGTTCCTGGACTTCGACAACGACTTCGACCTCGACATCGCCGTATCATGCAAGCGTTGCTACGGTGGCAGCCTTTTCGTGAATGACGGCAGCGGGTACTTCGAGGAGCTTCTCGTCGGGCTGCCGCGGCACTCCAACAACTACGAGCTCGAGCCCATGGACGTCGACGGCGACGGCTTCCTCGATCTGGTCACCATCAACGACGGCGAGATCGTCGGCGAGATCAACATGATGCGCCGTCAGCATGTCTTCCGGAACGACGCCGGCAGGGCCTTCGTGGATGCCACCTCGACGCTGTGGCCAGACAGCGAGAACGTTGGCGAAGACGACAACAACGCCGTGTTCATCGACTACGACTCCGATGGCGACGCTGATTTCGTCGTCGGGTCGCTCACCGGCGCCGATCGTCTGCTGATCAACGATGGCACCGGACGCTTCATGATGGCGGATGAGGTCTTCTCCGGACCTGAGACCGCCGGCACGCTATCGCTCCTGCTGGCGGACCTGGACGGTGACAACCGGCTCGATGTGGTCCAGGGCCAGGGAGAGAATCCCGCAGCTGTCGAGGAGAGGATCTTTCTGGGAAGTGGTCTGGATCCCGATACGGCGCCACCGGTCATCGGGAGCGTCGAGATGGCTCAACAGCAAGACGCAGTTCTCAGACTCCGGGCCCGGATCCACGATCGCAAGAGCCCCACGATGCCGCACGATTGGCAGTCGGTGGCAGTGCGGTGGTCGGAATCCGGCACCACCCGTGAGACTCCGATGACCTGGTACGGCGAGTATCTGTGGTTCGCGGAGATACCTGCGCCGAGCTCAGCGGCGACCGTTTACAGCGTCTGCGCCGTCGATGCGGCCGGCAACGAAGCGTGCTCGGAGTCAGCTTCGACGCGCTAGGAAGACGCGCCCGCGCGGCGACAGGCGGTAGCCGACAGCCAGGCTGAGGGTCAGGCCCAGGCTCTTGAGCTTGCGGACATCGACCTTGAACCGCTGTCGATCTCGCCTCAGGAGCCCCGCCAGATCGGCAGCACGCCTGTCCGGGTCGCTGCAATCCCGCCACTTGCCGACATGGCGGAAGTCGATCCGGTAGATCGCGTCGTCTGCAGCAGCACCCGTGCGGTCACCGACTGCCGCCCGCAACGCCTCCAGCGACTCGAAGCCGGCATCGCGAGCATCATCGGGCGTCAGGCTCGACATCGAGAGCATGCGCAAGGCGCTCACCTCGATCTGATCGCTGGCACCGACCCGATACTGCCCTCCCACCTTCACTTGCGGCCGCTTCCAGCGGCGAAACGTGAGCCGAATCGAGCCATCCCGAATCCCGGCGTGGAAGCGTGTCTTGAAGAGCAATGACCAACTCCGCTACAGCGCCAGCCTGTAACAGGCCACTAGAAGCCGAACGAGCGCGTCACCTTCAGCGTGATCGAGCGGTCGTGGCGTCCGAAGCGAAAACTGTCGTACTCGCCCACCTGTCGGTAAACGAGGTAAATGTCGTCGCCGATTCGATAGATGTAACGCAAGCGGGCGAAGATCGAAATGCCGTTGGAGACATTGTTGTACTGCACCAGCGCGTCGGTGAGCCAGCGGTCCGAGAAGCTGTAGTTGGCGCGCGTGCTGAACACGTTGCTCGTGAAGCTCCCGCCAGGCAGGTCGATCTTGTTGTAGCTGTAGCTGGGCGCGATACGCAGCTTCTCGCTGAGCCGCAGGGTCAGCCGCGGCGACAACGACAGGATCGTACCGTCGTAGAACTCCCCGAAATTTGCGCTGCCCCCGACGCTGACCCGGCGTCCGCCGAAGGTGAACAGGAATGCCGAGACGATGTCGAAGCTGTATTCGCCCGCCGGGATCGTCACGTCGGGGTGGATCGGGAACGCGAAGTCCAGCACCTCGAAGCTGCTGGTGTAGAAGGCGCCGATCGAGTCTCCCGACTCGAACTCGAGAAACGCGCCGCCCGACCCCTCGCGACCGACGAGAGTACCGGTGGTGTCGTGGAAGGTCGTGAAGTTGGCGTCAAAGCTAATTGATCGCAGCCACGAGAGCGCCGGCCGGGGATTCACCGAGCCCCGGAAATCACGGCGAACAATTCCGTCTCGGAGGACAAAGCCGAGGTCACTCTTGAAGTCTTCGTCAATGCGCAGCACGTCGAAGGTCGCGCTCCACAGATTGCTCTGCCAACCCACACGGAACTGTCCCGCGAACTTGCCATCCTCGAGCGTGTCGTCGGTGGCCCGGGCGCCGAACGCCGAGATGTTGAAGTTGTCGAAGAAGGTGAAGTTTGCGTCGGCGCCGATGACCGTGTTGGTCTGTCCGTCCGGTCCCTCGACGTTGGTGATCAGGGCGCCGACGCTCGACCGCGCCAGCACATCCTGACGCCAGCGCAACGCCGAGTAACTGCGCCCCTCACCGAACTCCGAGTCCCCGGTCCGGACGTTCAGAAAGCCGATGTTGCCGCCGCCCACCTTGCCGGTCATCTTGGCACCGAAGTCGATCGGCGTCGGTTCGCCGAACTCAGAGAGCCCGATGTTGCGCGAGTGGAAAAGCCGCAGCAATGGAGCGCCAAAGCTATCGAAGCCGCCGCGCTGCTGGCCAAAGCTGAAGTTGTTGGCCCCCTCCAGGAAGAAGTCGCGCTTCTCCGGGAAGAACAACGAGAAGCGCGTCAGGTTCACCCGCTGCTGATCGACCTCGACCTGGGCGAAGTCCGTGTTGTACGTCAGATCGGCGGTCAGGTTCGACGTCAGCTGGATCTTGAGATCGTCGATGCCGAACTCGTTGTCGACGTCGTTCGTTCGTCCCGGGTCCTCGAACAACGACCTGGATGATCCCAGAAAGTACGGCCTGAGGCGGAAACGCTCCGTAACCGACAGGTTCTCGAAACCACGCAGATCGCCGGCCTGCGACACGCTGATGAATCGGAAGTCGCGCCGGTAGTTGCTCCAAGCCACCTGCTCGTTCTTGTGGCGGATCTGACGCTCGAAATCGACACCCCAATCGGCAAGTCCGGTGGAGAAACGGAGGATACCTAGCGGGATGACCATCTCGGCCTCCCAGCCGCGAGCGGTGATCTGCGCCGCGGCTTCCCAGGCTTCGTCCCAGTCCGAGTTGATCTGGCGCTCGTTGCGGATGGTCGCGTCGTAACGGGTGCCCAGCGCGTTCACCGTGAACAGGAACGCGCTGCGGCCATCGTGGAAGGTATCCAGCAGCACGCTGAAGGTGTCGTCAGATCCGCTGAATCGTGATCCGAGGGCGTCGCGTCGCATCTCCGTGGCAAGTACGGCGCTCGGGTTGCTGTCGTAAGCGATCACCCCGACGTAGAGGTTGTCGTCGTCGTACAGAATGCGCACCTCGGTGCGTTCCGACGCCGGCTGACCCTGCTGCGGCTCCCGCTGCAGGAACCCGGTCGCGACGTCCGAGAGTGCCCAGCCGGCGTCGTCAACCACTCCGTCCATCACCGGAGGCTCGACGGCGCGTGTGACGGCCATGTCCGGTGCCACGCCAGGAGAACGGGTCGAGCGCGGCCGCGCAGTCGAGAACGTCGTATCGGAGCCAGCCGGCAACGGATCGGCGCCGGCGGGCGGCCCCTCGGGCGCGGGCGTCGGCGGGGGGATGCCGCCGACACCGGCCGGCAAGGGTGCCACCGGATCGGTCGAGGCAGCCGAGCGCCGGTCTCCAGGAACGAGAACCGGAGCCCCCATGCCGCGCACAGGCGCATGCAGTTCCTCCGGGGTCACCAGGCGCACAGGGATCCTTCGCCTGGGCGGCGGCATGGTTTCGACCGGCAGGGGCTGTACGTCCGGAATCGCCGCCGCGGGCTGATCCGACGGTCGTACGGGGGCGCCTGGCCGGACCATGCGCACAGGGATTGTGCGTCGCCGGGCCTCCGTTCGCTCTTGACTCGTTTGCGTGGCTTGCCCCTCGCTGGTGTCCTGTCGCGAACCGTCCTCGGCCTGACCGGAGGCTTCGAGTCGGCCGACGCCGCCGAGCACGAGCACGAGGCACAGAATGACAACGGCAGGCGCGAGTCTACGCACGAAGAGAGCATCCGAGTGAGGCGACGGGTGATCTAGGACGTTACAGCGCCTGCCTAACGGCGTATATGATCGCGGGCGCCGCTGACCACGTCGACTGGCCACTGGCGGCCAGAGGCGACTCTCCGGGCCCGCAGACATGTTCGCGCTTCCCTCCCCGTGCCGGAATCGAATCCAGTTGCAGACAATCCCCTTGCGGGCTGCCGCCATGATCGTTGTGAGCGCTGCGCTGTCGGCGGCGACCTGCGGCCCGCTCGCCGCGCAAGAATCCGCCGTGCCGTTGCTGCTGATCCCCGACCGGGTCTTCGATGGTGAGCGCAGTCACGCTGGCTGGGCGGTAAGGGTGGACGGCGAACGGATCACCCGAGTGGGTCCGGCCGACGCGCTCCTAACGGACGGGAACAGCAGTGGAGACGTCAGGGTAGTGCGACTCGAGGGAGCCACCTTGCTGCCGGGGCTCATCGAAGGTCACTCGCATCTTCTGCTGCATCCTTACAACGAGACCGCCTGGACCGATCAGGTGATGCGAGAGTCACTGGCGGAGCGCACCGCACGCGCGGTAGTGCACGCACGCGCGACCCTGCTGGCCGGGGTCACGACCGTCCGCGATCTCGGCACCGAGGGTGCCGGCTATGCCGATGCCGGGCTCAAGGCGGCGATCGACAAGGGGGTGGTGCCCGGACCACGCATGCTGGTTGCTACCAAGGCGATCGTCACCACCGGCAGCTACAACCCGCGCGGCGCTCCCGAGATCCGGTTCCACAAAGGCGCCGAGGTCGCCGACGGCCACGACGAGTTGATCCGCGTCGTGCGCGATCAGATCGGTCGCGGCGCCGACTGGATCAAGGTCTACGCAGACTACCGCTGGGGTCCTGACGGCACTGCGCAACCGACCTTCACCGAGCGCGAGCTGGAGCTCGTCGTCGAGGTGGCCGAGAGCTCGGGCCGGCGCGTGGTGGCGCATGCGGCGACAGCCGAGGGCATGCGACGGGCGGCCCGGGCGGGGGTGCGCACCATCGAACACGGCGACGGCGGCGACGACGAGACGTTTGCCCTCATGGCCACCAACGACGTGGCCCTGTGCCCGACGCTCGCTGCGGGCGACGCAATTCTCCAGTACGGCGGCTGGCGGAAGGGACGCGACCCCGAGCCCGAGCGAATACGGCGGAAACGTGACAGCTTCCGCGCCGCCATGGTTGCCGGGGTGAGCCTATGTTTCGGTGGCGACGTCGGCGTGTACCCGCACGGCGACAACGTGCGCGAGCTGGAGCTGATGGTCGACTACGGCATGGAACCGAGCGCCGCGCTGCGCGCCGCCACCGCCGGCAACGCCGCCATCTTCGAGCTCGACGAGCGGCTCGGCGCGATCCGCGCCGGAATGCTCGCCGATCTGGTCGCGGTGACCGGCGACCCGACTCAGGATATCGCCGCCCTGCGCCAGATCGTGCTAGTGATCAAAGCCCCGGCTCCGTAGTGCTGGCGCCCGAGGACTGAGCAGCCTCTGCGGCAAGTCGCGAGTCACCCTCGTCGTCTTCGCACGTGCCACAGCGGGCCTTTTGCCCACCTTCACGTCATCGGCACAATTCAGGCAGTGCGAGCTTTTTGGATTTGATCGGAAGTGGAACAATTTTATTCTATGTGATCTTGCGTCAAGATGACTCTTAATGTCTTCTCGTGTCCGGTGATGGCCACAGAAGACACCGGTAACGGTTGAGCCGCCCCCCGTCCTGAGCCTGCCTGATGAGCCCGATACCTTGCCTGATGAGCACGACACCGTGAGCCGGGGGCCTCGCCACGCATCACTCGGGGTCTGGCTGCTGCTGGCGCTGAGCCTGGCGATCGTTCCGTCCGGCGCCTCCGCCCAACAACAGGCCGATGTAGATATCGACATGAACGGCGTAGTGATCCTGCACTACTTCAGCCAGCTCAACCTGACAATTCCTGCGGCGACCGTCACCGCATGGCTGAATGCCACAGCGGACCAGGGAGCTCGTGCCGACAGCCTCTCGAATACAGGCGTCACGCTCGGCCGCGATGTCGATATCGTCAACAATGGTGCCGACATGACCGTCGATCCGCGGGGAAACCGGGTGGTAATGCACCTGAACAACGTGTGGGCGGTCCGTTCCATCAACAACAGCGGTAGTCAGACACAGGTGGCCATCGCCAAGTCGGCGGGCACCGTGAGGCTCGTCCACGCGGTCGACAACAGCAAGAGGATCGTGGTCAGAAACACACGTATCCGAACATCCGGTGGTAGCTGGGGCACCAGCACAGCGTTCGGTCCGACGGGTTTGTTCAATCCGATCGTCGGCGACGTCCGGCTACGGCTCAACTTCAACCGCGCCACGCTGGCCGGAACATACTCGGTTGCCGGCGCGGGGGCCGTATACACGCTGACGGCCACGAACCTCTAGTGCCCTGTAACAGATGCTCGTGGCGCGGGCGTGTTCCGGGCTGGCCCGCCAAGATCAGCCGTTCTCCTGCGCCCAGCGTTCCAGGTAGCCGACGTAGCGCCGCAACTCGCGGCTCAGGTCACCGACCGAGGTGACGTCTTCAATGATCAACGGAACGGAAAACGCAACGGCACCGGTCACCGTGTTCACCAGCTCGAGCTGGCCTTCGAGCGCATGGGCCAGCGGCTCCTCCGTCCCCGACAGATGCGTCAGCGGGTTGGCGTGGGGCGACATGATGTCGGGATCGACGACTTCGGCAGGCAGGTTATCGGGTTTCGTCTCCGAGCCAGAATACGCGGCGTTGCCATAGTCGCTGACGGTCAGGCCGATCACATAATCCGCCAGCCCTCGAGCACGTACCAGGCCAAAGGCTCGTGAGTCTCGCACCGCTTGCCCGAGCTGCTGCTGGACGGTGAACAGCTCCCCCTGACCCAGCAACAACGCGGCGTCCAGGCCCGTATTGTGCTGTCTGACAGAGGTGTCCATCTCAGCCAGGAAGGCGCGCGGCGCACGGAGCCGCCTCGCCAGATCGCTTGGTGGATCGGCAACCTCTTTCAGCTGTTCGATCTCGAGGCTCATGTTGCGGCCCGCCTGATGGGCCCGGATCGTCTGTTCCCAGCAGGTGTCGTAATCGCCGATTCCGAAGGATGCGATCCCGGCCCAGACGTAGACGTCCGCCACCCCGGGATTCAGATCGTCGGCGAGGAGGAAAGCCTCGAGTGCTCCCCTCTCCTTTCCGAGCTGACCAAGGGCCATGCCACGCAGGAACTGTGCCGTCCAGACCTCGTCGTCCTCGTTCAGGAGGTCCTCGAGCAGACGCAGGGCGAAGTCCGCTTCGTCATGCTGGATGTGCCATTGCGCCCTGCGAATCGTCTGCTCTTGGAGCTCGCGGGCGGCCTCCTGCGCCATTGCAGCAACGGGGGTCGGCGGCAACGTCGCTGCGAGCGCGGCTAGTGCCAATGCCGCGGCGTGCATGCATCTCATCGGAAATATCCTCCGCCCGTTGATACCCGTGGCGTGGCGTCGGGTACTTCGATTCTACAGCGCGAGAACTCCGCTTAGTGAGCGTCTCAGATTCTCAAGAAGATGCGCTTCCGGTAAAGGGCGTACAGGAACAACCACTCGACAAAAACGAAGCTGCTCCACCAGAGCGTGGCGCCGGCAGGCTCGCTGAGCGGTCGCAGCAGACCGTGCACGAAGAAGTCGGTCGTGTAGGCGAAATCGATGACCGAGCCTGCCATGTAGATCAGAATCGAATTCATCCCGATAACAACGAAGAACGTGGCCCATCGCCGCTTGCCCCAAACGTCGAGAACCGCATAGAACGCCGCCAGGAGAAGAAGGCTCCAGCCGCCGGCATACAGCACGAACGAGCTGGTCCACAGGTTCTTGTTGATCGGAAACACCGGATCCCAGAGCGACCCCAGCAGCAACGCTGTTGCTCCGGCTGCGGCCAGGATCCAGGCCTTCCGAACTCGCGTGAGGTTCGGCTGATCACTGCGCAGCAGGTAGCCGGCGAATGCGCCCAGGAGAGCCGTGGAGATTGCCGGGACGGTCGACAACAGTCCCTCAGGGTCATGTACGCCCAGGTGTAACCGTCCGGGAATGAGCAGACGATCAAGAAAGGCCGCCAGGCTGCCGTCCACCGTCAGCTGACCGGCGCCGTACCCGGGCACCGGAATCAGCTCCATCGCGGCCCAGTAACCCAGCAGCAGACCCACGAACCAGCCGATCTGCGCCCGCAACCGGGCGTTCAACACGATCAGCGCCGCGAAGATGTACGCCAAACCGATTCTCCCCAGTACGCTGGGGTACCGCATCTGCTCTGCGCTGACCTGGAAGAGCCCGTTGTTGTATATGACGCCGAGCGCCACCAGCAGGAGGCCACGTCGCACCACGCGCAGGCTCAGCGCCCGCCGAGAGTCGCCGCGTTCCAGGCGCCCGACCAAGGAGAAGGGCATCGCTACACCGGCAATGAACAGAAACAACGGGAAGATCAGGTCGTAGAAGACGAACCCGTCCCATTCGACGTGGTGCAGCTGGTGCGATGCCCACAACGCCAGCGACCAGCCGGTGAGCTCGGCCAACGCATGGACGATGCCCTCGCCGCCGATGATCCAGAACATGTCGAAGCCCCGCAGCGCATCGAGGGATGCCAAGCGAGGGATGCGTGTTGGGGCGGAGACGAGATCGCTCATGTCTGGTCTGGCAACAAGCGCACGTGCTCCGGCGATCAGTTGCCCTCGACCACCTGCAGCGGTAACAGCCGCACCGACTGCCCGTCGACCGTGGTATCGACCACATGCAACTCGACCAAGTACTCATCGGGGTCCAGATAGGGCAACGGCAGCACCCCGCCGTGTACCCCGCGGCCCTCTGCCTGCAATGCCTGGGCCGGGACCTCCGCGGTCATGAGCCGCGTGGCGCGGTGGAAGATCGACGCCGAGACGTGCGGGCTCGTCGCGCCGCTGACCTGAACGCTCGCAGCGATCGGGATTCCGGCGGGTAACGCCTGGTCCAGTAGCGGCCTGAGCCCATCCTCTGTATCCACCGCTACCAACATCGGGTCGGCCATCACCCACCGGCCCTCACTCGCCGGGACGCTTACCTCGAGCCTGGACGTGCCGAGACGATCGCCGCCGTCCTCGGCTATCAGGAGGCGGATATCGTAGGTCCCGGGCTCGACGGCCCACTCGGTCGTATAGCGGAAGTGTCGAAAGGCAGCATCGGGCGCGTACTCCGCCAGGTCGGCGCGCGGCTGTACGAGCTCGTGGGTCTCGCCGCTGATGCTGCCAGCGCGATCCAGGGCGATCGCGTGCACGCGGAAGAAGGGAATCCCGAGCACGTCGATCATCTCCTCGGGAATCTCTTCCGGCGAGACGCCGCCGAATGCCGGCGCCCAGCTCCCGGTGACCGTCTCCGCCGGCCGTGGCAGCCCGGCGACAAGTAGAATCTTGGCAGAGCCGTCGGCAGCAAACCGATGGAACGCCGACGCCGGCACCGGGCGGCCGATGACCGATCCGGGCAACGCTAGCGCCGCCGCTACCTTGCGTGTCCTGAGCTCGGATTCGGGTAGCTCCCGATAGCCTGGGCGCGCTCGCACCTCGGCATCCGGGTACGTCACCTGTACCTCGATCTCGTGGTACTCGCCGTCCTCGTGCGGTGCCGGTGGCTCGTAGAAGACCAGGTAGAACTGCGTCGAGTCGTTGTACTGCTCCTCGAAAGCTCGGCCTAGGTCGCCCCAGCCAATGAACGCACGCCCGCCGGTCTTCGTCGCCACGTCGACCAGCGGCGCAGTGAGGTCGCGGTACGCCGAGCGAACATGCCGCCGCAGCGCCGTCGAGACCAGGCCCTGACCGATCGAAGCACTCGTACCGAGGTTGTTAAGCGCCGAGATCGGCCGCGGGTCGACCGAGTAGATACTGACGTTGCCAGTGTTCGCAGTCTCGTAGACCTCCTCCATCAGGTCGAGCATGCGCTTGTCCGGGGCCGTCCTCGCCAGCGTCGACGTCCCGATCGGGGCATCTACCGCCTCCCGTACAGCCGCCGCAAAAGCCGAATAGGGTCCGCCCTCGCTGATCATGGCGCCCGACGAGATCCACACCAGGGCGGTGCGGCCCTCCATCGCCGAAAGGGCGTTGGTGAACTGCAGGAGCGTTCGGAGCGTTCGCTCACCGCGCATACGTTCGATTTCGCCATCTCGCTGGGCCTTGCGCTCCAGCCTCTCGACGATCTCTTGCACAGGGATCGGTGTGGGATCGGCCGCCCGCAGTATGCCGGCCGTCGGCGAGTTCTGTGCGTCGATCGCTTGCTGCATCAACGGTTGGTACTCGCGTTCCATACGGCTGAAGATCGACGTGCTGGTCAACTTCGCTGCAGCCACCGCTTCGGCTGCGTTGCGCAGCACTTCCCGATCGGTCGTCAGGGGCGCCAGCTCCCTCACCACGGCGGCCTGGTCGATCATGTACACGCTGCGCGGTACGTCCAGGTCGCCCTCTCCCTCCAAAAACTCCTCGAACGTCTTCGCGAGCCGCGGCTTATTGGCGCGATCGAGGCTGGGCAAGTCGACCAGATAAACGACCGCACCCAGTCTCGCAGGACTCCGTCGAATCGGCACGGCTTCTGTCGGCGCGGCGGCGGGACCTTGCACCTCGGCCGGCTCGCTGCGACCGCTCTCCGATGGTACGGGGGCGGCGCGGGAGGCCACGTTCCTTATCTGGCCGCTCGTCAGGCTGACGAACTGGACGTTCAGAATCTCCTGCTCAACGCCGTCCTCGAAGACGCGAAAGTCTTCCGCCCCCATGTCATCGATGAAGTTGCCGTCCTTGTCGGTAACGATGGCGTCGACACGCACGCGGGTCACCGCCGACCGGAACATCGGCGCCTGCGGCAGCTGCACCGGCACGGCCTCTTGCGACGGCATTCGGAACGATGCCGCGTACCAACCAGTACCCGCGATCGCGGCGTCGCTCGACACTGGTAGCCCGGCGATGGTCAACGCCAACAGGAGACCGAGAACCCGGATCGGGTCGTAGCGCTCTTTCACCGAAACTCTCCTGCGCGCAGGTTCATCCCAGACTTCACCAAGAAGCTAACTGCCGGCCGAGTGAGGATTCAACTGCGGGGCTCACGCCGATGCGAGGTCGTAGCCGGCACCGTGATGTTTTGGCCATGGGGAGGATAGCCAAGTTGCTCTACAGACTATCAAACCAGACCCCGACCCCGAGCTGAGCACGAACGGGACGGCGTATCCAAGATGCCTGATTCCGACCATACCGTTGCGTCCCTTGCGGTGGGCCTCCATCCTACTGTCGCATGTCTACGCCCATTGACCAGGAGATCGCCATTGAGCCATTACCGAGCAGCGTCGGCGATGCCCGCCGCGCGTACACTCGCCGGCGCCCTGATGATGCTGTTCTGCGGACCCTTGGATGCGCAGGAGGCCACGATCCCGCGGATCGAAGCCGCCGAGTGCGTCACCGAGGCTCTGGTATCCGCCAACGCCGATTGCTACCGCTTCTTCGGGCAGGAAGACCGCGACCGTCCCAACGGGACGATCGTCGAGCTGCCCTTGGGCGTGATCCCGCCGCTGACGGGAAGTGGCGATTCCGACCCGTTGTTCTATTTTCCTGGCGGGCCCGGCGGATCGCCCCTTCGGAGCTTCGACTGGCTCCACGAGGTCACCGGCGACCGGTCGCTCGTGCTCATCGATCACCGCGGGTTCGCCCACGCCAAGCCACACCTCGAGTGTCCGGGGAGTCAACTAGCACCCTGGTTCAACCAGCTGTCGCCAGCGATCGTCTCATCGATAGATACCGGTGAGCGTCTGCGCATCCATGCCGAGTCCGTCGAGCGTTGCTACGACAAGCTCGTTGGAGAGGGCATCGACGTCTCGAAGTACAACGAGTACGACGTCGCACGCGATGTCGACGAGATCCGCGCTCTGCTGGGCTACGACAAGATCAACATCCTGGGATGGTCAACCGGCGGCGGCGGGGCGATCTCGTACCTGCGCTACTACCAGGACAACGTGCGATCGATGATTTTGGGAGCGCCGTGGTTCGGTGAGTACCGCAACCGCGCCGCGATCGACGAGTTCTACACCGTCAAGCAGAAGACCACCGATATTCTAGGCGAGTGTGTGGCCTCCGATCCGCACTGCCGCGAGCTGCTGCCCGCCTGGTACTACGAGATCGATCGCGCCCGCCGCGCGCTCGACGAGCGACCGTTCCTGAGCATCGTCGAAACCGCGGCCGGGGAACAACGAACCCTGTCGTTCGACGGCGTCGCGCTGATGGGCAAGATCTACCGCGACTTCGAGAACGTCTACATGAAGCTGCCGAACGTGCTGGCGAGGATCCGACGCCACGACTACTCGGCGCTGGACGATTTCTTCGCTACCGATCAATGGGTCGAGGTCTCGGCCGACGAGACCTCGGGGGTGCTCCCCTACGGCTACTACTTGGCCCACATCTGTGGAGACATGGGCACCAACCGTCCGACCAAGGACGACGTCCTCGCCATGCTCGAGCGCGAGCCGGCCCTGCTCGGCTACGAGGATCTCAAGATCTGCGCCTGGTGGGGTGTCGACGGAGCGGTCCCCCCGGAGCACAACAATCGCTTCGACTCCGATGTCCCCGGCCTTTCGCTGCACGGGCAGGTCGACTCCTGCTGCGGCATTCGATGGGGGCACTATGTGGCGCAGACGATGCCCAATCTGCAGCTAGTGGAGTTCTCGGCCCTGGGACATGGAATCCCGGGCCGCTGCCGCACACAGATGATCAAGAGCTTTCTGGAAGATCCGTCCGCAAAGGTCGACGACAGCTGCAAGGACGACGTGCCGCTGGGGCCCTGGGTCTTCGAGTAGCTGTCTTCGGTACTCCCGGTTTCTTGAAAGATCTCCCGCCAAGGAGGCTCCCATGAGCACGGCGTTCGCCACCCTGATCACCATGCTGGCCCTGCACCTCGCGGTTGCCACCGAGGGCGCGCCGGCGCAGGCAGACGTGGCCGCGGTCGCAACCCTCATAGCCGATGCCGACATCGGCGCCGTCATCGAGGCGGCGCCCAACGGTCGAGTGAGCGATGTGCAGTTCCGCATGGTAGACGCTGGCGGCTACAACGTCGGCGTGGGAGTGGTCCTACGACCGGCGTCGGCTCCCGGCGGTGCCATCGAGCACGACAAGCAAACCGAGGTCTACCGGGTGGTATCCGGCTCCGGAACCCTGGTCACCGGAGGGGAGCTGGTCGACCGCCGGCAGCTGCCCCCCGACGGCAACGTCGTCAAACAACTCACCGGCCCGAGTTCATTCGGCAGCGCCATCCGGGGCGGCGAGAGTCGGCAAATCTCCGCCGGCGACATCGTCATCATCCCTGCCGGGGTGGCGCACGGGTTCAGCGAGCTGCAAGAGGACATCACCTACCTCGTAATCCGGATAGACCCCGAGCAGCTTGTGCAGCTCAAGTAGGGGAACCCGCACCGCAGCGCCACCGATCTAGGCGGCGGCGCCGGACTCTCGCTTGCTGGCCTGGGCACCGCCGGAACACCAATGCGACAGTGCCTCGCGAAGCCGGTCGATCTTGACCGGCTTGGTGATGTAGTCGTCCATCCCGGGCCGCGAAGCAGGCGTCACGATCGCTTTGAAACGCGTTTGCCGTAAAGCCCAGGATCGGTATCCGATCGCCTCCGGCTTCGGCCTCACGTCGCCTAATCGCCCGAGTTGCCGTGTATCCGTCCATGATCGGCATCTGGCAATCCATCAGAACGACGTCGTAGGTCGCTCGCTCAAGCTGATCCAGAGCCTCGGCACCGTTCGTAGCAACGCCGACCTGACAGCCCAGCGCCTTCAGAATGAGCGACGTCAGCTTGACGTTGACGGCGCTGTCATCGACCACCAGCACGTGCAGGCCGAACGACCCCGCGGCGGGTCCGTCGCCCGGCGACCGGTTCGAGGAAGCGGCCGCCTGCGGCGGATTGTCCTGAACGGCCTCGATGAGGGCTCCCCGAAGGCGCCCGTGCCCGGCGGGCTTCGTCAGCGATCTCACGATGCCGAGCCGGTCCATCTCGCGCGGATCGAGATCAGATGCCAGTGACGTCAACATGAGCATGTTCAGATCGCGGATCGCGGGCGAGGCTTTGACGCGCTCGGCAAGCTCCAAGCCGCTCATGCCGGGCATATGCATGTCGAGGACTGCCACGTCGTACGGGCACCGATCCGCGGCGGAGCTCGTCAGCAACCTCAGGGCTGATGGCCCATCCTCCGCCGCGCCGACGCTCATGCCCCAGCTCTCGGTCTGACGCACGAGAATCTCTCGGTTGGTCGCGTTGTCGTCAACGACCAACACCCGCAGGCCCTGCAGGTCTCGCACGTCTGGCTGGTCGAATGTCGTGGCGTCTACCGGGGCATCCGGCAAAGGCACCGCGAACCAGAACGTAGACCCTTCACCAACCGAACTGTCGAGACCGATCTCGCCGCCCATGCCGTCGACAAGCTGCTTGCAAATCGCCAGACCCAGGCCGGTTCCCCCATGTGTCCGCGTCACCGTGCTATCGGCCTGCACGAACGGAGCGAAGATCGTCGTCTCCGCTTCGGCATCGACTCCGCTGCCTGTGTCCTTGACCGCGAACCTGACCCGGCCAGTTTCGGCATCCACGGCGACCGTGGCGACTACCTCTCCCTGTTCGGTGAACTTGAGCGCGTTTCCGAGGAAGTTGACCAGAATCTGACGCAACCGGGTCTCGTCACCAACACACGCGTGCGGTACATCGGCATCGACGAACCAGGTCAACTCCAGGCTTTTCTTCTCGGCCGACTCGGCGAACATTCCCACCGCGTCCTCCACCAAGCGACGGGTTTGGAAGACGCGCTCTTCGAGAATGAGCTTGCCGGCCCCGATCTTGGAGAAATCCAGCACGTCGTTGATGATCTCCATCAAGTTATCGGCTGACCGAACAGCAGTGCGCGCGTAGTCCTCCTGTGTACTGGTCAACGGAGAACGGAGCAGCAAGTCGAGCATGCCAACGACACCGTTCATCGGCGTACGGATCTCGTGGCTCATCGTCGCGAGGAAGGCGGACTTGGCTCTGCTGGCGTCTTCCGCTCGGGTCCGGCCCTCGCGAACCAGCTGGTCACGCTCCTGGATCTGTCCGAGCATCTGGTTGAAAGCGTCGGCCAGCTGCCCGATCTCGTCCTGGCTGTGCCGGCGCACTCGCACCGCATAGTCTTGATGCTCGGAGACGTCCGCAGCCGCGGTCGTGAGCGCGGTCAGGGGCTTCACGACGATCTGCTTCAGGAGCTGCCAGGTCACGGCGAGGCTCACCAGCCCGGCAACTGCTAGAAACGCCAGCGCGAGGCGCACAGTCTGCGCACCGGCGTAGCTCATCTCCCGAAAGGTCCGCACCTCGACAAGAACCGCCGGCGCTCCGCCGACGTCCCTCAGCAGTTGATAGGTGGTGAGGCTATTGTCGTTCGCGGCGACCTGGATCGACTCGGTCGAGCTGGATAGGCTGCCGAGCACCGACTGTAAGGCTTCCGGGAGCGCTGACGTCTCTGCCTGGTAGATCTGGACGTCTACTTGGCTCTGTTGCCGCACCGTGTCGACGCGGGCCGGAGTTAGCCAGCGCCCCACAATCAGCACTCCCGCAACTGGCCCGACGTTGTTCGTGCCCACGATCGGTGCTGAGCTCAGCATCATCGGACCGCGGCCCGTCACGACCCACCCCCGAGCGCGACTGTCGGGCGTCGGAAGATCCAGAAGCTCGGGTACGATGGCGCTCATGCGGAAGTCGCCCAGCGGCAACTGCTGATCTGCCGCATAGTCATAGAGGCTGCCGAAGACCAGCGACCCCTGGGCGTCGAAGAACAGGAACAGATCGATCCCGGTGTATTGTCCCGGAGCTTCCCCGAGGGAGCTTTCGACGTACGAAGCGTTCCGAGTTTGCACGAACTCCACGGTGGCATCCCAAACAGACCATTCTTGGTTCGCTGCGGCGACCTCGCCGAATTGCGCCTCGAGAGCGCGCTGCACGCGCTCCAGGTTGGCCTCGGCAGCGAGATCCTCCAGACTGCTGAACACCGGCAGGACGACGGCCATGAGAATGAAGTAGCTTGCCGTCAGCGAGACGAGCGCGACGAGCGCGAGGGTCAGCAATGCCTTGGCGCGAAGTGACATCGTGTTTGGCCTCTGACGCGGTGGGAATCCACCGCTTCAAGGCATGATAGTCATCAACAGCTAGGCTTACGTACCCATAGATAATAAAGTTTATTGATAACTACTCGTGGCCTTGGAACGGGAATCGGAATGTCTGAAAGTGAGGTCAGCGGTGATAGCGCCTTCCAACGTGAGGGCCTGACAGGAAGTGTCATCGAATCCACCTACGCGGGCGCACTCTCGTTCATGCGTCGCAAGTACACGCGCGACCTGACGGCCGCCCATATCGCGGTTACCGGGATTCCCTTCGACCAGGCGACGAGCAATCGTCCCGGAACCCGGCTGGGGCCACAGGGCGTGCGGCAGGCGTCAGCGAACTTCGCCTGGGGACCCCAGTGGCCGTGGATGTTCGATCCGTTCGACACGCTGGCGGTGGTCGACTACGGAGATTGCGAGCTCGATTACGGGAACATCGCCAGTGCTCCACAGGTGATCGAGCAGCACATTGCGGGGATCATCGCCGGCGGCGCCTCATCGATGGCGATTGGTGGGGATCATTACGTTACCTATCCGATGCTGCGTGCCTACGCGGCGGTACATGGGCCCCTCTCGCTCATCCAGTTCGACGCCCATCGCGACGTCGAGCCCAATGTCGGCGATCGCATCGACCACGGCACGATGTTCGGACTCGCCATCGAGGAAGGCGTAATCGATCCTGCACGATCGGTGCAGATCGGCATCCGCACCTACTACACCGGGGAACGCTCGTTCGGCATGCGGATCATCTACGCTGACGAGGTGCACCGCTCGACGCCCGCCGAGATCGCAGCGCAGATCCAGCGAACCGTCGGCGATCACAAGGCGTACCTGACGTTCGACATCGACTGCCTCGACCCAGCATACGCTCCTGGCACGGGTACTCCCGTCCCCGGCGGTCTGACGACCCACCAGGCGTCATCGATCCTCAGAGAGCTGACCCAGATCGACTACGCCGGCATGGACTTGGTCGAGGTTGCACCGCCGTACGATCACGCGCAGATCACCTCGCTCGCCGGGGCAGCCATTGCACTCGAGTACCTGTGCGTCCGGGCGGCGCAAAACGGCGCCCGTGCCGTGAAGATGCCCGACTGAGCTGCGCCACCGGTAGTCATCGGACCCGGACCGGTTAGCCCGGCTACCCAATACGACGGCCGCCCATCGGCGCTCCTACTGCCTGACGAGGGGCTTGACCTTCAATTCCCAGGCATCGTGATCGTCCGGCCCGGCAGGTCCGATCTTGCCTTCGGCCGCCTTCAGCAAGGCCTCCGGGTCGTAGACCACCCCGGCCTTGATCACCAGGCGGACGTTGCGGGCGGCGGACATGTCCTCCAGCGGATTGCCCTCGGTGATATACAGGTCCGCCAACTTCCCGGGCTCAATCGAACCCAGACGGTCGACGACCCCGAGCGCACGAGCACCGTTGATCGTTGCTGCCTTGAGCACCGCGGCTGCCGGCAATCCGGCGTGCGCCATGACCATCAGCTCGCGCTGGTAGGCGAAGCCTGGAAGCCAGGGCCCCGACGTAGGCTCGTCGGTGCCGACGATGAGCAGGTCGCCGCCGCCGGACTCGAACAGCGCCCCGACCTCCGCCATACGGCGGCGGAAGCTCGCCGATTCCACATACACATCCGCCGGCTCCGCCCCGGCAGCCAGGCGCTCTCGGATACGCGCCTGAGCGTACGGGGTGAAGTACTTGTACTCGTCCACCCACACCATATCGAGCTGCGGGTGGTTGGCCATGTTGCCACCGAACATCTGCAGGTTGGCATCGAAGTAAACCTGTTCCTCCAAGAACAGCCCGATCAGGCGTTCGAGCTCGCCGGGCTCCGGCTCGCTACCTCGCGTGATCCAGTGCTCGACGCGATCGAGCCCCATAGCGATGGCATCCGCGGGCTCGACGTCATAGCTACCGGCGTAGTTGCCGAGGTGACTCGTCGTGGTCATGCCCCGCCGATGCGCCTGGTCGATGAGAATGCGCATCTCCTCCGGCGTCGACTGCTTGATCTTGATGCTGGTGACTCCCTGCTGCGCCCAGTAGTCGACCTCGGCACGAATCTCGGTCTCGGTGATGTCGTTCGGCCACCCGATACAGTCGTCCTCAGCGGTCTGGATCTGGTACTCACATCGGAAAGCGCCGAAGTAGGGGCCGGAGGCGAACACCCGCGCCCCGATCGCCTCGCCGCGATCGATGCGATCGCGCGCCTCGATAACACGCTCGGGGAAGAACTCTCCCGCCGACCAGGTGGCGGTAACTCCGTTAGCCAGGAAGATCATCGAGTTGTACGTGACCTCCTCGGCCCGCCCTACCCCGACCATGTTCATGTTGTGGTGCGCGTGAAGATCGATCATGCCCGGCAAGATCGTGGCGCCGTCGTCGAGCTCGACCATCTGAGCCGCAGGAAAGTAGCGACCCCGCAGGTCGGCCCCGACCTCGATAAACTTGCCGTCGCGGATAACGATGCCGGTGTTACGGACACGCGTGTCGCGAATGCCGTCAAACAACCAGCCGCCGGTGATCACGACCTCCCGTGGCGGCGCTTGAGCCCACTGTGCGGACGCCGGTGATACGGCGAGCGTGATGATCGCCGCCAGTGCGACCGGGCTGACGAAACCAGTGTTGTGCACCGCTCGGTTGTTCATGTCTCACCTACCAGATCAGGACCGGAACTCACGCTGGACAATGGTCGGCGTGTCGGGTGAACTTTAGCCAGATCGCGAGGAAGCAGCAACGGCCACCCCGGCTCCGCTCCCGCTACAGAGACCCGCGCGCCGGCGGGATTCTGATTTCCAGCTCGGCGCCGAAGAGCATCGACCGATCGAGGTCTCGCGCCGCCCAGCGCAACAACGTCTGTTTGCTCCGCTCAACCACGCCGGCGTGGCGCTCGATGCCGTTGACCCGTACGCGTACGGCGCGGGACAGGTCGAACTGACGCGGCGACAACAACAATCGCATACGACGCACTCCGCGCGAGCGGATCTGTATATCGTTCCCGTCGACCGTCGCTTCGGCACGGGCCGCTCGACGCCGCCCGCGGAAATCCGACCAGCAGATTGGAAGCATCCGCCAGACGGCGCTCGATGTCCGGCAAGGCGGCGTCGCCGTCAGCCGGCCCCAGTGCATCGATCACCATCCAGTGGGAGCGATTGAAGCGCGTGACGTCCTCGGTCTCCCAGCTGAGGCGGCTGGGTAGCGGATCGCGCCGCGTCGACGTGAGGAATCCGTCGATGCGGTCGGCGCGCTCGGGCCACCATCGCACCGTGTGCCCCTCGCCCGCGATCTCGATGAACTCCACCTGCACGCCGGCGTCGCGGAATAGCTCGATGTACGGCCGGACGCTGCGCGCCGGATACAACCGATCGACCTCACCGTTGAACACCAGGAACGGGCGACTGCGGAGGTTGACCACGTGCATCTGTCCCTCGACGTCGACCCGCGGGCTGGCGAGCACCGCCGGGTGGCCGATCATCGGCACGAAACTGGCCCACGGCGTGGGGTCGCGGAACGCCATGTACCACGCCCCGGTACCGCCGTCCGAAACCCCGACAACGTGCACTCGGTTCTCATCGACGTTGTAGGTCATCTTCAAGCTGGCGAGGATCGCCGTCAGGTTGAGCAGCTGGCTCTCCTGCCACCACTTGGAGGCACCCCACGACGCCGGGAACACGGCGATGTGGTCGGAGCTCGCCAGACGATTCGGATCGCGCCACCAGCCGCCGTTGTCGGGAACTTCGCCGCGAGCGACCCCACCGTGCAGATACACCCGCACCGGGTAGCGCCGCACCGGATCATAGTCGCCGGGCACCTGGACCAGGTACGAATGCCCCACACCGCCGATCTCGTGCCGGTGCAGCAGCCGTCCTGTAGGCGAGGTGCCGTCGTAGCGCGGACCGGCTTCGAGTGCCGCGTAGAGCTCGTCGAAGGACCCCGACGCGGCCAGACGATCGGCAGTCGCCAGCCGTTGATCCACATCGCCTCGCCAGATCTCCGTCGCGACATCGACCGACAGCTGCGCAGCCGCCCCAGGCAGCGCCGTAACCCACACCGTCACCAGAGCAGCAGCCAGGCTCCACCGCCGCCAAACTCCTCCAGACCATCCAAAGCTCATTGTCACACGCACCGGTGAGGAGGCTAGCGGACTGCAAGAGATGATCGTTGCATGCTGCGGATCGGACTCCCGGTGAGATCAAGGCGCAGCGAGGGAGTCGATTGCGTCGTCGGGCTCTTGGTGAACTACGGCCTCACCAGGATAGACTGCGCCGGCAGACGAACGTGAGCTTCCCTGGCGGGGCGAGTGCGCACGTTGGCGAGATCCGGAGACAGAACATGACCACACGAGCGGCGAGCCTCGGAGCTCTGGTGATGCTGATGGCGGTGATTCCAGCCCCCGGGCCTGTGCCGCAGAGCGCGCCCGCGCCGGAGATCGGCCGCCCGTTCCCGACCATCTCGCTCCCCGACCTGGAGGGCACTCGTCGCAGCGTCGCTGATTTTCGCGGCCACAAGCTGATCTTGCACGTGTTCGCCTCGTGGTGAGCAGGCTGCCGCGTGCACGTGCCCGGGTGGCACGAAGCGACCGCAACCTGGCGAGCCGCCGGCGACGTCCAGATGCTCGGCATCGTGCAGGAGCAGCACCCGGATCGAGCGCGCCTGTTCATGCAATGGAAGCGGATGGACTGGCCGGTGCTGGTGGATTCTCTCGACCTGCTGGAGATAGACGTCGTGCCGTTGACCTTGGCCATCGACGAGCACGGCATCGTCCGGCAGATACACCCGCCGCTGGACAACCCGGATGAGCTGCGCCGCACCTTCGTCGACGTGGCGTTCGAGGCACCCAGAGCTCCCGCGCTGAGCCAGCCGGTGGCGGTGGATGCGGCTCGGCAGCGGGCTCACGATCTGTACCGCTGGGGCGGCAACGACGAGATCGACACCATCGTCGATGCATTCGCCGATGCCGCCGGCGCGAATCCGGGGCACGGCTACGGCCTGTTCCGCGCCGGCGTGGCAGTCCGGCGCCGCTACGACTCCCCGTCCGCCCGGCCAGGCGACTTCCAGCGCGCCGTGCACTACTGGGAAGCGGCGCTGACGGTCGACCCCAACAACTACATCTGGCGACGGCGCATTCAGCAGTACGGACCGCGGCTGGACAAGCCGTACCCCTTCTACGACTGGGTCCCGACGGCGCGCGCCGAGATCACTGCCCGTGGCGAAACGCCAGCGGAGCTCGTCGTGGAGCCTGGCGGCGCAGAGTTCGCCCGGCCAACGCCCGCCTTTGTCGCCGACACCACCGTCCCGCCGGTGATCGACGAGCGTATCTTGCGCGACGACGGCACCTACGTGGTCGCCGAGAGCACTCTGGTGCCGGGCACCGTCGCACCGGGCGCCAGCACCCGCGCTCACGTGACGTTCCTGCCGAACGATGCGATCAAGGCGCACTGGAACAACGAGGTCGATGATCTCGTTTTCTGGATCGAGCCGCCCGACGAGTGGCAGGTCGATCACCGCGTCCTCACGGTCGCCAACCCACCGCAGACCGTGAGCCTGGAGCCGCGCACGGTCGAGTTCGAGATTCGCGTTCCGGACAACGCCCCGGAGGGCGACCTGAAGCTGCCGGGATACGCCCTCTACTACGTATGCGAGGACGTCAACGGGATTTGCCTCTATCGGCGCCAGGACGTGGCGCTGACACTACGCGTGCAGGAGTAGACCGATGCGAGCCCCTACCTACGCCTTAATCATGGCAACGCTCGCCAGCGTCGCGGCGGCGCAAGCGCCGCCCGCCCTCGCCCCGGAAACGATGGAGTTCGTCAGCGTCGACGCGGGGGTCGTGGCGTTGACCGACGTGCAACTGATCGACGGTACCGGCGCGCCGCCAGCCAGTGATCAGACGGTGCTAATCCGGAACGGTCGTATCGCGGCGGTGGGAGCCACAGGGGAGGTACCGATCCCCTCCGGTGCCGAGGTGCTGGAGCTGCGCGGCCATACCGTCATTCCAGGTCTCATCGGGCTGCACAACCACACGTTCTACACCTCCCCGGGGGCGATCTATAGCCAAATGGTGTTCTCGGCGCCGCGCCTGTATCTCGGCAGCGGCGTCACCACGATCCGCACCACCGGCACCGTGCTGGCGTACAGCGACCTCAACGTCAAAGCCCAGATCGATCGCGGCGATGTCCCCGGGCCACACATGCACGTCACCGGCCCGTACCTGGACAACAGCACGAACCCACTCGACACCGTCGAGCCCAAGACCGCGACGCCGGAGGAGGCTCGCAGGCTAGTGGCCTACTGGGACGAGGAAGGCATCGAGTGGATGAAGGCCTACACCAGCATCAGCCGGGAAACGCTGGGCGCGGCCATCGACGAGGCCCACAAGCGCGGCATCAAGGTAACAGCGCATCTGTGTTCGGTGACCCACGGCGAGGCCGTCGAGTTGGGCATCGACAACCTCGAGCACTCGTTCATCACGATGAGCGACTTCGTCCCCGGCAAGGAGGTCGACGTCTGCCCGCCGCAGATGACCGCCACACTCGCCGACCTCGACATCGACAGCGAACAGGTGCAGGAATCTATTCGCCACATCGTCGCACACGGCGTGCCGCTGACTTCGACGCTGTCGGTGTTCGAGTGGAGGATCCCGGATCGCCCCGACGTGCATCCGCGAGCCCTGGAGATGATGACTCCACGCCTGCGTCAGGAGTACCAGGAGCTTCGTGAGCGCACCCGCGAGACGGCACAGGAACGCGCCTTCATGAAGGGGCTGCTGGCCAACGCGATGGCGTTCAACCGCGCTTTCGTCGAGGCCGGCGGGATACTCGCCAGCGGCGTCGATCCTGCGGGAGGTGCGCTTCCGGGATTCGGCGATCATCGGAACTATGAGCTGTTCGTCGAATCCGGATTTCGACCCGAAGAGGCAGTACGCATCATGTCCGCCAACGGCGCCAAAGTGCTCGGCGTCGACCACGAGCGCGGCACGATCGCGGTCGGTATGCTGGCAGATCTGGCCGTTCTCGAAGGCGATCTCACCACTGCGGCCAGCGTGATCCGCAACGTCGTCACCGTCTTCAAGGACGGCATCGGCTACGACGCCGGCAAGCTGCTGGATTCGGTCAAGGGCCAGGTCGGGCTGCGATAACCCTTCCCGGCAGACTCGGCCGCAGGCGCGCGAGAGGACGGCTACGGCTTCGTGATCATGGCCAACAGCGACAGCTCCAATCCGCTCGTGTTCGTCGAGCTGCCGAGGCGACTACGCAACCTCTGCCTCACGGACGACGGGACCTGATCCGGAGTGAATCGCCGCTGCCGCCTCTCTAGAGGCGCAGCAAGTAGGTCCACTTGACGATCAGGCTGCGCTCGCGCAACAGCCACATGCTCTCCGGGCTGATGGCCCGCTCATTGATCACCACATAGAGATCGCTACCCGGTCGGTAGGTGTAGCGCAGCCGTGCGTTGACGCCGAGCTCGCGACTGACGTTATTCCACTGCACCAACGTTGCCACCCAGATGCGCGGGTTAAAGGCGTAGGTGCCGCGAAAGCGCAGGAGAGTCGCGTCGAGCCGCCCGGAGGGCAAGCGAATCCTGCTGTTGGAGTAGCCGGCGTCGACCAGCAAGTGCCGACTGGCTCTCAGGAAGGCGTTGGCAGCGAGATCGGAGCGCGTGCCATCGAAGAAGCCTCCGCCGCGGAGTCGCACGGTGGCGAACAGGCTGCGGATCGGTGAGGTCCCCATGCGCAGCTGCCAGTCGTCGAACCCGTAGCTCCCCGGTGCCACCGGCAGAACCCCGGCGACAAGAAACGGCTCACGAATCACCTCGTCCGAGCTCTGCCAGCTGAACGTCAGGTTGTCATCATGCTCGGACTGGATGGTCAGGCTCTCGGTCCAGATCCGCGTCTCCAGGCTGCCGTGCAGGTCCTCTACGTAGTCCAGTTCCGTGCGCAGATAGACCCTGCGAATGCCGAATCGCTCCGGGCGCGGGCTCACCTGCGCCTTGACATAGCGCCGGTTCATGCCGCGCCGTTGAACGAAGCCGACGCCGGGGTCGAACGCATCTCCGACCCGCATCCAGTCGGTCTCGAGGCCCAGCAGGTCGTTCTCCAGCAGCAAGTGCGCCCTATACGCGGTGGAGCTGTCGCCGCCCCGCTCATCGCTGCTCTGCACCCAGAACAGGTCCACCTTGTTGCGAGCTCCGAACGCCACGTTGGCGTCGAGCCCGAAAACCTGGTTGGCAGCGTCGTCACCGGCGGAACGACGATCGGTGAACAGCATGCCGACACTGGATCGACCCAGAACGTCCCGCTTGACGCGCACAGCGGAGAAATCGTTGCGCACGTGTGCTCCCTCCGCCGCGGTCCGCAGCCCGAGAACACCGATGCTGTAGTCACCTAGCTTGCCGGTAACGCGACCGCCGCCGCCGATCGGCACCGGCGTGCCATCCTCCAGGCCGATCCGGCGACTGAAGAACGGCAGCACGCGGTAGTTCCCACGATTCACACCAAAGTCGAAGATCCCACGCCCCTCCTGAAAGAAGGTGCGCTTCTCCGGAAAGAACAACCCGAAGCGCGTCAGGTTGATCTGCTGTTCGTCAACCTCGACCTGGGAAAAGTCGGTGTTGTATGTCAGGTCGAGGTTCAGGCTCGGGGTGAACCCGTATTTGAGATCGACCCCTGGCTCGACACCCGATTGCGGGCGCTCCAGCCCATCCACTCGCGCACTCGAGTCGATCGACACGTAGGGCTTGATCTCGATGTTGTGACCGACGCCGATTCCCTCCAGGCCATCCAGGTCGGCGGCCGACGAGAGCTTGCCGATACCCTGCGATGGATGCGTGTACGCAGGAGAGATGGCCGTCGCATGAACCCACTCGTTGCGGTGCAGGATCGCGCGCCGAATGTTGATACCCCAGCGGCCGCCGTCACCCCGGAACCGCAGGCTCTTGAACGGGATCTCGACCTCGGCAAACCAACCCTCTTGGGTGATCGTGGTGACGACGTCCCACACCGGATCCCAGGACTGGTTCCAGTGGCGCCCCTCGTCGGTGCAGGCCCAATCGTTGCGCGTCCCGAGCGGATTGAACATGAACTCGTAGCCGTTGCGATGATCGTGGAAGGTGTCGAGGATGATGGAGATGGTGTCGTCCTGCCGGTGCATCTGTGGCTGGTCGTAACGCAGCTCGTTGGCGAGAACGGTGTCGGGGTCGCGCTGGAACACCCACACACCGAAGTACAGGTTGGCGTCGGTGTAGAGGATTCGCACAACGGTGCGCTCGCTGACCGCTGACCCGGTATCGGGAACTTGCTGGATGAACGCATCGAACGGTGGGGCATCGTCCCAGATCTTCTCGTCCAGCACGCCGTCGACCTCAGGTGCCTCCGTAACCCGTAGCGCGTGGAGGATGGTCTCTCCGGCGTCAACGGCTGGCGAACCGGGCGGCGAACCAGCCGCCTGACGGGCTTCCGGAGACCGGGGATCGACGGGCAAGCCCACGACCTCGCCCGTCGGTAGCGCCAAAAGCGCCAGCCCGAGCCAAGCAGCGGCCGGTCCCCGGAGACACGGCGCTCCAAGCTGCACCGCGATGTCGGCCTACTGGTCTTCCGGTGCCTGAAGCGGCACCGCCAGCACCACGCCCTGGTCGAGAAACTCGTGCTCGACGGTGGCGTGGTGATAGCCGTTACCCTGCGTGTTCTCGTACGACTGGCTGCCTTCCACCGGCAACGGCGAGGTGTGCCAGACGTCGGGAAGCATGCTCATGCCGACCGAGCCGTCGGAGTAGAACGCCACGAAGTCCTCCGGCTGCAGGTCGTCGGTCGGCTTGGCGAGCAAGAAGATGGTCGGCCGGCGATCGGCAGCGATGAACGCCTGCGTGGCGTCGCCGTGGTAGTTGACGTGGCTGACGCGCGCCGCACCATCGACAACCGTGGCCACCACACCTTCGTCGCCGACCGCGAGGTTGGTGGAGTAGATCTCGTCGTCACGACGCACCATCTCCATGCGATCGCACACCATCTCGCCTTCGCGAACGACCGGGCACACATCGTCAAGGTCGCGGATGACCTCTCCGAAGCCCTCGACGTTCTCGGGTACCAGTCGTCTTAGCGGAACGCGGACCACTCGCGTCATGATCGAAACCCTCTCACACGAAGAAATCGGGGAGCAACTCGCCTCCCGGAGTCATCGCATAGGAATCGAGATCTGTCACCCCCTCGGCGGTGAGGATCTCGTCGTCGATCGCAAAGTTGCCGGAGTACTCGCGGGCATCTTTCGTCAGCATGACGTGCGCGGCGTCGGCGAGGATCTCGGGCTTGCGGCAGCGCTTGATCGCCTCGTCACCGCCGAGGAGATTCTGCACGGCAGCGGTGGCAATGACCGTTCGCGGCCACAAGGCGTTCACCGCGATGCCGTCCGGCTTGAGCTCCTCCGCCATGCCCAGCACGCACATGCTCATGCCGAACTTCGCCATTGTGTAGGCGACATGCGGCGCGAACCACCGCGCCTCAATGTCCAACGGCGGCGATAGGTTGAGAATATGGCCGTTGTCGGCATTCTTCAGATGCGGGATGCACGCCTTCGAGCACAGAAACGTGCCGCGCGTGTTGATCGAGTGCATCAGGTCGTAGCGCTTCATGGCGGTCTGCAACGTGCCGGTGAGGCTGATGGCGCTGGCGTTGTTGACCAGGATATCGATGCCGCCAAACGTCTCGACCGCCTGCGAGACAGCCGCCTCCACCTGGTCCTCGAAGCGAATGTCGACCTGGCACGCCAGCGCGCCGCCGCCGGCGGCCTCGATCTCCGCGGCAGCAGTGTGGATCGTCCCCGGCAGCTTCGGGTGCGGCTCCACCGTCTTGGCAGCGATCACGACGTTGGCGCCGTCGCGCGCCGCGCGCAGACCGATCGCTTTGCCGATGCCGCGGCTGGCACCGGTGATGAACAGGGTCTTTCCACCAAGGCTCGGATTCGCTGACACGTAGCGTTCCCTCTTTCTGGCAAACCGTAGACCGGCATGTCCGGGCTACCGACGTGCGGGGGGTCCAGATCGCTTCCCATCATCCAACTTGTACCGTGTCCGTCCAAGCGTGCTGCGGTAGAGTCCGTTGCGTAGCCGACCGGCGTAGCAGATCCGCCTGGGCTCCCGGCGTTCGCTTCGAGCCGGCCCCGACACCGGAGGTTCCCTGAATGCTCGCTGACATGCAGGCCCAGATGGAGATGCTCTCCCCGGCGGTCCAGGCCTGGCTCAACTGGATGACCATCTGCTTCCTAGTGTCGCTGCTGTTCGTCTGGACACATAAGGCGGCGCGCTGGGTGCTCGCGGTGATGGTGCTCACGATGCCGCTCGGCCTGGCGATCTTCGCGCTCACCGGTGCGGTGCACCTGTTGGGGATCACCCACCTCATTCTGTGGACACCCTTGCTGGTTTACATGGTGAAGAGCGAGGTGCGGACCGACGAGTTCAAGGTCGGAAGCCCCTACGGCATCTGGGTGCTCTTGCTGGTGGCGACGATCTTCATCTCGCTGGTATTCGACGTGCGCGACGTGATCCTGGTGGCGTTGGGCCAAAAGTAGCGCCGGGCGAAATGGTTCCGGGGTCGAGCTTGCGGATCGAATAACCCTCTACGCTTCCTCGGTTCCGGTGGAAAAGCCGTCGTTCCAGAGGTAGTGTCGCGCCAAGCGTGTCGACGCCCCCCATCGCGGGGCGGTCGCCGCCGCGAACAGCTGATGCGATCTAGGCGACCACCGCCTCGGAGGAGACCGATGAAGAACCCGGAGCTGAATCGACGCAACTTCATGGCGACCTCGGCGGCCTCTGCCGCCGGCCTGCTCGCCGCTGGTTCTGCGAACGCCACCACGGGCGGTTTCACGCCTCGCAAGGTCGCTCCGGGAGCGACCGTTGGTGAGCACCCACCACCGCCATTCTCGAAGGCCGAATACCAGGATCGGCTCAACCGCGTTCGCGAGCGCATGGCGAAGGACAACATCGACATGCTGTTCGTCACCATGCCCGAGGACATGTGCTATCTGCACGGGATCGAGCTCAACTGGTTCCAGCAGAACGGCCCCAAGGCGTGGGGGATGAACTCGATTAGCGCCGTGCATGTCGACCATGACACGCTCATCCACTTCGACAGCCACGACGACCTGATGGCGGCCACCTCGGGAGCCACCGATGTCCGACGCCCACAGAGCGGCGGCGGGCGCCCGTATGAAGGGCACGCCATGGAGCTCGAGGCCGCCGGCTGGCTCAACGGCACCGTCGGTTTGCAGTACTTCAGCTACCGGCCGGTGCCGGCGCGAATGAGACAGCTCGAGACGGTGTTCGAGGCGCGCGGCTGCGCGCTCAAGGATGCCTCCGACATCATGGCCGATGTGAAGCTGCTGAAGTCACCCGCCGAGATCGA
Source organism: Acidobacteriota bacterium (assembly GCA_965248695.1). Lineage (GTDB taxonomy): Bacteria > Acidobacteriota > UBA890 > UBA890 > WLXD01 > DASCOT01. Next base: position 4,579,345 of record CBDFKD010000002.1, on the reverse strand, counting down.
CGTCATAATCGAGGCGGCACGCATCTGCGACATCGGCCTGCAGGCGATCATGGAACACTTGCAGCCGGGTGTCACCGAGCTCGAGGTCTACGGCGAGATGGTACGCGCCATGACCCGAGCCGGCGGCGGCATGTCGGGGTTGCTGTCGTCCATCAAGGTGGGCGGCGCGTCGTTCCTGCACGGCATCGCCTCGGAGCGCGTGGTGCAGATGGGTGATCACGTCATCTGCGATATCTGCGGCGTCAAGAACCGCTACCACTCCAACACCGCCCGCGGCTTCTTCGTTGGCGATCCGCCAAAGAAGCTGGCCGACCTTTACCACATGAACGGGCGGGCGATGGAAACACTCGCCGCTCACGCGCGCGCCGGCATGCCGCTCAGGGACCTCACCAAGGTCATGCGCGAGTTCTACCTGGACACGGGCGCCTGGCAGATGCGTCAGCGCGGCGAGATCAGCGGCTTCACCGGCGGCTACGAGCTCGGCATCAGCTTCCCGCCGGACTGGGTCGGCTGGTGGAGCTTCAGCGTCGGCGAAGAGGACACGAGCGAGTGGATCATCCCCGAACGCCAGGTGTTCAACTTCGAGAGCTACTCAACCGGTAGCACGGCGCTCATCGACACGTTCGTGCACGAGACCGATAGGTGCCGACGGTTGTCGATGACTTCGGCTGACCTGCTAGTGGTCGCCTAGCGACTCCTGCTCCAGGGGCGACAACGGCCCGGGGCCGATTCGTTCGGAGATGCTGTTCGGGTGCGCACCAGATGTGCGCACCCGGCTAGCGCTCCTTGACGATGAACAATCCCTCACGAATGCTGGTCACGAGCACGTAGCCACTTTCGAAGAACGGGTAGTTGCTCCACGAGAAGCTCGAGTACTCCGCCTCGTCCTCGTCCCACGGAACGGTGTCGAAGTAGCCTGCCATCTCCGGGTTCTCGGGATCGCTGACGTCGAGCACGCGCAGCCCGGCGTTGTAGTTCGACTGGTACATCCGGTCGCCGACGATGTAGAGGTTGTGGTCGATCGCGTCCGTATCGTGGATGTACTCGTCGACCAGGATCGGATCATCGAGCTCCTGCACGTCGAAGATCAGCGTGCGGGTACCGTCGACCGTCCCGGCTGCCTCGTCGAGCTCATCGTTCATGTAGAAGAAGCGGTGATCCTCAGTCAACCATCCCTGATGGGTGTAGCCGACATTCGGATAGGTCGCCAATGAGACCGCCACCGGGTTTCGCTTGTTGGTTACGTCGGCGATGCTGACCGCCGTCTCGTTGGACCCGAAGCAGATCTCGCGGCCGGCGTATTGCTCGTCCGGTCCTTCGTAGACCACACACTGGGCGTCGTGCGAGTACCCGGTGCTGGCGCGCCCGGTACTGACGTCGGAAAAGCACCCGACGAAGATCGGCTGCTTCGGATCCTCGATGTTGATCATGTGCAGGCCGCCGCCACAGGTCTCGCCGCCGCCGCTAGCGCCCACTACGTAGGCAAAGGCGCTCTCCTCGTTGATGACGATGTTGTGGGCGCTGTTGATGCGGTCGTACTGAGTGTCGGCGCTGAAAACGATGGGCGTGCCGTCATATTCGCGCAGGTGCCCCAAGTCGAAGATCTGAACGCCGTGTTCCTCGGCGGCGTCCGCAACGATGAACGCATGGTCTGCGTACACCTTGATATCGCGCCAGTAGCTATCCGGCGAGCCCGCGGTCTTGGGCAGGTTGCCGACGTAAACAGGGTTGTGCGGATCGGTCACATCGACGAACGACGTGCGTCCTGAGAGGCCTACCAGGGCGTACTCGTGACCGGTCTCCGGATCCTTCCAGCCCCAGACGTCGTTGGCCCAGGCGCCACGCTTGCCGCCGATCGTGTGATTGGGCAGGAAAGAGATCAGGTCGAAATTTTCGCAAGGAAACAGGCCCGCCAGCCCGTCGACGCACTCCACGGCCCCCCCGACCACAGGGTCGAAGGCGAGCGCTTCGCTGAGCACGCGGGTACGGTCCCATCCACCCATAGAGCGCTGCATGATGACCGCGGAGCCCGCGCCGAGGTCGTCTTCGGGTACTCCGGCCACTACAAGGTCGCCGCTAACGGCCAGGGCCGAGGCGAACGCCGCCCGGAAACCCAGCGCCGACGTTCCCAGCTTGGCGGAGCTGGTCCACGTCCCCTCATCCTCGTCGAAGCCGAAGCGATAGATGCGACCATCGTCATCGGCCCCCGGGGACCCTACCAGCAACTCATCGTCACCGACCGCGATGGCAGTGCCGAACGCATCGCCGGACCTCCCGTCGAACGGCCGCAGGATACCGTCGGCGACCCAGCCGTTGTCCTCCTCGTCGAGGATGTACACGTGCACCGCACCGATCGCGCCGTCGCCGACCTCCCCGATGAGGGCGATGCCTTCGGTTACCACGATCGTTGATCCGAAGCCCCCGTCGTCGTCCGGATTCGTGGGCGCGAGAGTGTCGAAGTAGTCCCAGCCGTCTTCGGCTCGTTGAAACACGTAGACGGTTCCTGTAACCGACTCGCCAGGTGCGCCCACCAGCGCCCAGTCGCCGTCGATAGCCACCGCGGCGCCGAATCGCGTCGTCGGCGCGGCGTCATCGTCCTGCTCCCCGTCCTCGTCTTCGTTCTCGGCAGGCTCGTCCGGTATCAGCGCCTGCAGGAGCTGCCAGCTGCTGCCCTGGCGGCTGAACAGGTACGCCGCACCGGTCTCGTCGCCGCTGGCGGCCGCGCCCACGAGGGCCACGTCGCCGCTGAATGCCACCGACGCACCGAAGCCGTCATCCGTGTCGCCCCCGTGGCTCTCGAAGCGACCAATCTGGGTCCAACCGGCATCGCCCCGCTCGAACACGTAGACGGCTCCGTTGCCGTCCGGAGAGGCACCTACCATCAGTATGTCGCCGTCGGTCACGATCGCCTGCCCGAAGGCATCACCGTTGGTCGCTCCCGAGCGCGTCAGACGCTGCACTTCCAGCCAGCTACCGGCATCAGCGCGATACACGTACACGAAGCCGGGGGCGATGCGGTTGCCTGGCTCCCCGACGAGGACCTCCTCTTCCAGCGCCGCGACCGTGCGACCGAAGCTGAACTGGGCCTCCGCGGGCGCCGCCGGCGCCAGCAACGCGATCAGCAGTGTGAGAATCAGCACGCCGTTGGGACATGCAGCAAAACGTCGGCTCGAGAGCTTCAATGGTCGGCCTCGCTGCCGCGCCTCTGTGTTGGATCGCAAAGCCTTGTGACGATAGGCTTCACGCGCTCCGAGGCCCGGCGGATCGTGAATGACGTGACGTCTTCCCCGACAGTAGGTCCCTATTCGGTCGTCGGCAAGCCGGACTCAGTTGGATGAGCGGATGAGAGATCAGGCGCCCATACCGGTCAGTCAACTGGCGCAGGCCACTCCGAGGGACTACCTGCGCGTGGCGCTGCCGTCTGCTATCGGCGTGGCGTTGTTCCTGGTGCCACTTCGATATGGCGGCGACGTCACCATCGTGATGGGGGTGATCACCTCGACGCTGCAAGCCCTCATCGGCGACCGAATGGCCTGGTTCACGACACCCATCTTCCTGACCGGAGCGCTGCTGTCGGTGGCTTTCACGCTCGGTCCGCGAAGCCTCGCCACGCGATTCCCGTATCTGCACGAAGTCTTCGAGACCAACGGGGTCTGGCTCACCTTGCGGGTGGTCGCCGGAATCGGTGCGCCGATGACGGCCCTCACGCTCGGCCCCGCCTGGGTCCATAGCGCCGAGACCGGGGGTACGGCCTACGTCGAGATCGGCGGCCTTATTTTCCTGATCATCGGCGTTGCCTGCCTGCTGCTTCCGTTTCTCACCGAGTTCGGTCTGCTGGAGTTCGTCGGCACGCTGATGCGCAGACCGTTCAAGCGCATGTTCAACCTCCCCGGCCGCGCCACGGTCGATACGCTGGCGTCGTGGGTCGGCGCCTCCAGCGTGGCAATACTGGTAACCGTGCGGCAGTACGAGTCGGGTTTCTACTCTGAACGCGAGGCGGCGGTAATCTCGACGAACTTCTCAGTCGTGTCCATTCCGTTCGTGGTGCTCATCTCGCAGGTCGCCGGCATCGGCGAACACTTTGTCCCACTCTACGCGTCGATGGTCGTCGTCGGGCTGACGTGCGCCCTGATCACGCCACGTCTCCCGCCGCTGTCGCGGCTCCCGGATACCTACTACGCGCCTGTCGGTCGCCAGATCCACGAGGAGACCAGCAGCAGCTCGCCATTCGCCTGGGCGGTGCAGCAGTCGGTCACGCGAGCCCGTAATGCCCCGCGCCCGGTGGCGATGCTCAAACGCAGCCTGAAGGTTCTCTTCGATATCTTCTTCACCATGATGCCCGCGGCGATGGCGATCGAGTTCATCGCGCTGGTGGCCTATCACCATACGCGGGTCCTGCAGTTGCTGACCCAGCCGTTGATTCCTCTGTTGAGCCTGTTGCAGATTCCTGAGGCCGCGGCGGCGGCCCCCGGCGTAGTCGTCGGGCTGCTGGATCAGTTCGTGCCGGCGCTTATCGCCGGCACCATCGACAATCAGACCGCGAGCTTCCTGCTGGCCGGGCTTTCCGTTACTCAGCTGATCTTCTTTGCAGAATCCGCTGTGCTCATACTGAACTCCAGCATCCCGCTGTCGCTGGGTCAGCTGATCAGCATCTTCTGCCTACGCACTGTCATCGCGCTGCCGATGCTGGCCATCGCGGCGCACTGGTTGATCTAGGGGCGGCCACGACCCGCGCACCGGGCTCTGTCCGGCCCGAGCGCTATTGCCCGCCGCCGAGACTGTCGTAGACGATCTTGGCGAAATCCGCCCTGCCAGTGCCGCGCTCCTCGTAACCTCGCGTCGGGTCAGCCGCAATCACTTGCTCAAGCGACCGGCCCTGGTTGATCAATGCCTGCACGCGGTCCCGGATCGTCCGTAGCATGGCACCGTAAGCGAGCAGATCGTCCCGGGTCGAGAGCTGCCCATGGCCAGGAATGAACTTCGTTTCGTCATCGGTGATACTGGCGAGATAGTCGACGGTTCGGATCATCCCCTGGATCGAGCCACCGTTGGGCTGATCGATGTACGGAAATCCGTAGCGCACGAACACGTCGCCCGAGTGGACGATGTTGGAGGTACGGAAGTAGATCACCGCGTCTCCGTCCGTGTGCGCCGCGCCACGGTGAAAGACGTCGATCTTCTCACCGTTGAGGTAGAGGCTCATCGAGCGCGTGAAGGTGATCTTCGGCAGACCGACGGCCGAGTACGCCGGCTGCGGTCGACCGAACAGCTCGAGGAACTGGTCGGCCTCCATGCGCCGGCGGCTGTTCTCGTGGGAGACGATCAACGCCCCCGCCTCGCCGAAGTTCTCGTTGCCGTCGGTGTGGTCGTAGTGCCAGTGCGTGTTGATGACGAACTCCACCGGTCGATCGGTGAGCGCGGCGATCGCTGCGGTGATCTTGTCGGTCAACGGGGCGAACTGGTCATCGACGATGAAGGTACCGTCGTCGCCGATGCAGACGCCGATGTTGCCGCCGCTTCCCTCGAGCATGTAGATCGAGTCGCTGAGCCGCGTCGTACCGATCTGCACCGCGTCGAAATCTTCCTCCTGGGCCGCCGCCGGAACGGCAATCAACGTAAGCCCGACCATCAGCACGGCTTCTCTTCGCATGGATCCTCCTCGGATTTCGGGCCTACGGCCTCAAGGCCGGTGTTGTGTCTGGTGGACGCCGATGGTGCGTGGCCTGCTCGAACGCGTAGGCCAACCCGATCAGCCTGGCCTCATCAAAGGCGCGCCCCAGTAGCTCGACGCCAATTGGCAATCCGGCGGCTGTGAACCCGGCCGGCACCGTGATCGCCGGCAGGCCGGAACGGGCGCTGAGGTCACAGTTGGGCATCGCGCCACGCTGCTCCTCACCGAGAACGGCGGGGGGCTCGTTGACCGTCGGATAAAGCAGCGCGTCGAGCTCGTGAACCGCCATCAGCGACACGATCTCGACGCGTAGGTCACGGCGACGCAGCAACTTGTCCTTGTATTCCTCGCTGTCGAGCGCCTCCGAGTCGAGAGACTGTTGGAGATAGTCGCCGACGCCGGGGTGGAACAGCCCGGACTCGACGATCTCGCGCAAGGTCCTGACCGGCGCGTCCGGAGTGGCGGCCAGGTAGCCGTCGAGGTGAGCCCGGAACTCGTCGATCGTGAGGTCGGGCATCGCCAGCACCGCGGCGATCGTGGGACTGTCGACTGCAACAATCTCTGCGCCGCGCAACGCCATATCGTCCGCGGCACGGCGAACGATGGCGTTGACCTCTGCCGCGGCCTCCGAGCCGGCAAACAGGGTCTCGAAGAGCCCTATTCTGGCGTCGTCCAACGCCTCGGCGTCTAGTGCAGCGGCGTAGGACTCGGGGACGTTCCCGACCCCGAGCGCCGTCACTGGATCCGCGAGATCGAAGCCGGCCGTAGCGTCGAGCGCCAGGGCCGCGTCTTCCACCGTCCGCGCCAGCGGCCCGGCGGTATCCTGCGTCAGGGCAAGTGGGACGATCCCGTCTACGCTCGACAGGCCGCGCGTCGGTCGGATGCCGACGAGGTTGTTGTGAGACGCGGGCACGCGAATCGACCCGCAGGTGTCGGTACCCATTCCGAAGGCACCGAAGTTGGCGGTGATCGCTGCACCCGTTCCGCCGCTGGAGCCTCCAGGATTGCGGCCCAGGTCGTACGGGTTCAGGGTCTGCCCACCGAGCGAGCTGAAGGTCTCCCAGTCCCACGCCAGCTCGTGCATGTTGGCCTTGGCGAGGATAATGGCGCCGGCCTCGCGCAGGCGGCGAACCTGGAACGCGTCGTCGGGCGGCATCGACCCTTCCAGGGCCTTGGATGCCGCTGTCGTCGGCATGTCGAAGGTGTCGAAGTTGTCCTTCAGAATCACCGGGATACCGTGCAACGGTCCACGCGCGCCACGCTGTGCCCGCTCCTCGTCGAGCGCGTCCGCTTCGGCACCCGCGTTCGGGTTGACGGCAATGATCGCGTTGAGCCTCGGCCCTGACTGATCGTAGGCGTCGATGCGTGCCAGGTACGCGTCAACGAGGTCCCGCGCCGTGACCGTGCCGGCCGACATCGCCGCCTGCGAATCCGAGACCGTGGCCTCTAGCAGCTGGAAAGGTGCAGACTGTGGAGACCCGGGATCCAACGCGCAGGCCTCATGGCTCAGTGATGCGACGATCACGACGGCGAGCGTCGTCGCGGTCAGCGACCGTCGGGCTGGTACGCCAGGGTCCCGGGCGGCGATTGCGCGCCTTGGCAATGACTTTGGCAACGACCGTTTCACTCGACTCTGGAGCTCCCGCGATGTGCGACCAGGCCCGCCTCGAACGCCTCCTGGCACGGCTCTTTCTCGTCTGTTTCTCGGCTGCGATGGGATTCATCATAGTAGAGGTGTCGGCGCGACTCCTCCTTCGCTACGTCGCCAGCCCGGAGCAGGTGACATGGTATGCGTCGATCCAGCAGGCGATGAGCCGATCGGACACGCGGCCCAAGTTCTTACCCCACCGCTACCTCGGCTACGTTCCGACGCCGAATTACCTACGAGGCGCAAACCGGCACAGCTCGCTGGGTTTTCGCGGCGACGAGATCGGGGAGAAGCCGCCGACAGGGTTCCGGATCGTGTGTATCGGCGGATCGACGGTCTACTCCGACGGTGTCGACGACTACCGGCAGTCGTACCCGCGCCTGCTCGAGCTTGCGCTCAACGAGCGCGGCCCGGCTGTAGAGGTGATCAACGCCGGCGTGCCCGGCTACGGCACGCTCGAGTCGTTGATCAACTTCCAATCGCGCATCCTGGATCTGGCGCCGGACGTGGTCGTCGTGTACCACGGATTCAACGACGTGCACCCGCGGCTCGTGTGGCCTGCCAATGCCTTCCGAGGCGACAATTCCGGCCACAACGGGCTGTCGTGGGAGGGCCGAACGCCGTCGCTGTGGGAGCACAGCACCCTGGTGCGGGGCTTGATGTTGAGGCTCGGTCTGACGGAGCCGCAAACGTCGCTGCGCCGGGCCTTCGGTTCACCTCCCGAGTCCGACCGCTCGTTGGATTTCTGGGTGCAGGTTCGAGACGGCCGCTACCCTGAAGGTGTGTTCGAGGCGACCGCTGCCAGCGAGATGCTGACCCGCAACGGCCCCCGGCACTTCGAGCGCAACCTACGCAGCCTGGTCAGTGTCGCTGCTGCCACCGAGGTCGCGGTCGTGCTCACGACCTTCGCCTATGCGCCCTCCCTGGTCGGGCAATTGCGCCTGGGAACGCCGGAGTACCAAGCGGCGGTGGCGGAGCAGAACGGTGTGGTCCGATCAATCGCTGCGGCTAGCGGCGCTACGTTGTTCGATCTGGCGGAGATCATGCCCGACGAGGAGCGCTACTTCGTGGACGGCTATCATTTCAGCGCCTCGGGCAACGCGCTACGCGCGCGCCACACCGCCGATCACCTACGCGACAACGGGCTCCTTCCGACCGCGGCACAGGACGTACCGCGCTAGCGAGGCACTGGCTGCGGCCCCACGGCCGCATCGGATCGAGCTTCGTTACTACACGTGCTGGGTAAGCGCTGCGTGTGGCTGGCGCTCTTCCTGCAGCGCTGCCAGCACCATATCGGTAGTGATCGGTGTGCGGTTGAACACCGCGCCGCCGATGGCGTCCTGGATTGCGCAGGCTACCGCTGCGGCGCCGGCCGGCATGGCGGCCTCACCGATTCCCTTGGCCCCGACGGGGTTGGAAGGATCCGGCAGTCCGACCGCCTCCCATTGCATGTCCAGCGGCACGTCCAGCATCGTCGGCGGCTTTGAGGCGTGGAAGCCCTTGGTGAAGGGTACGCCCCACTTGGGGTCATACACCCACTTGTGGCTACGGGCGACGCCGAAGCCCTGAATGGCGCCGCCGAGCAGTTGTGCTCCCAGGGCGCGCGGGTGCATCACGGTGCCGCAATCGGCGACGCATCGATAGTCGACGATGTCCACGTGACCGGTCTCGGTGTCGACCTCGACGCGTGCGAACCCGACGACGAAGGAGAGCGTGCTGCCCTCGTGCGGCAGGGTGTCCTTGGTCGCCGCGATCAAGCCCTCGCCGGCCAGTGCCTCGACGGACCGTACCGTCATCTCGTTGAGATCTTCCGGGTACTCGTGACCGCTGTACTTGCCGCCCAGTTCGATGGCACGGGCCGCAGCACGCGCGAAGTCGAGTCCGCGACTGCGATTCCCCCGCGCGAAGACCCTACCGTCACCGACTTCATAGTCAGCCGGCGAACCGCCGAGATCACGCGCCGCGATCTCCTGCAGCAAGGCTTTGGCATGGAGCGCCGCCACGTAGTTGGCGCGGCTGTGCGCCCAGGTCGTCTGGCTGCCGGACTGCGACGCCGTATTCGGAAGATGCCGGCCGGTGCTGCCCCAGACCACCTCGCACTGCTCCCAGGGAAGATCCAGCACCTCGGCGGCCGTACGCGCCGTATCGAACGTCGAGTGGGTGCCGAGGTTGCCGACCCCCTGATGGACGTACAGCTTGCCGTCCGGACGGATGAGCAGAAGCGCATCCCATCCGCTGCTCCCGGCGTAGAACGGGCTCAGCACCACGCCTGTGCCGATCGCCTTGGTGCCGTTCCGTTGACCGCTGAGCTGCTTCTGTGCTTCCCAGTCGAACAACTCGACGCCGCGATCGATTGCCTCCACTGCGTAGACGCTCGACAGGGTCCCCTGCCCTGAGCCGAACTTGCTTGCAGCCACGGGCGCGTTGACACGCCGAATCTCCAGTCGATCGATCCCCAGTTCGCGTGCCGCCCGATCGACCACCGGCTCAAGCATCGCCGTCGCCTGCACGCCACCCGGGGCGCGCTGCGCCGCGCGCGGTGGCGTGTTGGTGACCACGGGGACGGCGCGGAAGCGCATCGAAAGCGGCGTGTAGGTGACCGACGCCATCTCGGCGGCGATCCAGTAGTCCACCTCACCGCGATACGGCCCGTTGTCCTGCACGACGTAGTAGTCCAGCGCCGTCACGCGACCGTCGGCCCGGAACCCCATCTTGACGCGGCCCTGGAAGCCACAGCGCGCCATGCCGAAGTAGTTCTCCTCGGCGCGCGTCACCCGCAGCATCACCGGCCGACCGGTCTGCTGGGACAGCAGCGACACCACCGGAAGGTTGACCGACCCGCCGATCTTGCTGCCGAAGCCACCGCCGCAGTACTCGGCGATCAGCACCAAATCTGCCGGATCGACGCCGCACGCCCTCGCTGACCCCGGAGCGCTGTTTGCGGTGCTCTGCGTCGAGGCGTGCAGGTAGAGCTTGCCGTTCTGCCAGTAGGCCATGGCGCTGCGAGGCTCGAGCGGATGATGCGTCAGCGACTGGTGCGAGATCGTCTCGTCGTACACCAGATCGGCAATGGCGAACCCCTCTTCCAGATCGCCGTTCGTGAACTCATAGAACGCCTCGCCCATCGGGAGGCGGTCCTCGTCGGCCTCGGCGAAATCCTCGTCCGTCCACTTGAGCGTGTGGAACTCGCGACCGCCATAGACGTTGCCCTCGGAGCGCGCGTTGATGCCGTTTGGACGCAAGCTATCCAGCGGATCGATGACGAACGGCAGCGGCTCGAAATCGACATCGATGCGCTCGATAGCGTCGGCCGCCGTGGTCTCATCCACGGCCGCGACGGCCAGGACCGGCGCACCCTCATACAACGGCTCGTTGCTGAGTGCCGCCTCGATGTGTGGTGCCACCTCTGGCAGATCGTCAGCCGTCAGAACCCCTTCCACGCCAGGCATCGCCAGCGCTCGACTGGCATCGATGCTACGGACGCGCGCGTGCGGCATCGGGCTGACCAACAGCTTGGCAAACAGCATCCCTTCGGCGCGAAAGTCCTCGGCATATTTCGCCTTTCCCTGGACCTTGGCAACCAGATCCGGGGGGGTGTAGTTCTTGCCTAGCAGCTTGTAGTCAGCCATTTCACCTCACCTCTGGTTAGCACGTGCCCTGACGGTACCTCCGAGGCTACATATCGTCCAGTAGCAGTGGATGAATCGATCAGGTCCTTTCCGCCCACGGATACTGGAACTCCGGGCGGATTACGTCGGTGATCAGCTCCTGCACGGCACGGTGCGCCTGGTCGAACGCCGCCTGAGTGAGGCAAATTGCGGCGGCATCCGAGTTGGCCACCGTGATGCGGCCAAAGCGCTCGCGCCCTACAACCCACGGAGCCTCGTCGTAGCCGTACTCAGGATCGTACAGATCGTTCGCAGCGCCCGCGTAGCCGTGCGGCCAGCGGTTGCAGATCATCGCCTCGATGTCGCGCGCCGGATCGAACCCGCTACCGTCCAGCGCACGGGCCAGCTGATCCCGGGTGTTGCGCTCGACGGTCTCGAAAGTCGTCGCTAGCAGCTTCTCGCGACCGGCGCGGAATTGGTCCTTGGAGGGCAATCCCGGTTGGACCGGCACGAACGACAGGTGCAGCATCATCGGGTCCTCGGGGTCTCCGGGGCGTGTGTAGTCGCCGATGCTCGGAGCCCAGTCGGTGAGCGAAATCGACTGGTGGTAGCCCATCGGACAGCTGATGCGGGCGATGCCGAGCTCGTGAAACGCTCGCCAGTTGCGTAGCACGACGTTGGTCTCGACGTAGGGCTTGCGCACGGCCCACTTCAGCGCTGTCTTCTGTTCCTCCGGAATCTCGGGGCACAGGTACGGGATCATGGCGTTGTAGCAGGCCATGACGCAGGTGCCGCCGCGGACACGGCGCGCCTTGCCGTCCTGCACGTAGGTCACCTCGACCTCACCGGCGGTGCGCCGCTCGCCGCGGTGTCGGGCGTTGACCACCGTGCTGCTCAGACGGATGCGTACCGGATTGGACGCCTTGTCGAGCTCCCCGTAACGGACGTGCGTGGCGACCGAGTCCTCCATGGTGCTGCCGGGGAGCGAGCCCGGGATCAGCCAGCGAACGATCAGCCGGGCGATCCCGGCGTTGCCGTCCGGGAACTTGATTCCCTCCCACGGGTTGTCCCTTCCCTCGAGCCAGTTGCGCGGCGGACGTTCGAGACCCATCGCGTCGAGTCCTGGGACCCATCCTGATCGGAACGCACCCCAGGCGCTCTGGGTGTCGATACCGGCGACACCGTTGGAGTCCGGGCTGTGCCAGAAATACTTGACGACGCTCTCATCCACCCCAACGACGTCGAGCAGGAAGTCCTTGTAGCTCATCTTCTTGAGCCGACGGATCTTCTCCTCGAGCGTCACCCCCGGCATGTAGTCGCGCGCGTCGCCGTAGAGATCGGCGATGTCTTTCTGCGCCTGCGGCGGAAGCGGTGTCTTGGCCAGAAACTCCGACCACGGCAGCGGCGCCGCTCCGCTGGCGCGTCGCCCCGGCACGCCCACCGTGAGTCGATCCTCGCCGAAGTTCTCCTCGTCGAAGAACACCGCGTTCTGCAGGCCGTACTCGCGGGCCAGCACGCCGCGCTCGCCGCCGAGCTTGTGGAAGCGCTCGGGATCGATGCCGATCTCCTCGAGCAAAGTCTCACCCTCGGGCGTATACGCACCGGTGATGTAGGAGGTGCCCCCGGTGCCGATCACCTGGTGTCCGTTGACCATGACCTCGTTGCGCTTCGCATGGCCGCCGAAGTCGTCGTGGTTGTCGAGCACCAGCACCTTTGATTCGGGCAGCGCCTTGCGGAAGTAGAACGCCGCTGCCAGGCCGCTCAGGCCGCCGCCAACCACGATCAGGTCGTACACCTCGCCTGTGTCTTCAGGCTGGTCCCAGGTCTTGCCGTAGCGCATCTCGTGCGCCACCTCGAACGACCCCTCGTGGCTACCGCGCATCCCGGTCAACCCGGGCGGATAGTGCTCGCCGTCCGCCTGGACACGGCGTCGTGCGGGCGCACTGCTACTCGGGCCGTTTGCAGCGTGAGCGTTCCCCGGGACCGCCGCCCCGATCGCTCCAGCGCTACCGATTGCGACGCTGGCACCGTTGAGAAAGTCGCGACGGGTGATGGCGCGGCCCATGCCCAGCTCGCGGTCGGTGAACTTCATCGCGGCCTCCTGGTCCTCGCGGGGCGGGAGCAGCAAAACACCGCTCGACAAGCCCGACAGCGAAGGTGTTCAGGCCCGACCGAGCCCCGTGGCTGGGCCGACGCTAGCACATCGCCCGCGCGACCGGAACGGCACAGGAGCGGTGATAGGCTTCACTGCCTCATGCAGGGAGATGCCTTGAGAGAGGAGAACCGTGTGCAGATCGTGGAGTACGGCAACATTCAGTTCAGCAAGACGTCGGGGGTTCTTCGGGGGATGCGGCTAGCGGCCCTTTCGAAGTCACCCGACGCCGAGAAAGAGCTGCAAGACAAAGGCATGGCGTCGTAGACGCCGACAACCTCAATCCCCCACGAGACCAGCAATATGCAGATTCGACGCACCGCCCTGATCGGAATTGCCATCCTGATGGCCGCCGCCCCTGCCAATCCGCAGGGCGTTGGCGCCCCGAGCTCACCGACAGCCTTGGAACAGCAGCAACAACAGCGACCCTGCTCCACGCCGGAGCACCGCCAGTTCGATTTCTGGATCGGCGATTGGGAGGTCTACGGCCCCCAGGGTCAGCGCGTCGGTAGCAACCGTATCGACAAGGTCCTGGGTGGCTGTGCGTTGCACGAGAGCTGGCGCGGCGGCACCGGGCACCGCGGCTCGAGCTACAACTTCTACGACGCCGGCAGCGGCAGGTGGCATCAGACCTGGATCGACGTAGCCGGGGCGCCGCTCTACATCAACGGTGGCATCGAGAACGGCAGCATGCGCATGGTCGCCGCCGATGGCACGAGCCGCATCACCTGGACGCCTCTCGAGAGCGGTCACGTTCGACAGCACTGGGAGCAAAGCACCGACGGCGGCGCCAGCTGGAGCACGGTATTCGACGGCGAGTACCGACGCGTCTACTGAGCCCGGCGTCAACGACCCGGACTGTTGGAATGAAGATTCTCAAATTCGGCGGCACCTCGCTGCAAAGCGCTGAGCACATTGCGACGGTGGCGCGCATCATTGCCCAGACCGCGAGCCAGACCCGCGTTTGCGTGGTGGTATCCGCCATGGGTGGTACTACCGACGCGTTACTGGCGGCGTCGGAGCTGGCGGCCGAAGACGCGGACTTCGACGCCACCTGCGATGCGATCGAATCACGGCACATCGAGGCTCTCCAGATCCTCGCGGACGCCGGGGACGTAGGTACCTTGCGCCAGCGACTGGGCTCGGTGCTGAGCGAGCTGCGGGACCGTCTTCGCGGCGTTGCGCTGGTGGGAGAGTGCAGCCCCAGAACGCTCGACTCGATCCTCTCGACCGGCGAGCTGCTGTCGGTCGAGCTGGTCGCCGCAGCACTCCGGCGCGCAGGTCTGGTGGCAACGGCATGTGATGCGCGGCAGCTGATCGTCACCGACGAACGATTCGGAGCAGCGGCGGTCGAGCCGGAGATCACCGCCGGGCGGCTTCGCGACCACCTCGACCGGAGTGCCGACGTACCCGTGCTCACCGGGTTCATTGCCGCAACCGCTGACGGCAAGACCTCGACCCTGGGCAGGGGTGGCTCGGACCTGACCGCTTCGCTGGCCGGAGCAGCGGTGGGGGCCGACGTCATCGAGATCTGGACCGACGTCGACGGGGTGCTGAGTGCCGATCCGCGACTGGTGGAGGACGCCCGACCGATCTCGCATCTGAGCTACGAAGAGCTCATGGAGCTGTCACATTTCGGAGCCCGGGTGGTGTACCCACCCACCGTCCGGCCGGCGCGCGAGGCTTCGGTTCCGCTTCTGATTCGCAATACCCTGAACCCGGATTTCGCTGGCACTCGCATCGACAATGAGCGTCCACAACGCCCGCGGGCCATCTGTGGGATCTCGTCGATCAACCGCGTCAGTCTGGTACGCCTGGAGGGCGACGGGATGTTCGGCATGCCGGGGATCGCCGGTCGTCTGTTCGGCGCGCTCGCTGATGCAGAGATCAACGTGATCCTGATCAGCCAGGCGTCCAGCGAGCATTCCATCTGCTTCGCCATCGCACCCGACGCCATCGAGACCGCTCGTCAACGCATCGAACGCGAGTTTCATTTGGAGCGCAGCGCCGGGCTGATCGACGACCTGGTAGTGGAGAACGACCTCTCGGTTCTGGCGGCGGTCGGAGAGGGCATGCGCCACACCCCGGGAATCGCCGGCAAGCTGTGCAGCGCGCTCGGCGCCAGTGGGGTGAACATCCACGCGATCGCGCAGGGCTCCTCGGAGCTCAACATCTCGCTGGTGGTCGGTCGCGACGACGAACGTCGGGCCCTCGAGTCCATGCATTGTTGCCTGTTCGAGGACAGTGGCACGGCTCGAGTCATCGTTGTCGGCACCGGCGGCGTGGGGTCGGCGCTACTGGAACAACTGCGAGCGACCGCCGCGAACGACCCTCGTCTGGTGGTCGTGGGGATCGCCAACAGCCGCAGCATGAAGACGTCCGGCCAGGGTCAGGTCGAGGCGGCCGACGAACGACCAACGGATCTGACCGAGCTCGTCAACTGGACCTGCGGGCTGGGCGGACGCCGGGTGTTCGTCGACTGCACCGCGGCAGACGAGATCGGCGAGGCGTACGCACCGCTGCTTGACGCCGGCGTCGCCGTGGCAACCGCGAACAAGAAGCCGCTGGCGGGGACGCTCGATGCCTGGGAGACAATTCGCGACGCAGGCGGCAAGCAGTGCCGGCTCTATCACGAGGCGACCGTTGGCGCCGGGCTACCGGTGATCCGCACGCTGACCGATCTTGTCGCCAGCGGCGATCGGCTGCTCAAGGTCGAGGGCACCTTCTCCGGCACGCTGAGCTTCCTGATGGACCGTCTGCGACGGGGCGAGGCCTTTAGCGCAGCGGTCCGCCAGGCCCACGAGGCCGGTTATACGGAGCCCGATCCTCGCGAGGATCTCAGCGGCATGGACGTCGCCCGCAAGCTGCTGATCTTGGCACGGGTCGCCGGCCGGAGGATGGAACCCACCGATGTTCAGGTGGAGTCACTGCTCCCCGATCCCGACCTGTCGGCGACGACGCTGGACGCGTTCTGGGACGGGCTGGACACACTCGATGCACATTTTGCCGAGCGGCAGACGGCATGCGCGCAACGCGATGCGGTCCTCTGCTATCTGGCGACACTGGATGACAGCGGCGCCAGGGTCGGGCTGCAGGAGATTCCAGCGGATCATCCCTGCGCTGCGGTGCGCGATCGCGACAACCTGTTTGCCTTCTGGACCGAGCGCTACCGTGATGCCCCGCTGGTGCTACAGGGACCGGGTGCCGGCACAGAGGTGACGGCCGCCGGTGTGCTGGTGGATATCCTGCACGCAATGAGAGACTCGGACGCCTCGGTGAAGCCGCCGAGCATCACGCCACAGGGAGATCTTCCTTGAAGACACTGAACGACCTGGGTTTCGGCGAAAGAATCCCGGTCGCCGTGCTCGGCGCGACCGGAAGCGTCGGCCAGCGTTTCGTCAGCCTGCTGGCAGAGCATCCCTGGTTCGATATCCGTGCGCTCATGGCCTCGGACCGATCCGCCGGAAGAACGTACGCCGAGGCCACCAACTGGGTTCAGTCCGCTCCCCTGCCCGCCGAAATCGCCGCGATGGTGGTACAGAAGTGTGCGCCGCGCGAAGACTGTCCGCTGGCGTTTTCCTCGCTCGCCTCGAGCGTAGCCGGAGATATCGAGACCCGCTTCGCTGCCGCCGGCACCTTGACTGTGTCCAATGCAAGGAACCACCGCATGGTCGCCGACGTGCCGCTCCTGGTCCCGGAGGTCAACCCGGAGCACCTCGACCTTGCCGGCAGGCAACAGCACTCCGGTGCCATCATCACCAACCCCAATTGCTCGACCATCGGCGTCGTGCTGGCACTGAAGCCGCTGTTCGACGCGTTCGGCGTCGAGGCTTTCTCGGTAGTGACGTTGCAGGCGGTCTCCGGCGCCGGGCTCCCGGGAGTGTCGAGCCTGCAGATGCTCGACAACGTGCTGCCGCTCATCGACGGCGAGGAGGAAAAGATCGAGACCGAATCGCGCAAGATCCTCGGCGTCCTTGGACCGGATGGGATCGATCCGGCCTCGATCACGATCAGCGCTGCTTGCAATCGCGTCGCCGTGATCGACGGGCACACGTCGTGCGTCTCGGTTCGATTGCGCGACTCGGCCGCGGAGGACGACGTGCGACGTGCCTGGGATCAGTTCCGCGGTGAGCCGCAGCACCTCGACCTCCCCTCGGCGCCGAGCCGTCCGCTACAGTATCTG
Organism: Acidobacteriota bacterium; assembly: GCA_965248695.1. Classification (GTDB taxonomy): domain Bacteria; phylum Acidobacteriota; class UBA890; order UBA890; family WLXD01; genus DASCOT01. The sequence goes on along the minus strand of CBDFKD010000002.1, from coordinate 4,562,083 downwards.
AACGATCCGTCCTCCCCCCAACCGCGCTTGCACCGGGATCTGGGCGGCGGCATGACCGTGTCCGTGGGCCGTCTGCGCCCATGTGCGGTACTCGACTTCAAGTTCGTAGCCCTTGCGCACAACACCGTGCGGGGTGCTGCCGGCGGTGCGATCCTGGCCGCCGAGCTGGCCACGGCGCGCGGGTTGCTATCGACTGGCCGAACCATTCTGTAGCAGCCTGCTCAGCGGGTCGGCTATGGTCTCCGGCGAGCGCAGCGCGTACTCTAGCAGGCCGTGGTGAAAGTGCGGTGGGTCTGGCGACAGGGTCTTGCGAGGCGCAGGCCAGGAGAGAGGAGGAGGCGATGGTTACCCCATCGTTGACGACAAACGACGCAGCATCCGCGCGCAACCCCCAGTCGCCCGAAGGGTTACGGCGATTTGGGGCCACCTGCAGCGTTGGCCTTCCTCGACGATGGCCAGGGCATCGTGTGCGTCAGCCCGCCTTGCATCTGGCCCCAACTCGCCGTAACCAGACCCACCACACTTTCACCACGGCCTGCTAGGCCTCTCCTCGAGAGACCTGTTCGCCGAACAACCATGGAGCGTCCCATGGTCGCTCCCCGGAGCACTGACTCGACCGCGCGCATCGGTACCTCAGCCCGCGTCGTTGCGCTCTGCGTCATCGCCTTGGCGCTCCCGTTGGGGGCGGGCGGCACCAGCGCGCCCGCCTGGGCACGTCCGTTTCAAGATGAAGCGGAAATCGCGCGCCCCTGGCCGGGGCCCGATGGTCCGCTACCGTTTCGGACCCACGACGAGGCAACCGATTTCCTGCGCAGCGCGCGGGTCGTTTCCTCCGAAGACTTCGGTGTCGGCATCACCGGGCTCAAGCGTCTGGAGCTCGAACACAACGGCGTACGAGCACGTGCGGCCTTTCACGGGATCGACAAGGAGACGCGCGACGCACGGTCGAACGGACGCGCGTTCCGTCGCTACTACGACAGCTACAAGAATCAGTGCGCCGCCTACGAGCTGGCGCGCTTGTTCGAGCTCGACAACGTACCGCCAACGGTTTGTCGGCGGATCAACGGCATCAGCGGCAGCGTGCAGCTCTGGGTGGAGGGAACGCGCAGCGAGAACGAGCGCAAGGAGACCGAGCTACGTCCGCCGGTAACGCTCGACTGGATACGCCAGATCCAGGCGATGCGCGTATTCGACACCTTGATGTTCAACGACGACCGCAACGCCGGTAATTACCTGTCGGATGCCGACTGGAAGCTCTGGATGATTGATCATTCACGGGCGTTCCAGATGCGTACAGAGCTCCGCTACGTGGACGATTTCGTGTGGTGCGCTCCACGCATGTGGGAGCTGCTGCGGCAGCTGACCGAGCAACAGATCCGAGGTGCGGTCGACTCATTCTTGACCCCGTATCAGATGAGCGGGCTTCTGGCGCGGCGGACGCGGCTGGTGGAGCACATCGAGCAATTGATCGAAGAGCGCGGCGAGCTCGCGGTCATCCGGTAGCCTCGCCTGGAGCTTCCGACCCCGGCTAATAGTGCGGCACCGACGCGATCTGAGGCCTTCTACTCCAGCTTGCGAAACTCGACCTTGCGGAACTCGACCGGGTGGCTCTCTGACTGCAGGGAGTCGCCGAAGTTGTCACCGAGGTCGTAGCCGGTGATCTTGGGAGTCCATCCGGCAAGGTCCTTGCCGTTGAAAAGCGGAATCCACTCATCGGTCTTGGCCGTCGACCGGGGCGGGCGCGGTCACCACAATGAGGATCACGGCGCCGACGATCTTCCAGCTCTTCATTGTGTCTCGCGGATCGGACCAAGTCGATTTGCAAGAATACGAAGGTCGAGAGCACCCACTGTAGGACCCCAGCTGCAACGGACTGACACCGACCGCCGAATCACGCCGGATCTGAGGACACCCGCAGGCGCAGCAGCCACCAGGTGGCGCCGACGCCGATCATTGCCGCCACGGCGACGTAGGCGAAGAACAGCTGGTACCCCGCGGTGTCGGCGTACGTACCGATCAGGTAGCTGCTCACCTGCGGAATATAGATGTCAGAGGAGTAGCCCATGATCGAGATGAAGCCGATGGCCGAGCCGGTGAGGTAGGTCGGAATCGGGCAGTCCTGTAGCACGGCCCAGATCAGCCCTCGAACCGCGTACACCAGGATTCCGAACGGCAGCACCAGGGCCCACAGGATCCACACGGAGTCGGGGCCCGTGTCCATCAACGCCAGGAACACGCAGACGCCGGCACCGACGGCAAGCAGCCACAGCACCGCGCGCGCGTTGGTCACGCGGTCCCCGACGATACCTCCGAGCACGCCACCGACCGGGCGCATCCACACTCGTGCCGTCCCCATGGCCAGGGTCGCCGCCACGGTCATCCCGAAGCCGGCGCGCTCACCGAAGCTCGGGAACTCGATGATGGCCCAGAACAAGTGAAACACCGCCGTCAGCATGACGCACATCAGCCACACGGTAGGCTCACGAACGATCAGCAGCACGTCCGCCAGCGTGATGGCCGCAGACTCGTCGCCATCCGTACCGTCGCCCTGGCTGCCCAAGAGCAGCCACAGCCCGAGCCCTGCCGACAGCACGGCATACAACCCGAATACCGCGGACATCCCGATCGCCTGAGCAGTGAACCAGCTGAACAACAGCGCCGCGAGCGTGAAGAGCGCGGCCTCGAACAGACCTCGCGAGCCCTCCAGCAGGCCGAAGAGGCGCCCCTGCTCGCTTTCATCTCCGATCACACGTACCTGCCGCAGCATCGCCGACCACAGAACCAGGATGCCGATGACGCCCCAGGCGGCGTAGATGACCAGCAGCGAGCCATAGCCAGGAATCGTTGCCATCCACACGAACGTGACCGCGCCCGCCAGCAACGAGGTGATGACCAGTCGCCGCGGGGATACCCGATCAGCGACCCAGCCGCCGGGCAGATAGCAGAGGATGCAAGCGATGCCGTATGTCGAGCTGAGGTTTCCCAGTTGTGCCTCGGTGAGCTGGAACACCTCCATCAGCGGTGACTTGAATATCTGCCGCAGGTAGGGCGCGCTGTAGATGAACGTCGCCGCCGAAGACAGCATCAGCACCTGCGCGTACTTGAACAGCCGATCGCCGGGCTTGCCGGCCGCCGCTGTAGGATCCGTCTCCGGGCTCATGCGCTACTCCAGCGGATCGTCAGCAGGTGCCAGGTGCAATTCGTCACCCACATAGGGGTGGCGCTCCGCCACCGCCTCATCGAGCTCGACACCGAGTCCGGGCGTGGTCGGCGGAATCACGAACCCGTCCTCCCACGTGATCGGCGTCTTCAAGATCTCCGCATTCCGGCCGCTACTCGGTTCGCGCGCCGAGTTGAGTCAATCAGTGGCCATCTGTTACAGGCGCCACTAGTACCTCGCCTTCTCGGCGTAGAAGCCGTTGATCACCTTCTTCTCGAGAAACTCCTCGAGCCCGTGACCGCCCCACTCGCGGCCGTTGCCCGACTGCTTGTAGCCGCCGAACGGCGAATCAAAGTCCTGGGCATTGCCGTTGAGGTACACGCTACCGGCCTTGAGCCGGCGGGCGACGCGACGGGCTCGGTCCCAGTCCTGCGTATGGACATAGGCACCGAGACCGTAGGGCGTGTCGTTGGCGATCTCGATCGCCTCGTCCTCGTCGGCGAACGGGATCACGCACAGCACGGGCCCGAAGATCTCCTCACGCGCGATGGTCATCTGGTTGTTGACACCGGTGAAGATCGTCGGCTTCACGAAGTAACCCGTCTCATGCCCTTCCGGCTTGCCAGGACCACCGAGCGCCAACTCGGCTCCCTCGTCGATCCCGACGTTGATCAGTCGCTGTACCTTGTCGAACTGGGTCTCGGATACGAGCGGTCCGATGTGGGAGCCGGCCTCGGTAGGGTCGCCGACCTCGACGCCCTCGCCCACGCGTACCGCCGTCTCCACGGCCTGCGCATAAATGCTCTCGTGAACCAGCATGCGCGTCGGGGCGTTACACGACTGCCCGGTGTTCTCGAAGCAGTGCAACACGCCCTTGCGCACCGCGCCCTCCACGTCGGCGTCCTCGAAGATCACGTTGGGCGATTTGCCGCCGAGCTCCTGCAATACTCGCTTGACGGTGTCCGCAGCATCCTTGGCCACGGCAGCGCCGGCGCGCGTCGAGCCGGTGAGCGACACCAAATCGACGTCCGGATGCTCGGCGAGTCGAGCACCGACTACCGGTCCCTCGCCGTGCACCATGTTGAATACGCCGGGCGGAACTCCGGCCTCGTCAGCGAACTCGGCGAACAGGTGGGCTGACAGTGGCGACAGCTCACTGGGCTTGAGCACCATCGTGCATCCCGCCAGCAGCGCCGGGGCCACCTTGCAGGCCAGCTGGTTGATCGGCCAGTTCCACGGGATGATCAAGCCGCACACGCCGATAGGCTCGAGTACGACGTTGCCGCTGCGACCGGATTTCTCTTCCAGCGACAGGTTCTTCAGCGCCGCGATCGTGGCCGCGAAGTGCCCCGGACCGCAGGCGGCCTGAGCTGAGTGCGACAGGTCGTGGGGGGCGCCCATCTCGGCAATGATGGCATCCACCATCTCGTCGTAACGCCGATTGAACACCGCAACGATCTGCTCCGCCAGCTCGATCCGTTCCGCCACCGTGGTGCTCGAGTAGCTGTCGAAGGCAGCGCGCGCGGCCACCACAGCGTGATCGATGTCAGCCGGGCTGCCGAGGTAAATCTCTGCAACGGTCTCCTCGGTGGCCGGGTTGATCACCGGCGCCGTCGTCGCGTCGCCGAGGGGCTTGGTCCATTGCCCGTCGATGTAGAAGCTCAGCAGCTTGTCCATCAGCGTTTCTCCAAGTGGTCGTTGTCAGTTGAGCAACCCTATTGAAACTCCCATCGAGCCGCGATGCTAATCTCCCGTTTTCTGCACGACTCTCACCCTTCCAGGAAACCGCGATTATGCCAAAACGCGTTTTGATGATTTTCGCCTGTGCTTTGTGCACCGTTCTCGTAGGGACAGGCTCGGTTCAGGCTCAGTTCCCCAACCCGCTGGCGGCCTTGAACGCCGGCACGGTGAGCGCACTCTTCGACGGCGAGAGCTTCTCTACGAACCCCAGCATCGCGATGATGGACGACGACAAGCTGGTCATCACGAGCCTCAGCAATGTCGTCCAGATTCAGGTTGAGAACGCTGCCGTCGGCGACTTTCAGATCCAACCCGGGCCTGACGGCGGCGCCGGCGACACGCTGGTCGCTTTCCAGCCGCAAGACGGCGTATATGTCGTCGCGATCGCCGGTACATTCAGCATCCAAACGCTGACCAGCAACGGGGCGAGCGGCAGTTTCGATCTCACCGGCAGGAACGAGGACACCGAGGAGACCATCCAGATCACCGGTGGCCGCTTCGACGTGAAGTTCATCGGCGGCTGATCCAGGCGGGTAGCACATCGAAGGCACGTCACGCTCCGCAGCGGCTCACCCGTCAGCCGTTGTGTCGTTCGTCGCCGCGACTCAGGAGCTGGCCGTCGACGCTCCAATCACCGCCTCCGTTGAAGGCCAGGAACAGGAACACGAAGCACAGCACCACGGCGTGATCACCCTCGTTGACCGCCGGCCAGAACCCCCTCGGCGCGTGGACGATGAAATACGCCGCCGCCATCTCCCCGGCGAGCACGAACGCAACCGGTCGCGTGAAGAGGCCGATCAGAATCGCGATCCTGCCAAAGAACTCGAACAAGCCAGCGAACCAGAACAGGGAGAACAGCTCGGCTGCTTGGCCGGAATCCCCTGTCCCGCCGATCCAGCCGAACAGCTTACGGGCGCCGTATTGGAAGAACACGAAGCCCACCACGATACGCATCAGGTTGAGGCTGATCTTAGCCATGCGGCGCTCCAGCCGACCTCGGTCCAGCGGCGATTCCAAGGCAACGATATCCTCTGGAGCGCCGCTTGGTCCGCAACGCGCTGCCAAGTCCATCATGCCGCCTCTTCTCGGGCGCTGCTGAGCGGAGGACGAAGTTGGAAGACCGCCGGACCATCGCCTTTTTCCCCGAGGCAGCGTTCGGCCCGGCGCTCAACTCGGTGGGCATCGCACAGCAATGTCGCGAGCTCGGGCACCGGGTCGTTTTCCTCTGCGATCCCGGGTTCGCCGGTGTTTTCGACGGCTACGGCTTCGAGGAGCGCCCCATCGATATGTCCGAGCCCATGGCTCCCGAGGACATGGCGCGCTACTGGTCGGACTTCATCAACAGCCACATCCCCAACTTCGGTAAGTCACCCTACGATCAGATCGACAACTACGTGCGCGATTGCTGGGAGGCGATCGTCGAGACGGCGATCTGGGCCGAGAAGCAGCTGCCGCAGGCACTGCGCGAGCTGCAGCCCGACCTGGTCTGCGTCGACAACGTGATCCTCTTTCCAGCTATCAAACAGTTTGGCGCACCGTGGGTCCGGATCATCTCGTGCAGCGAGAACGAGATTCCTGATCGGGACATCCCGCCCCACCTATCCGGCTGCCGCGCCGGCGATACGGAGTGCGCGGCTCACTTCTCCAGCCGCTTCAACGAGATCATCGGCCCGATTCACGAGCGCTTCAACGGTTTTCTGCGCCAGTGCGGCGAACCCGCCTACCCGACCGGCGAGTTCTTCGAAGCCTCGCCGTTTCTGAACCTGCTGCTGTACCCCGAGGCGGTACGGTTTCAGCGCCGCCAGCCGCTCGATCCGGCGCGGTTCCAGTACCTGGAGGGGTGCGTGAGGCAGGAGGACCGCTACGACGTTCCGGCTTTCGGGAGCCACGACGACGCACCGCTGGTGTACGTCAGCTTCGGTAGCCTCGGCGCCGGTGATACGGCGCTGCTGGAACGCATCATCGGAACGCTCGCAAAGCTACCCTTCCGGGTGTTGGTCAACGTCGGCGAGTATCTCGACAGCTACGACACGCCGCCACCGAACGTTCAGCTGGCCCCCTGGTTCCCGCAGCCCTCGGTAATCGAGCAGGCTGACGTCGTCATCCATCACGGTGGCAACAACAGCTTCACCGAGTGCCTGTACTTCGGCAAACCGGCCCTCATCCTCCCCTACGTTTGGGACGGGCACGACAACGCCACGCGCGTCCAGGAGACCGGCCACGGCCTCACGATGCATCGTTCGGAGTGGACCGAAGACGAGCTCGCGACGGCGCTGACGACTTTGCTGAACGACAGGCCGATGAGCGCCCAGCTGGCGTCGACCAGCGCGAAGATGCAAGCCCAAAATGGGCCGCGACGCGCCGCCGAACTACTCGACGCCTTGCTCCGAGCGGCCGACAAGTCGCCCCGCTGACCACCGCCAAGCCGCTTGTTACGATGTTCGCAACGCTTCCTTGCGCTTGGCAACGTAGGCACACAGCTCCTCGTCGATCGCCGGATCCAACGGTGGCTGTTCGTAGTCGCGCAGCAGTTGCTTCCAGATCGCGTTGGCGCGCGCCGCGGTTGCCACCGACCCGGCTTCCTCCCAGGTCTCGTAGTTGCGCCAATCCGACAGCATCGGTGAGTAGAACGCCGTCTCGTAGCGCTCCATCGTGTGCGGCGAGCCGAAGAAATGACCGCCGGGCCCGACATCTCGTATGGCTTCAAACGCCAGCGTGTCCTCGCTGACCTCGATCGGGCGCAGGTACTCCGCCAGCATCTGCAACATCTCGGCGTCGATGATGAGCTTCTCGAACGAGGCCGTGAGGCCGCCCTCGATCCATCCCGCGGCGTGCTCCACCAGATTCGCGTGTGCCATGACAGCGCCCCACAGCGACATCGAGCTCTCATAGACGGCCTGCTCGTCGACGGTCGCCGATGCGGTCGTGTTGCTGGAGCGGAACGGGACGTTATAGCGACGTGCGAGCTGTCCGCTGGCGTGCGCTGCTTTGGTGTATTCGGGCGTGCCGAACGCCGGTGAGCCCGAGCGCATGTCGACGTTCGAGGTGAAGGCGCCGTAGACCACCGGAGTTCCAGCGTTGACGATCTGCGTGAAGGCGATCCCCATGAGCGCTTCGGCGTTCTGCAACGTCATCGTGCCGGCCAGAGTCGCCGGCCCCATCGCCCCAGCCAGAGTAAACGGCGTGATGCACACCGACTGCCCCGCGCGCGCCATCGCGATGGTGCCCTCGGCCATCGGTATGTCGAACTGCAACGGCGTGTTGGTGTTGATGATCGACTGCAGCGCTGGGCGTCGGGCGAGCCCGTCGCGATCGACGCCCAGCCCGATACATGCCATCTCGATGGCGTCCTCGGCGCGCTCCTTGCCGAGCGCCTGTGGCTGCCAGGTCTTGTCGAGCAATCGGACCTGCGCCAGATACAGATCGAGATGTCGGGTCTCCGGGTGCAGATCCATGGCCTCGAACGGCCCGCCGCCCTCCTGGTGAACGATATTGAGGCTTTGGATCACACGCAGGTAGTCGCATTGCTCAGCATAGCTGCCGGTGCGCCTGCCGCGATCCAGATCGCTGCAGAACGCCGGCCCGCCCACCGCCGTGAAAACGACGTTGCGGCCGCCGATAGTTACATGACGCTCGGGATTACGCGCATGGAGGACGAACTCCGACGGAGCCAACGCCACCATCTCCTCGATGAGCGTCGCATCAAAGCGCACCATCTGGGCGGCATCGTCGACCTCTGCCCCAGCTTCGGCAAACAAGCTGCGCGCCTCTGCGTGGAGCACGCGGACGCCGACCTCCCGCAGCAACCTGAGCGAGGCGTGGTGGATGGCCTCGATCTGGTCTTCGCTGATTACCTCGATCGGGGCATACGGGTTGGCGACTTGGCCCCACGGAAGCTGCCGTACGCCGGTCTCGGCACGTCGATTGCGCGCCCGGCCCCTTCGTCTCGCCATTCGGAGCTCCCCCGTAACGATGCGGCCGTGGGTCACCGGCAACGGCCCGGAACGCACGTTCCGCTGGCGCCACCTGCCGGCGGCAGTGTAGAGGACTCTCCGGGCGCCACCAAACAAACCGGACAGGAGCAGATCAGCATGTTCGACGACCAGCGCAGGACAGTCCCTTTGTTTGCGGCATGCGGCCACGATTCAACATCGACGCCGCGATGTCGCGCTCACGGGCGACCTCTGATCGACTGCATCGTGCTCACCGGACAGATTGGTACTAGACTGCGACTGGGCAATCTACCGCGTCGAATCGCACTGCTCCCGGTGGCCTTCCTACGGCGCCGAGGCGACCGTTCGATCGACCTCCGGGACGTTGGGCGAGCGTGCCTTTGGCAGAGGAGCAGGCTGCGCGAGTGAGCCTCACGACGGGAGATCAGAGCCGCTACCGCGAGTTCCGCTCGCACTACTTGCCGCGCACGCCGAGCGGCCGGTTCACTGTAGCGTTCTACCTCGTGGCCCTGGCGTTCGCCGAGTGGCCGCTGTTGCCGTTGGCCAATCGAATCGAGCCTACGGTGCTCGGTCTGCCGTTCCTGTTCGTGTACCTGTCGGTGATCTATACCGCCAAGGTGGCCGTGCTCATCTACGCCGCACGCCAGCAGCTGTGAGCCGGGGGATCTGAGCGTGGAGCCTTGGGTGGTCGCGCTTTCGCTGATCGGCGCCTACTTGGTGATGACGTTGCTGTTGGGCGTCGTCGCAAATCGCCGTCTCGAGGTCAACCTCGAGGACTTCCTGCTGTACGGGCGTCGCGCCGGGTTCTTCGTCCTCTACCTGACGATGGTCGCCACTTACCACAGTGCCTTCGCGTTCTTGGGCAGCAGCGGCTTCTTCTACACGCACGGCATCGGCTTCTGGGTCGCGGGAACCTGGACCTTGATGACCGGTGCGATCACCTACGTGCTCGGGCCGCGCATCTGGGCTCTCGGGAAGAAGTTCCACTACATGACTCCCGCCGACATGCTGGCGGATTACTACGAGAGTGAGGCGGTGCGGGTGGTAGTGGCATCGGTATCGGTCGTCTTCACGATTCTGTACATCCAGGTGCAAGCGCAGGGACTGGGCTACATCATCAGCGCCGCCTCCGGCGACCGGGTCTCGTTCGAGGCCGCTACCGCAGTGCTGCTCATCGTGGCCGCAACTTACCTCATGGCGGGAGGCTTGCGCGCGGTCTACTGGACCGACGTCTTGCAGGGCGTTTGGATGTACGTCGCGGTGTGGGCCGGGGCGATCTACCTGTCCTATGAGCTGTTCGGCGGACCGATGCAACTGCTCGAAGCGGTCAGGGAGCAACGACCCGACCTGCTGACGATCCCGGGCCCACGCGATTTCTTCACCTATCCGATGTGGTTCGGGATGATGATCGCGCTGTCGTTCGGAGTCGTCCTGCAGCCGCACATCATGATCCGCTACTACACGGCGGTCGATGCGCGGACGCTGAAGTGGCTCGGCGCCACGATCCCGATCTTCCTGCTCACTTTGTTCATTCCGACCGCCTTCGTCGGTCTCGGCGGAGCGCTGGCGATGCCGGGAATTGCCATCCCCGACAGGATCTTCCCGGAGCTGCTCTTTGCTTACGCCCCTGCCTGGCTCACGGGGGTGATTCTGGCTGGGGCCACGGCAGCAGCAATGTCGACGCTCGATTCGATCCTTCACGCCAACTCGGCGGTTCTCACCCGCGATATCTATCAACGGTACGTGCGCGCCGACGCCGATCTGGCCCATTACGTCACGGTGAGCCGGGTTTGCATCGTCGGGTTCTTGATCATCGGCTACATCCTCAGCGTCTACACCTTCGAGTACCTCGTCATCTTGGTAACGCTCTCGGGCGCCGGGGCGCTACAGCTCTTGCCGGCGGTGCTTGGTGTCACCTTCCCGTCCAGTGTTCGGTTCACTGCCAACGGAGTGCTGGCGGGCATCGGACTCGGCCTCGTGACCCTGTTTCTCACCCTCGTCGTATGGCCGCACCCGCTGTCCCTACACGGCGGCGTTTGGGCCCTGCTGGTGAACGTCCTCGCGACGCTTCTGGTCTCGCGCACCACCCGGCCGCCATCCGCCGCTACCGTCAACCGCGTGCACGGTGCGATCGAAGAGCTCGTCTACGGTGCGACCAGCGAGTAGATCATGAACACGCTCGTGATCGGCATCGACACCGGCGGCACGTTCACCGACTTCGTCCTAATGGATGAAGGTCGGGTTCGCGTACACAAAGAGCCCTCGACGCCCGACAACCCGGCGACGGCGATCCTCACCGGTCTGCAGAACATGGGCGTCGACGGCGCCGACATCGTGCACGGTTCCACGGTGGCGACGAACGCGCTGCTCGAGCGACGTGGGGCGCGCACCGTCCTGGTCACCACGGCCGGGTTCGAGGACGTGCTCGAGATCGGCAGGCAGACACGTCCATCGATTTACGACCTCGCGGTCACCAAGCCCGAGCCGCTGGTTGCAGCCGCCGATCGCTTAGGTGTCCGCGAGCGCATGGACCCACGGGGCGTGGTCGTCGATCCGGTCGATCCCGCGAGCTTGAGCGCGATCTCCGAGCGCATACGAGACGGCGACTATGACTCCGTGGCTATTTGCTTGCTGCATGCCTATGCCAATCCGGAGCACGAGCGCGCCGTGCTGGACGCTCTGGGCGACAGCTTCAGCGGCTTCGTCACCGCATCGCATCAGGTCGTACCGGAGTTTCGCGAGTACGAGCGCACGAGCACGACCGTGGCCAACGCCTATGTCGGCCCGATCATGCAGCGGTATCTCGGCGATCTGGCCGAGCGCGTACCGGAGTCGCCGATCCGGGTCATGCAATCTAACGGAGGCTCGATCTCGTTGCAGGCAGCCAGACGGTCGGCGATCCAGACGGTCCTGTCGGGGCCGGCGGGCGGCGTCGTCGGGGGCGCCGAGATTGGCCGGCTAGCCGGCTTCCCGAACAGCATCACCTTCGACATGGGGGGCACGAGCACCGACGTCAGCCTTTGTCAGGGCGAGCCCGGGCGCACCGCCGAGTCGAGCGTGGGCGGCCTCCCGATTCGTCTTCCGGTCATCGATATCCACACCGTCGGCGCCGGCGGAGGCTCGATCGCCTATCGTGATCCCGGTGGTGCTTTGAAGGTCGGCCCGCGCAGCGCCGGCGCTCAACCCGGCCCGATCTGCTACGGGCTCGGCGGCACCGAGGTAACGGTCACGGACGCCAACCTGTTTCTCGGGCGCCTGGCCCCGAGTCACTTTCTCGGCGGCGGTCAACACCTCGACCCGGAGCCGGTGGTGGCCGCGATGAGCCGCCTCGCGACCGAGGTCGACATGGCGCCCATCGAGCTCGCCGAGGGCATCACCCGCGTCGCCAACACGACGATGGCGGGGGCGATCCGAGTGATCTCTGTGGAGCGCGGGTTCGATCCGCGAGACTTCAGCCTCGTCTCATTCGGTGGGGCGGGCGCGATGCACGCCGCGGCGCTGGCGCGCGACCTCGGTATTCCCCGTGTCGTCGTCCCATTCGCCGCTGGGATTCTCTCGGCGCTCGGCATGCTGCTGGCCGATATCGTGCGCGACTACTCGCAGACGCTGATGGTGGCCGCAACGGATGTCGATCCCGGGATGCTCGAGGTCGAGTTCGGTAAGCTCGAGTCGCGGGCGATCGAAGAGTTCGGACTGGATGGCACCGACGCCAACAAACTGCGATTCGAGCGCAGCGTCGATCTGCGCTACGTCGGCCAGGGATACGAGCTCGAGGTGCCGATGCAGGGCGGCTTCGAGGCCGCGTTCCACGAGCTTCACGAGCAACGCTACGGCTACAGCGACCCGGAACGGCCGACCGAGGTGGTCAACGTTCGCCTGCGGGTGGTAGCACCTACCAAGAAGCCGACGTTGGAGAGTCGGCGGCTGACCGAGTCCGACCTCGGTGCGGCGGTCCTCGGAGACCACGAGATGATCTTCGATCAGGAACCGTGTCGGGCCCGGCTCATCGACCGCGACCAGCTGCAGCCTGGCAGCTCGTTCGAGGGCCCCGCGCTGGTGGTGGAGTACAGCACGACGACCGTCGTTCCGCCGGACGCCAGCTGTCACATCGACGGATACCGCAACTTGATCATGGAGGCCACCCCATGAGCTCGCTGCCGGCCGCGACGCAGGTGGAGTACGACGCCATCCAGTTGGAGGTTTTCCGCAACCTGTTCCACTCGGCGGCCGAGGAGATGGGTGTGGCGCTCTGCCGCACGTCCTTCTCGCCCAACATCAAGGAACGGCGCGACTACTCGTGCGCCATTTTCGACGGCGCCGGTAGGGTGGTGGCCCAGGGCGACCACATGCCGGTGCACTTGGGATCGATGCCGCTGTCGGTGTCGGCTGCGATCGAGGACACCAGCATGGGTCCTGGCGACGTGGTGGTGGTCAACGACCCGTTTCGCGGCGGCACTCATCTGCCCGACATCACCCTGGTTGAGCCGGTTTTCATCGCCGGCGACGCCGAACCGACGTTCTACGTCGCCAACCGCGCGCATCACTCTGACGTCGGCGGCATGACCCCCGGCTCGATGCCGCTGGCTACCTCCATTTATCAGGAGGGGATCCGCATTCCACCGGTGCACCTGGTGCGCGGCGGCGAGCTCGTCGACGACGTGATGTCGTTGATTCTCACCAATGTGCGTACGCCGCGAGAGCGTGAGGGTGATCTCACGGCACAGATCGCTTCGAATCGCACTGGGCTCCGCCGACTGCTTTCGATCGTGGAAAAATACGGACTCGAGGTCGTGCAGGCCTACATGGGGCACTTGATGACCTATGCCGAGCGCATGACGCGTGAGGCGATCCGCCAGATCCCTGACGGGACCTACCGTTTCGAAGACTGCATGGACGACGACGGCCAAGGCAACGGCCCCCTCGCCATCGTCGCAACGATCGTCGTCGACGGCGACACCGCACGCGTCGACTTCGCCGGCACCGCGCCACAAGCGCAAGGCAGCATCAACGCCAACTACGCCATCGCGCTGGCGGCGGTCTTCTATTGCTTCCGCGTCATTGTGCCGTTTCCGATACCGTCGAACCACGGCACCCTCGTGCCGCTGGAGGTCGTGGCACCGGACGGCTCTCTGGTCAGCGCCCAGGCGCCGTCGGCGATGGCCGCGGGGAACGTCGAAACCTCGCAACGCATCGTCGATACGGTGCTCGGCGCGCTCGCCCAGGCCATACCGGACGTCATCCCGGCCGCCAGCAGCGGCACGATGAACAACACGACGCTCGGCGGTACCGACCTCTCCGGGGCCCCGTTCGCCTACTACGAGACGGTGGCCGGTGGGATGGGCGCACGACCGTACGCCGACGGCCTGGACGCCACGCACACTCACATGACCAACAGCTTGAACACGCCGGTGGAGGCTCTGGAGCACGCCTACCCGTACCGTGTCGCCCGCTACGAGGTGCGCCGTGGCTCCGGTGGGACGGGCGCCTGGCGCGGCGGCGACGGGATACGTCGCGACATCCAGCTACTAGTGCCCGCCCAGCTCACCATCCTCAGTGATCGCCGCGTCAAGGGCCCATACGGGTTGCAGGGCGGTGGCTCCGGCCGCCCGGGCCGCAACGTGCTGATCAGCGGAGACGGCGAGCGCGAGCTCCCCGGCAAGGTAACCGCTTCGATCCAGGCAGGAGACATCGTCAGCGTGCGCAGCCCAGGCGGCGGTGGCTTCGGATCTGCTGACGGTCCACCCGGCTCCGCCGAGCGCAGCGAGTCGCGAGACAACGACGAACCCAGGAGATAGTGATGATCCGACCGCGCATGATGAGCCACCTGTGGAAGCCTCTGCTCATCGCACTTGTCGCCGGCCTGGGTGCCGTCGGCGTACCCGCCCCGGCAGATGGGCAGGCGAGCGACAACGCGGCAGCGGCAGGGCTGGAAAGCCTCTTCGAGGCCGGTCAGATCTTCCAGGACCGTAATGGCGACGAGGTCGTCGACTTCGTCGCTGCGGGGATCGTTTTGGGCGCCGAGCGCTCCGAGGGGGATCTGGCAGCGGCTCTGGACGTCGCAGCACGCCTCGGATTCCAGACCATGGCCATGGACCTCCCGATTCCCCGCGAGGCGCCCCAGGGAGGTATCGGCATTGCCGTGGGACGCGCCGGCGTCCAACGCGCCGGGCTCAACGTTGCGGCGCTCAATGAGCTCAGCGCGGGAGCTGGCCTGGTGACCCGAACCAGCTCCGGCGGACGCGATTGGCTGGTGATCGCCGGCGCCGACGACGCTGGAACGCGCGCCGCCGCCGCCGCCTTTGGCGGTCGGCTACCTCACGTCGGATCACCCACCGGAGCGACGCTCACGGATCTGACCAGCAACGTCGAGGAGTATCTCGCCGGTGAAGGGATCACGGTGCAGGAGGTCAGCGTACGGGCGATCCACGCCGAGGCCGGCGGTGACGGATCGTTTTCCTCCGTCGACGTCACGGTGAGCCTGCCGGCCGCCGATCTGACCCGCGCCCGGGAAGCGCTCGCGGACGTGCCGACGCGACGAGCGGTCGTGAGCGAGGTCACGGACGACGCCGATGCCGACGACCCATCCGAGTTGCTGTCGTACGCCGGCGCCGAGCGGCTACGCCTTTCGTTGGCCGCCACGGGGGCCGCCGCGGTCACCGTCGAGATTCCACGTGTCGAACCCGAGGCCCCCTCCCGCCCGACACCCGGCCGGCCGGGCTCCGGCGGCAAGGACGACCTCGATCTGTCGACCCTGTTCGAGGCCGAGGGGTTGCTCGGCGACAGCGACAACAACGTGATCCCCGACCGTATCGATGCGGTGCTGAGCGCCTCCGGCCCGGGCGTCGACGGCACCATCGATCTGGCCGCTCGCCTGGGGCTGGAGTCCGCCGGGGTGACCCTGCCGGTCGGTCGCACGGTGGCCGAGATCGAAAAGGCTCGCAGCGAGCCGACCCTGGTGACCATCGGCATCGATCACCCGTTGATCTCCGAGCTCGTCGAGGACGGCAAGCTGGCGCCGGGACGGATCGAGGCTCTAGCTGCCGGTGAGGGCCTCATCGAGATCGTGCCAGCCGCCTTCGGCGACAAGCGCGCCGTGGTGGTTACCGGCGCTGACGCCGCCGGTGTGACGCGCGCACTCGAGCAGCTGTCGCAGCAGTTCCCCCACCTGTCAGAACGCGGACACGATCGCGCCACGGTGGATCAAGTCGAGCTCGCGGTGTGGCGATTCCTTTCGCAACGCAGCCCGGCAGGGCAGGCCGCAGCAGCTCTCTACAAGCTCGACCGCATGATCGAGGAGCTGCGTGGCAAGCAGATCGATGTTGCCCGGGTCACGGTGTCGCTAGAGAAGATCGAGCCCGGACTGGAGGCGGTCGTGCGCCAGCGACTCGCGGTTCTCGGCATCGCCGACGTGTCGGTGCTGATGGATGATCGCGACGTGCAGAATGCCGCCGTCCTCAACGAGGAACAGATCGAGATCCCCTCCGAGGTCGAGGCCTTCTGGACGCAGTTCCGTGCCCGGGTGATTCCGGGTGTGCGCCGTGGTCGGCCGGTGCGGGTGGAAGCGCGGCTGAGCGAGCCGCCCGAGATCCGACACCGGATCGCCGAGCAGGCCCGGGCCCTGTTGATCGAGGCGGGAGCCGCCGCCGACGGCACGAACGTCACGGTGCTCTCGGCCTTCAAGCAGGGCTTCTCGTGGCTGCGCGAGGTGATCGTCCCTGAGCTGCGTCGGATGCAGTCGGACAGCGCCGATCCGGCCATCGGCGGCATCCGGGTCCATTTCGCCGAGGCTGGTCCGCCGGAGGAGTGGCCGCAGCAGGCGATGTACAGCAAGGTGCGCTGGCTGAAAGAGATCTGGCCGGTCGACGAGGTCATGTCGGCGGACCTGTCGATCGATCCGGAGCTGGTGGACTTCGAGATGGCGCCGCTCGATGCGTCGACGTACGAGGTCGTGGTGACCTCACCGAGCGGCAGCGAGCTGCTGCGTAGGACTTTCGAGCCCAAATACGTGCTGCAGCCGTACTACGCCCGCTTCGACGACTATGAGCTGGTGCGCGTCACTACGGGCTGGATCCACGCCACCAGCGGCGCCGACACGCTGATAGACCAGCGCATCGTCACCGACATCGAAGCGTTCTGGGATCACTACCAGAATCAGACGCTGAGTGGTCTGTACGACCACGTCATGGAGTTGCACGAGGGCAACCCGCGCGACTCCGACGCACCGTACTTCGGCGAGCTCACCGTCGAAGTGAGCCTCAGCGAGCCGGACTACCGCCTCGGGATCGACAACGAGTACATCTCATCCCTCGATTCGCTCCACGAGGAGATCTATTTCCCCACGTTGTTCTTCTTCCGCGTCCTGGGTCGCATGGCACGCGGCGAGGAGCTCGACCACATCGGTCGTGTGATTCCGATCATGCGGCCCAACAGCAGTGGCGAAGCGGGTTGGGCGAAGATCCGCCTCACCGGGTTTGCCACCAGCCGGCCGGCGGTGGTGATCGACTACACCGAAGCCGATGGGACCTCCGGCCAGGCACGCCGTGACGTCCCGCTGGTCGCCGTCGAACGACCGAGCGCGCTAGCAGCCACCGTTCGTAGCGGTCAGGTGGGCCTCGACAGCATCGACCTGCGCGTCAAGGTGGACTTCGAGGACGATCACCGCACCGACCTGCTCCAGCAGGCTGACGAATACCAGGTCGACAGCCGCGTCATGAGCGCCGTTCAGGCCACAGCGATGATCGACAATCTCGAACAGCTTCGAGCTCGCGACCTGTACGACGATGAGCTCGCCTTCGACGGATTGGGCACGATCCGACTGGCGGCCGGGTGGGAATGGGAGATCGACCGCGATACCCAGACGATCGCCACGCTCGACGCCAACGGCACCCCGGCCCCCTACCCGACGATCGCCGAGCTGCTGCCGGAAGGCGGCTACAGCTATCAGGGCGAGGAGCTGGTGCAGTGGGAAACACCCATCCCGCCGCCCGAAGGGCACGCCATCCTGGCGCGCATGTCGACGTTCCCCGAGGCAACGATGTACTGGGCCGGTCGCAGCTACCTCGGCAAGGACATCTGGGCGATGGTCCTCATGCCCCCGATCGAGGCGAGTCACTGGTCGCGCTACAAGTTCACGACTTACAAACCGACCGTCGTCTACTCCGCCCGCCAGCACGCCAACGAAGTCTCATCGACCAGTCATGTGCTCAAGCTGGCCGAGCTGTTGCTGACCGACGACGAGTTCAAGAAGAAGCTGCTGGATGTGAACGTGATCATCCATCCGTTCACCAATCCGGACGGCGCGCAGCTGGCCTATGACCTGTACGAGATCACGCCCGACTTCATCCTCCACGCCGGATACCTGGGCTCGCTGGGGCAGGATGCAACCAACGGTGGGCGTGAAGACATGCCCATTTACCCGGAGTCGAAGGTTCGGCCGACGCTGTGGCGGACGTGGCTGCCCGACATCTTCCTCAACCCGCACGGTTATCCGTCCCACGAAGTCGTCCAGCTGTTCTCCGAGTACGCCGGGCTGGTGCGTCGCGGTCGCATCACCGAACGCAACTGGAGCGTCAACCGCGGCTGGTTCATCCCCGGCTTCGGCTACCTGGACGATCCCGACTTCCCGCGCCACAAGGATGCGGCGTTCAGCATTCGCGACTACGTGACGCGCTACATCAACGCGGCGGAAAACGTGCGTGCCATGAACGAGCGTGCCTACGATCGCTACCAGCGCTACGGCGGCGAGTATGAGCCGGTCATCTACCGGCAGGACATGACCAACGGGGTCAACGTCCAGATGCCCTTGAAGGGAGGTCGCTCCGGTGAGGGCGGCGCCTTCGGGGGTGGGTTCAACCCGCGCGTGACGATCTGGACCGGCAGCACCGAGGCACCGGACGAAACCGCCTACGGCGACTGGATGGACATCGTCGCAACCGCCGGCCTGCAGTGGGACAAAGCGATCCTCGATTACCTCTACGAGGGCGAGCACAGCGTCGATCGCAAGGGCGCTGCTCACTGGGGCGGAGGCGTGAGGCTGTGGCTCGATCGGCCTCGGCCACCGAAGCCGGAGGGAGAAGAGGACGACTCGGAGGAGTAGCGCTCCGCGTGGTCGCCGGATGAGCGGCGCGAAGCTGTCAGTGTCCGTTGGCCGTGTCTGCGGAGGAGGGTGAAGGGCGCGGGGTTCTGTCGGCCGGGCCCCACCTGCAGCGAGCTCGGCTACCTCGGTCGGGAGACCCGCGACCTCTCCGCCGCATTCACTTCCCGAGTCCATCGACCGGGGCCCCGCCCGAGGTGCCGATCTCGGTGCCGGTCGGGCCCGGCCAACGGACCCATGCGGCTTTCGCGCCGGACCTCCGATCAATAGGTCGCGCCGTGGGACGGCGACGGCCGGTTACGCGGGCGGCAGAGTCTCGATCTCGGCGAGCACCGAGCTGATGATCTCGACCATTTGATCCATCTCTTCGTCCGTGATGACGAACGGAGGCCCGATGAGAATGAGATCACCGGCACCGTCATCGCCGAGGAATCCGGTGTTGGGGTAAACCATCAAACCTCGTTGCATGCAGGCTTCGACGACACGTTCTGCCATCCGGTCGGAGCGTGGGAACGGCTGCTTGCTGTCGGGCTGGGCCACCAACTCGAGGCCAACGAGCAGGCCGCGACCGCGGATATCGCCAACGCACCGGTGGTCGCCCAGTGCCTGCTCGAGGGTTGTCTTGAGGCGCTCGCCCTTGATGCGCGATCGTTCAACCAGGCCGTCGCGTACGAGCCGCTCGACCACCGCCGTTCCTACGGCGGCACCGACGGCGTGGTGGGAGTAGGTGAATCCATGCACGAAACCGGCCTGGCCGAGGGTCTCGGCGACCTCGCCGCTCGCAATCGCCAGGCCGAGAGGCCAATACCCTGCTGAACACCCCTTGGCGCTGGCGATAATGTCCGGGTGTATTCCCCAATGGTCGACCCCGAACCAGGTTCCTGTACGGCCAAAGCCGGTCATCACCTCGTCGGCGATCAGCAGGACGCCGTGGCGGGAACAGACCTCGGCGACGGCCGGCCAGTAGTCGTCGGGTGGCACCGCCGCACCGAGCGTGGCGCCGACGATGGGCTCGGCGACGAATGCCGCCACCGTGTCTGGCCCCTGCTCGAGAATCACGCGCTCCAATACGTCGGCGTGGGCGCGGCCGCAGCCGACGGGGTGTTGGGACATCGAGCAGCGGTACTCGTACACCGGCGGCACGTGGATCGCCTTGTCGAGCCAGGGAAGATACGGAGCGCGCAACGGGGCACGCCCGCTGGCATCGAGCGCCCCGACAGTATTGCCGTGGTAGGAGCCCAGTCGGGCAATGATCTTGTGTCGACCCTCATGACCGTTGGCGAGGTGGAAGGAGCGCGCCATCTTGAAGGCGGTCTCGATGGCCTCGCCACCTCCCGATACCGGGTAAACCGCCGGCGCGTCCATCGGAACGTACGGCGCTAGCGTCGAGCCCAACTGTTCGACGGCCTCGGTGGTGAAGTCGGTGGCGTGAACGTACGAGATCTTCTCGGCTTGCGCGCTCATCGCTTGCTGGATCGCGGCGACACCGTGGCCGATATTGACCACGATGGCGCCTCCGCATCCGTCGAGATACCGCTTGCCGTCAGCATCGGTGATCCACACGCCATCGGCAGCAACCGCCGTGCGCGGCGGCCCGGACGTCCGCGGGAAGATATGGCTCATCGCGAGTAGCGGCCCTCGCGATCGAGCTCCTCGCGAATCAAGCGGAGCTCCTCGGCGGTCGGCACTGGCGTGCTGCCGACATCATCAGCCACTTTGAGCTGCCAGCTGGTGTTGTCGAGAACTTCATCCAGCGACACGCCCGGGTGAAGCGACCGCAGCGTCATCTCGCCGGTGCGCTCGGCGAACCCGTATTCGGCGAGATCCGTGATCACCACCTGTGGCCCGGTTCCGAGCCAGCCACTGCTGCGCTTCGCGCTCGGATCGGGATTGTGTCCCGGTGACGTCTGGAAGCTGAGCTGCTCGACAAACGAGCGCCGCTTTTGCGGCATGATGATGAAGATGCGGCGCGCGTTGATGGCAATCTCGCAAGCGCCCCCCGACCCTGGCAGCCGAACCTTCGGGCTATCGTAATCACCGATGGTGGTTGTGTTCAGGTTGCCGTAGCGGTCGATCTGCGCCCCCTGCAGGAACCCCACGTCGATGAGGCCGGCCTGCAAGTAGTAGGCGAAGAGCTCGAACATGCTGGTGGCCGCAATCGCGCCGGTAACCAGCGTCGGGTCGCCGATCGACAAGGGCAAGCGCGCCGGAGCCGCGCCGAAGACGCCGGCCTCGTAGACCATCTGGATATCGGGCGACACGGTGCGCTTGGCGAGGTTCACGGCAATGTTCGGCATACCCACACCGACAAAGCAGATCTTCTCGCCCGCGAGCGCGCGCGCCGACTGGACGATCATCATCTCCTTGCGGGTGAACCCGAGATCCGGCGAGCCGCTGCTCATGCGTACTCTCCGTAATCCACCTCACCTGATAGCGCCGGACCGGTCGGCTGCAGGCGCTCCCAGTAGGCGGTCCCGAACTTGTCCACGTAGTCGGCATGGCACGACAGGTCGTAGACGTAGTCGCGGAGCCACGTGTCGAGGTCATCGGGATGGCGCGCGATGGCGTCCCACTTGACGTAGAAATCGTTGTCCCGGTCGTAATGTCCCTGTACGTACGACGGGTGGCAGCCGAACGGCTCCACCACCACGGCGTCCACCTTGATGCCGGGGATCATCGTCCGATTCGGGTCCTGGCGTACGACGTCCTCACCGACGAGTTCCTCGACCACCAGGATGACCCGCCTGGCGCCGAACGCGGCCTCCTTCTGACAGCCGAGCAGCCCCCAGATCTGGGCGTTGCCCTCCGCGTCGGCGCGCTGCGCGTGGATGATGGCCACGTCGGCGTTGAGCGGCGGCACAACCGCAATCCTGCCGCTGCCGAAGGGGTCGTCCAGCCAGCGGATCTGATCATTCACCGCCGGAATATCGGATTCCTCGTACGAGCGCAGCGGCATGAACGGCAAACGCGAGGCCCCGGCCATGTACCGGCACACCATGCCGTAATGGCTGTACTCTTCGATCGCGAGCGGCGCCGGGAAGCCCGTCTCCACGCGCCGTCGGACCGCGTGCAGTGAACCGACGCCCGGGTTCCCCAGCCACGAGAAGATCAGCTTGGTGGCCACGCCGGCACCGATCATCTGGTCGTAGATCAAGTCGGGAGTCATACGCGCCAGCGTCAAATCGCGCTTGCGTTGGCGGATGATCTCGTGACCGGCAGCGAAGCAGATCAGGTGTGTGAACCCCTCGATCGCCACCGTGTCGCCATCGCACACCAGCTCGCGCACGGCCTGCTGCATCGAGACGACCTTGCTCACCGCAACGCTCCTATCCGTCGACGGTGCCGAGAACCTCGTCGAACACCTCGAGCCCCCGGTCGACCTGTTCGCGCGTGAACACCAGCGGCGGCGCGATGCGAATCACGTTGTCGCCGCAGCCGAGCATCAGCAGGCCGCGCTTGAACGCCTCCTGCTCTATTTGCGCCATCACCTCGTGGTTCGGGAACTCGACACCGATCATGAGGCCAAAGCCGCGCACGTCACGGATCATCGCGCGCCTCGTCTGCAGCTCGCGCAAACCGTCCAGGAGGTACGTGCCGACCTCGGCGGCATTCTGCTTGAGACCGTTCTCGATCAGATCGATGGTCGCGAGCGCCGCCGCGCAGGGTGTCGGCGAGCCACCGTAGGTCGAGCCATGCGAGCCGACCTCCCAGGTCATCAGCTCATCGCGCGCCATCATCGCGCCGAGGGGCATGCCACTGGCGATGCCCTTGCCGGCGACGAGCACGTCGGGCTCGACACCGAAATGCTCGACGGCCCAGGTCTTGCCAGTGCGGCCCATACCCGACTGCACCTCGTCGACCACCAGGAGGATGCCGTGCTCGTCGCACAGGCGCCGCAACTCGGTAAAGAACTCCTGCGGCGGGACGATATAGCCGCCCTCGCCCTGCACCGGCTCGACGAAGATCGCCGCTACTTCGTCGGCGGCCAGGACGTGCTTGAAGAGCACTTTTTCGATGTAATCGATGCTCGCCAACCCGCCCTCGACATCCGCCAGATCGAGACCCCACCCGTAGCCGTCGCCGTACGGTGCGTGGTACACGCCGGGGAGCAGGGGTCCGAAGCCGCGATGGTACTTAGCCTTCGATGCGGTCAACGACACGCTGCCGTAGGAGCGTCCGTGAAACGCGCCGTAAAACGCGATCGCGTTCTGCCGTCCGGTGACGTACCGGGCCAGCTTGAGCGCCGCCTCGACGGCCTCGGTGCCCGAGTTGGTCAGGAACGCGCGCGCCGGTCCAGAGAACGGCGAGATCTCGTCGAGCCGCTGACACACCTCCGAGTACACCGGCAGGAAGAAATCCGATGCCGAGTAGTGGAGCAATTCGGCTGCCTGCCTCTGAATCGCCTCGACCACGGCCGGATGCGAGTGGCCGGTGGCATTGACGGCGATACCGGCGTTGAGGTCGAGAAACAGGTTGCCGTCGACGTCCTCGATCACCGAGCCGCTACCGCGGCGCGGCGCAAACGGATAGGCGCGCGGCAACGATGGCGACGTCACGCGCCGATCCCGTTCGACGATCGCCTGCGCCCGCGGGCCAGGGGGCTCGACGACAATATGCGGTGCCGATGCCGCAGCGAGGTCGGCGATGGAAAGCTCGATGCTGCTCATGCGATGACCGTCCTGGATTGCTCCCGCATGTACTGAAGGACGTAGTAGGGGCCCCCAGCCGCCTTGCCCATCGTCCCCGATCCCTTCCAGCCACCGAACGGTTGAGCGCCCGGCCAGGCGCCGGTGGTGGCACCCGAAGCGCGGTTAATGTAGATGACTCCGGCTTCGATCTCGCTGCAGAAGCGGTCGATCTCGGCCGGATCCTCGCTGAAGAGCCCTGCTGTAAGGCCGTATTCCGTGTCGTTGGCGCGCTCCAGTGCCTCGTCCAGCGAGTCCACCGCATCCACAGCCACGAACGGCACGAACAGTTCGCGTTTCCACAACCATGAGTCGCGCGGCACGTGTACCACCGTTGGTTGGACGAAGTTGCCGCGCGCCATGTCGCCCTCGGTGATCACCTCGCCGCCGGCAATCACGTCGCCGGCGCGCTTGGCTTCCGCGGCCGCCTCCCGGAAGGTGTCGACCGCGGCCTGATTGATTACCGGTCCCATAAAGACCCCCTGTTCCAGAGGGTTGCCGACCACCAGGGTCTCGGTTTTCTCCTTCAGCTGAGCAACGAAATCGTCGTACAGCTCGCGCTCCACGTACACCCGCGAGTTGGCGGAGCATTTCTGACCCTGAAGACCGAAGGCGCTGCGCCACACGCCGTCGGTCGCCTTGTCGAGATTGGCATGTTTGGTGACGATCGCTGGGTTCTTGCCGCCCATCTCGCAGATCACCGGTTTCGGGTAGTCGCGGGCGAACTCCCGGTAGACCTTCATACCGACCTCATAGGAACCCGTAAAGGTGAGTCCGTCGACGTCTGGGTTGGTGGCAATGCCGTCCCCGACGACCTCCCCCGATCCGGACACCAGGTGGAACGCGCCGGGCGGCATGCCGGCGTCACGGTAGGCCTCGTAGACCATGTGCCCGATGGCGGCCCCCTGCGACGCGGGCTTGAACACCACCGTGTTGCCGGCCGCCAGCGCTGCCGACGACGGGCCCGCGGCCAGGGCCATCGGGAAGTTGAACGGGCTGATAACCCCCCACACACCGTACGGACGCATGATGTCGTAGTAGTCGCCGGCCTCGCCTAGTGGTTGCATCGGCACGCGGAACCCTTTCGCTTGGATCATCGCGTGGGTATTCCAACGGATGAGGTCGGCCGACTCCTGTACATCGCCAACGGCTTCGAGGCGGTTCTTCCCGACCTCCATCGCCATCAGCGCCGACATCATGTAGCGCCGCTCTTCGATAATCCCGGCGGCGCGGTCGAGAATCTCGGCGCGCTTCTCGTACCCGAGGGCGTCCCAGGCCGGCGCGTAGTCCTTGGCTGCAGCGACAGCGTCGAGAACGTCTTGCGGCGTCGCCCTGGCGAACTCGCCGATCACGATCTGTTCGTCGATCGGAGACACTTCGGTGTGCCAGCCGTTGCCCTCACGAGCGTCGCCGTTCACATAGAACGCGTGCCGTTGCCCCAGCCACGTCCGAGCCTCTTCGATGCCGCGATCGTAGTCGGCGTGCATGTTCGGATCTGCGGCGAGCGTCGCGTAGGTGACGCGGAAACCTTCGGCCATCTGTGTCGCCTCTCGGGGTGGATCGCTGGATCACGGGAGCAAGTCAAGCGACATCGTATTCCTGCAGCCAGGCCGCCGCAAAACGACCCGCCGAGACGGAGAAACGCACCGCAGTTGCCGGCGTGCGTGCTGCGGTGCGAAGATGAGCCATCGGCCACGGTCCGGTCTGGACGCCGGCAACAAGCAGCCGATCTCGTACCGTGCTGCAGACCTTCTGTGATCCGGAATGTGGTTCAACCGCAACATTCTTCACCAGCCAGACGTCTCCCGTCGATAGCGCGATCGTGCGCCCGGCGGGCGTGCAAGTTGGCCCCATCTACCCTGGTGAAGCAAGGATCATGAGCATGTCCGGCAACCTCGAGACCGTCGACCTGGACGTCACCGCGCCGCACATCAAAGGCCCGGTCGACCCTGCTTCGTTGGGTCATCGCGATCTCGTGCGTGGTGAGTTCTGGCACCGCATCCCGGCCTATGGTGACGTCTCCGAGGGCGTGTTCCTCGACCACCTTTGGCAGGCCAAGAACTCGATCACGACCCCGAAGAAGCTGCTGGCGGCGATCAGCGGGCTAGTGGACGACACCTTCATCGAGGACGTGCGCCGCGGTTTCGAGCACTCGCCGATGAGCGTACGCGTCTCTCCGTACCTGCTAAGCCTGATCAACTGGGAGGACCCCTACGAGGATCCGCTGCGCATCCAGTTCATTCCGGTCGGCTCGCGACTATTGCCCGACCACCCGAAGCTGGAGCTCGATTCGCTACACGAGCAGGCCGACGCACCGGTACCCGGCCTGACGCACCGGTATCCCGACAAGGCCCTGTTTCTCGCCCTCGACACCTGCCCGGTGTACTGCCGGTTCTGCACCCGAAGCTACGCCGTCGGAATCGACACCGAAGAGGTCGAGAAGGTTCAGCTCAAGGTCAATGCCGAGCGCTGGGAGCGCATGTTCGAGTACGTGCGCTCGCGCCCTGAGCTCGAGGACATCGTCATTTCCGGCGGCGATGCGTACAACCTACGGGCCGAGCAGATCCGAACCATCGGCATGGCGCTCCTCGAGATCGATCAGATTCGCCGCATGAGATTCGCCACCAAGGGTCCGGCGGTCATGCCGCAGAAGCTGCTGACCGACCACGAGTGGGTCGATGCGCTCACCGCGGTGCATGCGCGCGGCCGGCAGCTTGGCAAGGAAGTGGTGCTGCATACTCATTTCAACACCGGCCACGAGATCACCGGCATCACGCACGACGCCATGAACGTGCTGTTCGAGCGCGGTATCACGTCGCGCAACCAGAGCGTCATGCAGCGCGGGGTGAACGACAAGGTCGTCACCATGCAGCGGCTGGTCAAACGGCTCAGCTACATCAACGTGCATCCGTACTATGTCTACATGCACGACCTCGTGAAGGGCGTCGAGGACCTACGTACCAGCGTCGCAACCGGCGTCGCGGTGGAGAAACACGTCCGTGGCGTCACGGCCGGATTCAACACGCCTACCGTGGTTGTCGACGCGCCGGGAGGCGGCGGCAAGCGCGATATCCATTCCTACGAGCACTACGACCCGGAGACCGGCATCAGCGTCTACACTGCGCCGTCGGTCAAGGAGGGCACCTTCCTCTACTTCGATCCGATCGCCACCCTGCCGGTCGACAGCCAGCGACGCTGGGCCGATCCGGCCGAGCAGGACCGCATGGTCCACGCCGCCATCGAGGCCGCCGGTGCCAACCGTGGACAGCATGCGTAGCGCGACCAGCCGGCGCATTGTGCCGTGGACCGCGATTCTGCTGTCGTGTCTGCTGGTTGCTTGTCGCGCCGCACCCGCGGTCGAGGCTCCGGCCGACGACCCCGCTGCGCGCGTGGACGAGCTGTTCGCCCACTTCACCGAGGGCGTTCAGCCCGGGGTCGCCGTCATGGTCATCCGCGACGGAGTCGTTGTCCACAGCGCCGGCTATGGCTATGCGGAGATCGAACATCGGGTCCCGATCGGTCCCGATTCGACATTTCGACTCGGCTCTTTTTCGAAGCAGTTCACCGCCATGGCGATCATGTCGCTGGCGGAGAGCGGCGACCTGGAATACGACGACCCGATCTCACGCCACCTGCCGGAGCTCGCCCGCTACGGCGAGGGCATCACGATCCGGCATCTCCTGGTACATCAGGGGGGCCTACCGGAGTACTACGACGACATCGACACCTCGTCCGGGATGCCATCCAATGCCGATGCGTTGGCGCAGCTGGCGAGCAAAGGCGAGCCCGTGTTTCCGCCGGGCGAGCGCTATTCATACAGCAACCCGGGCTACGACATGCTCGCACCGCTGGTCGAGGCAGCGTCAGGGATGGGTTTCGCCGACTTCATGCGGCAGCGTATCTTCGCGCCGCTCGGGATGGGCGACTCGCTGATTCACGATCACACCGGTCCCGATATTGCCCGCCGTGTCGTCGGCTACGATCCCGCTGGCGACGGATACGTGGAGAACGACCAACACGCACTCAACGGCATCGTGGGCTCGGGCAGCATGTTCTCCACCCTCGAGGATCTCTACGAGTGGGACCAAGCCCTGTACACGGAGCTGTTGGTCAGCACCGCCACCCTCGAGGCGGCGTTCACTTCCGCCAAGCTCAACAACGGCGAGGACACCGGGTACGGCTTCGGCTTCGTCATCGGCCAGTATCGCGGCCACCGGCGCATCTCGCACGGCGGCAGCTGGGTGGGCTTCCGCACTCACATCGCGCGCCATCCCGAGATCGGGTTGACCGTCATCCTGCTATCGAACCGCGGTGACTTCGACAGCGACGACTACGTCGACCCGACCATCGACATCTATCTGGACGCGGCGAACGACTAACCCCCTGACTGAAGCTCGTCAGCGTAATCGGCGCCTCAATGCTTCGCTATTCGACTCCGTCGGCCGAGTAGATAACGTAGATCTTGCTGTAACCCTGGGTGTCCCAGGTGCCCTTCCACTCCTTCGGAATGGTCGCTGACTCGCCGGCTTCGATCACCTGCACCATTCCGTCTACCGAAGTCAGCGTGACGCTCCCCTCGGTGAAATACATGAACTCGTCGACGCCGTAGGGCTCGTCGTCGTAGGTCCAATGCCCTTCGGTAGCGCGGTACATGCCGCTGATGAACTTCTTGTCGCTGCTCAGGTGAGCGGTGAAGTCGTGGGTGGTTCGATCCCCGCGAGTCGTCACCACGATCTCCGGGTGGTCGAAGATGCCGCCGGCGATCTGTGCGGCGGTCAACTCCGCCGGCCGGATGACATCCTCGGCCGCTGTCGCCACCAGCGCGCCAACGGCCCCCACCATAACCAGGCCCACTGCCGCAGCACCGTAAAGCACTCGCTTCATCATCTCGCTCCTTGATTAGCAGCCCGGATCCGGTTCCCAGAGCCGCAGGTTTCCTAGCTCCCCGGCGTCAACTCGATGCGCACCGCTGTCGCCGCCTCGATCTTATCGCGAGAATAGAACACCGGGTGGAAACGGTCGTTCGCCCAGTCTTCGAAAAGGTTGCGGTAGAAGGGTGAATCGGGATCGCCGCTTTGCCCCGGGGTGTTCATTCCGACGCCGCGATCCCAGTCACCGGTATCGATGACGATCCGAAACGACGCCCCGGAGCTCTGGTTGTCGTTGCCGCTGGTCTGGTTGACGGTGTAGCTGTAGCCACCGCGCGGCAGCGGGCCGACCTCGAGGCGTCTCCGCATTGCCTCATTTACCGCAGTGCCGAGAGGATGGCGCAGCAGCGCGTGCTTGTAGTCGACCTGCCCGTACGTCCAGTCACCCGGATCCGGGCCCAGCTTCTGGGTCAGCGCACCGACCGCCGCTTCGAGCGAGGTGATGAGGATCCGATCGCGGACGCGCAACGGATCGGCTCCGAGCGCCCCTGGCGGCACCATGATCGTATCGATCGTCTTCTTCATCGACAGCCCCAGAGATGCCCCACTGGGCACCAGCGCGCCTTGAACATGCCGCCTCAGCTGCGCTTCCCATGCCACATACAAACCGGCTGATGCGGACCGCTTGTCGATCACGTAGTCCCACTCGAGCAACGAATGCCGCGCGCTCTCGACGCGAGGATCGCTGGCTTCCACCTCCTCGAGCATCGGTACCAGCTGTCGGGCCGGAATCGACAGCTCGTCGGTTTGCAACCGCATCATGTCAGCTATCGAGAAGCGCGTGCCGCCGCCCAGCACCTCGACGAGCCGCAGCCAGCGATACGGATCCGACCATCTGAAGCCAATCGCGTCCATGTATTCGTAGTCGCGCGGGATCAGCTCGTTGTTCGCCGTGGCGAAATAGCCCTCGGGTGGATTCACCACGCGCGGCTTGGCCTTGATCGGCAGGTATCCGTCCCATTCGTAGCGACCGTCGCCGGGGACCGGCACCAGACCACTCCAGTTCCGGCGTACCGGCGCAATGCCGACGGCCTGCCAGCCGATCGTACCGTCGCGCCCGGCCCAGACCATGTTCTCGCCCGGAATGTTGGAGTAATTGCAGGCCTCGACGAACTCTTCCCATGTGGTTGCCTGGTCCATTCGCAGCGAGGCCAGGTAGGGCGAGCCGCCGATTTCCATCCACCCAGCCCGCACCGCATAGGCAAGGTTGCGCGCCCGGTCCTCGAAGACCACCGGGCCGTGCCGGGTGTACTTGAGCTCGGCGCGATGCGCGTCCTGCCCCTTCACCGCGATCTCCTCTACCAGCACGGTCATCGGCTCCCACCCGTCGCGGTAGCGATACTCGTCCGGGTTGGCCGGATTGGTCTCGTAGACGTAGAGATCCTCCGCGTCGGTGCTGAAGACCGTCAGTCCCCATGCCCCGTGTTCGTTGTGGCCGATCGAGATGCCCGGCAGGCTCGGCTCGCCGCCACCGATGACGTTCCATCCCGGCGCCACGAGGTGCACCCAGTAGCGCAGCGACGGGGCCGCCTGCACCCGATGGGGATCGTTTGCCATGATCGGATAGCCGCTCTCGGAACGAGCGCCGCTGACCACCCAATTGTTGGATCCGATGTCCAGCTGCGGTTCGGCGGCAACCGCGGTCGCAGAAGCTTCCGTTGCGCGCTCGAGCCGCACGAACGACTCGGCGTCGCCGCGATGCTCGGCAACGATGTCCTCGGGCCGAAAACGCACACTCCGACGGAAAGCGTTATACGTGCCGAGAATGTCCTCTGCAAGCGCCGCGCCGTCGACTTCCGCGTCAAGCTCCAGCACTGGATCGCCCGGCCCGTAGGTACCGAGATCCATCACCACCGCGGCGCCGAGCTGGGCGACAAGTCGGCCGGTCCGCAGCTCGGCCCCGATGTTGCCGAGGAGTCCCTGGTGGCGTGAGATGACGATCTCCGGCGACCAGATTCCGGGCGTGATGCCGAGCAGCGAGAACTCGATCGGCAGCAAGCTCGGATCGCGCCGCGTCTGCATGACGTAGGCGTTGATGCCGTCGACATAGGCGCCGATGATGGCCACACCGTTGGGATGGTAGTGGCTCAGCTCCTGTTCCAGATCGCGGCGAAACTTGAACAGCCTTGTCCCAACATCGCGCTCGAGCTCGCGCGGCCCGAGGATCTCGGCCACGGTGCCGGTCGCCTGCCGGCGCCAGAGCTCGAGTTGAAACAGTCGGTCCCGCGCGGCGTTCCAGCCCTGTGCGAAGAATAGATCATGCTCGGTCTCGGCATAAATGTGGCTGATTCCCCAGCGGTCGACGAGGATCTCGACCCGCTCGTCGAGGCCACTCAGCTCGAGCCGCGTTGATTCCTGTGCCAGCGCCCCCGATGTCGGTTGCGTCAGCAGAGCGAGCACGCCGGCCGCCACCAGCCACTTGCCGCCAAGCCTCCGGCGCTGCGCGCTGGCTACTCGGTCACCGACGGCAGGGTCGCAGATCATCGATACCTCAGCGTTACAACTCATCGTTGAGCTCCATGTATACGCGCCGTATGGCGCGTGACCCCTGTAGCTGGCGATCAGCCCAGCCCTCCAGGTCGCCGAAATCGGCGGCCTCTACTGCCTCGTCCGCCGTCAGCCCGGCGCTGTGAAGGCGCGTAGCCTCGACGATCACTTGCTGGACCGCCTGCCGATGCATCGCCAGCTCCTGCCGGCTCAGCAGCTCGGCCGAACCGACTACCGAGTGGCCCGGTATGTACGCGCGCACGTCCATGGCCATGGCGGCATCGATCATCGCTACCCATTCTGTCGGGTACGCAGTGCCCATACCCGGGAAAACCGCGTTGAAGTAGGCCTCGCTCATGAAGAGGATCTTCTCCGCCGGTAGAAAGACGGCCAGATCACCACCGGTATGTGCCCGACCGAGGAACAAGATCTCGACCGCCGTGCCGCCAATTCGCAATTCCAACCGGTCGTCCACCAACGCGGTCGGGACTGTGACGGGAGCCGCGTCGGCCGGTCGGTCGGGCTGGGTTGCCCGTTCCCGAAGCGTCGCCGACGAGGCCGGATGCGCATAGAAGACCGCCTGCGCAGGGAAGGCCACGTTGCCGGCCGTGTGATCTCCGTGATCCGAGCAGATCACCACGTGGGTTATCGGCTCGGCGGTGACGTTTGCGACCTCTTGGATCAGGCGCTGCGTGTCTGCGGGGCTTCCCTGCCCGTCGGCCACCAGCACGCCCTCCGGCGTCACCACAAACATGCTGAGCGTGGTGACGACCTCGCCAGGGCCGACGAGCTGCTCGTACACGTACACGCCGTCGTCGATCTCGTGCACGCGCGAGAAGACCCCGGCGGGCAACCCCGGCAACGGCTCTACGGCGACGTCTTCAGGATGCTCGGCGGCCGAAGTGGCAGGATCCGGTGGCGTCGCCGTACACGCCAAACAAGCCAGCAACGGGACCAACAGCGGAATCGGCGCGCGTATCGCCATCGGGATCTCCTCGGTCCGCTACGTGCCGCCCCTTCTGGCGCCACTGTTTCCTGACATCGGCCGCTCGCGAACGGTATCATCGCCGGGCAATGCTTCGAGCGAGTCCGCGCAGTCGAGCCCCATCACCTGCCTTCCGCGCTGTGATCCGGCGGCCGCCTCCACGTCCTCCTGTCGCATCCGTGACCGCGGTGTTTGTGGTGTTCGCCGCGCTTCCGCTGGCGCTTCCAGCATACGGGGACGGTTTTTCTCGTCCGCAGGAGTCGGGAGCAGCCAGCCGCCAGCAAGATTCGCCCCCATCGGGGCAGGATGCTACCGATGGCTGGCCGGCGCGTTTCGAGTTCGGGCACGCCGCCAGCGAGAACGAGATCGCCGCGTGGGACATCGATGTCCGCCCCGACGGCAAGGGCTTGCCGCCCGGTAGCGGTACCGTTGCGTCGGGCGCTAGCGTGTACACCGCGCGCTGTAGCTCATGCCATGGGGCGACTGGTGTAGAGGGTCCTTACAACATTCTGGTCGGCAGACAGCCGAACGATGCCTTCCCGTTCGCGCAGGACCCGACGCAGCCGAAGACGATCGGTAGCTACTGGCCCTACGCAACCACTGTGTTCGACTACATCCGGCGCACCATGCCGACCGAATCTCCGGGCTCACTGTCCAACGACGACGTCTATGGTCT
Source organism: Acidobacteriota bacterium (assembly GCA_965248695.1). Lineage (GTDB taxonomy): Bacteria > Acidobacteriota > UBA890 > UBA890 > WLXD01 > DASCOT01. The sequence continues at coordinate 4,529,376 of CBDFKD010000002.1, read as the reverse complement.
CACCGCGTACTTGCTGTACCGCAACGAGATCGTTGCCGGGGACGTCGAGATGAACCGCGAATCTCTGCCCCGGGTCGTGATGCCGGCCCACGATCGGTTCCGTCCTCATGAGCAATAGGAAACCGCCTGAGCGCACCAGTGCCATTAGCCGCCGCAAGTTGCTTGCCGGAGCGACGGCGGCGGCCGGGGTTGTTCTGACTCGTTCGGCCGACGGCAGGATGATCCAGACACCGGCGCAGGGGATTCCGTCGACCGCGGAGGATCCCACCAAGCGCCCCGGCGCGGACTCACGCGCCATCGGTGACCGTTCGTCCTTCGAGCAGCCATCGCGCATCCTCACCAGCGCGCGTGGCTCGCGCACGCCGCTGCAAGATTTGTACGGCATGCTCACACCCTCGGGCCTGCACTTCGAGCGCCATCACGGCGGCGTACCGCAGATCGACCCGGAACGTCACCATCTACTGGTCCACGGCATGGTCGACCAGCCGCTGAAGCTGACGCTGCATGAGCTACGGCGCTTTCCGGCCGTCTCGCGAATCTGTTTTCTCGAATGCGCCGGCAACCTCTACTGGTACGCCCGTGAGGAAAACACCCCGGGCGACATCTGCGGGATGACCAGCCAGAGCGAATGGACCGGGGTGCTGCTGTCGACGATCTTCCGCGAGGTCGGCGCCAAGCCGGAGGCGACATGGTTTCTCGCCGAGGGGGCGGACGCGGCGGTGATGACCCGGAGCGTGCCCATGAGCAAGGGGTGGGACGACGCCATGATCGCGTACGCACAGAACGGCGAGGCAATGCGTCCCGAACAAGGCTACCCGATGCGCCTACTGCTGCCGGGATGGGAGGGCAACTCCAGCGTCAAATGGCTACGACGCATCGAGGTGTCGGACGCTCCCTTCATGACCCGCGAGGAAACCGCGCGCTACACCGAGGTTCACACCGACGGCAATGCTCGGATGTTCAGCTTCGTGATGAGCGCGCGATCGATCATCACGTTCCCTGCCTATCCGAACCATCTACAGCCCGGGTGGGTGGAGGTTCGCGGCCTTGCCTGGAGCGGTAACGGCAAGATCCAGCGCGTCGACATCAGCACTGACTCCGGGCGCTCCTGGGCGCCGGCGCAGCTGCAGCCACCGGTGCTTTCGAAAGCCCATACACGCTTCCGCCATCTGTGGCACTGGGACGGTGCCGAGACCCAGATCCTCAGTCGCGCCGTAGACGAGACCGGCACCGTGCAGCCCACCGGAGCGGAATTGGTTAAGGTACGGGGCCGCCCCGACACCTCCTACCATCTCAACCCGATCACCGCCTGGACGGTCCGAGGCGACGGTGAGGTGGTATTCCGCGTCGAGGATCTCTGGCAGGGAGTGGGCTAGCAGCCAAGCGCGCACCGTCGTCGCCTGCGGCGGCGATCGGGTATCGGTCCACCACTACTGGCATGAGCCATGGGACACCGCACCACAGACTTCGACGTCATCGTCGTCGGTGCCGGGCACAACGGCCTGGTAGCGGCCGCCTACCTTGCCAAGGGCGGCCTACGAACGCTGGTGCTCGAGCGGCGCGAGATCGTCGGTGGTGCCTGCGTCACCGAGGAGATCGCCCCCGGTTGCCGCGCTTCCACCACCTCTTACATCGCCAGCATGTTGCGCCCCGAGGTGATCCGCGATCTGAAGCTGGGCGAGCACGGGCTGCGTATGGTCCCCTGCGATCCCTCGCTGCAGGTAGCGTTCCCCGAGGGGACGGTCTTGCCGTGGTGGCACGATCGCGAGCGCACCGTAGCCGAGCTCGCCCGCTACTCGGAGCGCGACGCTCGCACTTTCGTGCGCGTCGAGGAGGACCTCAAACAGCTGGCGCGATACCTGCAGCCGTTCTTCATGGAGCCACCGCCCGACGTCCACACCCGTGGACTCTCTGGCCTCGTGGAGCTCCTGCGAGTGGGGCGTCGATTCCTCGGGATGACCGGTGACGAGATGGGTCGGCTGGTGTCCTTCCTGACCGGTAGCCTGGGCGAGTTCCTGGATCGCAACTACGAGTCGGACGAGGTCAAGACGCTGTTTCTGGCCAACAACGTTTACGGCAAGCACGGCGGACCCTACCAGCCGGGTACCGCGATCGGCTTGCTGTTCCATCTGCTCTCGGGCGGCGAACACGACCAGCAGGGTTTCTCCGGGCACGTCATCGGTGGCATGGGCGCCATCACCGAGGCGATGGCGGCTGCCTGCCGGCAACTCGGGGTCGAGATCCGGACGTCGAGCCCGGTGAGCCGAATCACGGTGGTGGAGGAACGTGCCCACGGCGTCGTTCTGGAGGACGGGACCGAGATCAGCGCCGCCACGGTGGTCTCGAACGCCGACCCCAAGCGCACCTTCCTCGGCCTGGTCGAGCCGGCGATGCTGGACGACGAGTTCCGCTCGGCGATCGCCGGCATAAAGATGGACGGTCCGTGCGCCAAAGTGAACCTGGTCCTTTCCGAAGAGCCCCGGGTCAACGGTATGCCCAGGGACGCCAGCCCCGCGCAGCGATCGCTCTTCACGTTGGTGCCGTCGTTGGAGTTCGCCGAGCGCTGCTACGACATCGCCAAGATGGGCGAGATTCCCGAGCAGCTGTGGGTGGATTGTGTCTGGGCATCGGTGATCGACGACACGTTGGCCCCGGCCGGCCGCCACGTCGTGGGATGTTTCGTGCAGTATGTGCCGTACCAACTTCGAGAAGGGAGCTGGGATGACAACCGCGAGTTGCTGGGCGATCGCGTCGTCACCAAGATCGGTGAGTACGCTCCCAATGTCCCCGACGCCATCGTGGCGCGACAGGTGCTTACCCCGCTTGACCTGGAGCGCACTTACGGCCTCACGGAGGGCAACATCTTCCACGGCGACCTGAGCATTGACCAGCTGTTCTTCATGCGCCCGATACCGGGGTGGGCACAGTACCGAACGCCCGTCGACGGACTCTATCTGTGTGGTGCTGGCGCACATCCCGGTGGCGGTGTTACCGCGGCGCCGGGCCACAACGCTGCCAAGCAAGTGCTTGGCGACCTGCGCCGGAGGCGCGTATGAGCGACAAGAACACCGCTGACATCGTTGTCCTGGGCGCCGGCGTCATCGGCACATCGATCGCTTTCCAGCTCGCACGACGCTCGCCCGGGCGCGTGGTGCTGCTCGACCGAGACGTGGTTGCAGCTGGCGGTAGCGGCCGATCGTCGGCCCTCATCCGCATGCACTACAGCTTCCCCGCCGAGGTGCAGCTGGCGCTGCGCAGCCTGGAGATCTTCCAGAACTGGGAAGACATCGTCGAGCGCCCGGCGCTGTTCCGCAACGTCGGCTTCGTCCGCCTGGTTCCCGAGGCCGAAATCGGACGGCTCCGCGCCCAGGTAGAGATGCAACGCGGGCTCGGAGCCCGCGTCGAGCTGCTCAACGGCGCAGAGCTAGCCGATATCGAGCCCGACTGGAACGTCGAAGACATCGCTCTGGCCGCCTACGAACCGGATTCCGGGTACGGCGACGGTGCCGTCGTCGCTGGCGACTTCCTGTCGCGCGCCCGCGAGATGGGCGTCGACTACAGGCCACATACCCCAGTCACTGGACTTCACGTGGAGGATAACCGTATCCGCGGCGTGGAAACCGACCAGGGCAGCATCGAGGCGCCGATGGTCGTATGCGCAATGGGGCCATGGAGCTCGCCCCTGCTGCAAACGGCAGGCGTCGACCTACCGATCGAGCCCGAGTACCACCAGGTGGCTGTGCTCCAGAACACGTCCGAGATGAAGCCGTCCGGTTGCGCCTGCATCGATTCCATCACCCGGACATACTTCCGTTCGGATGCCGGTGACGTCACGCTTGTTGGCGATTTCTACGGCGATCGCCAGGTGGACCCGAACGACTTCCAGGACAACCCGCCCGAAGAGGAGCTCGCCGACCTGGTGATGAGCGCGGCACACCGGGTGCCTGCCCTCGAGGAGGCCGGCATCCAGCGGGCGGTCACCGGCATCTACGACGTCAGCCCGGACACTCGTCCCATCCTTGGTGAAACTCCGGAGGTCTCCGGACTGTACGTCGCCGCCGGTTTCAGCGGCATGGGCTTCAAGATCTCGCCGGCGATCGGCGTCGTGATGTCGGAGCTGCTACTCGACGGCCACGCCTCGACCGTGGACATCACCGCGTTCAGGCCGCAACGCTTCGCGGAGGGGGCGCTGATCGAGGCCGAGCACGAGTACGAGGACGACTGACGTACCCGCCGCGCCGACATGACCACGCTGACGGCCCTCCGAACGCGCCACTACCAGTCGAACGCGTAGGTCATCTTGGCGGTCAGCGACCGATCGTCGAGGCCGTCGAACACGCCTTCGTACGCTGTCGATTGCCGGTAGACGAGATAGAAATCGTCACCGGGCCGATAGATGTAGCGCAGGCGGGCGAACAGCGACAGCTGATCGCTGACGCTGCTGTGCTGGGCGAGCGTGTCGATCAGCACTCGATCGGAGAAATGCAAGTTGGCACGCACGCGCACCAGGTGGGTCGAGAACTCCCCGCCCGGCAGTCGGATGCGATTGTAGCTGTACTCTGGCCGCAGCCCGAAGCGCTCGCTGAACCGAATCGCCGGCCCGCCGCCAATACCGATTCGCCTGCCGTCGTAGAAATCACCCAGATCCAGGTTGACGTTGCCGCTGAGCCAGCGCCGGTCCGTGGTCCGCAGGCTGACACGGCCATCGGTCCAGGAGTAGCTCCCGATCGGTATGGCGATCGTCTCGTCGATCTGGAAATCGAAATCCAGCCGCTCGAAGTTGCGGTGCACGCTGAGCGTGATCCGGTCGCCCGAATCGAGCTCGAAGTTGACATCGGCGGCAGCCCGACGAGACACGAGATCTCCGACAGTGTCAGTGATGTGCTCGAGTGAGCCGGTCAGCGACGTGCGCCGAAGTACGGCCCAGTCCGGGCGCGACGACCAGCGCGCCTGATAGTTCTGGCGAATGATGTCGCGCCGCCGGACAAAGCCGAGATCGCTGTCGAAGTCCTCGTCGATGTACGTCACGTCGCCCGAGGCCCCGAACCTGTCGGTGTCCCAACCAACGCTGAACTGCCCTGCCCATGGGGTGCCGTCTATCTCACTATCGTTGGAACCGGCGACAAAGCCGGAAACAAAGAGGTGGTCAAAGAAGGTGAAATCGACGTCCGCACCGAATACTCGATTGAACTCGCCATTGGGGCGCTGCACGTTGGTGACCAGCGCCCCGACGCTGGAGCGGTCGAGTACGTCCTGCTTCCACCGCACCGCGGTGTAGTTCTGGCCGGCGCCGAACTGCGAGTCACCTGTCTGGACGTTGAGCAATCCGACGCTGCCACTACCGATCTTACCGGTGAGCTTGCCGCCGAAACGGATCGGAACCGGCTCGCCGCCCGGGCCGAGGCCGATGCGCCGCGAAAAGAACAGTAGTGCCAGCGGCGGCTGGCGGCCGAAGCCCCCACCCCCTCCTTGACCGCGGCGCGAAAGCGTACCGAAGGTGAAGCTGTCGTTGGCCTCCAGGAAGAACTCACGCTTCTCGGGGAAGAACAACGAAAAACGCGTCAGGTTCACGCGCTGGTCGTCGACCTCCACCTGGGCGAAATCGGTGTTCGCCGTCAAGTTGGCGGTCAGGTTCGGGGTCAGCTGGATCTTGAAGACCTCGACGCCGAGCTCTCCCCTTCCTTTTCCTTCCGACACCGGCTGATCCCGTTGCCGCAGTGAGTCGTAACCCGCAGTGGCGAACGGCTTGAAGCGAAATCGATCGGTAAGCTGGAGGTTCTCCAACCCGGCGAGGTGCCCCGACTGCGAGATTGCGCGCCAGTCGTAGTCGCGGCCGAAGTTGTTCCAGTTGATCTCCTCGCGATGGCGACCGATGCCGCGGTCCAGCTCCAGGCCCCACACGTGCGTCCCGGCCGGATACCGGAGAATGGCGAACGGGATCACGACTTCCGCCTCCCAGCCGTCCTCGGTGATCACGGTGGCGGTTTCCCAGGCCTCGTCCCAGTTGCCGTTCACCTGACTCTCGTCGGTGATCGCCCAATCGAACTTCGTGCCCAGCGGGTTGACCGCGAACATGAAGGCATTGCGGTGGTCGTGGAAGGTGTCGAGCACCATGGTGATGTGGTCGTCGTCGATCTTGAACCTGTCGCGCTCGAGCGACGTCGCCACAATCGCCTCCGGATCGTCGTACATCGTCCATCCGAAGTAGATGTTGCTCTTGTCGTAGAGAATCCGGACCTCGGTGCGGCGTGACGGTTGGGCGCCAGCGACCGGGTCTTTCTGCACGAAGTCGGTGATGACCTCGGCCGCCTCCCAGACGGCGTCGTCGACGCGACCATCGAGGAGCGGCGGAGTATCGGTAAAGGTCGCCCTGGTGAGCTTGGTTTCCTCGGGAGCAGTCTGCGCAGCGGCGGCGGTCGCCGCCAGCAGCCCGATCGACACGCCGATACACACGCGCAGCCACCGCCCCACGGTGGGACTCAGAGCTGACCCGCAGACAGGCACCCTGGCCGTCGGTCGCACGACCCTCAGCTCTGGCTTCGTTGCCGGGGAGTGGAGGAGGTGCTGAGCTCCTGATACAGCCAGCCACCCACGAAGAGACTCACACCCAGCGCCACCAAGCTACCGATGCGCACCAGCGGCGCAGCGCCTGCCAGATCATAGAGCAGCACTTTCAAGCCGGAGACTGCGAACACCAGAAATGACGACCGTCCAAGCGGCCTGTCGCGCAGCCACACGGCGACAGTGAGACCCGCAACTGCGATCGTTCCCCAGAGCACGGACGTAAGGAAGCTCGCATCGACGAACCACACGACCGCAGCCATGGCGGCGATGTGTGCGGCGTACAGCAACGGCACGCGAAACCCGAGCCGCCCCTCCTCCTGCCGCGTCAGCCCGTAGCCGGCATACAACACTGCCGGATACAGCAGCCGCAGCCACATTTCACCGGGTACTTGACTCATGTCGAGATCGCTTAGCACGCGCAGGTAGTTGAGCGCGAACACAGCAAACAGCGCCAGCTGCGCCAGCCGCGCGGTAACCCCGGTGCCGGCGTCACCGCGCGCCAGCACTGCGCTGGCAAGCACGGCCGCAAGCGCCACCCACGGCGCCCACCGGCCCGGGAGTAGCTCCACGTAGCCGGCGTGCAAGGTAACCAACACGGCGTAGACACCCACGATCGCGCCGCTGGCCGCGGTGCTCCTACGCATCACCCGTGTGGCAACGAAATGCGCCACGAACAACGCCAGCACGCTGGCGAAGGCGATCCACGGCGCCCATGCCTCCAGGTGCCGATCGAGGATCGAATACTCGAGCACGTAGAAGATCAACAACGCCGGCATATGACCGCATGCCGCTTCGGTTTCGGTCATCGGCTCGTCGCGCCGCACCGAGTACACCACCGCCGTAGCGGTGAAAATGAAGAACTGGATTGCCTGGTAGATAGCTGCCGTCGACCAGTCAGGCTGCCCGGCGTCGCGCCAGATCAGATCGAATCCCACGATCGCCAGATACATCGCCACGAGATAGGCGGTGCGCGAGCCGACCCACAGCGCGTGCACGCAGAAGAGGATGCTCCAGGCGGAGAAGTAGATGAGCAAGTCCTCCAGATCGAGCTGCGAAGTCGACAGGAAGAACGGCGTCGAATAGGCGCCTACTACCGCAAAGAGCGCGTAAAGATCGGTGCCGAAGACATGGCCGAGCCACAGCGAGGCCAGGCACACGCTGGCAACGGCAGCGGTCGCCACTGGCGCCGAGATGAGCCCGTGATACACATGCGCCCCGTACACCGTTAAGAACAGGATCACGACACCGGCGCCGGGCAACAACGCCGCGTAACGGCGCCGACCCGCTCCCGCCGCCGCGCCCGGCTGACGCCCGGCGAGCATCAGACCGAGCCCGATGAGCGCCAAGCCGCTGAGCGTGGCGAGGCCGATCTGACGCGTCGGCGTCAGCCATCCGGAATCAATCGCCAGGCGGATCAGGTACATCGCGGCGAGCACCAACGCCACGGCGCCGCTGACGCCGAGCACTCCGGTTGCTACCGACAGCCGAGGCTCGTCGACGCCGGCGGCCGCGATGGGTGGCGCTGGTGGCGAGTCGGAGCGTAGCGGCGGCCTCTCGCGCTCCGCCGGTATTCGCCGCTGTCGGGGCGGTGTAGTTGCACCCACCGGCACTTCTGCGGTGACCGCCGGTGCCCCCGCCGTTCCCCGGGCCTCCTCGAGTCGGCGGATGCGCTCTTCCAAGTCGGCAAGCCGGTCATCGAGGTCGGTCATTTGCGGCTCCGCCCGATCGTCGGGTCAGCTGGCATCCCCGCCCATGTCTTGAGCGCGGCGCTGATCGTAATCGCAAGCGCGGGGTGGCTCAACCGACCGATCGTGCCGCCGCGACGTCGCCTGCTCGCCCAGGCCACAGGCCGTCCTTCTGCGCCATAGCGCGGCGGGAGGCGAGCATCGTCGCTTTCGTAGCGAGCTGTTGTCGCTCGGATTTTCGGAGTTGGCGTTGGGCTGGTTGCGCCGGTGACTCACCCACAACCAACGTGATAGAAACCTCGCACGCCGCTCATCCAATGGAAGGGCAGCGGCGCTGCCCGTCGATGAGGAGACCAATGCGATCAACGACACGCCTACTTTCGATCTTCTGCGCCACGGCTCTCACGCTAGCTATGACCATCCCGACAACCGGTGCAGCAAGCTCCGCACGTCGAGCGACGATCAAGGGCGACACCTATGTGATCAACGCGGCCGACGACACCGTCCTCGTGATCGAGAGCAAGTGGAAGAAGCAGGACGGAGAGAAGGTAGCCACGTCGAAGGTCGTGGACACCATCGAGGGTTTCAATGGCGCCAGCGACCTGACGGTTGGCGACACGCACCTCTGGGTGGCGAACTCGGGGAGCAATACGGTTTCCAAGATCGATCGCGAAACGAACGAGATCGTCAGCGAGATCAAGGTAGGCGCCAACGCCCGCAGCGTCGAGCTGTTCAACGATCGGAGCGTGAACGGCTCACGAAAGGCCCCTGGCGCGCTCGTGGGAGTGCTCCACAGCAAGCGCAACGTGGCGCTGATCGACGCCGAAACCGACGCCGTGCTCGGCACGGTAAAAGTCGGCAAGAACCCGCTCCGCATCCGCGGCGACAGCTTCGCCCCGCATCTGGTGTCGGTGAACAAGACCAGCTACACAGTCATCGATGCCGACGCGGCGGTATCGCGCTCGAGCTCGCAAGTTGGACGGTCGCCCACTAAGAACTACAAGAACATCTGCAAATCCGGGCTCAAGCTCATCGTGGCGTCCCGAAAGATCGGCGAGTTCGACTCGACGCTGTACCACGTGACCCTGGTCGCTTGCGCGAGGGCGTTTTACCCATGGCTCGGGCTCCGCGATGGAGGCGACAGCGGCGGCGCCGACGAAGGCCATATGACGCAAATACTCGTCAGCCACGACGATCCGACGGTGGTCATGACGCGCGAAATCCCGGTGCCGACTCCGTATCCAACCATCGGCGTATTGGCGCATTTCGAGGAGTTCCTCAAAGGCTTCGGCGCCGCGTCTTTTGCGACCTTGTTCGACTTGGACATCAGCAAGTTCAGGGGGTTCGAGGGAGCGACCGCCTATTCCATCTGGGAATTCGGCCCCACCGTGACGATGCTGGGAGAAGGAGAGATTCTGACGCAGAACTTCTTCGCTGACGAATCAGGCTCGGCGCGCGGCAACGGGGACGGGCTGGTGGTGGGCCCGATCAACTGCCCGAACCCCGCCGGCGTAGCGGACCCGTTCTGTGGGCCGGGGCCGTTTGCCAAGGCTCTGAAGTCAGTTGCCAAGGCGCCGAACGGCGGTAACTTCGTCGAAGGTCGGCTGGGACCCGAGCTCATACCGGACCCGCCCTTTGGGAAGTGAACCCAGTGTGACATCGCGGCTCTCCCCGAGCCGCCGCGCGGACTCGATCACCCAGGCCGAGATCCGCGCCATGTTCATCGAGTGCGAGCGCGTCGGCGGTATCAACCTGGCCCAGGGGACGTGCGACACGCCAACTCCGGAGCCGGTGCTGCAGGGTGTACGCGACGCTCTCGAGCAGGGACTCAACACCTACACGCGCTACGATGGTATGGAGGTACTGCGTCGTGCGTTGGCGCACAAGCTGAGCGCCTACAACGGCATCGACGTCGACCCGGAGACCGACATCGTGGTCTCCGCCGGCTCGACCGGGGCCTTCTACGCCGTCTGCCTATCGTTCCTCGATCCCGGCGATGAGGTGGTCCTCTTCGAGCCCTATTACGGGTACCACGTAAACACCCTGGACTCGTTGGAAGCGATCCCCGTTGTGGTCAAGTTGCAGCCTCCCGAATGGGGCTTCGACCGGGCCGCGCTGGAAGCGGCGATCTCACCGCGCACCAAGATGATCCTCGTCAACACACCGGGTAACCCCTCCGGCAAGGTGTTTACTCGCGAGGAGCTCGAGTGGATCAGCGAGCTTGCCGGGCGCCACGATTTGCTGGTGGTTACCGACGAAATCTACGAGTACTTCCTCTACGGTGGCGCCCAGCACATCAGCCCGGGGTCGTTGCCGGAGCTGCGCGATCGAACGATCACGATCTCCGGCTACTCGAAGACCTTCAGCATCACCGGCTGGCGCATCGGGTACACCGCCAGCGCCGCTCGCTGGTCGCAGATCATCGGCTATATGAACGATCTCGTCTACGTGTGCGCGCCGGCCCCGCTGCAGTTCGGGGTCGCGGCCGGCGTCGACACACTGGACGACGCGTTCTTTGCCGATCTGGCGGTGGAGTACGAGGCCAAGCGCGACCGCTTCTGCGACGCCCTCGATCGTGCCGGGCTCACCCCGTGCATCCCCGCCGGCTCCTACTACGTCCTGGCCGACGCCTCTCATCTACCGGGGAACGATGGCAAGGCCCGCGCTATGCATCTGCTGGATAGGACCGGCATCGCGTCGGTTCCCGGCGAGGCATTCTTTCAGGGAAGCAACGCCAAGAACTACCTGCGCTTCTGCTACGCCAAGGACGACGGGGTGCTGACGGAGGCCTGTGAGCGCCTGGCGGATCTGTCGTGAAGACAGCCAGCGGTTAGTCCATCGCGTTAGCGCTGCAGGGTGAAGGTCATCTTCGCGGTCAGCGTGCGGTCGTCGAGACGATCGAACAGCCCGCTGAACGCGGTCGACTGCCGATACACAAGATAGAAGTCGTCGCCGGTGCGGTAGATGTACCGCAGGCGCACGAACGCCGAGAGCTGGTCGGTGGCGCTACTGTGCTGCAACAGCGAGTCGAACAGTATGCGCTCGGACAGCGACAGGTTGGCGCGCAGCCTCACCAGGTGCGTGTCGAAGCTGCCGCCGGGCAGGTGGATGCGATTGAAGTTGTACGTCGGGTTCAGGGTGAAGCGGTCGCTGAACCGGAAGCTGGGTCCCCCGCCCACGCCGAGGCGCGTGCCGTCATAGAACTCGCCCAGGTTAAAGGTCAGGCTGCCGCTGAGCGCCCGCCGCGCGGCGCTGCGCAGCGCAATCTCGCCGTCGGTCCAGGAGTAGTCACCGGCCGCGATGGAAACGTTCTCATCGATGGGGAAATCGAAGTCCAGCAGCTCGTAGTTGCGGTTGATGCGGAAACGGACGATGTCCCCGGACTCCAGATCCAACCGAGTGTTCAGACTGCTCAGCCGGGAGACCGTCCGCCCGCTGGTATCGGTGATGCGTTCGAACGAAGGGCCCAGCGACACGCGCCGCAGGAAAGGCATGCTCGGGCGCATCGACCAGCGCCCCTGCGAGCTGTAACGCACGATGTTCTGCCGCAGAACGAAGCCGAGGTCGGTGTCGAAGTCGTCGGCCACGTAGGTGACATCGCCGCCCAGCCCCCACGCTTCGGTTTCCCACCCGGCGCTGAGCTGCCCCACCCAGGAGGTGCCGTCGACGTCGCTATCCTGGCCGCCGGCAACGAACCCCGACACGAACAGGTGGTCGAAGAGCGTCAAGTCCGTGTCGATGCCGAAAACGCGATTGTACTGGCCGTCGGGCCCCTGCACGTTGGTGACCAGCGCGCCGACGCTCGAGCGCCCGAAGACGGGCTGCTTCCAGCGAAACGCAGCGAAGTTCTGGCCAACGCCGAACTGCGAGTCGCCCGTCTGCACGTTAACGAAACCGACGTTGCCGCTGCCGATCTTCCCGGTCAGCTTGCCGCCATAGCGAATCGGGACAGGCTGTCCCTCTGGCCCCAGACCGATACGACGCGAGAAGAACAGCAGTGCCAGTGGCGGCTGTCGCTGGAAGCCGCCTCCCTCGCCCTCGGCACTACGCCGTCCCAGCGTGCCGAAGGTGAAGCTGTTGGCGGCCTCGAGAAAGAACTCACGCTGCTCGGGAAAGAACAGCGAGAAACGTGTCAGGTTCACCTGCTGGGTGTCAGCTTCGACCTCGGCAAAGTCGGTGTTCACCGTCAGGTTGGCGGTGAGGCTGGGGGTCAGCTGTACCTGAAACCGTTCGAGGCCGATATCGCCCCTGCCGTCGGAGGTCGGATCGTCACGCTGCTGGAAGGAGTCGTAGCCGCCGGTTACGAACGGCTTGAGACGGAACCGATCGGTGAGCGCCAGGCCCTGCAGCCCGACGAGATTGCCGTACTGTGAGACCGCCCGCCAGTCGTAGTCGCGGCTGGTGTTGCTCCAGTTCATGCGCTCCTTCGTGCGTATCACCTCGCGCTCCAGCTCGATGCCCCAGACGTTGCTACCGGTGGGATACCGGAGGGCGGCAAACGGGATGGCGAGCTCGGCCTCCCAGCCGCGTTCGGTGATGCTCGCCGCAGCTTCCCAGGTCTCGTCCCAGTTCTGGTTGAACTGGCTCTCGTCACGCAGGGTGAAGTCGAACTTGTTACCGAGCGCGTTGACCACGAAGGCGAACGCGTTGCGACGGTCGTGGAACGTGTCGAGGTAGACCACTGCCCAATCATCCGCCGACGGATATTCGTCGCGGCGCATCTCCGTGGCGACGATCTTGTCGGGCTCATCGTCGTAGTTGATCCAGCCGACGTAGAGGGTGTCGTCGTCGTACAGGATGCGCACCTCGGTGCGCATCGTCGGCGTCGCGCCAGCGACGGGCTCCTTCTGGGTGAAGTCGCTCACAACGTCCGCCAGCACCCACGCCGCATCGTCAATCCGGCCATCGAGGACCGGCGGCGTGTCCGTCCATGTCGCGGCAGCGCGTTTGCCGTCGATGGGCAGGTCGGCAAAGTCAGCAGAGACAACGGTGGCATCGGTGCTCGGCGACGCCCGGCGAGGGGAGCTCTCCACAAGTGTGAACGGGGTCGCTTCGCTCGTCGGCAGCAATGGGCCTTCGGACCCCATCGGCTCCGCGGCGGCCGCGACGGCAGGCTGGAGCGCGCCACTGCGGTCGGATTCCGCCACCGGCATCTCGGCATGCGTGCTCGGCGCGGTTGCCAGCCTCGGAGGGACTGTTTCGCCAGGACGGACCATGCGCACGGGAATGTTCCGACGCGGTCCGGTCCGTGCCGGGTTCCCCGACTCGTTCGGCTGAACAAGGCGGACCGGAATCCGGCGACGACGCTCTTGCTCGTCGTGCTCTTGCTGGGCGACCACGACCGGGCTGGCAAGCGCGGACACCACCGTCGTGAGGATGAGAATTCGACGGCAGCCCGGGCCCGGCATCGCGCGGGCCGCACGGCCTACCGCAGTCGTCAAGTGCACTGGCTTGCCCGTCGCTCCAGGAGCCCCGACGCCCACGGAGTGGGCACTCGTGCGGGACGCGCCGAGTCAATCTATCAGCCGGAGCGCGGGCAACAGAAGGCAATTATCGGTCGCGAAGACAGCACCGGCCAACGACGGACAAACGGCGGGCCTCCTACCCGGCGGCGCTCGCCGGAGACGGACGAAGCGGCCTGCTACCGGTCGCCGGGCTTAAGAGTCGAAGGCAGCGGCCAGGATCGACGCCACACTCGCCGGCGCAAGTCGACTACACGCCGGCTGATCGTCTCCGTCCAGAAAGCTCAACACGACCGGGAAGCCACGCCCCGCGAGGGCGGCGAACGGGGTCACTTCATCGGCGATCCGCCAGTGCCCGGCACCGCTCTCGGCCTCTGCCAGCTGCACCACCGCGTCATCCAACGGTGCATGACCGTAGTAGTAGCCGTTCTTGCTGCCGCTGAAGGCCAATCCTGGCGCCCGCCACGACCGCGGGGTATCGGCCCACATATATCCGGGATAGTAGAGGTCGTAGTACCAGCCCTGGTCGGCCTCGATCGAAACGAGCTGTACGCGCTCCCGGTCCTGGCGATTTCGTACCTGCGGCAACAGTGGGACCGGTGCCCCGAGTGGGGCGTTGAACGCCGGGACGTCCAGCGCCAGCTCGATGTGCCCACCGACCACCGAGGCCGGCAGGTGGAAGTGGGTGAAGCGCTCATGAAGACGGGACCGTTCGATCGCACCCGACCGCACCAGATCGAGCGAACGGGCCAGGGCCTCCAGGCCCTCGCGCGTCTCCTGCTCATCATCGACATCATCGCCGAGCAGCTGGCGGGCGCGGTCGAAACAGCGCTCATAGATTTCCTGAATATCGACCTGCCGCGCCTGAAGGCTGTCCATGAGCAACGTGAGCCCCTGGAAGAGCGCCTGGGCCGGTCTCTCTCCCCAGCCCCAAAAGTCGCCCATCTCGGCGGCCTGAACGATCGTTTGCCGTTCGGCCAGCGCCAGGTGTGGATACACCAGCGTGAAAATCGAGAGAACGCCGTCCACGTCGAGATGATTGTTGATCGCCAGGTCCCATTCGTCGACGGAGTGTTGTTCGGCGAACCGCACGCAGCATCCGGTCGAGGTGTCGGCCTTGTATTCGTCCGGCGTCTTGTTCGGAACCCAGTGGCTGAGCTCCAGGTCGACGCCGTCTCTGAACGTACTGTCGGAGTCGCCATCGGCGAAGATCGTCTTGCGGCTCGCGGGACGCGCGCGCGCGCTGCCGACGATGTAAAACCGGGGCGCCGTCATCAGAGCGTCGCTCCCCTACGGTTCTCGGCGCTCGGCTACGGTACCCGCGCCGATGCCGTGTTTCTCGAGCACTTTCATGATGTCCACCAGGACGGCGTCCCGTTTGACCTCCCATTCCGCCACCGACCTACCCTCAGCTTGTTCCTCACAGCCCTCAATGAGCCGGCGACTCATCTCCTCGGACCACTCGGGGAACCTCAGCTCGGTCCAAGGAAGCTCCTCGGTCGGATCGAAGTGATCGAGAAAGTGCCGCATCCCGCCCTCACCACCGGCCAGGTGATACGTCAGGAACGGTCCCATGAATGCGTACCGCAGTCCGGCAGAGTAGACCAGAGAATCGTCGATCTCACTGGTGGTGGCGACGTCCTTGTGGATCAGGTGGAGGGCCTCGCGCCACAGAGCCTCCTGCAGCCGGTCACAGAGGTACCCATCGATCTCCCGCTTGAGGCGTAGCACGTGCATTCCCATGGATTCGTAAAACGAGGTGGCGCGCTGCATGGCGTCCGCCGATGTGTGCTCGCCCGGCACGACCTCGACGAGCGGTAGCAAGTAGACCGGGTTGAACGGGTGCCCGACCAGCAATCGATCCGGATGGGAGCACATTGACTGAAGTCGCGTCGGCAGGAAGCCCGACGACGAGGAGGCAATCACGACGTGCGGTAGCGCAAGGGCGTCGAGCTGCGAAAACAGAGCGATCTTCAGGTCTTCCCTCTCGGGTGCCGCCTCCTGTATCCAGTCGGCGCGGCTCACCATCTCCTCCACGTCGGACGTGAAGCTGAGGTTGCCTCGGTCGAGACGGTCCTGGCCGCTGAGCTGAAGCATCGGCGGCCACGCATTGTCGACACTCGATCGCAGTCGTTTCTCAGCCGCGGCGTCCGGATCGTACGCCACCACATCCAGGCCGTGGGCCAGGAACCGGGCAGCCCAACCCGCTCCGATCAGGCCGGCGCCGGCGACCCCGACTGTCCGTATCCCCGAGCTCGCCGCTTCCGGCATCACGTCAGTCCCGGTGCGGCGCCAGGCCAAGGATGTCTCGGGCCTCCGTCGGTGTTGCAACCTGCGCTCCGATCAGGCGCACGATCTGCACCGCGCGCTCGGTAAGGGTGCCGTTGGAGGCGTAGACGCCTTTCTCGAGGTAGAGATTGTCCTCGAGTCCAACTCGAACGTGTCCTCCTAACACGACGGCTTGCGCGACCATCGGCATCTCCCAGCGACCGATGCCGAAGCCGGCCCAGACACAGTTCGCCGGTAGCTCACCGACCATGTAGGCCATCGTTTGGGTGTTCACTGGCGCTCCCCACGGGATACCCAGGCACAACTGAAACATCGGCGGATCATCGATCAGGCCTTCCTTGCACAGCTGTTTGGCGAACCACAGGTTGCCGGAGTCGAAGATCTCCATCTCCGGCTTCACGCCATACGAGCGGATCAATTCGGCCTGCTGGCGCAACTGGATAGGCGTCTGGATGACCACCGAATGCGTGTCGCCGAAGTTGAGCGAACCGCAGTCCAACGTGCAAATCTCCGGACGTAGCTCGGCGACATGCAGCAGCCGCTCGACCGGACCGACCAGATCTGTGTGCTCCTCGTCGAAATCGCGTGGGCGCTCTCCGTCGCCGATCATCAGATCGCCGCCCATGCCGGCGGTGAGGTTGATGATCACGTCGGTGTTGTTCGCGCGAATGCGCTCCACGACCTGGCGGTACAGGTCGACATCGCGCACGCCGCGGCCGTCCTGCGGGTCGCGGACATGACAGTGGACGACCGCGGCGCCGGCATCGGCCGCTTCCAAAGCCGCGTCGCCGATCTGCTCGGGGGTTACCGGAATGGCCGGGTGCTTGTCGACGGTGTCGCCGGCCCCGGTAACGGCGCAAGTAACGATGACTCTCGAGTTCATGCTGGCTGCCGGACCTCACCTGCTAGCTGTTTCGCGGTAGTTTTCTGCGCATCGAATCTAGCGCATCCCGACGGGCGTTGGTGACCAGCAAGCCCGCTGAGGGGCCTGAGACACAGCTCGTCGGCGTTGATGCTACTCGTTGGCGGATGACGAACGGTCTTGGTCGCCTCGATGGCCAAGACGGACGGTGCGTCGTAGAGTTGGGTGCGACTCGCTGGCAGCGCATCCCCGCAGGAGATCAGAGGCAATGGCGACCGGACGAATTGCAAGAATCCCTGTCGTGCTCGGGGTGATGATCCTGGCGGCGTCCACCCTGAGCTCCGCGCCGGTATCTGCGGCCCCGCTCGCACAGCAGGACGTCCAGGAGCTGCAGGAACAACTCAAGAGCGCTCAGGAACACATCGATCAGGGTGAGCCGAACGAAGCCCTCGACGTAATCGAAGACATCCTCGATGCGAACGACCGGTTGTGGGTGGCTCACTACTTGAAGGGCATGGCCCACGGCCAGAAGGGTGACGAGGACGATGCCCTGGAAGCGTTTCTGGCCGCCGATGAGCGCCAGCCAGGAGTGCGCGAGGTCTACCTGATGGCTGGCATCGCCGCCTTTGGCGTCGGCGACTACGACACCTGCTGGGAGATGACGATCCTCGCCCACCAGGCGGGCCAGGACATGACCAAGGAGATCGCGCAGCTCAAGGAGGTCATCGACCCGCCGGACGATCTCGAGGAGCGCCTCAACGCCCCGCGGGTCATGGTCGGACCGATGAACACCGGCGTGACCGAACAGAACAGTGCGATGGAGTCGGTTCTGATGCAGATCCAAGGCGAGCTGGCCGTCGTGCATCAGCAACTCGAGCGAGCATTGCGCGACTCGCCTAACTTCGGACTCGTGCGATTGCAAGAGCTCGCCGACTATGTCGTCGTGATGAGCGTTGAGGACTACGGAGGTGCAGCCAGCGGCACGCTGGGCGGGCGTCCGGGTGACGTTCAGGGTGGGCCGGCAGGACGCATCGACGGAGTGATCACGGACCTGAACCCGGGAGCAGGGTCCCCCGCAGGCGCGGGGTCGTCGATCGTGGCCTCGGAGGGCCGGGACGAGGCCCAAGGGCGGCCAGCCGGAAGAAACGAGCTCACGGGTGTGATCGACTTGGTTGACCGGAGGTCACGCAGCGTGGCTTTTTCCTTGCCCTATGTGTTGCCCAACCTGAGGAATGTCGGCGACCTGGCTCGAGACCTGCGGCGTCGCGTCGAGTTGCTCGAGACCTGGGCGCAGGAGAATCATGAGCGCCAGTAGTTCTACTTTCACGACGGTAGGAACAGCCATGAGACAAGGTTGGACCGCAGTCGCCATACTCGGTATCAGTGTTGCTGCAAGCTCCGCGATGTCATTCACAGCGTCCACGTCCGGAGCCCCACAGGACGCACAAGAGCAGCGGCAAAAACTCCAGCGCGCCCAGCAGTACATCGACGAGGGCGAGCCCGAGTACGCGCTCGACGTGCTCGAGGAGGTAATCGACGCCGACGCCGCCCTGTGGACGGCACATTTCTTGAAGGGTATGGCGCACGGACAAATGGGCGACGAGAAGGACGCCCTGGAATCGTTCATGGCTGCCGACGAGCGGCAGCCCGGCGTGCCCGACGTCTATTTCATGGCCGGCATCGCCTCCTTCGGCATCGGCGACTACGAGACCTGCTGGGAGCAAACGATCCTCGCGCATCAAGCCGGGCGAGACATGAGCAAGGAGATCGCCCAGCTCCGGGAGGTGGCCGATCCACCGGACGACCTGCAGGAGAGGATCAACGCACCTCGCGTTCTGGTAGGCCCGATGGACACTAGAGTCACGCAGCAAAACGCGTCGATGGAATCGGCGTTGATGCAGGTGCGCGGCGAGCTGGCGGTGGTCCAGGAACAGGTGGCACGCGCGTTGCGCGACTCGCCGAACTTCGGTCTGGTTCGCGCCCGCCAGATAGCCGACTACATTGTCGTGGTGAACGTCGCCGACTATGGCGGCGCAGCGGGTGCCTCGCTGGAGAACCGTGCCGGCGACGTGAATACCAATTTCGCCCGCCAGGAGGGTGTACGCCCGGGAGCCGGCAGGCACGAGCTCACGGGACTGCTCGAGCTGATGGACCCCGTCACCAACGAGGTTGCCTTCTCGTTGCCAATGAAGCTGGGCGATATCACTTCGATCGGGGATCTGACCCGCGACCTGCGGCGGCGCGTGGATCTGCTCGAGAAGTGGGCGCGAGACAACCGCGACAGCTAGCGCGCGGGTCGGCCTGTCTCAGGGTCCATCTTGCCCCGTGCCGGCGCCCTGGCCCAGTCGCGACTCCACGGCCATGAGGCGGTTTTCGATCTGCTCGAGCTTGTGCAGGATCAGCACGTGAGTTCTCTTGGCGTCGATGCCGACGGGACTGGCAGCGCTGTCGATCAGCCCGGCTATCCGCTCGTAGTCATCCTTCGGGACGTCCATGCACTCTCCGTTTCGGTCAGGTCCAGGCTACCAACAGGGTGATGCCCATGAGTGAGCTGGGAAAGAGAGTATGCGAGGCGTGTCGAGTCGGCGCGCCGTTGGTTACGGACGCTGAAGCAGCAGCGCTGCAGGTACAGATTCCCGACTGGGAGATCCTCGAGTCGGACGGGATCAAACGACTCGCTCGTCGCTTCCGTTTCGCCAACTTCGCCGACGCCCTGAAGTTCACGAATGCGGTCGCTGCGATTGCCGAGGAGGCCAACCACCACCCCCGGCTGGTTGCCGAATGGGGAGCGGTCGAGGTGACCTGGTGGACGCATAAGATTCGGGGACTTCACCTGAACGATTTCATCATGGCGGCACGCACGGACGCCGTCGACAGGTGACCCTGCGATTGTTGTTTCTGTGTACCGGTAACTCGTGCCGTAGCCAGATGGCCGAGGGCTGGGCCCGTCACCTGCGACCGGACGAACTGGAGCCGTACTCGGCCGGGACCGAGCCGGTACGGATCGACGCCAACGCGGTACGAGTCATGGCTGAGGTGGGGGTCGACATCTCGTCGCAGCGCTCCAAGCATGTCGACGATCTCGGCGGAATAGACTTCGACGTCGTCGTTACGGTTTGCAGCCACGCCAGGGCGAGCTGCCCTCGATACGCGGCCTCCACCGAGATCCGGCATGTGCGGTTCGATGATCCTCCTCGACTCGCGGCCAAAGCTTCATCGCCGCAGGAAGCGTTGGGGCACTATCGTCGTATTCGTGACGAGATCCGCGCGTTCGTGATCGCGCTGTCCGAAGCCCACTCTTCCTAGGACCTGTATCAGCTGATCGTCGCAGGCTGCTAGGTGTCGGACTTCCGCCGCTCGGTGGCTTGCAGGTACGCCCGTGCCCGCTGCCGCGCGGAACGCGCTGAGTCGTTGCCCGGCGATTCCGTAGTCTGCTCGAGCCGTTGCTCATCCTCCTGTGCGAGCAGCTCGCGCAGCAACACCTCCGCCTGCTCTAGTCGAGCGCGCAGCTCGCCGTGCTCGATGATCGTCGACATCGCAGCGGCCAGGCGCTCGTATTTCTCCTCGGTGGTGTGTCCATCCCAACTCGCTGCATAGGTCGGCAGGTCGCGAAAGTGCTCCGCCTGATCACCCTGGAAATGCCAAGACGCCTGCCCGGTGGGCAGATCGATGTAGACACATCCGTGCCATTCACGATTCGAGTCACCGATCTCGGTACGCTGAACGCCGGATGGAAACAACCTGGCGAGTGCCGCCACCAGGCGACTGCGTTCGTCGTAGGCAGCCGCCTTCGCGGCACGCAGGCGCTCGACATCGGCCCGCAAGCGCTGAGCCCGGGCCCCCTTCATGTCGTTGCCGCGATGATCAGCCACGATCTAAGACACCGCTGCCTTCAACGCTCTCCTCCGGCAACTTTTTTTTGCTTTGGTGACCGGCACCCGGCCGCCTAGGATTGAAGAGTGTCTGTGGAGAATCCGATGAAACAAGACCCGAACCAACCTCCGTCGATCGGAGCGCCGCCGGCAAAGGCCGATGCAACGATCGATCATGATCCGGTGCTGCTACGTTTGCACGCCGCGCTCAAGAGCCTCGATGGCGCCATCTACGAGGCCCGTCGAGCCCTAGACGTGGCCCTCGGCCGGCCACCGGCGAGCGCGCCCCCCGAGGCCTTACCGTTTCGCGAATTCGGTCGTCTCAAAGACCATCTCCACGCCGCAACTACCGACCCGGCGACGGAAGCGCCGCGCTCGCTGGCAGACATGGCGCTCGACTGGGACGACGAGGACGCCGACGGCGAGGAACCGGAGAGCGAGGAACCCGCCGCCTGAATCGCATGCAAACCTTCATGATCTTCGCCACGACCCCTTCGGGGTAGTTGTCCGGGCCCAGCAATGACGGTCTACTCCGGCGGACCGTCCGGCGGCTTGGGCGGCGGCGGCATCTCGTCGCCGGCCGCGGTAGGCTGCACCATTTCTGGTGTCGAGTCCTGGAAGCCGCGACCCCACGTCATCAGCTGCTTGCCGAACGCGCGTAGGCGCCCCTGGACCCGCGCGTTGATCGAGTCGGCCGTCCAGTCGCCTTCCTCATCGAGATCGCCGGCCGGTACTCCGGTCAGCACTGCGATGCCCTGGTCGACGTGGTCGACCGCCCAAATATTGAACTGACCCGCGGCGACCGCATCCACCACATCCTGACGTAGCATCAGATGCTGCACGTTCGCGCCCGGGATCATGACCCCCTGCTCGCCGGTGAGCCCACGGGCGGCACAAACGTCGAAGAACCCCTCGATCTTGTAATTGACTCCACCGATCGCTTGCACCTGCCCGCGCTGGTTGACCGATCCGGTGACCGCGATGCCCTGCTTGATAGGCACCTCGGCGAGCGCCGAGAGCAGCACGTATAGCTCGGTGCTAGAAGCCGAATCGCCGGCGATCTCGGAGTAGGATTGCTCGAAGGTCAACGAGGCAGATAACGTCAGCGGCTGCTCCTGGGCAAACCGATCGCCGAGGAAGCCGGTGAGGATGAGCACGCCCTTGTCATGGGTGGCGTGCGACATGCGAACTCGACGCTCGATGTTGACCACGCCGTCGCGACCGAGATGCACCGACACGGTGATCCGCGACGGTCGGCCGAAGTGGTAGTCGCCGAGCATGTGCACCGCTAGGCCGTTGATCTGCCCGGCGACCTCGCCGTCCGTGTCGACCAGGATGATCTCGCGCTGGATGAACTCCTGGACGCGCTCCTTACTGAGCGACGCGCGAAACTCTGCCTCCTCGACGGCGCGCTCCACATGTCGGTCCATGACGAGCTCCGACTCATCCTGCCGCGCCCAATAAGCAGCCTCACGGATGAGATCGTTCAGCTCGCCGAACCGTAGAGAGACCTTCTGCTGATCCTCGACGTTGCGCGAGCTCTCATCGACTACTGCAGCCACGGCGCTGCGGTGGAAGTGCGGTAGGTCCTCTCGGTCGATGAGCTGGGCGATGAACGGCCCGAACCGGGACACCGCCTCGTCGTTGCGCTCCGCCTGGTAGTCGAAGTCCGCCTTAACCTTGAAGATCTCGCGAAACACCTCGTCGTGGGCAAACAACAGATGGTAGTAACGCGGGTGGCCGATGAGACAGACCTTCACATCCAGAGGGATGGGCTGCGGCCGGAGCGTCGCTGCGGAGAACATTCCGTAGCGTTCGGCGACGTCCTCCACGCGCACTTCCTTATTTACCAGCGCGCGCTTGAGCGCCTCGTAGACAAACGGATTGCGCAGCACGTCCTCGATGTCGAGCACCAGGTAGCCGCCGTTAGCCTTGGCGAGCGAACCAGCGCGAATCATCGTGAAATCGGTGATCAAGGCGCCAAACTGCGCACGCCGTTCGATGCGGCCGACCAGGTTAGCGTAGGTGGGGTTGTTCTCGACGATCACCGGAGCGCCGTGAGCGGCCCCGTTGTCGACGATGAGATTGACCTCGTAGCGCGCCAGGTCGGGCTCCTGCCGCGGCATGCGCAGGCCCGGAATCGGCAACTGTGGCTCGTCGCTTGGGCGGAACTGCTCGATGTTCTCGAGCACGTCCTGCTCCATCCGCCGTAGGTGCTCGATGCTCGCGTCGAGGTCCTTGTACCGTCGCCTCAGATCGCTCATCAGCGTGCCGAGCACATTGGTGGCCACTTGGCGGTTGAGGTCTCGGACCTCTTCCTTCAGCGCCTGGTCGACGTCCTTGACCTCGGACATCACGCCGCGAATCTTCTCCTGCAGGCCCTCCATGCGGGAGTCGAGCTCCTTGCGCTCGTCCTCCGGCATAACCTGATACTCCTCCTGCGTGAGCGGCTTCTTGTCGCGAACGGGAATCGTGCGGAATCCCATAGGCGTGCTTTTGATCTCGAACCCGAGTTCCGCCGCCTCGCCCTCGAGCGTCTCCAGCAACGCCTTTTTCTGTGACTGGAAGCGTTCCGCGGTGGCACGTTGCTGCTCCTCGTACGCCTTACCTTCGAAGGCCTTCGGAACGCGATCCTTGAGCTCCTCGACCAGCTCGCTGTGGTCATCGCGCAGACGGGCGCCCATGCCGGCCGGCAACTCGAGAACACACGGCGAGTCCGGGTCGTCGAAGTTGTGTACGTAGGCGATGTCAGAAGGTGTGCGCCGGCCCTCGCAGCAGCGCGCCAGGATGCGCCGCAGAATGGTCTTCCGGCCGGTACCCGGAGCGCCGGCGAGGAAGAGATTGAATCCCGAGCTCGAGATATCCAGGCCGAACTCGATCGCCCGCACGGCGCGATCCTGGCCGATGATCTCGTTGAGCGGTTCAACGTCGGCGGTGGTATCGAAAGGCAGGCTCGCCGGGTCGCAGGTGCTGCGCAGTTGCTCTGGCGTCAACCGGAGCGTATCGACATCCACAGGGCCTATAGCCCTATCAATGTACGGCCGGCGGCAAGGAGCGCCAGCAGGACGATCACGCCCAGGATCGTCTTCACGACCCACCCCCGGCCTCCGCCCGCGACCATACGATCGTATCGAGCCGCGAAGTCATCTGGCTCGCCATTCACACCTACTCCGGTTTCGTTGTCGCTCATTCGTCCCCGCTCCTGGTGGGTACCGCCGCACGGCGCTCGTCTGGGGTTCGTTCCCCCGGCTCCCCCGGCCTCAGCCAGGCCAGGCAATGATCTTGCAGCCGCTGGTCGGTCGCCAGCCTGCCGGCGAACGCCGCAGTTCGTGTAACGCTACCGCGTTGCCGCTTGCCGCGCGCGAACACACACAGGTGCTCGGCCTCGACAACGCACGCCGTTCCGAGTGCACCGACGCCCGCCATCAGTTCTTCGACGATCTGTTCGCCCAGTCGCTCCTGCATCTGCAGTCGCCGTGACAGGCAATGAACCAGCTCTTCGATCCGTGACAGACCCGTCAGATGACCGTCAGGCAGATACGCCACATGCGCGACTCCGAAGAACGGTAGGAGATGATGCGCACATACCGACACGAAAGGAATTCCGGTGACCGTGATGATGTCGCCGGACCGCTCCGGCCACACCGGCTCGAGTACCGAGCCCGGATCGGTGGAATAACCGCTCAGAAGGTGCTCGATCCACGCTGCGGCAGTGTTGTCGGGGGCGGCGCCCGCCGCGTCGTCCGGGAGGCCGGCGGCGGCAAGGAATTGCTCCATCGCAACGCGCATGCCCTCTCGATCGAAACGCGAGCCGAGTTGGTCGGCGCTAGCATGGGGCGCGTCAGCGGACATCAGGCCCTCGGGTGGCTGGCAGGCCCGGTCTGGGAGCCAACGCCAGCAGGGTACGGGCGCCTCCGGATCATTGCAATCCGGATTCCGGAACGGTGGGTACCGGGGCCTCGAGCGCTTCCCCGATCGCCGCGTGGGCACGATCACGCAGCTCGTTCCGGTCGCCGAAATCCAGTCCCCGAGTCAGGATCGGCGCGAGGAATTCAACGTCGGCAACCCCCGGTCGAATCGCCAGTCTTCCCTTGGGTTGGATCTCGTAGGTGCCGCGCACGACGACCGGCACCACCGATACCTGTGCCTTGATCGCCATCACGAACGGTCCTTTCTTGAAACGCTGCAGGCGACCATCCTCGCTCCGCGTTCCCTCGGCGAAGACGAGGAAATCATGTCCTCGTCGCAGGGCATCGGCGGCAAGGTCGACGGCCTGCATGGCGCGATCCCGGTCGTCGCGGTACACGGCTGGAAAGCCTGCCGCGCGGAGAACAGCCCCGAACACCGGCAGCTTGAAGACCTCCGCCTTGGCGAGCGCGCGAATGTTCCGGCCGATCGCCACAAACACCACCGGCGGGTCGACGTTGCTGGCGTGATTCGCCACGAATACATAGGTAGCTGCGGCATCCAGTCGCTCCCGCCCGTGCACCCGAAGCCGGATCCCGGCGACGCCCATGAGGCCACGAGCAACCGGGAACGCAAGGCGGTACAGGGGCCGTGGCGAACCGGCGATCCACATCGCCACGAACCCGATCGCTCCGGCGACAGGAATCGTTAGCGCCATTACGACGCCGGTAGTCAGGGTGCGTAGCAAGGCAAGAGAGCCCATCGCGGGTTTCGCATGGGCGCGCTACGGCTAGTGCAGCCTGTAGGTAACCGTAAAGACTGCGATCACCGGCACTGCCACACCGTCTTTCATCCCGGGCTTGAAGATCCATCGCTGGATGGCTTCCATGGCGCGTGCGTTGAGCTCCTCGTCGGGTAACCCACGCAGCAGGCGCGGCTCCACGACCGATCCATCCACGTCCACTACCGCCTCGATCCAAACTTCTCCCTGGATCCCCTTGCGGGTAGCTTCGGGAGTGTATTCCGGGTCGATCCGCCGCACTACCTGGGGCGAGAGAACGCCGCCGTCACCGGCGCGGAACGCCTGGCCCCGCAGTCCGCCGGCACCCGGGATGCCCATCGGATCACCGATGGCAAACTCGTCGTCGAACTCTCCCATATCGACATCGGAGGCCTCCGGTTCGATGGGCTCCGGATCGTCTGGCGTCGGGTCAGGAATCGGCACGACCGAGGCCGATTTCTTCCGCTTCGTCTTTTTCGCCTTCGCGGGCGGCGCTGGCGGGGTGTAGCGCTTGACCACCGTTGCGACCGTCCGCTCGAGCTCGACCGCTTCTGGAATCGCTGCGGGTATCACCAGCAAGAAAGCAACGAAGTGCGCCGCGAGCGCGAACACCCCCGACTTCTTCAAAGAGACCGTGCGCTCCTCGTTGTCCTCGTCGAGATACTCGCGGAAGACCTCGGCGCCGGCACCCGCGGGCGCAGTCGGGACCTTGTCTGACTCCAGACGCATCTTCGCCCAGCGGCGAGACTTCTCGTCGCGAAGTTGGAGTTTTGGGTACCGATTGCCGCCGAGATTCATGGCTCAGATTGCACGATAGACCGTTTGATCACCTACTACGGATTATAGGTGGACCTCAGATGGAGGTCTATGACACGTATCCGTCGCAAGTTTGAGAGTTAAGTGTCCTGGCTGTATTCTCCTTTGCCAGGGTCGAATCGATGGTTTCGGCGGCGCTTCGCGCAGCCGATGTTGGGGGACGACGAGAAGCATGGCTACCGCCGTGAAGAAGAAGAAACGGCCGAAGAAGCGTTCCGCCTCCATCGCTATCGTGCGCCGGGACGACTGCACGGGATGCGAAGCTTGCATCATCTTCTGCCCGGTGGATTGCATCGATCTCGTACAGCCGGAGGACAACCCGGCCGAAAAGTACGTGCTGATCGACAAGGAAACCTGCATCGGCTGCGTGCTCTGCGCCCGCTACTGCCCTTGGGATGCGATCGACATGATCGGCCGCGAGCCCTTCGAGCAGGCCGGTGACCTGGTGTTCATCTGACGCCCTACTACCCCCTACGCGTCGACAGCACCTACCTGAGACTACGATCGCTGCCGGCGCATCCGCTGGTTCGCCGCCGCTTGCCCGCAACGCTACGAAAGTCCGGCGACGGAGCAGTCTGCTCCGCTTCTGGCGAGGTGATCTCGGGCGGTGTCGTCGTCGTCGCGCCGGTGGTACGCCTCCGCCAGCGCGCAGTGGGCGGCGGGAAGAAGGTAGGTCGACGTACCTCGCAGCTCATTGACAAGCTGCAGCGTGTTGATGGCGCGATCCAGATCTCCTCGTTCGAGATAGCCGCGTCCCAGGCGTAGGTATAGATCCGGAATCGGCGGCCGCTTGAGTGCCGCGGCGATGTACGCCTCGAAGGCTTCCTGACCGCGACCCTGCGTCTGGTACATGACCCCGAGGTGGTAGCTGGGTGTCCCTACGTCGGGGTGGACGTCGAGGGCCCGCTGGTAGTAACCCTCGGCTTCCTCGAACCGGCGCGCGGTGCCGGCGGCCTGCCCCTCGCGCACCAGCATCATTGCGTACAGCTCCTTGACCCTCAGATTATCGGGTTGCGCGTTGTACAGTTGCTCCAGGCTCTCCACGATCGGGCCCCGATCACCACCGCGAAATGCCCACACCTCTCCGAGCAGGAGTGTGTATTCGAGCCGCGCCTCGAAATCGTCGGACGATTGCTCGAGATGCCGCTGATACAAGCCGATCGAGCGCGCCCGGTCACCGTCATCCGACGCTTCGCGAGCCAGCTCCAGCGCCGACCGATCTTCGGCACAGGCACCAGCGAGCAACGCCACCATGAGAACGGTCGGCAGGAGCGTCTCAGGGCTGCGCCGTCTCTCAGGGTTGCACAATGCGGCTCTCGGACGACTCACGGTCCTCCTCCTGACGGACGTTCTGATAGGCCGCCAGCACCCCGCGCTGGATCATTGCCCGCGCGAACGGATGATCTGAATACAGGTCGGCAACCTCCGTGAAGCCATGCGCGGCGACCAGCGCGAGGCGGGCTTCGTGCTCGTGTTTCGTGGTCCGCAACACCTGCGCCATCTGCTCCAGCCGCTGTCGGTAGCGCTCCCGCATGGCGCTGTCGAAGACCTCGGCAACGCCGCTGATCTCGCGCTCAACCTGTTGCTTGCGCTGTTCCTCGTCCACCACCAGCGTGCTCGTCTCGGCTCGGCGCACTCCGGCAGCGGCCTTCTCGACGACCTCGCCGAGGACGGCCCAGTTGGCGAAATACGGCTCACCGAGCAGATCGGCCGACTGTGCCAGCAGCTCGCGTTGTTCCGACATCGAGCTTTCTACGTCGTTGGTGACAGGTTCCGTCGGCACCGGGGCGGAGTTCGCGTCGGGATCTCTGCGGCCGTCTGGTGACGACGCGGCCGGAGTGGCAAACAACCCGGCGGCGATATCGTCTCGCCAGAGTACGTACTCCGCCGCCAGCGACTCGCCGGCTTCGGCCGCGAGTGCCTCTCCGGCGCGCAGGATCGCGACGGCTTGGGCGGGTTCGAGCTGGGCGACCAGGATCGCCGGATTCGCACGCAGCCGCTCGATATGAGCTCTGAAACCTTTGAGGGCCACGGACATGACCTCGGACTTGCGCAACCCGCGCTGGTCATCGACGACCGCCTCCAGCAGTCGAAAGCCGCCCTTGCTGGTGGGCGCCATCACCCAAACGATGCGTCCTCCCGAGCCGTCGATGCCGGTCGTGAAGGCGCGTGACTCACGCTCCGTATCGGGTGCGATCTGCAGCGAGAACCCCTCCCCGGTCGGCATCTCCCCGGTCACATCGACGCCGGCGGCCCGTAGGCGATGTAGGGCCCGCTTGGCCGCCTTCCTCAGCCTTCCGTCCTCCGCCGCGATGCGCTGCAGCACCGGCACCGCTTCCCGTGATCCTGAGGCACCGAGCCGATCGACAATGATCTCGTCCATAGCGGGGTCGAGGTCGAGGATCGACTCCAGCAGGCGAGCATCCGACCCGGGGCGAACCAGCCAGGCGCTTAGCACCGGTTCCCTCCAGGCCTCCGGCAACGACAGCACGGTCTGCAGGCCATCGCGATCCGGCGTGTCGACGAATTCGTGAGCCACGCGCAGGGTTTCTTCAACCTCCTTCGGGATCTCGACACCGACATCGCGAAGCAGCCCAATTGCCTCCACCTTGGCGCCCAGCGGAACCGGACGACGCAGCGCCAACGAGGCGATCTCGTTCGCCAGCCCACCCGCGCGTAGCAGGCGGACGAGACGGATGATAGCCGCGAGCCGCTCCGGTGGGCCCGTAGCTACTGCATCACGGAGCCCCGTCTCGAACGCCGACTCGAACGCCAAGACGGCGGCGAGCTCGGCCTCGGACGGCTCGGCCTCGAGCCCGCTCCTGTGAATACGGCTCACGGCGCGGCGGATCGCCTTGACCAGTTCTTTCGGAACACTCATGGGGAGATCGCGTAGCGGCCGTGGATGAGCTTCAGACCCTCGAGCGTAAGCAGCGGATCAACGTGCTGGATGCGCTCACATGCTTCACCGACGGTACGCGCCCATCCTCCCGTGGCGACCACCGTGGGATCGTCGTCGAGCTCGTCGCTGATGCGGCGAAGAAGGCCGTCAACCATGTCCGCATAACCGTAGAACAGGCCGGCACGCACGCTGCCCACGGTCGACCGGCCGATAACCTGCGACGGCCGCTCCACATCAACCCGCGGCAGGCGCGCAGCGCGCGCGAAGAGCGCGTCGGCCGATACACCCACGCCCGTCGCGATCACACCACCGAGATACGCACCCTGACGGTTGATCACATCGAACGTCGTAGCGGTTCCGAAGTCCACCACGACAGCCGGCACGCCGTACTTCTCGCGCGCCGCTACGGCGTTGACTATCCGGTCGGCTCCGACGTCACCAGGAGGGTCGTAGAGCACCGGCAGGTCGTCAACGAGCTCGGCGCTCACGAGCAATGGCTCGACATCGAAATAGCGCCGCGACATGCGCGTGAGGGCGCCGGTCAGCGGCGGCACCACACTTGCTACGACGATCCCCGAGATCTCGTCGGCGCCGATGCGCTCACGCTCCAGGAGCGACACCGACAGCAGCCCCATCCCGTCGGCTGTGCCGTTGCCGTGCGTGGGCAGCCGCCAATCGGCGCGGAGTGTGGCTCCGTCAAACACCCCGAACTGGGTGCTGGTATTGCCCACGTCGATGGCCAGGAGCATTCTTGCCTCGTCAGATGTCGTCGAATCGTGTCAGCGCTTGGAACTCACCGTACCGCGCCGCGATCTGGTCGCTACCGAGCCCTCGAATTCCGTCCAGGCTGAAGCTTTCGACGCAGAAGGAAGCGAGAACGCTGCCGGCTACGATGGCGCGGCGCAACCCGCCGGCGCTGTGATCACCGGTGCTGGCGAGATGCCCCATGAAGCCTCCCGCGAACGTGTCGCCCGCGCCTGTCGGGTCGGCGAGCTGCCGCAGCGGCAGGCCCGGGACGGTGAAGATCTCGTCGTCGAGGAACGCCGTCGCGCCATGCTCGCCGCGTTTTATGATGACGTTATCTGGTCCGAGACGCCGAATGGCCGCTGCCGCCTCGACGAGGTTGTACGCATCGGAGAGCTCGCGCGCTTCCTCATCGTTGATTACCAGGATGTCGACGTGTCGCAAGGTGTTCCGTAGCGCCTCCAGCGAGCCCTCGATCCAATAGTTCATGGTGTCGAGCGCCACCAGCTTCGGGCTCTCTACCTGCTCTAGCACCGCCAGCTGCAGCTGCGGCGCAATGTTGGCGAGGAACACGTAGGGGGTGGCACGGAAATCCGTCGGCAGCACCGGCGCAAAGTTCTCGAATACGTTCAGCTCCGTGAACAGGGTTTGGCGCTCGTTGAGGTTCCACGAGTACTCGCCGCCCCAGCGGAACGTCTTTCCCGCGGCTCGTTCGATGCCGCTCGTGTCCACACCGCACTCCGACAGCACGGCCTCATGTTGTGGCCCGAAGTCATCACCGACGACGGCGACCACTTGCACCGGACAGAAGTACGACGCCGCTACCGCAAAGAATGTCGCCGCTCCCCCCAGCGCATCGTCAACGCGACCGTAGGGCGTGATCACGGTGTCGAACGCCACCGAACCGACAACGACGATGCTCAAGGCTGCTCTCCGGCGGCGGGCTCCAGGAGTAGTGCCAGACGCTGCCGGAGCCGCGGCGAAATCCTGTCAGGCGATGTCATCACGGCGTTGGCGATCGCGCCTTCGCACGACGAGGGGGCGTCCTGCGGGAGCTTTCCGATTGCCTCGCGGAGAACGCGCTGGGCATCTTCGACGCTTGTCGCCAGATTGGCGAGCGCCATCTCAGCGGTCACGTCGGCGTGCCCCTCGTGCCAGCAGTCGTAATCGCACACCATCGCCAGCGTGGCATAGCCAAGGCCCGCTTCGCGCGCCAGCTTTGCCTCGGTCAGGTTCGTCATGCCGATCACGTCCATTCCCCAGGAGCGATACAGCTGGCTCTCGGCCCGAGTAGAGAACTGTGGCCCTTCGATGCAGACATAGGTACCGCCACGATGGACTTCGACACCAACGGTCTCGCCCGCCGTTGCCAGCAGCGCAGAAAGCCGAGGGCAGACCGGGTCGGCGAGCGACGCGTGCGCCACCAGGCCCTCGTCGAAGAAAGTGGCAGCCCGGGCTCGGGTGCGATCCACGAACTGATCCGGCACCACGAACTGCAACGGAGCTATGGACTCTCGCAAGCTACCGACGGCGCTTACCGAGAAGAGATTGCGCACACCGAGCAGTCGGAATCCATATATGTTCGCCCGATAGGGCACGTTGGTGGGGTTGAACACGTGTCCGCGACCGTGCCGCGATAGGAACGCCACCGGCCGGTCGTCGAGCTCGCCGATCATGAACGCATCGGAAGGATCGCCGAACGGCGTTTGCACCCGGATCTCATCGAGAATCGTGAGCCCGGCCATCTCGTAGAGACCGCTGCCTCCGATCACTCCGATTCGCTTCTCCATTCCGTCCTCTTGACTCGAGCTCAGATCGCTGCCTCGGGCATCAGGAACCGTACAGGCTACTAGCAGTCCGTGGTGGAAGTGTGGTGGGTCTGGTTACGGCGAGTTGGGGCCAGATGCAAGGCGGCCTGACGTTGGCGATGCTCTAGCCATCGTCGAGGAAAGCCAACGTTGCAGATGGCCCCAAATCGCCGTAACCCTTCGGGCGACTGGGGGTTGCGCGCGGATGCTGCGTCGTTTGTCGTCAACGATGGGGTAACCATCGCCTCCTCCTCTCCTGGCCTGCGCCTCGCAAGACCCTGTCGCCAGACCCACCACACTTTCACCACGGCCTGCTAGGCGAGCTCGCCCAGCAGCAGCCTACGAGGCTGGCTGGCCCAGCAAGTGGCGGGCATGTTGGCGCACACCCTGTGACTCACCGATGCCCCCCAGCATGCGCGCCAGCTCGTCGACGCGCTGCTCGACGTCGAGCGCCGTAGCCGCTACGGAGACTCGCCCGTCCCGGTCGGCCTTGTGGACACGATAGTGGGTCGAAGCCCGCGCAGCGATCTGCGGTAGGTGTGTGACCACCAGCACCTGATGCCTCGTTGCAAGCTCGGCGAGGCGCGCTGCCAACCGGTCGGCGACGCGGCCGCCGCCTACACCCGCGTCGATCTCGTCGAAAACCAATGTTTGCGCCGGAGCCTCCCGCGTTTCGGCGAGCTTGAGTGCGAGCATCACGCGTGACAGCTCCCCGCCAGAGGCAACTCGTGCCAGATCGCGCGGCGAATCTCCGGGATTCGCCGCCAGACGGAACTCGACGACCTCGTAGCCGGCACGGCCGGCACCGGGTGGCAAACCGTTTCCTGAATTGCCAGCGGCCGGCTTCAGCCGCACCCGAAAGTGCGCGCCCTCCATCCCGAGCTCCTGCAGCTCGGCGCTGATGTGCTCCGCGAGACGGGCCGCAACCGCTGTCCGCGACGCACTCAGTCGTGAGGCGGCCTCGTCGAAGGCCCTCACGGCCTGCCGCACCCCGGTGGCCAACTCGGCGATTTCATGATCGCGGTTCTGCAGCGACGCAAGCTCCTGCTCGGTGTCATCGGCCAGGCGCAGGATGTCGTCGATCCGATCGGCGTACTTGCGGCGTAGCCCGTCGATGGTCGCCAGTCGTTCCTCAACCGCATCCAACCGCGCCGGGTCTACGCGGACGACTTCGACGTACGCCTGCAGCGCACGGGCGATGTCCTCGACCGCATAGGCAACCTCGGCAATGTCGCCGGCGTCCGACAGGGCATCGGAGTCAAGCCGTTTGATCCGCTCGATCGCGACTTGCGCCTGACGAACCAACCCGGCGGCGGAGCCTTCGCGCTCGTACAGTGCGTCGAGCGCCTCGGCGGCGCCTGTCGACAGTTCCTCCGCGTGCCGCAGCCGCTGGCGCTCGGCGCTGAGCGCGGCTTCCTCGTCGACGCTGAGCTCGGCGGCGCGGATCTCCTCTGCCCGATAACGCAGGTAATCGGCCCGCTGGGCGCGGTCGCGATCATCGGTTTCCAGCGCCTGCAGCGCCTGCTGCAGGTCTAGCGCTGCATCCCACGAAGCCTCCACTGCGAGACGCTGAGATATGAGATCACCGAAACGATCCAGAAGCTCCAGCTGTGTCGCCGGTGTCAGCAGCGACTGGTTCTCGTGCTGCCCGGCAATGTCCACCAGACGATCACCGACCCTGTGCACGAGGCCGACGGTGACCAGCCGATCGTTGAGGTAAGCGCGGCTCGATCGACCGCCGAGGACGCGACGAACGACCATCTCCCGGGTGTCCGACGACAGCTCTTCAGCCGCAAGAAGCGCGGCGATGTCCGGTCGCGCGGCGATATCGAACACCGCTTCGACGGCCGCCGAATCCGCCCCGTGACGCACCTGATCGAGCGCCGCGCGGTCGCCGGTGGCCAGCGCCAGGCCACCGAGAATGATCGACTTGCCGGCGCCGGTCTCGCCGGTGAACGCCACCAGGCCAGCGGGCGGTTCGATGGTGACGTCTTCAATCAGCGCGAGGTTGCGGATCCGCAAGTAGCTGAGCATGGTCAAAACCTGCCGGGATGAGATGGCCGCAGTCAATATACCGGAAGACTTCCGACCAGCATCCGCCGCCAGACTGACGGCTGATGCGGTTTGGTGACACACACAGGCCATCGTGGTAGCTTGATGTGATCCGGTGCGGCTGGGGGGCTCGCCATCGGACACTTTCCTGACTCGGAACGCTGAGAGGACACCTTTGTTCCTGTTGCAGGCCGATTTCATGTCCGACGGCGTGCTCGGCATCATCCGCAATCTCGGCCCGTTCGCCCTGGTAGTGCTGGTGATCCTGGCGATCTTCTCCATTCTCTCTTGGGCCGTGATCGTCGATCGCGTCTTGCTGTACCGCAAAGCGGAAAAGCAGACGGGGAAGTTTCTGGAAGTGTTCCGTTCCAGCTCGAAGTTCTCGCAGGTCAGAACCGCCTCCAAGGAGCTGGAAACGACACCGCTAACAGGGGTTTTCGAAGCCGGATACGGCGAGATCTCGGCCCAGTTGGAGGGCGCAGCACAGTCCGCACAGCCGACCGCCGCCTCCCGCATCAACATGGAGGCGCTCGAGCGCTCGCTGGCACGTGCCGCGCACGAGCAACGTCGCCGGATGGCGCGCGGCATGCTCTTTCTGGCTACGACCAGCTCTGCGGCACCGTTCATCGGCCTGTTCGGGACCGTCTGGGGCATCATGAACGCCTTTCAGAGCATCGGCAGATTCGGCAACGCCAATCTCGCTGTAGTCGCACCCGGCATCAGCGCCGCGTTGATCACCACCGCGGCGGGACTGGCCGCCGCGATCCCGGCGGTCATCGCGTACAACCACCTGCTATCGCGAGTGCGTGACCTCGGCGGTGACATGGAGGACTTCGGGCTCGAGTTCCTCAACGTGGTCGAGAAGTCGTGGCAGGCGGGACCGGGCCAATGAAACAGAGCTGGTTCAGGGAAGACGACCGGATCCTCTCGGAGATCAACGTCACTCCGCTGGTCGATGTAGCCCTCGTGCTGTTGATCGTCTTCATGATCACTGCCCCGATGATGATCCAGGGAGCTGAGGTCCGGCTGCCGCAAACCCAGGTGATGGACAGCCTTCCCCAGGAGCAGATCTTCATCTCGGTGACCGACCAGGGTCAGATTCTCGTCAACGGCGACGCAGTTCCGCTCGAGGAGCTCGAAGCGCGCCTGTCGCCGCGCATCACCCCGGGGCGAACGATCCTGCTCTACGGCGATCGCGGCGGCGAATACGGGCGCGTGGTAGCTGTTATCGAGGTTCTATGGAGTCTCGGAGCCGACATCGGCTTGGTTACCGAGCCGGTCCCGCGCCGCTAGCGGGCCGTGGCGCAGCTGTGGTCGGCTTCAGCCGCACGACCGCGCAGCGACCCTCGGCTACTTGCTAAGCTGACAGCATGAGCTACGCCGAGGAGCAAGCCGTATTCAACGAGCAGGTGATCGAGCAGCGCTATCGTGCTGCCGTAATCAGCTCGGCGGCCGTTCATCTAGTGCTTCTGCTGGCGATCCTGTTCGGGCCGATGCTCATCCCGATTCCCACGTACAACCCCAGCTTCACACCGGTGCGGCTCGTGCAGTTACCGCCGGCAGCTCCCGAGCCGACTCAGGCTGCTGACACCCCGCAGGCGGAGGAAGAGCCCGAACCGGAGGCTGTCTTACCAGTCGTGAGCGAGCCGGAACCGATTCCCCGCAGCCTCGCCGAGCTGCAGCGTGAGCGTGAAGCTGAGGAGCAGCAACGCCGCGAGGAGGCCGAGCGACAGCGCCAGGCGGAGCTTGACCGTCAGCGTCGGGCCGAGGAGGAACGTCAGCGTCGTGAGGACGAGGCACGCCGACAGCCGCAGACCGCCGGCCGGCGCCCGCCACAGAATCAGAGCGCACAGCGTATGGGTATCGACGTCACCCAGAGCGGCGACAGCGGATACACGGTAGAAGAGTTTCCCTTCGCCGACTACCTGTACCGCCTCCGCGACCTGATCGCGGCCCAATGGTCCCCCCCGCCCACCGGTCCGTACGGGCTCAAGCGACGCGCCGAGGCGTTCTTCAGACTCGGCCGCAACGGTCGCCTGGTGGTACAGCCACGCGTGGACGGTGGCTCCGGTGACACCGCGTTCGATCGAGCAGCCATGCGAGCGATCGCGGCGGCTGCCCCATTTCCCCCTTTGCCCCGCGAGTATGACGGGCAATCACTCGGAGTCGGGCTTGCGTTCGTTACGGAGTAGGACCTCAATCTGGTCGGCCATCGTGTCCCTCGCGGTCGTCGGCGCGGCGTCGGGTCAAGACCAGGACGTGCAGCTGGAAATCCGGCAACGGGGCGCGCCGGCAATCAAGATCGCGCTCCCCGCCCTGCTGGCGGCAACCGGCGCCGCCGAGCAAGCGCAGCAAATCCACGCCGTGCTGGAGAATGACCTACAGAACTCCATGGTGTTCGACCTGGTGGACCCACGCGTCTACCCGAACACGGCACCCAGCGAGCCCATTCCGTGGCAGGCCTGGAAGAACACCGGCGCTCGCGGGCTGATCCAGGGATCGGTAAGCGTGCAGGGTACGCTGGTGGTAACGGATTTTCGGCTCTTCGACGTCGACACCGGTCGACAGATCAGCGGCAAACGGTACTCGCAGTCCACCGAGGGACTGTCCGCTCCCGAGGCCGTCTATCGCGTGCGGCGCATCGCCCATACGTTCAACGATGAGACCGCTCTCAACTACACCGGTGTACCGGGCGTTGCGAACTCCTATATCTC
Organism: Acidobacteriota bacterium; assembly: GCA_965248695.1. GTDB lineage: Bacteria > Acidobacteriota > UBA890 > UBA890 > WLXD01 > DASCOT01. Next base: position 4,492,919 of record CBDFKD010000002.1, on the reverse strand, counting down.
CTTCGTCTCCGATCGCGAAGCGCCCGTGGACACGCCGCAGAAAGAGATTTTCCTGATGGACTACGACGGCGAACGCCAACGACGCATCACCTACAACTCTTCGATCTCGCTATCGCCGTCGTTCTCACCTCAAGCAGACCGCATCGCGTTCCAGACCTACGTGATGCGCGATCGTTTCCCGAACGCCGAGATCCACGTAATCCTCAACAGCGGCGGTCGGCCGCGGCCGCTGGTGACCTGCCGGGGCACCAACAACGGCGCGGCGTTTTCTCCCGATGGGACGCTGATCGCGTTCTCATCCAGCTGTAGCGGCAATTCCGAGATCCACGTGATCCGGCCCGACGGCGAAGGCATGCAACAGATCTCGCGCAATCCCGCCAGCGACGTATCGCCGGCGTGGTCGCCAAACGGCCGCCAGTTGGTGTTCGTTTCCGACCGCAGCGGGAGCCAGCAGCTGTACGTGATGGACTCCACCGGCTTGAACACCCGACGGCTCTCGGCGCCGGGTGGGCAGAAGGACGATCCGGCATGGCAACCGGTGCGCGGAGAACTTATCGCCTTCACTGCCTCGACTGGTGGTAACAATTTCGATATTTTCGTGTACGATCTCACGACCGATCGCGTCCATCAGCTAACGCGCGGTCGCGGCCGCAAGGAGGCACCGGCCTGGTCGCCCGATGGGCGCCAGCTGACCTTCGAGTGGGCCCAAGGTTCCAGCACGCAGATCTGGGCCATGGGCTTCGACGGTTCGCGACAACGTCAGCTGACGAGCGCGAGCAACAACTTGACCCCGACGTGGGGAACCCGCCCCTAACGGCCCGCCCCTAGTTGAAACTAGGCCATCGCATGGAGGAAACCACGATGCCCAGCCCCGCGAAGCGGATCGCCCTGATCGCACTCGCGGCCGTGGTCGTTGCACTGCCTGCTTGCAGCAAAGACGCCCCGCCCGCGCCAACGCCCGAACCGATGCCGGAAGCTCCGGCCCCCGCCGCCCCGGCCCCCGCTCCCGAGCCCGCCCAAACCGGCGACTGGGAAGAGGCCGATGCGCCCGAGCAGACCTTCCTGTCGGCCGAAGAGATCAACGCACGGAAGTTGCTCAAGCCGATCTACTTCGACTACGACAAGGCAGATATCCGCACCGACCAGCGCTCGACGTTGCAGGCGAACGCCGATTGGCTGCGTGAACACGGCGACGTCGCGATCCTGATCGAGGGTCACTGCGACGAGCGCGGCACGCGCGAGTACAACCTGGCGCTCGGCGATCGGCGCGCCACAGCAACTCGCGACTATCTGGTATCGCTCGGCATCAGCGCCAACCGCGTCGAGATCGTCTCGTACGGTGAAGAGAACCCCGCCGCCATGGGCGAGGGCGAGCAGAACTGGTCGCTGAACCGCCGCGGAGAGTTCGTGGCCACCGCTTCGGGCGCGACCAACAACTGAGAGGTTTCAGCGACGGCGGGCGGGGTGCGACGAGCTCCCGCCCGCCGTTTCTGGTTGCCGCCCGATCGTGGGATGAAAGGGTGATGATGAAACGACTGAGATTGCTGCTCGCCTCGGTTGCCGCCCTCGCCCTCGCGACCGGCTGCTCGTCAGGTGACCAGCGTCTCGTCAGCATCGAGTCTCGCCAGGCGGCGATGGAAGCACAGGTCGCCGATCTCCAAACGGCTCAGCAGAGCATCATCGCGCGACTCGTCCAGGTACGGCAGGAGCTCAACAACTCCCTCCAGCCACTCCGCACTCAATCCGCCGATCGCGGTGAGGATCTGCGCTCGATGGTTCGTGACGTAACCGCTCTCGAGGCCGACATCGCCGAGATGGATGCTCGCATCGCCCGTCTCACCGAGCAGCTCGCGGGCGGCGGCGGTGCACCTTCGGAGGCGACGCGCCTGGGCACTGCCATGCCGCCACCGCGCGGGGCCCGAACGCCCTCGACCCAGGAGCCGAGCCCATCCCAGCAGAACGCTGCCAGCACCCTCTACAACAGTGCGTACAACGACTATCTGCGAGAGAACTGGGAGCTGTGCGTCCAGGGCTTCGAGGAATACCGACGGCGCTACGGGTCTTCCGACCGTGCCGACAACGCCCGCTACTGGATCGGCATGTGCGAGCGCGAGCGCGGCCAGCTGGCGGCTGCTCACACCGCCTTCCAGTCGGTCGTCCGCGATCACCCCGACAGCGAGCTGGTTCCCGACGCCATGCTCAACGATGGCTTGATCCTGAAGGAGGAGGGCCGCGAGCGTGCCGCAGCGGAGTCCTTCCGACGGCTGATTCAAGCCTACGCGGAGAGCGACGCCGCCTTCCTGGCCTGCGGCCAGCTCCGCCAGCTGGGCTTGCAGCGGCCCGGCACCTGCGAGCAGTGATCGCCGTGTTGACTGCGGGAGCCTCGATCCAATGAAACGTCTGGCGCCGCTTGCTCTGGTTCTGGCACTGGCGATGGTGCCTATGATCGCCGCGGCCGCGGCCGTGCGCATTCTGGGGACGACGAATCCCGGCAATCAGATGGGGACGGCGCAGAGCCTTCTGGACCTCGGGAACGACCTCGCTGACAACGAGGTCGACGAGACGCTTCAGGTCGTCCTGGCGAAAGACGGTCCCGTGATCATCACATTTAGCGCCGAGTGCGCTGTCGACGGCAACGAACAGCAGTGGGTGAGCATCGACTTGCTCTTGAACGGCACGGCGCTCTCGCCGACCGCTGGAGACGCCGACACGTTTTGCTCTGGCAACAGCTTTGCCGGGTTCAACGACCAGTGGGTGATGGCCAGCATGACCGTTCCGACCGAGCTCACTGCCGGTAGCTATGAATTGCAGGTCCAGGTCACGCCGGCCGGTGGGGCCGCCGGCTGGTGGATTGGCGACCTCGCGCTGACGGTCCTCATTCAGAGGAGCTAGGACTTATCGCGGTCGGCCGGCGCTCCGTCAGCCGGCCCTCACCCGTTGCCTGCCTTGCTGCGGGTCGTCCGACCGTCTACCGTCCGGGCACTTTCTATCCGCCTGCGACACGTTAGGGGTCGTCGCGTCGTATGTCTGCGGCCGGCGGCGGGTGGGACGCGCCACCCGTAGGAGCAAACGGATGAGGAAACTCGGGGTCGTCGCCCTGACATGCACGCTGATACTGAACTTGGCGACCTCAGCGTGGGCAATCCGGATCTACGGGGCCAGTAGCCCCGGGAACCAGACGGGAGCCGCTGACGCATTGGTCGATCTCGGCACGGACTTGGACGGCAACGTGATTGGAGACACCCTGCAATTCAACGTCGCCAAGAAGGGGTACGGAGTGGTCACCTTCAGCGGGGAGTGCAGCGTTGAAGGCGGCGTTGATGACTGGGTCTCGATCGACATCATGGTGAACGGCGTGGCAATCGGGCAGAGTCTGGGCGGCGGCGACGGTTTTTGCTCGGGCAATGAGACCGCCACCAGCGACGACGGTTGGGTGATGGGCAGCATGACCATCCCCTTCGAATTCGGGGCAGGCAATGTCGACCTGCAGGTCATGGTCACGTTGCAAGGAGGCGCGAGCGGTTGGTGGATCGGGGACGCCGGGGTGTCGGTGATCCTGCAGAAGCGCTGATCCGGCGAGCTATGTCGCCCTGCGCTGGGGCGGCGCGACTTGCGTGGCGCCGGGCCACGGCCGACACTCTCGTGCTGGAATCCAGGCGCCGCATGGCCTTCTCATCATCCGGTAGCGTCTACAGTCGGTAATCACAGGGGGGCGACATGATCAACAAGGTCACTTTGATAGGAAACGTGGGCCGAGACCCCGAGCTGCGCTACACCGCCAGCGGGACTGCCGTGGCCAACTTCTCGCTTGCTACGAGCCGGAGATACAAGGACCGCGACGGTAACCAACAGGAACAGACCGAGTGGCATCGCTGCGTTGCCTGGGCGAGAACGGCCGAGATCGTCAACCAGTACGCCAACAAGGGGAAGCAGCTGTACATCGAGGGCCGCCTGCAAACGCGCCAGTGGGAGGACCGCGACGGCAACACCCGCTACACAACCGAGGTCGTGGCCGACAACATTCAGCTCCTCGGACGGGCTAGCGGTGGCAGTGGCGGCGGCGGAGACTACGGTGATCCCGGGCCAGCTGGCGGACCCGGAGATGGCGGCGGTGGCTCCGGCGGTGGCGCCGGCGGTGGCGCCGGTGGCGACGCCCCGGTTAACGACGACGACATCCCCTTCTAGTTATGAGAGGAATGACCCGCGAGGCCCTTCGTAACAGTACCGAGCGGCCCCGCGACCGTTGCGGACTGATGAGGGATGACCCGCGAGGTCCTTCGTAACAGTACCGAGCGGCCCCGCAACTGGGACGGCCTGATGTAGGAGTGACCCGCGAGGCCCTTCGTAACAGTACCGAGCGACCCCGCGACCGTTGCGGACTGATGAGGGATGACCCGCGAGGCTAGTAAGCGGGATTCTGTTCACCCGGCCGAAGCCAGGCTGGGAACCATGAATCTGGGATGCCGGTCTCCCGACACCTCATGCGGCCTACCCGGGAGCGGGCCGGACCAGCCCATCGCTCCCCTATTTGGCCTTGCTCCACGCGGGGTTTACCTAGCTGCCAGGGTCGCCCCCGACACTGGTGGGCTCTTACCCCACCGTTTCACCCTTACCGACGGCCCGAAGGCCGCAGGCGGTCTGTTCTCTGTGGCACTTTCCCGGGGTTTCCCCCGCTGGGGGTTACCCAGCGCGCCGCCCTGTGGAGTCCCGACTTTCCTCTGCCGAGCGTATCGACAGCGGTTCCCCTGCCTCGCGGGTCAAGCCCGCAATGTGTGTGCGAGGTGCGCACAACCCCGCAACTTCTCCCGCGGACCCGTGCAGCAGCCCGCACACTCGGTTGTCCAGGACGTTTCAGTCCTGCGACGTACCGGCACCCACGCTGGAGTTAACCAGCGCTAGGAACTCGGTGGTGACTATCGTGGAGTTGCCGAAGTACAACACGCCCTGCGCGCGTGACGAGTCGAAGATCACGTCGTAGCCGTTCTCGGCAGCGAAACGTTCCACCAGGGGCCCGAGCTGCTCGTTGACGTCAAGGGTGATCTGCTGCTCCATGCGCTCGAGCTCGCGACGAGCGTCGTCGTTCGTTCGCTGGGCGGTGACCTGTTTCTCTTCGATGTCCTGGTTGAGGCGCGCCAGCGCGGCCTCGTTGAGGGTCAACGCCTGATCCTGGCGCTGGCGCTGCAACGCCTCGAGCTCCGTGGTCATCGTGTTGAGCGTTTCCTGCCACCTGACAGCTTCGGCCTCGAGCTGTTCTCGGGCTACACGCCCGATCTCGGATCCCGTCAACACAGAGTCACCATCGATGAAGACGATGCGCGTGCTCGGCGCCTGTGGCGTGGCAAGGACAGCCGACGCGAACATTGCCGCGCCGATCAACAAGCTGGTAGTCGTCCGCATCGGACCATACTCCTGGCGGGTTCGGTATCTAGAGAGAATACGGCGACGACTGCGTCGTGTGCCGTCAATCAATCGTAGCAAGCGCGTTGCAGGGCGGCAATTTATGAAGCGTGCGGGGCATCACACCTGGTGCAGCGTCGCGGCGCACTGCGACCCGACGCACATCGGGCCCGGGGGCGAAACTCGGTGCGCCCCGGGCCCGGTGTGTCGAGTCGTCGTCGGAACGAGCTCGCGGCTAGAAGCCGCCCATTCCTCCGCCCGGCATCTCCGGCATGGCCTTATCGTCCTCCGGGACCTCGGTCACCATGGCCTCGGTGGTAAGAAGCAGCCCGGCCACCGACGCGGCATTCTGCAACGCTGTGCGGGTGACCTTCGCTGGATCGATGACACCGTCATCCACCAGGTCGGCGAAGTCCATCGTGGCTGCGTTGAAGCCGATCGCCGCCTTCTTGCTGCGCAGCTGTTCGACGATCACCGAGCCTTCGAGTCCGGCGTTGTTGACGATCTGCCGCAGCGGCTCTTCCAGCGCGCGACGCACGATCTGAATGCCGAGCGCCTCATCGCCGGATGCGTCACTCTTGTCCAGGGCCTTCTGGGCGCGGAGCAACGAAACGCCGCCTCCCGGAACGATTCCCTCTTCAACGGCCGCCTTGGTGGCGTGCATGGCGTCCTCGACGCGAGCCTTCTTTTCCTTCATCTCGCTCTCGGTCGCCGCGCCCACGTGGATCACGGCCACTCCGCCGACCAGCTTCGCCAGACGCTCCTGGAGCTTCTCGCGATCGTAGTCGGACGACGTGTTGTCGATCTGAATGCGGATCTGATCGACGCGCGCCTTGATGTCGCCGGGCTTGCCAGAACCCTCGACGATCGTCGAGTTGTCCTTGTCGATGACGATCTTACGGGCCCGTCCGAGGTCCTCCATCTGGACGTTCTCGAGCTTGATGCCGAGATCCTCCGAGACGCAGCGACCACCGGTGAGGATCGCGATGTCCTCGAGCATCGCCTTGCGTCGCTCACCGAATCCCGGCGCCTTCACCGCGGCCACGTTGAGCGTCCCACGGATCTTGTTGACTACCAGCGTGGCCAGCGCCTCGCCCTCGACGTCCTCAGCCAAGATGAGCAGCGGACGGCCGGCACGCGAGACCTGCTCGAGCAGCGGCAGCAGGTCCTTCATGTTGGAGATCTTCTTCTCGTGGATGAGCAGCATTACATCCTCGAGAACCGTCTCCATGCGCTCCGGGTCGGTGACGAAGTACGGCGACAGGTAGCCGCGGTCGAACTGCATCCCCTCAACGACTTCCAGTGTCGTCTCGAGCCCGCGCGCTTCCTCGACGGTAATAACGCCGTCCTTGCCGACCTTGCCCATTGACTCGGCGATGATCTCGCCGATCTCCGCGTCGTTGTTCGCTGAGATCGTCCCGACCTGAGCGATCATGTCGCCCCTGACCGGCTTGGAGAGCTTCTCGATGCTGACGACGGCCAACTTGACCGCCTGGTCAATGCCGCGCTTGAGCGCCATCGGATCGGCACCGGCCGTCACGTTTCGCACGCCTTCGCGGAAGATCGCCTGTGCTATGACGGTAGCCGTGGTGGTGCCGTCACCGGCAACGTCGGAGGTCTTGCTGGCGACCTCCTTCACGAGCTGCACGCCCATGTTCTCGGTCGGCTCGCTGACCTCGAGCTCCTTGGCGACCGTCACCCCGTCCTTGGTGATGGTGGGCGATCCAAACTTCTTCTCCAAGAGGACGTTGCGGCCCTTGGGCCCCAGCGTCACCTTGACCGCGTCAGCGAGCTTGTTGACGCCGCGGAGGATCTCCTGCCGCGTCTGCTCACCAAAAGTTACCTGCTTGGCCATTGTGTCTCTCCTGTAATGAGTTCAGGGCGTGCGTTAGCCGACGATGCCGAGGATCTCGTCCTCGCGGACGATGAGGTAGTCGACGCCATCGAGCTTGATCTCGGTGCCGCCATACTTGCCGACGAGAACTGTGTCGCCGGGCGAAACCGCCATCTCGGCGCGCGAGCCATCGTCGTTCCGCTTGCCCTCGCCGGTGGCGACCACCTCGGCCTCGAGCGGCTTTTCCTTGGCGGTGTCGGGAATGATGATGCCGCCGTGAACCTCCTCGGCCGCGTCCAAACGACGGAGCAGAACCCGGTCGTAAAGGGGACGCACGCCAACAGTCTTCTTCTTCGCCATGGACTGTAAGCTCCTTGTGAAGTGTTGAATGCAGACGCGATCCGATGGGAAGGGCCTGCTGGCAGCGGGTCCGCGCGGGTTTAGCGCTTTGATGTGGACTCCGCTAGCACTCTCCTAAGACGACTGCCAATCGTAGCATGGTGTCACGCCGCGTCAAGCTCGCCGACGCGCCATTCCGACGTCCCTGGCGCAGCCCCGGAACCGCCGGAGATCTTCCGAGCAGGCCGCGCCGACGGTGTCAGAGAAGCCCGTGCTGGCGGAGCTTGCGTCGCAGGGTATTGCGGTGCACCTGGAGCGTCTCGGCCGCCCGACTCTGGTTGCCGCCGCGGACCGACAGAACCTCGCGCAGGAACTGTCGCTCCAGCTGCTCGTGGGCCTCCTTCAGGCGGATCCCCATCTTCACCATGTCGCTGACAAGCTCCTGGAGGCGAACCTCCAGCGTCGGCCTACGGGTCATCGGTGGCACTCAGGAGAAGTGCGGCATGGGGGTGCCCGTCAGCACCTCGTATGCCTCGTGATACTTGGCCGACGTTCGCTGCACGATCTCGTCGGGCAGCGCCGGACCAGGCGGCGTCTTGTCCCAATCCAGCTCGGAGAGATAGTCGCGCACGAACTGCTTGTCGTAGGACGGTGGGCTCGTCCCCGCACGGTACTCGGTGGCTGGCCAGAAGCGGGACGAATCCGGGGTGAGCGCTTCATCGATGAGGATCAGCTCGTCTCCAACCAGACCGAACTCGAACTTCGTATCGGCGATGATGATGCCGCGCGACTCGGCGTATTCGGCCGCTTCTGAATAGAGCCGCAGCGACACCTCCGACAACCGCGCCGTCCATTCCTCGCCGATCATCTCTGCCATCTGTGCCACCGATACGTTCTCGTCATGTCCCGAGTCGGCTTTCGTAGAAGGCGTGAAGATCGGCTCCGGCAACCGGTCGGCTTGCCGCAGGCCCGGCTGCAACTCGATGCCACACACCTCACCGGTGCGCTGGTAGTCACGCCATCCGGAGCCGATGAGGTATCCGCGTACGACGCATTCGACGTCGAAGCGCTCGGCTCTCCGCGCGTACATGCTGCGCCCGGCAAGCTGGGCGGCGAACGGCTGCAACAGCTCCGGGAACTCGTCGACGTCGGCGCTAATCAGGTGGTTGCTCACTACATGCTTCAGGCGCTCGAACCAGAAACACGAGAGCTGGGTCAGCACCGTGCCTTTCCCGGGTACGCCGCCGGGCAGCACCACGTCGAAGGCCGAGACACGATCGGTCGCCACGAGAAGCAGATCGTTGCCGACGGCATACACGTCGCGCACCTTGCCCCGGTGGATCAGGTCGACATCGTTCAACTCGGTAGTCAGCAGCGGCGCTGCCGGCGGAGCGATGCTCATGTACGGAACTCCGTGGGTCGATTATCCGAATCAGTCCGGTTCCGGCGCCAGCAAAGCGTCGGCAGTGGCCGCATCGGAGACTTTGAAAACGCCGATCGCACGCCCGTCATCCGGTGACACCGAGGCGTAAAAGTACTCGATGTTGATCTTGTTGTCCGAGAGCACACGAGCGATCTTTGCCAGCTCGCCAGGGTGATTTCCCAGAGTGCACACAAATACTTCGATGCTGGTATGTGCCACGCCTTGCTCGCGGAACACCTCGCGTGCCCGAGGCACGTCATCTACGAGGAGCCTTACTGCGCCGTATTCGCCGGCTTCGGCGGTAGCCAACGCAAGAATGTTCACTTCCGCGGCCGCAAGCGCCTCACAGAAGTTCGCCAGCTCCCCCGGCCGGTTCTGCCAGCCAACGGTCAGTTGTCGTGCAACTCCCATTTGCTTCCCCTGGGGACGTGCCCCGGATCGTCCTTTAGTGATGGGCGGTAGATACAGGGCCAGTGAGTGGTGGTCAAGCACTGGGGCTCAACTAGTGGCCCGCAGCAGGGGAATCGATCGGTCGGCGCTCGCCGTCGGTACCTCGACACTGCGGAACACCCTGCCCGGCTTCCTGTTAGTGTCCACAGTTCCGCCGCCGCCTCAACGCGCTGTCAATGATCGAGCTGACCGCATGAACCTCGCTCGTGAGCTGGATCTCGCCGAGACGATCGCCCGCGAGGCCTCTGAGATCCTGATGCGCTTCTACCGAAGCGACTATCAGGTCGAGCTCAAAGACGGTGAAGAACCGGTCACCGAGGCCGACCGCGCCGCCAACGAGCACATCGTCGCCCGGCTGCACGAGGCGTTCCCGACCGACGGAATTCTCGCCGAAGAGTCGGCCGACCCCGCGGCGATCGTTGGCAAGTCCCGCGTGTGGATGGTGGATCCGATGGACGGCACCAAAGAGTTCACACGACACCTGACCGAGTTCGCCGTGATGATCGGCTTGGTTGTCGAGGGCACCCCGCTGCTCGGCGTCGTCGCCCAGCCCGCTGAAGAGACGCTCTACCGTGGCATCGTCGGCGAGGGCGCCGAACGAGTTCGCCCACAGGGAACCGACACGATGCGGGTCGGTGCAACCGACGAGCTTTCGGAGCTGACCCTGATTTGTAGCCGATCGCACCTACCCGATGTGGTCGAGAACATGAAGACGGAGCTCGGAATCTCACGCATGATGCAGTCTGGAAGCGTCGGGCTGAAGATCGGCAAGATCGGCACCGGGGTGTGCGACCTGTACCTGCAGCCGGCCTCCGGAACGAAGCTGTGGGACGCCTGCGCCCCGGAGGCGATCCTGCATGCCGCTGGCGGCCGACTGACCGACTTCGACGGTGAGCGGATCGACTACGATCCGCACGATATCGTCAACCGGCGCGGTCTGCTGGCTAGCAATGGACCCCGACACGACGATCTGGTGGCGAGGCTCAGCGCCTACTTCTGAGCCCAGGAACACGCGCTTCGACGCCGGCGCGAGCTGAGGGCGGCTCTGTGCAGCCAGCATGGCCGTGAGCTGATCGGCCGCAATCGACTTGCAATAGGCTCTGATTGGGTTACGATCTGGACCCAATCCGTGCCCTAGCCCGTCCGACTGAGCGGCTTCTGCATGTCCGACCGTGTAAGCATCAAGATTCCCCGACCGCTATACAACCGCCTGCAGCGAGTCATCGAGGGGTCGGGGTTCAGCTCAGCAACGGACTTCATTGTCTTCGTGCTGCGCGACCTGGTCGGGAGCCTGGAGCCGGAGGGACCGCCCTCCGAGCTCAGCCAGGACGAGCTGGTGGCAATCCGCAAGAAGTTAGAAAACCTCGGATACCTCTAATGATCAAAGCCCATGGCGGGCGTCTCATCGACCGCTTCGCATCGTCGACCGAGCGTGACCAGTGGATGGCGCGCATCGACACTCTTCCCGTTGTCCGCATGAACCGGCGCGAAACCTCCGATCTGGAGATGATCGCCACCGGCGCCATGAGCCCGATGGAAGGCTTCATGGCCCGTGAGGACTACGAGCACGTCTGCGCCCACGGGCGCTTCCCCGGCGGCCTACCGTGGACGATACCGATCACGCTGGCGGTCGATGCTGGCCACGCAGCCAATCTCGTCATCGGGGAACCGGTGGCCCTGGAAGGCCCCGACGGCACGCTACACGGAGTGCTCGAGCTAGCCGACATTTACCGCCCCGACAAGGAACGCGAGGCACTCGACGTGCTGCAAACGAACGACGCGGCGCACCCCGGCGTCGCCTATCTTCGCTCGAGCGGCGATACGTATTTGGGCGGGCGCATCACTCTGTTGGAGCGCCCTTCTCACTCTCGCTTCGAAAGCTCGCGGCTCGATCCGCGCGAGACCCGTGTGTTGTTCAAGGCAAAGGGCTGGAACAGCGTCGCCGCTTTCCAGACCCGTAACCCCATCCACCGCGCCCACGAGTATCTGCAGAAGTGCGCCCTCGAGCTGGTCGACGCGCTCCTGATCCACCCGATCATGGGCGAGACGAAATCCGACGACATCCCAGCGGAAGTACGGCTCGAGTGCTACGAGACGCTGCTGCACAACTACTACCCGCGGGCCCGCGTCGCACTTTCGATTCTGCCAGCGGCGATGCGCTATGCCGGCCCTCGCGAGGCCGTCTTCCACGCCATCGTGCGCAAGAACTACGGATGCACGCACTTCATCGTCGGCCGTGACCATGCCGGTGTCGGCGGCTACTACGGCACCTACGATGCGCACACGATCTTCCAGGAGTTCGAGGCGCTCGAGATCGGCATCACGCCGCTGTTCTTCGACCACGCGTTCTATTGCCACGCGTGTCAGAACATGGCGTCACAGAAGACGTGCCCGCACGACAGCGATCAGCATGTGTTCCTCAGCGGCACCAAGATCCGCGACATGCTGGCGCGCGGGGAGGACTTGCCGGCGGAGTTCACCCGCCCGGAAGTCGCCGAGATTCTGCGACGCCACTATCAGGCGTCCACTGTCGGCACTGTCGCCTAGCCGGCCTCATATACGAGATTCGCTCGATCGGGCCCGCCTTGGCGACCCACTACGTCCTAGTGGCCTGTAACAGATGATCGTTGCATATCGCAGATGGGATTTGCGGGTGAGATCAAGGCGCGAGGAGGAAGGCGATGCAGGATGCATCGTCGACGAGTTGCAACGCCGATATCGCCCACAACTGCCCATCTGTCCGGAGGATGATGGCGAAATCGGCCCGTCTGCGGCGTTGCTCCTCCTCCAAGATGGGCAAACATCGTCTTGTCGGTGCGCCTGGCATCCGGACCCATTTCGTCACCACGATATGCAACGATCATCTGTTACAGGCCACTAGAAGGAGTTTGCGAAGATGAAGGGCTTCACGCTCTGGTTCACGGGGCTTTCCGGATCCGGCAAATCCACCCTGTCAACTGCACTCGAAGCGGTCTTGCTCGAACGCGGGCTGCGAGTCGAGATTCTCGACGGCGACGAAGTACGGACGAACCTCTCCAAGGGACTCGGGTTTTCGAAAGAGGACCGCGACACCAACATCCGTCGAATCGGATACGTCTGCAATCTACTCAGCCGCAATGGCGTCGCGGCGATCTCCGCGGCCATATCTCCGTATCGCGAGATTCGCGATGAGCTACGCGGCACGATCGAGAATTTCGTCGAGGTGTACACGCGTTGCAGCATCGAGGAGCTGGCACGGCGAGATCCCAAGGGCCTCTACAAGCGAGCGCTGGCCGGTGAGATTCCGAACTTCACCGGTGTCTCCGATCCCTACGAGGAGCCGGTCAACCCCGAGATCGTCTGCGACACGGAGCAGGAGACCCTGGAGGAGAGCCTCGACCGGATCGTGCGGAGCCTCGAGCTCATGGGGTACGTGCCCCCGGGCGAGGACCCGCACACCAGCGCGGAACAGGAAGAGGCCATCCGCACGCGCCTGGAGTCACTCGGCTATCTCTGATCCAGCGTAAGGGGCGCCAATGTCGGAACATAAGCGGCTCTGTTTGATCGGCCTCGACGGAGTCCCGGAGGAGCTGCTGCGCCGACTGGCCCACGAGGGCGTCATGCCGCGCGTGGCGGAGCGCATCGCCGAAGGTCACCTACGCTCGATGAAGGCCTCGTTGCCGGAAATCTCGTCGGTGAGCTGGTCGAGCTTCATGACCGGTGTGGATCCAGGTACGCACGGGATTTTCGGGTTCACGGACATCGAGCCGCAGACCTATCGCCTGACCTTCCCCAGCTTTGCGGACGTTCGCGTGCCGACGCTATGGGACCGGCTCGGCAGCCGTGGCGTCACCTCTGTCGTCCTCAATCAACCCGCGACCTACCCGGCGCGCGCGATTCCAGGGGTGATGGTCTCTGGCTTCGTCGCTGTGGACCTGAGCCGCTCCGTCAAGCCGTTGCGATGGCTGGGTCCTTTGCGCCGCATGAACTACCGCATCGATATCGATACCGCGAGAAGCCGCAAGGACCACGACTGGCTAATGCGGGACCTCAGGCAGACGCTGCAGACAAGGCGCGAAGCCGTCATGCGCCTGTGGGACGAGGTCGACTGGGGTTTTCTTCAAGTGGTGGTCACCGGAACCGATCGGCTCTACCACTATCTCTGGGACGCGCTGCAGAACAGCGACCATCCGCGACATGCACAGGCGCTCGACTACCACCGCGCCGTTGATACGTTCGTCGGCGACATCTGGGACCGGTTCGCTGCCGAGGAGTCCGAGCCGGCGGCGCGTTTCTGGATGCTGTCGGACCACGGCTTCTGCGCCATCCGTCAGGAAGTGCAGCTGAACGCCGCATTGAAACAGCTCGGTTATCTGTCGCTGACGGCAGATTCGCCCACTGACCTGACCTCGATCGAGCCTACCAGCCGAGCTTTCGCGCTCGATCCCAGCCGCATCTATCTGAATCGGACTGCACGGTTCGGACGCGGCAGCGTCAGCGATGAGCAAGCGCCGGCGCTGAAAGCCGAGATCGCCGACGCGCTCAAACAGCTGCGGTATGATGGGCACCGGGTCGTCCGCGACGTTTTCGACACCGCGGACGTCTACGAACGGGGGCCCTGCAGAGCGGGCGGTCCCGACCTTGTCGCCCTTGCTTTCCCCGGATTCGATCTCAAGGCGTCTCCGGCGGCGGGTGAGGTGTTCGGACGCAGCGACCTCGTGGGGATGCACACGTACGACGACGCCTTTCTGTTGACGCCTCGACCCATCGAGGGTGACCTGTGGATCGGGGATATCGCCGCCCACCTGGAGCGGGAGTACGACCAGTGAACGTGCGCTTGCGGCTCGCATCGTGCCTCATCCTGACCACACTGATGGTCTTCCTGATCCCACTGACTGCCCACGCCTACGTCGGTCCTGGCGCCGGATTCGCGTTCATCAGCAGTTTTCTGGTGCTGTTCACCACCATCCTGGCGGTGTTCGCGTCGCTGCTGATCTGGCCATTCCGCACGCTGTGGCGCGCGGTCACCCGCCGCACCAAAGTGGCACCGAAGATTCGGCGGTTCATCGTCGTCGGATTCGACGGACAGGATCCCGAGCTCACAGACCGTTTCATGGCCGAAGGCAAGCTGCCGAACTTCAAGAAGCTCGCCGACATGGGCTGCTACAAGCCGCTCCAGACGACGTTCCCGTCGATCTCTCCCGTTGCCTGGTCGTCGTTCTCCACCGGCTCCCACCCGGCGCGCCACAACATCTATGACTTCCTGGATCGGGACCGCCGAACCTACCTGCCGGTGCTTTCGTCGACCAAGATCGGCTCCGTAGATCGTTTCCTGAGCCTGGGTCCGTTCCGCATCCCGCTCGAGAAGCCCGAACTGCGACTGTTGCGAAAGTCCAAGCCGTTCTGGAGCGTGCTCGGCGAACACAACATCTGGAGCACCGTCCTGCGCGTGCCGATCACCTTTCCGCCAGACCGTTTCTACGGCGCCCAGCTGTCGGCGATGTGCGTCCCGGACCTGCTCGGCACCCAAGGCACCTTCTTGCTTTTCACGACGCGGCCGGAAAGCAGCAAGTTCAAGGAGGGCGGACTTCGAGTTCCCGTCACCATGGATGGCGATCGAGTCACCGGCACGCTGCGGGGCCCCGAGAACATACTCCGCAAAGACAGCCCACCGCTGGAGATGCCGATCATCGCCGAGCTCGACCGCACCGAGAACCGGGCACGGGTCGCCTTCGGCACCGAAAGCGTCGACCTGACCATCGGAGAGATTTCCGACTGGGTGTCGCTGACGTTCCCCGCCGCCCCCGGGGTCAAGGTGCGCGGCATCGCGCGCGTCATGATGACCGAGATGAACGGCGACTTTTCCATGTACATGACGCCAATCGCTCTCGATCCCGAACGCCCGGCAATGCCGATCTCCCACCCGGATTATTACGCCGTGTATCTGTCAAAGATGCAGGGCAAGTACTCGACGCTGGGGCTCGCCGAGGACACCTGGGCGCTGAACGAGAAGGTGATCGACGATCATCACTTCAAGCAGCTGACCTTCGACATCGATGTCGAGCGCAAGGACATGTTCTTCTCGGCTCTGGAGCGTCTCCGACGCGGTTGCCTGGTATGCGTGTTCGACGCCACCGACCGCATCCAGCACATGTTCTGGCGCTATATCGAAAAGGGGCATCCTGCCGACGACGGTAGCGAGAGCGACTGTCGCGACACCATCGAGGAGCTCTACGTGCGCAACGACGCGCTCGTCGGAGAGGTACTGGAGAAGATCACCGAGGACGACTTGCTGATGGTCCTTTCGGACCACGGCTTCACCTCGTTCCGCCGCGGTGTGAACCTCAACCGCTGGCTGATGGACAACGGGTACCTTGCTCTCAAAGAGGGCGCCGACGGTACCGCCGAATGGCTTCGCGATGTCGACTGGTCACGCACCCGTGCCTACTGTCTCGGATTGTCCGGGATGTTCTTCAACATCAAGGGACGCGAATCGCAGGGCATCGTCGAGCGCGCCGACGTCGAAGAGCTGAAGACGGAGATTGGCGCCAAGCTTCGAGGACTACGCGACGAGGAGCGTGACGAGATCGCCATCGTGCAGGCGTTCGATACTGCCAAGCTGTATCAAGGCCCCTATCTCGAGAACGCCCCCGAGTTCGTCATCGGCTACAACCGCGGCTATCGGACGTCTTGGGACTGTGCCACCGGTGTGGTCGACGCGCCGCAGTTCGAGGACAACGTCAAGGCCTGGAGCGGCGACCATTGCGTCGACCCGAGGCTGGTCCCCGGCGTGTTGTTCTGCAATCGCGATATCGACGTGGACGATCCGTCGCTGATCGACATTGCCCCTACGGCACTGCAGCAATTCGGCGTCCCGACCCCCAAGTACATGGACGGACGGCCGCTGTTCAACGAAAGCGTCCCAGCCGAGGGGTCCGGATCATGAGCCTCGGCCGCCGGCGCATCTCGTCGCCGATGATCTTCGCCTCGATCGTCGTGCTGACAGCGACGACGATCGCCAGCTGCAGCAGCGGCACGTCGTCGGCTGGGCCCGACATGATCGTGCTAGGCATCGACGGCCTCGACTACGCCCTCACTCGGGAGCTCATCGACGCCGGGCGTTTACCGAATTTCAAACGCCTCGAGGAATCGGGGTCGTTCGGTCCCCTGGAGACGTCGGTCACACCTCAGAGCCCGGTCGCCTGGTCCAACTTCATCACCGGCCTGGACTCGGGCGGCCACGGCATCTTCGACTTCCTGCATCGCGACTTGGAGCGAGAACCGCCGCTGCCCTTCGGCTGGCCATATCAATCGATGACCAAGGAAGCACCCGTGGGTCGTTCCATCAGCCTCGGGGGATGGGTTTTCCCACTTAGCGGCGGCGAGATCCGGCTGGCGCGTTACGGCACCCCTTTCTGGCAGCTGCTGAGCGACGCCGGCATCGACACGACGCTGGTGCGAATGCCGGCCAATTTCCCGCCGGTAGGCGTCGGTACCCGAGAGCTATCCGGCATGGGCACCCCCGATCTCGGCGGCACGCCCGGTGAGTTCACGTTCTTCTCGACGGATAGGCGCCAGTTCATGAAGTCGGACGTTTCCGGCGGCAACATTTACCCCGCCGACCTCATCGATGGGGAGTTCAACGGCACCCTCTATGCCCTCCCCGACAATCCCTTCACGCTGGAGGAATCCGACGCCGTCGGCGCCGACTTCGAAGTGTTCGTCGATCCGGACAGCGCGGTCGCCAAGATCGTCATCGACGATCAGGAGCTCATCCTCCAGGTCGGAGAATGGAGCCCGTGGGTCGGCGTCGACTTCGACCTGGTGCCCTACGTGATGTCGATCTCCGGCGCCGTGCGCTTCTACTTGAAGTCATTGCGCCCGGACTTCGGCCTCTACGTGACGCCGATACAGATCGACCCTGCCAACCCGGCGTCGCCGATCTCGCATCCGGAGTCGTTCGCGAGTGACCTCGTAGACGCCACCGGCCGCTACTACACCCAGGAGATGCCGCAGGACACCAAGGCAATCCAGTGGGGTGTCTTCGACATCGATGAGTTCTTGGAGCAGGTGGCATTGACGCGCGCCGAAACGACGACGCAATTCAAGCTCCTGCTAGACGACTGGGACGGTGGCTTCCTGTTCTCGTACTTCGGCAGCGTCGACCAGCTCTCACACGTCATGTGGGGCCTGACACGGGACCCCGAGCACCCCGCCTACGTGAGCGACCTCCATGACCCCTATCAGGACGTCCTTCCGCAGGTCTACGCAGAGTTCGATGCCCTTGTCGGTGAAACGCTCGATCGGATCTCGGACGACACGCTGCTGGTGATCATGTCGGACCACGGGTTCGGCAGCTGGCGGCGAACGTTCCATCTGAATACGTGGCTGCACGAGAACGGCTACATGGCGCTGCAACGCCGCACGCGCCTGCCCGTGCGCGAGTTCTTCACCGGCGTCGACTGGCGTGAGACGCAGGCATACAGCGTCGGCATCAGCGCGCTTTATCTCAACATTCGCGGTCGAGAGCCGCAGGGGGCGGTCGCACCGGGCGATCGCGAGGAGTTGCTCCTCCAGCTCGAGCGCGACCTGCTCGCCACCGTCGATCCGGCGACCGGCGAGCATGCAGTCACCAAGGTCTTCCTACGCGACCGCGACTTCCACGACCGCGGCCACCTCGAGGTCGGGCCCGACCTGATCGTCGGCTATGCGCCAGGTTTCCGCGGTTCCGGCAACGGCGCTCTCGGCGGGCTGGCAGCGGAATCCATCACCTACAACACTGACGACTGGTCTGGCTCCCACATCTGGGATCCGACGGACGTACCCGGCGTTCTGGCGACCAACCGGGCGCTGACGCGCTCGGCCTCGTCGTTGCAGAACTTGGCGGCGGCGCTACTGGCCGAATACGGCATCGACGGATTTCCGGACGGCAGCGCTCCGGTGACGGTTGAATCCAACTAGCCCAGCGGGCTCTAGGCGGGAGAACCACGATGTTCGGAGGCGGGAAGATCCAGCTCGATACAGGGCTGCTCGATCGCGTGAGGAAGTATGCCGACATCGCCGGCTACTCATCGGTCGAGGAGTTCATCACCTACGCGCTCGAAAAGGAGCTCGCGGTTCTCGAGGAGGCCGACTCCGAGGAAGAGATCCGCAAGAAGCTCCAGGGCCTCGGCTACATCTCCTGACCGGATAACCACCGACCGCCATGAACGCCATCTTCGGCGCCGTGAACGGCGTCTTGCGTCTCCTATTCGACGTCGTGTTGCGGCCTTTCCAGCAGCTGCACCCGATGATCGGGTTGACTCTCGTGTCCGTCGGATGCGCCGTGCTCATGCTGCTCGGGTACCGCACCACCTCGAATCAGCCCGCCATCGAGGCCGTGAAGCGCAAGATCGCCGCCGGGTTGTTCGAGATCCGTCTGTTCAACGACGACATCGTGGCGATATTGCGCGCTCAGGGCGGCATTCTGCGCAACAACATGACCTACCTCGGCCTCAACCTCGTGCCGATGGTGTTCATGATGGTGCCGTTTGTGCTCGTCATCGCGCAGCTGCAGTTCCACTACGGGTACCGCGGCCTGGAGACGGGTGAGCGCACCATCCTGCAGGTGACCCTCGCCGGCGATGCGCCGGGCGCCGAGCCGCCGGCGGCCACCTTGACGTTGCCCGCCGGGCTGCGCCTCGACAGCCCCCGGGTGTGGATCCAGACGCGCAATCAACTGGCCTGGCGCATCGTGGCCGACGCCCCGGGCGACTACGAGGTCGAGTTCGACATAGCCGGCCAGCAGGTCAGCAAGCGGGTGGTGGTTTCCGACGCCGTGGTGCGCCGAGCGCCCTACCGGTTGCAGCCGGGCTTCGTGAATCTGCTGCTCTACCCGGCCGAGTCTTCCCTACCCGCCGACGGCGCGGTGAGTGAGATCGAGGTCATCTACCCGACCCGTACGGTTGGCCTCTTCGGCTACGAGACGGACTGGCTGATCGTCTTCTTCTTGCTGACCATCGCCATCGCGTTCGCGCTCAAGGGGCGCTTCGGCGTCACCATCTAGCCATCCAGCGACCCGGCTGACACCGGTTTATAGAAGTAGCCGCAGACCAACCGTCCTATATGGCTTTTTCTGACTCCAGTGCCAAGTTCGTGACATCAGTCTGCGTATCGCTACTCAATACTGCGCTCCACTGTGCCGATGCTTCGCGGATCTTCCGGTCGTCTTGATGCACGTATTCCATTGTCGTCTTGATGTCCTCGTGACCCATCGCGGCCTGCGTTCCAATCACATCCTCCTGCGCCATGAACGTTCCGTAGGTGTGCCGGAAGTTGTGTATTTTGATCTCGTTTGGAAGCCCTAGCGCCTCGCGATCCTTCTTCCAGTATTTCTGCAACGTGGCTGCTCGAACCGGCGACACCATCGAATCCCCGCGAACCACAGCAGCATCCCTGAGTTTGCGGAAGTGACCGACGGCGAGCGCACCCTGTAGAGGGACGATGCGTTCCTTGTTGCCCTTGCCGATGACGAACAGATACGGACCCGGTGTGTCGATGTGTACGTGCTCCACCGGGAGCTCTGCAAACTCCGATGTCCTCAGACCCGCGAATAGGTAGGCTAGCCAGTAGTCTCGATGCTCCGCGTTGTTGATGACCTTGCTACGCTCGTCTTCGGTCAGTGCGCGGCGATCTGATTTCTCGTATTGCGGCACCAAGCCGGCACCGGGGTTGGAGTCAAACATCTTCAACTTCACGCCCCACCCAAACGCCCCTTTGGCGTGGGTCAGAGATATAACCGGAAGTTGTGGATGGGAGGAAAAAGAAAGGCGGCGTAACCTTCGCTGGGATCATCAACAACCAGCAGCCGGCTGTGGAGGCCGGGAAGGAGACGCCACCCGTGCTCAAGATTATCGGTGGATCGGACGCGGAGGAAGGACAGCTGACACTGGACGTCGATGAGCTCGCCCGGCAGGGCGCGCTGCAGATGCTGGCAACAGCACTGGAGTGGGAGGTTCAGGAGTATATCCAGAGCCACGCCGGGCAACTGGATGAAGCCGGCCGTCGGCAAGTGGTACGCAACGGTCGGGCTCGCGCACGCAAGATCACGTTGGGGTGCGGGACGGTGCAAGTAGCCGCGCCACGGGTCAACGACAAGCGGCTCGACGAGCAGGGACTGAGGCAGCGGTTCAGCAGTCGGATCCTGCCGCCCTACATGCGGCGCTCGCCGAAGGTGGCGGAGGTGCTGCCGGTGCTGTACCTGCGGGGCCTGTCGACGGGCGACTTCAAGGAGGCGCTGCCGATCTTACTGGGACAGGAAGCCAGCGGGCTGTCGGCATCGGCGATCTGCCGGCTGACGAACGCCTGGAGCACGGAGTACGAGGCATTCCGGAAGCTGGATCTGTCCACCAAGCAGTACGTATACGTGTGGGCGGACGGTGTGCACTTCAACATTCGACTCGAGGATGATCGGCTGTGCACGCTGGTGATCCTGGGCGTTTTGCCGGACGGAACCAAGGAGCTCATCGCGGTCGAGGACGGGTATCGAGAGAGCACCGAGAGCTGGGCGTTCGTGCTCCGGGAGCTGAAGCGTCGAGGCATGCGGGCGCCGCTCGTGGCAGTGGGTGATGGGGCGCTGGGGTTCTGGGCGGCGGTGCGGGATGTATGGCCCCAGACTCGAGAGCAACGATGCTGGGTGCATCGGCTTGGCAACGTGCTCGACAAGCTACCGAGGCGGCTGCAGGCCAAAGCCAAGCGCGCGCTGCACGAGATCATCGGTGCGCCAACGCGCGAGGATGCTCAGGAGGGCATGGCGCGGTTCGCAGCCGACTACGGCGCCAAGTACTCCAAGGCCGTGGCGTCGTTGCAACGCGACTCCGACAAGCTGCTGACGTTCTACGACTTCCCCGCCGACCACTGGGTTCATCTGCGCACGGCCAACCCGATCGAGTCGGCGTTCGCCACCGTACGCCTGAGACAACGCGTCACCAAGGGCGCCGGCTCACGCACCAAGGCGCTGACGATGGCATTCAAGCTCCTGGAGATGGCACAGCAACGATGGCGCCGCATCAACGCTCCTCACCTCACTGCCCTCGTACTCGAGGGCGCCACATTCGTCGATGGAGTTCACCTGATCGCTAGCGAAGACGCCGCCTGAACAAATCCACCGATCCACAACATTTGCAAATAACTCATCGGCCGACCCAACGAAGATCAGATTCCTGCACGGGAAGAAACGCTACCAGGCCCACAAAGGCTACTCCGGATTCTCCGCGGTTGGAGCGCCGAAGGGCCACAACTATCGCGTTGAGCCGCATGTCGTTCCTTCGGCTCAGTGGCATAAGCACCCGCTACTCCAGGTGGCTGACGTCCACGGCTATGTCGCTGCGCGCGCCTTGGCACCCAACCCCAGGCAAGACTTCTTTCGCAGCTTGCGAGATCAGATGACATACGTGAGCAACGTCTTCGTATTCACCAAGGAGAAAGCGGTCATGCAGCCTGGGCCCGGCTAGGAGTCGTCCCGAGACCCTGAGCTAGGGCTTCTCTTGCACGCGCTCCGGGGAACTCTCGCACTGTCTCGCGAACCTCCAACGCCTCAGCCGCATGCATCTCCGTCATGTGCACATAGCGATCCGTCATCACCCGCGTCTTGCGAGCCGAATCCGTAGCGGCGCTCAGCAGAAACCGTAGAACCCACACTCGCCCATCGCGAACTCTCGTGTCGCCAAAAGATCGTAGTGCCAACTTCGTGCCAAAAGTATGGGTTCAGACCCCACTTTCACGCCCCTTGACCCCCGAAAACAGGCCGTATTTGCGGGGCCCGCGCTACTGGATGTAGCCGAGGTCCCGCAGGCGGTCGATATCCTCCGGCGATACGGTCTGCGCTTGGCGTTCGCTCGGCATGTTCTCCAGCAGCCCGGCGAGCACGTCGCGCATCTGGTCGCGCCGTTCGGCGAGCTCGGGGGAGTCGATCATGTTGACGAGCTCGTAGGGATCTGTCCGCAGATCGTAGAACTCGTCGTCACCGTCGGAATAGAGCATGTACTTGTACTCGATGTCCTGGAGCGCGTATCGCTCGCCGGACTCGTAGTTGCCACGCTGCTGCCTCCTGCTCGACGCATTCTCGTAGAGGCTCCGCTCGGAGAACGCGAACCACCCGGCTTGGCGCGGACGCCCACCAACGAGATATCGCTCCAGCGAGCGCCCCTGCATGGGCATGATCTGGTTGGGTGTGAGTCCGAACACGCCGCTGATCGTCGGCAGCAGGTCGACGTGCTGGACTACACGCTCGCTGATTCGAATTCCCACCGGGCTTTCTGACTGCCAGAACAACAACGGCACCCAGAGCTGAGCGTTGTAGATCTGCTTGGAGTGACCGAACCATTCGTGTGCCCCGAGTCCCTGCCCGTGATCGGAGGTAACGATCCAGAGTGCCTCGTCGTTGAGCCCACTCGCGTCCAGGTGGGAGAACAATCGCGCCAGTTGACGGTCGGCGTAGAGAATCTCGGCATCGTAGGCGGCTACAGCGTTGCGGGCAGCGTCTTGATCGTCACCGACCGGAATACCACGGCTGATCAGAAGATCTCGATAGGCCTGCTCGCCATGGGCCGCGATCATCCCTTCGACCTCTTCCAGAACATCGGCCGGCGGCTGAAGCGGCTTGTGGGGATCGTAGACATGCAGCCATAGGAAAAAGTGATCGCGGCCTTCTGCGGTGACCTCGTCAATCCACGCTAGTGCGCGGTCGACGGTGTCTCCGGCAGCGCGGTACATCTTCCGACCTTCTTCCTGATCGCGGTTTACGCGGTGCTGATCCCACACCTCGAAACCCTGCCGAACGTTCCCACCCAAGGGCGCATCGATGCTGACGAAGGCGGCGGTCTCGTAGCCGGCGGCAGCCATCAGCTCTGCCATGGTTTCGAATTCTTCGTCGAGCACCAAGCCGTTGTTCTGCACTCGATGCTGCACCGGGTACAGCGACGTGAACATCGAAGCGTGCGACGGCTTGGTCGTGGCAGAGTGGGCGTAGGCGCGGGTGAACAGCGTCCCCTCGGCGGCGAGTCGATCGAGGAACGGTGTCGTCGCGATCGGGTAGTCGAAGCTCGACATGTGATCGGCACGCAACGTGTCCACCGTGATGAGTACCAGCCGCTGCGGAACGGGCACCTCGGGGGCAGTCGGTGCGCACGCCGTTGCCGCCATGGTCAGGCTCACGACCCCCGCAAGCGCCCCTACCGCCGCTCTCTTCAATCGCTTTCCTCGCCGACATCGGTTGATCGGGCGGCGCTGAGATAGCCGTACAGCACCGCCGCGACGACACCGCCAAGTATCGGTCCAACCCAGTAAACGTAGTGCGCGGTCCAGTATCCGGCCGCGAGGGCGGGCCCGAACGCGCGCGCGGGGTTGAGCGCCGCGCCGGTCAGCGGCCCCCCGACCAGGATCGCAGCGGCTAGCGTGGCCCCGATCACCAGCCCATGCACATACCGAGGGGCGCGCGGATCGGCCGCCATCTGCAAGATCACAAGTACCAGAACGAATGTCAGCACCATCTCGATGAACACACCCGTCCCGGCTTCCACACCAGGGCCCAGCGCTGGCGCGCCCAGGTGCACCGGCTGCCAAACATCGGCCCCGAAGGTGGCCGCCAGCATCAGCGCAGCAACCATCGCTCCCGCTAGCTGAGCACCGATGTATACCAGCGCCCGTGGTGGGTCGATCGCCCGTACGAGCAGCGCCCCGATCGTCACCGCGGGGTTGACGTGCCCGCCGGACACGTGGCCGAGCGCGCTAACGATGGCCGCCAGAACCAGCCCGTGCGCCAGCGCGATGCCCACGAGCCCGACCTGCCCGCCGCTGTACGCGTCGGTGCAGATAACCGCCGCGCCGAAGAACGTCAGCACGAACGTGCCCACACCTTCGGAGACAGCGCAGACGACCAGCTCACGATCCATCCGTGCGTCGAGCAGGCGCCGCCAGCTCACGTCCATTGCAGCGAGTCTCGTCGAGATCAGCGCTCGCCGGGACTTCCGACGGCGGCAGCCAGTGCAGGGAGCTCTACCCGGGACCCGTCCGCATAGATCGCTGTCGCCGCTTCACCATCGATCTCCAGCGCTGCCGCCCGACCGTCGTAGACCGAGGCGAGCATGCCAGTGTCGATCATGAATAGCCGACCATCGAACCGGGCGCTAATACCTTCGATCTGAGGTGTGTGGCCGACGACGATCGCGCGCGACCCGAGCCCACCGAGAAGCGCTTCGAGCACCGCGGCGTTGTCCGGATCCGCCAACTCCCCCAGCCCGCGAAACCACAACGGTCCGCGCTCGGCCAGGGCATACCATTTCTGGATGCGAAAAAGGGCCTCGTACCAGGCTCGTCGCTCATCCTGTGAATTCCCGCCGGCGGGCGCCAGCTCGGGCAGGCCGGCCTTCGAGTTGTCGAACCACTCCAAGCCTCCCGTGGCCTGAGCAGCGGCGCGAAGGACCTCCCTCAGCTCACTGAAGGTCGTCGTCAGGCGATCCTCCAACAGCCTGGCCCGATAGGCATCGATGGCGACGACCTCGGCAGCGACCCGCTGGTTGAGGGCCTCGAGGCCGCGTGGAGCCATCTCCGGCGCCACCCCCGCATGCATGAAGACGATCCCGTCAATATCCGCAGCCAGCGGCAGCGTCCTCAACCAGGCGCCGTACGAGCCGTCCGGTCCGACAGCCCGGATGTAGGCGATGCGATCGGCGGGCGTGCTCTCCAGCCAGCTGTTGCGTAGCTCGCGGCGGCGGCGCGAAGACATCCTTCCGGTCGACGTCGCCTCGATGACCCGCTGCAGCTCGTCCCATGCGCTGTCGAGGACGTCATCCGCGTCCTCTTCTTCATCGAGGAACTCGGCTATCTGCTCGGGGCTCGCATCCCGAAACTCACCGATCAGGTTCATGATCTCGTGATTGCCAAGTAGTACGACGACCTCACCTCCGTCAGCCGGTGCCTCGTGTTGCAGTCGCATCAGCAAATCCATGACCTGGCGCACCCCAGCGCCACGGTCCATGAAGTCGCCGGTCTGTACCAGGACGGTGTCACCGCCGCTCCACTTCAGGTCACCGTCGATAATGCCGCTGGCACCGAGCACCGAAACGAGATCGTCATAGGCGCCATGGATATCGCCGATCGCCACGATGCGACGCGCCGTGGTCTCCTGCTTGGCAGGTGTCGGGATCGGGCCGGCACTCAGCGCCGGCGCCGCCATCATGCTGATGCAGAGGGCAACGGCAACGGTGGGTGTTCGTTTCAGCACCATTCGGGGCATGCGGTTGATCTCCTGGTGGGCTTCACGGCTGAGTTGCAGCCCTGATGATACGCCGATTCACACGCTCGCCGCCGCTGTTCGCGGCCAACCGACCGCCGCGGACGACCGCTCGTCCGCCGGCTGGCACCGGCCACGGGCAACGTGTCGGATGTGGCTGCCCGAGCGGGTACCATGGCCCAGTGGACGCTCTGATTCAAATCGACGAGCTGGTAAAGGACTACGAGGGACATCGTGCCGTCGATGGCCTCTCGATCGCCGTTACCGGCGGTGAGATCCTCGGCCTCGTGGGGCCAAACGGTGCCGGCAAGACAACGACGTTGCGCTGCCTGGCCGGGATTGTACCCGCCACCTCCGGGCGCATTCGTATCTGCGGCCACGACCTGGCTGAGGCGCCTGTCGATGCACGCCGTGACCTGGCCTTCGTTCCCGACGAGCCCCATCTGTTCGACTATCTGACGGTCGCCGACCACCTCGATTTGTTCGCCCGGCTGTACGAAGTTGCCGACGGCGCCGAGCGTGCCGAGGCGCTGCTGCGCGACAACGCATTGTGGGAACGCCGCTACGCCTTCCCCGGGGAGCTGTCGCGCGGCATGAAACAAAAGCTGCTGCTGTCATGCGCGCTGCTACATAGCCCGAAGGTCCTGATCCTCGATGAGCCCCTCACCGGCCTCGACCCTGCCGCCATGCGCCGCACGAAACGAACCATCACCGCTACGGCGGAGGGCGGCGGAGCGGTGGTGGTCTCATCGCACATGTTGCACCTCGTGGAAGAGATCTGTGGACGCATCCTGATCATCAGCAACGGTCGCCTGGCGGTCTCCGGCACCCTCGAGGAGATTCGCGACGCCATCCCGGATCTGTCGGGGGATGCCGACCTGGAAGAGATCTTTCTGCGTGCAACCGGGTTGGATGAGCAGCCTTGACGCGCGCGCTGGCGTTCTTGTTGGTGCGATCTGTGCGCGGCCGACTCGTTCAGGCGCTGCGCCGCCTGCGTCAGCCACGCTACCTGATCGGATTCCTGATTGGCGGCGGGTGGGCTGCGTTTTGGATCTCGAGTCTGTTCGGTGGGTCTCTGGTCGGCTTTGACTTCTTCGGGGAGGTTCAGTTCGGACCACCGCCGGAGGTGTTCGAGGCGCTCGCCGGACCCCTGGGTCAGGCCGTACAGCTCGGCATCGCGCTGTTGCTTGCAGCGGGTATCACTGTTTGGTGGCTGCTTCCCTTCGGCAAGAGCGCGCTGGAGTTCAGCGAATCAGAGCTCCACCTCTTGCTCCCTGCCCCTGTGCCGCGCCGACGACTGATCCAGTACGGGATCCTCCGGAGCCAGCCCGGCGTACTGCTCGGGGTTTCGATCGTCACCTTTTTCTCGCGACCACGTGGCCTCGCCCCGGCCCTGGGAATGTTCGCCGGTGTCTGGATTTTCATGACCATCTGGGATCTGCACTCGAAGGGACGCGGACTCTGGCTGGCGCGCCTCTCCGAGCTGCCTCCCGCCGCCGCCTGGCGTCGGCGGCTGCTGCTATGGGCGGCGCTGCTCATACTCTGGGTTTCGGTGATCGCCGGCCTGAACGCGGTCGCTATCGACGTACTGTCACCGCCCCCCGGCGGGTCGATCGATCCACCGCAGGACTTCGCGGCGGCGGTCGACGATGACTTCCGGGACCGCTTGGTGGAGTTGGTCTCTCTGCACGCCACCCGGGCCTGGACCGGTCTCCTGGGTTGGGCGCTTACCCCGTTCCTACTGCTTATCGTTCCGGTGTTCGCCGGTTTCGGATCATCGAGCGTGGCGCAGTTGGCGGCCGCGTGGGTCGTTCCGCTGTTGCTCTTGGTGGCCCACAACGAGTGGGTCGTGCGCGGGCAAACGACCTTCGAGGAGGCCGCCCTTGCGCATGCTCGACAACGCAGCCGCGAGGCCGACCCATCCGCCAGTCTGTGGCGCAGCTCTCAGCTCCGGCGACGATGGCGCCCCTTCAAGCTGGCCTCTCGTGGCAGCCCTGAGCGCGCGATCGTGTGGAAGAACCTGATGCTTGCACAGCGCCTACCGTTCAAGTTCCTCGTCGCCGCCGGTGCGCTGGTGATCGCCCTCTTGATCGCGACTGTTCCCAGCGGGATCCTGCCGGCACGGTGGGCCGGGGTGCTGCAGATCGGTGGCGCGGCACTGATGCTCTTCCCGCCTTTGTTCTCGACCCGTAGCCTGCGCAACGATCTGCGCAGCGACCTCCTCAAACTGGAGATGATCCGTCCGTGGCCGCTACGCGGCGCGCGCATGTTTCTGGCCCAGGTCACTGCGCCGTTCGTTCTGGTCGCACTCCGGGTGGCCTTCGGGGGGCTCCTCCTGATCGGGGTCGATTCCGCCCTCGAGCTAGGCCTGATCGACTTCAGCGCCAGCAGGGAGCTGGCGGAGGCGCTCGAGATATCGAACCTACGCGGCAAGGCGGAGCTGGCGTCATCACTCGGCGTCTCACCATTGCTGCTGACCCCGCTTGCCGTGCTCGGCGTGCTTCCTCTGAGCCTGGCGGTGGCTTTGCTGTCGCTCGGGCTCGAGAATCTCGCCGCACTGACGTTCCCCGGGTGGGTTCCGCTCGGCCGCAACAAGAAACAGGCGGCATCACAGCTCGGTCACAACCTCCTGTTGTTCATGGCGTTGTCCATCGCCCTGTTCTTCGGCCTTCTTCCGGGGGTGTTGGTGGTCGGTGGCACGCTGCTAGCCCAACTGTGGTTCTGGGAGATCCCCCTGAGCGCCTGGGAGTTTCCCCTGCTCGGGATCGCAGGTGCGGCACCGGTCGTCGCCGTCGTCGTTGCGCTGGCCGGAGTTGGCGGTAGTCTCTGGGATCGGCTCGACCCGTCCGAGGAGATCCTCGCCGGTAGCCTGTAGCCACGAGCGTGAACGGACTTCCTCAATAACGCTCCTTGAACCGGAGGTGTCGGTGGGCAACGTTCTCGCTCTCGATCAGGGAACTACGAGCAGCCGAGCGATCGTCTTCGACAGCGGTGGCACCACCCTCGGCATGGCGCAGCAGGAATTCGAGCAGATCTTCCCGTGTCCGGGTTGGGTCGAGCACGATGCAGTCGAGATCTGGCGAACGCAGCTGGATGTGGCACGCCAAGCCCTCATGGCGGCCGGTCTGGAAGCCAAGGACATCGCCGCGATCGGCATCACCAATCAGCGGGAGACCACCGTCGTGTGGGATCGGAGCACCGGTGAGCCCATCCACAACGCCATCGTCTGGCAGGATCGCCGTACCGCTGAACGCTGCGACGAGCTCCGCGCCGGCCCGGCGGCGAAGTTGTTTCGCCAGCGCACGGGTCTGCAGATCGATCCGTATTTCTCCGGAACGAAGATCGCCTGGTTGCTGGACCACGTCGAAGGGGCGCGTGAGCGGGCCGAATCGGGAGATCTGGCATTCGGAACGATCGACTCCTGGTTGCTGTGGAACTTGACCGCGGGTCGGGTCCACGCCACCGATGCCAGCAACGCTTCGCGCACGCTCTTGTTCGACATCCACGAGCAATGCTGGAGCCCGGAGCTGCTCGAAGCTCTCGAAGTCCCTGCCGCCGTGCTGCCGAGTGTGCATGACTCCAGCGAGGTGTACGGTGAAACCGAGCCCGCGCTGCTCGGAGGTGCCATCCTGGTGGCCGGAATCGCCGGGGATCAACAGGCCGCCCTCTTCGGGCAGATGTGCGTGCGCCCGGGCATGTCCAAGAACACGTACGGTACCGGTTGCTTCCTGCTGATGAACACGGGGAGCAAGCCGGTGGCGTCCGACAACGGCCTGCTGACGACGGTGGCTTGGCGCCTCGACGGTCAGCCGACGTACGCCCTGGAGGGCGCGGTGTTCGTCGGGGGCGCCGCAGTGCAGTGGCTGCGCGACGGGCTGGGGATAATCGATTCGACCGCCGACGTGGAGGAGCTGGCGGCCCGGGTGGATGACAGCGGTGGCGTCTTCTGTGTCCCGGCGTTTACCGGTCTGGGAGCCCCACACTGGGACGCGTACGCGCGTGGCGCCGTGCTCGGCATCACCCGTGGCACCAGCGCCGCCCACCTGGCGCGGGCCACGCTCGAAGGCATTGCCCACCAGGTTGCCGACGTGTTGGAGGCGATGGTCGCCGACTCGGGAGTGGAGATTCCCGAGCTCCGAGTTGACGGCGGCGCTGCGGCCAACGCGCTGCTTCTCCAGATACAGGCGGACCTGATCGGCGCTCAGGTGGTACGACCCACACAGCTCGAGTGCACGGCGCTCGGCGCCGCCTACCTCGCAGGCCTGGCCACCGGCGTCTGGACCGACACGGAAGAGCTCGCCCGCCGCTGGGGCATCGATGCCCGGTTCGAGCCGCGTGCGTTGCGCGACGACGTCGCCGCCATGCGCGCCGGGTGGGTCGAGGCTGTCCAGCGATCGCGTGGCTGGGCGCGACCGAGGTCGTGAATCGAGACGCGATGCTGGATCGGCTCGACGAGCCACGCTGGGACATCATCGTAGTCGGGGGCGGCGCCACCGGCCTGGGATGTGCCCTGGACGCAGCGGCGCGCGGCTACCGTACGTTGCTCCTGGAGCGCGCTGACTTCGCCCAGGGAACGTCGAGCCGTAGCACCAAGCTCGCCCACGGTGGCGTGCGCTACCTGCAGCGCGGCGACATCGCCCTGGTAACGGAAGCGCTTCACGAGCGCGGGCTGTTGCGTCGCAACGCTCCGCACCTGGTCCACGACCTGCAATTCGTGGTGCCCAACTACGACTGGTGGGAGGCGCCGTTCTACGGCATCGGCCTCAAGGTCTACGACCTACTCGCGGGCAAGCTCGGTTTCGGAGCATCGCGACTTCTATCCAGGGAGCAGACGATCGAACGCATCCCGACCATCGAGACCAACGGGCTGCGGGGCGGCGTTCTCTACTTCGACGGGCAGTTCGACGACGCCAGGCTGGCCATCAACCTGGCGCAGACCGCCGCCGAGCAGGGCGCCACCGTGCTGAATTACTTCCGCGTCAGCGGCCTACTGCATCGCGACGATCTGATCGACGGCGTGATCGGCGACGACCTCGAGAGCGGCGCCCAGTACAAGGTCCGGGCGCGTGCCGTGATCAACGCTACGGGGGTCTTCTCCGACTCGATCCGCCGGCTCGACGACACCGCCGTCACGCCGATGATCCGCGCCAGCCAGGGCATCCACATCGTGCTCCATAGCGACTTCTTGCCCGGTGAGAGCGCCATCATGGTGCCGCACACCGACGATGGCCGCGTGCTCTTCGCCATCCCCTGGCATGGGCGCGTGCTGGTAGGCACGACCGACACTCCGGTCGAGTCGATCGAAGCCGAGCCGCGCCCGTTGCCCGAGGAAGTGGACTTCCTCCTGCGCCATTGCGCCCGCTACCTGACGCGTGATCCGCAAGCGGACGACGTGCTCAGCGTCTTCGCGGGCCTGCGTCCGCTGGTGCGGTCCGGCAGCGATGAATCGACCGCCGAGATCTCGCGCGACCATAGCGTCAGCGTGTCGCGTTCCGGCCTGGTTACGATCGCCGGAGGCAAATGGACGACCTACCGGAAGATGGCACAGGACACCATCGACCAGGCGGCGCTAGTGGGCGGGCTGGCCACGCGTCCGTGTGTCACCAGCGAGATCAACGCGCACGGCTACCACGCCCATGCCGAACGGTTCGGCAGGCTGGCGCCCTACGGTTCGGACGCCACGTCGATCGAGCAACTCGCCGCAGCCGATCCGGAGTGCGCCGCGCTGCTGCACCCGAGCTTCGAGCATCGCGCCTGCGAGGTGGTGTGGGCAGCACGCGAAGAGATGGCACGGACGGTCTCCGACGTGCTCTCGCGACGTACCCGCATGTTGCTGTTGGACGCGCGCGCCAGCATCGACGCAGCGCCGAAAGTAGCCGCAATTCTGGCGCGCGAGCTGGGGCATGACGAGCGCTGGGAACGACAGCAGGTAGCCGATTATGCGGAGCGAGCGCGAGGTTATCTGGTAGCCGGCTAGGAACGAACGGATAGCGCCAACGCCGAAGAGCATACCCTCGAGCACTCGAGCCGAGCGCGACGTGCCGGAGCCGATGACCGGGCACGGCGCCTGAGAAGCCGCGCAGCGCCCCGCTACTGGCTCTTGATCAGCCAAAGCTCGGTCTGCGGACCGACCAGGAAGCGCACCCCGCCGTTGTCGGCCTGCACCACCGCATCCTCCTCGCGGGGGATCCGCACCCTCTGCCCGCCCCACTCGGGGACCGTCCCGCTGACGCTGAACTCGATCGACCAGAACTCGGTCGGACGAACGGGCTCGCGCGCGAAGTCACCGTAGCGATCGGGCCAGTCGAACACCGTGCGCGCGCCAGCACCATGTACCCAGTTGCCCTGTGTGTGCCCGTAGACCGATGCTTCGATACCCTCGTGCTCGGCACGCTCTTCGACCACCGCCTTGACGCGGTGCCCCAGTCGCCCGGGCGTGAGCTCGTCAGCGTAGATCTCGGCCACCACGACGGACTGTCGGAACAGCTCCTGCAGACCAGCTGGCGGCGCCGTCTCCTGTGAGCGCAGGACATACGCCAGGTGCTGCTGATCGGTCACCAGCCCCATGAGGCGCACGCCGAAGTCCACATGCAGCAGGTCTCCGGGTTCGATCACCGGGTTGTCGGTGTCGTCGATGCCACTTTCCACACCATGTCGGTAGATGGTGATCCCGGGCGGAAAGTTGAACTCCAGATCCTGCCGCTGCCATTCCTGGACGATCCAGCCATACACGTCCATCAGCCGCGTCGTGCCCGGCACGATCACCTCGTTGGAAAACGCGCGCCGCAGGATGTGCCAGGTACGCCAGCTCGCCTCGGTCTCGATCGCCAGCTCGGCCGGGGTCCGGTGGCTGATGTAGTCGAAGATCAGATTCTGTGACGACACCAGACGCGAGACATACGGCGACCCGATCGAGCGCTCGAGGTAACTCAGCATCTCCGCCGTCAAGCCGTCGGCCATCGCCACTGTGCGCGACCGATTGACGGCGATTCGCTGTGGGTCGACGCCGGCAACATAGGCGCGCAGATGGGGCTCCAGTCCCTCCTCACCGTACGGCACGATGCGCGGGAAGAACTCGCGCATGCGCCCGCTTTGATGAGTGCCTATCAGTACGCGCTCCAGCGGCGCGTCGCCGCCAGGATCGCGAAAGATGTAGGCGTTGCGGTGCCCGTACCAACCGGAGACACCGTACGCGCCGAACAGGTCGAGCATCGGGTCGAGGTTGAACTCGCGGCTCATGATGAGCCACATATCGATGTCGTTGCGCCGCATTGCTTTCTGCAGGTGCAGCTCCATCTTCTCGAGCTTGGTATCCCACTCGCGAAGGATTCGATCGAGCGCCTCGGTCTGCTGTGTCAACGTTGGTGAGCCAGCGGCCACCACCGACGTCAGGAGCACGGCAGCCACGCTGCTCAGCGCGCAGGCGACGACCCCTGCCTCGGCGTGCGGATTACCGGAGCGGCGCAGGTACGTCAGACGCGCGTATCGGAACATTCGATCCCTACCGCTGCCGGATTCGCAACAACTGATTGGCCGCGATCGGCCCGTCGACCACCTGGCTCGTCCCGCCCGGCCAGGTGACCACCACGCGATCGACCGACGTGGATTCGCCGAGCCCAAAGTACAGCGGCATCGAGCTCTGCGAGAGGTATCCCGACTTGCCGTCATGCAGGCGAGTCTGGCGGCCGGCGGCCGTGTCAACGGCGACCCGGGCCCCGAGCCCGTCGCGGTTCGACGTTGCCCCTTCGAGCGCCACCTGCAACCAGTTGATCTCCAACCGCGCGGCGAGATCGCTGATGAGCAGCTGTGGCTCCGAGTTGAACTCGCCAGTGACGATATCCAGATCGCCGTCTTGGTCCAAATCAGCGATCGCCGACGTCCGCGTTCCCATCGTGCCCAAAACGCCGACAGGCCCATCCTGGTCGGTGCAGTGAGCGGCGATCAGGTCGGTGTCCGGAAGGTCGGCGGCGCCACAGTCCACCTCGAACCAGGGTGCCCGCAGCCGACCGTCACGGCGAGGCTCGATCCCGAGCACGAATTCCGCGGCAGCGAAATCCTCCCCCCGCCGGTTGAGCCGCAGGGAGTTGATCTGATAGCGGAACGGGTAGTTCATGCTCGTGGCGATGAAGACGTCCTCCCAGCTATCGGCGTTGACGTCGCCAACGCTGGTACCCCACGGCCAAAAATTCTCCAGACCGACAGCATCCGATACCTCCGTGAAGGCTCCCCCGCCGTCGTTGCGATAGACGGCGTTCCCCATGATGTGGGCGAACGCCTCCTGATAGAAGTAACGGAAGCGCTGTTTGTCCGACTCTCCTCCCGGCCCTACCTCATCGTTCATGTCCGAATGCATGTCGGTCAGGAACAGATCGAGATCACCGTCGTTGTCGTAGTCGAACGTCTTGATGCCCATGGCGCCCCACGGAGTCCGTGGAAAGCTGCCCGCGGTACGGTCTGCGAACACGCCACCGTCGTTCTCGTAGTAGTGATCGCTGCCCTGCATGTTGAGCACGTAGACATCGGGATCACCGTCGGCGTCGAAGTCGACGATGCTGGCGTCGCCGCTCCACGACTCGTCGATCAGCCCGGCCCTGGCCGACGCGTCATCGAAGACGTTGCCACCCAGGTTGCGGTAGAGGATGCTGCGCTCGTTGCGCTCGGGGAATAGATGTCCCTGGAAGGCATCTTCAAGCGCGCGGTAGAAGCCGTCGCCACGATCGTCGCTCGTATAGGTGCCAACGTTGGTCACGAACAGATCAAGCAGGCCATCGCCGTCGTAGTCGAGGAAGACGGCGCCGGAGGAATGGCCGACGTAGTCGACGCCGGCAGACGCGGAGATATCGCGGAACTCACCACCTCCGAGGTTCTCGTACAACGCATTACCTCCCCGCACGCTGGTCACGAACAGATCGGCGTCGCCGTCGTTGTCGATGTCCGCGAACGAAGCGCCGACGCTGACGACGTCGGCCCGTCCCACACCGGCACGCTCGGTAGCGTCCTCGAACCGACCGGATCCGAGGTTTCGCCACAGCTCGTTGGCGCCGATCTGATTGACGAAGTAGAGGTCGAGCAACCCGTCACCGTCGACGTCGGCGATCGCCAGCCCGGTCCCGTGGTCGTAGTGCGCCGCCTTGTAGGTCCGTGCCGCGTCGTCGACTACGCGATTGCGAAACGTGATGCCACTGTTCGGAAGCTGGTCGACGAAACGGAATCCGTGCACGACCCCCAGTTCATCGGCGGCAGCGAGCTGCGCGGCGCCACGGGCGTCCAACGTCTGCTCACCAATGTCTGGGTCGGGGTATCTGACCACGATCTCCTGCGATGCCGGCACGAGGGCGGCAAGCGTCGCGAGCCCCGCGACCAACGCGCACGACGAGCGGGCGCGGCGCGCTTCCGATCTCATCCAACCCCCTTCGCGAAATCCACCGTGGGCGATCTTATGCCGGCGATTCTCAGCGAAGGGCGACCGAATGTGAAGGGGCGTGGCGCCTGGATCAGTCGGCCGGCGGCGCGGCGGGTGACTCCGGCTGCTCCCCGAGTGGCCGGGTACGTCCACCTTCGTACACGAACGACCATGCCTCGCAGGAGAACAACGCCACGGCGTTGCCGCCAGTGTGCAGCAGCAGAGTGCCCCGATTGCCGATGATCTTCGCGCTCTGAGCGTAAACGCGGTAGATGCCATCGTGGGCGTGGACTTCCCAGAACCGATCGCCTTGTCCGACTTCAAACACCGCCGCCACCGTGGAACCCTCCTGGTCCGAAGCGGGAGCGGCCGATGGTTGGATCCGTCACCAGACTAGCAACCGGCGGCGCGAACCGTTAGGTCAATTCTGTACCCCCCTTCAAACACCCCCGCAGTTCATCACCTAGATCGGCTCTACCGCGCCCGGATGCCCCTGACGTCGTACCGCAACCTCTGCCGCCAGGGCTTCCAGCTGGCGTACCTGCGGTATCCGTGGATCAAGCAACTCCGCTGAGGCGGGGCTGGTATCGTCATGGCGCTCTCTCTGTCTCGAAGGACGATTCGATGCCCGAGCGCAACCAGCCTCTCGGGGGCAACGAGATGCCCCGCTTCGGCGGCCCCGGCACCATGATGCGGCTGCCGGCCAGACCGGACGCTGCCGGCCTGGACGCTTGCTTCGTTGGCGTGCCGATGGACATCGGCGCCTCCAACCGGGCCGGTACGCGCCACGGGCCGCGCCACATTCGGCTCGAGTCCGCGCTGATCCGCCCCTACCAGATGGCCACGCGCGCCGCGCCGTTCGATTCGCTGACCGTCGCCGACGTCGGCGACGTGGCGATCAACACTTTCAACCTGAGAGCCTCGGTCGACATCATCACGGCGTCCTACGACGAGATCCTGGCGCACGATTGCGTACCCCTCACGCTGGGTGGCGATCACACGATCGTGTTGCCGATTCTGCGCGCCATGCGCGCCAAGCACGGTCCGGTAGGCCTGATCCACGTCGACGCACATACCGACATAAACGACAAGATGTTCGGTGAGGACATCGCGCACGGAACCCCGATTCGACGCGCGGTCGAAGAAGGTCTCATCGACACGAGCCGCAGTGTGCAAATCGGCGTCCGCGGAAGCGGCTACGCGCCCGATGACTTCGACTGGTCCAGGCAACAGGGCATCAGGGTTGTCGAGGCGGAGGCGTGCTGGCACCGGCCACTGACCCCGTTGATGGACGAGGTCCGCGAACAACTCGGCGCCGGACCCGTGTATCTGAGCTTCGATATCGACAGCCTCGATCCGGCGTACGCGCCCGGTACCGGGACGCCGGAGATCGGCGGGTTGACCACGATCCAGGGCCTGGAGATCGTCCGGGGCTGCCACGGCCTGAACATCATCGGCGGAGATCTGGTGGAGGTCTCGCCGCCCTATGACACTTCTGGTACGACGGCGCTGACCGGGGCCAACATCCTGTTCGAGATGCTCTGTGTGCTTCCCGGTGTAGAGAGAAGGTGAACGATGGCGACAATGGACAAGGACGTACTCAGCGCCAAGGACATTTGGCGTAAGGATCGCGACCACCTACTACACCCCTGGACCCACTTCGACTCGTTTCGCGACGAGGGCTCGCTGGCGGTCGCCAGCGGTGAGGGCTGCTACATCGTCGACACCGAGGGACGGCGCTATCTGGACGCCAACGGCGGTCTGTGGTGCAACAACATCGGGCTCGGCCGCAAGGACATGGCCGCCGCTATCGCCGAACAGGTCGAGCGGCTGGCCTACTCCAATACCTTCTCCGACATGACCAGCGTCACCGCCGCCGAGCTTGCCGCCAAGCTGGCCGAGATCGCCCCGGGAAGCCTGAACCACGTCTTCTTCACGACCGGCGGATCTCAAGCGGTCGACACCGCGTACAGGATGATTCAGTTCTACCAACGCACGCGGGGAAAGGCCGAGAAGCGGCACATCATCTCGCACGACGGCGCGTACCACGGCTCCACCTACATGGCGATGTCGATCGGCGGCAAGAAATCCGATCGCATCCCGCAATTCGACTACGAAACGGAGACCATCCATCACGTCTCGGCGCCCAATTGCTACCGGGCGCCAGGCAATCTCGCGCCGGGCGAGTTCTGCGATCACCTGGTCGACGAGCTCTCCGACAAGATCCGGGAGCTGGGTCCGGAGAACGTCGCGGCGTTCTTCGCCGAGCCCATCATGGGCGCCGGCGGCGTCATCGTGCCGCCGGCCGACTACCACCGCCGGACGCGTGAGCTGTGCGCCGAGCACGACGTACTCTACGTCAGCGACGAGGTGGTGACCGGCTTCGGCCGCCTGGGCGAATGGTTCTCCGCCAAAGACGTGTTCGGCATCGAGCCCGACCTGATCACCTGCGCCAAGGGCATCACGTCCGGGTACCTGCCGCTGGGGGCGCTCCTGTACTCCGACGAGATCCACGAGTCAATCAGCGGCCCGGATCCCGACCGGGTGTTCGCTCATGGGTTCACCTACTCGGGGCACCCAGTGTGCTGCGCGGCGGCGCTGGAGAACATCCGCATCATGGAGGACGAGCACATCCTGGAAGGCGTGCGCGAGACCGGTCCGTATCTGCAACAGCGCTTGCGGGAGCTGCTGGAGCTGCCGACGGTGGGCGACGTTCGCGGCCACCAACTGATGGCCTGCATCGAGAGCGTCGCAGACAAGGCAACGAAGGAGCCTTTCCCGGCCGACATCGACATCGGTAAGCGAGTGTCGAGCAAGTGCCAGAAGGCCGGACTCATCGTACGGCCGATCGCCCACCTGAACGTGCTCTCGCCGTCCCTCATCATCACTCGAGACGAGATCGACTTCTGCGTCGATACGCTCGCAGAAGCGATGAGCGCCGTTGGCAAGGACCTCGGCATCACCTAGCAGGCCGTGGTGAAAGTGTGGCGGGCCTGGTTGCGACGAGTTGGGGCCAGACGCAAGGCGGCCTGACGGAGGCGATGCACTAGCCATCGTCGAGGAGGGCCAACGCCGCAGATGGCCCCAAATCGCCGCAATCCTTTGGGCGACAGGGGGTTGCGCGCGTATACTGCGTCGTTCGTCGTCAACGATGGGGTAACCATCGCCTCCTCCTCTCTCCTTGCCTCCACCTCGCAAGACCCTGTCGCCAGGCCCGCCACACTTTCATCACGGCCTGCTAGGGACGGGTCTACTGCCTCAGTTGCTGCTCGACGCGCGCCAGCGCGGTGACGATGCGCGAAGGCAGCTCGCCGCGCGCACGCTGCTCGCCGTCGCTGCTCGGGAAGCGCGCTTCGTACAACTGTCGCGCTCGGCGTAGCTCGTCCCGTGAGGCAGGCAGGTCGTCTTCGATCTCCAGCGCCAGGCCACGCCAGTAGGGGCCCAGGGCCGACCCCGCGTCGGCGTCCTCCTGCAGCAGGGCGACACTTCGCAGGCCGGCGGCGTCTGCCGCCGCGATGGCCACCGCAGCGCGGATGGCAAGCGCCCGGCGAGCATCCGGGGCCGGAATCTGGACCGCTGCCGAGCGCACCTCGATTCCGCCGAGGTCATCGAGCAGTAGGGTCGCCTGCACCGATTCACCGGTCTCGAGCCTAGCGCGCGGTAGGCGTAGGCCGACCTGTGCCCAGCGTCCTCGGGGTCCGTCGACGCCCCGCGCAGCGCCCAACGAGGTGGTCCCGTCCAGCTCGCGCTCACTCGATGTGGTCGTTGCCAGGAGTCGAACCTGTTCCAGCCATCGGGGCTCGACGATCGCCGCCTCGGCCGTGTCGCCACGGCGACGCTCCACCGAACGGGGTCGCCGCGGGACCAGGCTCACGTTGAGCAACAGGTCACTATCGACGTCGGCCAACCGTACCTCCAGCAGAAGCTCGACAGCAGCCGGCTCCGGCTGCATCTCTGATTCGTCCGCTTCGCGGTCCTCGGCCCCGCCACAGCCGACGCCCAGGACGACCGCCAGGATCGCAGCTCCGACACATCGATCGCCGGCTACCAGCACAGCGACCCGGGCAAGGCGGCACTATCGCCGGCGACGCTAAGGTTGGAGCGCTGGGTGCCAGCACAGCCGGCGTCGCCAGTCAGCGGCAGCGGATCGCCGTCCTCGTCGGTCCGAGCAGCACCGCCGTTGAGCCCGTCGCCCGCGAGGCTGGCAGCAAAGGTGCTGCCGAAGCCGTTGTCGTACGACGGATAACCGTGGCAGACCCCGTCTCGGGCCTGATACCAGCCGACGTTCCAGTACGAGTACCGCATGATGTTGGCCATCGGACCGGACGCAACTCCGCTCTGAGGAGCAACGTCTTTGTAGTACCCATCGTTGAAGCAATCGATCTGGTCAAACCGGCCCGGGTGCCAGAGATTGACCGCGTGCCCTAGCTCGTGCGCCACCGTCGAGGCCAGCAGGCCGGCGTTTCCATCAGCGCTGACAACATCGATCACCACCTCGAGCACTCGGTTCGGAGGTGAAGGCATCCAGCCGGCTCCGGTCGGGAACATCTCGCCGAAGGCGCCCTCCAGTGCCCCGTCGATCAGACGCAGCCCCTTCTGACCGTCGGGGCGCGCCGCGTACGAGCCGCGCTTGAAATTCAGTACGCGCGTGTCCGGCCCCTCGTATTCGTCCTCATCGATCCAGTGAACCAGGAGCCCCGATGCCTCCTCGAACAGCGTCAAGCCATCGAGCACGCCGGCGTTGCTGCCGATCGCATTGTGTACGAACAGATCCTTCTCCTTGGGATCGAAATCGAGCCACTGGCCTTCGGAAAACGCGCCGCGGTATTCCTCGTACATCGACAGACCATCGCCAGCCTCACGACCTTCGGGCTCCGAGTCTTCATCGGCCTCCGCCGCACCGCCTACTTCCATCTCGTCTTCCCATGCATCGGCGACGTGGTTCTCGTCATCGTCGACCGGCAATGTCACATAGGCCGCGTCGTTCTCGGATCGACAGTCGTACTCCTCGCCCTCGATCACCACCACGCAGCGCACTTTCGCCCAGGCGCCATAGTCATTCGGCAGGATCTCGACGCTGACCTCCGACTCCGACGCCGTCCCCTCGAGCTTCCAGCCGTCGGCTCCGTTAGCCTCGGGGGCGTCGAACCCTTCCTGCCCGTCGACGAACTCGAGGTCCAGCCGGCCGTCGCCCTCCGGGTCCTCCTTGTTGATGGCGATGCCGGGCTCGCGACTGACCTCCTCGAGGAAGAAGCGAAAGCGTCCCTCGATGCCGGGCGGGCTGTCGATTCGCCCCTCGACGATCGCTTCCTCGGCGCGGTCGCCGCCAAGCGGACGCCAGTCGTCGTCGGCCACCTTTATTCGTGCGTCGACTACCAGACGGCGGTGGACGTCCCAGGTGGCCTCCCAGTACAGCCGGCTTTCAGCGACGTCTCCGCCGGCGGAACGATAGCTGCCCTGCATGACACTGCCCTCGACGACACGTGGCTCGGGATCCCAAATGCGCACCGGCCGTCCCTGAAAATCCACGCGCTTGTGCGCGTCGATCAGGAAGCGCACGTCAGCGAGCGTGGCGTAGCCTCGCGCCGGCACCTGGAAGGTGGTGACGTTGTGGCGGCCAATCATGTACGCCAACGACAGCCCGGGATACTCGGACGAGTGGGCGAAGACGCGGCCGTCGCAGTCGACCGATTGGTAGTCCATCACGCCCTCCAGCATCTGCTGGCGCGGAGCCTGTAGGTGGTAGGCACCGCTCGGCAGATCAGCCTCCAGAGGGTTGGCGTCGACGAGGCTGAAGTAGATCCACCCGGTGCCTAACGTGCTGGTCCCCGATCCCGATCCGGTGTACGTCGCCGTGCAGCGGTTGCAGCTGCCGACGTTCTCCACGCTGCCACCGCGGCTACC
The DNA here is from genome assembly GCA_965248695.1 of Acidobacteriota bacterium. Classification (GTDB taxonomy): domain Bacteria; phylum Acidobacteriota; class UBA890; order UBA890; family WLXD01; genus DASCOT01. Next base: position 4,451,920 of record CBDFKD010000002.1, on the reverse strand, counting down.
CGTCCAGCTCGAGTCGTCATCCTCGAGCAGCACGATCTGGCCGACAACACGATCTTGCTCGTCACGGACATCAAAGCGTGCCGCCTCGCGCCACCGCACGGTGAGATTCCATTGCGTCGTGATCTGGCCTTCGCCGCCGAGCACCGGACCGTGCTGCGTGACGTTGACGCTGCCTTCCCAGCGGTACTCCAGATCGTCCTCGCCGCCGGCCTGCGCTGCCAGGCCAGCGACGACCAGACCCGTGGTCAGAATCGCCATCAGCCCAATGAACGCGTGTCTCATTCGTCCGCCTTGTCGTCGCGTCAAGGGTTCCCCTGACGCCCCTTCTGGCCGCCGGTTGCATCCTAGCAGGCCATGCGCAGGCGGCGGATCAGAGTCGGAACGCCCGGCAGCTCGACTCCTCGTACAGGAGTCGGCTCAGATCGCCGGCCACGGCGACCTCGAGGTACGGAATGGCGATCGTATGGCCGATCATCTCTGCCCCGGCGGTGTCTACCAGGACCGAGGCCATTCCGCTGCGACGATCGAATGGCGACTCCTCCTGCCCTACCGTCTGGATCTTGCTGTAGCGCACGATCTTCGTTGTCCGTTCCCACCAGCCGCTCCTGAGCAGGAGGCCCCACCGGGTCAGCGCGTAGCCCATATGCTTCACGTAAAGGCGAGCGTGCAGGTAGACGATCAGGGTGGCGAATGCGCCGAGCGCCAACGCCCAAGCATCGACGAGCGTCACACCGACCAGCGTCAGGGTGGCCACCAGCACCAGCCAGCGCTTGAACACCCGTCGCCATGCCCGAGGTGAGATCGGCTTCCACCGCACGTCCTCGAGCTCGACGTCGGGTAGCACCTCGCGCAGCAGCGCCGGCACCCGCGACGCCTCGATCATGGGAGCCAACCAGCGGTCTGACCTCTGCGAACCGCCGCTTTCCAGATCCATGTCTTCCCTGCCCCCACCGACGGTTTGCAGCTCCACTGACTGGCGCGCGAACCAGCGATGCAACGGCGACTCCACCGTCTTCAACAGCTGGATTCGCGGTCTGGGAATGGTCCGCGACACACGGTTCAACATCCCGTACTCCACCCGCATGTCATCGCCCTGCCGCGTCAGCGTGAATCCATGTAGCTGCACCAGGAACCAGCCGATCGAGAACACGCGCAAGAGAATCGCAGCCACCACGAAGACGATGAGGCCGGCGATGGTCACCACCAGCACGGCGCTGTCCGCCACGCTCTGGAGCCATTCGCGCCCCGGCGCGATCCACGGCTCCACGCCATCGGCCCAGTTCCGTTCCCACCAGCTGCCCTGCTGCCATAACAGGCCGACCGCCGCCCCCAAGACCACCAGGCCCTTGTTGGAGATAACGCCGAGCTTGACCAGCTCGACCGCGGGAGTCTCGAGCAACGTGCGCCGCTCAGCGATCGTCGGCCGGCTCGCTGCCGTCGGGGCGCGCTGCGGCTCCACCGCCGTCGCCTGCACGCCGTCAGATCGCGTCAGCACTCGGGCGCGCATCTCCTCGACTGCATCGAGGGAGAGCACACGGATCACCGCCTCGGGCTTACCGCCGCTGGCGGTCTCCACCCGCACCAGCGCCACATCGAAGGCTCGGTGGAACGGGTTCTGCACCAGGTCGATGTTCTGGATGCGCTCGTAGGGGATGTGGCGCTCCTTGCGGATCAGCACGCCCTCCCGCACCACCATCTCGTCGTCCGCGAATCCGTAGCGGAACACGATGCAGTGCACCACCGACCGAATCGCCATCGGGACGATGAACACCGCCGCCCAGAGCTCGTAGTTCAGACCTCCGGAGGCGAACAGGACCAGGATCGCCGGCACGATAAGGCCCTTGGCGAAGCTGGCCGTGGCGAACAGCCAAGACAACGGGTGCAGACGCCGTTCAACGGCTGTCGAGTCGTTTCCACCAGCGGCGCCGAGAGCCGTACCGTCGGCAGGATCCTCAAACGCCAATTCGATCGCCGCCTTCGATCAGGTAGTCGCGGATGCGCGTCGCGGTCGCGTGTGGCAGACCTCGCACAGTTACCGACGAGTCCTGCGTACCGGCCGTATGGATGACCAGGCTGGCGAGACCGTAGTTGCGCTGCAACGGTCCCTGCGAGACATCGGTGTGCTGTACCCGGGCCTTGGGCACCGACGTGATCGACCGCCATAGCACGCCACGGCGAACGGTGAAGCCGTTACCGTCGACCCGATACCGGATGTGCTGGTAGCGGATGTGCGGCCAGCGATACGCCAGCGTCGCGGCGAGCCCGGCTAGAAATGTCCAACCGGCGAGAATCGTCAGCTTCAAAGGCACATCCAGCGAGGTTCCCAGCGCGATGACGAAGGCTGCTATGAGCAAGATGCCGCCGATTGACGCCACCCAGACAGCTGCGGTGAGCTGGGCCGCGACCACCGACTTGGGATCCAGCGGGTACTCGTGGCCGTCGGCGACTGTGTCGAAGGCCTCGGTGCCGTCGGCCTGGGTGACGACTGGGGCCGCATCCAGGGCCTGCTCCGACTCCTCCCCTCCAGCTACCATCCCCGGATCCTAGCGGCCTGTAACAGAGGTATCGCGGGCCGCGGGCTTCGTCCCCCGGCAATACACCTGAAGCATCTCGCCCTGGTCGCATACCACCGTCAGCATGCGCCAGTTCTCGACAAAGTGATCGGCCTCTTCGGGCCCGAGCGACTCCACCATCTTCGGGTACAGGTCATTGCGCATCCTCGAGTACTCGATGTGTGCTTCGCGTCGGTACCACGCCGAGCGATCGTCGACCGACACATCGATGAACCCCACCTCTCCGAGGATCTCGGCATGGTACTCCGGCGTCCGCATCGCATACGTGAGCCCCTCGAGCTTGATCCAGTACAGCATGTCTTCGCTGTGCTCGCCTGCTGGTTTCATCCAGTCGTAGCAAGCAAACACTCCACCCGGCCGAAGCACCCTCAGGCACTCGGCGAACAGCGTTCGTTTGTCTTCGATCTGAGTGAACGCCCCCGAGCTCATGACGAAGTCGAACGATCCGTCGGCAAACTCCAGCGGGCCCGGCTCCACGAGGATGAAATCGACCTGCTCGTTCAGGCCGCGCTCGGCAGCTCTGCGGCACGCCCGTTCCAGCAGCGCCGGCTCGATATCGATGCCGACGACCCGCGCCCCGTAGGCATCGGCCAGATGCATCGCCGGACCGCCGATGCCGCAGCCATAGTCGAGGACACGTAGGTCGCGGAGGTCGAGCTCGCCGACGAGGTTCGCCACGTTCCCGGTACCGCCGGGAGCCATGAACCCGTCGCCCCAGATCAGCTCCAGCAGGGCCACCAGACCGTCGTGATATTCATCCTCGTGAGTCATCTGCCAAACCCTATCGGATGCGGGCAGGACGCCGCCACGCCCAGGTCGACACCGGTCCTCATCCAAGCTCAGCCGGGAACACGGTGACACCGGTGATGGGCCAGCCGGACTTGAAGGCAGGAATCCTGCCCGCGACGAATGCCCGGCCGACCGGGCGCGATAGACTGCTACATGGCAGGGCGTCGCCATGTCACGAGTCTTGACAGTGGCTCCTCGCAGACAGAAACATGCCCGCGTCGATCCCAACGGACGCGTCGACCCCAACGGAGATGCCTTGTTCCACGCTCGCACCGGTCTGATGCGCGCCTGCGTGCACGCCGGTCTGCTGACGCTCATCCTGAGCTGGGCGGCGCCCGGCGACGCTGCTGGATCGGGCCCCACCCCGCCGGGCCAGAGCACGCAGGAGCAGGAACAGACAGATGTCCTCGAGGCACTCGGCGATTTCGAGGACTTCGACGATCTGAGCCTCGGCGACCTGCTCTCGGCCACCGTCTCGATCGCGGCCGCCGGACGCATCGACTCACTCGAAGAGGCCCCCGGGATCGTCTCCGTCATCTCCAAGGAGGAAATCCGACGGCTGGGCGCACGCACCCTCGAGGACATCCTCGAGCTGGTGCCGGGCTTCGAGGTGCTACTGGACGGACTCGGACGTGGCCGCATCGTCGTTCGGGGGCTGGGCACAGGCGCCAGCTCCGAGAACGTACTGATGCTGTTCAACGGCCAGCGACTCAATACCGACTACCAGGGCGGCGCCACGGCGACGAACCTGGACATCCCGGTGGACAACATCGAGAAGGTCGAGATCATCCGTGGCCCGGGATCGGCCCTGTTCGGTGCCAACGCCTTCCTGGCCGTGATCAACGTCGTCACACAGAGCCACGACACGTTCACGGGCGTGGAGCTGTCGACCGGCGCCGGCCCCTGGGGTACCACGGAGCTGAAGGCGCTCTTCGGCCGATACCTCGGCGCCCTGGGTGTCTCCGGCTTCGTACAGTGGGCAAGTACCGACGGCGCCCCGACGCGAGTGGTCGCCGACAACCAGACCTTTTATGACGCCGCGATCGCGCCGTTCGGCATCGAGCCGCTCTCGCTGGCGCCCGGAACGACATTCTCGCACCGCAGATCGCTCGACGCCAACATCCAGCTCGGCTTCAAGGGGTTCTCCTTCCAGGGGCGCTACAAGCGCGAGAACAGCGGCGGTTTCGTCGGGCAGATCGACGTGTTGCGGCCGGGAACCGACATCGACGCCGGCCACCTGCTGGGGAACCTGACGTACCGCGGATCGCTCGGGCGGAGCGTAGCCATCCAGGCCGACGCCTTCTATACCCAAACCCGCCAGCTCCAGGACCTGGACATCCTCCCGCCGGGATTCGCCACGCCGGTAACCATCCCCGCGAGCCCGGCCCCGATCGTGTTCCCGCTGAGCCGAGGCGTGCGCATCGACACACACGTGAAGATGCGCCGCTACGGAGGCGAGGTGCGGGGGACCATCACGGCCAGCGACACCAACCAGCTGGTGGTGGGCGCCGGCTACGCGGTCGAGAGGCCCTACGACATACGCATCTTCGGCAACGTCCGATTCCTCGACGAGCCGCTGTTCGGTAACCCCAATCTGGTGATCGCTCCGACGCTTGCCTTCACCGATCTACCGTCCTTCATTCCCGAGGAGCCGCGCAGGATCTTCAGCCTCTACACCCAGGACACCTGGGATGTCGCGAGCCGCGTGACGCTCACCGCCGGCGTCCGCTGGGACCGTTACAGTGACTTCGGCAGCACGGTGAACCCACGCGCCGCACTGGTCTGGCGCCTGCCCGCCAACTTGAGCTTCAAGCTCCTGTACGGTCGCGCCTTCCGAGCCCCGAGCATTTACGAGCTGTTCGTGGAGGCGCCTGGACTGGTCGGTAACCCCGACCTGGAGCCGGCCATCACGAACACGTTCGACGCGGCGCTGATCTACCGCGACGGGCCCGTGCGTCTCAGCATCAACGCCTTCGTGAGCCGCATCGACAACCTGATCCTGCAGGAGAACACGCGCCTGACCGCCAGCGAGCCGATCAGCGGCAGCTTCCAGAACGTTCCCGGCGTCAACATCGACGGCTTCGAGCTCGAAGCCCGACGCGATTGGGGGTTCCAGCACTCCGTGTGGCTGAACTATACGCTGCAGAATCCCACCAACCGGGTGACCGGCGAGCGCCTGCCCGGCGTCCCGCGTCATCTGGTCAATCTGGGCGGCACGCTCGACCTCAGTACCCACTTGAGCCTCACGTCAACGCTACAGCTCCGCAGCACGCGCTCGCGCGCCCGCGACGATGCCCGCGACCCGGTCGGCAGCTACGCCCTCGCCAACGCGACGCTGCGCCTGCGCAATCTGATCCGCGGCGTAGAGCTGTCGATCGCGGGCCGCAACCTGTTCGACGTTCGCTACGCCGACCCGGCCCTGCGGGGTTTCCTGCCGGAGCACTATCCGCGACCCGGCCGTCACGTCTTCTCCGAGCTCTCCTACCTGTTCTGACCATGCCGACGCGTCGCCGACACCTCGATCACGCCGGCCGATGGCGGCGTCTGTGCGCCGCGGTCTTGCTCGCCTGTGCCCTCGTGATCGGGGCGCCGACGAGCGTGGTCGCGCAGCAGATGGCGGTACCCGCCAACCTGCAGGTCCCGCTCCTCCTGAAGATCCTGACGTACGACCGAAACCTGGCGAGCCGCCCCGGCGACGCGCTCACCGTCGGTATCGTCTTCCGTGCCGGCGACGCCGAATCAGAACGGGCGGCCGGCGAGGTAGCTGCCGTTCTCGACGCCCTGACGGGCAAGAGCGTGAAGGGGTTGCCGATCCGCTTCACGCGCATCCCCATCGGCACCGAGGACGAGCTGATCGCCGCCATCCAGATCGACGCGGTCAGCGTGCTGTACGTGGCTCCCGGCGCGGTTGACGTGCCCATGGTCCTGCGGGTAGCGCGATCCAGCCGCATCGTATCGGCGACGGGAGTGCCTGCCCTAGTGGAGCAGGGCGTTGCCATCGGCGTCGGAGTAAACCGTGACAAGCCGCAGGTGCTGATCAACCTGCCGGCGTCTCGGCAGGAGGGCAGCGAGTTCGATGCCAGCCTCCTGCGCATAGCGACCGTGGTCCGCTAGCGGCGAGGGTCAGCGTCTCAAACGCATGTTGACGCCGACAATCGGCAAGCGGACGCATATGATCATGAGCGCCCAGGATTCCGAACGGCAACGAGGCCATATGCGACGCTGGTTCATCGACGCGCCCATCACGCGCAAGCTGACGGTGGGCATGATGCTCACCGCCATCGTCGCCCTGCTGCTGGCAAGCTCGACCTGGGCCGTGTACGACATCTACACCTTCCGCCAGTCGCTGGTTGAAGACGTGGGTGTGCTCACCGAGATCATGCGTTCGAACACGACGGCGGCGGTCGATTTCGACGCGCAAGCGTCCGCCGACGAGACGCTGGCCGCCCTCCGGGCCCAGGAGACCATCGTCGCGGCGTATATCTTCCGACCCGACAACAGCCTGTTCGCGTCGTACTTCCGCGACAGCGGCGCCGCCGTCGTGCCACCGCGCGTTCGAGATTCCGGAGCCTACTTCGAGGACGGCTACCTGCTCCTGTTCCGTACCATGGAAAGCGGCGGCGAGATCATCGGTACGATCTGCATCCAGTCCGACTTGACGGCGATCAACGCGCGCCTGCGCAACTACGGCGGCTTGACGGGGGTCGTGTTGTTGGGATCCTCGCTGATCGCATTCCTGATCTCGGCTCAGTTCCGGCGGGTGATCTCGGCGCCAATCCTCAAGCTGGTGCGCCTGACGACCAGCGTTTCTGGTGAGCGCGACTACTCAGTACGCGCCGACAAGCACAGCGACGACGAGGTCGGACAACTCATCGACAGCATCAACCACATGCTGCAGGAGATCGAGACCCGGGACGACGAGTTGCGCGTGGCCCGCGACCGGGCCGAGGACGCCAACCGCGCCAAGAGCTACTTTCTCGCCAACATGAGCCACGAGCTACGGACCCCGTTGAACGCCATCATCGGGTACAGCGAGTTGCTCGGAGAAGAGGCGGAGGACCTCGACCAGGAAGACTTCGTTCCCGATCTGGAGAAGATCCGCAAGGCCGGCAAGCACCTACTGACCCTCATCAACGACATTCTCGATCTGTCGAAGGTCGAAGCCGGCAAGATCGAGGTGGAGATCCGTGACTTCAACGTGCCGGATCTGTTCGAGTACCTGGCGACGACGGTGCGTCCCCTGGTACAGAAGAACGGCAACAAACTCGCCGTCGAGATTGCCGACGACGTTGCAACGATGCGATCCGACGAGACACGTGTGCGTCAGATCCTGCTGAACCTTCTGTCGAACGCCTCGAAGTTCACCGAGAACGGCACCATCACGTTCGCCGCCGACAGGGAGGTCACCGACGACACCGACGAGATCGTCTTCCGCGTAGCGGACACCGGTGTCGGGATGACCGACGAGCAAGCGGCGAAGATCTTCGAGGCCTTCCAACAAGCCGATGCCAGCGTCAGCCGCAAGTACGGTGGCACCGGGCTCGGCCTGGCGATCTCACGCAAGTTCGCCAACATGCTCGGCGGCGATATCACGGTTACCTCCGAGGTCGGCGAGGGCAGCCAGTTCATGGCGCGACTGCCGATGGATGCCGGGCAGGTCAAGAGCGACCCTGCTGGCGAGACGCCGTCAGAGGCGAGTGCGTCACCCCCTTCCGCCGTCCGCGTTCGTGGAGCTACGGGAGATGTCGTGCTGGCGATCGACGACGATCCCGCGGCGCGCGACCTGATCAAGCAGTTCCTGGCCCGGGAGGGATTCGATGTCGTGGCGGCGGCGGACGCCAGTGAAGGGCTTCGACTGGCATCGGAGCTCAAGCCGATGGCGATCACTCTCGACGTGGTTATGCCGGGCCGTGACGGATGGGAGGTGCTCGGCGACTTGAAGTCTGATCCTGAGCTGGCGGATATCCCGGTGGTGATGCTGTCGATGGTCGACAAACACAACCTCGGATACACACTCGGCGCATCCGACTACCTGAGCAAGCCCATCGACCGCGAGCGGCTCGTGGCGGTGCTCAACCGATATCGCGGCAACGCCGGCACCGGCTACGCGCTGGTCGTGGAAGACGATGCCAGCACCCGCGAGATGCTCGCCCGGATCATGGAGAAGGCGGGGTGGACGTGGTCGGCGGCGGAGAACGGACGCGTCGCACTGGAACGCGTCGCAGAGTCGCGACCCGACGTGATTCTGCTCGACCTGATGATGCCGGAAATGGACGGCTTCGAATTCGTAGAAAAGCTCCAGGCCGACGAGTCCCGCAACGATGTTCCGATCGTGGTAATCACCGCCAAGGAGCTCAGCAAGGACGAACACGCCCGGCTGACAAACCGCGTGCAGCGGGTAATTCAGAAGAGCTCGAGAACCACCGACGAAGTGTTAAACGAGATCCGGAGGCTCGTACAGGAGAGCTCCGCCGGACCGACGGCGACGCCATGAGAGGGACCTGATGACGAGCGCAACCGCCACAGTCCTGCTGGTGGAGGACAACGAGATGAACCGCGACATGCTGTCGCGCCGGCTGGGACGCAAGGGCTATGCGGTCACCCTCGCCATCGATGGTGAGCAGGCCGTGGCAATGGCGGTGGCGGAGTTGCCGGACATCGTGCTGATGGACATGAGCCTACCGATCATCGACGGCTGGGAGGCCACTCGCCGCATCAAGGCCAAACCAGGAACGGCCGGCATTCCGGTCATCGCGCTCACCGCCCACGCGATGGCCGGCGACCGAGAGAAAGCGCTCGAGGCGGGATGCGACGACTACGACACCAAACCGATCGACCTCGCCCGCTTGATCGGCAAAATCGAAGCGTTGCTAGGTCAGACCGCAGCGCCGTGAGCGACACGATCGCCCTCGAAGAAGGCCCGTTACTAGTCGTTGACGACGACGAGATGAACCGCGACATGCTGTCGCGCCGTCTGCGTCGCCGAGGCCACGAGGTTGAGGTGGCGTGCGACGGCGCCGAGGCGCTCGAGAAGATCGCCGAACGACAGTTCGACCTCGTCCTGCTCGACGTGATGATGCCCGGCATCGATGGCCTGCAGGTCCTGGAGGAAGTACGCCGGACGCAGGACATGGGAGACCTGCCGATCATCATGGCGACCGCCAAGGACGAGTCCGAGGATATCGTCCACGCGCTCAAGCTCGGCGCCAACGACTACGTCACCAAACCGCTCGATTTCCCGGTGGTACAGGCGCGAGTCCGGACCCAGCTGGAACTGAAGCGGGCGCGGCGCGAGCTCGAGGCGACCCATCAGCGCATGAAGTCCGACCTGCTGGCCGCGGCCAGGGTGCAGAACGCCCTGATGCCGCAAACCCTGCCGGAGCTCAGCAGAGCGCGCTTCGCGTGGCGTTTCCTGCCGTGCGACGAGTTGGCCGGCGACATCCTCGACGTGTTCTGGCTTGGCGAGCATCGGGTGGGCCTGTATCTGCTCGATGTCAGCGGACACGGTGTGCCAGCGGCGTTGCTGTCGGTAACGCTCAACCGCATCCTTCCCCACCTGGAGGAGGCATCGCTCCTGATCGACGAGGCGTCGCGGCCGGATGAGAACGTGCTGCTGTCGCCGGCTCGCGTGGCGGAGCGGCTCAACATCCGATTCCCGATGAATCCTGAGACCCGCCAGTACTTCACCATCACCTACGCGGTGCTCGACGCCGAGCGCATGGAGCTCCGCTTCGTGGCCGCAGCTCACCCGGGCCCCGTTCACCTGAAGGCCAACGGCGTGTGCGATGTACACCCGCCCACCGGCACCGCCATTGGCTGGTTTCCGAAGGCCAGGTGGAGCGACGCCACGATCCACCTCGAGCCGGGCGACCGCGTCTACATCTGCTCGGATGGATTCAACGAGGCAATGGGTGCAGACGACGAGATGTTCGGCTACGACCGCATCACTGACTGCCTGATAGCGGCGCGCGACCTCGACCTCGACGCCAGCATCGATCGCCTGCTATGCGAGGTCCAGGATTGGTGTGGCGACGGCGGTCGGGACGACGACATGTCGGTCGTGGCGTTGGAGATCCCGACTACGTGAGCGCGACGCGCGGCCGCTAGAGCTTGGGAACGACGCCGACGTCGAACGGATTGCCGCTCAGCGGAATCGTGAAGCCAGTCGAGCAGGCCCCCGACGCGGTGACCTCGACAACCGTGATCGAAGCGCCCGAGTAGTTGGTCACGGCGACGTACTGGTCGTTGACCTTCACCACGTTGGTCGGCTTCTTGCCGGTCGGCACCGCGTTCGTCTCGACAGCGCCCCGAGCCCGCGCGCTGGTCAGGTCGACGCAGACAAGCCTGTTCTTCTTGTTGGAAGCAACCAGCAAGACGTCGTCGTTGAAGTACTCCACTCCCCATGGCCGCTTGCCGATTTTCTTGAAGTTGATCTCGGCGATCACGGCTCCGCCGTCGGGGTCGAACACGATTGTCTTGTTGCCCTTGAAATCCGTCGCCGCACACTCGGTTCCGGCACTGTTGCACGCCACCGACCGCGATTCTCGGGCCGAGATCTCCGGCGCACCGCGACGACCGGCGCGGAAATCTCCGCGCTCGACGATGTCGATTCCGCCCTTGCCAGCGACAGCGATGAAGTCGCCGGCGAGCGCCAGGTCCCAGGGCCTGGTCACCTGCGTGCTGACCTTCGGCCCGGCACCGAGAGCACCGGCAAACTGCGCTGCGTTCTCTCCCTGCAGGGCTACGAAGCCGACGTTCAGGTCGGTGGGGTCGAGCGCTCCATCCGTGGGGCCAGCGCCCAACGGTAGGGACAGCAACTGCCCGACATTGGGAACCATTACGGCGGCCGCGTTCGTACCTCGCAGAAATGCAATCGCCGCCCCGGCCTCCGCACCGACGATACCCATCGGCTTGTGCTGCCCACGCGCCCGTCCGGCCGCCGCAACCTGGTACTCGTTCGTGGCCCCGGTCTCGAAATCGATCTGCGCCACCAGATCCTCCGCGGGCAGCGTGGCAAACAACCACACGGAGTCAGCCTGCGCCGCTGCCGGACTCATCGAAGCGCCGAAAACCAGTGCGAACGCGATGGCGACCGCCGAAAGGCCGACGAATGGCAGTGCGGACCCGACTCTGCGCATGGAGTCACTCCTCTGGGCTGGCTGCGGCGACCGGTACACCCCGGCGGCAGTACATATCTTCGGCGCACAGCATATATTGGCGACGGTGAATCGCCAGACTGGAATGGGCTTTCAGTCGGATGCTCGCGAGAGTGCTTGAACCGCGTTGCGTCGCGTCACGAGCCTTACAGGATCGCCCCGTGCGCAAGGGCGCGGATGTATGGCCCGAGCCCAAAGAAAATGCCGCGCGCCGACGCTCGATTCTGCGTCGAATCCGGCGTAATTGATTGCCAATACAGTCAGTTTAGCTGCGCCTAGCTAGTTTCCATATCGGATCTTATCGCTCGCCCAGAACGCCCCGTGACCAGCCCCGGAGGCTACCAGTCCTACTGCGGGGACGACTCGTCGGGCAGCAGCCATACCTCGAACTGATGGTTTGGCAGGCGGTCTTGAATACCCCGCACTCCGGTCATCTGCCCGAAGATCCGCGTGACGACGTCGCCCTTGGTGTCCACTTGCCCGACCATTCCGAAGGTGGACCAGATAGTCTCGCCGGGACGTCGCCCCAACAGGGCAAATCCTGTCGTGTTGGAGTTGGACCGCAGCTCCGTCAGCCGGTCCGCGTAGGTCGGATGGGCGGGTCGCGAAGCCAACAGCAATAGCTCGAGCGACTCTGCGCCCGCGCTACAGGTCAGCACGCTACCGTTCCGGATGACACTGCCTTGCCAGCATCCGAGTCGGAGAGCTGTGAAGGATGGTGTTTCGGCGAAGCCGTTGCTCCGCCACAGATCACCGTACCGATCGGGATCGAGGATCTCGCGGACGATGAATGTGCTTCGCTCACCCGGCCGGTTGATCGTCGCGGGTGCTGGGCTCCTTGGGGTCTCGCCGACCCGATAGCCACCGTCGTGGCTCGAGCCTTCGAGCAGCGCATCCGCCACGTACAGCGCCTGCCCAGCGATGAACCTCGACCGGATCGCCAGCCGATCTCCGGCCTGGAGCTTCGACGGGTCGCTTACGTAGCGAGGCTCGTTTCGGAACCTGTCCTCATCAGCGATTCTCGAGGAGAAGCGGGTGGACGGCGCCCCCTCGAGTGTCCAGGCGTTCCATCGGTTGCCGCACGTGGTGATCTGAATGGAGTAGCTCTCGTAGTCGAAGCACCTGTCCGTTGGGCTGAAGCCACCGCTCCAACTGGTGTAGATCACGAACCCGGATCCAGCTGCATCATCGTTGCGTCCCATTTGCCACCATCCGGCTCCGTGGCTGTTGCAATCTCTCCAATCCGAGCTCGGCCCGCCTCCGACGTTGGAGTGTTGGTAGCGACCCTCGAGCAGACATGCACCCTGCGGGAAGCCCCACCGGTTGTCGCGGTAGCGCAGCCGGTAGTTGTTCCACGGTTGATGAAACTCGAACAACCAGTTGGGTGTGGCCGTCGCGCAGCTGACGAAGCCGAAATCCCCGGGGTGAACGTACTCGAGGCATGCGCCGGCGGCCAAGCCCCAGGGGTTCCAATCACCGGACCAATCCGGCTGCCGGTAACGCAGGATCCCCGGCCTTTCTTGGCTGAACTCCGTCCAATGATCTTGCGTCCAGATCGCAGCGGCCGGCAGAGGCGCGGGGCTCGATTTGGCTTCCCCGCCAGATGCAACCAACGCGGCGCTCGCCACCGAGATCCCCAAGACGATCCCAGCGAGTTGCCAACGACGCTTCATGGCTCACCTCCTGGTTCAAGCTACGGGCTGGGTGGCCACTCTGCGCTCGGAAACCAATCCCCAATCGCCTACGAGAGGAGCTACTCCGAGACCCCGTCACCGGCTGTGGAAACTGCCGTACCCATGCAGATCGCGCCGCGATCCGCACCGCCACTTGGAAGCCGCTCTGCGGCTCCCACGAGTTCCCACAGCACTACGACTACGGCCTCAAATCCAAGCGTTCAACTGTCCACCGAAACGGGGTAACTCCAGAGTGCACCAAGTGGATCTCGGCAAAGTAGATGTTGCCGTTGATCATGTGCTCGCTGCCGTAGTGGATGTGGAACTGCAGGAGATCGTAGGACTTGCCGTTGACAACGATCCCCCCTGCACCGTCGTGGACTTCCGCCTCGATGGTGTGCCCGTTGTTGAATACGGTCAGGTCGGAGGTGCCGTAGTCCATCTCGGGAGCCGACTCGCCCCTCCGATTGGCGTCAGAGGTACTGATCGCTATCGGCGACTGCCGCTTTCCGGTGAGGCACGTGTCGGAGATCTCACCCCAATCCACGGGGGGCACCTGGTCGTCTGCTGACGTGTAGCCAAAGAGCCCCGAAACTCCAGCGTACCCAGGTACTACTGCCACGGCGCCAGATACGACCGCCAGCGCCAGAACTATCAGCACGAAGGGTGTGACGTCTGATCTCTGCATATTTCCTCCAGTATGCATCCACCTACTGCGCCGGCTTCGCGAAGTCGCTGTTATTGATGTGAACCTCGATCTCTTCGCCCGGAATCTTCAACACCGTGCTGGCGGCGTAGCTGGTCCCGTCCGATAGCGACTGGAATCCCACTTCGAGCGTGACCTGGTTCGTCGGCTCCCCCGTCCACGTGTCGACGCTCACCCGCTGCAAGGTGTTCGCCGTGGAGTCGAGCGTCAATGCCAGCGAGTCACCGGATTTCTCGTAGTCCGCGAAACGGAGCCCCACGCTACCGTCGCCCGCTCGGGTGAGCGAAACACCGCCGGCGGCCATAACCGCCTGGAGCTTGTCCGGTGCCGGCGGAACGTAGCTGCGCACGAGGGCAGCCGCGCTTTGCATCTCCTGCTGCATTTCGGCGGTCTGCTTCGCAGCAACCCTCCCGCGAAGGCCACGCCTCCTCCGCGCAGGCGCGGCGGGCTCGGAAATCTCGGTTTTCTGTACCGTGCCGTCCGGGCCGTACTGGCAGGACTCGATCTTCGTGTTCTTGACCTCGCCCTTGACAAGGACGTCGGTCTTGCTGATCCACGAATAACCGCGCAGCGCCTGCTGGTTTCGCGCCGCCGCCTCTTTGGCCGCGGCGACCTTCTGCCGCAGCTCAGGGCTCTGCAGCGCCAGAGCGAAACTGGTGAACGCGCAAAAGAGGGTGCAGAGAAATCCGATACGCCGCATAGATTTGCTGCTCCTTCTCGAACATCATGGCGAAGCCTATCGCACTGTCACGCTCGTCATTGATTGGATCTGGAAGGGCACCGCGGACCGTAGCAGGCTCTCTGCAGGAAGATCAGGGGTAACGGCCAGGAGCGGCCAACGGCGGCCAGGAGGGGACAACTGGGGTCGTTTCCCGCCAAGGCCCAAGGGGCTGACGTTTGGCTGGAGACGAAGGTCTTCAAGAAGCGCGGGCCCGTCTACACCTACTTGGTGGAGACGGTGCCGGCGACCGGCGAGCTCAATTACATCCCCGGCGTCGTGATCAATTAGCCAGTTCCAGGTTGGGCAGCTACGACGTATAGCACCGACGGTCAGAGTTTCGTGATGTTCCCTGAGGACAACGAGAGCCAGACTCGCAGAGGCCACGTCACGCTCATCACCAACTGGTTCGACGAGCTGAAGCGGCTCGTGCCGACGGACCCGTAGCGCGGGCAACTGCATGGACGCCTCTTTCTACGGTCTTCTGGCCAACCTGACCGTTCTGATCCACCTCGGCTTCGTGACGGTCGTCGTGGCTGGAGGAATCCTGGTACTGCGGTGGCGCCGCTTCGCGTGGGTACATGTCCCGTGTGCCGTGTGGGGGGCGCTCATCTCGCTCGGCGGCTAGATCTGTCCCCTCACGCCGCTGGAGAATCACTGGCGCCAGCAAGCCGGCCTGCACGGATACGAAGGAAGCTTCATCGAGCACTACCTGATACCTGTGCTCTACCCCGCTGGCCTGACGCGAGAAATCCAAATCGGTCTGGGGCTGGCGGTGATCGCGCTCAACGCAGTGATCTACGGCTGGATTTGGCGCCGCGACCGCCAACGATGAAGCGTGCGGCGCCGCTGCCGCGCTACATCTCCCTTGGCTCTACTCCGGCTACCTCAGCCGCCTCCAGGAGCAACGCTAGCTGCTGCTCTGGGATCGCCGTTGCCACTCAGACGGCCCAAACCCCTAACCAGGTGTGGTGTCCACATAGGTGTCCACATTTGGGGGCAAACCAATGCGTTTGAGTGAGAAACAGTGAAATTGGTGTCGCGCGAGCGGATTCGCTCAAACGCTAAAAACAGGTGATCTAGCCTGGTGTTACAAGGTGGGCTCGGGCGGAATTGAACCACCGACGCAGGGCTTTTCAGGCCCTCGCTCTACCGACTGAGCTACGAGCCCACCAGAAGACTTTGGCGGGAGTCTGAGGGTCGGGCGCATCGGAATCGATGCGGCGCGAGCTGACCCGCGGACCGAAACCTTATAGCCCGTGCCTACTGACCAGTCAAACGAGCATATTTGCTATAGTAGCCCGCGGTTCTGGGTCGACGAAGCCCCGTTCGGGGCATGAGATGTCGGTGGTTTTTCCCAGTTCGGGAGCCTGAGGATGACTGACAGAGAACGCTGGGGCACGAGGGTCGGGTTGATCCTCGCGATGGCCGGAAACGCCGTGGGGCTGGGCAACTTCCTGCGCTTCCCGGTTCAGGCGGCCTCCAACGGCGGCGGCGCCTTCATGATCCCCTACTTCATCTGCTTCCTGCTGCTGGGAAT
Organism: Acidobacteriota bacterium; assembly: GCA_965248695.1. Lineage (GTDB taxonomy): Bacteria > Acidobacteriota > UBA890 > UBA890 > WLXD01 > DASCOT01. The sequence goes on along the minus strand of CBDFKD010000002.1, from coordinate 4,435,765 downwards.
CCCGTTGATGTGGGTGGAGTGGTCGATCGGGCGCTACGGCGGCCGCTACGGACACTCCTCTACGCCCGGCATGATGGCGCGGATCTGGGACCACCCGGCGGCCAAGTACGTCGGCGTGCTTGGCCTGTTCATGCCGCTCGTGGTGATGATCTACTACACCTATATCGAGTCGTGGTCGCTCGGCTACACGATCTTCACCGCCACCGGATCCTACTGGGGCGCCGCCGAATACGAGCCCATGCTGGCGTTCCTGCGCAGCTACCACGGCATCCCGATCGACATGAGTGATCCGGCTGTGTCCGGTGCCGGACTCACCTATTTCAGCTCGGTGTCGTGGGCCTGGGTGCTGTTCCTGGTGACGTTGTGCGCCAACGTCTGGATTCTCTCCAAGGGCGTGTCCGGTGGGATCGAAGCGATCGCCAAGATCGCCCTGCCGACCCTGTTCGTGTTCGCCATCGTGCTGGTGATCCGGGTGCTGACGCTGGGGACGCCGGACCCGGCGCTCCCTGACTACAGCGTCAGCGCCGGCATGGGGTTCGTGTGGAACCCGGTACCGGACATGTTCACCAGCCCCAGCGTATGGCTGGCGGCGGCCGGGCAAGTCTTCTTCACGCTCAGCCTCGGGCTGGGATCGATTCACTGTTACGCCAGCTACCTGCGCGAGAAAGACGATGTTGCGCTGACGGGCCTGGCGACAGCGGCGACAAACGAGTTCGCCGAGGTCGTGCTCGGTGGGACATTGGCGATTCCCGCCGCCGTCGCCTTCTTCGGTCTTGATCGAACGTTGGAGCTTGCCAGCAGCGGCTTCGACTTGCCGTTCGCGCTCATGCCAACGCTGTTCCAACAGATTCCGGCGGGACAGTTCTTCGGGACCATGTGGTTCGCTTTGCTGTTCTTCGCCGGCATCACGTCGTCGCTGGCCATGGGCCAGCCGATCATGGCGTTCCTGCAGGAGGAGTACCGCATGACGCGGCAGAAGGCCGCGATGGTGCTCGGCGCGATGGTGTTCGTCGGCTGCCAGCCGGTGATCTTCTTCAACCAGCAGGGGTTCCTGAGCGAGTTCGACTTCTGGGCCGGTACGTTCGGGCTGGTTGTGTTCGCCACCATCGAGATCATCCTGTTCGCCTGGGTGTTCGGCATCGACCGCGGCTGGAACGAGCTCACCACCGGCGCCGACCTGCAGGTACCGGTGATCTTCCGCTTCATCATCAAGTACGTCACACCGGCGATGCTGCTGGTGATCCTCGGCAGCTGGATCTTCCAGATCCTGCCGCCGGTACTGAGCTATCAGGGCGTCAACCCGGACTTCGTGCCCTACGTGCGTGCCGCGCGGCTGACGATGATCGGGATCTTCCTTGCCTTCTGCCTCGCCGTTTCCTACGCCTGGCGCAACCACTCGACTACCGATGCGGCCTAACCGGAGGACTCGCTCATGGGCATGACCGCAGCAGGCTGGACGTTCTTGATCCTCGCCTGGGTCTTCATCTTCGGGCTGGTGATCTTCTGCTTCCGCAAGGTGATGTCGACCGGCGACACCACGTTCGAGCATCCAGAGAAGACGCAGGGACCCGGTAGCGCGCCAGGCGCGTAGGCCGCGATCAGGTCGCTCGGTTCGGGCGGCTCAGGCTTTCTGCGCCGCGGCCTCTTTTGCCGGGGAAGCGACTTCCGCCTCGGCGGTCGCCTGCTGCGACAGCGGGCTGATGCCGTAGACCTCCCGAATCCGCCGCTCGATGTCCGCCGCCACTTCCAAGTTGTCGCGCAGGAAACGCTTGCTGTTCTCGCGCCCCTGGCCGATGCGCTGACCCTGGTAGGAGTACCAGGATCCCGACTTCTCGACGATGTCCTCCTTGACTCCCAGATCCAGGAGCTCACCGTCCCGAGAGATGCCCTCGCCGTAGATGATGTCGAACTCGGCCATGCGGAAAGGCGCCGCCACCTTGTTCTTCACCACCTTGACGCGGGTGCGGTTGCCGACGAACTGATCGCCGTCCTTGATCGAGCCGATACGACGAATGTCCATCCGTACGGAGGCGTAGAATTTCAGCGCTCGCCCGCCCGGTGTGGTCTCCGGGTTGCCGAACATGACGCCAATCTTCTCGCGCACCTGGTTGATGAAGATCAACGTGGTCATCGATTTCGACACCACGGCGGTGAGCTTGCGCATGGCCTTGGACATCAGCCGGGCTTGCATGCCGGGCTGCATGTCGCCCATCTCCCCTTCGATCTCGGCGCGCGGCACCAGAGCCGCGACCGAGTCGATCACCACGACGTCGAGCGCACCCGAACGGATCAACGTCTCGCAGATCTCCAGCGCCTGCTCGCCGGAGTCGGGTTGGGAGACGAGCAGATCCTCGAGATTGATACCCAGGGCGCGGGCATATTCCGGGTCGACAGCGTGCTCGGCGTCGATGAACGCCGCCAGACCACCGGCCTGCTGCGCGTTGGCGACGATGTGGGTCGCGAGCGTGGTCTTGCCCGAGGATTCGGGACCGTAGATCTCGACGATGCGTCCGCGCGGCACACCGCCGACGCCGATGGCGACGTCGAGGGTGATCGAGCCGGTAGGAATCGCCGGGACATCGAGATGGTCGCTCGAGCCCAACCGCATGATGGCGCCCTTACCATGAGCACGCTCGATCTGTTCGATTGCTGCCTTCGCTGCCTTCAGTCGTGCCGCCGCCTCTTTGCTCACTGCGCCGTCCTTATTGCTCACGTCCCACTCCTTGCTCTCCTGCCCTACTGAGACGACAGCCCCACCGCCGTTTCAGGAGGATGACAGGTACATCGAGAACACTTGTAGCCCCAGTTGCCGAACGTCCTGGGAGCTCGGGTCCATCTCTTGCGGCACCAGCGCCGGCGTCACCTGGAGATTCAGCTCGACCCACTCGTTGTCGCCCATGCTCGAGGCAGGGATCACGATGCGCTCGAGAAACTCATCGGCACTGCTGACCGCGACACTCGCCACCTCGTCCTCGCCGATGCGCAGAACGACGGCCTGCGCCCCGACCTCGTCAAACGGCCCATGAGCATGCAGATGCAACACTGCTTCCTTGCGCGGATTCGTGAACACAGCACGTGCATTTTCTTGACTCCAGCGCCACTCACGTGCTTCCGGCTCCGCCACCTGCTCCGGTGGGTGCCAGCCTTCCATGTAGAGCGGTATGCCCGAGACGTCGTCGGAGCGCACCGTCATCCGATGTACCTGCACGCCCTCGGCCCAGGCGCCGTTGGCGTCCCGCACGCGGGCGCGGGAGTCCGGCGAGTACAGCCCGACGACAAAATCCAGATACTCCGCCTCGAGCGAGTTGGGCGGGTAATACCACCGCCTGTACCCCTCTGTCTGGCCGGCGCGCCACTGGCTGGTCGGCTGCGGTGGGTAGTGGTCGTCCTGCAACAGGATGTTGCCGTCCGGATCGATCATGTGAACGAAGATCTTGTAGTCGTCGGCGGGGGCCTCGAACTCGCTGGCCGTCTCCCAGGCGAACCCGATGTCCAGCGGTTCGCCCAGCGGCACGCTGTCGGGCAGGTCGAGCTGCACCCGCACGTCCAGCTGCGGTGTCCCGGCATCCGCACAGGCAGTAGATACGAGCGCGACAGCTAGAGCGAGGGCGCAGACGGTCCGCGCTGACCGCGGGCGCTCACGGAACGACGATGTGGGCATGAAACTCCTCCGAAAAGTATCGCGGTCGCGGGGAAGCAAGGGCGGCGGCGGCCAGCCGGATCCCGCGCGGTTACGGCCTCCCATCCCCACAGGCCGTGATCGCCTAGTCTACCGCTAGGGGCATTCCCATGCTACCTTCCGCCCGTTCCGGAAGGCCGGATTCGCGGTCCTGGCAGGCTGCGAGGTCACGGGTCGCCGCCCTTGCACGGAGTGATGCATGTCGATTTCCTACGAAGCACTGGGCATGGTGGAAACTCGGGGCCTGATCGCCTCGATCGAAGCAGCCGACGCGATGGTAAAGGCTGCGAACGTGAAGCTGATCGGGCGAGAGCAGATCGGCGCGGCGTTCGTCACTGTGCTCGTGCGCGGCGACGTTGGCGCGGTCAAAGCGGCCACGGATGCCGGAGCCGCGGCGGCGCGACGCGTCGGCGAGTTGGTGGCCGTTCACGTCATCCCGCGCCCACACGATGAAGTCGAGAAGATCCTACCGGAAACCGATCTGGAACCGGCCTCGAAGAAGAAGTAGCCGACCCGGAGGCAGGCCTCGAGTGATACGGGGGCGCCCGAAACGATCGCTGGCGCGTGAGGCTCGGCGATGAGCCTGCCGGACCTGGATCGTGATCTGCGCTCGGTGCACGAGGCGCGAACGCTGACCCGCAGCGCAGCAGCCGCGCAGGCGCAGCTGGAGAAAGCCTCCCAAGAGCAGGTTGACACGATCGTCGAGTCGATGGCCGCTGCAGGTCTGCGCGAGAGCGCTCGCCTGGCGGCGATGGCGGTCGAGGAGACCGGCTACGGCAACGTCGATGACAAGATCGCCAAGAACGACTTCGTGCTCCAACGAGTTGTCGAGGCGATGCGCGGTATGCGCACGGTCGGTGTGATCAGCGAGGACGCCGAGGCTGGCGTGCGCGAGATCGCCGAGCCAGTCGGTGTGGTGGCGGGGATCATCCCTACTACCAACCCCACATCCACAGCCATGTTCAAGTGTCTCATTGCGATCAAAGCGCGCTGCGGCGTAGTGCTCTCACCGCACCCCAACGCCAAGGCCTGCATCAAGTCCGCCGCCGACGTAATGCATGAGGCCGCTGTCGCCGCCGGCGCACCGCGCGAGATCATCGGGTGCATGACGGTAGTAACAATCGAAGGCACGCGGGAGCTCATGCATGCACGCGACGTCGATGTGATCCTGGCAACCGGGGGCATGGCGATGGTGCGCTCGGCCTACTCCGCCGGCAAGCCGGCATACGGCGTCGGGCCAGGCAACGTGCCGGCCTACATTGAACGAAGCGCCAATGTCGAGCAGGCGGTCGCAGACGTCATATCCGGCACCACGTTCGACAACGGCACGTTGTGTTCCTCGGAGCAGGCGATCGTCTGTGACCGAGTCATCAGCGAACGGGTCCGATCGGCGGCGGAGATCAACGGTGGGCATTTCCTGTCATCTTCGGAGTGCGAGCGCCTGGCGAGAACGCTCATTACCGACAAGCTGCTGGTCAACACCGCGTTGGTGGGTCAGCCGGCAACGACCATCGCCGACGCGGCGGGAATCGACGTGCCGGCGGGCACGCAGGTGCTCGTGTGCCCGCAGGAGGGCGTCGGGCGGGACTACCCGCTGTCGCACGAGAAGCTCTCGCCCGTGTTGGCCTTCTACGAGGTCGAGGACTGGCAGGAGGCCTGCCAGCGCTGCAAGCAGCTGCTGAAGTTCGGCGGCCTCGGACACACGATGGTGATCCACTCGCAGGACGACAGCGTGGTGCTGGAATTCGGTCTGCACAAGCCCGCACATCGGGTGCTGGTCAACACCGTGGCCGCGGTCGGGGCAGTGGGACTGACGACCGGGTTGTTCCCGTCGATGACGCTGGGCTGTGGCTCGTGGGGAAACAACAACACCTCCGACAACGTCGGCCCCCAGCACCTGATCAACGTCAAGCGACTGGCATATGGGCAGCGAGCGTTCCGGAGTGCCTCCACCGCGACGGCGGCGCCGGTCGCGTCCGTACCCAGAGCCACTAGCGGGCAGGAGGCCGCAACGCCACCAGGCGACGACCTGGAGAGTCGGGTCGGTGAGTTTCTGCGCGGCAGAGGTATAATCGCTCCTGCACGCAGTGTCCCTGCGGCTGCCGGTCTGGCAGCACACGAGGATGGTTGCGGTTGCGCGACATGCCGGCACGGTAACTCTGGAGCCGTGGGCAAGACGAAGCCAGAGCCACCGCGCGGGGCGTACGCGGCGGCTCCGACGGACCGATCGATGGAGCGGGAGGCGGGAAGCGCAACGGTTGCCACACCTGTTGACTTCGTTGCGGAGGCGGACGTTCGACGTGCGCTGGATCGCGGCGAGACGATACGCATCGGCCCACAAACGATCATCACTCCCCTGGCGTACGAGTTTGGTGAAGACCACGATCTGTTCCTTCGACGCTAATCCATCGGGCCGTTCTGCGGCCGTTGCCCTGCTCGCTGTGGTTACCGTCACGGTAGGTTGCTCCAAGGCAACCGCGCCACCACCGGAGCTGGTGCCGCCGTTGGCCATCGAGGAGCCCCAACCCACGGTCGAGGAGCTCCGCGTGGAGGCGGACCGTCACTACGGCCTCGGAGTCGAAGCCCTGCGCGACGGCGATGAGATCGAGGCGCAGCAGCATTTTGACGCCGCGATCAGCGTGTTCATGGAAGCCGACATTCCGGTGGGCGACGAGGCCGAGTTCCGCGGTGCCTTCAACACCGTCGTCAACCGTGTCGACTCCCAGCAACACGACATCTACCTGATTCCGGTAGAAGCGTCAGCACCCGATCTGCCCAGCGAGGAGATTCCGGTACTCAGCAGCGCCGAGATCGACATGCTCCGCGCCCGCCTCGCCGACACCCTTCCGGCGCTACCGCGTTTCACCATCCCGGTGCCCGCCGACAACCCCCGCGTTATCGAAGCGGTGAAGTTCCTTTCCACCCAACGTCACGAGTACGTTCAAGGTGGCCTGGAACGCGCCCAGCGGTACCTGCCACTGATCCTCGAGACTTTCGCTGAAGCCGGCGTGCCCGCTGAGCTGGCGTGGATCCCGCTGATCGAGAGCCTCTTCAAGCCTGTCGTCCGCTCACGGGCCAGTGCGGTGGGCCTGTGGCAACTGATGGCGCCCACCGCCCGCCTCTACGGCCTGCGGGTCGACTACTTCGTCGATGAGCGCCGCGATCCGGTCAAGTCGACGCGGGCGATCGCGCGTTTCATTCTCGACTACTACTCGGAGTTCGACGACTGGCACCTGGCTATCGCGGCCTACAACGGTGGCAAGGGCCGCGTCGGCCGGGCGATGCGACGGACCGGCGCGACCGACTTTTGGAGCCTGGCCACGACGCCGGCGCTGCCGCGCGAGACGCGCGAGTTCGTTCCCAAGATTCTCGCCGCCATACTCATCGGGTCGGATCCGGAACGCTACGACTTCATTATCAACGAGCAACCGCCGTTCGAGTATGACGAGGTCACGATCGACTCGATGACTGACCTGCAGGTCATCGCCGAGGCAGCCGGCACGACCCTGGAGACAATCCAGGAGCTCAACCCGCAGTTGCTGCGTCGTACGACGCCCCGGATCGCGGAGTACACCCTCCGGGTCCCCGTCGGACGCGCCCGCCACTTTCGGGTCGCCTACGCCGCGATCCCGGTCGAGGACCGAGTGCGTGTCGCCGAGCACGTTGTCAGCCAGGGCGAGACGTTGTCGCGGATAGGCGACGACTACGGATTGTCGTGGCGCGCCATCGCCGACTACAACGGCATCCGCAATCCCCGGCGCGTTCGTGCTGGCACCAAGCTTCTGATCCCTGTTGCGCAGGGCGCAGGCGGTGCCAGCGTGCCGAGCACGGTGCGTCCCGAGACGGTCCAACGCACGGGGGTCGGTCAGGGCGACAAGGTCGTCCACACGGTGCGACGCGGTGAGAGCCTGTGGTTGATCGCACGGGCCTACGACACGACCGTGGCCAACGTAAAACGATGGAACGGCCTCCGTTCTGATCGACTCAATCAGGGCGACAGGCTCGATGTCTATTACGGCGGCACGACCACGACCGCCTCGACCGTAGCTGCCAAGCCGGCCGGCACCAGCGCAACGCCGGAGCTACCTTCGCCGCCGGGCGCCGCCGGCGGCGACCAGGAGCTCACCTACACCGTGCGGCGTGGTGACACGCTCGACGGCATCGCCCGAATGCATGGTGTTTCGGTGGGCGACATCCGCGCCTGGAACGAGCTTTCGTCGAGCCGCATCTATCCGGGCAACAAGCTGAAGTTACATACGGACGGCAGCTCCATTGCGACCACGTATACCGTGCGCCGCGGCGATACGCTCGGTCGCATCGCCCGACGGTTCGGCGTCACGGTGGCGAAGCTCTGCTCCTGGAACGGCATCAATACCCGCACAACGCTGTTCCCTGGCAACCGGCTGGTCATCCGCGACACGATCGGCACTGGTCAGTAGGCTCGCGGCGGCGGGCCGCAACAGCACCGGGACGAAAACCGCGGTCAAGCTTCCGGCGGCTGCTCGAGTCCGAACGCTCGTGCCACGATCTGGCGCTCGTTCGCGTACGTGAGCCGCGCTATGGCGCCAGCCGGCCGCAGCCAGCAGACGGCGTCGACCTCTGACTCATCGATCGGCCCGGCGGCGGCCAGCGCCAGCATACGAATGAAGCGGACTCTCTTGAGCTCGTCCCCTACCGGGTACTGGACAGTGAACGACGGGCCCACGATGCTGGCGGCGTAGCCGGTCTCCTCGGTCACCTCACGGAGCGCGGCGTCCTCGACGCTCTCACCGGGCTCGATTTTGCCCTTCGGCAACACCCAGTCTCCGATCGAGCCGTCGACGTGCCGGTAGCGGGTGCGGTGAACGAGAGCAATCTCGGTACCCTCCGGACCCGGGCGCTCGAGGATGCCGCCCGCCGCGATGACCTTGCCGTGCTTGCCCATGACAACGTCATACACGAAATCGGCCCGCCGGGCGAGAAACGGGCGCTTCTCGTCCGTCTCCTGGCGAGGGACGCGTGCATCCGAACCGTAAGAGGCGCCAGGCGCTATCCAGAGGAGACCTGTGCAGGACACCGGACCGGCCGTCTTGGCGCGCATCCAGTCCGCGATGATCAGCGGCGTGCACGCAACGCTGCTGACGGTCGAGGCACACCGTGGCCGAGGCCTCCCCCGGCAGACGATCGTCGGCCTCCCCGGGAGCGCTGTCCGGGAGAGCCTCGACCGCATCCACGCCGCCTGCAGTCACTGTGGATTGGCGTTGCCGCCGCGGCGCACGACCATCAACCTGGCGCCCGCCGGTACCCGCAAGAGCGGCTCTGCACTCGACCTGCCGATCGCGGTCGCGATACTGGTGGCCGACGGCGCTGTGCCGGTGAAACGATTCGAAACGGCGCTATGCATGGGCGAGCTGTCGCTGGACGGCCGCACACAGCCGGTTCCGGGCGTCCTTCCCGCCACCATGGCGGCGCGAGCCGCCGGCGTGCGGCGGATCCTGGTACCAACCGCCAACGTCGACGAGGCCGGCGCGGTTCCTGACGTCGAAGCGCTGGGGATCGACTCGCTCGCCGACGCGGTCGCCTGGGGACGCGGCGAGCGCGAGATCGCTGCCACCGAGCCTTCTGCACCGCAAGAGCGGTGGCAGACCTGCGCCGTGGACCTCGCCGAGGTGAAGGGGCAGGAGACGGCCCGACGGGCGCTGGAGCTGGCGGCGGCGGGTGGGCACCACCTGCTCATGAGCGGACCACCGGGCGCTGGCAAGACGCTGCTCGCACGCGCGCTCCCGGGGGTGTTGCCGGCGTTGGAATTCGATGAGGCCCTCGAGGTCAGCGCGGTGCATTCGGTGGTGGGCGGACTTCACGGACGCGGGCTCCTGCACGAGCGCCCGTTTCGAGCCCCCCACCACGGCATCACCCCTGCCGGCCTGATGGGCGGAGGCGCCCCGCTGCGCCCCGGCGAGATCAGCCTGGCGACCCACGGAGTGCTGTTCCTCGACGAGCTTCCCGAGTTCCAGCGGCATGCTCTGGAGTCGCTTCGCCAGCCGTTGGAGCACGGCGAGGCACTCATCGTGCGCGCCAACGAGACCTGTCGATTCCCTGCCCGCTTTCAGCTCATCGGCGCCATGAACGAGTGTCCGTGTGGTCGCGGGCCGGGCGACGACGGTTGCACCTGCGGCGAGCTGGAGATCTCCCGCTACCGCCGGCGCATCTCGGGCGCCCTGCTCGACCGCATCGACATCTTCGTCCCCGTCGAGCGTACCTGCCTGCGCGAGCTTGTCCACGCTGACCCCGGCGAGCCGACTGCCGAGGTGCGCAAGCGCGTGATCGCCGCACGCCAGCTGCAGCGCCAGCGCAATCGCCATCTCGAGGCCACCCCAACAGGGCTCAACGCGGCGCTCCCGGCGCGCCGTCTGGACGTCGCCTGCGGCCTGGGACCGGCGCTGCTGAGGCAGGTACGTCGATTCGCCGACGACCTACGTTTGAGCGCCCGCGCCTGGCATCGCATGCTGCGGGTGGCGAGGACGATCGCCGACCTCGACGGCGCTGGCCGGGTACAGGAGCAGCATGCGCTCGAGGCGCTGCGCTACCGTCCCTAGGCGATGCTCGGACGGCGACCCCGCGCCCGCGTAGTTACGTAGTTCCTCGTGGCCATAGGCGCCATAACCCTGCCTCGATCAATAACTCCTCAGTAAATCTCTCTATAGCGGCGCTTCAACTTCCTCGAGCTCTCGAAGTGCCCCCAGATTGCGCAGAAAGGCGACCAGCCACTCGTCGTCGTCGCGCTGTCGGCCGAGCTCCGCAACCGTCCGCTCAGAGGCGCGGTGAACGGCGCGATCAATCGTGTCTATCCGTTCCAGCGTGAGCGATGCGCGCCAGCCGCCCGACTCGAGGCCATGGTCGGCGAACCCGCGCAACAAACGCTCACGCTGCCATAACAGGCGCAGCGTGCGCAGGGGAGGCTGTGCCAGGATGCCCACGATTTGAAGGCATCCGCGTCGTTGCGCTTGACCAGAACCGTTCATGAGTCCGCCCGACGGGGAGCTGTATGGTCGACGTCACGCCAAGTGCTGAGTGGCGGCCTCCTCGTCGCCGAAGCGCACGGATTCGAGGATCTCGAGAAGGCTCTCGAACTCGAAGGTCGCGGCCTACACGTTCACCCCCTGTCCCTGTCGGAGTGTCCGAGCCCAGACAGTCTGCTGAAGCACGAATTCTGGCAGTGGGACTGCCCCACACCTCGCGCACGCCGTGCCGTCCGAGAAGTTGAAACCGTCTGGCGCCAGGACTTGGATGAGATAGCGGGAGCCGACTACGATTTGTTGTTCGAGTCGGACCAGCGCCCCGCGACGAGACAGATTCAGAGTCACCCCAGAGATGGTCGGATTATCGTGGGCGCGCTGCAGGCGCACAGAAATGCGCACATCCATCCGTGGGTCTGCCCGCCGCAGTGACGGGCTCGCGCGCGCGCTCACGGTCTAGGTCGCTCGGAGTATCTTCAGACGTGCACTCCCACGCCCGCGGAGCCGTTTGAACGGTCCCCAGCCCTGGGCAACCGCGCGCAGGAGGTCGTCCGCGCGGCGCAACGGCAGAGCATCCTGGAACGCCCGCCGCGCTCCATACCGGTATCCGGCCACGACGGCAACGGGGCCCACCGCCGCGACGGTCAACAATCCGATCAGGACGGCGCCCGCCGCTCGGGCGATATCCGGCTGCTGCACGGTCGGTGCGAACAAGACCAACGCCAGCCCCCCGACAGCCAGCGCGTGAACGGCAACACCCAGAACAACGCAACTGATTCGGCTCACTAGAGCACCTCATGGGATCTGGAACCTACCCACACGCGGCCAGCCGGCACTTGCCGCAACCCGCCACGCCCACCTCCCCATGAGTTGGACTGCAAGAAGCAGGCCAAAGCCGGCGTTTCCCCTCGAAGGCAAGCAGAGTCGATATGCCGCTCGAGCTGCGCGAGCTCACCGACCCCTGACATGTTCGGAAAACCGACATGGATGTACGAAATTCGGTCACTGCTTGGTCGAGACGAGGCCGTCAAGGCGCTTCATGGCCCGACCCGACAGCACCGGCCGGAACCGACGCTGTAGCACGAGTGGAGTGTGCACGGCGAGAGCACCGTGGCGGCATCAATTCGGGACCACTAATTCTGGGGTCCGACGCCGTTCATCCAACGGAGCCCCTTGGTATGATAGGCACAGGGGGCAGAATGGCTCACAAGATACTGGTCGTCGAAGACGACCAGGACGTCCGGCAAGCCACGTGCCGGTACCTGCTGCGATCCGGTTTCGACGTCTGCTCGGCGGCGACAGCAAGTAGTGGCGAGCACGCCTTTCGTGCCGAACGACCAGACGCGGCGGTGCTGGACTACTCGCTGCCAGACGGCGACGCGCTGCGGCTCCTGCCGCGAATGCAAGTCCTCGGCCGGGACATCCCGATCCTGATCCTGACGGGGTACGGATCCATCGACCTGGCAGTTCGCGCGATAAAGCATGGTGCTGTCGACTTTCTGACAAAACCGATGCAGCCCGCCGAACTGGTGGGACTACTTCGGCAACGGCTCCGCGAACGCGAGGGCCCGAGCCCCGACGCAGCCCCACCTGTCGATCCCTTCTTCGGCACCAGCCCGGCGGTCGCCAACTTGACGGCCGATGCCGGCCTCGCGCTGCGCACTCGGGGTCCGGTGCTCGTACAGGGCGAGACCGGCAGCGGCAAAGGCGTCCTGGCCCGGTGGCTCCATGGCGGCGGTCCCCGCGCCAAGGGACCCTTCGTCGCCCTGAACTGCAGCGGCCTCGCTGCGGAGCTCCTGCACAGCGAGCTCTTCGGCCACAAGCGCGGCTCGTTCACTGGCGCGTCGGAGGACAAGAAGGGGTTACTGGAGCTCGCTGACGGGGGGACGCTGTTTCTCGACGAGATCGGAGACGTCGAACGTCAGCTCCAGCCGAGGCTGCTTACGGTGCTGGAAGACAAGACCTTTCGCCGCTTGGGCGGGCTGCGCGAGCGCAGCGTCGATATGCGCCTGATCGCCGCAGCCAACCAGGACCTCAGCGAGTTGGTGACACAGGGTGGCTTCCGTGCCGATCTCTACTTTCGGCCCAGCACCATCGTATTGAGGATTCCACCCCTTCGGGAGCGCCTAGAGGATCTCCCGATTCTCGCCCGCCGCATGCTCGGGCAGGTGATCTCGCCCACCGCCGATGCCACGCAGCTGACCGACGAGGCCGCGGCCGCGCTGGCCGAGCACCCGTGGCCGGGGAACTTCCGTGAACTGCGCAATGTCCTCGAACGCGCCGCCCTGGCCGCCGATGGGGAGCCTATCCGCCGCCACCATCTGCGCTTTGAGCACACCCTCACTCCACAAGGACCTCCAGTGCCGGTTCCTGGCCGCGCTCCGACGCTGTCGGAGCTGGAGGGTGAGCACATTCGGGAGGCGCTGCGGCAGGAGCGCGGCAACGTTGTTCGAACTGCGAGCCGTCTGGGCGTTGCACGCAGCACTCTTTATGAGAAGTTCCGCGCGCTCCGAATCGACCCTGCCGACCATCGATGGTAGCGCTGATGGCAGCGCGTAGCTGAATCGACGCATCTGGAAGTGTCCGCCGGTACCACCGACGGCCTAGAGATCCGGGCTCTCCGCGATCCGGCTCCTTCCCGGGAAATAGATTTTGAACACTGACCCGTCGCCGACCGCGCTGGCAACCTCGATAGTGCCACCGATCTGACGAACGACGCGACCGACGCTGGTGAGTCCAAGACCGGTCCCGGCTACACCGGTCTTGGTCGTAAAGAACGGGTCGAAGATTCGCGCCTGGTCGTCCTGGCTCATGCCCACCCCGGTATCACCGACTACCAACACGGTGTAGGAGGCGGCATCCTCTGGGGGCCCCCTCTCGTCAGCGGCCCCCGGGAGAGTCGCGGTCGTAGTCGCGATCGTGAGTTGGCCCCCGAAAGGCATGGCGTCGCGAGCGTTGGTTGCCAGGTTCATGATGAGCTGTTCAACGTCTGCCGGGTCGGCCGTCACGCGACGCAGATCTCGCGTCAGGTTCATGTCGAGGGCAATGTCGTCGCCTACGAGACGCTGCAGCATTGGCTCGAGCTTGACGAGAATGTCGTTGAGCTCCATTGGCCGAGGCTCCCCACCGGCAGCTCGGCTGGCGGTCAGGAGGGTTCCAGTCAACTCGGCGGCCCGATCGCACGCAGCGATGATCCCGTCCACCTCGGCGCACGCCGGATGCCCCGGATCAAGAGAGTCCTTGGCCAGCTCCCCATACACCGTAATCGCCGTGACGAGGTTGTTGAAGTCATGCGCCATGCCAGCGGCAAAACGATCGATCGTCTCGAGACGATCAACTTGCTGTACGTGCTGCTCCAGCCGTTTGCGCTCGGTAATGTCGACCATGATTCCACTTAGCAGCATGGTATCCGGCCCCGGGGCACCCACGACGTCGCGAAACCAAACCGGCGTCCCATCCGCATGGATCATGCGGTACTCGAACTCGTGAGCCCGCCCGGCACGCTCCATCTCTTCAACGAAATCAAGCACCCAGTCTCGGTCCTCAGGGTGCATGCGCTCTATCCAGAAGTTCGCGTCGTCGGTCCAGCGCGTGGCTGGATAGCCGAGCAGCGCCTCGGTCTTGCTGCTCACGAAGGTGAACTCCAATGGCTCAAGGCGCGCCTCCCAGACGATTCCCGGAATCGACTCGATGAGGGCCTCGAACCGCCGCTGGGATTCATCGAGAGCATCGAGTGCCTCGACGCGCCGAGTTGCCTCGTCGATAACCAGCAGTCGCGCGAAGACGTCGCCATCGAGACCACGGATCGGATAGAGAGCCAACTCGTAGTGGCCTGTCCTGCCGGCTGCATTGGTGAAGTTCCGTTGGCTTGCCCGCAGGACCCCGTGCGGCTCTTCGAGCAGCGGGCGCGAATTGCAAAACCAGGTTTCGATCGGTCTGCCGAACACAGACTCGTGCACACCCAGGATCTTCTCCGCGGCAGGATTGAGGTCGAGAACTCTCCCCTCCAGATCGAGAATGATGGCACCGGCGTCGATGAACTCGAACATAGCGCGGCGTGCCATCGGGGCGAGCTCTACGAGGCGCCTTCGTTGGAGCCCATAGCCCACGGCAACAGCGCTGACGCAAAAACCGAACGGTGTCGGATCGACCCCGCGCAACCAGGCGAGACCGGCCAAGTGCAGCATGTTCCCAAACCACGGGCAGATCGCTGCAATGAGCAAGACGAACCGCTGGGCGCGGAACAACCTCGCCGTTGTGGCGATCTCCTCGGCCACGACGGCGGCAGCGATCGCCATCAGCACGTAGGCGTACGCGGTGCTAATCCAGAAGACAGGACCGTAGTCGACGTCGAGCATCGGATACGAGGTTGTGGCCAGCAGAGCCACCCGCGACCAAATCAAGCCATGCAGCTCGTTGGTCCAAACCAGCAGCAACATGAGCACCGGTACCGCGCTCAGACCCATCACTACTCTGCTGCCGAGCCAGCGTTCGCGGCGGGTGTACGATAGCGCCACAAAAAGCCACGCGACGGGTGTACTGAGGATGCCGACGTACTGGAACTTCGCCCAGAAAATCTTGCCGCCGAGGTCAGGGCTCAGAATCTCGAAGCCATATCCGACATTCCAGATACAGATCCCGCCCGCTAGCGCACCGAACGAAACACCCAGCCAGTTGGGAACGAACCTCCAGACACGAGCCGCTACCGCCCCTATGTAGAGGCTGCTGCCAAACAGCGCCACACCGGCAAGGACCGTCCAACCTGGAAGCATGGCGGCAATATAGTCGATGCTGGCGAAGAGACGAACGGTGTCGCGCCCGGCGGACAAGCCACTGCATCAGAATCAACGCGACGTCCAGCGCGGCACTACGGGTGCGGCAGCAGATCGGGCTCGCGGTGGTGCAAGTAAGGAGCCTCGCGATCCGATGCTCGGCCCGATCCGCGCCGCACCTACTGAAATGGCCCCGTGACTATATAGTGTTATGCGCATATGCGCATAGATTATCGACGACCCTTTCTGCAAAGAAGAGCTTCGCCATGCCGACCCGCACAAGCGCCGCGCATCGTCGTCTTCTCTTGCGCCGCCTCATCGAGGGTGGCGGGATCTCATCGCAGGCGGAGATACTGCGCCGCCTGGCGGGCCAGGGACACGTCGTCAGCCAAACAACCGTTTCGCGCGACCTTGTCGCCATCGGTGCGCACCGGGAATCGCTCGACGACACCCGCGTTGTCTACCGGCTCGCCGCCGTAGCGGAGCAGCCCGACGAGCTCCAGAATCGATTTCGACAGTTCGTCTCCGAGATCAGCAGCTCCGCCAATCTGGTCGTCGTGCGCACACCTCCCGGCAGCGCCCAGCCCGTCGCCGCGGCACTCGACGACGCCCGGGCTCTCGGTCGCCTCCCCGAGGCTCTGGGCGCCATCGCCGGCGACGACACCCTGTTGATCGTGACCCGGTCCGCGACCGGCGGCATGAAGCTGGCACGCAAGCTCGAGTCGATGCTGGAGAGCTGACCAGAGCACACGTGGTCGACGGACACCGTCGTCAGATACAGCGGCGACGATCAAGTTTCACACCGGCGCCGGACACCACGAACCGCGCTGAATCGTAGCAGAGGCCGAACGCGCCCCCAATACACGGCCTGGGGCCCGCGGGGTTGTGGCGCGGTGCCAGCGGGAGGCGCCTGCTCGGCGGCGGCTCCCCTTGACAATCTACAGGAGCTTGCGACACTCTTGTCGAGCGTCTAGAGGAACGGACACGCCGTACCTGCCACCCGCCGCGCGACGACACGGATCCCCTCGAGAATCTTCCCGAGACCTACCGATGACGAAAGCAAACGTCGACCTGCTCCAGGGCACGCTCGATATGCTCATCCTGAAGACTCTTCAGCTGGAGCCACAGCACGGCTGGGGCATCTCGCAACGCATTCAGCAGATGTCCAAGGACGTTCTGCAAGTCAATCAGGGATCCCTGTATCCCGCGCTACATCGATTGCGGAGACAGGGGTTCATCGGCTCTGAGTGGGGTACGTCGGAGAACAATCGGCGCGCCAAGTTCTACCGCCTGACCGCGATGGGGCGGGAGCAGCTGGCGGACGAGGCTCGTAACTGGGACCGGCTCTCGCGTGCTGTGAGCGCCATCCTGCAAACGGTATAGAGCCGGCGATGGACACTGGACGACGGCACAGCTGGTTGCAGCGGCTGCGCGGCAACGGCCGCCCGGCCGACGATCGCGAGCTCGACGACGAGCTCGCCTTCCACCTCGAGATGGAAGCTGACATGTACCGGCGCCAGGGGCTCAGCGAGGCCGAAGCCTGGCGGCAAGCGCGCCTCAACTTCGGCGCTAGGCAGCGCTTCACGGAAGAATGCCGCGACGAGCGCAAGGGGAATCACCTCGACATGCTGATACAGGACATCCGCTACGCCCTTCGGACGCTGAGCAAGAACTGGGGCTTTGCCACCATCGCGGTGCTGACCCTGGCTCTCGGCATCGGCGCCAACACCGCCATCTTCAGCGTCATCTATGGCGTCATGCTCCGTCCCCTGCCCTACCAGCACGGTGACCGACTGGTGTTGCTGAAGCAGGCGGCGCCGGGAATCCGGGTGGCCAACACCCAGGCATCGATTCCCGAGCTCTACGACTACCGTGAGCAGGCCAGCAGCTTCGACGAGCTGGTGGAGTACCACACGATGTTCTTCGTCTTGCTCGGCCGCGGTGAGCCGCAGCGAATCCAGACGGGGGTGGTGTCGGACAACTTCTTCGACACGCTCGGGGTGACGCCGCTGCTGGGGAGGACGTTTCTGGACGGCGAGGATGACCTCGATTCCGAAGCGGTGCTGGTCCTCAGCCACGACTACTGGCAGAACGCGCTGGGAGCCGACCCGGACGTGGTTGGACAGGTCTACGAGATCAACACGCGGCCGCACACGGTGGTCGGCGTGCTGCCGCCGATTCCGCAGTTCCCCAACAAAGTCGACGTCTACATGCCGACCTCGGCGTGCCCGTTCCGGGCCAACGCCGAGCGCAACATGGCCGGCAACCGCAACGCCTTCCGCAACCTGTTCGTCTTCGGGAGACTCGGCGACGACGCCACCGTCGACGGAGCCGGCGCCGAGATCGCCAACGTGGCGGCGCGCTTCGAGGAGGATTTCCCAGAGGCTTATCCGGCCGAGATGGACCTCACCGCGGGGGTTGCCGAGCTCAAGCAAGAGCTGACCCAGAACGCGCGGCCGGTGCTGCTCATGTTGCTGGCCACCGCCGGCCTGGTGTTGCTGATCGCTTGCGCCAACGTCGCCAACTTGAGCCTGGCGCGCGTCATGCGCCGCCAGCAGGAGGTGGCGGTGCGAGCGGCAATCGGCGCCAGCCGTGGTCGGTTGATGCGGCAGTTGCTTACCGAGAGCACGGTGCTGGCGTTGATCGGCGGCGCCCTCGGCCTGCTGTTCGCCTACGTCGGGCTCGACATGCTGATCGAATTCGCCGGCCGCTATACGCCGCGTGCCGCGACGGTGACCATCGACGGCTGGGTGCTAGCGTTCACGCTGGCAATCTCCTTCGCCACCGGCATTGTCTTCGGCACCTTCCCGGCGCTGCCGGGAACTCGCGACCTCGGCGGTGCCATCAAGGACGGCGCCCGCTCCACGGTCGCCGGTGGATTGCAGCTGCGCCGGGCGCTGATCGTAGCCCAAGTGGCACTGTCGTTCATCCTGTTGGTCGGCGCCGGTCTGACGTTGCGTAGCCTGACGCGCTTGCAGGCGATCGATCCGGGCTTCGAAACCGAGCAAGTCTTGACCGCCCGGGTGTCGCTCGACTGGACGGCGTTCAACGGCATGGACGACAGGCACGAGTACCTGCGCGCGCTAATCATTGCGGTCGGCGAGAGCCCGGTAGCGCGCTCGGCGGCGCTGACGCAGAAGCCCCCGTACCGGCAGACGAACCCGAATCTTGCCGAGTTCATCATCGAAGGACGCGCGCTGGAGGAAACCAAGACCCGTCCACAGCTGGACCGCAACGTCGTCACGCCGGAGTACTTCGATGTTCTCGACATCCCGCTCCTGAGCGGGCGCCTCCTCGACAGTCGAGACGAGCCTGATGCCGCCCCCGTCGCGGTCATCAACCAGACTCTCTCCCGACAGTACTGGCGCGACCAAGACCCTGTCGGGGCCCGCGTCTCGTTCGATGAGGGCGAGAGCTGGACCACGATCGTCGGCGTCGTCGGCGATACGCGACTCTATGGTCCGGAAACACCGGTCACGGCGGAGTTCTACCGGCCCTTCGGCCAAGCGGGGATGCCGACCTGGCTGATGATCCGTACGGTGGGCGACCCCGCGAGCGCGGCCCAGGGTGTCAAGGATGCGGCTTACGCGCTGGGTGCCAACCCGATCAGCGATCTGCAACCGATGGCGATCCTGCGTGCCGACGCGGTGGCGTCGCCGCGGCTGACCGCGTCGCTCCTGGGCATCTTCGCGCTGCTCGCACTCATCGTCACGGTGACAGGCATCGCCGGCGTCATGGCATTCTCCATAACCCAGCGAACACGCGAGATGGGACTGCGAATGGCACTCGGGGCGCAACGACAGAGCATTCTCACCATGGTCGTCCGCCAGGGAATGGTGCAGGTGGTCGTCGGGCTGGCAGTGGGAATCGCGGGCTCGTTCGCGTTCGGACGGGTGCTCGAGGAACTGCTGTTCGAGATCCAACCGAGCGATCCGATGACGTTTGTCGTCGTGCTGGTGGCACTGACGACGGCCGCGCTCGTGGCTATCGTGATCCCGGCGCGCCGGGCGGTGGCGGTAGATCCGGTGATCGCATTGCGGCAGGACTGATGGACGCACCTCGCCGGATGCGTTCCACACGCTGGCGCACGACTGCCATCGTCGGCGCGATAGCCGCGGCCCTGGTCGTAGGAGCGCCTCGTGCCACGCTGAACACGGCGCCGTCGACAACGTCTTCGTGCAGTTCTACCCGGTGTTAACCGAGGCCCTGCGCTCGAACGGCCACTGAGCTCGTTTTACCGCCCTTCACCAGCCTGCTACGATGAGCTCGACTGGCGCACGGCTCGGCACCGCCTACCTCCGAGAGCCGTTCTCCGCGCCCCTTCCTCTTCCGCAGCGCGCGATGATCAACCGTATCCTCACCAGGTTCATCGGCACCCACAACGATCGCGAGTTGAAGCGGATTCGCGAGCGCTACGTCGAGCCGATCAACGCGCTGGAACCGGAATACGAGTCGCTATCGGACGGTGACCTGCGAGCCAAGACCGACCAGTTCAGGAGCCGCCTGGCTGACGGCGAAGAGGTCGACGGTCTTCTGGCCGAGGCGTTCGCGGCCGTTCGCGAAGCCTCGCGACGCACTACCGAGATGCGTCACTACGATGTGCAGCTGATCGGCGGGGTCGTGCTGCACCGCGGAATGATCGCCGAGATGACCACCGGCGAGGGCAAGACGCTGGTGGCGACGATGCCGGCCTATCTGAACGCCCTCGAGGGCAAGGGCGTGCACGTCGTCACGGTAAACGACTACCTGGCGCGCCGTGACCGGGACTGGATGAGTCCGATCTACGAGTTCCTCGGACTCACCGTCGGCACCATCCAGAACGAGATGGGCGACGCCGAGCGTCAAGCGGCGTACGGCAGCGACGTCACGTACGGCACCAACAACGAGTTCGGTTTCGACTACCTGCGCGACAACATGAAGTTCCGCCTCGAGGATCGCGTGCAGCCGGTACACCATTTCGCCATCGTCGACGAGGTGGACTCGATTCTCATCGACGAGGCGCGCACGCCGCTGATCATCTCGGGACCCGCCGAACAGTCCACCGAGCTGTACTACAAGATCGATCGCATCATCCCGAGCTTGCACGCCGAAACCGACTACGAGGTCGACGAGAAACAGCGTAGCGCAGCGTTGACGGAGGAAGGCGTCAACCACGTCGAACGCTTGCTGAAGATCGACAACCTCTACGACGTCAACAACATGCCGCTGGTGCACCACGTACAGCAGGGACTGCGCGCCCATGTGCTGTACAAGCGCGACAAGGATTACCTGGTCAAGGACGACCAGGTGATCATCGTCGACGAGTTCACCGGCCGCATGATGGCAGGTCGACGGTGGAGCGACGGGCTGCACCAGGCTGTCGAGGCCAAGGAAGGAGTGAAGATCGAGCGCGAGAACCAGACGCTGGCGACGGTCACCTTCCAGAACTACTTCCGCATGTACGACAAGCTCGCCGGCATGACCGGGACGGCGATGACCGAGGCACCCGAGTTCGGCAAGATCTATTCGCTCGCCGTCGCCGAGATCCCGACGAACGAACCGTTGCGGCGCACCGAGTACTCCGACGTGATCTTCAGAACCGTCGGCGAGAAATGGATCGCTGTGGTCGAGGAGATCGAGGTGCTCAACGAGTCGGGTCGCCCGGTGCTGGTTGGGACAGCTTCGATCGAGAGCTCCGAGCACCTGTCGAAGCTGCTGAAGAAACGCAACATCGACCACGTCGTGCTCAACGCCAAGCATCACCAGAGCGAGGCGGAGATCGTTGCCCAGGCCGGCCAAGGCGCCGCGGTGACCATCGCCACGAACATGGCCGGCCGCGGCACGGATATCGTGCTCGGCGACGGGGTGGCCGATCTCGGTGGTCTGCACGTCCTGGGTACCGAGCGACACGAGGCACGTCGCATCGACAATCAGCTGCGCGGCCGCACGGGTCGCCAGGGCGACAAAGGCTCGTCGCAGTTCCTCCTGTCGCTGGAGGACGACCTGCTGCGCGTCTTCGGCATGGACAAGCTCCAGGGCCTCATGAAGCGGCTCGGAATGGAGGAAGGTGTACCGATCGAGGACCGCATGGTGACGCGCGCGATCGGCCGCGCCCAGAAACAGGTCGAAGGACGCAACTTCGAAATCCGCAAGCACCTGCTCGAGTACGACGATGTCATGGAGAAGCAGCGGCAAGCGATCTACTCGCAGCGGCGTGCTTTTCTGTCGGAGCCCGACACACCGGGCAAGTTCGTGCGCGACTCGGCCCAGGAGATCCTTGATTGGCTGATAGAGGGACATTGCGACGCCGAGAAAGACCCCCTCGATTGGCCGCTGAAGGAACTCCAGAGCCACCTCACCGACTTCTTCGGCATCGACCCCGATGACCTGGCGATCGATCTGACCAACGACACGCTGGCAGACGTGCAGGAACACCTGGAGCAGACCGTCAAAGGCCGCTACGCTGACAAGATCGGACGCCTCGGTGACTTGTTACAGGAGTTCGAGAAATGGATCTGCCTGCAGGTGCTGGACGCCAAGTGGAAAGATCACCTGTACGCGCTCGATCGACTCAAGGAGGGCATCGGTCTCCGCGGCTACGGGCAGCGGAACCCGTTGGTGGAGTACAAGCGCGAGTCGTTCGATATGTTCCAGGAGATGAACGATCGTATCCAGGCGGATATCGTGCGCTACGCGTACCGCATGGAGCCGATGACACGCGAGGAACAGGAGGCGCAGCTGGCGCGCCGGCGCGAGGCAGCGGCTCAGGCGGAGCGCGTGGCGGCTGCCGCCACACGCGACCGCGCGCCTGCAATCGCAACGGTGGTCAAGAGCGACGCCAAGATCGGTAGAAATGATCCCTGTCCCTGCGGCAGCGGCAAGAAGTACAAGAAGTGCCATGGCTACTAGGAATCGGCCGGGCCACGGCCAGGAAGAAGGTCCCGGATGACCCAACACGAGATCCCTCTCGCGCTCACCTTCGATGACGTCCAGCTGATTCCCGCACGTTCGA
Source organism: Acidobacteriota bacterium (assembly GCA_965248695.1). Taxonomy (GTDB): domain Bacteria; phylum Acidobacteriota; class UBA890; order UBA890; family WLXD01; genus DASCOT01. The sequence continues at coordinate 4,413,328 of CBDFKD010000002.1, read as the reverse complement.
GCTTCATGCCGTCGGAGGCGAACATCGGTACCCGGCTGACGCGTCAGATCGAGCTCGGCATCCCCTTGCTGTCAGCCGCGATGGATACGGTCACCGAGGCGCCCATGGCGATTGCCATGGCACAGCACGGTGGCATCGGTGTGATCCACCGCAACCTGACCGTCAACGAGCAGGCCGACGAGGTCGACAAGGTGAAGCGATCGGAGAGCGGCATGATCGTCGACCCGATCACGATCGGCCCGGCGGCGCCCATACGTGACGCGCTCGATCTGATGTCGAAATACAAGATCTCCGGCGTACCGGTAACCGACGATACCGGGCGAGTCCTCGGTATCCTGACCAACCGCGACGTGCGCTTCGAGACCGACCATCAGCGGCCGATCGAGGACCTCATGACCAAGGAGAACCTGGTCACCGTTCGTCCCGGAACGACGCTCGATGAAGCGGTGCAGGTTCTACATCAGCACCGCATCGAGAAGTTGCTCGTAACCGACAAATCCAGGTTGCTCAAGGGTTTGATCACGGTCAAGGACATCCAGAAGCGCAAGGACTACCCCAGTGCTTGTAAGGATGGCTCCGGCCGCCTGCGAGTCGGTGCCGGAGTCGGCGTAGGAGCCGACTCCATCTCGCGCGCCACAGTGCTCCTCGAGGCGGGCGCCGACGTCATCGTGATCGACACCGCTCACGGACATACCGACAGCGTCATCGGGACCCTTGCCCAGATCAAGGAGGCGCACCCCGACGCCGCGTGCGTCGTGGGCAACATCGCAACCGCCGACGCCACGCGCGACCTCATCGCAGCCGGCGCCGACGCCGTCAAGGTGGGCATGGGGCCGTCGGCGATCTGCACCACGCGCGTGGTGGCTGGTGCCGGCGTGCCGCAGGTGACCGCCATCGCCGAATGTGCCCAGGCGGCCCGAGGTAGCGGAGTGCCGGTGATCGCCGACGGCGGCATCAAGTTCTCCGGCGACATCGCCAAGGCAATCGCCGCTGGTGCCGACGCGGTCATGGTGGGCTCGGTGCTGGCGGGGACCGAGGAGTCTCCGGGAGAGATCGAGCTGTATCAAGGACGCGCCTTCAAGGCTTACCGCGGCATGGGATCGGTCGGTGCAATGCATGCCGGCAGCCGTGATCGGTATTTTCAGCCCGACGTCGAGGAGGCGAAGCTCGTTCCCGAGGGAATCGAAGGGCGAGTGCCCTATAAGGGGTCGGCTACCAACACGATCCACCAGCTCATGGGCGGCCTGCGCGCCGGCATGGGCTACACCGGTTGCCCGACGATCGCCGACATGCACGAACGGGCCCGGTTCCTCCGAATCACCGCCGCCGGGCTGCGTGAGGCGCACGTGCACGACGTGCAGATCACCAAGGAAGCCCCGAACTACAGGGTGGAGTGAACCGCCGCCGCTTGCTCGCTGCACTGGCCGCCGCCTGCGGGTGGCCGCCACCGGGGGCATGGCATGTCTGGCCGCGGACATCGACCGTGGCGTATGCCGACCAGTCGACGCCCGCACCCGTCTCCGGCGCGGAGGCAGTCGTACTGGGGACCGCTCAGGACGCCGGCGTTCCGCAGATCAATTGCTTCTCGGTCAACTGTACGGAGGTGCGATCCGGCCGGCGGCCGGCACCGCGCGTCGCCAGCGTCGGTCTGATCGACCATGCCGCGCAGCGCAGATTCCTGTTCGACGCGACACCGGACATCGTCGCCCAGGTCGGGGCGCTCCTGACACCGAGCGGCGAGGCCCCGGCCGCGCTGGCCGGCGGCACGGTACCGTTGCACGAGATACTGCACGGGATCTTCTTGACCCACGCTCACATGGGCCATTACACGGGCCTCGTACATCTGGGCAAGGAAGGCGCGGCGCCGCGCGCGCTGCCGGTGTTTGCCAGCCAGCGCATGTGCGAGTTTCTCAGCACCAACGCGCCCTGGGACGCGCTCGTCAACGGATCGTTCATCGAGCTGCGTCCCCTGACACCCGGGACGCGTGTGCAAATCTCGCCAGCGCTGGCGGTGACACCGTTCGAAGTGCTCCACCGCGCCGAATACACCGACACCTTCGGCTACCGTATACACGGACCGCAATCGACCCTGATGTACGTTCCCGACGCCGATGTCTGGGACGGGTGGGACACACCGTTCGTGGACTTGCTCCGCGCCAGCGACATAGCGCTCATCGACGGTTCCTTCTGGTCGCGCGATGAGCTCGGCCATCGCGCCCAGGCGAACGTCCCACACCCGCCAGTCTCACAGACGCTCGAGCGGCTACGCGGCGTGCAGGATCTACCCGAGATCCGCTTCATCCATCTCAACCACACGAACCCGCTGTGGGATGAGCGCAGCGCGCTGCGACGTGAGCTTCCGGAGGGCTTCGGGATCGCCGAGACGGGACAGAGGCTGCCGCTGTAGCCGACGTTTTGTGGCCCGCAACGGGCGCTAAGTGGCCTGTAACAGATGATCGTTGCCTATCGTGGTGACGAAATGGGCCCGGATGCCAGGCGGTCCGACGAGACAATGTTCGCCCATTTTCAAGGAGGAGCAACGCCGCAGGCGGCCCAGTTCGCCGCCATCCTCTGGACAGATGGGCAGTTGCGGGCGATAACGGCGTTGCGGCTCCTTGATGATGCCCCTAGCATCGACTGCGTCGCCGCGCCTTGATCTCACCCGCAAATCCCATCTGCGATAGGCAACGATCATCTGTTACAGGCCACTAACTGCCTGTAACCGCCTCGTCGACGCCGATGATGCGGGCTTCCGGTCGGTCCGGATGGTGGTCGACCTCGACGATGATCGATGAGCCCAGATCCCATCCCGCCTCCTCGAGGCGCTCGGCCCACTCGATTGCCACCACGCAGCCCCGCCCGTAGAGATCCTCGAGACCCAGGTCCGGAAGATCCGCCGTGCTCAGCCGGTATAAGTCGACATGGTAGAGCGTACACCGCCCGGGGTACTCGTTGATCAGGGCATACGACGGGCTCGACACTTGGCTCGGGTCGAGTCCGAGGCCGGCAGCGATACCGCGCACCAACTGTGTCTTGCCCGCCCCCAACGGCCCGAAGATCAGAATCACCTCGCCGCCGCGCAGTCGACGCCCGAGCCCGGCGCCAACGCGCTCGGTCTCCTCGACGCTGTTCGTGATGTAGTCGCGAGCGCGGCTCAAGACTCCTCCTCCGGTTCCACGGCCGCAAACGCCCGCGGCAGCTCATCGGCGAGATCCGTCGCCAGGCAGCCGATCTGACCGACGCGCGCCGCCGCCAGATCGCCCGCCAGGCCATGTAGCCAGGCCCCGGTCCAGGCAGCCGGACAGGGCCGCAACCCCTGCGCAATGAGGGCAGCGATCAAGCCGGTCAGGACATCGCCTGTACCGCCGGTGGCCATCCCCGGATTGCCGGTCATGTTGACCACCGGCGCACACCCGGGGTCCACCGTGAGGGAGTCGTGCCCTTTCAACAGAACCACCGCGCGCGTCTTCTCCGCCAGCTCGGTGGCGGCGGCGACGCGGTCAGCCTGCACCGCCGGCACGTCAACTCCGAGAAGTCGCGCCGCCTCTCCGGGGTGGGGTGTCAGAACACGCGGCGCCGCTGCCTCCCGCAGCCCTTCGGCAACGCCGACGAGCGCGTTGAGGCCGTCAGCGTCGATCACCATGGGTTTGGTGCAATCCACCGCCAGCCGTCGTACGAGCGCGACGGTCTCCGGCGAGGTCCCGACGCCCGGGCCGATCGCCACCGCGTTCGCTGCCGCCAGCACCTCACCCGCCGCCTCGTCCGCTTCCGCGCTCAGGCCACCACCGTCACCGGCGGGAACAGGATGCACCAGGGCCTCGACCAACTGACAGGCGATCGGTAGATAGGCGGTCTCGGGGCACAACACGTGCACCAGACCTCCCCCACCCCGCAATGCCCCGCGAGCCGCGAGCACCGCGGCGCCAGCGGTGCCAGGAGCGCCGCCAATAACGACGACACGCCCGTAGTCGCCTTTGTGGCTGTCGGACCAGCGGAGAGGCAATCCGGCCGCACAGTCCTCTGGTGTCGGCAGCCACAACGAGGGCACCGCCGCCTCGAGAAGCGGCTCGGGCAGGCCGATGTCCGCTACCACCACATCTCCACACGTCTCGCGCGCCGGCGTCAGAACGTGACAGACCTTCGGAGCTGCGAACGCGACCGTCAAGACCGCCTCGACCACCGCGCCCGGGATGGCTGCGGAATCGGCCGACAGGCCACTCGGCACATCCACCGCAACGACGGGGACATCGGCGTCATTGACGCTCTCGATCGCTGCCGCGATGACGCCCCGGGCAGCGCTATCGAGCCCTGTTCCCAGCATTGCATCGACGATGCAGTCAACATCGGCCAGATCGGCCGCCAACCGTGCCCACGCCTCCTCGTCGAGCACCTCGGTCACCGGCACGCCGACCGCCGTGGCGACACGGTGGTTGCTCGCGGCAGCATCGCGCAGCGCCGACGCCGGGCCAAAGAGATAGACCGCGACCATGGTGCCCATGTTGTGGAGGTGGCGCGCCACGACAAAACCGTCGCCGCCGTTGTTGCCCCGGCCACAGAGCACTGCCACGGTCGCGGGAGGCTGATCGTCGAAGTGATCCGCCAGCGCCTCGACCACCTGGAGCCCGGCGTTCTCCATCAGCAGATCGCCCGCGATGCCGTAGTCATCGATCGCGGCGCGATCGCAGGCCTGCATGGCGGCGGCGTCCAGAACCTTGATCATGACGATAGCGCGCTCGGTCCAAGCAGCAATGGTCAGTCGGTAGGCGGCAAGTATCTCAGGCCCGGGCTTCGTTGTCGGTACTGCCAGCGGTACCCCGGGCATGATTCGGACCGCAGCGCCATCCTCCACGACATAAACTCGTCGTCGTACGCTGAAACCTACTCTCTAACCAGGGGACACTCGTGTCGCTGCGCTGTCTGCGCTTTCTCAGCGCCGGGGAATCTCACGGACCGATGCTGGTCGGCCTGCTCGAAGGCCTTCCGGCCGGCGTTCCCATCAATATGGACGCGCTGAATGCCGACCTGCGCCGCCGGATGGGGGGGCATGGACGCGGCAAGCGCATGAAGATCGAGGCTGACACAGCCCGAATCGTGGGCGGAGTACGGCTCGGCGAGACCCTCGGCAGCCCGATCGCGTGGCTGATCGAGAACCGCGATTGGATCAACTGGGAGACGGTGATGGCTGTCGAGGCCCCCGACTCGGTCGGTTCCGAGGGCACGGAACCAGCATCGGCCGGCGTCGCCGAGAGCGGCAATCGACCCTCCGCTGTCGATATCCGCCGCATCACGCGACCGCGGCCGGGGCATGCCGACCTCGCCGGCGGACTGAAGTATGACCGTGCCGACCTGCGCGACATCCTGGAGCGTGCCAGCGCACGCGAAACCGCTGTGCGCGTGGCGGCTGGTGGACTGTGCAAGCAGTTCCTGGCGCACCTCGGCATCGAGATTGCGAGCCACGTCACCCGGATCGGCGGCGCTGCGTTCGCGGACGGTACTCTACCGGTGTCCGTGGCGACGGTTCGTGAGCGAGCCGACGCCTCGCCGGTGCGGTGCGCTGATGCCGACGTCGAGGCCGCCATGATCGCGGCGATCGACGCCGCCCATGACGACCTCGAAACGCTGGGCGGCGCGTTCGAGGTGATCGGCACGGGATTGCCGCCGGGGCTCGGGAGCCACATCCAGTGGGACCGGCGGCTCGAGGCACGGCTCGGTCAGGCGTTGCTGTCGATCCAGGCACAGAAAGCGGTCGAGATCGGGCCGGCCATCTGGTGCGCCGCACAGCCCGGCTCGAAGGCGCACGACGCGATCGTACGCTCGCCAGACGACGCCTGGGGCCGCCCGACCAACCGCGCCGGCGGCACCGAAGGCGGCATGACATACGGCGATGAGCTACGCGTGACGGTCTACATGAAACCGTTGTCGACACTACGCCAGCCGCTGCCGTCGGTCGATATCGACAGCGGCGAGGCGGTCAACGCTGTCGTTCAGCGCTCGGATACCTGCGCAGTTCCCGCCGCAGCGGTGGTAGGCGAGGCGATGACCGCACTCGTATTGGCAGACGCGTGTGTGGAGAAGTTCGGCGGCGACAGCCTGCGGGAGACGTTGCGCAACTTCCGCGGCTACATGGATCAAGTCGCCGACTTCCCGCCGGGCGGCTAACTGGCGCCGTCGACGAGCGGCGCAAGTCGCGCAAGCGCCTCGTCGACGACCGGCGCGGTGATATGGCGGTGGATGACCAGCCGAACCTGCCCGGCCGCGGTGGGCGCGCAGAGCACTCTCCTGTCCACTGCCCGGTCGCAGAAGCTCTGCGCGCTCAGGCCGTCGACATCGAAGACCACGATGTTGGTATCGACGTGACCGAACGTCAGCGCGACGCGTCCCGTCGCCAATAGCCCGTCCGCCAAGCGACGGGCATTGGCGTGATCCTCGGCCAGCCGGTCGATTCCACCCTCCAGCGCCACAAGCGCAGGCGCTGCCAGCACTCCGATCTGCCGCATGCCGCCGCCGAACATCTTGCGCACTCGCCGCGCCTCGCGAATCAAATCGGCACCTCCGGCCAGCAGCGCGCCCGCAGGCGCCGACAGTCCCTTGGAGAGCGACACCATCACCGAATCGAATTCGGCCGCAAGCACCGCGGCCGATCGCCCGCTCGCCACCGCAGCATTGAACAGTCGCGCCCCGTCGAGATGTGCCCGGAGTCCTTCGTCTCGACACGTGGCCACGACCTCGCGGGCCACCTCGAGTGGGTATATCCGCCCGCCCGCCATGTTGTGGGTGTTCTCCAGCACGATCATCGTCGGGCGCGATTGGTAGTAAGGGCGGGAGCGCAGATAGGGCTCGACGTGGCTTGGAAGCAGCACGCCGGCGTCGCCGAGGACAGGGCGCATCTGCAAGCCGGAGAGCACTGCCGCCGCACCAAGCTCCCAGTCGTGTCCATGTCCGGAGGCCTCGATCAGCACCTCGTCGCCCGGCCGCGCCTGCAGGTGCAGCGCCACCTGGTTGGCCATCATGCCGGTCGGCATGAACAGCGCTGCGGGCTTGCCGAGTAAGTCCGCGCCGACGTCCTGCAAGCGCTCGACGGTGGGATCCTCGCCGTATACGTCATCACCGACCTCGGCGGTCGCCATCGCACGTCGCATCGCCTCGGTGGGTCGCGTCACCGTGTCGCTGCGCAGATCGATCGGCGCGTCGGTCGCCAGCGGGCTGCTACTCATCATCAACGACGTCGCGCAGGTAACGAGCCGTATGCGATCCATCGCACAACGCCACTTCCTCGGGGGTACCCTCCGCGACCAGGAAGCCGCCGCCATCGCCGCCCTCGGGTCCCAGATCGACGACCCAGTCTGCGGCCTTGACGAGATCGAGGTTGTGCTCGATCACGATGGCCGATGCGCCGGTGTCAATCAGTCGATTCAGCGCGAACAGTAACTTGGCGATGTCATCGAAGTGCAACCCCGTGGTGGGCTCATCAAACAGGTACAACATCCCCTTGCCGCCCCCCTGGAGGAGGTGCGACGCAAGCTTGACGCGCTGTGCCTCGCCCCCCGACAGCGTGCTCGACGGCTGTCCGAGGCGCAGGTAGCCGAGCCCCACGTCTTCCAGCGCCTTGAGCCGCGCCTCGGCCTTCGGCAAGTCGGCGAAGAACCGCCGCGCCTCCCCGACGGTGAGCTCGAGAACGTCGTGAATGTTCTTGCCGCGAACCCGAATATCGAGCGTCTCGCGCCTGAAGCGCGTGCCGCCACACTCCTCGCACGGCAAGTTGACGTCGGGCAGGAACTGCATCTCGACGAGAATCTGTCCAGCGCCCTCGCACGCTTCACAGCGTCCACCGGCGACGTTGAACGAGAAGTGCCCGGGGCCGTATCCGCGGGCACGAGCCTCGCGCGTACCCGCGAAGCGCTTGCGGATGGGGTCGAACGCCTTTACGTAGGTCACCGGGTTCGATCGCGCGCTACGCCCGATCGGCGCCTGGTCGACGAGCACCGCCTGGCGGATGAGGCCGGCGCCTTCGATGTCGTCATGATCACCGACTGCTCCGTTCCACTCCCCCAAGCGCCGAAGCAGGCCGGCGTGGAGTATGTCGTGAATGAGCGTGCTCTTGCCTGATCCCGAGACTCCGGTCACGCAGCACAGAACACCGAGCGGGAACGAGACATCGATATTCTTCAGGTTGTGCTGGCGTGCTCCGATAACCCGTAGATGGTGCATCGGCGGCCGCCGCAGGGCCGGCATCGGGACGCGACAACGACCTGATATGTAGGCCGCGGTGACCGATTCGCTGGCGCTGACGATCTTGTCGGGGTCACCGGCGAAAATCACCCGGCCACCGAGAACCCCGGCTCCGGGACCCATGTCGATCAGGTGATCGGCACCCTCGATCATCTGTCTGTCGTGCTCGACCACCAGTACGGTGTTGCCGAGATCTCGCAGCCTCTCGAGGATCGAGATCAAGCGCTCGTTGTCACGCGGGTGAAGCCCGACGCTGGGCTCGTCGAGCACGTACATCGAGCCGACGAGCATCGAGCCGAGACACGTGGCCAGGCTGATGCGCTGCGCCTCGCCACCCGAGAGCGTTCCGGTGAGCCGATCGAGCGTGACGTAGTCGAGGCCGACCTCTATCAAGTACTGCAGTCGCGCGCGGATCTCTCGCAGCACCTGGTCCACGACCACCGCCGCTTGAACTGGCAACTCGAGCTCGTCGAAGAAAGCGGCGATCTCGCCGATGCTCATGCACGAGACCTCTGGCAGGGTGCGCCGGCCAACCTGGACTGCGTGCGCGTCGACGCGCAGCCGCGTGCCGTGACAAGCGGGGCAGTCGACGTACCCGCGGTAGCGCGCCAGCAACACGCGAACGTGGAGCTTATGTTGCTTCTTGCGTAGCCCGGCGAAGAACCCGTGCACGCCGACGAAACCTCCCCCGCCGTCGAGTATGGCCTCGCGTTGCTCCGCCTCGAGATCACCCCAGGGCACGTCCAGTGGGATTCCGTTGGCCTCGGCGAAGGCGCGCATCGAGCTGCGAACCCGATGCCTGCTGTCTTTGTTCCACGGCTCCACCGCTCCGTCCGCGAGGCTACGCCGGCGATCGGGGAACACTTTGTCGAGATCGATCTCGATGATGCTCCCGAACCCCTTGCATTCGGGACAGGCGCCGTAGGGATTGTTGAACGAGAACAGCCGCGGTTCCGGCCGCAGGAAATCGCGGTCGCAGTCGGCGCATCGATGACGATCGTCGAAGTAGCGTGGCTGGAGTCCGGCGTCACCCTCGATCCAGGCGCGCGCGCGGCCCCCTCCCTCCCGAAAGGCAACCCCTACCGAGTCGAGCAGCCTCTCGTGCGCCGGCGGGCGCAGGCTCAAACGGTCGACGATGACGTCAATCTCCTCGTTTCCCAGGTTCACGGCGAGGTCCTCGAGCTCACTGGGCACCAGCTCTCGCACGGCACCGCCGATCAGCAGTCGGCGGAAGCCCGATTTGAGTAGGCGCTTGAGTAGCTCGAGGCGAGGCGCCTCGTCTGACGGAATCGGCTGCGGGTAAGCGATCACCGCCGCGACCTCCGGATTCTCCCGCAGCAGACGCTCGGCAACTTCGCCTGGCGCGTCGGCGCGTACGGCATCACCGCAACTAGGGCAAATGGTCGTACCGGCGCGGGCGAAAAGCAGCCGCAGGTAATCCTGGATCTCGGTCACTGTCCCGACGGTCGAGCGGGAGTTGCGCGGCGGCACCCGTTGCTGGATGGCGATCGCCGGACACACTCCACGAACGTCATCCACCAGCGGCTTGTCCACCCGCGCGAGGAACTGCCGAGCGTAGGCCGACAGCGACTCCACGTAGCGGCGCTGGCCTTCGGCGTAGATCGTGTCGAAGGCGAGGCTCGACTTACCGGAGCCCGACACACCGGTGATGACAACCAGGCAGCCTGCCGGGATCTCGACATCGACGTTCTGCAGATTGTGGACCCGCGCGCCAAGAACGACGATCGGCTCCCTTGCTGCCGCCGCCGCGGGCGTGCCTGTCGTGGCTTCAACCCCCATGGACCGGCTCTCTCCCCAAGAGCCCACGCATACGATCCCATTTCGCCCGGTGGACAAGAGATCGATATTAGCAGGTCGAGGATCGCCTCAGGACCGCAGCGATTCGACTCAGGAGGGCCCATGTGGCTTGCGCTTCCCGTAGCGGTAAAGGAACGTTCGCCAGTTGCCGCGGATCGCGGCATCTCGACGACCGTCTCCAATCTGCGTGAGCCACGCGAACGATGAGCAGCCCGCCGACAGACGACAACGAGGGGCGGCGCGACGACTACTTTCGCCGCGTCGAGCGGCATTTCGGCCTTCGACGCGACGGGCCGTTGCTGCTATCGCCGCGCGACTGGCAAGTCGTGGAACGGTGGTACGACCGCGGTATCCCGCTGGAGACGGTGCTACAAGGCATCAACCGCGCTTTCGACCGCTTCGATGCCACCAGCGGGTCGGCAGCGAGGGTGAACTCCCTGTCGTACTGCAAGCAACAGGTCGAGGCCGCGTTCGAGGAGCACCGCCAGCTCCCGGTGTTCAACAACGCGGACGCCGGGGCAGATCCGGCGATCGAGCACCTGCTCGCCACAGCCGCCGCCTGTCGTTCAGCGGCCGACGCGGCACCCGACCTCGAGGAGGCACTGCGGGCGGCGGCGACCGCACTCGATCGCCTCGCCGGTGATGCCGCCACTCTCGGGGCCACCGAGCTCGACCTCCAGGCAAACGCCATCGAGGCGACGTTTCGCGACGCCAGGGCATCTAGCGGATCCCAGAGCGTGCGCTTGCCGAGGTTCAGTCCCTGGCACGTCTGACCTCTGGGGCGCGCCGACGCGCTTCACCGTGCTGGCGGCGTGGAGCGTTGCCAGCGCATGGACCTATTCACAATCCGTCGACCACCTCGCCACTGTTCCGTGGTCGAGTGCGACGTCGATAGTCGTTTGTCTGCTGCTCTGGACCCTCGCGGGTCACGTCACACGGCCGAGAACAACGATCGCGATCAGCGCCATCGCAGTGCTGGCGGGGGCTATCGGCGGTAGCAGTGCCGCGCGGCCAGCCACGCTGCGGTCGCTCACCGATCACGATGGGGGCCTCGACGGCCCATGGCGAGTTCTGGCGGCGGTCGCCCGCGAGCCGACGGCTGCGGCGCGTGGCTCGACGATGATCGTGGACGTGGATCGCGTCTGGATGGGAAACCGTTGGCAGTCACTACGCGGGCGCGTCGAGGTGCAGGTGCCTGAACCGCCCCCGCGTCCCAACTGGTATGCGGGAGCGCGAATCGAGGCCTGGCTTCGACTTCAACACGACCGTCCCCCGGCCAACCCTGCCCGTGCTGTGCTCGATCGACTGCGACTGCGCGGCATTGACCTGCGCTCACGATTGAAGAGCTACGGGCAGGTGCGGCTGCGCGGGCCTCCATCGTTTTCGGCGTCCACATGGCCGGGGCGCGCCCGTGATCTCGTTCGCGCGCAAATTACCGCAACGTTCCGGCGCCACGCCGGGCTGGTGCGCGCGCTGGTGCTGGGTGAACGGCGCGACCTCGACGAGAGTCTGTTGCAGGGAATGGCGCGTAGCGGGCTCATCCACCTGCTGGCCATATCGGGGCTACACGTCGGGCTGCTAGCGGTGGCACCGGCGGCAATCCTCCGAGTACTGGGCCGCTCGCCGCGGGCGAGTTGGGCTGCCGGACTATGTACCGCTCTGGCTCTCATTGTCCTCACCGAGCCGCGGGCACCGATACAGCGCGCCGCCACCATGGCGATCTGCCTTCTCGGCGGACGTCTGATCGGGCGCCGAGTGGCTTCCACTGACGCACTGAGCTTCGCCCTGGCGCTGATCGTCGCCGCTGAACCGGCGGCGCTGCAGCAACTCGGCTTCCAACTGAGCGCAGTGGCAACGGCGACCATCCTCCTGTGCGACCGTGGCGGTGATACCTGGTGGCTGCGCACTCTTCGTACCAGCCTGGCGGCGCAAGCCGGTGTGGCGCCGCTGCTGGCGCTACAGTTATCCATCGTGCCGGTAGCAGGACTGCTGCTCAACGTGGTTGCGATCCCGCTGGTCTCCGCCGCCCTGGTACTGACGGTGAGCGCGCTAGTCGTTTCGCTGAGCGGTTTGCAAACGATCTCCGGCAGTCTGGCGGCCGGCGCCGAATCGATGTTCGACCTCGTGTTGGCGTGTCCAAGGGCCGCGGCATATCTGGGACTCATGCCGATCGCCGTGGCGTCGGCCAGCACGACGTTGGCGGTGGCTTATGGGACGGGACTGGCGCTCGCCGCCGGCCGGCGCGGTCGCCTACGGGCCGCCGGCATCGCGTCGGCGGTCCTGGCCGCGGCTCTGGCGATCCGCGCGCCGCCCGATCCGCCGCATCCGTTCTTGCTGGTGCTCGACGTCGGACAGGGCGACGCACTGCTAGTGGCATCGGTCGCCGGAGCCGTACTTGTCGACGCTGGCGGCTATCCGAGTATCGACTACGACACCGGCTACCGGATTGTGGCGCCCGAGCTACGACGCCTCGGACTCCATCGTCTCGACGCCGTTGCGGTGAGCCACGACCATGCCGACCATGTCGGCGGCGTGCCTTCGATTCTGCGCCACTTCAATGTCGCCGAGCTATGGCAGGGTGCAACGCCGACCGACACTCGCACCTCGGCCCAGTTGCTCGATCTGGCGCGCTCGAGGAACACCACCATGCTCGCCCCCCGGCGGCCCGAGCGAGCCTTCGCCGGCTGCCGCTGGCAGAGCTTCGCGCCAACGGTCGACGCGCTGCGCGCTGGTGCCCGACAGGTGAGCAACGACGCCTCGTTGGTTCTCGCAGCGACCTGCGGCGCCAAGCATGTTGTGCTCACCGGCGACGCAGGTGTCGCCGCGGAGCGCCATTGGGACCTGGCTCCGCTAAGCGGGGCCATCCTCAAGGTCGGTCATCACGGCAGTGGCGGTGCCACCTCGGAGATCCTGCTGCAACGCCTGCAACCACGACATGCCGTGATCTCGGTGGGCGCGACGAATCCCTGGTCCCTGCCGCGCTCCGACGTCTTGCAGCGCCTCAGGCGGCATCAGGCGGCCGTATACCGTACGGATCGTGACGGGGCGCTGACGATCGAGCTCGGGGCACGCATCCGGGTGCGCGGCGAGCGATGGCGCAGCGGCAACGGTCGCTAGCAGGCCGTGGTGAAACACCGTCGGCAGCGCGCCTCGTAGACATCCGACGCGCCGACCACGACGCGCTTCTTGCTGGCGGTAAGTCGCTGCGAGAAGTTGGCCGGGCGACCACACTGCATGCAGATCGCCAACGTCTTGGTGATGTACTCCGAGATCGCCAGCAACGCCGGCATGGGCTCGAACGGTTCGCCTCGATAGTCCTTGTCCAGCCCGGCAACGATGACGCGATGTCCCTCTTCCGCCAGGCGCTGGCACGTCTCCACCAGCCCGCCATCGAAGAACTGTGCCTCATCGATGCCGACCACCTGCGTATCGGCACGCACGCCAGCGTATAGCTCCTCGGAATCCCGTACGCGGTCGCTCGGCAGCCTCTGCTGGTTGTGAGACACGATGTGATCGCTGTCAAAGCGGTCGTCGACTCGCGGCTTGAAGATCTGCACGACCTGCTTGGCGATTTGAGCGCGCCGCAGCCGACGTATCAGCTCTTCGCTCTTGCCGGAGAACATGCTTCCGCAGATCACCTCGACGGTCCCGAGATCGTGATGCGGTGCTCTTGGTTCGAGTGTTGCCATCGCCCCAGCCTCGACGAACCGTCACCCGGCTGCCGCAGAGACGGTTACCGTGGTGAAAACCACGGACTGTTAGAATTCGTCCCCCCGCATCCACCCCGGCGAGCCATGACGACCGAACCGACCATCGAGTCCGAGCCGGACTCCGACGACGATTCCCCGCTACGCACCCTGTTGGCGGGAGTGGACCGTGCCCGCAAGCTTACCGTCTGGTCGCTGCTGGCGCTGGCCATCGGCACCTCGTTGTCGTGGAACTGGTCACGGCAGATATTCGACTTCCTGGCACGGCCGTTGACCGCTGAGTTGACGGCTCGGGGTCTGGATCCGCGACTGGCGTTCACCGGGCTCACCGATCCGTTCGTGCTGTACTTCACGGTCTCGCTGACCAGCGGCCTGGTCTGTGCGGTGCCGGCACTGGCGCTCCAGATCTATGTGATGGTCGCGCCACGGATCCGTCTGAGGTCCGCGATCACGATCGCCGTGTCTGTGCTGACTGCGTGCGCGCTGTTCCTGGCCGGACTGAGCTTCGCCTACTTCATTCTGATTCCGTTCGCCGTCGGGTACCTGCTCGACGTCGGCAAGGACTTCGCACACGCCATCACGATCCGCGACTTCCTCCGTTTCACCATTCGCCTCCTGCTGGCGATGGGTATCGGTGCGCAACTACCGCTGATCATCTTGAGCGCGGCGCGGATGGGTCTGGTTAACGCCCGCGGCCTGCTGCGATGGTTTCCGTACGCGGTGCTGGTGGCGTTCGTGCTGGCAGCGATGCTCACGCCGCCCGACGGGGCGAGCCAGTTCCTGGTCGCAGTTCCGCTGCTCGGGTTGTACCTCATCGGAGTGTTGGTAGCGGCGATCGCCGGGCGCTAGCAGACCGGACGACAGCAGCGACGGACCACTTCCCCCATGCCGGGTGTCCAGAAGTGTCGGCCGGTCAACGGCTGTCCGTCAGACGACCTGCTCGCCCGCCTTGATTCGTTGCCAAGCGGCTTCGAGCTCGGCAGGCGCAGCTGCGACTCGCCCGTCACCGACCGCTGCCTCGAGCTGCCGGAAGCGGCGCTCGAACTTGCGGCTGGCATCATTGAGCGCTATCTCGGCCGAGTGACCCAGGTGCCGCGCCAGGCTGGTCAACGTCAGCAGCAGATCACCGAGCTCTTCGATCTGGCGCGCTCCGCTCTGATCCAGCACCTCGGCCAGCTCGTCGATCTCCTCGCGCACCTTGTCGAGCACGTCCGCCGAGCAAGCCCAGTCGAACGACATCTGCGCTGCCCGCTTGCCCAGCTTCTGAGCCCGCTCCAACGCCGGGAAGGCCTGCGGCACGTCGTCCAGCAACGACGTCTCGCCACGTTCCCGCCGCTTGATCTCCTCCCAGTTGCGGAGCACGTCGTCGGCGCCATCGACGCTTACGTCGCCGAAGACGTGCGGGTGGCGTCGTATGAGCTTGTCGTTGATCGCTTCGATCGCATCGACGACCGTGAAGCTGCCGTCCTCGGCACCGATCTGCGACAGAAAGACGATCTGCAGTAGCAGATCACCCAGCTCGGCACTGAGTGTTCGCGGGTCGCCGTCGTCGATGGCCTGCACAACCTCATACGCCTCCTCGAGGGTGTAGCGCCGGAGGCTGGCAAAGCTCTGCTCCTGATCCCATGGACAGCCGTCAGGGCCTCGCAATCTCCGCATGATGCCGACAAGACGGGCGAAGGCCTCGCCCGCCAACCGATCACTCGGTTCATTGATCCGCGCGTCCTCTCGGTCGGCCATACGGGGAGTCTATTGGTCGCGCCGGCCGACCGCGACGCCGGTGTAGTCGGCCTCGCCGAGCAGGCATGGAGGCATGTCTGCGACCTGCTAGACTCCTGTTTCATGAGCGACAATGACACCACCGCCGACGAGCGACCGACGATCAAGGTCACCGATCGCAGGCTGTTCGATAGCGACGGCAACTTGCGCCAACAGGCACCGTCGCCCGAGCCCGACGGGCAGATAACGGAGCCCGCGGCCTCCGTCGAGTCGGTGCCTGACGACGGAATCGCTGCGCCCGAGAGCAGCACGGCGGAGAGCCCGGCTTCCGAGGCGCCAACGGCCGTAGTCCCCGAAGATGTCCCGGGCGCCAGCGACGATGCCGCCCCACCCACGCGCGGGCTCGAGCTGGACGATCAGGCTCTGCTCAAGTTCGTTGAGGAACAGTATGTCGGCGGGCTCCTGGCCCTCGGAGCGATGCCCGAGCCGCAAAGCGGACAGATGATCGAGGATCTTGAACTCGCCCGACTGCGAATCGAGGTTCTCGGACTCCTGCAGGAGTCTACCGAGGGCACTCGTACCGACGACACCGGCAAAGCCCTCGAGGACGTGCTGTATCAGCTGCGCATGGCTTACCTGCAAAAGCGCAAGGTAGCCAAGCTGTAAGAGGCTCCCCGGCCCGCAGGGTAGCAAAAGCGGCCGACGGCGAAGCCCACTTCAGCGCTACCACGCACGCTGTAGCGCGTTGTCCGTCAACGATCCCGAACCTGCCGTTCGCCCTGAATAGACTTGATAAGAATCGACTAAGGTTTTATCATCTTCTCTAACTAAACTAAGTCTTCAATCTGCCTAGACTACGAATAAGGCCCTGCTTGGCGAGGATCTCGCCGAGCGGCGGGACACACTCTCTGCAACCCCGTCAACGCGGGGATGGAATCAGGAGCTCGACATGTCCAAGATCATCGGTATCGACCTGGGCACCACCAACTCGGTGGTGGCGGTGATGGAGGGCGGTGAGCCGACCGTCATCCCGAACGCTGAGGGCGGTCGAACAACGCCCTCCGTGGTCGCCTTCACCGAAAAAGAAGAGCGCCTCGTCGGTCAGGTGGCGAAGCGTCAGGCGGTCACCAACCCGGAAAACACCGTCTTCTCGATCAAGCGGTTCATGGGGCGACGTCACAACGAGATCAGCGAAGAGCTGACCATGGTCCCCTTCGAGGTGGAGCAAGACGGCGACGATGTCAACATTCTCGCCGTCGGCAAGAGCTACTCGCCGCCAGAGATCTCGGCGATGGTGCTGCAGAAGCTCAAGCAAGCGGCAGAGGACTATCTCGGTCAGAAAGTCGAGCGCGCGGTGATCACCGTGCCGGCCTACTTCAACGACGCGCAGCGTCAGGCCACCAAGGATGCCGGCCGCATCGCCGGATTGCAGGTGGATCGGATCATCAACGAGCCGACGGCCGCGGCGCTCGCCTACGGCCTGGAGAAAAAGGCGGACGAGAAGATCGCCGTTTACGACTTTGGCGGCGGAACATTCGACATCTCGATCCTGGAAGTCGGCGACGGCGTCGTCGAGGTGAAAGCTACCAACGGCGATACCCACCTCGGCGGCGACAACTTCGACCAGCGCATCATGGACTGGATCATCGAGGAGTTCCGCAAGGATCAAGGCATTGATCTTTCGTCCGACCGGATGGCGCTGCAGCGACTCAAGGAAGCGGCCGAGAAAGCGAAGATCGAGCTTTCGACGGTCGTCGAGTCGGAGATCAACCTGCCGTTCGTCACCGCCGATCAGACCGGGCCGAAGCATCTCAGCCTCAAGCTGACGCGTGCCAAGTTCGAAAGCCTGGTCGCCGATCTGCTAGAGCGCGCCGTCGGACCGTGCAAGCAGGCGCTGGCCGACGCCGGTCTCAAGCCTGGTGAGATCGACGAGGTGGTGCTCGTCGGCGGATCTACCCGGATGCCCGCGGTGCAGGACCAGGTCCGTGAGGTGTTTGGCAAGGAGCCGCACAAGGGCGTGAATCCTGACGAGGTCGTGGCGCTGGGCGCCGCGATCCAGGGCGGCGTCTTGGCCGGAGAGGTCAGCGACCTGCTCTTGCTCGACGTGACTCCGCTGTCGCTCGGCATCGAGACCCTCGGTGGGGTGACCACGGTGTTGATCTCGCGCAACACTACGATCCCGACGCGCAAGAGCGAGACCTTCACCACCGCGGCCGACAACCAGCCCTCGGTGGAGGTCCACGTGTTGCAGGGCGAGCGCGACATGGCATCGCACAACCGAACGCTGGGCCGCTTCCATCTCGAGGGGATTCCGGCCGCCCCGCGCGGCGTGCCCCAGGTCGAGGTCACTTTCGATATCGACGCCAACGGCATCCTCAGCGTAACGGCGAAGGATCTCGGCACCAACAAGGAGCAGAAGATCACCGTCACATCGTCGAGCGGGCTTTCGGACTCCGAGATCGATCAGCTCATCAAGGACGCCGACGCTCACGCCGACGAAGACAAGGGGCACCGCGAACAAATCGAGGCGCGCAACCAGCTCGACAGCCTCGTGTACCAGACCGAGAAGCTGCTCAGCGACAACCGCGAACAACTCGACGCCGGGGCGATCTCCGATGTCGAGGGTGCCGTGAAGGCGGCGAAAGAGACGCTGGAGAAAGAGGCGGACGTCGACGAGCTCAAGCAGGCGACCGAGTCGCTACAGCACGCATCGCACCAGCTGGCGCAAACGATGTATGCGCAGGCCGGCGCCGCGGATGCTGACTCTGGCCAGGACGACCCCGCCTCCGAGGAAGACGGAGAGGTCATCGAGGCCGAGGTGGTCGACGACGAGAGCTCGAGCTCGTAACCGGGACTGTGCGGGGCGCCCGGCGCGGCGTCCCGCACAGCATCATAGGTATGCTGGCACGCGATCACTACGCGACGTTGGGAGTACCTCCCAACGCCGATGCCGACCAGGTGGACCAAGCTTACAGGCACCTCAGTCGACGCTATCACCCGGACATCAACCCTGGAGATCCGCACGCGGCGACGGTGTTCGAGCGCATCGAGTCCGCCTACCAGGTCCTGTCGGATCCGGAGCGCCGAGCGCGTTACGACCGCGAGGGCTCGATGGTGGACGCCATCGAGCCGGTGGCGCCCGATCTCACCGTCAGGATAGTGCCCGAGGGCGACGAGCCCGGCACCTACGCCGAGCTGTTCCGACACCTGAAGGATCACCACCAACGCTCCAGTCCACAGTCCGGCAACGATCTCTACATCGACGTCAGCGTTGCGCTCGTGGATGCGGAGCGCGGTCGGCGGAGCACTGCTCGGGTAACCCGCCAGGACCGCTGTGAGGATTGCGGCGGTAGAGGACGGGTCCGGCTGCAACAAGCCCGACCCTGTGACAGCTGCGGCGGTAGTGGCCAGGAGACGTTCGCAAAGGGAGCCTTGTCAGTAACCTGTGGATGCGCCGACTGCGCCGCCACTGGTCTCGTTCGAGGGATACCGTGCACCGGTTGCGCAGGACAGGGCACGCAGCCGCGCATCGAGACGATTCTCGTCCGGGTACCTCCGGGAATCACCGACGGCCAGGAGATTCGCGTCACAGGACAGGGACACTGCGGCCGCATCGGTGGCGAGCGTGGCGATTTGATCCTCCGCTGTCGAGTCGAGCCGGCGCCCGGGTTCCGGCGCGAGGGGCCGCACCTCTACATCCGGCAGCCGGTCTCCATGCTCGAGGCAGTGCTCGGGGGGCGCATCGATGTGCCGACGATCGACGGTGAACGCGCCAGCTTGCCGTTGCCGCCCAACACGCAGACCGGCGACGTCTTCAAGCTTCGCGGTCGCGGCCTCGAGCTGCCCGACGGGCGGCGAGGCGATATGCTGGTGCGCGTCGAGGTCCATCTCCCCGAGATCCTGGACGAGGATTCCAAGGAGATGGTCCGTCAGCTTGCAGCGCGCCACCCACTCAGACCGCGGGATCGCGAAGCCGAGCCTTGAGGATGAGCGCCGACGCCAAGCGTAAGAAGGGCAACTACATGATCAGCGCGGTGGCGGAGCGCTACGAGATCCATCCGCAGACCCTACGCCTTTATGAACGCGAAGGCCTATTGCGCCCGTCGCGCTCGCGCGGCAATACGCGGCTGTACGACGATGACGACCTCCGCCGGCTGGAAGTCATTCTGTCGCTGACCCGCGACCTCGGGGTAAATCTTGCAGGAGTAGAGGTCATCCTCAACATGCGCCGCAACATGGAGCGATTGCAAAGCGAGGTGGCGGAGCTGATGTGCTTCGTCCGCGACGAGCTGGCAGGTGAGGACCAGCTGCTGTCGAAGGAGTTCGTTCAGGCCCTGGTGCGCATCGAGCGCGGCGCTCTGGTGCGGCGCCCACGCCGTTCCGGGGACAGCTGACGGTGGCGTCGCCTAGACTGCACGATTGCAGCGACTGCGGCGGCACCGGGTGGGTCACCGCCTCGGAGCCGGACGACCGATCGGTTCGACGTTGCCCGTGCCACCTGCAGGCCCGCCAGACTCGGCGAGTAGCCCACGCGCGCATCCCACGCCGCTACGAGCATTGTCGTCTCGACACTTTCAACGCAGAAGGCCCGGGGGCGCACCAGACGATCGAAGGCGCCAAGCTGACGTGTGAGCGATACGTCGACGCATTCCCGAGCCTCGAATACGGCTTGTTGTTCATCGGAGAGCCCGGCGTTGGCAAGACACACCTCGCTGTCGGTGTATTGAGCGCACTGTTGGACCGCCACTCGATCAGCGGACGATTCGTCGACTACCGCGACCTTCTGCGTGATATCCAGGAGTCCTACAACCCGGTATCGGAAACATCGGAGCTACAGGTGCTGCGCCCGTTGCTCGAGGCCGAAGTGCTGTTGCTCGACGATCTCGGAGCCCGTCGCCCGAGCCCATGGGTGTTCGATACCGTCACTCATATCCTCAACGATCGGTACAACCGCAAGCGCATGACGCTGATCACCACGAATTTCGGCGATGCGCCTACAACAAACGAGCTTGGCTCAATGGACCCTGGCACCGCTGCCCGAAGCGCAGCAACATCGGCCCAGCTGCCCAAGCGTGGGCGGCGATCACCGCCCGAGGGCCCAGCAACTCTGGAAGACCGCATTGGCCGGCCGTTGCGCAGTCGCCTTCACGAGATGTGCACGGTGATCCGTATGCAAGGCGCGGACATGCGTAAGGGGATCCGCAACCGCTCGTTTTGATCTCAGGGATACGAAACGGCGCCTGGCGCTGCCAGTCGCGTCGAACCGGCATCCTACGCGAACCCTAACCGAGGTCTCCCCAGGCGTGCTGAAGCACCGCCAGGGCCGCCGCGCCGGCAGTGTCGGCTCGCAGCACACGGGGACCGAACGCGACCGTGGTGGCGTTCACCGCCTGCGCCAGCGCCCGCTCCTCGGCATCCCAGCCGCCCTCCGGACCCACCAACAGCGCCACGCTCGCGGGCGCGCGGCCGTCGAGCGTTTCCACCAGCGTCCCGCGCATCCCACTCGGGTCGCACAGCAGCCTCAGAGGGGGGATCGAAGTCCAATCAACGTCTCCTAGCGCCACCGGACGCCCGATGCTCGGCACCACACCACGGCAACTCTGCTTGGCCGCCGCCTCCGCCAGTCACACCCAGCGCTGGCGGCGTTCGCCAATCACCTCCACTCCCCCACCAGGCACCTGGCTACGCGCCGCTACAACCGGGAGCAGATGGCTCAGCCCGAGCTCGGTGCACTGCCGCACGATCAGATCCATGCGCGCGAGCTTGGTTGGCACTGCCTGAATCAGCCACACCGTGAGCGGCGATTCGGTGGCCGGCGTATGACGCTCTTGTACCTGCGCCGTGATGCAGCCTCCGGCGTCTACTGTTTGTAGCACCGCGATCGCTTCCTGTCCGGCCCCGTCGAAAAGCACCACCCGATCGCCAACGCCGAGTCGCATTACCCGAACATGGTTTGCCTCCTCGGCATCGATCCTGACCTGGTCGGTGTGCAGCGCGCCGGCACTGACCTTGAATCGCCCGCGAGGGACGCTCTTCATCGTTGCCCGAGCGTGTCCCGCAGCCGGTCCCACCAGGAGCGCTCGCCGTCGAGCTCCGCTGGCTCCGGTCGCAGCTCCTCCAGCTCACGCAGGAGCTGCTCCTCGCGCTCGCTGAGCTTGCGTGGTGTCACCGCTTGGACCGAGACGCGGAGATCACCGGGTCGACCGCCGTTGACCGACGGTAGACCGTGCCCGCGCAGCTCCAAGACCTCTCCCGATTGTGTGCCGGACGGTACCTGCAACGTCGCCGACTGCCCGCCCAGGGTCGCGATCTCGAGCTCCCCGCCAAGGGCCAGCCGCGCAAAGCTGGCCGGCGCCCGCGTGTAGAGGTCCTGGCCCCGGCGGACGAAGCGCTCGTGATCACGGACCTCGATCAGAATCTGGAGGTCGCCCGGCGGGCCGCCGTTGACGCCGCTCTCGCCTTCGTCGCGCAGCAGGAGTCGCATGCCGGTGTCGACGCCGGGCGGCACCTTTACCTTCAGCGTGGTGGTCTCCTGAGCACGTCCCTCGCCGCGACACGTCGGACAGGGATCGTCGATGATCGTGCCACTTCCCCCACAGCGGCCGCACGGCCGCGCCATGGTTAGGAACCCGTGCCGCTGCTGTACCTGGCCGACGCCACCACAGGCGACGCAGGGGTGGCGACCGGTCCCCGACGCCGATCCGCTGCCGCCGCAGGCCCCGCATCCACGTCGGCGGGGTACGCGAATCTCTATCTCGTCGCCTGAGCCTGCCTGCTCGAGGTCGATCTGCAGCCGATACTGAAGGCTGGAACCGCGTGCCGGGCCACCCCGCCGCGCTCGTCCGAAACCCGTATCGAAGCCGAAGAGGCCGCCCAGTATGTCGCCGAAGTCGGCGAAAACATCCGATCCGAAATCGGGAGACCCGCCACTGAACGCAGCGTTGCCGAAACGGTCGTAGCGAGCCCGCTTCTCGGCGTCACCCACCACGGCGTAGGCCTCTGCAGCGTCCTTGAAGCGTTCCTCGGCTGCCGGATCATCCGGATTGCGGTCGGGATGGTTCGCCATGGCGGCGTGGCGATAGGCCTTCTTGATCTCCTCGGCTGACGCATCGCGGCCGACGCCGAGCACCTCGTAGTAGTCAGGCGCCATCCTCAGGGATCCTCGTCCGCGTCACCTGCCAGCTCACGCGCCACGGCCACCATTGCTGGCCGCAACAGGCGCTCCCCCACCCGATACCCGGGCTTGTAAACGCTGGCCACGCGGCCGGCGGCTACCTCGTCGGTTGGCAGCTGCTGCATGGCGTCATGTTGCGTCGGATCGAACTCCTCGCCCTGCGGGTCGAGCCGCGTGACCCCGAAGCTTGCCAGCAGATCACGCAGCGACTTGAGAATCAGCTCCACGCCCTCGCGGTAGCCCTCGGCTTCCGGATCCGCGTCGATGGCACGCTCGAAGTCATCCAGCACCGGTAGCAACCGCTGGATCACCTCGATTCGGCCTCCTTCAGCGCGTTCCCCGCCCTCCTGCTGCGTCCGGCGACGAAAGTTGGCCATCTCGGCCTGCTGTCGAAGCAGCTGGTCTCGGAGCGAGGCGACCTCTTGTTCGAGCGGCTGCGGCTCCCCGGCCTCGACCAGATCCCCTTCGGCAACAGCAGCCGCGTCGGCTTCCTCGCTCGCCTCGTCGGCCGCATCGGCATCGCCAACCGCATCGGCACCGGCTTCGGCTGCCGCAGCTGCCCACTTGGCTTCCAGGATGCTGCGCTTGCTATCCGTCATCGGTAACCCTCACAACCGCGGCACGAGCGATCGCGGCTGGAGTCAGAGCGTGACTCGCCCCAACACGTCCGAGGTCGCTTGCGCCATCGCATCGACCAGGGCGATTGTGCGAACGTAGTCGAGCCGCGTCGGGCCCAACACTGCCAGCGAGCCCAGCGCGTGACCGCCCGACCAGTACGTCGCGGCCACCATCGAGCAGCTTCCCAGCGCCGCCGGCAGAGGCGCAGCTCCGATGAAGATCCGTGGTTGCTGGTCGCCGGTGCTCACCATCGCGCCGCGCAGCTCGCGGCGTTCCTCGAGCGTCTCGATCATCGCCTGCAGGCTCGAATCGCCATCGAAATCCGGCTGTCCGAGCAGGCTTGCCGCCCCTTCCACCATGACCTCGGCCTCATCGAGATCCGGCGTCAACGAGCTGGCTCCGAGTCGGATTGCGCGGGACTCGCAGCGATCGAGATGCTGATCCGCCTCAATGAGCATCTCCCGTACACGGGCAGAGACCTGTCGCAGACTGCGTCCTGCAAAACGCCGAACCAAGTAGGCCGCTGAGCGATCGAGCTGATCCTGGGTCATGTGCTGATCCAGACCCACGATCCGGTTCTTCACCTGACCGCTTCGCGCTACCACCATGGCAAGCACGCGCTTGCCCTCGAGGGCGACGAAATCGATATGTTGAAAAACCGTGTCTGCCAGGGCCGGGCCGGAAACGACTCCGACGAGCTCGGAAAGCTCGGCGAGCAGGTGGCACGTACGCCGTAGCAGCTCGCGGACCTCGATCGGATCCGTCTCCAGACGTTCGCGCAAGCTACCGGGGTCGAGGCCGTCGACTCGGCCCGCCGCCATGAGGCCACCGACGTACAACGTATAGCCGACCCGTGTGGGCGTCCGCCCAGCGGACGTGTGCGGCTGCTCGAGCAGTCCGAGCCGCTCGAGCTCCGCCATCACGTTGCGGATGGTTGCGGGAGACAAGGCCTCGGGAAGCTGCTCAGCAATCGCCGTCGAACCCACCGGACCGCCGGTGGCGATGTGGCGTTCGACGATTGCGTCAAGAACCGCCGCGCTACGCGCTGTCAGCTTGGAAGCCGGCATGCCATCCCCACTCGTTACCCCACCATGGCATCAGCGCCATGGTACCGGAAAAGCACGAGACCCCGCTCGACAGCCGGCGCGACGGGGTCTTAGCACTCTCTCGATCAGACTGCTAACTCAATGAAACAACTCCCCGCCCGGCCCGTCAAGCCTCTTGCCACAAGGGCCTGTCGGAGCCCCCTCACCCAACGACCGCAGGCTCGCCCATGCTACCATTCAGGTGAGTGGGATCCGCATTCCGGAACGCTCCTCAAAGCCCCGTCAGCCGTATGATTGACCGCCTTCTCACCGTTGCTGCCCGCACCGCGGGGCCGATCCTTCGGCACCCCGTCCTCGCCATCCTGCCCCTCGCGGCAGTGATCAGCGGGCTCGCCGCGGGTTTCGTGATCGCCTATGTACCGGATGCTGCGATCGTAGATGCGCTTCGTGTCTACGAGCCGAGCCTGGTCACTCGTATCTACGACCGCGACGGGATGCAGTACGCCGAGTGGCTCCAACAACGTCGTGAAGTGGTGAGCTTCGACGAGATCTCCCCCTTCATGGTGCAGGCGGTAGTCGCGGCCGAAGATGCGCGATTCTTCAGCCACGTGGGTATCGACCCGCAGGCAGTATTGCGCTCGTTGTTCGCCGACCTGCGCTGTGGCTACTTCTGCGAAGGCTTCAGCACAATCACCATGCAGGTGCCAAGAAACCTCGATCGCTACCTCGGCGGCGACAACTGGCTTCCGCGCGACAAGACCCTCGAGCGCAAGATCCGCGAAGCGATCTATGCGATCCAGATCGAGCGCCACTACACCAAAGAGCAGATCTTCAGCATCTACGCGAACCAGATCTTCATGGGAAGCAGCGCATATGGCTTCCAGGCGGCGGCGAAGTTCTACTTCGGCAAGCCGATCTCGGACGTTACGTTGCCGGAGGCGGCGTTGCTCGCCGGGATGATCCAGCGGCCATCGAGCTATCGTCCCGACCTGCATCCAGAAAATGCGGTCGCCAAGCGCAATGTCGTGCTCGACCGGATGCTCGACGAGGGCTTCATCAGCGCCGCGGAGAACGCCGACGCGAAGGCGGCACCTCTAGCGGTGGCGGAAGACGTCTCCACCAACGAGCTCGGCGACTACTTCACCGAAGAGATCCGCAAGACACTCATCCAGACTTACGGTATGGAAGGCATCTACCGTTCCGGTCTGCGAGTCCAGACGACGCTCGATCGGCGGCTCCAGCGCGCCGCAGAGGCTGCTCTCGACAAGGGCATCCGAGATGTCGACAAGCGGTCTGGCTGGCATGGCAACCAGCGCAACCTGACGGACGAGGGCATTGATGCCGCAGCCTACGAGGATCCTCGCTGGCGATCGCCGATGGAGCCCGGAGATTTCGTCCCTGCCGTCGTCGTGCAAGTACGGCCGCAGACCGTGCGAGCACGGATCGGCGAGATACTGGTAGAGATCAGCCCCGAAGACGCCGAGTGGACCAACCGCACAAGGATGGAGAGGTTAGTCCGGGCCGGGGATCTGATCGACGTCTTCCTCGAGTCGCGGGCCGAGGACGGAACCTGGGAGGTCGAGCTCGGCCAGATACCGGAGCTGCAGGGAGCGGTGCTGGTGGTCGAGAACGACAGCGGTGAGGTTCGCGCCATGAGCGGCGGGCGGGTCTTCGATGACTCGGAGTTCAACCGCGCCACCCAGGCGGTCCGACAGACGGGTTCGATCTTCAAGCCGTTCGTTTATTCAACCGCGGTGACCCAAGGGCTCTCGCCGTCGTTCCTGTTCGTCGATCAGCCAACTACCTTCCGTGACCCGACGACGCGCCAGCCGTACTCGCCGGCGAACTTCAACAACGAGTACATCGGCGTCACCTCGATGGCCGAGGCGATCGGCAAGTCCCGCAACGTGCCCACGGTCATGTTGCAGCAAAAGATCGGCGTCGAGAACGTCATCGATATGGCGCGCAAGTTCGGCCTTACCGCGCCGTTCGGACCCTACCTGTCGCTCGGCCTCGGCGTCATGGACATCTCGGTGTGGGAGATCGTGCGCGCCT
The DNA here is from genome assembly GCA_965248695.1 of Acidobacteriota bacterium. Classification (GTDB taxonomy): domain Bacteria; phylum Acidobacteriota; class UBA890; order UBA890; family WLXD01; genus DASCOT01. The sequence goes on along the minus strand of CBDFKD010000002.1, from coordinate 4,386,962 downwards.
ACACGGTATTCCCCAACATGGGCGTCCTGGTCGAGCCTCATCTGGTCCGTACGGTGTACGACCGCCGGGGCAAGCTGCTCGAGAAGACGCAGCAGTCAGCTCGTTCGGTGATGAACGCCGACGAGGCCTATGTGATGGCGCGCATGCTGGTAGCGGGCATCCAGCGGGGCACGGGAGTGCGCGCCAGAGCGCTGGGACAGGAGCTGGAACAGATGCTGGGCGGCAAATCCGGCACGACGGACGACCGTACCGACGTCTGGTACGTCGGCTTCTCCCCCAACCACACCGTCGGCGTGTGGCTCGGCCACGATAAGAAGGAGCGCATTCACCGATACGCCACCGGCTCGAACTCGGCGTTGCCAATCTGGATCGAGGTGATGCGAGCGGCCGAGACGGGAAACGGCCCGGCGCAGCTACCGCAGCCGGGCAACATCGAGCTGCGCACCGTGGACGCGTTCACCGGGCTCCTGTACAGCCCGTATTGCAAAGAGGCCGTCGAGCTCGCCTACATCGCCGGCACCGCGCCGACTCGTGCCTGCGGCCCGGCGGAGCGCGCCATCCTCAACCTCGAGGCATATCAACAGGCCTACTTCGTCAAGGATGGCCGCCTCGACACCACTGGCTCCTGACCGCCAATCTCCGCGGCGCTAGCAGGACTCGTTGCCGGTACCGCCAGCGCGCCACTTCAGGAAGCCGTCCATGAACGGCTGCAGATCACCGTCGAGAACCGCGTCGACGTTCCCTTTTTCCACGTTGGTGCGATGGTCCTTGGCCATCTGATAGGGATGCAGCACGTAGGAGCGGATTTGTGAACCGAATCCGACCTCCATCTTCTCGCCTTGCTTCTCGGCGACCTCGGCCTCGCGGAGCTGACGCTGGCGCTCGTACAGGCGGGCGCGCAAGACCTTGAGCGCCATTGCCTTGTTGCGGTGCTGCGAACGCTCCGCCTGACTCTGCGCCACGAGACCGGTAGGGACATGGGTAACGCGAACGGCAGAGTCGGTCACGTTCACGTGTTGCCCACCAGCTCCGCTGGCGCGGTAGGTGTCGATGCGAAGGTCCTTGTCTTCGAGCTCGATCTCGATGTTATCGTCGATCTCCGGAGCAACCGCAACCGAGGCGAACGACGTATGGCGGCGGCTAGCCGCATCGTAGGGCGAGATACGCACCAGGCGGTGCACGCCCGTCTCACCCTTCAGATATCCGAACGCGTACGGCCCCTCCACGCGCAGAGTCGCGCTCTTGAGCCCCGCTTCCTCGCCGGGCTGCTCGTCGATCATCTCGACCTTGTAGCCACCGGCCTCCGCCCAGCGCTGCAACATGCGCAGGATCATGGCCGCCCAATCTTGCGACTCGGTACCTCCAGCGCCCGGATGAATGTCCACCAGCGCTGGCCGCACGTCGTCGGGGTCGCCGAGGAGTAGCTGCACTTCGTAGGCATCGAGGCGTCTTCGCAGCACGCCGAGCGCTCCCTCGGCTTCGGCTACGGCCTCCTTCTCCCCCTCTTCGGCAAGCTCCAGGAACGCCTCGGCCTCATCGATCTGCTCGCTGAGCGCCGCATCGAGCTCGATACGCGCTTGCAGATCGCTACGCTCCCGGACCAGTCGCTGGTCGCCGCCGTTATCCCAGAACGCCGGCGCGGCCATCAGCGCCTCGATCTCGCCTAGCCGATCCCTAGCCCCGCAAGGGTCAAAGATGACCTCCCAGCGACTGGTATCGCGATCGCAGCTCGTCGAGCGCGCGTCGGGGTTCCTCAATCATGCTGTCGTCCTCATGGTGTCGATCGGCGTCGGCGAGGTTATCCCGAATCCTCTCTCCGCGTACTTCAGGACGGCGGTCCGTATACGAAAGCGAATCGCGGCCAGAGGACGCCGGCGACACAGACTGCCGCCAGCAACGCACAAGCGATCGCGAAGGCGTCGCCGGTGCGCGCGTAGAGCGTCAGACCATCGCGGGGGCGCACCTCGCCGACGACGACGGCCTCTGTTTCCAGTTCCGTGCGCTGCGTGACACGACCCCAGGGATCCACCACGCCGCTGATCCCGGTGTTGGCGGCGCGCACCAACCAACGACGATTCTCGATGGCCCGCAAGCGCGCCATTTCGAAGTGCTGGTACGGGCCGCTGCTGGTGCCGTACCAGCCGTCGTTGGTGATCGTGATCAGGAACTGCGCCCCGGATCGAACCTGCTGCCTGACCAGGCTAGGAAAGATGATCTCGTAGCAAATCGCCAGCCCGAAAGGCGGTACGCCGACGTGCGGAGCTGAGAGCAACGGCTGTGCTGGATCACCCGGTCGCATGGCTCCTACGGCCTCGACCAGTGGTCCCAGGAAGCGGAGCACGCCCTGCAGCGGTAGGTACTCGCCGAACGGCACCAGGTGCGACTTCTCGTAGCGGCCGGCCCAGCTACCATCACCGTCCACGACGACGGCGGCGTTGGCGACTGTGTATCCGTCGGCGCTGTTCTCGACGTGAACCGTACCCACCACGAGCGCCGCACCGGTGCGTCGCGCCACGTCGGTCAGCAACTCCGCCGCCTGCGCGTCGCGCTCGACCCCGTACGGATCCGGCCAGCTGCTTTCCGGCCAGACCACCAAGCGGGCACCCTGCCGAGCGCCGTCCTCAGACAGCGCCAGATGGCGATTCAGCGTGCGTTCCTTGAGCGCCGGCTCCCATTTGATCTCCTGCGACACGTTGCCCTGCACGAGTCCGACCGCCAGAGCGGCGCCGCTGTCGGCCGTCGCGTCGCTGGCCAACCGGCCGTACCCGTAGACGAGGGTCGCAGCCACCGTCACTGCGGCGATCCCGACTGATGCTCGCCAGCCGGGACGCCCGCGGGCGGCCGCGGCGACAGCGCCGTTGCTCAACATGACGATGAAGGAAAGCCCGAACACACCGGCGAGATCGGCAACCTGCGCCACCGGCAAGCTGGCGGCTCCGGCGTACCCCAGCAGCGTCCACGGAAAGCCGCTCAGGAAAATCGACTGTACGTACTCCAGCCCGGTCCACGTAGCGGCCAGCAGCAGCACCGCCTGCACCCGATCGGCGCCCGTCCGGTTCGCCACCAAGGCGAACAGGCCCCAGTAGGCGGCGAGGTAGAGCACTAGCAGCCCGGCTCCCAGTACCGCTACCGGCAGCGAGAGGCCGCCGAAACGCGTCATGGCGTGCACCACCCAGTACAGCGTGCCGGCGCGAAACACCGTCCCGAACAGGATTCCGTACCACCAAGCTCGAAGCGGCGTGGCGTCCGTTGTTGCGACCAGCAGCGGCGCGATGGCAACCCACGCAAGCGGGTGCCAACCGACCTTGGGGAAGGCAGCGGCCAGCGCGAGGCCGCCGAGGAGCACCGCCAAGCCAGCGCGAGACAGAAGCGCCTCTAGCCCTGCGTGATCCAGGTGTCGACGATATCGCCGCGACCACTGAGGGCGATGGCGACGCGCTCGGCCGCCGACTCGTCGCGATACCGGCCGACGCGGACACGGAACATCGTCGTCCCCTCGACGTCGCCAGAGACAACGAACGCCGGGAATCCGGCTGAGGCGAGACTGGCCTGGAGCGTATCCGCTTCGTCGCGATCGCTGGTTGCCTTCACCTGCACCACGAAGCCGCTGGCGATCGATGGGTCCGCGGCGGGCAGGTTGCTCGTGCGCGCTACCACCGGCGACGCCACGGGCTCCGGATCGCGATCGGGCTCGGCGGCTACGGGCAGGTCGTTGGTCCCCTCAGGTGTCTCTTCAAGGCGCGCGAGGAAATCGGTGTCGCTGGGATCGTTCGCCGGGGCTGGGCCACTCTCATCGCCGAGCGCCTCCACCAGCCCTCCCTCGAGGAGCGGTTGGGGCCCTTGGCCGCGGCCGACCATGACCCCGAGCATGAACACAGCGACGCCGAGGCCAACGGCCACGAGAAAGGCCGCGATCAGGCTGCCGTTGCTGAGCTGGATCTCGTAGAAGCTCTGCTTGCCCGAGCCGTTCATCTTGCCACCCCGTACGCCGGATCCACGCCGTGGCACCGGCGCGCTAGCGCGGTCAATATGACGAAAAGTCTATCGCATCGAGAGGTGATTCTCTCGCCACCGCAGGACCCGGTTATCTCGAGGCGAACCGCTCACTCCCCCGATTTTTCGGCGCTCGCAGGCGGGCTGACGATCCCGCTGGCAGCCAGCCCACGCACCATCATGTCCACGGGTAGCGGAAACACGATGGTCGAGCTGCGATCGGACGCCACCTCGGTCAGCGTCTGAAAGTACCGCAATTGCACCGCAACCGGCTCCTGTGCCAGCACAATTGCCGCCTCGTGTAGGCGCTTCGATGCCTGCGCCTCGCCCTCAGCGTGGATGATCTTGGCGCGCTTCTCACGTTCGGCTTCCGCCTGGCGGGCGATGGCGCGGACCATCTCCTGCGGCAAATCGACGTGCTTCACCTCGACCATCGACACCTTGATGCCCCATGGGTCGGTGTGGTCGTCCAGGATCGACTGCAGCTGGGAATTGAGGCGCTCACGTTCCGACAGCAGCGTGTCGAGCTCAACTTGACCGAGCACCGAACGAAGCGTGGTCTGCGCCAGCTGCGAAGTGGCGTACATGTAGTTTTCGACTTCGACAATGGCACGGGTGGGTTCCATGACACGGAAATACACCACCGCGTTTACCTTCACCGACACGTTGTCGAGCGTGATCACGTCCTGAGGGGGCACGTCGAGAACGATCGTACGCAGCGACACGCGCTCCATCTTGTCGATGGGCCAGAAGACGAAGATGATCCCCGGTCCCTTGGTGTCGGGAAGAAGCCGCCCGAGCCGGAAGATGACCCCGCGCTCGTACTCCTTGAGGATGCTGACCGAGCCGATCAAGTAGAACGCGAAGATGACGAACAGAAGTACGAGCGGCGACAGGAATGTCATGATCTCAGCTACCTTTCGTTTGCGTGACTGGGGCGCACCCGGATGACCATGCCGCCCTCCACTCCCACGACCTCGACTGTATCGCCGGAGCGGATCGGCACGTCCGAGCGCGCTCGCCATCGCTCTCCGTGAACGAATACCGAACCCGGTTCACCCGGGCGTAGATCCGATGTTGCGTGACCGATCCTGGTGACGAGACCCTTGGAGCCGGTGTGGACGCGCTCATTGTGCGAACGCACGACCAGCCAGACTAGAGAGCCCGCGATGCCGAGCACACCGAGCGCGGTCGGGAGGACGAACCCGAGCTGCAACCGCAGCTCGGGGATGGGGCCAGGCACGAGCATCAACGACCCGAGGACGAACGCCACGAGGCCCGCCACGGTCAGCAAGCCGTATGAGATCACCTTGATTTCGAGGATGAAGAACACGATCGCCAGGCCGATCAGCAACAGGCCGGCGAAACTGATCGGCAATACCTGGAACGCCTGCAACGCCAGCACAAGGCAAATGCCGCCCAATACTCCCGGCAGCACGGCGCCCGGTGTCGAGAACTCGAAGTACAACCCGGCCAGCCCGGCCAGCATGAGCACATACGCCACCTGTGGGTTCGCCAGCACGGCAAGGATCCGCTGTCGAAGCGACAGCTCGCGGGTCTCGATCTGGGCACCCTCGAGCCGCAGCTCCGTTTCGGCACCGCCTTTGCTGATCCGCCGGCCGTCTAAGGCAGCGAGCAACGCGTCTACATCAGCAACGATGAAGTCGGCGAGGCCGGCATCCAGTGCCTCTCGGGCCGAAAACGAGCGCCCGTCGGTGACTGCCTCGACCGCCAGATCGACCGGACGCCCCCGATCCTCGGCAAGGCTACGGATGTAAGCCTCGGCATCGTGCAAGAGCTTCGCCTGCATCGTCTCGTCGGTGCCTCCACCCACCATCACCGGGCTTGCCGCACCCATGTTCGTGCCTGGGGCCATCACCACCACATCGGCCGCCATGGCCATGAAGAAGCCGGCAGAGGCGGCACGCGCGCCCGATGGTCCGACGAACAGGCACACGGGTACGGGGCTGGAGCGAAAGGACTGGATGATGTCGCGCATCGACCGATCCAGCCCACCCGGGGTATCGAGCTGTAACAGAAACAAGTCGGCGCCGCGTTCGGCCGCCATCTCGAGGGCGTCGACGACGTACTCCGATGTCACCGGGTGGATCACGTCGGCAAGCTCTGCGACCAATACGAACGGTTGCCGCTCGGGAGCCTGGGCAGCGGCCGGCAGCGCCGCGACGAGCAGGAGTGCCGCTAGCGTCGGGCCGCGCATTCCGAGACAAGTTCTCACGTCCCTATTGTGCACCCTGCTCGTCGAAAGCGCACCGGAGACGCGCTCCGATCGTGTCCCGACTAGAGGACGTCGAAGAGAGCGACGCAGTCCTGGTGGCGACTCTCGCCGCCATCGTTCACGGCGAACCGCGCCGTGGCGTCGCCGATCTGACCGTACATCGACGCGCCGGCATACGCCCCGAGTTTATTGAGGCAGTAGAATCGCAAGTTGAAACTCGGACGACCGTGGTCATCCAGCAGCCGCGGCGCGGTCTTGCCGGCGATGCGTCGCAGCGCCTGAATCGCGGCGTCCTTCGGATGTGCCCCGCCTCGCATGAGCTCGACGACGAGAAACGAGCTACATTCGAGCAAGTTCGCCTCGCCCCGCCCGGTCGAGCCGCAGGCACCGATATCGTTGTCGACGTAGAGCCCCGCACCGAGAATCGGCGAGTCTCCGACGCGACCAGGGATCTTGAACGACAGGCCGCTGGTCGTCGTGACCCCCGAGATGTTGCCGTCGGCGTCGACGACGTTGCAGTTGATGGTGCCCCAGTCACGTACGAAAGGCGCGAACCCTGCCGCCGCCACGCCGGACTCCCCTCGAGGGCCCAGCCAGTCGTCGTCATCTGAGAGGTTCTCCTTCCAGCGCAGCCAGATCTTCCGCGCGCGCTCGGTGAGGAGCTCTTCGGGACCGAAGCCGTGGGCCTGCGCGAAACGCGCCGCTCCCTCGCCGACCAGGAGAACGTGGTCCGTCCTGAAGGCCACCAACTGCGCCACGTTGGAGGGTGTCTTGACGCCCTCGAGAGCGCCTACGGCGCCACCGCGCCTTGAGGGCCCGTGCATGACCGAAGCGTCGAGCTGCACCACCCCGTCCTCGTTGGGAAGGCCGCCGTAGCCGACGCTGGTGTCTTCCGGGTCGAGCTCCACGAGGTTGACGCCAGCGATGACCGCGTCGAGGGTGTCGGCCCCCGACCCGACCAGTTGCACGGCCTTGGCGCAGGCCCCGAGTCCGTTGCTCGACGCCACCGCCACCGGGCGGGATTGACTGCGAACGACGGCCGGCGCCGATGCGGGGGCGCCGACGACGCCTACACCGGCCGCTACGCCGGCCTTCACGAGGTCACGTCGACTCCAGCGCTCTGTCATGTGCGCATCTCCCTGTGTCCGATCGATGACCCGCCGGTGACGGACAATCGGTGTTCCTGTGCAGGTTGGTGGCGGGCTCCCGCGCTACTCGCCGGTCACGCGACCGTAGCGGTCTTCGAGTCGTACCACGTCCTCGAGATGCGGCGTCGAGACCTCGAAGACATCGCAGGTCGTCAACGCGCGCATGCGGTGCACGGTGCCCGGCGGAATATGCTGCGCTTGTCCGGGCTCCAGAATGATCATCCGAAGATTCGTGTCGTCGCCGTCGCCGACCTCGAGCTCGAGTCGCCCAGTCTGACAGAAGAGCGTCTCTTCCTTGAGCTCGTGGTACTGGAGGCTCAGCTGCTCACCCTCATCGATGTGCAGGATCTTGCCGACGTAGCTGTCGGTCTCGGCCCAGATGATCTCGTGACCCCAGGGCTTGTCGACTTTGCGCATTCCTCTCGTCTCGCCGTGGTGGACCAAGTGGGGCAAGCGCGCGCGTGCGGCGACTCGCGGCCGCGCGCGGTGCTCATCGTACTCGCGAGGACCGTGTAGAAAGTGTGCCATCTCCGACCGGAACTCGCTAATCCGATGACCGGCGTGGGCACGCCGTCAGGCTCGCAACAGGCGACCCCCGTAGTGGGGTCGGCCACGCACGCGTCCGTCTTTTGTCGATGAGCGTGCCGCCCGGGCCGGCGGGCGGCTACTCCTCGATCAGCACGGCGCGCGCCGGTGCGCCGTCGCAGCCGGCGATCTTCAACGGCAGACATGCCAGTTGGTAGCGGCCAGCCGTAATCCTCGAGAGATCCAGCCCCTCGACTACCACCACGTTGGATCGAAGCAGGATCTCGTGCGTGTCCGGCGGATCTTCGAACCGCTGCACCGAGAGGTAGTCGACACCGATCAGGCGTATTCCGCGATCGACAACCCAATGAGCAGCGTCGGCGTCGAGTGCCACGTAGTCGCGCATGAACTCGGCCGGAGCGTCTCGCCAGACGGCCGAGTTCGTCGTCCGCAGCAACAGACGTTCCGTTCGCGCAGGCACGCTGGCTTCGTCGAGCACCCCGCGCGTCACCACGCTCGCCTTACCCAGGTCCGCCACCACCGCCGGTCCGATGAGCGTGGCGAGATCCAGGGCCTCGACCGTGCCTCCGGCCTCGACGAAGTGCCACGGTGCGTCTACGTGCGTCGCCGTGTGCGCGCTCAGGCGAATGCTCGTTAGGTTGCACTCGTCGCCGTCAGAGATGCGCAACTCGGGGCGCAGCTCGAATCCGGGATCGCCGGGCCACACGGGCACACCCGGTTCCAGAGGTACCGAGATATCGTGGATCACTCGTGCAGGCATGGTTTCGAGGCTCCTGTGGTCTGGCGCCCGGGTGGCCAGATCGAGGCAACAATCACCCCTCATAGCCCTCCGGCAAGTGCGCCATGAGCTGCTCGAGCGCAAACTCCTCGACTTCCTGCGCCGTGCGTAGCTCCATGGCGTGCGCCAAGATCTGCCGTGCATCGCTGGCCGGCAGGCTCCGAATGAGGCTCTTGATAACCGGCACCGAGCTCGGCGTCATGCTGAGCTCGTCGATGCCGTATCCGAGAAACACCATCGCGGTGAGAGGGTCGGAAGCTGCCTCGCCGCACAAGCTCACGGGGACGCCGTGCTCTTGGGCCCTGACGACGATCTGCTCGAGCAATCGCAAGACCGCCGGATGCAGCGGCTCATAGAGATGGCTGACGCGTGGCTCGATAACGAACGCTGTTCCGATAGCGACGCCGCTGGAGACACCGATCGCCTCGCGAACGACAGGCTCCGGGCCCGAGACGGTCACTAATCCTCGCCGAAGAGGCCGTTCACCAGATCGGTCAGTGCGCCCACCGCCTCCTGCTCGTCCGGGCCGTCTGCGATCACCAGGATCCGGCTGCCCTTGGGCGCCGCCAGCAACAGCACGCCGATGATGCTCTTGCCGTTGACGGTCATGGCGTCCTTGCCAACCTGAATTTCGCACTCGAAGGGACTGGCGCACTTGACGAACTTGGCGGCCGCACGCGCGTGAAGGCCGAGCTTGTTGAGAATCTCTAGTTCCTTCTGAATCATCGGTTCACGCCGCGCTACAGCTTGTTCTGGACGGAGAGAATCTCGCTCGCCACATAGACGCTATCCTGCCCACGATCGCGTGCCCGCCGGGCGATCTCCGCAAGAGGAGCGTCCTGCGCCCGCAGGTTGGCCAGCTTGACGAGCATCGGCAGGTTGACGCCCGTGAGGATCTCCACGCTGCCTGCCTCGAGGAACGACAGACTGACGTTCGTCGGGGTGCCGCCGAACATGTCCGTGAAGATCAGCACGCCGCCCGGCGCAGCCACCTCGCCGATCGCCTTCTCGATCCGGCGCCGTGCATCAGCAACCTCGTCGTCCCAGTCGATCGAGACCGCGCGTATGAACGTTGTCGGGCCGACGATGCGCTCGGTCGCTGCGAGCAACTCGGTCGCCAGCCCGCCGTGCGTGACCACAACCGCCCCGATGGAGACCGCTGTCTGCTCGTGCTCGCCACCCTCGGGCATCATCGGGCCGCCCTACGCGCGGGCACCGCGCCCAGGTCGGCATGCGTGAGCGTGGTCGGATGGCCGCGATCCCGCAGGCTGGCGGCAACCATGCTGGCAATCGCTACCGAGCGATGCCGTCCGCCCGTACATCCGAAAGCGAGCGTCAGGTATGCCTTCCCCTCGTCGCCGTACCGCGGCAGCAGAAAGGTCAACAGTCGTTCCAAGTGGCCGAGAAACTCCTCGGTGTTGGCACTGGACTCCACGAACCGACGGACCGGGGCGTCCAGACCCGTGAGCGAGCGCAAGGCCGGTTCGTAGTGGGGTTCGGCAGGAAGCGTACGTCGAACACGAGATCAGCGTTCGGCAACACACCGTTGCGGTAGGCGAAGCTGGTAACGGCAATGTTGAGCGCCGCGGCGTCGCCATCGGCGAAGCGCTTGAGGAGGAACTGGCGCAACGATCGAACGTTGAACTCGCCCGTGTCGATCACCGTGTCGGCCAGGTCCCGGAGCGGCAGGAGAACCTGGCGTTCGGCCTGAATCCCTTCCTCCACCGACCCCCTGGGGGCAAGCGGATGTGGTCTGCGAGTTTCCGAGAAGCGATGCACCAGCGTGCTGTCGGGAGCATCGAAGAACAGCAGCAGCGATCCTGCCGCCCGCCCCTTCAGATCCGCCCAAGCCGGACCGAACTGATCCAGGAACTCGCCAGTGCGAGCGTCGATAGCCAACGCTAGCCGCGCCAAGCTTGGTGTGGCCCGGTGGCAAAGGTCGACGCAGGTTTGCATCAGCGGTGGAGGCAAGTTGTCGACGCAGTAGTAGCCGATGTCTTCGAAGGCCCGTAGCGCACTCGTTTTGCCGGCACCTGACATGCCGGAGACGATGAGGATTCGGCTGCTGCTCACTCCAGATCCCCCTCATCGAGACCGTACGCTCCCAGCGCATACTGCGGATGTTCCATTGCCTGGCGTAGTCTCGAGTCGAGATCGGCGGCCGGATTGAATCCCTTCAGGCGCAACAGCAGGTTACGGGTCGCCACCTCGGCAAGGTTCGCGACAATGCGACCGGGCACCACCGGCAAGCGAATCAGCGGAATGTCTACACCCAGCAGATCGGTGGTCTCGACATCGAGTCCCAGTCGCTCGCAATCGTTGGTGACGTCACCCTGCTGCAGGTCGATGACCAACTCGACGCGCTTGCGTTGACGTGTTGATGCAACGCCGAACAGATGCGCGATGTTTATGATCCCTAGCCCGCGCACCTCCATGTGATGCCGCACCAACTCGGGCCCGCGCGCAACCAAGATCTCGCCCTGGCGGCAGCGGATCTCCACGATGTCGTCGGAGACCAGCCGATGCCCACGCATGACCAGATCGAGTGCGCACTCACTCTTGCCGATCCCCGACGGTCCGGTAATCAGCACGCCGACGCCGAGGATGTCGACCATCACCCCGTGCACGGTCGTGCGCGGAGCGAAGTGCGCGTCCAGAAAGTGGTTGAGCCGATCGATGAACGCCGAAGACAGCAGGGAGCTGCGCAATAGCGGAATGGAATGCGCCTCGCATAGGTCGCGCAGCTCCGATGGCACTTCCAGACTCTTGGTGATCGCGACGCAAGACAGTGGGCAAGCAGTGATCGGTTCCAGCAGTGCCCGCCGCTGGTCCGGGTCGAGATCCTTCAGGTAGGTGATCTCGGATTCGCCGAAGACCTGCACGCGTCCCGGGTGGATAAACCCCACATCGCCGGCCATCGCCAGGCCCGGTTTCTGAATCCGCTGGTGGGTGATCCGTTTCTCGATGCCGGACGCCCCGGCGACAAGCTCGACTTGAAGGTACTCGTTGCCCGAATCGAGCAGCTCGAGAACCGGTACCCCGACAGTTGCGTCCGACGCCTCTGAGCTCACGCGTTTACGTCCCGATAGCCCTCAAGGAGCTTCCATCGGCTCGGAGAAGACGCCAGCACCGTGACGCCGGCGCTCGACCAACTTGTCGTGCGCCTTGTGCGCCTGAATCTCGAGCCGGCGCAGCACATCGCGAACGGCACCGGTCAGATCCGGTGATTCCTTCTTGGCGGTGAACGTGCCGCGTCGATGGCGCACGATGATCTCCACCGTGTGGTGCAACAGCGGACCATCACCCTCCTGCGTTACGACGACACGGGCCGCCTCGTCGCCTTGCAAGAAACGCCCCAGCTTACGCAGGTGTTGCTCGACCTTGTCGCGTAGGGAATGCCCTACCGAAGTGCCCCGGATCGTCCAGTCGATGTCCATGGACTCGGCTTCCTCCTCAGCTGAAAGGATGCTGCATCCGATACCCGTTGAAACCACTAGCCTATCGCGCGCCGGGCCCTCGAGGCAGGGATGGCCATTTCCTCACGGTACTTCGCCACCGTCCGCCGCGCGATCACCAGCCCTCCCTCCTTGAGCCGATTGGCGATAGCCGCGTCAGACAGTGGCTTCCGAGCTTCCTCGGCGTCGATGAGCCTGCGGATCTTGTCCTTCACGCTGACCGACGAGACGTCGGAACCACTAGCGTGCCCGAGGCCGCTATGGAAGAAGAACCTCATCTCGAACACGCCCTGCGGCGTGTGCATGTACTTGCCGTTGACCACGCGTGACACGGTCGACTCGTGCATACCGATGTCCTCAGCAACGTCCCGCAACACCATCGGGCGTAAAGCCGCCAGTCCATGGTCGAAGAAGTCGCGCTGCTGAACGAGGATACTCGCCGCTACCTTGCCGATGGTGCGCTGGCGCTGCCCATAGGACTTGATGAGCCACAGCGCTGAGCGCATTTTTTCCTGTAGATACTCGCTAGCCTGTTTGGAGAGACCGTTGTCCGAGCGCAACATGTCGCGGTAGAGGCGCGACACACGCAGCTTCGGCAGTCCGTCGTCATTGACGGTGGCGATGTACTCGTCGCCGTCCTTGCGGACGTATACGTCCGGCACGATATAGCGCGGCGCTTCTGCCGTGAACGCCTGCCCCGGCTTGGGATTGAGTGCACGGATGATCTCGACCGCCTCGGCGATCTCCTCTAACCGCGTGCGTGTGGCTCGGGCGATATCCTTGAAGCGATGTGCCGTTAGCGCGTCCATGTGATCGCGCACGATGACGCCTGGCAACTGGCTCTCCACGCCTAGGCGCTCGAGCTGCAGGAACAAGCACTCGCGCACATCGCGAGCTGCCACGCCGAGCGGATCCAACGCCTGCACGCTGGCCAACACGCGCTCGACCTCGAGCACCGGCCATGGCCCCATCGCGGCGATTTCTGTGCTGCTGGCGCGTAAGTACCCGCTCTCGTCCAGATTGCCCAAGATCGCCTGGCAGATCGCCATCTGGCCCGGCCCCAGGTCGGTCATCTCCAACTGCCACATCAGGTGATCAACCAGCGACGGCACGGCGGTCAAAGTGCTCTCGAACGGCGGCGCTTCACCCACCTCGCGCATATTCGCGGTGGTTGGCTGGTAGTCGAACATCTTCGAGAAAAACTCGTCGGCGTCAAAGCTATCGGCCAGCTCTTCCGTGCCCGCTGCCGGTTCTTCGAGCGGTGTCTCCGCCGCAGCTTCAGCTTCCGCGCGCTCCGCGACACTCGGTTCCTCGAGCTCCTCGTGCTCCTCGAGGACCGGGTTCTCCACCATCTCCTGCTGCAACGTGGTCTCGAGCTCGAGCTTGTTCAGCTGCAGGAGCTTGATCGCAAGCTGCAGGGCAGGCGTCATTACCAGCCGTTGCTGCAGTCGTACGGAAAGTCGCTGCTCTAGTGCCATGGCTCAGTTGAGGCTGAAGGATTCGCCCAGATAGATCTTGCGGACCTGTGAGTCACGCTCGAGATCTCCAGGAGCGCCGGAACGAAAGATCTGGCCGTCCGTGATGATGTATGCGCGATCGGTAATGCGCAGGGTCTCGCGCACATTGTGATCAGTTACCAGCACACCGATACCGCGCATACGCAGCTCACGTACGAGTTGCTGGATATCGTTGATGGCGATCGGATCGATACCCGTGAACGGCTCGTCGAGAAGCAGGAACGAGGGGTTGGTCGTCAGCGCCCGAGCGATCTCGACGCGTCGCCGTTCGCCTCCAGACAACGTGTAGGCACGATGATCGGCCAGATGGGTAAGCCCGAGATCCGTCAGCAATACCTTGCAACGGCGGCGACGCTCCTGACGGGTCAGTCGCAAGCCCTCGAGAATCGCCATGAGGTTCTCCTCCACCGTGAGACGCCTGAAAACCGAGGGCTCTTGCGGCAGATAGGAGATTCCGTGGCGGCGAGCTCGGATGTACATCGGCTCTCGGGTGATCTCGATGTCGGCGGCGCGGATGCGCCCTGCGTCCGGACGGACCAGCCCGACCACCATGTAGAACGTAGTCGTCTTGCCGGCGCCGTTGGGACCAAGGAGCCCGACGACCTCACCCTGAGAGATACCGAAATTGATCCCGTCCACGACGCGTCGGCCACTGTATGCCTTGACGAGCCCCTCGACCTGCAAGGTCCGCACGGGCTGGTCCGGATCTGGTCGCACCGGTGAAGCCGACTGGCTGAGCGGCGCCGCGCTCGCGGTGTCCGAGGGGTTCGAAGGTTCCTGCATGCAGATATCGTACCAATGTGACGATGGCCGGGTCAACGTAACCCGAGATCGTCGTAGTGGCGATTTCTCTTTTGTTTGAAGTCGCTTACGCCCTTCCAGGGGCCTCGTCCCGGCCCGCCTCACTAGGCCGTGGCCGGGCGACGATCGAAACCGCTTCGACCGACTCTATTGTGCCATACGAGGCCATGAGGTCCAACATTATCCTTTATGATCTTTAACAGATTTTTATTGCTTTTTACTATCTTTTAGTGTTCCCATTACGAGTAGACCCACTCACAGTTCACTTCGGATGGGCCAATGAAGCTCGGCCAGATACTGCTGTTCCGGCGATTGATCGGACGCGATCAGCTACGCGAAGCGCTCAGGCGCCAGCGCGAGACCGACCGACAGGTCGGCGAGATTCTCCTGCAGATGGGTGTCGTCTCGCGTGCGGACATCGTCGAGGCACTACTAGCGCAGCCGAAGGCCTCGGTAAGCGCCGCCGCGCTCGCGAAGGTGAGCACGGAGGTGGTGCTAACCGTGCCGCATGAGTTGGCCGAACGTCACTGCTGTCTCGGGCTCGTACGAACCGGAGGGCACTTGGTGTTGGCGATGGTGGATCCGCTGGATCAGTCGGTCATCACGGAGATCGAAGAGGCCACGCAGCTTTGCGTGCTACCCGTCGCCGCCGCGGATGGCGACCTCCGGACCGCGATCACAGACAAGTACACCGGTTCCCAGCTACGCGAGGCGAGCTGATCGCCAGTCCGACGCTGAGATCGACAATGTGCACCGACACCCTGCACCTGGACAGCACGGAGCCGGACAACGACCCGGCGGAAGCACTGCGCCGACTCGACATTGCGGTGCACACCAGTCGGATGTACCCAGCTTCGGCCCCCGCGGTGGTCACGGCGCTCGAGACGGCGCACTCCTCCCTGGTGGCGGCGATAGGCACCGAGCCTCTATCGATACAAATCCGCCCCGAGGAGATCTCCTGGACCGCGCCGCGAACGCGCCAGACACGGTCGGTCATTCTCGAGCGACTGGCTGCGCAGCTGCATCGGCGCCGCGTCGCTCGCCTGACGTTGGGCCCCGGCCTGCCGATGGACTCGGTGCGAACGCTGATCACCACCCTGGCGCAGCAGGAGTTCGAGCACGACGGAGACACGCTGCTGCTCGGCGGTATCCCCGGAATCCACGCCGATCCGCTACAGCTTCAAGGGCTCGTCGATGGCGGCTCCCATCGGTTCGACCCGGACGACGTTTGGGGCCAGATCTTGGCCGGCTTCGGGGGCCCGAGCGGCGCTCCTCCGCTGCAATGGGAGGAGCTCGCGGCGGACGCGGAGTGCGCCGGCGATTTCTTCCGCTGGGCGCTGGATCCGGCCCGTCAACCCTCGGAGATGGCCCGACACTCGCAAACCGACGGCTTCACCTTGCTCGTCGAACAGATCGCCGGGCGCGCGCCCGATGTCGCCAACCTGATCGAGACACTGGTCGAGACGTCTGCCGGCCTGTTCGACGACCTCGACCCGGAAGCCTGGATCGAGGTGCTCACCGACCCTCTGCCCCTGCAGGCGGGCACCGAGGTCAGCGACCCGATAGACCTCACCGAGCGCGTCGCCCAGGCGCTTTCCGGTGGGCAGGTCATGCGGTTGGTGAATTACGCGATGCAATCCCGTTCGCGGGCAACACCGCGGCTCTACAAGTTCCTGTCGCGCGTTGTGTCGGGTCGCACCGACCGATCTCAGATCGCCAGCCGGGCGGTACACCTTGCCGAGCGTTCCTCAGTTGATGTCCAAGAGGCATGGCCCCATCTCGTCGAGGTCATGACTGGCGAGAACCCGGACCCGTTCGTGCCCGACGACTATCGCGCGGCCTTGGAACACGAGTCGTCGGAAGGCAAGTCGCCGTGGAACAGCGGTAAGATCCGCGCTCGCTTCGGCGAGCTTGGCGAGGACTCGTTGCGAGTGCGCAAGGCGCGAATCGCGCATTCCCTGCTAATAAGCAATCGTGACTCGCGTTTCTACGAGCATTTGATCGATGCCATCGAGAGCTCCCTCGAAACCATCGTGCAGAACAACGAGCTGGGGCTGCTCGAGGAGATTCTCTCGACTCTCGCTCATCACGCCAGCGACACCGGCCGCAGCACGGAGGAGCGCGAGCTCGCCCGCCGCGCACTGGCGCAGATACAGCAACCGGAGCTGGCGGTGCTCCTCGTCCGGCGTCTGGCACGTTCGGCAGGCGAGAGCTTCCCAGTCTTGTGGAGAATCGTGGACCACCTGGGAGTCGACCTCCTGCCGGAGCTGCTCGAGGCGCTCGCCACAGCTCGATCACCCTCGTATCGGCACCATCTACGGCGCATCCTCGGTGGCATGCAGACGCTGCCAACGGAAGACCTCGGCGAGCGGCTCAATGACGAGCGCATTCCTTTCGTGCGGAATCTCGTCTGGGTGCTCGCCCAGCTGCGCCGGCCAGATCTCGCCCCACTGCTCGGGCTGGCGGCACGTCATAACGACGCCACGGTCCGACGCGAGGCCGTCGGAGGATTCGCTTTTCTGCCCGACGAGTGCTCTGAGCCGGTCCTGCTCGAGGCACTTGCGGATACGACGCTGGAAGTACGCGTCGCCGCCCTCCGTGCCTTCCGGCAACGGTTCAAGCGCCGCTCCCAGGAGATTCTCTTGGAGCATCTGTCGCTGCCGAATTGGAGTGGTCGGAACACGCGCCGGATCGCCGCGGCCGCGAGAGCGCTCGCTCAGATCGGCGATGAGGCCGCCCTCGGCGCCCTGGTGCCGCTGACGCGTCGAGCCTGGCTGTTTCGCCGGCGCCGCCGCACGGCCGCCCGGGCAGCTATCGCTGCCGTGAAGAGCATCCAGCGACGCCAACGGCAGCAGAGCGAGCCGCAGACCGCCGTAGCGCCACAACCACAGGACACCGCCCGTGCCGCGTGAGTGCAGTTCCGGAGAAGACGTCCTGGTGGAGCTCGGTCGACACCTGCTGTGCGCCCAACAGAGCCAGGCCATCTACCCGAAGGATCACCCGCGAGCGGTTGGCGCGATGCGCGACCTGTACCTTCGCACCGTCGGACTGCTGGCCGATAGGGGCGACCTGCGCTTCGCCCTTGCTGACGGAGAGTTCATTCTCGACAATGAGCCACTTCCGGTCCACGGCGAGGTTCTGGAGGGCCTGTCGGAGCTGTTCCGGCGCCAGGGCATCGGCCGCATGGCGATATCGCGCGGCGTCCGCCGATGGGAGCTCAGGGCTCTGGTCGGCGCCCTCAACGCACGGCAGGAGACGCTCGAAGCCGAGGGCGGCATCGAGACGCTTCTGGCGAAAGAAGCTGTGCAGAACATCGAAGCCGCGCCACTGAGCGGCGACGCAGGAACCGGGCCGACGGGCTCCGCACGCACCGTACCGACACTATCGCGCGCCTGGGAGGTCTACTCGGCCAACCTGGAGAACATGCATCAGCCCAAGGGCCGTCTGGAACACGGTATCGATACCGATTCGATAACCCATGCGGTCGCGCTAGCCAGCGACCTCGCCGACGTGGTCGAGGCGCAGCCACAGGCATTCTCGCTGTTGCATACCCTCAAGAACCATGATGACTACTCGTACACCCATTCGCTCAACGTGGCGATGCTGTCGTTGACGATCGCCCGCTGGCTGGAGCTGCCGCACGAAGCGCTCACCCAGGTCGCGCTGGCCGCGATCCTGCACGATATCGGTAAGGTCATGGTGCCCGACGGCGTGCTCAACAAGCCGGGGAAGCTGACTGACGAAGAGTGGGAGGTGATGCAGCGCCATGGCGATGATGGCGCCCGCATGCTCCTCGAGTCGCCGGCCGACGATCTGGCCTTCGTGGTCGCCTACGAGCACCAGCTGGCGTACGACGAGCAACACACCGACTATGGTCGCTGGCCCCTGCATCTGGTGTCCGAGCTCGTTTGCCTGGCCGACGTCTACGACGCGCTACGGTCGAATCGGCCCTACCGTGACGCGCTGGCGCCGGACGTTGCGATGCGGATCATGGAAAAGGACGCCACCGACAAGTTCGACGCTGAGCTCTTCGCAGGCTTCCGGCGCATGCTCGGCTACTACCCGCCGGGTACGTGCCTCCAACTGAGCGATGGCCGTATTGCGGTGGCGCGAAGCACCAACCTTCTCGACCCAGAGCGGCCGTACGTGCTGGTCGTTCGCGACGCCGCCGGCGAGGAGCTGGAGCCACCGGAGGCTCTCGATCTGAGCGCCGGCGAGATCCAGGTCGAGCAGCCCCTGGAGCCGGAGCTCGCCGGCGTCGATCCGGTCGACTATCTGTGATCGCCCGCTAGCAGGCCGTGGTGGAAGTGTGGCGGGCCTGGTTGCGGTGAGTTGGGGCCATATGGAAGGCGGCCGGACACTGGCGATGCCCTAACCATCGTCGAGGAAGGCCAACGCCGCAGGTGGCCCCAAATCACCGTAACCCTCTGGGCGACAGGGGAGTTGCGCGCGTATGCTGCGTCGTTCGTCGTCGACGATGGGGTCGCAATCGCCTCCTCCTCTCTTGCCTCCACCTCGCAAGACCCTGTCGCCAGGCCCGCCACACTTCCACCACGGCCTGCTAGGGGCTCTGCACCTCGCGCGGCACGGGGATCGTCTGTGTCCTGCCGTTCTCGGTCGATTCGATGATCACTTCGTCGGCCTCGTAAACGACGCGGAGGGCATCCTGACTCTTGTACTCGATGCCCTCATAGGCGAAACGAGCGGGGGCGAGGGAGGTTCCCAGCAAGACCAGCTCGCCGGTCTCCAAGTCGTATGTCAGCTCGTCGCCATTCGCTTCCGCCTGGGTATCGCGGAACCGGACGGCCTGCTCGGCAAAGATCTCGCTCCACTCGCCTGCGTCGCTGACATCGACCCGTAGCTTGTCGGCCTCGATGACGCGCGTGCGCTGACGCAGGCTGGCGGTGCCGCCGAGACGTAGCTCCATCCCGTCCTGCTCGACGAGCAAGTTGCTGGCGGTCACGGTCGCGTACTCCGGCTCGCCATCTTCTTCGATCGATGCAACGGCTACCAACTCGACGTTCCCGGCGGCGCGCAAGCGGCCTGGATCGGATTCCAGTCGGAGCTCGCTGGTCTCCAGCGACTGTGACTCCCAGATGACCTGCACCGTGTCGCGCAGGATAAGGACTCCGTCGACATCGAGCTCGGCCGACTCCGCACGCATTTCCACCACCGGAGCATCTCCGAACAAGACGCTGGCCGCGTCCAGATATTGGTCGGCCACATCGGCGCGTACCGATCCATAGGCGTCAACACCCTCTCCCGGGCGCCACGTCATTTCGTCGGCGTACAGATCCACGCCGTTCGCCGACAAGACCGGTGCTGGATCCCCGGCAAGCGTCCAGGCAGCAGCGACGTCCGTATAGCTTGCTTCACCGGCCACGAGGGCACGACCGTCGGCCTCGAACTCGACTCCGTCGGGCCAGTCTGCCTCGTCGAGCACGCCGTCGGTCCACTCGGCAATCAACCGAGCACCGGTGAACACCAGCGACTCCTTCGATTCCGGCATCGCCAGATCTGCCATCACATCGCCATCAGCCTCGACGCTCTCGAGGCCGGCATCGCTGGCGATCAGCAGGAGCTCCGCTGCGGTAAGCTCGCGCAGGCTCTCGCTGTTGCCGCGCGCTCGCCAGGCAACGCCGCGACGCGCCTCGATTTCTTGGCGGTCGTCATCGGGACGAAGAGCAATCTCTCGCGCCTCCAGGCGCCCGAAACCCGGCAGGGTTAGCCGCGATCCTAGCCGCCCGCTGATCGCTTCGATGGCCGAAAGCTCGCCGTCGTCGAACGCTACCTGAATCGTGGCCCCGCGGAGGAGCCGTGCGGCGCTGTCCTCCTCGTTTGCCGCCGTCTCGCCGGCGTCTCGGTCTGCCGCTATCTCCGTACCGTTATTCTCTCCGTCCGCCTCTTCCGCGAGGCCCTCATCGGCACTCTCGACATCTGTGTCGAGGTCGACATCGTCGGCAGGCTCCTCGACGGCAGCCGGGTTATCGCCACGCGGGAAGAACCTCACCCGCGCACTACCGGCGGCCTCGATCCCGCGCAACTCACTGACGCCGGATCCGACATCGAGCACGATGTTGTCGCCGCGAATCGACGCCTGCTCCATCTCCAATTCTGCGTCACCCTGAAGGTGCACTTGATCTCCCCCCGGCCGAACGCGCATCTCCGCAGCGCCGCCGCGGAGTCCAGCAGGCATGGCGCTATCATCGCTGCCCCGTCGTACGGTCAGGTCGCCCCACATCCGGAGCTCCTCAGCTACAACGTCCTGTCCGCTGGTGACGTCGCCCGCTGTCTGGAAATGAAGACAGTCGCCACGCGACTCCATGCCGGCGTAGAACAACGTGCTGCGGTTGCAGTTGCTTACCACTCCGCTAACTACGTCGTAGTTCACTCGTCGCGTCTCGAAGTAGCCGTCGTTGGGGAGCTCGGCACGAACGTTGCCGAGAATACGAATCTCGTCGAAGTCATCGCCCTCGCCACTCGTTCGCATGGTGTCGCCGACTACCATGACGTCCTTTCCCGCACCTTCCTCGCCGAAGATTCGCAGCTGCACGCCAGCCCAGGTGTTCCAACCGTCGGAGAAGTCCAGGAGATCGTCGGCGGTGATCTCGTAGAGCCGCCGGTCACCGCGGTACTTGACGAAGTTGATCCGCTCGGTGTGCGAATCGACGTCACGGTCGCTCTCCGGCAGGACCGCGACCGGGACACTGGCGGTGGCGGGATCGAGCGCTCTGGCGGGCTGCCACTGCAGATAGACAACCAACGCCACCGCGACGGCAACGCCCAAGAAGGCGACGCGAAGAACGGCGGTGACCCGCATGCGTCAAATACCAGCGGTGCGACGGAGCGACACGTGCCCCGTCAGCGCGCGGGACGGTGCCGGTCGAACTCTTCGCGATAGTACTGCCGGTAGAGAATCTCCCACTCCCTTCCCCCTTCGGGAATGTCGCGTTTCTGGGAGGCGATCTTCTGTTGCACCTTGCGGTCGATGTACTCGTCGCGCCGCAGCTCCTCATTGAAGATCTCGACGATCGCCAGGCGAACAGTGTTCGGATCGCGACGCAGAGCTACCGACTCGTCCACTGCGAGTGCATCGACGAGGAGGCGCGACAGATGGTTGACCTTAGCGCGGGATAGACGCATAACGATCAGAGGATGATGTTGCGTTCCTTTGCGAGTTTGGCCTTGATCACTTTGAACATCTCGTGCAGCTCGACATCGGCGCGACGGATCTGGTCGTTGTACGTGCGCATGATGTCCCGCACCTCATCGTTGAGACGATCCTCGGTCATCAGCTCGTCGACGACGATCGAGCTCATCCGACTTTCCGTTTCCGCCGCGTCCACCACGCTGATCAGCCCGAGCTTGTTGAGATCCCGCACGACCCGGAAGGCGATCACGTCGATCTGGTCCTGAGTCATACGCATCTGGGCCGCCAGGGATCGGCTCGCATTGAGCCTGGAGATGGGTCTCCCGCGCCGATCCTACCATGCGTGTATCTTCCTCCACGCGGTAACCAATCAGGTTAGCACGCTGAATGCCGTCTACTCGATGCGGACCCGCGCCTCCACCGGAGGGCCTCCGTCCTCGACGATGAGGCGAACCACGTACTCGCCCGCGTCCACTGCCGGTACCGCTGCTTGGACGATCAGCGGCCCGCTGGAGGCGCCGGTCGTCCAGGCGGTGGCAAGGTCGTCGACGTTGACCTCGGTCCCGCTCGAATCAACCAGCGACATCCGTACCGTATCGGCGCCCGGCGCCTTGCCACGCAGCCAGGTAACGGCCACGAACGGGTCGCCCGCCCCCAGGCGTGGCTCGGCAGCGGAAATCACCCCCACCTCTCCGCCATCGCGCAGGCGGGTTACCGAGGGCGCGATCAGCAGCGGGCTGATGGCGCTACCGCCGTCGGTGATCTCCACAGATCCTTCCCACGTATAGGCGGTCCCCGAGAGGGGATCCAGCACGCGCACTCCGACGGAGTAGCCACCGGCGCCGGCGGGCACCAACAGCGCAGTGCGCAGCGAAGCGCCACCAATCTGCGACGCATCAGCCGCAGTCAGATCGATGGTCCACTCTTCCGCGCCGCGGAAGTCCTCTGCATCGCCCATGGCCAGTAGCGACGCCTCGATCTGAAGCGTCGACCGCAGCCCGTCGCCAGCGGGTTCGAAAAGGAGACCTCGCAGCGGTAGCTCGACCGGGATGAGCACCGCGCCGGCAACGCCGGAGATCCCCCAGGTTGCCGCCGGCACGCTCAGCGGCTCGACGCGTGCCACGGTCTCACGAATCGCTACCGCGGTGGTAGCAACTCCCGCTCCCGGCCGGAACTCGTTGACCGTGTCGACCACCGATGACTCGTTGGTGAACAGGAACGCTGTCTGCAGATCGGGCGGGAAGCCGCCCACCCCGAGCATCCCCGGATCGCAGATCTGGTACTGACCTATGCGCGTCTCGACGAAGATCACGTGGAACTCGCCCATCTGCGCTCGGAATGCCATGTTGTTGGTGCGGTACGTCCACCACTCGCCTTCCGGCGCCGAGCATCGTCCATAGCGCCTCAGATCCGTCCGGCGCATGCCGCCATTGGGCCGACCGAGCGTGATCCACACGCGCCCGCGATCCGACCGCCAACCGCGCGGAAAGCCGTGGAAACGCTCGTTGGTATGCGCTACCCGTCGATAGAACTCCTCCTGGAACGCATGGCCGTCGTCGCGGCTGTCAAGATCGCGGCGGGACCAGAACCACTCGATGAACTCGTGGCGGGCCTCATCGGTCTCGACGTCCTTCCAGGTGTCGCGCTCGTGCTCCAGCATCAAATACTCGACCGGCCCAGTGCTCCAGTCCTTGACGGCCAACTCCTCTTCGTAGTGGCGACGCGCCGCCTCCATGGTCTTCGGGAAGTCGTCTTTCCGGGCAATCGCCGGGTCGGTCAGGGTGATCCCGATTGCCAGGGCGGCGAGGATAAGCAGCGGTCGAAATCGCATAGTCAGCACCATTCGATGTCTCCAGGCAGACGGGGCATGAACCCCGGGGCCCACGGTCACGGGAGGATGGCAAAGGACTGCCGTCCGTAACCCGTACGGACTCAAGTACGATTGTAGCCGGCGGAAGAAGGCGTCGGCAAAGAAGACCGTTCCCCCGATGTTGCCCGCGACCCGGAGAGATCTCGACTTGACGGACCTGGACGCCCACATCGACGCAACCACCGGCGCCGCAACCGAGACGCTGCGTCAGCTGATTGCCATACCGAGCGTGTCGGCGCGCGGCGAGTGCCTGGTGGAAGGCGCTGATGCGTTCGCGGCCCTTCTGCGCGAGCAGGGGTTGCGCACGACGATCTGGGAGTCGGCCGGTGCACCGGTGGTCTTCGCGCGCCATCCGGCCCCGCCAGGGGCTCCGACTCTGCTCATCTACGGTCACTACGACGTACAGCCGGCAGAACCGATCTCCGAGTGGCACACCGAGCCGTTCGAGGGCGTGCTGCGCGAAGGCGCGGTCTACGGTCGTGGCGCCGCCGACAACAAGGGTCAGCTGCTGGCACACATCATGGGCGTTGCGTTGCTCCATAAGCTCGATCGGCTCGGGATCGGCATCAAGTTCTTGATCGAAGGCGAAGAGGAAATCGGCAGCCCGCATATCGCGCAGGTCGCGGCCGATCACCGCGAGGAACTGTCCGCCGACCTGGCGCTCACTTCCGATGCCCCGTTTCACGACGACGGTACGCCGGTCGTGATCTTCGGAGTTCGCGGTCTCCTCTATGTCGAACTGCAGGCGCGCGGCGCGGAGCGTGACGTGCACTCGGGTAACCGAGGGGGTATCGCCCCGACGCCGGCCTGGGATCTCGTAGCCGCGCTGGGATCGATGCGTGACGCCGACGGCACGGTGCTTGTAGCCGGGTTCTATGATGATGTGCGGCCGCCTACCGCCATGGAACAGCGCATGCTCGACTCGCTTCGCTTTGATCGCGACGGCCTCCGCCAAGAGCTCGGCGTCGACCACTTGGCTCCGCTGGCCGAGGAGGATCCGGCCCAGGCGTTGATGTTCTCGCCGACTCTGAATATCGCCGGTTTGACGAGCGGATACGGCGGACCCGGCGCCAAGACGATCATTCCGGCGAGCGCCACGTGCAAGCTCGACGTTCGCCTGGTTGCCGATCAGGATCCCGACCGTATCTTCGCCGCTCTCGAGGGGCACTTGCGACCGCGGTTCCCGTCCATACAGCTCACGCGGTTGGCCTCCGTGCCACCTTCCGCGACCCCACCCGATACGTCGCTCGCCGAGCCAATCATCGCAGCCGTTGCCAGCGCCTGCGATCAGCCGCCCATCCTGCGGCCTCGCCTGGGGGGAACAACGCCCGACTTCATCTTCACGCGCGTGCTCGGCATGCCGAGCTTGCTGGTGCCTTATGGGCAGCCGGGCATGAACCACCACGCTCCGAACGAGCACATCACGATCGCCGCCCTGCGTCGCGGCGTTCGCTGCACGGTCGAGATCTGCGAGGCGCTCGCCAGAGCGTAGTGTTCTGCAAACCGGCTCAAGGCAGCGCGGTGCAGAAAACCTCGAACGTCGGAGCCACGGTTCCGGCCGGTGCCCCGGCGCGCAGTAGATCGAACACCAGTGGTGTTGCCGCACAAGCCCCCGGAAGCAGCCCATCGAGCTCCTGTCCGTCGTCGCTCGCCGCCCCGATCAGCCAGCGCAACGCTGCATGGAGATCGTGAAGGGTCGCCAAGACGGATTCCAGCGACATGTCATCGCGTGGACGCGCGAAACGCACGAAGCCCTGTGCGATGCCCGATGGCGTCAGCACTCGACCGAGCGTCTGACCGCTCTGATCAAAGACCCCCCACCAACCGTGCAGGGTCTCTCCGCCTTGCTCGACGGGCCGGGCGAGACCCGCGAGCAGGCGCCCTTTGCCGAGATCAACCTGCGCCGCCGCCTGCGCAGCGGCCGGCCACTGACTCGGCAGATCATCGTCAGCACGCCACCACTGCAACCGACCGCCGGTGCCGACGGCGCGCAACGTAACGTCGAACGCGGTTACCGGCGGTCGATCCGCAACGCGGTGCAAGACCTGCCCCGTCAAGGCCGAGCGCAGTAGTCCGTAAGCAGAGGCCAAACCGGACCTCTGGGCGGGCTGCCGGCCGCCGAGTCGCAAGGGGTCAGTCATCCAGACGGTCAACCATCCCTCCGCCTCGGCAACCGGCGGCGTCCACTGCACGGCGGCCATGCGGAGCGATCCACGATAGGTCGGTGGCGGCGGTTGCAGGGCGTCCCCGACCATCAAGAGAGCCACTGCAATGGCGTCCAATCCGGCCTCCTGGAGCGTCCGCCAGGCACGTAGCACAGCGACGTGCAGTGCCGTGACGGGATGCTCAGGATCGCCGGCCTCGATTCTCGCACCAGGTGGTTCGAGCTCCAGGACCGGTCCCACCGGCCCCACTGGACGCGGCCGCGGCCGCGGCCGCGCTGTCCACGCCTCCAGAGCCGCGAGCTCAACCGCCGAGAGTGCGCTCAATGAGTCGAACAATGGAATCACTCGATCCTGCAGATGGGCTCGCGGCATCGGGCCAGACGCGAACACCACCGACAGGTGCGCATGGGGGTCGGCGCCGACCGGAATTCGAGTCTGTATACCCGAGCCCATGGGCACGTCGACATCGATCTCGAGCTCGACCCGCGCGAGATCCGCAAGCTCGAGGAGAGGGGTCGTGCCGATCTGGCCAGCTGCTCGCAGCCTGAGCGCCACAGATCCGACCGGCACGGGGGTGATCACGTCGGCGAGCGCAACGGCAAGCCGGGCCTCAGCCAGCGCCGCAGCATCGGGCGGCTCCTCCTCGAGGTTGTCATCGCCGGCAGCATCGGGATCCTCGACAGGCGCCCCGTCCAGCTCTTCGGCGGCCTCGGCTTCCTGCTCGCCGATATCGAATTGGCGATCGACACGAACGCTGGAACCGATCAACGACGACAGAGGCACGTCCAGCTCCGCGAGCGTCTCGCGCGCCAGCTGCAACCGAAGCGTGGCGAACGCCCGCAGCGAACGCGGCAGGGTATCGACGACCTCGCCGTTGGTGCCCACCGTTTCACCGACGGCGGTGCTCGCGAACGACGGATCCAGAGCGATCCAGCGGTCGCTCTGCCGGGCTTCCACCCACCAGTGGTCCGAGGCGATCTCGACCCATCGCAGCCACGGATCTCCGCGACCCGCCGGTTCGGCTGGCGGCTCGCCAACCAGGGCAACCGCATCACGCCAGCCCAGCCGGCCACGAATCAGTCGGATCGGTGTGCCGCGTGCCCTATAGAGGGTCGCCAGGAGGAGCGACTGGTCGAGAGCATTGGCGCTCCCCGCGAGCAGGGCGCCACGCGCGCCGCGCACATTGCCTGCATACGGCTCGTGCCGCACTCGCCGTTGAACGAAGCGAAACGGCGCCTCGAGACCAGGGGCGAGCACCGTGTCCAGCGTCTCGAGATCTCCACCGGCGGTCCGGGCGCGTGGCGCTGTCAGTCCCACCAGCACCGCTTCGACGTCGACACGCTCGAAGAACGTCCTCAGCGTGTTGACCGTCGCGCCGGGCCAGTCGATGCTCGGCTCCTCGTTGAGACCCTCGGTTTGCTGCGCCGTCACGAGTGTCGGCAGCATGCAGACGATCACGCCGATAACGGACCGGCGTTGCCAGACGCCCGGGCACGGCACGAAGATGTGGCTGGTTGAGGCCATGCGTGCCAGGCTAGAGGCGGCGCCAAGCGGCTGTCAAACTGGGCCCGCCGAGGCAGCCTTCGCGCGTGGCGTTACCGGTGGCGGTTGGCGGCCGGCCCCACACGGGCTACCGATCGGAGTAAGGTGCCACAGAGGGAACAGATGCCACGAAGACCATCGCTGAGCGGAGCAATACCACTCGTCACGCTGGTCGCTAGTGCCTGCGGTGCGCCCGTGGATCCGGGCCCTGATCTGATCCTTACCGGGGGTCACATCTACCCGTCGGCGGAGGCAACCGAGTCGCTGGCGGCGCTGGCGATCACCGGCGACCGGATCGTCGCCGTGGGCACCGACGAACAGGTCCGGGCGCTGACGACCGACTACACCCAGGAGATGAACCTCGGCGGGGCAACCGTGCTGCCCGGATTCCACGACGCTTGGGTGGATCTCGAAGCCGTCGGCCGTCGCCTCGACATGCTGGACATCAGCCTGGCGGCGACATCGCGCGAGTTACAGACGCGGCTGCGGACCGCTGCCGCCGACAGATCAGGCTGGACCATCGGATGGGGGTGGGACGAGGCCATGTGGCCGAGCGGCGAAATCCCCGGCCCCGACCTGCTGGACGCCATCATCGACGCACGCCCCGTGCTCCTGTACCGCCGCATCGGTCGAATCGCCTGGCTCAACCGAACGGCGCTCGAGGCCACCGATACCGCCGACGAGGTGCTTCGCGACCCCGCCGGAAATCGAACAGGCCTGTTGACCGACGCAGCGCTGCAACGAGCCGAAGCGGCGATTCCGGTCGCCTCCGCCGACCAACGCCGCGGCTGGCTCACGAGCGGATTGCAATCCGCCGCCGCGGCCGGCTTTACGTCGGTTTCGACCGCTCCGCTCGACGCGACAGCGTTCGGCCATCTCGCCGAGCTAGCCGAGGCGGGAGATCTACCGATCCGAGTTCGGGCTCGTCTGCGTCCGACAGCGACTCTCCCCGAGCCGCCGGAAACGGACGATTCCCTTCAGCTCACCGCCATCGGCCTCGAGATCGACGGCCCGCTGGGCCTGCGTCTGGCGGCAATCTCCTCGCCGTACGCAGATACTCCGCAGGTGCGGCCCCCAGCGCCCACTGCCGCGCTGAGCCTGGCTTGCGATCGAGCCACCGATCTTGGTCTACCGCTCGATACCCATCTCCGCGGAGACGCCGCACTCATGGCCGTAGGGGCCTGCGCGGCTGCCGCCAATGGTCTGGTGGTCGGGGCCGATATCCTCCCCCCTCTCGGCGATCTCGACGCCCGACAGGTAGCGATCGTGCCGCATCGGATGGCTCACGACATGTACTGGCTGGCGGAACGCATCGGGGCACAACGGACCGCCGCGGCTCACGCCTATCGCGATCTGGCCCGGGCGGGAAAGCTGGTGGCTC
The DNA here is from genome assembly GCA_965248695.1 of Acidobacteriota bacterium. Taxonomy (GTDB): domain Bacteria; phylum Acidobacteriota; class UBA890; order UBA890; family WLXD01; genus DASCOT01. The sequence goes on along the minus strand of CBDFKD010000002.1, from coordinate 4,358,380 downwards.
TAGCGAGCCGCGCGCCTTCCTTCCCCCTCGACCCGATGGGAGCACTCTGGATCATGAACCGGCGCCAGGACCTCCAGGGCTACCCGCTCGACGGCTGGAACGCTCCGCAGCGGCTGTCGGTTCGTGACTCGCTCCGGGTCGCAATCGCTGCTCGTATGCTCGGGACGTCCGGGCTCACGGTCGGCGCTAAGGCCGACCTGGTGATCTGGTCTGATGATCCGTTCGACGACGACGCAGAGCTTTCCAACACACGCGCCATGGTCGTGCTTGTCGACGGCCGGGTGATCTACTCGCGCCCCGTCCGACCTTGACAACACACACCCTCGGCCATAGTTTCGGCCTGTAGTTTGGCCCTCGGCTTCCATACTCCCACGGCGCCTTTCATGTCCTTCTGCGGACCCATCGTCCGTCGGGCGGTAGCCATTGCGGCCAGCCTACTGATGCTTGCTTGCACGTCGACCGACCCCGAGATCGTCGCCATCGAGTACATGCGGGCGACGCGCCAAGCGGACTCGGACGACGCGGTCGCAACGCTCGATCTGGACGAGATCGTCGGGCGCGTGGAGGAGGACTTGACGCTCGTACTCACGGAGGGGGACTCCAGTACCTTCCTAAGAAGCTCGGTCGAAACAATGCTGTGGGGGCTTTTCCAGGAGACACCACGCGAGGAAGGCCTTGCATACGACGCGACGCCGGCAACGATCGATGGCGGGCGAGCTTCGGTGGAAGTAACGATGCATGACGCCGAGGGGCTCAGTCGAACGCGCACGGTGCACTTGCGCCGCACTGCCGATGGTTGGCGCGTGTCGGGACGCTCGGTGGACAACCTCGTGAGCTACGTCATACAACGCTTGGAGGAGCGGTTTTGACATGCCGCCCGAGAGTCCCGTTTCTGCCGGGTACGGCCTCGAAAGGAGACACAGGACCATGATTCGACGATCCCCCTTGGTGCTTGCGGTGCTGATTGCGGCCTGCGGCACACCGCTGGAAAACGCATCGCAGCAGCTCGTGGAGCAAGTCCGGCTCGGTGACCCCCTCGCTCAACAGACCTACAACGAGAACATCGAGATCCTCGAGTCGGCGGAAGCAACGCCGATCTGGGTCGACGCCCTTGCCAACGACGACAGCGATCAGGTCAAAGAGTGGGCGGCACAGATGCTCGGCAACATCGGCGACGCCTCGACGCTACCGGCATTGACCGCAGCAATGTCCGACTCGCGCGGCGTGCGCGATGCGGCAGTCTCCGCTATCCGGCAGTTCGACGACGCTGCGGCCGCCGGAGCCTATGCCCAGGCACTGGCAGACGGATCTCGTGACGCTCAGGTAGCAGCACTGTCGCAGTTGAGCCGACTGGAGACCGGAGCCGATCTGGCCGTCGGAGCAGTGGCAGTGACGGCCGCCGCGGGCGACGAGCTCGTGGCACGCACGTCTATCGACACACTCAGCGACATCGCCAACGACGATGCTTGCGCCGCACTTGCCAGCGTGGCGACGAACTCCGCTGTCACGGCGGAGCTGCGTGCCTACGCACTCAGCGCACTCGGGCGCATCCAGACGGACGCATCGGCGGCGCAGATAGACGCGGTTGTGGCTGCGTTGCAGGACGCCGCCGACGACGACGCTGCCGAGTTGCTGGCGCACGCGCGTAGCCTGCGCTGACCGACAAGCCCTTCAGCAACGCAACCGTAGCGGCGTTCGCGAGCGAGCATGGAACCAACCGACCTCGACTCGGTGCTCGAGGATCAGGAGCAGGTCGATTCCCCCGACGAATTCGTCGAGGCCGCCGTCGTGTCGGACCCGACGGCGGTACGGCAGCAGGCGGCCGCCGACCCCGAAGCCTTTTGGACCGCGGTCGCCGACGAGCTCGAATGGTACCGCCGCTGGGACAAGCCGCTCGATTGGACGCCGCCCTTCGCCCGCTGGTTTCCCGGCGCCCAATGCAACGTCGTTCACAACGCGATCGACCGCCATCTCTCGACCTGGCGCCGCCACAAGGTGGCGCTGTTGTGGGAAGGAGAGAACGGCGATCGCCAGGTGTTTACCTACGCTGAGCTCAACGCCGAGGTCAGCCGACTGGCGAACGGCCTGCGGCGCCTCGGCGTCGGCAAGGGCGACTGCATCACGATCTACATGCCGATCTGTCCCCAGCAGGCGATCGCGATGCTTGCCAGCGCCAAGGTCGGTGCATTTCACAGTGTCGTGTTCGGCGGCTTCTCGGCGGATGGCCTGCGCGACCGGATCAACGACGCCGCCTCCAAGCTGCTGATCACCGCGGACGGCGGCTACTACCGGGGTAACATCGTCCCGCTCAAAGAGGCGGCGGACGAGGCCGTGCAGCAATGTCCATCGATCGAGCACGTTGTCGTGTACGAGCGCACGGGCGCCGACGTTGCCATGCAGCCCGGCCGCGATGTGACGTGGTCGGAGGCGGTCGACGGCTGCGCCGCGACCGCCGACACCGAGATCATGGACGCGACCGATCCGCTCTTCGTCCTCTACACCTCCGGATCGACTGGCAAGCCGAAGGGCATCGTGCACAGCCATGCCGGCTACATGGTCGGTGTGTACCAGACGACCAAGTGGGTTTTCGATCTGCGCGACACGGATCTGTACTGGTGCACTGCCGACGCCGGATGGGTCACGGGACACAGTTACATCGTCTACGGACCGTTGATCAACGGCGCCACCGGTTTCATGGCCGAGGGCGCGCCAGACCATCCCGACCCCAGCCGATGGTGGCGGCTCATCGAGCGTTACGGCATCAACATCCTTTACACTGCGCCCACCGCAGTGCGGATGTTCATGCGACTTGGCGAACAGTGGCCAGCGGCGCACGACCTGTCGAGCCTGCGCTTGCTCGGCACCGTCGGCGAGCCCATCAATCCCGAGGCATGGCGTTGGTACCATCGGGTGATCGGCGGCGCCAACTGCCCTATCGTCGACACCTGGTGGCAGACTGAGACCGGTTCGATTCTCATCACCAACCTGCCAGCCGAGGCCCAGAAGCCGGGATCCGCCGGCCTGCCGTTTCCCGGCATCGATGCCGACGTCGTCGACGCCGAGGGCAATTCGAGAGCGCCCGGCCAGGGCGGGTACCTGGTTATTCGCAAGCCATGGCCCTCGATGCTATCGACGATCTACAACGATCCGGACCGCTATCGAGAGACCTACTGGGAGATCGTTCCGGGGATGTACGCAGCGGGAGACGCGGCCGTTCGGGACGAAGACGGCTACATCCGAGTTCTCGGCCGCATGGACGATGTGCTCAACGTCGCCGGCCATCGACTCGGCACCATGGAGATCGAAAGCTCTCTTGTCGCCCACCCCGCGGTCGCCGAGGCCGCGGTCATCGGAATGCCGGACGAGATCAAAGGCGAAGTGCCAAAAGCGTTCGTGCTGTTGCAGCATGGTCTAGCACCCGGTGACGACCTCGCCGCGGAGCTCCGCAGTCACGTGAGCAAGCAGATCGGCAAGATCGCACGACCGCAAGTCATCGACTTCGTGTCGAGCCTACCCAAGACGCGCAGCGGCAAGATCATGCGTCGGCTGCTCAAGGCGCAGGAGCGCGGCGAGGACGTCGGCGACACATCGACGCTCGATCCGGGCAGCGTGCCGAGCGACCAGGGCTTCTAGCCGGTCCTGGCCCGCAGATGACGAGGTGCAGCGCACGAGGCGCGTAGATAGACGCCCATAGCCTCTGGCGTGAAGGGCGCGGGGCCCTGTCCGCCGGGCCCAACCAGCACCTGGCTCGGCGACCGAGGTGCCGGTTGGGCCCGGCCAACGGGAGCCCGCGACTTTCGCGCTGGACTTCTGAGCCGCGGCAGCCGGCCTCTGCCTGGTCTCCGACAGCCACGGTTGCATCGATTGCTCGGAGCTGCAACGCGAAAGCGCCCGTCGTTGACGGGCGCTTCCTAGTGGACCGTGGGGGGCTCGAACCCCCGACCTCCGGCATGCGAGGCCGGCGCTCTCCCAACTGAGCTAACGGCCCTCACTGACTGTGGTCACAGCCAGGCGATGGCTAGAGTCTATCGCTCGTTCTCGTCATCGTCAGACGAGTCGTCGGCATTCGCCTCATCATCTTGCGAAGCTCCGCGGTCAACATCACCGGCGGCCGCGCTGTCGGGCTCCTCGGCGACCTCGTCGTCGGAGACGTCGCCGTCGGACTCGCTGCTGTCGGCAGCGGCGACCTCGGGCTCCGACTCAGACTCGAGGCTGTCGGCAGCGGCAACTTCGGGCTCAGACTCGGGGCTCTCCGCAACGGCGACATCGGACTCGGCGGCCGCAAGCTCTGCAGCCGCCGCGTCGTCGTCGCTTTCCACCACTGTCTCCGTCGGCACCGCGGCGACGGTATCCTGCGACGCGGTGCGCGGGCCGGTTTTCTTCTTTCGCTTGCGCTTGCGCTGCTTTAGCTCCGCCTCGACAAACTCGATTACCGCCATGTCGGCGCGGTCGCCTGGGCGCGTCGCCAGCTTGGTGATGCGGGTGTAGCCGCCGGGCCGTTCAGCGTAACGCGGTGCCAGGTCGTCGAACAGCTTGCGCAGGACATCCTTGTCGCGGATCACCCGCGCGGCATGACGCCGGGCGTGCAACGACTCGCGCTTCCCGAGAGTGATCATGCGCTCCGCCAGCGGCCTGAGCACCTTCGCCTTGGCCGCCGTCGTTTGTATCTTCTCGTGCCGTAACAGATCGGTGACCATGTTGCGCAGCATGGCCTTACGATGCGCCGGCGAGCGGCCCAGCGTCGCTGTGGTTTGACGGTGACGCATCAGTCTTCTCTCTGTCGTCTGTCGCTCAGACGGCGTCCGGCGGCGGCGGCAGGTCGGACAGGTCCATGTCGAGAGTCAGGCCCATCTCTGCCAGTACCTCTTTGATCTCCTGAAGCGACTTCTTGCCGAAATTCTTCGTCTTGAGCATCTCCTGTTCGCTACGCTGCACGAGATCGCGAATCGTTCTAATGCTCGCGTTCTTCAGGCAATTGTACGAACGCACGGACAGCTCGAGCTCGTCGACCGAGCGGTTCAGATGCGAGTAGAACGCCGTGAGGTCCTGGTCAGGCTCATGGTGCTCATGCTGCGGCTCTTCTTCGATATCGACGAAGATCGCCAGGTGGTCGCGCATGAGCTTCGCCGCCAGGGCAATCGCACGGTCGGGCGTCACAGTGCCGTTGGTCCACAGCTCGAGCACGAGGCGCTCGTAGTCAGTCGAACGTCCCAGCCGAGCACGCTCGACCTTGTAGTTCACACGCCGGACGGGTGAGTGCACCGCGTCGATCGGAATCCATCCGATGCCCATATCCTCTTCGAGATTCCGATCTGCCGGTACGTAGCCACGGCCGCCCGCGAGGCGCATCTGCAGTTCGATCGAGCCGCCCTTGGACAGTGTGCAGATGTGTGCGTCCGGGTCGATGCAGGTGAAATCGGGATCTTCCGCGATATCGGCTGCCGTGACCGAGCCTTGCTTGTCCTTGCGCAAGACCAGCGTCTTCGGCTTGTCGACGTTGAGCCGGAACGGGATGCTCTTGAGGTTCAAGATCAGATCGGTGGTGTCTTCGATGACGCCCTCGAGCGAGCTGAACTCGTGCAGCACGCCTTCCACCTTGAGCGCCGTGATCGCCGCGCCCTCGACCGAGGAAAGCAGCACGCGACGCATTGCATGTCCGACAGTGATAGCGAAGCCGCGTTCAAACGGCTGAGCCACGAACTGTCCGTATCCATCCGTTAGCGAATCGAGGTCAACCTCGAGCCGCTTGGGTCGTTGAAACCCAGTCCAGAGCATGTCCCGGACCTCCTGAAAGACGACGGTTTCCGCAGCTGTTCCGAATGCTCTACTTCGAGTAGAGCTCGACGATCAGCTGTTCCTGGATCTCGATATCGATATCTTCACGCATTGGCAATCGCGCCACGGTCCCGGCGAGCTTGTCGTGGTCGACTTCAATCCAACCGACCGGGCTCCCGACCTTGGCGTTCTCGACCGCCAGTATGATCTCGGTGTTGCTGCGACTCCGGTCGCGAACTGTAACCGCGTCGCCCTGCTGTGTCTGGTATGAAGGAATGTCGACGCGCGAGTTGTTGACCGCGATGTGGCCGTGCTTCACCAACTGCCGAGCATGCGATCTCGACAGGCCGAAGCCCATGCGATAGACGACATTGTCGAGTCGTCGTTCGAGCGACCCCAGAAGGGTCTCACCCGTGATTCCCCGCTCCCGCGAGGCGTCGTAGAAGTAGCGGCGAAACTGTCGCTCGAGCACCCCGTAGATCCGCTTCACCTTCTGCTTCTCGCGCAGCTGCGCGGAGTAGTCCGATGGACGTCGACGCCGTCGTCGCCCATGCTGGCCGGGCGGGTAGTTGCGCCGCTCGATTGCACACTTATCCGACATGCAGCGGGTGCCCTTCAGGAAGAGCTTCATCCCTTCCCTCCGGCACAGCTTGCAGACGGGGCCCGTATAACGCGCCAATGTTGTTACCTCCTGAAGACCAAACTCAGACTCTGCGCTTCTTCGGCGGCCGGCATCCGTTGTGCGGGATCGGCGTCACATCGCGGATCGCCGTGACTGTGATGCCGGCAGACTGCAACCCTCGGATGGCCGATTCGCGGCCCGCCCCGGGTCCCTTTACGCGGATCTCGACCCGCTGAACGCCGTGCTCCTTGGCCTTCGTGGCGGCATCGGTAGCGGCGATCTGGGCGGCGAACGGCGTGCCTTTACGCGATCCTTTGAATCCTTTCGATCCCGAACTGGACCACGAGATCGTGTTGCCTTCCGTATCGGCGATCGTGATGATCGTGTTGTTGAAGGTCGCCTGCACGTGGGCGATGGCCGCCACGATGTTCTTCTTGACCTTCTTCTTGGTTGGCTTTCGATTTGCCATAGCCTGAACCTGTATTCACTCTCTGGAGTCGCCGCGTGGTCGGCTCGTTAGAGATGTCGACCAGAGCCTAGAGCTTGGCCTTTTGCCTCTTCTTGATGGCCATGCCACGTGGCCCTTTCCGGGTTCGCGCGTTCGTCTTGGTGCGCTGCCCACGAACCGGCAAGTTGCGCCGGTGCCGCATGCCGCGGTACGAGCCGATCTCGATAAGTCGCTTGATGTTCATCTGGAGCTCTTTGCGCAGATCGCCCTCGACCCGTCCCTGGCGATCGATCACCTGACGAATGCGGCTGACCTCCTGCTCGGTGAGGTCCTTGACGCGGCAATCCACTTCCACCTTGGCGGTCGAGAGAATCGAATGCGCACGCGCACGACCGATTCCGAAGATATCGGTCAGCGCGATCTCCACGCGCTTGTCCAGACGCAAATCCACACCCGCAATACGGGCCATCGGAAGCTCCTCTTACTGACGTCCGCCGAGTTCGAAAGCCGGTGTCGACCTCGACACCACTCCCGGCCGCTTTGTTCCTGGCGCTGGCGCTATCCTTGCCGCTGCTTGTGCTTCGGGTTCTCGCAGATGACGTAGACCGTGCCTCTGCGACGCACGACCTTGCACTTGTCACACATGCGACGAACCGACGCTCTCACCTTCACGGCAAACTCCCACCAATTTTATTTCAGCGGAGAGCCGATTGTAGCAGGATTCCTACCTGCCGACATCCACCCCCGCGCCCTCTCGGGCTCGGGGTAGTCCTTCACTTGTAGCGATACACGATCCGGCCGCGCGCCAGGTCGTAGGGGGACAGCTCGACGAGCACTTCATCGCCCGGAAGAATGCGGATGAAGTACTTCCGCATCTTGCCGGAGATATGCGCGAGCACCTTGTGCCCGTTCTCGAGCTCGATCCTGAACATGGCGTTCGGCAAGGTTTCGACAACCTTGGCACGGACCTGTACGGCTTGTTCCTTCTGCGTCATTCTCTACTCAGCGGCTCGCGACACGGGCCGTTTTTGGCGCACCCGATGCGCTGAGAACCCAGGGGCCCTCATGGGTGATCGCCACACTGTGTTCAAAGTGGGCAGATGGAGTGCGATCCACGGTTACGGCGGTCCAGCCGTCATCGAGGACTTCGACCGACGCGGCGCCGAGATTCACCATCGGCTCGATCGCCAGAACCATACCCGGTCGCAACCGCGCGCCCACGCCAGCCGAACCGAAGTTCGGGATCTGAGGCTCCTCGTGCAGCGATGTGCCGATACCGTGGCCGACGAATTCCCGCACGATCGAGAATCCTGCCGACTCCACATGTCGTTGCACGGCATGCGAGATATCGCCAACTCGATTTCCGGCCACACACTGATGGATGGCGCAGTCCAAAGCCTGCGCGGTCACGGTGAGCAGCCGATCGACCTCGGGCTCTAGCGGTGGAACCGGCACGGTGATCGCCGAATCTCCGTAGAAACCGTCGAGACGGACACCGAGATCGAGCCCCAGAATATCGCCCGGTGCGAGCCGACGCGCCGGCGACGGGATGCCGTGCACGATCTCCTCGTTGAGCGACGCGCAGACGGTAGCCGGAAAGCCGCGGTACCCCTTGAAAGCAGGCTCGCCACCGAGCTCACGAACGCGCGCCTCGGCATACTCGTCGAGCTCGGCGGTGGTCACGCCGGGAGCAACACGCGCCGCCAGCTCGTCGCGCACCGTGGCGACAATCTGGTTGGCGGCGAACATGCAGTCGAGCTCGGCGATCGACTTGCACTCGATCATGCGCTCACCATTGCGGCCAGTGCCGCGTCGCTGCGATCGAAGACCTCGTCGATCCCGGCATCGCCGTCGATTCGAACGAGCTGTCCGCGCTCCTGGTAACGATCAACGAGCGGTTGTGTCTTCTCGCGATAGACGGCCAGACGATCGCGCACCACCGCCTCGCGATCGTCATCACGCTGCACCAGCTCGGAACGGCAACGGTCGCACCGCGCGCCCTGTGCCGGTGGGTTGAAGATCAGGTGATAGTTGGCACCGCACTCCGGACAGACACGGCGGCGCGACAGACGCTCCACGAGGACGTCCTCCGGAACATCGAGATACAGCACCAGGTCAACGCCCTGGTGCGAGGTCTGCTGGAGCAGCTCGTCGAGCGCCGTCGCCTGCACGCTCGTCCGCGGGAATCCGTCGAGAATGGCGCCGGCCGCAGTGTCCGGTTTCTTCAAGCGCTCGCGCACAACGTCGCGCATCGTGTCGTCCTCGACGAGATCGCCGGAATCCATGATTGCCTTGACCGTGCGTCCTAGATCGTTGTCTGCAGCTACCGCCTCGCGGAGCATGTCGCCGGTGGATACCTGTGGGATGCCGTACTTGGCCGACAAGCGTGCTGCCTGCGTCCCCTTGCCGGCGCCCGGCGGCCCGAGAAAGACCACCAGCATCAGACGAACCGCCGCGCTTTGATCCGTCCGCCCTTGATGAAACCGTCGTAGTGCCGCATGACGAGCTGGCTTTCGACCTGGCGGACGGTGTCCATCGACACGCCGACGAGAATCAGCAGCGAAGTGCCACCGAAGAAGAACGTGACGCCGAGGCCCTCAGTGACCCACAGCGGCATCATTGAATCGAGAAACGGGCCGATCAGCGGAATCGGCGCCACCTTGAATCCGGAGATCAGGAACTGCGGCAGCATGGCGACCGCCGCCAGGTACACGGCGCCGATCAGCGTCAGCCGCGTGAGGATGTCGTCGATGTACTGTGCCGTGCGCTTGCCCGGACGAATGCCCGGGACGAACCCACCGTACTTGCGCATATTGTCGGCGACATCCTCAGGATTGAAGATGATCGCCGTGTAGAAGTAGCAGAAGAAGATAATGCCGGCAACGTAGATCAGGTTGTACAGCGGCATGCCCCACGCCAGCGCGTCGCTCACCGCCTGCGCCCACGGGTGGGTGATGAACGACGTGATGGTCTGCGGGAACATGATGATCGACGAGGCGAAGATCACCGGGATGACGCCGGCCGTGTTGACGCGAATCGGCAAATGCGTGCTCTGACCGCCGTACAGCTTGCGGCCTACGACGCGCTTGGCGTATTGCACCGGTATGCGGCGCTGAGCGCTCTCCATCAGCACCACGAATCCGGTCACGCCGACCATGAGCACGCCGAGAAACAACAACGTCAGCAGGTTGAGCGAGCCGGCGGCGAGCTGCTGATAGGTGGTGATCAGCGCCGTGGGGAGGCTGACCGCAATGCCAGCGAAGATGATCAGCGAGATGCCGTTTCCGATGCCACGCTCGGTAATCTGCTCACCGAGCCACATCAGGAATGCCGTTCCCGTCGTCAGCGTGAGTATCGTCATCAGCCGGAACGACAGCCCGGGAGTGTCGACGAACGCCGCACCCGAGGGGCTGGTCGTGCTCTCCAGCACGAACGCGATAGACATCGACTGGATGATCGACAGCAGAATGGTGCCGTATCGCGTGTACTGGGTGATCTTCTTGCGCCCGAGATCGCCTTCCTTCTGTAGCCGTTCCAGATAGGGCCAGACTACGGTCAGCAGCTGCAAGATAATCGACGACGAGATGTAGGGCATGATCCCGAGCGCGAAGATCGTCATGTTGCTCAACGCACCGCCCGAGAACAGATCGACGAAGCCGAAGAAGCTGCCCTGAAGCGACTCGAAGAACTCCAGGACGGCAGCCGAGTTCACCCCCGGCGTCGGTATGTTGGCGCCAATGCGAAAAACAGCGAGCAGGCCGAAGGTGTAGAAGACCCGCTGGCGGAGCTCCGGAATCGACAGGATGTTCCGGAAACTCTCGATCATTCGACCACCTCAGCCGTGCCTCCGGCGCCGGTGATCTTGGCGGCGGCAGAGCTTGTGAATCGGTGCACTTTGATGTTGAGCGCCACCTCGATCTCGCCACGACCCATCACCACGACCTTGTCGTAGCGCCCCTTGATCATACCGACGGCGGCGAGTAATTCGGCATCGACAGTACTTCCGGCCTCGAAGCGAGTCAGCTGATCGAGATTCACCTCTGCCCAGTGCGTGCGGAAGGGGTTCTTGAATCCGCGCTTGGGGATCCGGCGCACGAGCGGCATCTGGCCGCCCTCGAAACCCACCTTACGGCTGTATCCGGAGCGCGACTTGGCGCCTTTCTCGCCGCGACAGCTGGTCTTGCCGTGGCCCGAAGATCGACCACGACCAATGCGCTTACGGGTCCGGCGACTACCTTGCTTGGGCCCGATCTCGTGGATCTTCACGACTAGCCTCCTGTCGAATCGCCAAGCCCGACGGCCTTACGATCCGGCCTCCTCCACCTTCACCAGATGCGAAACGATGTTGATTTGGCCGCGAACGCGCGGCGTGTCATCCCGCTCGACACGATGACCGATACGCCGCAGACCGAGTCCCTTGAGCGCCTCGTGCTGTGGCTTCGGACGGCCGATCTTGCTGCGCGTCTGCTCGATAACCAGCTTCTTGGCCATACCCGGAATCCCTACCCCGACGGCTGCAAATGCTCGAGCGGTACGCCGCGCACCCGAGCCACTTCGGCCGGATCCTTGAGCTTGGCGAACGCATCGAACGTGGCCTTCAACATGTTGTGCGGATTACGCGACCCGATACATTTCGTGAGGATGTCGCCGACCCCGGCCAACTCGAGCGCGGCGCGCACCGCCCCGCCGGCGATCACGCCCGTACCGGGTCCGGCCGGCTTGAGCAGAACATGCCCGGCGCCGTAGTGACCTTCGATGCCATGCGGCACGGTCGTGCCGCTCAACGGTACCTTCACGAGCGCCTTCTGCGCCTCCTGTACTCCCTTGCGGATCGCAAGTTGTACTTCGCGGGCCTTGCCAAGTCCGTAACCAACGTGCCCATGACGATCCCCGACGACGACCAGTGCGTTGAAACCGAGATTCTTGCCACCCTTGACGACCTTGGTAACTCGATTGATCGCCACCACGGTGTCCTGGAGCTGATGCTCAACCTGGGACGGATCGATGTACTTGACTCGCTTCTTCATTCGCGGCCTCTCCTCAAAATTCCAGGCCGCCCTCACGCGCGGCTTCGGCAAGCGCTTGTACGCGCCCGTGATAATCGTAGCCGCCACGATCGAAAACGATCTGCTTGATACCCGCGTCGAGCGCCCTTTCGGCGAGCAGCTTGCCGGCCGCGGCGGCGGCCTGACGATTGCCGCCGACATCGAAGCCGCGCTTACGAAACGCCTTCTCGAGTGTCGACACCGACGCCAGAGTGCGTCCGGCGTTGTCGTCAATGATCTGTAGATGCAGATGCCGGTGCGAGCGAAACACGGCCAGCCTCGGGCGACTCTCGCTGCCCCGCACCTTGCGTCGCACGCGCAGGCGTACAGCGGCCCGACGGGCCTCCTTCTTCTTTCTTCGATTCACCTGCATGGATCGAACCTCTGCTAGGCAGCCGTCACGCCGGCCTTGCCGACCTTCGTGCGGACAAACTCGTCACGGTAGCGAATGCCCTTGCCCTTGTAAGCATCCGGTGGGCGGATGCGGCGGATCTGGGCAGCAATCTCGCCTACCTGCTGCTTGTCGATGCCCTCGATAACGATCTTCGTCTGTTCGGGCGTGGAGATTTCCAGGCCGTCGGGTACCGGGAACACCACCGGATGCGAGAATCCGAGCTGCATGTTCAGCGTCCGCCCGGTCATCGCGGCGCGGTAGCCGATGCCCTGGATCTCCAGCTCGCGCTTGAAACCCTCGCTCACGCCGACCACGGCGTTATACGCCAAGGCGCGCGCGAGACCGTGAAAAGCCCGTGTTTGCTTGGCATCGTCGGCGCGCTTGGCCTGTAGCACCGCGTCATCGATCTCGAAGCTGATGCCGGGAGGAACCGGCGTGGTCAGCTCACCCTTCGATCCGGTCACCACCAACCGATCGCTAGCAATGTCTATCTTGACGCCGTCCGGTACCGGAATCGGCTTGTATCCAACGCGTGACATGGTTACCAGACCTCGCAGAGCACCTCTCCGCCGACGCCGTGTTCACGGCACTGACGGTCGGTGAGAACACCGCGCGAGGTCGAAATGATGGCGACTCCCATCCCGTTGAGAATGCGCGGCAGGTTGCCTTTGCCACAGTAGATACGGCAGCCGGGCTTGCTGATCCGCTGCAAGCCGGTAATCGCCGACTCTTCGCCGTCGACGTACTTGAGCTCGATGTCGATACCGCCCTGAGGACCGTCCTCGATCGGCTCAACGGACTTGACATACCCCTCCTCACGGAGAATCCGCGCGATCTCGCGCTTGGTGTTCGACGCCGGAATCCTCACGCGGTCGTGCTGCGCATGAATAGCGTTACGAATCCTGGTCAGCATGTCCGCAACTGGGTCTGTCATCATGGTTCGATTTCTCCGGCCTCGCCTACCAGCTCGCCTTCTTGACGCCTGGAAGCTCCCCGTTCAAAGCTCGTTTACGGAAACAGATACGGCAGAGCTGGAACTTCCGCATGTAAGCGCGCGAGCGGCCGCAGAGACGGCAGCGACTGACCTTGCGGCTCGAGAACTTCGGCTTGCGCTGACTCTTGGCGATCCAGGCTGTGGTGGCCACGTTGGTTTTCCGTCCTATTCGTCGCGGCGGAACGGCATTCCGAGCGCCGCGAGCAGAGTGCGGGCGCCTTCGTCCGTAGCAGCGGAGGTACAAATCGTCACGTTCATCCCGCGAACCCGGTCAACCTTGGTGTAGTCGACCTCCGGGAAGATGAGCTGGTCAGCGAGCCCCATCGTGTAGTTGCCCCGACCGTCAAACGATCGTCGCGGGACACCGCGGAAATCTCGCACACGCGGCAGTGTGATGGTGATCAGCCGATCCAGAAACTCCCACATCTTCTCGCCGCGAAGCGTAACCGAGCAACCGACCGGCATTCCCTCGCGCAACTTAAATGCCGCGATCGACTTGCGAGCACGACGAACGACCGGCTTCTGCCCGGTGATCTGGCCGAGCTCGTCGATCGCCTTGTCGAGCTCCTTGATGTCCTGCGAGGCGCCACCAACGCCCATGTTGACGCTGATCTTCACGAGTCTCGGCACAGCCATCGGGTTCTGATACGTGCCCTCTTCGACGAGCTTCGGCAAGATCTCTTCATCGTAGAGCTTTTTCATGCGCACAATCATCGTCTCGTCCTCGTCAGCTCTTGTCGATGATGGCGCCCTGACGGCTGACGCGCACTTTCGAGCCATCCTCCAGGAACTGGTAGCCGACGCGCGTCGGGGTGTTCGTCTCCGGGTCGACGACAGCGACGTTCGAGATATGAAGGGTCTTTTCACTGCGAACAAGGCCACCCTTGACGTTCTTCTGCGGATTCGGCCGCACGGCGCGGGTAACCATGTTCACTCCCTCTACGAGCACCTGCTGCTTCTCCGGGTTCACGGCAAGCACGCGACCGGTCTTGCCCTTGTCGCGGCCGGTGGTCACGTAGACCGTATCGTTGCGCTTTACCTTCGGTCCCGCCATCACAGCACCTCAGGGGCAAGCGAAACGATCTTCATGAAACGTCGCTCGCGCAGCTCGCGCCCGACAGGGCCGAACACGCGCGTACCGATCGGTTCGTTCTGCGCATCGATGAGCACGGCGGCATTGTTGTCGAAGCGGATGTACGAGCCATCCCGCCGACCAGTCTCCTTGCGCGTACGCACGATGACGGCGCGAACGACCTCGCCCTTCTTGATGGTGCCGTGCGGCACGGCCTCTTTCACGGCCGCGGAGATAACGTCGCCGAGACCGGCAATCTGGCCTACGCTCGAGCCACCGAGCCGCCGGATGCAAGCGATCTTGCGAGCGCCGGAGTTGTCGGCGACATCGAGCACCGTCTCCATCTGAATCATGCTGCTTGCCTCGCCGTCACTCGCCTGTGCCGGCGTCACTGCCGGGAGCACGTTGGATGATCTCGGCCACACGCCAGCGCTTGCGCGCCGACATCGGCCGGCATTCGGTCACTCGAACTCGATCGCCGATCTGACAGCTGTTGTCGCCATCGTGCGCCATGAACTTGGCACGCGTGCGCACGACCTTGCGATACAGCGGATGTGACCAGACGCGCTCCACCGTGACCACCACGGTCTTGTCCATCTTGTCGCTGGTAACCACACCGATCTCCTGGCGTTTGTTGCCAACCGGTCGCGTCTCTTCGCTGCTCGCTGTGCTCATTGCAAAATCCTCCAAGACCTCACGTAGCGGCCGGAGCCGTCTCCTCGGCATCGGCTGGCGCCAGCTCCCGTTCTCGCAGCACCGTCATGGCTCGCGCGACCTCGCGACGAACGCTCGACAACTTGGCGGCGCTTTCGACCTGGCCAGTGGATTTCTGAAACCGGAGCTTGAACAACTGTTCTCTCAGGTCCTGGATCCGTCCATTGATCTCGACGTCCGTCATGTCGCGGATCTCGTCGGCTACCATTGCAGCTCCTCCACGACTCGCTTTACCACGCGCGTACGAATCGGTAACTTGGCCGCCGCCCGCCGCATCGCCGCGTGCGCAACTTCCTCGCTCACCCCTTCAATCTCGTAGAGGATGCGGCCAGGGCGGACCACCGAAACCCACAACTCCGGGTTCCCCTTTCCCTTGCCCATCCGAACTTCGGCCGGTTTCTTGGTCACCGGCTTGTCCGGGAACATCCGGATCCAGATCTTCCCGCCACGCTTGACGTGTCGGGTCATGGCGACACGTGCGGCCTCGATCTGGCGCGCCGTGATCCACGCTGCTTCCAGGGCCTGCAACCCGTACTCGCCAAACGAGACCGTCGAGCCACGCAGAGCTTTGCCCCGTCGATGTCCGCGGTGCTGCTTGCGGTACTTGATCTTCTTCGGCATCAACATCTACGACGCTCCTTACGACGACGCCTTGGTGCGGCGGGCCATGTCGGGGCTCAGGATCTCGCCCTGGTAGATCCACACTTTCACGCCGATGCGCCCATACGTCGTGCGCGCCTCGGCAAACCCATAGTCGATATCGGCGCGCAAGGTGTGCAGGGGGAGCTTGCCGTGCAGATACCATTCCGCACGCGAGATCTCGAGCCCGCCAAGACGCCCGGCGCAGCGCACGCGGATGCCCTCGGCACCGAAACGCTGGGCGTTCTCCACCGCCTTGCGCATCGCGCGGCGAAACGCGACACGGCGCTCCAGCTGCATGGCCACGCTCTCCGACACCAACTGAGCGTCGAGCTCGGGACGATGCACTTCCTGGATGTTGATGAACACCTCGCGCCCGGTCATCTCCTCAACAGTGCGTTTCAGGCGGTCCACCTCGGCGCCCTTGCGACCGATGACGATGCCGGGCCGCGCTGTATGCACGTCGATCTTGAGCTTGTTCGCAGCGCGCTCGATATCGACTTTGGATATGCCGGCGTGGTGCAAGCGCTCGGTGATCATCTCCCGCAGCGCGATGTCCTCGTGCAGCAGGTCGGCATAGTCCTTGGTGGCAAACCAGCGCGAGCGCCACTCGGTCGTGTAGCCGAGGCGGAAGCCGTACGGATGAACTTTCTGGCCCAAATCAGGCCTCCCTTTCGGCCAGCTTCACCGTCACGTGACTGGTCCTCTTGATAATCGGAAATGCCCGCCCCATCGGCTGTGGGCGAATGCGTGTCGGCAACGAGGGGCCCGCGTCGACGTTGATCGAGGCAACGAACAGCCCGTCGACATCGACGTCTGGCCGCAGATTCTCGGCATTGGCGATCGCCGAGCGCACCACCTTTTCGATCACCCCCGACGCCCGCTTGGTGGACAGCCCGAGAATACCCAGGGCTTCGGGCACAGCCCGGCCACGAATCATGTCGACGACAAGCCGAAACTTCTGCGGCGACCCACGCAGGTACCGTCCTCGCGCTGTGCTCACATGCTCACTCATGACTATCTGAATCCGACCTTGCGATCCGAGCGCGCACCGGCATGCGACCGGAAGGTGCGCGTCGGAGCGAATTCCCCAAGCTTGTGCCCCACCATGTTCTCGGTGATGTACACCGGGATAAAGCGCTTGCCGTTGTGCACGGCCAACGTGTGGCCGACCATCTCTGGGACGATCGTCGAGCGGCGTGACCACGTCTTGACGACGTTTCGATCCCCTGCGCTGTTCATGAGATCGATCTTGCTGCGCAGCGAGGCCTCGACGTAGGGGCCTTTCTTGAGCGACCGTGCCATTCCCTACTTCCTCCTGCGACCCTGATCCCGACGCCTGACGATGAAGCGATCAGTACGCTTGTTGTTGCGGGTCTTGGCGCCCTTCGTCGGCTTGCCCCATGGAGTACACGGGTGCCGACCTCCTGATGCCTTACCCTCACCACCACCCATCGGGTGGTCGATCGGGTTCATCGCAACGCCACGCGTGTGTGGACGGCAGCCGCGCCATCGACGGCGCCCGGCCTTACCGTAGGACTCGTTGTTGTGCTCGACGTTGCCGATCTGTCCGATGACGGCCATACAGTCGAGATGGATCAAACGAACTTCCGCCGACGGCAAGCGGATGTGTGCGTACCTGCCTTCCTTGGCCGCCAGCGTCGCCTGCGCACCTGCGCTGCGAGCCATTTGCGCACCCTTGCCGGGCTTCATCTCGATGCAAGAGATCACCGTGCCGAGCGGTATCGCTCGCAGCGGAAGCGCGTTTCCTGGTCGAATCTCTGCCTCGGGCCCCGACATCAGCATGTCGCCGACGGCCACTCCGACCTGCGCCACGATGTATCGCTTCTCGCCGTCGAGATAATGCAGCAGCGCGATGCGCGCGGTGCGGTTCGGATCGTACTCGATGGTGGCAACCTTGGCCGGCACGCCGGGCTTGTTGCGTCTGAAATCGATGGCGCGATAGCGGCGCTTGTGGGCGCCTCCGCGATGTCGGATCGTGACGCGACCCTTGTGGTTACGGCCCGACGTGGCGCGCTTCCCCTTGGTGAGCGCTCGCAGCGGGGTGGACTCGGTAACCTCGGCGAAATCGGAGCCCTTGCGGAAGCGCGTGCCCGGGGACGTAGGCTTCAGCTGTCGCATGCCCATCTCAGACTCCCTCGAAGTACTCGATCATGATCTGGTCGGCAGCAAGACGCACATACGCCTTCTTCCACGACGGCTTGTAGCCCGCGTGGCGACCTAGACGCTTGGGCTTGCCGCGGACGTTCATCATCCGCACACCCTCGACCTTGACCTTGAATATCTGTTCCACTGCGCGCTGCACATCGACGGTCGTGGCACGTCGCGATACCTCGAAGCACAGCGTGTGCTCCGTTTCCTTCAGAACCGTCGCCTTCTCGGTGATCACCGGGCGGCGAATGACGTCGTGCGCGTTCATCGGAGCGCCTCGTCGATCTGGCTGATTCCCGCCTTGCTGGTGAGCAACGTGTCGTGCACCAGCAGATCGTAGACGTTCAGCCCGAAACCGCCGACCACCTTCGTGTTGGGGAGGTTTCGCGCCGCGCGGGCAAACTCCTCGCTGGCGTCCGGATCGTAGATGAGCGTCCTACCACCGAGCTCCAGCCCGGCGAGCATGGTCGCCACCAGCTTGGTCTTGGGGGCCTCGAGGGACATATCGTCAAGCACCACGATCTGGTCCTCGGCACACTTGGATGACAGCGCCATCTGCAGCGCGGTACGCATCTTGCGCCGTGGCAGAATCGTCGAGTGATCGCGCATTTGCGGCCCGAACGCAACGCCGCCCTTACGCCAGATCGGATTGCGCCGGTCGCCGACACGGGCGCGTCCGCTGCCCTTCTGGCGCCACGGCTTACGCTTCGATCCCCTGACCTCGGCGCGCGTCTTGGTGGAATGCGTGCCACGCCGCTGCGCATTCTGGTAGTTCACCACCGCCTCGTGGAGAAGGCTTGGCTTGATCGAACGCGCGAAGACAGCTGCTCCCACTTCAACCGAACCGACGACCTTGTTGCTCCGATCCCGCACATCCAGCGTTGGCATCGTCAACCTCGTACCGCTTTACGGATGAGCACATAGCCACGCGTGGCCCCGGACACCGAGCCCCTCACCATCAGCAGGTGCCGCTCGGGGTCGATCTTGACCACCCGCAATCCTTGCTGAGTGACGCGCTGTCCGCCCATCCGTCCGGGCATTTTCTTGCCCTTGAACACTCGCGACGGCCATGCCGCCTGCCCGATCGAACCCGGCCGGCGGTGGAACATCGATCCGTGCGTCGCCTTGCCGCCCTTGAAGCCGTGACGCTTCATCACGCCGGCAAAGCCGCGTCCCTTGGTCGTTCCCGTTACGTCCACTCGTTCGACGTCGGCGAAGAGCTCGACGGTGAGGCGATCGCCTTCCTTCGTGTCGGCCTCTGCAGACAACGGGAACTCGCGGATCATACGCACCGGAGGCGCCCCGACCTTGCCGAGGTGCCCGCGGGTTGGCTTGTTGAGCTGCTCCGGTCGCAGGCCGTCCTCGATGTAGCCGAGCTGTGCCGCCCGATATCCATCGCGCTCCTGGGTGCGTACCTGGAGCACGACGCACGGGCCGACGCGCAGAACGGTGACCGGCACGTGATTGCCGGCGTCATCGAAGATGCGTGTCATGCCGATTTTTTGTCCTATCAGACCCTTCATCGTTGCCGCCGTCTAGTGTTCAGGCCCGAAGGCCTTGATCTCGACGTCTACCCCGGCCGGGAGATCGAGCTTCATCAGCGCGTCTACCGTCTGCGGAGTAGCTGAAAGAATGTCGACCAGTCGCTTGTGCGTGCGGATCTCGAATTGCTCCCGAGACTTCTTGTTCACGTGTGGCGATCGCAGCACGGTGTAGACGACACGCTCGGTCGGCAGCGGGATGGGCCCGGCCACCTCGGCCCCGGTACGCTCGGCCGTGTCGACGATCTCATGCGCCGATTGGTCGAGCACTCGGTAGTCGTAGGCCTTGAGCCGGATTCGAATCTTCTGATCCATCCCTTACACCTTCAGTGGGAGCCTGGGGTCGGCATCCTAGTCGTTGATCTCTATGATGGTGCCGGCACCCACGGTACGTCCGCCCTCGCGAATCGCGAACCTCAGGCCCTTTTCCATCGCAATCGGCGTGATCAGATCTCCGGCGATCGTCACGTTGTCCCCGGGCATCACCATCTCCACGCCCGCGGGCAACTCCACCGAACCGGTCACGTCCGTCGTTCGAAAGTAAAACTGCGGCCGATAGCCCTTGAAAAACGGCGTGTGCCGGCCGCCCTCTTCCTTGGTCAACACGTACACCTCGGCCGAAAATCCCGTGTGCGGCTTGATCGTGCCTGGCTTCGCCAGCACCTGTCCACGCTCCACATCTTCCCGGTCCGTCCCCCTCAGCAGCACGCCCACGTTGTCTCCCGCCTGCCCCTCATCGAGGATCTTCCGGAACATCTCCACTCCCGTGACCACCTTCTTCTGCGTGTCACGAATCCCGACGATCTCTACCTCTTCTCCTGTCTTCACCACTCCTCGGTCGATGC
This sequence comes from Acidobacteriota bacterium, assembly GCA_965248695.1. Classification (GTDB taxonomy): domain Bacteria; phylum Acidobacteriota; class UBA890; order UBA890; family WLXD01; genus DASCOT01. The sequence goes on along the minus strand of CBDFKD010000002.1, from coordinate 4,338,119 downwards.
GGCCCGTTACCACCGTGCCGCGCCCGGAAATCGTGAACACGTCCTCGATCGCCATCATGAAATCCTGGTCGAGCGCTCGCACCGGCTCCGGTATGTAGCTGTCGAGCGCCGCCACCAACTCCAGAATCTGCTTGCCCGCGTCCGACTCCGGATCTCCCGACTCTGCCGCCTGCAGCGCCGATCCCATAATCACCGGAATATCGTCGCCTGGAAACTCGTACGTCGACAGCAGCTCCCTCACTTCCAACTCCACCAGCTCCAGCAGCTCCTCGTCGTCCACCATGTCGACCTTGTTGAGGAACACCACCATCGCCGGCACTCCCACCTGACGCGCCAGCAATATGTGCTCGCGCGTCTGCGGCATCGGCCCGTCCGCCGCCGACACCACCAGAATCGCCCCGTCCATCTGCGCCGCACCCGTGATCATGTTCTTGATGTAGTCCGCGTGCCCCGGGCAGTCTACGTGGGCGTAGTGGCGGCTCTCCGACTCGTACTCCACGTGCGCGATGGCGATCGTGATGCCGCGCTCGCGCTCTTCGGGTGCCTTGTCGATGGCGTCGAACGGTGTGTAGTCCGCACGCCCAAGCTTCGACAAAATCAGCGTGATCGCCTGCGTCAACGTCGTCTTGCCGTGGTCCACGTGCCCGATCGTCCCCACGTTCACGTGCGGCTTCGTACGTTTGAATTTCTCCTTCGCCATCGCTGCTTGTCTCCTGAAGTTTCTCTACGCGGCCGGCGTGTCAGACCGCTTTGCCCCGCACCCGCAGGACGATCTCATCCGTAATGGTCTTCGGTACTCGCTCGTAGCGCTTGAAGTGCATGGTGAAGTTGGCGCGCCCTTGGGTAACCGATCGCAGATCGGTGGCGTAGCCGAACATCGCCGACAAGGGCACGCGACCGTTGATGATCTTCAATCCGTCACGCGTGTCGAGGTTCTCGATGCGACCACGTCGGCTGTTCATGTCCGAGATCACGTCGCCCATGTACTTCTCCGGCACGACGATCTCCAGGTCCATGATCGGCTCCATCAACACCGGCGCCGCGTTCTTCATCGCGTCCTTGAAGGCCATGCTCCCTGCAATCTTGAACGCAATCTCGGAAGAGTCGACGTCATGAAAGGAACCGTCGACGACGGAGGCGCGCACGCCTTCCATCTCGTAGCCGGCAAGCGGGCCGTTGTCCATGGCTTCGCGGATGCCTTGCTCGACTGACGGAATGTACTCTCGCGGGATCTTGCCGCCGACGATTCGGTTGACGAACTCGAACTTTTGACCTTCCTCTGGCGGCAGCGGCTCGATCTCGATCTTGGCGTGGCCGAACTGGCCGCGCCCGCCGGTTTGCCGCACGAAGCGGCCTTCGCCCTTAGATGCGCGCGTGATTGCCTCACGGTAGGCAACTTGCGGCGCACCGACGTTGGCTTGCACGCTGAACTCGCGCAGCATCCGGTCGACCAGAACTTCCAGATGCAGCTCGCCCATGCCGGCGATGATCGTCTGGCCGGTCTCTTCGTCGCGATGCACCTTGAACGTCGGATCTTCACGCTGCAGCTTGCCAAGCGCGTCGCCGAGCTTCTCCTGGTCGGCCCGCGTCTTCGGCTCGATGGCCATGGCGATCACCGGCTTCATGAACTCCATGGTCTCCAGCAGCACCGGATGGCTCGGGTCGCAGATCGTGTGCCCGGTGGACACCGTCTTCGGACCTACCGCAGCGGCGATATCGCCAGCCCGTACCCGGTTGATCTCCTCGCGCTTGTTGGCGTGCATCTTCAGCAGGCGTCCAATGCGCTCCTTCTTACCGGTGGTCGAATTCAGCACACGATCGCCCGACTCGACCTGACCCGAGTAGACGCGGAAGAACGCCAGCTGCCCGACGAACGGGTCGGTCATGATCTTGAACACCAGGGCCGAGAACGGCTCGTCATCGTCCGCCCTACGCTCGACCTTCGTCTCTTCCTTCTTGTCCGGATCGAGACCCTGGATCGGCGGCACGTCGACCGGCGACGGCAGGTAGTCAATGACGGCGTCGAGCAACGGCTGCACGCCCTTGTTCTTGAACGCCGAGCCGGCCAGCACGGGGGTCAATTGCAGCGTCACCGTGCCGTGGCGCAAAGCGGCAATAAGCTCCTCGACCGTGGCCTCCTCCCCGCCGACGTACTTCTCGAGGATGGCGTCGTCGATCTCGCTGGCCGCGTCCAGAACCCGCTCGCGCGCAGCGTCGACGTCGGCCTGGCACTCGGCCGGAATCTCCTCGACGATGGGCTCGGCGCCCAGGTCATCGCTGTTGTAGCGCAGCGCGATACCGCGCACGACATCGATCACCCCGACGAAGTTCTCCTCGGCGCCCCAGGGAATCACCACTGGGACCGGCTTGGTGTGCAAGCGGTCGACCATCATCTGCATGCAGCGCTCGTAGTTGGCACCGACGCGATCCATCTTGTTGACGAAGGCGATGCGGGGCACGCCATACTTGTTCGCCTGGCGCCAGACGGTCTCGCTCTGTGGCTCCACACCGCCAACCGCATCGAACACCGCAACGGCGCCGTCGAGAACACGCAGCGACCGTTCGACTTCAGCAGTGAAATCAACGTGGCCCGGCGTGTCGATGATGTTGACGCGGTGGTTGTTCCAGATACAAGTCGTCGCCGCGGAGGTGATGGTGATGCCGCGCTCCTGCTCCTGAACCATCCAGTCCATCTCGGCGGTCCCTTCATGGACCTCACCGAGTTTGTGGGTGATCCCGGTGTAGTAGAGAACGCGCTCGGTCGTCGTCGTCTTACCGGCATCGATGTGCGCCATGATGCCGATGTTGCGTGTTGACGCGAGCGCCACCTTACGAGGCACGGTCGTTGCTCCCTGCGAGTCCTTACCAGCGGTAGTGCGCAAAGGCCTTGTTCGCCTCTGCCATCCGGTGTGTGTCTTCTCTCTTCTTTACAGCCGAGCCCCGACCACTCGAGGCATCGAGCAGCTCGTTACACAGTCGCTCGGCCATCGTTCGCTCACCGCGCGAACGCGCCGCATCGATCAGCCACCGCATCGCCAGCGAGGTGCGCCGCCGTGGGTAAACCTCAATCGGAACCTGGTACGTGGAGCCACCCACACGGCGCGACTTGACCTCGAGCACCGGCCGCACGTTGTCCATGGCGCGCTTGAAAACACCCAGCGCGTCGTCCTCACCCGACTTCTCTTTGACGCGCTCGAGAGCGTCGTACACCAACCGCTGGGCCAGGCTCCTCTTGCCCGCCATCATCAGATGGTTGATGAACTTGGACAGCTGTCGACTGCCGTAGATCGGGTCAGATGGGACCGTGTGCTGCCTGACCTTGACGTCTTTTCGCGGCATAACCTCACTCCGCCACCGCCGGTCACGAGGCCGGTCGGCGGCTGTACACAAATCCCCTAGTTTTTGCCGGAAAGAGGAGGAAAGGGCCGGCGGAACGCGCCGGCGAAGGCGAGCAGGGATCAGGACTTGGGCCGCTTGGCTCCGTACTTAGACCGACCCTGCATACGGCCATCAACGCCAGAAGCGTCGAGTGTGCCGCGAATGACGTGATACCTGACTCCAGGAAGATCCTTCACACGGCCGCCACGAATCAGAACGATGGAGTGCTCCTGCAAGTTATGCCCGATGCCGGGAATATAGGAGGTGACTTCCATTCCGTTCGTCAAGCGCACGCGCGCCACTTTGCGCAACGCCGAGTTGGGCTTCTTCGGGGTAGTGGTATACACACGAGTACACACACCTCGACGCTGCGGACACCTTTGCAGTGCCGGGCTCGAGGTCTTGGCGGTGACCCGCTTACGCCCCTTCCTTACCAACTGGTTGACGGTAGGCAACAAATACCTCTACAACCGTTTCCGGGTTTGCCCGCCGAAGGCAAAGCTCCCTCCCAACCACGAGTCAGGTGGGTGCCAAGGGGCCGGAGCAGCCCTAGGCGGAAAAACAGTAATTGGACCAAGGCCGTGTGGTCAGCCCGCACGGCCCCCATGTGCCCCTGAGCAGGGGGCTAAGTATAGCAGCCGCCTTGCGCCAGTCAATCCGACCGGAGGCCAGGAAACGCCCGTCAGTCGGTGCTGCCCTCGACCGGCTTCGGCACCAGCTGCGCGTCGGCTTCCGCCGCCGCCTCGGCCATGCCGGCGAGGATGTCCGCGGGCCGCCGACGCTCCACCAACTCCTCCGTGAGCGTGGCGCCGCGATACTCCGAGAATCCGGTGCCGGCAGGCACCAAACGACCCATGATGACGTTCTCCTTGAGGCCCCGCAGCCGGTCCACTGCACCGGTGATCGCCGCTTCGGTCAATACCCGGGTGGTCTCCTGGAACGAGGCCGCCGAGATGAACGAATCGGTCGACAGCGAGGCCTTGGTGATCCCCAGCAATAGCGGACTACCGGTGGCCGGCTGTGCGCCGGACTCGACCACGCGGCGATTCTCGCCCTGGAAGCGGAAACGATCGACCTGCTCGCCGACGAGAAAGTCGCTGTCGCCGACGTCCTCGACGCGCACCCAGCGCATCATCTGGCGGGCGATGACCTCAATGTGCTTGTCGTTGATGTTCACGCCCTGGAGGCGATAAACCTCCTGGATCTCGTTCACCAGGTACTCCTGCAGTGCGCGCTCGCCAAGCACGTCGAGGATGTCGTGCGGGTTCACCGCACCGTCGACCAGAGGCTCACCGGCGCGCACCGGATCCCCTTCTCGAACGTTGACGTGCGCACCACGAGGAAGTGAGTAGTCGCGCGCCTCGCTGGTCTCCTCGTTCTTTACCGAGACCTTCCGTAGGCCCTTTACGACCTCGCCGGTCTCGAACACGCCGTCGATCTCGGCGATGACCGCAGGCTCCTTCGGCTTGCGCGCCTCGAACAGCTCCACGACGCGCGGCAGACCACCGGTGATGTCCTGCGTCTTGGTCGTTTCACGCGGGATGCGCGCCAGCACCGCACCCGGATCCACCGCTCCTCCGTCGGGAACATTCAGGTGAGCGCTCATCGGCAGCGCGTACGCGCGCTTGATCTTGCGAGTGTGCTCCGGATCGACGATCTGGATCTGCGGCTGCATCTTCTCCGGTATGGACTCCTTGATCACCAACTGCGACAGGCCGGTCACTTCATCCACTCGCTCCTCACACGTGACGCCCGGCGTTATGTCGCTGTACTTCACGATGCCAGCGTCCTCGGTCAGGATAGCGAACGAGTACGGGTCCCACTCCACCAGAATGGTTCCCTTCTCGACCTTCGTACCCTCGCGAACCTTGAGCTTGGCGCCGTAGACAACGGAATAGCGCTCGCGGATGTTGCCATCCGCATCCTGCAGCGCCACCGCGCCGTTACGGTTCATGACCACGAGGTTCTTCTCGCGATCCTCGACCGTTCTCAGGTTGAGGAACACCACGGTGCCAGCGTTCTTTGCATCCAGCGTGGTTGCCTCCCCGACCCGCGATGCGGCCCCGCCGATGTGGAAAGTACGCATGGTCAACTGGGTCCCGGGCTCACCAATCGACTGCGCGGCGATGACGCCCACGGCCGTGCCACGCTCGACCAGCTGACCGGTCGAAAGATCACGGCCGTAGCAGTTCTGACAGACGCCCCACTCGGTTTCACAGGTCAACACCGAGCGAATCTTGACCTTCTCGGTTCCCGAGTTCTGGATGGAGTTGGCGCGCTCGACATCGATCTGCTCGACCGCCCCGCAAAGCAGCTCGCCGCTGAACGGGTCGGCGACCTCTTCCAACGCCACGCGACCGACGATGCGATCACGCAATGGCTCGATGACCTCGCCACTGTCGACGATGGGTGCGACGAAGATTCCCTCGATGGTGCCGCAGTCCTCCTCGGTGACAATGACATCCTGCGCCACATCCACGAGACGGCGCGTCAGGTAGCCCGAGTCGGCTGTCTTGAGCGCCGTATCGGCAAGCCCCTTGCGCGCACCGTGCGTCGAGATGAAGTACTGAGCGACGGACAGTCCCTCGCGGAAGTTCGCCGTGATCGGCGTCTCGATAATCTCGCCGGACGGCTTGGCCATCAGGCCCCGCATCCCGGCCAGCTGCCGGATCTGCTGGATCGAGCCACGAGCTCCGGAGTCAGCCATGCTGTAGATCGGGTTGGGATCACCCTTCCGATCCCGTTCCTCCATCTGGCGGAACATCGCGTCGGCGACGCTCTCGGTCAGCTCCGACCAGATCGCCACGACCTTGTTGTAGCGCTCGCCCTCGGTAATCGCGCCGTCGAGATACTGCTGCTCGATCTCGATGACCTCTTCCCGCGCCTCGGCGACGAGGTCGTCCTTGTCGGAAGGAACGGTCATGTCGTCGATACCGACGGTGAAACCGGCGACCGTGGCGTACTGGAAGCCCAGGTCCTTCAGGGCATCTAGCGTCTCCACGGTGAGCTTGTTGCCGAAGTGGATGAAACAATAGTTGACCACCTGACCGAGACCGCGCTTCTTGAGCACACCGTTGATGAACGGCATCTCGGCAGGCATCGCCTGCTTGAAGAGCACCCTGCCAACGGTGGTGTCGACTATGCGGTTGGTGACTTCCTCGATCTCCGCGTGGACGACGTCTTGATCGTCGGCCGACTTCGTCAGGTCGATAAACGAACCGCTGTAGCGCAGACGAATCGGCGTCTGTGTCTCGACCTGCCCCATCTCTCGAGCCAGCACGACCTCATCGACATCGCCGAACAGCCGACCCTCGCCGCGCGTGCCTCGCCGCGCCTTGGTGATGTAGTACCCACCGAGCACGATGTCTTGCGTCGGAATCGCGATCGGTCGCCCGTGGGCCGGCGACAGCAGGTTCTCGGTGCTCATCATCAGCACCTTTGCCTCGATCTGTGATCGCGGCGACAACGGTACGTGCACCGCCATCTGATCGCCATCGAAGTCGGCGTTGAACGCCGTGCACACTAGCGGGTGGATCTTGATCGCCTTGCCTTCGACGAGCACCGGCTGGAAAGCCTGCACGCCGAGTCGATGCAGTGTCGGGGCACGGTTCAGCAGCACCGGGTGCTCTTGAATGACCTCCTCGAGGACGTCGAATACCTCTGGTACCTGAGCTTCGACGAGCTCTTTGGCGGCCTTGATCGTCGCCACGAGGCCGCGCTCCTCCAGCTTCTGGTAGATGAACGGCTTGAACAGCTCGAGCGCCATCTTCTTGGGCAGCCCGCACTGATCGAGCGCCAGGTCCGGACCGATGACGATCACCGAGCGACCCGAGTAGTCGACGCGCTTGCCGAGCAAGTTCTGGCGGAAGCGTCCCTGCTTGCCTTTCAACGTGTCCGAGAGCGACTTCAGCGGGCGGTTGTTGGCGCCACGAAGGACTCGACCACGACGGCCGTTGTCGAACAACGAATCGACCGCCTCCTGCAGCATGCGCTTCTCGTTGCGGATGATGACATCTGGCGCCTTGAGCTCGATGAGCTTCTTGAGCCGGTTGTTGCGATTGATCACGCGTCGGTACAGATCGTTCAAATCCGAGGTCGCGAAGCGGCCGCCGTCGAGCGGCACGAGCGGTCGGAGCTCCGGCGGGATAACCGGGATCACGTCCAGAACCATCCACTCGGGCTCGTTCCCCGACTTCAGGAAGGCCTCCACTACCTTGAGCCGCTTGGCAAACTTGGCGCGCTTCTGCTTGGAAGTTTCTACCTTCATCGCCGCACGCAGCTCGGTCGCCAGCGAGACCACGTCGATACGTCGCAGAAGCTCCTTGATCGCCTCGGCGCCCATCATCGCAAGGAACGAATCGCCGTAGTCGGCACGCTGATCCCGGAAGCGCTCCTCGTTGATGAGCTCGCGCTCCTTCAGATCCGTTGGACCTGCGTCAACGACGATGTACGCCTCGTAGTAGAGGATGCGCTCCATCTCCCGCATGGTCATGTCGAGCAAGTGCCCCATGCGCGAGGGCAACCCCTTGAAGAACCAGACGTGCGATACCGGGCAGGCGAGCTCAATGTGTGCCATGCGCTCGCGCCGGACCTTCGACTGGGTCACCTCGACGCCGCACTTGTCGCAGATCACACCCCGATGCTTCATGCGCTTGTACTTGCCGCACAAGCACTCCCAGTCATTCACCGGGCCAAAGATCTTGGCGCAGAACAGGCCGTCGCGTTCCGGCTTGAACGTCCGGTAGTTGATCGTTTCCGGCTTCGTTACCTCGCCATGCGACCAGGACCGAATCTTCTCGGGTGACGCCAGGCCGATCCGGATGGCCTCGTAGTCGTTGATGTTGACCGGCTTGCTCTCGAAGAACCCGAGTGCGCTCCTCACGATCCCACCACCTTGTTCGACGAGAAAACTGTCACATCCCTGCGCGTCGCGGCCATCACAGCATCATCTCCGAGTCAGCCTCGCTGGACCGCTTGCTGCGGTAAAGCTCGACGTCGAGGCCCAGGCCCTGAAGCTCCTTTACGAGCACGTTGAAGGACTCCGGCAGACCCGGCTCCAGGTCGCCTTCGCCCTTGACGATCGACTCGAAGATCTTGGCGCGGCCGTACACGTCATCGCTCTTGACCGTGAGCAGCTCCTGCAAGGTATGGGCAGCGCCGTAGGCCTCCAGCGCCCACACTTCCATCTCGCCGAAGCGCTGGCCGCCGAATTGCGCCTTGCCGCCCAGCGGTTGTTGCGTGATAAGCGAGTACGGTCCGATCGAGCGCGCGTGGATCTTGTCGTCAACCATGTGCGACAGCTTCAGCATGTAGATGTAGCCGACCGTCACCTCGTTCTCGAACAGCTCGCCGGTGAGCCCGTCGCGCAGCTCGATCTTGCCGCTCGTTGGAAGCCCGGCGCCGGCGAGCTGCTCCTTGATCTCATCCTCGGTGGCGCCATCGAACACCGGGGTCGCGAAGTGCACCCCGAGCGCCTTGGCGGCCCACCCGAGGTGGGTCTCGAGAATCTGACCGACGTTCATGCGTGAGGGAACGCCGAGCGGGTTGAGCACGATATCGACCGGCTGACCGTCAGGCAGGAAAGGCAGATCCTCTTCCGGCAACACGGTGGCGATAACGCCCTTGTTTCCGTGCCGACCGGCCATCTTGTCGCCCGCCTGCACCTTGCGCTTCATGCCGATGTACACCTTGACCATCTTGATGACACCCGGCGGCAGCTCATCGCCGCGACGGTACGCTTCCTGGCGCTCGTCGAATTCGGCCTGCAGGCCGGCGATGCGCTCATCTAGCTCGGCGATGAGGCCCTGGATCTTCGACTCGGTGCTCTTGTTGGACTTCGCCAGCCGGATCTTGGCGAGGCTCGCGTACGGCAGCGACTGCACGAGCTCGTCGTTGAGCGTCTCCCCTTTGGCAGCTAGCGCCTCCCCGGTGTCCGGGTGCTTGATCCCCATGTCCAGGGTCTTGCCGCCGACCAGCGCGGCAATCTGGCTGCGCATGCCCGACTTGAGGATACGGACCTCATCGAGCAGATCCCGTTGCAGCTTGTTGATGTCGTCGTCCTCGATCTCGATCGCCCGAGAGTCCTTGTCGACCCCCTTGCGGGTGAAGACCTGGACGTCGACCACCGTGCCTGCGATGCCGGGTCGGCACGTCAATGACGCGTCCTTCACGTCACCCGCCTTTTCCCCGAAGATGGCGCGTAGCAGCTTCTCCTCCGGCGTCAGCTGCGTCTCGCCCTTCGGTGACACCTTGCCGACCAGGATGTCCCCGGGACCAACCTCGGCGCCGACGCGGATGATGCCGCTCTCGTCGAGGTTCCGCAGCGCCTCCTCCGAGACGTTCGGAATGTCGCGCGTGATCTCCTCCGGTCCCAGCTTCGTGTCGCGCGCCTCCACCTCGAGCTCGTCGATATGGATCGACGTGAACCCGTCGTTCTTGACGAGCTTCTCCGAGATGACAATCGCATCCTCGAAGTTGTATCCGCGCCAGGGCATGAAGGCGACGAGGACATTGCGGCCCAGCGCCAGCTCCCCCTGCTCGGTGGCCGCCCCGTCCGCCAGCACCTGCCCACTGGCGACCACGTCGCCGGCGTGTACGAGCGGCTTCTGGTTGATGCACGTGTTCTGGTTCGATCGACGGAACTTGGCAAGCCCGTAGATATCGCAATCGACGTCCCCACCCTCGCCCTCGACGCGGACGATGATGCGTTCGGAGTCGACGAAGTCCACGACGCCGGCGCGGCGCGCCATGACCACGGCGCCCGAAACCTGGGCCGTGGTGGCCTCCATCCCGGTACCTACGACCGGAGCCTCGGGGCAGTACAACGGCACCGCCTGCCGCTGCATGTTCGACCCCATCAGCGCACGGTTGGCGTCGTCGTTCTCGAGGAACGGAATCAACGACGCCGCCACCGAGACGACCTGCTTGGGTGAGACGTCGATGAAGTCGATCTCCTCGATCGGCGTCAGACGGAAATCGCCCTTCGTGCGCGCCGTCACGCGATCGCGAGAGAACCGGCCGGTCTTGGCATTGATCGGCGCATTCGCCTGCGCGATGACGTGGGCATCCTCCTCGATGGCCGACAGGAATACCGGTGCGTACTCCCAGGTGGCGGCCTTCGACTTGCCGCCCTTGTTGAGCTTCTGGAGCTCGTCGAGCGCAATCTCGGTTCCCGTCGCCACCTTGGTGCCGCCCGGATCCACGACCCGAACACGATCCGCGATCCGACCCTTGTGTACCGGCCGATACGGGCTCTCGATGAACCCGAACTCGTTGATCCGCCCGTAGCAAGAGAGCGAGGAGATGAGCCCGATGTTGGGACCCTCAGGCGTCTCGATCGGACAAATCCTCCCGTAGTGCGTCGGATGCACGTCGCGCACCTCGAACCCGGCACGCTCACGCGACAGACCGCCGGGACCAAGAGCGGACAGACGCCGCTTGTGGGTTACCTCCGAGAGCGGGTTGGTCTGGTCCATGAACTGCGACAACTGCGACGATCCGAAGAACTCGCGCACCGCCGCCATCACCGGCTTCGGGTTGATGAGATCGTGCGGCATCGCCGTCTCGATCTCCTGATACACGCTCATCTTCTCGCGCACGCCGCGTTCCATACGCACGAGGCCGATGCGGAACTGGTTTTCCAGCAACTCGCCCACCGAACGCACCCGACGGTTGCCGAGATGGTCGATATCGTCGACGCCACGAGGCTCTTCGGGCAGGCCCAGCAGGAACCCGAGCACGGCGACGAAGTCGTCCATGTCGAGAAGGCGGTCGTCGAGCTCCTTGGCGGACGACAGCTTGTAGTTGAACTTCAGTCGCCCGACTCGAGAGAAGTCGTACCGCTGCGGGTTCATGAACATGTTCTTGAACAGGTTGCGCGAGCTGTCGGCCGTCGGCGGGTCGCCAGGGCGCATCTTGCGGTAGATCTCGATCAGCGCTTCCTTGCGCGTGCCAACGCTGTCCTTGCGAAGGGTGTTGCTCAGCACCTTGGCAGCACTGCTCAGGTCGGGGAAGAAGATGTCGAACGCCTCGCAGCCGACCTCGCCGATTCGGTCGAGGACCGCTGGCGTAAGCTCCTCGTTCGCCTTCACCACGACTTCGCCCGACTCCGGATCGGCGATGTCGTGAACGGTGTGCGCGCCCTCGACGTCGGCAACCTCCACCGGGATCGTTTCCTGGCCGGCGTCGCGCAAGCGTTTGAGGGACCCGCGCGTCACGTTGCGACCGGAGCGCACGATCTCCTTGGGTTTCTTGTTGCCGACGTCAGCCTTTATGGCGCGTGACAGCTGCATACCGACGAGATGATCGCCGACGTTCATGTGTAAGCCACCGTCGACCAGCGTAATGCTCGCCGTCTGCAAGAACACGCGCAGGATCGCTTCGTCGGTCTCCAGGCCGAGGGCCTTGAGAAACACGGTCGCTGGGAACTTCCGCCGCCGGTCGATCCGCACCTGTACCAGGTCGCGAGCGTCGAGCTCGAACTCCACCCACGATCCGCGGTAGGGAATCACCTGCGCGGTGAAGAGCGTCTTGCCGCTTCCGGTGTGGAAGAAAACGCCGGGCGAGCGGTGCAGCTGCGACACGATGACGCGCTCGGTGCCGTTGATGATGAAGGTCCCGCCCTTGGTCATCAGCGGGATATCCCCGAGATAAACCTCCTGTTCCTTGATATCGCGGATGGTCTTGGTCCCGGTCTCCGGATCCTTGTCCCAGACCACGAGCCGGAACGTGACGCGCAACGGCACGGCATAGGTCATGCCTCGCGTCTGACACTCCTCCTCGTTGAAGGTCGGCTCGAACCGTCCTTCGCGATCGCCGATGGAATAGGTGACGAACTCGAGAGAGGCGGTCTCGCGGAAGTCGCTGATCGGAAAGATCGTGTTGAACACCTCCTGCAGGCCGACGTTCTCCCGTGAGGTGGGAGAGGCGTACATCTGCAGGAAGCGGTCATAGGACTTCTTCTGCACTTCAATGAGATTCGGTAGTGGGATCGCCGTGGGGATTTTGGCGAAGCTCACGCGCTCTCGTAACGGTCGGATCGACCCGTCAGCCATCAACCGGGACTCCCTCGGGAAGGCAACTCCCCGTTTCGGGGCAGTAACTCCCCGTCAGTGCTTCATCGGACGCAAGAACAGAAACCGACCCCGCGCACCGAAGTGGCCCACGGGGTAAGACGTTGGAGGGCGCCCCACAGCTCGAACGGAGCACCACGACTCTGCTCTGCAAGCTCTACTTGATCTCGACTTGAGCGCCGGCTTCCTCGAACTTGGCCTTCAGCTCGGCGGCCTCTTCCTTGCTGACGCCTTCCTTCACGGCTCGCGGCAAGTTGTCGACGAGTTCCTTGGCTTCCTTCAGCCCCAGGCTCGTGACCTCGCGGACCGTCTTGATCACGTTGATCTTCTTGTCTCCAAAGGTGACCAACATGACGTCGAAGGCGTCCTGCTCTTCCTCCACCTCGGCGGCACCGGCTCCGCCGGCCATGACCGGCGCGGCCATTGCCTGGGCGCTGACGCCGAACTTCTCTTCCAGCTCCTTGACCAGGTTGGCCAGGTCGAGGACCGACATGTTCTCGATCTGCTCGATGAATTGTTCGCTTGAAAGCTGCTTCGCCACGGTTTCCTCCGGCTTACTCGGCTACGCCCGGCGGGCGTCCGGCTTATTCGTTGTCTCGTTGATGTCGTACCGCATCCAGTACCACGACAAAGTTACGCAGGATGCTGTTCAGGGCGGTTGCCAGACCCGTGATCGGGTACTGCATCAGGTACAGCACCTTGGCGATGAGCTCTTCACGAGATGGCAGATCCGCCAGGCTCTGAAACTCTTCAGGGGTAATCAGCTGGCCGTCGACGAGCCCTATCTTGACCCCGCCGACTTCATGTTCGTTGGTGAAATCTCGCAGCACCTTGGCAACAGCGACAGCATCCTCGCCGGTCGGGTAGACGATCGCCGTCTGCCCGACGAAGGCCGCTTCCACCTGCGCCAACGCCTTGTCGGCGAAAGCACGTTTTGCGAGCCGGTTCTTGACGATCCGCATCTTGCCGTCGCTGGCGCGGAGCTTGGTGCGCAGATCGGTCGAACGCGCCACGTCGAGCCCGGTGAAATCCACCAGGAAAGCGTGGGCCGCCTGCCCGATCGTGTCGCCGAGAAGCTCGATCTCGTGCTCTTTCTGAGTTCGATTCATCAGATCACCTACTACAGGGTCACTTCGCCAACGTCGATGCGCACGCTCGGACCCATCGTCGAGGTGAGAAACGCGCTCTTCACGTACGTACCTTTGGCCGCCGCCGGCCTGGCACGCATGATCGCCTCGAACATCGCCCGGGTGTTGTCGATCAACTGCGCGCTGTCGAAAGACATGCGCCCTATCGGGGCGTGGACGACGCCGTTCTTGTCGACGCGGAAATCGAGCTTGCCGCCCTTTATCTCGTCCACTGCCTTGGCTACATCGAATGTCACCGTCCCCGTCTTGGGGTTCGGCATCAACCCTCGCGGACCCAGCACGCGACCCAGCTTGCCGACTTCGCGCATCATGTCCGGGGTCGAGATCACCGCGTCGAACTCCAACCAGCCGCCTGTAATCTTGTCGACCAGGTCCTTGCCGCCGACGTGGTCGGCGCCCGCTTCCTCGGCTTCCTTGATCTTCTCGCCCTGCGCGAACACGAGGATGCGCTTGGTCTTGCCGGTGCCGTGCGGCAGCACCACGCTCGAACGCACCATCTGATCGGCGTGCCGCGGATCAACGCCAAGGTTCAACGCAACCTCGACCGTCTCGTCGAACTTCGCATAAGACCCCGACTTCACCGCGGCAACCGCCTCGTCAATCCCGTAGTCTCGGCTATCCACCGCCGACTTGGCCTGGGTGTATTGCTTGCCATGCTTGGGCATCTGATCTCGCTTCCTAGGCCTCGAGGCCCGCTACGGTGATGCCCATGGATCGCGCCGTCCCGGCGATGATCCTGACCGCAGCGTCGAGGTCGAACGCGTTGAGGTCGGGCATCTTGAGCTTCGCGATCTCCTCCACCTGCGCGCGAGTCACCGTCGCGACGATCTCCTTGTTCGGTTCGCCAGAGCCGGATGCGATGTTGGCGGCCTTCTTCAGCAAGACGGCGGCCGGAGGGGTCTTGGTGATGAACGAGTAGGTGCGATCGCCGTAGACCGTGAGCACCACCGGAATGATCATTCCGGCCTGGTCCTTGGTGGTCGAGTTGAACGCGTTGCAGAAGTCCATGATGTTGACGCCATGCTGACCGAGTGCGGGGCCCACGGGCGGCGCAGGCGAAGCCTTGCCCGCCGGAATCTGCAGCTTCACGAGCCCGATTACGGGCTTGGCTTGCTTAGCCATCTGTCATCACTCGCTTCGAAAACATGCTCAGGCCTTCTCGACCTGGAAGAAGTCCAACTCGACGGGGGTAGCGCGGCCGAAGATCGATACCATCACCTTGAGCGTGCTGCGGCGATTGTCGACCTCCTCGACCTTGCCCGAGAAGTTCGTGAACGGTCCGTCGACAATGCGTACGTTCTCGCCCTTGGCGAACTGGAACTTGGGCTTCGGAGCCTCGACCGACTCCTCCATGCGATTGAGGATCTTGTCCACCTCGCCCTGGGTGAGCGCGATCGCGTTACGACCCTCGCCGACGAACCCGGTCACACGCGGGGTGTTCTTGACCAGATGCCAGAGCTCTTCGCCCATCCGCATGCGCACCAACAAGTATCCGGGAAAGAACTTCTTGGAGGTGACCACCTTCTTGCCGGACTTCATCTCGACGACGTCTTCGGTCGGGATGAGAATCTCGCGAATTTCCTCGTCCAGCCCGAGGGTCCGCACACGTTCCTCCAAACTCTGCTTTACCTTGCGCTCGTAGCCCGAATAGGTGTGTACGACGTACCAGCTCGTGCCGTCACCGGGATCAGCCTCGACGGCGTCCACTTCGGCGGACGGTTCCGCGACAGCCGGCACCGGCTCCGGCGCTGCCTCTTCGACAACGGGAATTTCGGGCTCCAGGCCCAGGGCCCGTGCCGCGGCCTCCAGGTTCTTGTCAGCCTGCTCGCTCACGTCGTTCTCGATCCCGGTCGCGCTAGCCGAACGCCGCGTAGAGCCAGGTGATGACCCGACTCATGACGACGTCGACAAACCACAGATACACGCCAAAGATGATGCAGGTCATGAGCACCACCGCGGTGGTGCCATACACCTCGTTCCGCTTTGGCCAGGTGACCTTCTTGAGCTCGGCCCTGACCTCTCGAACAAACCTCTTCCAGCGATTCCACATAACCCGCTACTTCGGCCACCTTGTCGCAATCAAGAGGCAGGGCAGGAGGGATTCGAACCCACAACCCCCGGATTTGGAGTCCGGTGCTCTGCCAATTGGAGCTACTGCCCTACGTGCTAGTCGTTGATCTCTATGATGGTGCCGGCACCCACGGTACGTCCGCCCTCGCGAATCGCGAACCTCAGGCCCTTTTCCATCGCAATCGGCGTGATCAGATCTCCGGCGATCGTCACGTTGTCCCCGGGCATCACCATCTCCACGCCCGCGGGCAACTCCACCGAACCGGTCACGTCCGTCGTTCGAAAGTAAAACTGCGGCCGATAGCCCTTGAAAAACGGCGTGTGCCGGCCGCCCTCTTCCTTGGTCAACACGTACACCTCGGCCGAAAATCCCGTGTGCGGCTTGATCGTGCCTGGCTTCGCCAGCACCTGTCCACGCTCCACATCTTCCCGGTCCGTCCCCCTCAGCAGCACGCCCACGTTGTCTCCCGCCTGCCCCTCATCGAGGATCTTCCGGAACATCTCCACTCCCGTGACCACCTTCTTCTGCGTGTCACGAATCCCGACGATCTCTACCTCTTCTCCTGTCTTCACCACTCCTCGGTCGATGCGGCCCGTTACCACCGTGCCGCGCCCGGAAATCGTGAACACGTCCTCGATCGCCATCATGAAATCCTGGTCGAGCGCTCGCACCGGCTCCGGTATGTAGCTGTCGAGCGCCGCCACCAACTCCAGAATCTGCTTGCCCGCGTCCGACTCCGGATCTCCCGACTCTGCCGCCTGCAGCGCCGATCCCATAATCACCGGAATATCGTCGCCTGGAAACTCGTACGTCGACAGCAGCTCCCTCACTTCCAACTCCACCAGCTCCAGCAGCTCCTCGTCGTCCACCATGTCGACCTTGTTGAGGAACACCACCATCGCCGGCACTCCCACCTGACGCGCCAGCAATATGTGCTCGCGCGTCTGCGGCATCGGCCCGTCCGCCGCCGACACCACCAGAATCGCCCCGTCCATCTGCGCCGCACCCGTGATCATGTTCTTGATGTAGTCCGCGTGCCCCGGGCAGTCTACGTGGGCGTAGTGGCGGCTCTCCGACTCGTACTCCACGTGCGCGATGGCGATCGTGATGCCGCGCTCGCGCTCTTCGGGTGCCTTGTCGATGGCGTCGAACGGTGTGTAGTCCGCACGCCCAAGCTTCGACAAAATCAGCGTGATCGCCTGCGTCAACGTCGTCTTGCCGTGGTCCACGTGCCCGATCGTCCCCACGTTCACGTGCGGCTTCGTACGTTTGAATTTCTCCTTCGCCATCAGGTTCTCCTCTGACGTAGTTCAGGCGCGCTGTTCGACGGCCGCATCTATTCCGATGAAACTAATGGAGCCCACGACCGGGATTGAACCGGTGACCTCTTCCTTACCAAGGAAGCGCTCTACCACTGAGCCACGTGGGCCCTCCCGAAAGCAAAACGTGGCTATCGCGTCGGTGTGTCCCGTGTGGATGGCCAGCCGATTCGCCCCGACGCCGCGCACAGAGCGGGAAACGGGACTCGAACCCGCAACCCCCAGCTTGGAAGGCTGGCGCTCTACCAGATTGAGCTATTCCCGCCTCGTACCGTGGTGTGCACAGACTTCACCTGTGCGAGGAACGGCTCATGCTATCACCCCTCCCCACGGACGCCAAGTCGGCCGCGGGGAGTCGGATCAAGCGCATAAAAAACGGTTCTCCGACAAGAAAGTCGGTGTTCGCAAACATGTTTCGAAGTGGAGAGTGGAGGATTCGAACCTCCGTAGGCATTAGCCGGCAGATTTACAGTCTGCTCCCTTTGGCCGCTCGGGCAACTCTCCCTGATGCAGTCACGTGTCCTGAGGACAGGACACTAGAGCTGGCGAGAGGACTCGAACCTCCGACCTGCTGATTACAAATCAGCTGCTCTTCCAACTGAGCTACGCCAGCCCGCTAGCAGCCCGGACAAGCTCTTGTCGGCGTGGCCGTGTACCGGCAACGCGCGCGGCGGCGACTGCTTTGCAGCAAAACTATAGGTTCTGTCCCGAAGCCCAGCAAGCTGGCCGGCCGGGCTTCGCCATCGTTGCGGATCAGTCAGCATTCTGTCTACGAACCACCTCGTAGATCGTCGCGGCGAACGCCGCGCTGGCGTTTAGTGACTGAACCCGCCCCCGCATCGGCAGGGACACCAGGTGATCGCAGCAGTCCGTCACCAGCCGCCGTAGGCCTTTGTCCTCGGAACCCACCACCAGCGCCACCGCGGACGGATAGTCGACCCGATCCCACCCTGTCGCGCTGCCGGTTTCCAGCCCAACGACCCAGTAGCCAAGCGCCTTGAGGCGCTCGAGGGTGCGGGCAATATTCGTAACCCGGTACACCGGCAGGTGCTCGCTGGCGCCAGCCGATGCGCGTACGACGGCCGGTGTTACCTGGGCAGCGCGGCGAGCCGCGTGGCACAGTCCCACGGCACCAGCGGCCTCGGCAGTGCGTAGGATTGCGCCCAGGTTCTGTGGGTCCTGAATGCCGTCCAGCACCGCCACCATCGTCGGCACGCTCGGATCGGCAGCTGGCAAGTCGGCCTCATCCCGATATCGAAAGGCCGAGCAGCGAGCCACGATCGTCGCTCCGGGAGCAATACCACCGAGCTCCCGAGCCTGGACTTCGCGCACCTCGATGCCGGCGGCTTGGGCGCGGCCGCGGACATCCTCGACCGCCGCCGACTTCCGGTACGCGAGGACCCTGACCTCGTGCACCTGACGCGCCGAACCGACGAGCGCCTCGGCGACCGCGTGCCTTCCGACCAGCCACTCAACCATGTGCCGCGACCAGCGGCGCAATGCGCTCCGCCACCGTCGGGATATCGGGCGTCACCCCAGCGCGTCGCGCGTTCTCCATCAACGGCACCAGCCGGGCCAGCTCTGGACCGTGGTCCTGTCCGGTCAGCGCTTGCCGGAGGGGCTGGAACAGGCCCTTGCCGCGTAGGCCTGTCTGTTCGCCGATGCGGCCGGCCACCTCCTTGAATGCTTCGACAGTGCCCAGCTCCCCGGCCATGCTGGCGCGGTGAAACGCCGACAGCATGGCGTGATCTGGGGAATTGTCGCCCACTTCGATGGTCGGCGCGGGCGCCCGCGCCAACTCGTCGAATCGTAGCGTCAACTCATCGAGGCGCTGCAGCGACGGGCGTACCAGATCCGCCAGCTCCAACCACCAGTCACGCCCGGGGCCATCCGCGGGCAGCTCGATGTCGGCGGCCGCCAGGACGCCGCCCGCGCGCTCCAGCAAATCGTCCAGCTGGAGTCCCGACAGGTGCTGCTGGTTCAGCCACTCGAGCTTCTGCAGGTCAAAGCCGATATTCGTCGACGACAGGCTACCGAGATCGAAGCACTCCACGAGCTCGGACAGACGCCAGATCTCCCGCCCCTCGGCGGGTGCCATACCGACTAGCGTGAGGTAGTTGGCCAGCGATTCGGGAAGGATGCCGTCGTCGCGCATCTGCTCGACACTGACCGCTCCGTGGCGCTTGGACAACCGCGACCGATCCGCTCCGAGCACCAGCGGCAGGTGCGTGAACCGTGGCGGCGACCAACCCAGGGCCTCGTACAGAAGCAGTTGCTTGGGCGTGTTGGACAGGTGGTCCTGCCCACGTACCACGTGATCGATCAACATACCGTGATCGTCGACGACAACCGCGAGCTGATACGTCGGGGTGCCGTCGCCGCGGGCGACGATGAAGTCATCGAGCTCGCCGGACTCGACACCGGTGCTGCCGCGCAGGCCATCGTCGAACCGTACCCTACGATCCGGCGTCCGAAACCGCACCGCTGCGGCCTCTCCGGCTTCCAGGCGACGGCGCGACTCCTCCGCGGTCAGCTCTCGACACACATGCTGAAACGTCTGGCCGCGGTCGTGCGCCTCCGTTTGCGCGGCACGCAACGCGTCCGGATCCTCGAAGCAGTAGTAGGCGCGCTCGTCCTCGAGCAATCTAGCCACCGCCTCTCGATACAGGGCACCACGCTCGGATTGGCGATAGGGGCCATGCCCACCGCCGACGTCGGGCCCCTCGTCCCAGTCGATCCCGAGCCAGCGCAGGGTCTCGAAGATCCGTTGCTCGGCACCGACGACGTTACGATCCGCGTCGGTATCTTCGATACGAAGCACCAGCTTCCCGTTCGCGGCGCGCGCTACCAGCCAGTTGATCAATGCCGTCCGCGCGTTGCCGAGGTGCAGCGTGCCGGTGGGGCTCGGCGCGAAGCGAAGTCGAGGACTAGCGGGAGCCATGCGCTAAGACCGGCAACGTCGACACGGTCGCGAACTCGGCCACTGACATCCATGCGACCCAACCGTAGCCGCCCAGGAACAGGAGCAAGACAGGCAGACACACCCACAACTGCAGCGCCACCGCCACCGCTGTCGCAACCGCGAAGTAGGTGGCCATCGCGACCTCGATGATCGGCAAGACGCCGAGCGTGCTCTGATACCCGGCCTCACCACGCGCCGCCGCTGCCAGCTTGGGCGTACGCACGAACTCACCGGTAGCGCCACTCAAACCAGCCACGACGGCGAGCGTGTTGTTGAGTGCGAGGCCCACTCCGAGTGCCATCAACGCCGGGAGCCGGCATGCCGCGGCGCCCGCCGACCGGCCGATCTGATGCTGTGCCACAACGAAGAACACCGCCACGGAACCGGTACCGAACAGCAAGATGGGCAACTCGAGCAGTAGCAGATCGATGGTGCCGTACGGTGCTCGCGCCAGCATGGTCGGGAATACGAGCAACGACAGCGTCACCATCAACACGTAGGCGATGTTGCCGGCCAGATGGAAGCTCGCCTCCACCTTCGTACGCCAGGGCTGGGAGGATCTCCAGACCGTCGGCAGCAGCTTGCGAGCCGTTTGCACGGCACCCTTCGTCCAGCGGCGTTGCTGACTCTTGAAAGCGGCAATCGACACCGGCAACTCGGCGGGCGCCGGCGACTCGTTCAGGTAGACGAACTGCCAGCCGCCCAACTGTGCACGGTAGGAGAGATCGAGGTCCTCGGTCAGCGTGTCGTGCGCCCAGCCCCCGGCGCTCTCGATTGCAGATCGCCGCCAGACGCCGGCAGTACCGTTGAAGTTGAAGAACCTTCCAGCGCGACTTCGGGCCCCGTGCTCGATCGCGAAGTGCGCGTCGAGAAACATCGCTTGGATTCTGGTGAGCGCCGAATGATCGCGGTTCAGGTGGCTCCACCGCACCTGCACCATCCCCACCGACGGCGCGTTGAAATGCGGTACGGTGCGGCGCAGGAAGTCAGGCGCCGGCACGAAATCGGCGTCGAAGATACAGAGGAGATCACCGCGGGCACGGCGCATGCCGGCTTCCAGCGCTCCGGCTTTGAACCCGGTTCGGTCGGCGCGCCGGAGGTGTTTCACGTCAAGACCCGCACGACGCAGCGATGCGACGCGCCGCCGTATGCGGTCCGAGGTCGCGTCGGTGGAGTCGTCCAGTACTTGAACCTCGAGCCGATCGGACGGGTAGTCGAGTCGAGCTACCGCGTCGAGCAGACGATCGACAACATACATTTCGTTGAACACCGGAAGCTGTACCGTGACCTGCGGCCAGCTTGACGGTGGCGGCGGTGCGCACGGCGCGTCGCGCCGAGTTCGCAAATACAAGGAAACCAGGTACAACCGGTGCAGCCCGAAGACCGACAGCAACAGCAGCACGCCGAGGTAGGCGCCAAGCAGCAGGCTCGCCCCCGTCATGCGCGTGGCTTCCTGGCGGCACTGACGGTGGGCAGCGCGCTGCTGCTTGTGTGCGCTATCGGCCTGTGGGCGCTCGGCGACCTGCGCGTGAATGCGCGACAGGCAGTGTCGTTGATGCTCTTGGCCGGCATCTCCCACGCCCTCATTTGCTGGTCGCTCGCCCGATTGTGGCCTGACTGGGGCCCATCGGGGCGCCAGGTCGCCACCGGCACGGTCTTGCTCGCGGCACTTGCCCTGCGTGTTCTGTTGCTCGCCACACCACCGAGCCTTTCGGATGACATCTATCGGTATCGCTGGGATGGAAGGGTACAGGCTGCGGGTTGGAACCCGTATCTGGAACCCCCGGCAGCCCCGGCCCTCGAAGGCCTGCGCGATGAACAGTGGTCACGGATCAATTATCCCCGGATCCGGACGATCTATCCTCCCCTGGCGCAGGTACTCTTCGCGACTACCTATGGGCTGCACGACAGCCTGGGGATGTTCAAGGTCATCGCAACGCTCGGAGACCTGCTCACCATCGTCCTGCTCCTGGCCTGTTTGCGCGCCTGGGGCCGGGCACGATGGCAGGTGGCGATCTACGCGTTGCATCCGCTGCCAGCGATCGAGTTCGCGTCCAGCGGTCACTTCGACGGCTGGGCGATCGCCGTGGTCCTCGGCGCCGCCCTGGCCCACGCCCGCCAACGCGCCGTGGTCAGCACTCTGTTGCTCGCCTGTGGTGTGCTGATCAAGACCTGGCCGCTGGTCTTCGTGCCGCTCCTGCTCCGCCAGCGACGGTGGTGGCACTGGCCGCTGTTCGTCGGCAGCCTGCTGCTCGGCTACGCTCCCTTCCTCGATGCCGGGATCGCCATTCTGCAGCCCTGGCTCGACTATGCGGGTCGGTGGCGATTCAACGACGGCGCCTTCTTCGTGTTGCACGCGGCCACCGGCTCGCTCGCGGCGGCCAAGGCGCTTGCGGCCGGGCTCGGGCTGGGGCTCCTGACGTGGCTCTGGCGACGTCGAGAGGATCCGTTGCGTGCCGGCTACTGGTTGCTGCTGGCGTTTACCTTGTTGATGCCGACCGTCCACCCCTGGTATCTGCTGTGGGCCCTACCGTTCGCTGCCGCCGCGATCGACCTGGCATGGGTGGCGCTATGTGCCGTGGCTCCGATTGCCTACTGGGTACTGGTGGTGAATACGGGCGATAGCAATCTGTGGGTCGAGCCCTGGTGGCCGCGCCTGGTCGAGTACGTGCCCGCGGTGACGATCTGGATCTGGCAATCGCGCGTAGCCGGGCCGGCGGCGCCGGTGCGACGTCCGTAGTCGTCGACGGAGCGCGATGCGAACGTTGGATCGATGCCGATACGAACGTACGTTGAATCCGTTTCCGATGCGCGGATCTAGGGCTCGGCGCGCATGCGGCGCTGACGGCGCCGCCACCGGCGTCGAGCTGCCGCCTGCTTCGCGCGGCGACGTTCGCCAGGTTTCACGAAGTGCGAATGGCGCTTCGCGTCGCGGAGAATGTTCTCGCGCTGCACGAAACGACGGAACCGCCGGAGGGCGTGCTCAATCGACTCGCCGTCCTCGACGCGGACAAAAGCCATCTGCGGGTTTCCTCGTTGCGAAGAGTCTGGAAGCGCTACCGCTTCCCCCTGTCTGGCGAGCGCACGAAGAGCGTACCATGGTCGGCCAGAAGCACGAAGAGTACCGATTCAGGCTCAGGCCGTCAAACGCTTTCGCCCGGGAGCTCGCCGCCCCGGCGACCCTTGTTGCCCGCTCCACAGGGGTGTGGTAACACCGGCCGGCGGGGTGTACGGAGAAGCGGACCGACGGGGCGATGGTGGCGCGGCAGACGGGGCCACCTTGGACGCACGAGCTGGTCGTGACCGGCATCCTGACCGACGGAGTCGCCGCGATCTTCACCCGAAGTTCAGGAGCCCGACATGAATGTCCTGGTGGTCGGCGGCGGCGGACGCGAGCACGCGCTCGTGTGGGCCCTGCAACGCAGCGAAAGCGTCGACACTGTGATCTGCTCGCCCGGTAACGCCGGCATCGCACGCGATGCCACATGCTGGCCGATTCAGGCCGGAGATCTCGCCGCGCTGGCGCTCGCGGCCGAGGAGCACGCCATCGACCTCGTGGTCGTCGGCCCCGAGGCGCCTTTGGCAGCGGGCATCACCGAGATCTTCGAGGATGCCGGTATCCGGTGCTTCGGACCGAGGAAGCCGGCGGCAATCCTCGAAGGCAGCAAGGGGTTCGCAAAAGAGTTCATGCGACGCCACGACATTGCCACCGGCGACTTCGAGATTTTCGCCGATGTCGGCCCGGCGCTCGAGTTCGCTCGCCAGTCGCCGTGGGGCTTTCCGCTCGTCGTCAAGGCCGACGGCCTGGCGGCCGGCAAGGGTGTGGTGATTTGCAACGATGCGCCGGCTGCCACCGCAGCAGTCGCCGCGGCGATGAACGAGGGTAGCTTCGGCACGGCCGGCAACGTCGTGGTGATCGAGCGCTTCCTGGTTGGAACGGAAGTGACGTTGATGGCGTTGTCCGACGGCGAACGCGTCGTGCCGTTGCTGCCGTCGCAGGATCACAAGCAGGCGCTTGACGGTGACCGCGGCCCCAACACCGGAGGCATGGGGGCATACGCTCCGGCGGAGTCGGTGATTTCCGCCGCCGCCGACGCCGAGTTGGGGAGCGGAGTTCTGCAGGCAACGATCGACGGCATGGCAACGGAGGGCCGTCCGTTCGCCGGCGTGCTATACGCCGGATTGATGTTTACCGAGGAGGGGCCAATGGTCCTGGAGTACAACTGCCGCTTCGGCGACCCGGAGGCGCAAGCCGTGTTACCGCTGCTACAAGAGGACGTCGGAGAGCTCTTCGCCGGAATCGCCGAAGGCAGCCTGCCGAACAGATCGCTGCGATGGTCCGATCAACATGCCGCCTGCGTAATCCTCGCGGCGGATGGCTACCCCGGTCACTATCGGCAGGGCGATCCGATCGCCGGCCTGGACCAGCTCGCAGGTCGCAACGACGTCATGGTCTTCCACGCCGGCACCGGGGACCAAGACGGAACCCCGATCACGGCCGGCGGCCGGGTGCTCGGCGTCTCCGCCCTCGGCGACACCTTGTTGACTGCCCTCGACAACGCCTACGCGGCCATCGATGCGATCGAGTTCGAGGGCATGCACTACCGCCGTGATATCGGCCGACGACCTAGGAGCTCAGTATGAGCGCAGCACGCGTTGCCATCGTGATGGGTAGCATTTCGGATTTCGATGTCATGGTGTCGGGCGTCCGGGTTCTCCAGAAGCTGGCGATCCCGTACGAGGTTCGCGTGATGTCGGCCCATCGCAGCCCGCACGCGGTCGCCAGCTACGCGGCCGGTGGGATCGACCGCGGGCTGCAGGTGATCATTGCCGGGGCCGGCGGCGCCGCCCATCTCGCCGGCACGATCGCGGCCCATACTCGGCTCCCGGTGATCGGCGTGCCGTTGGTGGCCTCCGCCCTCGGCGGTCTGGACGCGCTCCTGGCAACGGTTCAAATGCCCGGCGGCGTTCCCGTGGCAACCGTCGGCATTGGCAAGTCGGGCGCCGTCAACGCCGCTCATCTGGCAGCGCGCATCCTCGCACTTGGAGACACCGGTACGGCCGAGCGGGTGGACGCGGACCGGGAGCAGCAGACCGCCAATGTCGACGCGATGCAAGCCGATCTCGAAGCTCGTCTGGAGGGTGAAGGGCTCTAGCAGGCCGTGGTGGAAGTGTGGCGGGCCTGCTAGTGACCCGTACCGCTTTCGGCAGCTGTCGCTAACTGCCCGCAGGCCGCCCCGATGTCGGCTCCGCGGCTGTAGCGCACCAGAGCATCCAGACCACTGCTCAGGGCGGCGCGGCGGAACCTCTCGATTCGCTCCGACGACGGGCGCTGGTACGGCATGCCGGGAATCGGGTTCCATGGAATCAGATTCACCTTTGCGGGCAAGCCGTTGAGCAAGCCGCCAAGGCGGCGCGCGTCCGTTTCTGTGTCGTTGATGCCGCTGAGCAGCACATACTCGCAGGTCACTTTTTCTCGATTGCGCCAGGGCACCTCGCGCAGCGCGCCGATCAGGGCAGCAATCGGATACTTGCGATTCACCGGCATCAGCTCGGAGCGCACCTCGTCGGTCGACGCATTCAGCGAGACGGCGATGCGCGGCCGACGGGTTCCGAGCTCGGCCAAGGCAAGGATCGCGGGGGGGAGTCCTACCGTCGAGACCGTAATGCGCCGCCACCCGAGCGCCAGCCCGTTGGGGTCCTGCATCGCCTCGACCGCCGCGGTCACGGCGGCGGCGTTATCCAGCGGCTCGCCCTGCCCCATGAACACCACGTTTAGGCGCGAGCACGGCTCCTGGATTTCCGCTCGCAAGCGCAGCACCTGTCCGAGGATCTCACCCGCAGACAGCGACCGACGCAGCTTGAGCTGGCCCGTCTGACAGAACCCACAGGCGAAGCGACAACCGACCTGAGACGAAATGCAGAGGGTCGTTCGGCGCGCATAGGGCATCGTCACGGACTCGATCACCTCGCCGGCCCCGACGCGCAGCAGATACCGTCGGCTGTGATCGGCCGATCGAAACACCGTGTCCACCGTCGGTGGCTCGAGCCGAAAGCGCGTCGGCAAGTCCGTGCGGAGCTTAACCGGCAGGTCGGTCATGGCGGCGAAATCGAACACACCGCGACCGAAGACCCAGTGCGCCAGCTGCTGACCCCGATAGGCAGGCAACCCGGCGGCAGCTAGCGCCTGCCGCCACGCCAATGGCGGCAGGTCCAGCAAGTTGAGCGGCTTGACTGCGTCGTTCATCTCACCCCAGCGCACTATAATCAGCCGGCTGCTCACATCCGGGACCGGCGCGCGACAATCCACGCAACCGCCACCATAGTGTCTCCGCACGCAGCACCGAAATCATGGCCTCCTAGTGTTCGCCATCTATACCTTCCTCTACATGGTCGGCCTGTGCCTGCTGGCCCCACGGGCGGCCTTCGATCGGGCGTTCGGCGGCAGATACGCGGTCGCACTCGACGAGCGCCTCGGCCGAGTCCCGGAGCGGCTAGCAAAACATCGTGGCTGCATCTGGATCCACGCCGTGTCTGTGGGCGAGGTGCATGCCGCGCGTGGGCTCATACCGCACCTCCGACAGATGGCCCCGGGGGTGCCCATTCTTCTGTCGACAACGACGCCCACCGGCCAGGAGATCGCCCAGCAGGCCGGAGCCGACGACATCTTCTACATGCCATTGGACCTTCCCTCCGCCGTCAACGGCTACCTGCGGACACTGGCGCCGAGCGCACTGCTGTTGGTTGAAACGGAGATCTGGCCCAATCTGCTGCGCGCCTGTTCGGTTCATGGTGTGCGTACCGCCCTCGTGAACGCCCGCCTATCGGCCACCTCGTGTCGCCGCTACGCGCGCCTGCGGCGCGTATGGGCCGCGCCGTTCGAGCTCCTCGACCTGGTATGCGCCCGTACCTCCCTGGAGGCCGGTCGTTTCCGAGCCATCGGGATCGAACCCGCGAACGTCTTCGCCACCGGCAACCTGAAGGCCGACGCCGAAGCGCTACGTCCCTCCGGGGCGCTTCATTCCGAGCTCCAGAACCTCCTGCGCACCACAGAAGACCGCCCATTGATCGTCGCCGGCTGCACGATGGACAACGAAGAGCAGAAGGTGCTGCGTGCATTCCGTCGAGTACAGCAACGCCATCCGGAATCGAGGCTACTGCTCGCACCGCGGCACCCGGAGCGATTCGATGACGTGGAGGCGCTCGTTCAACATGCCGGATTCCGCTGCGACCGCCGGACGCGTCCGGGTACCAACGACAGCGAAGTGATCCTGCTCGACACGATCGGCGAGCTGCCCGCCGCCTACGGCCTCGGATGCATTGCCTTCGTCGGCGGCAGCCTAGTACCCACCGGGGGCCACAACTTGCTCGAACCCGCGATCCAGGGACGTCCGGTCCTTTTCGGGCCCAGTACGGAGAACTTCGCGTCGCTGGCAAACGAGCTCCTGCGAGCCGGTGGCGCGATCCAGGTGGCGGACCCGGACGCCCTCGGCGAGCGCATCATCGAGCTCATCGATGACCCGGACCGACAACGGCAGATGGGCGAGCGGGCGCGCATCGTGGCGTTACGCGACGCCGCTGCCGGTCGTCGAACCGCCCGCCTGTTGCTTCGTCGTCTCCCGGAGCTCGGGGCGTGAGCCTGCCGGGAGTGCTGGGGATGCCCTGGAGTCTGGCGGCGCGGGCGCGGGCAGAGCTGTATCGACAGGGCCTGCTCACCACACGGCGGCTCAGTCGGCCGACGATCAGCGTCGGCGCGCTCGAGATGGGAGGTACAGGCAAGACCCCGGTCGTCGCCGCCCTCGCGCTGCTGCTGCAACGAGCCGGCCACAAGCCGGCGATCATCAGCCGCGGCTATGCCCGACAGACGCGCCAACCGCGCGTGGTGAGCGACGGCCGGGGTCTCGCTGTCGACGTGCGCTCAGCAGGCGACGAGCCTAGCTGGTACGCGCGAGCCCTCGAGGGCATTCCGGTCGCGGTCGCGGGCCGACGCGAGCTGGCGGCCGATTTGCTCGAGCAGCGCATTGCCCCGCCTGACGTCTACTTGCTGGACGATGCCTACCAGCATGTACGGGTGGCGCGCAACGTGAACCTGTTGGTCGTCGACGCGGAGCGACCGTTCTGGGAGCATGCGCCGCCGCCGGCCGGGCGGCTGCGGGAGGGTGCCAGCGCCGCTCGGCGCGCCGACGCATTCATCGTTGTCGGGCCTCGAGAGGATCACGATACCGTCCGGCGTGAGCTCGCCGACAGATACCCGGAGCGACCGGCGTTCGATGCGCGGTCCGAAGAGCCTGGCTGCTGGCCGCTGAGCTCCTGGGACCCGCGCACACCGCCGAGAGCGCCCCAAGATCTCGGGGCCTCGTGCGTCGCCTTCGCCGGAATCGCCCGTCCCCAACGGTTTTTCGGCGCGCTGGAGGCGGCTGGCATGGAGGTGCTCGCGCGGCGGTCGTTTCCGGATCATCATTGGTATTCGAACCGTGATCTGGACTCTCTGCAGCGCGGCGCAGCAAGCGTCGGCGCGGAGGCGCTCGTAACCACCGAGAAGGATGCCGTGCGGCTTCAGGAGCACGATGGGCCACGTTCTGTGCCAATCCATGTCTGGTCTCATAGATTGAGCTTGGTGCGTCCGGAGGCGTTCGCGCACTGGTTGCTACCCCGACTCGAGGTTGGGCCAAGGGATCCCACATGACCCTCATCGCCCGGCTGGCGGAGTCCTTCGCCGAGCACGTGACACGGTGGGATCTGGCCACCGCCGCAGCTCGAGGCAAGCGCCTCGGCCGACTGGCCTATCGGGTCGACCGACGTCATCGACGGGTCGCCTTGAGCAACCTGCGCCGCGCCTTTCCCGAGCGCGATGACGCCTGGCACGAGCGCACCGCGCGGGGCAGCTTCGAGCAGATGGGGCGTACGGCGATGGAGTTTCTCTGGAGCCCCCGGATAATCGACCGGCCTATCGACCAGATCGTCCGCACCGACGAGCGCATGACGCAGGTCAACGACAGCCTCGATGCCGGCCAGGGCCTGATCCTCGCCACAGCTCATTTCGGCAACTGGGAGCTCGTCGGCGTGGCCCTCGCCAAGCTCGGCGTCCCGCTAGTGTCGATCGCCCGACCGCTCGACGACGCCGGGCTCGATCAGCTGGTCAACCAACGCCGTACATGCACCGGCGCGCGTGTGATTCCCAAGAGCAACGCGTTCCGCCCGGCTCTCCGAGCTTTGCGCGCCGGTTCGGCACTCGCTGTCCTGGTAGACCAGAACACATTGCCACCCGACGCAGTGTTTGTTCCCTACTTCGACCGACTCGCAGCCACCACGCGCGCCGTGGCGCAACTACACCTGCGCTCGGGCGCGCCGATTGTGCCGATGTTCGCCGTGCCACACGACGACCACTATCGCCTGGCGATCGATCGGCCCATCACTGCCACCACTGCGGATCACGACGAGGCGATCCTCGAGATTACCGCTACGATCACGGCCTGTGTGGAACGTCACGTGCGTTCCTGCCCGCAGGCCTGGCTATGGATGCACGATCGCTGGCGGGAGCGCCCGCAGTAAGCTCGATCAGATAATCGTTACCGGCCACAAGCCGCCGCTCCGCGGCTATCGCGGCTGGTGCAAAGAGGATTCCGGACGGCATGCGCGGCTCCTGGATCGTGCGGTTGCCTACCTGGCTCGGGGACACGGTCATGGCCGTGCCCACCATCCGCGCCCTGGAGCGCACCGTCGACGAGCTTGTTCTGTGGGGACCGGAGTCACACGGGCGCTTGCTGCAGGCAACCGGGGTGCGCGGTCGGGTGCTACCGCACCGGCGGCACTCTGGACTCGGCCGGCTGGTCGGCCTACGGCGCGCGGTCAGCGACGTGGCGCGCCTGTCTCCCGCCGGCGCGCTGTTGCTTCCGAACGCATTCGAGCCCGCGCTCGTCGCCGCGCTGGCGAACGTGCGCCGCCGCATTGGCTACGCGACCGAAATGCGTGGATTCCTGCTGACCGAAGCGTTGCCCCCGACCGACACCCTCGCTCCGATCCACGACGCGTCTCGCTACGCCCGCCTGCTGAAGCCGCTCAACACCGCCGCACCGCGACCGGAAGACGTGCTGTTGGCCGCGCCGGCAAACAGCCATGATCGCGTTCGCCGTCTGATCGATACCGACCAGCCAATCCTCGGAGTCGTACCCGGCTGTGCCAACGGCCCGGCGAAACGCTGGCCGGCCGCGTCGTACGGCGCCCTGGCGAGCTCGGCGGCACAAAGCTGGGGCGCATTACCGGTGATTCTCGGAGGGCCGCAGGATGTCGATGTCGCGGCCGAAGTCGCCGCCGCCTGCGATGTCGACTGTCGGAACGTCGCCGGGCAAACGGACATCATCGACCTGGCGGCGATTCTGAGCCAGTGCCGTGCGGTGATCAGCAACGACACCGGCGCCGCGCACCTGGCATCGGCGTTGAGCACACCCACGCTGGTGTTGTTCGGACCCACCGATCCGCGTCGCACACGGCCACTCGGACCACATTTGCAGGTCGCCAGTGCGGCAGCGTTCTGTCAGCCATGCCTGGCGAAGAACTGCCCACTGGACCACAGGTGCATGACAGGGCTGACCGTCGATCAGGCACTCGGGGCGCTCACGCCAGTGTGGCGGACCGGCCGCGGCAACCCGACAAGTTGACGCTCTGACGCGACCACGGTTAAGTTAGCGAGCCCACCGCCAGCCGCCGTGCGCGGCATCGCTCCGGTCCAACGATGGCCACCAAGTCCGATTTCGAATGCCTCGCCGATCTGCGCCCCTGGGTCGACGCGCTCAGCAGCCGGCGCGTAGTTGTGTGGGGCGATCTGGTTGCCGACCGCTTCCTGCTCGGCTCGACGACGCGCGTATCTCGCGAGGCGCCGGCGCTGGTGCTGCGCTATGAGGGAGAGAACGTGCGTCCCGGGGCGGCCGGCAACGCCGCGATAAACGCCGCCGCGCTCGGTGCTCAGGTCGCGGTTTTCGGCTACGTCGGTACCGACGACGCCGGCGAGCGACTCTCGAGCGCCCTGGCAGAAGCCGGCATTGACGTTGCCGGGGTGCATCGACGCACCGACGGATCCACGCCAGTGAAGACCCGGGTGATGGCCGGCGGATCCCACACGGTCCGCCAGCAGATCCTGCGTATTGACGACGAACAGGCGTGGCCGCCAGGCGGCGAAGGGGCGGCAACCGAACGTCTCATTGCCGAGCTCGCGAAGGCGGACGCGCTGCTGGTATCGGACTACGGGCTGGGCACAGTTTCGCCCACCCAGTACGAAGAGCTGCGCGCCGCGGCGGTGGCAGCCGAGGTACCAGTCACTGTCGACTCCCGCCACCGCCTGCTGGACTTCGCGGGCGCAACCGCAGTCACGCCAAACCAGACGGAGGCGGAGAGCGTTCTGAGAGTCGAGCTCGGTCAAGATCGCGACGCCGTCGAACGGGCGGGAGCGACATTGCTCGATCGACTCGATTGCGAGAACGTCTTGATCACCCGCGGCTCGCAAGGCATGGCGGTCTTTCAGCGTGACCAGAAACCAGTGCACCTGCCGATTCACGGTACCGACGAGATCGCCGATGTCACCGGTGCGGGCGATACCGTGATCGCCACGTTGACATTGGCGCTGGCAGCCGGCGCCGAAGTCGTTCCGGCCGCCAGGCTGGCCACGGTTGCGGCAGGTCTCGTGGTCCTGAAGCACGGCACTGCTAGCGTTCCACATGCAGAGCTCGTTGCCGCGCTCGACGGCAACACGTGAGCGTCGCCGCTCCGATCCTCGCGGCATCTGCCGCCTCCACTTGGGCGCAGCAGCAGCGCCAGCGCGGCGCCACCGTCGCGCTCGCCAACGGCTGCTTCGACATGCTGCACGTGGGCCACGTCCGCTACCTCGCCGCAGCGGCGTCGGAGGCCGACGTGCTCGTGGTTGGCATCAACGACGACGCCACCGTGGCGGAGCTCAAGGGGCCCGAGCGCCCGTTCCTGCCGGCGGCTGCCCGGGCAGAGATGGTCGCGGCACTGCGCAGCGTCGACATGGTGACCATATTTCCGGAGCCGACGGCCCACCGCCTCATTCGCGAGTTGCGACCCGACGTGCACTGCAAGGGAACCGACTACGCCGACGGGGTCCCTGAATCCGACGCTGTCGAAGGTATCGGGGGACGCGTCGCCATCGTCGGCGACGCCAAGCGGCATAGCACCGGCGAGCTGATCGACCGACTTCGTATGAGCCAGCGGTGAGCGCACCCGAGAGTGTTCTGATCGTGCGCCTGAGCTCGATCGGCGACGTCATCCATACGTTCCCCGCTTATCTGGCGCTGCGACAGGCGTGGCCGGCGACGCGATTCGGGTGGGCCGTTGAACACGCCGCCGCCGAGCTCGTGCGCCGCCTGCCGGGGCCACTGCTGGTGCATGAGCTCGATATCCAGGCGTGGCGGCGGCGGTGGATCACGCCCACCGTGGTGCGGGCGATCCGCAGCCACCTCGGCGCTCTGCGGGCGGAGCGCTATCAGCTGGCGATTGATTTCCAAGGGCTGTTGAAGTCGGCCGTTGTGGCTCGACTGGGTGCATCCCGCACGCTGGGCTGGGCGCGTTCATCGGCGCGCGAGCCCTGGGCAGCAAGCATGTATCAAAGCACAGCCGTAGCACCCACGGACGGTCACGTCGTGCACCGGTACCTGCACCTGGCACACGAGGCGGGGGCGTCGCAGTCCGGAGTGGAGTGGCCGACGCTTGCCTCGTCCGACGACGCCACGTATATCGACGCTTACCTCGACGGGCTCGGAGGCCGCCGTCCGATCGTGCTACATCCGGCGGCAAACTGGCAGAGCAAGCGCTATCAACCGGAGCGGCTGGTGAGCGTCGCGCGTGAGTTGCATGGGCACACCGGCCGTCCGGTGATCTGGACATGGGGGCCAGGGGAACAGGCAACAACGCGCTCGCTGGCGGACACTGCGGGCAACGGCAGCCACGCCTCAATCCGTACCACGCTGCCACAGCTCAGCGCATTGCTCGAGCGCGCCGCGTTGTTCATCGGAGGAGACAGCGCCCCGTTGCATCTCGCGGTAGCCTGTGGGGCACCCTCCGTGGCACTGTTCGGCCCCACCGATCCGACTCGCCTCGGTCCCCTGGCACCTATGGACAAGGTAGTTTGCGAGCGCTTGGAGTGCTCGCATTGCCATCAACGGCGCTGCCCACTCGGCACCAATGCCTGCCTCGACGCGATCTCGGCCCAGCAGATCGTTGAGGCGGGGCTCGCGCGCCTGAATCCGGATTCGTAGGGATGCGCCTGATCGAACGATGGAGGGCCTGGGCGGCGCACCATCGCGTACACGCCGGCATCCTGTTCGCGCTGCTGTATGTCGCCCTCAGCCGTACTTCCGCCGAGCGTTTCATGCTCGGCGCGGCGTTCGTCGCAGCCGGCGAAGCGATACGCGTTTGGGCGTGCGGCCACCTCGTCCGCAACGTCGAGTTGACGCGCGGAGGACCGTACCGACACGTGCGCAACCCGCTCTACCTCGGCAGCCTTCTCATCGGATTGGGGTTGGCCGCGCTGGCTTTGCGCGCGCCGATCTGGCTGGCCGGCTTCGCCGTGCTCTATGCGGGGTTTTACCTGCCGACGATGCACGTCGAGGAATTGCGGCTCCAGTCGCTGTTCGGCGCCGAATACAAGGAGTACCTCGAGCGGGTACCGCGACTGGTTCCGGGCACCCGTCCTGGCGACCCATGGGAGGACAACGCCGACGAGCGCTCGCCATTTTCCTGGCAGCAGGCGCGTGACAACCGCGAGCTACGCACCGTCGCCGTCATGGTCGCGCTGCTTATCGTGCAGGCGCTGAAGTTGCTCTAGCAGGGTGCTGAAGAACTCGGGTGGGTCTGGTTACGCCGTAACCCGTTGGGCGCGTGGGGGTTGCTGGCGATCTCAGCGTCAGAGCTCCTCGACGGGGCACCGTTGGGGATCACGCGCAGGCGGTTCACGACCTGTTGCACCCCGCGCACTCGACCGGCGTGCCGCAGCGCGCGTCGGACCTCGTCCACCGAGGCCGCTACGCCGGCGAGGATCACGACGCCGTCGCGCGATTCGACGCTGATCGTCTCCGCGTCGATGCGATCGTCCTGCTGGAGCGCGTCGTGGATCTCGACCCGTATCTGATCGTCATCGATCGGGGCCAGATGGGGGTGGATCGTGGCGCAGGCACTCGCGGCGCTCAGCAGCACGCCGACGATCGAAATCGTTACGGCGCGGTGGTCCCGTAGAGGTATCATGGGCCGCAGCATAGCCAAGCAACGAAGAAAGTCCAGTGCAGCCCAGGCTGTTCTTGCTCGCCTGCGCGTGGAGAAGACTTGTGTCCAAAGGAACGAGGAAGCCGGGTGGCTTCGTCGAGCAGGTCGTGTACGTTCCCAGCCGTCTGTGGGCGCGGGTCGAGGACCTGTGCGAGCAGTCGGCCAAGGAGCCCAGCGAGGTCATCGCCGACGCGCTGCGTCTGATGCTGTCGGGCGGAGTGCCGGCAGCCGCGGCCTCCATAGGCGGCACAGCTCTTCCCACTCAAGTAGAGGCCGAGAACGCCCCGACTGCGGTCGACACCGCGTCCACCGAAGATCTGCTCGCCGAGGTTACCGACGAGCCGCGAGACAGCAAGGCTCTGCGCACCCGACTCGAAGAGATCATGACGAGCGTCGAGGAGCGCGACAGCTTCATTACCCGCCACTCCGTCACCGTTGCCGAACTGGCTCGGAAAATGGCCCAGCATCTCGAGTTGAGCGACGACGAAGCCGAGTGCATCGAGATCGCCGCGCTGGTGCATGACATCGGCAAGCTGCGGGTGCCAGAATCGGTACTCAACAAGCGCGGCAAGTTGACCCCCGAGGAGTGGTCGCTGGTGAAGCAATACCCGGAATTCGGCGGCGAGATCCTCGGCGACTTCGCGAATCTCGGCGACGTCGTGCCGCTGGTGCGATCCCACCAGGAGCGCTGGGACGGCAGCGGCTACCCGGCCGGCCTGGCTGACGAGGACATTCCGCTCGGCGCTCAGATCGTCGGTATCTGCGATGTCTACAACGTCCTGACTTCGGAGCGTGCCTACCGGCCAGCACTCTCGCCCGAGATCGCGCGTCGCACGATCGAGAGCGGAGAGGGCCGCTTGTGGAAGCCGGAACTGGCACGCGTTCTGCTGGACACGGTCTTACGGGAGTAGGTCGGTCGCCGCTCGTCGGCGACTGAAGCAAGGACCTCCATGCGACTCATCAAGATCGGCCTTGCCAGCCTCAACACAACCGTAGGGGCGACCGCCAGCAACACCGACCAGATCATCGCCTGTGCTCGGGACATGGCGGACGACGAAGTCACCGTCAGCTGCTTCAGCGAGCAGATCATCGGCGGCTACCCGCCCGAAGACCTTATTCAATGGCGCGGCTTCGTCGCCGAACAGCGTCACCAGCTCGAGCGCCTGGCCTCGGATACGCAAGAGCTCGGCTCGGTGTTGGTGGTCGGGCTCACCGTGGCGGTCGGCGGGCAGCTGTTCAACACCGCGGCGGTGATCCACGGCGGACGCATCCTCGGCCTCGTTCCCAAGGAGAAGCTGCCGACGTACAACATCTTCTACGAGGGCCGGACGTTCTCGCGTGGCAGCGCGCATCTGCAACTCGAAGCCGCCGGACTGCCCCTGGGTGACCACCTGTTCGAGTTCGAGTTCGGGCGCATCGCCGTTGAGGTTTGCGAGGATGTCTGGTCACCGGACGGCCCGATGCGAAGGCGCTGCTATTCGGGCGCCGAATTGATCGTCAACATCTCGGCGTCTCCGTACCGCGTCGGCATCATGGAGACGCGTCGCGAGATGTTGGCAACGCGCTCGGCCGACAACCAGGTGACGCTCGCCTATTCGAACGCCGTCGGTGCGCAGGACGGCTTCATCTACGACGGCGGCGGGTTCGTATTCCAGAACGGGCGCCGCGAACTGCTGGCGCCGCGTTTCCGCGAAGGCTTCACGAGCTGTGTCGTGGACCTCGATCGCACCCGCCGGCTACGCACCGAGAACACCACCTGGCGCCGTGACTGCGAGGAATTCCTCGAGGACTCACTCCCGGTTCCCGCCCTGGTATCCGGTGCGCCGGTGGCGGACGGCAGCGCCCTCGCCTACCCGTTCCCGAAGGATCGCAGCTTCTTCCTGCCCCCGGTCGCCACCGGCCGGGTGCGTACCCGGGTGCGTGTGCTCGATGACCTGTTCGACGCCATTGCGCTCGGGACCAAGGACTACTTCAGCAAGACGGAGTGTTTCAGCCGCTTCGGCCTGGCGCTATCCGGTGGTCGCGATTCGCTGCTGACGCTGCTCATCGCCTGGAGGTCGGTGCAGATGCTCAGCGGCCACGAATCCGGCGACGAGCTCCGTGCGGCGTCTGGACGGCTGATTCAGGCCTTCTACATGCCAAGCCGATTCTCCACCGACGGCACCCGCAATGCGGCCGCTGTGATCTGCGACGAGCTCGGCGTCGAACTACGCACGCTTGCCATCGATGAGGCGTTCGATCGCGAGCTGGAGGCAACCCGCGAGATGCTGGCGGGGGCCGAGCCGACCGACCTGACCGAACAGAACATCCAGGCGCGGCTGCGGGCGCAACGTATGTGGAACTGGGCCAATAGCTCCGGCGCCCTGTTCCTGCAAACCGGTGACATGAGCGAGAAGGCGGTCGGATACACGACGATCGGGGGCGATCTCGAAGGCGCGCTGTCGGTCATCGCCAACGTACCCAAGACCGTCGTCGTCGCACTGCTGGAGCGCCTGCTCGAGCGCTTCGGGTTCGAGGGGATCCGCCAGACGCTCGCAACCGAGCCTGGGCCGGAGCTCGCCGAGCAGCAAGAGGCCGAGGCCGAGCTCATGCCCTTCGCGGTGCTCGACGCTTGCCTGTACCTGTACGCCGGCGAGAAGCTGTCGCCGGGCGAGATCCACCGGGCGCTGATCTCGATCTTCCCCGAGCACGACGCCGAAACGCTGGGCACCTGGGCGCAACGGTTCGCGCGGCTATTCACCCGCTCGATCTACAAGTGGGTACAGTCACCGCTGTCGCTGCATGTCGGCTCACTCGACCTGGACCGTGAGCGGGCGCTGCAACTACCGGTGGTTCAGCGCAACGAGTGGAGCGACTAGTGGCCTGTAACAGATGAATCGATAGTGCCGTGGTGGCGAAATGGGGTCGGATGCAAGGCGCTCCGACGAGTCGATGTTGGTGCATCTCCGAGGAGGAGCAACAGAGCAGGCGGCCCGATTTCGCCACTGTTGCTCTGGTTGGCCTGCGGACAGATAGGCAGTTGCGGGCGAACTCGGCGTTGCGACTCGTCGACGATGCGCCGCGGCATCGCCTTCCTCGCCGCGCCTTGATCTCGCCCGCAAATCCCATCTGCGGCGCTATCGATTCATCTGTTACAGGCCACTAATCGCTCGTACCCAGCCACACGTGGAACGTGTGCTCGGCGCGGACGAACCGTTGCCCGAGAGCCTCATACAGACGGATCGTCGGGAAGTTGAAGCTCTGCGTCTGACACTCGGTAACCGCACCCTGGCCGTGGATCCGTTGGGCTGCCCCCTGCAGCAGACCCATGTAGGCGCCGGGGCGGTTGCGCCGGCACCCGCCGAGTCCACCTCCTTGTACACCGACGCCGCCCACGCTCGACAGCGGTTCGATGCGCCGGAAGGTGGCGAAGGCCGTGCAGGTGCCCCTGGCCGTTCTCGGTGACCAAGACGCGCTCGGCCCATTCGCCGTCGACACATCGTCGCGCCCACTCGACGTACATCGCCGTGGCGCGCTCGTCCGCAATATGGGGATCGTTGTGATAGCGACCGCTGAAGCCGGCGTAGGCCTCGGCGGCGATCTCGAGGAGCTGCTGGCGATCCTCCGGTTCGTACGGACGTAGCAATCCCATGTTGCGCACGTCCTTCGGTGTCTTCTCCTTGTGTCCGTAGATGTATGTGACCAGCGTATCCATCAGGCGAAACCCGAGATCTTCCAGCATGTGGACTACCTTGCAGTCGGCGATATCGACACGCGCTGCCAGGTGCTCGATTCCCGTTCCCCGCGCCTCCTCTACTGCCGCGTCGAGGAGTCCTCGAAGGGCACCGGGCGCGGCGTCGCTGCCGAGCATCGATTCAAGCCGCGCCATGTTCACGCCGAAGAATTCCGTCTCCCAGGGAAGCGTTCGCAGCACGCAGGCCGCAGGAGGATCAGCGGGGTCGTTCTCGACCGCCATGAACGCGGTACCGGCGCCGGCATCGACCGGTTGCTGCACCATGGCGCGGAGCACGTTGGCCTGTCGGCGTCTGGAAAGGATGCGGTAGTGGCGATACGGGTTGTGCGGAAAGCGCCCGATTAGACCGTCCAGAGCGGAGAGCTGGTCCGCGCTGAGGGTATCTATGCGCACGTGGCTACCAGCTCTGACCGGCGTCATCGGCCACGTCAGGGCCCTGGTGCACCCGCCGCACCCGGTACAACGGACGGCCGCTGGTTTGCCGATAGGTGCGCTGAACGAAATCGCCGGTCAGCCCGAGTATCGCCGTTGCCAATGCCAGCACGGTCATGGCAAACAGGAGCACGGCCGGAGTCGCCGTGGCCCGACCGGCGACAGCCGCCGCCGCCAGGAGCGCCGAACCGACGCCGAGCAGACCGGCGGCCGCCAGTCCGAGCACGAAGATCCACGAGAACACATCGACCAGATTGGCGCTGGCAAAGTCCATGAACAGCCGAAGAAGACGGGTTGGCGTGTAGCTCGACCGGCGTCTGCCCTCCGGTCGCGGACGGTGCTGTACTTCAACCTGGGAGACCTTCCGAGCCACTCGAGCCACGGTGGGCTTGAGGAACCGACGCATCTCGCCGAAGGCGGCCACGTCGTTCGCCACCTGTCGGGTCAGCGCGTTGTAGGGGCAACCGATATCGTCGAGGCGCACCCCGGCGGGTGTTTGCGCCATCCAGTTCACCGCGCGCGAGAACAGACGCCGCACCAGCGGATCGCGCCGCCCGCGTCGGATTCCGCTGACGAAGTCGGCGCCCTGATCGAGAGGCGCCAGCAGTGCCGAGATCTCCCGCGGGTCAAACTGCATGTCCGCATCCATGCTGACGATGTAGTCGCCCCTGGAGTGCTCGAACCCGGCACTCAGTGCCGCATGCTGACCAAAATTCCCGGCCAGCTCGACTACGCGAATCCGATCGTCGACATCGACGAGCCGCAGCAGCTCGTCGATCGATGCGTCGGGGCTTCCATCCTCGACGAAAACGATCTCGAATTCGTACTGCAGATCCTCAATGGCCGCCCGCAGCTCGTTGGCCAGATCGGCGAGCAATCCAGCGCCCCGGTAGACGGGGATGACGATCGGAACTGATCTTCGCTCACCTTCAGAGCGAGGGGCGCCTGCGGTCACCTTCCATCCCTCCCGGTGGCGAACGTGCCAGTGAGCCCACGCCTACTCACTCGGCCTCACACGTAGTGAACTGACCCCGACGTCGCCCGAGCGGCGCGTGCCTGTGTCCAGCCTGAATCGTACGCGGTTGAAACCAACACGGAACCTGTCCGCCGGAATCGAGAGCTCGAACTCCGTCGGAGTGGAGCTCAATCGCAGCCTGCCAACGCGCTCGCCGTTGACGCGGACGGCCAATTCCGCCGGCTCGCCGGCGGCGAGAAGCCAGGCACGAAGCGAGAACGAGAGTGTGCTGGCGCCGTCCGGGTCAAGCGGCACCGCGATCGCCCCGACCTGTCGGAAGCCGCGACAGTCGCTCATGCCGGGAGCGCAACCTCCTGAGCTCCAGCCGTTCAGCAGATACTTGTCGACGCTCTCGTCGAAGGTCGCAGAGAACTCGCGCTCGGGCCGCACCACACCTAGCAGATCGTACTTCTCCAGCGGTAGTCCCTCGCGCCAGCTAAACAACAGATTGGCGGGGAATGCGAACGGATAGAAGTACGACTCGGCGTAGTAAAGGCGCACTTGCTCCTGGCTCAACTGATCGAAGCGCACGGGTTGTTCCCGCGGCACCCGGTCGAAGTTCCACTGCACCATCAGCAGGAAGTTCCAGTACGCCGCGACGATTGCCAGCGGCGCCACCAGTAGCATCGGCCGGCGCCACACGACGGCAAGCATTGTGGCCAACCCCGGCGCCAGGATGACCAACGTGCTGGTGAACCGACGGCCACCAAAGGCCCAGGCTCCGTGCCAATCGATCGGGCTGCCGTTCACCCAAACCATCGCCGCAAACACCGTCAGCGCCAGCGCCGCCCAGCGACGATCGCGTCGCAGGTAGACAAGCGTACCGATGAAAGCCAGGTAGGTCACCGGTGTCCAGCTGAAGAGCCCGTGCCACGAGGAGAACAGCACCTCGGACCAGCGCGACTCGAAGAAATCCAGATAGCCGCGCTCGCCGACCAGGGAGTACGGCTGCCGGGCCAGCAGGGAGCGCGCCATCCGCCATTGCAGGAGTGCCATCGGAATCAACGGCGCAAGGAAGGCGGCGACGACGCGCGGCGTCACCGCGAGACGTAGTCGCAGGCGCGGGATGACCCGCACGGATACGACAAAGCCGAGCAGGAAAATACCGAACAGTCCGTTCTGTGGCCGAACAAGCGTCGCGAGCCCGAACAAGGTCCCCAGAATCGCGGCTTCCGACACGCTCGGGCACCGGTGGCGCGCCCAGCGCTCGGCGGCCACCAGGAACGCCGCTATCAGGCCGAACGACGCGGCGTGTGGCAATGACGGCTCGTAGATCATGTACCAGACGAGCGTCGTGGCGCTGTACGTCAGTAGCGTCGCCACCAGCGCGATGCGCCGCGGGAAGAGCTCCCGGAGCTTCAGATGCAGTAGCACCAGGCCGGCCGCCCCGATGAGGAACGACGTAATCAGCACGGCCCAAACGTAGGGCCCGGTAAGACCATCGGTGGTGCGATCCGCCGGAGCGTCCCAGAGCGCCAGCGCACGGCCCGCCTGATCGGCCAGGTAGACCGTCGCGTACGGCACCGCCCACACGATGATCGGCCCCACCGGGACCATCGAATGGTGACGCACCGGCAGCGACAGCACCGCCAACTCGCTGGTGATCTCGAGATCGCCGTCGAAGATCGCGCTGCGCAGGTAGCCGAAATACAGACAACCGTCGCTGGTGATCGCCACTGGCGTGGTACTCAGCACCGCCAGCCCGTAGACCAGCACGAGGCACAGAACCTGGACGTCGACGGTCTCTCGCGCGACGCGGACCCACCCATGCAGCTGCGCCCGTCGTCGCGCCCACATCCACAGGCCGGCGTAGAACAGGGCGGCGCCCACCAGGAACACCAGCGCCTTCGACGTGTGGGGACTCGCCAGGACCAGCCACGCCAGGTAGGCAGCAGCCGCCAACGCGGCGAAGCCCTTCGATGTCAAGAAACTACGATGATGATCTCGGGCCCGTCCGTCGTATCGCAGAGGTTCCCCGCAACTATGCGCACGAAGTAGGTGCCGGCCCCAACTCCGTTGGCCACCAGCCGGGTGGTGAGGCCCAGCCTGCTATTGGCCAGCTCGGATCCTCCACTGGCCGCACCGGCCTCGACGAAAAAGGTGGTCGCGGCGTTCACGCCTCCCGACGCGTCGGTCCAGTCGATCGTTACCGTCCCGTTGTTGGCGGTGAACGAGACATTGGTCGGAGCGGCAGGCGCAGCCGTGCAACCGCCGGCATTCCCAATGATGGTAGTCGTTCCGGAAGCCACACCTGGGTTGCCGAGGGCATCCACTCCCCGCACGCGGGCGTAGTAGGTATTGTTGGGGACGTCGCTTGCCGAGAGCGAGGTGACGTTGCCGATGTTGGTGTCCACCAGCGCCTTGCCGGTAGCCGTCACGTCTGCTTCGAAGATGTAAGAGGCCGCCGCGCTAGCCCCTTCGACACTGATCGTCGCCGGCGCATCCCAGCTGATAACGACGTCAAAGGTACCGTTGCCGTTGGGAGTGACCACGTTGTTGATATTCGTCGGCGCGTTGGGGGGACCGTTCCCACCGCCGCCGCCGCCACCCGGGTAAATGAACACCAGGCCAGCTATGTCGTCGGCATCGAGCGGAATCTGCGTGTTGAAACACGAGTTGCTGATGCTCGGGAACATGACAGCATTCGGATCGGCACTGTGACCCATACCGACCGCGTGCAAGATCTCGTGCACCTGAATAATGTAGAAACACGTCGAGTTGGTAAGGAACGGCAACGCGTTGGCGCTGTCGTTATTCATCACCGTGCCGGTGATCATGTGCAGGAAAGTCGTGCCGTTGACGACCGTTGTCTGACCGTTATGCCAGAACGTGGCTGCCGCCAACGTGCCGCCGGAGTTGTCCATCTCCTGGCATACGTCCCCGAAGGAGACACGGATGTTCCCGTCTCCCCGGTTAACAGCGAAACAACCAGCTGCGACGTTGTTCGCGCCGGCACCGATACTCAGCGCCGATCCGGCTGCGTTTATTGCCCCGCGGGCGGCACCGAGCTCATTGAAACCGCCGCCCGCCAATCCGCCCTGTCCAGCGGCATGTATGTCAAGGTCAGGGAACACGGGCCAAAATCCTGGCCCGAAGAGGGTGTAGTCGAGCGGGTCGTAGTCAATCGGATCGCTGTTGCCCTCCGACAACTCCGGCGGCGTGAAGCGAATCACGGGTGCGGCTCCCTTGTTCTCGGCCTCGGCCCCCGCACGTGCCCTTAGCGTTCGCAGAAACCCCGCCAAGGGGCGCGTCTCTGGGTCGTCAATTCGTAACTGCGCCGTGTCTCCCGGAACCGTGCGCAAGGCACGCTGTGCTCCGGTGTCGCTATCCCGCTCGATGCGCCATTTGCCTTGCCAGTGGGCTGTCGTGTACAGGGTGTTGTCGCGCGGACGCAGCTCGAGAAACAGGAGTACACGAAACAACCAGCTGCGACGTTGTTCGCGCCGGCACCGATACTCAGCGCCGATCCGGCTGCGTTTATTGCCCCGCGGGCGGCACCGAGCTCATTGAAACCGCCGCCCGCCAATCCGCCCTGTCCAGCGGCATGTATGTCAAGGTCAGGGAACACGGGCCAAAATCCTGGCCCGAAGAGGGTGTAGTCGAGCGGGTCGTAGTCAATCGGATCGCTGTTGCCCTCCGACAACTCCGGCGGCGTGAAGCGAATCACGGGTGCGGCTCCCTTGTTCTCGGCCTCGGCCCCCGCACGTGCCCTTAGCGTTCGCAGAAACCCCGCCAAGGGGCGCGTCTCTGGGTCGTCAATTCGTAACTGCGCCGTGTCTCCCGGAACCGTGCGCAAGGCACGCTGTGCTCCGGTGTCGCTATCCCGCTCGATGCGCCATTTGCCTTGCCAGTGGGCTGTCGTGTACAGGGTGTTGTCGCGCGGACGCAGCTCGAGAAACAGGAGTACACGCTCACCAACGTTGAACGTCGGCTGCCCCGCCACCCGAAGTGTCTGCCCCCTGGCGTGCCCACCGAGCTGCTTCAGGGTAATGCGGCGACGCGGCACGTTCCCCTTGAGAACCTCCTCGACGCGCACCGTTACATAGGTGTAGATGCCGTCGACAGCGTCGTCCCAGCGAGAGGTCACGCGGGTGACTTCGCCGGTGAGAACGACCCTCGAGTACCGAACCAGCTCGCCATCCGACCATAGCGGGGCGATATCTGCCACAGCGGGCACGCCGTAAGCAATGGCCAAGGCGAAAACCAGCCCGCCCACCACCGCGCGCACTGCGGTACGGTGGCGCATCACTGCCAAACAGCTCTTGCCGTTGCTCGACGAAACTGCCGCAGACGTCATGCTTTCCTCGCTTGGTCGAGACGTAGGAATCGTGCTCGCAAGTCACTGCACCGTGACGGTGGCCGCATTGGAGGCTGGACCAGCTCCGCATGCGTTCCGGCCCAAGACTCGCACATGATACGTGGCCGCACCAACGCCGTGTGCCACCAGCGACGTCGCCGCAGATCCCAGATCCATCTGTCCGAGATCGGTCTGTCCCGGCGCCGACCCCACATGCAGGAGGTACGTCGTCGGCTCGTTGGCGGCAAGAACGCGATCCGCGCCGCCGGCACCGAGACCCGTTGCGACCGGAGCCGTCCAGCTCAATGTAACGGTC
The DNA here is from genome assembly GCA_965248695.1 of Acidobacteriota bacterium. GTDB lineage: Bacteria > Acidobacteriota > UBA890 > UBA890 > WLXD01 > DASCOT01. Next base: position 4,294,106 of record CBDFKD010000002.1, on the reverse strand, counting down.
GAGCCGTTGGCAGACCCGCTCAGGCCCGTTGGCTCACCCGGCGGCGTTGTGCAGGTTCCTCCGCCACCCACTCCGACAACGACCTCCGGCGACGGCCCGCTGACGGCGCAGGCGTTCGCCGCGCGAACGCGAATGAAGTAGGTCCCGGCCCCGACGCCGCTGGCGATCAACGACGTCGTGTTGCCTTGATCGCTGTTGAGAACATCCGACTGCCCGGCAGCGCTCCCGACTTCGAGTCGATAAGAGGTCGCGGCATTGGCACCGGTCGAGGCCGACCAGTTGAGGGTGATTGTCGAACCGGTGACGTTGCCGGTCAGCGTTGCCGGAGCGCCCGGCGCCGCCGAGCAGGTACCCGGTCCGCCGCTGCCGACGGTAGCCACCGTTTCCGATGAGGCAATGCTGGTGCCGCACTCGTTCACCGCGCGCGCCCTCAGGTAGTACGTACCGTCGCCAACGTCGGCTACGGTCACCGAGGTCGTATTCCCCTGGTCCGCATTGAGCAGATCGGCCAGCCCGCTCGCGGTACCAGCCTCGAGCAGATAAGACGTCGGCTCATTTACCCCGCCCCCGGGCGATGTCCAGCTGATCGCTACCGACGACCCGTCGACGGTATTGGTCATCGTGGGCGGCGCCGCCGGCGCAGCACTACAGACGTCGGGGGCCGAGATGACGAAGGTCGTCTCATTGGACGGGTCGCTCGACCCAGCATTGTTCTTCGCAACAACGCGGGCGAAGTACGTGCCCGGAACGTGGGTGGTAGTGGCCGTGGTGGTATTGCCCACGTCGGTGTTGAACACGTCGCTCAACCCGCTGGCAGTGCCAATCTGCAAGACGTACGAGGTCGCCACGCCGGCATTCAGAACGGTCTCGAACGCCTCGGGCGCCAACCAGGTATGCGTCGCAGTCGTGTCCGATACTACGGTCGCCATTCCCGTGGGCGAGCCCGGTGATTCCGGCGTCGGCGGAGGAGGCGGCGACTCGGTCGGATAGATGAACTGTACTCCGGCGATGTCGTCGCCCCCGAGAGGTAGGTTGCCGCCGAAGCAGGCGCCGGAGATGAAGGGGTACATGATCGCGCCCGAGTCGCCCGAATGACCGAGACCAATCGCGTGGCCGAGCTCGTGCACTTGGATAATGTAGAAACAGGAAGAATTCGTGAGGTAGGCCAACGCGCTGGCACTGTTGTTGTTGATCACCGTGCCGGTGATCATCTTCACGAACGTGGTGCCGTTGACCACCTTGTCTTGGCCGGACGTGAACCAGAACGTTGCCGCCGCCAGAGTGCCGCCGGAATCGTCCATCTCACCACAGGGGTCCATGAACGAGATCCGGATGCGCCCATCACCACCGCGCGAATCACCGAAGCAGCCGAACCCGGTCGAACCGCCACCACCGAGAACAAGCGAGCTGTTGCCGTTCCATGCGCCGCGCGCCGCGGCGATCTCCGCTCCCCCCAACCCTGCCAGTCCGGTCTGACCGAGGCTATGCGTATCGATCAACACGGGTGTTGCACTGTCGGCTTCGTGCCAGCGTCCAGGCCCGAACAGGCCGAAACCGAGCGGATCGATGGGATCTGCAACCGCGCTCGCGGCCTCACCGGGGTTGAAGCGAATCGGGGTGGCCGCCCACCCCGGCAGCTCACTCGTCAGGCTGCGGAGCGTGGCAAGGAACGGGTCGAGCGCGCGGGTGTCGCTGGGAACGGTGGCTCGCTGCGTGACGCCGGTCGGCATGTCGCGAAAAGCAACCCGCTCGCCCGTCGTCGGATCCTGCTCGATGTTCCATTTGCCTTGCCAGAACGCGGACGTGTAGAGCGTCGCGTCTCGAGGCCTCGTTTCGAGAAAAAGCAGCACCTCGTCTTCCAGCTCGAACCGGGCCTGCCCGGCGACCAGAAGCGTCCGGTCGCCGACGCGTCCGCCGAGCTGCTTGAGCGTAATGCGCTTGCGGCGCAGTTCGCCCTTGACGACCTCGTCGAGCTCGACGGTCACGTAGGTGTAGATCGCATCTACGGCGGTATCCCGGCGCGTGGCGATTCGCGTCACCTTGCCGGTAACGATCACCTTGGCGAAGCCCACTAGCTCCCGGTCGGTCCAGCGCGGCGCCAGATCGGCCCTCACGGACACCGGCTGGAGCGCCGCGAGCAACGTCAACATCACAATGGCCACTAGCCGGCGCCGGTGACGAGGCGAGACCAAAGCCCGTCCTCCGTCGCGCCACCTATCCGTCAACCTCGGACCACCGTTTACACCAGCGCGCAAGACCCGTTGCGCCTCCAGTTCAGTTCACTACCACCGCGATCTCGTTGGACGCCGGTCCGGTCCCACATGCGTTCCGCGCCAGCACTCGCACATAGTATGTGCCGGGCTCGACACCGCCGGCTGTCAGCGAGGGTGTGGGTGCCGTTCAGGTCGCTGTTCGCGAGGTCGGAGAGACCGGAGCCCGAGCCCGCCTGAACGATGTAGGTCGTCGGTTCGTTGGCGCGTGTGACGGAGCCGAGCAAACTGCTGCTGACGGCGTTTGCGGGCGGGCTCCAATTCAGGACCACGGTCGATCCGTTATCACCGCCGCCACCACCCGCCAGCCATTGGCTCACGTTCGAGTAGCTCAGATCAAACCGACCGTACAGGGAGTTCCAGTTGACCAACAGGTGACTGTTGTAGCTCTGCGCCCACCACGGCTGGCGGCCGTTCAGCGTCCCGTGGCTGATCTTCTAGACGTCACCGGCTGGGTCGTGGCTCCCGGTGATCGCGGTAGTAGAAGGCGCCGCGCCAGCCGATCTCGATCATCAGCCAAGCGATGAGCACTAAACTATGATGCTGATCTCGGCCGCCGCCGTTTGACCGCATTGGTTCGCGGCAAAGAGGGTTACGTAATAGGTGCCAGGCGCTACTCCGGTGGCCACCAAGCTCGTGTTGGCGCTGCCGAGATCGAACTTCGGGACCAGATCCATTCCTCCAGCGAACGAGCCGGCCTGGAGGAAATAGGTTGTAGCGGCGTTCGAGCCTCCCGGTGGGGCGGTCCAGTTGACCGTTGCGGTGCTGCCGTTGACGGTGCTCGAGGCGGTGAAAGCGCCAGGCGCAGCCGTGCAACCGCCGCCATTCCCGACGATCGTAGTCTGATTGGAAGCATCACCTATCTGGCCGTTGGCATCCACCGCCCGCACGCGGGCGTAGTAGGTATTGTTGGGCACCTGGGTTGCCGTGAGCGAGGTGACGTTGCCTACGTTGGAGTCCACCAGGCCCTTGCCTCCCGACACCACGTCTGCTTCGAGGATGTAGGAGGCCGCCGCGCTAGCCCCTTCGACGCTGATCGTCGCCGGCGCAACCCAGCTCAAAACGACCTGAAAGGTACCGTTACCGTCGGGAGTGACCACGTTGCTCATATTCGTTGGCGCGTTGGGGCCGTTCCCACCGCCACCGGACCCCAGATACTGGCTGACGGATGGGTAGCTGAGGTCGAATCGACCGTACAAGTCGGGATCGTTCGGGGCGCTACAGAAGGAGCTACCGCCAGTCAAGACGCCAACAAGCAACTGGTTAGGCCACGAACTACCCTCGAAAAGCACCGATCCGCTGCTGCCGCCTTCGGTTACTCCGGAGTTCCAGTTCACCACCAGGTGACTATCGGCGCCCTGGTTTGTCCACGGCGAGCGTCCGTTGAGCGTGCCCTAGCTGATCTTCTTGACGTCGCCGGCGGGATGATGGATGCCGGTGATCGCGCTGCCGAGACCGGCCAAACCGCTATCCCAACCAAGGAGGCTGACGCCGCCCGGCGGAGATTGGTTCAGGCGCAAGAACGCGAAATCGGTGCCCGTGTCGGTATCGGAGGCGAAAAGCAGGTCACCGCCGCCAGATGTTTGCTGGGTGGTCGTGCCACCGCCACCGCAGGCGGTGCGCTGGTCAAACCAGAAAAAGTCGATGGAGTTGGCGGCTCCCTGGTTGCCGATGCAATGAGTCGCGGTGCTGAAGTACGGGATCGTGCTGCCAGAATCGCTGTCGCTCATCAGCTGCCCGGTGCACATAAACGTACCGCCATCCTGAAAGACCATCCGCGCCACGGCGTCGCCGGCCGTCTGCCAGTTGGCGCTGCAGGCGAGGTCGATCTCACACGCCTGCGATACCTTGACGTCGACGATATCCGCCGGGGCTGAGTACTTCGGTGAGTAGAACAGGTGTGCAACTCGTTCGATCGACAACTCGACGCGGTCACGCTGGACCTGACGCCGCACGTACACCTCTACGCCGAGAGCGTCGCCACCCACCACTGGCGACCAGTACAGATCGGAGCTGCCATTGGCGTCCGTTGTGGCACGCGAGTGCGCCTGGAAGTCGTCGCGGCCGAATGGCCCGAAACTCTGCTGTGGTTGCGCCACGCTAAAGAACCTGACTTGAGCACCGGGCGGAACGTTCGACATGTTGAGCGCCAACCGAGTGGCGACCGCGTTTGGCGACCTCACGACGAACGTCGCCACAAACCCTCCGTCGGGGGTCCCCCGCCAATCCAGTTCGCTATTCCGAATCGGGCCCCGAAACCGCGATGGCACTACGCGTTCGATTCCGATCTGCAGTGGCGCGCCCGGCTTCGCGTTACCAGTCACCAGTGCGCGGCGCTCCGACTCCGGCAGCGGCTCCAGCTCAACGCGGAACGAGCTCGCAGCACCGTCGAACCGACCTCGCAACATTGCCGCAGACACCGCTGCGATCTCCTTGACCGGCTCGCCGGCATAGACCTCGCCGGGAACCCTCTGGCTCTGCTCACTGATCGACTGAGCGTGCGCTCCCGGGACCAAGAGCCACAACGACGCTAGCCCCAAGGCGGCGGACGAACCTAGCCTGCTTGAGGTCACCGCGACCCGGATTCGCAGTCCTCTTCTGGGCACTCGGTGCCAACGCCCGCCGTTCGAAGCAGTCGATCGTGCGGTAAGGACAACTCTCATTGCTCTTTCTCTCCGTGTGACCGCGGCCCCAGCAACGGGATCGCGGTGCGGTTCATCAGTTTACGTTGACCACGATCTCGTTCGACGCTCGCCCGGTGCCACATGAGTTCCGTCCCAAGATTCGTACGTAGTAAGTGCCGGGCCCAACTCCTACCGCTGTCAGTGACGGGGCGATGCTGTTCAGATTCGCGTTCGCGAGGTTGGACAGGCCCGGGGCGGAACCCGCCTGCACGATAAACGTCGTCGGCTCATTGGCACGCGGAAACAAGCTCTGCGACCCGGAGCTCGTGCTCGTTGGCGCACTCCAGGTGAGACGGACGGTCGATCCGGAGACGGTCGCCATCAGTGCGCTGGGAGCTCCTGGCGCCGCCGTGCAGGCAGCACCGCCACCGACAACTACTACGGTGTCGGCAGAAGGGTCACCGGTGCCACATTCGTTCACCGCCCGCACCCGTACGTAGTAGGTGCCCTTGCCGACATTGTGGGCCGTAAGCGACGTCGTATTGCCCTGGTTGGAGCTCACTAGATTAGCGAGCCCTGGGGCGGTACCCGCCTCGAGCAGGTACGACGTCGGAGCATTGGCGCCGTCGCCCGGAGAGCTCCAGTTGAGCATCACGGTCGATCCAGCCACCGAGTTGGTGAGCGTCGTGGGTGCGCCCGGCACCGCGGTACACACCGTCGGGTTGCCAGAGCCATCGACGGTGAACGTCTCCTCGTTCGAGGTATCGCTCGGGCCGGCATCGTTCGACGCACGAACGCGCGCGTAGTAGGTGCCGTCGTCGAGCGTGGCCGACGCGGAATTGGTATTGCCCACGTCGGTATTCTCGACGTCGACGGCTCCCGGTGATGTACCGATCTCGAGAACGAACGATGTCGGCACGCCACCGGCCCGTGTTGCGCCAGAGCTCACGGTCGCGGCCGGGGTCCAGCTGAAATTCGCCAACGACCCCGATACCGACACTGCAAACGTCAACGGGGCATCTGGCGTCGTTGTGCCGCCGCCGCCGTCATCGCCCCCGCCACCACCACCGCCGTCGTCGCCACCCCCGCCACCACCACCGCCGTCGTCGCCACCCCCGCCACCACCACCGTCGTCGCCACCTCCACCACCACCGTCGTCGCCACCTCCCCCGCCACCTCCAGAGGCCAGCCACTGACTGACGTCGGGATAGCTCAGATCGAACCGCCCATACAGGTCGGGATCGTCCGGAGCCGAGCAGTAGGAGCTGCCGCCGGTCAAAACACCGATCAACAGCTGACCCGGCCACGAGCTGCCGGTGAACAGCACCGAGCCACTGCTACCGCCCTCGGTAACCCCCGAGTTCCAATTGACCAGCAGATGGCTGTCGAAGCCCTGTGCCCACCAGGGCTCGCGGCTGTTGAGCGTACCGTGGCTGATCTTCTTGACATCGCCTGCCGGATGATGGATTCCGGTTATTGGCGTGCCCAGGCCGACCGAACCGCTATCCCAACCGAGAAGGCTGACACCGCCAGGCGGTGATTGGTTCGCCCGCAGGAGCGCAAAGTCGGTGCCGGAGTCAGTGTCGGATGCATACAGCAGGTCTGCGCCGCCCGACGTTTGCTGGGTGGTCGTGCCGCCGCCCCCGCATCCCGTGCGTTGGTCGAACCAGAAGAAGTCGATCGAGCTCGCCGCTCCCTGGTTGCCGATGCAGTGCGTGGCGGTGCTGAAGTAGGGAATCGTGGTGCTGGAATCGCCATCGCTCATCAGCTGCCCGGTGCACAGGTACGTGCCGCCGTCCTGAAACACGATGCGCGCCACAGCGTTGCCCGCCGTCTGCCAGCCGGACTCGCAGGCAAGGTCGATCTCGCAGCCTTGTGAGGCCTTCAGGTCAACCAAGTCCGCCGGGTCGGAGTACTTCGGCGAGTAGACCAGATGCGCAACGCGCTCGATGGTCAGCTCGACGCTGTCGCGCTGGGTCGGCCGCCGTACGTACACTTCTACGCCGATCGAGTCGCCTCCGACCACGGGTGACCAATAAGGCGTCGGGTCGCCACCGGACCCCGCAGCGCGTGCATGCGCCCGGAATACGTCGCGACCGAATGGTCCGAAGCTCTGGTGCGGTTGCGCGACGCTGAAGAAGCGGATCTCGGCGCTGGGCGGCAGGTTCGCCACGCGCAAGGCAAGCCGCGTCGCAGCCGCTCGTGGCGACCTGACTGTGAACGTCGCTGCCGTTCCTCCGTCTCCAATCTCCACCCAGGCCAGATCGCGGCTACGCAACGAGCCCAGGAATCGCGACGGCACCTGCCGCTCAATACCGATCTGGAGAGGCGCGCCAGGCTTCTCGTTGGCCGTCCGCAGCGCGCGTCGCTGCGAATCGGGAAGAGCGTCGAGCTCGACGGCAAACGAGCTCCTGCCACGGTCGAACTGACCCCGCAACGAGGCCGCGGCGATCGCACCGATCTCCTTCAGGGGCTCGCCCTGGTAGACCTCACCCGGCACCTGCGTGCGCTGCTGCACCGACGATTGTGCGCTGGCTCCTGGGACCACGAACCAGGACATCGCTGTCGTCAATCCGGCGTACCAGACCAATCGAGGCAGGGATGCTCGAATCCGGACTCGCAGCAGGGATGCGGGCACCTGGTACTCACCCACGGCGGTCAGCTGGATCGATATGGCCGAACCGACTCCCATCGCTCTCTCCGTTTGTCCGTGCTGGCGGCAGCGACATTCGCGATCGCGCCGGGCGTTCAAGAAGACTTCCCGTACGCCTTTGAACGCGCAAAGCGCGGTGGAATCGGCTCGCCGCTCTCAGGGCAGCGTGGCTTCGGCCCGCATGTTCCAGTAGGGTCTGCGGGTTCTGAAGGACTTCCAAGACGCCGACGGCGGCGAGTCGTTCGAGATCTCATGACACCCACACCGACAAGCACTGACCGTCCCACGATCGCTCGATGGCGAATTCTCGGTCTGCTGTTCGGCCTCAGCTTCGTCTCATATGTAGTCGGACTGAACCTCTCGATCGCGGCGCCGTTCCTCACCGAGGAGCTCGGCATCTCGGACGTCCAGATGGGGTGGATATTCAGCTCGATGCTCTGGGGATACTCGCTGTTCCAGCTTCCAGGCGGAATGTGGGGGCAGCGCGTCGGAGCCCGGCGCGTGCTCACCATCATCGCAGCGGCCTGGGGCGTGATCACCGCTCTCACGGCACTCCTTCCGGGAACGATCGCCACGGGCAGTCTGGGCGTCTTCTTGACGCTAGTGGTCCTCCGATTCGCCCTCGGCGCAGCCCGCGCACCCATCTACCCTGTGCTGGGTGGTGCTATCGAGCGCTGGTTTCCGGTCGGCCGCTGGGCGCTCCCGCAGGGGATCTCCAGTACCGGTCTGGGGCTGGGCGCCGCCGTCACCCCGCCGCTCATCGCCTGGCTGATGATCGAGATCGGCTGGCGTGGCGCCTTCTACGCCACTGCGCCGCTAGCGATACTCGGGGCCTGGATCTGGTGGCGACTGGGTCGCGACGACCCTCGGCAGCACTGGGCCACCAACGCCGCCGAGATCGCGCTGATCCGGGCCGGTCGAGAGAACCCTGTGGACGGCGAACGTCCCGACACCGATCTCTCGGCCCAGCCGCCCGAGACCGGGCTCTGGAAGCGGATGCTGCGCGATCGCAACATCCTGCTGATGACCCTGAGCTACCTGTGCATGAACTACGTCTTCTACTTTTTCTTCAACTGGTTCTACGTCTACCTGCTCGACGTGCGCGGATTCGGGATGCTGGAGGGCGGATTCATCGCCTCGTTGCCGTGGCTCGCCGGCGCCGTCATGGCGTCAATAGGTGGCGAGGCGTGCGACCGACTCTGCCGCAGCCTGGGACCGCGTCGCGGGTGTCGTCTCCCTTGCCTTGTCGCATTGCCGCTCGTAGGCGTCTTTCTCATGTTCGGGGCGCTGGCCGAAAGCACCCCGCTGGCGATCGTCCTGCTGACGATCAGCTTCAGCCTGACGCAGTTTAGCGAGGGCACCTTCTGGGCCGGAACCAGCTTCGTGTCCGGCAAGCACACCTACACCGGCACGGGCATCCTGAACACCGGCGGCAACCTCGGCGGAGTCATTTCGGCGCCGCTGATCCCCATCTTCGTGGGCTGGTTCGGGTGGAGCGGAGCCATCGGCACGGGCGCGATCATGGCGATCGTGGCCGGGCTGCTATGGCTCGGGATCCGCGTCGACGAGCCGTTCGACCACCACTAGCTGGTTCGCGGCCACCCTGCCAAGCGACTGGGTCTGGCCATCCGGCCACACCACGCGGACCCGTGCGCTGCTGGCGCTGTCGAGCCCGAAGTGCGCCTCGACCGGATCCTGCGACACGTAGTTGGTCCCACAACGAAGCTCGCGCATCTGGGTGACGCCGTTGGCCGTCACGAACACGCGCGCCCCCACGCCGGCGGTGTTCGGACCGTCGTCCGACAGCACGACGTCGAGGTACGATCGGGTGTTGCCCCCATCGTTTCGATACAAGCGTGGCGAATCGTTGTGGTTGCCAACCAGGATGTCGGTGTCGCCATCGCGGTCGAAGTCGAGACAGGAGACGGCTCGACCTGAGCGCTCGTCGACGATCCCGTGGAGCTCGGCGCGCTCGCGAAAGCGTCCGCGGCGGTTCATGAACAGCCTGGACCGATCGGGGCCATAGTCGAACCAGCCGTTGGTGTGGAAGATGTCCAGCCAGCCATCGTTGTCGAAATCGGCGAAGCAGGCGCCCCATCCCCAGCCGCCGTTGCGCACCCTTGCGCGAGTGGTGACGTCGCTGAACACGCCGTCGCCATGATTGCGATAGAGGCGGTTGCCGCTGTCCGCGTTGGCCTCGTACCAGATACTGGTGACGAACCAGTCCAGATCGCCGTCGTTGTCGTAGTCGCCGACGGCGGCGCCCATGCCGTTCTTGTCGGTAATCACGTCTCGGTCCGTGCTCTCGACCCACCCGCGTCCGTGATCGTTGAGGAACACGCGGCTGGTGCTGAGGTCGGAGGTCATCAACAGGTCGGGCCAACCGTCGGAGTTGACGTCGGCGAAGTTCGGACTGAACGAGTAGTCCTCCTCGTAGCCTGGCAGCCGCCACTGTGGGTCGACGAGGCCGAACGCACCGGCGCCGTCGTTCTGCCACAGATGGTCACCGGCGCAGCCATCACGGCAGTTCTGATCCCAGTGAGCGGTCGCCAGATCCAGGTCTCCGTCGCGGTCGAAGTCCGCCAGCGAAGTCGAGAAGGTGTTCTTGGTCGTGCGGACGGCGGCTCCGGCACCGGTGTCTATGAAGCGGCCGCCAGGCCGACCGCTCAGCAGCTGCGGTTGCCCTGAGCCGACGTTGCCGCTGATCAGATCGAGACGGCCATCACCGTCGAAATCACCCAGGGTCGTCCCGGCGGACCACAGGTCCAGCTCGTGGATCGGCCGCGGTGCGGCGAACGTCCCGTCGCGCCGGTTGAGCAGCAAGGCCGGCCGACCGGCATCCGCACGCACCATGATGAGGTCGATGTAGCCGTCACCGTCGACGTCCCCCGCGGCGATGCCTCCTGAAGCCCAGGCAGCCATTCCGACGTCCGAGAACCCAGCATCGAAGCGATGCTCGAGCAGGAGTCCGGCGGCAACGGTCACATCGGTGAACACTAGAGGCGCGCCGACGGACTCCGCCACCGGCATCGTGCGCGCGCTGCCGGTTGCCGTAAGACCTGCTAGCAGCAACGACGCGACGCCGGCGCGACCGACGAAACGCGCGGAACCGCTCATCGCTTCAACAGCAGCCTGCCGTGGCGCCCGCCGTTGAACTCACCGGCATCGATGCTTACCTCGCCGTTGACGATCACGTAGTCGATCCCGGTAGCATAGCGGTGCGCATCCGACCAGGTGGCGCGGTCCTCGACGCGCGCCGGGTCGAACACTGCGAGATCCGCCTTGAACCCCTCGACGATCAGCCCCCGATCGCGCATGCCGAGAAGCTGAGCCGGCAGCGAGGTCATCTTACGGATCGCGTCGACGAGCGTCAGCAGGCCCTCGTCGCGCACATACTGACGCAGCGCAACTGCCTGGCTGGCAAACGAGCGGGGGTGGCTGGGTACGGCGTGCTCTTCGGGCGCCAACGGACCGGCCCCGTCGCTGCTGATCATCACCCACGGCTGGGACATCGCGTGGCGCAGATCATCGGGCGACATCGAGCCGCCGGCGTACAGCATGTCGGGCTCGGAGAGCACCAACTCTGCGGCGATGTCGAAACCGTCCCGTCCCTGCTCGCGCTCGAGGTCCAGCAGGTTCCTCTCCAGCAACTCCGGATGTCGGGTCGTGTGCTTGATGCGGAAGTCCTGCCAGCCCCACTTGGCTACCGGACTCCAGTCGGCCTCGCGCTCCTCGTAGGTGGAAGCACGCATCAGCTCGCGCTGCTGAGCGTCTTGGAGCGCCTGCTGCAGCGCCGGGACGAACCGCGCCCGCGCCTGGGTTCGTTCGGCGTACGACAGTCGGCGATCCTGGCTTCGATCGCGCAGCTCCGCCAGCTCCTCCATGTCATTGGGGACATCGACCAGGTCGGTGATGTAGCCGAACGGCGCCGACTGGTCCCACGGGTACTGGTCGGCGGTGATCCGCACGCCGCGGTCGCGTGCTTCCTGGATGAGCGCCACCGCCTCCGTCATCAGGCCCCACTGAAGACGCCCGGCCGCTTTCATGTGGGTGACGCTCACCGGCACCGATGCCTCCTCGCTGATCCGGACGATCTCGCGGATCGAGTCCAGCAAGTGGATGCCCTCGTCGCGCATATGCGAGATGTAGATGCCTTCGAACTCGGCCACCGAGCTGGTGACTTCGATGAGCTCGTCGGTACTGGCGTGCAGGTGTAGGCCTTCGTATTCGAGCCCGGCGCTGATTCCCCAGGAGCCCTCGCGCATCGCCTTTCGTACGAGCGCCCGCATCTGCTCGATCTCGTCGCCGCGGGCCGGGCGGAGGAAATCGAACCCCATGACCTCGCGGCGAACGGTATTGAAACCGACCATGTGGACGGCATTCATGCCCATTCCGTTCGCTTCCCATCGGTCCTTGGTCTCCGAGACGCGATGCGACGCGCCGCCATCCGATCCCGGCCGCACGGTGGTGACACCCTGGTACAGGTAGTTGAGCACCGACGCGGTTTCGGGCTGATCGAACGCACTGGAAACGTGGGTGTGCATGTCGATGAGCCCGGGGCTGACCACCCGGCCGGCCGCGTCAATCGTACGCCTCGCCCGTCTGCCTGCGAGGTTGCCGATCTCCACGATCGTGTCGCCGACGATTCCGACATCGGCTGCGAACCAGGGATTTCCGGTGCCGTCGATCAGCCTGCCGTTCTCGATCAGCAGATCAAAGGGAGACGGGCCGCCGGGCGCGTAGGCCGACAGGCAACAGATCGCCACGGCGGCAAGTGAGAGTCGGGACGTCGTGGACCACCGCATTGCTGTCGCCTCCTTTGCCCCTCGTTTGCTCGATCGCTGACGCAGGCTACAATCCGCGCGCGGCTGTGTGTAGCTGCCCGGCTTCGTGGAGCGGAGACTGGTGGTGCCTGGATTGGAGGGAGAAGTTGACCGAGAGGCGTTCCGGACGCCGGCGAGGCGGCGGCGGAAGAGCGGCACGCAAGGCGGCCCGGGAGGCGGCGTCCCCGGCAGCCGCGCCGTTTCTGACGCGCACCCTGGCGCCTATCGACCTCGTTGGTGACGAGGGGCTCGAGATCCTCGAGCGCAACGCCGACACGATCCTCGAGGAGGTCGGTATCGAGTTCCGTGACTACCCTCGCGCCCTCGAGCTGTTGCGCGACGCCGGAGCCGACATCGATGGCGAGCGGGTTCGATTTCCGGCCGGCATGTGTCGGCAGATCGTCAGCACGAACGCCCCCTCGAGCTATGTCCAGCACGCGCGCAACCCGGCACGCAGCGTCACCGTGGGCGGCGATGCCACCGTGTTCGTCCCCAACTACGGCTCACCTTTCGTCACCGATCTCGACCGCGGCCGTCGATACGGCACCATCGAGGATTTCCAGAACCTGGTGAAGCTGGCCTACCTGTCACCCTACCTGCATCACTCCGGCGGCACCGTCTGCGAGCCGGTCGACGTGCCGGTGAACAAACGCCATCTCGACATGGTGTACGCCCACATCCGCTACAGCGACAAGCCCTTCATGGGGTCGGTAACCGCCGGCGACCGCGCCACGGATAGCTTCGAGCTGGCGCGCATCGCCTTCGGCGGCGATCTCGCCGACCGCACCGTCCTGACCAGCCTCATCAACGCGTCGTCGCCGCTCGTGTGGGACGCCTCGATGCTGGCGGCAATGGACGTCTACGCGCAGCACAACCAGGCGAACCTGGTGACTCCGTTCATCCTTGCCGGGGCGATGGCCCCGGTCACCGCCGCCGGGGTCGCCGCGCAGACCTTGGCGGAGGCGCTGGCCGGCATGACGTTCGTGCAGCTCGTCCGGCCCGGGGCGCCGGTGATCTTCGGATCGTTCGCGAGCTCGATGTCGATGCTGACCGGAGCGCCGACGTTCGGAACGCCGGAGGCTGCCCTGACTCTCTATGCGATGGCTGCCCTCGCCCGCCGGCTCGGCGTGCCGTTCCGCTCGGGCGGCGCCCTCACCGCCTCCAAAGTCCCCGACGCGCAAGCGGCCTACGAGAGCCAGGCCACGTTGATCCCGGCGTTGATGGCGGGGGTGAACTTCGTCTTGCACGCCGCCGGCTGGCTGGAAGGCGGCCTGTCGGTCGGCTACGAGAAGTTCGTCATGGACGCCGACCAGCTCGGGATGATGCAGGTGTTTGCCAAGGGCATCGATCTTTCCGACAACGGCCAGGCGCTCGACGCGATTCGGGAAAACGAGCCCGGACAGCATTTCCTCGGAAGCGCTCACACGTTGGCGAATTTCGAGCAAGCCTTCTACCGCTCGTCGGTGGCCGACAACTCGAGCTTCGAGCAATGGGAAGAGGATGGCAGTACGACGGCGGCGCAGCGCGCCAATCGCCTCTGGAAGGAGCAACTCGCCTCGTACGAGCCGCCGCCGATCGATGCGGCGATCGACGAGGAGCTGCTCGAGTTCATCGCCCGCCGCAAGGCGTCCATGCCTGACGCGCTTGTCTAGCCGCGCTTGCGGATCTCGGCAACCAGGGCCGGCACAACCTCGTGCAGATCACCGACGACACCGTAGTCCGCCTTGGAGAAGAAGGGCGCGTCGGGGTCCGTGTTGATCACCATGATCTGCTTGGCGCCCTTGCAACCAACCAGGTGCTGGATGGCGCCGCTGATTCCGCAAGCAATATAGAGCTGCGGTGCGATACGCGTCCCGGTGAGGCCAACTTGATTCGTATGCGGTCGCCAGCCGTTGTTCGTGGCAACGCGGGAGCCGCCGACGATCCCGCCGAGAACCTCGGCGAGCTCCTCCAGAACGGCGAACCCTTCGGCGCTGCCAACGCCGCGGCCGCCGCCGACCACCAGCCGAGCGGTCTTCAACGTTACGCCCGAGCTCGCCGTCTCCTCCCGCCGGGTTACTTTGACGCGCAGATCCTCGTCCGCGAGATCAGGCTCGAAGGTCTCCACGACAACCTCCTGGGCCGGCGCCTCGGTTGCCTCGACGGTGTGCGGAGCAACGCTGAGGAGCTTGACGTCGCCGCTCAGCTCCGCCTGCTCCAGCAAGCTGCTTCCCCAGCGCAGCCGCACCACGCTGTATGCGTCTCCGGCCTGTACCTGGGCGCAATTCGCTGCCATCGCGAGCCCGGTCTTGGCGGCCGCGTGCGCCAGAACCTCGTTGCCGCGGTCGGTCCCCGGCGCCAGGATGGCCTCTGCACCACGCGCCCGCTGCAGCTGCAGCAGCGCCTCGCCCCACGCAGCCGGCGCGTAGTCGTCCAGCAACGGATGGGTGACACGGTGGATCGTGGTGGGCCCGTACGCCTTGATGGTCTCCTCCAGCGCCGCCGCATCGTCGCCGATCAGCGCCGCCTCGAGAGTTGTTCCGGTCTGCTCCGCCAGATCACGCCCCAGGGTCAGCATCTGCAGCGTGGCGGCATCGAGCTCGCCGCGGTCGTGTTCGATGAGCGCCAGGATCATCCGAGCAACTCCAGCTTTTCGAGCACTTCGACCACCCGCGGTGCTGCCGACGGGCCCTCGCCGAGAATCTCGACCTCCTTGCCCTGATCGGGGGGCTGGGTCAGACGCTGCAACTGCAGCTCCCCCGCATCGTGCGACGGTGAGCTGCGCTCGAGCGGCTTTCGCTTGGCGCCCATGGTGCCCCGCAGCGACGGATAGCGTGGCAGGTTCAACCCTTCCTTGGTCGTGATCACAACCGGGGTCGCTACCTCGTAGACTTCCCATCCGGCCGCAATCTCACGCCGCGCCTCGATCACGTCGCCACGCACCTCGATGCCCTTGGCGCCGGTGACGCAGGGCAGCTCGAGCGCATGGGCAACGCGGATACCGACCTGGAAGTCGCCGCTGTCGGCAGACTCGTTGCCGAACATGATCAGGTCGTAGTGGTGTCCTGCCTCGGCCTCACGCTGCACCGATTCGGCGATCGCTGCTGCGGTGCGCTGTGGATCCCACTCCTGATCGTCGGTCTCCAGCAAGACCGCGCGGTCCATGCCACGCGCCATCGAGTCGCGCAGCTGCTCCTCGGCCTCCGCCGGACCGAGGGTCAACACGACGGCCTCGCCGCCCTCGCGCTCGACGATCTGCACCGCCTCCTCGACGGCGCACTCCTCGTGCGGACTGATCGTGAACCCGAGGCGACGCGTGTCCACCGCCCGTGCGTCCTCGGTGAGCACTAGCTTGGCGCCGGTGTCGGGCACTCGTTTGACACAAACGAGGATGTTCATTGGCGTCGACCGTCGCTTAGATGGCTCACTGCCGCATACGCTCGTTGTCAGGATCGAACAGTGGTGTGCTGCCGGCCACCGCGACGGTCACGGGATACTGCTCGGCGAAGTACTCCACCAGCAGCTCGGTGCCGACCTGCGCGTGTTCCGGCGGCAGGTAGGCCATCAACAGGTGCTTTCCCACCGACGGCCCGGCCCCGGCGCTGGTGGTTATTGACCCGCGCCCGTGGGCATCGACGATACGCTTGCCATCCCGGGTGAGGACCGGTTCGCGACCCAGCATGTAGCGCGCCTCACCGGACGCCGACGTATGGTCGTCGACGGTCAAGGTACACAAGGTCGCCGCCGCCTCGCTCTCGAGCGATCGCACATAGGCTGCCTTGCCGATGAAGTCCTGCGGCTTCGCCGTCTTGCGCGCCAGACCCGCCTCGGCCGGGTTCGTATCCCCCTCGAGCTCGGCGCCGAACAGTCGGTATCCCTTCTCCAGTCGGCCGGTGGTGCCATAGACACCGATTCCGGCGGGAATCACACCCTCCGACAATCCCGCCTCTCGTACCAGGTCCCAGACGGTGCGGCCGTTCTCCATCGGCATGTAGAGCTCCCAGCCGAGCTCACCGACGTAGGAGATCCGAAGCGCCCAGGCCGGCACGCGGTCGATTAGGACGCGGCGCGCGGTACCGAACGGGAAACCCTCGTGGGACAGATCGTCACGCGTCAACGACTGCAGGATGTCGCGCGCGCGTGGGCCCCAGAGCCCCATCGTGCAGAGCGCCGAAGAGCGGTTATCGAAGTGCACCGAGCCGTCGTCCGGCAGGTTGGCGCGAAACCACTTCTCGTCGCGGCTGCCGTCGGCGCCACCGGTGACGATCCGAAACGACTCGTCGCCCGTACGCATGATCGTCAGGTCCGACTTGAAGCCACCGTTCTGGTGCAACACCGGTGTGTAAACGGCTCTGCCGACCGACACGTCCATCTGGTTCACCGCCATCTTCTGGACGTAGTCGAGCGCGCCGGGGCCGGAGACGTCGAAGATCGCCAGCGCCGAGAGGTCGACCATGGCGGCGCGATCGCGCATCGCCAGATGCTCGGCGTTGATGATCGGCGACCACCAGCGCGAGTCCCACTCGTTCGGCCGCTCGGGGATGCGATCCTCGTACTCCTCCAGCAAATCGCGGTTGCACTCGTACCAGTGCGGCCGCTCCCAGCCGGCGGTTTCGTAGAACACCGCTCCCAGGGCTTCCTGCTGCGAGTAGAACGGGCTGCAGCGAACACGGCGCGATGATTCCCACTGCTCCATTGGATGCACGACGCCGTAGATCTTGTTGAAGCTCTCGCAGGCGCGCGCCACCACGTGGGTCTCGGTGCGCGCGAACGGGTAGAGACGCGAGATGTCGAGCTCGTGCGGATCGATCTCCGGCTGACCGTCGACCATCCATTCAGCGATCATCCGGCCTACCCCGGGCCCTTCCTTGATCCACACCGCGGCCGCCGACCAGAGGTTCTTGACCTCGACGGTCTCGCCGAGCACCGGCTCGCCGTCCGGCGTCAGCGACAGCAGCCCGTTGATGGCGTACTGGATCTCCACATCGTCGCGATCGAGCATTTCCGGCAGCAGCTCGATGGCATGCGCCAGCTGAGGGTCGAAGTCCTCGCGCGTGAACGGCATCTCCGTCGGCGACAGCGCCGCCTCGTCGTTGGACGGGATGTCGTCAGCGCGATGAATGATCGGGCGGTGGGCGTAGGATCCGATCTCCAGGTTATTGCCCGCCTGCCGCTCGTACATCAATACGCTCATATCGCGGATGATCGGGTACTCGATCTCGCTTTCGGCGCCCTCGAAGGCCTCGATCGGCCCGACGTCGATCATCTGATGGATGATCGGCGTCAGCGGAATCGTTGCCCCGGCCATCGCGGCGATGCGCGGGCTCCAGACGCCGCACGCAACCACGATGTACTCGGCGGTCATGTCGCCGCGCGAGGTGCGCACGCCGGTCACGCGCCCGTCCGAAACATCGATGCCGTGAATCTCCGTGCTCGGGAAGACGCTCAGAGCCCCGAGCTCCTTGGCTCGATCGCGCATGATCGTCCCGGCTCGCAACGAATCGACAACGCTGACGGTGGGGCTCCAGTACGAGCCCAGAATGACGTCCCGGTCGATCCACGGGAACAGCTTCAGCGTTTCGTCGGGTGACAAAAGCTCGGCATCGATTCCCCAGCACTTGGCCGACTGCAATCGCCGCCCGAGCTCGACGAGCCGCTCCGGATCGCGCGCCACCTCGAGGCCACCGCTCTCGCGGAGCACGTCCATCTCCGTGTACTGCTGGATGCTGTCTGCGGTGATCTCGGTCATCACCTTGGAATGGTCCATCGGGTAGATGAAGTTGGATGCGTGCCCGGTGGAGCCGCCGGGGTTGGGCAACGGGCCCTGGTCGATCTGCACGATGTCCTTCCAACCAAGGCGGGCGAGATGCCAGGCGACGCTGTTGCCGACAATGCCGGCGCCGACGATCACCACGTTGGCGTGCTTGGGAAGATCACTCACCGAGAGCTCCTTGGTGTTCTGACTTGCTGGCGGCGGCCGCCATGTCCCGTTTCCGGCTCCGGTCTCGAGGCGGGGTCCGATCGCTCTACTTGATCCGCGCATCCTATACCCTTGCAGCGCTGCGAATTGGTCGCTAACCGGGCTCACACGAAACACCTGGCGCTCTCGTGTCCGACGATGCCGTAACGCGCGAAGTCTTCTGGAATATCTCTCCCACCGCGGAGTCGATCTTTCTCGGGCTGGCGTTCCTGGCCACGGCAGTGTTCGTCTTCGGCGTAGTGGCGCACGTGCGACGGATCATGCGCGGCAAACCCGTCGCCCTGCCGCCCGGGGGCCTCCTGCCGCATCTCGGCCGCACGCTCCTGGCCGCCGCTACGAACCGCACCATCGCGCGGTCCGATCGCGGCGCCGGCATGATGCACCTGGCGATCATGTGGGGGTTCATCACGCTGTTCATCGGCACGATCATCGTGGCGCTCGAATACGACGTGTTTCAGAAGCTCCTGGGCCGCGATCACGGCTTCTGGACCGGCGGCTTCTTCCTCGGCTACGAGCTCGTCCTTGATCTCTTGGGGGCAGTTTTCGTCCTCGGCCTGATCGTCGCCCTCGTTCGACGATACGGACCGGGCAATCCCGAGCTGCGCTGGAAGGCGAGCGACCTCCTGCTACCGCTCGGACTCCTGCTGATCGCCGCGACCGGGTTCGGCGTCGAGGGCCTCCGATTGGCGGCCACCCATGCCGAGCTCGGCTACGATCCGCGATGGTCGCCCGTGGGGTTCGCGCTTTCGCTGCTAGTCAGCAGCACCAGCAACGAGACCGTCGTCGCGATCCACCGGACGCTCTGGTGGACGCATGCGGTAATGGTGCTTGGATTCATCGCCGCGCTGCCGTACTCGCCGAAGGTGGTCCACATCTTCAGCGCCATCATCAACATCCTGCTGCAGGACCTCGGCGGCAACGGCAGGCTGCAACCGGTCGACGTGGAGGCGGCGTTCGACAATGACGAGGTGCTCGGGTACGCGACGATCGCTGACCTGACCCGCAAGGACCTGCTCGACCTCACCAGCTGCACCGAGTGCGGCCGCTGCGAGATCAACTGTCCGGCGCACCTGTCCGGCAAGACGCTGTCGCCGCGCGACATCGTGCTGCAGCTGCGTGATCAGCTCAACGCCGAGCAGCCGCTGTTCGGCAGCGGCCAGGAACCGCAACCAATCATCGGCAACAGCATCACCCGTGAGGAGATCTGGGCCTGCACCTCGTGCATGGCGTGTGTCGAGGAGTGTCCTGTTTCGATCGACCCGCTCGGCAAGATCCTCGAGCTACGCCGCAGCGAAGTGATGCTCGAGGACACCTATCCGGAAACCTATAGCGACGCGTTCGATGGCCTGCAGCGGCGCAACAATCCATGGAACCAGCATCCCAGCGCGCGGCTGGACTGGGCGCGCGGCCTGGACGTGCGCACGATGGCGGACGTGACCGCGGCCGGCGACCGCGTCGAATACCTGTTCTGGGTGGGCTGCTCGGCCGCTTTCGACGCGCGCAACCAGAAGATCGCCCGCAGCATCGTTCGCATCCTCAACGCCGCCGGGGTCTCCTTCGCCGTGCTCGGCGAAGAGGAGTGCTGTACCGGCGATCCGGCGCGCCGCATGGGTCACGAGTACCTGTACCAGATCCACGCCGAGACCAACGTCGAGACGATGAACCAGTATCCGATCGACAAGGTGCTCACCATCTGCCCGCACTGCTTCAACACGGTCAAGAACGAGTATCCGGACTACGGCGGCAACTACGACGTCGTGCACCACACGGAGCTCATCCTCGAGCTGCTCGAACAGGGGCGGCTGGAGCTCACCCAACCCACCGATCGGGTGATCACCTATCACGACTCCTGCTATCTGGGTCGCCACAACCGGATCTTCGAGGCGCCGCGCGAAATCCTGCGCCGGCTGCCAGGCGTGGAGCTGGTGGAGATGGCGGAGAGCCGCGAAAGCGGCATGTGTTGCGGCGCCGGTGGCGGGTTGATGTGGTTCGAAGAGGAGCCCGGAAAGCGCGTCAACGACAATCGCATCGCCCAGGCGCGTACCGCATTATCGGCCACCAACAGCGAGGGCTCGGCAACCATTGCCTCGGCATGCCCGTTCTGCATGACGATGATGGAAGACGGAATCGGGGCGCAGGAGTCGCCCCTGGAGGACCTCGATATCGCCGAGTTGGTGGCCGCCGCGCTCGGCGGCTGAGCTACTTGCGGATGCCGTAGATCACTCTGGTGCGCGCTTCGATACTGTCCGCCAGCGCGTCGCCGAGGCGCATGCCGTTGAGCGCCTCCGTGCTGGCGTAGTAGGTCAGATACTGCCGCGCCAGCCCCGGTTCGCCGGCCTCGAAGAGCTTCAGCGCGGTGCGTTCCACGTCGGGCTGCGCCGCGATCAGACCGCCTTCGAAGGCCGCCAGCGCTTCGGCGATCTCGGGCAGAAACTTCGCCTCGTGCTCCTCCATGAGATAGCGCAGCCGCTTGTAGGTGCGCAGCGCGAACCGCGTCGACTCGCGACCGCGGATCTCGTCGTCGATGTAGGCATCCGTCGCCTGTCCGGAGCTCAGATATCGATGGTAGCCGAGCTCTGGCGGAACGTCGGTCACGCCGATGCGAAGCGGGATGAACGGCGCCGTTTCCGGCGAGGTAGCAGCGACCCAGA
This sequence comes from Acidobacteriota bacterium, assembly GCA_965248695.1. Classification (GTDB taxonomy): domain Bacteria; phylum Acidobacteriota; class UBA890; order UBA890; family WLXD01; genus DASCOT01. Next base: position 4,273,126 of record CBDFKD010000002.1, on the reverse strand, counting down.
GGACTGCGAGCTCGGGGTGGATGCCGCTACGGAGCTCGGCGACCTGACCGTAGCCGGCGCTGTCGTGGGTCACGTTCCCCGTCCGTACGACCGCGATCATGTCCTCCAGCGTGACCCTGTGTCCGAGATTGCGAAGGCTGTCCTCGATGAAGCGCACCCCGAGGTGGTTCTTAGGAACGAGCTCGGCAGTGGGAACACCCGGCCGCTCGTCCTGCCCATACACCTCGGTGACGTTGAAGGGGGCGCCTGAATCCGGGTCGTACCACCCCTGCTCGATGGCGAAGCTGATGAAGTTGTCGGATGCCATGTAGTCCGGGTGATCCTTGAAGTCGAGCGGGAACTCATCGATGTAACCGGGCCTCGAGACGCGGATGTCGTCGGGTCCCAGACGTTCCGCCGCCCACAAACCTTGGCCGCCGGCGAAATTGATGAACACCCAGCCCTCGGCGGCATCGGCGAACAGGTGCGAGTTACCGCCGTAGGTGCTGAACCCGAAACGGTCGATGAGACGACCGACGATCTCCACCGCCTCGCGAGCGCTGTGGGCACGCTCCATGACGATGCGCGCCAGGTCGCTGTAGTTCGGTCCGCCGCCCTGCGGATTGGGCGTCATGTCGCGCAGCTCTTTGCTGCTCGTCGACCAGACGTCGCGCGCCGCCACCCCGTGCTCGTTGAGCCCACCGTTGGTGAGCGGCGCCGGGAAACCGGAATACTCGGAGTATTCCATCGAGATGTACTTGGCCGTTTGCGACACCTGTCGCAACTGTCCGAAGACGCCCGGCATCGAGGCCTCGGCGGTGATGCCCACGCGGATCATCGCACCCGATGGATGATCGCGACGCGGCACGATCTCAAGCCAGTGACTGGAAGGTTCGTCGCCGTAGCCGCCGAGAAACACATTGCCGCTGGCGGTGAGGTTCTTGCCGACGTAGACGCAATAGCTGGCCAACACCGGCGTCGATACGACGAGCAGCGCCGCCGCGGCGAGCGCCCGGCCCAGCCATCGAAATGCCCTCGCGCAGCCTGGTCGCATCGGATCTCCACGCATACTGGATCTCTCCGTTGGTGCTAGATCGGCCGCGCCGGCCACGCCCTCCGATCGAAGCTGAGGAACTCAGGCGCAGCCTAGCAGGGGCGCCACACCGGAGCGATCGATAGATGTCTTATGCGGCCGTCGGCAGCTGTGCGGCAACGACCCGATCGAGCCGGCTCAGGGCCTCACGCAACAGTCGCGGGGCCGCTTGGAGCTTCTCTCGTTCCACCTCATCTACAGCCGCTTGGCGTTCGAGCTCGCGCGCGATCCGTGCAATTCGCCGCGCACCCAGACCGATCGCGCGGGAGACGAGCGCGTGCGCGTGGACCACCACGGCATCGTGATCCCCCGTGGCCAGAGACGTAACGATCTCGTCAACGCGCGCCGCCGCGGACGCCTTGAAGTCGGCGATCAAGACAGCGGCGGTTGCGATATCACCGCCAAGATCCCGCAGTAGTTGCTCGTAGTCCAGATCGGACTCACTATCGTCGGTACAGGGCTCACCTGGTCGCCCCGAGCCCAGGAACGTGGTGAGCTGATATTTGAGCTCCTCGACGTGAATCGGCTTGGTGATGTAGGCGTTCATGCCGCAGGCGAGGCACGCGTCGCGGTCTTCTGGCAATGCGCTGGCGGTCAGGGCGACGATCGGGACGCGCGGATCTCGGACGCTACCCCCCAATCGGATCTGTCGAGTCGCCACAAGCCCGTCCATCACCGGCATGTGCACGTCCATCAAGACCAGGTCGAAGTCCTCGGCAGCCAGTACATCGAGCGCCTGCTGGCCGTCGGCCACCGTCTTGGCCTCGCAACCCTGCCTGCGGATCAGGGCTTGCGCCAGAACTCGGTTGGCGGAGTTGTCATCGACAACAAGCACCCGGCCCGCTCAACCCTGGCGGCGGCTGTGTCGTGGCGTGCTCATGGGATCCTTCCGCGGCGGTGACCGGGCCGATAGCAAGACCCACGACCAGTGGCTGCTGCCACCGCCTGGTATAGCGAGCTGGGCTTGGCGGGCTTCGCCACCTGCTCTGCGAATAGCCCCTCCTCGATCGTCGTATGAGGGACCAGCGAGCTCAGGAGGATCAGCGGTTCGCGGAAGCGGAGCTTCCGTAGCTGACGCGCCAACGTCTGACCATCGGTGCCAGGCATCTCCAGGTCGACCAGGACAACGTCGAAGCTCTGCTCGGCGAGCATGGCGCGAGCGTAGCGGGCGCTCGGAACCGTCTCGACGATGCAATTTCGACTCTCGAGTTGCTTGCCCAGCGTGTCCCGGCTCGTCGCGTTGTCATCGACCACGAGCACCCGAGCACCGCTCAGGTCCGGACCGTGTTCGCAGGGAACTGTCGCCCCCTTTCTGAACGGCAACTGGAACCAGAAGGTCGAACCCACCTGTGGAACGCTATCGACACCAATCTTGCCGCCCATCATGTCGACCAGGCGCTTGCAGATGGCCAGTCCCAGCCCGGTCCCGCCGAACCGACGCGTCGTCGAACCGTCTTCTTGGCTGAACGAGTCGAAGATTCTCTCGATCGCCTTGCGATCGATGCCAATGCCCGTGTCACGCACCCGGAAGAGCAGCTCCTGCTCCTCTCCCCTCTCTTTCGCCAATCCGACATGCACCGCGATCTCGCCGACCTCGGTGAATTTGATGGCGTTGCCGATCAGGTTCATGAGTAGCTGCCGAACCCGCGTTACGTCCCCGAGTAGGTGATCCGCCACCTCGGGATCGGCGCTCAGGATCAGCTCCAGACCCTTCTCCTGCGCGGGCTGCGCGAAGATCTCGCCGAGCCGCTCGAGAGCAGTGGGTAGGTGGAACGGAGCATCCTCGATCGCGAGCTTGCCAGCCTCGATCTTCGAGAAGTCCAGGATGTCGTTGATCAGCCCCAACAGCGAGTTGGCGCACCCCTGTATCGTGCTGACGTAGCTCGACTGTTGTGGATCCAGGTCGGTCTCCGCGATCAGCCCGGCCATGCCAATGATCCCGTTCATCGGTGTGCGGATCTCGTGGCTCATATTCGCCAGGAACTCGCTCTTGGCTTCGCTGGCAATTTGCGCTTGGAGCTTCGCGTCCAGCAACTGCTCGCGCTCGAGATGCAGCTCGGTGACGTCTTCCACGATGCCGTCGAAATGACGCACGTTTCCGGCACCATCGACTTCGGTCTGCATGTGGAGCTGCGCCCAGAGAATGGAGCCGTCCTTGCGTCGGAAGCGCTCGCGGAGCGATATCCGACCTCGCCGCTCCAGCCGATCCGAGAAGACCTTCCTCGAGGCCGGCTTCGGGTATAGCCGGGCGACCGGTAGCTCTTGCAACTCGGCTGCCGAATCGTAGCCGAAGATGCGCGCCATGGCGGGGTTCGCCAGCAAGAACCGCCCTTCCGCACCCGGCGTGTTGCGAAACACTCCGACCGGGAGGTTGTCGAGCAGCTGCTGCAGATCCGCTTCAGCTTGCCTCACCCTCCGATTCGCGAGCATGGCCGTACAACCAGCCGCCAGAGCAGCTTGCGAACACCACGTCGAGTTGGGTAAGAAACTCCCAGTAGCTCACGCAAGGCTCCGCTGACTAGTAGTGCCACTCATAGAGAATCAAGTACGGACCGAACACCACACTGAGCCCACTCCACTGGTCGTTTGCCAACGTAAGCACCTGCTGGTCGCCGGTGGTGTAGATGTACAGGCCGTGGTAGTTTGGTGTACCCACCCACGCGTAACGATTCTCGCCGTTGGTGAAGCTCATGCCGCCGAGCGAGTCCTGCAACTCGTTGGGCAACGTGCCCCATCCGGCGCTGGCCGGGTAGTTGTTGCTCTCGAGTCGATACTTGTCCGCTGCCTTGAAGACGGCGCCGGCGTCGGCAAGGATCCGTGACGCTTTGGCGTTGTTGAGAGATCCATACAACATCGGAAAGGCAATGTTGGCCAGAATGCCAACAATCGACACGACGATCAGCAACTCGATCAGACTGAACCCCTCGTCGGCTTGTCGGATTCGTTTGCGGTTGCCGTTCATCGCATGCCCCCTAGGTCATCACCAACGTTGAGGCGCTCAGTGGTCTCCTTGCGGGAGTCGTAGACCAGCTGAACACCGTCGTACTCGAGCGCGCCCGACCACACGCGTTCGACGACGTTGTTCTGGCCGACCAGGACCGTCAGCGGCACCAGCGGCACCTTCAGCTCCGCGCTCGCGGTTAACGGATCCTCCGAAACCCACGCCTGCCAGGCCACGCCCGTCTCGGCGACATAGGCGCGCGTAGGCTCCGCACCGTCCAGAGAGACACCGATAAACGGAACCCCGCTGGCCGTGTAGGCAGCAGCAAGCCTGTTCCACGCTGGTAGCGTTTGCCTGCAGAACGGACACGTCGTGGTCAGAAATGCGATCACCCCGCCGCCGGGGGCAAGATCACTCAGTACCGCGGAACGACCTGCCAGATTGGTCAGCGACACCGGCGGAAGCTCATCGCCGGGCTGCATCGAGGCGCCCAGAATTGAAGACTGGCTGCGCAAGCGAGCGATCTCGGCCTCGAGGGCGCGATTCTCGTTCGCCAGCGCCCAGACGACGTACGTGACTCCAACTGCCAGTATCAGAAACATGGCGCTGCCGGCCCAATCAGGCACGCGGAGCTTGAGCATACCTCTGAGACCTCCCGGAGCCCGTGTACGTTCGCCGCCCGGTTTGACTCCGGCTTCGGGCAAGCGTCAGGATGAGATCCTCGTGTTCCGTCACTCAAGAAACAGTCGGGGGTCCCGATTTCCGAGAGTCCAAATGCGTTTCCCGGACACACGATGCGACGGTGGGGGGCGAAACAAGTTGGGCGCTCCGTCGTGCTCGCCCGTGAGCTGAGCCGTGATCGAAGACCTGACGACCGTCACCTGGCTGGCCGGCGCCGGCCGCTGGCTCGCTTATGTCTGCACCCTCTGGATCGGGGGCACGGCCCTGGCAGAGCTGGTGCTGAGCCGCGCCCAGGTCGACATCGAGCCACTAGCGCGCCGCCTGCTGGCGCCGGCGCTGACCGCCGCCGTAGCGTTGGTCGTCCTGCGCGCCGCCCTTTTGTGGGCTCAGACCTGGCTGCTGTTCGCGCTCGACGAGCCCGTTACGCTCGATCTCGTGCAGGTGGTCGCCATGCGAACGAGCTGGGGAACAGGTTGGCTGTGTCAGATGGCGGCCGCGAGTCTGGCGGTGGCCGGCTACGGGCTTCGCCGTGCCGGGATCACCGCGGGTCGCGTGGTAGCCGCCGCCGGTGGCGCCGGCGCAGTCCTCAGCGTGCCGTTGACAGGCCACGCCGTCGAGCAGGGATGGCTGAGCGTACCGCTGGCATCACAGATGCTGCATGTGGCAGCAGCCACCGCATGGATCGGAACGCTGGCGGTGCTCGCCTGGCTGCTGCTCGGCGGCGGTATGGAGGGCATCGACGAGGCCGTGGCGCGGGCGATTCACCGCTTCTCCCCGCTGGCGCTGGTGGCGGCCGCGACGTTACTCCTCAGCGGCACGCTGACATCGTGGTTCTACCTCGGCGAGCTGGCGGCGCTGTGGAGCACCGTCTACGGTAGGACGCTGGCGCTCAAGCTCCTGCTGTTCGCCGCCATTGCCGCCGCAGGCTACGTCAACTGGCGCCGGGTGCGCCCCGGATTGGGCAACGCGGCCGGCACCCAGCGGCTGCGCCGAAGCGCCGGACTCGAGCTTTCGTGGGCGCTGCTGCTTCTCCTGGTAACGGCGATTCTGGTGGCCTTGCCGATGCCCATGGGCTGATTCGGGACCGATGTTCACGCGGTACGATCAGATCAACAGCGCGTCCGCCGGTTCCCGCCAACGCATACACTTGAGGAGGTCACAATCAGCGACGAACGCGATTCTCCGCGCGTGACCGTCAACCCGGTCACCGAGCGACTGGAGATGGAGTATCCGTGCCTGTGGCTGTACAAGCTGATCGGCGCCGATGAGACCTCCCTCCGGGAGGCCGTGCTGGAAGTCGTGGAGGTCGACGGCGTCACGATCGAGCGGTCCAACACCAGCTCCGGCGGCAAGTACGTTTCGCTCAATGTCGAGGTCCGGGTGAGCAGCGAAACCGAGCGCACCAGCATCTACGATGCGCTGCGGGGGCACCGATTCGTCCGCATGGTGCTCTGACCGGACTGTCGGACACCGGCCGCAGGGTTTCGTTGTCGTCGGCGGAACCCACAGTCTCCCGCGGGGGCCCCTTCTTCACGAGCGCCGGTCAGTCGACTGCCGCCACCGGTTTCCCTACATAGCGTGCCACGCCGTACAACGCCGCCGCGCCAGCAAGCATGCCGACCCACCACGGCATGCCGAATCCGCTCGGCAGTGTCCCCAGACCGATGGCGACTGCTCCTACCACCAGGGCATACGGCATCTGGGTGCGCACGTGCTCGATGTGGTCACATCCGGAGGCCATCGAAGAAAGGATGGTGGTGTCGGAGATTGGCGAACAGTGGTCACCGAGCACGGCTCCAGCCAGGACGGCCGAGACGGCGGAATACAGAATGTGCATCTGCCCCGCGGCACCCGCAGCCCCCATCACCGCCCAAACTAGCGGCACCACCAACGGCATCAGGATACCCATGGTCGCCCAGCTCGAACCGGTCGCGAACGCGGTCAACCCGGCGAGGACGAACACCAGCGTGGGCGCCATCGCCGGCGACAACGAATCCACCAGGATGGAGACCAGGTAGCTGGCCGTCTGCAGTCCGCCGGAGACGGAGGCCAGCGACCACGCCAGCACCAGGATGATCATCGCGAAGAGCATCTGCTTGAGGCCGGCGTACCAGGCGTCGACGATCTCGGTCACCGTCAAGATGCGCTGCGCGCTCGTCATTGCGACGGCTGTCAGCGTTCCCATGAGGGAGGCCCACATCAGCGCCATGTTCGAGTCCGCCGTGCCGATGATGTCGCGCACCGTATCGCCGGTACCGGTGAGGTAGAGCCCCGCGATCACCGTCACGATGAGAGCCCCAAGCGGCACGATCGCGTTGATGGCACGCACCGGCTTGTCTTCCTTGAGGCGCAGCTCGTCGGCATCGGCGGCGGCTGCCGCGTCAACCTTGGCATCGGGTCCGAGCACCTGCCCCGTCGTGCGCGCGCGCTTCTCGGCGGCGTACATGGGTCCGAAGTCACGACCCAGCCCTGCCAGCGTGAAGACCAGGAACATGGTGAGGAACGGATAGAAGCTGTACGCGATCGAGTTGAGGAAGATCCCGTAGCTCGACTCCTGGATGGCGGGAATCGGAGCTATGGCGCTGCCAATCAGACCCACCTGGTACCCGATCCAGGTGGATACGAGCGCCACACAGGCGACCGGCGCAGCGGTCGAGTCGACGATGTAGGCGAGCTTCTCGCGCGAGATCCGCAGCCGGTCCGTCACCTGCCGCATCGTGTTCCCGACCACCAGCGTGTTGGTGTAGTCGTCGAAAAACACCGCCACTCCGAGCGCCCCGGTGGTCAGCTGGCCCCGACGCGGGTCGGTGGCGAAGCGGACGATCAAGTTGACCACGCCCTGCATACCGCCGTTCTTGATGACGATGCCGACCGTGCCGCCGATCATGAACGAGAACAGCAGGATCTGTGTCTGGCTCGGAGTCACCACGGCGCCTAGGACGTAGACCGCGTACGTGTCGAGCATGCCCTGGAACACACCGGTCGGCGTGAACCCGACCAGCGCCGCAGCACCGAACCAGATGCCGAGAAACAGCGCCGGGATCACCTGCTTGGATACCAGCGCCACGGCGATCGCCAGCAACGCCGGAACCACCGAGACCCAGCCGGGCAGCACCCGCAGTTCGGCGGTGGCGACGACGGATCCGTTGGACTCGAGCTCCAGGCCCGACTCACCTCGCGCCAGGGTCACATCGACAAAGGTCGCTGTTTCGCCGTCGACAACGGCAGCGTAGCGGCGCCCGCCGGCCCGCAACACCAGCGTCGCCAAAGCATCGGGCGGAGCTGTTGCGGCAACCTGCGTCGGCACACCCGCAAGTGCCACGGCCGGCGGTTGCAGACCGAAATCCGCTTCCTGCGCGGATGCAACGCCGGCGGTGAGAAGACAGCTGACGGTGACGAGCGAGCGCAGGTAGATACGTGACAAGGGCAGTCCGTCCTCACAAGGGTGTCGATCGGAACTGCCGAATATAGTGCTATTCAGAAGCTCAGCACCAGCCCCACCGACATCTCGAAGTTGTGCACCGTCTTGTCTTCCGTCAACCCGATCAACGGCAGCACGTCCGGATCCAGGCTGTCGATCTTGAGCGGCGTGATGTGGTCGCGCACGTCCATTCGTAGCCCGACCGACCCAAGCCCGAACTTCACCCCAACGCCGACGTTGTAGCCGATCGTGGTGTAGGTATCGGCATCCACGAGGTCAAACGAAATGCGGTGATGACCGATGCCGCCCGCCAGGAAGGGGCCAATCGGGCCGGGCACCACCTTCACGACCAGACCGATCTCAGCGTAGGTGATGCTGGAACCAATCAGCCCGGGGGTGTCGACGAAAAGGTCGATAGGGCTCCGGAGAATCGCCCCCTCGGCCTGTAGGAGGATCGCTCCAATTCCGACGCGGATTCCGTAAATCCCGGCATCGCCGAAGCCCAGACCGGCGACGTCACCGACCGCATCGAGCACGTCGTCGCCGACGACGCGACCCACCGTCAACGCCACCTCTTGGGCATTCGCCGTGGCGGGGGCCGCAAGGGCCGCCAGCAACACCGTCGTCGTCAACACGGCCAGGACGTTTGTTGCGCGCGCAGAGCCCATCACCCACCCCCAAACTTAGTCACTCGTGACCTGAGCCCCCCAACAAGGATCATTGTCTCGGATCCAACCCCACCTGTCATGCCCATCAGCTAAAGTAGCCGGCAGGCTCGCCGCGCTCCGCAACCGACAGAGGACTCGATGCGTCGTACGCCGCTGCTTTCCCTCGTGCTCGTTGCTGGCCTGCTCATCCCCGCGGGAGCACGTTCCCAGGGAGTCGACTCGCCGCCGCCGGCGGTCGATCCGCGCATCTACGAGCTCGTTGACGGGGTCTCGGCGGACCGTATCGAGACCGATATCAGGCGGCTGGTCGGCTTCGGCACTCGCCACACGCTGTCGGAGACAGAGTCGTCGACACGCGGCATCGGAGCGGCACGACGCTGGATCAAAGCGGAGCTCGACAACATCTCCGAGCAGTGCAACGGGTGCCTGGAAGTGAGCTTTCAGCGCTACGTACAGAAGGGCGACCCGGACGCACGCATTCGCGACGACGTCGAGATCGTCAACGTGCTGGGAGTCCTGCGCGGCACGGAGCACCCGAATCGCTACGTGATCATGAGCGGCGATATCGACTCGCGTGTGTCCGACGGCCTCGACGCCACCAGCGACTCGCCCGGCGCCAACGACAACGCCTCCGGAATGGCCGGCACGATGGAGGCGGCGCGAGTGCTGTCGCGGCATCGGTACGGCTCGAGCATCATCCTGGTGGGGCTGTCGGGAGAGGAACAGGGGCTGTTCGGAGGACGCCACATGGCCGCCGTGGCCCGTGACGAGGGCTGGGACATCGCCGGGATCCTCAACAACGACATGATCGGCAACATCGAGGGCGTCGACGGGGTCGTCTCCAACGACACGTTCCGGGTGTTCTCCGAGCCAACGCCGGTTACCGAGTCGGAGGAGGCTCGCCGGCGTCGCCGTACGACCGGCGGCGAGATCGACGGTGTTTCGCGACAGCTCGCCCGTCATGTTGCGCGCATCACCGACCTGTACATGACCAACCTCCGCGCAATCATGATCTATCGGCTCGACCGGTTCGGACGCGGCGGCCATCATCGTCCGTTCAACGACGCGGGATTCGCCGGCGTGCGCATCATGGAGACGCACGAGAACTACACGCGCCAGCACCAGGACCTGCGCATCGAGGACGGTATCCACTACGGCGACGTCATCGAGGGCGTGAACTTCGACTACGCCCGCAAGCTCACGGCGGTGAACGTGGCCGCGCTGGCGGCGCTGGCCTGGGCGCCGCCGCAACCGGCCGAGGTCGCGATCGCCGGCGCCGTACGTCCGGCCGCGACGTTGCGCTGGCTGCGCGTCGACTCGCCGCTGGTGGCCGGCTACAAGGTGTACTGGCGCGAGACCACGGCGCCACAATGGCAGAAGTCGCGCTGGGTCGGGGCAGGCAACACCTGCGGCTTCGACTCGCCCGTGGGCGACAGCTGTCGCGAGTTCACTCTCGACGGACTGGTGATCGACAATTTTCTGTTCGGCGTTGCCGCGGTGGGCCGCGATGGCAACGAGAGCGTGGTGGCCTTCCCCGGCACCGCGCCAGACCTCACCCCGCCGCGGCGGCGACGCTAGCGGCCCGCATCGGCCGGTCATGGAGCAGCCCCCGACGATGGACGACGCCGTCGCCAACGAGTTGAGCACGAGCCTCGGCGACCGCTTCACCACCGCCGAGTCCGTCCGCAGCCACCACTCACACGGTGAAGGTTGGGACCGGCCGGTGCTTCCCGCCGGCGTGTGCTTCCCGGAGAGTACCGAGGAGGTGGCGGCCATCGTCGCCATCTGCGCTCGGCATCGCACTCCGATCGTGCCGTTCGGAGCCGGCAGCTCGCTGGAAGGCCACGTGGTGCCCTCGGAGCGAGGCGTGTCCGTCGACACGACGCGCATGAACCGGATCCTGCATGTGAGCCAGCAAGCGCTCGATTGCCGCGTTCAAGCGGGGGTGACCCGCGAACAGCTCGATGCTCATGTGCGGCCGATGGGCGTGTTCTTCCCGGTGGACCCGGGCGCCGATGCGACGCTCGGCGGCATGACCGCCACCGGCGCCTCCGGAACCACCACTGTTCGGTACGGTGCGATGCGCGAGAATGTCCTCGGGCTCACCGTCGTGCTCGCCGACGGTACCGTCGTACGCACCGGCGGGCGGGCGCGGAAATCCTCAGCCGGTTACGACCTCACACGCCTGATGATCGGCTCCGAGGGTACGCTCGGAATCATCACCGAGGTACAGCTGCGCCTGCGCGGCATCCCGGAAGCCATCGCCGCCGCAGTTTGCCAGTTCGATCGCATCAGCGATGCCGTGGACACGGTGATCGAGGCAATCCAAATCGGCGTCGACCTGGCCCGCAGCGAGCTTGTCGACGAGGTCGCCATGAAGGGCTTCGCGCTGCACTCCGGTCTCGACGAATACGACCACAAGCCGACCCTGTTCTTCGAGTTCCACGGCACGCCGGAGTCGATAGCAGAGCAGGACCGCCTGGTGAGCGAGATCTGCGCCCGTAACGGCGGGTCCGAGATACGCCGCGCGACTCAAACCGAGGATCGCAACCGTCTGTGGAAGGCGCGCCACGACGCCTACTACGCCGGCATTGCGCTCTCGCCAGGCAAGAGCAGCATGATCACCGACGCCTGCGTGCCCCTTTCCCGACTCAACGAGTGCATCGAGCAAACCCTTTCCGACATCGAGCAGAACGAGCTTTTCGTCCCACTGGTGGGGCACATCGGCGACGGCAACTTTCACTGCCAGGTCATGTGTGATCCGCACGACGAAGCCGACGTCGCGGCAGCGAAGGCGTTCGTTACCCGGCTCGCGGAGCGCGCCATCGACATGGGTGGCACCTGCACCGGCGAACACGGCGTCGGCACCGGCAAGATCGACCTGGTCGAGCGCGAGCACGGACCCGCCGTCGACGCGATGCGGGCCATCAAGCGCGCCCTCGACCCGCTCAACCTCATGAACCCCGGGAAGGTGCTACGCCTCGGCTAGGTGGCGGCGCCGATCTTCGAGGTGCGCGAGCCGCCGAAGGCACGATAGAGCAAGTACAGCAGGCCGATCGCGACCGTGAAGGTCAGCACCGGTATGAAGATCGACAGCACCGAGCCCCCCAGGCTGACGACGTCCTCGGCGACGCTGAGCACCGGGTTGCCGATCCCGGCTGTGGAGCCACTGGAGACCAGTCGCGCTCCCGCCTTGGCGGCGTGTACTCCTCCGGCCACCGAGCCGCCGAGGATCACGCCGATGACCAGTCCGGTAAGCGGATCGAGCGCGGTCAGGGATGACGCGGCGGCGATGGCGCCGGCAACTGGGCGGGCGAAGGTACCGGCCACGTCGAGCAGATGATCAACCGCGGGGAGCTTGTCACCCAGAACCTCGGCAATCACGGCGAGCGCAAACACGGTCAGCGCGGCGGTCGACGCCATCCATTCGAAGCGGGCGCTGAGTGGGACCACTTCGAGGCGACCCGCCAGCCCCACGACCAGCAACGGCAGGAAGGCACGAAGGCCGGCGGAGGCCGCCAGGCCAACGCCCATCATCAGCTGCCATGCCAGTTCGACCATGCGGTGATCTTAGCAGTCAAACTCCGAGGGCCGCCGAGTCCTCCAACGTGTCGACCACGAGATCGGCGATTCGACACAGGAGCACCGGGTTGTCGGCATGCTTCTGGTTGATCTCGAGCTCGATACCGACGAAACGCTCCGGCGAGCTCGCTCGCCGCATCGCCGGCAAGATCCCGTCGGCGGTCCCGCTGTAGGGACGGTTGTGCCAGACGACGAGGTCCGTCAGACGCTCGAATCTCGACTTGATCTCGTCACACACCGGACGCTCGATGCCCCAGTCAGGATCGTGCAACAACCCGATATCATTGCCGCGCGCCTTGCCTGCCAGCGACGGCGTGAAGGTGTGGACGCACACCTGCACACAGCGCCCGTGCCGGATGATGATCTGCTCGGCGGCAGCCGCAACTCCGTCCCGGTAGGGTCGATAGTACCGCTCGATCCGAGCTTCACGGTCGGCGGCGCTGAGGCCATAGTTGAAGGGCACCCGATGGCCGTCGGAGACCCGTCGGATGAGCATCCGGTTGTCGATCGAGCGGTTCAGGTCGACGATCAGGCGTGAGAACTCGCCGCACCACAGAGGCGCCCGCAGACGCTCGGCGATACGTTCGGCGATGGTCTGTGCACCCGGATCCCATGCAATGTGCAGATCACAGACTCGCCGGTCGAGCTCGTATCCTGGGGGCAGACGTTTCGAGGCGTGCTCACAGGTCACCAGCACCTGCTCACGAAGCGTGCCCACCGCGATCCTCCGTTTAGCGCAGCGGAAACACGCGACCGAACGCCTCTCCATCGACGCTCGCGGCGCCATCGCTGCCGACACGAACCGAGCATGGAGCGTCCACACCCGTTTCCAGCAGCTGGCAGACCAGATCGCGTGCTACCTGCACCATGTCCGAACGCTGCTCATATGACGCGAGGTGGTAGCAGATCGGCGCCACGCAAACGTCGACCTCAAAGCCGGTGACAGCGCTCTCGACACTGAACAGATAGTACGCCGGCTCCACCATCGGATCGCTATCGAGCGCCTGCACGAGCCGCAGCTGGTAGGTCTCGCCGCCGTCAACCTCGTAGACACCGACCTCGAGCGTCACGCGCGATCGCCGTCGAGCACATCACGGACCCACGCGAGGCCCCGCATCATGCTCGGAAACCCCAGCGTCGTCGTTGCCATGAGCACCGCGTGCACGAGCTCGTCATCGGTCGCCCCTGCCGCGAGCGCCTTGCGGGTGTGCGAGTGCGTCGCCCCGGACAGGCCGGCACCGATCGAGATGCCCAGCTTCACGAGCTCGGCGGTCTTGGCGTCGAGCGGCCCCGCATCCATGCAGGCCGCCCCCAGCGCCTTGTACGAGCGCCCGACGTCTGGATATTGCTCGATGAATCGTGTGTAAAACCCCGGCAACTTACCCATCGTCTGTTTCCCCCGCGATGACGTCGCGTGCACGCAGCATCTTCAACAGCTCCTGTTCCTCGAGAATCGTCACACCCAGCGTCGCTGCCTTGTCGGCCTTGGAGCCGGGATTGTCGCCCACCACTACATAGTCTGTCTTGGAGCTTACCGACGAAGTGACCCGGGCGCCGGATCGCTCGAGCAGGGCCGTCGCATCGGCTCTGCTGATGGTCGTCAAGGTGCCCGTCAGAACGAACTTCTCGCCTTCGAAGACGGCTTCGCCGCGTTCCTCCGCCACCGGCAGAACACCGAGCTCGAGTAGCTCCTCGATCACCCGCCGGTTGCGTGGCTCGTCGAAGAACTCGCGCACGTTGTGGGCCACCTGGGGACCGACCTCATGCACCCGTAACAGGCGCTCCTGGTCGGCCTCCACGAGCGCCATGAGGTCGCCGAATTCGCGCGCCAGCACCTCGGCCACATGCTCTCCGACGTGCCGGATCCCGAGCGCGTAAACAAAGCGCGACAGCGTCGTATCACGGCTGGCGTCGATGGCAGCAATCAGGTTGTCGGCCTTGAGCTCGCCAAACAGCTCCAGCGGCAAGAGCTGGTCGGTGGTCAGCCGATAGAGATCCGCCACCGAGCCGCTCACCAGATCAGCGTCGGTCAGCTGTCGCACCGTCTTCGACCCCAGACCCTCGATGTCGAGGGCGTGACGGCTGGCCCAGTGCTCGATCGCTCCATTGAGCTGAGCGGCGCAGGTGCTGCCGCCCGTACAGACGAAATAAGCGCCATCGCGCTCGACGCGGGATCCACAAACCGGGCACGCCCCAGGCATATCGAACGGTGCCGCACGCTCGTCGTCGCTGCGATCATCGACGCGCTCGACGACATATGGGATCACGTCCCCGGCGCGGTGTACGCGCACGCTGTCGCCGACGCGGACGTCCTTGGCGCGCACCTGATCGTAGTTGTGCAGCGAGGCGCGCGAGATCGTCACGCCGCCGACCTCGACCGGCGCCAGCAGCGCCACCGGCGCAATGATCCCGGTGCGACCTACCTGCAGCGCGATGTCCTCGACTCGTGTGACCTCCTCGTGCGGCACGAACTTGTGGGCGAACGCCCAGCGTGGCGTGCGAGACCTGGCACCGAGCTCCTGCTGATGGTCACGGCGATCCACCTTGATCACGACGCCGTCGATCTCATAGGGCAGCTCGTCGCGCGTTGCCTCGAGCTCATCGTGAACCGCGATCGCCTCCGCGATGTCGGCGCACCGCCGCGCCCGGCGGCTGACCTTGAGCCCCAGCCGACGCATCCACGCTAGCGTCTCCCAGTGTGTTGTCGGCAACGACGTCCCCTCGATTGCCAGCACGTCGTAGAAGAACACGTCCAGCGGTCGCGACGCGGCGGCGGCAGTCTCCAGCTGCCGGATGGCGCCAGCGGCCGCGTTGCGCGGGTTGGCGAACGGGTCCTGCTCACGCTCGATGCGGGCGCGATTCATCGCATGGAACCCGGCCAGCGGCATCAACACCTCGCCACGCAGCGACAGCAGCTCCGGAACCGGCCCGTCATCGTCGCGCAGCCGCAGTGGCAGGCTGCGGATCGTGCGAACGTTCTCGGTCACGTCCTCTCCGCGAACGCCGTCGCCGCGGGTGGCGGCGCGATCGTAGACCCCGTCGCGGAACACGATCTCTATCGAAATGCCATCGAACTTCGGCTCGGCGACGTAGGCGACCCGCTCCAGATCGAGATTGCGGGCGACGCGTTGGTCGAACTCGCGCACCTTGTCCTCGTCGGCACTGGAGTCCAGCGACAGCATCGGCGCCAGGTGGGCAAGCTCGGCAAGCGATTCCAGCACGCCTCCCGCGACGCGCCCCGACGGCGAGTCGGGCGACCGCAAGTCCGGAAACGCCTCTTCGATCGCCAGCAACCGGGCGAACATGGTGTCGTAGCGCGAGTCGGAGATCGTCGCCGCGTCGAGCACGTAGTACTGATGGTCGTGAGCGCGAATCGCTTCGGCCAGCAGCGCCGCCTGGCGCTCGGCCGCGGCGTGATCGAGATCTTCGAGGCGACCAAAGTCGGCCGGCGCCGGTTCGAGATAGGGGTTCGTCGACACGCTCGTCCGCCGGTCCAAGCCGGCAGTGCCGGCGTCACCTTGCTTGCAACTGCGCCCCGGGCATCGTAACCAGACGCATCAGACAACGTCCACTTCGCGCGTCAGGCTCGACAAGCTCGGCCTGTCTACGCGCCGGGAGCCAGATTATGCACCAGGGTATCGTCGCTGGCGCTCGCCAACGATACGGCCGCACCGAGCGCCCATGAGCCCACGGCCGGCCGACCTCGACTACCCGATCACCGACATCCACGTCCACATTCAACCGTGGGCGCAGCTGCTACCGCAGACCCGCGATCTGATGGCTCGGGGTCGGGACGACTACGAGCAAGTGGCCGCGATGATGCTCGATAGCAGCGCCGTGTTGGCCTGCATGGACGAGGCCGGCGTCGATCGCATCGGCATGATCAACTATGTGGCGACCGAGCTGATGGGCTTCACCCACGACGTCAATCCGTGGGTGGCAGGTGTCGGCGCGGAGGCACCCGAGCGTCTGCTGGCCTTTGGCGGCCTCGACCCACGTGACCCGAGCGTTGCCGCCGATCCGGCCGTCGCCGTCGACGAGCTGCTGGATCTCGGCATTCGTGGCCTGAAGATCCACCCGCCGCACCAGGAGTTTCGCGCCAACTCCTACCGGCGAGGCGCCGGCGACGAGCACCTGCCGGCGCTGGCGGGCATCTACGAGCGTTGCGCCGCCCGCGGGCTGCCGGTGATGGTACACACCGGCACCTCGATCTTCGCCGGTGCCCGCAGCCGTTTCGGCGACCCGCTCGAATGTGACGACGTCGCCATCGATTTCCCGCAGCTGGTGCTCGTGCTCGCCCATGCCGGACGGCCGTTCTGGTGCGAGCAGGCCGTCTTCGTGGCGCGACGTCACCCGAACCTGTACCTCGATCTGTCCGGCATCCCGCCACGCCGCCTGTCACACTACCTGCCAGGTCTCGATCGGATCGCGCACAAATGCCTGTGGGGTACCGACTGGCCGGGACCGGGGGTGCCGAGCCTCGGCGACAACCTGGCGCAGTTCCTCGATCTGGGCCTCGACGCGGCGCTCTACAAGCTCGTTCTGCACGACGTCCCGGAGCTGCTGTTTCCGCGCTCGGGGTAAGGCCGTGCGCTAGCCACACAGCCTGCACCGTGCAATAGGCGCGCGCCTCTGTCGTTCTATGTTGCCGCTGCTACAATTGCGCCCGACTGCGGATTAGGGGGCGGGGTGGGCCGCATCAGTCCCCTTTCTCACCGCGCCGCGAGGAGGTGGACTGTGCAAGATGCCTGGAGTCGGGTGACCGACATGCTCGGCGGCAACCTGCCGGCGCTGCTGGCCGCGCTCGCCGTTCTGGTAGTGGGGTGGCTGCTGGCGTTCGTGCTCGCTGCGGTGGTGCGCAGCATGATGAAACGTACCCAGCTGGACGATCGCCTGGCGCTCTGGCTGGGCGATGATGACACGCTGCCTCACGACACCTTCGAGCGCTGGATTCCACGGCTCGTCTACTACCTCGTACTGCTGTTCGTCCTCGTCGCCTTCCTGCGGACGCTCGGTCTGGCCATCGTTACCGAGCCGTTGAACGCGCTGCTGAGCGAGATCTTCGACTTCGCGCCGCGGGTCGCCGGCGCCGCGGCGCTGCTTACAGCAGCCTGGATCATCGGCACCGTGCTACGGCTGGCGGTATCGCGCATCCTCCAGGCCTCGAACTTCGAGGAACGCCTGGGCTCGGCTGCGGCCCTCGACAGCTCACGCCAGATCTCGATCGCCAAGACACTCGGCGATTCGATTTACTGGCTCATCTTCCTGCTCTTCTTGCCGGCCGTGCTCGACACGCTGAACCTGCAAGGGCTCTTGGCCCCGGTTCAGACGATGATGGACCGGGTCCTCGGGTTCCTGCCGAACCTGTTCGCCGCCGCACTGATCGCAGCCGTGGGCTGGTTCATCGCCCGTATCCTGCAGCAGATCGTCTCCAACCTCCTTGCCGCCCTCGGTGTAGATCAGCTCGGGGAGAACCTCGGGCTCGGGACACTGCTCGGTCAGCAGCAGCTGTCGAGCGTTGTCGGGCTGATCGTCTACATTCTCATCCTGATCCCCGTATTTCTTGCCGGCCTCGATGCCCTGCAGCTGCGCGCCATCACCCAGCCCGCCAGCAACATGCTGGACGCCATATTGCAGGCGATCCCGCTGGTGTTCGCCGCCGCTCTGCTGCTGTTCATCGCCTACATTGTCGGACGCGTCGTCGCCGGGCTGATCACCAACTTGCTCACCGGCGTCGGCTTCGACCATTTGCTCGCTCAGCTGGGCGTCGGGCGCACACTTGAGGAAGGTGACCGGACGGCGTCGGAGATCGCCGGCTATCTGGTGCAAGTAGCGATCGTCCTGTTCGCGTCCGTCGAGGCGTCGCGGTTGCTCGGCTTCGATGTGCTCGCCGACCTGGTGGCGCAGTTCCTGGTGTTCGGCAGTCAGGTGGCTCTCGGGCTGGTGATCTTCGCCATCGGTATGTACCTGGCGACCCTGGCGGCGCGCGTCATCCAGTCGAGCGACGCGCCGCAGGCCAACCTGCTGGGGCTGGCGGCACGCATCTCGATCCTCAGCCTGGCCGGCGCCATGGCAATGAATCAGATGGGCCTCGCCAGCGACATCATCAACCTCGCCTTTGGGATCGTCCTCGGCGCCATCGCGTTGTCGATGGCACTCGCCTTCGGCCTCGGTGGACGCGAGGTGGCGGCGCGTCAGCTCGAAGACTGGAAGCGGCGCTGGGACGGTCGCTAGTGGCCTGTACCTGATGATCGTTGCATATCGTGGTGACGAAATCAGCCGGGATGCCAGGCACACGGGTCTGCTGATATCGGGTCGTCACTCGACCCGATAGCGCAGCTCGTCGGCGCGCCCGGAATCGTCCACCACTACGAGCTCGTGCTCACCGATCTCCGGGTTGACGAACACCGTGCTGCCCGGCTCCGCCGAGCCCACGAGCGCGCCGTCCTGGTACCAGTAGAGGCGCCGGGCGCCCGCTGCCGCCTGGGCGGTCAACGCAATGCGCTGGTGCTCCGGCGGCGCCTCGGCTCGCAGCACGTATGGCGTGGCGGCAACCGGGGTGACGATGCGCGGCGGCTCGGCCCCCGGTACGCCCGTACAGGCGGCGCTCAGCGGCGGCATGGTGCCGGTCGCTCGACCCTGGGCGCGATGCCACGCCATCAACTCGGCCGGGAGAACCTCGAGCACGACAGCACGATGCGGCCGGTCGGCCAGGCAATCGCCGCTCAGGCGCTCACCGCTGACGGTGTCGACAAAGACACGCCGATGGTCCTCACAGGTCCGCAGCTGCGTAACCCCCGGAATCACCTCGATGCGCGTCTTCCGCGGACAGAAGGGCCCTGGTAGCTGATGGGACTCGGCACAGACCCGCACGTCGGCAACGTCTTCGAGTCCAGGAAGCGGTAGCTCAGATGCCGACTCCAGGGCACGGAAGACATCGAACAGGAGCGGGCCCGCATGGCGAGCGCCCGAGATCCCCTTCTGGGCGCTGCCGTCGAGGTTCCCGACCCACACTCCGATGCTGAGCGTGCGCGAGAACCCGATCGCCCAGGCGTCGCGATGTCCGTACGACGTGCCCGTCTTCCAGGCCACCGCCGGCACGTCACGCGTCAGCTCCCAGGCTGCCGGCATATCTGGCCGCTCGACCTCACCGAGCACCCGGGTCACCAGTGCCGCAGCCGCCGCCGATACCAGCCTCGTCGGCTTCGCAGGCGTCTGCTCGGAGAGCGTCCATTGACGATGCATGCCGCCGTCGGCAAGCGTGGCGTAGAGGTTGACCAGATCGACGAGCCGCGCCTCACCGGCGCCGAGAACCAGCGGCAGCCCGTAGTGCAACGGCGGCTTGTCGAGCGTCGCCAAGCCTCCAGCATTCAGCAACTGATGAAACTCCCGCAACCCGGCGCGGGCGAGCAACCGAACCGCCGGCGCGTTCAGCGACCAGCGCAGGGCATCGGTTGCCGTAACTCGACCGCGGTATTCGCCGTCGTAGTTCTCTGCCACGTAGCCGGCGAAGTCGGTCGGCACATCGAGCATGAAGCTCGCCGGGGCGATCAACCCGGCATCGAGCGCCTGCGCATACAGCAACGGCTTGAGAGTGGACCCGGGCGATCGCGCCGCCAGCGCGCCGTTGACCTGTCCCTGCTGAGCGGTCTCGAAGAAGCCGGCCGAGCCGACCATGGCACGCACGCTGCGGGTGGCGTTGTCGATAACGACTACCGCCGCGTTGCCGAGGCCTTCGGCCCGCAGCGAGTCGATGCGCGTCCGCACGCGCCGCTCGGTAGCCCGCTGCGTGTCGAGATCGAGGCTGGTGCGTATCGTGGCGTCTGTGGCCGGCAGCCGTTCGACCGCCAGGCGGGCGAAATGCGGCGCCTCGAAGGGTGCCGGCTGGCGACGACTCGGAACGGAGTGCAGCAGCGCATCCTGTACCTCGCGCTCGGTTACCACACCGCGGGCGAGCAGCTGACGCAGAACGCGATCGCGGGCACGCGTCGCCGCCGCAGGGTGGCGCACCGGATCGTAGGCCACCGGCGATCGGGGCAACGTTGTCAGCAACGCCGCCTCGCCGAGCGACAACTGGTCGGCGCGCTTACCGAAGTAAAACCACGCTGCCGACCCGACGCCCTCCAGATTGGCGCCGTACGGCGTGAGGTTCAGGTACAGCTCGAGCAGCTCTTCCTTGTCGTCGTACCACTCCAGCTGCAGGGCCCGCAGTGCCTCGGCGACCTTGCCGCCCAGCGTGCGCCGCTTGGGCTCGACCAGTCGGGCGATTTGCATCGGGATGGTGGAGGCCCCCGACACCACCCGACCGGCGCGCAGGTTGGTCACCATGGCGCGCCCGACGGCGAACGGATTCACGCCCGGGTGCCACCAGAACCAGCGGTCCTCGGAGCCCACGAGCGTACGCACCATCAACGGCGAAACATCGGCCAGTCGCACCGGCATGCGGTAGCGTCCATCGGCCGGCAGGAAGATGCGCAGTGGGACGCCGTGAGCGTCGGTCACGACGCGAGCCGGAGCGCGGTGCAACGCGCCTAGCGGCAGCGGGAACGCGGCATCGAGCACGAGCAACGCCGCCAGGGCGAACGCGGCGGCTCCGACTAGGCTCACCCGGCGATGCCGTCCCACCATCCCTACCGCGGCGGCCATCCGGTGCCGAACCCGGGCGCGGCTCATTGGACGACGGTGAGCGACCCCCGCTCAGAGCTCGCACGGAGGTTGGGCTCGTACATCGCCTCCACCTGCACGGGAGGCAAGCGGAACGTACCTGGCGTGACGGCACGGAGCACCGCATAGGCGGTCTGCCAGTCACCATCCGGTAGCGACCCGAACAACAGCACGCGATCGTCTCGCAGGTCGACATGGTCGGCGACGAAGCTCGCATCGCGTATCCACGGCAGGGTCTCGGTGCTCGCCAGGCGTTGCGTTCTCCACCTCCAGGCCAGCCGGCAGCAGGTTCTTGATCACGACGTTGTCCAGCGGACCGGACGTCGAGCGCACCTGCACACGCACCACGAGCAGATCGCCCTGGCGAACGCTTGCCGTATCCACCGGTTGCCCTCCACGGCTGAGGAACGTGCGTCGTATCTCCAGCCCTTGCTGCACGGCGCGGTAGGCCGCATCGGTCGGTACGCCGCGTGTATGAAGCGAATAGAACGCACCGCCCTGATAGCCCGGGTCCATCTCGATACGCAGTGCTTCCGCGCCGACGATCTCCGGGAAGTTGGCCCCCGCGGTGTCGAAGGCGCCCAGCATCCGGTCGCCGGCGTAGACACGACCCGAGATCTCCGCCGACGCCGACTGCTGCGCGAAGTACTGCCCCAGCGCCAGCAAGGCGAACGATGACTCCTGCGTGTTCCATGGGTCGGCGGCCGCCGCCTCGCGCGCCAGCTGACGGGCCACGTCGGTCACCCGGCCCGAGTCCGGCGCCGCATCGAGCAACGCCATCAACACCAGCGCCCGGTTACGGACCACCGAGTTGAAATTGCCGCCGCTTTGCCGCCTGACCGGCGCCACGTCGGTGACACCGGCGATCATCTCGTTGGTAGCGGGAGCATTTCCGAGCGCCGCGTACGCGGCGCCGAGCAACGCCCGCGACTCGCTGCCGAGAGCAGCGACATGTTGCTGACGCACGAAGTCCATGCTGCCCACGTCGGGTGTGCCGGCGCGTGCCAGTACGAACAGCGCATAGACCACCCGCTGGAGCTCATCGTGTACGTAGTCCGGCTGGGCCCGCACCTCGTTGCGAACGAACTGCAGCGCTCGGTCGTACAGGAAATCGGGAACCAGGAACCCGGCGCGGCGCGCCTCGACGAGAAAGTGTGTCGCGTAAACGCTCGCCCACGGATCCATGCTGCTACCACCGGGCCATAGCGAGAAGCCGCCCGAGAACATCTGGAACGTGCCGAGCTTGCCGATAGCCTGCTGAACCATCGCCGCCGGGCCGTCGGTGCCGGCGAACAGATCCGGCGACGTCGCTGTCGCCAGCTCGCCGAGGTACACCAGCGGGAACGCCCCCGATGTCACCTGCTCCAGACAGCCGTACGGATAGCGCACCAGATAGTCGAGACGCCCGGACAGTTGCACCATCGGTGTGGCGCTGACTCGCAGCGTACGGGTAGCCCCGGAGCGCAGCTCGGAGACATCCGGCTGCGGCAACGGGGTGGGATCGGCGGTCACCGCGCCGGTGGTCTCGACCGTCCGCGCCGGCAGGTCGGGACGCAGCGGCACGCTGGCCGAGGTAGAGGTGCTTTCACCCAGGCCGGAAGCCGTGAGCTCCAGGTCAGCGACCCCCGCCGCCGTACCCGTCGCCAGGTCGAAGTAGATGACGCGCTCGTCGCCGTCGGGCACCTCGACACTCTGACCCAGCACAACGGGCTCGGCGGACGGCAGCGCGGCGCGCAGATCCACCTGAATGGCTCCCGTCCGTCCGGTGTCGTTGCGCACCGTCACCGGCAACCGCACGGTCTCCTCGAACGACAGGAAGCGCGGCACCGTAGGCAACAACACGATCGGATCGCGCACCACCAGGGTCGACTCGGTCGAGCCGAATCGGCGATCGCGGTGGGCAACCGCCATCACGCGTAGCGCGCCCTGGAAATCCGGCACGTCGAACGTGACCCTGGCTGCGCCACGGCTGTCGGCGCGGACGACACCCGACCACAGAGCAACCGGCTCGACCCGGCGGATCCCGGCGGCGCTGGCGAACTGCGTCATCGCGTCGGCGAGGGCTCCCCCACCGACGGCTTGAGCGGCAACGACCTCCGGAAACAGCAGCGAGAAGGTGTCGAAGCTGCTCACCCCGAGCGCCAGGCGGCGGTAGAAGAACTCGAACGGGTCCGCGGTTCGCTGTGCGATCAGCTGCAGGATTCCCTGATCGACCGCAGCCACGGTCAACAAGGCACCCGGCGCCGTGCTGACGTCGACGACGACCTCGCGTCCCGGACGCACCTCGGGCGCGTGGGTGACGGTTACCGGCATGCGATTCGAGGCGCGATCGACCGGCAACGGCAGCGCCCCGAACGCCCGTCCGACAGTGCCGGGCTGCAGATCGCCGGCGGCGCGCACCACCGTGGCGGTAACGTAGGCGTTGGGTCGATAGCCGTCGCGTATCGGCACGCTGACGGTGGCGGTGTTGCCTGTCAGCGGCATCACTTGAATATCCCGTACACCGCCGGTCTCGACCGTCAGCATGAGCCGCCCGGCGAACGGCGCACGCACCTGCACGCGGGCCGTCTGGCCCGGTTGGTACTCGTCACGGTCGAGCTCCAGCTCGATGCGTGCGGGGTTGGCGATCGCCCACGGCGAGAACCCGAAGCCGCTGGCGGTGAACTGAACCTCCGCCGCCGACCCGGCAACCGGGTCGGTGAGCACGGCACGGTATGCGCCGAATTGCTCCGGCGTCAGCGAGAATCCGCCGCCGCGCTCGCCGCCGGCGATGTCGACCGACGCGATCAGGCGCGCGTCACGCGTCGACTCGTAACGGAACGCGCCCGACGGAGTGCGCCGCAGGACCGTCTGCCACTCGTCTTTGTACAGCTCAGCGCGCAGGGCGCCGGCGTTCGTTGGCTGTCCTTGCGCATCGACAGCCACGAACTCGAAGCGCTCGGCCTGACCCGGCTCGGCGTAACCGTCGCCGGCCCGTCGTAGACCCAGGTAATACGGATACGGATGCACCGGCACGGCGTGGCGCGCCGAGACTCCGCGTCCTCCCTGCTCCTGGACGCGCGCCGTGATCAGCGCCCGCAGCGACGACGGCACGCGTAGCCCGCGCGGCAGCACGGCACGCATCGTCACGCCGCCGGCGTCGTCGAGCACGCCCTGCCGCTCGAATACCTCGGAGCCCGGATAGGCGCGCTGCGAGCTGACGAAGGAATAGCTCTCGAAGCCCTCGGGCGCGAACACGACGGGCTCCAGTCGCACCCTGGCGTCGACCGCCAGTCCGGATGCCGGTGCCCCGAACAGGTAGGCGCTCTCGACACCAAACTCGAGCTCCTCGCTCGGGCTCGACTGCGTGTCGTCGGATTCGATCGCCACGCGGATGCGGTCGGGAACGAACTCCTCGACCTGGAACAGATACCGCCCGATGACCCGGTTGCCGGCCTCGAACTCGAGCACGTGGCCGCCGGTGCGGGCGTACCCGGGTACCTCGAGCACGAATGGCGCCGCGCCGTCGGCGTCGAGATCGAGGCGGAAGGTGGACCGCTCCATACCGGTCGGATCAATGTGCCGGGCCAGCAGCGGCATCGCCGGCGGTACGCGCAGGTCACGGTCGCGCACGATGGCGACGCCTTCCACCGTCTCGCCCGGTCGATAGATATCGCGCTCGCCGTACGCAAACGCCTGATAGCCGACCGCCGTCGAGGCGCTGCCCCCGACATCGAGCCCGGTGGTGTCGACGCCCATGGCGTCGAGCAGCAGGAAGCTGAAGTCGTTGCCGCGCTCCACCATCACCATGTAGGGGCGCTCCGAGTCCAGCGACGCAAGGTCGCGCCCATGCCAGATCCCACGCCCGTCCGTCGACCCCGTGGCGATCGGCTGGTTCTGATCGGACAGCAGCGTGATGCGCGCCCCGCTAACCGGCGTCAGATCGTCGAACGACGAGACCCACACCAGGAAATCGCGCTCGCCGCGCTTCGCCACGATTCCCAGATCGGTGACCAGAACCCAGCGCTGCGTGGCCTGATAACTGCCGCGACGACCGAGCACCAGCCGGTACAGCCCTGGAGCATCCGGATCGATGAAATCTCCGATGTCCACCGGCGCGCTGCGGCTACGGTTCCGCTGGCCGCCAAGTCGCAGCGGTACCTCGGCGACACGGTCGCCTAGCGCATGAGCGACAGCGCTACCAGCCCACGTTTCGGCGTCCCACACCATCCAGCCGTAGGAGTCGAACAGATAAAAGAGGTTGTTGCGATACACGCGCTCGACCTGCAACGTGGCACGGTCGACGTTGACGCTCTCGATGGCCAGCTCGCGGCTACCGCTGGCCGCCAGAAACATGCCCTGGGCAGCGAAGTCGAGGCCGGGTTCGAGATCGGGAACGCGGACGCCGGCAACGAACTCCTCACGCAACACCGCGCGGTCACGCGCCGGGAGGCCGGCCGAAATCCTCAATGTGTAGTCCGAGCCGGGGCGGAAATCGCCGGTCAGCGTGAGCTGGTTGCGCTCGGCGGAGACGCGGTAGGCGACCTCCGGCTCCACCACCAGGAAACGGGCCGCCACTTCGGGCTCGACCTGCGAGGACAACCGCACGCGCAGCCGGCTCTCCGGATCGCCGGGCGACGGCACGACATCCCAGACCGCCAGATTCTCGCTCGACCCCAGCGTCGTCTCGGTCTCGAAGCTCGCCGGCAGGGGCACGTTGCCGACGTCGGGCGTCAGGCTGCTGTCCACCGTTAGGCGCAGCACTCGCTCGTCGCGCTCCTTGCGCACCGGCTCGCTGCGAAAGTCGACCATGCGGTTGGCGTAGTAGGTCTCGAAAAGCAGCGGCACCGGATCGTTGTCGCCGCGCAGTGGGTCGATCAGCCGCATGCGACTGGCCAGCACCTCGGGGTCGACGTCGTAGTTGAAGCGCGCCGTCCCACGGATCTGCAGCGCCTGCCCGTCGGGCGTCGGATCCTGGTACAGATCGATGCGCTCGATCTGGAACTGGTCCGTCGTTACCTCGAAGGTACGCTTACCATCGAGGTAGAAACCGTCGGGGAGCACGCGCTCACCGACCAGCGATACCTCGTAGCGCATCGCCATGTCGAACCCGCCGGAGGGCTCGAAGCGCAACACGCTGGCTCCCTCCCAGCGCCAGACGCCGCCCATCGCCGGCCGGGTGGTGGCGGCATCGAGCCCGAGCACTTCACCGACGCGATCGTCGCCGACCGGGCGGTCGAGCAGGAAGTCGAGGTAGTCGAGGCCCTCGCGATCCAGCACCACATCGAGCACCGCTACCGGCAGCCCGTCGTCGCTGCCGGTGGATGCCGCGAACATTCCGGGAAGCCGTTCGCGGGCCAGCGTGGCGCCGAACAATGCCGTAGTCACGAGCAGCAGCGCGATGGCGATGTTCTTCGGGTCGTTCATCCAGTCGGTGCGCGGCTGGTGCGGTTCCATCTCAAGCTGTCCTTGGGGTGAACAGTTGGTATGTATCTGCGACCTTCAACTCAGATCGAAGTCGTCTCCGAGCTCGGGCACCACCACGTCCGCACTGTGCCGCTCTCGCAAGGCACGCCCCAGTGCGGCGGCGGCCTTCGCTTCGCCGTGTACTACAAAGGTACGCTTTGGCACACCGCCAAGGCTACTGAACCATTTGAGCAAGCCGGAGCGATCGGCGTGTGCCGAGAACCCGGAGATGCGCTCGATGCGCGCCCGTACCGGGTACCAGTCACCGAAGATGCGTACAGGGTCGATGCCGGACTGAATGACGTGTCCGAGCGTACCGCGTGCCTGATAACCGACGAACAGCACGGTCGATCGCGGGTCGGAGATGTTGTTCTTGAGGTGGTGCTTGATGCGCCCGGCGGTGCACATGCCTGACGCCGAGATGATCACCGACGGGTAGCGACTCTCGTTGATCGCCTTCGAGTCGTCGACGCTGGTCACCAGCTTCAAGCCGGCGAAGTCGAGCGGCTCGTCGCCCGAGCAATACAGCCGACGCGCATCCTTCGCGTAGGCTTCAGGAAAGCGTGTGAACAGCCGCGTCGCCTCAACCGCCATCGGCGAGTCGACGAATACCGGCACTCCCTGAAGGCGACCCGACTCGACCAGGTCGTTGAGGCGCGCCAGGATCTCCTGGGTGCGGCCGACCGCGAACGACGGCACGACCACCTTCCCTCCCTTGGCCACCGTGCTGCTGATGATCTCGTACAGCAGCTCGGTGGGATCCTCGTCGTGGTCGCGGTCCCGGTTGCCGTAGGTCGACTCTAGGATCATCACCTCCGCCGCCTCGACCGCAGCCGGTCGCGACAGCAACCGCGCACCCTCGACCCCGAGGTCGCCGGAGAACGTCACGTGCCGGCAATCATCGCCGTCCTCGATCTCGAGCTCGACGATGCTGGCGCCGAGGATGTGCCCGGCCATCGTGAACCGCACCCGACCGAGGCCCTCCAGCGGGTTCCAGCGATCGAACTCGGTCTTGACGAACTGATCGTTGATGGCGGTGGCATCTTTCTGCGTGTAGAGCGGCGTGATGCCTGACGCGTCCTTGCCCTGCTTCTCCAACCGCTTGATCGTCCAGCGCGCGTCCTCCTCGTGAATATGTGCCGAGTCGGCGAGGAGAATCTTGGCCAGCCCGACGCTGGGGGCCGTGGCGTAGATCGGTCCCTTGAAGCCGTTGCGCACCAGCAACGGCAAGCGGCCGCAGTGGTCAATGTGCGCGTGCGACAGCAACACCACGTCAATCGAGGCGGGGTCGAAGGGGAACGGCGCACGGTTGCGCTCGTGCCGTTCCTTGCCGCCCTGGATCATGCCGCAGTCCAGTAGCACACGCCCGGCGGTCGTTTCGATCAGATGGCAGGAGCCGGTGACTTCACGCGCCGCGCCATGAAAGGAGATGCGCATCACACCTCAATACACGACGACCGTACCCACCGCCGCCTGGCAGCGGGTACGGCCTGTACGAGTTCGGTTGCTAGCGTCGGTCTCAGCCGCCAACGCCGAAAGCGATCTTGACGGTCGTCTTGTAGCTGACGATCTCGCCGCCCTCGACCTTGGCGGTCATGTGCTCGACCTCGACACCGGTGATGTTGTTGATTGTCTTCGACGCCGTCCGAACGGCGTTCTCGGCCGCCTCATCCCAGCTCTTGGGCGACGACCCCACGACCTCGATAATCTTGGCGATGTCCGCCATTGTTGCCTCCTGAAGGTGAGCTCCCGGAAGCCGGCTCACGTTGCCGCGCCGGGCGAGGGCGCGCATCATAACATAGGGTTTCCCACCCGAATCCGGCGCCGACACGACGCCCAGACGGATGCTCGCGGACGCCGATGAAACACGCCCTCATGGCAGTCGAACGGATGGGGCTGTCGACCGATCTGTACGAGCTGACGATGGCTCAGGCGTTTCTCGAGGCCGATATCGTCGATCGACGTGCCACCTTCGACCTGAGCGTGCGCGTCCTGCCGCCGGAGCGCGGTTACCTGATCGCGGCGGGGCTGGAACAGGCGCTGGCGTACATCCGCGATCTGCGATTCCGACCCGAGGCCCTCGAGTATCTGGAGGGCTCGGCACACTTCCGCCAGGAGTTCGTCGACTACCTGGCTTCGATGCGCTTCACCGGCTCGGTCGAGGCGATTCCGGAGGGAACGGTCTATTTCCCTCCCGGCCCCCTGTTGCGCATCACCGCGCCGATCATCGAGGCGCAGATTCTCGAAACCTACCTGCTGACGACGCTGACGTTTCAGACCGTGGTCGCCTCGAAGGGCGCCCGCGTGGTCGGCGCCGCCGACGGCAGAGCGGTCGTCGACTTTTCCCCGCGCCGCGATCACGGTCCGCAAGCGGGGTTGCTGGCGGCGCGGGCCTCATACATCGGCGGCTGCATCGGCACCTCGAACGTGCTCGCCAACGATCAGTTCGGCATCCCGATCTTCGGCACCATGGCGCACTCGTTCGTGATGTTTCATCGCGACGAGGAGGAGGCGTTCCGGGTGTTCTCCCGCTCCTACCCCAGCGACCCGACGTTGCTCATCGATACGTTCGACACGCTGGAAGGGGCGCGCAACGCTCTGAAGCTGCTGCCCGAGCTTGCCTCGCGCGGCCAGCGCCTGGCCGCCGTGCGACTCGATTCTGGCGACCTTCTAGCGCTCTCAGTGGGGGTCCGGGAGATTCTCGATGCCGGCGGCGCCGAAGACACGAAGATCTTCGCCAGCGGCGATCTGGACGAGCACAAGATCGCCGCTTTGGTGGCTGCCGGCGCCAGGATCGACGGTTTCGGAGTGGGGACGCAACTGGGCACCAGCGGCGACGCGCCGACGCTTTCCAGCACCTACAAGCTGGTGGCCTGCCAGGACGGCGCCGGCGCCGAGGTTCCGGTGATCAAGCTCAGCGCTGCCAAGGTGTCGCTGCCCGGACACAAGCAGGTGTGGCGCCGGCACGACGATGACGGCGTTCCGCTGGGCGACACGGTGGGGATCGAGAGCGAGGATCTTCCCGGCATGCCATTGCTCGAGCCGTACATGGCGAACGGCCGGTTGCTGCGGCGAGCGCCGGCGCTCGAGGAGATCCGCGCCCGCGCCGCAGATCAGGTCGCCAGGCTCCCGGCAGGCGTGCGGCGGCTGCGCGATCCGGAAGTCTACCCGGTGGAGATCTCGCCAGGGTTGACCGATCTCATGGAGCAGCTTCGGCAACGGTGAGGCGATTGGCTACCGACCAACGCCAGCGGTCGTCAGCGCGGCTGCATGCACCGCTGGCGGGCGGTTTGTGGGGCCGCGGACTAGACAGTACGATGGACTTCGACAGGTCGAGGCGCCGCTCAACATGCGTGGGGGGCTGGGCGATACCGATCCGTTGATACCGTAGCGTGTGCACGGGACCGGGCGATGACGGATACGAAGGTCGAGAGCGAACCGAAGAAAAGCACCGGGCTCGCCGGCGTCGTTGCCGGCAAATCCTCGGTGGGATTCATCGACGGCAAGGTCGGAACGCTCCGCTACTTCGGCTATGACATCCACGATCTGGCCGAGCACTCGTGTTTCGAGGAAACCGTCTATTTGCTGTGGAACGGCCAGCTACCGAATCGCGCTGATCTGGCCGACTTCACCACCTCGCTCGCCGCTCAGCGACCGGTCGCCGCGGGCATTCTCGACTTCATCTCGGCGGCGCCCGCCGACACGACGCCGATGGCGCTGTTGCGCACCGCCGTCTCGGCGCTCGGAAACTACGACCCCGACGCCGAGGAAATGTCGATCGCCGCTAGCAAGCGCAAGGCCGGGCGCCTGACCGCCCAGCTTGGCACCCTCGTGGCAGCGATCCATCGTGCTCGCCTGGGTCTCGAACCAGTAGCGCCGGATCCGGCGCTGGGGCACGCCGCTAATTTCCTCTACATGCTGCACGGTGAGCGCGCCAACGAGACGGCGGTCCGCGCACTCGACGTGGCGCTCGTGCTGCATGCCGACCACGGTTTCAACGCCTCGACGTTCTCGGCCAAGGTGACCGCCGCGACGCTCTCGGACATGCACTCCGCCGTCACCTCGGCGGTCGGAACACTGAAGGGTCCACTGCATGGCGGCGCCAACCAGCGCGTGCGCGAAACGCTCGACGACATCGGTTCGGTCGAGCGCGTCGAGGAGTGGGTCGACACGACGCTCGCGGCTGGGCAGAAGATCATGGGTTTCGGCCACCGCGTGTACAAGGTCGAGGACCCCCGTGCCCGCCACCTGCGCGAGCACGCCAGGGCGCTGCAAGCTACGCACGAGGATGACGGCACCGACCTGGTGGCCGTGTCGCAGCGTCTGGTGGAGGTGGTCGCCGAGCGCAAGGGCCTCGCCGTGAACGTCGATTTCTGGTCGGCCAGCCTGTATTCGTACCTCGGCCTGGCGCCCGACCTGTTCCCGATGATCTTCGCGCTCTCGCGGATCTCCGGATGGACGACGCACGTGATGGAGCAGTACGCCGACAACAAGCTTATTCGTCCACGCGCGGAGTACATCGGTCCCGACGCGCGCGCTTACGTGACTCTCCCCGACCGCGGCTGATTTTCATTAACTACGGCGGGCAAGTGCTCGGATCGCTGTGGTGGCTGGCCCCAGATCGCCGCGATTGTCGATCTCAGCGCACTACAGTCCCTCGGGCGCCTCGCGCTCATGGTCCATCGGTACGGTTTCGCGCTAAGCTTGCTTACAGAGGGGGCATGACGTGGTCGTCTATTCGGCGAGCCGGGTCGTCTAAGACCTCAGACCGGGGCCGGGGGGCCCCGGTTATCAGAACACCGAACATGAATCTCTCGAGCGGAGGACAGCTCAGATGAACATCTGGAACAGGATCGGACGCGTGGGCGCCACTGCCACCCTCGTCGGCGTCGGGCTACTTCTGGGTTTGTCGGTAGCGGGCATAGCGCCTGCCGGCGGTACCGAGCCGCAGCAGACACAGCCGGCGGTAATGAGCGACGCGCCCATGGCCGACATGGTGCCGCAGGGTCTGTTCGTCAACGTGGCCGAAGACACCAGCCGCGCCGTGGTCTTCATCGAGGCCGAACGGCCGCAGGAGCAGCGCGCTACCGGCGGCCGATTCAACGATTTCTTCGACAACTTCTTTGGCCGCGATCGTCCGCAAGAAGAGGAAGCGCCCGAGGAAGACGAGTTCCAGTTCGAGGACCGCGCGCGCAGCCAGGGCTCCGGCGTGCTGGTCAGCGCGGATGGCTACGTCCTCACCAACGCGCACGTGGTGGCGGTGCTCAACACCGAGACCGCAGCGACCGACCTTGCCAGCTCGGTGCGCGTGACGCTGGCCGATGATCGCGTCTATGAGGCGTCCATCGTCGGCGCCGACCTGGGCACCGATATCGCGCTGCTCAAGATCGACGCGCGCCGGCTTCCGTTCGCGCCGCTCGGCGACTCCGACCTGGTGCGTGTGGGCGAGTGGGTCATGGCCATCGGCGCCCCGTTCGGGCTACAGAACACGGTCTCGGCCGGCATCGTCTCGGCGCTGGGTCGCGCCAACCTCGGTGGCATAATGGCACAGACGGCCTATCAGGACTTCGTGCAGACCGACGCGGCGATCAATCCGGGCAACTCCGGTGGACCGCTGGTCAACCTGCGCGGCGAGGTGGTCGGTATCAACACCGTGATCGCCACCGGCGGCGGAATGAACCCGAGCTTCAGCGGCGTCGGCTTCGCCGTGCCGGCGAATCTGGCCGGCCGCGTCATGGAGCAACTGCGCGAGCACGGTCACATCATCCGCGGGTATCTGGGCGTCACGGTGCAGAACCTCTCTCGCGACCTGATCGACGGCTACGACCTGGATCCGATGTTGCGCGGCGCCATCATCAACACGGTCACTCCCGACGGTCCGGCGCTCGAGGCCGGGGTGGAGCCGGGCGACATTGTCGTCGGCACCGATGACACGCCGCTGGAGAGCCAGGCCGACTTCCTGCAGCGCGTGGCCAACAAGACTCCGGGCGAGGAGATCGTGCTCAACGTGCTGCGCAACGACGAGGACGGCTACGCCGACGTCGATCTTCCAGTCGTCCTGACCGAGCGTCCGGACGAGGCCGAGATTCTCGTCAGCCGGCTCACCGGTGGTCGCAACGGCGGCGAGCGTGACGAGCCCGATGCGGACGACGACGCCGGAGAGATGGGCGGTATCAAGCTCGGGCTGCGGGTGACCGAGCTCACCGGCCGTCTGTCGCGGCAGCTCAACATCCCGACCGAGATCGAAGGCGTCGTGGTGACGGCCGTGGCGCCGAACAGCCCGGCGGCACGAGCCGGTCTGGATCAGGGCGATGTCATCCGCCGCATCGGACGTGTCCGGATCGCCAACATCGAGGAGTACGCTGCCGCGATCTCGGCCTACGGCCCGGGCGACGCGGTGTCGATCTACTTCTACAACAGCAGAAACGGCAACAGCGTCTTCGCAGCCATGCGCGTGCCGCGCGAATAGCCGCTAGCGTCCACGGTTAGCAGGGAGGCCGCCGGGCCAACGCCCGGTGGCCTTTCCTTCGAGAGTGAGAAACTGCAAACAAGGTAGACACCGTCGTGAACCTGAGCAGAATCTCCGGAGAGCGACCGGCCAGGGCCGGCCGAGCTCCACACCTCAAGGGCATGGAGCTACGACATTCCCGACTCAACTCGGCAACCGGTCGGCGGCGTGGGCCGAGCGTCATCCTCGGGATCGCCGTCGTAGGCGCCTGGACGCTGGCGGCCTCGGCTGCCGAGGCCCAGGGGTTCGGAATCAAGGGCGGCGTTAGCCTCGCGGAGGCGGTCGGGATCATGGAGCTCGACGCGCGCACCGGTGTGCCGTTCGACAGGAACACGGGCTTCACGGCCGGCGTCTACGGGCTCCTGCTGACGGCAGGTGACACGGTCGGCTTCCAGCTGGAAGCCAACTACGTGCGTCGCAACACAACGGCCGACCTGGCCAGGCTCGGCGACGCCTTCGCCGGGGCGGTGATCGAGCTCGATACCGAATACCTCGAGGTGCCGCTGCTGCTGAAGCTGTACACCGGCCGCAGCGCAGCGGGTGTGCGGTTCAGCATCTACGCGGGCGGCTCCGTCGCGTACGTGCTGCACGCCAAGACAATCGAGCGCTTCCCCGACTCGGTCGAGGAGACCGTGGTCACGGATGAGCTCGAGAAGTTCGACGTCGGCTTTCCCGTGGGGATCAGCTTCAACATCGGGCAGCTGGCCCTGGATGGTCGCTACACGATGGGGCTGGGCCGGCTCGAACACGCCGGCGAGGGCGTCGATTCGAGGTGGCGAACGTTCACGTTCACGCTCGGGTTCACGCTCTGACGCCCGAACGAGCCTTTAGCGACGAGTAGCAACGCTTACCAGCGGTTGACCACCTTGCACACGTCTTCCTGCTCTTCCTCTTGCGAGAAGGCCACGTCGCCGCCGGCATCCAGGAAGTCCTCGAGTGCCGAGAGGCGGAAGCGCCACTGACGACCCACGCGCGTCGCCGGGATGCGTCCCGCCTTCGCCATGCGATACACCGTCGACTTGTTGATGCGAAGCATGTCCGCAACGTCTTCGACGGTCATGAACTCGCCGAGAACGCCCAGCCGTGAAGTCGGCTGCGACTGCTCGTCGTGCTGACTGTCCTTTGCTGGTTTCATTTTCTGCCTCCTATCCATTCGCTGCCTGGACATCGGGAGTGTCCCTGGCGTTGTTTTCGCCGACGACCGCGTCCGGATCCTCTTGCGCCAGCAGGTCAAGGAACACGCGAGCCAGCTGCGGGTTCCAGAGTCGTCCGATCTCCTGTTCGATCAGCGCGCTGGCGCGACGCACGTCGAGCGCCGGGCGCTGAGCGCGTTCGGATACGAGGGCGTTGTAGACGTCGCAGATACCGACGATCTGCGCCCCCACCGGAATATCATCACCGGCCAGCCCGCGGGGGTAGCCACTGCCATCCCAGCGTTCCTGGTGACCCAGCACGATCTCGGCAACCTCCCGGAGGCCCGGCAGCGACGCCAGAATGTTCGCCCCTTCGACGGGTACCTGCTGGATAACGGCGCGCTCTTCAGCGGAAAGCTCATCGGATTTGGTGAGTATCTCGGGTGGCAGCTTGATCTTGCCGACATCGTGCAGATGACCGCCGATCTCCACCATCAGGCTGTGTTCCTGTGGCATTCGCAACGCGGCGGCAAGCCGACCGCACAGACGCGACACCTCTGTCGAGTGCTCCTTGCTGTGTGGATCGATGAGCTCTACCGATTCCATCAGCGCGGCGATGGATTCGCGCACCACCGGGGCCTTGAGTCCGAGAATGGACCGTCGCTGGAGCTCTCCGAGCTGCTCGTTGAAGGTCTCGATCGCCGCCGGAACGATACGACGGGTCTGTACCTGGACGACCGCCTCGTACAGCTCACCCTCGTCCTGGTCGCAGTCGGCGCTGCGGATCCGATGCCCGCCACTGCCCTTGGCCAGGTACATCGCCTGATCGGCCGACTCGAGCAGCTGCTCGAGGGCGCTACCGTTGACCGGGAACTCCGCGATCCCGATCGAGGCACGCACCACGAAGGGCGCATCCCACTGCAGCCCCGAGAGCTGGTTGAGCATTTCCGTAAGTCGCTCCACCGCGGATTCGCGAGAACCATGAACCAGTGCAACGAACTCATCGCCACCGTAACGACACATCGCCAAGGCGTCCGGCAGAGCGGCTCGCAAGCGATCACCCATCTCGGTGATGGCCCGGTTGCCGGCCATGTGACCGTGCTGGTCGTTGACCTCCTTGAGGTTGTCCATGTCGATGACCGCGAGCGTGAACGGAGCCACGGTCAACGCGTTGGGCGCCGAGAGGGTGTTCTGCGCCTCTTCGGTGAACGCCTGGAAGTTGAGCAGACCCGTCAGGCCATCGATGCGACTCTGCTGGCGTAGCTGCTGCAGCAGGCCGCGACCGCGGATGAACGACGCGGTCATCAGCGCCGAGGCCCAGCAGAAATCGCGTTCCTCTTCATCGAACACCCGACCGGCCTTGCGGTCGCGCAAATAGAACGCCCCGAACACCTGCTCGTTGGCCTTGATCGGCACCACGAGGAAGCTGTTGAACGAGCTCACGTTGGGCAGAAAGTCGGCTACCTTCGACCAGATTTCCTTCGGGTCGCCGCGGCGGAACTCGGTGATCTCACCGTGTGCAAGCGTCTCCTGAAGCTCGGGATACTGCTTGATCTTGATGGGGCGAACCTCGATGGCGGCGTCGTCGCTGCTGGCCGCTACGTAGCCGGTCGCGTCGTCACCGCTGAAAACCACGAGCGAGCAGCGGTCCACGCCGACGCCTTTCTGCACACGCTTGCTGATCTCGAACAGCACGTCGCTGTCCGCCGCAGCGGCGCCAACGAGCCCGAGCCGACCGATCTCTGACAGGGCGCGCAGCCGATACTTGTCGCGCGCCAGCGAGCGCGCGTGCACGGCCACCGACTGCATCCGAGCGGCGATCGTCTGGGCGCGGCGCTTCTGGCGCTTGGCCTCATCGCCGACCACCGCGAAGATGAACCCGAGCCCGCAAAGGAATCCCAGCCGGATCAGATACTCCGGGCTGGTGAACACCGCTTCGCCCAGCTCGCGATACAGCAAGCCTCCGTAAACTAGAGCCACCAGCAGGCTGTGGCCGCCGGCGGCAACCGGACCGAGGCTCTGCGCCGCGAAGGTGACCACCACCAGGTAGACGAGGAAGAACTCCGTGGAGGCGTTCTCGACGATGACGATCGCCCCCGAGACGATGGCGATGTCGATGAGCGATACCATCATCCGCAGGAGCTTGCTGGGCTTCTTGTGCAGCGCCCAGGTGGCCAGCAGGGTGAACCCGAGCACCCCAGCGACGAAGTTCTGCTTGAGCTCCGGAACGAGACCGTCCGAGGTGTGGAACAGCACGGCGTAGCAGGCGGCCAGCGCCAGCACCCAGCGCGCGATCAGCACCGGGTTGCTCAACATCCGAACGCCGTCAGGCTCGGCGCCGGGAATCTCGTCGAATCCCATTGCCTCTTCGGAGGATCTCGTACTCATCGCGGCGGCTCTACCGGGCCTAGGGGTGCGGAAAGGACATTTGCGTTATTGAAAAGATAGTTTAGAACGCTTTCTTAGCTCAAGCTTATTCTTTAATAAGTTATATTTATTTTTACTAGCTTATACTAACTTTTAGTAATCAAGAATGCGCATCTATCGTTCGATGTCCACGTGCCGACACCACATTCCCTCCGCCCTTGCCCGTGGCGGTCCCCCATTGGCCCCACCCTGTCCGCCGGATGCCGCACGTTTACGCCGTCGGCGTCAGAACGCCTTCAGATAGGTCAGCTTGACCACCCCGGTCCGGCGACGCCAGCGGGCTTCGTGTGGGTCGAACAGATCGCCGAGGAAGTAGCCGGTATCGAAGACGACGAACAGATCGCTACCCGGAGTGTGGATCCAGTCGACCCGGAAGTTGGCCTGCAGCGTTTGCGAGAAGTTGTCGTACTGGATCAGCGCGTTGCCGAATAGCTTGCGCGAAGCGGCCAGGCCGACGTCGGCGCTATAGATAACAGTGGAGAACTCGCCGCCCGCCACCGGCAGCGAGATGAGGTTGCGGTCGGCCGCCAGGTTCAACCGCAACCGCGGCCCCGGCTTCCACTCCAGGTTGGCACCGTACTCGGTGCGCGTACCGCCGAAGAAGCCCCCGAAAGTGGCCTTGGCACCGCCCGACAGGACGGCAGCGGCGTTCGTTTGCGCAAAGAGCGTGAGGCGCGAGAAGTCGTACTCCCCGGTGGGGATCTCAACGTCGCTACGGATGAAGAACCCCTCGTCCAGACGCTCGTAGTTAGACGTCGCCACCAGCCCGACAGAGGCGCCGCTCTCGAACTGGAACGAGCTGTGGATGCCGGCCTGCGTGGTCTGCTTGCGACCATCGTGCCCGGCGATGTAGTCGCCAAACATCGACATCCGCGCCGACCGCGCCCAGGTACTGCTCTCGAACCGCGGCGTGAACGATACGCTCCAGTGCAACGCCCGCTGGTCGAGCCGCCGCACGAAGCCGAGGCCGGGGTTGAACGCCTCGCCGATGTCACGGTAGCCGAGCACCAGGCCGTGGCGATCGTTGCGCAGCGTCAGCTCGGCGCCACCGGCACCGTTGCCGGCGCCTCCCTGTTCGGAGTCCCACACGCGCGCGCCCCCCAGAAGCGGAACTGACTGCTGGACCAGAAGCGCGTCACCCCGTCGACCCCGGCAACACGGTTGTGGCCCTCGGCGTTCTGCAGGTTGGTGAAGATCATCCCCACCGAGGTGCGCGGCAGCGGCTCGGTGCGCAGGCGCACGACAGTATTGTTGGCACCCGACAGGGCATCGGAGTCACGCGTCTGCAGGTTCAGGAAGCCGACCGAGAACGGCCCCACCTCGCCGGTCAGCCGCTGCTCCGCCCAGGATGTCGTTCTCCAGCCCGATGCGACGCGAGAAGAACACCTCGGTGCTGCGCTGATCGCCGAACGTGAACAGGTTGGCGCGCTCCACGAAGAACTCACGCTTCTCCGGAAAGAACAGCCCGAAGCGCGTCAGGTTGATGCGCACGTTGTCGGCCTCGACCTGGGCGAAGTCGGTGTTGTAGGTCAGGTCGAGCGTCAGGCCCGAAGTGAGGCCGATCTTCATGTCGACGCCCGCGTCCCGCAGGAAGTCGGATCCTTCGGGCTCGATCGTCTGCCCGCCGATCACCCCGTAGGGCTTCACCTCGAAGTTGCGTCCGCGCTGCAAGTTCTGCAGTCCCTCCAGCGCGGCGTACTGCGACACCTGGAAGATGCCGCTACGGTACTGCTGCGAGATATGCGGCCAGATCACCTCCTCGTTCTTGCGGCGAATCGATCGGTAGACAGCCAACCCCATGCGCGGCGCCGCCGCATCAGTGAAGCGAATGGTGGTGAACGGAATCGCCACCTCCAGCTCCCAACCGGCATCGGTGATCCTCCCCTGGCTGCGGTACACGCCCTCCCAGTTCCAGTCCGAAAACACCAGGCGCTCATCGGTAATGAACGCGTCACCCTGGGTGCCGAGCGCGTTGAGCTCGAAGATGTAGGCGGAACGATCGTCGTCGAAGCTGTCGAGCGCGATGATCACCCGGTCGTCGAGATCGATGCGCCCCTCACGGTGCAGGATGCGGGCGAGGATCTTGTCGGGCTCCGAGTCGTTCAGCGTCAGCCCGAAGTAGATGTTGGTCGCATCGAAAGCAACCCGAAGCTCGCTGGACTCTGAAGGTGTGGCGCCGTCGACCGGATTACGTTGACGGAAGTCGGTGGCGGGCACGGCGGCGCGCCAAACTGCGTCGTCGAGGATGCCGTCGATGGCCGGGGGCGTCGACGCGAAGACGGCCACGATCGCCTCGTCGTCGCTGGAATCGTCGCTGACCGCCTCAGCCACCTGCGCAACCAGATCCGGGGCCGCCGCGACGATGGTCGCCAGGCAAACAGCACGCGGCGCTATGCTCGCCACCAGCAGCCGCAACGCCCCTCGCCGGTTCAGCAACGCGCGCCGGTGACCCGGCCGACGATCACGCATTTCGGCTCCACCGCCTCACTTCAGGGAATCGACCATCGAACGCCGGACGTCGACGTGTGGCATGCGACCAGAGCCGCCGGCCCCACCACTAGCATATCGACGTCGGGCGGGAGGCGATAAAGCGGCGAGCCGGCACGCGAGGCGCAGTGCGGTGAAGCGTCTCAGTCGTAGCGCAGCGCCTCGATCGGATCGAGCCTCGAGGCCCGGCGCGCCGGGTAGAACCCGAACACGATGCCGATGAGGGCGGAGAACCCGAAGGCCAGGCCCACCGAGTTGGCCGACACCAGCATCTGCCAACCGGCCGACTCGGCCATGCGCTGCGAGGCGAAGTAGCCCAGGGCGATGCCCATCGCGCCGCCCAGACATGACAGCACGACCGCCTCGATGAGGAACTGCAGCTGGATGCTGTTGCGGCGCGCGCCGATGGCCTTGCGGATGCCGATCTCGCGAGTGCGCTCTGTCACCGACACCAGCATGATGTTC
Source organism: Acidobacteriota bacterium (assembly GCA_965248695.1). Classification (GTDB taxonomy): domain Bacteria; phylum Acidobacteriota; class UBA890; order UBA890; family WLXD01; genus DASCOT01. Next base: position 4,233,632 of record CBDFKD010000002.1, on the reverse strand, counting down.
ATGATGCCGATGCCGCCAACGATCAGGCTCACCCCGGCAATGCCGGCCAGCAGGAAGGTGAAGCTCTGGGTGGCCGACTGCATGACGTTGAGAAACTCGGTCTGACGCGTGATCGAGAAGTCGTTGTCGGCGCCCGGGCGCAGCCGGTGCTGCCGGCGCAGGATGCTCTCGATCTCCGCCATCGCCATCGTCAGGTGCCCTTCAGACAGCGCCTCGACCGTCATCGAGCTGATGAGCTCGGTGCCGAACAGGCGCCGCTGGGCGGTCGACATGGGAATGATGATGACGTTGTCGCGCGAGAAGAACGAGCTGCCGCCCTTCTCCTCCATCACCCCGATCACCTCGAAGGCGATGCTCTGGATGCGCAGCTCCTCGCCTATCGGGTCGACGTTGGAGGGGAATATGTTGGTGGCCGCGTCGGAGCCCAGCACCGCCACCCTGCGGTGGCCCTCCTGTTCGGTGGGGGTGAAGAAACGTCCGGAGGCCAGGGGCCAGTTCTCCATGCGCAGGTAGTCGGCCCAGGTACCGGTGATCGAGCTGGTGCCCTGTGAGTTCTGCCACTCGACCTGCACGTTCTGGCGCGACAGCGTCGGCACCACCGCTTCGATCAACGTGGCCTTCTCGAGCACCGCATAGACGTCTTCGACCTTCATCTGCGCACCGCGATGCGATCCGCCGCGCCGGAAGTCGGCACCGGCGCGTACCGTCAGGCGGTTGGCACCGAGGCCGGCGAGCTGATCCTGCACCGATGCCTGCGCCCCCTCACCCAGCGCCACCATGGTGATCACCGCCGCCACGCCGATGATCACCCCCAGCATGGTGAGCATCGATCGCAGCAAGTTGGCACGCAGCGAGGTGAGCGCCACCAACATGATCTCGAAGCCGAGCATGGCGGCTAGCGGCGACTCGTTCCGGGGATCGAGCTGAAGCGCGAGAAGCGATCGCGCAGCGCCTGTTGCGACATCAGCAGGGAGGTGGAGGGCAACAGCACCACCTCGTCGCCAGGCTGCAACCCGGAGACGATCTCGGTGAACTCCCAGTCCTGCACCCCCATCATCACCTGGCGCGCGGTTATCTGGCTGTCGGCCATTACGAACACCACCGCCGGCTCGGGAGCACGCCCGATGCCGAAGGCATCCATCGACACGGCATTGCCGGCCCGGCCGCCGCGTGCGCCGCCGCCAGCATCACCACCGCCGGGACGAAAGCCACCACGGCCTGCATCGCTACCACCACCACCGGGACGGAAGCCGCCACCAGCCCCTCCACCGGCACCACCAGTCGCGCCGGGGGCACCGCCGCCGCCGCGGTTGCCGAAGCGCGCCTGCATCTGCTCGCGCATCTGGGAGCGCTGCTTGTCGGAGAGACCCTCCATGTACTTTTGACGCTCGTCCTGGCTCATCGAGCGCATCTTGTCGAAGTCGAAGTCCTCTTCCTCGGCTTCCGCCTCGTCGGAGCCATCGGAGCCACCGACGTCAGCCGCTGGCGCATCGTTCGACGCCATCGCCCCGTCCGCTCCGGCGGCTGGTGCGCCTCTCCGAGCGGCGTCGCCGCTCCGTGCTCTCCGGCGACCGCCCTCACCCGGCCTTGCCTCATCGGCGAATGCGGCGTTCGCCAATCCGCCACGAGCCGGTGCGCCGCCTTCGCGCGAGGCCAGCATCGTGTTGCCGGAGCGCAGCTGATCGGCATCGAACGGAATGCTCAGCAAGCCGGCCACCGTGCCGGCGTCGCGCATCGTCTTCACCGACTCGTTGGGCACCGCGATCACCTGGTTGCGTCGGTGGATCACGACCTCTACATCAGCGTTCATGCCGGGCAACAGGAGGCCGTCGCGGTTGGCAACCCGCGACAGAACCGGGAACGTCGTCACCTGGTTCTGCACCACCGCCAGCGGCTCGATCTTGATCACCTCGCCGATGAATGCGCGCTCCGGATACGCTTCCACCGTCATCTCCACCGGAAGCCCCGGCTTCACCCGACCGATGTCGATCTCGTCGACCAGCGTGCGCACCTCGAGCACCGTAAGATCGGCCATTTCCACCAGCGTCGTACCGCCCTGCACGCTGTTGACCGACGACTGGATAATCACCCCCTCCTCGACCGTCTTGGAGATGATCGTGCCGGCGCTGGGGGCGCGCACCGTGGCGTCGTCGAGGCGCTCCTCACGCAGCTTGATCTCCGCCTGGGCGCGCAACAGGCTGCCCTTGGCGGTGGTGTAGTTCTGCTCCGACGTGTCGAGGTCTTGCATCGACACCAAATCCTGCTCCGACAGGGCCTGGGCGCGATTGTACTGGCGCTCTGAAACATCCAGCCGCACCTGCGCCGACTCCAGGTCCGCCTGCGCCTGCGCCAGCTCCTGGTCCAGCGTCTCGGTGTCGATCTGAGCGATCAGCGCCCCGGATTCCACTCGATCACCGAGCTCGGCCGGCATGTTGAGGATCTCGCCGGCGGCCTTGCTCTTCACCTGCACGATGCGCACCGGCCGCAACGTGCCGGTGGCCGACACGCTCACCGTGATGTCACGCACCGATGCCGCTTGAGTGGGAACCTCGCCCAGGCCCTCCTCCTCCTCGGCAGCCTGGCGCTCCTGCCAGTACATCCAGCCGAAGTAGCCGGCCCCGACCACGATGGCCAGAGTGACCAACCGCTTCAGTAGCTTGATGACAGTCTTCACCACCCACCTCGAAGAAGGAAGATCGCGCGCCAGGAGAGTCTACGCCGACGAGAATAGCGTGCCTGGTGGCGCGGTGGGGGCACAAGTTGGGGGGTGTAAAGAGTTGTAAAGAAAGAGCCCTGCGGGCCAGGATCCAGTGTGTGGCCACCCTATCAGTAAGCCTGCTCTGCTCCTCCAGGTGCACCTTGCCAAACGGCACCCGCCCAGCGGAAAGGCTCGTCGGGGTGCCGCTTGCGCAACATCCGCTTGGCAGTTGCCAAACTGGCCGCGCCGGATTCCGGCCCTCCCGCTGAGTAGAACAACTTCCCGAGCTCCCCGGCCGTTCTCTCGTTCAGAGGCCAGAGGCTACCGACGACATTGCGACTCCCGGCAACCATGAAGGCATCGGCAAGGCTCGTCGGCAGCCCTCCGCGTCCGGCCGTACCGACAGCCGTGGTGCGCGCGGTATCACAGCCAAGAAGCACCACCGTTGCGCCGTCCAGATTCAATGCGGCAATCTCGGCGAAACTCAAGAAACCGTTGTGCGAGGCAGAGGCGCGCAAGGACAGGCCGCCGGCATCCGCTCCTCCGTTGGGCGGCACCGAGTGGCCACCGAAATGAATCAAACGACTCATTGGGGCGTGGACCACAAAAGCTGATTCGGTAGCGTCGGCGCCGACAAAGGCGCGACTCGAGCCGCGCGACAGAACACCCTCAACCTCGGGTATGATTGCCCCTCCGCCGCTCGGAATGAACGCCACGGCCAGTCCTCCGCGCGGCTTCCGGTGCATGGCGCGATCAAGGTCGGAGATCGATCGCGAGCGGGCGAATACGATCCGATCTCCGTAGAAGCCCTCGCCCGGCGAGCGCACTGGCAGCGAGTCCAACGGCAGTGATTCCAATCCTCCGCCCGGCAGGACAATCAACGTCTGCAATCCATCCAGCCACCCGGCAGCCTCGATTTGGTGCATCGTCAACTGAGCAAGTCGCGACCCCAGTCGTTGCCAAGCCTGATTCGGGCGAGCAGTGCTCACGCTCTCAATCCAAAGCTCCGCCGCATCATGAACTTCTACGCTCGGGGCGGAGAGGCGCGAGGCGCGCACGTCCGTCGGCCCCACTCGCCACGCCCACACTTCGTCGCCCAAGAACCGGAATGCCAACAAGGCCTCGTCGTCTGACAAGTGCGTTTGGAGATGAGCTAGTCGGACCGGTTGCTCGTCGCGAAGGCTACTCCGCGACCGATCGAGGGCCTCCAGTCCCGCGGCCCACATTCCGGCGTCGAGTTCGAGACGCGCCCGGCGCCGGCCAAGGCCTTCCCAGGCCGCCAACGCGCTCAGCCGAGTGGGCAGGTCGTTCACGTGCGAGATCCATGTCGCGAGCGCGGCCTCCGCCCGGTCGTAGGCGTGGCGGGCCAGCTCCGTATTCCCGAGGTTCTCCGACACCACAGCATCGATGGCCGACTGCGCCAAAGCTGACGGGGCGCCGCTCAGCGGTGAACTCGAGCCGAGGTTCAGCGACTCAAGATCCCACTCAACTTGATCAGCTCCGGCGATCTCCAGGCTCGTAAGCGCGACCAGCGCCCGTGCCGAATCAGAAGCTGTTGCTGCTCTGGCTCGCGCCTGCAGCAGGTGCCCCACTACGTCAGTACGCCGAACGGACGTAGCAGCGAGTCTGGCCCGTTCGAGCCAGATACGTGTTTCGAGCTCCGCTGACGGGCTCCCACGCTCATCCACTGCGTCCAGAAGCTTCGCAGCCTCAGATCCCCTGCCGGACGCGCGCAGCGCCGATACCTTGCTGAGCTCCAGACGAGTCGCAACCTCATGGCGCCCCAGCAGCTTCGCAGCTCGGGTACCCCGGTCCAGCACCTCCTCCAGCTCCGACCAACGCCCGAGGAAACGGAGGAGCGGTACCGCTACCTCCGCAAACCGGGCTGCCAATATCGGGGAGCCCTCTTGCCGAGCGTCCCCCACGAGTTGCTCGTAGGCATTGAGTGCCGGCTCTAGTTGGCCGTCGCCCCAGCGCGAGGCCAGCAGCTGCAATCGGCAATCGACGGTCAATAGAGCCGACGTCCCCTCGAGCGCCGAACAGACCGGAGGGAATTCCGTCCGATCGACGGAGGCGTCGGATGCTTGGGCGAGGCTCACGTACACGCCGCGCCTGTCGCCCGCGACTATGGACCGCCGCCTCGCCTCACGACCGAACACCAATGCGCGCTGCGACGAACCCTGCGCGAAGTCTGTGGCCGCAAGCACTGCCAGGTAGTCGGCCACCTCTGCGACCGCTCCAGAGGCCAGAGCCTCCCGCATGGCCTGCCACGCCAACCGGGCGCCACGCCGCGAAGCTACGGCCGATATCAGTCGAACTAGCCGATAGACATGTGCATGCTGCTCTGGGTAGCCAAGATCGAGAGATCCGCGCGGTGCACCGCCGAGGTTTCCGAGCTCCCCGAGCACACCGGTCGAGCCCCAACGGAGGGCCGCCACGACCGTCAACACCGCGGCATGATTGCCTGCGGGCCCTAGCGAAACCGTAGTAGACGGACGCTTCCATGTCCCCTTCGACCCGACGAGATCGACCGAAAGCTCCGCCAACGCTGCCCATATGGCGGCGCCTGAGCGTCGCCTGTTCATAGCAAGAGCAACCTGATGAGCCTCCACCCAAACGCCGACCTCCAGAGCCGTCGCCGCGTAGCCGAGCCCCGCTTGCAGGTTCCAGGGTTGCTTGTTCATCGTGTGGGCGTACTTGACCAACGCCCGCCGTGACTGCCCCTTCAATCGCGCCCCGGCGGCCTCCGCAAGAGCTGCGCCGCCCGGGAGCGTCGGAAGGGCGCTGTCCCACAGCACAGGAAGCTCGCCAGACGCGCTCCCGCCATCCGACAACGCTGCAACACAGACCAGAGCAGCCCCGAGGCAAGCATGGCCCGCGGTGGACGGTCGATGGCGGCTAACGATGGTTCACTTCCGTTTCCCCCATGCCCGACCGACCGACCCTCGCATGGCCGGCCCAAGCGTCTACCACCCAGTAGACACGCTCCGATTCAGTACCGACAAACATCTCGAGCGAGATGGTTCGCTCCGTGAGCGTGCGTTCCGAGAGCAGGTGGCCGTCGCTGTCCCAGACGCGAACCACATAGCGGTCTGCGCCGTCGATCCTCCTCTGACCTGACCCCCGAAAACGGATCCGGATGTAATCTCACGATCTGGGTCAAGAACGGGAGGTCAGAATGCCGAGTAAGAGGCACAGCGCCGAGCAGATCGTACGCAAGCTCCGGGAGGCTGAGGTGGAGCTGGCTCGAGGGGCGACGGTCAAGGATGCCTGCCGCAAGCTAGCAATCACCGAGCACACCTACTACCGGTGGCGGCGAGAGTACGGCGGACTGAAGCTCAACCAGGCCAGAAAGCTCAAGCAACTGGAGAAGGAGAATGCCCGGCTCAAGAGGCTGGTGGCGGAAAAGGAACTCGACCTGTCGATCCTGAAGGAAGTGGCGGAGGGAAACTTCTGAGCCCAGCTCGGCGGCGAGAGGCGGTGGCACATGTACGGGGGCGGCTGGGCGTCTCGGAGAGGCGGGCGTGTCGGGTACTGAAACAACCACGCACGACACACCGGTACGTGCCAAGAGAGCCGCAACAGGAGCAGATTTTGACGGAGCGGATCGTGGATTTAGCCCGACAGTACGGGCGCTACGGATATCGGAGGGTGACAGCGTTGCTGCGCATGGAGGGCTGGTCCGTGAACCACAAACGAGTGCAGCGTATCTGGCGGCGCGAAGGGCTGAAAGTACCGAGAAAACAGCCCAAACGAGCACGGCTGTGGCTGAGCGATGGCTCCTGCATCCGGCTGCGCCCACAGCACCGGGATCATGTCTGGGCGTATGACTTCCTGCACCACCGGACGCACGACGGTCGGGCTATGAGGCTGCTGACGATCGTCGATGAGTACACACGAGAAAGCCTGGCGATCCATGTAGCACGGAAGCTCAACTCTGAGGACGTGCTGGAGCAGCTCGGGAGGTTGTTCGTACACCGGGGCATACCTGAGCACATCCGGTCGGATAACGGACCAGAGTTCACCGCCGAGGCGGTTCGCGACTGGCTGGGCCGGTTGGGCGTGGGGACGCTGTTCATCGAGCCGGGCTCGCCGTGGGAGAACGGTTACGTGGAGAGCTTCAACGGCAAGCTACGCGACGAGCTGCTGGATGGAGAGATCTTCTACACGCTCAAGGAGGCAAAGGTTCTGATCGAGAGATGGCGTCAGCACTACAACCGCATGCGACCGCACAGCTCGCTGAGCTATCGGCCGCCCGCACCCGAAGCGACGTTGTTGAAGCCGGCTGCGCTCCGCTTCGCCGGCCTCAACAACCTCTTGTCAGCACCGAGTTACTGAGATAAGACATGGTACTAACCGCGGGGTCAGGTCACTGCGACGGCGAGTGCGAGCGCGAAATAACTGTCACTGTCACCGGCGCCGCCCCCGACCCCTGGGTAGTGCGACCCACCGTCACTTGGATCAAGATCATCAAGAACACACTGAACCAACAGGGTGGCACCGTCACCTACCGGCTCGGAGAGCACCCAGGAAATCTAGTTTTCCTTGTACGGCGCGGCGGAGTCGACATCAACGGCAAGCTCCATAAAGTGAATCAATGGCCGGGCAAATGCCGGTCTTCGCCCACCGGGTTCTCGTGCGCCAACTCCGAGGCGCCTGCTTCGGAGGTGCCCGATACCAGCTTCCCTGTTATTGGTCTTGTTTTCGCTTTCTTCCAGGGAGGAAACCTGATCTTTGACCAGTCCTACGGAACCCAATGGGCTGCTATCACAGGCCAGGGTGGTCTCGGCGAGACGTTCTCCGGCAAGCCCGGCTTCCCTTTGCCCAGGGAGGCAGCCGGGGTTGGAACCGTAGGTGCGTCGGTCCCTGACTCCCCGGCGTCAGCAGCCGCGCCTCGGCGAGGAGTCTCGCGAGCGTCGGCCAACCTGGCCGGAAGAACGCGAGCTCTCCGCGGCGCCGACCTCCAGGTGTTCGGCCTGGGCGGCATAGAGGCTGGCGGCGCGGCTCGGGGCGCCTGGAGCCAGGCCTACAACAGCAACGGCAAGCGGCTGTGGAACTTCTTCTCCGGCAAGAAGTTCACTGCCCTGCGCACGATCGCCCTGGACACGGACGGCAGGCGCAACGCCGAGCTACTGTTGCTCGGCCGCCAGGACAACGGCGTGAGGGAGCTGCAGCTGCGCAGCGACAAGGGTGCGCTCCGCGATCGCAAGACGGTCGGAGCCGCCGGGACCCGGCGGAGTCAGGTGTTCGGTGTGGAGTACGACGGCAAGCGCGGCGACGAGATCGCGATCACCACCGTGGCCAAGAACGGCAGCGGCCATCTCACCGTCTGGGGCACGTCGGCCAGCGGCAAGAAGCTGCAGAAACTGGCCGAGCACGCGGTGATTGGAGCCAAGACGGCCGTTCACCAATGGCTGCCGTTGGATACCGACAACGACGGCACCGACGAGATGGCTGCTGCCTATAGCGGGTCCAGCGGCAAGGGTTCAACGCTGCGTATCGTCGATCCGCGCAGCGGCGAAGTGCTCTTCAACAAGCGCATCCTGAGCACTGGCTTCGATGGGGCGGTGTGGAGACTCGGGGACTACGATCCCGACCGGCCGGGCGCCGAGCTCCTGGTGGGCTACCGCAAGAAGAGCAAGGGCTTCTTCAAGGTGCTCGCGGGCAATGGCGCCCAGCTGTCCAAGAGCGGCAGCATCGCCGGCGATCCGCTGCATGGCTGGGGAACGATCCGCTCACGGCCTGGGCCGAAGGGCGCGATTACCGAGCTCGTGTTCGTCGGGCTCACGCGGCCGAACGGCGACGCGGCATTCGAGATCTGGGACGCGAGCCGCAAGAAGGCGAAGCGTGTCGGAGACGGCACGGTCGCCGACAAAGAGTACGAGGTGCTCAGCTGGCACGCCGGCGACTTCGACGGCAACCCGGACACCGGCGATGAGGTCGTGGTCGTTACCCGTCACCTGGGTGACGGCAACGTCGGGTTCCAGATGTTCGGCCGTGACGGCAAGGCACAAGGTAATCGGATCCAGGTCTTCGACGGCAGCTACGCCCAGGTCCGCACGACCGAGGTCGTGTTCGCGCGCAAGGGACGCATCGACCTGGCCCTGATGGCGCGCACGTTCGACGGTCAGCCAGAGGTGCATGTCTGGAACGTCAACGGTGGAGCGTTGATCAAGAAGATCAATGTGCTGAGCGCCGACGTTTACTAGGCGGGTAACGGATCTGTCTCTCCCCTTCGGAACGCCCGACGATATTGCCAACCTGGTCAACTGGCTAGCCGGAGATGAAGCCCGCTACGCCACCGGGCAGCTCTGGGTGATCGATGGCGGCCTGTCGGCTCAGGTTCAACAGATGCGCTTGTAGAAATGCCCGGCAGCGGCGGCATGAACCGCGGGACCCACCTTGGACATTCGCTGCGGGCTCCGGCAGTATGCGGCTCGGTTGGAATCTTGCCCACAGTGGCGGTGAACTTCCGCCGACCGCTCGAGGGCGTCACCGTCCTGCGGAGAGCGTGTCGATGCTTCGAATTGCACTGTTCTTGTCCGTCCTGGCAGTCGTGGCGGCCGTTCCCGCCATTGCCGAGATCTGTGCTCTCGACCACGTGCCGGCGGCTACGTTGCTGTTGCCCTACTTCGAGGTCGACATCGACGACCCCACGGGCGAACGGAGCGAGTCGACGGAGGTTGTCATCAACAACAACCTCCCGGCGCCCACTGTCGCCCGGTTCACTTTTTGGACCGATCTCGGCGTGCCGGTAGGCTCTGCCGACCTGCTCCTTACTGGCTTCGACTACGTGGAGTTCAAACTCGGCGACTTCTTCCGGGTGGGGGGGGGGCGGCATCGTCCGCAAGTGTGGAAGCGGCGACTTACTGAGCGATGCAGACCTCGTCGCAGCGTTCACCGGTGAACCGGTCGATGCTTTCGACGGCTCGTGCCTGGCTCAGCCACTCGGCGACCGCGTTGCACGCGGCTACATGACGGTCGACACCGTGGGCGTCGAGTTCGGAGAGAACGGCGCGGCCATCTGCCCGAGCGACAGCGGCTATTTCGCCGACAACGGTACCGGGGTCGCGACTAACTCCAACGCACTCACCGGCGAGTCTCGCGTCGTGCACAAGCGGCAAAAGTACGGCTTGACCACACCCCTGGTGGCCCTGGAAGCCTCCGACGACGATCCGCGCCTCAACAAAGACACCTTCTACGAGACCTACACCGGCAGGGGCAGCCATGCCGACCGTCGCGAGCCACTCGGCAAGACCTGGGGCGCTCGGTACCTCGCCGTCAACCGCAAAACGGTGTCCGAGCTGGTGGTTTGGCGTGACACCGACCCTGGTAGCGAGCCGTTCGAGTGTGGGCAGCTTGGAGAGCTCGGCGAGAACGCCTGGTACCCGCTCCTCCAGGACGAGATCGTTGCGTACGAGGACGCCGAAGAAGCCTTAGAGGTGCCAGAGTCCCCGTTCCCGGCAGCAACCCAGGTGGTACAGATCGGAAAGAGTGGCTTACCGTTGCCAGGGGGGTTCGACCGCGGCTGGGTATACCTCGACCTCGACACGTCGAGCAGCGACGAGGTCTTCCGCCCATCGTTCGTTGCCGTACGCCACACGCTCGGCAACCGGCGCATCCACGGGCAGCACTTCGCCGCTCTGCTTGAAAGTGCGTGTAAGGATCCGTAGCGCCCCAGCATGCGGCGGTGTTCTGTGTGGACGGAAAGACCGCGAGCCGGCACACGAGCCCGGAGTTCGTCGCGTTCCTGGAGGATCTGGTGGCGCAGCAGCCGGACCCGCGCCCGGTGAAATGGCGCTATGCGGAATCCCAACCGTCGGATCGCCGCTTAACGTTCAACTGCTACGGTCCACTAAGGGATCGGGTGCAAGCGTTCGACGGCACCTACATCAGCGTCAGCGCGGCCCCTCTGGTCTTCGCCCGCAAGGGACGTGCTGATCTCTCGCTGATGGCGCGCAAGGTGGGCGGCCAACCGGAAGTCCATGTCTGGAACGTCAACGGTGCGGTGCTCCTGAAGAAGCTGGATGTGCTGAGCAAGGACGTCGAATAGAGGGCCGTTACGACATCGCCCACATCCTTCCCTTCCCGGCGCGCAGTCGATCGGCGGCGGCGCCGCGCAAGCGGTCCCACAGCGCCAGCCCCGACCAGCGCTCCACATCGACGGCGCGCTTCATGCAGTCGCGAAGCTGCTTGTCGCCGGCGTCTTTGTTGGAGATGGCGAACGTCCGCAGCTTGAGCTTGCCGCGGCGGTCCTCCGACAGCACGGACTTGAAGAAGCCGTGCGGCACCACGATGTCGGCGCCGATCTTGGTGAGCTTTTCCTGGAAGTTGAACAGCGGTCCGCAGATCGTGTAGACCTCGAGGATGTCGTCCTGGGCGGCCAGCGCTCGAACCGCTTCTTCGAGCCGCTTCCAGATGCCGCGGTTGAAGCGCGGCTTCTGCGGCGCCATGTTGGTGAGCAGGAACGTCTCGCTGTTTTCCACCCGCTCGGCGCGGCGATCGGCGCTGGCGATCAGGTGACCGCGGTCGAAGCCTGAGCCGCGATAGTCCTCCAGGTCGGCGCGGAACTGCTCGGGAATCCGCAGGTCAGCCCGAAACGCATCGTTGCGCTGCACCTCGACGCGGGCGTTGTGCGGATCGATGACCTCCATCGCCCAGCGTGCCTGCCGCATGAGGTAGGAGTAGCCGATGATGTACTCGCGATTGAACAACAGGTGGTCGGCCGGCGGCATGCCGTAGCGAGTCTCGGGGCGGAAACTAGGAATCTCGATCATGACGAATCCTCGCGGTTGCTCGGCGCCCGCCCGCCCTCAGAGGTAGCGTGACGACGACGCCTTGTCGTTGAAATCGTCGGGCTGGTGCCAGTCCTTCAGGTCGGGGATCTCCTGGATAGCGCCGGTGCCGGTGAGCCGCAGCGTCTTGCCGGCCCGGGAGTTGTTGTAGTGACGATGCTGATACAGGCAGTACGTGTCGCCGGGGGCGAGCTGGCAGCGAATGGACGACACCTTGTTGTCGAAGTGCGCCCCTTGCACGCGGATGCGGCCGTAGTCGCGGATGTTGCGCGCCGCGCCGAGGAGCGTCAGCGACCTGCCGCCATAGGTGTTGTGCTCGAACAGGTCGATCCAGGCGTCGGCCTTGTGGGTGATGGGGCCACGAGCGACAGGATCGGGGCGGTACTCGTTGAAGCGCATCAGGCCGCCCTCCAGCCAGTGGAACGACGAGTAGACGTACAGGTCGCCGAAGGGATCGCAGAACAAGCTCGCAGCGGCGTCCATGTTGCACTGGCGGGAGCGGCACGGGAGCAGGCGTGAGGAGCCGCGTGGGGTGATCCAGAGCGGCGGCGTGAGCAAGGGGTTGGCATCGTAGAGGATCGACTTGCGGAAGCGGACCTCGAACAGATCCAGCAGGTCACGGCCAGGCAGCACCGGGGCGCCGGGAGAGTCGTTGTGCAGTCCGGCGATGAACAGGCGCACGGCACCGTTCGGCGAGTCGGGCTGCTGCACCAAGAAGTTGATTGTCTGGTACTTCTTGAAGATCCGCGGGTTGACCTCGAACGGAACCGGCGCCGGAGTGCCGCCGAAGCCGCCCAGGAAATCGGGGTGCTCGGACAGGTAGAAGTCGAAGCGTCGCTTGGCGGAGTCGCTGTCGCTCCAGGCGGCGACCAAGAAGTGCCCGTTGGGCAACTTGGTGAGGGCAACCGCACCCGCCTCGAAGCCGGGACGCGCCAGGGTCACGGAGTCGGAGAAGCGCTCGATGCGGTCCGGATCGCGGGTGTGGAAGAAGCGGATCTCCGATCGGTCGGGCACGAAGCCCTGCCGGGAACGCTCCACCGGGACGGCGAGAATATCGCCGCACAGGTCCATGCCGCCGGCATGCCAGAGTCCGCCGGGGCCGTCTTTGAGCTCGTCCACGAGGATCGCCTGCGACACCTGGTCGTCGCCCGCCGGATGCTCCCCGAGCGTTACGTTCGAGGTCCACGGTCCGCTGGCGCGCCGCGACGCCAGGCGCACTACGAAAAGGTGCGAGCCCTCCTCGGGGTCGGCGCCGGAAACCACCATGTGGCGACCCCGGCGCAGCCGCTGGAGGCCCTGGAAGTGATTTCGGCCGCCGGTGTAGCGGTCGTCGGCGAAGCGTCCACCCTCATGGCACGACAGGTAGTCGGCGCGGTCGCGAATGCGATCGATGGTGGCTACCACGTCTTCGTGTTGCGGGTTCTCGGCTACCAAAGCGCCGTTCGGCTGGTACAGCGGCGGCTCGAAGTAGGGAGGGTACTGAGGTCGGTCAGTGCTCACGACGACTTGACGCCCCTGTTCGCCTCGGTGGTGTCCAGCGAGTCCACTGCTTGCTGTGCAACATGCTCGCCGAGGGCGCGATAGGCCTCGAACTGGGCATCGTCGAAGTACTGGTCGCCGGTGGATTGGTGCGGAAAGCGCTTGAAGCGCTTGAGGTAGTTACCGACGTGAACCGGTAGCTTCGACGACGGCTTCGGCACGGACGACTTGATGTAGATGAGATTGCCCTTGGATCCGTCCGGATAGTGGATCTTGCCGTCGGTGACGACGCTCTTCCGACTCAGCCGGTAGCCGGGGTTTTCCTCCTTGCGTGTGGCAATGGGCGTGAGATCGATCTCGATGCGGATGTTGTCCTCGATGTACGCCATGCGCACAGCATTGTTGAACGAGCCGAAGGCGAGGTGGGGATCGGCCTCGGCGTCGCAAACGATGATCGTGCCGCAGCGCCGTTGAAGGAGCGGCAACAGGCCGAGATTGTCACCTGTGTGCCCGCCGTCCGACAGGTTCACCAGCCGCGTTCGGGCGTTGGTGAGGCCGAACAGCTCGAGGCAGAGGTAGTACGGCCAAGAGGTCCAATACCGCGTCCGGTACGGTCCGCTGTTGCTATCGGAGCCCGGACGCGGTCGGTACAGCCATGGGTTGTCCATCCAGTACCCGAGCCGGGCGTTGACCAACGTCATGAAGAACGCCTGGGCCCAGAACGTGTGATATCCCATCGCCGAGCCAACGGCCGCGGCCGAGATCGTCATGCTTCGAGCCAGCTCCGTGCGTCCGCCGTGATACTGCTCGGTCGGTACGTATCCGGTAATCGGCGAGCCGCAGTAGTGCTTCGAGAAAACGAAGTGCTCCGACAGGAACGTCTTGCGATTGAGCTCTTTGGAGCCGGCGAGATTCAGCGCCGTTACGATCAGGTGGTAGGGGCCCCGCCCATTGCCTTCGCCCAAGTCTTTCAGCAGCAGCGCGCTGTCGTTTCGCAGCACCGTCAACGGCATGCCCTGCCTATTTGTATCTGGGCCGCGCGGTTTCCGGGCATCGGTCTTGAGGTACGCCTCCGCGAGGCGGTCCCGGTAGAAATAGTGGAGCGATATGCGATTGGAATTGATCAGCCAACCCAGCGCCATTAGCAGCGCGATGCTTGCGGTGAGAATGAGCAGGTGAACGGCACGGAAGCCGTGCTGCGAAACGGCGAAGGGCCCCTCGCTTGCGGTCCGCACCTGCCACAGCATGAACTCCGACACCCAGGCGCCGGCGAACATCAGGAACACCATCAACGCCAGATTCGTCAGCGGTTTTTGCAAGCTGCGGAAGATCCTGCCGAGCCGCGTGTCGCCCCGGCCGCGGCCGCGCGCCGTCGCCCAGCCGATGGTGACCGACAACAGCGAAACGAAGAACTGCAACTTGAGGTCCGTTAGCGACAGCGCCACGATGATCGCGAGCGGCGTAAGCACCGTCGCTACCATTCCGTACGTAGCGGCGCCCTGCAGTCCCGAATATAGAGACCGCAGCGTGCGTAGCTGGCGCAGTTCCACGCCAGCCAGGGGCCGGCGCAGGAAACCGGAAACGTGGATCGACTCCGCCCCCTGCCTCTGCTGGCTCCGCAGCGCATACGACTTGGCGTAATTCAGCACCAGGAAAGCTACGAAGGCACCACCGGCGGCAAACCAGAACGGGATCCACAAACCGGGAAGGAACGGGTCGGCCCTCCCGAGAGTCAGCCAAACGGTCAGAGCAACCACGACCAGTAGCGACGAAACGTTGAACCCGCGGATGAAGTTCGATTCGTAGTGGTCTTCGATGTTCCAGCCCGATCTCGTCGAGGCTCGCGGCTTGCCCTTGGCCCTACCGATTCTGCGCACCACCACAAGGCCACCAAGGCTCCACAGGCCGGTCCACAGAGCACCGCACAAGAGCGCCGGTAACCACTGCCGGAGCCGGAGCCGGCTCCAAAATCCCTCCAAGCTCGCTGCGACAACCGGGTGCACGCCAGCGTCGTACCAGTCCCGGAGACTGGTCCAGAGCGCTCCGGTGCCGAGGATGGAGCCCCCGCAGCAGGCAAGCGCGCTGTCCGCCGGAGCGTCATCCTCCGCTTCGTTGGCTGGCGCACCCGACTCCGCTGCGCTTCCATCTTCCGAGGTCGACTGCATCTTTGTCGGTGCCAGCGTCGTCAAGTCCGCGTCGAGAGTAGTAAGCGACAGGTGGACAAACGCGACGACGGCGACGAGCGCCACGACGAACATGAGCACGTTGTGCACTACGCCAGCGGCCAGGGCACCCACGGCCCGTTGGACATCGCGACTGAGCAGCTTCGTTTCGCGAATCAGATACTTCCCGTGCGTACGCAGGTGATGCATCTGGTGGCGCACGCCGAGACGAGGTTCTTCTACGTACTCGTCGGTCTCGTTCAAGCCGACGAACGGAGAGTCGCCTGCCTCGATACCGGGCGGCGTGTCTTCGTTACTCTCACCGCTCAACAGGGAGCTCAGGCAAGAGCCGAGGTAGCCGCCGCCGGAGACGGTGCTCAGATAATCGAGCTTCTTGAACACGCCTGCATGAGTGAGCCGCTGGAGCACACTCAGGCAGAACGTGGCTGACCGAACGCCCCCGCCGGAGAACGCCATGCCCCAAGGCGCCACTTCGTCCGGCGATCCATATCCGAACCGGTCGTGTCGTTCTCGCAGGAACTGTTGCTCCTGCTCGATCACGACGGACAGCTCTTCCGTGTACTTCAGGCTGCTCGTCGACGACGACGCGGTCCTCTTCTCGTCGACTTGATTCCCCTTTCGATCCATCGGCAATCCCCGTGTTGCGGTCCGGCGCGGCGCCTATTGTCTGATCGTCTGCAGCTCCGCCTGCCAGTATCGCCGGTTTTCCCAGTTCTCTCGATTGAAGTGCTCGATGCCGCCCTCAGCGTCGTCGCCAATGCGTGGGTACAGATTCTGGCGGGGCACGACTACAGCGCCAGAACCGGTGCGGCGTCGCGGACGGCGGCACGTCTCGACCGGAAAAAGAGAACTCGGCCATACCAACAGGAAGGTAATTGCGCCTGCATTCTTTTTGCGAAGGGCGTCGTCGGCCTCGCGCCAGGACTACGGTCGGGAGTGGCTCTGGGTTGTTGGGTGGAAAGGAATTGAACGATCCCGGAGGTCTCCCTGGCATCGACTGACGGTTGGAATCACCATGCCGCTAGGGATTGCGGCCGGTGTCTCGAATACCGTCAGCGACGAGTCGGGCGATTTACTTGCGGCCGGCGATCCAGGCGGCAACGATTCGACTGTCGCTGGGGCGTTCCGGGACGGATGAATCGGTGACCGGCGGCGCGGGCATCGACATAGAGTAGCCGCACTCGTGCCGAACCCGAGTTAGTCGGTACGCAACGAATCGACCGGATCGACGCGTGCCGCGCGTCGCGCCGGGATCGAGCAGGCCAGCGCTGCAGCCAGTAGAAGCGCCAGCGGCATACCGAGGAACGTGATCGGGTCGAGGGGACTCAAACCGTAGAACATCCCCGCCATGAGGCGCGACAGCCCGTATCCGGCGGCCCAACCGACGAGCGTCCCCGCCGCCACCGGCGCGAGGCCTTGACGCAGCACCATGCGCACCACCTCGCCGGCGTGCGCGCCGAGCGCCATGCGCACGCCGATCTCCGGCAACCGACGCGACACGGTATAGGCGATCACGCCGTAGGTTCCCGCAACCGCCAGCGCCAGCGCCGTGAGCGCGAACAGGGTGACCAGCCCGATGATGGCGTAGTCGCTGGCGAGGTCGTCGTACAACACCTCGTTCATGGTTCGCACCTCCTCGACCGGCACGCCCGGGAGGATGCGTGACAGCTCCGTGCGCACTGGATCGACCGTTCCGGCTCCACGACGGTGCGGATCATCAGCGCGATCCGCGCCACTGGAGCCGCCGTCAGCGGCACATAGACGTGCGGCTCCGGCGGCTGATCGGCATCGGGATTGCGCACATCGCCAACGACGCCAACCACCTCGCGCCACGCCGGGTCCTCGCCCAGACGAACGCGAGTGCCGATAGGATCACGCTGCGCCCAGAAGCTCTCGCGAGCCCTCTCGCTGATGACGACTGCCGGAGCGGCGTCTTCGCCGGCGGCGAAGAGTTGCCCGCTCCGAAGCGGAATCCGGGTGGCCTCGAAGAAACCCGGGGTCACGAACACAGTCGCGACACGCGGTCGCTCCTCGGGTGCCTCCTCGTCGACCCCCTCGATCTGCAGGCTTCGATCCGGCTCGGCGCCGACGATCGGCAGGTGGCTTGTAATGCCGACGGCTGCCACCGCGGGCAATGTCAGCAACGAGCGTTCCACCTCCCGCAGCGTCATCGTATCGGTGAGGGGCTCGGCGGTAGGTCCGGCTTCCAGCATCAGGGTCAGCGTGCTTTCGGAGTCGAACCCGAGCTCCATCGCGGTGAGCTTGATGATCGACTGCGATGCCATGCTCGCTACCACGAGGAGAATCAGCGCGAGCGCCATTTGCGAGGCCACGAGCAGGCGGCTCGAACGTCGTTGTCTGCCCGCCGTACGTCCGCCACCGCCGTCCTTGAGGCTGTGCTGAAGATCTGATCCGGTACCACGGATGGCAGGCAGCACTGCGAACGCGATCGGCGTGATCAGCGCCAGGCCAAGGGCGAACAGCACCACCGCCGGGTCGATAGATAGCTCGGTGAAGAAGGGCAGCCGGCTGCGAGTAACGGCTACCAGGGACGCGAAGAGGACACGGGTCAGCCCGAGGCCAAGCACACTGGCCGCGACCGCCAGCAAGACGCTCTCGGTCAACAGCTGGCGCATCAAGCGCAGACGGCTGGCGCCCAGCGCCCGGCGCACCGCTAGCTCACGGCGACGGCCCGACGACCGCGCCAGCAACAGGTTGGCGACATTGACGCAGGCGATGGCAAGCACGAACCCCACCGCCAGGGTCAAGATCGCCAGTACCCGCGCAGCGTTCTCGCCCAGCAACGATTGGCGCAAGCTGAAGACCTCGACGTCCCAGCCGGCGTTGGTCTCCGGAAGACGTGCCGCGAGGCGGGCGGCGATGCTCGTCACCTCAGCCTGAGCCGCTGCCTGGGTGCTGTTCTCGGCCAGCCGGGCGATGACGGAGAAGGTGCGTTGGTCGCGCGCTGCCGACGGATCCCTGACGACCGGCGTCCACACCTCGACGACGCGGAGGCTGCCGAACTCCATCTCAGGCATCACCACGCCGATGACCCGGTGCTCGACCCCGTCGAGCTGGATGCTGCGCTGCAGGATGTCAGGGTCGGCGCCGAAACGTCGCTGCCAGGCACCATGGCTCAGTAGCACAACGGCTTCGCCCAGCTCGGCTTCGCGCTGCGAAAAGGACCGCCCGATCACGGCGCGCACGCCGGTGACGCGAAAATAGTCGACACCGACCTGCATCCCGGCTACCCGAACCGGGTCCCTGAGGCCGGTGAGCGCGAAGCGTCCGGAGACGTAGGGCGCGACTCCCTCCAGGTTGCGTGCAGCGTCTGCGAGATCCCCCGTATCGAGCAGCGACAATCCGGCGCGCAATCGGTTGAGCTCGAGATTGCGGCCTCGCAGGACCACGAGCCCGGGCCGGCTCGTCGAACGGAATGGGCACGAAGATCATGAACCGCACCATCGAGAAGATCGTGCTGTTGACCCCGATCGCCACCGCCAGCGTCACGATCACCGTCAGGGCAAACCCCGGCCGATGACGGATCATGCGGAGGCCGTAGAGGATGTCCTGCAACCAGCCGGCGGTGCGCCGCCCACCTCTGCCTGGCGACGCGGGACCGCGGTCGCCCCGACCGAATCGGGCCTGCCACGACGTACCGAACAGTCGCACCGCGGCCCCGAACGCGAAGCGGAACCCCGCGAAGGTACCGCGCCCCCGCGTTTCCTCCAGCCACACGTCCTGGAACAACTCGATCATCTCCGCTCGCCGCAGTCGTCGGAGCCGGCGTGGCAGCGTCAGCGCCAGCAGGCTGTAGACAGCCACGACAACGCCCGTCAGCCCGAGTGGGCGCGTCGTTGACTCCGGAGGATCGAGCTGCGGGCGAGGGATCGGCGACGACGGGGACCCGGAAGACGGCTCAGTCACTGCCCGCCACCGATCGTGGTATGAGCTGCTTCGCCTCAGCGGCATCCACCAGATCCCGCATACGTTCCGCAGCCGCGGCCGCGGCCGCACGCCCGGAGGCGGTGATCGCATAGTAGCGCCGCATCCGGTCGGAGTCCGGCGCTCGACGACGCCCGCCGTCGCGCACCAGACCAGCATCGATGAACTGCTGCAGCGCCCGGTACAGGTTGGCCGGATCCAGGGTCAACGCCCCGTCGGTTCGCTCGGCGATCGCCTTGCGCAGCCCGTACCCGTGGCACTCGCCATCCAGCAGCTGGAACAGGATGAGGAAGTCACGCTGTGACAGCGACCTGTCGTCCGATTTGGAGGTTGGTGCGGGCATAGAATCGATCTCCGGTGGCGTTCCTACCCACGTCTACGGCGCGATCCGTATAATTGTTTCAAGTCAACTATAGGACGTCGGGAGCCGGCCAGGGGACGGGATCCGTGCGACCGATCCCTTCGCGTTCGGCGCAGTGGTAGCGCTCTTTGGCTCGATTGCTCCCGTCGCCTGTCTGATCCCCACGACGCGCGCCCCGCGTGTGGAATCGGTGGCAGTGCTACGCGGGGAGTGACTCTGCAGCCCTGGGAGGCAATCTATTCGGTGCGCAACGCAACCACTGGGTCCACACGACTCGCCCGTCGCGCCGGCAGCCACGATGCCACAAACGCTGTAGCCAACAGGAGCAGCGGCATGGCGATGAAGGTCGCCGGGTCGATCGTCTCGACACCGACCAACAGGCTACCGAGCAACCTCGAGATACCTACCGCGCCGAGGAGCCCGATCGCGGCGCCGATGGCCACCAGCTTGAGACCGCCGCGCAACAGGAGCCCGACTACGGAGCCGGCCTCGGCGCCCAGTGCCATGCGGATGCCGAACCTCCCGGGAGCGCTGCGCCTGCGCATAGCTCACCAGCCCGAAAAGCCCGACGGCCGCCAGCGCCAGCGCCAGGACGGCAAACGCGCCGACCGTGAGCGCGGCCACGCGAGCCGGGAAGCGAACGACGTCGAGGTGTTCGGCCATCGTCTTGGTCTCCGACACCATCAGGTCGGGGGCGTGCTCGCGCAGACTGCGCAGCATCGCGGCCGCAGTAGCTTCGGCGTCCTGAGAGGTGCGGGCGACGAAGGTCACGAACTGACGGTTGACCTGCGAGTGCGGCACGTACCAGTAGGGGCGCGTGGGCTCGCTGATGGTGCGCACCTTGGTGTCGGCAGTGACGCCGACGATCTCGTACACCACCCCGTTGTCATCGGTGAATGTGCGCCCTAGCGGCTGGCCATCGGGGTAGAACCGCGCCACGAACTCCCGGCTGACGATGGCGACCGGGCGGGCGTCGGCGGTGTCGGTGTCGTCGAAGTTCCTCCCGGCGACAATCGGTATGCCGACGGTGTTGAAGAAGCCCGAATCGACCACGGCCCAGTCGACCGCCAGGAAGTCGCGCCCGGGCGGCGGTGCCACACCATCGACCGCAACCCCGTTGGTACTCGTGTTGGTCAGGTTCAGGTAGAGGTTGGTGGTGAGTCCAACGGCATCGACAGACGGCATCGCTGCGAAACGATCCATCAGCTCATCGATCAACACGGCACGTTCGGCGGCGTCGTAGCGATTCGCCGGCACGCTCACCGACACGATCGCCGTCGGCTCGCTGCCGAATCCGGGGTCGATGGTGTACATCGCGCTCACGCTCCGCATCAGGAGACCGGCCGCGACTAGCAGCACCGCCGACACAGCAACCTGGCCGATAACGAGCACGTTGCGTAGCCGTAGGCGCCCACCGTGACCGGCACCGGCGCTCTCGTCGCGAAGGGTCGCGGCGATGCCGTAGCCGGTGGCCCGCAGCGCCGGCGCAAGCCCGAAAAGGACTCCGGTGAGCACCGACGTCAGCCCGGCAAAGAGCATCACGCGGGTGTCGATGGCGAAGTCGAACGTCAGCGGAATCGGAAAGGGGATGTCGGCAGCTGCCAGTGCCCGTAGCATCCACCAGGCGAGCGCCAGGCCAGCGGCACCGCCGACACTCGACAGCAATACCGTCTCGCTCAGCAGTTGGCCGATCAGCTTGCCGCGCGTCGCTCCGAGCGCAAGCCGCACCGAGATTTCCTTGCGCCGATCCACGGCGCGGGCGAGCAGGAACCCGGCGAGGTTGGCGCACGCCATCAGCAGCACCATGCCGACCACCGCGAGCAGGAGCCAGGCGCCAGCGCTGAGGGCGCCGTCGAACGCCGGGAACAGCACCACGTCTGCCGTCGGCACGAGCATGAACTCATTGTCGGCTCGCCAATAGTCGGGATACAGCTGGCGTAGATCGACCTCGACGGCCCGGGCCGCCTGGGTCGCCTGCTCCAGGCTGACCCCGTCGGCGAGGCGGGCGCGGACGAAGAACGAGTGGTTGCCGCGCGCCTCCAGCTCGTTGAAGTCGCTTCCCTGGATGGCGCCGATCATCTGGACCGAGACGTAGAGATCCGGCCGTAGGCCGCGGATCATTCCCAGATGCGCCTCGGGTGCGATTCCGATCACCGTCAACGGAATACCGCTTACCACCACGTCGTTTCCGACGATGCCCGGGTCCCCGCCGTGGCGCCGCTGCCAGAAGCCGTGATCCAGCACGACGACGGGATGGCTGCCGCGGCTCACGTCGTCCTCCGGCCCCAGGAGCCGACCGGCCGTTGGCGGAAGCTCCAGCAACGGGAAGTAGGTCCCGGTCACGGCCTCGATCATCAGGTTCTCCGCCGCGCCGTCGACGTCCATCGCTCCCAGCGTCACCCGAGTGCCGGCAATGATCTTGAAGGCATCGGTGGTGCGGTCGCGGAAGTCGAAGTAATCGGGAATCGAGAAGACACCGTGCGGCGTATCGGTGCTCGACTCGTAGATCTCCACCAGCTCATCGGGGCGATTCACCGGCAGCTGTTTGAGCAGCAGTAGATTCACGACGCTGAAGATCGCCGTGTTGGCGCCGATTCCGAGCGCCAGTGACAGGATCGCCGCGAGCGTGAATCCCGGGCTCTGGCGCAGACGACGGAACGCGTATCGAAGGTCACGGGCCAGCACATAGACGATGGCGTCGCCGGAGCGACCCGTGCGCTCGTCGACAGCGCGGGCTCGGCGGCCGGCCCGCTTGGAGCGACGGATCAGGTCGGCGGCGATGCGATTGTTGCCAAAGTCCGCCAGCAGGTCGTCGACCTCCCGCCCCGAGGCCAGCCCGTCCTCGAAATGGGCGATGAGCTCGCGCGCCACGTCGACGCGCTCGACTGGCCGCAGCCCCGGAAGCGAGACGGCGCCGGCTATCGGAGCGCGGGCGGCCTCCGGCAGGCTGGATGACTCCAGCAGCCGATTCACATCCTCCATTCCGTCTCGCATCGCCTTTCCTCGTTGAATCCGTCGCGCCTCAGCGCTCGTCCGCAGAGTCGAGCAGCCCGAGCCCGGTCATTGCCTGCACCAGCTGCCGCCACTGCGTCCGGTGCAACTCCAGGCGCTTTCGACCGGCCGCTGTCAGTCGGTAGTACTTGCGCCGACGACCCGATGTGGCGGTCTTCCAACGACCGACGATCAGCTTCTTGGCCTCCAGGTTGTACAGCAGCGGATACAACGTCGATTGCCCCATGGCGAGCACACCGTCGGTGCGTGCCTCGAGCGCCTCGACGAGCTCGTAGCCGTACCTCTCGCGCTGCTCCAGAAGCGACAGCACGGCCACCGGACCGGCACCGCGCATCAATTCGCGTCCTATTCGCATGATCTCTCCAGCCTCAGCGGGCGGCCTCATGCCCCCGTGATTCAGGCACACATACTATGTAACGTACACTATGCCGGCGAGTTTCATGAATTCGCCGAAAACCGCGCTGCAGGCGCTCGTGAGGGGGCAGACTGCCCTGTTTGCCACCGTGCTCACGCTGGGGGTGGTGCCGATCCTGTACGCCGTGTTTTTCCGCGTCAGCTTCGCCGACTGATCATCGCGGCGAGGCGCTGGCGGCGTCGGCCACCACCATGATCTCCACCAGGGCATCGGGCCCCATGAGCACTGCTTCCACGGTAGTACGCGTCGGCCGGGGCGACGGGATCATCTCGCGGTAGATCTCGTTCATGTCGGCGAAATACCGTATGTCGGACAGATACACCCTACTGTCCACGAGGTCTCCGAGGTCGAGCCCAGTCGCGGCCAGCGTGGCCTCGATCTTCTCGATGGCCAAGCGCGTCTGCGCCTTCACATCGGCGGGTGGGTAGCCCGACTCGTCCCAGCCGGTCATCCCCTGCAAGAACTGCCGTCCGCCGGCGACGATCGACGGCGAGAACGGGCTGGCGGGATTCGCTTTTCCTCCGACGCTGCGACCGGCATCCTTCACCGCCACCGACTGGATCTCGATCAGAAGGTCAGGGTGCATCACGCCAGCGCGCATGGTGGCGCGCGCCGGTGGCTCGGCGCCAAACACCGGACGATAAGCCGCGTTCATGGCGTCGAAGTGGCGCGCGTCGCGCAGGTACACGCGGTTGGCGACCAGATCGCCGTAGCTCATTCCCGCTGCTTCGAGCACCCGTCCGACGTTGGCGAGCGTGCGCTCCGTTTGCGTCGCGATGTCCCCGGCCACGATCGCCCCGCTGGCGGGATCGATCGATATTGCGCCAGCCACGAACAGGGTGTCGCCGGCGAGAATCCCGTGTGCGTATCCCGCACCGGACGGCTGCCAACCGTCCGGCATGATCCGCTGCAGCTCCACCCCCTCGCGCACTGCCACCATCGACATCTCGATGAGGCCGGCCGTCGCCGCCAGATCCGTGCGTACCGTGGTGCGGGTCGGCGCGTCGCCCGGGAAGACCTCGCGGAAGACCTTATTCATGCCGTCATAGTGGCGATCATCGGCGAGGAACACGTTCAGGCTGACTACCCGCGACAGCTCCGAGCCAGCGGCCTGCAGCACACGCTCGAGGTTGGCGAAGGTCTGTCGCGTCTGCGCCTCGATGCCGCCCGGGTAACCCTCGCCCGGGACCCTCCCGAGTGCGCCGGCGGTGTAGAGGAAATCGCCGGTCCAGACCGCGTGGCTGAAGGGCAGATCGGGGCCAGCGCCGGGAAGTATGATGGCGCGCTTGTCGGCCGACTCGGCAGCGACTGGGACAAGGGCCGACGGCACGGCGACGGCGAGGATCAGAACTGTGGTCACGGCGCTGGCTCTCTTCACGGCAGCCTCGTCATGGACAGAGGGAAGATGCGGTTCCGGTGCATCGGCTCGATCCTACATGGGAATACCCGGTGCGAAGACTATCGCCGGGACGCATCGATCGCCTCGATGAGCTTGCCGAGCGCTACGTTGAGTGCAGCTTGCCCGGCCTGCCCGCCGCGCGAGTGTCCGAGCCGCGCAACGACGAGATTGTGGCTCGGCACGATGATGACATTCTGCCCTCCCGCTCCGCTCATGTAATAAGCGCTCTGCGGCGCGTTCCAGCGGCCGTCGCTGTTTACCCAGAAGAGTCCACCATACACAGGTGGATCCCAGGCCGGCGCCGGGGAGCTGACAAACTCCGCCCATCCCTCGGGCAGGATGCGCTCGCCCTGCCAGACACCGTCCTGCAGGTACAGCAGCCCGAGGCGTGCCCAGTTTCTCCCGGTGCCGAAGTCGTGGCCGGTGAGCAGGAAGTTGCCGTAGGCGTCGGTCTCGAGCACCTGCTCGCGAACGCCGACGCGGTCGAACAACGCTTTCTGCGGCCATGACAGGTAGCGGTGCCCGAGGTGCTCGACCGTCTGCTGGATGACGTAACCCAGGATCAGCGGATCGGAGTTGCGATAACGGCCAACGGTCCCCGGCGGAAACTCCGCCGGCCGGGTGACCGCCAGGTTGAAGGCGTCGGTGGCGGCCGCGTAGATGTAAAGGTGATCGGGGGTGCCTCGGCCCCACTCGTGGGCCGGCTGGCTGGCGTGAGTGAACCGCAGGCCGGAGCTCATGCGCATCAGGTCGCGGATCGTGATCGCACGACGGGGATCGTCGGGATCCTGGTGCCAGAGTGCGACTGGCGCCGGATCGTCCAGGCGCAGGTGCCCCTGCTGTACAAGCACCCCGATCAGCGTGGCGGTGAGGCTCTTGCCCATCGACCAGCTCTCGAGCTGTGTGGCCATCGTGGCCCCTTGGCCGTAGCGCTCGGCGACGATCCGGCCTTCGTGGACCGCTACGAGCGCAGCGGTCAATCCGTCGGGCGCAAACGCCGCTTCAATCGCGTCCTTGACTATCGCCGGATCCAGCTTTGCGACCGGTGGCCGCACCGGGATGGAGTCGCCCATCGGCCACGGCTGGGTATCGGAATCCGGCAACGCGGATTCGACCTCCAGGGGCTCGAAGAAGACCTCATCCAGCCCGGGCGGGAGAATCACGCAGCCCTGATCGTCGTAGTACCTGGCACGCCCCGCGTAGTCGTGCAGCAACACACTGACGGTCCCGGCCGCCCGGTCCAGGACGATCTCCGCTCCGGCGTCACCCTTCGAGCGCGCCGCCAGCCGCTGCCAATCCGGCTCTGGCAAGACCCGATAAGCGCTGTTGTGCAGCGCCTCCTGCAGTTCGCGGCCCGAGACGAAGACTGCGGAGCAGAGGATCTTGGCGACACGATTGAGCCCGAACTCCGTCGCCGAGCGGGGCGCTTGAGCCGAAGCGGCCACGGCAATGGGCGTCGCCGCCGCAGTCACGGCAAATCCGATGCACAGCAGGATCGTCCATCCGGGCCAGGAGGCATTCCTCAGGCGCGCATGGGTGCTCCACCGCCTCCGACGCTCTCTGCCCATCGGCGTTGCGTCCTCGCTCGCGTCAGCACCGGTGCCGACGGTGCCCGCGTGTTCCTGGAAAACCGAGGGAGTATGACCTAAGTTGCGATCCCGATCAGCAGTCGGGGCTCAAGAACCGAGCCATTGAATGAGCGCTACAAAAGCAGGCAGGCGGATGACCCCGAGTCGGGCGCTACCAACGCGACGGACCGTTTGCCGCGCAGTGTGCGCCTCGCTGGTCGCGCCGGTGTTCGCGGGCATGCGGCCACCGACGCGGTCCTGGGTGGCCGCCCTGGACGGCTCCCCTCAGACGCCGCTCGCCCGCCGCATCGCCGACTACATCGTCGGCGTCCGTTTCGCGGATCTCGATCCGGCAGCTGTTGATCGGGCGAAGGAGCATCTGATCTACCAGGTAGGCCTGGCGTTCAGCGGCGCGCTCACCGACCACGGTAGTCAGGCGATCGCCATTGCGCGGCGGCTCGGTGGAGGCCGCGGCCAGTCCACCGTCATCGGTCAGCCGTTCCAGGCGCCACCGCTGGAGGCGGCATTTGCCAACGCCACGTTCATGCGCGCGCTCGGCTTCGACGACGTGCTGTTCCCGTCGGCCACCCATCCCGGGCTGCTGAACTATCCCGCGGCGCTGGCGATAGGCGAGCAACAACACAGCTCCGGCAAGGAGGTGCTGGCGGCGATCGTCACCGGCTACGAAGTGCTCGGCAAGATGATCGTCGACGACCCCTCCGTCGGTATCGCGCCGCGTCGGCCGTCGATGCCATTTGGGGCTTTCCCGGTGGCCACCGTCACGTCGATGCTACTGCGGCTCGACGCTGTGCAGACGGCCAACGCCATCGGCTACGCCGCCGACTCCGCCATGGGTCTGCTGGAGGGCAACGAGCAGCAACCGACACACGTGTACGGCTGGCTCAACCGCAACGGCATCACCGCCGCGGTGGTGGCGCAGGCCGGCGGAGAGACCGCGCCAACGATCCTGGAGGGTCAGTACGGCTTCTACGCATCGCTGGTCGGAACCGTGCCGGCCGACGACGACATCGTGCCGCGGATGGGGACCGATCCCGAGATTCTCCGCGCCACGCAAAAGCGCTACCCGGGCACGGCGATGAACATCGTCCCGATACAGATGATGCTCGAGCTCGTCGAGCAGCACGGGCTCAGCGCCGACAACGTGGCCCAGGTCGAGTTCGAGCTGCCCGATGACCGGATCCACTTCGAGGATGGCCACTCCACCGGGCCCTTCCCGACCCGTACCCAGTCCTCCGCCTCGGTGTGCTTCCAGACGGCGATCATCCTGCTCGACGGGCGCATCGACTTCGCCCGCTACGACCAGCTGGACAACCCCGAGATCCTGGATGTCGTCGACCGCATGTCGGTCACGCTCACGCCCCGGGCCAACACGCGCTACGCGCGCATCCGCATCACGACTGTCGACGGCGGCACGATCGAGCGCCAGGGCGACGACTACGTCTTCCCACCCATCGACGGCGTCGCGTGGCTGTCGCGCGACGGCGAGGAGTTTGTGCCGCGGGCCAACCTCGAACAGTTCGCATCGATGGTGCAGGACCTCGAGCAGGTCGATGACATTGGCAAGTTGATGACACTGCTCTCTCCCGTGAACTGAAGGAGGAGATCGTGATGGGCCAGAACGGCTACATCCTCACGGAGATATGGAAGGCGAAGTCCACTTGGCTGGATCTCTCTGTAGAAGACCGAGCTCAGTTCTTCGCAGACAAGATCGGCCCTTTGCTGGGCGGTCTGCTGGGCGAAGGGGCTGAGATACTGGCCTGCGCCCTCAACGACAACACCGGCAGTGAGCGGATGGACTACAGATACATGGCCGTGTGGCGGCTACCGAGCAAGGATTTCAGCGATCGGCTGGAGGCTGCGGCCAGGGAAGCGGGATTCCTGGAGTACTTCGACCAGGTGAACTTCAGCGGCAGCTTCATCACTCCAGACGTGATGAATGCCGACATGATCAACCTCGCTCCCTAGAACTTCGCTCCGTCCGGAGCGATCGGAGAGCATCGTTGGGCTCGGTGGACCGGCGCCGCCTGATCCAGGGCATGGGCGCGAACCTGGGGACGTTCGCGGTCGGCCGGCACCTGCTGATGGGTGTGGCCGTCTCCGCCGCGAGACCTGGCTGGCAGTCGGACGCGGCCGCTCCGCCAACCGGCGCCAGCACCGCCAGCACGCTGAGTGAGCAGATCGCCGACACGATCGTCGACGCCCGCTTCGACGACCTGCCGCGGGCCGTCGTCGAGCGGGCCAAGGAGCAGATCGTCTACCACTTCGGTTTGGCATTCGGGGGCTCGTTCGATCACAAGGCCGAGCACATGCGTGCCCTGGCACGCCAGCAAGACCAGCACACCGGCGGCGCCACCATCATCGGCGAGCCGTACCGTCTGCTACCGGCTGACGCGGCGTTCGCCAACTGCACCCTCATGCGGTCGACTTTCCGCGACGATGTGCTCTTCCCCTCCGGCATTCACGCCGGCCTCGGCACGTTGCCCACCGCGCTGGCGCTCGGCGAGGTCCACCGGCTGTCGGGGCGCGAGGTTCTGTTGGCGATGGTTCTCGGCTACGAGGTCGCCGGCAAGCTCGGCAACGTGATCAATTCGTGGGCGGCGCCGTGGATTCGACGCGCGACGATGGTCTGGGGCGGCTACGCGCCGATCGTGGTGTCGGGGCGCCTGATGGGGCTCGATCGAGAACGGATGGCCAGCGCGCTCGGCTACGCCGCCAACCTCGGGATGGGCGTGCCCGAGGGTGGGCAGACCGAGCACTACTTCAGCCTGGTAGCGGGCAACGCGACCTTCGCGGCGCTGCTGGCAGAGGCAGGCGGCACGCCTGGGAGTCGAGCGACCATCGAGGGCGATCTCGGCCTGTACCAGACGTTCTTCGGCAAGATCCCGGTCTCGCTGCCGGGCCTGATCGACGACCTGGGATCTGATTGGGAGATCTTCAAGGCGGAGCAAAAGCGCCATCACGGCACCGGGCAGAGCACGATCGCCATCGAGTTGTTGTTGGGCCTGGTGAGGGACCACGACCTCACTGCCGACCGGGTGGCGAAGATCGACGTCTTCCTGCCCACGGAGCGCAGGTTCCGCGAGGAGTTCGTCTTCCGCGGCCCATTCGGACCTGGCGCCAACCGCTTCTCGTCGATGCCGTACGCGTTGTCGGTAGCCCTGGTGGACGGCAAGGTCGGTCCTGGGCGCTATTCGGATGCCCCCGTCGACGAAAAAATCGCGCGCCAGCTACCGAAGATCGAGGTCACTTTCGAGGACGGGCACGAGATCGAGCGCTACTGCCGACTGGAGGTCCGCACTGTCGATGGCGCCACACTGATACGCGACGCCGATGTCTACGAGTTCGCCTTTCCGCGCAGCGTCTGGGGTGAGTGGCTGCAGCTCGATGGACTACGGCTGCTTTCGCCACAGCAGTTGCAACGACTCGAACAGCTCATCGGCGACCTCGAGAGCCTCGACGATGTGTCGGAGCTGATGGCGACGGTGGTACCGTCGGGCGCGTCGGACCCGCCCCGCAGGAATCCTGGAGGGCACCAATGAGTCGGCCGCCGCAGAATGCGATCGCAGCGCCGCGAACGATGAGCGAGCGCATCGCCGAATCTCTCGTGAGTGCCCGCTTCGAGGATCTGCCCCCGGAGGTCATCCGCAAGGCCAAAGAGCTCATCGTCTTCTTCTTCGGCCGCGCCTTCGAGGGCGCTTCCGAACCGATGGGAAGACAGGCGCTCGAAGTGGCACGGCAGATCGAGCAACCCAACGGCGCCACGGTTATCGGCTCGAACACTCGTCTGCTCCCCGCCGACGCCGCATTCGCCAACTGCAGCCAGATGCGCGGCTCGACGCGCGACGACGTCACGTTCCCAGCGGGAATCCATGCCGGCGTGATTACCCTGCCCACGGCGCTTGCCATCGGCGAGCTGCGACACGCCTCGGGCCGTGAGTTGTTGCTGGCCATGGTGCTCGGCTACGAGGTGCTCGGCACGCTGGGCCGGATGGTGAACTCGTGGGCGGCGCGCTTTCCGCGCCGTCCGACGATCATCTTCGGCGGTTACGGCCCGGTCACGGTGGCCGCCCACCTGATGAAGCTCGATCGCGAGCGCATGAACCACGCGCTCGGCTTTGCCGCCAACCTCGGCATGGGGATCCCAGAGGGCGGCATGGTCAACCACTTCTACAGCCTCATCAATCGCAGTGGGATTCTCGCCGCCCAGCTCGTCGAGGCCGGTGCGTCGTCGTTCAGCAACACCACGATCGAAGGCGAGCTCGGCCTCTATCGCTCGTTCTTCGGTGAGATCCCGGACACCGTCGAGGAGTCGATCGCCAGCTTCGGCTCTGACTGGGAGATCCTCACCGCCGAGCCCAAGGTGCACCCGGGCACCGGGCAGAGCGCCGTCGCCATCGAGCTCATGCTCGGCCTGGTGAAGGAGCATGGCCTCACCGCCGACAACGTCGCGAAGATCGACGTCTTTCTCCCCACGGCGCGCAGTTTCCGCGCCGAGTACATCAACCGCGGCCCGTTCAACGCTCTGGTGGAGGCGTACTCATCGCTCCCCTACGCCCTGGCGTTGATCCTTGTGGACGGTAGACCGGAGGTCGAGCGCTACAAGTGGGCGGCCCCCGACAGCGTCTACAACGACCCTGCCGTCGCCCTTCAGATGCAGAAGGTGTCGGCGTCGTTCGAAGACGGCCACGCGATCGAACGCTACGTGCGGCTCGAAGTGCGCACCACCGACGGGCGCAGGGTGACGGCCGAGTCCGACACTTTCCTGTTCCCGTTTCCTCCCAGCGTATGGGGCGAGTGGCTGCAGGAGGACGGAGCGCAGTTGTTGCCGCTGCAACAACTCCAGAAGCTGGAGCGCCTCATCGGCGATCTCGAGAACCTCGACGATGTGAGCGAGCTGATGGCGACGGTGGTGCCACCAGGAGATCCTCGGTGAGGTATCGACGACCGGGCCGCAGAGGACGCGGCTGGCCGCACACCAGGATCCGTACGAGGGCCAGATGACGCCGTTGGACCGGCGGATGCTCGTCAAGCTACTGGGCGCCAATCTGGGCGCTGCGGTGTTCGGCAGGAACACGATGCCGCGCCTGGCGCTCGCAGCGCCGGCCGCTGGGCGTCCGCAGGTCACGCAGAGCTCCCCTGACCCGACGGCGACGGAGCGAATCGGTGAGTTCGTCGCCGCCGCCCGGTTCGAGGACCTCCCGCCTGATGTCATCCGCAAGGCGAAGGAGCAGCTCATTTACCACTTCGGGCTGGCGTTCGCCGGCGCGGCCGACGCCAAGGCCGGACACGTTCGCAAGGTCGCTGGACGGCTTGCGCAGGCAACAGGCGGCGTGACGGTCATCGGCGAGCAGGCCCGCTTGCTGCCGTCGGACGCCGCGTTCGCCAACTGCACGCTCATGCGCGCCACCTGGCGCGACGACGTCATCTGGCCCTCCGGCATCCACGCCGGGATCGTTACGCTGCCGACCGCGCTGGCGCTGGGCGAAGCCACCCACGCCTCCGGTCGTGACCTGCTACTGGCGATCGTTCTCGGCTACGAGGTGCTCGGCAAGCTCGGCCGTCCGGTTACCGGCTGGGCGGCGCCGTGGCCGCGTCGTCCGACGATGATCTTCGGCGGCTACGGCCCCACGACGGTCGGCGGCAAGCTGCTGGGTTTTGACGCGGCGGGCATGGCCAACGTGCTCACCTACGGGTCCAACCTATGTATGGGGGTGCCGGAAGGCGGCCAGACCGAGCACTTCTACAGCTTCATCAGCCGCAACGGCACCTTCGCAGTGCCGCTCTCGGCCACCGGTCCAGGCGATGCCAGCCGGGTCGGGATCGAAGGCGGAATCGGCCTCTACAGCACGTTCTTCGGCGCGGTACCCGACGAGCTCGACGCGATGATCAAGGGTATGGGCACTGATTGGGAGATCCTCACCGCCGAGCAGAAGCGCCACCACGGCACCGGGGCGAACGCCGTCGCCATTCAGCTGCTGCTGGATCTGATGGCAGAGAACGATCTCGACGCGGCGCGAGTGGCTAGGGTCGACGTGTTCCTGCCGGCGCAGCGCCAGGCCCGAGCAGAGGTAGCTGTCCGCGCGCCGTTCGATCGTTGGGACGACGCCTACTCGTCGCTGCCCTACGCCCTCGCGGTGGCTCTACTGGACGGCAGGGTCGCCCCCGAGCGCTACACCGACGATGTGGTCAACGACCCGGCCGTCGCGAGCGAGATGGACAAGGTGTTGCTCAACTACGAGGGCGGGCACGAAACCGACGGCCGCTACTGCCGCGTCGAAGTGCACGCCGCCGGCGTCCAACGGTTCGTGCGCAACGCCAACTCGTTCGTCTATCCGTTTCCGCGCAGCGACTGGGTTGACTGGCTGCAGCGGGACGGCGCCCGCATGATGCCTGGTGCACAGCTGCGGCAACTTGAAAGCTTGATCGCTGAGCTCGAGAACGTCGATGACGTAGCCGAGCTGATGGCGACCGTGGTGCCGCCCGTTCGAGCCTGACAAGGCGGTGCGCAACTCAGACCCGCTACGCTCCGGCTGAGAAATCGTCGCAGCCGGACTCCAGGCTTCATCCGACCGTCTGGAATTCGACCTTGTGCGCTTCAGACACACGCACGGAAGCGTCCCGAATCTCGACCGCCACCAGATCGCCGTCGGTGTCGTAGTCGAGGATGACCCCGGGCTTGTCCTCGTCGCTCTCCGCGACCACCGTACCGTTCTTCAGTAGGAACGTGAGGGTGTCGGTCCGCGTATCGTAGGTAACTTTCATGAGTAGCCGCTCCAGTACTTGCCGACCTTGCTCGTTCGATAGACAGTGACTACCTCAGGTGGATCGAAGCCCGCGTCAACAAAGACACGCACCAAGTATAGGGTGTTGCCGAGTGCGATTCGGGATTGCAGGACGGTGCGCCGGTCCCGGGTTCTTCGCCGTTGCTCGGGTGCCGCGAGGACGCATCGCACCACCTTCTCAGTGATGCCACGCCGCGCCATCGCCCGCCGCGCGTGGGGCGTGAAGACGAATCGGAGGATCGGTGCTGCCATACCGTCTGCTTAGACGGTCCCGGGGCCGGGGCGGCCTCAAGGCAGGCGCGCCGGTCAGGAAGTTACCGAAAGCACGATCTTGCCGAAGTGACGGCTCTGCTCCATGGTGTCGTGCGCCTCCCTCACCTGCTTCAGAGGGAATACCTGATGGATCAACGGCGCGATAGTGCGGTCCGCCAGTCGCGGCACCACCGTTCGCGTGAACTCCGCAGTGATCCGGGCCTTCTCGTCGACGGGACGTGAGCGCAGCACCGAGCCGATGATGCGCTGGCGCTTGACCATCATGCGCGCCAGGTTGAGCTCCGCCTTGATGCCGCCCATCATCCCGATGAGCATGAGCGTGCCGCCGACGGCCAGAGCCTTCAGGTTGGCGGTGAGGTACTTGGCACCGATGTGGTCAAGGATCAGGTCGGCGCCCTTGCCGTCCGTCAACTCGCGCACCGCGGGCGCGAATTCCTGCTCGGTGTAGTCGATGACCCGATGCGCCCCAAGCGCCTCGACGCGTGCGAGCTTGCCCGTCGAGGCGGTGACGATGATCTCCGAGTCCGGCGCGAGCGTTCGGCAGAGCTGGATCGCCGCCGTGTTCACGCCGCCGCCACCGCCATGCAACAGTGCGGTTTGACCGTCGGCGAAGCCGCCGATCATGAAGATGTTGAGGAACGCGGTGATGTACGTCTCGCAAACGCAGGCCGCTTCATCGAAGCTCATGGTCTCGGGAATGGCGATCAGATGACCGGCGTAGGCAGTCACGTACTCGGCGTAGCCGCCGCCGGCAACCAGGCACATGACGCGGTCACCGACGCTCCAGCTACCGACCTCGGCGTCGTCTCCGGCGCCAACCTGCTCGATCGTGCCGGCCACTTCCAGCCCGAGGATCTCCGACTCGCCGGCCGGCGGCGGATAGCTACCCTGACGCTGCATGATGTCGGGACGGTTGACCGAGCTGGCCACCACCTTGATCAACACCTGTCCCGGGCCCGCGGCGGGCCGCTCGGCCTCACCGACGCGCAGCACGTCGGTGCCGCCGAACCCATCCAGCAACACGGCCTTCATTCGGCGGCGCGGTTGGCTTCCAGGCGCTGGTCCACCAGCGTCACGATCTCGTCGACCGTCTCCGACTGCATACCTTGCTGCTGGGCAATCTGGCGCACCAGGCAGTCGACCCGCTCGATGTGCTTGGCGCCGCCGAACAGCGCGCGCGCTGCCGACGAGGGTTTGAGCAACCCTTCGGCCGCCCTGGCGTACTTCTCGAACGGCACCATGTCGGTGTCGGCTGCGCCCAGACTGGTGCAGAGCTGTCGGGTCCAGTCGTACGTCTGGCGCGACAAGTCGAGATCCCCGTGCACCGCGTCGCGGATGGAGATCATGTCGTCGCGACGGATACAGCGGTAGTTGCCGGCCATCAGCATCGGCCATTTGGCCAGCGGTACGAAGAGCGAATCGTGCACGCGGAGCTTCACCGGCAACTCGATGGCGCCGTCACCGGGATCGTGGCGGATGGCGAGGATGTCGGCCTCGATGTCGCGCAGCATGGCGGTGTGCCCGTGGGCCTCGAAGGCGGCGCTCTTGAAGTTTGTCGGCAGGCCAACCTGGAGGACGTTCTTCGGCTCGTCCGGCGGGCGGAACGCCTGGGGGTCCGGGCTTGCTAGGGTTACCAGGCCGGGCTCGAAGCCCTCCCAGACGGTGGCGTCGGTGTAACACTGCACCAGCGGTTCGGTATCGAGGCCGGGAACGCGCTCGAGATAGGGGAGTGGCGGCATGTTCATGATCGCCAGGCTCGGCACCCGCGCCGCGGCAATGCGCTGCATGAGCTCACGAACCCCCGGAGCTCCGTACTGCGCCTCCTGCATGGCTAGCACCACCAGGCAAAACGCACCAGGATCGACGTCGTCGGGCACGCTCGCCGACAGCTCGCCGCTACAGCCCCCCGAGGCGATTTCCACCAACCCTTCTCGGCCGCGAATCGGCAAGCGGACGGTGGTTCCGGCATCGTTGATCAGCGCTGCGGTGGGCGCGGTACAGACCAGCGTCACCGAGTGCCCGGCCAGCAGCGTCTTGGTGCCGAGCAGCGAACCGTACGAAGCGCCGAGAATGAGCACGTCGTGCTTCATCAGATCGCGCCCTGCTCGCGCGCGTCCGCGATCTCGCTGTCATCGAGACCGACGACGGTCCTGAGAATCTCCTCGGTGTGCTCGCCCAACAACGGCGACCGGTCGACGTCGGAGGGCGAGTCGGAGAGCTTTATCGGGTTGCCCACGGTCAGGTAGGGGCCGCGTTCCGGATGGTCGACCTCGACGACGGTTCCCGTCTCGCGCAAAGTGGGCTCGTCGGCGAGCTCCTTCATCGACAGTACCGGGCCACAGGGCACGTTGAGCGGGTTGAGGATGTCCATGGCCTGCATCTTGTCCTTGGTCATGGTCCACTTTTCGATCTCGGCGAACATCTCCTCGAGCTTGGGTATGCGCGCCGCCGGGGTGTTCCACTCCGGATCGTCGTTCCATTCCTCGTGACCGATCGCCTTGGCGAGTGCCGGAAACGCCGCCGCCTGGGTGATCACGTAGATGTAGGCATCCGGGTCGGTCTCCCATCCCTTGCACTTGAGAATCCAGCCGGGCTGGCCGCCTCCCGAGGCATTGCCGGCGCGCGGCACGGCATCGCCGAAGGTACCCGCCGGATATTGCGGGTACTCCTTTAGCGGCCCGTGGGCCAGACGCTGCTGGTCGCGGAGCTTGACCCGGCAGAGGTTCAGCACGGCATCCTGCATGGCGCATGAGACGCGCTGTCCCCTACCCGACGTCTCACGCTGGAACAGGGCTGCCAAGATCCCCGCCACCAGGTGCATCCCGGTGCCCGAGTCGCCGATCTGGGCGCCGGTGACCGTCGGCACGCGATCGATCTCGCCGGTGGTCGAGACGGCGCCGCCGGTGCATTGAGCGACGTTCTCGTAGACCTTGCACTCCTCGAACGGACCGGGGCCGAACCCTTTCACCGAGGCGTAGATCAGACGCGGATTGATCTGCTGGATCTTGTCCCACGGAAAACCCATGCGATCGATGGCCCCGGGCGCGAAGTTCTCCACCAGCACGTCGCATGCCTCGATCAATTTGGCAAAGATGGCGTTGCCGGCTTCGGTCTTGGGATTCAACGTGATGCTGCGCTTGTTGGAGTTGAGCATCGTGAAGTACAGGCTGTCGACATCGGGGATGTCGCGCAGCTGGCCGCGGGTCGCGTCGCCGGAGCCGGGCCGCTCCACCTTGATGACGTCGGCGCCGAACCACGCCAGGATCTGGGTGCATGTCGGTCCTGACTGCACATGGGTCATATCGAGGATGCGCACGCCATCCAAAGCTCTTCCCACGGATCGCCTCGTCTCGCCGGGTGTCGGATTTCGCCTCTTGCGTCGAGTTGCACGAGCGAGCGTGACGCTCGACTGCAGCCACGTCAAGCGTCGCCGCGGTGGCCTTTGGGAGCGCGGCAACGGCGAGTCATGGGACGGGTATCACACGGCGCGTTGCCGTCTATGGGATGAAGCAGGGCTCACGTATGTACGCTCACTTGTACATCTATCGTACATATCAGTACAATTTCAGAATGGAACTGTCCGTGAGCGAAGCAAGACAGCGGCTTCCCGAGCTGGTCCGACGGGTCAGAGAGGATCCTGAGTTGCGTATCCAGATCACGGTGCACGGCAATCTGGTGGCCGAGCTCCGCGCATCTGACAACGAGCCGCCGGCGGGCGCCGCCGCCCAGAAGCTGCTGGAGCTGATTGCTGACATGCCCGAGCACGAGGGCCCGAAACGAAACATCGCGGGCCGCGTCAAGGAGGTTCTGTACGGCGGGGACCGCCACGGGCCCGACGATCCGTGAAGATGCCGCCACGGGTGTTCTGCGACACGTCGTTCTTCTACGCCTGTCTGGACGGGCGGGATCACCATCACGCGCGCGCCGCGGAGATCCTCCAGCACGCCGCCATGGCCGCCACCT
Source organism: Acidobacteriota bacterium (assembly GCA_965248695.1). Taxonomy (GTDB): domain Bacteria; phylum Acidobacteriota; class UBA890; order UBA890; family WLXD01; genus DASCOT01. The sequence goes on along the minus strand of CBDFKD010000002.1, from coordinate 4,196,738 downwards.
CCTTCGTGACCACGTGGGACGTAATCAGCGAAACGGCCACTCTTCTCCGCTATCGCGCCTCGTACGACGCCTCCTGCACGTTCCTGGCGGAGCTCGTGCCGAGGCTGCGCATACTGTCTTCTGGCGATGCACTGCACACCGAGGCGATCGAGGTTTTTCGGCTCTACGGCAGCGACCGGCATCTATCGATGTGCGACGCGGTCTCGTTCGTCGTGATCACGACCCTGCTCGACGGGATTCCGTGCTTGACGTTCGACCGCGACTTCCGCGCCCTCGGGCTCACCGTCATCGCCTAGCCGCCGATCGCTGGACGAGCCTTGCTCGATTGCTCTCACGCGCTCCGGCAGTTCGTGCCTGACCAAGGCTACTGGAGGCCTTACCTACCCCCCTCGTCCTTGCGCCGCGGCCCATCAAAAACTACAGTGTGACTATTGTTCAAATACCACACTGTGGTTTTTGTGGAGAATCCCCCGTGTCCAACCACCTCGGCGAGTTTGAACAGCTGATCCTCTTCGCATTGCTGCGCCTTGGCGAGCGTGCTTACGGACTCTCCGTTCGCCAGGAGATCGAGGAGCGCACCGGGCGCCCGGTTACGTCTGGGGCGGTCTACACCGCGCTCGGGCGTCTGGAGGCGCGCGGTCTGGTGACCTCGCGCGTCGGTGAGACCACCCCGCAGCGTGGTGGGCGCCGGCGCAAGTACTACCGCCTGGAATCGACCGGCGCCGCAGCGCTACAACGAGCGTTCGTGAACGTGCGCGACATGTCGAGCGGGCTAACCGGACGACTTGCGACGCTGGCGGCCGCCGGCGAGATGCAGGCGGACGACTAGTGGCCGGTAACAGGGGAATCTAGGTGCCGCCACCGATGCAGCGTCCCTCGCGCCTGGCGCGGTTGCTGTTCCGGCTTCTGGTGCACGGCGACGCCCGCGAGTTCATTCTCGGCGACATCGAGGAGGAGTTCCACACCGACCACCTGCCGCGCCTCGGCCGCCGCGCCGCGCACCTGCGCTACTGGCGCAACGTCATCGGCTCGCTGCGAGAGGCCCGCCGCCCCTACCCTGTCCCGCCTCAGAATCCCCGCCGCGGAACCCTCATGGACAACGCCATACAGAGCTTCCGGTTCACCCTGCGCTCCTGGCTCAAGCAACCAGCGGTGACCCTCACCGCGCTGCTGGCGCTGGCCCTGGGCATTGGCGCCAACGCGTCGATCTTCAGCGTCGTGTACGGGGTGCTGCTCAACCCGCTGGCCTACCCGCAGCCGAACGAGCTGATGACCGTCTGGCTGGACAACAACCTCCAGGGTTGGCACCAGGACGTCACGTCGTGGGACAACTTCACCGACTGGCGCGACATGAATACGACCTTTGTCGACATGGCGGCCATCGTGCCCACCGACGACAACCTCACAGGGTCGGGCGATCCAGAGCGCGTCAGCTCGCAGGTGGTATCCGCCTCGTTCTTCGACATCCTCGGCGTGCAGCCCCGCATGGGGCGTGGCTTTGCCGACTCCGACTGGAGCACCGACGAGCGCGTCGTGGTGCTCAGCCACGGTTCGTGGCAACGGCGGTTCGCCGGCGATGCCGGGATACTCGGTACCTCGATCGAGCTCAACGGCATCGCCCACACGGTCGTCGGCGTCATGCCGCCGGGCTTCCACTACATGGTGGAGGACGCACAGCACTGGCGTCTTTTCGGAAGCGACATTCAGGAATCCGGACGCGGGCAGCTGTTCCTTCAAGTGGTCGGGCGGCTGAATTCGGGCGTCACGCGCGCCCAGGCGCAGGCGGATCTCGATCGCGTTGGCGATCGACTCGCACAGGAGTACCCGGACTACAACACCGGCTACGGGGTCAACATCGTGCCCGTGTATGACGAGGTCGTGGGCGACGTGCGCCCGGCGTTGTTCGTTCTGCTCGGCGCCGTGGGCATGGTGCTGCTGATCTGCTGTGCCAACGTCGCCAACTTGATGCTGGTACGCGCCACGACCCGACGGCGGGAGATGGCAATTCGAGCCGCGCTTGGAGCGGGACGCCGGCGCTTGCTGGGGCAGGTGCTGAGCGAGAGCATCATGCTGTCGCTGGCCGGGGCGATTCTGGGTCTTCTCGTCGCCTACGGGGGTGTGCGCCTGCTGCGCGCGATGGAGCCCGACCTGCCGCGACTCGCAGAGGTGGGGCTGCAGTGGCCGGTTCTCTGGTTCACGCTGGCCGCGGCGACGCTTACCGGCCTGATCTTCGGCCTCGCCCCGGCGCTGCACGCTGCCGGAACCGATCTGGCTCGCGTACTGGGTGAACGGAGTGGTGGTGCCGACTCTAGCCGAGCGGTGGGGCGAATGCGCACCGGACTCGCCATTGCCGAGATCGCCATCGCACTGGTGCTGGTGACCAGTGCCGGGCTGCTGTTGCGGAGCTACTCGGCCCTCATCGACCATGGTCCAGGGTTCGACTCCGAGAGCGTGCTTACCTTCCGCGTCTCGTTGAGCGGTCCCAGCTATCAATCAGGCGACGACGCTCGCGGCTATTTCGAGGAAGCACTGCGGCGCCTGGGGACGTTGCCCGGGGTCGATTCCGTGGCAGCCGTCAGCAGCTTGCCCCTGGGAGTCAACTACAGCTCCGGCCCATTCACCATCGAGGGCCGCCCGCCCCAGGAACGGTCGCAGCTGCGGGAGGTGAAGATGAACATCGTCACTCCCGGCTACTTCCGCACCATGGGCATTTCGCAGGTGGCGGGCCGGGCGTTCGACGACAATGACACCCGCGACGCGGAGTTCGTCGTGATAATCAACGACGTGCTCGCGCAGGCGTACTTCCCCGGCGAAGACCCGGTCGGACAGGGACTCCTGTATGGAATCCCGGATTCCTACGTTACCGAGGAGGACCCCGATCCCGACCTGCCCTGGGGCCGCATCATCGGCGTCGTGGCCGGCAACCGACACCGCGGACTCTCGACCAGCCTATCGAGCCGGAAGTGTTCACAGTGTACGACCAGGGCCCGCGAGGCACCCTGTCGTTCGTAGTGAGGACGTCAGGTGATCCTCTGGCCCTGGCGGCGGCGGTGCGCGGCGAGCTGTGGGCCATCGATGCAGACTTGCCGATCGCTTCGCTCGGGGCGCTCAGCGCGCACGTACAGGGCACCACCCGGGCTCGGCGCTTCAACCTCACGTTGCTGGCTCTGTTCGCCGGCATCGCGCTGATTCTCGCGGTCACCGGTCTCTACGGCGTGATCTCCTACTGGGTCACGCAGCAAACGCGCCAGATCGGCGTGAGGATGGCACTCGGCGCCCGCAGCAGCGACGTGATGCGCATGATCCTGGCCCGCACGGGGTTGATGATCGGCGCCGGCATCACCCTCGGCCTACTCGGCGCGCTGGCGCTAACCCGGTTGATGTCGAGCCTCCTCTACGGGGTCGACAGCAGCGATCCGACAACCTTCGCCGCAGTGGCGTCGCTGCTACTCGTGGTGGCGTTCATCGCCAGCGCCGTGCCAGCTCGGCGGGCGACCCGCATCGACCCTATCGAAGCACTGCGCGACGACTGATCAGCCGAATACCGCGCAGCGACACCGGTCGTAGGTGCCCGGCCTCGCCGACCAAGGCATAGGCGCGCGACTGCCCGACCTGCTCTGCGGCGGCCCCCGGCGCGATGCCACGGGCACCGATGAGCGCGTACTTGCGGACCGAGTCACCTGCGTGCAGTGACGAGCCCAGCTGACGCAGTGCCGCAGCGACCGCCGGCGACAGCTGCAGACTCACCGGGTAGCGAATGCCGAGCGCTACCGCGCCACCGTCGGGCACCGAGTCGAGGAAGGCCACGAGTGCGTCGTCCTGGAGATCGTGCGCAAAGAAGGTGGCCATGGTCACGAGCCGATCCCCACGCTCCCCGAGGTGGTAGGCCTGGATGCCGAAATCGTTCATGGAATCGAGCCACACATCGTTGATCGCCAGGTTGACGCCACGTCGCTGGATGTCGAGCAGGACGTCAGCGCGCAGCCGCCGCGCGCTCGATCCGATCCCGGCGCCCGGAAAGGAGGCGCCCATGGCATAGCCGGCCCTGAATCGGAGGGTGGCGGTGCCGTCCGGGTCCAACTCGCCAGCGGCCGGAACCGGCAACCGGAACCGGCGCCAGCTTGTATCCAGCTCGAGCGTCTCCGGCGTAGCGTCGCCCCAGCCGACGCGCAGCACAGGCGACCTACCGGGGGCCGGAGTCTCGATCCGCGCCTGAAAGGAGATACTGGATACCGCGCGCAGCTGTGCCCGGGCGAAGCGCCGCGAGACCTCGGTACCGGTGTCGCGGTCTCGTCGGACCTCGAACACCAACGCGTCGTCCAGCCGCTCCACCAGGTCCAGGTCACGATGAGCGAGCAATCGCGGCGCTAGCTCGGAGTCGAACTCACCACCGTACTGATCACCGTGGACGATCAGATAGTCGACCGGGAAGTGACTCCTCAGGAGGTCGAAGAACTCTTCGCTGAGGTCGTCCGTCGCGGCCAGTGCGTTCCAGGACACCGGGAAGAAGCCGCTGTAGCCGTTGACCAAGGGCTGAAAGTGCAGTGTCGAGCGCAGGAGATAGCCGGCCACGTATGGCGGGAAGCCTCCGGGAACCAGGGGCACATGAACAATGGAAGTGCCTTGCGGCTGCTCCGCGAGCCAAACGTCGACGGGTGACGACGACGGCGATGCCTCCACCGTCGACAGCGGCCATACCCGGTACTCATACAGCAGCCCTGCCCCCAGCAGGACGACTGCCGCGACCCGGATGCGGCGCCAGGCATCGATTCTCGCCCGCGCTCGCAGCGACTCGCGCCACGCCTCCAGGCCAAAGCCCAGCATGGCGGCGAAGAACAAGGTCCACAGCAGGCCAAACCGACCCACGGCGCGGATGCTCCGATAGGGCGCGAGCTCGTAGAGAACGCGGTACGGGCCCATGCCCAGATCCGCGTCCCAGCCGACGACCCTCGGTCCGAACGCCAGTAGGTAGCTGATCAGAAGCATGAAGCCCAGGATCGTGTAGTGGGCCGCCGCCGCCGGCAACGCTGGCCGGTACCGCAACCAGAGCGTTATGGCGATTCCCGATGTCAGCACGAGCCACGACGAAGGGTGGAGACGCTCGCAAAGGTCGAGCACCACGTCGAACGCTGACGGACTTGTCGACCAGCTCGCAACCAGGAAGCCGGCGATGTGCAGCGCACCGAGCAACATACTGGCAGCGAGCGCCAACCACAGGAGCCGCCGAGCCACCGGGGGTGGCTCCTCCTCGGTCACCGCTGGCGCCTCAGAGTCGGGCGGCGGACCCCGGGGTCTGCCAGGCGATCGGGCGCCGCCCGATCCGGACGCAGCGGCAACGTCCCCGGGCCAGCGCTGACGACACGCCCTTGGTAGCAACAACAGGAGCCCGGCGATGAACAATGCCGAAGGCACAACGCCGGGGAAGAAGTTGGCCTCGGCCGCGTTGTAGGTGACGGTCAACGCCCTCATATGAGGCGCACGGTTGTGCCAGCTCGCCGACAGATAGGCTTGTATCGTTGCACCGCTGGTTTGGCGCAGGTCGCGCTGGAACCCCTCGGCGGCGCTCACCTGTAGGTACGGCAGACTGATCGGTACCACCAGGACGGCGGCGATCGTCGCCGCAATGAGCCCATCGTGCAGGAACCGGCGATCCACGGAGATCTGCCCGGTGGCCCTACGATGCAAGAACAGAAGCCCGGCGTAGATCAGGGCGAACGGCAGGAACATCAATCCGAGGTAGATCCCCGACAGGTACTGCAGGCCAAAGAAACCGCCGGCCGCTACCGCGTAGCGTCGCCTACCGCTGTCGAAATAGCGGGCGATGGCGAGCAGCGTGAACGGGATCCATTGGCCGGTGAGCAACTGAAGGTGCGCCAGGTGGTCGAACTTGACCGGCGCGAAGGCCCAGACGAACCCGGCGACGAGCCCCGCCAGCAGGCTCCCGGAGATCCCCCGCACCCACAGTGTCGTCGCCACGCCCGAGAGTAGAAACGAGGCGAACAGCACGACGTTGTATGCCAGCAGCGGCTTGCCCCACCAGTTCAGCGGCGCCACGGCGATGGCCGATCCGAGCATGTTCTCCGAGAACGCCAGCGTGCGTTCGTGCGGGAAGAACATGTTAGCGTTGAACAGCTCCAGCGGCTGATGCAGGAGGGCGTGCGCATCCCAGGCCAGGATCCACGTGTTCAGCGCGACATCCAGAACCTCGTTGAGCACCGAGTTCGGTCGCGTCCACACGGGATACGTGAAAAGCAACGACAGCAGGAAGAAGAACAGGCCGATCAGAACGACTTGCCTGCGGTCAGCTGGCTTGCGCACGACGAGTTACTCCCGGTCGCGGAACAGCTGAACCACCGTCTCGGCCAGCATGGGTCGATCTACGGAGGCGCAGAAGAGCGCAAGTTTATCCGATCGCCCCGAGGGTCGGACGCCGCCGGAGGCCGCCCGCAGCCGGCGACCCGAGGGTGGGATGGGTCGCGGCACGGACGGCTATCGTGCCCATCGTGAGAAAGGCAATCAGAGCGTGCTGCTGTCAGTAGTCATCCCGGTCTACAACGAGCGCGCCACGATCGAGGAGATCCTGCGCCGAGTGCAAGCCTCGCCGATTCCCAAGGAGATCGTGCTCATCGACGACGGATCGACCGATGGCACCCGTGAGCTCCTGGAGAGGCTCGCGGCCGACGTCGCGGCAGCTGGCTCCACGTCCGACGAAGGCTCTCGAGACGGCGCCCAGGGCGAGATCTCCAGCCAGGCTGGAGAGCCGGGCGCCTGGGGTTTCGATGTCAGCAACATCCGCGTGCTGTTCCACGAGCACAACCAGGGCAAAGGTGCCGCGCTTCGCACCGGCTTCGGAGTCGTCCGCGGCGACGTCATCCTCATCCAGGACGCCGATCTGGAGTACGACCCGCGAGACTACGACCGGCTTCTCCAACCCATTCGCGAGGGGCTGGCTGATGTGGTTTTCGGGTCGCGTTTCCACGGCGGCCCGCACCGAGTTCTGTACTACTGGCATTCGGTCGGTAACTGGGTGCTGACGACCATGTCCAACATGCTCACCAATCTGAATCTCGGCGATGTGTGGACTTGCTACAAGGTCTTCAAGGCCGAGGCTCTGCCTAGCCTTCGCCTGACCGAAGATCGCTTCGGCTTCGAGCCTCAGATCACTGCCGACGTCGCCCGCGCCAACCTGCGCATCTACGAGGTGCCGATCTCCTACCACGGGCGCACCTATGAGGAGGGCAAGAAGATCACCTGGCGCGACGGGGTCCGAGCGCTGTGGCAGACGCTGCGGCACAATCTGAGCTAGCTGCACGGCCGACTTCGGAAAACCGACTCGGATCGGCTTCCAGTAAACGGGGCGCGGCAGCGCTCACGGACACTCCTGTACTGGCCCGGAGACACGATGCACACACGCCTGCGCGTCTCGGCACTGCTGACAGCCGCCTTGTTGTTCTCGGGATGCACCCTGGCCCAGCCCGTCGATCCGCGCGGCGAGCCAATGCGCACCAGCACCTTTCCAGTACTCGCCAACGCTGGAGCAGATACTTTCCGGGCCGGCGCAGCCAAAGAGGACATCACACCTCCGCCGGGCTACTCGACCCTCGGGTTCGGGCCCTCGGCGCGGTTCGCACGCGGGTTCTGGACGCGGCTCTGGGCGCGAGCCGTTTATCTGGAGGACGCACAGGGGCACCGCGTCGCCATGGTCGCCTGCGACCTCGACATGGTCGCTGGCGGGCTCACCGATCGCGTGCTCGAGATCCTTCAGTCCGACAGCGGGCCGGTCGCGAAGCTCGGCCGGCATGAGGTGGTGATCGCCGCCACCCACACTCACCACGGGCCGGCGAACTTTTCCAGTGCCTATAGCTACAACTTCGGCGGCGGACGCGCCGGTGGCTTCGATCCCGAGCTCTTCGAGTTCCTGGCACGGAAGATCGCGCGTTCCATGGCTCCCGCCCCCATGAACGCACCCCGGCCGATGGCCACCAGATCACCGCTGGCGTCGCGAACCTCCATGTCGGCACGGCAGATCCGACGACCGATCTTCACCACCCGCCCGATCGCCACCAGGTCGCCCCGCTGGGCCGGTTTCAGGTAGTCGATGCGCAGATCGATGGTGGCGCCGCTCCCCTCGCCGGCTGCCATCAACACCGCGAAGGCACCGGCAATGTCGGCCAGCGCGCTGATGATTCCGCCGTGGTACCAATCCGAGTCGTCCATCCGCAGGAAGTCGTCTCGGAAAGGCAGGCGGATCTCGATCAGACCCTCTTCGGTGCGCACCAGCTCGGCGCCGAGGAACCGAGCGTAGGGTGACTGGTCGAGGCTGATCTCCATGGCTGCAATCGTGCCACGGGGCGCCACCGCGGGTGGCGGATCTCGCTATATGCTACATGTATGTATGATACATATGTGTAGTACCAGACCCACCGGAGAGGAAACGCAGTGACGACGCTGACCACGCACGGCTTCCAGATTCTGCTGGCGCTGTCCGATGATGATCGACACGGCAGCGGCATCGTGCGGCGGGTACTGGAGCTCACCGACGGCACCGTACGCCTGTGGCCGGTGACGCTCTATCGAACCCTCGATGAGCTGCGCCACGCCGAGCTGGTCGAAGAGCTCAGCGGCAGCGGCCATCCGCAGGGCGAGAGTCGACGGCGACGCTTCTACCGTCTCACGGATACCGGCGCCGACCGGCTGGCTGCCGAGGCAGATCGGCTTGGCCAGCTCGCCGCAGTGGCGCGTCGCAACCTCGGGCACAGGGGCGCATGAGCAAGCCCTGGACGTATCGAGCCCTGCTGCACCTCCTGCCGCCGGGCTTCCGTGTTCGGCACCGCGCCGCCATCGACGAGGCACTGGCCTCGGCGTGGGACGACTCCGGTGCCGCCGCGCCCGCGTGGCGATTCTGGCTGCACGCTATCTTCGACTTGCTGGTCGGACTGCTGCCGGCCTGGGCACATACCGTACGACGCAAAATCCCTACTCGCCGGTCGCATCGACACGGTCAAGAGGACCCTGCAATGGATGGTTGGCTACAGGACATACGCTACGGTGCCCGCGGGCTGATGCGCGCTCCGACTCTGACGCTGCTGTGTACCGGAGCGATCGGCCTCGGCATGGGCGCCAACACGGCCGTATTCACGCTGGTGAACGAGATCCTGCTGCGCCCTCTGCCGGTTCGCGAGCCTGGGCGATTGGTCGACGTGCACCTAGACCAGCCGGGCGCCAACAGCTTCCTCGGTTTCTCGTTTCCCGAGTACGACGACTACCGCTCCCGGCAGGGATCGCTGGAAGGGCTGGTAGCACACAGCGGCGTCGGGCTGCGTCTGGGCGACAAGATCAACGGTGAGCGTGTCCGAGGCCAGCTGAGCTCGGCAGACTACTTCGAGGTGCTGGGTGTGACACCGGCCCGCGGTCGCACGTTCACCGCACGCGAGGCGGAAACCGATCGCGGCGGCAACGTCGCGGTGGTCAGCCACGGCTTCTGGCAGCGGCGCTTCGCCGGCGCCGACGACCTCATCGGCAACGACATCCAGCTCGACGGCGTCGATTTCACCGTCGTCGGGATACTGCCGGCGGGGTTCACCGGACGCTTCATCGGGTTCCCGTCGGAAGTGTGGTTACCGCTGGCAGCAATGGATCGACTGCGACCGGGCACCGAGCTGCGCTCGCGTGGCGAACAGGCCCTCGAGATGTTCGGACGGCTCGGCGCCGGGGATACGATCGCGGCGGCCAGCGATGAGCTCAACGCCATTGCGGCACAGCTGGAGCGCGAGCATCCCGACATGAACCGGAGCCGCCGCGTCACGCTGTCTCCGTTGAGTGGCCTCGACCAGAGCCTGGTTGCCCCGGTCATCGGTTTCCTCGGGATCCTGCTGACGCTGTCGGCGCTGGTGCTGCTGGCGGCGTGCCTGAACGTCGGCAACCTGTTGCTGGCCCGCGGGCACAGTCGGCGCGCAGAGATCGCCACGCGCATGGCGCTGGGCGCCACTCCGACACGCGTCGTGCGGCAAATCCTCACGGAGACCCTGTTGCTGTTCGCGCTCGGCGCCGGAGCGGCGGTGCTGGTGGCGTTGCAGGTGAGCGGCCTTCTGGGGGCCTTCATCGAATCGCTGCCCATACCTCTCGGCTTCAGCATGGCGCTCGACGGCCGGGTCCTCGGCATCACCGCGGCAGTGGCTCTGATCACCGCGCTCGCCACCGGCCTGAGCCCGGCAATCAAAGCGATTCGTGGCGAGCAAGGCACCGTCATGCGTACCTCGCGCAGCGGCGCCTCGAACACCGCCAGGCTCCGACAGATGTTCGTGGTAGGCCAGGTCGCGGTATCGGTGGTCCTGCTCATCACCGCCGGGCTGTTTCTGCGCGCCTTCCAGCGGGGCCAGGAGCTCGATCCCGGGTTCCCCACCGTCGGACTGAGCATGGCAACGGTTGGGCTGCCGCCGGAGAGCTACAGCGACACGGAAGCGCACGTGTTTTTCCGCGACCTGGCCGCCGGCCTCACCGCCGAGCCCGATGTCGCCGGCGCCGGGCTTACCGCCAACACCCCCCTCGGCGTGGCACGCAGCCCGGTGGCAATCAATATTCCCGGGCGCGAGCCCCCGCAGGGCCAGGACGCCTTCTTCGTGGACGCGCACATCGTCAGCCCGAGCTACTTCGACGCGGTCGGCATCGCGGTTGAACAGGGCACCGCGCTGCGCACCATCGACGACGCCAACGGCGCGCCCGTTGCCGTGGTGAACGCACGCATGGCGTCGCAGTTCTGGCCGCGTGGCGCAGTCGGCCAGCGCCTCGCAATCGCCGGCGAGGAGATCGAGGTTATCGGTGTCGTCAGCGACACCCGTCACGTGATCCAAAATGACGGCATCGACGCGCTGCTGTATCTACCGTTCGCCCAGCGTCCCAGCGGACGCATGAGCCTGGTGATCCGGAGCGACGGCGAGCCGGCGGCGCTCCAGCGTCTGGTTGCGGAGCACTTGGAGCGCGCCGACGCCACACTGAGCGTCCCGACACTGCAGCCATTAGCGCAGGTGATCGAGTTCTTCCTGCTGCCGCAACGGCTTGCCAGCAGCGTAGCCGGCGCCCTCGGAGCGCTCGGCTTCGTGCTGGCGGTAGCGGGCGTCTACGGCATCGTCTCCTATACCCTCGGCCAGCGACGCCGCGAGCTCGGCATCCGCATGGCGCTGGGTGGGCGGCCAGCCGACGTCAGATCGTTGATGATGAAGTTCAGCCTCGGCATCGTCGTCGCCGGCAGCGCCGCGGGACTGCTGGTGTCAGCGTTACTGGGCCCGCTGCTACGCGACTTCCTCGTCGGGATCGCACCGACCGATGCGCTCACGATGCTCACGGTGGTCGTCTCACTGGCTGCCTCGGCCCTGCTCGCAGCCTGGGTGCCGGCACGCCGGGCAGCGTCCATCGACCCGGCGACAACGCTACGCGAAGAGGGCTGATCCATAGCGTCACCGTCCCCCCGCGCTGGTCGTGGCTGGCAAGCGTCGGGTGAGCGATCTACAGATTTGATTTTTGTTCCACGAATTCGTATCTTCTTGGTATGAAGACACGTGTAACCGAGCGCGGTCAAATCACCATTCCCAAGCGAGTCCGTGAACGGCTCGGCATCCGCCCCGGGCAGGTGCTGGAGGTGCATGAAGAGAACGGCCGCATCGTGGCCGTCAAGGACCTACAGGAAGATCCGCTCGAAAGCGTGACCGGAATCCTGCGGCTCGACCTCTCCACCGACATGCTGATGGACCAGCTAAGAGGCGACTTGGACATCACGTGATCACCGCTGTCGACACCAACGTTCTGCTTGACGTGTTCACTGCCGATGAGCGATTCCTCAGCGCATCGCGCCGCGCGCTTCGAGAGGCGATGCTTGCCGGCGGTTTGATCGCATGCGACGTGGTCTGGGCCGAGCTGGGCGCGACATTCCCCGCCCCACAGGCAGCCGCCGACGCGATGCGACGACTCGGGGTGCGCTTCGTTCCCCTCGACGAGGCTGCGGCCCTCGAGGCCGGCAGACTCTGGCGCGATTACCGGCGACGCGGCGGCAGCCGCAAGCGGATGATCGCCGACTTCCTGATCGGCGCGCACGCCGCCACGACGGCCGACTGCCTGCTGACCCGCGATCGTGGGTTCTACGGTTCGTATTTCTCGCAACTCACGCTCCGCGATCCCACCGATGATCGTCGCTAGCGCCACGACATCTGAGCGCTGAATCGGCCGTAACGAACAGCAGACCGATCCGGTGACGAGGCTACGTCGCGAGGGTTGAGCTCACGCCGCGTCGTCAACGTGGACGAGGCGCATCGTCCCGTCGGCGCCGCCTGCAGGAAATGAGATCTCCCTCCGTCTGGTCGGGATCGATGGACAGGTCGTCGACCTGGTCGCGGCCCTGCGAGTGCGTCCCGACGTCGGGCCTTCGACGGTCAGCTTCAGCAGCGACCTGCAGCCGGTGCTTACCTCCAGGTGTGCGCTCTCCGGATGTCACGCCGGTGCGGTCCCGGTTCAGGACCTGGACCTCAGTGCTGGCCGCGCCTTTGATCAGATCGTGCACGTGACCAGCCTCGAACGCCCGGATCTATTTCGCATCGAGCCGAAGAGCCCGGCCGACAGTTATCTCATCCGCAAGATCCGTGGAATCGGCATTATCGGCTCACGCATGCCGCTGATCGGCGAGCCGCTCAGCGTCGAGACGATCCAACTATTCGAAACCTGGGTGAGCGAGCGGGCAAGAGAAAACTAGCCGTTCGCAGGCCGCAGGAGCCGGGACCCTCGCCGATCGTCGTCTGTTCGCAGAGTTGGTGCGGCACGACACACAGTGCGCTAGTCTCCGACACCGGCGAGCTCACCGCCGCCGCCATCCCGTCTACGCGAATCAGGTGAAGCCCCTCATGCTCAGATCCGTTGCTCTCATCGCGGCCCTCCAGATCATCGTCCCGGCCCAGGAAGAGCTTGCACCGGGCACGCGCTACGACCCCGCTATCCCGACGCTCGAGAACGTCGTCGGTCACGAGTTCCGCGAAGAGATCACGTCTCCCGACGACATCATGCTCTATTTGGAGACGCTCGCGGCGGTGGCGCCGGAACGTACCCGGCTGATTCAGTACGCCGAAAGCTGGGAGGGGCGGCCCCTCGTCGTCATGATCATTGGCTCGCCGGAGCGCATCGCGCGGCTCGACGAGATCAAGGCCGACTTGCGGCGACTCGCCTACCCAGGTGATCTTTCGGAGGCTGAGGCCACCGAGCTCATTGCCCGGCTGCCGGTGGTGACCGCGCTGATGCACGGCGTGCACGGCAACGAGATCAGCTCCAACGGCGCCGCCATGGCCGAGGCCTACCATCTGCTGGCGGCACAGGGTGATGCCACCGTCGACCTGATCCTGTCGGAGTCGCTGGTGCTGATCGACCCGGCGGAGAACCCGGACGGCCGGGCGCGCTTCGTACATCAGAACGAGATGGGAGGGGCACGCTGGCCAGACCCGGCGGCGTATTCTGCCGAACACGACGAGCCGTGGCCGGGCGGTCGGGGCAACCACTATCTGTTCGATCTCAACCGCGACCTGTTCATCCAGAGCCAGCCCGAGACCCGCGGCAAGGTGGGCGTGTTCCTCGACTTCTGGCCGCAGATCGTCGTCGACCTGCACGAGATGGGCGGCGATGCTACCTACTTCTTCCCGCCCACCGCGCCGCCGTCCAACCCCTGGTACGGCGAGCGTCAGATCGCCCTGATGGACGTCTTCGGCCGCGCCAACGCGACCGCTTTCGATCGCCGCGGCTTCGCTTACTTCAACCGCGACGTGTACGACCTGTTCTATCCCGGCTATGTCGACATGTGGCCGATGAACCATGGCGCGCTCGGCATGACGTACGAGCAAGCGTCGGCGCGGTCGCTGGTGCTGAAGCGCTCCGACGGCGACCTACTGACCTACGGCGACGGCGTGCTGCACCACTTCACCGCAGCGATCGCCAGCGCCGCGACCGCGGCGACGAACCGCGAACAGATCCTGCGCGACTACCTGGAGTTCCGCCGCGAGGGCATCGAGCTCGGCCAGCAGGGTCCGGCGGAGCTGGTGCTGCACTCGGCGCACGACCCCGGCATGGCAGCGCGCCTCGGGCATATGCTTGCAAGCAACGGAATCGAGGTGCGCGAGGCGGCCGGGGAAGTCACGGTTGGCGACCGCACGTTGCCGGCGACGGGTACCTACATCGTGCCGATGGCGCAGCCGACGCATCGCTTCGCGCACAATCTGCTGGATGCTCACGTGCCGATGGACGAGGACTTCATCGCCCGGCAGCTGGAGCGTCGTGCCCGGCGCCAGCGCGACGAGATCTACGACCTGACGGCGTGGAGCCAATCGCTGCTGTGGGATGTGGAGGTGCTGGAGGCGGATGCGGCGACCGGCGCGGCGGGGGCGGTGGTCCCCCGGGAGCCAGTCGCAACGGCAACCGATCCGACGCTACCGCCGGCCCAGGTCGGGTACCTGATCCCCTGGGGCACGAACGCGGCGTCAACGGTGGTCGAAGCGCTGCGCGAAGGCATCCGCATACGCTCGGCCGGCGGCACGTTCACCCTCGGTGATCGCGACTACCCGGTCGGAACGGCCATTGTCCGAACGACCGAGAACGGACCGGACCTCAGACAACGCCTGGGCCGGATCGCGGCCGATCACCATGCAGAGGTCGTTGCGATCGACGATTCCTACGTGCGCGAAGGCATGTCCCTTGGCAGCCGTCGCGTCTCGGCGCTGCGGGATCCGCGTGTGCTGCTAGTCTACGACCGTCCAGCCAGCACGCTCTCGGCCGGTTGGGCTCGCTACATCCTCGAGCGCCGCTACGGGGTACGCACGACGGCAGTGCGGGCCTCGAGCCTCGGACGCGTTCTGCTCGACGATTTCGATGTGGTCGTCTTTCCGAGCGGCGACTACGGAAGCTCGGTGGGCTCGGGGCTGCTTGACGCGCTGCGCCGCTGGATGCGTCAGGGAGGAACCCTCATCACGCTGGCAGAATCCAGCCGCTGGGCAACGAGCGCCGAGCTGCTGGCCTCTGTCGCGGAGCGCCGCGGTGGCCACGCCGAGGGCGACGACCCATCCGACGACGACACGCCCGACCAGCCGATCGACTATCTCGACGAGATCGTGCCGGAAGACGAATCGCCCGAGTCCGTCCCGGGAGCGATTCTGAAGGTGATCCTCGACACCGACCACTGGCTCACCGCCGGCACCGACGGAGAGATCGGCGTCGTCGTCGAGGGTACGCGGGTGTTCCGCCCCGTGAAGCTGGACGACGGAACGAACGTTGGTCGCTACGCCGAGATCGACGATCTCGTGCTCAGCGGCATGGTGTGGGAGGAGGCCCGTCCGCAGCTCGCCAGCAAGGCGTTCCTCATCCATCAACCGGTCGGACGCGGGCAGATCATCGCCTTCGCCGAGGACCCCAACTACCGCGCCTACGCCGAGGCCACCCAGTTGCTGTTCATCAACGCCGTGCTGCTGGGTCCCGGCCGGTAGCTACGGGCCGCGTGCGGCACGCTAGCTGCCCGTCAACCTTCGCGTAGCGCGCGCGATGGAGCGAGCCAGTGGCTCAGAAGAACCAGTACAGCCTCAGGTTCAAGAAGCTGTCGCGGTGGAATGGCCGCAGGCTGTTGAATGGGTCAACGCCAATGAAAAACCGGCCCTCGAGCTCCAGATCCAGATGATCGGAGATACGCCGCTCCGCCTCGACACGCACCGCGGTGGAGCCATCCTGAACATCGATCACCGCGCCGGCGAGTACCTGGGCGTCCTGCACGTCGTTCAGGGCCAGGCGTCCGCCGACGAACAGATCGTGATCGAAGGGCGTGACAGGAGCGCTGGCATCGCGGCCGTCGACCAGAAACTCCGCCAACAGGCCGAGGTCGGCAGCACCTCCGCCGAGTTGATACAGCGTGTACTCGAAACCGGCTACGGCTGCGCCGAACGTCCTCCCCTCGCCCTCGCGAACAATGCCTTCCAGCTTCCATAGCCATGCGCCCCGGGTGTACTGCAGATCCAACCCTGCCTGGTTGATGTTGCGATACGTCGGCACCAACGAGGCTCCGTCGTCGCCGACAACGAAGGCTGGCTCGCGGCTCGTGCCGCGGAACAGATGCACCCCGACATCCCAGTCGCCCAGGTAGTGTGAATAGCGCAACGCCAGATCGACATCGCGCCGGCCATCCGGAAAGCGCCCCCGCCGACGGATCGGCAGCGGTAGACCGGGACGACCTTCCGGAGCTGCGAACCTCCGCTCGCGGAACCCCAGCAGCAGGAATGCGTCGAGACGACCCCAGTCGCGCTGCCAGCCGACGTTCACCATCGCCTGGCCGAGCTTGTCCTCGTCGTCGATGTCCTCGAGCGCGTCCGTCTGGTTGATCACGTCGACCAGGTGGCGCGACTCGGTAACGCCCCAGAAGAATGTGTTGAAGCCCGTCAGGACCTCCCAGTCACCCTGGACGGTGCGCCAGTAGGCCTCCCGCAGGTCGAAGTGCGTGCGCTCGTCGTCGCGTGAGTCGACACGAACGAACGGCGACAGCTTGAACTGGTGCTGACGATCGGAGGTCCGGTAGCCAATCTCCGGGACCAGCAGCCCCGACAGCTGCAGGCCCGAGAACTGGAGCTCGGTCTGCGGCGACTGCACGAACAGTCGCGGCTCGAAGGCCGCAAAGCCGCTGAGATCGAACCCCTGTGCCGTCGCCTCACCGACGCCGCCCAGGAGGACGGCGCCGGCGGCGACCATGAGTGTCGCGAATCGCATCGGACGAACCCTCTGCTACCTGCGCTTGCTCGGCGCGCTGCTATCGCAACCGCTGCAGGGCGCCGCGCACGAAGTCGGACTCCCCGAGCCCGTTGCCGAAGCGGTAGTCGGTGTAGTTCAGATCGGTCGACTTGCCGGTCTGATGGTTGACCATCCGCATCAGGTGCGGTCGCCAGTACGCACCGTCGTACCGCCGGTAGTCAGTCAGCTCGAGGGTCTTGAGCAACTCACCGCGGCGCCCGTAGAAGTCGACCTTGCGGATCTGGAAATCGCGCTGGTCGACCCACGAAACCTGCTTCGTATAGCCCGAGTACTCGTAGCGCGGCGTTCGTTCGAGAACGTCGCAGGTGAGCTCGCCACAGCGCTCCTGGCCAACGAAGAGATACTCGTACTTCTCGAGCTCCAGTGCGGTGAAATCCTCGAAAGCGAACTCGCTGCCGACGAACGGACCGGACTTGTTCACCGAGGAGATCCGCTTCACGCGCTTGAGCGCCGGCAGGTAGAGCCACTGGTCATCGGGATCGAGGATCTTGGCGTGCGACAGCAAAGCCGTGCCCTCGATGTCGGCCGGGCTGTCGAAGACCACCAGGCTGCGATCGCCGAGGTCGTCCTGCGGGACCTCGAGGGTACGAATCCGCAGCACCCGCGTCGTCTCCTTGCCGGCAGCGTTGCGCAGCAGCATGGTCAGCTCGACGTCGCTGTCCAGATAGCCTCGATCGCTGCGGTCGGCGCGCGCCGCGATTTGGTAACCCTTCTCGGCCGCGGTCGGCGTCCTGCCAGGACTGTTGATCGGGTCTGTGGTGTTCTGAGCGTAGGCAACGGAAGTGCCAGCGCCGAGCAACGCGACCACGGCGAGCGCCGTCGTTGCTCCGCCGAAACGCCAGTTCGTCGATGAGGTGGTCATGTCGGTCTCCTTTGCAGTCGATTCGTGGCCGATCAATAGAAGGGCCGGAAGTAGCAACAGGTCGGTTACCAGGGCAAGCAGCACCGCGATGGCGGTCAGCAGGCCCATCTGCGCGTTGATGCGAAAGCTCGAGAACGCCAACACAGCGAACCCGAACGACAGAATCACGGTGGTGCTGACGATGGCGCGGCCAACGGTATCGAAGGCGTAGCGCACTGCGTCGGCCTGATCGAGGCCCTTCTCGCGGCGCGCTCGCAAGTACTTGGTGAGGAAGTGCACCGAGTCGTCGACGACGATCCCTAGCGAGGTGGCCGAGACGATTGCAGCGGCCATTCCAACCTGCCCCACCAACAGCGCCCACACGCCGAAGGTCATCAGAATGGGAACCGCGTTGGGGATCAGGCTGAGGGCGCCGATCGATACGCTCCGCAACGCCAGCATGATGACCGCCGAGATCAACAGCACCGCCACCACGTTGCCGCCCAGCATGCTCTCGATGTTGCGCTGTGAGATGTACGCGAACATCACAGAGGCGCCGGTGGGCTCTGCGTGCATGTACGCCGGCGTTTCGGCCCGCAGCCAGTTCTTCGAGCGATCGAGTAGCTCGCGGATCGCGCTGGTGGGCAGGTCGCCGACCGTGGCGGTTACCCGCGTGGCCGACTTGTCGATGCTGATGCGGTCGTTCAGATCGAGCCCATACGGCAACGACAGTTCGTACAGCAGCAGGTACTGAGCACCAAGCTGCCTGTCGCCCGGCATCCGGTACCAGCCGTCATCGTCGCCGTGCATGTTCTTGTTGAGCCGCTTGATGACGTCGGTGTAGCTGTACACGTGCTGCACTTCGGGCTGCTGCCGCAGCCAACCCGTGAAGCGCTCGAGGTTCGCCAGATAGACAGGATCGCTGACCCCCTCCGGGCCATCGGCCTCCACCGAGTACTCGATGAGGTAGATACCGTTGAGGTTCTCCATGCCCCACTCGGCATCGCCACGGAACTCGACGCGATAGTCGAAGTACTTGACGAATTCGTCGTTCAGATCGATCAGCGGCACCATCGCGATCAGCGCCACCGCCAAGATGACCATCGTGGTGAGCACCACTCGGTGCCTTCGGATGACGAGCGCGCCGAGCGGCGCTGCCAGCCCGCGCCGCGTACTGGACGGAGCAGGGGCGCGGAGCGGAACCAGGCTCAAGAACGCCGGCAGGAACACCACCGAGTACAGCAGCGCCGCCGCGATACCGACCGCGGTGATATTTCCCATGTCCCGGAACGGCGGAGCATCCGAGAAATTGAGCGCCAGGAACCCGATGATGGTGGTGACGCTGGTGACGATCAGCGCTACCAGGTTGACGCGCAACGACTCACGCAACGCATCGATCTTGGACTTGCCCTCGGACAGCATCTGGCGAACCGTCACCACCACATGGACGCTGTCGGCCAGACTGAGCGTCATGATGATGACTGCCGCGGTGACAGAGATCGGATTGAGCTTCAGCCCCGCGTAACCGGCCAGTCCCAGGGCGGTGACGGTGGCAAAGGCGATCACGGCAAGCGTGCCGGCGGTCCCGGCGAGGCTGCGCAGCACCAGCAGCATGAAGACCACCAGCACCAGGAACATCGCCGGCATCAGCGACATGGCATCCTGCTCGCCGGCCTCGGCGAATGCGTTGTTGAGCATCGACACGCCGCTAAGGGCAACCGTAAGCCCAGGCTGCCGGGCGCGGAGCTGCCGGGCGAGATCACGCGCATGGCCGACCGCAGCGGGTACCTCCGTGAGGCTTTCCTCCGGGTACTGGAGCGTGACGTTTACGCCAGTGGTACGAGCATCGGGCGACAGTAGGTTGTCGCGCAGGAGCGGTTCTGCGAGCGCAATTCCCCGGCGCCTAGACAGCTCGCCGACCGACATCGAGGGTGCGTCTCGAACGAGGTCCTCGACCGTAAGCTCGTCGCCATCGGCCCAGCTGTGCTGAAAGTTGGTCACCGAATCGACCCGAATGGCGTAGGGAATCTGCCAAGCCTCGGCGGTCAGCCACTCGATGTCCGACAGCAACTCGGGAGCGAACACGTCGCCGTCCGAGGGCTGCAGCACGAACAGGATGTTGTCGTTCTTCGTATACGTGGCCTGGAACTCCTCGAAGGCCACCAGCTCCGGATTCTCCGGACTGAAGAAGACGCGATAGTTGTTGGCGAACTCGAGATGGCGTGCTCCGCCGCCGGCCGCCGCGACCAAGAGGAGCGTGATCGCCACGACCTTCCACGGGTGCGCCAGCACCGTATCCGCGAGGCGCAGCGCCACTCGGTCCATGATTCCCGGCTTACCTGACGACATTGCTTCCTTCCCTTCTGTAGGTGCGGTTGCCCGCATTAACATGGAACGATCAGTCCATATATGGAACAAAAAAAAGCTCACGCCGCTTGAAGGACGCTCAGCAGCCCACGCATGGCGCCAATGGCGAGTTCCTTCCTCTCCGGAACCTTGCTCAACAGGGCGGCTCCCTGCGCCGCGACGATCATCAGATTCCCCATATCTTCCGGATCCAGATGGCCGGCGATCTCACCCTTCGCCTGCGCCCTTTGCACGGTCGCAACGAAGTCTCCTCGCAGTGACTCCAAGGCGCGACCGACACAGGAACCGATCTCGGCGTCGTGAGGTCCGAGCTCTGCGACGGTGTTGCCCACCAGGCAGCCGCAATCCTGCTCGCGACCCATTCGCTCCCACAAGCCGATTAGCTGCTGGAGGTTCGCGAGGCCCGACCCGGGGGCACGAAGAATGGCGCGCATCTGTCCGACCTGTCGGCTTACATACAGGTTCAGCGACTCCACGAACAGGTCGCGCTTGTTGCCGAAGGTGTCGTACATGCTCTGGCGACCGATGCCCATGGTGTCGAGCAGCTCGGTGACCCCGGTGGCCTCATAGCCGTTCGTCCAGAACAGCTGCATGGCTCGTCCGAGCGCCTCGTCGCGATCAAATTGCTTGTCCGGTCCGCGTGTCATGGTAGCCAATCTAGCAAACACGGAACGATCAGTCAAGGTTTGACCGAAGAAAGCCTCCACCACCCGCTCGAGCTCAGTCCAGATGGAAGCGCACCGTGACACGGACGTTCACCGGGACCCGCCGACCGTTGACCAACGTCGGCTCATAGCGCCACCTGGCCACCGCCGCCATCGCCGCATCGGTGAGCCCGAGCCTGCAGGGCTCCACAACATGCAGGTCGGCCACGTCGCCATCGATGCCGATCATGGCCTTCAGAACCACGGTGCACTCCAAGCGCGCCCAACGCGCCAGGTCGGAGTATTCCGGCTGCGGGCTGGCCACCAGCCGCGGCCGCTCCACGTCGACACCGCCCCGATAGATACCTGGTTCTGGGACCGGCTCCGGGATTGGCTCCGGGATTGGCTCCGGTGCCGGCTGCGGAGGCACCGGAACCGGAATGCCGACAAACACCAAGTCGGCAACATCGGTCACTGTGGGCTCGAAATCCGGTAGCTCGATGATCTCGGGCGCGGCCGGCGTCGGGTCGGGAATAGGAACCAGCGGGGCGTCGCGACGCACCGGTCGGCGCTCGATCTTGCGCTCCGGCGGGGGCGGCGGCGGAAGGCGCCGGATGACCACGACCGCGTGCCGCGGCCGCGCTTCCACGACCTGCTCACCAACCGGCCAAACTGCCGTGAAGAGACCGAAGTGGACGCTGATGGCGATTACCCAGGCTACGCGTAACGACCGTGTGTCATGCGGCGGACGACGAATCCGGAACGGCTTCCCCTCAGGCGTTTGGGTGTACCTGTCGTCGATCCGGATCCGTCGCCGCCTAACTCTGGCGACAGCGGCAACGCGGGCCAAGGAGGCCGTCTCTTGCAGCCAGAACGAAAAGCGCCGCAGCCAACCATAACCACCGATCTAGAGACGGCGTGCTTCGAAAGTGGCGATCAGGTCGTCGCCCCACGCGCTCCGCATCCAGCGCGGCAGCAGCCAGTCGACGAGCCGCCGGTAGGCACGTGAGGGTGCGCGCACAGCTAGCAGGCCTCCTCCCCGGCGGTCAGCAAGTCTCGCTGGCGCGCCAGCCGCACCAACCGCGCCAGCCGTCGTCCCTCGGCAGCGGCAGCGGCGCGGCCAGCCGTCGTCAACCGATAGTAGCGGCGGCGCGCATCCGACCGCCCAGTGCTGGGCGGCGGATCGCACGGCTCGATCAATGTTTGATCCTTCAGCTTCGCCATCGACAGATACAGCGAGCCGGTGCCGGGTCGCGTGCGACCGCCGGTGTTGAGCTCGATCTCCTTGGCGATGCCGTAGCCGTGGTTGTGTCCCGCCGCCAGCGCCAACAACACCTGGAAGGCCAGCTGTGGCAGCGGTAGGAGGGTCTCGATACCCTGGACATCCTCGGGTTCGCCCGTGGGCCGCGCCACCCCGCCTACCCCTGCGCGTCCGGATTCGGCCGCCATGGAAAAACTCCCTACTAATGTCAATCGAGCTAACTTAACTACAGTTAGCCTGACGCTAGCACATCAGCCAACCGTGTTTCCAGTGCGGCAGCCGCCACGGGGCTGAGCGTTCCTCAGGGCAAACGGCCGTACGGGTAGCGACGTTCGGAACAGCCATGGGTCGAGCACCGTCAGACCGGTGGCGCGACTACCCTCCATCGCGAAGCGGATACGCACCGCTTCAGCGCCGGCGGGCCGGAACTGATGGTCGCCGACGAACAACACCCACGCGCGGTACCTCGCTAGCGGGACTCTCCGAGCTCGGCGGGGAGGTCCTCGTACGCGGCCCACTCGTTCCGGGAGCCGTCGAAGAACCGGGTCTCGAACCCCAGGTACTTGCCGATCAGGTAGGTGTAGCTGGCCCGCATGCCGATGTAGCAGTAGCTCACCACGACGCTGTCAGCCGTCGCGCCAGCGGCCTGGTAGCGCTGCCGCACGTCCTCGAGGTCGAGCAGGCGGGGCATTTCCTCCGACTCGAGCAAGTCGATCCAGTAGATGTTCCGCGCGCCCGGAATGTGTCCCGGCCGCATCCGGCCGGAGCGGGCGTCGCCACGGAACTCGTCGGCCGGCCGCGCATCTACCAGCACCACGGCGCTGTCGTCGAGGTGATCGCGCACCCAATCGAGCGTCACCAACACGTCGTCGCGCCGCTCCGGCGTGAAGTCGCCGGCCGCGAACGTGGTCGGCCGGGGCTGCAGGGCGCGACCCTCGTCCTTCCAGGCGTCGAGCCCGCCGTCCAGCACCGATACCCGGTCGTGCCCCAAGTAGTCGAGCGTCATGTAAACGCGCGCCGCATAGTGCGCCGGCTTGCCGTACAGCACCACGTGCCGGTCGCTCCCGACGCCGGCCCGACGCAACGCGGCCACCATTTCCTCGACCGGCTGCATCTCGACGATCAGGCCGCTGCGCTCCATCGCTGCGACGACGTGATAATCGAGCAGACCGGACCCGGCGATGTATTCCACCGGAGCATCGGTGGTCGCCATGGCGACCTGAAACACGACGACCTCCTTGTCGTCGATGTGCTCGGCCAGCCAATCCGTCGACACCAGCACCGGTACCCCGTCGCCGGCCGCCATCGTCACCGCCACACCCAACAACGTCACCACTCCGACCAACGCGACACCGTGAACCAGCACCCGGAAGCTCCTCATGATGCTGCCCATGTTACTGGGCTTCCGCGCCCATCGCCCCACAGACTTGGTCGGCGGCCGCTCGTGCCTCCCCCGAACCGATGCCTGTCGTACTAGCCCTCCGAGCCTCACTCGCGCAGCACCACCATCGGATCGACGCGCGTTGCCCGACGCGCCGGCACCAGACAGGCGCATGCCGCCACCGCCACCAGCAACAGCGGCACGACGACGAACGTGGCCGTGTCGGTGGCGCCGATCCCGTAGAGCAACGAGCCCATGAACCGCGTCAGAAAGAAGGCGGCAGTAACACCGAGAACCAGCCCCACCCCGGCGACCCGCAGTCCCTGAGCGAGCACCATGAGCAGCACGCCGCCAGCTTCGGCGCCCAACGCCATGCGGATCCCGAGCTCACGGTAGCGCTCCGCCACCGAGTACGACATGACGCCGTAGGTGCCTACCGCGGCCAGCGCCAGCGCCACGGCACCGAACACTCCCAGCAGCAGGGTGAGGAACCGCGGCCGCGCCACGGACGACCGCAGCGCGCTGCTCATGGTCTGTAGATCCGCCAGCGGCAGCGTTCCGTCCAGCGACCAGACGGTCTGCCGAGCCTGCCCGGCGATCTCGATCGGCGGCACGGTGGTCCGCAGAACGACGTTCATGCTCCGGGGCGCGAAGTTGGCCATCGCGGCCATCTGCGGGGTGTAGAAGTACAGCTCGGTGCCGGTCTCGTTCTCGACGCCGTCCTGCTTCACGTCCGCCACCACGCCGACGATCGACATCCACGGATTGCCGTCGCCGCAGCACGGCCGCAGGCGCCGCCCGACAGGGCTCTCGCCCGGGAAGAAAAGCGATGCCAGCGTCCGGTTGACGATCGCCACCGGTTGGGCGCCGTCGCCCATATCCTGATCACCGAACGGCCGTCCGTCTACCAGGCCGATCCCCATGGTGTCGAAGTACCCTTCGGTCACCGACTGGTAGAAGTCGACGTTGTGGGGCGGGCCGTCCTCGGTACGCTCGAGGCCTTCGAACTCAGTGTCGTTGGCGTTGAGCCGACGGCGCGGTGGAAGCCCGCTCATGGCTGTTGCGCTGGCCACTCCGGGGAGCGCGCCGAGCTCGTCGATCAGCTGATTGAAGAAGGCGACCTGCGCCCGTCCGTCGACGTAGTCGGCAGCTGGAAGGTAGAGCCTGAAGGTCAGTAGGCCGTCGGGGTCGAAGCCGGGGTCGACATTCTGCAGCTCACCGAAGCTACGCAACATGAGGCCCGCACCGATCACCAGGACCACCGCCAGCGCGATCTCGCTGACCACGAGCAGGCGCCGCAGGCGGAGCTTTCCGGACCCACTGGTGGAGCGCTCACCGCCCTCGCGCAGCGAGTTGGCCAGATTCCGTACCGTCATGTGCATCATCGGCGCCATGCCGAACAGCAGGCCGGTGAGCAGCGAGACCGCGGTGGTGAACGCCAGCACCGAGCCATCCATCGAGATCTCGCCGATGCGCGGGACGGCATCGGGGCTCGTTGCGAGCAACGCCCGCAAGCCCCAGGTGCCCAGCACCAGGCCCGCCGCGCCGCCCGCGAGTGCCAGCAGCACACTCTCGGTGAGAAACTGCCGTACCAGGCGCGCGCGACCCGCTCCGAGCGCCGTGCGGATGGCGATCTCCTTCTGCCGTGCCTCAGCGCGCGCCAGCAGCAGGTTGCCAACGTTGGCGCAGGCGATCAGCAGCACGAATCCGACGGCGCCGAGCAGCAGCAGCAACGCCGGTCGCACCTCGCCCACGACCTCGTCTTGGAGATCCTGGTTGTTGAGCGGATGCCCCTCCGGACTGGGCACGTGACCGTCAGGTACACGATCTCGCCACTGCGTCACCAGCCCCCGGAGCTCCGCTGATGCTTCGCCGGCCGTAGCCCCGTCGTCGAGCCGGCCGACGGCGAACAAGAAGTGGTTGCCGCGCGGCCGCGGCGCCGCCGGATCCAGCTGCAGCGGCGTCCAGACCTCGGTGCCGTTGTCGTGAATATCGAAACCGGCGGGCATGACACCGACGATCGCGGTCGTCGCCCCGTTGATCTCCACGGTCTCGCCGACCGCTCCCTCGCGGCCGCCGAACCCCCGCTGCCACAGCTCCCACGACAGAACCGCCGCTGCCGGTCCACCCGGGGCGTCCTCGTCGGCGGTGAAGATCCGGCCGGCGATCGGCTCGACACCGAGCACCGTGAAGAACGAGCGCGTCACCGTGGCCGAGCTCACCCGTACCGGCGAATCTCCGCCGGTTATGCTGACCTCTCCTGTGTTGTACGCGCCCAGATTTACGATCGCCTCGCCCCACTCGGCGTACTCTTGGTACTCCGGCTGCGACATCCAGAACTTGTCGAAGCCCATCGTCGGAAACGCCGTAGTGACGAACACCAACCGCTCCGGGTCCTGGTACGGCAGCGGCTTCAGAATGACGCCGTTCACGACGCTGAAGATGGCCGAGTTGGCACCGATACCTAGCGCCAGCGTGAGCACGGCGATCAACGCGAACCCCGGGGATTGCAGCAGCGTGCGGACGCCGAACTTTAGATCCTGCAGGAAGTCTTGCATGGCAAAGCGTCTCGGGGAGTGTTGCTCGGGCGGACCCTGATGCCAGTTCGATGCCGGCGCAGGGCTGTGAGTTCCGAAGGTGCGGGAAAAATAGCACAACGCGGGTCGGTGGCCCGGCCCGGCGGACCGATTAGTCGGGCCGCCGGTTCAGTCGGTGCTCCCTGTGGGCGCCGCCCAGCGCGCGCGGAGCCCACCGGCTCGCGCCTCCCGCGACCATCGGGCACAGTAGACTAACGGCGCCACCAGCGACCGGGCTGTACCAATCAGGAGACCCCGCATGGCCGACCACGACCACAGCATCGACACCAAGCTGATCCACGCCGGCGAGCCGGAACCCCGCATCGGCGACGCGCTCGTGACGCCAATCTTCCAGTCGTCGACGTTCGAGTTCGCCGGCAGCGACTCCTACGACGACATCCGCTACGTGCGGCTGAGCAACACTCCGAGCCACACCGTGCTCCACGCCAAGCTGGCGGCACTCGAGAACGCCGAGGCGGCGCTCGCCACCAGCAGCGGGATGGCGGCGATCACCACGGCTCTGCTGTCGGTCTTACGCCAGGGCGACCACCTGCTGGTGCAGGACTGCCTGTACGGCGGTACCCATGCCTTCGTCTTCGACGACCTACCCGGCTGGGGAATCACCGCCGATGTGTTCGATCCCACCGACGCCGATTCGTGGGGCGACCTCGTACGGCCCGAGACGAAGATCATCTACGCCGAGACCATCACCAATCCGCTCGTCCAGGTCGCCGAGCTCGATTCGATCGCCGCGTTCGCCAAGGATCGCGGCCTGCTGTCGATGATCGACAACACGTTCGCCAGCCCCTACAACTTCCGGCCGGCGGAGTGGGGTTTCGATCTGTCGCTGCATTCGGCCACCAAATACCTCAACGGTCATTCCGATCTCGCCGCCGGCGCCGTGATCGGCACGCAGTCGCTAGTGGAGAGCGTACGCCGGACCGCCAACCATCTGGGGGGCTCGCTGGATCCGCACGCCTGCTTCCTGTTGCATCGTGGCGTCAAGACGCTGGCGGTGCGCCTGCGTCAACAGAACAACAACGCGCTGCGCGTGGCCGAGTACCTCGAAGCGCACCCACGCGTGGACTCCGTGAGCTACTCGGGTCTGTCGAGCAGCCCCGACCACGAGCGCGCTGAGCGCTTGCTGGATGGCTTCGGCGGCATGTTGAGCTTCGATGCAACGGGTGGCGTCGATGCTGCGCGCCAGGTGGTCAAGAACCTGCAGCTGCCGATCGAGGCTCCGAGCCTGGGTGGCGTCGAGACACTCATCACGCGGCCCTCGACAACGTCCCACGCCGGCATGACGCCGGAGGCACGCGACGCCGCGGGGGTCACCGACAGCCTCATCCGCCTGTCGGTCGGCATCGAGGCAGCCGAAGATCTGATCGCCGATCTCGAGCAGGCGCTGGGCGCGTAGCTGCGCTCAACGGGAACAATCACTACGACCGGGGTAACGACGCCTCAACCTCAGTCGCCTCGACGCTGACGCAGTACCTCGAAGCATGCCAGCGCCACGCAGTTCGCGAGGTTCAGCGATCGCACTCCCGCATCGTCGATCGGGAAACGCAGCAAACGATCCTGGTAACGAGCCCGCACAGCCTCGGGCAGGCCGACGGACTCGCGCCCGAAGATCAGAGTCACCGGTCGGCGATAGTCTGCGTCCCAGTACTCGCGCTCGGCCTCGGCCGAGAAGAAATACGCGTGCCCCATCTCGGGCAGCCGCTGCTCCAGCCCCGGCCAGCTGCCCCACGTCCGCGGCGCCACGCGGGGCCAGTAGTCGAGGCCAGCCCGCCGCACGCGGGCGTCGTCGACCTCGAACCCGAGCGGCTCGACGAGGTGCAGCTGGGCCCCGACGGCCAGACACGTGCGCCCGGCGTTTCCGGTATTGCCGTGGATCTCAGGCTCAACCAGCGCCACCTGAAGGTTGTCGCGCGTGGTGATCACCGCGGAACCTCCATCCGACCGAGAACCCGGCGCTCCCCCACTTTCATCGTCACCACGCGCCCGACCATGAAGATCACCATGGCGATCCACAGCAGGTGGTTGTCGCCGCGTCGCACGGCCAGCCAGGCGATCGGCAAGAACAACAGGAAGCTGATGGCCATCTGGTTGCGGAGCACGCGGCCCTCCGTTATGCCGATGAAGAAGCCATCGTAGATGTAGGCGATCGATCCGAACAGCAGCGCCGGCGCCATCCAGGGCGCATACTGGCGGGCCGTCTCGATGACCGCCACGTGCGACGTCATGAGGCCGAGGATCGTCTCCGGCGCCAGCAGCAATGCCGCCACTACCGGAACGGCAAATGCCATGCCGGTGATCATGGCGAGCCGCAGAACACGCCGCAGCTGGTCGAGGTCGCGCTGACCATAGTAGATGCCGGCGAGACTCTCGGTGGCGAAGGCCGCTCCGTCGATCAGGTAGGCGGCTAATAGCTGCAACCGCTGGAGGATGGCGTTGGCGGCCAGGACCGTCGTTCCGATGAGGGCGCTGAAATTGGTGAACAGGGCGAACGTGGTCATCAGCGCCAGCGTGCGTACCAGGATGTCGCGATTCAGCCGGAACAGCTCGGTGAGGCGATCGCGATCGAGCAGCTCGGCCACGACAAAGGGCTCGAGCTTGCCAAGGCGGCAGACGCACACCACTCCGATCGCCAGCATGGCGTACTGGCTCAGAGCGGTCGCCGCGCCGGCCCCCCAGGCCGCCCAACCGAAATGCATGATGAAAACGTAGTCGAGTGCCAGGTTCGCCAGGTTGCCGAGCACGACGATCAGGAGTGCCTCGCGGGCCCGTTCCCGCCCCAGAAGCCAGCCGAGCAACACATAGTTGCTCAGGGTGGCCGGCGCGCCCCAAATGCGAGCGTTGAAGTACCCGGCACCGGCCTGTTCCACGCCCGGTGAGCCCGACAGCACGGCAAACCCGATGTCGCGAATCAGATGGCGCGCCAGCAGGAGCACGACAGCGACGGCAAGGGCGACTGCCAGCGCCCGGTAAAGGATGTGGTAGATCTCGCGCTGATCGCCACGCCCTACGGCCTGTGCCGTCGTTCCGGTAGTACCCATGCGCAGGAACCCGAACGACCAGTAGGAATAGTCGAAGATCACGGCCCCGAGCGCCACCCCGGCGAGATAGTTGATATTCGGCAAGTGGCCAAGGAGGGCTGTGTCGACCAGGCCTACCAACGGCACCGTGACGTTGGAGAGGATGTTGGGAATGGCGAGCCGAAAGAAACGGCGCCTCAGCGAGATCGGCGGGGACGTCATGCGACCCCGTATACACCGCGCCGCGCCCGGTCGTGGTCCGATGCCACCTCGGCGGCGACATACCGGCCGCTGTAAATCGCGCCAACCACACATGAATCAGGCGTAGGCGCTCCGGACCCCGGCGGCCGCCAGGCGTTGAATCAGCCACGGACAGACAACGGCCCGGACCGAGGGAGGAGTTCTTCCGGTCCAGGCCGTCCGCGACGTGGCGTCGCTCAGGTCGTCGTCGGGATCAGAACAGCACGGGTGGTGCGACGCTCCGGCTACTCGTACCCGCAGAGGGGCGCTGGATCACGTCTTTACCTCGCCCTCCTGCTCCTCCTCGTGCACCTCGTCGTCCTCGTGCATCCGATCGCGGAAGCGCCACACACCGAACGGCGCGTCGCCCGGTCCGAACTCGAAATCGAAGTCGAAGTCATCCATCCACTCATCAGGCATGAAGTCATCGGCATCGAGATCGAAGACGAAGTTGTCGCCCGACGAAGACGACCAGCTGAACGGACCGTCACCGCGCAGCATGAAGACGTTGTGGCGCTCGTCCTGGAACTGCTCACGTTGCTCCGCAGTCAGCATTCCCCACACCTGCTGCGACAAGCGCAGATCGGCGATGCGGCTGGCCACACGCAAGTTGCCAATCCGCTGCATCTGCTGCTCGACGGCGCCCAAATCGGCGGTATGCCGGTCCTCCATTAACTCCTCGAGATCCAGGTCGGCCACTTCGATGGCAGCGTCACGTTCGATCGAGGCCCGCCGGTCCTGACGCCGCAACTCGCGGATCTCGTCCCGCTGCTGCTCGGTGAGCTCCAGATCCTCGGACATGTCGAGGACACGCTCGGCGATACTGCCGCCGCGGGAACAATGGCGGCGAAGCGCGATGCGCGGCGCGACACGCAGGCGCTCGCGGCGTTCCTGCATGCCGTTGTGCGCCCGCTCGCGGCGCTCTTGCAGACCCTTGTACGTGGACTCGAGACCGTGACGCCGGGCCTCGTTCCAGTGCGCCCTGGCCTGCGCAAGCTGCTCCACCAGCTGATGGCGCCCGGCCTCCGCAGCCCGCCGCGCGTCGTGCACGGCATTCTGCAGATGCTCGGTGTAGACCTCGTGGGCCCGCAGTAGCTCGGCGGCTTCCTTGACCTTCTCTTCCGTCTGCGGAGCGACCTTCTCCTCCACCTGCGGCGCCACCTTCTGTTCCGTCTGCGGAGCGCCGGCCTGGACGGTGCCCACCGACGCCGCCATCAAGCCCATCACCGCACACAGTCCCGCCAGCGCCATAACGCCGCGGGAGCGTAGGTTCAAACCAAACATCACCGACGTACCTCCTGTCGCTGGGGAGCGACAATCTCTCTGATTACTCCGTTAGAGCCCCATAGTCTCGCAAAAGTCGGACGTGGAGTTGCTCCCGCAGACGATTCTCAGGCATCGGCGACGCCATCGGGCTGTTTCTGGCGTTCATCGTCACACTGGCTCGCTGCAACTGGCCGGGGGCGGCCACCGGCGACCGCGATCGCCGGGTGGGTCGAGAGGAGCGCGCCCCCGCGCCTATCGAGCCGACGAGACAGGGGCGAGAATCAACGCAAGATCACGTTCCCCCTTCCCACCCGGCCCACCATGACGCGCGCAGTCTTGCTGTTGTTTAGCGTCCTTGCCGTCGCCGGCGCAACCGTGCCACAGGCGGCGCCGGGCGGATGGACTCTGCCTCCGGGATCCGTACCGGTGCGGTTCGCCGATCGCGATCTGGTCATCGATCGCCCCTCAGACTGGCAGGATTCCGGGATCCGGGGCGGTGGTGTGCAGCTGCATTTCATCGGCGGACCCAGCGGCTTCCCCCACTTCACGGTGCAGAGCGACGCTGAAGCGGGGCTACCAGCGGATATGTCTACCGCCACCGAGCGGCAGCTGGTGGAGGAGCTGTTCCGAGTGCTGGTCGACTCCGTCAGCGGCACCACCGTGCTCAACGCCAGGTGGGAAGCTATCAACGGCCTGCGGGTCCACGCATCACTGAGCATCCGGCCAAGCGTTGCCGGGCCGATAAAGGTCCGCCGCCTCCTGTTTCTGCATGCCGGCATGCCGTACGTCATCAGCTGGGGCGCGCCGGAGGCCGAGTACGCGGCGATCGCCGCTCAGGTGGAGCTGTTCGCCAGCAGCCTGCAGCGAGCCGACTGAGCGCGCCGTAACCATCGCCGCGGACGCTTGCGCTGTACACCCGTGTGTCACAGGCTCGCCGAATGATTCGTCGTATCGCTCTGCGGTCACTTCTGGCAGCCGTGGTGCTGCTCATCATCGCCATGGCGGCTTTCTGGTGGATTTCCCGTGGCGGCCTACCGCGGCGCTCAGGTGAGGTGGAGCTGGCGGGGCTCACCGCGCCGGTGACCGTACGCTTCAACGACTGGGGAGTCCCGCACGTCAATGCCGACAGCACCGCCGATCTGGCGGCCGCCCTGGGCTATCTGCACGCAAACGACCGCCTCGTGCAGCTGGAGCTCGGCCGACGACTGACCTCCGGACGGCTCGCTGAGGTAGTCGGACCGGCGGCGATGCCGTCGGATCGCTACTTCCGTTCCCTGGGCATGCAGCGCTACGCAGCGACGATCCTGGAAGAGGTGTCGGCGGAGACCCGAACCCTGTTGGAGGCCTACGCACACGGTGTGAACGCCTGGTTGCGCGAGCGCGGCTCCGATCTTCCACCCGAGCTCTGGCTCCTCGGCGTGGATCCGCAGCCATGGGAGCCGATCGACAGCATCTACTTCCAGCTGCAGATGGCGCACGAGCTGTCGTTCTGGCAGGGGCGTCCCGAGGAAGATCGCTACGAGTGGATCGGGGCCTACGGTCGCGAGCGCCTCGCCGATCTGCTCGATGAGCCCGACCTTCACGTCGCCGAGTCGATTCTCTCGCTGGCGCGTGAGGAATGGGCGCCGACCGCGACCTCGGCGATCAGCGCGCCTCTGGTCGCGGGTGTCGCTGCGAGTGCGTTTTCCGCCAGCCCAGGCAGCAACAACTGGGCGCTCGGCGGCTCGCGCACCGCTTCGGGACGCCCGCTGGTTGCGAGCGACCCGCACCTGCCGTTGAGCTTGCCCGGCTTCTGGTACCAGGTGGTGGCGCGCTCGCCGGATTACGAGGCAGCGGGCATGACGTTGCCCGGGTTCCCCTTCGTGGTCATCGGACGAGGGCCTCGGTTGGCCTGGGCGCTGACCAACGTCATGCTCGACGATCACGACCTTTTCTTCGAGCGGCTGAGCGCCGACGGATCGAGCGTCGAACGGGGCGACGATCGGCTACCGCTGGAGATCGTCGAAGAACGTATCGAGGTTGCGGGCGGCAGCCCGGTGACGCTGACCGTTCGCTACTCGGATCTCGGCGTCCTGCTGGAGCCCGACCCCGAGCGCGGGCTGCCGGCACGCAGCATGGCGTGGACTGGAGCCGTTGCCGCTGATCCGCCGGCCGCATTCCTGAGATTGGCGCGCGCTAGCTCGGTGGACGACGTTGTCGGCCAGCTCGATATTTACGCCGCTCCCGCACAGAATCTCGTCGCTGCCGATCGAGAGGGTGGGCTCCTGTACACCGCGCTGGGCCGAATTCCGGCGCGACGCACCGGGAACGGCCGCCTACCGGCGCCGGCCTGGAATCGAGAGTACGGCTGGGATGGGCTGCTGCCGCAAGCCGATAACCCCACCCGGCTGCGTCCCGCCACCGACCTCCTCGTGACCGCGAACAACGACATACGTCCGGGCACCGAGTCGTCGCTCGCGACACCGATGACCGCCGACTTCGATACTCCGCACCGCGCCAGGCGAATCCGCGAGCTGCTCGAGCGGCGCGATCAGTGGACGGTCGCCGACATGCAGTCCGTGCAAGCCGACATTTACTCCTCATACGCCTTGGAGCTGGTGGGATTGCTGGACGACGACACCACCGGCGACGCGGCCACCGCATACCAGGCGCTGGCGGAATGGGACGGGGCGATGGCGATCGGCGGTGCCGGGGCCCTATTCCTCATCTTGGACCGCGAGCTGACGCTCGGAACGTTCGACGATGAGGCACGGGCGCACGGCCTACGGCGCATCGGTGGCCGGGCGCAGCTGCTGCGCCTGCTGCGCGGCGATCTGTCGCCCGAATGGTTCGACGACGTCGGCACGCCCGAACGCGAGACCCGCCGCGACATCGTGTCCGCTGCCCTCGAGCGTGCCTGGCAAGAGGGTGCGCGGCGTTGGGGGGCAGAACCCGACGATTGGGACTACGCCGAGCTTCACCACCTCTGGCTGCGAAATCCGGCCGGCGCGGCGCCGCTGATCGGCGCCTGGTTCAACCGCGGGCCGATTCCGCTTCCCGGCTCCGCCACCACCATCGCGGCCTTCGGAGGCGGGTGGTCGAACGGCAACCAGAGCGTCGCGTATGGACCGTCGATGCGATGGGTGACCGACCTCGACGATCCCGACCGCTCGCGCGCCATCCTACCCGCCGGTCACTCGGGGCACCCGGCAGATCGACACTACGACGACCAGCTGGCGGCCTATCTCGCAGGAGTTCTTCGACCGGTCCACTGGAGCGAAGCGGCGATCGCCGCCAACACGATATCGACGCTGAAATTGCACCCGTCGGCGGCCGGACGCGGCGGGAGCCAGTAGGGCGCGATTATCGGCAGCCCGGCGAACCAAGCTGGGGGCCTTCAGGCGCGCGTGAGCGATTGCTCGATGCGCTCGGCCGCGGCAATCAACGATTGCGGCAGATGCATGCCCGGAATCTCCGGCGCGTCACGACGGGTCAGCACCGAGCCACCGACGAACAATTGCGACTGCAATCGGCTGGACACCAGTGCGCGAGAGCACCGGTTAAGCACTCCGGGGCTGGCCCGGCGGGTGCCGATGATGCAGACCGCCTGGGGCTTCACCTGCTTTGCGGCTTGAATGAGGTCGTGGCACGGGATGGAGCGCCCCAGATACATGACCGGGATCTCCACCAGGCGTAGCAGCAGCGCGAGAGACATCGCCGCGACGTCATATTCGTCGTCTTCCACGCACGTCAGCATCACCGTTGGACGGCCGGCATCCGGCTGACCGAGCCTGACGAGCTCGGCGGCAATCTCTGAGCGGATCAGCTCGTGGGTGAACCGCACATGCGCCTGTGTGGTCCTGGCTTCTCCCCAGTAACGTGTCAGCCGGCTGAGCGAGGGGAACACCACGCGTTCCATGGTCGGCGCCCAGCCGGTGGAAAACACCGAGTCGCGCACGATCCGTGCTACCCACTCGCCGTCCAGTGCCTCCGCCTTCTGCACCAGAAGATCCACGAGCGGATGAGCGCGCTTCGGGGTGACCGGCTCCGGGATGTCCCCGGGGCCCTCTGTCAGCACGACGTCGGCCGCATCGGAGGCGCGAACCCCCGAATGGATGAGTGAGGACATGCGTCGGATGATCGTCAGATCGCTGTCGTCGAACTGCCGCTGGCCGTTCGCGGACCGATCTGGACGAGGGATTCCGTAACGCCGCTCCCAGGTCCGTAGGCGACTCTCGCTGACGCCCGTTGCCATCGCCGCAGCTTTGATTGAGTAGTTCATCGGGAACAAGCGTAATTCTTGTGCAAAAATTGCGCAACGGGGCTTGTTTTCTTCTGCAGATGCTTTGTATAAGTAAGAAATCACGTTTGCACAATCTTTGGAAAAGTGAGCAAAGACGATGGCTACCATTACAGCCGAGTTTCTCAACACCCAGAATAACGATGAGATCCTCGGTCGCTTGTCGGCGGAAATCGAGGAATACGATGTCGATTCCTGCCGGCAGCTGTACCTCTCCATGATCGAGCTGGCCGTCCATGACTACCGATTCCTTCAGCGCATGAAGGAGCAGGCAAGAACCTCACGCTACGATCGCAAGAAGCTGCGTCAGATGACCGAGGATGGCGATCCGCGCGATTTCTTCGACAGCACCTGGTTCGAGGAAGTCTGCGACTACGTTGGCGTGACGCCGAAGCTCATCCGCGAGCGCCTCGACCAGGAGAACGGCGAGATCGACCTCGACATCGCCCGCGTCGCCTGATCACAGTCGTACCATCGACACTCGCCCCGGGACGCATTGCCGTCTCGGGGCGTTGTTCGTTGCGGCCATCGCCTGGAGCCGCGGCGGCGACGGTCAGCTCTCGGCGGATTCGAGTAGCTCGACGATGAAATCAAACGCCGCCGGCGACTCAGACTGGCCGAGCCAGAAGATCGCCTGCTTGCGCACCGCCGGACTCACGTGGGTGCCCGCGATGCGGATCAGCAGAGGCACACCGCGGTCGGCGGGGAGCTGACCGAGGGCGAACAGCGCCTGCTTCTTGATCTCGACGTCGGGATCGGTCTCGACCACGGATTCCAGCGTCGCCACGGCACGCGCGCCGGCTGCCTGCGACAACCAGAACAGCGCCTGGCCGCGAACGCGCCTGTGGTCCGTCGCCGCGGCCGATCTGGATAAGCGCATCGATCGCGCCCGGGGCCGCGTGCACGCCGATCGCACCTACCGCCTCGGTGGTCAGCCGCTTCACCTCGCCGGTCGCCAGCAGTGCAGCCGGACCATCGCGCTGCTCGGCGATCGCCGCGAGGAACGACACGCTCTGAGCCGGCGACACGTCGGTGAGCATGACCACTACCTGGTCGGTGGCATCGAGATCACAATCGCTCGGGAAGATTCGCAGGCGATGAATACGCTCGGCCTCGGCACGCATCAGCACCCACACCCGTGACCGCTCGGATAGTCGAACGCGCCGAGCCTCACGAGCGAAGAAACTGCCTGTCTCGAGATCACGCAGGCTGCAACCGGACAATGACCGGTCACCGGAGCGGCAACAAACGTGGTGATCGCCGTCTGCCGCTGGCACCTGGTAAGCGGTCCAGGCAGTCTCGTCGGCCCCGATCGCCGACCGCACGGCAGCCTCGAGTCCATCCGCCGCCGAGCGTCGCTGTATCCGAGTCCCTAGCAGCCCTGTTTGCTCCTGCGCGGCGGCAACCATGGCGCAGATTAGAAGCACCGTCAGGATCAGGGCTCCTTCGATTGTGCGTCTCACTGCTCGATAATGCGGATGAGGAACTCGATGGCCTCCTCCGACTCCATCATCGACAGCGCCTGCACGATCCGGCGTCGCATATCGCGATCCGGCTCCTGCTCGAAGAGCGCGATCAAGGCGCTGGCCTCGCCGCGCATCCACAGCGCCTGCAGCGTGCCGGCGCGGATCTCGACATCGGTCTCGGTTCCATACAGCTCGACCAGCGCCGCGCTTACCTCAGAATCATCGTTCCCCTCGCCACCGACCATCGCCAAACCCTGGATCGCCGCGCGCCGCAGATCGTCGTCCGGCTCGGTTCGGGCCACCTCGAGCAACCTACCCGCTTCGCCGGTCACGAACATCGACTGCAGGATTGCCCTCTTTGCCTGCTTCGACGACTCGCCTTGATAGAGCGTCCAGACCTCCTCGGCGGCGCCGGTCATTGCCAGCTGGCGAATGGCCGCGATGCGCAGCTCCTCGTTTGTCTCGTCGCGTGCGATCTGCAGCAGGCGCTCGGAGTCGCCTGACGTCGAGTAGCCCCTCAGGATCGCTCGCTTGAGCTTCCCGTCGTCGGTCGATGCGTAGATCTCCGACATCAGCTCCCCGGCTCTGGCACCGCCGTGCATCCCCAGGTTGCGAAGTGCTTGCAGACGCAGCTTCGGGTCGGAATCCTCGCGCGCCAGCTGCGCGACGATATCGAAGGCAGCGTCGTCGTCCGATTGCATGAGCACGAACAGCGCACGGGCCTTCATCTCGTGGGCCTCGTCACCCTGGAGAATGCCCCGTAGCAGAGGCAGCGCACGGGCGCTATCGGCGTGCATCAACGAGTTCAGCGCGTAGAGCCGCATCTCTTCATCGGCGACCGTCTCCGCACTCGGCGCCTGGCCGGCGGCGCCGCGCACTTCCGCCTCCAGGTAGCCGGCGTCGTTGATCCAGCGGCTTTGCGGATGCATGGCCCGCAATCGCGCGATGGTCTCGAGGGCAACCGTCGCCCGGCCCGCCTTGGACTGGGCGTAGGCGATCCAGTACAGGGCCGCATCGACACGGGCGCCGCCCTGTTCGACGACCGCGCCGTAGAGCTCGATGGCCTCCTCGTAACGCTCCCCGTCGAGCGCCTCGGTGGCGCGCTCGTAGATCGGATCGTCCTGCGGTGCAGCGCGCTCGCCATCGACAGATGTCGTCTGGACCGGAGCGGCAGGCTGTGCCCCCGCCGGGGTGGCCAGCGCCAGGACCAGCAAGAGCAATGCCGCGTGCATCGTCATCGTCATCTTCATCTTTGGCTCCTCATAAGTTGCTTCGAACGCCCCGGGGGGCTTTGTCGAAGGCCTTTCGGGCCTGTCGTTCGATCACACTGACTCGGAAAAGCAGATCGCGCGCCTCGATACGATCTCGCAACCACTCGAGATCCTCCGCCGGCGA
This sequence comes from Acidobacteriota bacterium, assembly GCA_965248695.1. Lineage (GTDB taxonomy): Bacteria > Acidobacteriota > UBA890 > UBA890 > WLXD01 > DASCOT01. The sequence goes on along the minus strand of CBDFKD010000002.1, from coordinate 4,159,175 downwards.
GCGCGGGCTTCGGGCTACCTCGAGGAGGACCCGTTCGAGCTCTTCGAGCACCTCGGCCAGCGCCGTCTGGCCATTGAGGGTGGCTGTCTGTCGATACAGCCGGTTGTCTCCGAGCAGATGTTCGGCGCGCGTGCTGTGAGTGCCGCCCATCGTCTCGTCGTTGGCGAGCTCGATGAGCACCACCCGAGCGCTCTCGAGATGCCCGCCCACCGCAACCAACAACAGCCGATCTGCGTTGCCGCCAGCTGCCGACCCACGTGGAACGATGTCCATGCCGGGGGGCGGAGTGTAGAGCCCGGCAACGAACGCGAGAACCAGGCTGGCAGCCAGCGCCCCGCCCAACGCCAGTCGCCTCGCTGACCACAATGCGGTGACAAGCCCGCCGGTTGATTCCGAGGTTGGTGGCGGCGTCACCAGCACATCGTTCAGATGACTGCGCTGATGCCGCCAGATGCGCTGCTCGAAACCGGCGTCAGGCTCCGGAACCGGTGTCTGGCTGGTCGCATCGAGCGAGGCTCGAATCTCCTCCAGCTGCTCGCGACACGGCGTGCACTCCGCCACGTGCCGCGCGGCCCGATCTCGCTCCGCGGCCTCTCCCAGCAACCCCATCACCAACTCGTGCTCGCTCAGGTGCTTCATCGCATCGACCCGGCAAACGGCGCCAGCTCGCGTCGCATCTTGCTCACCGCCCGGAAGATGGCGTTCTTGACCGCGTTGGATCGGAGACCGAGGGCCTCGCCGATCTCGTTGATCGAAAACCCCTGCAGATGCCGCAAAGTGAAGGCGGCGCGCTCTCCCGGCGTGAGGCAGTCGAGCGCCGCGGCAACCCGATCGCCGATCTGGCCCGCCACGGCGACACGATCGGGCGCCGGCGTCGGCGCTTCGAGCGGCCGCGGATCGCCCTGCTCCGTCTCCAGCGGCGCCTGGCGGGTGTGATGCCGCTGGCGACGACGGATAACGTCCATCGAGGCGTTGGATGCGACGCGATACAACCAGGTCTCGAACCTTGCGTTCTCCTGGAAGGTGCCCAGGCGGCGGAAGACACGTAGAAACGTCTCCTGCACGGCCTCCTCGGCGTCGCTTTCGTTGCCGGTCAGCCGGTACGCGAGGCGAAAGACACTTCGGCTGTGCAGCTCCACGAGCATCCTGAACGCTTCCTCCTCGCCCGCTCTGGCGCGGGCGACGATCTTCGGGTCGGTCTGGCTCATCTGCTCTCTTGGACGGGGCTACGGCAAACCTGGTTAGGCACGTGAAACCAAAGTGTGGCGCCACTCGTCACTAGATTAGGGTTACCCAGTGAAACCGACGGCCAACAGCGCCGTAGGAACCTGCTAGGGCGACATCGAGCTTCCACGTAGCCGACAGGAGACGGCAATGAACCGTAGATTTATCGCGCTGGCCGCAACAGCCCTGGTGCTGACCGGCTCGGCTGTAGTCGTAGAGGCCCAGGAGAGCTCCTGGATCCACATTCGCGTCAACGAGACCGACGGCGCCAAGGTCAACGTCAACCTGCCGATGTCCCTGGTGGAAGTGGCGATGGACGTGGCCCAGAACCAGATCTTCGATGGCGAACACGGCATCGACTTCGGTCGCCATCACGATCTGGAGCTTGCCGACTTGCGGCGTATGTGGGACGAGCTTCGCTTGGCCGGCGACGCCGAGTATGTCAGCATCGACGACGAGGATAAGCACGTTCGCATCTACCGGCAGGGTAACGCCGTCCATATCGAAGTCGACGAGGACGGCGACGAGAAAGTACGTCTGCAGGTGCCGTTCTCGGTCGTCGACGTGCTCTTCGAGGGCGAGGGTGACGAGCTCAACCTGGTCGGCGCGCTGCGCGAGATGGCGACCGCCAATGACGGCCAGATCCTCCAGGTGCAGGACGGCGACACGAACGTCAACATCTGGATCGACACCAATCCACAGGGCTAGGCCCCAACTCGCCGTAACCAGACCCACCACACTTCCACCACGGACTGCTAGACCATGCTGATCAAGCTCGCCGCTTTGACGATGCTGCCCATGTTGATGGTGGGCGGAGTCGTGATGAACTCGTCGATCATGTTGGTTGACATCGATACCGACGACGTGCGGATTGTCGTCCCGGTGCCGCTGTCGCTCGCGCAGGTCGTGCTGGTGTTCGCGCCCGACGAGGCCAAGTACATTCACGTGCCCGAAATCGCCGAGTTCCTACCGTACTTCGACCGCATTGTGCAGGAGCTGCGAGAGGTTCCGGACGCACTGCTCGTCGAGGTGGAGGACGGCGACGATCACGTCAAGATCTTCAAGCGCGGCGACGTGCTGCGTGTCGAGGTCGACGAGCGGCGCGACGAGATGGTGCGAGTGTCCGTGCCGCTTGCGTCGCTCGCGGCGATGGTCGACGCGTATGACACCGACACCCAGACGCTTCGCACCAGCCGTCTGATCGGAGCGCTCAAGGCAGCGCCGAGCGGCGAGCTGGTGCACGTGATCGACTCAGACGAAGAAATCCGCATCCGCATGTGGTGATTGGCTCTTCATCGTCGGTCTCAGCGGCTGAGGCTCGTTGGCGCCCCGGGGGGGACTTCGGGGCGCTTCCGCGTTTGGCCGCCAGCGCCTCGGCGCCCTGAGCCGACTCGGACGACGGAATTGCGCCCAACCCTGGGGCGTGGCTACGATGTCGCATGCTGCGAAGCCCTACGTGCTACCGGCATGCCGTCATAGGTTGCGGCTTGCTGCTGTCGGTCTCCTGCACCGACGAGCGTGCTATTGATCTGACAGCCCTGTTCGAGAGCTCCGAGATCTTCGTCGAGACGAGCGCGATCGACCTCGGACACAGCGCTGCACGTCGCCACCTGGTCGATGGCTGGTCGCCGGTCGACGAGCGCTGGGCGCAGCGTGAGGATGAGACCTTCGTGTGGGCTCGTGGAACACACGCATCGCTGAGGTTCTTCCAGATCGAATCGCCCGTGCAGCGCGTCCGATTCCGCGGCCGCCCGAACGTGCAGGAGGGGGACCCCGGGGTGTCGAAGATCCACCTCCGACTCAACGGCGTGACGTTGGCGGAGGCGGTCGAGGTAGTGGCAGGCTGGGATGACTACACGGTACCGCTGCCGGAGCGCTTCCTGCGAACCGGCGCCAATCACCTCACCTTCGGCTTCGATCGGCCGCCTGGCGACGGGGCGTCGCAGGGCGCGGCGCTGCGATTCGCCTTCGACGAAGTGCGGTTCTTCGATGCCACCGTAACGGCGCTGCCACGTCTGGAACGGCCGAGCCGCAACCGCGGCCTCATTCTCCCCTACCTGTCCGGGATCAACTTCGATCTCGATGTTCTGCCGGGCGCCGTCCTTCGAACAAGCCAGATCCGCGCGTACGGCCGGCCGCTGCCGGAGCCCGGCACGCTGCACATTCACATCCGCGCCGGCGATCGACAGGAGCAGCACGTCGTCGAGGTGCCGGTTAGCGGCATCGAGATCCCGATCGACATCAACGCGCCAGCACGCGTTCAGCTGTCGCTGATGTCGCTGCCGCCCCCGTCGTTCTACGACCTGCAGGGGCACGCCGCCGAGCAAGACGTCGGCCTGCGGCTGAACGAGCCGGTCATACGCCAGCCGCAGTAGCGCCCTGACATACGCCTGGTGGTCGCCCTAAAGCCGGAACAGCTGGGTGATCTTGAGGATGATCGATCGATCGATCAGCGTCGGGTCCTCGGTGAGGCGACGCTCGTTGTAGACCAGGAACAGGTCGGCGCCCGGCGTGTGGATGAAGTTCAGCCGTACGTTGCTGAGAAACTGATTGGAGATGTTGTCGTACTGGAACAGACCGGACAGGAAGAGCCGGGTGTTGAAATCGTAAGCAAGTCGGGCACGCCAGATATCGGCCACGAAGTCGCCGCCGGGTAGATCGATGTCGTTGCGGTCCAGCTGCAGCGAAGCTGCGAACCTGGCTCCGGCCCGCAGCCCAGCCTGAAAACGCCAGACCTTCTGCTTGCCATCAAAGAAATCGCCGATATCGAGCCAGACCAGCCCCCAGACCGGTCGACTTCGATCGGACTGTGCCTCGAGCTTGATGGCGTCGAACTGATACTCGCCCGGCGGGATGATCACCCCTGGCACGATCTCGAATGGCAGGTCGAGCAGCTCGAACCGGCGGTTATTCTCGATGCTGAGCTTGTCACCGCGGCGCAGAAACAAGTCGAAATCATAGTGCTCACGCCGGGTCAGCAGGCGGTTCTGACGGTCGGTGACATACGACATCGAAACGTGCGGCGCCAGGTTGCGCACTGCCGGCGACTCGGGAAAGAAGGGTGTCCACATTACAGTGCTGGTATAGGCGCGCAGGCCAACTCGGTTGACGAATCCGAGCCCGGGGTCAAAGGCCTCGCCAACGTCCATGGCCGAGCCGTTGACCGAGAACCTCGAGTTGGCCCAGTCGAACCTGACGGCACCGGCCGAATCCGAGCCCTCGGCAGCCTCCGGACCGTCCGTCTTCATCCACCATCCATCGATGGTAGCGCCGCCGATCGCCCAGCGTCCGTCGACGCCCAGTGAGCGGTTGTATCGCGAGCCGCTCTCCTGTTGGTTGGTGAACAGCAAGCCGACGTTCGAGCGGTTGCCGAGCTCACGCCGAACGCGAAGCACGCCGTGGTTCTGGGAGCCCAGACCGAGCCCGTCGACAGCGCCCGTCTGCATGTTCACGGCGCCGATATTCCAGCCGCCGGCCTTTCCGGTAAGCCGCGCCCCAGCGAGGATCGGGACCTCGCCCCCCTGAAAGATGCCGATGCCGCGTGAATGGAAACCGATGACCCGCGGTCCGTCCCGACCGCTGCTGCTGCCGAACTGGAACAGGCCGGCGTTCTCGAGGAAGAACTCGCGTTTCTCGGGAAAGAACAGCGGGAAGCGGGTCAGGTTGACCTGGACGTCGTCGGCCTCGACCTGAGCGAAGTCTGTGTTGACCGTGCCGTCGAAGGTCAGGTTGGGGCTCATGATCCACTTGATGTCCCCGCCCAGGTCGGCGGACGAGCGCGTGTCGTGGCGCGCGTACGGGGCTGCGTCGGGACCCCCGGGAACCTGTCCGATGTCGCCCAGACCGAAGGGCTTCAGCTGCAGGTTGCGCGGCCGCGCGACCGATTGCATCCCCACCAGCATCCCCGACAGTGATAGGCGTGTGGCATTGAACTGACGTGGAATCGGCGCCCAGAAGTCCTGCTCGGCGTTACGCTTCAGCGTGCGACGGAAGTTGATTCCCCAGGCGTCCATGCTGGTGCGATCAAAGCGCAGTACCCAGAACGGGATGGCGATCTCCACCGACCATCCGTCGGCGTGGATCTGACCAGCTGAGCGCCAGACGGCGTCCCAGTCGGCGTTGAAGGTGGCTCCGAATCCCTGCCGGGCCGTTCCACCCTCACCGATGATCTGCGCGTCGAAACGGGCACCCAGGGCGTTGGTTTCGAAGAAGTAGCCGTTGCGGTGATCGTGGTACGTGTCCAGGGTGACCGCGAAGGCGTCGTTGTTGTTGTGCGTCTCGTCACGTCGTAGCACCGACGAGACCGCCGCGCCGGGGTTCGAGTCCCACATATGCGCGCTGATATAGATGGCGTCGGTGTCGTACAGGATACGAACCTCCGTACGCTCGGTAGCCTCGGCTCCCTCGTCGGGCTGCGATTGCACGAACATCGTGAGCGGCGTCGCGTCAGACCAGACCGCATCATCGACGGCGCCGTCGATGTCGGGTGGCTCCGCGGCCCGCACCGCCACTACCTGGTGCTGGCGATCGGCTTCCGTGACAGCGAGCTCGTCCCACCGATCGCGGTCCGCGACGCGGACGCCGGCGAGCCCGATCAGCCCCTCCGCAGGCTTGGGCGGCGCCTGGGCGTGAACCTGAGCCGCCGAGGACAGGGCTGCAATCACGACAAGGTTCGCCAGGCGCTGGAAAACCGTGCAAGGCGTGCGCGAGGAGATATTCAGAGTCACGGGAACCTGCCGGCAACAATCGGAGGGGCTCACAAGCTAACCCATCTCGCCGCCGACGCCGGAAGCGAGCGTTGTCATGCCGCGGTACAGCGTCGCTAGCTGGTAGCGCCGTCGGGCTTGCCGAACTTCAGCAGCATGCGATCGGTCATGTAGCGTGTCTTGCCCGGCTGGATGAACACTGCATAGTCATCATCGTCACGCCGCAAGATCTCGGACTCGCCGAGATACTCGAATCCTGCCGCCTCGAAATCGCTGATGACCGTGTCCTCACCGAGGCGGTGGGAGTCCATGTTGTGGCCCTCGGTCTCGTTCAACCGAACCTCGACTACCCCGACTACGCCCCCCGGAACGAGGGCGCGGTGCAGCTCTGCCAGCGACGCCGGCACGTCCGGGAAGAGGTGGTAGGCACGCACCGCCACGACGGCATCGACGCTGCCATCCTCCAGCTCGCCAAGGCCCTCGACGAACGCGATATTGCTCGCCGACTCCAGATCGCCGCCGGCGTCGAAGCGGCCGCGGAAGTCGTCGCTGCCACCGTCCGCCAGCACCAGGCCGGCCTCTCCCACCAGGTCAGCCAGCCGCTCGGCGTTGTAACCGCCCCCCGACATGACATCGACCACACGGTCACCGGCACCGATGGCGAGAAAAGCGTAGACCTCGTCCGGCTTCGAGAAGTAGGCGCGGTCGGTTCTCTCCTCACCGTGGTGATCGTCGCCGTCTACCCCGGCGCTTTCCTCGTGCCCGGCTTCTTCAGCGAGCTCGTCGTGGCCCGCGTCGGCTGCGTCTGGTTCGTTCGTCGAACATCCGAACAAGGCAACGGCGAACACCAGCGGTAGCGCGGCAACACGCAGCTTCATCGTTCAAGCTCCTTGGTGAGGACATCGAGATCTCGGGAACTGTACCCTGCTTGGATGCAGCTGGACAGCGTTTTCAGCAGCTCGCACGTCGCCCTGCCTGACGGCGTTCAAGCAGCCGACGTCGGCGTGGCGGGTGGGCGCATCGTTGCCGTCGACAAGCCCGGCACTCTGACTGCGGCGCGACGCTCCGAGTTTGGCGAACATTGGCTGCTCCCAGGGCTCGTCGACACGCACGTGCACGTCAACGAACCGGGCCGGGCCCACTGGGAGGGGTTCGAGACCGCCTCGCTGGCGGCGGCGGCGGGTGGCGTCACCACCATCATCGACATGCCGCTGAACAGTTCGCCGGTAACCACGACCGTGGCGGCCCTGCATGCCAAGGTCGAGGCGGCTGCCGGCAACTGCAGCGTCGACTACGGCTTCTGGGGAGGCGTAGTCCCCGGCAATCAGGGTCACCTGGGAGATCTGCTCGACGCCGGGGCGCGCGGCCTCAAGTGCTTCCTATGCCCATCCGGCCTGGACGAGTTTCCGGCCCTGCCGGAATCGGAACTCGAGCCTGCGGCCACGGCGCTCGCGACCCGACACAAGCCGCTGCTGGTGCACGCCGAGGATCCGATCGAGCTCGCTCACGCGTCCGCGACGAGCGGTCTGCGGACGGCACCACGGGTGTACGCCCGTTACCTCGCGTCCAGGCCGGAAGCCGCCGAACGCGCCTCGATCGCCCGGTTGATCGATCTGAGCCAGAGGTCTGGCTGTCACACGCATATCGTGCATCTGTCTGCCGCAAGCTGCGTGCCGATGCTGGCGGCGGCGCGCGCCGCGGGCGCGCCGATCACGGTCGAGACCTGCCCGCACTACCTGACGCTGGTGGCCGAGGACATCGCCGACGGTGCAACGACCCTCAAGTGCGCCCCGCCCATCCGCGACGGAGCGAACCGTGAAGCGCTCTGGGAGGCGCTGGACGCGGGGACCATCGACCTGATCGCCTCCGATCACTCTCCGTGCCCGACCGATATGCGCTGCATCGACAGCGGTGACTTCACCCGCGCCTGGGGTGGCATCGCCGGCCTGCAGCTCGGTCTGGCGCTGGTCTGGACGGGGGCGCGCCAGCGCGGTCACGGCCTCGACCATCTGCGCGCCTGGATGTGCACCGAGCCCGCCCGCCTGGCCGGGATCGGGCACTGCAAGGGGTCGATTGCCCCCGGATTCGACGCTGACATGGTGGCCTTTGACCCGCAGACGACGTTCCAGGTCGAGCCGACGGCGCTGCTCAACCGCCACGCCGACACTCCCTATGCCGGAATGGAGCTGCATGGCAGGGTAGTGGCGACATTCCTGCGTGGCCGATGTGTCTACGATCGAGGGACATCAGGGCGCGCGCTCGGCCAGTGGATCGACGCGCCACGATGAACGACGACTCCGAAGCCGACGACTTCACGCGACTCACTGATCTCGGCGCGGCACGATTCGGTGGCCGCGCCCTGCTCGCCAACGACGAGTTCTTCGCCCCCAAGGAGGACCTCGTGAAGGACGCGCCGCCGGTTTTCCTGCCGGGTGAGTACACCGACCGTGGCAAGTGGATGGACGGTTGGGAATCGCGACGTCGGCGTGAGCCGGGCAACGACTGGTGCATCGTGCGGCTCGGAGTGCCGGGCCGCGTCATCGGCGTCGGTGTGGAGACAACCCACTTCAGCGGCAACCATCCGGAGAGCTGCTCGCTCGACGCTTGCCAGTGTGCCGACGAGATGCCGTCGGACGGTGCCGCGTGGCACGAGATCCTGCCGCGATCGACGCTGAACGGCGACGCGGTGAACCGCTTCCGCCTGGCGTCGACCGAGGCGATCACACACGTGCGCCTCAACATCTATCCGGACGGGGGCGTGGCGCGGCTACGGCTCTACGGTATCGCCATCCCCGGGAGGACACCGAGCTCCGAGCACCGCACCGATCTGGCCGCGGCGGCGGGTGGGGCGAATATCGTGGACTGCAGCGACATGTACTTCTCGGCCCCCCAGAACCTCATCGCTTCTGGCGACTCGAGTGGCATGCACGACGGCTGGGAAACGCGTCGTAGACGTGGCCCCGGCCACGACTGGTGCATCGTGCGGCTCGGACAGCGGGGCTCGGTCGAGACCGTGACGGTGGAAACGAGCCACTTCAAGGGCAACTTTCCGGATCGTTGTAGCCTCGACATCGCAGATCTCGGCGCCGCGTTCACCGCCCTGACCGGCGATCCGCTGGCATCGGTGCCGGCCGACGCCTGGCGCACCCTCGTACCCGAGTCGAAGCTAGAGGCCGACGGTAGCCATCGTTTCGAGATCGAGAGGGCAGCACAGGGTACCCACGTGCGCCTGAACATCTTTCCAGACGGGGGTGTCGCTCGTTTGCGTGTGCTCGGGCGCGCCGCGGAGTGATGGAGTCGCGCCTCGACTGGCTGAATGCGCTGCCCCGCGAAGAAGCCGAACGCGAGCTTCTTCGCTGTTGCGGGGCGCACCGGTGGGGCGAGCGAATGCTCGCGCGGCGCCCTTTCGCCGATACCGAGTCGCTACTCTCAGCCGCAGACGAGATCTGCGGCACGCTGGAGCGAAAGGACTGGCTGGAGGCGTTTAGTCACCATCCGCGCATCGGTGGTGATGACGCACAAGAAAACCGCTTCGCTGCCACCCGCAGCTGGTCGAGCGGCGAGCAAGCCGGGGTCGATGGCGCCGACGCGTCGGTGCGTCACCGCCTAGGCACCGCCAACGACGCTTACTACGAACGCTTCGGCTACGTGTTTCTGATCTGTGCTACAGGACGGAACGTCACCGAGATGCTGGCGGAAGCCCAACGTCGCTTGCTCAACGATCCCGATACCGAGCTCCAGGTCGCCGCTGAGCAGCAGCGTCGCATCACTCGCCTGCGGTTGAGTAAGCTGTTGGCCTCATGAGCACGGTGAGCACACATGTCCTCGACACCTCGCTGGGTGGTCCGGCCACCAACGTGCAGGTCGCCCTTTTCCGGCGCCACGCCGACAATTGGGAGCAACTTGCCACCGGCGCCACCGATAGCGACGGTCGCGCTGCCGGCCTCCTGGATCAGGGGGAACAGCTCGCTCCTGGCACCTATCGCCTGCGGTTCGCGACCGGCGCCTACTACGAGGCACGGAGCACTCCGTGCTTCTACCCGCAGGTGGACGTGGTGTTCACGATCACCGAAGGCGATGACCATTATCACGTCCCCCTGTTGCTGAGCCCGTTCGGCTTCTCGACCTATCGCGGCCACTAGTCTTGATGCGTACGATCACGACGACCCGCCAGGATGGTCACGAAGGAGCGGCTGCGTAGCTCCTCTAGCGACAGCCCCGTATCGAGCACCTCGCTTTCGCTCAACGCGCCACATCCGAGCCCACGCAGAAAGAAGTTCAGCAGGCCCTGCCCGGTGGCCGCATCGTCGAAGACCTCGCCGACCAGCGTCGCCTGCGCGGCGACCGAAACGAAGTTACGTAGGCGCTCGGTCGCTGCTGCCACGCTCTCCAGAAAGAACGCGTACACCGCAGCGTAGCGCGTGGGCAGCTGCGCGGGGTTCAAATCCCATCCTTGATAGAAGCCGTGTCGTAGCGAGTGGCGCACGTGCTCATAGTGCAGCCGCCAGGCACGGTGGACCGAGACTCGGTTCTCTTCTGCCTGCGCCGACGAGAGCACAGCGCCGGCCGCCGGCCGATGCACCGGCACCGGGATCACGTTGGTGGCGCCGTCCGAGAGCATCACTCCGGTTCCGGCAAGAGCGACCTTCATCAGGTGGCGAGCAAAGTCGCAGGCTGGGTGATCGAGCACCTGATACTGAGCGCTGATCTCTGCCGCCGCGGTGTAGTCATAGACGCCGAAGTGGGCGCCCTTGCAGCGGCCCCGGGCCGCCCGCACCAGCGCCGGCAACATCGACGAGCCATCGCTCGCAAGGATCGATTGAGGTGTCTCGATCATGAGCTCCAGATCGAGCGTCCCGGACTCCAGGCCGACTGCGAGCTCCAGTTGCTCGAGCACGTCGACAAAGATCGCCACCTCTTCCGGATCCATCACTTTGGGCACCGTCACGGTGAATCCATCGGGAAGCCGACCGCCAGTCCGATCAAGCAGCGTTGATACGAAGATGTCGAGCGTCGATACGCTGCGCCGGCAGTGCTCGCCGGCCGGCGGTTTGATGCGAATGCCGATAAACGGCGGCAGTGACCCGGTGCTCATGGCTTCGGCGACGGCCTCCGCAGCGGCCGCTGCGCAGGTGTCCTCCTCGTCGTCCGGACGCTTGCCGTAACCGTCTTCAAAGTCGATGCGGAAGTCCTCTACCGGCTCGGTCTCGAGCTTGCTACGCACGCGCTCGTAGACGGTGCGGCGCAGAGCCTCGTCGGCTCGTAGTCCGATCGCATCGCCGAATGTCGTCGCGTCGGGCGCGTACGCCTCGAGATCCCGTAGCGCCAAGTCTCCCAGACGACGAGCGGTGCCGGCACGAAACAACTGTGCGCCGCCGTACACCGTATGCACCGGCTGGCGGCTGCTCGGGTCGCCGGGGTAGCACTCCACGATCTTGTCGATCAGCGGTCGTACGCGTTGCCCGAGATCGTCGAGCACGTGGTCGTCGAATGAGCGTTTCATGGTTGGCTCGCGATCGGGTCGTTCAGTGAACCTGCTCGTATTCAGAACACAGGGCGTGGTAGATGATGCGGCTCATCACGCGCTCGCGGTAACGCGCCGTCGATCGGATGTCATCGATCGGGGACACGTCGGCGCGGATGGCCTCCAGAAAATCGTCCGGCGATCTCACCTCGTCGCCGCTATCGAGCAGCTGCTCGAGGCACGAACACCGGCAGACCGTTGCCGCCACGCTGTTGGCCACCACGCGCCAGCCGTCATGCGAGTGGGCCAGCGCCACCCCTACCTTGGTAATCGCCTGGGCGCGCCGTGATCCGACCTTGATGAACTGCTCGTAGCGATGCTCGCGCCGCGGCAGCAGCACCCGTGTGATGAGCTCGTCGGACCGCATCTCGAGCTGCTTGTATCCGTGGTAGAAGCTCTTCAGCGGTACGCGGCGCGTACCGCCCCGCCCTACCAGCTCAACCTCGGCATCGTACGCCATCAACGCGGGCACTCCGTCAGCCGCCGGTGATGCGTTGGCGATGTTGCCCGCCCACGTGCCGCGCGTCTGGATCTGCACTGCGCCCACCGTGCGTGCGGCTGCTTGCAGCATCGACAGCTCGGTGCGGGCCTGCGGGTCGCTGAGCACGTCCCAGTAGGTGGTCAGCGCGCCAATGCTGAGCGTGTCCTCGTCCCATACCAGCGACCGTAAGGCCCCTACCGCGCTCAGATCCAGAAACACCCGCTCGGACAGATCGAGCTTGAGGGGCCAATCGACCATCAGGTCGGTGCCACCGGCGATTGGTTGCGCCGTGGGCTCGGAGGCCCTCATCTGCAGGGCCTGCTCGAGCGTCTCGGGCATCAAGACACGCATGCGATCAGACTCCTCCTTTGACCTGGTCGGCTTCCAGTGCAGCCTGCAATCCCTCGATGATGCCGTCGTACCCGGTGCACCGACACAGGTTGCCGGCCATCAGCTCGCGCGCCGAGAACTGCTCCAGCAGGGCAGGATGTTGCCTCACCCAGCTCGCCGTCATCACAACCCCCGGGGTGCAAGCGCCGCACTGGGTGGCGCCGCTGAGCAGCATGGGCTCGAGTGATCCGCTATCGATCGCCTCTATGGTGATCACTTCGCGACCGCGCACCTGAAATACGGGCACCAGACAAGCGTTCACCGGATCGCCGTCGAGGTAGACCGTGCAGGCACAACACTCGCCTTCTCCGCACCCTTCCTTGGTTCCGGTAAGGTCGAGCTCGTAGCGCAGCAGATCGAGCAGCCGAGCGCTCGGGCTCGTCTGCACCCGGACATCCTCGCCGTTGAGCTTGAAGGCAACCTCCATGAGCTCGGCGGTTGTGGCGGTCACGCGGTGCTCTCCATCAAGTCGAGCAGGCGCTCGGGGGTCAGAGGAATCGACGTCGGCTGCCGCGCCAGCGCGGCGGCAACGGCGTTGACGACGGCCGGGGCGGGGCCATCGATGGGCATTTCCCCGATTCCCTTGGCGCCGCCCGGTCCCGGGGCGCCGGCCTCCTGCAAGAAGAAGACACGAATCGGCGGCACGTCGACGGCGGTCGGAATGATGTAGTTCGTGAGCTGGTTGTTGCGCATGGCGCCCGACTCCAGCACGCACTCCTCCATCAGCGCCCAGCCGATTCCCTGCACGACTCCTCCTTGAACCTGGCCACGCGCCAGCGTTTCGTTCATCACCCGGCCAACCTCCTGCACGGCGACAAAGTCGGTTACCCGAACGTCGCAGGTGCGCAGGTCGACCTCGACCTCGGCGCTGTACGTCGCCCACGAGAATGCTGCGTAGGCATCGCCCCGATACGCCTCGTCGTCCCACTCCACCCATTCCGGCTTCTGGTAATCGGCTTCCGCGACCAGCGCCTCACCGGGGTGGTCGGCATGCCAGCGTCGAATCGCCGCCTTGAGCCCGTCGCCGGCAAGGTCGGTCGGCACTTCCAGACGGGCGCGCAGATCGTCACAAGCGCGCTCCAATAGGCGTCCGACCACCATCACCGTCCGCGAGGCAACGGTCGGACCGCTGTCGGGTACCTCGGCAGTGTCAGGTTCGGCGATCGCGACGTCCGCCGGGGAGTATCCCAGTCGCTCCGCGGCGATCTGTGTGAATACAGTCGTCGTGCCCTGCCCCATCTCGGTGGACGCCGCCAGCACCGATACACTGCCGTCCGCCAGCGCCTCCAGCCCGACGCGCGAGCTCAGATACACCTCCCCGGCGCCAGTGAAGCCGGAGCCGTGATAGAAACTCGCCAGGCCAACTCCGCGACGCAGATACGGGTGGCCGGCGTTGAACTCGGCGTGCCGCTCCTGGCGCTCCACATAGCGTCCGTGGTGAAGCGCCGCCTCCAGTACCTCGATCCGATCAGCTCCGTCGCGAATGACCTGGCCGGTGGCGGTGGTGTCGCCTTCGCGCAGCAAGTTGACGCGACGTAGCTCGGCCGGATCCCACCCGATACGCTTCGCAACGACGTCCATATGACGCTCGTTGGCGAACTGCGATTGCGGCGCCCCGAAACCACGGAACGCGCCGAACGGTACGGAGTTGGTGAGCATGGCTCGGCCGACGATGCGGACATTGTCGCAGGCATATGGACCGGCGGCGTGGATAATGCCGCGGCTCAGGACCACGGGCGACAGGGTTACGTAGGCGCCGCCATCGAGGTCGAGCTCGATGTCCTGGGCCACGAGACGGCCCTCGTCATCGAGCCCGGTGCGGTGGCGCACCCGCGCCGGGTGGCGCTTTGTGGTGGCGGCCATGTCTTCGCCACGGTCGTAGATGATCTTCACCGGGCAGCCGGCCTTCAACGCCAACAACGCTGCATGCGCGGCAATGTTCGAGGGGAACTCCTCCTTGCCGCCGAATCCGCCGCCGGTCGGCGCATGGATGACGCGTACCCCGTCGTCGTCGCGGCCGAGCGCATGCTTGAGGGCGGTGTGGACGTAGTAGGGACACTGCATGCTGCCCCTCACCACCAGCACTCCCGCTTCGTCGACCCAGGCGACCATGCCCTGGTTCTCGAGGTACACGTGCTCCTGCGCGCCGGTCGCATAGGTACCCTCGACGACGTACGCTGCCGCCTCGAGCGCCGCCTCGACATCGCCCTTGACGATGCTCAGCTGCTTGAGCACATTGTCGCTCCCGTGCTGGATCTGGTCCTCGGTCGGCAGTACCGCGAAGTCGAAGATCGGGCTCTGAGGCTCGACCATGACCTCTACCGCCGCCACGGCCCGCCGGCACATCTCGCGTGACGCGTGCGCCAGCAACAGAACGGGCTCGTGGATGTGGCGGACATGCGTCGCGGCAAGAACCGGCTGGTCGAGCTCGAGCAGCTTGACCGCGTTGTCCCCGGGGATATCGGTGTGATCGACGATGGTGAACTCCGACCAGTCGATCCCGTCGCCGAAGCGCACCTCGCGCACGCGTCCACGGGGTGCCGGGCTGCGTACGGTCATTCCCCACAGGCAACCCGGGATGCTGAGATCGTCAACGTAACGCTCGGCGCCGGTGAGCTTGTCGACTCCCTCGACGCGCCTCAACGCGTTCGACCCGAGCTTGCGATCGCGACGCCCACGGCGAACGGCACGGCGGCCTCCGCGTAACGACCGCGACTGCTAAGGTCAGAAGGCGACTGGCGTTTTCGATCCGAGGAGCACCCATGAACGCAACCCTCTACGAGGCGTTGAACCTGGTGTTGCGCTGGACGCACGTGCTCACCGCCGTACTCTGGGTCGGCCAGACATTCCTGTTTACCTGGCTCGATGCGCAGTTCCGCCGCCCCACCGACAGCGACGATGCGGGCGACGAGCCCGTGTGGATGGTGCATAGCGGCGGATTTTATCGGGTCGAGAAGATCGTGCGACCCCAGCGCCTCCCTGATCCCCTGCATTGGACACGCTGGGAGTCGGCGCTCACCTGGATCAGCGGACTCGCCTTGCTGCTGCTGATGTACACCTTCGGCGGGTTGCTGCTGCCCTCCGGGTCGAGCACTGGAACGATCACGGCCGTGGTTCTGAGCCTCGGCGCCCTGGTCGCCGGCTGGTTTGTCTACGACGTTCTCTGGAGCTCGCCACTGGGGCGCCGGGAGCCGATCGCGGCCACCATCTCACTGCTGCTGCTGATGGCGCTGACGTGGTCGCTGATGCAGTTGCTGAGCGCCCGCGCCGCCTGGTTTCACGTCGGCGCGATGCTAGGTGGTGTGATGACCGCCAACGTCTGGATGCGGATTCTGCCGCCACAGCGTCGCATGGTGGCGGCGGTCGCCAGTGGGACACAGCTCGATCCCGCGCTGGGCTTCGGCGCCAAGCAGCGCTCAAGGCACAACACGTTCATCGTCCTACCGGTATTGCTGATCATGCTGAGCAACCACTTCCCCACGCTCAGTTACGCGCATCGCTACGCTTGGGCCATGCTCGGTGGGTGGGTGCTTGCCGGATGGGCGATCCGCGCGGCGATGATGCGCCGCGGGCACTGAGGTAGCGACATGGCAACACCCGCCCCGACGCAACGCTGGCCGTGGCTACCAATCCTGGTGGTCGGGGTCGTCGCGGTGCTCGCCGTGTTGGCCTGGCAGTCGGCCCTGAATCGCGAGCGCACGCGCATCGTCAGGCTCATCGACGCCGAAGCCGACAGCGTGGCGGCGCACGTCCGCATCCGGCTCGAGGAAACCCGCGACGGGCTAGATCGGACGACCGTGCGCTGGATCGGGCTGACGCGCCTGAGCGAGACGATGGCCCAGGTAGAGAGCGCGGTCCTGCTACGAACGCCTGCCGTCGAACGCGTCCTGTGGCTATCGCGCGAGGCCGAATTGTTGTGGTCAATAGGTACCGCGGGGGCCGAGAGCACGCCGGCCGTCGATGCCTGGGTGTTCAGACACGCGTCTTCCTGGCGCCCCGGAGGAGGGCTTTCGTCGGTGCGCCTGCTGGCTGTCATCGACGGGCCGCAAAGCGAGCCGGTAGTACCGGTCCGGGTACCGGTGATCCTCGATACCGGGGCGGCGGGAGTGATGATCTGTATCTACGATGCCGAGGCGCTGGCCCAGGCGACCACCACCGGGCTCGGCAACGACTACGCCCTGGCGATAGGGAGCAGCGGCGACCGTTTCTTCGTTCGCGACGGCGATCCGAACGGAACCATGGCGGATTGGGTGCGCCGGCGCGATGTCGAGTTCCAGGGAGTCCAGCTGACGGTCGAGATCTGGCCCACGCCACCGACTCTCGCCAGCCTACGTTCGGCGTTGCCGAGTACCGTACTGATCGGCGGGCTGGCCTTCGCAGTGCTCCTCGGGGGCGCCGTGCGCCTCGGGCAGGCCGAAGGGCTCCGCACCAAGCAGGCGGAGATGATGGCGGAGGTCGAACGCGAGTCTGACGCGCGGCTTGCCGCTGAGGAACAGCTCGAGCACCGGGCACGCGCTCTCGAGCGGTCCAACGCCGACCTGGTGCGTTTCGCGCACGTGATCTCCCACGATCTGCGCGAGCCACTCAGCGTTGTCGACATGCATCTGCAACTCCTTCTCGAGCAAGACTTCGAGGGTGCCGGCGAGCGCCATCTCAAGCCGGCCCGACGCGCCTCGGCACGCATGGCATCCATGCTCGAGGGGTTGTTGCGGTACGCCAAGGTAGGTGGGTCCGAGACGGTGGAAGTAGTCGACACGAACGAGGTCGTCGGGGCAGCGCTGGCCAACCTCGAAGCCACCATCCACAACAGCGGAGCCAAGATCGAGGTCGGCGACATGCCGCACATACGCGGCAACCGAGATCATCTGACGCTGCTGTTTCAGAACCTCATCGGCAACGCGATCCGACATCGCGGTGAAGCAGCGCCACGCATCACCGTGGCCGGCGAGCGACAATCGTCGCACTGGCTGTTCCGCGTGCGCGACAACGGGCCCGGCGTCACCGCCGAGCAGGCCGGGCACATCTTCGGGCTGTTCACGAGCGCCGGTGGCAGCGCCGGTAGCGGTATCGGTCTGGCGATCTGCCGGCGCGTGGTCGAGAGCCACGGCGGGCGTATCTGGGTGCAATCCCCGCCCGGGCCCGGAGCGACCTTCGTGTTTACCTGGCCGCTGAATCCCCCGACCAGCGGTGCGTAACGGCTAGCAGATAATCGTTGCGTATCGCAGATCGGATGCGCGCCTGCGCCAGGGGGCACGGGTATCCGGTTCAGCTGTCTTCGGAGCGATAGTCGCGTAGCCGGTTGTACAGCGTCTTGACGCTTACTCCCAACATTGACGCCGCCTCCTCACGGTTGCCCTCGACGGCGTCAAGCGTCGCTTGAATCAGTCGTTTCTCGGCCGCCGCGACCGACATCCCCACGTGAATGCCGAGCGGCCCGGAAGCTAACGGTGCAGCCGAATATTCACGCAACTCGACCGGAAGGCAGTCGACCTCGATGACATCTCCCGCCAGCACGAAAGCGCTGTAGAGCACGTTCTTGAGCTCGCGCACATTGCCCGGCCACTGATACACGGCGAGCCGTTGTGCGGCTTCGGCAGCGAGCTGTTTCTGAGCTCCTTCGCTAACGGCAAGCTCGGCGAGGAAGTGGCGTGACAGTAGATCGATGTCCCCTTCGCGGTCGCTCAGCGGCGGCATGTCGACCTGGAACACCCTGAGACGGTACAGCAAGTCTTCGCGCAATCTGCCATCGCGCACGGCACTCGATGGCGTGCGATTGGTGGCCGACAGGGTGCGTACATCGAGCGGCACCTCGCGCTCACCGCCCACGCGCGTGATCGTGCCGGTCTCGAGCGCGCGCAGGAGCTTCACCTGCAGCTCCGGAGGAGTCTCGGTGATCTCGTCGAGCAACAGGGTGCCGCCTTGAGCCCGCTCGAAGTAGCCGCTGTGGCGACGCGTAGCACCGCTGAACGCGCCGCGCTCGTGTCCGAACAGCTCACTCTCGATCAGGTTCGCCGGCACCGCGCCGCAGTTCAGCGCCAGGAAGGGTCCGCCCCGTCGACGACTGAACTTGTGGATTGTCCGCGCCGCAAGCTCCTTGCCGGTTCCGGTCTGTCCGGTGATCAAGACGCTGGCGTCGGTCGCGGCGATCCGACCGATGAGGCTGTATACGCGCTGCATGGACGAGGAGACTCCGACCATCTCGCCGAAGTGGCCGAGCGAGCGTAGCGTGCCGCGAAGGGCGCCGACCTCGCGGCGCAGCTCGATCTGCCGCCGGACGTGGCGCAGCACTGTGCGCAGGCGCTGCACATCGATCGGCTTCACCACGTAGTCCACCGCCCCCGAATGCAGCGCCGCCAGAGCGGACTCCGCCGAGGCGTGTCCGGTCACCACGATGACGTCACCGGCTACCTCTTCGTCGCCCGACAGCAGGTCGCTGCCGTTGCCGTCCGGCAACCGCATGTCGAGCAACAGCAAATCGGCGGGCTCACGCTCGATGGCCAGGCGGGCCGCCGCGAGGGTGCCTGCGCCCTCGACCCGAAACCCTTCACGGCGCACCAACTCCACGAGGATGTCGCGAGAATCCGCGTCGTCTTCTACTACCAGTGCAGTGGGCAACCCGACTCCCATGGTGCCAGGGCGTCCGACGCGGCCGGCCGGCGCACGCCGTGGGCGCCGGCGCCGCCCATCGCACATCCACCGGCGTTCTCACGTGTCTGTAAATCTTACATGGGCCGACTGTAAATCATGCCTTGTCTCCTCTCCGTCGACCCGACCGCGGGACAACAGTGACGACAACGCATCGGCGGCAGGACCTGTCGTGGAAGGCCGATTCGCCGCCTGGCGGCCGGCGGGCGGGCAGCCAGCGTGCGTGGCACGGGCCTTGCTTTACACAGGGGCAGTGCCAGTTGACGTTGCGTCTTGCAGGCACACGGCCGGGGCGACCGGCCGTCACACGGGTCCCTGAAAGCTCCGACCGTCCAATTCAAGGAGTATCGCCATGACGTTCCGAACCACGCGAACGGGCCTCGCCGCCCTCGCGGTCGTCACGCTGCTGGCGTCGACGGCCTGTGCGCATGTCAAGCGTCAGGAGTTCCAGACGGAGATGGCGCGCCTGGAGCAAGGCCTGCGCGCCGAGTCTGTCAACGGCGATGCGACTCTAGGCAGTCGCATCGACGGATTGGATGGCGACGTGCGCCGCATGGACGGCCGTATCAGCGACGTCGATCGCCGCGCGGCCGAGAACAGCGCTCGCACGACGCAGCTCGAGTCTGACCTGCGTGCGCTGGCAGTAGCTTTCAGCGCCTCTGTGGAACGCATCGAGAACGCCCTGGCGTTCAACGTTCCGGTGCACTTCGAATACGACTCCGCCGAGCTTCGCGACGACGATCTGCCGGTGCTGGAGCGATTCGCCGCCGTGATGATCGAGCACTACACGGACAGCCTGATCACCGTCGAGGGGTTCACCGACTCGGCCGGACCGGTGGCCTACAACCTGGTACTCGGCAAGGCGCGCGCCGACGCGGTGCGCACGTTCCTCGTCGACCACGGGAGCTTGAGCTCCGACCGGATCCGCACGGTCAGCTACGGCGAGGCCGAAGCGCGGCAGGTCAGTCCGGGCGCCTCGGGCCCGGGCGAGAGCGGCATGACGAACCGACGCGTCACGTTGGTCGTCGAGACCACCGGAAGCGAGTGGGACGTTGCGACGCCCGCCGATGTACCCGCTGCCGAGATCCCCGACGCCGCAATCCCCGACATCGAGCTGCCAGCAATGGAGACGTAGCCAGATCTGGCGAGTGGGGGACGGCGCTCGACCGCCCAGCGTCAAACGGGGTGAACGAGCCGGGCGGCGAGCGCCACCACTCACTCACCCGACAAGTAGAAGCCGGACGCCCCAGAGGATCCCGCGGGCCCTCAGCCTCGAGAAATCGCGTCGCACCGGAAGCTCGAGGCCGGAACCGTGGGATTCTCCGGGGCGTCCGCGCGTCAGGTGTCGGTCGACAGGCGCTCGCGCGCGATCTCCTTGACCGCCTTGAGATCGGTCTTGCCGGAACCGAGCAACGGGATATCGTCGACGCGAATGAAATCGTCCTTGCGCGGTCGGAACAGGTTGGGAAGATCCGATGTCCGCAGACGATCCAGGACACCGGGGACGTCCTCGTCGTTGAGCGTATGCACCACGGCGAGGCGCTCACCCTTACGAACATCCGCAACAGCAGTCACGGCGAAGCTACGGTCCTCGACGCCCGAGCAGCGTTCGAGAGCTTCTTCGACGACGCCGTGCGGCACCATCTCGCCACCGATCTTGGAGAAGCGTGAGTAGCGATCGGTGATCGTCAGGAAGCCATCCTCGTCGAGCTTGCCGATGTCGCCAGTGACGTACCAGCCATCGCGGAGCACCTCGGCGCTGAGGTCGGGACGACCCAGATAGCCACCCATCACGTTCGGGCCCCGCACCAGCAGCATCCCTTCCTCGTCAGGGGGCAGAATCTCGTCGGTCTCCGGGTCGACGACTCGTACCGACACGCCGGGAACCGTCTGACCGACGGTGCCCCGCCGCCATCCGGGTTGGTAGAGACCGGCGGCGCGGAAATCCGGGACGTTCACCGCAATCACCGGCGCCGTTTCGGTAATCCCGTATCCCTCGAGAGGGTCGAACCCGAAGTGGTCCCGGAAAGCGTCAGCAATCGCCGTCTGCAGCTTCTCGGCGCCAACAACCACCAACCGCAACGACCCGAACTGGCCCGGCGTGAGGCGGCGCGTGTAGAGCTGGATGAAGGTCGGCGTAGCGAACATGATCGTCGCCCGGTACCGCCGTACCAGGTCACCGATCGCCGTCGCATCGAGCGGGCTGGGATGATAGATGACCGGCACGCCGATATTGGCGACCATCCAGAGCGTCGCCATGAAGCCGAACGAATGGAAGAACGGCAGCATACCGAGCAGCCGGTCGCGCGAAGAGATCGGGACGATCTGCAAGCAGCCGCGCAGGTTCGAGTCGACGTTGAAGTGACTCAGCGGCACGCCCTTGGGCTCCCCGGTGCTGCCGCTGCTGAAGATGATCGTCACGAGATCCTCGGCCCGCACCGGGCGGACCGCCCCACAGGCTCGCTCCAGCCGGCGGACGGGGGCCAGCAAAGCCAGCAACATGGCGACAATCCGATCTGCGGCCCCGATCTCCTTCGAGACTTCCTCGATCCAAATCGGCTTGACGCCATCGGGAAGCGTTAGCTCCGCCTTGGCGAGGAAGAGCCCGTTGGTGACCACTGTTCTGAGCCCCGCCTGACTAGCGGCAGACTCCATGCCTCGCTTGCCGGCGGTGAAATTCAGGTTCACCGACACCTTGCCCGCCAGCGCCGACGCGATGTTGACCAGGGCCCCGCCGACCCCGACGAGGGCAGCAGGATGCCGACCGTCTCCTGCCCATCCCAGTGCTTGCGCAGCGCGCGCGACAGGGCGATGGCCCCGACGAGGGCCTTGAATCGACTGATGTGCGGTCGCGTCACGTCAGCGAACGCGAGCTTCCACGGCCGCGAGCGGAAGCAACGGACGAAGCTATGGTGCAACGGCACGCTATCCCGGATGCGCGCCATCCAGGCCTCGGTGCCGAGCTCGCGCACCGCGCGGCGCACCTCGTGGATGGGAGTATTTGAGGCTAGCGGCGAGCCGACGCTGATGGTCACCGGATAGGGAATCCGCGCCGGTACCTTGGTGAAGAACCGACCACCTGAGCGGCTGAAGATGCTGCCCCACACACGGTCCAGGAACAGCGGAATGATCGGTACGTCGCGCCCCTTGACGATGCGCTCGAAGCCACGACGGAAGGGCAGCATCATGCCGATGCGCGTGATCTGGCCCTCCGGAAAGATACACACGATCTCGCCACGTTCGATCGCCTTGCCCGCCGCGCGCATCGCCCGCAGGATCAGCTTGGGGCCTCCCGATGCGGCAATCGGGATGGCGCCGAGCGACTTCATGAACGGATGCAGCAGCGGGTGGTCGTAGTACGTGACATCGGCGAGGAAACGGATCGGCCGGTCGGTGCTGGCGAGCAACAGGAACGCATCGATGAACGAGACGTGGTTCGGGATCAGGAGGGCTCCGCCCTTGGAAGGAATGCGATCGGCTCCGATCACCTCGAGCCGGTAGAACGTGTTGGTGCTGAGCACCAACAGCAGGCGTACAAGGGCATCCGGCAACAGCCACAGCGCCCATACGGTCGCTGCGATCACGCCGGCGGCGGTGATCAGCAGGATGTACTGGCTCGAGAACCCGGCAGACGCGAGCAGGCCGGTGCCTACAGAGCCGGCGAGAATGCCTACGTAGACGAACAGATTCGCCAGCGCCAGCACCGACCCGCGCATGTCGGCCGGGGACCGCCACTGTTTGAGTGCATTGAGCGGGACGTTGATGAGTCCGCCGGAGATGCCCATCATCAGCAGCAGAACCAGCGTACCCGTGAAGCCCGGTACCAGCAGCCCGAACAGCAGCGTGAACACCGCCAGACCCATGGCTCCGAGGGGCAGCAGTCCGTACTCGACTCGACGGCGCGACAGCCGGCCGGCGAGGATGCTGCCGGCAGCGATGCCGGCCATCAGAACACCGAGCGCCAGGCTCGCCGGTGTGTTCGCCAGGCCGAGATGGGTCTTCACGTACACCACGCTGACCTGGAAGAAGACGCTCGCCACCAGCCAGAAGAAGATCGATCCCACCACCGCGAGACCGAGCACGCGATCCGCACGGATTGCTCCCCAACCGTCTCGCAGGCTGGCCACGAGACCCCCGGACGTGCGCGCCTTGGGCACCGCAGGAACCGTGAGAGCGGCCGCAAACCCGGCCAGCGAGAGCAGGCAAAGCACGGCGCCGGCGACCCACGGGGTGCCTGCGATCCCGAGCAGCACTCCGGCGCTCGCGGTGCCGGCAATGATCGCCAGCGTGGACCACATCTCGAGCACGCCGTTGCCTAGCGACAGTCGCGAGTGCGGCAGCAACTCGGGCAGGATGCCGTACTTGGACGGGCTGAAGATCGCACTTTGTGCGCCCATGCAACCGAGAACAACCAGCGCCAGCACGCCGCCCTGCGGCTCTATGTACAGGACCCAGGCGGCCGTGGCCATGAGGACGATCTCCACCGCCTTCATGGCGACGATCACCGTGCGCTTGCTGAATCGGTCCGAGATCAGACCTGCCGGGAGCGAGAAGACGATCAGCGGAACCGTGAGGACAACAGTTGCCAGCGTCGTTCGGGCCTGTGCGGCCGCCTCCGCGCCACCACCGGCTTGGACCGCGTCGATCGCCAGCAAGGTGACGATCACGCGCCATGCGTTGTCGTTGAACGCACCGAAGAACTGAGAAACCAGGAGCCCGCGCAGCCGGCCACCGACGTCGCTCAAGGGCGTGCTCCGCCGCTGACGCGATCCGTGTCTGACCGACCCGGGGTGGCGCCCATGCGGTCGGCAACGAGCTCGATCGGGTGGCGCGGTCGTCGACCGTCGAAGTCGGTCAATTGGGCGCGACAGGAGGTGCCGCTGGCCAGTACCTCGTCAACCCGGGCCCCGCCAGCGACCTCCAGCTCCGCGATCTCGGCAACAAGTCGGGTACCGAGCTCACGACTGACGGCGTAGCCCTCCGGTTTGTAGCCGAACGATCCCGCCATGCCACAACACTCCGCGGTCGTGCACGCGACCTCGATACCCGGCAGTCGCGCCAGTACACCGATGCTGGAGTCGTACCATCCAGCCGACTTTTGCTGGCAATGCCCGTGGAGGACGACCACATGGTGGTCCCCAGGAACCTGCTGCGCCAGGGCGCTGCCGAGCAGCTTCGAGTGCTCTTCGAGGAAGACCATGATCTCCCGCACGCTCAGACCGACCAGGAACGCGTCGTTGTTCGAGGGCGAGAGCTTGGAGTGGTCGTCGGTCAGGCATGTCAGGCACGAGGGTTCGAGACCGACGATCGGAATCTGCCGGTCGGCGAACGGGACCAGCAGCCGAGACACTTCGAACGCTTGCTCGCGTGCAACCCCGAGCGCGCCCTGTGACAACGCTGCCCGACCGCAACACGGCCCGGTCACCAGCAGCACGCGGAAGCCGAGTCGCTCGAGAACGCGAATTGCCGCCTGGGCAGCGTCGACATCACCGTAGTTGGAGTGGCAATCGGCCCAGAAAACGACCAGGCCTGTCTCGGCAGCGGCATCGAGACGGTCGGCATCGGCACCCGCCTCCTCGACCACCTTGCCGCCGCGCAGCCGGAACCAATCGGCCAGCGTCGTCTCGGGGATCTGCGGCAGCGGGCGTCGTCGGTCGATGCCCACGAACCGCTCCAGCGCCCAGCGCACGGGCGGCAGTTGAGCCAGCCCGTGCAGCCTCCGGGCGCGGCGAGCCAGGCGATACAGGCGGCGGGGCTCGAGCAGCAACGCGGATCCCGGGGGGCTCGAGACGCCGGGCTGCGCGCGGACGCGCCCGCGCACCACTGAGGTCATCCACGGGATATCGATCCGCACCGGGCACACGTCCTGACACCGGGAGCAGGTGGTGCACAGCTCGTTGAACTCGGCCGCGGTCTGCAGACCGCTGACGCCGGCCTCCCAGGCAACTCCGATGCCGGATTGGTAGGTGGGCCCACCGAATACGTGGCCACCGACCGCCTGGTACGGCGCACAGACGTTCATACACGCACCGCAGCGTACGCAGTACAGCGCCTCGCGCAGCACCGGGTCGTCACGCATCGCACTACGCCCGTTGTCCAGCAGGACGAGATGGAAGCTGCGCTGGCCCTGAACCAGCGGTGATGCGCCCCACCCGGGCCCGGTGATCACGGACAGGTAGCTAGTGAGAAGCTGGCCCGTCCCGGAGCGTGGGAGCAACTCGATGAACGGTTCGAGATCCGCCATCGTCGGCAGAATCTTCTCGATCCCGGCCAGCGCGATATGAGCTCGCGGTAGCTGCGTGCTCAATCGAGCGTTGCCCTCGTTCTCGACGATGATCACCGTGCCGCTCTCGGCAATGAGGAAATTGGCGCCCGTAATTCCCAGGTGTGCATCGAGGAAATCGCGCCGTAGTTGCTGGCGCGCCAGCTGGGTGAGCTCCTCGGCGGTCTCCGGAACGTCGTCGCGGCCGAGCCCGCGACGGAACGCGTTGCGGACGTCCTCCAGACTCTTGTGCATGATCGGAGCGATGGCATGGGAGGGACGATCATCGTCGAGCTGCACGATGTACTCGCCGAGGTCCGTTTCGCGCACCGTCAGGCCGGCGCTCTCCAGCGCGGCGTTGAGATGGATCTCCTCAGAGGTCATCGATTTCGACTTCACCGCAGCCGTCAGGCCTTCGAGCCGCGCGATCTCTACGATAATCCGGCAGGCAGCCTCGGCGTCCTCGGCCCGATGCACGGAGCCGCCCGCCGCAGTGACCGCCTCGGTCAGCGTCTCGATCAACTCCGGAAGACGCTCGATGGCGTCCTCCTTGATGGCTCGGGCGCGGTCGCGATTGGCCTCGTAGGCGGCAAATCCATCGACCGCCTTGCGCCGTCTCGCAGCAGCCGCCCGCGTGCCGCTGGGTACGGCGCTCTGCAACGAGGAATCCAGCAACGCAGCGCGGATCTCGGCCTGCAAATCGCGCCTGCTCATGCTCACCGGGCCTCGTCGTCGACGATGAGCACCTGCAACGCATTGGGGCCGTGGATCCCCATCACCAGCTTCTGAGCGATATCGGCCGTCCTCGACGGCCCACTTATCCAGACCCAGTTACGCTGGCCAGCAGCGAACCGCAGGGCGAACTCCTCGAAAGCGCTGGTGATATCGGGAGCGATATCGCGCGCCCGAAGCACCGCGATGTGAACCCACGGCAAGATGGTCGCCAGCCCCCAACCGCCAGGTTCGCCGCCGACGAGCAGCGTACCCGACTCGGCAATCGCCAGCTCGGCAACCGTCAGCCCGACGCGCAGTTCGGCGGCGCGCTCACCCGCCTGCTGCACCGGCACGAGATCGACACCGCGAGCGCGGAGTGCGAGGTACAAGCCCATCTGGTCGGCAAGCGCAAAGGGCTCGTAAAGTAGCGCCGGCGGGCCTGGTTGCTCGCGGACGATGGTATCGATCGCCTCGCCGAGAGCGAATCCACTCTCGAGCACACGCGCAGTGCCGCCCAGCAAGCCCAGGGCCTGCCGAAAACGTTCAACGTTGTCCTTTACCTGGGCCGCCATGCGCCTAACATCTATCAGTGACGATCCTTTCGTCAAACTTGGCGAGCCCACCGATCGAGACTACCTATCAGCCCTGAGGCACACATGAACATACTGGTCACCGGAGCGACGGGGTTCGTCGGGTCGGCCCTGTGTCGGGCGTTGACCGGCGCTGGTCACACCGTCACCGCGCTCTCGCGCAATCCCGCTGTCGCCAAACAGCGCCTGCCCATGCTCGACAACATCCAGGAATGGCACCCTGTCGCCGGGCCCCCGCCGACGACGGCGGTGGACGGGCTGGATGCCCTCGTGCACCTGGCAGGCGAGTCGGTCGCCGGACGCTGGGGAGCCGCCCAGCGGCGCAGGATATTGGACAGCCGGGTCGCTGGGACGCGGAACCTGGTGGACGGAATCCGCTCTGCACCGTCGCCCCCAGCCGTTCTGATCAGCGCCAGCGCCATCGGCTTCTACGGCGACCGCGGCGACGACGAGCTCGGCGAAGCCGAGCCCGCCGGCGACGATTTCCTGGCCGAGGTGTGCGCCGCCTGGGAGGCGGCCGCCCGGTTGGCCGAGGGTCCGGGGACGCGAGTGGTTCGGCTGCGCACTGGAATCGTCCTCGGCCACGGGCGCGGGGCGCTGGAGCAGATGCTGCTACCGGCCAGGATCGGAATGAACGGGCCCCTGGGCTCCGGGCGGCAGTGGTGGTCGTGGATACACCTCGCTGATGTCCTGGGCGTCATCCAACATTGCCTCGACGAACCGATGGACGGGCCGCTCAATACCACCGCGCCGGTCCCGGTGCGTCAGCACGATTTCGCGCGGACGCTAGGCGCGGTCTTGCATCGACCAGCGTTCATACCAGCACCGGCGCTGGCGCTCAAGATCGTTCTCGGCGGGTTCGCGTCCGAGCTCCTGACCAGCAAGCGCGTGCTCCCACGCGCGCTGCAGGCGGCGGGATACAAGTTCCGCTTCCCACAGCTGCGCGCGGCGCTCGACGACCTCCTCGGCTAGCGTTCCCGCGACGACCTCCTCGGCTGGCGTCCCCGAGGGGCATCGTCGCAGGTGGTAAGAAAGGGCTTCGGACCGACCTGGCCGCAGTCGTACCCTGATGGACGACCTTTTTCACCGCCGGTCGGAGGATCCGTGCGAGCGCTCCGCGATCTACAGTTGCTCATCGAGTCACGCTACCCGATCATCGCCGTAGAAGCGCTTGACGAGGACCGTGTCGAGCAGGCGCTGCGTCGAGTGGCCGGGCGCATGTCGCTGCCGCTTTTCACCTGGACCGTGAGTCAGGGGCTGCGTCGACACGACGCCGAGGCGGCGATTTACGATACGCACGAGCCCGCCGCCGCTCTGGCTGCAGCAGCCAGCCTCGAGAGCCCCGGGGTCTTCTTCTTCAAGGATCTCGAGCGCGTGCTCGAGCAGCCGGCGGTGCTGCGCGGCGTGCTCGATCTGCTGAAGCCGTTTTCGCGTGACCGCCGCACCCTGCTGATGTCGGGGCCGTCGATCGAGCTGCCGTCCGAGCTGAGCCGATTCGCTGCCTTTTTCGACCTCGGCCTGCCCGATCGCGCCGCCTTGCAGCAGCTTGCAAGCTCGGTTGCCGAGCGCCTTCAACAGCAGCACGGCGTGGTCCTGAAGGTGGATCGCGACGGCATGAAACAGCTGGTCGAGCCGCTCGTCGGCCTGACACTGTTCGAAGCCGAGCGCGCCCTCACCGAGGTTGCGTTGCGCGACGGTGCGTTGACCGTCGAGGCTGCCGCCGGTCTCACCGAGCTCAAGGCCAAGCGGCTGGCGGCCGACGGGCTGGTGCAGGTGATACCCATCGCCGACGCCCCGGTACCGGCGGGCCTCGAAAATCTTCGCGCCTGGCTTGACCGCCGACAGCTCGCTTTCGCTCCCGGAGCCACCGAATTCGGCCTGGAGGCGCCGCGGGGCCTACTGCTGCTCGGTGTCCAGGGGTGCGGCAAGAGCATGGCGGCACGCTCGGTAGCTCACGAGTGGGGGGTGCCCCTACTCGCGCTCGAAACTGGTCGGCTGTACGACAAGTTCATCGGGGAGACCGAGCGACGGCTCGAGCGCGCCCTCAGCGGCATCGAGCAAATGGCGCCCTGCGTGGTGCTCATCGACGAGATCGAGAAATCGCTGTCGGCCAATGACAGCCAGTCCGATGGCGGACTATCGCGCCGACTCTTGGCCCGACTCCTGGGCTGGCTCCAGGATCGGCCGGCCGGGGTCTTCGTGGTGGCGACCTGCAACTCGGCGACCACGCTTCCCCCCGAGCTCATGCGCAAGGGAAGGTTCGACGAGATCTTCTTCGTCGACCTGCCTGACGCCCACGAGCGCGCCGAGATCTTCGCCGCCCAGCTGCGCGCCCGTGCTCGCGCCGCGGACGACTTCGACCTCACGGAGCTGGCGACAGCGGCGCGGGGTTTCAGCGGTACAGAGATCGAGAGCATCGTCGTGGCCGCGCTCTACGCAGCGTTTGCCGATGGAACCGGTCTCGCCACCCAGCACATGCTGGCCGAGATCCGCGCCACCGTACCGTTGGCGGTAACGCGCGCCGAGGCCGTCGCCGAGCTGCGCGCCTGGGCCCGGGGCCGCGCCGTACCTGCAGGAAGGGCACAGGCTGCCTAGTGGCCTGTAACAGATGAATCGATAGTGCCGTGGTGGCCAAATGGGGTCGGATACAAGGCGCTCCGACGAGTCGATGTTGGTGCATCTCCGAGGAGGAGCAACAGAGCAGGCGGCCCCATTTCGCCGCCATTCTGCGGACCCGCGCCTTGATCTCGCCCGCAAATCCCATCTGCGGCGCTATCGATTCATCTGTTACAGGCCACTAACCGGTCATTCGCTTCCAGCGCGACCACCTGCAGGCTCAGGGTCGTAACTCTACAATCGGTACGCTGGCACCGATCGACCGGTCGCTCACGATCCCGACGGCAGCCGCCAGCCACGCCGCACCAATCGGGTTCAAACCCCGTGACCCTCCCGAGTATCTAAGATCGTGAACGGCACGCGAGCACCCTCTCGGGATGTCCCATGCAGGCAGTCACCCACAGGCCAACAGCGATGACGCCCAACCCGGCAAGGGCGCTGGTAGCTCGCGCCGCCGACGGCGACACGGCCGCCTTCGAAGAGCTGTACCACGAGAACAGCGGCCGTATCTACGCTCTGTGCCTGCGCATGACCGGCAGGCCCGTCGAAGCCGAAGAGCTCACCCAGCAAGCATTCATACGTGCCTGGGAAAAACTCCACACCTTTCGTGGCGACGCCAGCTTCTCCACCTGGATGCATCGGCTAGCGGCCAACGTCGTGCTCAGCCACCGTCGCAGCGAGATGCGCCGACGCGCGCGTACCGTCGAGCAGGACGATCTTTCCTACCACGCCGCCCTCGCCGATCGCACCAATCGCGGCCCGACGGTCGATCTGGAAGAGGCCATCGCGGCGCTGCCCGACGGTGCCCGCACGATCTTCGTGCTCTACGACATCGAGGGTTACCGACACGACGAGATCGCGCAGCTCACCGGAGTTGCGACCGGAACATCGAAAGCACAGCTCCACCGTGCCCGGAAGTTACTGCGGGAGGCACTGAACCAATGAGCTCCGAAGAGACGCTTCGCAGTCTGGACGAACTGATCGACGGCACGATCTCGGACGAGGACCGTGCCCGGCTCGAGCCGCTACTCGCGAGTTCGTCCGAGCTGCGGGCCGAGCTCGCCCGCAGGCGCGATCTGGCGACGCGGACCGCCTCCCTGCGACGCGAGATTGCCCCACCCACTGATCTATGGCCGGGAGTCGCCGCCGGGATCGAGAACCGCAAGATCATGCGCCCGCGATTCGGCGGGGATCGTGTCGGTGTGCGCGACTCTGAGCAAACGCTGGTCAACTGGCGCCGAGTCGGCTCGATTGCGGCGGCTGCGATGCTGCTGGTAGCGGTATCGTCGGGGATCATCGCGTACCTCGTGCAGGCGCCACTGCCGCCGGAGGTGCGCCCGCTGGCGCCGTCCGAGGACTTCATCTCCATTGCCTGGGATGGTTTCCGCGCCGCCGAGCGGAGCTACCAGGAGATCACCGATGAGCTCCTGCGCGCACTCGACGAGCACCGTTCGGAGCTGTCGCCGGAGACCGTCCGTGTTGTCGAAGAAAACTTGCGCCTGATCGACGAGGCGATTACCTCCGCCCGTAGCGCCCTGGAACGCGACCCGGTAAATGCCGGATTGCTCAATCAGCTCACCGATATGTACCGCAAGCGAGTGATCTTCCTGCGGGAAATCAGTCGCATCTGAACGAGGACCGATCATCATGAGGGCACGACGTTGTTTCAAACACGCGGATCTTCGCAGCACCCTGCTGCCTGTCGCCTCACTGCTCATCGGGCTCGCGATGCCCGTCACCGCGGTGGCGCAACAGGAGATCGACGACCGGCGTCCGGTGAACTCCGACGTGCAGCTCGAGATCAACGAGATCATCGTTGGAGACATCCGCGTCGTCGGGTGGGAGACCAACGAGTTGTTGGTTACCGGTACCATCGGAGCCGACGTCGATGAATTCGTCGTCGAAGGTGGCCCGGAATCGGTGGAGATCTACGCCGACTGGGATGAATGGGACAACGACGACGGGAGCGAAGATCGCCGGCGACGCTGGCGTGGGCGTGGGCGTGACCGCCAGGAGGTCGACGTCACGCTCGAGATTCGGGTGCCGCATGGCGCGACGCTGGAGATCAACGGTATTACCGCGTCGGTATACGTCGATCAGGTCGATGGCGCCATCGAGATCGAGACCATCACCGGCGGGATTGAGTACTCCGGCAACGCCACAACGATCGAGCTGACGTCGGTGACCGGGTCGATCATCGCCAGCACCGCATCGCTGATGGAAGGCAACTTCGAAACGGTCAACGGGGAGATCCGTTTCGAGGGCGATGTGGCCCCGGGGGCTGATCTCAACTTCGAGGCAGTGAACGGCAGCGTCGAACTGCTGCTCCCCGCCGACGTTTCGGCGAGCTTCGATATCGAAACGATGATGGGGGAGATCGCCAACGACTTCGGCGAGCAACCAAGACGCACGAGCCGCTGGGTGCCGTCGCAGGAGCTGTCGTTCCGCACCGGCAGCGGCGATGCGGACATCAGCATCGAGACCCTGCAGGGAGCCGTCCGCATCCGGCGCCACTGAGGGGCACTGTCCCGGGCCCGCGCTGTCCTGGGCCTACGAGGCGCTTTCCCGCGAGCCGTCAGGACGCGGATGAGCCCACCAGACTACCGTCGTCGCGAAACACGCGAACGCGCCGCAGCAACATGTTCACCAGGTAGAGAACCAACGCCAGCACAGCGAGTCCGGGCCACAGGCGCAAGGGGCGGGTCACGGTCTGATCCCCCGGGTCGAATAGCTGGTCCAGCTCCGGATCGTGCACGCCTCCGGTTGCCGTGGCGAGGCCGCGCAGAGCCTCGTCATCCGCTGGTCGGTAGCGTCGCTCCTCGCTCGCTACAGGCACCAGCGTGCGCTCGATCGCCGCATCGCGTTCCGACCACCGGAACTTCGCTTCGTCGTCGGCGGCCAAGGGCAAACGTGCTTCGTAGCGCCCCGGCGCAACCTGTGCCAGCTCAATCTCCGACTCCTCTTCACCGATGGTAGCGGTCACGGTCGGTCGTAGGGCGTTCCTGTGGCGTCCGGAGCCGTCGACGAGCTCGAGCTGCAGGCGCGCGCCGGCGTGGTCCCGCGACGCCGTGAAGCTCGGTTGCTTGAACGCGTCCTGCCGCATCGCTTCGCGCACCAGCTGGACCCAGAATTTGCCGTAGCCATCCCACTCCAACCACGGCGCCGACCAGCGGTTCTTAACATCGGCAGCGAAGAACACCGACCGTCCGAGACCGTACTGCCAGCGCACCAGAATCGGATCCCCGTCCTCGCCGGTGTCGAGAACCAGCTCGGCGTTGTCCTTCGACATCGTGCGCACGTAGCCCAGCAGCGCTGGAGCAGTATCCATCTCCAGACCGGCCAGCGCCTCGATGGGCTTACGCACTTCGAGTTGAACCTCGTCATCCTCCTCGAGCGTGATGCCCTGCGCCTTCTGCGTCTCATCCACGAAGATCTCGGGCACACGCGTCGGATCGTCGATGAAGTAGCTGCGCCCATCGCCCCAAGTAGCGATGTTGGCAAGCAGCTCACGGTCGGCCTTGCCGCCCACCGCTACCGTCGAGACGGTGATGTCTCGCTCGGTCATCTCGGTGACCAAGCCCTCGTAGTCATCCTCATAGGTCTTGCCGTCCGACAACAGGATCACGTGCTTCACTTCGGCCTCGGTCTGCTGCAGCGACAGGAACACGTCCTGCAGGGCCGGGTAGATATTGGTCGGCGAGCTCGCCTCGATCGCCGAGATACGCTCGCGCAAGCGATCCTTGCCGCGCGCCAGCTGGATGGGCACTGGCCAGTAGAAGTGATAGTCGAAGGCCAGCAGGCCGTACTGTTGCTCCTCCTCGAGCAAATCGAGGGCGGCCTTGGATGCCTCCTTGGCGAGTGCCATCTTGTCGCCGACCATGCTGTAGGACTTGTCCAACGCGATCACCAACACGAGATCCTTGGGCTTACGCTCGGCCTTGAACCAGATCGGCAGCGCACGCTCGATCGGCGTGTCGGCGTAGCCGTCTTCGCCGTATACCGACTCTCCACCCGCCAACAACAGCCCGCCGCCGTGATCGGAGACATAGCTCTCGATCGCGTTCATCGCCGGAATGCTGAGCAGTCGCGGGTCGACGTCGCTGAGGATCATGGCGGCATAGCGCTCGAGTCGGCGAGGATCGGTGGGCAGGTTCCAGGGCAACTCGAGCTCGACATCGAAGCCCCCTTCCTGGAGAGCATCGCGCAGGTAGTCGGCCGAGCCTCCGCGTCCTTCGACATATAGCAGACGCGGCCGCTCGGCGGCGTGGACTGCCAGCTGGACGACATTGTTCTCCGGCTCCGGGTCCCCGTCGATTTGGAGCACCACGTCGACCACTGCCGGCCCGCCCTCCTCGAGGACCGGCCGGGGCTCCACCACCGTCGAGCCGGGCGACAGCTGCAAGACCTCCGAGGACAGAACGCGGCGATCCTGAGCCACGATGAGCGTCCCCTCGACTGCGACCTGTGCGAACAGCTCCACGCGCAACGCAAACGGTAGCCCCGCGGTGACGGTGTCTTCGGAATCGACATCGTCGATCCAAGCGTCGGCACGGTCACGTGCCTTCGTCGTGCGCGTGTAGGTGCGTACACCATCGAGGCGCAGGCGATCGACGGCACGATCGAAGTCACCGCGGTTGCCCTGGCCATCGGTCAGCAGAACGAGATGCGGAACATGGTGCGGCGGCAGCGCCACGAGGCCGCGCTCGATCGCCGCCGCGAGGTTGGTGGCCGAGCGGTCGACAGCGCCGAAGGCGGCGCCGTCCGCGACCCGGACCTCGCGCAGCCCGGCGGCGTCATCGGCCTGGATCGCGTTGCCGCCGAAGGCGAAGAAGCCGGACACGTCTGCCTCGCCGGTGTCGACAGCCTCCTGTACCCAGGTGATCGCCTCGTCAACGGCTCGAGGCCGGACACTGTGCGAAACGTCGAGCAGATAGACGACCGACAACCACGAGCCGGAGCGATGCAAGACCGGCTGACTCATCGCCAGAATCACCAACACCAGCGCCACACCGCGCAGCAGCAACATCAGATCAAGCTGACGCCGATGAAACTCGATGATGGTGTGCTTCCGCACCCACCATAGGCCCGCCACCGCCGGTAGCAGCAGCAGCGGCCAGGTTTGTTCAAAGGTCATCAACATTGACGTCAGGCTGCCTCGTCTCGCGGGCGGCTGACCGGTGGCCTGTAACCGCCCACTAGACAGTGATCCTCCGGTGATAGGTCAGCGCTTCGAGCGCCAGCAGGAGTGCCACCAGCGCCAGCAGCATCGGCCAGAGCCGCCGAGCCATCGCGGGCACTTCGAGGTTGGCGGCATCGGCGTCGAGGGCGGTGCGGTTGATTGCCGAGGTATCCCGACCTCCGGCGTTGACCGAGATCGGCACCCGCCCCTCGTTGCTCGTTGCCATAAAGAGCCCCGGCCGCAACGCGGTGAAGTAGCTGCGGTCGCCCGAACGGCGTAGCGGCACCGATTCGGCCGACAGCACGTCGACCACGGTCACGCCAACGGCGGTCAGCAACACGTCTCCGAGGTTGGCACCACGAGAAGCAGCGTGCGGTCGGAACCAGCGCAGGACGTTGGTCACGAAGATGGGAAACCCGAGACTCTGTTCGAAATCGGAGTCTCCGAGGGCAAACGTGGTCATGATCCATGGCGCGGTCGCGCTCCGACCGCTGAGGATCAAAGGCACGTTCCCGTCGCCGGCGAGCCTCGTGGCGTCGCCCGGATCGACGCGTACCGCCCGCCCGACCTTGACGTCGTGCAGATCTACGAACTGCATGATCGTGGATGTCAGATCGGCACTCGTTACCGCGACGTCGCGCACCGCTCCCTGAGCCCGCGGCAGCCAGCTGACGTCTGATGGGCCGAACAACACCGCCGGAGTCAGCGGCGGTTCTCCGGGTGCGTAGCCCTCGAAGATGAAGCCGTCGAACGACGGCGCTTGCACCGTCACCTGAGCCATACCGCCGACGCCGCCGCTGCCGACATCGGTCCTCCAGTCCTCGTACTGCGTCGGCGTCATCGCGGTGAGCTCAAGATGCGGCAGCTCGAGCAGAAGCTCCGAGAGCGCCGACGGTCGCTGGCTGACTACGGCGATCTGCTGTGCGCGTTGCTCGGCCACCAGCAGGTAGGCGCTATCGTCCAGATCCAACGCGTCCCCTTCGGCGCGTACTTCTGCCTCAAGGACGCCGCCCTCCAGGGGGCTAAGATCGAAAGTGTTGCGATAAAGCTCACCGGCTTGTAGCTCGACGGTGCGGCGAAACTGCACGCCGCCGGCGTCGCGCAACACGATCGTCGTTTCTTGCGCCGCGGGGGAGAAATTGCCCACCTCCAGGAACGCTTCATAGCGGTAGGGGTCCGACGGCCAGGGGCGCACCTCGAAAGACGTCACACCGACGTTGACGGCCGGCTCGTAGACCGTGGTGACACGATAATCGAGGGGCAACGGCGGCAAGCTGACACCGTCGGTCAACACCCACGTTTCGGTGCCCGCCTCCGGGTCGGGTAGAACGAAGCGTGAGCCGATCGCCTGCACGTCGACGAGATCCTCGCTCACCTCGATCCGGTCGCGGGTGCGAGCAGAGATCAGACGGCCGTCCGTGTCGTACACCGTGAAACTGTCGGCTCCGGAGCCACCCCCGAGCAGCTCGGCAGCCCGATCGCGCGCCGCCTGAAGGCGCGAGCGCCCGTCGCCCATCTGGGCTGCCATGTGCGGCCGTATGTCGATCACGAGGCGGATATCGCGCGGAGTACGACCGGCGCCGCCGAGCTCCGCCTCGGAGAACACCATCACCAGCGACAAGCCGATAGCGAGCGCGATGAGCAGCGAGATCAACCGCCGCAGCAACTCCATCCACGAGCGTCGCTTGCGCCTCTCGAGCACGCGATCCCACAGGAACGACGACGAAACAACCACCCGACGATGCTGGATGCGCAGAAAGAAGATCACCACGATCGCCACCGCGGTCGCCACCAGCAGCACCCAGGCCTGCCATTGCGCCATCGCCAGGAACGTCATCGCACCCTCACGACAGGAACCTCCCCTGCCGCATGACCTGCAGGATCAGGTCCTCGAAGGGATGCTCGGTGAGCGTCCGTACGTAGCTGAAGCCGTAGAGCGCGCAATACCGCTCGAGCTCATCGCTATAGCGATCGAACTCCTCTTCGTAGGCACGCAGAAGCGTCGGCGTCACCGTAACGTCGCGCGGCTGCCGCGTCTCGGAATCCACCAGCGTCACCTCGCCGTTCAGAACGGGCGACATGTCTTGCGGGCTGGCGACGTGCACGGCCAGCAGGTCCTGGCGGCGGTAACGCACGATATCGAAGGCGCTGGTGGCACCGTGGGAATCGAAGAAGTCGGAGATCGCCACCGTCATCCCGCGACGGCGCTTGGCGGTAAAGAAGCGATGGAAGGCCTCGCCGGCGTTGGTCTCGTCGCTGGCGCGCACGCGTGACAGAAACCGCAGGATGCTGAAGATCTGGCCCTTGCTGCGCTGCGCCGGTAGCTCCTCGATGATTCCCTCTGCGAAGACGACAAGGTTGACCCGATCCATATTCGACAGACCGATGTAGGCCAGGGCGGCCGCCACCTTCTTGGCGTAGTCGAGCTTCCTGCCCCCGTCTGTCCCCATCGACCGACTGGCGTCGACGAAGAGATAGATCGGAAGGTCGGTCTCCTCCTCGAACAGCCGCAGAATCAGGCGGTCGAGTCGCATGTAGGCACGCCAGTCGACTGCCCGAGTGTCGTCGCCGGGCACGTAGCCACGATAGTCGGCGAACTCCACTCCGGCACCTACTTTGCGAGCCCGGCGCTCGGCCTTGAACTGCCCTGACAGTAAGCGCTTGGAGACCACGCTGAGGAGCTCGAGCTTGCGCAGGAACTCCTCGTCGAACGGTCCCAGGCCGCCGTCACTCAGCGGCTCGGCCGTGGCTGCACTCATTAGCGCGCTCGCGCGATCACGGGGTCTCTACTCGCGGGGCCCCGGCAGGCTCTCCAGAATAGCCGCCAGGATGGTGTCGGTGTCGACGCGGTCGGCTTCGCCCTCGAAGTTGAGCAGCACGCGGTGTCGCAGCGCCGGCATCAACATGGCACGGATGTCCTCCGCCGCAACGTGCACCCGATCGTGCAGCAGCGCCCGAATCTTGCCGGCGAGGACGAGCGCCTGAATCGCCCGCGGACCCGCCCCGTAGCGCACGTAGCGCTCGGTCTCGTCGACGGCGTGCTCGTTGCCGGGATGCGTTGCCAGAGTGAGCCGAATGGCGTAGTCCTGCACCGGCTTGGAGATCGGCACCGACCGTACCGTCTTGCGCATCTCGACGATTTCCTCGCCGTCGAGCACCCGCTCCACGGTTGGCTCGTCAACTTGCGTGGTGCGCTCCATGATCTCGTGCAGGTTGTCGATGCTGGGAAAATCGAGCTTGAGCTTGAAGAGGAACCGATCGAGCTGTGCCTCGGGCAGCGGATACGTTCCTTCCATCTCTAGCGGGTTCTGCGTCGCGAGAACGAAGAACGGCTGTTCGAGCGAGTACGTCTTGCGGCCCACCGAGACGCTGTTCTCTTGCATCGCTTCGAGCAACGCCGACTGCGTCTTCGGCGTCGCGCGGTTGATCTCGTCGGCCAGGATGATGTTGGCAAAGATCGGCCCTGGCTGGAAATCGAGGCGCCGGGCTCCGTCCGGCGTCTCGTGGACGACGTTCGTTCCCACGATGTCAGCCGGCATCAGGTCGGGGGTGAACTGAATACGGTGAAAATCCAGGTGCAGCACGTCGGCAAGGGTGTGCACGAGCTTGGTCTTGCCAAGGCCCGGGATCCCCTCTAGCAACGCGTGGCCGCCGGCCAGCAGCGCCGTCAGGATGCCGGTGATCACGTCGGCGTTGCCGACGATGACCTTGCCGATCTCATCGCGGACGATCGCGAACCGCCCCTGGAAGTTATCGATGCTCTGTTCGACTTCGATCATCGCTCTTGGTCTTCTTTCTGGTTGTCACGTTCACGCAGCGTCTGGAAGTACATCCGTACGAGGTCCCGGTAAGCCCACGGCACGATCTCGGTCTGCAGCAGCTCCTGCTCGGCGAACTCGCTCGGAGTCTCGACTTCCTGGAACGCCAACCGCGACTCCTCGGCCTTGATCACCAGCTCCTCTTGCTCCTCCGGTTCTTCCTCCCCCTCGTCCTCGGGCAACGCCAGGATCTCGCGCTGCAGCTCTACCTCCAACGTGCTCAGCTCGCCTTCGAACAGCTCCTGCTCTTCACCGCCTTCACGCGTCGCGTGGCCTACCTCTTCCTCACCGAGCTGCGCCTGATCGGCCTCGTCGGTGCCCTGCTGCAGGAACACCTCGTCACCACCCGGCAACGTCGTACCGCTCTCCTCGGTCGATTCCCCCTGGCCCTCCTGCTGGCTGGCGTTCGGGTCGGGCGCCTGCTCACCCTCTGTGTCGGCTGGGAGGTCCTCGGGGTTCTCGACCTGAGTCTCCTGTCCTTCTTCGCCCGCCTCCCCTTCCTCGCCAGCCTCATCCCCTTCCATGAACGCGCCTTCGGGATCCGGCTCCTGCTCCTCGAGCGCGCCGTCTTCCTCGAGCCCGCTGTCCGCCATCTGCTCCTCGTCGCCGGGCTGCGGTAAGAGCAGCTGATCGTCGGCGCGCGGGGGCTCGGTCTGGTTGGCGCGGGAGGCTGCATCGGTGGCCTCCTCGAGCGCCGCTAGCGGCCCCATGCCCTCATCGTCGGGTTCTTCCCTCAGGGCGATTTCGCTCAACCGGTCGACGACGGTCTCGAACACACGGGGGACCGGCAAGAGCGCCACGGCCAACAAACCGGCGAGGCAACCACCAGCAACACCGAGCCGCTGCGGGCGACGAACCGGGACCAACTTACCGCCGTCCAGCGTGCGGGCGGTTTCGGCAGCGCGCTCGACATGGGCGCCGACCCAGTCATCCTCCTCCGGGTTGCGTACGAACCAGTATGCCGAGGTGAGCTCGTCGGTCAGATCGGCGACCTCATCGGCGCGCGCGGCCGCCTTCCAAAGCGGCGTCGGTCGGGCAACCCGCACAGCGACGCGCACCGCGGCGGCGACGGCAACGAGCGCGAACAACGGCCAGCCGACGATGAGCCCGCGCGGCATTGTGGCATTCCACAATGCGATGATCAGCCACACCGCCAGCGCACCGCCGACCGAATCGGCGATCTCCTGAAGCACGCGGTTGGTCCGCGCTCGGCGCGTCAAATCGCGCAGCAAACGAACGATCGAAGTGGAGTCGTGCATGAGACCCGGAGGGGACCGTTTGAAGGGCGCTTTACCCTAGCATAACGCCCCCAAGGGCCTTGCTTCATTGATCGGCGACGCCCCCGACGGCTTGCCGTAGGTATGCTTGCGCTCCTACACTTCGGTGACTCCAGACATGGGGACTGGAGCCATTTATCCTGACCGTGCCCTCGCCTGGGTCAGCAACCCCGCCTTCATTTCATCGGGAGCAGGAGCAGTGCACGCACAGCGTCCGGATACCGGCATCGCTTCGATCGGGCTGGCCCTACCACCGCTGTCAATGGACCTCGACAGTCTCGCCGAGCTGCGCGGCGTCGATCCCGACAAGTACAAGATCGGCCTCGGCTGCGATCAGATGTCGCTCTGCCCGCCCGGCTATGGCGTTGTCGATCTGGCCGTCAAGGCGGCCGAGCGCGCGCTCGACCGCTGGGAAGGGGATCGTTCGCGCATCGGGTTGCTTGCCGTCGGCACCGAGACTGCGGTCGATATGAGCCGCCCCCTGAGCGCCTTTGTAGCCGACCGGTTGGATCTCGGCGGAGCAGTACGCTCCTACGAGGTCAAGCAAAGTGGCGCATGTCCGGTGCTGCGGCAGACCGCGCAGCCCTCGTCATCGCCGCCGACGTGTCGCTGTACGAGCCAGGCGATCCGGGCGAGCCGACGCAAGGCGCCGGCGCCGCCGCCATGATCATCGCCGAACCCACCGTAGCCTCCATCGAACAGGAATCGCACGCCTGGAGCGAGCCGCAGTTCGACTTCTTCCGCCCGGTCGGCGAATCGTTTCCACGGGTTGATGGAGCGCTGAGCCTCGATTGCTACCGACGCGCCGCAGAACGCTGCTTCCGTGCCTTGGTACGGGAGCGCGACCCGGAAAAGGTCTTCGCGGAGCTCGCCGCAATCTGCTTCCACGTGCCCTTCCCGAAGATGGTCCGCAAGACCGTGCACCGCGTCGGCGAGCATTTCGGCTGGAGCCTCGAGGACATCGAGCGGTTATTCGAGCAGAAAGTCGGCCCTACGATGCTGTGGAATCGGCTCTGCGGCAACGCCTATACGGCGAGCCTGTGGATCTCGGTGGCCAACGCGCTACGCGGCCTGGTGGAGGGCCAGCGACTGGCGGCGTTTTCCTACGGGTCGGGCTTCGGTGCCGAGCTGCTCCTGCTGCACGCCGGTCCCAAGGCGATGCTCGGCGAGTGGGCCAGCGATGTCGAAGCCGATCTCGGCGATCGCGAGCAGCTGGACGGCGCCGCCTACGAGCGGCTGCGCAGCTGAGTGAGTCGAAAAGGCCGCGACTACTGAATGTAGCCCAGATCTCGAAGCTCGCGCCGTAGCGCCTCGTCGAGCTCGATGGGATCTGCATCCGCGAGCGCGCTGTGACTGCGAATCACCGCCAGGTTGGCCTCCAGCGCGGCCTTGACGTGCGGATACTCGGCCGAGACGTCCACGCGCTCGATCGGGTCGGCTGCGAGGTCGTACAGTGCGCCGTCGTACAGCTTCCACCGGGTGGTCCGGATCGCGGTCGGCAGCGTACCGGGATAATCCCGCTGGCTGACTGCGAACACGACGTCGGAACGCCGATTCAGCACCCGGTCCATCAGACTATGACCCTCGAAGCGCGCCGTGGTGTCGATGTCGAGCAGGTCCACCATCGTGGGCAGGACGTCGATCCCACGCGCCACCTCACCGACGGCCCTACCAGCGTAGCGTGAGCGTGGCAGCTTGATCAGCAGCGGCACGGTCAGCAGCTCATCGTAGAGCGTCCAGGAGTGCCATCCATGCCGCCCTCGCTCGCCGAATTCCTCGCCGTGGTCAGAGGTGAAGATGATCAGCGTGTTGTCGTAGAGCTGCCGCTCCCTCAGGTACGTGACGAGGTCGCCGAAGGC
Organism: Acidobacteriota bacterium; assembly: GCA_965248695.1. GTDB lineage: Bacteria > Acidobacteriota > UBA890 > UBA890 > WLXD01 > DASCOT01. Next base: position 4,117,890 of record CBDFKD010000002.1, on the reverse strand, counting down.
CGCGTCCATGTTGCGGATCTCGCCATCGTAGGCGGCAATGATGTGGCGGCGGTCCTTTTCCGATACTCGTAGTCGCACCGGATTTTCGAAGACCGATTTCAGATACTGCAGCGTGATGGTGTCGCCGAGATCCCCGTCGTAGCCCGGATCGAACGTCTCGAGAAGCTCCGGCGGCGGCGTGTACGGCGTGTGCACCTCGTAGGTGTGCAGGAACAAGAAGAACTGCTCGTCGCCGTACTCCTCGAGAAAACCCTTCCCCTTCTCGACGATGTCACTGAATCGTGACGCGTGGGTCATCTCCTGTTCGAACGAGTCGTACACGTCGAATCCCTGATCGACGTTGTATTTCTGGTGCATCTGCGCGCCGGCCGTAAAGCCGCCGGTGCGGTACCCGGCCTGGAAGAGAATCTCCGCCATGGTGACCGCCTCGTCGGGCAGCGGACGCTCGGTGGAACGGAACGCCCGATGGTGCTCGGGGATCATCGAGGTGAAGATCGAGGCGTGCGACGGCAGGGTCGACGGCGCCATCGCGATGGCGTGATCGAAACGTACCGACTCGGCGGCAAAGGAATCGACGTTGGGCGTCGTGTCGCGCTCATACCCGTAGGCGCCGACGTGGTCCTGACGGAGTGTGTCGATCGACACGAGGATCACGTTGCAATCGACGCAGCGGTAGTCGGACGAGGCCCAGCCCAGGCCACCGTTCAGGCCCGCCGCCAGCGGATAGCTGGCCATCAGATCGACGGTGTCGGCCGCCTGGGCAAGCAAGAACACGGAGGCGCCGGTGCAGATCCAGGTAGAGCTACTGGATGGACGAGGCATGGTGCACGTCGGGACTCACGCAAGTGGCGCTGCCGGCGGGGGTGGGGGCGTCGCCAGCGCGCCGAAACAGGGCGTTCTTGCCAGATTCTAGGCGATCGACTGCCCCCACGCACCTGGCTGTGCCCGAGGACTACCGGTACCCGGGACCACGTGACGACGCTTTCCGTACGCGGTTCACCCGGAAATCTCAGCCGGTGCGGCCGCTCGCAGCCGGGCGTGAGGATTGATTTCGTGCGCCGCCTCACGGTGCCGGCTTGCATCAGCCTGGCGTCCGCGCACTTCGGCGATAGCGGCGGCGTGCAGGTGAAAGTCTGCCCGGCGGGTACCGAATCGGAGGGCAGTGGTGATGGCCTCAGCGGCCTCGCCGATGTCTCCGGCGGCAAATAGAGCCCAGGCCAGCGTGTCGTACGCCTCGACGTCGCGCCGCGTCTCGAGGTCACGGCGTGCCCTGTGCACGGCTTCCGACGGACTCAAGCGCCGATCCGCCAGCAACCGCGCCATCGGCCGGTCCTCGGCGGATCCGCCGACCCTTCCTGCTTGCAGCGCGGCCGCAAGAGAGGCCTCGGCTTCTCGATCACGCCGCTGCCCCCGATACAGATCGGCGAGCGTCGCCAGATGCTCCGGATGCGGTACCCGCGACACGATGGACTCGTATCCTTCGATCGCCTCGGCGAGCGCACCGCTCGCGGCCAGAAGACGTGCCCGAGCCACCTGCGAACCGAGATGAGTCGGCTCCAGGCGAAGTGCGGCGCCGGCTGCTGCCAGTGCCTGCCGATTGCGGCCCCGAAGGGCATGGAACTCCGACAACCTGAACAGATACCAGGCCATCTCGGATCGCGCCACGTAGCGCGCCTTTGCACTGCGAGCGGCGCGCAACAGCAGATCGAGCGCCTCGGCGTCCCGGCCGTGCAGCTCGGCGATTGCCGCCTGGCGTGCCATCACGGCGGGTCCCGCATGAGCGACCGCAAGCTCGTCCACCAGTCGCGCGGCCTCGTCGTAGTCGCCGCTTCCCGTCAAGGCATCGACGAGCGTCGCCGCCGCCCCGCTACTTTCTGGCCAGCGCTCGATCAGCGACCTGGCGATCGACGCCGATTCCGCGAATCGATGTTGTGAGCTCAGCGCCTGTGCCAACGCCAGCTCGGCCTCGGCGTAGTCCGGGCGCAGCACTAACGCCCGCCGCAGCACGCGCTCGGCCTCGGTGTAGAGCGACTCGTCGCCCGACTCGCGTGCCTGTCGTGCCTGCAGCGTTGCCAGCATGTAGTGGCTGTTGGCGCTTCGCGGGTGCGCCGCAACCCGGCGCTCGAACATCTCGACGTGCTCGGCGGCGGGCGCCAGTCGCGGCAGTCGAGTGGCCTCGGTACCCGCGACATCTTCCAGAACCTCCGCCAGCGACGGCGAGCTCGACGGGTCAGGCATGAGCACGGCAAGAGCACAGGCGGCGGCGGTCGTCACCATGGCGAGCGAAGCTCGGTTCGGCGGGGTCATGTGTCTCTCCGTGGAAGCCAGGTCCCGATCGGCCGAGCAACGATGCCGATCGCTGCTCGGCCGGCGGTCGGGAGCGGCCTAGTGGGCTGGAGCGAGATAGGGGAACGTGGCCCGGAACGGCACGTCGTTGGCGTCGACGCAGTCGCCGGCCAGGGCACCGGCCGTCAGCAAACCGAGCTCAGCATCGATGACGTCGTTGGCCGGCTGGCGGCCGTTGAGGAAACCGGCGGCTGCGGCGGGATCGAACGGCATGATGTCGGGCTGCAGTACGCCGGCGAGCGCCACGGCGGTCGGCGTCGTATTGCCGCCGGCCTTGAAACCCTTGCGCAGGAAGCGGCTGAACGTCGCCGGATCATCGACCGGGTTGCCGGCGTTGTAGCGGTTCTTCTTGTTGCCAGGGATGAACACGGTGTTGATCGCCGGGAACGCCGTGCGATCGATTCTCGTACCGCCCGAGCTCGTGGTCGCCCAAACGCCAAAGGCGCCGTCGCCCAGACCAGCGACCGGCATCTGCAGAACGATGGCGTTGACGTTGAGTCCGGCAAAGAAATCCGTCTCGCCGCCGTCGCAGAAGCCGCGCCCGCCGCTGCCCAGGAAGGCATCGAGATCGAAGAAGAACGGGTCGTCGACCAGCCCCGCGAAGACTCGGCCGCCGCCGGTCACCTTCGCCGGCGAGCCAGTGTTTCCGGAGGCCACAGTGGCGCCATCGAGAGTCAAGGTGTACGACTGCCGCCCGTTGGCGTTCGGGGTGTCAAATCGCACCGTGAAGGTCATGTCGGCAAGGGCATCGCCGTTGTTGTCCACCAGGATGGCATAGTCGACTGACGGGTCGAAGCCGGCGGGGCCGAACACGCCGGCGGCCGGGTTGTAGGTGGTGGCTATCACCACCTGCGCACCGCCCCCGGGCGGAAACACAAACAGATCGGCCAGGTCGGCCATCAGGTTGCCGGGCCGGCGGCGACAGATCGGGAGCGTCGAGGTGATCGGCCGCCTCGATCGAGGAGAGGCCTGCGAGAACGAACAAAACGACCGCCAGGACCAAGCCGACGGCGACACCGAGCAAGGCAAGCTTGCGCATGGGGTGCTCCTCTTCCGGAGGTGGGTGAAGTGCTACCTACCTCCTATACGCCGGAGCCCCGCGATCGGATCGTTCGTGCACCGGAAAACCGTACGACGACCGCACTAGTTGCCGGCGAAACCACCCACGAGGAACGGCGTCGTCGTGGGCTGTGCTGAGCCCCCCGCCGGCTCTTCGGTTACGGCAGCGAGGTCGAAGGCCGCTCCGGCCGGCATGGCGACCGTGAGCGCAGCGCGCTGCGCCGCGTCGGGATCGAAGGTTCCCAGGCTGACGGGGGCCGTTCCAGCCACGGTATCGATGCCCCACAGCTGGTATGTGCGTCCGTCCGGGGCGGCGGCCAGGTTGAACGCGGTCAGCATCGCGACCCCCTGGCGGCGATTCCAGTAGAGCCTTGCGGATGGGGCCGCATCGGTGGCACTCAACGTGGCGGTGACGATATCGGCGTCCACCAGGACGTCGAGGAGCGCTTGCTGGCGGCCGATCTCGAGCTGGCTCTCCGTCAGCTGCCGCCTAGCGCTGTCGAGCACCGATCCGAGCTCGAGGCGGGCCTGGCGCTCGAACCAGTAGCCGGCGCCAGCGGCCACGGCGGCCACAGAGGCGGCAGCAAGCAGCCAACGCGACATTCCCCGTTCGGCCGCTGGCGCGATTCCGTCGGCTTGAACAACGGATGACCGTGCCTCTACGGCCTCATCCAGAATGCGCTGACGAAGCCGTGGATCCGGCCGAATCTCGGGAGCCGCGAATGCCAGCGACCCGGCAGTGGCCCGCAGCTCGGCCACCTCACCCTGGCAGACCGCACAACCGGCCAGGTGTTCCTCGAACGTCGACCGCTCGTTCCCGTCCAGCGCGTCGAGCGCATACGCCGCCGCCGAATCCAGCCATTCGTGGCGCTCGCTCATCGCTCCACCTGCCGTTGGAGCCCGCTCAGCGACACACGCAGTTTCTGCATTGCCGCGCGCAGGCGCGATTTCACTGTACCGAGCGGCTCTCCGATCTGCGCCGCGATCTCGCTCTGCGTCATACCGCAGTAGTAGGCCATGACCACCGCCTCACGCTGCTCGGACGACAGCTCGGACAGCGACAGGCTGACCAGCTCCCGTTGCTCGGCGTGCGCCACGTGTTCCTCCGGCCCCGCCGGCGACCAGCCCATGGGATCGGGAGCGGCACCGGCAGCCTCGACGGCACGTAGCCGTCGCCGACGCGCACGGTGCAGATCCAGCGCGCGGCTACGAACAATCGTGTGCAACCACGCGGCGACGCTGCTGCGAGCCGGCTCGAAGCGCTCCGATTGCTTCCAGACCTGAGCGAAAGCGCGGGCCACCGCGTCCTCCGCATCCTGGTGGTCGCGGCAGGATGCTGAATGCGATCGAGTACGCGCTGGCGCCGTACAGGTCGTAGACGCGGGCCAGCGCCTGATCGTCACCGTTGCTTGCACGCACCACGAGCTCCGTGTCTGACAGCCTCTCGAGTTTGGTTGGGTGTCCCATCGTCGGTGCTCACGCTCGCCCTACGACCGCCTGCAACCATAGGGTTGAGTCGATCGGGCTGTAAAGGCGTGCCGGGTTCGACGGCGAGTTATTTGCAAATGTTGTGGATCGGTGGATTTGTTCAGGCGGCGTCTTCGCTAGCGATCAGGTGAACTCCATCGACGAATGTGGCGCCCTCGAGTACGAGGGCAGTGAGGTGAGGAGCGTTGATGCGGCGCCATCGTTGCTGTGCCATCTCCAGGAGCTTGAATGCCATCGTCAGCGCCTTGGTGCGTGAGCCGGCGCCCTTGGTGACGCGTTGTCTCAGGCGTACGGTGGCGAACGCCGACTCGATCGGGTTGGCCGTGCGCAGATGAACCCAGTGGTCGGCGGGGAAGTCGTAGAACGTCAGCAGCTTGTCGGAGTCGCGTTGCAACGACGCCACGGCCTTGGAGTACTTGGCGCCGTAGTCGGCTGCGAACCGCGCCATGCCCTCCTGAGCATCCTCGCGCGTTGGCGCACCGATGATCTCGTGCAGCGCGCGCTTGGCTTTGGCCTGCAGCCGCCTCGGTAGCTTGTCGAGCACGTTGCCAAGCCGATGCACCCAGCATCGTTGCTCTCGAGTCTGGGGCCATACATCCCGCACCGCCGCCCAGAACCCCAGCGCCCCATCACCCACTGCCACGAGCGGCGCCCGCATGCCTCGACGCTTCAGCTCCCGGAGCACGAACGCCCAGCTCTCGGTGCTCTCTCGATACCCGTCCTCGACCGCGATGAGCTCCTTGGTTCCGTCCGGCAAAACGCCCAGGATCACCAGCGTGCACAGCCGATCATCCTCGAGTCGAATGTTGAAGTGCACACCGTCCGCCCACACGTATACGTACTGCTTGGTGGACAGATCCAGCTTCCGGAATGCCTCGTACTCCGTGCTCCAGGCGTTCGTCAGCCGGCAGATCGCCGATGCCGACAGCCCGCTGGCTTCCTGTCCCAGTAAGATCGGCAGCGCCTCCTTGAAGTCGCCCGTCGACAGGCCCCGCAGGTACAGCACCGGCAGCACCTCCGCCACCTTCGGCGAGCGCCGCATGTAGGGCGGCAGGATCCGACTGCTGAACCGCTGCCTCAGTCCCTGCTCGTCGAGCCGCTTGTCGTTGACCCGTGGCGCGGCTACTTGCACCGTCCCGCACCCCAACGTGATCTTGCGTGCGCGAGCCCGACCGTTGCGTACCACTTGCCGACGGCCGGCTTCATCCAGTTGCCCGGCGTGGCTCTGGATATACTCCTGAACCTCCCACTCCAGTGCTGTTGCCAGCATCTGCAGCGCGCCCTGCCGGGCGAGCTCATCGACGTCCAGTGTCAGCTGTCCTTCCTCCGCGTCCGATCCACCGATAATCTTGAGCACGAGTGGCGTCTCCTTCCCGGCCTCCACAGCCGGCTGCTGGTTGTTGATGATCCCAGCGAAGGTTACGCCGCCTTTCTTTTTCCTCCCATCCACAACTTCCGGTTATATCTCACGACCGATTCGCGAAGCGAATCAGCACGGCGACGGCGCCGGCTACCGGTGACTCGTCGGCGTCCCGGTGGAAGTTGGGCGACGATCATCCTGCCTGTCACGTTCGTGCCATCAACCAGGTGCTGAGCTGGGGTCGTCTCATCTCGACGCGTCTAAGCTTCCCCTGATGATCTCGCCTTCCATGATGACCGCTTCGGGTCGAACCTCGTGGATCTCGTACCGATCGATTTCGAACAGGTTGCGATCGAGCACGACCAGGTCGGCGAGCTTGCCTACCTCGATGGAGCCGAGCTGGTCGTCCATGCGGAGCTGGTAGGCGCCGTTCAACGTATATCCCTTGACTAGATCCTCCAGGTCCAGGCGTTCGGTCATCGGCAGCCCTATCGGCGCCGCCTCACCTTGTTGATGGTATTGGCGGTTGTGGCCGATCTGCATCCCCAGATAAGGGTTGGCCCGCTCCATTGCCCTGAACGAGTTCACGCCGCTGGCGAAGGCCACCACCGCGCCGTCATCCAGTAACGGCTGCACCAGCACCATTCTTTCGAAGCGGGGGCCAAGGGTAGCGGCGGTCAACGGCAGTCGGTCGCCCAGGCCGTGCCACTGGGGCGTGTAGTTGGCAATGACACCCAGCTGTTTGAAACGCGGGTAGTCAGCCGTATCGATGATGTCCAGCTCACACAGGGTGACGCGTGGATACAGTTCGCCGTCGACCGACCTGCGCGCTGCTTCCACCGCATCCAGGGCGATGCGTACGCCCCGGTCGCCCACGATGTGCATGTGCAGATCGATCCTGGCTTCGTGAAGCTGCACGATGAAGTCACGCAGCTGTCCGGTGTCGAGCAGGGTCGTGCCCCGGTTGCCCGGGTCATCGCTGTACGGCTCGAGCACCGCGCCGGTACGAATCTCATTGGTGCCGTCCAAGTGAATCATGATGGTATTGAACCGTAGACGTTCGCTGCCGTAGGTGCGGCGCAGCCGCTGTAGCTCTGACCTGACCCCGCGGTTAGCGGGGTCAGGTCAGCACGGCTTGCCCGTCGCGCGCGTTGCACCGTTTCTTGCACCACTTCAGCCCGACGAATCGAGTCGTCAGGAACCTTCACCAGGCGCCGGCGTTGCTGCAGGATCCGCCCCCGGTGAGGGCGCCTCGTCGGATTCCGTCCCGGACGGTGCGTCGTGCGAGCCTGAGTCGTCGTCTCTCGACGAGGGCGCCAGCCAGCGGATCGGATCAACCCCCGCGAGCGTCGCTGCGACCGCCGACCGCAGCCCTATTCGTCCTGCGGCACGCTCTGGTAGTGCAGGTGGACGATCTTCCAGCCGCCGTCCTGCATCATCATGCTGGTCGACATCTGGAAAGTGGATCGGCTGACGGACCCGTCGGCGCTTCGATAGTCGGCTACCAGCAGGTACGACACAATGGCGGTGTCTCCCGACTCGGACACCTGCGCCACGGCGTCGGTCATTTCCGCCGACACCACGCTACCCTGGTTCTCGACGTACTGCGTCCACCAGGAGTGGTAATCATCCCAGGCGTCTACATTTCCCGATTCGGGGTATGACCCCAGGCTGCGGCCTTCCGGGCCCCACCAGGTGAGTTCCTTGGCATAGTGGCCCAGGTAGCGGTCGACGTCGTTATCGTCCCCGCTTCCCAGAGCCCCGTACGCTTGTGTCGTCGACTCGACGTGATCCAGCGCCGATTGCTCCAGCGCGGATATTTCCTGAGCGCCGGTTGCGCCCGCAGCCACCAGCAGGGTCGCGGCGATCACCGGCAGCACTGCTTTATCCAGGAGCACCGCATGGGCTCACCTCCGTTGCGTGCGCATGACCCGGGATTCTCGGCGGCACAGTACCTTCGAGAAGGCCAGCGGCCATTGTCACTGTCGAGTTTCCGAGCTTTGGTGAACGATTACGTGGGCCGCAATGTACTTTTGTTTTCAACAACTTACACAGATTCATCCTTGCCGGCTCACCATCTCGTTGATCCATATCGGGGCGAAGGGTGAGGTGCAACCCTTGGAAACGGGATAGTCCCGATAGAGTCCCAACTTTTCTCCGATAGCAAGGGCCCGCTCGCGGTGGTCGGGGAAGTGGGTTCCGATCTCCACAAGAACGAAGTTCATCGTCCATTGCACTTCCGGAGCGGCGTCGCCCATCTCGGACTCGATGCGTTCCAAAAGCACGAAGAGGTCGAGCCCTTCTGGACTCTTCACGACCCGCTCGGTAGTGAGGCTCCAGCCGGCGCGGGCAGCCATGGGATCGTCAGTGGCCATCCACGTCTGGCGAAGAGTCTCCTTGTCCGCGCGCTTCTTGACGACATAAGAGATGAACCAGTCCGCCACTTCCACAAAGGTGACGGACCGCACGAGCCGATCCAATTCATCTACTGACAGGTGCTTAGGCTTGATCAGGAGAATCGCCAAGAAACGGGCGTCGATGTTCCCGGTCTCCCAGAGAGCCAGGGCCAGCTCGTGGTTCGTCTTGATTCTCTTCGCCAGCTTCCGAACGGGGCCACGCCGGACTCCGAACTGATTGTCGCCCGCGCCGTGCCTGATGTTCTGCGGCCCGATCCGTCTTCAACGTCGTGTTAGGCCGCTGCACCTTTCTCTATCCCGGCACCAGCGCGAGGCATGCTCCCACGGGATCCTGAACAACCGCATAAGCGTGCTTCCCATGCTTCTCCGGTGTCGCCTTGATGACCTCACCTCCTTCCTCTCGTACGCGACGGAGACTTTCGGCGAGGTCGCCAACGGGAAGGTAGATCATCCAGACAGGCGGCAGATCCAGGTTTACTCCGCGCGCATGACAGATTCCGGCCGCCGGTCTTTCATCACTACCGAACATGTTGTAGTCGGCGTAGCGCTCACTTGCGTCCTCCATCTCGAGGTCTTGCACCGACCAGCCAACGACCTGTCCGTAGAACTCACGAGTTGCCGTGGCGTCAGATACCGTCAAGTCGAGCCAGGCGACGCATCCCACAGGCGCCGACGGGTCGCGAGATGTGGCGCCGTCTGATGCGGAAATTTCGTCCGCAGAAACGACTGGAATGATCCCGAACGCCGCCCCATTGGGATCGAGCAGCACCGCCCACTGGCTCTTTCCATCGTCGTCCTTGCCGTGCATGAGCTCGCTCCCGCCCAGACCCAGGGCACGCTCAACACTCGTTGCGACATCATCGACCTGAATGTGCGGCATCCATTGGAGAGGGAGCATCTCATGCTCCGTGCTACGCGCGCCCAATCCGATGATCGGCATGCCGAGGTTGTTCATTAGATCCTCGCGCCAAAGCGGGCTCTCACCCGTGCTGAGTACACGCGAGTAGAAGTGCACTTCACGTTCGTGTTCGGGAACGGCGATGTCGGCGCTGAGGACTCCGCCAACGCGTGGAGCAAAGGGGTCACTCATGGTTTGACCTTCTCGAAGAATCGTGCCGGGTGAGGTCACAATTCGTGTCGGCTTGATCCGGGGTCGGCCTAACTAGTATTCGACTGCATTCATCGATCCGCCATGGTTGACGATTCCCGCGTCTAACGCAACGGCCAAGAGAGCTCCAAGCTACTGAGTGGAAAGGAATTGAACGGTCATGGCGAGGACGGCTGGCTGCGAGGTCCGCGTCTAAGGATCCCGGCGGAAACTCGGGGCGCTCGCGTCTGAGCGTCTTCGAGTTCATCGGCCGGGCTGACCACACCTCGGCCTTCGTTCAGGACGTGGGGTGTAGATAATCGTCGTCTTGGACAGGGTACGATTCGGACCGTCGAGGAAATCCTGCTCCTCCCGCATCGACTGGGTAACCAGTGGAAACTAGTTGTGCTTCCTGAAGAGGTTGTTCACGAGCTCGCCCGCAGGCCCGTGTCCCACAGCAACAGCAGGAACGCATCCAAAATCGCTAAAGATAGAGCGCAAAGAAGCGACGCGGGGCGACGCCGAGTCTGCTACGACGGCGTGTTATGCCGTCGCTCTGGTATACCTCGCGTCCTGTCCCTATCGAGTAAAGCTACGCTATCGGCCACTTCGGCGGATCGATCCTGAACCGCTGCCTGGTGTCCGAGTACGCGACTTCCGGATCGGCCGTGGGTTCGGGAGTCTCAGCGTTGTATCGGCGGGCCAACTCGCTGGCCGGGTAGAACAGCTGCTCCTTGTCGGGTCGGTGCCCGATCGCCAAGAGAGCACATAGCCCGTCGACACCGACGAAGACATGGGACACTCCGGCCGGGCAATGGACAAAATCCCAGGTTTCCAGCGAGCGTTCCTCGCCATTAACCAGCAGCTTGCAGCGTCCGGCCAGGACGAGGAAACCCTCCTGCGCCTCTTCCCTATGGTAGCGACAGTTCGGCTTGCCAGGCTCGAGCAAGAAGATATGTATCCCGATTTGCGGGAACGGATCCTCCGTATCGAACCAACAGACCTTTCCGAACGCCTCGGTTTGCTCCCACGGCGCGTCCTTGACGTTCTTCACAAACCAGCCATCCCTTTCCTCGATCATCCTCTCTCCTTCCGCCGCTCGTCCCTCGGCTCTCGTAGCCTCTGCATCCGGGTCATTCTAGCGCTGGGAACCGCGCCTGCCTGGCAGGGCCAATGAAGAGCTCGACACGCGGCTCGGACGGAGGACACGAATCACGATCAAGGCCATCGAACTTTCACAGTTACTTACACAGTTACGAATCGTAGTCCGGTAAGTAACTGATAATACATCACTTATGGCTAAGCTATCCGGACTCAAAATCCGGTGCCCGCAAGGGCGTGAGGGTTCGAGTCCCTCCCTCGGTACTTCAATCGAAACAGTGGGTTACGACGCTTCCGACTCCGTTCGAGGCATCGGCCGGCAGTGGCATGGGGCCACATTTGGGGCCACTAAGCCGATGTTAGACGCCGTCTAAGGCGTATCGCTCGAGCGGCCGTCTGCCGCATTGGGCGCATCGACTGCACAAGCGGTTCGCGGCGGAGGGCTACGGCGGATTCAATGCGGCTTTACGCACGCACCTAAGGCGTAGATGCAATTGTCATACGCATCGTGCCAAGACTCGAGTACGTCAGAGTCGCCTCATCACCAGGAAGAACCGAACCTCTATAGACCACGGCGCCCGTGATAACGAAGTCACCCGCACTCAACTGAAAACCGTACTCGAGCATTTCGTTCGCGAGCCATACAACGCCTTCGATAGGATCACGCCCCATCGTCCACGACATGCTGCCTTCCAAGATCGGCTCATCATTCACAGCCACTGTTACCGTCTCGGTCGCAAAATCAATCTCGTCGAGGCTGACACGCGTCGAACCGAACAACACGCCACTGTGCCAGATGTTGTCCACGATGCCATGGTTATGACGGTTGGGCCAATAGAGGGAATCGCTGCCGAACGCAGCCACACGAGGTTCGACTAACTCGATTGCGCCTGCTACTTCTACTGTCGCATCAATCACGTCTTCCCGAGTCACCGTAGGACCCGGTAAATCCTTATCCAGCCAAAACGCGATCTCGGCTTCAAGGGCAGTCTTACCATCGATTAGACGGTCGAGCGACACCTCGAGTTCAGGATTGAGCACGTCCGACGCCATGATGTGTCCGAAAGCCGGATCGATGGCGACGCTCGGATCAGGTTGGTTCGACCATCCGATTTTCCAACCAACTCTGGCTTCCGTCTGCCCTCGATGCGCCAAGCGCAATCGCTGGATGTTGTACGCACGAACGCGATCCAGATCAGCGAAATGTTCCGTTAGCTCGCTCGAGGTCGTCTGATTATCCATGACCCACAACATGTGCTGCACGATGTCTTCATCGGTCGCTTCTGGCGAGAGCGTTGCGATATCTGGCGGGTCCAATGTTGCTTCTGCAAGTTCATCTTCTGCTGCTTGTTCTGCACCACCGCAAGCGGTGATGCTAAGCGCCAGGATTGCCGTCCCGGTAGTCTTCAGCCAAAACCACGAAGTGTTCATCGCTCTTTCACTCATCGCACCCTCCATCACGCAAGGATTGGACGACAGGAGCAATTGGTTGCCGAGTGTCCACCCGGCCTTCCCAAATCGAACTCCGAGTCGCCGAACTGCATCTGACATGCACGAAATAACTCGGGCCACTTCATAACTCGTAAAATCGGTGTCGGCAAGAGATCGTCGGAGCTGGCGGACCGCGTTTCGTGACCTCCCCTGAAACTGACCCGATCGTTGGATGGGGCAGGTCATTTTGCTAGGATGTTTTGACGCTACGGCTCCGAGATGGATCGAAACTCCGGACCCGGTTTAAGACGGTCGTTCTCTCGCTCCTTCCTCTGTTGACGCTACTGGTAACACTCGAATTAGTTCAACGCATTCGGTACTCGTACCGCTACAACGACACCGAGTGGCTCTTCTACGGCTAGTCGTCGCAGTCGCAACAGACACGTGATACCGATCGGGGCCAGCCGTAGATCCGAGGGCGAGATCGTCTATCTGGGTGGGTCCCGAACCAAGGCTCCCTAGGGTCGGCTTGCTACCCAGGCGCCTGTGATGGCTGCGGCGAACTTGGTCGCCAGTGACAACGCGACGATGCCGGCGATGGAGCGCAGCGATCCCCCCGCGCCTGCGAGAATCGCCAAGTCGATCGCCAACGCGAACGCAGCGAAGGCCACCCAGACTGCGAGAGCGAATCCGACAGCATGCCGCTCGGGCTTTCGTCGGGTGAGCCAGTAGAGAGCCCCAAAAAACAAGAAAACGCCGGCAACTACGCTCGACCAGGGGGCGATTCGCTGGGCCGCTGATTCGTAGAACGCTGCATCGTGCCCGGGCTCGATGAAGTACGCATAGACGGCGACGACGGGGAAGCTGATCGCCACGTCGACCACCATGATGACGAGGGCGACGCCGATTGCCTTCAGGATGTCTGTCTTCTGGATCATCTCAGCCAGTCTATGCGCTACGGACTTTGGATTCGGATAAGCACGACGGGACGGTACCGTTTCTGCGAACAAGCGTTCGAGGATCTCAGGCGCCAAACGCAGGCTACGCCTGCACCCACGGCCCCGCCTCCCTCACCGAACCCGCTCGAACCGGAAGTTCCTCACCCGACCGGAGTCCAGGACGAACCCGCTGATCTGGCCGTCGGAGCCCCGCTGGAAACGGAGACTCCCCGCGCTCCCCATCAGCATGTCACGTGCCACCTCGGTGAGCTCCACGGGGTCGCGCTTGAGCCAATGAAGGACCAGCGTGTTCTCGTTCATATCGATGTAGTAGACGACCGGGAGCTCGGGGCTCTGATAGGCGCCGATGTAGTCGAGAAGATTCGAGGTGTCGTCCAGCGGAGCGATCTTCGCCGCCATATCGATGGGGCTCTCGTCGCCGGGCGGCCACAGCGCCATTGCCGTCGCCTCGCCCGTCGGGGGCTCGAACCTCGCGACCCGATCGAGCCGCGGAATCAGGAAACGGCCGTCGCTCGTATGGACGATCTCGAAGTCCGTTTCGCCGACATGCAGCTCGAGCGTTCCCTCGGAGCTTCCGATCCGCAGGGGAATCCCGCGCTCCTCCCACCAGTACACGCCCTCTACGCGGGACAGCGCGCCCTCGTCGATCGGCACCGGCGGGGCTGCTGCTGCGCTGGCGTGGTCCGGTGCGCCGGTCTCACCCGCGACGGGCTCGAGCTGCTCCTCGAGGTAGATGTCGGCAACCGCTTGTGCCAGCCGGCCGGGATTCGTCTGGGCCAGATTGCACAACACCACGAAGCTATAGCCGTGATCCGGGAAGCGCAGGAAGTTCGAACGGTAGCCCGCGTCGGAGCCGCCGTGGCCGACCGTCCGAGCTCCCCGGTAGCTCCCGTGTGTCAGCCCGAATGCATAGTCCTGATCCTCGCCGTCGTTAAGCGTGCCGCGCCGGTGCATGAGGTCGAGGAAATCCCGGCCGCCCACCGCAGGGTCGATGAAGTTCCGGTCCCAACGCGCCATGTCCTCGACGGTCGTCAGCAAGCTCGTGGCGCCGACGGTGTCGAAGTTGGTCACGCTGAGCCGAAACACCGAGTCGCCCTCGTCCCAGCGGTAGCCGTACGCCTGGTCCTTGACGATCTCCGAGAAGTCGTCGCGGAAATGCGTGCGGCTCATGCTGAGAGGCTCGAAGATCCGACTAGTCGTAAAATCGCGCAGCGACTGGCCGCTGACCGCTTCCACGATCAGGGCCAACAGCGTGTAGCCCGTGTTCGAGTACGTGTAGCGCTCACCAGGCCGGAAGTTGAGGTCGCGCTGCCTCTTGATCAGGTAGATGACTTCGTTGTCCGTGATCAGGTCGCGCGAGTAGCGCCATCCGGACATTCCGAGCAGCGACCACTGATCCCGGATACCGCTGTTGTGGTGGATCAGATTGCGGATCGTGATCGGATGCTCGAACTCGGGAACCCAGGGCAGGATGCCGCTGGATCGTGTCGTCGAGCGAGAGCTTGCCGTCGAGTGCGAGCAGAGCAATCGCCGCGGCGGTGAACTCCTCGTCGACGCGGTCCTCTGCGGTGGGTTCGGAGCCCCGGTCTTGGCCGACGAGTGCAAGGGAGGCGAACAGCGCGAGTCCGATACCGCCGGCGCACGGCAATGGGTGCATGGCGTGGCTCCCAGATTTCAGCATTGGAAACTGTGCTCGGGACGCTACCCCGAGACAACGACCAGAACAACGAGATCGGACGGCCAGCTCTGCACCCCGATCTGCTCGCTCGCCTTTCGAGCGTCGTCCTTCGTGTCGCCGAGATAGGTTCGACGAGCTCGGGTTCGAGCCCCTCCCTCGGTACTTCGGTGATCCATCAGCAACCCGGTTGAGCTCGAGTCCCTCCCTCGCCGATCATGACGGCGGCTTCAGCGAGCAGTGCCGCCCGCGGGTTCCCGTGGTGACATGCTCGCGCCCTATCGGTCAACGATGACCGAGTATGTTGACGTAGTAAACATTCTCCAGTATGTTGACGATGTCAACACTTGAGATTGCCACCCGTCAACCGCGGCCCCCCTCTGCTGAGGATGATTCATGTCGGATCTGGACGCATCGAAACGTCAATCCTGGCTCCTGTTCACCTCCGATCGAGAGCAGCGCCTGTGGGGCTGGACGCTGGCCGTCGTGGTGGCGGTTTACTCGACCCTCGGCCTGGCGCGAACGCTGGTGGGGGTACTGGACGACAGCGTCATGGGCGCAGGCTTCTTCATCTGCATGCTGCTGGTCGGGGTGATGGTCTTGACCCAGGGGCTGAAGGTAAGGCCGGGCGGCGTGGAAATCGCCGTCGCATTGGGAGTCGGGGTCGCTTACGTCTTGGTGGCCATCCGGATGGCGCTCCCGGCCGAACGCTCCCACCTCCTGGAGTACAGCGTGGTCGCCCTCCTCATCTATGAGGCGCTCACCGAGCGAGCGAGCCAGAGTCGCCGAGTACCCGTGCCCGCCTTGCTCGCCATCCTGGCGACGTCGCTGATCGGCGTGCTCGATGAGAGCATCCAGGCGTTTCTACCCAGCCGCGTGTTCGATCCGTTGGACATGCTGCAAAACTCCGCCGCGGCCGTGGCGGCGGTCACCCCCTGCGCGGCGCTGCGTTGGACTCGGCGGCTTGCCATGCAGCTCCGCCGCCAGCGGACATAGCGACTGCCCCGAATGAACCGTTCGAAATCGAGGTCGTGTTGGACTCGCAGTTGCGCTTCATGATGAAAATGTTCAGGGTGACTAGCGCTTCATCAGGTCAATGTACAGTTTGTAGAAACGGTCCAAGTCCAGTGACCTGACCCCGCGGTTAGTACCATGTCTTATCTCAGTAACTCGGTGCTGACAAGAGGTTGTTGAGGCCGGCGAAGCGGAGCGCAGCCGGCTTCAACAACGTCGCTTCGGGTGCGGGCGGCCGATAGCTCAGCGAGCTGTGCGGTCGCATGCGGTTGTAGTGCTGACGCCATCTCTCGATCAGAACCTTTGCCTCCTTGAGCGTGTAGAAGATCTCTCCATCCAGCAGCTCGTCGCGTAGCTTGCCGTTGAAGCTCTCCACGTAACCGTTCTCCCACGGCGAGCCCGGCTCGATGAACAGCGTCCCCACGCCCAACCGGCCCAGCCAGTCGCGAACCGCCTCGGCGGTGAACTCTGGTCCGTTATCCGACCGGATGTGCTCAGGTATGCCCCGGTGTACGAACAACCTCCCGAGCTGCTCCAGCACGTCCTCAGAGTTGAGCTTCCGTGCTACATGGATCGCCAGGCTTTCTCGTGTGTACTCATCGACGATCGTCAGCAGCCTCATAGCCCGACCGTCGTGCGTCCGGTGGTGCAGGAAGTCATACGCCCAGACATGATCCCGGTGCTGTGGGCGCAGCCGGATGCAGGAGCCATCGCTCAGCCACAGCCGTGCTCGTTTGGGCTGTTTTCTCGGTACTTTCAGCCCTTCGCGCCGCCAGATACGCTGCACTCGTTTGTGGTTCACGGACCAGCCCTCCATGCGCAGCAACGCTGTCACCCTCCGATATCCGTAGCGCCCGTACTGTCGGGCTAAATCCACGATCCGCTCCGTCAAAATCTGCTCCTGTTGCGGCTCTCTTGGCACGTACCGGTGTGTCGTGCGTGGTTGTTTCAGTACCCGACACGCCCGCCTCTCCGAGACGCCCAGCCGCCCCCGTACATGTGCCACCGCCTCTCGCCGCCGAGCTGGGCTCAGAAGTTTCCCTCCGCCACTTCCTTCAGGATCGACAGGTCGAGTTCCTTTTCCGCCACCAGCCTCTTGAGCCGGGCATTCTCCTTCTCCAGTTGCTTGAGCTTTCTGGCCTGGTTGAGCTTCAGTCCGCCGTACTCTCGCCGCCACCGGTAGTAGGTGTGCTCGGTGATTGCTAGCTTGCGGCAGGCATCCTTGACCGTCGCCCCTCGAGCCAGCTCCACCTCAGCCTCCCGGAGCTTGCGTACGATCTGCTCGGCGCTGTGCCTCTTACTCGGCATTCTGACCTCCCGTTCTTGACCCAGATCGTGAGATTACATCCGGATCCGTTTTCGGGGGTCAGGTCACCATGCCCGGTCAGCTCCAGCATTCGGAGCGCTCGCTGTGTACTTGCCTTGAGCCAGCCGTCACCAGAGACGATGCTGACTCCCACGACCTCGATGGCCGGCGACTGGAGAAGCATCAACATGGATTGAATGTCGGTGCCGACCACGCCTCCGACATCTGCGTCGATGAACACTTTCTGCTGGGCAAAGGTGGAACTCGGAAAAGTGAGAAGAACCGCGACCGTCATCGCGATCGCCACGATCGAGTTGTTATTTCTCATTTGGACTCCTCAAGCTCCGGAAAGGTAGGTGCGGATCGGTCTGGGCCGGTCCGCGGTAATCGAACTGAATAACAGGAAACTCGCCCTATGCTTCGATCAATCGTTCTGTGTTCGCTATCGCTCGTCCTTATGTCCTGCGACAGCCCCGCAGTGTCCTATGAGGAGAAATTCGCAACGCTCGATTCGGATTGGCTGGTGACAACAGCCGAAGCTCATGCCTGGGCGTCAGTCAAGAACGACAACCTCCCCACCATGACCGGAAGTCCCGAGTGGCTCAATTACATGGCGTTCCTGGAAGAAACGCTTTCGGAATACGGCGTCGTCGATACCTGGAAAAACAGCTGGGAGTTCGAGCGCTGGGACACTTCGGACGATTCAAGCAACTGGTCACTGCATTCGGACGGTACGCCGGTTCGGGTGGCGCACTATGGCGCCTATTCCGGGTCGACTGGTCCGAATGGCATTACGGCCGAGATGGTCTACTACGATCACGACAACCCGCCGGAGTCGATCGAGGGCAAGATCGTCGTCATTCCCACGCGCCCGCACCCGAGCGAGCCGTATCCTCGGGACTATCTGATCAACTTCACCTATAACGACTATGAGTATGCGGTGGACGCCGATACTCTGCCGCCGCCGTTCACGAAGGTTGATCCTGCCGAGAGTTTCACGTTCGACGCCTCGTGGCAGCTTATCCAGCGACTCGACAGAATTCCGAAAGACGGTAACGCCGCTGGTGCGGTCATCGTCTATGACATGGCCTACGAACGCACCCGGGGGCTTTACACGTTTGTTGTGCCGTCACTCTATGACGCGCCAACGTTGAAACTATCCCGCGAGGATGGCGCCAAGGTCATCGAGGATGCAAAGGCCGGCAAGTCAGCAACGCTCAGGCTCGAGGCCACCGTGGAGCCTGCCGAGGCCTACCAACTGATTACCTATCTGCCGGGCAAAGACTATGGCACGCCGGATGATGAGCAGATTGTGCTGACCAACCATACAGACGGGCCCTCGATTACGCAGGACAACGGCGCGCTCGGCCTGCTCGCGATCGTCAAATATTTTTCGCACATTCCACAGGAGCATCGGATGTGCCCCGAATGTCGTGGAAATTGGATGAGCGTCTCCTCCGCGACGACGGATGATCCTATCGGTTAGGCGGCCTGTTTGTCGGGGCCGCACGTGAGCTGAGCCAAGAACCGGTGGCCATCGATGCGTCGCATGCGGATCTGGCCGAAGGCGACCAGGCTCCACAGCAACGTCACCCCAGCGGCCTCGGTCGAGAACGAGCCCTGCGTCTTGGTACGACGACGGAACTCCCGGTTCAGGTTCTCGAGGGCGTTGGTGGTGCGCAGCGTCTTCCACATCGGCTTCGGGAACTGGTAGAAAGTCAGCAGGTTCAAGCCGGCCTCCTGCAGGCTCCGGGCCACGGCGGGCACGAGGGTCGACCACTTGCGTACGAAGGCGGCGTAGGCGGCTCTGGCCTGGTTGCCGTCATCGGCCCGGACGATCGCATCCCAGTCCCGCTTCATCTCCGCACGTGCATGAACCGGGCAGTGGTCGCGTAAGTTGCTCCACTTGTGTTGTGTGCACCGCTGCACCGACACATCGGGCCATACCTCGATCGCCTTGGCCAGGCCCTTGTGGCCGTCGGCGATCAGCACCTCCGGCGCCTGCAGCCCTCGTCTCACCAGCGACTCGATCA
Organism: Acidobacteriota bacterium; assembly: GCA_965248695.1. GTDB lineage: Bacteria > Acidobacteriota > UBA890 > UBA890 > WLXD01 > DASCOT01. Next base: position 4,098,614 of record CBDFKD010000002.1, on the reverse strand, counting down.
GTCCTTGCCAGTGCACCGCTGCCTCCGAGACCGCCAACTGCAACGCTACCAACACCTTCTGGCCGTCGGGCTGGACCCCGAGCACCGCCAGTACCGGCGCCGACACGACCCGCCTCGCCAGCCTGACCTTCAGATGGAACCCGTCCAAATACAGGATCCAGTACCGCTCGCCTGACACATCTCGCTGTCTCCAGCGCTCGAAGTACGCCTTCAGGCGCCCCACCACCCTGGAGATCGTGCTCTTGGTCAGGTGCGCCTTGCCCAGCAGCGGAGAGAGCGCCTTGCGGATCCGCCGGGTGTTGGCTCCCGCCAGGTATGCTCCCAGGATCGCCTCGTCCACCTGCCGGGCTCGCCGTGCGTACCGTGGCAGGATCGCGCTGCGGAACTCTCGGGTGCTGCCGTCTTGCCCCACGATGCGCCCCCGCGGTATGTCCAGCTCCTGGAGCCCTTGGGCTGTCGTCACCCGACGCCTTTGGCTGCCGTTGCGGTAGCCTCGCCGCTGCCCGTTGCGCTCGTATCGGTCGCAACCCAGCGCCTCGGTGAGCTCCTCGTCAAGCGTCATCTGGATCGCCTCGCGGATCCTGGTGCGCAACAGCGCCTGTACGTCCTGCCGGAACTCGACGAGCCCGGTTCCCTCCGTGCTAACCTGCTTCACGGCGTAGCCTCCTGCCGCTCGTGGCGGCTTTGTGTTTTTCCTACTCGGAGGTTACGCCATCTTTATTTCCACAGGACTCGGGCCGGATCCGGAGCATCGACCACGGACGCTGGTCGTGTACCTCGATTGTCGACACTACATTCCCGGCATGGAGGCGGCGCACACTGAACCGTCCTGGTTGAACCGTTATCCGGAAGCGCGCGAGAAGCTCGTGGGGCTCATCCAGGCCGAGCACATGGGCGAGATGGACTATCGCGAAGTTGACGGCGTCGTGGAGGCAACAGGGTATGCCGAACAGTCTTATCTCTGGTCACGCAATAACCCGGTCCTGATCGATGCCGCGATCACTGCCGTCAAGAAGTACGGCTGGTCACGCGCCATAGTGTCCGTGCCCGAGCGACCTGGAATCAATGGCGGTCTCCAGCAAGTGTGGTGGGGCGTCGGCGTCATCGCACTACCCGATACGGGCTACTACAGCTGTGAAGTCTGGGCGTGCCTCGACCTACCGGGATACGCGCTTGGCGGATTCCTCGGCCACTACTGGTCCACCGCGGCCGGCATTGAACGCTGGAACAAGGAGCTCTTCACGGCCCAGGCGGCAACCATGACGGAGCTGACCGGGGTACTGATGACTGCCGACCTTGCCGAGATCGAACCGAGAAAAGACGGTGAGTCCTTCCTGTATACGCACCGTCGCGAACAGTTCAGCACGGGGGATGCACAGTAACGGCAGGGGCAACCAGGACGCGCTGTCGTGCGCGCTCTGGGCAACCCACGGTTGCAACAGGGTCAAGTACGGGGGTTTGCTCAACTTACCGATTCGCTCCGGTGTATTAGTTGTTCACTGACCCGGGTACCAGAATCGGTACTCTGTTTTCGGCTATACGTGGGCAACTCAAACTAGGAGATTTTGACCTGACCCCGCGGTTAGTACCATGTCTTATCTCAGTAACTCGGTGCTGACAAGAGGTTGTTGAGGCCGGCGAAGCGGAGCGCAGCCGGCTTCAACAACGTCGCTTCGGGTGCGGGCGGCCGATAGCTCAGCGAGCTGTGCGGTCGCATGCGGTTGTAGTGCTGACGCCATCTCTCGATCAGAACCTTTGCCTCCTTGAGCGTGTAGAAGATCTCTCCATCCAGCAGCTCGTCGCGTAGCTTGCCGTTGAAGCTCTCCACGTAACCGTTCTCCCACGGCGAGCCCGGCTCGATGAACAGCGTCCCCACGCCCAACCGGCCCAGCCAGTCGCGAACCGCCTCGGCGGTGAACTCTGGTCCGTTATCCGACCGGATGTGCTCAGGTATGCCCCGGTGTACGAACAACCTCCCGAGCTGCTCCAGCACGTCCTCAGAGTTGAGCTTCCGTGCTACATGGATCGCCAGGCTTTCTCGTGTGTACTCATCGACGATCGTCAGCAGCCTCATAGCCCGACCGTCGTGCGTCCGGTGGTGCAGGAAGTCATACGCCCAGACATGATCCCGGTGCTGTGGGCGCAGCCGGATGCAGGAGCCATCGCTCAGCCACAGCCGTGCTCGTTTGGGCTGTTTTCTCGGTACTTTCAGCCCTTCGCGCCGCCAGATACGCTGCACTCGTTTGTGGTTCACGGACCAGCCCTCCATGCGCAGCAACGCTGTCACCCTCCGATATCCGTAGCGCCCGTACTGTCGGGCTAAATCCACGATCCGCTCCGTCAAAATCTGCTCCTGTTGCGGCTCTCTTGGCACGTACCGGTGTGTCGTGCGTGGTTGTTTCAGTACCCGACACGCCCGCCTCTCCGAGACGCCCAGCCGCCCCCGTACATGTGCCACCGCCTCTCGCCGCCGAGCTGGGCTCAGAAGTTTCCCTCCGCCACTTCCTTCAGGATCGACAGGTCGAGTTCCTTTTCCGCCACCAGCCTCTTGAGCCGGGCATTCTCCTTCTCCAGTTGCTTGAGCTTTCTGGCCTGGTTGAGCTTCAGTCCGCCGTACTCTCGCCGCCACCGGTAGTAGGTGTGCTCGGTGATTGCTAGCTTGCGGCAGGCATCCTTGACCGTCGCCCCTCGAGCCAGCTCCACCTCAGCCTCCCGGAGCTTGCGTACGATCTGCTCGGCGCTGTGCCTCTTACTCGGCATTCTGACCTCCCGTTCTTGACCCAGATCGTGAGATTACATCCGGATCCGTTTTCGGGGGTCAGGTCAGTGCCGGAGCCGGGGCGGCCATACTTCTTCTACAACCGGGACGAATGGGGCCGACACCCCCACTACGGCCGATTCCTCGACGTGAAAGAGAACCAGCTCATCGAAATGACGTGGATGACGGGCAATGGAACCGCCGAGGGAACAGAAGGAGCCGAGACCGTCATTCGGATTGAGCTGGTTCCCAAAGATGCGGCGACAGAAGTCAGATTGACCCATTCGGGTTTCGTCTCCGAGAAGTCCCGCGACGGGCACAAGGAGAACTGGCCGCTAGCCCTCGAGATACTGGACGAGGCGCTCTCGTAGTCATCTGTTGGGCGCTACGTCTTCTTCCCGGAAGCAGCGTCGAGGAAGTCCCTGAGGCAGCAGGTGGCAGAAAACTCGACCGGCCTCGAGCTCGCCGGGGCGTTGGGCACGGCCTTCGACGCCGCGGGCGTTGGCGGTGGGAGGCTTGGTTGTAACGGACGCTCTCTGCGGCGAACCCTCCTCCGGTACGCCGATTCGGACGCGTTAGTCCACACCACCGAGAACTACCGAGGCCCCGTTTTCATCGAAGGCGAAGCGGGTGCCGTAAGGCGAAGAGCGCTCTACGAGACGGCACACGACGGCCTCGGCGCGCGCGGCCTCGCGCCCGCGGCAGCGCGGATCGGATGCGGCACTTTGACCACCACCTGTTAGCGGAGGGACCATCGCCGATCGGTGCTGCCGAGGAAACTGGAGAGGCGCACTTCGGCTTCCGCGGCCATCTCTGGCGAGGTGTGCCGGAGAGAGACCGCCCAGCAGGTCAGGTGGAACTCGTAGACACGACACAGAACCTCAGTGCCATCCCAGGTCAGGGGATCGGCGCCGTAGCCCTCGCAGAAGGACCGGCACTCTGCGGGCGGCGTGCCATACCGGCGTGCGCCGACCAGGTGTGGCACCAGGTCCCAGCTGGCGGGTCCCCTACCCGCATCCTCAAGGTCCAGGAGGGTGAGGCCGTGGGGTGTCACGACAACGTTGTCTTTGTGGAAGTCGCCATGAACGACCACCGTGCCCAGCGGGTCATTGGCAATCGTCTCCTGCCAGGATCGGGTGAGTCGATCGAGCTCGTCCCGGAGCTTCCCGATTCTCTCGGGTGGCATTCCCGGGCCGAGTCGATCAAGCAAGCGACGAACCGGAAAAAAGGGATCGAGATCCGGAATCTCGTCAGGAATCCCGCCGGCCGAGACCTCGTGAAGCCGCCTGGCGAGCCGCCCGAGAAGGGCCGGCGCGGGCCGGCGCTCGACAATGACCACCGACTTCCAGAGCGTAACGATGCCGTCGGGGTAGATTAGCGGCTGCCGGTCCGGAGCGACCAGGCGTGCCGTGCGCACGGCCTTCGTCGCCAGAAACCGCGCCACCTCTACCTGCCGCTGCGCAACGGCGAGCGCGTCCCCAGGCTCCACGCGTGCCATCACCCCGGCAGCGGGCAACTCCACGTGAACCGATGTGAGGCGCCGGTGGATAGCCGCCCCTTCGGAGCTAAGCCCGACATCGCGGGCGGCCGCCGCAGCCAACTCCACAGCGCGGGAGCCGAGCATCAGCCGATAAGGCCCATGGCCGCATTGGGGTTGATCATGTTGACCGTCGGACGACGTTCAACCCTCAATAGCACCATGAAGCTGGTACCAACGAAGGACCATGCGAAAGTCCAGGTCCGCCCCGTGCCGACCGCGCCGCGGATGCGCCTTGCCCTTCCCTTGCCCATAGTTCCTCATTCTGGCAATGAGCGCCCACACTGACCTGACCCCGCGGTTAGTACCATGTCTTATCTCAGTAACTCGGTGCTGACAAGAGGTTGTTGAGGCCGGCGAAGCGGAGCGCAGCCGGCTTCAACAACGTCGCTTCGGGTGCGGGCGGCCGATAGCTCAGCGAGCTGTGCGGTCGCATGCGGTTGTAGTGCTGACGCCATCTCTCGATCAGAACCTTTGCCTCCTTGAGCGTGTAGAAGATCTCTCCATCCAGCAGCTCGTCGCGTAGCTTGCCGTTGAAGCTCTCCACGTAACCGTTCTCCCACGGCGAGCCCGGCTCGATGAACAGCGTCCCCACGCCCAACCGGCCCAGCCAGTCGCGAACCGCCTCGGCGGTGAACTCTGGTCCGTTATCCGACCGGATGTGCTCAGGTATGCCCCGGTGTACGAACAACCTCCCGAGCTGCTCCAGCACGTCCTCAGAGTTGAGCTTCCGTGCTACATGGATCGCCAGGCTTTCTCGTGTGTACTCATCGACGATCGTCAGCAGCCTCATAGCCCGACCGTCGTGCGTCCGGTGGTGCAGGAAGTCATACGCCCAGACATGATCCCGGTGCTGTGGGCGCAGCCGGATGCAGGAGCCATCGCTCAGCCACAGCCGTGCTCGTTTGGGCTGTTTTCTCGGTACTTTCAGCCCTTCGCGCCGCCAGATACGCTGCACTCGTTTGTGGTTCACGGACCAGCCCTCCATGCGCAGCAACGCTGTCACCCTCCGATATCCGTAGCGCCCGTACTGTCGGGCTAAATCCACGATCCGCTCCGTCAAAATCTGCTCCTGTTGCGGCTCTCTTGGCACGTACCGGTGTGTCGTGCGTGGTTGTTTCAGTACCCGACACGCCCGCCTCTCCGAGACGCCCAGCCGCCCCCGTACATGTGCCACCGCCTCTCGCCGCCGAGCTGGGCTCAGAAGTTTCCCTCCGCCACTTCCTTCAGGATCGACAGGTCGAGTTCCTTTTCCGCCACCAGCCTCTTGAGCCGGGCATTCTCCTTCTCCAGTTGCTTGAGCTTTCTGGCCTGGTTGAGCTTCAGTCCGCCGTACTCTCGCCGCCACCGGTAGTAGGTGTGCTCGGTGATTGCTAGCTTGCGGCAGGCATCCTTGACCGTCGCCCCTCGAGCCAGCTCCACCTCAGCCTCCCGGAGCTTGCGTACGATCTGCTCGGCGCTGTGCCTCTTACTCGGCATTCTGACCTCCCGTTCTTGACCCAGATCGTGAGATTACATCCGGATCCGTTTTCGGGGGTCAGGTCAGCTGGACACGGACACGAGCCCGAAGTTCGTCGGTTCGAAATCGGCCGGTGTGTGGCTGCCATATCCATCGAAATGCGGAGTGGAGCGCAATCCACCCTCAAGGTCGTAGGCCCAGGCGTGGTAGGGACAGGTGAGCAGCCGATCCACATGGCAGGCCTCGGCCACGAGCGTCGTGCCCCGATGCCGGCAGACGTTGTGAAAGGCTCTGACCTCGCCATCGCGGCCCCGCACCAAGACGAGCGGCTGGCCAGCGACCGTCACGGGGATGACATCTCCAGGATTCCGCATCTCGTGGGCAAAGCCGACGAACACCCAACTCTCGCGAAACAGCCGTTCGTGCTCGAGGCGCAGGAAGGCGTCGCTCGTATAAGCAGCTGCCGGGAGCCCGCTCTTGACCTCGGCTTTCGCTTCGAACTGCTCCAATGCATCGGCTCCCAGGATGCTCTCTAGCGTTGTCATCTCCTCAACCTCAAGGTCGATGAAAGGAGTTCGGCGAACGCACGATTATGACCCATCAGGCCGAGAGGTTTGCGCATGAGTTCACGGCAGGTCGGGGTACTAGTGGCCTAGCAGCTCAGCCGCTGCGGCGTCGAGGTACTCGTGGAAGGCGGGCACGTTGCCCGGGCTCGCGACGCAGTGCCCCCAGGGCGAATCGAACACGCGCAGCTCCGCGTTCGGCATGTGCGCCACCTCGTACTGGCTGTCCTCGGGCGGGAAGTACAAATCGGTGCTGCACGGCATGACGATGGCTCGCGCGGTAATCGCGCTCAGCGCCCGCTCGAAGTCGCCGTGGTACAGCTCGTTGGCGCTGATGTCTCCCCGCTGCCAGGTCCAGAGCTTGGCCAGCAAGTCGTTGGCGTCCCACTCCAGGTGATAGCGCTCCCAGTCGAGCAGTAGCTCCTCCGCGGTGTCGTAGCCGAGGCGCTGGAACAGCCGCTCGCGGTAGAAGGTCTGGGAGAAGGCCCAGCCCGCGTAGACGCGCCCGAAGGCCTTGAGCCCGGTCTCGGGCGGCGCGGTGTAGTCACCCCCCGCGGAGTCGGCGTCCGCCTGCAGCGCTGCTTTCACGCCTTCCAGGAACACCTGGTTGTGAATGGACGTTCGGGCCGAGCCGCAGAACGGCAAGATGGCGTCAACCATGTCCGGGAACTGCGCCGCCCATTGAAAGGATTGGCAAGCCGCCATGGACCAGCCGAACACGAGGGCGATGCGCTCCACGCCCAGCACCTCGGTCAGTAGACGGTGCTGGCAGGCGACGTTGTCGTACAGGGTGACATGGGGAAAGCGAGGACCGTCCGCGGGCGGCGGCGTGTTGCTGGGGGACGACGAGATGCCGTTACCGAACATGTTGATCGACACCACGAAGTGGCGGGCCGGATCGACGGCCCGCCCCGCCCCGAAGAACCCCTCGTTGCGCAGGTGGGTGCCCGTGTAGAACGTGGGCATGACCACCACGTTGTCACCGGTCGGGCTTAGCTCGCCGTAGGTCTGATAGGCGAGCTTGGCATCGGGCAGCACGGCGCCCGACTGGAGCTCGAGGTCACCGGCGGCGAAGATCTTCGCGGCGGCGGTCATGTCGCACTTCGGCCGAGCAAGGCTCGTCGTCGCTCAATACAGGCGCAGATACTCTTCCACCTCCCAATCCGTGATCGCCTGGTGATAGCGCTCCCACTCGTCGATTTTGTAGGCGAGGTACGAGCTCATCATGGTCTCACCCATCACCTCCCTGGCGAGCTCGTCGTCCTTGAGGATTTCCACCGCCTCGAGCAGATTGCGGGGCAGGCGCTGGGCACCGGACGACATGATCTCCTGCTCCGTCATCGCGTAGAGATCCTCGTTGAGCGGCTTGCCGGGGTCGTACTGGTTCACCACGCCTTCCAGCATCGCGGCCGCGCTCATGCCGAGCCCGAGATAGGGGTTCATGCACATGTCAGCGGCGCGGTTCTCGATGCAGTAGCGGCTCTGTGGCAATCGAAACATCGCGGACCGATTGTTGTGACCATAGGTCACGTGAGTGGGCGCCCAGGTGACGGTGCCGCCCTCGAAGCCGCCGACCCGCGGCACCAGCCCGTTGTAGGAGTTGACGGTAGAGCAGGCGATGGCGGTCAGCGCGCCGCCGTGGCGCAGCAGGCCGCCCACCGCATGGTAGACGGGGTCCGCCCACTTGCCGTCGTTCTCGAACAGGTTCTCGCCGGGCTTGTCGATGGGCTGCATGGAGAGGTTCATGTGGGCGCCGGAGCGCCAGTCTCCGATCGTCGGCTTCGGCATGAAGGTGATGAACATGCCATGGCGCTTGTGACCTGCCCCCCAATAATCGGGCCAGTCTGAGAGTTAGGATTTGAGGCTCTCAGGATGGCTCGGGAAGGGGGAAGAATGGGCGCGGAAGCGGTACACTGTAGAGCAGATCATCGCCAAGCTCAGGGAGGCAGAGATCGAGCTAGCGAAAGGGGCCAAGACACCGGAGGCATGCCGCAAGCTGGGAATCAGCGAGAACACGTATTACCGGTGGCGCAAGGAGTACGGTGGACTGAGGGTGGATCAGGCACGGCGACTCAAGGAGCTGGAGCGGGAAAACGGCCGGCTCAAGAAGTTGCTGGCGGAGACGATGCTCGACAACGCCATCCTCAAAGAGGTTTCGTCGGGAAACTTCTGAGCCCGGCACGACGGAGCCGGGCAGTGCACCACGCACAGCAGTCGTTGGGTGTGTCCGAGAGGCGAGCCTGCAGAGTACTGGGCCAGGTGCGCTCGACGCAGCAGTATCGGCCCAAGGTGCCGCAGGAGGAGAAGGCACTGGTGGAGCGGATGACCCAGCTGGCGACGCAGTACGGGCGCTATGGGTACCGGCGGATCACGGCGCTGTTGGTACGTGAGGGGTGGCGAGTGAATCACAAGAGGGTCGAACGGTTATGGCGTCGTGAGGGGCTGAAGGTACCGAAAAAGCAGCCCAAGCGCGGACGCTGGTGGCGCAATGATGGATCGTGCGTGCGGCTGCGGCCGGAGAGGAAAGATCACGTCTGGGCCTATGACTTCGTGCACGAACGAACTCACGACGGGCGAGCGTTTCGTCTACTGACGATCGTGGATGAGTACACGAGAGAGTGCTTGGCAATCGATGTAGCACGCAGGCTCAACTCCGAGAACGTGCTGGAGCGACTCGCTGAGCTGTTCGTGAACCGGGGTGTTGCCGATCACATCCGCTCCGACAACGGACCGGAGTTCACTTCTCGGGCAGTGCGTGAATGGCTCGAGCGAATCGGTGTGAAGACGCTGTTCATTGAGCCCGGATCGCCATGGGAAAACGGCTATGTGGAGAGCTTCAACGGCAAGCTCCGAGACGAGCTGCTGAACGGCGAGATCTTCTACACGCTCAAGGAGGCGCAGTGCTTGGTGCACCGCTGGCGCCGCCAGTACAACCAGGTGCGGCCCCATAGCTCGTTGGGCTATCGACCGCCTGCACCCGAAGCGACGTTGTTGCAGCCGGCTACGCTCCGCTTCGCCAGCTCCAACAATCTCTTGCCAGTACCGATTCTATGAGTTACGAAGTGGCCCAAACACTTGGGGCAGGTCACTTGGCGATCTCCTTCAGCAGCACGCGCAGGAAGGCGACCCGATCCGCCATGCCCAGCACGTCGGTGTAGTGGAAGTCGAGCTCGAACTGGGAGTAGGCCCCTTCCGCCACCACGTCGTGCAGATTCCAGCCCAGATCCTCCAGCACGTCGATCATGTCGCCGAGGAACCCCATCGAGTCGATGGAGTACTCGACGTCGTAGCCGAAGGCTTGCCGCCTCGGGCGCAGGCCCTCGCCGGGCTGCGGATCGTTGTCCATCGCCTTGACCGGCTTCCCGTCCTTCCAGCGCATGGCGATGAACTCAGGCTCCACGCCCGCCCAGACGCTGTAGCCCGCCTCCGCGGCACTGCGTACGACCCGTTTCATGGCACTGCGCGGGCACAGATTGTACGGCTTGTCCTCCCACCACAGGTCCGCGAACATCCACGCGCAGGTGCGATCCCATGGGCAGATCACCAGGGTGTCTATGTCCGGCAGCGGGATCTGATCGGAGTCCGCCGCGCCCAGCTCCGGCACGAAGGAGATGGAGTGCACCGCGAATTGCGGGCCCTTGCCCGCACACAGCAGCTCGAAGTCGCTGATCGGCACCGGCTTGGTCTTGGGCTGGCCAAACAGATCGATCCAGACCGAGAAGACGTACTTGACGCCGGCCTCCACGAGCATGGCTTTCTTCTCTGCCACCAGCTTCGGATCCGGCAGCGCCTCCCCGAGGCTGGACGGGTTGGCTATGGACATCGGCAGGGTCTCCCGTGGTTTGCGGCTACGACACCGGCGATGAATCTATACGCTCGTGAAACCGCCGTCGATGACCAGTGGCGGCGAGCTGATGTAGGAATTCTCCTCGCCAGGCCTCACGCCGGCGTCTAACGCGATCTACCACGGACAGCTCACGGAGAATCGAAGCATGGTGTTCCGATCTTGTTGTGTGATTGGCCTGGCGTTGCTCGTCTCCACTCCCACCGCGCTCTCTCTACCGAGCATGCGGCAGCACACGATTCCCTCCGACAATCCCCCTGCGACGCTGGCAAACTGGCAAGAGGGACCGCAAAACCGGTGGGCGTTTCGACACACACGCAGGCTGCTGCCAACGGCCGAAATTAGCCGCGGCAGCGGGCCAATGCACCGCTTCGAACGGAACCAGCAGAATCTCGACGATATCCGATTCGAAGATGTCGACGGCAAGCCGATGACGGTCCGTCAGATGCTCGAAACCACCTACACCGACGGCTTTCTGGTGTTGCATCGCAGCGTGATCGTAACGGAGCAGTACTTCAACGGCATGGCACCAAACTCGAAGCACCTGCTGATGTCGGTGTCCAAATCGTTTACCGGATCGCTGGCGGGAATCCTCGTCGACAACGGAGGGCTGGATCCAGAGGAGACCGTCGTCAGCTACGTTCCGGAGCTGAGGGACAGCGCCTACGGTGACGCGACGGTGAGGAATCTGCTGGACATGACCATCGGCGTGGCCTACTCGGAGGATTACTACGATCCGGACGATCCCTACGATCCGGCCTCCAGCAGCTACCTCCAGTTCGACATCGCGGCGGGCTGGCGTCCTCGTGGCGACCTCGACGTTCCCGTCGGCCTTCACAGGTTTCTGCAAAACTTGCAGAAGGAAGGTGAACACGGCCGTGTATTCGAATACGCCTCGCCAAACACGGATGCACTCGGGTGGGTTCTCGAACGGGCCGCCAAATCAGATCTTGCCGAGCTCTTCAGTCGCGAGCTGTGGAGCAAGCTCGGTGCCGAGGAGGATGCCTACATCATCCTTTGCCCCTTGGGCGCGCCGATCCCGGATGGCGGCATCAACGTCACCCTGCGCGACCTGGCGCGTTTCGGCCAAATGCACTTGCAGGGTGGCTTCTTCAACGATCAGCAAATCGTGCCACTGGAATGGATCGAGGACTTTCGCACCAACGGTAACCGAGAAGCATGGGCCAGAAGTGCGTCGAGCAATCCGAGCGGATCCTACCGGAGCAACTGGTGGATCAGCGGCAATGACCATGGTGCCTACAGCGCCTTCGGTATTCACGGGCAGATGGTGTACGTCGATCCGGCCGCGGACATGGTGATCGCAAAGCTCTCGTCGCAACCTACGGCCACCAGCCGGACGGCCAGCGCCAACACGCGCCGGGCGGCGCAAGCGCTGGCCGAGAGGTTCGCGAAAAGATGACCCTTGAAGCGCGCGAATAGACCTACTAGGGGCTCATGCCACCTCTCCCCGGTCACCGTCCTCGGGTGTACCAGACGCCGCCGGGACCGTTCCAGCTTGCGCCTTCGCCCCAAATCACGTGGTTCACACCCTGTCCGTCGACCGCGATCGCAAGGTAGTCGCCGTACGGAAACAGGTAGCCGGCCGGGGACTTGTACGGCGCTCCGGCGCCGAGATCGGAGAGTCGGCGCGTGGGCTCCCAGGTCACACCGGCGTCCGAGGTGCGTCGGTAGTACGTGTTCCAGGCGTCGACCCGGCCGCGGTAGCTCCCCTGCCAGACGACGCGAAAATCACCGGCGAACGGTCCGGCCTCGACGTCGGTGAAGCTGTTGTGGGCCGCCGCCCAACTCTTGGAGAGGCGCCGAGGGCGCGTCCAGGTGGCGCCGCCGTCGAGCGAGCGGCGTGCCCAGATCCGCTGCGGGGCACCATCGGCCCGACCCGCGTTGTACACCGCCAGTACCGCGCCGGCCGCGTCGACCGCGACGCTCGGCACACCGACCAGAAAGCCGTGGTAGCAGCCCTCGGCCCAGTCACAGGCGGGAACCTCGGATGACACGTCGAGTCGGAGGGTCTGCCAGGATGCGCCGCCGTCGCTCGACTTCAGCGCGAACATCTTGACCGAGCCGCGGCTCGACCGACGCCGCTGCGTGCTGGCGCCGAAGTAGACATCGCCGTTGGACGCCACCGCGCCGCCACCGTGCCACCAGTGGCGTCGGTCGGAGTTGGTTTTCACCGGCGCCGAGAAGGTCGCTCCGAAGTCGTGCGATGCGGCCACGTAGCTGTCTCTGCGCTGAAACGCCACGTAGATGTCGCGGCCGTCCTCGGACAGGGCGATGCTCGGGAAGTCACTCCATCGCAGGGCGCTGATGACCGAAACGGGCGGGGTCCAAGTGGCGCCGAAGTCGGTCGACTTCGACAACATCGTGTCCCAGACCTCCATCCAGATCGCGTAGACGGTCCCGTCGCGTGCCACCTTGGCGTAAGGGTCCGCTTGACCGGCCGTCGATGGAAAGATCAGCTGGTCCGGCTCCCAGGTGGCGCCACCGTCGAGCGAGCGACGCACGACGATCTTGTACTTGGGGGCCACCCACCGGGTAACGAACTGATAGACGATCCCGCGCTCGGCATCGACCGCGACGTAGGGCTCCCAATCGTCCTCGCCGCTCCAAGCGCGCTCGGCGTCGAAGCCGCTGCCGGAAGCGGTTCTATACGGAGCCCGCTCCACCACGGTTCGGTCGGCGTAGGAGATGCCGCTCCACTGTCGGGGGGGCTTGAGCTCCTGGCGCCTCTTGGCGGGATCGCGGTCCTCCGAGCCACACCCGACGAGGAAGAGCATCGTCACCAGGACAGCCAACGGGCCGAATGCGCGCCTCATAGTACGGGTCCTCTTCGTCAGAGTCTTCCCGGCGGCCGACGCCGCGGCGATGGCTAGCTAGGTTCCCGGATACTCAGTGAACAGGACGATGTTGCCCTCGGAGTCGGTCGAGACTAGCTGAATGTAGCCAGGTTGCCGGTCGATGCCCTCCGTGTCGTTGATCGCAAGTATGACAGGGAAAGTGGACCCGCTCCGTTGGAGGTACTCGTACACCTCGTCGACGGACTCGACCCAGAAGCTCGCGTACCCGTTGGTTCTCTTCGGCCGGAGCAGCTCCGGGCTCGAAGATCCGACACGGTAGATCCCGAACACACTGCTGCGTGTCCACCAACCGCGGTACGCGACATCCTGATATGGCGAGCCCAGTCGCAGGATGTCGGTGTAGAAGCGCTCTGGCCGACGCAACGGCCCGACCGGATAACCGGTGTAGTCGAGGGACAGGACGAGATCGTCGCTATCGTCGAGCGTCGTGAAGAGAGACCAGCCGATCTTCCAGCCGGATCTCTCTTTTTCGAGCAAATGCGTCACCACGCCCGCCTCGTGGTTACGCGACGAATCAACACCCACCATCCGGTACTCATAACTGACCAGGGCGAGGTCCGACAGGTGTCGAACGGTCCGACTCCCGATGTTGACATCGACGGCTACACCTGCCGGTCCGCGGTCGTAGTTGCTCCAGACCGCCGGCAGCGCCTGGCGGATCTCCTCGTTGCCCTCGTAGTCAATTGCGCCCCTCGCGTCGGTCTCCGAAACCCAACGGCTGTCGGAGGACAGCTGATCGACCAGACTCTCGGTGTCCATCATCAGCCAGGCATTCCAGTAGGCTTCGATCGTCTGCTGGATCTCGTGCGAGGAGCCTGGATCGGGAGCTACCGTCAAGGAAGGTGCGCCGACGGAGTCCTCTACATGCGCCTGCTCGCGCAAGAGGAGCACATTTCCGGCAGGGTCTTGGACCAATGCAGCAGCGGGCCTTTCGGCTGTCGCGTCGACCCGGTCTACAGAGATCCCCATCGACCGGAGCCGAAGCGCCTCGCCATCGAGGTCCGGCACGACAAACTCCGCATACCCGTTCGGCGTTCCATCGGTTGACTGCGCGAACCCCGTCAGCGTCGTCGTATCAAAGTGAAAACGAGCGTCTCCCAGGTCGTACGATAGGCGCTCCGACGAGCGTCCGTCAGGCTCGCCGAGCAAGGGCTGATAGAAGGCAGCTACCCGTTCGAGGTCTTCGGCGGGATAGACGAATTCCATGTGCGGCAAGCCGAGCTCTGCCGCCGCATCTGATCGTCGAGCCGCTGCGTCCGTGTGAAACAACAGCTCCCATGTGGGTGCCGCTCGGCGATACACGTCGAAGCTCACTCGCTGCCCATCGAACTCCCAGCGCGCGCCGCCGTGCACATCCATCCAGTAGGTGGCGGTAGCGATGTCACCCTGGACGGCGAGCTCGACATCGCGAATCTCATAGCTCTGAGCGATGATCCCGTAGGGACGTTCGTGTGACTCCCACTCCACCGGCAGTGCCGCGACGATCGCGTCGGCGCTGTCGCTGAGCCCGGAACTGGCGTGCACACGCATGGCGTCCGTGGCCATGACGTCACGCAACGCTCGGGAGTCCTGTGCCAACCAGCCCTGATGCTGTCGCTCGATCATCTCGAGCAATGCTCTGCGGTCTTCGCCGGAGGCCCCTGCTGTCACGACGGAGTCCGTCTGGATCGTGACCTCGCCCCAACGCGACGAGTCCGTCGCGTACTGTCCGGCGCGCTCCGTTCCGGTTCGATCCGTGGGCTTCTCGGCAGGTTCGGTGCAAGCGGGAGCCAGGAGACCGAGAACCAGCAAAGCTGTCATTTGTCGCCTGGACGTGCCGCGAACAGCGCCCATGAACCGAACTTGTCGAGCCTCCATGTCCATTCTCGGCTTCTCCGGGAGGTCATGCCGCCAGTAACGGAGCATCGTTCAGGGAACGTAACCCGTCTGGACCAATGGTTGTGTCAACTGCGAGTCACGCACGCGGTGGGGGCCGCGTGAGGGTTCGAGTCCCTCCCTCGGGACTAGACGCTCGTCGCCGCGCTCAACCCTTTTCGATCGCCGAGATCACCTTGCCGAAGAAATCGCGGGAGCCACTGGAGATCCAGCGCACAACGACGACCAGGTCGTGCTCCTTGTCGATGAAGATCAGGTTGCTGCCGGCGCCGCTGAACGTCACCGCGGACCCGGGCGCCTCCGGCACCCCGCGACGCATCTCGCCGTCGCGCTCGACGTCGCGGTTCAGCCCCCAATTCATGAAGCCGTAGGTCGGGTTGGCGGGCCCGGGCGAGCTGGCCATGTCGATCCATTCCTCCGAGATGATCCGCTGCCCGTCCCATTCCCCGTCATTCAGAAACAGGTAACCGAAGCGCGCCATGTCCCAGGCGTTGATGTGCATGCCACCACCCCAGTGGCCGCCGCCGGATACGTTCTGCATACGCTGGCCGTCGATGATGACCCAGGAGTCGCGGTAGCCGTGCCAGCGCCAGGTGTTGGAGGCGCCGATCGGGTCCATGACATACTCGCGCAGCACCCGCGGCAGCGGCCGCCCGCACCCGAAGCGACGTTGTTGAAGCCGGCTGCGCTCCGCTTCGCCGGCCTCAACAACCTCTTGTCAGCACCGAGTTACTGAGATAAGACATGGTACTAACCGCGGGGTCAGGTCAAGACGGTACCGGGCTCGGAGAGCGGCACGTTCTGGATATCGGTCCATGACGCCGGACCGCCCTCGGGGTTGCGGCGTGCCGGCCGGTCGGCCCAGGCCGGCATGGTGAACAACGTGCCGCGCCAGTCGCTGGTTTGGCGCAGCAAGTGGTCCCAGGTGATCTTGCGATTGTGCTCGGTCTTGAAGTCCTCGCCGGTCGGCATGTAGTCGACCGCGTAGTCGTCGACGCTGCGGATCATGCCGCGGTCGTACGCCAACCCGGTCGTGGTGGACAAGAAAGTCTTGGTGACGGAGAACGTCATATCGACCTTGCTGGTATCGCCCCACTCGGCGACGACGTAGCCGCCCTTCACGATGATCCCGTTCATCCCGGTACGCACCGTCGTGGCACCGCGCACGGAGAAGAATGGCTCGCGGCCGAAGCCCGTCTCTTCCGTCAGCCACACCGCCAGGTCGCGGCTGCCGGGGTTCTGGTTCGCCTCGGCAAATGCGATCGCCTCCTGCAGCGCCGCAGAGCTCATGCCCACGTCTTCGGGGGCGCGGCTCTCCCACTCGCCGCGGGGCGGGAAGTAGTGTTCCTGCGCGGCCTCGAGCGACGGGGTCGAGGCGGCGGGAGTGACGGTGACCAACAGTCCCGAAGCCACTAGGACAACGGCCGTCAACAGGACCAACGCGGGATGCCTTCCGACGACAGACTTCATGACACGCCTCCGCTCTGCGGACGACTCCGTGGGGAGTTGTCAGCGAACGGCGTGAGCGTAGTACGGGCGGGGCGGCGCGTTCCAGCGAATGCTTGCCGGGCGCGACCCCGAGCCGCGCCTTGAGGCGGCGACGGCGGCTCGATCTGCCAGCGTTCGGGCTCCCTTCATGGCGCAGGAGTGTGGTGCCATTCAGAAGATCGCCACCGGATTCACCGGCGAGCCTGACCCACCTCGGATTCGCAGAGGAGCGGCGACGAAGAAGAACGTCTGCCGATTCATCTCGACGGCCGTGCGGGCGAGAGCCTCGAAATCAAGGTTGTCGAACAGGGGCATTCCCATCGCAGCGATGGTGAGCATGTGGAACGGATCCGAGATGCCCGCGACAAGGGGGGGATAGCGCTCGTTGGCTCCGTCGCCGCCTACGGCCGCTACCCCGCGCTGCCGCAGCCAGCGCGCAACAGATGGATGGAGTCCGGCCGCACCCTCATCAGCTTCCCGACACCGTTGCAGAACGTCTTCTATCGGCGTCTCGGAGCCGAGCGTGGCGCCAGGGCAATACAGCGTCCAGCGGCCCTGAGCCGCTTCCCTGGCCCATCTGCCGGTGCGCACGAGGAGCACGTCGCCTTCGCCGACGCGTTCACCGGTGCTCCGCTCCCATGCCTCCAGATCCGCCACAGTCACCAGGGTTCGCGGCTCTAGGTATTCGACCCCTTCGAGGCGGGGCAGATCAATCAGTACGCCACGCGAGGCGATGCCGTCTCGCATCACGTCGACGCCGAGAACGACCGATCCCGATTCCGTCAGCGTCTCTACTCCATAGCCGTTGTAGAACGCCTCGTCGAAGGCGGCGTGCGACAACGCGTCAAGGTGGGAGTATGCGTATCCATGGAAGAAGAAGCCCACCGTATCCTGCCCCCAGGTGACGGGTCCGGACACGTCGGTGACATGGTCGTGCGTCATCCCCGTCCGGAGGGCGTTCTGATTCTCACCGGGAACCAGGTCATGTGCGAGGGACACGACGATGCCCTCCCGGACCAGCGCCGCAGCCGACTGTCTGATGGCGGGCGTGATCAGATTGAGCGTGCCGAGCCGGTCCTCGGCACCCCATCGACCCTTGTTGGACAGCTCCTCAGCCCAACTCCTGAGCTCGGTCAGAGAGACCGCGCGTTCTTCTTGGGCCGCGACCACGTTGAGGCTGCCGGCCAGGACCAAACCCACGAACAGTAACTTGCGTAGCATTGCGTACCTCAAGGTTCGACCGGCTCCAGTCGCAGCAAGGCCGCACGGTTCTGCTCGGTCAGTATGTAGATGAGTCCATCCGGGCCTTGGCGGACGTCGCGGATCCTCTGCCGGAGATCAGCCAGGAGCGACTCGCGGCGAATCTCTTCGCCGCGTCGGTTGAAGACGATGCGCTCCACGTGGCCGGTGCGCGGGATGCTGCCCTCCTGCAACGATCCGGCGAAGAGGTTGCCGTGCCACTGCGGGAACGCGTCGCCGGTGTAGAAGGCCAGGCCCGAGGGAGCAATCGAAGGCACCCACAGAACCACGGGCTCCTTGAAGCCTTCGTTCCAAAACTGCTTGGCAATGCGCGGTCCCCCGTAATGACGGCTGTAGGAGACCAAGGGCCAGCCGTAATTGCCTCCGGCCTCGATGGCGTTGAGCTCGTCGCCGCCCTGCACCCCGTGCTCGGTGGTATAGGGGACTCCGGTCTCGGGGTGGAGTGCCAGTCCCTGCTGATTGCGATGCCCCATCGAGTAGATCTCGGGCTTCGCACCGGCGCGCCCCACGAACGGGTTGTCGTCGGGGACCGAGCCGTCCGGGTGGAGTCGCAGCAGCTTGCCGAGATGGCTCGTGGGATCCTGGGCGAGCAAAGCGAGGCCGAAAAAGCTCGAGCCCCCGTCGTCACGCGCCACGCCGAAGGCACCGCCCATGGTCATGAAGAGCTTGCCGTCGGCAGCGAAGGCGAGGCGCGCTGCAGCCGTCGAGCCGACGAGCACCTCGGGATCGTCGACCGCGACCTGTCCCATCCAGGGCTCCGCCACGAACACGTCCTCCACGTCGCGAAGAGCGTTGCCGTCGAAGCGACCCCGAACCAGAGCGACCGTACCGTGACCGCTGTCCAGCTTGCGGGTGTAGGTCAGGTAGACGAGGCGGTTGTCCTCGAAGTCGGGATGGGCGGCGACCTCCATCAGGCCCGCCAAACCCCGCGCCAGGATATCGGTTGGCGCTCCCTCTATCGCGTCCGGCATCAGGACCCCGTCGCGATAGAGGCGCAGCCGTCCGGCGCGCTCGGTGATCAGGATGTCGCCGCGCGGGAGAAAAGCCATTGACCAGGGGTGGGACAGCTCCTGCGTCAGAATACGGAGACGGACTTCCTCTATCTCATGGGTGTTGATCACGACCGGCCGTTCGGGCAATGCGACCGCCGGCAGCCCCACCCTGTAGCCCCCGGGGCGCGCCGGCAGCGGCTCGCGTTCGTCGACGTCTTCCGGCCAATTGGCGCCCTGCGCGATCCATTGACGAATGATGTCGATCTCGAAGACATCGACATCGAGCCCGGCGCTGTAGGGGGGCATTCGGTCCTCCGCGAACTCGGCGGTCAGACGCATGTACAACTCGCTCTCCGTGGGCTCGCCCGGAACGATCGCGGAGTAGCCGCCGAGGTCCGCGAAGGCGAAACGCCTCTTGTCGACGCGCAGGTCGGCCTCACGAGTGGCAGCGTTCGCGCCGTGGCACTCATAGCAGTAGGCGGCCAGAACGGGCCGGACCTGGGTCTCGAAGTCGACCGGTCGCCCTTCCTGAGACAACCCCGGAGAACCTAGGAGCAACACGCCGGGCGCGACAAATAGAAGGACGGCGGAAGGGAAGGAGAGCTTGCTCGTCAAGAAAGACCTCCCTCTTGGTGTACCGGAATGGGTGGACCGAATGTACCTGCCCCCGTCGCTATGGCCTCATCTCCGCGCCACCGTCCAAGCTTCCCCTGACGATCTCGCCTTCCATGATGACCGCCTCGGGTCGAATTTCGCGGATCTCGTAGCGATCCACCTCGAACAGGTTCCGATCGAGCACGACCAGATCGGCGAGCTTGCCTACCTCAATCGAGCCGAGCTGGTCCTCCATCCGAAGCTGATAGGCGCCGTTCAAGGTGTATCCCTTGATCAGATCCTCCAGGTCCAGGCGTTCGGTCATTGGCAGCCGTATCGGCGCATCCACACCCTGCCCCCGGGCGTACTGGCGGTTGTGGCCGACCTGCATCCCTAGATAAGGGTTGGCGCTCTCCAGCTGATTCAACCCCACGACGTCGCTGGAAAAGGTCACGACCGCGCCATCGTCCAGGAGCGGTTGGACCAGCAGCATCCTGTCGAAGCGAGGACCGAGGGCAGCTGCAGTCGCCGGTAGTTGGTCCCCAAGGCCGTGCCATGTGGGCGTGTAGCTCGCAATCACGCCCAGCTGCTTGAAGCGCGGATAGTCGGACGTGTCGATGATGTCCAGGTGACAGACGGCGACCCGCGTGTAGAGATCGCCGCCTAGCGACTCCCGGGCAGCCTCCACTGCGTCCAGCGCGATCCGGACGGCCCGATCACCGACGGTATGCAAGTGCAGGTCGAGCTCGGACTCGTGCAACCGAAGAAGGAAATCGCGCAGCTCATCGGTGTCCAACAGCGTATTGCCCCGGTTGCCCGGGTCATCGCTGAACGGATCGAGCACGGCGCCGGTACGAATCTCATTGGTGCCGTCGAAGTGAATCTTGATGGTGTTGAAGCGCAGCCGGTCGCCGCCGTAGGTGTCGCGCAGGCGCAGTAGCTCTTCGACCGCTGCGTCCTCCTGACCGGGAAGGAAAATGTGATAGGTGCCTTCATAGCGGACCGGTAACTTCCCTGCCCTGTCGAGCTCGGCGAGGAACGAATAGACCATGTCGTTGTAGTAGCCATTGCCCCCGTCGTAGAGCGTGGTGACGCCCTGGTTCGCAAGGTAGTCCAGGAAGGTGACCATGCCTTCCTGGTAGACCTCCTCGTCTACCTCGAAGAACTTGTTTCGGAAGGGACGAAAAGCACTCTCCTTGATCCAGCCGGTAAGCTCACCGTCGGCGTCGCGTACATAGAGCGCCAGGCCAGGTTTAGGGTCGGGCGTGTCGCGGTCGACGCCCATCAGCTCGAGTGCCTTCGAGTTGACCCAAACACTGTGGCCGATGTTGCTGCCCAGCCAAACGGGTCGATCGGGCGCGATCGCATCCAGATCGCTCTTGTGAGGTCCATCCCTGCCGTCGCCGTAAAGGGTCACTGGCCAGCAACACATAATGATCCAGGGTAAGTCCGGATTCTCCTCCGCATACGCCTTCACGGCAGCGAGTATGTCTGCCTTACTGGTCCTCGGAAGCGATCCTGAGGGCCCGCTATAGCGACCCATGTACCCGGGATGGGTATGCGAGTCGACCAGCCCGGGAATCGTCAGCTTGCCGCCGAGGTCATGGAGATCGGTATCGGCGCCAACGAAGCCCTGTGCACCAGCGTCGTCGCCGACGTAGACGAACCTGCCGTCCTTGATCGCGACGGCTTCAGCCCAAACCTGGGCTTCGTCGACGGTAAAGAACTTACCGCCCTGCAGCACCAAATCGGCAGGACCGCCAGCATCGCCTGGCGACGCGTCCTGCGTTGAAGGCTGACAAGCCGAGAGGCATAGGCTCGCCAGCAAAGCGATCAACAGCCGCGGCCTGGTTTCCCTCATCGATCCTCCAGCCACTGTCTACCTCCCGGGATTTCCGAGATGACCCTGGTCGAGTCAGGCTCTTGGCTTGGTCAGTAATGGGACGCCTGGATACAACCACCGATCGTTGGGCTCCTCAAGAGATTCGCTGCGCAAATAGCTGGCGTTTCAGCCCCGGCCAAGAAGCCTCAGCTGCCCACAATCGACTTACGTGCGGATGATCCCGATTGATCAACCGGGGCCATGTGACCCTCGTCACCAACTTCGTGCGCCATCAATCACTTGGCAGAATCCTCTGGATCTGGTTCGAGTCCCTCCCTCGGTACTACTGACATTGAACGATTTACGCGGCTCCGAGCTCAGCACTCTGTGCCGTGCGACGATGCCTTGGCATGGTCTGCGCGCTCCCACCGTTGGATCTCGTCCCCTTCGACGATAGGCTTCATGCCTTCCAGGTAGTGCCCAAGCCGGTGGAATAGCGGAAGACTGAGCTGAGGGCTTCTTGCTCGTGCGGTCAAGGAGAGCGTCGTGTCCAGTTTGCAGCGGCTAATAACCGGTGGTCTGCTCCTGATGATGGTCGGGGGTGGGCCGATCGCCTCGCACGCTCAGGGCGATCGAGCGCCTGGCGAGTGGCCCTATTTCGGCGGCGACAAGGCGTTTACACGTTACTCGCCGCTGACCCAGATAGACCGCGACAACGTGACCGACCTGAAGGTCGTCTGGCGGCGTCCGGCAGTAAGCCAGGCGTTCGAAGACGCCTATCCCGAGGTGCGAGTTCCGGGCTATTTCAGGTCGACGCCGATCATGATCGACGGCATGTTGCTGGCGCCGAACGGCGTCGGGCTGCTGCGCGCCCTCGACCCCGGAACCGGGGAGACGATTTGGCAACAGGAGCCATTTGCGCCGACCTTGAACGAGGCTAGGGGCAGGAGCCCGCGCGGTATCGATACATGGGGTGAGGGCGCGGATCGACGGCTGTTCCTGGTGCGCAAAGACTACCTCTACGCGCTCAGCGCACGGACCGGGGAGCCGTTTGCCGACTTCGGCGATCGCGGCCGACTCAACCTCAACGTCGCCCACCAGCGAGCCGGGAACTACGCCTGGTCGGCGGGCCCGATCGTCGTTGGTGACGTCGTCGTCATAGCCGGGATCACCGGCGGCGCCGGCGACGGTGGGAACCGCAAGGAAGCGGTGCCCGAGGATGTGCGCGGCTACTCGGTGCGCACCGGCGAGCTGCTGTGGACCTTCAACGTGGTTCCGAAGCCCGGGCAATTCGGCAACGACACCTGGGAAGACGACTCCTGGAAGTACTCGGGGGACTTGGGATCCTGGTGCTGTGCAACGGCGGATGAGGAGCTCGGCTACGTGTATGTGCCGCTGACCGCGCCGACGGCGGCCTACTACGGAGGGCACCGGCCCGGCGACAACCTGTTCTCCAACAGCCTCGTAGCGCTCGACGCCAAGACCGGTAAACGCGTCTGGCACTTCCAGATGGTGCATCACGACGTCTGGGAGTACGATACCGTTGGCCCCGCGACGCTTGGCGAGATCACCGTGGACGGGCGGCGAATCAAGGCGGTGATGCAGCCCAGCAAGACCGGGTTTCTCTACGTCTTCGATCGCCAGACCGGGGAGCCGGTGTGGCCGATCGAGGAGCGTCCCGTACCGCAGTCAGACGTGCCCGGCGAGCAGTTATCGCCGACGCAGCCTTTCCCGACCAAGCCACCGCCGTTTGATATGCAGGGGTTCAGCGAGAACGACCTGATCGATTTCACCCCAGAGCTGCGGGCACGCGCCCTGGAGCTCATCGAGCCATTCGCGCTGGGGCCCATGTTCACGCCGCCGTCGGTCGTTGGCGGTGAATCCGGAGGTATGGGCACGCTGATCTTCCCCGGGGGGTGGGGGTCGGGCAACTGGAACACCGGCGCGTTCGACCCGGAGACTGGTTTCTACTACGCCGTCTCGCACACCATGCCGAACCTCTATCCGCTCTCCGAGACGTCCGATCCGGAGGCGACGCTCACCTACGAGTGGGCCGGGGGCGAGAACTTCCCGACGCTCGATGGGCTGCCGATCTACAAGCCACCGTATGGACGCATCACGGCCTACGACATGAACCGCGGCGAAGAGGTCTGGATGGCCGCTAACGGTGACGGTCCGTTGGACCATCCGCTGCTGGAGGGCCTCGATCTTCCACCGCTGGGAATGCTTGGCCGTCCCGCGCCGATGCTGACCAAGACGCTGCTATTCCTGGGGGAGAGCAGCGACGCCATCCTCGGGATCCAGGTCAACGGCAATAAGTTCCGCGCCTATGACAAGGCCGACGGCAGCGTGCTCTGGGAGACGGAGCTTTCGGCAGGTGTTACCGGCGCCCCGATCACCTACGAGTACGAGGGACGGCAGTACATCGTCGTCGCCGTCGGCGGCAACGATGACCCCGCCGAGTGGGTGGCCTTCGCGCTCGGTGAGGCGGCCCCGTAGCCCGGAGCGTGGGTTCCTTCGCAACGCCGTAGCGGCGAATGATGTTGGTAAGGTGTTGGTGCAACCGAGTCGGCCGGCAAAATCGTCGGGAATCGGGACGCCCGACAACTCGAACGGACTCAGAAAAAGGTCATCGACGATGGCACAGCATGATCGACGCACGTTCCTCAGGCTGACCGGGGCCGGTGCGCTGGCGCTGGGCGCCGCTCGACCGCGGCGGGCCGCCGGCCGTTCCGAGGCACCCGGGCGGAATGCTGCATCGACCGCCGACGTGGCGGTGATCGGTGCGGGAGCGTTCGGCGGCTGGACGGCGCTCTACCTGCGGGAGATGGGGCACCGGGTCACGCTTATCGACGCGTACGGCGCCGGCAACGCCCGCGCGGCTTCGGGCGGGGAAACCCGGCAGATCCGCGCCCAGTATGGCGAGCGCGAGATCTACACCCGGTGGGTCATGCAGGCGTTCGACCGGTGGGAAGCGCGTCAGAGAGAGTGGGGGGGGTTGCCACTCTTTTACCGTACGGGCCAGCTCACGCTCGCTCCCCAATGGTCCGAGTACCTGCGAGCCACCAAGAGCGTGTTCGACAGCCACGGAATCGACAACGTGGTGGTTCCGCACGACGAGCTGTCGCGACGCTTTCCTCAGTTCAATCACGAGGGCTTCGAGTTGGGGTTCTACGTCCCCAGCACCGGCGTCCTCATGGCGCGTCGGGCCTGCTTCGCCGTTGCCGGCGCCTTCGAGCGTGGAGGTGGCACCATGATCACCGCCAGGGCAGAGCTCGGTAGGCGAGCCGGAGGCAAGCTGCTGGAGCTCGATCTCTCGACTCACGATTCGGTGTCGGCTGACACCTTCGTGTTCGCGTGCGGCCCGTGGCTTCCCAAGGTGTTTCCCTCCGTCATGAAGAACAGGCTGGACACCCCGCGGCGGATCACCTTCTGGTACGGGGTGCCGCCCGACGACGACCGGTTTCTCTACCCCAACTGTCCGACCTGGGGAATGCCGCGCGTCTACGGCTTCCCGAGCATCGAGGGCCGCGGCTGGAAGGTGGCGCCCTACTTCGACCACGTCCCGTTCGATCCGGACACCGGCGAACGGATCGTCACCGCCGAGGAGATCGAGCAGACCCGCCAGTTCGTGACGCGCGCCTTCCCGGCTCTTGCCGACCAGCCGGTGCTCGAGTCGCGCGTGTGTCAGACGGAGTACAGCATCGACAACCATTTCATCGTCGACCGCCACCCGGAGCTCGACAATGTCTGGATCGTCGGCGGTGGCTCGGGCCACGGCTACAAGCACGGCATCATGATGGGCGAGTATGCCGCCCACCGTGTCGTGGGCGACGATCGCAGCCCGGAGCTCGCCGATACGTTCAAGCTCAAGCAGGAGACCTTCTGAGCGAAACGGGCTCACCCGCCCGACGCGGCTGGTCCCTCTCTCCGCGCTAGGCCGTGCCGACGACCTCCTCCATGCCGCAGCCATTCGCCTGGCAGTTGAACCGGTGCGCCCCCGGCGAGTAGGTTTGCGGTTATGTGTGGGCTTGCCTCGAGCGCAGGAGATCTTCCGTGAAGCGCGTGCGCGCGATTCGGTTTCTCGGTTTCCTCCTGGCGTTGACCGTTGCCGGGCAACCGGTTTCGAGCGCCGTCCCGGTGGCGGGCAATAGCGGGAGAACGGGCGCGTCGGTGGCCTTGGCTCAGGAGGCGCTGCCGGCTCAAGTACCGACGTTTCGGTCCGCGGTCAGGCGCGTGCGCGTCGACGCCATCGTTACCGACGAGGGCGGAAGCTTCATCAACGACTTGACGGCAGACGCTTTCCGAGTCTTCGAGGACGGGGCTGAGCAGGAGATCTTGAGCGTCCAGCTCGTCAGCCTCGCAAGGGGACAGGTCACCAACGTCGCGTCTCACAACGAGACGATCACCGCACGCGACGAGACGATCACCGCAGGCGACGAATCGGCCTCTGTATGGACGGAGCCCACACCCATCCGGCGAAGCCCTGCAAGCCTCGGGGCTGTGGTCTACCTGGTCGACCTGCCGAGCCTGGATCGAAGGAACAGCCCTCGACTGACCAAGACTCTCGGGAGTCTCTTCGAAGGGGAGGGTGAGCTGGAAGTGCCGCGCAGCGTGTTCCTGATCGACAACACCGGCACGGTACAGGAGCTGGCCCCACTGACGACCGATCGTGAAGTGCTTCGTAACGCGACAGCGTCGGTGGCGGAGGCAGGGCTGACGACCGCGTCTATCTTCAGCCGCATGGAGCAGGAGTATCAGCCAATGATGCAGTTGGCGATCGAGGCGCAGGAGTCGCCAGGAGCGGAGCGTCGCGCCGCGTTGACCCCGATCATGGTGCTCCAGCTTCTCGAGAACCTCGAGCGAAAGGCCAGGTTAGATGGCGAGCGCGAGCGCCGGCGCGCCGAGCAGACACTCCGGACTATTCTTCACTTCATCAACGCTTTGTCGGCAATGGAAGGCCGCACTGCCCTGGTGTGGATCTCCTCCGGTGCGATGATCACGGAGGGTGGACCCTACTCGGCTTTCGCGGCAGCGGTGCGCGAGGCGGTCAACGCTCCGACGGGGAGTTCGACTGTGGAAAGATCGGCACTGAGCCAGCGCCTCCTCGACCTGATGGAAGAGGTGTACCAAACGGCGAACACCGGCAACGTGAGCATTTACACCGTCGATCCGCGCCCGATCTCGGAGCTCAACAACCTCGGCCGCAGCGCCGCCATCAGCACTGGCGTGGTCTCCACGGCACTGCGCAACCACGTGCGACCGGCCTATCGCGATCTCACCGTCCCGCTCGTGGACCTGGCTGCGAAGACCGGCGGCCGGTCGTTCATCGGCTGGAGCGATCTCGACCGGGCATTCGAGGAGCAGTACAACGACTCGACGCAGTTCTACCTGATCTTCTATGAGCCCCCGGCGCCACACGAGGATGGCGAGTACCACGAGATCGAGGTGCAGGTCAGCTACCCGGAGGCGGAGGTGCGGGCCCGGTCAGGCTATCGAGAGCTGCCGGATTCGCAGCTCAGGGCTCGCAAGGTGGCGGCAGCATTGGCGCTACCGGGCTCGGTCATGGGACGCCCGGTGCCCGCCGCGGCGTTCCGCCGCTTTGAGCCTGACGGCGCGCCCAAAATCCTATTGGTTGTCGGGTTGCCTCGGCCCACGGAGACAGTCGCCGGTGCCTGGGCGCCCGCCTTCGAGGGAGTCGGTCCCGGCGCGGATAACCGCGAGGAACTGGCCGACGTGCTCGGCATCCCGTACTTCCGAGTGCATGCCATCGCGTTGGATCGTGCGGGCGAGATCAGCGGCGAGACTCACGCGACGGTTCTGCCACAGACCGATCGGGCAGGATACGCGCCCGATGCTTCGTTCCGATACCTCCGCTACACGACCGAGTGGCCAGTCGACCCGGGAATCCACGATATCCGGCTGGTGATCGCTGAAGACGGCGGTGACCGATTCGGCACGTCGAGGCTGGAGGTGCGGGTCCCGTCCAGCGACGGGTGGACGATGGCGGATCCGATGCTCGGCGTATTGGAGGCCGGTGCCGAGCTCAGACCCCTGCTAGACGAGGGCATTTCCGCGGGCATCCAGATCTTCGCGAGCGTTCAGGTTAGCGGCGCGACAAGGCCGCACGTCTCCGCCTCGATCTTCCATCACGCCACACGGAACACCATCGCGGAGGTACCGGCCTCCGCATTGCGGCCCGAGGGTCCGGGCGTATACGGCGGCCTTTTGCCGCTACCGTATCTCGACCCCGGCGAGTACCTGGTCGAGCTGCAAGTAGTGGATACGACCGCCGATGGCCAGGCGGCCCGGCTGATGCCGCTGCGTGTAGTGGAAGGCCGCTAGCCGGGACGCACGAGCAGGATGCCGGCGCTGATCCGACGCATCAGCGACTTGCCAACGATGGGCGGCGTGGCGTCCAGTTCTGCAACCACCAGGGGTCCGCCAGCAGGCGCAGCTGCGAGTTGATCCGGTACCGGACCGGGTAGAAGCCCTCGCCCGAGAGCTCTCCGCTTCGTATCGCGTCCAGCGCGGCCCTGAGGTCCTGCACATCGGCCAGCGTCAGCCGTGGCGCCCCGGGCGACCTGCCCCGGTGCGCGCCGAGGATGCGGACGCCGGGGGGAGCGGAGCTGAGCACAGTGTCGGCGGCCTGCACGTAGTCACCCATGCCGCTGTTCGGGAGATACGCATACAGCGGTCCGGGATAGATGAAATCGCCCGAAAACAGCTGGCCGGAATCCACATCGAGCAGCGAGATCGAGTCTTCCGTGTGGCCGGGCGTATAGAGGACTCGCAGGGAGCGGTCGCCCAGCTGCATGGTGTCTCCGGCCGAGATCCACTCGTCGATCTCGAGCGTGGCAGGAGCAACGCCCTCGTGGAATCCCAGGTGCTCGCGGTCCGTGAGCTGCAGACGGTTGTCGGGCGCGCGAGCTCGCAAGTAGGGCAGGTCGATCACCGCCACATTCTCGAAGGTGATCTCGTTGCCTACGTGGTCGACGTGGAAATGGGAAGGCACGAAGGTCACGGGGAGATCGGTGAGCGACTGCGCCACCGGCCGGATGTCGCGAACGCCGGGGCCGGCATCGAACAACACGGCGCGCTCGGTTCCCAGGAGCAGGTAGTTGTAGTTCTGCTGATAGTAGCGGGGCTCGCCGATGGCGAAGGTGCGCGCATCGAGCGCCTGAATAGTGAAGTAGTCGTCGTGCCATCGCACTCCGGGGCCCTCGTCGACCTGGTCGAGGAGCGGCGGGGCCTCAGGGGTGTTCCAGGTGTAGTACCAGATCATGTAACGCTGCGGCACGGCCACGATCACGGCCACCGCTACCAAGAACAGGAGTAGCGCCGCGATCAGGCCCTTGCCTCTCGGGATAGTCATCGTTGTCTCTCCCGCGTAGATAGGCGACCCGTAGACGCCGGCGGCGAGCAGCGTTCCTCGCGACGGGCCACGGTCAGCGGTCCGTGAGGACTAGCGGCGTCGCAACGGCTTGACCACGAGCTCCCAGGCAGCGTGGTCATCCGGTCCGGAGGGGCCGATCTTGCCCTTGGCCATCTCCAGTAGCTCCTCCGGGTCGTAGACCACCCCCGCCTTCACCACCAGACGCACGTTGCGCGCGGTGGAGATGTCCTCCAGAGGGTTGCCCTCAGCGACGTACAGATCGGCGAGCTTGCCGGGTTCGATCGACCCGAGCCGGTCGACTACCCCGAGCGCTCGCGCTCCGTTGATGGTTGCGGCCTTGAGCACCGCCGCCGGGGGCAACCCGGCATGGACCATGATCATGAGCTCACGATGGTAGGCGAAGCCTGGCAGCCACGGACCGGAGGTCGGCTCGTCGGTGCCGACGATGATGAGGTCGCCGCCACCCGACTCGAACAGGGCGCCGAGTTCTGCAATGTGCCGGCGGGAACTCTCCGACACGACGTACACGCTCTCCGGCTCGGCCCCGGACGCCGCCTTTCGGGCACGAATCCGCTGCTGCGCGTACGGCGTGAAGAACTCGTATTCGTCCACCCAGACGAGGTCGAGCGACGGGTGGCCGGTGGGGTCTCCGTCATAGCGGGAGTACATCTGCAGGTTGGAGTCGAAATACACGCCCTCCTCGAGAAAGAGGTTGATCATGCGCTCCAGCTCAGCCGGATCGTCACCCCTCCCGCTCCTGATCCCGTGCTCGATTCGGTCCAGTCCCATGGCGATGGCTTCATCGGGCTCGACGTCGTAGGACCCCGCGTAGTTACCAAGGTGACTGGTCGTGGTCATGCCCCGGCGATGCGCCTGATCGATGAGAATGCGCATCTCTTCCGGCGTCGACTGCTTGATCTTGATGCTGCGTACGCCGCGCTGGGCCCAGTAATCGACCTCGGCGCGGATCTCTTCTTCCGTGATGTCGTTGGGCCAGCCGATGCAGTCGTCCTCGGCGGTCTCGATCTGATACTCGCAGCGAAACGCGCCGAAGTACGGGCCGGAAGCGAAAACGCGCGCGCCGATGGCCTCGCCGCGGTCGATCCGATCGCGTTGCGCGATGACACGCTCCGAGAAGAACTCCCCCGCCGACCAGGTCGCCGTGACGCCGTTGGCCAGGAAGATGATCGAGTTGTAGGTGATCTCCTCGGCACGCCCTACCCCCACCATGTTCATGTTGTGGTGAGCGTGCAAATCGATCATCCCGGGCAAGATCGTGGCGCCGTCATCGAGCTCGATTATCCGGGCGGCTGGAAAATAGCGGCCGCTGAGGTCGGCGCCGACCTCGACGAACTTGCCGTCACGGATGACGATCCCGGTGTTGCGGACGCGCGCGTCGCCAACGCCGTCGAACAGCCAGCCGCCGGTGATCACGATCTCGCGCGGCGGCGCTTGTGCCCACTGCGCGGCTGCCGGAAGCGTCCAGACCGCCAACACAGCCGTGAGCAAAGCCCAGCGCACGAAGATGAACGCTCGCACCCGTCTCGTCTTCATTTCTCACCTATCAGGTTGGCGTCTTGACGCGGGATTTCCCAGATACCCCGTGTTCGGTCACGCCGCAGAGTCTAGGGCCTTGGCGAAGATCCTTCCGATTCGCTTGCTGGAATATGGGAAGGGATGATCGGTTCATCGCGCTTCACGCGATAGCGGAACCATCCTTCCATCATCTCGTCACGCGAGTCCTGACCATAGACGACCTTCAGGCTCGGATTCGGGTTTCGGGGATTATTCTCGGAGTTGTCGAAGTGGGCAGTAACCCGAAGCTTCGTTCCCTTCGCTAGCGGCACAGGCTCCGTCAGGTAGTAGCTCAGCTGCCAGTTGAAATCGTAGTTCGGAACCGACAACAGGATCTCTTCCCGGCCGTCTGGATAGATCACCTCGTACATCATGTCTTTGCCGCGATAGTGCATGTGGGGCTCGAGGCTCAGCAGCTCGGCGTCGACGTCGAACTCCATTTCGGCGACGCTTTCGTAGTTCGGCGCGTACGGCGGGATCTCGATCTGCCGATCTCTGACAAGGCCGTCACGAACCACGTCGGTGATCGGATATTGTGCCAGCCAGATACCGACTTCGGCGCGATCGAATTCTTCCTGGCCGCTCGGGTGGTAGTGCATATCGAACTGTAACGTCGATCCGGCCGGGATCCCCTTGGCCGAGCCTTGCGGGAGAATGTGCGGGTGAAGTCCGGGGATGATGTTGCCGACGTAGAGGGGACTGCCGTCCGGCTGTACCGCGCTCACACTGCCGTGGTGAACCACCCGGGGGTTGCCGCGCATCTCTACCGCCCGAGCCCAGATGTCCTCTGCGTGGTTCGTAGGCGCCGTGATGTGAGGGAATTGGTCCGGGCCGCCCGCCGGAATGCGATACGGCTCTTCCATCTCGAAGATGTGGTCGGGTGGCCCAAGCTCGGCGCTGAGGGCCCAACCCTCGACGAAGGCCGGCGACGTGAAATCGCCCTCTCCCCGGGGAGCTCCCCCTGAGACCCACTCTTCGATCGTTCGGACCTGCTCGCCGGTCAGGCGGCGATCGTTGGAAAACCGACCATAGCGCGGATCTGCCTTCCACGGCGGCATGATCCGCTCGCGGACCACTTGCCGGATCGACTTGGCCCAGGGGCGTGCTTCCTCATAGCTCAACAGCGACATGGGAGCAACTTCCCCCGGTCGGTGGCAGCTCATGCAGCTGTCCGCCAGTAAGGGGCCGACGTCGCGCGTCCACGTCGGCACGCTCGGTTCCTCGGCGCTGGATTGGCCGAGGCTAGCTCGACTGAGAGTCGCCACACCGACCGTCGCCACCAACGTCGCCAATGTTCCAACGAGGACTTTCCGCATCGTGCTCTCCCCTCTGTTTGATGGCATGCCGCCCTAATCTCCAACCGGCTGTCTGGGCTCAGCCTTCATCGTCCTCCGGCGGTGCCAGCTCGATCGTATCGATCTCGATCCTCTCTCCCCTCCAGGTGCCCGACACCCGCACCTCTTGGCCAGCGTAGCCCAGCAATTCCTCCTCGAACGCTGCCGTATTGGTGAACTCGATGGCGATCCTACCGAGATCTGAGATCAGCACCAAATCCTCTGCCGATTGCACGCGTTCCCTCACCCAGGCGGCTGGGTCTTCAACGTCCTCCGGCGGTGCGAGCTCCGTGCGGTGGCCGACCACGCCAGGGTGGTTCGTGTAGAACTCCTCAGGCTCACCGACATAGAGCAGGCCCGTGTCCTGCCTGGTTCCTGCGATCTCGAACTCTCCCAACGGGCTCACGACGGTGCCTGTGACCCGATCGCCGTCGAGGCTGAGCGTGTACTCGTAGGCCCCGAACTCGACGAACATCGTGCCATCCTCCAAGCGGAAGTCATCGACTTCGATCAGGCTGTCGGAAATCGAGGTCATCTGGGCGCGCAACTCCCCGTCGGCTTCCTCCACTTTCAGAAGGACCGTCTTGCCCGCACCCGAGGAGGGTGGCGCGACGGGCATCGTCTGACCCCCGAGGCGCTGCCCTGGGACTTCACTCGACTTCAGGTTCCAGGTGCCAACGGGGTCCGGCTCTGGTTCCATCGAGGCTGTGCAGGCCGCCAAGACGATGATGGCCAGCCCGGCAAACACGCGGGGTCGCGCGCCGCCTCGCAATGCTGTCCTCATCAGATCCTCCCGGACACAAGCTTACGGTCTGCCCCCGAACAGGTAGGCCGCATCAGGCGCAATCAGCACCGTGCTGGGGAGACAGCCGCCACGCTCTCATTATCAAGATCAGACCCCAGCCGAACAACCTGGGGTCCGAAAAAGGTGAATGCTGACTCAAGTTAGCAATCTCATCTCTGGATCTCCGCGAACCACCACAAGATCGGCAACCTTCGACCCCTCAACCGTGCGTCGCAGCGTTTCTCGCACCACTTCAGGGCGCGGCACCCCGACTCAGGGTATAAACGAGCTGAATGGACCGCGGCGAGTAACTGGTACCGGCCGACCCTGGGGGCAACCCTCTGATGATCGAGAGATGGACGCTGTTCTGGGTATTGGTGGCGGCGCAGACCGTGATCGTGGCGATCGGGCTCGCCATCGGCAACGGCGACGAGGAGCACGTCCGGATGCTGGTGCGCTGGACGTTCCGCGCCCCCGTGGTTCCGTTCCTCCTGGCGTTCTGCGCCGCGGCGTTCGCAACCCTTCGACCCGGGCGCACGGCGGAGTGGCTTCTCGACAGCCGCAAGTACCTCGGGGTCGGCTACGCCTACGGAATGTTCCTCAGCATGCTGGCTTTGGCCTGGTTGATCAGCATGAATCAGGGCGTTGCATGGACCAGCCTGTCGGTGCTCGACCGGGTGGAGGGATACGTCGGGTACGCCGTGATCGCGGCTCTCGCGATGACTTCGTTCGAGCGATTCAGCAAACGCATGACACCGACCACCTGGCGCCTGCTGCACACGGTCGGGATGTACGGGCTCTGGTGGGTGTTCTTCCGCACCAACTGGCTGTACACGCTTTCGGCATTCCGCCGCGGCCTCGTCGCGGAGAACTGGCTTTACGTGCTGGTCACCGCCTCGCTCATCGCGGCGCTCCTCCTGCGAGCGACGGCGTTCGTCGTTCGTCGGCGCATCGGGACCCCGTCAACGCTCCCGAGGGAGCCAGCGCTCGGCGTCTAGCAGGGTCACCTATGATGTCTCCTCCCCGCGCTGATCAGGAGAGCTCGTCATGCCGTCCATGAAGCACCACGGGAAGATCTTCGGCCGCGCCCTGCCCCCCATGGAGGACGAGGCCGCCGCCGCCTTCCTTGACGACTTCGCCGTGTCGGACGACCCCGACAAGCCGATCACGGCCGGACTGTTCCGCCTCGAGGCCGGCGAGGCGATGACCTATACGTACACCTATCACGAGATCAAGCTCATCGTGGACGGGCAGTTCGAGATCCACGACGGCGACAGCGGAGAGACCGTCACGGCTACGGCCGGAGATCTCTTCTATTTCCCGAAGGGGTGCACGATCACCTTCACGACGCCGGAGTTCGGACTCGGCTACTTCTGCGGCCAGCGCGGCCCTGGCGAGGCCTGACGGGTCGGCGCGCTCCCCAGGGCATACGCCCAACGGCCGTTGGCGGACACCTCGGAGCGACATTCTCTATTCAGGGATCTCATACACAACCGTACCGTCGAAGACCGTCATGTCAGTGCGGACTTCATGGATCTCGAGCTCCGGTACGTCGAAGAGGTTCTTCTCGAGAACAACGAGATCTGCCAGCTTGCCAACCTCGATGGAGCCTCGCTGCTGCTCATCGAAGGACAGGTATGCACCTGAGATCGTGTACGCGGCGATCGACTCCGCCAGGGTGAGTCTCTCGTTTGGTGCCCAGGCACTGTCGGTTTCGCCGTAGGGATCGACTCCGCCGAGGTGTCTGCGCGTCACCGCAACTTCGAGCCCGTCCAACGGGCGCAACGAGGTCACAGCCCAGTCGGTTCCCCACACAAGTCGGACACCGGCCTGCACGAGCGTCCGGTGGTTGTAGACCCGTTGAGCCCGATCCGGTCCGAGGTGTCTCAGGTTGTAGATGGCCGTCCAATCATCGCCCTTGCCCCAGAAGGGCGTCATGTTCGCAACCACCCCCAACGGGCGCAGACGCGTTACGTCGGCCGGATCGATCAGTTGCACGTGCGCCATGCTATGGCGCGAGTCGCGTGGGCCATTGGCCTGGCGAGCGGCTTCGAACGCATCGAGAGACTCCCGCACCGCCCGATCACCGATGGCATGGATCTGGACCTGGAACCCCTCGCGATCAAGCCGGGTGACCAGCTGTTTCAGTCGTTCCGCTTCCACATGCGGCTCGTAGACAACCGGTAGGTCGCTGTACGGCTCGAGGAGTGCTCCGGTACGTTGCTCGATGATGCCGTCGTTACCGATCTTGATGCAGGTCGCTCGAAGGTTCCCTGAGGGGAGCTCCTGGCGGCGAGCGATGAACTCCCGGATCTGCTCCTCGTCATCTCCGGAAGGTCTGTAGCGCTGGCAGGTCACGGCCCGCAGGTTCAGCTCGCCGTTGCTGAGCAGACGCGAGTAGAGTCGCTCACCCTCCGCCGAGGATGAAGCGTCGTGGATCGCGGTGATCCCGAGACGAGTGAACTCGGTGAAGGCGCGCCGCAAACCATCGGCGCGTTGCTGATCTGTCAGGGGCGGGATGTGGCGGCTCACTAGACCTTGTGCGCTGTCGATCAGCAGACCTGTAGGCTCGCCGTTCTCGTCGCGCCGGATGACGCCGCTGACTGGATCGGGCGTGGCCGCCGTGATGCCGGCGATCTCCAAGGCACGGCTGTTCACCCAAGCGGCGTGAGTGCCCGAAAAGGTCAGGTAGGCAGGTCGATCGGTGACGATCTCATCGAGCATGTGGCGATCCGGATTCCCGGAAGGCTTGAAAGCGTCGGCTTCCCAGCCGCGACCGACGACCCACTCGAGCTCGGGATGAGCCTGCGCGTATTCCTCGATGAGGCGAAAGACCTCGCCTCGATCAAAGACACCGTTGAGCTGAATCCGGGTCATGCCGACCCCGCCTCCGCCCGGGTGGAGATGTGAATCCTGGAAACCGGGCAACATCATGCGACCGCCAAGGTCGACGACCCGAGTGCCAGCTCCAACGAACGGCGCCGCACCGCCGTCAGTGCCAACGTAGACGATGCGGTTGCCCGCGACGGCTACTGCCGAGGCCCAACTGCGCGCAGCATCGACCGTGTAAACCGCACCATTGCGAAACACCAGATCCGCTACCTGACGCCCGTTGTGCTCCCCGATGGGCCCATCGTTCGCCTCAGGAACCGGTGTCTCGGCTGCCAAAAGAACGAACAGGCTCAGCGCCGTCCTGGCTATGGATTTCATCAGTGGCCTCCTCGGCCCGTGGTCAACACGCACAGGCCCTGCAGCGTGGGTACGCTAGTCCCATGACAGGCTGCCGTCCAGGGCTGGCAGTGTCGATGGCGGACCGAGGCTACCGCTGCATCGTGAAGGTGACTTTCGCCGTCAGCGTGCGGTCGTCGAGGCGGTCGAACAGCCCCCCGAACGCCGTGGACTGACGGTACACGAGGTAGAAGTCGTCGCCGCTGCGATAGATGTAGCGCAACCGCACGAACGCCGATAGCTGGTCGGTGACGCTGCTGTGCTGTAGCAGCGCGTCGAACAGCACGCGATCCGAAAGCGACAGGTTGGTGCGCAACCGCGGTCTGGACAACACGTCGACGGAGGGCTCCTGCAGCGTTCACTGATCCTTCCTGTGGCTCTGGGGTGAGGCAGCGGTGTATGTTTGCCAAGCGCAAGCGGGTCTACAGAAATCCTCGCACAGGAGAAAACACAATGAGGAAGGGCCTGATCGTCGGCGTCGCATCGTCGTTGCTGATCGGCGGCTGGAGCACGCTCCCCGCCTCGGGCTCGCTGCCGCAAGAACCGGTGCCGACCTGGACCGAAGACATCGGTCCGCTCATGGCGGCCAGCTGCATGACTTGCCACCGACCGGGCGAGGTGGCCCCCATGTCGTTCTTGTCCTACGACGACGTTGTCCCATGGGCTCGCTCGATCCGCATGGTCGTCGCCGATCGGATTATGCCGCCCTGGCACGCGGATCCGCGCTATGGCCATTTCTCCAACGACCGCCGGCTGACGGACGAGCAAATCGGCACAATGCTGGCGTGGATCGAGGCCGGTACCCCACGCGGGACGGGCACGTTCGCGCCGCCGACCTACGCGGACGGTTGGACGCTCGCCGCCACCGAGGGGGCCCCCGACTACGTGTTCGAGATGGACGAGGAGTGGCACATGCCGGCCGGCGGGCCGGACATATTCCAACCCGTCATAATCCCCACCAACCACACAGAGGACCTCTGGTTACGTGGGTTGGAAGCCCGGGGGAATCGGCGGATCGTCCACCATATCGACGTCATGAGCAAGCTCCGGGGCGGCGACCGGACAATGCTCGGGATCGACCTTCCCGGGAAGCCGCCGGATTTCTTCCCGGAGGGCAGCGCCGTGCTGTTCCCGGCCGGAGCCGACCTGTTGCTGAGGATGCACTATCACCCCAACGGCGAGGAGCAGACCAACATCACCCGGGTCGGTGTGTGGCTGGCCCGATCTCCGATCGAGTACCAGGTATTCGGCGGCACGGTTCACGACTCGACGTTCGAGATCCCGCCGTATGCGCCAAGTGTCGCGCACAGCGCCGAAATGGTGTTCGAAGAGGAGGCCGAGCTTCTGGTCCTTCAACCGCACATGCACTATCGCGGCAAGGACATGATGTTCGAGCTGGTCCAGCCCGACGGCAGCGAGGAGATTCTGCTTTCCGTGCCGAACTACAGCATCTACTGGCAGATGATCTACAAGCTGGTCGAGCCGATTCGGATGGTCAAGGGAGCGAAGCTCCGCGTCACCGGGCACTTCGACAACTCGGCGAACAACCCCTGGAACCCAAATCCCAGCCTAAAGGTTCTGTA
The DNA here is from genome assembly GCA_965248695.1 of Acidobacteriota bacterium. GTDB lineage: Bacteria > Acidobacteriota > UBA890 > UBA890 > WLXD01 > DASCOT01. The sequence continues at coordinate 4,061,646 of CBDFKD010000002.1, read as the reverse complement.
CGGAGAGGATTCGCGCGACGAGATGTTCCAGGGATGGATGCACTACCGCCGCAAGCTCGATAGGCCGATCGTTCCTTCCCTCACTGATCTCACAACCGACACCGGGGCCAGCTGAGCCCAACCGATGATCAGAGCCTCGGACACAGTCGCTCTCGCTGTCGCGCTCGGCGTCGGGCTGGGGGTCTCCGGGCGCACCCGGCAGGCCGAGCCGGACCTGGTGGGTGTCTGGAACTTGAAGACCGGAGATCAGAGCGAAGGGTTGTCGGGCAGAGTTCCCACCTCGCTACTGCGGGTGGAGCTGGTCGACGGTGCGCTCGAGGGACAGCTCACCTCGATCCGCGACCGTTTCGTCCCGGTCGACGACTTTCGAGTCAAGGGCGCGGCGATCAGCTTCGCCTTTGGCGCCTACGAGTACACCCTCGAGCTCGACGGCGATCTGATGACGGGAACTGTCGTCAGCCCCTTCGGCACCGAACCAGTCACCGGCCGCCGACAGGTCGACTTGACGTACGGCAGTCCGGAGGAGTTTCGCACCGCACGTCAAGGGACCATCGGTCATCGGCTCGAGCTTGCGCCTCCCGACGACGAGCCCGATCCGGCCGCATGGGTGCTCAGCCGGGTGCAGGCTCCGATGGACCTGGCGATCATCTTCAATCGGTCGTGGGGCGGGCAGAATTCAGCTGTCACCTTTGTCAATGCCGAGGATTTCGAGGAAGAGCTCAGGGCTCTCGCCGGCCAGCCGGTCGAGATCACCGCCGTATGGGAAGGGGAGGTACTCCGTCTCGAAAGCATCGAATCAATCGACCCGGACAAGCCCGCGCTCCCGGTCTGCCCGAGGACCGACCCGAACTGCTGAACGAGAACACCCGATCGGCGGCTGCTGGGTAGGCAGAATTGCGACAATCTGCGTTCGCTGCACCCGGCATGGGCGAGAAAAACTCGCCATGACGTATGCTTGACTCCCGATTTCTAGTCCCGGAGGGACAGGGCGTGCGCCACCCCGACGACGACAGCACTGCGACCGCGCGGACAAGCCCGATACGTCGATTGTGCTCTCCCCTACTCCTGCTCGCCTTCTCGCTTCTCTGCGCATCCCTCGCGGCGCCAGGTCTCGAGGCGACCGGCAACGACACCGGCGCCGGGCCCGCCGAATGGATCGGCGACCTCGACCCGATCGGCCCCGCCGATTGGAGCTACGAGCGTGCCGCTCATCTGATGGAGCGCGCCGGCTTCGGTGCGACGCCGCAAGAGATCGAGCTTCTGGCCAAGGCGGATCCCCGCCAGGTCGTGCGACGTCTGGTCGACTACCGGTCGATCGCCAATCCCTCGGTGGGCCCGTTCGAGCACTCCGGGATCTTCGACGAGGGTATGGACCCGTTTCCGCCGAGCCGCGCCGAAGCGGTCCGTATCGGCAGAGATAGGGGTCGCGCTCTCGGAGTCGACATCCTTCCGGAAGGGTCGTCGCGGCGCCTTCAGCCGGTGGTCGACAAGTTCTTCTACGGGCTCCGGGCCGACCGCCTCGAGGTGCTTCGACTCGGCCTGTGGTGGGGCGAACGCATGCTGAGGAGCAAGCGGCCGCTCGAAGAAAAGCTCACATTCTTCTGGCACGGTCACTTCGCGACATCCGACGTCAAAGTGCGCGACTACCGCATGATGCTGGTGCAGAACCGAACGCTGCGCCGGCACGCCAGCGGGAACTTCCGCGACGTGCTGCTGGCGATCATGAAAGACCCGGCGATGCTCGTCTTCCTCGACAACGGCGAGAACGTCAAGGACCATCCCAACGAGAACTTCGGCCGCGAGCTGCTCGAGCTCTTCACCATGGGAGACGGCAACTACAGCGAGCACGACATTCGAGAGGCATCGCGTGCCTTTACCGGTTGGACCAACGATGTCCTCGAGTTCCGCTTCGACGGCAACCTGCACGACTATGGAGAAAAGGAGTTCCTAGGCAGGAAAGGGACGTTCGACGGCGACGAGATCATCGACATCATCCTCGAGCAGCCAGCGACGGCTGACTTCATTGCCGCGAAGCTCTATCGCTTCTTCGTCGCCGAGGAGGCGCCGCCGGGCATCCTCGCCGAGCTCGCGGCGCTCTTTCGCGAGTCGGACTACGAGCTCCGTCCGGTGCTCGAGAGGATCTTCCTGTCGCGTGATTTCTACGGTCCCGGGTCCTTCGCCACCCAGATCAAGAGCCCGGTGCACCTGGTGGTCTCGACCTATCGCAAGCTCGGACTCGAGAAGCTGCCGACGGTTCCAGATTTCAACGGGCTCACCGCCAGCCTCGGTCAGTCCCTCTTTCACCCACCCAACGTCGCGGGATGGGCCGGCGGTCGGACCTGGATCACTCCGGCGACCCTGCTGGAGCGCGGCAACCTGATGCGCAACATCCTCTTTCCGCCCGACCTCGAGTCCTATGGGGCACCCGACCGCCGTATGCCCGGGATCTACGCGCAGGTGGGACGCCGTCTGGCGGAGGGAGCCAACATCACCTCCGCGACCCGGGCCGGCGACTCGGCGTCGAGCATGATGGCCGACGCCGATGAGGACTACAACACTCGCTACGGTGGCTACCGCGGATACGTCATGGCCTACGAGAGGGTCAAGCTGGTTCCTCGCCACGCCATCGATCTCGACCTAGTGGGGATGCTCTCGGCCGAGGGCGCGGAAACCAGCGCCGAAGTGATCGAGCGCCTCGCTCGCCGTTTTCTGCACATCTCTCTCGAACACGATGCGCAAGCGGATCTCGTCGCCTTCCTCGAAGAGCGACTCGGTGAGAGCGGATCGTCAGCCGGCGGCAGGGAGCACGCTCTAAGGGCAGTCCTATACCTGGTCTTGAGCACGCCTGAGTACCAACTGGGGTAACGCCATGAGACGACCACGCATCGGATCGGCACACATCGGTTGCTCCCACTCTCGGCGCGACTTCCTCCGTCGTGGCCTCTACGGCCTCGGAGTGACCGCCGGACTACCGATGGTTCTCGACCGCACCTCGGCGGCCCTTGCCGCGCAGGCACTCGGAGGAACTGCCGAGAAGCACCCGGATCGCATCCTCGTTGTCGTCGAGCTCTCCGGCGGCAACGACGGTCTCAACACCGTGGTGCCGTTCGGCGACGACGCTTACTACGGAGCGCGTCCGAATCTCGGAATCCCGAAGAACAACCTCCTACCGATCACCGATGGAGTGGGGCTCCACCCGTCCATGGTCGGTTTCGAACGGCTCTACAAAGACGGCATGTTGGCCATTGTCGAAGGTTGCGGCTATCCCAACCCCAGCTTGTCGCACTTCACCTCGATGGGCTTCTGGCATACCGGCATCCCCAACGGCGGCGAGAAGCTCGGTTGGGTGGGTCGCTTCGCCGACGCTCACACCCCGGACGGCAAGCGCAACTTGATCGTCAACATCGCCAACTCGCAATCACTGGCGGTGCGCGGAAACGTCAACTCGCCGCTGGTCTTCAACGATCCCGGCCGCTTTCAGCGCCAGGGAGAGGAAGACGAGATCGCAGCTCTTGCTCGACTCTCGGGTGCCCACCCGACCAGCAACAGCGAGCTCGACTTCCTACGCGCAACAGCAGAGAACGCCACCGAGAGCTCCGCCTTCGTGCGTCAAGCCTGGTCCGGCTATCGGACACCGGTCGACTACGGCCTCGGCGGCGGCGATCTGCGCAAGGTGGCGGCTCTCATCGCCGCCGACATGCCCACTCGGATCTACTACGTGAGCTTCAGCGGCAACTCCTTCGACACCCACGTCCACCAGGCCGACCTCCACGCCCGCCTGCTCATGTACATGTCCGACGCGGTACGTGGCTTCATGGAGGATGTGCAGCGCCTCGGACGCGCCGACGATGTCGCGGTGGTCCTGTTCTCGGAGTTCGGCCGCCGAGTCGAGGAGAACGCCAGCCTCGGCACCGATCACGGTACCGCCGGACCAATGTTTGTGGTGGGAAAGAAGCTCGAGGGCGGCTTCTACGGCAAGACACCGAGTCTCACTGATCTCGACGACGGCAATCTCGAGATGACCACCGACTTTCGGCGCGTCTACGCCACGTCGATCGACGAGTGGATGGGCTACAGCAACACCGGGGCTATCCTCAAGGGCGACTATCAGCCCCTCGGCATTTTCGGCGCATCTCGAGCTCCGGCTGGCGCGGTGACCACCGGCTCCTAGCAAGTCAAGGCCACAGTTTCGGGCGCCGTCGCGATCCGGTAGGCGGAGCTTACCGGCCGAGCTACATATGACCCCAGCGCCTGCTGCGAGAGCGATGCGATTCTCTTGTATGCACCGCGGAGCTTGAACGAGAAGACCGGGTACAGGTCCTCGCGCTTCAGCAGGATCCGGTTGCCGAGTCGCGCAGACAGGTTGCCGGCGAGTTCGAGCGGGGTCCTCGTCGCCACTTTCATAGACGACCGCCGCATCGATCAGGTCGACGTAGTCCTCCGCTCGTCTTGCCCGCACGGGCGCATGCGCGACGGGGTCTTGCAGCATTGCCGAGGTTGTCTCGTCAGGACCTTCTGAGGATCACCACTTCCGCATCTTTCTGGTCGCCGGCGACGACGAAGACGTGTGAGCCGGCGACGGACACATAATGGGCCCGCTTTGCCAGTTCGTGGGAGCCGAGCAGTCTCGGCTCCGTGGGCGCCGACAGATCCACGATCTGAATCCCCGCCTCGCCGTCGGCAACGTAGGCGACCGCACCATCGAGGGCCACGTGCTCGGCACGACCTGGCGTCTCGAACGTCGCAGCCCTGACCGGCGCCAGCGGATCCGACACGTCGTACACCTGGAGGTTGCCGCCGCCGGCACCGCACAGAAGCGTCGACCCGCCCGCGGACGACACCTCGATCGCCCGCGGCGCGCCGGCAGCGTGGAGTATGCTGACCGGCTCTGGTGGGCCCGGCTTGGAGAGATCGAACACATAGAGTCCGCTGGGCGATTCCGTCGCGAATGCCAGCGACCCGAGCGTGACGACATCGCGAGCGTAGCCGTCAATGTAGTAAGAACCGACCAGCACTGGCTCGGCCTCGTCGGATACGTCGACCATCACCAGGCCTTCCATGTGGTCGATGATCATGACCTTGGATTCGAAGGCCGCCGCGATCGAGGCCTGACCGAGTGTGTCGTGCGTGCCTACGAGCCTCGGCGCCGTCGGATCCGAGATGTCGAGGATGCCGAGCCCCGAGAAGTTGGCGCCGACGTAGGCACGCGAGCCGGTGATCCTGAACCTCCAGATTTCCTCGGGGAACTCGTACGATCCCAGCCGCCGCGGTGCGGCTGGATTCGAGACCTCGTAGATCATGAAGGCTTTAGCTAACGAGACGTAGGCGTAGCCATCCCGCGCCGTCACCATGCTCGCCAGATACCCCGCCCGCGGCGCCGCCGGGATGGGGATCGAGCCGACCTGTTCGAGACGCACTCCCTGAGTGGATGCCGACCCGGCATCAGGCGCCGGGGCCAAGAAGACCAGGGTGACGAAGACCGGGACAACGGTGACCCGGGCACTCCATGTCGGCAACGCCCAGCGGCGGCTCATCGGCGCATCACTACGTGCCTCTGGAGAGCCGGTAGAGCTTCGATTGCGTCCGCAGAATCACACTTCCGCGCACCACGGCCGGCGTTGCCAGCGACATCTCATCGAGCGAGTTCTTCCCGAGGATCTTGAACTCCGGCCCCGCCTGCACCACGAACGTATCGCCGTCCTCGCTCAGCAAGAAGATCTTGCCGTTATACGCCCACGGTGAGGCGGTGAAACCGTTGCCGATCTCGATGCGCTGGCGACCGTAGATCTCCTCGCCGGTGCGGGCGTCGTGGCAGAGAAGGAACCCCCGGTCGAGCAGCGTGTAGTGGTAGTTACCGTACACCAGCGTCGACGTGCTGTAGGGACCGAGCAGCGGGTACGACCAGGCGATGTGTTCTGATGATCTCAGCGGGCCGGGGAAAGCGGTCGACGGGCCACCCTTCTCCCAGAGTGTGATGTCGCCGGCGGCGCCGGGGCGAACGGCGTAGACCGGACGCAGCGCTTCCCCGGGGTAGCCCGCACTGATGTAGACGAGCCCGTGCCTGGAGAACGGCGTGGGAACGGTCATCGACGACATACCGTCGATCTCCCACAGCAGGTTGCCATCGAGGTCGTACGAGCGGACGCTGGCGGCCCCTGCCGTGACGATCTCGGTACGGAGCTCGTTCTCCCATACGAACGGCGTCGACCAGCTTCTCGACCAGTTCGCCCCGCCGTGCTGCTCGCGAAGCACCCTCCAGATCTCCTCGCCGGTCTGCGTGTCGAAGGCGACGAGGGACGTTCCGTCGGCGTTGTCGCTGAGGATGTAGAGGCGGTCCCCATGCAGGGCCGGCGAGGCAGCCGGGCCGTACTGCCACCGCGTCTCGAATAGATCGACCTGCGTGGTCCAGACGGTCTCGCCGCTCAAGTTCAATGCGCCAAGGAGACCGATGCTGCCGAAGAGCACGTACAGGTGTCGGCCGTCCGTGACCGGCGTTTCGGTCGCGTAGGTGTTCTTGATGTGCTTGGCGAAGGGCGGGGTGGCGCGGCGCAGCTCCCGCTCCCAGTTGAGCTTCCCGGTTGCGAAATCGACGTCGTAAACCACCCAGCGATGCTGCGCCGATGATTTGATCGCCCCGAAGTCGTGTCCCTCCTCGTAGAGGCCAGGTACCGGAGCGGGCTCGTCGCCGGCGCTGACCGCGGAAGTGACGAAGACGTGATCGCCCCATACCACGGGCGAGCTCCAGCTCTGCCCGGGAACGTCGATCTTCCAGACGATGTTGTCGGTCTCGCTCCAGGTGTCGGGCAGGGCGGGATCGTCGACAACTTCACCCGCGTGCGTGCCGCGGAACTGCGGCCACTGGTCTTGACCAACCGCGGATGTGCCCATGAGCGCCATCAGGGCTGACCCGGCGGTGCAGAGCGCGAGGCGATTCATCCGGGCAAGCTATCACGCTCAGGTCGCACGTCAGGGTTCGCGACTGCTTCGAGCTAGCCGTGGGCAAACACCATGTCTGCCACCTCGGAGGTGACCCGGCTGGTCATGCTCTCCCCTTGGAAGGCCTGGTGACCCAGGACGACGATGACGACGCTGGCATCGACGTAGCGCCGGAAGAGCGCGCTATCGCTCGAACCGAATGACCCGCCGCCGCTGTGCTGGATGAGAAGGCCGTTGTCGGTCTGTTCGATACTCCATCCGTAGCCGGTAGAACTTCTCCTTCGCAGCAGCGGACAGGATCTCGTCGCGTTCCAGGGCCACGTGGTATCGGTACAGGTCGCCCGTCGTCGTCAAGATGCCCCCGTTTCCGAGAAGGTTCCATTGCGGATACGGCCGCTCCAGGAATCCTCCCAGGTCCTCATCGTCGGCGTAGTAGTGCGCCACGACGTGGCTGTCCCAGTCGGGCAGCCGATAGCCAGTCGTATCCATGCCGGCCGGCTTGAAGATGTTCGCGCTCAGGTACTCCTCGTAGGACAAGCCTGACACCTTTTCGATGATCGCGGCCAACGCGCTGTAGCTGGAGTTGGAGTAGTGGAACTCGGTGCCGGGAGTGGAAATCAGAGGCGCGTTCAGCGCTTCCTGGATGGTCTCGTCGCGCAGCGCGATTTCGAAATCCCCCTCGGCATCCCAATCACCGGTGTAGTCGATCAAGCCGGCCGTGTGCGTGAGCAATTGATGCAGCGTGATGTCTTGTTTCTCCTCGGGAACCTGCACGAAGTACATCGGCAGCTTGTCGTCCGTGCTCACCTTCCCCTGCATCTCGAGCTTGAGAATCCCCGCCGCCGTGAACTGCTTGGTAATCGAGCCGATGACGATGACGCTTTCGGACGAGTTGGGGATGCCGTCGGACCGAATGGCCATGCCGTAGCCCTTGTTGAGCAGGATCTCTCCTTCCTTCGCTACGAGAACGCTGCCGGCAAAGCGATCCGGAGTGAGCTCGGTCAAGTATTCGTCGATCTTCGCGCCCAGGTCGCCGACGACCCCGTCAACGTCTCCAGGGCGGGCGGTTGCCGCCCCCTCGGTGTCCGCCCTGCCGCCGTTTCCGCAAGAGGGCAAAGCGACGGAGATCGCCAACCCCATCGCGAGGAGCCGTATGAGCTTTGCTGGCCGAGCCATGCTGACTTGTCCTCTTTTCTCGTTGGTGTACTTCGATACGCTACCCGACGGTCGCGGCGTCGCTTGACAACTTGTTCAACGATTGACCAACAATATGCGACATGACGTCCAACCCTCGCGACACCGGTGATGAGCTGGTACGCGAACTCGGCCTGCTCGACTCCACCTTCCTGGTCATCGGAATCACCGTCGGCTCCGGAATCTTCCTCACCACCGGAATCATGGCGGAATCACTCCCCGATCCAACTTTGCTGCTCGCGGCGTGGCTGGTGGGAGGGCTGCTGGCGATGGCGGGAGCTCTCACCTACGCGGAGCTCGGGGCGGCGATGCCGCAAGCCGGGGGCCAGTACGTCTATCTAAGGGAGGCCTACGGGCCGCTGCCGGCTTTCTTGTTCGGATGGGTCATCTTCCTGGTGTACCAGCCAGGCGCCGTCGCCGCCGTGGCCACGGGCTTCGCCGTGTACGTCGGCTATTTCTTGCCAGCGCTCGCCATTGACAACGTAATGGCCTCTGGCGAGCTCGCCGGGGTCACCGTATCCCTGTCGGCCGGGCAGCTTGTCGCGGCTGCCACGATCATCTTGTTGACCGCAATGAACGTCCTCGGTGTGCGCATCGGGGCGTTCATCCAGAACGTTTCGACGGTCCTCAAGGTTGCGGCAATCGCGATCTTCGTCGCGCTGGGTCTTTGGGCCGGAAGCGGCCCGCCGCGCGAGTTCCCGACCCCGGTAGGAGGTGCCGACGGCGGTTCGCTGCTCAGCGGGTTCATGATCGCCCTCGTCGCTGTCCTCTGGTCGTACGACGGCTTCAGCAACCTCAACTTTTCCGCCGGCGAGATCAGGGATCCCGCCCGGACCTTGCCACGGGCTCTCGTGCTCGGAACGGCGGGTATCACGGTCATGTACCTCCTCGTGAACGTGGTGTACGTCTTGGCCCTACCGATCAGCGAGATGCAAGGGGTGCTCGGGGTGGCGGAGAGGGCCGCATCGGCAATCCTGGGTCCGAGCGCCGCGGCTTTCATGGCTGCGGCGATCGTGATCTCTACATTCGGGTCCACCAACGGGTCGATCCTGGCCGGCGCGCGCGTCTACTACGCCATGGCGAAGGACAGACTCTTCTTCCGCTCGGTGGCTCGCGTGCATCCTCGCTACCGCACACCGTATGTCTCCCTGTGGCTTCAGTGCTCGTGGGCATGTGTCCTTGCCCTATCAGCGACATTCGAGCAGCTCTTCACCTACGCTACGTTCGCGGTGATCCTTCTGTACGCCGCCGCCGCCGCAAGCGTCTTCACGCTCAGGCGCACACGACCCGACCTCCCGAGACCATATCGAGTGTGGGGCTACCCGATGGTTCCGGCGTTGTTCCTGGTCTCCGTCGTTGCCATCGCGATCACCAGCCTGATCGAGCGACCCGTCGAAGCATTCTCCGGACTCGCCGTGCTGGGGCTCGGCGTTCCCGTTTACTACGTCTGGTCTCGCAAAGAATGAGCCGTCTCAACCCGGGTATCACGTTTGCCATTCCACACGCCGGAGCAACAACGACGGTGGGAGGATCGCTAGCAGGCCATGGTAAAAGTGTGGTGGGTCTGGCGACAGGGTCTTGCGAGGCGCAGGCCAGGAGAGAGGAGGAGGCGATGGTTACCCCATCGTTGACGACAAACGACGCAGCATCCGCGCGCAACCCCCTGTCGCCCGAAGGGTTACGGCGTAACCAGACCCACCAAACTTTCACCACGGCCTGCTAGATGTCTAGGACTACGCTGCCACTGTCCCTCTTTCTTACCGCGGCTCTGCTTGTCGGGTTCCCGATCTCTCAAGCAGCCACCCACGCGGCACAGGACCCTTTCGATCTGATCATCCACGGCGGGCGCCTCATCGACGGTACCGGGAACCCATGGTTCTGGGCCGACATCGGGATCCGCGGCAAGAAGATCGCTGCCGTTGGCGACCTTTCCCAGGCATTGGCAGCACGCCGTATCGACGCGCAGGGGCATGCCGTTTCGCCCGGCTTCATCGATATGCACGCCCATCCCGGAACCAATACCTTCATCGATCCACGCGCGGTCAGCAAGATCACGCAGGGAATCACCCTGGAAATCGAGGGAGAGGGAGGTTCGGTAGCACCGCTGAACGACGCCATGGCGACCCGCTACGAGGCCAGGCTTGCTCGCTACGGTGTCGACCACCGGTGGCGCTCGCTCGATGAATTCTTCCAGCACCTGGAAGCGAACCCGGCGACGATCAACTTCGCCACCTACCTCGGCACCGAGAATGTCCGCGTGATGACGGTCGGGCACGATAACCGGCTCGCGACTCCCGAAGAGCTCGAGCAGATGCGCGAGATCGTCGACCAGGCGATGCGAGACGGGGCCCTCGGTGTGTACTCGGCGCTGATGTACTCCCCGGACCGGTACAACCGGACGAGCGAGCTCATCGAGATGGCCAGGGTCGCTTCCGCCTACGGCGGGCTTTATCAGACGCACCCCCGAAGCGAGGGCAATGCTTTCCGGGCGTCCCTCGATGAGGTTTTCCGCATCGCCCGTGAGGCAAGGCTTCCGGCGCACATTACGCATCTGAAGATCGCCTACGAGCAGAACTGGGGTCGCATGTCCGAGATCGTTCAGCGCGTGGAAGACGCTCGAGCGGAAGGACTACAGATCACCGCGGACATGTATCCGTACGAGCAAGGCGCGGCGAGCTTCTCCGCGCTCCTACCACCTTGGGCACTGGAAGGCGGTAGGGAGGAGGTCGTGCGCCGGCTCAACGACGACGATGTCCGCGAACGGATCCGACGAGACCTGGCCACGCAGACCGACGAGTGGGAGAACGAGTACATGGGGGCAGGCGGCGGCCCCAGAGGGATCACCCTCGTCGGCGGGGCTGGCAACCCGAACCTGGACCCCTATCAAGGCATGACGTTGGATGCGATAGCGCGGGCCAAGAACCAGGACCCTCGCGATACCGTCATGGATCTCGTTCTCGAGGACGACCCCGGATTCACGTCGTACATCAACAACGAGCACGACATTCAACTGGCGATCCAACAACCCTGGGTGGCGTTCGGCACGGACGGGGGAACGATCGCCCCTGATGGGCCGCTGTCCGGTGGGCTCACGCATCCGCGCAGCTACGGCTCGTTCCCCAAGATCCTCGGCAAGTACGTGCGTGAGCTTGGCTTAGTGCGTTTAGAGGAGGCGGTGAGGCGCGCTACTTCCTTCCCCGCACAGATCCTCCAGATAGGTGACCGCGGGCTCCTCAGGGAGGGCTTCTACGCCGACGTGGTGATCTTCGATCCCGCCACCGTCATCGATCGCGCGACCTATGTTGACCCACATCAGATTTCGACCGGGATCCATACTGTCGTCGTCAACGGAGAGGTGGTTCTACACCACGGCGAGGTTTCCGACGCTCGACCGGGCATGGTCGTGCGAGGTCCCGGCTATACGCCGCGCCAGCCGGATCCGGCGAAGACGTCTTCGGCGCTCGAAAACCAGCTCGGATCGATCCGGGAGACGATCGAGCGGAGAGTGGCAGAGGCCGGAGTGCCCGGATTGGGTGTCGGGATCGTGCGCGACGGCGAAGTGATCTTGTCCGAGGGCTTCGGAACAAGGGACACGAACACGGGTCTTCCGATCGACTCCCAGACCATCTTCCTGATCGGCTCTACCACCAAGGCCTTCACGACGACCGCCTTAGCCATGCTCGTCGACGATGGCCTGGTCGACTGGCGTGCTCCGGTGCGCACCTACGTGCCGACCTTCGGCGTCCACGATGACGAGTACGTGTCGGAACACATCACGGTGGAAGATCTCGTCACCCATCGCACCGGCGTTCCGGAGAGCTCCGTCAGGTGGATGGGAAGCACGCTGTCGCGAAAGGACCTGGTCGGCAGCATCCGGACCGCCGACCTAAGCGTCGGTTTCAGGGAGCGATTCCAGTACAACAACGCCATGTTCATGGCGGCCGGGTACGTCGCGGGTCAGGTCACCAACAGCACCTATGAAGGCCTCATACATGATCGAATCCTGACGCCTCTCGGCATGACGAGAACCGAGTTCACCGACCTGTCAGAAGACGATCCACCGTTCGCCAACAACATCGCCATGCCTCACGAAATGGAGGATGGCTCGGTCCGACGAATCGACTTCCAGTTCGAAGGGGCAGCTATCAGGCCCGCCGGAACGTTGGCGTCGAGTCTCGACGACATGCTCACCTGGGTGCTCTTCAACCTGAGCCGCGGCAGGCATTCGGGCGAGGAACTGCTCTCGGAACCGGGCTTCGAGCGCCTGATTGCGCCCCACATGGTCACCGACCGACCAGACCGAACCGACACGTTCCAGACCTATGGGCTGGGCTGGTTCCTGGACACGTATCACGGCAAGCGAGTCGTTCATCATGGTGGTGGCTCGACAGGCACGATCGCCGAGGTGTTGTTCATGCCCGACGACGGCATCGGCATGGTCCTGTTCACGAATACATACTCGGACCTGCCCAGCGAGCTTGCCTACGAGTTGGTGGGGCTTCTCACTGGCAGTAAGGAGCCCGCGGCGCACCCGCCGAGGAGCTCATGAGGCCGCTCGCAGGAACCGACGTATTCCCCGCCGCCGCGGCGAGCACGTACCTGGACTCGGCCTCGATCTCGCTGATGCATCGGGGAGCAGCGGATTCTGCAATCGATTGGCAGCGGCGACTCGCCGAGGAAGGCACCGGATCGTTCGATGAGTCGGACGAGGAGAACGTCTTCAGCAACTTCCATCGGCAGGCTGCCAGGCTGTTCAACGGCCGGCCCGAGGACATCGCGATCGGGTCTAGCGAGACCATCCTGATGAGCTCTCTGGCCTGGGCCCTGGCCCCGGAAGAAGGTACGAGCATCGTCGCCACTCGCATATGCCATCCGAGCACGATCTACCCCTGGGTACGAGTCGCCGCGCACACGGGTGCTGCCATGCGCTGGGTAGCCGCGGAGGATCAATACGTCCGCACCGAAGAGATACTGGCTGAGATCGACGACGATGTCGCCGTGGTATGCCTGTCGCACGTCGAGTACGGCGCCGGCCAGCGATACGACCTGCAGAGAATCGCCACGACGACGCACGAACACGGCGCGCTGCTGATCGTCGACGCAACCCAGTCCGCCGGCCAGATACCCATTGATGTCCAGGCGATGGGCATCGACGCGGCGGCCTGTTCCACCTACAAGTGGCTATGCGGGCCCTTCGGTGCGGCCGTGATGTATGTGGCGCCGGCTCTGCAGACGCTCGATCCGGGAATCGTCGGATGGCGCAGCCACAGCGACATGTGGGATTTCCAGGCAGATCGACTCGAGTATCCGCCCTCGGCGAGCCGCTTCGAGTTCAGCACCATGTCCTACGGGGCTGCCATCGCGGCGTGTGAATCACTCGCGTATCTGCTGGATGTGTCGATAGACAAGATCGCTGAGCACAATCGAGAGACTACTTCGATGTTCAGGAACGGACTCCTGGAACGTGGCATTCAGATCGTCTCGCCGCAGTCGATTGCCGAGCGGAGCGCGATCGTCGCGGCTCGCTTCGACGGCGACAACGCAGAGATCGCACAACGCTTGAAGGCGAGCAATGTACTGTCGTCGCCGCGCAACGACTTTGTTCGGTTCTCGCCTCATCTCTTCAACGGCGAAGAGGATATTCAGCGAGCCTTGACGATCATCGACCAGGTAACCGCGTAGTAGAAGAGAGGCTCGGAACGGATGGACCAGAATCAACTGTACGAGAGGCTAGGGGTCACGCCCGTCATCAACGCATGCGGGGTCTATACGGGGCTCGGCGGCTCCATACTCTCGCCAACGGTGTGGGCGGCGATGGAGGAGAGCAACCGATCCTTCGTCAGCCTGGCCGAGCTGCTCGACCGATCCGGCGAGACGCTGGCCGAGATCGTCGGCGCCGAGGCGGCACGTGTCACTTCGGGAGCCTCCGCTGCGATCACCCTGGGGACCGCAGCCTGCATGACCGGCATGGACGGGCACAAATGGGAGCAGCTGCCGGACACCACAGGCATCCCCGATCGGATCGTCATCCAGCGGGCTCACCATTACATGTACGATCGCTGTGCCCGAATGACGGGCGCGACGCTGCGCCAGGTTGGCAACGAGCATGAAACGACTGCCGCGCAGTTGGAAGCCGCGTTGGACCGCCGCGCGGCCGTGGTGGTGTTCCCGGCACATCTGGAGGGACAGGCGGGAACGCTGCCGCTGACCGAGGTGGCAGAGCTCAGCCGCAGGCATGGTGTTCCGACGCTGGTCGACGCCGCCTACATGATCGACTCGGCCGAGACGATGCGCAGCTTCAGTGCCGCGGGCGCCGACCTGGTCTGTTTCAGCGCCAAGTACTTCGGCGGCCCCAACGCTGGCGGCTTCATCTGCGGACGCAAGGACCTGATCAACGCCGTGGCCGGTCTCGACTTTACGGGCTACGAATCGGGTGACTACCGAACCTTCGGGCGACCCTTCAAGCTGGACCGACAGATCATCGTCGGCGTGGTCGTGGCGCTGCAAGAGTGGTTGGCGATCGATCCGGCACAACGTTGGGCGGGCTACGCGCAGAGGGTGGATCGGCTCCTCGAACGGGCTCGGTTCGGGCAGATCAAGGGAGTCACGGCGCAGCCAGGCTATTTCACGATGGAGGAAACCGTGCTTGAACAACCGGTGAACTGTGTCACCTTGACCTTCGATAGCGAGGCGGGGACCACGGCTCACGCGGTAAACAACGAGCTGCTGCGCGGTGAGCCGAGCATCGCAACGATGATTCACCACGACAATCTCGTCGTGGCCGTCGACGTGATGCTTGACGGACAGGAGCTGGTTGTCGCTGATCGCCTGAGAGAGATCCTCGCTCCGTCCAACTGAGCGAACCGGATGCGCCGATAAGGGCTACACCGCGCCCGTCCTGGTACCCGAATGCACCTCATGGCCGACTGTCCCACCGAGATACACAGACACACGCAGTCGTACGAGGCGCTGGCGCACCAGTTCCGATGGCGTATCCCACAGCGCTTCAACATCGCCGAAGCGGTGTGTGGTCGCCATGCTCGCTCGACCCCGCAGTCGCCGGCCGTAATAGAGGACGATCCCGAGAACGGCCACCGTATCGTCAGCTTCGGGGAGCTCGAGGTCCTATCGGCCCGCTTGGCGGTCGGATTGCAGCGACGCGGCATCGGTGTCGGCGATCGCGTCGCGATCACGCTGGAGCAAGGCGCAGACACGCTGGCGGTTCACCTTGCCTGCTTCATGATCGGGGCGATCTCGGTTCCGATCGCGTCGCTCTACGGGACGGAGGGCTTGGCCCACCGACTCGACGACTGTGGCGCCCGTGTCCTGGTAACCGACCTCGCCGGGGCCGCCAAGCTCGACGCGATGGAGGGCGTGGACAGATCGGAACGACTACCCGCTCTCGAGCACGTCGCCGTTGCGATGAGTCGCGCCGACGCGAAGCTGGAGCTCGACTCGAGCTCGTTCGCGACGGTTCGGGGCGCCCTGCCCTTCGCCGAGCTCAGCGCGCCGGCCGAAGACGTCGGCGAGCTCCGATGCCAGGCCAGCGAGCCCGACGACCCCGCGATCCTCTTCTACACCTCCGGCACCTCGGGGTCCGCCAAGGGGGTACTGCATGGGCACCGAGTCCTCATCGGCCACCTGCCGGGCTTCCAGATGGTCTTCGACCTCGCGCCGGCCCCGGGGGACGTCTTCTGGACTCCGTCGGTCTGGTCGTGGGTGGCGTCGCTGGCCGAGGTGGTCCTGCCGGCGCTTTACTTCGGGTGCCCTGTCGTTGCCAGTGTGGAGCGATTCTCCATCCAGGGGGCATACAGGATCCTGTCCGATCACCAGGTGACCTGTCCGTTCCTCGCTCCTGCGGCGCTGCGACGTATGCGCGCCGAACCCCCGGCACGGGCGGCTCGCTTCGCTCTCCGATCGGTGATGACCGGCGGTGAGGTCTCTCCTCCCGAGGTTCTGGAATGGACCCACAGAGTCTTTGGGGCCACCGTGAACGATATCTACGGTCAGACCGAAGCCAATCACATCGCCACCGGGTGCAGTGCCCTGTTCGAGACGCCGGATGGTGCCATCGGCAAGCGAGTTGTCGGACGTCGTGTCCGAATCGTCGACGATGACAACAGGGAGGTCGCGCCCGGCGTTTCCGGCGAGATCGCCGTGCACTGTGACGACCCGATCGTCATGCTCGAGTACTGGAATCTGCCGGAGGCGACCGCAGAGAAGCTCGGCGACGGCTGGCTGCGCACCGGTGATGCCGGTTTCATCGATGCAGACGGCTTTCTGGTCTTTCAAGGCCGCCTCGACGACATGATCATGGCGAGCGGCTATCGCCTCGGACCCGAGGAGGTCGAGGGAACTCTGCTGGCCCATGAAGCGGTCATGGAGGCCGGTGTGGTGGGCTTGCCGGATCCGCAACGCGGCGAGATTGTGGCCGCGTGCGTGCGGCTCAAGCCGGGCTTCGACGCGAATGACGAGCTGGCCGCCGAACTGCAGGACTTCGTCAAGACGCGGCTGGCGGCACACGCGCGCCCTCGACGTGTCGAGTTCGTCACCTCCCTACCCGCCACTTCGAGCGGCAAGACTCGCCGTGCCGAGATCAGGCGACGCCTCCTTGCGGCGGATGCCTGAGTGGAGCGCGTCCGGCCGAGACCGCCGGGTAGCGCCTCGTCAGCTCAGTTTGCGTTGCGCTGCTTCGATCCTCAGCCGACCACGAACATGGCCACACGTTCGACGAAGATGGCGACGATAGCGAATGCGCCAACGAGCAAAGCCACGGAGCCAAGAGCGAAGATCGTCTTCAGTACTCGGTTCTGGAAGGGAGCCGCAGATACGAGGGCGCCGAACTGCGTAGCGACGCGAGCGCCTACATAGAGCGCGATCACCATCGCCACGATACCGAGAGGCGGCGCGTCGTCGATCCAGGCGGAGCCGACGAGCGTGGCGGCGGCGAAGACCCGTGTCAGCCAGGTGAAGAAGATCGCTTCTGCGGGAGCCAGTCGATCTTGTAGGGACTCAAGGGCTTCTAGCATGGGCTCGGGAAACTCCTGGGTGCGCGTTCGATCCTGATCCGGGGCGGCGACGGCTCAGGGTGGACCGTCGCCACCCGATGACCCGGAAGTGCAGCCTGTTCTTCACGTCCGCAACAGCTTAGCGGACGTAACTTTGTCTATTCAAGTACTTTGAGAACAGGTCACCTTCGTTCCAAGTGGGTCGTGCGTCGGTGTCCGCCACGTCGCGGATGACCTCGGCGACGAAGGCAGCGTAGCGGGCGGCGGCCGCGTAGTCCCATGCCAGATCGACTTCGTCGGATGGGCGATGCAGGTGCTCGGCCACGTAGCGGCGCAGCTCGGTAATGCCGTCGACGTCAGGGTCGCGAGCCGTCATGCCGCACATGAAGAACACCGACGGAATTCCCCGTAGCACAAAGCGGTAGTGGTCGGAGCGCGTGAACAGGGCCTCCTCCGGCAGAGGATCGGTCCCGACGCTCAGGCCGAGCCGCTCGGCGACCCTGCGCACGTTGGCGTCGAGCGACGAGTGCTTCGTCCCGAACGGGATGATGTCGGCAAAATCGTAGAGAAACACGCCGCTGTCGAGGTTGACGTTGGCGACGATGCTCTCGACCGGCACCGGGGAATTGTGGACGAAGTAGTCTGAGCCGACCAAGCCGCTCTCCTCCGCCGTAACCGCGACGAACAGAACGGACCTGCGCGGCGGTCGCGCCGCCAGCACGCGGGCGACCTCGATCAACACCGCCGTACCGGAGGCATTGTCTCCGGCGCCGTTGTAGATGTCGTCGCCGGTGGCGTCGGGACGGCCGACGCCGACGTGATCGAGGTGAGCGGTGACGACTACGTGCTCGTACCGTAGCTCCGGGTCGCTGCCTTCCAGCAGCGCCACCACGTTGGGGCTCTCGAAGCCGCTGTGCAGGCTCGTCTGCGACAGGCTCACCTCGGCGGGCAGCGCGAAGCCACCTCCGAGCCACCCCGCCGACTCCGCCGCGGGTAGCTCGCCGGCCCGTATCGCGGCGAACGCGGCACTGACCTCGGCAAAGGACCGCTCAGCTCCCTCGAATAGCATCGCGGCCGTCTCTCGACTCACCGTGGCTCTGGCTCGTAGCCCTGGGGTCGGATCGTGCCCGCGGCCGTCGCTGGTCGTCCAACTCATCGAACCACGCTCGGCGCCACGGGCCGCCAAAGCAAAGGGGTCGGCCTGCCCGTCGCCAACCAGGTGCGCGCGCAGCATACCCACGGCGCCGTGCGTCTCCGCCGTTCGCGCCTTGGTTGCGTCGCGACGCAGATGGGCCTTCTCGTCCGTAGGAAGGCGGCCCGGAGCACCGACGAGGGTCAGCACGACCTTCCCCTCGACGTCTAGCCCGGCGTAGTCGTTGACGCCGAGGTCCGGAGCCTCGATGCCGAATCCCGCGAAAACAACTGGCGCCCGCACCGAGCTACTGGCGGCGGCCGGCTCCGCGTCGATGACGAAGTCCTCTAGCGAGTCCAGGGCGCGACGGCCGTCGGCCGCGTGGATCTCCATGCTCGCCGCGGCGGTGTCTGCCTGCGAGATCCGCAACGGCACCCATTGCAAGTAGCCGCCATCGCCGCCGGCGGGGCTCAGACCCAGTTGGCGGAAGTGGCTCTCGACGTAGTCGGCTGCGATGTCGAACCCCGCTGTCCCCGGCTGGCGGCCTCGCAGCAGGTCGCTGGCGAGAAAACGGACGTGCGCCTCGAGCACCGTCGCGTTCGGTGCCAACGCGGAGACCGGGGTCGTCGCCCCGGGATCACCGGGGACCACGGCACGGTCGCAGCCCGAAGCCACGGCCACAGCGATGAAGAGGATGGCCGCCGACGCGGTCTTCATGGGTCCTCCCCGGTGACGCCGCAGCCCGATGGCTCGAGTTGCCGCCTCATTGACTCCCAACGCTGTACCGATTCCACGCGCCCTTCTTCATCCCTGTCTCCCGGGGGCTTGAGTGTTGAGGCCACTTCGTAACTCATAGAATCGGTGCTGCCAAGAGATTGTGGGAATCGGTGCAGCGGAACGCGGCCGGCATCTGAGAGAATCGGCCAAGTGTCCCCCGGTTGTTCCTAGGTGGCACTCATACGAAGATTCGTAGTCAACGATTCGCCTGGCGGTTGAACCGGCGCCGCCAGCGGGCAAGTTTGCGGTGACGCGTGAGGCGCCCTTGGGCGCGGGAGATCCTTCGTTGAGAGAGCGTGAGCACGCAATTCGGTTCTTCGGCTTCGTCCTGGCGTTGACCGTCACCGGGCTACCGGTTGCGAGTGCCGGCGCGGTGGGCGGCGCGAGCTGGAGTGCGGCGTCTTCCGTGATGCTGGCTCAGGAGGCGCTTCCGGCACAGACGCCGATGTTTCGGTCGGCGGTCAGGCGCGTGCGCGTCGACGCCATCGTTGCCGACAGAGACGGCAACTTCATCGACGACTTGAAGGCGGACGACTTCCGGATCTTCGAGGATGGGGCCGAGCAAGAGATCTTGAACGTCCAGTACGTCAGCCTGCCAAGAGCGGAGGTCACCAACGTGGCCTCTCACGACGAAACAGTCACGGCGCGCGAGGAAGCGCCAGCGGTGCCGGCCGAGCCTGCACCCATCCGGCGAAGCCCTGCAAGTCTCGGGGCTGTGGTCTACCTGGTCGACTTGCCGAGCCTGGATCGAAGGAACAAGCCGCGGCTATCCAACTCTCTCGATAGTCTCTTCGAAGGAGAGGGTGACCTGGAGGTGCCGCGCAGCGTGTTCATGATCGACAGCACGGGCACTGTTCAGGAGATGGCCCCGTTGACGACTGATCGTGAAGTGCTTCGCAAGGCGGCGTCGTCGGTGGCCATGGCTGGGCCGACGAGCACGTCTATCTTCAGCCGCATGGAGCAGGAGTATCAGCCATTCATGCAGCTGGCGATCGACGCGCAGGATTCGCCGTCGTCTCGGCGTTCCAACGATCTCGTCCCGGTCATGTTGCTCCAGATTCTCGACCGCCTCGAGCAAAAGGCCAGGTTAGATGGCGCGCACGAGCGCCGGCGCGCCGAGCAGACACTTCGGACGCTTCTTCACTTCATCAACGCCCTGTCGGCAATGGAAGGCCGCACTGCCCTGGTGTGGATCTCCTCCGGTGCGATGATCACCGACGGGGGGCCCTACTCGGCTTTCGCAATAGCGGTGCGTGAGGCGGTTGACGCTCCGACGGGCACTTCGACCCTGGAAAGATCGGCACTGAGCCAGCGCGTCCTCGACTTGATGGAGGAGGTGTACCAAACGGCGAACACGGGCAACGTGAGCATTTACACGGTCGATCCACGCCCGATCTCGGAGATCAACAACCTCGGCACCAGCGCCGCGGTCGGCACTGGCGTGGTCTCCACCGCACTACGACGCCACGTGCGGCAAGCCTATCGCGATCTCACCGTGCCGCTCGTGGACATAGCTGCCAACACCGGCGGACGGTCCTTCATCGGCTGGAGCGATCTCGACCGAGCGTTCGAGGAGCAGTACAACGACTCGACACAGTTCTACCTGATCTTCTATGAGCCACCGGCACCACACGAGGATGGCGGATACCACGAGATCGAGGTGCAGGTGAGCTACCCGGAGGCGGAGGTGCGCGCCCGGCCAGGCTATCGGGAGCTGCCGGATTCGCAGCTCAGGGCTCGCAGGGTGGCCGCAGCCTTGGCGCTTCCGGGCTCAGTCATGGGACGCCCCGTACCCACCGCCGCGTTCCACCGCTTTGAGCCCGACGGCTCGCCCAAGATTCTACTGGTTGCCGCGTTGCCGCGGCCCGCAGAGACGATCACCGGTAGCTGGGCGCCCGCGTTCGCAGGAGTCGACCCCGCCGAGGATATCCCCGACGAGCTGATCGACGTGCTGGGCATCCCGTACTTCCGCGTGCATGCCCTCGCGGTGAATCGTGCGGGCGAGATCAGCGGCGAGACTCACACCGTCGTTCTGCCACGCGCCGACCTGGCGGAGTACGCACCCGATGCTCTGTTCCGACACTTCCGGTACACGACGGAGTGGTCGGTCGAGCCGGGAACCTACGATATCCGGCTGCTGATCGCTGAAGACGGCGGTGACCGATTCGGCACGTCGAGGCTGGAGTTGCGGGTTCCCTCCAGCGACGGGTGGACGATGGCGGATCCGATGCTCGGCGTAGTGGACGCCGATGCCGGGCTCACCCCCCTGTTGGACGAGAGCATTTCCGCGGGCATGCAGATCTCCGCGAGCATTCAGGTTCGCGGCGCGACGAGCCCCTACGTTTCTGCCTCGATCTACCATCCCGCAACAATGAGGACCATCGCCGATATCCCGGCTTACGGATTGCGGCCCGTGAGTTTGAGCGTGCACAGCGGCGTTCTGCCGCTGCCGTATCTCGACCCCGGCGAATACACGGTCGAGCTGTATGTAGCGGATACGGCCGCCGAGGGCCGGGCGGTCCGACTGATGCCGTTGCGCGTGGTGGAAGGCCGCTAGCCTGGGCGAGCCGCCGCGTGGTTTCCTTCGGTTCCGAGATTCTGCTTGACGCCGTTAACTTTGAATGACAAAGTTCATTGCATGAAGAACTCGCCAACTCGCCTCGGCTGCATCCTCTCGCTTCCGCCAGCCACGATTCTCCTGCTGGCCACACCTCTCCTCGCCTCCTGTACATTCGCTCACGGCGATGACCCCTCGTCGGTACCGTCGCACACCGACGAGCCACCCGACCCGATGTACATCGATGCGGTCGAGTGGGTACGCCCTCTCGTTCGCGACCTCATGGTCGAGGAGAACCTGCCCGGCCTGTCGCTCGCTGTGGGCGTGGCGGGAGAGGTCGTCTGGGCCGAGGGCTTCGGCTACGCGGATATCGACGCGCGGCGACCGGTGACACCGAAGACCCGATTCCGCATTGGGAACGTCGCCATGCCGATGACCGCCACAGCGGCCGGACTGCTGCACGAGCGCGGCCTACTCGATCTCGACGCGCCGGTGCGAAACTACCTGCCGAGCTTTCCCGAAAAGGAGTGGCCCGTCACCACGCGGCAGCTGATGGGACACACCGCCGGTGTCCGCCAATACAGCGACGACGAGGAGCCGATCTACATGCGGCGCCACTGCAACACCCCCCTCGACGGGCTGCAGCTCTTCGCCGATGATCCGCTGCTCTTCGAGCCCGGTACCCGGTACCGGTACTCGCCCTACGGCTGGACGCTGGTGGGCGCGGTCGTCGAAGCCGCCGCCGGCGAGCCGTTTCTCGACTTCCTGCAACGCGAGGTCCTCGACCCGCTGGAGATGCGGGACACCATCCTCGATGACCCGGGGCCCGTAGCCGAGCGCACGAGCTTCTATTGGCCGACTGCAGCTCGGGATCCGAGCTACGGCGTCGAGAGCGCCATACGAGAGGACGCCGAAAACACCTGCATCCAGGGAGCGGGCGCACTCCTGTCTACTCCGACCGACGTCGTGCGGTTCGGTCTTGCGATGCTCGAGGCACGCCTGTTGCGCGCCGAGACGCTCGGGATGCTGCAAACGGCGCTCGAGCTCGCGTCCGGGGAATCGACCGGGTACGGGCTCGGCTGGTTCGTGGGCGAGATCTCGATCGGGCCGGGATCCGAACCGACAACGGTGTTCGGCCACGAAGGCAGCTCGGTCGGCGGGACGACCTCGTTGGTGATACTTCCCGAGCACGGGATCGCCATCGCGGCCACGGCTAACGTCTCGTTCGCCAAGAGCCTGGCTACGGAGAGGGAACTCGGCGCGGGCGTGCGTCCGTTCCTTCGCGCCTCGTCGCTCCCGCGTGAGCTGGCGAACACATTCGCCCGGGCCAACGCGGCTGCCCAGCGATAGCCCGCTCGAGCAGCGTCGCGGCCGGCACCGAGGCTGTCGGCATCCATCCCGACTGGAGCCGATCGCGTGCCGCTCGATTACAAATAGCGCTTGAGGCCTGACGATCGATAGCTGTTGCTGTCTTGCCTCCAAGAGCCGCGACCCCCAAACAACGTAGAATCGAGAGATGGCAATGAGCCGACGTCGTTGGTGGGTCGGATCTGCAATCGTCGTGGTGCTGGCGATGGCAGTGGCGACGGTCGCAGCCGGCGGACCCGCTGCGCTGGCGTCGCGCCTCACCGACCTGCCGGTGCTGATCCGTGGCCGGCTGGTGGCGGCGCCCAGCGGCGAGGAGCTCCCCGTACCCGTCTCCATCGAGCAGCACGCCGAGGACCTCGTCGGAGGCGTCACCGGCTTTGTCGTCTGGTCGAGCAACCGCGACGGCAATCACGAGCTGTACCGGATGGACCTTGCAGGGCGACAGATCCGCCGGCTGACCGAGCATCCCCACGTCGACTACTACGGCCGCATATCGCCCGACGGCAAGCGCGTCGCCTTCATGCGCAGCCGTCCCCGCCTCCTGTCAGTGCGGGAGGCGAGCGGCTGGGAGATCTGGGTCATGGATGCCGTGGGTGGCGGCGCGCGACGCCTCGCAGAGGAGGGTTACCGACCGGGTTGGAGCACCGATGGCCGCGCTGTGCACTACATGCGCGACCGCTCCGGGTACCGGGTCGATGTGGAGACGGGGGCGACCGAGAAGCTGTTCGACTTTCCCGACGAGCTGCCGAAGATCCGTTACGGCGGGGTCTATATCAGCCCGGACGCCGACCGCATCACTGCCGCGTTTCCCGGCGGCGTGACTCGCATCTTCGAGCTTCCCGGGTTTCAGGAGCACGTTCTCGACAATCACCAGTCGTGCCAGGGTCTATGGGCCCCGGGCCTCGGCGGCGTCGTGTGGATCCAGTCCAGCGGCGGGGGAGGCACCCGGGTGATGCAGGCCACCACCGACGGTTCTGATCAACGAGTGCTGATCGACCTGTACGGGAGCCATGCTCACGAGTACTTCCCGAGCGTCGGTCCTCACGGTCGGTGGCTCGTCTGGGGCGCCACTGCCGCCGGGCACGAGCACGACCGCGCCGACTACGAGATCTTCCTCTGGGAGATCGGCACCGAGGCAGAGACCGCGTTGCGCCTGACCCACCACACCGGCAACGACATGTGGCCCGACGTGTGGGTTCGGACGGACTGACCGCCTACCCTAGTCGAAGCTGCTCCTCTCACCAGTCAGTCGAGAGAAGCCGCCAACGTTCACGCTTCCGAACGGAGAGAGCTTCGATGGAGATGCCCCAGCCCACAGACGCCCACGTCAGCCTCGGCCGGCTCGCCGGACAATGGTCCGGTGAAGAGCAGATGTTCCCGTCGGAATGGGATCCGAAGGGAGGCGTTGCCAAGGGCAGCAACTCGGCCCGCGTGACGCTCGGAGGGTTTGCCGTAGTCACGGACTACGAGCAGGAGCGCGACGGGCAAACGACGTTCTCCGGCCACGGCGTTTGGACGGTCGATCCGAACGATCAGGAGAAGGAGTGCGTGCTCTACTGGTTCGACTCGATCGGCATGGGTCTCGAAGTCTTCCGTGGTGGATGGGACGGCGACGTGCTCACCGTTCAGAGCCGCAACTCGATGGGCCACGCCCGCCTCACCCACGACCTCTCTGAGCGGGGCGTGATCCGAACCCGCATGGAGACCTCGACCGACGGCGAACGTTGGACCCCGATGTTCGAGGGTCGATACCAAAGCGAGTAGTTCCCGCTGATCTCGCCGCGTCTCGCAGGCTGCGTCTGTGCCTGGCGGCTCTCAGTAGCCCCGATCGGCGAGGAGCCGCCGCATTACGTCTCTGCGCATGCCCATTCTGGTCGCGAACCGACCGCCTGGATGATCCAGAAGCCAAACGTGCATCATCTGCGGCCCGCGGGAGGAAGGCGTACCGATAGCGCACGTTCCATTGGCGAGGGCCGGAACGTGCGTAGCCCTGCCGTCGCTGAAGCACCGCACCCGTGACCAGGTATGGAAGTGCCAGCGTGTCAGCGGGCCACCTATCTGTGGTCCTTCATCCTCCGGGCTGTTCACGATGAACATGAGAGCGACCAGTTTCTTGCCCAGCTCTTCGCCGGAATACATCAGAAACTCGGGGCGCTGCGGATCAAGCACCTGCTCATCGTTGATGAAGTCGGCGTTCATGTAGTGGGAGCGATCCCCGGGCATAGGCTCGAAGCCATCCGCTATGGCCTGCTGGAAGTCCAGCCAGCCATGTGATTTGGCACTGGCAACGGTCTTCACCAGCAGCTCATCGGCAGCCCTTTGCTGTTCGACGGTTGGCTCTGAGCTCGGGAACCGATTGAGCTCATAGATCAGCATGCCTCTGGCCGGCGGCTTCATGTCGACCTCGGATTCCGGACCGCAGCCAAGCCTCTTCCCATCGCTCTGCCACGTGCAGACCTCGCGTTCGACGCTGAGGCCGGTCTGTGGGGTGTCGGCTTGGCCGGCGGCACCGGCCGAAACGGCGCCCAGGGCGGCAAGGGCGGCAGCGCTCGCTATCGGCAAGACGGGGTCCGATCGCCTTCGCGGCCTATGGGGTGCCGGAGCTGGGTTGACTGCGTCTTGAGCCATGACTTGGGAACTCTTATCTCAGTAACCCGGTGCTGACAAGTTGAGACCAGTTGGCCACCCTTCCGCGTCAACCCAGGCAAGATCGGTCATCAAGTCGCGGACTCGGATCAACCGCCGGTTCGCCTCCATCTCGTTGAACCACTCCCATGTCTCGCTGGTGCCGTCGCCGACCTGGATCCGTAGCCTTGCCCGGCTCTCGTCGGGGACCGCAGGTCGGTCGGGCGTGCGCTGCTCCCAGGCCCGCAGCTCCAGCAGCAGCTGCACTAGCCGATGGACGTCGCCGGCGCTCAGCTCGCCGGGCTCACCGGCCTCGCTCCGCAGGGACTGCTGCTCGGTCCGGCCAGAGCCCCGGATCGTGAGCTCTAGCCCGCCGTGGAGGCCGTGCAGGTCCGAGTACGTGATGGACACGACGTCCGGTTCGATCTCGCCGGCGAGAAAAGCCTGCAGTCCCGACTCGATGTCGGGATTCGCCGCACCCGCATCGCCCGACAGCACGGCGGCGACCGCGCCGATGAGCAGAGCCGCAAGCGAGCCAGACCTCACTCCCACGATGCCACCTATTCGAATCCGCGACACGCGCCCAAGCGAGACGCGTCAGTAGACGGATCAGGCAAGGTCGAAGCGATCGAGGTTCATCACCTTGCCCCACGCCGACACGAAGTCCCCTACGAATGTCTGCTGCGTGTCGTCACACGCGTAAGCTTCGGCGACGGCTCGGAGCTGGGAGTTCGAACCGAAGACTAGGTCAACGGCGGTGCCGGTCCACTTGAGCTCGCCGGTGCCGCGATCGCGCCCTTCGAACAACTCTTCGGATGCCGAGGACGCCTGCCACTCCGTGTTCATGTCGAGCAGGTTGACGAAGAAGTCGTTGGTCAAGGCGCCGGGCCGCTCGGTGAAAACGCCGATCTCTGATTGCCCGACGTTCGCGTTCAGAACGCGCATTCCGCCGACGAGCACAGTCATCTCAGGGGCGGTCAGCGTCAGCATCTGAGCCCGATCCACCAGCAGCTCTCCGGGCGCTCTCCTGTGCCCGTTTGCACGGTAGTTGCGGAACCCGTCTGCGGTCGGTTCGAGCACGGCAAAGGACTCCACGTCGGTTTGCTCCTGCGACGCGTCCGTGCGCCCCGGCGAGAAGGGCACCTCGACGTCGTGTCCGGCGCTCTTTGCGGCTTGCTCGACGGCTGCGCACCCACCCAGAACGATCACGTCGGCGAGCGAGACCTTCTTGCCACCGGACTGGGTGCTGTTGAAGTCCGTTCGGATCTCCTCGAGGGTCTGCAGCACGATTCCCAGTTCGGCCGGCGAGTTGACTTCCCAGTCCTTCTGCGGTTCGAGGCGAATGCGTGCGCCGTTCGCCCCACCCCGCTTGTCGGTGCCACGGAACGTCGCCGCCGACGCCCAGGCGGTCGAGACCAGCTGGGAAACGGGCAGTCCCGACGCGACGATCTTGCCCTTGAGGGCAACGATGTCCTGCTCCCCGATCAACTCGTGATCGACGTCAGGTACGGGGTCCTGCCACAGCTGAGGCTCCGCAGGAACCAACGGGCCGAGGTACCGCGAGCGCGGCCCCATGTCGCGGTGCGTCAGCTTGAACCATGCGCTGGCGAAGGCGTCTGCGAACTCGTCCGGGTTCTCGTGCAGGCGCTTCGAGATCGGCGCATAGATCGGGTCCACCTTCAACGACAGGTCGGTCGTGAGCATCATGGGCGCGTGCGACTTCGACGGATCGTGTGCATCCGGCACGGTGCCCGCCGCGGTTACGTCAGTGGGAGTCCACTGCTGCGCGCCGGCGGGGCTCTTCGTCAGCTCCCACTCGTAATTGAACAGGTTGTCGAAGAAGTTGTTGTCCCACTTCGCCGGCTCGGTGGTCCAAGCACCCTCCAAACCGCTGGTGATCGTGTCGCCGGCCCTGCCGCTACCGAAGGCGTTCTGCCAGCCGAGGCCTTGCTCCTCGATGCCGGCACCCTCGGGCTCGCGACCGACGTACTGGTCTGCATCGGCAGCGCCGTGGGTCTTGCCGAAGGTGTGTCCGCCGGCAATGAGCGCGACCGTCTCCTCGTCGTTCATCGCCATGCGGCTGAATGTCTCGCGTATGTCCCGGGCGGCAGCGAGCGGATCCGGGTTGCCGTTCGGCCCCTCCGGATTCACGTAGATCAGGCCCATCTGAACGGCGCCGAGAGGATTCGCGAGCTCCCTGTCGCCGCTGTAGCGCTCGTCTCCGAGCCACGTCTCCTCAATCCCCCAGTTGATGTCCTCTTCGGGCTCCCAGACGTCCTCGCGCCCGCCAGCGAAACCGATCGTCTTGAATCCCATCGACTCCAGGGCGCAGTTGCCCGTGAAGATCATCAGGTCGGCCCACGAGATTTTCCGGCCGTACTTCTGCTTGATCGGCCAGAGCAACCGGCGCGCCTTGTCGAGGTTCCCGTTGTCGGGCCAACTGTTGAGGGGCGCAAAGCGGAGCGTGCCGGAGGCGGCGCCGCCGCGGCCGTCACCGATGCGGTACGTGCCGGCGCTGTGCCAGGCCATCCGAATGAAGAGCGGTCCGTAGTGACCGTAGTCGGCCGGCCACCAGTCCTGTGATGTCGTCATTACCGCCTCGATGTCCTTCTTCAGGGCATCCAGGTCGAGAGCGTTGAACTCCTCGGCGTAGTTGAACTCCCCGCCCATGGGATCGGACTGCGGAGAATTCTGGTGGAGAATCCTCAGGTTCAGCTGATTCGGCCACCACTGCCGGGTCGACGAGCTCCCGATCGCGGTGTTTCCGCCCGACATTGGACATTGGCTTGCTCGGTCTGACACGTGCTCCTCCAGGTGTTCGATTCAGATAGTTGGTTGCTCTTCGATGCACTCGGGACAGCGACCCCAGTACACCACCTCCGCTTCGTCGATCTCGTAGCCCGAGTCGGCGGCGGCGGTCAGGCAGGGAGTGGCGCCGACCGCACAGTCGACGTCGACCATCCGTCCGCAGATGCGGCAGATGAGATGGTGGTGGTTGTCGTCGACGCGATCCTCATAGCGGGCAGGCGACCCTGCGGGCTGAATGCGGCGGATGAGGCCCTCGTCGGCCAGCATGCCGAGGGCGTCGTACACCGTCTGGCGCGAGATGACACCGATTTCGGCCCGCACGACCTCAGCGACGTCGTGTGCCGTACCGTGCGGTTGAGTCGACACTGCCCGCAAGACGGCTAGACGCTGAGCCGTGACTTGGACTCCGTGTCTGCGAAGCAAGTCGGCTGGGGCGTCGTCGGTCATGAATCTCAGCATCTTCCCAATTCTGGACTCTGTCAAGACGGATCGTTCAGTCAGCCGGTGGCGTACTATGTTCAGCTACTCGTTGGGGCGTCCAGCCCCCGATCCGCCCACCGTTGCACAAGATCGCCGTGTCCTTGCGTCTTCGATCCAGGCTGATCATAGTTCCCGTGGTGGTGACGCTCGCCGCGTTCGCCGTACCCGGTCACTCACGGACTTCGCCGCATAGCTCCGCGTGGGCTGGTCAGCAGGAAGCAACAGCTTCCGGGCGGTCGTCCGGATCGAAATCATCACTCGATCTGATTCTCCTGGAGAGCCTCGAGGATCTGCCGTGGGCTGATCCGGGTTTCGAGGTGGGCGCGAACCCGGCGCAATGGCTCCCGCGAATGGACGGACTCCGGCACGCCAACATGTTTCCTGGCGTCGATCTGGTGTTTGCCCACGACGGTGACCGTTTGGAGGCGGTGTTTATCGTCGCCCCGGACGCCGATCCCGGCCGGGTCCGGCTGGCCTTCCCGCGTGCGACGCGCGCAGCGCTGGCGCGGGGCGCCGTGTCTTTCGTCAGCGGGACCACGCGCACCGTCCTGCAACCGCCCGAGGCCTGGGAGCGTCGCGGCCGCCGGCGGATGGTCGAGGTTCCGGTTTGGTACGGAGATCGCTCGCGAGGCGGAGTCCGGATCGGTGTCGGCGACTACGACACCTCGCGCACCCTGCTAGTGCGCATCGAGATGAACGCAGCGGCAACGGTACCAGCGGTCACGGCCAGCGCCCGGGACAGCTTCCAAACCGACGCTGACGCCGACAACAAGGCGGACGTCGGCGACGTGATCCAGTATGACGTCACCATCAGTAACGTCGGCGGAACCTCTGACGCCGCCGACGTGATGCTCGATTTCACCGAGGACCCGAACACGACCGCGGCCATGGTCAACATCACCCCTATCGCGAACGACCAGGCAAGGGAGACGCCCGAGAATACGGCGAAGGCGATTACGCTCACCGGCATCGATCTCGATCCCGGGGAGACCTCAACTCTGACCTTCATGGTCGTGACCCCGCCACCGGCCGCCGAGGGTACGTTGACCGGCACCGCCCCGAACCTGACGTTCACCCCGGCCGCCGGCTTCGACGGCGTCGCAGAGTTCAGCTTCAAGGCAACCGACGCCAAGGGCGACGATTCTAATGAACCCGGGACCGTTCGCGTGACGGTCGCTTCAGCCAACACCGCCCCGAGCATCACGAGCGCAGCCGCCGCCAACACCGCCGAGAACACGACCGGTGTCGTCGACGTGCAATCGACCGATCCGGATGGCGAGGCCGAAGGCGCAGGTCTGACCTATTCGCTTACCGGCGGCGCCGACCAGGCGAAGTTCGCGATCAACGCCAATACCGGGGTGCTGACGTTCGCCGCCGCACCCGATTTCGACGTCCCCGGGGATGCGGGCGGCAACAACATCTACGAGGTGCAAGTGACGGTCACCGACTCCGGCGCCCTGACCGACGTGCAAGACCTGCAGGTGACGGTAACCGGCGTCGACGAGCCGCCGACCATCAGCAGCTCGGCTACCCCGATGGTGGCCGAGAACCAGACCGGCGCGGTCGACGTCCAATCGACCGACCCGGAGGGCGAGACCGAGGGTGGCGGCGGGCTGACGTACTCCAAGACAGGCGGCCTCGACCAGGCGTTGTTCGGCCTCAATGTGAACACCGGCGTGCTCACCTTCAACGCTGCCCCGAACTTCGAGGCGCCCGTCGACAACGGCATGAACAACATCTACGACGTGCAGGTGACCGTCACCGACAGCGGCGCCCTGACCGGGGTGCAGGATATCGCGGTGCAGGTGACCAACGTCAACGAAGCGCCGATGGGCACGGCCGACGCCTTCGACTTCGTCGGCAACACGCTGCTGCTGGTCGACAAGGCGACCACGGGCGCCCCCGAGATCATCGTGGCCACGGGCTCCACCAACGGTGTGCTCGACAACGACACCGACCCCGAGGGGGCGATCTCGGTGTCGGGCATCGTCGGTTGCGTCGACGTCACCGCGCCGTTCACCGACTGCCCGACCACCAACACGGGCAGCGTGACGATGGAGTCCAACGGGCAGTTCAGCTTCACGCCTGACGACGGCGATGCGAACGCCACCGACACCTTCCAATACAACCTCTTCGATGGCACCACCACACTACCCGTCACCGTGACGCTCACCCGCAAGAACGAGATCTGGTTCGTCGACAACTCCGCCGCGGCCCGGCGGCCTCGGCAGATCGTCCGATCCGTTCGACACGCTGATGGAGGCCGAGACCGCATCCGGGGCCGGCGACACGATCTTCGTCGACGAGGGCGACGGCACCACCACGGGTCAGAACGCCGGCATTGCGCTGAAGGCCAACCAGCGGCTGATCGGTGAAGGCGTGGCGCTGACGGTGCCCGACACCGTTAACGGGGTGGTCGGACCCACGTTACACGCCGCTGGCAACAAGCCGAAGATAGGCAGCAGCACCGGGGACGGGGTGGAGATCATCAACTTGGCCGGCGACAACACCATCCGCGGCCTCGACATCGCGGGTTTCAACGCCGGCATCGACGCCACGTACAGCGCCGGCGTGCGAACGCTGACGATCAGCGACGTCACCGTCGCCGGTGGTGCCATGGGCGGCCCACCACACGGCATCTTCGTAGGCTCGACCGGGACCGCGGACGTGCAGGTCAGCATCGACAACGCTGAGCTGTCGGTGCAGAACGCGGCGGCATCCGGGATCGTCCTGCAGGGCGCAAGCTTCACGGCGGCCAGCGGCACGCTGACGGTCACGAGTCTGTCCGGCAACAGCGTGCCGGGCGGCTCGACCGGTCGCGGCATCGACATCGGGACGGCGACGTTCGACGCCACGCCGGGCGGCGGTATCCAGGCCGTGGCGGCGGGAAACACCAGCGTCGGCACGAACGCCGGAAACCGCCTCACCGGCCCTGGCATCGACCTCAACACCGTCAAGGGCTCGCTGACCTTCACCGACCTGGACATCTTCAACACCGGCGGAACCGGCCTGGAGGTAGACAACAGCGGCGGCGGCCTGGTGGCGGCCGACTTCACGTTGACCGTCAACAACGGTGCCAACAGCACCGTCGACACCACGAACGGCACGGCGCTCGACCTGGACCCGTTCACGGCCGCGGCGACGTTCGCTACCGTGAGCAGTGCCACCGCCGCCGGCACCGGCGTCTCGATCAAGGATACCGCCGGCACCGTGACGATCAACGGCGGCACCATCACCGGCTCCGCCGGCACCGCGTTCAACGTCGACGGTGGCAACGCCAACGTCACCTACAGCGGCAACATCACAAACACGGCGGGCCGTCTGCTCGAGGTAGTCGGCACGACCGGCGGCACGGTGAGCCTCGACGGCACCACGCTCAGCGACTCGGGCGCCGGCGCCAATACCGGCACCGGCATCCGGCTCAACGACGTGGCCGGCAGCGTCACGGTCACCGCTGCCGGCACGACGATTGCCTCACCCGATGACGACGGTATCGAGATTTCGGGCGCCTCCACCGGCACGTTCACCTTCGATGACGTCACCGTCACGACCCCCGCGGGCGACGGCGTGCTCATCGACGGCGGCGCCGGCGACTCGATCACCGGCACGGCCGACTTCAACAACGTCGACATCACCAACCCGACCAGCGAGGTCATTCGCGCTCAGGGTGTGGACGCCGGCGGCTCGGTGGACTTCGACACCGCGAGCACGATCACGCGCAACGACGGCGGGGTCGGGATCGTCGTCACCAGCAACAGCGGCGGCAGTAGCACGTTCGGGGGCACCACCAAGGCTGTAAGTACCGGGACGACCACCGCCGTCGACCTGACGAACAACACTGGCCACACGATCAACTTCACCGGCGGCGGCCTCGACATCGACACCATATCGGGCGTCGGCTTCAACGCCACCGGCGGCGGCACCGTGAACGTGTCCGGCGCCAACAACACGATCAACACGACGAACGGCACCGCGGTCAACATCACCGACACCACGATCGGCGGCACCGGCATCACCCTCGCCAGCGTGACTACGACCAGCGCCGCTCTCGGCACCAATCTCGACGACACCGGGGCGGGGACGGTCACCGTCGGCGGCGGTTCGATCGGCAACGCCTCCAACAAAGGCATCGACATCCAGAACCACGACGGCAACTTCAGCTACGCGGGCACAATCGGCACTACCGTTGGGGGCCGCGCCGTCGAGGTGACCAACTCTGGCGGCGGCGCAATCACCTTCAGCGGCGCCATCGACGACAACGGTCAGGGCATTTTCCTCGACAACAATGACGTGGGCGGCAACGCCACCATCACCTTCAGCGGCGGCCTCGATCTGGACACCACGACGAATGCTGCCTTCACGGCCACAAACGGTGGCATCGTGAACGTCAGCGCCGGTGCGACCAACACCATCGACACGTCGACCGGGACCGGCGTCAACATCGCCGACACCACCATCGGCGCCACCGGGGTGACGTTCGACAGCATCTCGGTGAACGGCGCCGTCAACGGCATCGTGCTCGACACCACGGGCACGTCCGGCACCTTCACGGTGAGCGGCGACGGCACCCTGGCGCGCAACGGCAGCGGCGGCACGATCCAGAGCACTACCGGCGACGGCATCGTGCTCGACAGCGCCGACAGCGTCATCCTGCAATCGATGAACCTGACCAACGTCGGCGACTCCAGCGACACCGGCAGCGGCGGTCAGAACCTGGCCACGAACGATCACGGGATCCAGAGCCAGAGCAGCAGCGATGTCCAGTTGCGCGGCGTCGACATCGACACGCCGGCGGCCAGCGGCTGGGAGGCACGCGACCTCAGCGGCACGAGCAACCGCATCGACAGCAACAGCCGCATCCAGAACGTCGACGTCGTCAACATGCAGGGGTTGGAGGTGGTCAATACCGGCGCCAACCCGATGTCGATGACCATCGACGGCTCGACGTTCCGCGACCAGGCCAGCACCAACGGCAGCTCGTTCCTCAACTTCCAGCAGGAAGACAGCGGCAGCATGAACGTCACCTTCACCGGCAACACGGTGGAGGACCTGTTCGGCGTGGGCCTGAACTTCGGCGCCGGCGTCGACCCCGGCGACACCGGCACCATCACGACCACGATCACCGGCAACACGTTCCGCGACGCGATCGCCGATGGCCTCGGGGTGCTGGTGCACGCCGCCACAGAGGGCGGCAACCTGACCTGCACCATCGGCGGCGCCGGGGGCCTGCGCAACACCTTCCAGGACGTCGGTCTCACGACGGCCGCCTCCGGCGTCATTCAGGTGCAGCTCGCCGGCGGCAGCGCCAACGGCGACGTGAGCTGCGACATCCTCAACAACCTGATCGACGAGGTAGCGCCGGTGGAAGGGGCGTCGGACCCGAACGGGATGCGCCACCGCGGCATCTCGGTGGTCTCGCAGGGCACTGCCGCCACCAGCTTCAACATCGACATCCAGGACAACGACATCTTCGATGTCGACCAGACCGGGATCACCGTCTCGGCACGCAACAGCACCGGCCTGTTCGAGGCGCGCATCAGCGGCAACGACGTCGGCACCGGGCCCGACGGCGTGGTGGGCGGCGCCGACGAGCCGGTCGGCGGAATCATCGTGCTGGACGGCGTGACCATCGAGACGCAGGGCACCGCCCTGATGAACGTCGAGGTGACCAACAACGACATCGTCGACGGCGGCATCATCAGCGAGGGGCTGCAGATCGACGCCACTGAGAACAGCACGATGAACGTGACGGTGACTGGCAACAACGTTCGGACAGCTGGCAGCGACGATATCGAGATCCGCACCGTCACCGCCGCCCCGACGATGTGCGTCGACGTGCGCAGCAACGTCGCCCTGGGAACGGTGACGGCGGAGGTCCTGCTGCGCGAGGACAACGGCACCATGCTGGTGGAGGGCGCTGGCTTCGCCAACGTCACCGCCGGCGACATTACGGGCGTGCTCGGCAACACCGGAGCCAACTCCTCCATCGGATCCGGTACGCCGGCGTTCAACGGCAACTCCAACTGCACGCAGCCGGTGATCACCGCCCTTCCGGCGTTCGACCAGACGCGTTGGTTCGTCGACGGTGGGGTCGACGCCGCCGCGGCGGGCGACGTTGCTTTGCAGTCGGCGCCCCGTTCCCGGGCACCGTTGGCGGTACGCGGCGTCGAGCCGCTATCGGCGCGGTCCGTCCGCGAGCTACTGGCCGCTCTCTCCAGAGCGTCCCGACCAGCGCTCGAGACCCTCGTGAATACCCCGGCACGAGCATTGCCGCTGATCAGGGGTCGACTGGAACTCGTTCCCGGTATCCGCAGGACCACGGCCAGCCCGCCGGCGTCGTCCGCGCTCAGGCCTGCACCGCCGCGAGCGCCGAGGCCGTTGACGTTGAGCACGACGATCGGCACGATCCCTGCTGGCAAGAGCGTAACCGTGAAGATCCATGCAACGGTCAACAGCTTGCCCGACGGCACCGCGCAGCTAACGGCGCAGGGCGTGGTAACGGGCGCGAACTTCACCTCGCTGAGCACCGATGACCCGGACGTCGGAGGCGGCAGCGACCCCACCGTGACGCCGGCCGACGACCCGACGAACTTCAACCCGCCCGTGTTCACCGCCACCGGGCCGTTCAGCATCGCCGAGAACTCGAGCGGCGGCACGGCGGTTGGCGACATCGACGCCAACGACGGCGACGGCGGGGCGAACGACGTGGGCGTGACCTTCTCGATCACAGCCGGCAACGGCTCCGGGGCCTTCGCTATCGACGCCAGCACTGGCGCGATCACCGTCGCTAGCTCGGCCGCGCTCGACTTCGAGAGCACGCCGAGTTTCACGTTGACGGTGCAGGCGGACGACGGCAGCCAGAGCACCGCCAGCGTGGTGGTCAGTCTCACCCCGGTGAACGAGCCTCCGGTATTCACGGCCACGGGGCCGTTCAGCGTCGCCGCGAACGCCGGCAACGGCACCTCGGTGGGCGACGTCGATGCCAACAACGGCGACGGCGGGGTGACCTACTCGATCACGGCCGGCAACGGTTTCGGTGCATTCTTCATCGGCAACAGCAACGGCGCCGTCACCGTGGCCAACTCTGCGGCCCTCGACTTCGATACGACGCCGACCTACACGTTGACGGTACGAGCGGACGACGGAACGCTCCAGAGCGCGGCGCCCGTGGTGGTCAACCTGACGCCGTCGGGGAATTTCATCTTGCCTATGGAGGTCTCATTTCCGGTCGACGGTGGAGACGGCGTGGTCTCCTTGAGCGCAACGGGTGGCTGGACGGCGACGAGCAACGCCCCTTGGATCGTGATTGCGACCGGCGCGTCTAGCGGTACTGGCAACGCCTCGATTCCCTACTCGGTGGTTGTCAACGCCACCGGTAGCAAGCGCTCCGGCACGGTGACGATGGCCGGCCAGACCTTCACTGTGAAGCAGGCCGCCGAGGCATCGAGCCTGCAGCTGTTCATCAGCGAGTTGTGGCGCCTCACACGCCACCTCTGGGACGCTCCGGTAGCTGCGGTCACCTCGGCGCCCGATACCGGCAGCCGAGACTACGACTCCGCCTCTTCCGCGCTCACTGAGGAGCTGCCGCGATGAGGCACGTGCGTCGGTTCGGGATTCTGTTGCTCCTGTCCGTTTCGGTCGCCGCCGTGTTGCCGTGGTCCGGCAACGCCGCCGACACCCTCGAGCGCATCGGGGTGTTCGGAATCGAGAGCGAAGGCGCGGCACGGGGCGCCTGGTTCCAGGCCTACGATGGCAACGGTGTGCGAGTGCTGAACGTGTTCCTCGGAGAGGAGCTAGGCGAGTTCCAGCTCGCGAACTTGCAACTCGACGGCACCGGTACCGAGGAGCTGACAATCGTCGGGGTGGACCCGGACGGCCGCTTCATCAAGCTACTGGTGCGAACACGCAGCGGCAAAGCGGTCGCCAGCGCCGAGACGCTGGTCGGGCAGGAGATCATCGATCTGCAGTTGTTCGAGGTGCCCGCCGGAAGCGATGAGCGTACGCGTATCGGCATTGGCTACCAGTCAGCCGACGGATCGGGAAGCGCAGAGGTGTGGTCACTGCGGAGCGGCGCGGGCACCCGGGCACCCGACACGTTGGCACGTGAGCGTGTGATCAGCCTCGTGCCCGCGAACAGCACCGAGATTACCTGGCTCTCCGACGATCTGACCGGCGACGGCGCCCCGGTCTTAATAGCCGGTTACTCGGGTCGCAACGGGCGCGGCGCCTACCTGAGGGTGGCCAGTTTGGCATCGGGCGCGTTGCTGGCGGACCGACGTGTCTTCGGGCCGGTCGTTCGATCGCGCCGCGTTCGTCGTCGGCGACTTCGTGCCGACCCGTGTCGGGCGCGAAACCCTGATCGGTGCACAACGGCGGAGAAACGGCCGCGGTGAGGCACGCGTGCTGGATGTGGCCGCAAAGACCCTTTCGGCCGGGACCCTGACACCGACCAACGTGGAGAACTTGACGTGGCGCTCGGTGGCCGGTGGCACGGAGATCGAGTCCCGCGTCGACCCGTCCAGCGGCGATCTGGTATTCGTCGGCTACCAGAGGAATCGAGGCGGCGCAGCCTTTCGCACGTACGACACTGCCAATAAGCGAGCCCGACGAGTGGGCGGCGGCACGGTGTTGACGGGCGATGTGGCCGTGAACCACTGGGTAACCGGCAATTTTCGCGGCGCCGGCAGCGTCGGCGGCGACGTAGCGCTCGTATACACGGCCAACGACCGCAGTGTGCAGGTGCAATTCTGGAGCCGTGTTGATCTGACACTACTGGGAACTGCTCAGGCATTCGATGCCACCTTCCACAGCTCTCAGGCGCGTGGGATCTACGCCATCTTTGCCGGCCGGCAAGACCTCCTGGTTGGCGCCGTCGGCCAGGGGCACCGACCCGGAGTGCGGCTCCTCGAGCACACCGGCAAGCTGTTGTTGGACCTCGATGTACTCGGCTCAGGCGTCGAGTAGCAGGTCGCGCTGAGCGGTGCAGGCGGGGAGACAGCGTCTGGACGGTCGATCCGACCGATCAGGTGAAGGACTGCGTGCTCTAGCCGCCGGCACGATGCTCCTGTCGCCAATCCGGATCAGGTTACCTGAGGTCGACGTTCTTCCGCTTCCAGCCGGACTTCCCGGCTGAATTTTGCGCCCGAACGCGGCACTTATACTTCGTCCCGGCTTCTAGTGCCTCGCTGGTCACCTGCTCGACGTTGGCTCCGACCTTCGCAAGGTGGCTCCACTTGCCCGAGCCTTTGCACTCCAGCTCGAAGAACGACTCGTCATCGGACTTGTCGTCCCAGGAGAAGAGCACCGCGCCGTCATCCTGGACATCGGCTGCGAGCTTGCCGGTCTTGTCAGGCTTGGACACGGCGCCGGCCACCCTGAACCCGAAGTGATCGTTACCGCGGAAGGGGTAGTCGGTGTTGCGCGCCTCGCTCCGTATCGTCACACCGTGGAAGTTCCAGCTGCCGCCACGCTTGAGGCGTGTATTGCAGGTGTACACCAGGTTCGGACCGCCCATACAGGCGACCGCCTCCGCGGGATTGTCGCTGGTTCCGTCGATTCCAATGCGGCTGAAGGGGTTGGTGGCACCGTCGGTGTTGGCGTAAAAGTCACCGTCGTAGTTGTCGGCCGTCCACTCCCACGCGTTCCCTGCCAGGTCGTACAGGTTGAACGGATTGGCCGCATAAGATCCCACGGCGACGACGTGCCCCACCGCACCCGCGGCGATCGCGCCGGGAGTGTCCTGGCCGCTGTAGTTGGCGTTGGCGAGCGAGAGGGTGCCGTCGTCGGTACCGTAGTCGTTGCCCACGCCTCCCTGGGAGGCGTACTCCCACTGGGCCTCGGTGGGGAGCGCATAGGCGTTGAATGCGGCAAAAGCGGCCGCTCCATGCCACATGACGAAGGTCGCTGGCCAGTCGGAAGTATCGAGCGCGTCGTTGTTGCCGAACACGTCCTGGCTGTCGAGGATCTGGAAGCGCATCCCGAGCACGGCACCTTCGTCGTAGGCGATCCAGGGGATGTTGAGCTCGCTCTCGCCGTCCAGGTTCGTTCCCCCGAGGTGGTAGATCTTCTGCGCGGCCGCGGGGTACCCGCTCGTTCCGAGGACGAAGACCCCGGTACCGTGAGCGGTGGCGGGGAGATCGTCACGCACCTCGATCTCGCCGCCGAGCTCTGCTGCGTTGAGGTATTCGGCGAACTGCTGGTTGGTCACCTCGTACACGCCCATCTTGAAGGCGGATACGGTGACCCTATGGGCGGGCACGTTTGTGGCGATCGGCGCCGACAGTTCGTCGTCGCTGCCCATCGTGAACGTGCCGCGCCGGATCCTGACCATGTCGATGCCGTCAGCCACGGCGGCGAGCCCGTCGGTGGCAATGAACAAACACAGGCACAAAGCTACCGCGTACCGCATGGGTGTCTCCCTGGGGAAGTGGTGACGAGGCAGAGATCTATTCCGCCAATTGGAGACGAGCTCGTAGGTTCCAGTGTGAGCCCGTGCCACCGCCGGGATGCCCAAACGGTCACGACGAGCACTCCCTAGACCACGAATTACGCACTGTAACGCCAGCGCCTCCCAGGCGCGCTCAGTAGGGCAGCACGTAGAGCACGATCGCCAGAAACGGGACGAGCAAGATCATCATGGTGATCGCGTAGCCGAACATGTCCCGAGCACGAAGGCCGGTGATGGCCAGCAGCGGGATGGCCCAAAACGGGTTGAGGAGGTTCGTGTGCGCGTCCCCGACCGCGTAGGCGGCGATCGTCTGGCCGTGCGGGATGCCCAACTCGGCACCGGCCACCATCATGGGGCCACCGATGATCGCCCATTCGCCCCCGGCTGAGGGCACGAAGAGGTTGAGGACCCCTCCGGTGATCCAGGCGGTCACCGCGAAGTTCTCCGGTGTGGCGATCGAGAGCAGCGAGGCGGTCATCGTATCGACCAGCCCTGTCCCGGTCATGATTCCGATAATGCCGGCGTAGAACGGGAAGAGCAGCACAACTCCCGCGCTCCCCTGAACGGCGTCGTAAAACTCGCGCAGGTATTTGGTCGGACTGACGTAGAGCAAGAGGCCGATCATCAGGAACCCGAAGTTGAAGTTATTCAGGTCCAGCGCTCCGAGGCCTTGCGTGAAGAACTGTCTGAGAAACAGCACGACGCCAGTCAACGCGATGATGCCACCGAGGATCCGGCTGTTGTCGATCCTGTCGGCTATCGCCGGTTTGGCGTCAGCGGGATCCTCTTGCGCAGCCGGGGTGGCTTCCGGTCGAGCATCCCCACCGTCGTCGTTCACGTAATAGCCAATCGGCCTGCAGTTCTGATCGGGCGGGCTCAGCAGATACAGCATGATCGAGCCGAAGATGATCGACAGGCCCGTGAGAATCAGCGGATAGGGGTGGAACACCCACTCCGTCGAAGGGATCACGCGATCGACGAAGCCCATCCTCATCAGCGCGTTGCCCTCGGTCGCTTGAAGGAGACCGGCGGAACTGGACAGCCCCCATCCCCACGTAAGGCTCATCCCCATGTAGCCCGCCACGGCCAACAGCGGATAGTGGGCAGCCATCCCGCTTCGTGCGGCGTGCTTGCCCATCTCGCGGGCCAGGATCGCTCCGAAGATGAGCCCCAAGCCCCAGGAGATCCATCCGGTCAGCATCGATCCGACACCAACGAGAACGACGGCCTGTCGGCCGTTCTTGGGAATCCGAACGAGGCCCAGGATCATTCCCCTGACCCGTGGGTGATAGGCCACCACATTGGCGGTCACGAGGATGATCACCATCTGCATGGCGAACTGCAGCAGGTTCCAGAAGCCTCCGTACCATGACAGGGCGATCTCGGTCACTGCGGACCCCTCCGAGATAAACGCAGCGCCCGCGGCGACGTAGGTCAGGAGGATCGCGAAGAGGAACGGGCTCGGCATCCACCGTTCTACCCGGTCGGCGATGGCCTCCCCGAACTTCTGGACGGGAGTCATGTCAGGCTCGATGGCCTGCTCATCAGTCGTCATGCTCGGCTCCTTGAAGACGCTATGAACTCAGAATCCGTTGGGCCAACGCTCCTGAGGGTTCGCGGATCACGCCACTCGCGTGCAGGGGTGTACCTGGACGGCGGGCAGACAGCGGTCAGCGAGCAACAGGAGCGCTGAGAAATCGTATGAGGCGATTGATACAGATTGCGACGGCAAGCTGTCAACCGACGCGCTCCGAAGTCAGATCTCGTTGAAGTACCCGTAGTTCCGAGGCACCAATTCGATCGCGGCCCGACGGCCCTCGCCCATCGCCGCCTGCGCAAGGCTCAGACCGGCCGCGTCGGAGCTTGCGATGGTGATCCTTCCGAACCTCTGACGACCTACCACCGTGGGGTGGTTGTCGCCCGTCCACTCGGCGGGATCGAAGAGCGCGTTGGTTCCCATTGCGAACCCGTGCGGCCAACGGTTGATCGTGATGGCCTCGATGTCGCGGGCGGGATCGAAACCGCCGGGCGCCAGGACTCGCGCAAGCTGCTCCCGAATCCGACGCTCGAAGTCCTCGAACGAGGTCGCCAACATACGGGTACGGAGCGCCGCGAGCTGCTCCCGGAGCGGAGTGCCGGGCACGGGTGGATTGCCGCCGAACAACTCCCGAACCATGGTGCTGTGGTGCAGAACACCAGACGGGCTTTGCAACCCCACCAGCGCGGGCTTGGCAGGGTCGAACTCCGGCCGGTTTGCGCCGAACTGCCTCGGTGGACGGAGATTGAAGGTGTTGTAGAACATCCCCGGGCTGTCCACCCCGGTAATGGCCAACCGCTCGAACGAAGTCCAGTTCCGAACCACGACCGTGGTCATCATGTTCACCGCCCGGTCGGAGAGGAGGAGCGCCTCACGCTGCTTCTCGGGCAGCCCCGGACAGATGTACGGAATCATCGAGTTGTCGCAGGCGAGAATGGTCCCCTTCGATCGAACCCGGTACGGCCTGCCCTCTCGAACATAGGTAACCTCGGTCTCCCGATCGTCCGTGCGCAGTCGGCCGACGGGTATCTCGCCCAGGTGCTTGACCTGAACGGCGCTGCTTTCTAGCCGGATCCGTACCGGCGCGCTCGGCTCGTCGAGCTTCGAGTAATCCACGCGATCGAGGATGCCGTCCGCCATTCGCCCTGCCGGAAGGGCGGGCGGAATCAGAGAGCGAACGATGAGCCGCGCGATGTCGGAGTTTCCGGCGGGGAAGGTGACGGATTCGTGCCCCTCCTCGGACCGCTCCGGAGAGAAGGGCGGGCGGGTCAGCCCGAGGCCCTCGAAGCCCATACCACCGCGGTAGAAGGCGAACCAGGCGCTCGCCGTGTCCTGCGAGAGCGCCCACACGCTCCCGACCAGCGTGAGCACGTCGGGATGGACCTTCGCAACGTCGAGCAGATAGTCGCGATAGCTGATGCGCTGCAGATGGGCTTCCTTCTCCTCCGCTGACATGCCGGCGAGGTAGTCCTCCCCGGCGTAAAGGCGAACAAGGTCCGCACGCACGCGTTCCGACAAGGGCGTTCGAGCGAGGAACTCATGCGTCGGTTGCGAAAGACTGCCACCGGTGACCAGCCGATCCTCCCCGGACGTTTCACGGTCGAAGAACGTCCCGCGCACCATCCCCCGGCGGCGGAACGCGCTTCTATCCACACTGTTCGTCGGCTCGTCGAGCTCCGCACCGATATCGCGGAGCATGGCCAGGACCGGCGCCGGGTAGGTCACGGGCCGAACCATGTAGGACGACCCCCCGTTAGAGATCAGCGTCCCCGCACTTGTCTCGAACTCGTTTCGCTTGGCGTGGCCGCCGAAGTCGTCGTGATTGTCGAGGATCAGGATCCGAGCATCCGGGCCCGTCGACTGACGATAGAAGTACGCCGCCGCCAGACCGCTGAGGCCACCTCCTACGACGACGGCGTCGTACCTCTCGTCGACAGGCTCCGCTCCTTCCCAGCTGGCCCCGTCGCGCGTCCGGTGCGCCGCCTCGAAGGACCCTGGGTGGGCACCGCGCAACCCGGTTCGGAGAGGCGGGTAGCTCTCGGCGTCAACTGG
The DNA here is from genome assembly GCA_965248695.1 of Acidobacteriota bacterium. GTDB lineage: Bacteria > Acidobacteriota > UBA890 > UBA890 > WLXD01 > DASCOT01. The sequence continues at coordinate 4,018,725 of CBDFKD010000002.1, read as the reverse complement.
TCTGAGCTGACGCGACGTAGGCACCGCGGGCCGGGTGATTCCCGGGATCACCATGGCTCCGCCCACCGCGGCGCCGACCCCGGCAACGAAGTCCCGACGCTTGATCGGTCGGTGCATTCCCAGTGCGCGATCGCGGTCGTTCATCTCGCCGTCGCCGGTGCGGCCGCCTCCATCATGCGAGGGCCGCCTGGTGTAGTGCGACGAGCTCCGCCATGCCCGCGACCTCGAGATCCGGTGTCGCGCCCTCACCTTCCACCGGTGGCGTGGCACCCCATCCGTCGGATCCTCTGCGGCGATTGATCCACATCGTCTTCAATCCCGCTACCTTGGCGGGAACGACGTCGTGGAAGAGGCTCTGCGCCGTGTGCAGAATCACCTCAGGTCCGGTCCCCAGGGTCCGTTGCAGGTCCTCCAACATGTACACGAAGTTCCGCGCGTCGGGCTTATAGGAGCCGACGTCCTGTGCCGTGATGACGCGATCGAACTTGATCCCCAGTCGCGACTCGCTCAGCGCGAAGGAATCGCGGTCGACGTTGGAGAGAATCACCAGTTTGTAGTGCTGCTGGAGATACACGAGAGCCTCCGAGCTGTCGGGGAAGGCCGGCCACCTGCCCACAGACCGTCCGAACTCCGCCGCCTCCCCCTCGTCGAGCGCTACGGACCACCGCTCCGCGAGCCGCTCGAGCACCGACTCGAGGAGCTGGGGATAGAGCTTCTTGGGCGTCTGCCTCTCGCACGCTGCCTCCTCCTCGGCAAAGGCCCCCAACAGCGGTTCGTCATCCAGAGTCAGACCGTGTCGAGCAGCCCACGGCTTTAGCTCATTGAGGATTCCCGTCTCCCAGTCAATGAGCGTTCCGTAGCAGTCGAATGTGAGGACCTTGAAGTCGCGCAGCCGTTCGGGACCCATAGTCTCGCCTCGGTGGATTGCCTCTGGTGAAGTGCGCGCAGGCAGGTTGTATGTGACATGCAGGATTGTAGGCACCGCGCGGGTGCACTCTACCAGTCAGAGGCTTCGGATCGAGAGATGACGTTGGTGCTCAGAGCCAAAACAGTTTCAAGTGGAGATGATGCTGGGCGGCCCAGCGGTGTAACCCTTGACGCAGCCGACATAGACTCCCGTGTGAGCCGCGCGTACCGTAGCTCGCGGGACCACCCGACCGCGGTCGTGTTCGGGACAGCCAGCAGCAAACGGTACGAGTGAGGCCGCCACGTGCGCGACCTGCAGGAGCAGATACAGCCGACGTTTTCGATCCGAGAGTTCGAGACCAGCGTCGAGCTTGCGGTCGATGCGCTCCGGACACACTTGGAAGCTGCAGTTGCCCAAGAGCGACCCGTGGTCGCCTACCGCGGGTTCTCGGAGCTGCGCGACGAGCTGCGCACTTTCGGGTCGATCGCCGAAGGCGGCATGACCTTGGAGGGGTTCCGCGCCTTCCTGGATTGGTACCTGGAGCACAGCGTGTTGCTCCAGCACCCGGGTTACATCGCCTTGCAAGGTGCGGTACCGCACCATCTGGCAGCGGCGTCGAATCTGGTCAAGGGGGTCGGCAACAGCGACTCGGCTATCTACGAGATGGGGCCGGCCTCGGTGGTGATGGAGCTCGAGATCATTCGCTGGATGCTGGGGCATCTCGGCTGGACTGACGGTGACGGCGTGCTGACCAACGGCGGCTCGCTGGGTAACCTCACCGGGCTACTCGCCGCCCGCGCCCATGCCTGCCCGGACTCCTGGGAGGAAGGCGCGCGACAGCCGGTCGCGGTGCTGGCGCCGGCCAGTGCACACTACTCGGTCGCTCGCGCAGTCGCAGTGCTCGGGCTAGGCGCTCGGGCCGTCGTTCCCGTTGCGGTCGACGACAACGATGTACTGCGACCCGACGCGCTCCCGGCAGCGTACGAGTCGGCGGCGGCGGGCGGGCGCCGCGTCATTGCGGTCGTGGCAACAGCTGCCGCCACAGCCACCGGACTCTTCGATCCGCTGGAGGAAACGGGCCACTTCTGCCGCGAGCACGATCTCTGGTTTCACATCGACGCCGCCCACGGTGGCGCGGCGCTGCTACCCGAGAGCACGCGACACCTGATGGCGGGTGCGGAGCTCGCCGACTCCCTGGTGTGGAACGCCCACAAGATGCTGCAGACGTCGGTGCTCTGCACGGCGGTCTTGTACCGCGACGCCGCTGCGTGCGGAACCACGTTCGCGCAGCAGCAGAGCTACCTCGAGCCCGACGAGGATCCGGAGTATCCGAACCTGTTCGAGCGCTCGTTCGAATGCTCCAAGGGAGTCTTGAGCCTCAAGGTCTACCCGGTGCTCGCGGCGCTGGGCGAGCGCCGGCTCGCCGACCACGTCGAGTTGCTGTTCGACCGCGCCAAGGGTTTTCACAGGCTGATCGCGGACCGCCCCGGCTTTGAATGTCCGTTCGAGCCACAGTCGAACAACCTGTGCTTCCGATACGTGGGGACCGGGTGCGATTCGGCGGCATCGAGCGACGCGCCGGCCGTCGATCCGGACGAGCTTCAGCGCACGATCCGACGCGCGCTGCGAATGGACGGGAGGTTCCTGATCGCCACGGCCGATGTCGGCGGCATCACCTACCTGAAGCTGACGGTGATGAACCCACTGACCGACGAGGTCATCATCGGCGCGCTACTGGATCGAATCGAGCGGCTGATGCAAGCCGGTCAGGCGTCGCGCGGCCCCGGCTGATCGTGCCCCTGGACCGGCCCCGGGACATAGGCGGCCTCGAGTGTCTCGATCTCCTCGGTGGTCAGCTCCAGATCGATCGCGGCGGCAGCGTCGTCCAGGTACTCGACCTTGGTCGCGCCGACGATCGGGCTGGCCACGGCGGGCATGCTCAGTAGCCATGCCAAGGCGACCGCTGCCGGCTTCGCGCCGCGCTCCTCGCTGACCGAGAGCAGCGCCTCGAGCACATCGAAGTCAGCGTCCCGGTAGTACATGGCATCGGCGTAGGAATCGGAGCGTGCGCGAACGGTAGGCCGGGGCTCGTCGCGCGAGCGGACGCCGCTCAAGAAGCCGCGCGCTAGCGGGCTCCACGGCATCGTGCTGACTCCCTGATCGAGGCACAGGGGCAGCATCTCCCTCTCCTCCTCGCGATAGACGAGGTTGTGGTGGTTCTGCATCGAGACGAAGCGGTGCCAACCGCTGGTGTCGGAGGTGTACAGAGCCGTGAGGAACTGCCACGCCGCCATGCTGCTCGCACCGAGGTAGCGCACCTTGCCCGCACGCACGAGCGCGTCGAGCGCCTCGAGGGTCTCCTCGATCGGCGTCTCGAAATCCCAGCGATGAATCTGGTACAGGTCGATGTGATCGGTGCCGAGCCGGCGCAGCGAGTCTTCGCAGGCGGCCAGGATGTGCTTTCGGGACAAGCCGCTCCGGTTGGGTCCCTCGACGACCGGGTAGAAGCACTTGCTGGCGAGCACGTAATCGTCACGCCGCGCCATCTCGCCGAGCATTTTCCCGGTGATGCGCTCGCTCTCGCCGAGCGAATACATGTCGGCGGTGTCGAAGAAGTTGATGCCCAGCTCCAGCGCGCGCTCGAAGTGTGGGCGCGCCTGCTCCTCGCTCAGCACCCACGGCCGCCACCCCGGGTCGCCGTAGGTCATGCAGCCGAGGCAGATGCGGGAGACCTCCAGACCGCTATGGCCGAGTTTCGTGGTGAGCATCGAAACACCTCGCGAGGTCGCTGACGCGGACGCCCTACTGCCGTCTGCAGAATCGAAGGCCGGTCCGGACCGGGAGCAGTGGCCGAGGGTACGTCCTGCCTCGTGTGCTGCCAAGCCGCCGGCCATCTCCCGCGTGATCGCCCCGATCGGGTCGGTCGTTGTTCCACTTCCGGAATCTGCCGTGGCATACGCGGACGGCACGCTCCGGGTGGTGGTGGAGATCACAGGGGCGCCTACCTAAGGCTTCTCCCTCATGCGCAATGCCAAGAACACCACGATTGAGACGGCGAGCCCCGGCCACAGCGGATCGATCGCGAACACGTCGAGGTCGCTGAGAAAGGACCCGATGTAGAGGGTCAGCACGGTGATGAGCGACAGCGTGATGCTCCAGAAGGCTGCGCCCTTGCTAACACTGCGCATGTACACCATCGCGATGGTCGGAACGAACAGCGTTGCAGAATTGACCGTGAAAGCGAACAAGAGGATGCCGATGACGTCCTGCATCCCCCATGCCAGCAGTGCGGCAAAGGCTCCGATGACAAGGGACGCGCCCATGCTCAGGCGGAACAGCTTCTTGGGCGCGACCTGCGGATTCATATATCGCTTGTAGATATCGCAGCTGATGTTCGCCGATGCCGTGAGGATGCAGATGTCGGCGGTCGACATCAGGGCTGCGAGAACACCGACGAGCGTCAGCCCCTTCAGCCCCGTCGGAAACTCCCGCACGATGAAGGTGGAGAGGATGCCGCTGCTCTCGGCGCCCGGAAAGAGAAGGGCAGACGTCATGCCGAGCCAGACTGCGGCGAAGACAAACGGCACCAGGAGGACAGCTGCGAGCAAGATGCCTCGACGTGCGGCCTCCTCGCTTCTCGCGGCGAAGGTCTTGGTAAAGCTGTCCATGGCCACGAAGAAGCTCAATGAGATCGAGACGACCATGGCGAGAATGGTCGGCCAGCCCCAGCCACCGATGTCGAAATAGACATCCGGTAGACCGGCCGTGAACGCTGCCCAGGTGCCCCCCTTGATGATGGCGACAGGGATGCCGACGAACACCACGCCGACGAACAGCAACAGGATCTGGAGCCAGTCGGTGTAGGTGACGGCCAGAAATCCGCCGGTGGCGGTGTAGGCAACGATGACGCCGCTGGCCAGCATCAAAGCGGTGACGTAATCCCAACCCAAGAGGCTTTGCAGGATCGCGGCAGCTGCCGCCAGCTGCCCCCCGGCGAATCCGACGTACGCCACGATGGTGGTGATCGTTGCAACGATGCGCGTGCGGCTGTCGTATCGCGACTCGATAAAGTCGGGATACGTCAGCATCTTTTCCTCTAACCCGGCTCGCTTTACATGTTTGGCGAAGAACAACCCAAACATCAGGCAACCGATAACCATCGACGTGGTGTACCAGCCTGCGGAGATGCCGAGCTCGAAGGCCGTGGCCGTCCCGCCGACGATGGCTGCCCCGCCGGCCCACGCACCGACCCACAGGCACGCCAGAGAGACCGGACCTATTCGCCCGCCACCAATGAAGTAGTCCTCGACGCTCTCCTGCTGACGGCTGGCATAGACGCCGATTGCGGGCAGCAGTAGCAAGTACGCGAAGATGATTCCGGTATCGAGGCTACCCAGTCCGGTCATTCCTCCGGTCCTGTTCCAAAGGCCAAGCAGTGCGTGACCCGTATCGGCGCAGTCTAGTGAACGCGCTCCACGATGGCCTGGTAGATCATCAGCCGAAATCTGTCCTCGATATCTAACCACTGAATCTGCTAGGCCTTCAGAAACGCGCCAGCCTCGCGAGATAGACGCTGCCCACCCCGCCTTCACCCAGCGTACGTGGAGGATCCGAGAGCGGCCGAGCTGGTCTCCGGGGTCATGACGACGGCACTGTATTGGCCGTCCCGGCCACAACGCAAACCGACTGGATCCGACTCATCATCGGGGCCACCGCGGCACAGGTCGCGGGTCGTACTGCGGCATGGGCGCAGCGCTACTCCATCGAGCCGTCCGGAATCCCCGCCGCCCGGCGCACCACGCGAGCGAGGGCGGACATGTCCTCGTCGCCGTAGCCCTGGGCGATCAGTCCGTCCTCCATGCCAGCAACGTACGCCGCGATCGGCAGCGGCAGCTGGACGGCGCGGCCAGTTTCCAGCGCGATGCCGAGATCCTTGCGATGTAGCCGGGTCCGGAATCCCAGCGGATACTCGTCGCGAACCATGTTCTCGGCCCGGTTGTCGAGGACCCAGGAGGCGGCGGCGCCGCTCTTGATGGCGTCGATGACCCGGCGCGGGTCGGCGCCGGCGCGAAACGCCAGCGCCATGCCCTCGGCCAGCGACTGGAAGGTCCCGGCTATGAGCACCTGGTTCACCGCCTTGGCGATCTGGCCGCAGCCCACCGGTCCGACGTGGGTGACCTTGCCACCGATGATCTCGAGCACCGGCAGCGCTCGCTCGAGGTCCGCGTCCGACCCACCACACATGATCGCCAGCGTTCCTTGGATGGCGCCCTCGGAGCCGCCGGAGACCGGTGCGTCGACGAAGCCGATCTCCCGATCCGCCGCTTTCCCCGCCAGGTCGCGGGCACCTTCCGGCGAGATAGTCGAACAGTCGATAACCAGGGTCCCGGGCGCCAGACCCGCCAGCGCGCCATCGGGACCATCCAGTACCTCGGTAGCGTCCGCAGTATCCGACACGCAGCTCAGCACTACGTCCGCTCCCGCCGCAGCCTCCCGCGGGCTCGCCGCTCGTGAGGCCCCCTTAGCTTCGAGAGGCTCTTCTCGGCTCCTGGTGCGATTGTGCACCGTGACTTCGACTCCGGCCGCGAGCAAATTCGCGGCCATAGGCGCGCCCATCGTTCCCAGGCCAATGACGGCGATCTTCATTTCCGCGACCTCCTCCGCGTTCGGGATTCGCGCCGCAGGGTATCACCGAGCCCTCTGAGCCTCCGGTCTTCTTCGAGGCCCCCGAGGAGATGGCGGCGCATCGCCATCCCTCGCCGCGCCTTGATCTCGCCCGCAAATCCCATCTGCGGCACTATCGATTCATCTGCTACAGGCCACTAGACTCCGGCAGCGTGCTCGATCCGTCCACACGCCGAGGATCTGCGTCATGAAGAAGGCTTGCCTGCTGCCCGCTACGTCGCTGTCATGCGCCCTCCTGTACTTGGCGCCGGTCGTCGTGGCGCAGGAGGAGGCCAACGACGAGGAGCCCGGTCTCACGCCCGGCACGGTTTCCGCCCTTAGTTGGCGCAGCATCGGACCGGCGTTCATGTCCGGCCGCATCACCGAGATCGCGGTCGACCCGACCGATCGGCACACCTGGTACATCAGCGTCGCCTCGGGCGGCGTCTGGAAGACGACCAACGCGGGGGTGCAGTGGGAGCCGATCTTCGACTCGTATGGCTCTTACTCGGTGGGGACCGTCGTCATCGATCCGAACGACCCGCTAACCGTTTGGGTGGGCAGCGGCGAGAACAACAGCCAACGTTCTGTCGCATACGGCGACGGAATCTACAAGTCGGTCGACGGCGGCAAGACGTTTCAGAACATGGGGCTGGAGGAGTCGGAGCACATCGCCCGCGTCCTCGTGCATCCGGAGGATTCCGACACCGTCTACGTGGCGGCGCAGGGTCCGCTGTGGCGGTCGGGAGGCGATCGCGGCGTCTACGTCACCGGCGACGGCGGCGACAGCTGGACGAAGGTCCTGGAGATCAGCGACGACACCGGTGTCACCGACCTGGTGATGGATCCGCGCGATCCGGACGTGCTCTATGCCGCCGCCTACCAACGGCGTCGCCACGTCTGGACGCTGCTCGACGGCGGTCCGGAAGCGGGACTCTACAAGACCACCGACGGCGGGGAGAGCTGGAGCGAGCTCGAGAGCGGCCTGCCGTCGGGCGATCTAGGTCGCATCGGCCTAGCAATTTCGCCGCAGCGGCCCGACGTCGTGTACGCGCTGATCGACGCCGCCGAGGACCGCGGCACGTACGTCAGCGACGACGCCGGTGCCAGCTGGAGCAAGCGCAGCGACTACGTCACCGGCAGCCCGCAGTATTACCAGGAGCTGTTCGCCGATCCGCACCAGTTCGACCGCCTCTACGCGATGGACACCTTCGCGCAGGTGAGCGAGGACGGCGGCCGCAACTGGAGCGCGGTAGGCGAGCAGGACAAGCACATCGACAACCACGCCCTGTGGATCGATCCCGACGATGCCGATCATCTGCTCAACGGCAACGACGGCGGCCTGTACGAGAGCTTCGATCGCGGCCGCACCTGGCGCTTCTTCACCAACCTGCCGATCACGCAGTACTACAAGCTGGCGGTGGGGAACGACGCGCCGTTCTACACCGTGTGCGGTGGCACCCAGGACAACGCCACACACTGCGGTCCAGCACGCACCAAGGCGGTGAACGGCATCCGCAACTCCGACTGGTACGTTCCGGTCTTCGGCGACGGCTTCGACCCGGCGATCGACCCGAGCAACGCCGACATCATCTACGCGCAGTCGCAGTACGGCCGGTTGGTGCGCTACGACCATCAGACCGCCGAGAGCCTCGATGTGAGGCCGCGGGAATCAGCCGACGGTCCGGCGCTGCGCTGGAACTGGGATTCGGCGTTGCTGATCAGCCCGCACGACCCGGCGCGCATCTACTACGCCGCGCAGATCCTCTTCCGCAGCGACGATCGAGGTAACTCGTGGCGCGCTGTGAGCGACGATCTGACCCGCAACATGGACCGCAACCGCCTCGAGATCATGGGACGCGTCTGGAGCGTCGACTCGGTGCGCAAGAACACCTCGACGTCGCCCTACGGAACGATCGTGGCGCTCGACGAGTCGTCGCTCGTCGAGGGATTGCTCTACGTCGGCACCGACGACGGCCTGGTTCAGGTGAGCGAGGATGGCGGCGGCTCCTGGCGTCGCATCGACCGGGTTCCGGGAGTTCCCGAGATGACCTACGTCAACGATCTCGAGGCTTCGTTGCACGACGCCGACACCGTGTTCGCCGCCTTCAACAACCACAAGATGGGCGACTTCGCCCCCTACGTGTTCAAGAGCACCGACCGCGGCGCCAGCTGGACATCGATCACCGGTGACCTGCCTGAGCGCGGCTCGGTTTACACGCTCAAACCGGACCACGTCGACCCGAACTTGATCTTCGCCGGCACCGAGTTCGGCGTCTGGTTCACGCGCGACGGTGGCGATCACTGGGTCGAGCTGTCGTCAGGGTTGCCGACCATCGCGGTGCGCGACCTCGAGATCCAGCGGCAGATGGACGACGTGGTGCTGGGGACGTTCGGCCGCAGCTTCTACGTGCTCGACGACTATTCGGCGCTGCGCACGCTCGACGAGGCAGCGCTCGAGGCCGAAGCGCATGTCTTCCCCATACGAGACGCGCTCGCCTTCTTCGAGAGCACGCCGATCGCGCTGAACGATCGCGCCTTCCAGGGAGCTGATTTCTTCATCGCGCCCAACCCGGAGTTCGGCGCCACCTTCACCTATCACCTGCGCGATTCCTTGACGACGCGGCGCGAGCGCCGGCGCGAGCAGGAGGAAGAGCTGTCCGAGCAGGGAGGGGACGTTTTCTACCCGACCTGGGATGCTCTCCGCGCGGAAGATCGCGAGGCTGATCCGGCGATCGTGCTGACCGTGCGCGACAGCGATGGGAACGTGGTGAGGCGATTGACTGGCCCGAGCTCGAGCGGCATGCACCGCGTCACCTGGAATCTGCAGTACCCCGACTTCGGGCCCGTCAGGTCCGGCTCGGACGAGAACGACGGCCCGATGGCGATGCCCGGGACCTACAGCGTCGAAATCGCCCGGTGGCACGATGGCGCGCTGACCACCATCGCCTCACCGGCATCGTTCGAGGTAACGACGGTCGGAACCCCGACCCTGTCCTTGCCGGATCGTGCGGCCGTGGCGGCCTTCAACCAGCAAGCGGGCGAGCTACACCGCGCCGCCGCCGGGGCCCGCAACGCCGCGGCCGACGCCGCCGAGCAGCTCGAAACGATCGAGCAGGCAGTGCGCCGCCATCGGCAAGTAGACCTGGCGCTCGTGGAGGACGTCGTCGCGATCCGACTGCGCTTGCGCGATCTGCAGGAAGAGCTCAACGGCGATGCCACTCGTCGTCGTCGAAGCGAGCCCGACATGCCCGGAATCATGCAGCGCATCGCTGCCACCGTGCGCGGCGCCTGGTCGACCAGCCACGGCCCGACGCAGACCCACCGCGAGCAGTACGAGATCGCCGCCACACAGTTCGAAGCGCTGCTGCCACGGATCCGGTCGCTCATCGACGACGACCTGAGTGCATTGCAGGAACAGCTCGAAGCGGCCGGTGTGCCCTGGACACCCGGCCCGCGGCGTGCCGCGATGGCGGCGCCAGTAGGCGAGATCAACGCCCCTTGCGCGGCATTCGCTCGTCGCTCATCGCGGCGTGATACACGAAAGCTGCGACGATTACGGCGTTGTGCTTGAGATCTTCGATCGGCAGCGTATCGAAGAAATCCAGGTTGGTGTGGCCGGCAGTGCCACCGGCGCGGTCCTGGAGGAACTGGAATGCCGGCAACCCGACCTCGTTGAACGGTATGTGGTCGGTGTTGCCGACGCTACGGGGCGATAGCGTCGTCATGCCGAGATCCCGGAACGGCTCCATCCAGGCGGTGAACGTGCGCCGCACATGTTCGTTGCCCTGCAGGTAGACACCGCGAAACTTGCCAACGCCGTAGTCCTGGTTGAAGTAGACGGAGAACGTCTCGTAGGCGTCTTTGGCACCGACGTCGGCATCGCCGGGGTCACCGAAGTGATTCTTCACGTAGGCGCGCGACCCGAAGAGACCTTGTTCCTCCCCGGACCACAACGCCAGCCGGATCGTTCGACGTGGCTGTACCCCGAGTGCCTTCAGGATGCGCGCAGCTTCCAGCATCACCGCCACACCAGACGTGTTGTCGCTGGCATTGGGGCTCGCATGCCAGGTGTCGAAGTGGGCACCGAGCATCACCACTTCGTCGGCCAGATCCGACCCGGGGATCTCCCCGAGCACGTTGGCCGCTTGCTGCACCTCGTCACCGATGGTGTTGCGCACCTCGATCTCGATGCGCACGTCGATGCCACGCCGGACCACCCGGTACATGCGGTTGTAGTGCTCCGGCGTTATCACCACGATCGGCAGGGATTCGAGGCTTTCCCGACGAGCCCACCGATCGACTCTGGTTCCCGGGCGGGCTGCGCCTCTGACCGCGCCGGGCCGACCGGTCCTGGTGCTCGATCTGAGGACCGTCTCGACACCCTCGGCCTTGAAGAAGCTCATCCGTTCGCCCTCGGTGATATGGGCAGGGTTGGGCTCCGGGCGCGGTGGCCGCGGAGGGCCCATCTGTTCGAGCTCCCGTAGATCGTCCTCGTTCAGTGGTGTTACACCGGCATTGAGCCTGGCGAGATCAATGACCGCGGGCGACGTTGCCAGCACGGCCTTGCCGTTCAAAGTGCCGCGCAGAAGTTCGAGCTCGTCGCGAGTTCGGACGTCCGCGACAACGACCTGGAGTTGCTGGGCGCCATCAGTTCCAGGTGTGTGGCTCAGCGGGTACCCGACCATCGGCTGGTAGTCGGGCTCGAGCAGGTGCAGCGATACGTAATCGTTGCTCCAACTGATGCCGTAGTCCATGAACGGCTCGATCTCGATGTTCGCCAGGCCGATGCGCTCCATCTCGCCGATCGCCCATCGCTGTGCGCGCCGCATGCCGGGCGAAACCGTCAGTCGCGCCCCGAGCACGTCGGTCATGTAGGAAACCGTGTCGGCGAGCTGCGAGCGTTGGAAGCCCTCCTCGCGGATGCGGGCGGTCATCTCCCAATCGGCCTGGGGCGCTGCCGCCTGGCCAAACCCGGCGAGCAGCAGGATTGCTAGCGTGGGCGGTGCGGCGACCTGGGAGAACCTCACTACAGGAGTCATCAGCTGAGCAGTCGCTCATTACCGGGGTCGTAGAGCGGCTGCTCGACGACCTGAGCAGATCGGCGCTCACCGAGGATGCCAACCTCCAGTTCAGTGCCGGGTTCGACGTACGCGACCGGCAAGTATGCGAAACCGATCGATTTCTGAACAGTATGGCCATAGCCACCCGAGGCGATGTAGGCAATCGGCTTGCCATCGGCGTAGACGGGCTCATAGCCATGTGCATCCGCGTCGGCGGCGTCGATGACCAGACAGGCGAGACTGTAGTCGACACCCCGCTTCTGCTCCTCGAGAAGCGCCTCGCGACCGATGAAGTTGCCCTTGTCGAAAGCGACGAAGCGCCCCATTCCAGCCTGCAGCGGCGTCCAGTCGGCCGACATGTCGGCTCCCCAGAGCCGGTACGCCTTCTCCAGTCGCATCGAATCGAGCGCCCGATACCCCCAATCGACGATCCCGTGCTGTTCGCCTTCTTTCATCAACAGTTCGTAGAGCGTTCGCTGGTGCTCCATGGGAGTGTGCAGCTCGTAGCCGAGCTCGCCGACGAAGGAAACGCGCAGCGCGCGCACGGGCACGCTGCCGACGCGGAGCTCCTGGCAGCGGAAGAAGGGGAATCCACGCCTCGAGATGTCGGTGCTGGTGAGCGGCTGGATGAGATCGCGTGAGCGGGGGCCCGCCACCGTCAGGGTCGCAACGCTGCTTGTCGTGTTCAACAAGCTGACGCTGCCGTCGGCGGGCAGATGGCGCTCGATCCACGCGTAGTCGTGGAGCTCCGTCGCAGCTGCCGAGACGACGTAGTAGTGATCCTCACCGAGCTTGGTCACCGTGACATCGCACTCGATCCCACCCTTGGGCGTGCACATCTGGGTCAGGACCATCCGCCCGTCGCTCTTCGGAAGCCGGTTGGCGCAAAGGCGATCGAGAAAGCTCTCGGCTCCCGGTCCGGAGACCTCGTACTTGGCAAAGCTCGCCTGGTCGAGGACCCCGACCGCGGATCGAACCGCGGCACATTCCCGGCCCACCGCGTCGTGCCAGTTCCCGCGCCGAAACGAATACTGATCCTCGCCCGGCCCATCCGGATCAAACCACAGCGGGCGCTCCCACCCGAATCGGGCACCGAAGACGGCTCCCCTGGCGAGCAGCTCCTCGTACAGTGGATCCGTCTTCAACGGCCGGCCGGCGGGAAGCTCCTCTTCAGGGAAGTGAATGGCGTACTCGCGCCGATAGACCTCGAGCGCACGTTCCGAGACGTAGCCGGGATTCGCCGCTTGCTCATCGAACCGACGCACGTCGAGCTCCCACATGTTGTCGCTCGGCTGACCCTCGACGATCCACTCAGCGGCGTACTTTCCAGCTCCACCGCCGAAGACGATGCCGAAGATGCTGAACCCCGCCAGCACGTGAAAGTTCGGCAGGCCCGGCACCGGCCCCATGAGGCAGTGTCCATCCGGTGTGTAGCCGTCGGGGCCGTTGATGATGGTTTCGATTGGCGCGTCGGCGAAAACAGATACGCGCTCGGCACAGCCGAGGAGACACGCCTCCAGACGGGCCATCACGGGTCTGAGCAAGGCACTGTGGAAGTCGTCCGGAATTCCGTCGAGCCCCCACGTCACGGTCTCGCGCTCGAACGGGCCGACGAGCAGAGAGTCCTCCTCCTGGCGAACGTAGAACGAGGAGTCCGGGTCTCTCAGCACGGGCAGCTCGCAGGCGAGTGCCTGCACTTCCGGTAGTGCCGACGTAACGAGGTAGTGGTGCTCGAGGGAGACAATCGGCAGCTCGATACCTACGAGGCGGCCGATCTCCCTGGCCCACTGGCCTGCCGCATTGACGACCACTTTGGCACGGATGTCGCCCTTCGTCGTCCGCACGAGCCAGCAGTCACCGTCCCGCTCGATCGCTGTTACCCCCGCGTGCCGCAGGATTTCGGCGCCGCCGGTGGTTGCTCCGCTGGCCAGCGCCCGGGTAACGCCGGACGGATCCACGTGCCCATCGGTCGGCAGGTGCGCCACGACGAGCGCATCATCGAAGCTTGCCAACGGGAAGAGCTCCTGCGCTTCGGCGGGCGTGACGATGTTGAACGGGATGCCGAGCGTCTCGGCAATGCCCTTGCGGTGATTGAATTCGTCGAGGCGGTCCTTCGACGTTCCGATACGCAGACTGCCGCACTGATGGAAGCCGACCTCCAGACCGGTTTCCGCTTCGAGCTTTCCGTACAGATCGATGCTGTACTGCAGGAGCTTCATCAGGTTAAAGCTCGAGTTCATCTGGGTGCACAGACCGGCCGCGTGCCACGTCGAGCCGCTGGTCAGCTCGTCCTTCTCGACCAGGACCACGTCGCTCCACCCGAGCTTTGCAAGGTGATAGAGGACGCTGCAGCCCGCTACCCCACCTCCGATGACGACAACTCGCGCTTCCCTACGCACGTTCGTTTTCCTTTGTCAGGTAGCTCGCAGTGGTTCGGTGACCACCCCTCGGGCAGCTCATGATGCTAGGCTGCCGGCGATGGTACTCGGATTGGCCGTGAGGAGTGAATGAGAAACGAGCGAGGTGTACGGTGCGCCGTCTGGCTGCTGGCGTTCGTCTGGTCGGCTGCCGCGCCGACCGTGGCGTTCAGCCAGGATTGGACACAGTGGCGGGGACCGGAGCGTGACGGCAAAGGAGCGGCCGAATTTCTACCTACTGTCCTACCCAGCGGGCTCGAGCGACTCTGGCAAGTCGAGGTGGGACGCGGGTATTCGAGCCCGGTGGTCGCCGGAGATCGTGTCTACCTGCTGACGCGGGAAGCAGACGAAGAGGTCGTACGGGCGCTGGATCTGAGCACCGGCGCCACGATATGGCGACAGTCCTACGCCGCCCCCTACGAGGTGAACGTATCGGCGACAGCCCACGGCGATGGACCCAAGTCCACTCCGGCGCTTTCCGGCGGCAAGCTCTATACGTTCGGCATCGATGGCATCCTGTCCTGCTACGACGCTGAAACCGGCGACCTCGCCTGGCGGCGCGAGTTCGGCAGCGAGTACCCGACCACGTCGCCAATCTACGGTGCGTCGGCGTCGCCGCTGGTCGATGGCGACCGTGTCTTCATTCACGTGGGCGGCTACCACGATGGCGCCATCGCGGCATTCGACGCCGACACCGGCGAGCCGATCTGGGCCACGCGCGGCGACGGCCCCGGACACACCTCACCGATTCTGCTGCAACTCCACGGGCAGCGTCAGCTCGTGACGCAAACCGATGCTCACATCGTCGGGGTGGCCGCAGACAGCGGCCGTGTTCTTTGGCAGATCCCGTTCACGACCGACTACGACCAGAGCGTCGTCACGCCAGTGGCCGATGGCGATCACTTGATCTTCTCCGGACTGGATCGCGGAGTCTTCGCGGTCGAACTTCTCCGCGACGGGGACTCGTGGACATCGGCAGAGCTATGGCGCAACGATGACCTGCCCATGTACATGAGCTCGCCCGTCCTCCTCGGTTCCCGGCTGTTCGGGTTCTCCCACAAGCAGAGCGGACAGTTCTTCGCCATCGACGTCGCAACTGGCGAGACTCTGTGGACCAGCCGCGGCAGGGAGGGCGACAACGCAGCGCTAGTGGGGCTCGCGAATCGCCTCGTCGCCCTTACCGATGGAGGCGAGCTCATCGTGCTCCCAGCGGACAGCGGAGAATTCCAGCCGCTGGCGCGCTACTCGGTCGCCGAGAGCAGTACCTACGCGCATCCGGTACCGACGGGACGAGGCGTGCTCATCAAGGACACCTCGTCGCTGTCACTCTGGCAGACACCAGGCGAGTGAGCGCCGGATTCACACCTCGGTGCGCCGGGCCGCTTCCGCCCCACCCGGGCTACAGATCAACTCCATAACGGCTTCGTCTCAGCCGAACAGACTTGTCCGCACTGTGTTGAGGAAGCCGACGATCCGGTCGAAGAGCGGGTCGAGGGCGCCGCTCAGAATCATGGCCACGACGATGAGGCTGAGGAAGACGCCGCGCATCGTGCGGACCGTGGCACTGCTCTCAGCCTGCGGGGCGCTACGAAACCAGCTGATTCCTCTGACCGCCGCGTAAGGAATCAGCAAGAAGAACAGCAACGCCCAGGGTGCCATTGCGACACCGAGGAGCACCCGGCGGGCAGGATTCGGGATTCCGACGAACGTATCGAAGGCGGCGAACAACCAGAAGAAGAGGACCCCGCCCACGGCCGCGGGCACCAGCACTCCCACCGCCCGGGACATGAGGGCGATTGCCTTCTCAGATCCGTTGCTATCCGCCATCTTGGTGCGGCCCCTTTTTGGCCAGCCTACTCCAGCTTGAAAGCATTGAGCACGACCTGTGGCTCTCGGCCCGCGCGGATCGATGAACGCTGGATGTCGGCTCCTTCGGGTCTTATGGCGATGCAGAGAGTGTCCCCCTGGTCGAGGGCGAGCTCCTTCTTGTTGTTTACGGTGTCGTCGATGGTGCCATCGTCGTTGACCTTGATCCTTACCTGGCGTTTCTCCATTCTCCGCTCATCGGCGCCAAAGCGAGTAAACCGGAACTTGATCACCCGCGGGGGCGGCGCTCCTGACGGCAGACTACCAAGCACCCTGTACTTGCCGCTCGTAATCTCGAACGGAGAGCCCGTGAAGATCAGGCACTCCTTCTCTGTCCACACGCCGTCGAGATAGATCACCTCGGGCACGAAGGCCAGGAACAAGTTGGTGACGTTGCACCCCCCTGTCACGAGAGCCAGCGCGACCATCGCCAACGCAAGAAACATTCTCCGAGCCATCTAATCTTCTCCGCGTAGCTGTTCAGGATGATCGTCTGGCCCCGCGGCTTCCCACGTGCCGGCCGGCTGCGTCGCCCCTATCTCGCAGCGCCCTCGGCGATCAGGCCAGCGGCGAAGCCGTCATGGTCAGCGGCGCGACGCTCCAGCGTGTCGCTCAGATGCTCCAGCGCCTTGTCTCGACTCGACAACCCGTACATGTAGATCTTCAACGGGCCGATCAAGCCGAGGTAGTAGTGGTTGGCGGCATCGTACTCGGCCGCACAGGCGCTCGGATCCCTGGCGACCGCCAGCAGATCGCCGAGCGTGGTGGCGAACTCCGCCAGCAGCGGTTCCTGATGCAGATCGGCCGGAATCTCGGGGAAGCGCGTAACGAGCTCTTGAACGGTCATCGGGCTAGCCACCTCCTGATCGTGGATTTCTCGGCGCAGTCCTGGGAAAGCGTTCGGATGAGCGCGTGAAGCCTATCGCCGGGGGCCGACGAGATCCAATGACCACTGTGGTGACCGCTGCGGTCGACCTCTGTCGGCCGTGGCGGTACGCTGCCATGCGGTGTTGGATTCCGAGGATATCGTTCCGACGGAACCACGGGAGCGTTATCAGCGGGATCGGGACGGCGCTCGAGGGATGATGGGCCACAACGGCCGAGATGACAGGGAGGTGCAGCGTGCGCAATCGATGGGAGCGTTGGGTAGCGGTGGCCGGGATCTTGGTGCTCCTCTTGATGGCGCCCACAAGTGGCGCCGCCGGTGCGGCTCAGGGCGGCGCCACGGGGGTGCTCACGAAGGTGTGGGTGTTCGACGTGACGAACCTGGATGGTCTGGACGACGGGAACAAGTGGGGCGACGATTTCGACTTCCCGGACCCCTTCACGGCCTGTCTCTTCGACGACCATACGTGGGTCATCGTCGACGCATGCGACGAGGGACGCTGGATGTCGGACAAGCGGATGAAGCGCACATGGTTGCAGGGAGGATGCCCGGGCTTCGACGTCCACACCGCGATCGACATCAAGGGCAAGAAGAAGGGTAAGGGCACTGTCAACGAGTGGTTCGGAACCGATGCGTCGTTCAGCCACATGGCCGCCCACCACAAGGCAGTGATGGGAGACGACGACGACTTCGCCGAGTGCGAGGCGTTCGTCGCCCGCGGGGCGCGATCGACGCGGCCGCTCCTCCGGTAGTAGATCGCCCCTAGTCGTAGTCGGCCGCCGACAGCGAGGCGCGGAGGATCTGGCGATCGTTGCGGTGCACGATGTGGCGGTTCGCGTATGCGGGGTGCGTCCAGTTGACGAGACGGTCGTAGCGGCGAACCGCGCCAAGGCCGGCACTGGTCGTCGGTTCGATCAGCCGTGTCCGGCTGAGCTCCTCGTAGCCCTGGGGGGTGAACCGCGCAATGATCAGGTTGCCCTCGTCGCTGTTCATGAAGTAGCGGTCACCCTGTCGCACCATGAACGCCGTACCCCACCGGATAACGCCCCACTGCTGGCGCTCAGCGGCGTTCATCGTCAGGTCTTCCCACACGCGCTCACCGCTCCGAGCGTCGAGACCACGGAGCTCACCGTTCACGCCCAGGCCGTAGAGATAGTCGCCGATGATGATCGGGCCGCTGATCGTCGAGTGGAGTCCGTCGGGCCGGTCCACGCTGCGGCTCGTCCCCTGCCACAACATCGTCGCGGCCGGTCGGTCCGAGCTCAGCCGCATCATCGTCGAGCCGTGGTGGAGCTGGGAGACCAAGAGATAATCACCCCCCTTGACCGGGGTAGCGACCGCCATGCCGGCGCCCGCCTCGATCGGCTGCTCCCAGTAGATCGCGCCGCTGCCCGGATCCAACGAGACGAGCCCGGAGGCATGCCACACGATCAGCTGACGGACGCCACCGGCTCGATAGATCACCGGTTGGCTGTAGCCCATCTCACCGGTGACGCGGACCGAGCGCCAGCGATCTGCGCCAGTGAGCTTGTCGAACGCCATCACCATGCCATCCGGTTCGGCGCCGACTACCCCGATCAGTAGGTCCCCGTCGACGAGGGGCGCGCTCGTGGTGCCCCAGGTCGGGATGCTGGTGCCGTATTCCTCCGCGTAATCGATCTCCCACCGGACCGCGCCGGTCTCCACGTCGAGGCAGAAGAGCCTGCCGGTGGCGCCGAGCACGTAGACACGGTCGCCGTCGACGGTGGGAGTGGCCCGCGGTCCGATCGCATACGACGCCATCAGCATCCGGTAGCTGGTCTGCCACGCGTGTGTCCAGAGGATCCTCCCGGTCTGCTCGTCGAGAGCGAGCAGGCGCTCGGTACCGTCGATCGTTCGGGACTCGGGGTCCTCGGCCCAATCCGTCACGAAGACCCGGCCGTCGGCCACCGAAGGTCCCGCGTAGCCCGAGTTGATGGGAACGCGCCACGTCATCAGAAGCTCGGCGGGCAGCGTGTCGACGATTCCGGTCTCGCTCCACTGAGCGAGACGGTCGACCCCGCGCCACCCCGGCCAATCCGTCCCGCCCGCTTGAGGGCCACCGCCGGCTGCCATCATCGTGAGTGCGAGCCACGCGATGTGGGGACTGGTGCACCGGTGGGTTCTTCGGTAACGGTCGCCTACCCGATGGTAGGGTGAACGGACTCGTTGCCCTGAGGAATCTCTCTTGAAAAGCCGGCTCGTTGTCCTCGCCGCTCTCCTGAGCATCGCCATCGGTCTCCACTCGACCGAAGCACAGACCGACCGCCAGGAACGGCATCGGGTCCCAGCGGATTTCATGACCTACCTGGGGGCAAGGTGGCTCGAGCGTGAAGACCGCGTGGTGGAGGAACAGCCTCAGCGCGTCCTGGAAGCGATGGCACTGAGCCCCGGTGACGTCGTGGCTGACGTGGGGTGCGGGTCAGGGTACTACGCGCGACAGATGGCGCCGTTAGTACAGCCCGGCGGAATCATCTACTGCGAGGACATCCAGCCGGAGATGCTCGAGATCATGAAGGGCCTGGCTGCCGACGAGGACGTGACCGGCATCGAGGCCATCCTCGGGACCCCCGTGGACCCGAAACTGCCCGTTGACGAGGTCGACTGGGTGGTCATCACCGACGTCTACCACGAGATGTCCGATCCAGTGCCGATGTTGGCGGCTATCCGTCGGTCGCTCGCGCCCGGCGGGCGCGTCGCTCTGCTCGAATATCGCGTCGAGGACGGCACTGGAGACCAGATCAAGGCCGACCACCGGATGTCGGTGCGCCAGGTGCTCCTGGAATGGAAGGCGGCCGGCTTCGAGTTGGCACGGCTGCACGATTTTCTTCCAAGCCAGCACCTCTTCGTTTTCCGCTCGACCGACGAAACCACCGCAGCGTCGCTCGATAGTCACGACCTGTTCGATGCCATCGACGCCGGTCTGGTCGAGGCTCAGGCCGTCGGTGCAGGCAAGGAAGCGGTGACGATTCGCATCAGGCGAACCAATGGTCAGTCGATTGTCGTCACGTCGCCGGTCGGAGCCTATTTTCGATCTGCCGACGGTGCCAGGGACATGGTGGCGCGCCGGGATGGATGGGTCGTGCTCGCGGACGCCGACTGGCGCGACTGGACGGTGCGGGCCGTCGGCCGTCAGCGCGATCGCAGAACTCCGGACGGCAGCGACTCCCTCGAGATTCTCCCGCCGAGCACGGAGTCACGCCTCGAGGATCTGATGTACCAGATTCAGGTTGGCACATACACCGTCGCCAACTCTCCGACGCTGTACCCGTCCGTCACCTTTGGCGTCGAGCAGGCGGCCGTCTGGATCGCCGATGCGGACCTCGACTACGGCACGATCGCCGGCGATATCGAGGATCCGCGCATGCCGACCCAGTACGTGATCGCGTTCGCCCTGGTGTTCGTTGACCGTGCCGGCGTCGACGTAACGAGCCGGCGGATCTGGAACGACGCAGAGAAAGTGTTCGGCGGGATCCGCGATAACGGGCTCAGTCTCTGGTATCAACTCGCGAGCGCAGGCCACTAGACCGGCGCAGTCTCGAGCGCCGCGAGCACGCGCTCGTCCCGAAAGGGCACGCGGCGCAGACGAACTCCGGTGGCGTCGTAGATGGCATTGGCGACCGCCGCGATCATCGGTTTGCAGACCGCCTCGCCGGCTCCGTAGGGCGGCAGATCCGAGCGCTCCGGATCAGGATCGCCGTTTACCAGGACCACGTCGATCTGTTCCGGCGTGTCGGTGTGCCTGAGGCTGGGGTGCGACATCCAGTCCACGCTGGTGACCTTTTCAGTGTCGAACTGTACCTCTTCGTGGAGCGCGCGGCTCAGCGAGTGCAACATGCCGCACTCGATCGTACGCCGCAGCCCCTCCGGGTTGATGACCAACCCGCAGTCGTGCGCGCAGACGAGCCGCTTCACCCAGACATGACCCGTCTCACGATTCACCTCGACCTCGGCAATCTCGGCAACGATCGTCTGGCTACGGAAAGAGTAGGCGATCCCGCGTCCGGTCAGAACCGTCTCTGTATCGTGCGAGTTGGGCGAAGGCCGCGTATCCCATCCGTAAGCATCCGCCGCTGCGCGAACGACCGCGATCGAGCGCGCCCGTCGGAACCCGCTGTCATCGTCGGTGCTGCCAGCGAGCAGATTAAGCCGAAACTCGACCGGATCGGCGTTGGCCGCTGCGGCCAGCTCGTCGATAAACGATTCAGCCGCGAAGGTGACCTGCGGCCCATTGGGATCCCGGAGGTTGCCGGTTCGCAGCGGCGTTTCCCAGATCAACGGAAGCCGGACGACCTGAGCCGTCGTGCGCCGGTTGGGGATCGCATACATCTCAGACGGCGTCGAGGCGCGCCCCCCGTTCGGCGTCGGGAGCCGTGTTCCGATGAGCTGCGAGATCAATACGGTCTCGACCTCGTTGTATCCGACGTGGTTGTAGTCGGCGCTCTGGGCGTCGTACTCGAGCGCCACCAACTGGCCGTCCGCATCCAATCCGCCGCGCAGTCTGAGAGTGAACGCCGGGCCCTTCGTGTCCCAGGCCGTTTCCTCGTCCCTGCTCCACTGCATACGCACCGGACGGCCGATCTCCTTGGCCAGGAATGCCGCCTCGAAGCCGGCATCGTCGGCAGCCGTGCGCCCGTAAGCCTGGGAACCTTCCATCCAGACGACACGCACCCGGTCTCTCGGCATGCCGAGAAACTCGGCGATGCCGTTGCGCATGCCGTAGGACTTCATGTCGTTGGAGTAAATCGTCATCTGACCGTCGGAAGGGTCGGCCAGAGCGTGGGCCGGACCGAAAGCCGTATGTCCCTGGAACGGGACGTCGTATTCGGCCTCGATCACCCGTGCTGCGCCGGCGAACGCTGCCTCTGGACTTCCTACCACCTCCGGATCGCTGCTCGAGGTGGGCGTCGCGCTGCGCATGTACGCATACAAACCGTCGGAGGTCGGGAACGGTGTGGCCGACGGTTTGTCCCACTCCGCCTGGAGTCGCCTGGCGTCGTCGATGGCCTGCTCTTCTCGCTCGCAGACGACGGCGACGTAGTTGCCCTTGCTGACCACACGGATGAACCCCGGCAGGTCCCGGACCGATGCTTCGTCGATGCTGCGCAGAGTGGCGCCGACGACCGGCGGCCTGACGTTGCGCGCATGCACCATTCCGGGCAGCGCAACGTCGACTGCCCAGGTCAGCGACCCGTCGACCTTCGGGGGGATGTCGTAACGCTGCGGCGACTGGCCGACGATCCTGAGATCGCCCACCGGCTTGACGTCAGCCACACCCGAGATCGCGTTGACGTCGTCTCCCGTCAGCGTGACGTTGAACCGCCGCTCGCTCACCAACTCCGCGTAGGTGACGGTCCGGGCAGCGGCCGATCTCAGCGCGATCACCGCGTCACGGACTTCGAGCTGCTCGACCGGCACTCCGAACCGCTCGGAAGCCAGCTCCAGCAGAACGCGTCGGGCCTCGGCCGCAACGCGCCGCATCGGCCAGCCGTCGCGCTGGATCGCATCCGATCCGCCCGACCCGCCCTGGTCGGGGGTAACGTCGGTTCTACCCATGACGAGGCTGGTCTTGTCGTAGGCGATATCCAGCTCGTCAGCCATCATCTGCCGGAACGCCGTGCCGGTCCCCTGACCACAGTCGGTCTTACCGACATAGAACGTCGCGGTGTTGTCAGCATGGATCGCCACCCAAGTATCCAGCTGTCTGATAT
Source organism: Acidobacteriota bacterium (assembly GCA_965248695.1). Lineage (GTDB taxonomy): Bacteria > Acidobacteriota > UBA890 > UBA890 > WLXD01 > DASCOT01. The sequence continues at coordinate 3,996,193 of CBDFKD010000002.1, read as the reverse complement.
CGGGATCCGGATACGGGCCCGCCGCCCGGGCGAGAGCCCCCTCTCCGCCGACCGCCGCCAGTGCGTCGGTGCCCGCAACGGCGGTGGCGCTGAAGCTCACGACAAGGGCACCCGAAGACCTCAGGAATTCCCTCCGCGAGGTCGATGGGATGCGGCTCTGCAGCACGTCTTCGATGGCTCTCGGGATATTGGTGAAGGTGGTCATCGGGGCACCTCCTCGGCGACGGTCGGTTCGCCGGCCTGTGCTCCGCGCGCCACACGCTTGATCGCCGCCTGGACCCGGTAGTACGTCATGCACCGACACAGGGCTAGGGCCATCCCGTCGCGAATCTCGGCATCGGTCGGGTTCGGATTCTGATCCAGCAGGGCCTTGGCGGTCATGATCTGGCCGTTCTGACAGAAGCCGCACTGCGGCACCTGCTCGTCGATCCAGGCCTGTTGCACCGGATCCAGTGTCCCGTTGGTGGCAAGACCCTCGAGCGTCGTGATCTCGCCGCTCACCCGCGACGCGCGCGTGACACACGACCGTGTCGCCACACCGTCGATGATCACCGTGCACGCTCCGCACTGGCCGAGCCCACACCCGAACCGCGGCCCCCGCAGGCCGAGATCGTTTCGCAGGACGTACAGCAGCCGGGTCGCCGGGTCGACGTCGACCGTGTGTGTGGCGCCGTTCACACGTAGCGTGACGTTGTTCATCATCCATGCTCCTGGGCGAGGTGCTTCTTCCACTCCGCGAGCATCATAAACCCCGTCTGTGGAGTCGTTGCTCGACCCCATCGGGGCACTCCTTCTTTCGGATTCGACGGACATTATGCCTTGCCCCTGGCTACCAGAGCTTGTCCACCTCGTCGGTCAAACCGGTCATCTCCCAGCGGATCAGGGCGAACGGGATCTCCCTCTTCATGACAGCCTCCGTGCCGGGTGAGCTCGAACGGACCAACACAGCGTATCGGCCCGGTGCGCCGACCAGGGTCCATCTACCGCGCTGGGTTGAACATGGCGATCATGAGTCCTACTCATATGGGGACTTCGTTCGCATACTGACCCGGGTCCGGACACCCCCTCTTGTCTTGAAGGACGGATCGCCATGCTCATCCGCTGCCTATTGCTCTCCTCGGTCGTTGGCCTGCTCATGCAGCTGGCGGCGCCGCAGAGCGCGACGTCCAAGATCGCTTTCGTGTCGAACCGGGACGGCGACCCCGAGATCTACGTCATGGATGCGGACGGCTCCAACGTGACCCGGCTGACTCACAACCCGGGGTTTGATGGCGCCCCGACGTGGTCGCCCGACGGCGGGCGCATCGCGTTCGCGTCATCGCGCGACGACAACGCCGACGTCTACATCATGAACGCCGACGGATCAGGGGTGACACGGCTGACCATCGACCCCGCCCGTGACGGCGGGCCTTCTTGGTCGCCCGACGGATCGATGATCGCATTCGACTCCGGACGTAGCGGCAGCTCGCAGGTTTGGCGAACGAACGTCGACGAGGGCAACTGGGGCTACAACCTGACCCAGCTGACCGAGGACCATCCGCTGGGACGAGTGAACAACTTCCTCGCCTGGTCGCCGGACGGGCTGTGGATCGCATTCGAGGCAGACCGAGACCGGGACGACCCCGAGATCTACCTGGCAAACGCCGTCGACGGCACGAACCAGCAACGGCTGACGTTCACGCGCGCCCTCGACGAGGTGCCGACCTGGACCCCGGACAGCAAGCAGATCGTCTACTCGACGGATCGCGACGGCGAGCCGCAGAACGGCAACTACGAGATCTACATCATGAACATCGATGGGACGAACCAGATCAGGCTGACGGCATCCGGCAGCGTGGTCGCAGATGGTGGGCGAGGCGTGTTCAACAGCAACCCTGCCTGGTCCCCGTTCTAGGGACAGGGCGCGCCGGCATCGATCGCTTCTATCGGGGCCGTGATCCTATCGGGATGACTGCGCCCACGACCGATCTGGCGCTGCAGAGAATAAACTCGCGCCGTGGAGCGATGGTGTCTGTGCTCGGAGGGAGAAAGCCGATGCAGGATCGAAGAGCTTTTCTCAGGAACGCGTTCGCCGGTGCGGCAGTGGCGGGGGTCGGGGAGCTCGGTCTCTCGAAGTCAACCGTCAGACGGGGTCCGGCCTCCTCGCAAGTCGGTGACAGAATCGGCGAGCGGGAACGGCAGGACCTCATCGCTGAAGCCCAATTCGGCCGCAAGACCCCGGCGCGGAGCAGGACGGGCATGGCGATTACCGCGCATCCGCTCGCCACGCGTGAAGCCGTCAACGTCCTGAGAGCCGGCGGCAACGCCTGCGACGCCGCGCTCTGCGTCGCCATCACGCAGACCGTCATCCAGCCACACCTGGTGGGAGTCACCGGTTACTTGACGTTGACGTACTACGACGCGGCGAGCGGCAAGACGATCTATGTCGATGGCAGTGCCAACGTTCCGCTGGGCGCCCCGGAGACCGACGGGGCGCCAGAGGCCTGGGGAGGGGCCGGTGTGCCGGGGTTCTGGGCCGGTTTCGAGGAAGCGCTCTCGCGCTTCGGCACGAAGTCGAAGAAAGAGCTCATGGCTCCGGCCATTCGCTACGCTCGAGACGGCTTCGAGACCCACCCGTTCCTCTGGGGAGAGATCTTCATGGAGTCCGAGAAAATCGGCCGCTCCGACGCCGGACTGAGAATCTACATGCCCGACCATGCCATTCCCCGCCCGGGCGCGATGCTCTATCAAGAGGAGGCCGCGCATACGCTCGAGCAGCTCGCCGAGGAAGGCAACGAGTACTTCTATCGCGGCGATTTCGCCGAGGAATTCTGCCGTATCTCCCAGAACGGCGGCCGCGACGTCACACGCCAGGACATGGAGCGCTACGAGGCGACGACCGAAGAGGCTGCTGCGAGCAGCTACCGTGGATTCGACGTCCGGGCGCTGCCGATCTCCTATCGTGATTTCAACGGGTACGCGCTGCCGGTCATCACCGAGACCCTGGATGTTCTTGAGCTGCTGGATATCCCGGCGCAGGGCCCGCCGACGGAATCGGCGGACACGATGTACCAGATGATCCGCAGCCTCACGATCGTCGAGGGTGACTACTTCAGACCGCACAGCCTCGACGCTGACGAGCTGGCCCGCCGGCGTCTGGAGCAACTGCAGACAGAGGAGGTAACGCCAACCGCAGCAGCCACCTCCTTGCCCGAAGACACCTGCGCCGTGACCGTGGCCGACGAGCAAGGGAACGTCGCCAGCCTGGTGCATTCGTCGAACCAGGCTCCGTTCGAGACCGGCCTATGGGTAAAGGGCGTGAACCTCTGCTCGCTGCGAGTCTACGGTGGCAGCCCGGGCGAGCGCGGGCTCGTGGGCCCCGGCGGCATGATCGTCTTCGAGGACGGGGCGCCTTTCCTCGCCGGCGGGTCGCCCAGCCGGAGCCTGTCGCAATGCATGCTCCAGAACGCGATCAACATCATGGACTTCGCCATGCCGATCGAGGAGTCGGTAAATCGGCCACGCTACGGGAGCCCCGTAGGCAGCGGTGGAATTACGATCGAAAAGAACTATGACCACCGCGTCCGCGAGGCTGTCGAGCAACGGGGTATCGAGTTCGACATCGTCAATCCCTGGAGCCTCTACCACGGCTCGTTCGAAGGAATCCACTTCGAACCAGACTCGGGCACGATGACCGCCTGCGGCGATCCGCGCCGGTGTAGCAAGGCCGAGGGCCTGTAGCCCAAGCACGCTACCGGCCCGGCAGCGGCGGCACTGGTGCCGGACGTCCATCGCTCGGCAGGAATGCGCAGACGAACGCCACAACCACGCCGAGCCCTGCCAGGGTCACCAGCACCCAGAAGAACCCGCCGGTGAAGCTGTACAACGCTGCCACCATGGGTACGGCGACCGAGGCGAGCCCGAAGGCGATTACGAACTTGACGCCGTAGACCGTGCCGCGCCACTGGGGCGGCGAATGACGCGCCAGTAGGACGTTCTCGACCGGAATGGCCCCGGTTTGCAGGAAGACAACGGCAGCCAGGGTCACGACCAGGCCGTAGCCACTCATGGCGGCCGCAACCAGCAACAAAGGTGCGATGATCGCGTACAGGCCAACGTAGACTGAGCGGGCCGTATGGCGATCGGCGAGATAACCGCCGAGCACCTGGGCGGCGGCAGCGATGAGGTACACGAGCGATACCAGACCGCCGGCCCCCAGGGCGTTGAACCCACCCGGTTGCAGCAGCCTCTCGGTAAACAGCTTGGGCATTACGACGGACAGCGCCTGGAACATGGTGCCGCCGCACAGCACCGCGACGGCAAGCACCAGGTAAACGCGGGATCGACCTGCGGTCGGCGGGCCCGAGTCTTGCTCCTCGACGTCGCCCTCGCCAGCGACAATCGTGCCGTGGCGAATGTGACGCCAGAGCAACAGGCCGGTGACAGTCGAAACGACCCCCGGAAGGATGAAGGCGGCCCGCCAGCTGATCAGATCGGTCAGCAGGCCGGAGATCAAGCTGGCCGAGGCAATGCCGAAGCTGCCGAAGACTCCGTTGACGCCGAGCACACGGCCGGGCCTCGGAGCGTTGCGGACCAACCAGGCAATCCCGACCGGGTGGTAGATCGACGCGAACAGACCGATCAAGGCAAGCCCGAGCCCGATGCCGAAGGCGCTGCTCATCAGCCCGGTGAGAATCGACGCGGCGCCGAGACCGACGAAGAACAGCACCATCATTCGCAGGGTGTCCCAGCGGTCGCCCAGCCAGCCAGCCGGCAAGGCGCCGAGACCGAAAAGGACGTTGCCTGCCGTCAGCAGCGCGATCAGCTCCGCGTAGCTCATGCTCAGCTCCGCTTCCAGACCGAGCAACGCGGTGGGATACAGCAGCATGAACAGATGCGAGAAGCTGTGGCCGACGTTGGAGAAGCGCAGCGAGAGTCGTTCTGAGGACATCATGGCGGCGCCAGTCTGTACCAACGCGTCGCCTACGTCGAAGCTCCGCGGTGCGCTCGAGTGGCCGTCGCGCTCGACACCGGGGCCGCTCCCGTGAACGGCTACAATCTTGGTCTAGCGATGATCAACCGCATCGCTCATCGGCAGAACCGCAGACGTTGAGGAGACCAAGCATGCGTCGCCGACTCGTTCTGGTCAGCGTGTTCTTAGCTGCCGGGTTCGCGGCGCTTGCGCTCGCGGAGCCACAAACGACGGCCGACCCGGACCCGGGCCGTTTCGATACCGAGATCGACGCCTTCGAGCAATGGGACCGGAAGAACGCCGCCCCTCCGCATCCCGTTCTCTTCGTCGGCAGCTCCAGCATTCGCTTCTGGCCCACGGCCGACAGGTTCCCGGGCGTCGCGGTGATGAATCGCGGCTTCGGCGGCTCGCACATCTCCGATGTGAACCATTTCGCCGCGCGCATCGTGTTGAAGTACGCCCCCAGCGCCATCGTGTTCTATGCGGGCGACAATGACCTCGCGGGCGGAAAGAGTCCACAACAGGTGTTCGAGCACTACGCCGCTTTCATCGGCCTGGTGCGAGACGCCCTACCAACAACGCCGGTGCTCTTCGTGCCCATCAAGCCCAGCCTGAGTCGCTGGGCGCTATGGCCCGAGATGGCGCGCGCAAACGCCCTGATCCGCCGGTTTTCGGACCAGGACCCGCTGCTGTTCTACGCCGACACGGCGACGCCCATGCTCGGCACCGACGGCACCCCACGGCCGGTACTGTTCGTCGAAGACGGCCTGCACCTGAGCGCAGCAGGTTACGACCTGTGGACGCGAATTGTGGCGCCGTATCTCGACCGTATGGACAACGCCGCGGACCATCGCTAGTCAACCACGGGGGCCGCCAGGCGGACCGGTCAGGTTGCAACCCGGTGTCCTCGTGCCCTAGCATTTGGCCACCTTCCTACTCAGCATCCGTCCACCGCCTGACGACGTGGACGACCCCCAGGCGCTTGCCCTCCGCTGCACACGACCCGGCCCGGGCCGAAAAGGCAGCCAGAGCCAGACGTCGCTCCTGACGGATGGTGGACTTGCGGCGACTGCGAATCGGCGTTCTGGACCTGGTAGCGAAGGCGCCTACAAAAGCGCTCTGGGCCCGGGTGATGAACGCCAACCTCGCGAGCATCATGCCGCAGGTGATCGCCGTCTGGTGCGAGGAGGCCGGACATGACGTGGAGTTGGTCTGCTACACGGGCGCCGAGGACCTCCTCGAGGAGCTGCCGGACGACATAGACCTACTGTTCGTCGGGGCGTTCTCGCAGGCGGCTCAACTGTCGTACGCGGTCAGCAATCTGTTCCGCAGCCGCGGCGCGGTCACGGTGCTCGGCGGACCACACGCACGCTGCTATCCCGAAGACGCACAGCGGTACTTCGACTACGTCGTCGGCTTCACCGATCGCGAGATCGTCGGCGAGATCCTCTCCGACTGCCAGCCGCACCGACCGATGGGCGTCCATCTGGCGGCGAAAACCCAGCCGCAGGAGCTTCCGAGCGTGCGGCAGCGCTGGAAGTACATCGAGTCGACGCTGCGCCGGGTACCGACGAGCATCAAGATGGTGCCGATGATCGGCAGCGTCGGGTGTCCCTACACCTGCAGCTTCTGCATCGACGCCGAGGTCGACTACCAGCCGCTCGACTTCGAGCAGATACGCGACGACCTACGCTTCCTGACGAAGGTGATGCCCAAGCCGTGCGTAGGCTGGCACGATCCGAACTTCGGCGTGCGGTTCGACGACTATCTGACGACGATCGAAGAGGCCGTCCCCCCCGGGACAATTCGTTTCGCCGCCGAGAGCAGCCTCGCACTGCTGTCGGAACCGAATCTGCGACGATTGCGCGACGCCGGATTCAAGGCCATGCTCCCCGGCGTCGAATCCTGGTACGACCTCGGCGGCAAGTCGCGCACCGGGCTCAAATCCGGGATGGACAAGGTGCGCCACGTTTCCGAACACGTGAACCTGATCATGGATCACATCCCCTACGTGCAGGCCAACTTTGTGCTCGGACTCGACGGCGACGCGGGCGCCGAGCCGTTCGAGCTCACCAAACGCTTCATAGATCGCTCGCCGGGGGCGTTCCCCGGGTACTCGTTGCTGTCTGCCTTCGGCGAGGCGGCACCACTGAACCTCGACCTGCAACGCGCCGGACGCGTGCTCGCCTTCCCGTTCCACTTCCTCAACAACAACCACGCGATGAACGTCAAGCCGATCAACTACGAGTGGGGCGACTTCTACGACCGAGTCATCGACCTGACCCGCTACACGTTTTCGCCGCGGCGCATCGCCCGCCGGGCGCGCGCCTCGCAGCGCGGCTTCGCAACCTGGATGAACGTCGTGCGGGCGGTCTCATCGGAAGGATATGGGCGCATCCGTTACTACACCGAGCTCCGGCGACGGCTACGCGAAGACCGCCCGTTGCGAGCGTTCTATGAACGCGAGACCGATGTGATCCCGGAGTTCTTCGTCAACCGCGTGCGCAGCGAGCTGGGCCCACTCTGGGAACACCTGCCGGCCGGGGCGCTGGATCACGAGCCGAACGCTTACCTCAACAAGCTGAGCGGCGGCACCACCACCACCACCGCGACAGTTCAGCCGGGAAGCCTCGCCGGTGGCGGCGTCGGCGTACCGCTGGCGGCGCCTCCCGCAGCGCTCTAGGCCGCCAAGCCGGTTGAACTCCGGCCGCAAGTCGTACTACACGTGATTGACGGCCACTCCGCGTATCAAGGGGGTAACCATGCTCCGCACGTCAGCGCTCGTGTGCACCTTGTTCCTGTGCTCCGCCGTGGCGGCGGGCGCGCAGGACTATGTCTACGACCCGACCAGTACCGACTTCGACCCCGACTACCTGAGCACCTACTCGATCATCGTTCGCGACCCGGGAACCGGCGAGCTCGGGATCGGTGTGGCGAGCAGGGTCCTGGCCGTGGGGCGCAACGGATCGTCGTTCCGAGGTGGCGTCGGGGTGATCGTGCATCAGATGTCGTCCAATCCGTTCTACGGCAGGATCGGAATGGAGATGCTCATGGCCGGCCTGCACCCGCAGGAGATCATGGCGCAGCTGGTACGCAGCGACGAGGCGAGCGCGCGCCGGCAGGTGGCGATTCTCGACTTCCAGGGGCGCACCGCCGCGTTCACCGGAGGCGGCCCCGTGGGCCTCGACGTCTACGCACACCCTCGAGACGATCCGCAGGAGGCCTGGAAAGGGCATCGATGTGGTGTCGACTACTGTGCCCAGGCCAACAGCATGACCGGGTCGGGGGTGGTCGATGGAATGGCCGAGTCGTTCGAGTCGACGAGCGGTAAACCGCTGGCAGATCGCGTCCTCGACGCTCTGGATGCTGCGCAGGCCGCCGGCGGCGACCGGCGGGGGCAGCAATCCGCTGCCCTGTTCATCGTCCAACTGCGCGGCGGCGCCGCCAACTACTCCGATGTCGCCGAGGATCTTCGCGTCAACGACCACCCCACACCGCTGATCGAGCTGCGCCGCCTGCTCACCGTGCGTCGATCGCGCGGGGTGATTGCAACCGCCAATCAGGCTTTCGAGGCCGGTGACCGGGAGCTCGGCCTGCAGATGCTGATCGAGCTGCGCGACAAGATCCCGGGCAAGGACAGCGTCTGGATAGCACTGGGGAGCTTGTACCTGAAGCTTGGGCGGCGAACGGATGCGCTCGACGCGATTCGCCGGGCGGTCGAGATCAATCTCTACAATGCGCGACGCGGTAGCGGTGGGCTGCCACAAAACTCCAGCTTCGAGGCACTGCGGTCCGATCGCGAGTGGATCCGAATCATGGACCGCCCGGAGCTATCGAGCTCGGCCCCGGACGCAGTTTCGCAGACCGAGCGAACGCGGGTTCGTGTCGAGACCGGTCTGGGAGCATTCGAGCTGGAGCTCGACGACGCGCGGGCGCCGGGAACCGTCGCCAACTTCCTACGTTACGTCGAGGCCGGACGCTACGACGGCGGTCAGTTTCACCGCACCGTGACGCTCGACAATCAGGTCCGCGACGACATCCTCATCGAGGTGATCCAGGCGGGCGCGAACACGGATGGTGACAGCGGATTCGAGCCCATCCCCCTCGAACGTACACGCGACACCGGTCTGCGACACCTCGACGGAACCATCTCCATGGCCCGTGGCGCTCCGGATACGGCCACCGGCGACTTCTTCATATGTATCGGCGCCCAGCCGTCGCTGGACTTCGGTGGAATGCGCAACAACGACGGTCAGGGTTTTGGCGCGTTCGGGCAGGTTGTCTCGGGGATGGATGTCGTCCGTCGGATCCATCAAGCCCCGGCCCACAAGGACGAAAGCCTGCAGCCGCCGATCATCATCGAGCGCATCAACCCGATCAGATGATCAGCTAACGAAACCTGCACCCGGTCATCGGCGTCAAAGAACGACCCCCGACGTGCAGGTCTCGATCCCTGAGCCCGGTCGCCGGGGCGCGCGCGCCGGCCGTCAATTGTTTCAAAGCGGCAGACTAGGCAGGAACGCTGGCGCCGCGCGGTGGCGAGTCGCCTGTTCGTAGTTGTACGCCAGTCGGATCAGCGTGGGCTCACCCCATGCCGGTCCGATGAACGAGATCCCTACAGGTAGCCCGAAGACATTGCCTGCCGGAACCGTAATGCTGGGATAGCCGGAGACGGCGGCAGGGCTGGAGCTTCCCCCAAGGAAGTGGTCGCCAGTCACCAGGTCGATGGGCCAGGCGGGACCGTCGGTGGGCGCCACGAGCACGTCGAGGCGATGCTCACCCAGTGCCAGATCGATACCCTCGGGCCCGGCGTAGCGCCGGTTGTTCGCCAGCGCGTCGAGGTACGCCTGCTCGGTGAGCGGCCCCTTCGCCTGGGCCATCTCGAACAGCTCCTGGCCGAAGTAGGGCATCTCGCGGTCGCGATTCTCCTGGTTGAAGGCGATCAGGTCGGCGAGGCTCTGCATCCTGCCGCCGCGCGCCGCCAGGTAGGCCCCCATGTCGGCCTTGAGCTCGTACAGCAGGACCTCGTTCTCGGTATCCCGGTACTTGTCGGTGTTCGGGATCTCGACCGGATCTACGATCACTGCGCCTGCCTGCCGCATCGCCTCGATCGCACGATCCATCAGCGCATCGACACGCTCGTGGAACCCGAAGAAGGCACGCACGACGCCGATTCGGGCGCCCCGCAGTCCGTCGGCGTCGAGGGCCTGAGTGTAATCAGCCCGACGGTGATCGGCTGAGGCCTCGGTATCCGGATCGTTCGGGTCGACCCCGGTCAGTGCACCGAGCAGCGCCGCTGCGTCGGCAACCGTCCGCGCCATCGGCCCGGCGGTGTCCTGGCTGTGGGCCAGCGGAATGATCCCGCCGCGGCTCCACAGCCCCAGCGTCGGCTTGATGCCGACGATCCCGGAAGCGCTCGCTGGGCAGACGATCGAGCCGTCGGTCTCGGTGCCGATGGCGAGAGCGGCCAGACTGGCCGAGACCGCAGCACCCGAGCCCGAGCTCGATCCGCAGGGGCTGCGATCGAGCACGTACGGATTGTGGGTCTGGCCACCGCGACCACTCCATCCCGAGCTGCTGCGCGTCGAGCGCATGTTGGCCCACTCGCTCAAGTTGGTCTTGGCGAGCAACACCGCGCCGGCCTCGCGCAGGCGCTCGACGATGAACGCGTCACGCGGCCTCGGCGCATCCACCAGCGCCAGAGAACCGGCGGTGGTCAGCATCCGGTCGCCGGTGTCGATGTTGTCTTTGATCACCACCGGGATGCCGTGGAGAGGTCCACGTACCTGCCCCGCGTCACGCTCCCCGTCGAGGCTCCGAGCGATCGGCAGCGCGTCGGGGTTCACCTCGATGATCGAGTTCAGAGTCGGGCCGGCACGATCGATCGACTCGACCCGATCCAGGTACGTTCGCACCAGCTGCTCGGCGCTGAATCGCCCGGCGGCCATCTGAGCCTGGAGGTCGCGCACGCTGACCTCCTCGACGACGACGTCGGCGCTCTGCTGTTCACCGACATGGGCACTGTGGGTCGCAGCTGCCGCTCGGCTCTGGGGCACGCTCGAGGCCACGGCTACGGTTCCGGCTAGCGAATGGCGCAGAAAGTCGCGTCGTCGCATCTCGTCCTCGTCAGATGGTCCATACACGTCGCCGTGCCGGCGAAGCCTCGAGCGTCACCCCGTCGCCCGGTTACCCCGTCGCCCGGTCGGACGCTGGGGCAGCCGCGCCGCGCAGATGGGTTTCCAGGAACTCGAGGATCTTCCGATACCCCTCCTCCTGGTTCTCCTTCTTGACGAACCCGTGACCCTCGTCATCGAACACGACATATTCCACCGGCACACCGTTCTCACGCACCGCCTCGACGATGTCGTCAGATTCCGCCTTGACCACGCGCGGATCGTTGGCTCCCTGGAGCACCATCAGCGGTCGGACGATCTGGTCGGCGTGGAACAGCGGCGACTTGGCGCGGAAGGTGTCCAGGTCGTCGAACGGGCCCATCTCGTTCTCCAGCATGGCGCGCTGCGCCTCCCACCACGGCGGAATGCTCTCGAGCGTCCGTACCCAGTTGGATATGCCGAACAGATCCACGCCAACGGTGAATTCTTCCGGTCGGAAGGTGAGCGCGGCGAGGGTCATGTAGCCGCCGTAGCTACCTCCGAGGATGCCGATCCGGTCGGGATCGACCCAGGTCGTGTCGATCAGCATTCGTTTGCTGGCGACGCAATCGTCGAGGTCGTCGTGACCGTGCCGTTGATCGTCGAGGTGGAAGAACGTCTTGCCATACCCGGAGCTACCGCGGTTGTTGATCGCGTATACCGCGTAGCCGTGGTTGACCACGTACTGGATCAGTCCGGAGTAGCCGATGCGCGACTGGCCGCCGGGACCGCCGTGCACCCACAACAGGGCCGGCACCTTGTTGTCCGGGCTGGCCTGATGGGGCTTGTAGAGAATGCCCGGAACCTCCAGACCGTCCCACGACTCGAACCACTTGACGCTTCCGTCCACCAGATGGTCGGGGTCGATGTTCGGGTTGAGCGAGCGGGTCAGTTGAACCGGTGCGTCGGCGCCGAGTCGATAGTAGAAGAGATCGCGCGGCGCACGGCTTGATGAGGAGTAGAACGCCATGTGTTGCTCATCGCGCGAGATCGACACGGAGCTGATCTCGGCGTCACCGAGATCAGGCAGCTCGACGAGCGCCATCGTCGCGGCCTCGTACAGGCGTAGCTCGGTACGGGCGTCGTTGTTGATTCCGACCACCAGATATGTGCCACCGCGCGAGTAGGCCGCGAAGGAGATGTCCCAGTCGGCGCGCAGCATCTCTTCCCGGGCGCCGGTCTCCAGATCGTAACGAACCAGGTAGGCAAACTCGGCACCGTCGTCGGTGAGCACCAGCAGGCCGCGATCGTCCGGAGTGAAATCGGCGGGCGAATTGGAAATATCGCCCTCGTGTGCCGAGAGGTTGCGTAGCTCGCCGGTGTCGCGATCATAGACCAGCGCGTCGGAGTCGGCGTTGGTGTTCATCTTCGCCAGCGCGATCATACGCCCGTCGTTCGAGCTCCCGGCCGGGAAGAACCCCTCGTTCTCGAAAATCAGCTCACGGTCGTAGGTATTGACGTCGTATTCGTACACATCGAAGAACCGGCGGTCCCGCTCATTGCTCGATACGTAAAACGACTCGTTGTCGCCCGCCCAGCCGGCGAAGTTACCGATGTGCTCCTCCCCCGGGGTGAGGTCGGTCACCGCACCATCGGGATCGCGCACGTACAGGTGTCGCAGCTCGTTGCCCCCCTGGTCGGCGCCGTAAAGGATTCTCTCATCGTCGGGGAAATAGCCGAGCGCGAAGACAGAGTCCGTACTCGAGCTTGTGAGCTGGTCCCCACCCGAGCCGTCCACTGCCAACGTAAAGGCGTTGAAGATGCCCGTCTGGTCGGTGCTCACCAGCAGGCTCGAGTTGTCGGGCGAGAACGAAGCACCTCGATAGTTCGTGGTGTCCAGAAACGCGCCGATATCGTAGGTTGCGACCTCCATTGGAGGAGTGGGCACCTCCGCCGCGCAGGCGGAGACCAGCATCCCGATTGCCAGGGAAACGACGATCGGCACTCGGACCAGGGTGGTTCGCTCTGTTGCAGGTGTCCGGCCATCGATGCGGTGCGGATTCATCAGAGCCTCCCTCGAGAATTCAGATCGGATCAACGGCAGCCTATTCCTCGCCAAGCGTACGCGTCAGCCAAAGAACCAGCACGCCGAACGCCGCGACGAACGGGCCTTCCCACAGGCTCCAGGGTGGCGGTAGCCCCTCGGCCTGGTCGATGAAGAACAGGGCCACGCCAAGGGCCATGATTGCCCAGGCGAGGTACAGGAGCACCGAACGATACGCTCGCGGATCGCGGGAGACCAAGATCAACAGCCCACCGAGCAGCGCGTAGAAAGCCGACGTGGAGCGCGCCAGGTAGCCGACCACCGGCTGGCTCGAGAGCTCTCCCATACCGAGCCACCGGTCGTGAATCGTGTTCATCCAGCTGTACGGCGCCACCACGAAGATCAGCGCCAACAGCGAGAAACCGCCGATGACCCGCAGCACGAGCTTCAGCAGAGCCTCGCGGCCTGCCGCCGACGGTGTTGGCTCGCGATCTGACGCCGCCTCGGACGATGGGGCGCCCATCAGCGGCCGTCGACGAACGAGCGGTTCAAGACCTCCAGCGACGGCGCGCCGATAAGCTGCATGGACTGGCGCAGCTCATCCGTCAGCATCTGCAACACCGCGTCGACGCCTGCCTCTCCGAACGCACCCAGACCCCAGAGATACGGGCGGCCGATACCGACCGCGTCGGCACCTAACGCGAGTGCCCGCAGCATGTCCGACCCACGCCGGAAACCGCCGTCGACGATCACCGGGATGCGACCGGCAACGGCGTCGACAACCTCGGGCAGGCTCTCGATCGTGCCGCGCGCCGAGGGCACGTTGCGGCCGCCGTGGTTGGACACCACGATGCCGTCGACGCCGTGCTCGATGCACAGCTCCGCATCCTCGCGCGTGACGATCCCCTTGAGCACCAACTTCATGTCGGTCGTCTCCCTGAGACGATCGACGAACTCCCACGTCGCACTCGGGTTTCCGACCCCGGTGACGCCTTCGAGGTCGAGCCCGTCGAACATGGGCTTGCGGCGCGCGTAGTCGGCAAACTCCCCCTGCGGCACGTGGCAGAGGCTGCAATCGCGCGGATCGGCCAGCGATTCCCTCCTCGACGTCTCGCGATTGCCGCCGACGGGGTTATCGATGGTCAACACGGCCGCCGGACAACCGGCAGCCTCGGCACGACGCAAAAGGGCCTCGGTGATACGCCACTCGGTGGTCGGGTAAAGCTGGTACCAGACCGGCTCGCCGCGAGCCTCGTTGACCTCCTCCACCGACGACGTGGTAACCGTGGACAGCATCTGCAGGTGTCCGCGGGCGCGGGCGGCTCGAGCCACGGCCACTTCCCCCTCGGGGTGGAAGGCCTTCTGGCTGCCGCACGGCTGAATCACGATCGGCGTTTCCCAGCGCCGCCCGAAGATCTCCGTCGACATGTCGATCTCGCTCACATCCACCAGGCGACGAGCGCGCAACTGCACCCGGGCGATGGCTTCCCGATTGGCGTGCAGCGTCGCCTCGCCGTCGACTCCGGTGGCGATGTAGCCGAAGTGCGACTGCGGCACGTTGGTGCGCGCCGTGGCCTCGAAGTCGAAGATGCTGACGGCCTGATCCGGCCCGTAGACGACGCGCCCCTGCTCGCTGACGAACTGCGCCAGCGTGGCGAAGAGCTCTTCGTCGAACCGATTCGCCGCCGACTCCTCGAGCGGCCAACCCGACAGGCCGGCACCAGCGCCAGCGCCGGCGAGCAACGGCGTGCCGGCGAGATATCGCAAGAAACCGCGCCGTGTCGTCATGATGTCCTGGACGCTCCTCATCGCATTGACCGGCATCATTCGGGCCAGAGATCGACCACATGACCACACCCGTCGCCGAAGTTCAACGATGCTGCAACGACCGCACCACGTGGCCGCCAACGACCTTGACCACGCTGATTAATCGCGGTGCAATCGGGTCCCCTTCACCACGGCGATGCGTCCTATGACCAGCCTGCAGACTCGCCTCGTTCTCCTCATGCTGAACCTCGGTCTGGTGGGGTGCTCTGTCGTCACCGCATCGTCCGACACGCTCGTCGTCGCCACCGCGGTCTTTCCCGAGTCGCTCGAGGGTAGCGCCACCAGCTTCGCCGGCCTCAGTCTCGCCTATCAGACGATGGATCCGCTGATCCAGCGCGACGACCAGGGCAACCTGCGGCCGGGACTCGCCGTGTCGTGGGAGGCCGTCGACGACACCACCTGGAGGATCGAGCTTCGACCCGGCGTCACATTCCACGATGGCATGCCCTTCACCGCCGCCGACGTCAAGCACACGCTCGAGTACGTGCTCGACCCGGCCTCGATCCACACCGGCCGGCGGCGCATCGAGCAGCTCGAAACGATCACGATCGTCGACGAGCACACCATCGATTTGCGCACCGATGGTCCGTTTCCAACGCTGACGCTCGGTCTCTCGGACATACCGATCGAGGCGCGCCACTATCACGAGAAGACCACGAAACAGGAGCGCACCCAGCGCCCGATGGGAACCGGGCCGTTCATCTTCGCGCGCTGGGAGCCGGGAGATCGCTACGAGCTGACCGCTAACGAGAGCTACTGGGGCGGCGCGCCGCGGATCGAACGGGTGGTGTTTCGGCAGATTCCCGAGTCCTCCACGCGCCTTGCCTCGTTGCTGGCCAATGAGACCCACATTATCGAGGAGCTTCCCGTCGACCTGATCCCGCGGGTGGAGGAAGCTGCCGATCTGGAGGTAGCGCCGGTGGAATCAGCGGTGGCGCTGGTGCTGACGCTGGACACTCGCAGACCACCGTTCGATGACCGAGCAGTGCGGGTCGCCCTCGACCACGCCATCGACAAGCCGCTGATCCGCGAGGCCCTGCTGCGCGGCAGCGGCAGCCTACTGGACGGGCAACTGCTCCCCGAGAGCACACCGGGACACAACCCCGCACTCAGCGCCCGACCGTACGATCCCGCGCGCGCGCGACCTACTGACCGGCGCCGGCTACCCGAACGGGTTCGCGACCTCGATCACGACGCGCGCCAGCAAGTACGTCTCCGATGTCTACATCGCCAACGCGGTCTCGGGCATGCTCGACAAGGTGAGCATCGCAGCGAAGATCAACGTGGTGGAGGGCGGCGTGTTCTCCAAGATGGTGCTCGCCAGGGAGCTCGGACCGATCCACATGGTCGGCTGGTACAGCCTCGGCGATGCCGACTTCGCCACCGTGTGGTTCACCGAGGCAAGCGGTCGGGCGCTGTGGTACAACGCGGAATACGAAGAGCTCTTCCTGCAGGCGAGATCGACGATCGACGAAGGTGCCCGCCGTCGCATCTACCGGCGGATGATGGAGATCATGCACGAGGAAACTCCGGCGATCTTCCTGTTCTCGCTGCCCAGCATCTATGCCAAGAGCCGCCGGGTCACGGGCTGGCAGCCACCAACCGACAAGGTGCTGCGACTCCACAAGACGACGTTGAGCCCGCCGTCATGAAGACGATCGAGGACGCTATCGGCGATCTGACAGGACTGCGCCGGGCCATCGACGAAAGCGACTTCGACGCCGTCGTGGCGATGTCGCCGGAGAACCTGCGGTATGTCACCGACGCACCGATCGCCACCCACAACGTGATCCGCGACCGACTGGGGTTGATCGTCTGGCCGTCGGGCAGCGACCCCGTCTACGTCCTGTGCCAGATCGAAGAGGCCTACATGCGGCAGGAATCCTGGATCCAGGACCTGCGCCCGTACAAGGAGTTCGTCGTCTCGCCCATCGAGCTCTTGGCCGAGGTGCTCACGGAGCTGGGCCTCGCCAAGGCACGGATCGGCGCCGATACCGAATACCTGGGCGTCCAGTACCACGCGCAGCTGACCCGAGAGCTGCCCGAGCTGCGCATCGAACCCTGCGCCGATCTGTTTGCTCACGTGCGGATGGTGAAGACGCCACGCGAGCGCGAGATCCTGATCGACGCGTTTCGCGGCACCGAGAAGGCTCTGCTGGGCACCTACGCAACGGTGCAGGAAGGCGAATCCGAGCGCAGCATGTCCCGCCGTCTGGTCGATGCCATCCTGCGCTCGGGTGCCGACGCCATAGCCTTCAATCTTCTCAACGCGGGCCCGAACACCGGGTATCCGCACATGCATCCCTCCACCTATCGTGTGAAGCAGGGGGACATCATCAAGACCGACGTCGGTGCCTACTATCGCGAGTACCACTCCAACGTCGGACGTACCGCCAAGCTCGGCAAGACGACGGATGAGGAGGAGTCCTGGTGGAAACGGCTACGCGAGATCCACTGGGAGATCATCGACATGCTCAGGCCGGGCAACAGCGGCCGCCAGCTGTTCGAGCGCACCGCCGAGCTGTATGAGAAGGCGGGAATCCCGTTCCCGCTCGGGCACAACGGACACGGCATCGGGCTGCAGGTTCATGAGCATCCGCTGATCAGCCCGCACGAGGAGATCGTCTATCAGCCCGGCATGATGTCGACCGTCGAGACGCGCGTCCGCTGGGTGGGCGAGTACGGATTGCACATGGAGGATCTCGTCGAGATCACGGACGGGGCGCCGATCGTCCGCACCGGGTTCTTCGACAACGAGGAGATCCTCGTCGTCTAGTGGCCTGTAACAGATGCTGAACTACGCCGCTCGGCGGCTCGCCATCGCACCGGTCTCGCTACTGCTGGTGAGCTTCGTCGTGTTCGTCATCCTGCGGGTCACCGGCGACCCGGTGCTGCTATATCTCGACATCAACAGCACACCGGCGGCCGAGGCACAGCTGCGAGCGCAGTTGCACCTCGACGAGCCGATACCGCTGCAGTTTCTCCATTTCCTGGGCGATGTTGTCCGGGGTGACTTCGGCACGTCGCTGCAGTACTCGGCGCCCGCAATGCCCCTCGTGTTGCAGCGCCTCGGTGCCACGCTGCAGCTCATGGCCATCGCCCTGGCGATTGCCCTCGCGCTCGGGGTCGCGGCCGGCGTCCTGTGCGCCCTACGCCCGGACCGGCCCCTCGACTTCCTGATCTCCACCGCCGCCATCGCCGGACAGTCGATGCCCAGCTTCTGGCTCGGCCTGCTGCTGATCCAGTTGTTCGCGCTGCAGCTCGGCTGGCTACCGACGTCGGGGCAGGGCAGCTGGCGCCACCTGGTCTTGCCGGCGTTGACGCTTGCGAGCTTCCTGCTTCCCGGGTTCATCTTGCTGACGCGGGCCAGCGTTCTGGAGAACTTCTCCGAGCCCTACGTGAGGACGGCGCGCTCGAAAGGGCTAGCGCCACCGGTGGTGCTGGTACGACACATCCTGCCCAACGCGATCAATCCGGTGCTCACGTTCCTCGGACTGCAGGCGGGCCGACTTGTAGGGGGCTCGATCATCACCGAGACCATCTTCGCCTGGCCGGGAGTCGGACGTCTGATGGTCAGCAGCATCTTCCAGCGCGATGCTCCGGTGGTCATTGCCGCAGTCTTTCTGGCCAGCCTCGCCATCGTCCTTTCCAATCTGATCGTCGACTTGACGCAGTCGGCCATCGACCCACGCGTCAGGCTGGAGTAGGCCATGCCGCGGCGCATTCTAGGAACGCCAAGATCAGCGTGGGCGGCGGCATCGTGGCACTGGCGTTGCTGGCGGCGCTCCTCGCCCCCTACGCGGCGACCCACGATCCCGACGAGCAGGCGCTGCTGGACCGCCTTGCGCCACCATCCTGGTATTCCACCGGCTCGGCGACACATCTGCTGGGCACCGACAACTACGGGCGTGACCTTTTCTCTCGGCTCATCTACGGGGCTCGAATCTCGATGCTTGTCGGCTTCGCGGCGATGCTGCTGTCGTGCTTGTTCGGCTCCGCGCTGGGCATGATCGCCGGTTATCGCGGCGGCAAGACCGAGCAGCTCATCATGCGCCTCGCCGATGCGCACCTCGCGATGCCCGACATCTTGCTGGCGATTCTGATCGTCGCAGCGATCGGCGGCAGCGCCCTCAATCTGATCATCGTGCTGGGAGTGTCTGGATGGATGGTCTACGCGCGCGTCACGTTCGGCATGACCCGGGCATTGAAGGAACGCGCCTTCGTCGAGGCGGCCGTGGCGCAGGGTGCCGGTGACCTCTACATCCTGTCCCGCCACATCTTCCCGCACCTACTACCAGTGCTGGCGGCGGTCTCCACGCTGCAGGTAGCGCACGTGATCCTGCAGGAAACCGCCCTCAGCTTCCTCGGCCTGGGAGTGCCGCCGCCAGCGGCGACCTGGGGCAACATGCTGGCCGAGGGTCGTGATCAGCTGTGGGTCGCGCCATGGATCGCCAACCTCTCGGGGCTGACGATCGTCGTTGTCGTCTGGGCCACCAACATGCTCGGCAGTGGGCTACAGGAGCATCTCGACCCCGGGTCGCGGTGTGCTGTATTGTTTTGACGCTGGCCACTGCGGACGCTAGGCTGCCGACGTCCGGACGGCTACCGGGCCTTTCCCCTTCACCCGGAGCTTTGCGCTTGGCGCAGACCGCGGACGATTTCCGGCACTCGAAAGAGTGCGAACCGCATCACGGCCGTACCCGGGCGATCCTGCTCGACCATCCCGAGATGCGCGATCTCATCGGGCGCAATCCCTGGTCCTTCGCGATCATCCTCGGCATCGTCGCGGCGCAGTTCACGGTCGCCTGGATGCTGCGTGACAGCCCGTGGTGGCTGATCGGAATCGTCGCCTACTGCCTCGGCGCCTTCGCGAACCATACAAGCTACGTCATGGTTCACGACGCCACCCACGGGCTGATCTTCCGGTCGCGCTGGGCGAACAATCTCTCCGCCATCCTCGCGGGCGCGGTGAACACGATGCCGACGGCGATGTCGTTTCGCTCGTATCACCTGATACACCACTCGCATCAGGGCGTGCACGAAGTGGACGCCGACATACCCAGCTACTGGGAAGCGCGACTGGTAGGCAACTCGTTCTTCCGCAAGCTGATCTGGTTGACGCTATTCCCGGTGGTGCAAGCACTTCGCCCGTTGCGCATCAAGCAGATGGCGTTCCTGACACGATGGACCCTCGTCGACTGGGCAATCGTTTTTTCCATCGATGCCTTGGTGATCTGGGCGTGGGGCCCACGAGCATTCCTGTATCTGCTGGCTTCTCTGTTCTTCGCGGTTGGACTGCATCCCCTGGGCGCACGCTGGATCCAGGAGCACTACATGGTCGACTCCGACACCCAGGAGACGTTCAGCTACTACGGCAAGCTGAACTGGGTGGCCTGCAACGTCGGCTATCACAACGAGCACCACGACTTCACCTCGGTGCCGTGGAACCGGTTGCCGCAGATCACCGCCATTGCACCGGAGTACTACGACTCGCTCGGCAGCCACGACTCGTGGGCGCGCCTCATATGGCACTTCCTAACCGAGGCCGACCTGTCGCTGTGGGCGCGCATGGCTCGCGCCGGTCGGCATGGGGACGCCGAGGACTGTACCGACTAGCAGGCAGTGGTGGGAGCCCGGTCTAACCTGGCGATGTCGCGGGGGGCTTTCGGCGTGCCGTTGGCGCTGGCAGTCACGATCTTGCTCCTGTCGCTGGTGCCACGCATCAGCGACAGCCCTGCGCTCGCTCGCTCGTTCTGGGGCGCGGCGCTGTTGCTGCTGGTATGGCAGGCGTGCCTCTTCGTACGGACTCATCGCGCCGGCATTGAGCCGCGGCTGCGACCGCTATTGCGGCCGCAGCACTACATCCAGGCAGCGGTGCAGCTGGCGGTCTTCGCCTACTGGGGCTACTACTGGCGACCCGTATTCGACTACGCCTGGCTGCTGATCGCACAGCTCGTCTTCGCCTACGCGTTCGACATGCTGCTCGCCTGGTCGCGGCGCGATACCTACCTGCTCGGCTTCGGTCCGCTGCCCGTCGTATTCAGCACCAATCTGTTCCTCTGGTTCAAGGACGACTGGTTCGCACTGCAGTTCCTGATGATCGGGGCCGGGTTCCTCGGCAAGGAGCTCGTGCGGTGGCGCCGAGACGGGACGCGAACTCATATCTTCAACCCGTCGGCATTTTCTCTCGGGCTGTTCTCCCTCGTTCTGCTCGCCACCGACACCACCGACATCACATGGGGGCAGGATATTGCGACCACGTTGACACTGGCGCCGCAGATCTACCTGTTCCTGTTTCTCCTCGGTTTGGTGGTGATGCACTTCTTCGCGATCACGCTCGTTGCCGGATCGGCCGCCGTCTCGCTGTTCGCGATGAGCGCGCTGTACTGGGGGTGGACGGGGATCCCGTATTTCGTTGATTCCGAGATCCCGACCGCGGTCTTTCTCGGCCTTCACCTGCTGGTGACCGATCCGTCCACTTCGCCGCGAACGCCGCTCGGCAAGACCCTATTCGGAATGCTCTATGGTCTGGGCGTATTCGGTCTCTACGCCCTGCTGGGAGCGTTCGGGGCGCCGACCTTTTACGACAAGTTGCTTTGCGTGCCGCTGCTGAACCTGAGCGTGCAGCGAATCGACCGCCTGGCGCGACTGGCGGAAGAACGGCTCTCCGGACGGTATCGGGTTCGATGGGATCCGCTGGGCGCGAATTCCACCCACATCGCCGTCTGGATCGTTTTCTTCGGCGCCATGGCGGCGCTGGGATCGACCGACGGAACGCACCCTGGCGACACCTTGCCGTTCTGGCAACGAGCTTGCGTCGAGGGTCGTCATGACGGCTGTGATCGCCTGCTGCAGATCCAATCCTCATACTGTGCCGACAACTCGGCCTGGGCCTGCAACGAGTTGGGGCTGCACAACAGGGCCGGTGCGATTCTGGAGCGCGACACAGAGGCCGCGTTGGGTTTCTTCTCGCGCGCCTGTGAGCTCCGCTACCTGCCGGCGTGCTTCAACCTGCTGGATGCCGACGGATCTCACGGCACCGATCCACGATCCCTCGATCTGAGGCTTCTGCTGCGCGAGGGCGGCGAGAATCTGCTCGAGATGTCGGATGCGGACCTGTTGGCGCGCGCCTGCCGGCACAATTGGGCCTTCGCATGCAACGAGACCTCGCCGTGACGCGGTGCACGGGGCTCCAGCGGGCGGCTGTGACCACATCGCTCGTCGTTGCGGCCGCCTGCCAGCAAGCCCCGTCGGGGGCCTCCTCCGCGAGTGATATCGGAGATGGCTCCGGAGTGAGCACCTCGGCCGCCGTCGCCGGGCTTCGCGCCGATGCCTGGTTTCTACCGGATGACGAGCTCCTGGGCTTCGTAGAGATCGCCGCCGGTGAGTTCGTCATGGGCGGCGAGGCGGCAGTCGACGCGCTCGCCTTCGACAACGAGCGCTGGAGCACCAGGAGCGCCTACGGAACCGTGCAGCTTCCTGACTACTACGTAGGTCGCTTCGAGGTCACCGTGGCGCAGTTCCGATCGTTCGTAGAAAACACCGGGTACGTGGTCGACGCGCGAGCCATACGGGCGCCTCCCGACCACCCCGTAGCGTGGGTCTCGTGGCCGGACGCGCTCGCCTATTGCCGATGGCTCGACGCCACGCTGAGGGCATGGCCGGAGACGCCTCCGTCACTCGGCGAACTGTTGCGTCGGGGAGGGCAGGTCATGCTACCGAGCGAGGCGGAGTGGGAGAAGGCCGCGCGCGGTACCGACGCACGGATCTACCCATGGGGGAACTTTCCGAACCCGTCACGGGCGAACTATCGCGGCGCGGCCGCCGCCCCGGTCGGCAGCTTTGACTGTCCGGAGTGTCCGTACGGCCTTGCAGACATGAGCGGCAACCTGTGGGAGCTGACGCGCAGCCGCTACCAGCCGTATCCTTTCGATCCGACCGACGACCTCGACGACCTCGATGCGGACGCCCTCTGGGTCATGCGCGGCGGGCACTTCGGCGATCCGGAACAGAATATCCGCACGACCGTCCGTGGCGGTGTCGACCCTGGCGCGCGCCGGGCGTTCATCGGGTTTCGCATCGTCATCTCACGCTTCTGATCCGGCGGGCTCTCTGCCGTCCCGGGTTGGCCTACGCAAGACGCTCGGCGGCCGGTGGTCAGGCGTCTGTTGCGGCCAGGTCGACGACCACGTCCCACATGAAGCGCACGAAGCGGTGCAGCTCATCCACCAGGATGCGCTCCTGGTCGCTGTGCGCCCCGTACCCCTTGGCGGCGTCCTCGCGATCGATCGCCGGGCCGATGCCGTAGCACTCGATACCATTCGCCCGCAGATACGCCATATCTGTGGCGCCAGTCGACATCATCGGCAACGTGGTGGTGTCGTAATGCTTGCTGATATTGGCCTCGACAACGCGAAACGCCTCGGTGTCAAGCCGCGCCTCGCCCGGCGGACGAGTGTTGCGCCTGCCCAGCGACACCTCGACCGCCGGATTGTCGATCACCCGACGGATCTCGTCGAGAAACGCCGGGATCTCCTCGTCGGGTAGGGCCCGCAGATCGACCGAGCCGGCGGCGTCCGACGGGATGACGTTGATGCGGTAGCCGGCGTCGATGATCGTCGGCGACAGCGAGGAGCGCAGCATCGAGGAGTGCCGCGGCTCGTGCGTCAGAAAGTACTCCCCCGCCTCGTCGGCTGTCGCTGGATCGAGCACCATCCGGTAGCGTGCAGCGGCCTCCGGTGGCGAAATCGTCGCCAGCCGGCGGAAGTACTCGCTCGTGGTCTCGTTCAGCCGGATCGGGGTGCGCCAGTCGGCGATGGCGGCCACCGCCTTGGACAGGTGCGCCACTGAGTTCGTCTGCAGCGGAACGGATCCATGCCCAGCAACCCCGCGAGCCACCAGTTCCACCCGATACGGGATCTTCTCGACGGTCTCCACCTCGGCGTATCGCACCGCCCCGTCGACTCGAGTCACACGGCCACCCTCTGCCAGGCAGTATTCGGCGGCGATCGCGTCGAGGTGATTGTCGACCATGAACTGGATGCCGTACTCGGTGCTGCCTTCCTCGCCCGACTCCGCCAGAAAGATGACGTCGCGATCGAGCGCCACTTCTCGGCGAGCGAGCTCGAGCATGACCATCAGCCCGGCCACGACGTTGTCCTTGTCGTCGACCGTGCCGCGACTGTAGACATGCTCGCCGTCCACGGTGCCGCTGAAGGGAGGATGGGTCCATTTCTCCGGATCGACGTTCACCGTATCCGTGTGGCCCATGATCAGCAGCGGCGGTTTGGCCCCGGTGCCTGCAAGCCGCGCCACGACGTTGGGCCGATTGTCGTCCGTCGCGAACACCTGCACCGGGATGCCCTCGGCCTCGAGAGCCTCGCGCAGGTACTCCGCCGCCGGCCGCTCGATGCCCGGCGGATCGCTGGTATCGAATCGCAGCAGCGCCTGGAAATGGGCCAGCGTCTCCGCTTCGAGAGTAGGTGACTCCAACCCGGGGAGCACCTGTTGAGCGGTAGCCGACATGGACAGCAGCAACATGCAGCAAGCGGCAACGTTCTTCATGTGGCGAGAATACCGTGTCTTAGCGGATCAAGAAGATCTCTTCGTTCGGCGGCTGTATGAACTCGACGCCCCTGCTGGTGATCAGCTGCGGGTTGGAGATGTTGAACGCCAGCGGGTAGCCGGGACGCTCGTCGATGTTCATGTGGACCATGTACTCGAAGGCGAAGATGTGGTTCTCCTGGATCCGCAGATGGTGAGTGTTGGAGCGAAAGGCTGCCATCGAGGGCCCGAGATCGCCGTAGTTGCCGAACGCGTGATTGTCGGTCGAGAAGCCCGGCTTGTCGGTATCGGCCAGGGCCCGCTGGATCATGGCGTAATCCTCGGTGCCGATATCCCGAAACGGAGTGTAGATGTAGCCAGCGGCCTCCATGGCTACAACCATGGCGTCGAGCGACTCCTTGGCGGTCATGCCCATCTTCATGTGGTCGCGCATGATCCACTGGCCGGCGATCGCCTTGTCGAACACCCCCTGCAGGAAGTCGGGAACCCGGGTCTCACCTTCACGCAGGATATAGGCGTGGATCTTGGTGTCGACGCCGAACCCCATGTAGTCGCCGCCGGCGCCGCCACCGCCGCCGACGAACAGATCCCCGCGCTGTAGCACGTACTCCGGATTGTGGATGAACCAGCGCACGTCAGGGGGGGAGATTTCGACCGTCTCGTCCGGCGTGTTGACCGCCGAATAGTAGACCCGGGCGTTGATATCGGCGACGGTGGTGACGCCGGGGACGACTCTGGAGAGCTGCTCCTTGGCGCCTTGACGGGCGAGCGCCAGCACCTCCACTTGAGCCGCGATCTCGCGCGCGGTGCGTCGAAGGATGAAGTCACGGATGACGCTCTCTGCCGAGACGATGCGAGCACTGTACTCAGGGCCCAGGATGCGCTCGAGCTTGAGGTACTCGGAGTGCGAGATGCCATCGGCGACTGGCTCCATCTCCGAGGTGTTGACCGCGATCACCTGCGGATCGCGTTGCTCGACGAAGCCAGAGATCTCGTCGTAGATGCCCGGTTTGTGGTCGTAACCCGAGATTGCCAGACCGAGCTCGAGCGAGCCGCGAACGTCGATATTCTCCACCGCGCCCCCACGCCCGAACACGGCGCGCTCGATGCGGTCGCCGAGGTCGGTGAAGATCAGGTAGCCGGCGGTGCGCCCGAACTGCAGGGCCATCGGGTCCGGCGCACCCGGCCGCGTCACGTGAATCCACATGTCGACGCCGTTGTCGCGCATGGCGCCCGGCAACATGAGGTCGAGCTTGTCGTTCCTCATCAGCCGCAGAGCTTCGGCATCGGTCGCCGCCGTACGCGCCGGCAGCTGCGCAGTGGCCGCATCTCCGATGAGCGTTACACCGACGAACGTTGCGCCGACCAGCAGGAACACCACGCGTGATTTCATGTCCTTTCTCCGAGTTCGCTGTGCAGATGCAGAGTCCTTTCTGTGCCAGGTACCAGCAGGTACGATCAGCCGTCGACCGCCATGGCCGAGTACGGTCCCGGCTGGTATGGTGCGCCGCATTCTCCATGTCCGGTGCCGCGACGCACAAGTGGAAGGGGCGCCGACACGACGTGCTGACCATCGACAGGCCCGGAGAGAGAACCATGAAGCTGACGTTCATGCGGGCCGTTGCATCAGCGTTGGTTGTCGCCGGGATGGGCCTCGACGCGCGCACCGCGGGGTTCGACGATCGCGCTGGACACGCCTCGACGAGCTGGGCGGCCAACGTCGCCGCGCCGACTGGGGCCGAGTGGACAAGCCACCGTCCGGCGCTGCCGACGCCAACAGCCAACAATGCGGTCGCCGCCGTACAGACCGGCGGCCATTGCTGGATCATGAGCGCCCTGGGTATCGGGTCCGGGCTGCGTCACTCCGACATCACCACCTCGGTCTACCTGCATCGGATCGGCGACTCTGCATGGACCGACGTCGGCCCGCCGCCAAGCGCCGCCGCACGCGTCGCCGCCTCCGCGGTCGGCGTTGCCGGCAAGCTCTACTTGCTGGGCGGTTACTCGGTGGCCGAGAACGGCGCCGAGGCGAGCTTCGCCGATCTGGACATCTACGATCCGCTGACCGAAGCGTGGTCCGCCGGGGCGCCGCTGCCGGTACCGGTTGACGACACGGTCGCGATCGCCTGGCGTGACCGCTACATCGTCTTGGTCAGTGGTTGGTCGTACACAGACAATGTCGACGCGGTGCAGATATACGACAGCACACGCGACACCTGGGGCACCGCAACCCCCTTTCCCGGCGTACCCGTATTCGGTCACGCCGGCGCCATCGCCGGCGACGAGCTGGTCGTCATCGACGGCACCGAGAGGGGGCCGGATGGCTATCGACTGGTCAACCAAGCATGGAGCGGCAAGCTCGATCCGGCACGGCCGGAGACGATCGTCTGGGCCGATCTCGGCCGCCATCCCGGGCTGGCCCGCTATCGGGCTGCCGGCGGTTCCACGCAGGCAGGGGAGTTATGGTTTCACGGTGGCACCGACGTTCCGTACAACACCAACGGCCTGGCGTACGCCGGCGGCAAACCTGCCCCACCGAACGGATCGACGCTGGTCTACGACGGCACATTCAGCCATCACCCGGCGAGCAAGGGCCCAGCGACGATGGATCATCGAAGCCTGGCCCGCTGCGGCGGCACCCTTTACCTGGTCGGCGGTATGACCGCCGGCCCCACCGTGACCTCGGGAGTGTGGGCCATCACGGCTCCGTAGCCCACGTCCGCTGGGTGAAGAAGTGCTGCCCCCGCCTCAATGACGGCGGAGTTGGCTCAGTAGCTCAAGCACGCAGGGCTCTCACCCCGCACCCAGGCGGCCAGCATCTGCCACTCCGGGTCCTGTTGCGATTGCCACCGCCGGCCACCGCCGTGGAAGTGATCACCGCCACCATCGGGTGCCAGCGGGTGCGTCAGAAACCGGCTTCGTAGCGGATGGCCGGGCTCAATGTAGCGGCTCAGCAGGGCGAGATTCTGGCGCGACTCTTCGTGGCTCCAGTAGGCTCGGTCTTCGCGAATCGTCTGCGCGAACCCGCGAGCTCCCGAATCGTGGCAGTTGATGCACTCCATCAACCCGTCCCTCTTGTCCAGGAACACCCTCTGCACGCAGTCGTGAAAGAACTCGAAATCCAACTCCGGCGCAACGAGATCGACGCCCGCGGGTAGGCTGGCCGCGGCTGCGACCCAGTCGGCCATCGCTCGCCATTCCGGGTCCGCCTGCGAGAGGAAGAACTTCCCGCCAACGTGGAACGACGCGCCGCCGGCCGGTACGGCGAGCGCCTTGAGCAGCAGCCGGCTGTTGTCGGGATCACCCGGTGCCACGAGGCGCGCCACGGTTTCGAAGTTCTGACGCGACTGCTGCTCGGACCAGAAGACGCCGCCGCCGTCATCCTCCCGCAATGGCTGCAGCTTCAGTGGCGTGCCTTGCTTGGCGTGACAGGTGACGCACGCCGCACGCCCAGGCCCGTATCCGCCGCGTTCGGCCAGAAAGATCGGCTCGACCGCCTCGCGGTAGCGATCGAAGTTCAGGGTCTGAGCGAACGACGGCAGAGAACCGACGACACAGACCGCAGCGACGAGCGCAACGGTCCCGGCCACTCGTCGTGCGCTCACTGCATCACCAGCGTGTGATTGCGCTTCGGTGTCTGACCGACCTTGATGCGCGCCACCTCCTCGATCATCCGGGTGTCGATGACCGAGACATCATTGGATCCCGCGTTGGCGGCGTACAGATAGCGGCTGTCGGGCGTCATCGTCAGCCAATCGGGGTGATGACCCACCGGCACGCCACCGAGAAACTCCAGGTCTGGAAGCGACCAGGCGTAGACGTGATCGTTGGGCTTGCTGGTGGACCACACCTGGCTACCGTCCGGCGATACCGCCAGCCCGTGGCCCGGCGAGCCTTGCAGTGCATCGTTGGACACCCGCGAGATCGGCAGCGTCGGCATTTCGACCCGTCCAACGACCGTCCGGGTGGCGAAGTCGACGATGACGAAGCCGTGGAAGTTGGACAGTTGGACGAATATCCGACGCGTGGAACCGTCGGCGTTGGTCTCGAACGCCATCGGCCGCACCCCGCCGTCAGCGTACCCGCTGGTGGAACGGCCGCTGAAGTGAAGCGACCACACTGGCTCGTCGATCTCGGTGTCGATGATCGTCAAGGTTCGGGCGCCGATCATGCCGGCGGCGATGAAGAGCCCGTCAGGGGTGATGAACACATTGTGCACGCCGCCCAACGTGGGGATCGCCTTGATCACCTCGCCCGCCGCCATGTCGATCACATCGACGAACGCGTCAGCCCGAGTGATCGCCACATAGACCTTCTTGCCGTCGGGGGTGACGGCGATGTTGTTCGGCCGGCCGGATAGCGGAATCTGCCTGGTCACCTTCAGCGTATTCGTCGGGACCACGTCCAGGGTGTGGTCGACCTCGTTGCTGAAGTAGAGGGCGCTGCCGTCAGGGGCCGACGTCACTCCGTGCGCCATCGGGATGCCGTGGATGACGTCCACGACCTCGTTCGACGCCGGGTCGATGAGATGCACGTTGTCGCCGGCGGCGTTGGTCTGTACAACGCGGATCGTGCCTGTCTGAGCGGCGAGTGACCCGCTGAGGCCGACGGCCGCCAGCGCGACGACGAGGAATCGTGAGTGCCGGTTTCCCATTTTCTGCCTCCTGCAGAGATCGAGGCCGGGGACGGCCGATTCGTGCTGCACCGGTCGGCCCGGTACAGGTGTGCCGCCTGCGCTAACCAGCCAGCCCGCCCTCGCGGGTAATCCGCCGGCGACCACGATAACCTGATCAACTCAACGTCGCGATAATCTGCGCAGCACAATCCCGTCTGTCGACACCGCAGGAGGACTCCCGATGAGGACACAGCTTTCCACCTCGACCACGCTGGTCATCTGCCTGGGCCTGACAGCGACGCTTTCTGCGCAGCAGGACAACCGCAAGGACATGATGACGTTTGAGCGGCCGATCGCGATGCTCGACAGCGTCTGGATCGAGGAGCTGACCATGCTCGAGGTGCGCGACCTGCTTGCAACCGGCACCGACACCGCGCTCATCCTCACCGGCGGCATCGAAGAGAACGGGCCCTATCTCACCACCGGCAAGCACAACCACGTATTGCGCGTCATGGGCGACGCCATCGCACGGCGTCTGGGCAACACGCTGGTGGCTCCGATCGTGACCATCGAGCCCGGCAACCCGGAGACTGCTAGCAGTCCTGGTGGCATTCGCTACTCGCAGGAAACCTACCGTGCCGTGCTACGCGACTACGCCACCAGCCTCAAGGCGCAGGGATTCACCCGCATCTTCATTCTGGGCGACAGCGGCGGCAACACGCGTGGCATGGCGGCGGTGGCGGAAGAGCTGTCGGCTGACTGGGCTGGTGCCGGCGTGGTCGTTGCCCACATCCCCGAGTACTACAACTACGGTGACGTGGAGACCTACCAGCGTGACGTTCTCGGGGTCGACGAGGATCCCAGGCTTGAAGGCCTGCACGACGACTACTTCATCACCACGATCATCATGAACGATGATCCGCAACACGTGCGCTTCGAACAGCGCCTGCAGGCCGGCAAGGCGACGATCAACGACATCAGCATCTCGCCGCTCGGCAAAGCGCTCGAACATGGTCGTCGGCTGATCGAATTCCGCACCAAGGTCACGGTCAAGGCGATTCACCGGGTCCTCGTGAGCCACAGCGAGTAAGGTGACATGCGCCGCGCTCCTCACAGTCAGAACACGCCAGACTCTTGCTACCGTGGAGGCTCCGCCATGCGTCCAATACACCCGCTCCGAGTAGTTGAGACGATCCGGGTAGCGTCACTCGCGCTGCTGCTGACGGCCGGTCTCGCTGTCGCCGCCAGCGCCCAGCAGCAGATGTCGACCGATGCCGTCTACCAAACGCCGGCGCCCGAGCTGGCGGCGCTGGTGGACGCTCCCAACACCCCGCTGGTGGCAGTCGGCCCTGACCGCGATCACATCGTCCTCATGTCGGTCCCTTCGCTGGGGACAATCGCCGACATGGCGCAGCCGGAGCTGCGCATCGCCGGATTGCGGATCAACCCGCGCACCAACGGCCCCAGCCGCGACCGCTACTACGCGGGTCTGACAATCCGCCGTCTGTCGGACGGTGCTGAGATACCGGTCAGCGGCTTGCCGGCGGCCGCCCACCTGGGGAACCTGTCGTGGTCCCCGGACGGCGCCTGGATCGCCTTCACCCATCGCGCCGCCGGCGGCATCGAGCTGTGGCTTGCGGATGTGACTCAGGCGACGGCGCGACGACTCGTCGGGCCGCGTCTCAACGGCGCGTACGGGCGGCCCTTCCTGTGGGACAACACCAGCAGCGCGCTGATCGCACGCGTGATCCCCGCAGACCGCGGCGCCGCGCCCGAGCGTGCGCTCGCTCCCAAGGGACCGGTGATCCAGCAGAGCAGCGGCCGCGAGGCGCAGGCACGCACCTATCAGGACCTTCTCGCCGACGCCCACGACGAGGCGCTCTTCGAGCATTTCCTGAGCGCCCGGGTGGCGATCGTCAGGCTCGATGGTGGCCTCGAGGAGATAGGCGCCGGAGGTCTGATCAGCCGCGCCGAGCCGTCGCCGGACGGAGAGTTTCTGTTGGTGGAGACCATCCAGCGACCGTTCTCGTACACCGTGCCGGTGCGTCGCTTCGCGCGCCGCATCGAGGTGTGGGCGAAGGACGGAACCGGGGTACATACCGTCGCTGATCTACCCCTGGCCGACGAAGTGCCCCCGGGGTTCGATTCCGTAACCGCCGGCCCGCGCTCGGTCGGTTGGCGCGATGGCGCCGATGCCACGCTCCACTGGGTGGAAGCCCAGGACGGCGGCGACTCCCGGGTGGACAGCCCGGTGCGTGACCGATTGCTGACCCTGTCGGCACCGTTCGAGGGCGACCCGCGCCCGGTGGCCGATCTGGGGGCGCGCGTTCGCGACGTGCAGTGGGGCAGCGGCAACCTGGCGCTGGTGACCGAGTACTGGCGACGCAATCGCCAGATGCAGACCTGGGTGGTACGGCCCGACTCGGACGCGACCCCGGAGCTTCTCTGGAGCCGCTCCTCTGAGGACCGCTACAGCGACCGCGGGCGGCCGCTGACTGAGCGCACCGACCGGGGCTGGGTGCTGTCGGCTTCCGACGACGGCGCGGCGCTATTCCTGGTCGGACAGGGCGCCTCTGCCGAAGGCAACCGCCCGTTCGTCGACCGCCTCGACCTGGGCAGCGGCGAGAGCACGCGCCTGTGGCGCTCCGAGGCACCCTACTACGAGGTACCGGTGGCCCTGCTGGACGGCACCGGCAACCGCCTGCTCACGCGTCGTGAATCGATCGACGAGCCGCCCAACTACTTCGTCAGGGACCTCGACGCCGACAGCCTGGAGCGCGTCACCAACTTCCCGCACCCGACACCGCAGCTCGCCGGCGTCACCAAGGAGCTGGTGCACTACGAGCGCGCCGACGGCGTGCAGCTCACCGGCACGCTCTACCTTCCGCCGGGCCACGACGAGGGCAACGGTCCGCTGCCGATGCTGATGTGGGCCTACCCGATCGAGTTCAAGGACGCCAGCTTCGCCGGCCAGGTACAGGACTCGCCCTACGAGTTCACCCGCATGAGCTACTGGGGCGCCCTGCCGATGCTCACGCAGGGGTGGGCGGTGTTCGACGATCCGAAGCTACCGATCATCGGCGAGGGCGACGCGGAGCCCAACGATGGCTATCGTGACCAGCTCGTCGCCGGCGCCGCCGCCGCCGTCAAGGCGATGGTCGATCGCGGCATCACCGATCCCGATCGCATCGCCATCGGCGGGCACTCGTACGGCGCCTTCATGACTGGCAACCTGCTGGCCCATTCCGACCTGTTCCGCGCCGGGATCGCACGGTCCGGCGCCTACAACCGGACGCTGACGCCGTTCGGCTTCCAGTCGGAGGAGCGCACCTTCTGGGAGGCACCGGAGGTGTACTTCGCCATGTCACCGTTCATGCACGCCGAAAAGGTCGACGAGCCGATCCTGATGATCCACGGAATGGCCGACAACAACTCGGGCACGTTCCCGGTGCAGAGCGAGCGCTTCTACGCCGCCCTTCAGGGGCACGGCGCCTCCGCGCGGCTGGTGATGCTGCCGCACGAGAGCCACGGCTATCGCGCCCGCGAGTCGATCCTGCACATGCTCTGGGAGCAGTCTGAGTTCCTCGATCGACACGTCCTGCACGGGCCGCCCCGCGGTGAGATCTCGGAGGGTGGTGGAGACGCTGGACAGTAGGCTCTGGTCACGCACAGTCCCAACGGCTACGAGGCCTAGTGGCCTGACATGACGCTCAGTCGGGTCCCGCCAACGCCAGCACCGCGAAGCTGGTCGCCAGATCCGACATGAACAGGCGGCGCACCGCCTCGCCCTTCTCACCACCGTTCTCTCGATCGAAGTTCAGCGAGTGGGCCCGCCAGGCAAGCGGCGACTGCTCGTTGACCGCCACCGCCTGCTGATTGGCAAGCAGCCATGTCACCCCTCGGTCGACCACCGCGTGGCTGTCCGACACGCCTGCTTCTCGAAGCGCGTGCACCACCAATCCGGTGGCGTAGCCGTCGGACCCCGCCAGCAATGCGTAGTTCAGCTCGCCGGGAGACTCGTACGGAGCGGCCGATCCACTCCAGCGCCACTCGCCGAGCGACCACAGCGACCAGCCACCGTCGTCGCGCTGGCGCTTCTGCAGCTCCTCCTTCAGACGTTCCTGCTCTGCCTTCGTGAGCAAGTTGTCGAGCTGCGTCGAGGCGAGCAGCACCCACGTACGGTTGAAGAGCGTGCGCTCGTCGAGCGTCTCCCGCAGATATCCGCGTAGCTTTTCGACGCCGGCCACCGCCCCGGGTACCGCGCGCGCCGCGTCTGTTCCCGCTCTGCCGACCGCCAGGGCGGCGAGTGCAGCGCCGTGGTAGACAGCATCGGCGGTCTCGAACGGCTCCAGCCCGAACTGCAGCCAGTCCCAAGCGCCGTCGGCGCGCTGCGTCTCCCACAGCCGCCGCAACGCTGCAGCTGTGGCGGCCTGGTTCAACCCGCGGCCGGCGGAAGCCAGGATCACCGCGTTGAGGACCGCCTCGGTGCCGCGTGACTCCACCTTCTTGATCTCGTTGAACTCGTAGAGAAGCTCGTGGTCCGCGTAGCTCTCGACGCGCGCGACAACCTGCTCGAGTAGTCGACGTTCCTGGGGCGTCGGCGCCTGCACGCCCATGGCGTGGCGGAGAGCCGGGCGGGACATCGCATAAGGCAAGGTCGTGTGGCACGAGACGCAGTTCGTGGTCGCTTCGCCGGTCTGCAGCGGCGTCCCGCCGTCCAGCCAGATCTCCATGCGCGCGTCCAGGTACTCTGCGGCGCCCCGCCGGTCCCAGTCGAGACCGTTGTCCCGGCCGTCCTGCGACGCTACTCCCAGGGCAGCCGCCCCGGTGACCAGCGCTACTGCAAGGCCAAGGACGTGTCGGGACCAGCGGATCGAGTCAGGCACGGCGTCTCCGAGAGGGCTGGAGTAGATGGTGGTGCTTTTCATGGTGGCGAGATCGGCCCGCCGGGTTCGTGCGCCAGGCTACCACCGCACGGACTTGCGCTTAATGATCGATGAAACTAGCTTAGGTACGTTTCGTACCTGTATGAAACGTACTGATGACACGCACGGTCCTCGAAACAATCACCCGCTCGAGGCAACAATGACCAACGGCACCTCGCAGCCAGTCGACCGCCACTTACCGCTCAAGCCGGTGGTGTTCCACATCCTTCTGGCGCTGGCGCAACGTGACCTGCACGGCTACGGCGCGATCCAGGCCGTGCGTGGGAACTCCGACGGTCGCATCCGCCTTCAGACCGGGCCGTTCTACCGGCATCTTCGCAGGCTTATCGATGACGGAATCGTCCAGGAAACTTCGTCGCGGCCGGCGGACGACGACCCTCGTCGCGGCGCCTACTATCGGCTGACGAGCTTCGGTCGGGAGGTGCTCGCGGCAGAAACCGAGCGTCTTTCGCTGGTGCTGTCGGCAAGCCGTGCGCTGGGGTTGACCGACAGGGATTCGTCGCGATGAGGCGCCCGCGGCCGAAACAGATCCCCGAGGCCCCTCGAATGGCGCCACGATCATGGGCGGAACGCGCTCATACGGCGCTGCTGCGACTCTATCCGGGGCGCTTCCGCCAGCGGTTCGGCCCCAGTATCCGTTTCGCATTCGCTACCGAGGCGGCCGAGACGCGCGCCCGTGGACGACTCCCGTTCGCGGCGTTCTGGTGCCGCAGTGTGGCGCACATCCTCGTCTACGCCGCCCTAGAACGATTCACGCCGCGCGACGAGGCGGGGTCTTGGCGCCACGGCTTGCTTACAGATATCGCCTACGCTCAACGCCGCCTTCGGCGCAGCCCCGGGTTCACCACCGCTGCGGTAGTGACGCTGGCGCTTGGAATCGGTGCCAACACCGCGATCTTCAGCCTGGTGCACGGGGTCGTTCTCAATCCGCTGCCGTACCCGGAACCGGAGCGACTGGTCGCCATCCGACACTCCGCGGAAGGTGCCGGGTTGCCGCTAATGGGTATCTCGCACGGCACCTACGTGCACTATCGCGAGCTCAACCAGTCCTTCGAGGAGATCACCCTCTACACCAACCGCTCGGTCGCATTGCTCGAGGACGCGGGAGCGCAGCGGATTCCTGGCGCGGTGGTGACGCAGGGCTTCTTCGAGATCTTCCTCGATGGGCCGCCGGCACTCGGACGAGCGCTAGCCGACTCCGACCAAGCGCCTGGTGCACCGCGGGTTGCGATGATCAGCGACGAGTTGTGGCGTTCCCGCTACGGCAGCGACCCGGACATCGTCGGACGCGCAATACAGCTCGATGGGCTGCCCGTCGAAGTCGTCGGCATCCTACCGGCAGCGTTCGACATGCCGTCAGACCGGACCCAGGTGTGGCTACCGGAGCAGCTCGACACCTAGGGCGTGAGACTCGGCGGCTTCGGACGCGGCGGCATCGGTCGGCTAAAGCCAGGCGTCACGCCGGCGCAAGCTCATGCTGACCTGGAACGGCTGATACCGACGATGGCGGAGCGATTCAATCCCGTGGCGTTCGATCTCATCGTCACCGGCGGAGGACTCACCACGATCGTCGCTCCGCTGCGAGAGACCATCGTCGGCAACGTCGAGCGGATGCTTTGGATCCTGCTCGGCACGGTCGTATTCGTACTCGGGGTGGCCTGCGCCAATGTTGCCAACTTGTTCCTCACGCGGGCGGAGGTGCAGCGCCACGAGGTAGCGATACGGGCGGCTCTGGGGGCCAGCCGTGCACAGATCATCCGGCATCATCTGGCGGAGAGTCTCCTACTTGGACTGTTGGGTGGTGTCGGCGGCGTGTCACTTGCCGTCGTAGGAATCCGCTGGGCGGTCGCCTGGGTCCCGAGCGCAATCCCGCGATTGCACGAGGTGGGAATCCACGGCCCCGTACTCACGTTCGCCACTGCTATCTCCGTGGGCGCCGGCCTGGTGTTCGGATTGATACCCGTCCTACGACGCGACGGCCCGGTCGCGCGGCTTGTCTCGGATGGTGGCCGCACCGCGACTTCGGGGCGCAAGCGACATCGGGCACGCAACACATTGGTGGTGGCGCAGGTCGCACTCGCCCTCATCCTGCTGGTGGGCGCCGCCCTCATGGTTCGGACGTTCTGGTATTTGCGGGCCATCGAGCCGGGCTTCGACCCCAGCGCGGCGCTCGTGTTCCAGGTGGGGCTACCGGAGGCGCTATTCCCGGACCGTGTGGAAGCGTTCCAGTTCCAGCAACGCATCATCGACACCATCTCGACGCTTCCGGGCGTGTTGGCCGTCGGAGCGACCCGCTGCCTGCCGCTTGACAATTGCGACAATCGGACTCCGGTCTATGCCGAGGATATCCCGGTGGTAGCAGGCGAAACTCCACCATCGGTTGACGTCCGCGGCACCACCGCCGGCTACTTCCGTGCCCTGAGAATACCCATCGTCGAGGGCCGGGCGCTGCAGGCGACGGATCCGCTCAGCAAGCCGGCCGCCGCCGTCATCAGCCTTAACTTTGCCCAACGTATCTGGCCTGGCGAGAGCCCCATCGGGAAACGCATCCATCCCGACTATCCGGACGAAGATCCGTACACGGTTGTCGGCGTCGCCGGCAACACGATTGCTTACGGGCTCACCGAAACGCCGCCCGAGTTCATGTACGTTTCCTTCCTCGGCCCTTACGCGTACGTGGCTCCGCCGCACGCGCTGACGTTCGTCGTGCGTACCGACGTGGCGCCATTGGCGCTGGCGCCTGCCGTCCGGAGCGCGGTCCGCAACCTCGATCCGAACGTGCCGGTCGCCAACCTGCGAACCATGCAGGCGGTAGTCGACCAGGCAAGCGCACCGACGGCGTTTGCGATGGTTCTTCTGGTCGCGGCGGGTGTCGTGGGGCTGGCTCTCGGCACCGTCGGTGTGTACGGCGTGCTGTCGTACGTCGTCAGCCAGCGTGTGGGTGAGATCGGTGTACGCATGGCGTTGGGAGCCGAGGCGGGCGATGTGAGCCGGATGATCCTCTGGCAGGGTGGCAGCGTCGTGGCGATTGGCGCGGCGATCGGGCTCGTCGGCGCCGTCGGGCTGACACGGCTGATGAGCGCCGTGCTGTACGGAGTGAGCCCGCTCGATCCATTGACCTACGTCGCAGTGGCGCCCGCGCTTGGCGTGATCGTCTTCATCGCCAGCTACTTGCCTGCCCGTCGTGCCGCAAGCGTCAATCCGATCAAGGCGCTACGCGCCAATGGCCTATAGCAGGCGAGGCGTTGTGGACGTCCCTGGCTGCGAGATCAGGCGGCCACCACACCCTGTTTGGGTCGCCCGCGGCCGGCATCCCAGTCACCCAACTCGGCCCTGAGCTGAGCGGAAGCCGGCCGAGGACGTCCCAGCAGGAATCCCTGGGCCGCATGGCAGCCTTGACCGCGCAAGTAGTCAAGCTGTGAACGGTGTTCCACACCCTCGGCAACCACCCGGAGCCCGAGCGTCCTGGCCATCATCAAGAGTGCCGACACGATGCACCGACCGTCCTCGTCGGTGTCGATGTCGCGAATGAAGGAGCCATCTATCTTGACAATGTCTGGCTTCAGACGGTGCAAACAGCTGAGCGAAGAATACCCGGTGCCGAAGTCGTCGAGCGCCAGGCGCACACCGTAATCCCTCAGCTCGTCGAGCGCGCCGCCCTCGAACTCCATGTGGTCCATGAGCACGCCCTCGGTCATCTCGATCTGCAAGGAGCCCGGACAGAGAGCGTGCTCTTCGAGGATCTCGCGTACCGTTTTGACCAAGCGAGGGTGGCGGACCTGCGCGCCGGAGAGGTTCACCGCAACGCAGATCTCGCCGTGGCCTTGATCTCGCCATGCTCGGGACTGCGCACACGCCGATCGAACCACCCATTCGCCAATCGGCACCATGAGGCCGATCTCTTCGGCCACGCGCACGAACCGACCGGGGGGTACCCGACCCAGCTTCGGGCTCTGCCACCGGATCAGCGCCTCCATGGCGTCGAGGCCACCGGTAGCGAGATCGAAGATCGGCTGGTAGTGGAGGTCGAACTCCTCTCGCTCGAGTGCGCGGACAAGCGCAGCTTCCACTTGCAAGCGATCCAGATGATCGGCGTTTAGATGCTCGGTGAAGAACTGTACGTTGTTCCATCCTTCGCGCTTGGCGTGGTACATCGCCAAGTCGGCGTTCTTCAGTAGCGCCTCGACTGTATCGCCGTCGTGCGGGTACACGCTGATCCCGATGCTGGGCGTCAGCTGCACAGTTTGAGCCTCACTTATGTGGATCGGTTGGGCCACCACGGTTTGCACCCGTCGGACGATCTCCACCAAGTCGCGGCGGTGACCTATGTCCTCGACAAGTACGGTGAACTCGTCACCCCCGAGCCGCGATACGCTCGACTTCTCGCCCACCCCGACCCGGCTCACACCGTCGGTGATTCTCAGACATCTGCGAACCCGCGCGGCGACCGTCTCGAGCACCTGATCGCCGACATCATGTCCGAAGTTGTCGTTGACCCGCTTGAAGCCGTCGAGGTCGAAGTACAGGACCCCGACGCACCGATCGGTTCGCCTCGCATCCGCCATCGCCTGCGACAGACTCTGATCGAAGTGCCTGCGGTTCGGCAGACCGGTGAGAGTGTCGTGAAGTGCCAGATGGGTCGCAGCCCGCTGAGCGTTAGCAAGAGCCCGGGAGTCCTTGCTCGCGCGTATCGCATAGCGCACGCGGTGCTTCAGTAGCTCCAAGTTCAGCGGCTTGACGATAAAGTCGGTCGCACCCGCCTGGTGGGCCCGGGCGATCGAATCGCCGTCGTCGTGCCCGGTCATCATGATGATCGGCAAGCGCTCGAAGACCTCTCTCGAGCGCAGCAGGCGGCAGACCTCGATACCGTCGGTGCCAGGCATCGACACGTCGAGGAGGATTAGCTCGGGTCTCAGGTCATCGAGCATGGTGAGCGCCGCGTCGCCGCTCGCCGCTTCCTCGACGCGCAAGCCCATAGCCTCCATCGCTACCCGGACCATCACTCGGATCGAGGCTGCGTCGTCGACGACCAGCAGGGGCGGTGTCGCCGCATCCCCTTGACGCTCTGTCGGTTCGCTCATCGCGGCTAACTACCTCTTTAGGAGTAGCTTTTGGCGGCCAATCAAGGCCATTACTATCTGGAAATAAGTTTAACTGATTATTACGTACCTACGCAAGCATGTAATATCTCTACCTGCTATTTAGCCAAGCAGCAGCTTCACTTCGATCCGCGTCAGAAGGCACTGCGCACTAGCAGGGTGCTGCAGCCCACTCCGCAAGGGCGTCTTCCGCGAAGTGGCAGGCAACGGTGTGATCGGTCCCGAGCGCGCGCAACAGCGGGCGCTCCACGCGACAGCGCTCCTGTGCCAGCGGGCATCGTGGGTGGAAAGCACACCCCGCCGGCACCTGAGCCGGATCCGGCAGGACGCCGGCCAGCGCCGATGGCTTGTTGGTCCGCCTCCCGGCCAACTGCGGCACGGCGGTGCGCAGCGCCTGAGTGTACGGGTGCACCGGCGCCGCGAGTAGCGCTGCGGTCGGGCCGCGCTCGACGATCCGGCCGAGGTACAGGACTGCCGTCTCCTCACACAGTCGGGCGACCACCGCGAGATTGTGGGAGATGAGCAGATACGCGAGATCCTTCCGGTGGCGCAACTCGCCGATGAGCTCGAGCATCCGCGCCTGCACAGTGGTGTCGAGAGCGCTGGTCGGCTCATCGAGCACCATCAGCCGCGGACCGACGGCCAAAGCCCGCGCCAGCGAGACGCGCTGCCGCTGTCCACCGGACAGCTGATGCGGGTATCGGCCGGCGTGTTCCGGATCGAGCTCTACCTCCGCCAGGTGCTTTCGCACGCGCGCCGCCAGCTCATCGCGACCGACGATCCGGTGGGCGATCAGGGGCTCGCGCAGCGTCGCTTCGACGGTCATCCGCGGGTCGAGGCTGGAGTCGGCATCCTGGAAGACTATCTGCACGGCACGCCGATACTGGCGCAACGGCCCACCGCGCAGATGCTGCACCTCTTCACCGTCGAGTCGGATCGTGCCGCCCGCCGGCAACACCAGACGTGCCACGGCGCGAGCGATGGTCGTCTTGCCCGACCCGCTCTCGCCCACCAGGCCGAGTCCGAAGGGCCCTCGAGGGAGCTCGAACGACACCCCGTCGACGGCGCGAACGTCTCCGAACCGCACCTGAAGATCGCGCACCTCCAACAGTGAGCTCATGGTGCGAGCTCGGGCAACACCGGCACGGCATCGACCAGCGCGCGGGTGTAGGGGTGGCGCGGGCTCCGGAGAGTCGGCTCGGTGAGGCCCACCTCCACCAGCTTGCCGTGGCGCATCACCGCAACCCGGTCACACAGCTCGGAAAGCACCGCGAGGTCGTGGCTGATGAACAGCGTCGAAACCCCGCGCTCGTCGCGAAGCTGGCGCAACAGGTCGAGGATCTCCGCCTGCACCGTGACATCGAGCGCGCTGGTCGGCTCGTCGGCGACCAGCACACGCGTTCCCAGCGCCACCGCCAGCGCGATGGCGACGCGTTGCGCCTGCCCGCCGGAGAGTTGGTGCGGGTAGCGCTCCAGTAGCTCGGGTGCCAACACCACCGTGCGCAACGCGTCTTCAGCGCGGACGCGTGCCGCGTCCGCCGAGAGACCGTGCAATCGCACAGCACGCCGGAACACTTCGCCGACCCGAAACACCGGGTTGAACGCGGCCACCGGGTTCTGGAACACCATGGCAACCTCTCTGCCACGGACCCGCCGGAGCTGCGATTCGGGCCGCCCCACGAGCTCGACACCCGCAAGGCGTACGCTGCCTGAGACGCGCGCCCCCAGACGCTGTGCCAGACCGACGCAGGCGAAGCCGGTGATCGACTTGCCGGCGCCACTCTCGCCCGCCAGACCGAGGATCTCGCCGGGATGTAGGTCCAGCGCATCGAGCTGCACCGCGCGGCGGTCTCCGAAGGTCACGACGAGGTCGCGAACCTCCAGTGGGGCGGCTCCGACCACGGTTGTCCCGCCCTCTCTTGTCATGAGCTCATCAGGCGCTTCGGGTCGAGAAGCTCACGGAGCCCGTCGCCGATCAGGTTGAAGGCCATCGCCGACAGCAGGATGGCGACTCCCGGAAACGTCACGACCCACCAGTGGGTGGTGAAGTACGAGCGACCCTGGCTCAGCATGAGGCCCCACTCGGGCGTCGGGTCCTGCGCTCCCAGGCCCAGGAACGACATCGCCGCCGCGACGAGGATCACGCCGCCGAGATCCAGGGACAACTGCACGATGATCGGGGTCACCGCGTTGGGCAGCACATGCCGGGCAATGATGCGAACGTCGGTCAAGCCCAGGGCGCGACAGCTCTCGGTCAGCTGCCTCCCGGCCACCGAGGAAGCCTCACCTCGAGCCAGGCGTGCGTACCACGGCCACCAGGCGACGGCCAGCGCCAGGGTGGCCGACTCCACGCTGGGGGTCAGCGCCGCCACCAATGCCAGCGCCAGGAGCAACGGCGGGAACGCCAGGAACACGTCGACGACGCGCATGATCACGTCGTCGATGACACCGCCGAAGTACCCCGCCGTGATTCCCAGGGGAACGCCAACCAGACAGGCAAGCAGCAGCACGAGCACCGCGATGCGCACCGAGACGCGGGCGGCGTACAACACCCGGGTCATGACGTCGCGCCCGAGCTGATCCGTCCCGAATGGATGACTCCAGGACGGCGCCTGCAACGTCTCCTCCAGGTGCACGGCCGCGACGGCATCGGCCGGCGCCGGCGAGATTAGCGGTGCTGAGAGCGCCAGAAGCAAGATCACCGTGGCCATCGCCGATCCCAGCGCCAGCAACGGGTTGTGCCGCATTGCGATCCATGTGGCGGTGATCGCGGGCGTGATTCTTCTGGCGCTCATCGCAGCCGGATCCGCGGATCGATCGCCGCCTGCACCAGGTCGACCAACAGGTTGCCGAGCACATAGGCGAGAGCCACCACGATGGTGACACCGACGATCGCCGGCGTGTCCAGCGACTGTACCGACAGCGCCGCGTAGCTTCCGAGTCCGGGCCAGTTGAAGATCGCTTCGACCAGGAAGGTGTTGGCCAGCGAGTACGCAAAGATCAACGCCGTCACGGTGATGACCGGGTTGAGCGCCGGCTTCAACGCGAAGCGGCCGAAGACCACCGCCTCCGAAAAACCGAGCGAGCGGACCATCTGGATGTGTGGCTCTCCGAGCGTTTCCAGCACCGAGGCTCGAACCATGCGCGCGACCACGCCCAGCGGGTAGATCGCCAGGACGCCGGCCGGCAGTATCAAATGCAGCAGGGCGCTCTGTAGCACCGGCCCGTTGAGGCCGATGACAGCGTCGATCAGCGTCATGTTCGTGTAGCTGGTCAGCGGGCTCGTGTAGTACAGCTGTGGGTCGTAGCGACCAGCCACCGGCAACAGCCGGAGCTGCTCGAAGAAGATGCCCTGGAGAATCGGCGCCAGCCAGAAGACGGGCATCGACACCCCGATCACCGAGATCAGCCGGACGACGACGTCCGGCAAGCGCCCCTTCCAGCGCGCCGATACCAGGCCCAGCGGTATCCCCACCGCCAGCGCCAGCAACAGAGCAACCACTACAAGCTCGAGCGACGCGGGCAATCCCGTCGCGATGTCCGACAGCACCGGGCGCCGGGTGCGGATCGAGGTGCCCCAGTCGCCCACCACCAGGCCGCTCAGGTAGCCCCACAGCTGCACACGCAGCGGGCGATCGAATCCCAGCTCCTGTCGCACCTGCTCCAGGACGTCAGCCGGGACGTGCCCGCCTACCCATGCCGCCGCCGGATCACTGGGGATGACGCGAGAGATGACGAACGTCAGGACGACCACGCCGAGAACCACCAACACCCCGGCAAACAGACGGCGTGCGACGGTGCGCATGATCGTTGTTCGGTCGCCTTTCACGGCAGGGCATTTCCCACGGCTGGCAGCTTACGTCAACAGCGGCGGCCCATTGGCGGGCCGATCACCGTGCTAGGATCGCCGCTTCCTGGCGCAGGGAGCATGGCATGGCGCACAATCGCTTGGGCATCGACGTCGGTGGAACATTCGTCGATTTCGTGCTCGTCGACGAGTCTGGCCGCACGCGTATCAACAAGGTCCATGCGGCGGGTCGGCTGCAGGATCGGAGCTACGAGGGCATCGAGAGACTGGATCTGCGCGCCTCCGATCTGGACATGCTGATCCACGGCTCGACGCTGGTGATCAACACCATCGTGCAGGAGTCCGGTGCACGGGTCGGCCTGATCACCACCGCCGGCTTCCGGGACGTGCTCGAGCTCGGACGCGGTAATCGCGCCGAGATCTACAACCTGTTCTACAAGCCGCCCCCACCGTTGGTACCCCGCTATCGCCGCCACGAGGTCGCCGAGCGCATGAACTTTCGCGGCGAGGTGATCGAAGCGCTCGACGAGACCGCAGCGGCCAAAGTCGTGGAAGCGCTGCGGCCCCAGGAAGTGGACGCGATCGCGATCGCCTTCCTGCACGCGTACGCCAACCCCGACCACGAGCAGCGCATGGCCGAGATCGTCGGCAACGCCATGCCCGACGTGTCCGTCAGCGTCTCCTCCGACCTGGTTCGCGAGCATCGGGAGTTCGAGCGCACCTCGACCACGGCACTCAATGCGTACGTACAACCGCGGATGAGCGCGTACCTTTCAGGCCTCGAGCGTGGCTTGCGGGAGCGCGATTTCGACGGACCGTTCACCATCATGCAGTCCTCCGGCGGCATGACCTTCGTGGGTGGCGCCGTACGCGCGCCGATCCGCACGATGCAATCGGGGCCGGCAGGCGGGGTCATCGCCGCCACCGCGCTGGGTGACGAACTCGGCTGCCCGAATCTGGTCGCCGCCGACGTGGGCGGTACAACGTTCGACGTGGCGCTGATCGTAGGCGGCCAACCTCTGGAGAAGGGGGAGACGGCGATCGGTGGCAGGCCGGTGCTGCAGCCGACGATCGACATCGTCTCGCTCGGCGCCGGCGGCGGCTCCATCGCCTGGATCGATGACGAGGGTGGCCTGCAGGTCGGACCGAGAAGCGCCGAGGCAGAGCCCGGACCAGCCTGCTTCGGCCTCGGTGGCACCGAGCCGACAGTAACCGACGCTCAGCTGGTACTGGGATACCTCGACCCGGATTTCTACCTGGGAAACCGCATGGTGCTCGACCGCGCCGCCGCGGAGACCGTTATTCGCTC
Source organism: Acidobacteriota bacterium (assembly GCA_965248695.1). GTDB lineage: Bacteria > Acidobacteriota > UBA890 > UBA890 > WLXD01 > DASCOT01. Next base: position 3,951,938 of record CBDFKD010000002.1, on the reverse strand, counting down.
CTGTATCGCGGAGCCGCTCGAAATGGAAACCTCCGCGGCGGCGAGCGGAATCGTGCACCTGACGAACATGAACATGACCCACGCCATTCGTCGCAGCACGATCGAGCGCGGTCACGATCCGCGTGACTTCGTCCTGCTGTGCTATGGCGGCGGCGGTGGGTTGGTCGCGGGTGAGCTGATGCGCGAGCTGGCAATGCCACGCGCGATCATCCCCATCGACCCGGCGACATTTTCCGCCTGGGGCTTGCTGACCGCCGCCTACCGCGAGGACTCGGTCCGAACGATCGTCCGCCCGCTCGCGGACCTCGGAGCAGCTGCGCTGTCCGGGTTGCTGGCCGACCTCGACAAGGAGTCGATAGAGCGATTGGGCACCGAGGGAATCGACACTGCCGACTGCCGATTCCACCACTTCGGAGATATACGCTACGCCGGCCAGGAGCACACCGTCAAGGTGCCCATTCTGGATACAGATGCGGCCAGCGACGGGCTCTCCGCCCTCCGGGATCGTTTCGACGCCCTGCACGAACAAGCCTACGCCCACGCGCTGCCCAACCACGACGTCGAGCTCGTCAACCTGCGTGTTCAGGCCACCGTGCCGACATCGCCGCCGCGCATCGAGGCTCTAGCGACCCGCGAGGTGGTCGCCGAACCGGTCGCCTCACGCCGCGTCCTGCTAGCCGGCGCCGACAGCGCCTGCGACTGTCCGGTGTATGACCGCACCTCGCTCGGCCCCGGAACCCGCCTGCCGGGTCCCGCGATCGTGCAGGAGTGGACCTCGACGACCCTGGTCGGATCGGACCAGCAGCTCGAAGTCGACACCTACGGCAACCTGATCCTCAGCGGCTGAGCTCGCGCACTGCGACCACGTGTGGGTAGGCCGGATTGTCGACGAACGCGGCCGCCGCGTCCGACATCACGCGCTGGTAAGCTATGTCCCCCAGCAGGACCGCTGGCGCTTCTTCGAGGAGGCGGATCTGCGCCCGCCGATACAGCGCAGTAGCGGCCGCGCGATCGATTCCGAGGAGACGCTGTGCCTCGGCCATGACTTCGTCGAGCTCGGGATCGGAGAATCGCGTCACGTTGTAGTGGGGCGGATCCTCGGTACCGAAGAGCGGCGCGAACCAGTTGGGCGGGCCAGGGTAGTCCGGCCACCAGATCATGAGCATCATGTCGATCGCCCGATCCGGGTCCGGCGCTTTCGCCTGCGCCCACATCATCTCCCAGATCATCGGGCGGATCTCCACAACGATGTTGAGCGCGGCAAGGTTCGACTTGATAACCATCGCCGACAGCGCTTCATCCGCCTCCTCGGGCAAATAGCCGAGCTGCAGATGGAGCGTCTCCCCACCCGGTCCTAAACCCGCCTGCCGCAGCAGTTCCAGCGCTCGATCCGGTTCGTATTCGTACAGCGGCAGGTCGTGCGACTCGCCGACCATGCCGTGCGGCAGCAACCCGTGCGCCCGCGTGAGCGCCCCATGCGATGCGGCCACCAGGCCGTCGTAGTCGATAGCGTAGGAGATCGCCTGACGCACGCGCCGGTCGGCGAGCGCGCCACGCTTCATGTTGAGCAGCATGAAAAGGTTCTGGAACGAGGCAGTGGAAGTGGCCCGAAATCCCGGCACGTCCGCGAACGAGGCCCACAGCTGAGGCGTGAGCTTCTCGGCCCAGTGCAGCTTCCCGGCGCGAAGCAGCTGAGCGGCCGTGTTCGGCTCACGCACGACGTGATAGACGACGTTGCGGTAATGGCGCGGCTCCCATCCGCCCCAGTACCCGTCGTACGCTTTTATCCGCAGCTCGATCTCCTGTCCGCGGTCCCATGTGTCCACCGTGTAGGGGCCTGTACCGGCGTCATTGCCTGCCGCAAACCAGGCGGCCAGCCGGTCCGGCGGCGCCGCATGTACGTCGTAGATCGCCGCCTGATAGGCAGCCGCAGCGATCAGATCGATGGGCGCTGGATAGTGCAATTGGAACACCAGCGTGCGCGAGTCCGGTGCCGAGATGCTCGCTACCGCATCCCAGATGTAGGCGGCCGACTGCCGCATCTGGATGGTTCGGTCGAGCGCCTCCTTGGCCGCCGTTGCAGTCATCGGCCTGCCACTGTGGAAGGTCACCCCTTCTCGCAGCGTGAACGTCCAGCGCAGGCCGTCGGCCGTAGACGAGTAGCTCTCGGCCAGCAACGGCTGCACGGAGTCCGCCACCGGGTCGTAGCGCGTCAGCCCCTCGTACATCAGGGGCATCACCTTGACCTCGTTGGACGGGTGCGTCGCCGGGTCCCAGCCGATCATCACCTCGGTAACCGACGCGATGTTGAACACCGCCGGGTCCACGGCTCGCGAACCCTCGGCAGGAGGGGCACAGCCTTGGGCCAGCAGCGGCCACCCGATCGCGACCACACTCGCCGCCAGCCAGCCAGCCTGGCGCACTAACCGGTGTCCTCGGCTTGACCTGAGCACGGCTGAACCCTTAGCAATAGTGGCGCGTCGATGCGCTACGCCAGACGAACGACCCAGAGAATCTCACATGAGGCTCCCGTGAAGACAGAGCTCGACCCGATCACCATCCAGGTCATACGCGGTGCGATCAAGGCGGTCGCCGAGGAGATGATGATCAGCCTCATCAAGACGGCCCATAACCCGTTGATCTACGAGGTACAGGACTTCGGCGTCGGCCTGAGCTCACACCAGGGCCACCTGCTCGCCGACGGATCCGGGCTGCCCGGGTTCATCTGCTGCCTGCCGCGCACGGTACGGAGCGGTCTGCAGGTCATCGGGGCGGACAACTTCGCCGACGGCGACATCGTGCTCAGCAACGAGCCCTACGACACCGGCACCCACATCAGCGACACGGTGGTGTACATGCCGATCTTCCACGACGGCCGCCTGGAGGCATTCTCCGCCATCATGGCGCACTGGGCCGACATCGGTGGGATAACGCCCGGTGGGTGGTGCCCGACGTCGACGGACGTCCACCAGGAGGGGCTCATCTTCCCGCATCTCAAGCTTCATGACGCCGGCCAGCTCAACGGTGAGCTACACCGCCTGGTGCTAGCCAACGTCAGGTTCCCTAGCGTGGTCGAGGGCGATCTCAACGCCATGATCGCCTCCTGTCGCACCGGGGCGCTGCGTTACCGGGCCCTCTGTGACCGCTACGGTGCCGACACGCTGCGCGCGGCGATGGCCATCGTCTTCGATCAGTCGGAGCAGCGCATGCGGCGCGAGATTACCGCCATCCCCGATGGTGCTTACCGCGCCGAGACCGTCATGGATCACGACGGGGTCCGTGTCGACGAGCCCTACACGATGCGAGTCACGGTAACGGTGGACGGTGACGAGCTTCTCGTCGATTGGGAGGGTACGGACCCGGTGACCAAGGGACCGGTAAACCACCCAGGCCCGGGCACCGAAGCCCTCGGCGAAGTGGCCATCAAGTCGCTGCTGATGCCGATGGAACCGATGAACCACGGACACCTTCGACCGATCACGGTGTCCATGCCGCCCGACACAGTGGTCAACCCTTCCTACCCGGCACCGTCCGACTCCTACGGCTACGTCGGCGAGATGGTCATCCACCTGACGGTACGGGCGCTGGCGCAGGCAATTCCCGAACTCTGCCCAGCCTGCACCTACCAGCTGTGCGCCGCCAGTTTCTACCGCATGGATCCGCGCGCCGGCAAGCCGTTCATCTGCGGCGAGCCCGTCGACGGCGGCGGGGGCGCGCTGCCCCACGACGACGGGCCCAGCGGCACGATCTTCGTCGGCGACGGCGACGCCCCGAACACGCCGATCGAGGTGATCGAGGGCCGCTTTCCGATCCTCATGCGGCGCTACACGTTCAATCCCGAGGGCGCCGGCGCCGGCAAGTTCCGGGGCGGCTTCGGGGTGATCCGGGACTACGAGATGACCGAAGACGAGATCCTGGTGCAAACCGCCAACGAGAACAGCGTCTGCCCGCCCTGGGGCCTGTTCGGCGGCAAACGCGCCGGCCCCAGCACGATCGTTCTCTGGGAGGGCAGCGATCGTGAAGAGATCACGTCGGGACGATTCGCCGACCTGGGCCCGTTCAACCGAGGCGATCGCGTCAGCGTGCGCACCGGCGGCGGCGGCGGCTGGGGCAACCCGAGGGAGCGCGATCCAGAACGCGTACGTGACGACGTTCTGAATGGATTCATCACCGTGGAGGAGGCAGCAACCGTGTACGGAGTCGAGATCAGTGCCCTGGAGCAGAGCCATGAATAGGCGACAGCCATCGCTGCTCCTCGCAACCACCACGGCCGCCCTGCTGGCGGCAACCGCCTCGAGTGTGGCCGCGCTGCCGACGGGGCTCGGCGAGGAATCGGGCGCCGCTCCCGAACAGGTAGCCGAAGCGGAAGCGCTCGACACGCGAATGGTCTCGGCCCCCGGCTCACCGGCAGCCCGGCCTATTACGAGGCCGCCGTCTGGGCCAAGGAACAGCTGGAATCGTGGGGCCTCGACAACGTCCACTTCGATGGCTACCGCGACGAGCACGTTCAGTAGGCGCTGCACAACGACTCGAGTGCGGCGCGAGAGTCGGGTGCCGACGAGTCGCCGGCAGCCAGAACCTGGCTCCAATGTGTGGTGGCGAACTGGGGAGTCATGCGCGCCGGTCCTTGACCACTGTGACTCGGTGCATGCGTCGGTAGTGCGGCAGATAATCCGCCACCGCGTAGTGCTGCGTTACGCGGTTGTCCCACATCGCCATCGAGGACGGACGCCAGCGGAAGCGGAGCTGAAACTCCGGCCGGTTCATGTGATCGAACAGGTACGCCAAGAGGCGGTCGCTCTCGCTCTGAAGCAGCCCCAGTACCTGGCGGGTGAACGATTGGTTGACGTTCAGAAACCGTCTGCCGGTAACCGGGTGCGTCGGCGCGAGCGGATGGACGGCCGAGCCGACGCTTGCCATGGCCGCGTTGAGGCTCTCGACGCCGCCCTTCGCCACGTAGTCGTTGCGGAACCCGCCCATGTCGTGCACCGCAGAGAGACCGTCGATCTGAGTCTTCATGCCCTCCGACAGCGCCTCGTAGGTGGCGTACATGTTCGTCCAAAGCGTGTCTCCGCCGGTGGGCGGCACGGTGTGCGCGAACAGCACGGAGGCGAACGGCGGCTCGGGCTTGAACGTCAGGTCGGTGTGCCAATCGTTGGTGTCGGGTGGGCGCCCGGCATCGTTCTCCAGCAGCGTGATGCCAGGGAACCCTTCGACGCTCGGATAGACGGGATGCGGCGTGTCGAGCTCGCCGAAGCACTCGGCGAAGCGAAGATGGTCCTGCGGCGACAACTGCTGATCGCTAAAGAAGATGACCAGGTGCTTCATCAGGACGTCGTAGACCGCATCGACGGTGGCGTCGTCGAGCGTTGCCGACAGGTCCACGCCCCTGATCTCGGCACCGATCACCGGCGTAACGGCGTCTACTTGCATCGCTAGCTGGCTCAATTCACTCACTCCCGCACGTCGGTTACAGTGGCCGCCGGCACCGTGTCGGGGGGCCTAGTGGGAGGCTTCGGCTCGTGTCGGCGGCCAGCTTTGCGATGGTACGGTCTGTCCCCTGACTAGGTCGAGCCTGTCGATGACAGAGATCGCGGCTTGACGTTGTGTCGTTCGTTTCTTCGGCCCTCGGTGACTCCCACAATGAGCGCTCAACCGGCATGCGGGCACCGTGCAGCAGACCAGGTCTGGGCGCTGTTCGACCACCATACCGAGCTGCGAGCCGTAATCGACGCAGTCCTGGAAGGACGTGCCGGAGAGATTGACCTCGTTGCGGACCAAGCACCGACAGCCGCAGTGCTCCGGGTGGGCTGCTACCACATCCTCGGTGGGGAGGCAGAAAGCCCGACCGCCGAGATTCTGGTGCGCGAGGCCGACCGGCCGACGGAGATAGTCTACGCCGGCGAGCCGTGGCGACGCCTCATCGTCGCGATTCACGGCGACAACGCGACCCCTGACCCGATGCAGGGCTTTGATGCATCTCGGCTCGACAAGGCGGCCCTTGCGCGCATGTCGGACGAAGTTCCCGCCGGCTTCGATCTGCGTCGCATGAGCCTCGCTGACGCGGAGAGTCTGGGACCCGAGCTCTCGCCGCACGGCATGCAGGTCTACGATTCTGCGGAGGCGCTCATCGATCGCGGCGTCGGCTACGTCGCCGCCAGCGGCGATCAGCTAGCCTGCGTGGCGAGCTCCTACGGTGCCAGCGCTGAACGCGTCGAGGTGGCGATCTCGACCGCGGAGTCCTGGAGAGGTCGCGGCCTGGCAACGGTCACGGCAGCGCACCTGCTACTTCACTGTCTGAGGCGCGGAATCACGCCGGAGTGGAATGCGGCCAACCCGGTGTCACAGCGACTCGCCGAGCGTCTCGGCTATCGAGCCGCGGGCACGGTAACCATCCTGCGATTGTCTGCACTCGCCACCGACGCTTGACCGCAACCCCTACTCGGCGATCAGGAACTCGCAGGTCGGCCCAGGTGCGCGCGCAAGCCGACGGTCAATCGTGGCGAGCGGATATTCGAGAGCCTCGGCAAGCGCCACGTACCAGGCGTCGTAGCACGTGAGGTTCGGTCGCAGCTCCCATACCCGCTCGGCAAGAGGTTCGAAGGGGAACAGCATGAGCGGAACCCGGAAGAGGCCTCGATGCGCAGCGGTTGCCTCGGAGGGTGTCAGCGTGCCCTTGCCCTCGAGTCGTCGGAGTGCGTTGGCCGCCTCCGCATAGACGATCTGCGGCGCGGCAAGGTATCCGGAGAGCGTGGTCTCGGCCCAATCACCCCGGGCACCCAGGTCAGCGGTCGCCGCTACCAGCACCGTGGCATCGACGACGGGCATCAGCGGCGGTCGGCTCGCACCGCATTGACGATCTCTTCGGCGCTGATACGCGTACCCGTGGCCTTCTTGCGAGCGCGGACCTCCCGCAACCATTCCTCGATGGTGGGCTTCCCGGCCAACCGCACGAGCTCGTTGCGAAGGAACTCCTGCATCGACTTGCCCTCGCTAGCAGCCCGGCCCGCCAACGTGTTCCTGACGCTTTCGGGAACGTCGCGAATCGTGATTTGCACTCCCATGCTGGCATTGTGACCGCACTAACAGCATTTCTCCATCATGCTCAACTCGACGAGCGCCCGTCCTTCTGCTCCCAGAGTGAGATGGACAGCCGCTACGAGGCTTCCGGCCGACGTCGGCGCGCTCAGCGATCCGCGACGAACTTCTCCAGTGGCTGCTGGAGTGTCGGCGTACCGAGCTCCTGAAGCTCGTAGGTCACCCGCAGCGCCGGAACGTTGATGTCGACCAAATGGCGTAGGTCGATGGGCGTGGCGATCAGCACCAGGTTGCACGGCGTGGCATTGATCGTCTCCTCCAGCTCCTTGATCTGCTCGTCGCCGTAGCCCATCGCCGGCAGGCACATCTCGGTCTGGTCGTACTTCTCGAAGGTCTCGGCAATGCTGCCAACCGCGAACGGACGCGGATCCACGAGCTCGTCGGCGCCGTATTTCATCGCCGCGATCACGCCGGCGCCGTATTCCATGTCGCCATGGGTCAGCGTCGGGCCATCCTCGATGACCAGCACGCGCTTGCCGGCGATCTCCTCGGCGCCATCGATGAACTGCGGCGATGCGGCGTCGATCACCATCGCACCGGGGTTGCAGGCGGCGATGTTCTCGCGCACCTCCTGGATGTTCTCCAGGTCAGCGCTGTCCATCTTGTTGATCACCACCACGTCGGCCCGGCGCAGGTTGGGCTCGCCCGGATAGTAAGAGACCTCGTGGCCCGGCCGGTGCGGATCGACGACGACGATCTCCAGGTCGGGCGCGATGAGCGGCAGATCGTTGTTGCCGCCGTCCCAGACGATGATCTCTGCCTCTTTTTCAGCCTCCGCTACGATCGCACCGTAATCCACGCCGGCATAAACGATCGCTCCACGGCGAACGTGCGGCTCGTACTCCTCGCGCTCCTCGATGGTGCACTCGTGCTTGTCCATGTCCTCGAGCGTCTCGAAGCGCTGCACGCGTTGTTTCACGAGATCGCCGTAGGGCATCGGATGGCGGATCACGACGATTTTCTTGCCCAGTCCCTGCAGGATCTCGACCACTCGTCGGGTCGTCTGGCTCTTGCCGCAGCCGGTGCGCACGGCGCAGATCGACACCACCGGAACGGCTGAACTGACGGTCCCGGTTTTCATGCCCATCAAGCGGAAGTCGGCGCCGGCTGCCGTGGTGCGGGAGGCGAGGTGCATCAAGGTCTCGTGCGAAACGTCGCTGTACGCGAACACGGCCTCATCGATGTTGTGCTCCCGGATCAGCTCCTCGAACTCGTCCTCGGGGCGAATGGGGATCCCGTCGGGGTAGAGATCGCCTGCCAGCTCGCCCGGATAGGTGCGGCCGTCGATGTCGGGGATTTGCGTCGCCGTGAACGCCAACACTTCGTAGCCGTCATTACCGCGGAAGTAGGTATTGAAGTTATGGAAGTCACGGCCGGCGGCGCCGAGAATGATGACGCGCTTGCGAGACATGCGGTGCTCCTCAGATGTCGTGCTCAAAGGACGGAAGAACGAGGCGCGGCAAGGCTATCCGGCGGATGTCCGCGAGGCAAACGCATGCGCGCCATGTTCGAATCGGCTGCCTCAGCCGCGGCGCGAGGCATCCATTGACCAGGCGTCTTCCTGCTGGAATCCGAGCAGCACGAGCGACGCCGCCAGGATGATGATCGACGGGTAGAAGAGGACGTTGGTGCCCTCCAGGGCCCAGCCCCACGGATCGACGATCGACCGCCAAACTCCCAGTGCGGTGGCGAGTGAGATCAGCACCAGCGGCGGATAGGCGTAGCGCCTGTAGAGGCCAACGACGATCAGCACGCCGAGCGCCGTCTGCGCCACACCGAAGGCCTGGAGGAAGAAGGCACTGGCCCCGATTCCCAGATAGAAGGCGTCGGCGACGGCCACCGAATGCTCGACGTTCACCAGCTTGTCGAGTCCCCAGAACACCGTCAGACCGCCCATCGTCACGCGCAGCAGCAGCATCGAGAAATCACGCATCGGATTGTCTCCCGGTTATGAGATCCGTCGACAGCCGGCCCAGACGCTCGTTGCCAGCGTCGGTCACCAGGAACGTCTCACCCAGCGTCATCGCCAGGCCGCGATCGCTGTCCATGAGGATCATGTGCATGAAGAACACCTGGCCCGGCCGCAAAACGACGGGGTTGCCGTGGTAGAGCATCGGCCAGTCCATCCAGTTCGGTGCAAACGTGGTACCCAACGAATAGCCGCAAGCGTTGAGGCGCGCATGCCCGTAACCGCGGGCGTCCATGACGCGCGCGTGGGCGTCGAACACCGCACCGAGGGTCCGCCCAGGAGCCAGCGCCTCGCGACACGCCTGCAACGCCTCGGCACAGGCAGCGTGCATCGCTTCATGCTCCTGGCGCACCCGTCCGATCGGCACGGTGCGCATCATCGCGGAGTGATAATGACGATAAGCGCCGGCCCATTCGAGTGTCAGCTGATCCTCGGCATCGAGTCTGCGGCGACCGGAGAAATAGCGACAGAGCAAGGCGTCGGGCCCCGAACCGATGATGAACTCGTTGGCCGGATAGTCGCCACCGCCGCGGAACACCGCACCTTGCATGGCGGCCAGGATCTCCGCCTCGTCGCCTCCAGGCCGTGCCAGCTCCCATGCCGCCTCGAGGGCGTCGTCGGCGAGCTTCGCTGCCATGCGCACGTACTCGACCTCCGCCGGTGATTTCACCAGTCGGAGCTCCGACACCAGCTCGGACCTGTCCTCCAACGTAGCGAAGTCGGCCAGTACCGCGTTGAGCCTCAGGGCATTGCGACCGGTGAGCCCGTAGGCCTCGTATTCCACCCCGAGCCGAGTCCCGGCCAGACCGAGCTCATCGAGCAGATCACGCAACCCTGCGGCCGGTTTTGCGTCGTCACCGTCCACCCAGATACGGATGTCCTCGATGATCGACGTGTTCTGCGCCTGGCGAAGGTCCGGCGCCCTGGTCAACAGCGCCATGCGGCCATCCGCCGTGAGCACCAGACACTGGAAAAACACGTAGCCGAAGGTGTCGTAGCCCGTGAGCCAGAACATCGACTCTTGCCGGAAGATGAGCAACCCATCGAGTCCGGCGGCGGTCAGCCGGCCTGTCAGCGCACCGCGCCGCGCCTCGAACTCCTCGATCGTGAAGTGCAGTGCCATAGTCGATCTCTGGGCGTCTCTCGGCGCGCCGTCGTCGAGGCAGCGACTACTCCGGTCGCCGGATCTCGAATCCGGTCGGCGGCTGTTGGCCGAGGAGATGCTCGACGAAGTAGTCCCAGGTACGTCGGACGACGTAGGGCTCGCTGGCATAGCCGTGGTTCCGATTCGGCATCACCAGCATGTCGAAATCCTTGTTCTGCTTGATGAGCTCGTCCACCAGCAGCAGCGTGGCATTGGGATGCACGTTGTCGTCGAGTGAGCCGTAGGTCAGTAGCAGCTTGCCCTCGAGCTGGTCGGCGATCAGATGGTTTGCCTGCGCGTCGAAGTTGTCCCCGCCTCCGGGAGTCTCCGCCAGCAAGCCGTGGTACTTCTCCCCCCAGCCCCATGAGTAGCTGCGCTGATCATGGTTGCCAGCTCCCGACACCGCGACCTTGTAGAAGTCCGGGAAGCTGAGAATGGCGTCGGTGGACGAGAACCCCCCGCCAGAGTGCCCGTAGATCCCCACCCGGTCGAGATCGATCTGCCGACGCTGCACCGCCAGCTGCTTGATCGCCTCGATGTGATCGCGCAGCCCGTTGTCACGCATGTCGCCGTAGTAGGCATCGTGGAACGACTTGGAACGGAACGGGGTGCCGGTGGCGTCGATCTGGAAGACGATGAAGCCGACCTCGGCCAGAGCCTGTGCGAAGCCACGCGGATTGGCGGTAAATCCACGCGCTCCGACGGCACCGATCTGGGGACCTGGATAGATGTAGTCGATCAGTGCGTAGCTCGCCTCGGGGTCGAAGTCGGACGGAAAGTAGAGGAACCCGTAGAGATTGGTGGTGTTGTCGCGCGCCTTCACCGTGAACGGCTCGGCCGGGCGCCAACCCGTCGCCTCCAGCGCGCTGATGTCCGCTTCTTCCAGGGTTCGCACTGCCTGCCCGTCGGCCCGCCGCAGCACGGTGACCGGCGCGGTGTCGCGCATCGAGTACGTGTCGACCACGAAATTGCCCGATGCGGACATGCCGATAGCGTGGTGCGCGTCTTCGGGAGTGAGCCGTTGCAGCTGCGACCCGTCGATGCGAGCGCGATACAGCTGCGCCGCGTAGGGATACAGACCCGGTTCCTTGCCGTAGGTCTCGAAATACAGCCAGCCGTCGTCCGACAAATGGTGGATACGCGCTGTCGTCCAGGCGCCGCTGGTGACCTGGTTCAACAGACCTTCACCGGAGCCATCGAAACGATAGAAGTGCCCCCAACCGTTTCGCTGCGACCACCACACGACCTGCTCGCCGTTGCCCACCACCTGCCAGTCACCGCCGTCGGGGCTGAAGCTGATGTTGAGGTCGACAAAGGTGTCGCTGGTTTCTTCGAGCACGACATGACTGGTGCCGGTCGTTGCGTCGGCGCCGTACAGCGTGATGCGCTTGTGGCCACGGTGCTCATGCGGAACGAAGACCTTGCTGCTGTCGGCAGCCCAACGAACATCCAGCTCCCGCGGCCAGAACTCCTCGATCGGCGGCGTCTCGATCTCTACTCCCGCGCCGGCGCCAACGTCGAAAACCCAGACTCTGAACGTCGGCACGATCTCGTCGCCCGGCAGGGCGTAGCGGTAGCTATGCAATAAGGGCCGCCCCTGGTGGGTCTCGATCAGATGCATCTGGCGCACTTCGCGCTCGTCCAGGCGAATGGTAGCGATCTTCGACGAGTCGGGCGACCAGACGAGTGCCGGGGGCCGTTTGATTTCCTGGCGCCGGGAGGTCACCTCCGCGCAGCAGCCCTCGCCGATCTGACCGTAGCCCCAGTGCTCCTCGCCGTCGTGGCTGAGCTGGATCTCCTCGTCGGACTGCAGCTCCCGTACCCAGAGATTTTCGTCGCGCGTGAACGCCGCCCAGCGATTGTCGGGCGAGCGCACCTCGTTCTCGGGGTCGGCGGCGATGTCTTCTGGTCCGATGCACTCGTAGGCGGTCAGATCGCACGTCCAGCGTCGCGCTGGAGGCTCCGAGTCCGCGTCGGTCGCCGTCGTATCGTCGCCGTCGCCCTCATCGGCCTCGGCTCGTTTCAAGGTCTCCCAGAAGCGAAGCGTCTTGGCATCGTCGAGCAACTCGATACTCTGGAATGGCAGCTGATACGGCTCGTAAGCATGCCCGGAAGCAGCCGACAGCGTCGCCGCCAGTCGTACGTGGTCGAAGGCCGAGCGTTGCAGGTTGGTGGTCGCGTCGACGTAAACGAACTCGTGGCCGGACGGTATCTGCTTGCGGTACCAGAATCGGTCCGTGTCGTCGATCCACTGCGGCGATACCGGGTAGTGGTACACGAGCTTCGTCGCGTTCCAGCCGAGCATGCGCTCCGCACGCGCGTAGTCCTCGCGCGTGACCTTGTCGTCGCTCGACTGCGCCGCCCCGAGTAGCAGGGGGAGCGTCAGCAGCATGATCCCCATGCGCGTCGCGCCGCGCTCGTGGCATGGTCTCACCGCCGCCTCCAGTGTTCGTATCGAACCGTTGCTATCGGTAGCTATGCCGCGGGTCACCAGTCGACGACGCGGCAGCGGCCGTACTTTATGTGAACGACTTGGAGCGCACCATGTCCTAACCGGACGCCTCCGGCCGTCATTCGGGTATGGGATCGGATTTCACCGACTGGACACCGAGGGAGACACCAAATGGCGGACTACCTGTTGGTCTATCAAGGCGGCGATCCTGATTGGAAGGACAAGCGAACGCCGGAGCAGATGCAATCCGTGATGCAGGAGTGGAACGACTGGTTCAAGGAGCTCGAGGCCTCCGGCCATTTGCGCAATCCGGGAGCAGCGCTGCTGCCCGAGGGGGCGACGCTGCGCCGCGACGGCGACGGTTTCGCCACCGATACGGCGATGGCGGAGGTCAAGGAGCTGATCGGCGGTTATTCAGTGGTTGCGGCCGACTCTCTCGAAGAAGCGACCCGCCTGGCCGAAGGCTGCCCGTTTCTCAGCTACCACCCCGAAGGCACGGTGGGTGTCAGGCCGATCATGGAGATGCCGAAGGGCTAGGTTGGCCCCAGGCCGGTGCCAGCGCGCCGAACCTGCTGGGCGATGAACTCACGTTCGTGCTCGGTGCGTGCTTGCGACAACGCCTCATCCAGGAAGGCGCGAGCCGGTTCCTCGTAGCCGGCTCGCGCATACAGGTTGGCCAGCACGGCGGCGACGGCGTGACTGTGTGTCAGCTTGCCTTCCTCGCGGATGAGATCGACCAGCGGAATCGCCGCCTCCGGACCGTCGCGGTAGGAGATCGCCACGGCGCGGTTAAGCGCCACGAACGGCGATGGTTCCACCTCCAGCAAGCGGTCGTAGAGCCGGCAGATCGACTCCCAGTCCGTCGCCGCAAACGTCGACGCCGAACAGTGGCGGGCGGCGATGGCCGCTTCGAGGTGGTAGCGGCTGGCCGCGACCGCCTCCATGCCCGAAGCACGGGAGAGGTCCACGAAACCGAGACGAATGAGCTCCGTGTCCCAGAGCAGCCTATCCTGCTGATCCAGCGGTACGAGACGCCCCTCCTCGTCGAGGCGTGACGGCAGCCGCGCCGTGTTGAATCGCATCAGCGCCAGTAGCGCGATCGTGTCGCTGCTGGCCAGCGACGAGCTTTCCGCCAGGAGAGCTACAAGCGCCAGCGCATCTCGACAGAGCTCCGTTAGAATCGGTTGATCGCTGGTCGACAGGTATCCCTCGTTGAACACCAGGTACAACGAGGTATGCACCGTAGCCAGCGCCGCTGCGCGCCGCTCTTCGGGCGGTATGGCGAACTCCAGGCCGCGCACCTGCTGCCGCGTTCGGTACAGTCGCTTGTTGACCGTTGATTCGGTGGTGAGCAATGCGCGGGCAATCGCCGGGACACTGAGCCCGCACAGGGTCTTGAGAATGAGGGTGGTGCGATTCTCAGGCGTCAGTGACTCATGGCAGCACATGAAGATCATGCGCAGCTGATCGTCGCGAATACCGTCTTCGGCGAAGGCCTCGTCGACGGTCGGCGAGAGCGTCCACTCGCTATCCAGGTAAACGGCCAGGTCACTGGCGAACGTGCGGCGAGTACGCTCGCGGCGAATCACATCGATAGCACGGTTTCGTGCCGTGGTGAGCAGCCAGGCGCCAGGGTTGTCGGGGATGCCTTTGCGGGCCCAGCTGTCCACCGCGCGTACGAACGACTCCTGCACGACGTCCTCGGCCAGCGCCAGGTTATGCGGGCCGAGGATGCGCGTGAGGACCGAGATCAGTCGTCGCGACTCATGCCGGAACAGCAGCTCGATCTCGTCGTTGGTTGCCTGGAGCGCGACCTCGTCGGATGCGGTGCGAGTGTCCGATTCGTCCATGACCCCCTAGACTCTGCCATCGGGACGCAGGTGTCTATCGACCTCAGGCGGGGCGTATCGATGCGAATCAAGCAGACGACCGGCAAGCCACGGGTGCCTCACCGATGACGCCCGATACGCCCCTGCACGAGTCGTTGTGGGAGGAGAGTTCCGATCTGGCGCGCGCCTGCCTGGAGAATCCATTGGTGCGCGGGCTCGGCGACGGGACCCTCGACGTGGAGGCCTTCCGGCGGTACGTCGCCCAGGATGCGTTCTTTCTGCGTGCCTTCATGGGAGCCTATGCGCTCGCCGCAGCCAAGTGCTCCGACAACCTCGAGCTCATGCGCCGTTTCCACCGCCTCATGGGCGGTGTTCTCGACGAGCTGGAGCTGCACGCGCGCTTCGCCGCGACGCTCGACATCGATCTGGCCGCAGTCGAGCCATCACCGGCGGCACGCGCGTACACCGATTTCCTTGCCCGCGCCGCCTGGACCGGCACCGTCGCCGAGATCGTCGCCGCGATGACGCCCTGTATGCGGCTCTACAGTTACCTCGGTCGGGAGCTGGCTCGCGCCGATCTGGCCGACAACCCGTACCGGGAGTGGGTGGAGACGTATTCGGGCGCCGGGTTCATCGAGCTGGTCGACGAGCTCGAGTCGATCGTCGACCAGCTTGGCGTCGATAGTCCAGCCGTACGCAAGAACTACCGCTACGCGATGCGATGCGAGCTGCAATTCTTCTCAGATCCGCTGCGCCCCGACACCGGTCTCTCCGTCTGACCGTCGGCCCGCCCCGCAACGGTCGGGCTGCCGCTCTCGGCGCTCGCCCTCTCGAGCCGCGCCAGCTGCGCTTTGCCTATCGGTCGTTCAGCTAGCGGTCGTCGGCCGGCTCGAGCCGGTACACCGGGGTCAGGTCCTCGTCTTCTTCGCCGTCGATGGCGAGATAAATGTAGCCATCCGGGCTCTGACGCACATCACGGATGCGACCCAGCCCGGCGACCAGCGTCTCCTCGAGCTCGATGTCCGTACCGTTCATGCTCAGTCGCGCCAGCTGCGCGCCCGACATGCCGCCGTTGAACATGCTGCCGCGCCACTCCGGGAAACGGTCGCCCGTATAGATCATCTGGCCCGAAACCCCAATCGACGGAACCCAGACATGCGTCGGGTGCTCCATGTCCTCGCGCATCGTGCCCTCGTGAATCGCCGACCCGCTTCCGTAGTTGACGCCATAACCGATCACTGGCCAGCCGTAGTTCGATCCGGGGCTGATGAGGTTTACCTCATCGCCGCCCTGGGGCCCGTGCTCGTTGACCCACACGTCGCCGGTGTCGGGGTGGACCACCAGGCCCTGCGGGTTGCGATGTCCGTAGCTCCAGATCTCCGGACGGGCTCCATCGCGGCCGACGAACGGGTTGTCCTCGGGCACGGTGCCATCATCGTGAACCCGGTTCGTCGTGCCATGGTGGTTGGAGACGTCCTGGGCCGGGTGCGCCTCGAGATCCCCGCGCGACGGCACCTGGCGGTCGCCGACGGTGATGAACAGGTAGCCGTCGGCATCGAACGCCAGCTTGCAACCGTAGTGGCCGCGGCCCCGGCTGACTGCCTCGAAGATCTCCTCGACGTCGGTCAGCCGATCGTTTTCGAAGCGACCGCGGATGACGGCGCTGGTGGCCTCGGTACCGTCCCCGACGGGCTTGGAGTAGCTCAGGTACAGCAGACGGTTGGATGCGAAGTCGGGGTGTGGAAGCACTTCCATCAGCCCGCCCTGTCCCTGATAGAGCACCTCCGGGACCCCGGCGACAGGATCGGAGAGCAACGTTCCATTCCGAATGACGCGCAGACGGCCGGCGCGCTCGGTGACCAGCGTGTCGCCTCCGGGCAGGAAGGCAATCGACCACGGGTGTTCGAGACCCTGGGCCACGGCGACCACCCGATAGTCGTGGTAGGCGGACCGCATGACCGTCGACTGCCCAATGGCCTGAGGCGGACGGGCGACAAGCAGCGCCGAAAGAAGCACCAGCGCAGCAGCTGGCGTAACGCGTCTACGGATCATCACGGTTCTCCTCGATCCAAAAGACCGGTGTAGCAGGTTGAACGGTCACCCGTGCGAACCGGCTCCTCTGCCCAGTGATCTCTGCCTCCTCTAACCCTAGCAGGCCGTGGTGAAAGTGTGGCGGGCCTGGTTGCGGGTTCCGCCACGGCCTGCTGCCCTCATCAGAAAATTCTTGGCGTACCTCGGAAAGACCTCGGGCCAGCACTTGCTTAGATGACTCCATGAACGCTTCCTGATTGCCAGGGGTTGTCAACATGAGCCAGCCTGCACGACAGTTCACCGGGAGGCGGGCCCACCGCCGTGTCGAAGCGACGATCCCGATCGAGATCGTGCCCGACGACTCGCCCGAGGTGATACACGGGACCACGGTGACTCTGGGACGCGGCGGCATGCTGGTGAACCTCGAGTCCGCGATGGCTGTTCACGACACTTGTGTGGTCCGCTTCACCGCCCCCGGCGTCGAGTTGTCGGTTCGAAAGAGGTCCGACGAACCGAGCGGCCAGGGCAACGCCCATTCGCGCACGATTCCCGGTCAAACGGTGCGGGGACGCGTGACTCGCGTCTATGACGGACTCACCGCCGCGGTTGAATTCGCCACCTTGCTCGACGTCATCGACGGGCCGTAGCTGCGCACGGCCGCCCGATCGACGGTCTTTGCCACGAATACGGAAGCGAAGGTCGGCTCGGTCACGCCGGCGACGTGGCCGCTATTTGGAGTTACCCTCGCGTCAACGGCACGCTCCTGCCGTTCATTCGGACCCGGCACACAACGGGCACGAGCAGAGCACGACATGGACGACAAGAAACGAAGAGCCGCGTCGGACCGGCGAGCCGCGGATCGACGGCGCGCAGGGCGTCGCAAGGCCGACATCTCCATCGACTTTCCAGACCGCCGAGAAAGCGACCGCCGGAGCCGCGAAGACCGGCGTTCGGGACAGGACCGCCGCACTCCGGAGTAACCGCCTGCTACGGCGCTGCCGTCGGTCGATCCTGCGGCTGGAGAGTGAAGCGGTAGCCGGCCCCGTGCACCGTGTGAATGTGGGCGGGACTGCCGGGGTCGATCTCGAAACGCCGTCGTAGCCGGACGATGAAGTTGTCGATCGTGCGGGCCGACGGAAACGCCCCATAGCCCCACACCCGATTGAGGATCTCGTCGCGAGACACCACCTCGCCCTCGCGCTCGGCCAGAACCTTGAGTACTTGTGCCTCCTTGTGCGTCATGGCGTGCGTCCGACCCTGACGGTCGACGGCCCGGTATCGCCGTAGGTCGACCTCGTTGCCACCGAAGCACAGGGGCGCGTCGCCGCCCTCACCCGAGTACCACTGGGCGCGTCGCAAGATCGCCGCGACCCGCGCCAGCAGCTCGCGCAGGTCGAACGGCTTGGGGAGGTAGTCGTCACCGCCCTCTTCCAGTCCTCGCACGCGGTCCTCGGAGTCCGCACGTGCAGTGAGGAACAGAATCGGAACCTCGCATCCGCGGTGGCGCAATTCGCGGCAGACGGTGAATCCGTCCATGCCGGGCAGCATGACGTCGAGGATGACGAGGTCGAAGTCCTCCCGCAGCGCCATATCCAGCCCGCCATCACCGGTCTCGGCCAGACGCACGCGATATCCCTCGGCGACGAGGTTGTCGCGCACTCCGGCTCCCAGGTCAGCGTCATCCTCTACCACGAGGATGCGCAACAGAGACGCGCTCATCCGGCCACCGGGGGCCAATAGGTGCGGAACTCGGCGCCCTCGCCGGGACCCTCGGAACGCGCCTCCACACGCCCGCCCGACGAGCGCATCAGGGCGCGCACGATGTGGAGCCCCAGGCCAGCGCCTCGTCCTGAGCGCCGGAGCTCGTCGCCCGGTCGATAGAACTTGTCGAACATGCGCTCCGCGGCGCCCGGCTCGAATCCGCAACCGTTGTCGTCCACCTGCACGATGACCGCGGCGGCTGTGGAGCGCGCGGTTAGCCTCACGGCCGGATCCACCGCGGTATCACGGACCGCTTCGAGCGCGTTCTCGAGCAAATTGCTCACCACCATGCGAAATGCCGTCTCGTCGGCGACGATGTCGAGCCCATCCGGAATTCGCACCTCGAACGCAATTCCCCGCGCGGTGGCCCTTTCGGCGATGCTCGTCAGGACGGGCCCTAGGGTCGGGCCGAGCGGCAGGCGCCCCGGCACCAAAGAGACCGCTCCCGCTTCGATGCGCGCGCTCTCCAGCAAGTTGTCGACCATCGCCTGTAGACGCCCCAATCCGCGCAAGACACGATCGACGTTCTGCTTTCTTCCCTGCTGATCCAGGTCGCGGAGCGCCAGGGTATCGGCGGCCACGCGTGCTGCAGCGAGCGGGCTCTTGAGCTCGTGGCTCACCGCCGCCAGAAAGTTGTCCTGACGGCGGCGCAGCAGCGCTTCCTGGCGCAACACCCGCGCAATCACCGACAGCGCCGTCAGCAGCACAGCGAGGAAGAACGCGCCCTCCCAGAAATAACGGTTCAGACGGCTTCGGCGCTCGGCGTCGAGGCGCGTCAGCACCGCGTCGTCGAGCTCGGCCAGACCGTCGCGAACGCTAACGTCATCGATGAGACGCTCGACCTCCGCCGCCGGGACGCCAGCCTCGAGCAGCGTGGCAGCGATCGCGAGGCGCTCCTGGTGGAGTTCCAAGATCTGAGCGCGCACGTCGGCCGTGAACCACCACTGATCCAGCATCCACCAGCCCAGCTGCGCGACGCTGATCAACAGCAGCGCGGCAAATCCCCAGCGAACGAACAGCCGCCGATCCACCTCGCCCTCCGATTGCACGGCCCGGCGCGGAGCTCGAGCCCGAAACGGCTATTCTAGCGACCCGGCGTCGGCGGGAGAGCTACTGCTCCTTAACGACCCACGTTCACCGTAACTCCGAGGTGCCCGTCTCGGCCGGCAGGCTCGGCAGTGGCTTACCCGAGCAGGGCCCGTGAATCAGACCGTCGGCGTCGTTCGGCGGTGCCGCAGGGAGGCGTACGTCAGCCAGGCGAGCGGCATGGCCACCAGCATGTAGGTGATGTACTGACCGTAGCGGCCGTCGGGGCCATAGGGCTCGGTCGCCCAGTGCAACGGCTCGCTGTAAGGCAAGACGTTCGCTTCCGTAAGCTCATGAAATCCGTAGATCACCAGTTGCGCCACGAACACCAGGAGGAACACGGCGGTGACCTGGAAAAACAGGCCCAGGTTGACGCGATGGCCGTAGCGCGACCACAGCCAGGCAACACCCGCGGCTGTGAGAAGACCGGCGAAAGCTCCGGCGATCACGGGTATCGACTGGATCTGACGGAACAGCACGTTCATGAGCAACGCCGTCTCCATGCCCTCGCGGGTGATCATGAAGAGGGTGAAGAGGAACACGCCTAGCAGCGCACCGCGGCCCTGGGTGCGGGCCGCGTCGCCCAGATGCTGTTCGATATCGCCCTTCAAATGCCGCGCAGTGCGCCACATGTGGACGGTCAACGAGGCCACCATCACCGCTGCCGTCAGCGCCAGGACCCCTTCCCAGAGGGCCTGGTTTGCGGCACGAGCAAACAGCACCCCGGCGATGATGCTGACGACCACTGATGCTGCAACGCCCCAGTAGATGGCAGGCACCAGTTTCGCCCGCCCGCTCTTGCGCAGGTACGCAAGGCTGATCGCAATGATCAGAAAGGCCTCGAGGCCTTCCCGGAGGGTAATGACATAGGAACTCAGCATTCGCGTCCTGCCCGCCTACGAGCCTGGCGGCGAGTCGATTCCGGCCGCGTTTTGGCTTCTGTTGCGATTCGCTATCGAGAACGGGTCACTATTGAGATCGCGTCTCAATTGCAGGATATGGCCATTACTCCCCGCCCGTCAAGGGACGGCTGCCTCGCGATCGGCTACCGTGCCGGCACGATGGTGGTGCACCATACGCCCGAGCACCCGAGCCACATCGTCCTGCCGGTCATGCCGCGCTAGCTGGCCGTGCTAGAACGCACTATCGGCGAGCGTGATCACGCGGCCCGGAAGCGCCCCGGTCAGCCGACCTGCCTCGACAACCGGCTCCCCACCAACCAGCACCCACTCGACGCCCTCGGAGAACTGGTGCGGCTCACTGAACGTCGCCCGATCACGAATCCTGTCGAGATCGAAGACCACGAGATCCGCTACCAGGCCCTCGCGCACCAGGCCGCGATCGTTGAGCCGGAGGACCTGCGCCGGTAGCGATGTCGACGTGCGTACCGCCTCGGCCACGCTCAGCTTGCCCAGCTCGATGGCATAACGACGGATCTTGCGCGGGAAGGTCCCGTAGTAGCGGGCATGGACCGGAAGCTCCTCATCGACCACAGCGATGCCGGCATCGGAGGCGGTGAGCGTGTAGGGCTCGGCCGACAGGGCCTCGACATCGACCTCGGCGAGCGAGAAACCGCGCAGGCGGGCCCCGCCCGGGCGCGACGGGAACCCTTCGAGCTGCAGCACGATTGCCGCCTCGATCGGTTCGAGCCCCCGCTCGCGGGCGAGCTGCGCGAGCGACTTTCCCACCTGCGTCGGGTCCGAGTATTCGAAGATGAAGATCTGCTCGGCGCCACCGCGACGGGCGATCTCACGGCGGATATCGCGTACCAGGTCGACCCGCAGGGCATCGTCGTCGAGAACGTTGCGCAAGGCGGCGGCAAAGTCCGGGTCGGCGCGGGACTCGCCGCCTCCCTCGCCCCAGCGGTCGTAGCCCAGCGCCCAGGGCGGGATCAGCACGGTGCTGCCGTCGCTTCCGGTGGTTGCGTACGGGTACTGGTCCAGCCACACCTCGACACCACGCGCGCGCGCGGTTCGCATCAGGTTGATGATCGCGCCGCTCGAGCCCCAGTAGTCGGCACCTTTGACCTTGATATGCGTGGCGACGGTGGGCACACCGGTTGACTCGGCGATATCGATCGTCTCGACGATGTTGTCGAGCATCGTCGGCGGACCGGGCTCGTGCTGACTCGGCAGGTACCACATGGGGTCGGCGCCGGAGGCACGCTCGTGGACGATGTACACCCCACCCGTGTCCGCCAGCGTCGACACCAAGCTCCGTACCTCGGCAGTGTCGCTCCAGCGCCCTGGTACGTATTCCAGCCCCGCTGACAGGCCGTAGGCGCCTTCGGCGACCCCCCGGCGCACCATGGCAGCCATGCGCTGTACCTCGGCATCGGTCGCCAGGCGTCGAAACTCGGGACCAAGCACTTCACGGCGAATGCTATTGTGCCCCACCAGCAGGATGGCGTTGGGACCGATGCCGAGCTCTTCCAGGGTCGCCCGCTGGCCGGCAATCGACAGGGGGCTGCCGCCGTCCTGATTGACTACCACCGTGGTGATGCCCTGGCTGACCAGGTTCGGCGCGCTGCGCTTGTGTGGATCGGCGGCCCGTAGCCCGCTCCGCTCCCCGCCGGGACCGTCGGCATGCGAGTGCATGTCGATGAAGCCGGGGGCGACGATGCTGCCCGCGATGTCGACTACGCGATCGGCAGCCGCATCACGGAGCCTCCCTACCGCAACAATGCGCCCGTCCTCGATACCGACGTCGGCGTAGCGCCATGGGTTGCCGGTGCCGTCGAGGACCCGTCCACCGACCAGTAGCAGGTCGTAGCCCTCAGCAGCGATCGACGGGCCGCTGCTGGTGATGGCCAGCGCCACGGTCAGGAGCAGCGCCAAGCGACGCTTCATGTTGCGGCCGTTCACGAGTCGCTGGCGGCAAACGGCGCAAAGTGTTCCTGCAGCAGCTCGTTGAGGCGCTCGGCGGCCTCCTCCGGCACCCAGTGACTCACACCTTCGATGACCTCGAACCGATACGGCCCCTCCACGAAGTCGGCCGTGAGCTCTGCACCCTCACGACCAAGCGCCATGTCGTCAGTGCTCCACACGTACATCGTCGGCATGGAGATCGGCGTGACCTCCCCGGCGCCGGCCTGCAGGTTCATGGCGCGGTACCAGTTCAGCGCCGCCCCGATCGCCTCACGAGTACCGAGCACGTCGACGTATTCCTGGACCTCGTCAGGCGACAGCCCGGCACCGCCGTAGATACCCCGCAGCATGGCGGCATCGTTGGCCAAGAACATGTCTTCCGCCCCCTCGGAACGAAACACCTCCATGTAACCGGACATCTGCGCCTGCTGCCCTTCGGGGTCCGCCAGCACCTGTCCGAAGGCATACGGATGCGGCACCGAGATGGGTACCAGCGACAGCACGCGCTCCGGTTGCATCAACCCCACGAACCACGCCACTGCCGCGCCCCAGTCGTGACCGACGACGTGGAACGTGTCGGCGCCCACCGCGTCGGCCAGGCCGACGACATCGGCAACCAGGTTCGGGATGGTGTAGGCATCCACACCTTCGGGCCGCGCGCCCGGCGAGTAACCGCGCTGGTTCGGCGCAATGACGCGGAAACCCATCGACGCGAGCACCGGCAACTGGTGACGCCACTCGAACGCCGCCTGCGGGAAGCCGTGCAACATGAACACCACGGGTCCATCTTCGGGTCCCGCCACCAGCGCATCGAACACCAAGCCGCCCACATCGATCTTCATTTCGTCGAGCATTGATGAGCCCACGGCGAAGGGAGCAAAGGTGGCGGTCAGCAAGAACAGGGTAACTGCGGCCCGGCCTGGAAAGCGCTTGATCATGGTGTGGTCCCCGAGTGATACGGATCAGAGCTGCTCGGAGTCTGCCAGACTTCGCCGGCGGCGGTGAGGCGGGCGGTGACTTTCACGCCACGCGCGAGTAGCCTCTCGGTTCCGTCCGACAACGGATGCCCGACCGGCACGTGGGTCGGGCTCGTCAAGACGTCCTGGAAGTGGACTGCGATGCCCACCATGACCACCGAGCGCGCCTGGCGACTCGGATTGATCGGCGCGATGATCGCCTGCTCCGGCCTGGCGTTGAGCGCCGCGCTGCCGTCGGCATCGGCGTCGGCCATGAGACCCGGAGGCCAGCAGTGGACGCCGCTGAAACGCGGCAGCGACAACGTCCACGTCGTGTCGCATTTGCCGCTCGGACCGCGCATCAGCGTCGCCGACATCGAGCTCGAACAGGAGCTGTCGCGCCCCTACGCCTACGTCGCCCGCATGGTCTACGGAGACGTCGGGGAGAAGGGCACCGACATCATCAGCATCGCCAACCCCGAGCACCCCGAGGTCCTCTATCGCTGGCGCATCGAAGATCAGGACCTGCATCTCGATACCGGCGGTATGGATGTGAAGTACTTCAAATGGGACAACCGCTACTACGTCGTGCAGTCCCTGCAGTTCGGCCAGGGTGGCCCGAACACCGATCTCGGTGCCGTCGTTCTCGACGTCACAGGTCTTCCCGATCCAGCAACGGTGCGCGAAATAGCGCGGATCCGAGCTCCCGACCAGCCACGCGGCTTCCACAACATCTTTATCTACCGGCACACCAACGGCCGGGTGCTGTTGTTCGCCACCACCGAGGACTCGTCGGTACACGTCTACGATCTCGGCCACGTGGTCGAGGGGAAGATGGCCGATGCGCTCGTGGCCAAGGTGCCGGCCGGGCCCTCACCGGATCCCTTTTCGAGCTATCACGACATGTATGTCGGTTACCACGTCGACAGCCAGCAGGATCGCTTCTACGGCGCCGGCACTGGCGGTTACTACGTGTACGACGTGACCGATCTCGAGAACCCGGCACTGCTGGTCTCGTTGACCGGAATCGAGGGAGTCATCGGAGGCCACACGTTCACGCCGACGCCAGACGGCAGCTATGTGGTCGCCGAGAGCGAGTACCGTTACGCGCCACTGCGTATCTTCGATCTCGAGCCGGGGCTGACGGGTGAGGTCAGGAATATCTCGGTGCCGATCTCCGCATGGACCGCCGACTGGAAGTACCTGGTGCACAACCACGAGATTCGCTGGCCGTTCGTATTCGTCTCCGGCTACATGGACGGTCTGCAGGTATTCAGCATCATGGACCCGTTCAACCCGGTGACCGTGGGCTTCTATGACACCTACATCGGGCCCGAGAACGCCGACGTGTACCCGACCGACAACGGGGCCTTCGGGGCCGATGTGCGCAACGCCGACGGGCTGATCGTCATCAGCGACATGACCACCGGATTCTGGGCCTTCCGCATGGAGGGGTTTCAGGGCTGGAGCGGCGCCGCCTGGGGCATGCCCGACGTTTCGAGCGTGCAGAACTGGGACGGCGGCCCACAGCAGTAGCTGCATATGACCGAGAATCGCCGAAATCGCATCGCACTCTGGACGATGGCAGCGGTTTACGCGCTGTCGGCGATCGTGCAGATCAACGACCCGGACCCCTGGGCCTGGCTGGCGATCTATCTGGCTGCGATGCTGGTGGCACTCGCCGCCCTGCGAGATCTTGCGACCACCGGCGCGGCAGCGCTCGTGGGCAGCGTCGCCCTCGTGTGGGCCGGCACTCTCCTGCCGAAGGTGGTGGGCGCGTCGCTCCCGGCCCTCTTCGAATCGTGGGAGATGATGGGCTCCGAGGTCGAAGAGGGACGTGAGCTCGGTGGGCTGGTGCTGGTGATCGCCGGCATGGGCCTGATCGCCCTCCGCGCAACCGCGCCCGCCGACGAGCGACGCTCGTGAGCCTGGGTGGCATCGACCTTACGATCCTCATGCTGTACTTCGTTGTCGTCCTCGGCCTGGGCTACGTCGCCATGCGACAGACGAGAAAGTTCGCCGACTACGCGGTCGCCGGACGGCGTCTGCCGGTCGTCCTGCTGTTCGCAACCATGGCGGCTACCTCGACCGGCGGGGCCGCAACCGTGGGGCGCGCTTCGCAGACCTATCTCGCCGGCATCGTCGTCTTCACGACGACCATCGGCTTCGTGCTGCAGCAACTCCTCTCAGGGTCGCTCCTGGCGCCGCGGATACGCGCCATCGGCAAGCTGTACACCGTCGGCGGCGCGATGGGCTTCTACTACGGCCGCGCCGGGCGTGCGATCACCGGGGTGTTCTCGTTCCTCTACAGCGTCACGCTGTTCGGCGTGCAGCTGCTGGCGATGGGGCGCATCCTGCAGAGCATTACCGGCCTGCCGCTGGTGCCGCTGACGATCGCAGGCTCGTTGCTGACCGTGTTGTACACCGGCTTCGGTGGTATCTGGGCGGTGATCTATACCGACCTGCTGCAGTTCATCGTGCTCGCCTTCGGTATCACCACCGCAGCGGTGGTGGCAGTTCGAGCCGCAGGCGGCGTCGAAGCGCTGACGGCACAGCTCGATCCGGCCATGCTGAGCCCCACGGGAACCTGGCCCACCTCGCAGATCATCGCGATCTTCGTGGCCTTCCTGCTCGGGGAGCTGCTGGCGCCGTACTTCGTGCAACGCTTCGTCTCCACCAGGAGCCCCTCTGACACGCGCTGGGGCGTGACGCTCTTCGGTGGCTACTACGGCTTCTACACCATCGTCGTGATCGCCCTGGGGCTATCCGGTGTCGTGCTGCTCGGCGATACGGAGCCCGACCTCGTGCTCACCACCATCGTGCGCGACTTCCTGCCGATCGGCTTGAAGGGCCTCGTGTTCGCGGCGCTGCTGGCGGCAGTGATGTCGACCGGCGATTCGATCCTCAACAACGCCTCGGTGATCTTCACGCGCGACATCTACGGCATGTTCCTGCGGCGCGACGCCAGCGACGCAAGCATGCTGTGGGCGGCACGGGTGAGCACGCTGGTCATCGGGGCCGCCGGAGTCGCCGCTGCCCTGAGCCTCCCGGACGTGTTCGAGCTACTGCTCTACACCTACGCCCTGTGGGCCCCCACCATCGTTCCGCCGCTGGTGGTGGCGTTGATGTGGGGCGGGCCGCGGGACCGGCGCGTGGCCCCCCGCGCCGCTCTACCGGCGATTGTCGCCGGCGCGACGACGATCTTCGTCTGGGGTCCGCGAGTCCTCGGCGAACCGTTCGGGATCCCACCGGTCGTGGCCGCGGTGATCGCCAATCTGGTGGTGCTGTTCGCTGCTCACGCCGTGACCCGGAACTGGCCGTCCAGCGGCGTGTTTCGCCCTGAAGAGGTCGAGGCCGGATGAGCTGGTGGGGGTTCGTCTTCTACGTCTCCGTCGCAGTGGTCTATCTGGCCGTCTGCGCCACCGTGGTCGGCTGGATTCGGTCGACTGGCACCAAGCGCCGCCAATAACCGGGGCATCTGCCTGGTGGAGGGCTCGCGAATCCGGTGCCATCAGCGCCGCTCGTACACCACCTTGCCATCGACGATCGTCAGGTCGGCCTTGATCGACATCAGCTGATCCGGTGACACGCTGCGTGGATCGTCGCTCAAGACCACCATATCGGCGAGCTTCCCAACCTCCAGGCTGCCCTTGATGTCCTCCTCGAAGCCCGAATACGCCGCCCAGATGGTGTGCATCTTGATGGCATCCATCACCGAGATGGCTTCCTCCGGATCGACCTCGGTGCCGAACTTGCTAGTGCGCAGCACCGCCCGCGTGAACGAGAACATCGGGTTGATCGAGAACGGCTGGGTACCCACCGAGTCGGCATTGCCAGGGGGACGAAAGCCGCGGTCGATGAGCGTCTTGAGGATGTAGAGGCGCGGTCGCCCCGGCTGCTGCAACAGCTCATTGGTCGTTCGCCAGATGAACGACGCTTGCGGTACAGGGATGACGTCAAGCTGTTCCATGCGGTCGAGGATCTTGTCGTCGACCATGAAGTTGGCGAAGTGCTCGATCCGATGCCGGTGGTCCTCGCGTGGATGCTTCTCCAGCGCCGCCTCGAACGCGTCGAGGGCGAGGTTCTGGGCCCGGTCACCGTTGCAATGGATCCAGACCTGCCAGCCAGCAGCATGCGCCTTCTCGACCTCCTCGCGCAGCTGCTCGGGCGAGCGGCTCAGGTTGCCGAAGTTGTCGGTGGTGCCGTACGCCGGTGCGTAGGTCGCTGCCGTGGTGCCCCACACTCCATCGAACAGGATCTTGATACCGCCGATCTTCAACCACTCGTCGCCGAAGCCGGTGCGCAGGCCGGTGGCCAGCAGCGCGTCGAGGTCGAAGCTGCGCAGGAAGAACGAGATGGAAAGCCGGACGGGCGGCAACTTACCGGCATCGCGCAGCTCCTGATAGGCGCGCACGCCCTCGAGGCTGTCCATCGTGTAGACGCTAGTGACGCCCTGCTCCAGCCACAGCTTCGTCAGAGTCGGCGGGATCACCCGCAGGGTGTCCTCGTAGGTCGGGATCGGGGTGTCGAGGAGCTCGCGGGCATCGCGGAAGATCCCGCTGGGCTCCCCGTTCGCATACTTCTCGATGACGCCGCCAGGCGGCGCGACCGTATCGCGTGTGATCCCGGATACCTGCATCGCCTTGCTGTTGACGACCACGTCGTGGGCGCTCCAGCGAATCAGTACCGGGTGGTCCGGGACCGCCTCGTCGAGCTGCTCGCGCGTCGGCATCGGCTGGTAGTAGGTGCCCTGTCCCTCGATCCAGGTACCGGGCGGCAACTCGGCCGCCCGCGCCTGCACCGTGTCGAGCACATCCTGCGCCGTCTCGAGCGGTGGGATCGCCACCGGCAGCCGGAACGCGTCGCCATGCGAGCTTCCCTCGACATGGTTGTGCGCGTCGATGAATCCGGGCAGCAGGACGCGACCCCCTAGGTCGATGATTTGGGTATCCGATCCGGCCATCGCACCGATCGCTTCATCGGATCCGACCGCAACGATGCGGTTTCCCTCGACCGCCAGCGCTTCGGCGACCGTCCCAGCCGTATCCACGGTGATCACCTTGCCGTTGCGCAGGATCAGATCGGCTGTCGTCTGCCCGGTAGGCTGCGCTGCCCCCAGGCCGGCGATCAGAAGCATCAGGAGTCCGGTATTCCACACGGCGTCTATCCGGTAAGGCGCACGGCCAATGTTCAGCGACCGCCCACGTGGTTGCTCGACCGGGTCCCGATCCGCATGGTCGCGGGACCGGGTGCGCGGCGCCATCACACGCCGCGATATCCCGCCTGTCGGGCTGCTTTGTACTCCCGGCCCGGCGTGGCGCGCAACCGCGCGTGCCCGGCGTGACCCGGGCCGGTCCGCCGAGCCAGCTTCGATTGACTCCAGATAACGCACACGCGAGCATGTGGCGTCGGTGCGAACCGTCCCATACTGAGGGCTTCATGCGGCTCTACCGTTCTTGTAGGCAGACCGGGTTCCTGGTCACGATGGCGGTGACGGCCGCCCTCGGGCATGGGACCGCAATCGCCCAGCTCCCGAACGGTACGGCGGATCAGGACAGCCGCACGATCGCGGCCGGCGAGGCCACCGCGCAACAGGTCTACTCGCTGTTCGCGGATCGTTGCTTCCGCTGCCATGGCGACGGTGCGGACCTCGCCGGTGGGCTGGATCTGCGCTCCGATGCAGGACTCCTCGCCGGCGGCGACAACGGACGGGTGGTAGTGCCCCACGATCCGGGGGGAAGCCGGCTCTTCAGCGCCGTGGCCCGCACTGCTCGGCCGTTCATGCCGATGATGGGAACGAAGCTCTCTGACGCAGAGCTCGAGCTGGTGCGCGTCTGGATCGAGTCGGGCGGCTCGCTCGCGGCGGTGCCCGAGGCCGCGCCGGCAGCCGGCGCCAGCCCGGAGGATCTCGAGCGCCTCGAGAATCGCCCGTTCACCGACGAAGAACGCGCCTACTGGGCATTCGTCAAGCCACGCCGCCATGAGATGCCCGCGGTCGGTGACCCGGTCTGGGCCGACAACCCGATCGACGCCTTCCTGCTGGCGGCGATGGAGTCCCGCGGCCTCACGCCGGCTGCCCCGGCCGACCGCCGCACCCTGGTGCGCCGCGCCTATCTCGATGTCCTCGGCTTGCCGCCAACGCCCGAGGAGATCGACGCGTTCGTCACCGACGATGCTCCGAACGCTTGGGATCATCTCGTCGATCGGCTGCTGGCCTCGCCCCACTACGGCGAGCGCTGGGCACGCCACTGGATGGACCTGGCGCGCTACGCCGATTCCGGCGGCTTCGAGTTCGACAGCGATCGCCCCTACATGTACCGCTACCGCGACTACCTGGTGGACGCGTTCAACAGCGACAAGCCCTACGACGTCTTCGTCAAGGAGCAGCTCGCCGGCGACGAGTACGCACTCGGGTCCGAGGAGGCGATGGTCGCCACCGGCTTCCTGCGCGTCGGCCCGGAGGCAGCGATCATCGAGGCGGACGACGGCCCCGGCGAGATCCAGCGTCTCGACGAGCTCGACGACCTCATCACCGTGACCTCGCTCACCTTCATGGGCGTCACGGTGGGCTGCGCACGCTGCCACGACCACAAGTTCGACCCTATCGCGCAGAGGGATTACTACCGCATGCAGGCGATCTTCCACCCGACCGTGCGGGCGTCGTATCCGCTCGCGCCGGCGCCGAAGATCGAGGCCAACAGGGCGGAGCGCAAGCGACTCGAGCAGCTGATCGCGCCGCTGCTGACGGCCAAGGCAGCGCTCGAAGAGCCGTTTCACCGGGTCCTCGTCACGCGCGAGATCGTCAAGCTACCCGAATACCTTCAGGAGGCCTGGTCCACACCGGAAGACGAGCGCACCGAGGGCCAGCGGCTCAACGCAGCGCAGATGACGCGCAGTCTCGGGGTCGACGCCTTTCGGGGGATCATCACCACCGACGACGTGGTCGAGTTGATGCCACACAACGTCGCCCTGGCACACTCGGCCGTGCGTGCAGAGATCGATCGCCTCGAGGCCAGCAAACCGAAGCGCCTGCCGGCGGCGCGCGTCATCGGCGAGGAAGGGCGCACGCCCGAGCCGTCCTACTTCTTGCATCGTGGCAGCCCCCAAGCCAAGGGCTCAGAGATGGCCCCCGGCGTGCTGACCGTGGCATGGAACGGCGAGTGGCCCTTCGCGGAAGCCCCTGAAGAAGCCGACAGTAGCTGGCGTCGACTCGGGTTCGCCGAATGGCTGACGCATCCCGACAACCCGCTACCGGCCCGAGTCATGGTCAACCGACTCTGGCAGCACCACTTCGGCGAGGGGATCGTTCGCACACCCAGCAACTTCGGCAAGATGGGCATCGTGCCGACGCATCCGGAGCTACTCGACTGGTTGGCGCTGGAGTTCATCGAGCGCGACTGGAGCATGAAGTCGATGCATCGTCTCATGCTGACCTCGCGCGCCTACCGGATGTCGAGCGCCGACGAGCCGAGCAATGTGGAGATCGACCCGGAAAACCTGTACCTGTGGCGCATGCCGCGCGTCCGCCTCGAGGCGGAGGTCATCCGCGACGCGATCCTGGCAACCGCCGGAACTCTCGATCGCACTGTGGGCGGGCCGGCGATCTTCCCGTTCATCGACCCCGACCTGTTCGAGGCAAGCTCGGAGCGCGACTGGGCCGGGCTACCGGACACTGATCCCTCCACCTGGCGACGCAGCCTCTACGTGTTCTCCAAGCGCAGCATTCGCTATCCGATGTTCGAGGCCTTCGACCAGCCCAACCTGATCAACTCGATCGACCGCCGCAATCGCACCACCATCGCGCCGCAGGTGTTGATCCTGATGAACAACCCGATGGTGGCGTTCCAAGCGACCAGGTTCGCCGAGCGCCTGCGGGCCGAGGTCGGTGACCACATCGACGCGCTGGCCGATCGAGCCATCCAGATCGCATTAGGGCGACCGGCCGAGCCCGCCGAGCTCGCCAACGCCGTAGAGTTCATCCGCGAGAACCCCGACGGCCTGGTCGATTTCTGCCATCTGGTCTTCAACCTCAACGAGTTCCTGTACCGACCATGACCCGACGACGACGTCATGGCAGCCACCATCATCATCACGGCTGCGGTCATCAGGAAAAGCAGATCTACTCGCGCCGCGAGCTGCTCGGACGCCTCGGCGGCGGCGTAGCGGGGCTCGCCTTTCTCGACATGCTGCAACAGGACGGCGTCCTGACCCCGGCGGCGCACGCTCAACAGCTGGACAGCCCTCTGGCGCCCAAGACGCCGCCGCTGACACCGCGCGCCAAGTTCGTCATCTCGATCTTCTGCTATGGCGGCTGCAGCCACATCGACACATTCGACCCCAAGCCGGCACTGCTCGAGTACCAGGGCGAGACCATGGAGGGGGTCGGCGCGAGGTGACTACGGTGATGGGCACACCGGGCGGGCTGATGCCGTCACCCTGGGAGTTCAAGCAGCACGGCGACTGCGGCATGGAGGTGTCGTCGCTGTTCCCGCACGTCGCCGAGCACGTCGACGACATCGCGCTCATCCGCTCCATGTACGGCATCAGCCCAGCGCACGGTCCGGCACTGTTTCAGATGAACACCGGCAGCATCCTCGCCGGCCACCCCAGCGTCGGCAGCTAGGTTACCTACGGGCTGGGCAGCGAGAGCCAGGATCTGCCGGGGTTTATCGTCATGACCGACTACCGCGGCGGCCCGATCAACGGCCCGCCGAACTGGCACAGCGGCTACCTCCCTGCCGCCTA
This sequence comes from Acidobacteriota bacterium, assembly GCA_965248695.1. Classification (GTDB taxonomy): domain Bacteria; phylum Acidobacteriota; class UBA890; order UBA890; family WLXD01; genus DASCOT01. The sequence goes on along the minus strand of CBDFKD010000002.1, from coordinate 3,920,000 downwards.
CCAGGGAACCCAGCTCCGCGACGGTCCGGTACCGATCGTCGACCTGAAGCCGGACGCCGACCGCACGCGCGACGAGCAACAACGGTGGCTGCGTATGCTGCATGCGATGAACGAGCGCTACGCCGACAAGAATCCCCTCGACACCGAGCTCTCGGCACGCACCTATTCGTATGAGCTCGCCTATCGCATGCAGGACCGCGCACCGGAGGCCATCGACATCCGTTCCGAGTCGGAAGCCACCCGGCGTCTGTACGGCATCGACGAGGAGCCCACCGATTACTTCGGTCGGCAGGCGTTGATGGCCCGGCGGCTGGTGCAGCGCGGCGTGCGCTATGTGCAGATCTTCTCGGGCGGCGGCAACTTCCAGCCCAGCTGGGACGCGCACTTCGACCTGCGCGCCAACCATGAGATGCACTGCGGCGAGACCGACAAGCCGATCGCCGGCCTTATCAAGGACCTCAAGAGCCACGGCATGTGGGACGATGCGCTCATCGTCTGGCACGGCGAGTTCGGCCGGCTGCCGATCTCGGAGCGTCTGGACGGACGCGACCACAACAACAAGGGCTTCAGCGTCTGGCTCGCCGGCGGCGGCATCAAGGGTGGCACGGTGGTCGGCGCCACCGACCAGTACGGCTACGCCGCTGTCGAGAATCGTAAGTCGATGTACGAGCTACACGCCACGATTCTGCATGTCCTGGGGCTCGACTTCGAGGATCTGACCTACCGATTCAACGGCCGCGATATGCGTCTCACCGATGTGCACGGCAAAGTGATCGACGAAGTGCTGGCCTAGGAACGACGTGCACGGGGCATATGGATGACGGTACTTTCCACATCGAAGAGCAGCGCCGACTTCATCGAAGCCGAAGACGGCCCCCTGACGTCGAGTTATGTCGCGGCCGATACCAGCTCGGAGGTCCTCGAAACGACGGTCGGTTCGGTGCTGCGGCGCGCCGCAGCAGAGGCACCCGACACCGTGGCCTTCGTCGAAGGAGCTGCCGACGGGTGCCGCCGCTGGACCTACGCCGAGCTACTGCGCGACGCCGAGAGCGTCGCCCGCGGGCTCGCGGTGCGCTTCGAGAAGGGCGAGCGGCTGGCGGTGTGGGCGCCGAATATCGCGGAATGGGTGCTCCTGGAGTACGGCGCCGGGCTGGCGGGGGTGGTGCTGGTAACCGTCAACCCTTCCTACCAGGCCAAAGAGCTCGAATACGTGCTCCGTCAGTCGCGCTCCGCCGGGGTCTTTTACACCGGCGAGTTCCGCGGCAATCCCATGCACGAGACGGTCAGCCAGGTTGCCGGCAATCTCCCCGACCTGCGCGAGATGCTGCAATTCGAGGATTTCGACTCGTTCCTCGCCGGGGTCGACCACAACACCGAGCTGCCCGAGGTGCTACCCGACGACCCGGTTCAGATCCAGTACACGTCGGGCACGACCGGCTTTCCCAAGGGCGCCTACCTGCACCATCGAGGCATCACCAACAATGCCCGTCTCATTGGCGAGCGCCTGCGCGTCGAGTCCGGGTCCGTCTACCTCAACCCGATGCCGTTCTTCCACACCGCCGGTTGCGTAATCGGCGTGCTGGCGCCGGCGCAGACTAACGCCACGCTGGTCAGCACGGTGCAATTCGACCCCGGCCGGATGCTCGAGTTGGTCGAGAGCGAGCGCGCCACACACATGCTCGGGGTGCCGACAATGCTGATCGCAGCGATGGAGCACCCGAACTTCTCCGAAGTCGATCTGTCCACGATCCATACCGTCTGTTCGGGTGGAGCGACGGTACCGACTGAGCTTGTGCGCCGCATCGAGGAAACGCTCGGCGTGGATTTCCAGATCATCTATGGCCAGACCGAGGCATCGCCGGGAATCACGCTGATGCGTCACGACGACACCACCGAGGACAAGGCCAACACGCTAGGTCCGGCGCTGCCGCAAACCGAGATCAAGGTGGTCGATCCAGCAACCGGTGAGATCCAGCCGATCGGGGTCGAGGGCGAGCTGTGTACGCGCGGCTACCTGGTGATGATGGGCTACTTCGAGATGCCGGATAAGACTGCCGAGACCATCGACGAGGATGGATGGCTGCACACCGGCGACCTCGTATCGATGGACGAGCGCGGCTACACCAGAATCACCGGCCGGCTCAAGGACATGATCATCCGCGGCGGCGAGAACATCTTTCCGCGCGAGATCGAGGAGTTGCTATTCGAACATCCCGCGGTCGCGGATGTAGCCGTCGTCGGCCTGCCCGACGCCAAGTGGGGCGAGGTGATCGGCGCCTTCGTGCGTGACGTGGACCCTGCCAGCGCGGCCAGCGACGACGATCTGCGGGCGTACTGCCGCGAGCATCTTTCGCCACAGAAAACGCCCACGGTCTGGATCCGAGTCGAGGGGTTTCCGCTCACCCCGTCGGGCAAGGTGCAGAAGTTCGTGCTGCGTGAACAGTGGGAGGCGGACGCAGATCAGGCCTGACGCCTGGCGGTTGTCCTAGCTGCCTCCCGCCAGCTCGGCGGCACCGGCAAGCGCACATTGCTCATCCTGCGCGCCGGTGACGCCACTGCCCACGGCACCGACCTGCTGGCCATCGACCATCAGCGGCACACCTCCCTGCAGGGGCATGAAATCGTCGATGGGTAACAGCGCCGTACGGCCACCCGAGACTTCCTCTTCGAGATCCACCGTCGGTCCTTGGAAGTAGGCCGCCGTACGTGCCTTGCGCATGGCGATATCGGTCGCCACGAGCACGGCGCCGTCTGAGCGACGAAACAGCAGCAGGTGGCCGCCATCGTCCACTACGGCAATGGACACCGCCCAGCCGTTACGGCGCGCCTCCGACTCGGCGGCATCAGCGACCCGCGTGGCGGCCTCCAGCGTCAGTACCAGCTTCGAGGGCAGCGTCGGGTGCTGTCCGGTCGGCGCTGCCGCGACGGCGCTCCCGGCAGCTTCTGGGGCGTTGTTGGCAGCCAACGCGCTGGCGGGCCCGGTCGCGGGGGCAGCGAGAGCGAGCCCCAGCGCCACGGCGATGGCAACCTGCGTGTTCCTCGGAATCGGTAGCTTCGTCAGCATCTCGTGGTCTCTCCGGAAAGGTGGCGGGTCCGCGCCGCAGGCTACTACCATGGGCGGCGCCCGGCCAACGAGCTCGGCACGGCCGGCACGATGGGGCATCGGGAGAACGAATGGACAAGGTGCGTTGGGGCGTACTCGGGGTGGCCAAGATCGCCACCGAAAAGGTGATCCCTGCGATGCAGGGCGGCGAGCTCTCGGAGATCGCGGCTATCGCTTCGCGCGAGTCGGCGAAGTCGGCGGCGGCAGCGCAGGCGCTCGGTATCCCGACGTCGTACGGCTCGTACGCCGAGCTCCTGGAAGACCCCGACATCGATGCGGTCTACATCCCGCTGCCGAACCATCTGCATCGAGAGTGGTCGATTGCCGCCGCCGAGCAAGGCAAGCACGTCCTGTGCGAGAAGCCCATCGGCATGAGCGCCGCCGAGGCCGAAGATCTGATCGCGGCGCGCAACCGTACCGGAGTGAAGATGCAGGAGGCCTTCATGGTGCGAACCTACCCGCAATGGCTGCGCGCCATGGAGATCTGCCGTTCCGGCCAACTGGGCGCGGTGCGCTCCTACACCGGCTACTTCAGCTACTTCAACGACGACCCCAGCAACATCCGCAACCTGGCTGAGGCCGGCGGCGGAGCGCTGATGGACATCGGCTGCTACCTGTTGGTGACGTCCCGGATGATCTTCGGCGAGGAGCCGCGGCGCGTCATGGGGCTGATCGAACGCGATCCCGAGTCCACCGTCGACATCGTCACCTCGATGATGCTCGATTTCCCTTCCGGGCACGCCGTCGGAACCTGCAGCACGAGGCTGCTGCCACACCAACGGGTAGCGGTGTTCGGTGACCGGGGCCGACTGGAGCTCGAGATCCCCTTCAACGCTCCCAACGACAGACCGTGCCGATTGCTCGTCGACACCGACGGCGACCGGTTCGGCTCCGGCATCGAGACCGTCGAATTCGACACCTGCGACCAGTACCGCATTCAGGGCGACGAGTTCTCGCGCGCCGTGCTCGAGGACAGCGACGTCCCCTACCCGCTGGAGATGTCGCTGCAGAACATGCGCCTCATCGAGGCGCTGTTCCGATCCGCCGAGACCGGCTGCTGGGAAACGGCCGCACGCACGAGCTCGTGAAACAGGCTTACGGGACTGACCTTGACCGTCTAGGTCAAGCCGCCTATTCTTGTCCTAGATTATCTAGGCTAGTTGGAGGGCAGCATGGCTCCCGGTTCTCTCGATCTCGTTCAGGGGACGCTGGAATTCCTCATCCTGAAGACACTTGGTAACCACGAGTGCATGCATGGGTTCGAGATCCTAGAGTGGATCTACGAAACAACGGACGAGGCCCTGGCAATCGAAGAGGGCAGCCTGTACCCGGCATTGCACCGAATGCAGCGCCGCGGTCTCATCGGCGCCTCTTGGGGAGTCTCGCCGAGGGGACGCCGAGCTAAGTACTATTCGCTCTCGGAAACAGGACGCCAGGAGCTGCAGATACGCCAGCGCCGCTGGACGGATTACGTCGCGGCAGTCGACAAGCTGAGCGGCGCGGCGGGGTAACGTCATGCGACCCCGAGACCCCTTGCTGGACCACGGGATCGACGAGGAGATCCGCCATCATCTTCGCGAGCGCGCCGAGGCGCTCGTCGAGCTCGGGTGGTCGGAGCGGGCGGCGATGGGCGAGGCCAGGCGTCGTTTCGGCAATGTGTCGCGAGTTCGGAGCTCGCTGCATCAGATCGCCGAAGAAGAGCCGCGAATCAGACTACTTCGCTGGCTGGGATCGGTAGCGCACGATCTTCGCGGCGGGGTGCGCGCGCTTCGCCAGGCCCCAGGCTTGAGCACCGCGGTGGTGCTAACGATCGCACTCGGCGTCGGCGCCAACGTCGCGGTGTTCTCGGTAACCGACGCGGTGTTGCTGCGACCGCTACCCTATGCGGCGCCCGATCGGCTGGTTTCGCTGTTGCCGGTGGACCAGGAAGACGGGCGCTCCACCGACTGGACAAGCCCGGAGCGCGCCTTCGCCTGGCAGCGAACGACCTCGAGCTATGCGGAGATCACACTTCGCGCACAGGTGATGCTCGTCCACACCGGTGCCGATGATCCGTACCAAGTCGCCGGTCACGCCGTGTCGACCAACTGGTTGCGAATGCTCGGCGTAACGCCGGAGCGCGGACGGGGGTTCAGCGAGCTGGACGCGGTTCCCGACCGCGAGCGAGTGTGCGTCTTGAGCCACGAGTTCTGGCGCGCCCGGCTCGGCGGCGATCCCGACGTGCTCGGTCGCGTGATCGTTCTCGACCAGCAACCGCACACCGTGGTCGGTGTGATGCCGGCAGGTTTCCGTTTCCCGCCGACCCTGCGAACCGACGCCTGGGTGCCGCTCGCATCCGACGCGATCGTCGGCGGCGACCGGCTCAATCGGATTCGCATAGTCGCCGCGATACCCGACGGGCAATCCATCGATCAGTTGGAGCTACGGCTTGCTGCCATCGGCGATGGGCTCCAGGGGGTCGACCCGGATCCAGCCGGCTGGTCACTGCGCGCCGCACCATTGGATTCGTTCCGCGCCAACGCCGACGTGACGCGAGCCCTTTGGATGATGACCGCCGCGGTCTCCGTGCTGCTCGGCGTCGCCATGCTCAACGCAATCAACCTGTTGCTCGCCCGCGCCAGTCGCCGTGCAGCCGACATCGTCGTGCGTGCCGCACTGGGCGCCTCGCGCGCACGCCTGATTCGACAGGAGCTCACCGAGACGCTCGTGTTGGTGGGGCTCGGCGGAGCCGCCGCCGTGGTGCTGGCGTTCGGCCTCGTGCAGGCGATCGCCGGGCTGCTGCCTTCGGAAATCACGTCCTTCCTGGTAGGGAATGTCGCGGTCGACCAGCGTGCGCTGGCGTTCGCACTCGGGGTAACGACCATCGTCGGCGTGGTGTTGGGCGTCCTACCCGGCTGGCGGGCGACCGGTGGTGGGCTCGCCGGCCGGTCGACACGCTGGTCCTCGGCCGAACGCAGCTCGACCAGGTTACGAGGCAGCCTCGTCGTGGCGCAGATCGCGATGTCCGTCACGCTGCTGGTCGTCGCGGGGCTGTTGATTCGGAGCTTCGTACGCCTGACGGCGGTAGACCCGGGCTACGATGCCCGCAACCTGCTGCAGGTATCGATCGAGCTACCGGGGCACAGCTATGGGGATCCTGTTGCACGAGGGCACTTCTTCCGGGCGCTGCGAGACGAGTTGCACAGCCTGCCCGGCGTGGTCTCCGCCTCGCTGGCCAACGGCGTCCCGCCGGAACCCGCGATCAGCTTCGGGCTGCGGCCGCAGGCAGACGGCCGCGAGCCCCGGCCACTACCACAGGACTACCTACCGAGCGCCACGGTGGATGAGGAATTCTTCCCCACGCTCGGTGTACCCATCGTGGTCGGCCGGAACTTCACCGATGCCGATGGCCTCGACGGCGACAAGGTTATCGTCGACCGCGCGCTGGCACGATTCCTGTTCAACGGCACCAGCGCGGTCGGACGCCGATTTCGCCTCGACTCCGACCGTCCGTGGCTGACCGTCGTTGGCATGATCGAGGATTTGAAGCTCATCGGACAAGATGACCGCCGCGGCAGCATGGACCTGTTCTATCCATCGGCAGCCCATCGCGGCTGGGGCTACATGTCAGTGATCATGCGCACCGCCGGGCCGCCAACTGATGTTGCGCCGGAGGTGCGGCGGGTCATCCGAGGGCTCGACCCCGCGGTGCCGGTCGACGTGCTGGTGACCGGTACCCAGGCGCTCGTAGACTCGGTCGACAAGCCACGCTTCTTCCTGCGCATGATGTCGAGCTTCGCGCTCATCGCGCTGGTCCTGGCAGCAATCGGCACCTACGGCGTGCTCGAGTTTGCCGTTCGCGAGCGTCGTCGAGAGATCGGCGTGCGGATCGCGCTCGGCGCCAACGCCGGTGACGTACGTCGCATGGTGCTGGGCGATGGCTTGCGACTCGCGGTGACAGGCCTGACGCTCGGAATCGGTGGAGCCCTGGTCGCCGGCCGAGCCGCGGCAAGCCTGTTGTTCGAGGTCGCGCCAGCAGACCTGGCAACGCTCGCTGGAGTGGGATTGCTCATGCTGGCGACTGCGACCCTGGCCTGTGCCCTGCCGGCCGCGCGGGCGATGCGCCTCGATCCAGTTGAGGTGCTGCGCTCCGAGTAGCGTTCGAGCCTATCGCTCGAGCACCGCTCCCGGCAGCTCCACGGTTGGCTCACCTTCATCGACCACGAAGCTGCCGTTTACCAAGACCCAGCTCATGCCCTGCTGATAGACGTAGGGGTTCAGGTAGGTGGCATCGCTGCGCACCGTCTCGGGATCGAACACCACGACGTCTGCCTTCTGACCCACCGCGATGCGGCCTCGATCGCTGAGCCGGAGAATCTGAGCCGAGAGCCCGGTCATCGAGCGGATGGCGTGCGGCAGCGTGATGGTGCCTCGATTGAACACGAACTCTCGCAACAGGCGCCCCGAGGTACCGTACTCGCCCGGATGGGTGGACTTGCTGGTGCGGCTGCCATCGTCGGAGCCGCGGTCGAGTGACACGGCGGTGTAGTCCTGCCGCATCCATTCCTCGATGTCGATCATGCCGACGGCCTTGGCCATCCACAGCACGCCGCCCGGCTGATCCAGACCGTTCATCTGCAGCCAGATGACGGTCTCGAAGAAGTCGCCGCCGCGCTCCTCCACAACCTCGGCGAGTGTCTTGCCAACGAAGCTCGCGTCGGGAAAGTCGACGATGATCAGGTTGTCGGCGCCGCCCTGCCGGATAGCCTCGTACTCGGCATCGGCGCGGATCATCTCTCTCAGCTCGGGGTCGAGCAGCCGCTCCTGCAGGTTGCCGAGCATGTCGGTGTAGTCCACGGGCGGGAAATCGTCGGAGGCGCTCTGCCCCGGTACCTCTTCGCGCGCCAGCGCCCAGCGTGGCACCAGCGTCACATAGGCGGAGTAGCCCTCGTAGGAATGCATGTTGATATAGACCGGATGGCCGGCCTGCCATGCCCCGTCGATCAGCTGCGTCGTCGCCTTGCTGAGACCCCACTCGCGCGGGCCCTTCGGGTGGATGTGGTCGAGCATGACCGGGAGGCCGGCCACGCGACCGACGTTGATAACCTCCATGATGGCGTCGAGCCAGTCGACGTGGCGCTGGGTCGGGTGATCCATGTGGCTCGGCAGCAGCCACTTCGAATAGCGCCCCTGGCTGCGCATGTGGGCCTGGAAATGGCCGCCGTACTCGGCAACCACCTTGGCCAACTCCTGCAGCTCCTCCTCGGAGCTGTAGCGCATCGGGTTGTACTCCAGCCCCGTGCTCAGCCCGAAGGCGCCATCTTCCATCCCCTCGCGAACCAGCGCCCGCATGCGCTCGAGCTCATCGCCCGTGGCATGACGCATCACCTCGTGGGGCTCCTCGCCCATCACCAGACGACGCACCACACCGTGTCCCACGAGCGGCACCAGATTGGGCGCATGGCCGATGCGCTCGAACGCTTCACGCTGCTCGCGCAGCGGCCAGATGCCGCCGAACAGACCGTCGGCGTTGATCACCAGGGTGGTAAAGCCCTGCGTCGTGTTAGTTGGTCACCCGGTTGGCGCCGGCGAGAATGTCGTTGTCGACGTGTTCGTGAAGGCCGATGAACCCAGGCGTCACATAGTGGCCGCTGGCATCGACGACGCGCGCGGCGGTCGCCCCTTCGAGGTCACCGAGCGCGACGATCTCGTCGCCGCGGATGCCGACGTCAGCATAGAAGAAGGGGTTGCCGGAACCGTCCAGGACACGGCCGTTGCGGACGATGACGTCGTACGTCTGAGCTGGGCCGGCACCCATGACCGCGGCAAGCACGACCCCAAGCAACGCGAACCCTCGAACGCCGTGCCCTCCGCCCCGCCTCATCTGGCTTGTCATCGTTTCCGCATCTCCGGAATCAGTTGGGCCGACCCTGCCCGAAACACTAGCCGGACTCGTCGCTAGGCACTACCGGCAGCTGCAGGTAGGACGCTCGCTGTCTATCGTGAAAAACGCTCTGCGTCGCGCTTCGCAACTCGCCGTCGGTGCCAAACGGAGCACCGGTATTGGGGTTGCGATCGAATCGCGGAAAGTTGCTGCTGGAGATCTCCAGCCGGATCCGGTGGCCGCGGAGAAAAACGTTGCTGGTGGCAAGCAGGTCGATAGCCAGCCGCGCCGGTACGCCCGGCGAGAGCAGCTCCGGGCTCGTCTTGCCATCGCGATAACGAGCCCGGGCGATACCGTCGGTGAGCGTCCGCGCGGTCCCATCGGGGGCCACGTCGATGAGCTTGCCAGTGAAGTCGGTATCCGGCGCCGATGACGATATCCAGAGCACAAGCTCGATATAGCCGGTCACCTCGAGATCCTGTTCGAGCGCGGCGCTGGTGTATACGAGCACGTCGGGTCGCGTCTCGATCGCCGAGGCGTCCGCCGGCGCGCGCGAATATCCGCCGGCGGCACCGGTGGGCACCGGATCGGAGGGATCGTAGACATACCGATCCGGAGGCTCCTCAGCCGGGGGTTCGGTGCTCAACACTCCGTCATCAGCGCGCTCGGCCGCATCGCCGCCGCTGTGAAGATAGTAGCGCGCTGGTCGTGCCCGCGACAGCGGCCATTCGGCTTCGTCGCGCCAGCGATTGGTCCCCATCACGAAGATGCGTACCGGCGCCGCGTCCACAACCGATGCATCACCGTCGCGGAGCCAATGGTCGTACCAGCGCAGCAGCAGCTGCTCATAGTCGATCCCGGCGTCCGGACCGAACTCGACCTCGCCGATGCTGGTGCTCTCGATTGTCGGCCCCGAATGGGTCCAGGGGCCAACCACGAGCCGCTGACCGTCCCGGGCCCGCAGAGTCCGGGCGTTGGCACGCAACCCACTGAAGTTCTCCAGCGTCCCGCGCAGCAGGGTGTCGTACCAGCCGGTAACATGCAGGGCCGGAGTCTCGAAGCTGCCATGGCGACGGGCGATGTCGTAGGTTTCCCAGAACGTGTCGTAGCTCGGGTGAGCGAGCATCTGGAAATAGCCGGGCGCGAGATCCTTGATGCCCAGCGCCCCCATCGACGCCAGCGGTACCTGCCAGAGGAGCTCCTCGCGCACCTTGCGACGCTCTTCGCCGGTCAATCCGATCGGACCGTCGCGATCCTCGAACGACGCGCCGGCCGCCCGGCGACGGACGTCCGCCGCTTGCCCCAGGTTCCAGTACATCCCGTCCGACAGGTAGAAGGCGCCACCCTGAAAGACCATGTCGTGGCGGCTCGAGTACGACGAGCTCGGCGCGATCGCGGTCAGGTGTGGCGGCGCCAGCGATGCGGCCATCAGCTGGGTCGTCGCCAGGTAGCTGCCACCGTACATGCCGACCTTGCCGTCGACGTACGGCAACGCCGCCACCCATTCGATGCTGTCGTAACCATCCGTCGCCTCGTCGTGCGGCACCGCGACTCCGTCCGAGGCGTAGCGACCCCGGGTATCCTGCACCACAACGACATAACCGTGCGTACTCAACCGCCGAAAGCGCGCTGCCGATCCGTCGCTGTTCTTGGAGTACGGCGTACGGCGCAACAGCGCCGGGAATCGTCCCGGCGCATCGGGACGGTAGATGTCGGCGCGCAGTACGGTGCCATCCCGCATCGCCGCCTCGACGTTCCTGGCGACCACCACGGAGTGTCGCTGTGCCGATGATCTCGCGGTCACCGCCGGCGACGATGCCAGGCCGTGGCTCGGGCACAACACCAATGTGGCGACAAACAACACTGCCCCTCTCACGCGCTTCATGCGATACGCTCGCTGGGCAGTCGTCGACCGGCGGGGTTTGCGGCGCGTTTCATGTGACGCTTCGGTCCTCCGCCTTGGAGCCGCGCGGATGAGTGAGCCGATCGAGTACATAACACGCATCGGGGAGAAATACGCTGCCCTCGGCTACGGCATCTACGAGTGGACCCGCGTCGAAGACCCTCCACCCTGGCAACCGCTCGAGAAGCCGCTGTCGGAGTGCCGCCTCGGATTGATCGCCTCCGGCGGCGTCTACATTGCCGGCCAGCGCGCCTTCCACTACAAGGACGACGTCTCGTTCCGCACGATTCCGACGGACGTCGACACGGCGGATCTCCGCGCCACACACTTTTCCTACGATCTCGACCCGGCGCGCCGTGATCCGAACGTGGTCTTCCCGATCGATACGCTACGAGGGTTGGTGGAGGACGGCGTTGTCGGCGCGCTGGCCGACAACGCGTACACCTTCATGGGCGGCATCTACTCGTCACGAAGGGCACGCGATGAGGTCGCGCCCGAACTGGCCCGGCGCCTCGTCGCCAACCAGGTCGACGTGGCGCTGCTGGTGCCCGTCTGACCGGTTTGCCATCAGTCCGTCGGACTGATCGCACGGGAGATCGAGGCGGCCGGGATCTCCACGCTGTGCATGGCGAGCGCGCTCGACATCATCCAGGCCACCAGGCCGCCACGCATCGCCTTCCTCGACTACCCACTCGGGCACACCGCCGGAAAACCGGGTGAGCCGGAGCTGCAACGCGAGATCCTCACCAGCGCGCTCGCCGGCCTGACGGCGCTGAGCGAACCGGGCACGGTCACGCTGCCGTTCAAGTGGACCGACGACGAGGCGTGGAAGGAAACCGCCGAGCGCGGCGCCGACCAGCGGTTGCCACGCCACGACACCCCGCAGTACCAGAGCGAGGAAGATCGCGCTCTCGCCGAGTCCAACGACCCGTCGTGCGCCGTGTGCGTCGGTGAGACGCCGGGGTCAACGGGTCAGGCCTCCGGTTAGTGACCGCTGACAAGACGGTTTTCTATGGCCACCCGCGCGTCCTCTTCGTCTTGTCGTTCATCGCTCTGTGGTACGTCGCGGCCTACGCCGGCATCATCGGACACCTCGTCCTGTTCCTGACCACCCCGCCGCTTGACTACGGTTTCGGTTGGTCGGGCGCCGAAGCGATCCGCCTCTACGGCCTTTTTGGCGGTGTGGTGCACCTGGCGCCGATGATCGGCGGCTGGGTCGCGGACGTCTTCACCGGTAAACGACGGGCCGCGATTCTGGGACTGGCCGGCGGAACGATCGCCATCCTGTTGTTCAGCGCCGCGAGCTCGATTCCCGAGCTTGTGGGCTTCGTATACGACGCCCCGGTTCGGGAGGTGCTCATCGAGGCCGACGTATCGCTTGGAAGAATCAGCCTGGGCTCGGAGGAGGACGCACGACTGGAGCGGGTGCTGGGCGCCGCCGAAGCGAACGAGACGTTGCGGCTTGCGGTTCGGCGGGCCTACCGACTCACAACCGTCGCGTTCTATCTGAGCATCGCGCTGTTCGCCTGGAGCTATAGCCTGCTGATGCCCAGCCTGTACGCACTCGTCGGCGTACTGTACGCCGACGAGCCGGCGCGACGAGAAACCGGGTACACGCTGTTTTTCATGGCGCTCAACCTCGGGTTCATCGTCGGCGCGCTCATCGCCGGCGGCCTCTTGACCCGATTTGGCTGGCGAGCGGCCCTGCTGTCGACGGCCTTCATGGCCGCTGCCGCGTTCGCCGCGTTGCTACGGCTGGTTGCTTCGTTCGAGTCGAACGGGGGGCCAGCCTTGACGGAGACCGCCGAACGAAAGTCGTTTTCGCTCGCGCTCACGCCTCCTGAGCGGAATCGCGTGCTCGCGATCGCGGTGCTGTCGATGTGCTACCTGTTCTTCCTCGTGGCCTTCGATCAATGGGGCGGCTTGTTCAGCCTCTATGTCGAAAACAAGACCGACCGCACGGTTGGGGGGTTCGAGGTTCCGACCCTGTGGATCCACTCCGCCCAGTCGCTGTTCGTGATCCTGTTGGGGCCGGTCATGATCTGGACGTGGAAGCTGGCCTCGAACCGACGGGGAGCTGTTTCGGCGCCGAGCAAGATGGCCATCGGAATGCTGATGACCGCGCTCGCTTTCGTCTGTATGGCCTTCGCCGCGTCTCAGCATGCACTGAATCCTGGCACGCAGACGCATCTGTTCTGGCCCCTGATCTACTACTGGATCGTCACCGTCGGGCAGCTGGCGGTCATTCCGATCGGGCTGGGGTTCATCAGCGCCGAGGCACCGGAGCGGCTGGCAGGCACGATGATGGGTCTCTGGCTGCTTCTCGGCGGGATCGGGATCTGGCTCTCGGGTCAGGTGGGAGCGTTGGCGCAATCGATCGGGGAACTGGCGGTGTTCGGCGGGATCGCCGTCGGCTGCGGACTCGTTGCGGTGGCGATGTTCGCCGTCAAGAAACCCCTGATGGCACTGCTGGACGAGGGGGTGGAACCCGACTAGCTCGGTACCTCCGGAATACTCCGGTCGAGACCGCGCGGGATCTGCTTGTCGGCGTCATAGAACGGCAGCATGACGATCTCCCCGACCTGGAAAGCGCCCTGCGGATCCTGCACCTCGACCTGTGTGCCAGGCCATTCCCCCGGCTCGTCGAACATCGCGAAGCCTATGCCGTGCTGCAGATAGGGCGACCAGGCACCGACCATTACCCGACCGACCCGCCGACCCTCGACCGCCATCTCCCCGGAGGGTGCTGCCTGCAAGCTCTTGATGCCATAGAGCAACAAGCCTCGATCGGCAGTCTCGAGCGCCTGCTTGCCGATGAAGTCTTCCTTATCCATATCGACGAACTTGCCGAGGCCGGCCTGGAACGGGTTGTGCGCCGGGGTCATGTCGTTGCCGTTGCTGAGAATGCCGGCCTCGATGCGGCGGCTCTCCATCGAGTCCATTGCCGTACCGACCATGTCGAACGACTTGCCGGCCTCGAGGATGTGGTTCCACAAAGCCGGCCCATCGACGTCGGGCTCGATCGTGTACACCTCCCAGCCGAGCTCACCCGTCCAGCCAGTGCGCGATAGCCAAAGCGGCTGTCCGCCCATGGTGCACTCGGTGACGGCGAAGAACTTGAATGGATCCGGCGCGCCACCGTCGCACGCAGTATCCAGCACCTCGAGCGATCGCGGGCCCTGCACCTGCAGCACCCACGAGTCCGGGTCGCTGACGGTCACGTCCATCTCGAGGCCAAGTGCCATCACCCAGCTGAAGAACTCGCCGTTCGCCAGGACATACCAGAACCGATCCTCGGCGAGTCGCATGAGCACGCCGTCCATCATGATGCCGCCATCGGGGTAACAGGCGATGCCGTAGCTAGCGCGTCCCGGCCTCAGCTTGGAAATATCGCGCACGAACACCCGGTTCAGCAGGCGTTCTGCATCGGGCCCGGAAATCTCGATCGGGTGCTCCGGCACGTCGTACAGCACCGCCTCGCGCCGTAGCTTCCAGTAGTTGGCTACCGGATCGTCGCCCATCGCCTCGATGGCGAGACGGCCGCTGTAGACGCTGTAGACGGTGTCCGGGGTGGAAGTGCACGGGAAGAACGGCGTGCGCGCGAACCCCCATTCCATCACCTTGATATCAGGTTCGAGGTGCTGCGGGTCGGCTCGGGTGGCACGGTCCTGGTCGTTCATGATTCCTCACTGCTCATGGTTGTCGGCCGCGCCTGCACGCGTCCCCGACGGTGCAAGCGGCGAACGTCGTACGCAAAGGTCGGCCGGCTAGGCCTCGGCCGCAATCGGTCCGGCCGGGACTCTCGTGTCGAGCCCCCGGGAGATCTTCTTTTCAGGGTCGTAGAACGGCAACGCCACCACCTCGGCATCGTGCATCTGCCCGTCGTCGTCCGACACCGACACCGTGGCGCCGAGCCAACCACCGGGTTCCTTGAACCGGACGTAGCCGGTGCCGTGACCCAGGTACGGTGACCAGGCGCCGGTCGTGATGGTACCGACCGGATTGCCGCCCTGGCACACCGCTAATGACACTCGAAGAACGGCGTCGGGGCCGCGTTGTGGAAATGGAGTGGAGCGATCTGTTCAGGAACACGCAGCTCGTTCGACATGGCTTTCTCACGAGTCGAGGGAATGACGGCAGCAGACATTACACGGGCCGCGCGGCGGGAAAAAGCCGGATACGCGAGGGCGATCGGCCGCCGATCGCGGTCAGTTGCCGACCGCGATCAAGTGTCGGTCGGCGCGAATGAAGATCTGGCCATTGGAGATCGCGGGTGACGCAATGACGCGCGCGTCGAGCGGATTTCGGCTCAGCACGCGCGGAGCTTCGCCCGCGGCCACCACGACCGTCTCGCCCGCCTCACTGACGAAATATACCTTGCCGTCGCCCGCTACCGGCGAGGCGGAGAAAACCCCGCCGACTCGCTCTTGCCAGATGCGCTCGCCGGTTGCCGCCTCGACGGCACTGACGATGCCGCTGCCGTTCGACATGTAGACACGTCCGCGGTACAGCAGCACCGACGACACATACGGCGCCCCGGTGGCAACACGCCAGAGCACGTGGCTGTCGGTGATATCGCCGCGGCCGCCCGTCCGAATCGCCATATAGGGGCCGCTTCGGTGGCCGCGGCTGGTGTACAGGACGCCGTCGGCGTATGTCGGCACGCCGATCGGAAAGCTGTTGTTGGCGCCCGTGTGCCAGAGCAGCTCGCCGCTGGTCGGATCGTAGGCTTCCAATCGCTGGCTGGCGTTGACGATGAGCTCGTCGCCATCGGGCCCCGGGACAACGGAGGGCGTGCTGTACGACGTGGTCGATGAGGAACGCCGCACCCGACGCTGCTCCTCGCCCGTGTGCGCCTCGAGCCACAGCAGGTAGGCGCTCGGACCGTGGTCGCACTGCAGGATGAGCGAGTCGCCATAGAGCGTCGGAGAGCTAGCGTGCCCCCAGCCGATGTTGAAGCTATCGCCACCTTCGGCGAGGGCTCGCTGCCAGACCTGCTCGCCGCTCATGCTCAAGGCAACGATCTGTCCGGTGCCGAACCAGGCGTACACGCGCTCACCGTCGGTCACCGGACTAGGGCTCGCCAGGTTGTGCTTGTCGTGCACTGGGAACAGGCGCCCCCCGGCATCGATCTGGCGCTCCCATAGCAGCCGCCCGTCGTGCCGATGGAACGACGCCACGACGAAGGAAACACGGCTACCGACTTCCCCCGAGGCTTCTCTCATCAAGAGGTCGCCGCTACCGGCGTCGCCCCGTGACAGCGTCGGATGCGAGCCGCCCCGACGCGGTACACGCCCGACCTGATAGGTAACGAACACCTGATCGCCCCAGACGATCGGCGAGGAGACCCCCAGGCCGCGCAGGGGCACCTTCCAGGCGACGTTCTCGTCATCACTCCAGGACACCGGTAGCGCGATCCCGTCGGCGACCCGCGTGCCCGCGGGGCCGCGCCACTGGGGCCAGTCGGTCGGTGCCACGGTCGCGGGATGTCCGACATGCGCACCCATGAGCGCGAGCCCGGCTACCAGGATCGCCGCTCGAACCCCCATTGCTCGTTCCCTGCTCAACGTTGTACCTCGTCGTGTTCGCCAACTCGGACCCAGTTCCATGGCACAGTATCGCGGCTCTGAAGCCCTGTCCGCTAGCCTGGGCAATGATGCCGCGTACCGACGGTTTCTTCGATCATCCGCGCCAGATCTACACGTTGGCGCACGTATCGCTGTGGCATGTCGCCGCCTACGCCGGCTTGATCGGCCATCTGGTGCTATTCATCACCGCGACGCCGCGAGACTACGGATATGGGTGGACCGGCGCCGAGGCCGTACGCCTGTACGGGCTGTTCACCGGCCTGGTCCAGTCCTCGCCGTTGATCGGCGGCTGGATCGCCGACGCGTTCATCGGCAAGCGTCGGGCTGCGATCCTGGGCATGTGGCTACAGACCGTCCCCATCTTCGTCCTTGCCGGCGTCGGCACGATCCCGGCGCTCGTCGGCTCGTTCTACGACGCGCCGGTCCGGCAAGTGCTGCTGGACGCCGAGGTTCCAATCGCGCGACTGACTCTCGACGAGGCACAGTCCGGGCGCATCGCGGAGGCAGTCGCCAGCCTGGCCACCAGCGCCGCCGGCGCTGCCGCGCTGCAATCGGCCGTCGAGGCTGCGTACGGAGCGATGACGCTGGCGTTCTATGGCTCCCTGTTGGTGTTCATCATCGGGTACGGACTCCAGGTCCCGACGCTGGCCGCGATGGTCGGACCTCTGTACGAGGGGTCGAGCGCCAAGCGCGAGGGCGGATACACGCTGTTGTTCATGGCCGCCATGCTCGGCTTCATCATCGGTGCACTGATTTCCGGCACCATCGCGAGCCGCATGGGCTGGGTGGAGGGCCTGGCATCGACGGGCGTGATGATGGCCCTGTCGGCGATTGTGCTGACCCGCGTCCAGCTGCCGGTCTCGAAGGTTCCGGAAGCTTCGAGACAGCCCGGCGGCGGTCGACCCCTATTTGCGCTCACGCGCGGCGAGCGCCGTCGAGTCACGGCAATCTGCTCGCTGTGCCTGGCGTACTTCGTATTCATCGCCGCCTTCGAGCAGTGGGGCGGCTCGTTCAGCCTGTACGTGCAGAACACCAGCGACCGTGTCATCGCCGGGTTCGAGATCCCGACGCTGTGGATCCACTCGGCACAGGCACTCTTCGTGATCATCGTCGGACCGATCATGCTGGCCATATGGAGCCGCCTCGAGGGCCGCGGTCGCAAGCTGGACGCACCGACCAAGATCGCCATCGGGCTCTTCCTCACATCGACCGCGTTTCTGATCATGTCGATGACACTCCCAGCCCGTGAAGGCGATCTCACGGTCAAGACGAGTCTCTTCTGGCCGCTGGCCTACTACTGGGTAATCACGTTCGGACAGATGGCTGTGCTCCCGACCGGTCAGGGATTCGTCAGCCGCGAGGCGCCGGAAAGGCTCTCGAGCACGATGATGGGCGTGTGGATCGCGTTCGTCGGCGTCGGCGTCTGGGTATCCGGGCAGATCGGAGCCCTCGCCGAGCCGTTCGGCATCTTGGCCGTCTATCTCGGCATCGCCGCGGCCACCGCAATCGCGGCTGTCGGGATGCTGCTATCCAGGAACCGGGTAATGAGCTTGCTGGCGGATTGACATCATTTACGTAACTCGAGCGCCCGAGCGCGCCATGCCCGGCGGTTGGCGGAGGTACGGTGGGATCGGGCGCCGGGACCAAAGCCGCTCCGGGCGGGCCCGGTCAATCGGACCTCGCCCGACTACTGGAGCGGCCGGTCGCGGGCCTACCTCTTCTGAAGCATGACCGTTAACGACAGGTCATCGATTCGCCAACTTGTGCCGGCGTTGCCGAGGAACGCCAGTACCTCGATCGTGTGATTCCCCGGCTCGAAATCCATCGGGACAACGGTGCTCGCGCTCACCCAGGTATCTGCGAAACCGCTGCCTGTGGTGTGACCGGTGCAGAAGGCGTTGTCGCTGGCGCTCGGCCCCACGGCGACGCCGTCAACGAGGATGTCGATCTCGACCCAGTCGCTGTTGCTACCGTCCACCGCGCACTCAGCGTTGAAGATGATCACGCCCGGGCCCGGTTTCTTGACCTCGACGACCCACGCCGTGCCAACGTTGTTGCCGGTGTGATCGACGCCGAGGTCCAGCGTCGTTGCCGCTGCAGACTCCTGGGCGCTGTTGTTGCCAGTCCAGTAAATGCGAAATGCCCATGCCTGCTGGGCGAGCAGCGTCAGCGTGAGTGCGAGTACGAGCGCCGTGCACGCCGCTGTCTTACGGCCGAGCGAAGATCGCCATCAGTCCCCCGGAGGTTGTGGGCCGGGGCGACTCTTACTGACTTTCGCGCCCCGGCAGAATCCCGGCAAGCGACGCCGACGAATCCAGACGCTTGACCACCCTGCCGCCCAGCATAACGAAAGATACGCGTTCCAGAGCGCTCAAGTCGTCGAGTGGATTTCCCGGCACGGCGATGATGTCGGCGAGCTTGCCGGGCTCGATCGTCCCGAGATCGTCCCAGCCCAGGAGCTCCGCGCCAACGCGGGTACCGGCCTGAATCGCGTCCATCGGTGAGAGGCCCGCTTCGGTCAGCACGGCAAACTCGCGGGCGAAAACCTCCGCCGGAACAGAGATGCCGCCGAGGTCGATACCAACGGCGATCCTCACACCCGCCGCGTGCGCCCGGCCAAGGGCGGCTAGAAATACGGGGCGATCGTTCTCCGTGTATTGGTCGTTCTTCTCCTGTGCCAGCAGCAGGTCGGTGCCCTCGTAGTAGTCGCCAATGTAGATCGTCGGCACCAGGAAGGTGCCCCGCTCGACCATGAGCGCGATCGCCTCGTCGTCGAGAAACGTGCCGTGCTCGATCGAGCGTACACCGGCGCGTACGGCCTGCTTGATGCCGTCGGTGGCGTGCGCATGGGCGGCAACCGGAACGCCCAGCCGACCCGCCTCCTGGACCGCGGCGCGCAGCTCTTCAGGGCTGAAGGCGACGTTCCGCGGGTCGTCGCCGACCGACTGGTAGGCGCCTGTGACGAGCAGCTTGATCCAGTCCGAGCCGTACTTCACTTCCCGCCGCACCGCCTTGCGGACCTCCTCGGGCCCGTCGACCACCAGACCATCGGCCACTACCGGCTGCTCGGGAGATAGGAAGTTGACGTCGCCGCCTCCGCCGGTGATCGAGATGTAGTGCCCGGCGCCGGCCATTCGAGGTCCGATGAAGATCCCCTCTTCGATCGCCCGCCGGAGATCCTGATTGGCGTAGAAGACATCGGCGTCGCCCATGACCCGCACGCCGGTCCAGCCGGCCAGCAGATACCGCTGCACCGCCGCCAGCCCCATCAGAGCCTTGTAGGCCGAAGAGCCCTGCAGATGGGCGTTCTGATAGTCGTCGCCATACATCAGGGGATGCTCGTGATTGTTGATCATCCCGGGCATGAGCGTCGCGCCGGGCAGCTCCAACAGGCGGGCACCGGCGGGGATCACCTCGCGGCCCCCGACCGCAGTGATCCGTTCGCCTTCCACCACCACCACGACTCCGGTGCGGGCATCGGAGCCTCGGCCGTCAATCAGCCGGTCCGCGACCAGAGCCACCGGCCCCTGCGCGCCGGCCGTGGCGGGCCCCACCAGCAATCCCAGCAACGCTCCGACGAGCGCGAAAGACTGCCGTCGGCAGATCGGATACAAGTCAGCGGCGCTCATGGGCTTACTCCGGCAAGAAATGGCGAGGTTTTCTCGAGCAGGAGATATAGCAGGTCAGGCGGCCAGACAGGGCCAACCGCTGTTCGCCGGCCTGGCGTCCTCGACGCGGAACTAGTGCTACGCCCGACAAATAGTGGCCTGTGACCGGCCACTAGAAGCCGAAGGAGAACGTCAGCTTGGCGATCAGCGACTGGTCGATCGGGCCCACGAACCCGCCGTTATAGCGCCGTGCCTGCCGGTAGACGAGGTAGAAATCGTCGCCGATCCGATAGATGTAGCGGAGCCGCGCGAACATCTCGAACTCGTCGCTGACCGTGTTGTACTGCGCCAGCGCATCGGTGAGCACTCGGTCGGAGAACGATACCTCGGCACGCACGCGCGCGATGTTGCTGGTGAACGACCCGGTCGACACGTTCACCTTGTTGTAGCTGAACTCCGGGCGCAGGGTGAAGTTCTCGCTGAAGCGAATCGCCATCTGCGGCGTTGCCGAGATGCGGTCGCCGTCGTAGAAGTCACCCATCTCCAGAAACCCGTTCAAGCTCACCCGCCGCGAGGCGTTGGAGAAGAATCCGAAGAATAGCTGCCCGAAGGTGTACTCGCCCGGTGGTATGGCGACGTCGGGGTGGATCTGGAACGGGAAGTCGAGGCGCTCGAAATTGCGCTCGTAGCTGATGATGAAGCTGTCACCCGACTCCAGCAGCGGCCTCGTGTCGACGAACTGTCGGCGCGAGATCAGCCGGCCATCGAGATCGTGGAACGTCTGGTGGTGCGCCACGAACGGCAGCTGCCGCAGCCACGGGATTCCGGCCGGTCGTGGCTTCAGCTGGGCGTCGTAGCGCTGGTAGAGGATGTTACGACGCAGGATGAAGCCAAGGTCGTTGCGGAACTCCGGGTCGATGTGGGTAACGTCGGCGACCACCTCGAACAGATCGCTGTTGTAGTCGAAACGACCACGCCAAGCCAACGAGCGCTCCTCGAAGCCACCTTCCGACTGTGCCGCGAAACCCGCCAGGTTCAAGTTGCCGAACTGGAAGCTTGCGTCAGCGCCGTACACACGGTTGAAGTCGTCGCCCTGCCCTTCAACATTGATACCGATTACTCCGATGCTCGAGCGCGCCAGGACGTCCTGGCGCCAGCGCGCCACTGAGTAGTTGCTCCCCTCCCCGAATGCCGAGTCGTTCGTCTGCACGTTCAACAAGCCGACGTTGCCGCCACCGATCTTGCCAGTGATCTTGGCGCCGTAATCGATCGGCAATGGGCGACCGGAGTCGTCCAGTCCGATGTTGCGCGAGTGGAACATACGCAGGATCGGCGGTCCGAAAGCGCCGCGGCGTGTAGGACCGAAGGCGAAGTTGTTGGCGGCCTCGAGGAAGAACTCGCGCTTCTCCTGAAAAAAGAGCGCGTCACGCGTCAGGTTGACCCGCTGGTCGTCGACCTCGACCTGCGCGAAATCCGTGTTGTATGTGAGCTGCGAGGTCAGCGTCGAGGTCAGCTTGATCTTGAAGTCCTCGATTCCCCAATCCGAGCGCGTGTCCTCGAACGGGATCGGACGGCGCTCGAACGAGTCCCAGGTTCCGGTGACGTATGGCTTGATCCGAAAGCGCTCTCTCAGGCGGAGACCTCGGAGGCCCACCAGCCGGCCGGCACGCGAGACTGCGATGAACTCGAAGTCGCGCGAGTAGTTGGCCCACACGACCTCTTCGTTCTTGCGCCTAATGTCGCGCCGAATGTCCATTCCCCATCCGGCTCCGGAAGTCGTGTACCGCAGGATCGACCAGGGGATCGCGATCTCGGCCTCCCAGCCGCGCTCCGTGATCTGTGCCGCGGAGTCCCAGCGCTCGTCCCAGTTGGCATTGACCAGGCTCTCGCCGCGAACGGTGGCGTCGAACTTGGTGCCCAGCGCGTTGACTGCGAACAGGAACGCGTTGCGCTGGTCGCTGAACGTATCGAGGATCACGGCAACGGTATCGTCCGATTCGTCGGAGTCGATCAAGCGGCTTCCGAAGCTGCCGATGCTGATGCTGTCTCTGCGCAGCTGCGTGGCGCGGATGCCGTCGGGGTTGCTGTCGTGCAGCACGAAGCCGAAATACAGGTTGTCGTCGTCGTACAGAACCCTGGCTTCAGTGAGCTCGGTAGGCTCCCCACCTTCCTGCGGCTCTCGCTGCCGGAAGTCGCTGATAACCACAGCCGTCGCCCAGACCGCCTCATCCAGGCGCCCGTCGAGGATCGGCGCCTCCTCGGTCCACGTCGCGGTTGCGTTCTTGTCGGTCTGCCGCTCAATCGGCGCCTGACCGCCGATCATTCGCACGGGGATCTGGCGCTGTTGCGGCGTCGGGCTAGGCGCCGGCGCGGGCTCGTCGTGAGTGGACGCCAGCACGCTGTTGGTGGCCAACAGCAGCCCGCACCCAGCGACAAGGATCGGCGCGCAGATCAGCCGCGAGCACCGTTTCAAGTCAGTCACAAATAGCATCCGCTCGGGAAACGTGGAGCGCACCTCGAGCGCGCTCCAGCCATGGCAGACAGGTCGATCGATTGAAACACGCTCGGCTGAGGGAGCTGCCGTGGTCAGGCCGCAGTTGACCCTTCGTTGCTGGTAGTCTCAGCCGCGGAGGATGGAGATGAACGAAACGACGCAAGAGCATCGCATTGCCGTCATCGGACTCGGGAAGCTCGGCGGCATCCTGCTACGGGCTTTCCTCGACAAGGACCTAGTGGCAGCGGACAACGTCCGCGCCACCGTGCACCACGAGACCAACGCGAAGCTGCGAGCGGCGATCTACGGCGTACAGGTGTCGACCGACAACTTGAGCGCGGTTGAAGATGCCGATCTGGTGCTGCTGTGCGTGAAGCCGGCGAACGTCCGTGCAGTATGCGAGCAGATTGCACCGGTCATCGAGCGCAAGCTGCTGATCTCGGTTGCCGCCTCGGTGCCGACGAGCCTGATCGAAGAGGCATTCGAGGAAGTTCCCGTAGTCCGTGCCATGTCCGGCACGCCAGCAGCAATTGGCGACGCAATGACCGGCCTATGCGCCGGAACCCACGCCACCGACGACCACCTGGCGTTGGCACAGGCGCTCTTCGACGCCGTCGGGCGGACCGTCGTGCTCGACGAGAAGCACATGGACGCGGTGACCGGACTCTCGGCCAGCGGACCGGCGTTCATCTACGTGGTCATCGAGTCGCTCGCCGAAGCGGGAGTCAAAGTCGGCCTACCGCGAGATATTGCGACCAAGTTGGCGGCCCAAGCCACGCTCGGGGCGGCCGGCATGGTGTTGGAATCCGGCAATCACCCGGCGCTGTTGAAGGACGAGGTCACCACCCCGGCCGGATGCACCATCGATGGGCTCCTGGAGCTTGAAGACGGCGGCCTGCGCGTGACGCTCATCAAGGCAGTGGTCAAGGCGACCGAACGCGCCGCCGAGCTCAAGGACTGAGTGCGATGCATCTGCGATCGAAGACGCGATCCTCCAGACCTGCCCGCCGTGCCGACGCCGCCCACGGCACGTCGACCGTTGTCACGCTCGCCGGCTTGCTGACCGGCTTGCTGAGCGGCACCGCCGCGATGGTGGCGGCGGCGAGCAGCCCGGCAGCGGCACTACCGACGCCTGCACAGGTCGCGGATACCGTCGAGACACCCGCTTCGGACCTTACGCAACTACGCTGGCGCCCGATCGGGCCGGCGACGATGGGTGGCCGCATCGCTGATTTCGCCGCCGTGGACGCGGACACCTACTACGTCGGTGTGGCCTCCGGCAATTTGTGGAAGACGACCAACCGCGGCACCACCTGGAAGGCCCAGTTCGAGGACGAAGACGTCAACTCGATCGGCGACGTTACGGTAGCGCCGTCTGATCCGGATATCGTGTGGATCGGCACCGGCGAGGCCAACAACCGGCAGAGCTCGCCCTGGGGCGCGGGGGTCTACAGGTCGACCGACGGTGGCGACACCTGGAGCCATCGTGGGCTCACCGAAACCCGGCACATCGGCCGCATCCTGGTTCATCCGAGCGACCCTGACACCGTCTTCGTCGCTGCCGGCGGCAGCCTCTGGGGCCCGAGCGAGGAGCGCGGCGTATTTCGCACTCGCGACGGTGGCGATTCGTGGGACAAGGTGCTGTACATCGACGCCGACACCGGCGTCACCGACCTGGCAATGGACCCGGATGATCCCGCCACGGTGATCGCCGCCACCTACCAGCGACGCCGCACGGCGTGCTGCTTCATTGGCGGCGGTCCTGGTAGCGGCCTCTATCGGACCCGCGACGGCGGCGATTCGTGGACCGAATTGGCCGCCGGGCTGCCGAGTGGCGACCTGGGCCGCATCGGGCTGGATATTTTTCAACGCGATGGCAACCTCATCATCGCGACGGTGGAGGCGACCGCGCCCGACGGCGGCATCTACCGGTCATCGAACGGCGGCGACTCGTGGGATCAGCTCAACGAGGTGAATCCGCGGCCAATGTACTTCAGCCAGGTCCGCATCGACCCCAATGACGCCCGCCGCGTCTACCTGCTCGGCGGCGGCTTGCTGGTTTCCGACGACGGCGGCGTGACCTTCGAGCGGACGGAGGCGACCGGCATCCACCCCGACCTGCACGCCATGTGGATCGACCCGAGCGATTCCGACAACGTGCTACTAGGCCACGACGGCGGCGTGTTCGTCAGTGCCGACCGCGCCGAGACCTGGCGCTTCCTCGACAACCTGCCGATCGGCCAGTTCTACGAGATCGGTGCGGATATGCGCGACCCGTACTGGGTATACGGCGGGCTGCAGGACAACGGCGTCTGGGGTGGCCCGAGCGCCAGCCGCGATCCACGCGGTATCCGCAACAGCGACTGGATCAAGCTGGTGAGCGGCGACGGGATGTACGCCCGCATCGACCCGCGCGACCACCAGGTGATCATCACCGAGACGCAGAACGGCGCCCTAATGCGCTTCAACATGGCGACGATGGAGCGCCAGTCGATCCGTATTGAGACACCAGCCGCAAACGGTGGGGTCGACGCGGCGGAGGACTATCGCTGGAACTGGGACAGCCCGCTGATCATCTCCGAGCATGACCCGGACACCCTCTACGCCGCCGGCAACGTGCTGTTCCGATCGCCCGATCAGGGGCAGAGTTGGGAGGCGATCAGCCCCGATCTCAGCAAGGCCATCGATCGCCAGACCGAGACTCTCATGGGGATGCACCCGGTCGAGGGCGTGCTGTCGCTCAACGACGGCGTCTCGACATACGGCAACATGACGACGGTCTCGGAGTCGCCGGTGAACCCGCGCGTGATCTACGCCGGCACCGACGACGGCAACGTACAACGCACCGTCGACGGCGGCGCCAGCTGGACCGATCTCACCGAGACGTTCCCCGGATTGCCGGAATTCACGAGTAGCAGCCGCCTGCTCGCTTCGCGGCACGCCCAGGGCCGCGTCTACGCTACCTTCGACGGCCACCAGCAGGACGACATGGCGGCCTACGTGTACGCCAGCGACGACGGCGGCGACACATGGCGCTCGATCGTTGCCGGCCTTCCCGACTGGTCGGTCAACGTCGTCGCCGAGCATCCACGCAACGAGGACCTGCTGTTCCTCGGCAACGAGCTCGGGCTCTACTTCTCGCTCGATCGCGGCGTCTCTTGGGAGCGGCTGAAGAACAACCTGCCGACGGTGCCGGTCGACGACATCATCGTGCACCCGCGCGACAACGACCTGATCATCGGTACCCACGGCCGTAGCGTCTGGATCCTCGACGACATCGCCGTGCTGGAGAAGCTCGCCGTGGCACGCGCTGCTGGCCGCCGGTATCTCTTCCCGGTGAAACCGGCGAAGTTGTTCAACGACCTCCCGAGGAACACCTACGCCGGAGCCGCCGAGTTCTGGGCCCCCAATCCGCCGTCCAGCGCGGTATTGCGGTATCGCCTGCCCGTCGCGGTTCCGGAGTTCGGTGGTGTACGGACCGCTCGGCTCGAAATCACCGCCCTTGACGGGAGTCGAATTCGGGCCCTTTCGGGACCGGGGAGCGCCGGGCTGCACAGCGTAGAATGGGATCTGCGCATCGAGCCGGCATTTCCTCCCGACGATGCGACTCGGCTCGAGCTGCCGGCACCACCTCCCGCCCCCCGCGTGCTACCAGGCACCTATCAGGCATTGCTGCACGTCGGTACCCTGGCGACGACGATCAAGATCGAGGTAGCCCTGGCGTCGGGCCTCGACGTATCGGGTGCGGATCTCGCTGCACGCCAGGACGCGCTGATCCGCGCGCACGACCTGACCGGCGAGATCTACGAGGCCCGGCGGATACTCCGCCCGCGGCTGGAAGAATCGCCCGACGCCACGGCCCTCGACGAGCAGATCGCACGCGCCCAACGCGAGCTAGCCGGGCTGGCGTCGCGCATCGACGGCTCGACAACACACCCGACGGCGGACCAGCTGCGCGCGCTCGAGCTCTCCGAAGCCTCGATACGTGGTTTGCTGACGAGGGCCGCGGACTTCTAAAGCGTCAAGATCACGCCGGGTTGAGTCGGGCCTTGACCTGGCGGCGACGCGAATGGAGCACCGTCTCGGTGTAACCGTTTGGCTCCTGGCGCCCCTTGAAGATCAGGTCGACGGCAGTCTGAAACTCGAGGCTGTCATCGAAGTCCGGCGCCATCGGCAGGTAGATCGGATCCGCGGCGTTCTGCCCGTCGACGACCGCCGCCATGCGCGCGAGAGTCGCCATCACTTGATCGGCTTCGACGATGCCATGATGCAGCCAGTTGGCGATGTGCTGGCTGGAGATGCGCAGCGTGGCACGATCCTCCATCAAGGCCGACGTCGTCGATGTCGGGCACCTTGGAGCACCCGACGCCCTGCCCCACCCAGCGAACCACATACCCGAGGACTCCCTGGGCGTTGTTGTCGAGCTCGCGCTGGATCTCCTCGGCGGTGAGCTGACGATCGCCCAGCAGGGTGGGTGTCAGGATCACATCGAGCGAGGCGCGCTGTCGGCTGGCCAGAGCCGTCTGAACTTCGGCCACATTGACCGCGTGGTAGTGCATCGCGTGTAGCGTCGCCGCGGTTGGCGAACACCGATAGTAGTCGCGGCGCTGGCCGGAATGGACGCGGATCACGAGCGATCGACGCGCCGCTCAGTCGTTCCCGGAACGTGCCGCTGCGGTGATATGTTCCGCCCGTGATCCTCCGCACCTTTCCCCCGATGGGGGTCTACGAGACCCTGTTCCGTTTCGCCGATGCGACGGACACCTACATGGGTGAGGTCGGCACCCACCCGTGGGCACAGGGTTTTCCGATAACAACGCCGGTGCCCGGCGGTCCCGACCTCCCCGACACGATCACGATCTCGGCGGACGATCGAATGTACCCGAAGGCGGACGGACAGCCACCGCTCCGCGACGCCATCGCCAACTACTACAACGAGTTCTACGACGCAGGCATCTCGGCGGACCACGTCGCCGTGTTTGCTGGCGGACGCCCGGCGATCTTCGCCATCCTCGCGTTCTTGCTCGAGGACGTGACGGTGTGCGTCGAGGAGACCGAGTACACGCCGTACTACGACCTGCTGCGAGTGCTCGGCCGCGATCACGTGCTGATCCCGAGCAACGAGGGGAATCGTTTTCGACCGACCCTGGCCGATCATCCGATCGGTGACCGCACGCTGCTCGTCAAGAGCAACCCATGCAACCCGACCGGAGTCGCGACGGTCGGAGGTGAGTTGAAGCAACTCGTAGAGTGCTATTCGCAGCCCGGGTCCGGAGCGTTGATCGACGAGGCCTACGAGTTCT
Organism: Acidobacteriota bacterium; assembly: GCA_965248695.1. Classification (GTDB taxonomy): domain Bacteria; phylum Acidobacteriota; class UBA890; order UBA890; family WLXD01; genus DASCOT01. The sequence goes on along the minus strand of CBDFKD010000002.1, from coordinate 3,892,138 downwards.
ACGGCGACCCTGAACCGGAAAGCGCCCTGCGCCACATCGACGATATCGACGCCACCGACCTGTTCGTGGTCGGCGCCGCGACCAAGGGACTCCAGGTGCCCGGCATGCGGGTCGGCTGGGTCGTCGCGGCCCGGGATTACATCGAGATCTTCCGCAACTACTCGTCGTTCGGCATGGGTGGAGTGTCGCGAGCGTCGCAGCTCTACGTCGCTGAGTTGCTACGACTCGATCGAGTGCGCCAAGCGCGTGCGGCCATCGCGACGTTCTACACCCAACAGCGCCGGCGCTACGCCGACGGCCTGAACCGTCTCGGTTTCGAGCTCTACACCGGAACCGGCGGCTTCTACCACTGGGCGCGGCTGCCTGGCGACATGACCGGAGACGCGTTCAACGAGCGGTTGTTCGAGCACCGGGCCGGGATCCTCCCCGGCCGTCTGTGCGACATGGCTCGGCGCGGCAGCGACGGACCCCTCGGTACGTTGATCCGCTTCTCGTTCGGGCCCCTTGGTCCGGAGTCCTTCGATGACGACATGGCGATTCTCGAGCGCTGCGTCTGAACGACGCACCGGGCACCGCTTGGCGCCAGCGTTTACCCGCCGACGAGCCGCTCGAGCCCCTCGGGCGAGCGCGGCAAGCTGGCGCTGAGCACGCGGCTGCCGTCGTCGGTCACCAGAACCACGTCCTCGGTGAACACGGCGATCTCGAGATCGTGGTTGTAGTACCAGGGCTCCACGGTGAACACCATGCCCGGCGCCAGCGGATCCTCCTCCATCGCCGGGTCGCCGATCGACAGCCCGACGTGGTGGCCGAAAAACACGCCGGTCTGCATATAGCGGAGGTGGTCTGCCGGGATCTCCAGCTCGGCGATGCGCTGTAGCTGCGCCAGAGTCGTCCCCGGGCGCACGGCGGCGATGATGGCGTCGGCGACGGCGACCTCCATCTCGAGAATCTCGCGCTGCTGCGGGCTGAATCGACCCGAGACGGGGAACGTGCGACCGACATCGCTAGTGTAGTAGTCGACCTCGCAGGCGACGTTGATGATCACCAGATCTCCCGCCTGCATACGGCGATTGCGGCGCTCGTAATGCGAGGCGAGAACACGCCACGGCCACAGCGAGTTGGGTCCCGACTTGATGATCGGCGTGAACGGCATGCGCTGCGCGCCGCCGCGGCGGCAGGCGGCCTCGAACGCGCCGACCAGCGTGCGTTCGTCGACACCGGTACGAACCTCGCCGGCCACGTGACGGATAGCCACGGCTGTGACCTGAACCGCCCGCTCCAGCGCCTCGATCTCACGCTGCGACTTGACCATGCGCAGCCGCGCGATCTCCGGGAAGGCGTTGCGCAGCTGCGCGTCTGGCGCGCGGTCCAGCACGTATTCAACCAGGATCTGTACTGTGGAGGTGGTAGCGACCGCCTGAGCCGGCTGCCGAGCGAGGGCGCCCGTCCGACCGGGATCGATCCAGAGGCTGCCCGTCTGCGCCCATGCTTCGAGCGCCGCGGGGAAATCCTCGAAGGGCGCGATGTGGTCGATGCCGCTGCGCCGCGGAATCTCGGGGTCGGTGGCCAGCGCCCGACCCGGGAAGTCGTTGGTGCGCGACGGGCTCTCGAAACGCGCGTCGGTCGCCGGAACGAAGAGCGTCGTATTACCGCTGGCGTCGATCGCCAGCATCGAGTCAGGCAACTCCAGCCCGGTGAAGTAAAGGAAATCCTCGAGTTGCCGGAACGTATCGCCGCCGGATCTTCCGGGCCGCGACGGCGCCAGGAACACCCCGCCACCCGCGGCTTCCAGTCGCGCCGCCAGTCGATTGCGCCGCTCGGCGTACTCGGAGATCGGGAACCGGAGATCGGACCAGGCGAAGAACGGCTGTTCCTGGCCTGACCGGTGCGACATCGCTGGCGGCGGCAAAGCTGCCTGAGCAAATCCGACGCCCGAGATCGCCAGGACAATGGCCGTACGAGCGAGGAACGTCGATGAGGACAAGACCGGGTTGGCAGCCCCCCGGTTGACCGGGAGGGCGACGTCGGGCTTCAGCATGGCGCCATTGTCTGTTGCGCCACTGCAGGTGGCAACGAAGCGATGGACGAGCCCCTACGTGGACGAATGCGGATCGCCGCGCCTGGCGTCGGTGCAACGGCGGGCCGCCGAATGGAGTTTTCGTTGCCGACGCCGGCTCCGGAGGATAGCGTGGGGCCCACGATGGAGGACCGACATGCGAAGTCGACGCGAATTCTGTTTTGCCGGAGCAAGCCTGATGGCGATGAACACAGTCCCCACTGGACCGACGCTGGCAGCCCGTGCCACCGGCACCGGCCTGGTCTACGACGCCCGCTACCTGGACCACGTACTCGACACGCGTGGAGGGGGCGTTCATCCAGAGCGCCCGCTGCGGCTCGAGAAGATCATGGCGATGCTGGATTCGCGTGGCTTGCGCGACAAGCTCGTCGACGTCGCATTGCACGACGACCCGATGCCCCACATCCGAGATCACCACACCACCGCACACGTCGACTCGGTAGTGGAAATCGACGTTACTGGCCCCGTCGCGGAGCTGGCGGTGGCCGGAGCCCTCGCATCCGTCGATGCGGTTGCCACCGGCAAGCTGCGCAACGTCTTCTGCGCCGCCCGACCACCGGGACATCACGCCAACAACACCGGCATGGAGGAGGGCTTCTGCTTCTACAGCAATGCCGCGATCGCCGCCAAGTACGCCCAGCAAGCGCACGGGTTCGACAACGTGCTCATCATCGATTGGGACTACCACCACGGCAACGGCACCCAGAACGCCTTCTACGGTGACCCGAGCGTGCTGTTCTTCTCCACCCACGATTGGTACGCGTACCCGGGCACCGGTGATCCGTCGCTGATGGGCGACGGCGACGGTGGCGATCTGAACATCAACGTGCACCTGGACTGCGGCTGCAGCGACCGCGACATGCTGGGCAGCTGGGACCAGAAGTTGATGCCGAAGGTCGAGGCCTTCAAGCCCGACTTCATCATCGTCTCGGCCGGGTTCGACAGCCGCATGGACGATCTGCTGGGCTGCTTCGACGTCACCGACGACGCCTTCGTGCGCATGACCCGCACAGTCATGGACATGGCCGACCACTACTGCGACGGACGCGTGGTGTCGCTGCTGGAAGGCGGCTACAACGTCGACGGGCTGGCGCTAGCGGCTGCAGCGCATGTGGAGACGCTGCTCGATCACTGATTGGCGCGCCTGGACGGATCAGCTCCCCGACGGGACGCTCCACTTCAGCTCGGGGAAGCGGGCGTAGTCCCGATCGAGCGTCAGCCACTCGCAGCCGGACTCGATGGCCAGGGCCGCCAGCCAGGCGTCCGGCACCAGGTTGCCGCGCGCGTCCGCCTGCTCGCACAGGTGCCGGAAGATGCTCCAGTGGTGGGATCGGGGCTGCACGACGACGCAATGCGGTTGTGACAGCAGCACGTCGCAGAAGCCGAGGACTTCGCTCGGCTCGCTCGGCTGAGCGAACACTTTCGGGTGCGTCGTAACCCGCACGACGCTGCTGAGGACCTGCGTCGACATGCTGTAGCGCGAGTCGCCGTTGAGTACCCGCCCGAGCCATGCGTGGCACAGGGAATGGTCCCGACTGTCGCTGCGGAAGGCGTGCACCCAACGCGCTCAGACTCAAAGGGCGGAAGTGGGGCCGGACTTCTTCAGATCGGACTCGTGCGACGGCCACGGGTGCTGACAGCCCTGCTAGTGACCTGTCACAGGGACTACGGCTCCGCGACGATCTTGCCTACAGCCTTTCGATCGAGGATATCGCGCAGCGCCTGCGGCACCTCTTCGAGCGCGCAGCGGCGTGAGACCAGCGGTCGCAGATCGCCGGCAGCGGCGTAGTCGTCGAGCTCGCGCGACATGGTCTTGAAGAGCTCCGGCTCCTTGGTGCGCGCCGCACCCCAGAAGACGCCGACGATGGAGCTGCCCTTGAGCAGGGCCAGGTTCAGGGGGATCCGTGGGATACCGGCGGTGAAGCCAATGACCAGGAACCGGCCGCGCCATTTCGTCACCCGATACGCCGCCTCAGCGTAGTCACCGCCGACGGCATCGAAGACCACGTCCACGCCCTCGCCGCCGGTGAGCTCCTTGGCGCGCGCCTTCAGGTCTTCCTGGTCGTAGTTGATGGTCTCGTCGGCGCCGCGCTCACGGCATAAGGCCAGTTTTTCGGCGGTCGAGGCGGCAGCGATAACGCGGGCGCCGAGCAATTTGCCGAGCTCAATCGTCGCCAGACCCAGGCTTCCAGCAGCGCCGAGAACGAGCAGGGTCTCCCCCGGCTGTAAGTCACCACGAAACTTCAGACCGTAGTAGCTGGTGCCGTATGCGTAGCCGAAACCAGTGGCTTCGGCGTACTCCAAACCGGTCGGCATCGACCGCACGTCGGCGGCCGGGAAGGCGGCGCGCTCGGCGAATCCACCGGTAAACCCCCAGCCGACCACGTCATCGCCGACATCTACACCGCTGACGCCGGAGCCGACAGCGCTCACCACCCCCGCCGCCTCGGTGCCCGGAATGAAGGGTACCGATCCCTTGAACTGGTAGAGATCCTGGATGATGAGCGTATCCGGGAAAGTGACCGCCACGGCACGGACGTCGACCACGACCTCGCCGTCGCCCGCAACCGGATCCTCGACCGTCTCGACCACGAGATTCTCGGGCGGACCGAACTCCTTGCAGACAACGGCCCTCAAACGAGGTTCCTGGGAATGGTGTCCGCCCACTCCTTCTCGAACTGCAGCTCGCCGTTAACCCGGAGCTCGCGTCGAACGCTGATCGTAAAGGCGTCGGCGGAGCTTTCGAGCATCATCCAGGAGTTGCACAGGATCGTCCGACCATCGCGCTCGACCTCGGAGCTGCCCTCGGCGCGGATCGTCGCGCGCGCCGGATCGCGGTCGCTGGCGGTGCACCAACGTCGCTCCATGTCGCCCCACGACTGAATCGTCTCGCGGAACACCGTCACGGTCTGATCCATCTCGTCGCGCGTCACCTCCCACTGATCCTGTGGACTCGGTCCACCGGCGTCTGTCCGGTCCTCGAGCGCGGGAGGCTCGTAGGGACGCGACGCAGTGCCCACGGGCACAACTGGGAGCACAACGCGTGACGGACGATCGGCGTCCACGAACAGCTTCGTGCTCATCGGATACGGAGTGGGCCAGAGGTTCGGGAAGTCGGCGTTGGCGATCGCGACCCGCACTCTGTGTCCGGGTGGAAACACCCAGGAGATCACCTTGAGGTTGAACTCGAGCTCGTAGACCTCGTCCGGCGTCAGCGGCGCCGGATCGACGTGGGAGTCACGATGGGCACCGTTGAGGATGCCCTTTGACACCAGCGTCGAGGTGCCGTCCGGAGCCACATCGCACAGCCGCACGATCCAGTTCGCCTGCGGGGCGCTCGCCGAGACGTGCAGGACCGCCTGCGGAAACCCGAGAATCTCGAGGCTCGTGTCCAGAGGATCGGTGTCGAACGTCATCGAGTAGGCGTCGTCGGCACGCTGATCGATCGGCAGCTCGGCGGCGTTGTGCGGGCAGCGGTAGCGGTTCGTCATGCCGACCGTGGGCTTGTACTCGAGCTCCGACTCGTGGTCGAGCCGGCGCTCATGCGCCAGAACCCCCAGCGGTTGCGGGTACAACTCGATGCTCTCGATGCCCTTCGGCGGCCATTCCGTAGACCGCCAGCCGCCCGGAATGGTCTTGATCTCCAGGCTCGGCTTGTACGACTCGTTGACATACATCGCCAACGACGGCTCGTCCATCATCCCGGTGTCGTTGTCCTTGAGCCAGTGGTCCCACCAGCGCAGCATCTCGGGCTTGACGTTGTACGGCGGCCCGGGCTTGCCGACCGCGTGGGTCCACTGCCCGATGATCGCCCGCGTCGGTGCCGACATGCGCTCCAGCATGCGCGGAATGCTGTCGGTGTAGGCGTCGAGCCAGCCGCCGATCATCATCGTCGGGACCTCGATGGCGTCGTAGTCGGGCCGTAGCGACATCCGCTGCCAGAACGCCTCGTTGCGCTGGTGGCGCAGCATGTCGAAGATCCACGGCTCATGTTCGACCCGATAGCGCGCCTCCTCGGAATCGGGGTCGTAGTCGGGCCACGCCGGGATTCCCATGGAAGCGATCATCGAGAACGGCCAGCGGCCGATCGAATCGAACTGCAGCGCCCCGTCGTAGTAGACGATGTCGTCGGTGAACACGTCGTCGGTGGCGTGCATCGGCACGATCGCCTTCAGGGCCGGGGGGTGCAGCATGGCGATCTGTGTGGAGTTGAAGCCACCGTACGAAGAACCGAACATGCCGACGTTGCCGTTGCTCCACTCCCGCGACGCCAGCCACTCGATGACATCGAGGGCGTCCTCACGCTCCTGCTCCGAGTACTCGTTGGGAGTCGTGAGCCCGGTGCTGGTCCCGGTACCCCGGACATCAACCTGGACCCCGACGTAGCCGCGCTCGGCGAAGTATCCGAACCTCCCGAGCTGGTCCGATTCGGTTTCGCGATACGGCGAGTAGTTGAGCAGCGCCGGGAAGCGCTCATCGGCGCCGGCGCCATCGGGCATGACCATGCGAGCGGCAAGGCGTACGCCGTCGCGCATCGAGATGAACTCGAGTAACGAGCGGGCGCCGAATCGCGGTTGGCTGAGCTTGTCGACCCAGGGTGGTGCGGGGACCACCGCAGCGAGCATCTCCGCTGCGCCGGCGCCAGCGCCCAGTAGGCGGCCGCCCGCTATCGACGTCGCCGCTGCCAAGAAATCTCGTCGCGTGTTCATCGCCCCTCGTACCCGTCCGTCGACGGCGTCAGAAGCCGATCCCCCAAGGGTTGCGGCCCGTCAACCGGCGTACGACCGGACATTCCTTGACCTTCTTGCCCGTAATGCTGAAGGTCTCACCGCCAAATTCGTTGATCGCGTCCGCCGTGATCTTCTTGTTGGTCGCCTTGCCGGAGTAGGCGATGTTGAACTGGCTACTCGTGCCGTTCTCCCGATCGACAGCGTTCACCGCCTGGAAACTGTTCTTCTTACTTGTCTCGTTTTAGCCGCCTCCAGGTCATTTCGAGCGGTAGCGCGTCAATGTCGAGCGAGCCATCGTCGTTGAACCGGACGCAGTCCTGAAACTCCGTGCCCTCGCTCGAAACGACATCAACCGCGTAGATTCTGCCGGCCTGCGCAAAGACCGGAGAGGCCGAACCGAGGATCGCAAGGCTGATCACTAACGACACCGTGGCGGTGGACTTGTTCAAGATGCTCTCCTGGTCAGTTTCGCGGCGGACGGGTCGCTGCATTCTTCGCGAGCCCCCGAACCCAGTCAACCTCCACACGTGGCCCCCACGTCTGAGCGATGTCGCGAGGCGGCATCACTGCTGAAGAAGGGCGTCCAACTGCTCGCGGGCTGCGTCGAACCGCTGCCACAACCGCGGGATCTGTGTGCCCGCGTAGGCGCGATCCAGGCGTCTACGAGCATTGACCAGGGCACGCTGCAGATCGGCGGCCGCCGCTCGTCGTGCGCCAGGTTCGGTGCTCCCGAGCTCGCCGATCCATACGGGGGCGGTGTGAGCAAACGCGTAGCTGCCCATCATCGGCCAGCCAGGTGCGGCGCTCGAGGTACCAACGGCGCGGGCGGCAACCCAGCCCCCGACAGGCAGCGCAATCTCCCCGGCAACTCGCGAGCTACCTGCCTCCATCAAACCGACCTCCGACCAGACTACCTGTCCGTTGACGACGAGCTCGAGTCGATCCACGGGAACGGCGCTGTGCAGGTTGATCTCGAAGCTCGTCGAACCGGATGTCGTGATCTCGCCCGGCTCGGCGCCCTCCTCGCCAACGCGCAGCAACAGCATCGGGCCGGTGGTAACGAAGGAGTGTCCAGCGCGGAGGCCGTCGAGATAGGTCTCCAGGTCGGGCTGGGCGCCGGTGCGCACGTAGACACGGGTCGTGGCCACCGCCATCGTGCGGTAGAGGTTCGTCATCACGTCGGTACCGGCACTCGGCGCTACCGGAATGCCCAGGTTCAGGAACCGGTACCAGAGCTCGGAGGTGCCGATCTCATCGCTCCACAGACACGCCACTTCGAGGGCGTCGAGGTCACCGGCCAGCGCATCCGGGATGATGTCCACCGGGATGCTCCCCAGCCCCCCTTCGCCAAACGGATCGCTGCTCGACACGGGATGCACGTAGTAGCCGACCGCGCCGCCGGCGCGCCCGTGCTGTAGGGGATCGACGTTCGGTCGATCGTCGGCTCCGTAAACCTGGTAGCCGGGGCCCCAGATCCAGGGCCAGAACATCTCACGATGGCCGGTGATCGCCACGTGGCCGAGGAAATGCGAACGGATCTCCTGTCCGAAGGCGATCAGCGGCGAGCTCGGGCGCTCCCAGCCCCACCATTCGCGGTCCTCGAATCGATTGTGCAGATTGGCGGTCAACGGCGTGAGGACGTCGACCGCTTCGCCGCGGCCGGCATCCACCAGGTCGTCGGGACGCAGACGATACGAACCGCCGTAGTTCAGATGGAAATGATGATCGCCCGAGTACCAGCCAGCCGCCGACGCATCCCAGACCGGTGCGAGCTCCACCTCGACGACGGTCGTCTTGCCGGCCTCCACGGTCGTTTCCAGCGTGCCCGGAGGCGTAGCCAGGCCCTGGACGGCGGTAACCAACGCGGGCCCGGCGGGCATTTCGATCTCAATCTCGCCCGGCGAGTAGAAGTACGTCCTGCCGTTCTGGCCGTCGAACCGCACCATGCCGGTCTCTGGAACGTGGCCGCGCCCATCGGCCGAGCGCACGTTCAGACGCGCCGCCGCAAAGCCGTGCCCACCGAGGAGGCGCGTCCGCACTCGTAGTCGGCCTGTAGGCACACCCCAATCCCAGGTGTTGATCTCTACCTCGGAAGGCTCACCACCGTTCCGGTCCACACGATAGAGGCGCATCGTCTGGCGTAGGTCGGCCTCACTGAACAGCACCGCGGCGCCATCGCGGGTCCAGCTCGGGGTGATCGGCAATCGGCCGGTGGCGGTGAGACCGATGCGTGCCCCGGGTTGCGCCAGGTCGAGGAGCTCGAGGCGCCAGCCGTCGGCCGTCGGGGCACCGAGCGCCACCACCCGGCCGTCGGGACTCAGTGCGGGGCGCGTTTGCGAGGCGATGCGCTCGGTCCAGACCGAACGCTCACCGTTAGCACCAGCGGCGCGGATCTCGTCGGCGCCGGCGCGCGTCTTGGCCATGTACACATAGCCGTCGCCGTGCGGCTGTGGCCGGAGCTCGAGGCCCGCCTCGGCAGTAAGTCGCTCCGACGCTCCGCCGGAGATAGCTGCGAGCCAGATATCGAGATCACCCTCCGAGGCCGACGAGTACATCAGCCCCGTGCCATCGGAGGTATAGGCGGGATCGAGATCGAGCGCCGACGTCTGCACCAGCGATCGCTGCTCGCCGGTGGCGACCACCAGCTCCCAGATCGAGGTATCGAGCGTGTCGTCGCGCACGAACGCGATGCGCGTGCCATCGGGCGACCACGCCGGCCGAGAGTCAAAGGTGCTGCCGCTCGTCAGTCGTCGTGCGACAACACCCTCGAGCATCCACAGCCAGCCGCGCGACGCGAGCACGATGCGGTCGTCGACCGGCGACTGCACCGCGTCGACCGGGCCGCGCGTCACCAGCGGGAGCTCGTACCCTTCGGCGTATACGTGGTGCGAGTAGCCGGCCAGACGCGGGTAGCGATTGGTCCACTGCGCGTCGGCGCGGGTACCTAAGGCAACGATCAGCACGCTCACGGTACCGACGATCGCGGCACGAATCGCAAACAGGCCGAAGGTGGATCGAGCGGAACCGGGGCTCGTACGCTTTTGGGAAGGCATCATTTACGCTCCTGACAGGTGGCCGACGGCGCCGCCAGGCTCGTCTAACGACCGACTAGCCGCGGCCCGAAGAGCACGGCGAGCCAGAATGCCATGGCGGCGACGCAGATGCCCAGTACCGGCAATCCCCCGAGCACACCGATCAGCGGGATGGCGGCGCCGGTCCAAAGGCCGCCACCCATGATGGGCTCGTGCAGCAACTGCTTGCCAGCGAAGGCCTTGGCCGCCGACGACTCGTAGTCGGGATCCACGACGCGGAGCAACAGGAGCCCGGTCGCCGTGACCCCCATCGACTGCCCCATCTCGGCGATGCTGCGCTCGAACCAGGCGTCCTTGAATACGCGTCGCGCCAGGAACATCACACAGAACACGTTCCATAGGATGCCGGCGAAGATCAGGATCAGTAGTGGGGTCAGTCCGGTGGCGACCACCTCCAGCCGGATGGTGGCGATTGCGGCAATGACGAGGAAATCGAGCGCGGAGTTCTGGATCCGGCGCATCAGGCCGAGATCGATGAGGTCGTGGCGATCGTAGTTGTCCTCCCACCACTGGATGAGGAGACCACCCATCATGCACAGCGGGAACAGCGGGAAGCTCGCCAGCAGCCGATACTGCGCCATCCCCGGAATCGCCGACTCCACGATCAGCAGGCCTTCCTTCAGGAGCATGCCGAACAGGATGGCCACCCCGACGATCACCAGGTGGAGGCTCAACGATTCGACGGCGTCGGTGTTGACCGTTAACCGACCCGCGATCGGGCGCTCCGTGGTGGGCAGGAATCCGGCGGCTTCATCGGCACTCAGGTCGGCGGACGGTCGCTTGACCTCGGTGTAACCGCGACGGACCGCCCAGTTCACCAGGCCCATGCCGACGATGATCGCCCCGAGGATGCCGCCGGTTGCCGCAGCGAGCGCGAAGTCCCTGCCCTCGTCCCAGCCCAGGTCGGTGAACACCGGGGCCAAACCGCCGGCGGTACCGTGGCCGCCCTCGAAGCCCACCGGCAGGATGCCACCGAACAGGTCCGGGAGGCCGAACATCGGACCCAGAATCGCCAGCACCAGGCCGATGCCGACCACGTACTGCCCCCAGGCGACGAGCTGCCCGTAGGCGAGCTGCAGACCTGCGGTGCGCCACAACGTCGACAAGCTGGGGAGGGTCACGCCGAGGAACAGGCAGGCGAAGACTACGTTGATCAGCAGCCCGGGCAGCGCGCTCCATCCTGCCGTCCACGCGTCGGGAAGCGGATAGCCGGCGACGCGGCCAGTTTGCAAGATAGCCAACCCCAGCAACCCACCGATGACGCAGGAAGGGAGGTAGAGCGTCTGTAGGGCCCGCCAGCGCGTGCGCACCAGGTGCCCGAGTCCGAGCAGAACGCAAAGGCAAACGAAAGACTGCATCGGCGGAGTGTAGCGCGGACCTCGACTTGGGTGGGACCGCAGGCAGGCGCGGCCATGCCGCCAATGATCGAGGCGCCCACGCTCCTGGTAGCTCTGTGCCGCGTCCTACCGCAGCTTGATCACGTAGAAGCTCATCGTCGAGTCCCCGGTGTTGCCGTGGTCGTGCTCGACGCCAGCGTCCGTCCAGATGGTGTCGCGCGCCGCGAAAGAGACCTCGCGCCGTTCCTCACCTACCTCGTACATCACGGTCGCGTCGGTGAGCATGATCGCCATCTCGTTGCCGTCGTGGCTGTGGAGGCCCGTCCAGTACTCGGGCTCGGTGTCGAAGCGCCGGACGATCGCCATCTCGTTGTCGATCACGAGCTCGCCCGCATCATTCGGGTAACCCTCGAACGTCACGGCCGCGGGGTCGGTGCCCATCACATAGCTGGGGGAGCGCTTGATCGTTACCACGTACACGTAGCGTGGCTCCTCGCTGGTCTGCCGGTGGTTATGGGATTCCACCGCCGCGATCCAGAAGAACTCGTCCGCTGCGCGAGTTGTCGTCGTTTCTTCGCTGTCGGTGACGGTCTGCGTCACGCCGGCGCCGAAGCTGACTCCGAACTGGTTGCCGGCGTGACCGTGCACGCCGCTCCACACCCCGGGTTGGGTGAGCAGCTGCTGGACGATCACGTATTCGTTCTCGAACACGACCTCGGGCCTGGGAACGTCGCGGCCCGGGTAGGTCACGCCGATGGTTGCCGCCGGGTCAATGGCAGGCTCCGGCTCGGGGGCCGATGACTCGGTTGCCGGCGCGCAGCCGGTGAGCAAGGCGGTGGCGAAAGCGACCGGCAAAAGGACAGATTTCATGGGGAACCTCCTGTTCGCAGCGCCCCGCGACGACCGAGGATGTCCTGGGACACAACCGGAGTGCTCCCATTTCATACCGCATTGCCGGAGTTCTTTCCACGGAAGCGGGTAGGCGCGTGGGTTGGGTCCGGAGACCGTATGGGTCGATCCGGCGTCCTATTCCGCCTTCGACCCCAGCCGCACGGCCCAGAGGCCGGAGTAGAAGTCGGTGAAGAAGACGTTGCCCTTGTGATACTGAGGGCCCCAGCTGAACACCGCGTTGGGGAAGTAGCCCTCGGGGTCGAACGGCAGGAAGTAGCCGATCTCGCGTCCCTGTCGGTACAGGTCGCCCATCAACTCGCCGGAGATATCCACCGCCCGTAGTCCGCCCTGGATGTACGCGATATAGAGAACCTCGTCGTGCACCCAGAGATTGTGGCTGCCGCCCTCAGGGACCTTGTAGCGGGCCACCTCTCGCGGCTCACCCCAGTCGTCCCACTCGACGAAGTGGACCCAGCCGCGCTGCCGTTCGCGCTCGTCGGGGCTCCCCGGCTGACCGCCACGCATCACCGCCTCGTCACCGGCAATCATGTAGAACCGGTTCGCGGACTTGCTGTGGAACGGCAACGCCGCGTGGTTCCAGCCACTCGGGTGCGTGGTGCTGCCAAGCATCACCGGGTTGCGCGGCGAGCCTCCCTGGCCGCCCCCACCGACATCGACGGCGACGACGCCATCGTCCCAGTTGGAGGAATAGGCGATGCCGTCCTCGACCCAGACGTCGTGGATTGCGTGCCCTGGCGTATCGAGCTCGAAGCGCGCTACCCGGTAGGGGTTGCGTGGGTCCTCGATATTGATGATCTCATAGTACTGACCCGCGCCGACCGCGTAGACGTGATCGTCGTAGACGAACGCGTTGTGTACGCCGCCGGTGAGGTGCTGGTCGTAGCTCGACAGGATACGCATGCCGTCCTGCGGGGAGGAGACGTCGAGGATCACGATTCCGTTGCGACGATTCGATGCGCCTTCGCGGGTGAGCACGGCGACGCGGCCGTCCTCTGAGACCTTGACGTCGTTGACCGTGCGGGCGTCGATCCGTACCGAGTCGATCCTGGTGATGGCGCTCGGGTCGGTGACGTCCCACATGAAGGCCTGGCCGTCAGCCCCCCAGGTGCCGGTGATGGCGTAGTCGCGTCCGTCGGTGCCCTCCCACACCCACAGATCGGAGGTGCCTCGATCGGTCACCCGGCCCTGACCAACGAGCTCGATCTCACGCTTGGCTTCACGCGGCCGAACAGTGACCTGCTGCTGTGCGTGGTGCGCCCCCGAGATCGCCATGATGGTGTACTCGCCCGGCAGATCGGCGACGAAGCGCCCGTCAGGAGCCATGATCCCGGATCCGGGATCGCCGCGCTCATGCTCGGTTGTGCGAGCGCTGAACACGTACTCCACCGGAGCCAGCACCGGATCGCCGGCGGCATCGAGCGCCTCTGCTGCGAAATGGATGACGTCGCCGGTTCGAGCCTCCAGCGCCGAGGCCCGCAGGCGAACCGATTCCGTCGGGTTGGTCTCCACCTCGATGGCAAGCGTCCCGCTTGCCCCCTCCACAACATCGCTCACGCTGGCTGTGATGGTCACGTTTCCCGGCGCCAGCAGCTTCACTCTCCCGAACCGACCCGCCTCGGCGACCTGCGGGTTGCTGCTACGCAATTCCACGTCGGCATCGACGAGCATCCCGGACGCATCCATGACGGACGTGTCGAGCCGGACCGTGGTGTCCTCGTAGAAGCGTGTCGGCGGGCCGACGAACTCGACCGCGGTGATCGCCGGGCTCGGCACCATGACGGAAACGCGGGCCTCCAGCGGCGGGAGCTCAGCACCATCGGCGGCTACCGCTATCAGCGGTAAGCGGATGAGAACCGTATGGATACCGGGCTGAACGGCGCTCAGCACACCATCGGCGTCGACGCTGAGGCTGCGCGGCGCCAGCGACAGGAACACCACGCCGGCCTCCGGAACCGGTTCGCCGCCTGAGTCGGTGACGATCACCTGCAGGGAGCGGGTCTCGCCAACCTTGAGGCGCACCTCCGACGGCTCGACGGTCAGGCTCGCTGCAACGTCAGGGCCGCCGGCCTGCTGGGGGAGTGCGCCCGCCAGGGCAGCGACAACGACCAGTTTGACCGCGGTCACGCTCAGGTGCGCTCGGCCCAGGGATACTGGAACTCCGGCCGCAGAACGTCGCCGAGAAGCTCCTGCACCGCTCGGTGCCCCTGATCGATGGCGGCGTGGGTCAGGCAGGTTGCGGCGGCGTCGGAGTTGGCCACCGTGATGCGGCCGAACCGCTGACGCCCGACAACCCAGGGAACCTCGTCGTAGCCCCAGTCCGGGTCGTACAGGTCGTTGGCACCGCCGGCATATCCGTGCGGCCAGCGATTGACGGTGATTGCCGCGATGTCGCGGGCGGAGTCGAAGCCACCGTCGGCCAGGGCGCGGCCGAGGTCGTCGCGGATGTTGCGCTCGAAGACCTCGAACGGCGTCGACTGCAGGTCTTCGCGACCAGCGCGGAACTGATCGCGCGCCGGCATCCCGGGAGCGATCGGCACACGCTTCAGATGCAGCACCATCGGTTCGTCCGGGGTGCGCGCGCACACGTAGTCGCCGAGGCTGATGGCGTAGTCGAGACTGGTGTTGGTGTGATATCCGCTCGGCGCGTAGAAGCTCTGGATCCCCAGATCGGCCCAGGCCTTCCAGTTGCGCAGCAGAACGTTGGTGTAGACGAGCGGCTGGCGGACCGCCATCTTCAGCGCTGCCTTCTGCTCCTCCGGAAACTCCGGACACAGGTAGGGGATCATGGCGTTGTAGCAGGCCATCACGCAGGTGCTGCCGCGAGCTCGGTACGCCTTGCCGTCGCGGACGTACGTCACCTCGACCTCGCTGGCGGATCGCCGTTCGCCGACGTGCTCGACGTTCACCACCGTGCTGTTGAGGCGAATCCGCACCGCGCTGGCTGGATCATCGACCTTGTCGTAGCGCACCGGCTGCGTGACCGAGTCCTCCATCGTGGTGCCGGGAAGTGCCGCCGGGTTGAGCCAGCGGACCATCAGGCGGGCGACGCCGGCGTTGCCATCCGGGAAGTGGATGCTCTCGCCGAAGTCGTCGTCGGGCAGCCAGCTGCGCAACGGGCGCTCGAGCCCCAGGCCGTCCAGCGCCGGGTACCGGCCGCTCCGCAGCGCGCCCCAGGCGCTGTACGAGTCGATTCCAGCAGCGCCGTTGGAGCCACCGAGCGATAGCCGCATGAAGTACGGAAGGACTCCCGGATCGGCTTTCACCACTTCGAGCAGGTAGTCCTGATAGCTGATCCGGCGCAAACGCTCCTTCTTCTCCCCCGGCGTCAAGCCGGGCAGGTAGTCGCGCTTGTCCTCGTAGAGGCGCAGCATGTCCTTCTTGACGGCCTCGGTCATCGGCGTCTTGGCGAGGAACTCCTCCCAGGTGAGCGTGCCGCCTTCGTCGGGCTCCGTGCTGCGCCTCGGCCGACCGATCACCAGCTGGTCGGCACCGAAGGTCTCGCGGTCGAAGAAGGTGGCCGAGCCCAGGCCCATGCGACTGTAGAGGCTACGATCGGGCTCGGTCTTGCGCAGAAAACGCGGACCGTCGATGCCGATGTCCTCCAGCAGCGACTTGCCTTCGTACGTATAACTGTTCTTGCCGTGGATCATCATCGTGCCGCCGTAGCCGATGATGCGCCGGCCGTCGAGGGTGAACTCGTTGCGCTTGGCGTGACCGCCGAAATCGTCGTGGTTGTCGAGCAGGAGGATCTTCGCCTCTGGCAGCGCCTTACGGAAGAAGTACGCTGCGGCCAGCCCGCTGAGCCCGGCACCGACGACGATCAGGTCGTAGCTCTCGCCGGTGTTCTCGGCGTTGTCCCAGGTCTTGCCGTAGCGCATCTCGTGCGCTACCTCGAAAGAGCCCTCATGGCTGCCGCGCATTCCCATGAGCCGCGGTGGGTAGTACTCTCCCGGCTCCTCGGCAGTCAGGCCAGGCGCGCCGGCCGACTCGCTGGCACGGGCCGTCGATGCCGCCAGGCCGGTGGCGCCAACTGCGCTGGCACCGCCGATGGCAACGCTTGTGCCGTTGAGGAAATCGCGTCGGCTGATCTCCCGGTCCATCCCGAGCTCACGATCGGTCTTCGACATTGCTGTTCTCCTGTTTACTGCTCGCTAAGAGCTTCGAAGATGTTCCGCCCACGACCGTAGACCATCTGTACGCCGCGGTGGTAGTTGAGTGGAAAGACCGTTAGGTGCGTCTCGTCGCCGAAAACGTGCGTCGAGAGCTCGAGGCCTTCGAGATCCGCGTCGAGCAGCATGCGCTCCAACCGGCCGACGTTGGTAACCATCCGGAAGGCGGCGTCTTCGCCGGCAAGCTCCTCCAGGCCTCCGACCGCCATGAACACCTTGGCGTGAAGCTCGTCGTTGTGGGCGATGAACTCCTCCGCCTGCTGCAGGAGGAGCTCGTCGTTCCACCAGATCGACGGGCTACCGATGATGTAGCGGTTGAAGACATCCGGCTCGGTAAACATCGCGTAGAGGCCAAACAGACCACCGAGTGAGTCGCCCCAGTAGCCGCGGTCGCCCGGAACAGTCGGGTAGTTCGCATCGATGAAAGGAACCAGCTCATCGCGGAGAAAGCGCAGGAACTCTGGTGCGCCCCCCGATTCCTTGTCGGTCGCCGCCAGCACACCTGGCACCACGGCGTCCCAGACGTCCGGGATGGGCTCGCCGGAGTACTCCGCCTGCGTGAGATCTCGCCAACGCACACGCATGCCGCTGAGCAGGTTCTCGCCGGGGTAGCCGATGCCGACCATGATGAAGCTCTTTAGATCCCCGAGAGTCTGCATGAGGCGCGTGTCTTCAGCGAACGACAGCCCGCCCTGCGAATCGGTCATATAGAGCACCGGAAAACGCTCCGAGCCGTCGCGGCGACTAACCGGCACCCCGACGTGGATCTCGAACTCCTGGTCGACGTGCTCCGAATGCATCCGGTGTATCTGGATCTCGGGGACCACGAAAAGGGGCTCCTGCGATGCGCGCGCATCTGCCGCTGCGCCGAGCCCGGCCGCAAGTACCAAGGCCGACAACACCGCGCAGCTCGCCGTTCTGACACTCATCGTTACCTCCCGCTTATCGGTCGGCTCCGTTCGCCCCGAGCATCGTGGGCACAGGAGCTCGGCAGGGTCCACCTCAGCTACTGAAGCGCTTGAGCAATCGGTACCAGAACTCGATCGAGTCGTGGAACGCGTCGACGCGTACGCGCTCGTCGAGCCCGTGGGCACGGCTATCGCCGAAATCTCCGAATAGCCCCGACACGCCGTATACCGGTATACCTATGTTGCGCACGTGCAGGCCGTCGGTGGCATAGGTGGCCTGCTCCGGGGCCACCACCGCACCTGGCCAAATCGCGTCCACCAGCTCCCGCACCGGCTCCACGACGTCGTCGCGAAGTGGCGATGGTGGGCTGGCTACCTGTCCACCGCTCTGCACCGGTCGGATGTCGATCGACTCGTCGGCAATCACCTCCCGCAGCGTCGCCATGACCTGAGTCGGCTCTACCCCGGGAAGAATGCGGCAGTTGACCGTCGCCTTGGCGGCACGCGCCAGGGCGTTCTCGGCCACGCCCGCCGCCAGCATGGTGGCAACACAGGTGGTGCGCATGGTCGAGTTTGCCCACGGATCGGCGGCAGCGAGCCGGCGCAGGGCATCGGGATCCGGGTTCTCCGTTCCGGCCGCGCGGAGCAGCTCGCCTTCATCGCCAGCCGTGCGCTCACCAGCGACACGGAAGCCCTCGCGAGCGATCTCGGTGACGTCGATCGGGAACTGGTAATGCTGCAACTTCACGAGCGCACCGGCGAGATCGTAGATCGCATTGTCGGGGCGCGGCAGTGAGCTGTGACCGCCCGGATTCGTCGCCTCCAGCTCGAACGTCTGATAACGCTTCTCTGCCATCTGGATCATGAAGGTCGAGGGCTCACCGTTGGTATCGAACACCCCACCACCGGAGTCGGTGTTCAGGGCAAGCTCGGCGTCGAGCAACTCGCGGCGTTGTTGAGCCAGGTGCTCGATCCCGGCCATGGTGCTCTCTTCGTTGCCGGTGAGCACCATGATGAGATCGCGATCCGGCTCGTAGCCCTCCTGCCGCAGGCGGATGAAGTTGGCCACCAGCGCCACCACGCCGGCCTTGTTGTCGGTGGTTCCGCGGCCGTAGTAGTAGCCGTCGATCTCGGCCAGGGTGAACGGATCGGCCTGCCACGATTCCGGATCGGCGTCGACGACATCCACGTGGGCCATGGTCAGCAGCGGCGCGCGGTTGCCAGTGCCCGGGTACCGGACCACAAGATTGGATCGACCGGCGTCGACGAAAGTGATCTCGTCCTCCGCGAAGCCCGCCGCGACCAGACGCTTGGCCAGGCCTTCCAGCAGCCGCGCGGTGTTCTCCGGAAACGCCTCGCTGGAGCGAATCTCCACCAGCTCGCGCAGCAGCTCCAGTGCGAGGTCGCTCTGGCTCGATCGCGACGACGCGCCGGATGCTTGCACCAGCGGCGTGGTCACCAGCAGCGTCAAGAAAACCACGGCCCAGGGTCGTCTCATTGTGACGGCGCCTCGTGTTGGTGCAACGGATCGTTCAGCGGCCGAGGCGATTGTGGCAGATCTGCCGCCAGGCTGCCGCGGGACAAACACGTGCGCGCTGCCAAAGAAAGGATGGCTGAGCAGCTTGTCGGGGGCAAAGCGGTGATCGTAGACTGTGTAACTGTGAAAAACATAACCTTGGCCGTCCCAGATGACGTCTACCGCGCCGCCCGCGTCGCCGCAGCACGGAAAAGCACCTCCGTAAGCGCCCTCGTGCGCGGGTTCCTGGAAGGACTGGCGCATGACGAGGACGAGTTCGACAGACTCTTCCAGCTACAGGAACAGATGTTCGCCAAGCTTGATCGTGAAGGAGGAGGGATCGACACCTCCAAGCGCATGACGCGCGAGCAACTACACGACCGTGATGCGTTTCGTTGATACCAACATTCTCCTCTACGCGACCAGCATCCGGGCTAATGAGGACGCCAAGCGTTGTAGGGCGCAAGAGGTTCTACGAGCGCGCGATCTGTGCTTGTCAGTCCAGGTGCTCAAGGAGTTCTACGCGCGTGCGACGCATCCCCTAGGGGGGTGCCGCCTGTCCCACGATGCGGCGACAGTGTTCGTTCAGGGGTGGATGCGATTCCCAATCCAAGAGATGACGGCGCCGCTGCTGTTGCGCGCCATTCGAGCCTGTCAGCGGTGGAAGATATCGCTATGGGACGCCGCAATCATCGAGGCTGCGCGGTCTCTTCGGTGCGACGAGGTCCTCACCGAGGATCTGAGCCACGGGCAGAACTTCGACGGCGTTTGCATCGCGGATCCGTTCCGGGACGCTCGGTGACGGAACTCCACCAAGCGTCAGGGTTGAGTCGAAAGGCACGACAGCAGCGCGGTTACCGCGTAGGCCTGCCGAACGCGGTGTTCCGAAATCTCGGCATCAGGAGATCATCACGGTGCGGGCGAACTGGGCGTTGTTCTCCCAGCTAGTGCGCTTCTCGGCCAGATCTCCCAGCACCGGTTGCACCGTGCCGTTCACATCCGTAGCGCGCGACACGATCGTGTGCTCTCCGGGCGTGGCGCCTTCCCAGCGAACCGAGAAGAGCTTCCATGAGTACTTCGTGTTGCGCTCATCGAGGGTAGCCGGCCGCCAGGGACCATCGTCGACCTTCACCTCGACCGAACGCAGCGGCGTGCCGTCGTTGAGCGCGAAGCCGTGAATCGTGTGATGGCCCGCGCCGCGGGTGACTTTCGCGATCGCCGACTTCAGCTGAATGCGAGTGATCGACGTCTCGGTGTACTTGACGCTCTCGCCCACCTGCTCGGCGGTCAGCGTGACGTACTCACGAGCCATGAACTTGCCCATGAATCGGTCCGTTTGCACGTGGATCTGATTGAGCCACTTCACCTGCGCCACGCCGTACCAGCCCGGCACGATCAACCGTAGCGGGGAGCCCTGATTGAGGCTCAGGGGCTCACCGTTGAGCTCGTACGCCAGCAATGCGTCGTCGCGCATGGCGTCCTCCAGCGACAGGCTGCGGGCGTACTGCTGGTCCACCTGCCAGCTGTTGCCGCGGCTCTCGATCGTCTCCGTGCCGGTATCAGCACCGAAGAACACGACTTCCTTGCCGTGCGGTTCGACACCGACGTCGTCGAGCACCCCCCGCAGGCTGGTGCCACCCCAGAGTCCGTTGCTGATCAGCCCGTTGAACCGCCGCCGGCTGTTGCCGGAGCACTCGAACGCACAGGCAATCTCGGTGCGTGGTCGACGGCGGATGTCGGCCACCGAAAGCGCCTGCGGTCGTGTCACCAGCCCACTGATCTCGACCGCATGGGTTGCCACGTCGATATCAGGCTGGCCGTAGTGCTGAATGGTGAAGAACTCGTCGGCCGGGGTGAAGAACTCGTCGATGCGGCGGATGTCGACGAAGCGGACGATCGCAGTCGGATCGGTCTCGAAGCCGTCCGGCATGTCGGTGAACGGCACCTCCTGCTCCTGCGACATCGCCGCCAGCGCCCAGCGCGGAACACCCACGACCATCGAGCCGGCCGCCAGGGCCCCCGTCTTCGCTGCCTGTCGACGCGTCATTCCTCGCTCCATCACTCCCCTCCTGACAGTTCCCGACGAAGCGGCACGCCCGGCCGATTGTCGGTGGTCTCTCCGTTCTCGTAGACGATCTGGCCGTTGACCCAAACGGTGTGGATGCCATCCGACGCGAGGTGGGGCTCGACGACGGTGGACCGATCGATGACCGTGTCCGGATCGAACAGCACGAGGTCGGCGTAGGCTCCGGCGTCGATGGTGCCGCGATCCACGATCCCCAGGTGCTTTGCGGTCAGCGCGGTGATCCGGTGCACGCCTTCTTCGAGGCTCATGATTCCGCGGTCGCGGACATAGTGCCCCAGGAACCTGGTGAACGTGCCGTAGCCGCGCGGGTGAGCCCCGGCCAAGCCGCCGTCGCTGCAGATCACGGTGAGCGGCCATTTCATGATCGCCTCGATGTCCGGTTCCTGCATGGCGAAGCCCAGCATCGACGATCGCGGCGCCGCCTCGCCTCCTTGCCGGGCGAACTCGACGTCGGCCTTCAGCAGGCTCATCAGCGTCGTCGTCGGATCGTCGCCGCGTTGTGCAGCTACGTCGGCCACCGTCAGTCCGTTGTACTCCGGCTGCGCCGGGTAGCGCGCCAGCAGCACGCCCTCCGGCGACAGCATCTCCTGGAGAACGTACTCGGCACCCTCGCGGCTGTCCGGGTCGCGATCCGGGAACACGGTCAGCAGCCACCGGAAGCCCGTCTGCCAGGCAGCATACGGATAGATGTCGGCGGTGATGTCTACGCCCGAGGCGCGGGCCTCGTCGAGGATCCCGACCAGGCGGTCCGATTGACCCCACCAGCGCGGCATTGCCAGCTTGATGTGCGATATCTGCACCGGCAGGTCGGCTTCGCGGCCGATGTTGATGATCTCGTCGACCGCCTCCCAGAAGTACTGGTCCTCGCTACGGAAATGGCTGATGTAGCGTCCACCGTAGCCGGCCGCGACTTTCGCCAGCGCCACGACCTCCTCGGGGGTCGAGAAGCTGCCGGGGTCGTACTCGAGCCCGCTGCCGAGCCCCAGCGCACCGGCTTCCATCTCGGCCTGCAGCAGCGCCTCCATCTGCTGCAACTCGTCCGAGGTAGACGGGCGCATGTAGTCGTCGCCCATCACCCGGCCCCGGATAACGCCGTGCCCGGCGTACGAGGCCACGTTGACTGCCACCGGTGTGTCTTCGAGGCGCCCAAAGAACTCCGCCAACGGATACTGCTGGCCGCCGTCCTGCCCGGCAACGATCGTCGTCGTCCCCTGGCTGACGAGCGCGCGCGCCTCGGGCATCTCGTCGATCAGGCCGCGATCGTGATGGCTGTGTGGGTCGATGAAACCTGGCACCAGCGTCAGGCCTGAGGCGTCGACGACAATGTCCTCCGGCCGAGGTCTCAGTGCCCCGATGGCCGAGATCCGAGTGCCCTCGATGCGCACCCCGATCTGCTGCGATGGGCTGCCGGTGCCATCGATGACCCGCGCGTTGAGAATGAACGTCCGGGGCGACGTTGTCGTTGGCGGGGCACACGTAGCCGCGGTAACAAGGAGCGCCAATGTGACCACCGCGAATCGTGCGCTTCTGTGACGCTGCATAGGAGACTCCTGCCAGCCGGCGACTACCGTGCGACGAAAGAAACCCCGTGGCCGCGCCTCGTTGTGCAGGAGGCGCGGGATCGTCGCGAATATACAGCGCTCCCACGACCAGTCAACGAGTGGCTCCGGATGGCGACCCCGTACGTTCGAGTCAGTAGAATCAAGCCGTCGAGCCGACGCGTGTACAGACGGCCCCAAAGGAGAGCTTCGATGAGGGTTCAATCGCTGGTTCTGATCACGGCGTTGCTTGCCACGACAGCCGCCCACGAAGCCCGGGGTCAGCAAGCCCCGGCGGCAGAGCTGCGAGTGCAGCCCCCAGAGCTCGCGCTCGATGTCGGCGACAAGGCACAGATCGAGGCGGTCGTAGTCGACGCCAGCGGCACCCCACTGAGCCTGCCAGTGCTCTATTTGTCGATGTCCCGCCGCGACGTCGCGGTAAGCCCGAGCGGCGAGGTCGAGGCGCTCAGCCCGGGCCAGTTCACGATCGTCGTGCGGGTTCCCGACGAGGACGGTGCCGGCTCGGATCCCGCAGCGCTTTTCGAAGCCCGCGTGCAAGTGACGATCGCGACGCCGGCGGTCACCGCGCTGGCCTTCGCGACGCCTCCGACGCGCTACTACGCCGGCTCGACCGTTCGCCTAACGGTCAACGCCACGACCGCCGACGGCAGCGTCCGCCCCGACGCGACGGCTCAGTACTCCACGGACGACCCCTCTGTGGCCACGATCGACGAGCGCGGCTACCTGAGGCTGGTGACCGAGGGCCGCACCCGTGTGATGGCGCGGCTCGACGACGCGACAGTCAGCCTGGCGATTGCCGTCGAGGCCAACCCGGTGGCGGCGGTGACACTCGACGCGCAGACGGGTGGCGCCCGCACCGGCGACGTTATCCGCTTCGCCGCAACCCCACGCGACGCGAGCGGGGACCCGGTGCCCGAGGCCCCCGTCCTTTACACGTTCCGCGCCGACACCATCGCGCAGGGAAACGGAGAGCCGCCGTCGGGCATGATCGCTCAGGACGGTCGCTTCGTGGCCGACCTACCGGGCGACTACACCATCGTTGCCGTGTCCGGCGGCCAATCTGCGGTGCGCACGGTGAGCATCGAGCCGCGCAACGCCAGGCGCGGCATCGAGCTCGTCGGACATGGTCCGGTCCGCGATCGCTTCACCTCCGACTTCTGGGTGTGGGAAGCGGCGGACGGCCGCGACTACGCCATCATGGGCACCTGGGGTGCCGAGGGGCACGCCTACTTCTGGGATGTGACCGACCCGTCGAACATGAAGATCGTCGACGTCATCCTGGTGGATGCGCGCACGGTCAACGACGTCAAGATCTCCGCCGATGGGCGGATCGGCGTGATGAGTCGCGAGGGCGCCTCCGACCGGCGCAACGGCCTCGTGATCCTCGACGTGTCGAACCCGACGGAGGGTGTGCGGGTGCTGTCGCGCTTCGACGACCAGCTCACCGGCGGGGTCCACAACGTCTTCCTGTACGACAACCACGTCTACGCGCTGTCGGCCGGCCAGCGCTACGACATCATCAACATCGAGGATCCTGGCAACCCCCACCGAGTCGGCAGCTTCGAGCTCGACACTCCAGGGCATTCCATCCACGACGTCTGGGTCGAGGACGGGATCGCTTACTCATCCAACTGGGACGACGGCGTCGTGGCGGTGGATGTCGGTGGTGGCGGCAAGGGCGGCTCGCCGCGAAACCCGGTCATGCTCGGCAGCTACGTGTATCCGGGCGGCTGGAACCACGCCGCGGTCCCGTATATCAGCAAGTCGACGGGCAAGCGATACGTCATCGCCGGGGACGAAGCCGCGCGCGGCCGGCCAGGCAGGCCGGAGTTCAGCGAGGGCACACCCGGCTACGAAAACGAGCCGGAGCGCTTCAAGGGTTGGATCCACATCATCGAATGGGACGACTGGGACAATCCCAGGGAGGTGGCGCGTTACGAGGTACCGGAGGCCGGAACCCACAACATTTGGGTAGAAGACGACCTCATGTACGTCGCCTACTACGAGGGCGGCTTGCGGATCGTGGACATCTCGGGGGAGTTGATGGGCGATCTGTACCGCCAAGGGCGCGAGGTCGCCTACTTCAAGTCGCTCGACCCAAAGGGCTTCGTTCCGAACTATCCGCTGGTGTGGGGAGCGCAGCCGTACAAGGGCAACATCTTCTTCTCCGATGACCACTCCGGCCTCTGGGCCGTGCGGCTCATCGACTCCGAGGCAGACGACGCAACCCGCGAGTAGCCAGCTCGGCCGACAAACCCGAGGCTCCGCTCAGAGTGTCGAGCCTCGGGTGAAGTTGCCTCAGTGCGCCGGACCGAAGAACACCGCGTTCAGGAACAGCAGATTCAACCCGTCGGTGTAGGCGCGGAAGTTGGGCTCCTCGGAAAACGCCACCACGTGCCCGCTGCCGTGCGGCTGATGCATGAGGTAGGCGTTGCCGGCGAATGTGGCCGCCGAATCAGGCCAGACGAAACCGCTCAAGACGAGCTCGTCCTCGGGCGCGTAGAGCGCCACGTTTGTGCCATCGGTGATCGCCAACGGACGAAATACGTTGCCGGTATCGACCATCACGTTTGCATCGTCGTCGTATCCGGCCGATAGCCAGTGGTCGGCATCGAGCGCTACTCGGAAGATGGCCCCCGGAACACGGTACGGCAGCCGCGTCTCCTCCCCGTCGGTGCCCTCGGGACGGCCATCGCGCAGCTGACGACCGGTAGACAGCAGCCCGACATCCTCGCTCGCCAGCCAGGCCACCGCGTCGCGGAAGGCGATCAGGGTGCCTCCAGACCGGACCCAGCGTCGGAGCCGCGCGGCGCCGCCGGGGCCGAGCGCGTCCTGGAAGCTACCGCGGCCCGGATGCGGCAAGACCAGCACATTGAAGTCGTCCAGGCCGTCGGCTGCGAGGCGTCGCGTGGGAATGACGGTGACCGGGTAGTCATACAGCTGCTCGAGCAGATAGCGCGTCCAGCCAGCGGACGACGGATCGATCGGCGTGTCGTAGGCCATCGCCACCCTGACGGGCGGAATGAACCGCACTTGCGGGCTGCCGAGGTTGATTCCATCCTCGACCCACGACGAATCGATCGCCTGGATCCGCGCTCCGGTAGCGGCCGCGATCTCTTCGAGCGTCGCGTGCAGCGTCGACGGATTCTCCGCCACGTTGACGATCAACGACCCGCGCTGGAAGCGCATGCCGTCGAACTGCATCGCGGCGTTCGCCGTTCGCACGCGCAATCCCTCACGCAGCATGCGCGCCAGCGCCCTGGCGGTGTCGTTGTGCCCCCAGGGCAACAGGTAAGCAAGCTGTGCCACGCCGCCTCGCACGCCGCCGGTTGCGGTCGGGGGATCCGTCAGCAGCAGAAAATCGGCGACGGATGGAGTCTCGGCCTGGTAGGCGTCGAGATCATGCACCAACGGTAGCGACCAGGCGCTGATGTCGTAGATCTGATGGTCGAGCCCGGCGGCGTAACGTCGCAGCTGCTCGTCGATGAACGGTTGGTCCATCGGCAGGTCCCGCACCATCAACATCTTCACTAGGTGCTTGGTGGGTTGCGCCAACGAGACGACGTACGTGCCAGCGTCGAACTGCCGCGGGCCTGTCGGACCGCCGTAGTAATCGCGTACCCGCTCGTTGGTGAACGGAACCGTTGCGCGCCGCACCTCGATGCCCTGTGCCATGAGCAGCGCCGCGGTCCGGTCGGTGCGGCCGGGGTCCGGTCCCGGAGTGAGGATGTACTCCTTCACGGTCTCGGAGGAGCCTTCAGCCACCGCATCGCGACGGAACTGGTAGAAGCCACGCAGCATGGCCTCGCGGTTGGTCGCCGTAGTCTCGGCAGTGGAAAGGGATGCAATGAAGTGACGCTGAACGCTGTCACGGTAGCGCCACTGGCTGTCGTCGCTGCGCTGCGCCACCAGACCGCCTATCCCGGCAACCTCGTAGGTCATACCGATGGAGCCCTGCGCCAGCGGCCAGCCGTCGCCATAGCCGGGATAGAACGAATCGAAGACCTGTCGGCTGTAGTAGGTGAAACCCATGCGATCGAACCAGCGGGCGTTGTTCTCGCCATACAGCGCGAGGCCGTCGCGCTGTGCAGGGGTCCACTCCGGATTAATTGGCGGCGCCGGAGGAGCGAAGTAGTAGTTGCCGTTCGTTCCCATCTCGTGCAGGTCCGGGTGCACCTGCGGAAACCACTCGAGGAAAGCGCTGGTCCGACCGCGTGATTCGATCTGTGTCTGGGCGAACCAATCGCGATTGATGTCGAACAGATAGTGGCTGTAGCGGCCGCCGGGCCACGTCTGCTGGCGCTCGTTGGCCAGCGGATGCGCATCGGGAGTGCGACCGCGCGTCTGGCGATAGTGCTGCACGACGCGCGCACGACCATCCGGGTTCTGCATCGCATCGATGATCACGACGCTGTTGTCGAGCACTGTCTGCGACACCGGATCGTCGACCGCCGCGACCAAGTGATAGGCCGTGAGCGTCGCCGCCACACTGCTGGAGACCTCGTCGCCGTGGACGCCGTACGACAGCCAGGTGATCGACGGCAGCGAGGCGATCAGCTCCTCGGCGGCGGCATCGGTCAATTGCCGCGGATCGGCCAGCTGTTGCATGCCGGCCTTGATTGCCTGCAGGCGCGCCTGGTTCGTCTCCGAGGCCACGACCAGATAGTGCAGCGGCCGGCCCTCCCAGCTGCTGCCGTACTGCACCAGCGTCGCACGCGACGACGCCGCATCGAGGGCACGCAGGTACTGGGTGACTTCTTCTGGCGAACTGATCCGCTCGGCCCACGCATGTCCGACCACCTGTTCCAGGGTCGGAGTGTCGGGGTCATACGTAGCACCGGGGTAGAACTCGAACGTGGCGCTCGACTCCAGATCTGCCGTAACCAGCGCGCCTTGCTGCTGGGCGGCCACAGACGGCACGCTCGCATGCAGTACTGAAGCCAACAACACCAACCCACACATTCGTGCCGCTCGAAGCATCGTTTCCTCGGAGTTATCGCCCTGGTGGAGCCGTCGCCGTCGCGTCCGCCTCTGTATGCGACGATCCACGGTGATCGCAGGCTAGTATCTCGCTGCTGAATCTGACCTCTCAACCGAGCATGAGACCACGCTACGGCACCGTTTGGCAGCCTGGCGCCGTCAAGGAGGTATCGATGCGACTCGAACACGTTGCGGGATTCGCCGGACTGAGCCTGGCGCTAGCGATCCTGCCGGTGGCGGCCCAGGACCGGAATCCCAAGGACATGGTGATCACCGGGTACGCGGATCAGATGACCGTCCAGCCGGGCGAGACCATCCGATTCATGGTTAGCAGTACGGGTCCCGAGTACAGCGCCGAGATCGTGCG
This sequence comes from Acidobacteriota bacterium, assembly GCA_965248695.1. Lineage (GTDB taxonomy): Bacteria > Acidobacteriota > UBA890 > UBA890 > WLXD01 > DASCOT01. The sequence continues at coordinate 3,864,405 of CBDFKD010000002.1, read as the reverse complement.
CCTGATCCATAGCGATCCCAATCCGCTCGGGCCCGGGATCAAGGAGGAGCAGGTCCCTTCGCCGGTCAACGGCACCTACGCGGGGAAGTTTCAGCCGTTGCCCAACGGCTCCTACGTGACCGTTCCCGACGACCCACGGCTGCGGCCGAGCTCCAGCTTCACAGTGGCGGCGTGGATCTACGCCACCACACCAGACAAGGGGCGACAGGGAATCGTTACCAAGTGGTCGGCGGCGGAGGGGTCCGGCTACGGCCTCGGAATCGATGCAGCGGGGCGGTTGACGCTGTGGATGGGAGACGGCTCCGGTGAGCTGTCGGCGGTACACAGTGGCGCACCCCTCGCAGCGTCGCATCCACGATCCGATCCCCCAGGCTACGGCATCACCACATTGCCGCCACGTTCCACGGCCTGGACGTTCGTTGCCGCAACGTTCGACGCCCAAGCTGGCAAGGTGACGCTCTATCAGCAACCGCTACGCCGCTGGCCCGGCGACGCCTCGCGCGCCGTCGTCGAGCATGCCAGCCCGGTTCGCGCCGTGATCCACACTGACGCCCCCCTGCTGATCGCTGCCGGATGGGATCGCTGGGCGGCCGATCAGGCCCAACCGGGCACCTTCTTCAACGGCAAGATCGACAGCCCGCGGCTGTTTGATCGAGCCCTCGGGGCCGACGAGGTCGAGGCGCTCCGACGAGGAGCGACTCCCGCGCGGCCGGCGGCGGCATGGGATTTCTCCGCCGACATGGCCTCGCTCAGAATCTCCGACGCCTCGTCCAACGGGTTGCACGGGCGCGCCGTGAACATGCCGACGCGTGCGGTTACCGGACACGACTGGAACGGCGCCGAGAACGACTTCCGGCATGCCCCGGAGCAGTACGCCGCCATCCACTTTCACGACGACGACCTGGACGACGCGGGATGGGAGGTGGCCTTCGAGTACACCGTCCCCGCCGATCTGCGCAGCGGCATCTACGGCGCCCGACTGCGGGCCGGTGACGCGGAGGACACGATCCCCTTCTTCGTCCGCCCGGCGAGCGGTTCGAGCAACGCCGACATCGCCTTCCTGGTGCCCACCTTCAGCTACCTGGCGTACGCCAACAGCTTCGACGACGAGACCCCGGAGCTGCTCAGCCACTACGACCACCACTCCGACGGCAGCGGCGTGGCCTACTCCTCGTGGCTCAGACCTATCCTCGACGTGCGTCCGAACATCGCTTCGAACAACCCCTGGGAGTTCATCGCCGACACCCACCTGGTGGACTGGCTGGAAGCCAAGGGCTTCGCCTACGACACCATCACAGACGATGCGCTGCACGCCGAGGGCCGGGCGCTGCTGGACCCGTATCGCGTGATCGTGACCGGCACGCATCCCGAGTACTACTCGTCTCAGATGCTCGACGACGTGGAGGAATACCTGCAGGCCGGCGGCCGCATGATGTACATGGGCGGCAACGGCTTCTACTGGATCTACTCGATTCACCCCGAACGACCGCTGACCGCCGAGCTGCGCCGCTGGGGCGGCACGCAGTACTGGGAGGCGCAGCCGGGCGAGTATCACCACAGCACTACCGGCGAGATCGGCGGCCTGTGGCGCAACCGTGGGCGCGCTCCACAGGAGCTCGTCGGCGTCGGCTTCACCGCTCAGGGGTTTGACGTCAACTCCCCCTACACGCGTCTGCCCGACAGCCTCGATCCACGCGCGGCGTTCATCTTCGAGGGCATCGACGACGACGAAACAATCGGCGACATCCCGTCGCTGGTGCTGGGTCACGGCGCCGCCGGCTCGGAGCTCGACCGCTTGGACCACTTCCTCGGCACCCCGCCACACGCGCTGTTGCTGGCCACATCCGTGGGCGAGCACTCCGACGCCTACCAGCACGTCGTCGAGGAGGTTCAGACCTCGAACCAGGGCAACTGGGACGAGATGGTGCGCGCCGACATGGTCTACTTCGAGTACCCCAACGATGGCGCCGTCTGGACTCCGGCCTCGATCGCCTGGAGCGGCAGCCTGTCCTACAACGACTACGACAACAACGTCTCACGCATCACCGAGAACGTGCTGCGCAGGTTCGCGGCGGAGTGGTAATCAGGCCGGCGGCGCCTCGGCAGGCGGCGTCCACCCTGGCACCTCGCGACCGGGAATCACCGCCGGTACACGTCGCGTCGATTGCCGATCTTGATAATCAACACCACCAGTCTATGGTCGGCGACGCTGTAGAGAATCCGATAGGGGCCGACCCGGATGCGAAACACGTCGTCGTAGCCGAACAACTTGCGCGAACCCTGCGGACGAGGGTCGTACCGTAGAGCCAAGGCGGCGATGGACACCCGTCTCCGAGCATCGGCCGGCAGTTTCTTGAGCTGCCGTTTGGCTGCGACAGCCATCTCGAGCTCATAGCAGGTCATCCAACCCCAGCTCTTTCAGAACCTCTGAAAACGGCTGCGTCGGCTCGTGCCGGAGCTTCTTCACGTCTTCGATATCCTCGAGATCCTCCAAACGATCGATCAACGCTTCCTGCACGAAGTGGTTGATCGACACGCCGTTCCTGCCGCAATACGCATCGAGGGCGTGCTTCAGGTCAGGGTCGATGCGAGCGTTGATCTGCACGGTTTTCATGAGACGATCCTCGACGCTGTGATTCCGATGGGATTTTCGAGAAACGCTTTCTAGCAAATAATAGTAATTCATAGCATCGACAAGTACTGGCGCTGGAGGCCCTCCCGTGAGAATGCGGACGTCAACTCCATGCCTGCGAGCCGCGCTTGCCCTGACTCTGACGCTGCTCGTCCTCGGCGAATCCGCGGTAATCGCTGGCGAGGCGCCTCAGACCACCCCCGGCCGGGTGATCGCTTTCGTCGGCGGCATGCTGCTCGACGGCTACGAGACGCCGCCGATCCACGACTCGGTGATCGTCGTGAGCGACGGGCGGATCATCGCGGTCGGCACCGCCTCGAGCGTCGAGATCCCGGCCGGCGCCATGATCGTCGATACCGGTGGGCACACCGTGATGCCGGGGCTGATCGACCTGCACATGCATCTCGACCTGATCGGGCACGCCAACTACCCCGACTACTACGAGTTCGTCTTTCGCACCGATCGCCTCACCGAGGTGATGGAGACCGCTGCCAAGCAGATGCTGCGGGCCGGGGTCACCGGGGCCGTCGACCTCGGCGCGCCGCTCGAGACCATTCTGCCGGTGCGCGAGCGCATCGACCGTGGCGAGATTCCCGGGCCGCGCATGCAGGTGAGTGGCATCTGGCTCACGCGCGTCGCCATGAGCAGCAGCCCCGCGGAGCTGCAGAACGTGATCTCCTCGCCCGAGGAGGCGGCCGCCGAGACCACCTCGCTGCTCGACCGCGGCGCCGACGTCATCAAGACGTGGGTCCGTTTGACCGACGACGACATGCACGCCATCGTCGAAACCGCTCACGCACGCGGTGCCAAGGTACACGCACACCTCTACCGGCCTGAGGCGATCCAGCGGGCGCTCGACACGGGCGTCGACGTCCTGCAGCACGTCGGCTCGGCCGGCAACCCGGCCTACGACGACGCCTTGGTCGCCGCTGTGGCGCACAGCCGCAAGCCCATCGTGCAGACCATCGCCCACCGCATCTGGGTCTACCCGGAAACGTTGCAGTTCCCCTCGCGGCTCCGCGATCCGCGCCTTGCGCGCGACATGTCACCGGAGGTCTGGGCCGAGATGCAACGGTCGTTCATCGGCTTCCGACAGGCGCCCTACTTCCACGATGCACCGCGCCAGATCCGCAACAGCAAGATCTCCGCGCGGCAGTTCATCGAGGCCGGGGCAATGATCGGCGTCGGCACCGACGCCGCCAGCCCGCTCAACTTCCATACCGAGGCCATGTGGCGCGAGATCTCGGCGCTGGTCGACAGCGGCATGAGCGAGCTGCGCGCCATCTCGGCGGCAACCAAGACGAACGCCGAGATCATGGGCCTAGGCGACGAGACCGGCACCATCGAGCCCGGCAAGCGCGCCGACATCATCGTCGTCGACGGCGACCCGCTGTTCGACATCAACATGCTGGGGCAGGTCGAGTTGGTGATGAAGGACGGCGTGGTTTGGTTCTCGGAGCTCGGCGGGATTGCGGGCCGGCTCGACTAGCGCCCCGCGGGGGCCAGCCGCTTCAGCTCCTCGAACCAGTTCAGCACCACCGAGATCCGGGGACCGGGGGCAACTCCGTCGACAGCCGGTTCGGGGTCACTGTTCTTCAGGAAGAGGAACCGTCCGGTCTCGGGATGCACGTCGTAGGCGTGGGTGCCGTCGCTCCGCGACCAATAGGCGAAGTCGAAGAGGCGTCGCCGCTCGGCTACACGGACCTCATTCCCCAGCTCGAGCGATGCTCTCCAGAGCGCACCGTCAAACTCGTATGTGATGCTGCGACTGTCCGGTGCCCAGCGCGGGAAGCTGGACCCGGCGGGCGACACGCTCCAGCGGCCTCCCGCGTCGTCAGCCCTGCGAATGTATATGCGGCTGTCCCCGCCCACGGCACCTCTGTAGACCAGCCAGCGCCCATCGGGAGAGAACGTCGGGTTCCTGACCCGGCGCTCGACTGTTTCGATCGACGTCGTCTCGCCGGTACTCAGGTCGAGCAGGCGGATTTGGTACTCACGCTGGCCGCGGTCGAGCGCCTGCATCAGCACCCGACCGTCGGGGGCCCACATGGTCGGATAGAGGGCCTCCGGGGTGCTGGAGAGCGGCACGGCACGACTGCTCCCGTCGGTCGGCACGGTGTATAGATCGCGATCCTGCGCCCCCGCGCGGCCGCTGGCGAAGACGATCTGGCTACCGTCGGGACTCCATGCGGGTATGAAGTCGAACTCCGAGTAGGTCAATCGGTTGACGTCGCCCGACCCGACATCGAGCGTCCAAATGTCCGACCCGTCGCGGTCGAAGCGCGTGTAGGCGATCCGTGTCGCGTCGGGTGACAACGCGAACCAGCCGTATGCCTCCCCGGGGACGCCGATCGATATTTCGGTGCCGTCTTCATCCACCCAGACGAGCGATCGTAGGTCGGTCGCGCCGGCGTCGTTTGGCACGTACGCCAAAGTGCCCGACGGGGAGACCGCCAGCTCCGGATAGCGTACTCGTTCCGGGAGCGCCGCGGCTGGTCCAGTGAGCTCGATGGCCGCCGCGTCGAAGGGCACGGCGACCAGGACATCGCGGTAGTCGAAGTAGACCAGGTGCCCGGAATCAACGAACCTGCCCAAACGCACGTCGCGCACAAGCTCACGGCGATCCGTCGCATCCGCGAGCGATTGCGCCACGATCCGGCTGTCGCCGCGGCGACCCGACATGCGCGCCGTGAACACCACCCAGGATCCCCCGGGCAACGGTCGGGGCGCGAGGAGGCCCGTGGCACCGTGGTCGGAGGCTCGAGCGATGGTCGTCGCATCGCCGCCACCGGCATCGACGCGCTGGATGCCCCCGTCCGCGAAGTAGATCTCACCGTCGGCTGTCCACACGCCTGGCCCTGAGGGGATTACCGTGCCGATCGTTGTAATCGCGACCGCGGCTCCACCACTGATCGGCACTCTGTGCAGATCCCCGTCGTAAAAGAAACCAAGTTGCTGGCCGTCCGGCGAAAAGAAGGGCAACCGCCCGCCCTCGGTGCCCGCAATGGGGACCGCTTCGTGCTCACCCAGGCCTCGACGCCACAGCGTGCCACCAGCGGAGAAGACGATCTGACGTCCGTCAGCGGAGACTGCGAGGGAACGCGCCGGAGCCTCGACCGGGAGCGTGATATCGAGCCGGGTGGCCTCGGCCGGTGCCTCCGGGGCCCCGGCGAAATACCAGCCCAGGGCGGCTGCGATCGCCGCCACGGTCGCCAGGGCCGGTGCCGCCACGGACCACGGGAGCCCCGAGCGAGCGGCGGGGTCGGCGCCTTCGTCCGACCCACGGACTGCCACCCCGGCGACGACGTCCTCACGCAGTTGCCGCAGGTCGACAACCAGGTCAGCGGTCGCCTGGTAGCGCTTGTCGGGCTCCTTGGCGAGGCATTTGCGCAGGATCCGTTGCAGATCGGTCGGCGCGTCGTCGACCAGCTCGGCCAGCGGCCTGGGCTCCACGTTGGCGATCCGATGGAGCGTATCGATGATGTTCTTGCCGGCGAACGGCTGTCGGCCGCTGGTCATCTCGTAGAGCAAGCATCCGAAGGCGAACAGATCGGCACGGTGATCGACCTCGGCGCCCTCTACCTGCTCCGGGGCCATGTAGCCGGCGGTGCCCATGACCTGTCCCGCCGCCGTCCCCATCATCGTCGGCGAACGCGTGGCGTCGCCCGGCGATCCGACCGTGGCCACTTCGGTCAGCTTGGCGAGGCCGAAGTCCAGCACCTTGGCGTGCCCCTCGCGGGTTACGAAGACGTTCTCCGGCTTCAGATCGCGGTGGACGATCCCGGCCGCGTGCGCCGCGGTCAGCGCCTCGGCGATCTCGACGGCCAGATCGAGGGCCTTGTTCAGCGCTAGCGCCGCGCTGTTCAACGGCTCCCGCAGCGTCTCCCCCTCGAGATGCTCCTGCACCATGAAGTGAGTGTCGCCCTCGACTCCCATATCGAAGACCGCGGCGATGTGAGGGTGGTTCAGGCCGGCAGCGGCGCGTGCCTCCAGCTCGAAACGCGCCAGGCGCTCCGGGTCGGAGGCGAACTCGGTGGGCAGTACCTTGATGGCGACCGTGCGCCCGAGCCGGGTATCCCGGGCGAGATAGACCTCGCCCATGCCGCCGGCACCGAGCGGCTCGAGGATCTCGAAGTGTCCGAGCTTGCTGCCGGCCTCCATGCCATCCTTCCTCAGCGAGCCACCCTGTTCCGCCGCGGCAGCTCGCGCACCCATACGTTGCGGAAGCTGACCGGGTTGGTGTGATCCTGCAGCTGGATGGGCTCGCGCATGGAATGCGGCTCGTAGGCTGGCTCGCCGATGAACACGGTCGGTCCCCGCAGAGTGACGTGGTGCTGCACCAGCACGCCGTTGTGCAGCACGGTCATCATGGCGGGGCTTTCCACCTCTCCGGTATCGGCGAACCGGGGCGCTTCGAACAGGATGTCGTACGACTGCCACCGGCCCGGCCCCCGCGAAGCGTTTACCTGCGGAATGGACTGCTTGTAGATGCTCGCCGCTTGGCCGTTTGAGTAGGTGCGGTTGTCGAACGAATCCAGCACCTGCACCTCGTAGCGGTTCATCAGGAACACGCCGCTGTTGCCGCGACCCTGGCTGTCGCCTTCGACGACTTCGGGCGTTCGCCACTCGACATGCAGCTGAACATCGCCGAACCTCTGCCTGGTGAGCAGGCTGCCGGCGCCGGGAACGACCGTCATGATGCCGTCATGGACCCTCCATCCAGCGTCGCCGGTCGATTCCCCATCGACGCCGACGTGGTGCCAGGCGTCGAGGTTGCTGCCGTCAAACAGCACGATGGCGTCGGATGGGGCCCGGCTCGGTCCCCCGGGATCGACGATGGCGGGCTCCGGTTCCCACACCTCGGTGAGCTCCGGATCGCCCCCCTGTGCTAGCCCGGCACCGGCAGCGATGCTGATGATGCCGAGCGCCGTGATGCTGGCGACCAACACAGCCGCTGTCGTACGAGACGTGCGACCGGTTTCGCTTGCGCTGTTTCTGGGTCCCATGCGACTTGACCTCCGTGGACTCAGCCTTCCGCCGCGATGCGCGCTCTCTCTTTACCCGCGGCGACCGGATCAACCGTCTCGCGCGGCAACCTGATCTCGGCCACCATCGCCTGCACCTCGGCTGAGGGCGGCGGGGTCAGATGGCTGACCACCAGCGTCACCGCGAAGTTGAGCAGCATGCCCACCGCGCCGATGCCCTCGGGGCTGATTCCCAGCCACCATTCGTCGGCGCCAGCGCCGGGATTGATCGAGCGGAAATAGATGATGTAACTAGCGGTGAACAGCACGCCGCTGAGCATGCCGGCGATCGCACCCTGCTTGTTGACTCGCTTGTTGAAGATCCCCAGAACCAGGATCGGGAAGAAGCTGGCGGCGGCGAGCCCGAAGGCGAAGGCCACCACCTGGGCCACGAAACCGAGCGGGTAGATGCCGAAGAACCCGGCGACGACAACCGCTCCGCCGGCGGCGATACGCGCCAGCCGCAACTCGTCGCGCTCGCTGAGGTCGGGCTTGAGAATCGACTTCACCAGGTCGTGGGACAGCGACGAGGAGATCACCAGCAGCAGCCCCGCGGCAGTCGACAGCGCGGCGGCCAGGGCGCCGGCCACCACCAGCGCCACCACCCAGTTCGGTAGTTGCGCGATCTCCGGGTTGGCGAGCACCACGATGTCGCGGTCGACGGTGAGCTCGTTGGCCGCCGCGTCACCGGAGTAGAGAATCCGGCCGTCGCCGTTCTTGTCGTCGAAGGCGATCAGCCCGGTGGTCTCCCAGTTAGTGAACCATACCGGCGCTTCGTCGTAGCGCGTGCCGCTGAGCGAATCGATCATGTTGAAGCGCGCGAACGCGGCGACGGCGGGCGCGGTGGTATAGAGGACGGCGATGAAGACCAGGGCCCACATCGCGCTCCAGCGCGCCGCCCGGGCGCTGCGCACGGTGTAGAAGCGAATCAGCACATGCGGTAGCCCGGCAGTCCCGACCATCAGCGCCAGCGTGATCGCGGTGACGTCGATCATCGTCTTCTTGCCGCCGACCCAGGCGGCGGTGTACTCGGGCAGACCGAGGTCGCGGTGGATCGCGTCGAGCGCCTCGAGCAGATAGCGGCCGGCGTTGTTGCCCTCGACCAGAGCGCCACCGAACCCGAGCTGCGGAATCGGGTTGCCGGTCATCTTCCAGGAGATCGCAATCGCCGGGATCAGGTAGGCAATGATCAGCACCACGTACTGCGCCACCTGCGTGTAGGTGATGCCGCGCATGCCGCCCAGGGTGGCGTAGATGAACACCAGCGCCATACCCATCACGACGCCCTGCTCGATCGGCACTTCCAGAAAACGCGAGAAGGCGATGCCGACGCCGCGCATCTGGCCGGCGACGTAGGTAAACGAGATGAAGACGGCGCAGAACACGGCGATCACGCGCGCCACCTGGGAGTCGTACCGCTCGCCGACGAACTCCGGCACGGTGAACTTGCCGAACTTGCGCAGGTAGGGGGCCAGCAACAGCGCCAGAAGCACGTAGCCACCGGTCCAACCCATGAGGTACACGGTGCCGGTGTAGCCCATGAACGAGATCAGCCCAGCCATCGAGATAAACGATGCGGCGCTCATCCAGTCGGCGCCGGTGGCCATGCCGTTGGCGATCGCCGGCACGCCCTGACCGGCGATGTAGAACCCCTTGGTGGTCTGCGCGCGGGTCCAGATGGCGATGCCGATGTAGAGCGTGAAGGTCAACCCGACGATGATGTAGGTCCAGACGAGCACGCTCATGGTCGTCGCGATGGCCGGCTACGGACCACTAGTGGCCTGCAACAGGCCACTAGTCGACCCCGAAGCGCTCCGCCATGCGGTCCGACAGGCGGGCATACGTCCAGATCAGGACGATGAAGACGTAGATGGAGCCCTGATGCGCGAACCAGAACCCGAGAGGGAAGCCTCCGATGCGGATCGTGTTCAGCGGCTCGACGAGGAAGATCCCCAGTCCAAACGAGACGAGTGCCCAGACGCACAACAGGCGCCCCACGAGCACCAGGTTCGCCCGCCAGTAGCCCTCAGGATCCGCTTTGGGAGAAGACATGCCGACGCATGGGACAACACTTCCGCTGGCGAGTCAATCGGCGCTCGGGCAGGTTGACGGACCGATCGAGTCAGCGCTCAGGCAGGTTGCAGCACCGACTGGATCATCGTTCCGGCAGGAACGTGCCGTTGCTCAACGACCAGACATAGGCTGCCAGCGCGTCATAGTCCCCCCACTCCGGGTCCATACCCCCGCCGGGGTTCATCTCGAATCGGAGGCTCGAATCGCTGAAATCGCGCCGCCGCACACCCCAGAAGATCGTCTCTCGGATACCGCCCAGATCGCCTTCGGATTGCACCCAGGTTGCGTCGGCGAGATCGGGGCCGAAGCGACCACCGCTGCCAGCCTCGCCATGGCAACGGGCACACGAGCCCTCGTTGAAGAGCTCTTCACCGCTCTCCAGCAACCCGGCCCACCGGCGCACCTGATCGCGCTCCATCCATTGCTGCACACCGTCGGGCAGCTCGGCCTGTTCCTGGGCGCCGAGTGTCTGTCCGCCGTACATCGATGCCGCTGCCAGCGCGACCAGCAAGATCACGGGGATGCTGCGTGCAGCTCTCATGCTTCCTCCGTCGGATTGTCTGGCGGCTGTCCACCGCCAAACGCAGACGGTATCCGCTGCTCGGCGCTGAAGGGTGGCGCTGGGGGAAGACTTTTGTGTGCTGTCTGTGGGGAGGGCAACGCCGACCATCGTTACACTCTGAGCTCCGTGAGCCCCGGAGAACGGTTCCATGTCCGATCGTAGCGACCTGCCGTTGACCAGTACCCACTGGGGTACGTACCGCGTCGAGTCGGAGGCGGGCCGGGTCACGGCGCTGCACGGTTTCGAGCGCGACCCGGACGCCTCTCCCATCGGTCAGGGCATGATCGATGTGCAGGACGGGCCGACGCGGATCAAGACACCGGCAGTGCGTCGAAGCTGGCTGGAGGGCGGACCAGGGTCGAACAACGAGCAGCGCGGCGCCGATCCCTTCGTGGCGGTCTCGTGGGAAAGGGCAGAGCAACTGGTCGCCGATGAGCTGGACCGCGTCAGGGAGCGCTACGGCAACAGCGCCATTTTCGGCGGCTCCTACGGCTGGGCGAGCGCCGGACGCTTCCACCATGCGCAAAGCCAGCTACATCGATTTCTCAACTGCATCGGCGGCTACACGCGTTCGGTGAACACATACAGCTTCGCCGCGGGCCGAGGTCATCGTGCCGCACGTGCTGGGGGACTTCTGGGGTTTCGTGGGAAGTGCGACGGCCTGGCCATCGATCGTCGAGCACACCGGCCTGCTCGTGGCCTTCGGAGGAGTGCCGCTGAAAAATGGTCAGGTCAACGCCGGTGGAACCGGACGTCACATCCAGCGCGAGAGCCTGATCGCCGCTGTCGAGGCGGGTGTCGAGTTCGTCAACATAGGCCCGGTGCGCTCCGACCTGGCGGAGTTTACCCAAGCCGAATGGCTGGCAGCGCGCCCCAGCACCGACACGGCGTTGCTACTCGGCATTGCCCATACGCTGTACGACGAGCAGCTGTACGACGCCGACTTCATCGAACGCTATACCGAGGGCTTCGACAAGCTGGCTCCGTATCTCACCGGCGCGTCGGACGGGGTCGTCAAGAGCGCCGACTGGGCGGCCGCTATCTGTGACCTGCCAGCCGACAGTATCCGGACTCTCGCACGCCGTATGGCAGGCACACGCACGATGCTCTCGGTGAGCTGGTCGCTCACCCGGCAGGACCATGGCGAACAAACGTACTGGGCGGCGATCAGCGTCGCCGCAATGCTGGGGCAGATCGGTCTCCCAGGCGGCGGCATCGGCTTCGGCTACAGCGCTACCAACGGCATCGGCAACCACCAGACCGGGATTCCGGGTGCTGCGCTGCCACAGGGCACCAACTCGGTGACCGACTTCATTCCCGTCGCCCGTATCAGCGACATGCTGCTGCGCCCGGGCACACCGTTCGACTACAACGGTGAGCAGCATCTCTACCCCGACATCCACCTGGTGTACTGGGCCGGCGGCAATCCGTTCCATCACCACCAGGATCTCAACCGCATGCTGCGGGCGTGGCGCAAACCCGACACCGTCATCGTCCACGAATGGTGTTGGAACGCGCTCGCCAAGCACTCCGACATCGTTCTGCCGTGCACCACCTCGCTGGAGCGCAGCGACATCGCCAGCTCGCCACGTGATCCCTACCTGGTTGCCATGCATCAGGTGGCTGACCCGGTGGGATCCAGCCGCGATGACTATGAGATTCTGAGCGGCGTCGCGCGCTGCATGGGCGTGGAGCATGAGTTCACCGACGGACGCACGGCAGCCGAGTGGCTCCGCTGGATCTACGAGACGACGCGCAAACAGGCGGCCGAGCGCAACATCGACCTGCCGACGTTCGAGACTTTCCAGCGTGACGGGTGGTTCGACACGGAGCCCCAGTCGGAGCCCGTCATGATGCTGCAGGCGTTCCGCGAGGACCCAGATGCGAATCCGCTGCGCACCCCGAGTGGGCGGATCGAGATCTACTCGTCGACCGTCGACGACTTCCACTACGACGATTGCCGCGGGCACGCGACGTGGATCGAGCCGGTCGAGTGGCTCGGAAGCGTGGCACCACGCTTCCCATTGCACCTGATATCCAACCAACCCGCGACCAAGCTACATTCGCAGTACGACCATGGGAGCCAAAGCCGCGCGGCCAAGATCCGACAGCGCGAGCCCATCGCCCTGCACCCGACGGATGCCCGACGACGGGGCATCGAAGCCGGCGACATCGTGCGCGTCTTCAACGAGCGCGGCGCCTGTCTGGCAGGAGTGGCCGTCACCGATGAGGTCCGCCAAGGTGTCGTACAGATGAGCACTGGCGCCTGGTTCGATCCGCTCGAACCGGGGACGCCGGGCAGCCTCTGCAAGCACGGTAATCCCAATGTACTGACGCTCGACAAGGGAACCTCCCGACTCGGCCAGGGCCCGATCGCCCATTCCTGTTTGGTAGAAGTCGAGCTGTACTCCGGGGACTTGCCGGAGATGACCGCCTTCGATCCGCCCGAGATTCTCGATGACGCACGCACGGCCGGATAATCGGATCGTGCCGATCCGGAGCTAGCTGATGTCTTACCGCCGCATTGCGATCGCCGCCGCCTTCCTCCTCAGTGCCCTGGCCACCACGGGCGTCGGACTGGGCGCCGAGCCGCCGACATCCGCGACGGTACGGCAGGATGATCTTCGTCCCATCGAGCTTCCCGACATCCTCGCCTGGAAGAGCATCCGCGGCCGCGTGCTTTCCGCCGACGGCAGCTGGCTAGCGTACATCCTGCAGCCTAACGAGGGCGACAGTGAGGTGGTCGTGCGATCCCTCGCCGGCAGCGCCGAGCACCGCTTCGCCGTCGGCGAGCAACCAGCCTTCGGCAGCGGCAGCCAGCTGGCGTTCTCGGACGATGGCAAGTGGTTCGCCTACGAGGTACGTCCAGGCCACGAGGTGGTGGCGGAAGCCAGCAAGAGCGAGAAGAAACCCCGCAACTCGGCCGGCCTGGTCGACCTCTCGTCCGGGGAGATGACCGAGTTCGAGGGCATCCAGTCGTTCCAGTTCGGCGGCAACGAGGCCGTCTGGCTGGCGCTGCACCGCGTCGCTCCAGAGAGTCGTGACAGCGATACCGAGAAGTGGAAGGGCACCGACTTACTGCTGCGTCAAGTCAGCGACGCGGTCACGCTAACCCTCGGCAACGTGTCGGAGTTCGCCTTCAACGACGACGGCTCCTGGCTGGCAACCGCCATCGACACCCGCGAGCGGGCCGGCAACGGCGTGCAGCTGCGCCAGATCGCCAGCGGTCGTGTCATTCCCATCGATTCGGGGGTGGCCGCCTACAAGCAACTGAGCTGGACCGAAGAGGGCGATGCGCTGGCGCTGCTCAAGGGCGTTGCCAGCGAGCTTCACGAGGACGACCTGTTCAGCGTGCTCGGCTTCACCGACCTCGATGCGACGAGCCCCACTCGGATCGCCTACGAGCCGACCTCCGACGACGGCTTCCCGCAGACGATGACGATTAACCCGAACCACGCGCCGGCCTGGAACGAGGCCCGGGATGCCTTGGTTTTCCGCATTCACGAGGTCGAGCCGACCGACGACGCTTCGGACGGCGCCGAGGTCTCCGAACCGAGCGGCCCGGACGACGCCGTGACCGACGCAGCAGCACCGGGGCCGGGCGCCAGCGCCGACGACGAGAACCTCGACACTGCCGACCTGGTGATCTGGCACTGGCGCGACCGGCGCTTGCAATCGCGCCAGCAGGTGCAGCAGGAGCGCGACCGCAATTTCGGCTACCTGAGCACGTATCGCATCGACGAAGCGCGCTTCATCCAGCTGGCCGACACCGAGGTGCGCGACGTTGACCCGGCGCCGGGTGAGCGATTCGCGATTGGTCTGGACAACGACATCTACGAGCGCACCGGGAATCTCGACGGGCAACGCTACGTCGACGTCTGGGTGGTCGACATGCTCACCGGCGAGCGTCGGCTGGCGCTGGAGAAGAAACGCTGGATCTACGACGCGTCACCGGACGGCAGCCGGCTGCTCTACTTCGATCAAGGCAACTTCTGGACCCTCGACCTGGCCACCGGCGCCTCGCTCAATCTGACCGCCGACCTGCCGACGACGTTCTGGAATACGGAAGACGACCACAACATCGTCGAGCCGCCGATCTCACAGTTCGGGCTGGGATGGAGCGCGGACGGCGCTCACCTGGTGCTCTACGACAACTGGGATCTGTGGAAGATCGCGGCCGATGCATCTGAGGCCGTCAACCTGACGCAGACGGGGCGCGAGCAGCAGATCCGCTACCGGCGCGTGTTCCGGTTCGACCCGGATGCCGACGGCATCGACCTGTCACAGCCGTTGTACGTCAGCGCATACGGCGAATGGACCAAGAAGGGCGGCATCGCACGGATCGACCCGGGCCACCCGGGCGTCGAGATGCTGCTATGGGACGACGCCGGGTTCAACACCGTGATGAAGGCGGAGGAGGCCGACGTCTACGTCTACACCCGTGAGCAACAGGACCAGGCACCGGACGCCTGGGTGGCGGCCGCCGATCTCGCCGGCGGACAGCGGGTAACCGACTCCAACTCACAGCAGGCAGGCCACGCCTGGTCGGCCGGCGTGCGGCTGGTCGACTACACCTCGACGAAGGGCGCCAAGCTGCAGGCGGCACTCTACCTGCCAACGAACTACGAGCCCGGCCGAAAGTACCCCACCATGGTGTACATCTACGAGAAGCTGTCGCAGCGGGCGAACTTCTACTGGATGCCGACCGCCAACGGCTTCAACAAGTCCGTGTACACCAGCCGCGGCTACGCCGTGCTGATGCCCGACATCGTCTACGAGGTGGACGACCCCGGAATGTCGGCGGTCTGGAGCGTTCTACCGGCGCTGGACGCGGCCATCGAGACCGGCGTCGTCGATCCCGAGGCGGTGGGGCTCCACGGCCACTCCTGGGGCGGATACCAGACCTCGCATCTGGTCACTCAAACGGACAGGTTCACTGCCGCGGTGGCGGGCGCGCCGCTGACCAACATGATCAGCATGTACGCCTTGGTCTACAAGAACAGCGGCGGTGGCAACGGAGCCATCTTCGAGAGCAGCCAGGGACGGTTTACCGGCGGTCCGTGGGACGTTCCGGCCGCCTATGTGCGCAACTCCCCCGTCTACCACGCCGCCGCGGTCACCACACCGTTGGTGATCCTGCACAACGACCAGGACGGGGCGGTCGATTTCACCCAGGGGGTCGAGTACTACAACACGCTCCGACGGCTGAACAAGAACGTCGTCATGTTGCAGTACGTCGGCGAAAACCACGGGCTGCGCAAGCCGGCCAACCGCAAGGACTACACCGTCCGCATGCACGAGTTCTTCGATCACTACCTACGTGACCTGGGAATGCCTGCGTGGTTGGAGGAGGGAGTCCCCTATCTGGACATGGAGGACCACCTCGAAGACCGTGCTCGCGCCATCGCCGACGAGATCCAGAAAGCGCTGGAAGCGCTGCGCTCGACAGAGGAAACCGAGGAGGCAGGGGCCGGCTCAGGCCACTAGTCGGCTAGCTGCGACAGCACGGCGATTGTGACCGCCGCCGCGTTACGCGCCGCCAGCCGACCGAAGCTCCTCATGCGATTCGATCCATAGCCACCGCCGGCGAGGTCAGAAAGGCTCCGGATGGCCAGATACGGCAGCTCGTTGGAGTAGGCCACGTGCGCTACCGCGGCGCTCTCCATGTCCAGTACGTCGGGCTCGAAGGTCGCCCAGATGAAATCGCGATACGCAGCGTGATCGACGAACGTCGGTCCGCTCACCCCGTTGCCACCGATCACGGTCCACGGAGCCGCTTCGACGCACTCGTCGTCTCGATTACATCGCTCTAGCTCCGGAGCAGCGGTCATCGCGCGGCGCGCGGCGGCCAGTAGGCGATCGTCGGCCGGGAACCACAACATGGGCTCCGCGACATCCGCCGGACCGCGCTCACGCGTCACCCGCACCTTTCCCGGATACATCATCCCGAAGTTCCCGAGGCCACGGCGCCGACCCTGCTCCGGATCCTCCGTGAAGGCGTGCTCCTGATACTCAGCCCACTGCGCCGGGACGGTGACCGACCCGATCGCGATCTCAGGCCGCACGCCACCGGCAATGCCCGCCATCAGGATGCCCCGGAGCGTGTAGTGATGGATCGCCTCCTGGGCGCTCATCGCCGCATTGACCATGCTGACGCCGCCGGCAAGCAGGACCGTCTCGACCCCGGCGAGCCGACCGGAGTAGTAGGTTCGCCCGCTGATGACACGCTCGGCATCGATGTCGGCAACCGCGAGAAACGGGTCCAGCTCCGATTGCATCGCGGTGATCACCAGCCATCGCGGCACGCGGTCGAGCCGGTGGCCGTGACCTGCTCCCGGCCGCTCCTCGGTGGTCGAGCCGCCGCTTGTCGCCGCCGAGTCAGCGTCGCCAGGCGCGCCGGCCGCGGTCAGAGCAAGCAGGCAAGCTAGACGTCCTGCGCGCTTCCACGTCCCTGTATCGTGCGACACCTTCCGCACCTCCCACCCTGTCCTCGACTGCGACTACCGGGTGCCCGCCCCGCGAGCCCCGAGGCTGGCTTCCTCGACCTCTTGAACCAACGCCTGAAACAACACCCCGATGTCCTTGCTGGCCTGGCGAAGCCGCTGCGACACGATCTTGCCGAGGCGGCGATAGACGACCACCGCGTGTTCCGGGAAGGCGTCGGCAAAGCGCTCGAACGCATCCCGGTCCAGCTCCAGCAGCTGGCAATCGGTGTCGGCCAGCGCGGTCGCCGAACGTAGCTGGGAATCGAACAACGCCAGCTCGCCGAAGCACGCTTGCTCCTCGGTCAGCGTAGCGACGGTGTACTGCTCGCCCGCGGGCGTCTTGGTATCGATCCGCACCGTGCCGCTCAACAACATCAGCATCGAGTCGCCCTCGTCGCCCTCGCTGAGAATCACGCCGCCCGCGGCGTGACTGACTCCCCGAAAGCACTCGGAAAGAAACGCCACGGCGCCCTCGTCACTGCTCAGGAAGTTGAAGAGCTCCGACGACCGGATGCAGCCGGCGACGTCGGACTGCGGGATGTTCATACGCGCTCCGCTGTCATGACCGGTTCGGTGAAGAAGCGCTCTGGATCAGGATCGCCAGACTGTGTCGGGGCACCATGTAGTCGTCCGCCGGATTCAGCACCGGCACGTGAGGCTCCACGTTCTTGACCTGGCGGAGGTTCTCCACCAGCTGGGAGATATCTGGCGTCCGCTGAGCTTCCCGCAGCGCCTCGTGCTTACGCTTTTGCACGTTGCCGGTGTTCTCGACGAGACCCACCAGAAGTGATCCGTCGGTGTCCACGTAATGCTGGCGTAGCTGATGGAACGGACGCCCGACGAACTCCGACGAGAACGACTCCGTGACCAGGCCGCCGCCGGACTCTCCCGTCATGAGCGCGTAGAAAATCCCCGAGATCCCGGTCCCGACCGCCGCGTTCGCCAGCAGGACGCGGGAGTTGTGCTGCGTGAGAATCATCTCGTCGGCTCCGGCAGCCTCGAGCTGCTGCTGGTACTTCGGATCCAGCAGCTCGGCGCAGATATAAGCGTCCGGCGCTAGCTTCGCGACTGTGATCACGGTCATCAACGCTCCACGTAGATTCAACGACTTACAGGGAGTTTAGACCCCTCTAGACCCCCCTTTGAGGGTTGAAAACGGTACCAAATCGGTACCAGCCGATTTCGGGCTCTGGCTCGGGAGGGCATCGTGAAGCGAGGCAACGAGGAAGGAATGGAGAGATGCCGAGATCGCCCGCGAGCAATTGGCGGCCATCGAAGAAGACCCCTCTCAACTTGTGAGCGGCGAGGAGCTAGAGGAGGCGCTAGCGCGGCTCCTGGAGGAAGCAGCGTCGTGATGGAGCGCCCGTACATCTTCGAGCACGCCGAGTGGTTCAAGCCCTACGTGGCCGGGTACTACGCGGCCAGCTACGAGGGAAACCCGGAGATCACACGGGCAGAGGTCGAGGATCGTCTCGACGAGCTGCTGGCCCTAGAGCGCATCGCATGAGGCACTTCCGGCTGATCTGTGCCGACGTGCTGGAGGGCCTCGCCCAGCTACCGGACGAGTCGGTCCACTGCGTCGTGACCTCGCCGCCCTACTGGGGGCTCCGTGACTACGGGACTGACGGCCAGGTCGGGCTCGAAGCAACACTCGACGAGTACGTCGCCAAGATGGTGGCGATGTTCCGAGAGGTCCGCCGAGTGCTGCGGAGCGACGGCACGCTGTGGCTCAACATGGGGGACTGCTATGCGGGCTCGTGTGGTGCCCAATCACGAGAGCACGCTGGCAAGCACGCGCCGAATGTCTCCGCTCTGAGCGCGAACCAAGTGAAGGCAGCGCAGATCAGGAACCTCACTGGAAGCATGGAGCGCACACCGGGGCTCAAGCCGAAGGACTTGATCGGCATGCCCTGGCGCATCGCCTTCGCGCTGCAAGCGGATGGCTGGTGGCTGCGCTCGGACATCCTCTGGGCAAAGCCGAACCCGATGCCCGAGTCGGTCACCGATCGGCCCACAAAGGCCCACGAGTACGTCTTCCTGCTGTCGAAGTCCGCTCGGTACTACTACGACGCTGACGCGGTTCGAACGCTATATCGCCCGGAGACGCGGAGCGATTTGGTTGATGGCAGGTGGCGAAAATCCAACATCTCTGGGTGGGCAAATTCGCCGAACTATCACGGGGCCAATCCGACTGCTAGGCCGCAGCGCCCTTGTCACCGCGGCGGCAAAGTCAAGCAAGGTGCGAACCTGCGCTCGGTCTGGACCATCTCGAATAGCGGCAAAGATGCGTTTCCCGAAGCGCACTTCGCCACCTTCCCGACCAAGCTCGTGGAGCCATGTGTGCTGGCCGGCTGCCCCGAAGGCGGTGTCGTGCTCGACCCCTTCTGCGGCTCCGGCACCACGGGCGTCGTTGCGCTCCGCGCCGACCGCCGTTTCGTGGGCATCGAGCTCAATCCCGAGTACGTACAGATGGCTCGCCGCAGGATCGGAGATGACGCGCCGCTGCTGAACCGCGAGGACCCGATGCTCCTGGAGCTAGCGGCATGATCAGCTTCGAGTCCCCCGCGATCCCCGACGTTGAAGGCGTGGACATCGCCCCGGAGCGCGCACTTGCCGCTGCGGTGATCCGTCGGGCGATTGTCGACCTGGGCATGGTGGCAACGTGGCGTGATCGAACCGAGCGGCCCGCTTGCACGTGCAAGAGGCTACGGGAGATCGGCCCCGAATCAGACCTGGTTGCGTGGTTGTCGCACCCGGAGGAGTTGCGCCCCTGCTCGCTGGGCTGGTGGTGTCAGTACATCGGTGCTGACCCGGTGGCGCTCACCGAACAACTGCGTCATCGAGGGCTCCTGGAGGCAGCGGCATGACTCCAACGCCCCGCCGGATCGAGGATCTGCAGCCGGCGCCCTACAACCCGCGCACTATCGATGCCCCCTCGCTGGAGGCGCTGAAGGCATCGCTGGGTACCTTCGGCGACCTCTCAGGTATCACCTTCAACGAGCGCACCGGGCACCTCGTTACGGGCCACCAGCGCGTGCGTGTGCTACGCGAACAGCACGGCGAGTCAGCGCGCATCCGTCACGCCGGCAAGGAAGCGTACCTACACGTGGGCTCCGAGCGGTTCCGGTTGCGCGTCGTGAACTGGGACGAGGAGACGGAGCGCGCCGCGAACATCGCCGCCAACTCGCCCCTGCTCGCAGGCATCTTCACGGACGATCTACCCGACCTGGTGGCGCTGGCCCAAGAGGAGTTGCCGGAGCTGACCGATGCGCTCCGATTCGATGATCTGCTGGAAACGCTCGACATGGGACCGGAGCCCATCGAACTGCAAGATGACGAGGTGCCAGAGCCACCAGCCAACCCGGTGACCAAGCCCGGGGACGTATGGACACTGGGGGATCACCGGCTTATCTGTGGCGACGCGCAGGATCCTGGTGTCGTCGCCGCGCTGCTCGGCGATCATGTCCCGTTGCTCATGATCACCGATCCGCCCTACGGCGTGGAGTACGAGCCGGAATGGCGCGAACGTGATTTGGGAGAAAAACATGCGGGCCGGCGGTCCGGGATTGTACGCAACGACGATTGCGCCGACTGGCGAGAGGCGTTCACCCACTTTACCGGCGATGTCGCCTACGTATGGCACGCATCCTTGTTCGGTGCGGTCGTGCTCGAAGGGTTAGCGGCGGCGCGGTTGGGGCCTCGTGCCCAGATCATATGGGCCAAGCCGCAGGGCGTGATCTCACGTGGTCACTATCAATGGGCTCATGAGCCGGCCTGGTACGCGGTGCGCCGCGGCCGGAGCGCGCGCTGGAGCGGAGACCGGTGCCAAAGCACGCTCTGGCGCATCTCCAACCAGCTACGAGCCTCCGAAGGCAAGACGGACCACTCGACGCAAAAGCCGCTTGAGTGCATGGGCCGTCCGATGCGCAACCACGGCAAGGTCGGCGATGGGGTCTATGACCCGTTCGTGGGCTCGGGTACCACGCTCATCGCCGCCGAGCAGCTGGAGCGCCGCTGTTTCGCCATCGAGATCGACCCCGGCTACTGCGATGTCGCCGTGGAGCGCTGGGAGAGCCTGACGGGCTCCAAGGCCAACCGGTGCACCCCCTGAGCAACCCAGGCACACACCCATGAACAACCGCTGCACGGCGATCACCACGAGCACCGGGAAACGCTGCAAACGTAAGGCGTTACCCGGATCGGATCGGTGCGCGATCCCTTCCCATGCCAAGGACCCAGTACAGGCGAGTATAGGAGCCAACGCGCGCGCGCGCGCACGTGAGGGGGACTGGGAAGAGACCTACTTCAAAGCGCTAGAGCGGGGTCACACCAAAGAGTCGGCTGCTGGAATCGCCGGAGTGAGTGCGCAAACTCCTTACAAGCGCGTGCAGCGTGGAGACACCGAGTTCGCCGAGCAGGAGGAGATCCACTACAACCGGGGCACGGCGATGCTGCTGGAGGTGGCGCGGCGACGCATCCTGGATCCCAAGCGCCCCGGAGATCTCGTGCTCAAGCACCTGCTATCGGTTCGTGGCGTCAGCGAGCGCGTGCAGGTGACGGGTGCGGGCGGCGGCCCGATCCAGAAGGTCGTGGTGTACCTGCCGGGCAAGCAGCAGCCGCAGGAGTCGTGAGTTGCATCCCCATCAGGTTGCGTTTACTTGCTGGTGGGGAGCTGCGACCGAACTTTTGGACTTGAGCTGTGTGGCTCAAACGCCGATTCGTGCACCATGAATGGTGCAACGCTCCAGCCCACCCGATGCTATCCGAGCTTTCTACCGCGCCGAAACGAACCGAGGTCTCGGACAGTGCGACCACCCGATGTTCGGTCTGTTTATTCTGTCGTGGGTCGGTCCCGCATGGCCCGTAGACCGCAGGCTGCGACCGCTAGTCCACCCCATTGGAAGAATCGACGCGGCGGGATAGCTGTAAGCATTTACTGTACCTCATCGCTTTGGAGGTGCCGCAAGCGCCCCAGGGCGAGGACGAAAGCCGTGCCACGGTAGGGGGGAGTCAGAAAGAGGGGTGGGGGTAGTGGCGACAAGCCAGTCGAGTCAAGAAGCCGAGGTTGCGGTCGAGACGATCGAGACGATCGAGCTACGTCCGCAGCTGGGGCCACAGGAGGCGTTCCTAGCCTCGGATGCCGACATTGCGATCGCGGGCGGGGCGGCCGGTGGCGGCAAGACGTTCGCGCTGCTGATGGAGCCGCTGTACCAGCTGGACAACCCGCACTTTGGCACCGTGATCTTCCGGCGCACGTACCCGCAGATCATGGGACAGGGGGCGCTGTGGGACGAGGCTGGGCAGATGTACCCGTTGCTCGGTGGCGAGGCGCGCGACTCAAGTGTCGAGTACCGCTTCCGCAGCGGCATGACGGTGAAGTTCGCCCACATGCAGCATGAAAAGGACCGGCTGGCGTGGAAGGGGGCACAAATTCCGATGATCGGGTTTGACCAGCTGGAGGACTTCACCCAAGAGCAGTTCTGGTTTTTGCTGTCGCGCAACCGCTCCGCACGCGCCGGCATTCGACCTTACGTGCGGGCCACGTGTAACCCGGTGCCGGAGGATGATCCGGTGGGCGGGTGGTTGAACCGGTTCATCCGCTGGTGGATTGACCCAGAGACCGGCTATGCGATCCAGGAGCGCGCCGGAAAGGTGCGCTGGTTCGTGCGGCTGGCGGAGGAGCTGCACTGGGCCGATACGCCCGACCAGCTGCACGAGCGCTTCCCTGAGCACGCTGCCACCGAGATCCGGCCGCGGTCAGTGACGTTCATCCCGGCCACGTTGGAGGATAACCCAGCGCTGGAGCGCGCCGACCCCGACTACCGCGCCAAGCTTATGGCGCTGCCGTTGGTGGAGAGGGAGCGGCTGCTCAAGGGCAACTGGCACATCAAGGCAAAGGCTGGCCTGGTGTTCAACCGCGCCTGGTTGCGCGAGCTCCCGGCGATGCCGATTGACGTGGAGGGGTGGGTGCGTTACTGGGACAAGGCCGGCACGGTGGACAACCCATCGGCCGCCTACAGTGCGGGCGTGTTGATCGGCAACCGGCCCGACGGGTCCTTCGTGGTGGGGGATGTGGAGCGAGGCCAGTGGTCGGCCCTGGAGCGGGAGAGGGTGATTCGGCAGAAGGCCGAGGCCGACGCGAGCCTGCAGGCGCCGGTGGCGACGTGGGTGGAGCAGGAGCCCGGCTCTGGGGGCAAGGAGAGTGCCGAGAACACGGTGCGTCAGCTGGCCGGGTTCGACGTTCACAGCGAGCGAGCCACAGGTGACAAGCTGACGCGAGCGCAACCGTTCGCCGCACAGGTGGAGGCGGGGAACGTCTCCTACGTGCAGGGGCCATGGAACGAGCCGTACCTGCAAGAGATGCACCGCTTCGACGGCAAGGCCAAGCCCATGGACCAGGTGGATGCATCCAGCGGTGCGTTCAACAGGCTAACGCTCCAGAAACCAAAGCCCCGAGCTCGTGCACTCGGTAGGCCACTGGGAAGGCGATGATGACCGAGCTCTTTCTGACCGTCTCTGAGGCCGCCGAGCGCTACCACATCGCCGTGGATACCCTGTATCGGTGGATCGACAAGGGCGTCATCGGCCACGTCCGTGTCGGCCCACGATGTGATAGTGGTAAGCGGAGGTACATCCGCATCATCGAGTCCGAGCTGGCGGAGGTGGTGACGGCGGAGGATCAACGTGGGGGTGAGTTTACGCAGACGCTCTAGAGGCCTTGTTTAGCTAGGTGTTTTTCAAGAGCTTCTACGAGTACCGTGTTCAAACTCTGGTCGTTCATGCGAGCCAATGTTGCGGCACGGCGGTGAGTCGCAGGCGTAAGCCGCACAACGAACTTTCCTGAGAAGGGTTTTTCAGGCCCCTCTCCGTCTTTCCTGCAGCCTTCGAGGTAGAAGTCGACAGATTCCATAAAGGATTTACGTACTTCTTCGAGAGTCGTGCCTCGAAAATCTACGTAGTCGCGGTGGAGATTGACCACGGTTCCATGAAACTCGTTACCGTCAACATCCACTTTTCCTAGATAGCCTTTGTATTCCATCATGGTTTCACCCCCATCCGTTTTAGCAGATTCATGATCTTGACCTGACCCCCGAAAACGGATCCGGATGTAATCTCACGATCTGGGTCAAGAACGGGAGGTCAGAATGCCGAGTAAGAGGCACAGCGCCGAGCAGATCGTACGCAAGCTCCGGGAGGCTGAGGTGGAGCTGGCTCGAGGGGCGACGGTCAAGGATGCCTGCCGCAAGCTAGCAATCACCGAGCACACCTACTACCGGTGGCGGCGAGAGTACGGCGGACTGAAGCTCAACCAGGCCAGAAAGCTCAAGCAACTGGAGAAGGAGAATGCCCGGCTCAAGAGGCTGGTGGCGGAAAAGGAACTCGACCTGTCGATCCTGAAGGAAGTGGCGGAGGGAAACTTCTGAGCCCAGCTCGGCGGCGAGAGGCGGTGGCACATGTACGGGGGCGGCTGGGCGTCTCGGAGAGGCGGGCGTGTCGGGTACTGAAACAACCACGCACGACACACCGGTACGTGCCAAGAGAGCCGCAACAGGAGCAGATTTTGACGGAGCGGATCGTGGATTTAGCCCGACAGTACGGGCGCTACGGATATCGGAGGGTGACAGCGTTGCTGCGCATGGAGGGCTGGTCCGTGAACCACAAACGAGTGCAGCGTATCTGGCGGCGCGAAGGGCTGAAAGTACCGAGAAAACAGCCCAAACGAGCACGGCTGTGGCTGAGCGATGGCTCCTGCATCCGGCTGCGCCCACAGCACCGGGATCATGTCTGGGCGTATGACTTCCTGCACCACCGGACGCACGACGGTCGGGCTATGAGGCTGCTGACGATCGTCGATGAGTACACACGAGAAAGCCTGGCGATCCATGTAGCACGGAAGCTCAACTCTGAGGACGTGCTGGAGCAGCTCGGGAGGTTGTTCGTACACCGGGGCATACCTGAGCACATCCGGTCGGATAACGGACCAGAGTTCACCGCCGAGGCGGTTCGCGACTGGCTGGGCCGGTTGGGCGTGGGGACGCTGTTCATCGAGCCGGGCTCGCCGTGGGAGAACGGTTACGTGGAGAGCTTCAACGGCAAGCTACGCGACGAGCTGCTGGATGGAGAGATCTTCTACACGCTCAAGGAGGCAAAGGTTCTGATCGAGAGATGGCGTCAGCACTACAACCGCATGCGACCGCACAGCTCGCTGAGCTATCGGCCGCCCGCACCCGAAGCGACGTTGTTGAAGCCGGCTGCGCTCCGCTTCGCCGGCCTCAACAACCTCTTGTCAGCACCGAGTTACTGAGATAAGACATGGTACTAACCGCGGGGTCAGGTCAATCGCCGTCGGCGATCCGGAAATCGGCGCCCGATACAGCCGGTTCCGTGGTCCCGGCGTACGTGTAGCCAAGTCCGCTGACCGCGATCATCCAGGACGTTCGGCCACGCCGAACGAGCCTCCCGCCGAGACGTTATTCGACGTTGAAAGTAACCGAGTTGCAGAGCCCGGGCTCATCGATGGTCCGGTGCTCGCCGTCGCCGATCTGCAGCACGATGGTGTGCTCTCCTGGCGTCAGATCGACATCGATCTGCATCGATCCGTCGCCGAAGTGGACCCAGGGGCTGGCGGTCGGAATCACCGTGCCGGCGGGCAGGCACTCCGTGTCGATGCCGATGTGCATGTGACCGGCGCCGGCATGAATGTCGCCATCGCCGACCGGCTCGATGGTGAAGTGCTCGGCGCCGAACTCCATGCGCACCGGCGCCTGAACCGTGCTGCCCTCAGCCGGTGCGGCAAAGAAGACCTGTGGCGCCGGGCTGGGTTCTTCGGCCGCAGGTGGTTCCGCAGCCTCCGGTGTGCTGTCGCCCGCGCCGCCACAAGCTGCTAACCCCAGAATCAGCAGCGGCATGATCGCCGCACCCGCAGCTCGCCCGCCGCGCCGAGAACCACTCGTCGTCGAGAACATCTCCTAGCCTCCTGAAAGTTCGATCCACCAGTACAGCTTCCGCCGGTCGTGAGAGTACAGCAGTACGCGACACTAGCGGTAACCGGTGGACGGTCAGATCCTCACCTGCTGGGGAGCTCGCCTGCCTGGTACACCCAGGTCTCGGGATGATAGTTGTGCCAGTCGAACCAGAATTCCGTGATCGCGTCGATCCGATCCAGCCGGCGGCCTGCATGGGGGCCGGAGCGCCCCAATCCGGTGAAATCGAATTCTGAACCGGTGGCGGCGTCGATCAGAGACGGTGCGACCGCGTCTGTACGGGCATACAGCTCGAGCACGGTCTCATCGAGACGACGATCGAACACGCGCACCGACCGGCCGTCCTCGGCCACCGCTACCAGCAGCGGCACGTCGCCGACCTGGTCCAGGACCGGTGTCTGTGCGGCGACCATGTCGAGCGGATAGGCCATGGCACGGCCGTCGATCTCGACGCCGACCACCAGCGCGCGTGGCGCCAGCTGGCCGTCCGGCGTCAAACCGTCGGGGACGGGGGTATCGGCCTGCATCTCGGCGACCCAGTCCTCCGGTGCGTAATCGTCGAGATGGTCTTGCTCGATGGCGAGCACGCCACTGTCGGGATGCTCTGTGCGCCAGATCGCCATGCTCACCATCTCGAAGGGCATGGGCTCGAGACGCTCACCCGCCAGCGGACCGTGCAACGCTTCGCCGGTGATTTGCTGCCACCAGGTGCCGGTTTCCTCGTCCTCCATGATGAAGTTCTGGTTGTTGATGCCCACCAGCCGGAAACGGAGGGTGCGACCGTTGAGCCGAGAACGCCACACCAGACCGGTGTGGCAGAGGGTTCAGTAGGTGACGACGTAAGGCTCTTCGCCGAGCTCGTCGTTGACGATGTGGTAGTAGGCGGTCATCAAGACGGGATAGGCTCGCGCCTCGCCGCCGACCGCGACACCCAGGACCATGTCGTCGTCCGCCACATGCGTTGCCTCGGACCTGCCGACGAAGTCGACCGTCTCGATCGGCGCGAACATCCACTCGATCATGTGCTCCCGGGCGAAGAATGCCGCTGCCACCGTGAGCACCAGGGCGATCGCCGAGGTGCCGCGCGCCGCCCAGGAGGTCGAGAGCGCCCAGACGCCGCTGGTAAGCAACAGAGCCCCTGCCGCCAGCGCCAGCGTTATGGCAGGCGCCCAGGATCTCAGCAGGAACAGGCGCTCGATGCCCGCGGCCGTCTGCTCCTCGAAGGGATTGTTCGCCGCTGACGGCAGCACCGCGAGCGCCGCCGCGCTGAGCGCCAGGACGAGGAGCAGCAGCAACGCTAGATTGGCTCGACGCATTGTGCCCTCCGATTGAGCGACGCTCAGTCTGGATCCTGTCGCGGTTTCGTCTCCGTAGTACCCGGTTGCTACGCTAGCGTCCCAGCCGCCAAACAGAAACCCCGCAGTGGCGACGCCTGGCGGGTGACCGCCGGTCAAGGGGCGACTCGCCATGGCGAGTCGCCGTCGACCGAACCTTTTCGGCGATGTTTCGTTAGTGCTGCTGAGAAACACGAGTGACGGCGGCAGGGGCTCGAGGCGGCCGCGCTCGACCAACGCGAAAGGGACTGCTTGGAACTCGAGACGCTGATCGCGCGCTGCCGGGGAGGCGACGAGCTCGCCTGGGAGGCGCTGGTGCGTCGCTTTCAGGGGCGGGTGTTTGCCGTGGCCTACCACTACCTTCACGATCGCGAAGAGGCGCGCGATGTCGCCCAGGAGACCTTCGTCCACATCTACAAGGGCCTCGCGAGTTTCGATCGAGGCGGCAGCTTCCTCGCCTGGGCCGTCCGCATCGCCCGCAACGCAAGCATCGACCGGCTGCGTCACCTCAAGGCGCGACCGGCGCTCGACGGTACGCCGATCGACGACCGGCCGGCCGGCCCGGACCACGCGCCCGGCCCCGAAGCCGCCAGCATCACCGGCGAGCGACACGAAACCATGCGCCGGGCGATCGACCAGATGAGCCCGATCAATCGAGAGATGATCCTTCTGAAGGAGATCCAGGGCCTCAAGCAACGCGAGATATCCGACCTGCTTTCGATTCCGCTCGGCACCGTCAAGGCGAGAGCCAACCGGGCCCGACTCGAGCTCGCCCGCCGCATGCTCGAGCTCGACCCGTCGTTCGGGATCTGACCGATGGACTGCGCACGCTTCGAAGAGGCGTTGTTCGAGCAGCTCGAGGGGACCCTTGACGGTGCCGAGCGAGAGCCGATGCGAGCCCATGCCTCGGACTGCCGTGAGTGTCGAGCGCTGCAGGCGGCGGTGCTCGAAGGGCATGCCTCCGCGGTCGCGCCGGCCGACCTGGCAGCGGCGATCCTGGCGGCAACTTCGGGAAGTCCCTGTGGCCGCGCGCAGCAGCTGTGCTCCGAACGAGCCGGCGCCGCCCTGTTCGAGGCAGACGACGCCCTGGAGACGCACCTGGCGAACTGTCTCGACTGTCGCGGACTGTCGCGTGCGCTCGAGCGCCTGAGGCTCGAGTTGCCGCAGCTGGCTGATCTACAGCCGGACGGTGATTTCGTCACCGAGGTGATGACCGCAACTGTGACGAAGACCACGAGTTCCGGGCTCGGGCGCGCATGGTCTCGCTGGTGGTCGGGGTCAGGGGCATCGGCGCGCGGATCGGTGTGGGAGGCGTTCGCGCGACGGCCCCGGTTAGCGTTGGAGGGCGCCTACGCGGGGACCTTCGCGTTGTTTCTGTTCGTCGGCTTCCCCGGTGCTCCTCTGGCCGAGCTGCCGCCGCGCCTGCTGACCGAGCTCGAGCAGCAGGGCGTCGAGATGCGGCAGACGGTAGCTGCGGGGGCGTACCAGTTGACCGCTGTCGGCGGGCGCAGGTGGACGGAGTCTGCGCAGCGGCTTGTCGACTATGTCGACGTTTGTGACTCAGGGCGCGGCACTGCCTCGACCCTGTCTGACTTTGCCCGATGCTGGCGACGCGCCAGCGAAGACCGAATCGCCACGACCTGGCGAGATCATGTGAACCCGATCATCGAGTCGATGCAGCGCCTGCGCCTACGGGTGCTGGGGTTGGCCGATCCCGGTGAGCAGACAAGAGAGCAGAACGATGGAACCATCGACGCCTCAGCTTGAGCAGCCGCAGCAGTACGCTGCACGGCAACTTTTCGATCCGCGACGCAAGTCACCCCGCATGGCGGCGCTCCTGTCCGTCGCCCCGGGGCTCGGTCAAATCTACATCGGCTACTACACGCGTGGCTTCGTGTTGGGAGGTGTGTTCTTGATGCTCCTCACCGTCGCGAACAACGCGCCCAATAGCCTCGAACCGATGCCCGGGTTCGCGACGTTCTTCTTCTGGCTGTTCAACGTCATCGACGCCGGCCGCCTGGCGGCGCTTTATAACCACGCTGCGACCGGAACCGAGAAAATCGAGCTACCGGAAGATTTCCAGATGCCGGCGATGGGCGGCTCGATCGTCGGCGGTGGAATCCTGGTGACGTTCGGCGCGCTGGCCTTGTCGCACACGCTGTTCGGCTACTCGCTCGAATGGATCGAGAGCTGGTGGCCGGTACTGCCGCTAGCCGTGGGTGCATACTTGTTGGTGAAGGGAATGCAGGATTACTCGAAGGCCAGCCCGGGGGTGCAAGACAACCTCGGCTAGGGCGCCTGATCAGCTCGTTGCTTCTGCGACGCTGACAAAGAAAAAGGCGCCGTCCCACGCAGAAGCGGGACGGCGCCAGATTCGTGCTAGTTCGAGCCAGATCGACTCGAAATAGCGCTCAGGCTAGAGAACGCGGACGTTCGCTGCCTGGAGACCCTTGGGGCCTTGCTGGATGTCGAACTGGACCTTCTGGTTCTCCATCAGCGTGCGGTGGCCTTCCATGGAGATCGCGGTCTGGTGGACGAAGACGTCTTCACCACCTTCCTGCGCGATAAACCCGAAGCCCTTGGTGTCGTTGAACCACTTGACAGTGCCTTCAGCCATTTGCTGCTCTTCCTTACAATTGCGAATGCTGCTGGATACGGGGTGTGGCGCCGACCATCGGCACTGCTCAACTCGAGCAAGCGAGCACAGAATCACTCGCCGTACATCACAGCTTCGACGTGTACCTATAGATTACCAGCCAAACGGCATCACGTTGACCTGCCCCAAGTGTTTGGGCCACTTCGTAACTCATAGAATCGGTACTGGCAAGAGATTGTTGGAGCTGGCGAAGCGGAGCGTAGCCGGCTGCAACAACGTCGCTTCGGGTGCAGGCGGTCGATAGCCCAACGAGCTATGGGGCCGCACCTGGTTGTACTGGCGGCGCCAGCGGTGCACCAAGCACTGCGCCTCCTTGAGCGTGTAGAAGATCTCGCTGACCTGCCCCAAGTGTTTGGGCCACTTCGTAACTCATAGAATCGGTACTGGCAAGAGATTGTTGGAGCTGGCGAAGCGGAGCGTAGCCGGCTGCAACAACGTCGCTTCGGGTGCAGGCGGTCGATAGCCCAACGAGCTATGGGGCCGCACCTGGTTGTACTGGCGGCGCCAGCGGTGCACCAAGCACTGCGCCTCCTTGAGCGTGTAGAAGATCTCGCCGTTCAGCAGCTCGTCGCGGAGCTTGCCGTTGAAGCTCTCCACGTAGCCGTTCTCCCATGGCGAACCGGGCTCGATGAACAGCGTCCCCACGCCGATCCGCTCGAGCCACTCACGCACTGCCCGAGAAGTGAACTCCGGTCCGTTGTCGGAGCGGATGTGATCCGGAACTCCACGGTTCACGAACAGCTCAGCGAGTCGCTCCAACACATCCTCGGAGTTGAGTCTGCGCGCCACATCGATGGCCAAGCACTCCCTGGTGTATTCATCCACGATCGTCAGCAGACGAAGCGCTCGCCCGTCGTGAGTTCGTTCGTGCACGAAGTCGTAGGCCCAGACGTGATCTTTCCTTTCCGGCCTCAGTCGCACGCACGATCCATCGTTGAGCCACAAGCGTCGGCGCTTGGGCTGCTTTCTCGGTACCTTCAGCCTCTCACGACGCCATAACCGCTCGATCCTCTTGTGATTCACTCGCCACCCTTCCCGCACCATCAGAGCCGTGATCCGCCGGTATCCGTAGCGCCCGTACTGCATCGCCAACTGGGTCATCCGCTCCACCAGCGCCGTCTCCTGTTGCGGCACCTTGGCTCGATACTGCTGCGTCGAGCGCACCTGGCCCAGCACTCTGCAGGCTCGCCTCTCAGACACACCCAGCGATTGCTGCGCCTTCTGCACCGCCCGACGTCGACGTGTCGGGCTCAGAAGTTTCCCGACGACACCTCTTTGAGGATGGCGTTGTCGAGCATCGTCTCCGCCAGCAGCTTCTTGAGCCGGCCGTTCTCGCGCTCCAGCTCCTTGAGTCGCCTCGCCTGATCCACCCTCAGGCCGCCGTACTCCTTACGCCACCGGTAGTACGTGTTCTCGCTGATTCCCAGCTTGCGGCATGCCTCCGGTGTCTTGGCCCCTTTCGCTAGCTCGATCTCTGCCTCCCTGAGCTTGGCGATGATCTGCTCTACAGTGTACCGCTTCCGCGCCATTCTTCCCCCTTCCCGCGCCATCCTGAGAGCCTCAAATCCTAAACTCTCAGACTGGCCCGATTATTGGGGGGCAGGTCATCAACACCAGTAATCGCGGTGACCCGTGTCGCCGTCGCTCTGATGGTGATGGAGTCTACGCTCAGCGTCGGTGCTGTAACCGAAGAGGTGCCCCAGGCTACCCACTCGGCATACGCCGAAATTCGGCCCGCCTCGTAGTCGGTGATCATCTCCCGCGCTCACTCCTACCCCTGCACGCTTTCGACCCCGCTACAAAGGCTAGCAGGCCACAAGTGCCACCCGAAACGTCCGCAAAATCGGTGCCAAACTGACTTTCAGTGACTTTCATAATGGGACACTACCGAAAAGCTGGTAGTGTCTCGCTCCGGCCAGCTCCCGACTGGTCGGCGGCCATCGTCGCGCCTTCAGACTCGCTCACCGCGCGGTTACTCCGACCACTCGCTCAGTCGGTCCACCCGCTCAGTCAGTATCGCGAGATCCCGTCCGCTCGCTGCGGTGCTCATCGAGCGTGATCTCATCTTCAAGCGAGCGTTTCAGGTCGTTCGAGGCTCGTCGGAACTCACTCAGACCCTTGCCAATCGTGCGTCCCAGCTCCGGCAGACGCTTCGGGCCGAACACCACGAGCGCGATCACCAGGATGATGAGCAGCTCAGTGCCCCCGATCGAGCCGAACATAATTTCCTCACGACGATTTTTCGAGACCGGATAGCGACATCATATTGGCCCTTGGGCTGTAGCGACACTCCCATCACGACCGGCGCTCGCGACGCTCGTCGGGGCGTTGGTGCATGGCTCCTGATCTCAGTGCATCATCGTGGCAAGGTCCCCGATCTGGAGTTGCCACCCATGAAGTACCCGAAACGGAGCCAGTACAAGTACGCGAAGTCTCGATATCGGATTCGCAATTGGCCTGAGTACGAGTCGGGCCGGCTATAGCAAGCGCGCCATGGTCGAGAACGCGATCTATCGATACAAGACGATCATCGCCCGAGACATGCGGAGTCGCACGTTGGTGGGCCAACGCGTGGAAGTGCGACCTGCGTGCAGGATCCTCAATACGATGGCTCGTCTCGGGATGCCCGACAGCTACCGAGTGGCGTGAACCCCTCTCGGAGGACGGGGAAGCTCCCCTTAGCTCCGAGCCATGCACCAACGCCACTTAGATCCGCGGGAACCAGCCGTGGCGCATCTGCATGAGCTCTCCGACCGCGCGGTGCGCCTCGTCGAAGGCGGTCTGGGTGAGATCGATCCCCGAGGCATCGGTGTTGGCGATCGTGATCCGCCCGAAGGGCTGACTGGCGACCTTCCAGGGCTCCTCGCCGGGAGGCGACTCCGGATCGAACAGCGTGTTGGTCGCCAGGGCGTAGCCGTGCGGCCAGCGGTTCACGGTGATCGCCTCGATGTCGCGCGCCGGGTCGAAGCCCGCCGGCGACAGCACCCGCGCCATCTGGTCGCGGATCCGTCGTTCGAAGTCCTCGAAGGATGTCTCCAGGAGCGCTTGTCGCACCGCTCGCATCTGATCCCGAACCGGTGTGTCCGGGGGGATCGGCTCGCCGCGGCGTAGGCCGCGAACCATCGGTTCCCAGGAGAGCACCCCTCCGCCAGCCCCCAGCGAGACGACGATCGGGTCGGCGGGCGTGCGCGGTGGATCGTAAGTCCCGAGCGTGATCGGTGCGCGAGGGCGGATGGCGCTGTAGAACGAGCCCGGACACGAAACGCTGGAGACGCCGAGCTCCTCGAGTGCCCGCCAGTCGCGCACCAGGACGTTGGTGGACATATTCACGGCGCGTGCGGCGAGGCTCAGCGCTTCCTTCTGCTCGGATGGAAGCTCGGGACACAGGTGCGGGATCATGGTGTGGTAGCAGGCCAACACACAGCCCTTGCCGCGCACCCGGTAGGCCTTGCCACCGCGGACGTAGGTGATCTCGGTCTCGCGGGAGTCCGAGCTCAAGACCTGCGGTGGATCGCCGACATGCTGCGCGCGGACGGCGGCGCTGTTGAGCCGCAGACGCACGGGCTGGTGCGGCTCGTCAAGCTTCGAGTAGTTGGTTCGCCGGAGCTCGACGCTCGCCATCGATCCCGCTGGTAGGGCCGCCGGGATCAACGAGCGCACGATCATCCGCGCGATGTCGGAGTTGCCGGCCGGGAAGTAGACGTCGGTGGTGTCGTGGTCCGGGTGGGCCGGTGACTCCGGCGGAACCTCGAAGCCGAGCCCCTGGAAGCCCGGCAGGCCGCGATAGAGGGCGAACCACGCGCTCGAGGTATCGGCGCCCAGACACCAGACCCCACCAACCAGCGGCAGCACGTCCGGATGCACTTGGACGACATCCAGCAGGTAGTCGCGGTAGCTGATGCGTTGAAGCCGCTGGATCTTCTCCGCCCTGGACAGCCCCGGCAGATAGTCGCGCCGGTCGTTCCAGAGCCGCAGCAGGTCCCGGCGTATCGGCTCAGTGAGCGGCGTCTTGGCGAGGAACTCCTCCGTGGGTCGCCGGACGCTGCCGTTGACCAGGACGTCCTTCCCGAAGCTCTCCTTGCCAAAGAAAACGGCTGGCTCCAGCCCCAACTCCCTGAACATCCCTCGATGGACGTTGTTGGTAGGATGATCCAGCTCGACACCGATATCCTGGAGCATCTCCCGCGCCGCCAGCGGGTAGCGCTCCGGCGTCACCATGTAAGACGTGCCGCCGGTCACCAGCAGCACTTGGCCGTCGTGCTCGAACTCGTTGCGCCTGGCGTGGCCGCCAAAGTCGTCGTGGTTCTCGAGGATCAGCACGCGGGCGTCGGGGCTCGTCGCCTTGCGGAAGAAGTACGCCGCCGCCAGACCGCTGAGGCCGGCGCCGACGACGATCAGGTCGTAGGTCTCGCCGGTGTCCTCGGCGTCATCCCACGTGACGCCGTCGCGGGCGGCGTGGGCCGCCTCGAACGAACCGGGGTGCGATCCCCGCATACCGGTACGGGCCGGCGGGTAATAGTCGGTTGCCTTCTCGGGGGCGTGGGCCTGGCTGACGCCTGCGGCGCGAAGCCTGGCCGGCAAGGCCATCGCACCGCCGACAGCGACGCTCACGCCGTTGACTAAGTCGCGCCGGGTGATATTGCGGTCCATTCCGAGTCCACGATCGCGCATACCTATTCCTCGAGTCAGGGCGCCCCTTCGGTTGTGAGCTTCAGAGCACGCCTGCGGTGATGGACCAAGCGAACGGAGGCCGGCTTACGCGTGCGGTGCGATCTCGGTCATGTACCACTTGATGAATCCGGCCGGTCCCCCTTCTCGCGTGGCGTACGGTTGCCCGCCGCCGTAGTTGTAGCGACTGTTCTGGATGCCGTGCTGGTTGTTCTCGACGATCCATAGATCCTCTCGGTAGGTGACGTCCCAGAGCTCCATCATGCGCTCCACGTCCACCTCTGCATCCTTGGCGTCGCCCTTGACCAGCCAGAAGATCTCGACATCGGTCGACTGTATGTCTCGTGGGGTGAAGCGGGCGACCGCGATGTGGTCGTCGTAGGCGGCGAAGAACGACGTCGAGAAACCGGTCGTTGCGCCGCGCCGCTGATGCGTCCACTCGTCGAGGATGAGCGGCGCCACCGGCTTGCCATCGAGGCTGCCGGTGACGAAGCCGGGTGAGAGGTGGCGGTTCATCGTGTAGCTGCTCTGGTTCGCGTTGTCCTGTTGCCGCTCCAAGTGCTCGTGGCTCACCAGTTCCTGCTCGAGGTTGGCGCGTTGCTCGGGGGTCATCACGTGCGCTTGCTGCCACCACTGGACCATCACCAACGACTTGTGCGCCGGCTCGCAGTGATAGCACTCCTGGAAGTTCTCGACCGCCAGCTTCCAGTTCGCCTTCGTCGGGTACTGCTTGCGAGCTACTACTTTCAGATTCGCGGTTCCATAGAACTCGCAGACCCCTCGCCACCTGGTCACGAAGTCGTCGAAGCCCGCTGGTTCTTCGTCGGCCAGGTTGACGAAGATGAAGCCTTCGACCATCTGCACGTGGGCCGGGTGCAGGCCGTGCTGGTCTTGTTCGAACCCCTCTGGCATCCCGGTCGGCGCCGAGATCAGCTTGCCGTCGAGATCGTAGGTCCAGGCGTGATACGGGCAACGAAAGACCGCTGTGTTACCGCTCGGTCCTTGTTGGGCTACCGACAGCCGCGAGTCCACCGGCTTGCCGTCGAGCGTCGCCTCGCCCGGCAGGTCCTTGTCGAAACCGTGCAGGCAGAGCCGCGATCCGCGGTGTCGGCAGACGTTGTGGTAGGCCTTCACGGCACCGTCGTTGGCGCGCGTGATGATGAGGCTGCCGCCACGGCCGAACTCGAAG
This sequence comes from Acidobacteriota bacterium, assembly GCA_965248695.1. Lineage (GTDB taxonomy): Bacteria > Acidobacteriota > UBA890 > UBA890 > WLXD01 > DASCOT01. The sequence continues at coordinate 3,828,798 of CBDFKD010000002.1, read as the reverse complement.
ACGAAGTAGTCGCCCGGATTGGGAATGCGGCTCTCATGGTCGGCCATGAACCAGAAATGATCTTGCAGGAAGCGCTCTTCGTTCAGCCAGTGCTTCTCGTCGAGGTAGTATTCGGCCGGAATCGTGGTTCCTTCTTGCCACCCGCCCGGATAGCTGGGGGCCTCGCCGGGTGGCGACATGATGTCCTCCAGCAGCACATCGCGACCGTCAAAATCCTCGCCGCCATACGTCACTTCGGGCGGCATCGTGATCGGGCCCCGAGGTGCGGCTGCCGCGGCTTTTGCTGCTTCCGACGTTCCCTTCGTAGCCAGCGTTTCACCACGCAGCGCCTTGGGAAGCGCCACCGCAGCTGCTCCTGCCGCAACCGAAGTCTTGGCGAAGTCGCGACGGCTGACCTTCTTTCGCTTGTTCTCCTTTTTGTTCTTGCTCATACCATCCTCCGGCGGCCAAGACGTTCAGATACCTGTATGCAAGCATAGATGAAGCGCTATTACCATGGGGTCTGTCAAAAGTCAACGACGTCTTCTGGCAGAGGTTTTCGGGGTTTGGGTCAATTCGGGTCAGGCCGTTGACAGAGGTTACTGTACGATGCTAATACCACCTTCTGAAGCATTAGTCAATTCAATGTCGGGCGACGCCGTTGCCCCGGGTGACGAGTTGCCCAGGAGGTGTGGAATGCGCGCCAAGCTTGCCGTCTTGACTGTTGCCATGCTCCTGATACTCCCCGCGCAGGCGATGGCGCAGGGTGAGCGGACGCAGGGGGATATCGCCGGAGTGGTTCGGGACGTGGATGGTGCGGGGCTGCCCGGCGCCACCGTCACCCTCGAGGGAGACAACCTCATCCAGGTATCTGTCTCGGAGGTAAGCGACGTCTCGGGCAACTTCCGGTTTCGTAATCTCAGGCCGGGAATGTACATCGTCACGGTCTCGCTCACCGGGTTCCAAACGATAGCCTACAACGTCCCGGTGAACGTCGGCACGGCGTCAACCGTGATTGCGGAACTGGAGCTGGCGGGGGTCGCAGAGACGGTCACAGTCGTCTCCGAGACGCCGTTGATCGACATAGAGTCGGCATCGCTTACGACGTCATACGGCGCGGATCTGCTGGAAAACGTTCCGGTGGCGCGTGAGTTCGCCAACATGACCGACTTCGCCGCTGGTTTCGCCGACAAGGGAGCCTATGGCGCCGGCGGCAACCACTCCGAGGGCACTAGCGTGCATCGGCAAGGTGCCGCAACCAACGGCTACCGGCTCAACGGCGTTGACATCAACGAGCTGGACTGGGGTCTCACCTTTGTCAACCCGAACGTGGAGACGATCGCCGAGATCCAGATTGTCGGTATCGGCGCCAGCGCCGAGTACAGCCACTTCACTGGCGCGATGGTCAATATTGTGACCAAGGGGGGCACCAACGCGTTTCATGGCTCGGGCTCTTACTACTGGCAGAACGGCTCTCTGAGAACCGACAACTCGCGCGGCATCGTGGATCTCGAGCGCGGAAAGTTCTCCTACGACCGCGAGGTTGCCGCCTCTGTCGGTGGCCCGATTGCGCGGAACAAGCTGCTGTTCTTTGCCGGTGTCTCCCGTCAAGAAAAGCTCGATTCGATTGCCGCCGACTCGTTCTGGGAGAACGGTGGAATCGCCGTCGATGATGCCCAGCAGGGTAACGATAGGTGGGCACTGCACGGCAAGCTGGATTTCTTGCTCAACGACACCAACACGTTCGGGTTCATGATCAACCAGGATCCGGGCGGCCAGTCGAACATCGACCTGCGACCAGGTTCGCCGCTCGACGTCGCCATGGATACCGAGTACAGCAGCACGACCGCGTTGTTCACCTGGCAATCCCAACTGGGCGACAACACCTTCACCGATCTCCGCCTCGCATACAATAGGGCGGACTTCTTGCGCATCCCGCTCGTGTGCTGCGACATACCGGATTATTGGTTCAGCGGGTCGCGGAGGCTCACCCGTGGCTTCGTGGAGGACGAGGACAACGCCTCGAAAAATGTCACGGCAACGGTGACCCAGTACGTCGACGACTTCCTGGGCGCCGCGCATGACCTCAAGGTCGGTCTCGACTACAACGACCTTTGGTCCACCTGGATTGCTAAGATTACCGGTAGAGGGGCCATGTATACCTATGGCTCCAACGTATATGGGCGTATCTCCAACCGTGGCCTCGAGGCCCGAATGCTACGCCAGTCGGCCTTTATCCAGGATAACGCTACCGCTAGCGACAAGCTCACCCTCAACCTCGGGCTGCGCTTTGACCGGACGACCGGTTACGACATGAAGGGTGGGGTGGTTGGGGCTCAGGTAGACAGGTACGACAACTTGGCGCCACGCCTTGGTGCAACCTTGGATGTGAGCGGTGATGGCCGTGCCGTGTTCCATGGCAGCTGGGGGCGCTACTTCGAGAAGATCTCCATCGGACACGTCTCGAGAGCCACCGGCGGCGCGTTCACGGACCCATACGAACCCAACCAGAGGTTCTTCTTCGCAATACCTGACGGTATGTTCCCTGCCGACTACGACCCGTTCAACCCGACCGACGCGCAAGCGTTAGCGCTGCAAGACGCTGTCTTCCAACTCGCGAACCGGACTTCGTTCGACGCCGATATCTTTCCGATCACCCCCGGCTTGAAGTCGACGCACACGGATGTCTTCAATTTCGGATTCGAGTATGAATTAGTCAGGGACTGGATCGTGGGTCTCGACTACATCCGCAAAGATGACAGCAACATGTTCATCTACAACGACATCATTGACCATGTGTTTACGCCCTTCGAATACACCAGCCCGGTGGTGCCCGGATTCCTCGATACGCCGACGACGCAGACGCTCTACTCGAAACCCAGCGGCGCTATCGAGAACGTCTTCGATAACAGCGACTACTATGTGCGGTGGCACAACATCGTGACGCTGTCGCTGGACCGACGGCGAACGGGTTCCGGCCTCAACTTCAGCACCTCGCTCACCTACCAGAACAACGAGGGAAGGATAGAGAATGGCGACGGCCAGACCATCTGGGGTAGGGGCTTCGACGAAGAAGACAACCCGAACTTCAACGGCCACCCTTTCTCCGAGTCGGGTCCGTTGCGCTTCAGCAGGACGTGGAGCTGGAAGATACTGGGCAACTACAGGCTGCCCGGAGACATCCTCTTGGGTATGTACTGGAACTTGGCGTCGGGTCGGCCGTGGAACCTCAAGGTCAGGCACGGATCCAGGGGGATTCCCCAATTGCTCAACGCCGCCTACGGCAGCACAAACATCGAGAAGGTTCGCAGCAGGCGGTGGGATTCGCATAGGCAGCTCGATCTGCGGCTCTCGAAGTCCTTTAATTTTGGGAATGGCCGGTTCGAGTTGATGGTCGACGGGTTCAACATGCTCAACGACTTCTCCCCGACCAGCGTCAGAGATCGAATCGACCGAACGTTCAGCCTTGAGCGCGACGCCGAAGGCAACAGACTCTCCAGCGTCGGGCTGCCCCGCGACTCTACACGTCTGCTGCCCGGGCGGCAGTTTCGGCTCGGGGCACGACTTTCCTTCTGATTCGCTGACACGCAACGACAAAGTGGGGTGCGGTGATCCAGGGCCGGGAGCCGGCCCTGCGGATCGACGATGACCTCGAGGGCCATCGCTGACTGAGCCGCACCCTGCTGGTGCTGTCGTTCGATCTGCTGGCGCAGCTCGTCAGTGCTGTCCCTCGATGCTGTCCCTCGATCTGCTGACGCAGCTCGTCAGTGCTGTCTCTCGATCCGCTGGCGCAGCTCGTCGATGCGCTGTGCATCCCGCGCCCGGCCCAGCGCACGGTAGGCGGCGGCGAGAACCTCGTACGTCTCCGCACGCTCCGGCTGGAGCTGGCGCGCCCGCTCCAGTGCCGTGATCGCACCTTCGTGCTGGCCGAGTGCTGCCATGCACAGGCCGATGTTGAAGTGGATCAATGCGTCGTCGGGCGCCACCAAGACCGCGGTCTCGAAGAGCTCCAGCGCCTCGGCCGGATGGTCTCGGCGGAAGTAGTAGAGCCCCTGCGCGTTCAGCACGCCGATCTGCATGGCGCGATTCTGCTGGAGCTCGCGCTGGCGCTCGGCCCTGGTCATCTCCTGGAAGCGCTGCATCATCTGTCGGGCCTGCTCCCGCTGACCGCTGTCGCGAAGGGCTAGCGCCAGGTTGTAGTGGGCCAGTTTCAGCCCGGCGTCGAGCTTGCTTGCCTCGCGCCCGTGCGTCACCGCACCCTCCAGGTCCCCGGCCTTGTACAGAACGGAACCGAGCAGCTGGTGCGCCTGCGCGGCGCAGCAGGCATGCATCCCGAGGACACGTCGGAGCAGCTCCTCGGCGGCCGAGAGCTCCTGGCGATCGATGTACACCTCGGCAAGGCGCACGTATGCCAGCGCTTGGCGCGGGCGCAGCCGGATCATCGCCTCGAGCTGCTCCACCGCGACGTCGAGATCGCCCTCTGCCCACGCCAGCATGCCGAGATCGAAGCGCGCTTCCACGGCGCCGACCATCGTGGCCGCCTCGAAGGCGGCTCGCGCCTCCGACCCCATGCCCATTTGCCGCAGCGTCCGACCCCTCAACAGCTCGAGGTTCGGGTCACGGCCACCGGCGGCCTGACACTCGTCGACGAGCGCGATCGTCTTGTTATGGAGGGTGAGACGGCGGTAGGCGCGACCCAGCGCCAGGCAGGTCTCGACGTTCTCCGGACGCAGCTCGTGGGCTCGCTCGAACGCCGTCGTCGCCCTGAGAACCGACTCGAAGTCGCCGTTCTGCAGCGCCGCCGCACCGGCCTGCATCGCCTCGTCGAACTCCTCCGCTGGCGTCTGCGCGGTCTCCGTTTCCTGTCCGGTTACCGGGCGCGCATCCAACCCACCCGGCCAGGCCGACGCCTCCGGACTCGAGCCGCGGAGGATCGGAGCGGCCAGGAAAGAGCAGACGACGACGTGCAAGCTGATTCGCACTACCGTCGCGTGCATCGTCAGCGCGGTGTCCCGGTACGCAGCTGCATCCCAAGACGCGCGTGCTGGTTGGACAGCTCGTTTCTTCCGAGTCGATTGTAGATGTCGGCGAGCAAGAGATGGCCCAGCGCCTGGTCCTGCCTGATGATCTCTTGCGGCACCCCACGCGCAGTCGACGACTCGAGTCGCTCAAGCGCCCCCTCGACGAGCGACACGGCCTCGTCGAGACGCTCGTTCTTCAACAGGTAGATGCGGGCGAGGAACAGGCGCCCACTGGCGAACTGCGGGTCGATTTCGAGGGCCATACGCAGGTAGCGCTCCTCCTCGACGAGGTTGCCGCGGTTGCGGTAGATGACGCCGAGTTTGAAGGCGGCATCGACGTTGCCCGGCGCGTTCTCGAGCTCGCGGCGGTAGGCGGCGATCGCCTCGTCCGGCTGTCCCCGGGTCTGGAACAGCAACCCGCGCTGGTAGTGCAGATCGGCGAGGGTATCGTTTAAGCCGCGCGCCAGGTTCAGGTGTTCCTCCGCCAGGCGCGGGCGGCCGGCGGCCAGGTGCACGGCCCCAAGCCCGACGTGCGCGGCGGCCATGATGTTGTTCGCCGGAGCATCCTCGCTGAGGCGCAACGCCTCGTTGAAATAGGTCGCCGCCTCGTCGTATGAGCGCCTGGTCTGCTTGATGCGCCCGAGGCTGATGTACAGCCGGGCATCCGGCGGCTCGACTACGTCAATGAAGTCCAGCAACACCTTCTCGGCCTCGTTCATCCGGCCGGCCTGCATCTGCGTGCTGGTGAGAAAGAGCACCAGGGCCGCATCTTCGGGCCGCATCGAGAGTGCGGTCTCGAAGGCCTCGATCGCTTCGTCGTAGCGGAGCTGCTCGAAGAGCAGGTTGCCGAGCGACTGGTGCGCGTCGACCACTCCGGCATCCTCGGCGATGACCCCCCGCAGGAGCACCTCGGCCTCGGCCAGTTCGTTATTGACGGTCAGACCGCGGGCCAGGAGCAGGTCGTTGTAGATCTCGACTTTGTCCTTCGGGTTGGCGCGCTCGACGTCCGGGTCGTCCGCGTCAGCGCTGTAGCCGCCGATGTAGCCTAGTGCGGCGAGCCGCTGGAGAGTCTCCTGGTCGAGCGTAACAGTGTCCGCCGGGTTGGCGTTCTCCTCGAGCCGCGCCACCAGCTCCTCGGCCTCCCGGCGCAGCGCCTCTGCCGTGGCGGCGCGCTGTGATGCGAGGTTCTGCTGTTCCTCGGGGTCCTGCAGAAGATCGTAGAGCTCGGGGTCCGGCGAGATGATGAGCTTGTGGGTGGGCTCGAGGATCGCCTGGAGCTCGCTCCAGCCGAAATGCAGGCGCGGGTAGAAGGTCTCGGCATAGACGCGCTCGTCGGGCCTGCCCTCGACCTCGGCCGCCTCGGTAAACAGAGGAACCAGGCTGCTGCCGTGTACTTCCTCGGGGGTCTCCAGCCCGGTCAACTCCAGCACGGTCGGCATGACGTCGATCAACGAGACCAGCTCGTGGCGCTGGATTCCCTGCGGCTCGTCAAACGGGGTGGCGATGATCAGCGGTACCCGGATGGCGGACTCGTACAGCAGCAACCCGTGCTCGCTCTCCCCGTGCTCACCGAGAGCCTCGCCGTGATCGGCTGCCACCACGACGTAGGTCTCGTCGGATTGGCCGGAGTCGTCCAGCCACGAGGTCAGCCTGCCGACCAAGGAGTCGGTCCAGGCGATCTCACCGACGTAGGGCCGGTCGGCGTATCGCGACCTGAAGGGCTCGGGCGGCTCGTACGGGCTGTGCGGATCGTACAGGTGCACCCACATGAGGAACGGGGTCGTGTCGTCCTCGCGGGCCCACGCCAGGGCGGTATCGATGACCTCCGATCCGGGACGCTGCACGCGGCCCAGAAAGATCTCTTGCTGTTTGGGCAACTCGAACTCGTCGAAGTAGCGGTCGAACCCCTGGGCCAGGCCCCAGCGAGAGTCTAGGACGAAGGCCCCGACGAAGGCGCCGGTGCGGTAGCCGGCCTGCTGGAAGCTCTCGGCCAGGGTTTGCAGACCTTCCGGCGCGACGTGCACGCCGTTGTCGCGCACCCCGTGGTAGGGCGGGTGGGTCCCGGTGAACAGCGACGTGTGCGAGGGCAGCGTCAGCGGCGTCGAGGCGTAGGCGCGCATGAAGGTGACGCCGCGGGCGGCAAGACCATCGATAACAGGTGTGTCGACCTCGTCGAAGCCGTACACGCCGAGACGATCGGCGCGCGTCGTGTCGAGCGTCACCAGCAGGACGTTGAGCTTGCGGTCGCCGCGGAGCTGCTCGAGGCGCGCCCCCGGGGACGCTCCCGGGCCACAGCCGATCGTCAGCAGGACGATCGCCCACACGGACGCGACAGCGGCGAGCGCTGCCAGCACCCTGCTACGTCGCGGCGCACGCCGACCGCGCTCGAAGCTCGGCATCCTACTCGCCTCCATCGTCAGGGGTCGCGGCGATCGACCGGGCGGTGCGGGACGCTTTCCGTGGGCGGGACGCGGCGCCGCCCTGCGAGAATCCTCCCAGATATAGTGTCGCCTGAAGCGTATCGCCGGAGCGTGCGAGATCCAACGGAGGCACCGTCAGGAGCCTCCCCAGCGTCAACCGGCCTGGCCCCCAATTCGGGAAGGGTACCATGTCGCTCTCTATCAGCCGCTCGACAGTTCCCGAGCCGTCGGCACGAGTCCGTTAGATGTTCTGTGTTCCGTCGCAGTTCGACAGGAATGCGAGAAACTGCCCGTCGGGCGACCAAACAGGTTAGCTGTCGACCGCTTCATCAAACGTCAGCCTTGTCGGCACACCCCGCTGGATGTCATAGATCCACACGTCAGCGTTTGCGTTGCGCGAGGTTTTTGCCACGGCCAGCCGTGTGCCGTCCGGCGACAACCGAGGAGAAAAGTAGAAGCCAGGCTCATCCCACAGCGGTGTCGTGTTGCCCTGCCGGTTTACCCATACGACGGGATACCCCTGAGCAACGGCCTCGCTCAGATAGGCCAGTGTTCCTGTACTTGAGAAGCTGAGCTGTCCGATATCCAATCGCCCAAAGGTGGCAAGCCCCTGCACGATGGGATACCGCCGAGCCCTTCACTTCCAGCTCTCCCAGATCAAACGCGACGGCAAACAGGGTTCCCGCTCGTGATACACGAGATGCCCCGTAGGTACGTAGCGTCCCTGTCCGGCCTGCTGCACGACCCGTCGGCTCCTCGAAGGGAGCGCCAGCGGCTCCGTGTCCACCTGGAACCGGGCGGCCGAGCCGGTCACGAACAACGCGGCTAGCGTGGCCGCGAGCGCGCCGCGAGCGCCGCGTGTCACGAGATCATTACCGTGCGCGCGAACTGGGCGTTGTTCTCCCAGCTGGTCCTCTTCTCGGCCAGGTCCTCCAGCACCGGCTGTACCCTGCCATTCGCATCGATGGCGCGCGACACGACGGTGTGCTCCCCTGCCGTGGCACCTTCCCAACGGTAGGCAAAGAGCTTCCAGGAGTACTTCGTATTGCGCGGATCCAGCGTCACTTGCTCCCAGGGCCCGTCGTCGATCTTCACCTCCACCCGAGCCAGCGGCGTCCCGTCGGTCAAGGCGAACCCGTGCACGGTGTGATGGTCGGCAGCGCGCGTGACCCGGGCGATGGCCGACTTCAGCTGGATGCGGGTGACCGAGGTCTCCATGTACTTGAGGCTGCCTCCCACCTGCTTGGCCGTCAGCGTGACGTAGTGGTTGGCCATGAACTTGCCCATGAATCGGCCTTCCTGCACGTGGATCTGCTTGAGCCATTTGACCTGGGCAACGCCGTACCAGCCCGGGATGATCAGCCGCAGCGGCGCTCCCTGATGGATGCTCAGCGGCTCGCCGTTGAGCTCGTACACCAGCACGGTGTCCTCGCGCATGGCGTCTTCGAGCGACATGCTGCGGGCGTATTGCTGATCGACCAGCCAGCTACTACCCCGCTTCTCGATCGTCTCGGTTCCCACATCGGCACCGAAGAAGACCACTTCCTTGCCGGCCGGCTCGACGCCCACCTCGTCGAGCAACGCGCGCAGACTCGTACCGCCCCAGCGGCCGTTGCTGACCAGCCCGTGGAAGCGGCGGCGGCTGTTGCCGGAGCACTCGAACGCGCAGGCCAGCTCCGTGCGCGGGCGTCGACGGATGTCCGCCATAGACAGCTTCTGAGGCCGCGACACTTGCCCGCTGATCTCGAGCTCGTGGGTCGCGGCGTCCACTTCAGGATGCCCGTAGTGCTGAACGGTGAAGAACTGGTCGGCCGGCGTAAAGAATTCGTCGATCTCGCGGATATCTACGAACCGAACGATTGGCGTCGGGTTGGTTTCGAACCCGTCCGGCATGTCGGTGAACGGAACCGTTTCGTCTTGCGACATCGCGGCCAGCGCCCAATTCGGCACACCGACCACCATCGATCCGGCGACGATCGCACCGGCCTTCGTCGCGGCGCGGCGCGTCATGCGCTCAGACATCATCCTCCTCCTTCGGAAACCCGGCGAATCGGCATCCCGGGCCGGTTCCCAGTGGTCTCTCCGTTTTGGTACACGATCTGCCCGTTGACCCAGACAGTATCAATTCCGGCCGACGAAAGGTGCGGCTCCTCGACCGTGGAGCGATCGATCACCGTCGCCGGGTCGAACAAGACGAGGTCGGCGTAGTCGCCTTTCTCGATCGGGATAGATCAGGCCACGTTACTCGTGTCACAATCTGTCCGAGGTGTCACGATGCCCAACCCCGGCGAGCGATAGAGCCGGACAGTCCAACAAGTTGACGATGCCGACGAAACCCGACCCATCCCGACAGAAGGAATTGTCAGTCCGCCAAGCGAACGCCATCGATCTGCTGTTGGCAGGAAAAACGGACAGCGAGGTCGCGAAAGCCGTCGGTGCTGTAGGGCCGTACTTGCGGGAGAGCCGCGCCAGTCGCGCCGTCAGCGTCAGGGCCAGGCCTTTGTTCAGCGCGGCGATGGCGGGATCCATCTCCCCTGCGGTCACGATGGGCAGGACAGCGATGACCCAGTCAGTAGGATCGAGTGGGATAGACGCCGTGCGATGTAAGGGATCACAGCACGGGGCGGCCGGTGTAAGAAACCGGCTGTGCTCGGTAGCAACCATTGCAAAGACCACGGCCAGACCACACCGGTGCGGAGATGCGTCAAACTTGACGACATTAAAAAGAACGATGTCGTCAAAGCGATCAAAGCCGGCATGGGGAAGGCTGAAGCTGCGACCGTCGTCGGGGTGTCATCGCCAGACGCTATACGACCATGAGCAGAAACACCCCGAGTTCAGAGAACAGGTTGGGGATGCCCAGCGGGGTGCTGTCGGTGCGGTTGAGAACGCTCTGCACGCCAAAGCGTTGGGTGGCAACGTAACGGCGATGATCTTCTTTTTGAAGAACCGCTCGCCGGACCAGTGGCGCGACATGAAGACGGGCGAGGTCGTGCGTGCGATGGAAGCCCGGCTTCGACCTGCGCTATTCCGCGCGATGGAAACCGCTGGTATCTCTCGCCAGCAACTCGAAGCCGTCGCCGACGCCTTAGATGACGCTGTAAACGCGTGACCGGCGTGGAGTCCGTTTCCTCGGATTGGCCGATCAAACGGCCGATATCTTCGTCGAGACCGAGACAATCGACCTCGGGAGTCCAGCGGCGCGCCGCCACCTCGTTGATGGCTGGTCGCCCATCGACGAGCGCTGGGCCCAGCGCGAGGACGAGACGTTCGTGTGGGCGCGCGGGTCGCAGGCCTCGATTCGGTTCTTTCAGATCGAATCCCAACCGCATCGCCTGCGGATCCGTGCGCGGCCACACGTGGTCGGTGAAACGCCGGTAGTCTCGACCCTTTTCTTGCGGCACAACGGCGTGACGCTGCCCACGTCCGTGGACGTGCTGGCGGGTTGGCAAGACTACGTGGTGCCGTTGCCGACCCGTTTCCTGAGCGTGGGTGCCAACGAGCTCTCCCTGGAGTTCGACCGACCTCCCGACGACGAGCGCTCCACCGGCACCTCGTTACGATTCGCCGTCGACAGCATCCGTTTCTTCGACCCCACCGTGACCGCCCTGCCACGCCTGGAACCCCCGGGGGTGGACGGGGTCTGATCCTCCCCTACCTGTCAGGGGCCGACTTCGAGCTCGACTTGAACCCCGGGGCAATGCTGTCCCTGCGCCGCGTCGACCCTTATGGACGACCGCTGCCGAGCTCCGGGACGCTACACGTGCGCACCGATGCAGAAGGCCGATCGGAGACCGTCGTGCTTGCGGCGCCGGGAGAGCGAGTCGAGGTACCGATCCAACTGAGCGCCCCCGGTCGCGTGCGGCTGTCGCTTTATCTCCAGACCGCCGCCGGAGTTCCAAGACCTGCAGGGCTACGCCGCGGAGCAGGACGCCGGCCTGCGGCTCGAGAACCCAGTGGTGCATAACCCCGGTTCCTGAACGGTCGGGAGGCCCTAGAGGCGGAATAGCTGGGTCACCTTGAGGATGATCGAGCGGTCGATTAGCGTCGGATCTTCGATCAACCGGCGCTCGTTGTACACGAGAAACAGGTCCGCCCCCGGCGTGTGGATGAAATTCACGCGGACGTTGCTGAGGAACCGATCGGTGATGTTGTCGTACTGGAACAGCCCGGACAGAAACAGGCGGGTGTTGAAGTCATAGCCGATTCGAGCGCGCCAAATGTCGGCGACGAAGTCGCCGCCCGGGAGCTGTACGTCGTTGCGATCCAGCGACACTCGCGCCGCGAAGCGAGCACCGATGCGCGCACCGGCCTCGAGCTTCCAGACATCCCGGGTTCCGTCCCAGAAGTCGCCGAACGTGTAGTTCACCGTTCCCCAAACTGGGCGGCTCTTGTCCGATTGCGCCTCCAGGTGGATCTCGTTGAAGTGGTAGGCGCCCGGCGGTATGACCACACCCGGGACGATCTCGAAGGGCAGGTCGAGCTGCTCGAAGCGCCGGTTGTTCTCGATGCTGAGCTTGTCGCCGCGGCGCAGGAACAGGTCGAAGTCGTAGTGCTCGCGCCGTGTGATCAGCCGGTTGGCACGATCAGTCACATAAGACAGCCCCACGTGTGGGGCCAGGTTGCGTACCCACGGGGATTCCGGGTAGTAGGGCGACCAGGTCGCCGTGGTGCTGTACGAGCGCAGCCCGACGCGGTTGACGAAGCCCAAACCGGGGTTGAAAGCGTCGCCGACGTCCATCGCCGATCCGTTGACGGTGAATCGCGAGTTGGCCCACTCGAACTTCACCGCACCGGCCGAATCGGTGCCGGACTCGACGCCCGGCGTCTCGGTCTTCATCCACCACCCATCGACGGTTGCCCCCGAGCCGATCGCCCAGCGCCCGTCGAAGCCCAGGGAGCGGTTGTAGCTCGTGCCGCTCTCGTGCCGGTTGGTGAACAGCATGCCGATGCTGGAGCGGCTGCCGAGCTCGCGGCGCACTCGCAACACGCCGTGGTTCTCGGATCCCAGCTGCAAGCTATCCACGGCGTCGGTCTGCATGGTCAACGCGCCGATGTTCCAGCCGCCGGCCTTGCCGGTCAAGCGTACCCCGCCGAGGATCGGCACCTCGCCACCCTGAAAGATCCCGATTGTGCGCGAGTGAAACCCGATCACCCTGGCACCGTCGCGGACACCGCTGCTGCCGAACTGGAAGAGGCCGGCGTTCTCGAGGAAGAACTCGCGTTTCTCCGGGAAGAACAGCGGAAAGCGCGTGAGGTTGACCTGCACGTCGTCGGCCTCGACCTGCGCGAAGTCGGTGTTGAGCGTCGCGTCGACGGTCAGGTTCGGTGTGGCGATCCACTTGATATCGACGCCCGCATCCGCGGAAGAGTCGGTGAAGTGCGATGAGAACGGGCTCGTTATCGGTCCGTTGCCGATCTGTCCGACATCGCCGAGCGCGAACGGCTTGACCTGGAGGTTCCGCGGCCGGTCAACCGCCTGCATGCCGACCAACATCCCCGACATCGACAGCCGTGTGGCATCGTATTGCCGTGGCACCGGCGCCCAGAAGGCCTGCTCCGAGTTGCGCTTGAGCGTGCGCCGGAAGTTGATGCCCCACGCCCGCATGTTGTCGCGATCGAAGCGCAGCACCCAAAACGGGATGGCGAGCTCGACCGACCAGCCCTCGTCGTCGCGATGTCCAGCCGCCGACCAGATCGCATCCCAGTCTCTGTTGAAGGTGGCGCTGACCCCCCCCCAAAGTGCGGTGCCGCCCTCGCCGATGATCTGCGCATCGAACCGCGCGCCCAACGCGTTGGTCTCGAAGAAGTAGCCGTTGCGATGGTCGTGGTAGGTATCGAGGGTTACCGCGAACGCGTCGTTGTCTCTGTGGTCCTCATCGCGCCGCAGCACCGAGGCGACCACGTCGCGCGGCGACGAGTCCCACAATCGAGCGCCGATGTAGATCGCCTCGTCGTCGTACAGCACACGAACTTCCATGCGCTCGCTCGCATCCGCGCCTTCGTCCGGCTGAGCCTGGACGAAGCGCGCCAGCGGCTCGGCTTCATCCCACACCGTGTCATCGAGCAGGCCGTCGACGTCCGGCGGTACGGATGCCCGCACCGCGACGACCTGATACAGACGGTCCGCCTCGGTGACCGCGAGGTCGTTCCACTCGTCGCTCCCGGCGGGCGCGACCCGAGAGCTGTTGCCGGCCCCGTCCGTCTGCGCCGGTGGCTTCGACTGAGCCTCCGACGCGGCGGGCACGATCAGCGCGGCGGCCAACCAGGCGATGACGACGCGCCTGGCGGGCGCGTGCCGAGGGACTGTTTCAGGTGTGCAGAACACGGTGGCCACTGGCGAGATGATCCGAGAGGGTGCCTAACGCTACCGCATCGCAGCATGCTGCATAGCATGTCGCGGCGTCGCGATCAACCCGCCGAACCGCCCGGTAGTGTCTCAGTTTGAATTTCGGCGCTACCGTTACCTGCTAGACAGCGACGCTGGTCGCCACCCACTCGGACATCAAGACGACGATGCTGTACGTGCACGATGACGACCGCCTGATCCGGGAATCGTCGGCGCAATGGGGAGCTGTTTTGCATAGCGATGAAGCCCGAAATGGTACAAAATCGGTACCACATTCAGAAAATCCCAAGTAGAGCAAGCGATCCCGGTGATGACGCTGATCACCTACCCGATCGCCGGTCTCGCACCGCTGGCTCTGCCTGACCTCGCCGCGGCAGCGTTTGTCGGTGCGTTCGGAGCCCCGTTCATGGCGCTGGCGCTGGCCGTGTTCGCCGACAACAAGGTCACCGGTTTCGCCACCATGAAGGTGCTCAACGCGGTGCAGATCCTGCCGCTGGTGGCCTACTTCGTCCCCGAGCCCAGGCAGTATCTGATGGGGTTCTGGCCAACCTACTGGCCGATGAAGATCGTCTGGTTGGCCGCCGAGGGCCGACCGTACGCGCTGCCTCTGATGATCGGATTGGTGATCAACTCGCTGGCGCTGGGGTTGCTGTTGTGGCGCTTCCGGAAGATCGTCCATCGTTAGCCTCCACGCCCCGGCCTTCCTGCACCCGAGGTCCCACGATGACCCAGAAACTTCCCGCCCGATTCTTGGCGCCAGCGGCGCTGCTGATCGTTCTTTCCACCGCCTCGGCCGCTATGGCGCAGGAGGGCGAAGGTCAGCAGCTGCGCATTCCAGCCGTCGGGCTGACGATGCACATTCCAGCCGAGTGGCAGGAGGGTGGCTTCTCCGGCGAAGCTGTCCTTGCCTCCTACGTACAAGGCTCGGGGTTGTACCCGGGCTTCAGCATGACGCGTGAGAACCATGACGGAGCCGGGCCGCAGGCGGTGTTCGACGCCTGGACGGCACTGCTGTCAGCGCCCACGGTCAACGCAGTAGAGGAGTTGCGCGTCTCGGGACGCCCAGCGCTGTTCGCCGATGTGTCCTGGACCAGCCTGCTGGGCGACCTGCGCGCGGTGCGGCTCATCGTCGGCATGGGCCAGGAAGTGCTCGTGCTCAGCTTCAACGATCGCAGCGCCAACTTGACGCCGGAACGGGCCGAAGACTACCGGGCGTACCTGGAAAGCGTGTCGCTGGCGCCCGAGGAATGAGTCTTTAATGAGTCTTTGAGGGACTCCGGGGACCCGCCTTACCGTCGAAATCTGCTACGGTCCTCTGGCGTTTCGTCCTTGATCCTGTTAGATCATACGGGCCGACACCATGAAGATACGGCTGCGAACCAACCACATGCGAACCCGCCGTTGCGCGACGGCTCGTCGCGTCGGTGATGCGGACGCGTTTGGCTGCCAAGAGGTGACTTTCTATGTCTGAGGTGGAGATCATCACCGACGTCGATCCAGCCGTTTCCCGGAGGAACTTCATCAAGGGAGTGATCGCCAGCGGCGCCGCCGTGTCATCCGCAGCGTATCTCTTCCGCGGTGCGGGAACTGCGACGGCACAAAGCGCGGCCGGCGCTGTGGAGCGCCTCGTCACGTTGAACATCAACGGCCAGCAACGCCGGGTGGACATTCTGCCGCAAGAAACGCTCGCCATGACCCTGCGCTACAAGCTCGGGCTCACGGGCACCAAGCTGGGCTGCGACCGCGCCGAATGCGGCGCCTGCACCCTGTTGATCAATGGCGTCAACCATTACTCCTGCTCGGTGCTGACGCACAGTGTCCGAGGACGTGAGGTGACGTCGATCGAGGGTCTCGCCAGCCCCACCGGCGAGCTGCACCCGGTGCAGCAAGCGGTGGTCGACGGCGGCGGCTTCCAGTGCGCCTTCTGCGCCCCGGGGTTCATCATGAGCATGACGGCGATGGTGGCCGACAATCCCGATCCGACACGCGAGGAGGCCGCGCACGCGCTGTCCGGCAACCTCTGTCGGTGTTGCGATTATCACAAGATCCTCGACTGCGCCATGGAAGCCGCTCGCTACACCCGTGAAGGCGTGCCGGCGGAGGCAGACTGATGGCCGGGCCCTGGAAGCTCATCGGCGAGGACATCGTGCCGCCCGACCTGGTGGCGAAGATCACCGGCAAGGCGAAGTACGCCGAGGACTTCCGTGCCGAAGGCATGCTGTTCGCCAAGGTCCTGTCGAGCCCGATGCCACACGCACGCGTCACCCGCATCGACGCCAGCGCCGCGCTGCGAATGCCCGGCGTCGAAGGCGTGATCACCGCCGAAGATCTGCCGCCGAACGACAACCCATACGCCGAGCGCGCGCTCACGATGGAGCCGCTGTACGAGGGCGAGGCGATCCTGGCGGTCGCCGCGGTCGACGAAACCACGGCTGCAGAGGCCATTGAGCGCATCGAGATCGATTTCGAGCCATTGCCGTTCGTGGTGGACCCGCTCGACAGCCTGCGTCCCGACGGGCCGGACGCCCGGGTGGGCGGCAATAGCTTCGTGCGCGAGGAAGGTGAGACGAACCTGCAGTCGATCAAGTGGCCCGCCGAGGCGTTCGACAACGCCGGCGACGGGCTCCCCATTGGCGAGGTGAACGCCGAGTGGGAGGTGGGCGACCTCGAAGAGGGCTTCGCGGAAGCCGACTTCGTGCTCGACGAGACCATCGTGCATCAGTCACTGACGCACCATCCGCTCGAGCCCCGCAGCTGCATGGCGTACTGGCAGAACGGCAAGCTGTACTTGCATGGGTCGACGCAGAGCACCCAGCGCACCGCTGGTTCCGTGGCGCGCGGCGTAGGCATCGACGAAGCCGACGTCGTATTCATTGCCGAGTACTGCGGTGGCGGCTTCGGCAGCAAGATCGCCGGCACCGTCAACATGCCGATCCCGGCGCTGCTGGCACGCAAGACCGGCAAGCCGGTCATGTACCGCGTCACCCGTGCCGAGGAGAACTACATCGGTCGGGCCCGCTGCGGTTTTCAGGCACAAGTGAAGATGGGTTGGCGCGCCGATGGCCGTCTGACCGCTCTCGATCTGTTCATCGTGCAGGACAACGGGCCGTACGGACGCCAGGGTGACATGTTCACCGCCGGCACCATCGGCTCGCTGGCGTATACGCCCCTGACGATGCGCTTCCGCGGTGTCACGGTGCTCACCAACACGCCGCCGCGATCCGCCCAGCGCGGGCCGGGCGGCGTACAGGTAGTGGCCATGCTCGAGCCGTTGATGGATCGGGCGGCGCGACAACTCGACGTCGATCGCGTCGAGATGCGGCGAATCAACGCCGCCGACAAGGACAGCCGGTTCGGACCGGGCCAGGCGACGCTGACCAGCGCCTTCGTTCGCGAGGCGATCGATATGGGCGCCGAGCTCTTCGATTGGGAATCCAAGAGCCAGATGAGCGGCCAGCGCGACGGCACCAAGGTGACCGGCGTCGGCGTAGCGGTGAGCCCGTTCGTTGGCGGCAGCATCGGCTACGACGGCTTGGTCGTCCTGAAGGAAGACGGCAAGCTGCGCGTCCATCAGGGCATCGGCAACCTCGGCACGCATTCGGTCGCCGATACGGCCCGAGCCGCGGCGGAAGTCCTCGACATGCCCTGGGAGCAGGTCGAGATCGTCTGGGGGAGCTCGGCGCGTCATTTGCCATACAGCGCCGTACAGGCCGGGAGTCAGACCGCCCACGCCCACACGCGTGCCAACTACGCAGCCGGCCTGGATGCCAAGCGCAAGCTGCAGGAGATCGCGGCACGCGACCTCGGCGGTTCGGCAAGCGACTACGACGTCGGCGGAGGTCGGGTAACCAGCCGTTCGAACCGTTCTCGCTCGATGAGCTTCGCGGCGGCGGCACGCCGCGCAGTGGCGCTCGGGGGGACGTACGACGGCCACGAGACGCCGGAGGATATCAACGCCGCGACCGCCGTAGCGGCCGCGGGGCTCGCGGGACAAGGCCTCATGGGAGTGGCCAAGGACGACTTCGGTCGCGAGGGCTCGACGTTCTCTTGGGTCATCGGCTTCGCGCGCGTCGAGATCGACGTCGAGACCGGGCAGATGGACATCGTCGAGTACGTCGGTACGACCGACTGCGGAACCATCCTGCATCCGCGCAGCCTGGGGTCACAGATCTACGGTGGGAGCATCCAGGGATTCGGCGTCGCCGTGAGCCAGAAATGGGTGTACGACCCGCAGTGGGGCGTGCCGTTTACGAAGGGCTTCCACATGGCGAAGCCGCCGACGATGTTGGACATCCCGCTCGACGTCCAATGGGGGGCTGTCGATCAGCCTGATCCCCAGACCCCAGTGGGCGTCAAGGGGATCGGAGAGCCGCCGGTAGGTGCCGGCGCTGGCGCTGTCGCCTGCGCTATCCAGGACGCACTCGGTGCGGCCGCCTTCAACCGAACGCCGATTACGACCGAGATGATCATGGCAGAGCTCGAGAGCATTCCCGCCGCACCGTTCCGACGCCCCACGGCCCACCTGTAGGAAGGAGGAAGAGACGATGGCGACTATTCGCGACATGATGCCGACTTTCGACCTCTTTCAGCCGGGTTCCGTGGGCGACGCGGTCGCGCTACTGGATCGTTATGGGTCCAACGCCTGGACCATTGGCGGAGGCCTCGACAGTTTCGAGTGGCTCAAGGAACGCATTCGGCGCCCGAGCGTAGTGGTGGACCTCGGATCGGTCAGCGAGCTTCGCGGCGTGCGCGTGGCCGACGACGGAATCGAGATCGGCGCGATGACGACTCTCACCGACGTCATTCGAGACGATCTGGTCAACTCGGGTTTCGAGCTGCTGGCAACGGCGGCCGAGGTGGTTGCGACGCCGCAGATTCGCAACCAGGGAACCCTCGGCGGCAACGTGGCGCAGGATGCTCGGTGCTGGTACTACCGCGGCGGCTGGCCCTGTTACCGCGCCGGCGGCAACATCTGCTACGCCGACACGCCGACGTCGATCAACCGCGAGCACGCGTTGTTCGGGGCGGATCGATGCGTCGCCGTCAACCCGTCCGACACGGCGCCGGCGCTAGTGGCGCTCGATGCCAAGATGGTCATCAACAACGCGAGCGGCGAACGCGTCGTCGACGCCGAGGACTTCTTCATCGGTCCCGGCAGCGACATCGAGCGGATGACGATCCTCGAGCCCAACGATCTGCTCACCAGCATCCGCATCCCGGCGGCCTGGGCGGGCACGCGCTTCTATTTCGAGAAGGCGCGTGATCGGCAGGCGTGGGACTTCCCGCTGGTGAACATCGCTTCCGCGATGGAGGTCAGTGGCGGCGTCATCCAGCGCGCGCGCATTGTCGTCAACGCGGTGTCGTGCGTGCCCATGCGGCTGACCAGCGTCGAGCAGCAGATCCGCGGCGAGCGTGCCAGCGAAGAGCTCGCCGAAGCCGCAGGCGAGGTTGCCGTCCAGGGGGCTCGTCCGCTGGTGCACAACCGCTACAAGATCCCGTTGATGAAGAACCTCGTGAAGCGCGCCATCCGCGACGCGCAGGCCTGAGGGCGCGCGCCGATGGATTTCCTCCAGTGGGACCAGAATCCGTGGGGTCAGGAGATTCTCGTTCGTATCTCCTGGAATCTGTTCTGGATCGCGCTCGTCGCCGGCGTGCTATTCGTCGTCGCACACCTGATCTTCCGCCGAACACTGGTTCCCAAGATCGCCGCCTCGGCAGCGGCGGCGGGAGACCAAGGGGCCAGCGCGCCGGCCGGAGTGCCGGAACAGGTGGCGCGCCATTCCTCGGTATCGCGGAGCTTCCACTGGTTGATGGCGATCTCGATGTTCGTTCTGCTGATCACCGGTTTCGCCCCGGTGGTCGGTATCCAGTTCGCCTGGGTGACGATCCACTGGATCGCCGGCCTCGTTCTGATCGGCTGCGTGCTCTTCCATATCGTGCACGCGACCATGCGCGGCAACTGGCGATCGGTCTGGTTCGAGAGCACGGACCTGGAGGACATGCGGCGGCGCCTCCGCCGGGCGATGGGACGTCCGACGCAGCAGCCGGGCAAGGATCCGAAGTACCCGTTACCCAACCGCCTCTACCACCACGCCGTGGTGGTCACATCGATCATGGCGATCGGCACCGGAGTGGCGATGATGGTGCGGGTGGAAACACCGTTCTGGGCCCGCAACCCGTACCTGTTCACCGATCAGACGTGGGGCTGGGTGTACGTGCTGCACGGGCTCGGGGCGATCGGTCTGGTAACGCTGGTCATCACCCATGTTTATTTTGCCGTGTTGCCCGAGAAACGCTGGATCACGAAGTCGATGATCTTCGGGTGGATCCATCGCGATGAGTACCTCGAGCATCACGATCCGGCGCGCTGGAGCGTAGCCGGTGCAGACTCCGGCAGCGATTCCGACGCTGCGTGACCCTGCCCGCGGGCCGGGCACCGACGTGCCACTTCGACAGGCTCGTTCTGCGTACCGGTGCCGTCTGTCGCCGCATCGCCTGAACACCAGCGTCGAGCTCGACCAATGAACGATCTGCAGCGACACATCGACACGCTCGAAGAAAGCTACGAGTTCATGCTCGCCTACGCCGCACAGGGGCTCGAGGGCGATGCGGGGAGCAAGTCAGGGGGGCAGCTGCGCGAGTTCCTGCAACGGTCTGTTACCGCGCTCACCGAGCTACCAGCGACTGCCGCGACCTATGCGGCCGGTGACGACGACGCAATCGCGGCCTATGCCGATTTCATGGCAGTGCTCGAACGTGACGCGCGGAGCGGGCGGGCCGCAATCCAGCTGGTGTTGTCGCAGCCGTCGATCAGCTCGCAACTGGTCGACAACCTCAACGCGTCGATCCACTTGCGCGCTCTGCTCACCGACTTGTTTCTGCTCGATGAGTTGCTGAAGCTGAGCGCGCAATAGCAGGTTCAGACCCATGGCGCATGCGGAGTTGCCGGTACCGCGGCTGGAGCTGCCGGAAGAGGCGCTACAGGAGCGCTTCGATCGCCTCCAGGAAGCGTTGGTGCCCCTCTGGAAATCGATCTCACACCTGAATCAGGAAGACCAGACGATCGTCGTCGTGCCGTCCGTCTCGCTCGACTTCGCCCTACGACCGTCCGAGATGCAGGCCTATGAGGAGCGCCTGCTGTTCCTCTTGCTGCTGCTGCGACAGCCGCGAGCGCGCATGGTGTACGTCACCGGTCAACCGGTGCCGGAATCGGTCATCGACTACTACCTTGCGCTGCTACCCGGGTTGGTTCCGAGCCACGCACGGGCCCGTTTGTTCATGCTGGCCGTCGGCGATGGCGATCCGATCCCGCTGACGCACAAGGTTCTGCAGCGCCCGCGGTTGATCGAACGCATCCGGGGCCTGGTGGCCGATCCGGGGCGCGCTCATCTGGTGCCGTTCAACACCACGTGGGCGGAGCGCGACCTGGCATTGCGGCTCGGCATTCCGATGTACGGCAACGATCCGCGCCACGAGCATCTTGGATCCAAGAGCGGTAGCCGACGGCTCTTCAAGGAGGCGGGGGTTCCCTGTCCCGCCGGCTTCGAGGACCTGGGATCGCTCGACGACATCGTCAGCGGGATCGTCGAGCTCAAGAAGTCTCGGCCGCAGTGCCCGGCGGCCATCGTCAAGCTCGACGCCTCGGTATCCGGCGAGGGCAACGCGCAGGTCGACCTCACCGGAGCGTCGCCCGAGCCGGCAGCAATCGAGCAAAGAGTGATGGAGATGACCACCGAGATGGTGGGCTTGTCTGCCGACGACTATCTGGCGAAGTTCGCCCGCATCGGCGGGATCGTCGAGGAGCGTATCGTGGCCGACGGGGTTCTCAGCCCCAGCGTGCAGCTCCGCATAACACCGCTCGGCGAGGTGCAACTGCTCTCGACACACGACCAGCTCCTCGGGGGCCCGACCGGGCTGAGCTTCCTCGGCGCACGGTTCCCGGCCGACGACGCCTACGCATCGATGATCTCCCAGGAGGCGCTGAAGATCGGCACGCTGGTGGCGCGGGCCGGCGTCATCGGCCGTTTCGCGGTGGACTTTCTCACCGCCAAGCAGGACGGCGATTGGCACGCGTGGGCCATCGAGGTGAACCTCCGTAAGGGAGGTACCACGCATCCGTTCCTGACGCTGCAGTTCCTCACCGATGGCGAGTACGACTGGAAGACCAACGTCTTTCGAACTCGGGGCGGTCAGCCCAAGTGTCTCGTGGCCAGCGACCATATGGAGTCGGAAGATTACCGTGTGCTCGAGATCGATGACCTGTTCGACGCCATGGTCGCGAACCGTCTCCACTTCGACCACTCGCGGCAGCGCGGGGTCGTGCTGCACATGCTGGCGTGCCTCGGGGATTGCGGCCGCTTTGGCTTGACCGCCGTCGGCGACTCGGCCGAAGACGCCGAGACGCTGTACCGCGAGGCGGAGGACGCGCTGCTCGAGGCAGCGCGAGCAGCGCGACTCGATCGGGGGCTTCCCAGCGACAGCGACCGGACCTGAACCGGCGTCTGCCGGCCACCTAAGGGACGACGGAGACGCGCCGCGCGCCTGGCGTCGCGGTGCTAGAATTCGCTCCGAAAATTGTGCCCGGTCCCTTGGAGTCCGAGATGTCGACCGAACAAGATGACAAAGACCTGGTTCTGAGCGAGCTCGAAACGGACGAGCTTGTCGACCAGATGCACGACGATCTCTACGACGGGCTCGCGGAAGAGATCGACGAGGGCACCACCATCCTGCTGGACCGCGGGTGGGAAGCGAAGAAGGTGCTCGACGACGCGCTGGTAAGCGCCATGAACGTCGTCGGCGAGGACTTCCGTGACGGAATTCTCTTCGTGCCCGAGGTCTTGATGGCAGCCAATGCTATGAAGGCCGGCATGGCCATCCTGCAGCCGATCCTCACCAAAACAGGCGCCCAGCCCGTCGGCAAGATGGTCATCGGCACGGTGAAAGGCGACATCCACGACATCGGCAAGAACCTCGTGGGCATGATGATGGAGGGTGCCGGGTTCGAGGTTATCGATCTGGGCATCAATACCGACGCCGACTCCTACATCGGCGCGCTGAAGGAGCACCGTCCGGACATCCTCGGCATGTCTGCACTGCTCACCACCACGATGCCGTACATGAAGGTCGTCATCGACACCCTCAAGGAGCAGGGCCTGCGCGACCAGTTCATCGTCATGGTGGGCGGTGCACCGCTCAACGAGGAGTTCGGACAAGCAATCGGTGCCGACGCCTACTGCCGCGACGCCGCGACCGCGGTCGAGATCGCCAAGCGACTCGTAGCCGAGCGGCGCGCCTCCTGAGCGACGGACGTCGTGGCACAGCTGATCACTATCTACTGGCGGGATATTCCGGCCCAGGTAATTGGCCGCAGCGGACGCACCAGTGTCAAAGTAGTGCTGTCGCCGCGATTCGCCGACGCGATCGACTCCGCCGCCATGCGCGCGGGGCGCGGTAGCAGCGACGAGTACCTCGCCGACTGGCGCCGTGATCGGCGGCCCTGTTCGGGCGATCTCGAAGCAATCGTGGCCTCGGAGGTCGCGCGACTCGAAGGCGAGTTTTCCGAAACCGTGCTGCGCGCCATGGTCCGGGCCAACGGCCTGGCTGAACCGGGTGAGGCAACCCCATGACGGACACCGTAATCAGCTCGGCAACGCGCGAGGTCACGATCGGGTTCGATCGCCCGTTCGTGGTCATTGGCGAACGCATCAACCCGACCGGCCGCAAGCTCCTCGCCGCCGAGATGAAGGAGGGTGACTACAGTCGGGTAGAGGCTGACGCAGTGGCTCAGGTCGCCGCCGGCGCCACCATGCTCGACGTCAACGCCGGCATCCCGCTGGCCGACGAGCCAGCGATCCTGGCACGATGCATCGAGCTCGTGCAGTCGGTTACCGACGTGCCGTTGTCGATCGACTCCTCGATCGTCGCGGCGCTGGAAGCGGGGCTCGCGGTGTATCAGGGGAAGCCGTTGCTGAACTCGGTTACCGGCGAGGAAGAGCGCATGGAGACCGTACTGCCGCTGGTAAAGAAGTACGGCGCTGCCGTCGTGGCGATCTCCAACGATGACACCGGAATCTCTCAGGATATCAACGTACGCTACGCGGTGGCCAAGACGATCGTCGAACGTGCCGCTGACCATGGAATTCCGGCGAGCGATATCGTCGTTGACCCACTGGTCATGCCGGTCGGCGCAATCAACGATGCCGGGCGCCAGGTGCTCGAGCTGGTGCGCCGATTGCGCTCCGAGCTCAAGGTGAACACCACGTGCGGTGCATCCAACTTCAGCTTCGGCCTGCCGAATCGGCACGGGTTGAATTCGGCGTTCATCGCCAGCGCGATCGGGGCCGGGCTCACGTCAGCCATCACCGACCCGATCGACGCCGGCATCATGCAGGCTGCGCGTGGTGCCGATGTCATCGCCGGTCACGATCCGGAGTGCGGGCGCTGGCTCGCCGCTTACCGGGAGGTACCTGCCGCAGGCACCGAGCGCCAGCGGCGCGGACGGCGGCAGCGCCGGAGTCCGTGACCGGCCGGTGACCGAGCGCGACGCTCTGATCGTCTTTACCCCATCGGGGATGCGCGGCCGATTCCCCCTCGACACTCCCGTTCTCGACGCCGCCCGACAGCTCGGCGTCGACGTGGATTCGGTCTGCGGAGGGCGCGGCATCTGTGGCCGCTGCCAGGTGACCCTGAGCGAAGGCGAGTTCGCCAAGCACGCGATCACCTCGACCGCCGACCATCTCACACCGCTATCGGAGCCCGAGCAACGCTACGCCAGCAAGAGCGGCCTCGCGCAGGGTCGCCGGCTGAGTTGCCACACCCGTCTGCGCGGTGACGTCGTTATCGACGTACCGGCGAGCAGCCAGGTGCACCGTCAGGTCGTTCGCAAGGAGCTCGAAGCACGCGATATCGAGCTCGACCCGGTGGTTCGATTGCACTTCGTCGAGGTCGCGGAGCCCGACATGGACGACCCGACTGCCGACCTCGAGCGGCTCTGCACGGCGCTCGAGCGAGAATGGGGCCTGGTTGACCTGAGCTGCGATCCCACCGCGTTGCGCCAGATGCAAGCGGCGCTCCGTAACGGCAAATGGTCGGTCACCGTCGCCGTCCGGGAAGGAAAGGATCTCGTCGCCATCTGGCCTGGCTTCATCGAAACCGTCTATGGCCTGGCCGTGGATGTGGGCTCGACCACCATCGCGGCCCACCTGTGTGATCTCTCCACCGGCGACATGGTGGCCAGCGCCGGACTCATGAACCCGCAAATCCGCTTCGGTGAAGACCTGATGAGCCGGGTCTCGTACGTGATGATGAACCCCGGCGGCGATGAGCAACTCACCCGCGTCGTGCGCGAGGCGGTCGCCGCGCTGACCGTGGAGGTAGCCGATGCGGCCGGCGTGTCGCCGGCCGATATTCTCGAGATCACGTTGGTCGGCAATCCGGTGATGCATCATCTGCTGCTGGGTATCGATCCGACGCCGCTCGGTACGGCCCCCTTTGCGCTCGCGACGGCGGCCGCCACGACGTTGCCGGCGAGGCAACTCGACTTCGGGTGCCATCCGGGGGCACGAGCGTACCTGCTGCCGTGCATCGCCGGCCATGTCGGCGCGGACACTGCCGCCATGGTCCTGTCTGAGGCCCCCTACCGCGACGACGCGGTCACGCTGCTCGTCGACGTTGGCACCAACGCCGAGCTCGTGCTCGGAAACCGTGACCGCCTGGTTGCCGCCTCCAGCCCCACCGGACCCGCCTTCGAAGGGGCTCAGATCAGTTGCGGCCAGCGTGCCGCTCCAGGAGCAATCGAAAGGGTGCGCATCGACCGCGAAACCCTGGAGCCACGCTTCAAGGTAATCGGCTGCGACCTTTGGTCAGACGAGCCCGAGTTCGGCGCCCTGACCGAGGCCACCGGCATCACGGGGGTCTGCGGCTCAGGCATCATCGAGGTGGTCGCCGAGATGTACCTGACTGGCATCATTGACCCCGACGGCGCCATCGACGGACGGGTCGCCGAGCGCAGCCCGCGGGTCACCGCCGACGGTCGCACGCACGCGTACCTGCTGCACGACGGCGAGCCACGGCTGCGAATCGTGCAGAACGACGTGCGGGCGATTCAACTGGCCAAGGGTGCGCTGTACGCCGGGGCGCGGCTGTTGATGGAGCGGCTCGGAGTGGAGAAGGTCGACCGCATCCGCCTGGCCGGCGCCTTCGGCAGCCACATCGACGTGAAGTACGCCATGGTTCTGGGGATGATCCCCGACTGCGAGCTGGGCCAGGTGTCATCGGCCGGCAACGCCGCGGGCGCCGGCGCCCGCATCGCCCTGCTCGACGCCAGCGCCCGCAGCGAGATCGAAACCTGGGTGGGCCGGATCGAGAAGGTGGAGACGGCGGTCGCCGAACGATTCCAGCACCATTTCGTCAATGCGATGGCGATTCCGAACAAGGAGGAACCGTTCCACGAGCTCGCCAAGAGCGTGGAGCTGCCTGCCCGCGCACCGGCTTCCGACGATGATCGACGCCCGCGGCGGGGACGCCGGCGGCGGCGCGGCGCGCCGGGCGATTAGTGGCCTGTAACAGGGGAATCGATAGTGCCGTGGTGGCGAAATGGGGTCGGATGCAAGGCGCTCCGACGAGTCGATGTGGGTGCATCTCCGAGGAGGAGCAACAGAGCAGGCGGCCCCATTTCGCCACTGTTGTTCTGGTTGGCCTGCGGACAGATAGGCAGTGGCGGGCGAACTCGGCGTTGCGACTCGTCGATGATGCGCCGCGGCATCGCCATCCTCGCCGCGCCTTGATCTCGCCCGCAAATCCCATCTGCGGCGCTATCGATTCCCCTGTTACAGGCCACTAGTCGATCAGTCGCGCGGTGCCCTTCGGCGCCGGCGCTTCTTCGGCCCATCGACACCGGCGGCGGCGGCACGCGGCGGCGCCGGGGCAGGAACCACCGGAAGAGCCTCCTGGGACTCGAATCCCGAGCTGATCAAGCGTCGCAGCTCCGCGTCCACGGCCGCGTCGGTGTCCAAAGGCTCGTACTTGGCGAGACGCTCCTCGACCTCCATGTTGGCGCGCTCCGGAAGCTCCGTGCCGCCGCGCCGGATCCAGGTCTCGCGATTCTCCCGATCGACGACCGGGCCGGTGAGATACAGCTCCTGCGGCCAGTGCTCGAGCGTGTGCTCGGAGGTGATCAGGTGATTTTCCGACATCAGCTCGTCGGCGAGCGGTCCTACCGCCAGGTCGTCCAAGGGCCGTGCCTCACGCACGAAGTGGAGCGCCTGCCCGCACATCTCATCGTCGAAAACGAGCTTCGCTAGACTGAAGACCAGCAGGAAGTCGAGCATCCCCGGACCCGAGACCGAGTTGACGCCGGCAAGGGCTGCCAGCAACGCCGAGCCGAACGTCTCAGCTCCTGCCTGCGCATCCAGCAACTTGCCGTCGCTCAGCGCCATATACGCTTGCGTCGGCAGGTCGAGCGACTTGGCCACGGCCACATACGCGGTGTCCAGGTGCAGGGCCTCGATCGCCGCCATCGGCGCGCTGGCGGCTTTCATGTGAAAGGTCGCCGGGGCACCCCCGAAGATCACCGGAGTTCCTTCTCGCGCGATCTGGGCCATCGTCAGCCCGGCGAGCACATCGATGGTGTGGAAGACGGTGGCTCCCACCAGCGTCACCGGCGCAATCAAGCCCATCAACGTGACCGGAACGATCTCCACCGGGATTCCCCGCGCCGTGCAGTCGAGGATGTTCTGGCACGAGTCCTCGCCGTAGCGGAAGTTACCGGTGGCGGTGATCGTGAAAATCGACATCGGGCGACCGATCAGGTCGGCGGCATCGTCGCGGAACAGCTGCATCATGTCCGCCATGCGCGACACACCGTGTTCGGTGAACGCGCCCGAGACCACCGGCTTGCGGGTGTTCGTCAGGCATATGTAGAGCCGCCACGCATCGGACACCTGCGCCTCGATATCGGCGTTGGTCGAGAACGCGGTCGCAGGATAGGCGATGTTCGATAGCCCATCGCAAAGACGGATGTACTCGGTGAAATCGGTGGAGTCCGCCAGCCGAGTCTCGCCGGTGCGATGGTCCAGCATCTTGAGCCCACTCGAGCCCGGCACGTAGTGAACGTTGTTGCCGCCGATCTCGGTGTACGGCGAGCCGTCACGATCGAACAGCGTGAAGGACTTGGGTGTGCTGGCAATCGCCGCCTCGACCACGTCCGCCGGGAACAGCACGCGGGCGCCGGTGGCGTCGAGGGGTAGCCCGTGGTCGAGCAGCCTTTGTCGCATCTCCGCGCCGCGAATCTCCATTCCGGTTTCGGCCAGGAATCGCTTGGCCTCATCGAGGATCTGCGCAATGAGATCGTCGCTCAGAATGTTGAGAGTGGGACGCATGAACTCCTCGCAGCGGCAGCGGCCCAAGCTTGGACCGTCGGTAAGACTATCGACGCTCGCGCAAGACGGCAACGCGGCCTCTGCTAAGCTTCCCCGGCCTCGAGACCTTTACCGCTCATTCTTGCGAGGACCGTGTCCAGAATCCGCACCAAGCTGATCGCGGTGCTCGTCCTCGCATCAGCCCTGGCCGCCACGACGCCGCGCCCGGTCCGGTCGCAAAGCACCGACGACTGGCCACAGATTCTCGGGCCGCGACGGGATGGTACCGCCCCATCCACTCACATCGCTGCCTGGCCCGATACCGGTCTGTCGGTGCGCTGGAAACGGGATGTCGGAGAGGGCTTCGCCGGCCCGGCCGTGGCGGGCGGCCGCGTGCTTCTGTTCCACCGCGTCGCCGGGACGGAGGTGCTGGAGTCGCTCGACCCGACGACCGGAGCAGTGGCCTGGTCGGCCTCTTCCCCGACCGAATACAGGGATGACTTCGGCTTCGACGAAGGGCCCCGGGCCACCCCGACAGTGGCTCAGGGACGAGTGTTCACCTTCGGGGCCCAGGGCGTCTTGCAGGCGAGCGATCTGAACACCGGCGCCAGACTATGGTCGGTCGACACACACGCGCGCTTTGGCGTTCGCAAGGGGTTCTTCGGTGCTGCCTCGGCGCCGCTGGTCGACGGCAATCGTGTCATGGTGAACGTTGGCGGCACCGAGGCCGGGATCGCCGCATTCGACGCAGCCAGCGGCGAGGTGCTGTGGACTGCGACGAGTGACGAGGCCAGCTACTCCGCTCCGGTGACCGCCGAGATCGGCGGGCAACACAGCGCGCTCTTCTTCACCCGCAGCGGTCTGGTCGAGATCGACCCGGTGAGCGGAAGCGTGCGCGACGACTATCCCTGGCGATCGCGCTCACGTTCATCCGTCAACGTAGCGACACCGTTGGTGATCGGCGAGCGCGTCTACCTGTCGGCAAGCTACGGTACCGGCGCCGTGCTGCTGCAGCGCGGTGCGGACGGCTTCGAGCCGGTCTGGTCGTCCGACGACGTCCTGACGAACCACTACGCCACTAGCGTCCATCACCGGGGCTACCTCTACGGCTTCCACGGGCGGCAAGAATACGGGCAGTCGCTACGCGCGGTCGAGCTGCAAACGGGGCGCCTGGCGTGGGAGGTCGAGCGGTTCGGCGCCGGCACGCTGATGCTCGTAGGCGACCGACTGCTGATTCTCCGAGAACGCGGCGAGCTGGTGCTCGCCGAAGCCTCGCCGTCGGCGTTTCGGCCCCTCGCTACGAGCCGCATCCTCGACGGGGTCGTACGCGCCTACCCGGCGCTCGCCAACGGCGTGCTATTCGCCCGCAGCACGCACGAGCTCATCGCAGTCGAGCTTCCGCCGTTGACGGTCGGTCGGCCCTAGCGCGACCGGCACGCGTTTCGTGCCCCTTGTCTATCCCGCACGCTTGCGAGACTCCAGCTAAACCTCGGAACGTCAGCTAGGCCGGCGGAACTTGAGCGCGAAACGATCGATGGTCCAGCGGCTACCGCGGAAGCTCTCATCGAAATCGTCATCCGCGTTGGCGTACATCTCCGAGCGCTCCACGAGCTCGAAGCCGGCCGCGGTCAGCGCGTCCACTACGAGCTGCTCGTTGATACGGTGGGTGCTCTCGTCGAAGCCCTCCTTCGGCGTGCGCGCGTCGACCACGCCGAATACGCCGCCCGGCTTGAGCGCTGCCAGGTACGACGCATACACCGGGCCGGTGTTACCGCGGTTCTCGAGGTCGTGGATGTTCCGCACCGTGATCATCACGTCGACGCTGCCAGGTCGCACCTCGGCAATGTCGGCGAACACCGTGACGTTCGACAGTCCAGCCGCCTCAACGCGCTCCGCTACACGGCCACGACGGTCGGGGCCAGCGAACACGTGTCCGTGCTCCGCGAGCAACGACAGCAGGTGCGTGTTGTAGCCATTCCCGGGCATCAGATCGACGACCGTCATGTCCGGCTCAATACCGAAGAACTCGTAGAGCTCCAACGGCTTGCTGCCTGAGTCGCGCTCACGATCGGCATCGGTTCGCAGCGGATCATCCAGGGCGCTATGTTGCGCCAGGCCGAGGCCGGCAACGACGGCGACCGCCAGCAGAGCGCCTGACAGTGAACGTGAAGTCGTATGGCTCTTCCACAGCATCGACATACTCCGGGCAGGCGGGGATCGATCGGAACGAGCCCTATCTATCCCACACACGAGGCACAACGCCAAGGGCCGGGCGGAGCGCCACGTAAGCCACTCAGGGCGTGGCGCTCAGGCGGGCCTCCAGGCGGCGCTCGAACAGCTCGCACGCGCGTGCGCGCAGCGCCGAGCCCACGACAACCGACTCGCCGAGCTCCAGATGCTGATCGGTCGTCGCGTCATAGGCCGGCCACTGCGGCAGGCCTTCGCCGTTGGGGTCGCCGCTGGTCGCAAACCGCACCCAGTAGCCGCTCATGACACGCGCCAACTCCGCGTCGGCTGCGCTGTGTGGGAACCACGACTCGTACTCCAGATTGTCGAAGACGTAGGCGATCTCGGCCGCGTGGAAGGCCCCCAGTTGCTCGCCGCCGGGGCCCGGAAACACCCGGGAGAAATGGTAGAGGTACGCGGCGCTGGATACGTGCTGCATCGATCGGGCCTGGAACTTGGTTGGACACAGATAGTCATCGTCCGTTCCCTGGCGCAGCAACGCCGGGCGCACTTGCTCGGCACTATCCACCGGGTACACCTCGAGCGCATCGGCCACCAGATCGCCGTAGATCCGCCCCATACGCTGCTGATAGCGCTCGATGCTGACGTCGCCGTCACCCAGGAAGACGGTGTACTCATCGGCGTTGATGCCCACCAGCAACGGTACGTCGAGCTGCTCGCCGTTGCCGAAAGCCCGCGCGGTCACGTCCGGCAGCACCCAGCCATCGACGATCGGGCCCCCGAACCGGGCGCGCGCCTCGCGGCCGGCGGCCAGGATCTCATCGGCGCTCCTGGAGCGCAGCTTCTGCAGCGCCTGCGGGTCACCCTCGGCAACACCGAGCGCCTGCGCAAACCGAACCCCGGCGGTCTCGGTGTTCGCCAGCGTTCGGTAACCGTAGAATCCGCCGCTCTCGGAGATCGCACGCTGCACCAACCCGGTCGCGAGCGGCGATGTCAGGAGCGAGATGATATCCGCCCCGCCGGCCGACTCGCCGAAGGCGGTGATGCGTTCGCGGTCGCCGCCGAACTCCGCGATGTTGCGCTGCACCCAGCGCAACGCCTCGATCTGGTCCAGCAAGCCGTAGTTGCCGGATGATCCCTCAGGCGACTCAGCCGACAGCGCCGGATGCGCCATCCAGCCCAGCGCGCCGAGTCGATAATCGATGGTAACCACGACGACGCCCTGCCGCGCCAGGTTCGCACCGTCGTAGGGAATCTCCCTGGTGGTGCCGTTGCTGTTGCCACCGCCGTACACCCAGACCATGACCGGCAGTCGTTGGTCGCTGCCCCAGTTGGCGGTCCAGACGTTCAGGTGCAGACAGTCCTCGCTGATCGGTCCGAGCTCCGGGATGACCGCGCGGTCAGCACCGAACAGCTCTGCGATACCGCGCGAATAGGAGACGTTGCCGCCCGACTGAACACATCCGGGCGCGTAGTCGGTAGCGTCCTGAACGCCCGGCCGCGGAACGATCGGCGCTGGCGGTCTCCATCGCAGATCGCCCACCGGAGCGGCGGCGTACGGGATTCCCTGGAAGATCGCCTCGCCGTCGTTAGCGCCGAAGCGACCTGCATAGGTCTCTCCGTCTGCGCTGACCTGCGGCCCCGCCTCGGATCCCGAAGTCGCACAACCGACAGCGACCACGATGAGGGCAACGGGAACACCCGCCAGGCGGCTGCCTGGCGTGATCATCCTACGACCTGCGCTCATCCGTCTCTCCTGATCGTCATCAGGTGCGTGCTAGACTCGGCCGCTCTCTCGACCGAGCTCCCACCCACACGGTAGTATGCGCGTTGTTGACGAAGCTTCCCAACCTGCCGCCGGCGGCGCTTCGTTTCCTGCCCGTGATTCTGGTGGCCGTGCTACTGGCGGGTGTTTGGCCGGCTTCCGGCGACGCGCTTGTGGGCGCCCCGGTGCTGCGCTCGGCAACGCGGCAACTGGCGTCCGACCCCTCTTCGATCGAGGATCTGGTAGCCGACCCCCGGATACGCGCCATGCTCGCCGGGCTGCAACAGGGGGAGACAACCACGATCGACGAGCAAGTCGCGGTGTGTGAGATCCCGGCACCGCCCTTCAACGAGCAACAACGCGCTGCCGACTATGCTCGACGGCTGCTCGAGATCGGCGTCGAAAACGTGCGCACCGACGCGGTCGGCAACGTCGTCGGCGAGTGGTCCGGAACAGCGCCCGGACCATTGGTGGTGTTGTCCGCCCACCTCGACACCGTGTTCCCGCCGGGCACGGACGTCACCGTGACCCGCGATGGCGGGGTCCTGAAAGGGCCCGGCATTGTCGACGACTGCCGCGGACTGGCGGTAGTGCTGGCCGTGGCCCGAGCGTGGGTCGAAAGCGGTGCGAGACCGGGCGGGCGGCTGATGTTCGTCGCCACGGTCGGCGAGGAAGGCGCCGGCAATCTGCGGGGGGTACGCCACCTCTTCGAGTCCGATCTCGGGCAAAGCATCGACGCGTTCGTCTCGGTGGACGGCGCTGGCAGCGCGATCACCCACGGTGCCGTCGGCAGCCATCGCTACCAGGTCACCTACAGGGGCCCGGGAGGCCACAGCTTCGGGGCGTTCGGTATGCCCAACCCGATGCACGCGCTCGGCCGGGCAATCGCCAAGATCGCCGACTTTCAGGTACCCACGGAGCCCAAGGTAACGTTCAACGTCGGCATCCTCGAAGGCGGCACGTCGGTTAACTCGATCCCGTTCTCTGCCGCGATGGCGGTCGACATGCGATCGCTCGACGTCAACGCGCTGGAGGAGATCGACTCGCAGTTTCGCGCCGCGCTACAGGATGCCCTCGACGAGGAGAACGGTCGGTGGGACAGCGCCGTCGAGCTGACCTTCGACATCGACGTCATCGGCATCCGACCCGCGGGCATGCAGCCCGAAAGCGCGCCGATCGTCCAGGCAGCGCTGGCGGCGGCGCGGCACGCCGGCATCGACGCGCAGCTCGGCAGCGCCAGCACCGACGCCAACATCCCGATCAGCCTCGGGGTACCTGCGGTCACCATCGACGGTGGCGGCCACGGTACCGGCGCCCACTCCCCTTCCGTCGAGACGTTCGATTCGCGCGATAGCTACCGGGGATCCCAGTGGGCCCTCCTGTTGACCGTGGCTCTCGCCGGTGTCCAGTAGCGAGCCGGTGAAGCCTCCGAAAGGCATGGTCGGCGGGCGCTGGCGGTTGCTGGCGGTGGCCGCGCTCGGGATGGCCATCTGGGCGACTCCGCCGCCCGATGCGATCGACCCTCGAGCGTGGCACCTGTTCGCCATCTTCATCGCCACGATCTTCGCGGTGCTCATCGACGCGATGCCGATCCTCACCGCGTCGCTGTTTGCGGTGGCCATTGCGGTGCTCAGCAAGACGCTGACGCCGGCCGAAGCCTATGCGGGCTTTTCGCAGAGCTTCCTGTTGCTCATCCTCATCGCTTTCCTGGTCGCCCGTGCGGTCGTCAACTCGGGCCTCGGCGCACGAATCGCTTACGTGATCATCGTCCGTCTGGGGGGGTCGACGCTCGGGCTCGCCTACAGCGTCATCATTACCGACATGTTGATTGCACCGGTGTTCCCCTCCAACACGGCGCGATCCGGCGTGCTCTACCCGATCCACTATGCGTTGGCGCGACAGAGCGGGTCGCGGCCTCAGGACGGCACCCAGCGCCGCATGGGCAGCTTTCTGATGCTGGCCGGCATGACAGGTCTGACGATCTCGTCGACGATGTGGCTCACGGCGATGGCGGCCAATCCTGCCGGTGCCGCGATGGCCGTGCAGGCCGGCGTCGAGGTGTCCTTCGGCTCGTGGGCGCTGGCGGCCTCGCTGCCATCACTGGCAGCCTTGCTGATCGTGCCGTACATCCTCTACCGCGCCTTCCCACCAGAGGTGAAGCGAACCCCGGAAGCTCCAGCGGCGGCGGCCGCCGGATTGCGCGAGATGGGTCCGATGTCGCGTCAGGAGTGGATCACCGCTGCGACCTTCGCCGGCATGATCACCGCCTGGGCCTTGTCGGCCACCTATGGCGTCAACACCGCCGCGGTGGCGTTTCTCGGACTCGGCGTGCTCATGCTTGCCAACGTCTTCACGCTCGACGATCTCAAGGAGCGCGGCGACGCGCTGGGCATCTACACGTGGTTCGCGATCATGTACACGCTGTCGACGCAGCTCAACGCGCTCGGTTTCATGGCGGTCGCAGCCGGCGGTATGGCGGCGCGACTCACGGGGTTGTCTTGGCCGCTGGTATATGTGGCGTTGGTGCTCATCTACGTGCTAGTCCACTATTTGTTCGTATCGCAAACGGCGCACATGCTGGCACTCTATGGGGTTTTTCTGAGCGTCGGCGTGGAGGCGGGCGTGCCGGCGGCGTTGATGGCCTACATGTTGCTCTTCGCAACCAACTTCTTTGCCGCGATCACGCCGCAAGGGTCGAGCGCCAACGCCATCTTCGTCGGCAGCGGCTACCTCGAGCAGCGCCAGATTTACCGCTATGGCGGACTGGTAACCCTGCTCAACCTGATCGTGTATCTGGTGATCGGCACGCCTTGGATCCTGCTGGTCACCTGACGAATCCGGGCGAATGTGACAAAGTACGGCCGCTGAACGCGTCGAGCAGCCCGGCGCTGACCTGTGGTATCGAGAGACCGATTGTCGAGTTGCGAGTGGTGATCGAGACCTGTGCGGTTCCGCCGCCCCAGCGGCGCACCCAGGAGATGGAGCTTCGATGAGTGAGACCGGATCGGCGGTGATGGCAAGCGCTTCAACGGAGCGACGCGAAGCGCAGCAGGAGTACCTGTTTCCCTGCGTCTCCACCCTTTACGACGCGCCCTTGGTCATGGAAGAGGCGCAAGGCGTGTGGGTGAAGGATGTCGGCGGCAACGAATACCTCGACCTGTTCGCCGGCATCTTGACGACCTCGGTAGGGCATTGTCATCCCGAAGTCACCGCCGCCACCAAGGCGCAGATCGACAAGCTGGGCCACACGTCGAGCCTCTATATCAGCGATCCGCAGATCGACGCGGCGCGCAGTCTGGCCGAAATCGCTCCGGGCGCGCTGCGCAAATCGTTCTTCACCAACAGCGGCACCGAGGCCATCGAGACTGCGATCATGCTCGCCTGCATGTACACCGGTCGCAGCGAGATCATGGCGCTCCGCCTGGCATATTCGGGCCGTAGCATCCTGGCGACCAATATCACCGGCCACGCGGCCTGGCGACCGCTATCGAGCACCCTGCCGATCAAGCACGCGCTGGCGCCCTATCCGTACCGATGTCCCTTCAAGACCCCGTGCGACGACAGCTGCGTCGACAAGTTTGCTAACGACCTCGAAGAGGCCATCGTGACAACGACCGGCGGCAAGCCGGCCGCCTTCGTCGCCGAGACCATCCTCGGCCTCGGCGGCTTCATCGTGCCCCCGCCAGGCTACTTCCAGCGAGCCGCCGAGATCATCCGAGCCCACGGCGGCGTGTTCATCTGCGACGAGGTACAGGCAGGGTTCGGACGGACGGGCGACAGGTGGTTCGCGATCGAGCACTGGGACGTCGAGCCCGACATCATGGTAATGGCCAAGGGCATCGCCAACGGGCAGCCGGTCGGAGCGACGATCACGCGCGACGAGATCGCCGACGCCTGGACCTCCAAGACCATCTCGACGTTTGGCGGCAACCCCGTCAGCATGGCGGCGATGGCGGCGACGCTCGGGGTACTCCGGCGTGAGGACGCGCCGGCCAACGCTGGCGCGCGCGGTCGGGAGCTGCGCGCCGGGCTTGACGCGATGGCCGAACGCCACGCGTGGATCGGCGAGGTTCGCGGCATGGGCCTGATGCAAGCGCTCGAGCTGGTCGAGGACCCGGTGTCCAAGACCCCGAGTCCCGACAAGGGCAAGGCGCTGCTCGAGGCCGCCAAGGCGGAGGGTCTGCTGATCGGTCTCGGCGGCCAGCACGGGCATGTCATCCGTCTCGGCCCCTCGCTACTCATCACCGAGGACGAGAACGCCGAGGGACTGCGACGGCTCGAACGCGCTTGCGAGCGCGTCGACGCGGCTTAGCCGTTGTTCGCCGGAATGCCTTGGAGCGCCTGGTTGCTGTTGATCGCAGCTGTGAGTATCGGCCTGACGATTCAGCTGGTGCACTACCGGCGCGAAGCGCGCCGCCAACGAGGGCAAGACGCCCGAACAGAGGAGGGCCGCTGAGTTGGCCTTCGCCACCATCGTCGCGGTCCTTGTTGTCTATCTGATCATCCTGCTCGTGCTCGGCTGGTGGGGCGGCCGTGGCTCGAGCAGCGTGGCTGGGTACTACGTCGCCAACAAGCAGTTGCCCTCGTGGGTCATCGCCTTCAGCTCCAACAGCACCGGCGAGAGCGCCTGGCTGCTGCTCGGCCTCACCGGCATGGGCTACACCATCGGCATCCACGCCCTGTGGATCGTTCTAGGTGAGGTCCTCGGGGTGGCACTCGTCTGGACGCTGGTGGCACAGCCGTTCAAGGCCTTCACAGATCGTTACGACTCGATCACCGTGCCCGACTATCTTGAGGCGCGGTTTCGCGACTCCAGCCACGTGATGCGCTGGCTCAGCCTGGTGATCATCATGAGCATGGTGACCGCTTATACCGCCGCGCAGCTCACCGCGGCAGGCAAGGCGTTCGCCTCCTTTCTCGAGATCAGCTACGTTGCCGGCGCGCTCATCGGAGCGGCGGTCATCCTCTACTACACGACCGTCGGCGGCTTCAAAGCGGTCGCCTACAGCGACCTGCTGCAGGGCGTATTGATGCTCGGCGGGCTCGTCGCGCTACCGTTCGTAGCGATGTCGGCCGCCGGCGGCTGGACCGCGACGATGGTGCAGCTCAACGCCACCGATCCGGCACTGTTGCGGCCGATGGGCAGCTACGGGATGAGCACCGAGGGTTTCGTCTCGGTGATCGGCTTCATCGGTATCGGGCTCGCCTTCATCGGCGCGCCGCAGCTGCTCAGTCGGTTCATCGCTGCGCGCAGCCGGCGCGACATCCTCGACGGCGGTCTGATCGCCGTGCCTTGCATCCTCCTCTTCGACCTCGGAGCAGTGTTCGGGGGCATGGCCGGCCGAGTGATCTTCCCGGTGCTCGACGATCCCGAGACCATCCTACCGATGATGACGTCGTCGTTAATGCCCGCTGTGTTCACCGGTGTTTACCTGGTGATTGTGCTCGCGGCGATCATGTCAACCGCTGACTCGCTGCTGATCATGGCCTCGGCCACCGTCGTCCGCGACATCGTGCAGCGCATCTACCGGCCGGACGAAAGCGACAAACGACTGGCGCTGTACGGAAAAGCCGTAACCGCGGTCATCGGCGTCGGCGCGCTGCTGCTCGCGCTCGGCGAGGTACGCGTCATCTTCTGGTTCGTGCTGTTCGCGTGGTCGGGGCTCGCCTGCGCCTTCGCTCCGCCGGTGCTGTGCTCGTTGTTCTGGAAACGGACGACCCGTGCCGGTGCCACCGCCGGCATGCTCGGCGGTTTCCTTACCGCGATCATTTGGGTGCTGGCATTCAAGCCCTATACATACGATCTCTACGAGCTGATTCCGGGATTCATCGTGGGCTTCGCGCTCACCATCGTCGTCAGCCTGCTCACCGAGCCGCCTGAAGGAGCCGCAGAGGAATTTGACGAGGTCTGGCGGGAATTGAGCTAGTGAGCCCACGGCCTGCGCGCGGAGGCAGGGTCTGGCGTCAACCCGTGATCATGGCGATCGCCATCGGTTTGGCGGCGAACATGTCTGTCGCCACAGCGTCAGGTCAGCAACGGCCCCGGGCTCGGGATCTCGGCATCCCCTTTCGGGGCCAGCCCGGCCCTGACAACGCCATTACCGACGTCGGTGATGTCCAGGTGGGGCAGGTCACGTTAGTCCGTGGCGACGGTTCGCTCTCGGTCGGCGAGGGCCCGGTACGCACCGGCGTCACGGCGATCCGACCGCGCGGTCGGGACAGCACTCCGGTCTTCGCGGGTTGGTACTCGCTCAACGGAAACGGGGAGATGACCGGCACGACCTGGGTGGAGGAGTCCGGCGCCCTGGAAGGGCCGGTGATGATCACCAACACCCATAGTGTCGGCGTCGTTCGCGACGCGGTGATCGACTGGCTGGTGCGCGCCGGTCACGGCCGCCAGCCATGGGCGCTGCCTGTGGTTGCCGAAACCTACGACGGCTTCCTCAACGATATCAACGGATTCCACGTACGACCCGAACACGCGTTCGAGGCGCTCGACGGCGCTCGCGGCGGAGCTGTCGCAGAGGGCGCCGTTGGTGGCGGGACGGGAATGATCTGCCATGGCTTCAAGTGTGGTATCGGAACGGCCTCGAGGACGGTGGACATCCAGGGACGGTCCTACGTGCTGGGGGCACTCGTACAGGCCAACTACGGTGGCCGCGATGATCTGATGATCGCCGGCGCGCCGGTCGGCAGGGAGATCACCGATCTGCGGCCCCGAGCCGGACAGTCCAGCGCCGACGCGCAGACGCTCGGCATCCCGGGCGACCGCGACTTCGGCTCGATCATCGTGGTCGTCGCAACCGACGCGCCGCTGCTGCCCTATCAGCTCAAGCGCATCGCTAGGCGCGTGCCGCTGGGGATCGCGCGCATGGGTGGAATGGCCAGCAACGGCTCGGGGGATATCTTCATCGCCTTCTCGACGGCCAACGCGGATGCTGTCGGCAACGACGACGTGAGCACGGCACAGATGCTCCCCAACGGATCGTTGACGCCGTTGTTCCAGGCGACCGCCTACTCGGTGGAGGAAGCGATCACGAACGCGCTCGTTGCTGCCAGGACGGTCGTCGGCCGCGACGGCAATACGGCGTACGCCCTGCCGCACGACCGTCTGCGAGACGTGCTGCGACGTTTCAATCGCCTCGCTCAGTAGCGTCATCCGGCCAGGATCCGTCGCCGAGAGTCCGCCTCGAGAAACGCCGGTCGCTCAGGCCACCCGTCGGGGCTTGCGGAGGGCCTCGAGGACGACCCGGGCACCGCGCTTGGCGCGCGTCGCCTTCTCGAAGCCAGCCACCGCCAGGCGACCGGTGCTGTTGCCAGGCAGGAGAACTTCGGCCATCGGCGTGCTGTCGCGCCAATACGAGCCGATGAACGACCTGGCGTTGGCACCGCTCTCGCCGATCTGCAGATCGGCACTCTCGAGGAACAGCCGCGCTTCGTGGACGGCGTTCAGAACCCCCGGTGAGTACCGCCGGTAGCGAGGATCGAACGCCACCTTGAAGCCGAACAACGTGGTGCCCTCGACGAAGCTCGCCGACATCGCCACGGCGACGCCGTCGAGTCGGATCTCGCTGTAGAAGAGGTCGGCGCGATCGCCATAGGCGCGAGTGATCTGTTCGAAGAAAGCGACGTCGGCTGCGCTGCAAGCGAGCGCCGATCCGCGCTCCCCCTTCCATCCCAGCGCCTCCATACGCACGAACCTCGAGGTCCAGTCGCAGCGCGCCGTGGCATCCCGCCGGTGCCGAACCTCGACCTCGCCAGCGGCGTTCAGCGCGCGCCAGCACCGTCGGTAGTTCTTTCTGCGCTTTGCCGGCAACGACGCCAGGTAGTCGTTGAACGACCGACATCGAAGCAGCGCCGGCCGATCGAACCGGTGTCGGATCGTGGCGGCCACGCCACGCGGTTCCAGAGCTTGGCTCATCGCCTGCCAGGTCGATGACTCGATGCCCATCAGCGGAAGCGACACCAGGCTGTTGGACGGTTCTGCTGCCGCCAGCCAGTCCCACAGCCCGGCGGCAGCCTCGGTCGCATGGTCGCGGTGCAGGAGAGGCTGCGACAGGTACGAGTGCGGTGTGGACCAGAACCTGAGAGTGCGCAGTGGTGGCTGTCGATCCGATGCCGCGGCCTCGAACGGCGCACAACCGATCATCTGCCGACAGGCGCCACGCCCCCGATAGATGAACGCCAGGTTGAAGGGCCGAGCGGCGTAGCTCCGCAGCCCCGCAAGGACGAACTCCGGCGAGCTATAGATGTTGTCTTCGAGGCGATCATCGCGCAGTTGACGCCATGCCGGCCAATGCTCGGTCAGGGCAGCTAGCGATGTCACTTCTTCTACGTAGACGGTTTCGTGAGCCATCCCGACTAGCGTAGACGGCCCGCCACCGACGACGAAGCTCTACTTCGCCGGCATCGAATTATCCGCTGGCGTCGAGCTTCTCGCACATGCCAGCATGAACCCTTGAGGGGCGCTGGAAGGGTTCAACCGGTGGGGACAGCGACATGCATAGCTGGCGTCAGGACAAGCACGTCCTGGTCGATGAAGCCGAGCACAACATAGGCATCGGTGTGATCCGGTCGCTCGGCCGTGCCGGCTACCGGGTCACGGCCTGCTCTTCAGATCCGCATGCGCTGGGTTTCTCGTCCCGCTTCGCCACCCGCGCCGAGGTGTGCCCGAGCCCCTTTCAGCGCCAAGAGTTCCTCCGCTGGCTCGACGGCACGATCGAAGCGCAAAGCATCGACACGATCATCGCTACCGAGGGTCTGCTCACGGCAATCCAGCCACGGTATTCGAGCTACGCTCATCTGCTGCCGTACGGCGTCGACCACAACGTGCTCTATAGCGCGATCAGCAAATACCGGCTCGTCGGCGGGTTTCTCGACCCGGCAGCGCCGGCGGAGCTCCAACAGCACATCCCGCCGAGCCTGTTGGTCGATTCGACCCGATCGGCACCCACGGACGAGCAGCTACGCGGCTTGCGGCTACCGCTCTACGTCAAGACGGACTTTCTGAGCTCGCCAGTCGGCGCCCACAGCCGGGTGCATCGTTTGCATGACTACGCCGCCGTGAGCGATTTGCTGGCGACCCTGAGGACGAGTTACGACCACTTCCTCGTACAGGGGCACGTCGAGGGCGTTGGTGTCGGCGTCTTCTTCGTGGTGCGTAACGGCCGCGTTCTGGCTCGCTTCATGCACCGGCGCTTGCATGAGGTTCCGCACACCGGTGGGGTGTCCTCGTATCGACGGAGCTGGTGGCACGACGCCATCCATGCCGACGCCTGCGCGCGGATTCACCACCTCCGATGGGAGGGTCCGGTGATGCTCGAGTATCGCTGGGATCCGCGCACCGACGCCTTTCATCTCATCGAGCTGAACTGCCGATTCTGGGGATCGCTGCACCTGGCCCTGCACGCCGGCGTCGACTTTCCGCGCATTCTGGTCGACTCGATGCACGGACACGTGGATCCCGTGGAGCCCGAGTTCGCGACCGATCTTCGCTGCCGTGACACCTTCCCGACCGAGGCGCGGCACGTCGGCTCGCTTCTTCGCGACGACTCGATCGCAATCGCGAGCAAGGCATGGAGCGTGCTGCGTTTCATCGGCCTCACGCTAAACTCGAGAGTACGCGCCGACCTCCTGTATCCGGGCGATCGTGGGCTCTACTGGCGCGCGGCGGCGCGCTATCTGCGAAGCATGCTCGCGTCCATAGGCCGTCGCTTCCGCCGCGCCGAAGCCGCCGGACGCCACGCATGCGTCGGAGGCGCCCCGAGCCCATGAATCAACTACGAACCCTCCGCTCAGCACTCATCATGATGTACGTGCCGGTCGCCGCATTGCTGGGCGGCGCGGTGCTGATGAGCCGCCTTACCGACACCACGGTGGCGGAGTTCACCCGCGATCCGGCTGCTAGTACCGGTGCTCACCCCTTGCTCGGAGTGGTCTCGAACGTCGGCGTGCTCTGCTGGTGCGCGGCAGCAGCCGCTTGTCTCCTCGGCGCCGAGGTCCTCCGCCGCCAGGGCTCGCGCTCTCCGGTCCGGCCGTTCCTCCTGAGCGCCGGTCTGCTGAGCGGCATCTTGCTGGTCGACGACCTGTTCATGGTGCACGACTGGTTCGTGGTGTACGAGCTGCACATGGACGAGAAGCTGCTGTTCGCCGCGTATGGGCTCCTGCTGGCGACGTTCCTGACGCGCTTTCGCGACGTTATTCTCGCTAGTGACTTCTTGCTGCTCGGACTGGCCCTGGGCTTCTTCGCGATATCGTTGGGAGTCGACGCGCTGGCGCCGGACACGCTTCGGATGCAGCACGTGTACGAGGACGGCGCCAAGCTCCTCGGTATCGTCAGCTGGCTCGGATATTTCGCCAGGATCACGCTGCAGGCGCTGGCGCCCGGCGACCCGACGGTCAGCGACCGCCGCGCCGGCGAGGCTTCCGGTTGCGACGCGCCGGAGGCCGTGCCTCAGCGGCTGGCTCCGGATCCGCTGCCACCGGCTCGCCAAGCGGCGCATGCAGGCTCTCCTGATAGTAGTCGTCCAGCAGCATAGCGACCACGGAGACCTCGTCCTCGCTCTCCCCCAGGCTGCGCGCAAGGGGAACGAACCGCTGCATGCGCTCGGTTTGCAGGCTGCTCCGATCGCGCAACCGCGCCTCGAGCAGGGCGACGACGCGCTGCCCGACGATCCGTTCGACCTCCGCCTTCGTCGGTGCTGGCCGCTCCTGAAGATCGATGCTGTAGGTGCGCGCGATGTGTCGCAGATGAATCCCCTCCAGGCCAGACACCAGCGTCAGCGCCTCTCCCGTGGCGCCCGCGCGACTCGTGCGCCCGACACGATGGATATAGCTCTCCGCGTCCTTCGGAGGACCGTACTGAATCACGTGTGAGAGCTCGTGGATGTCAATACCTCGTGCCGCAACGTCGGTAGCCACGAGAAACCGTAGCTTGCCCCGACGCACGCGGTCGAGGACCTTCTCGCGCGCCGCCTGCGCGAGATCCGAGCTGAGCTCATCGGCGTCGTAGCCGAAGCGTTTCAGCACCACCGCCACGTAGTGGACGTCGGCCTTGGTGTTGCAAAACACGATCGCCGAGGCGGGGTTCTCGATCTCGATGATGCGCATCAAGTTGCGGTCTTTGTCCATCGACGGCACGTCGTAGAACACATGCTCGGTGGACGCCACATGAATGCGATCGCGACTGAGGCTGAGGAACTCCGGCGTCTCGAGAAACTCGCTGGCGAGGTTGCGCACGTGCGGCGGGAAGGTAGCAGAGAACATCGAGCCGCTGATCCGCTTCTTCGGCAAGAACTCCTGCAACCGCTTCATGTCGGGGTAGAAACCCATCGAGAGCATGCGATCCGCTTCGTCGAAGACCAGGTTCTTCAACCCGTCGAGCGTCAGGTTTCGTTTGAGCAGGTGATCCAGCACCCGACCCGGCGTGCCGACAACGAGATGAGCGCCACGCTCGAAGGCCTCGAGCTGCGGTCCGTAGGCGACGCCACCGTAGACCGCAGTGGGGAGCAGGCCGGTATCCGCGCTGAGCTCCTCGGCGGCGGTAACCAGCTGCTTGGCGAGCTCGCGAGTGGGTACCAGTATCAGCGCCTGGCACTGGCGATCGTCCGGATCCAGGCGATCGATGATCGGCAACAAGAATGCGCCCGTCTTGCCGCTGCCGGTGCGCGACTGGATCATCAGATCGCGTCCGGCGAGCATGTACGGGATCGCCTTGGCCTGGACCGGCATCAGGGTCGACCAACCAGCTCGCGCCGCGGCCGCCTGCAGAGGGTCCGGCAGCTCCTCGAATCCGATCTCCGGAAGCGCGTCCTCCGGTTCGACGACGTCCTCGGCTTCCGCTGCAGCGGGATCGACTGCAGCGTCGGAATTGTCCGGATCCTCGGCCCGTGCCTTCAGCGCCTCGTCCCGGCGTCGACGCGACAGACGTCGCGGGCCCGGACGTCTCTGTCTTGCCAAGCTCCCTCCTTTTTCTTCCTTTGAAACCGCGCGTGACATCGCCGCGGCGAGAATGCGTTCGTCGAACGCATGATGTCACGGATGTGAGGAGGCCGCCCGATGGCGGCGGCCGGTGGCGCCAGGCGCTCAGCAGGCCGGACGGTTCGAGATCGTCCTCAGGCCCGCGCTCGCTTGTACCCCCGGAGGTACCCGAACCCGACCATCTCTCGGCGCTCCTCGTCCCACAGTCGAAAACCCAGCGAGCGCAGGCTGGTCAGCAACGTGATCGACGGAATCGCCGCCAGCGTCGGGTTTTCTTCGTGGCACCGCTGCAAGAAGTAGTTCGGGATCCGCGGGCAGAGGTGATGGATGTGGTGGTAGCCAATGTTGCCGGAGAACCACTGCAGGATACGAGGCAATCGGTAAAACGAGCTGCCGTGGAGCGCTGCGGGATAGTAGTCCCAGTTCTCGTGTCGTTCCCAGTAGACCGACTCGAACTGGTGCTGGACGTAGAACAACCAGACGCCGGTCGCTCCCGCGATAAGGCTGATCGGCAGCTGGATCATCAGATAGGCCTTGAGGCCCATGGCGGTCACCAGTCCACTGACGAGGAACAGCACACCGAGATTCGTCCACCAGACGCTGTTGCGCTCGCGCTTGCGCTCGGTTCGGGACGTGAGTCGTTGCGCCACCGCGAACAGAAACATAGGGCCGACGATGAACATCACGAACGGATGACGATAGACACGGTATCGGAAGCGGGTCAGCAGCGGCGCCGCAAGGTACTCATCCACCGTGAGCGTCCAAATCTCGCCGCCCATGTCGCGCCGATCCAGATCGCCCGAGGTGGCATGGTGCTTGGCGTGATCGTGGCGCCAGCGATAG
This sequence comes from Acidobacteriota bacterium, assembly GCA_965248695.1. Taxonomy (GTDB): domain Bacteria; phylum Acidobacteriota; class UBA890; order UBA890; family WLXD01; genus DASCOT01. The sequence continues at coordinate 3,783,898 of CBDFKD010000002.1, read as the reverse complement.
TAGGGCGTGAACGTCATCACGCCGGTGACGTAACCGACCAGATCGTTGAGGCGCTTGGATCTGAAGAACGCGCCGTGACCGCAGTCGTGGAAGATGATGAATAGGCGGATCATGAATCCGGCCGCCAACGGCGCCAGTAGCAGCGTCAGCCAATACGACACTTCCAGGCTGCGAACCATCAAGTACCAGAGCACCACGTATGGCACGAGCGAGTTCACCAGTTGCCACGCGCTACGCAGTGGCTCAGGCTTCTGGTACTTCATCGTCAACCGTAGCCAGGTCTTGGCATCGGCAGCGGCGGCTGGCTCCATCTACGCTCTCCAATCTCGTCCCGGATCACCCGACCGTGACGTCCACAACGGTTGTAGCATCCCCGATGCTCCGAGGGAAGCTTAGGCCAAACCTCAACGGCGCAGGCGCGCCGCCTCCTGCCGTGCGCGCCGTGCATCCGACGACCGACCCACTCGCTCGTACAGATCGGCCAGGGCGGCGTAGGTCTCGGCACGGAACGGGTTGAGCTGCTGGGCCGCCTCCAGGCTGGCAATCGCTTGCTCCACGTCGCCTACTGAGGCCAGCGCGCGGCCGAGGAAGAAACGCGCCCCCTCGTTGTCGGGCTCTTGCCCAACGACGTCGCCGAGAAGCTCGACGGCCCGAGCAGCGTCGCCGAGCCGGAGTTGAACGTAGCCATCGCGAAGTAATTGCCCGACCTCGGTGACCGATGCCGCGCCAGGGCTGCCCGGCGGGCGCGCTACAGCATCGATCTCGTCGCGCACGGTACGGGCCCCGGCAACGTCGTCGAGACGCTCCAAAACGGCGGCCAGATCCATCAACGGGTCGACGTTGGACGGATCCAGATCAGCGGCAAATCGTAGCGTTGCAACCGCTCCCGCGACGTCACCCGAGGCGTCAAGCGCCTTGCCCATCAGATGCTGGGCGCGACTGCTGTCCGGCAGCAGCAGAGCTGCCTGGGTCAGGCTATCGATCGCCGCCGCGATGCGACCATTGGCGAGCAGTTGCTCCCCCAGTCCGAGCTGTGCCTCGGCGTCGAGAGCGTCTGCCCGCACCGCATTCGTGAACGCGTCGATGGCACCTTCCGAATCCGCCAGCGCCGCGTAGGCCACCCCGAGGTGCGTCCACGCCTCGGCACTCGCTTCGAGATCGAGCGCCCGCTGATAGGCCGGTACGGCGGCCGCAAAGCTCCCGGCCTGCGCCAGCAGGCGACCCCGGAGCAGCTGGACAACCGGATCAGCAGCGATCGCCCCGCCTGCGGCATCGATCGTCGCCGCCCCTCTGAGGTAGAGCCCGAGCTCGCCGAATAACGAAGCCAGCGAGTGAACCGTCGCCGGGTCCGCCGGGCGGACGTCGAGAGCACGCTCGTACGACTCGGCCGCGGTTACCAGGGACTCGATGTCGGACCGCTGCCGTAGGACGCCGGCGAACAGCGCCCAGCCAGCAAAGCTATCCGGCACATCGTTCACCAGCCGGCTCAGCAACGGCAGCGCCTCTTCGCCGCGCCCCAGCTCCACCAGTGCCACGGAACGCCCGTACAGCACGCCCGGGTCGTCCGGACGCACCGCCGCGGCTCCGGTAAGCACCTCGAGAGCCTCGCCGTACCGTCCGAGCTCGAGCTGAATCCGGCCCAGGAGCGCCAGACCGCCGAACTCGCCCGGCGTCCGACGAACGAGCTCACGAGCGTCCTCGACGGCATCTAGCGGCCGTTCCGCGGCGAGCAGCACCTGGACCCGCGTGTGACGTGCACCGAGATCTTCCGGATCCGCCGCCACAGCGCCATCCAGCATCCGGACGGCCGCCTCGACGTCGCCAGCTCGCAGCCAGCTCACACCAAGCAGCGTCAGCGCTGCGGCGCTCTGTGGCCGTAGCTCTACGGCGCGTCGGAAGGCGGCCACCGCTGCGGCGGCTTCGCCTCGGCCCAGCGCAGCTCGTCCCTCGGCCATCGTGGCGTCGAACGCCTCCGTCTGCGTCGTCGACGGGGCCGTCCATGCGGCGTGCGCCGGACGTACACCGTGCGCGCCGGCGAATACCAAGCCAATGCCGATCACCGTGGAGCAAAGGCACTCGACTGTCCGGTGGACGGGCTCGCGAGCGCGCGTAGCTCGCATCGGCAGGTAGCTACTCCTCGGTGACGACCAGGGAGCGGTCGATATCGATCGGACCGTCGATGACCTGCTCGTTGCCGTTCGGCCACACGACCCGGATCTCGTCGACACTAGTGGCGTCGTCGAGGCCGAAATACGCCGGCACCGAGCTCTGCGTCATGTATCCCGACTTGCCGTCGATGAAGCGCGTGTAGGTACGGTCACCGGCGCGGACCGTGAGGCGTGCACCAATGCCGTCGCGGTTGCTGCTCTCGCTCTGCAGGCGCAACGCCAGCCAGTGAACCTCGCGTCGCTCGCTCAGATCGCTCAGCAGCAGTTGTGGCCGCGATCCGAACTCGTTGGTGACGATATCCAGATCGCCATCATCGTCGACGTCGATAATGGCCGCCGACCGCGTACCGAGGGCACCGAACACCGCGACGGGGCCGCTGAGGCCCTCACAACGGTGATGAGCGCTATCAGCCCCCGAGCAGTCCAAGTCGAACCAGGCGGTGTGCGCCTGACCATCGCGGCGGGGCTCGATCCCGAGCACGAACTCCGCATCCACGAACCGGCGGGCGGCATCGTTGAGCTTCAGCGCGTTGATCCCGTAGCGGAATGGGTAGTTCATGCTCGAGCCGATGAACACGTCCTGCCAACCGTCGGCGTTGATGTCGCCGACGCTGGTACCCCACGGCCAGTAGTTCTCCAGCCCGATGGTGTCCGAGATCTCGTCGAATGAGCCATCGCTACGGCGATAGAACGCGTTGCCCAGCAGGTTGTCATCGGGCTCGGCGTAGAACTGCTCCGGGTTGTCGATGCGGGGCTTGAGATGTTCGGCTGCCGGACCCACCTCGGCGCTCATGTCGGAGTGCATGTCAGTGAGCAGCAGATCGAAGTCGCCGTCGTTGTCGTAGTCGAACGAGTTGACGCCCATGGTCCCCCAAGGGGTCTTGGAGAACACCTCCGCGGTGCGCTCGACGAACCCCGTCCCCTGGCGGTTCTCGTAGTAGCGGTCGTTGCCCTGCATGTTCAACACGTACAGGTCCGGGAAGCCGTCGGCGTTCGGATCGACGACAATCGCGTCACCGCTCCAGGCGTCGTCTAGTACGCCGGCAGCCACCGTCACGTCAGCGAAGCGGCTGTTCCCGAGATTCCTGTACAGGACGCTGCTCTCGGCCCGGTCTGCGGTCAGATGGCCCGAGAATGCGTCCTCGTGAGCGACATAGAAGCCGCCCCGTCCACGTTCGTCGGTGGTGTATTCACCGACGTTGGCAACGTAGAGGTCGAGGAGGCCATCGCGATCGTAGTCGAAGAACACCGCACCGGACGAATGGCCCGTGTAACCCAGCCCGGAGCGGTCTGTCACGTCGTCGAAGTTGCCGGCGCCATCGTTCTGGAACAGAACGTTGCCCATGCGCACAGTAGTGACGAACAGGTCGGAGTCGCCGTCGTTGTCGACGTCGGCAAACGAGGCCGACACGCAGATACGGTCGTCCAGCCCCACCCCGGCCGCCGCCGTGACGTTGGCGAAGCGTCCGCCACCGAGGTTGCGGAACAGCCCGTTTCCGCCGAGCTGGTTGACGAAATACAGATCCAGCAGACCATCACCGTCGACGTCGGCGACCGCCAGGCCGTTCCCGTGGTCGTAGTGGGCCGCCTTGTACGTCTTGCCACCGTCGTCAACAGCCTGATGGACGAAATCGATGCCGCTGTCAACGATACGGTCGGCGAACGCGAAGTCATGGAACACGCCGATCTCGGCGGCGGCTCGCAACTGCGCCGCGCGCCGCGTGGCGAGGGTGCCTGCGCCGATATCCGGATCGGGTACCACGAGCCGTTGCGTCTCTTGTGCGCCTGCCGCCGCAGCAGCAGCCAGAGTCGCAACGCACACGCGCTTCGAGAGGCCGCTCATCATCGATTGAGTGTACACAAGCCCTGGCGCCAGAAGTGGCACCCGGCCCGGCGGCGCCACATACTCGATGCCATGAGGGGACGACATCTCACGCCGCACCCATCGAGATCTGGCAAACGGAGCTCGATCTGGGCGGCAACGACGATGTTCCGGCGGCCGTGGCGTTGCTTCGCAATCGGGTCGTTGTCGCGGGCCGGGGCGGCGACGACACCGACGCGGTGGTTGCTGCTCTCGACCGCCGCGACGGCGGGCAACTCTGGCTCGAGCCCTTCGATGATGGCGGTGTGGAACGTATTGCCGACATGGCCACCTGGCGTAACAGCGTGTTCGTCGTCGGCAACTCCGAGGTTCCCTTCGGCCGTCGGCCGCGCGGCAGCTTCGTGCACGCCTACGCTCTGGCCGACGGGTCGATGCGATGGTCCGCCAGCGACGAGTTGGCCGGCACCACCGATTTTCTCCGCCGCGCGACAATCGCCGCACGCCGCCTCTTCGTCGTCGGTACCGCCAACGATGCGATCCTGGTGCGCGCCTATGATGCTCGCAACGGCACGGCGCTGTGGGAAGACAACGCGTCGCCCGATTTCTTCGCCTTCGAGCGCGCCACGCAGGTCACGGCAACTGCCGAACGCGTCTACGTCGCCGGCGACCGCGACACGGTGCTCGGCCGGTCGGCGCCGTATGTCGTCCGCGCCTACGATGCCCGCACCGGGGAGCGTCTGTGGGAGAACACCTTCGGGAGCCAGATCAACTCTGCCAACGGCCTGGCGCTGATCGACAATACGCTCGTAGTGGCCGGCGATCTCTACGAGATCGGCCTCGGGCTGAGTCGCATGGAGGTGCGCGGCCTGGATCCGGCATCGGGCGAGGTGCGCTGGCTGGACACCCCCTACAGCAGCTTCGACGCCGGCTCGACCACTACCGCGCTGGTGCACATCAACGGCAACGTGGTGATCGCCGGCTCGGTTTTCAGGGCGCGCTCGCTTCCGGTGCTACGGAGTTACGATGCCGACACCGGCACGTTGCGCTGGGTAGGCGCCGACGGGCCCCTCCAGCGCGGCGGAATCGCTGCGCTGGCTGTGGCGGATGGGACCATCGTTGCGACCGGCACGGCGGCGCGCCGCGCGCGTGACGACGGCGGCCTGTTGCTGCGCGGCTATGACGACAGCGGACGCATTGACTGGGGCGGCATCGCCAACCTCGGCATCGGAGAGGCAATCGGGCTTGCCGTCGCCACCAGCGGCCGCCACCTGGCCGTCGCCGGCAGCGTAGAACGACCGGCCGGCGACCGGAACTGGGTCATCTCTGCCTACCGGCGGTGACCGATCCAGCCCGGAGCGCCCCGCGGCAACCGGCGGATTTCCCGGCCAGGTCTGCTCACGGACGGGGTGGGCGAGGGCGAGGATCGACGACGACCCGATGCTGGAGCCATCGTTGAGGAAGAGCGACGCCGCCAGTCGCCCGTAACTCCCACTTGCCCGAAGGGTTACGCCAGACCCATCACACTTCCACCACGGTCTGCTAGTCCCCTGCCGGCGGGTAGTCGATGTCCAGGATCTCCAACGCCAGGGCTCCGCGTGGCAGTTGGGCCACGACCTCGTCGCCTTCGCCGGCCGAAAGCAGCGCTCTGGCCAGGGGCGAGATCCAGCTGATGCGTCCCTCGGACGGCTCCGCCTCGTCAACGCCGACGATGGAGTAGACGCGCTCATCGCCGTCTGCGTCGACAACTCTGACGGTGGCGCCGAAGCGCACCGTGTCGCGCTCCTGCTGGGCTGAATCAATGACCTCGAGATCGGCGATGCGGTCGCTCAGCCAGCGAATCTGCTTGTCGAGCTCGCGCAGCCGATGCTGGTCGGCCTGATGCTCCGCCTCGTCCTGTCGCCCGGCCTCGGCGCGGCGCGACAGCTCGGTTGCCAACCGCGGCCGGTCGATATTGACGAGCGTCGCCAACTCCTGCCGTAGACGGGCAGCCCCGGAGGGCGTGATGTAGTTCCTGACCCCGGCCGGCAGCACATTACGGGGGCGGAACGAGACTTCGAGACCGGGGTCGAAGTCCGACTCCTTGGTAAACGCCTTGTTCATGTGCCCGCCAGACGGGCGCTACCGGGTCGCCCGTTGTAGCTGCTCGACGACCTCCGCAGCCGGCGGTCGCAATCGATAGTTGGTCTCGACATACAGGTAGCGAACCACACCGCCGGCATCGAGGATGACGACCGTCGGGTGCGGGATGAGGCGGCCGCGGCTATCGGCGTCGTTGAACAGCCTCCATGCCTTGATGATCTCGGCGTCGGGATCGAGCAGGAACGGAAACTCGAACCCCTCTTCGTCACGATAGGCTCGCAGCTTTTCCGGGTCGTCGTTGGCGATGGCCCAGAAGTCGGCGCCCGTGGCGCGGATCTCGTCGATCACTTCGTGCAGCTGCCCGAGCTGCTCGCGGCAGTAAGGTCACCAGGTGCCGCGGAAGAAGAGCAGCAGCACGGCGTGCTCGCCGCGCGCCGCCGCGAGGTCGTAGGTGGCTCCGTCGATGGATTCGAGCACGAATGCCGACGGCGGCGGCTGGCCGAGCTCGAGATTCGTCTCGTGTGGCGGTCCGGGCGCCAACCGATCGGGATCCTGGGCGTGCGCCGGAGCCGGCCACACGAAGGTTAGAAGCAGCGGTAATACCCGCCACACGCACCGCTTTGTTGACCGCGGGAAGCGACCTTTCACCGGACCTCCGTAGCGTTGGGCGTTGCTCGTGGCCCCGCCGACGGCATCGTCGAAGCTACGGCCCTAGCAGGCCGTGGCGGAAGATCTCTGCTAGATCCGCCAGAGAAGCACGGCGGTGATTACGGTGCCCGCAAGCGCGCCCCCGTAGCAGGCAAAGCCTATCAGCCCTTTGATCTTCTGCAGGCCCATGTCGACGACAGCAAATTTGAAGCGGTGGGCCCAGTGGAACAACGACAGGAAGATCAGCCCAAACAGAATCAGCTTGACCAGGAGATTGTCCGAAACGGCGGCGTGCACCTTTTCGTAGCCGAGCGACTCCAGCGGCGCGAAACCGAGGGGGACGAGGATTCCGGTGATGACGATGAGCACGGGCAGCATCATCGCCGACAACATCCCGCCGGCCGAGAAAAGTGACCAGAGAATCGGTTCGTTGGACTTGGCCATGATGACTACGCTCCCAATACAGCCCAAGCGACGATCATCGACACGGCGAGCCATCCGGCGTAGTGAGCGCCGGCAATCATGAAGTCGGGGACGCGCTCCTCGCCAAGGCGAATCACGATGACCTTGGGAGTCACGTTGAACCAAGTGACCGTGTGGTACACGGCCAGCACCAGCGCCAGCACGTGCAACGCGATGCTGGTCGGCGACATGATCAGGCCTACCGCAGCCTCGTAGGCCTCGGGCCCTTGGCCGAGTCGATACAACAGAAACATGAGGAACACGCTGTAACCGGCGACGCCGACGCTGGTCAGCTCCCGCAGCATGAACAGAAAGTAGGGCCACCGCTTGAGCCACCAGGTGTTCGGCACTCGTCGCTGATAGCTCAATTCTTCTTGCCCCAGGGCAACAGCGTTTCCGTGAAGTAATCGAGCGTGCTGGAGAGCTTGGCGCGTTGGATTGCGGCGGCCGGATCGACGTCCTTGGGACACACGGCGCTACACTCGCCGACGAAGGTGCACTTCCAGATTCCTTCGTGGCTGGCGATCACCTCCTGGCGCTGATCCCTTCCCTGATCGCGCGAATCCATGTTGTAGCGCTGGCCGAGGGCAATCGCCGCCGGGCCCAAGAACGTCGTGTCGTGCGCGTAGACGGGGCACGCCGCGTAACACAGCATGCAGTTGATGCACATCGAGTACTGCTTGTACTCGACCAGCTGGCGTGGGGTCTGTAAATATTCGCCTGCCTCGATCGGCTTTTCTTCCCCTTCTTTGCGGACGATCCACGGATTGACGCTCTGCAGCTTGGCAATGAAGTCATCCATCCCGAACACGAGGTCCCGCTTGACTGGGAAGCCGTCGAGCGGTTCGACCCGGATCTTGTCCGGGTAGTAGTCCTTCAGAAAGACGGCGCAGCTGAGCTTCGGCACGCCGTTCACCGTCATGCCGCAGCTTCCGCACACGCCCATCCGACACGACCAGCGGTACGAGAGCGTGCCGTCGATCTCGTCCTTGACGTAGTTGATGGCGTCGAGAACGACCCACTCCTCGTGAAACGGAATCTCGTAAGTCTGGAAGGTGGGCTCGGTTTCTTGCTCAGGGCGGTACCGGAAGATCTCGAGCTCCATCGTCTTGGCCATGGTCAGGTCCTGTCTGCTCTCGATGCCTGTCTGCCGTACACACGTTCTTCCGGTGGCCACTTGGTGATGACCACATCCTTGTAGTCGGTGCGAACTCCGTCGTCGGTGCGGAGCGCGAGGGTGTGCTTGAGGAAGTTCTCGTCGTCGCGATCGGGGTGATCGGTGCGCTGGTGCGAGCCGCGGCTTTCGGTCCGTGCCAGGGCACTCTGAGCGATAACCAGCGCCACGTCGAGCATGAAGTCGAGCTCGAGAGCGGAGGTGAGCTCGGTATTGAAGGTCAGGCTTCTGTCTTCGATCAAGAGATTCGAGAAGCGCTGCCTCAGTTCCAACAGCTTGTCGCAGGAATCTTTGAGGCTCGGTTCAGTACGGTAGATGCCGGCGCCGCTTTCCATCGTCGCGTTCATCTCTTTGCGTAACGTAACGATCCTCTCCCTACCGCCCTCCTTGCGAATGAACTCCCGAGCAATGCGGTCCTGCTCGTCGGCGCCCTGCCGCTCCAGCGCTTCGACGTCGAGGTCAGGGTTCTGGGTCGCAAAGATAGCCGCCGCCCGTCCGGCACGGGCGCCGAAGACGAGCAGCTCGGTCAGCGAGTTGGAGCCCAGGCGATTCGCCCCGTTGATCGACACGCAGGCGACCTCGCCCGCCGCGAACAATCCCGGCAGCGACGTGGCGGCGTCGGTGTCGGTGTCGACACCGCCCATGATGTAGTGGATGACGGGGCGCACGGGAATGGGCTCCTCCACCGGATCGATGCCGGCGTAGTTCTTGGCCAGCTCGCGCACGAACGGCAGCTTCTTGTCGATCTTCTTTGCACCGAGGTGTCGAATGTCGAGATGGACGACATCTCCGTGCGGCCCCGGAATCGTACGACCTTGCTCCATTTCCTTGACGAACGCTTGACTGAGTCGATCGCGAGGACCCAGTTCCATGCTCTTCTTCACCGGGTGCTCGGGGTCGGTGACCTCGAGTGGTGTTCCCAGATCGTGGTCTTGCAAGTATCGATACCCCGCCTTGTTTACGAGGATCCCTCCCTCTCCCCGCGCGGCCTCGGTGATGAGGATACCGGTCCAGGGTAGGCCGGTCGGGTGGTATTGGATGAACTCCATGTCCTTGAGCGGGACTCCGGCGCGGTAAGCCATCGCCATCCCGTCGCCGGTCTTGATCGCCCCGTTGGTGGTGAATTCGAACACCCTCCCGGCCCCGCCGGTGCAGAGGATGACGGCGGCACCAAGAATCGTCTCCACCCTGCCAGTCTGCAGATCGAGCGCGCTGACGCCCTGGCAACGTCCGTTCTCCACCAGGATCTTGGTCGCGAACGATTCGTTATAGCTCGTGATCGGGCTGTACTTGAGAGATGTCTGATACAGCGCGTGCAACATGTGAAAGCCGGTCTTGTCGGCGGCAAACCATGTCCGCTCGATCTTCATCCCTCCGAATGGACGCACTGCGACGGTGCCGTCCGCTTCACGGTTCCAAGGACAGCCCCAGTGTTCCAGCTGGGTCATCTCGGCCGGCGCCTCGTTCACGAACAGTTCAACCGCGTCCTGATCGGCCAGCCAGTCACTGCCGCCGACGGTGTCCCGAAAATGATCTTCGAGGCTGTCGTTGCCCTTGATGACTGCTGCGGCACCGCCTTCAGCTGCCACTGTATGGCTGCGCATCGGGTAGACCTTGCTTACCAGCGCGACGCTGAGGCTGGGGTTGATTTCGGCGATGGCGATGGCCGCCCGTAGCCCCGCACCACCTCCACCGACGATCACCACGTCGTGTCGTACGCTCATGGCTCTAGTGTCCCCTGCGGAAGCAACTGCTCCCGGTACTGCCAGGCTCGCTCGCCCACGTCGCCCCCAACAAGGTCTGATGTCACTGTTCGAGGTAGAAAGCTGGCTCGCGGATCGTGCCAATGACCTGTAACAGATGATCGTTGCCTATCGCAGATGGGATTTGCGGGTAAGATCAAGCAACATCGAGACTCGCAACTGCCCATCTGTCCACAGGATGGCGGCGATCATCTGCTACAGGCCACTAGCATATACGTGGCGTGGACCGGCGATCGTACGGTCTGAATCCAGCAGCATCTCCTGCGGGGTAGCCAGCCGGCTGTGTGCGGTCTGACGAAAGCACGAGAGATGGCTCACTAGCAGGCCGTGGCGAAAGTGTGGTGGGTCGGGTTTTGCGAGGCGCAGGTCCTGTCGCCAGACCCACCACACTTTCACCACGGCCTGCTAGCACGTTCACCGGCAAGACGGCGCGGGCCCGCGGAAGCTGTCACCGCAGCTGCTCCCAGCGACCGCCATCGAGCGCGCAAGTTCCTCCAGCCAGATCTCGAGGAAGGCCTTGGCCCCGGTCGACGTCGACGCCAGGCCGCTTCCCAACGCGCTCACGGTGCACCCGGATCGATGATGGACCAGCGTCAGCACCACACCGCCGCGCGGGTCGATGGCGCTCGGCGACAGGGACGGGGCCGACGCCGCATAGACTGGCGCCGAGGGCTGATCTGCGCTCGGAAAGGAGATATAACCGGAAGTTGTGGATGGGAGGAAAAAGAAAGGCGGCGTAACCTTCGCTGGGATCATCAACAACCAGCAGCCGGCTGTGGAGGCCGGGAAGGAGACGCCACCCGTGCTCAAGATTATCGGTGGATCGGACGCGGAGGAAGGACAGCTGACACTGGACGTCGATGAGCTCGCCCGGCAGGGCGCGCTGCAGATGCTGGCAACAGCACTGGAGTGGGAGGTTCAGGAGTATATCCAGAGCCACGCCGGGCAACTGGATGAAGCCGGCCGTCGGCAAGTGGTACGCAACGGTCGGGCTCGCGCACGCAAGATCACGTTGGGGTGCGGGACGGTGCAAGTAGCCGCGCCACGGGTCAACGACAAGCGGCTCGACGAGCAGGGACTGAGGCAGCGGTTCAGCAGTCGGATCCTGCCGCCCTACATGCGGCGCTCGCCGAAGGTGGCGGAGGTGCTGCCGGTGCTGTACCTGCGGGGCCTGTCGACGGGCGACTTCAAGGAGGCGCTGCCGATCTTACTGGGACAGGAAGCCAGCGGGCTGTCGGCATCGGCGATCTGCCGGCTGACGAACGCCTGGAGCACGGAGTACGAGGCATTCCGGAAGCTGGATCTGTCCACCAAGCAGTACGTATACGTGTGGGCGGACGGTGTGCACTTCAACATTCGACTCGAGGATGATCGGCTGTGCACGCTGGTGATCCTGGGCGTTTTGCCGGACGGAACCAAGGAGCTCATCGCGGTCGAGGACGGGTATCGAGAGAGCACCGAGAGCTGGGCGTTCGTGCTCCGGGAGCTGAAGCGTCGAGGCATGCGGGCGCCGCTCGTGGCAGTGGGTGATGGGGCGCTGGGGTTCTGGGCGGCGGTGCGGGATGTATGGCCCCAGACTCGAGAGCAACGATGCTGGGTGCATCGGCTTGGCAACGTGCTCGACAAGCTACCGAGGCGGCTGCAGGCCAAAGCCAAGCGCGCGCTGCACGAGATCATCGGTGCGCCAACGCGCGAGGATGCTCAGGAGGGCATGGCGCGGTTCGCAGCCGACTACGGCGCCAAGTACTCCAAGGCCGTGGCGTCGTTGCAACGCGACTCCGACAAGCTGCTGACGTTCTACGACTTCCCCGCCGACCACTGGGTTCATCTGCGCACGGCCAACCCGATCGAGTCGGCGTTCGCCACCGTACGCCTGAGACAACGCGTCACCAAGGGCGCCGGCTCACGCACCAAGGCGCTGACGATGGCATTCAAGCTCCTGGAGATGGCACAGCAACGATGGCGCCGCATCAACGCTCCTCACCTCACTGCCCTCGTACTCGAGGGCGCCACATTCGTCGATGGAGTTCACCTGATCGCTAGCGAAGACGCCGCCTGAACAAATCCACCGATCCACAACATTTGCAAATAACTCCTCGGAAAGCGCAAGCTCGACAGCCGTCCTCGACCGCAGAGCACCTCGACTGGCGGCAACCAAGGGCTCGGCTCCCGGCGACTGCGCAACAGGCGCAGCTTGGCTGCGCGCGGCAGCGGCGAGCCGGCGATCGCCAGACCGATTCGGCTCAGCACGCCCTCACCATGCCGCTCGCGTTCGATCCAATCAGGCAACCGGGCTTCAAAGGCCGATAGCGGCTCGAAGCCGGCCTCGCTCTTGCGCACCGACAGCAGGCCGTGGAACACGTCGGCATCACGAAGAAAGCCCCCGTCGGAGCTCGCTGGAGCCACAGGAACTTGAAAGGTGGGCGAGAACCGCGCCGGTGGAGCGCCGTCGCCGACGCGGTCGGTGTTGAGGAAGCGTCCCAGCGCCCGGCCCATGGCATAGGCCTGGTGGGCGAAACGCCCGGCACCATCGGGGAGATCGCGGGCCGCGAACCCCAGCAGATCTGGCTCCGCCGACTCGCAAGCCGTGTCGCCCCGCGGCGCCGACCAACGATCGTCAGCGGCGCGCAGGCGTTGCGTCAGGGCGGGCGCCTGGTCGGCGATCCGGGCGCAGATCCCATCCGTCAACAGCGCGTGGCCGAACCCGTCGACCCCCAGATGACAGGTCGAGACCACATCGAGATCTGCAGCGAAGCCCACACCGAGCCACGGCCCGCCTCCGCGGCTCCACGCCGATCGATGTAGGTGCCGGGCGTCGGGGATGCGCTGCGGCAACAAGCTGACGACGACCGCCGCACGCGCGGCGCCGGCAGCCTGGGTGTCCACCGACTCGAGTATCCCGGCTAGCAACGCCGCCTCGCTGGCCAGGTCGCTCGCCAAACAGGACGCCACCGCAAGCAACGACGCGGGTTCTACCTTCGCTCGGTAGATTCCCCGAGGGGCGACGAAGAACGCTGTCCGTGCCTCGTCGGACGTCAGCCGATGGGGCTCCAACCAGCCGTCGCTCCAGCGCACCACCGCCTGCAACGTCTGCCCCGGTTGTCGCGTCTGCAGCCAGTCCAGTCGCTCGATGGCGGCCGCCGCTCCGACCACGGCTCGGGCTGCCACGGCAGCGATATCGCTCCCGTGGTATCGGTTGCCGGCATCCCGCGCCATGAAGGTGTCGGAGGCGGGGCCGCCGTTGGCACGCCGGTACAGCTGCTGGCGCCGTGCCGAGGGCGCGCCGCCAGTGACCGCCAGGCACGAAGTACCCCAGATTAGACTACGCCATGCTGGGTGCCACCAGCGCACGTCGGCGATAGCGTCGATCTGCTGCCGTAGCGAGGGTCTCACGCCGTGGCGTGCTCCTTGCAGTGCGCGGTGACGTCAACACCGATCTTGGCAAGCACCATCAGCAACAAGCCCGCAGTCGACGACCCGGTCAACAACAGCAGGAAGCCGCTACCGATGACCACGAGGTGCAGGAAGATCACCCGCTTGTAGGGCCTGACCATCAGGTCTTGCATCGTCGCGTCCCGATACTCTCCGGCCCCGAGGTAGTTGATCAGGAACGACACCGCGCGGCTCACGATCAGCGTCGTCGCCCCGTAGGCCAGCGCCGGCTGGCTCAGCGCGTGCAACATTGTTCCCCAGATCAGCAACGGCACCACCAGGATCGCCGAGTCGAAGTTGGTGCCGTCGAGCACATCCGGCATTCCCGAGCCCTGCACCTTGAACATCGCCGTCAACAGAACGCCGTGCACGGCGGCGAAGCCGCCGTAGTGGACCAGGAAGAACGGAATGAGGACCAGCTTGCCGAACCATGCAGCCGGATCGTGAACCCGGACAGCCAGCATGCGTAGGACGTTGAATCCGCCGACGATGAGGTTCTCGATCCAGTACAGAAGGACGACATCGCCAACCTCCCATCGCAGCCAAAGCACACCGGCCAGCGGTACCAGATTGGCGACAACCAGCGCCGCCACCGACGGCGTCAACCAACGTGGCGGCGCCATCCGGCCTAATCGGCTGTCCATTGCCCTCCCCCCGGCACGAGTCGGTTGCGTGAGAGATTGTGCCCGCAATGACGCCGCGGCGATACAATGCGGCGGCCTGGCAGTACCCTGCCGACGTGAGAAGCCCTGGAGGTTCACCGTGATTCGTTTTCTCGGTTGTCTGACGCTACTGGTCGCTTTCGGATGCGGCCCCGGTACCCCGGAGCTCGTGCCTGGCTACACGGCGTTCATCGGCGCCACGGTGATCGATGGCACCGGCGGCCAACCGACCCGCGACGCGGTTATCCTGGTGCGCGATGGCCGCATCGAGGCAGTGGGGTCGGCGGCCACGCTTGCCGTTCCGGAGCAGGCGGCAGTTGTCGACCTGGCCGGCCGCACCGTGATCCCCGGCTTGATCAACGCCCACGGCCATGTCGGCGACACGCTCGGTCTCGAGGGTGGTCACTACTCGGAGCGCAACGTGCGCGACCATCTGGCCCTCTACGCCAGCTACGGCGTCACCACGGTGCTGAGCCTCGGGGGCGATGGCGTCGCGGGCGCCGGCGTGCGCGACGCCGAGGATGCCGATCTGACCCACGCACGGTTGCGAATCGCCGGCGCTGTGGTCACCGCGGAATCGCCCGAGGAGGCGCAGTCGCAGGTAAGTGCCAACAACGATCTCGGAGTCGACTTCATCAAGATCCGCGTCGACGACAACCTCGGCACAAGCGCCAAGATGACCCCGGACGTATACGCCGCGGTCATCGAGGCCGCGCACGATCAGGGCCTTCCCCTGGCGGCGCACCTGTTCTACCTGGACGACGCCAAGGGCCTGCTGGCCGCCGGGGCCGACTTCATCGCCCACAGCGTGCGTGATGTAGCCGTCGACGACGAGCTCATCCAGCTGCTGCGGGAGACCGGCGTGTGCTACAGCCCGACGCTGACACGCGAAGTATCCACCTTCGTCTACGAATCGGAGCCGGAGTTTTTCGCCGACCCGTTCTTCCTGGCGCATGCGAACGCCGATGTGCTCGAGGCGTTGCGCCAGCCCGAGCTACAACAAGGTTATCGAGACAGCCCGACGGCGCCACGCTACAAGGAGGCACTGCGCATGGCGCAGGCGAACCTCAAGGCACTGGCGGACGCCGGCATCCCGATCGCCTTTGGTACCGATAGCGGGCCCCCGGCGCGCTTCCAAGGCTATTTCGAGCATATGGAGACCGAGCTGATGGCGGACGCCGGGCTGTCGCCGGAGCAGATCCTGCGATCCGCTACCGGCGCCGCCGCAGCATGCATCGGCCTCGACGACGTCGGCACAATCGCGCCGGGAAAATGGGCCGACATGGTCGTGTTGACTGCCGACCCCCTCGCCGATATCGCCAACTTGCGCACCATCGAGTCGGTATGGATCGCGGGGAACCGACTCGCGCCCTGACGACAGACTAGACTCGCCACTGACTCGGGCAACCGAATGGGAGAAACAGAGTGACGGAAGGCGGCAGTAGCGGATCGGCGATGTGGGCCGGCAAGAAGTGGCCCAATCAGTTCGTCATCGGCACGCTTTCCGGAGGTGCAGCCTCCTGCGCCAACCCCACGCAACCCGACTGGTACGGCAGCATCGCGCGTACCTATGACGAGTCCGGCAAGTTTCGGAAATTGCTCGACCCGCTCGGCCTGGCAGGCCGCCAATAGGCATGGCTACGTTCATCGTCTTGCTCGACTTCACCGACCAGGGAATTCGAGAGATCGAGGACTCGCCGCACCGCGCCGATGTCTTCACGGAAGCGGCCGAAAAGGCCGGCGCCCAGGTCGTGGCCCAGTACTGGACGCTGGGGAATCACGATGGTGTGCTGATTCTGGAGGCCCCCGACGACGAAACTGCCGCCTCGGTGCTGTTGAGCCTGGGGCGGTCGGGTAACGTCCGCACGGAAACCCTGCGGGCGTTCGAATGGGCCGAGGCTCAGGCGATGATCGAGGGCGACTGAGGCTATTTCGACGGCACCCGTGTGCCTGGATGCCAGCCGGCGGTGTCGAGCCTTCCGTTCAGGCCTGCTGAAGCTGCTCCAGCACGTCGCGCCCGTCGCCCGTGAGGCTGACGGTCTCTCCCAGCTTGCCGTGCTTGCCCATGAAGTCCTCGGCCTGGATCAAGTTCCAGCTTTTGAGGTCCTCATACCAGCCGACGAGGAAATCCTGCGAGTGGTGGTCGAAGGCGACGGTGCCGCTTCGAAGCGTGGCGGTGCATTCGTCGCCCGCTTCAACGACGCCTAACAAGGCGGTGTGGCCGCGGTGGAGCTTTCGTTCGGACATTGCCAGCTCAGTCTTCAGGGGATCGTCTGGGCGCATGAAACCGCCCCGTCAATGAATAGACGCACGAAGCGCGCGGAAGGTTTCCGCAAAAAAAACACATGCAGACAGCCCCCCGAGCGGCTGGAAATCATCGTAGCAGCCGAGGCCGGCGCGCGTCCGACCCACCTGGCCGCGTTCAGGTAGTCTTGGGGCCGATCTGAGCCACTCAAAACGCAGCCTATATCAACCCGGTAGCCCGTCGCGAGGACACCGCGAGCCGGTAGACCGACCGTTGCCAAGGAGAACGCCGGTGAACGGCTTCGCACGCATCCCGACTCCGGTAAACGAGCCCGCACTCGCCTACTCACCCGGCTCCCCTGAGCGCGCCCGGATCACCGCGCGCCTGGAGCAGATGCTCGGCGACCGCATCGAGATTCCGGCCATCATCGGTGGCCAGGACGTTACTACCGGCGACACTCTCGAAGTGGTGTGCCCCCATGATCACGGACACGTGCTCGCGGTATGCCATCAGGTCGACGAAGCGACCGTCGGGAAGGCGATTGAAGCGGCCGCCGAAGCCTGGCGGGAGTGGTCAGAGATGAATTGGGAAGCGCGCGCCGCCGTATTCTTGAAAGCGGCCGATCTGCTCGCCGGTCCTTGGCGCGACACGATAAACGCCGCCACCATGCTCGGCCAGTCCAAGACCGTCCACCAGGCCGAGATCGAGGCGGTTGCCGAGCTGTGCGATTTCTGGCGCTTCAACGCGCACTACATGGAAGAGATCTACGCCGGGCAGCCGGAGTCGGACTCGGGTATGTGGAACTACGTCGAGTACCGTCCGCTCGAGGGATTCGTGTTCGCGGTGTCGCCGTTCAACTTCACCGCCATCGGTGGAAACCTGCCGGGCGCTCCAGCGCTCATGGGCAACTCCGTGTTGTGGAAGCCGGCGTCGACCGCGGCGCTATCGAACTACTACGTCATGCGCCTGCTACAGGAGGCCGGGCTACCGGATGGCGTGATCAACTTCGTTCCCGGCCGGGGTGCCCGCGTCGGCGACCCTGTCTTCGCCAGCAGCCAACTTGCCGGGCTGCACTTCACCGGCTCGACGAGCACTTTCCAGCGTATGTGGCGCACGATGTCGGACAACCTCGAGACCTACGGGCGCTACCCGCGTATCGTCGGCGAGACGGGCGGCAAGGACTTCGTATTCGCCCACCCGTCGGCGGACGCCGCGTCGCTCATAACAGCGCTGGTGAGGGGGGCTTTCGAGTACCAGGGCCAGAAATGCTCCGCCGCCTCGCGTGCCTACATTCCCGCCCCCCTGTGGGCCGAAGTGAAGGATCAGCTGGTCGACACCGTCGGGCAGCTACGAATGGGGCCGCCGACCGATTTTGCCAATTTCCTCTGTGCGGTAATCGACCGGCCGGCGTTCGACAGCATCAGCGGCTTCCTCGACGAAGCGAACTCCAAGCCCGAATATGACGTCCTCGCCGGGGGTAACTGCGACGACTCGCGCGGGTTCTTTGTCGAGCCCACGGTGGTACAGACGCAAGATCCGGATTCACGACTCATGTATGAGGAGATCTTCGGACCCGTGTTGACCGTGTACGTTTATGAGGAGGCCGACATCGAGCAGGCTCTCGACCTGTGCGACACGGGGAGCCCGTACGCCTTGACCGGCGCCATCTTCGCCCGCGATCGACGCGACATCGTCAAGCTCAGCAAACGGCTCCGGCACGCCGCCGGCAACTTCTACATCAACGACAAACCCACCGGGGCCGTGGTCGGACAGCAACCGTTCGGCGGGGCGCGCGCCTCCGGCACCAACGACAAGGCGGGGTCGCCGGCCAACCTGATGCGGTGGGTATCCCAGCGCACAGTGAAGGAGACCTTCGCGCCGGCGACGTCCCACGAATACCCGTATATGGGCGACGACTAGGCCGCTCTCACAGGCCCTTTCAAGCCGGCGCCCTCTGACCCGTGCGGTCAGAGCACACTTCGCCTGCTCTTGCTAGCGGCCTGTAGCACGGCACTAGCGGTCTGCGGTACGCTTTCGGAACAGCTCCGCCCACTGTTTGATAACCAAGCGTATCTGAATGATTCAAACTGTCGACGACGCCACTCGAAGCTTCGCAAGCCAGTGCATTCGCTCTCTCAGCATGCGTAGCATGGCCGTCGCGCTATCAACCATTCTGTTGATCAGCAGTGCGCCGGCACCACCGTCGCGGGCGGCGGAACTCGACCGGCGCGATCTGGCCGGTCGGCTAGACCGCAAGTCGCGACGCATCGCCCGCAATCTCCAACGGCATCATCTGCCGCATGGCACGGTCTTCGACCCCATCTACGCTGGGCCGGCCTCCGACGAGATCGTGCGCTACACGCACGCCGGTGATTCAGCCATCTGGACCGGTCACTATCTGGCTGCCGCCGCCTTCGAATACGCCGTCACGGGCACCAACAAGTCAAAGAGGAAGGTTCGCAAGGCAGTCGACGCGATTCGGGTGCTGCTCGAGGTCACCGGCAACGAGACGCTGGCACGCGGCGCGGTCCCGGCCGACTCGCCGTGGGTCGAGACCATCACCGTCGGTGAGGCTCATCAGGGCGTGTTCGAAGGTCAGCATGACGGCGTCGACTATCGGTGGGCCGGCAACACCTCGCGCGATCAGTACTCCGGCGTGATCTTCGGCCTCGGCTTCGCCTGGGAGCTGGTACCGGTGGCTGGCATCCGCGCCGAGATTCACACGATCGTCACCCGCCTCGTCGATTACCTGCGCAACGGTGCATGGACCGTACAGAACCCGGACGGCAGCATCAGCACGACGTTCTTGGCGCGGCCCGATCAAATGCTGGCGTTCCTGCAGACGGCACGGCAGATCCACCCAGAGCGCTTCGACCGACCCTACGACGAGGTGCGCGATGCCTTCGGTCACCTCGTCGACGTGCCCATCGCGCTCGAGGCCACCGACACCCACAACTCCTATTTCAAATTCAATCTCGACACCAT
Source organism: Acidobacteriota bacterium (assembly GCA_965248695.1). Taxonomy (GTDB): domain Bacteria; phylum Acidobacteriota; class UBA890; order UBA890; family WLXD01; genus DASCOT01. The sequence goes on along the minus strand of CBDFKD010000002.1, from coordinate 3,764,458 downwards.
CAACCTGGTGCATCTGGTTCGCCTGGAGGAACCCGGCGATCACCTCGTCGAGTATCGCAAGGCCTACGACATCCTGCGTGACACGATCGGGTCACATCAGAACGCGCACTTCAACATGATCGACCGCGTCCTCAATGGCCCCGATCCGGCACGTGACCGCGAGACCCGACGGCTACTGAAGCAGTGGTTGCAGCGTCCGCGGCGAAACACCTGGGTCGACCTCGGACAGATCTACCCGTCGTGCGGAGAGAATCTCGCCTGCGCGGTGATCCCTGTAGCCGAGCGCGTGCCGACGGATTTTCTCTGGCAGCGTGACCCCTTCGTGCTCTCGGGCGGCGGCGGTGGTGACGTCGGCCATGCCGGCATCGACCTGCTGTTGCCATACTGGATGGCGCGCTACTACGGCGTGATCTGACACGCCGGCCGCACCAACATCGACTCGTCGGAGCGCCTTGCATCCGACCCCATTTCGCCACCACGGCACTATCGATTCATCTGTTACAGGCCGCTAGGGCTCTTCAGCCAGCGGGTTGCCCAGCAGCAATGGGTTGCCGAGAAGAAACGCGTCGATGTCCACCGGCGCGCCGGATTGCTCGATGAGCCGTCGCTGCAGCCGCGCCCGCTGATCGGCGGGCATGTCGTCGGTCTCGACGTCGGGGAAGAACGCCTCGCGGACGCGGGTTTCGATCGTCACCAGCAGCTGTTGTATGACCGTGCCCGAGTAGCGCAGCGCCAGTCGGCCAGCCAGCATGCGCAGCGTCCAGTAGCTTCGTGCGAAACGTAGGAAGGCGGCTCCGGCCCCGGGGTACGAACGCTCGAGTGATCCACCCAGCTCGGCCTCGAAACGCTCCACGGAGATGAAGGCGCAGCCCTCGGCGGCACCGTGGAAGAAGCCCTGAAAAGCCGAGTCGAGCACCACCGCGACGCGGTGCCGTAGCCCCTCGTCGGCCTGCAGATCGCTGACCTGGCGCAACAGTAGATCGTCGTCACCCCGTTCGGCCCGCACCCCGACTCGTGCAAGCAGGTCGAGGATAGCCGCCTCGGCCTGTTGCAATTCTCCGATGTCGCGCGTCAAAACAGACATTTGTCTAGTATGCTACCTCACCCTGGAGATCAAGTATGGCGCGAAAACGCATCGACAGCGTCGCACCCGCGACGGTTCCGCGTGGGAGAGGGGTACCGCACAATCCGGCGAACCGGTTCGAACGCCTGCGGTTGCAGCCTCTGGAGGGGCCGCCGGAAAGCGTGGCTACCACCTATCTGCACGACACGGCGCGCAGCGTGGTGGCCCGCAACATCAGCCCCGACGTGCCGTTCGACGCCTCGCTGAACCCCTACCGCGGCTGTGAGCACGGCTGTGTGTACTGCTACGCCCGGCCGACACACGAGTACCTCGGCTTCTCAGCCGGACTCGACTTCGAGACGCGCATCCTGGTGAAGACCGCAGCTCCCGATTTGCTGCGCCGGGAGCTCGGATCCAAGCGCTGGACCCCGCAGGTGCTCAGCCTCAGCGGCGTCACCGATCCCTACCAACCAATCGAACGCCGACTCGAGCTCACTCGACGCTGCCTCGAAGTACTGGTGGAGTTCCGTAATCCGGTAGCGATGATCACCAAGAACGAGCTGGTGACACGCGACCTGGATCTCCTGCGGCGACTTGCAGCGCATCGAGCTGCAGTGGTGTACGTGTCGGTCACCACTCTGGACGATGAGCTGTGCGGCGCGATGGAGCCACGCACGTCACGACCCGCGCGTCGGATCCGGGCGCTGCAGCGCATTGCCGACGCGGGGGTTCCCTGCGGGGTCATGGTGGCGCCGGTTGTCCCCGGCGCTCACCGATCACGAGATGCCTGCGATCCTCGAGGCCGCCGCCACCGCCGGGGCAACGCGGGCAGGCTATACGCCACTGCGACTACCAGGAGCCGTAGCCAACATCTTTGACGCCTGGCTGCGATCACGGTCGGCGGCGACCCGACGCAAGGTGATGGCGCGCGTTCGCTCGCTCCGGAACGGTCGACGAAACGATCCGCGGTTCGGCAGCCGCATGCAGGGCGAGGGCGCCTATGCAGAGCAGATCGCCGCGCTCTTTACGGCCTCGTGTCGGCGCCTCGGACTGAGCACACAACGTCGACCGCTCTCCACAGCTGCGTTCCGACGGTCCGGCCAGCAGCGACTGCCCCTATAGACATTGCACCTAGTGGCCTGTAACAGATGAATCGATAGTGCCGTGGTGGCGAAATGGGGTCGGATGCAAGGCGCTCCGACGAGTCGATGTTGGTGCATCTCCGAGGAGGAGCAACAGAGCAGGCGGCCCCATTTCGCCACTGTTGCTCTGGTTGGCCTGCGGACAGATAGGCAGTTGCGGGCGAACTCGGCGTTGCGACTCGTCGACGATGCGCCGCGGCATCGCCATCCTCGCCGCGCCTTGATCTCGCCCGCAAATCCCATCTGCGGCGCTATCGATTCATCTGTTACAGGCCACTAGAGCCCTGAGCGCCGTGCATCCTGCCATGGCCGCGTTGCACAATACAGGTTGAGTCTCCCTGAACGCACCCTGCGTGCCAGCCCATACTCGTTCGGTGAATCTGATGCCAGTTCTTCGTTCGTTACGCTTTTCCTTGCGGTCGATTCTACGTGCCGCGCCGCTACTCGCCCTGTTGCTCCTGGCCGACCCGGCGGTCGCACAGGATGCCGAGCACGGCTTCGAGCTGTACGAATCGGTCGAGTGCTCCGCCTGCCACGGCAGCGATGCACAAGGCATGATGGGCCCAGCCCTGGCCGGCACACGCCTCTCGCTCGCCGAAGTCCGCCAACAGGTGCGGTCGCCGAGCTCGCGCCGCATGCCGGCCTTCAGCGTCGAGGAGTTGTCGGACGAGGATCTGGCCGACATCTTCGCCTACCTGAACGGTCTCGAACCGCCGACGCTGGCTGACAAACGCACCTGGTGGGGCATCGATCTGTTGAACCTGCCCACACCCGCCCTTCCCGCCAGGAAGACGGTCGAGCTGCACTTCACGCATCGCTTCTCCGAGTCGCTTTCGGACGCCGGCCGCGAGGGACTCTACGGACTCGACAGCTTCGCGTTTCCGGGTTTCTGGTTCTCCTTTGGTCTGACAGATCGCATCGCCCCCTACGTCGGTCGCACCGCGAACCTCGCTACTTGGGAATTCGGCGTCAAGATCCGACTGCTCGACGAGAGCCAGACGTCGGTGCCGATCTCGGTCGCTGCCAACATCGGCGGTACGTTCCTCGACGCCAACGGCATCCCCAACAACAATCGATTGACCGTCGAGCTACCGATAGGAGTGCGGGCGGGAGATCGATTGGCGTTCCAGTTCGTCCCCATCTACACCACCGACCCTGACGAGCAAGATTTCCCCGGCAGCGACGGCTACGCGATCGCGCTCGGGTTCGGGGGCAGCCTGCGTCTCTCAACCACGTACAGCATCGACGCCGAGTACATCGCCAACGTCGGCGGCTTCGAACAGTTCGATTCGATGAACCAGTGGCAGGCCGGCGTGAGCATCCATGTCCGCCGTCACCTGTTCCAGCTGCTGGTGTCGAACAGCACCCTGACCACACCCGACTTCATGGCTGCGGGCTCGTTCAGAACCGGCATCAAGAGCAATGTCCGCTTCGGCTTCAACCTCGTGAGAGCCTTCTCGTTCTAGCCGGCATCGAACTCTCCCCGCCGCAGACCGCGGCGCCGAACTCAGCAGGTACCCTCCAATGACTATGTGGATTCCTCGGCCGACGTCGGCCGCCGCGATGGCACTAGCGATCACGATCACCCTGCCGCTCGCGGTTTCCGGCTCTCCGCAGAACGAGGCGTTCTTCGAGAGCGCCTTCGACGGCGCTTGGGTCGGCACCATCAAGGCCGGAAAGGACCGCGTCCTGGTGCAGTTGAACCTCAACGTGGGCGACAGTCCGATCGGGTTCGTCGTCATGCAGAACGACTTCGGTTCCTCGCCGAGCGGGGTCGACGTGCTGGCCGCGGACTTCACCAAGGCGACTACGAAGAGCATCCAGTTCCGTGTAGACGACGCCACGCCGCTGCGCCGGAGCCGCAGCACGACCACGTTCAAGCTGAGCTCGAAGTCGGGGGTGCTGAAAGGTAAGGCTTCCGGCGCCGTCAAGGGCTCGGCCGAGTTCGTCGCCGTGAGCCCGGAGGTCCCGTTGCAGAAGCTCTGGGCCGGTACGGTGAAGCTGGGTGGCAAGTCGATCTTCCTGCTGCTGCAGCTGACCGACAACGGCGACGGAACCGTGGGGGGACATGCTGTAGTCGATGGCGAGACCGGCGAGGTAGTCGCCACGGCCGACCGGCGAGCCGGGCGGGCGGGCCTGAACGGCACGATCGAGCTGGGCTCTGGAGACCTGGGGCTCGACCTGTCATTGCAGAAGGGCAACAACCAGCTGGGCGGCAAGATCATCGCCAACGGAGCCAACAGCAAAGTGAAGCTCAAGCCGGCAGGCAGCAAGGGGAAGCCGCTCAAGGTCACCGGCGTTCAACGCAGCGCGCTGCGCGACGTCACCGTCGGTCAGTCGAACACGGTCGTCGTGCGCGGCAAGAACTTCGTCGTCGGATCGAACGTCCACGTCAGTGACAGTGCGTTCTCGGTCGACAGCGTCGAGTTCAAATCCTCCAAGCAGCTCGACGTCTTGATCACACCGAGCGACACGGTCGCGGACGGGACGACTGCGGACGTGCTGGTGGTGGGCGCCGACGGCCAAACCGGCGAGCGCGCCGGCGCGCTGACGGCGGCCAGCGACGGCGGTGGTGGCAACGCCGTGAGCTTCGCCGCGGTGGTGCAGCCGATCTTTGACCAGAGCTGCGCCCTGGCCGGCTGCCACTCCTCCGGCAGCGCCGCCGGTGGTCTCGTGCTCGCCGCCGGATCAGCGATCAACAACATTGTCGGCGTGCCCAGCAGCCAGCAGCCGGCGCTCAATCGCGTCGCATCCGGTGACCCCGAGAACAGCTACCTGGTACGCAAGATCGAGGGCACTTCTGGAATCAGCGGTGGTCGCATGCCGCTAAACCGCAGTCCGCTGTCAGCGGCACAGATCGCCAGCATCCGCACCTGGATCACCGAGGGAGCAGAGAACAACCGGCGCCCAGAGTAGTGGCTTAATTGCTATTCGATGCCATCGAGTTCGCAACTCGGGCTCACGCCGGTCAATACCGCAAGGGGTCGCGCGTGCCGTACATCGTCCATCCGCTGCGGGTATCGACCCTCCTGATCGAAACGGGGGCATCCGACTCCCTGGCGATCGCCGGAGTGCTACACGACACGGTGGAGGACACCGACACCACCCTCGACCAGATCGAGCGCCTCTTCGGCACCGATGTGAGGATGCTGGTGGACGCGGTGACAGAGCCAAACCGCGCCGCCCCCTGGGAGGAGCGCAAGTCCGGCACGATCGACCGGCTTGGCACGGCGAGCCAGGACATGCTGCTGCTGGCGTGCGCCGACAAGCTCGACAACGTCCGCTCAATGAGTCGTGGCGAGGCGCTGCTCGGCAACGCGTTCTGGGACCGATTCTCCCGGCCCCGGGAGCTTCAGGCGCGCTACTACCGTGATGTGGCCAATGCGATCGAGCTAGGCGCGATCGATGACGCGGTCACCGCCATGACGCGCGAGCTGCACGCCGAAATCGCGGCGCTTTTCCGCGCCTCCTAGCCAGCACGGGTCCGCTGGCATGCCCGGTACCGCCGGGAGTGCGCGTGACCACCGCCACCTGGCCGCGGGCAGCTCGGCGGTCAGCGTGCCGGGTCGAGCGCGGCGCGCTTCAGAGCGCGTTTCTCTTCCCGTGACAGCGCAAAGTCGAATCCGATCAATGCCCCGTCCCAGGCGCCGTACTGCGGGTTGGGCAACACGATCCACCGGCTACCCCAGTAGTCGGCGTGCCCGCGCACCAGTCTCTGGCGCTCCGCGACGGCAGCGTCACCGCCCGACACAAAGTCTCCGAGCGCGTCGCCGATCAGCAGCAGCACGCGATGCTCGCGCCCCACCGCCACACGCCGAGTCCCCTTGTCGGAGCCCCAGTCCTCACGCTCGTCACGCGTGTATACCGTGTCGAACCCCGCCTCGAGCGGAAACCCATGGCGCGCGAGGTTCCCGTGCGTTGCTTCCTCAACCTCGTGGCGCCGGTTGGTGACGTAGAACACCCGGATCCCGCGAGCCGCCGCCTGTCGCGTGAACTCCAGGGCGCCTGGCACGAGCCCGGCCTTTTCCTCGCGTACCCATGCCTGCCATGCGGGGGTGGCGAAATCACGGTCATCGAGCACCTGGCGAACCTGATTGGGAGAGTTGTCCAGCACCGTCTCGTCGACGTCGAGGATCACGGCCGGCGGTAAGGACTCATAACCGCCGCTGGCAGCCTGTTCCAGCGAGGCCGTCCAAGTCGGATCCGCCAACGCCCGCTCGAGCATCAGCGACGCGATGGTGTACGCCTGACGCGCGCTCGCTTCGTACTCACCCGCGGTCTGCACCCAGGCCACGGCGTTGAGGCTCTCGGCGGCATAGCCGTACGCCGAGTCTGATTGCGCCCCCGGATCCGGGGAGCGGGCTACCCAGACCCCCATGGTCGTGCCGATCATCACCATCAGCAGCGCCACCATCGCGGGAACTATGCGGTTCATTCCGTCTCCTGCTCGTAGCCGGCGTTCGTCGCCCGCGGGTGGGCATCGTTGGTGGGTCAGGGCGGAGGCGCTCGGCAGGTTCGCCCGGCCGCGTCCCAGGTGCCACAATTGGGGCCGCTCGACCGGTTCGGCCTCTTTGCCAGCCGCGATCTTCCAGCATAAAGGAACCTCATGCGGATCGTGATCACCGGCGACGGTGAGATCGCTTATCAGCTGGCCTTGGCGCTCCACCAGCAGCACGACGTCGTAATCATCGAGAACGACCCGCGGGAGGCGGATCGTTTCAGCTCGCTCGACGTCCAGCTTCTTCGCGGCGATGCGACGCATCCGGAGGTTCTGCGTGAGGCCGGCACGCCAGGCAGCGACAGCTTCATCTCCTGTCGTGCATCGGACGAGCTCAACATCATTGCCTGCCTGACAGCCAAACGTATCGGCTGCACGCACGCGACCTGCTTCGTGTCCAAGGAGGACTACGTACGGTCGTTCGCCGGCATCCCCGAGGGCGATGATGCGCTGGCGATCGATCGCATCATCTGGCCGCAATACATGCTTGCCGAGGAGATCACCCGCATCGTCCTCGTGCCCCGAGCCATCGATGTGGAGATCTTCGCCGGCGGCCGGATCTGGCTCATGGAGTTCAAGCTACGCGAGGATTCGGCGTTGATCGGCCCGCTACCACGGCTCCAGCTGCCGCTCGGCGTGCTGGCGGTAGCGGTCCGCAAGGGTGATGAGCTCTCCATCCCATCGGGCAAGACCGAGCTGGAGTCCGGCGACCGGGTCGCCTTCATGGGAAACCGCGGCGGCCTCCGCCAGCTGCGAGAGAACTTCATCCGCGGGCCGGAAGGAACCGATGGTGACCGCGACGTGGTTATCGTGGGCGGCGGTACGGTCGGTCTGACCCTGGCCAAGCGACTGACGAGAGAGAAGGGATACCGCTTGAAGATCATCGAACGCGATCGAGACCGCAGCGAGCACCTCGCCGCCGAGCTCCCTCGGGCCCTGGTGCTGCACGGCGACGGCACCGACCTGGCGTTGCTGGAAGCGGAGCAGGTCGACCGCTCGAATGTCCTGGTGTCGGTCACCAGCAACGATCAAAGCAATCTGCTCTGCTCGCTGCTCGCTCGCCAGATGGACGTGCCGAAGATCATCACGCGCGTGAACCGCAAACGGAACATCCGTCTTTTCGAGCGCGTCGGAATCGACGTGCCGCTCAACCCGATGGTCACGGCGATCAACGTGGTGTTGAACTCTCTGCAGGAGACGGGAGTTCAGCTGCTTGCCAGCATCGAAGGCGGACAGGCAGCGGTGATCGAGATGAATGTGTCGGAGCACTTCGAGCGCACTCGCGTGCGGAACCTACCCCGCATCGAGGGCTCGATTATCGTGGCGGTGACTCGTGCTGACCGCACGACGGTTCCCCATGGCGACGACATGATCGAACCGGGCGATCGGTTGCTGGTGTTCTCGACCGAGACAGCCCACGACAAGCTCCGCAAGCTCTTCTGACCGCGATGCGCCTCCGCCTCGTCGCTCATGTCGACGGTCTGCTTCTACGGGCTTTCGGGATCTTTCTGCTGTTGCCGATGCTGGTCGACTGGGCCTACGGCAATTGGGACGCATCGATCGGCTTCCTCATCGCCGCCGTCAGCGCGGCCGTCTTCGGCGAGCTTGCCCGGCGCATGCACCCGAAAGGCGCCGAGCTCCACCGTGTCGAGGGCATCATGGTGGTGGCGTCGGCCTGGCTGGTGGTTTCGTTTTTCAGCGCGATTCCGTATCTGTGGAACGGGCTGAGCTTGATCGACTCGCTGTTCGAGTCGATGTCGGGTCTCACGACCACAGGCGCTACGATTCTCACCGACTTCTCGCGCTACCAGGAAGGGCTGTTTCTGTGGCGCAGCATGACCCAGTGGTTCGGCGGCATGGGCGTCATCGCGCTCTTCATCGCCGTTCTTCCACGCCTGGCGATTGCCGGCCGCCAGATGTTCTTCGCCGAAGCGCCGGGGCCGCAGGAGGAGCGGCTCACGCCGCGCATCCGCCACACCGCCATTGCACTCTGGTCGCTCTACGTCGGCATGACGGTCGTCCAGGTAATCGCCCTTGTGGCGGTCGGGATGCCGGTTTTCGACGCCGTTTGCAGCTCGTTGACCACCGTTGCCGCGGGCGGGTTCTCGCTCCATCCGCAGAGCATCGGTGGCTACGCCAATCCGGCAGCGGAATGGGTGTTCGTCTTCTTCATTTTTCTGGCCGGCGCCAACTACTCCCTGCAGTACCGTGCCATCCGCGGCCGACCGCTCGACCTGTTCCGTGACGAGGAGTTCCGCGCCTACGCGGTACTGGTGATCGTAGCGACGCTGCTGCTCACCTACGTCCTGCTACCGTTCAGCCGCGAGCCCAGCCCCGAGTACCTCGGCGCCAGTACCAGCCTTGGCGTTCTGACCGAAGCGGCGCCGCTCACCGTGCTGCGACAGGCGGTTTTCCAGGTGCTCACGATCGTTACGGGGGCAGGCTTTGCCACCGATGATTTCAATCTTTGGAACGACCAGGCACGCGTGGTCCTGCTGATCCTGATGTTTATCGGCGGCTCGGCAGGCTCCGCTGCCGGTGGCCCGAAGGTTGTGCGCGTACTGTTGATCTTCAAGTACGCCGCCGCCGAGTTGGTGCGCGTGCTGCACCCGCGGGCGGTGAATCCGGTGCGCTTCAATCGGCGCGTCGTGCCGCCGAAGGTGCTGCGGGCCATCGTCACGTTTCTGCTGCTTTACATACTGGTCTTTGTCATCAGCGTCCTGCTGGTGACGGTTTTCGGCGCCGATATTCTCACCGCCATCACCGCGTCGATCGCCACACTGGGCAACATTGGGCCCGGATTCGGAATGGTCGGCCCCATGAGCACGTACGCCACCTTCCCGACCGCCACCAAGGTGGTGCTGTTCCTGAACATGTGGATCGGTCGCCTGGAGGTCATGACCGTCCTGGTGCTGCTACAGCCGGCGGTGTGGCGACGTCTGAGATCGTCCGGTTAGCAGCTGGGCGGTCCCCACCGGCCCGCAGCGGCTAAGGGATGCGCCCGGCGCGCCGGCGCGCCGAGTGGATCAGCCTCTCGATCAGCGCCGCGAACGGGATTCCCGCAGCCGCCGCACCCTGGGGCAACAGACTGGTCTCGGTCAGGCCCGGGATCGTGTTGAGCTCGAGCATCATCGGGCCACGCGCCGACAGGATGAAGTCGCTGCGCGACATGCCTTCGCACCCGAGCGCCTGGTGCGCCACTACCGCCAGCTCCTGGACGCGAGTCGCTGTCTCGTGATCGACCTCAGCCGGAGTGATCTCACGGCACGCATCGGTCGTGTACTTGGCGCGGAAATCGAAAAACTCCCCGTCAAGAGGTCTGATTTCGGTGAGCGGAAGCGCCTGCGTGGGCTCGCGCCCGCCTCCGAGCACTCCGCAGGTTACCTCCACGCCCTCCAGGTAGCTCTCGACAAGTACGATCTCGCCATCGCCGAAATCGGCGCCGAGCACCGCTGCCAGCTCGGCGCGATCGCGGGCAATGTGCACGCCAACCGAAGAGCCCGAGGCGACCGGCTTCACCACGCATGGCAGCCCGATACGATCGACAGCTGCTCGCAGGTCCGAAGGATCGTCGCTGGCGTATTGCGCCACCGTGTCGTCGGGCACCGCGACTCCGGTGGCTCGCAGGTAGCGTTTCGTACGCGCCTTGTCCATCGCCAGCGCCGACGCCAGAACGCCGGAACCGGTATACGGAACGCCCGCCAGGTCGAGCATCCCTTGCATGGCGCCGTCCTCGCCTCCGGGCCCGTGTAGGGCCACGAAGACGACGTCCAGACCGGGCTCGCGCAGGCGTTCGAAGGCGCCGCCAGTCGGTGTCACTTGAGGCGACGAACGCGTGCGAGCGCCGGGCGGCTCCTCTCCGGGCGCGCGGGAAAGGTCAGGGGTGGCGGGGCGATGGTCGAAGTGCCAGTTCCCGTCCCGGTCGATGTAGACGGGATGACCGTCGAAGCGCGCCGGATCGAGCGCATCCAGAACGTTCAGCCCGCTGCAAACCGACACGTCGTGTTCGGCGCTCTCGCCGCCGAGCAGGACGGCAACCGAGATTCGCTCGCCCACCCCCATAACGGCCGAAGAGTACCATGGCGACTCAGGCGGCCTGATGGGCAACGGTCACAGGAGCAATGAATGGATCCGGGCAGTGTCTTTGAAGAACTGGCGAGCCGCATCGAGCAGCGGCCACAGCTCGTGGATGCGGTAGGCGCCGTCTATCAGTTCGATGTCAGCGGCGAACAGGGGGGCTCCTGGGTCGTCGACCTGAAAGCCGCCCCCGGGAGCGTCCGTTCTGGCGCCGCGGACGATGCCGACTGCGTGATCACCGTCAGCCGCGACGATCTCGCCGGGATCATGGACGGCAGCGTGAACCCGCAGACGGCGTTCTTGATGGGACGCATCAAGATCGCCGGCGACTTCATGCTGGCGACGAAGCTCGGCGCTCTCGTCTGACGACTGCGACCAGCGTTCAGCTGGCAGCTTCCTTGTTCTCGGCCTCTTCGATCAACGAGGCGATCGACTTGCGCCCGAAGGCCGACGAGATCGAGTCGTTATCCGGCTCGTCCGCATCGTCGCTGAGAATGGCCTCGGCGAGTGCGGTGGCCGCCCCATCGTTGGGCATGCCCGGGAACGGCGTCGGCGTCGTCTCGATAACATCAACCGACTCGAGCGGCGCGGGGGCAGTCTCGGGGGCCGCAAAGACAGGCATGGGCTCCGGATCGACGGCGACCGTCTCGGGCACCGCGACCGGATCAGGCTGCGGCACGCTCACGGGTTCCGACGTCGGCGCCACCGTCTCGGCGTTGCCGCCGCTCTTGCGGAACGCGTCGAGCTCCTCGACCGCGGCACGCAAGAAGGGCAGCACGATGTCGGCCTCACGCTGAGCTAGCACGGCGGCTGAGTACCGCTTTTCCCAGCCCTCGATGGCCTGCTGAAGTTGGTCCATACCTTCGCTCATTGTTGCTTCCTCCGGTACGCACTGCGTTGGCGTTCGATGAACTGCAATAGGTATCGACAAACAGATATCGTGATTTCGATACCTGTTGCAAGCTTTAAAACGCATCGAAAGACATTAAACGCCTCTAATGGCCTCTTTTGGTATCTGAATCCACCGAAAACGAGGATCTCTTCGTCCCAGCAGGCCCATCGGTAGGAGACCGACGGAGATCGATGAAGGCTGAGCTGCTAGCCTTCGTCGGCGACCACGGCGGCGAACCGCGCCAGATCGATGTTGCCTCCCGACACAACGAGCGCCGTCTTGCTATCGGGCTCCAGCCGCCCGGCAAGGACAGCGGCAAGCGCGACGGACCCACCGCCCTCGACCACGAGGCGGTGACGATGAAACGCGAACCGCATCGCTGCCGCGATCTGCTCCTCGGTCACCTCGACATAGTCGTCGACCAGCTCGGTGGCCAACCTCAGGGTGTGATGGTTCTCCGGACCGAGGTTGCCGGCCAATGCGGTCGCCAGCGTCTCCTGCTCGGGCAAGCTCACCAGCTTGCCGGCTTCCACGCTGCGCGCCAGTACGGCGGCACGGTCGGCGGACACCCCGGTGACTCGGATGCGTGGATCGACGGTCTTGAGACCCACCGCAACCCCGGCGAGCAAGCCGCCGCCCCCCATCGGCACGACGACGTGATCGACCCCCGGATGCTGCTCGAGAATCTCGCGTCCGATCGTCGCCTGCGCGGCAATGACCTCCGGTTGATCGAAGGGGTGCACATACGTGAGGTCGCGCTCGCGGGCGAGTCGCAGGGAGATCTCCTCGGCTGCCTCCGCCGTCGCGCCTTCGACAATCGCCTCGGCACCGAACTCGCGGATCGCACTGAGCTTCGCCGGGTCGACCCATTCGGGCACACAGATCGTCGCCGTGAGCCCTTCGCGGGCGGCAACATACGCGGTCGCAAGCCCGTGGTTACCACTCGATGTTGCGATAATTCCGCGGCTCCGTTGATCGTCGTCGAGGCTGAGCACCCGATTCGTGGCACCGCGGAGCTTGAACGAGCCGGTGACCTGCAGACATTCGAGCTTGAGCCAAGTCGGTTGCCCGGTAAGATCCGTCAACCAGGCGGACGGCAGGAGCGGCGTGGTGATTGCCACTCCCGCTATCCGCGCGCGCGCGCCCTCGACATCGTATTCACGGAGATCCATGGCGTCAGAACATAGCATCATGCGGGGGCTCTGGATCGACGACGGCGACGTCCGACTACGAGACGACCTGCCGCGTCCCCGGCCCGGACCCGGAGAGGCGCTGATCCGGGTCCGGCGCGCTGGCATATGCAGCACCGACCTCGAGCTGATGCGTGGGTATGCAGCGTTCCGCGGGATCATGGGCCACGAGTTCGTCGGCGAGGTAGTCGACGGAGCGCCGGAGCTTGCCGGTCGCCGTGTGGTCGGCGAGATCAACGTGTCCTGCGGCGAATGTTGGCGCTGCGCCGCCGCCGATCCCAAGCACTGCCTACGTCGCCGGGTGCTCGGCATCCGTGGCCTCGACGGAGCGTTCGCCGAGTTCTTGGTGCTGCCGGTGAGCAATCTCCACCCGGTGCCGGCGTCGCTCAGCGATGCCGACGCAACCTTCACCGAGCCGCTGGCGGCAGCGCAGCACGTCGCTCAGCAGACGGCGCTCGCCAAGACCGACAAGGTGGTGGTAGTCGGCGACGGCAAGCTCGGGCAGTTGGTGGCACGCGCGCTGGTCTCGACCGGAGCGAGCATCACCGTGCTGGGGCGACACGAGCCCAAGCTGGCGCTCCTGAAGGAGCTGGAAGTGGCGACGTCCACTGATGCCGACGCCGTTGGAAACGGATTCGACGTCGCGGTCGAGTGCAGCGGCGAGCCGCAAGGCTTCGCGGTGGCGCGGGCGGCGTTGCGAGCCGGCGGCACGCTGCTGCTCAAGAGTACCTACGCCGATCGACTAGACATCGATGCGTCGGCGCTGGTAGTGGACGAGATCCGTGTCGTGGGCTCACGATGTGGAGCGTTCGCGCCGGCGCTCGCGGCACTTGCCGAAGGCGCGGTAGCGGTGGCGCCCTTGCTTACCGCTACCTACCCGCTGGAGCGCGGCCTCGCCGCGCTCGAGCACGCGAACCGGCGCGGCACGCTGAAGGTTCAGATAGAGATCTCTTCGTAGCCCGCCGCGCAGCGCGCGCAGCTACGGGTGTCGCATTCATCCGGCAGATGCTCCCGGCCTCGACGCAAAACGAAGGAATACGGACCGATGCTGGCGAACGGGTGGACAGGAGCGGCCAATCGAGGCCATCGGGGTGCATCAGATGAAGGCACCGGTTGGCACTGATTGCTCTCAGCGCTTGAATTCATTGTTTACTGGCTAAGACTGACTATTTCTATGTTTAGAAGACACCTACGTGGTGTTATAACGCTTCTCATCACCCAAAGACGAGCTACTGCACCCCCTCCCGCTTTCCAAAAGGGGAAGCCACTATGAAGTGCAAGGTGACACTCAGGTCTCTCGGCAACGAAGACGGCTTCGGCATGCTCTTCGCCCTGATGGCGATGTCCGCCGTCGGCGTCATCGGCTGGTCGATGATGACCAACGGCATGGTCGACATGACCATCTCGGACAACTACCGGAGCAAGTCGGCCGCCTTCTACGCCGCCGACGCCGGCATCGAGCAGACGCTGATCGACCTCAAGGTGGACAGCGCCTGGATCGACGATATCGTCGATCCGGAAACGTGGACACTGGTTCCACTGAGCTCCTCGAGCCTCACGATCAACGGCCACACCGTCAACGTGACGCTCGACGGCAGCGACTTGATCGTGCCTGGCTACTACAGCTTCGGCGGCTCGACCACGGTCGGTACCGGAAGCTACACCCGCGAGATCTATCTACCGCCGGTGCTCGGTGAGTACAGCGGTGATTGCGACGATCCGAGCAGCTCGAGCTCAGGCTCGGGCGGGTCCAGTTCAAGTGGTTCTGGTTCCGGTGGTTCTGGTTCCGGTGGCTCGGCTTCCGGTTCGGGTGGTTCCAGCTCTGGTAGCTCCAGCTCGGGTGGCTCCAGCTCGGGTGGCTCCAGCTCCGGCTCGGGCGGCTCCAGCTCCGGCTCAGGCGGCTCCAGTGCAGCGCTGGCCGCGCCGGTTGGCGCCCCACAACTCGGCCTCGCCCTCACGGCGCTTGACCTGACCCCCGAAAACGGATCCGGATGTAATCTCACGATCTGGGTCAAGAACGGGAGGTCAGAATGCCGAGTAAGAGGCACAGCGCCGAGCAGATCGTACGCAAGCTCCGGGAGGCTGAGGTGGAGCTGGCTCGAGGGGCGACGGTCAAGGATGCCTGCCGCAAGCTAGCAATCACCGAGCACACCTACTACCGGTGGCGGCGAGAGTACGGCGGACTGAAGCTCAACCAGGCCAGAAAGCTCAAGCAACTGGAGAAGGAGAATGCCCGGCTCAAGAGGCTGGTGGCGGAAAAGGAACTCGACCTGTCGATCCTGAAGGAAGTGGCGGAGGGAAACTTCTGAGCCCAGCTCGGCGGCGAGAGGCGGTGGCACATGTACGGGGGCGGCTGGGCGTCTCGGAGAGGCGGGCGTGTCGGGTACTGAAACAACCACGCACGACACACCGGTACGTGCCAAGAGAGCCGCAACAGGAGCAGATTTTGACGGAGCGGATCGTGGATTTAGCCCGACAGTACGGGCGCTACGGATATCGGAGGGTGACAGCGTTGCTGCGCATGGAGGGCTGGTCCGTGAACCACAAACGAGTGCAGCGTATCTGGCGGCGCGAAGGGCTGAAAGTACCGAGAAAACAGCCCAAACGAGCACGGCTGTGGCTGAGCGATGGCTCCTGCATCCGGCTGCGCCCACAGCACCGGGATCATGTCTGGGCGTATGACTTCCTGCACCACCGGACGCACGACGGTCGGGCTATGAGGCTGCTGACGATCGTCGATGAGTACACACGAGAAAGCCTGGCGATCCATGTAGCACGGAAGCTCAACTCTGAGGACGTGCTGGAGCAGCTCGGGAGGTTGTTCGTACACCGGGGCATACCTGAGCACATCCGGTCGGATAACGGACCAGAGTTCACCGCCGAGGCGGTTCGCGACTGGCTGGGCCGGTTGGGCGTGGGGACGCTGTTCATCGAGCCGGGCTCGCCGTGGGAGAACGGTTACGTGGAGAGCTTCAACGGCAAGCTACGCGACGAGCTGCTGGATGGAGAGATCTTCTACACGCTCAAGGAGGCAAAGGTTCTGATCGAGAGATGGCGTCAGCACTACAACCGCATGCGACCGCACAGCTCGCTGAGCTATCGGCCGCCCGCACCCGAAGCGACGTTGTTGAAGCCGGCTGCGCTCCGCTTCGCCGGCCTCAACAACCTCTTGTCAGCACCGAGTTACTGAGATAAGACATGGTACTAACCGCGGGGTCAGGTCAAGACCGCTACCCGTTGGCAGACGCTGGGGTGGCAGGTGTTGACGCTGTTCTTCTGTTATCTGGCGCTCGACGACGGGGCGCACATCCACGAACGCCTCGGTACTGCCTATCACCAGACCGGCGACGGATTCGCGTTCGGCGCATGGACGCTGGAGATGTTCCCGAGCTATCGCTGGCAGATTGTCTTCATGCCGATCTTCGCGGCTATGGGCTTCTTCATGTTCGGCTTTCTGCTCAAGCAGCTCCGTGGTTGGAAGCCGAAGGCAGCGGTTTTCGTCGCCCTCAGCTGCCTGGCCACTGCGGTGGCACTCGACTTCTTCGAGGGGCTGGCGCCGACACATGCGCTCAACCCCTACGCGGCGATCGCGCAGCGCTGGCACCTGGAGATGTGGGCTGCTCGCACTTTCGGCACCAGCCCCTACGACATGCTGCTGCACTTCTCGAAATCGATCGAGGAATGCACCGAGATGTTCGGCATGACGCTATTGTGGATGGTGTTCCTGCACCATTTCGCATGGCTCGCCGGCGACCTGCGGGTTCGCTTCGATCCGGTGCAGCGGCTCGGAATCGCGGCGGCGGATGACCAGACAGCGCCGGTCGCGGCAGTGTGCCGCGATCCACAGCCGGCGCCAGGATTGGTCCAAGCGGCATAGGCCGCCGGTGTTCCAGAGCCGCGGCACCTCCGTCACGAGGCCGTGCCGCCGGGCCCCGTTTACGACGCCTTCGGCAGCTCCTTCGATCCCTCGGGCTGGTGCAAGGACCACCAGTCCTCCGCCTCGGCAGGCCCCCAGCCCATTTCGACCGGTACCCGCGACAGGGCCTTCGACAGCTCACGCATGCTGGCGAACCTGTCGGACGGGTCCTTCTCCAGGCACTTCAGGATCACCTCGTCGAGCGCCACGGGGATCTCGAGCTCGGTGCGGGATGAAGGCGGTAGCGGCTGTGACTTCACGTGGTCGACCACCATCGCCATCGGGGTCGGCTGATCGAAGACGAACTTGCCGGTCACAAGCCAGTAGGCGACACATCCCAGGGCGTAGACATCCGTGCCGGGCCCGACGAGATCGGCCTGCATCGCCAGCTCCGGTGGCATGTAGGCAGGGGTACCGGTGGTCAGCCCGTCGACGGTCAACTGCGTCGTTTCCTGTTGCTTCTGGTGCTTCACCAGCCCGAAGTCGAGCACCTTGATGAAATCGTGCTCGCCACCCATCCGACAGGCGTACACGTTCGCCGGTTTGATGTCGCGGTGTACCAGGCCGCCAGCGTGCGCCTCCCCCAACGATGCACACGCCTGGCGCAACAAGTAGATAGCGCGCGCTGGTGGGAGCGGGCCGAAGCGCTTGACCAACGTCTCCAGATCCAGGCCCTCGAGATACTCCATGACGTAGTAAAAGACACCTTCGTTGGTGACACCGAAGTCGTAGATCTCTACCGTGTTCGGGGATCGAAGCGCCGCTGTCGCCCGCGCCTCGCGCTCGAACCGGCGAGTCGCCATATTGGTCGATCCCTTGTCGCCGTTGCCCAGGAGCTCGGGACGGATGATCTTGATCGCCGCCGGACGGGCGAGCGTCTGGTGTCGCGCCAACCAAACCTCACCCATGCCGCCCTCGCCGATGCGCTCCTGTAGATCATAGAAATTCGACGACCGTGCATCGAGCGCCACGGTTCGAAAGCGATCGATCAGCAGCACACCCAGCAGGGCGATGATGGCGGCGGTCGAGAGCAGGAACACGACGTCGGTGACCTTGGAAGCGGTCAACACCGACCGGGTCAACGACTCCACTTCCGGGTGTCGGGCGCGAACCAGCAGCCCGAGCGCGATCGGCGCCGCTGCTAGCGGCAAGATGACGGCGGCGGCACGCACCCAGGTGTTGGGCACAAAGATCGCGTATGTTGCCATCAGGAGCACGAAGGAGAGCGCCGTCAAGTTCCAGCGCGACAGCACCAGGCCGGCGTCACCGGCGGCTGCTTCTTGCAATAGCAGGCCATGATCCAGGACAAGAATGTGCGCGCTCATGACCACGAACAGCACGATCTCCAGGGCCCGCAACCGGCGTAGCGAGATTTCCCCAGCGGCGAAGAGCAGGATCGTGACCGCGCCGATGAGCACCAGCGTGCCGATGCGGACAAACCCCACGGCAGCAGGGTTGAGGAAGAGATCGCGTACCAGAAACGCCGCCCCTGCGCCCATCATGACGGTCGCCAGCGGACGCAACAACAAGCGCAAT
Organism: Acidobacteriota bacterium; assembly: GCA_965248695.1. Lineage (GTDB taxonomy): Bacteria > Acidobacteriota > UBA890 > UBA890 > WLXD01 > DASCOT01. Next base: position 3,746,144 of record CBDFKD010000002.1, on the reverse strand, counting down.
ATGTAGCCCATCGCGGCGCCCTCCAACCCGACTGCGTCCAGCAGTCCCGTTTCTGGTCAGAACCTGTGCTTGCAACGGTCCGCTGACGAACGGCGACCGAGCGAAGGGGGCGCCGGACTCGTGTTCGTCTCAGTCATGATCGACCTGCCGGATGGATGAAGCGGCCATTGTCGCACGGAGCCGAGGTCCTGCAGCCTTGTGTTGAGACCGGGTGGCGACCGGCGGACGGCTCAGTCCGAGGTTTGCCCCCGACGGGGCGTCGGTTACTTGTCCTCGGAGCTCGGCGCACCGAGACGCTCCACGATCGAGCCGTCCTCGGCCAGCAGACGGAGCTGCGGCGCCCCGTTCTCCAGGCCCAACACGATCCGGGTGCGTCCGGACCGATCGAAGAGCTCCAGACGGGGCCCCACAGACGGGACGCTCAGCATGGCTTCGACATCACCGGACGGGCCCATCAGCGCAATCATCGGACCGAACCGCTCGCTCACCGTCAGCGCCGCACGCGGACGACCGTCATCGTCGTCGACGCGAAGCCGGCGATCGCTCGCAGAGCTCGTGGCCGCCGGCATCGGAGCCTGCGTCAAGGTCGGCAGCGGCGCGCTGCGGGGCGGCCGCAGGTCGTTCTGACGCACTTGCCGCTGCAGGTCGTCGATCAGCCGCTGCACGCGGTTGGTCTCGTAGTCGAGGCGAAAGCGCAAGTTCCCGATCTCCTGCCTGAGCTGCGCCACAGCGGCCGATTCTTGCCGGCGACTCGCGAGCTCCGCGTGCAGCACAAGCAGAGGCGATGCGATCAACGCCAGGACGAGCAAGCGGGATCCAGTGACCATCGGCACGCTCCGTGTTATCGGGGATGAGTAGTCGTCGAGCGGCGTCGGGAGTCCTCTCGACGCCAATTATGCTCGCCACGGCGACTATGATCGATGGAGTCTTGGACCCACCCCCGGAGGTCGACTTCAAGCGCGCTCGTGACCGTCTCGTCGAAACGCTGCGCACAGAGGGCATCGAGGACGCTCGAGTGCTCGATGCCCTGGCTCGCGTCCCACGGCACGAGTTCGTACCGGCAGCGCTCGCCAACGAGGCCTATGGAAACTTCCCGTTGCCGATCGGTCGCCGGCAAACGATCTCGCAGCCTTTCATCGTCGCCCTGATGACAGAGTTGCTGGGCGCGACGCAAGGCGACCGTATTCTCGAGATCGGCACCGGTAGCGGCTACCAGACCGCAGTGCTCGCCGAGCTTGGCTGCGAGGTCTACACCATCGAGATCATCGCCGAGCTGGCCGAACGGGCATCGGACAATCTCATGCGGCTCGGCTACCGGAACGTACACCAGCGCATCGGCGACGGCGCACTCGGCTGGCCCGAGCACGCTCCCTTCGACGGCTTGATCGTGACTGCGGCGCCCACCGTGCTCCCCGAAGCACTGATCGAACAGGTGGAGTCGGGGAACCTGGTAGCGCCCGTTGGGGCGGTCGACGCGGCGCAGGAGCTCGTGCACCTCGACAAGGGCCCGTCGGGACGAGTGGTCCGCCGCCGCGTGATCCCGGTGCGCTTCGTGCCGCTGGTGCGTCCACCCGCATAGCCGCCTCGTAGCGGGAAGCTACGAATCGGACTCCAGCATCGCTCGCGCCATGCGCGGGCCGCCGCCGTCGTCCTCGTGCTTGAAGAAGACGAAGGCGTCCTTCCAGGGCTGCGAGACGATGTGATCGTGCCACTGGCGCAGAGCATCGTCGTCGTAGTCATCGCGCCGCAGCCGTAGGTACCCCCAACTCGCCGTGGACACCAGCGGCACCTCTACTTTTCCTCCATCGGCAATCACCAGGGCCGCGTCGAACGAACGCAGCGCCTCGTAGACCTCGTCATCGAACCACGACTCGTTACGGAACTCGAAGGCCACACGGTTGCCCTCAGGTACGCGTTCCAATAGCCCGCGCAGCGCTTCCACATCCTTCTTCGCATACGGCGGCAGCTGGACGAGGTGGGCGCCCAACCGATCGCCGAGCTCGGCGGTGATGCCGAAGAGGTACTCGAGCAATTCGTCGTCGGCTCGCAACCTGGCGAAGTGCGAGATGCGACGCGTCGCCTTGAGCACGAAGCGGAACTCCTCCGGCACCACGCTCAACCACTTCGCCATCATCTTCGCGGACGGCATGCGATAGAAGGTGTTGTTGATCTCCACGCTTGGCAATCGGCTGGAGTAGTACTCCAGCATCCGCGTGTCCGGAAGATCCTCCGGGTAGAAGTTCCCCTTCCATGCCTTGTAGGAGAACCCGCTTGTTCCGGCGAGGATCTGCATCGTCCACCCTAGTGGTCTGTAACAGATGAATCGATAGCGCCGCAGATGGGATTTGCGGGCGAGATCAAGGCGCGGCGAGGATGGCGTTGCCGCGGTGCATCGTCGACGAGTCGCAACGCCGAGTTCGCCCGCAACTGCCTATCTGTCCGCAGGCCAACCAGAGCAACAGTGGCGAAATCGGGCCGCCTGCTCTGTTGCTCCTCCTCCAAGATGCACCAACATCGACTCGTCGGAGCGACTTGCATCCAACCCCATTTCGCCACCACGGCACTATCGACTCATCTGTTACAGGCCACTAGGAAGTATCGGCGACCGGGTGATCGCGAATCGAGCGGCCGCCGCGAAACAGCAGCATCATGCCCGCCATTTGAACCACATGGTACAGGTCGTTGTGATTGAAATGCCGGTGGAGCGTGAAGCCGCTGGCCTGGATCGCAGCGCTTCCGAGCGTCACCAGCAGGCCTGCTACGAGCCAGCCGGCGCCCGGCGCGCCTCGACGTATCTGCACGCATTGCAAGACGAGCACGACAACCATCTGGGGTACGTAGTTGACGATGACCCAGAAGAACTCATCGTGGCGCATCATCCAGGTCGTGTAGACGATCAGCTGTGCGATCACGATGCCGAGCAGGATCCGGCGCGGGCGGGTACTCAGGGAAGCGTAGGCGCTGGCGGCGACGAACAGGCAGGCGGTGGCACCCACCGACAGGACGGTCACCTTCCAAAGTGCTGCGTTGGCTCCATCCCCGAGGAACGGCCGGAAACCGTGCGAGGTGCCACCCACCACCGCTGCAAGCGCTATCGTCGCGAAACTCGCTGCGAGCAACGTGCGTGCTCGCGGTCGAGCGGCCGCCCACGGACGCAGCAACCGTACGCCCAACCACGCCGCCAGCAACGCCAGCAGGTAGTCGGTGAGCGTCGTCATGGGCTCGGCGATCATGCGCGGGTCACCATCATGGTTCGATCCGCGCCCGCATGCGATCGCCTGGCTGGATGAGCTCGACGTCGCGCTGACCATCGACTACCTGACCGATCATCGAGTATTCCCCGGTCAAGTGAGGCTGGGCGGCGTGCGTAATGAAGAACTGTGATCGTCCGCTATCGCGACCGCGGTGTGCCAACCCGACACTGCCGCGCACATAGCCGACGGGGCTGTCCTCGTTGCGCAACGCCGGGGCCAACGATCCGTCGGCCGCGGCGCCACCCTGGGTGACAAACCCGGCGATGACCCGGTGGAATCTACTTTCGTCGAAGAACCCCGACGCCACCAGGTCGATGAGTTGCACGACGCTGAGCGGCGCCCAATCGGCGTGCAACTCGATCACTACATCTCCGCGATCGGTCTGAAGGTGCAGCCGTGGCGTCTGCGACTGGAGGTCGAACACGCGTTTCGCGAGCTCGACGTAGCCACCGCGATCGCGACCCGCGGCGTGCGGTGCCAGCAACGCCTCGAGGTCGCAGAGCACCCGTTCCACCTGCGGCAGACTGCCCAGATCGTCGAACGCCGCGAATCGAACGAAGCGATCTGGCTCATCACGAATGACCGACAAGCGTCGTACGACGATCTCGCGACTGACCGCGGCAAGCGCGCGTAGGGCAGCAAGCCGTAGCCCCCGACTCTCCGAGCCGCGCGGGTCGAAGTAGCGTCGCCAGAGTCGATCCGCTAGTCCGGTCTGCAGCTCCGGATCGTCGTCGAACCATGACGGGTCATAGTGGCGAGCGATCACGTCGAGGGCTTCCGCCTCGAGGTCGCCGTCAACCAGGTTGAACGCCAGTTGATAGGCGTCCTCCGGCGCCCGCTGCTCGAGCTCGGCGAGCAGCGCGACCCGCACCGGGCGGGGGCCGGCGCGCAACAGGGCGGCCGCAAGCGATTGATCCTCCGGTTTCCCGGAGCGCGACAGGGCACGCGCGAACCAGACAGCCTCGAGCCGCGCCTCGTCCAAGTACTCCAGCAGCGTCGCTCCCACATCGACGGCGTCCCCTATTCCGGCACGCCGACGTTCGCGCGCGACGGCCTCATGGAGCAACTTGCTGTCCGCCCCCACTAGGCCCTGGATCGCCGCGATTCGAACGCCCTCTTCTTCCTCATCCAAAGCCTCGAGCAGACGATCGGAAGCGACGCCGCGACGCGAAACCGTCACGCCCAGAGCGCGCAGGGCGCAACTGCGAACGTGAAGATCCCGATCGAGCGATCGACGCAGAACGGCGACGAAAGCGTCGTCACCGGCGATGCCGTCCTGGGCTTCCCAGGTTGTCTGCAGCCAGCCCAGCGCTTCGCACTGCAGACGTCGATCTCGCGAGCTCAACAGGCGGATCGCATTGGGCTCCGCCACCCGTGGTGGCGAGCCCCGTAGCCCACGGAGTGCCATCAGGCGCACCTCGGCGTCAGGATCATCCAGCATGGGCAGCAGCTGCGGCAGTGAGTTGGGATCGCTGAGTCGCCTCAACGCGTGCGCGGCAGCCAGCCGGACGACGACGACCGGCCACCCGGTGAAGGGCCGCAGGGCCGTCGCATCGGCACCGCTCAGCCGCCACCAGCTGTTGAGCAACGCGGCCAGCACGGCCGGGTCCGGACGTGTGTCCGGAGTGCTGCCCGCGGCACGCTGCAACCAGTCAGCAACCGCGGTCGCGGCGCCACCGTCGACGATGCCGAGCGCCCACGCAGCTTGCTCCGCCGCGAGGCTGTTTGGTGCATCGAGCAGCGCCAAGAGCGCGTCGCGAGCGCGGGTACGCTCGGCGTCCTCGGTAACCACCGCCAGGTCGTACTCCAGGCGTCCGAGCGCGAAGGCTGCGGCCGCACGAACTGCAGGTTCGGAGTCTCGCGTGAGCTCGATGAGGCGCGACAGCGAGCGTGGCGACCCGACGCGGCCGAGAGCGATGGCAGCGCGCGACCGCACGCCGGCATCATTCGAGGACGTCAACTCGATAAGTCCGTCGGCCACGAAGCGCCGATCTTCGGACTCCAGAATCAGCGCCGCCACTTCTGCCATCGCCGGCAGCACGGGCGGCCAGACGATCGACCCATCGGCCGGCGTCGAGTCCCCGCGCTCCTGCGCGAGTCCTCCGGACCCTGGACCGGCGGACACCGCCAGCAGCAACAAGATTCCGACAATACGCATCAAGCGACCTCCGCCCACCCGAACGCTGACAGCGCGGCACGAAGTGGCGCTGTGAACCCTCCGACGGCTCGCTGCCGTGACCCGACAGCGCCGACGGGCAAGGCCCCAATCAGGCTGTTGACCAGCCCCAGCTCGTCGGCGTCCATCAGGTCCTTCTCCCGTAGTCGAGCCTCCACGACGAGGCCACTCTCGAGCAGGCGGCGCCGGACGGTGCCGGCAAGGCAGCCGTCGTCGAGCGGTGGTGTCACGACCCGATCACCGAGTCGAGCGATGACGTTGCTACGCGCTCCCTCCGCCACTCTGCCCCGATGGTTGAGCAGGATCCCCTCGAAAGCGCCGAGCTCGTTCGCCATCGCCAGCGCCAGCGATTGGCGTTGCCACGAGATCGACTTTAGTTGCCTCAGAGGATCGCGGTGATCGACGGGAAGCTCTCGGATCACGGCCACTTCGACACCGTTGTCGTAGGCATCGGGAGTCGGCGGATCATACGGAACCGCAACGACAAGCCGAGTCGGGCCGCTGTCCGGACCGCCGCGCGTCACCGTGACTCGCAGACGCGCAGCCGGCTCGGGCGCTGTCCGTGCCACCGCCTCGATGGCGGAGCGCAGCGCCACGCGGTTCTCCGGAATCGCCAGTCGGATCCGCGCCAGGCCCTCGAACATACGATCCAGATGGGCTTCCGTGTCCAGCGGCCGACGACCGTTGACTCGTAGCGTTTCGAACAGCCCGTCGCCGACGAGGAAACCGGCATCGTCGCAGGCGATTCGAGCCTCGTCAGTGGCCCGCAGCTCGCCGTTGAGGAACGCGCGGCGCTCAACCAACTCCCAATGCCTGCAAGAACGCGCGCGCCTTCGCCATCGTCTCCTCGCGCTCGGCCAGCGGATCTGAATCCGCCACGATGCCGCCGCCAGCATGGTAGTCGACGCGGTCGGTGGTCACGACCGCGGTGCGTATCGCAACCGACATCTCCAGGTCGCCAGCAGCGTCGATCCAACCGATCGCTCCCATCGCCGGCCCGCGCCGGAGCGGCTCCTCGGCGGCGGATACCTTCATCGCTTGGATCTTGGGGGCGCCGGTGATCGAGCCTGGGGGGAACGTCGCACGCAGCAGGTCCGCCGGCCCCACCTCCGGCCTCAGCCGAGCAGTCACCTGAGCCACCGTGTGGATCACCGTCGGGAGAATCATCGGGGCGGCGAACTGGCTCACGACAACGCTCCCGGGAACGCTGACCCGACCCAGATCGTTGCGCACCAGATCGACGATCATCGCGAGCTCAGCCGTGTCCTTTTCGCTACCGCGCAACTCGGCGACAACGGCGGCGTCTTGCTGTGGATCGGAACGCCCCCTCGTGCCCTTGATCGGGCGGCTCTCGACCGCCCGGCCACGAAGCCTGAGAAAGCACTCAGGGCTAATCGACAACACCGCCGCATCCGGAAGTCGCAGGTAGGCGCCATACTCCGCCGGGCTGGCAGCGCGTAGCCGCCGGTAGAGCTCCCAGGCATCGGTCAACGACCATGGGGCGGAGAAGCGACGGCACAGATTCGTCTCGAAGATCTCACCGGCGCCTATGCGCTCCAGGGTTCGTCGCACCGCGGCCTCGAAGCCAGGGCCGTCGGGAACGCTCGAGACATCGTCCATGAAGAGGGTCGGCGCATGGCGGCGACCTCGGCCGGCGCTCCGGCGCGATTGCCTCAGCAGCGCCTCGATGCGCCCGCGCATGGCCACCATGCGGTCCTCGACGGCTGACCCGGTGAGAACCCACTGCCCGTCGCCGCCTTCGAGCCAGGCGTCATAGACGCCCATGTGCAGGTCGGGTACCCGGGCATCGGCCGCCGGGAACTCGGGAAGCTCCTCCAGGAGTGCTGCAAGCTCGTATCCCAGGTAGCCGAACAGCCGCGTCCCCGTCGGCAGCAGATCGAAGAGCACCTCGAGGGCGCCGAAGGCATCGATCGGCAGACGCGTCTCCTCGCTCGCGTGGCACAGCGTCGTCGACGATCCGTGGGCTGCGAGAACCGCGACTGGATCGAGGGCGAAGAGAGTGCGCCCTTGGTCGGCACCGTCGAGCCACACGAAGCCGGTCTCGTTGTGCAAGGCCTCGGCGAGCTCCGTCGCAGCGCAGGGCATGCCGAGCGGGATGCGCCCCAACGGTTGGCCGTCGCCCGGATCCGGTATCCAGTCGGACAAGAGTGAACGTGTGGCCGCACGCGCCGCGGCGCTCGGCCTATCCGACCACATCCGATCCGTCGAGGAAATTCGCCAGGACCCGGCCGCCGCACTCGGTCAGGAACGACTCGGGGTGGAAGAGCACCCCTTCGGCTCGCCGATCGACCATGCGGCATCCCATGATGACGTCCCCATCATCACCGGTCGCGGTGATCTCGAGGTCATCCCCAACGCTCACCGGATCGACGATCAGCGAGTGATAGAGCCCCACTTGCAGGGGGCTGGAGAGCCCGCGTAGCACTCCCGTCCCGCAATGGTGCACCGACCGTAGCTTGCCGTGTACCGGCGCGCCGGAACTCCTCACGCGGGCGCCCGCGGCCACGGCGATCACCTGCATTCCAAGGCACACACCAAGAGTCGGTATGCGCACGGACAGCTGATCGACCACCGCGCGACAGATGCCTGCCCGCTCCGGCCCGAACGGACCTGGCGACAGCACGATGCGTTCCGGCCGCATGGCGGCTACCTGGTCGATGGTCACGGCGTCGGACCGGCGAACGGTGCACTCGGCACCCTGGGCAGCCATCATCTGTACCAGGTTCCAAGTAAAGGAATCGTAGTTGTCGAGAACCAGCACCCGCACGGCCTGCTAGCCAAGCCAGCCGGAAAACAGCGCTACGAGAACCGCTGCCGGGACCACGTAGCGCACCCAGAAGAACCAGGCATTCACCCACCTGGGTGCCGGCTCCGACCCCACCAGTTGGCGGCGCACCGCCGGTAGTCCCAATCCCCAGGCCAGCGCCAGCACCGCCGCGACGCTGCCTACCGGCTGCATCGTGGATCCCCAGACGAGGTCGCTCCAGACGATGTAGTCGAGCGACAGCATCGCCGGCAGGCCGGCCACCACGAGCGCCGCCGATACCGCCCACGCTGAGCGACTGCGGCTCCAGCCGAGAGAGTCGGCGAGTGACCCGACGAGTACCTCGACAGCAGCAACGCCCGAGAGAAACGCGATGCAGAGGAGGCCCAGAAAAAAAAGAACACCGAACACGGGGCCGGCCGGCATGGCCACGAACGCGGCAGGCATCACCTCGAACAGCAACGGTGGACCGCTCGCCGGCGAGAGCCCGTAGGCAAAGGCGACGGGAATCACCACCAGCGCCGCCATAACGCTCGCCAGGACGTCGCCGAACGCCGTGGATACGGCGCGCCTGTGCAATGGAGCATCGGCCGGTAGGTACGACCCATAGATCACCAAGAAGGTGCCACCGAGGCCGAGAGAGAAGTACGCCTGACCCACTGCTGCCATAACCGCCAACGGCGTCAACGCCCGCCAATCGAACGTAAACAGGTAGCGCAGGCCCTCCCCCGCACCGGGGAGCGACACAGACCACGCCACCAGCCCGAACGTGAGCACGCCGAACACCGGGAGCGAGAAGCGGCTGACACGTTCGATTCCCTGCCGAACGCCCCTGGAAACGACCGCAGCAGCAGCCGCGCCGACAATCGCCGAGCACAGCATCTGCGCTGGCCAGCGCGCGTGTAGCGCAGCGAATGTGTCGCTGGAAAGCTCGTTGAGACCGAGCGCCCAGCCGAGCGACATGGCGAAGTAGGCGAGCAGCCATCCCAGCACGACAAGGTAGTAGGTCATCGCCATTGCAACGCCGATGTAAAGCAGCTGCCCGATCTGGCGTCCCGCGGGCATGCCGGCACGCACGAACGCCTCCACCGGGCCGCGGCCTGTCGCTCGGCCGAGCGTGAGCTCGGCGAGCAGCGCCGGCACGCCGACGGTAACCACGACCAGCAAGTAGATCGCCAAGAATGCGCCGCCGCCGAAGATCCCCATCATGTAGGGGAAGCGCCAGAAATTGCCCAGCCCTATAGAGACCCCTAGCAGCGCGAAGATCATCCCCCAGCCGGACGAGAACGTCTCTCGCTCCTCCGCGCCATCCGAGGCTCGCTTCTTGCTGTCAGGAACCATGGGTTCGTCGCTCCGTACAGCCTGGCGGGTAGGTCGCCGCGGCGAACTGAATCAAGACACTTGATCGGGGCGACACGTCGCTGGCGCGGGTGGTATGGGCAGGCTCCTGGAGCGGATTATCCCATACAGGCCGGGCGTCCGATCACGGCCCACTTACGGCGCCGGCCAGGAGAGGCCAGGGAGGCCATTGATAGGCTTAAGTATCTTTCTAAATTCTTTAAAGAAGATCATTGACTTCACATATTTAAATCATTCATTATTACGATTATTAACAAGTTTAAGTACTTTATAATAACTTTTAGAGGGCATCAGTGAGCCATAGCGTCGCCAGCGAGGACCGTACCGTGAATGCGTCGTCTCGTTCAAAGCCGGACGATCGCCAGCACGCCGGCGTCGTCATGACCCGCTGCACCTGTCCTGATCGGTTCCGCCTACCTCGTCCTCTACGGCAACGGCAGCCCCATGGCACCGTGGCAGCAGATTTCGATGGTCGTGGTGCTGATGCTAAGCCTCGCTTGCTACGGCCTGGCCGTCCGCTCGGGCCAGTGGGAGCGCCTGCGGTGGCCCATCACGCTGGCCGACCTCGCCCTCGTCACCGTAGCTGTGGCGTTTACGGGAGAGACGACCAACGATTTCTTCCTGTTCTTCTTCCTCGTACTGATCATCGCCGGCATCAGTAGCCAGTTCGGCCATACGGTGATCGCCACGCTGGGGGTTTGCGTCGTCTACTTGATCATGCTGCAAGTCGAACACGGCGGCATGATGTGGCGGCAAACCGATCTGCTCATCCGATTGCCATTCCTGTTCGGAGTGGGTCTGTTCTTCGGCACGATCTCCGACGAGGCCCGCCGCGAGCAGCACCAGTTCCATCGGATGACCGACGTCACCAGGAAGATGGCGCATCGTTTTCATCAGGTGGCCTCGGAAAGGGACCGGACAAAAGCGCTGCTCGAAATCGGTCAGCTGGCTCTGTCGTCGGGTAACGCGCATAGTGTCTTGAACTCGGTGAACAGGAAGCTGCGCGAGACGCTGCGCGCTGAGCGTTGCTCGACGCTGATCTTCAACGAAGGAGACCGGCACGCTTATCTTGCCGCCTGCTCCGACGACGGCGAGCAGAGCGTTCAGCTCCTACTGGCGCTGAAGCACTATCCGGAGCTCGAGGAGACGCTCTCCTCTGGAGAGATCACCGAGCTGCATCCCAACGATCCTTCGAAGCTGTGGGAAAAGGTGCGCCGCCACCTTCCGATGCCACATCGCTTCCGTAGCTGGTTCGTCGTTCCGGTCATGCACAACGAGGTGGTGGTAGGTGCTTTCTTCCTGCGCGACGCGCGTGAGGACTTCAGCCTCCAGGAGGAAGAACGAACCTTCTGCAAGGCCGCCGCATTGATGGTGGCCGGCTATCTGCAGGGCTGCGACCTGGTCGAAGAAATGCGGCGGCGGAGCCGTCTGGATGGTCTCACTGGCCTGCTGAACTTCAACACCTTCCGCCAGGAGCTCGACGAGGCTTTATCCGAACAGGCCGAGCTCGAGCGGCCGAAACCGCTGTCGCTCGTGATGGTGGACATCGACAACCTCAAGACCATCAATGATCACCATGGCCACGTCGTCGGCAACGACGTCATCCGAGAGGTCGGCCAGCGCCTGGCGCGCGCACTCCCGATGGCCAACGCGATCTGCCGCTACGACGGCGACGAGTTCTTTGCGCTCGTGCCGCTGGAGAAGAAGACGGCAGTAGAGCGCGCAGAGCGGGTGCTGATCCTGCTCGAGGACCTACCCGACGAGCTTCCATGCACCGTACGTGTGTCGATCGGTGTGGCGACCTTCCCCGATGACGGCGAGGTCGCCGACAGCTTCATGGACGCGGCCGATCGCGCCATGTACGTCGCCAAGGGTGAGGGCGGTAGTCAAATCCACGCCGCCGGCGTCGACGAGAGCGGTAGTGGCCGCGTCTACCAGGCGATGATCTCGGTGAACGCGCGTCGGCTGATGCCGGGAGAGGGCAACGCCCCGCGTCAGGTGCTCGACAGCATGTTGCGCGACGAGGAACAGGAACTCGACAGCGCCGCGGTGCAGCAGTCTCTGCGTGCGCTGATGGAGGCGGTTGAGTCCAAGGATAGCTACACGCGTGAGCACTCCCTCGAGGTGTCCGACCTCACCCGGAGGCTCTGCAGTACCGTCGGCCTGAACGAGCGTGAGACGCTCGCGGTCGAGCTTGGGGCACTCGTGCACGACATCGGCAAGGTCGGAATCCCCGATGAGATCCTGCAGAAGCCCGGCGCGCTGACTACCCGCGAACGCATGCAGATCGAGCAGCATCCGGAGATCGGCGCGCAGATCCTCAAGCCCCTTCCGGCACTCAAGGAAGTCGTGCCGCTGGTGCTACATCACCACGAGCGCTGGGACGGCACCGGCTATCCGCACGGGCTGACGGGCGAAGATATCCCGACCGGATCGCAGATCATCTCGCTGTGCGATGTGTGGCATGCGCTGACTTCCGACCGCAGCTACCGCCCGGCGTTCACCGACGAAGTGGCACGTGGCATCATCACCGACGGACGCGACTCCGAATGGCCTGGCGACCTGGTGGACGCCTTCTTCCAGGTCATCGACGAGATGAAAGAAGAAGAGATGCGCGCCCGCCGGCAACGACGTCGACGCAGCGCCTGAGGCCGGCGACGCGACTCACTCGGCCTTGGCGAGGACCTCGCCAATCTCACGACGCACATCGTCCTCGTCGCCACGCTTGTACCCGTAATGCCGCCAGACGATGCGGCCGCGCCCGTCGAGCAGATAGTTCGTCGGCGTGGCGATGACACCGTAGGCGCGCGCCGAAATCTCCTGGCCGGGATCGAACGCCGCCGGTATGGAGAAATCGTTCTCGTCGTAGAACTGGCTCGCACGCTCCAGATCGTCGGAAACGTCGACGGCGATCACTGCCAGCCCCTCGGGGGCTAGCTCCCGGTAGATCGCATCGAGGTGAGGAAACTCCTCACGACACGCCAGTCAGGTCGGCGACCAGAAGTTCAGCAACGTGGCGCTGCCTCGCATGGACGCCAGGTCCACCTGCGGCTGCTGGAGACCGGGAAGCGAGAACTCGGGCGCGATCACCGCTACGCTATCGCGGCCGCGCTGCAGCCAATCGTCGAAGCTCCCCCCGGCCGAGTCCTCGGTCGAGTATACCCACCGCAGGGCCTGTTGCAGACGTTCGCCTCGGTCCGCCACGCTCGCCCGCAGCAGCATCGTAGAGCCACCGATCAGGTCTCCGGCGCTCGCCTTCGCCAGTCCGAGTTGCAACGGCAGAGCGCTCTCGATCGGTATGCCGAGAAGATCGGTGCGAGTGAGCGTGAGGGCGCGTTCGAAAGCGATTGCGGCCTCCTCATGCGCCAATGCGGCGAGATGCGCCTCACCTATCAGCTCGTGCACCAGGCCGAACATCCTGGCTTCCGGAAATTCTTCAAAGAAGCGCTCTGCGAGCTGCAGTCGCTCGGCTCCGTGCGCCGCGGTGATGCGCTCGACCCGCCGCAGGGCTAGGGCGTTCGTCAGCGGCGACCGGTTCTCCGGACCCAGTCGAGTGAAGGCGCGGTCAGCCTCTCCGACGGTCTCCTCCGGTCGCATCAGGTCCCAGTTCTGACAAGCAGAGACCATGAACGCCGCAAGAGCCAAGGGAACCAAACGATGCACTGGCATCTCTCCGGTGCGTTACCGTCCCCTGCGGAACACAGGCTTGGTATGGGACGATCCTGTCGTGTCGCCGCCCAGGATGCAATGCGGCGCACGTCCAACCCGGGTGGCCCGTAACGGATGGCGGCTCCAGCGTGAGATCGCAACTATCGCTCTTCGGCGCCCGGGCGCGACCGACGCGCCCACTGCTGCGGCATCGTCGAGCCGACGCGCTCATGAGACGCATCGAGCATTGTCTATTGCTGTTTCCAGAGCTTGACGAACACGCCGTTACGGTGGGCATCACGCGTTCCGCAGACGGCATCGCCGTGCTCGAGGACATGATCGTTCGCTTCGACCTGCGCCGCCGTCTGCCGTCGCACTACACCGTGGCGCACGAGCTCACGCACTTGCTACAGGGGATCGGATTGGTGCCGCATGGGGAAATACAGTGCGACATCTGGACGCTGGCGCGTGACCCGCTGTTCCTCGATGAGGAGCCTTGCTATCTCCCGCTGCCCCCGAGCCTGCGGCAAGACTGGAGTCACGCCTGTCGCGACGTAGCCGGACTGTGCGCCCGCGCTATCGAAAGGCGACCGCGTCATCGGACCTACATTCGGTGGCTACGGTCTGAGCTCGATGCGCTGGCAAAGTGCCCGGCGGCCCGCACCTCCCGACGGGACGGCTCCGTGGCCGGACGATCGACTCAGGGACGCGCCGACCTCAGGGGTGGCTAGTGGCCTGTAACAGATGAACGTTGCCTATCGTGGTGCGCAATCCTTGCAGTAGCCAAAGACCTGTACCGTGTAGCGCGTGGCCACGAAGTGCTGCCGCTGGAGGTTCTTTTCCAGCAGCTCGTCCAGCTGCCGGTCGAACCACTCGATGATCCTGCCGCAGTCGACGCAGATCATGTGTTCGTGCTGTCGGGTTCCGAGGATGTGCTCGTAGTAGTAGTGGTCCGTGCCGAGGCGCACCTTGCGAGCCAACCCAGCCTGCACCAGCAATTCGAGCGTGCGGTAGATGGTCGCCCGCGATACGGCCGACCCGGCGGCTCGCAGCCGTAGGAGCAGCTCCTCGGCCTCGACGTGTGTGTCGAGTCGCAGAAACTCGCCGATGACCTCTTCGCGCTCTTGCGTGAACCGCAGCCCTTGGGCGCCGAGATAGTCGCGGAACGTATCGAGCGCGGCGCTCGAGAGCTCAGCCCGACCCCGGCCTGATTGCACGCTGGTTGCACTCATTGCGAGAAGCCTCGGCCCCTTTCGCCGGCGACAGACGTGCCTCCGAATTGAGACGCAGTCTCAAGTTGATGGCAGTGTAGCCGGATGCCAGACGGGCGACAACTGCTCACGCCACAGGGCGCCTAAAGACGCTCCTTCGCCATCAACTCCGCGTAGATATGGAAGGCTACGAGGCCGCGGTAATTGCCCCAAGGCTCGGCCCATTGATCGGCTTCGAACGACTCGAACGGAGTGCCGGATCCGTAGTTGCGCCCCAGCCATTCGAGCAGCAACGGGTCGGCAGAGGGAAAGCAATCGAGTCGCCCGTAGCCGATGATGGCAGTGAGTTGCGCCCCCAGCAGGCCGACGCCGTCGTGCATCGAGAGACGGTCGACGAGTGTCTCCAAGGGGGCGCGCGCCAAGCCGATGATGTCCAGCTGTCCGCTCATCGCCGCCTGCGCGATGGAGTGGAGCTGGCGGGCCTGCTGGATACTGAAGTTCTGCTGCACCATGGCCTCGGGTACGGCCTTGGCAACCACACGAGGCGTCGGAAACGCGTAGAAGGTGTCGCCGGCATACGCCACCCGGTAGCTCACCGCCTCGGCCACCGTCGACACACTGGCGCGGAAGAAGTGCATCCCGGGCCGACTGGCAACGGCCAGCGTGATGGACTCAAACGGGTGCATCCTCTGGGTCGGGCGCAGCCCATAGAAGTCGGATGACAACCCGTACAGGCCCTGGTCCTGGCGGCAGCGAGCGTAGAACGGACCCAGATCGAAACCCATCCCCATCATCCGCGACAGCAGCGATACCACCCCGGGCTCGTCGCGCTCGGTACCGTTCATCAGCGTAACGATGAGCTCCGGACGCTGCTCGGTACCCAGACTGCTGACCAGCACGAGACGCATCCGGCCGCTGACGTCGACCAGCCGGGTGAAACGCTTACCGTCGAAGACGTCGACGAGCTCGTCCGCGCCGGGCGACATGAACGCAGCGGTGGTCTCGAATCCGAACGGTGCCGGCGGCGTCAGCCGGAACTCGTGCATCGCCTGCCCCCGTTAGATGCGCCGCCGCCTGACAATCGAACCCGCGCCCCCGAGACGGCGAGGGAGCCAAAACGCAGGCCGGGCCACGCGGATCGGCGTCTCCGCCTATTCGAAGCTCGCTACCGCCTCTGCCTCGTCGGTATGGCTTTCGAATACCGATATCAGCTGCGTGAACTGCAACAAATCGCGGATCTTCGCAGTGAGGTTGAGCAGCTTCAACCCGGCATCCTGGCTCTGAGCGGTCGTGAAGCTCGCCACCAGCTCACCGACGCCCGCGCTGTCCATGTACCCGACCTTGTCGAGGTTGAGCACGATCCTCTTCTCGCCACGCTCCAGAAGATCACGGATGATCTGGCGCAGCTGTACATCGCCTGAGCCGAGGGTGAGCTTGCCGCTCAGGTCGATGATGACCACCTCGTCGACGCGACGCTCATTGAACTTCATACGTAGATCCTCCGACGCGGGTGGGTATGAATCGAGAAGACTCTGGCGGCAAGGATAGCTAAGCTATCATCGGCCCGATCAAGGAGCAAACATTTGACGCCAGCCGAAGAAAATGTCGCCAGACTGCAGCCAGACAGCGAGCAGATCGTCCCGATCATGGTGTGGCATTCGAAGGCCGACGAGTATCGCAAAGCGCTCATGCGTCGACTGCCGGGTGTGCCCGTAGAGGCTCGCTCCGGCTCGGCGCGCGGCAAGTCGTCGGACGCGCGAGCGCTCCTGAGCTGGAACCTGCCGCCAGGAGCCCTCGCTCAGCTTCCGGCGCTGGAGTGGATCCAGGTCATGGGCGCGGGCGTCGATCACATAGTCGAGCGCGAGGACCTGTTGCCGACGGTACAGATAACGCGTTCGCTCTGCCGCTTCGGGGCACAAATGGCCGAGTACGTAATCGGCTACCTGTTGCATCAGCTCATTTCCATCGAGGACTACCGCCGCGATCAGGATCGCGGCGTCTGGGGGGAACAACCGCGACCGCTGCTTCAGGACGCTCACGTCGGCGTCCTCGGGCTCGGTTCGATCGGACAGGTCGTCGCCGAGCGTCTGGCGGCGTTCGGCGCGGAGATCTCCGGTCTGTGTCGCAAGGCGCGACCGGTGCCACACGTAACTCACGTGTACGACGCGAGAAACTGGCGACAAATGCTGCCCACGTGCGACGCCCTCGTGTTGACGCTGCCGTTGACGGCCGAGACGCGGGGCATGATCGACGCCGGCGCGCTGGCGCAGATGCCACCTGACGCGGTGGTGATCAACGTTGCACGTGGCGCGCTCATCGACGAAGAAGCCCTGCTGAACGCCCTGCGAGACGGCGTCATTTCGGCTGCCGTCCTGGACGTTTTCGAGCAGGAGCCCTTGCCTGCCGAGAGCCCGTTATGGACCGAGCCGCGGGCTTGGGTGACTCCGCACATCGCGGGTCCGAGTGAGATCGGTTCCATCGCCGATGAGTTCGCCGAGAACTATCGCTGCTTCGTGGACGGCGGGCGGCTGGGCAACCTGGTCGATCGTCAGCGCGGCTACTGAGCCACTAGTGGCCTGTAACAGATGAACGTTGCCTATCGCAGATGGGATTTGCGGGTGAGATCAAGGCGCGGTGAGGAAGGCGATGCAATGGGCATCGTCGACGAGGCGCAACGCCGATATCGCCCGCAACCGCCCATCTGTCCGCAGGCCCATCAAGAGAACAGTGGCGCAATCGGCCCGTCTGCCCCGTTGCCCCTCCTCCAAGATGGGCAAACATCGTCTCGTCGGTGCGCCTGGCATCCAGGCCAATTTCGTCACCACGATATGCAACGTTCATCTGTTACAGGCCACTAGCTCGTCGATGGTAGCGAGCGCCAGCTGGATCTCGTCGTCCGTAGTGTAGAAGTGCGGCGCCAGGCGAATCCCTGCCGCCGGTCGATAGTCGACCATGATGCGCCGTTGCATCATCTGTTGCGCCACTCGATCGGCTCCCGGCACGTCGACGGTGACGTGCCCACCGCGGCGCTCGGGCGATGACGGTGAATTCACCCGCCAGCCGCGCTCACTCGCCGTGTCGATGATCGCCTGTGTCTGCCGGAGCGACTTGCGTCGGACGTCATCCAGATCGAGGCGGCCGAGAATCTCGAGTCCGGGCACCGCGGCCGACAGCGATGGGATATGTGTCGTTCCATTCAGGAACCGCCAGGCATCGTCTCGGTACGTCGTGTCGAGGGGGTCGAAAGCGAACGGCTCACGGCGCGCGAACCATCCGGTAAGCGCGGGCTCGAGCTCCGCGATGCGGTCCGGGCGGCAGTACAGATAGGCAACCCCCGGACCTCCGCAGAACCATTTCAACACCCCGCCGACGGCGAAGTCGACATCGAAGCCAACCACATCGATCGGCATCGCACCGGCTGACTGGTAGACATCGAGGGCGACGCTTGCGCCAACCTCGCGAGCCCGTGCAACGATCGCCTCGACGTCCTGCATGTAGCTGCCACGGAAGATCACATGCGAGATCGGCACCAGCGCGGTGCGCTCGTCGATCGCTGCGATCATCGCCTCGGTTGGGACTTCGAAGCCATCTGGCGAGCCGACGAGATGCAGCTGGGCGCCGTAACGCTCGTAGCCGCGGTACAGGTGAACGATCGACGGGAAGTTGAGCTCCGAGCAAACGATGCAGTTGCGCTCGGCGGTGAAGTCGAAGGACGACGCCAGCACCGCCGACGCCAGCGTCACGTTTTGATGCGTCGATACCGTGCCGGGCGCAGCCCCGATGACCCCGCCGATGGCGTCGCCGACCTTCTCCGGCAGCAACCACCACTCCTCTTCCCAGGCGCCGACACCTCGCGTTTCCCACGTATCTGCGTACCCGGCCAGAGCCGCGTGTACCCCGCGCGGCATGGCGCCAAGCGAATTCGATATCAGATAGGTCGACGTGTCCAGGATCGGGAACTCCTCGCGCCAGGCGAGCAGCTAGGTGTCGTCGATCATGGGTGGTGTCGGCTGGGGCGCTTTTATCGAGCTCATCGACGCTCAGGGGTGGCTGGCGAGAGGTTCGAGGTGCGGTGGTCGGAAGGCAAGAGGCGCTGGGGCGGTTCATGTGTGGTGCGCGAGAGCAGCTAAACTACAGTGCCCGCCACGGGGTCGCCAGCTTTGTGCACCAGAGTGCCGGCCACAAGGTAGCCAGCTTTCTGGACCGGACGGCGCGCTCGGATACAGGAACCCGGACACGATGTCACAGATTCTCCGAATCGGTCAGAGCGCCGACCCTGACGACGCCTTCATGGCGTGGGGCCTAAGCAAAGAGTTGCAACGGCGCGGCTTGGAATCGGAGATCGAGTTCGCCGATATCGAGTCGCTGAATCAGCATACGGCCGAGGGCCGCCTCGATCTAAGCGCGATCTCGGTCGGCGCGTATCCCACGGTCGCCGACCGGTACCGGATCCTGCGATGCGGAGCCAGCTTCGGCGATGCCTACGGGCCGCTCGTGGTCGGGACGCGGCCTCCGGTGGAGTCGACGGACGGACCCCTCGCCGGACTCAAGATCGGAATCCCAGGAGCTCTGACGACGGCCCGAATGCTCCTGCGGATATACGCCGGCACTACCTACGAGGAACTCGAGATGCCATTCGACACCATTCTCGACGCCGTCGTCGGTGGCGAAGTGGACGGTGGGCTGATCATTCACGAAGGACAGCTCATTTACGAGCGTCTGGGATTGCACGCGCTCTTCGAACCGGCGCTCGAATGGGCCGAGCGCGAGCAGCTGCCGCTGCCGCTGGGCGTGGTTGCCATCCGCCGCGATCTGGCCCCGGACGTTCAGGCGGCAGTCGCGGACGGCTTCGCCCATAGCGTCCACGCCGCCTTCCAGAATCCGGACGAGGCGCTCGATTTCGCCGCCGGCTACGCCCGCGGGCTGGCTCGCGACGACCTGGAGGAATACGTCCACCGCTACGTGAACGCGGCCACTCTCGACATGGGTGAGGCCGGACACCGCGCCATCAAACGTCTGTTCGCTCACGCCTGCGCGGCGAACCTGCTGGCAGCGGCGCCGACCGTCGACCTCTACTAATGGCCTGTGCGCAGGTGCTTAGGCCTGCAGGTCCGCGGTAGGGAACAATAGTCTTCACGCAGCTGTGTGACTATTGATACTATTCATGAGTCACTTGTGAACAGTATTCCATGCGAAACAATCACTATGACGTCTACAGTCCTACGAAATAGACGGTCTGCTCTGCTTACGGCACTGCTGGCTGTGGCATGCGCCGGAGGCGCTGGCGCTCAGACGCCGGCCGATGCGCAACCGCCTGGCATTCGCCTGCTGGTGACAGAGTCTGCTGGCGTGCAGCGAATCCGGGCGCCGGTGCTGGCCGGCGTTCCGCTGCCGCCCAATGCCGGGGTCATCGACGTGGAGGCGTTCGAGCTTCGCGATTCGAACGGCAGGTCGGTTCCGTTCAACGCTCGTGTGCTGGCGCGCTGGAACCGTCCCGCGCACGACCTCACAGCGCCCATCAAGTGGCTAGCGCTCGGGTTCTCGGCCGATCTTCAGCCCGGCGGCACGGCGGCATTCGAGCTCGTCCCCGGCACCGTCGCAAGCGCCTCGGCGGACATCGCCTGGGCAGAGCCGGGCGGCATCCAGGTCGATACCGGGGCGATCGGATTCCACGTCGCCACCGAAGGCAGCAACTTGCTCGAGAACCTGCACATCGACATGAACGGCGACCGGCGGGTCGACATACGATTGGTTGGCGATCGCGGCGCGGAGATCCGATGGCCTGGCGCCGAGGGCATGGCCGCCGCACCGTTGCAGGCGCGCCTGGTGTCCTCCGGACCGGCTGCGGCAGTTGTCCGCATCGAGGCCGCGCCGGCTCAAAGCTCGTCGGCAAGCGCCGTTGTTTGGTTGCACGCCTACCGAGATCAGCCGTGGATACGGGTGGTGATCCGCACCTGCGGCGGTGCGGCAACGGACATCGCTCGGATCCACGTCCCGATAGAAACACTAGGTGATCCGCTACGCGCGACGGTGGGAATGGCGCCCGGGAACGCCGAGAACGCGTGGCTTCCGGCAGAGTCGTTTCCCCTCGACGCGCGCAGCACCGCGCGCATCGTTCGGCAGGGCGACGAAATGAGCTGGAGCGCCCAGCTCGACGGGCAAACATTCTGGACCGATGAGAGCGTCGCCTGGGCCGAGTTCGGCTCTCTGGGCTGGAGCGTAGCGGCCGCTGCGTCGCCGACCTCCGATGGGCCGGTCCGTTCGATCAGCCTCGCGGGCTCCGGCGCCATTGAAGTCGACGTTGCACCGACAGGTGGCCGCTGCACCACGGCCGAGCTCTTCCTGCAGTTTCGCGCCGGCGTTGCCGGCGAGACGCGGGAGTTCCTCGACTTCCAGAGCCCACTTGTGGCGGCCGCCGAAGCGTCCTGGCTTCGGGACTCGCTAGCGCTGGGACCGATTGGGATCGGCGTCACCGACACAGACGCAGCGGGCACCGCGATGGACGCCAGCGACGACTGGGATCCAGCCTTCGGATTGCTGGCCAGCTGGCTAGGTGACCAGGGCGCTGAAGCCGCCTGGCTACGCGCCGCCGCCAGGCGCGTCGGAGTAGCCAGCGACACGGGGTTCGGCGAGCGGACCCGCGGCGCGTTGCTGTATTTCTGGCTGACCGGAGATCCGCGCATCGAGGAGGCACTTGCGGCCGCCGGCACCACTCTCATCCGGGGCAGTACCGGACGCGTTGCAAGCCCGTGGCTGGCGCTTGCACAGATCGACACCTGGGAAGTCAGCGGCTCGACTGCCCACCTGCAAGCGGCACAGATCGGGCTGCGTGCCGCCGCTGTCGCACTCCATACGACCGCATGCGCCTCTGATCCCATGACTGCCGGGTTGGTGCTCGAGGGCCTCGGCCGCTACACCTGGGCCAGACGCCTGGCGCAGCGACCCGATCGACAGGCGGAGCAAGCACTGCATCAGCTCCTCGACCAAGCGCTCGCCTGCCCGACCGCCTCCCTGATGGCGGACGGATTTGCCTATGGGGCGCTGCTCACCGAGGACTCCGATCGACGGCGCGCCTACATGCGCGCGGCCGAGGCTTCTCTACGCGCAGGCGCGCCGATGGCAGCCGCAAGCGAGGAGGCC
Organism: Acidobacteriota bacterium; assembly: GCA_965248695.1. Lineage (GTDB taxonomy): Bacteria > Acidobacteriota > UBA890 > UBA890 > WLXD01 > DASCOT01. Next base: position 3,724,571 of record CBDFKD010000002.1, on the reverse strand, counting down.
GCCTTGCGCTTGCGAACCGGACAGACCTACGCCTGGCTGCGCGCGCGACTCGCGGTCGAAGGGCCCCGCCGCGGTCAATAGCGCACTGCAGCGCCAGTCAGTGTGGCGGCGCGGCCGGTCAGGGCTCGCGCCAGGCTCGCTCGATCACAACCGGCACCATCGGCACGTAGCCCAGGGTCGTGCCTGGCTCGGCAGCTGTCGGCACCATCGTGATCCGATCGACCACATCGATCCCCTCGACGACGACGCCGAACACCGCATAGCCCGGACGGTCCGGGCCGGCGTGATCGAGGCTCGGGTTGTCGAGATAGTTGAAGAAGAACTGTGACGTGGCGCTGTTCAAGTCGCTCCCCCGCCGGGCGAGCGCCATCGTTCCGCGCAGGTTCGAAAGACCGTTGTCCGACTCACTGGCGACCGGCTCGTGCGTCGACCGAGGATCGAGATCCTGGTCGTAGCCGCCTGCCTGGACAACCGGAAGCGCAGTCGGCGGCTCGACGCGATGAAAGATCGTGCCTTCGTAGAAGCCCTCGTCGACATAGCGCAGGAAGTTCGCCACGCTGATCGGCGCTCGATCGTCATACAGAGCAACCACGATGTCACCAACCGAGGTCGCGAGGCGGACACGGGGCGCATCGAGGGGCAGCGGTGACGGCACGGCAACCGGATGCCGGACGGGCAGTGGGTCGTCGAGCCATGCGTCCCGGCCACCGCACGAAGTGGGCAGGACAACGAGCAGTACAACACCGGCACACCGCGCCCCCCGAGCCCAGGGCGTCGCCGCAATCTGACTGGACCGCATCCGGTCAGTAAGTCTCGACCACATCGTAGAGCGGGGTTTCCCGGCGCGCTGGCGTGAATCCCGCCTCACGGATGAGCTCGATCGTCTCTTCCGTGGTGGTTCTCACGTCGTGCGCTGCCTCATGCAGCACGTTCTCCTCGATCAGCGTGCCCCCGAAGTCGTCGGTGCCAAACTGCAGCGCCACCTGTCCCGCCTTCTTGCCCTCCGAGAACCACGATGCCTGGATGTGGCGGATGTTATCGAGGTAGATGCGGGCCAACGCCAGAATGCGGAGGTAGACGGCCGGACCGACACTGTCCGGGAACTGCCGCTGCATCGGCGTGTTGATGGCCTTGTACGACCACGGAATGAACGCCGTGAACCCCTCACCTTCCGCTTCATCCTGTAGCCGGCGAAGACACTCCAGATGCTCGATTACGTCTTCGGGCTGCTCGGCATGGCCGTACATCAAGGTGGCCGTGGTACGCAGCCCTTGTCGGTGCGCAGCCCGATGGATGTCGATCCACTCGAGGCTACTTTGTTTCTTCGGCGAGATACGGGCCCGCACCCGATCCGAGAGGAGCTCTGCGCCACCACCAGGCATGGTCGTCAGGCCGGCATCGGCCAGGGCACGAAATATCTCGTCGTAACTCAGCCCGGAGACCTCGCGCATCTTGCCGATCTCGGGGGCCGAGAACAGGTGCGGGTGAACGTCAGGGAAGCGCTCGCGGAAGGCCGTCACCACGTCGATGTAGTACGAGAACGGTAGATCGTCGTACAGCCCACCCTGAAGCAGAACGGTGGTGGCCCCGAGATCGACTGACCGACCGATCGTCTCCATGAGCTCGTCGATCGTCTGTGCGTACCCTTCCTTCGCGTCGCCCGGCCGCCGGTAGAAGGCGCAGAACAGGCAGTCGGCATCGCAGAAGTTCGTGTAGTTCGGGTTGCTGTCGATAACGAACGTCACGCGGCGCTCCGGGTTGTACCGGAAACGCCAGATGTTGGCGAGCTCGCCGAGCTCCGCCAGCGGCCCCTGGGTCAGCAACCAGAGGCCCTCCTGCGGCGTTATGCGGGCACCGTGGTCGACCTTCTCGCGGATCTGCTCGATGCTCACAGAGCCCACTCCTCCGGCGAGGAGATCGCCGAGGACGCAGCCGGGGGCCGCCCCGATGCCGGCGCTTTCTGTGGCCAGTTCGTGACGGGCCGCGCGCATCACCTCGTTCGCCTTGGTGACCAGCCCAGGAGTCGTCAAGCCGTCGTCTCCGCGCTCTGCGGAGGCTGACGCTCCTCCCGCCAGGCGGATTGGGACAGCAGCGTGCCGAATCGCTCGACGGCAGCTGTTTCCTGTGCGCCGAGCCGATACGTGAAACCCATCAAGTAAGCGAAGGCCGCCTCCGCGTCGAGACCCGCCTGGTGACCGCAGGTCGCGGCCAGCGGACGTAGATCGCGCAAACTCTGGTCGAGCGACGACCCCAGCCGCTCGAGCAGCTCCGTGGTCGCGGCAGAGGTCGCCTCGCGACGCACAACCCAGCGAGCAAAGACGAACGGGTGCCCCTGCCACTGCTTCCACGCGGCGCCGAGATCGAGCACCTGAGTCCAACGGTCCCCGGCCAGCGGGATCAGGGCATCGCTGTAGTCCTGGCCCCCGGGCACCAGCCCGAACGAGGCCGCCTCCACGAGGGCGCTATCACCGATCAGCAGGACTGCATCATCCTCGTCGCTGGCCCGGTCACGACGTACGTAGCGCGCTACGTGGGCGCCGTACCGCTGCTCCAGCAGCAGTCGCAACAGTGGGTAGGACGTGCTGGTCTGACGGGTGATCGCGATGCTCGCTCCGTCGAGCTGATCGGGTGAGACGCGGGAGAATAGCAACACCGAGTGCGCCGGCCCATCGCACGCCACGCCGAGGCTACCGAGCGTTACGAACTCGGGATTCCTGAACGCGTCGCACAACGACATGATTCCGGCATCGACCCGACCTTCCTGCGCCAGCTGGCCGAGTTGGCGCGGCGGCAGATCGATCAGATCGAAGGTTCCGTCATCAAGGTGCTGATAGAACGGAACCGAGTTCAGATAGGGAATCCGCGCGACTCGCAGCGAGCTCATGTCAGGGAAGCGTCGTACGCCTCAGACTCGCCTACCGCCGGCAGTGCCGGCAGCACGTGTGGGTCGGCAACCGACCCCAGCGGGGTGTGCGCCAAGCGCCGCACCTCGCTGGCGCGATCTCCCAGCAGGTCCCAGCTATACAACCCGTGATCTTCGACGTCGACCGCCTGTGGCTCCGCCACCTGTCCACGGAGCGCGATGGGATCGCCGCTGGCGATCTCCATCCGCTGCGACCAGTGGGCCGTGGGGTCCGGCGGTGGGTACACCGCGATGATCCGGTACGTCGCGTCGCGTTGCACCGGAACGCGGCCGGCCTCGCGAATCATCTTGGTCAACCGCTGAGTGGTCATCCCGGCCGGGCTGCTTGCCAGCGCCGCGTGCGCAATGAGCTCCTCGCCGATGGTGCCGTCGAGGTCGTCGGCTCCCCACTGCAACGCCATCGACGCGGTCTCCTCTCCGAGCATGACCCAGTAGGCCTTGATGTGCGGGAAATTGTCGAGTAACAGGCGCGCCGTGGCGATCGTCCGGAGGTCTTCGACGGCAGAAGCCGGGCGCTCGACGATGTTGGAGTAGCCGAGCTGGAACGCCAGCGGAATGAAGCTGAAGAACCCTCCGGTGCGATCCTGCAACTGGCGCAGCAACAACATGTGGTTGACGCGTTCCTCGTGGGTCTCGATATGTCCGTACAAGAGGGTAGCGTTGGTGCGGATCCCTCTGCCGTGGGCGATCTCGTGGATCTCCAGCCAGCGTTCGTGACCGATCTTGCCGCGGTACATCTGGCGTCGAACGCGCTCCGAGAACACCTCGGCGCCGCCACCCGGCATGGCCACCAGGCCGGCCGCTTGCAGACGATCGAAGACCTCCTCCACCGAGATCTTCTCGCGGCGGGCAAAGAAATCGATCTCGACGGCGGTATAGGCCTTGATCTGCGCCCCGGGGTTGGCATCGCGGATGGTCTCGAGCACCTCGATGTAGCGCTCGAACGGCCAGTCCGGGTGCAGGCCGCCGACGATATGGACCTCACGGATCGGCTCCCGCACGCGCTGGCGGATCTGTTCCAACGTCATCTCGTACGCGTGGTCATCGCTCTTCTTGGCGGCGAAGTCGCAGAACTTGCAGCTCAGCACGCAGACGTTCGTGGGGTTGATCTGGCGATTGAGCACGAAGCCCACGAACGGACCGGTGCGGCGCTCCTTCTCGGCGTTGGCGATACGTCCGAGACCGACGACGTCATCGGTGCCCAGCATGGCCATTCCGTCGTCGAAGTCGAGACGCTCGCCTGCCGCCACCTTGTCGACAACATCTTGCAGACGCGCGTCGCTGGATCGCTTCATCGTTCCGGTCGGCTCCTGAGGATACCCAGAGGTGGTTAGTCTAGCCCGTATTCTGACCACCTGCGGCTCACCGTATCGAGCAACTCGTCCGGCATCACGAGGCGGTCTGGATACCCCGGCTTGAAGGTCGCGTCGATGCCCATCGTGCCGTAACACGTGGTCCACGGCCCGCGGCACTCAGTTCGCTCGAAGACAACGTCGCGAGCGCAGTCGAAGCGTGTAAACAGACCCCAGAGTCTCTGGTCGGGATCGTCCAGGTCGACGTCATCGCTCAGGGCCGCCACTATGCGTACGGGGCCGAGGTCGACGTCGACGAGCCGCTCGACCACGGCCCGACCGTCGGTCCTCACCTGCACCAGCATGAGCGCGTCCTCGAGCACCCGGTACGCCGATACCCGACCATCGATGCCGCGCGGGTCCGGAACACGATCGCTGCGGCGCGGCGCTGTATCCATCGGGCCGGCGGAGTAGCGCGTCGGGTCGCGCAATGCGGCGCTCATCTCAGGCGCGTCGACGGCGCCACCGAGTGCCTCCCGCACGGCGTCGTGATCGGCGCCGGGAGCACCATGCAACGCCTCCGTCGGGCCGCTGGTGGCGTCGAGGATCATCTTGCTCCCGAGGTTCATTCGATAGCTGGTGAAGTCGAGCGTGTCGAGCGGCACGCCGGGCAGCAGCAGGAAGTCTCGCTCGGGCTCGAAGTTGGACCGCACGGCGCGCATGACGGCGGCGAAATCGCGTACCGGAACCGTCTCGTCCACCAGCACCAGACACTTGGTCAGTGCCAGCTGCCCGGTGCCCATCAACGCAAGAGCGGTCTTGACGGCCTCCTTGTAGAAGCGTTGACGCACCGCCACCACCAGCAGGTTGTGGAAGCCGGCTTCGAAATAAGCCCACAGGTCGACGATCTCGTGGTGGATCAGCTTGATCAGCGGCCCGAGGATGTCCTGTGTCGCGTTGCCGATGAACTTGTCCTCTTGCGGCGGCAGGCCCACGACTGCCGACAGGTAGATCGGCCGGCGCCGGCGCGTGATGCGCCGGACCCTGAACACCGGGAAGGGCGCGGCGTGAGAGTAGTGCCCGAAGTGATCGCCGAACGGGCCCTCCAGTCGGCGCTCGAACGGCGGCACCTCGCCTTCCAGAATGATCTCGGCGTTGGCGGGCACCTCCAGATCCACACTCGAGCAGCGCATCATGGGGCAGGGTGCCCCCCGCAGGATGCCCGAGAAGGCGATCTCGTCCATGCCTTCCGGCAGGGCGGCGACGGCTGAGAGCAGCAATGCCGGGTCGGCACCGATTACCACCGCCACCGGCAGCGGCTGGCCCATCGCCTCGGCGCGGGCGTAGTGGAATCCGCCGCCCTTGTTGATCTGCCAGTGCATCCCGGTGAGGTCCGAGTCGAACACCTGTACGCGATACACGCCGACATTGCGCTCGCCCGTAAGCGGGTCGCGCGTGATCACCAGGCCGAAGGTGATGAACGGACCGCCGTCCTCCGGCCAGCAGGTCTGCACCGGGAACTGGCCCAGATCGGGCTCCTCCACCACCTCTTGGCAGGGCGCCCGCCGCACGCGGCGCGTCCGCATCGGCAACAACTGCATCAGGTTGGAACGCAGATCCCAGACAGCCCGCGGCGATGGCGGATTGAGACCCTCGGCGGTCGCCAGCAACATCGCGCCGATCTCGTCGGCCGGCCGCCCGAGGGCCATCTCGACGCGCCGCTCCGTACCGAGCGCGTTGATCAGCAACGGGTGGGCGGCCCCCTCAACGTTTTCGAACAGCAACGCCGGACCGCCGGCCTTGACGACACGATCGGCGATCGCGGTGATTTCGAGACGAGGGTCGACGCTCGCTTTGATGCGTCGCAGCTCGCCGGCTTGTTCGAGCGCAGCAACGAAGCCGCGCAGATCGTTGAAGCTCACTCGCTCGGCTCCGGGTCGAGCTGCTCCGGCCGCCACGCCCGGCCCGTTTCAGCTCCCAGAGTCGCCGCGACCTTGTCCACAAAATGCTCGATGAGCTGCTCCAGATCGGCGGGTTGATGATAGAAGGGCGGCGACGCCGGCACGATGATCACGCCGTCGCGCGACAGGCGCGCCGCGTTCTCCAACGCGTTCGTCGGCCACGGAGCCTCCCGCACCACCAGCACCAGGCGTCGGCGTTCCTTCAACGCCACCATCGCCGCGCGGGTAATCAGCGAGTCGGCGAGGCCGGTGGCGATCTTAGCCATCGTGCTCAACGAGCACGGGATAACGATCATGGCGTCGAACGCGTTGGAGCCTGAGGCGAACGCATTGGCCAGATCCTTGTCAGAAAAGACGCGGCGTACGAGGGGGCGCAGGTCATCCTCGCTGAGACCGGTCTCCTCCTTCAGCACCATGCGGCCCCAGTTGCTCAGCACGAGGTACGTCTCGCCGAGATCTCGACGCAGCAGCGAGACCGCATACGGCGCCCCCGACGCGCCGGTCACGCCGACGAGGATTCGTGTCGGCCGGTCGCTCACGATCCCGCCTCATGAGCACCGGTGTCGTACGTAGTCAAGCGTCTAACGCTCCTGATCATCAAGGCCCATTGCGTCTGGCAACACCGGCGCCCTCAGCCCGGACACTAGTGGTCACCTCCATGCCACTAGATCCCTGCACGCCCGGCGACGACGAACGCCAGCACGGCAAACCCGACAACGATGTTGATCTGAAAGAACGCCAGGTTGACCCGCTCAGCCAACCGTTGCTCTGCCGCCAACAAGATCGCCACCCCGACAAGCAGCACCGCTGACACAACGCCGCCGAGGTAGCCGAAGTACAGCACCAACAACGCTCCGACCGCAACCAGGTGAGCCGCCGCCGAGACGCGCAACGCCGCCGCGCTGCCGAGCCAGCACGGAAGGCTATGGAGTCCGGCTTGGCGATCGAACTGCTCGTCGAGCGTCGAGTAAATGATGTCGAATCCAGCTACCCAGAGCAGGGTGAACAACGCCAGCAGCAGGGCGGGCGCGGAAGCCTCCAACGTACCCGTCACCGCAACATGGGCCCCCAGCGGCGCAAGCGCAAGCGCCAGGCCGACGCCGAAGTGCGCCATCGGTGTCACTCGCTTCAAGTACGGGTAAGCCACGAACACCGCCAGCGGAACTGGCGACAGCCACCAGCAGAGCGGGGGCAGCTGAGCGCAGCCGATGAGATAGATCAACAGGCCAGCAGACGCAATCGCCCACCCCTCCCCGACACTCAGCTGGCCGCTCGGCAGCTCGCGGTCCTGAGTGCGCGGATTGGCCGCGTCCAGGCGACGGTCGATCAGCCGGTTGAGCGCCATCGCCAGCGTGCGAGCGCCGATGCCCGCAACGACGGCCCATCCCAGCGGGCGCCACGGCGGCTGCCCGCCGCTTGCCAACAGCGCCCCGGCAACGAGCATCGGAAGCGAGAACAGTGTGTGCTCGACCTTGATGAACGCGGTCCAAACGCGGGCACGAGAAGGTGGCATGAGGGCCGTGATCCCGCCGATTAGCGGCTGCCGAGGGCCAAGCTGGCCGGTGGAGGATGAGTCTGGAGTTAGTGGCCTGTAACAGATGCTCGTTGCATATCGCAGCCACTAGCTGATATCGATGACGACCTTGCCAAACTGCTGGGCACTTTGCAGACGGCGTAACGCGTCCATCGTGTCTTCTAGGGGGTACACGCTGTCGACAACCGGTGCCACCTTGCCGGAGGCTACGACTCCGAGCACGGCACGAAACTCGTCGGCGTTCCCCATTGTCGAGCCGATGATGCGGATCTGCTTCCAGAAGATACGCCGGCCGTCGATCTCCAGGTGCGGTCCGCTGGTGGTCCCACAAGTCACTATAGTGCCACCGCGACGCACCGATTCGATGCTGCTCACGAAGGTCGCCGCGCCGACGTTGTCGACCACGATGTCGACTCCGCGCTTGTCGGTGGCGTGCCAGGCTTGGCGCGCAATGTCGACCTCACCGTAGTCCCAGGCTTCGGCAGCGCCGAGCTCCAACGCGCGAGCGCGTTTCTCGGCGCTGTGGCTGGTTACGAACACCGTTGCTCCGGCAGCGAGCGCGATCTGCATTGAAATCAGACTGACGCCGCCGCCGATGCCGTGCACAAGCACGGTGTGGCCTGGCTTGAGACCTGCGTTGCTTACCAGCATCCGCCATGCCGTCAAGGAAACGAGCGGGAACGCAGCGCACTGGTGCCACGACAGACCCGGTGGCCTCGGATGACAGCTCATCGCCGGGACGATCACCGCTTCGGCGGCGGTCCCGTCGAGATGTTCGCCAAGAATCCGGTAGCCGCGGCACAGATGCTGCTCCCCGGCCATGCAGCTGGCGCACCTGCCGCACCACAGTCCCGGATTGAGCACCACTTCGTCGTCCACCGACCATCCTTCCACCCCCGTCCCGAGCGCATCGATAACGCCGGCCCCGTCGGCACCGATTACGTGAGGGAGCGGGATGTCGATGCCAGGCAGCCCGCCGATCACCCACAGGTCGAGGTGATTGAGCGCCGCCGCCCGCAAGCGAACACGGACCTCACCGGGTCCGGGATCTGGCGCTGGTAGCTCGTCGACGACGAGCTCCTCGAGATCGCCATGACGATGAATACGCGCCCCTCGGATCACCCCAGTCATCGCCTGCGGCTCCAGCGAGGCTATTGCACGCGGATGCCGTACTTGTCGGGCAGCGTACCCGTGGCCCGCGCCAGCTCCGCAGTCGACAGCCGGTATTCGATGCGTGCCCGCAGCTCTTGCGACCGCGACACTGCGAGCTGATCCTGGAATTGCAGCACCTCGAAGTTGGTCGACATGCCGACGCCAAAGCGGTCGGTCTCGATGCGAAGCTGCTCTTCGGCCAGCTCACGCGTCTTGCCTGTAGACCCCACCGCGTCGAACGCGGCGTGCACACCGCGCGCAGCCCGTCGAACCTCGAGGACAATCTGCTGCTCGGTTCGTAGACGCTCTGTACGGGCGCGGTCGGCGTTCAGCGTGGCCTGGGCATAGGTCCCTTCGGCAGCACTATTGCCGAGCGGAACCGTGACGTTGAATCCGGCGCTCCAGCTGGTGAAGTCGAGCCCGACCAGCTGCTTCACTGCATCGCTGTACCCGCCGGGAACTACGTCGATCACCTCGCCGCCGAAGAACCCGTCACGAACGATGAGGTCGCCGCCGATGCCGTTCGCCGAAACCTGGCCGATGAGATCGATCCGCGGCAAGAGCGCATTGCGGGTCGCCTTCACGGCCACCTGGCGCGCCCTGATGGTGGCCTGCGCCATGGCCAGCTCGGCGCGGTTCTCTAACGCCTCCTGGATCGCACTCTCGACATCGATATCAGCGGCAACCACTGCTGGTTCCTCGCTCGCCGAGAGGGGCGTGTCCCAACCGGCCGGTAAGCGATCGGCACGCAATAGCGCTCGCAACGCGTCGCGGTTGTTGTCGAGTGTGTTGCGCGCCACGATCAGATCGGTCTCGCGGCCGGCGACCTGTACCTCGGCCTGCGTGGCCTCGACCGGCGCGATCAATCCCACCTCCACTTGCGCCTGCGTGCGCCCGAGCTGCTCGATCGCCAGCTGTCTCGACGACTCCTTGACCTCGAGATCGCGCTCGGCGAACACCAACTCCCAGTACGCCCGCTCGACCTGCAGCAACACCTGCTCGACCTGCGCCACGAAAGCAGCCCGGCTCACAGCGATGTTGGCCTGCGCCAACAGCAACGGCGCCTGCGTGGCGGCGCGGCCGCGGCCATTCAACAACGGCTGCACGACGCTAACCGCCAGGGTGTTGTTCCACGACGGGTTCAGGCTGTTGAAGAAGCTGTTGGAATCGGTTCTCGAGGCGACGTAGCTGATGTCGTAGCGCAATCCGAAACCGAGCTGTTGTTGGAAGTCGAGCAACGAGGCGAACGACTTCTGCGTGGTGACATCTGCGCCGGCCAAGGCCGTCGATGCCGGAAACCGCTGGTCGGTGTATCCCAAACCACCGAATCCCGAACCGCCGCCAAAGGCGCCGCCGGTAGGATAGGGCGTGACTCCTATCGCCCCCGGAATACCGAAGAACAGCGACGGCTCGAACTGCCCCTTGGCGGCGGTGACGCGTTCTTCGTCGAGCGACCGGTCGTAGCCGACGACGCGAATGTCGAGGTTGTGCTCGAACGCCAGCCGCACCGCGTCCGGAAGGCTGAGCTCGAGCTCGGCCTCTTGCTGAGGAGCGGCAGCGGCGACGGCAGATGCGACCGAGACAGCAACGATCGAGAAGATGGCCGACCTGCAGAGAACCGATGAGTCGAACATTAGATGGGGTCCTCCGGATTTCCCGCGATGCTCGCTCCGCCGACAGAGAAGCGCAGGGTAACTAGCGCGTTGTACCGAAGGTTAACCGTTCCTGCCGATCACGGTAGGTCAGCCGACGCGCCAATCGGCAGGCGGGACGCTCCCGCTGGTGAGCGGAGCATGGGACACGCCGTGGCACCGCGGACGCTGTCGTGGGCGCGCCTGTCTAATCGGGAATGGCTCTTCCGGCTGCGGTTCGCATGCATCAGGCGCGCCCCTCCTGTCCGGCCCTGTCCACCCACGTCCGCAGTTGCCGTGGACTGTGAAACTCTGCGTTCTGAGTACCTCCCGGACGCATGACGAACGTACTTCGGCGTGTACAATAGGGCTCGAAGTCCCCCGAAAAGAACGGATGCTGGCGACCGCTCAACGCGACCGCACATTCGACTGAACGAGACCATTCCGTGGTGCCCACCCCGGAGGAGTAGCTCAGATGCGTCGCACACTGGTTCGGGTAGCGATCGTGGCGCTCGTGGCGCTCGTGGCCCTGACAAGTACTGCAGCCTTCGCGCAAACGAAGGACGACCCGACCCAGGACGGCACGACCGGCCTGTTTACCGTGGCGCGCGCCAGCGTTCTGCAGCCTGGCAAGTGGTCGCTCGGCGCTTTCTACGATCGAACCGTCCAGGAGGCAGGTGACTCCGTCACCTCCTCATTCGGAATCTCGGGCGCCTATGGCATCGCGGAGCGCGTCGAGGTCTTCTTCGGCGCAACCCCACGCACCGAGATCGACCGCCGCTTCACATCCGAGGCCACGCTCTTGGACATGCATCTGATCCCCGCAGGCGGCGGCCTCTACTTCCTGCCGCCACTTTGCTGCACGGGCCTCAACAACCACCCGTTCGCGGCACAGCGCGACCAGAACGGATTCGGCGACGTCTGGATGGGGATCAAGGTGAAGGTCGCAGGAGGCTCCCGCGAGTACGGTGGCGTGGCCCTGCAGGGAATGGTCAAGCTACCGACCTCCGCCGCCAACAACGGTATCGGCACCGGTGCGTTCAGCGTCGGCGGCAAGCTCATCGGCAGCACCGCGCTCGGCCGACTCGGCCTCAACGCATACGGTGGATACGTCTGGCACGACACGCCGGATCCCGCCGTCAAGATCACCAACGTAGTCGGCCGCAACGTCACCGGAGCCTCGCTGGTGGCCCCGGAGATCGTCTTCCCGACCTCGTTCAACTTCAACGTCAGCCCCGAGGTCCTATACGGCGTGGGCTTGCAGTTTCCGACCGACGGTCAATTGCAGGCAATCGCCGAGTGGACTGGGATAGCTGCAACCCGGGACGCTACCGAGAGCGACTTCATCGGCTACGCCGATCAGTCGATCTACAGATTCGGCCTGCGCGCCGCGCTCGATAGCGGCTTGTCGCTCAGCGCTGCGGCCAACTATCAGAGCCAGATCAACGTGCGCGACATCGCCTGGCAGATCGACGCCGGCGCTATTGATGGCGCGCTGCGACGCTGGGGACTGCTATTCGGGCTCGCGTACACCAATAGCGAGCGCAAGGCAGCACCGTTGCCGGAGCCCGAGCCGGAGCCGGAGCCCGAACCGATGAACCGCCCGCCGACGTTGACCTGCGAGATCGAGCAGTCGACGCTGCGCCAGGGTGAGAGCGTCCGCCTGCGCGCCGTGACCAACGATCCCGACGGCGACGCGGTAACCGTCACCTGGAATGCCTCCGCAGGCTCGCTCAGCGCAACCACCGGCGACGTCGTTACGTGGAACAGCAGTGGCGTGCCGGCAGGATCGGGGAACATCACCGCCAGAGCCAGCGACGGTCGTGGCGCTACCGACGATTGCTCGGTGCGCGTCAATGTCGAGATTCCGGTGGTACCGGACCTGACGCCCGACGAACGGCCGTTCGATTGCTACGACTTCACCTCGGGAAGCACTCGCATAGACAATCGCTGCAAGGCCATCCTTGACGACGTGGCGCTGCTACTGCGGCAGAACCCGAGCGCCACTGTGGCGGTAACCGGCTACAGCGACGCGGCGGGAGCCGCGGCGGCCAACGACGAGCTCGCGCAACAGCGTGCCGACAACGCGCGCACAGACCTCGTCGACCGCCACAGCATCAGCGCGTCGCGGATCCACACGAGCTCGCGCGGCAGCAGTGACCAGATCGCCGACAACAGCACTGCCGCCGGCCGGGCGCGCAACCGTCGCATCCATATCGTCGTTACGATCCCGCCGCGCTAGGGCCTGCCAGGGCCATGGCAGCTCGGAAACTCCGGGCGCTGACTCTCGCGGCCGGGGCGATGCTGGTCATCGCCCCGGCCGTGCGTTCGTCACCGGCGCAGGACACCCAGGAAAGCGCCCGCGAGCGCATCGTCGCCCACCTCGGCTCGCGAGTCGGCCAGAGCCTGGGTCCCCCGGGAGGTGAGGTCCGATCGCTGGTGTTGTCCCCCAGCGACCCGTCGCGCCTGTACCTGGGAACGGCGACCGGGCACGTGTACGCCTCGCGCGACGCGGCCGAGAGCTGGAACGAGCTGCCCGTGGCCATGGGGCACGACGCCGTGGTCGACAACCTGCTGGTTCACCCGGGCGACGCCGACGTGGTGTTCGCCGCCTACTGGACGCCGCAGGGCAGCGGTGGGCTCAGCCGCACACGCGACGGCGGCGCCACCTGGGAGAATCTGGCGCTGGCTGGGGATCCGTCGCTTCGATCCATCGCCGTCGCCCCGTCGCGCGTACGGACGATGTACGTCGGCGGCATTGGCGGCGTCTGGCGCAGCGACGACCTCGGCGACTCGTGGCGTAACGTCAATGGCGAGGGCCTGGTAGCGGAGTTCGTCGAGTCTCTCGCTGTCGACCCGCGCGATCCCGAACATGTGTATGCGGGTACCTGGCGCCAGGTGTATCGGAGCCGCGATGGCGGCAGCACCTGGCAACGCGTGTATGAGGGCATGGCGGTCGACCGCGACATCTTCTCGCTCGCCATCGATCCCAACGATCCCGACACGGTATTTGCGGGCACGTGCAACTTCCTGTACTGCTCCAACGACGCGGGCGGCAACTGGGACGAGCGCCGCACCGGCGTGTCGACCGAGCACAATCGTGTCCACACGATCGTCCACGACCCTCGCAATCCGGCGGTGATCTACGCCGGTACGCGCGGAGCGCTGTACCAATCCACCGACCACGGGGTCAACTGGTCGATCATTCTGGGGGCCGTGTCGGTCAGCGCCTTGGCGATCGCACCGCAGGGCGATCGAGTCTTCGTGGCAACCGAAGAGCGCGGCGTCCTGGCGGGCACCCCCGGTGGCAGGTTTCACGAGCGCAACCGCGGCCTTCACAGCGCTCGCGTGGTGGCGTTCGACGCGTTGCCCGGAGCGCCTCGCGTCCTGTTCGCAGCACGAAGCGACGGACCTCTGCGCGAGTCCGTGCACATCTCGACCGACGTCGGCCAGACCTGGCGTCCGCTCGGCGTGACGCCATCGATCGGCTCGATCCGCTTCCTGCGGGCGCAGATCGAACCGGTGAACCGGGCGCTGGTCGTCGGAGAGACCGGATGGTGGAGCGCATTCCCCAGAGGACGATGGGTGCCCGTTCCAGCGCCCCCCGGGGAGCTCACGGCGGTCGAGATCGCCCACGCCGTCGATGGACACGTGATCGCCGCCACGAGTCGCGGGCTATATGTCGCGACCGCAGCTTCGCTGGACGACAACGAGGGCGCCGCACAGCCCTTCGATCGCGACTCTGGACCCGTGTGGCGAGCGCTCTGGAGCGGCGCCGCCGTCGAGGCGTTGACCATCGGCGACACCTTCGCGCTCGCGGTCGGCGACGGGTGGGCGGTGCGCGGGGACCTGAGGGAGCTGGTCGCCGGACAGCGGCCGCAGACCGCGAAGCTGACCGGACTGCCGGCAGGAATCATAGACCTCGCACTCCATCCCGACGATCGCAACGTGGCCTACGCCATCACCACCAGTGCAGTTTTTCGCACCGAGGATGGCGGTGCCGCCTGGACCGAGCTGCCTATCCCGTGGCCGGCAGCAGGACTGCGGGCGGTTGAGGTCGACCCGGCCAATCCGGATCAGGTTCTGGCGCTGGACTACAGCGGGGCCCTGTACCGCGGCCATGGGGAGGGACAGCACTGGCTGGTGCTCGACGAGGACCCGGGTCTGGAGCGAGCATGGGCACTGCGCCTCAGCGCGCAAGCGCCGGGGTATGCTCTTGTCGCCACCCGCGGTCACGGCCTGCGGGTGATTGACCTTGACCCGCTCGCCGTGCGGGCCGCCGGTAACAACGAACAACCCGACGCCTGAGCAGCAAGCCCGCGAGCGCCAGAGGACCATGGAACCGACCGCCGCAGCACTCGAGGTGCCCCAGCCTCGGCGTGCCATCTTCATCACCAGCGTCGGTATTCTGATCATCGATCAGATTACCAAGGCACTGTGTCAGATGAACATCCCACTCCACGCACGCGTGCCGGTGTTCGCCAACGTCGTGTCGCTGACGCACGTACACAATCGCGGCATGGCCTTCGGCTTCTTCAATACCGGGCAGGCAGGATGGGTTCGATGGGCCCTGGTCGCGGTGGCGATAGCGGCAGTCCTCATCATCTGGTCATACGCCCGCCACGAGAGCGCGCAGCGGCCCGTGGCCATCGCCTTTGGAGCAATTCTCGGCGGCGCCATGGGCAACTTGCTCGACCGCCTGATACACGGCTACGTGATCGATTTCGTGCTGCTGCACTGGAACCGCCACGAGTTCCCCGCTTTCAACGTCGCCGACTCAGCCATTACCATGGGTGGTATCGCTCTGTTCCTGGCGCTCGCCAGGGATACCGAGGCACCGACAGCACCCCAGCACCTACCGGGCGACGACAGCGAGCCGGCCGAATCGCCGACAGCTGACGACGCCTGAGTTCACGAGGTCTCGATGTTTCCGATTCTGTTTCGGTTGCCGATCCCCGGCATCGGCCCTATCACGATCCACACCTATGGCGTGCTGCTGGTCGTTGCGTTCCTGGTCGCAGTAATCGTCGCGCGGCGCCTGGCACGTCGCGAGGGAATCGACCCGGATCAGATGGTTGACCTCGGCGTCTACGTCATCCTGGGCGGCCTCGTAGGAGCGAAGCTGCTCCTGCTGATCGTCGACCACGAATTCTACGGGCGTCAGTTCAGCAGCATCCTCGAAAACGGCGGTGGTAGCGTCGGCCAAGCGCTGTCGCCCTACATCGGCGGCGTCGGGGCGTTCATCGGAACACTGGCGCGGATGGGACTCAGCCTGCTACAGGCAGGCGGCGTCTTCTACGGCGGCATGATCGCCGGTCTGATCGTCGGGGTCTGGTACATGCGCCGCTACGCAGTCCCAATGTGGAAGGCGATGGACGTCGCGGCGCCGGCGATCGCGATCGCGCATGCCTTCGGCCGCGTCGGTTGCTTCGCGGCAGGGTGCTGCTACGGCATCCCGACCGATGCGCCCTGGGGTGTGGCCTTCGACAACAGCTACAGCGGCACGCTGGTCGGTGTCCCGTTGAACATCCCGTTACATCCCACACAGCTGTACTCGGCGCTCGGCAACCTGGCGATCTTCGGGCTGTTGCTCCTGTTCTACCAGCGCAAGAAGTTCGACGGTCAGGTTTTCTGGGTGTACGTGCTGGGGTACGGCGTATTTCGCTTCGTGCTCGAGTTCTGGCGTGGTGATCCCCGCGGAGCGGTCTTCGGCGGCATGCTCTCTACGTCCCAGTTCGTTTCCATCATCATGGTGACGCTGGCCCTGGGCATGTTGGCGCGCCTGCGAACAGGCCTGCGAAAGACGGCGGAGAGCACCACCTGAGCCCACCCGACCTATCCTCCGAGCCGACGATCGTGCGGCTCGAGGTCGGCGCCGAGGACACCGGAGAGCGGCTCGATCGCCTGCTCGCCCGCCGGCTCACCGAGCTGTCGCGCTCCCGCGCGCAGGGGCTGATCGAAGCGGGCTCGGTGCGAATCGACGACGAGCTCGCACGCAAGGCCTCTCGACCCGTGGGCGCCGGACAGATCATCCAGGTCGCCATGGCGGCGCGATCGCCCAACTGGGACGTCACCGGCGAGGACATACCGCTCGACGTGCTGTACGAAGATGCCGCCCTGGCAATCATCAACAAGCCGGCGGGGATGGTGGTACACCCGGCTCCCGGGCATCCCTCCGGTACGCTGGTCAACGCGCTGTTGCATCGCTACGAGCGCCGACTCTCGGCGCTGACCGACACGGCCAGGCCGGGGATCGTGCACCGTCTGGATCGCGGCACGAGCGGCGTGATCGTCGTGGCACTTACCGATGTGGCCCATCAACGGCTCGCTGATCAGTTCGCCGACCGAACAGTCGATAAGCAATACTTGGCGCTCACGTATGGGCGACCAAAGCTGCCGAGCGGCGTGATTGAAGTCGCGATCGGACGGGACCGATCCGACCGCAAGAAGATCTCCGCCAACACCAACCAGCCGCGCGACGCGCGCACGCGCTGGAGTGTAGAGGAAGACTTCCCGGGACCCGGGCTAACGCTGATGCGCGCCTTTCCGAAGACCGGACGGACGCATCAGGTGCGGGCGCACTTGTCCCACATCCATCATCCGATCGTCGGTGACAAGCTGTACACAGGCAAGCAATGGAAGGGCATCCAGGACGACGCTCTGCGACGATCGCTCGCGAGCTTCGGGCGCCCGGCGCTGCATGCTCACCGGCTTGCCTTCGCGCACCCGGACGACGGCCGGCGGATGCAAATGGAAACGGCCCCGCCAGACGATATGACCACGCTGCTCGACGATCTGCGCCAGGCCCGCGGTCGCTGAGCCGCGCTGGCAGTCACGGACAGTACGGTACAGCCAACTGGACGAAGTTCGCCGCGGCCGTGGTACCATCCCGCCCTTTCGCGCAGTCTTCGCGCCGACCGACTACGTCAGCTCGCACGGCCCGCCCCTAGCCCCGCTGCGTGCCCGTTGGCGGCGCTACCCTGAAACTATGGAGCAAGGGTAGGCATGGCTAAGTTCGCGAGCGAGGATCTTCGTAACGTAGGTGTTATCGGGCACGGCGATACCGGCAAGACGACGCTGGTGTCAGCGTGCCTGTACACCAGTGGCGCCGTAAGCCGGCTCGGCCGGGTCGAGGAAGGCCACTCGACCACCGACTTCGATGATGAGGAGATCGATCGTCAGATCTCGATCCAGGTCGGTCTCGCCCACGCGCAATGGGGTGAGTCGAACATTACGTTCGTCGACACTCCTGGGTACGCGGTTTTCCGCGCAGAGACCAAGGGCGCCGTACGAGTGGTCGACGGTACGCTGCTCACCGTCGACGCTGTTTCGGGCGCCGAGGTGATGACCGAGAAGGTCTGGGAATATAGGCGCGACCTCAAGATACCGGGGGTCGTGGTCATCAACCGTTTGGATCGCGAGAACAGCTCGTTCGAGCGCGCCCTCGAGTCCTGCGTAGATTCGTTCGGCCGCGAGGTAGTGGCCCTGCAGCTGCCGATCGGCGAGGCGCACGACTTCACCGGCGTCGTGGACCTGCTCGATATGAAGGCCTACACCTACACTGCCGACGGCAACGGCAAGGGCGCCCCGGGCGATGTGCCCGATGACATGCAGGAGGCGGCAACGGCGGCGCGTGAGGCGCTCGTCGAGATGGTCGCCGAGAGCAACGAAGCACTCATGGAGATCTATTTCGAGGAGGGCGACCTCACGGGCGATCAGCTTATCGAGGGTGTCCGCCAGGCAGTGATCCAAATGCGTCTCTTCCCGGTGCTCTGCATCTCCGGGGCACGCAACATCGGTACGGATCGCGTCCTGGACGCATGTGTCAACTTGCTCCCGGCTCCGACCGATCGCCAGCAGCTGCTGGCCCGCGAGGATGGCGAGGACGTGTGGATCGACGCCGATAGCAGCGCTCCCTTCGCCGGTCTGGTGTTCAAGACCGTCTCCGACGCCTTCGCCGGTCGTATCAACTACGTCAAGGCGTTCTCCGGCAGCGCCAAGGCCGACGGCACCGTCGTCAACGCGCGCACGGGATCCAACGAGCGGCTCTCCAACATGTCCTCGGTACAGGGCAAACAACTCGAACCGCTCGACGAGGCGGTGGCGGGACAGATCTTCGCGGTCACCAAGCTCAAGGACACCGGCACCTCCGACACGTTGCGCGACAAGGGAAGCAAGGCCATGGTCGAGCACGTCGCGTTCCCCAAGGCGGCGATCTCGTTCGCCCTCGAGCCCGAGAGCAAGGGCGACGAGGAGAAGATCAGCAACGCCATCGCGCGCCTCAAGGACGAGGATCCGACACTCGCCGTGGAGCGCGACCCACAGACCCACGAGCTGCTGCTGTCGGGAATCGGACAGCTGCACGTCGAGGTGACGCTGGCGAAGATGAAGCGGCGCTACGGCGTGAATGCCAAGCTGCATCCGCCCAAGGTTCCCTACCGCGAGACCATCCGCGGCACCGCCGAGGCGGAGGGGCGCCACAAGAAGCAATCCGGCGGCCGTGGGCAGTTCGGCGTCGCCAAGATCACCATTGGTCCGCTGCCGGCGGGCAGCGGCTTCCAGTTCGAGGACAAGATCTTCGGCGGGTCGATCTCGCAGTCCTATCGTCCGGCGGTCGAGAAGGGTATCGCCGAGGCGTCGGCGCGCGGCGTGCTCGCCGGCTACCCGATGGTCGACTTCAAGGTGCAGCTGATCGACGGCAAGGAGCACAACGTCGACTCGTCGGAGATGGCCTTCAAGATCGCCGGTTCCATAGCGTTCAAGGAGGCCCTGCCGCGAGCCCGGCCAGTGCTGCTGGAACCGATCATGAAGCTCGAGATCAACGTGCCGGACGACTCCATGGGCGACGTGATGGGCGACCTCAACTCCCGGCGTGGGCGCGTGCAGGGCATGGATCCACGCAAGAACCGTCAGATCATCCACGCCGAGGCGCCGCTCGCCGAGCTGCTCAGCTACGCCGTCGAGCTCAACTCGCTCACCGGCGGCCGCGGCACGTACACGATGGAGTTCTCGCGCTACGACGACGTGCCACCGAACGTCGCCCAGAAGGTCATCGAGGCCAGCAAGCGAGCCGAGGATGCGACGGACTAGGCGGCTGTCCGAGCGCCGCCCGCGGGCGCAAACGGTTCGAGGCTGCGCCGCCACGGCCGCCGCCATCTTTCTGCTGTTGCCAGCCTACGTCGCCGCCATGCAACTGGTGGGCGATAGGGCCGATGCGACCGCCGTTGTCGCCACGAGCCCGGTGGCACGCGGTTCCACGCTGCGGGCCGCGGTCGAGATCCGGGTCGCCGAGGGGTTCCACGTCAACGCCAATCCGGCATCCGAGGACTTCCTCATCGCCACCGACATAAGCCTGGCGGAGTCGGCCGCCGGCTTCGATATCGGCGAGGTCTTCTACCCACCCGCCCACGAGCTCACATTCGGCTTCTGGGATGGGCCACTGCGCGTGTGGGAGGGGTCCGTGGTTGCCGGCGTTGAGCTCGAGGTGACGGAAACGGCCGCGCTCGGCTACCGCAACCTGGAATTCACTGTCCTGTACCAGGCCTGCAACGACGAGGCCTGCTTTGCGCCGGCGGAGACCACGACGACGGTACCCGTCGAGGTCGTCGAAACAGGCACCGCGACGCGCTCACTGACATCGCCGCTGTTGAGCCGCGCTCCCTTCAAGCAGCAGCAGTAGGGACTAGTGGCCTGTAGCGATCATCTGTTTCCAGGCCACTAGTCGCGCCGGGGTCCGGCCTCGAACGGTCGCTGGTCACGCGGCACGTGCGTGCGGAACACGTAGTCCCAGAGCGGCGAGCTGACGCCATACCAACGCTCTTCAGCGGAAAAATGGTGCTGCAGGTGGCGTTTGCGCAACCCCATTCCGATGCGATTCTTCGGCTTCACGAAGTGCGTGTAGAAGTGAATGTAGTCGTAGCACAGATAGCCGATCGTGAAGCCACCCCAGAAGGGAAACAACGTCGGCGTACCGAGGATCCAGTAGCCCAGGGACATCAGAATCAAGTACAGCGGCACCGCCATCATCGGCGGGGCGAGCAGCCGGTCCCACTCCTGCACATCGTGATGCAGTTGGTGCAGCGGGTAGAAAAACTCCTTGAGCTTCGGGTGCCGCGGCTCCCAGTGGAATATCCACCGGTGCAGGCAGTACTCGGCGAACGTCCACGAGAACGCGCCGAACACCGACAGCGCCACCACTGTCTCGGCCGACAAGCCGCGCGCGTACCCGAGATAGATGAGCCCTAGCGCCACCGGCCCCCATATGGAGATCGGTACGACTGGATGAACGCGGGTCAGCGACTCGAGGAAGTCGTTCTGGTACAGCCTGACCTCGCGCTCCCGCGTGACCCTGGCTTTCTTCACCACCGCTATTGCTCCATCAGGTTGCATCGGCGTGCCGCCGGTATCGATCACCCAGTTTAGAACGTCCGCGACGGAGCGAACAGATCCTCATAGCCTGACGCGCACTTCGCTGCCCTCGACCACGACATCATAGGTCCGCAGCCGATCTCCTGGAGAATTGAGGCACGCACCGCTATCCAGATCGAAGCACCATCCGTGCCACGGGCAGCTGACCACCGTGCCGACGACATCGCCGTCGCCTACCGGGCCGCCGCGGTGACAGCAGGTATTCTCGACGGCGTAGAACGTGCCGCCAACGTTGAACAGCGCGATCTGACGCTGCCCGATCTCGATCGTCTTGCCGCTACCTTCCGCCAGGTCGGCAACCGTCGCCACGGTCAGAAAATCAGTCAACTCTGGACCTCCGAGGGCGCCCGGTCGGGAGAGCCGACACCGGCGCGCACGGGCCGGCCGGGCCCGCGTGCGGCAGAAGAAAGCGTATTCTGGCACGCTCTCTGATCGTGGGCAAAGAACTCGATCATGACAGCGGCATTGCACCCGACCGCGTCGAGGCGGCCGGCGGATCGTTCACCGGCGCCGTCCGGCAGATGTTCGATGGCATCGCCCCGCGGTATGACGCGTTCAACCGCTGGGCCAGCCTCGGCATGGACGCTGGCTGGCGGCGCGCCGCGATCCAGCAGCTAGCAGTCCCCGCTGGCAGCGCCGTGCTCGATATCGCCACTGGAACCGGCGACCTGGCACTGGCCTCAGCTGCGTCCGGCCATCGAGCCGTGGGCGTCGACTTCGCCGGGGCCATGATCCGCGCCGCCGTCGAGAAGCGTTCGGCAACCCACCTCCGGGTGCCCTTCCATGTCGCCAGCGCCGACGCCCTCCCCTACCGTGAGGCCAGGTTCGACGGCGCTCTTTCGGCCTTCGCCATGCGCAACGTGCGCCCCATCCTGCGTCCCGTGCTGGACGAGGCTTACCGGGTGCTCAAGCCCGGCGGTCGGCTCGTGATCCTCGAATTCTGCGACCCGCCACTAGCACCGGTGCGCTGGGGTCATCGTCTTTACACCCGAGCCATCGTCCCCAGGGTTGGCCGCTGGCTGACCGGCAGCGCGGTCCCCTTCGACTATCTGAACCGCAGCATCGATGCCTGGGAGAATCCTGACTCCTTCGCCGCCATCCTCGCCCAGGCCAGCTTCACCGATGTCGAATACCGCCTCCTGACCCTGGGCACTGTCGCCCTCCACTGGGGCACCAAGCCGAGAAGCTAACCCGGGCGTCGGCACGCACGAACAGGAGTGGCGATGCGACAGGTCCCGGTTGCCGCGCCGGCGCCGACTTCCTCAGGCCGAGAACGAGTGCCCGCAGCCACAGGTTCCGGTGGCGTTCGGGTTCTTCACCGAGAAGCCGCTACCCATGAGGGTGTCCGTATAGTCGACGTGGCAGCCCTCAAGGTACGGGAGGCTGAAGGAGTCGAGCAGCACCTCGATGTCACCCTGGGGGATCACCAGGTCGCCTTCCTTGTGCTCGTCGAAGGTGAACCCGTACTCGAACCCCGAACAACCGCCGCCCTGAACGAAGATCCGCAGCATCTTGTCTTGCGCCTCGGGCTTCGTCTGCAGGAACTCGCGAACCTTGGCGATTGCCGCGTCGGTGAATACAAGCGGTCCCGTCGAACTCGGCAGCGGGGCCGCGCCTGTGGGTTGCTCGCTGGCTGTGGGTTCCATGGAAACGCTCCGGAGCGGGTCGGTACGATGGTGCGTGATCTTCACTAGTGAGGATAGACGCGTGGTAGGTCGCTCACAAGACGAACCGCGAGGCTCAATCGAGTTGGATGCCGATATCCGACTCCGCCGCCATGTGATTGGCAGCCCAGAGCGCCCCGAGATCGGCCAGAGCCGTCCCGACGCTCTTGAACAAGGTGATCTCCTCGGCACTCGAGCGCAACGCCACGGCACCGGCCGACATCTCCGCCAGATCTCCCTGAACACCGGCCGCGCCCGCAGCGATCAGGCCACGCTCCGCCGCCAGGATCAGGTCACCGGCCTCCGAGAGCGCGCTCTCATAGCTATCCACAAAGATCGTGCAACGCGTCACGGTTTCCAACGGGAGCTCGGTTCCCTGCGGCGAGAAGTTGCCGACGGCGTTGATGTGCGTGCCCGCCAAGATCGAGGCGTCGGCCACCACTGGCGTCGTCGAGGACGTCGCCAGCACGAGAATATCGGCCTCACGTGCGGCATCCTCCGGCGTAGCGGCAACCGCACCCGGGATCGTCAGGCTATCCATCAGCGCGCGCGCCTTGTCAGCGGTCCGGTTGAATGCGACGACGCTATCGATCGGCCGCACGCAGCGTACTGCGGCGATCATGTCGGCAGCCAGGGCCCCCGTACCAATGATCGCCAGGCGCTTGGAGTCGGCGCGGGCCAGGGCGCGCGTCGCCAAACCGACCATTGCCGCGGTTCGCCGCACGGTGAGCGCCGCCGCGTTGGTGAGCATCACAGGGCTTCCGCTATCGGTATCGAAGAGCACCGCGATTCCCTGTACCGCGGCCAGCCCGCGCGCCGGGTTGTCGGCGATGAAGCTCGAGACCTTGGCGCCGGCGCCGCGGCCCCGCCAGCCGGCAGGCATGGTGAGCAGCAGCGAGTCCGTGCCGTCGTTGCGCACGCCACGAATCACGGTGCGGTCGGGAACCTCGGTCTGTCCGCCAGCCGAGGCAGCGAAGACGGCCTCCATCGCGTCGATGGCTGCGTCCATGGGGAGCGCGCGGTCAAGATCGGCGGCTGACAGATAGCGCATGCGTGAAAAGCCCCTCGAGCCCCTGCGTCGGCACCTTCAGTTCTGTGTCTCGAGCTCTGCCAATCGCACCCGCGCGCGCGTCGCGAGGCGCGGCCCGTCGTTGTGGAAGAGGCGCGCATCGGCGGCGGCTACCGCCCGGGTCAGCGCCTGGCGAGCCGTCTGCACGTCGTCGCCCGTACGCGCGGCCAGGGCAACTCCAAGCCAGTAGTCCACCGCCCCGACGCCGAAGGGTGCATCGGCGGGGGCACGCACCTGCCGCAGTATGTCGATCGCCCCTTCGAGCTCGTTCTGCTCCAGCAGCAGGTGGGCCATCTGCATCTGTAGCACCCAGCGAGGCACTGCGGTGTCGGTGGCGCCCATCGCAGCCGTCGCCGCCGCCCACAGCACTACCGCCTGCGCTGGATCCAGACCCGTCCGCAACGACGGGCTGGAGCCCAGCGTCAGGCTCGCGATCCCCTGCGAGTCACCGCGCTCATAGCCGATGGCTCGCCGGCCGAACGGTGCCGCGGAGCCTAAGGCTGTTTCCACCCCAGCAGCACCGGCCACCGGCGCCCCGTCGATCGTGAGAACGCGATCACCGACGTTCAGTCCAGCACCGGCCGCGGGGCCATTGGGCGTCAGCTCGGCAACGATCCCATCGCCCTCCAGCCCGCCATCGACGATCAATGCGCCGATCCAGGAGCGCTCCGCGGGCAACGGCGCGGCGAGCTCGTCGACCCAGGCCGCGAGCGCCACTCGATCGCCGCGTGGCAGCCGTACCTCGCCGTGCGACAGGCCCGAGCCGGCGGCCCACAATCGCAGCACGACCTCGGCAGCGAACGACGATTCCAGCTCGACGGTTACGAACACGCTGGCGGGTATCTCCTGCTCCAGCCGCCGCTGCACGTCAGCGCTTACCGTGCCGTCGTCCTGCAACTGCAGATCCGCCAAACGGTCGCGGCGATCCATGCGGTACCAGCCGCTGGCGCTCCCGAGCTCGCTGATGAGATCACCGAGCACCTCGTCGCGGTCCAACGCGTCGCCACCCCGGGCGCCGAGAACGGCGATCCCCGGCAACAGGCGCACCTCCAAGCTTCGCGTGGTGCCGTCCTCGAGACGGAACGGCATCTCGAACACGCCGGTGCCCGGCATCGAGACCATGACGCGATGGTCACCGACGGGGAGCTCCACGCGAGCCTGATCGGTGGCGCCGTCCTGGCGCATCAGCTCGGCGAGCTCGCCGTCGATGAACACGTTGGCGGCCGGCGACACACCGCGCAGCACCAGCATTCCCAGCGCCGCATCGAGGCGCAGGACCCCGAGGTCATAGTCGCTCAGATCCGGGACCTCCAACCGCTGTCGGAACGTTCGGTGCTCGGCAAGGGTCACCTCGATGTCGTACCAGCCGGGCAGCAGGCCATCGACCATGAGCGGCAACGACACGGTCGTTGCCGAGTTGACCATCGACTGCTGGGTCGCGCCGATGACGTCTCCATTCAGCGCAATGACCGCACCCGGTGGGTCGGTGGCCAGGCGCAGCGTGGCACTCGACCTTTCCAGCGACAGCCCGACTCCCTCGGTTCTGTTGTTGCGTACGCTCACTTCCTCACGCTGGCTCGCGTAGCCGGGGAGCCGGCCCACGACAACGTGATCGCCAGCGAGCACCGGCAGGATGTCCGGGAGATCCTCGAGCTCGCGACCGTCAACCGAGACGCGCAGATGGGCAGGGAAGCGTCCGACGCGGAGGAATCCGACCTTGCGCTCGCGGCGCCGACGGAAGCGCGACGCGAGGTCGTCAGAGACCGACTCGGGATCCACCTCGAACGCGGGCGCCAGCTCGATGACCCGGTCGAGATCTTCGTCGACTTCGCCGCGCCGGCCGACCTCCCAGAAAGCCTCCGCTCTCGACATCAAGCCGCGCCTCAGGAGCAGCTGGTACGCCTCCGACCGTGGCGCACCCTCATCGAACTGCCCGATCATTCGATCGAGGAAGCCGATCGCGCCCTCGTGGTCGCCGGCGCGGATCATGGTCTCGGCGCGCGAGTAGAGAATGCCGAGCTGCTCGAGCCCGCCCTGCGCCGCTGCCTGTGGCGCGGGGGTGGTCGCCAGTACCAGGGTCAACGCCACGCCGCCACGCCAACACTGCCGGGCGAACCACGCCAGGGTCGAGGCCCGGCTCATCGGATCATGTAAACGGTTGCGGCGCCACGATCGGCGACGTAGACACGCCCGGTGCCATCGACGGCGAGGTCTCGTGGGCTTCGCAACTCCACGCCGCTGGGGAAGTCGGGCCCCAGTCGATCCAGCGGGTTGCCGTCGGCATCGAACACATCGATCACCTTCGCGTCTCGATCCAGCACGTAGATATTGTCCAGGCCGTCGACCTCGATCGCCTCGGGCCGCCGCCAGTTGCCCGTCACGACCACGACGTCCTCGCGGCCCTCGATATCGAACCGTATGACCCGGCCAAACCGACGCTCGAGTACCAGCAGCCGACCGCGCCCGTCGACGACCAGATCCACCGGCTCGACACCGCTGCCGGTGATCTGCCGATCGAACCCTCCCTCGGGAGCGAATCGCAGCACCCGGCGCGGGTCGGAGTCGAGCAGGTACCAGTGGCCGGCGGGAGTCCGCGCGCCGCTCTGCAAATCCTCTAGCGGCACTCGGCGGGCGGCCTCGTTGGCCACGAAGTTGAGCTTGGATCCACCGAGCGCGATGACTCCGGCCTTGCGCGTTGGCAGATACGGCAAGCCGTCGAAGCCCCACCATGGGCGCCGATGATCGTCGAACGTGAGTCGGTTCACCCGCGACCCATCGGCGGAGACCAACAGCACGGCTGCGATTCCCTCATCGACAACCAGGAGCTGACCGTCGTTGCTGGCCGCCAACGCAACGGGGCGGCGCAGCTCGTGTCCCGGCGACGGCAGTACGACGGCCGAGGTCCAATACGGCGTTCCGCTTCGTGGCCGTAGCCGAAACCGCTGGATCAACGCGAGACGCTGACGTGCATCGGCCGCGGCGGCCCGATCCCCGTCGGGGCGGCCCGCCTCGGTGGCATTGATCACCCGCTGCAACAGATCCGCCGCTCCCACCCAATCGCCGTCGACCAGGGCGATCCCAGCGAGGCCCAGACGGGCGCGCGACGTCCATGCCGTTGGTGGCTCCTGCTCGAGCACCCGAACATACTCACCGCCCGCGAGGGCATACGCGCCGGCGCGCCAGCGCAGATCGCCGAGACGCACGCGTGCCGCCGCACGCCACGATACGGCCGTCGCCGCGTCGAACTCGGCGACGACGCGCTCGTAGCCCATACGTGCTTCCTGCAGACGCCCCATGCGAAGGAATCCTTCAGCCTCCGCGAAAAGGGCCTCGGCGGCGGCAGCGGCACTCGTCTGCTGGGCGGCAACCTGCGACAGCTGCCCGCTGACGCTCCACAGGGTCATCGCCAACACGGCGCTGCGAATCAGTCCTCGGCGCATACCACCACTACCACGGTGATGTTGTCTCGACCGTCTTGCTCACACGCCCGGTTCGCCAGGACTTCTGCAGCGATCTGGGCGTCGCTGTTCTCGCGCACCATCCGGGCGATCTCGTCGGGGGGCGACGAGGGAATCAGACCGTCTGAGGCCAGCACGTAGACGTCACCCGGGGTGACGGCGCCTTCTACGAGGTCCACTTCGATCTCTTCACGAACTCCCAAACAACGGCTGAGAACGTGGCGCATCGGGTGTTTCTCGGCATCGGCCTCGGTGAGCACGCCGTCGCGCACCTGCTGCGCAACGACGGTGTGGTCCTGCGTGAGCTGTTCGATCACGCCATCACGAATACGCCAGGCGCGACTGTCGCCGACATGCCCCAGCAACAAGCGGTCGCCGTCAACCACGATCGCCGTCAGGGTGGTCCCCATCCCCTCGCGCTCGGGCGAGTTGCGAGCGTCGTTCAGAATGCCGTGGTTGGCCCGATCAAAGCCGTCGAGCACGAGGTCGAGATTCAGTCCGTCGTCATTGTCACGCGATGTCTGCAGCGTGTGTGCCAGGACCTCGACCGCCATGTTGCTGGCGTGTTCGCCGGCGCGGTGGCCGCCGAGACCATCTGCGACGACGAACAGACCGAGGTCCTTTTCAGCCCGGCAGGCATCTTCATTGTGGCGCCGCACAGTGCCCACCAGCGACATGGCTCCCGCGTCGATCTTCAGCAGCTCTCTCCCGTGATTCCGGGCCGTTCGGGACGAAGTGCACTAGCGAGGGAATCTTCTTTCGACCGTACCGACCTGTCAATGACCGGACGGTACGGGGGTTAACCTGTGTCTCAACCGTTTCGACCGGTGAGCGCCCTACCTGATATCCTAGCCCGCGCTCTACGAAGCCGGACTGACAGGAGGTCAAGATGACAGCCGCTGATGACGCGGCAACCCCGCCTGAGGACGGGGTTCCCGCGGCTGCGACAGGCGCGCCTGAGCCAACCGCCAACGCCGAGGCTGCACCAGCCGCGCCTGAGCCGCAGGCCAACGCCGAGGCTGCGGCGGCCGAGCCTACGCCGATCGCCCCAGCCGAGACCGCAGAAGCAAGCGACTCCGCTGCGGCGCCGCCGACAGAGGCGGCCGCCAAGGATGCCGACGCGGAACCTCCTCCGCCGCCTCCTCCAGACCCGGCAACCTGTCAGGGCATCGTCATTGGACAGTTGGCGTTCGAAACGTCCGTGCTGGCCGGCGAGTTCGACGACTCGGATTTTCTGTTCTACTTGGAACCGGCCGGCGTGCTCAACGCCAACCTCGTCTGCACGCGCGCCTACCCGGCCGAGACCATTCGTGGCGGGATCCTCATGACAAAGGCAGCGCGCGACGCCAAGAAGGTCTTCTTCGACGACGGCGTCAACCCCGATGACTACGAGCTCTCGTTCCCCAAGGAGTTCGGCTACGTGAAGTCGCTGCAGCACTATGTCCCGGAGTCGCGCGAGCACGCCAAGTTCCCCTGGTCGAAGAAGTACTGACTCCAGTCCAGGCTGTGCCGCAACTCCTTTATCGCGAGCGCGCTCCGGTGGCCGTCCGCATCGCCGGCGGTAGCCAGTACAAAAGTAGAAAGAAAAGTCTGGTTTTGGTGTATCCTCAAGGCTGGATGCGCGAATGCTCGACTGACGCGAGCGCGCGCCTTTATTGAAGCTGCGCCGCTCTCGTGCTCGGCTTCCCTCTTCGGAGCCTCCCGTGAAAATCACTGCGCTCGAGGAATACGGCATGCGCTGTATGCTGCAGCTCGCGCTTCACGATGCCGGGCAGCCGATGACGATGAATCAGGTGGCGGCGAACGAAGGCTTGACACCCGAGTATGCCGGCAAGCTCCTGAACACGCTGCGCCAGCAAGGTCTGGTGGATAGCATTCGCGGCCGCAACGGCGGATTCGTGCTGGCACGCACGGCCGACGACATCAATCTGGCCGAGATCGTTCTGGCGCTTTCTAATCAGCTCTTCGATGCGGAATACTGCGAGCGCCACGCTGGTGCCGGCGAGGTCTGCGTGCACGAGACCGCCTGCGCCCTGCGCCCTGTATGGTCGACGCTTTCCGAGCGCGTAAGCCAGTTGCTCGAAAGCATCACGCTGGCCGACCTGCTGCGCTCCGAGCGCGACATGTGCCGCGAGCTGCGGCCCGGGGCCGAGCCCGCTGCAGACCTCTTGAACGCAACCACGATTCCAGCCGCACCGACCCTCCACAAGGTGCAGCTTTCCGATTCCGGCCGTCTACAGGACGAGAACTGAAACCAGGAGCACCAGTTGATGAGCGAGCAGACGCCGCTATTCGAGGTCAAAGGCCTGCGGGTAGCGATCGAAGGCAAGGAGATCCTGCGCGGTCTTGATCTGAAGATCGACCGCGGCGAGGTCCACGCGTTGATGGGCCGCAACGGCTCCGGCAAGAGCACCCTCGCTTACGTGACCCTCGGGCATCCGCACTACGAGGTGCTCGACGGCCAGATCCTCTACAACGGCCAAGATGTGAGCGAGCTCGACACCGACAAGCGCGCCCGCCTCGGCATGTTCCTGGCGTTCCAGTACCCGATGGCGATTTCAGGCGTGACGGTGGCGAAGTTCATGCACTCGGCGCTGAAGGCCCGCGACGAGAACCTGGCAGTCCGTGACTTTCGCGACAAGCTCAACGCTGCCATGGAGCTGCTCGGCGTCGACAAGTCGTTCACTGGCCGCTACGTCAATGAGGGATTCTCCGGCGGTGAGAAGAAGCGCCTGGAAATTCTACAGATGTTCATGCTGGAACCAGATTTCTGTATCCTCGACGAGACCGACTCCGGCCTCGACATCGACGCCCTCAAAACGGTCGCCGAGGGCGTCAACGCAACGCGCTCACCGGAGCGCTCGCACCTGGTCATCACCCACTACCAGCGGGTGCTCAACTACATCTCTCCGGATGTGGTGCACGTGATGATGGACGGCAAAATCGTTCGCACGGGCGGCCCCGAGTTGGCGCACGCTCTCGAAGAGAAGGGCTACGAGTGGCTCGAGGACGAGCTACTCGAGCCGGTCGAAGCCTAGAGGAATCAACCATGTCGACACGCTCCGAAGATCTGAACATCAACGACGAGTACAAGTACGGCTTCCACGATCCCGAGATCT
This sequence comes from Acidobacteriota bacterium, assembly GCA_965248695.1. Taxonomy (GTDB): domain Bacteria; phylum Acidobacteriota; class UBA890; order UBA890; family WLXD01; genus DASCOT01. The sequence goes on along the minus strand of CBDFKD010000002.1, from coordinate 3,694,340 downwards.
CGGTCTTCAAGGCCGAGCGTGGCATCAGCGCCGATGTAGTGCGCTCGATCTCGGCGATGAAGAAAGAGCCCGAATGGATGACCGAGTTCCGCCTGCGCTCGCTCGAGATCTTCGAGTCCAAGCCGATGCCGGGATGGGGCAACGAGGAGCTGCTCAACTCGATCGATTTCGACGAGATCTACTACTACCTGAAGCCGACCGAGGAGCAGAGCGACAACTGGGACGACGTGCCCGAGTACATCAAGAACACGTTCGAGAAGCTCGGCATTCCAGAGGCCGAGCGCAAGTTCCTCGCCGGCGTCTCGGCACAGTACGAGTCCGAGGTCGTGTACCACTCGTTGCAGGAGGAGATCGAAGCACAGGGCGTCATCTTCACCGACATGGACACTGGTCTGCGCGAGCATGAGGAGCTAGTGAGGAAGTACTTCGCCACCATGATCCCGCCGGAGGACAACAAGTTCGCGGCCCTCAACTCGTCGGTATGGTCGGGCGGCTCGTTCGTCTACGTGCCTCCGGGAGTCGAGGTGGCGATCCCGTTGCAGGCCTATTTCCGCATCAACTCGGAGAACATGGGTCAGTTCGAGCGCACGCTGATCATCGCCGACGAGGGCTCGCGGGTGCACTACATAGAGGGGTGCACAGCGCCGACCTACGCGAAGGACTCGCTGCACTCGGCAGTGGTCGAGCTGGTGGCTCTCCCGGGCTCGCACCTGCGCTACACGACCATCCAGAACTGGTCCAAGAACGTCTACAACCTGGTGACCAAGCGCGCCATCGCGCATGAGAACGCCACCGTAGAATGGGTCGATGGCAACCTCGGCTCCAAGCTGACGATGAAGTTCCCGTGCGTCTACCTCGTGGGCGAAGGCGCCCATGGTGAGATTCTCTCGGTGGCTTTTTCCAACGAGGGCCAGCATCAGGACGCCGGCGCCAAGATCTACCACGTGGCACCGCGCACGACCTCGCGCATCACCTCGAAGTCGATCTCCAAAGGCGGCGGACGGTCGTCGTATCGCGGCATGGTGAAGGTCTATCCGGGCGCCATCGGCTCGAAGGTGCACGTCGAGTGCGACGCGCTGCTGATGGATACCGAGTCGCGCTCCGACACCTACCCGACGATGGAGATCGCCGAGGAACAGGTGCAGGTGGAGCACGAGGCGCGGGTCTCCAAGGTCGGCGACGAGCAGCTGTTCTACCTCATGAGCCGCGGGCTCACGGAGGAGGAAGCGCTGGTGATGGTGGTCAACGGATTCATCGAGCCGTTCGTGAAGGAGCTGCCGATGGAGTACGCCGTCGAGCTCAACCGGCTCATCCAGCTCGAGATGGAAGGCTCGGTCGGCTAGCAGGCCGACACACGACGTTTTCCGCCGCATCGAGGCGCCGCGAGGCGCGACACCTGTCCAACGACTCCTGCCCGGACGACATCTAGAGAAGACATCGATGGAAGCGACCGTTCAACCCTCTGTGACCTCTGACGATGTACGCGCGATTGCGCAGGGGGCCGACGAGCCCGAGTGGCTGGCGCAGTGGCGCCATGACGCCTGGGACACCTACTCGGCCGCGCCGCTGCCTGATCGCGTCGCACATTTGTGGCGCTACTCGGAACCCGAGAAGTTCCTTCCCGACCGCATCACGCCGCTGATCACCAACGGCGCGGCCGCTACCGACACCGTGCCGGAAGGCCTCTCGGGCGACCCGGCGGCCGTGGTGATGGTCGAGAACGCGGTGCTGAAGTCGTGCTGGATCGACCCGCAATGGCGCGACGCTGGCGTCGTGCTCACCGACCTCGGAACCGCGGCCCGCGAGCACGAAGACCTCGTCCGAGCCCACCTCGGCACAGCTGCCGGCGCCGACTCGGGCAAGTTCGAGGCACTCAACGCCGCCCTGTTCGCCGGCGGGCTATTTCTCTACGTGCCCCGCAACGTCAAGGTCGACAAGCCGATTCACCTCTTCCAACACGCTACGGCCGATCTGGCCGGCCTGTTCACGCGGCTACTGGTGGTAATCGACGAAGGTGCCGAGGCGACCCTTTTCGACGAGTACAGCAACGGCGGCGAGCATCCCCGCGTGCTGGCGAACTCGGTCGTCGAGGGCACGCTGTTGCCCAACTCCCGACTCTCCTACTTCAACGTCCAGCGCTGGGGAGCGAAGACGCGAAGCCACGCCCGCCAGCGATTCCTGTTGCGGCGTGACGCGTCCGTGACCACCGTCAACATCGGCCTCGGTGGCCAGTACAGCAAGGCCAACCTCGGCAACGTGCAGCAGGGCGGCAATGCCCAGGCGGAGATGATCGGCGTGATCTTCGGCAGCAATCGCCAGCACTTCGACAACCACACCGAGCATATTCACGAGGTCGGCAACAGCTTCTCGGACATGGATTTCAAGGTGGTGCTAGAGGATCAAGCGCGCTCGGTTTACACCGGGCTGATTCGCATCGATCTGGACGCGCCCAACAGCGAGGCCTATCAGGAGAATCGCAACCTGATGCTCGACCCGACCTGTCGCGCCGAGTCGATCCCCGAGCTCGAGATCCTCAACGAGGAGGTGCGCTGCACCCACGGCGCTACCGTCGGGCCGATCGACGAGGAGCAGGTCTACTACCTGCGCACCCGCGGCCTGACGGAGTCGGAGGCCGAGCGGTTGATCGTCGAGGGCTTCTTCGGACCCGCGATGGATCGTATCGAGGACGACGAGCTGCGCGATCGCCTCTGGGGTTACATCGACGCCAAGCTCGCGGGCAGGAACTGACCATGAGCACAACCACACAGAAGTGGGTAGAGGTCGGCACCTCGGAGACGATTCCGGACGGCGAGGCCCGAACGTTCACGGTGGACGGCACTCGGATCGCCGTGGCGCGCGCCGAAGGCAAGCTGTTCGCCGTTCAGGACGTCTGCAGTCACGACGACGGGCCGCTGGGCGAGGGACGACTCCAGGGGCACGCCATTCAGTGCCCGCGCCACGGAGCGCAATTCGATATCCGTACCGGCGAGGTTCTGTCGATGCCGGCGATCGTGCCCATCGGCACCTTCCCGGTGCGCGAGCAGGATGGCCAGGTACAGGTGGCGGTGCCCGAATCGGCGGACGATCCGACGGCCGCCGGCGACGACTGGTAGACGAGGCCAAACGTGTCGACATCGGCAGCACCCGCAACCGAGCCCCAAGCGCTGGACGTAGCGCAGATCCGGGCGGATTTTCCGATCCTGAGTCGGGAAGTGCACGGCAAGCCGCTCGTCTATCTCGACAACTCGGCAACCACGCAGCGCCCGGAGCCGGTGATCGAGGCGATCGCAAACTTCTACCGCACCGCCAACGCCAATGTGCATCGCGGCGTCCACGCACTGTCGGAAGAAGCCACCGATGCCTACGAGGGAGCTCGTCTCAAGGTCGCGGGCTTTCTCAACTCCGCCACGCCGGAGAGCATCGTCTTCACCCGCAACACCACCGAATCCATCAACCTCGTGGCGCACGCCTGGGCGCGGCGCCACCTGCGCGCCGGCGACGAGATCATGCTCAGCGTCACCGAGCACCACAGCAACCTCGTTCCCTGGCAGATCCTCGCCCAACAGATCGACTGCAACCTGCGCTTCCTGGACATCGACGACGAAGGCCATCTGCGCATCGATCAGCTCGATGAGGTGCTCAACGAGCACACCCGGCTGGTGGCCATCAGCCACGTTTCAAACGTCCTCGGAACGATCAACCCGATCCCGACGATCGCCTGCGCGGCCCGCACCGTCGGCGCCAAGGTACTGGTCGACGGTGCTCAGGGGGTACCACACGGGCCCGTCGACGTCAGCGCGCTCGATTGCGACTTCTACGCCTACTCACCGCACAAGGCGCTCGGCCCTCTCGGCATCGGCGTCCTATGGGTCGATCGCGATCTGATGGAGGAGATGGACCCGTTCCTCGGCGGCGGCGAGATGATCCGCGACGTGACCCTCGAGCGCAGCACCTGGGCGGCGGCGCCTCACAAGTTCGAGGCCGGCTCGCCCTCGGTGGCCGACGCGGTGGGGCTGGGAGCCAGCATCGACTACCTCGAGTCGCTCGGCATGGAGAACGTCCGTCACCACGAGGTTCACATCAACGAGTACCTGCTCGAGCGGCTACAGGAGCTACCGTGGCTGACGATCTTCGGGCCAAAGAACCCCAGCGACCGCTGCGGCCTGGTGACATTCAACGACAGCCAGATCCACCCGCACGACCTCGGCACCATCCTCGATCAGCACGGCGTTGCGATTCGCGCCGGACATCACTGCGCCAAGCCGCTCATGCGGCGGCTGGGGGTAATGGCCAGCGCGCGCGCCTCTTTCTACGTCTACAACGACAGGAGCGAGGTCGACGTGTTGATCGACTCGCTGCTGGCGGCGCGAGAAGTCTTCGGCCTCTCGACCTAACGCCCCGTCTGCACCTCCCGACAACCGAGCCATACCACCTGGAGCGCCCGACCGGCCCAAGCCGATGCAAGGACTCGACGATCTGTACCGTGAGGTAATCCTCGACCACTATCGAACGCCGCATGGGGCCGGCGAGATCGACGCACCGTCGGTGCAGGTCGAGGGCTTCAACCCGTTGTGCGGCGACGAGCTGGTGATGAGCCTCGACATCGAAGAGGGGCGCATCCGCGGGCTGCACATCAAGCCGTCAGGCTGCTCCATCTCGGTGGCCTCGGCCTCGATGCTGGCGCAGCAGCTGGAGGGGAAAACGGTCGATGAGGCAATCGAGCTCAAGGAGACCTTCAAGGCGGTAATGCGCGGCGGTGACTGGCCGTCGGGGACGGACCCCGGCGACCTGGAAGCGCTGGAGGGGGTGAAGAACTTCCCGGTGCGTATCAAGTGCGCCCTGCTAGCATGGATGACGCTCGAACAGGCGCTGGCACAGCACAACCCGGAGCTCGCCTCACAGGTTGAAGCCGACAAGGACATCGAAGTCCGGGCTCACTAGGCCCGCAACCACACCAACGGAGCACGGCACCATGTCGCTACCGAACAAGGAAGAGGTCTTCGAGGCGCTCAAGCCGATCGTCGATCCGGAGATGAACGTCTCCATTGTCGACCTCGGGCTGATCTACGACGTCGAAACCGAAGAGGAGGAAAGCCGGCTGCGCGTCAAGATGACGCTGACGTCGCCGATGTGCCCGGTCGGTCCGCAGATCATGGGGGCGGTACACACCACATGCCTGCAGATGGAGGCGGTCGAGGACGTCGATATCCAGCTGGTCTGGACGCCTCCGTGGGACCCGCGGGTGATGGCGACCGACGACGTCAAGATGATGCTCGGCATCTGGGACTGACCACCGGTCCGCTCAGCAACCCGAGCGCCCCGTTGCAGTCGGGTCCAAGACCCGTATGGGCCCGCTGTGCTAACCTGGATTGAACCCTGCTGCTGCGTACTGCACCTCCCCGAGGACCAAGATCGTGATCCGTTCTGGCGCCCTCGCGCTGCTTGCTATCACTCTGGCGACAGCTCCGGTGTACGCGCAGGACACACCGACCACGGAAGAGGTGCTGTACGCCCTCCAGGACGTCAGCCTGGCACTCGACACGGTTCAGGTGCGCAGCTCGCTGGCGACCACCGTCGGCGGAAGCGCCCTGCTGCAGCTCGGTGATGGAACCCTCATCGACGTCCGCCTGGCGGCCGCCGCCGACAGTGGCTGGTCGGTGCGCGACATCACGATGGTCGCCGGTAGTGGCGACACGTACCGCGGCTGGACCCGGAACTGGCGCGACCGCGTCAACGCGGCAGAGAACTTCCTCGCGGCCGTAGCGGACTCCGGGCAGCCCACGCGCACGGCCGAGGAGCTCGCGCCGCTGTCGTGGTTCGAGGATCCGGACCAAAGCACGCGCCTGTGGGGAATGAACCCGGTGACCTACCGGATGATGCAAGCGCTGCAGATGATGCCGAGCCTGCAGGGCCCGGCGGGCGGTGGCACCATCACCAACCCGGTGCCGCGAACGCAGCAGTAGGCGTCGGCAACCAACGGGCTCGCCGCATCAAAGCCGGCCGCTTCGAGTCGTGAGGCCTGTCGCTAGAACCTGCGGCGACGCCTTCCCTCGATGCTGCGTGGTAGCTCCGAGCTCAGCTGGGTGATGACCCGGTAGTCGCCCACCCCGGCCCAGTCAGCCACCATCTCGGCGGTTGGCATCCCCATGCTCGGATCTCGGGCCTCGGGACCCGGCTCGGCTCCGAACGCCGCACGCTCGTCACCGGTGGCGATCATCACCGCCAGCTCGCCCGGTTGCACGTCGAGATCCTCCGGTAGCCGCACCATCGAGTGGTTGGCGTTGATCTCGGCAACGAACGGACAGCGGCGCCCACGGATCCACACGTGACCGTTGATCGCCGCCTCGGGCGGGTAGCCGTCGGAGTGCCCGATCGGCAACACCGCGATCTTCTGCGATGACTCGGCAATGTAGACCCGGTGGTAGCCGATCGACTCGCCCTGACGTAGCGTCTTGACGCTCACCACCCGCGCCCGCAGCCCGAGCACCGGCTTGAGCCCGAGATCAGGCTCGAGGTCCCGCGCCGCCCGCGACGGGTAGTGCCCGTACAGCAGCATCCCCGGGCGCACCATGTCCAGGTGGGCGTCCGGATTGCCCAGCACAGCCGCGCTGCTGGCGGCGTGCCGTCGACCGATGTCGATGCCCTCAGCAACGGCACGCTGGCAGATCTCATCCAAGCGTCTCAGCTGCACGCTGTCGAAGTCCGCATCCTCGGTGAGGGTCGTGCTCACGCCGGCAATGCGTATGCGCGATCTGCCGCCGATGTACGACAACAACTCTGGCGCGTCACGCCAGGGCACGCCGACGCGACCCATCCCGGTATCGACGTGCACGTGCACCACGGCTTCCTTCCGCTGCATGGCCGCCCCGGCAACCAGGGCGGACACCACATCGATCGAGTCGACCATCTGCTCCAGCCCGTACTCGATGATCAGCTCTGCGCCGGGCCCGAACACGCGACCGAAGTGCAGGATCGGCGCCTCGATATCCGCGTCGCGTAGCGCCACCGCCTCCTGCGTATTGGCCACCATGAACCCGTCGGCCCCGGCCTCGGCGAGCACCTGTGCCACCTGCACCACGCCGTGTCCGTACGCGTTCGCTTTGACCACCGCCAGCACCGGCCGGCCGGCCGCCCGCTGTCGTACGAGCTCCAGGTTGGCGGCCAGGTTGGGCGCGTGGATGCCGACCCAGGCATCGAACCGACGCCCCGGGGCGCCACGCCCGAAGAACTGCGTCGGCGTGGCCGCCGAGGCGAGCCCGGCAGACCCACTGACCAGACCAGCGCCGAGGGCGCCGACCCCCGATCGAAGAACGTCGCGACGCCTCACAGCCAACCTCCTCCCACTCGTACGCTCCCCCGCCAGGACAGCGCTCTAGTGCACGAAGCCGATGTCGTCCGGACTCGGCAAGTTGCCCTGCGGATCCTCGATCTCACCGAACTGCTCCTCGTACTTGCGCAGGTTGTCGCTCAGCGCGCTGACGATGCGCTTGTAGTGCGACGGCGACACGATCACCCGCGACACCAAGTGACCGCGCGGCCCCTCCCCCGCTGGCGTAACCGAGAAGAAGTCGCACACGAACTCCTCCGCCGTGTGGCTCACCGACATCAGGTTCGCGTACCGACCCTTCAGGTCATCGTCGGTTGCGGATATCTGCACGTGTCCATCGGAAGTGGGAGCGATGTCTTCCTGGTTGTCCATATGTTTCGCCTATCTGAAGGAGCAAGATCGCGAGAAAACACGACAGCCTGCGGAGTGGTCATATTAGCCCCTTGCCGCCAGCTTTCCAGTGCGCCCGCCGCCGCTTGGCCCACCCGAGCGCGACCGCTATCATGGACGCCTGCTGAGTCCGTGTGATCGGGCACTCCACCTCGGCCGGCTCGCTCGAGCCAGACCATCCAGGTGGGCGCATAACTCAGCGGTTAGAGTGCCATCCTCACACGGTGGAAGTCCCAGGTTCGAATCCCGGTGCGCCCACTCTTTTCTGATTCGTTCATCCAACGGGGCCTTGGTCGCCGGACCCTTTCACGATCGGAGCGCGGAACTCTTGCGGTGATCGTCGAATAGCACCGCGGTCTGTTGAAACGCCGTCGGTGTGAACTGCAGCAGGCAGAGAAACATCTGCTTGTGCATGTCGGCGTCGGGTCGTGATTGCAGATAGAGGGCGGCGGCCAGGCCACGCCATCGCAGCAGTTCTCGGCGCCTCGTGGGTGATGTGACACAGGAGATCGTCAGATCCGTCAACCGCAACACACGTTCGAGCCCCGCGTGCACGCGGTCCCATGCGCCGAGGTCTATCAGGCGAGCGGTTCGGTGCACCTCGTTGGCAATCATCAGGATCTGGCGATCGCAAGAGAACTCGGCCCAGCGGGCTCGAGAGAGACGGGAATGCTGCGACGGCGCGTTCACAGCGACTCTCCTCGGCCCACCAGTTCGTGCACGATCCCTCGCATGGTCTCGCGGATCGCGGAATCCTGAACCTCCATGGCACGGTTGTCTTGCGCTGGCCGGATGTTGATCAGCGCCGTGAACTGAAGGCAGTCTTCAGGTCCCAGGTCCCATACCTGGGTAGTAGTTCGCGCCCCACAGGTCGGCTTGCTTACTTCCACGTCCCGGCGGAATCGCCTCGGCGTCGGCGTGAAGCTCGCCACCGACGGCGACGAACCGCCGGCGCACGTCGACCACCAGCTTCACCATGTCGCCGAAGAAGCGGTCGACCAGCTTGTGCAACACCTCCGGATCGATGGGTCGATCGCTGACGATGATGTCGTCGGGACGTTCCATTTCCATGCGCGCAGTCTACTGCGCCACTTATTACACAACGATGCAAGGCGGTGGAAGTCCTTGGTTCGAATCCCGGTGCGCCCACGCTGAATCCCGCTGCCGAGCGGGCTGGACTCGGCCGCGCTCCTCTTGATAGGGAACAGCTGATGCCATTCGCTGAGGCTCGCGGCTATCTCACCGACGAGGACGTGTTCGAGAACGTTTCTTGAGGGTGTCTTGGACACCAACGTTCTCGTGAGCGCATTCGCTACGCGGGGCCTCTGCGCCGACGTGCTACGGGCTGTGCGGGCGGAGCACGAGTTGCTCGCTTCCGAGGTCTTGGTAACTGAGTTCCGGTCCGTTCTTGAAGATAAGCTCGGCGCGGCGCGTGCGGTTGTCGACTCTGCAGTTCAGTTCATCCGCAGACATCATGTCGAGCCCATGCCACAGCATCCATACCCGCTAGAGATCGGAGGCGCAGACGATGATTGGGTCGTCGCGAGCGCAGTCAACGCGCGGGCAGACGTATTCGTGACCGGCGATCGGGCGTTGCTCGATGCTTTCGACGAAGTGGAAGGGATTCGCGTCCTGAGCGCACGCGAGTTCTGGGAACTATTAGCCGGTCAGCCCCGATTCCGGGGTGGGTCATAGCCGCCGCCGATCACCGGTCGCTTGGACCGTAGGCCGGGGACCACCTCGCTCCCCATGCGTCCTTCCAGAGGAAGGGGCGGCTGGAGTTCGATTTCACCGTGCCGCCGTTCCACAAGTCCCATTGGGGATCGGCAATGTCGGCGAAGAAGCAGTCTACCCGTGCGTTCAGCTCGGCGAGGACACCTGCGTGACTCGGCTGGCCAGATAGGTTGTTTCGCTCCCCCGGGTCCTCCTCGAGGTCGTAGAGCTCGTCGATAAACTCGTAGCTCGATCCTCGGAATCGCTTCATGAACAGCCATCTAGCGGTCCGTATGGACCTGGTTTCCTCCTGCTCCATGAAAACCGTGTCATCCCAATCCACGTTCGCTCCCTGTAGCAACGGACGGATGCTCTTGGACTGGGACTTGCTCGCGTCGGGCAGGTCGACCCCCGCATAGTCGAGGATCGTGGCGAAGATATCTGTAGTCCCCACCAACGAGGAGAGGACCTGGCCCGGGGCTGCTGGGCCATCGGGCGGACGGACGATCAGTGGAATATGGGTCGCCTCGCGATGGTTGTTCGCGGGCCATGTGTCTTCGCCATGCCCCCAGAAGCCGTGTTGCCCGAGGGACATGCCATGGTCTGACGTGTAGACGATCAGCGTGTTGCGGGCCATTTCGAGCGCGTCTATCCCTTCCAACACGCGCCCGACACCGAGATCTACCATGCTCATTTGGGAGTAGTAGTTGCGCAGTGTTGGTAGATCGTTCGGCATTTGCGCCATCGATTTGTAATCCTCCTCCCACTCGCCAGGCGCGATCTGGTGTCTAAGGATGATCCAATCGATGAGCTGTCTACTGAGGCCCTCCCGGGGGACCGAGCTCATGGGCAGCGCTCGATACATGTCGGCGAACTGGTTCGTAATCTCGCCCTTGATTGCCGGCCAATGTCCGTAAGGCGCGGGATACGTGAGAAACAAAAAGAACGGCTTGCTGGCGTCGGCGCGTCGTCGCAAGTAGGCGACGGCCTGCTCGGTGAAGAACTCGACGGCGTGGCCAGCCACCGCGTACTCCTGGCCGTTCTCGACAATCGCATTGTCGTAGAAGGATTGGACGTGGCCGATGGCCATCGTCACCCATTCCCGAAAGCCATTCTGCGGCCTATCGACGCGCCCGAGGTGGTACTTGCCCACCAACGCACTGTCGTAGCCCGCTCGGGAAAGGAGCGTCGGAAGTGCCTCGAACTCCTCGATCGCACTCCAGTTCTCGGGCCACTCATCGATCAGCGTGTCGTCGAGCCAGGTGTGGACTCCGTGCTGTGATGGCATCAGGCCCGTCAGTACCGAAGCCCGGCAGGGTGAACACATTGTGTTGGGACAGAAAGCTTGATCGAAACGCACCCCTTGCTGGGCGAGCTGATCGAGATACGGAGTCTGGATCTCGTCGTTGCCCGCACACCCCAGCATGTCGGCCGGCTGGTTGTCGACAAACACCAGGATGATGTTCGGTTGCTCCGTCGCGTCTTTCATTGGGCGCACACCATAGACCAGTCTCTGGTGCCCGCGTTACCCGCGGCCCCGTGAAGCACGGCGAGCCCCAAAGCGTGCGTTGACAAATCCGTTGACAATTCCGTCGCAGACAACCGTGAGCAACAGCAAGCAACGCTAAGCAACGGCGACGCTAAACTCAGACAACGGCAAGGGATCGCAACTATTCGTCATCATGTCCCCGTTTCACACGGTGGAAGTCCCAGGTTCGAATCCCGGTGCGCCCACTCCTGAATTCTCTTTTCCTGGAAGGTAATTACGCCTCAGGAAGGCCCCGTATTTCTATCCACGGGAAGGACGGCTCAGCCTACTTTCAGCCTACGTTCCGGTGGGATCCAAGCCTCCCAAGCCCCCTCAACGACGAAGCTACCTGAGCCACAGGAGCGCCCCTAAGCCTCCTGTCGAGCCTGCCGCACTCGTCGGGCGCTGTCAGCAGCTCAGTTGGCAGCGCACCGGCCTTTAAGCCCGCCGCGCCCGATTGCCGATACCTCGAAGCTATGGCGCTGTCGGGCACGCGCGCCTTCGAGCTCATACAGGGCAGTTACGCCGCTACGCTTCCGTCATTCATCGTGCTGTGGGCGGCGCTATATCACGAGGGAGCACACAAGATCCCCGGTACGCTGACCCTGGCCACCGGTATCGGCTTGTGGCTTTACGAGATCATCCGCAACATCGTCTCGGGAGGCGCGGACACGGAAGTGCTCTCGCCCGGCTTCCCGATGATCCTGCTGGTGCTGTGCTTCGTGGTCTACTGGACTTCGGATTGGGTGGTCAGAAGACTGGCGAGCAACGGCTAGCCAGATCGTCAGAATCCTCGATCGTGCGACGTTTGCCGCATGATCCTCGGGATACCTCCGGACGCTATCGCCGTGAGGCGTTCGCAGGTACTCTTCGGCCATGGATCGAGAGCCCGATCTCACGCCTTCCAAGACGCTTGCGATTGCTGCGGCGTTCCTTTGCCTATCGAGCGTCGCCGTCGCCGGTTCAAATGCAGCGGCAGAGCACCCGCTGCTGCAAGAGCCGGCGCAGACCGCGCAAACCCCGACGTTCCGCTCTGCCGTCACTCGTGTACGCGTCGATACGCTGGTAACCGACGGCGACGGTAACTTCGTCGACGACCTGGCCGCCGAGGATTTTCGCCTGCTCGAAGACGGGGTCGTGCAGGAGATCACCGGTGTTCAACTGGTCAGCGCGGAGAGTGGGCGGGTCACGAACCTCGGCTCCCGCGGCTCGAGCGGACCGGCTGCCGAGATACAGAGCGCTGCCACCCTCGGGGCGATTGTGTACTTCGTCGACCAGCCGAGCCTCGATCAGTCGGACCATCCACAGCTGTCGGAGGTGCTCGGAGGGCTGTTCGAGGGAGACGGGGATCTCGCCATCCCGCGCGCCATGTTCATGCTCAGTGAGGGCGGCGCGTTGCGCCAGCTGGCACCGCTGACGACCGATCGAGACGTGTTGCGGAACGCGGCTCTGATGGCGATCGAGGCCGGGCCGGCGAGCGAGTCGATCTTCGAGCGAATGAGCCGCGAGTACCCCAACATGATGAAGAATGCGCTCGACGTGCTGAACAACGCCGGCAGCTCGCCAGCCAAGATTCGCGATGTCGTCCGCGCCGCGGAGCAAACGGCCACAAGGGATGGCGAGCAGGCGCGACAGCGCTTCGGATACACCCTGCGCCGGCTCACCGAGCTGACCCATGCCCTTTCGGTCATGGAGGGCCGGACGGCCCTAGTGTGGATCTCGTCGGGCGCCATTGTTACCAACAGCGGGCCCTTCGGCGCCTTCGCCGCGACCGTGCAAGAGATCGTGGCTGCCGAAGTGAGCAGCTCGGCCCAAACCACCTGGTCCGTGCCCGATCCGAGGGTGCTCGATGCGATGGACACTCTGGTGGAGGCCGCCAACACCGGCAACGTGAGCATCTACGCCATCGACCCCCGACCGATCTCGGAGCTCGGCTCACTGGGCACTCGGGCAGCAGTCGGAGACAACCAGGTGGCGAGGGCGCTGCGGCGGAACATCCGCCCGGCATACGCGCAGTTGACGGCTCCGCTGTCTGAAGTAGCGGCCAGCACTGGGGGCCGATCGTTTATCGGCTGGTCCGATCTCGGCCGCGCGTTCCGGGAGCAATACGTCGACTCGACGCGCTTCTACATGCTCTTCTACGAGCCGCCGGAGCCCCACGAGGACGGCGAATACCACGAGATCGAGGTCGAGGTCGGCGTTTCAGGCGCCGAAGTGCGCGCGCGTCCGGGATACCGGGAGCTGCCTGCGCTGGAACGGCGCAAGCGCGAGATCACCGCTGCGCTGACGTTGCCGGGGTCGGTAGTGGGTCGACCCGTGCCGGCGCGGGGGTTCCACCGGTTCGCCGCAGACGGCTCTCCCAGCATCTACCTGGCAATCGGGTTACCCGGACAGGAAGAGACGGTTCTCGGTAGCTGGGCGCCCGCCTTCGGGACCGTCGACACCCGCGACGGGGTGGACGAGCAGGCAATTCAGCAGCTCGGCATCCCGTTCTTCGAGGTTCACGCCGTCGCCGTGAGTAGCGCCGGTGGGCTGGGCCATGAGTTCCACGCGAGGGTGGCTTCCGAGGCCGCGGCAGGGAGGCAGTCGGCGGCGAACTCCGCACGGTTCTCTCCCTACATCAGGGAATTTCAGGTGGACCCTGGCGTCTACGACGTGCGCATGTTCGTGAACGAGGTGCCGGGGGATCGTGTCGGCACCGCCAGGTTGGCGGTGGAGGTGCCATCCAGCGAGGATGGCTGGCGCATGGCCGATCCGATGCTCGTCGCCGTCGACCCGGTAGGGGGCGGCATCCGGCCGCTGCTGAGCTCGGACGCTCGATCGGGCCTCCGACTTGCAGCCAGCGTACAGGTTGGTGGCGCCGCCAGCCCGCAGCTCGTGCTCGCCGTTCGTCGCGAGGGCGTCGAGGCGCCCATCATCGTGGCCGCGCCAACGGAGCTGCGGCCCGTGTCTCCGGGTGTCCACGGGGGAGTTCTCCCGTTGCCCAGTCTCGAGCCGGGTCAGTACGAGGTCGAGCTGAAGATCGTCGATCTGGCGGCGGAACAACAGGCAGTGCGCCTGTTGGCCCTGCGGGTGCTGGAGAGCGGGTAATGGCCGGGCCCTTGCAGGCCCTGGCTCGCTGTCCTGCCTGACGCCGAAAACCCCACAGTCTCGGTTGACGGATTTCGTCGAATCGGTAACGGTGCCCGCGAATTCGCCCAGGGTGGTGCGCGGGTACTGCAATCGGGCACGGGCCGAACGAGAGCCTGCCCTGTGGTCACCGCCGCGGAGGCCGAAGCAATGGACAGCGGAGACGCAGACCGTCGAGCGACCGATCTGCTCCGCTACCGGGTATCCGCCTGGTGCCTGCTGGCTGCGCTGGCTTCCCCCGTTGTCGGCGAACCTTCGATCTCGCTCGCGGCGCAGTATGGGCGTACCAGCGCGCCGCCATGAGACCACCGGCCACGGCCAGCGCGTGGCCGCTTTCGCGCCGCCGACAGCGGTGACACTCTTGCACGCATGAGCGACTCCCAGAATGAAGGCATCACCGGCCCGATAGGGTCTCCCGTGCTCGGCGACAGCGATCCGTTCGACGCGGGCGCGGCTGACGGTAGGTGCTGGTTCTGACCCGAGACGGGACTGTTGCCCGGTCTGGGCGACGAGGCGAAGGAACTGGCCAACGTGGTGCCGCTGCGGATGCTCTTGGGCACCGTGAGCGCGCTGATGCTGGCGGGCACGGCGGGTTTCCTGCTCTGGGGTCTGACCACGGGCTCGACGCGCGGCGCCGCAGGACTCTTTCTCGTAGTGCTCGTTCTTGGTGCCGCCGTCGCAGCACTTTTCGTCCGGGACGATCCCTCCGTTGATGAACTCCGCTGGATTGAGCGCGCGGTGTTCGCCACGCTGACCGCGTACCTGGCTTGGACCGCCTACGCGACGTTCGATCAACTGCTGGCAGTCGGCGACGCTCAAGGGCTGGCGTCCCGATGGAACCTCGCCCTCATGCAGTTCGTGCTGCTCATGGTCACGTATGGAACGGCGGTACCCAACCAATGGCCGCGTGACGCTCGAGTGATTGGCGGCCTGGCGTTGACGCCGGCTGCGTTGGTGACGCTCCTGTGGCTATCGAGCCCGCAACGCGCGGCGGGGCTACGCGAGGTCGCTGTGCCAGGCCGAGTTGCAGAGTCGGTAATCGTATTGGCGGTTGCCGCGGTGCTAGCCATCCTGGCTGCCTACGTGATTGACCAGTACCTGGCGCTCGCACGTACCACCCGGATCGCTCTCAGGTACGTGCTCAAGCGCAGAATCGGTCAGGGCGGCATGGGTGAGGTCTGGCTCGGCGAGCACAACCTACTGGCACGGCCCGCGGCGATCAAGCTGATTCGTGACGACGCGGTGGACAAGAAAAGCCCTGAAAAGGCGGCCCTGGTATTGCGCCGCTTCGAGCGCGAGGCCCAGGCCACGGCTCGCCTACGCTCGATCCACACGGTTGAGGTATACGACTTCGGCGTCGCCGGCGATGGCACCTTCTATTACGCGATGGAGTATCTCGACGGCGTCGACCTGAGTAACCTGGTCAAGCAGCACGGACCTGTTGCTGCGGAGCGCGTCATTTACCTCCTCGAGCAGGCCTGCCAGTCGTTGGCCGAGGCGCACGGCCGGGGCATGACGCATCGAGATATCAAGCCCGCCAACATCTTTACCTGCCGGCTCGGAACGGCCCACGACTTCGTCAAGGTGCTCGATTTCGGACTCGTGACGGGCGCAACGCTGCCGGCGCCTGGCGCAGAGGAACCAACTGAACTCACACTCAAAGGGGAGATCAAAGGGACCCCTGGCTACATGGCTCCGGAACTGGTGCTCAACGGCGTCGAGGCGGACGGCCGTGCCGATATCTATGCTCTGGCCTGCGTCGGCTATTACTTGTTGACCGGAACGCCGGTGTTCGACGGCCCGCCGTTCGGCGTACTGGTGGATCACGTGAAGACCTCGCCGGTGCCACCGTCCGACAGGCTCGAGACTGAGATTCCTGCCGGGCTCGAGCGCGTCATTCTCAGGTGCCTGGAGAAGGATCCGGACGCCCGCTACCGGAGCGCCGCGGAGTTGGCGGAAGCTCTGGTGGCCTGCTGCCCCGAGCCGCGATGGAACGCCCGTCGAGCGGCCGACTGGTGGAAACTCCATCTGCCACCCGCCGCGATCTGACGATCAGGGGATCCGCAACATGGTTCTGGTCACCAACTGGTTCGACGAGCTGAACCGGCTCGTGCCGACGGACCCGTAGCGCGCGCAACTGCATGGACGCCTCCTTCTACGGTCTTCTTGCCGACCTCACCGTTCTGATCCACCTCGGCTTCGTGACGATCGTGGTGGCTGGAGGCCTCCTGGTTCTCCGGTGGCGCCGCTTCGCCTGGGCACATGTCCCGTGTGCTGTGTGGGGTGCTCTCATCTCGCTCGGCGGCTGGATCTGTCCCCTCACGCCGCTGGAGAACCAGTGGCGCCGGCAAGCCGGCCTGCACGGATACGAAGGGAGCTTCATCGAGCACTATCTGATACCTGTGCTCTACCCCGCTGGCCTGACGCGAGAAATCCAAATCGGTCTGGGGGTGCTGGTGATCGCGCTCAACCTCGGGATCTACGGCTGGATTTGGCGCCGCGACCGCCAACGATGAAACGGGCGCCGTGCTGCCGCTTCCGATGCTCTACCCCAGCCACCTCAGCAGCCTCCAGAAGCAAAGCTAGCTGACCTGCCCCCCAATAATCGGGCCAGATTGAGAGTTAGGATTTGAAGCTCTCAGGAAGGTGACCTGCCCCAAGTGTTTGGGCCACTTCGTAACTCATAGAATCGGTACTGGCAAGAGATTGTTGGAGCTGGCGAAGCGGAGCGTAGCCGGCTGCAACAACGTCGCTTCGGGTGCAGGCGGTCGATAGCCCAACGAGCTATGGGGCCGCACCTGGTTGTACTGGCGGCGCCAGCGGTGCACCAAGCACTGCGCCTCCTTGAGCGTGTAGAAGATCTCGCCGTTCAGCAGCTCGTCTCGGAGCTTGCCGTTGAAGCTCTCCACATAGCCGTTTTCCCATGGCGATCCGGGCTCAATGAACAGCGTCTTCACACCGATTCGCTCGAGCCATTCACGCACTGCCCGAGAAGTGAACTCCGGTCCGTTGTCGGAGCGGATGTGATCGGCAACACCCCGGTTCACGAACAGCTCAGCGAGTCGCTCCAGCACGTTCTCGGAGTTGAGCCTGCGTGCTACATCGATTGCCAAGCACTCTCTCGTGTACTCATCCACGATCGTCAGTAGACGAAACGCTCGCCCGTCGTGAGTTCGTTCGTGCACGAAGTCATAGGCCCAGACGTGATCTTTCCTCTCCGGCCGCAGCCGCACGCACGATCCATCATTGCGCCACCAGCGTCCGCGCTTGGGCTGCTTTTTCGGTACCTTCAGCCCCTCACGACGCCATAACCGTTCGACCCTCTTGTGATTCACTCGCCACCCCTCACGTACCAACAGCGCCG
This sequence comes from Acidobacteriota bacterium, assembly GCA_965248695.1. Classification (GTDB taxonomy): domain Bacteria; phylum Acidobacteriota; class UBA890; order UBA890; family WLXD01; genus DASCOT01. Next base: position 3,676,889 of record CBDFKD010000002.1, on the reverse strand, counting down.
TGATCCGCCGGTACCCATAGTGACCTGACCCCGCGGTTAGTACCCGCCCCTCGGATAGACTCAGTCATGCGGCCTAGGCAAGAGGCCTGACCCTTCGTCGGCCTGTGTTCCGGTGTCGTCGGATGTCGCGACGACGCACCATCTCATGTAGCCGCAGACGACGCAGAGCCACGGTTCTCGGTCGGCGGGGGTCGTCTCGCGGCCGCTCGAATCAGCGGCCACGTGGGGTGGCACGATGCGGCTTCCGGCGGGGATGTGGGATGGCGAGCTCGTGACCCCAGACCGACCCGGGCATGACTCCTGCGTGACTCTGGATCTCGGTCATCCGCAAAATTAAAGAGCCGGCGCGCGGATTCGAACCGCGGACCTGCTGATTACGAATCAGCGCATAGTGACCTGACCCCGCGGTTAGTACCATGTCTTATCTCAGTAACTCGGTGCTGACAAGAGGTTGTTGAGGCCGGCGAAGCGGAGCGCAGCCGGCTTCAACAACGTCGCTTCGGGTGCGGGCGGCCGATAGCTCAGCGAGCTGTGCGGTCGCATGCGGTTGTAGTGCTGACGCCATCTCTCGATCAGAACCTTTGCCTCCTTGAGCGTGTAGAAGATCTCTCCATCCAGCAGCTCGTCGCGTAGCTTGCCGTTGAAGCTCTCCACGTAACCGTTCTCCCACGGCGAGCCCGGCTCGATGAACAGCGTCCCCACGCCCAACCGGCCCAGCCAGTCGCGAACCGCCTCGGCGGTGAACTCTGGTCCGTTATCCGACCGGATGTGCTCAGGTATGCCCCGGTGTACGAACAACCTCCCGAGCTGCTCCAGCACGTCCTCAGAGTTGAGCTTCCGTGCTACATGGATCGCCAGGCTTTCTCGTGTGTACTCATCGACGATCGTCAGCAGCCTCATAGCCCGACCGTCGTGCGTCCGGTGGTGCAGGAAGTCATACGCCCAGACATGATCCCGGTGCTGTGGGCGCAGCCGGATGCAGGAGCCATCGCTCAGCCACAGCCGTGCTCGTTTGGGCTGTTTTCTCGGTACTTTCAGCCCTTCGCGCCGCCAGATACGCTGCACTCGTTTGTGGTTCACGGACCAGCCCTCCATGCGCAGCAACGCTGTCACCCTCCGATATCCGTAGCGCCCGTACTGTCGGGCTAAATCCACGATCCGCTCCGTCAAAATCTGCTCCTGTTGCGGCTCTCTTGGCACGTACCGGTGTGTCGTGCGTGGTTGTTTCAGTACCCGACACGCCCGCCTCTCCGAGACGCCCAGCCGCCCCCGTACATGTGCCACCGCCTCTCGCCGCCGAGCTGGGCTCAGAAGTTTCCCTCCGCCACTTCCTTCAGGATCGACAGGTCGAGTTCCTTTTCCGCCACCAGCCTCTTGAGCCGGGCATTCTCCTTCTCCAGTTGCTTGAGCTTTCTGGCCTGGTTGAGCTTCAGTCCGCCGTACTCTCGCCGCCACCGGTAGTAGGTGTGCTCGGTGATTGCTAGCTTGCGGCAGGCATCCTTGACCGTCGCCCCTCGAGCCAGCTCCACCTCAGCCTCCCGGAGCTTGCGTACGATCTGCTCGGCGCTGTGCCTCTTACTCGGCATTCTGACCTCCCGTTCTTGACCCAGATCGTGAGATTACATCCGGATCCGTTTTCGGGGGTCAGGTCAATAGAACCCTGCCAATCTCCCCACAGCGCACCGGTGTTGTCACCAAGGTGAGGTGGCCGTCCATTCCCGAGAGGGGCCGAACCGCGGCATGCACGTGGCATTTCGGCCAGACGTAGTAAGTCCCGGTGACCAGCACGGGGAATGTAAGTTGCTGAGCCACCGGGACTTACCGGAGTAGCGGCGGCAGGATTTGAACCTGTGACCTTCGGGTTATGAGTTTTGTTGGGGGGTCTTGTAACCCCAATAACCCCAACGTTTATGGGCCATGCAACTCTGTGCAGGTGCCACGACTTGCACAGAGTTGCACCCAGGGTGGCACCCAGCGAAGAAGCGTGATTCAAGTAGGCTCGCGAGACTCAGCCGAGGGCACAACGGCTCCGTCGGCACGAGCCGCTTCAGCTCGTCGAACCAGTTGATGATCCGACGGCGGGGTGGCAAGCGAGCCTGATCGCTACTGGATTACGGTGGCCTCGCCACGCTCGTCGATCATCTTCTGGATGTGCTCAACGAGCAGTCCCCGCCGCGCCAGGAGCGCGCCCAGCTGCTCCGGAGCGAGATGGGTGTCGATCGCCGCGCGGATCTGGTCATCGGTTACCTCGTTGAGCAGCTGCCACATGCGCCGAGTGCACCAGACGAATTCATCGCCGTACCGCAGCTCCCTGCGCATCTGGAATGCGCGTGAGTGATCGATCATCCAGAGCTTCCAATCGGTGTCGTAGAGGTAGTTGCCTGGGAGCCGGTCGTCGTTAAAGATCAAGCTGTCGAACAGTCGCATGGCCTGGATCTGGCGTAGCCACGCGTTTATCACCGGCGGGCGCAATCCCGCCTCGATTCGCTCGGTCTCGCTGCGCGTTTCCTCCATCCAGAGCTGCACGCTGCCGTCGATGTTGTTGACCCTGCGGCACACGGTAGGCGGCACGTTGTCGAGCTCGAACAGGCGCGCTAGCTCGTAGGCGGCGCACTCGTTCTTGTAGCTGTCGTAGAAGCGACGGAACATGCGCCCGTTCACTCGGGAGTTGCTCGTCACGTTGTCGATCTCGTGAAACGCTCCGCGCGCGCGCATGCCGTCGCGCTCGAGCACCAGTCGCTTGATCCCGGTAATACCGACACCGAAGTCCTCCGATGACACGACGTTTGCTGTGCGCAGAAACTCCTTGGCCTCGTCATACTGACCTGACCCCCGAAAACGGATCCGGATGTAATCTCACGATCTGGGTCAAGAACGGGAGGTCAGAATGCCGAGTAAGAGGCACAGCGCCGAGCAGATCGTACGCAAGCTCCGGGAGGCTGAGGTGGAGCTGGCTCGAGGGGCGACGGTTGGGTTGGAGTTACCCCGTTTCGGTGGACAGTTGAACGCTTGGATTTGAGGCCGTAGTCGTAGTGCTGTGGGAACTCGTGGGAGCCGCAGAGCGGCTTCCAAGTGGCGGTGCGGATCGCGGCGCGATCTGCATGGGTACGGCAGTTTCCACAGCCGGTGACGGGGTCTCGGAGTAGCTCCTCTCGTAGGCGATTGGGGATTGGTTTCCGAGCGCCGAGTGGCGCCGTCGTGGGTTGTAGAACCCCTCGATGAACTCGAACACGGCCATGCGGGCTTCGACCTGGCTCTTGAAGCTCTGCCGCCATAGCAGCTCCGTCTCTAGCGTCGCGAAGAAGCTCTCGGCCATGGCGTTGTCGTAGCAGTCGCGAGCTGATCCGGTCGAGGGACGTACACCGAGCTGCTTGCAGCGGTGGCCGAAGGCGATCGAGGTGTATTGCGTGCCCTGATCAGAGTGGTGGATCACGCTCTCAGGTCGGCGTTGCCAGATCGCCATGTTGAGCGCCTCAAGCACCAGTTCGGTACGCAGGTGGTTGGCCATCGACCAGCCCACCACCCGCCGGCTGAAGGCATCCATCACCACCGCCAGGTACAAGAACCCCGACCACGTAGAGACGTACGTGATGTCGGCAACCCACAGGCGATCGGGTGCACCGACCGCGAAGTCACGTTTCACCAGATCGGGCACCGGCTGCGCGTCAGTACTGCGGCGCGTCGTGCGCAGCCGACGGCGGCGGCTGACACCCTCCAGCCCCGCCTGGCTCATCAGCCGTGCCACGCGTTTGCGCCCCACCCGAACGCCGTCGGCGGCCAGTTCCGCGTGTACCCGAGGCACGCCATAGGTCGCACGGCTAAGTCGATGGATCGTCTCGATCTGCTCACGCAGCTGTGCATCCTGTCGTGCTCGCATACTGCTAGGGCGTTGTCGCCACGCGTAGTAGCCGCTGGTGGAGACCTCCAGCACTCGGCACATCGTGGCGATCGGATAGCAGGCCTGGTGAGCTCTCACGAACCCGAAGACTTCTTGGGTACTGCGCCGGTCTCCCGAGCGAACCAGGCCGCGGCTTTTGCCAGGATCTCCCGCTCCGTCTTCAACTGGCGGTTTTCCCGGCGTAGCCGCCGTAGTTCTTCCTTGTCCTGGCTACTCAGGCCAGCCGCGCTAAGCCCGTCATCTCGATCCGCCTGCTTGATCCATGTACGGATCGTCCAGTACGAGGGCTCGAACTCCTCGGCGAGCTCCTGCACGCTGCGTCCTGCCCGCGCTAGCTCGACGATCTGCCGACGAAACTCCGGCGGATAAGGCGGTCGTGTTCTTCGCATCGCAGACTCCTTTGGCGTTAGCCATAAGGTGTCCACGGAAGCGGATCAACTCCACGTGGAGAGCTTCAACGGCAAGCTACGCGACGAGCTGCTGGATGGAGAGATCTTCTACACGCTCAAGGAGGCAAAGGTTCTGATCGAGAGATGGCGTCAGCACTACAACCGCATGCGACCGCACAGCTCGCTGAGCTATCGGCCGCCCGCACCCGAAGCGACGTTGTTGAAGCCGGCTGCGCTCCGCTTCGCCGGCCTCAACAACCTCTTGTCAGCACCGAGTTACTGAGATAAGACATGGTACTAACCGCGGGGTCAGGTCAGTGCCCTCCCTCCCTTGCCTGGAGCTATACGCGATTCTTGTTCCGTCGGGACTCCAGATGGGGTCCTCATCCCACAGATCCGAGACCAAGACCCGGGACGTTGCGCGCTCGATGTCATACATCCAAAGATTGGCCTGCTCCTGGCTGGTGTATACGTCACTGAAGAGAAGCTGCGTGCCGTCTGGCGAGACCCGACCGCTCCCGCCGGGGGGGAGCGCATCCAGGTCCCGTGCGTTGCCGCGCTGATCCACAACGGCCATCGAGACCGAGCTCAGGCCCACTCCACCGGGGACGTACACGAGCGTCCCGGAGTCGGATACAGCGAACTGCGCGGCACCTGTATCCGCACCGCCGATACCGAATCCGCGGTCCTGCATGACATTCTCGAGGACACGAATCGGCTCACCGGCCACCTCGAGGCGCTGCAGATCGAACGGGACCACCATGAGCGTTGCCTCTCTCACGAAGACAAGGTGCCCGGTCGAAACGTAGCGAGCATCCGTGCCGTTCGTCAGCAAGGTCTTTCGATCGCCACTGTTGAGCGACAGGACGACGATTCCCCTGGAATCCCTGGCGTTAAAGCGCTTGGAAACGCTAAAGACCAGCGCCTGCTCGCCCGGCAACAGTTGTGGGAAGCTATAGGTTTGTTCACCATTCTCGTTGTCGGGCTGCGCGGTTGGCTGCTTGGATCCTCCCGCCGCAGGCACGCGATATAACTGCTCGTTGTCGGCAAAGACGATGGTTCCCTCAGACCCCCAGCTTGCCCCGGTTGCGTAGCCGCTGCTGGCGTCCTCAACGAGGGTACGGGGTTGTCCACCCTCGACCGAGATGACCTTCAGATCGACCGCGAACGAGCCCGGTTCTTTGAGCACAAAGAACCCGACCGCTCTTCCGTCGGGCGAAAAGAACGGGTTGCAGCCACCCTCGGTACCGGGCATCGGCACAGCGGTTGGCGCTGATAGCTGCCGACGATACAGCTGGTAGTTCCGTTCACCGTCGGTGGCGCAATAGACGACATCCTGCCCGTCCGGGGAAATGGCCATTGCTGTCCGGGTGGGCCGTAGAGCACCCTCGTTCGCAAAATCCTCCACGTAATGCTGGCCCGATAGGCGGAGACCCGGCTCCACATCCAACACCAGGTAGGTTGGCGAGCTGACTTCGGTGTCAGTCGTCGACGGCAGAAGCGGACGGATGATCAAGGTGGCAACGGCAAGCGCCGCGACTGCCCAGGGGACCATCCAGCGCCAGGACGAGGTCGGGGCCGATGGATCGGCAGCGCCCGGCATCATCACCGAGGCGAGCGAAGGTGCCTCTTCAATCTCTATGCGAGCGTCCGCGATGTCATGGAGCCGGCGCTCGGGGTCCTTCTGTAGGCATCGACGCAGCAGAAGGCTGATCGTCAGCGGCGTAGAGCTGGGCAGTGCCTCCCAGGCGGGCTCATGCTCCAGCACAGCACTGAACGTGTCCTGCACCGTCTCGGCGCTGAATGCTCTACTGCCCGTCAACATCTCGTAGAGAACGCAGCCGAAGGCCCAGATATCGGTGCGTTTGTCGAGGCTCTGGCCGCGAACCTGCTCCGGGCTCATGTACGGCGCTGTACCCACCTGGGTGCCGGGGATAGTCAGGCCGGAGACTTCCGTGGCCGCTGCGGTGAAGTCCGCGCCCTCGGCGTGCTCGAACTCCTTGGCCAAACCGAAGTCCAGCACCTTGACCCGGCCTTCTCGGGTGAACTTGATGTTCGCCGGCTTCAGGTCGCGGTGAATAATGCCCCGCTCGTGGGCTACCTCTAGCGCCTTGGCTATCTGCTGACCTACCTCGAGCGATGCCTCGACCGACAGCGGCCCTTCCTCGAGTCGCTCTGCCAGGGTGGGTCCTTCAACCACCTCTAGAACTAGGAATCGCACCCCGTCTGCATCATCGAGGTTGTGGATCGTGGCGATACCGGGGTGGCTGACGGCGGCGAGCATCTGGGCTTCGCGCTCCAGGCGCGCCAGCCGCTTGGAATCGGTGGCCAAATCCTCGGGCAGGAGCTTGAGGGCCACGTCGCGCTTCAGCTTAGTGTCGCGTGCGCGGTATACCTCGCCCATTCCGCCTGCACCGAGGCGGTCGAGGATCTCGTACTGGCCTAATCGGGTGCCGGGTTCCATAGCGCTGCCAGCCGGGGTGGGGTGGGCGCGTGAAGCCTATCGCTGGGGCACGCGAGGGTCCACGGGAGAAGCCGTTTCGTGAGACTGAGCTACGACGCTACCGATCCATCGGCAGGTCCCTGTACGAATGAATGACGCTGGCCTTCCCGTGAAGCAGGGAACGGGGCCCGTTCCCGAGAGGAGCCGAATCGCGGCATGTAGGTGGCATTTCGGGCCAGACGCAGTAAATCCCGGTGGCCAGCACGGGGATGTAAGTTGCTGAGCCACCGGGACTTACCGGAGTAGCGGGGGCAGGATTTGAACCTGCGACCTTCGGGTTATGAGCCCGACGAGCTACCGGACTGCTCCACCCCGCATCCAGAGAAAAGAGACGGTACGACAGGGTCTACAGGCCGTCAAGCGCGCTTCGGCGCCAGCTCGATGAGCGGAAACGCGGCGCGGGCACGACGGCGTAGTGCTCGCGCCTTGAGCGTGGCCACAGCGGCTCGCCAGGCGGCTGGGGGCCTGATGACTCGGGCTCCCAGGTCCAGGCTGGAGCAGATGGCGGACAGGCGAACCGGGGTCAGGAACCCCTTGCCGGTGAACCAATCCGCGCCGTCGCCGGCAGAGCGCCTTGCCTCACGCTGCTCCTGGAGCATCTGGGCGCCGTCGTCGTCACGCTGGTAGTACGGCGTGTCCATCAGGACGATTCTGCCACCCAGACGCAGCACCCGCAGGGCCTCTGAAAGCGTCGCTCGATAGTCGGCCGAGTAATGGAAGCTACCGTTGAAGATCAGCAGATCGGCCTCGTCGTCGGCGACCGGAAGATGCTCGAATCCGGCCTCGATGCTGAGGATGGTGCCCGGCTCGGCGTAGCGGGCCAGCGCACCGAGGCCATCGCGATCGTCGGTGTTGACGTCGAGGGCGGCGACTCGGTGTCCGGCGTTGGCAAGCCGGTGGCTGAGCCAGCCGTTGCCGGCGCCCAGGTCGACAATCCGTAACTCAGGGCCATGCGCTCGGACCATACGCCGCAGGATGCGGCGGTGGAGCGCACGGTAGCTCTGGGCTCGGATCCGCCATACGTCCGGGTACCTTCCGGAGCGATCCTCGAACGGCAAGGCACGATAGAAGGCGGGATCGTCGCTGCCCCAGCCCTCGGTCTCGCGGACGCGCTCGTACTGCCGCAGAAAGGACTGGTGACGAGCGCGATCGGCGTCGGTGAGCAGGCGCCAAATACCCGCCTCGGCGCGCCACTCTCGATTCTCTCGCGGGCACCGCCGCGTCTCTCCAACCGGCGCCTGGAGAAGGTCGCCACAACGCGGACAGATGAGTCGGAATACCGGCTGTGCAGGCACGCCCACAGCGTAGCAGGGAGGCCCCTGAGACCGGTGCAACGATCCTGTTAGGCTTGGCCGCATGGTCGAGACTCAGGCACGCCACGGCTGGTCTTCGGCACCCGGGCTTTCAGTCCCCGGCCGGTCGGCAGCGCTGCCGCCGCCCGCGGGGACGCGAGGCAGGGCGCGATGACGCTTCGCGTCGGCATCGACGCGCGCTTCGTCGACCCGCGCTATCCCGGGATCGGACGCTACATCGCCAACTTGATTCCGGCGCTGACGCGACAGCCGGGCATTGAGCGCGTGTACGCGTTCCACCGCGCCGACCTGCCGTTCACACAACTTGCGTGCGATGGGCACGCTTCAGCCCTGTCTCCGGTTCCGGTAAGGGCACGCGTGCGCTCGGTGGCTGAACAGCTGGAGCTGCCACGGCAGGCGCGCCGCCTGGGCCTCGACGTGTTCCACGCACCGTACGTGCTGGCGCCAATGCGCCTCCCCTGCCCCATGATCGTGAACCTCTACGACCTGATACCGCTACGTCGGGACGGCGGCCTGTCAACGCCGCGCCGGGCGGCCTTTCGACAGCTCGTACGGCTGGCCCTGGCGCGCGCGCCGACGCCGTCGCGACGCTCTCGGCGGCAGCCGGGGCACAGATCCGGGCGGCGTTTCCACGCACCACGACGCCGATCCGTGTGACGCCTGGCGCTCCCGGCGCCGGATTCCGGCCAGTGGATACGGAAACCAGCCGCGAAGTTCTCGCCGATCTACGCCTCCCCGCGCGGTACATCTTGCACGTGGGTAGCGATCGGCCCCACAAGAACCTGGCGCGTCTGGTCGATGCCTGGGCGACCGGTGACACGCCGCGGGCGACGCACCTGGTGCTGGCGGGGCCGAGGCACCGCGATGGGCGCTCGATCCGCTCTGCCGCAACCGGCGCGCGTCTCCGAAATATCCGGGTTCTCGGTCGAGTCGCGGACGAGATCCTGCCGGCGCTCTATTCCGGCGCCGCCGGGTATGTGCACCCATCCATAGAGGAAGGATTCGCGTTTCCGGTGCTCGAGGCGATGGCATGCGGCGCCCCGGTAGCCTGCTCGGCAACGGCAAGTCTGCTTGAGCTCACCGACACGGCGGCAATCCATTTCGATCCGCTAAACGTCGGCTCGATCGCGGCCGCCCTGCGGCAGCTGCTGGACGACGGCTCGGGGCGCGCCGATCGAATCCGCGCCGGCCTCGCTCGCGCCGCCGAGCTCGACTGGGACCGCACCGCCGCGGCGACGGTCGACATCTACCGCGAGATCGCGCCTCCCAGGTCACAGGTGGCCTGACCGATGCGAGTGCTGCATGTGTACAGGGACTACGCGCTAGCCTCTGCCACGCTTGGCCCGTTTGGAGTTTTGGTGCCAATTTGGTGACTTCCTGGAGTCGGTGGACGATCCGCATGGGGGCAGAAGGGGGCGCGGGATCTGTCGTGTCCAGAGCGGAGTCGGCGAGCAGGACATGAATATATCGGGATAGACGAGAGCCTTCATTTCGCGGTCTTTTCCCATCTCTAGTGGCCGTCGGGGTGGAAGACTGCCTCGATCGGCTGGCCGAAGAGCTTGGCGATCTTAAACGCCAGGGGAAGGCTCGGGTCGTAGCGCCCGGTCTCGACGGCGTTGACGGTCTGCCGCGAGACCTCGAGCTCCTGGGCCAGCCGCTCCTGGGTCCAGTCGCGCTCGGCGCGGAGCACCTTGAGTCGGTTCTTCAACTGTAGCGCCGGAACCCGAGCCAGAGGCCCAGGCAGTATGGGAACATCATGAAGAATAGGAGATGCGCGGGGTCGCCCTCAACGGCTCCGAGTTCCGCGAGCATTGACCACAAGACGATCGCGACGAGGCCGACGCCGAAACCCAGCGCCAGAGCATCGAGCTGGATCTTGCGCTCTAGCTCTTCGGCCTCGCGCAGGAACTTGACGTAGGCCAGGAGAGTCCCCACCCCGAGCGCGGTCGTAACAAGCACCGCAGCATAGGAGGCCGCGCCGGGGGGCACGAGCTCTCTGCTGATCAGCAGGCCCACCCCCACCCAGCACGACATCCACACCAGGGCCCAGAGGTTCACCTTCCGCGAGCTCCGGCGATCGCGCTCGGTGAGCCCGCCCCCACTGTAGAATCTCCAAACCCGTCTCAACATCGTTTCTTCCATAGTCTTATCTCCTTGACGACAGGACAATAGAACTTGACATAAGAAATGTCAAGCACAGTTGTCGAAATAGCAATGAACCTTTCCAGTCTAAGAGATGAGAGACAAGGCGTTGTAGGGGCGGAAACATCGCTGCCGAGGCCGAGGTGGCGCGGATGCGCGCCGAGGGCTGATCCGATCGGAAGAACTAGTCGTGCTCGGCCGCAGCGTGACTGACGGCTTCAGCACTGCGTCGGACGGAGCGCGGCAACGCGCCAGTCACTTTCAGGTGCTCTTCGCGTAGTCCACGAACACCCTACCGACGCTGCGCAAGATCGCGAGCAACTTCTTGATCATGGCCGTCCTCCCTCCTGCATGCTCCGCATCGCCTCCAAGTACCCGATCGAGGCGAGACGGTTGGAGGATACAACGACGCCGCGCTTTCCCCACCGGACTATGCGCCTAGACTTCGCGCGGCTCCACCTCGGCCACCTCGGCTACGCGCCATCGAGGTGGGCTATCCGGGTGCTGGGCGTGAGCTTCAATCCGAGTCGCTACTTGTGGAGCCGCGGTTGGCAAGGATGGCTGCGGCGACCACCACGGCGGCCGCTCACGGAAAAAGCTCGGAGGTTCCGGGTGATACGCCTCGCACTTGGCGTTCGTTTCGTCGGCGGCAGCGTCGAGCTCGAAGCTCAACACCACGTCCAAGCGGTCGAACAACCACTGCGGCGTCGCCCACAGATCGCCGGCTCTCACCAGCCACCCTCCTGCTCACCCGGCACCTCCCGTCTTGTCGCCGGATGTGAGCTGGTGCCAAGTTGGTGCCAAGAAAGGCTCAAAACCCCTCACTTTCGCGCACCTCGACCCCCTAAAATCAACCGGTGCGCATACTCCACGTTTACAAGGACTACCCTCCGGTGATCGGCGGCGTCGAGGGTCACGTACGCCTGCTGGCCGAGGAGCAGGCGCGGCGCGGCCTCGAGGTCACGGTGCTAACGACCTCGCCCAACTGGCGCACGTCGGTACGAAACGAGCACGGTGTCCGAGTGGTGCGCGCCGGCCGACTCGGAGAGATCGCCTCGACGCCCATCAGCCTGCGGCTGGTACGACAGCTGCGACGCGAGCGCGCCGACCTGGTGCATGTGCACATGCCCTACCCGGTGGCCGAGCTCGGTGAGCTTACGGTTGGTGGTGGACGCCCCTGCGTCGTTACCTACCGCAGCGACGTCGTTCGGCAGCGCGCCTGGGCAAAGCTCCTCGGGCCGCTGCGACGGCGATTCCTGCGCAATGTCGGGTGCGTGCTCGCGACCAGCAACTCATACCTGCGGAGCTCACGGACGCTGGGTCGGGTCAGGGACAAGTGCCGGGTCGTGCCGCTGGGCGTTGATATCGAGAGGTTCGCCAGCGCGGAAAATGGTGGCAGCGCGCCGAGTGGCATAGAGGGGCCGATCATTCTCTTCGTCGGGCGGTTCCGCCACTACAAGGGACTGGCCGTTCTGGTCGACGCCATGGAGCATCTCGCGGCCGGCCTGCTGCTGGTGGGCGACGGCCCCGAACGTCGCCGGCTGGAGCGGCAGATCGAGCGCTCTCCGGCGCGCGACCGCATCCGCATCCTCGATCAGGTCACCGACGAAGCGTTGCCCGGCTACTACGCACGCGCCGACGTCGTCGTGCTCCCGTCAACGCTGCGCAGCGAGGCCTTCGGCATAACCCTGGTCGAGGCGATGGCCGCCGGCACGCCGGTGGTGAGCACCGAGCTGAACACCGGCACGAGCGAGGTGAACGCCCATGGGATTACCGGACTGGTGGTCGCCCCCGATGATCGGGATGCGCTCGTCGAGGGGCTCGGCACGTTGTTGGCAAATGCTGCGCTCAGGCAGCGTATGGGAACGGCCGCAGCGCACCGCGCGCGCACGACCTACGCGGCGAAACGGATGGTCGACGAGACGCTTGAAGCCTACGGTGAGGTCCTGTGAGCTCGCGCGTCGTCATCCCTGCGACCGACACCGCCGCTGCTAACCGCTTCGCTGCATCTTCTGCAGGCCGGCTGGCGGCCATCGAACGCGACGTGATGGCGACCATCACCTACGCCGACTTGTTCGACTACCCGCTCACCGAGCCAGAGGTGCATCGCTATCTGGCTGGCGCAGCGGCTGACCAGAGCGCGGTGGCCGTGGCGATCGACCGGTTGACCGGGGATCACCTCGAACGGTGCGGCGAATACATCTGCCTGAGCGGACGCCAGCACACGGTCGAGACTCGGCTAGCGCGCCTACGGGCGAGCGCGCCCCGCTGGGCGGTCGCCCGCCAGTATGCCGCCGCGCTAAGACGATATCCGTTCGTTCGCATGGTCGCCGTCTGTGGCTCGCTGGCGGTCGACAACACCGACGGAGACGGTGACATCGACATCTTCTGCATCGCCGCCCCCGGCCGGCTTTGGTGGGTTCAGGTGGCGGCGATGCTGTTGCGCCGGTTGCCGCGCTTCGCACGCCAGCGGGTGTGCCCCAACTTCTTCCTGTCGCAGGCGAGCCTGTCTCTCGAGGAGCGTGATCTCTACACGGCTCACGAGATCGTCCAGTCGGTGCCGCTTGCCGGCGAAGCCGTCTACGACGAGTTCGTCGCTGCCAACACCTGGCTGGATGAGCTACTTCCCAATGCACGCGCGGCCGAAAACCGGCCCCGGGCGGGGCTCGGCGACAGGGCGGATGCCGACAGCCGAGCCAGCGCCCGCGCCGAAACTGACGTCAGCGATGGCGCCACCGAGCCGTACTGCAGCAGCCAGAGTCGCCTGGCTGCCGGCATCGAGCGCCTGTTCGGTGGCCGCATCGGGGGGGCGATTGATCGTGCCGCATACAGCACATTGCTGCGCTACTACGCGCTACGACTACGGCCACGCGGTGTGACGCTGCAACAGCTTCGCCACACCTACCGACGCGACCGTCAGCTCGTGGTCGGCGGCGGCTACAGATCCATCGTCCGGACGCGGCTCGCGGCGCGGCTGGCGGCCGTTGTCGGCGAGAGGAATGCGCTCGCCGCGGTCGAACGCCTGTTCCCTGGTGGCAGCGTCAGCGCCGGAGCCGAGCCGGCACACAGCGAGCGCCCGCCGCAGTTGTATGAGCAGCAGTTCGAGACACGCTACGGAGTCGACCGGTGAGCGTCGTTCTGTTCGGACAGTCGTACTACCTGCGCTTCGACCCCAAGCTACATCGCGCCATGCGCCCGTACCCGCCGCTCGGATCGCTCTGGGCTGCGGCCTGCGTGCGTCAGCAGGGTCATTCGGTGCAGCTGTTCGACGCCATGCTGGCCGAGTCGGAGGACGAATGGGACACGGCGCTACTACAGTCCCGACCGCGCTTCGCCGTTCTGTTCGAGGACAACTTCAACTACCTGTCGAAGATGTGCCTGTTGCGCATGCGCGAGGCCGCCTTCCGCATGATCGCGATGGCGAAGGCGCGGCACTGCGAGATCATCGTGTGCGGCTCCGATGCTACCGACCACTCGCGTCAGTACCTCGAGCAGGGGGCAGACTACGTCCTCATCGGCGAGGGCGAGGCGACCCTGGTCGACCTGCTGGCCGCCCGCACCGGACGGAGCAGCGTGACGCCCGAGTCGATCGCCGGCCTGCGCTATCTGTCGGTGGACGGAGTCCTCTGCGACACCGGTGGTCGGTCGTTGCTGACCGACCTCGATACCCTGCCGACCCCGGCCCGAGACCTGGTCGACATGCAACGCTACGCGGCGATCTGGCGTGATCGACACGGCGCCTTCTCGCTCAACCTGGCCACGACGCGCGGCTGTCCGTTTCATTGCAACTGGTGCGCCAAGCCCATCTGGGGACAGGCCTACCATAGCCGCAGCCCGCAGCACGTCGTCGACGAGATGGCAGAGGTGGTTGAGCGCCACGGCGTCGAGCACATCGACTTCGCCGACGACATCATGGGACTGCAGCCGGGATGGGTGGCGCAGTTCGCCGACTGCCTGGCAGCCGCCGGAGTCCGGGTGCCGTACAAGTGCCTCAGCCGCGCCGACCTGCTGCTGCGCAGGGGCGAGATCGATGCGCTACACCGCTCCGGCTGCGACACGGTCTGGATCGGCGCCGAGTCGGGTGCCCAGGAGATTCTCGACGCGATGGAAAAGGGCACCACGGTGGAGCAGATCGAGCAGGCGAGCGACAGGCTCCGACAGGCAGGCGTGCGTGTGGGACTGTTCCTGCAGTTCGGCTACCCGGGTGAGACACGGGATCAGATCAACCAGACCCGGCAGCTGGTGCAACGCTGCGCACCGGACGAGATCGGCATCTCCGTCTCGTACCCGTTGCCGGGAACGAAGTTCCACGACCGCGTCCGCGATCAGCTCGGTGAGCAACACAACTGGGTCGACTCCGACGACCTGGCAATGCTCTACGCCGGAACCTACAGCGCTGCGTTCTACCGCCAGCTACACCGCGTCGTGCAGCTCGAGTTCCGCCGCAACCGGGCGACCGCGGCGGCCAGCGGCCGGCTACGCGGGGCATCCTCGACCCCACTGCGCCGTCTACGCAACGTCGCCGTCGCCGTGGCGCACTCGCTGCGCCTGCCGGTCGAGAGCGCGCGGCTGACGCGACTGCAGCGTTCGGTGCCGAGCTCGCGCCTGGCGCCACCGCCCCTCGATCGCGACGAGGCCGCCAACCCTACTCCTCAACGTCGCGACCGACCCGCCGCAACCAGCCCTCGGGGTCGCGACAAGGCCGCTACCCCGGCCTCTGGAGTTTGAGGCGGATGCGTCGCAAAGTCGTTCTCTACAATCCGCAGTCGGTCTTCTACACCATGCCGCTCGGCCTGCTGGCCGTCGGCTCGGCACTCGATTCGGACCGTTACGCGGTGCGCATCGGCTCGGCGGGACCGTGGGTGAGCGCGGAGATGTTCCGTCATGTCGAGCGCTTCAAGTTCTACAACCGCTTTGCCGGCGGCCCGGATCGGTTGCTCAAGCGACCGCTCGCTCAACTGGCCCGCTGGCGCTGCCGGCACGACTTCTTCGCCCTACCGGTGGAGAAGCTCGTGATCGAGCATCTAGCGCCTTCACCGCAGCTGTCCTGACCATGGACCTACTCCTCACCCACGCCTATTTCCTCGCCGAGGATACCCACGAGCAGCAGATCATGCGCCCGTATCCACCGCTGGGGCTGCTCTACATCTGCGCTCACCTGAAGGCATGCGGCACCGATGTCGCCGTCTTCGACACCACGTTCAGCACCCGGGGCGATTTTCGCGACTACCTGCGCCGCACGCGCCCCGCCGTCGTCGGGATCTACGTCAACCTGATGACGCGCAGCGGCGCCCTGCGCACGATCGCCGACTGTCGCGAGATCGGCGCCATGATCGTGGTTGGTGGACCGGAGCCGTCGGGCTACGCGGACGAGTACCTGAGCGCCGGTGCCGACATCGTCGTCGAAGGGGAGGGCGAGCTCACCATGGCCGAGCTGGTACCGCACCTTCTACAGCACGGGGTGTCCGATCTTGGCGCCATCGACGGGATCATCTGCCGCCCGAGTAGCGCCGCCAACCACATGTTGGACGCAGAGGACGCGACGGCGGCGAGTACCGGCACCTTGGAGCTGATTCGCACGCGGCCTCGCTCTCAGATCAGCGACCTGGACACGCTTCCCGACCCGGACCGCGAGGCGATCGATATCGACCGCTACGTCGACGTCTGGCGACAACACCACGGTGCCGGATCGGTGTCGCTGATCACCGCTCGCGGCTGCCCTTACAAGTGCAACTGGTGCAGCCACAGCGTGTTCGGTTTCTCCCACCGGCGGCGGTCGGCAGGCCGCGTCGCCGACGAGCTCGAACAGATCGTGAGCCGTTATCGGCCCGACCAGGTCTGGTACGCAGATGATGTGTTCACCATCAACCATCGCTGGTTGCACGAGTATGGCGACGAGCTCGAGCGTCGTGGGCTGCGCATCCCGTTCGAGACCATCTCGCGCGAGGATCGCCTCGATACCCGGACCATCGAACGGCTTGCATCGATGGGCTGCAAGCGCTTGTGGGTCGGCGCCGAGAGCGGGTCGCAGCGGGTTCTCGACGCCATGCAACGTCAGACCGACGCGCAGAGGGTCGAGCAGATCGTCCGCGAGCTCCAGCAACACGGAATCGAGGCCGGGCTGTTCATCATGCTGGGCTACGACGGCGAGGATCTGGCGGACATAGAGGCGACCGTCGCGTTCCTGAAACGCGCGCGGCCAAACCGTTTCGTCACCACGGTTGCCTATCCGATCAAGGGCACCGGCTACTATCAGCGGGTCGAGGATCGGCTGATTCCCCCGCGCTCCTGGGCGCACGGCACCGACCGCGACATCTCGGTACGCGGTAGGCACTCCGACCGGTTCTATCGCTTCGCCAACCGCTGGATGGTCAACGAGCTCGAGCGCGCCCGCATGCAGGAGAGCGGACGGCGCGACTATCGGCGACTCGCCCGGGCCACCGTCAACGCCCACGCAGGCCGTCTCGGCATGCGCCTGCTACGCCACCAGCGTCAGGGCGACCCGACACCATGACGCTGGCGCCGGCCTCGATTGATGCGGCTGCCGCCGCCTTCGACGCCATCGCCGCCGACTACGATCGAACGTTCAGCCACCGAACGCTCGGACGCTGGTTGCGTCAGGCGGTGCATCGCCGGCTGCACCGGTACACCGCCGGTGATCGAGTCGTCGAGCTAGGCTGCGGCACTGGCGAGGACGCCCTCTGGCTGGCGCAGCGCGGCGTGCGCGTGGTGGGGCTGGACGGCTCCGAAGCGATGCTGTCGGAGGCAGCGCGCAAGCTGCACAGTGCCGGTGTCGCCGACAGCGTCCGTCTACAGCGAATCGATCTCGATGCGAGCGCCCCAGACCTGCGTGACGCGCTGGTGGGCCACGACTCCGCCGACCACGAGCTGTTCGACGGCTGCTTGTCGAACTTCGGCGCCCTCAACTGCGTCGCCTCGCGCCCCACCCTTGCCGCCGCCGTCGCCGGCGTGCTGCGCCCCGGCGCCCGCCTCACGGTGGTGGTGATGGGGCCAGTCTGCGCCTGGGAGATCGCTTCGTTCGCGCTCCGTGGCCGCTTGCCGAGCGCCTGCCGGAGGTTGCGTGGGCGCACGCGGGCGGTCGTCGGGGGTCGCCCGCTGGCCCTCGACTACCCCACCCAGCGGCGCCTACGGCGTGAGCTGGAGCCCTGGTTTCGGCCCATCGGTGCCCGCGCCATCGGAGTGCTGCTACCGCCGTCGCAGCTGGCGTACCTCGTCGATCGGCACCGGATCCTGTTTGACCGTCTGCGCCGCTGGGAGGACCGCATCGCACACCTGCCCCCGGCTAGCTGGCTGAGCGACCACTACTTGCTGGAGCTGGAACGTCGCTGACTGAGGATGCACGCGTACAGCGCCGCCAGCCGTTTCGCCATAGCCGCAAAGCTGAGATGGTCGTCGAACCGCTCGGTCACCCGTCGGGCGACCTCTACGGCACCCTCCGCCCATACGGCCAGTAGCTGCCGCGCCAGCGCTACCGAGTCTCCGACCTCGAACAGCAGCCGGTCCAGATCGTCACCGAGGATGGCGCGGGAAGCCGGAATGTCGCTGATCACCGGGATCACGCTGCACGACATCGCCTCGAGCACGGCACAGCCGCTGAACTCTCGTTGGCTGGCCTGAACGAGGAAATCAGCGCTGCTGTAGATCGCCTCCATCTGCGCCGTGGCCGCCTCTCCGTGCAGCGTCGTACGCGCCGCCATGCGGGGCCTTGCTTGCAGGAAGTCGGCGACCTCTTGGAGCAACTCAGCGCTCCGATAGACACAGTGCAGCTGAGCGCTCGGCAACGCGTCGAGGATCACCTCGACGCCGCGGAGCATGGTCAGCGGATCCTTGACCGGATGCAGCCTCGCCACCGACAACAGCACCGGTTCGCCGTCGAATCCCGTGCGCTGCCGGGCGGACTGGGGATCCTGTCGACGCAGCGCGCTCGAGGTCTCGACTACCTCGACGACCCTCCCCAGACCATCCGGCAACAGGTCGGCATCGACGTAGGGCCGAGCGTGCTCTCGGGAAGTGAACACGAGCGCCGACGGTGCTCCCATCCAGCGTTTCTGCAACCGCCGCGCCCACCAGCGGCGCGCTGGCTGGCCGCCGTGGTGCTGCGCTACCCACGGAATTCCGTGGCGCCTCAGCGTCCGCTCCAGCAGCACCAGGTTGACGTGCGGAACCATGCCGTGGACATGAACCACATCGGGTCGCAACTGCACCACCCGCGCGATGGTCGAGCGGGCAGGAACCCAGTGCGCCGACGGCATTCCGGCCATCCGTGCCAGAGCACTGCCCACCATCGCTGCCGCATGACGCTCCGCGACCATGTGGTAGCTGACACTGTGCTCGTCGTGACGCGCATCGCGCATATGCTCCACAACCACGTCGACGTGGTGGCCGAGTCCGACCAGCTCCCGAGGCAAGTACCGCAGCAGCGGGTATCGAGCGAGGTAATCTGACGGCGCCGGATCGGCATCCGGCGGACAGTACGGCTGAACGGTACAGATCCTCATGGAATGGTCGATGCTCGAGCGCCTACGACGGCGACGCAAGCCTCCCTCGCTGCTGTTGCGGAACCTGGAATGCTACAGCGACGGCGACACTTTCCACGGCGACCTGCGCCTGGCGGCGGGGCGCATCGCCGAGATCGGCGTCGGGCTACCGAGGGCTACGGGAGAGCAGGTGCTCCAACTCGACGGTCACCGCGCCTATCCCGGTTTGATCAACGCCCACGATCACCTGGAGCTCGACTTTCTCCCGCGCCTCGGCACACCGCCCTACCCCAGCTTCTACGCCTGGGCCGACGACGTGTATCGACCCGACGAGGCGCCGATCGGCGACCTGCGTCGCGTCAGCCTGCCGGACCGTCTTGCCTGGGGGGCATACAAGAACATCGTCTCGGGCGTCACCACGGTGATGCATCACGACACCTATCACCGCCGTATCTTCGGCAACGACTTCCCGATAGGCGTCGTTCATCCCTACCGCTGGGCGCACTCGCTGGGATTCGGCGGCGATCCTCGCGATGCCTACGGCAGCGGCGCGGGGCCGTTCGTGATGCACGCCGCCGAGGGCGCCGATGCGCGCACTCGCGATGAGATCGACGAGCTCGAAGCGATGGGTGTGCTCGGCAACGACACCGTCCTGGTGCACGGGGTGGCGATCACCCCGCCGCAGTGGCTACGGCTCGCACAGCTGGGCGTCGGACTGGTGTGGTGCCCCGCGTCCAACCTGTTCCTGTTCGACCAGACCGTCGATGTCGAGGCTTTGCCTGCCGGTGTCCGGGTCGCGCTCGGCACCGACTCGACCATCAGCGGCTCGGCCCGGCCTGCTCGACGAGCTCCGCGTGGCGCACGGCACCGGTGCAGTGAGCGGCGGTCGCCTGCTGAGGATGGTCACCACCGAACCGGCGGCAATGCTGGGCCTCGAGGCCGGCTGCGGTCGGATCCAGCAGGGCGGTCCGGCCGATCTCACCGTCTTCGCTACACGCCTGGACACGGCCCAGCCTGCGCCGCCCGGCGGCGACGATCACGACCCCTCCGCGGACGCCGGCAACGCTTTGCTGCGGGCACACTCTGCCGATCTGGCGCTGGTTCTGAACGGCGGCCGGCCGACGCTTGCCGATCCCGAGCTTTCCGCCGTTCTGGAGCTCGGCCCGGCCAACGCGCGAGTCGACGACACGCCCAAGTGGCTCATCGGAGACCCGCGAGCCGTACGCGCGCGGATCGCCGCGGTCGCCAGGGATAACGGCAGCTGGGACACCAACCCCGTCTGGCAACGGTTGCAAGCGGCGCCGGGATGACCGATCGACGGCTGCGAATCGGTCTCGTCGTGCCGGGCTTCGCCGCCGACGAGCAGGACTGGTGGATTCCGGCGCTGCGTGACCTGGTAGTGGGGCTCCGCGAGCATGTCGATCCCACCGTGTTCGCCCTGCGATACCCATACACTTCGTCCAACTACCTGGTCTTCGGTGTGCCCGTTGTACCGTTTGGCGGCGCCGAGGCGCGCGGCTGGCGACGATTGCCGATGCTCTGCCGCGCCACGTGTGCGGTGGGAGCGCACCTGCGTTCCGGCCGCCTCGACGGAGTACACGCGCTCTGGGCGCACGAGCCCGGACTGGTGGCTACCGCTGCCTGCACCGGCACGGGTCAACGCCCGTTGGTCTCCCTTCTCGGCGGGGAGCTCGCCGACCTGCCGAGGTTGCGGTACGGCGGTCAGCTGTCGCGGTTCAACCGCTGGGCGACCGCGGTAGCCTTGCGACGCGCCGGCGCGGTCACCGTGGGATCAGAGAGCTTGCGTAGCATCGGCCGGCAGCGCGGACACCGGGCATCGAGCTGGCATCGTCTGCGGCTCGGGGTAGACACCCGCAAGTTCACTCCCGAGGGCGCGCTCGGCGAGGCGCCGCGACTCGACGGTGAACCGTCGCTGCTCGCCGTCGGATCGTTGATACCGGTGAAGGGGCACGACGTGCTGCTCGATTGTTTCTCGGCGGTCCGTCGGCAACTACCGCAGGCACGGCTTCACCTGGTCGGCGACGGTGAGCTCGACGGCCAGCTCCGGACGGCGGCGCGGAGCATGGGGCTCGGGGCGGCCGTACAGTTCCACGGAGCGGTCGAGCATCACCACATGCCGGCAGTCTACCGGCAAGCGGACGTCGTCGCGGTGACGTCGTATTTCGAGAGTCAGTCGGTAACCGCCGTCGAGGCCGCAGCCTGCGGATGCGCCATTGTCGGGACACCCGTGGGCCTGTTGCCCGAGATCGACGGCACCGAGATCAGTGACAGCCACGACGCGGCGGCAATCACTGCCGTGTTGCTTCGAGTGTTGCGGGACCGCAACCTGCTTCGGCGCCGCGGCCAACGGGCGCGCGAGTGGGCCCGGCGAGAAGCAACCGTCGACGATGCGGTGGACATGCTCGTGGGGCTCTACGAGGAAATGACTGACCGATGATGCGACGCCTACGTGCGCCGGACGACCGTGGTCCGTGCCTCAGCGCCGCGACCGAGCCAACGAGGCAAGCTCGATGTAGTAGCTGACGTCAGCGTTGTAGGCCGCCACCTCGGGACCACTGGTGGTCATATCGAAGGTCACCATGCCCTTGTCGATCAGCTTCTTCGCCGGCACGGTTTTCCTGAGATCTATCACGCCCTGCACTAGGTTGCCCTTCAGCTTGGCCACCACCTTCGGCTTTTTCTTTCCGGCGACGCTCGCGGCGACCTCTACCCCATTGCTGATCTGCAACACAGTGCCGGTGACCGCACCGGGACGCGTGAGCGAGACGAAGGCGCCCACCACGAGCTTCGTGTTGGCGCCCACACCATCCAGCAGGTCGGCCGGATCCAGCGTGCCGCCGGGGAGGAAGAGCTCTCCGCCGGCGTCGTTGTGGTAGGTGGCGGTATAGAGCACCCGTACCCACTGCTGCACCGCGGCGACGCCTGATGGCGCCGCAAAGCTCACCACCAGGTACACGGCAACGAGCGCCGGTAACATAGTGCGGCTGCCCATCCTCATGTAGATCCGCTCCCCCAGCCTGCGGTTCGAGACACTCCTGAAGCTATCACGCGATTTACACAGCAAACAACGCTCTCCCACCGGGTCCCTGTCGGGCATCCAACTGGGCAGTCTGCTTTCCGGATTGATTGAAGCGGCGTGGCTCGGTGCAGTGGTCGCCACAGCCCTGTTCCTCAACCCCTACTCGCGCACCAGCTTCGAGCCCGACAAGGCAGCCATGGCCCGCACGTACGTGCTCCTGATGCTGGGCTGCTGGGCAGCGCTGCGGGTGTACACGAGGCGGGCCAGCGTCGGTGTACCCCGCGCCGCTGCGATCGGGGTGTCCATCTTCCTGGCTTGGACAGCGTCCGTCGCGCTCAGCACCGCGAGCTCCATCGCTCCTGATCTGAGCTGGTCAGGATCGTATGCTCGGGGACAAGGAGCGCTGCTGGATATCGCCTACCTGGCGCTGTTCGCCACGCTCGCCGCCCGCCTTCGGCATGTGGCACAGTGGCGACGGCTGCGCCTCGCGCTGGCCACCTGCAGCGTCCCGATCTGCGTGCTGGCGCTGGCTCAACGCGCCGGCGTCGTGATTCCGACAGGCAACGAGCCGCTGCAGGTCAACGCCACCTTCGGCAACCCGACGTTCCTCGCCGCCTTCCTGCTGCTGCCGCTGTTCGTGACCGCTGACTTCATTGTGGAGGCATCGCACGCTGACCGCAGCGAGGGCCGTGCCGGCGTGGCCGGCCTGATCCGGTCGCCGCGGCTGCAACGGGCCGCAGTACCGGCGGCCGTCATCGTTCTCCAACTCGCCGCGCTGCTGACGTCACAAGGCTCAGCGGCACTGATCGGGCTTCTATTTGGCGTCACGGTGCTCGTCGCTGGCGCACTCGCCATGCGGCGTGCCGATCCGGCATCGGCGCGGCCCGCCATCGGCCGCTGGAGGCGACGCCGGAGCGTGCTGGCGGTGGTTGTCGTCGTCGCCGGATTCGCCTGGCTCAGCGTCACCGTGGATCGGGCAACGGGCGACGACTCGGTGATCGACGTGGCGACGGTGCTCAACCCGGAGCGTGACGCCAACCGTGTGCGTCTGCTGATCTGGAACACCGTGCCACGGGCGATGACCGATCCATCCGTGGCCGACGTCAGGCGAACGGCTTGGCGTTGGCTGGTGGGGTTCGGCCCAGAAACCACATGGCTGGCTCTGGAGCACTCCTACCCGGCAGGGCTGGAGCGCGTCGAGAGCTGGGAATCACTGCCCGACCGGGCGCACAACCAGGTGCTCGAGATCCTTCTCACGCGGGGCTTGCTGGGTGTCGGCTGCTACCTGCTGACCGTGGCGGCGCTCCTCAGCATCGGCCTACGCGCCGCGGGACTGCTGATCGAGCCCGGATCGACGCGGCGATTCATCGGCGCGCTTGTGACCGGTGCAACGCTGGGAGCGATCGCCGCTCTCGCGGCTTCCAGCAGCTGGGCGGTCGGTGCTGTCGGCGTGGTCCCGGGCATGATTATTGGCGCCGTGGCCTATCTGCTCCTGCGCTCCGAGGGAAACACCGACACGCTCCCCCACCAGCCGGTTCGGTCGCGACGCTTGGCGCTCTTGCTGACCGCAGCGGTAGTTGCGCATCTGGTCGAAACGCAATTCGGCATCGCTGTAACGGCCACCCAAACGTGCTTCTGGGTGCTCGCAGGGGCCCTTGTTGCTGTCCGATATGGTACTTGGGTCGGGGACAGTACCGCGCGCGACTCAGGCAGCAGCGAGGTCGACGGGCTCTTGACCGGGGCGATGCTGGCGACACTGGCGTACGGACTGTGGGCTCCGGGGCCCGGCCCGTGGATGACGGTAGCGGTCGTCCTGCAGGCGACGTGGCTGTGCGGCGCGGCCCTGTCGTCGGTCGGGCGTACGAGCACCGTCCATCGAGGCGGCCACTGGGTGCGATTCTTGGTCGCCAGCGCGCTGGCGGCGACGCCGGCCATCGTTTTCCACCGCCTACAGCTGGCCACCGCCGCCGCCCTGCGCGGGCGCGGCGCCGATGTCGCCGCCAGCTCGACGATCGGGGGCCTGTTCGACGGCTACCAGGCCTGGATGCTGGCGACGGCGGTGGGCATGGGCGTGATGCTCTCCAGGTCGCGGGCGCGCGCCAGCGTCGGGGCCACGACTGACCTGAAGCACGGCACCTGGCCAAGGCACGTTGGCCGGTCACGGGCTCGCACCGCTGCGGCCGTGGCGCTGATCGCCGCACTCGGCATCCTCCTTCCGAGGACGCCCCATATCATCGCGGTGCGGGCAGACATCCTGGCGGCACAGGCCGACTCCACGCGGCGCGCGGAACGCTTCGCCACCTCGGCGCAACTGTACCAAGAGGCGCTGGCGTCGCGACCGGACGAGATCGCCTACCGGGTGGGGCTTGCCACCGTGCAATCGGATTGGGCAGCCCTCGCCCCGGAAGCGACGCGCGACAAACGCTTCGGCCGCGCCGCGGCGCAGCTGCGACAGGCGCTCCGGTCCGAGCAGGCAGGCGGGACGGAACACGCCAACCTGGCGCGCCTCTACATCCAGTGGGGAGAGGCAGAGGCCGACCCGGTAAGGCGAGCGATGAGGCTAGAACGCGCCGACCGCCACTATCGCAATGCCCTTGGTCGGCGTCCACAGTCGGCGCGCTACTTCGCCGAATGGGGGCGCCTGAGCGTACTGCAGGGAAGGCTCGATCCGGCGCGCTGGCGATTCGGGCGCTCGCTCACCCTAGACCCGACTCAGGGGCAGACGTACCTCTGGGTGCGTCCGTTGCTCGGCACCGACCTGATGGACGACCCGGCCGCTCTTGCCGAGCTCGGCGCCGATGCCGGTACCATTGCGCCGGAGCAAGTCCACGCTGCGCTGGTGGAGCACTTCATCGAGGCCGGCTTGTTCGAGCTCGCGCTCGAGGCGGCCTTCCGACTGACCGCGACGATCCCGGCGCAACCGCTGGGACACTGGACGGTGGCCGGGCTCTACAGCCGCCTCGGTGAGCCGGAGCCGGCCCTGCCATATGCGCGCCGCGCACTCACGCTGGCCCACGGGAGGGAGCGTCGCCAGGTGGCGCGACTGATCCGCAACTTGGAAGCGGCCAGCGAGAGGCGGGCGCAGTGATCGTAAACGCCACCTAGCGGTGGTTCGCCTCCACCAGCAGATCGATCTGAACGTCGCCACCGACGATCGCCGTTTCGGCCCAGGATCCAACACCCACGCCGAAGTCGTTGCGGTCGATGGTCAGGCTGGCCTGGAAGCTGGCGGCCTCGGTGATGCCTCCCATCATGTCGCGCATGGGCTCCGGAATGGGCTGTACGCCGAGCAGCTTGATCGGTAGCTCGACCTGGCGCGCGACGCCCTTGATCGTGAGCGTGCCGCTCGCAACCAGGCTGCCGCCGCTGACGGACCGGACCGACTTGCTGCTGAAGGTGATGTACGGATACTCGTCGGCCTCGAACCAGTCACCCGAGCGCAGGTGGTTGTCGCGGCGTTCGTTTCCGGTGCTGACGGAGGCCACGGCGATCGTCGCCTCGACGTGGCTGTTGGCGGGCTCGTCGGCGTCGAACGCCAGGTCGATCTCGTAGTCGGTGAACGATCCGCTGATCGGGGTGAAGAAGTGGCGCACCTTGAAGCCGACGTCCGTGTGGGCAACATCGACATCCCACGTGCGGGCGTCGAGCCCGGCGGCGGCGAAGCCGATAGCCGGCGCGGCGATCAGACTGAGCAAGACGGTGAGGACGAGAAGCTTGCGCATCAAAGACCCTTCCTGGGGAGCTCGAGTGGGTAGCCCTCTCGACAGACGCTGTCGGTCGCGAGGCCGAGCGCCGACGACGCTCGACTTGTTCTTCGCCACCCCCAGCCGAGGGGTTACTGCCGCCGAGCGCCAAGGTTGTTCGCCGTGTGGGACGGATAACGTCGGCTACGTGACAGTCGGCCGTGCCGTCAGCGGCGCGTCACCACATCTCGCGCAGCTTCGCGCCGACGTCGGCCACCAACCCCGCCCCCGGCGGCCACCTCGCCGTCGTCCGTCGGATCTCGCGGAACGATGCGCTCGAAGCAGTGGCGCGCATCCACGGGCAGGAACCTGCTGATGGGCGCGTACACATGTCGGCCGCCGAGTCTGCGTTGCTGCGTCACGTAGAAGCGCAGCGGATGGATGAGGTGCAGCTCGCGCTCGGCCCGCGTCATGGCGACGTAGAGCAGTCGGCGCTCCTCGTCGATCTCTTCGGTGGTACCGGTTGACATGTCCGACGGGATGCAGCCGTCGACGACGTTGAGCACATGGACGCTGTCCCACTCCTGTCCCTTGGCGGAATGGATGGTCGACAGAATCAGGTAGTCCTCATCCAGATGCGGTGGACCAGCGTGGTCGCCGCTCGCCTGCGGCGGATCGATGATGAGCTCGGTGAGGAACCGTTCTCGGTTCGGATAGTGGCCGGCCACGTGTTCCAGCTGCTCGAGATCACCGGCCCGCACCACCGGGGCCTCGTAGAGAGTCTCCAGATACGGTTCGTACCACGCACGGGCGCGGCCGACGTCCCCCGGCCACTGCGCGGTGCCGCCGGCCAGCCCGGTGAGCAGATCGAGAAGCCCCGAGAACTCCTGGCGGGCGGCGGCCGGCACCGGACATTCGCGCAGCGCCTCCCAATCACCGCTGCGCTCGTCGAGATACTCGATGACCCGTTGGGCCGTGCCCGGACCGACTCCCGACAGCAGCTGCAAGGCGCGGAACGCCGCCGGGCTATCGCGCGTATTCTGCGCCCAGCGCAGCACGGCGAGCAGGTCCTTCACATGCGCCGCCTCGAGAAACTTGAGGCCGCCGTACTTGACGAACGGAATGTTGCGGCGCGCCAATTCGACCTCGAGAAGGTCACTGTGGTGCGCCGTCCGGAACAGCACCGCCTGGCGCTTGAGCGCCACGCCCGCCTCGCGAGTGGCCAGGACCTCTTCGACGACGTACTGAGCCTGGGCGTTCTCGTCCTCGACGGCCACCAGGCGCGGTCGCTGATCGGAAGCCTTGGCCGAGAACAGCTCCTTGGTGAAGCGTTCGCTCGCCTGCGCGATCACCGTGTTGGCAGCCTCGAGAATCGGCTGCGTGGATCGATAGTTCTGTTCGAGGGAAATGACCTTGGCCGGTGGCTCGAAGCTGGCCGGAAAATCGAGGATGTTGCGCACCGTGGCGGCGCGAAAAGCGTAGATGGACTGCGCATCGTCGCCAACCACGGTGATGCCGTCTCCGCGTGAGCACAGCGCCAAGAGTATCCGCGCCTGCAGGCTGTTGGTGTCCTGGTACTCGTCGACCAGCACGTGGTCGAACAGCTCGCCGACGTGCGCCGCGAGCTCCGGCTCCTCCATCATGTGAGCCCAGTACAGCAGCAGGTCATCGTAATCGAGGATGGCGCGCTCCTGCTTGAGCTCCACATAGGCGCGGAAGAGTGCGCGCAGCGACTCCTCCTACTCGGCACACCACGGGAAGTTACGCCGGAGCACCTCGTCCAGACCCTGTTCGCTGTTCACCGTGCGCGAGTACACCGCCATGCAGGTGCCCTTGCGTGGAAACCGCTTCGCCCGATCGGACATGCCGAGCTGATTGCGCACCAGGTTGAGCAGGTCCTCCGAGTCGGAACGGTCCATGACGGTGAACGATTCAGACAACCCGACCGCCGGGCCGAACCGGCGCAGCAAGCGATTGGCCACCGAATGGAACGTTCCGGCCCAGCGGAGCGATGTGGCGGTGGCGCGCGTCGGACTTCCCCCGACCGCCGCGGTGCGCACCGCCGAGACCACGATGCGCTCGGCGCGCCGCCGCATCTCCTGCGCCGCCCGACGGCTGAAGGTCAGCAACAGCACCCGGCGCGGGTCCGCCCCGCCGAGGATCAGCTCGGCGACTCGATGCGCCAGCGTGAGGGTTTTTCCGGAGCCGGCCCCGGCAATGATCAGCAACGGCGCCACCGAGCGCAGATCGCCATCCAGCCCGTACAGAACCGCGCGTCGCTGCGCCTCGTTGAGCTCATCGAGATGCGACCGCGGAACGCTGCGCCCCTCCTCCATGCTGGCATGCTACAACACGCTCAGGCGGCATCGTGGGGCGCTGGGGGCCAACCAACGGGACGATCGTCCCGCCCATGCCTGCGTCGGCCCGTCGGCGGGTTGGAGGCCCGCAGCGCATGCCCGACAAGCATGTCGAAGCCGCACCGCTCGCTGGGGCAGGCCTCTATCTACACGTTCCTTTTTGCGCTCGCGTATGCCCGTACTGCGATTTCGCCGTGCGCACTGGCAGTGCCTTACGGCGCCAGCGCTTCGTCGCGCACTTGCTCGACGAGATGGAGCACTACGGCGAGTGGGACCGGGTGATCGACTCCGTCTACGTGGGTGGCGGAACACCCTCCTGCCTGCAACCCGAGCAACTGGCGCAGGTGCTCGAAGGAGCCAGCGTTCGCCTGCCCGTGCGCGACGACGCGGTCCATACGATCGAGGCCAACCCCGAGGACGTGAGCGGCGAGTCGGCGGCGGTTTGGCGCGATCTCGGTTTCCACACGATCAGCCTGGGGACGCAGTCGTTCGACGACGACGAGCTCGCCTTTCTCGGTCGGAGCCATTCGGCGGCGGAATCGACGCGCAGCGTCGAGACGGCGCTCGACGCGGGCTTCGAATCCGTCTCCGTCGACCTGATCTTCGGACTACCTGATCAGCGCGCCAGCACCTGGCGCGCCAACCTGGAGCGCGTCATCGCGCTGCAGCCGCACCACGTGTCGTGCTACCAGCTCACCATTCACAAGGGCACGCCGCTGTACCGGCGCCGGCGGCGCGGCGAGCTGCATGAGCTTGCCGCGCCGGACCAGGCAGAGCTCTATCTGCAGGCTCACGAACGGCTCGCGGCCGCCGGCTACCGCGCTTATGAGGTGTCGAACTTCTCACGGGCACCACGCTACGAGTCACACCACAACCGTAAGTACTGGCACCATTCCCCCTACCTCGGACTGGGCCCGTCGGCACACTCGTTCAGCGGTGGGCGGAGCCGATGGTGGAACCTGCGACAGCTCAACGACTGGGAGGGCGCACTCGATCGTGGCGACCCTCCCGTCCACGGGTCTGAGCGGTTACGTCGCGACGAGCTGGCGCTGGAGGCAGTGATGCTGGGGCTGCGGGCGAGCGCCGGACTCGATTGCGACGCAGTGCAGAAACGCTGGGGCGTAGACGTGTGGACGCCGAACGAGGGGACGTTCGAGCGCTTCGTCCACGAGCAGCTGGTTCGCGTGCGCGGCCGGAGCGTCCATCCGACGGCTCGCGGCATGGCAATGGCCGATTATCTGGCCCGCGCTGTATCGATCCCACCATCCTGACCGAGCTCTACGAGTGATGTCCCGTACGCGAACCGGTCTGACCGGTCGGCAAATCGCCACCACCTGGTGGCCACTGGCCCTGAGCTGGATGTTCATGGCGCTCGAGATGCCGGTGGTCAGCGCCGCTCTGGCGCGCCTGCCGGACCCCGAGATCCAACTGGCGGCATACGGCGGTGTGGTCATGGCGTTGCTGCTGCTGGTCGAGTCGCCGATCATCATGCTGCTGGCCGCGTCCACGGCCCTGTCGCGCGACGGCGCCAGCTATCTGTCGCTGCGCAACTTCATGCACCGACTGAGCGCCGGGCTGACGTTGCTGCAGCTGGTGCTGGCAACCACGCCGCTCTACGACTTCGTGGTAACGCGACTGATCGCCGTGCCCGAGGCCGTCATCGAGCCCGCCCGACTGGGACTACTCATCGCGCTGCCTTGGACCTGGACGATCGTCTATCGTCGCTTCAATCAGGGAATCCTGATCCGCTTCGGCGCCTCGCGAGCGGTTGGTGTCGGAACCCTGTTGCGACTCGCGGCCAACGTTGTCGTATTGGGCGCCGGGCTGTGGCTGTATCGAAGTGCTCCAGAGCTCACCCCGTCAGGGGTAGCGCTGGGATCCAGCGCCGTGCTCGCAGGAGTTGTCGCCGAGGCCCTGTTCGTGCGCTGGCGCGTAGCGCCGATTCTCGAGCAGCACTTCGACCTCGAGTCCCCTCTCCGGAGAAGGCATCGAGCTCGGTGAGCTACTGCGATTCTACGTACCACTGGCGCTCACCTCCTTGCTGGCCTTGATCATGCAGCCAGTCGGTAGCGCCGCGGTAAGCCGCATGCCCTTGCCACTCTCGTCGCTGGCGGCATGGCCCGTGGTCACCGGAACCATGTTCTTGCTGCGTAGTCCGGGCATCGCGTTCAAAGAGGTGGTGGTCGCGCTGTTGGATCGGCCGGACGCGGAAGCGGCGCTGCGGAGGTTCACCGGCGTGCTGGTAGCCATCAGCCTGGGCCTTTCGCTGCTGGCGTTCACGCCGCTGGCCGACGTCCTATTCTTGCGCTTCGCCGGCTTGACGCCCGAACTCGCGCTGTTGGCCACCAACGGGCTGAAAATCGCGGTATTGCTCCCGGCCGCGGGCGTGCTGCAAAACCGCTACGTGGGCATCCTGGTGCACCGGCGCAAGACCCGGCCGATCACCGAATCGATGGCCGTCTTCATGTCGATCTCGACCGCCGGCCTTGTGCTCGGGGTGATCGGCGGCAGCGTGCCCGGGATCTACGTCACCTACGCGGCGTTCACCGTCGGACAACTCGGACAGCTGTTTTGGGTACGCCGCGCGGTCGGCCGACTGTCAGACGAATGAGGTTCACCGATCCGAGCTATGAGGCCGAGCCGTCCACGGCGATGTCTTCGAACGGGTGCGCCGCTCGCCGCCCTCCCCGCGGCCGCGGTGGACGACCCGAGCGAACGAGCTCGCGATACTCCCTTCCGACCGCGACCGCCACGACCAGCCAGATGACCACCAGCGCCATATTGAAGAATGCCAGCCCGGAAGTGGTCAGGGCGAGGACGGTAGTGCCAATGAACACCGTCGCGGCGCTCAGAACGTCTCCAGCACGATGGAAGAAGGAATCGCTCACCTGCTTGGCCTTGTACTTCTGCTCACGCGTCGTCGGCAAGAACAGCATCTGACGCACGGCGTTGTTGAGCGAGTAGTCGGTGGCGTTCTCCGCCGTCTTGGCCCAACGAACCGCGGTCAGCACCGGGAAGAGCGCGATCAGGCCGTAGGCGCCGAACGCCAACAGGGGCAGCATCATCACGCCGATGTGCACCCCCAAGTATTTGACCACGCGTGAGGTAACGAACAGCTGAATCAGGAGCCCGACGATGTTCATCACAGCGTAAAAGTTGGCGTAGAAACGCCCGATGAACTCCCCCTGAGTGAGCGTCGTCGTGCCCTCCGCAACAGCTTGAGCCGCGGCGTCGACAACGAACCGACCGAGGATGTACTCACCGTTCGTGTTGACCCAGTTGAGGAACATGATCAACACCGCGATAAGAAGCAGGTAGCGGGTCCGCAGCACCAGCGCAAACGCCGACTCGCCGCTGGAGGCCTCCGGCTCCGGCACCGGCTCACCCTTCTGGCGAGCTTCGAAGATCAGGCGCTCCTGCTCGGCCAGCTCCTCGAGCTCCTCGATGGTGGTGGGTGCCTTGAACAGACCGCTGGCGGCGATCGTGGCGGTGGTCTTGATATCGGGCAGGTGTGCCTCGCGCAACGCGCGCTCGCGATTGTCGACGTAGTTGGTGATCTGCAACTGAGCCAGCAGTACCCCACCCGACAGCAACATCGGAACGTAGAGGCCGAACGGCTCGATCAACTGACCGACAAAGGTCGCCCCCACTGCGGCTCCGAGCGAGGCGCCGAACGCAACGATGGGAAACAGCCGCTCACCTTCTTCACGCGTGTAGATATCGTTGGCGAACGACCAGAACTGCGTCACCACCATGACCGCGAAGATGCTGCCGTACACGAAGAAGACGATACCCAGCGGCAGACCGGCGACTCCCATCAGGAAGAACACGCCGAGCAGCGCGACGAAGACATACGTCACGACGTTGATCAGTCGGCGGCGCGGAAAGCGGTCGGTCAGCTTGCCGTACAGCGGGACGATCACCGCGAGCGCGAGAACGTTGGCCACCTGCAAGTAGCTCTTGACCTCGGGTGAGTACTCCGCCAGCAGAAAACTCTCACGCAGCGGACGGATGACGTAGTAGGCACCAAGGACGAGCGCCACGTTGACCGCCAACAGTACGGCCGTCAGCCCTTCACCGGGACGTACGTCGGTGAACAGCCGTAGGAAGCGATCCAGGCGCGAACCTCTGGCGGCCGGTTGCGAGACACCCTCGGTCAATCAGCTAGCTCTCTCAACGACCCAGCCGCCGCTGACGTTGATTGTAGGCGCGTAGCGCGCGGTACAGGTCGATGCGCCGGAACGCCGGCCAGTGGGTATCAGAGAAGTAGAACTCCGAGTAGGCGCTTTGCCACAGCAGGAAGCCGCTGAGCCGCACCTCGCCGCTGGTGCGCAGAATCAGGTCCGGCTCCGGCTGACCCGAGGTGTACAGGTGTGGCTCGATCGACGTGTCGTCGAACTCGTCGGCCATCTTGGCGAGGTCACCACCCCGGGCCGCGTGGTCACGAAGGTAGGCGCGAAACGCCTCGGTAATCTCCTGGCGACCACCATAGGCCATAGCGATGTTGAGCTTGAAGCGGTCGTAGTCGCGCGTCGCGTGTTCGACCTGCCCGATGGCCTTCTGCAAGCTGTCCGGCAGCAGCTCCGTCTTGCCGATGTAGCGCACGCGGATCTCGCTCTCGTGAACATCAGGGCTGTCGATGAGCTCGCGCGTTCGATCCTCGAACAGCTGGAGCAAATCGGCC
This sequence comes from Acidobacteriota bacterium, assembly GCA_965248695.1. Lineage (GTDB taxonomy): Bacteria > Acidobacteriota > UBA890 > UBA890 > WLXD01 > DASCOT01. The sequence goes on along the minus strand of CBDFKD010000002.1, from coordinate 3,644,382 downwards.
ACTTCGGGTTCCGCGCGGTGGAAGTTGTCGAGCGAGAAGCTCCAGACAGTCACTACGGGGATGCCGAGCTCTTGGCACCATCGCAGCACCTCGCGCAGCTTCTCGGCGCCGCGCGCGTGGCCGAACAACACCTGGCGGCGGCCGAAGTCGCGGGCAAAGCGGCGGTTGCCGTCCATGATGATGCCGATGTGACGGGGCAACGTCCAGGTGTGCGCCTCGGCCCCGAGACGGCGTTCGTAGAGGGCGTAGAACGGACGCTTGATCAGGTGCTTGGCAGTGCGCCAGAGTCCCGCCAGGGCTCCGAGGATCGGTGCAGTGAAAGACTGCCGGGGTTCCGCCTTCGCATCCGCACGGGAGCTCGTCGATTCCAAAGCAGCAACTTCCTGGGCGGGCGTGGGGCGTGAGGCCAGGGGCAGAGGCACCGCGCTGGGGACGCGGGTTACGCCTCGGCAGGATTGTACCTCAGCGTCGTCGGGCGCCGATCATTGTTCCACCGGGTAGTACCAGACCCGCCGGATGAGCCCGTCCCCGATCTCGTAGACTGCAAGCGACGCCTGCGAGACCTCGCCGCCACCGGCCATCCAGAACGCGCGCTCCCGAACCGCAGCGAAGCGGCCGACGCTGACGCGCTCCTCGATCTCGGCTCTGGCGCCGGGCACCGTCGCGAAGTACGGCACCATCGAACGGCGGAACTCCTCGCGACCGCGCAGCTCCACGCGGGTCATGTCAGGGTCGACCGCGAACCAGGCGAAATCCTCGGCAAGGTTGGCCACCATGGCGTCGACGTCGTGGGCGTTGAACGCCTGCAACTGGGCCTCGATGACGGCGAACGCATCGGCGGGCGCGGCAGCAGGTTCGCCCTCCTGCGGAGCGCGTGGGGGCAAGCGATCAGGCCGGCCCTCCGGCGCTGCCGCCACCAGCGCGAGCCCGGCCGTAGCTAGCAGACTCACCATCATCCCGAGCGAAAGCGCGCGACGCATCTTGGCCTCCTTTGGTGCCGCAAGCGCCGGCGCCAAGTGGCTGCCAACCCTGCAGCGGAAATCGTCCGTTTTCTGGCCTGTAGCAGCCGCCAACGGCGCTAGTGCGGCCCCCCCGCTTAACGTACCCTGTGGCGACGTTGCCCACGCACTCTGGCGGGGGACCGTGCGTGTCCTCACAAGGATCCGAGGTGATGCAGGAACTACCCCAGGTGGAGTTGGCGCCGCCGCAAGGCGGTCTCGGTATCTTGACCGTCGGAGTCGGCGCGGTTTCGACTACCTTCATTGCCGGCGTCCTCGCGGTCCGCAAGGGTTTAGCGAAGCCGGTGGGCTCGCTGTCGCAGATGGGAACGATCCGTCTCGGCAAGCGAACCGAGGGCCGGGTGCCGACCATCAAGGAGTTCGTCGGCCTGGCCGAGCTCGACGATCTGTACTTCGGCGGCTGGGATATCTTCGAGGACAACGCCTACGAAGCTGCCATGAACGCTGGCGCCCTCAACAAGGAAGACCTGGAAAGGGTGCGCGACGAGCTCGAGGCGCTGCAGCCGATGAAAGCCGTATTCGACCAGCGCTATGTCAAGGCGCTGACGGGCACCTGGGTGAAGTCCGGGGGTACCCGCTGGGACTATGCGCAACAGATCATGGCCGACATCCAGGCGTTCAAGGACGCAACCGGTGTCGAGCGGGTGGTGATCATCTGGTGCGCCAGCACCGAGGTCTTTCTCGAGCCCAGCGCCGTGCACCAATCGCTGGAGAGCTTCGAGGAAGGCCTCAAGAACGACGACGATGCCATCCCGCCGAGCATGGTCTACGCCTACGCGACACTGAAGATGGGCATCCCTTACGCCAACGGCGCCCCCAACCTCAACATCGACATCCCGGCGCTGCTGGAGCTGTCCAAGCAGACGCAGAGTCCGATCGCCGGCAAGGACTTCAAGACCGGTCAGACGTTGATGAAGACCATCCTTGCCCCCGGCCTCAAGTCTCGCCTACTTGGTGTCAGCGGTTGGTTCTCGACCAACATTCTCGGCAATCGCGACGGCGAGGTGCTCGACGACCCGGACTCGTTCAAGACCAAGGAAGAGAGCAAGCTCGGCGCCCTCGAGTACATCCTGCAGCCCGACGTCTACCCCGACCTGTACAGCGACATCTACCACAAGGTGCGGATCAACTACTATCCGCCGCGGGGCGACAACAAGGAGGGGTGGGACAACATCGATATCTTCGGGTGGCTCGGCTACCCGATGCAGATCAAGATCGATTTCCTCTGCCGCGACAGCATTCTGGCGGCACCGATCGTTCTCGATCTGGCGCTGTTCCTCGACCTCGCCAAGCGCGCCGGATTCTCGGGGATCCAGGAGTGGCTGTCGTTCTACTTCAAGGCGCCGATGACGCTGCCCGAGCTATACCCGGAGCACGACATCTTCATCCAGCAGATGAAGCTGAAGAACACGTTGCGCTACATGAAGGGCGAGGACCAGATCACCCATCTGGGTGCGGACTACTACGAGGGCTACCGCTAGCGCGTCAGCGCGCCTGGGGCGGCGGCGCTACTGTCCGGCGGAGATTGCCGCGCCGGTGGTGGATGGCAGCTGCAGGCGGTAGCGAACGATAACGGTCCTGCCGGCGCGCTGTTCGACGCGGTAAACGTGCTCACCCCGGTGGGCATCCCAGCCCTGGAACGGCAGCATGCCGTTGGCGATCAGATCGCCGTCGGCGGTGTACACGTCGACCGGGAACTCGGTAGCGTCGGTTTCGACGACGTACGGAAAGACGAACAGCCGACCCTGATCATCGGCTTCAATATCCGTCAGAGCCGGAAACTGATCCGGCCAGACGAGATCGACATCCTCCCCTACGTGATTGACCAGTACCTGGCGCTCGCACGTACCACCCGGATCACTCTCAGGTACGTGCTCAAGCGCAGAATCGGTCAGGGCGGCATGGGTGAGGTCTGGCTCGGCGAGCACAACCTACTGGCACGGCCCGCGGCGATCAAGCTGATTCGTGACGACGCGGTGGACAAGAAAAGCCCTGAAAAGGCGGCCCTGGTATTGCGCCGCTTCGAGCGCGAGGCCCAGGCTGACCTGCCCCAAGTGTTTGCGCCACTTCGTAACTCATAGAATCGGTACTGGCAAGAGATTGTTGGAGCTGGCGAAGCGGAGCGTAGCCGGCTGCAACAACGTCGCTTCGGGTGCAGGCGTGACCTGCCCCAAGTGTTTGGGCCACTTCGTAACTCATAGAATCGGTACTGGCAAGAGATTGTTGGAGCTGGCGAAGCGGAGCGTAGCCGGCTGCAACAACGTCGCTTCGGGTGCAGGCGGTCGATAGCCCAACGAGCTATGGGGCCGCACCTGGTTGTACTGGCGGCGCCAGCGGTGCACCAAGCACTGCGCCTCCTTGAGCGTGTAGAAGATCTCGCCGTTCAGCAGCTCGTCTCGGAGCTTGCCGTTGAAGCTCTCCACATAGCCGTTTTCCCATGGCGATCCGGGCTCAATGAACAGCGTCTTCACACCGATTCGCTCGAGCCATTCACGCACTGCCCGAGAAGTGAACTCCGGTCCGTTGTCGGAGCGGATGTGATCGGCAACACCCCGGTTCACGAACAGCTCAGCGAGTCGCTCCAGCACGTTCTCGGAGTTGAGCCTGCGTGCTACATCGATTGCCAAGCACTCTCTCGTGTACTCATCCACGATCGTCAGTAGACGAAACGCTCGCCCGTCGTGAGTTCGTTCGTGCACGAAGTCATAGGCCCAGACGTGATCTTTCCTCTCCGGCCGCAGCCGCACGCACGATCCATCATTGCGCCACCAGCGTCCGCGCTTGGGCTGCTTTTTCGGTACCTTCAGCCCCTCACGACGCCATAACCGTTCGACCCTCTTGTGATTCACTCGCCACCCCTCACGTACCAACAGCGCCGTGATCCGCCGGTACCCATAGCGCCCGTACTGCGTCGCCAGCTGGGTCATCCGCTCCACCAGTGCCTTCTCCTCCTGCGGCACCTTGGGCCGATACTGCTGCGTCGAGCGCACCTGGCCCAGTACTCTGCAGGCTCGCCTCTCGGACACACCCAACGACTGCTGTGCGTGGTGCACTGCCCGGCTCCGTCGTGCCGGGCTCAGAAGTTTCCCGACGAAACCTCTTTGAGGATGGCGTTGTCGAGCATCGTCTCCGCCAGCAACTTCTTGAGCCGGCCGTTTTCCCGCTCCAGCTCCTTGAGTCGCCGTGCCTGATCCACCCTCAGTCCACCGTACTCCTTGCGCCACCGGTAATACGTGTTCTCGCTGATTCCCAGCTTGCGGCATGCCTCCGGTGTCTTGGCCCCTTTCGCTAGCTCGATCTCTGCCTCCCTGAGCTTGGCGATGATCTACTCTACAGTGTACCGCTTCCGCGCCATTCTTCCCCCTTCCCGAGCCATCCTGAGAGCCTCAAATCCTAACTCTCAGACTGGCCCGATTATTGGGGGGCAGGTCACCGACAATCTGGCTCACGGCTCCCCAGTCCTGAAGGGTCATAGGTATTCTCCCCGGGTGATTCGACGAGATGTACACGGCTTGGTCGGCTTGAGCTCAGAATCCTCCGAGCCTGGAAGGATCCTACCTGCCGCCCTCGCAGTTGGTTGACAAGAAGAGTTCCCACGGATTTCGGCTGCTTTCGCGATTCAGCTATGGATGTCACATCTCACCCGGAAAGACGAAAGGTCAACGATTTCAGCGCTTATCGACTTTCAACGATACCTGTCGTAGTGCGCCAAAAAGTGCGACATCCTCAGCTTGTCGGCACGAGGTCCCGAGCCGACGCCGTTCACGAACCATCTCGCCGCACAGGGACTGAGGGTGTCGTCAGCGACGCTGATGCGGTTTCTGGGACTCACGACTCCTTGGAGTCGGGACGCAGTGAAGTCGAGTTATTTGCAAATGTTGTGGATCGGTGGATTTGTTCAGGCGGCGTCTTCGCTAGCGATCAGGTGAACTCCATCGACGAATGTGGCGCCCTCGAGTACGAGGGCAGTGAGGTGAGGAGCGTTGATGCGGCGCCATCGTTGCTGTGCCATCTCCAGGAGCTTGAATGCCATCGTCAGCGCCTTGGTGCGTGAGCCGGCGCCCTTGGTGACGCGTTGTCTCAGGCGTACGGTGGCGAACGCCGACTCGATCGGGTTGGCCGTGCGCAGATGAACCCAGTGGTCGGCGGGGAAGTCGTAGAACGTCAGCAGCTTGTCGGAGTCGCGTTGCAACGACGCCACGGCCTTGGAGTACTTGGCGCCGTAGTCGGCTGCGAACCGCGCCATGCCCTCCTGAGCATCCTCGCGCGTTGGCGCACCGATGATCTCGTGCAGCGCGCGCTTGGCTTTGGCCTGCAGCCGCCTCGGTAGCTTGTCGAGCACGTTGCCAAGCCGATGCACCCAGCATCGTTGCTCTCGAGTCTGGGGCCATACATCCCGCACCGCCGCCCAGAACCCCAGCGCCCCATCACCCACTGCCACGAGCGGCGCCCGCATGCCTCGACGCTTCAGCTCCCGGAGCACGAACGCCCAGCTCTCGGTGCTCTCTCGATACCCGTCCTCGACCGCGATGAGCTCCTTGGTTCCGTCCGGCAAAACGCCCAGGATCACCAGCGTGCACAGCCGATCATCCTCGAGTCGAATGTTGAAGTGCACACCGTCCGCCCACACGTATACGTACTGCTTGGTGGACAGATCCAGCTTCCGGAATGCCTCGTACTCCGTGCTCCAGGCGTTCGTCAGCCGGCAGATCGCCGATGCCGACAGCCCGCTGGCTTCCTGTCCCAGTAAGATCGGCAGCGCCTCCTTGAAGTCGCCCGTCGACAGGCCCCGCAGGTACAGCACCGGCAGCACCTCCGCCACCTTCGGCGAGCGCCGCATGTAGGGCGGCAGGATCCGACTGCTGAACCGCTGCCTCAGTCCCTGCTCGTCGAGCCGCTTGTCGTTGACCCGTGGCGCGGCTACTTGCACCGTCCCGCACCCCAACGTGATCTTGCGTGCGCGAGCCCGACCGTTGCGTACCACTTGCCGACGGCCGGCTTCATCCAGTTGCCCGGCGTGGCTCTGGATATACTCCTGAACCTCCCACTCCAGTGCTGTTGCCAGCATCTGCAGCGCGCCCTGCCGGGCGAGCTCATCGACGTCCAGTGTCAGCTGTCCTTCCTCCGCGTCCGATCCACCGATAATCTTGAGCACGGGTGGCGTCTCCTTCCCGGCCTCCACAGCCGGCTGCTGGTTGTTGATGATCCCAGCGAAGGTTACGCCGCCTTTCTTTTTCCTCCCATCCACAACTTCCGGTTATATCTCAGTGAAGTCTACGTCCGCCCCTACCCGCCAGGATCTCGCAAGTGGCAGGTCTCCAGCAACGGCGGAAGCCAGCCCAGATGGTCAGCCGACGGTCGAGAGCTGTTCTACCGGACCGATACGGGAATCATGGTGGTCGCGGTCGAGACCGATGAGGACGACTTCAGCTACGGACGCGCGGAGCAACTCTTCGAGGGCCCTTTCTTGGGTGGGCTCGCCGGGATCTTCGTTGGCCGAGATGACTACGCGGACTACGACGTAACGAGCGACGGTCAGCGCTTCGTGATGTTCCCACGCACGGGCGAGAGCCAGGGAGGAGGAGGCGACGTTACGCTGATTACCAACTGGTTCGAGGAGCTGGAGCGGCTCGTGCCCACGGATCCGTAGCGCGCTCGTCGGCGGTGCGGCCACGTCGAGACGCGTCCGCCTTCCGGGGCGGAGATCGACTAAGCCATGTTGCTCGTTCGACCGCTCGCAGCGTACCGCGACCGCCTACTCTGGTGCGATGCTAGTTGCGCCAAGGCCGTAGAATCCAAATGATCGGGTGCGCTGCCAAAGACGCCAACTGTCGCTCCGCGGGAAGTGGGTCTACGAAGCCGTGCTCTTGGCCCCCGCCTCTGCTTAAGGGTGAACTGATTCGCTATGACGCATACCCCAATACAGCCCACAGTTTTCAAGCCAATGGACATGACCACTGCAGAAGCGCTGTTGAAGGAAGCGAAGCAGATCCTAGATCAACTCGGACTGGTTTTCTTCTTGCGCCATGGGACATGTTTGGGCGCTGTGAGGGATAACGCATTCATCGAATGGGACGATGACTTGGACATCGGTTCGGTGATCGGCCTCTACGGCCTCACCGAGGAACATGTACGTAACGCAGCGGTCGTGTTCAGGGAGCACGGTTTCGACGCAATAATCACAGAGAACGAACTGAATCTGAGCGTTAATCTGACGAAATCCGGGACCCAGATAGACTGGACCTGCTATCGAATCATTGACGACAGCATTTATCAGTGGCCGGTCGTTCGTATCCCGGTAAGCCTGCATACGGACCTGAAAGAGATCGATTTCCTTGGCGTGAACTTCTTGGTGCCGAATCCGTCCGAGGAGTACCTTGCGCTCAAGTACGGTCCGGAATGGATGATTCCAAAAAGAATGGGCGAGTTCGAACAGGAAGTTCTGGATCTCATGGCCGAAGACACTCTTCCGGCTAGCTCCGATGGGACCGTAGGCCTGGCCAACAAGCTTGAACCCCAACGGCACACTGGCAGTCTGAAGGTCCTCGATCTCAAGGGTCGTCCGGTCGGGGGGGCCGAGGTCATGTTAGTCGCCACGACTGTCCTGACAGGGCTGGACAAGTCAAGAACGAATACAGATGGCTATGTCTATTTCAGTCTGCCGGAGGAAGCCGAGTACGTTGTCACCGTCCAATATGGAGATCACAAGGAGATCCTCTATGTTGAGCATCTCGCACCTGGTGTTGATTACGCCTACAAGCCGGATCCTCAGAATCCCTCGGGCAGAGCGGACGCCCTGATTCCTGAACTGGTCTAACCAGGGACTCGATCAAGAATGCATGGACCCAAGCCAGGAGAACACAAACCCATACGTGTGTACGTCGATGTGGTGGCCGATCTGTTCCATGTTGGCCACGTGAATTTCCTCAGACAGACCAGAACACACGGTGACTACCTTTTGGTGGGTGTTCACGCCGATGAAACGGTGATGAGTTACAAGCGCCGCCCGATATTTTCCATGGAGGAGCGTGTGGCTTTGGTCGAGAGCTGTCGCTACGTTGATGAAGTAGTACCCGACGCACCACTCACGATCGACCGTGGCTGGATCGAACAGCTCAATATTGACCTGGTCCTGCACGGAGATGACATCTCCAGCGAGATGGAAGAGTTCTGCTACAAGACTCCGATCGCGATGGGCATTTACCGCTCGGTGGGTTACACACCCGAGATTTCCACGACCGAGATCATCGCCAGGATCAGGGGCTGCCGAAGTCGACTGCCAATAGGGGATGCGGGCATTCAGTTCGCGCGATCATCAGAGGACTCGGTCGACGCGTATTGCCCGAGGACACCGGCGGCGGTTGCCGCCAAAACCCAAGACGGCGCCGGATAGCTGTCTTCGGTGAGACCGTTTAACCAGGCCGCGACCAGGGCTGGCCTGACAACTCCCGTGGACCGTCTCGACCTCTGGCGATAGGCTTCAGGCGCTTACCCCCCCTCTGATAGCGCCATGGAACCCGGAACGTCTGGCCCGCCTGGAGCGGGAAGCCCAGATGCTGGCCGCCATCAACCATCCCAACATTGAATCAAGTCCAGGGAGCCAACCATGTCAGGTCGTGCCCGGTATCTGCCGAAGCAGTATCGGATTCTCTCCCTCGCGATTGGGGCCTGGACTTGTGTAGCCTGTGGTGCCGTCGAGAACGGAGGTGTGGCCGAGCTCGTGTTACGAAACGGCGCCGTTTACACGGTAGACGCGGCGCAGCCTTGGGCACAGGCCGTTGCCGTAAGCGACGGCCGCATCGTCGAAGTCGGGTCGGACGAGGATGTGGATCGCTGGACCGCGCCAGGGACTCGCGTTGTGGACCTCGATGGCAAGATGGTGCTTCCGGGCTTCGGCGATTCCCACGTCCATCCAGTCTACGGTGGCGCCGCTCTTGCCCGATGCAATCTGAACGGTCTCTACTCTCAGGAGGAAGTACTAGAAGAAGTACGAAACTGTGCTGCGCAGGGTGATGCGGACGACTGGATCGTCGGCGGTGGTTGGTTTTTGTGGCTGTTTCCAGACGGTAATCCCCACAAGTCATTACTCGATGAGATTGCCCCTGGGAGGCCTGTCTATCTCACACCCAACTACGGACACCAGGCATGGGTCAGTTCGCGGGCTTTGCAGATCGCGGGAATCGACAAGGACACGCCCGACCCACTCAACGGACGTATCGAGCGCGATCCCACCACCGGTGAGCCCACCGGTATGTTGCGCGAGTGGGCCGCCCGACTTGTCGAAGAGCATCTACCGGATGACGCCGGCCATGTCGAGCGCGTTGAAGGCCTCCGGCGTGCCTTGCAGCTAGCGAACCGCTTCGGCATCACGATGTTCCAAGATGCCAGCGCTAGTCGCGAGAGCTTAGAAGCGTACGTCGCCCTCGATGATCAAGGAGAGCTAACAGCTCGCGTGGTTGACCTGACCCCGCGGTTAGTACCATGTCTTATCTCAGTAACTCGGTGCTGACAAGAGGTTGTTGAGGCCGGCGAAGCGGAGCGCAGCCGGCTTCAACAACGTCGCTTCGGGTGCGGGCGGCCGATAGCTCAGCGAGCTGTGCGGTCGCATGCGGTTGTAGTGCTGACGCCATCTCTCGATCAGAACCTTTGCCTCCTTGAGCGTGTAGAAGATCTCTCCATCCAGCAGCTCGTCGCGTAGCTTGCCGTTGAAGCTCTCCACGTAACCGTTCTCCCACGGCGAGCCCGGCTCGATGAACAGCGTCCCCACGCCCAACCGGCCCAGCCAGTCGCGAACCGCCTCGGCGGTGAACTCTGGTCCGTTATCCGACCGGATGTGCTCAGGTATGCCCCGGTGTACGAACAACCTCCCGAGCTGCTCCAGCACGTCCTCAGAGTTGAGCTTCCGTGCTACATGGATCGCCAGGCTTTCTCGTGTGTACTCATCGACGATCGTCAGCAGCCTCATAGCCCGACCGTCGTGCGTCCGGTGGTGCAGGAAGTCATACGCCCAGACATGATCCCGGTGCTGTGGGCGCAGCCGGATGCAGGAGCCATCGCTCAGCCACAGCCGTGCTCGTTTGGGCTGTTTTCTCGGTACTTTCAGCCCTTCGCGCCGCCAGATACGCTGCACTCGTTTGTGGTTCACGGACCAGCCCTCCATGCGCAGCAACGCTGTCACCCTCCGATATCCGTAGCGCCCGTACTGTCGGGCTAAATCCACGATCCGCTCCGTCAAAATCTGCTCCTGTTGCGGCTCTCTTGGCACGTACCGGTGTGTCGTGCGTGGTTGTTTCAGTACCCGACACGCCCGCCTCTCCGAGACGCCCAGCCGCCCCCGTACATGTGCCACCGCCTCTCGCCGCCGAGCTGGGCTCAGAAGTTTCCCTCCGCCACTTCCTTCAGGATCGACAGGTCGAGTTCCTTTTCCGCCACCAGCCTCTTGAGCCGGGCATTCTCCTTCTCCAGTTGCTTGAGCTTTCTGGCCTGGTTGAGCTTCAGTCCGCCGTACTCTCGCCGCCACCGGTAGTAGGTGTGCTCGGTGATTGCTAGCTTGCGGCAGGCATCCTTGACCGTCGCCCCTCGAGCCAGCTCCACCTCAGCCTCCCGGAGCTTGCGTACGATCTGCTCGGCGCTGTGCCTCTTACTCGGCATTCTGACCTCCCGTTCTTGACCCAGATCGTGAGATTACATCCGGATCCGTTTTCGGGGGTCAGGTCATCGTCGACCCCGACGCTCTGGCCAGCGCTGTCTACGACCCCGAGGGGCAGAAGGGCGAGTACGCCATGCTGCCGGAGAACGCGGTGTGGTTCGAGAGCGTGGTCGCGATCCCCGTGTTCAAGGGGCACCGGATGGTAGAGCTCAAGCTCCATCCAATCGAAATGGGCCACAAGGACGCTCTCTGGCATGGCGACGGAAGAACTACGCGAGGCACGCCGCGTCTCGCGCAGGGCGAATTAGCAAAGGAGATCATCGATCTCGTCGTGCGCCTGTCGGCACCCTTTGGTACGAATTTCGTCTTTGAGGACGGGATCGGAGTCTGGCAGCCATAGTTCGGTCTCGTTGTTCGAAGTGCACGACGCTTTTATGCACCGGTCCGCCGATGCCCGCGACTCCTGGCGGGCTCCACCGAGCGGGAAACCCGGCGGCCAACACCTACGCGGACATGGCAATCGAGGCAGCTCTCACGATCCGCATGGTCTTCCACCTTCCGCCCCGGCAGACCGAGGGCTTCCTGCGTGCTCTCGCAGACATGCTGGACGTGGAGATCCCTATTCCCGACCATACGACTCTGTCCCGACGGCTCAAGAAGCTTGGCGAGATCCGCTGGCAGAGATCGGTGGGCTCATCGAATTGCGAGACCATCCCTCCGACAGTTGGGCGACCGTTTGAGACCGTCTCACTACCAAACGCCGGACAGTTCGCCGGAAGCTCCGTTTGCTCCGCGCGGTGGAGCGTGATCTAAGCGCGAGCATCGGCAAGTGTGACGACCATCTCCGCGAGGGCGACTCGGAGGTCTGCCCGGTTCTGGCAGACCTGGAATCCAACCGTTAAGGGTCGGGGCGTTCCTCCATGTAGTGCAACTCTTCCTCTTGTGTTGTCACCATCGTTCCGGTTCCACGCTGGGTGAACAGCTCGACGAGTAGGCTGTGGGGGCTCGTGCCGTCGAGGATGTGCGCACGGGCTATACCGCCGCGGACGGCCGCGACCAGCGTTTCCACCTTGGGCACCATACCGCCGTGCACGGCGCCGGAGCGGAGCATCTCATCACAGCGGGATGCGCTGATGTGCGATACGAGGCTGCTCGGGTCATCGGGGTCGGTGAGTAGGCCTGGTGCGCTCGTGAGAACGATGAGCTTGTCCACCGCCATGTCGACGGCGATCCGCGCGGCGACGGTGTCGGCATTGATATTGAAGATGGCGCCGTGGTCGTCGCTGCCGAGCGAGGCGAGAACCGGTACATAGCCTCCGTCGAGAAGGCTGACCAAGAGGCGTGTGTTTACGCTGGTTATGTCGCCGACGTGGCCGAAGTCCACGATCTTCCGCTGGCCGGTCTCAGGGTCGTGCATCTCGGTCTTGGGCCGGCGTACGGCATGTATGAGATCTCCGTCCACACCGCTTACTCCAACCGGCTGAACGCCGTGCCGCCGCAGCGCGCCTAGAATATCGATGTTGATCTGACCGGCGAAGACCATCTTGACGATCTCGAGTGTGGCGTCGTCCGTTACGCGGCGGCCAGCGATGATCGTGGGCTCGTGGCCGAGTTTCTGGGAGAGTTCGGTTGCCTGGGGCCCACCGCCGTGAACGACGACCATCCGGATGCCGACATGAGCGCAAAGCGCGACGTCTGTGGCGAAATGCTCGATCGCTTCGGCGTTGCGGGCGATTTCCCCACCGCACTTCAATACGAAGGTCGCACCCTTGTGCTGCCGGATGTAGGGCAGCGCCTGCAGGAGGACGAATATGTCGTTATCGTTCACTCGGCCACGTTCTGGAGGGCCGCGATGCCTTCCTCCAGCTCTGACTCGGTAATGGTGAGCGGCGGAAGCAGGCGCACGATCCTCTGATCGCCCGGGCAGCCACCGGCCAGGACACGGTACCGTTCTCGTAGAATCTTCGTGGCATCGCGGTCCGCCACTCGAAGGCCGAGAAGCGCCCCACGGCCGAGGATCTCGGCTCCGGGCAAGCCGGCTCTCACGCGCGCTTCGATCGAGCGCGCGAGTGCAGGGCCGTCGCGTTCCACGAGTACCCTGAGCGTAGCGTCAACGGCGGCGCATGCGAGGGGCCCGCCACCGAAGGTGGTTCCCTGGTCGCCGGCCTGCACCGTCGTCGCGACGTCCCCGCTTGTCAGAACCACACTTGCAGGGAAACCCGACGCAATGCCCTTCGCTGTCGTGATCAGGTCGGGCGTTACTTTCCAACCCTCACCTGCGAACCAGAAACCCGTCCGCGCGGGCGCTGTCTGGACCTCGTCGAAGATGAGAAGGGCACCGGTCTGGTTGCATCGCGCGCGCAGCGCCTGAGCGAACTCCGGCGTCATTTTTCTCATGCCGCCCATAGACTGGATTGGTTCGACTAGGACGGCGGCCACGCTGTCATCGATGACCTCGACGGATCCGTTGAAAGCGGCAGATACATAGCCGTTGATGACGCCCTCGGCCTGCGCGCGGTAGTCGCCGAGACCGCAAGCTGCCAACGCACCGAGTGTCCGGCCATGGAATCCACCCTCGAAGGACACGACCGTCGTGCGACCTGTCGCCTTGCGGGCGATCTTGAGCGCCGTTTCGTTCGCTTCGGTTCCGGAGTTGACGAAGAAGACCTTCGCGTCCTCCCAAGGAGCGAGCCGACAAAGACGTTCGGCTGCACGCGCCCTAGCTGGTACATGAAGGACGTTGCTATAGAACAGAAGGTCTTGCGCCTGGGTCACGATAGCTTTGATTACCGGCGCCGGGCTGTGGCCGAGGAGCGCGACGGCGTGGCCGCCGTACAGATCGAGGTAACCGGTGCCATTCGTGTCGAAGACGCGGGCGCCTTCCCCGCGGGCGGCAACGATGTCCACGCGAGAATACGCGGGGACCTCGCAATGCTCAGCAGCAGCGAGCACTTCGGCCCTGTTCACGGGTTCGTCCCCGGGAGCAGGAGCCCCTCCGTTTCCTCCAGGCCAAAAAGGAGGTTCATGTTCTGTATCGCTTGCCCCGCCATACCCTTTCCGAGGTTGTCAATCGCCGACAGGATTACCGCGCGGCCGTCCTTGACGTGCACGGTGAGGTCGCAGAAGTTCGTGCGCACTACGTGCCGCAGGGCCGGCGTGTCGTCGCGCATCCGCACGAAGGGCTCGGCCTTGTAATGTTCTCTATAGAGCTCGACGATATCGAGATCCGTTCGTACGTGAGCGACAGTGAAGATGCCGCGTGAGAAAGGGCCGCTCTGCGGGATCATCGAGAGCGTGCAGCCGCCACCGATCTGCGCTTCCATCTCGGCAAGATGCTGGTGAGCGAGCACCTTATAGGCGCGCATGTCCTGAGCCCGCTCGGGGTGATGAGTCGTCGGTTTCTCGCGTGCGCCGGAGCCTGAGGATCCGGTCGTTTGTGCGAGGACGACGTCGCCAGCGAGCGTGCCGCGACCATACAACGGTGCCAATGCGAGCAGCGCACCGGTTGCGAAGCAGCCCGGGTTGGCGACGCGGCACGCACCTCGAATCTGCTCGCGGGTCGTTTCCGTAAGACCGTAAACGAAGCCATCTTGCTCGCTCCGGAAATCCATCGAGAGGTCCACGATGCGCAACCTATCCGGGAGGCCAGCAACGAGATCCGCGGCGGTGCCGTGCGGAACGGCGAGAAATGCGCCGTCTACGTCCCTCGGCAGCTGCTCGTCCGGGGATTGGAACCGGAGGTCGCCATAGAAGCCGTCGAGCTGCGGCAGCGTTTCCCCGATCGACCGACCGGTGTTGCTCCTGCTCACAACGGCCGCGACCTCGAACCGCGGGTGTCCTGCCAGGTAGCGCAGCAGTTCCTGACCGCCATACCCGGTCGCGCCGTAGATGACGATCCTCATTCCTTGAAGACCTTTTTGTGAACACACGGCATCAGCGTGTTTGCTCCAGCAAGCGTTGGGTAGACCGAAGGATACCGGACTATCGTCGAGCGCCACTGCCGGTGTCCAACCGATACGCCACTGACAACTGCCGTGGGAGGCGTTGGTGCATGGGTCCTGATCTCAGTGCATCGTCGTGGCAAGGTCCCCGATCTGGAGTTGCGCAATCGAGGTAGCTCTCACGATCCGCATGGTCTTCCACCTTCCGCCCCGGCAGACCGAGGGCTTCCTGCGTGCTCTCGCAGACATGCTGTACGTGGAGATCCCGTTTCGTGCGGTCGCTAGCGATCGACCTATCCACCTATTCATCGACAGCACGGGGCTCCGGATTCACGTCGGCCATCTACGCAAGCCACCGAAGCACAGAGCCTGGCGGAAGCTGCACCTCGCGGTCGACGCGAGTGGCACACGCGATCCGGCTACAGCAAGCGCGCCATGGTCGAGAACGCGATCTATCGATACAAGACGATCATCGGCGGAGGCATGAGGAGTCGCACCTTGGTGGCCAACGCGTGGAGGTGCGACTTGCGTGCAGGATCCTCAATACGATTGCTCGTCTCGGGATGCCCGACAGCTACCGAGCGGCGCGATCCCCTCTCGGAGGACGGAGGACCCGTCCTCAGCTCCGAGCGCGATCTCGAGATAGTCGCCGTACGGGAATCGGAACCCTTCTTGCTCTTGTAGGCTGCGCCGTCGGCGCGATCCGACATGCGGACCGGGTCACTCCACTTCGCCCCGCCGTCCGTCGTGCGCCGGTACCACGTATTGAGTTGACGGTGCCATCGTTGCATAGCCGGCAGAGTACTATCTGTTTTCAATGCGTTTCCCACGTATCGCTGCACTCGTCGCGCTCGTGGCCGCAACGCTCGCCGCGATTGCCTCAGCCACGGCCGGCAACCGCATCACGCCGAGCGTGGACTACACGTGGTATGGCTTCTTCGACGGACCGCTTGTCGAGGACGCCTGGCGGCAGCGTGAGGCGGTCGGCTTCGTCAGGGCCCGGAGCTTCGAGCACCCGATCACCCACGAGAGCACGTATGTAGACGGGCCACGGCTTTTCCCCGGCATCCGGGCATTCAATACCCTCTACGCGCCAGCGCGGCTGAACGTGGTCGCGCGGGACCTGACGCACGTCACCATCGATACGATCGGCGGCACACGTTCTCCAGCGGCGCAGAAGACGGGGTTTCTGCCCTACGACCTGATGGGTGGACTCGGCCACCCGCCGTCGGGTGGCGTCGCTCGCCTAAGCGCCACCATGCGATTCATCGACCGGGCGCGCGCCAACGAGCTCAAGATCCCGCAGCGGTTCGGTTATCACGGGTGGGAGAGCGAGACCGTGTTGACGCTGGAGCTCGACCGCGCCGCGGCGCGTAAGGTGCTCGGCCTCAGCAACGGCCAGTTCAGACGCTTCGAGCGCTGGTTTGCGTCGCACGAGGAGGAGCTGGAACAGGCCTGGTGGTGGTGGCTCAACGACGAGGGCGGCGACGTCCACGTGGGGGGCGAGGGTCGGCTCGACGTTCGCTACGCATTCGACACACCCCTCCAAACGTGGCGCGTCGATTTCGTCTCCGCGGTTCGCCAGCCCGGGAACGATTCGCTGGTCCTGGTTCTCGACTGGGTCGGGATGGCCGGCGACATCCTCTGGTCTCGATGGCTCCAAGAGGCGCTGCGCAGCAACTTCGAGAGCAGCTCGCTCAGCGATATGACACTAGAGATGACCATAGGCCCGATCGCGACCGACCTCGCGCTCGATACCCTCGTGGAGTATGCGCTCACCCAAACCCGGGCCCGCGGGATCTGGGCTTTCGAGCCGAGCTTCGCCGACGTGCCCAACCTTGCGGCCGAGTACGTCGACGAGTCCAGTTACGAGTCCCCCGGTATCGACTACGCTGACAAGGGCTACTCCCGCGCCCGCGGCTATGAGTACGTGCCGGCGAGTTGGAATCTGCGCGAGGGCGAGACACTCACGCTGTCGTTCGCCGACGTTGCGCCGAAGGGGCGGATGACGCTCGGCCTAGCGTCTTCCGAGCCGCCGCTGAGCCAGTTCCCCGGACAGATCGAAAGCGACTCGAGCGGCATCACGTTCCGCGGACCGATGGACCTCGCCTCGTGGTCGCGCTCCTGGCAGCCGGCTTCGTGGCTGCGCTTGGCGGACGACGAGCATCCGGATGGTCTGCTCCCGTGGGGCGAGCCCTATGTCTCGCTGCGTGCGGTCCCCGAGGCAGCATCCAGAGCGCTGTTCAAGCGGCCTGAGAGACCCCGGCCCGTCGGCGATGTGGATCCCGAACGCGTCATCCCGCCGTTTCCCACTCCGTCCTTGACGCCGACGCCGCCGCTTTTGCCTGGCCCTGGTGGCCGCGTCGTTCGCTACGACTTCTACGACTTCCTCGACGTCCCGATGGTCGCCGACCGCTGGGAACAGTATGAAAAGAACGACTACGTGCGCGTGAACCGCCTTGAGTTTCCCGTCTCCTACCAGACCACTCCGTACTTCTCGGGCGACGATGTGGAGCCGTTCTCCGAAACCGCCTCGGGCATGCGGTTGCGAGTGAGCGGACGGAACCTCTCCGAAATCACCATCGACACGATCGGCGGCGGATCCCGAGGCGCCGGCTTCCTCCCCACCAACCTGATGGGCGGGGTCGAACCGGATGTTGTCGGCGGTACGGCCCTCTTCGAGGGGCACCTGCGCTACGGCTCGCGGGAGCGTGAGGCCGTCTACCGGCTGCAGGAGTACTGGGGCTACTACGGGTGGGAGAACTTTCTTGATGCGCGGATTACGCTCGATCGCGCCGCAGCGAAGAAGGTGCTGGGCATCGCGGACGCTGAGTTCGCGTCGTTCGGCGGCTGGTACGCGCGCAACGAGGAAGCTCTCGAGAATCGGTGGAGACTTTGGCTATACGAGGAATGGAAACGCCTCGACCCGATGCCGTGGTTCAACTTCCCGATCCAGATCTGGGCCCTCGATCTGCGGCGCGTCTCTTCAGATGCAGGCGGCATCGTGCTCGAGATCACCATCCTCAACGAAGCACTCGACGTCCTGTTCGGGCGCTGGTTCCACGAGACCTTCTTGCCACATTCCGAGCACTCCTACGAAGACATGTACCTGTACATGACGATCGGGCCCACGTCGGCCGACGTCGATCTCGACACCGTCTGCGATTTCGCCCTCAGCCTCGTCGGCCGTGCGACGTGGGCTTGGGAACCGTTCTTCGGCGACAATCCCTTGCTGGCGCACGAGTATCGCGCCCGCGAGTCGCCGGCCTTGCCGTATTTTGGGAAGCGTTTTCACGTCGGGCAGCCCGACGAGGCCCCCTACACCTCCGTGCCGACGCTATGGAATCTGCGGGCGGGCGAGCAGCTCAACTTCCACTTCGGAAGCTCCGGGCTGGCGCTGGTGGAGATGGAGCCCAGCGACCTCGATTTCCCCGCGAACATTGTCGGCGACGAGTTTCGCAGCGTCTCCATCACGGGCCCCATCGATCTGAGTGCGTGGTCGAAGCGGCGCTACGCAGATGAGTGGAAGGCTACCGGCGGGCTCGTGCCTGTAGGAGCCCCGAAGCTGAGGCTGCGGCAGGCGGGCCCTCCCCGATAGGGCTCGACCAAAGGTGCTGTCAAGCTAGCGGGTACTCCGAGATCCTTCGCGCCTAGTTCTGGCGTCCGTATAGCAGCGACTCAGTTCGAACCTGGGACTTCCACCGTGTGTTCAAGCGACGCGCTGACGATAGTTGCTATCCCTTGACGTGGCTTGAACTTACGGGTTGGTCTCTCGTTGAGGCCGCCGCCGATCGAAAACGAGCGGTTTGCCAGTTGACCTTGATACCGAAATGACACCGAGAGCCCTGACGTAACAGCCACCACCTCGGAATACTGATCTCTGCTGGCGTTGGTCTTTGCCTCGTGCGATTCGGAATGCCTCAGGACTGATACACAACCTGGCCGCCCAGGATTGTCGCATCGACACCCATGTCGAACAGATCGGGGCCGCCCAGGGTCTCCGGATCCTCTGAGAGTACGGCGAAGTCAGCCAGCTTGCCTGGCGTGATCGTGCCCTTTTCGTGGTCTTCAAAGATGCTGTAAGCGGCCCATTCCGTGTTCATGCGCAATGCCTGCTCGAACGTCAGCGTTTCGGCAGTGTTTGGCGCTGCACCGCCGTGTTGTGATTCCACCATCGACGCGGCCATGTTTCGAAGTGGCGCGGATGAGCCAGGCACTGTGCCGGTGGTGTCAGTCACCATCACTGGCTGCAAGCCACGCTCTATCAATGTCTTGAATTTCGGCACCGCATTACCCTCGCGCTGCCAGAAGTGCGGTGTCACGACGGGCAGAATGCCGAGTGATGCGAGCCGCTGAAACTCCTCCGGGCGCTCCAGCAGACCGCCGGCGTGTTCGATGCGATGGCGGTGCGGCCGGCCATCGCGACGCATGGCCTCCTCCACCGCATCCGCTGCCATCAGCATTCCTTTGGTGGTAAGCGCATGCATGATGAGCTGGATACCCGCAGCATGGGCACCTGATACGAACTCATTTAGCTCACTCCGCGTCCATTTCGAATCGTCAAGGACGTTGCCCAGCGCGTCATACCCGATCCCGTCGATGAAGATCTTGATACCGCCGAACCTGAACATGGAATCTCCCATGCCAGACACGAGCCCGGCGTCGAGCAATGACGTCAGTGACACGGTACGCGGAACGTGGTGATAGGCACGAAGACGTACTGGCAACTCACCTCGTGCCTGGAGCGCCTGATCGGCGCGAAGATCGTTGGCGGAATACGGAATGTTGCCGATCGTTGTCGTGCCTTTCGACACGAAGACGTCCTCTGCGTGATTGCGTAGCGCCAGCATCACCTCATCGACCGAGTATGCCGGCATCAGGTCCCATACCTCGGTAGCCAGACCGCTTGGTGTGCCCGACGGTTCCACATCGATATAGACGCCCCGCGGGGGATTCTGCGCTCGATCCCACAACCCGAGCTCGTGCAGCGCGCGCGTATTCAGCATCGCTACGTGAAGCCCGGAGAAGAGCGCCAGGGGGTGATCCGTCGTTATCGCATCCAGCTCATGCCGGTTGGCGAGCCGTCCCTCTTCGACTTTACCGCGCAGGCTGAAAGAGCTTCGGCCAACAATCCACCGATCCTTCGGCGTACCGGCCGCACTGGATCTCAAGGTCTCGAAGATCCCCCGGAGGGAGCGATGCGGGGGTGTGTGGCATGCAACCTGGTACTGACGAGCAAGACAGGTCAGCTCGAAATGCACGTGGGTGTCGACGAAGCCAGGCACCACAACGCGCCCTTCGGCATCGAACCGGTCTACTCCTCCCGCCTCTCGTTCGACATCGCCGTTCGAGCCCACCCCAACGATTCTGCCGTTTCTGACGAGCGCGGCTTCGGCGTACGGTTGGGCAGCATCCATCGTCACGATTCGACCATTGACGAGGGCCAGGTCGTGCCCGCTTTGAGCCAGTGCTTGCCCGGGAACGACGAATGCCGCAGCGGCAGCCTTCAAGAATTCGCGCCGTTTCATCTCGGGCACCTGTCGATCATTTGCGAGAATTCCTCGCTCAAGGCCTTTCGAACAGCATCCAGCGTCGTAACCCGTTAGCTCGTTAGCCGTAGAGGCGAAGGCCGTGTCCCGGCCGGGTTACTCCCTAAAGGCTGGCTTGATCTTCGCCTCGGCCTCCCACTGTTCACCGTAGAGAGACTTGAATGCACGGGACCAATCCGTGGATCCCTTTACGGTGCCGCCACGCCAAAGGTCGTAGGCGACATCAGAATAGGTGTCGAAGAAAGTAGTGAGCTTCATGTCAAAGTCCGAGACGACGCCTGCGTAGTCGGGAGCTCGATACAGATTGTTCATTTGCTCCGGATCGTCACGGATGTCGTAGAGCTCGTGCTCGCCTGTACCCGTCAGACGTTTCCAATACGAATAACGATCGGTCCTGATTGCACGAGTTGCCTCATGATCCATGTACACGGCATCGGCCCACGCCGTGATCTCACCCCCGTTCAAGTGGTCGGCAAAGCTCCGGCCCGGAGAGTTGGCGATCTCCACATCCCCGAAGCCGGCCAGATCCAACATCGTGGGCATGAGATCGTATTGGCCCACGAGCAGGTCACTCACCTGCCCTCTCTCGATCGTGCCTGGGTAGCGAGCAATGAACGGTACGTTCATCGGCGTGTCGTAAAGGCTCGCCGGAAACGTGTTGTCGGTGTGGCCCCAGAAGCCGTGCTGTCCGAAGAAGTTGCCCTGATCACTCGTGTAAACGACCAACGTGTCGTCTTCGAGTTGCTGCTCCTCGAGCGCTGCCAGCAGACGGCCGACGCTTTCGTCCACCAGCGTATTCTGGGACGCGACGTTGGCCATTGACGCCTGGTCGTTGTTCATACGCGCCAGGCTGGCGAACCAGCCAGTGTACGGAGGCGCCAGCTGCTCGAGGATGCTGTCGTTGACCCTGTTTCTAGGAAACGAAGGGAACTCCTTGTCCGCATAGCTTGCGTAGTGCCGGTTCCTGGCGGGCCCGAGGTTCGTCGGTGGGTTCAGGTAGGGGCCGTTGAGGGTAACCAGCAGGAAGAACGGGCTCTCGGGGTCGTGATTCTCCAGGTATGTAACTGCCTTGTTGGTAAAGAAATCGACGCTGTGCTGGTCCTCTAGTCCGTAGACGCTCGTGTTGTCGTTGATCTCGTTGGACCAGAAGTCGACCGTATGGCCGAGGTTGAACGTCACCCAATAGTCGAACCAGTCATCCGGCGGACGTGGCTGACCCAGGTGCCATTTGCCGATCAAGGCCGTCTGATATCCACGATTCTTCAGCGTGTACGGCAGTGACCTGTACTCGCTGATCGCGTTCCAATCGTCGGGCCACTCCTCGATCCTCCCGTCGTCCAGCCAGTCGTGAACGCCGTGTTGAGAGGGCAGGAGACCGGTCAGTAGCGTTGCACGTGTTGCAGAGCACATGCCGTGCACGGCGAAGACGCGAGTAAGGCGTATCCCTTCGTTGGCCAGGCGATTGATGTGGGGCGTCCTGACATCCGGGTTTCCATAGGCGCCTAAGATCGAGGCGGGCTGGTTGTCGACGACTATGTAGAGGATATTCGGGTGATCTTGTGCCCATGCGGGCGCCGCAGAGGAGACGAGGAGTAGGAGGACGAAGAGATACCTACTCGTCGAACCAGTGCGGATGCCACGGTTCGTTGCCGGCACATAGTCGCTGTCGCTCATCATCAACTCCTCGAGAGTGCGTATCTCGGCGCGGTGGAGCCCACGCGATGCCACATGTCCACGGGTCTCGGTAGACGCGGCTAAGGGTAATGGTGTCCGCAAGGAAGCGGCAAGGGACCCCCGACAGGCCTCTGTTCCGCAGCATCAATAGTCTCCGACTGCCACGTGGACACGCGATGCGGCCCGCGCTAGCCTTCGGGGCCCGGCGCGAGGATCGATACGCCGCTCCCTCCGAGACCACCGCCGCAGCGATCTCGACGTCCGTGATCAGGAGACACCGCATGAAGCGAAGCGCATTGACGGCGATCACTTTGCTGCTGACGGTTCCCGCCTGTACCGGCGCGGGCACCTCGTACGCCGGCAAGTTCACCACCATCGATCCGGCGTGGGCGGTTACTGCCGACGAGGGCTACGAGTGGGCGAAGGTGCGGAGCGACAACCTGCCGGCGCTGAACGGTAGCCCGGAATGGGTGAACTACGTCACTTTCCTCGAGGAGAAGCTGGTCGAGTACGGTGCCGTCGACGTGTACCACAACAGCTGGATGTTCGATCGCTGGTCGACGTCGTTCGACAATACGAACTGGTCACTGGTCTCCGACGGCTCGCCGGTACGGGTGGCCCACTACGCCGCCAACTCCGGCAACACCGGCCCCGAGGGCATCACCGCCGAGATGGTCTACTACGATCACGACAACCCGCCCGGCTCGGTCGAGGGCAAGATCGTCGTGTTCCCGACCCGCCCGCATCCGCAGCCGCCCTACGATGACCGGTACATCCGAGGCTTCACGTTCAACGACTATGAGTGGCGGGCCAACGACGACACCTACTTCGAGCTGTACGAGTTCGTGCCGCCCGAGTTCAGCTTCACATTCGACATCTACTGGCAGCTGGGCCAGCGCCTGTGGCAGATCGCCGTCGACGGAGGCGCTGCGGGCCATGTGATCGTCTACGACATGGCGTTCGAGCGCACCGAAGGGCTGTTCACATTCGGGGTGCCGCCGTTGCACGAGTCGCCCGGAGTGATCCTCAGCCGCGAGGACGGCGCCAAAGTCCTTGAGGACGCCAAGGCAGGGAAGACGGCGACGCTGCGGCTGGAGGCGACGGTCCAAGAGTCCGAAGCGTACCAGACGATCGCCTATCTGCCTGGTCGGGACTACGGCACTCCTGAAGACGAGCAGATCTTGATGATCAACCACACTGACGGCCCGTCGGTGACGCAGGACAACGGTGCCCTCGGGCTGCTGGCGATCGTGAAGTACTTTTCCAACATCCCGCAAGAGCAGCGGCCGCGGACGCTGACGCTCTTTCTCGACAGTCGGCATTACTACCCGGGAGCGGAGCGAGCGTCGGCCGACGTCAGCTGGCCCGTTCGTCACCCGGAGGCCCTGGAGCCGCTCGTGGCGCTCATGCACATCGAGCACATGGGCGAGATGGACTTCCGCGAGGTCGACGGCCGGGTTGAGCCCGTCGGGCTGGCAGAGCAGTCGTACCTGTGGACGCGCAACAACGAAGTGCTGATCGACGCGGCGGTTGCCGCCGCCAAAGAGCACGGGTGGGAGCGCGTGCAGGTGTCGGCGCCCGAGCGTCCGGGAATCAACGGCGGCCTGCAGCAGCGCTGGTGGGGAATTGCCGGGCGATACGCTCGCCGTTGCGACGACGGCTGCCTCGATCTGCCCGGCTTCGGCCTCGGTGGCTTCCTGGGCCTGTACTGGACGACAGCCAGCGGCATCGAGCGCTTCAACAAGGAGCTGTTCGAGGCTCAGGCGCACACCATGACGCAGCTCACGGGCCTACTGATGACGGCCGACCTGGACGAGATTCGACCACACTAGAGGAGCGGGAGACCTGGAATGAAGAAGAGTGATCGTGAGCTGGGCATGGACCGGGAAATCAACCGTCGCGACTTCGTGAGCGGGACGAGCATCGCGATCACGGGAGCGGTCCTTGCGCCGGGGAATGTGGGGGCGCAGGGACGCGATGCCCGGCCGGCGCCGGCCGCATCTCCGGTTGTCGATCAATCTGCGAGCCAGGAGACGTACTATCCGCCGACACGTACGGGGATGCGGGGCAGCCATCCGGGCTCGTTCGAGGTGGCTCATCGCATGCGGGACGGCGAGGCGTGGGACGACCCGCAGGAAACCGGAGAAGAGTACGACCTGATCGTGGTGGGCGGCGGGTTGAGCGGTCTCGGGGCGGCCTACTACTTCCGCAAGGCGATGCCTGAGGCGAGGGTCCTGATTCTGGAGAACCACGACGACTTCGGAGGGCACGCGCAGCGGAACGAGCGCATGGTCGACGGGCGCCAGGTCATCAGCTACGGCGGCACGGCGTATATCACCGGAGCCTATACGTACGAAGGCCTGGAGTTGATGCATGACATCGGTCTGGATGCGGACGTGTACAAGCGTGCGAACGTGGGACGAAGCTTACGGGCGCGAGAGCGGGGTTTGGGAAGCGCGGTCCTGTTCGACGAGGAGACGTTCGGTGAGGATCGGCTGGTCGTAGGAGAGCCCGGA
Source organism: Acidobacteriota bacterium (assembly GCA_965248695.1). Classification (GTDB taxonomy): domain Bacteria; phylum Acidobacteriota; class UBA890; order UBA890; family WLXD01; genus DASCOT01. Next base: position 3,620,034 of record CBDFKD010000002.1, on the reverse strand, counting down.
TCGGACGAGCCGGAGGCGTGGACGGAATGGCTTCAGAAGACGCCGCTCTCGGACCGGGTGCAGAAGGACATCGCGAAGCTGTACCAGACGCAGGAGGATTTCTTCCCCGGATTGTCGGTGCAGGAGAAGATCGCCCGGCTCCGCAAGATCAGCTATCAGGACTATCTGCTGAACGTCGTCGGCGTCGACCCGGACGTGATCCCCTTCTTCAAGCGCCGCGCCCCGGATGCCAATGGCATTGCCGGTATCGATACGATGAGCGGCTGGGCCGCCTTCCGGTACAGCAGCTTGCCCGGGCTGCAGGGCCTCGGGCTCGGGGAGGCGCCGCCGAGAGACGGTTTCCCCGGACTGGAGAATCCGTTCGATGACATGCACTTCCCCGACGGAATGGCTGGCGTCGCCCGCCTGCTCGTGCGCTGGCTGATTCCGGGTTCGCTCCCAGGCCACACGATGAACGATTCGGTGCCGACGCGGGTCCGGTATTCGACCCTCGATCGGGCGGCAAACGACGTGCGCATCCGTCTCAACAGCACGGTGGTGAACGCTCACCACGTGGGCGATCGGGCGAAGGCGAAAGCGGTGGAGGTCACGTACGTCCAGGATGGCCAGGCGCATCGCGTGCGCGGGGGCACCTGCGTGATGGCGTGCTACAACTCGGTCATCCCGCATCTGTGTCCGGAGATTCCGGAGGACCAGAAAGCACACCTGCATATGGCGGTGCGCAGACCCTTCGTTGCGACCAACGTCGTGGTTCGCGACTGGCGAGCGTTCGAGCGGCTCGGTGTGTCGCGCATCCATTGCCCGAGCGCGTACTTCGAAAATGTCAGCCTTGACGATTGGAGCAACAGCTTCGGGGAATACCAGACCGGCCGGTTGCCCGACGAACCGGTCGTCGTAAGGCTCTGGGCATCACCGGACGCTCCGGGGCTTCCCGTAAGGGATCAGTGGCGTGCCGCACGGGAGGAGCTCCTGACCATGTCGTTCGAGACGTTCGAGCGTGGCATCAGGGATCAGCTTGACCGTGCCCTGGGGGAGGGAGGCTTCGATCCCGCTCGGGACATCGAGGCCATCTTCGTCAACCGCTGGCCCCACGGGTACGCGGGAGCGGGCAATGACCTGTTCGACCCCGACTGGGGGTACGACGAGGCTCCCTGGGTACTGGGCCGTAAGCGGTTCGGGCGGATCGCCATCGCCAACTCCGACGCGGCCGCGACTTGTCTCACACAGGCGGCGTTCGACCAGGCGCACCGGGCGGTCCAAGAGCTGATCACCGACGTCATCCGGCCCGAGTTCCAATATCCCTGGGCCGAGCGAACCTGAAGGCGGGAATCTCGAGGAAAACCTACTGTGTTGCGAACGAGGCGGTAGCGTTCTACGGCGTGCAGGACAGACTCAATTTCTGATAGCTCAGCGAAACCAGTCAGAACAGGGCGAGGTCGTCGGCAAGGACGACCTCGCCGTCATAGGTAGCCCGTACTTCATCGACGATGGTCGCTTCGGGCACGCCGTAGAACAGGCCGTGGTACAGGACCAGCAATCCGGGCCGCGCCTCGCTCGCCAGCCTGCCCAGATCACTGGCAACCGTGTGGGCCGACCGGTGGTATTTCTGCCAGAACTCGGTGGTGTTGGCCAGCCCGCTGTCGCTGATCACTTCGTGGAACAACAGATCTACGCCGCGTGACATCTCCAGCACTTTCTCGCTGAATGCCGAGTCTCCGGAAATCACAATCGTCTTGTCATCGGTGATGATCCGGTAACCGAACGCCGGCTTGATCTCACCATGACTGACTGCGAATGCCTCGACCGTCAGATCGCCGGTCTGGAAAACGATCCCCTCATCGATCTCCGTCACGTTGACCTGGTACGCGTCCGGGTTCCGTACCGGCTGTACGCCTGAGGTCCTGAGGGCAGTATCCGCCGCCATCATCTCGTACATACCTTGCGTCATCTGCTCGAGGCCGACGGGGCCCCAGGCAGATAGGGGAGCACTTCTGCGCCACCACAGAGTGAAGGCGAGCTCTGAAAAATCCATCGTGTGATCGCTATGCATGTGCGTGAGGAACACGCAGCAGATCTGGCTCGGATATAGCGAAGGGATGTCGTACCTGTAGCGTGCGGTGACGGCATTCTGGATCGCTCCGGCGCCGATATCGAACAGATACGCCTCGCCTTTGTGAATGATGGCGATACTCGGCCCGGCGCGATAAGCATCCGGTACCGGGGTGCCCGTGCCCAGCATGACAACCTGCGTGTCCTTGTCGAGTTCTGCCTGGGTAGGTTCATCGCGAACCTCGATGACCGCGCTGGGTGCGACTGTGGCAAGTGGTTCTTCCGTGGGTTGCCGGCAGGCCGCAACCATCGCAACCAGTACGGGCACGAGGGAAAGAGCAACTGCTCCGCGACTCACCAAGAAGGACTGTCTTCGGTGGCGATCGAGTCCGACTTGAAGGAGATGGCGATCCATTCGAGTGGCCTTGTACCGGTGTTGCCACTCTCGTGCTCGTCGCTGAGCGCCACCGGCCCGGGTCGCCAGAACACCCGCATGCGCTCACGGTCCTCTTCGGACACCTCGACGACCCTCACCTCATCGCCGAACTTCATGGTGACCTCCTCGCTCCGCTGCAACACGATCACCAGCTGGTACTCTGGGTGCTCGTGGATTCCCTCCCACTTTCCTGGCTCGAGGACGAAGTGCTGTACCACGACCCGCTCGTCCTCCATTAGCACTTCGCCAGTGATGTTCGGATAGAGCTGTTGTGCGGCGGCGGGTGTGACAGCGAGCAACAAGATCCCGCCTGCGGTCACGAGCGCACGAGTCGTCATTCTTCCTCCTGGATTGTTGTTGCATCACTATCGCCCTGCTTGATGTTGATCGCTGTGCCGCTCATCACCCAGGTGTCACGCTCAGGCGCTTCATGCACCGTGCTTCCCGGGTTGCCAGCCGACCCCCCCGATCATCGTTTCCGCGACCCGCTGCGGAAGATCCTCCAATTCGGTGGCCATGGTGTCGTTCCAGCGGTTCAAGTAGCCGAACAAGGCAATCGAGGCGACGATCTCGACGATCTCATCGTCGCTAAAGTGCTTGCCCAGCTCAGCGAAATCGGCGGCCTCGGCTTCGTTGGGCACGATCGAAGCCCTGTACGCCAGCGTCAGGGCCGCCCGTTCGGCATCGCTGAACAACTCGCTGGTCTGGAACTCCCAAACCGCGGCGATCTTCGTCTCCGAAGCCTTGTAGATGTGCGAGAGATTGGCCATATGGGCCTGACAGTAACGACAGCCGGCGGCCTGGCTGGCGATCAAGCTGACCAGCATCTTGAGCTCCTCGGCTACCGTGCCCTCATAGAGAATCGCTTGATTGAGTTCCATGAAAGCCCGGGCGATTGCAGGGCGCCGGGCCATCGTGCGGATGCTGTTGGGCACGAAGCCGCGGCTCTTGCGGTAGTGCTCGAACCGCTCGACAAACTCGGGGACAGCGTCCAAGCGCAACGGCGCAATGTGGGCCATGGCAAATACCTCGCTGATGAAAGGCACGATTGTATGGTCTGGGCGACGTGGGGGAACAATCCGGATTCGTATGTCATGACGCGGCAATCAAGGTTCCGCCAGGCCGCGCCCGACGTCTGCCACACTCACCAGCAGGTACACTGTCGCAGCCCAAGGAGCGGAGAATGAGTACGTCAACCCCCGCAAGCCCGGCCAGCGGCGCGGCTTTCGTCGCGGAGGTAATCGACAACGGAAAAGTCAGCCACCAGCAGCTGCTGGTGGTTGCCCTGTGCCTGTTCTTCAACATGCTGGACGGCTTCGACATCACCGCAATGGCGATTGTCGCCAGTCCCGTCGCAACCGAGTTGCAGCTCACCCCGGATCGACTGGGCTGGATCTTCAGTTTCGCGCTCGCCGGCATGATGGCGGGAGCGATGTTCCTGGCGCCGGTGTCTGACCTTGTTGGCCGGCGAAAGGTGATCATTGCCAGTATCGCTTTGGTCGGACTCTCGATTTTGCTCACCGCCAATGCGACAAGCCTCGCCGAGTTTATCGTCCTGCGGTTTATCAGCGGCATTGGCGCCGGTGCGATGCTGGCGAGTCAGGCGGCTCTGGCGGCGGAGTACAGCCCGGACAAGTACCGCGCGTTGTCAGTCGCCGCAGTCACGTCGGGTTATCCGCTCGGCGCGATGATGACGTCCGTGATCGCCGGTCTTATCTTGCCGGAGTACGGCTGGCGGGGGATGTTCTGGTTGGGAGGGACTCTGACGCTCGCCATGGTCGCAGTGGCCTGGCTCCTGATCCCCGAATCGCTCAAGTATCTGTTCGAGCGCCGACCCGCCAACGCGCTGCAGCGGATCAACACGATTCTGGCCAAACTGGAGAAAGATCCGCTTGGCAGCATGCCGGACGTCGCCGCTGAAGACATCGAGAGAAATGGCGGCTTGATCAGTAAAATGTCCCAACTGCTGGCGAAGGATCATCGGACGGCGACCCTGACGCTTTGGGCGGCTTTCTTCTTCTGTTTCGGCACCCTGTATTTCCTGATGAGCTGGATTCCGAAGTTGATGGAGGACTCCGGCTATGACCCCACGGTGGGTCGCGATGCCTTCTTCCTGTTCAACCTGGGTGGGGTGATCGGAGTCTATCTATCGGGCTGGCTGTCGACGCGGTGGAAGCTGAGCAACGTGGTCTTCACGCTGCTATTCACATCGGCTATCGGAATGGTGGTCTTCGCGCTGGCTCCGAATGAGTTGAGGCTTCTGATGGTGCTGATTCTATTGATCGGGATCACCCAGCAAGGTGGATTTACCGGTCTGTACGCCACCGCGGCGAAGATCTACCCGACCGGCATTCGCAGCACCGGTATCGGCTGGGCGATTGGTCTGGGCCGATCCGGCGCCGTGGCCGGACCGGCGATCGCCGGCTATCTGATCGCCGGTGGCCTGGATATGTCCGCCAACTTCTTCGTGTTCGCCGTGCCGATGGCAGCTAGCGGGCTGATCGCCTTTCGCTTGAACGTCCACTAGCAGGCCGTGGTGAAAGTGTGGCGGGCCTGGTTGCGACGAGTTGGGGGTCACCGTGTCCACTTCCGCGGCTTTCAGTCTCTGCCGGTGCTGCGTGAATCAGCCCGATTCGTTCACGGCGTTCGGATGGGCGTTCTGGAAAGCTCCTAACCTGCCGCACGTCTCGGCGATCTTTCTAATCCGGTGCAACCCGGAAGTGTCGGCGCCCCAGCGCTCGGCATTGTACAGCTGCGGGATCAGGCATAGGTCTGCCATGGTCGGTGCATCGCCGTGGCAATGTGCTCCCGTGTCGGCTGTATTGAGCATGGCTTCGAACGCCACCAGCCCATCGCCTATGAACTTCTTCATCCAGGCAACTCGGGTATCGGTATCGTCGCCGGTAATGTCGATAACGTGTTTGATGGTTCTGAGACTGCAGACCGGATGAATTTCCATCGCAATGGCATAAGCAAGCGTACGAACCCGCGCCCGGCCCAGCGTGTCTTTGGGCAGAAACCCGGCCTCCGGCCGCGTCTCGTCGAGATACTCGATGATCGCCAGCGACTGGGCGATAACCTGATTGTCTATCTCTAGGGTCGGCACCAGGCCTTGTGGGTTCAACTCGATATAGCTCGGCGTGGGGTGTGAGCTATCGAGCAAATTGGTCACTCTGGCCTCATAGTCGATACCGAGCAGATTCAGCGCAATCCTCACCCGATAACTCGCCGACGACCGCCAGTAGTCATATAGAACGACGTCCGTCATGGTCACGACGCCCCGGCCTTCTTCAAGGCAGCTGTAAGCAATTCCAGATCGCCTACCTGATTGGCCAAGAGCAACACCAACCGTGCATTGAGTTTTGCCGACTGCTCAAGGCTGAGGCCCTCGTGGACCTCCATCAGCTCTTGGTAGAAATCGTCGCCCGCCGCGCCCAGATTATCGGCACCCAATTCGTCGGTGTCACCAGCCATGATCAGTTCGCCATTGCCTTGTCTCGGGCCGCCTGGATGGCCTCGGCAGTCGGGTTGGTGAAGACCGCAGCCACATGCTGGTCCGGCCGGAACAGATAACTGTATCCATTGCCATAGCGCTTCATCGCCAGGCCGGTAACATCTGACAGATCGTCCGGATCGTGCGAGCACTCCGATGAGATGCGAATGTGCCTGAGATCATCGATGCCGAGGTCCGGTGCCTCACCGAATGAGGCGAGCACGAACTCGCCGCCAATCCGGCTCAAGAGCCACTCATCGTTGGCACCTGATCTCAATGGCGCATCGAGCGCTGCCGATCCAGGTGTCACCGGCGTGTCATCTGAGACTGTAATGAGCTCGGACCCCGCCAGGGAACACGGCTCAGACAACCGCCCGGAATTGATCAGTTTGCGGGCGAAAGCAAGATCGCCGGCCAGATTCAGCACTTCGTTGCGGAAGATCATCTCCATGTCGGATTTCGGTGACATGAAACTGGTCGCCCGCGCCGAGTTCTTGATGTTCTCGTCCGCCCCGTGGGTACGCTCGACGTTGTAACTTTCCAACAGGTTCTCCGAAGCTTCACCGTTCAGGACAGCAGCGAGTTTCCAACCCAGATTGTCTACGTCCTGAATGCCGCCATTGCCGCCACGCGCACCGAACGGCGAGACGACGTGGGCGCTGTCGCCGACGAAGATTACGCGGTCATGCACGAATCGATCGATGCGGCTGCACTGAAACGTGTAGACTGACACCCAGTCGATCTCGAACGGTCGGTTGCCGAGCGCCTTCTTGATGCGCGGGACGACGTTTTCCGGTTTCTTTTCTTCCTCCGGGTCGGCATCCCGGCCGAGCTGCAGATCGACGCGGTAGATACTGTCCGGCTGCTTGTGCAGCAACGCCGACTGGCCCGGATGAAACGTTGGCTCGAACCAGAACCAGCGTTCGGAGGGAAAGTCGGCTTTCATTTCCACGTCAGTGATCAGAAAACGTTCCTCAAACAACTGGCCGCGGAATTCCAGCCCCATGGCCCGCCGGATCGCAGAGTTGACGCCATCGCAGGCGAGCAGGTAGTCGGCCTCGATCACATAGCTGCCGTCCGGAGTTTCAACGCTCGCCCGTGCGCCGCCAGAGTCTTGCTCAACTCCCGTGACTTCATTCTTGAAGCGCAGATCGATCAGATCGGGAAAGTCACCGCACCGCTCGACCAGATACTGCTCGACATAGTATTGCTGCAGGTTGATGAACGCCGGCATCTTGTGGCCGTCTTCCGGCAACAGGTCGAAGGAATAGACTTCTTCGTCGCCATGAAACAGACGGCCGACTTTCCAAGTGATCCCTTTGTCAACCATCCGGTCGCCGACACCGAGACGGTCGAAGATCTCCAGCGTCCGTTTCGCCCAGCAGATCGCCCGCGACCCGACTGAAACGACATTGTTGTCATCCAGAACAACCGACGGAATGTCCTGCAGGGCCAGATCGATCGCCAGCGCGAGTCCGATCGGCCCCGCACCGACAATGACCACCTGATAACGCTCCGGCGCGGCACGGCCGGACACAAGCTCCGGCGGCGTTACATAGTCAAACGGCTGGTAGTCGTAACGTGGCATCGTTCAGCCCTGCAGTGCCTCCCACATCTCCTTGTCGCGCGCCGCGGTCCAGATGCGTGGGGTCTCAACATCCCGCGCTTCGTCATAGGCCCGGGAGACATTGAACGGCAGGCAGTGCTCGTAGATTGCGTAGTCGGCGAATTTTGCATCGCACTCGGCCCGGCAGGCATCCCAGGCGTCCTTCAGCGAACCGCCTCCAAGCGCCACCTTCGCTACCGGGCGATAGGTCGACTGGATGAAGTCTTCGGTGAGCTCCAGCGCCTCGTTCACCAAGTCCTTGCCGACCAGCGCATCGCCGCGGCCCGGCGCGATCGCATCAACGCCCCAGGCGCGCACCGCCTCGAGCGTTCTTGGCCAATCATGAAAATACCCGTCGCCGCAATAACACGCCGATTTGTACTCGACGATGTCACCGGTAAACATGACATTCTGTTCCGGCACATAGGCGACGATGTCACCGGCCGTATGGGCCCGGCCAAGGAACATCAGATCGACCCGGCGTTTGCCGAGATAGACCGTCATGCGGTTGTTGAAGGTCTGGCTCGGCCAGGTCAGCCCGGGAATGCTCTCATGGCCCTGGAACAGGCGCGGAAACCGCTCGAACTCCGAATCCCAGTCTTCCTGACCCCGTTCGACCACCATGGCGCGGGCCATCTCCGACATGATGATCTCCGATGCCTCATAAGCGGACGCACCAAGCACCCGCACCGCGTGATAGTGCGACAGCACCACATGCTTGATCGGTTTGTCGGTGACCGTGCGAATGTTTTCGATCACCATATGGGCCAGCCTTGGCGTGGCCTGGGCATCAATGATCATCACACTGTCATCGTCAATGATGACGCCGGTATTAGGATCGCCCTCGGCCGTGAATGCCCACAGGCCCTCACCGACCTCGGTGAAGCTGATCTTCTTGTCCGTCAGGTCGCCCCTGGAGGCAAATGCCTTAGCCATCTCGTACCACCGTCTGATCAATCACGCCGAAGATGGAGTTGCCGTCGTCATCCTGCATGTCAATGCGCACTGTGTCGCCGAACTTCATGAACTCGGTTTTCGGCGCCCCGTCGCTGATCGTCTCAATCATCCGGATTTCGGCAATACACGAATAGCCCTTGCCGCCTTCAGCAATCGGTTTGCCGGGCGTACCGTCAACATCCTTGTTTGAAATCGTCCCCGAACCGATGATCGCGCCGGCCTGCACATCGCGGGTTCGCGCCGCATGCGAAACGAGCCTTGGAAAATTGAACGTCATGTCGACGTCGGCGTCCGCCTTGCCGAACGGTTCGTCGTTATAAGACACGAGCATTTGGCGATGCACCATGCCGTCATGCCAGGCAGCACCCAGTTCGTCCGGCGTGGCCGCAACCGGCGAAAACGCCGTTGCACCTTTCGACTGAAAAAAACCGAATCCCTTGCTGAGCTCTGCCGCGATGAGATTTCGATAGGACACGTCGTTGAGGATCATGATCAGCTTGATCTTGGACGCGGCCTCATCAGGGCTGATGCCCTGCGGCAGGTCGTCGACGACGACGGCGACTTCGGCCTCCATGTCGATACCCCAGTCCTCGTTGGCAACCGCAATGTCGTCGTGCGGCCCGAGCATGGCATCCGGTGCGCCCATATACATCAGTGGGTCCACCCAGAAGCTGGCCGGGATTTCGGCGCCACGCGCCTTTCTGACCAGTTCCACGTGATTGACATAGGCTGACCCGTCGGCCCACTGGCTGGCCCTCGGCAAAGGTGCCATGCAACCGGCGGCATCGAACGCATCGCCGTTGCCGGTCTCCGGCGCAAGCTGATCAGAGATCACCTGGAGCTGCGGCTCAAACCGGTCCCAGTCGTCGAGTGCCGCGCGCATGGTGCCGGCCACCGAGTCGGCCGGCAGATACCTTGACAGATCCCTGGAGACGACAACGAGCTGCCCGTCGCGCGTCCCATCTCTCAGCGTCGCCAGCTTCATTGTTCAGAGGTGCTCCGATTTCGGGAAGGCATCGACTACTTCGGGTCCTTGGTACCGTCAAACTTACGCTCGAGGCCGGTCCAGCATTCGATGTAGTCGTCCTGCAGCGTGTCGAGCGAGGCGGCGAACGCCGTCACATGCTGGGGAAATCGGGTCTCGAACATGAAGGCTAGCGTATCGTCCAGCTTGTGCGGTTTCAGATCGGTGTGTGAGGCTTTCTCGAACCCCATATGATCCGGCCCATGCGGCAGCATCATGTTATGCAGGCTAATGCCGCCGGGCACGAAACCTTCTGCTTTCGCATCGTACTGTCCGCACACCAGCCCCATGAATTCACTCATGATGTTGCGGTGATACCAGGGCGGGCGGAACGTATGCTCGGCAACCAGCCAGCGCGGCGGAAAGATCACGAAGTCTATGTTTGCCGTGCCCGTTTCTTCTGACGGTGCCGTGAGCACGGTGAATATCGACGGATCCGGGTGATCAAACAGAATGGCGCCGACCGGCGAAAACGTTGCCAGATCATACTTGTAGGGCGAGTAGTTGCCGTGCCAGGCGACCACATCGAGCGGCGAATGGTCGATTTCGGTCACGTAAAATCTGCCACACCATTTGATGCTGACCCGGCAGCGCGTCTGCTTGTCTTCAAAGGCCGCCACCGGCGTCTTGAAGTCGCGCGGATTGGCGAGGCAGTTGGCGCCGATCGGCCCGCGGTCGGGCAGGGCGAACTTCGCCCCGTAATTTTCGCAGATGTAGCCGCGTGCCGGTCCGTCGAGCAACTGTGCCTTGAACAGCATGCCGCGCGGCACGACGCAGAGTTCGCCCGGTGAAACGTCCATCTTGCCCATTTCGGTAAAGATCACAATGCCGCCTGCTTGCGGCACGAACAGCAATTCACCATCGGCATTGAAGAAATAATCGTCTTCCATGCCCGCGTTGAAGGCATAGACATGTGCCGCCATGCCCACCTGGGTCATCACATCGCCGGCCGTCGACATGGTGCGGATGCCGCCCAGCAGGTCGGTCGGCTCATCGGGAATTGGCAACGGATCCCAGCGCATCTGTTGCAGCGGCAGTTCGATTTCGTGATTTGCCGGTGCAGAACGCCACAGCGGAAACTCAATGCACTCGAAACGTCCGGTGTGCCGGACGCTCGGCCTGATCCGGTATAGCCAGGAGCGTTCATTGGTGCCGCGCGGCGCCGTAAACGGCGATCCTGACAGCTGTTCTGCATAAAGCCCGTAGTTGCACTTCTGCGGGCTGTTCTGCCCCTGTGGCAGGGCGTCCGGCAGCGCTTCGGTTTCAAAATCGTTGCCGAAACCTGGCATATAGTCGAGTGTCATGGATCTGGTCCTTGTGGCGCAACGCATTCTTGCTGGATCAAGACTGAATAGTGGATACAGTCGCAATTAGTGAACGTCAAACGCCCAGAATCGAATCCGCCGCCAGTCGGGTACCGGGCTCCATGATCACCGGCCTACCTTCCTGCCGGCTGGTCGGTCGCGGCTCCCGGCGGCAGCGGAGCCGAGTGGGCACGCATGTAGGCGAGCAACCGAGCGAGACTCGACTCGGCGTCATCGGAGGCGGGTTGCGCGATCCGCTCCCACGAACTGTCGATTGCCGCCGCGTCCTCGGCGCGCAGATGCCACGATACCGGTGGCCGGACGTCGGGCGGCGGCTGGAACACGAACTGCTCACAGGGCACGGCGTCGCGTTCGCCGCCCTGCTCGAGGATCGCGCACAGGCTTTTCACCTCGATGTCGTCGCGAACCGTCTGTGAGGTGCGGCGCATGTTCACCATGGCGATCGCGGGGCCGAGAAGCTCGGTGTAGATTCCGGTCCACCGCGTCGGTATCGGGGCGCGCGGAACCGGCTCGGGTAACGCCTTGATCTCGACAATCGCCACCGCTCCGAAGGCGTGGCCTATGTCGAAGTCGACGGCCGCGCGCAGCTCCTGAAGCCAGGCGACCGCCGCCGTGATCCCGTAGTTGTCGAAATACCCACCGTCCACTACGTGATACGCGCCGAAGGCCGGGCACGGGCCGGCGACGCAGCGAGGAGCGGCCGGTGGGCCGAGATAGGGGAAGCTCGACGACAGCCGCGCCGCTTGCACCATGTCGATGTCGAGGAACCCAGACGTTTCCGCGTCGGGGTCCACGAGAAGCTGTCGAATGCCGAAGTCGGGGTATCCATCAGCCATGTCGTCGGTGGCCAGCGGGGTGAGAAACAACGGCGAGCCGGTCTCTACAATGGTGGAATTGAAGACCATTCCCGGTAGCCGTCCAGCGTTAACCTCGCGGGCCCAGTTGGCGCGATAGAGGTGTCGGTCGACGCCGAGTACCTGTCGGAGTGTGCGCGACCAGGCGCGCTCGAGCGCCCAGCCGCGGTCCTTGCGCGAGTCGTACCCCGGCAGGAGAACGCGCAAGAACTCCGGGTACACGATGGCCCATCCTAGGGCCGCCAGGCTGGACTGCTTCGTGGCTCGACGGATTCGCGCCAGCTCCTCGGTTGCCCATGGACCCGAGGGGCCGTGCTGCTGCATCGCAGCGAGCAACTCCAGCGCGCCGACGCTGCCACCTGAAACGGAGCTGATCAGCTGCAGCGACTCCAGGAAAAGGATCCCTCGCTCTGCCAGAATCGCGTCGGCAGCGGTCGCCTCCTCGAGACTGGTCAGCACGCGCCCGGCCCAGGCCGTCGCCTGGATCCCACCACCGCTGACCGTGGCCACGACCAGGACTGGGCGTGCGCTCTCGGCGCGACCCTCAGCCGTCGCGCGCAGGCGCGCCCTCACTGCGGTCGGGATACTCACCGGCTCGAGCCGCTCGTCCGGGGGAATGACCTCGACCTCGAAGTAGTGATCGGCGCCGTTGGCGCCATACAGCAGGATGAGCACTGCGAGGCTGCTCAGGAGAACCGGGACGCGATAGCGGTCGAGCAGAAACGCGGCCCCGGCAAGGCCAGACAGCAGGAGCGACAGGAACAGCAGCAGGAAGGCGCCCGCGGGCTCGCCCTCGACCGGCGGGCCCGCCTGCCAGACGAGGTACACCGAGATGTAGAGAACAGCCAGGGCAACGAATCCGACGACCGCACGGGCCTGACCCTCGGCGATCCGGCCGGGGCTGCCTGGTTCCCAGTACCCAGGGCCAAGGAACCGCGCTAACCACCCGGTGGTTGCGGTGACCCACTCGATTGGCCGAGGGAGTCGGAGGTGTTTCGCGATGCGCCGTGCCGGGGACCTCGTCAGACTGAGCAGCTCGTCGAGGAACGACAAAGTGCCAAAAACCACAATGACGGCCGCGGCAATGGCGAGGCCGGCGACGGTCGCAGTCAGCTCGTGATGGCGGCTTGCAAAGATCGCCCATAGCGGCAAGGCCGCCACGAACGCGGCCGGCAGCAATCGCAAGCGCCCGGCCGCTCCGGCGAACGGGTGCCAGAGCAAGCGGACACCGAAGCGCGCCTCGCCGTGCCGCCATGTCAGGAAGAACGCCGAGACGATCAGCCACGACAGGAACAGCGCCGTGGCGGCGAGAAAGCTCGTCGCCCGCGGCGAGACCGTCTCGAGACAGCCAGACAGCACGGAGTTGCCCCGCAACGCGCCAATCGAGATGGTCCACAGCAGCAACAGGAACGCGAGTGGAAAGCGCTGGAAGTACAGGTACTGCACAAGGTAGAGGCCCCGTCGGAGCGCGCGGCGGAAACCCCTTGCGGTCACGGCCTGAGCCCGGCCAATAACGTGATCTCGCAGGAGCCTAGTTTGGTGCCGGGTTCCATGGCGGTACCAAAGACGGGTGGGGGAGCGCGGAAAGCGTATCGCTACCGGGCGCGCGTTCCAACGGGAGATCCTGACTTGAGGACGACGCGCCGCTCAGCGACGTCGAGATCTCCGCCAAATAACGGGAATGCGCCGATGTGCTGCTCGGTCCGGACCGCGCCAGCGCGCTCGAGGAGCTCGTCTGGCAGCTAGGAACGGCCAGCATTAGCGTCGAACCCCTGCTCGCGACAACGCTGAGCGCTCCGTCTGGTCGCTAACCAGCCTCGGGTTCCGGCCGTCGCGCCAGTAGCGCGACAGGCCGTACCAGCTCGTCTGCGGCTCCGCGAACGGCACTATCAAGTTGAGGACGCGATGCAGAGCTTGTCCGAAGCCGAGCGTCGCGCGGCTAACTTGACAGTGCCGTCCGGCGAGACGATCCGAGCTGTCTGGTTCGGGAGTGGGGGACTATTCGGCGCGCAGGACCTGTGCCGGCGGCTGTCTCGAGGCCCGACCGGCCGGGAACCACGCCACGCCCAGTGAAGCAGCTACGATGACTATCGCGGGGGTCGCAAAGTTCGATAGTTCGTGCACCTGTACACCAACTAATGATGTTGCCAGAGCCCCCGCCGCAAGGTAGGCACCGAGTAGCCCAAGGCTGATGCCGACGAGCATCGGGCGGGCGGGCGTAACCAGCGCCTCCCGTCGCAGGGCACCGGGGGTGGCGCCTACCGCCGACCGGATCGCGATCTCACGGCGCCGAGTTGCCAGCGAGTGCGCCATCATTCCGTACAGACCAGTGACGGCAAGCAGCAAGCCGATAGCCGCGAGTGTGCTGGAGATCGCCGCGTTGGCACGTGATTCGGCGCCGGCTCTATCGTGCAGCGCGGTCAAAGGCGTGGGATCTTCGAGCGGAACCAGCGGATCGAGGCGAGCTAGCACATCGCGCAATATGGGCATGGCCGCCAACGGTTCGACGCCCCGTCCGATCAGCAGGATGCTCGGCTCGGGCCAATACTGTTGCTGGAGTGGAACGTGGACAAACGGGATAGCTGTCTCTGTTAGTGCGTTGTACTTGCTGTCGGCGACAACTCCAACGACGGTGCGCGGTCGCGATTCCCCGGACAGTTGAACCTCCGTTCCAACCGTGTTGCCACCCAGCCTATGGTTCAACGTCTCGTTGATTACTGCGACGCGACCACTGTCAATCGCATCCGAGTCGGCTATCGACCGACCGGCCAGTATCGGAACCTCCAGGAGCTCCAAGAGTCCAGGAGACACGCCGGCCAATCGGGCATCGATTGCCTGTGCAGCTGAGTCGATCGGCTTGACCTCGACGTTCGAGCGAACGAATCGCAGCGGCAGCTGAGACGTAATTGCGGCGTCGTTGATGAGCGGGTGCCGCACGAGCTCGTTCCGTAGCCTGGCATAGAATTCGCTGCCGGCACGTTCGTCATAGGCGTTGGCGTCGAGCGAGATGCTCGCGGAAATGATACCCGCGGTCCGGAAGCCGAGATCGATGTTAGACGTGTTCCAGGCGCTGCGAACCAGCAAGCTCATTGCAACCAGCAGGATGGTCGAGCCGGCCACCTGAAAGGCGACGAGCGTATTCGTTACGCGTGCCCGCGTGTTACCGGGTCCGTGCGCTTGTCTGAAATCGAGCCCTCGAAGCTCCACGACGCCGACTATCAACCCGATAAGGAGGCATCCACCCAGTCCGGCGAGCGTCGCAAGTGCTACCGCAACAGAATCGAACGACAGCCCGAGCCGGACGGGGACGGTGAGCGGCAAGCCAGAGACAAGCGGACTTGCGACTCCCATCAGCATCAGCCCGGTTAGTGCTCCGGCTACTCCAATACATCCAACTTCGACGGCGATTCGGCGCGCGAGCTGGGAGCGCCGAGCACCGAGCGCCCGACGGACGGCCATCTCAGCGGTGCGCGCCTGACCTTGCGCGATCATCATCGTTGACAGATTCGCCGCCGCGGTAACGAGTACGAGTAGTGCCAAGATCTCGAATCCGCCAACGATGCGGATAACTGCGGTGCGGTACGCGGGGAAGAACCGCAGCTGACGCGCTGGCAACATCTCCATTGCCCATGTACCGGAGCCTTCGTCCTCTTCCGGGTGATTCACGGCACCGACGATCTGTCGCGCGAGAACACCCCGGCCAGCGCGCCCCGTAAGTCGGCCGATCGTTTGCAGCCAGTGCGCCGATCGGTCTTGTAGATCGGTGTCGTCGCCCCATAGCGCCCGCCTGCCGGCTTCTAGCGGCAACCAGTACTCCGGTTGCCACGCGGGACCATGGAAACCCGGCGGCGCAACCCCAATGATCGTGAAGGACCTTTGATCGAGTCGAACGCGCCGGCCAACGACGCTCCCGGTCCCGCCAAACTGGCGCTGCCACAGACCGTGGCTCAGCACGACCAGGTCGCTACCCGTTTCGCCACCAACAAAGAACCGCCCGATGGCCGGCTCGATGCCAAGCACAGAAAAGTAGTTGGAAGTGACGAGTTCGCCAATAACTTGCACCGGGTGGTCAGCATCGCCGAGCGCGGCCCAGATGCGAACGAAACCAGCGAGCTGCGCACGATCTGCCATGTCGCGCTGAAGTGATTGCAGCTCCGGATACGACACCTCTCGGAACCAATTCCTGCCGCGCTGCATCTCGTAGATGGTGAAGAGATTGGCCGGGTCTTCAAAGGGAAGCCGCCGCAGCAGCATCTGCTCCAACGATGCGGCGCCCAACCCAGCAGCGGCTATTCCGAGACCAAGCGTGACCACGGCGGCCAGCGTGGTCGTGGGTCGCCGACGCAATCCTCTCAGCGCGGCGCGGATCTCAGCCAACAATGCGGACGCTGTGGTCATGACGATTGTTGCTATCCCTTGACGTGGCTTGAACTTGCGGGCTGGTGGTTTTGACGCTAGTTGCGTCGGTTTGATGCTGTTTGAACCCGAAATGTCAATGGATGTCATTGCGGCTGGAAACGCTCACTCAGCGCCGCTACGGGTCCGTCGGCACGAACCGCTTTAGCTCGTCACGCGGACCGTTACCAGGTCCATGCCGGATCTTCGTAGACGGATTCGCCCTCCAGGAGTGTCAGCAGGACTCTCGCTTTGTGAATGTCAGAGGGTGGCACCTCGAAAACGTTTCGATCGAGAACTGCAAGGTCTGCGTATTTCCCGACCTCGATCGAGCCGACCTCGTCCTCCTGAAAGTTGAGGTAGGCAACGTCGAGCGTGTAGGCGGCGATTGCGGTTTCTAGATCCACGCGTTTCCCAGGGATCCAACTAGGCCCAGAACCATCAAGCCCCGGTGGCGGAGGATCCCCTGGCCTGAGGTTGGAGGCAAAGCGGGAGCGAGTAACCGCTACCTGAATGTTGTCGAGCGGATTCATCGATGTGACGGACCAATCGCTGCCGAAGGCGATTCTGGCGCCAGAGGCGACGATGCTGCGAAATGGATACAACCAACTTGTTCGCTCCGGACCCAATTTGGGTATCGTGAGATCAATCATGTGTGGATCGGTCTGGGCCCACATGGGTTGGAAGTTCGCGATCACATCGAGTTCTGCGAAGCGCGACAATGACCTGACCCCCGAAAACGGATCCGGATGTAATCTCACGATCTGGGTCAAGAACGGGAGGTCAGAATGCCGAGTAAGAGGCACAGCGCCGAGCAGATCGTACGCAAGCTCCGGGAGGCTGAGGTGGAGCTGGCTCGAGGGGCGACGGTCAAGGATGCCTGCCGCAAGCTAGCAATCACCGAGCACACCTACTACCGGTGGCGGCGAGAGTACGGCGGACTGAAGCTCAACCAGGCCAGAAAGCTCAAGCAACTGGAGAAGGAGAATGCCCGGCTCAAGAGGCTGGTGGCGGAAAAGGAACTCGACCTGTCGATCCTGAAGGAAGTGGCGGAGGGAAACTTCTGAGCCCAGCTCGGCGGCGAGAGGCGGTGGCACATGTACGGGGGCGGCTGGGCGTCTCGGAGAGGCGGGCGTGTCGGGTACTGAAACAACCACGCACGACACACCGGTACGTGCCAAGAGAGCCGCAACAGGAGCAGATTTTGACGGAGCGGATCGTGGATTTAGCCCGACAGTACGGGCGCTACGGATATCGGAGGGTGACAGCGTTGCTGCGCATGGAGGGCTGGTCCGTGAACCACAAACGAGTGCAGCGTATCTGGCGGCGCGAAGGGCTGAAAGTACCGAGAAAACAGCCCAAACGAGCACGGCTGTGGCTGAGCGATGGCTCCTGCATCCGGCTGCGCCCACAGCACCGGGATCATGTCTGGGCGTATGACTTCCTGCACCACCGGACGCACGACGGTCGGGCTATGAGGCTGCTGACGATCGTCGATGAGTACACACGAGAAAGCCTGGCGATCCATGTAGCACGGAAGCTCAACTCTGAGGACGTGCTGGAGCAGCTCGGGAGGTTGTTCGTACACCGGGGCATACCTGAGCACATCCGGTCGGATAACGGACCAGAGTTCACCGCCGAGGCGGTTCGCGACTGGCTGGGCCGGTTGGGCGTGGGGACGCTGTTCATCGAGCCGGGCTCGCCGTGGGAGAACGGTTACGTGGAGAGCTTCAACGGCAAGCTACGCGACGAGCTGCTGGATGGAGAGATCTTCTACACGCTCAAGGAGGCAAAGGTTCTGATCGAGAGATGGCGTCAGCACTACAACCGCATGCGACCGCACAGCTCGCTGAGCTATCGGCCGCCCGCACCCGAAGCGACGTTGTTGAAGCCGGCTGCGCTCCGCTTCGCCGGCCTCAACAACCTCTTGTCAGCACCGAGTTACTGAGATAAGACATGGTACTAACCGCGGGGTCAGGTCAACGACATCAAACGCCTCGTATGTATCCTGAGACACCGGCTCCTCGGTCTCATACTGAAAAATGAAATCCGCCAAGCTGTAGAAGATGGGCTTGCCCTTGTAGATCTCGATACCCCTGAGCCGGTGCGGCCCGTGGACGATATAGGTGACCGCGCCCGCGTCGAGACACTTCTTGATGAACCCGATGAGCCACGTCGGCGGCTCCTCGTTAGTGTTGCCGCTTTCATGGGAGTGGCTGTTGACGATGACGAAATCGGCCTGCTTGGCCGCATTGCGAATCACGTGGAGGATCCGCTCCTCGTCCTGGGAGTTCACCGTCTCGATCAGTTTCGTTTCCGGTCCCTGAACGAAGGTAGTACCCCCAACCCGGAGAGGCTCCTCCGGTGACTCGGGCACGGCACTGCCAAGCTCCTCGCCGATCCGACGTAGATCTGCCATTCGCTCAGGATCTACTTGATAGGTCCGATTGACTCGCAGCGGGTTGAGCCCCGGTCGGCCCCGAGAGTCCAAACGGGTCGGCGCGGCGCGGGCATGGCGCGCGAACGTGCTCGCCAGACCGATCAGCGCAACGCGACCCTTCTTCGTATCCAGGTAGGCGGGCGCGCTCGCGCGGCCGAGATTCATGCCGGCTCCTGAGTGCACCAGCCCGGCACGCTCGAGATTGCGCATCGTCGCGACCATGCCTTCGATACCGAAGTCGCCGGTGTGGTTGTTGGCGAAATTCGCCAGATCAAATCCCATCCACTTGAGCTCATCGGCCATCTCCGGGGGGCCGCGTTGTTCCCAGGCGCCAGCCGCCGGCCAGCCCTTGAAGTCCCATAGTCGAAGAATCGTAGTTTCGACGTTGGTGAACGCAATGTCAGCGCCTCGGACAAGCTCGACGAGGTCCAGCAACCGCTCATCGTCGTAGATGGAAACGGGCCGAGTGATGATCGAGTCGCCGGTAGCTGCAAGCGACCAGGTGGGGGGTTCGGCGGTCTCCGATTGCGGCCCGCTTGGCTCCGCAGGGTTGGTCGCCACTAGACAGAGACTGAACAAGATGACGAGTGCGGACACGCGGATGCGCATGGCGTTGCCTCCTTCTCCATCAGGTTGCGGCACGATACCTACTGCTCCGTCCGTTACGTCTTCAGCGCGCCGAGCTCACGGAAGGCAGGTAAATGTCCGCCACCCTCTCAGAGAACTCCCAGGGCGTCGCGCTTGCGAAGTTACAGAGGGTGACGACGGAGAACTGCAGATCTGGAAAGCGTTCGTAGAAGGCGCGGTAACCGACCCAGGCGCCTCCGTGAAACACTCTGCGGTGTCCTTCGTACTCGCCGATACTCAGCCCGAAGGCGTACTGGCTACCATTCCTCCACGCCACTGGATGTGTAGAGAGGACGATGTCCATCAGCGATTGTCCACCACTGCCAAGCTTGTTGTCGTAGAAGTTCTGATCCCACTGGATGAAGTCGTCGATGGTCGTGAACACGCCACCGTCGCCCAGCAAGTCCAAGTCGACCTTGTAGATATGCCAGGCACCGGCTTCTGTCTTGCGATAGCCGTCGGCACGCTCCCGTACGATGCCCGTCGCATCGTCGTTGAAGAAGCTGTGCTCCATGCCCAGGGGGCCGAAGATCTCGGCGGCTGCAAGTTCGCGCAAAGTCTTGCCGGACACACGCTCCGCTAGCAGCCACAGAAGAACATACGCTGCATTGTTGTAGCGGAACTCTGTTTCCGGTGGCGTGCGTAGCTCCAGCATCGCGAGGCCAGCGTAGAACTCGTCAACGGTGAGATGATCACCGTTGGCGAAACTCTGCGGCGATGTCGTTTCTCGAAGCTCAGGGCGCTCGAACACCCCGTGACCCGCCTCAGCGAGCCGAGCGAGGGTCATCCGCGGCGTCGAGAGCTCAGCGTCACGCCCCGAGTAGTGGGCCATGCCGCTAACGTGATGCACCATCTGCCGGACGACCTCCCGTGACTTTGTGGCCGTAATCCCGTAGTTCCGGAAGATAGGTATGGACATCTGCATCAAGATCGAGCTCGCCGCGCTCAGCCAGGATCGCGATCGACATCGCGGTGAACTGCTTGGAAATCGAACCTACCCGGAACACAGAGGATGTCGAGATCGGGATATCGTGTTCGAGGTTGGCCATCCCATAGCCCGCCTTGTGGATGTACTCCCCCTGATGAATGACCCCTACTGCGCAGCCGGGTGTGCCTTCTGTGACGATACCCTCGAAAAGCTCGTCTACTGCGAGGCTCTCTTCCTGCCAGGCAGAGGTCGGTGGCATCCCGGAGCAACCGGTCATCAACATCAACCAACAGACTGCGGTGGAGATCCCCTTTCCCGGATTCCCCGGCCGGATCTCTGATCGCGAAGAATCCCTGCGCTCCATGGCTCACCTCGCTGATATGCGGTTTGGTTGGCGACTGCTGCAATCGATCTCTTCAATTCGGAACGCGGTTCCGGCCCTGGCTTTGGAGTTGACCCAATGAACTCGACGCAACGCGTTGCCTGCGCCCTCTTCTTCCTGATCGTCGTCGTAAGCCCGGCACCCGGGGCTGCAGGGGCGCAGACGCACGTGCCCGCTCCCGAAGAGATCCTTGGATTCCACGTCGGCGATGATTTCAAGCTCGCATCCTACGACGAGTCGATCGCCTATTTCCGGGCATTGGACGCTGCCAGCGATCGCTTGGAGCTGCGCGAGATCGGCCGTACTTCCGAGGGTCGACCCTGGTTCATCGCGTTGATCTCGTCGCCGGAGAACCTTGCGAACGCCGAGCACTATCGCGAGATTTCCAAGCGCCTCGCCAACCCCGTCGGGCTGTCCGACGAGGAGGCGCGGGCGCTGGCGCAGGAGGGCAAGGTGATCGTCACGGTCGATGGGGGCCTACACGCGAGCGAGAGCGCTCACGCCCAGCTCACCATCCAGTTCGCATACGACCTGATCACAGAAAAGGAGGGATCGATCGCGCGCGAAATCCTCAACGAAGTCATTCTCATTCTCTATCCCTCGATCAACCCTGACGGCCAGAACATGGTCGTCGACTGGTACCGCCAGAACCTCGGGACCCCATACGAGACCGCCCCGATGCCGCGCCTGTACCAGAAGTACATCGGCCATGACAACAACCGCGACGCCTATGGCCTGAACATGATCGAGTCGCGGACTGTGGTGCGGCTCCTGCGTCATTGGGAGCCGCAGGTTCTCTATACCCACCACATGACTGCGACGTTCCCCTCGACCATGTGGCTACCGCCTAACGGCGAGCCGATCAGCCCATACGTGCACCCCTTGATGACCCGGACGCTCAACCTGCTGGGCACTGCGGCCGCCCAAGCGATGGACGAGAAAGGCCTGCCCGGCGCCGAGCACATGGGTGAGTTTTACGACTTCTGGTACCCCGGCTACATCGACTACGGCAACTTCTTCCACAACGTCGTCAGCATGTTCAGCGAGGTGGGTCTGCATACCTCACCTTCGCCGCGCTTCTACAGTGTGCGCGACTTCCCGCCGGAGCACCAAGCGCTGCTACCCGAGTCGCTTCACGCGTCGCTGTGGCGCGGTGGTTGGTGGCGACAACGCGACTCGATCAACATCATGTTGGCGACCACCTGGTCGACGCTCGACATGAGCGCGAAGTTCCGAGAGCGATTCTTGTACAACCGCTACGTGGCCGGGCGCGACACCATCCGACACTACTCGGAGAGCCCGCCGTACGCGTACTTCATACCGGTGCAACAGCGTGATCCGGTGGCGGCAGTCGAGTTGTTGCGGCGGCTAGCTTTCCACGACGTTGCGGTGTACCGCCTGAATCAGGACGCGGTGGTCGACGGTCAGACCCACCCCGCGGGCACCTGGGTCATACCCATGGATCGCGCCAACGCCAACTTCGCGGCCGTACTCTTGGACGTACAGCGCTATCCGGATCTCCGCCAATATCCCGGAGGTCCGCCCGATCTTCCGTACGACATCGCCGGCTGGACGCTGCCCTATCAGATGGACGTCCGCACGGTCGCAACTGGCTCGCCGCTCGACGATTCGGTCCAGGCGACGATGGTGCCGGTGGTCGGTGAGACCGTAGACTGGAGCGTCGAGGGGGACGCAGAGCCCTTCGACAGCGTCCCGGGCGCTGGCTTCAACACCCATCCGATCGCCGCCGCCATCACGCCTCCGGCAGGCTCGGTAACCGGGAACGGTCCGGCGCTGCTGCTCGATCCGGCGCAGAACAACAGCTTCCGTGCCGTGAATCGCGCCTGGGGCTCGGGGGCGCATGTACGTTTCCGCGCCGCTTCCTCCGGCGGCGCAGGGAGTCGATACATCGTCTCCGGGCTCTCCGCCGGACAGGTCGACTCGATGGTCAAGGAGTTGGCTCTCCAAGCGGAACGTGGGCCCACCGCCGGTGAGACCGTGCGGCGGCCCCGCATCGGGCTTTATCGGCCGTGGCAACCGAGCATGGACGAGGGATGGACGCGTTGGCTGCTCGAGCAGTACGGCTTTGGATTCAAGACCGTCTACAACGCCGACATGCGGGCAGGCGACCTGCGCGGGCGCTACGACGTCATCGTGCTCGTAGATCTGTCGCCACAACAGATCATCGAAGGCGCCCCGGTCGGCAGCGTTCCGCCGCCCTACACCGGAGGCATCGGCCGCGAGGGGACCCGCGCCCTCGACGCTTTCGTACGCGACGGAGGGACTCTCGTCTGCCTCAACCGCAGCAGCCGCTTCGCCATCGATGAGCTCCATTTGCCAGTTCGCGACGTCGTCAGGGAACTCGAATCAACGGACTTCTTCATCAGTGGATCGGTCGTCGAGGCCACCGTCGACACCGCCCACCCGATCATGGGCGGCATGCCGGAGCGCGCCAAGATCATGTTCATGAACAGCCCGGTGTTCACGACTGAAGAAGGCTTTCATGGCAGCGTGCTCGCCAAGTACGCGACGGCCGGATCGCCGCTGCTGTCCGGCTTCCTGCTCGGCGAGGAGCACATGCGAGGCTACGCCGCCGCGATCGACGTCGCGCACGGCGACGGCCACGTGGTCCTGCTAGGCTTCCGGCCGCAGTGGCGCGCCCAACCATTCGGAACGTTCCGCGTCCTATTCAACGCCTCGCTATACACGCGGGAGATAGCGGCCACCGGCATGCCGACCCCCGACTTCTGGACCTATTGACCTGCCCCTAGCCTGGACCCTGACGAACGATCACGCCGTCTTTCATGACAAAGAACACGCGCTTCAGTTCCTGGATGTCATCAAGGGGATTGCGCGGTGTCGCAATGAGGTCCGCGGCCATTCCCGGAGCAATCGTTCCGCGCACTTCGGCCACGCCCAATAGTTCCGCGGCGCTTGTCGTCATGGACCGGAGTAGGTGAGCGGGCGTCATCCCTGCCTCCGTAAACATGTCGATGCGGCTCATGGCCAGAGTCCCACGCGTGTGCCCGGGTAGCTCAGTGACGGCATCGGAGCCGAAAACCATCGGAACCCCGATCCTCAGGGCACTGCTGATGCGGTCGATCTGCTGGGCATGCACTCCAGCCATTTCCTCAGCCGTGGGCCTCTCCAATACGAATCCCGGGTAGTGCTGCCGGCAGCAGGCGCTCCACTCTTCGTTCGGGAACGGTGTAAAGACAGCAGTGACACCATTTGCTTTTGCCAATTCGAGGTCAGCATCCTCGATCGCCCACACATGCTCTATCGAGGCAACCCCGGCTTCAGCCGCATTGTGAGCGCCCTTGGCTGTCCAGGCGTGTGCGGCCAACCGCCGACCGGCGCGAGCCGCCTCCTCTTTCATGAACCTGATGTCATCAGACGAGTAAATGTAGTCCTGATCATCGACCACGATCTTGATCACCATCGCGCCGTAATGGACGTTTTCGCGGATGGCTTTGACCATTTCGTCCCGCGTATCGGCGAAGAAATACTCGGGCTCACCGAGATTTGGCCTGTCTGGCTGGAGGCTGAACTGCCCCCCAAACGGGGCGATGATCCGACCGGCATTGATTATTGTGGGACCAACAAGACGCCCCGTTTCAATGGCACGGCGCAACTCCGTGCACGCATACGCCCCCTCATTGCCGATGTCACGAACGGTGGTGAAGCCTGCGTTGAGCATCGACCGGCCGTTTATTACACCATCGAGTGCCCGCGCTGCATCGGAATCCTGCAGGGTGGTGAAGTAGTAATTGCCCGCGTCGCGTCCAGGACGAACGTTCATGCAAAGGTGCGTATGGGCATCGAATAGTCCCGGGAGGACGGTCGAGGTCGAGAGGTCCACAAGCTCCGCACCGTCCGGGATCGGAAGACCCGGGCCAACCGCCTTAACGACACCAGACTCGACGATAATGATTTGGTTTGTCGCGGTCGTGCCGGACTCGGTGTTCACTACCTGTCCTGCCTTGATCGCGACAACCTGGCTGGACACTGGAGTCGCATGGAGCCATATCGCGACGAGGCCCAAAGCTATTCGACGCACCATCTGGAGTCCTCCAAGAAAAAGGGGACCTATCCGGCACCGAGGATGAGCCGGTGGGCACGACCGCTGTCCCACTGGTATTCGACTGCACTTGCCGCCCCGGCATAGTTCATGAATCTCGCGGCCAATGCAAAGGCCGGTCACACAGATCCACTTGCGTGCTCAACTGGTTGGACGAGCTAAACCGGCTCGTGCCGACGGACCCGTAGCGTCGTCAGAGAAGTCTCGCGGACCGAAGCTCCACCTGAGAGGTCTCACCGCAGGGTGCACCCGCTCCCGGTGACATTTTCGGTGACAGATTGGAGCCATCGTGCCCACCGGTGAGACTCATGCGACACATGCGTTGGCTCAGCGAGCGCCCGTCAACTCTCTCTCGTGATGTAACTTAGGACAACCAGGGCGTTCTTCGGGTGTGGTCTCCCTTTGCCGGGTCAGCTGATGCGAGACCTCTGCCAGGTTGTTTCCCCAACGCCTCGTATCGTGGACGACCGACGGTATTGCGGAGGAACTGATTATGAAGGATCAGGTGTTGGCGACGGTTCATGGCATCCACACTCATCGGAAGCCATATGTGTTTATCTCCTTACTCCTCCTCTTTTCTGTAATACCCGCGCGGCCGCAAGTTTCTTCTGCAATGTCCGCAGGGGCACAAGTCAGGCCGAACATTCTCTACATAGTGGCCGACAACCAACCCGCCTCGATCCTGGGGGCTTATGGAAACCCGGATGTCAGGACGCCCAATATCGATCGACTAGCCAACGAAGGAATACGTCTTACGCGTGTTTTCGCCGTGCACGGTTATTGTTCTCCAACACGTGCAACACTGCTGACTGGACTTATGCCTTCTCAACACGGCGTTCATTCCTGGCTAGATAACGGAAAGATAGAGAATTGGCCCGACGATTGGAATGCGATCAGAGAGTACAGAACATTACCGTACACACTAAGGACCGGAGGATATCGAACGTCATTAATCGGCAAATGGCACCTAGGTCACACACGTCCACCGGACGGCTGGTTCGATTATTGGGTGACGTTCGATGGTGGCCTCACCCCCGATTTCTGGTCCACTGAGATCAATGACAACAACAGAACGTACAGATTAGAGGATAAGCACAGTGTCGAGTTCTTCGCCGACAAAGCAGTCGCATACCTGGAGAACTATGATCACCAGAGGCCCTTCTTCCTGCTGGTTACCTTCAACGGTCCTTATATGCAACCTCCACCGAACCTCGGTCCGGCCAAGAACCCGCACTATGAATTCTATAAGGACAGAGATTTCCCTTCGTTTCCCAGAACCAGGATCAACGACGGGATACTCGAGCAGTTAAGGCCACCCTACTCCGGATGGTACGCCAGCTTGGCTCGCATGCATAACGACCAAGCATCGATGGCCAATATAGCGTCAGAAAATACGATGGTGGACGATGGTGTCGGCCGTCTATTGACAACACTGAAGGAAACCGGACTCGAAGAAGATACGTTAGTCATCTACACGAGTGATCAGGGAATGTTCTTCGGACAACATGGCCTTTGGGGCCATCCCGCTAGCACATTTCCATCGAGTCTGTACGATACGCCGATGAACGTACCGTTCATTGCTCGCTATCCCGGCGCCATCAAACAAGAGCAAGTAAGTGATCTGCTCGTTGGGCAATACGACCTCATGCCCACAATACTTGATCTGGCTGGGTTTGGAGATGTGGAAATAGCCAACTCCCCTGGAAGGAGCTTTGCCGAACACCTGGAAGGGAGGAAGCTCGAGGCATGGGCCGATGCCGTGTATATGGATGAAGAGGCAACTCGTACAATCAGAACCGATCGTTATTCATATTGGAAACGGCTCAAAGGTACAGGTGAGCATGAGCTCTACGATATACAAGCGGATCCGGAGCAAATGCACGATCTATATGGGACTCCCGACTACGCCGAAGTGGTTTCGGAACTGGATGGAAAGCTCACCACGTTCTTCGACACCTATTCTGATGTCGAGTATGACCTTTGGCGGGGCGGCACTGTAAAGGGATCGACCGACCAGGTTCAAGTTTTCAAGTCTCTTTACGGTGAGCAGTGGGAGGAGCAGGCAAAAGTCAAACCAGCCTTTAGAGAGAACAATGGCGTTGTCCAGTAAGCTCGCGGGCTAAGCGATCCGTCTGAGGAGCGCAACGATCGGTGGTTGAATCCAGGCGTCCCGATACTGACCAAAGCCAGGAACGTGACTCGACAAGGGTTATCTGGGAAATCCCGGATTATTTTCCAGGTGTTCCCAGAGCCAAGGAACCCGAGTGCTCCTGGTGATGGTTGGGGGCGGGGTGCTGGTTTCGGGCGCGACGGATGATCGGGCGCCGGGCGACAGTTCCAGGGTCCAGGGCGCGCAGCAGGCCGACGCCGTTCGGCGCCAACAGCAGGCCGTCGAGCATGATCGGGGCGACCGGAAGTAGCTCGGAATCCGCACCTCCGGGTAGGCGTCTTCGAACGCCTGGTCCACCGCCGGGCGACGCCAGGCGACCCGCAGGTCGGCGATGTTGTGGCGATCGATCTGGGCCAGCGCTGCTTGTGGGATGCTTCACATATTTGGTGGAAGCTTGACGTGAGCCTTGACAGCGGATTCGGTGCAGTGCTAGTAAGCGAATTGAGAATTAGCCTTGTTTGAAGTCGGGTGACGGCATTGCCCACGGTGAAGGCGTCGCCCCGGAGGAGATGCTGTGCGCGCGAAGCTCGCCGTCATGACCGTAGTTATGCTCCTGATACTCCCCGCGCAGGTGATGGCGCAGGGTGACCGGTCGACCGGAAATATCGTCGGGGAGGTTCTGGACGCGGATGGTGCGGGGCTGCCCGGCGCCACCGCCACCATCGAGGGAGACAACCTCATCCAGGAATCTGTCTCGCAGGTAAGCGACCTCGCGGGTGCCTTCCGGTTTCGTAATCTCAGGCCGGGAACGTACGTCGTGACGGTCTCGCTCACCGGGTTCCAGACGATGGCGTACAGCGTCGCGGTGAACGTCGGCGCAACCGCGTCCGTGATTGCGAGTTTGGAGCTGGCGGGGGTCTCAGAGACGGTCACCGTCGTCTCCGAGACGCCGTTGATCGACGTCGAGTCGGCAGCGCTCTCGATAAATTACACGGCGGAACTGCTGGAAAACGTTCCGGTGGCGCGTGACTTCACCGACATGACGAACTTCGCCCCTGGTTTCGCCGACAAGGGAGCCTATGGCGCCGGCGGCAACCACGCCGAGGGCACCAGCGTGCATCGGCACGGTGCCGCAACTAACGGCTACCGGCTCAACGGCGTTGACATCACCGAAAACGAATGGGGTGCCGCCTGGGTCAACCCGAACGTGGATTCGATCGCCGAGATCCAGATTGTCGGTATCGGCGCCAGCGTCGAGTACAGCGACTACACCGGCGCGATGATCAACTTGGTGACCAAGGGGGGCACCAACGAGTTTCATGGCACCGGCGCTTTCTACTTCCAGAACGGCTCTCTGAGAAGCGACAACTCGCGCGGCATCGTGGATCTCGAGCGCGGAAAGTTCTCCTACGACCGCGACCTTTCCGTCACTATCGGTGGCCCGATTGTGCGCAACAAGGCGCTCTTCTTTGCCAGCGCCGCCCGTCAAGAAACGCTCAAGTCGGTTGTCGCCGACCAGATCTGGGTGGACGGTGGGATCGCCGTCGAAGATGCCCAGCAGGGTAACGATAGGTGGACACTGCACGGCAGGATGGATTACCTGCTCAACGACTCCCACACGCTCGGTTTCATGATCAACTATGATCCGGGCAGAGAGTCCAATAAGGACCTGCGACCAGGTTCGCCGCTCGCCGTCGGCATGGATTCTGATTACAGCAGCACGACCTTGTTGTTGAGCTGGCAATCCCAATGGGGCGACAACACCTTCAGCGATTTCCGCCTCGCACACAATAAGGCGGACTACTTGCGCGTCCCGTTCGTGTGCTGCGAGCTACCCGATTACTGGTACAACGGCTCGAGGAGGATCACCCGGGGCTTCCTGGAGGACGAGGACAACGCCCGCAAAGAGGTCGCGGCATCGGTGACCCAGTACGTCGACAACTTCCTGGGCGCCGCGCATGACGTCAAGGTCGGCCTCGGCTACAAGGACAGCTGGGCCAACTGGATTGCTGGTTATACCGGCGCCGGGGGTATGTTTACCTATGGCTCGTACGTATACGGGTCGGTCTACGACTTTGGCCTCGAGGGCCAACTCGTATCCAGCTCAGCCTTTATGCAGGATACCGTTACCCCTAGCGACAACCTCACCCTCAACCTCGGGGTGCGCTATGACCGCACGAACGGTTTCGAAAGACTCAACAGGAAGTCAACCGGGGGGCCCCCGGCGGTAACGTTCAAGAACTTGGCGCCGCGCGTTGGTGCAACCTTGGATCTGAGCGGTAATGGCCGTGCCGTTCTGCATGGCAGCTGGGGGCGCTTCTTCGAGAAGATGACCGTCGGCTTCATCTCTGGCGCTAGCGGCACCGGGTACTCGGACCCATACCAACCCTACTCGTCGTACTTCTACGTGATACCTGACGGGTTTTTCCCTGCCGACTACGACCCGTTCAATCCGACCGACGCGCAGTTGTTAGCGCTGCAAGACGCTGTTTTCACACTCGAAAACCAGACTAGTGTCAGCGCCGCTACATTTCCGCTCGACCCAAACTTGAAGTCGCTGCACACGGATGTCTTCAACTTCGGATTCCAGTATGAAATCGCCAGAGACTGGGTCGCGGGGGTCGACTACATCCACAAAGATGACCGCAACATGTTCCGACACAGGAACACCTTCGAGCATGTGTACACGCCCTTCGAATACACTTCCCCCGACGTGACGTTAGCGGACGGAACCGTGGTGCCCGGCGGGGTGACACAAACGCTCTATTCGAGGCCGAGCGGCGAGTGGCAACCCATCCGCAGCAACGACGACTTCTATAAGCGGACGCACGACATCGTGATGCTGACGCTGGACCGACGGCGAACGGGTTCCGGCCTCAACTTCAGCACCTCGCTCGCCTGGCAGAACCACAGGGGAACGTTTAATAATCGCGACGGCGACAGCGTCTGGGGTGGGGGCTTCGACGCAGCAAACAACCCGAACTTCAACGGCCACTCGTTCGCCGAGTCTGGTCCGTTGGGCTTCAGCAGGAAGTGGAGCTGGAAGGTGCTGGGCAACTACAGGCTGCCCGGAGGCATCCTTGCGGGTATGTACTTCAACCTCTCGTCGGGTCGGCCATGGAACCTCACGATCAGGCACGGACGCAGGGGGATTCCCGAGTTGCTCACCGCCACCTACAGCTCTACGGCCATCGAGCCGGTCCGCAGCAGGACGTGGGACTCGCATAAGCAGCTCGATCTGCGGTTGTCGAAGTCCTTTAATATGGGGAGTAATGGCCGGCTAGAGTTGATGGTCGACGGATTCAACATGCTCAACGACTTCTCCCCGACCGGCGTTGAAGGGCGCATCGACCGAACGTTCATCGTTGAAGGGGGCTCCGCGGTCGGGTCGCCCCGGCGATCAACCCAACTGCTGCCCGGGCGGCAGTTTCGGTTAGGGGCACGAGTCTCCTTCTGATCGGACTTGCCCTGGCCGGGCGTTTCACGCCCGGCCAGGCGGCCTCATACCGCTCAAACCGAGGCGTCGCTCAGGTACGTTCGGCCCAGGGATACTGAAACTCGGGTCGGATGACGTCGTTCAAGAGTTCCTGAACCGCCCGGTGCCCCCGAGTCGAAGGCAGCCTGGGTGAGACAGACGGCAGCCGCCTCGGAGTTGGCGATCGTCGTGATGCGCCCCAAAGCGCTTGCGGCCCCGGATCCAGGGTGCCTGATCGTGCGACCAGTCCGGATCGTAGAGGTCGTTGCCGGCGCCAGCGTAACCGTGTGGCCAGCGGTTGACGGTGATCGCCCGGATATCGCTGGCCGGATCGAAGCCGGCATCCGAAAGCGCCCGACCCATCTGGTCCCGGATGTTGTGCTCGAAGGTCTCGAACCGGGTGGTTAGGGGACCATCGAGTTGTAGCACGCCATGACGACGCCACCGGCGGCGGAGAGAGCTTGGAGGACGTGATGAGCAATAACGGGATCCGGCCCGAGTCCTGTGGAAATAAAGATGGCGTAACCTCCGAGTAGGAAAAACACAAAGCCGCCACGAGCGGCAGGAGGCTACGCCGTGAAGCAGGTTAGCACGGAGGGAACCGGGCTCGTCGAGTTCCGGCAGGACGTACAGGCGCTGTTGCGCACCAGGATCCGCGAGGCGATCCAGATGACGCTTGACGAGGAGCTCACCGAGGCGCTGGGTTGCGACCGATACGAGCGCAACGGGCAGCGGCGAGGCTACCGCAACGGCAGCCAAAGGCGTCGGGTGACGACAGCCCAAGGGCTCCAGGAGCTGGACATACCGCGGGGGCGCATCGTGGGGCAAGACGGCAGCACCCGAGAGTTCCGCAGCGCGATCCTGCCACGGTACGCACGGCGAGCCCGGCAGGTGGACGAGGCGATCCTGGGAGCATACCTGGCGGGAGCCAACACCCGGCGGATCCGCAAGGCGCTCTCTCCGCTGCTGGGCAAGGCGCACCTGACCAAGAGCACGATCTCCAGGGTGGTGGGGCGCCTGAAGGCGTACTTCGAGCGCTGGAGACAGCGAGATGTGTCAGGCGAGCGGTACTGGATCCTGTATTTGGACGGGTTCCATCTGAAGGTCAGGCTGGCGAGGCGGGTCGTGTCGGCGCCGGTACTGGCGGTGCTCGGGGTCCAGCCCGACGGCCAGAAGGTGTTGGTAGCGTTGCAGTTGGCGGTCTCGGAGGCAGCGGTGCACTGGCAAGGACTGATCGAGTCGCTGGTGAGACGAGGGCTGCAGGCGCCGGAGGTGCTGATCGCCGACGGCCACAAGGGCCTGGCCAAGGCGATCGAGGTATGGCCCGATGTGTCGGTGCAGCGGTGCACACAACACAAGTGGAGCAACTTACGCGACCACTGCCCGGTTCATGCACGTGCGGAGATGAAGCGGGACTGGGATGCGATCGTCCGGGCCGATGACGGCAACCAGGCCAGAGCCGCCTACGCCGCCTTCGTACGCAAGTGGTCGACCCTCGTGCCCGCCGTGGCCCGGAGCCTGCAGGAGGCCGGCTTGAACCTGCTGACTTTCTACCAGTTCCCGAAGCCGATGTGGAAGACGCTGCGCACCACCAACGCCCTCGAGAACCTGAACCGGGAGTTCCGTCGTCGTACCAAGACGCAGGGCTCGTTCTCGACCGAGGCCGCTGGGGTGACGTTGCTGTGGAGCCTGGTCGCCTTCGGCCAGATCCGCATGCGACGCATCGATGGCCACCGGTTCTTGGCTCAGCTCACGTGCGGCCCCGACAAACAGGCCGCCTAACCGATAGGATCATCCGTCGTCGCGGAGGAGACGCTCATCCAATTTCCACGACATTCGGGGCACATCCCAATAACGAACGCACCGACGCCGGGCTGAAGCGGACGAAGGGGCAGCATCATCCGCTCGTAACGACCTGGTCGCGAGTGCTGGGTGTCATGTTGACCAGCCTCAGCGTGCTGGCCTGTCAGCCTTCATCGCAGCCGGGGCCTGGCGGTATCAACGGTCCTGCCGACCGCGTCTTGCACGGGGGCAAGATCTTTACGGTGAACGACGATCAACCCTGGGCCGAGGCCGTTGCGATCAAAGGCGGAAACCTCGTCTATGTGGGGGATGATGCGGGCGTGCAGGGGTTCGTTGGCCGCGAAACTGTCGGTCACGATCTGCAAGGGAAACTGGTTATTCCTGGGCTGGTGGATGCCCATACCCATCCCGGGGGAACGGGCCGCTTCAGCGGGCCTTCGGGAACGCTGCCGAGGACCAACAAGGCAGACATACTGGCTGCCGTGGAGGCGTATTCAAAGGCGAACCCGGATCTGCCCTGGATCGTGATGTGTTGCTGGCCAGTGCACCTATACGGCAACGGCAAGGAAGGGCCTCACAAGAGAGATCTGGATGCGATCGTGCCGCATCAGCCGGTTTGGTTGGGCAGCAATATTGGCCACAGTATTTGGCTCAACTCGAAGGCGCTCGAAATGATGGGTGTCGATCGCCATACGCTCGATCCCGTGCCTGGTCTAGCGCTCTTTGCACGCGACACCGATGGCGAGCTTACTGGCTGGGTCAAGGAGAGCGCTTATCGTCCCTATCGAGAGAAGTTCTTTGAGGTAGACGAGGAGGCCAACCAAGAGGGTATCGTCGCCTTTCTGGATTACCTTGTGAGCCACGGCGTCACCTCGCTCTACGATGGGGGCAATGCCTACTACAACGACGCTGTCTATTCATTCCTCGCTGTGACCTGCCCCAAGTGTTTGGGCCACTTCGTAACTCATAGAATCGGTACTGGCAAGAGATTGTTGGAGCTGGCGAAGCGGAGCGTAGCCGGCTGCAACAACGTCGCTTCGGGTGCAGGCGGTCGATAGCCCAACGAGCTATGGGGCCGCACCTGGTTGTACTGGCGGCGCCAGCGGTGCACCAAGCACTGCGCCTCCTTGAGCGTGTAGAAGATCTCGCCGTTCAGCAGCTCGTCTCGGAGCTTGCCGTTGAAGCTCTCCACATAGCCGTTTTCCCATGGCGATCCGGGCTCAATGAACAGCGTCTTCACACCGATTCGCTCGAGCCATTCACGCACTGCCCGAGAAGTGAACTCCGGTCCGTTGTCGGAGCGGATGTGATCGGCAACACCCCGGTTCACGAACAGCTCAGCGAGTCGCTCCAGCACGTTCTCGGAGTTGAGCCTGCGTGCTACATC
This sequence comes from Acidobacteriota bacterium, assembly GCA_965248695.1. Taxonomy (GTDB): domain Bacteria; phylum Acidobacteriota; class UBA890; order UBA890; family WLXD01; genus DASCOT01. The sequence continues at coordinate 3,586,662 of CBDFKD010000002.1, read as the reverse complement.
GATTGCCAAGCACTCTCTCGTGTACTCATCCACGATCGTCAGTAGACGAAACGCTCGCCCGTCGTGAGTTCGTTCGTGCACGAAGTCATAGGCCCAGACGTGATCTTTCCTCTCCGGCCGCAGCCGCACGCACGATCCATCATTGCGCCACCAGCGTCCGCGCTTGGGCTGCTTTTTCGGTACCTTCAGCCCCTCACGACGCCATAACCGTTCGACCCTCTTGTGATTCACTCGCCACCCCTCACGTACCAACAGCGCCGTGATCCGCCGGTACCCATAGCGCCCGTACTGCGTCGCCAGCTGGGTCATCCGCTCCACCAGTGCCTTCTCCTCCTGCGGCACCTTGGGCCGATACTGCTGCGTCGAGCGCACCTGGCCCAGTACTCTGCAGGCTCGCCTCTCGGACACACCCAACGACTGCTGTGCGTGGTGCACTGCCCGGCTCCGTCGTGCCGGGCTCAGAAGTTTCCCGACGAAACCTCTTTGAGGATGGCGTTGTCGAGCATCGTCTCCGCCAGCAACTTCTTGAGCCGGCCGTTTTCCCGCTCCAGCTCCTTGAGTCGCCGTGCCTGATCCACCCTCAGTCCACCGTACTCCTTGCGCCACCGGTAATACGTGTTCTCGCTGATTCCCAGCTTGCGGCATGCCTCCGGTGTCTTGGCCCCTTTCGCTAGCTCGATCTCTGCCTCCCTGAGCTTGGCGATGATCTGCTCTACAGTGTACCGCTTCCGCGCCCATTCTTCCCCCTTCCCGAGCCATCCTGAGAGCCTCAAATCCTAACTCTCAGACTGGCCCGATTATTGGGGGGCAGGTCACAGTCGCGAACCGCCTCGGCGGTGAACTCTGGTCCGTTATCCGACCGGATGTGCTCAGGTATGCCCCGGTGTACGAACAACCTCCCGAGCTGCTCCAGCACGTCCTCAGAGTTGAGCTTCCGTGCTACATGGATCGCCAGGCTTTCTCGTGTGTACTCATCGACGATCGTCAGCAGCCTCATAGCCCGACCGTCGTGCGTCCGGTGGTGCAGGAAGTCATACGCCCAGACATGATCCCGGTGCTGTGGGCGCAGCCGGATGCAGGAGCCATCGCTCAGCCACAGCCGTGCTCGTTTGGGCTGTTTTCTCGGTACTTTCAGCCCTTCGCGCCGCCAGATACGCTGCACTCGTTTGTGGTTCACGGACCAGCCCTCCATGCGCAGCAACGCTGTCACCCTCCGATATCCGTAGCGCCCGTACTGTCGGGCTAAATCCACGATCCGCTCCGTCAAAATCTGCTCCTGTTGCGGCTCTCTTGGCACGTACCGGTGTGTCGTGCGTGGTTGTTTCAGTACCCGACACGCCCGCCTCTCCGAGACGCCCAGCCGCCCCCGTACATGTGCCACCGCCTCTCGCCGCCGAGCTGGGCTCAGAAGTTTCCCTCCGCCACTTCCTTCAGGATCGACAGGTCGAGTTCCTTTTCCGCCACCAGCCTCTTGAGCCGGGCATTCTCCTTCTCCAGTTGCTTGAGCTTTCTGGCCTGGTTGAGCTTCAGTCCGCCGTACTCTCGCCGCCACCGGTAGTAGGTGTGCTCGGTGATTGCTAGCTTGCGGCAGGCATCCTTGACCGTCGCCCCTCGAGCCAGCTCCACCTCAGCCTCCCGGAGCTTGCGTACGATCTGCTCGGCGCTGTGCCTCTTACTCGGCATTCTGACCTCCCGTTCTTGACCCAGATCGTGAGATTACATCCGGATCCGTTTTCGGGGGTCAGGTCAACCCGACGATCGCACCATAGACGTTAGGCTTCGTGGAGAAGTTGACAACGGCGTCGAATTGCTCCTCGCGGAAGATGCGCGTCAGCGCTCCGACGTAGGCAAAGTCGCGCAACGGCCCGAAGAAACGATACATCGGCACTGAGATGCTCTTGGCTCCGAGTCGCTCGATCTCCGCTTCCCACTCGGCAGCGTCGGAAATAACCGCTATTTCGCAGCCATCGGTCGCCCGGGCCGCGCGGATCATGCCGGTGCAAAAAAGAGTCGCGGAGAGTCCGTCGGGGATGACGATAGCGATCTTCATGTTCTGTTGGAGTGGCCCGTTGAGTAGAACGTCGGGGGACTTCATCTACCAGCATGGTTTGAACAGCATCAATGATACGCAATACGCTGCGCGCCTCATCACACTAATGGAAGCAAGCTCCGACGCTTGCGCGAACTGGCCGAATCCGGTGACGGCGAGACGATTCGTTGTGGCCTTGCGGAGTTTCTTCCGGAGGCCGAGCTGGAGCTCGCGCTCGCCGCGGTGAGTACGTCTCGCTGAGCTGGCGCTGTTTCGGCTACCCGCTGAAATACAGATACGCCGCCAATATCGCTACCAACACTCCGACCGACGCCATCACATCCCCCTGCGTCCAACTGCGCCGGGACTCCGCTCGCTGCGCTTCCGTGAGCGTCCCATACGTCAGCCCGCTGATGCGCCGGTAGTCCGGTTCCGCCGTCGCGTAGCTCACCGCGACCATCGCACCTGCACAGACGATCAGGATCAGGATGCTGTAGTACTGGAAGAACGTGTGGTTGACGATCCAGAAGAAGGAGCCCTCGGTGTAGCCGCGCTCTAGGCCGGCAAGGCCGAGCTTCACGGGCGTGTCGACGGCGAGCCGGAAGAGACCCATAGCGAAACCGACCGTGAGGGCCGCGAGACAGCCGTTCGCGTTGAGTCGCTTGAAGAAGACGCCGAAGAAGAAGACGACGAAGATGGGCGGGGCGAGGTACGCCTGCACACCTTGCAGATAGTCGTAGAGGCCTCGGCCGCCCTGGATGACGGGAATCCAGGCCAGTCCGACCAGCACCATGACCCCGGTCGCCACGCGGCCAATCCACACGAGGCGGTGCTCAGAGACCCCGGGGTGGAGCTTCTTGTAGAAATCCATGGTGAACAGGGTGGCCGAGGCGTTGAAGACACCGGCCAGAGAGCTCATGAGGGCGGCCAGCAAACCCGCGACGACGATGCCGCGGATGCCGGCCGGCAGCACGGTGGCTACTAGCAAGGGGAACGCCTTCTGCGCTTGCTCACGAATCACGTTGCCGTCGGCATCGAGCAGCTGACGCTGGAGCTCGGGGGCCGCGCCGCTGCTCGCGAGTGCGAAGGCGATGATGCCCGGGATGATGAAGATGAACACCGGCAGCAGCTTGAGCACGGCAGCGAAGATGCTGCCGCGGCGTGCTTCCTGCTCGCTGGGCGCGCCGAGAGCACGCTGCACGATGTACTGGTCGGTGCACCAGTACCAAAGCCCCGCCACCGGAGCGCAGAACAGCATGCTCAGCCACGGGTAGTTGTCGTTGAAGTACCAGGCCTGGCGCACGACCTGGCCGGCGGCGTTGGTCTCCAGCACGGGCGCCCAGGTGCCGATGACGCCTTCCGGGACGATCGGTTTCCAGAGGTTGAACATCTCGGTGCCGGCGATATCGCGCAGCGCCCCCCAGCCGCCGAGCGCGCTGAGGCCGTAGGCGGTGACCAGCGCCGACCCGAGCACGAGGACGACGGTTTGCAGCGCCTCGGTATAGGCAACCGCGCGCAAGCCGCCGACCACGGTGTAGAGACCGGTGAAGACGATAACCAGGATTGACCCTAGCCAAAAGCTGTCCAGCGGCCCGAGCCTCAGCTCTGGCAGCAACACCGAGAACACGATGCCGCCGGCGAAGATCCCCACGGCGATCTTGGTGAGCACGTAGGCCACTAGCGAGATGAGCGACAACACCCAGCGGTTGATCGGACTGAACCGCCGCTCGAGGAACTCGGGCATGGTGAAGATCTTCGAGCGCATGTAGAAGGGCACCATTAGCCAGCCCAGCACGAGCAGACACCAGGCATGCAACTCGTAGTGCGCCATGGCGACGCCATCGGTGGCACCGGATCCGGCCAAGCCAACGAGGTGCTCGGAGCCGATGTTCGAAGCGAAGATCGACGCTCCGACGATCCACCAGCTGAGGTTGCGGCCGGCAAGAAAGTAATCGTCGACGGTGTCGCTGCTCTTGCGAACAACCCACCAAGCGAGCCCAATGAGGCCGCCGAAGTAGAGCCCGATGATCAGCCAATCGAGCGATGTCAAGAAGACCGGGCCTCAGGTCGGAGGTACGGTGGGGCTTGCGCGCGATTACGCTCAGGTGCCGCAACGTCGGGCCGAAGTTTAATACCAGAGCGCGAGGCGCACGACCCGTGGTGGTGTTCCTGTTGAACGCGAATGATCCGCCACCCCATCGATCTCAGAATCGCGTCGCGCTCTGAACAATCTCGTCCGGAAGGCACCAACTAGCTATACTGAGCGGCCCGCAGCTCGGACCAGACGGTTGCGCCTCGGGCAAGCAATGGACCTTAGGATTCGCCGCTCATGAGCACTGTCGCTGTTGTCGGATGCGGATACTGGGGCAAGAATCTGTTGCGGAACTTCGATCAGATCGGAGCCCTACGGGCCATCTGTGACGAGGACCCGGCGACTCTTGCCAAACAAGCAGCGCTGTATCCGGATGCTCGCGCCACCGACAGCTATCGAGAACTGCTGGACGACGATCAGATCCAGGCGATTGTGGTGGCGACACCCGCCGCGGCGCACTACGACCACGTCAAAGCGGCTCTCGATCACGGCAAGGATGTCTTCGTAGAGAAGCCCCTCGCGGTGCGGTACGCCGAAGGTGGCGAGCTCGTCGAACTAGCCATGCGGCGCGATCGGATCCTGATGGTAGGTCACATCCTCGAATACCACCCGGCGATCACGGAGCTACGTGCCGTGGTGGCGCGGGGGGATCTCGGCAACCTCCGGTACATCTACTCGAACCGACTCAACCTGGGAAAGGTCCGCCGCGAAGAGAACATCTTGTGGAGCTTCGCGCCCCACGACATTTCGCTGATCCTGCGTCTTGCGGGTGATGAGCCTGAGTGGGTTCGTGCAACCGGATCCAGCTATCTTCAGCCAGAGATTGCCGACGTGACCACCACCAACCTCGGCTTCGCCAGCGGAATCAACAGCCATGTCTTCGTAAGCTGGCTGCATCCGTACAAAGAGCAACGGCTCGTCGTTATCGGCGACCGCAAGATGGCGGTGTTCGACGACACGATGCGCGAGGGCAAACTAAAGGTCTTCGACAAGGGCATCGAATGGGCCGATGGCTCGCCGGTTGCACGCCACACGGCCGAGACGACGTTGTTCATCGAAGAGGCGGAACCCTTGCGACTCGAGTGCAAGGCATTCTTGCGTGCCATGGAGAGTCGCACCCAGCCTCTCACCGACGGGACGAGCGCATTGCGTGTGCTAAAGGTGCTGCAGGCCAGCCAGATGTCGCTGGAGCGCAACGGCGAGCTCGTACGGTTGAGTGAAGTGGGCCACGGATGACGATGGCAAGCGACGTCTTTGTGCATCCGTCAAGCATCGTCGATGAAGGTGCTGAGATCGGGCCGGGCACGAAGATCTGGCACTTCAGCCATGTGATGGGTAGTGCTCGCATCGGCAACAACTGCAATATCGGGCAGAACGTATTCGTCGACCGCAACGTTGTGATCGGGGACAACGTCAAGGTCCAGAACAACGTCTCGCTGTACACCGGCGTTCTGGTAGAGGATGACGTGTTCCTGGGCCCGTCGGCCGTCCTAACGAACGTGACCAATCCGCGCAGCCACGTGCCGCGCAAAGACGAGTTCCGTCAGACCGTGATCCGCCGGGGGGCCACCGTTGGCGCCAACGCGACGATCGTGTGTGGGCTCGAATTGGGTGCCTATGCGTTCGTCGGTGCCGGGTCGGTGGTTACCCATGACGTTCCCGCTCACGCGCTCGTGTACGGAACACCGGCGCTACACCATGCCTGGATGTGCCAATGCGGTGTCAAGTTGCCGTTGCCGCTCGGTGCGGTTAGCGATGGCGCGCGGTGCGAGCAGTGTGGACATGCCTATCAGTTGAGTAACGGAACCCTGATTCCTGACCGGACAGTGCCATGAGTCGAATCCCTTTGATGGACTTGAAGGCCGACTACGCGGGTATCCGGCACGAGATTGATGCGGCTGTGCGCGACGTGATCGACGCTGGAATGTTCATTCTCGGCCCCAACGTGTCCGCTCTGGAAGACGACATAGCGGCGTACCTGAGCGTGGGCCATGCGGCCGCGGTCGGGAACGGGACCGACGCCCTGGTGCTTGCTCTTCGGGCGCTCGACATTGGAGCCGGCGACGAGGTGATCGTGCCGGCATTCACATTCTTTGCCACGGCCGAAGCGGTACTGAACACGGGCGCAACCCCGGTGTTCGCCGACGTCTTGCCGGATACCTACATGCTCGACGCGGAGGACGCGGAGCGGCGCATTACCGAACGCACCAAGGCCATGATCCCCGTCCACCTCTACGGTCATCCTGCCGACATGGATGCGTTGCTGACGCTGGCGGCGGCACACGGCCTTCAGGTGGTCGAGGACAACGCTCAGGCTATGGGTGCGGAGTGGAGGGGGGCGAAGACCGGCGCCATGGGCACGGTCGGTTGCCCCAGCTTCTTCCCGAGCAAGCCACTCGGCTGCTTCGGCGACGGCGGCATGGTGGTGTCGGCCGACGAGGACCTGATCGGACGTGTGAAGATGCTGCGCACCCACGGATGGCGCCAGAAATATGTTCCGGAGCTCCTGGGCTACAACAGTCGCCTCGACGCCATCCAGGCAGCAGTGCTGCGCGCCAAGCTGCCTTACCTGGACGAGGCGAACGCGGCGCGCCGGAGATGCGCACGCCTGTACGACGAGTTGCTGGCCTCGGTCGAGGGGCTGCGTCTGCCGGTGCAGCAGGACTCCGCGCAGCACGTGTATCATCTCTACGTGATCGCCTGTGAGCAGCGCGAGAACGTGCAGCGCCACCTGAAGGCCTGCGGCGTGGCGACTGCGGTCTACTACCCGGTACCGCTACATCTCACGGAACCGTGTCGTGGACTCGGAAACGTCGAAGGCGATTTCCCGGTTGCCGAGAAGGCTTGCCGCGAGACGTTCGCTATTCCGCTGTTTGCTTCGATGACCGACGGCCAGATCGAGCGAGTTGGGGCCCATCTCGTCGAGGCGATGGCCGCTGCTCGGTAATCCGAGCTTCGGGCTCCAGCGGTGCGTCGTCCGGGCGGCGGTGCGCAATAACGTCCGAACGTCTTGACGTTAAGGCGCTAACACAACTAGCCTAGATCCATGCCGAGCCAATCCAAGCGCGCCACCGTGTACTTCGAGCCTGATATCCACCGGACCCTTCGTATCCGTGCGGCCGAAATGGATCGGACGATCTCTGAACTGGTCAACGACGCGGTCAAACAGTCGCTTGCGGAAGACGCCGAGGACTTGATGACCTTCGAGGTCCGGGAGGGCGAATCGCACATGCCCTTCGAGGATTTCGTCAAGGACCTCAAGCGTCGTGGGAAACTATAGGGTCTTCATCACGCCGTCGGCGGCGAAGGAGATAGAGGGGCTACCCACGGCCAAGGCCCGCCGCGCGGTCGTGGCACGAATCACGGCGCTGCGTGACGATCCCAGGCCTCGTGGCTGTACGAAGCTCTCCGGCGCTGCCAAGTACCGCGTGCGCCAGGGCCGGTATCGCGTTCTCTACACGATCGAAGGCGACAGGCTCATCGTCGTTGTAGTCCGAGTGGCGCATCGCAAGGATGCGTATCGCTAGTGGGCGGACTAGCCGCTGGAGACTCTAGCTCTCCGGAGCTACTCGCTGCGCAGCGCCACCATCGGATCCACCCTTGACGCCCTTCTCGCCGGTACCCAGTTGGCCAGCATCGCCACCGCGGCCAACACTGCGAACGCCAACGCGAAGCTCAGTGGGTCGATCGGGCTCACGAACAGCACGCTCGCCAGCAGCCTTCCGGTGAGCGTCGCCACCAGCGCGCCGATGGCGCAACCGATGATCACCAGCGTCATCCCCTGGCGGACGACCAGCGATACGAGCCGGCCCGACTCGGCTCCGAGCGCCACGCGGATGCCCATCTCCCGAGTACGACGGTTGACCGAGTAGCTGATGACGCCGTAAAGGCCGACGGCGGCGAGCAGTAGGGCCAGGGAGCCGAAGGCGCTGATGAGCCAGGCGCCGGTGCGCACGGCGAACAGCCGCGTGTCGACCAGCTTGCGGGTGGGTCCGGCGTCGAGGAACACGAGGTCGGGATCGATGCGACGCAGCTCGGCTTCCTGGGCGAGCACCTCGACGGCGGCGGGGCCGGCGGTGCGCACCATGAAGTTGCCGAAGGTGCCGCGACGGGGGTACGGCATGTGCAGATACGGGGTCGGCGACTCGCCCGGGCTGTTGGTCTTGTAGTCGTCGACTACACCGACGATCTCGACGGGCTGGCCTTCCCAGCTGGTGCGGAAAGACTTGCCGACGGCGCTCTCATCAGGCCAGTAGCGTTGCGCCATGGCGCGGGTGATCACCGTCACATTGCGGCTCTCGGCCACGTCCACACCGTCTAGTCCACGGCCGTCGACGATGGCCAGCTCGAGGGTCGAGAAGTAGTACTGGTCGACGTAGACGCCCCCGGTCAGGTACGCACGATCGCTGGCGGCAGTCTGGTGTCCATCGATGAAGAGTCCGAAGTTGTTGTCGTTGAGCGATAGCGGCACGCGCGACATGAGCGTCACCCCCTGAACTCCTGGGAGCTGCTGGAGCCGGGCGCGCGCGGTATCGAAGAACACGGCGCTGGTGTCGTTGTCGTAGCCGTTCATCTCCATCGCCAGGCCGAGAAAGCTGAGGCGGTCGGCGTCGAAGCCGAGCTCGACACGCTGCGCCGCGGCCAGGCTGCGCATCATCAAAGCGCCCGCCACCAGCAAAACGACCGATACTGCGACCTGCACCACCACTAGCCCGTCGCGCAGCCGGAACCCGTGGCCGGCCAGGCGCTCGGAGGCGTCGGCGTCCTTGAGCGCGCCGACGACGTCAGGCCGCGACGCACGCAGTGCTGGCACCAAGCCGAACGCGATGCCGGTGAGTGCGGCGGCGATCAACGTGAACGTCAGCACCCTCCAGTCGACGCTGAAATCGACTCCGAGATCGATCGGCACCGGCGGCTGAAAGCGCGCGATAAGGCGACTCGACCACACGGCAAACAGCAAACCGACCGTGCCACCGAGCAGTGCCAGCACGACGCTCTCGGTGAGCAGCTGGCGCACGAGCTGGCCGCGGCCGGCTCCGATCGCCAGGCGTACCGCAATCTCGCGCCGACGCGCGGCAGCGCGCGCCAGCAGCATGTTGGCTAGGTTGGCACAGGCAACCAGCAGCACCAGCCCGGAAATCGCCAGGATCAATATGCCAGCCGGCACCAGGGTGGTGTCGAAGTCAGGGTTGAAGTAGACGTCGTTGGTGGCTATCACGGTGACGGTCTCCAGATCGTTGGTATCTGGATACTCGGCTGCCAGCCGCGCCGTGATGCCTTCGAGCTCCGCCTGTACCTCGGCGACCGACGTGTCCTGCTGCATACGACCACGCAGCCATAGCCAGCGCTGCGCGCGGCGCTGCAGGCGCGTGTCACCGGCCGAGGCGAAGCCGCGCTGGTTGCCGAGCGGCTCGACCTCCTCGACCATCGCCACCGGCACCCACATCTGCGCTGTCACGGCCGGGAACATGCCGCCGAACGCGGGCCCCGTCACGCCCACCACTGTGTAGGGCGTGCCGTTGATCCGAACCGAGCTTCCGAGCACCCCGGTGTCGGCGGCGAAGCGGGTGCGCCAGAACGTGTGGCTGAGAATAGTTACCGGGTGGGTGCCCTCGGTCTCGAACTCCTCTGGTGTGAACGCGCGTCCGAGCTCCGGCTGTACCCCGAGAACGTCGAAGTAGTTGTCCGATACCAGCTCGCCGACGACCAGCTCCGAGCGACCTTCATAGGCGAGGTTGGCGAAGAAGTTGGAGTAGGCGATCAACCCAGACAGCGTTCCGGTCTGCTGGCGCAGATCGAGATAGTCGCGGTAGGAGGTAGTGTCGTGGCTGTCGCTGTTGGAGGTATGGCCGTAGACATCCACCAGCTCCGACGGTCTTTCTACCGGCAGCGGCCTGAGTAGCACGGCGTTGACGATGCTGAAGATGGTGCTGTTGACGCCGATGCCTAGGGCGAGCGTGATGATGGCCACGGCGGCGAAGCCGGGTGAGTTACGCAGGCCACGGACGGCGTAGCGGACGTTGCGAAGGAGGTCTTCCATGCCGCTCGTTCGTGGGTCGAGAGATGGACGGATCGGGGACCGCGCGTCAGTCTAGATACGCGCCCGCCCGGTCACCAGTTTCGAACTCCCGCGGGGGTCAGCCGTGCGGTCGGGCCCGATTCGGCGGCGCCGGACGATCCGGTCGGGTCACGGGATTCTCGCGCAGCAACCGCATCGCCTCCGCGATTCCGGCCTCCAGCTGCGTGTCGGTGCCTCGCGCCAGCTCGGTAGGGTTCTCCACCACCTCGATGTCCGGGTCCACGCCATACCCTTCGACGATCCACTCTCCTTCGGTGCTGTAGATGCCGAACGTGGGCACCGCCAGGGTACCGCCATCGATGAGACCGGGGACGCCGGTGTATCCGATGAGGCCACCCCAGGTGCGAGTGCCGATCAGCGGCCCGAGGCCGGCGTGCTTGAAGAACAGCGGGAAGGCATCGCCGCCGGAGCCGCTCCAGCCGTTGATCAGCATGACCTTGGGTCCGATATGGGAGACCGGCGGCCACTGCCAGTCCTGGCCGTCACGCACCCCCCAGTAGCTGTAGAGCGGCCGGTTGAGGAGCTCGATGAAGCGGTCGGGAATCTGGCCGCCGTTGTTGAAGCGCTCGTCGACGATCAGTCCTTCCTTGTCGATCTGGGAGGAGAATTGCCGCAGTAGCTCGGTCTGACCGTTGAGGCCGGTGTCGGGCACGTAGACGTAGCCGATGCGTCCATCGGTGGCCGCGTCGACGCGCCTGCGGTTCGCCTCGATCCACGCCAGGTTGCGCAGGCGCACCTCGCTGCGCAGCGTCTCCACCAGCACGCGACGCGAGTCGTCCATCGACGGCGTGTCGCTGACGGTGAGCTCGACGGTCTCGCCGGCCATCCCCTGGAAGGCGGCCCACGGATCGGCCGACGTGTCGATCGGCGTGCCGTTGACCGCTAGCAGATAGTCGCCCTCATCGACGTCGATGCCGGGTTGGCGCAGCGGGGAGCGTACCTCGCTGTCCCAGGGAGCGCCGTCGATGATGCGGGCGAATCGGTAGGCGCCGTTCTCGAGCTCGTAGTCGACACCCAGCATCCCGACGCCCCGGCGGCTCGCCTGTTCGGCATCGCCACCGCCCTGGTTGTAGGTATGGCCGGCGTTGAGCTCGCCGATGAGCTCGCCGATCAGAAAATCGAGATCCCAGCGCGTCACGACATCGTCGATCAGCGCGCTGTAGACCTCTCCCATCTGGTCCCAGTCGACGCCGTGCATGTTGGCGACGTAGAAGTAGTCGCGGAACAGGCGGAAGGCGTCGTTGAAGATCTGGCGCCATTCGGCTACCGGGTCGAGCGTCACCTGCAGTCCGGAGGTGTCGAGCGGCTCGGGACGCTGCCCCGGTGCGACGCTGATGATGCCGATGCTGCCGTTGGTGGCGACGATGAGCTTCTTGCCATCGCCAGATAGCTCGAAGTCGTCAGCGTCGTCGAGGACGGTCTTTTCCTCGCGGTCTTCGAGATCCCAGAACACGATCGGGCTGTCGTCGTCGCCCGATCCGGTGCGCGGTCCGCGATGGTAGATCAGCTTGCCCGATACCGCTGCCATCGAGCCGTAGTTGCCGGCGTCCGGGGGCAGCACGACGAGGCGGTTCTCGAAGCCCTGGAGGTCGATTTCGAGGCCCTCGTCCTCTTCCGATTCATCTTCGGCATCATCATCGGCGTCCGCGTCGGCGCCGCCGTCGTCGTTGCTGTCGGTATCGGTTTCGGCGTCCGCGTCATCGGACTCTTCCACGTCTTCTTCCACCTCCTCCTCGTCGTTGCGCGGCGCCAACGGTGAGGGCACGTCGTCGCGCAGGGCGACGGCGGCGACGTTGGTGGTGTTGTTGTAGACGAAGGTGTTCTGGTAGTCGCTGTAGCTCGGGCGCAGCGAGCGGCTCGTCTGCAGGTAGAGGTACTTGCCGTCAGGGTCAAAGACCGGGTTGGAGTCGTTGTAGTAGCCGCTGGTGACCTGATGGCTGATGTCGCTATCGGTATCGAACAGGAACACCGCCGAGTGGCGATTCATCAGGCCGCGCGAGTACGCCAGCCAGCGGCTGTCGGACGACCAGCTGGGCGTGAAGCCGGCGAGCTGGCCGTGGTACATCCATTTGCCCTGGTCGACCTCGGTGAGCGTGTCGGAGTCCATGTCGTAGATCCGAAGGCTCATCGACTGGTCGATGAACGCCAGCTTCTCGCTGTTTGGCGACCAGTGCGGCGTGTAGCGGAACCCTTCCCCGAGGCTAGTGAGCTGGCGCGGTGTGCCGTTGCCGTCGGCAGAGGTAACCGTGAGCTCGTACTCGCCCGAGGCGTCGCTGAAGTAGGCGATCCGCTTGCCGTCCGGCGACCAAGTCGGGTAGCGCTCGGCAACCCCCGACGTGCGCGTCAGGTTGCGTGTGATGCCGTGCTCGGCGGGAACGGTGAAGATGTCGCCACGCGCCTCGATCACGGCACGCTTGCCTGACGGCGAGATGTCGCCGCTGGCGATCTTACCCGCGACATTCTCGCCCCGCGGCTTGAGGCTGGACCGGTCGGTGACCACGTCGACCTGCACCTCGCGCGTCGTTTCGGTGGCGAGGTCGAGCAGATACAGGCGGCCGCCGGCCTCGAAAACCAAGTCGGCAGGCCCGATGGCCGGAAAGCGCACGTCGAAGTCGGCCAGCCGGGTCACCTGTCGTGTCTCGCCCGAGTCGAGCTCGTAAGCCCAGACGTTGGCGCGTTGGTTGCTGCCGCGATCCGAGAGGAAGTACAGCGTCGAGCCGTGCCACATCGGATGGCCGTCGTTGGCGTCGTTGTTGCTGATGTTGCGGGCGCTGTAGTCGTTCAGATCGAACAGCCAGATCTCCGGCGCCATGCCGCCCCGGTAGCGCTTCCAGGTGCGAAAGTCGCGGCTGATCGGCATGTAGGCGAGGGTGTCGCCGTCCGGCGACATGGCGCCGAACTCGCCATACGGCACTGGCAGAAGCTCCGGCAACCCGCCGGCCGACGGCACGCTGAAGAACTTGCGGTAGCGCATCTTCTCCGTCTGCATGAAGCTGGCAATCAGCACCGACTCGCCGCCCGGGTTCCACTCCAGCATGCGATCCGGCAGCGGATGGTGGGTGATGCGCTCCACCTGTCCGCCCAGCGTCGGCACCACATACACGTCGACGTTGCCGTCGTAGTTGGCCTGGAAGGCGATCTGGCTGCCGTCGGGTGAGAAGCGCGGGAAGCGTTCCTCGCCGGCGGGCGTGCTCAGGCGCTGCGCCGTGCCACCGTCCTTCGGCGCGATCCAAACGTCGCCGGCGTAGACGAACGTGATGTGGGTTTCGGAAACATCCGGGAACCGCAACATGCGGGCATCGACCTGCGCGCTGGCGGGCGCGGCGACGATGAGGATGGCGGTGAGTGCGAGCGCGAACGTGAGGGCAGGACGGAGGCGTGGCATGGGTTTACTCCAGGGGGAAAGCGAGGCGTCGCGGTAACCCTGGGAACTTAGCAGAACGAGGGCCGGCCGATTCCACCGCCCGCCACCACCGCTACGAAGCCAATGAGGCCCGGCGTTCAGCTGCGCCAGAACGCATCGGTCTTGCAGCGGCTCGGGGCTGAGGATCGTCGTCGCTGTCAGACCAGCGGGTTGTTCCTCAGAACGGAAGTTTGCCTGTGCGAGGCTGAGCGCTGGCGTGCCGGCGGGGCCGTGGCGCCATCCCTGTGTGACGGACCCCGGTCGGCGATGGAATCTGTCCGACGTTCGCCATCAAGCCACGTGGGAGTTATCCTGTGGGCGCCCATCCGACCTGCCGCGATAGCCGCGGCTAACGCGTGAAGTTCGCGAGGTTCGTCGATGGGCTCGCCTGACACCCCATACGTCATAGGCCTTGATCAGCTGGACCGCGGCGACGTCGCGCTAGTGGGCGGCAAGAGCGCCTCGCTTGGCGAGATGGCGCGGATCCTCTCTGGTTCCTCGGTCGGTGTGCCTCCGGGGTTCGCGGTGACCACCGCGGCGTTCACCCGGGTTCTCGATGCCGCACCCGGCACCCGGAAGCAGATCGTCCGCGAGCTGGAGACGATCGACTACGATCACTTTGAGAGCTTGTTTCGCGGCGCCAGCCGCTGTCGCGACCTGGTGAGCAACCTCGATTTTCCCGATGACGTGGTCGAGGCTGTGGCCGCCGCGTATGCGGCACTGGAAGAGACCGCCGACATGAAGAACGTCGACGTGGCGGTGCGATCGAGTGCGGTATCGGAGGACTCGGCCGAGGCTTCGTTCGCCGGTCAGTACGAGTCGTTCCTGGGAATCCGCGGTCGCAGCAACATGCTTACCGCTTGCCGCGACTGTCTTACGTCCTTCTTCACCAGCCGCGGCGTCGACTACCGGCACCGATGCGGGCTACCGGCGGCAACGTTCGACTTCGCCGTCACGGTGCAGCGCATGGCACGCAGCGACCAGGCGTGCTCGGGCGTGATGTTCACCATGGATCCTGACAGTGGCGCACGCGACTTCGTGCTGCTGAACTCCAGCTGGGGCCTCGGCGAGCCCGTCGTCCAGGGGCAGGTGAGTCCGGACGAGGTGCTGATCTTCAAGCCGACGCTGCTCAAGGGCGCGCCGCTGGATCCGGTGATCTCGCACGAGCGTGGTGCCAAGGAGGTCAAGATGGTCTACGGCTGGGGCGGCACCGCCGCCACCGAGGTCATCGAGACGACTCCAGAAGAGCGCGGCGCGTTCAGCGTCGAGCGATCTGATGTGCTCGAGCTTGCCGCCGCCGCGTGTCGGCTCGAGGAAGCCTACGGAGTGCCGCTCGACATCGAGTGGGCCAAGGACGGCGTCGTTGACCGGCTGTTCCTGGTGCAGGCGCGCCCGATCACCGTGTACCGCGACGAAGTGCAGACCACCCTCGAGCGCTACCAGATCGGCGAGAACGGTCCGCCGTTGCTTACCGGGCAGGCCGTCGGTAGCAAGGTGGCTGCCGGGGTGGCGCGTGTGATCCACGGTATCCACGGGATCGACGCCTTCCACGAGGGCGAGGTGCTGGTGACCGAGCGTACCGATCCCGACTGGGAACCGGCGATGAAGCTGGCGGCGGCGATCGTCACCGACACCGGTGGACGTACTTCGCACGCCGCCATCGTGGCGCGCGAGATCGGCGTGCCGTGCGTGGTCGGCGCCGGCGACGCCACCACCGTGCTGGCGGATCAAGACGAGATCACGGTGAGCTGCATCGAGGAGCAGGGTGTCGTCTATTCCGGGCGTCGAAGCTTCAAGCGTGAGGTCATCGATCTCGCCGGAGTCCCGGACACGCGTACCGACGTGATGATGATCGTCGGCAACCCGGCGCGCGCTATCCAGCAGGCGCGGCTGCCAACACGTGGGGTCGGTCTGGCACGGCTGGAGTTCATCATCGCCAGCCAGATCGGCATCCATCCACGCGCCCTGTTGGAGCCCGAGCGGTTGAGCGACGCGGAGCGCCTCGCCATCGACGAGCGCACCAGAACCTATGACTCCGGCCGTGAGTACTTCATCGATCGGCTTGCCGATGGCGTGGCGATGATCGGTGCGGCATTCCATCCCCACGATGTCATCGTGCGACTGTCAGATTTCAAGTCCAACGAGTACCGCGGCCTGCTGGGCGGCGACCACTTCGAGCCGCGCGAGGAGAACCCGATGCTCGGCTGGCGCGGTGCCTGCCGCTACACCAGCCCGGAATACCGCGAGGCGTTTCGCCTCGAGTGCGAGGCGCTCAAGCGCGCCCGCGAGCAGATGGGCCTGGCCAATATCAAGGTGATGGTGCCGTTCGCACGCACCGTGCCCGAGCTGGTGGCGACGATCGACTTGCTGGGGGAGTTTGGTCTCGAGCGCGGCGTCGCCGGCCTGCAGATCTACATGATGGTCGAGGTGCCCTCCAACGTGATCCTGCTGCGCGACTTCGCCCAGCACGTCGACGGCCTGAGCATCGGCAGCAACGACCTCACGCAGCTCGCCCTGGGGCTGGACCGGGACGCCGGTGGCTCAGTGGCCCAGATCGCCGACGAGCGCGACCCGGCGATCCAGGCCATGCTGCGCATGGCGCTGCGTACCGTGCGCGAGCTGCGCGAGGAAGGCCAGCAGATCCGTATCGGCATCTGCGGACAGGCACCCTCGGACTTCCCGGAGATCACCCGCCTGCTGGTGGAGGAGGGTATCGATAGCATCTCCGTGACCCCGGACGCGCTGGTGCCGACCATCCTCACGGTTGCCGAAGCCGAAGCCCGGACTGCAGAGGCGGACTAGCCTTTCGCGGCGCGCTCGAGCTCGTCGCGCACGACGCGCCGCAGAGTATCCTCGAGCGATTCGGGCTGCCTCGAGATGAAGTCGCGCAGCGCCGCGTTGACCATCGTCTGGTAGGTTCCGCCACCAGCCTCGCCTGCGGTCTCTCGGAACCACTCGAGAATGTCGTCGTCGATCCTTATCGTGATGCGGGTTTTCCCCGGCGGAGTCGGCAGTACGGCGCCGCGACGACCCTTGCTGAAGTCATACTCATCTTTCATCTTGTCCATTCGTAGTCTGCTCGCTCCCGCGATGTAGCCTTTCGGGCCGAGATGATCCGGAAGCCGCCGGCGAGATGTCGTGTACAAGTGTACATTCAGAACGTCACTCCTTCAATGAGGGAGATGGCCCTCAACGAGCTCGTTTCCCGTGCCGCTGAAGCTGATTCGTGCGCCTGACACCGCGACCCTGTGGGACACCTGCGCGGACCGCTTTCTCGACGCGATCGGCGACAACGCCGGCCCGTCCGGGTTCGAGGCGCACCTCTGGGTCGCGCACCGCAACCAACGTGATCTGCTGCTGGAGCGAGCAGCGGTGCGCGGTGTGGCGGGCTGGCTGGGGCCGCCGATCACCGACTTTCGCGACCTGCATCGCTGCTTCGAGATCGAGGGTAAGGCCGTCGGGCTGCTGACGCGACGACGGTTGATCAGCCGGGTGGCCAGACGGGTCGGGCGGCACGCCGGTCTGGAGGATCCCAGCCATACCGACGGAGTTGCTCGCGGTCATCTGCTCGATGCGCTGTTCGGCGAGTTGCTTCCGGAGGGGGTGGATCCGACGCGTCTCGAGGAGGCGCTGACCTGCGTTGGCGACGATGCGTTTGCGCGACGACGCAACGAGTGGATCGTGGGCTCGTACTCCACCTACCTGGCCGAATTGCGGCAGCGCGAGCTGTTCGACATGCGCTCGAGCTGGGGGTTGATCGCCGACCGCATCGATGCGGGCGGACTCACGTCGGCCCTCGGCGGTGCGCCGCAACTGCTGGTGTACGGGCTCTATATGACGCGATCGCGCCGCCGGCTGCTCACCGCGCTGGCGGCTCAGCTGGAGGTCGACGTCCACCTGTTCGTCCTCGGCGAATCCGAGCCCGAGGAGCTTGGCGAGCTGAGTGCCGAGGTCGAGGACATCGCCGGCACCGAGACCGGCGCGGTGCTGGTACAGCCCGTGCCTGACACGCAGCGCGAGGTCGCCTGGATGGCGCGCGAGGTGAAGCGGTTGCTGGTGGATGGCGTTGTCAGCCCCCACCAGGTGGCGGTCGTCGCTCGCAGCGGCTACGAGGATACCGGGCGGGCATACCGCGCGCTGCGCAGCGCCGGAGTTCCCTGTACCGCCGTGATCCGGTCCCGGCTCACCGAGATCGGCGCGCTAAAGGCCCTGCTGTCAGCGTTCCGAGGGGCGGCCTCAGGGTGGGACTATGGTTCGCTGCGCGCCGTCCTCGACAGCGCCTACTACGAGACCGAGATCGATCTGC
The DNA here is from genome assembly GCA_965248695.1 of Acidobacteriota bacterium. Taxonomy (GTDB): domain Bacteria; phylum Acidobacteriota; class UBA890; order UBA890; family WLXD01; genus DASCOT01. Next base: position 3,568,753 of record CBDFKD010000002.1, on the reverse strand, counting down.
GTCCGATCGACGTCATCGCCACGCAGCGGCGTTTGGTCGGCCTCGATGCATGGCAGCGTCGGCTGGCCGAGCTTGCCGACAAGGTGGACCGAGGCGATCGGTCCACATGGGGCAGCGGGCTGGCCAGAGATCGAATGCGGCGCAATGCGGAGCGTTTCGCCACGCTACGCGCCACGCTCGACCCGCTCGGTGCGCCACGAAGCGAGCGGGAGTGGATCGAACTGACGCTCGACCTGCTGCGCCAGGGCCTGTTCGGGCTGCGTCGCCGTTTGTGCGAGCCGGTAGCGGGGCGCTGGGACGTGGTTCGCCTCGACCAACGCGGCCTGGTTCAGACCGAGAGCCTGCTGCAGGAGTGGGCCGATCTCGATCACCCCGACGCGGCGCTCAGCCCCGCCGACTGGTACGGGTTACTGCGACGACTGCTGGAGGCCAACGAGCTGAGCATCACGACGCCGATGCACAAGGGGGTGCAGGTGCTCGAGGCGCACGACGCAGCGTTGACGCCGTTCCGACACGTGTTCGTCATGCACGCCAACGACGGCGCGTTTCCGCGACGCATTTCCGTCGCCGGCGTGCTGTCGAATGAGGAACGCCTGCGGTTGTGCGACCAGGGGCTACCGCTGGTGCATCGCGAGCAGGCGCTGCGGCGTGAGCGCGCGCTGTGGCGGACGGTTACCGGCACCGGCGACGTTCGTATCAGCTATCGCACCGCCGACCCGTCGGGCACCCCGCTCATGCCGTCGCTGATGGTGCCGCCGCACGATCCCGGGTCGGAGCTGCCGCGCACGCGCGACCCCTGGGACGATCCGGTGACGGTGGCGCAGGCGGATCGTCTCGCCGTGCACCGGCTCTTCGAGAGCCGCGCCGAACGGTCGGTCGCCCCGGCGTCGGAAGATCTGGTGCGGCACGCGGTGCTGGTAGCGATCGCCGAGTCGCATCGCGACACCGGCCATCAGCCGCTGCACATCGGGCACCCGGCATATCGACCGAATCCGTGGAACGGCGAGCTGCGCGATCCACGTGTCCTCGGGATGCTGGCGTCACGCTTCGACGCCGATACGGTCTGGTCGGCCAGCGGCCTGCAGAACTACTCGAACAACCCGTTCGTGTTCCTGGTGAAGCGCGTGCTGCGCCTCGACGAGGTGGTGGAAGCCGACGAGGAAACCACGCCATTGGTGTTCGGGGCCGTGGCGCACGATTTGCTCGAGCGCTTCTACAGCCTGCTAAGAGACGATGTGCCGCGTGACTTCGACCGTCGCGCCGAAGCGGCGTTCACCGAGGCCGCTGCCGAGGTCATTGTCGATCGGGAGATCAGCGACGAGTGGAGCGGCGCGCCGTTGCTGTGGCAGCAAGAGTGCGACGCCATCCTCGTACGTGTGCGCCAGTATCTCGCCTGGGAGCTCGTGCACATGGCCGATAAGGGCGAGCGTCCGTTCCTCATCGAGCATGACTTCGGCGGTGATGGAGGCGTGCTCATCGAAGGCGAGGACGCCGACGGTCAGGCCGCCTGGTTGAGGCTTCGCGGCCGTGTCGATCGCGTCGACCTGACGGACGGCGTCGCGCCTGGCCCCGACGGGTCGGCGATATCGAATGTTCTCGACTACAAGAGCGGCAAGACGCCCTCCGCCAACGACTATGTCGACGGCACCGCGTTGCAGGCGCCACTGTACATGCAGGCACTGGAAAACGCCGGCCATCGGGTGGGTATCGGGTTCTATCGATCGCTAAAGAAACGGGGCGGCAAGTACACCCAGTACGCCGGCAAGATCCGTCGCACCGAGGCCAAGTACGAGGCGGCGCTACGATTCGCGCTCAGCATCCCGGGTCGTATCCGGGCCGGCAAGTTCGAACCGGTGCGCTCGCACCGGGCGGGCGAGTGGCCGGCGTACGAGCCCGATCGCGGTGTCGCTCGAAGCGCCGCCCGACTGCCCGAGGGGAACCGGTTCGATGTCTGAGCTGCGCTGGACCTCGCAACAGGCGAGCGCCATCACCGCCACCGGCAGCACGATGCTTGAGGCCAACGCCGGTACCGGCAAGACCGCCACGGTGATCGGCAAGATCCAGTGGCTGCTCGGCTTGGATTTGCCACCGGATCGGGAAAGCAACCTGCTGCCGCCTTGCGCCGATCCCTGTGAGCTGCGCGAGGTTGCCGCCATCACCTTCACCGACAAGGCCGCCTACGACCTCAAACGCAAGCTGCGCCAGGTGATCGAGGCATCGCCGCGTGCCGAGGAGCTGCGCTGGCAGATCGATCGTGCCTCCATTGGCACCATCCACTCGTTTTGCGCCGAGCTGCTGCGCGATCATGCGTTGCGTCTCGGCATCGATCCGACGTTCGGTGTGCTCGACTCGCGCGAGGCCTGGGCGGCCCAGGACGACATCATCCGCGGTGTGATCTACGAGGCGCTCGAGGCCGAGGATTCCGGCACCGCCGACCTGTTGCGCAGCCACAAGCTCAGCGGCTGGCAGCACACCAGCGGGGCCATCGATCACGTGCGTACGCTGATGACCGATCTGCGCTGGCATCGCGACCGGTATGCGACGTGGCGGCGTGATGGCCAGCTTGATCGGAAGCTGTTGCGCGACCTCGCCGGTACCTGGGACGACGGGCAGGACGAGGTGGTGTTGTCACACTGCGACGCCCTGTTGCACCTGGCGATGGTGGCGCTGGAGCGCTGGGAGGCGCACCTGGCGCGCGACAACGCGCGCGACTTCGACTCGCTGATCCTTGATGCGCGTACGCTGCTGACCGGCGACGCCGGAGGGGCGGCACTTGCCAGCATCCGACGGCGTTACCGCATCCTCATCATCGACGAGTTCCAGGACACCGACTTCGCGCAGCGCGATATCGCCTTCGCCATCGCCGGCCTGGACCGCGGGCCGGCAGTACCGCGACCCCAATTGTTTCTGGTCGGTGACCCCAAGCAGAGCATCTACCGGTTCCGCGGCGCCGATGTCTCGGTATGGAATCAGGTACAGGAGGTGGTGCGCTGCGAGGGGCAGGTGATGCAGCTGTCGGAGAACTTCCGCTGCGTGCCGTCCATCATCGGTCTGGTGAACGACGCGACGGCTGCCGCGATGGCGGACGTCGGTGCTGCTCTGGCGCACGAGAGTCCCGAAAGCGTCATCGGCTACAGCCAGCTGGTGGCGGCGCGCCCGGATACTCCTACCGCGCGCCTCGAGTGGTTGGTTGCCGAGAAGACGGGCGGCCGGGGCAAGAACGATCCGGCGGTCGAGGCGGCTCAGGTTGCCGGGCGCATCGAGGAGATGGTCGGGATCGAGGAAGTGGCGGGCGATGACCCGGGAAGCGGACGGCCCATCGCCTACCGGGATATCGCGGTGCTGTATCGCAGTCGCGCCGCGCTGGAGCATTTCGAGGCAGCGTTGGGGCGTCGCGGCGTTCCCTACACCATTGCCGGAGCGCCGCATCTCGGCGATCGGCAGGAGATTCTCGACCTGCTGAACGCCCTGCGGTTGACTCGTAACCCACACGACGATCTGCGTCTCTTCGGGTTCTTGCGCTCGCCGTTCGTTTGCCTGCGCGACGAGGTCATTGCCCACATTCGGCTCACCACGCCGGGCCAGGGCCTGCTGCACCAGTGCGAGCATTACCTACGCGAGGGCGAGTGGTACGAGGCGCCCGACGATGCTCGCATCAGCGCCATCGAGCGTCTGGCTCTCGAACGGGGCCTGCGCGCCCTGCACCACGCCCGCGCCCTGGTGCATCGCGCGCCGCTCGACGAGGTGCTATCGGGTCTGCTCGACGACACCGGCTACCGATTGCACTTGCATCTACGCCAGCGCCGCGAGGAACAGCTCGCCAACATTCAGAGCTTCATTCAGTTCAGCGAAGCCCACCGCGACCTCGATATCGGCACGTTCCTCGACGTCTGGGACCGCTGGGACGAACAGGACAACGGGCTGCCGCAGGCGCCGCTGTACAGCCATCAGGACGACGTCGTCACCCTGACCACCATCCACCGCGCCAAGGGGCTCGAGTGGCCTGTGGTCTTCCTCGTCGGCGTCGGGCGCAAGCTCGGCCAGGATCCGGGCGGGCGGTTCTGGAGTGACCGTGAGCTCGGGCCGGTGCTCAATCCGGCGAAGGCCGAGCGCGGTGCTCGCGCCCAGCGCCTGCACGAGCGCGAGCGGCTGGAGGATCGAGCCGAGGAGGCGCGATTGCTCTACGTGGCCACGACGCGAGCGCGCGATCGATTGCTGGTCGTTGGCGCCCGCGACGACAACAGCTACGGCGCCTGGCTGCAGGCCGGGGTGGACCGCAATCCGTTGCTCGTTCGCGAGGCGCAGGCCGCCGAGACGCCAGGGGACCAGGAGTTGCCGGTGGATCTCGACTGGCTCGACAACCTCCGCGTGGAGGGTCAGAGCCGGCTGCTGGAGCCCATCGTTGCCCCGCCGCTCAGGTTCGTGCACTCGGCGACCGAGCTCATGACCCGTGAGCGAGATGAGAACGAATGGAAGCGTTCGTATCGCCACGGGGTGCAGGCAGCGGCCGAGTTTGCCCGCCCGCTCGACGGGTGTGACACCGGTGAGCTCCGGCCGACCGTACGCGGCACGCTGATCCACGGCGTGCTCGAGCGCATCCAGCGGGAAGACGAGCTGGCCGCTATTCTCGACGAGACCATCGGCGGCCTCGACGACCCCGAGCTGGAGCGCTTCATGAGCGCCCACTCGCGCTACCGTGCCGCGCTTGAAGCCGAGATCCGGCGCATCGTTCAGTCGGAGGAATGGAAGTGGTATGTCGAGGACGAGCATTACCGCGAGCTCACGTTCTTCCACCTGGTGGCGGCGCGCGACTGGCGTATTGGCGCCTTCGATCTGTATCGTCCCGGCGCCCCGGATACCTGGGTGGTCGACTTCAAGACCCACGAGATCGGTGCCGACGAGGTGGCCGCGATAGCCGGTGGGTATCGGACCCAGGCGCAGGTCTATCGACAGGCGGCCGCGGTTGCCGGGTCGGCACGGGTACGGTTGCATTTCACCGGTCCGAACGTGCTCGTCGACGACCTCGTCGGCCCAAACTTGGGCGACAACGTCACCGGTCCGAGCCGGGACGCCGCCGCCGATCATGCACGCGGGCAGGGGACGCTCTTCTGAGATTCGAGTCGTGAGGTCACCAGAGGGTGGCGATGCCGTACTCGGCGAACTCCTCGTCGCCGGTGACGCAGACGAGTCCCTCCGCCTGGGTTTGGGCGATCAACATACGATCGAACGGGTCGGGATGGTGCGGCGGCAGCGCCGCCGCCCGCTGCGCGTGCCGCGCCTCCATCGGTAGCTCCAGGAAGTCGTTCTCGACGATCTCCGCCTCCAGGTCGGCGTCCTCCACGCGCAGGCGACCGAGCTGCTGCTTGATCCCCAGCTCCCAGATCGTGGCGGCGCTTACGAATACGACCGACTGTGGTTCCGAGATCGCTTGTCGCGCCGCCGGCGGCAGCGAGTGATCGTCCATGAGCCACCACAGGTAGGCGCGGCTGTCGAGCAACAACCTCAACGATCAGTCCCCGCGCAGCGATTTCCCGACCGGTTCCGGTAGCGGATCGTCGAAATCCAGCCCGATGTGGATCTTGTCCTGCAGCCGGCCGGGCCGGCGCGGCCGCGCCCCGATCGGTACCAGGCGAGCGATCGGCTGGCCGTTCTTGGCGATGATGATGTCTTCGCCGGCGACCACCCGTTCCAGCACCTTCGACAGGTGGGTCTTGGCCTCGTGGATATTGACGATCCGCATCGCTGGTCTCCCGCGTCTGCGTCGCGCCGGGGGCAGGGTCCAACGCGTGGAGCCCGGGCCACCCTGGCTGCAGAGTGCCCCGGACTCCCGAAAGGGGCGTGAATCCGTTGCGTAGCTTAGCTAAGTCGACTTAGTCAATCAAGAGCTGCACCAAGAAACGTCTAGGATCTGCGCCCGATGCCCTCCTAGAATCCGTGGCATGAGCGGATCGAACCCGGAAAGCACGTCAGCGCCGCAGATCGTCGCAATTCCCGACTGGGCGCAGCGCCTCGAGAGCTCCCGACGTAGTCGAGCCGCCGGTGGATCATCCCGGCGGTCCAGGCGCCGGTCGGCGCGCCGATCCTCTGCCTCGGATTCCGATTCGGGAGCATGGACCGTTGCCGGCGTCCGGGCTCTTCACCGCTGGTGCGAGACCCTCATGGAGGTCCCGGGGGACCTGCATCTCGCCGGCGTCGTTGCCCGCGGCCTGCTGGTGGTGCTGCTTGCCAAGACCACCTGGTGGCTACTGGGCAACTTCGACATGGCCACCGTGGGGGCCATCGGTCCGAACGCCGATCCACCGACGTTCGTCTTCCGCGCGTTGTCGGGTGCCAACCTGATCTTTCACGAGGCAGGTCATGCGCTGTTCGGCATGTTCGGTCGTTTCCTGCAGGTGCTCGGCGGCTCTCTACTGGAGCTCAGCGTGCCGTGGATCTGCGGCCTGGCGCTGCTGCTGTCGCGCCGTGACACGTTCGGTGCAGCGGTGACCGTCTGGTGGGGTGGACAGGCGCTCGTCGGGCTCGGCCCGTACATCTACGACGCCAGCGAGCAGGTGCAGCCGCTGCTCGGTGGGGTCATCGGACAGGATCGTCCCGGATACCACGACTGGAACAACTTGCTGTCGTGGACCGGGCTGCTGCGGTTCGACCACACCATCGCCTGGTTGGCGACGACGCTCGGCTACGGCGTCATGCTCGCGGGGCTCGTCTGGAGTGGCTGGCTACTTCGGCGCCAGTACCTCGTCTGTCGAGCGCCGTCAGTGGACGGTCTTGGAGCTCTCGACTGACGCGCCGTTGACGAAGATTCGGCGTACCCGCGAGGTCATCAGCTCGCCCTCGGCCAGCCGCAACACGAGCTTGAACCCCGGCATCACGAAGGCGCGGCGCAGCGCCGTGCCGGTGCCCGAGAGGGTCGTTCCGAGGAGCCGAGCCGCAACGTGCTCGTTGATGAAGTTGCCGCTGCCGCTGGCCTCCACCTCGCCCTGCTCCGGATCCACGAACGCCAGCGTGTAGACGCTGTGCGCCGTTTGCACGACGAGCTCGTCGCCGGCGCGCAGTACCCGCGTGTCGAGCCCGTCGCGGTCATCGACGACGTCGAGCTCGTGCCCGGTGTTGAGCGAGGTGTGGATGCCAGTGTCCATGGCTCCAGCTTAACCCGCGGTGCCGTCGCGGTGGTAAGGTCGCGAGATTGTGATGTGTCCCCGTCATGAGACGGTCAGCGCCGTATTTTGAACCCGACGAGCTAGCAGACCGTGGTGAAAGTGTGGCGGGCCTGGCGATAGGGTCTTGCGAGGTTGAGGCAAGGAGAGAGGAGGAGGCGATGGTTAGCCCATCGTTGACGACGAACGACGCAGTATACGCGCGCAACCCCCTGTCGCCCGCAGGGTTGCGGCGATTTGGGGCCATCTGCGGCGTAGGCTCTCCTCGACGATGGCTAGGGCATCGCCTCCGTCAGGCCGCCTTGCATCTGGCCCCAACTCGTCGCAACCAGGCCCGCCACACTTCCACCACGGTCTGCTGGAGATGAAACGCCGAACCGTGATCGCCGTCGCGGTTGTCGCGATGTTCAGCAGCCCTCCCATCGCTGCCGCCGACACGCTGATCGGTGGGCAGACTGCCGGCGGAGCGCACTACTTGATCACGGTGCCCGACGACTGGAACGGCAAGCTGGTGATCTGGAACCACGCGTACTCGGTCGAGCCGCCGGCCGCCTTCCCCGATCTGGGTCCGCTGGTTCAGGTGCAGACCGGTCAAGGCTACGCCGTCGCCGCATCCAGCTACCGCCTCACGGGATGGGCGGTGTTCAAGACCGTCAAGGACCTGCGCGCCCTGGTCAACGTGTTCCGCGCCAACTTCGGTGAGCCGAGCGAGATCATCGTCTACGGCGCCTCGCTCGGTGGCATCGTCACCGCGCAGGCGATCGAGAAAGGGATCGGCGGCAATGTTGTCGCCGCCGGACTTCTCTGTGCTCCGCTGGCCGGAAGCCGCAACTGGGACGGCGCGCTCGACTTCCGCCTGCTGTACGACAACGTCTGCGGAGCGGTCGAAGGGGCCGCGATCCCTGGTGGTGCCGAGGGGCTACCGAGTGACTCCACGCTTACTGCAGACGACATAGACGACCGGCTCAACGTCTGCACCGGGCTCGACAAGAAACCCTCTCGGCGTACAAAGGCGCAGCGGGCGCGGCTGCAGACACTCGTCGATGTGGCGCAGGTATCGGCCGAATTCGTCTCGACCGACCTGTGGTACTCGACCATCGGGCTGGCCGACCTCACCCATGATCGCCAGAAGATGAAGGGCAAGGTGGGAATCGGCAACGCCGAGGTCGACTATGGCGACCCCGCCGTCAACGCCTCGATCGAGCGGGCCGACCCCAAGGCAGGGGCAGTACGGCGGCTGACCAAGAACTACACCCCCACCGGCCGGGTCGGTGACACGAAAGTCCTGGTGCTGCACACCGACAAGGACGATCTGATCATCGTCGAGAACGCCGGCGAATACTCGAAACTGGTCCCGGAGGCCAACCTGAGCACCCTGATCACGGTGGAGGATGAGCCCAGCCACTGCGGCTTCTCGCTCGCCGAGGGGGTCGCCGCCTGGGAGGGCCTCCGTGACTGGATGGATCTGGGGACAAAGCCGACGCCCGAGTCGGTGCAATCCGCCTGCGAGTTGGTCGTCAGCCTCGGCCTGGCCGAGGGGCCGTGCCGCATCGATCCGAGCTTCGTGATCCCCGACATGGACGGGCGCATCCGACCTCGATAGGCGTCGGCTACCAGATCGGCCTCGGTCCGTCGCTACGCTCCACGCGGTGTTCTACAGCGTCACCGGACCGGCGCCAGGCGCCGCAGCTCGTCGAACCAGTTCACCACCACGTGGGCCAGCTCGACGTTCGGAGCGTCGGCTGGCCGCCGGCGGCGAGAACGTCTTGCGAGCGTAGAGGTAACCCTCGCCCGACTGCGGGTAGATCGAGGCGAACTCGCAGTAGCTCAGCGCCGTCAGGCTGGCTACCAGCGCTGCGAGCAGGAACGAGGCGATGGCCGCAGAGCCGACATAGCTGATCGCCAGTCCTGAGAGCGTGAAGATGCCCGCCGCGATCATCGTGCCGGTACCGATCGCCAGGGCGCTCACCAGCCCCAGATCGCGACTCAGCTCGGCGTGCCCCCCCCCAGATGCGCGTCCGCCTCATCCACGGCGCCGAATCCTACAACGTACGGGCACGGTGTATCGGCTGCCTAGCCGGTGCCGGCGCTCGCCTCCTGCGATGCGTCGCCGACGTCCATGGGCTGCGTGTAGATCGTCTGTGTCGGGAAGGCGAACTCCAGGCCCTCGGCGTTGAAGCGGTCGAGGATCGCGAGGTTCATCCGCGTCTGCGTCTCCACCACGTCGGCGTCGGCACGGATGTAGTACTGGAACAGGAGATTCATCGCGAAGTCGCCGAAGGCGTTGAAAGCGACCACCGGCTCGCGGGCCTGTAGCCCTTCGTGTTCGGCGGCGATCTCGCGCAGGATGTCCATCGCCCTTTGCATGGCCGCTGGCGTGGTGTCGTAGGTGAGTCCGAGGTTGAGCTTGATGCGCCTGGACGGCTCGCCGCTTACATTCTCCACCGGCGAGTTGGCGATGGTGGAGTTGGGAATCGTCACTTCGCGGCCGGCGAACGTCTGCACACGGGTGCTTCGCACCCCGATCTCCTTTACGGTGCCCTCGAAGCCGCCTGCCTTGATCCAGTCGTTGATGCCGAAGGGCCGGTCGGTGAAGATCGTGAAGCCGCCAAAGATGTTCTTGATCGTGTCCTGCGCCGCCATCGCCAGCGCCAGGCCGCCGATACCGAGGCCGGCGATTAACGCCGCCACGTCGTAGCCTGCGTTGTTGAGCGCCACGATGATGCCCAGCGCCCAGATCGCTGCCTTGCCGCCCTTGCGGATGATCGGCAGCAGCTGGTCGTCCAGATCGCTTTCGGTGTCCTCGGCCAGCGGCTCGAGCACGACATGAGTCACAGCGTCGAAGACGCGTGCTGCCATCCAGGCGACGGTAAGCATGAGCGCCACCTGCATGGCGCCCCAGGCGAAACCGATGACGGTCTCCGGGAGCACCAGTGTTCGGATGGCCACCCAGATTCCCAGCGCGGTTACCGCAACCACCACTGGTAAGTCGAGCATGTCGACCAGCTTGTCGTCGAGCTCGGTGACAGTACGACGCGTCAGCTTCCGAATGACGTTGCCGAATATCCAGTACACCGCCTTGCCGAGGACGAGCGCCGCTACCGCTATGGCGAACGCCGCGGCCCACTCGTTGACGGTGTTGCCGTAGTAGGTCTGCGCCAGGAGGTCTTGCATCGGTCTACTCCGGGATCGGCGCGGGGGCGAACGGCCGACGCGCGCCGCGTTGCTCGTGGCTGGTTGAGGGCGACTCTAACCCGCCACCTCGCGCCTCGTCGGTGCTCGATCATCTGTTACAGGCCACTAGAGCCAGCGCGCGTCCAGCTCCCTCACGGAGGCACAGCCGATCTGCGTCAGGATGTCCTTCAGTCCCTCCCGCAAGATCGCTACCGTCTGATCACCACCTGCGCTGCCCAGCGCCGCCACCCCATACATGAACGCTCGGCCGCAGAAAACGAATTGCGCACCGTGCGCCAGACAGCGTGCAACGTCGAGGCCGCTCATGATGCCGCTGTCGACCGTCAGAGTCGTGCGTTCACCGACCGCGTCGCGGATAGCCGGCAGGACATCCAGCGGGGTCGGGGCGGCGTCGAGCTGGCGACCGCCGTGATTGGAGACGATCAGGCCGTCGGCGCCGGCATCGACGGCTCGCTTGGCGTCGTCGGGATGGAGGATGCCCTTGAGCACCAGCGGCCCGGACCATTGTTGGCGGATTGCCTCGATCCACTTCCAGGAGAGCGGTCGCAGGAGGAATTGCTCCATCACGAAGCTCTCCAGTTGCGTGCCGGCGGGCGCGTAACGCGCTACGTTGCGGAACTTCGGCCGGCCGGCGCGCAACATCTGCAACAGCCAGGCGGGTCGGATCGACGAGCGGTAGATGGTCTTCAACCCGATTCGTGGTGGCAACGAAAGGCCGTTGCGGATGTCGCGCTCGCGGCGCGACGACGCCGGCACGTCGACGGTCACGATGAGCGCACCAAAACCCGCATCGGCGGCGCGGCGCACCAGGTCGCCGGCCACGTCGGAGTCCTTGGTGACGTAGAGCTGAAACCACGCCCGCGAGCCGGCGATCTCGGCGACCTCCTCCATCTCGACGGTCGACAGCGTGCTCAGGCAGTACGGAATCCCGGCCTTGTCCGCGGTGGCCGCCAGGATGCGCTCGGCGCCCGGCCACATGAGACCGCTCAGGCCGACCGGCGCGATGCCGAACGGCAGCTCGTAGCGGGTTCCGAACAGCTCCGTGGACAGGTCCAGTGAGGTCACGTCCACCATGAACCGCGGCGTTAGCGTCACCGCGTCGAGGCAGGTGCGGTTACGCTCCAGGATCACCTCACGACCGGTGGCTCCCTGCAGGTAGTCGAAGGCGAATCGCGGAATGCGTCGTTCGGCCGTGCGCGCCATATCCTCGATGGACGGATGGCGTCGCATGAACGGGTTGGGTGCGTAGTCCATCAGGCCGCCGTGGCTCAGTTTGCGGTCACTCGCGTCCGGGCGGCTCCTGACGTTGTGTCAAGCCCGGCGTCACTCACCGCGCTTGGCGATGGTTCCTGCGAGCATCACGAACGAGACATGCTCCGTGGCGCGGATATCCTCTAGCGGGTTACCCGGGACCGCGATGATGTCGGCCAGCTTGCCCACCTGAAGGGTGCCGCGATCGGTTACCCCGAGCAGGTCGGCGGCGCCGATGGTCGCCGACCGTAGCGCTGCGATGGGCTCCATGCCGCGCTCCACGAGAACGGCGAACTCGCGCGCGTTGTCACCATGCGGGTAGACCGCCGCATCGGTACCGAAACCGATCTTGACGCCCGCCGCGATCGCCTGCGCCAGGCTCTCGCGCGCCAGTGGCAGGATGAGCTCCGCCTTGGCTCGAATCGGCGGCGGCAACACGTCCAGGTCAATCGCATCGACCAGATACGTCGTCGGCACCAGATAGGTCCCCTTCTCCTTCATCAGCTCGATGGTCTCGGTATCTAGGATTGATCCATGCTCGATCGATGCCACCCCGGCCTCGACCGCGGCGCGGATCCCCGCGGTGCCATGTGCGTGCGCCGCGACCTTGATGTGGTGCCGTGCCGCCTCCTGCACCATCGCCTGGAGCTCCTCGAAGGTGTACTGCTGCGCCCCGACGGATTCCTCGAATGACAGGACACCCGCCGTGGCGCATGTCTTGATGACCTTGGCGCCGTGCTTGATCTGGTAACGCACCGCCTTGACCACCTCATCGGGACCGTCGGCGATACCGTCGCGCCAGGTGGTCTCCAGCAACCCGGGCGCGAGCCCGGTGACGTCGCAGTGGCCTCCGGTGATGCCGATGGCGTTGCGCGAAGGGAACACGTGCGGACCGGGCACCCGACCCGCCTCAACGGCACGACTGAGCGCCACGGTCACCTGGCCACCGAAGTCGCGCACGGTGGTGAAGCCGGCGAGCAGCGTCTTGCGCCCGTTCGCAACCGCCCTGAACGCAGAATCGATTTCGGTTTCCCGCACCACCCGCGCGAAAGCGTCCGCGTCGATCTCGCCCCCGAGGTGGGTGTGCAGATCGATGAAGCCGGGGAGCAGCGTCACATCACCGAGATCGATGACATCGGCGCCGGCGGGCACTTCGCCGATGGCGCTTATGCGTCCGTTGGCGACAGCAACAATGCCGGGCTCGATAAGGCGCCCTTGCACGACATCGAGCATGCGAGCGGCGCGCAGCACAACGGTCACGTCTTCCTGCGCCGGCGCGATCGCGGGCACCGGCAGGAGCGATAGTGTGACCAGCGGGACGAGACAACGACTCAGGTAGCGCATCGAATCACCAGGAGTTGGCGGAGCACGAATCGTGATCCGCAAGCATACCCTCGCGCGAACACGCCCAGACTCCCTCGAGCCCGACTACTGGAAGACTGGGAGGCCATTGTCCGGAAAGCAGGTCCGGGCCTTGAAGCGTGCGGCGCCGAGTCTTCGGTATCCGAACCCGTTGCAGGCCCTGCGCTGCTTTCTGGCACCGGGGCAGGCCTCGGAATAGAGCACGCCGCCTCGCGGCTGACTCTCCCGAGGCGGGCACGAATGGCACGATGCTATTGCCGCCTGAGGCGAGCTCGAACTACCGTTGGCTCCGCTGCCGTCAGGCGGCGCGATCATCCCGACAAGATTGTCCGAAGCTCGGAAGGAACGATGATGACCCGACCCCGCTTACCCGGCATCTGTTCGATCCTGGCCCTGATCCTGGCGAGCCTTCCGGCCACCGCCCAGGAGGCTGCGGGCGAGCGTGAGCGGGTGCGTGCGATTGCCGATGCTGCGCTGGCCGCGATTAGCAGCGAGGACATGATCGCGTTCACCGACTTGATGGTCGAAGACGCGATCACGATCAGCGTCGGCGAGCGCGATGGGGAGATGCGGTACTCGGTTCGGTCCCGGGCCGAATCACGGGGGCAAACGCCGCAGGCCGATATTCTCGAGCGAGGCTTCCACCCCGAGGTCTCCATCTCGGGACCGATTGCCTCGGTGTGGCTCCCCTACGATCTGTATGTGGACGGGGAATGGTCCCATTGTGGTGTCGATACCTTCACAATGGTGCGCACTGAGTCCGGCTGGCGCATCCTCGCGATGGCCTGGAGCGTCGAGCAGCCGCCCGCTTGTGAGCCACATCCTGACGGCCCACCGGGGAGCTAGGAGAGGAACGTGTCGCCTGTACAGAAACTGCTTGGAGTCGGGGTCATTGCCACGCTGACGATGGGTGGCAGCGTCGCGGTGCGGGCACAGGATGAGACTTCACGCGGCGAGTGGCGCTCGTCGGGTGGAGACTCCGCCTACACACGGTACTCGCCGCTGGATCAGATCACGCGCGACAACGTCCAGAGTCTGCGCATCGTTTGGCGTCGACCGGGCCTCGATGCCGAGCTGGCGGAACGATTCCCGAGGCTTCGTACCGGCAACTATTTGCGTTCCACTCCGACAATGATTGACGGAGTTCTGTATGCGCCCAACGCCGCCGGTCTGGTGGTGGCCGTCGACGCCCTCACCGGCAAGACGATCTGGGAGCAGGAGCCGCCGCCGGAGATGGCGCAAGAGCGCAACTCCCAGAGCACGCGCGGGGTGGATCACTGGGAGGGCGATTCGCAACGTCGTCTGTTCTCGAATCGCAGCGGCTACCTGTATGCGCTCGACCTGCGCACCGGCGAGCCGTTTGCGGGCTTCGGCGACAACGGCCGCGTGAGCTTGACGCCGACGGGCGCGCGCAACTTCCGGTGGACCTCCGGACCGATCGTCGTCGGCGACGTAGTGGTCATCGCCGGCAATGTCGACGGAGCCGGCGACAGCGGCATGCGCTGGCGGCAGAGCATGCCGGAAGACGTGCGAGGCTTCGACGTTCGCAGCGGCGAGCTGCTGTGGACCTTCCACGTCGTGCCGCAGGAGGGCGAGTTCGGCGCCGACAGCTGGGGAGACGACTCGCGGTCGTTTTCCGGTGATTTGGGTTCCTGGTGCTGCGTATCCGCCGATGAGGATCTCGGCTACGTCTACGTTCCGCTCAGCGCACCCACCGCGGCCTACTACGGTGGACACCGCCCGGGTGACAACCTGTTTTCCAACGCCCTGGTAGCGCTCGACGCCAAGACCGGCGAGCGCGTCTGGCACTTCCAGATGGTGCACCACGACCTGTGGGAGTACGACACCGTCGGGCCGGCCACCCTGGGTGATCTCATGGTCGATGGGCGGCGGATCAAGGCCGTCATGCAGCCGAGCAAGACCGGCTACCTGTACGTCTTCGACCGCGCCACCGGCGCGCCGGTGTGGCCGATCGAGGAACGGCCGGTGCCGCCCTCGACGGTGCCGGGAGAGCAGGCTTCGCCCACCCAGCCGATTCCCACCAAGCCGCCGCCGTTCGCGCGCATCGGGCTCACCGACGACGACTTCATCAACTTCACCCCGGAGCTGGAGGCGCGCGCCCGGGAGCTCGCCAAGCAGTTCGTCATCGGTCCGATCTTCACGCCCCCGTCGCTGGTCAGTGATGCGCCCGGCGGAACCCAGGGCACGCTCATGGTGCCGGGATCATGGGGCTCGGGGAACTGGAACACCGGCGCGTTCGACCCGGAGACCGGCTTCTACTACGCCGTCTCGCACGCGATTCCGCGCGTCTATCGCCTCGCCAAGGCCGACGACGAGGACGCCGAGATGGACTACTGGAGCCCGAACCGTGAAGCGCCGTACATCGACGGTCTGCCGCTGATCAAGCCACCGTGGGGACGCGTCGTGGCGCTGGACCTCAACCGCGGCGAGCATGTATGGACGATCGCCAACGGCGACGGGCCCCGGAATCATCCGCTCCTGGAGGGTCTCGATCTGCCGCCACTGGGAATCGCCAGCCGACCGACTCCGTTGGTGACCAAAACGCTGCTGTTCATCGGCGACGGCAGCAACGTATTCGGGGGCATCCCGGAGCTGATGCATGGCCGCAACTTCCGCGCCCTCGACAAGGCCACCGGGGAGGTGATCTGGGAGACCGAGCTGCCGGCGGCGCAGACCGGCGGCCCGATGACCTACATGGTCGAGGGCAAGCAGTTCATCCTCGTGCCGATCGGCGAGCGCGACCGCCCGTCGGAGTGGGTAGCGCTGACGTTGCCATAGAAGGGCGCTGGCGCCCGCGGCTGGCCGACCGCCGGCCGGTCGTCTAGCGCACCGCCGGGATGACGTTGTCGATGATCACGTCCGCGGCCGAGTATGACTCCTCGTAGATGTTCCACGAGTTGACCACCCCGACGAGGTCGAGCTCGGGGACGATGATCAGCGACTGGCCGCCGTACCCGGATCCGCCGTACTGCATGGGCGCGTCGCCGGTTCCGTCGTTCATGATCCACCACTGGAAGCCGTAGCCGCGCTTGCTGTCAGGATTGTCCGGAGTGGCAAACGACACCCACGGTCGCGCCGAGCGCTCGACCCAGCCTTCGGGGAGCAGGCGATCGCCCTCCCAGATCCCGTCCTGCAGGTACAGGTAGCCGATCTTGGCCAGATCTTCGGTCTTCAGATAGAGGCCGCCCTCGGTGTCGGTGAGTCCGTCGGGAATCGTCTTCCAGAAATAGTCCTTGATTCCGAGTGGCCCGAAGAGGTGCGCCTCGGCGTACTCGTTGGCGTGCAGGCCGGTGGCGGCCTTGAGGATCGCCGACAACAGCACCGAGTTGCCGCTGTTGTAGACGAACGTCTCACCGGGCGCCGTCGCCATCGGCTTGTCGAGCACGAACTGGACCCAGTCGTCCGAGGACTCGAGCTGCGCCGCGTCGTTGCCCACGTCGGTGTACGGCAGCGTGAACTCGTCCCACTCGAATCCCGGCCGCATTGTCAGCGCGTCTTCGAGCGTGATCGTGGCCTTCACACCGTCGGGATCGGGGAACTGGCGATCCGCGAGGTAGGACAGCGCCGCAACCTCCGTGCTCTCGATCTCGCCGCGGTGGATGGCGATGCCGACCAGCGCCGAGGTCACGCTCTTGGTGATCGACTGGATTGTGTGTAGATCCGAGCCCTCACGGAACGGGTGGTAGATGGGGTTGTAGTAGCTGTAGTGATGAGGTTCGTGCTTGTAGCCAACACTGGCCGCGACATAGTCGTGATCGTAGCGAAAGTCAGCCACGACTCGTCCGTTGCGCGTCACCATGACGGCATTGACGTTGCCGTACGCTCCGGCAGCCAGCCGCGTGTCGAGATCGGCAAGCGCGGCGCCGTCGATACCCTGCTCGGCCGGGGTTGATCGACTCCAGCCGGCGGTCGGCCAAGGCGTCGAATCGGCTGGTTCGGGCATGCTGGCGTCGCCGCCGGCGCATGCTGCGAGGACCGCGCAGACGATGACCACAAGCCCGGGCGACGCTGCCCATCGGTGGTTGATGCGGTGTGATCGCGAGCTCTCGTAACGCCGGTTCATGGGTCGCCTCGTTGGACTTCCAGGCTGCTTGCAGCGTCGGCTGACGCGCGGTTGCGCGCCGTCGCCGCCACCCCGGTATCTGTGCGTAGGGGCTGCTAGTATCCAGGCGGCCGATCATGGCAGAGACGACGGAGACGAGCATGGCGCACGACCGCGACGACTACAAGGAACGCCTAACGAGGGGGGAGTTTCTCGGGCTCGGTGCCGGCTGGGCAGCTGGAGTCGGAGCCGTTGCGGCGGGACTCGGTGCCGGCAACTCGAAGGCGACCGCGTCAGAATTGCGTCGAGGAGCCGCCGCGCCCCTGCAAACCGGCGGCCCCATGCCGGTCGACTTCATTGTTCGCAACGCTCGCGTCTACACCGTCGATGATGCTATGCCGCGCGCCGAGGCCTTCGCGGTATCGGGCGATCGCTTCGTTGCCATCGGTAGCAACGACGACATCGACAACCTCAACGGGCCCGGCGTCGAGGTCATCGACGTCGGCGGCATGACCGTGGTCCCGGGCTTCATCGATGCGCACTCGCATCCCGGCAGCGGTGGGCTGCGCGAGCTCAAGAACGTCAACGTCGACCTGCGGAGCATCCGCGCCATTCAGGATGCGCTGCGCCAGCGCTCCGAGCAGACGCCGGCAGGTGAATGGGTGGTGGCCTTCAAGTACGACGACACCAAGGTGTCGGATGGGCGCCAGCTTCACCGCCGAGATATCGACGAAGCGGTTCCCGATCATCCGGTCCGCATCACGCATCGTGGCGGCCACACGTCCTGGTACAACAGCAAGGCGTTCGACCTCGCGGGGATCTCCGCTTCAACGCCAGATCCTGATCACGGGCGGTTCTTCAGGGAGGATGGTGAGCTGACCGGTCGTGTGGCCGAGCGCGCCAACGCCGTGTTCAGTGGACTGATCATCAGCGACGCGACGCGCGAGGACCGCCAGGCGGGCGTCGCGCTGATCACGCGCCTGATGGCGCAGTCGGGCCTGACGTCGGTGCACGATGCCGGATCCGGCGCTACCACGGCTACCGCCTACCGCGACGCCTATCGCGCCGGCGAGCTGCGTTGTCGCGTTTACATGCTCATGCGGGGCGCTATTTACGAGTCGGTCAAGGCCGCTGGGCTCTACTCTGGCTTCGGCGATGAGTGGTTCCGTCTCGGGGCGGTTAAGTTCGGCGCCGACGGCTCCGCCTCGGAGCGCACGATGGCCATGAGCACGCCTTATGTGGGACGTCCCGACGACTTCGGCATCCTGACGATGACCCAGGAGGACATCCACGAGGTGGTGGAGGATTGCCACCGACATGACTTCCAGGTCGGTATCCACGCCAACGGCGACATCGCCATCGACATGGTGCTCAACGCCTACGAGCGCGTGCAGCGCGAGTTCCCGCGCCCGGACCCGCGTCACCGCCTGGAGCATTGCTCGCTGGTGAACCCGGAGCTTCTGGGTCGCATCAAAGCCACCGGATCGATCCCGACGCCGTTCTACACCTACGTGCATTATCACGGGAACAAGTGGGTCGAGTACGGCGAGGAGAAGATGCGCTGGATGTTCGCGCACCGGTCGTTCCTCGACTACGACATCCCGGTTGCCGGGGCGTCCGACTATGTCCCGGGTCCCTACGAGCCGCTGATGGCGATTCAGTCGCTGGTGACGCGCAAGGACTTCGATGGCCGCGTCTGGGGACCAAACCAGCGGGTCAGCGTCGACGAGGCGCTGCGTATCTGCACCATGAACGGCGCCCACGCGTCGTTCGAGGAGAGCCTCAAGGGCTCGATCACCGCTGGTAAGCTGGCCGACTTCGTGGTCCTCGCCGCCGATCCGCATGAGGTCGATTCGGACACCATCAAGGAGATCGACGTGGCTCGAACGGTGGCCGGCGGTAGAACGACGCACGCTGGGTAGGGCACGCGCGGGTGGCCGACGCGGGTTCCAGCTACTCGGAGTGCTGCGACTCGTCCTCGTGAGTCAACTCGACGGCGATGCCGTACCAGAGCCACTCCGGCGTCAGCTTCACGCCCGACGGCGAGGCCGCGACGTTGAGCGTGTGGCCAGCAAGGGCGACCGTCTCGCTGACGCTCGACGGCAACGCGATCGGTCGCAGCACGCTGTCCGGCAGACGGAAGCGAAACCCCTTGCGCAGGATCTCCCGTAGCCGAGCCTCCATGCTCTCGGCGTTCAGGGCAATGCCACAGCGAAAGATCTTGTCCTGCGACTTCAGCAGCTCGCGAATATGCGCCCAGGATTCCTCGGTGGGCTCCGGTTGCACGTCGAGGCGCTGGGGGAAGTCGGGGTCGAGCACCAGTCCACCGTCGACCGGTGTGATCTGAAAATGGCCGTCGAGCTCGTAGTCACGTGTGGACACGATGGCCGAGAACGTCTCATCAACCTGGAAGTCGCGACAGATCACACTGGTTACGAAGGCGGCATCCCACTCGAACTTGATGCGCGCGGTGCCGCGACCGCCTTCCACATGCGCCGGGAGGTGGAGCGCGAAGCGCTCGTCGTCGTCGACGCTGATCGTTGGCTCGTGGGCGCGCAGCGTTGCCTGGATGTCGTTGATACTGACTTCGAGCCGCCAGCGCCCGGCGTGCACACGGATCGGACCGATGCGCGTCGATACCTCCTTGTCCTCTTGCGCCACCGTTCCCGGACTCAGGTGCAGCCGCACGTCGTCCAGATACTGCGACGATGCGGCGGTGAGCAGCTCCTGCAGCATACCGACGCGGAGGCGTACGACGATGTCAGCGCTCTCGAGCGCCTCGCCGGCCAGCATGATCTCCGGATCCAGCCGCGTATCCACCGTGGCTCGAAGGGCGGCGACCTGCTGACGCAATACGGCCAGCGCCTCGTCGCTGGTGGGGTCATTGGCACCGCAGCCGGAGGCAAGGCCAACGAGCCCGAGCCCGACCACGAGTCGAAGTCGGGATCGTCGCGGGTCGCGGATCATGGCGATCCGGGCTCGGTTGCTACCGCATCCGTTAACGGGGTCCCTGCTTTGACCTCGATATCAATCACGATCCACAGTCGTTCGTCCGCGGTCAGCACGCGTCCGACCCGGGCAGCGAGCGGGATGCTGACGGCTGGAATCGTCACGTCGTTGTCCTCGACTGCCGGCAGGTGGACGTTGCTCTCGAGAAGAATCGGCACCGGCAGATCGCCGAACAGCCGGTTGAACTCGTTGCCCTTGCGGGTCGCGAGCTCCGACGCCAGCCGAGCAGCAGGGGCGGACCATCCGCCGACGCTGACCTCCTGCGCCTGAACGGCGAGGATCTCGACCTTGGCGAGCAACACGCCGAGCGTCTGATCCAAACCAGCGATCTGCAAGAGCCCGAACACGGTGGCGTCGACGAACACACCGGGACGGTCCACCAGCGAGATGCGACCGCTGAACTGCACCAGCGCCAGCCCGGTGCGGAAATCGACCTCGGCTGAGCGCAGCTGGACATGAAAGCGATTGTCGATGGTCTGCTCCACCGGCAGCGTCGCGGTCACCAGCTCCGCCAGCGTGCGCTCGTGCACGACGATGACCATGTCGCCTTCGCCCAGCACGGTTCCGAAATCGAGCTCGCGGTAACGCGACAGGCTGGCGAGCTCGCGCTCGAGCACCACGAGCTCGGCGTCGGGCAGCGGATCCGACCCGCAGGCCACCGTCAGCGCCGCGGTCGCCAGCAGCGCGGTCGACCGACGGTGCTTCATCATCAATCCCTCCTCGGGAGCGGCGGCACGGCCGGACCGGATTGCGGAACCGGCGCGATTCTCTGGCGGCGCCCGTTCTGAAGCAAGCGGAAGCGTCGGTGCTGTCGTCTGGTCATGCCGCGCGGTGGTGTCCTGGCCACCTCACTATGGTCGGATGACTCCGACACCGTCCTCGATCTGTATCACGGTGCCGAACGGCGCCGACATCTTGGCCAAGCGATGAAGGATCTGCTGCGCCAGGGCGGGTTCGGCTAGCCTCGGTATGCCGCTCTCGGTCAGCCGACGGTCGTGGCCGAGGTCCACCGGGTACAAGCGCAGCTCGGCGAGGTCTCCTTTCTCGTAGCGGCTTACCGGCACGACGGTCTGGTATACGAGCTCATCGTCGAAGCCGAACTTGGGTCCCGCCAGCATCAGAAAGAGCTCGGCATCGGTGACGTCGTGCCCCTCTCCGAACGTGTTGTCGAGATCGTCGGCGTACTCCTCGAAGTAGTCGTTTCCGAACGGGCCCTGCATGTCGCTCCAGAAGAAGTCTCCGAGGCCGTAGAAGATCGGACGGCCGTTGTAGATCTCGATCGGCCGCAGCCGGTGGGTCCCATGGCCGACGAATGCGTCGGCACCTGCATCGATGGCGGCGCGCGCAAAGCTCGGCAAGAAGTCGGCCAGCTCGTCGTGGCCGAGCCCGGTCTCGTGCACGTGAATCGAGACCACCAGGAAATCCGATAGCTGTTTCCCCTCGCGAATGCTGTGGAGGTTCTCGTGTAGGTCGACCTCGTCCATGTCGTACTGATAGCCGGGCTGATCGCCGAGACGGAAGCTGGTGTCGAACAGCCGCAGCTCGGTCGGAAGCGGCTCTGCTGTCTCGGTTTGCTTCCCGTGCGGCGCCTCGCCAACGGCCGGGTCGGGATCGGTGTCGGGGCGCGCGGTGTCAGCGTTGTTGGCGCGTCGTTGCTCGTCGGTTGCGTCACGCAGGTGTAGCAGCGATCGCATCATCGACTCGGTGACGATCGTGTGGCGGGTCGTCTTCAGGGCATTGAGTCCGGGCCGGCCGGGCGCGGCGCCGCGCGGCGGCGCGGCCTCGGAAAACTCGGCGAAGGTAGAGGCCACCGATACGAGGCCCACGCGCCCCTTAGGCGTCTCGAGGAATCGCGGCGCCCGTGCTTCGGCGCGGTGCTCTCCGGATCCAGCGTGCACCAGCCCGGCACGGTCGAGCCAGTCGCTGGTTTCGCGCATACCGGCGCGTCCCCAGTCGAGCGCGTGGTTGTTGGAGCGCGAGAACATGTCGAAGCCGAGGTCTCTGAGATCCTGGGCGGTATCCGGTGTGGCAATGCACCAGCAGCCGCCGTCCTCCGCCTCCGGGTAACCCTCGAATCGACGGATGTCGATGAGGCTGGTCTCGAGGTTGCCGAAGCTGACGTCGGCCTCGCGGATGATCTTCATCACCGCCGCGAAGGCGGGCTCGGTCTCGAGCATCTGGGAATGTGGGCGGGAGATGATGCAATCGCCGATCGCCGCGAAGGTGAAGCCGTCGTCGATGCTGGTAGCGATCTCGGCGCTGAGAGGCCGTGCGGGGTCGAGCAGGCTTTGTTCGGTTTGGCGTTGCTGTGCCGCGTCGGCTGTTGCTCCCAGGCTCGCCGCGAACGCACCGGTGAGAACGATCGTCCTTGTGCATCGGATGCGGAAGCCCATCAACAGTTCTCCGATTTGAAATAGCCTCTGGGGCCGGTGTCGGTCTGGTCGCATCTACGCTCAATGCGATCTCCGATGCAACCGGGAGGCTACGGCAACAGACACGATGAATGTGGAGGAATACCCAACATCGCGCGCGGCGCTCGTGGATCTGGACATTGCGCGCGAGGCCCAGACGGCTCGGTCTGATCGTCGTACCATAGGGGTGTGAGCTCGCCTGCCACCCCTGCCGTCGAGGCCTGAGATGAACACGTTTCTCGCCACCTACGGAGCCTTGGCAACTCTACCGCTCCTGGTAACGATCGCCGCGACCGGCATCCTGGCGCTGGTGTTGGGTTTTCGTGGGGCTCGTCTGCCGATCTGGACGCTTGCCGGGGTGGCCATGCTCTGGGGGCTCGGCGCTCCGAGCTGGGCCTGGGCGGTGTTCGTAACACCGGCGCTGGTGCTCAACCTCGGGCCGCTGCGCCGGGTGCTGGTGATCGCGTCGGTAATGGGGGCGATTCGCAAGCTGCGGCTGTTGCCGAAGATCTCGGACACCGAGCGTATCGCCATCGAGGCCGGGACCGTGTGGGTCGACCGCGATCTGTTCTCCGGCACGCCCGATCTCCATCGTCTGGCAACTGAGCCCTACCCGGGGTTGACCACCGAGGAGCAAGCGTTCCTTGATGGCCCGGTCGAGGAACTCTGCCGCCTTACCGACGACTACGAGGCGTGCCGCGATCGGGCGCTTCCTGCGCAGGTCTGGAAGCTGTACGGCGAGCACCGCTTTTTTGGCATGATCATTCCCGAGGAGTACGGAGGTCTCGGATTCTCCGCTTCCGCCAACAGCGCCGTGCTCGGCAAGCTGGCGTCGCGGTCGACGCAGCTGCAGGTACCCGTCGGGGTAACGAACTCGCTGGGGCCCTCGGAGTTGCTCATCCGCTACGGCACGGAGGAGCAGAAGAACTACTATCTGCCGCGCCTGGCCCGCGCCGAGGAGATCCCGTGTTTCGCGCTCACCGAGCCTACAGCGGGGTCCGATGCCGGCTCGATGACATCGGACGGCACCGTGTTCCGGGACGACGACGGCGAGCTCCGGCTCCGACTGACCTGGAACAAGCGCTACATCACGCTCGCCCCGGTGTCGACGCTGCTCGGCATCGCGTTCCAGCTCAGCGACCCTGAGAACCTGCTGGGGAAGGGGACGACACCCGGCATCACCTGCGCGCTGGTGTCGACTGCTACTCCGGGTGTCGAGGTCGGTCGTCGTCACGATCCGCTCGGCCCTCCCTTCGACAATGGGCCCACTACGGGCAGCGACGTCGTGGTCGGGATCGACGCCATCATCGGCGGAGCGGAAGGGGCCGGCCGAGGCTGGCAAATGCTCATGGAGTGTCTCGCGGCCGGCCGCGGAATCTCGCTTCCTGGATCGGCCGCTGGCGGCGCCAAGTTCGTTGCTCGCGTCGCCGGCGCGTACGCCGCCGTGCGCCACCAGTTCGGCATGTCGATCGGCAAGTTCGAGGGCATCCAGGAGCCGCTGGCGCGGATCGCCGGAATTGCTTATGTAGCGGAGGCGGCGCGCCGCTACACCAACGGCGCGCTGGACGCGCATGGGCAGCCCGCGGTCATCACCGCGATCGCCAAGTACAACCTGACCGAGATGTCACGGCGGGCGGTTGCAGACGGTATGGACATTCTGGGCGGCGCCGCGATCATGCAGGGGCCGCGCAACCTGATCGCCAACGGCTGGTCCGGAGTACCGGTCAGCATCACGGTGGAAGGGGCCAACATCCTGACGCGCACGCTCATCGTCTTCGGTCAGGGGGCCATCCGCTCCCACCCGTTCGCGTACAACGAGATCGAGGCATTGGCAGCCAATGATCGCCGGGCATTCGACGCCGCGTTCTGCGGTCATGTCGGCGGGGTGGTTCGTAACCTCTGCCGCACGATCGTCCTAGGACTGACCCGTGGGCGGCTTGCCAGATCGCCGGTCAGTGGTCCGGCGGCGGTGTACTACCGCAAGCTGGCCTGGACATCGACCACGTTTGCCCTGCTTGCCGACCTGGCGATGTCGACGCTCGGTGGGCAGCTCAAACGCAAGGGCGCGCTGACCGGACGCTTCGCCGACGTGTTCTCCTGGATGTACCTCGGGAGCGCCGTGCTGCGCCGCTTCGAGGCCGAGGGGCGACGCCTGGAGGACCTGCCGCTGCTGCACTGGTCGATGATGGACGCGTTCGCGCGTATCCAGGAGGCGCTCGAGGGGATACTGCAGAATCTCGACGCCCCGTTCCTGGGCCCGCTACTTCGCGGCCCGGTGGCGGCGTTCGCGCGCTGGAACCGCATCGGGCAACGCCCGGACGATCGCCTTGCCGGTATGGTAGCGCGTATCCTGCAGACGCCGGGCGAGCAGCGCGATCGACTGACCGCCGGCATCTATCTGCCCGACAGCGCCACCCAGAGCTTGGGACGGCTGGAGCAGGCATTCGAGCTCAGCTTCGAGGCCGAGGGGGTGGCTCGCAAGATCAAAGCGGCGGTGCGCGACCGACAGTTGCCGAAGGCCGATCCCGCTACCCTCGTTGGCGACGCCGTGGCTGCCGGCCTGATCACGGCCGCGGAAGCCGAGCTGTTGCGCGCCGCCGAGGCGGCCCGCGACGACGTCATCCAGGTCGACTCATTCACTCCCGACGAGTACCGGGCGATGACAGCAGGCGATCCTGTGCCCGGTACGGTCGAGGTCAGCTAGCTCGTTTGCCGCAAATAGACGATTCGCGAGCGCCACCGGGCTAGCAGGCCGTGGTGGAAGTGTGGCGGGCCTGGCGACAGGGTCTTGCGAGGTGGAGGCAAGGAGAGAGGAGGAGGCGATGGTTACCCCATCGTTGACGACGAACGACGCAGCATACGCGCGCAACCCCTTGTCGCCCAAAGGGTTGCGACACTTCCACCACGGTCTGCTAGCGAACGAGGCTCTGATAGACCAGCGCCTGGAACTTCTGATGCAGGTCGCTGTTGCCGGCCGGAATCAACTGCGTCATGAGCACTGCTACGAGCTCCTCGGCCGGGTCGACCCAGTAGGTCGTGTGGTAAGCGCCACCCCAGCTGAACGTGCCGTCACTGCCGTGCTGACCGGTTGCACCGAGATCCAGCGTCACGGCAAACCCGAGGCCGAAACCGGCTCCGGAGCCCCAGGCGAAGCGCTGGCCGACGTGATTGACGGTCATCAGCTCGACCGTCTTCGGGCTCAGGAGACGCTCGCCGTCGAGCTCGCCACCCTCGAGCAGCATCTGCAGGAAGCGTGCGTAGTCGCTAGCGGTCGACAGCAGCCCGGCACCGCCTGAGAAACTCTTGCGCGGTCCTTCTACGTAGGCACCTTGAACGAGCATGCTGTCGCCGATGTCCGGCGACCGCTCGATGCCACCATCGGGCGTGGCGGCGTAGACCGTCGTAAGTCGGTCACGCTTTCCCATTGGCAGGTAGAAGTGCGTGTCGACCATGCCGAGAGGATCGAGAATCCTCTGCTGAAAGAACGAGTCGAGATCGGTTCCCGCGACACGTTCGATCAACGCTCCGAGAATGTCGCTAGCGTATCCATAGATCCATTCGTCGCCTGGATGCGCGTTGAACGGCAGCGTTGCCAGTTGATCCACCGTGGTGCCGATGGGCTCGTCCCGGTCGGCGAAATACCAGCCGTAGATCCCGGCTTCTTTGTAGGCGGCGATTGCCGGGCCGTCGCCGTACGAGATGCCGGCAGAGTGTGTCAGCAGATCACGCACCGTGATCGGCCGCCTGGACTCCTCGATGTCGTAGCCGCCATCGTCTCCGACGATCGCAACCGAGGTCTCGGCGTACGCCGGCAGGTACTTGCCGACCGGGTCGGAGAGCAGCATGCGTCCCTCCTCGATCAGCATCATCGCCGCGACGCTGGTCACGGCCTTGGATTGGGAGGCGATCCGGAAGATGGCATCGCGCTGCATCGGTGCCCCGCTCTCCACATCGCGCTGCCCGAACGCCTCGTGATAGACGACCCGCCCGCGGCGGGTGAGCAGCGCTACCAAGCCCGAAAGCTGGCCGCCGTCGACGTAGCCCCGCAGAACGTCGCTCAAGCGATCCAGGCGTGTACTCGAGACGCCCACGGCTTCCGGAACTGCTACCGGAAGCTGCTGCGCGAGCGCGACATTCGACAGCGCCAGCGCGCACACAAGAGCGGTCAACACGAGCAGGCGATGCATCGAGCCGGGACGGGTCATGGGAAGTTCCTTTTGTCAGCCGAGTTCGGATCGGGTAGGCGTGCTGCCGCAGGATACCGTACCCCCCGAGAGGCGGCGTGGCGGACCAGAGCTGACGCCCGCACCAGACCAGGACGGGAGGTAGCGATGATTCATCGACCGAGGCGTGGGCACACACGGGTAATGATTGGAGTGTACGCAGCGAGCCTGCTGTGGGCCGGCAGCGCCGCTGCCGGCCCACAGCTCGTGCTGCCCTCCGATGCGCCGGATCGCTGGTTGCTGGCGTTCCTGGACGCAGAGACTACCGGCCTGACGCCGGGTCATCACGAGATGATCGACATCGGCCTGATCCTGTCCGACCTGCAGGGCGTCGAGGTGGCGCGTCTGTTCCGCCGCATCATGCCCGAGCACCCGGAGCGCCTGTCGCCGGGTGCGGCGGCTGTGAACGGCTTCGCGCCGGATCGATGGGAGAGTCTGGCCGCGGTTCCAGTTGAGCAGGCGGTCGAGGAGATCGTCGAGTTCCTGCGATCGAACGCGGACCAACGGATGATCTTGCTGACCGCGTTCAACGTGTGGTTCGACGCTGCCTTCCTGGATCATCTCTTCCGTGCGGCCCATCGCGACTGGCGCGAGCTACAGGTCGACCTGGTCTCCTATCACCTGCTTGATCTGCCATCCATGGCCTGGTCGATGGGCTACCGTCAGGTCTACGGTGCCGGCTTGTCGGCGGCGCTGGAGATCGAGCCAGAGACCGACGATCCGCTGCTGCATACCGGTATCACCGGCGCCGAGTTCAACCTGTTGTTGTACCGGCGCCTGATCGAGTTGGGCGGCGAATGAGCGCCGGTCGCTCGTGCTAGCTTCTCGACCGGTTACTCAGGGGCTGTGGCGGAGGATTTCCGAATGAAGCAATGGTGCTCTCTCATACTTGTCGTCTGTGTTGCGGCGGTGGGCTGCCAGCCGGCCGAGACCTCTTCCAGCTCGTCGGCAACGCCGTCGAGCGCTGACGTTGAGTTGGAAACCCCGGAGCAGCGGGGCAGCTACGGCTACGGCTGGGGCATCGGCAAGCAGGGAAGCTCCATGCCGCTCGATCACGACGCCCTGTTTGCCGGCATCCGCGACGGTCTGATCGGCGCCGAGAGCCGCATGACGGAGGTCGAGAGGCAGCAGGCGATGCTGGCGTTCAGCGAGATTATGACCGAGGCGCGGGCAGGAATGGGGACCGAGAATCGCGCTGCCGGGGCGGCTTTCCTGGAGGACAACGCACGGCGAGAAGGCGTGCGCGTGACGGCGAGCGGGTTGCAGTATGAGGTTCTGGTCGAGGGCGACGGATCGCTGGCGAAGGAGACCGATGTGGTCAAGGTCCTCTATCGCGGCACGCGCATCAACGGCGACCTGTTCGACGAGACCGA
Organism: Acidobacteriota bacterium; assembly: GCA_965248695.1. GTDB lineage: Bacteria > Acidobacteriota > UBA890 > UBA890 > WLXD01 > DASCOT01. The sequence continues at coordinate 3,540,709 of CBDFKD010000002.1, read as the reverse complement.
ACCCGACAACCCGTCGCAGTTCGCCGTGAACCAGGTCATCGCCGGTTGGACCGAGGGGCTGCAGCTGATGTCGCTGGGCTCGAAGCACAAGCTGTACATCCCGACCGATCTGGCGTACGGCGACAACCCGCGCCCCGGCGGCGTAATCCAGCCGGGAGACTCCCTGATCTTCGAAGTCGAGATCGTCGAGATGTTCCAGCGCTGATCGGGGCTGCGACCGCGCCGGTGCTAGCTCGGCGCGGACTCTGCGATGCAGGCGAGGAAGGTCTCGCCGAGGTCGGCTAGCTTCTTCTCGCCCACACCATGCACCTGGAGGAATTGCTCCGGGCTGGCCGGCTTCTTGCGTGCCATGTCACGCAGGCTCGCGTCGCTGAAGATGACGTACGGGGGGACGTTGCGCTCGCGCGCCAAACGCGTCCGCAGGGAGCGCAGATCCTCGAACAGCTCGCGGTCGACGCCCTCCCACGACTCCGCCTCGCCGCGGGTGGTGCGCACCCTGCGCGTCTTGACGGGTACCAGCTGGACCTCGCGCTCGCTGCGCAACACCTCGAGCGACGCGTCGTTCAGCTGTAGCACGGGGTACTCGCCCTCGCTGCGATGGAGAAGGCGCTGATCCAGCAGCTGGAACGTCAGGTTCATCAACTCCGTACGCGTGCGATCGGGAATCAGTCCGTAGGTGCTCAGGGTCTGGTGGCCGAGCGAGCGGATGCGTTCGGTATCGGCGCCGCGCAGCACATCGACGACGTGACCCATGCCATAGGACTGGCCGACGCGGGCGACGCATGACAGCACCATCTGTGCCTCGCGGGTACCGTCGATGAGCCCCTCGGTCTCGCCCAGGCAGACATCACAGGCGCCGCACCCATCGGCATTGGGCGGTTCGTACCGCTGTCCGAAATACTCGGTGAGCGAGCGGTGCCGGCACGTGCCAGGGGCGCAGAACCGCCGCATCTCATCTAGCAGGCCGAGTGCTGCAGCGAGCCCCTCGTTGCTTGCATCATCAACGTCGCTGCGTTCGAGAACGGTTCGCCAGCGCAGAGCGTCGGCAGGCGAATGCAACAACACACACTCGGCCGCTAGCCCGTCGCGTCCGGCACGGCCGGTCTCCTGCTGGTAGTGCTCCACCGACTTCGGCATCGCGGCGTGGATCACGGCGCGAACATCGCTGCGGTCAATCCCCATGCCGAAGGCGACCGTGGCGACGATGACATCGATCTCCTCGTTTGCGAACGCGTCCTGCGTGCGGCCGCGCTCACCAGGCTCGAGGCCGGCATGGTAGTAGGCGGCGCGATGGCCTCGGCTCTGGAGGCCTTCGGCCAGCCGCTCAGTGTCCTTGCGGCTGATGCAGTACACGATCACCGCTTCGTTGGCGTGCCGCTCGAGGGTTTCGAGAACCTGGGCTCGCAGCTCGAGCCGAGGTACCAGCCTGTAGATGAGGTTCGGTCGGTCGAAGCTTCCGACCAGGACCGCCGGGGACTCGAGCCCCAGCTGATCGACGATATCGGCGCGTACGCGTTCGGTGGCTGTGGCCGTGTAGGCGTGCAGGCTGGCACCGGGGATACGCTGCTTGAGCACCGCCAGCTGGCGGTACTCGGGACGGAAATCGTGGCCCCAGTGACTGATGCAATGAGCTTCGTCGACCGCAAAGCTGCGGATCTGGAGTTGCTCGACCGTCTCCAGGAACCACGAGCTAACCAGTCGCTCGGGCGATACGAACACCAGCCTGCAATCGCCCGAGGCGATGAAGCGCTGCGATTCGGCGCGCTCTCCCGGGTCCTGGGCGCTGTGCAGGCTGGCGGCCGGGTAGCCGTTGGCTCGCAGGCCGTCCACCTGGTCCTTCATCAGGGAGATCAGCGGCGAGACGACGATATCGGTGCGTCCGGCGAGCAGCGGCGGTACCTGGTAGCAGAGCGATTTGCCGCCTCCCGTCGGTAGCACGACGAGTGAATCCCGCCGGTCTAGCTCGGCGCGGATGGCGTCCTGTTGCAATGGCCGCAGGGAGTCGAAGCCCCAGTAACGGCGCACCACTTCCAACAAGTCGTCCGTGCCGGTGCCGATATCGAACGGAAGCACAGTCATCCGAGACGGTCATCCCCTGCAGAAACCCGCCGCACGCGTCGCCGCCCCCCGGCGACCGAACATAACCATAGCCCGTCGAGCCCGCCGGCATAGTGGAATCGAGTGCCCGCCCGCCCGCGACCAGCTGACAGCACGGCGACCGTGATGCTAGCGTTTACTGGAGCCTCGCACACCGGGCTGCCGCCCAAATACCACGCTACCGACACCCAATACCCCGCTACCGACGGAAAGGGTTCTCGACGCCATGCTCCGACGCACTCTCATGCTGGCCGTCGTAATGGCGCTGGCGGTGCCGACCTTCGCCGCGGCCGAGGAGACGGTCAAGGGGTTCGCCGAGTGGCGCCGCGGCAACGAGATCGTCGTCGAAGGTCAACGCGTCCGTGTTCACTCGGGGACGAGATTCAAGGGCCGCGACATCACCGACCTGGGCTCGATTCCGCTCGGCTACGAGGTGGAGGCCAAGGGCGACCTGCAGCCCGACGGCGCGATCCTGGCGCGCGAGATCGCGGCCAAGCCCAACGGCGATGCCATGTTCGAGGGCGATGTGCTGGCGGCCACCAACGAGATCGAGGACGTCTGGGTGAACCAGGGTCGGATGTTCGAGCCCGGGGAAGACGGCGACGAGATCACCGTTGGGCGCCTGGCGGATTCAGGGCAGCATGCCGACCGCGTGCGCTCAATCATGCAACGTCTGGTGCCCCCCTACGTCGACTACGACAAGCAGGTGCGTGTCCACGTGGTGGAGACCGATGAGTGGAACGCCGCCGCGATGGGTAACGGCGCCATCTGGGTGTACACCGGGCTGATCGACAGCATGACCGACGATGAGCTCGCCGTGGTGCTCGGCCACGAGCTGGCCCACTACACGCACGAGCACTCCCGTCGGCAGGCCAAGACCAGCATGTGGCAGGGACTGGCGGGTCTCGCCGCTGTTCTCGCGGCTGAGGTGATCGACAGCGATGTGGGCAGCGGTATCGCGACGGTGGCGGCCGGGCTCGGAATGACGGTGTGGGGTAGCGGCTATAGCCGGGGGCTGGAGGACCAGGCGGACCGCGTCGGTCTGCGCTACGCCTACGAGGGCGGCTACAACGTCGGCGCTGGCGTGCCGCTCTGGGCCAAGTTCCGCGACCGCTACGGCGAGTCCGACAAGATCACGAACTTCTTCTTCGGCAGCCATTCACGTCCGTCGGATCGCATCGAGAACATCCGCAACGAGATCGCGCGCAACTACCGGGACAGCCCGCAATATGTCGCTGTTGCGATTCCCGAGTCGAGCTCGTCAACGCCGACAGATCACGAGGGCGGGTCCGAGTGGGTCCACCAGGTCGAGGCACAGCTGGCGTCGGCGCGGCGTGAGATGGGCGACGGGTACACGCCAGCCTACGATGCGGTCATCGACGAGATCGACGCTGACGGGACGATGTCGTTCGACTTACCGGTGAGCCGTGGCGTCGACTATCTCATTCTCGGCGTCTGCGACAACGACTGCGCTGACGTCGATCTGCTGGTCTATGACGCCGACGCCGATGAGATCGCCAGCGATTTCGAGCCGGATGATTATCCGGTGCTGTCGTTCGCAGCCGGCACGGCGGGAACGTGGACCGTGGAAGTACGGATGCCTGGCTGCTCGACCGATACCTGCATCTTCGGATTCCAGGTGTTCGAGCAATGACATGGGGGGCGACGGCGCCGATCGCGTGATGATGCCAACGGTGTCATGTCATGCCGTGGCAGCGGCGATGTCGCTGCTGACGGTTGCGGTGCCGGCTGCGTCGGCGCAGTTCAAGGAGTCGTTTCCGGATACGCCCACAGAGGCCATGGTGTTGTACGAGAGCGACGCCGATAGCTGGCTCAAGGGACCGGTGCAGTACGCCCTGCTCGAGGTCGAAAGGGACGCGTTCAAGGCGCTCGGGGCGACCGCACAGCGCGCCCGATTTATCGCGGAGTTCTGGGAGCGGCGAGATCACGACCTGCGGGATCGCACCAATCCGTACAAGATCGAGTTCTACACACGCGTCGCTGCGGCCAACGATCGCTACAACGAGTACCCCAAGGGCTGGAAGTCGGACCGCGGCCAGATCCACATTCTTTTCGGCAAGCCCGATTTCGTGCGCTTCGTTCCCGGTGGCTCAGGGCGCGCTACGGTATGGACCTATCGCACCATCGGGCCGCAGGGCAAGGACAGTCCGGTGAGCGCCTTCGTCGGCGAGTTTCAGATCGTCTTCGTACAGTCCAACGCACGGCAGCGCTATGAGGTCCTGGGGAGTTTCGGTGCCGGGCATTTTCCGCTCTATCTGATCGAGGCCATGGAATGGGCTCGGCTGGCGGCGTTGGACCCGGCATTCTCACCGCGAACGATTCAGTAGCACAGTCAACGCTTCAGTAGCGCGGTGCTCTTTGGCAGCCGGGCAAGCGGTCGATGTCCGCATATAGTCACTAAACGGTCAACAAACCGTCCGCTTGTCGTCGATTCTGGGCCTGCCTCGACCTCGAAGTGACCGCTGGACGCCGAATCGCGGGCTTTTCGCGATCTGACTTACCGGCACTGATCTTGCATCGACAGAAGGTGGATCCCCTGTCCACCTTTCCTTCCGCTGGGAGGAAGCCATGTCAAAGCACCGAGTTGCCACCGTGCTTGGTGTCGCCCTGGCGGTCGGCGCGCTCGCCTTCGCCGCCGGCTGTGCCACTCGCTACAGCAGCTATGGGGTCTCCTACGGACACTCCGCGCCGGGTTGGTTTTACGGATCGTCGTTCAACATCGGCGGTCTGGGCTTCCAGGCTCTGTACAGCAATCACGGGCCGCGGCGTGGCCACTATGTTCGCTCGACGCGGTTCGGACCGTCGCGCTACTGCGGGCGCTATTGCTACCGCGAGCGCGGGCACACCTACCACCACTCGGGCTGCGGTCACTTCGGACGCTACGCGGGGGGCTACGGGTACAACGTCGGCTCGCTGATCCGCCACTACGGGCCGCGATACTGAGCCCGGCCGGCTCGTAGGGCCGTAGTGCAGAGCCTGACGTTCGCTCTCCGCTAGCTGCGGAGCCGGGCGATGCGACCTTCGCTGCCCGCCGCCCAGACAGCCGTTCCGTCGCGGCTTGCGGCGACGACATGGAAGCCAGTGGTGCCGAGTCGGCTCCAGCTCTGGCTGCCGTCGATCGAGACATCGGAGCCGCTGGTGCCGACGGCGACTAGCGCCGCGGGGCTGGCGCCGCCGACGATTGTCACGCAGGACCGAAAACCTCCGGGCGGGTTGCCGGGCGGGCGAAACCAGGTCGCGCCGCCGTCGATCGTGAGCCCGACGTTGCCCTCCATGCTGGCATCTTCTTCGAAGTCGCCTCCGATCACCACCCCGGCAGTGTCGCTCCAGAACACCACGGAGAAGTTCCCCTGTGAGCCGGTTTCGGCGCGCAGCGGAGTCTCGACGGCCGACCAGTTGATGCCCGCATCGACGGAGCGATACAGGCGCGAGCTGGCGGCGCCGGGCCGCGATCCACAGACGGTCGCCGCGCGCCAGCAGGCACGTGCCGCTGGCAGCGGACTGGCCCTCGCCGGAATGCGGCAGCGGCGGCGTGTCCGGTACCAATCGCTTCCAGCTGCGGCCGCCGTCGCTCGTTCGGATCAGCTGCAGTCGGCCTTCAATGGGGTCGCCGACCGCAAAGCCGTGCAGACGGTCCGCGAAGTCCATGCAGTTGAAGAAGATCCCGGGGGTGTCGTCCTCGTAGCTGGAAGTCCACGACTCGCCACCATCATCGGTGCAGTACACCCTCGCTGGGCGGCCGATGCTGAGCACGCAGGCGCTGTCGGCGTCGAAGCCCTCGATGTCGCGGAAATCCAACTCCTCGGCGCCGGCGATCTGCCCTGAGCTCCAGGTCGCCCCGGCGTCCGCCGTCCGCAGCCACGTTCCTTCGGTGCCACTGGCCCAGGCGACCTCAGCGCTCACGGCGCTCAGACCGCGGATGCTGGCGGTGGCGCCATGCGTCTGTTCAAGCCAGAGCGCACCCGCGGGGTCGAATACGGCGCTGCCGCTGCCTGTCTGCGGCGCTAGCTCGTCGTCGCGGTCGCCGATGAGCGCTACCGCTACGAGTGCCGCCGCAGCTACGATCGTCAGCCCGATGGCGACTCCGCCGCCGAATCTTCTAGTCGTTGATGTCTCGCTCACGACACGCTCCCTGTCCCGCCCCAATTGACCATGTTGGCGGCAGCTGGCTACATTTGCGCCCAGAAGATACCTGAGAAAGACAACATCCCGAGGCGAATGAGCTCCAATCAGGCAATGCGGCGGGAGGTCTTCTTCTCCGGCGACAGTCCGTACGAGCTGCTCGTGCGCGGCAACGTGCTGTTGCACCGACAGGCAGCGGCGAAGCTCGCTGAGCAAGTGGGCGCGATTGTCGACCTGCGGCCGCCCGAAGCTCAGATGCGCGTGCTCGATCTGGCCTGCGGCGGTGTGCCGTTCACCATGGCGACCGCGATGGAGGAGTTCCCGCATCGGTCGTTCCACTACACCGGGGTCGACATCAACAGACAGCAGGTCGAGAAGGCGGGCCGATTTCCGTTTTCCCCTAACGTCGAGGCGGAGATCTTCGAGGGCAGCGCCTGGGACCTGCGCCCGCTGTCGTCGCGGGCACCGTTCGATCTCATCTTCGTGAGTCTGAACTGGCACCACGGGACGCCGGAGGAGCTCTGGTTCATGGCGCGCCACTCCCACTCCCTGCTCGAACCCGACGGGCGGTTGGTGAACCACGATTGCTATCGACCCGACCGGGCGCCGCACGTCTCCCGACCGGAAACCGTCGACGAGGGTGGTGAGCTTTCGTCGCTGGCGATGGTGGAGCCGTCGGTGTTGGCGGCCGCAGGAGTACCCGGGTTCGGTATCAAGGCGCTGCCGGCCGGAACCCCGACGGCTTGGCGCACAGACCTGATTGATCGGCTCGAGCGCGGCTACCTTGATAACGGCGGCGGGGCCGCCGGTGCGCGGATCTTGACCGACCATTCGGCCAACCGTGACTTCCCGCTATCGGTCGCCGATGCTCGCCGTGTTCTGCGGGCGGCTGGCTTCGAAGCCGCGTCGCAGCGCTACGAGGCCGAGGACGGGCCGTTGGCCGAGTACCTCGCCATGCTTACCGCCTGTCCAATGCCGGAGACGGCTTGACGGTGACCGCGTTCATCGGAAGAAAGGAGCGAGCAGCATCATGAAGATCGGTCGGCTGGAGAACGAATCCGCGCGCTATGCGAAGCTGCGCGACGAGCTGCAAATCGCGGAGAAACAGCTGCGCGACCAGCGCGAGCGTGTGGCACAACTGCGGCGCGGCCTGCCGCTCGATACGCGCGTCGACGACGAGCTATTCGAGGAGGTCCGAGACGGTGTGCGCCTGCCGGTGAAGCTGTCGCACCTGTTCGATGAACCTGACAAGCCGCTTGTGCTGATGCAGTTCATGTACGGCAAGGCGCAGGCGGAAGCGTGCCCGATGTGTTCGATGTGGGCCGATGGCTACGCGGCGGTAGTCGAGCATCTGAGCGAACGAGTGAATTTCGCTGTCCTCATTGCCGGTGACGTGGAACGCTTCTCTCTGGTAGCCGCGGCACGTGGATGGCAGAATCTGCGCGTTGTGTCGGCCGCTGGCTCCGACCTCAAAGTACGGCTCGGCTTCGAGGTGGCGGATGGAAGTCAATTACCTGGCGTCTCCGTCTTCGTGCGCAGCGATGACGGCGCCATCGTCCACTTCTACTCCCAAAGCGCGTTGCTGGGTCAGAGTGAGCTCCGCGGCATGGACCTGCTGTCGCCGGTCTGGAGCTACCTCGATCTGACGCCTGAAGGTCGCGGGGAGTGGTACCCATCCGGGATGTCAGCGCCATGATCACCCTGCATCAGTTTGCGCCCGCTTACGGATCCCATTTCAGCGTCAGTCCGTTCGCCGCCAAGCTCGAGTCGTACCTGCGGCTGGCCAAGATCGAGTACGAGACCGCCCCAGGCGACCCCATCAAGGCGCCACGCGGCAAGATTCCTTACGTCAACATCGATGGCGCCCTCATCGGCGACTCGGGCCTGATCATCGAGCGCCTGAAGAAGTCCCACGGTGACCCTCTCGACGGGGACCTCAGCGGCGATGACCACGCCCTCGGCCACCTCGTGCGGCGGACGCTGGAGGCAGATCCTGGGTGATAAGCCATACCTCTCGGCGACGCTCCGACGAGCTATGACTGCACCGTGTTCGCAGTGACCAACGTGACGCTGTTGACGCCAACTGATAATTCCCTGACCGCTGGTGCAAAGGCGATTTCGGTGCTGGTCGCCTACGTTGACCGTATGGCCCAGCAACTCGGTGCCCGCTGACAGCGACAGCTGCCGGACTATGGTCGCAGGGCACGGGGATGCTAGCTTCAGGGGTAGCAAGCCCCTGAGCCTACGGAGCCGATTCATGCGAAGCACGCTCGCCCGTGGCCTGCTGGGCCTTGGCATGGTGGCGTCGGTCGCGCCAGCGATCGCCCAGTTGCAGGAGCCGTTGCCGCCTCGTCAACGCGAGGTGATCTTCGAGTCGGAGGCGACGGCTGCCGGCACACCCGTCGAGTTGGACGCCTACGCCGAGTACCGCCAGGGCGGCATTTTCATTATCGACGGCCAGCGCGTACGGATTACCGTCGACACGGTGATCAGCGGCGAAGTGCAGAATCCGAGCGAGATCGCCCTCGGGTTCGAGGCCCGCGTCCGGGGTCGGCGGCTCGAGACCGGTGTCATCGTTGCCGATCAGATCGAGGCTGTGCCGAACGGCTCGCAGTTGCTCGAGACCCAGGTGCGCTCGGCCGGCAACGAGCTCGAGCGCGAATGGCTGCAAGCGGGCCGCATGTACGACGGCGAGCGCACGATCGGTCAGATCGTCTCCTACGACGACCGCGTGCTGCGAGTGGAGAAGATCCTCGCCAAGCTGAAGCCGTCCTACCTGGTCGCGGGCGAAGTCAGAGTCCACGTGGTCGAAACGCGGCTGTGGAACGCTTCGGCAATGGCCAACGGGTCGATCTGGATCTACTCCGGGTTGATGGACGCTATCTCAGACGATGAGTTGGCTATCATCCTCGGCCACGAGCTAGCCCACTACACCCACGAGCACTCTCGCCGCAGTGCGAAATCGGGCATGTGGAAACAGGCTCTGGCGAGCCTCGGGGCCGGCCTGCTCGGCGGTGCGATCGCTGGTGGCGCGGGGTCAAACGTGGCCAACGTCGCGGCGCTCATCGGTACTCAGGCGTGGACCAACGGCTACAGCCGCGAGCTCGAGGATCAGGCCGACCGAGTCGGTCTACGCTACGCCTACGAGGCCGGCTACGACCCGCATACGGGCCCCATTCTGTGGGAGCGCTTCCGCGAGCGGTTCGGCGAGGCCGACCCGGTGACCAATTTCGTGCTCGGTACGCACTCACGCCCGACCGATCGCATCCTCAACATCCAGCGCGAGCTGCAGATCAACTACCGCGACGCCCGCTAGCAGTCTCGGTGCCAGGCGGGCTGCCTCCTGCTCCGGCCTGCGTCTCAGAGCGTTCCGCGACGCTCGTCGAGCGTCGGACGCTCGTCGGCGTTCGCCAGCTGCCAGCTGAGGCTGTGCACCAGACGGACGATACGCTCCATCTTCGGATAGTTGATTCGATCGGGCGTATCGGTCTCGCGGTGATAGTCGGGGTGCAGCCCGGTGTGGAAGAACAGCGCCGGCACATCGCGCTGCAGAAACGGCCACTGGTCGCTGCGGCGTAGCAAGTTCGAGGCGTTGTTGTCGTATGCCAGCTCGAGATCCAGCCCGATGGTCGCGTTGGCGTCCATGACACCGTTACGCAAGCCGCCGCTGTACGTGTAGGCCATGATGTGAACGCTGTTGGCGTTCTCCTCGGCGGTTTGCGGCTCGAGCCCACGGAAGCGGCCACCGCCGTCAGCAGGTACCTCCTCGTTGCGACCGATCATGTCCATGTTCAACGCTGCAGCGGTCTGCTCGAGCGGAAACAAGGGTGCCTCGGTGTAGGCCCAGGCGCCCATCAGCCCGACCTCTTCCGAGTTCCACGCCGCGAACAGCACCGACCGGCGCGGTCGCTGACCGGCGGCGGCGGCGAGCGCGTACGCCTCGGCGATCTCGAGCACGCCCACCGTACCCGAGCCGTCGTCATCGGCACCGTTGTAGATCCGGTCGCCATCGGCACCGTCGTGGTCGTAGTGGGCGCAGACGATGACCACCTCGTCGGCGAGCTCGGGGTCCGCGCCACGCAGCAGGCCGACGACGTTGCGATCCGGCACGCGCCGGCGGTCGACCGTTGTCGTCATGTCGACGCGCACATCCGGCATCTCGATCGTGGCCGCGCCGGCGCCCGTTTCCGCCTCTCGCGAGAGCTCGCCGAGACCGCGTCCGGCGCCTGCCACCAGTCGCTCGGCCAGGGAGACGGAGATTCGCACGGCCGGTATCGTGACGCGATCCGTCCAGCTCGCCAGGAGATAACTCGTAAACGCAGGCTGTACCCAGCGCTGGTCGTGGGCGGCCTGCAGGCTGGCGGGCGGTTCGTGGTTGTGCACATCGCTGACGAACAGGATTCCCGCCGCGCCGTGCTCTTGGGCCATGAGCGCCTTGCGCAGATCGCGCGCTACTTCTGATCGCACCAGGCCGTCGAATGGACTCTCGGCAACGAACTCGCCGGGCTCGTGATCGAACACGAGCACGACCTTGCCGGTCGCATCGACGCCCTCGTAGTCGTCGTAGTCGAGCGCTTCGGAGACGAGCCCGAAGCCGGCGACTAGGAGCTCGCCGCTCCCGGAGGCGCTACCGCTGAAGTTCATCGGGGTGACGTCCGCACCCATACGTGCCGCCGCCGGTCGACCGTCGATCGTGGCGCTGAGGCGGTTGGTGGCGCCGAGGCTCGTGGTAATGAGCTCGAAGCCCTGATAGTAGGAGCCATCGGCGGCCGCCGGCTCGAGGCCCAGGCGCTGGAAGCGTGCCTTGATGAACTCGGCCGCGAGAGCGTTCTCCGAACTCTCGGGTCCGCGGCCGCGCATTCCGTCTCCCGCCAAGAACTCGAGGTCGGCGCGGAGGTCCTCCTGGCGGATCGTGTCGTTGCCCGGAACGGTCGAAGGTTCGGCGGCGGGCGCGCAGGCGATCACTAAGGTGGTCGCCAGAACGGCGGATAGCACGGTAGCGGTAGTCTTGATCACGTCGTTGTCCTCGACACGAGGGGCGGACTGGATTGCTCGCGATGATGCAGTGAAACAGCCGACATTTCCAGCCAACGACGAGGCGCATCGCCGCCCCGACCGGCAACCCCTGGGCCCGTAGGTCACCCGTGGGCTAGACCCCGGCGGGTCGAGAATCAGGCGTCGCGCAGACCAACAGCGATCGGTACACGTGCCGCACGGATCGCCGGGAACAGCCCACCGATCAGACCGATCAGGGTCGAGTAGAAGACTCCCTGGATCAGCAGCGACGACGTGACATCGAACGCGAAGGCGACCTGGCTGAAGCTCTGGAAGTTGATTGTCGATGCGGTGAAGCCGTCGAACGCCATCCACGCCACCACGCCACCGATCGTGCCTCCGAGCACCGCGATGACGAACGACTCGAACAGTACGGCGATGATCACCGGCGCGGACTTGAACCCCAGCGCCCGCAACGTGGCGATCTCGCGGGTACGCGAGGACACCGAGGTGTACATGGTGTTGAGCGCCCCGAACACCGCACCGATGCCCATCAACGCTGCCACGACGGTACCCAGCCCGGTGATCAACCCGGTGATAAGAACCGACTGAGAGGCGTAAAACTCCGACTGGCGGCTGACGGTGACGTTGACTCGCGGATCGGTATCGAGCTCGTCCTTGAACGAGCTGAACGCGTCGCGCGACTCGAGCTTGGTGTACACGGACTGGAAGGTGTCGCCGCGCCGATAGACGGACTGCAGTAGCCGCGCGTCGGCCCATACTTCGGATTCCTCGAGCCCGCCGCCCGCCTCGAAGAGGCCGACCACGGTCCACGGCTGTCCGGCGACATCCAGCGCGCCACCGAGATCCAGGCCGCCGAACTCGCGGCTCGCGCCGAGGCCGACGATCAGCTCGGAGCGGCCCCACTCGAACGCGCGTCCCTCGACGATGCGCAGCTTGTCGTGCACCCGGAAGGCCTCCTCCTCCACTCCGCGCAGGGGTACGTTGGCGTCGGTGTTGGTCGATCGACGCGGCAGGTTCAGGATGAGGAAGAGCTCAGGTGAGGAAAGCGCGCCGCTGCCGTCCCTGAGCACACCGGGTGCCTCGCCAACGACACGGGTGTCGGCGCGTTGCATGGCGCTCACCAGCTCCCCTGTGGAGCCGCTGCGCAGCACGATGACGGTGTCGTCGTCGGCACCCTGGGTCATCGCGGCACGGAACCCGGCCGCGATCGACAGCACGCCGATAAACACCGCAACCACCCCGGCGATGCCGACCGCCGACGCGACTACCGATCCCGCCCGCTGAGGCAGCGTGCGCAGGCTGTAGGCGGTGATCGATCCTACTTGCTCGAGCCAGCGCAGCATCGCTATTTTCTCCGCAGCGCGTCGACGGCCTGCAATCGCAATGCCTGCCAGGCAGGCAGCAGGCCTGCGGCCACGCCGAGCGCCAGGGTCAACATCAGACCGAGCGCCAGTGCGGGCGTCGGGAAGACGAATATCGGCAGGGCCCCTCCCGTGGGATCTCCGAAGGAGATCAGGAAGAGTGCCAGCGCCAGTCCTGCGCCGCCTCCGATCACCGACAGCAGGCACGATTCTCCAAGCACCATGCCGAGTACCTGCCGGTGAGTGAACCCGAGCGCCTTGAGGACGCCGATCTCGGATACGCGCTCGCGCACCACCTGGCCCATGGTGTTGCCGGCCACTAGCAAGATGGTGAAGAACACCGCGCTGAGCACCGCCATCAGAATGGTGCTGATGTTGCCGATCTGCTTGGCGAAGCCCTGCAGGAACGCGAGCTCGGTCTGCGCCTGGACTTCGGCGGCGGAATTGGCGAACTCGGCGTCGATTGCCTGTGCCAGCTCGGCGGAGCGATCCGGGTCGCCGACGCGTACCGTGAACCACCCGACTTGACCTCTACCGGCCTCGATGCGCGCCTCGTCGAAATAGTCGTAGCGGAAAAGGAACTGGGTCGTGTCGGTGCTCGGATCCGCTCCGTCGTAGATACCGACGATGTCGAAATCCCACGTCCGGGTGCCGTCACGCTTGGACCAGATCGTTGCTTGCAGCGGGACTCGATCGCCGATCTCCCAACCGAATCGCTCCGCGATCGTTCGTCCGACAACGGCGCCAGTACGCGTGCGGCGCCAGGCTTCGACCTGTTCTTCCGGCAGCAGGAACTCCGGGTACATGGCGAGATACTCGTCGGGCCTAACCGGAAACTGCGCAAAGAAATTAGTCGGTTCCTGATACACGCCGCCGAACCAGGTGATGTGGGTGGCGTCGACCACTCCCTCGATGCGCTCCATGCGCATCTCGTAGGCTTCCGGCAACAGCTGGATGAGGGAAACCTTGTGGCGCACGACAAGTCGATCCGATCCGGCCAGGCTGACTCCTCGTTCCAGCGCGTTGCGTACCGCCGCCAGGTAGCCGAACAGCACGAATGCGATGAGGATCGAGGCAGCGGTGAGGAACGTACGCGTCTTCTTGCGCTTGAGATTGCTGAAGATCAAGTGCAGGTACTTCATTCTGGTTTCTCCGTCTGTAACCGTCCGTCCCACACGTACAGGGTGCGATCGGCGAGCGTGGCCGCATGCGGATCATGGGTCACCATGATCACCGTCTTGCCGTGCTCCTTGCTCAATGCCCGCAGTAACTCGAGAATCTCATCGCCCGACTTGCGGTCGAGGTCGCCGGTGGGCTCGTCGCACAGCAGCAGGGTCGGGTCCGTGGCGATCGCCCGCGCGATGCCGACGCGCTGCTGCTCGCCGCCAGAGAGCTGCCGCGGATAGTGCCCGCTGCGGTCGTTAAGGCCGACGATCGACAGCGCTGTTTCCACCTGCTGGCGACGCTCGCGCCGTGACAGCGGCTGAAGCAGCAGCGGCAGCTCGACATTGCGTGCCGCGCTGAGCACCGGCATGAGGTTGTAGAACTGGAACACAAAGCCGACGTGGCGCGATCGCCAGCTCGCCAGACGGCGGTTGGAAAGGCGGTCTACCCGTTCGCCGCCGACCTCGACCGTGCCGGAATCGGGGCGGTCGAGGCCACCGATCAGATTCAGTAGGGTGCTCTTGCCCGATCCGGACGGGCCCATCAGTGCCAGGAACTCGCCCGAAGGTACCTGCAGGTCGGTGTCATGGAGCACGGCGATGCGTTCGGCTCCTCGCTTGAACCCCTTCTCCACGCCGTTCACGTCGACGAGGTTGCCGTTCGCTTCACTCATTCAGGCTCCTTGTCCACATCCGGTGTCGTAGCGGTGTCATCCCGCCACCTCGCGAACGGTTGTTCCGTTGGTCAGCTCGTCGGGTCCGGCGACGACGACCCGCTCTCCGGCGACCAGCCCGTTGAGAACGAAAGCCTGGTCGCCGCGGACGTCGCCCAGGTTCACGGCGCGCCGCTCCAACGTATCTCCGCTGAGCACGAAGACGATCTCCTGACCCTCGTCATCTCGCACAGCCGCGCGGGGTATGGCCAGCGCGGTGCGGGTCTCTCCGAATTGCTCGGCGTCGCGGAACGCCACCTTGACGCCCATGTCGGGAAGAACCCGGGGATCGAGCTGTTCGAAGCCGATGCGCACTTTCACGGTGGCGCGCTGGCGATCGGCGGTGGGGATTATGGCAATTACCCGCGCCGGGATCTTCCAGTCCGAGTAGGCATCCAGCACGGCTTCCACCGGCTGTTCCGCGCGCACCCGATTGATGTAGCTCTCGTTGACGTCGACCTCGATTTCCAGCGAGGTCATGTCGACGATGGTACCGATGCCGGTGCGCGTGAAGCTGCCGCCGGCCGACATCGGTGAGATCATCTCGCCCGGCTGGGCATTCTTGGTTACCACTACACCGCTGAACGGGGCACGAATCTCGCGATCCGCTATCTCCTGTTGCCACAGTGCCACGCGGCTTTCGGCCACCTTGACCTCCTCGCGCTGCTGCTCGATTCGCGCTGTCAGCGAGTCGGCCTCGGCCTGCGCCCGATCGAGCTCCGACTGACTGATGATGGCGCGTTCATGGAGGCGCAGCATGCGCTCGAGCTCGACCGCGGCCTCGCGCTGGCGAACGCGTGTCTCCGTCAGAGAGGTCGACGCCGCCCCCACTTGTGCCTCGGCGAGCCTGAGGTTGACGGTGGCATTCGAGTCATCGAGGCGGGCGAGAACCTGGCCGGCGCTTACCCGCATGCCTTCCTCGATGAACACCTCCGTTACTCGTCCGGTTACCTTCGACGACACCGTTGCCTGACGACGTGCGGTTACGTAGCCGGAAGCGTTGAGCACCGTCGTTCCTTCTTCCACCTGAACCTCGCGCACGCTCGCTGTGCGTACCTCCGGGGTCGTGTCGCGCGACGCCCACGCCCAGGCGGCGACCGCTCCGGCGCCCAGCAACACGACCGCCAGCAGCACCCAGGGCAGTGCCGGGCCGCGCCGTTCGTTGCGGCGCTCGATCTTCAAGCTGGCGAGCTGGTCGCTGGTCAACGGGCTGACTCCGGATAACTGGGAGGCTTCATTCTAGTCTCCGCGCCCGGCGCCATTTCGTCACTGCCGGCGAGCGGTCCGAAGCGGAGACGACCGGGCCATTCGTGCGGCTCGTCGGCGGCGCTTCGCCAGCGGCCGGCGCCGGTATCCTCAGCCCCAGGTCACTAGCTGTAGCCGTGGTACGCGGGGCGGGCGCGCCTCTCGCCAGGCTCGGGCGGACTCCAGCGACCGGACTCGAAGTCGAGCCAGCGCATCGACAGTGCCTCGCCGTACGCCGGACGCAGTTCGTCCATCAGGTCACGCTCGCGCAGCTGCTCGAGCCAGATTCTGGAGTACGTGTTGCGGGCCACGGTGATCAGCGCTCCGAGCCCGTCGTAGGCTGATCGCAGGCCGTCGGCCTCGAAGCTCTACCGTGTTGTCGGCGTAGTCGATGCCAGGGACACCCTCGAGGATCTCCAGACTGGCTGGCGGTACGGCCCTCAGCGTGGCTTGTACCGGCGCGCTCACGCGCATCACGCGAGCGGTACTGAGGTTCTCTACCGCACGCCGGGCCGCAGCCGTCATGTCGGCATGCGCCTGGTCAACGGGTCGCAACTGTACCGACGAGGCGCTGGTGGCGGTCTTGACGGTGACGAACTCGATCCACGGCATGGTCTCGAGATCCGCCGCCAGCCGATCATCGCCGGATCCGAAGATCACCGGCACGCCAAAGCGACCCCACGACAGCGCCACCAGCTCTGTCTCGGTGATCGATGCTCCATTGATGATGATGTCCATGCCGAGCGTGAAGGTGTGCGAGGCGAAGCCGCCGCTGCCGGTCTTGGCGTGCATGCCGACCACCGCCACCGCGTCGTAGCTGGAGGTCTCGGGAACGTCGAAGTAGGTGTCGAACGGCGCATCGCGGAGCACCTGCGAGGCGCGTGGATCTAGCAGGTCGGCGCGGACGTCGGGGTCCGGGTTGCCGGAGCCGTGCCCATCGACGACGTGCACCTCGGTGGCGCCACCGGCGAACAGGCCGTCGATGACCGCGTTGACGTCGGCGGCGAGCATCTCCTGGCCGCTCGGATACTGCGGATCGCCGAAGACGAAGCTGTGCCAGTCGTCCTGCCCCGCCAGCCCTTCCATGTCGTGGAGCAGCAGAACGCGGATGCCATCGGAAGTGTCGACAGCAGCGAGCTCGGTCGTCCAAGGCGCTGCGTCTTGTGCACCCGACGGGCTGCCGGGTATCTCCTGGCCGCTCGGAGCGGGAGCGCAGCCGACAGCAACGACGATCGTGATGGTGGCCAAGGCCCGTCGCCACACGGGTGGCCGGGAAGTGAGCGCGCGAGGGTGGGCTGTGGACATCGGGCTACTCCTTCTCACGGGCGTTGAGCTCGTCGCGGAAGCTGTCTCCCAGGCTGGCGAGCCGCTCCTCGAGTCGCTCGGTACAATCGCAACTGCTGCAGGCCCAAGCCTCAGTGTCGTTCGTGTCGCGACACTTCTCACGGCTGTGCGCATCCTTGATCTGCTCGAGCTCGAAGTACTCCTCCCAGTAAGGAATCTCCTCTTCGAGCGGCGTTGGGCAGTAGCAAACCTCCACCCAGCGCACGGTGCCGTCATCGAGCTGGCGTGCGTC
This sequence comes from Acidobacteriota bacterium, assembly GCA_965248695.1. Taxonomy (GTDB): domain Bacteria; phylum Acidobacteriota; class UBA890; order UBA890; family WLXD01; genus DASCOT01. Next base: position 3,523,392 of record CBDFKD010000002.1, on the reverse strand, counting down.
GGCCATGTTGCGCAGGTACTCGCCGCCGGCTACCGAGCCCCGTCCGAGGGTGCGGGCGTGAATCGCGCCGAGCAGTGCTCGCGCACGGCCGTTCTTGAGGCGGGCGCGAACCAGATATCGCATGGGATCGATTCTTTCACGCGTGGGCAGGAAGGCAACCGTGCGCCGGCAACGGGCACCCGCGAGCTGGTATCGTCGGGCTGCGCCGGCGCCACCCGGTCGCTGGCTCTGGATGCCCGGATTCTGGAGAGCGACGCATGCGACACCGAACCTACCCCCACCAACGAGCTGTCGTGTTGTTGCTCGTGGCCATGACCGTGCCGGCAGTCCTCGCCGCGCTGCCAGGCCTCGTTGGTCAGGTTGCCGCGGTAGCCCACGCGCTGCCGGCTGCTCTCCAGCAATCGCGCATCGAGGGCACGCCGCAGTGGACGCCCGAGGATCGGGGCAGCGACAACCTCGAGGTTGTCGCCCATCTGCCGTTGGGCGGGCGTCTCACGGTCGCCGACATCGACATCGAGCAGGAGATCGACCGTCCGTACGCCTACGTAGGTCGGGTAGCGATCTTCGACGGCGAGCGCGGCACCGACATCATCGACCTCAGCGAGCCGGACAATGCGTCGGTTCTGTACCGCTGGCGCATCGAGGACCAGGATCTGCACGTCGGGCCGGGCGGCATGGACGTGAAGCACTTCAAGTGGAACGATCGCTACTACGTGGTGCAGTCGCTGCAATTCGGGCAGGGCGGCCCCAACGCCGACCTGGGCGCGGTGGTCCTCGACGTCACCGACCTGCCGGACGCCGCTTCGGTGCGCGAGGCGGGCCGCATACGGGCTCCCGACCATCCGGGCGGCTTCCACAATATCTTCGTGTACAAGCACACCAACGGCCGCGTGCTGCTGTTTGCTACCGTCCGCGGTCCGTACGCGCACGTCTACGACCTCGGCTATCTGGTCGACGGAGTCGGCGGCGACGACGGCCAGGATGCGCTCGTCGCTCAGGTGCCGGTGGGCTCCGAGGGCGAAAGCCCCATGCGCGGGTACCACGATCTGTATGTCGGCTATCACTCCGACACTCAGCAGGATCGCTTCTACGGCGGCGGCACCGGCGGCTACTACATCTACGACGTCACCGATCTGGAGAACCCGACCCTGCAGATCTCGCTCGTGGGCGTCGAGGGCGTCGAGTGGGGGCACACCTTTACCCCCTCACCGGATGGTCGCTACGTGGTGGGGGAGACCGAGTATCAGTACGCGCCCCTGCGCATCTTCGACCTCAAGCCGGCGCTCGACGGCGAGACCAGCGTCATCCGTCAGCCGATCTCCGCCTGGACCGCCGACTGGCGCCACCTGGTGCACAACCACGAGGTGCGCTGGCCCTACGTGTTCGTTTCCGGCTACGTCGACGGGCTGCAGATCTTTACCCTGGCGGATCCCCACAACCCCGCCACCGTCGCCTGGTACGACACCTATCTGGGCCCGCTCAAACCGATTTTCCGCCGATATTCAACGGCGCCTTCGGCGTCGACGTGCGTAACGCCGACGGCCTCATCGTGGTGTCCGACTCCACCACCGGCTTCTGGGCCTTCCGCATGCAGGGCTTCAGCGGCTGGAATGGCGCCGAGTGGGGAATGCCGGACATCTCCAGCGCGCAGAAGTGGGACGTGGGGCCCGGGAGCTAGCGCTTAGACGTGGGTTCGGGAGCTGGCGCTTAGAGGTTGTCGCTCCAAGCCGCCGCGGTGGCCTTGACCTGCTTCAAGGACTTGGCGTTGTCGAGGCTTTTCGTGCCGGTCTTCAACCCTGCGAACTGCACCTTGGGATTGGAGAAATACTGAATTGAGTCCTCTCCGGCTTCCGACGAATAGGACATCACGGTCTTGAAGCCGCCGAGTCTGGAGCCTCTCGCGGCGCCGAACCGGTGACCGAGGGAGTACGGAAACAGCGTCGTCACCTTCGTTGTGGTTGCTCCCCCAATTGTGGCCGAACTCGTGGACCATGGTCCGATCGTGACAGAAGAACCGGCTCGGGAGGCGACCCACTTGCGTCACCGAGTAGGCGTGCGGCGCGAAATCGACGCTGAGCTCGCCCATTCGGACTCCGCGACCGCAATTGACGTTGTCTTCCTTGAAGACGCGGAGTAGCACGACGAGATCGGCGCCAAACTGACGTCGCCAACCCGCTACCTTCTTGAAGGTACCGACTCCGTTTCTGAAGTCATTCAGCACTGGCGTCAGCTCACCCCCGTCCGTGTATTTGCGCTTTTTTTTGGCGACGACCTTGAGCTTCATCGGCACCTTGCTGTTGCTCAACGCCTGATTGGCCCACTGGATCAGCTGATTGACCTGCGCGTTCAGGTGGGCGCCGGGATACGTCTTCTTGAAGCCGTTGGTGTAGATGACCAGCACGGTGAGCGTTGTCTTCGCCGATCGCTCACTGAGCGAGGCGTCGACCGTGCGGACCTCATAGGGGACCGGCGGCTCGACCCCGCCGTCGTCAATCTGCGCTTCTTTGGATAAATCGAGCTGGTAGAGCCAGTATCCGCCGCCAGCCGCGGGCTCGATCCTGTAGGCGCCGGCGCCGGTCTCGATGCTTCCGTACACTGCTCGCCGGTGCACCGAGAACAACACCGAGCCGCCGCCCTCCTCGACGCTGCCGAACCATGACAGCGTGCGGTCGTCGGTCCATTCCATCTCGTCACGCACAACATTCAGGCTGTGTGCGCCCTGCCCGAAAGTCATCCGCATCCGGAGGAACGTGTCTGCGGGCGATCGCAGCGCGGCCAGATCGATCTCGATGCGCTCGACGGATCCGGGCATCGCCACGCCCAGGATGTCGGCCGGCGCCGCTTGGCGGGAGGCCGCCGCCGGGCTGAACAGCTCGACGTACTCGGCGCCTTGCGCCTGCACGGCGGCCCGCGTCCCCGGAAGCGACAGGAGGCCTATGGCAACGATGACCATTGGGCGGGCGTTCTTCTCCATGCGCATCACAGATGTCTCCGGCAAGTCATGAGAACGAATATTCACATCGTCGCACGACGGGGCTCCTTTGTAACAGAGCAGAGTCGACGTGCGAATTGGTCGACAGCGTGCGGCGCGTAGCGGTAGCGCGGTCATGCCAGCGAGCTGCCGCGGTAGGCTACGTTTAATCCGGACACACTCGGGAGCGTATCCGTGCTCAACTTCGCTATTCTCGGTACCGGTAAGATCGCCGGTCGTAGCCTGGCGCCGGCTCTGGCGGCAACTGAGGGAACGCGGCTGTGGAGCGTGCTGAGCCGCGATCGCGATCGTGCGGTCGACTTCGCCGCTCGCCACGGCGCCGCAGCAACGAATCCCGGCCACGACGAACTTGGCGCATTGCTTGCCGATGACCAGCTCCATGCGGTGCTGATTGCCACCCCCGATCGGCTTCATGCCGACGCGGCGGTGGCTGCCGCAGAGGCTGGCAAGCACGTGCTGGTCGAGAAGCCGATGTGTACCGAGCGTGACGACGCGACGCGCATGATCGATGCCGCGGCGGCGGCCGGCGTGACGCTCGGGGTGGCGTATCACCTGCGCTGGCACAACGGCCACCGCAAGGCGGTGGCCGCGGCGCATGCCGGCGAGCTCGGGGATCTGCGCCATGTACGCGTTCGCTGGAGCTATCGTGCAAGCGATGCTTACCAACTGGCGGGCGCATCCAGAGGTGGGTCGCTGGTGGAGCCTGGGGGCGGTGGGCACTCATTGTCTGGATCTCGTGCGCTGGACGCTGCTGCCGAGCAGCGGCGAGGTGGTGGATCTGAGCAGCACCATCAGCCGCGGCGTGTGGGGCGCGACACACGACGAGACCGCGTTGCTGGCGCTGCGCTTCGAGTCCGGCGCCACGGCCGAGATCTGTTCCTCGGTGCAGTTCGACGCGCCGTCGGCGCTGGAGATCCACGGTAGTCGCGGCAGCATCGTTTGCACCGGCACGCTGGGTCCGCATGGCGGCGGCGAGGTGCACGGGCCGGACGGTGATATTGACTACACCGTAGCGGATCCGTACGTCGGCGAGATCGAGGACTTCGTATCCGCGGTCCGAGATGGTCGACCACCTGAGGTCGACGGCCGAGAGGGACGACGCAACGTCGAGCTGCTATTGCAGGCGGTGGAGGGCGCGACCGACTAGCCTGCCGGGGTCGCAAGCGGTGCCGGCTTACTCCGCCGGGCCGAGCACCAGGAAGGGCGTGACCTCCTTCTGACGCCCGTTGACCTTCATCTTGGGGAGGGCCTCACAGCGGAAGAGCTTCTCCACCAGCTCGTGAGTGTGGTGGCTGATGGCGATCTGTCCCGGGGTGGCGACGGTGCTTTCGAGTCGGCTTGCGACGTTCACCGTATCGCCCACCACGGTGTAGTCGCGCCGCCTCTGTGAGCCGATGTCACCGACGATCGCCGGACCGGTGTTGACTCCGATGCGCATGTTGATGCGGTGGTCCTCGGTGAGCTCCGAGTTGATAGCGTTGAGCGCCTCCGACATCCCCCATGCTGCTGCGACCGCCCGTTCAGCATGGTCCGGCTGATCGAAAGGCGCTCCAAAGAACGCCATCATGCCGTCACCCATGAACTTGTCGAGAGTGCCCTCATGAGTGAAGACCACCTGGGTCAGCTGCTCGAAGATCGAGTTGAGCAGCCGCGCCGTATCGGCGGGGGCCATCCTCTCGGACAACGCCGTGAAGCCGCACAGGTCGGTGAACAGCACGCTGATCTCGCGTTCCTCGGCCAGCATCTCACCGTACTCACCAACTGATTGCAGCCGTTCGATGACCGACGGGGAGCTGTAGCGCTCCAGTCGGGAGCGGATCTGCAGCTGATGCGCGATCTCCTCCCGGTAGCGCGTTTGGCGGATGCCGATAGCGCCCAGCATTCCGAGCACCGTCACCAGGCGCAGGTCGCGCTCGCCGAAGCGAGAGGCGTTGTCGCGCGTGTCGAGGTAGATCAATCCCTGCACTTGGCCGTCGTGTTCCATCGGCACGCACACTGCCGAGCGGATGTCCATCCGGGCAATCGTGTCGCTGGCGGTGAAGCGCTCATCGGACTCCACCTCTCGGATCAGGAACGCCTTGTGCTCCTCCACCGCGCCGGTGGCGATCTTGCGGCTGATGCGCAGCTCGTCGTTGTCCGACAGACCATGCACGACCACCGGTCGCAGCTCGGCGCCTTCCTCCTCGCACAGCGAGATCGCGCCGCGCTGGGCCGGTACGTTTTCGAACGCCAACCGCATGATCTCTTCCAGGACTCCTTCGACACCGACCGCGCCGAGCAGTGCCTCGGCAGCGCTGCTGCACAGCTCCAACACGTGGTTGGCGCCGAGCGTCGATCGGGAGCTGACGCTGAGTCCTCCGGGTGACGATGTCGGCTCTGCTGCCGTCGCGTCGGCCGCCTTGGTGACCTCGGCGGCGCTGACCGCCTCCGACGCTCCCATCTCGAGCAGCTGCAGAACGTCGGCCGAGGCGATGAACGTGCCGACGGACTCGTCGGGGTCGCGTTCGTCGAACACAATGCCGCCGCCGGCATCCTCCTCGATGCTGGCCGTGAGCTCGTAGCTGTGAATGGTCACGATGTCGCCGTCGGACAGCTGTTGCGGCTGACTCAACTCCTCACCGTTTACCGCCGTACCGTTGGTGGATCCCAGGTCGGTGATCGTCCATCGGGCGTCGTCGTAGGACAGTCGCGCGTGATGCCGCGAAACCTCGGAGTCCTCGATCACGATCCGACACTCGGCCGCGCGACCGATCTCTGCGCCACTGTGGGCAACCACCACCTCGAACGCGTCGTCGTTGATGGCGTAGCGGAGCTTTAGCTTGGTCCTGGCTTCTTCGGTCACGTCCTGGACTCCCCGAGCACGTAGGTCTCGCCCTCGCGTGCCATCGTGGCGCACGAGAGGCGCTTCTTCGCCTGTGCCTCGATCGCCGCCAGCGCATCATCGTCGTGGGCCGGATCGTGATGGAAGAGGAGCAGCTTGGCGGCCTGCGCGGCGGCTGCCACGTCAACGCCCGACTCCCATGTGCTGTGGCCCCAGCCGACCCGGGTGGCGTACTCTTCCGGAGTGTATTGCGCGTCGTAGATCAGAACGTCGGCACCGGTGGCCGCCTCGAGGATGGCGGCGTCGACGATGGCATCGCCGTGCTCGTGATCCGATGCGTATAGCAAGGATCCGGCACCGTCGTCGATCCGGAATCCGCTAGCCCCCTGGGGGTGGGTTAACGCCACCGGAGTCACGCGGGCGCTTCCTATGTCCATGCCTTCCGTCGGCAGGCTGACGAATCGTCGCCTTGCGGCGGTCTGGTCCAGGCCGATGGGGAAGAAGGGTGCCTGCATCTGGCCGTCCAGAGCAGCTTCGATACGGGCGCTGCTGGCATCGGCGTAGAAGACGATCTCGCTGCGCTCGTCAAATAGGGGCGCGAAGTACGGGATTCCCTGGAGATGGTCCCAGTGAAAGTGCGACAGCAGCACGTGCACGGTGACGCCGCCGCCGCCCACCTCCTCGTCCAGGGCATCGCCGAGCGGGCGCATACCGGTGCCTCCGTCGATCACCAGCACGTCATTGTCAGACGTACGCAGCTCCACACAGGGCGTGTTGCCGCCGTGCGCGAGGTGGTCTGCCTGCGGGGTGGGCACGGAACCGCGCACTCCCCAGAGGCGGATCCGCGCGCCGGTGTCGGCTGATTCACGTGACGCGGGCATGGCGTTCCCAGGGCTCATAGCCGGCGTGACGCCGGCTGTTGGGGCCTCGATGACGGCGCCATTCTACTTGTCCAGGCGCGCGCCGTCGGGGTCGGTCGATCACAGACCGCGCGTATTGCGCCCAGCTCAGCGTCGAAGTCCGAAGAATAGCTGGGTGTCGGATGGCACCGGCAGCGTCTCGAAGCTCTTGAAGCCCGCCTCGGCCGCCAGCTGCTGTGCCCCCTCGGTGCCGATCAGAGTTCCCAGCCCGGGTCCCCCTGCGGCCAGCGAGACGGTGAGGCAATGAAACGGGCTGAGGGCGGCGCGCATGCGCGACAGGGTGTCGCGATTCTCCAATGGGTTCAACGACCCGGCTGGCTCAGACCAGACCAGCAGGCCGTCGCCCGAGAGGTGTCGGTGGATACCGCGCAGCGTTCCGACCGGATCGGCCATGTCGTGGATGCAGTCGATGGCCAGCACCAGGTCGAAGCGCAGCTCGGGCTCGATATCCTCTAGCGGCAGCGCCGCGAACTCCGCGTTGCTCACATCACCTTCGACCGCCAGGGCGCGGGCGAACTCGATGCTGGGTGCATGCGGGTCGATGCCGAGCACGGAGGTACCGGGGTGCGCTCGAGCGACGGCAATTGTTGAACGGCCCAGGCCGCAGCCGACGTCGAGCACGCGGATGCCATCGTGCAGCCGGTCGCAGAGCCCCGGAACCGCCGGCAGCCACTCCTCGGTCAGCAGATGATCGAACCAGGCTCGGTGCATTCGATCGATCGAGGCCGGGACCTCGGGATGGAGCTCGTCGTAAGCAATGCCCCCGCCGTGCCGGAACGCGTTCATCAGCTCCTCGGTTCGCAGCAACGACGGCAACGTGAAGTGGAACGTGCCGGCGCCGAACACGGCCGACGTTTCCTCGGCGAGGACGGCGCTCTGCTCCTGTGACATAGCGTACGTCGCCGCTTCGTCGTCGTACTCGATGTAGCCGAACGCCGCCATGGCCTTGAGCCATTCCCGTAGGTAGCGCTCGTTCAGACGTGTCGACGCGGCCAGGGCGACGCTGCCGACAGGCCCCTGTTCGGCAAGCGCAGTGAACAGGCCGAGTCGATCGCCGATATACCCCAGGCCAGAGATGAATGCGCCACCGGTGTCGCGCCGAATCTGCTCCAGCAGCCCCTGGACAGTTTCGCTGTTCATGCGCGTAGCCTATCGAACCCGGCGTGTCCCTGGCTGCCGGTGCTTGACGACCGGCTGCGGATGCTAGCCGAACAGCTGGATGCCGAGGACGCGGGCGGCGATCAATATGCCGCTGAGCGCGGTGAACACGACCAGCGATGCACCACCGAACCAGATCGCGAACGGCGAGGGGTAGTAGTCCCTGGCGTGCTTCGGGATGACTGTCAGGCAGTAGTAGAGGTTAAGGAAGAAGATCACCGGTGCCACGAAGAAGGCCAGCGCCGAGGCCACCAGCACCAGGAAGACCGGTCGCGGCATGCCGATGACGATTGCCGTCGCAGTGATCAGCGAGAAGAACATCGTCGCGCGGTAAATGTTGTACTCCGACGACCAGGTGGCACGGTGCTCGGCGGTCAGGTCGGCCTTCACGATTCCCTGCAGACGGGCCGTGGTCGGGAACATGTTGCGGCAGCAGGCGCCGACCACGCGTGGCCAGCCGTCGAAGTAGTTGAAGGCGGTCGAGAACGTGGCGGCAAACGCTCCGGTCATGAACACGACCATCATCCACGGCCCGACGCTGTTGGTGAAGATTCCTGCGATCTCGCCCATCACCGCACGCCCTTCGACCGGACTCGGATAGAGCCACACGGCGGCCAGCAACAGGAAAATGCACGCCATCACGAACGACACCACGTGACCGAGCCGGAAATCCCACAGGCTGATCCGGAACCAACGGCGGCAATACTCTTGCGCCGCTTCGGGCAGCAGATTGGCATCGACCGCCAAGTCTTCCTTGGTGGAGGTGAACGGGTCGAATGCGCGCGCCAATCCGCGGCGCTCGAGCTCGGGTCGAATGCGACTCATACCGGCACGTTTGGCCTTGCCCCACTCGGACGCCTGCAACGACACGTCGAGCCCGGTCGGCAGCAGGCCCAGGAACGCCGCCACCAGCAACCACGATCCCACCGGGGTCTCCACGATCCAGAAGTGTCGCAGCGCGTCGAGCGGTGCCGGCCTGACGATGTACACGGCGATCGTCGACAGACAGAGTGCGATCGCGGCCGCCTTGGCGGAGTTCTCCACCGAGCGATAGCTGCCGCTCAACAGCACTGCCACCGAGCCGACCCCGAGGACGATGCCGTATGCTCCGAGCGGTACGGGCAACCCGAGCGAGATCGTGAAGATCGAGTACAGCACCGCCGATGCGGCGATCAGCCGCCCTGCCTGGCCGATGGCGCACTGCAACAACGTGGTCGAGAGCACGTACCACAGGGGCCATTTCTTCCACGCCGTACCATAGGCCTCGAGCAGGCTCTTGCCGGTCGCGTTGGTGAACCGGAACGCCATCTCGAAGCCGTAGTACTTGAAGATGTAGGCCACCGGGATGCACCACAGAAGGGCGTACTGAAACCGACCGCCGGCGGTGGGAGCGGTGATCAGGTGGCTGGTGCCGATGCCCGTCATCATCAGGATGATGCCGGGGCCGAAGGTGCGCAGCATGCTGCGCAGCGTCGTGCTCGGCGGCTCGAGCCCCTCGAGATCGAGGCCATCGCTCGACGGAACCATGCCCATCACACATCTCCTACACGCTTGGTGGTGCAGTCTCGGACCTGAAAGCGTCTCGATGCTGGGCTACCTCAGGGTCTGATGCAAGGGCAAGCATCGTTGGCCTCGTGGAGCACTGCGACTGAATCTAGCCGGGCAGCCCGTCGCCGTTCTCGCTTGACCGTCCGCTGGCCGCGGCGGCGAAGGCGCGTACGATGTCACCCGCCGGTACGACCCGGTGGATGTCGCCTGCGCTCTTGCCGGCCTGCCAGTAATCCTTCGTGCCGCTCGCGTCGAGCGAGGCGCGCTTGAGCTGAAAGAACGACCGAATGCTGTAGAAGGCCCGCATCCAGTGTTTCGTGCGCTCGTTACGCAATAGCCAGCGGCCAAGGGCGCTCACCTTGGTCCCGGTGCGCTGCACGTAGGGCGTGTTGATGACCGCCACCGGGATGCCCGTGACTCGCTCGCTGAGCACGATGTCGTCGGCGGATGCGTCCAGGATCGCCTGCTTGTACGCGTCCGAGGAGTTGCACTCGGTGGTGGCGATAAATCGAGTTCCGCACTGCACCCCGGCATAGCCAATTCGTAGCGCCTCGATAAACCCCTCTGGGTTGCCGACGCCGCCGGCGCAGACCACCGGCACCCCCAGGTCGCCGACCTCCTCGTACAGCGCTGCGACGCCGCGCGGGCCGGCGTGACCGCCGGCGCGACGATTCACCGCGATGAGGCCATCGACGCCGGATTCGAGCCCCTTCAGCGCCCACTTACGCTCGGTGACGTCGTGATAGACGAAGCCACCGACCGCGTGCACCCGATCCACGACCCAGCGCGGCTTGCCGAGCGAGGTGATGAAGAAGCGCACGCCCTCTTCGAGGGCGATATCGATCCACTCGGTCATTCGGTCCAGGTACCGCTTGGATGAGGCCTCGATCAGAGCGTTCATGCCAATCGGCTTGGACGTCAGGCGCCGCATCAGCCGGATGCCCTGACGAAAGTCATGGCCGTGGACGAACGTCAGCGAGACCGGCTGCAAGACCCCCAAGGCGCCCGCTTCTGAAGCCGCCGCTACCAGCTCGGGATTGGAACACGGATACATCGGGCCGCAGATCAACGGTATCTCGGTGCCGGCGTGTCGCGTGAGGTCGGTGGTCAACGACATGGTCGCGGTCACGTGCTCCGCCGATCGAGTCGCCAGGTGGCCGTGAGGCGGGCAACCTCGTCGCCGCCGGCGTCGCGAATCACCGCGGACGGGCGATAGTCCATCGGCTCGGCCACCTCCGGCGGATCACAGGTGCACTCGGCGGTCAGCGTCCCACGTGCCTTCTTGAGGTAGTCGATCTGCAGCGCCACGGCGATGCCGCGCACGTCAGGGGCCAGGCCGGTCAGCATAGCCAGGCCGCTGCACAGCTCGCCGAGGTTCACCAGGGCCACCGCGTGCACCGAGTCGAGGTGATTGCGGATCGAACGGCGATCGCGCAGCGTCGCGCGACAGTAGCCAGGTCGCAGCTCCGCGACCCGGGCGCCGATGCTGCCGGTGTACGGCGCTGACCGTCCCACCAGCCAGGAGAACAGCCACCGGCCGCCAGGCACACCGCGCAGGCGGTTCCATCTGGCAATCAATCCGGCTCCCGGGGAGACTCGAGCGCGGCTTCCCATCAGGTCAGATCGGCGATGACGGGAGCGTGGTCCGAGGCAATGAGCCCCTCCTTTTTCTTGCGGTAGTCACGGTCCGTCCATACGTCCTCGACCCGGGCGCACACCGCGGGCGTGCCGAGCAGGAAGTCGATTCGAAGCCCCATGCCGCGGTGGAATGCGCCGCCGCGATAGTCCCACCACGAGAACTTCTGTTCGTCTGGGTACCGCAGGCGGAACAGATCTGCGAGGCCGCCGTCGAGCAACCGGCGAAACGCGGCGCGTTCCCTATCGGTGTGGAAGATGCCGCCGCAGAGTGCCTTCTCGTTCCAGCTGTCGATTCCTGCCGGGACGATGTTGAAGTCGCCGCACAGAATGGCCTCCGCGCCCTCGGCGGTCGAGGCCTTCATGTGCTCTGTTAGTGCCTCGAACCACGCAAGTTTCTTTGGGAAGTCGTCATGGTCGACGGTCTTACCGTTGGGGATGTAGATGGTGGTGAAGTCGAGCCCGCCGGCGCGTGCGGTCAGCAGACGCGCGCCGTGTTCCTCCTGGCCCGGCAACCCGATCTGCAGCGCCTCGGTGGGCTCGCGACACAAGATCGCCACTCCGTTCCAGGCCTTCTGTCCGTGGACCACGGCGTGGTAGCCCTCGGCCTGGAAGGCCATATGAGGGAACTTGTCGTCCGCCGTCTTGAGCTCCTGCAGGCCGACCACGTCGGGCTGTCGCGCTCGTAGCCAGTGCAAGACGAAGTCGATACGAGCGCTGAGCCCGTTGATGTTCCAGGTGGCGATGCGCATCGGGAGATCTCGGTCGGTGGAATCGTTTGACAGGGCACGTTAACCGCCCGAGATTCGACCCGCCAGTCGGACTTTCCCGTCGGCGGACTGGTCACCGGGGGGCACGGAGTCGTATGCTCCATCTAGCATCTCCGCGTTGGGGCGAAAGCGTTCGATCTGCCGCGCTAGCGGCGTACGGTCGGATTTGCCGGGGATCTGGTTCGGGAGGCGCGAACCGGAGGTGTATTGCGTCGTGTTTCGCGCATTGTTGGGCTTCGTCAAATCACCCGTCCATACCTTTCCCGCTCTTGCCGCCGCTATCGGTTGCCTGGTCTCCGGGTACAGCACCTTCAACGGCATCTCGGAGATCTTCCCCGACTTCGGCTACTCGATGCTGGCGGCGCTGGGCTTGGCGGCCATCATCCAGCTCGGGATGCTGACCTCTGCGCTCGCAATCCGTGAGCGCACCAGCTATCAGCCGATGCTCGTCGCTGTGATCATCTTCACGGTGGTGATGTCCAGCTTCACTTCCTACGTTTTCTACTATCGCGGCTTTTCCGAAGAGACCATCGCCAACGAGCGGCGCCTGGAGCGATATGAATCGCTGCGCGCGTATCTCGTGGACGCGCGATCGCAGACGGGCGGCACGCTGGGCACCCTGCAGGAGGCCTCGGCCGAGCTGCGCCGGCGAGTCGAGATCGAGCAGGCCAGCGGCGGCGGTCTGCGCAACATCTCCAACCCGTACCTGCAGAAGCTCATCGGCGAGTCCGACCTTCTCGTCGATCTGCGGCAAGTTCAGAGTGGCACCGGCGAGCGCTATCGGTTCCTGACCAGCGTCCTGCCGCGCATCGAGCAGATGGAGATGGAGGTCGGCGGTTCGCTGCAACGTCTCGATGCAGAGATCGCGGCGCTGACGGAGGGCAACGAGATCGACCACGGTGCTTTGCGGGCCTCGTACTCGCGCGCATCGGCGGCGATCCCGGCGGATCGAATCCGCCAGGTACGCGGCGAGTTCGCACCGATGGCGGTCGACCCGGCAATCCTCGACACACGCCCGCTGGAGGAGGAGGAGTATTGGGAGCGGGCCATGACCGATATGGTCGCCGGCAGCCCGGCGGCAGTGGTGTTCGCGTTTATCGCGTTGTTCATCGACACGATGATCGTGTTCTTCGCGTTCATCGCCGGGCAGACTCAAACGCGCTCGGCGGCGCCGCATGTGCCACTGGCGCACTGGATGCGGATGGCCTACGAGCAACGTATCGATGAGGGAATCCGGCGCTGGTTGGGAGCGCTTGACGGCGTGCGGATCCAGCGCGGCAGCGCCTACCTCCGCCGCCTCGATACGGGTCGATTCGAGCGCGAGATCAGCAGGAGATGCAGTTGTTGTTGTTCTCCGAACCGAGCGCCTCGGCCAACGTGATGGTTGCCGGATACGGCCGCACGCGCTGCATCGGCCCGTTGGCCATGTCAGCGATGGTCTCGCCGCGGCGACTCAGCAGAGTCGGATCAGCGCCCTGCATGTGGAGGTAGACGACCATCTCGTTGTCACCGCGCCCGGCGGCGTGGTGCAGCGGCGCGTAGCCCTTGTCGTCCCTGGCGTTGACATCTAGGCCGAGATCTTCCACCAGGTACTTCATCGCCGGTATCCATCCATCCGGGACATGACGGTGATGGTTGGCGGCGAAGCCGGTGCCCTCGGCGTAGCCGGCACCGGCCGCGATGTGGATCGGGTAGATGGCGGGTCCGCCGATCTCCGCGGGAGGCAGCCCTGAATGATCGGTCTGAGCCTTCCGTCCTCGACGGTACCGCCGCCGGGGGATCTTGCGGGTCGGGACCTCAGGGTCGGCGCCGTGCGCCACCAGCAACTTCATGACCTCGACATCGAGAGCCTGAGCCGCGCGCCAGAATGGCGTCGCGCCCGTGGTGTCGGACTGCTGGTCGAAGTTGTACGCCTGATACCAGAGTTTCTTCTTTAGCCGCACGTTGGGGTCCGCGCCGGCCTCCAGCAGCGCTGCCACGAGCTCGTCGTGCGTCGTCTGCTGTTTCTTGTGCGCGGTCTGCTGCGGGTAGCTCGTCTTGGCCGGGAATTGGGCGTTGATCGCGGCGTACACCGGAGTGCCACCGGACTCGCTGGCAAGATCGGGATCGGCGCCGAGCTCGAGCAGCTTCATGGCCAGGTCGAAGTGGCCGTTGATGGTGGCGATCAGCAGCGGGCTGGTCTGGTCGCCCCCGCTGACCCGATTGACGTTGACGTCGTGGTCGAGCAGCGTCATCGCGGCGTCGGTGTGTCCCTCGCGCGCCGCGAAGTGAAGCGCAGTGAGGCCGCCCTGGGCGAAGACGAGATCGGGGAAGCCTCGTGCTTGCTCCATGAAAGCGATCTCTTCCTCGCTCTTGTCGGCGTACTCATCGTCCTCGGGTTGCTCATCCTCGCCCGCCTCGGGGGTCTCCTTCTCGGCGGCTTCGGTGGTGCTCTCGTCAGGCTCGGCCTTTTCCTCAGGAGCGGGAGACGGCGCTTCTTCCGCAGCGGCCTCGGATTCGCCGGCTTCTGTGGCTTCGGCCTCTTCGTCGCGCTCTGCTTCGGCCGCCCGAGCGGCTGCCTCTTCCTCTACCTTCCGCAACGCCACGATGCGCTCGCGGCGCAGTCGCTCAGCGGCTTGGAGCTCCTTGCCGGCGGCCGCGATGTCGACCACCTTGGTCGCGATGGAGGCGTCGGCGCCGCGTTGCAGTAGTGTTCTGATCACGCCGAGTCGATTGTGAGCGACCGCAAACATGAGCGGCGTCTCGCCCCAAGCCGCCTCGAGCGCGTTCGGATCGGCAGCGTGATCCAGCAGCATCGAAACGACTTCGCCATTGCCTGTCGCCGCCGCGAAGTGCAGCGCGCTCGCGCCGCCCGCCGTTGTCGCGGCGTCGACGTTGCTGCCTGCTTCCAGCAACACGCGAACCGCATTCGCGTTGCCCGACTTGCTGGCGATATGCAGGGGCCGATAGGCACCGATCCGCGTTCCCGCTTCCAGGTTGGCGCCGGCGTAGATGAGCATCTCGGCGAGCTCGGCGGCGTTGTTCTCCGCTGCCCAGTGCAGCGCCGTCATGCCGTCGGCCTGGGCGGCGTTGACGTCGGCCGCCTGGCGGAGCAGCGTGCGGACGGCATCCGCATTGCCGGCCATCGCGGCATCGGCAACGGGTGACTCGGCCGGTGCGGCGACCACCAGGGCCGGCAGACACACCGCGATCGCGAGCATCAAGCAGAGGCGTGTGCCCACAATCGGGCGATGCTTGTGCGTTGCCGACATCGAATCAGTCCTCCGCCTTTGGTGTCCTCGTCAGACCGAGTAGGAGAATTGCCCGGTGCTGTCGCCGAAGCTCTCCATGTCGTCGTGCCCAAGCCGATGGAGCAGTTCCAGCATCACGTTCGCCATCGGCGTACCCGGCTCGGCGCGGATATGGAGGTCGCCGTGCGGCTGCGTGTTGGCGCCGCCGAGCACGATCAGCGGACAGCGCCTGTGGTTGTGCAGGTTGGGGTCACCCATCGGCGAGCCGTATATGACCATGGTGTTGTCGAGCAGTGGGCTGTCGCCGTCGAGCGTGGTGTTCAACCTGTCGAGGAGGTACGGCAGCCTGCCCGCGTGGTAGCGGTTGATCTGGGCGAACTTCTCGACGTTTGCCGCGACATCGCCATGGTGCGAAGTGCGGTGGAACGGCTCCGGCACGCCGCTCTCCGGGAACACGCGGGCCGAAGCGTCGCGTCCTAGCTTGAGCGAGAAAACGCGTGTCAGGTCGGCGGCGAACGCCATCGCCTGCAGGTCGAACATCAGCTCGACGTGCTCGGTGAAGGAGTCCGGCACTCCGGCGGGTGCGGCAGGCAACTCACGTAGCTCGCCGCTGCTGTTGCGCTCCTCGGTTATCTGGATTCGTCGCTCGATCTCACGAATGTTGGTCAGGTAGCGATCGAGCCGCCGCCGGTCGCCGGCCCCGAACGCCTGCTGGATATGCGAGACTTCCTCGGCGATCCAGTCGAGGATGCTGCGCTTGCTGGCACGTCGGGCGGCACGCTGCTCGGGTGTTCCACCGGCCCCGAAGAGGCGGTCGAAGACGGCGCGCGGATCACGGATCATCGGCAGCGGCTCGGTCGGCGCTGCCCAGCTGATGGTGTCGGAGTAGATGCACGCGTACCCGTAGTCGCAGCCGCCGGCCTGATCGACGTTCTCGATGCACAGCTGCAGCGACGGGATCGGGTTGTCCTGTCCGAATCGCTGCGCATGGACCTGATCCATCGAAACGCCGGCCATGACGTCCGATCCTTCGGTCTGCTTCGGATGCGCCTGGGTCAGGAACACGGCGCTCGACCGATAGTGATCGCCACCGATCTCCTTGGTCTCGTAGGCCTCCGCCTGCTGGCAGTCCGTGTCGCTGACGATCGTCAGGTACTTGCGCCACGGATCCAGCGGGCTCAACGAGGTCGGGCTCAGATCGAAATCGTGTCCGGTTGCCGCCGGCGCCCATAGATTCTTGGTGGCGCCGTACGCGCTGCTACCCGCAGCTCCGTGAACGATCTCGATGCAGACCAGTCGCTTCGGAGGGACGTTGGTGTTCACCGCCGCTTTCGCGAGCGCCGTTCCAGCCGGAACCATCGCGTCCATGAGCGGGAGCGCCACCGTTGCGCCCAGACCGCGCAAGACGGTTCGGCGAGGCATCGCCTTCTGCGTGATGTACATCGGTTCGTTTCCTCGCCGCGTGGCGACGGAATCGCGTCGAGCTCCGGAGGCTCAGCTGATCTCGTCGCGATCCGCGGCTACGTCAACTGGTTGAACTTCATTGTTGCTGCGGAAAGCCGGGCTTGTCGCCACCCCCAAGATGAACGACGACAGGTTGTAGTCGTGGTGCGATGCCGCGCGAACTATGGCGCGGATCTGTGGCATATCAGGGTACTCGACCCGGCGTCCAAGTCCATATGCCATGAGGTTCTCGGTGAAGGTCGTGATCAGCGCCGGCGAGTACTTAAGCAATGCCGAGCGGAGGTCCGAAGGGCTCGTCAAGGAGGTTCCGTCGTACAGGCTGCCCGACGTGTCCACCGGGTTGCCGGCGTCGCGGGTACGCCAGGCCCCCGTGACATCGAAGTTCTCCAGCGCCAGGCCGATCGGATCGATCGCTCGGTGGCAGCTGGCACACGCCGGGTTGGCGCGGTGCTGCTCCAGGCGCTCGCGCACGGTGAGCTCACGGCCGTCGGCGACCGCGGCGGTTGCATCCAGCTCGGGCACGTCGGGCGGCGGCGGCGGCGGCGGGCTTCCGAGCAACACGGACAATACCCACTTGCCGCGCAGCACCGGTGATGTTCTCTCGGCGTGCGAGGTCAACGTCAGGATGCTGCCGTGGCCCAGGAGTCCGCGGCGCTCCGGGTCGGGGACCTGCACCCGCCGGAAGTGGTCTCCACTGATCTCCGGGATGCCGTAGTGCCGTGCCAAGCGATCGTTCACGAACGTGTAGTCGGCCAGCAAGAGATCGAGGACGCTACGATCGTCCTGCACGAGGCTGTTGAAGAACAGCTCGGTCTCGCGCCGCATGGCCGCGGCGAGCTCCTCGTGGAAGTCCGGGAACATCAGGGCATCGGGGTGCACCTTGTCGAGATCTTGCAGTCGGAGCCACTGAGCTGCGAACCGCGTTCCCAAGGCCGCGGCGCGCGGATCGTCGAGCATCCTGCGTACCTGCGCTTCGAGCTCGGAGTCGCCCGACAGCTGGTTGTCGCGCGCCAGCGTCATCAGCTCCTCGTCCGGCGCCGCCCCCCAGAGGAAGAAGGACAGGCGTGAGGCCAGCGCCAGGTCGCTGATCCGGTTGGCGGGACCATTCGTCTGGCCGTCGGCCGGGGCTTCGAATCGCAACACGAAATGCGGGCTCGACAGCAGGGCCTCGAGCGCCGCACGGACGCCGGCCTCGAATCCGCCGCTGGCCGTGCCCTTGCGGTAAAAGGAAATCAGCCCGGCGAGGTCACGCTCGGTCGTGGGGCGACGGTAGGCCTGCGTCGCCAGCCGCGAGATGATTGCCTCGGCGCACGGTGCTTCCTCGTCGGGCGATGTCGGCCGGCAGGTGAAGATGCGCCTGCGGCTCGGCGTCGCGGAGACGCCGGTGGGGTTGTGCGGCCCGATGATCGCAGCGCTCTGCAGATGGACGAGGCTGGTGATCCCGTGAACCGAGCCGATCGAGCGATCCGACAGGCTCCACTCGTGCGGCGACATCAGATCGACATCGGGTCCCTCCGACCGCTGTATGAACGCCACCGAGACGCGCTGCGCTCCGGCGCGGATGGACACCGGCGGGGTGGACAGGCTCTGGTTGTCGGGGTCCATGAATCGGTCAATAGCGAGCAACGCGGCGCGCTCGCCATTGACCGAGATCTCGACCTCTTCCTGGTGGTGGAGCGCCTTGCCGAACAGCAGTCCTTCCGGCGAGTCAAAGACCGTGATGGTGACGATGTACTCGCCGTCGGCCGGGAAGTTGTGGACTACCGACAGCCCGCCGCGGGTGCCGTAGGGCGCGCCTTCGACCCGCTCGCGCTGCGATGTGTAGCGTGACATCGTGTACTTGGTCTCGGCCACCGCAGCGGTAGGGTCTCCCACCGCCAGACGGCTGATCTCGGCTGCGGCCGACAGGTAGCCTTCCATCACGGTTGCCGAGAGGCCCTGGACGTCGGCGATATTGTCGAAGCCGGCGCTCAGTGGGTCCGGCGGCAAGTAGGCGCCGGCGTCGATGTCGAGCTCGAGCAGATCGCGTACGGAACGCTCGTACTCAACCCGGTTCAGTCGCTGGAACGTGCGCCCGCCCGGGTTCGGGTTGGCGGCGGCAGCGTCGTCGACTCGAGAAGCGAGGGCGGCGACCAGCGCCGTCAAGGTTTCGTCGTCGGGGCGCTGCGCCGGGAGCGCGGGCATCATTCCCGCTTCCAGCTTGCGGATCATCTTCTCGGCGATCTCGGCACTCTCGTGCGCCTGGCCGACGTCGAACGATTCCAGGCTCAGGCCGCCGCGCATCGAGCTGTCGTTGTGGCACCGCAGGCAGAAACGGCCGATGACCTGGTTCTGCTCCTGATATGCGGTTGCCGCGCGCCCCGGGTTCCCGGCCTCTGCCGAGGTCGTGTGCGTCGCCGGCTGCTGCGCCAGACCGGTTCCTGCCGTCGCCCCAAGGCCGGCGAGGCCGATGGCGGCGAGATACAGCAAGGACCGCTTCATTCGAATCTCTCCACTGCGAAAAACAGGCTCGATCGAACCGATGAGCGCACGGAGTTCGCCAGCCTCCGGGGAGCCCTTCGGTGCAGTATAAGGCTGTCTATACGCTCTGCCCAGGCAGGAGAAAGAGATCCCCCGCACCCTCTCTGGCAGCCGCTGTCCCGACGGTCGGGATCAGGGCCGATCGGTTGCCCGCGATGCCGCGATGGCGGCGTGGATTGCCTTCACGGTTCGCTCGACACGGAACTGCATGAGCTTGTCACCGATGGCGATCGTGGCCTCCAGATCGGCGATGCTCTGACCGTTGATGCTCGCCTTGCCGGCCTTCACGCGCTGCTCGTAGCGCACGCTTTCGGGATCGACGGTCATCTGCATCGCGGTGGCCCAGAAGAAGTCGTGGTATCCCTCGCTCTCCTCGACGATGCCGAACTCGTCGGCCATGTAGGCGATGACCCCGTCGTTGTCATAGAACTCCGGGATGAAGTGAACTCTCGACTCGCCCCAGCGCGCGTTGACTCGCCCGGCCACGTTGCTCATACCGTCTTGATTGCCGCCGCTGGCGCCGAGAAACAGGATGCTGTCGAAGCCGTGTGTCCGTAGGCTCGAGGCGGCATCGTCGAGCATCATCTCGAAGGTCTCCTGGCGCACGCTGATCGTGCCCGGGTATCGCATGTGGCCAGTGGGCGGATCGATATCCCCTTCGGGCACCATCTTGATGATCGGTGCGCACAGCGCATCGCCGAGCGCGCGGGCGATGCGCTCGCACATGCCCATCAGCTCGTAGTTGTGCTTGCCGGTGGCAACGTAGGGCCCGTTCTGCTCGATGCCACCGGTGGTAACAATGGCGGTCCTCTTGCCGGCCGTCATTGCGTCGCGGATCTCGATCCAGGTGAGCTCCTCGGTCCAGACGGAATCGAGCGCCTCGATCGGGCTCTCCATGGCGAGCTCGCGCTGCGTGCGTGCCTCGCGATCGTTCTGCTGACCGGCGGCGATGCCCAGCCCCACCAGGAGAATCAAGCCGATTGTCAGGCTCAGCAACTTGTGTCGGGTCATCGTGCGTTTCTCCTCGATCGAGTCGTGGGGTTACTTCGGCGACACACGGAATACCATGTCGCGGTGGACGTTGCCCTGTGGGCGGCCGATACGAAAGCGGGCCCAGCCATCGTCCTGGACGGTCATTTCCATCTCGCGCCACTCGCCCATGTCGCCTCGAACCGTCAGGCTACGACCCCGCAAGCGTTCTCCGGCGGCGTCGATTCGCTGCGCCATCATCATCGACGGGGAGCCCATGAACGTGGTGTCGCCGTCGCGCGTCCGGCCGATGGCCAGAGCGCAGACCATTCCCGCGAGAACGAGTTGCTCCCCGGGCTCGCCACGTACAGCGAAGTAGCGCTCGTCGCGGAACAGGTGCTCGCTGAAGCTGTAGATGCCGTGCCCTATCTCCTCCGCAGTGGCCACGTTGTCGCCGCCGCCGAGGCGCGTGATCGGCGCCGGAAAGCCCGACTCCTCGCCGCCGGCGAGGATGAACTCGGTGGTCGCGCGCACCGCCGTGCCGACGCCCTGGAACAGTTGCTCAGCGCTGGGGGCATCGAAGTAGTCGCCGCCGCCGGCGCTGGCGAGGCTCGACAGCGCATCGGCCGCCTGCGCATCCACACCCAGACCGACGGCATGGATCATGATCGGTATCCCGCTGGCACGCAGCTCTTCGGCGACCGCCACCGGATCACCGCCGCACGACTCGATGCCGTCGCTGATCAACAGCAGCACGCCGCCGCCTCCGTCGCTCAGATCATCTGCGGCGGCACGCAGGCTGAGCGCCAGGGGAGTCTGGCCTCGCGGCTGCAGCGCCGCGGCGTGCGCCAGGATGCGCTCGGCGCTGCCGGGCTCGGGGGCGATCAGCAGTTCGGTATCCTGGCACCCGGCCTCCTTGTTGTCGTAGGTGACGCGGTGGCCGTAGGCGCGCATACCGACCGGCAGGGTCGGCGGCACATCCCCCAGTGCTCCGTTCAGTGCTTCTCGCGCCAACTCCATCTTCACCCGACCGTCGATCTGTCCCCACATGCTGTTGCTGACGTCGAGAATCACCTGCAGCTGTGCCCCCGCGCCGCCTGAGGCCGCGCCGGCGCCGCCACCGAGCGATCCGTCGATCGGCAAGCCGCCGTCCAACGGCAGGCCGAGCTCGGTCGGTAATGCCTCGACAGTGGCGGCTTCGAAGCTGGTCTCGTCGAACGCCCGCGTGTAGGTGCCCCCGGTTACCAGCGCGATGCCGGCGAGCTGGTGCGAGACGCGCTCACCGAGGCTGATGGTGTGGATGCGGATACCGTCGGCCTCGGCGCGCGCGACACCGACGGGATCCTCGCCGCAGGTCTCCTCGCCGTCGCCGATGATGAGCATCTCCTTGCGTCGGGCGCTCACCCGGCGGAGATCTTCGAGTCCCTGACGCATGCTGAGCACCAGCGGCGTGGCGCCGTCCCAGCCGATCGACCCCATCGACTCGCGCCACTGTCGCGGCTCGAAGGCGGCGAACGGGACGGCCAGCGTGGAGGCGCCACACTCGTCGTCGCCGGGCCCCTCGCCCAGCAGACGCAGTGCCACCGCAGTTCCCTCGGGCAGCCCGGCCAGCGTTCGCAGCAGACCCCGCTGTGCGAGGTCACGCTTGACGCCTCCCTCGACCTGCTCCTTCATGCTGCCGGAGGCATCCAGGACCACGACCATGGCGGCCTCGTACGACTGAGCTGCGGCAGCCTCGTACGACGGGGTGGCGACAGCCTGGGTGGTCGAGATCAAGCTCGCCAGCGCGAGCACGCCGGCTACGGCCGGGCTGTGCAACGGCGCGCGTCGGTTGAGGGAAGTTGCCATGTGTCTCTCCGGCAGGCGTTCGACGGTCACGTGCTGAATTATAGGACCGTTGGCGCCTTGCCGGCCGACGATCACGCCGCTAAGGTCGCTACCCTACCGTTTCGACGCCCACCCTGTGCTGCCTATAGCTTGCCGCCTATCGCAGGAGCCTGATCGATGAAACTCCGTCACGCCGTCGTAGCTGTTGCCATCGCGTTCGCATTCGGGTCGGTTGCCACCGAGCTCTCCGCTCAGCAGGACTTCAGTGCCGTCGAGATCGAAACCATCGAAGTGGCCGACGGCGTCTACATGCTCATGGGTGCCGGCGGCAACATTGGTCTGAGCGTCGGGGAGGACGGTGCGTTCGTGATCGACGATCAGTTCGCGCCACTGAACGAAAAGATCCGGGCGGCCATCGCCGCGGTGAGCGACACCGACGTCAAGTTCGTGGTCAACACCCACTGGCACGGCGATCACACCGGCGGCAACGAGGCCTTTGGTGGTGGCGGCGCCATGATCGTGGCGCACGACAATGTGCGCAAGCGTATGAACCCGGCGCAGTTTGGCGAGGTCATGGGGAGCTCCGAGCAGGCGCCGGCGGCGGCGCTGCCGGTAGTGACGTTCAGCTCTACGGCAACTTTTTACTGGAACGCCGAGACCATTCGCGTCGAGCACGTCAGAAGGGCGCACACCGACGGGGATTCCATCGTCTGGTTCAAGGATGCCAACGTCGTGCACATGGGCGACAATTTCTTCAACGAGCGCTACCCGTACATCGACGTCGATTCGGGCGGCCACGTCGACGGCATGATCGCCACGGCTCGGCGCGTGCTGGCGAGAATCGATTCCGACACCAAGATCATTCCCGGCCACGGAACGCTCGCCACAGGGGCCGATCTGCGCAAGTTCCGCGACGTGGTGGTGATGGCGCGCGACCGCGTCGGCACGATGATCAACGATGGCATGAGCCTCGAGGAGATCATCGCGGCGCGTCCGATGGCCGAGTACGACGACACTTGGGGCGGTGGCTTCATGTCGCCCGATCGCTTCCTTACAGTCGTCTATCGCGGTCTCGCCGGCGAATAGGGCACAGCGTCGGTCCGCGACGCGATGGCCGGCGTTGCGCCTCCTTGACGTAGCAATACGTCGCGTCGGCGCGCCTTGGCCCCCGCGCCGCGTGCTCGTCGCTGCACCCTATTCGCGCGAGTAACAGCTCGCTGTGGGCCTAGTAGCCGATGGCGGCGCCGTCTTTTCTTGGGTCGGTGCCGCCGTGCAGCATGCCGGTGGCGGGGTTGATCATGATCGCCTGGTAGCCGCCCATGGCGCCGCCGCCGGCGCGGCGAATGACGTGGCCCATCGCTTCGAGTGCCTCAACGACGTCGTCGGGGACGCCGCTCTCCACCAGCACGGTGCCGCCGGTGGGCGCCTCGCCGGGCTGCGGGGTACCGCCCATGTGGCGCCAGCGCGCCGCGTCACCGGCCTCCTGCACGCTCATGCCGAAGTCGATGAGGTTGGCGAGCACCTGGGTGTGACCCTGTGGCTGCATATTGCCGCCCATCACGCCGAAGGTCAGCCACGGAACGCCGTCCTCGGTTACCATCCCCGGCATGTTCGTGTGCAGGGAGCGTTTGTGCGGTTCGAGCACGTTCAGGTGGCCCTGCTCGAGGCTGAAGCCGATCCCGCGGTTCTGCATCGCGAAGCCCAGGTCGCCCGGTACCACCCGGGAGCCGAACGAATCGAAGATGCTCTGGATCATCGATACCGCGTTGCGGTCCTTGTCGACCACCGACAGATACACGGTGTCACCGTGCTCTAGAGGGTCTCCGGGCGCGACCGTGAGCGCGGCGCGGCTGGCGTCGAGCAGCGCGCGCCGGCTGGCGCCATAGGGCTTGGAGATCAGCCCCGCCACCGGCAACGCATTGAACTCGGGATCCGCGACGTAGTGTGAGCGGTCGGCAAAGGCGAGCTTCTTCGTCTCGATCATTCGATGCAGCGTGGCGGCGCTGTTGTGGCCCAGGCTCGAGAGGTCGTAGCCCTCGAGGATGTTGAGCATCATCAGCGCGGTGATGCCGTGACTGTTTGGTGGAAGCTCCCACACCTGGTGGCCGCGGTAACTACTGCCTACGGGCTCGACCCAGGTTGATGTGTGCTCCTCGAAGTCGCGCTTGGCGAAATAGCCCTCGTTGGCCTCGCTGAACGCGACGATACGATCCGCGATCGCGCCTTCGTAGAAGACATCCCGGCCTTCGTTGCCGATTGCCTCGTACACCCGGGCGAGGTTGGGGTTGCGGAACACCTCGCCCTTCCTCGGGGCGCGCCCACCAGGAAGGTAGGTGGCGGCGGAGTCGGGCCACTTGGCCAGTTGTTCCTCCTCGGCCTGCCACTGCCGGGCGATGATCTCGCTGACCGGGAAGCCGTCGCGCGCGTACGAGATCGCTGGCGCCAGCACCTGTGCGAGGGTCATTGTCCCGTGCTGCTGGAGAAGTTCCGCCCAGGCGTCGACTGCCCCGGGCACGGTCCAGGCCACCAGCCCCGTCACCGGTATGTGATCGAGGTCTCGATCGCGCAGCGCTCCCAGGCTGAGCGCGTATGGAGAGCGACCGGTGCCGTTGAGCGCGTGGAGCTTCTGTTCCGCGGCATTCCAGACAATGGCGAAGAGGTCGCCGCCGACGCCGTTCATATGTGGCTCGACGAGCCCGAGCATGGCGTTGACCGCCACCGCTGCGTCGATGGCATTGCCGCCCGCCTTCAGGATGTCGATACCGACCTGCGCCGCCAGCGGCTGGCTGGCCGCAACCATGCCGTGTGGCGCGATCACCTCTGATCGGCTGCCCTTCGGGGTGTGGGCCGGCCGGTCGTACCCGGATCCTTTCGTGCTCGTCTGGTCCTGAGCGCCGGCGGTCTCTGAGCTGGCCAACTCGGGGAACTCACTTCCGGTGATGCTCATTGCCACCACTGCGATCGCGACCAACGCTGCGCCAACATGCACGGAGCTCCTCCTTGAATTCTGTCAATGGCGCCGAAGGTAACAGAACGACGGGGTGAGTATCACGGGCGAGGAGCCTTGCCTTCTTGACAATGTGCGACAAATGCTGCACTTTAAGTGCGACAACTGTCGCCGTTCGTAACGGAGGGGGAGATGGCGAAGAAGCTGCCGGACTTGTCGAGGTTCGAGCTGCAGTGCCTGCGGTTGCTTTGGCAGAGCGGGGAGGCTTCCGCCGGTGCGGTCCACGCGCTGCTCGACGACCCACCCTCGTACTCCACCGTGCGCAAGATCTTCGAGCGCCTGGAGACCAAGGGGGCCATTGAGCGCGTCGGCAAGTCGGGCCGCTCGGTAGTGTATCGGCCTTCGGTTAGCGGGCCGGCGATGATCCGCAAGGAGATCGCGCGGCTACTCGATTCGTTGTTCGACGGGGCGGCGGCCCCGTTGCTGAGCCATCTGGCACAGATGCGGGCGCTGGATTTGGATGACCTGCGTGAGATCGAGAGGCAGCTCGCCAGCGACGAGTCACCCGACCGGGAGTCCGGATCATGAGCCTGTTGGAGCTCGACTACCAAGCGTTCTGGGGCGCGTTCGCCATTCATCTGTGGCAAAGCACGCTCGTCGTCGGGCTGCTTGTCCTGCTCGGCCGTCTGCTGCGTGGTGCGCCGGCCCGGTTTCACGGCTACCTCTGGTGGGTCGGCCTGTTGAAGCTGATTCTGCCGGCGGCGCTGCTGACGCCGCTCGCGGGAGCCCTGCTTGCCCCCCTGCGGCCGGCGGTGGCGAGCGTCACGGTGACCACCGCGGTGCGCGGCCTGCGCGCCGTCTTCGAACCGGAACTGCTGAGCAAAGCGTCCGTGTCTGGTGCACCGGTTGATGGCGTTGCCTATCAACTCCTGACGCTGGCGTGGCTGCTTGGCGCGCTCGTAGTCGCACTGACGTTCTGGCGTCGTCGGTCAGCGCTGCTGCGCCAAGTGGCCCATCGGGCGTCGGCGCCGGCCCCATCGGCGGTGGCGCGTGCGGCCCGACGACACGGAATCGATCCGGCTCTGATCGAGCTCGTCGATCAGCCGATCATGCCTTGCCTGGTCGGTGTCCGGCGGACCCGGATCCTGCTGCCGCGGGCGCTGTGCCGCGCGCTCAGCGAGGATCAGCTGAGCGCGATCTTGGCGCACGAGGATGCCCACCGACGGCTCGGTCACCCGCCGCAGCGGATGGTGGCGCTGCTGGCGCTCGTGCCCCTCTATTTCTTTCCGGTAGCGTGGCTGGTGCTGGTCAGACTCCATCGCGCCGCTGAGTTGGCGTGCGACGAAGCCGTCGTGCACGCCGGCGTTGACGCGCGCACGTACGCCCGGACACTGGCGCGCACGCTGCGTTTCGGTTTCCTCCACGGAAGCGGCGAGCTCGCGCTGGTGGCGAGCAAGTCGGTATTCAAGACGCGACTTCGGCACCTACAAAGCGTAGGGAGAACCACCGTCATGAGAAAGCACCGCGTCGCGGTGGCCTTGGCCGGCTGCCTGTTTACCGTCTCCAGCGTTGCTGGGGTGTCTGGTGCGCCGCAGGAGTCTGCTTCGGGCGACGCAAGTCGCGCTCAGGCTCGGCTGCTTGCCACCCAGGTCGATCTCGCGACAGATTTCCCGCACCTCCTGGCGCTTCGTGGCGGTAACCGTCGCGCCGATATCGATCTAGCCAACGTCAGGCTTAGCCGAGTCCTTGGCGGGCTTGCCGGCGTGGGAGGTTTCGAGCTCGACCGGTCACACCTGCCCGATGATCGCGTGACCACCTTGGCGGTTCGCAACAGCACGGTGGCAAGTGCGCTGGCGACCCTAGCGCGGTCCGAGCAGCTCTGGTTCGAACTCGATGGCCGGCAACGTCTGGTCGTCAGGGAGGTCAAGTCGGTCGGTGGCGACCTGCCGGCACCCGAGCGCATCTTGTACGTCGCGCCCAGTTACCCGAAGCAAGCCAGGGACGATCGCATCCAAGGGACCGTGATTCTCGAGGGAGTGCTCGGGCTTGAAGGCCGCTTGGAGCGCAGCGCGGTACTCCGAGGCGTCCATCCGCTACTCGACGACGCGGCGCGGGATGCGATGCGAGAGTGGCGCTACACGCAGGTCATCATCGACGGCAAGCCAGTGAAAGTGCGGCTTGTCGTAACTGTGCAGTTTCAACTGCAGTAGCGGGCGGCTCCGTCGCCTTGACTAGCCGCCGGCACGGAGTAGCGGGTCGCTGACGCCAAGGACGTACGCCGCCAGCAGGCCGAGCACGCCGATCACGGTGAGGTAGTAGAGGGTCGGCAGGATCGTCTTGCGCAGCGTCGAACCTTCTTGGCCGAGGAGGCCGACGGTGGCTGACGCAGCGACTACGTTGTGGATGGCGATCATGTTGCCGGCCGCGGCGCCCACGGCCTGGAGGGCGACGATCAGGGCGCTCGACAGTGCCAGGCGCTCGGCGACGCCGTACTGGAAGGCGGAGAACATGAGGTTGCTCACCGTGTTCGAGCCAGCGATGAACGCCCCGAGGGCGCCGGTGACGCCGGCGAACGCGGGCCAGCTGGCGCCGACGTTGGTGGCCACCCATTCGGCCAGGGCGATCGGCATACCCAGGTAACCACCGCTGTTGGCGCCGGAGTTGATGTAGACGCGCACCATGGGAACGGTGAACACGAGCACGAAGCCGGCGCTGAGCAGAACGCTGGCCGAGCGGGTCGCCGCCCGTCGGAGCTCGGTGACGCGCATGCGATGAAGGAAGAACGCCAGGGCTGCAGCGGCCATCAGCACGGTACCCGGTAGGTACAGGGGGGTCGTCGCGGCGGTGATATCGGTGCCGAGGATTCCGTCCCATGTGAAACGGACGCTGCGCAGCCAACCACCCAGCGGGAGCCCCGGCAGCCGCGTGAGCACCAGCATCGCGGCCACCGCACCGTAGGGGAGCCAGGCGCTCAGCACGCCGATCGTCTTCCCGGTCGTGGCGTTGTCGTCAAGCCGACTATCGCCGGTGACCTCCATGCCGCTGACCCAGTCGCTCGGCCAGTCTCTGGGTGACGGAAAGTCCCAATGATCGGCGGGGATGAGCCAGCCACGTCGAACTACGGTGACGACGATCGCCAGCCCGATAGGCGCGCCGAGCAACGAGGGGAACTCCGGCCCTAGCAGGGTTGCAGCGCCGACATACGGGATCGTGAACGCGAGGCCGCCGAACAGCGTCAGCGGCAGCACCGATAGGCCTTCGGTCCATGACCGGCGCGCGCCGAAGAAGCGCGTCATGACCATCACCATGAGCGTCGGCATCAGCGTGCCGGCGACGGCGTGGAGATAGGCCGATCGAACCGCAACCAGGTTCACGTACTGGCCGAGATCGATGCCGGAAGCGGCCAGACGGGCATCGAATGCCGAGCTGGCGACGCCGCCGGCCACCCCGACGAGGATCGGCGTACCGGCCGCGCCGAACGTGACCGCCGTGCTCTGGATCATCATGCCGATGACCACGGCCGCGGCGGCGGGGAAGCCCATCGCCACCAGCAGAGGCGCCGCCACCGCCGCTGGTGTGCCGAACCCTGCCGCGCCCTCGATGAATGACCCGAACAGCCAGGCGATGATCACCACCTGCACGCGTCGATCGCTGCTGAGGGCACCGAACGAGCGTCGAATCGCTGCCACGCCGCCTGATTCCTCCAGCGTGTTGAGCAGCAGGATGGCGCCGAAGATGATCCACAGCAGGTCGAAAGTGAGGAACAGTCCCTGGATGGTGGAAGCGACGATCCGAACCGGGGCGACGCCCCAGGGACCGACGGCGATAACCACGGCGGCGAGATAGACGGCGGGCATCGCCTTTCTTGCCGGCACTCGGAATCCAACCAGCAGAACGCCAGCTAGCAGAATCGGTAGGACGGCAAGGGCCGCCTGAAATCCGAGGCTCATTTGCGCACCCTAGCTCACGGCGTTGCCAGGGTACAGCTAGCGCGCGGTCAGGCCTGCGGTAGGGACGTGAGCGCGCCAATGGCGGGTTGGCGCCAACGTCGCGTGCCCGGTGGTCAGGCCGCGGTCCGCAGGCTCTGCCGGCATGCGGCGAGCCTCTGGAGCGTGTATTCCAGCGTCAATACGCGCGACCACTGGTCGTGGGTTTGGAACGCATCCGTGCGCGAGCGCTCGAGGAAGCTGCGCAACGCTTCCGGGTCAAGGAACTCCGTCGAGCTCAGGCTGTTGGTGTCGAACAGCTGCGCAACCGACTCCTCCTGCCAGAGCTGCCGTCGCCACCCGGTGTTCGACTGGGTATCGTCGACGCCGTCAGTCGCCCATCCCATCCGACGCCCTATGCGACGTCCGACGTTGCAGGCCAGAGGCCACAGCATGTGCAGGTTGCGAGCGTCTAGCGGCGCCGGCGGGCGGCCGTCGGACAACGGAATCCCAGCCCAGCGCGGCTCGTGTGCCGCGGAGCAATCGACGGACCAGCAGGTTGCGGACCCGATCGGTGCCGCGCGTCGCCATGAGCGACTCGACCACCGGCCGGAAGACGAACGGCGACGCTAGCGGACGAATGCGATCGGTGCTCGCGGCTATCCGGCCGTGCCAGCCGGCCATGATGAGCTCGTTGAACGCGTGGTCGAGCTGGAAGTAGTTGGGACGATCGTGCAGCGGCGTGACCAGGCGTTCCACCAGGTCGGTCACATGCTCGACAAGATCGATGCGATGTTCGGGCCGTACGATCGAGGCGTCGTGTACCTCGGCCCCGAACCGGCGTTGAGCTGCCCGTTTCGCGTCCAGTGGTCGCCGTGCGCCGAGGCCGGGCCGCACGAGCTCATATCGATAGCCGCGCGCCAGCTCGCCGCACGAGCCGTTGACGCTGACATCGAATCTGCCGGAGAGCTGCAGGTGCACGTCGAAGATGCGTCGGAATGACAGCATGTCGTACTCGCCGTCGGTCCAGCGCAAGGTCTCTGCGATCCTGTCGAAGGTGATCTCGGAACGCGGCCGTACGAGCGCCAGTTCGAGGTTGGCGGCGTCGGCCAACGCCTGAGACGTCGCCACCTCGGAATCGCCCGGGGGGCCGGTCACCGTCGCCGTACACCCGACGCCGGCGCTGAGGAACTGCGAAACTACCGTGCGTGAGTCGTAGCCGCCGGTGAGGTCGCAGATCGGGCTGGCGAAGCGGCGCTCGATTTGTCCAGCGGCGCCCTGAAGCGACTCACTCAGCCTCTCCAGCGCCGCGTTTCCGGTCAACGAGTCGGGCTCCAGCTCGGCCACACTCCAGTAGCGCGCCGGTCGTTCGACCTCGTTGCCGATCACCACTACGCTCCCGGCAGGGCCGAGTTTCTCGATGTCGCGGAACAGCGTCCGTTGTTCGTAGATGTCGCCGATGAACAAGAACTCTTGCGTGCCGACGGGATCCAGCTGGACGGGTGCCAAGGAGGCCAGAAGCAGTGACGACCCGCTCAGGGCGACGGCGCCGCTCTCGAGCTCGCGGACGTAGCAACGACCGGTCCCGAGGATGTCGGTGAACGCCGTCACACTACACTCGCGTACGTCCAGATCAACGACCACGAACGTGCCGTCGAGCTCGCGCGCCAACGCCGTGTGACCGATCTGGCGCAGCCGGTCAAGCAACCCCGCCTCGTCGGTCGCCCGGCCGCGGTGAAACCAAGTGCCCGAGCCCAGCAGGCAGCCGGACCCGTCCGCGTCGAAGGCCATCTCACCGCCGCTGCCGTCGCGGCGACCGAACGTTGCCGCCAGCATCCCTTCGCCACGGAAGACATGTCGCGGGCTGGATCCGAGCAGCTCGCGAGCGTTGTGCAGACCGAGGGCGAACGCCTCGGAGGCGGCCTCCTGACGATCTGCTGGCGCGCAGACAACGAAAAAACAGCTCATAGGACATATCGGGATGGTGGAGTGATCGATAACTATGATCGAAGCTACGCAGCGGCGGACCCGCCAGGCAACCCGAAACGTTCGGCCCTCGACGAGAAGTGCACGGTGGGCGTAGCCATCGGTGGGAAGGACGCAGCGGTTAGAATCGGTCCGCGCAGCCGATCCGGGGCCTGCATCGGGCCGCCGTGGTGGCGTCTCGCACGACGTGGCGCCGACCCCCAGGGAGGATTCTGTTGACTCGTCTAGCCGCCCTCGTGC
The DNA here is from genome assembly GCA_965248695.1 of Acidobacteriota bacterium. Taxonomy (GTDB): domain Bacteria; phylum Acidobacteriota; class UBA890; order UBA890; family WLXD01; genus DASCOT01. The sequence continues at coordinate 3,492,439 of CBDFKD010000002.1, read as the reverse complement.
TCGTCACTGCCCCCACGCTCGTCGGGATCGTGGCGACGCCGGCTGTCGACGAGCGCCCGAACGTCCTGGTCATTTACGCCGACGATCTCGGCTACGGCGATCTGGGTGTGTATGGGCACCACACCGTGCAGACGCTGAGTCTTGACCGCCTAGCGAGCGAGGGAATGCGCTTCACCTCCTACTACGCCCCCTCGGCGCTCTGCTCGCCGTCGCGCGCCGGTCTGCTAACCGGCAGGACCCCGTTCCGCACCGGGATCCAGAGCTGGATTCCGCCCGGCACCGACGTCCAGCTCGGGGCTCGGGAGGTGACTATCGCGACCCTCATGCGTGGCGCCGGTTACCAGACGGCGATGGCCGGCAAGTGGCATCTGAACGGTGGTATGGAGGTCGTCGAGCATACGCAGCCGGACGATCACGGATTCGACCACTGGCTCGCATTGCACGCCTTTCCGGTGCCCCACAACCGCAATCCGCGCAACTTCTACCGCAACGGTGTGGCGCTCGGCGAGGTACAGGGGTTCACAGCCGACATAGTGGTTGACGAGGCCATCGAGTGGCTGCACCAACGCGATCCGCAGCGGCCATTTTTCTTATACGTGCCGATGATCGAGCCGCATGCGACGATCGCCAACCCTCCCGAGTTCAACGCGCTGTATGACGCGTACACCGACGGCCACCCGGACCCGTTGGAGAACGGTCTGCCGGCGCCGCCCGACAATCTGGCGGCGCGCGGACCAGGCGAGTACTACGCCAACATCACGTACATGGACCACCAGATCGGGCGTCTGCTGAAGCGTGTGGATGAGCTCGGTCTGCGCGACGATACGTTGGTGTTCTTTGCCTCCGACAACGGACCCGTAACAACGGATTGGCGCCGCTGGTGGGAGGTCAACCTCTATGGCGACACCGCCGGGCTGCGCGGCCGCAAGCACGAGCTGTTCGAGGGCGGCATTCGTGTGCCGGCCATCGTTCGTTGGCCGGGAACGGTGACTCCGGGCGGGGTCAGCGATGCGGCCGTGAGCGGCTACGATCTCTTGCCGACGCTGGCGGCACTGGTCGGATTCGATGTTCCGGCAGATCGTCCCATCGACGGCGAGGACATGTCTGCGCTGCTCGGCGGCGAGACCTGGGAGCGGTCCCGGCCCCTGTACTGGGAGTTCGATGACGAGCAGGGGTTCCACTTTGCGTTGCGCGACGGCGATTGGAAGCTGCTCATTGACCAGGCGTTCGGGAGCCCCCGGTTGTACGACCTCGGTACCGACCGCTTCGAGCTATTCGATCGGGCTACCGAACGTCCGGAGGTCGTTGCCAGACTGGCGGCGCAGCTGCGTCAGATCAGTGCCAGCGTGATCGCTGACCCGCTGCGCCCGCGATGACCGATGTCTCACGACCCCACCGGCTACGAATCAGCTCGGAGGCAGAAAGTGTCACCCCCGCACGATCCAGGAGATCACTACCATGAGTCGTCGTGAGCACCTTGTCGCAGTGTTCGTAGCCGTGATTCTGTCGAGCACCGGCGTTGTTCCGCGCCCCGGTGTGGCCATTGCCCGGGCGGGCGGCCCGGAATCTGGCGCTCCGGGATTGGAAGCCACTGTTCCGGGTTCCACCGTTCCGCTGAGCTCTGTCGGCCAGCCCGGTCGATATCGGCAGCTGGCGGCCGACATACTCCGCGAGATGGTCGAGTTCCGTTCGGCCTCGGCGGCCACCGACGAGACCGCGGCCCTGCTCGCGGCGGTAGTGGGGCGACTCGCGGCTGCCGGGTTTGATGCCGGCGACATGACCCTTGTGGAGAGCCCCGGTGATATCCTCAACCTCGTCGTGCGTTACCGGGGCACCGGCGCGCGTCAGCCGGTGATGTTGATGGCCCACGTCGACGTAGTCGATGCGGAGCCGGATGCCTGGCAACTGCATCCGTACGAGTTCCTCGAGGACGACGGTTACTACTACGGTCGCGGCACGAGCGACAACAAGGCCGGCGCGACGACGCTGGTGACCAACTTCATCCGGCTTCGCGCCGAGGGCTACGAGCCCGACCGTGACCTGATCATGGTGCTCACTGGCGATGAGGAGACCAGCGGCGGTGGCATTAACTACCTGGTAAACGAGCGCCGAGATCTGGTCGATGCCGAGCTGGCGTTGAACACGGATTCCGGAGGCGGCGTCTACGACCCCAACGGTGAGCCGCAGATGTTCATGGTGCAGACGAGCGAGAAGCTCTACCAAAGCTACGAGTTGGAGGCTGCCAACCCGGGCGGGCACAGCTCGCTGCCGCGTCCCGACAATGCCATCTACCAGCTGGTTGCCGCCCTCGGTCGGATCGAGAGCCACGCCTTTCCGACGGAGCTCAACGACGGCACGCGGCTGTTCCTGGAGCGTTCGGCGGAGTTTCAGCACGGAGACACAGGAGCGTTGATGCTTGCCGTTGCCGGCGACTCGCCGGACGACGACGCGGCGCGTAGGTTGGCCTCGTCGGGACCCTTCTTCAATGCCACGCTGCGTACGACTTGTGTAGCCACCATGCTGAGCGGCGGGCACGCCGAGAACGCGCTGCCACGCAACGCCAAGGCGACGGTCAACTGCCGCATCCTGCCGGGGCAAACGCCCGAGGAGACCGAAGCGGCGCTGCGCCAGGTGATCGATGACGAGGGTGTATCGATTCGTCCGACCGGCGTTGCGACGCCGAGCGAACCGTCCCCTTGGGACGTGGACCTGATGGCGCCGATCGAGGCCATCGTGCAGGAGATGTGGCCCGGAACACCGGTGATCCCGAACATGGGAACCGGCGCCACCGACGGGCTCTTCGTCCGCAATGCGGGCATTCCGGTTTATGCGTTGGGCGCGATCTTCAGCGCTCCGGGTGACGTTCGCGCCCACGGTCTCGACGAGCGCGTCGGTGTGGACGAGTTCCACGATGCGGTCGAGTTCTGGTATCGCATGCTGAAGACGGTCAGCAGCTGAGTCGCGGCGCGGCGACCAGCGGCGTGCACAGGACGACGGCGACCACGGGAGTCCTTCCGAATCGGCACAGACTACTCTCGATCGGTCAGGCTTACTCTCGATTGAGCACCGATACCGGATCGACTCGCGCCGCTCGCCGTGCCGGAACGATCGCCGCGCCGCCGCCGGCGACGAAGAGTGCCAACACGACCAGGCTGAAGGTGACCGGGTCGGTCGGTCGGACACCGAACAGCAGGCCTTCGAGCAGGCGCGTGACAGCCAGCGCGCCGACCAGCCCGACGCCGACGCCGACGACGATCATGGACAGGCTACCGCCGACGACCATGCGGCCGATGTCGCGGCCACCGGCTCCGAGCGCCAGTCGCACACCCATCTCGCGCTGGCGCAGGCTGACCCCGTACGAAACCACTCCATAAAGTCCGACCAGCGCCAGGGTGAGCGCGACGAGCGCGAAGGTCGACATCAGCGTTGCCACGAAGCGCTCGGCGGCCAGCGAGCCGCCGACCACGGCCTTCATGGTGCCGACGCTCGAGGCGGCCAGCAGGCTGTCGACGGCGGTAATCTCGCGCCTGACGGCTGGCGTCATGGCCGTCGGGTCACCGGAGGTGCGGATGACCAGCGTCATGAAGCCGGTTGGCACCTGCGCGAACGGGAAGTAGATGGCGTTGCGCGCCTGCTGCGCTATTCCGAAGTGCTTCGTGTCGCCGGCCACCCCGACGATGGTGCGGTAGTTGGGGTTGTCGCTGCTGCCGAAATAGATGCGCTTGCCCACCGGGTCGCTATCGGCAAAATAGCGCTCGGCGAGCGTCTCGTTGACGATGACGACGCGCGAAGCCTGCGCATCGTCCGAGTCAGTGAAGAACCGACCGGCGACGAGACGCTGTCCCATCGTATCCAGGTAGCCGGGTGTTACACGGCGGATCCACGCGACTCGTGACTCGCCCGGCTCGGCGGCTGCTACTCCCTCGACGTTGAAATCCGCGTCGCCGTCGTTGCCGCCCAACGGCAGGGAGTTGATCGCCCCGGCGCTCTCGACGCCCGGAAGCGCGCGCACGCGACCTTCGAGCTGCTCGTAGAAGATCCTGCGCTCGGCGGCGTCGGCGTATCGCGAGCCCGGCAGGTTGAGGCTGACAGTGAGAAGCCGTTCGGGATCAAAGCCGAGATCTACCGCGTTGAGCTGCTGAAATGTTCGCAGTAGCAGACCGGCGCCGATCAGCATCACCAGCGCTAGAGCCACTTGCACGACGACCAGGGCGGATCGCAGCCGCCGCCCGTGGACGCCGCCGTCGCCGCCGCGGCCACCCTCCTTGAGCGCCGCCTGAACGTCTGTTCGCGATGCCCGCAATGCCGGAAGCAATCCGAACAGGAGCGCTGCGCCCAGGCTGGCTACCGCGGTGAACGCGAGCACTCGGGCGTCCATGCTGACTTCCTCGATCCGCGGCGTTCCGGGCGGCGCCATCGCCACCAGCAGCCGAGTGCCGAACATTCCCAGCGTGGCTCCGAGCAGCCCTCCGAGCCCGGCTAGCAGGACGCTCTCGCCCAGTAGCTGGCGCACGATGCGGCGCCGGCTCGCTCCGAGCGCCGTCCGCAGTCCGATCTCGGCGGTGCGCGCCGTCGCTTGCGCGAGCAACAAGTTGGCAACGTTCACACACGCCATCAACAGCACGAATCCCACTGCGGCCAGCAATACCCAGAGTGCGGTCGAGGCGGTGCTCACCAGGTCGGCCTGCAGCGGATAGATCAGAAAACCCACGTTGGTGTTGCTCTCCGGGAACGCCGCCTCCAAGCGCGCCCCGAGGGCACTTGCGGCGGCCTGTGCGGTGGTCACGTCGACCCCGTCGCGGAGCCGGCCAACGGCGAGGAACACCGCCTCGCCGCGGCCTCCGAAATGCTCCGACATGTCCATGCGTTGCGGCGCCCAGACTTCGGCGCCGGGGGCGAACGGCAGCTCCAGCGCCGCCGGCATGATCCCGACGATCGAGTACGGCTCACCGTCGAGCTGGATGGTGCTGCCGACGGCGTTATCCGATGACTCGTAGACGCGCTCCCAGAGCGAGTGGGCGATGACCGCGACCCGCTCTGCGCCGGGCCTGTCCTCCTCCGGCAGCACCCCCCTGCCGATCGTGGGCGAGACGCCGAGGACACCGGAGAGCAGGCCCTGGCTCATCTGCACCCCGAGGATCTGCTCGGGCTCGTCTCCGTGTCCGGTGAGCGTCGGCCCCCAGAACCCCCAGGTCCCGACTTCCTCGAACACTTCCGAAAGCTCACGGAGGTCGTGAAAGTCGGGGAACGACAGCCATTCGCGCTGGCGCCCGTTGATGCGCGTGTAGTCGGCCCACACGGCGACGAGCTCGTCGGGCTCGGGGAATGGCAGCGGGCGCAACAGGACACCGTCGACGACGCTGAAGATGGCGGTGTTGGCGCCCATGCCAAGCGCCAGCGTGAACACGATGACGATCGAGAAGGCCGGTGATCGGCTCAGCGAACGAACGGCGTAACGCAGGTCTTTCAGCAGTAGCTCGAGCATCTTGGCACGGTCCGGGGAGGGAGAGTCGGGTCGCGATCGTGGGCGCAACATCGCCAGGCTGTGCGGATCGCGGGCGGTACGCCACAGGTCACGTAGCGTTGATATCCAGAAGCGCGACAGCGGCAGCGGACGACCGGAGCGTCGGGCGGCTCGATGACCATCTCGGAAAACGGCGAGCATCTCGGTCGCTGCTTCGCGCCGGAGCTCGGCCGGGATGAGGCGAAGCAACGCGGTGTAGACGCGCTCGGCCAAAGTCGTCTTGCGGTTCACGGTGTTTCCGGCGCCGAGACCAGCAGGCTCACGTCGGCGCGTCGAACGAGCTCCGCCAGACGGCGTGCCTCGGCGGTAGCTACCCGGTGGCCGGTGGCGGTGAGGCAGTAGTATTGGCGCCGCGCATCTTCGCCGTCGACTGCGGCGGTGTGTTCGATCAGCCCCTGAGCGCGCAGCTCCTTGAGCGTTCGGTAGAGCGTTCCGGGCCCCAGGATCGCCTGCTGTCCGATGTGCTCGTTGGCCCGCTGCATGATGCCGTAGCCGTGCAGCGGCGCTTCGCGAAGCACCACGAGGATACCGAACACGACGGGCCGGAGCGGTAGGTGACTCAGTGGATCAACGGTCTTTCGTGGCATGAGCTACCGAGGTTCAGAGGTAACAATCTTCACTTTCGAATGTATCCATTATCGAATGTAAATGCAAAGCGCGCCGCGGCCGGTAGACTATTCGCGCTCGTACTGTTCGCACCCAGACTTCGAGGTGAACGCATGCGCTGGCTCCGCTCGCTGTCGATGTTGTCGCTGTTGGCGATCCTGGTCGCCTGTGGCGGGACCGAGCCCGCCGCCGAGGACGCTGCCGGCAGCGCCGATCCGCCGCCCACCGAGGCGCCGGTGTCGGAGCCGACCGCCGCGCCGCCGGAACCGACGGCTTCCGAGCCGGAATCCGATCCGGAATCCGTTCCGGCGCCACCGGAGCTTCCGCCGTTGTCGAACCCGGCGCACCCGGACGCTAATCAGACCGCTCCGGCGCAGTATCGCGTCGAGCTCGATACCTCCAAGGGCAACATCGTGCTGCAGGTGTATCGTGATTGGGCGCCACTGGGGGCGGATCGCTTCTACAACCTGGTGCGCGTCGGGTTCTTCACCGACGTGCGCTTTTTCCGAGTCGTCGACGGGTTTGTGGCCCAGTTCGGGATGAACGGTGATTCCGACGTCCACGCGGTGTGGGACGCGGCCGAGTTGCAGGACGACCCGACCGTCGGTCAGACCAACTCCCGTGGTCGGATCACCTTCGCCCACGGTGGCCCCAATACGCGAGCCACTCAGTTCTTCCTGAGTCTCGGCAACAACTCCTTCCTCGACCGGCAGAACTTCCCTCCGTTTGGCGAGATCGTCGAAGGACTCGGCGTGCTGGACAGCCTGTACAACGGATACGGCGATGGGCCTCCGCAAGGTGCCGGGCCAGATCAGGGACGCATCCGGTCGCAAGGCAATCGCTACCTGGACAGTGAGTACCCGTTGCTCGACTATGTCCGCCGCGCGCGCCTGATCGAATAGGCGCCGATCGCCGTGACCTTCGAGATCGGCATTCTCCTCGCCCTGCTGGCGACGGCGATGGTGATCTTCTCGCTCGAGTGGCTGCCGATCGATGTGGTCGCCATCAGCCTCGTCCTGGTGATGGTGCTGCTGGACATCCTCACTCCCGCCGAGGCGTTTGCCGGCTTTGCCAGCGATGTGATCATCGTGCTGTGCGCCATCTTCATCCTGTCCGGAACCCTGGTTCGAACCGGCGTGATGGAGGAGGTCGGCCGCTGGTTGCATCAGCTAGCGGGGAACAGCGAGCGTCGAGTGGTAGCCACGGTGATGACGCTTTCCGCCGTCATGTCCAGCTTTCTCAGCAACACCAACTCGACCGCGGTGCTGACCCCGGCGGTCATCGAGTTCTCGCGTCGCAGCCAGCTCAGCCCCAGCCGTTTCCTCATTCCGCTGGCATATGCGTCGATGCTCGGTGGCGCCTGCACGCTCATCGGCACCTCCGCGAACCTTGCCGCCAGCGGGTTCATGGAGCGTGCCGGCCTCGAGCCACTCGGCCTGTTCGAGCTGCTGCCGGTGGGAGCGGTGATGAGCGTTGCCGGAATCGTCTACACGACGCTCTTCGGTTATCGCCTGCTGCCGAAGACCGCGAAGCCGTCATTGAGCGAGGAGTACGACCTCGGACGCTACCTGTCGGAGGTGGTGCTGGGTGCGGAATGCGAGCTCGTCGGCAACGATCTGATCGCACTGGATCTCGCCGATCGTGGCGTCTACGTGCTAGCGGTGGTGCGAGACGGGAAGCGTCTCTTGCCGCGACGCGCCGGGTCGTTGCGTGACCATGACGTCCTCGTGATCGAGGCAGACCGGCAAGCGCTGCTGGATCTGGAGGCCATGCCTGGGCTCGATTTTCAGCGCCCGACGCCGCTGGTCGACGAGGACCTGGAAGGCGATGCCGTGTCCTTGGTGGAAGCAATCGTCATGCCGGGCTCCTTGTTCCTCGGCCGTACCCTGCGTGACATCGGGCTGCGCAATCGCTACGGCGCCTCGGTTCTGGCGATCCACCGCCGGGGCGTTCCGTACGCCATCGGGTTGCGCGATTTGCGCCTCGCCGTCGGCGACATCATGCTCGTGCGTGGCGGCCAAGGGCAGCTTGGATTGCTCGAGGCGACGGGCGACCTGCGGCTGATCGGTGAGGTTGCGCATGAGCCGTCGGCGCAACGCAAGGGCATCATCGTCTTGGGGGCGCTGCTGGGAGCAGTGCTGGCCGGAAGCACCGGCATCATGCCGCTATCGATCGCGTTTCTGCTCGCCGTGGTGCTGGTCGTGTTGTCGCGGTGCGTGGCGGTGGACGAGATGTACTCGATGATCGACTGGCGAGTCATCGTGCTCATCGGCGGCATGACTTCCTTCGGCGTGGCGCTGCAGAAAACCGGTGCCGCCGACTGGTTGGCGCGGCTGCTGGCCGACGCCGTGCTTCCGTTCGGGACCTATGCGGTGATGGCCGCCTTCGTCGTGTTGACCATGGTGCTCACCCAACCACTGTCGAACGCGGCCGCGGCCCTGGTGGTTCTGCCGATAGCGCTCTCGGTCGCCGATCGCATCGGCGTCGACGCGCGCGCCCTGGCGATCTTGGTGACGCTCGCTGCATCGCTGTCATTCATCGCGCCGTTCGAGCCCGCATGTCTGCTGGTCTACTCGCCGGGCAGATACCGGTTTCGCGACTTCATCGTCGCCGGCGTGCCGCTGAGCCTCATTGCGTTGGGCGTACTGGTGCTTCTCGTCCCGATGTTCTGGCCGCTGCGCTGAAGTCTCTCTGATAGCCGGCCGCCCGGAGCGCAGATAGCGCCGACGTTGCACAGGAGCCGTCCCGATCCGAGACAGGGATGCTCCGTTCTGAGATTCGCGGACGGGGCCATTATATATCTGAATAGTTAGAATTAGCTAGTTATGATAAGTAAAAGTGATTAATAAATAGAATATATGATTTAAACATGTAAAAACGCGCTGTTTGGCATGTAACGTGCTCGTACATTGCCCGGAGACATTCAACAGTGGCTCCGATCGGCGGAGTCGGGTATGTCGACTCCAACAACCAGGAGTAGCAACATGAGCAGCTTGCGTCTCAACAACAAGCGCCAGGAAGGCTTCACGCTGGCGGAGCTGGCGGTGGTGATCATCATCATCGGTGTCTTGGCGGCTTTCGCCGTGCCGCGATTCCGCGACTCGGTTGAGCGTTCCAAGGCCTCGGAGGCCTTCAACTACCTGAGCTCGGTCCGCGCCGCACAGGAGCGTTTCCACGCCCGCCAGTCGACCTATTCGGACGATTCGGACGACTTGGACATCAAGCTCAGCGACCCGAAGTACTTCACGCTCGGCACGATCGAGCCCGGTACGACCGGTTCGCTCGAGGACTCGTGGTCGCAGGCGCTGACCCGCAAGGGCGCGTCGGCCGGCTACGGTGAGTACACGATCGTCTTCACCGAAGACGGTTACGACGCCACCAACGGCACGATCGCCTCGTTGGATTCCATCAACCCGATGGGCACCTGAAGCGGCCCTCCTGCGGCTGCGCGGTGACCGGCGTCTACGAGCGTCAGTCACGGCGCGGTCGCTGTTGTATCCGGGCGAGGACACGGGACCATGCATTCGCTAACGGAAATGGGCGAGCAGCGCGGGATTGGTCTACTGGAGCTCGTCCTCGCGGTGACCATCGGCAGCATTGCGCTGGTGGCCTTCGCGAGCGCCTGGGGTTCGATCGCGCTGTGGATGAACCGACTGCAGTCACAGGCGCTGCTGGTACGCGAGGCGAAGCTCGCGCGTGAGTACCTACAGGCCGATCTCCTTGCCGCCGTGGTCGTACCGCCGGCGGACTCCCGAGTCTTGGTGCTGATCATCGACGGCGACCCCGTGAGCTACGGGTTGCGTGAACAGGGCCTGTGGCGAGAAACCCCAGACGGGCGCGAGGTCCTCGTCGCGACGTACGTCGACCATGTGGAGTTTTTCGCCGACGTCCCGGGCGGTCGGGTCGTGGCGACGCTCGAGTTCGACACCGGCGGCACCCGGCTGGATCTGACGCTCGAGGTTCGCGGTCAAGAACCCGAAGCGCTATTCGGGGAGGCCTGACGTTGTTCGCCGCCGAGGACGGTTACTCGATACCGGCTGCGCTGGCGCTTACTTTGGTCGGCTTGATGATGTGGTCGGCGGCGTACCAGCGCTTGTCGTCGGTGCTTCACATGGAGGAGCGCTCCGTCCGGGAGGCTTCCGACGCGCCGATCTCCGGTCCGGTGCTCGCGGTTGGCATGGACCTGCTCAAGACCGGTCAGCCGCCCAGTGATCGCTACAGCTGCCGGGTCGTCTCGGTACGCGCTGGCGAGCGCGTCGAGCGGCTCGTCGCGTTTCAACGCGTAGCCGCGAGCCTCTGGTTGGTCTCCGATGAGGCGCTGGCCTGGTGGCGTTCAGAGGATTGTCCGCGCAGCTTCGCGGTCGCCGCAGGCGCTGTCGAGCTCGAAGGAGCAACGAGATGAGCGTCTCGGCGTTGCTGAGAATGGAGTTGAGGCGCGCCTACGGCTACTACGTCGACGGCGAAGAGATGCACCGCGCGGTGGCAGTACGGACACCCTTCGGTGCTCGCGTGCGGGACACCGAAATCGCTCCGAGTAAGGTGCCGCCGCCCGAGGAGCCCGAGGCAACGCCAGACGAGGATGAGGTCGCGCAGCCGAGGCTGGCGCATTACATCGCCCGAATCCGTCGGATGTTCGAAGCAATCAACCAGGCACGCATCGGCTACGCGGTGGGGTTGAACGCCGGCGCGGGCTACTTCGTGGCGCTGGAGGCAGAGCGCAAGGACGAGATAACTGCGGGCGGTGGCTCACTGGGCGCTTATATCGAGGGGGACAAAACCGGATCGAGCACCGTGTTATCGGACCGCATCGAGGTGAGCGTCGCCAAGACATCGTATCTGTTGGTCGCAGCCGCCCAAGAGGCGGACGTGCGTGGCTTACTGCGACACGTTGGCACGGAGGGCGCGCGGCGGGCTCGATGCGAGCTGGCCGCCGCCGCGGCGTTACGGGTCGCTTACCGCGAGGTCGCCCCGAAAGGGAGCGCGGCCGAGATTCGCGTTTGGATGGGCGAGCGTCACTGCATCGCGGCGTTGTCGCGCGGCCGCACGCCGTTGGCATGGGACGAGATTCCGCGCAACCACGACGGCTGGCTCGATGCACTCGTTGGCGCCGTGGTGCGGTTGACGACCGTAGCAGTTTCGAAGATCGGCTCCGGACCCCCGACGCGCTTCATCCTCCAGGGGCCAGCCGACGCAGAGACCGTGGCTCGGCTCTCGGCTCTCATGGAACTGGACCTCGAGCAAAGCGGCGACCGGGCGCTCGATGCGGCGGCTATCGCAGAAGGGCTCGCCCTCGGCGCGCTGTCTTCGGCGCCGGCCCTGAGCTTGGCGCGCTCGATCCAGCCCCCGCCATCGATCCTCCTGACCTTGCCCTGGACTGAGACAGTCGCGATGGTTGGCGCTACGGCGTTGCTGGGAGCTGTCTTGGGCTTTCAGCTGATTGCGCTCGACGGCCAGCTGAGTATGGCGATGATCCGTCAGCAGCAGGTGGAGTGGGCCCAGTCATTGTCCAATACGCAACTGAAGATCGAAGCCAAGGAGCTCAAGAAATCGGTGACTCCGATGTCCGACTACCTGGCCGGCGGCCTGACCTGGACGCCGCTGCTTGCAGACATCCCCGACACCTTGCCGCTCGACAGCTGGGTAAACGCCATCACGGCCGAGGATTCGCTATGGGCGCGCAAGCAAAAGAAGGAGTTCGGCGATCGCTATCTGTTGATTAGTGAAGCCGCACCGCTCGGACCCGGGGGCGCCGTCCCTGACGGCGTTGATAACGCCCTTGAGGCTCTGCGTGCTTCGGCGGTGGGCGAGTATTTCCCGATCATTGAGCTTACCGAGGTGCAGTGGCGCCGCGAGGGCTTCACCGAGACGAGCGGCTACTCGATCGTCTGTCAGCCGCGATAGCGAGAGAGAGTCGCACCATGGGGTTCCAACCGGTCAGCAAAGGAGGGTCGAGCTCGGCGATCCAAGCACAACTCAAGGCGTTGGATCCATACATTCGCGATCCCCGCAAGCTGCGGGTCATCGTGCTCAGCTTGGTTGCCCTGGCCGCGGTGGCCCTCGTCTACTGGCCGCTGGAAGGCGGCATCGCCAAGCGGCAGAAAGAACTGGAGCGGCTTCAGGAGCGCGGCTCGCTGGTCGAAGAGATCGTGACACTGCGCACGTATCTCGAGATCTACGAGTCGCGATTGCCCGAAGAGGCAGACGTCAATTTCTGGTCCGAACATCTCATGAACGGCATGCGGTTGGCCGGGTTGAAGCTACGGAGCTTCGAGCCCCGCAAACAGGACCGGATCAAGTTCGCCGGCTACACCGGGCTCATTGTCAGGGTCGAGGTCGAGGGTCCGTACACGAACCTCGTCAAGTTCTTGGGTTGGCTCGAATACAACGAGGTCTTCTGCCGGGTTATCGTGATCCGCTCACAGGACAACAACGGCACTCTTCTGAGCACGGTGTCGATCGCGGCATTGATGAGGTAGGCGATGCAGGTCAACCAGCAGCTCGTGGTCGCCGGAACGGCCTTTGCCGTCTCGATTTATCTATGCTGGTCGGCACTGGCTGGCGACGGGGGTTGGACGGATGAGTCAGGGGGGGCCGATGCGTGGCCGTTGCCGCCGCCGGTCGAGCTGCCGGACGCCATCGATCTTGACGGCGTTTGGGGCCCGTTTCCGCTGCCGGAGGACGATGGCATTGTCGATACCCGAAAGGGTAAGCGGATCCGTACAGGTCGCGATCTTCTGACCGAAGGCGCGCCTACAAGTAGCGCAGAGCAGGAAGAAGAAGAAGAAGAAGAAGAAGAGGACCACGAAGTACTGACGGCTGTCGAAGATGAGAGCAGCGCGGCCCCGATACGAACGCTGCCGCGTTATCTCGGTCCGCCGCCTACAAAGAAGAAGGCGCCCCTCGTGCCCTTGCCGCCGGTCGAAATGCCCGGGCTACGGTTGGTGGGGCTTTCGGAAGTGGGTGGCGAGCGCTGGGCGATGGTGGGCGATGACCTGGAGGGTGTCGATGCGATCGTCCGTCGGGGCGACAAAGTACGCGACGCATTCGTCTCTTCCATCGATGCCATGAGGGTCGTTCTGCGAGCGACCGACGGAGAGGCTCGCCTCCAGTTCTCCGAGGTCCAAGAGTTGGACAACGCAATGGTCGCACTTGATCCCGATCCGGTACTGGCTGGTGAGCCATCTGTGCCCGCGCTGACCGGGTTGCCGGCGGCACTTCCAGGGGTACTCGCGTTAGTGCCCGGACTGTCCAGTTTGATCCCTGGCCTAGGGGCCGTGGCGGTGCCCGAACCGGCGGACCCGACCGGAGCGGCGCTCGGCCTAACCGGCCTTGAGCCCGACGATCTCCTGCTGGCGGTCAACGGTAAGCCAGTGAGCACGCTCGATGAGGCGCGCGCGGTTCTCCAAGCAGCCCCGAAGGGCCAGCCATTGAATATCGACGTGCGGCGCCAGGGCGCGAAGCTGACCCTGAAGCTCCCCAACTGACGCTCTGCAGCGGACGCTGGTCTGAGCGCGCCAGTTTGCGACTCGGTCTCGAACTGAGACACCCGTTGGCGCCGAACTGAGACAGCGAACCCCACTAAACGTGCCGAAGGAGGGTCCAGTTGTCCGCGACAAACGCGACACAGGTGGTCTCAGTAGGACGTAGAAACGTTTAAATGACTTCTAATAAGTTCTGGCATGTTAATTGCTCTCATCTAGATTATTACTAACTTTTGACAACTTCAGATAACTCATGATGAGTCGGTCTGGAAACGGAGGGAAAACACATGAGCAGCTTACGTCTCAACGCCAAGCGCCAGGAAGGCTTCACGCTGGTGGAGTTGGCGGTGGTGATCATCATCATCGGCGTCCTGGCGGCTTTCGCCGTGCCGCGGTTCCGTGACTCGGTCGAGCGTTCCAAGGCCTCGGAGGCCTTCAACTACTTGAGCTCGATCCGCGCCTCGCAGGAGCGCTACCACGCGCGCCAGTCGACCTACGGAAATGATCCGGCGGTGCTGGACATCGAGCTCAGCGAGCCGAAGTACTTCACCATCAGCACGATCGTGGCGGGCGGCACCGGTTCACTCGAGGATTCCTGGTCACAGACGCTGACCCGTAAGGGTGCGTCGGCCGGTTACGGCGAGTACACGGTCGTTTTCACCGAAGACGGCTACGACGCCGACAGCAGCAGCATCAACGAGCTGGACTCCATCAACCCGATGGGCACTTGATTGAGGCGACTCCTCATGGGGCGCGGTGGTGGAGGGTCTACTTGGATCCGTCACCGCGCCTCCGTTGCCTTTTGCCGACGCCCCTTCCTTCAGCGCTGACGTCGAACGATGATCGATACCGAAACCTCCTTTGCGCGCGCTCCACTGATCTCGGCGCTGCTGGATAGCGGCGAAATATCCAACGAGCAGGCAAGCAAGGTCGAGCAGATTCAGTCGCGCAAATCGATTGCGCTGGAAGAAGCGCTGGTCGAGTCGACATCCCTCGCGCCTACCCGGTTGGCCGAAGTCTACGCAGAGCGCTTCCAGGTTCCCCTGGTTACCGACCTCTTTGCCGAAGGGAAGCCGGACGAGACGCTCTGCGCGTTGGTCTCGGAGCAGTTCGCTCGCGAGCGTCGTCTCATTCCGGTTCGCAGCGACGGCCTGCAGGTGCATGTGGCTGTCGTTGATCCGACCGATCCTTACCTCCTGCAGGAGACGCGGCTGTACACCGGCCTCATGGTCACCATCGCGGTGGCCTCGTACGAGGACATCGGGCATGCGCTCGATGAGCTCTGGGGCGCCCGTGACATGGTCCGCGAGATGGCCAGCGAGGGGGTCGAGGAAGAAGAAGAAGAAGAGGAAGAAGATGACGAGGACGCCGAGGAGGTCCTCGACCTCGACAAGCCGGTTTCGAAGAGCCGCGAGAACCAGGTCATCCGACTGGCGAACTTCATCCTCACTTCTGCAATCGACGAACGCGCCAGCGACGTGCACTTGGAGCAGTATCCCGATTTCGTCAAGGTTCGGTTTCGCATCGACGGCAAGTTGATCGAGATGACCCCACCGCACAAGTCGCTCTTCGTTCCGCTGGTATCGCGCTTCAAGGTACTGTCGAAGATGGACATCGCAGAGAAGCGCGTGCCGCAGGATGGTGCCTTCACGACGAAGTTGGGCACGAACGACATCGACTGGCGCGTGTCGACAGTGCCGACCGTCTTCGGCGAGAAGATGGTCATGCGGGTGCTCAACAAGTCGGCTGCGCCGACCGATCTCGCGGCACTCGGTTTCCGCGAGCGCCAGCTGGCGGACTTCGACGTGGCGGCGCACTCGCCGCACGGCCTCATCTTCGTTACCGGTCCCACCGGCAGCGGCAAGTCGACAACGCTCTACGCCACGCTCAACATGCTCGTCTCGCCGGAGGTCAACATCGTCACCGTCGAAGACCCGGTGGAGTACAAGTACCCGGGGATCGGCCAAGTGCAAACGAAGTCGGCCATCGGCCTCGATTTCAAGCGCGTGCTGCGCGCCTTCTTGCGCCAAGACCCCGACGTCATCATGGTTGGTGAGGTGCGCGATCACGAGACGGCACAGATCTGCCTTCGCGCGGCGCTAACCGGTCACCTGGTCCTGTCGACGCTGCACACCAACGACGCCATGTCGTCGATCGACCGGCTGGCCGACATGGGCATCGAGCCCTTCCTGATCGCTTCGACCCTGCGGCTCATCGAAGCGCAGCGGCTCATTCGCCGCCTCTGCAAGGACTGCAAGGAGGCCTACCAACCCCCCGAGGACATGATCGAGAAGCATCAATTGGAGAGCGATGCGGTGCTCTACAAGCCGGTGGGTTGCGATCAGTGCCGGCAATCCGGCTACGCCGGTCGCGTGGGTGTCTTCGAAGTAGTCCGAATCACCGACGAGCTCAGCGAGATGATCACCGCTGGCGAGAAACTGAGCGTGATTCGTAATGCCGCCCGTGCCGATGGGATGGAAAGCCTCGAGCAGGATGCCCTGGCAAAGGCAACAGCCGGCCTCACCAGCCTTGAAGAGGCACTTCGAGTTACGTTGGGGGGGCACTGATGGCGACCGCAGCCGCTGGGACTTCGCGCTTCCAGGCGCTGGCCAGGGTGCGCTCGAAGCGCCACAAGAAGGCCACCGTCGACGACAAGATCACATTCTTCGAGCAGCTCAGCATCCTCCTCGATTCGGGTACGCCGCTGCTCGGAGCTTTGCAGATCTCGGCGGCGCAAACCGAGAGCGATCACCTCCGAGACGCCCTTCGCATCGTTGCGAGTCAGGTGGCGTCCGGGCGATCGTTTGCAGAGGCTGCGGCGGCGCACCCCAAGGCCTTCGAGCCCCAGTGGATCGAGGTGCTTCGCGTCGGCGAGCTCTCTGGGCAGCTGTCGTTCGTGCTTCGCGAGCTCAACGACACCATCCGCAACGCCAAGCAGATCCGCAGCGATGTCATCGGTGCGCTCACCTACCCCGCGGTGCTCGGTGGAATCTCGGTACTGTGTGTCGTCGTCATGCTGTGGAAGGTGGTGCCGACGTTCGCCGAGTTCTTTCAGGACATGGGCGGTGAACTACCGCTGATCACTCAGTGGGTCGTCGGTCTGTCGGAGTTTCTGCAGGCCAACGGCTTCAAGATGATCGGCGGCACGATTGTCGGCGTGTTCCTGTTGCGACGCTACGTGCGCACACCGAACGGCCGCAACGTCAAGGACGTACTCCTAATCGCGACCCCGGTTGTCGGCGATCTGGTTATCCAGACGGCAATGGAGAAGTTCACCTCCAACCTCTCGCTCTTGCTCCGCAGTGGCATGCCATTGTTGGAGGCCCTCCGCGCAGTACGTGAAATGTTCAACAACAACGCCGTGTACGCCGGAGCCCTCAAGAGCGTGAACGCCCGGGTGGCACGCGGTAGCTCGTTGGCCGACGCGCTCACACAAACGTTGCTCTACACCGACCTCGTGATCAGCATGGTGCGCATCGGTGAGCAGTCGGGAACGCTGCCGGAGTCGCTGGCGCACATTGCCAAGTTCTACCGCGAGCGCGTCAAGGTTCAGGTCGAACGCGTCACTGGGCTCATGGAGCCACTCATCGTCGTCGGCATGGGTGTTGTCGTTGCGGTGATCCTGGCATCGGTTTATCTACCGATGTTCCAGGCTTCCTCTGGACCAGGCTAGGGCCTGCTGGGAGGTACCTTGAAGGGCTCGTCGCTGTTGGAATTACAGATTGCGATGCTGCTGCTTGCGAGCACGATCGTCGCGTTGGGCACGGCCGGCCGTACATCGCACTACGGGCTACGTGGACCGACTCACGGAGCGCTATCGAACCGAGGTTCGAATCTCGGATGACGGGCAACGTCTCGTCGTGACTTCGATCCAGAGGCCTGCCATGGCAGCGCTCAACTCGTCGCTTCGAATCCTGGCGGTGGGGCCCGGCGAGATGGGGTGGCGCGCTCTGGTCCAGGTCGGCGCCGGGGCTGAAGTCGTAGTGCGCGAGGAACCGGGGCTCTCGCCTCCGGATCGCGGCCGCGGTTCGCGAGGTCGAGGAGGTCCGACGGATGGCGGCGGTCGTCGCGGCGGACGGCGGCGATGAGAGGACGACCCGAACAAGACGGCTTCACGTTGCTTGAGCTTGCCATCACCGTGACGCTTTCGGTGCTCATCGGCAGCTACGGTCTGGCGCGCTACACGAAGGTTGTAGAGCAATCCGCGC
This sequence comes from Acidobacteriota bacterium, assembly GCA_965248695.1. Classification (GTDB taxonomy): domain Bacteria; phylum Acidobacteriota; class UBA890; order UBA890; family WLXD01; genus DASCOT01. The sequence continues at coordinate 3,474,620 of CBDFKD010000002.1, read as the reverse complement.
TCGATCTGGCCGCCTCGCATCTCGAGTCAGTATGGACCGCCCAGCGACTCTATTGGATCGAGAACGCCCGCTATGCCGATTCGATCGATGAGCTGCAGGAATCGGGAGTGCTTGACTCGATGGCCGCCCCGGCCCGCACTCGGTTCGAGTACGGCATCAGAACCGGCGACGACGACTACTTCGTCGCCTTCGCGCGCCGCGTCAAAGGGGCGAGCTGGAACGGACGATTGGCGATCACGCCGGACGGCGAAGTGACGGGCTACTTGAATTCTGGCGGTAGTCGGCTCTATCCGCCTAACTACTAGCGAGGTATCCATGGGCCCAAAGCCCCACTCCGACCGACGTCGGCGAGTCGACCGGCGCGCCCGACCGACCACGCTGCTCGGTAGCCTCCGATGGCGCGGCGGCCGTAGCGGCGGACGGCGCCCGGATGACGTCCGCAATCGGTACGTCGACAGGCCCCGACGGCTGGTCGCGACGATCGCCATCTTCGTAGTGCTAAGTAGTGCCGGTGATGCGCTGCTGACCATGCTGTGGCTGGACGAGGGCGGCGCCGAGGCGAATCCGCTGATGGCTTGGACGTTGCGCGGCGGCTACGGCGCCTTTCTGGCCGTCAAGCTACTGATCACCGGGGTCGGAGTCTGGCTGCTGGCCATCCATCAGAACTTCCGTGTCGGCCTGACAGGCCTGGGAATCCTGGCGGCAGGCTACGTGATGTTGCTGGGATATCACGCCCTGTTGCTGCTGCGAATGTGACCAACGATCGATTTGGAGAAGTCAATGTCTAGAGGCGCTTTCATTGTTACGGTCGATGATTCGGCACCGGCCGAGATTCATTTCGAGATGCGCGGTGGCGATATCGCCGCGGTACCGGAGAGTCAGCTCGGTCTAATGGACGAGATCAATCGCATGCTGCGTGCGATCCGTGCGGTATTCTCGTCGTCAGGTGAGGATTTCGATCGCTACCGCCGCGAGCTATTCGTGCTCGCCAAAGCGGGCCTCGAGGGCGACAACGCCCAACCCGGGTTGGCGAGGAGGGCGCTGGAGGTCTTCAGAGATCAGCTGACTGCCCAAGTGATGAACGGTCTCAAGAACGACTATTTGCTGCGGCTCGGCGTGCGCGCGCTGATCCTGGGCGTGCCGCCGCTGGTAATCGCGCTGCTGATGAACACGCTCTTTCGCGAGCACCAGCAGTGGACCAACTTCCTATTCGTGTGGGTCGGGTGTCAGGCGGGCACCTGGCTGTCTTTCGGGGCACGGCGATTGAGGCTGCGGCTGGACGATGTGCAGATCGGCGGCGGGAGTTTGTTCGAGCCGTGGGCGCGTCTGATCTTTGCCGGCGTCTGCAGTCTGGCTGTGGGGGTGCTGTTCTCGACCAAGACCGTAGTGCTGGGCATCGGGCCGATGGAGACCTGGCGCTTCGTCGAGCATCCCGAGATCGCAGCACTCATTGGGCTGCTTTGTGGGTTCATCGAGCGCTCGTTGTCGAGCACGAGTGTCAGCCGCGCCCGCGACCTGCTGCAAACTGAGCTGATCTAGTGGCCTGTAACAGATGATCGTTGCATGTCGCAGATGGGATTTGCGGTTGAGATCAAGGCGCGGTGAGGAAAGCGATGTGAGTAGGCCGTGGTGAGACTGTGATGGGTCTGGCGTGACCCTTCGGGCAAGTGGGAGTTACGGGCGATGGCGGCGTCTCTCCTCCTGCACGATGACGCCAGCATCGTCTCGTCGTCGCGCTTGGCATCCGGACCCATTTCGCCACCACGACATGCAACGATCATCTGTTATAGGCCACTAGCCCCCCGGTCGTGCGCGTCGCCGACGCCGATCAGCTCACGGTCACCGAAACGGTGACATCGCCGACCAACCCGTCGTTGTCCCGCACCGTGAGCTTCACGCTGAAGGTGCCGGCGGCAGAGAACGAGTGCTGGGTCGTGGCGCTGGAAGTCACGACCGGGCTGCTCCCGTCGCCCCAGTCCCAGGTGTACTCCACGATCTGGCCGTCCGGGTCGAACGATGCGGAGCTGTTGAAGGTCACCGTTTGTCCGATACTCGGCTTGCTTGGCGAGAAGGTGAAGCTGGCTGTGGGCGCTTGGCTCCCGCCCAAGGTGACGCTGCTGCTCGCGGTGCCCGTTAGCCCCTCGTTGTCTGTGACGGTGAGCGTCACGGTGAACGAACCGTTCTGAGTGAACGCGTGGGTGGCGATGGGCGAGGCCGAGACTGCGGGACTGGTACCGTCGCCGAAATTCCACGAATACTGCACGATCGTTCCGTCTTCGTCGGTCGAAGAGCCGCCGTCGAAAGTCACAGTTTGGTTCAGCGCCGGCGCGCTCGGGGAGAACGTGAAGCTCGCCGTCGGTTCGTTGCCGCCCGGTACCGTGACGGTCTGACTGGCGCTGCCGCTGAGTCCCTGATCGTCGCGAACCGTAAGCTGCACGGTGTAGCTACCAGGATCCGAGAAAATGTGCTGAGCGGTTGGCAACGGACCGACGTCGCCGCTCGTGCCGTCGCCCCAGCCCCAGGAATATTCGACGATCTGGCCGTCCGGATCGGTTGAGCTCGAGCCGTCGAATAACACTGGTTCTTCGGCCGTGGCGACGCCGGGCGAGAAAGTAAAGCTCGCGATGGGCGGCTCGCCCTGTCCGACCGTGATCGGCGCGGTCGCGACTCCGACCAGGCCGTTGGTGTCGGTGACCGACAAGGTGACTACGAAGTCGCCGGCGTTCGCATAGACGTTCGCAGCGGCCACCCCGGTTGCGGCCGCGCCGTCGCCAAACTCCCAGTCGTACCGCCGGATCGAGCTCGCCGCCGTGGTTCCGATAGCACTGAAGCGGACCTCTTTCCCGGCGCTGGGCGTCGTCGGCGAAAAACTGATTACCGGAACTGGCGGCGATGAGTTGACGTCGACGGTTACCGAGACGACGGTCAGGCTGCCGACCGTTGCGGTGACCGTCGCCGACACGGTTGTCCGCAGGCGTACCTTTGCCTTGCCGTTGCCGTCCGTTCGAACCACGGCGCCATCCGGGTTGAGCTCGCCCGCCGTGGTGGAGAACGTCACGGGGACATCGGCTGCCGGTTCGGCACTGGCATCCGTCACCACTGCGGTGATCAACGAAACCCCGCCGATGGGCGGTAACTCCGTGGGATTGGCGACGATGTTGACCGTATTCGGCGTACTGCCGATTTGCACCGAGACCGTCGCCGATTTTGGCGTTACTTCGTTGCTGGAGTCGACGATGGTGCCAGAGGTAGCGGTAACGTCGGCGGTGCCCGGACGGTCGCCGGCGACGAGCTCCGCCTTGGCTACGCCGCCCTTGGTCTCGACACGCTCCGCGATTGTGCCGGTCGTCGTGGTGAAGGTGACAAGCGTACCGTCGAGAGCGGCGCTACCGTCGGGCTTGGTAATGCGCGCGGTGATCGTCGAGCGACCGGTGAACAGCGCAATCGTAGTCGGGTTGGCGCTGATCACGAGGATCGCGCCGGTCGGCGCGGTGAGATCGAACGGACCACCACATGCGCTGGCGACAAGCGCCGCCATCAGAAGGGCCTCGGCCGGGCCGTTGATCCGACGCCTCGGGAAGCCGGCGGGTCGCCCTCCGGGGCCCGCCGTTGGCGCTGACCTGGTCGCGTCGCTCAGCGTTGCTGCTCCTGGGGTTGTTGCTCCTTGGCGGTTTCAGACTCGCTCTTCGTCCGCGCGTCCGGGAAGCGAGCCTCCATCCCTTCTTCGGCCTCACGGGTGAGGCGCACACCTTCCGCGTCGGTTTCTGCCACCCGCGGCGTGACCAGCACCAGCAACTCGGTCTGATCTTTGACCTGGCGCACGGTCGAGAACAAGCGCCCGATTATGGGAATGCTTCCCAGGATCGGCACCTTCTGGCGCTGATCTCGATAGTCGTCCTTCATCAGCCCGCCGATGACCAGCGTGCTGCCGTCCATCACGGTCACCTTGCTGGATCCCTCGCGCTTGCCGATCCGGGGCGCGAAGGTCTCGCCCGGCAATGCGACGTTCGCCAGCAGGCTGGTGATGTTGAAGTCGACCTCGAGATCGACGTCGCGGTCTTCATTGATACGCGGGGTGACCGTGAGCTCGATACCGACGTCGCGGTATTCGAAGGAGCTCACGGTTCGCGGCCCCGCTGTCTGCGCTGCCAGGTCGGTTACCGAGGTCAGTATGGGCTCTTCTTGCGCTACGACGATGCGCGCCTGCTGATTGTCAGATGTGAGCACGTGTGGCGCCGAGAGGATCCGGATAGTGTCATCCGCTGCGGCTGCGGTGAGCACCACATCGAGCTGATTGGAGTTGAGCGTGTAGTTGACATATGGACTAGAGGTGTCGGCACCGCCGGTGATCGTGTGCAGGCCGGCTCCGGTGGCGAAGATGAACTCCAGCAGGTTAATGCCGGTAGAAGTCTCGCGTGACAGAGTCCCCTCGATGATCTTCACTTCGATCAACACCTGCCGCCGCCGCGTGTCGAGAGCGAGCAACGTATCCTCGATTTGGCGGTGTATCTCGCGCATCGCCGTAACGATGATGGCGTTGGCGGCGATCACCGGTGTGATGCGAGTCCCCTGGTTTGGGACAGAAGCCGGCGAAGCAGTCGACTGAGCCGCCGGTGTCGCCGGATTGGCCACCGCGGCGAGGGAGCCGAGGGTGCTCGGCGGGGCGGCGGCCGGCGCGGTAGTGGCGGCTGCGGTGCCCGCGGATCCGGTGGTGGTGGCTGCGGTGCCGCCACCGAACACGGCCTGAAGCGCCGTGGCCACTTCCTCGGCCTTGAGATAGTGGATGTTGTAGACGCGGGTGTACGTTGAGCTCACCGCGGCACGCTCGACGTCGAGGTGCAGGATGATCCCGAGCAGACGGCGCACGTTCGATGCCGAGTCGGTGATCCCGAGCATGTTGTTCTCGGCGCTGACGAACATGTGGCCCGTGGTCGAGATCAGCGGCGTCAACGAATCGACGATGCCGGCGGCGCGAGCGTTCTCGACTGGGATGATCTGCGTGATGATGCGATCGTCGGCGGGGATCGCGTCGAGATCACGGCCGTAGAACAGATCGACCGAGCGCTGCATCGACACCGCTTTGGGGACCACACGGAGGAAGTGGTCGTCCCGCAAGAGGGTGAACTCGTACGCGTCGAGCACAGCACCCAATACCCGCTGCGCATCGGACAGGCTGAGCCGACGCGGTGACGAGATGGTCACCACGCCGACGAGGCTTTCCGGGATGATCGGGACAAGATTGCTCAACTGGGCAACGAAACGAACCACCGTGCGCAAGCTGGCGCCGCGAAAATCGAACTGGATGCACTCGGCGGGCTGTTGTTCGGGAAGTGGCTCGGGATCCGGTGTCACCGCCTGTTGCGTCTGATCTTGCGATGCGGCCGCGGCAGTTTGCCCGCTGGCCGGCAGCGCGGCCGACGAGAGCATCGTCAACAAGAGCGCCGCCACGAGGCTCACGTTGGCTTTCCGTCGTCTCATGGATCGAGCCGCTCCTTGGGGCCCATGAGGAATCCGACCGCGAATCCGGTGCCGCCGGCAGGCTCCTCTTCGAGTGTGAGATTCACGTCGGCCACCAGTCCAGTGGCCGACAGGCGGTCGACGAACTCACCGACCATTCGGACGTCGTCGGCCCGGCCGGCAATGCTCCACCGCTCGGCGCGCGCGCCCTCCAGGCTCGAGAGGCGAAGTCCGTCTGGGCGCGACGTGTCGAGGGCCGCCATCAGGCGATGCCAATCACGACCTGCCATGATGGCGGCGCCGGTGCCCGTAGTGAGCTGCGTGAGCTCCGCGTTGCGTGAACGCAGCGCCTGCACGGTCTGTACCTGAGGCTGAAGCCGCTGCAGCGCGTCCTCCAAGCCGGCGCTGCGCCTGGCCGCCAGGCTGGTCATGACCTGAAGCGCGAGCAACGGAATCGCCGCCGCGACCACGGCGGCCGCTACCAGCCTCTGGAACCCGCGGCGTGGCCGCCCCGCTAGCAGGGAGCGGGCAATCCGCGGGATTTCTTGCACCACGAGCATTGCGCTGGGTGCCGCGACAATCGCGCGGGAATGTACCGGTATCGGCAACCAGCGCGCCGGATCGACCCGCGCATCCGTTTCGGGCACTGCGGCGCCGGCGATATGGACGGCGAGCTGTAGCCAGAAGACACTGATGACCTCGGCGCCGGCCAAGCTGGCGGCAGGCTCGCGTAGCTGATCGGCCCCCTCGCAAACGATGACGCGATCGATCTTCAGTGGCCGCCTACGGCGACGGAGGTAGACCGCCTGCGCTGACACCTCGAGCTGCTGCCGCAGGTTGGCGTCGGCACCGAATCCGTGTACGAAGACAATCTCGCCCTCCTCGATGGACACGGCGACAAGCTGCGCGTCGTCGCGATAAACGAGTAGCGAGTTCTTCCCGCGGTCGACGAGCCCTGCGCGTGCCGCAGCGCCGAAAAGCAACCACGGCCGCGGCAATGCAACTCGGCCGCGCTGCCGAACCACGGCAGTGATCAGCACGAGCGTACGGTCGCCGGCATCGCGCCGCCGGCACGAGATCACGCGCTTGCCCCGGGCCCCGTTCAGGCCGTGTTTGACCTGAAGCCGGACGACCTCGCGCAACACCGGCTCATCGACGTTAGGCAACGCCATGCTCTTGACGAAGGCCTCGGCGAGCGGAACGCCGGGTAACTGCAGTCCGGCGGCCCTGGCAGCCGCGCCGTCCGGCGGCAACACGACTACATCCGGCGCCCTATGCGGGCCGGCGATGCCCCCCGACACTTATCGCTCCGCTTCGGATGAGCGTGTGATGACGCACTTCACACCCGACGGAGCTCCGCACCCCACGTTCGATTGTCCCCCCGAACTCGCGCGAATAGCGCATCGTCACGGTGCCCCAACCGTCACCTCACGAATGTTCCATGGTGCTCTGGCCAAAGCTAGGGGGCGGTGGCGGAAAGGGATGAAGTATCTTGATGCCCCACGCAACGCGTGGCCTGGCGGTGGCGGTGCTCTCGACGGTGCTTGTCAGCGGCTCGGGATCACCAAGGCGAGCAGCTGATTGCCGCGCTTGAGCCCTATCTCGAGCTCGGTGCCGACACTCGTGGCGGCGAGGACGGCAGCGGCTTCCAGCACACTGCGGATCGGGATGACGCCGATTGAGCGGAGCAAGTCGCCGACGCGAAGCGGAGAATCCGCGGCGTCGAGACCCACTACCAAGAGCCGCTCGTTGTCGGCGCTCGCCGCCCCATGCGCGTCGAGCGGTAGCTCGATTACCGACACCCCCAGTGCGGCGAGGTAGATCGGCGTCGACCCGTCGATCGGCAGCGCTTCTGGCGCACCGTCCTCGACCTCGGCGGGTGCGATGGCCACCGTGTCGGACAGCGCCAGCGTACGTCCGCCGCCTTCGCCACGTAGGGTGACTGTGGACTCGGTGATCTCCTCGACCACGAATCCGCCGACAGCGCCGCCGGTCATGACGAAGTGATCTCGTCCTGTGGTCGGCTCGACAATGACCGCCAAACGGCCGGCGCCGAACGACGAAACCCCTACGAGGTTCAGCACCGGCTCGGTGCTGGTCGGCGCGGGCTCGGGGCTCGCTGGGCGCGGGCGGGCCGGCTGGGCGAACAGCGAGTCGGAAACGGAGGGCAGGCCGCGCGACTCCACTCCATCGGCGGCGGCGATCAGCTCGGCGACATCTTCCGACGGCGGCATCGCCGCTCGCACCAGGAAGCGCAACGGGTCGCCGCGGCGCGCCGCCCCGTCCAACGTAAACTCGTCGAGCCGCAAACCCTGGATCCGGGCGATGAACTCGGCGAAGTCGCTGGGCCCAGCATAGCCTTCCAACTCCAGAAGCCGTCGCGCGGTTTCGTCCGAGTCCAGGGGCGGCGAGGTGCGGAGCGCGACCAGCTCGATCCCTGTCTCGTTGGCGGCCTCGAGCAGCGCCTGGACGGTCGGCGCCAGCCCGCCGCCGGCGGCATTCAGCGCGATGCTGGAGCCGATCTCGGACGCGCGGTTCGCCAGGAGCTCGCCGGACTTTTCCAGATCGTCCATGCTCGCGACCGTGGCTTGTGCATCGTCGAGCTCGTCGGCGAGTGCGGAAGCTCTGTCGCTGCTGGCAGCGAACCCGGCCATCGCAGGTCGCAGGACCAGCACTACATACGCGGCCGCCGCGACCAGCAGAGTGCCAACCACCACCGCGCGGCGCCGATTTCGCAAACTGGATCTACGCACGGCTCAACGCTCCAAACAGACCATGCTATATCATTGCCTGTGCGCCGCCGATGGCAACCAGCACGCTGCGGCCGCCTGGCCGGCGAACCTCGGCCAGAGGCAGCCTATATTCGCATTTGCCGAAGAAACCCTCGACTTTCCGTCAACAGGCAGCATCGCATCAAAGGATGGCGGATTTTCTGCCCGAGGCCCGGTCCCGGAGGTCGCAGTGAGAGGCAAGCATCTGGGCGAGCTCGAAGAGCTAGTTCTGTTGGCAGTGCTCGGCCTTGGCGACGCGGCGTACGGTGTCGGGGTTCAGCAGCAGATCGAGCAGCGCACCGGCCGGGCCGTCACTATTGGCGCGGTCTACTCGGCGCTCGATCGTTTGCAGCGCAAACGATACTTGCGATCGCGCGTCGGTGACCCCGGCAAAGCGCGCGGCGGGCGCCGCAAGAGACTGTTCACGCTTCGGCAGGCCGGTCGCTTAGCACTCGAGCAGGTGCGCGCCGACCGTGAGGCGATGTGGCGGTCGGTGGCGCCGCGAGATGCCTGACCAGACGCCGTCGCCTCCAGCCGCCGCAGCGTGGCTGCTGCGCCGGCTATGCCGACCGCGCTATCGAGATGTAGTGGAAGGAGACATTCAGGAGCTATTCGAGCTCCGATTGCAGAGTCATGGACGCCGGCGAGCCGCGGCGAAGTACTGGGTCGACGTGCTGAGCCTTGCACGCAGCCCCTATGGACGCGGCCGCCCTGAGAACACGAGCGCCCCGGACACGGGGTGGTCAACGGAGTGGATGATGAACCTGCTGCAGGACGTGCGACAGGCGGCGCGTGCGCTGGTGAAGACGCCGGCGTTCAGCGGTGTGGTGGTGGTGACCCTGGCGCTGGCGATCGGTGCGAACAGCGCCATTTTCAGCGTCGTCGACGGCGTGTTGCTGCGGCCGCTGCCGTACGACCAGCCGGCGGACATTGTGGTCGTCAATGAACGTGGCGACGGGGAGCTCGAGGGGATCAGCCGCGCGGGCGCGTCGCAGAACCTCTTCCTGGCCTGGCGCTCCGACAGTCGCTCGTTCGAGCAGATGGCGATGTACTCACAGCAGGAAGCCACCATCACGAGCCTGGAGGAGCCAGTGAGGCTCAATGGGCTGGCGGCGTCGCCGGCCCTGTTCCCGTTGTTGCGGATCGATGCGATGGTTGGGCGCACGTTTACTCCCGACGAGGAAGAGCGCGGGCAAGACGGGGTCATCGTTCTGGGACACCGTGCCTGGCAACGGTATTTCGGTGGCGATCCTGCTGTCGTGGGGACCGAGCTGCGTCTCGACGACCGCAGTCGAACCGTCGTTGGCGTCACTCGACCGGGGTTCCAGTTTCCTGATGCCTCCGTCGAGTACTACGTACCGATGCTGGCATCGCCGCCTGATCCAGCAGGTGGAGCGGAAGAGGCGAGTCGACAGGGAACCTCGGTTCGCAGCGAGCGCAACGTACGTCGAGGTGGTGCCGGGGAATCCGGTCAGGCAGGTGGCCCCGACGGCGGTGGCCAGGGCCCAGGCGGCGGCCAGGAGGGTGGCGGCCAGGGCGGCGACCAAGGAGACGACGGCGACCAAGCCGAGGCCCATTTCGAGCTCTGGGGCCGCGTGGTCGCTCGGCTGACTCCGGGAGTCACGTTGAACATGGCCTCCGAGGAGGGCACGGCGCTGGTGCGTGGGCTGCGTCAGGAGGACGTCGCCACGCTGGGCGATCGCACCGCCGAGGTGATCTCCATGCAGGAAGAGGTCGTCGGTTCGGTGCGCAGATCGCTTCTGATGCTCATGGGGGCCGTCGGGTTCGTCTTGCTGATCGCCTGCGCCAACGTCGCCAATTTGGTGACCGCGCGCTCGGTAGAGCGTCGCAAGGAAACCGCGGTGCGGTCGGCGCTCGGTGCCGGTGCGTGGAGACTGTCGCGCTATCTGTTCATCGAGAGCTTGCTGTTGGCGGTGGCTGGGGGCGTACTCGGCCTGGCAATGGCGTTCGGTGGTCTGCGGTTGCTTGCCGCCCTGGGCCCGGAGTTCATTCCGCGACTCGAGGGGGTTGGTGTTGACGTTCGCGTGCTCGGGTTCACGCTCCTGGTCACGTTGGTCACTGCTTCGTTGTTCAGCCTGATGCCGGCGCGCGGTGCGTCGCGCCTCGATCTGACCCGTGCCTTGAAGGACGAGTTCGCCAGCTCCGGGCTGACCCGGGGACTGGGCCGTAACGCGCTGCGCCAGCTGCTGGTGACCGCCGAGGTGGCAATGTCGGTCGTGCTGCTTGTCGGCGCGGGTCTGCTGATGGCGAGCTTCATCCGGTTGACGAGCGTCGACCCTGGCTATGACCCCAACAACTTGTTGCACCTGCACATCAGCCTGCCTGCCAACGCCTACCCCGACGCGGCATCGCACCTGAACTACTACGACGACCTGGTGGGTCGACTCGAGAGCGTGCCAGGGATCCTCTCCGCGACGGTTGCCAGCCAGCCGCCTTATCTGCCGGCGAACATCCGTATCGCGATGTCGACGCAGCGCGACGAAGGCCCCAGCGCCCCGGAGCAACGTCCGACGCCGGTGGGCGTACGCATGGTGGAGAACGGATATTTCGACGCCCTGAGAGCCACGCCCGCCGCCGGCCGGCTCATCAACCGCGATGATCGACCGGAGACGCTAGCGGTGGCTGTTCTGAGCCGCTCGGGCAAGGAGGCGATGTTCGGGGATCGCGACCCGGTGGGCGAGAAGATGCCCTTCATTGGCGGGCAGGAGCTCGAGATCGTCGGCGTCGTCGAGGACGTTCGAACTGCCGGCGTCGATCCGACGCCGCAAGCGGACATTTTCCTTCCGTACCGTCAGGCGTCGGAGCGCATGGTGCCGATGTTGTTCAGGACGGCGCACTTGCTGATTCGAACCGGACCGGCTCCGTTGAGCGTGTTGCCCGCGGTGCGCACGACGCTACGCCAGTCGGAAGCTCGGCTGCTGGTGCTGAGCGCCGCTACGATCCGCGATCGACTCTCCGATTCGGTGGCCGAGCCGCGTTTCTACGCCAGCCTGGTGGCAGCGTTTGCGTTGCTTGCCCTGTCGCTGGCGGCGGTCGGGATCTACGGCATGCTGTCGTACTCGGTACAGCAAGGCGTGCGCGATACGGCGATCCGCCGCGCGCTGGGAGCCCCTGTGGGCGGCATCCTGCGCCGCATTCTCAGTCAGGGAATGCTGCTGGCAATTGTCGGTCTGGGCCTCGGAATCACGGCGGCGCTCACCTTGACGCGCTTGCTCGAATCGATGCTCTACGAGATCGAGCCGACGGATCCGGTCTCGCTGTCGGTGGTGGCGCTGGTCTTCCTGGCAGTGGCGCTGCTCGCGGTGTGGATCCCGGCGCGGCGCGCCACACGGATCGACCCGATGGACGTGCTGCGCTACGAGTAGGCCACTAGCGCCACCACGATAGCCAGCGTTCATCTGTTACAGGCCCATTAGAACCCGATTGTGATTCCGACGGTCACCATCTGCAGGTCGCGGAGAAAGTCGACGTTGAAGCGCTCGTACTCGACTCGTAGCGAGAAAGTGCCCGCTCGCAATGCGGCGCCGCCTCCATATGCGAAATCGGTTCCCTTCGTTTCCGTGATCTCGTCGATGATGCCGGTTTCGTGCTTCCAGCGGAACCAGCCGCCGCGCCCGAAGATCTCGAACGGACCCGCGGGCAGGATCAACAGCATCGATGCCTGGAGGCCGGTCGTGCGGGCGGTGAGATCAGCGCCCGGGAAGATGGCGGTAAGCTCGCGCAGCGACCGATAGTCGACCTCGAAGGCGATGTTCCGCGACCGATAGCCGGCACCCGCCTTCCAGGCGATCGTCGTGTCGTCGATGAGGTTGATGTCGTCGATGTCGAGCCGTACGAGAGCCGCGCCAGCCGACCCGGCGATGTACGGACCCTGGGCCTGCAACCCCTGCGCCAGCGCCGGGCTGGCACAGCCGAGGAAAACAACGAGCACACCGAATCCCCACAACCGTCTCATCGAACCACCCACGATTTCGGGACGTAAACGTGGCCGGCGCGCAACCCCGTGGATGCGACGCTGGACGCGGCATGGCCCCCACACCACTTCCGCATACGTAAGGTTACTGCAGGCGCGGCCGCCGAGCATCTACCGGCGACCGCGCCAGTGTGCCCTCAGCTCGATTTGCGGAACTTGAGCAGCATGCGATCCATCGTGAAGCGGCTATCCCAGTACGGCTGAGCGAAGTCCTCGCCGGGGTTGGCGAGCAACTCGGAACGGTCGACGAGCTCGAAGCCGCGCGACTCGACCGCGGCGATCACGAACGCCTCGGACACGCGGTGCGTTTCGCTGTCGATTCCTTCACCTGGCGCGCGCGAGTCGATCACCCCGAGTACTCCACCGGGCTTCAGTGAGCGCACGAGCTCGGCGAAGATGGGATCCGGCTGCATTCCGTACTGCTCGGCGACATCGGGGATGAGCATGTCGTGTACGTTGCGCACCACGACGTAGACGTCGACGCTCGCATCCGGGATGCTGGACAGGTTCTCGTGCGCCTCGACGTTGTCCAGCCCGGCAGCCGCGAATCGCTCCGCCAGACTCTTCTCGCCATCAGCGCTCGTTCCGACACTGTAGACACGCCCCGAGGCGCCGACCACGTGGGCCAGCACGTGGCTGTTGTAGCCGCCGCCGGGAATTAGATCGGCCACCGTGCTTCCGGCGGTCACCCCGAGCCAATCGAACACCTCCAGAGGCTTGCTGCCTGCGTCACGCGCCCGGTCCTCCTCGGGTCGGGAGGGGTCGTTGAGGGCATCGTGTTGGACCGCCGCAACGGGCGCCACGACGATGGCCAACACTACCCCCAGCAACAGGCACGCGCTGTGAACCTGTGTGGTTCGTGCGGCACGGAGAATCGAATCGGACATGGGTACTACCTCCAGGGGGATACGGACGATCGCCGGAAAACCTGCGACCGGCGAAGATCGTCTCTCGCGCGCTGAGCGCGCACAAGTTGGTGACGGTCTGTTGGTGCTACGGTGATTACGTGCGATCGCCGTGCCAGACGCACGGCAGCGCCGTGGAGGTGATTGCCTGGGCGTCGCTACCGTTGCCGCCGCCGGAGTCGGACGTCGACCCGGCAAGCCAACCTTCGTTGGCGCCCGACGACACGTGAGTGTCGACGTCCGGGTCAACGGGCCTCTCGATCGGCGGGATCGAAAAGAAACCCGACGGTGTGATGGTAGCGAGACTCCACGCGCGTGCTGTTGTGCAGGTACACCGGGCTAACAGACGTAGCAACGGGCACCTCCCCGTTTCTGGTCATGCCGTTCAGGCATGACAACCCCCTGTGTTTTTTGCGACCCCCGGCGCGATCCTAGTCCTCATGCGCGCGTACTGAAAGCCTTTTGGCAAGAAGTTTCCGCAATCTCTTGCACGCCCCGGTGGCCGCACTTTCGCTGCATGGCCGGCTCAGGCGTCGTCGTTGAGCTCCAGTCGGCAACCAGGCATTGGTCTCCTCGGAGATCGGATCGGAGAGCGTCGGCGAGTATGATAGGGCACCGCTGCCACCAGCCGTCAGCGGCGTGACCGGACGACCTCGAGCTGGCGCCAGAAGTGGCGCCCACGCCTTGAAGGCACAGCGATGAAGGCCCCCGAAGAGCTGGCGGTTGCGCCGCCGCAATCGATGCCGGTGGATGATCGAAGTCCGCCGCTGGCGATTGCCTGCGTCCTGTTCGCGGTGGCCCTATTCGCGCTCCAGGACGCGATCATAAAGCTGCTGGTTGCCGACTACCCGATCATGCAGATCCTCGGCGTGCGCAGCTTGGTGATGCTTGTCCCGGCGGCGTTCCTGCTACGGGCGGAAGGCGGGCTGCAGCGGTTGCGCACGCGCCGGCCGCGTCGGCACCTGCTGCGCTGTGGGCTGACGTTCGCCACTTGGCTGACGTTCTATGTCGCCATATCGGCGTTGCCACTCGGGGAAGTAGCGGCGATCGTCTTCTCGGCGCCGCTGATTATCACGGCGCTGTCGGGGCCGCTGCTTGGCGAGCATGTCGGCGTGCACCGCTGGACGGCGTTGCTGATCGGCTTCTTCGGTGTCGTGATCATCGTCCGGCCGACCGGCAACGCGGCCACCGACTGGGCCGGGATCGCAGCACTGGCGTCGAGTTTCTTCTACGCCCTGATGATGATCGAGACACGTCGATTGAGCCGCACGGAGTCGGCCGCTGCGATGCTCATCTACAGTGCCGTGTTCATGGGGCTGGTTTCGATCGTCACGTGGCCCTTCTACTGGGTAACGCCTGGTGGCACGGACGTCGTCCTGCTGCTGGCGCTGGGGCTGCTCGGTGGCGTCTCTCACTACGCCATGATCCAGGCGTACCGAATGGCCCCGGTGTACGTGGTTGCCCCCTTCGACTACACCCATCTCGTGTGGGCGATGGCGCTCGGCTACTTGATATGGGCCGAGGTGCCAACCGTCGGCATGCTGATCGGGGCGGGGGTGATCATCACCAGCGGCCTGTATGTGCTGGCCCGAGAGAGCCGGTTCATGCGGCGCAGTCTGCGCATGAGAACAGCCGACTGAGCGCCTGCAGCTCGACGTCAGGACGACGGCTCAACGGCGCAGCGCGATGGCTCAGCCACGCAGTGTGATGCCTCAGTGGCGCAACGGATCGTCCCGCACAACGAGCCTGCGTTCCAGAGTCCGGTCCCCGACCTCGAGCACGACGCGGTAGGTGCCCGGCTGCGCCTCATTGGGACCGATCTTGTCGCCGAACAGCGGCCGGCCGCCGGCGTACATAGCGAAGCCGCCGACGAAGGCGCCGCGCACGGCGTTGAGGTCACGATCGACGTCATCTGATGCCAGATCGATCGCGTCGAGGCGCCCGCTGAGGGCATCAAGCTGACGCTGAAGGGCGGACGTGTCCACCCGACTGGCCAGCGTTCGCAGTACCTCGCGGAGATGGTCACGGAAATTGCGTCGGTCGGCGTCGGTGGGGGAGAACGACAGGTCCCAGCGCGCGCGGTTGAGGCCCGCCTTGGCTTCCACGTCGATCGTTTGCTGCCGATCCCCGAGGATCTCCTCCACTCGTAGCGTCGCACCATCGCCTGGCGCCTCGCGCAGCCAGAAGTGCAGTAGGGCGCCGTACGGAGGGTTCTCGCCGCGGAAGAGGAAGTCGGGTTGCTTGCGCCCCAGGTTGATGCGCGCCCAGCGTGTTGCGCGCCGCGGCTCGTACAGCCAGGCGGCGCTCGCCGTGACCTCTGCCGTTGTCTGCCGCAGCGGGGAGATGTCGTCGAGGATCCAGATGGCGCGGCCGTGCGTGCCGACGACGAGATCGCCATCGCGCGGATGCACCAGCAGGTCGCGCGCGGCGACGCGCGGCAGGTTGTTCACCAGGCGCGTCCAGCTGCGGCCGGCGTCCACCGATGTGAAGACGGCGAACTCGGTGCCCACGAACAGTAGATCCGGGTTCACCGGATCCTCGACGATCACGTACGTGCTGCCGTCGTTCGGCAGAGTGGCCGATATGTCCGCCCAGGACGCACCGCAGTCATCGGTGCGATACACATAGGCACGAAAGTCGTCGCGCCGATGATTGTCGAGCGCCACGAATGCGCGGCAGGCGGCATGGTGCGACGCCCGGATGCTGGCAACCCAGATCTTGCTCGGGATGCCGGGGATCGCGTCGCGAACATTGCGCCAGGAGATACCGGCATCCCGCGTCAGCTGCACGTTGCCGTCGTCGGTTCCGGCCCATACGAGCGCCGGATCGAGCGGCGACTCGTCGATGGCAAAGATCGTGAAGTGGTTCTCGCCGCCGGTGACGCTACGGGTCATGCCACCCTGGCTGGACGGGTTACGCAGCGTTTCGTCGTTGGTGCTCAGATCGGGGCTGATGATGCGCCAGCTGTCGCCACGATCGACGGACTTGAAAAGATGGTTGCCGGCGAAATAAATCGTGTGCGGGTTGCTGGGCGAGATCAGTAGCGGGCTGTTCCAGTTGAAGCGGAACTGTGGCGGCAGCAGCGGCCGCTCCGGGCGTTCGCGGAAGAACCAATGCTCTCCTGGGTCGATGGTGTAGTCGATCGGTTCCTCGTCGTACTCGGGATCGGCGTAGTCGTCGAAGTTGACCACGGTCTCCGGCGTCGGCGTGATGTAGGTATGGTCGCGGGTCTCGACGTTGAGCCGCGCCGCGAAGCCCACGTGATTGACGGCGTAGGCGGTACGCCAGTCGGTCGGGTCGACCCAGGATGCGGAGCCATCTCCCTCGGCCAGCCAGGTGTTGTGCAGATTGAGGATGCCGCGCACCTCACGTGAGTTGCTGGGCCCCTGCCAGATGGCGTTGTCCTGGAGCCCGCCGATCACCCAGTACGGGTCGCGCATGTCGACGCCGATCTTGTAGTACTGCCCGATCGCCATGTTGTTGAAACCCAGCACCGTTTCGCCGTCGTCGACCGTCAAGTAGGCGCCCTGATCGGTGGCCATGTAGCGGACGGAGCCGTCGTCGGGCGCGATCCACAGGTCGTGGTCGTCGCCGCCGCCGCCCCACCAGCGATCGATCCAGGTCTCGCCGCCGTCCTTGGTGACCTTGAACTCACGCCCGACCGAGTAGATGCGGTCCGGGTCGGTGGGGTCGACCTCGACCTGCCCGTGGTAGAAGGGCCTGACGTTGGTGCGCAGCGCGTACGTCCAGGTCTCGCCGGCGTCGCGGGAGATGTAGATTCCGGGGCCCGGCGGGTTTTCCGAGGCGTGCCTATCGCCGTCGAAGGCGATGTTCTGATCGGCTTCGATTGCCGCCACCACCATGCGTGGGTCGCCGTGACGGATGGCGACGTCGATCATTCCCGTGGCTGCCGGCAGCCCGTTGGTCAGCTGCCGCCAGGTGGCGCCGCCATCGGTGCTTTTGTACAGGCCGCCCTGCTCGCCTCCACTGACCATCGTCGCCGGTTGCCGCAGGCGGTGGTAGAAACCGGCGTAGAGCACCTCGGGATTTCCAGGCTGCATGATGATCTCGGTGCATCCGGTCTTGCTGTCTTCCGGCAATCCGCCGCCGAGCCTCGTCCAGCTGGCGCCGCCGTTGACCGTCTTGAATAGGCCCCGGTCGCCGTCATATCCCCATAGATGACCCGGCGAGGCGACGTAGGCCACATCCGGGTCGGTGGGGTGGAGGGCGATCTCGGCTATGTGGTGCGTATCGGCGAGACCGAGATGGTCCCAGGTGTCGCCGCCATCGGTGGTGCGCCAAACGCCATCCCCCCAGCCGCTGCTGTTTCGGTTGGCAGCCTCGCCGGTGCCCACCCAGATGACGTCGGGGTCGGCCTGGAACAGCACCGCGGCGCCGATCGATCCGGCGCCGTCGGCGTTGTCGAAGATCGGTTTCCAGGTGAGCCCGGCGTTGTGGCTCAGGAAGACGCCGCCGGACGCCGAGGCCACGAGCACCGTGCGGTGGTCCGTCTCGAGCGCGTCGATGGACGCGATGCGCCCGGTCATGTTGGCCGGGCCGATGTTACGCCAGCGCAGGTCCTGGGTCAGCGATGCACCTTCCTGAGGCGTCGCGGCGGTGCTTGTGCCGATGCAGACAACGAGTGCGAGCAGCGCGGAGAGCTTGAGGTGGGGCAATCTTGGCATCTGTCTCTGGTAAAGAGGTGGAGCGCCGGGTCCGGCTCGCGTTCCGGGGATCCGCTCGCGTTGCGTCGATCGCCGGACTTTCTCATAGAGAGTCCCTCTTACGGAGTCCCTCATACAGAGTCCACCCTGTTTACAGGCTCTATGCTGACGCTCCCCTTCCGGAGATGGCAGAATCCGCCGCCGTGAGCGACAGCGCGAGGATCGGCATCGTCACGGTCTCGGACCGGGCCAGCCGCGGCGAGTACGAGGACCGTGGCGGGCCGGCTATCCAGGCGTACCTGGACGACCTCCTGACGTCGAGCTGGGAGCCGGTGGCGCGGGTGATACCCGACGAACAGGCCGAGATCGAGAGCACGCTGCGCGATCTCTGCGACCGCGAGAGCTGCTGCCTGGTGATTACCACCGGGGGAACCGGTCCGGCGGCGCGCGACATCACGCCGGAGGCCACCGAGGCGGTGAGCGACAAGCTCCTGCCGGGGTTCGGGGAGCTCATGCGGACGGTGTCGCTGCGTGCCGTGCCCACGGCAATCCTGTCGCGCCAGACAGCCGGTATCCGTGGTAGCAGCTTGATACTCAACCTGCCCGGGCAACCTAAAGCGATCGGCGAGTGCCTCGACGCGGTGTTCCCGGCCATCCCGTACTGCGTCGACCTGGTCGGTGGCCCCTACTTGACCACCGACGAGTCCAAGCTCGTCGCCTTCCGCCCGAAGAAGAAATGAGGCGAGTTGCCGCTAGGCGGAGCTGTGCCGCAACGTGCAGGAGCTTCTTATGCAGCTGATCAGGCCCTTTCGCGCCCTGCGGTCCACACCCGACAGTGCTGCGCGGGTTGCCGCTCCTCCGTATGACGTGGTCGACAGCGAGGAAGCTCGACGCCTGGTTGGCGACAACGCCGATTCGTTCCTGCACGTATCGAAGCCGGAGATCGACTTTCCTCCGGGTACCGACCCGCACCTGTCCGAGGTCCATGCCCGTGGTCGAGCCAACCTCGACCGCCTGATCGATGAGGGCCTGTTGCGTCGCGACGAATCCCCAGCTCTCTATGTGTACAGGGTCGTGATGGGTGCGCATACGCAGACCGGTGTGGTGGCCGCCGCCAGCATCGCCGCCTACCTCGACGGTCGTATCCGACTGCACGAGCACACCAAGGACGACAAGGTAGATGACCGGGCCCGCAACGCCGACGCCCTCGATGCGCACACGGGCACGTTGTTCCTGACCCACCGCTCCGATCCCGAGGTCGACCGGCTCGTTGCCGAGTGGCTGAGCGGCCCCCCGGACCTCGACGTCACAGGTGAGGATGGCGTGCGCCACAGCCTCTGGGTGGTCGCTGAGCCCGATGCGCTGGCGGCCGCATTCAACGCCATGCCGGCGATCTACATGGCCGACGGCCACCACCGCTCGGCGGCGGCTGCCAAGCTCCACGAATGGCGCCAGGCGCGGCGCGCATCCGGGGAGGATGTCGGTGGTGCCGAGTGGTTCCTGGCGGTGATGTTTCCCGACGACCAGGTGCAGATCCTGCCGTACAACCGCGTCGTCTCGACGATCGGCGAGCGCAGTCCCGACGAGCTCATCGATGCCCTCGGGCAGGCGTTTACCGTCGAGCCCAGCGATGCGGCGGTACAATCGTCGCGCCCGGGAGCGTTCGGCCTGTACCTCGCGGGCCGTTGGTACCGGCTGGAGATCGATACGGACCTGGTGCCTGACGACCCCGTCGGCCGGCTCGATATCAACGTCCTGGGTGCCAACTGCCTCGCATCGCTGCTCGGCATCGAGGATCAGCGCACCGACGACCGCATTGATTTCGTTGGCGGCATCCGAGGGCTGGAGGAGCTCGAGCGCCGCGTCGACAGTGGAGAGATGCAGGCCGCCTTCTCGTTCTACGCCACGCAGCTGGCCGATGTGCTCGCGGTGGCGGACGCCGGCCAGGTCATGCCGCCGAAGTCGACCTGGTTCGAGCCCAAGCTGCGCGACGGCCTGGTGGTGTTGCCGCTCTAGCTGGCCGTGGTGAAGCGTGTTCCTGCCTAGCTCCCCAGGCTCGGCTTGAACGCCGCCACCTGCGCCGCCATGTACGTCGCCTGATCGGGTGTGAACCGGTTCATGCAGGAGTCGTCGGAGTAATCCATGAAGTTGCGGATCGGATCCTTGCCCGCCTGCTTAGGGCATGTGTCGCGTCCGGTCGGACAGCCGTAGGCCGGGCGTCGTTCCGCCGGCGTGTCCGCGATGCGGTCGCCGGCGCCTTGGTTGCAGACGCCGCTGAAGGTGTGTAGCAAGCCGAGGTAGTGCCCGACTTCGTGGACCACGGTATCGCCTTCGTCGTAAGGCACCCCGATCCCGTCGGGCATGGTGGCATAGTGCACCACAACACCATGTTGCGGATCAGACTCTGGCCAATGGAACGGTAGCCAGGCGTATCCGAGAACTCCGCGTGCCGGGCGGCAGGTGTAGATGTTGAGGGTGGTGGCCGGGTCGACGGCGTTGTTGCGCTTGAAGCGGCTCTCGGCCTGAAAGCTCAGGCACTTCTTGGCGAACACGTTCGACTGGTAGCGCCGTGTTTCGGAAAGCTCGAAACGGAACCCGCGGGGCTCGAACGACTCGTTCAGTACCGTCATCTGGCGTTCGATCTGAGCGTCGGTGACCTCGAAGTCGCCGTTCCTTTTGGTTACGACGTGGACGACCACCGGGATGGTCGTAGCCGCGCGAGCCTCGCTGGCGGCCTTGACCAGGTGCGGCTGCAGCGCCCGATCGATGAGCTCCTGCTCGAGTTGACTCACTCTGGGGGCGGCGCATCGAACGCCGAGCTGTCGATCCTCGGCATCTCCGAAGTAGATGTCCTGTGGGACGCTCTCGCGATCAGCCCGCTGCGCACGGCGCATCGTTGGAGCCGAGGCAGCGTCCTGCCGCCCGAAGCGGAGCGACGTCGCGCCGAGCGATGCCGCGCCGAGCGATGCCGCTAGCGCGCTGACGACGGCGATCATCGCGGTCGTTCTCATGCGTCACCTCCTTGGGCCGAGTGGCCTCTAGCTTACCTGCAAACGGCTCGCCGACCGTCGGCGGGGCCTTCAACCAGAGACGCGGATTCTGGACCCCCAACGGCTCATGCAGGTCGGTCGAGTCGCCGCGAGGCGCACGGTCGCTTGATCGACTCGCCGCCGCGCCGGTACGCTGCCGAGATGAGCCTGGAGCCCACGGAGCACGACGACCATCGAGTAACCGAGCTGCTGCTCGGTTGGAGCGAGGGTGACGACGCAGCGCGCGAGCGGCTGATGAGCCTCGTCTACGACGAGCTGCGTCGTATCGCCGGGGCGCAGCTGCGCGGAGAGCGCCGTAACCACACGCTGCAGGCTACGGCGCTGGTCAACGAAGCCTACGTGCGCCTAGTCGATCAGACTCGGGTTCAGTGGCGAAACCGCGCCCATTTTTTCGGCATTGCGGCGCAGCTGATGCGGCGGATCCTGGTGGATCATGCGCGCCGTCAGCGGGCGGCGAAGCGCGGCGGTGGGGCGACGATGCTGGCGATCAACGAGGAGATCGCGGCCGGGCCGGAGCGTGATTTCGACCTCGTCGCTCTGGACGATGCCCTGGAGCAACTGCAGGAGTTCGATCCCCGCGCGGCGCGGCTCGTCGAGCTGCGCTTTTTCGGTGGCCTCACCATCGAGGAGACCGGCGAGGTCCTGGGTCTGTCGCCGGCGACCATCAAGCGGGAGTGGAGCACGGCGCGCGCCTGGCTGTACCGCGAGATCGCCGCCGAGGTGGGCCGGTGAACGCGGATCGCTGGCGACGTGTGAAGGAGCTCTTCCAGCAGGCCCTCGAGCGGCCTGCCGACGAGCGCGAGGCATTCATCGACGACGCCACTGCCGGTGACGAGACCTTGCGCCGGGAGGTCCGCACGCTGCTGTCGTCGCACGATTCGGCGGCCGACTTTCTCGATGACCCGCCGCAGGCTGCGGCGGCCCAGGTGATCGACCTACGCGACGGCGGCTCGCGTATCGGAGAGCGCATCGGTCACTACAAGGTGCTGCGCCGAATCGGTCGCGGCGGCACCGGCAGCGTTTACCTCGCCGTTCGCGATGACGACGAGTTTCAGCGACGCGTCGCCATCAAGGTCGTACGGCGCGGGATGGCGACGGCCGATATTCTGCGACGCTTTCGCGGCGAGCGTCAGATTCTCGCCAGCATCGACCATCCGTTCATTGCCCGTCTGCTGGATGGTGGCTCGACCGATGACGGCCTGCCGTACTTCGTCATGGAGTACATCGAAGGTGAGCCGATCAACGTCTACTGCGACCGCAACCAGCTGTCGGTCGACGAACGTCTGGAGCTGTTCTGCCTGGTGTGTTCTGCGGTCCAGGTGGCGCACCAGAATCTGGTGGTGCATCGCGACATCAAACCGGGGAACATCCTCGTATCGGCGGACGGGGTGCCCAAGCTCCTCGACTTCGGCATCGCCAAGCTGCTCAACCCCGAGCTGTCGGCGGGGGTCCAGGACCCGACCGTGCTCGAGATGCGAGTGATGACGCCGGAGTATGCCAGCCCGGAACAGATACGCGGCGGCGCCATCACCACCACGAGCGACGTGTACTCGCTAGGCGTGCTGCTCTATGAGCTGTTGACCGGTCGACGTCCGTTCCAGCTCGACAACCTCCCGATGCCGGACATCGAGGTCCTGGTTGGTACGACGCACCCATCGCGCCCGAGTGATGTGGTGCCGCAGACAAAGAGCGCGGCGCGGTCGTTGGGATCGGCTCCCCGCCTCGACCCGGCCGCGATTGCGGAAGCGCGCGGCGCGGTGCCGGAACGGTTGCAGCGTGCGCTCACAGGTGATCTCGACAACATCGTGCTCATGGCGCTGCGCAAGGAGCCCAACCGACGGTATTCGTCGGTCGAGCACTTCTCGGACGATGTCCAACGCCATCTGAAGGGGCTTCCGGTCAGAGCCCGCGCCGATACCCTGGGCTACCGCGCCGGCAAGTTCGTGGGTCGTCATCGTCTGGGCGTCGCCGTCGGGGCGACGGCGGCGGTGTTCGGCCTGGCGCTGGCCGCGACGATCGTCGTGCAGTCCGGTCAGGTGGCCGTCGAGCGCGACCGCGCCGAACGGTCGGCCGAGCGCGCCACGGCAGTGAGTGACTTCTTGCAGGAGATCATGGCGTCCGCGGATCCGATCCGGGGGGTAGGCCGCGACGTGACCGTGATCGAGTCCGTCGAAGCGGCGGTGCCGCGCATTGCTGCCACCTTCGCGGATCAACCCGACCTGCAGGCGGCGGTGCGCCACACGATCGGCACCACGTTCGCGCGGTTGGGGCGACTGGAGGAGGCCGAGGGGCAGCTGCGATCGGCGTTGACCCTCCGTAGAGAGGCGAGCGGGGCCAGCCTCGAGACTGCCGCAACCCTCAACAGCCTTGGTGAGGTGCGCTTCGACCGCGGCGATCTGCAGGACGCCGAGCAGCTGTACAGGGAGTCGCTGGAGACGCGTGAGCGATTCCGCGGCCGCCAGCATGCCGACGTCGCCGAGGTGCTGGACAATCTCGCTAACGTCCTTCACGAGCGCGGCAACCTCGGGCAGGCCGAGAACATGTACCGCGAGGTCTTGCAGATCCGGCGCCTGGTTCTGGGCCCGGATCACCGGGACGTGGCATCCAGCCTCAACAACTTGGCGACGATCCACCACGACCGTGGGGAGCTCGACGACGCCGAGCGTCTGTATCGCGAGTCACTGGAGCTGTCGAGGGCGACCCTCGGCGACGAGCACCCCGAGCTTGCGACCTCGCTGTCGAACCTGGCCGCGCTGTTGATGGACCGCGAGCGACTGGAGGCGGCGGAGCCGCTGCTGCGCGAGGCGCTGGCGATGAATCGCAAGGTTCTGGGCGACCGCCACCCTGGAGTGGTCAACGCACTGGAGAACCTCGCCGTGCTTCTCGACGAGCGCGGCGAGCATACTGAGGCACGCGAGCTGTTTCTGGAGTCGTTACGGATGTCGCGGCTGATCTGGGGTGAGGGGCTGAACGTGGCGGACACGCTCGTCAGCCTCGGCCATGTGGAGATGGGCAGTGGTAGTCCAGAGCGCGCCGAGCCCTATTATGCCGAGGCGCTGGGAGTGATTCGCCGCGACCCTGAATCGGGCCCCGAGGAACTGATCTGGGTCAGCGGCGCGTATGCGAGGAGTCTGCTGGACCTCGGACGCTACCGGCAGTCCGAGCGCGCCCTACTCGAGGCAATGCAGACGGCTCAATCACAGGCCGACCCCGACGCGCAGCTGCTCGGCGATATTGCCGCGGATCTGGTGCACTTGTACGAGGCGTGGGCCCGGCCGGGTGAGGCCGACGCCTATCGAGTCCTGGCGCAGGACGCGGCGAGCGCTAGCGAGGCCGACCCCGGCTAATTGTTGTTCTCCAACTTTCGGCGCCGCGAATGTCGCGGCCTGCTCGAGCGACTAGCGGCCTTTCCAAACGGGCTGCCGCTTCTCCGCGAACGCCCGCACCCCTTCCTCGGCGTCGTCGGAGTCGACCGCCGCGAGGACCGCGGGCAGACGTTGCGCGGCCGCCTCGGCGACGCTCTGATGGGCTGTTTGCCGCACCGCCTGCTTGATCGCCCGCGTGGCCAGCGGGGCGCAGGCGAGAATATCTGTGACCCAGCGATCCACCGTCTCGTCGAGATCTGTTCGAGGTACGACCTCGTTCACGAGCCCGAGACGCGCGGCCTCGGTGGCATCGATCTGGCGTCCGGTGAGCAGCAGCCCCATGGCCGCCTTGTCGCCGATCTTGCGGCCCAGCAGCGTCATCCCTCCGTCGAGCGGCAAGCGGCCGACGCGCGGCTCGGGAAAGCCGAACCGAGCCTCGGTGCAGGCGACGGCGATATCACACCCCAGCAGCATCTCGAGGCCTCCGCCGAGCGCGTAACCGTTGACCCGCGCCACCACCGGGGTGATCAATTCGTCGTTCATCGCCAGACCGGCGAAACCGCCATGACGTCGGCTCGCCAGGTACTCGAGCCCGGTTACCTGCTCTCCTTCGGCCGCACTCTTGAGGTCGGCGCCAACGCAGAAGGCGCGATTTCCGGCGCCGGTTACCACGATAGCGCGAACATCCCGATTCGACTCGAGCTCCTCCCATAGTGCCCGCAACTGTCGTTCGGTTGCCTGGTCTACGGCGTTGAGCACCTCGGGCCGATCGATGGTCACCCGTGCGACGTGGTCGGCGATCTGGAGCTGGACGCTCACGCTACGATCCCGCTCGCTCGCAACGCGGCGATGGCGTCGGCATCGTAGCCGAGCTCGTCGAGGATGGCGTCGGAGTGCTCTCCGAGTCGCGGCGGCGCCTCAGCGCAACGCGTGCGCTCGCCCCCCATGACGATCGGCGTGGCGACGGCGTGCAGGCGAGAGCCGCTGGGGTGCGTCATCTCGACGATCATGTCGTTGATCGCTGTTTGCTCGTCGACCAGTGCCTCGCCGAGCGACCGAACCGGGGCGCAGAGCAGATCCTGGGTCTCGAGTGCGGCGATCCAGTGGGCGGTGCTTTGCTGCGCGAACCGCTGACGGAAGATCGCCTGTAGCTCGGCACGGTTCTGAACCATCTGACCCATGGAATCGAAACGCGGATCCTCGGACAGGTCGTCGATTCCCAGCGCGGTCGAGATGTCTCGTAGAGGATGGCGTTTGAAAGCTCCCACCAGCACCAGAGCTCCATCGGTGGTCGTGAACACGCCGGACAGCGGCATGGCGCCCCAGTTGAGCTCGTCCTCACGCATCAGCCACATCGCTGCTTCCTGCATTTGCATCGCCAGCATCGAGTCGTACAGCGAGACTTCGACCGTCTGCCCCATTCCCGTCTGTTGACGTTCGAGCAGTGCCAGCAGGATTGCCTGTACCAGATGCATGCCGGCGGCATAGTCGGCCAGAGCGGTGGGGTAGATGCTGAGCGGATCGTCGGGGTTCGACCGTCTTGCCATGGCGCCGGAGACTGCTTGCGCCAGGACGTCCTGGCCGCCCTTGTGGGCGTTCGGTCCGCGGCTCCCGAATCCGGTACCGGTGGCGTAGATGATGCCGGGGTTGATCTCTGCAAGGAGCTCGTAGCTCAGCCCCATGCGCTGCATCACACCGGCACGGAAGTTGTTGGTCACCACGTCGGCGTCGCGTAGCAAGTCGATCAGGATCTGGTTTCCCTCAGGGGACTTCAGATCGAGCGCCAGGCTCCGCTTGTTGCGGTTGAGGCTGCCGAACACCGGGTTGTCGGACCCATCGGGGTCGTCCGGTAAAGCCCAGCGCATGAGGTCGCCGCTCCCCGGTCGCTCGATCTTGATCACATCGGCGCCGTAGTCGCCCAGCACTTGCGTGCCACAGGGGCCGAGCATCACCTGGGTCATATCGATGATCCGAACGCCGCTCAGCGGAAGCGAACGGCTCAACTCCGGGCTCCCGCCGACACGCCATCTCGGATCGTCGCGGTTGCGGACGGTGTCTCGCCCGGATCGGCTCCCTGCTCCCGAAGCCGCGCTTGCAGTCTGGTCACGTCGACATCTCGCACTGTCTCTCCGGACTCGAGCGCCATCGCCGCGGCGACGCCGGCCGCCTCGCCCATCGCCATGCACGGCGGAATCTCGCGCGAGGTCTTCTGTGCCTCGGGGGTCACCGAGTAGTGTCGCCCGGCCACCAGCAATTGATCGATGCTGCGCGGCAGCAAGGCCCGGTACGGCGTGTAGTAGTCGCGCCCGCGCGCAATGCTATCGGTGAAGTGCACCCGGTTGGCGACGTCGTCGTGGGTCACGACGTACTCGCCCTGCAGCATGCGCGTCTGTCGCACCCCGGTCTGCGGCGCCACGTCGACCAACTGACAGCGCTCGAAGCCCGGCAGCTGCGCGCGGGCGTACTCGATCAGGGCATCGATTCGACGGCGTCCCTCGAGGACGGCAGCCGTCAGGTCACCCACCTTGACGCCATCGAATCCGGTCAGGTGCGGGCAATTGCACCATACGACTCCCGGCAGCGGCGTCTTCAGCCACCAGCGAGCCCAGGAGCCGCCGAGGATCTTGCGGGCCTGGCGGTCGAGCCGGGCGAACTCGTCGTGCTCCTCAGCCTCGAAGCGCTCCGCAACGTCGGTATCAACGTCGCCGAGGCGGAACACGGTGGTCAGCATGTACGAGCCGCCGACGAAGTCGGCGCCGGCCCGTACGGCCACGTCGAGATCGCCGGTGGCATCGATGACCACGTCGCCGAGAATCGCCTGCCTACCTTCCTTGGTGTCGCAGATGACTCCTTCGACCCGCCCGTCGGTCACCACCGGAGCCGAGAACCACGAATGTAGCCGCAACTGCATGTCGCTTTCGGCCACCAGATCCTCGGAGGCGCGCTTCCAGGCTTCGGGGTCGAACGCCACTGCGTAGAGGATCGGTTGCGGCCGCTCACGCGAGTAGTAGTCGTACAACCCCCAGCGCGACCACTTGCGCGACATTTCTGGGCTCTTGCGGCGATCTTCAGGAGGCGGGTAGACGGCCAGCCCCATCCGGTCCATGCGGTCGACGATCTCCTGGCAGATGCCGCGAACCACCACCTCGTCGCCGTCGCACATGTCGTCGAGCACCAGCACTTGGCCACCCGAGGCGAGGCCGCCGAGGTGCGAGTAGCGCTCCAACAGGGTCACGCGGGCGCCGTTTCGCGCCGCCGCCACGGCCGCCGCCAGTCCGGCCGGACCGCCGCCCACGACGATCACATCGCAGCGGTCAACGACCGGTGTGCGGCGCTGTGGCTCGACGATGAAATCGGAGGTCATGGCGCGGCATCCCAGGTGACGATGCGTCGCTCGAGCCAGCCGACGGCGGCAAAGAAGGTGACCGAGAACGCAGAGGCGAGGACGACCGAAGCGTACAGCAGCGGCGTATCGAAGTTGTATGTCGCCTGGATGATGAGAGCGCCCAGCCCGGCTGTGCTGCCGATCCACTCACCGACGATGGCGCCGATCACCGCCGTCGACGTAGCGATGCGCAGCGAGGCGAACAGATACGGCAGCGAGTTCGGCAGGCGCAGCTTCAAGAACACCTCGCGATCGCTGGCCGCAAGCACGCGCATCAGCTCCACCGAGCGTGGATTCACGGAAGACAGCCCGCGCACCATGTTCACCAGCGTCGGGAAGAAGCAGATGAGCGCCGCGATGGCGATCTTGGGCTTCATGTCGTTGCCCAGAAGCAGCACTAGAATTGGTGCGATGGCGACGATCGGTATGGTGTTGATTACCACCACGATAGGAAAGAAGGCATCTTGCAGGGTCCGTCGCTGCACGAAAGCGATGGCGAGCAGCACGGACATGAGGTTGCCGAGGAGGAACCCGGCCAGGCTTTCGATGGCGGTGGGTATCAGGTTTGCGAGCAGCGTTCCGGCGTCGCGCCACAGTGTCTCGGCGACATCCAGGGGCGACGGCACCAGATAGCTCGGTATTTGCAGCCACCACACAGCCATGGACCACGCGGCCAGCAGCCCGGTGACACTGAGCACGGGAAGCCAGCGTGGGCTCTTCATCCGCACTGCTCCAGCAGCGCCCGAAGGGCGGCTGCCTGGCGGACGAACGCTTCGCTCTCGCGCGCTGACAGCAGCCGCGGCTCCGGGATCTCGGTGGTCACCACATCGAGCACTCGGCCGGGCCGAGCCGCGAGCACCAGGACGCGGCGGCCGAGGAACAAGGCCTCCGAGATGCTGTGGGTTACGAACACGATCGTCGTGCCGGTCTTCTGCCAGATCTGCAACAGCTCCTGATTGAGTCGATCGCGGGTAATCTCGTCGAGCGCACCGAAAGGCTCATCCATGAGCAACAGTCGAGGCCCGGTCACCAGCGCCCGTGCGATGGCGACCCGCTGGCGCATACCTCCCGAGAGCTCGTGCGGTAGGGCGTCCTGCCTGTCCGCGAGGCCCACCAGCGTCAGCAGCTGGGCTGGCGTCATGGCGTCGGCTGGCGGGGCACGCCGCGCACCGACCTGCAGCGGAAGCTCGACGTTGGCCAGGGCGCTTCGCCACGGCAGCAAGGCATGTTCCTGGAAAACGAAGCCGATCTCCTTGCGTTCGCGAGCGATCTCCGGCGCCTGCCCGCGCAGTCGAGCTTCTCCGGACGTAGGCGTGACGAGATCTGCGATGACACGCAGCAGCGTCGACTTGCCACAACCCGAGGGACCGATCACGGTGAGGAAATCGCCCGTGTCGATGGTCAGCGACACGTCCTGAAGGGCAACGACGGTGCCGCGGTCGCTGGCGAACTCGACGTTCACGGATTCGAGCTCGACGAGCGTCTCCGATCGCGGCGCGGCGAGGAACGCCCCGCTGCCGCTCACCGGAGGCTGCTCGCAATCCCCCTGCGCGTCGGCGCCGTTGCTCGGTTCGTCGCCCATCATGCGGGGGCGCCCAGGTGCGGGCGCGCATCCTCCGTAGCATCGAGGATGGCGCCCGAAACCAACTCGTCGAGCTGCGGCGCGGGGCCGGCGAACTGCCCGAGCCGCTCATACGTCTCCAGCTGCGCCCTCCAGTTGTCCGCCGACATGCTGCCCCATCCGCCCTCGGCGGTCTGGGCGTTGAACACGTAGGGCATCTGCGCCCGAGCCGCATGAAGCTCGTCATCGGGCCGCAAGATCGGGTACTCGGATGTGAGCATCTCCACCGCACGCTCGGGGCTGCCGTGAACGAACGCCCAGCCGCGTGCCGTAGCGCGCAGGAACGCTGCCAGGATCTCGGCGTCTTCTTGAAGCGCCCGATGGGTCGCGTAGTACGGCATCGCGTACAGGCGGATTCCGACGTCCCAGAGTCGCATCGCGAGCTGTCGCCCGCCGAGTGGGCGCAGCGACGCGGCGTTGGTCGTCCACCCGGTGATCACGTCGACCTGCCCGGTAATCAGCGGTACGAGCGAGGATCCCACGACCTGTATCTCCAGCTTCGCGGGATCGATCCGATGCCGAGCCAGCAGCGCATCCAACAGCACGCGGCCGGTCGGCTGGATTCCCACCCGCTTGCCAACCAGCTCGCCGGGCTCACGTACCGGGTTCTCGGGAAAGGAGAAGTAAGCATACGGGTGCTCCTGCATGGCCACTGCGAAGCACCGGATCGGTATGCCTTGTGAGACCGCTAGCATGATCGACGGACTCGAGGTTGTTTCGCCGACCAGGTAGCGCCCCGATGCCACGATGGCGACGCCATCGATGTTCGCCCCGCCGGGCCGAACGCGGAACGCGATTCCCTCGTCGTCGAAGTATCCCAGCCGCGCAGCGGCCACCTCGCCGAGCTGATTGGCGCCCACCAGCCAGCCGAGCTGCATCTCCACGATCCGCCGCCCGTCCGCCGTCGTGCCAGCTGTCCCGACACAGGCGCCGAGGCCAAGGCCGCCGATGGTTGCGCCGCATCCGTGGAGGAAGGCGCGTCGTGTCCGAGTCTTGCTCATGGAGCGGCGAATCTACTCCCGTCCGCGCGTCGACTACAACTCAGGAGTCGCGGTGCGGGCAGGGTGCGCTATGCGCCTACGCCAGGGTGGAGCGTCTGTGGGTGATGGACTGGGTAGTCAACGCCTCATCGATTGCGGTTTTTCAACGCCGTGCCAGCGGGCCTGGCTAGGGCGCATAACGCACCCGCCCCACCGCGGCGACCGTCGGAGAAGGTCTCTGGTGTTCGGGCGGCGTTGTCCGTCCCAGAGTAGATCGGAGTCGCGGGTTCCTACGTGATGGCGGATCAGCTCGACGCCTGTCCTCGGTCTGTCGGGAAGCGCTCAGAGCGCGCGCCGCTAGAAGTGGTGACAGAGGGGGTAGCCATGACCGGGCTCTACCAGCATCGCCTGCACGGCCATGACCGGACTACGAGCTTTGACGCGAGAGCAACCCAGCCGATCCGACGCCAGGCGGTGACCGCTGGAAGAGCCCGGTCATGGCTACCCCCTCGCTTGCCCAATCTAGCCGACCGCCGCGCTCTCCAGCGCCGCTTCCCGCAGCCGTGTCCTCAGGGCGTCGAGCTGATCCGTCAGCGCCTCTGGAAGCCGGTCGCCGAACTGCTCGTAGTGCTCTTCGATCTGCGGGATCTCTCGTTGCCAGCCGTCGATGTCGACGCGCAGGAGCTCCTCGAGGTCGCCGGGGGCGAGGTCGAGCCCGTTGACGTCGATGGCGTCGCAGGTCGGGACTCTTCCGATCGCGGTGTCGACGCTCTCGGCGGCGTCGGCACAGCGATCGAACACCCAGCTGAGGACGCGTGAGTTGTCGCCGAAGCCTGGCCAGATGAAGCGGCCGTCGGCGTCACCGCGGAACCAGTTCACGTAGAAGATCTTGGGTAGCTTGGCCGGATCTGTCTTGGCGCCCAGACGCAGCCAGTGCGCGAAGTAGTCGCCCATGTGATAGCCGCAGAAGGGGAGCATCGCCATCGGGTCGCGGCGCACCTCGCCGATCTGCCCGGCAGCGGCCGCGGTCTTCGCGGACGACATGATCGAGCCCAGGAAGGTGCCATGCTCCCAGTCAAAGGCTTCGGTAACGAGTGGGATCACGGTCTCGCGGCGGCCGCCGAAGAGGAACGCGCTGATGGGGACACCGTCGGGGTCCTCCCACTCAGGGGCGATGACCGGACACTGGCGTGCCGGAGCGGTGAAGCGGGCGTTCGGATGGGCAGCCGGCCGCCCCGAATCTGGAGTCCACGGGCGTCGCAGCCAATCGACCAGCTCGGCGGGTGATTCCGGCGTCATCCCCTCCCACCACGCATCGCCCTCCTTGGTGAGCGCGCAGTTGGTGAAGATGGCGTTGGACGCCATCGACAGCATGGCGTTGGCGTTGGACCGGTCGCTGGTTCCAGGGGCGACGCCGAAGAAGCCGGCTTCGGGGTTGATGGCGTACAGACGGCCGTCCTCCCCGAACTTCATCCAGGCGATGTCATCGCCGATGGTCTCCACTTTCCAGCCCGGCAGCGTCGGGTTCATCATCGCCAGGTTGGTCTTGCCGCAGGCGCTGGGGAACGCGGCGGTGATGTACTTCACGTCGCCGGCCGGTGATGTGAGCTTGAGGATCAGCATGTGCTCGGCCAGCCAGCCGTTGTCGCGCGCTTGTACCGAGGCGATCCGTAGCGCGTGACACTTCTTGCCGAGCAGAGCGTTGCCGCCATAGCCGGAGCCGTACGACATGATCTCGCGGGTCTCCGGGAAGTGCGCGATGTACTTGTTGTTGGCGTCGCATGGCCAGGGCAAGTCGGGCTGCTTGCTGCTGGTCAGCGGGTAGCCGACCGAGTGCAGCCCGCGTACGAAGCTGTCGTCGTTGCCGAGCACCTCGAGAACGGCGGTTCCTACACGCGCCATGATGTGCAGATTGCACACCACGTACGGCGAGTCGCTGATCTCGATACCGATCTTGGAGATCGGGCTACCGATCGGCCCCATGGAGTAAGGGATGACGTACATCGTGCGGCCCCGCATGCAACCGTCGTAGAGGTCACGTAGGGTCGAGCGCATACCGTCCGGGTCGGTCCAATTGTTCGTCGGTCCTGCGTCTGCCTCCAACTCCGAGCAGATGAACGTCCGATCCTCGACGCGAGCGACATCGGCGGGATCGGAGCGACACAGAAAGCTGTTGGGTCGTTGCTCCGCATCCAGTCGGATGTAGGTGCCCGACTCGACCATGAGCTGGCTCAGCCGGTCGTACTCCTCGGCAGAGCCGTCGCACCACATCACGGCGTCCGGCCGGCAGAGCTGTCGGACCTCGTCAACCCAGGTGTTGAGCTTGTCGTTAGTCGTCAAGGGTGTCCTCGAAGAGTTCCGAAGCGCGGCATGGTCGCCGTCGCCGGGCAGCCTGAAGATCTGGTGAATTTAAGCAGACCCGAACGCCGGGCGTCGTCCCTCGGCCGGACCTTCGATCGGCCGGCGGCATTCAGGCGCTGCGGCGGCTCCCGTGCGGTTCCTCGGCGCCTGATTTCGTCGCTAATTGATCAGCTGGCGGAGCTTCTTGGAGCCGGATCTACTGGCCACCACCCGGGCGCCACCCTCCATCGTGATCACCAGTCGACGATCGTCAAAGGGGCGCATCAGGTGAATCTGGTCGAGGTTGACGATCGCTGAGCGGTGAACGCGAATGAACCTCTCCTGGTCGAGACGTGTTTCGAGGTCGCCGAGGGTCAAGCTCACCAGGTGCGTGCCGCCGTCGGTATGGACCTCGACGTAGTCGTCGGCGGCGGTGAACAGCGAAACAGATTCGATGCGGATCGGGACGATCCGGTCGCCCGAGCGCGCAAACAACCGGCTCAAGGGACCCCTCTCGAGGGCGCTGCGTAGGTGCTTGACGCTGGGTACCCCTCCATCCGGGTCGTCGAGGCGACTGCGAACACGTTCGAGCGTGGCGCGGAAGCGCCGTCGGCCGAACGGCTTCACCAGGTAGTCGATGGCCTCGAGCTCGAAGGCGGCAACGGCATAGCGATCGAAGGCGGTGGTGAACACGACGGCCGGCTGGTTCTCGATCGTACCGAGCACCTCGAGGCCGGAGAGCTCCGGCATCTGGACGTCGAGGAACACCAGGTCGGGCGCCAGGGCGTCGATCATGCGTACCGCCGCCGCACCGTCCTCGGCCTCACCGACCAGTTCGAGCCAGGCGACACCTTCGATGAGATCGCGCAGCGCATGGCGCGCCAGCGGCTCATCCTCGGCGATGAGCGCGCGGATCAAGCCTCTCCTCGACGCGGTCGTAGGATCGCTGGCGACGCCAGCTCGGCGTTGGTCGGCTCCTCGGTGGCAGCCCAGGCCGCCCGTTCCGGCGCCGGTACCCGCACGCTGACCCGGAAACCGGTCCCGGGCTGCGTGTCGATACGCAGCTCGGCATCCTCGCCCAGCATCTCGAGCCGCTGGCGGACCAAGCGTAGCCCCATGCCATCGCTCGACTCGAGTGCTTCCGGCTCGGCGCCGGGACCGTCGTCGGCCACCTCGATGTGCAGCGCATCGCCATCGCGGGTGGCGTCGATCCACAGTGTTCCGCCGCCGGACCGCGGCGCCACGCTATGGCGGATGGCGTTCTCCACTAGCGGCTGCAAGCAAAACGCCGGCACGCGTGCGCTCAACGCCGTTGCATCGATGCTGGCATGAAGCCGCAGTCGGTCGCCGAGGCGCAGCCTTTCGAGCTCGAGGTAGTTGCTCACGAATCCCCACTCAGCCCCCAAGGTGACGTCGTCGGCCTCGCCCCTCTGCGTCCGCAAGGTGTATCGCAGCAGATCGCCGAACCTCTCCAGGGCGTCCTCGGCTCCCTGTGGATCGCGCCGGACGAGCGATAGAAGTGAGTGCAGTGTGTTGAACAGAAAGTGGGGATTCAGTTGCGCTCGCAGCGCCTCGAGCTCGGCGCGCACGCGCAGCTGTTCGGCGCGCGCCGTACGCGCGCGCTCCTGCTGCAGCCGCTCGCCCATACCCCAGGCGTGGGCGAACAGCGCCAGGCAGCAATACACGAGCAGGTTCATGAACAGTTGCCAGGCGAAGATCATTCTGGCGTACTCGTTCGAGCCATCGCGCAGCCATGCCACCAGAATGAAGGTCGTGGCACTGCTGCCGGCGGTCAGCAGGGCGAACGTCGCTGCTTGGAGCGCATGCGTAGCGAGTAGACGCCAGCCACTCGCCCGCTCGACGAGCGCACCGGCGGCGCGTAGCACGACGAGCCCCGCCACCGCTACAGGCGTCACGTTGATCACCGCCGAGAGTACCGACCCGAGAGGACTGAACTCGCCGCTGATGAGATACAGCAACGTGTACAGCCCCAGGTAGGGCACCCAGGCGAGCAAATAGAAGCTGACGAAGCGATTCATATTCGAGGGCCTCGGTGGCCGAGTTTAGTGCCCGGCGCCGGCGGCGGTGAAAGGACCAGCACCTTGAATGGTCGCTGCGACCGGCTGGACGACCGTCCAGTGTCGCGAACCGCGAAGCGAAGCGCCCGCATCGACGCGCCGATCGGCGCGAGAGGTACGGCGTGGCTCCTCGGCACGAGATCGCGTCGCCGCTGACAAACGCGGGCACGCAGGGTAGGGTCGGTGGTGATGCGAAGACGATTCTGGACCGCCGCCGCCTTGATGACAGCCTTGCTGGTGTCGGCGCAGGTGCTGGCTCAGGAAGTGAGTCGCGCGGGTCCGCCACCCGGCATCGTTACCGAGGGCGTCGACCTGGCGGAGGAGGCCCGCCGGCGAGCCAACGCTGCCGACCTTTACTGGCGACGCGGTGATCCGCAGGCAGTCGAATGGATGGCGGATCGCGATCCCGGCTATCGACGCGACATTCTCAGTCGCTACCACTTCGGACAAACCGAGGATGGCTGGAGCTGGGTACGTCGCGATGCCGTGCGTGGCAACGACGTGCGTTCCACGCAGGCCGGTGTCGTCAAGGGCATCCCCTACACCTCGTTGAACGTGCATGCCTCCTCCGAGACCGACGCCTGGGCGCAGTTCACCATCGAGAGCGCGCTCTCGACTGGCCAGGCGCGCTTCGACTGGACCGCTCCACCGGAACGCATCTGTATGGCCGACGGGCTCCGGCTTCGAGCCTCGGCCGAGGTTGTCGGCGGCGATCCGGGTAACCAGCGGATCTTCTACGTGCTGCCGCTGACCGCGGCGCAGAGCTCGGAGTCGAGCGAAGACGTAAAGGCCTGCAGCCCGGCGGCGATGACCGAGGTCGACGCGACAGCGGGCATCGATGCCGACGCCGGCCAGTGCCGTCGGGAGCTGTTCCACCTGGATTCGACGGCTCCCTGGACGATTCTGTTGAGCCTCCCGGAGTCGTTTTACGTCGTCTATTCCTACCAGCCGGACGACGGCAAGAGGCGCTAGCAGGCCGTGGTGAAAGTGTGTTGGGTCTGGCTACGGCGAGTTGGGGCCAGATGCAAGGCGGCCTGACGGAGGCGATGCCCTAGCCATCGTCGAGGAAGGCCAACGCCGCAGATGGCCCCAAATCACCGTAACCCGCCGGGCGACTGGGGGTTGCGCGCGGATGCTGCGTCGTTTGTCGTCAACGATGGGGTAACCATCGCCTCCTCCTCTCTCCTGGCCTGCGCCTCGCAAGACCCTGTCGCCAGACCCACCACACTTTCACCACGGCCTGCTAGATAGCTTTGTAGCGCCCTGGTCGCCGCCAGGGCCGTGTCGGTCGACCTGGCAGACGCCCCGATCACGACCGAGAATCGCCCGTCCCAAACCCCCGACTGCAGCGGTGGTGAGGCAGGCAGATCGCGCGGATGGCACACTGCGCGCTCGTCCCGGAAGCGATGGAGCCACCCGATGACCGAGTTGCTACAGCTCGATACGCCGCGGCCGCCCAAGTGGGCCAAGGTCATCGATCATGACGTCTGCATCGGATGCCACGCCTGCTCGACGGCGTGCAAGTCGGAGAACGCTGTCCCGCTGTCGGTGAATCGCACCTACGTGAAGTACGTCGACGTCGGGGTGTTCCCGGACGCCCACCGGGCGTTCCAGGTAACGCGCTGCAACCAGTGTGATAACCCGCCCTGTGTCACTGCCTGCCCGACGTCGGCCATGTACCAGCGCCCGGACGGCATCGTCGACTTCGACAAGTCGATCTGTATTGGCTGCAAGGCGTGTATCGCCGCGTGTCCGTACGACGCGATTTTCATCAACCCGGAGGATCACGCGGCCGAGAAGTGCAACTTCTGCGCCCACCGTCTCGATATCGATCTGGAGCCGGCGTGTGTCGTGGTGTGTCCGACCGAGGCGATTTTGGTTGGCGATATGCACGATCCGACGTCGCGCGTAGCGCAGATCATCAATCGGGAATCGGTGTCGGTCAGGCGGCCTGAGAAGGAGACCGCACCCAAGTTGTTCTACACCGGGGTGGGGCAGGCGACGCTCGACCCGCTGGCGGCTCAGCGGCCCGAAGGCGGGCTGTTCATGTGGAGCGAGCAGACCGCCGGCGGCCAGCACGTGGTATCCGGCCACCCCGATCGCCCCAACAGCGCTGCGGCGGCCATGCTGTCGTACGACGTCCCGCACACGGCCCCCTGGGATTGGCGCGTGAGTGCCTACACGTGGACCAAGGGAATCGCGGCGGGTAGCTACTTGGTGGCCGGACTGGCAGTTCTTCTGGGGGGAGTCGACCCTACCCATGTGCTGTGGCAGTGGGTGGCACCGATGCTGGCGATGATCTTCCTGGCGATCACCGGTGCCCTGCTGATCGGCGATCTCGAGCACCCCAAGCGCTTCTTCTACATCTTCACGCGGCCCCAGTGGCGTAGCTGGTTGGTCAAGGGCGCTGTCATCATCACGGCCTACGCTGCCGTGCTGGTCGGACACCTGATTTGCAGCCTCCTTGGCGCCTACGAGATCCAGCTCGGGCTGTTGCTTCCAGGCTTGCCGCTGGCGTTGATGACGGCGGTCTACACGGCCTACCTGTTCGCTCAGGCAAAGGCCCGCGACCTGTGGCAGAGCCCGCTGCTGCCATCACACATGGTTGTACAGGCGCTGCTCGCCGGCGCCGCAACGCTGCTCGCCGCCACCTCCGTCGTGATGATCCCGCCTGGCGTGCAACCGA
Source organism: Acidobacteriota bacterium (assembly GCA_965248695.1). Classification (GTDB taxonomy): domain Bacteria; phylum Acidobacteriota; class UBA890; order UBA890; family WLXD01; genus DASCOT01. Next base: position 3,437,324 of record CBDFKD010000002.1, on the reverse strand, counting down.
TGCTGCGGGGCGCCCTGGCGTTGGCCTGTGCGGTGCACCTGGCCCTGGTGTGCGGCGAGGTGACGCTGACGCACCCCACGGCTCATGCGCGTCTCGCGGTCAGGGAGATGACTCGTGGACGTTACGCATGGTTCTTCCGTGTGGGTCTGGTGTTGACGTTCGCTGGATTGCTGGCCCCCTGGTCGATGCTTGCCGCGGCGCTGGCCGCCTTGACCGGCCTCCTTCTGTACGAGCATGCCTACGTTCAGGCGGGCCAATCCGTGCCGCTGGCGTGAGGACACGATGACCGACCTGGAGAAGCTGAACGCGCGGGTCAGCGCCGCGCGAGCGGAAGTAGAGGCGCGCGGCGAGACCTTCTACCCGGGCCCGAGCCGTATCCATCTGGCGAGCTTTCCGCCCAAGGAGCGCTGGGACGACTGGGTCGAGCTGGAATCGCGTGCGTGGCCGCGTCGTGAAGAGCGTCGCTACATGCTCGTGCCGACGACCTGTTTCAACTGCGAATCGGCCTGTGGCCTGCTGGCGTACATCGACCGCGACACCATGCAGGTGCGCAAGTTCGAGGGCAATCCCGAGCATCCAGGGTCGCGCGGCCGCAACTGTGCCAAAGGTCCGGCGACGCTCAACCAGATCACCGATCCTGACCGTATCCTGCACCCGCTCAAACGGGTCGGCGCCCGCGGTGAGGGGAAGTGGAAGCAGGTGTCGTGGGACGAGGCCCTCAACGATATCGCCGGGCGCGTGCGCAAGACGCTGTCGGAAGACCGCCACAACGAGATCATGTATCACGTCGGCCGCCCCGGAGAAGATGGCTTCACCGAGCGCGTGATTGCCTCATGGGGCGTCGATGGCCACAACTCGCACACCAACGTCTGCTCCGCCGGTGCGCGCGCCGGCTACGCGCTGTGGTGCGGCATCGATCGACCGAGCCCGGACTATGCCAACGCCGACGTGATGTTGCTGATCTCGGCGCATCTGGAGACCGGCCACTACTTCAACCCCCACGCCCAGCGCATCACCGACGCGCGTCGACGCGGTGCCAAGCTCATCGTCTTCGATACCAGGATGTCGAATACGGCGACCCACGCCGACCATTGGTTGGCGAGCTATCCGGGCTCCGAGGCTGCGGTGCTGCTGGCGATCGCCAACCACCTGATTCAGGAAGACCTCTACGATCGCGAGTTCGTGCGCCGCTGGTGGAACTGGCAGGAGTACATGGTCAAGGAGCGTCCCGATCAGGACGCCACCTTCGAGGCCTTCGAAGCGGTGCTCAAGGGGCTGTACGCCGAGTTCACCTTCGATTTCGCTGCGCAGGAGTCGGGGCTCACGCCCGAGGTCATCGCCGAGGTTGCCACGCTGGTTGCCGGTGCAGGCACACGCCTGGCGACGCACAACTGGCGCAGCGCCGGCGCCGGCAACGAGGGCGGCTGGCAAGTGGCACGCACGCTGATGCTCCTGAATGCGCTGACCGGATCGGTAGCGACCCCAGGGGGGACCTATCCGAACGCCTGGAATAAGTTCGTGCCGCGGCCGATCCACATGCCGACGCACCCGAAAGCCTGGAACGAGCTCACCTGGCCGCGCCAGTACCCGCTGGCGATGTACGAGCTGTCGTTCTTGCTGCCGCACCTGATGCGCGAGCAGAGCGGTCACCTGGAGGTCTACTTCACGCGGGTCTACAACCCGGTGTGGACCAACCCGGACGGGTTCTCGTGGATCGAGATGCTCAGCGATGAGGCCAGGGTTGGCCTCTATGTGGCGCTCACGCCGACCTGGAACGAGACCGCTTACTTTGCCGACTACGTGCTACCGATGGGGCACGGATCCGAGCGGCACGACATCCACTCCTACGAGACCCACGATGGCCAGTGGATCGGCTTCCGTCAGCCGGTGATGCGGGCGGCGCGCGAGCGGCTCGGCGAGGTAGTGGGCGACACCCGGCAGGTCAACCCCGGCGAGGTGTGGGAAGAGAACGAGTTCTGGATCGATCTCACCTGGCGTATCGATCCCGACGGCGATCTCGGCATCCGATGGTTTGCCGAGTCGAAGGCGAACCCGGGGGAGAAGCTGACGGTCGACGAGTACTACGGCCATATCTTCGACAACTCGGTTCCGGGATTGCCCGAGGCGGCCGCCGCGGAGGACCTCACACCGTTGCAGTACATGCGTCGCTATGGGGCCTACGAGCTGACCGACAGCGTCGGCCCGCTGTACGAGGACGAGATTCCCGACGCGCAGTTGGTGGACGTGGCCGAAGATCTGTTCGGCCGCGTATACACCACCGCGCCGGCCCCGGCTCCCGACAATATCGTCCCGACCGGCGCCCCCGAGCCCGACGCGGAGGGCCGCCGTCCGGCCGGCGTGATGGTTGACGGCGTTGTCCGGCGTGGCTTCCCCACACCCAGCGGGCGACTCGAGTTCTACTCCTCGACGGTCGCTCAATGGGGTTGGCCACAGCTTGCGCTGCCGACCTATATCCGTAGTCACGTGCACCCCGACAACCTCGACGAGGGGCAGGTCCCGCTGATCTCGACGTTCAGGCTGCCGGTGCAGATCCACACGCGTTCCGCCAACGCCAAGTGGCTCGACGAGATTGCTCACACCAACCCGTTGTGGATTCACCCATCACATGCTCGCGGTATGGGGATCCAGACAGGCGATCTGGTGCGCGTGGAGACCGAGATCGGGTACTTCGTGGTGAAGGCGTGGGTCACGGAAGGGATTCGCCCGGGAGTGGTCGCCTGCAGCCATCACATGGGCCGCTGGAAGCTCCACGACGAGGGCCAGCGACAGATGATGGCGACGGTGGCGCTGGATCGCGACGGCAACAGTTGGGGGATGAAGCGCAAGCGTGGGGGTGGCGCCTACGAGTCAGACGATGCTGATACTCAGCGCATCTGGTGGACCGATGTCGGGGTGCATCAGAACCTCACCTTCCCGGTGCACCCGGATCCGATCTCGGGCATGCACTGCTGGCACCAGGCGGTACGGGTAACGCCCGCCAAGCGCGACGATACGTACGGCGACATCGCGGTCGACGCCGCCAGCGCGCAGCGTGTCTACGAGGACTGGTTGAAGAAAACGCGGCCCGCAGACGCCCACTCTCCCGACGGCACGCGGCGGCCGTTCTGGCTGGTTCGACCGCTGAAGCCGGGGCGCGATGTCTACGCGTTGCCAGACCGCGAGCCCGAGGTCGTCCCGTCGTAGCGCCAGGGGTGGCCTCCTAGGTGATCGAGCTCATTCGTGCACTGGCGGTGCTGGCGGAGCCACCTTCCGGGGCGACGCCGCAGCTGGCGGAGCTGCTCGACTTACCGTCGGTCCCCGAACCCTGGGAGTACACAGATCTGTTTCACGGTCAGATGTACCCTTATGCGTCGGTGTACCTGGGCCCTGAGGGAATGCTCGGTGGCGAGGCCCGTGACCGCGTCGCCGGACTCTGGCGCGCCCTCGGCGAAGAGCCGCCCTCGGAACCCGATCACCTGAGCATGTTGCTCGGCCTCTACGCGCGGCTGCTGGAGTTGGAGGCGGCAGCCGACGAACGCGGGACGGACGCCTGGCAGCGCGCCCGCGCGGCGCTGCTTTGGGAGCACCTCCTGAGCTGGCAGCTGGTGTGGCTACGCAAGCTCGAAGCGGTCGCCTCGCCGAGCTACCGCGCCTGGGCGGATGTCCTGTACCACACGCTCACACACCAGATGTCCGAGCTGACGATGCCTGGCGAGCTGCCGGCGCATCTGAGGCATGCGCCGCCACTGCCCGACCCCGACAGCGATGGCGGTGAAGCGTTTCTCGAAGCGCTCCTGACCCCTATTCGATGCGGGTTCATCCTCACGCGCACCGATCTCGAGACCGCGGCCGCGGAGATGCGCCTCGGACTTCGCGCCGGCGAGCGCCGCTACGCGTTGCGGGCGTTGATCGGTCAGGACGGCGCGGCCACCCTCGGATGGTTGGCCGTGTATGCACGCCGGTCGGCGGAGGCAGCGGGCCGTGAAACGTCCGCTGCGGACCCCATCGAAGTCTTCTGGCGCACGCGCGCGCTGGCCTCTGCCGCACGACTGGAGGCAGCAGCCGCGTCCGCGTGACCAATCGCTGGCTGCTGCCGTCCGTCGGGCAGCTGCTACGGCCTCCGCCTGAGGCCGCTACTCGAGCCCGTGAAGCTGGCGCCACGGGACCTCGAACTCGTTGCCCGGTTTCCAGCGCGGCATCTCGTCCGCGTCGGCGACGGCGCGCGCGGCGCGGAAAAAGATGCGCAGATCGCGCTCCAGGCCGGCCAGATTCCATTGGTCACGCACTTCGTCTGACGGCTGGTGATAGTGCGACTCCCGATAGGCGCGCGGGTCGAACGGCAGCGGCTGCAGATAGTCGCTGCCCGGATTCAGGAAAAGGGCAGGAATGCCGGCCTTGGCAAAGTTGACCTGGTCGGAGCGGTAGAAGCTTCCGGCCGAGGGGTTGGGGTCTCCGAGCACAGCTACGGTTTCTCCTTCCCTGGCGGGGAACTCCGCCGCCGCCGTCCGCAGCGCATCACCCAGATCGCTGGCGTCCTCACCGATGGCTCTGATATCGGCGGTGACGCCGAAGATCTGTGGCATGTCGATGTTGAAGTTCGCTACCATCGCGTTGCGCGGCACCGGTGGCTCGGCCACGAACCAGGAACTGCCCAGCAGGCCGCTTTCCTCGCCGGCGCAGGCGACGAAGAGCAGCGACCGTCGAGGTGCCTGCTCCATGTTCGCGAAGGCATCGGCCAGGGCAATGATCGACGTCACGCCGACGGCGTTGTCCCAGGCGCCGTTGAATATCGTGTCGCCCTCGAGCCCGGGGTTGGTTCCCATGTGGTCGTAGTGCGCCGTGAAGACGATGATCTCGTCGCTCAGGTCCGGGTCGCTGCCGGGCAAGTAGCCGAGAATGTTCACGGTGCTCATGTTCCGCACGGTGGTGTCCAGATGAGCGCTGACTCGGTATCCGGTGTCAACGGGCGCGAAGTCCCTTTGCCGCGCCATCTCGAATAGCCCATCGAGGTCGGTTCCAATGGCGGCGGCAATCTCGCCGGAGAGATGCTCGTCGAGCCAGCCCAGCAGGTCGACCTGATACCCCGAGCCCGCCAGATCCAGCGCGAAGTTTTCGCTGGATCCGGAAAACTGCACGACGCTGAACGGGTAGGACGCCGACGGCGTCGTGTGGACCATGAGCGCGCCGGCAGCGCCGAGCTTCATCGCCTGCTCGAACTTGTACGACCAGCGTCCATAGTAGGTACGCGTCTCGCCGCCAAACAGCTCCTCGCCGTTCTCCTCGACGGGCGGATCGTTGTTCAGGAAGAGCAACACCTTGCCGCTCACGTCGACGCCTTTGAAGTCGTCCCAGTCGTGCTCCGGCGCCTGCACTCCGTAGCCCACGAAGAGCAACGGGGCGGCATCGATGTCGACCACGTCGCGCTGCGCCGACGACCAGAACGCGACGTTGCCGGCGTCGACCAGCTCCAGCGAGTCGTTTGCCGAGGCGATGCTCAGCGAGGCGGTGGCGTCGTTGCGGCGCATGCCGACCAGTCGCACCTCCTGGCGAAACAGGCCCTCCACCGGCGACAGTCCGACGTCGCGAAAACGCTGCTCGATCCAGCCGGCGGCCCGTGCTTCACCCGCCGTCCCCGTGCCGCGTCCTTCCATCTCGTCGGCGGAGAGCGCTCGCACGTCTTCCAGCAGCGCGCTGGCGCTAAGGCGCTGATCGGGCAGCGGCGCAACAGCGGTAGAGCAGGCGACGGGAATCATCAGACAGGAGATGGCCAGGGTCGGTCGCATCGGGCACCTGAGATCGGCAGTGGGGAGGGAGCAGACAATATACTCGTGCGCCACCCCGTTCTCCGACGAGTCGTGCTCTCGGCGAGGTCCGGGCCGGCTGCTTGTGGACGGCCGAACCCCAGATGTATCGTGCGCCACCACGAATCGTATCGGCTGGAGGGTCCATGGTCTCCCTGAGACACCTACGAGCGCTGACGCGCCGCCGCGGGCTGGCTCCGCTGCTGGCGTTGTTGTTGCTCCTCGGTGTGGAGGACTGCACCTCCAGGTGTGCGGACGGAGACGGAGTCAAGGGAAAGGACTGTTCGCGCTTCAACAACGAGGTGCGGCGCTTCGCGGCGACCCAGGGCTTGAGCTTCACTGAGGACATCGTGCAGCAGGAGGAAATCGCCAATCGGATGCCCGCTTTCGGCGCCGTCCTCTTTTCGCCCTATGAGACCGACCTTACCGGAATCCAGGTTCACATCCGGTGCCGCATCACCGTTCCGGAGGGCGTCGATCTGCCCAAGCGCATAGAGGTCGAGATCGAGGCCAAGGAGAAGCTCGGCGACCCGGATCTGTACCAGGATTCCATGAAGCTGAGAATCAAGGCGAACGGCGAATGCCGGCCTCAGGCCAAGACCTTGGCTCCGGGCGCGATTGCCGCCGAGAACGTCGTTCTGCTTCTCTATCGACCGATTGGTGCCGCGCTTCAGGTCGGAACCCGGCTTCATTTCGAGGTCGAGTTGTCCTGAGCCCCCTGGGCGAGCAGTCTCCGCGGCGATTCGTAGCCGGTCAGTAGCTCCTAGCACCGGCGCGCCGGTGTCTCCAGATGCACCTAGGCGCCGGTGTTGAGTCGTTCGCGACAAAGACGGATGTACTCACGCTGCTCGGCGGTGCTCGGAGTCCCCTCGGTTCCCTCCCTCCACGCGGCCCGCGCTTCCGCATCTCGTCCCAGCGCCTGCAAGGCCATACCGCGCCAGTATCGGCCGCGCGCTTCTACCGGTCGGTGTGGGCGGCCTACGTTGAGGTTGGACGGATAGGTGAGCGCCGCGTCGAAGTCGGCGAGCGCTGCGGCCGGATCGCCGGCTTGCAGAGCTCGAATGCCGCGCTCGATGTGCGCCTCGTAGAAGATCTGGCGCGATCCGGTGTCGCCTTCGCGCTGGGTGAATCGTGCGCTGCCGAGCAGCGCGATGGCGTCGTTGAAGCGCTCGACGGCGTTGTAGCCGCGGGCGAGGGCGAGCGTCACATCGGCGCGCCGATTCGCCGCCGGCACGGACTCCAGCACGGTGACTGCCGCCGTCGGCTGCCCCTGCTCCACTCGCACACGCGCAAGATCACGATACAGAGTCTGGTCCTGTGGCCGGATCGTGATGGCTTGTGCGAGCAACGCCGCGGCGCCCTCGAGGTCACCGTCGATGCGCCAGCGATAAAACGCCAGATTACGGCGTGCCGTGCTCAGATCGGGTGCCGACTGTACGGCGGTATTCCACTCGCGAGCCGCCTCCTCGAGCCGTCCGAGGCCGGCGAAGAGGTTGCCGAGATACAGCCGCGCACGGGCGTCTTGTGGGTTGCGTTGCAGCGCGTGATCGAACACCGCGATCGCCTCCGGACGCGATGGGAAAACGTAGTCGGTTGATGCTTCGGCGGCCTCGCGCAGCCAACGCGCCGCCTGTCCGCCGTCACCCAGTCGGTCGAGGTAGTACGAAAGGTAGTAGAACGGCAGCGCGCGCCGCTCACTGGCCTCGACCGTGGCCACCAGCGCCGCCTCCACGACGTTGGCGGCGTCGCGGTACATGCCGAGATCCGCCATGGTGAGGCTGAGCTCGACGAAAGCGAACTCCGGTTCACCGACCCACTCGCGCGCGCCATGGGCGAAGTCACGCAAGCTCTGCTCGGACCCGAGTGCCTGGATCACATGCGGAACGAGACGGATGCTGCCTGCCTCGATGCTCTGGCGCGCGAGCGCCACCGCGCCGGCGTAGTCGCCCGCCGCATAGGTGGACAACAGGATCTGTTCGAACAGGCGCGTCCAGTCCGATCCGCCGGCGGACAAGCCGGCGGTGAAAGCTCTCGTGGCGCCGGCGTAGTCACCCAGACGAGCCCGGGCGCGACCCACGAGGCCGTACCCGAGGGCCGCAGATCCGGCGCGTTGAGCGGTGGCATAGCCGGCCGCCGTGGCGCCCTCCAGGTCGTCCATGCGCAGCCGCGCGACGCCGAGCAGGTACCAGGTCATTCCATCGTCGGGATCGCGGTCGAGCGCCTGCTGCAGCCGTTCGACCGCCTCGCCGAACCGCCCTGCCTCGATCTCCAGGCCGCCGAGCGCCCGCAGCGTAGGCGCGTGACCCGCGTCGTGCCCGAGGGCTTCGGCGTATCTCCGGCGGGCGTCTGGCTCGTTGCCTTGCTTGTCGAGCTCGAGGCCGGCGCGGTAGGCGGTCTCTGCGGTGGGCGGTGGACTCTCGCGCGCCACCGGAACCTGGCGCTGGGGGGCCCGCAGCGGCGACGAGTACTCCAGCAGCGTGCCGCCGTCGGTACGATCGATACGGATCCGCAGGCTGATCTCTCCAGGGTTGGCGGTAGCAGGATCCGTTCGTACCACCACCGACTCGGTCCGGGCCGGTGATAGGTCGAGTGGCCGCTGCTCGACCACGCCCCCGCGCGGCTCGATGTGGATCTGCGCACCGGGGATCGGACGGGTTGCCGCGATGCGCAGCTCGACGCCGTCCGGATGGTCGAGGCGCTCGATCGCCACATCGCGCGTCGCCAGCTCGTAGCCCTGTCCCAGACCGTTCACCGGGTACCACGTTTCCTGCCACGATACCTCCTGGCCGGGCGCTAGCAGGCCGAAATCGGCCTGCGTGGGCAGGGGCCCGCTCTGCACCTCGATGTACGGTCCGTCGCTGTCGGTGAGGACGGCCTGGGCGGCGAGGCCGGCATCCGACTCTCCCCAGGTCCAGGCTTTCTTCCCCGGTAGCTCGTGGTGGTTTGCCACCTGGACGATGCCGAAGTCGCGGTCGACATCGTAGGCGCCGAAAAAGTCGAACTCGACCTCATAGCCGAAAACCGACGTGGGCTCCGGGTAGTTTCGCAGCCACCGCAGGTCACGTCCCTGGTGGATTGGCCAGCCGAAGTACTCGGTGCCGGAGTGGTCCGTTCCGAGGGTCATCGGGTATACGAAGCGCGTACCTGGAGTGTTCGGAAACGCGGTGTTGTTCCAGAAGTAGTACGGATGGAAACTGTCGGTGGGATTGAACAGCCGGATCCGCTCATCGAGGGCGCGGATCTCGGGATGCAGGGTCAATCGCACTTCCCATCCGGTCCGGAAGTTCTGTTCGGTGCTGCCGATGAGCAGCGCCGCGGATCCGTCCGGGTTCTGTACCGGAACGACGTCGACCGGTGAGAAGCTGGTGACGGTATGGCCCTGCGGGCCACGATTCCACTCGATGCCACCCGACACCCAGGCACCGCGCAGCGCGATGTGACCGGGTCGGATCACGTGGTTGCGGTAGAACATCTCCTCGCCGGTCACCTTGTCGAGCACCGACTGGATACGCCCGCCGATCTCCGGCAGGCACATCACACGCAGGTACTCATTCTCGATGAACACCGCGCGGTACGTCTGCGCGACACGCTCGTGGCCGAACCGATCCTGGGCGGTATACGGATAGATGATTGTCCCTTCGAGCGCGAAGAAATGGGGGTTCAGATCGTCGGCTCCGAGTGGATAGGTCGGGATCTCGACCTCTGCCGTCCACGTACGAACGGCGGTCGGCCGGCTACCGCTGCGCTGCTGCGCGGAGGCTTCCCAACCGATCGTCGGGGCGATCAGCAAGGCTGCTGTCAGCAGTGCGAGCCATGCGGTCATCGGGCGAGTCACCGAGCTCATCCGGATTCCGTCATTCGAAGACCATGGAGCGGAACACCTCAGGAACGTGGAAGCTCGCCGCCGGGACGGGTGACCAGGCTGCCAGTCGGAGACCACGGCGCGGCTCATCGGGACCATGCGGCCGCTTGATCCTGAAGACGTTGAATCGCCAGCTGTCGCCGGCACGCGGCGGTATGGGCACGTCGGTATCGGGCAGCGACGCGAAGCCCTCCCACGGCAGCAGGGCGACCGCGGTCCAACCTTCCGCGCCACCGTCCCAGGCGTGTACGGCCGTACGCAGGCCCGGGAAGTCCCAGCTCAGATCTCCCTGAAGGTCGGGATCGCCCCGCAGTATGAGGAGGTCGCACACGACGTTGGCCGGGTTGATCTCGACCTCAGCGTAGTTGCGACCATCGCCGTCCGGATCGATGAAGATCTCGACGACCTCCTCTTCCCACAGAGGATCGTCGCGCTGCGTGTAGGTATGCCACGGTGCCGAGTCGGCGGCATCGAACCGTACCCAGAGCCCGTCAGCGTCTCGCAAGGCGCGAAAACTGGTGGTGAACGGCGGCTCGCCCCAGGCGATGGTCGTTGCCGACGACCAGGCTGTTTTCGTCCCGGCCAGCAGTTGCTGCGGCTCGCTTGCGGCGCGGGGTACCCGCAGCTCGGGCGTCTGAGTCAACGTGCCGGCCAGGTCGAGTGCGCCAGCCAGGCCGAGCCCGGTGGCGGCAATGACAACGAGCTGGCTGACAAGGGGCGTCATTTGCATCGCGGGAGTCCGTGGCCGCCGGTGGGCGACGATAGGATACCGTGCCCCTGCCCAGCGATGAGTGCTCCGACGCGCCAAACTGGGCAGATCCGTGGCACTGAGACGATGAGGTTCGACATGCGTTGGCGTTGCTCGATGTACGGGGTCCTGCTGCTGATCTGTATGACGCTGCCAGTCGCCGGACAGACGAGCGGACAGTTGGGCGCCGCCGCAATCGCCGCGCGCGAGTATCGCGGTGCGCACGAAATCGAGATTCTGACCGCTTACGGTGCCTTCCTCGAGCTGCCGAACTACGGGCGCGACCTCGGGGACACTGGCCGCGTCGCCGCCCATATCGCCGCCGAGTTCGAGCGCCGTGGCGCCGAGATGGAGCTCCTCGAGCTGCCCGACGTGCCGCCGCTGGTCTACGGCGAGATCCGTGTCCCCGGCGCCACCCGCACCCTCGGTATCTACGTGCACTACGACGGCCAGCCACCCGCCGGCCCGGACTGGGTTCACGGGCCCTACGAACCGGTGCTGTACACCGATCGCATGGACCGAGGCGGGCAGCCGCGTCAGATGCCCGCCGCCGGCGAGCCGGTCGATCCCGACTGGCGCATTTACGCGCGATCGGCTTCCGACGACAAGGTGCCGTTCCCGGCGCTGCTCACCGCCCTCGACGCCCTGCAGGCGGCGGGCCTCCCGTTGACGTCGAACATCAAGTTCCTGTTCGAGGGCGAGGAGGAGATCGGGTCGACCCATCTGCAGGAATACCTCGAGACCTACAGAGAGCGCTTCGATGTCGACCTGTGGCTGTTTTGCGATGGTCCGGTGCATCAGAGCGGCCTGCCGCAGATCGTCTTCGGCGTGCGCGGCGTCACCGGGCTCGATCTGACGGTTTTCGGCCCGGCACGCCCGCTCCATAGCGGCCACTACGGCAACTGGGCACCGGTGCCCGGCCAGGTCCTGGCCGAGTTGATCGCTAGCATGAAGGACGCCGCGGGCAACGTCGTCATCGACGGCTTCTACGACACCGTAGAGCCGCTGGGACGCGAGGAACGCGAGGCGCTCGATCGTCTGCCGGACATCGACGCCGAACTGCGCCGAGACCTGGGGCTGGCGTGGACCGAAGGGGAGGGCAATCTGAGCGAGCGCCTGCTGCTCCCCTCGCTCACGGTGCGCGGCCTGCGCAGCGGAAGCGTCGGCGGCGAGGCGCGCAACGTGATTCCCGACCGTGCCGAGGCCGCTCTTGGCGTGCGACTGGTGAAGGGCAACGATCCGGCCGACATGCTCGATCGCGTCGAGGCGCACATCCGCGCCCAGGGATTCCATATCGTCCGCCAGGAGCCGGACCTGGAAACCAGGGCGCTCCACCCGCGACTCGTCATGGTCGAGCGTCGCGGTGGGTATCCGGCGTCGCGCACCGACATGGGCCTGCCGGTTGTCGAAGAGATCATCGACGCCGTGAGTGCCGCCACCGAGCAGGAGGTGCTGCTGGTGCCGGCTCTCGGTGGCTCGCTGCCGCTCTATCTGTTCACCGATCTGCTGGCCGCGCCGGCCGTGATCCTGCCGATCGCCAACGCCGACAACAACCAGCACGCCTCCAACGAGAACATTCGCATCGGCAATATCTGGTACGGCGTCGACCTGTACGCGTCGTTGCTGACCATGCGCTGAAGTGCCGTAGCGGTCGAGCTACTCGCCGAGGCCCCAGACATGATCCAGCGTGCGCACGATGAGCGTGCCGTTCGAGATTGCAGGGGTTGCCCAGATCACCTCGTTCAACTCGTTGCTCGCCAGGAGCTCGTACTCCGGTCCGGCACGCACGACATGAACGGTGCCGTCCTCGGTGGAAAAGAACAGCCGGCCGTCCGCCGCCACCGGCGACGCGACATAGGAGCTGCCGACGCCGGCGATGCGACTGCGATAGATCATCTCGCCGGTAATCGCGTCGTAAGCGGTCAGGCGACCGTTGTTGGCGTTGGTGTACAGGATGCCGCGATACAGGATCGGCGACGGGATGTAGGTGCCGCCGCGGTTCTTGCTCCAGGCGATGTTCTCGTTTGTGTCGGAGTCGGCGGGCAACGAGATGTCGCCGCTGCCGCCGGGGCGGATAGCGTAGATCGGGCGGACGGGCGGATACCCCGCGGTGACGTAGACGAGGCCGTGGCCGATGACCGGTGTGGCGACGACGATCTCGGAGTTGGGTCCAAGAGTCCAGAGCTCCTTCCCGGTCCTCGGGTCGTAGCTCCGAATCGTGGTGCCGTTGGTGATCAGCTCGTCTCGGGGCCGGCCGCGGTATAGCGCCGGCGACCCCCACGTCGAGATCTCTTCGCGCGCCGTGCGCCAGATCTCATCGCCGGTGGCGATGTCGAACGCCGCCAGGAACGACTGCTGTTGCACGTCCGCCTGGAGTATCACCGTGCCGTCGTAGAGCACCGGCGAGCTGGCATGGCCCCACTGATAATCCGGATCGTAGAACCAGCCGGAATCGAGCGCACCGAGGTCGCGCTCCCAGCTGCGTTGGCCATCCATGGTGTAGGCGACGAGCCTGCCGACGCTGCCGAACAGCACTACGACGTGCTCGCCATCGGTGGTCGGCGTGCTGTTGGCCTGGCTCGACTTGGTGTGACGCTTTACCTGGGGAAAGCCGCGGTAGGTGAGGTCTTCCCACAGGATCCGACCCGTACGCGCATCCAGGCAATAGGTCTTGAAGTCGTGCTCGGATAGGTCGTCGACCGGCTTGACGTCGCCGTACAGTCCCGTGCGGACGACATCCTCCCCGCTGCTGTTGACCGCCGTGGTGACGAACACGCGGTCGTCCCAGACGATCGGGCTGGAGTTGGCGATGCCGGGGAGCGGTGTCTTCCAGCGGACGTTGGCGCCGCTGTTGACGTCCCAGGTCGACGGTGGTCCCTGGCCGTCTGCGATTCCCGAGGCATCCGGGCCGCGAAACGACGGCCATCGGCTCCCGGAGCCCGCGACCGGGTCCGTTCGGGTGGTGTCGGTCTCCTCGGCGGCAAGGGCTGCCGATGCCGTCGAGGTGGGCGTCTCACCTCTCAGCAGGTGCGCCTCCTCCGGGTCCACCGGTCGAAGTTCCACGCGCTGGTCTTGACGCTGCAGTTGGGCGAACTCCACGATGCCGGCGCGTCCTCCGAAGCTCATGGAGTCCGTCCGGTCGGCGCTCGCGAACGCGTCCGGTCCGATGGCCTGCAGGCGGATGACCACACCGTCGCCGAGGCGAACCGAAAGCTCCCTACCGACGACCTCCACATCGACGATGGTGTTCGTATCCTCGTCGCGGAACACCCCGACGTAGCGTTGCAGCTGCGACGACTCGATCGCGTAGCCGTCCTCGGTGTCGTCGACTTCGGCGACCGCTGCGTCACGCAGCACGGCGACCATCGACGGGCGCTCCAGTTGTTCGGCAAGCTCGAGCGCCCGGTCGCGGTCGGCGCGTCCCAGCGGGCCAGCGCTGAGCGCGGCCGCGGCCAGTTCGGCGTTGTTGTTGCGGATGGCGTCGAACAGGGCGTCGATCGCTCCACTGGCCCCGTGTCGAAGCAACAGGGCGGCGACGTCGGTGTGCTCGTTCGTCAGCGCCCAGACCATGGGCGTGGCGCCGTAGAAGCGGTCGCTGAGATCCGGATCAGCGCCCCGCTCCAGCAACAGGAGGACGAGGTCGAGATGGCCGCGGTCGGCGGCGAAGAACAGCGCCGTGGTTCCGTACTCGTTCTCCGCGTTGACCGGGACTCCGGAGTCGAGTAGCTCGCGTACCCGTTCGATGGCTCCGGCGCGTGCCGCCGCGTGCAGGGCATCGGCGTCCTGCTGCGTGCCGGGTAGCCCCGGAGGCGCCGCCAGCCATCCGGAGGCGAGCGACAGCAACACCACGGCGCGAGGCAGCATTGGGAAACTCCGTTTCAATCGAACGTGTCCGAGGCGGCGCCGGCGGTGCAACGGGGCCGGCGAGGTGGATTCTCGCCCGATCCTTCCGCAACCGTGCGATGCCATCAACCCCACCGTGCGATGTCATCAACCCCGACGAATCTGCTCCCACTCCTCGACGCTGCGCGGCCAGTCCTTCTTGAGCAGTTGCGACAGGACCCTGTCGGCGTACACCTGGCCGCCCGTCTGGCAGGTGGCACAATAGTTGGTCTCGCGGCGACCGTAGATGATGCGCTGCACCGGATCACCGCATTTCGGACAGGCCTGGCCGTAACGCCCGTGGACTGCCATCTCGGGTCTGAAAGCGGTTACCTTCTTCGGAAAGCCGTCGCCGGTCTGCCGCCGTAGTCGCTCGGTCCACTCGCTGAGTACCGTCACCGTGCTGGCGTGCAGCTTCTTCACCTCGGAGTCCGTTAGTCGGGAGGTCCACGTCATGGGGGAAAGGCCTGCGTGGTGCAGGATCTCGTCCGAGTAGGCGTTGCCGATGCCGGAGAACAGTCGCGGCGAGGTCAGGGAGCGCTTCAGGGTGTGATTCTCGGCAACGAGTCGGGCGGCGAAGTCGGCCAACGTACCGTCCAACACTTCGAGGCCTCCGGGGTCGTGCTCCGCGAGCGCGTCTCGCCCTCGGACGACGTGCAGCGATGCCCGTTTCTTGGCGCTCGCCTCGGTGAGCACCAACGCCCCGCTGGAAAAGTCGAAGGCCGCCAGCCCGATCTTGCCCGGGACGCGTGCGCCGGAATCGAGCCATCGGAAGCGGCCGGCGATCATCAGATGGAAGATCAGGAACAGCTCGCCCGCTAGTGCAACCACGATTCGTTTGCCGATACGCTCGACGCCGGCCACGACCTTGCCGTAGGTTTCCATGATCGGAGGGTCGAAGGTGCGCAACAGGAACGGGCTGGCCAGTCGCGCGCCCACCAGCGTCTCGCCTGTGAGCCGGCGCTGCAGGCACTCCACGTAGACCGTCACATCGGGCAACTCGGGCATCGGCCCAATGTTCGCACGCCGGCCGGGAAAGTCGGGGGCGATCGCCGGTCGCACGCCACGATGTGCAATGCAGCGTTGTTCACGGGCCGCCGGGAGACGCCGATGAAGCAGCGACCATGAGCGCCGGTTTGACAGCTGTCGTCTTGACCGGCGGCGGGGCGCGTGGGGCGTATCAGGCGGGTGTCCTGGCGGGCATCGCCGACCAGGCGCGATGCGAGGTTTGCTTCCCGATCGTTACCGGAGTTTCTGCCGGAGGAATCAACGCCGCCGCGCTTGCCGCCAGCCGCGCCGGGTTCGCCGCTGCCACCGGTGAGCTGCAGCAGGCATGGCTCGAGCTCAGCACCGAGAACGTGTTCCGATCCAACTTCCGTACGCTGGCCTGGAGCGCGATGCGCTGGATGGCCAAGATCGGCAGTGGCGGGGCACTGCCGACCGACCTGCGTGGCCTGCTCGACACACGTCCGTTGCGTGCCTACCTGTCGTCGGCGATCGATTTCGATGGCATCGGCAACAACATAGCCGCTGGTCGGTTGCACGCGCTGGCACTGTCGATGACCGAGTACTCCACCGGCTCGACGGTAACCGCGATTGAGGCGACGGAGGGGGTGCGCGACTGGCAACGTGTCCGACGTCTCTCGGAGCGCGCTCGGATCACGGTCGACCACGTGATGGCGTCGGCGGCATTGCCGGTGGTCTTTCCGGCCATCCAGCTCGGCAGCGAGTTCTACGGTGACGGTAGCGTTCGCCAGTCGGCGCCGCTATCGCCGGCCGTCCACCTCGGCGCCGATCGGATCCTCGCCATCTCGGTGCGCTACGAGCTCGGTCCGCACGAGCGTGTCCAGCCGCAGACCGTCGGTTACCCGCCGCCGGCGCAGATTCTGGGAATGATCCTGCACGGTGTGTTCATTGACGCGCTGGAGGACGATGCCGAACGGTTGCAGCGCATCAACCGCACCCTCCAGGCGTTGCCGGCAGGTGCCGAGCCACATGACCGCCTGCGTCCGATCGAGATCCTGCTGCTGCGCCCGTCGCAGGATCTCGGCAAGCTGTCGGCCGGCCTGGTCGACGCGCTGCCGCGTCCGCTGCGGTTGCTGGCACGTGGCCTCGGTGCGTCGCGAACCACCACCCCGGATTTTCTCAGCTACCTGCTGTTCGAGCGGCCGTACATCGAACGGCTCATGGAGCTCGGGTTCGAAGACGCCCGCGCCCAGTGGGATCGCATCGAGCCGTTTCTCGCCGGCTGAGGCGACCACTGTCGAACGCTGTCGCCAGTCGTGGCCAGCGGTCGATTCCGGAGATCGACGCGGGCTGGTTAAAGCTCGAACCTCTTGAGTCGCTCGACGATGTGGTTGCAGGCTCGCGCCGTGAGCGCCATGTACGTGAGCGACGGGTTCTGACACGCCGAGGTGGCCATCGCTCCTCCATCGACCACGAACAGGTTGTCGACGTCGTGGCACTGGTTGTGACCGTTGAGCACCGACGTGCTCGGATCGCGTCCCATGCGCGTCGTACCCATCTCGTGAATGCACAATCCGGGCGGTGTGCCGACGGCGTTCATGACGATGTTCTTGACGCCGGCGACCTCGAGCATCTCGGCAGCCTGTTCGGCAGCGTCGTGTTGCATGGTGATCTCGTTGTCGCGCCAGCTCATATGGATACGCAACACCGGGATGCCCCAGGCGTCGACGACGTCCGGGTCGAGCTCGACGCGATTGTCCTCGTAGGGGAGACACTCGCCCCAGGCGCCGATTTGCATTCGCCACGGACCCGGCGTGCTCATGGCGCGTTTGAAGTCGGCCCCGAAGCCAGCCTCCCCGATGCCGCGATGCCAGTCCTGGCGTGACGCGCTTCCCTGATAGCCGTAGCCGCGCAGGAAATCCGGGTGCTGGTCACCGATGTTGCGGAATCGTGGAATGTAGACGCCGTTAGGACGGTGACCGGTGGTATTGCGGTCAGACCATCCGTCGACGCTCCCGGAGGCGCCGACGCTCATGGTGTGATCCATCAGGTAGCGCCCGAGCGCGCCGCTCGAGTTGCCGAGCCCGTCCGGGAACGTCGAGTTGGCGGAGTTCAGCAGGATGCGTGTTGACTCCAGCGCGCCGGCGGCCAGCACCACGACGCGGGCGCGGAACTCGATCGATTCGCCGCTCTGTCGGTCGATCACCAGCACGCCCGACGCCTTGTCGTCGGCGTAGATCACGCTGCGCGCGACGCTGTCGGGGCGAAGGGTCATGTTGCCGGTAGCAACCGCGGCCGGCAGGGTGGCGTTGAGGCTGCTGAAGTACGACCGAGTGATGCATCCACGGTGGCAGGGTCCGCAGTAGTGACAGGCTGCGCGGCCATTGTGGTCCTGGGTGAGCACCGCCGTGCGGCCAGGGGTGAGGACGCGATCGCCGCCCCAGGCAGTCAGGATCTTCTCCCTGGCGTGCGCTTCGACACAGTTGAGCGGCATCGCCGGCAGGAACTCACCGTCCGGCAGTTGATCGAGATTCTCGGCCTGGCCGCTGATGCCGGCGAAGCGCTCGACGTGGTCGTACCAGGGAGCGAGATCCGCATAGCGCAGCGGCCAGTCGATCCCGAAGCCGTCGCGCTCAGGGGCCCCGAAGTCGACGTCCGACAGACGGTAGCTCTGGCGTGCCCACACGATCGACTTACCGCCCACCTGGCGTCCGCGGATCCACACGAACGGCTTGCCGTCAGCCTGCACATAGGGGTTGTCGACATCGTCGACGAAGAACTTCTCGGCCGATTCGTCGCAGGCGTAGCATTCCTTCTGGATCGCCTGGCGCTCGGATTGTCGTCGTCGGTTGCGCAGCCCACGGAACTGTTTCTCGAACGGCGGCACGTGCTCGACGTAGTCACGTTCCGGAACGATCATCGGGCCGGCCTCGAGCACGAGGGTATTCAGCCCCGCCTCGCAGAGCTCCTTGGCTGCCCATCCGCCGGTGATGCCGGTGCCGACGACGATCGCGTCGTAGATCTGATTCGGACGCGCCATCATCGCGACTCCTCCAGCACCCGGCACGGATCCCATTCGCCCGGCAGGAAGTTGTGTCGCAACTCCTCGACCATCCCGATCTCCGACGTGTAGTAGCCGACCAGCGTCCAGCGCTTCATCTGGTAGAAGAAATGCTCCGGCGCCGTCCGTACCGATCGGTTGCCGGCGTCGTAAGCGTCGTAGGGCGCCGCGCGGTCTGCCGCCAGCAACTCGGCGACCTCGGCGTCCATTGCCGCTATGAGCCCCACCTGCTGGGTTTCGGAGCACTCGACGAAGGCGGCGCCATGCCCGGCGCGTGCGCGACCGTCGAGATCCGCCAGCCCGCTAAGGAAGGCGTCGCGCTCGGCATCGAGCATCCAGTCGGCCAACAGGCTGTCAATGAACTCGGTGACGCCGGCCTCGCGGGCCCCTGGAGTGTCCGTGGCCGGAATTATTATCTCCGCGACCGTCTGTACCGAGGTCGCCTGGTCCGAGCTCAATGCCCGCAGCGTCTCCTCGTCGCCGGTCATGGATTGACGTACCGCGTAGCCAACCTCGACAAGCAACTCAAAGGAGCTTACGCCTAGCAGCGGGCTTGCGGCGGTCGTCGCGAGGACCTGCAATGCGTCGCGACGGTTCAAGGCACCCTCCTTGCGAAACGCGGCAACTTGCGCACAATGAGCGCCGCTAGGAGTATCACGACGCTTCTTCTCATTCCATCGGCGGCGTGCGCTCGAAGGTGCCGGATCGTGGCACAGGCGTGCGCGGCATTCGACGACGGAGACACGCGTGCAACGAAATCGAAAGCAAGAGCTGCGATTGGCTCGCGGCGCTCTCCTGACGCTCACCGTTGTGATCGCCGCCTGTGTCCCGTCGACGGAGGTCTCCAGCGTGCTGCTGGTCAACGCGCGGGTGATCGACGGCACCGGATCGCCGGCGCGCGACGTCGCCGTACGGATCGTCGACGGCCGCGTCGCCGAGGTCGGCGCTCTCGATACGCTCGGCGGCGAAGAGGTGGTCGACCTCGAGGGCTTGGTGCTCGCGCCGGGCTTCATCGACACTCACAGCCATCACGATTGGGGCATCTTCGAGCGTCTCGACGCTCGGGCGGCAGTGAGCCAGGGGATTACCACCGTGGTGGTCGGCAACGACGGCGGCTCCCACTATCCACTGTCGGATTTCTACGCCGCTCTGGAGACGACGCCGGCGACAATCAATGTCGCCTCGTATTCCGGCCACAACACGTTGCGGGCACACGTTCTCGGCGAGGACTTCAAGCGCCCGGCCACCGATGAAGAGATCGTTGCCATGGAGGCGATGCTATGCGCCGATATGGATGCCGGGGCGCTTGGGCTCGCGGCCGGCCTGGAGTACGACCCGGGCATCTACTCGGAGCCATCCGAGGTGATCACGCTTGCGAAGGTGGCGGCGGAATACGAGGGTCGGTACATCAGCCATATGCGCAGCGAGGATCGCTACTTCGAGGCGGCGATCGACGAGATCATCGAGATCGGCAGGCAGGCAGATCTTCCCGTGCAGATCTCGCACATCAAGCTGGCCATAAAGAGTCTCTGGGGACAGGCGGATCGCTTCATCGCCAAGCTCGATGCCGCCCGTGCCGAAGGCATCGACATCACCGCCGATATCTACCCTTATCCGTACTGGCAGTCGACGCTCACGGTGCTCTTCCCGGCGCGCGATTTCGAAGACCTCGACGAGGCCCGGCGAGTGTTGGACGAGATCGTCCCGGCAGACGGCGTGCTAGTCACCGCGTTCGCCCCTGAACCGGAGTACGCCAGCCTGACCCTGACCGAGATCGCCGACCGGCGCGCACAAGAGCCGGCCGTGGCGTTGCTGGAGCTGATCCGACAGGCCGAGGAGATGCAGGTCGCAGTCAACGATGTCGACGAGGCCGCGTTGAACGTCGAGAGCATGATCGGCACTAGTATGACCGAGCCCGACATCGAAGCGCTCATGCGCTGGCCACACACGAACTTCTGCACCGATGGTGCGCTCGCCGGCGCTCACCCGAGGGGCTATGGCAGCTACACTCGGGTCCTCGGTCGCTACGTCCGCGAGCGTGGCGTAATGTCGCTCGAAGAAGCGATCTACAAGGCTAGCGGCCTCGCCGCTGAGCACATGGCGATTGCCGACCGGGGACGCATCGCACCAGGAATGTGGGCCGACCTGGTGGCGTTCGATGCCGATGTGATCATCGATCGGGCGACCACCGACAACCCGCAGGTGGAGTCGCTCGGTATCAACCGGGTATGGGTGAACGGAGAGCTGGTGCAGTTCGCTGAGGGGCCGACCGGCGCTCGACCGGGTCGAGTCATCCGCCGCGCCAGCGGCGCTGGCAATTGAATCGCGCCTGACTGAATCGACTGAATGACTGCGACCTGATGATCGCGACCAATGATCGCGCCTAAATGACCGCGAATGAAGGAACGCGAATGATCCGATGCTCGATTGTCGACGCGGGTTAGTGGCGGCGAAATCGGCCCGTCTGCGGCGTTGCTCCTCCTCCAAGACAGGCAAACATCGTCTCGTCGGTACGCCTGGCATCCAGGCCCATTTCGCCACCACGACAGGCAACGTTCATCTGTTACAGGCCACTAGTGATCCGACATGAGCCGCGCCCCCGAGATCATGAAATCCCGCCAGCAATGGGATGTTTGCATCATCGGTTCGGGTGCCGGCGGCGGGATGGCGGCGAAGGTACTCACCGAGGCCGGGGCGCGCGTCGTCATGTTGGAGGCGGGGCCTACTTGGGATGCGGCCACCGATTCGGCGATGCTCAAGTGGCCCTATGACTCGCCGCGGCGCGGTGCGGCGACCCCCGAGCGCCATTTTGGCGAGTTCCATGCTGGCCTCGGCGGCTGGTCCCTGGACGGCGAGCCCTACACGGTGGCGGACGGTGAGGAGTTCGATTGGTTCCGCGTCCGTCAGCTCGGTGGACGCACGAATCATTGGGGTCGCATCTCGCTACGCTTCGGCCCCGATGATTTTCGCCGGCGAAGCATCGACAGCCTTGGCGACGACTGGCCGATCTCCTATGACGACCTGGCGCCGTTCTACGACAAGATCGATCGGCTGATCGGTTTGTTCGGCTCCAGGGAGGGGATTCCCAACGAGCCCGACGGCATCTTCCAACCGCCCCCTGAGCCACGCTGTTTCGAGAAGCTCGTGCAGCGAGCCTGTACCGGGCTCTCCATTCCGTGTGTCTCGTCGCGCATGTCGATCCTGACGCGGCCGCTCAATGGCCGGCCGGCCTGTCACTATTGCGGCCAGTGCGGCCGCGACTGCGCCACCGGGTCGAACTTCTCGACTCCGTCCGTGCTGTTGCCGCCGGCGCGTGCCACCGGACGCCTCGAGGTGATCACGCAAGCAATGGCCCGTGAGGTAACGATCGACGGACAGGGTCGGGCGAACGGCGTGGCGTACGTCGACAAGAACAGTGGACGCGACGAGCACGTTCGGGCTGGGGTCGTCGTGCTGGCGGCAAGTGCCTGCGAGTCGGCGCGGTTGCTGCTCAATTCGACATCAGGACTGTTTCCCGACGGCCTTGCGAACTCCAGCGGCGTGGTCGGCAGGTACCTCACCGATAGCACCGGAACCGGCGTCACCGGGTTTGTTCCGGCGCTTGCGGGTGGAGTGCCCCACAACGAGGACGGCGCCAACGGCTCGCACGTCTACATGCCGTGGTGGCTCGACAACAGCAAGCTCGACTTTCCACGCGGTTACCACCTCGAGATCGGCGGCGGACGCTCGTTGCCCGCCTACGGGATCCTGTCGGGTATCCATCGGTATCCCGGCGGTGGTGGCTATGGGCAGGACCTCAAGAACATGTACCGCGAGGTCTATGGCGCCACGATCGGTTTCGCCGGTCGCGGGGAGATGGTTGCCAACGACGACTGCTACTGCGAGATCGATCCGCAGATCGTGGACCGCTGGGGAATCCCGGTGCTCAAGTTCCACTTCCAGTGGAGCGATCACGAGATCCGCCAGGTGCGGCACATGCAACAGACCTTCCGCGAGATCATCCACACCATGGGTGGGACCCCGTTGACGCCGATGCCGGACGCTTCTGGGGGATACGGCATCATGGCGGGTGGACGGATCATCCACGAGCTCGGGGTTGTTCGCATGGGCAACGATCCGGACAGCTCGGCGCTGAACGCCTTCTGCCAGGCGCACGACGCGCCCAACGTCTTCGTTGCCGACGGCGGCCCCTTCGTTTCGCAGGCGCACAAGAACCCGACATGGACCATCCTGGCGCTCGCCATGCGCACCAGCGAGTACATCGCCGATCAGATGCAGCAGGGGAGCCTCTGATGAGCCAGCGAACACCCGATCTGAGCCGACGCGAGGCGCTCGGTCTGCTGGCGTCCGTCACCGCCGGGCTCGTATGGTCACCCGCCGAAGCCGTGGTGGCACACGAGCGCGCCGCCGACGCGCTGCTTCATGCCGCGCAGGCCGGGACTTCCTATACGCCGCGCTTCTTCACACCGCACGAATACACCACCGTGCGGCAGCTCGTCGACATGATCATTCCGGCCGACGAGCGCTCAGGCAGCGCCACCGACGCCGGGGTGCCGGAGTTCATGGACTTCATGATGGACGATCAGCCGGAACGCCAGCCGCCGATGCGCGGCGGGCTGGCGTGGATCGATCACGAAGCCCACGAGCGCTTCGGAGAGCGCTTCGTGGAGTGCAGCGCGTCGCAACGCGAGCAGTTGCTCGATGACATCGCCTGGCCCGATCGCGCGTCGCGACAGCTGCGCCACGGCGTTGCGTTCTTCAACGCCTTCCGTGATCTTACCGCCACCGGCTTCTGGAGCAGCAAGATGGGGGTGGACGATCTCGAATACATCGGAAATGATTTCGTCGCGACCTGGGACGGATGTCCGCCCGAGCAGCTTCGCAAGCTCGGGCTGATCGACTGAGCGTCCCGGAAACCCGTATACTGACACCGTCTTGCCTGATCTGCCGGAACTTCGAAACGACCTGCTAAGATCGCCAAGGTTTTGGGGAGCAACCCCTGGCTCCCCCACCCACCGACGCATGTGCGCGCGGCCGAGCCGCGTCGGCGACGCCGAGCTCGGTCCAGGGAGGCGGTGATGAGTCAGAGGATGCGGTTGAAGCATGTCGCGCGATGCCTGCCAACGGCCATCTGTGCCGTGCTGGTCTCGGGCTCGGCAGTCATCGTCGACGGCGCGCAGCGGCCGCAGTTCCGCGCCACGGTCGAGGTCGTGCAGCTGCAGGTGGCGGTGGCCGACTCGCGTGGTGATCACATCCCGAACCTGTCGAGCGACGATTTCGTTCTGCGTGTCGACGGCCGCCTACGCGATCTGACCGCTGTGTACGAGGTCGATCTACGGCAGATCCGCGGCGACGAGTTCGAGGAAGATCATTACATCCCGCCGGCCGGCTGGCGGCAGTTCCTGATGTTCTTCGACTTCAGCTTTTCCACCAAGCGCGGCATCCTTCGAGCGCGCGATGCGGCGCTCGACTTCGTGGAGTTGCGCACACACCCGAAGGACCTCATCGGTGTGGCGACGTACACGAGCATTGGCGGCCTCAAGCTGGTCTCGCCGTTTACCGCCGACAGGGCGCAGGTAGCCAACGCCATCCGTGGCTTCGGGGTCGATCGCGCCAAGTACCTCGTCGACCCTGCCGGTTTCGCTCTGCAGCCCCTCGCCGATTTGCTGACGCTGCAGGAAAACCGGACGGACGCCGCCACCGGCACCGAGCAGGACGCGCTGCAGCAGTTGATCGAGGCAACGCTCTTTGCAGCCAACGTCGACACCGCCAGCCAGGACTTTCGCCGCTACCGCGACGAGGTGGTGAACTACGCCGATCAACTGGTCGGCCTCGGGAACATGTTGACAGCCACGCGCGGCCGCAAGCATGTCTTGTTGTTCTCGGCCGGTTTCGACGACAAGGTGCTGACCGGCCAGTCGCTCGACGAACTTGCGGAGGATACCCAACGGCTCCAGCAGGGACAGTCGTGGGCGGTCAACTCGGAAACCCGATTCGGTAGCGCAGACCTGCGCGAAAGCCTCGCCAAGGCGGTGGAAAACCTGAACGCTTCCGACACCGTCTTCCATGCGTTTGACGTCGGTGGCCTTGGCGATGAGCGCGTCGCCGGCACCTTCCAGCTGACCGAGGGCGGCAAACAGGGGCTCGCCTACCTTGCGGAGGAAACCAACGGCACGATCACCTGGAACGCCAACGACCTGACCCCGGCACTGGCTACTCTGGCTGAAGAGACCGCGCGCTACTACGTGCTCGCCTATCCCAAGGACGACGATGACGCCACGGTCGTCGAGCTCGATGTCGAGGTGCGTGGCCCAGGGGCACAGATCCTGGCGGCACCGAAGCGTTTCTCGCCGCCACCGGCATACGTCGACATGGACGAGACGCAGCAGCAGCTGCAGCTATCGGAGTTCATCAGCAAGGGCATCGAAGAAGAGGACATGATCTTCGATGTTCGGGCCACGGCGTTCGCCGGCGACCGACGGATCAGCCGGCTGGCGGTGGTTGTCGAGATACCGTTCGGGCAGCTTGAGGCGATTGCGGAAGCGCGCGGCGACGGTGCCACGGAGCTCGACATCCTCGGCTACGTCACCGATGCACAGGGCCAGATGCGCGACATGTTCAGCCGGCGTGTGCGGTTGACCATGCAGCAGCTTTCCGGTCGTATGGAGGGCTTGCCGTTCCGCTACTACGACCTGCTCTGGGCGCTACCCGGATCGCAGCAGGTGCGGGTCCTGGTACGCGATGTCCAGGCGGGGCGGCTCAGCACGCGCACCGAGATTGTCGAGGTGCCGGGCTTTCAGAACCCCACCGGGGTGGTCGTCAGCGGGCCCGTTCCAGTCGATGCTGCACATCCGGGTCTGCTGATGCGCGGTATCGATCCGAGCGCCCCACCACGGCATCGCGAGGGCGGCCCGGTGGCCTACCCGTTCGTTGTCGGGGACCAGGAGGTGACGCCCCAGGTGTACACGCTGACGGCGGCCGGCGGGGTTTGTCAGTTCCTCATCGTGGCGCACAATCTGGCCCGCCATCCGTTTACCGGACAGGTTCAGACGTCGTTGAATGCCACGGCGATCGACGAAAGTGGCGCTTCGCACGCGGTCGCCAGCATCAACCTGGTGGCGCGGCACTACGATGCGCAGCAGAACTCCACCAGCATGCTGGTGGAGGCGGTGCTGCCGAACAGTCTCGGCGAGGGTGCTTACCTGCTGGAGATCGACCTGGTCGATGCGATCGCCGGACAGACGGTCGAGCAGGTCATGCCGTTTCTCATTACAGCCGACGCCGGCATCGACTGAGACCGACAACGGGACGACACGACCGGCGCGAAATGGTTAGGATGCATACGCTCGACACCGCGTTCGGGCCGCGCCGGAATCGACCCCGTTCGTATCCTGGGAGTCTTCTGGTGCCCCATCCCGGGAGAAACGTATGAGACTTCGAGCTTCCATCGCCTGTCTTGCCCTGCTCGCCGTGATCACCTCGCCGCTAGGCGAGCAGACACCCGACCCGGGCCTGGCCTTGTTCTTCCAGGCCGCCTCACCCGACAAGGACACCTCCGAGGACGCGCTCGAGCAGATCGGCGAGCAGTGGAAGAACGGCTACACCGCTCTGTTGCTCGACTGGGTGCGCTTCCTCCCGTCTGGCAAGGCGGGTGACACCGCCCGGCTCGGTGCCGACGGAAATGCGGTGCTCGATACGGACTTCAGCGGTGGTGATCCGTCAGGCAACAGCGACCCGCTGCGGGGTGGCTCGCGCTTCGGCAGCCGCCGCGATCCGAGGGTGCAGACCCGTGAGCGCATTCTGAAGTTCCTCGAGCGTCAAACCGGACAGAAGCACGGCGACGACCTCGACGCGTGGCGGCAGTGGATGTGGGCGCAACCCTACGACACGCACGCCCAGATCGGCGTGTTCAAGGCCAACCTCTACGGCAGCGTCGACCAGACGTTCCGCAGCTTCTTTCAGGGGACGGCGGCGGTGCGCCTCGACGAGATCGACTGGGGTGGTGTGCGAGTCGGCGCCGCCGGTATCCCGGCGCTCGATCAGCCGCCAACGATCGCCGCGGACGAGGCCTCTTACCTGGCCGATGACAACATCGTCTTCGGCCTGGTGGTTGACGGCGCCGCGCGCGCCTATCCGAAGCGGATTCTCGCCTGGCACGAGCTGGCGCGAGACAACGTTGGCGGCCTGGACATCACCCTCGTGTACTGCACGTTGTGCGGGGCGGTGATCCCGTACAAGAGCGAGGTCGGCGGCCGGGTAGTGAAGTTCGACACCTCGGGTTTGCTGTTCCGTTCCAACAAGTTGCTGTTCGACGAGCTGTCGTGGACCCTGTGGTCGAGCATCACCGGCGAGCCGCTCGTGGGCCGCATGGTCGGCAGCGGGGTCCGGCTAAGCCCGCTGCCGGTGGTCACCACGACGTGGAGCGATTGGCGGGCGACACATCCCGACACCACGGTGCTGGCGCTCGACACGGGCTTCGAGCGTGACTATTCCGAGAATGTCGCCTACGCCGACTACTTTGCGACCGACGAGTTGATGTTCACCGTGTCGCATCGTGACTCCCGGCTCGGGAACAAGGACGAGGTCCTGGCGTTGCGGTTCCGCGGTCGCGACGGCGATCAGGCGCTGGCCATCTCGGCGGCCTTCCTGCAGAAGAACCGATTGTTTCAGGCCAACTTCGCTGGGCGTAGCCTGGTGGTGGTCACGAGCGAGGACGGGGCGAACCGCTTGTACGCGTCACCGCCAGAGAGGTTCGTGCGCTTCGTGGGCGCCAACCGTATCGAGGACGAGCACGGCGGTCTATGGGAAGCGCGCGCCCACCAGCTGGTCCCGCTGGCTTCCCCCGAGGCGGCGCTGCCGCGGTTGAACGCCTTCCGTGCCTTCTGGTTCGGATGGTATGCACAGTACCCGGAGACCGAGTTGATTGCCGGCTAAGGGCGAGCCCGGATCCAATTCATTGGATCGCTGCCCCAAAAACCTGTTAGCCGAGCGCAGCGTTTTTGTTCGCCAAGAACAATCTGCGATGACGCCTCCAGAAGGGCCTCCTGTAAGTCTCGCGTTTACATAAGTTTGACACTCGCTTCACACTGCGCCACGATGCCCCTGATAGCGACGCCGATTGGGCATGCCTTTTGCAGTCACAACAAATGGCGTCCTACCGCCTTTCCCTTCCGCATCGGCTTTCTCGGGGTCGAGACGATGCGGACGTCCCCGAGGCCCCGAGGTTGCACTTGCCAAGGAGGGCAAATGCGTATCCTTAAGCGCTCGCTGATCGCGAGCCTCGCACTGGCCGTGTTTGTTGCCGCCCCTGTGTGGGCGCAGGAAACAGGGTCCATCTCGGGTGTCGCTACAGACCCGGATGGAGCACCGCTGCCGGGCGTGTCGGTGACGATGGACAGCTCTTTGGTCCCGTCGTCGACCGTGTACACGCAGGCCAACGGTGTCTACCGCTACCCCGTGCTGCCGCCTGGGAATGATTACGTCATTACCTTCATGCTCGAAGGTTTCAAGACGATCATCCAGGAAGCGGTTCCCGTTCGCGTTGGCGGCAACAGCCAGGTCAACGTGGCGATGGAATTGTCGACCATCGAAGAGACCGTGACCGTTACCGGCACGACCCCGATCGTCGACGTCAAGAAGACCGGCACCGGTCAGAACCTCACCGAGGAATACATGCAGTCGATCCCGTCGGCACGTGACCCCTGGGTCATGATGCAGCAGACGGCCGGCATGCAGGTTGACCGCGAGAACATCGGTGGTTCCGAGTCGGGTCAGCAGTCGGGTTTCCGTGCCAACGGTGCCAATGGCGGCGACGCCATGTGGACGTACGATGGTGCTGAGGTTACGGACATGTCGGCGCTTGGCGCGTCGCCCATGTACTACGACTTCGACGCCTTCGAAGAGATCTCGATCTCGACCGGCGGCAACGATCCTTCGATGCAGACCGGCGGCGTGCGCATCAACTTCGTCACCAAGCGTGGTGGTAACAGCTGGCGCGGTTCAGGCCGGTACTACCTCACCGAGGGTGATCTGCAGTCGCGCAACGTCGGCGATCCCGAAACCGGCGACTTGACCGGTAGCTTCACGGAAGACCAGCTCTTCCCGGGCTACATCGGCAACTCGATCCAGAAGATCCAGGACTACGGCGGTGAGTTCGGTGGTCCTATGGTGCGCGATCGGGTCTTCCTCTGGGGCGCCCGCGGCATCCAGAAGATCAACCAGGCCGTTGGAATCTCGCCGGACAACACGCAGCTGCTGAACTGGCACGCGAAGGCCAACATTCACATCGGCGACAGGGCGGTGCTGAACTACACCTTCGTGCACGCCAACAAGACCAAGCAGGGTCGTGGCGCATCTGCAACGCGTCCGCCGGCAACCACCTTCATCCAGGGTGGCCCGACGCCGATCCACACGGTCAAGCTGCAGTACACCCTCAACGACAACAACTACGTCGAGGCGTCGTACAACGACACCGGCCTCGGTTTCTTCCTGAACGCTCAGGGTGGCACCGAGACGCAGGTCACGTACGACTACGATACCGGTCTCTGGGGTCAGAGCTACTTCTCGTACGACACCACGCGTCCGCTCAAGAACGGCCGTCTCGACGGCAACAGCTACATCGCTGGCTCGTCGGTCGACAACGAGCTGAAGTACGGCTACAGCTTCCGCACCGCCGAGACCTCGTCGGTTTGGGGTCCTGGTGGCGGCGCCATCGCCGCGTTTGATGCTGGCGTTGCCGTTGAGGCATGGCTGATCGCCGATGCTCTGGACAACTACCAGGGGAAGCGTCACAGCGTATATCTCGGTGACACGATCAGTGCTGGTCGCCTGACGGCCAACCTCGGTCTGCGCTACGACACCCAGACGAGCAAGTCGAACCCGAGCTCGACGACGGACCACGTGCTGGCTCCGGCGTTGTTCCCGGGCGTATCTTTCGACGGCTTCGATCCTGGCTTCGGCTGGAGCACGTTGTCGCCGCGCCTGGGCCTGACGTATGACCTGTCGGGCAATGGCACGACGATCCTCCGGGCGTCCGCGGCGCGGTACTACTCGCAGCAGTTCAACGGCGAGTTCCACGTCACGAACACCACGTTCGGTCCGGAAGTCGACCTGAACTGGAATGACCTGAACGGCAACAACACGATCGATCCTGGCGAGACTTTCGGCGATCCGCTGTTCGTCTCCGGTGGCTTCGACATCGACAACCCCAACGCCCCCAAGAGCACACTGGTCAACGAGACTTCGGCCCCGTGGACCAACGAGCTCATTGTGGGCGTCGAGCACGAGCTCGACCGTTCGCTGGGTATCGGTGCTGACTTCGTTTACAAGAAGAACAGCAACTTCACCTGGCAGCCGCGTGTTGGTGAGAACGATCCGGCCTTCTGGGAGCAGGTGACGCAGGACGTCTCCGGCTACGGAAGCCTGCCGGTCTACCAGCCGGTCGGAGCCCGCTCGGGCACGACCGTCTACACGCAGCGGGACAACTACAGCACGTCCTACACGGGCATCACCGCATACCTGAACAAGCGCTTTGCCAACAACTGGATGGGCAACGCGTCGTTCACGTGGGCACGCCCGAAGCAGCGCCTCGATCCGGGTGGTTTCACCGATCCGACCAACGTCGAGAGCCTGAATGCAGGCCTCCACTCGTCGGACAACTCGGTGCGTGGCGGCACTGCTGCTGCGGCGTCGCGGTGGTTCGCGAAGTTCTCGGGCATGTACCAGCTGCCCGCGGGCATCAGCGTAGCTAGCTTCCTGCAGCTGCGTGAGGGCCACATCATGGATCGCTACGTGCGCTCCAACAACCGTGCCAACGGTGCCGGTCGCGTCAACGCGAACCTGGCTCCGTTCGGTACCGAGCGTCTGCCGATGTTCTGGAATCTCGATTTCAGAGCAGAGAAGACGTTCGACATCGACGACCGCGGTCGCCTCCACATCATCCTGGATGCGTTCAACGTCACCAACAACGACATCGTTCTGGCTCGCCACCGGCAGTTCAACTCGTCTGCCTACAGCAAGATCAGAGACGTTGTCCAGGGCCGCACGATCCGCTTCGGCGCTCGCTTGGTCCTGCGCTAGGCTTCTCGAACCGGGGACACCGCGCCTGACGCGGTTCCCTGAATCGAACGCCTGAGATTGCCCCCGGGGCTTCGGCCCTGGGGGCTTTCTTCGTGCGACTCGGCACACACCGACGCGCCGCAAGCCCCGGGGCACCGCTTCGTATTAATCTGTAGGAGCGCGCCCGCGGGCGCCCGTCCCCAGCGCTACGCGCAGCCCTGAAGCGACACCAAGGAGAAGCATTCGATGGCTTTTCGATCCCGCGTAGCTGTCGGCGGCTGTTCACGAGCCGCTAGCGCCGCGAACCTGGCCCTGCTGGCCGCCGCCCTACTGTTGCTTCCGCAGTCCGTTCTGGCGCAGACCCCGGTCGGCAACGGCCGCCTCGGGGGAGTTGTCACGGATCAGGACGGCAACCCCGTTCCCGGCGCCACCATCACGCTGACGCAGCTGTCCACACAGGCAGTGGTGACGGCCACCACTAACGACAAGGGTGAATTCCGCAAGGGTGGCCTGGGATTCGGACGCTGGAACGTCGACATCACCGCGCCGGGGTTCAAGATGAAGGCGATGTCGGCCGCCGTCCGCGATCGCAGCAATCAGAATTTCGAGGTTGTCTTGGAGCGCGGCGAGACAGCGGACGCTGTCGGGGTAACGCTCTTCGGTGGCGAGCTCGGCGACAGCATCAACGCGGCAAACCTGCTGTATGACGCCGGCGATTATGCAGGGGCCCTGGCCGCCCTCGATGTGTTGATGGCCGCGGAGGCGGCGAAGGAGAACCCCAATCCGAACCTCCATCTGGTGCACATCAACGCCGGCAACGCCGCGTTCGAAATGGAGGACTACGACCTCGCCACGTCGCACTTCGAGGCGACGCTGGTGGTAGATGCGGCCAACAACGAAGCTCGTATGGGGGTTGCCAAGGTCCACATGGTGCGGCGCGATGTAGATGCCGCGATGGCCGAGCTGGAGCAGATCGATCTGCAGCGCGTCACCGATCCGATCATCTTCTACAATATCGGCAGTCTCCTCTTCAGCCAGGGGCAATCGGCGGCCGCGCAAGGCTACTTCGAGAGGGCGTTGGCACTGAACCCGAACGATGTCGACTCCCACCTGCAGGTGGCACTGTGTCTTATCCAGCAGGGAATGATGGAGGAGTCGCGGGTCCATCTGGAGAAGGTGATCGAGCTCGCCCCGGAGACCCAGAACGCGGCCGATGCGCAAAGCTTCCTCGAGATGATCGGCTAGATACCACCTGCGATATGCAACGGGCATCTGTTACAGGCCGGGCGACTCACCGTATGATGCGCGCGAGAGCGTGCGCCGTGGCCGCCGGTATGGCGGCCTTTCTGCCGCTGGCGACGGCGACCTCGACAGGCTTACCGCAATCGCCGGACGTACTACTCATCACCATCGATACACTCCGCCGCGACGGCCTCGGGAGCTACGGGGGACGGGCGGCCACGCCGGCGCTCGACGATCTGGCAGCTCGCGGCGTCCGATTCGAGAACGCCGTCGCCCACGCTGTGCTGACGCTGCCGTCGCACACCTCGATTCTGACCGGCCTGGATCCGAGCCGTCACGATGTGCACGACAACGTCGGCTTCAGGGTGCCCGACGAGCTCGACACCTGGGCCGAGCGCTTCCAGCGCGCCGGCTACGCCACCGCCGCGTTTGTCGGCGGCTTTCCACTGGATTCGCAGTTCGGTCTGGCGCAGGGATTCGACCTGTACGACGACTTCTACGGTCACAGCGCCGCCGAGAGCTTTTACTTCGTCGAGCGTCGCGCCGAGGATGTGGTGGCGCGGGCCCGACGCTGGATCGATGCGCAGTCGGGCCCCTGGTTTGTGTGGGTACATGTGTACGATCCGCATGCTCCCTACGATCCGCCGGCGCCGTTCAGCGCCGAATACGCCGCCGACCCGTACGCCGGCGAGATCGCCTACACCGATGCCGCGCTGGCGCCCTTACTGGATGACGCCGAGCGCGCCGACGCCCTCGTGGTGGTGACGTCCGACCACGGCGAGGCGCTTGGCGACCACGGCGAGCGTACCCACGGGATCTTCGCCTACGAGGCGACGTTGCGCGTGCCGCTGATCGCCGCCGGCCTGCCGCGCCTGCGTGCCGGCAGCACTGTGGCCGCGCGCGTCGGTCACGCCGACATCCTGCCAACGGTGCTGGAGTTGCTGGGAATGCCCCGGCAAGAGGGCATCGAGGGAATCTCCCACGTTGCGGCGATGACCGGCCCGGAGGCCGACGACATAGAGCGGCCGCTTTACTTCGAGTCGCTGGGCCCCAGCCTGAGCCGCAACTGGGCGCCGTTGACGGGCATCTTTCGTGGCGATCTCAAGTTCATCGACCTGCCGCTACCGGAGCTCTACGATCTCGCCCTCGATCCAGGTGAGCAGGACGACCTGTCGGACCGGCGTGCCACTTGGATGGTCGAGCTCAAGGCCGTGCTGGACGCCCATCTGGACAGTGCCGCAATCGGCGGCACGCGCGTCACCGAGGATGCCGCCACACTGCGACGACTGAGAGCACTGGGATACGTCGGTGGTGCCGTCCCCGCCGACCCGCGCGACTTCGGGGTAGAAGACGACCCGAAGAACCTCATCGCGCTGGAGAACGACGTTCAGCGTGCGGTCGTTGCTGCCGATGTCGGCGATACCGAAACTGCCACGGCACTATTGCAGAGCGTATTGCGGCAGCGCCCGGACTTCTTGATCGCGTTGACGCTGCTGGCTTCGATCGAGCACGAATCGGGCGACACGACGTCCGCGATTGCTCGACTCAGCGAGGCGACGGAGCTCGGTTGGGGCGCCGCCGATCTGCAGGCCAAGCTCGGCTCCTACCTCAGGGTTACCGGTCAGCGTGTCGAGGCGGTCGCCGTGCTCGAGCAGGCTCTTGGAGAGGAGCCGGAGAATCTCGATGTGCTGAATCTGCTGGGCGCGCTGCAGATCGAGCTCGGCGACCGGGAGGCCGCGGCCGAGCTATTGAGCCGCGCTCTGGAGCTCGATCCGACGCACCCGGCAACGCATGCCAACCGGGGAATGATGCTGCTTTCCAATCGCCCGGCAGCTGCCGTGGAAGCGTTTCAAGCCGCGCTGAGCTACGATCCGGAGCTCGCCGATGCGCACAACGGTCTCGGCATCCTCGCCGCGCAGCGAGGGGACAGCGAGGAGGCCATCAGGAGATGGCAACGCGCCATTGACGCCGACGATCGCCACTTTCACGCGATGCGCAACCTGGGCATCCGGTTAGTGGAGCTCAATCGCTTCGTCGAGGCGGTGCGGATCCTCGATCGTTTGATCGGCGTTGTACCGGCGGCCCAGCAGCGGGAGTACCAGATCGCCGCGATCACCGAGATGGTGGCGCGGATCAAGCGCGATCACGGGATCAGCTAGCAGGCGTTGGCGCTATTGTGTGTCGGTTTCGGCCAGCGCCCGTGCTCGCTCTAGTGCCGCTGCCGCCGCCTCGGGGTCGCCGCGAAGATCGTGCAGCTCGGCTAGCGCCCGCCAGACTTCGGCGTTGTCCGGGGCGAGCTCGGCGGCCGACTCCAGCTGCTCGAGGGCCAGGTCGTAGCGCTCCTCGTGGGTGAACACCCGGCCGCGCAGAACGTAGATTTGGGCGCGACCCATGACGCCGATTCGCAGTCGGTCGACCTCGCGCGTCCGCATCTCGTTGAATCGGCGCTGGTATTCCGACAGCATCGTGCGGCCTTCCTCGATGCGCCCTAGCTTCAGCAGCGCCTGGCCGGTCAGGTAGCGCGCTTCGATCAGCGCCGGCGCTTCGCTGAGTACCGGCGCCAAGACCTCCACAACCTCCGCGCTGCGATCTTGGCGCAGCCGCAGGCGGCCGATTGCCACCGCGATCTCTGCACGCTGGCTCGAGGCGGTGGCAACGATGCCGGATAGCAGGCGCTCTGAGGATTCCAGGTCACCTTGCACCATGTAGACCTGCACCGCCGCCAACACCGGGGCTGGATCGCCGGGCGACAACTCGACGGCGCGCTCGAAATCGGCCAGCGCCTCGGAGGTGCGATTGAGCTCGAAAAGCGCTTTGCCGCGAGCTTCGTAGGCGGCGGCGAACTCCGGTCGGTCGCTGATCGCGCGACCGAACTGGTCCAAAGCCGGAGCGAATCGCTGCTGCTGCGACAGGGTCTGCCCGAGCTCGTACCGGACCTCGGCGGTGTCGAGCCCGAGCTCGATCGCGCGTCGGTACGCTTCCTCCGCTTGCGGTCTGAGCGCGATCTGGTTGTAAGCCGATGCTAGCCCTAGCCACAGCTCCGCGTGCTTCGGGTCCAGAGCGATCGCCTGCCGGTAGATCGCCGGAGCCCGGACGAGCTCGTCCACCAAGTCGCCTCTGGCCAGTAGCTGAGCAAGAAGCGTCAACGGTCTGGGGTCCTCGGGCGCCCGTTCGGCCGCGACCTCGGCGGTAGCGATCGCCGCGGCGCGATCGCCGGCTGCGCTCTGCGTTCTGGCGATGTCGATCGCTAGCTCCGTGCTCTCGGGATCGAGCTCCCAGGCGCGCCGGAAAGCTTCGATGGCCTCCGACAAGCGGCTGGTGGCCTGCAGCGAGTTGGCCAGCAGCGCGTGGGTCAGCGGGTCGTCGGGCCACAGATCTGCAGCGCGCGACAAGGGTGCCAGCGCCAGCGAGAACTGGTCTTGCGCACTGTAGTAGGCCCCGAGGTTTCGATAGGGGAGTGCCCAGTCGGGGTCGGCCGCGGTTGCCCGCATGTAGGCGTCTTCAGCTTCGGCGTCGCGGTCCAGCTGCTCGTAAAGCTGCCCCAGGAGGTTGAGCCCGTCGGCGTTGCCATCGTCCAACGCCAGGGCCTCGAGTGCGGTGTCCAGGGCGTCCTGGATGTGGCCTTGTTCTGCCAGCCGCAGGGCGACGACGAAATGCTCGCGTGCCGCTTGTTCGTCGGCCGTGATCTCCTGTTCAGTCGAGATCTCCGGCGCTCCCAGAATCGGCGCGCTCAGCGCCGCGATCAGTACGACTGCTGAGAAGGTCATGGACTCATTGCCTTGGTTACGAACGCACCGCCGTGTCCCTCGTGAACCAGTATCAGCTGGCCAGCATCAATAGTGCCGATCGCGTCGCGGCTCCCGTCAGGCCACTCGACCAGAATGTCTGCGTGGGCAGCGCTTCCGAGGCCGACGTGCAGATCGGTGCTGCTTTGCGAGATGTAGGAACTGGCGCTGGTCACCTCGAAGTACTGTCGGAACGGTCGATCTCGGTCGTCGTGCGTAGTCACTACAACCCGGGCCCCAAAGGCGTCGCGGTTGCTGTCGCGCCCCCGCAGGCGGATCACGAGGCGTCGGTTTTCGCGCCGGGAATCGTTGCGCAATAGCTCGATAGGACCGCCGAGGTTCGATACCAGGATATCGGGCCAGCCGTCTCCGTCAGCGTCGCCGTGCGAGAGAGCGCGCGAGACGCGGGCGTCGGCGGGGGCGAAAGGCGGGCCGGGGTCCATGATCTCCTCGAGCAAGCCTTCAGCGTGGGGTGAGCCTGCCATCCAACGTTCGGCGTGACGGTTCGCGAACACCTGGTTTGGCTGGGCGAAGTTGGCAACATGATCGAGTACATGGCCATTGGCGATCAAGACATCGCGGTCGCCATCGCCGTCCAGGTCGACGAATACGAGACCGAAGCCGAGCGTGGTCCAGGTGGTCTCCCCGGTTCCGAATCGGAACGTCTCGTCGGTGTAAAGGCCGGGTGCCGTCGATCGGTACATGTTGATGGCCTGAGTCTCGAAGTTGGTGACGCCGATCTCGGGCATACCATCGCCGTCAAGATCGGCAACATCGATACCCATGCCTGACTGCGGTACTCCGTTGATGCTGAGGCCCGCGCCCGAAAAAAGCCCTTGATCCTCGAAGCGCAGCTGGCCGCGGTTGGCGTAGAGGAAGTTCCGCGTGCCATCGTTGGCGACATAAACGTCGGGCAGACGATCGCCGTTCATGTCGACGATCGCTACGCCGAGCCCCTTTCCGTCCTCGGCGTTGGCGACGCCGGCTTCGGTGCTGATTTCCTCGAACGTCTGGCCGCCGATGTTCCGGTACAGGAGGTCATCGACGCCATCGTAAAGCTCCGGCTGGCAATAGGCGCGGATCCCTCGCGCCAGGTCGCCGCAAACCCGGGCGTTGGTGACGTCATAGTCCAGGTAATTGGCGACGAAAAGCTCAGGGAAGCCGTCTCGATCGAGATCTCCCCACGCGCAGCTGCTGCCCCATCGCCGGTCACCGACGCCAAGCGCCGTGGTTACGTCGGAGTAGGTGCCGTCGCCGTTGTTGCGATATAGTGCATTGGCGCCGAAATTACTCACGAACAGATCGACGAACCCGTCGGCGTCATAGTCTCCGGCGGCCACCCCCATACCGAAGCCCCGGTTGCCGACGCCGGCGGTCGGCGCGCGCTCGTAGCCGCCGTCCGACCTGGCGCGAAACAGCACATTGGCACCGGCGCCCGGCGACGCGGGTTGCAGTGGGGCGAGGCCTGGCAGCGGGCCGCCGTCAACAAGGTAGAGGTCCCAGCGACCGTCGACGTCGTAGTCGATCCAGGCTACGCCGCCACCCATGATCTCTGGCATGTGCTTCTCGGCCGTGGTGCCGGCAAAGTGCACGAAGTCCAACCCCATCGCGGCGCTCACGTCGACGAGCTGTATGTTATTGCCGGCGTTGTCGGCTGACCCTGACCTACTGACTTGCGTGGCGCTTGACGTAGTCGCGGCAGCCAGGGTGTTGCCGGTGCCCGTGGCGGCAGCACACGCTAGCAGGCACGCGGCAAGCCGCGTCCTCGCTCCCCTCTTCCAGGACCTGGATCGCGTCCTCGCGCGCCTCGTCCAGGACCTGGGCCGCCGGGCTCGGGCACCCCTGCTGTCGTATAATTGCACTGGTCGTCTCCGCTCCCTGGACCGATTATCCCACCCCTGACCCATGCCGTTCTTGCCCATGATCGTTGTGTCTCACAACTGGACCCGAGTAGCGTGTTGTTGCGTCCTTGCCGTGCTCCTACTCGCGGCGACCGGTACCTCTTCGACGCTGGCGCAGAGCCCGACGCAGACTCGAGCGGCGACCCTTGACGAGTACCCCACCTTCGACAACGAATCGCTGGCGGAGATCTACCGCAAGTGGATTGTCGAGGAGGTGGGCCATGTAATCACCGACGAGGAATCCAGAGTCTGGCAGCGGCTCGATAGCGACAAGAAGCGCGATCGCTTCATGGAGCGCTTCTGGTTCGTGCGCGACCCGACCCCGGGGACGCCGCGGAACGAGAATCGCGAGACGCACTACGAGCGCCTCGCGTACGTGAACAAGTACCTCGGGCGCGGCACCGCGACGCCTGCCTGGGCCACCGACCGCGGGCGCACGTACATCCTGCTTGGACCAGCGCAGAGCATCAATCGACTTCCCAGCGATATGCTCACCTATCCACTGGAAGTGTGGTTCTACAGCGCTGACCCGGATCTGGGGCTGCCACCATACTTCTACATCATGTTTTACCAGCGGTACGGCGCCGGTGACTACAAGCTGTATAGCCCACTGTCGGACGGAGCGGAAAAGCTCCTCAATGGCGCCGGCGAGATGGAGGTCGAGCGACGTAAACAGCAGCCCGCCTACCAGTACAGCCAGTACTCGCCGACGGGCTATGGCGACTCCTCCGCGATCTACTCGGTGCTTCGCGAGATCGACTATGACATGGCCAGCGCCGCGTTCAGCCTTTTCCCGGCCGACGCCGGGCTGGAGTACGGGATCACGCCGCTGCGTTCGGAGATGCTGATCGGTCAGATCGACGCCGTGCGCGAGGTGATGATGCCGGATTCCACCTGGGCCTATAACGTGCTCACCGGAGTGGCCGACTCCGACGTGCGCTTCGAGACCCTCGTGATCACTGCGATGGCGCAGCCACTGCTCGACGTCGACGGCGAGCCCTTTCTCCACTTCGCCAGCAGCGTCGCCGGCGAGGATCTCAACGTCAGCGATTTCGACGGCAACTACTTCTTCGCTTTCGATGCTGTCGGCAGCGTCGCCACCGAGGATCACAAGGTGCTCCACAGCTTCGAGGCCAACATGACCGGTGACCTCGAGGAAGAGCAGGCTCGCCGCTTCACGTCGCAGCCCTTCATCTACATGGACATGCTGCCGACGCTGCCGGGGTCTATGAGCTTCACGCTGATGCTCGAGAACAAGGCGGCCCACACGTTCGGTCGCGCCGAGATGGTCATCGACGTTCCGGGCGCGCATCCATCGACGGTCAGGTTGCTCGGTCCCGTGCTGGTCGAGAACGTCCAACCGCTGAGCGACTACGACCCGTACGCCGGCCGCTATCCGTTCCAGTACCGAGAGCTGGCGATGGTCCCCGATGTCGACCAGACGTTGACCGTCGGCAATCCCATCTTGGCGTTCCAGCAGATCCTGCTACCTGAAGGTCATATCGTGCCGTTGACCGGCCGCATCGCGGTAAGCGATGTGAGCGGCTCGGTGCTGGGCGAGGACAGCCAGGTCTTCACTGCGGAGAGCGCCGACGAACACGGCGTGATGCCCTTCGTTTGGAGCATCGACACGACAGGCTGGAGCGAGGGCGAGGTTCGCATCCAGGTTTCTATCGACGACGAGCCGGCGCTGAGTGTCGTGCGTACCGTCACGCTCGAGGCGCCAGCACCCGGAGCCGCCTTGCCGTTCGTGAACGCGCAGCCGTCGCCACCAGCCTCCGACATCGAGGTGGCGCTGGAGCGCGCACGTCAGTACCGCGTCCTCGGTGACCTCGACAGTGCAGCGCGTTGGTTGCGCGACGCGCTGGCTCGCGATCCGGACAACTCGCAGCTGCGCGCCCAGCACGTCGAGCTCCTCAAGGCATCCGGTTTGTACGAAGAGCTTATCGATGTGCTGACTCCCGTGGTGGCGAGCGATCCACGCGATGTCGGGGCCATGCTCGAGCTGGCACGCGCTCACGCCGAGTCCGGTGAGCACTACGATTCGATTCGCTACTATGAGCGCTCGCGTATCGTCGCCAAGCAAGACTCACCCGAGATCCTCAACGCGCTGGCCTCCGAATATCACGCCGAGGGTCGGGTGGACAAAGCCCGCGAGCTCCTGGAGCTCTCACTGCAGCTGAACGCGGAGCAACCGCAAGCTCGAAGAATGCTCGAGCAGGTCGCGGAGCCTCTGACCGAGCCGCAACGCTAGCCGAGCGTTTCCCCGGAGCTTTCCTGCACCGCGTCAACAAAGGAGTCCGATGCCTATGATCAAGCGCCGCCTGATTCATGCGCTCAGTCTCGTCGCTGCGCTGCTAGTGGCGTCGCCGCAGGCAGCTGCGTCGCAAGCACCGCCGGTGAGCCAGGCTGTTCTCTCGCCCGAGGCCACCGCAGCCCTGGACTCGGCGCTTGCGGGCACCGACCAGGGCGACGTAGAGCTATTGCTGCGCGGTTTCTTCTATCCCTCGATGCAGGGCGGCACGCTGTGCATGATGGGCTTCCGCGTCGGCACCACCGGCGTGATGTTCGGAGTCGATGCCAGCGCCGAGCCCGGAGTAGCGGCGCCCGAGGTTGCCGAGATGGAGCTCTTTGGCGCCATCCTGCAAGACGGGGTCGAGATCAGGCGCATCGGCACCAACTTCAAGATGGCCCGGAACGAGGCGACCCACAGCGGCACGTACAGCTTCGGCGACAGCCTGCCGGCGGGATCGTACGAGCTCGTATGGGGCGTGCGCGACAGCGTCTCCGGTGTCACCGGCAGTCGCCGCGACGCGTTCGAGGCCCCGAACTTCATGGCCGGCGGCCTGACGCTCACCAGTATCATCGTTGCCGACGGGTTCGGACCAGCGCCCGGCATGTTCAGCCCCAACACCGTGTACGACGGTGTCCGCGTGCTGACCACGACCTTCCATGATCGCGTCGAGCGCGTATACGAGATCGGGACTCCACAGGTGGACCTGACGTACGTCGTCATGGGGGCCCAGATGGACCCCGCTACGCAGGCCTACAACCTGGAAGCGAATTACCGCATCCTCGACGCCGAGACCGGTCAGAGCGTGGTACGCATGCCGCCGCAGCCGATGAGTCGAAACACGGTCGCGCAGCCCATTCCGCTAGGTCAAATCCAGCAACTCGAAGCCGGCAAGACCTATCGCTTCGAGAT
Source organism: Acidobacteriota bacterium (assembly GCA_965248695.1). Taxonomy (GTDB): domain Bacteria; phylum Acidobacteriota; class UBA890; order UBA890; family WLXD01; genus DASCOT01. The sequence continues at coordinate 3,396,814 of CBDFKD010000002.1, read as the reverse complement.
CGTGGTCAAGGACCTCAGCGCCGGCACCGAGGCGACCCAGGAGGTCGCGTTCCAGATCGCAGGCTAGACCCACCACACTTCCACCACGGCCGCTAGCGGGTCGCAGCGCGTGTCATCTCATCGGCAGATGGTGCCGCCGCCAGCGCGACATGTGGCCGCGCAACAGGCGCACTTGCAGCCCACGGCGTTCCAGGAGCTTGCCTGCCAGCCAGGCTCGCGGTCCGAGCTCGCAGTACGCAACGATCGCCGGCGCGTGGTCGAGTGACGCCGCAGTCGATGCCAAGAACGCTCTCCAGAGCGGTGTGCGGCGGGCGCCCGGCAAGTGCCCGCGGCGGAACTCCCAACGCGAGCGAACGTCGAGAATGACGGTCTCTTCCTCGGCCGTCAGGCGCTCGAGTAGCTCCGATGCGTCGATGGTGTCGAGTGACTTGCGCATGACAATGCGGTCTCTGCTGTCATGGTAACTTCTGCCTCCGACCTTGGCTGGCGTCGGCCGGGAGTGCGCTCGGGGGCACTATACCCGCATCCTCGATAGTCAGTGGCGCCTGGAGTAGCGAGCCGGTGGACATCCTCGACGACATACTGGACGCGCTCGGCGACACGCCGTTGGTGCGGTTGCGGCGTTTCTGGCCCGAGGGCGCCGAGCTCGTCGCCAAGATCGAGTCGTTCAATCCCGGATCGAGCGTCAAGGACCGCATCGGACCGGCAATGATCGCTGCCGGTGAAGAGTCCGGCGAGCTCGAGCCCGGTGGCACCATCGTGGAGCCCACCTCCGGAAACACCGGATTGGGCTTGGCCATGGCCGCTATTCTCAAGGGCTATCGTATGGTCTGCACCGCTGCCGACAAGATTCCGAAAGAGAAAGTCGCCTTGCTGCATGCTTTCGGGGTGGAGGTCATCCTCTGCCCGACCGAGGTCGATGCGGATGATCCGCGCTCCTACTACAAGGTCGCCGAGCGTCTGCGCGATGAGGAGGGTGCCTATCTTCCGTATCAGTACTACAACCAGGCCAACCCGCAAGCCCACTATCTCGGCACGGGTCCGGAGATCTGGCGCCAGACCGACGGACGCATCACCCACTGGGTCGCGGGAATGGGAACCGGCGGGACGATCAGTGGCGCAGCCAGGTACCTGAAGGAAAAGAACCCTGACATCCGTGTCGTCGGAGTGGACACCGTCGGCTCGATCTACACCTACTACCGAGAGCACGGTCAGGTGCCGCCGCAGGAGCAGATCCACCAGTACCTGATCGACGGTATCGGCGAGGACTTCATGCCGGAGACCGTGTGGTGGGAGACTATCGACGAGGTCATCACGGTAGACGATCCTGAGGCGTATCGCGCCGTCCTGGAGCTGGCGCGCACCGAGGCGATCTTCACTGGATCGTCCGGAGGGGCGGCGGTTGTCGGGGCGCGCCGGGTGGCACGAAGTGCCCCGGATGACGCGCTGGTGGTGACCTTGCTTCCGGATTCCGGCGAGCGCTATCTGTCCAAGCTCAACGAGACGTGGATGCGCGAGCACGGCTTGCTGGACGATTGAGTCGCGGGCGTTCTTCGCCGGCGCCCTGTTAGAATCGCGCCGATTCGTATCGACATCCTCCGCGCGCCTCGATCTCACCCGCAAATCCCATCTGCGATATGCAACGATCATCTGTTACAGGCCACTAATCATGCCCACCGCCTTTAGCGGGACGCTGGCGGCAACCCTGCTCGCCGGCGGTGTGCCCGCGGTCGTGGTCTACATCGCGCTGCTGGCTCTACGCCGCCGCCATCCGCTGATGCGGGCGCTGGGGTTGCCGATATCCTTGCTTGCTTTCGCCATCGGTGTTGCGGCCGCCAATGCCCTCGGGGTCGGCGACATGGGGCGCGGCGGTGGCGTGTTGGTGACGACGGTCTGGCTCTTCGTCGTCGTCATGGTGATTCGCGGAATCACCTATTTCGGCTTCGAGGTCCTGCTGCGGCGGCAGTGGGACATCTCGGTGCCGCCGTTGCTGCCACGGGTGACGAGGTTCTTCATCTACGTGGTGTCAGGCGTGATTATCGTTTCGGTGGCGTTTCCGGAAGATAACGTCGGCCCGCTGCTGGCCACCAGTGCCGTCACCTCGCTGGTGCTCGGTCTGGCGCTGCAACCGATCCTGACGAATTTCTTCGCCGGTGTAGTGATCGCCCTCGAACGCCCGTTCCGCATCAACGACTGGATCCAGGTCGGCGAGCACGAGGGGCGCGTTACCCAGATCACCTGGCGCACGACCTCGATCCGTACACGCCAGAACGACACGGTGATCTTCCCGAACGCCAATATGGCGCGAGAAACGCTTACCAACTACCTGTATCCCCACCCGCTGCACATGTCGCGTATCTACGTCGGAGCTCACTTTCTGACGCCGCCTCACAAGGTCAAGGCGGCAATGCTGGCCGCCGCTAGCTCCGTTGATGGCGTGCTGGCACGGCCGTCTGCCGAGGTCTATGTCAGCAACTTCGACGAGAGCTCGATCACCTACGAGCTGCGCGCCTGGGTCGACGACATGGGTCCATTGCGGCGCATCGAGAGCACGCTACGGACGGAGATCTGGGAGCACTTCCGCCGCCGAGATATCGTCATCCCGTTCCCGATCCGTACTCTCGAGATCTCGCCGCGCGCTGGCTCGAAGCCGGAGGCGGGATCCCGTCCGTCCGCCAGGCTCGTCGTGTGCGACGGCGCGGGCTCCGGGGACACGCTCGAGCTCGGTTCCAGCGAGATGGTTGTCGGTCGCGACGAGGGGTGTGACCTGGTCGTAGCCGACCCGGCAGCCAGCAAGCGGCACCTGAGCATCGTATGGGAAGATGAGGCGTTCCACGTCCGGGACCTTGGCAGCACACACGGGACGCAGCTCAATGGCGAGCCGGTGGACGCGGGCGTGCTGCGCGACCTCGACAAGCTGCAGGTCGGTGCCGCCACTCTGGTGATCGAGATCGATGACTGACGTACCCGAGCAGATCGGCGGCTATCGCATCGAGGCGCGCCTGGACCAAGCCGGCGCTGGCGGCATCTACAAGGCCGTGGACGCCGATGGGCTCGGGTTGGCCATCAAGCTGTACGCGGGGGGTGAGGCCGACGTGCTGCGCAGCCGGCGGCTCGAAGTTCTCTCGGCGACGCGAGGGATCGACAACGAGAACATTGTGCGCGTTGTGGATAGCGGCGAGGTGGATGGTCGCGTCTACGCGGTAATGGAGTTCGTCAAGGGCTCGTCGCTTCGCAAGGTGCTGGCGCATCGTCGCCTCGACACCCGCGACGTTCTCGACGTACTGCGTGGAACCGCGAAGGCGCTGGGTCACGCGCATGGCAAGGGGCTGCCGTGCGAGGGTGTCGACCCGGACCGGATCCTGGTCCACGGCGAGGGGCATGCGGTGAAGGTCCTCGACGTCGGGATGCCGCTGGCGCCACTGGGGATGGATGCCGGTTCGACCGCGACGGTGCATTCGCTCGGCTCGGTGCGCTATCTGGCGCCCGAGCGCATGGCCGATCCTAGCGCCGCTCCGGGCGCCGCCGCACTGGTGTATTCCCTCGGGGTTGTGGGCTACGAATTGCTCACCGGCACGGTGCCGGTGGGCAGCTTCCGTATCCCGAGCCAGGTACGCGCTGACGTGCCGCCGGAGATCGATCCGCTGATCCTCCGTTGCCTGGCCGAGGATCCGCGGGAACGCTTCACCGATCCGCGCGCCCTGGTCGCTGCGCTCGACGATCTCGAGCTGCGCGTACCGGCGCGGCAAGGACGGATTGGCGAAGGAGCCGCGGCGCGCGTTCAGGCCACGGCGCGCAACCGTACCGTGCTGCTCGCCGTCGGCGGGGTGGTGGTTGTCGCGATTCTGTTGGCGGTCACGCGCGGCTGCTGAACGCCGCCCGCTAAACAGCTAACGCGCCGGCGTTACCTGAGGCGGACACCTCCGACCGGGCAGCACTGGCGAGCGTTGCGCGGAGCTCGTCGTGGTCGGCAGGAGCCGAGGTAACTCCCGCCGGCCTGCTTCAATACGGCAGCCTGCCGACCACGCCGGTGCTCGGTGGCACCCGCCGGGAGCTGCTGCTGGCTCAGCCGCATGCGTTGCCCACCGGACGCTACATGCTCGCATTCCAGGGTGAGCTCGACGGGCAGCGATTTCGCGACGCCACCGAGTTCAGTGTTCCTCCCGCCCCCGACGTGGCGGTTGCAGCGGACCAGCAACAGCAACAACAGCAGCAGCCCGACGACGGCTCGCAGCGCTGATCACGATTCCCAGGAGCGACCTCGGTGCGTATCTCGCCTCGCGAACGGCCAAACGCGGCCAAGCCAGGCCAGGTGCGCCTTGGGCGTGGCGAGCGGCGAGCCTGGCGAGTTGCCGTAGTCGTGGTGGCAGCGCTCACGTTAGCGCCGTTGGCGTCGGGATCGGAGGGGCCACGCCCTGACGATCCACAGCGCATGCTCCTCGGCCTGGTGGTCGACAACCGTGAGCTGTCTGCCTCGGAGGTGTACTTCGACGGCAACGAGTTCTTGCTACCGCTGGACGATTTCCTCGCCGTCTGCAGCTGTCAGCTGACCCAGGATGGCGACCAAATCACCATCGAGACGCCGCTGGGCAACGTCATACTGCAGCCGGCTGACATCGTGGCCAGTGAGGGCGTCGCTCACCTTCGCGAGCGCGCCATGATCGATCGCCTGGCGATGCGTGTGTCCTATAGCTCGAGTCGCCTGGCGTTGCTACTCGACATCCCCTGGGTCGGGCCGCGTTTCGGTGAGACGACGGCCCGCCGGGCCGACCCCGTAGCCGATACCTTCGCACCCAGCCTGGCGCTGTCGACCGCGCAAATCCGGGCTCGCAGATCGCAGCGACGGGATTTGGGCGTTTCATCGGCGGACACGGTCTTGTCGGGCCGCGCCGCTGGGGGGCAGTGGCGCATTCGCTACGATGAGTCGTTTGCCGAGCGCCGGCGGTTGTCGGAATACGCCTGGTTGCGTCGCTTCGACGACAAGCTGGTGATGGCGGGATACCAGCGCGTCAGCCTCCACCCCATGCTCAGCGGCATCGAGATGACCGGCCTTCAGGGGGCCTGGACGAATCAGCCGTTCGAGCTGTTCAGCGTCAATGCCAGCGGCACCGAGCTGTTGCCCCGCCAGATGCGCTCCGATCAGCGGGGTCGGCGTTCCAGCGGGCACCGCGGTCCTCCGGGTCAACGACCGGAATGTGGCGGCGCAAACGATGGGTCTCGACGGTCTCTATGATTTTCGCGAAGTACGACTGTCGACATCGCGCGCCAATCGCGTCGAGGTACTGATTTACGACCGTGGCATTCCCACGGTGCCGATTGATATCCACGACCACTCGCGCAGCGCCTCACAGCAGATGCTGCCTTCCGGCGCGCTCATGATGCAGGGTGGGTTCGGTCAGCAAGGCAATGCGCTTCACCCGGCGCAACAGTTGTCGGGCACCGCCGGCTTCGCTCAAGGCAGATTCGGCGTATCAAGCAAGCTGACGCTGGAGACGGCGATGCAGCAGGACGGCGCCCGGCGCCAGTTCGTCGTCGGTGCTGTCAGCCAGCTCGCCAGCGGCGTCGTGGCATCGTTCGCCGGTGCCGGCTCGGGAGGCCGGTTCGGCTATCTGGGCGATATCGAGGCGTACGCTGGGCGGTGGCGCTTCCTCGCCAGCTCGCAGGGTCGTGAGGCGGGCTTTCAGCTCGGCAGTGAGCGGTTCACCGACCATTTCGTCGATTTCTCACGGCGGAGCGTCAGCGGCACCTGGGAGGTCGGCGTCGTCGGTCGCTATCGACGGTCGCAGACCGGTGATCAGACGTTCCTGCTCCCGGCAGTGTCGTTCCGACCCTGGCGCGGCATGTCGATGCGTGCTCGCCCCGACTACCACGGTGAGTATCGCCTCGATCTGATGTGGTCGCCCGGGTCGCGGTGGCGCGTGGGCGCGACTCGGAGCGGTCCCAACGCCATGCTGGACCTCACATGGCAGCCAGCTGCCCGGCTTCGCGCCTCACTGCTTGGCCAGATCGTTCAAGGGGCCGGCCACAGCCAGGCCCTGCGCCTGTCGTGGGTCGGCAAAGGCCGCTGGCAACCGGCCTTGATCGGCGGCCCGATGCTCACCAATGGCCAGCTGGGAGTCGCCCTCGGTGTGCAGGCCGCGGTGATGCCCGGAATGCTCCTGGCGGCTACCTATCAGACGAAGTCTCTGTTGGCAGAGGAGGGCCGCGAGAGTGGCGCCACGCTGTCGTTTGCTCTGGTCGGCGATCTTGCCTTTGCTGGCAGTCGTGTCGTTCCGGGACGGTCACTGGGCAACTACGGCTCCACCGGCGGTATTGCCGGACGCATTCGCGTCGCCGACGGCTACAAGGTCGATGCCGAGCAACTCGCCGGGCTTCCCATTCTGGTGAACGGGCGACCGGCGACCCGGACCACTCGTGGTGGCAAGTACCTGTTGACCAATCTCGACGAGGGCGTGCATCGTGTCGAATACGATCCGGATCGCCTGCCGATCGAGCTGTCGCCGCGAGAGCGCAAGCGCATGGTCGAGGTTGCGGCCGGGGCAATAACCCGAGCCGATTTCACCCTCGACGTCGAGTTCGGCATTGCCGGCCGGGTGCTCGTTGGCGGTCGCAAGCTTCCAGGGCTGATGGTCGAGCTCGTCGACCGTCGAGGAGACGTCGTGGCACGGGCAGCGACCGACCGTTTCGGACTGTTCCGCATCGACGGAGTTCCGATCGGTAGCTACACCCTGCGGCTATCTCCCGACAACGCTCCCGATGCAGACATTGAATGGCCGAGTCGCCCGGTAGAGGTGATCGATGACTTCATTTTCGATCAGGACTTGTCGCTGGAGATTTCGGCCGGAGCCGAGCGCGTGATCGCCCATGTCGACACTACGACCGACGCATCGAGGACGGCCGCCGCCGTCGACCCGTCGACAGCGCCGCGGACGAACCCGAGCTCTATCGCAAGTCGGTTATTCGCGGTTTCGGCGTCGCCGCCCGAGCGCCCGGCTCCGTCGTCGGGCACTGGCCTTCACGCGGTTGCTACGGCCACCGCGCCGCCGCTGATGCTGCTTCCCTGGCCGTCTCTCACCGTTGCCGCGGTAGGACCACTCGAGAAGCCTCTGAAAGCCACCGCCGACGTACGGATCGCCGACCCCGTTGCGCCGGCGGACAACGACGGCACGGTGTCTCTGAGCGTGCGGGAGACGGTCGTCGCGGCGGCTCCGGAGGCCTCGGAACTGGTACCGGTCGGACCCCCGTCGGCGGGCCGAGTAGCGTTGCTGCGACCGCGGTTGTACGAGTACGTGACGGTGACCGAGTGGGTCAAAGGGATTCCGCCGCGCGTGGTCGACCAGATAACCGTGACTGCCTCCTTGCCGCCGATAGCAGAGCTGGTGGAGACGGCGCCGGCGCCGATCGTGGCGGCGTCGCCGTTGCGGCCCCGACTCTACGATTACATCACGGTGATGGCCCCGCCGCAGGTGCGCCGGAGCGACCCTCGCGCGGTGGACGACGACCGCACCGACCGCACCGACCGCACCGAGGCGCCGGCCAACGGCGTTCGCCCGGCGGCAGGCATCGACGCCGCCACGTCGGATCATCTCGAGCAGCACGCGATCTCGCCGCGCGCCGCGGCGGTACAGCGACTCTACGCTGGACCGGTGTATGTGGCGCGCCCTGGGCTGCTCGCCGGTAGTCGCTGGGAAGGCGCCCGCCGGCGCTGAGCTCGGACCTCTGCGCTCGCGTCCGTCGGCCAGAATTGCGATGCGGGCTGGCGGCCGCGTATCGTGCCTGAATGAAGCCGCACGGCACCCACGCATGGCTGGCTGCGAGATGGATCCTCTTGGCGATGGCGGCAGCGCCGTTCGCGGGGGTCGAGGCATCGGAGCAAACGACCGCTACGGGCTTGGCGCCACCGGCCGCCGGTTTCCGATGTGCCTTTTCTGCTTCGATGATTGCCACTTCGGCGGATCTGGGCTGCATGGAGCTGTTTCCGACCGCCCGCGCCGGGGACGCGCGTGGCCTGGTCGAGCTCGGACGAGTGCGCTCACCGTTCGGCATTGCGGTGACCGCAGAGGGCCGGCACCGGTATGACCTCAGGGTGTGGATCGAAGGCCTTCCGGACCCGGCCGAGCTCGGATCGGCGGCCTACGTCGCCTGGGTGACGACCCCGTGGTTGGATCCGGTCACCCGGCTGGGCGAAGTGCACAACGGGCTCAACGATCTGGGCGAGGTGAGCCACAACAAATTCTCGATATGGATCAGTGCCGAGCCCGTGGCGGAGGCACTGGCCCGCGGCGGACGCCTGGTCCTTCGGGGCAGGTCGCCGAGCTCGCGCATGAGTGCCGAGGACCTGATCACGCAGGCGCCGTTGGCGCTGGTTGCCCCGAGCGGGACCGGCGAGCATGGCAGTGCGCCGGATGCGGACCAGCGTGACGAGGACATAGCGCCACCCATGCACCCGGCGGTGCCGATGATGCCGGGGTTGGCTGCGCTGCGCCCGGACGCCACGCCCTGGCTACCTGCAGCAGCCGATCCCGAGGGCGTGCCGTTGGCTCGGCGCCGTCAGATCGTTCGCCTGGGCGACGGCGGCACGCTCGATCTCGAAGCCGGCCTCGTGCGCCGGCAGCTGGCTGGTCGCACCTATCTGATGTACGGCTTCAATGGCCAGATACCCGGGCCGCTGATCCATGTTCCGGAGAAGGCGACGATCTTCGTCAACTTCGAGAACCGCACCGCGTTGCCCACCGCGGTGCACTGGCATGGCGTTCGGCTCGACAATCGTTACGACGGCGTCCCCGGGGTGACCCAGGACCCGGTCCTCCCGGGGGAGGGCTTCCGCTACCAGGTGTACTTCCGCGACGCGGGACTCTACTGGTATCACCCACACCACCGCGAGGACATCGCACAGGATCTCGGTCTGTACGGCAACATGCTCGTCGATCCGCTGGCTGCGGATGTCTACGGACCGGTGAACACTGAACAGGTGCTCATGCTCGACGACCTGCTGGTGGGCGCGCAGGGCCTGGTACCCTACGGCGCCGAGTCGGCCAACTTCATGCTCATGGGGAGGTTCGGCAACCTGTTTCTCGTGAACGGCGAGCCCGACTACGAGCTCGAGGTAATGCGTGGTGAGGTCGTGAGGTTTTTCTTTACCAACGTTGCCAACACGCGCACCTTCAACCTGAGCTTCCGGCACGATGGCGCGACGACGCCGCTGCCAATGAAGGCGGTAGCGACGGACGTATCGCGATACCAGCGAGAAGTGTGGGCCGACAGTCTGGTCATTGCACCAGCGGAGCGATACATCGTCGACGTCCGTTTCGCGCAGCCTGGTGCCGTTCGCGTGGTGAATGTGGTGCAGGGAATCAATCATCGCGCCGGGACGTTCTTTACCGAGTCGACGGAGCTAGGCGTTGTGAGGGTCGCTGCCGATCGAGTCGACACCGACCTCGTCGAGAGCCACTCGGTGCTGCGGACGAACGCGGATGTTACGGCGGATATCGAGGCCTATCGTGAACACTTCGATCGTCCGCCCGATCGCGAGCTCGTCCTGCGGTTGGAGGCCGGAGAGCTGCCGCTCGTAATCGACCAGCTGATGGCGCTCGATCGCGTGTACTTCAATCCCGCTGAGTGGGCCGGGACGATGCCGATGATGAACTGGATCAGCACTGGCGAGCAGATCGAGTGGCTGCTGATCGATCCGCGTACAGGCAACCGAAATACGGACATCGACGACTGGAACTTCGCGGTCGGTGACGTCGTCAAGATTCGAATCATCAACGATCGGGGCTCGTTTCACGCCATGCAGCATCCGATCCATTTCCACGGCCAGCGCTTCCTCGTACTCGAGCAGGACGGCGTGGCGAACGATAATCTGGCGTGGAAGGACACTGTGTTGCTACCAGTGGCCTCGACCACCGATCTCCTGCTGGAGCTGTCCAACCCGGGGCGCTGGATGGTTCACTGCCACATCGCCGAGCACCTGGAGTCGGGCATGAAGATGATCTTCACGGTCGACGACGCCCCCACGCCATCGCCTCACGAGCCACGCTAGGAGAAGTTCGGATGATCAAGTCGGTTTCAGTCGCCGCTGCAGCCCTGGCCCTTATCGCCGCGGCTTCGATGCCGCAGACGCTGTCGGACGAGGTTCTCGAGTACGTCGCTGTTCGGGCCGGGGAAGTGGCGCTCACGCACGTCCGAGTGGTGGACGGCACCGGCGCGCCGGCGCGCGAGGACCAGACAATCGTGATCCGTGATGGGCGCATAGTCGCGGTTGGCGGTAGCGACTCGGTCGACGTGGGAGCCGAGGCCGAGGTGTTGGATCTGGGCGGCCATACGGTGCTTCCCGGACTCGTAGGCCTGCACGATCACAGCTACTACACCACCTCACGCCGTGCAGTGCAGTCGAACTACACATCTCCGCGGCTCTATCTGGCCGCCGGAGTGACCACCATCCGTACCACCGGCAGCGAGTACCCATACGCCGAGATCAGCCTCAAGAAGTCGATCGAGGCGGGCGAGGTCCCGGGGCCCCGCATGTTCGTCACCGGCCCCTACCTAACCGGCGAACAGGCGCAGTTCATGAACATGTCGAAGCTCTCCGATCCAGAACACGCCCGCCGTGTGGTGAGCTACTGGGCCGAGGAGGGCGTCGACTGGTTCAAGGCCTACACCTGGATCGGGCGCGCGGAGCTCGCGGCGGCGATCGACGAGGCGCACCGGCACGGCCTCAAGGTAACCGCTCACCTGTGCTCGGTGAGCTTCCGTGAGGCGGTGGAGGCCGGCATCGACAACATCGAGCACGGCCTGCTGACCAACAGCGACTATGACGAGACGCGCACCGCCGACGAGTGTTCGCGCAACCTCATGCAGAGCGTTACCGAGCTCGATCTGTCGAGCGACGAGGTGGCGACTACCTTTCGCGAGATGATCGACGCGGGGGTGGCGATGACCACCACACCGGTGGTGAACGAGATGTTCGTCAAGGGGCGTACCGAGCTCGACCCGCGGGTGCGCGAGGCGCTGGCGCCCGGAGCGCTGGAAGAGGTGGAGGCGGCAGCGGCGCGCATCGAGGTACAGGGCTCGATACCCCCGGAGCTGTTCCTCAAGGGGCTGCACTATGCCTACAAGTTCTCAGAATCCGGCGGCTTGCTGGCGGCCGGGGTCGATCCGACCGGCTACGGTGCCGCGCTGGCTGGCTTTGGCGACCAACGCAACTTCGAGCTCCTGCTAGAAACCGATTTCACGCCGATAGAGGCAATCCAGGTGCTCACCGCGAACGGTGCCAAGGTCCTGGGTATTTACGACGAGGTCGGTTCGGTGGAAGCCGGGAAGCAGGCCGACCTGGTGGTTCTCGACGGCAATCCGCTCGCCAACCCGAGCGACATCCGCAACGTGACGCTGGTGTTCAAGAACGGCGTCGGCTACGACTCCGCGGCGCTCCTCGAGTCGGTGCGCGGGCAGGTCGGTATTCAGTAAGGCACGGATGCGTGCTCGTTTGGCCGGTGCAGGTTGCACTGGCTCGGGACGACCCGTAGATTCCCTTGCAGGGAACGCAAGCACGGCCAACGACCGAAAGGCGAGCGGTGAGAGACGCGCAAAAGCGCTTTGGTGACCAGCGCATCGACAATCGGATCCTGGTGGTATTCGTCGCCCTGGCGCTCTTGACCCTGCTGGCCGCGGCGCCGCCCGTGAGGCATCTGCGCTTGACCGGCAGCTCCCCGGAGAAGGACGCCGTCCTGGAGGCGTCGCCTGCCGAAGTACGACTCTGGTTCTCGTTGACACCGGAGCTGGCGGTGAGTCGTATCGCCTTGAGCTGCCACGAGACCGAGGAGCTCGGTGCACTCGAGGCCGGCGCAGAGAACACGCTGTTCGTCGAGGTGCAGGGCGATCTCGAGCCCGGTGACCACGTTATCGCCTGGCGAACCTCGAGCGGCGACGGGCACCCGATCCGCGGCACGATCTCGTTCAGCACGCCGTCGACCCACTGAGGTCGCACGACCCTTCGGCAGACTATTGCTCAGATGCGCCGACGCGGTGATCTGCAATACACTGAGCGCAGTATTTCCCCAGACAAACTGCGAGGCACCCGTGAGCAATCGTGTTTCTAGAGTCGCCGCTATTGCCGTCGTAATCCTCGCCGCTTTCTCAGTCGTGGCGCCGGCGCCGGTCCAGGCGCAGGACAGGGTCAGGGTGGCGGTGATGAACTTCTACAACAACAGCAGCTGGAGCTTCTGGGGCGGACGCCTCGGAGAAGCCGCTGCTGACGAGCTGGCAACCCAGCTGGTGAAGTCCGGCAAGTTCTCGGTGATCGAGCGCCGGGAGATCCAGGCGATTCTCGGCGAGCAAGACTTCGGCGCTAGCGGTCGCGTCAACGCCTCGACCGCGGCGCAGATGGGCAAGGTGCTCGGCGCTCAGCTGATGGTCACCGGGTCGATCACGCAGTTCTCGGTGGAGAGCAAGCGTGCCGGGATCGGCGGCATCGGCGGCCGCTTTACCGAGGCCGAGAGCATCGTGGATGTGCGCGTGGTGAACACGGTGACCAGCGAGATCTTGGTGGTCGCCGAGGGCAAGGGGAAGAAGCGTCTCGGTGGCATCCAGATAAATAGCGTCAGCTTCGAGCAGAACTTCGACGAGGGGCTGGCCCAGGAAGCACTTCGCCCGGCGATCGAAGAGGCGGTGGAGCAAATCGCCGAGCAGTCCGGCAGCTTCGCAGGGCTGAAGCCGGTGATGCCGCCCGCAACGATCGTCGGCAACCGCGGCGACGATTACTACATCGACCGCGGCGACAATTTCGGCGTGACGGTGGGCCAGCAGTTTGCCGTCATGCGCGTCGTCGACGAGATCAAGGACGCGCAGGGCAACGTGCTCGACCGCATCACGGATCGCGTCGGCCTGCTCGAGGTCACACGAGTTCTCGGCCAATCGGCGATTTGCCGGCTAGTCGACGGCGCCGCCGCCGAGGGCGATTCGGTGACGGCACAGTAGACGGCCGGGAACTCGGTCGACGACGGTCGGGAGGCGGGTGTTCCTGCGAAGTCACCGTACTCATGATCAGCGCTAGCCCGGTGCGGACTCGGCTCGTCGTCGCCTGGCTTCTGGCGGGATGCGCCGGTGTCTCGTGCGCCAACGTGCGGGTCGTCGAGCCGCCAACAGGGGGCCCAGGCAGTGGACGTCCGTCGTTCGGAACGCGCGAGCCTGTCCGCGTGGTCATCATGTGCGCGGTCGAATCGGAGCTCCAAAAGCTCCTGGCGGCAGCGCGCATCGATGACACCCGGGAGTTCGCCGGACGCTTGCATTACGTAGGCAATCTGGAAGGCCACCCGGTGGTGCTGTTCCTCGGTGGCGTCAGCCTGGTCAATGCCGCCGCCGCCACCCAGGCGGTGATCGATCACTTCGATGTCGGAGCGATTATCTTCTCGGGCATTGCCGGGGGCGCCAATCCGGCATTGAACGTCGGTGACGTGACCGTCCCCGCTCGCTGGGGTCAGCACCAGGAGATGGTGTTCGCACGTCAGACGCCGGACGGCTGGGAGACCGGCGGGCGCGCCGGTGAGTTCGGCAACTTCGGCATGATGTTTCCGCGGGGGCAGCTCATGCCATCCGGATCGGGCTCGGAGGGACGCGAACGACGCTTCTGGTTCGCGGTCGATGAGCGCATGTTGGCGCGAGCCAGGCGGATCGCCGGAGACCTCGCGTTGCGGCGTTGTATCGACATCGGTGAGTGCCTCGACGAGGCGCCGCGTCTGGTGGTTGGCGGCAACGGCGTGTCCGGCCCTACGTTCCTGGACAATACTGCCTTCCGCGAATGGATCTGGGATACGTTCGCGGCCGATGCAGTCGACATGGAGACCGCCGCGGTGGCCCAGGTGGCGGCGATCAACGCAGTGCGCTTCCTGGCCTTCCGATCGTTATCGGACCTTGCCGGTGGCGGGTCGGGCGGCAACCAGATCCGCACGTTCGGGCGACTGGCGGCGGACAACTCAGCAACCGTCCTGCTGCGGTTTCTCCATGATTGGCGCGGCGTCGACTGATGAGATGCCGGCCACCGCGTCGTTCCGACGGCTTCGGTAGCCGGGGCTGGGCCGAGTTGCAGCGATCCTCTCCAATCGGGGGTTAGTGGCCGGTTACAGGCCCATAGTGTTCCTGGTGATGCCATCCTCCTTCGAGACCGGCCTGCTGGTGCTTGCCGCAGCTAGCTGTGTGGCCTGGACGGTGTTCGCGATCGATCTGGTGCGCGGCCGCGGCGCCATGAGCTTCGTCCGCGATATGCCGATGCCGGATGCCGCAGCGCGGCTCACCCTGCCGCGCGTCAGCGTCATCGTACCGGCGCGCAACGAAGGCACTACCGTCGGTCCGGCGCTGCGTTCCGTGCTGAGCCTCGACTACCGTGACCTCGAGGTCATCGCGGTGAACGATCGGTCCGACGACGCCACCGGCAGAGTGCTCGACGAGTTCGCGGCCGCGGAACCGCGATTGCAGGTCATCCACATTGCCGAGCTACCGGCCGGCTGGCTCGGCAAGAACCACGCACTGCAGCGCGCCGCGGAGGTTGCGTCCGGCGACCTCTTGTTGTTTACCGATGCCGACGTAGTCTTCGAGCCCACAGTGCTGAGCCGGGTGGTTCACTACATGGTCACGCAGGGGTACGATCACCTGACCATGCCGGCGGACGTCAAGGTGACTAGCGCGGCGCTGGAGCTGTTCGTGTCCGCGTTCGCTCTGCTGTTCAACGGCTATTTTCGGCCGTGGCGTGTCAGCGACCCGAGCAGCTCTGCGGCGGTGGGATTCGGCTCCTTCAACCTCGTGCGCCGCGCGGCCTACGAGCGCGCCGGAACACATGCGGCGCTGGCGATGGACCCGCTCGACGACGTGCGGCTAGCGGTCAATCTGAAGGCAAGCGGCGCCAAGGCGCACTGCACCGTGGCTGGGCCCTTCCTCTGCGTCGAGTGGTACCCGAGTCTGGGGGCGGCGTTCCGAGGTCTGGAAAAGAACACCCTCGGCGCAGTCAACTACTCCGTGCCGTTGCTCGCCGCAGGCGGTCTAGCGCAGCTCGTGATGGTGGTCTGGCCATTCGTTGCCGTGCTGATGACGGCGGGCACCACCCGATGGCTGAACGTCTTGGTGGTAGCGATCATCGTGTCGATCCAGACCGCAATGCTGAGGGAGACGCGCCTGCGGCTGTGGACCGTGCCGTTGTTGCCTCTGGGCGTGTTGCTCACGCAGGCCTGCTTCGCCCGGGCCGCGGTTCTGGCGCTATGGCGTGGAGGGATCTACTGGCGCGGCACCTTCTACCGGCTGGACGATCTGAAGAACGGTTGACCGCCGGGACCGTCACCGACAGCCGTCAACCCATCCTTCTCACACCGCGGGTCCGGTCATCGCCTCATTCGGGACCGGCCGCATCGGCATCGACCTCCGGCTTCAGGCGCACGGCCCACAGCCCCGAGTTGTTGTCGGCAAAGAAGATGTTTCCCTTGTGGGTCATCGCTCCCCACGTACGGCGCGCGTTGGGCTTGAACCCCTGCGGATCGTCGGCCAGGAAGTAGCCGATCTCGCGTCCCTGGCGATACAGATCACCGAGCAGCTCACCGGAGATATCGACCACCCGTAGCCCGCCGTTGTAGTACGCGACATAGAGCGTGTCGCCATCGACCCAGAAGTTGTGTGTGCCGCCGTACGGCACCTGGTATCGGGCCACTTCGCGCGGTTCATTCAGATCGTCGAACTCGATGAAGTGAATCCAGCCGGCGGCCTGTACCGGCGGTCCCTCGAATCGATCCAGTCCCATCGGGTTGCGATCGGCCGGGAAAGCCTCGTCGCCGGCGATGACGTAGAACTTGCCGCTCGACTCGCTCTTGTGCGGCCAGGCGGCATGGTTCCACCCGCTCGGATACGCGTAGCGGCCCATCTCCACCGGACTGTTCGGCGACCCTCCCATGCCGCCGCCGCCGACGTCGACGAGGACGACTCCGTCGTCCCAGTTGGATGACACGGCGACGCCGTCGATTACCCAGACATCGTGAATCGATCGGCCCGGTGAATCGAGCTCGAACCGCCCGACGCGGTACGGGTTGCGCGGATCCTCGATGTTGAGGATGTCGTACCGACGCCCGCCCGAGAGGGCGTATAGATGATCCTCATGGATGTATACGTTGTGCACGCCGCCGGTCATCTGGTCGTCGTAGCGTGCCAGCACCTTGACCCCGTCGCGCGGACTCGACACGTCGAGGAGCACCAGCCCGTTGCGGCGGTCCGACGCGCCCTCGCGGCTAATCACTGCGATGCTGCCGTCTTCCGACACCTTGACGTCGTTGACCGTGCGCGCGTCGACCTTGACCATGTCGATGAGCTGGATGTTGCGCGGATCGGTCACGTCCCAGATGTAGGCATGACCGGCAGCGCCCCAGGTTCCGGTGATCGCGTAGTCGCGACTGTCCGGCGCCTCCCAGACCCAAAGGTCGGAGGTCTTCCGGTCGGCGACCCTACCGTGCCCGAGGAGCTCGATCTCGCGCTTCACTCCACGGTCGGTCGCCATGACGGTCGTTGACGCCCAGTGCTCACCGGCGGTCGCGAGGATCGTGTACTCACCCGGCAAGTCGGCGACGAAGCGGCCGTCGCCGGTCACCAGACCGGACGGCGGCTCGCCGAGACCGTGCTGATCCGTACGGGCGCGGAGCGCGTACACCACGGGCATTTCAGGCACCGGCTTGCCGTCGGCAGCCAGCGGTGTGGCGCTGATGTGCACGACGTCGCCGGTGCGCACCTCGCTGGCGCTCGAGATGAGCCGTACCGACGCTGTCGGGTCCGCGGCAACCGCTACCTCGATGCTGTCGGTCACGTCCTCGGCCCTGGCAGTGATCACTGCAGTGCCGTGCCCAACGAGGCGTAGCGACCCGACGTGGTCGATCTCGACGACCGCTGTGTCGCTGCTTTCGAGCGCCGGTCTGACGCCGGTCCGCTCGGCGCCCGAGTTATCCGTCGCCTCGAACTCGGGACGAACCGTCGTCCCGGCGTAGTAGCGCCCCGGCATGTCGGCGAAAGCAACGGATGCCAGCGGCGGCACCGGCACGTGGACCTCGGTAATCGCTCGCAAGGCCTCATCGTCCCGGCGCGGGTCGACATCCGGTGAGCTCGGGACGATCGCTACTACCTCGACATCGCCCGGCTGGTAGGCCTCTATCGTGCCGGCAGGGTTGACCCCGACGCTACGCCGCGAACGGGACAGATAAACGATCTGGATGTCGTCCAGCACGTTGCCGTCGGCGTCGCGCACTACCGCCGTCAGGCTTGCCGTGCTGCCGACCTCGAGAATGACGCGGTCGGGGCTGACCTCGATGCTGGCCGGTACCGTCGGAGCTTCTTGCTGGTTGGCTTGCGTGGGCGCGGTCAACGACAGAAGCGAGACCGTCACCAACAGTACGACGCTTGCCTTGCAGTTCATCATCTTTTCCGGTTGGGGCGGAGGAGCCGATCCAATGCCTAGACTGTGCCACGGGCGCCCTTCGAAGTCGCGGTGGTTCCGGTGCCGCACGGTGGCCTGGCGAGGCGCCGGTAAAGGAGTGTCAGGAGCACGGTAAGAACTTGCGAGACGGGCGTTTTCGCATTGTTGGGCTGATGTCGGATCGCTACAGTGGAATGGAACGCTCGGGCGCCACTTTCCTGGTCGCCGTGGGGGCGCTTCAGAGGCCGAGAATACACTTGACGATCAACTCTACGGCGAGCCGCGGGTACCGGCGCGCGCTGCGATCGATGCTCGTGGGCGCTGCAATGACCGCGGTGATTCTCGCGGCAGCACCGACCGAGGCCGTTGCCGCGCTGCAGGCTCTCGCCGAGCAACAACGTGACGAGGCTGCGCAGGAGCTACGCGAGGCTCTGGAAGCTGCGGCGGCTGACCCCGCGGCGATCGCGTCGAAGCGGGCGCCAACGCCGGCGGAAGAAATCGAGATCGGCCCCGGCGGCAAGCGCATGGCGGCGACCGAGGCGCCGACCCCGCCGCGTATCGACGGGCACGTCGACGACGACGTCTGGAAGCTAGCGGAGGTGGTCACCGATTTCCTACAACGCGAGCCCGTCGAGGCGGGAGTCCCGTCCCAGCGTACCGAGGTCAGGATTCTCTTCGACGATGACTACCTGTATCTCGGCTTCGTCATGTACGACGACGAGCCCGACCGTATCGTTGCCACCGAGCTGCGCCGCGACAGTCGCCTGGAGACCGACGACACCATCGCCGTGCTGCTGGACACCTTCCACGATCACCGCAACGGCTTCCTGTTCCGCGTCAACGCTCTGGGCACGAAGTACGACGCCACACTGCAAGGCGAGCGCAACCTCAACTCGCAGTGGGACGAGAAGTGGGAGGCGGCCGCACGCGTCACACCCAAGGGGTGGGAGGCGGAGATGCAGATTCCGTTCAAGGCACTGCGGTTCGATGCCGGGGCGCACGTATGGGGCATCGACTTCAAGCGCGAGATCCGTCGCACCAACGAGGAGGTCAACTGGAGCAACTACCGGCGCGGCTTCGACTTCCGCAATATCTCCCAGGGTGGCCATCTGCTCGGTCTTCGAAGCCTGAAGCTCACCGGCCGTTATCGCTTGAAGCCGTATGCCACCGGCGGCTACACGGCGCTCGACGCCTCGGACTCTCCGTTCACCGAGGGCACTGGCGATTTCGGTATCGAGGACTTCAAGGTACAGATCTCCCCCAATCTGACCGCGGATCTCACCGTCAACACCGACTTCGCCCAGGTGGAGGACGACGAGGAGCGCGTCAACCTGACGCGCTTTCCGCTCTTTTTCCCGGAACGGCGAGAGTTCTTTCTGGAAGGGTCGGACAAGTTCGCGTTTGGCGGCGGCGGAGAACGGGGGCGCGGCGGATCGAACACCCTCCTGTACCACTCCCGCAACATCGGATTGTTCGACGGGACGCCCGTCACCATGCGGTACGGCGCCAAGCTGACCGGCAAGATGGGCAACACCAGCATCGGTTTCATCAACGCGCAGACGGGCAGCAACGGCGATCTCGGCTACATAGGCCGTAACCACACGACCTTGCGGCTCAAGCAGGACATCCTCGAGCGTTCCTCGGTGGGAGTGATCCTCACCAACGTCCAGGGCGGCGGGGCGCACAATCGCGTCGGCGGGGTTGATGCCAGCTTCCGATTCTTCGATCACATGAGCGTGCGCGGCTACGTCGCGCGGGCGCACGACTCCGAGGTCGGCACCGCAAAGTATGTCGGCGCGTTCGACGCCGGCTGGGACAGCGATCTTTGGAGCGCCCAGGCGAGCTACGCGTACGTCGATCCGGACTTCGTCACCGATATGGGCTTTATCCGTCGCCATGACATGATTCGCCAGGCGTATCGGCTGGGCTGGAAGCCTCGACCGAGCTGGTCGTGGATGCGCCAGATAATGGTCTTCGCCAACGTCGAGTACACCACCGACACTGCCGGAAACCTGGAGACGCGCGAGAACACCCTGTGGACTCGTTATCAGCTCGAGTCGGGAGACTCCGCGAGCATCATGGTGCAGCGGAGCTTCGAGCGCATTCGCACACCGTTCGAGGTTTCCGACCAGGCTGAGATCGGAGTCGGCGACTACAGCACCAATGTGTGGCGAGTGTCGTTCGAGACCTACCGGGCGCGGCGGCTCAGCGGTCGCGTGAATGCTAGCGGCGGCGGCTTCTTCGACGGCACGAGGCGCTCCTACGGTGGCAGCCTGGCGATGCGCTTCAACGAGAAGCTGTCGCTGTCGCCGCGATACGACTTCAACAAGATTCAGCTGCCGGCCGACGCTTTCGACACCCATGTGGCTAGCATGCGAGCGTCGTACAACTTCAGCGAGCGCTGGCTGACGAGCGCGCTGGTGCAATACAACAGCATCGCGGATCGGCTTGCGATCTTCGCGCGCCTGAATTTCATTCACCGTACGGGCGACGATCTCTTTCTGGTCTACAAGTCGACCGTACGCTACGATCCGGAATTCTACGGATTGATGGATCAGGCCGTGATCGCCAAGATGACGCGGTCGTTCGACTTCTAGCCGCGTCCAAGCTACCCGCGAGCCCGCCTACTTGCTTCGCAAACCGATCGTTCTGCGCTTCGTGCTCGTCTGTATGGTGCCGCTGCTGATGGTGCGATGTGCCTCAGCCCCGACGCCCGTGCCGGCGCCGACGCCGCGGGGCGACGGGCCCTCGTTGCTGCTGATCATCGCCATCGACCAGGCGCGCTACGACTACCTGGTTCGGTTCCGGCCATTCCTTACCGGTGGGCTCGCGCGCCTGCTCGATACCGGCGCGGTGTTTACCGACGCGCACCAGAACCATTCGATGACGGCGACGGCGCCGGGGCACGCGACGATCTCCACCGGGCTCGAGCCGGCGAGATCGGGCATCGTCGGCAACTCGTGGTACGACCGTCGGAGCAACGTCTCGGTCTACGCCGCGGGGCCCGCGTCGCAGCGTTCGCCGGTACACCTGCATGGGACGGCGATCGGAGACTGGATGAAAGCGGCGGATCCGCGGACGAAGGTGTTCACCGCCAGCATCAAGGATCGCTCCGCGGTCATGCTGGGGGGCCAGAACGCCGACGGCGCGTTCTGGTACGACGGCAGCACCGGTGGCTGGACGAGCAGCAGCTACTACGGCGCCGCGGATCGGCTCTGGGTGCAGGAGTTCAACGACGAGGAACGGCTGCGCCAGTTCTATGGGACGGCTTGGGAACCCGCGATCCTCGAGCGTCTCTGGTCGGAGGTCGACGTCGAGCAGATCGACACCGGGGGCTTCGCGCTGGGGTTTCCGCACGTGCTCGGCTGGTCGTATCCGGATCCGGGCATCGAGTTCTACGCGCGAATCCCGGAAAGCCCTTGGGGCGACTGGTATCTGGCAGAGCTGGCCGAGGAGATGATCGTCCAGGAGGATCTCGGGACGGACGCCAGCATCGATTTTCTGGGCCTGTCGTTCTCATCGCTCGACTACGTCGGCCACTCCTATGGGCCCAACGCGCCGGAAGTTCTCGACATCCTGTTCCGGCTCGACCTGCGCCTCGGCGAGCTGTTCGAGTTCATCGACGAGCGCATCGGCTCCGATCACGTGATGATGGCGCTGAGCGCCGATCATGGTGTTCAGCTGATGCCGGAGTATGAAGCGTCGCAGGGTAGGGAGGGCAAGCGGCTCGGCGGTGACGATCTTCTGTGCGTCCAGCAGGCCGGTGCGCGACTACGCGACAGGCTCGGTGATCACCCCTGGATCGAGAGCGACTTCTATCTGGACGAGTCGGTGATCGAGCGGCAGCTACGCGATAAGGCCGACGTGGAGCGAGAGCTTGCCGAGATCCTGAGCGAGTGTGCCGTGGTCGAGCGCGTCTGGACGTCGACAGAGCTGATCCGCGCCAGCAGCGTCGCTGATGCACAGACCCAGCGTTATCGGAACAACTACTTTCCGCGCCGCAGTCCTGACCTCGTTGTTCAGTATCACGACTACGTGCTGGACGATCCGTCGATGGGCACGACCCACGGAAGCGTGTTCGACTACGACTCGCATGTGCCGATGATCATCGCCGGTCCCGGCGTCGCTGCCGGCCAGCACGACGAGGTTGCCTCTACTGCGGATCTCGCACCGACGCTTGCCGCGCTGCTCGGAATCCGAGCGCCTGGTGACCTGGATGGCCGCGATCTCAGCGCCAGAATGCGGGCCGGCAGCGGGCGCTAGGCCACTAGTCGATCCAGGCTATTCGCCACTCCACTCGATGCGGGTGGGTCGTGACTGCGTGCAGTTGATGCGTTCCGTCATACCCGACGCGATCGCGGAGCAGGCCATCTCGGCGGCCGTCCGTATGGTCTCCTCACGCGTCGTTCCCGACGCGACGCGGCATTCGGTGCGGCCGTTGAAGGTGAAGCAGATCTCGCCCGTGACCTGCGCCAGGCCCAGGCTCGAATAGATGATCAACGCCAGCAGGCCGGCAACGAGCGCCCCGACCGCCACAAAAAGACCCCTGCGGCTACCCATCGCCCGATGATACAGTCAACTCGCTCCCAGCAACGGCTGGTGTCCTCGGCGCAAACCGTGGCCGATGTCTCCGGCGACAACGGATGACACCGATGCGCACGACTCTTACGGCGATGCTGCTGTTGGCTGCCCTCCCCGCCGCGATCGGCGCACGCCCAGTGGCGGCAAACGAGGACTGGACGCGGTTTCGCGGTCCGAACGGGTCGGGCGTAGTCGAGACCGGTGCGCTGCCGACGACCTTCGGGCCCGACACCAACGTCATCTGGAAAACCGAATTAGCGGAGGGCCATTCGTCGCCGGTACTGTCGGAGCGACGGATCTTCCTGACCGCCACCGAGGACGAGCGTCTGTTGACGATGGCGCTCGATCGCGAGAGCGGTGCGGTGCTGTGGCAGCGCGAGGCGCCGCGACCGCGGGCCGACTTCTTCGACAATCGCAACAACGCGGCGTCGCCGAGCCCTGCGATCGCCGACGGCTCGATATACGTGTTCTTTCCCGACTTTGGCCTGCTGTCGTACACGTTCGACGGTGAGGAGCGCTGGCGCGTGCCCCTGGGGCCGTTCAACAACATCTATGGAATGGGCGCATCGCCGGTGGTCGTCGACGACAAGGTGATTCTGGTGTGCGACCAGAACGTCGGATCCTTCATGCTCGCTGTGCACAAGGACACCGGCGAGACGATCTGGGAGGTTCAGCGTCCCGAAGCCAAGAGCGGGCATTCGACGCCAGTGCTATGGAAGTCGCCGGAGGGCGATACGCAGCTGATCTTGCCGGGCTCCTTCTTGCTCGACTCCTACGATCCGGACACCGGCGAGAAGATCTGGTGGGTTCGGGGCCTGTCGTTCGAGATCAAGTCGACGCCGGTGATCCTGGACGATGTCGCGTACATCAACGGCTATGGTGCGCCGATCAACCAGCCCGGCAACCAGGTCTTCCTGGCGCCGTTCGCCGAGGTTGTGGCCGAGCTTGATGCCGACGGCGACGAGGTGATCAACAGCCAGGAAATGCCGGCGAACCGAGCTCGGAACTGGTTCTATCTCGCTGATCTGAACCTCAACGAGACTCTCGATGCGGAGGAATGGGCGTACCTGCGGGCGGCGCTGGAGAGCCGCAACGGCATGCTGGCGATCCGTCTGGGCGGCCGCGGCGACATGACCGAGGAGAATCTGCTCTGGGAGTACAACCGCGCCGTCCCCCAGCTGCCGTCACCGCTCATCTACAACGATGTTCTGTACATGGTGAACGATGGTGGCATCGTTACATCGTTCAATCCGCAGACCGGTGAGGTGATCAAGCAAGGCCGTTTGAAGGGGGCCGTCGATCAGTACTACGCCTCGCCCATCGCCGCCGACGGCAAGGTCTTCATGCTGTCGGAGCTCGGTATGCTGTCCGTGCTCGAGCCGGACGGAGGGCTGGAGCCGGTCTCCGTGTCGGATCTCGACGACCTGTGCTACGCCACGCCTGCGATCGCCGACGGTCGGATCTATGTACGCACTCGCGGCACGCTCTACGCCTTCGGGCTGAGCTGACCCTACTGCGTCCGGAAGATCGCGCGCGAGTTCAACGGCTGCAGGTTGCGGGTGCTCAGCGGGAAGATCCCCGTGAAGAAATCGACCTGATCCTGATCGACCTGTCCTAGCTTGCGGATTACGTTCCAGCGGACCTGCTGGGTGCACGGCGGGGTGGTCAGCGACCCGTTGTATTGGTACACGCTGCGATCTCGCGGTAGCAGGTCTTCAGGGTTCAGCCGCAGGTGCACGTTGACGTCCTGGTTTCGGAGCCTGGGACGCCAGATCTCGTCGACCGTCGGGTTCGCGTCGCCGAGGGCGAAAACGCGCGCAACCACCGCCAGGATCCCGGTATCCGACTGATGTACCAGGTGTGTCACCATTGCCCCGTGGGTGCGTTCGGCGCCCCGCGCTACGCCGCGCGCCGGGACGCGATGTTCGGCCGCGCTGTGGAAATGGAACTGCAGCAGCCAGAACTTGATGCCGCGCGCCTCGATATAGTTGATGGCCTCGTCGGCCTCGAGCTCGATCGTGTGGCCGTTGTTAAAGGCGGTGAAGTCGGTGGTCTCGTAGTGGAATGCCAGCGGCCGACGCAGCGTCGAGTTGATGTCCTGACGAGCGATGTCGATCGGTGACTGGTGTCGGAGGCCGCAGCTGGGGAAGTCCTCGGCCCAGGTTCCGTCGTCCGGATACTCCCAGTCGGCACGCGAGCTGACGGCTCGATCCTGGCCTGCGGCTCGCGGCGGCTCACCAGCGGCAGCGGCACCAATCAGGACGGTGGCGAGGGTCGCCACAAACGCAGCGGTCTTGTGGTGAAAGCGAGTCGGCTTCGGCATCGATGGTCGTCCACGGAACGGGGAACTCAGTCGGCGCGTAAGGCTACTACGGGGTCGACGCTCGAGGCGCGGACCGCGGGTAGCCAGCTGGCGATCAAGGCTACCAGTCCGAGTGCAGTGACCACACCCGCATAGGTCGTCGGATCGGTCGCGTCGACCTCGTACAGCACGACGTCAACACGCTGCTGACGGCTATCGACGCGCCCAGCCCGACGGCGATTCCCACGGCCGCCAGCACCAGACCCCGGCAGACCACCATCGCCTGGACTCCCCGTCGAGACGAACCCAGGGCGATGCGCACCCCGATCTCTTGCGTGCGCTCGCTGACGATGTACGCGATGACGCCATAAATGCCGATCGCGCCGAGCAGCAGCGCCACAAGGGCCACGACTCCGAGCATCACGCGGGTGAATGAAGTGCGCAACAACGATTCGGAAACCAGTCGCCCGAACGGCTGCATGTTGGCGATCGGCAGCCGCGGATCGATCTCCCACACTGCCTCACGCACGGCCTGCTAGGCGACCTCGCGGAGGATCGCCCCGGAGGCGAACCCGGCGCCGAAGGCGACGTCGATCTCGATTCCTCGCCGCGGCGCACCGTTGGTACGCGCGTCGACGTCGAGATACCCGATCGGGATCGAGGCGGTCGATGTGTTGCCGAAGTGCATGATCCCGTTGGTGTAAACGCGGTCGAGCGGCATCCCGAGCTTGCTGGCGACGCTCTCGATGATGCGCAGGTTGGCCTGGTGTGGATAGACGAAGCTCACGTCGTCGAGGCTGACGGGGTCGGGGTTGTCGCGATTGTACTTCTCGACCACCGCGTGGATGTCGTTCACCATTGTGCGTACCGCGACGCCGTACACTTTGCGGCCGTTCATGTGCAGATAGGGACGTACGCCTTTCTTCTTGTTGGAGAACGGCTCGGGAGCACCCGGGTCCCACTGCGTCTCGAGCACGGAGTCCGAGTACAGGTAGTCGCCGTAGCGCCCGTCGGCATGCGTGTGGATCGACAGAATGCCGCCGCGGTCGACCTGGCGCATGACCACGGCGCCGGCACCGTCTCCCAGCAAGACGCAGGTTCCGCGATCCTTCCAGTTGGTGATGTGTGACAGACCGTCGACTCCGATCACCAACGAGATGAGGTCTTCTCCGTCGCGCCTCTTCGAGACGTAGATCTTGTTGTACGCCTCCTCGACGGCGTAGACGAACCCGGCGCAGCCGGCGGAGACGTCGGCCGCCGACGCACCGGTGGCGCCGATTGCCGCCTGCACCTGGGTCGCGAGGCTCGGGAAGCGCGCCCAGGTGTTCACCCCGACACGGATGTCGCCGATCTGCTCCGCCGTCAGGCCGGCGTCGTCGAGCGCTTGCTGGGCGGTCGCCACCGCCATGTCGAGGATCGTCTCGTCCTCGGCCAGGATATGCCGCTCACGGATCCCGGTCCGACGCTGGATCCATTCGTCGGTGGTGTCGACGATCTGTTCGAGGTCGTGGTTGGTGAGAACGGTGGAAGGCACGTAGGCACCAAAGCCCACGTAGCCGATCGCGAGATCCGGCTTCATGTCGTGCCTGTAGCCGGGGGCGCACGAGGAGCCCGCGGTCAGTTACCGCGCAGGATGAGAGCATGGCGCGGATGATGGAAGGGTACGGAAAATAGGGTACGGAAAATTATGAGTATGGGTTGGAGGTTCCTACCCTTTGCGGCCGGCTGTCAAGAGCTGCAAGGAGGGCGCGATGGTCGCGGCGCGTACCGGACTCGCCACACCGTCACCACGGCGGGCTCGCTAGCGCACTCCGGTCTCGAACTCCACCGCCAACCGGACGTCTTCCTCCGACCCCATGTACAGCGGTACACGTTGGTGCAACTCGGTGGATTGCACGTCGAGGATACGCTCGGTACCGGTCGAGGCCATGCCGCCGGCCTCTTCGATGACCATCCCCATGGGGTTCGCCTCGTACATCAGCCGGAGCTTGCCGCCCGGTGCCCTCTGGGTTGCCGGGTACATGAACAGGCCGCCGTACAGCAGCGTGCGGTGCACGTCAGCGACCATCGAACCGATGTACCGGCCGGAGTACGGTCTGCCGGTTGCGGCGTCGTCTTCCTGGAGATGATCCAGGAAACGTCGAGTGCTCTCGAAGAACACGTTCCGATAGCCCTCGTTGACGCTGTAGACGTTGCCCTTCTTGGGAATCTCGATGCGCGGATGCGAGAGGAGAAACTCGCCGAGGCTCGGGTCGAGCGTGAAACCGTAGACGCCGTCGCCGGTCGTGTACACCAGCATGGTGCTCGAGCCGTAGAGGATGTACCCGGCCGCCACCTGTTCTGCACCCTTGCGTAGCAGATCGACCAGGCTTCCGTGTCCGGGCTCGGTGACGCGGCGGTAGATGGACCAGATCGAGCCGATCGAAACATTGGCGTCGATGTTCGAGGACCCGTCCAGAGGGTCGAAGAGCAGGACGTACTCGCCGGTGGCGAACTTGTCCGGGATCGGAATCGGGTCGTCGACTTCTTCCGAGCCCATGAGGCACAGTATGCCTCCATGGTCGAAGTTCTTGATGAAGCATTCGTTGGCGAACTCGTCGAGCTTCTGTACACGCTCGCCCTGAATGTTCGTCGTCCCGGTTTCACCGAGAATGTCGACCAGCCCGGCCTTGGTGACCTCGCGGGCAATCAACTTGCCGGTGAGAGCGATGTCGTACAGCAGGCGCGATAGGGCACCGCTGGCATCCGGATGCGACGCCTGACGATCGAGGATGTGCCGCTCGATGGTGACGATCTGGTTTGGCCGCGTGACGATCGGTGTCTTCAGCGCTGCGGCCGAACGGCTGGGCATGAGCGTCCTCCGAGTGCCCACTGGAGTGGGGGGAAGCTCTGTACAAGGTACACGGTCCAGCAATTCTCGCTTGCCTCCAGCCGAAATCAAGCAGCTGCAGCCCGTCTCATCTCGGTGGAGGGCTTGCAGGACGAACCGAACCGTGGAGACCGGTGTGAGTAGCTCGTTTGCCAGCGCGCGAAGGGTTCTCGCGCGATGCCGTATCTGTCTGGAACGCGACGTCGACGCCGGGCTGATTCCGGCCGCGGCGCTGGATGATGTCGATCGGTGTTACACGACCTTGGCGGCGGTCCTGGACCAGGTACGTGTGGAGCTCGAGGCCGCCGATCCACGGCTGGACCGCGACGGGGCGTTGCGCCACCGTTTCATCGGTGCAGGCATCTTGCTCGCCTTGTGCACTTTCCGCACCATGTACATGGAAGCATGCCCGGCGGCACTGGGATGCTATGCGGCAGGTGTACGTGCCCAGGCCCGCGGGCTGCGGGCGCACCTGTGGCGGTGCCTGGAGCGCTCAACGATCCGTCCGACGAGGCAACCGATGCGTCGAGCCGGCATACTGGATGGATGATCCGCACGAACAGGAAGCGCCAGCGGTTCCACGGCCGGTTGGACCACGTCGAACGGATGGTCGGCGACAGCGGCACCGTCGCTCGGAACGGCCCGGCTCGAGTCGGCGCGTCAGTGCTGGCGCTGAGCTTGCTCGGGTGCTCGGCGGCCTCCAACAGCGGCGACCAGGCGATACCGGCGGAGGTTGATCCGCCCCCTGCAGTGTTGAGCGTGCATGCCGGCGCCGACAGCGATGCCGAGTCTGCGTCGCCCCGGCAAGTCGCCACCGCTGCTCGCAAGCAGACCTACGAGGTAGTCCGCAGCTATCCTCATGATCCGGACGCGTTCACGCAGGGGCTCGTGTTTCACGCCGGGTACTTGTACGAGGGAACCGGGCGCCGGGGCGAATCAGCACTTCGCAAAGTCGAGCTGGAGACCGGTCGCGTGCTCGAAGCCGTCGAGCTGGCGCCGTCGTTTTTCGGTGAGGGAATCGCCATCCTCGGGCAGCGCGTTTATCAGCTCACCTGGCAATCGGGCGTCGGTTTTGTCTACGACCTCGAGAGCTTCTCAACCGTGGGGCGGTTTCGGCAGTTCACCGAGGGTTGGGGCCTGACCCATGATGGCGCACAGCTGATCATGAGCGACGGTAGCGCCTTCCTCTACTTCCTCGATCCCGAGACCGTGTCGCCGGTGCGGCAGCTCGAGGTCCGGGACGATGGCACCCCAGTCGATCAGATTAACGAGCTCGAGTACATCGACGGCGAGATATATGCCAACGTTTGGCATAGCGACGATATCTTGCGGGTCTCGCCGCGAACCGGCGAGGTGCTCGGACGGATCGACATGTCGGGGATCATCGACGCCGACCTGATCCGCGACCCCGAAGCGGTGCTCAACGGTATCGCCTACGACGCAGCGAGCGGTCGGACGTTCATCACCGGCAAGCTCTGGCCGCGCCTCTTCGAGGTGCGCTTCGTCGGCGTTCGCTGACATCCCGGGCAGTGGCGTACACCTACCGACCGGGCCTCGAGCGGGCAGTGCACTCGTGCGCGGAGGTCAGACCGAGCCCTCGGTCTTGGCGAACGAGGAATCCTTGTCGCCGCCGAACCGATAGCCGCCGCTGAAGCCGATCTTCTTGTGCTCGATGGCGACCACGTGGGAGCTGTTGATCACGACCGTCGCCGGCTCGCCTTCGATGGCGGCAGTCTTGCGCGGTATGAGCTCGATGAACTTGCCGTCGCACAGGAAGCGGGCGTCGTCCGCCTCGATGACGGTGTCGTCGCTGAGCTCGATCTCGTAACGCGCCATGGGCCGAGACTCTAGCAGGCCGTGGTGAAAGTGTGGTGGGTCTGGTTACGGCGAGTTGGGGCCAGATGCGAGGCAGCCTGACGCACACTTTCACCACGGCCTGCTAGCACCACGGCCTGCCTGGACGGCGGCTGCGGCGCCGATGCTCGGATAGAATCAACCTCTCATTCGGGAGGAAGGCGAAATGCTGTTCGAACGCTTCGAAGACGTTGACTTGTCGCAGATGTCGTACGTCGTCGGATGCCCGGCCGACGGCCGGGTCGCGGTCGTCGATCCGCGACGCGATGTCGATCTCTACCTGAGTTTCGCCCGCCAGCATGATCTGCGCATCGCCTACGTGTTGGAGACCCACATCCACGCCGACTTCGCCTCCGGAGCACGAGAGCTGGCCGCGGCTACCGGGGCCGAGCTCATGCTTTCGGCGTACGACGCCGGCGAGCTGTACGACGTCAGCTTTCCGCATACGGAGCTGCGCGACGGCGATACGTTCAACCTCGGTGTCGTCGGATTTCGTGCCCTGCACACGCCCGGGCATACGCCCGAGCACATGGCCTTTCTGGTGTTCGACGGCGCCCGCTCCAGCGAAGTGCCGCAGTTGTTCCTGAGTGGCGACTTCGTGTTCGTGGGATCGGTCGGTCGCCCTGACCTGCTCGGTGAGGAGGCCAAGATCGGCCTCGCCAATCAGCTGTACGAGAGCATCACCAACGTGCTTCCGGGGTTGCCGGACGGGATCGAGGTGCACCCCGGACATGGCTCGGGTTCGATGTGCGGCGCCGGCATTAGCGGGCGCCCGCTGTCGACGCTCGGATACGAGCGACTGGCGAATCCCTACCTTCAACCGATGCAGCGCGACCAGTTCGTCACCAAGGTGCTGGACGAGGTGCCGCTCTTCCCGAACTACTACCGGCGGATGAAGCAACTCAACGCCGACGGTCCGGCGAGCTTGCTCGATTCGCCGCCAGTACCGGCCATGGGCGCCTGTCGTTTCGCGGAGTTGCGCGACCAGGGCCATGCGGTGGTGGACTTGCGAACGAAAGAGGCTTTTGCCGCCGGCCACGTGCCGGGCTCGTACTTCGTCGGCCATCGGCCGGGCATGTGGGCGGCCTTGACGGTTCCCTACGACACCCCGCTGCTGCTCATGGTCGACGACGCGGGACACGCCAACGATGCCTGGTATCGAGGACTGGTTCGGGTGGGTCTCGATGACGTCCGAGGCTACTTGGAGGGTGGTGTCGACGCCTGGAGCGCTTCGGCCTTTCCGGTCGCGGCAACTGCCCAGATCGAGCCCGACGTGCTGGCCGCCAAGCTCGCGGACGGCGGCGTGGCCGTGCTCGACGTGCGCGGTGAGGCGGTTTGGGGTGCGGGGCATATCAACCAGGCTGCCAACATCCCGGCGGGACGCGTTGCGCGCCGGCTCGACGAGGTGCCGAACGGCAATGCGCCGGTGGCCGTTGTGTGCAGCACCGGGTTTCAGTCCACCGTGGTAGCCAGCCTGCTAGAGCGCCACGGGCGCTCTGGTGTGCTCAACGTCGACGGCGGGATGGCAGCCTGGAACCAGGCAGGCCTGCCGACGCAGGCTGCCGGTTAGCGCAGGCGACCAGGAAGTCGCGACGCGCGCCGAACCTGCACCCCCGCCAGCTCACGGCGCAACTCGATCGCTGTTCTGACAACGGTCCAGCCGGACCATAGCGCCAGCGCCGCGAGTGCCAGTGGGATGACCTGATCTACCATTTCACTAGTCCTTCATGTCCCGGGTCGTCGAGCCCCCCGTGCTCCGGCCCGACGACCCGGGCTTCGTAGTCTGATTGCCTTTCCTGTCGTGTTAGACGCGCGAGCAGCGGTTTCGGTTGCTCCCGTATCTACTTATTCGCGCAAACAGCGGTGGAAGTTTCAGCCCGTCGACGTTAACCCTCGCAAGAAGCAACTATCGGGTCGCTCTCAATCGGCGTCGGGCTTAGCGTAGGCTTCATTCTGACAACGTGACATTTCCGGACGGGGACGCGATGAACGCCGATTATTGCCGCATTCAGGAAGCCATCCGCTATCTGCGCGCTCACGCCGACGAGCAGCCTCAGCTGGACGACGTCGCGGCGCACGTCGGGCTCAGCAAGTTCCATTTCCAGCGGTTGTTCCGGCATTGGGCCGGCGTGTCGCCAAAGCGCTTCCTCCAGTTCGTCACCGTGCAGCACGCCAAGCGGCTCCTGCGCGAATCGGCGTCGGTGCTCGAGGCGTCGTTCGAGACCGGTCTTTCCGGGCCCTCCAGGCTGCACGACCTGTTCGTCAGCGCCGAAGCGGTCACACCCGGTGAATACAAGTCTGGCGGTGCCGGTCTGGAGCTGCGCTACGGGTTCCATGAATCCAGCTTCGGCGATTTTCTGATCGCCGCGAGCGAACGTGGAATCGTGGCCCTGACGTTCATCGATGATCGCGGGCGCGGCGCTGCGGTCGACGATCTTGCCGGCGACTGGCGGGCAGCGGAGCTGCTGCGTGACGATGCCGGCACCGCGACGGCGGCATCTCGGGCGTTCGCCTTCGATCGCACCGAGTCTCCGGTTCGGCTGCTGCTGCGCGGTACCAATTTCCAGATCCAGGTGTGGAGCGCTTTGCTGGCAGTTCCGCACGGCTCGGTCGTATCGTACGGCGACGTCGCGACGGCGATCGGCAAGCCCACGGCACGGCGCGCAGTAGCGAGCGCAATCGCCAGCAACCGGATCGCCTTTCTGATTCCCTGCCATCGCGTTTTGCGCGCCGACGGTGACTTCGGTGGCTACCGCTGGGACCCGGCCCGTAAGATCGCGATGCTCGGCTGGGAAGCCGCCCACAGGCCGCCGTACGTGGCTGACAGCGAGCTGGCGGCCGGGTATGTCTGAGGCAGAGCTGGCGGCGGCGCTGCGGCGCCTGCGCCAGGTCGTGTCGGCGACGAACGCGAAGGTCGCTGAGGGGCCGGTCTCCGAGCCGCGCGCCGTGCACGAGGTTCGATCCCGGATCGGCGCTCTCTTCGACCTGTCGCGCCCGACCTCCGTCGACGAGCTCGTCACGCGGGTGATCGAGCGTCTGAAGGCCGAGACGGTGCAGGTGACGCACCCGCGCTATTTCGGCCTGTTCAATCCGGCGGTACCAGCGATCACGGTGGTTGCCGACGCGCTCGTGGCGCTGTTCAATCCACAGCTCGCAGCGTGGGACCATTCGCCCGCTGCCCAGGAGATCGAGCGCTTGGTACTCGTGGCGCTGGGGCGACTCTTCGACCTCGATCTCGATGGTGGCATGGCCCATTTCACCAGCGGCGGGGCCGAGGCAAACGGGACTGCAACCCTTGCGGCGCTGGTTGCCGCCTTCCCGTCGCTGCCGAAGACCGGGCTGCGGGCGCTACCGGCGCAGCCGACCCTGTATCTCTCGACACAGGGTCACGATAGCTTTCCGAAGATCGCCGTGGCCTGCGGCCTGGGCCGCAACGCGGTGCGGCGGGTTCCGGTCGACGACGACTTCCGCATGGATGTGTCGGCGCTGCGCGAGCAGCTGCGCCGAGACCGGGCGCGCGGCGAGCATCCGTTTCTGGTGGTTGCCACCGCTGGTACGACCTCGACGGGAGTGATTGATCCGCTCGAATCGATCGCTGAGATCGCCCGCGAAGAGCATCTCTGGATGCACGCCGACGCTGCCTGGGGTGGTGGGGCTTTGCTGTCGGAGCGTCTCAGGCCGGTACTCGCCGGAATCGAGTCGGCGGATTCGATGACCTGGGACGCCCACAAGTGGCTCTCGGTGCCGATGGCCGCGGGCATGTTCTTCAGCCGCCGCCCGGCGGCGGTACGGGCGGCTTTCGAGGTCGACGCAACGTACATACCGCCCAGCCCCGAGGGTGCCGACGACCCGTACATGGTTTCTTGGCAATGGAGTCGGCGGTTCATCGGGTTGAAGGTGTTCATGGCGCTGGCCGAGGTCGGACTGCAGGGCTACGGTGAGCGCGTCGACCACCAGGCCGAAATGGGCCAGAGGCTACGGGAGCGGCTGCAGGAGTCCGGCTGGTTGTTGTGCAACCGTACGCCGCTGCCGCTGGTCTGCTTCAGCCATCCTCGGATTGAATCGGGGCTTGTCACGGCGTCCGAGGTGGTGGCGCGGGTCGTTGCCTCGGGCCAGGCCTGGGCCTCGACGGTTCGGTTGCCGAGCGGGGCGGAGGTGGTGCGTGCCTGCATCTGCAACTACCGCACGAGCTCCGCCGATATCGACGCCACCGTGGTTGCGTTCGATCGCGCCTTGACTGAGATCAGCGACGAGCCGGCCACGCCCGGCGACGAATCGGTACGTCTGCCATCGAAAGATACAGGCCACTAGAGGTCGTCGTCCGGTCGCCAGCGGTGACACGCCATGTCGACCCGTCCATCGGTACCGAACCGCACCCCCTCGGCTTCCAGTCGCCCCCGCTGGCGCCCCGGGGCAGTTGGTGTGACGCGGTCGGTCGAGCACTCTCCGCGCACGTTCACGACTCGATGCCACGGAACGTCGTCCGGGCAGTCGTGCATGGCCCAGCCGACAGCGCGCGGGGTCAATGGCCGCGAATGAAGCTCGGCCACCTGACCGTAGTTCATCACTCGCCCGGAGGGGATCTGCCGCACGATGTCGTATACCTCGTGCCAGGCGCTCGGTTCGTCGCCGGTCATCAACGCTCCGCCTTGAGGGCCGGGAGCAGCGGCACGCGCAGCGCGCCGAGCACGGCAACCAGGCTTGCGAGCATGCCGACCACGAGGACTGCAGCCAGGGTCGGTAGCAGGGCGGCCCACGGTAGCTCGGACGTCCCGAGGGCGAACCGCGGGGCGATCGCCAGCAGCGCCGCCACGGTGCCGATCAGCGTGCCAACGGTGAGCAGAAACGCGTTTTCTGCGAGCACCATGCGCGACAGAAAAGCACGCCGGAACCCGAAGGCGCGCAGCGTGGCGAGCTCACCGCGGCGCTCGATCACGTTGCGCACCAGGACGATGCCCAGTCCCATGGTGCCGAGCAGCAAGCCTAGCCCTCCCAGCGCCTGGAATGTCGACAGGTAGGTGTTCTGCACTACCAGGAAGCCGGCAATCCTGTCGGCCGTTCGGGTGACGTCGAAACCGAACCGGTCGAGCCGGTCCTCCAGCGCCGCGGTGACCTCCGAGTGGCGCCCGGCGGGCGTATCGATGAGGAAGTACGAGAAGCCACTTCGACTCGGGAAGTAGCGCAACAGGTTGGCCTCGGAGATCAGCAGCTCGCTCTGGAAGATGCTCTCCTGCACCGTTCCGACCAGTCGTAGCATTAGCGGCTCGCCGTGCTCGTCCTCGATCATCAGCTCACCGTCGACCGGTAGCTTGAGAATCCACTGCATCGAGTTGGCGTCGCCGATGGCGGGGATCACACCGGGGCCCAGGTCGGTGCGTAGTAGCTCCCATGGGTTGCCGGTCGAATCCAGGTCGGCGCTCACTTGTGCGAATCGGAAGCCGCCTCGATCGATGTGGCTGTCCGGGACCCCGAGCAATCGCGGTCGACGCGGTTGGTACAGGTTGAGGCAGCTAGCGTCGTCGCCCGGCACCAGCCGGAGTTGCTCTATGCGCACGGCGTCCATGTACGTCTCGGCATCAGCGTCGAAACCGAGATCGAAGCGTCCCGCGGCGTCGTTGAGGTTCTGATGAACCGGGACGTCGGCGACTGCCATCAGCTCGTAGCCGCCGGCACCCTCCTCGATGACGTGGGCCTCGCGGCCCGGGTCGCGCGTGTTGCCAGCCACGGTGACGATGACAAAGCACGCCGACGCCACCAGCGCCACACTGAGGATGCTGCGGCTCGGGTTCCACGAACTGCTCCGAACTGCCATGCCGACGGCCGCGAATCGGGCGCTGCTGAGGCGGCCGTGCGGGCGCCGACACCAGGCTGCGAACGTCGCCAGCCCGCCGATCAGCAGCAACGCCCCGATGCCGAAAGCGATGGCCGGGTTGGCCGTCTGGCCAGCGGCGAGCGCGAAGGCCAGCAGCGCCAGCGCGGCGACGAAGCAGGTCGCCGCCAGCCAAGGCCGGCGCCGCTGCGTGAGCTGGGCGGCAGGCAGGCGGGTGACGCCGCTTAGAAGTCGGGTCGGCGGCAGGCGCCGCAAACGACGCACGGCTGTCCAGATCGAGCCGACAGCGGCCATGGTGGAAATAACGAGCCCGACGAGAAGTGTGGCCGGCAACACGTGCAGGTACAGGAGCGGCGAGCCCACCGCCGCCAGCCAGATCGTCCGCAACCCCCACAGCATGAGGTTGCCGTACAACACTGCCGCGCCCAGCCCGGCGGCGCCGCCCAGCAGCGCGATCACCGTCCCCTCGACGAGGAATCTCCGCTGCACCCTCTTGAGCGGATAACCGACCGACAGCAGCAGTCCGATCTCCTTGCCGCGCCGTTCGATGCCGAGCGTGAACAGCAGGCCGACGATCATTAGCGCCGACAGGATGAGGAAGAAGCTGAAGGCGAGGAACAGTTGGCCGAAGTCGTTAGCCCCCGCCGCCGCCTCGAGACCCTGCGCCTTGATGTCGACGAACCTGAAACCGTAGTCGGCGGGTTGCAGTCGTTGCAGCAGCTTCGAGCCCAGCTCGGTGGCAAACGTCGCGGCATCGGCGCCCGCGGGTAGCGCCACCCGGACGGTGGTCGTGGCACCGTAGCGCGTGCTCCACAGCCGCCTGCCGGTGCTGGCGGTAACGAAGGACTTCGGCGTACCACGGTAGGCGTCCCAGTACTCCTCGTCGACGTCGCGGATGACGCTCAGATCGACGGGGAACGGTGGCTCCCAGTCGGCAATGTTGTCGACCCCCTCGATGCCCGGATACTCGGGGGTGAGCTCGTTGTCGACCGCCAGCCCGTGCATCGCGACGACGCCGGCAACTCGAAAGGCGGTCTCTTCGGACCGTAGCTGCTCGTCGAGCCCGACGACGTAGTAGGTCATTCGCAGCTCGTCACCCACCTCAGCGCCGAGGTCGGTAGCGGTCCATTCGTTGAGCAGAATCTCGTCGTCTGCCAGTGCCGGCACCGGCCCGCCACCAGCCAGCTGGAGACCGTCAAACGGTGTCGCGTCGTCCACGATCTCCATCGCCAGCACCATCGAGTACGGCGTCTGCCGGTCAGCGATTGTCAGGCCGTTCGACATGTACAGCTGCAGACGCTGCGCGGATGCGCCGAGGTCCACCGCGGTGGCCTCGATGGTGTCGACCAGAGCTGGCCGAAGGACGAACCCGTCGCTCTCGATCTCGATGAGCGTCGTCCCCGATGGCTGCTCGATCGGGCGTAGCTCGAGCCCGACATCAGCGAGGGTCAGCGTGTCCACCAGCAGCAGATCCGCATCGGTGTTGCTGTCCCCACGCCGGTCCAGCAACAACGAGTTGACACGTCCCTCCTGCTCGAGCGCGGTTTGTAGATCATCGAGCGACAGGAACGCGCTTAGCGGAGAGGCCTGATGGGGGTTGAGGTCGAAACGACCGATCCCACGATCGGGCACGACCCGTATCAGGCTCGTGCGTATCGTTCCGACGACATCCTCGGTCTCGCGGCTACCGAGCAGCGTGTCTCTCGGCACCTCACTTCCGAGCCGGAAGCGAACCAGCAGCTGGTCGCCGAGCTCGGCTCCGAGCTCGCGCTGCAGCGCTGTGTTGATGACGATCGATGGGAATAACTGGCCGCTGGCGCGCGCGAAGCTCAATGCAGGCGGGGTGACGCCGGTCTGGTGCTGAAACACCTCGGACGTGGTCGGCTCGGCAAACATTTCGGCGAATGCCTCGTCGATACCCAGGACGTTGATCTGCGCGGCGCGTGCCCGGGAGCCGGCGTGGACGGCGTTGCCTCTTAGCAAGATGGCGCCCACGACGCGCTCGAAGTCGGGGTCGAAATCAGGCTGGGCGGCGATCTCGCCGGCGAGGTCGGCGCGGAAGAAGCGCTCGGCCACGAGCGACGAGTCGATATGGCCGAGACGGTCGAGGGTGAGATCGCGCAGGCTGGCGCGCACGGAATCGCCCACCAGCAGGGCTCCGGTCAGCACCGCCGTGCACACGGCAACCGCCAGCGCCACGGTGATGTTGACTCGCCAGTGATGCGTCAGCCCTCTATGCACCGGCCCTCCCGCAACTCCAGCCGGCGTCTGAAACGCTGCGCCAGATCTGAGCTGTGCGTCACCACCAAGAGCACGTTGGACTCGTGCTCATGCAACTCCAGCAGCAAATCCGCGACCGCATCGGCAGTGTGGCGATCGAGGTTCCCGGTCGGCTCGTCGCAAAGCAGCACCGCCGGCTGATTGATCAAGGCACGCGCGATCGCTACCCGCTGGCGCTCGCCGCCGGACAGCTGCGCTGGCCGATGGTCGAGTCGATGGCCCAACCCGACACGCCCCAACAGCCGCCGGGCGCGTTCATCACCGGCTTCGCGTCCGCCGAAAGCCAGCGTGGGCACGAGCGTGTTCTCGAGCACGCTGTATTGAGGCAGGAGATGATGATCCTGAAAGACGAAGCCGATGGACTCGTTACGAAATCGCGCCATGTCCGGCTCGCTCAGACCGAGGGGCTCGCGACCACCGATCTTCACCGTGCCGTTCGTCGGTGGCTCGAGTGTGCCGATGATATGCAGCAGCGTGCTCTTGCCGGAGCCCGAGGGCCCCATGATGGCCGCCGAGTCGCCCGCGGCAACGTCGAACGACACCCCGTCGAGCACCGGCACGGTCAACTCGCCGATCTCGAATTGCTTGACGACGTTGGCAACCTGCAGGTCCACGCGATTCCTCCGGATCCGTCGATCTGGCTACTCGACGCTCCCAGCTTCCTGGATCTGATCGGCGAGGAAAGCGGGAATCTCGATGGCCCGTGGCCCCGATTCCTCCATCGCACAGCAGACTGATGTCATGGTCCCGGTACCGACCAGGCGGTCGCCGACGCAGATGGTGAACCCGTACGTCAGCGCCTTGCTTCCCTTGCGCAGCACCCGCAGGTGGATGTCGACGACATCGTTGAACCGTGCCGGCGACTTGAACTGTGCCTCCACCGCGACGCGTGGCCATCCAAGATGTACCCCATCGTGGTCCATATGCACGCTCGCGCCAAGGGCTTCGATGAACGCATGCTCGGCGTTCTCCATGAATACGATCAGTCGGGAGAAGTGCACAATTCCCGCCATGTCCGTGTCAGAGAACTCGACTTTGCGTTGAATCGTCAGCTCGTGCATACCCACCGCTCGTACTCACGCAGCGTTGCCGCCGCCATTGCTTCATCAGAGAGCTCGCGCTCGACAACCTGCCTACCGGCGCGCCCGAGCTCACGGCGTCGCTCAGGATCGCGCATTAGCGCTTCGAGCGCGTCCACCACGGCCTCCTCCGAGTCTGGATCGAACAACAGTCCACCGCCGGTCCACTCGATGAGCTCAGGGAAGCCGCCGTGTGCGGGCACTACCACGGGCACGGAGCTGGCCATCGCCTCGAGCGCTGGCAGTCCCTTGGATTCTCTGTAGACAGTCGGCAGGCAGAGGACGTCAATGGAACCGAGAAACTGCATCTTGGCGTCGCGGTCGACCTCGCCGACCCAATCGACCTGGCCCGACAAGCCCTGGTCGGCCACCAGGCGTCGCTGCTCATCCACGTACGCCGCGTCCCGCTTGCCCACATACCCGGCGACGCGCAGGCGGATCGGTTGATCGGCGGCGCGCTGGGTCAGCTGACGGAAAGCAGCGATGAGACGGTGGAGTCCCTTTTCCGGACATTGCCTGGCGAGAAACCCGATGGTGAACGGGGCATCGGCGGGCCGTGCTCGGGTCTCGCGGCCGTGCAGTGTGACTCCGAGTCTGACCACGCGAATCTTCTCGGCTGCTGTCCCGAGGTAGCCGCGTACGTGGTCAGCGTAGTACCGATTCGGTGCCACGAACCCGTCGACATCGATGGCATGGGCCCGCAACTCCGACACGAAGCGTGTTCGGTAAGGCTCCACTATCTCGTCGATGAACAGGTCCTCGCCCTGGACGCCGCACAACACCGGCACACTAAGCTCGCGCTTGAGGCTGCGCGCCAGCCCGAGCAAGAGGGCGTTGGTTATGTGAACGATCTGCGGCTTGAAATCGTCCCGCAGCCACGCCACCAGCCGCTCGAGCTCCGGACGCTGACGGCCGTCCTCGCCGCGCAACACCGACAGCGCCAGCTGCCCGAGTTCCTCGCCCTGGGTGGCGCTCGGGCCCGCCAGGCGTAAGACGCCGCGCAGCAAGGCTGGCCGATCGAGCAGCCAGTGCAAGAAGCCGGGGCTGCGCTGGAACAGCTTCCAGCGTTGTTCCAGGTAGACGTTGACGGCGCCGTAGAAGACGCGGTCGATGCTCACATCGTCTTCGTCGGTGCGAATCGGCGTGTACATGGGAATCAGCGCAACGTCGTGTCCGCGCTGCTGCAGCGCCGCTGCAAGCGTGTTGTCGTGCAGACAGCTACCGCAGTACATCCCCGCGGCGCCGGCCGTGATGTAGGCGATACGCATCCAGGGTCGGCTAGCCGGCTGGCGGAGCGATGAATCGGTTGACGTGCTCGTCATCCGGCGGGGTCGTCAGCAGCGACACGACTACCATCGCCACGGTTGATGCCGCCAGGATCACCGCCACCGCCATGACGCCGCTGCCGCCGACGGTATAGGTGCGGTCACCCCACCCCTGGTAGAAGAAATAGCTCCATAGGACAACCACGGTGCCGACGCAGGCCGTGGCCCCCTCCTTGGTGCTACGGCGCCAGAACAGCGCACCGATGGCGATCGGGGCCAGCGCCGCGAACCCGGTGAACGACCAGGTAGCGAGGTCGAAGATGCTGCGGTTCGAGACCAGGAACAGGGCGTAGGTGAACGCCAGGATCCCCGCCACGAAGAGCCGTCCGGAGAGAATCTGTTGCCGGTCGGTGAGGCCGTCGGCCCGACCGTAGTGGCGCACGATGTCCTCTGTGAACATGGTTCCCAGCGACAGCACCTGTGAGTCGAGCGACGACATCACGGCGGCGAACACCCCGGCTGCCAGCAGCCCGGCGAGGACTCCGGGGGCGTGCATAGTGATCATGCGGACCAGGATCGAGTTGGACTGGCCGCCGACGAGCCCGGGAAAGTCGAGCCGACCGGCGATCCCGAGCAGGACCGGGGGGAGCCAGACAGCGGCGATGCACAGCGGATACACCATCACTGTGAGGCGGAAGTTCTCCAGCCGCCTGGCGCTCAGCCAGTGCATGAACATGTGCGGGAACATCGCCGGAGACAGGGGAATGAGCGAGTACGTCAGCCAGCGCACCGTCGAGAAATTGCCTTCCCGTACCAGGAGCTCCGGCGCCTCCGCCGCGATTCTGCCCATCACCGTTCCGAGGCCACCCATGTTGCGAAACACTACGAAGACGGTGGCCGCGCCGAGCACCATGAAGACGATCGTCTGGAATGTGTTGACCCAGGCGGTGCCGCGCAATCCCCCGAACGTGACGTAGGTCAACACGACCAGGCAGATCACCAGACCGCCGACCCATTCCGGCACCTCGCCTCCGGTCACCTGGTTGAGCGTCACCCCGCCGGCCATCACGCCGATGAGCAGGTAGGGGATCACCAGGCCAACCAGCACCACAAACAGCAGCAGTCCGAGCGAATCCGAGCCCCAGCGGTCGCGGAAAAACTGCACCTGCGTCACGTAGCCGTGGCGCTTCCCCACCGCCCACGCCCGCGTGCCGACGAAGAAGAAAATTGCCGGGATCAACAGTCCTGAGATCGCCGGCATGAAGCCGAACACCCCGATGCCGGCGTGGTAGGCCTCACCCGATGCGCCCAGCAGCGCGAACGCGGTCATGTTGGTGCCGAACAGCGACATCAACAGCAAGAACGGGCCGATGGAACGGGTGGCGAGGAAGTAGTCGACGCCGGTGCGCTTGAACAGCCGATTGCTGGACGCGCCGATCGCCAGCACGACCACCATGTAGGCGGCGATGATCGCCAGCGTCATCGGTCATCTCCGGCGTCATCGAGCTCCAGGTGCCGTGGCCACGCCTGGGTAACGAGCATGTACATCACCACGGCCGTCGCCAGCATGTACACGAGGTGGTACAGCAACCCCACCGGCAACCCGAACCACAGCCGCGCGTCGTTCCACAGCCACCAATCGGTGTGCAGGACATACAGCAGCGCCAGCAGGCCGTACAGCTTCAGACGGTTGCCACTCATACGCACCTCATCGGACGGTCGACTGCGGCTTGGCGCTTATCGGCTTCGGTCGCCCAGGCAGCTAGCGCTTGCCCGTCGTTTCCTGGAGTCGGAAGGGCTCGTACGCCGGTAACGGGCAGAATTCCTCCATCGACTCTAGCAGCCGGCTGACGTTTTTTCTGTAAACGTTGCCGATCAGCAGGTTCACCAGATCGTCCTTGAGATCGGGATACTTACCCAGGAACTTCGCGAAGTTGAATTCCTCAGAGTAGTAGGCGTACACCAGCTTGCGCATGGCCTCGACGCCTGCGAGGAACTCGTCGCCGTGTTGTCCCAGCCGGGTCGCCGACAGCTCTCCGTGATCGAACGCATCGAGTATCGAGTCGGCGGTGTATTCGGCGCCCTTCAGGGCGAGGAACACGCCCGATGAATAGATCGGATCGATAAAGCCGAAGGCGTCGCCGACCATCACCCAGCCGTCACCGGCGACGCGTTTGCTGGCGTATGAGAAGTCCTTCAGGACCCGCACTTCATGCAGCTGTCGGGCTTGGGCGATCTTCTCCAGCAGCGCCGGACATCCTGCGGCCTCCTCGTCATAGACCACCTGCGGGTTCCGCGCGCGGCCCGTCACCAATCGATCGATAGGGCCCACGACCCCGGCGCTCACGACCCCATCCGGCAACGGGATGTACCAGAACCAGGTTCGCGGCTGCTCCGTGTAAAGGATCAGGGTAGCCCCCTCGTCGACTCCCTCCCCGCGCCAGCCGCCTTCATACCGGGTGTAGAACGAGCAGTTCCTGAGGTTGGGATCCTCCTGTCGGAGGTTGAGTCGCTT
This sequence comes from Acidobacteriota bacterium, assembly GCA_965248695.1. Taxonomy (GTDB): domain Bacteria; phylum Acidobacteriota; class UBA890; order UBA890; family WLXD01; genus DASCOT01. Next base: position 3,354,808 of record CBDFKD010000002.1, on the reverse strand, counting down.
GGCGAGCATGGCGGACTGGCCGGTGGCGTCGACGACAACGCCGGCCTGCAGCCGTCGAGTAGATCCGTCGGCGAAGCTCGCCTCGACACCGGACGCGCGCTCTCCGTCGAACAGCATGTCCGTCACGCGGGCGCGCTCGTGCACCTCGACCCCGTGCTCGCGGGCGTTGTTCAACAGCATCAGGTCGAACTCCCCGCGATTCACCTGCCAGGTCTGGGCGCTCGGTCCGGGCTCGGTCTCCGAGAAGTAGAACGGCACCGATGCACGGCCGCTCTTGGAGAAGAACTGAACCGAGTGCTTGTGGGGGAAGACACTGTCGTTCATGTGCTCCAGCACGCCGAGGCGCTGGAGCGTCCAGTAGGTCGCCGGCATGAGCGACTCGCCGATGCGGAAACGCGGAAACTCCTCGCGTTCCAGGAGCAGCACTCGCCGCCCACCATCTGCGGTCATCGTCGCGGTCGCCGACCCTGCTGGACCGCCGCCCACGACGATGACGTCGTAGGCTTCAGCCGCCGACGTCATCAGAACTCGTAGCCGAGACGCAGGGTGGCAGCCACGGGGTTCGCTGGCGTCACCGATTGCGACCCGAAACCGCGGGCGAAATAGGCCGAATCGGTCAGGTTCTGCACGTTGACGCTGATGCGGTAGCGCGACCAGTCGTACGCCAGAGCGCCCGAAACGATGAAGGCGTTGTCGATGTTGAAGGCGTTGTCCTCGGCGATGAACTGATTGCCGATGTAGCGGCCACCGAGGCTCACACCGAGCCCCGACACAAGCGTCTTGCTGACCCACACGTTGAGCAGGTGCTCGGGAGCGAACGCCGGCCGATTGCCCGAACGGTCGATCGTCTGTTCGAACGGCACGCCGAACGGTGTGAAGCCGGTGACGCGCTCGCTGAACTCGGTGAGCTCGGCATCGTTGTACGCGTACGACACTACGCCCCGGAAGCCGGCACCGGGCTCGGCGGCTACCTCGACCTCGAAGCCGGATGAGCGCTGGTTGCCGATCTGCTGGCTGAAGCCGTTGTCATCCGGGATGGCGATGTTGTCGCGCACCAGACGGTAGACGGCGGCGGTTGCTCGCGCTCGACCGTCGAGGAAGCGCAGCTTGAGCCCGAGCTCGACCTGCTCGCCTTCCTCGGGAGCGAGATCCTCGAACGTCCGCGGCGACGGCGGTGCGAACGAGCGCGAGTAGTTGCCATAGATCGAAACGTCCTCGCTGGCGGCCCACGCCGCACCGAACATCGGCGACAGCTTGCTGTCGTTGCGGGAGCGACCGGTCAGCTGATCGTCGAAGTCGATGTTGTCGAGGCGGGCTCCGGCGAGCACCTGTAGCCGATCGGCGAAAGTGATCTGGTCGATGACGTAGGGGGCGACCACGAAGCTGCGGGCGTTTCCGGCGCCGACGCTCCCGAGCGGGAACGGCGGTCCACCCGGCTCCACCGGACTGAATAGCTCCACGGACCCCAGCAGGAACGCGTCGATGGTGAAGTCGTCGGTGTGGCGCGAGGCTTCGATGCCGGCGAGCAGGTTGTGCCGCACCGCGCCGGTATCGAAATCGAAGATTGCCTCGAACTGATTGCCCAGGATCTTCTGCCGATCGTTGAGCTGGATCTGTGATCGCGCTACCACCGTGCGGCCGGTGGGCACGAATCCGGCACCGAACTCGGGGAAGGCGCCGATGAGCAGCGTGCCGTCTGACAACCAATCAAGGCCGCGATAGTAGAGCTTGTTGCGAATTCGCACGGTGTCGCTGAGGTGCCCCTCGTAGTCGATCTGGAAGCGGTACACGTCCTGCTCGGATCGATCGCTGGCGGCGTTGTAGTTGTTCTCACGGCGGACGGGCGGAATCTCGTTGAACAGCAACGGCACGCCGGCCTCGGGGCTGAAGTCTGCGCGTGCGTACTCGAAGTTGGCGTTGAGGGAGTGGCGGTCGGCGATCTGCCAGGTCAGCGCGGGGTTGAGCGCCACGGCGTTGCCACTGCGACCGTCACGGTACCCGCCGGCGTCGCGCACCAGCGCGTTGAGCCGGAACGCCACCCGCCCGTCGGCGGACGCATGGTTGGCGTCGATCGTGCCGTCAAACGTGGAGAAGCTTCCGCCTGAGGTGCTTACGCGAAGCCCGCGCGTCGCGAACGGCTGTTTTCGCACCAGGTTGACGGTACCGGCGAGCGGGTTACTGCCATACAGAAAGCCTCCCGGTCCCTTCAGGACCTCTACCAGCTCGACGTTGTAGAGCTGGTAGAAGGTGGCCTCGGGCTCCGGGGCGCCGTCGGTGAGAATCAAGCTGCTGCTGATCGAATCGAAGCCACGTACGACGAAGAAGTCGTGCACGCCGCCGAAGCCTGGCTGCACGTTCAGGCCGCTGACGTTGATCAACGCGTCGCCGAGCACGTGAGCGCGCTGCTGTTCGAAGAGCCCTGCCGTGACGATGCCGACGTTGTTGGGGGTGAGCTGCAACGGCAACGGCAGCTTCGAGGCGATCGTGTTGCCGCTCGGTATCAGCGGCAAGCTCCCCTCGACGAAGATGAACTCCGTTGCTCGCAGCGGCAGCTGTTGCTCGGGCTCGTCCTGAGATGCGGACTGTGCGGCGGCCGTCGCCGGTGCCACGGTCAGCGCCAAACAGAGGGTGGTTCTGAGTATTCGCACGGTCGAGTATCCAGGGTCGGGGATCTGCTTTGCCGGCGACAGCTACTGGCGCCCGGCAGCATCCTATCGAGCTACGGGTCAGGGTGAGTTCGGTACGGTCAGCGCCAGGGCCACGAGCTCCTCTTCGTCACGTAGGTAAAGAGCTCCGTTTGCTAGCGTTGGCGCGGTCCAGGTACGGCTTCGGAAGACCTGGGTCTGCGCCACGGGAAGGTACTCGCCGGGACTGAGTTTGACGAGCGTCAAAGAGCCACGGTCGCCGAGCACGATCAGGTGCCCGTCTGCGTAAAGCAACGAGCCCTGTCCGTGGCCGCGAGCCCGCCACATTCTCTCACCCCGGGTCAGCTCGATACACTCCAGGATCGAGTTGTCGAATCCGTAGATGTAGTCGTCGACCAGCACCGAGCTACTGAACTGGTTCTTCATCTCCCGTGTTCGCCACACGGTTTCGACGCCGCCTCGAGCGGTCGCGGTGACGCGCAGCAGCGCTGCCCCGACGCCGTAGCCGGATGAGACGAAAATCTTGTCGGGAGGTACGAAGATCGGCGTCGCGGCGTTGACGCCGAACGTCGTTTCCCAGGGAAGACCCCACAGCAGGGCGCCGCTCGTCGGATTCACCCCGACAATGCGGCTTCCGGTGAAGAAAACCGCCTGCTGGCGGCCGCCGATCCGCACCAGCAGCGGCGTCGAGTAACCCGGCTGGTCTCCCGCGGCGCGCCAGACTTCGCGGCCACTGCGCTTGTCGAACGCCACCAGCGCCGCATCACGCCCGCCGGCCTCCACCAGGAGGAGATCACCGTACACACGCGGCGACGTGGAGAACCCCCAGTTCGGCCCCGAGGCTCCGTACTCGCCCCGTAGATCGTGCCGCCAGGCGGTGTCACCGGTCTCGACCGCGACCGCCGCGAGCATACCGCGGCCGCTAATGACGAACGCGAGGCCCTCGTCGATGGTCGGAGTGGAGCGTGGGCCATCGCCGGAGCTGTTGCGGTACATCTCGTCGATGCGCAGCCGCCAGAGCTCGGCTCCGGTTGCTGTATCGAAGGCTCCCAGGTAGGTGCCCCCGCGACCGAACATGGTGACGGCGCGATCGCCGACAACGGACACGCCGGAGAATCCCTTGCCAAGAGGCACGCGCCAGATCTCTCGCGGCCCCGATTGCGGCCATTGGGTCAACAGCCCGGTCTGCGGCGAGATGCCGTCGGCGTTGGGGCCTCTTAGCTGCGGCCAATCGCGGGTCGCGCTCGCAGACTGGGCGCTGTCGCCGGCCAGCTCGACCGCATCGATCCCTGCCGGCACGCCGGGTCCGGTGAGCGCCAGAACGGTCGCCACGAGCACGACCATCGCAGGTGCTGCGACGCTGCCAGATGCGCGACGTTGCATCGGTTACGTGTACCGAGCGTCGCGATAGCGTTCGGCGTAAAACTCCGGCAGCAGGCCGTCCGCCTGCAACAGTCCCTGGCGCGTCAACGCCACACCGTCGTCGTTGATCACCGCCATGCCGCGCGACTGGAGCACCTCCCAGGTCGCGGCGAAGCGCTCGAGAACGTCGACGTCGAACTTGTCCGAGAAATAGGCTGCAGCAAGGGATCCTGTCTTGAGCTGCAGGATGGTCTCGCGGATCAGGCGGTCGTCGGCACTGGTTGCAAAGGCGCGCTCGACCGGCAACTCCTCGTTGCTCACCGTCTCCAGGTACTTGGCCCAGTTAGCAGTGTTCTGCACGTGGACGCCACTCAGGTGTCCGAACGAGGACACGCCGGTTCCGAGCATATCGGCCCCATGCCAGAGCGCGTCACGGTACACGAAATCACATCGCTTGTCGGGTCTGACCATGGTGTAGGCGCTGGAGATCTCGAATCCTGCCGCTAGCAGCTTCTCGATAGCGTAGTCGTGCCACTCGCGCTTCAGTGCCCAGTCGGCCAGCGGGACCTCCAGGGTGCCGTCCAGGAACTGCTTCGAAAAGCGCGTGTTGTAGGGCAGCTCCATCTGGTAGATGGTCACCGAGTCCGGCTGCGCGTCGATCGTCCGATGCACGGTGTCGCGCCACGTTTCCCATGTTTCGCCGATCATGCCCGCGATGAGGTCGATGTTGAGCTGATCGAACGCCAGCTGATGAATCCATGGCAGGACTCGAACGATCTCCTTGCCGACGTGGGCGCGACCGTTCAACTGCAGGATCTCGTCGTTGAAGTTCTCCACCCCGAGGCTCAGCCGGGTGATTCCGAGCTTGCGGATCGCTTCGAGCTTGCCCTGACTCAGGGTGCCGGGCTCGCACTCGAAGGTGATTTCGTCGACTGCGTCCCAGGGCATCGCCGTGCGCACGCGAGCCACCAACGCCTGCAGGTGCTTGGCGGCAATATACGAGGGCGTGCCGCCGCCGAAGTACACGAACCGCAGTGGCCGGCCGGCGATCGCGGGCGCTTGCGCGTAGCGCTCGATCTCGCGGGCGAGCGCATCGCAGTACACCTCGACCTCGTCGGCGTTCTTGTCCGTGTAAACACGGAAATAGCAGAACTTGCAGCGCTTGCGGCAAAACGGGATATGCAGGTAGAGGCCGAGCGGTGGGGCCGCATCGGTTGTGACTGTTTCCAGCGCCTGGCAGTAAGCGGGCAGCTGTTCAACGGTCCATTGCGAGAACGGCGGATAGTTCGAGACGAATACGCTGCCGACGTCGGTCGCCTCCTGTTGCTGGCGCGACGTAGCTGGCTCGGGTCGGAAGTCCGGCGACGAATCGGCGTCCGGCAGTAATTCCTGGTCCATCGATCTCAACCGAAGCAGTAGAGGTCGCCGTCCTCTGTCCCGATGACGAGGCGCCCGGAGGCCAGGCTTGGCGATGCGACGATCGACGACCCGGTCTCAAATTGCCACAGAACTGTTCCTGTTCGCACGTCGAGGGCCACCAGGTCGCCGGAGCTACCGCCGACGAAGACGCGATCACCGACGATGACAGGCGACGAGTCGACGCGGGCACCGCTGGTGTGGGTCCAGCGAGACTCGCCGCTGGCGGGATCGATCCCGTGCACCATCTTGTCGCGCCCGCCGACCACCAGGACCTCGTCGGTCACCGCGGCCGAGGAGTAGTACGGGAACTTTCGCTTCGGATGCTCATAGGCCCATCGGCGCTCGCCTGCCAGGCTGACGGCCAAGACCTGATTCTCGTAGGTGCCGAAGTACGCCACGCCATCGTGTATCGCGGGGCTGGCGGCCACGTAGGCTCCGATCTCGACAGTGCCGAGCAGGGCACCGTCGGCGAGCGCCACGAGCCGCAATACGCCGTCACAGCCTACCGAGATCACCTTGCCGTCGAAAATGGCCGGAGTGCCGTTCACATAACCGCCGGTCTCGAGGCGCCACACCAGGCTGCCGTCTGCTGCGGCGACGGCATAGAGATGGTTGTCGTAGGACCCGAAGATCAGCATCCCCTCCGCGTAGTTGGCCGCCGAGACGATGCCACCGCCGGTCTGGTACGACCATCGCTCACTGCCGGTGGAGACGTCGAGCGCATAGAACTTGCCGGATTCGTCACCGAAGTAGACCGTGTCGCCGAACACGGAAGGCGAGGATTTCACCTCGATGCCGGTGTCGAATCGCCATAGCTCGGCACCGCTCTCCAGGTCCAGCGCGTACAGGTGGCCGTCGAGCGAGCCGACGAACACCCGGCCGTCGGCGATCGCGGCGCTCGATTCGATGCTGTCGGCGGCCGAGAAGACCCAGCGAGGCTCGGGCGCCGCCGGAATCTCGACCGTGGCGGTACCGGTGAGCTGGGCGTTGCCGCGAAATACCCGCCAGGCGTTGTCGTCGGGTCCACCGCGGGCGATGCCGGTGGTGGCCAGGGCGCCACAGACCACGATTGCGACACCACGGACCAAGGATGGAAGCGGTAACCGGGGCTCAGTAGGCTGATTCATAGATGCCCAGAAGGTCCGTCGCGTCGACTGGACGCGGGTTGAAGTTGGCGGTCCACTGTTCGGCCGCCTCCGAGGCAAGCGCGCCGAGGCTCGCCTCGGGCACGGCATGATCACGCAGGCGGGTCGCCACGCCGCCGCCGCGGAGCATCGATGTGAGACGTCCGGGCAGGTCGGCCGCCTCGAGCCCCTCGTACTCGGCCGCGGCATCGTCGCTGGCCAGGTTGAAGCGCACCACGTGCGGCAGGATGACCCCGACCGCGATGCCGTGGGTGACGTCGAACCGCGCCGTCAACGGGTTGGCGCAGGCGTGCGCGGCTCCCAGCATCGAGCGCTCGATCGCCGCACCGGCGAGATGTGCCCCGAGCAGCATTCGGCCGCGTGCGTCGACGTCGTCCGAGGTGGTCACCGCCGGCTCGAAGCTGTTTGCGAGCAGGCGCCAGGCCTCTCGGCTGTAGAGCCTCGAGATAGGGTTGGCGGGGGCGCTGACCAGACTCTCCAGGGCATGCGAGATGGCATCGATTCCGGTTGCCACGCGCACATCGCGCGGCACCGTGCCGGTGATCTCGGGGTCGAGCACGGCGCTGAGAAATCGAGCTCCCGGGTCGCCGCACGCCATCTTCCGATGATCGTCGGCTCGCGAGATCAGCGCGTACGACTGCGCCTCACTCCCCGTCCCGGCCGTGGTCGGTACTCCAATCGAAGGCAGCATATCGGCGTGCGCCTTTCCGGTTCCCTCGTAGTCCTCCATACAACCACCGTTGGTGTACAGGAAGTTTACGCCCTTGGCGGTATCCATTGCGCTGCCGCCGCCGAACCCGACTAGCAGATCGACGTCGTGGCTCCGGGCCGCCTCCGTCCCCGACTCGACGCACTCCGTGGTCGGATTCTCCTGGACGCCGTCGAAGATCGCGCTGGTACAGCCGAGACGCGTCAATGCGGCGCTGAGCTCGTCCACGACACCGGTCGCCCGCACACCGGGGTCGGTGATGATCAGCGGCCGGCGTGCATGGTGCTCGCTGACCAGCGACGGCACCCGGGCACGCTCACCGAGGCCGAAACAGACGTCGACGGCCCCCACCATGGCGCGCCACCGCGCCTTGCCGAGCGCAGGCGTGAGCACAGAGACATCGGGTTCAGGGACACTCATGGCGTCAGACTTGATGGTAGGGGGAGCACACTTTCAACACGGCCTGCTAGCTGCCGCGGGAAGCGAGCGCAGCCTTTCACGATAGCACGGTGCTCCTCGGGTCCATGGCGATGAGCGCCGTGCCCACCACCGCGGCGAATTTCAGGCCGCGTACGACGGTGCCGCGCTTCATCGCGATCTCGGCCCACTCGGTCATTTCTTCTCCTGGACCCGCTTGTCACGCCGCGGCCGCGGGGCCACAAATCCACGATACGGCTGTCATACAGAGCGACGGCGCCACCGACACAAGGACGACTGACGATGCTGTTCGGGGGTCCCCTGTTGCACTCCCAGGAGGTTAGAAATGTTGCACACGAAGAAGAAGTTCGAATCTGCGCTGTTGCTGACCGTGCTGATCGTCGCCGCGACGGTGACGGTCGGCTGTGCGAGCAACGCCCACGCCGGGTATGCGTTCAGCGCCTCGGTAGCGACGCCGTCACCGGCGGCCGGCGTCTACGTTTCGGCCCCGCCGGCCGGTTACCGGATCGTCAAGGTTGGCACGACACGCTACTACTATCACGGCGGCACGTTCTATCAACGCTCCGGGTCGCGCTATCTCGTGGTAGGTGCCCCGGTCAGCGCTCGCGTGACGACGTTGCCGCGCGCTGCCAAGGTGGTCGTGGTGGGGGGTAAGCCCTACTGGCGCTATCGCGGCGCGCACTATCGCTGGGAACGGCGCTCGCGCGTGTGGCTCGTCGTACGACCCTGAGGACTGCCTTCCGGGGCGCGTGCGCAGCCGCGACGGCGACGGTATTGTCGTCGTAGCAGCGCGCGCGCTCGGGGAGGCTCAGGATGGACGATGTGCGGATCGGCGTCGCTCAGCGCGGCGACCATGCCGCCGTGCTGGAGCTGTTGCGAGCTAGCGATTTGCCCACCGAGGGGCTCGACGCGTGCTGGGGTGCGGTGCTCATCGCCCGAGTCGAGGAGTCACTGGCTGGCACCGCGGCGCTGGAACACCACGGCCCCGACGCCGTGCTGCGATCACTGGCGGTCGCCGCCAGGTATCGAGGGCTAGGCATCGGCGAGACCCTGGTGCGCCACGCACTCGACTCGGCGCGCTCGGCCGGCGTGCGCGGCATCTACCTGCTGACCGAGACTGCGGCGGAGTTTTTCCCCCGTTTCGGGTTCCGCGAGATGCCGCGAGAGCAGGCGCCTGAGTCGATTCTCGGTTCGATCGAGTACCGCTCGCTTTGCCCGAGCAGCGCCGCCTCGATGGTGCTTCGTCTCGACGACGGAGCCTGACCGTGCGGCATCGCTTCGTCACCCTCGATGTGTTCACCGATGTCGCCTTCGGCGGAAATCCGCTCGCCGTGTTTCCTGACGGTCGGGGACTGAGCGGGCCGACGATGCAGTCCGTCGCCGGCGAGCTCAATCTGTCGGAAACGGTGTTCGTAATGCCGCCGGACAACCCAGTCCACACCCGCAAGGTGCGCATCTTCACCCCGACGACCGAGCTGCCCTTTGCCGGCCATCCGACCGTCGGGACGGCGTTTGCCCTGGCGGCACTGGGAGAGATCGATGCCGAGGGGCCGGAGTTCACGCTGGTGCTGGAAGAGGGTGTGGGTCCGGTGCCGGTGCGGGTGCGCTGCGTCGACGGTGAGCCCGAGTTCGCACAGCTCACAGCAGCGCAGGCACCCGAGGAGCAACCGGTCGTTACTCCTCCGCAGGACATAGCCGCCGTGCTCGGCCTCACCATCGACGATCTGAGAGCCGACAGCCTGGCCGTGGGCGCGGTCTCGTGCGGCCTGCCGTTTCTCTTCGTCCCGTTGCGCGATATCGAGGCGGTGCGACGGGCGCGGCTGGATCATCGAGCCTGGCGCCGATCTCTGGATTCTACATGGGCACCGCAAGTGTTCCTGTTTGCCACGCAGGGTGAGCGGCCGGGCACCGACGTGCACGCCCGCATGTTCGGACCGGGCGTCGGGGTTGCCGAAGATCCGGCGACCGGGTCCGCTGCCACGGCACTGGCCGCCTACCTGGCGGCACGCTCCGGCGAGCCGGACGGCCGGCTCAGCTGGGTGGTCGAGCAGGGTTTCGAGATGGGACGCCCGAGCATCATGGAGATCGAGGCCGATGTCGCCGCCGGGGAGGTGACCGCAGCCCGGGTAGGAGGAGCTGCAGTGATGATGAGCGAGGGGACGATCCGTGTCTCTTGACCGGCGGCGGCTCCCGTTGCTTCAGGTCGACGCGTTCACCTCCCGGCCGCTTGCGGGCAACCCGTGCGCGGTGGTGCTCGATGCTGACGACCTCGACGCCGCTACCATGCAGTCGATTGCCCTCGAGATGAACTTGTCCGAGACGGCGTTCGTGATGCGATCCGAGGTGGCGGACTTTCGCGCCCGCTACTTCACGCCGGCCGACGAGATCCCGCTGGCGGGTCACCCGACGCTGGCAACCACCCGGGCGCTGATCGACACCGGACGTCTGAGCGTTGCGACGGGAGACACCAGCTTCCATCTGGAGTTGCGGGACGGCCCGATCACCGTCGACGTGCGTGGCAGCGACGAACTTGCCGAGATCACCATGACCCAGCGGCGGCCGGTCTTTCAGCGTTGCTACGCGTTCTCCGATGTCCTGCCGCTCTTCGGGCTGGGCCCGGGCGACGAGCTCGCAGGCGCGCCGCCGCCGCAGACGGTGAGCACCGGAACTCCGATGCTCATGGTTCCCGTGCGCGATCGCGAGACGCTGGCGCTGGCGCGGCTTGACGTGGCCGCTTTTTCCGCCGCCCTCGAGCAAGGGGATTTCTTCAGCCCACACCTGTTCTGTCTCGGTGGATTCAGCGCGGCAGGCGACACCGCGGCGCGGCACTTCGGCCTGCCGCCGGACACCTACGAGGATCCGTTCACCGGATCGGCGACCGGATCGATGGCGGCTTACTGCTGGCACCATGGATTGATCGACGAGGCGCGATTCATCGCCGAGCAAGGCCACTCGATGGGGCGGCCCGGGACGGCGCGAGTCGAGGTGCTAGGTCCGCCGGAGAGCATCGCGGCGGTCCGCGTTGGCGGATGCGCCGTGACGGTCTTGATCGGGGAGTTACTGCTCCCGGCCGACTGATTTTCGTCGACTCACCAACACAACAAAAGCCACTCCTGCACACCAGAAGCCTTCGGGCATCGGTGGCCAATAGCGTGGCGTCTTGGCAGCGGAAGTGGTCGGTGCAAGTAGCGGCGCGCGCCAGCAATGTCCGCGGCTGACCACCAACCCATTGACCGGCGGGGCGCCAGCGGTGACCGTGCTCGACGGCGACTGGCCACGTGCGGGCAGCGCCGTGCGTGGTCCTTCCGTTGCCGACCGGCAATGGCCGCAGCCGCGCCGCGAAGACCGGCCGGGGACGCGGCGGGCACCGGGCGCGGCTGCTGGCGATTGGCTCCTCGGCAGATACGGACAGGCGTGGCCTGGTCGGTTTTGGTCGCGCCTCGGTGGCGACTAGCCTGGTTCTCAGACCCCGCGGTGATCCCCGGCATCGTGCTACAGGAGCAGGTCGATGAGCAGACAGGCAGCGGGATTCACTCTGGTGGAGGTCAGCGTCATTATCCTCGCCGTGCTCGTGGTCCTGTCGATCGTGCTGGTCAACATCGGCGACTTCAATCGTCTGGCGTGGTTTGCCCGCGTGCAGGAGGACGTCACGCGCGTGTGCAGCGCCCTGGCGCGGCTCATCCTCGACACCGGCAACCTGGCGTCCCATGGCGGCGAACCGGTCGCCACGGCCAACAGCCTCCCGGTCGGTCTACTCATCGGCGACGGAAGTGTTCCCGCCCTCAACAACCGGTTGCCGGGCGCCGCAGGCGCCTCGTGGTTGCTCGGCGAGGGCAATGACTTCGAGCAACCCGCTGACTCCGGCGGGACGAACCACCGTTTCACCGTCGATACGCTTGCCAATCATCTGTTGCACGACACCCCACTAGGTGGGCCGAGCCGGGGTTATCGCATGCCTACGGACACGGTCGACGGGATTGCTGGCGGCGTTGAAGGGGGCCTGACCTCCGTCTCTGCCGGTACACAGGGCTCCAACAGCCTGTTCGCCTGGAGAGGGCCCTACGTCGCCGACCGCATCGAAGCCGATCCCTGGGGCAATCGCTACATGGTCAATGTCTTCAGCCTTTACGTCCCACGAGCCGTCGCAAGCACTGGTTTCTCGAGCGCCGTCGTGTGCTACTCGGCGGGTGCCGACGAGGAGGTCGATACGGCCTTCAGCCAGCCCGGGGGATGGGCCAACGGGGACGATGACGTGAGCGCTTTCGTCTCCGTCGGAGGCAGGCTATGAACGCGCTTTCCGAGACGGAGACCCGACGAAGCACTTGAGGGAGACCCGAGCTTCACGCGACCCTGCGTGAGGTGCCGGGGCGGTTATCCCTGGTCCGCCCCCGGTGCCTTGCTCCCCTCGAGATCGAGCTCAGGCCGGGCTCGCCGCCGCCGGCGACGAACGCCCCACCGGACCACACCGACCAGCGCTCCGAGCACGGCCACAGCGGCGGCGACCAGCAACCACTCGAGGGTGCTGAGCCGGTCGCCCCAGAAATCGGCGGTGCCGAATAGCGAATCGGCGTCGAATCTCGTGCCGCTGAAGTCCACCGGGGGGAGGTCGGCGATGCATCCGAGGTCAAGAGTCGCCGCCGGGTTGTCGACGAACGCACCGTAAAGCCCGGCGGCGCAGCTGCCCCCCGAGTTCACGGTGACGTGCCCGGCGTGCGGGAAGAACGCAAAGGTCTGGTGCTCTCCGCCGAAGCGTGCGCGCAGGTCGCGCAGCCGCTCCACCGGCATGGTCGGATCGAGTCCGCCATGCAACATGAGCATGGGGCCTTCGAACGTGGCGAACTGTCCGGTGTGCTCATCGAGCGGGTAGCGGGGCCATTGCGCCCACGTGGAAGCGAACGACGCACTCACCGCAGTCGTCATCAACGTTTCTTCGATGGCAGCCTCGAAGTCCTCTACCGGCGGAGAGGGATCGGGCCACAGCTCCGACAAGACGATATGGCGTTGCAACACCTGCGCGTGGGACTCGCTCTCCTGGCCCGCCTCGCCGCTCTCGAACAGGCGTGCAAAGAGCTCGCCGATGGCCAGCAGGTCGCGCAGCTTGCAGCGATCGAGCCGATACACCATCGCCGGTATGTAAGGCCACACCTCAGGTCCGCCCATGAGCATGTTGCCGAGCAACAGCCTGACTGTGTTGCTGTCGATCTGCAGGTCGCTGCAGTGGCCGGCATCGAACTTCCCCGGAAGCGCCTCGGCGAGCGCGATCGGGTCGGCGCCGAGATGTCGAGAGCACTCCTGGAAGTTGGCGCAACGCGCCAGGATGCTGCGCGCCGTCGTGTCGAGTCCGCTGTCGAACTCGGCGAACGTCCAGTCTGCCGGCACGATGCCATCGAGGATCACGCCCTCCGGTTGCTCCGGATACAGGCTCAGGTAGCGGTTCGCCCAGGTCGTGCCGTACGAGGCACCGAAAACGAACACACGATCCTCTGGCCCCCGGGTGAGCTCGATGAGTCGCCCGACGTCATGGGCGGCCTGGGTGATCGTCAGCGCCAGTAGATCGTGGCGCTCGGCGTTGATGAACTCGATGCACGAACCCCATTCGGCGGCTGCGACTTCGTTTCCTTCCTCGCTATCCTCGGCCTGTTGCTCCGGGCATGCGAGCAACGCACTGCCGCCGACACCGCGATGGTCCAGCGTGTAGACGTCGATGCCGCCGTCGTCGAACAACGGTCGGACACGCCCGATGGCCTCGATCCCCGAGTCGCCCGGCCCGCCGTTCAGAAACCAGACTTGACGCCGGGCAGCGACGGGCGTCGTTCCTGTGCCGCCCTGACGGCCGGGATGGCTGGAGCCGAGCACGCGCTTGACGGCGATGCCGATGTTGTCGCTGTCGTCGAGGTCGTGTCGCAGCGGCATGCTGACCACGGCGCATTCTGCAGTCTGGCTCGAGTCCTCGGCGTCGACCGCGCACGGGCTCCACACTACGGGCCCAGCCTGCTGCGTTGCGGGCATCGCCAGCGCGGCCAGCGCCGCCAGTGCGGCGATCACCGTCCAAGCTCCTGCCGGGTGGCTTCGCCGAGACGTTCCATGGCGCTCTCGAGCTGGCTATCGTCGAGGTAGGGGGCGGGGCCGAAACGTAGCACGTCGCCGCGGTAGTCGGTCTGTACGCCCAGCTCGCCGAGACGATGGTTGAGCTCCGCCGCATGGGGTGAGCTCAGAGCCAGGAACCCACCCAGCTCCCGTAGAGGGGTATCGCGGTCGCGCGCTATCTGCGCGGGGTCGAGATCCAGCGCGTCGAAGGTGTCGGCCAGCACACCCATCTGGCGCTGGCTAACCTGCCGCAAGATCTCCGGGGAGAGCCCATGATGCTCGAAGAAGTCGAAGACGTCGGCGGCGCGGTAGTGCGCCGTCGGATCGTAGGTAGCACCGGCGAAGCGTGCCCCACCGCGGGCGTATCCGACGCGGCCGGCATCGGCATCGCTGAGCGTGTCGAACTCCGCGAACCAACCGGTAATCACGGGGCGCAAGCGGCAGCCGGGCGGCAAGCGAAGAAAGCAGTTGCCCTCGCCGAGCTGACAGTACTTGTAGCCGCCGCCGACGATGAACGCTGTCTCCAGGCCCGCCTCACCCACCGAGAACGGGATTGCGTTGAGGGAGTGGTACACGTCGATCAGCAGCTCGGTGCCAGCACGCTGACAGGCGGTGCTCAGGCGCCCCAGATGCGGTACGCGCCTGGCGCTCTGGAACATGACGCTGGAGACAGCGACCAGCGCGGTGCGGTCGTTGACCGCGGCCGAGAGCCGTTCGGCCAGTGTCTCGGTCGGTTCGGCCGCGAGCTTGACGACCTCGACCCGCTCCTCCGCCAGACGATCGAGCTGCCGACGCAGGGTATGAAACTCACCGTCCGTGGTGACCAGGCGCGGCCGTTTGCCCAACGGCAACGCCGACAACAAGCGAACCACCAGCTCGTGGGTATTGGGCCCCAGTGCGATGGCGTCGGCATCGTCCTGTAAGAGCCGCGCCCAACCCTGCCGCACCCGTTGCGCCCTGGCGAACGCGCGCTCCCACTTGTGGTCAACCAGCTCCGCCGCATCGAGCCACGCTTGGCGCTGGCCATCGAATCCGCAGTCTGGCCAGGCTTGATGGGAGTGGCCCGTGAGCAGCATTCGCTGCGCTACTCGGAAACGCGTGTAGTGGCTCGCGAGTGGATTCGGAGTGGCCGACAGCTGCGTGGTGTCGAACCGTGTTGCGGGAATCGGGCCGCCGGTCTGCGCCGTCAAGACAGGCGCCGGGTGGCGGTCGAGGGTTCCCTGCTCCCGGCCACTAGAGCTCGCTACGGATGGCCCACAAGTCCGGAAACAGGGGCTTGAAGAGCGTGGTTTGCAGGTACTCGACTCCCGAGCTGCCCCCGGTGCCGCGCTTGGTGCCGATGGTGCGCTGCACCATCTTGACGTGACGGTAGCGCCACTCCTGGATTCCCTCGTCAAGGTCAACGAGTCGCTCGCACACCTGCGACAGCGCCGTGTTCGTACGATAGATCGCGACCAGGTGTTCCTGCAGCGCAGGGCTCTCGGGGGTCTGCTCGGCCGACGTTACCGGTATGGCCTCGGTGGGTATTTCCATGCCTTGCGTACCGAGGAAGGCAACGAAGTGTTGCCACAACGATGGAGACCGCTGCCGTTCCGTCAGGCGTTGGCGCTCCCACGATCCCTCGGGGAAGCGTTCGATCGTGACGCTGCTCTTCATGCCCAGCGCGAACTCCAGCTCCCGAAACTGGCACGACTCGAATCCACTGGCCGACTCGAGCCGATCACGAAAGCTCAGGAAGTCGAGTGGCGACATGGTCTCGAGAACATCGATCTGTGCCACCAATGTCTTGAGAATCGTGAGCACGCGCTTCAGGGCTCGAAGGGCTGCGTCCGTGTCGCCGTCCTGGAACCGCGCCCCGAGGTGGTCGAGCTCGTGCAGCACCTGCTTGAACCACAGCTCGTAGACCTGGTGGATGACGATGAACAGCATCTCGTCATGCTCCGGGCCCTCTGACTTGGGCTGCTGTAGATCGAGCAACTCGGCGAGCTTCAGATACTCGGCGTAGGTACGCGAGCGCACGGGAGTCCTCGCTGCAGGGATTCGCCTCGCCGAGGGAGCGATCGTCGCTCACCTCAGACCGTTCCGGCAGCTTAGCTCAACTGCCGGGTCGAGTCAGGGCGTTGATCAGCGGTCGCTGGAAGGGCGCGGTAGCGCCAAGGCCAGCTGGCCGCCGGGCAGCAGCTCGACACCCGGTATGGCGTCCCGTGGCGCCGCGATGAGCGTCGCGACGGCATTCGGGTGCCGCACCGGGCAGGTCGGGAAATAGGCGATTGCCATGCCGCTTTCGCCGGGCAGCGGGCTCACCGCCAGCTTCCGGGCCATGGCGATCGTGTCAGGCACGATGCCGGTCGATTGCAACGCGACGGTGCTAGAGCGTCCGGTGGGGGTCTCGGTAATCTGCAGCGTTGTCACGCCGGTCGGCGCCCAGACTGCGATGTGGATCTGTTGATCTGACCAGGTACGGAAGTCGCTTGCGCTCAGCCGGATCTCCAGGGCGCCCAACTGGTACTCGCGCTGCGTTCCTGTTCCGTGCCCGGACCTGGCGGCGATGGCCAGCCGGTATCGAATCGCCTCACCGTCGGGCTCGCCGAGCAACTCGTGCAACGGTAGCCGGATCGCTGCCAACCATCCCTCGTCGCGCTCGGCGATGCTGACATCGAGCGGCAGCGATTCGTCGTCGTAATCGCCAGACTCTCCGAAACGTCCGCCGGCGGTACGGACCACCAGACGACTGCGAGCAGCGTCGAGAGCCGCGGTTTGGTCAGTTTGCATTCGCCGCTTCTGGTCGGTGGCGAGCCTGATACCCGACCGTGTCTCGACGAAACAGAAGCGTACCGATCGCCCGCCAGCACGCCGCCCGTAGTGCCATACCGTGAGACGACGTAGCGAGCCCTCTACCCGGTATCGCTGCGAGCTCGAGAGCACCTCGCTCGGCGCTCCCATCAACAGGTAGATCTGCCCGCGTGGGGTGCCCCAACCCGGGAGGCCGTGCTCGGGTTCCAGGTACTCCTTGTCCACGAAGGCAAGCCGATCCGCGAATTCGGCACGGAGCTCGTTGAGCGGCGTGGCGGCATCGGGGTCACGACGTGCCCAGAACCAGGCGATGAACTCCTCCTCGAGCCCGGATCCGCCGATCTCCCGCGCCGCCTCGATCTCGTCGGGAAGGATGAGCGCGCTGATGGGCCCCTCGAGCCAGCGGGTGAAGCGGGCTGGGGTGGGCGCTGATGCCTCGGTGGCTGTGGCGCTGGTCCATATCAACCCGACCAGCAGCATCACTGTCGTCGTCCTGCGCACCGAATCCTCCTTTGCAGGGCCGGGGAGGCTTCGGTGTGACGGCTTGCCGTGGCTTGCCGTCATGTCTATCCGAGACTTTAGCGGACAATCTCGGTCATCAGAGCGTTTTCGAGTTATTAAAAGTCAGTAAAACATATAAAAAGACTTTAAATACCTTTATTCGCCTCTGTTTATGCAGAAACGATACTTAATAATGATGATGACAAACAAGGCTTGACAAGGCTAGCGGAAGCGCGGTGTGTACCGGTCGAGCACCGCGTAGGGATCCGGCCAGGGAAGCTCGAAGCCTTGCGCGTGCGCCGCGTTTCGGGTCCAGTACGGGTCCCACAGGTGCGCTCTGGCCAGGGCACAGAGATCGGCGCGCCCGGCGGCCAGGATCGTGTTCACATCCATGAACGAGGAGATGTTGCCTACCGCCATGGTGGCGATCGGTACCTCGTGCCGGATGCGGTCGGCGAACGGGGTCTGGAACTGGCGGCCGTACGCCGGGCGGGCGTCCGGAACCGTTTGCCCGGCCGAGACGTCCACCAGGTCGCATTGGGCCTCGGCCAGCAGTCGCGCTACCTCGACCGCGTCTTCAGGTTGCATTCCGCCGGGTACCCAGTCGACCGCCGAGATGCGCACCGACATCGGCTTGTGCGCCGGCCAGGTGGCGCGCATGGCCGCGAAGACCTCGAGCGGATACCGCATGCGGTTGGCAATCGACCCACCATACCTATCGGTGCGTGCGTTGGTCAGCGGCGAGATGAAGCCCGCAAGTAGGTATCCGTGCGCCATGTGCAGCTCGATGAGGTCGAACTCGGCGGCATCGGCGCGCTCGACTGCCGCCACGAAGTCATCGCGCACGCTGTTCATGTCGCCGCGCGTCATCTCGCGCGGGGTCTGGCTGTGAGGGAACCACGGGATCGGGGAGGCGGCGATCAGCGGCCAGTTGCCGTCTTCTAGCGGCTCGTCGGCACCCTCCCACGACCGGCGCGTAGACCCCTTGCGTCCGGCGTGCGCCAGCTGCAGACCGATCTTGGCGTAGCTGTGGCGGTGCACGAACTCGACGATCCGTCGCCACCCTTCGACGTGCTCGTCGCTGTACATACCGGTGCAGCCGGGCGATATTCGCCCCTCTGCGCTGATATCGGTCATCTCCGTCATCACCAGCGCTGCCCCACCGATTGCGCGCGCGCCGAGATGGACGGCATGCCACTGATTCGGCATGCCATCGGCGGCGCTGTACTGACACATCGGCGAGACGACGACGCGATTCACCAGGACGAGCTGGCGCAGCTTGAAGGGCGTGAACATCGGCGGTGGTGTGCCGGCGCCCGTCTGCAGGCTGCGCGCAAGTACCGCCGGCGCCTGTTGCAGCGGCAGTGCCGCGACCTCGGCGACCGGAATGCCCGACTGCGCCGCAGCCGCTTCAGCGAACCATTCGTCGACGCGCGCGACATAGTCCGGGTCGCGGGCCGCCAGGTCCTGGTGGGTGATTCGAAGGCTGCGGGTCAGCAGACCGTAGCCGAATTGGATCGGATCATCGTTCCAGTATCTCTCGGTATCCTCGAACCACTGCAGGCTCGCCTGTGCGGCGCGCTGCAGGCTCTCGACCTCCGGCCTGCGGGTTGTTTCGTACGCGCTGAGCGCGCCCTCGATGGCTGCCGCGTCGGGCTCGCCCTTGCTACTGCTTCTGGCTAGCGCGGCGCTCAGCGCGATGGCGTCCTCCATCGCCAGCTTGGTCCCCGATCCGACGGAAAAATGCGCCGTGTGCGCGGCGTCGCCTAGCAGCACGACGTTGTCGTGATGCCAGCGCGCGTTGCTTATGGTCGGGAAGCATCGCCACACAGAGCGGTTCTTGATCAGTCGGTGTCCGCGAAGCTCGTCGGCGAACAGCCGCTGGCAATGGTCGATGGTGGCGTCCTCGTCGTTCTCATCCAGGCCAGCGGCTTCGAATGTCGTCGCGGTCACCTCGACGATGAAGGTCGAGATCGGCTCGGTCTCGCCGTTGTTGCCGCTCGCTCGGTACTGGTAGGCATGCACCCGCCACAGGCCGTGGGCGCTCTCTTTGAACAGGAAGGTGAAGGCGGCGAACGGGCAGGTGGTTCCTAGCCACACGAAACGATTCGGACGCAGGTCGACCTGGGGCTCGAACCGTTCAGCGAACCGGTCGCGCAGCGCGCTGCGCACCCCGTCCGCCGCGAGGATCAGATCGGCATTGCCAAGCTCATCGGGCGCCGATACCTCGGTGCCGAATTGCAGCTGCACGCCCAGCTCGCGAGCTCGCTCCGCCAGGATCGTGAGGAGACGCTGACGCGACATTCCCGAGAATCCGTGCCCTGTGGACCGCAGCACCTGTCCACGGCAGTGGATGTCGATGTCGTCCCAGTGATGGAAGCTGTCGCGGATGGCGTTCCAGGAGTCACGATCGGCGGCGCGAAGGTTGTCGAGCGTTGCATCCGAGAACACGACGCCGAAGCCGAACGTATCGTCGCTGCGGTTGCGCTCGTAGACGCTTATGTCCCAATCGGGCCGCGCGAGTTTCATCAGGATAGAGAAGTACAGGCCTGCAGGCCCGCCGCCGACCGCCCCGATCCTCATGCGCGTCCGGCGGATCGGCCGGTCATCGCTCGCCTTCGTCGCTGTCGGTCAGCAGCCGGCCGGCGATGATCAACTGTTGGATCTCGGTGGTTCCCTCGTAGATCCGCATGGCCCGCACGCTGCGGTATAGACGATCGACCGGATGCGTAGCCAGCACGCCGCGCCCGCCGAGCACCTGGACCGCGTCGTCGACGATTCGCTGTGCTGCCTCGGTGGCGAACGCCTTGGCCATTGCCGTTTCCAGGGTGACGCGTTGCTTGCCGCGGTCGGTCTCCCAGGCGGCTCGATAAACCAGCAAGCGCGCCGCCGCCAGGTCGGTGGCCATCCTCGCCAGCTTCTGCTGCACGAGCTGAAAGCTGCCCAGGCTCTTGCCGAACTGCCGGCGAGACTTCGCGTGGGTCAGCGCTTCCTCGAGAGCCCGATCGCCCAGTCCACAGGCTGCCGCTCCGACCGACGCGCGCACGCGATCGAGGGTCGTCATGCCAAGCTTGAAGCCCTCGCCCTCGGCACCCAGACGATTGATTGCCGGAATGCGGCAACCGTCGAGCTCGATGTCGCCCAGCGGGTGAGGGGCGCTCATTACTTGCGGGCGTACGAAGCGCAAACCGGCGGTTGCGGCTCCGACGACGAAGGCGCTGATGCCACGCGTGCCAGCGTCGGGATCCGTGCTGGCGAAAACGACGTAGAAGTCGGCGATGCCGGCGTTGGAGATCAGGGTCTTGGCGCCATCGAGGCGATACTCGTCGCCTTCGCACACCGCGGTCGTCTGAATCGACCCGACGTCTGATCCGGCCTCCGCCTCGGTCATCGCGAAGGCGCCCATGGCGGCACCGGTCAGCGCCGGCTCGGCCCACGCTTGCTGCATTGGCTCGTTGGCCGTCAGCAGGATCGGCGTGATGCTCAACGCCTGGAGTGCGGCTACCGAGTCGGCCAGCGGTGATGCCGCCGCCAGCGTCTCGCGTACCAGGCACAGCGCCCGCAGGTCGCGGTCGCCGATGGGCCCGAACCAGCCGCCGCGGCCGAGGGCAGCGAGGATCTCGCGCGCCTGCACACGTGCCTCATCATCGCTGCGCGGGTCGGGGAGCGGGCGGATTTCCTCATCGGCGAACGCCCGAACGGCGACGGCAAGATCGCAGTGGGCGGCATCGAGGAATGCGCCAACCGCGGCAACGTCGGTCATTCTTCGGCCGCCGGATTCGGATCCTCGACCGTGGTCGGCGTCTCCGGCAGGCGGTCGTCCGGACGCGGCCGGTTGAACTCTGGCTCGCGTTGCTCCACGAACGCCTCGTAGGCGTTGCGGAAATCAGGGGTGCGCATGCATACCGCCTGCACCGTAGCCTCGAGATCGAGCGCATCGGCAAGCGTCATGTCTGCCTCCAGATCGAGGTGCTCTTTGGTGACGCCGTGCGCGTAGCTCGGCCCACGCGCCAGCTTCTCGGCCAGGTTCAAGGCCACTTCGAGCACCCTGTCGTCGGCGACGACGTGATTGTAGAGACCGATTCGATGGGCTTCTGTCGCGTCGATGAGCTCCCCGGTGTACAGCAACTCGCTGGCGCGACCCAGCCCGACGATGCGCGGCAGCAGCCAGCACGAGCCCATATCGGCGCCCGACAATCCGACCTTGGCGAAAACGAAACCGATGCGGGCCGATTCCGCCGCGACGCGGATGTCGCATGCGGTGGCGATGACCGCGCCGGCGCCGGCGGTCGTGCCGTTCAACGCCGCGACGATAGGTCGGCGGCACGAGCGCATCGCCTTGATGACCTCGCAGGTCATGGCGGTGAACCGGTGCAGCTCGTCGAGCTCTCGGTCCAGGAGTGGGCCGATGATTTCGTCTATGTCGCCGCCCGAACAGAACGCCCGTCCGCGGCCGGTGATCACGATCGCGCGCACATCCGGCTCGGTGTCGAGGGCGCGGAAGACCTGCCCGAGCTCGTCGTAGACCTCGAAGGTGATCGCGTTGAGCTTGTCCGGCCGGTTCAGCATGAGCGTGGCGACGCCAGTGCTGCGATCGTGGTCGTACAGAAAGCTGTTCGGCGTTATCGGCATGGCTCTGCTCGCTCAGGTCACGACCGCCGCGGATTCTTCCCCGGTCAACGTGAGAGGAGCGGGCAACAGCGCTGTGGCTTCGATCTCGACCAGGGCGCGTTCGTCGACGAGTCCTGATACCTCCATCAGCGCCATGGCCGGAAAGTGGCGACCCATGCGCGGTCGCCAGATCTCGCCGAGCTCCGAAAGACTCTGGCGATAGGCCTCGACGTCGGTGACGAAGACCGTCATTCGACCGATGTCGCCGGGTACGCCGCCGGCTTCGCGCACCACCGCCAGCGTGTTGTCGAGGGCGCGACCGAACTGCTGCACGAATCCTGCCTCCGATACCCGGCCGCTGCGATCGTGCGCCGTCTGCCCGGCGACGAACAGCACTCGACCCCCGACCGGTCCGAGCATTCCGTTGTTCCAACCTCGTGGCGCCCCGAGGTCCTCGGGGTTGATGACTCGGTAGCTCATCCGGTGAGTTCTCCGTTGGTCGTCATTTCGTTTCGTCCGGGGCGTCGTCGGCGCGGTCGATCGTCGCGAGGATCGCGTCGCAGAGGATGCTTCCAAGTAGATCGACCGTCTGCCGACCTTCCTCGGCGGAGGCGTTAGCAGGATAGCCGAAGTACGCACGCTCCCCGCCCGCTGCCGCGAACGACTGCGCACCGTCGGCGATTGCCGCCGACAGCGAGACTGGTAGCTCCGGGAGGCTGGCGCGGATGTCGTCGCGCACGAGCTCTGGCCGTTCCGCAAGCACGATGGACCCCTCGTACTGCCCGGCGTGGCACGCCCCACTTTTGAACTCGTCGGTGAGTCGCAGCGCCCACGGGCGGCGGGTGACATCGGGGAACACCGTCGTCAGGTCGGCGTCGATTGCGAGCGTGTCGACGGCGCTGTGGATCGTTGCCAGGTGGGCGGGATCAAAGTGGGCGTTGGCGATGGCCACGATGCCGAAGCCGTGGCGCGCGAAGCTGCGCGCCACCTCGACGATGGTCGCCACGACGACCGCCGGTGTGACCGAAACGGTGCCGGGGAACGCTTCAGCGAACGGCGCCGCCGAATAGGTGACCGGTGGGACAAGCAGCGGCAGCCAGCCGGCCGCGGAGAGCTTCTCGGCGCCCGCACGGGCCATCGCGGAGGCAATGATGACGTCGGTCTGCAATGGCAGATGCGGACCGTGGGCCTCGGTCGCCCCGGTCGGCAAGATGACGATCGACCGATCGCGATCGAGGTCGCGCACCTCCTCCCAGGTCATCTCGGCAAGGCGGTGCACCGGCATGTGGCGATTATAGGGTCGGCGCGGCTCGTACAATGAACCCGATGATCGACATCCGGCACTCGGGCTGGAGACAGACCGCCAGCGGAGACAGGCATCGCATGCACATCGTTAGTGGCCGTCTGGCCGGTTCAACGCTCGGGTTTGTGGCGTTGGCGGTACCGGTATTTTCGACACCGGTTTCAAGCGGGCCGCCGGAGATCACGGCGCTCGACGGCGACGCGCCGGCTGCCTTTGCCGCGACCTTCGACCGCCAGGTCAATGTCTTCGGCGTACGTCTCTACGCCACGCCTGCGGTGCCGGCGAAAAAGCTGCTGCACGCCGCCAACGTGATGGCGCAGTACCTCGACAACGACGCCGACGGCGCGGTCGACAATCGTCAGGTGCTGAGAAAGCTGATTGCCGCCCGGGCCGCGATGGTGATGTTCGCCCACCGGCGCGATACCGATGCGTTCTTCGACACGATCGATGATGAAACGCTGGACGGTCTGTCGCTTCAGGATCTCCAGGCGTTGGAAACCCACCCCGGCGGCGCGGCCGAAGGGGTCTTCGACGCAACGCTCGAGGAGGTGCTGCATCTCATCTCTCATGCAGGACTGGCGGCGGCTTACCCGCGCGTCTGGGGCGAGGCTCCCGGAACTCGACTCGCCGACGCCATGGACGTCGCCCGCGGAGGGCATTTCGAGCAGATCCCGCCACAGTACCCGGACTCCGCCTGGTACACCTACGACGATGCCACTTGCGACTACTCCTGCCAGGCGACGGAGTACTTCTACTGGGGCCTGACGTCGTTGCTCGGCCTGCAGGATTTCGCCGGCCGGCCGGAGGAGATCCAGCACGAGTGGCGACCGAACACCCCAGACAAGCTCGCCCTTACGGATCCGAAGCTACACCGTCTCCTGACCAGGAAGCGATTCAAGCTCCCGACGATCGCGCCAGACGGCAGCTACATGCGACACGGCTACCGGCATCCAGGCTAGCGTGCCGCCGCGGGTCCGCCCGCAGAAGGGGATGACCATGGACGCAGAGATTCCCGAGCAGCTCAACATCGCCGATTGGTTTCTCGATGCGCGCGTGCGCGAGGGCAGGGGCGACCGGATCGCCCTGCGGACCGACGATGGCGAGTTGAGCTATCAGGATGTCCAGCGCCTGGCGAACCGCTTCGCCAACGTCCTGCTGGAGGCCGGGATCGAGCCGGAGCAGCGCGTCATCATCGCTCTTCCCGATTCGGCCGCCTGGGTCGGAGCGTTCTTCGGCGTGCTGAAGATGGGCGCGGTGGCTGTCATGCTCAACCCGTCGCTGAAGGCGGAGGCCATCGAGTACTTCTTCAGCTACACGCGTGCCCGCGCCGCTGTAGTGCACGCTGACGGAGCGCCCGAGTTCCGGCGGGCCGCCACGGCGACGTCCAGCGTGAGGGATCTGTTCGTGCTCGGCGACGCCGACTGCGACGCCCGGCTCGATGACGCCTCGCATGACTTCGAGACGTTTCCCACCCACCGCGACGATGCGGCGATCTGGCTGTTCTCCGGTGGAACGACCGGCCAGCCGAAGGCAGTCGTCCAGAGCCACAACTCGTTCGTGAACACGACGCTCTGCTACGCGCACGGTGTCATCGGCTACCGCGAGAGCGACATCACGGTGTCAGTTCCGAAGCTTTTCTTCGGCTACGCCACCGGGTCCAACCTGTTGTTTCCGTTCTCGGTGGGTGCCTCCGTGGCCTTGTTCGAGGAACGTTGCACCGCCGAAGCGCTGTTCGCGCGCATCGCCAAACACCGGCCGACGATCCTCATCAACGTTCCGACGATGATCAACAACATGCTGGGCGCAGCGGACGCCGGCGCGCATGATCTGTCGTGTCTGCGGCTGTCGACGTCGGCCGGCGAGGCGTTGCCGGCCGAGCTTCAAGCGCGCTGGGACGCCGCCTTCGGGGTCGAGCTACTCGACGGCCTCGGCACCGCTGAGCAGTGGCACGTGTTCATCTCCAACCGCCCTGGCGATGTCACCCCCGGCACCCTGGGGAAGGTCGTCCCCGGATTCGAGGTGCGCGTGTGCGACGTGCACGGTAACGATCTTCCGGACGGCGAGATCGGCTACCTGTGGGTGCGTGGGAACTCGCGGGCGATCGGGTACTGGCAGCGCATGCGGAGCACGATGCAGGCGTTCCGGGGCGAGTGGTACGTGTCGGGTGACATGATTCGGCGCGCTCCCGACGCGACGTATGTCTACTGCGGTCGCGACGACGACATGCTGAAGGTCTCCGGGAAGTGGCTATCTCCTGGCGAGGTGGAGAACTGTCTGATGGGGCACCCGGCGGTAAGCGAGGTCGCCGTTGTCGGGGTGGAGGTCGAGGGCTTAGTGAAGCCGAAGGCCTTCGTCGTCGCGACGTCGGACCAGCAGCCCGACCGCCACCTCGCAGAGGAGCTCAAAGAGCATGTCCGGCGGAGCCTGGAGCCCTACAAGTACCCGCGCGAGGTAGAGTTTCTGCAGGACTTTCCCCGCACCCATCTCGGCAAGATCGATCGCGGCGCGCTGAAGCGCCACTAGTGGCCTGTAACAGATGAACGTTGCCTATCGTGGTGGCGAAATGGGCCCGGATGCCAGGCGGTCCGACGAGACAATGTTTGCCCATTATCGAGGAGGAGCAACGCCGCAGGCGGGCCCAGTTCGCCGCCATCCTGCGGACAGATGGGCTGTTGCGGGCGATATCGGCGTTGCGGCTCCTCGATGATGCCCCTAGCATCGACTGCGTCGCCGCGCCTTGATCTCACCCGCAAATCCCAACTGCGATAGGCAACGTTCATCTGTTACAGGCCACTAGTCGGAGGTCCCGATGCCCAAGGGGTTGCGCACACTGCTGCTGGTGGTCTCGGCGCTGGTGGTCGTTTCGTTCGCGCTGCTGGTGATCAACCAGACCGCCGGCGTGGTTACGCTGGCCGATGCCCTACGACCGGGTCTGGGGCCGATCGTGCTCTGGAGCCTGGTTGCGATCTATGCGGTCTTGTTGCTGACCCCGTTGGTGATGCTCATGCGGCTCCGCAAGCCGCTGGTCGCACCGACCGAGAGCCAGGGACCCGAACACCAGGCTTATCTGCGGGGCCTCGCCGCTCGATTGTCCGAGAACGAGCGGGTTTCCTCCCGGCCGCTCGAGACACAGGAACAGATCGAGTCGGCGCTATCCGAGCTCGATGCCTGCGCCGATGCCCTGGTCAAGGCGCATGCCGGCCAGGTGTTCCTGGCCACAGCGGTCTCACAGAGTGGACGCCTCGACGCGTTCATGGTGCTCGGCCTGCAGATGCGCATGGTCTGGCAACTGGCGCACCTTTACGCTCAGCGACCGGCGGTTCGGGAGCTGATCCACCTCTACGCCAACGTCGCCGCGACGACGTTCGTCGCGGGCTCGCTGGAGGATATCGACGTGAGCGAGCAGGTCGCCCCGATCCTGTCGGCCTCGTTGCCTGCTATCGCCGCCGAGGTACCCGGGTTGCGCGTCGCAGCGGGGTTGGTAGCGAGCTCGATCGTCACCGGCACAGCCAACGCGTTCCTGACGTTGAGGGTGGGGATGGTGGCAAAGCGCTACTGCGCTCCGTTGGTGGCGGAGCGTCGCGGGGTGGTTCGTCGTGCTGCTGTTACCCAGGCGACGAAGCTGCTGGGCGAGGTGGTCGCGAGCGGGAGTGCCAGCGTGTCCAAGGCGATCTGGGGCGCGTCGCGTCAGGGAGTGGGCGCCACCGTCTCCGGAGTGACGGACCTGGCCAAAGGAGCCGGAGGCGCCGTCGCCGGATTGGCCAAGGGAGCCGGCGAGGCCGTCGTCGGCCTGGCGAAGGGCGCTGGCGATACAGCGCTGTCGGTAGTGCGCCGTAAGGAACGGAACCAGCCCTAATAGCCGGTCGCTGCAGGCCACTAGTGGTTGCTCAACCCTGGCGCAGCGCCACCACCGGGCTGACGCGCGCAGCCCGCCGCGCCGGCACGTAACAGGCCGCCATTGCCACCAGCGCGAGCCCACCCGCCGCCGCCGTCAGCACCCCGGCGTGAGTCGTCGAGACACCGAAAAGCAGCCCTTCGAGCAGCCTGCCGGCGAGCAACGATCCCACGGTGCCGATTGCCGTTCCGATGAGCGTCAGTCGTGCGCCGCGGAGGGTTACGAGGCCGATCACCCCCGATCGCGCCGCGCCCAACGCCACCCGCACGCCGATCTCGTGCGTGCTGCGGCTCACCCAGTAGGAGATGACTCCGTAGATACCGGCTCCGGAGATCGCCATTGCTACGGCGGCGAACGCCGTCAGCAATGTTGCGTAGAAACGGTTGCCCGCCAGTGAGGCGGTCACCAGATCGGCCACCGGGAGCACGCTGTGCGGTGGCTGCCGCGGGTCGCGGGCCAGAACGGTCGCGCGCACCCTCGCCGCCGCCGCGGCCGGGTCGGGCGTGCGCACCACGACGGTCAACGTGCCCCAGGGAAGCTCGCGAAACGGGACGTAGAGCTCTGGGCGCGGTTCGGATCTGAGGCCGCGGAAACGGACATCTCCCACCACGCCGACAATCTCGTGATCGATGGCTCCTCTGAAGAAGATCGTTACGCGTTTGCCCAGTGGGCTCTCACCGGGCCAGATGTTGCGCGCCAGGGTCTCGTTAACGACCGCGACCGGTCGATCCTCGACGCCATCTGCGGCCCTCAGGGTGCGGCCGGCAAGCAGCGGGATTCCCAGCGCTTCGGTGTAGCCGGGTGTAGCAAATCGATAGTCGGCGCGCGGCAGATCCGCGCGTTCGCCCTCGAAGCTCTCCGGCATGAACGGCGAGTCGAAGTCGATGCCGACGGGGTCCATCGGTAGACCGGTGGCGCCGCCCACTGCCTCGACGCCCGGCATCGTTCGGAGCTCGCCGAGCAAGTCGTCGAAGTAGCGACGCTGCACGTCCTCATCAGCGTATCTACCTGGGTTCAAGAAAGATCCGTGCTGCCAGCGCCTGCCCGGCGTCATATCCCGGATCGACACTCTCCAGCCTGACCAGGCTGAGCAGGAGCATCCCGGCGCCGGTGATCAGAGTCATGGTGATCGCCACCTGCGACACGACGAGCACGGCCCGCGCGTGTCCGCCGGCAGTGGCCGTCGCACCGGCTCCCCGCAGCGCGCGGCTGGGATCGATCGATGCCGACTGCCAGGCCGGCAGGACGCCGAAGAGGATCCCGGTCGCCAGCGCCACGGCGAAGCCGAACCCGAGCACGGGCAGGTCGAGCCGGATATCGGCGACGCGAGGGAGTACGGCCGGAGCGGCGGCGAGGAGCAAGGAGTGGCCGATCCGCGCCACCCCGACCCCGACGGCGCCACCGAGTAACGCAATCGCCAGACTCTCCAGCATGGCCTGCCGGGCGATGCGGCTGCGCGAAGCTCCGACTGCGGCTCGGATCGCATATTCCCGCCTACGGACGGTGGCGCGGGCCAGCAACAGGTTGGCGAGATTGGCACAGGCGATCAGGAGGACGAAGGCTACCGCCCCGAAGGTAATCAAGAGCGCCGGCCCGATGGCGCCAACGATGCGATCGTGCGCCGGCATGACGGCCACGTCCCATCCGACGTACGCTGGCATCGCCTCGCCGATGGCCTCCGATAGCGTCGACATCTCCCGTTGCGCCAGCTCGATTGTGGTGCCGTCGCGCAGGCGTCCGACGGTGTTGAGGCGACGCGTCATGGCGACGTCCTCGACGTCGAACCACACCGGGACCCAGACGTCGATGTCGTAGCCGGGGATAGGCACTTGCGGCGGCATCACGCCGACGATCTCGTGTGGTGCTCCGTCGAGTCCGACGGAGCGGCCGATGACCTGTGGATCACTTCCCCAACGGTCGCGCCACAGCCGGTGCGAAACCACTGCCGTGCGGGCCGGGGCACCGCGCACCTCGTCCTGCCGGTTGAATCCGCGACCGAGCGCCGGGCGTACGCCCAGCACGTCGAAGAAGTTCACGCCGACCTTCAGCGCGTAGCCGAGCTCGTGCGCCTCGGCGTCCGGTTCCTCTAGCGTCAGCGAATCGAAGTACCACGCGGTGATGCCCTGGAACGATTCGGCGTGCTCGCGCCAGTACTCCAGGTTCTCCGGCGATGTCGTCCCCGGAGCTCCCGGCTGTTCCGGGCTCGTTTGCACCAGGAAGACGACCCGTTCGGGGTCGGCAAGGGCGAGCGGTCGAAGCAGTACGCCGTACACGACGCTGAAGATGGCTGTGTTGGCGCCGATACCGAGCGCCAATGTGACGGTCGACAGGAGGACGAAGCCCGGGCGCATGCGAAGTGCCCGGAGCGCATAGCGAAGGTCAGCGAACAGGTTGCCCATGAGGCTCTCCGGCTCAGCGGCAGGGAAATGCGCCTCCTGGCGTGGTTGCGAACGGAGGTCCAAGCGGATGCGGCAGGCGGCGCCGAGGATGGCGATGCACTCCCCCAAGAGGGTTGCGAGCCGCGCCCTGGAGGTGACCACGTCGGCGATCCGATCGCGGAACAATTGCTCCAGGAACTCGCCGTCGCGATGGCGCTTCGCCGCCGGCAACGCCATCAGGCAGGCTTGGAAGATCCGCACCGCCAGCCGCTCGGCAAGCGAGGGTGGTTGTCGCCGCACCGATCTACTGCCGACGCTGGGGAAACGGGGCCTCGTCGATCAGATCGCGGTCGCGGGCCAAGTCCAGTAGCTCCCCGAGTCGGGTCATCTCTGCGCGTAGCACCTGCTCGCCCCGCTCCGTCATCGCGTAGTAGCGGCGGCGGCGATCATCGCCGGCCTCGCTGGGCGGCTGCGATTCCTTTACCAGCCCGGCCACGAGGAGTCGTTGGAGGCCCGCGTACAGGGTGCCGGACCGCAGTGGCCGGCGTCCTCGGAGCTCGATTGCCTTGATCATGGCGTAGCCGTGCTGCTCGCCGTCCGACAGTGTCAACATGATGTTGAGCGCCAGATCGGTCAGCGGCAGATGTGTCCGGATCTCGTCGCTCACGGATATCCCTCGGGGTGCGACCAGGAAATGTTCCAGCCGGACCGTGCGTAAAGCTGTGCGTTTGTTTTCGTCAAGGCTACCCACACTAGACTTCTTAGAGGTCTACGTTCAAGAAGTCTACTTTCAAAGAGTCTAATCGTAGGCTTGCTTCTCTTTACACGTGATCTCCTACTCCGTTTCGCGCAGGAACGCAGGAAATGGGCGTGCGAATTGCCCTCGGGGCGCGCCCATTCGACGTCTCGTGGAACGTTATGTTGGGGGCACCGCGAGCGACGGCTGATTCATCGGCTCCGGCGATGATCTTCTGTACCCCGGAACGGTCGGTTCTTCAGGGGCTGCGGCCTAGGCAGGTATCGTTCCGCAGGCGCCCAGTGTCGGAAGCGCGTCGGTTCCGCTGGCGAACAGCCCGCCGGAGAAGTCGAGGTCGTTGCGTGTGCCATCCAGGTCGTTGCACGCCACAGCCGGATCGCCGCGGTCCATTGCTTTGCCGGCTCCTGCCAGATCGAAATCCGAGAAGCTCGCAGCATCGGCATCGACCGGCGGTCGGGCCGCGAAGCGCGGGTTGCCGTCGATGTTGCGCCCCACCAGCGGATCGGGACGCTGACTCTGCAGCGGGCGGATCTTTTTCCAGTCCCGCCCGCCGCGCAGGATTGCGGCGATCGTGTTGCGGTGGAATCCGTTGTAGTGGATTGACGCCTGGTCGTTGCTGAAGTCGCAAATGCCGCGGCCGCGTCGGCCGCCTCCGGCTGGCGTGCCGTTCCACACCAGTAGGTTGTTGCGAATGACTGGTGCACCGCCGCGAGAGATCAGGCCGTTGCTGTCGCTGCGAGCAATGGTGTTGTTGATCACCCACGGCGAAGCCGCGACGATCTCGATGGCGTGCGGATCACCGCTGCTGTCTTTGGTGTTGTAGATGACGAGGTTGTTGTAGATCAGCGGCGCGCCACCGCCACCGACGTAGATTCCACTTCCCTGCTGAGTGGCACGGTTCGCACTGACGATCGTTCTCACGATTGTCGGGCTGGCGTTGTGGATATAGATGCCGCCGCCACGCCGAGCCACACCGCCGGTGACCACCACCGAATCCAGCACGCTGTCTGACCCCTCGCGGCTGGAAAAACGCACCACCGGGCCGGCCCCCGTGCCGCGGATGACCGTGGCCTCGCCGCTCCCGGTGACTCGGACAGCCTTGCCCCTGAAGTTGATGCGCTCGACGTATTCGCCGGGGCCCAGCTCGATGACGTCGCCGTCAGTCGCCGCGTCGATGGCTGCCTGGATCGACTCTCCGGGTGCCACAGGGATAGAATGGGTGCACGAACTCGGCACGCCTGGCAGGCTGGGTCGAATACCAGGTTGGGTCGAGTATAGCGAACCGATTCCGGGCTTTCGCAGTTCTTTTCGGCACCGGTTTCTCGGACTCTGCCGCCGCGAGCGACGGAACGCACCATCGAAAGATGATTCGCGTGCGTCCAATAAGAGAGAATATGAATCTGCCTGCTCCCCCCAAGGGCCCTGGAGCGCGAATCGTCCATGCGCGATCGCCGATACGTCACGCTTCGTGGAACGCTGTTCAGCGGCGTGTTGTTGGCGCTGCTGGCAGGCTGCTCCGGCGAGCGTTCTGCTTCTGCCGACCCAACGGTTCCAGAGCGTGAAGAGGTTGCCGAAGACGTGGTCCGCGAGGGGTCATTTCATCAGACGTTGCTGATGAGCGGTGAGCTGCGAGCGGCGTATGGAGAGCAGATTCAGGTGCCGCGGCTGCCGAACTGGGAGACGACGATCCGCTGGATGGTCGAGGATGGATCATTCGTCGCTGAGGGGGACCGCCTGGTCGAGCTCGACACAGCGCAGATTGCCAGCGATCTGGAGAACAAGATCACCGCTCGCCAGACCGCGTTGAACGCGTTGGTTGGTCGCGAAGCCGAGCTCCAGGGACAGACAGCTCAGAAGGAGTTCGATGTCGAGCGCAACCGCGTCCTGATGCGCAAGGCCGAGATCGAGGCAGAGGTTCCCGAGGACGTCCAGACGCGCAAGACCTATCAGGAAAAGCAGTTGGCCCACGATCAAGCACGGGTCGGTCACGAGAAAGCCGTGGCGGATCTGCAGGGGCACCTGGACGCCGCCCAGGCCGAGCTCGAGGTGCTACGGATCGATGTTGCCAAGAGCGAGCGCGAGGTTTCCGAGGCGCGCCGGGCAATCGATACCATGGTGCTGCGAGCACCCCAGTCAGGTATCGCCGTGGCGCTGGAGAATCGGCGCGAGGATCGCAAGTTCCAGGTCGGCGACACCGCCTGGGTGAGCAGCACCATAATGGAGATTCCCGACTTGTCGAAGATGATCGTCGAAGCGCGGTTGTCCGACGTCGATGATGGCAAGGTCACGCCCGGCATGCGCGTGCAATGCACGCTCGATGCCTATCCTGAGCGCACGATCGGCGGCGTCGTGCGCGAGATCGCCCCGGTCGCCAACACCGCCGATCGTCGGTCGATGCAACGCTTTTTCCTCGCCTACCTCGACCTCGATGAATCCGACCCGGAGATCATGCGTCCGGGCATGTCGGTTAAGGTCGAGGTCGAAACGGCAGCGCGCGATCAGGTCGCGCTGGTGTCGCGGCGGGCACTGGAGTTCGGCGACGAGGGCGTCTTCGTCGTCCTCGCCAACTCCGAGCGTCAGCCGGTCCGGCTCGGCCCCTGCAACTCGCACGACTGCGTGCTCGAGGAGGGCCCACCGCTCGGAACCCGGGTGGGCCTGCGCTGATGGCGTCGCCCCCTCACCAGGTTGTGGCTCGTCGCAGTCGTCGGCGAGCCGCGCTTCGCCTCGTTGCGTTGGTTGCCGTCATCGTCCTCAGCGTGGGCTGGTGGCTTGCCGCAGCCTTCGCGTCGGGTTCTGACGTCTCCTGGGCGGTCGCCCGCATCGATGATCTGGTGATCGGCGTCGACGTCGAGGGGACGCTCGCATCCCGCGATTCGAGCCAGCTGACGCCGCCCCAGGTGGAGGGGGTCTACGACTTCACGATCCGCTTCATGGCGCCCGAGGGAACCGAGGCTGAGCTCGGCGCCCCGGTGTTGGCGTTCGACACATCGGAGCTGGACCAGCGTCTCCTGCAGCTTCAAGCCGAGGCGGAGGGGGCCGGCAAGAACATCGAGAAGCTCGACGCCGACACCAAGCAACAGCTAATGACGCTCGCGCTTCAACACGCCGAGGCCGAGGCCACCCTGAGCAAGGCTCGTCTGAAGAACGATGTGCCCGATGATCTACGTTCGGCGAATCAGGCCGAGATCGATCAGCTCGACGTGGAGGTTGCCGAGGTTCAGGTGGTGAGCCTCCAGGGGCAACTCGCTGCTGCCGAGACGGCTGCCGCGGCCCAACGGCAGGCGCTCGAAGCTCAACGAGATCGGGCCGTGCGGCTCGTATCGGAGACCGAGACCGCGATCGAGAGTCTGACGGTCAAGTCACCACGCGCCGGAACCGTCATTTATTCGACCAACTGGCGTGGCGAGAAGAAGAAGGTGGGTGATTCGACCTGGCGGCACGAGCGTGTCATCGAGGTCCCGAACCTCGAGCTGATGATGGCTCGTGGAGAGCTGGACGAAGCCGATGCGGGTCGCGTGCAGCAGGGACAGTCGGTAACGCTCCGACTCGATGCCCACCCCGACCTACAGTACGACGCCCGCATCGAGTCGATCGCGATGACCGTGCAGCGCAAGCGCGCCTCTCGTTCCCCTTTGAAGGTGGTTCGACTCGACCTGGCGCTCGACGAGACCGATACCGAGCGCATGCGCCCCGGTATGCGCTTCCGTGGCACCGTCGAGGCCGAGCGCATCGTCGAAGTGTTGGTGATTCCGGCGCACGCGGTGTTTCCGTCTGACGACGGCCCGGTGGTCTATCGGCAGACCATGTTCGGACACGAGCGCGTGCGCGTCGAGTTGGGCGCTCGTAACGCGTTCGCGGTGCAGGTACTGAACGGTCTCGAAGCCGGTGATCAGGTCGCCGAGACGCGGCCGGAAGCATGAGCGCGCGCGTACGATGGCTCGCCGCCACCGCCGTGCTGGTAATCGCTGCCGGCGGTGGGCTGACGCTGGTGCGTTCGTGGAACGAGCCCGAGCCGATGGCGACCTATCGCGTCGAGCGTAGCCGGTTCGTGCATCGCATCGATGCCGAGGGCGTTCTGGTTGCCGAGACGGCGACCGCGCTTACCGTGCCGACGGCAACTAGAGAGCCCATGAAGATCGCCTGGAACGCGCGCGACGGCTCGCGAGTCGAGGCGAACGAGGTGGTGATCCGCTTCGACCCGACGGATATGGAGAAGGAGCTCTTCGACGGCCAGTCGGAGCGCGACAAGGCCACCAACCGGACGGAGCAGACGAGCATCCAGCAGAGCACCCAGCTGGAGAATCTGGGGCGCGATGCCTCGCTGGCATCGTTACAGCTCGAGCATGCGCAGGATTTCCAGAGCACCGACGCGGAGATCTATTCGAGCAAGGAGATTCTCGAAGCTCAGATCGACGAGGCGCTGGCGACGACTCGCATGCAGCACGCCGAGGACGCGCAGGACATCCGTGCCGCGCTCGGCGAGGTGGAGCTGGACCTGTTGGCGATCGAGCGTCGCAAGGCAGAGCTGACGATTCAGAAGGCGGAGGCCGGGCTCAGTGAGCTCGAGGTAAGGGCACCGCACGCCGGGATCTTCGTACTACAGCGCAACTGGATGGGCGATGTGCCGTCGATCGGCCAGATGGCCTTTCCGGGGCAGCCGATTGCCGAGATCCCCCAGCTGGAGGTTATGAAGGCTCAGGTCTTCGTGCTCGAGGCAGACGCCGGCGGCGTGGAGGTGGGCACCCAGGCGACGGTTGTGCTCGATTCGCATCCAGGCGAGACGGTGGAAGCCTCCGTGAGGGTGGTGGCCGCGGTCGCCAAGCGACGCACGCGATGGTCGCCGGTGCAGTATTTCGATGTCGACCTCGAGCTGACGCGTACCGACCCGACAAAGATGAAACCCGGCCAGCGCGTACGGGCGACGCTGCTGTTGCACGACCTGGACGACGTCATCGCAGTGCCGCGCGAGGCCATCTTCCAGGATGACGATGGCAACCCGTTCGTCTATAGGCGCTCCGGCAACGGCTACGACGTGGCACCTGTTCAGCTGGGCTCGGCGGCGTTGGGGCGCGTGGTGGTGGACTCGGGGATCGAGGCGGGCGAGGTCGTAGCGCTCGAGGATCCGTCGCGCGCGGCAGTAGCAAGAGATGGTGCCGAGGCCGACGCTCCGGGACTTCTCGGCGGCGGCACGGTGCCTTGAGCGTTGCCGAGGCGCTGCTCAGCGCGCTCACCAACCTGGCGACCCACAAGCTACGCTCGCTGCTGACGATGCTCGGCATGATTTTCGGCGTCGGTGCGGTGATCGCGATGCTGTCGATCGGCGCTGGCGCCGAGCTACAGGCGATGGAGATCATCGACCGTATGGGTCTGCGGAACGTGCTCGTGCGCGACGTGGATCGCAGCGACAACGAGCTCAACGAGATCCGCCAGACGTCGCTTGGAGTATCACTGCGCGACGCGAGCGTAATCCGCGACAGCATCCCGGGCGTTGAACTGGCGGTGCCGCGGGTGGAGATCGACGCCTACAAGATCATGGCGGTCGAATCGCGTACCGAGGGGAGCGTCATCGGCGTTTCGTATCGGCAGGCGGAGCTATCCGGGCTGCGCGTCAGCGAAGGACGGTTCTTGGATCGTCTCGACGAGGAGCGCCACGCGCAGGTCGCGGTGATCGGCGCCGGTATCCGACGCGACCTGTACGGCGTACAGACGGCGCTCGGTAATCAGCTAAAGATCAACGACGTGTGGTTCGAGGTAATCGGGATACTGGAAGAGGTCAACGGTGCCGGATCCTTCGAAGGAGTGGATATCGGCACCACCGCATCGGAAATCTACGTCCCGGTCACCACCGCTATTCGCAAATTCGATCGCGAGCCCCTCAGCGCCCCGATCGACGAGATCGTCGTGCGCCTCGGCGAGGAGGTGTCGCCACAGGCGAGCGCTATCGCCATCCGGCGACTGCTCGAGCGTATCCACGGCGGCGAGGATGACTTCGAGCTGGTGATCCCGGAGGCACTGCTGGATCAGAGCCGGCAGACTCAGCGCCTGTTCAACATCGTCATGGGCTGCATCGCCGGTATCTCGTTGCTCGTCGGCGGCATCGGCATCACCAACATCATGCTTGCCACCGTGCTCGAGCGCACCCGTGAGATCGGCATCCGACGGGCAGTCGGCGCCCGCCGACAGGAAATCCGCGCGCAGTTCATGATCGAAGCGTTCGCCATCAGCGTGCTTGGTGGTGCCGCCGGCGTGGCGATGGGGATCATCATCGCCAGGGTAGTCGCCGCCTCGGCCGGCTGGGAGACGGTGGTCACGGCGTCGTCGATCGTGCTGTCGACCAGCGTGTCGATGGCTGCTGGCCTGGTGTCTGGGATCTACCCGGCTACGCGCGCCGCGCAGCTCGACCCGATCGAGGCGTTGCGCTACGAGTGATGTGAACGGGCCGGTCGTCGAGACGTTCGCCCACGGACTCAGAGAGAGTCGGCGGCGAGCTAGCGCACCTTTTCCGAGTAGTTCCCGTGCTGCTGCAAGCGCGTCACGTCGCCGTTCCCGTTGACCACGAACACCCAGTCCTCTCCCGGCTGGCCATTGTCGCGCAACCGCCGGAAGGTGTGTCCGTCGACATGTTCGAGCTTGGTGAGGTTGCCAAGGGGATCTTCGGTGGGTAGCCCCACGGCGGCCAGGCCATCCTCCCAGCGCACGATCGCGCTCTCGCCCCAGTAGGAACGATACAGACCGAGGTAGCGCTCGAGATCGGCGTCGTCGGTGACGGACGCGTCGGTCGTGTCGTCGTCGCCGGCGGCGGCGGCTATGAGCGCCGGCGCGACGAGCTCGTAGGCGCGTTGGGCCACCTGACCGGGATTCACGCCCATGGCGTTGGCCATCACGGTGATCGCCACTCGGTCGGACGTCTGTAGCGTCACGGTGCTACGGAATCCGGGACAGGAGCCGCCGTGGCCGACAAACGTCGCGTCGTCGCGGCGAGACACAGCGAAACCGAGGCCCCAGTGCGTGCTCCAGTCGGCGTCGACCCAATGCACTCGATGCATCTCCCGGAGCGTATTGGCATCCAGTATCTCGTCGTCGCCGGAGGCGAGGAGGCGGAACTGCCAGGAGGCGAACTTCGCCAGGTCCTCGACGGTTGAGGCGAAGCCGGCGGCGGGCACGATGCCGCGTGCCTGGAACACAGGGAGTCGCGGGCGGGCCCCTTCCCGTGGCGTTGGCCCGTAGCCAATGGCCAGGCGGCCACCGGCCTGGTCGGCAGGGATCTCCGTGGTGGTCGAGCTCATGCCCAACGGGTTCAAGATGTGTTGCTGGATGTATTCGGCGTACGGCTGCGCCGACACTGCGGCAACGGTCTCGCCGGCGAGCGTCAAACCGAGGTTCGAGTACTGGAAATACGTGTCGGCCGGATACAACGTCTGCTGCCCGGCCACACCCGCCATGATCTGATCGCGGGTGGGAAACAGAAACTCCGGGCCTGTCCAGTAAGGGTGGGCTGACTCACGCGGTAGCCCCGCCGAATGCGTCAGCGTCCCCCGCAAAGTGGCTCGCCCGGAGTCGGCGTGCGCTTCCTCGATGTTGAACCACGGCAAGTGGTCACCGATTGCGTCGTCGAGGCGCAGCTTGCCGGCATCGCGCTGCTGCATCACCGCGATGCTGGTGAACAGCTTCGAGATCGAGCAAATGCTGTAGATGGTCTGCGGCGTGGCTGGCGTCCTGCTCTCGAGGTCCGCGAAACCGAAGCCGTGCGCCCAGACGACCTCCTGGTCGTGGACGATCGCCGCCGACATGCCCGGGATCCGCTTGTAGGCGAGCTCAGCCTCGATCCACGTCTCGAGCAGGCGCAGGGCATTCGCCAGCTTGCGGCTGTCGGCAGTCCGGCCTGAATCGCTCTCCACTTGTGGTATTTCCTCGCCAACCGCCTGCGGCCAGGCACTGGCTGGTAGTAGAAGGCTCAACAGCATCATCCACAGGGTCATGCGTCGCATGGTCGTGCTCCGGTCGGTTGAGTTCGGTCGGCTCCAGCCAGACGCATCCTACCGTCCGGAGGAGCCCCGCTGCGGAACCGGAGCGTTGATTCGGTACGCCGCGGACGGGATATCGCGTGCCGCCCCGCCGTGCGAAACTCCGCCGAGCGATTCCTGCCCGAGGCTCGGTATGCGTGCAGCATCTGCCAAACTGACGTTCGCGCTGGTGTTGCTCGCCGCCGTGTCGTCTCTCAGCCTCGCAGCGAGATCTGTCGTGCTCCAGCGTGTCGCGATTCAAGAGCTAGATCTGGCGCTCGCCGACGGCACCGAGTTGCACTACGCCGTCGCGGCGCCGGCGGACGTTGGAGCGAACGAGTCACTGCCGCTGATTGTGGGACTCCACTACGGCTGGCGGGGGGAGCAGCCGAAGCGGCTCGGGCGCGACTTCATGCGAATCTTGGTAGAGTCGGGGGTGAGCTCGATGCGGGCGATTCTCGTTGCCCCGAACTGTCCCGAGGGATCGTGGAATCACCCACGCAGCGAAGCCGCTGTGCTGGATCTGATCGACACCCTGCTGCGCGACTATCCGATCGATGCCGACCGCATCCTGGTGACGGGATTCAGTCTGGGTGGTATGGGTACCTGGTTCTTCGCCGCCAACCATCCTGAAGTGTTCGATGCCGCGATCGCGATCGCCTCCGTGCCGGTCGTCGATCATGAGGGCAGATCACGCGCCGACCCGGACGCATTCCTCGCCGCCGTGACAGAAGGTTCGGCGCCGTGGCTCGATGGCCTGATGCGAGTGCCGCTGTTCGTCGTCAACAGTCGCGACGACGAGCTGATCCCGTTCGCGCGAGCCGAGGCCGCAGTCTCGTCGCTTGCCGATCGCGGCGCCCCCGTCCGGTTCCTTCCGCTGGAGGGTATCGGGCACTACCAGTCGGCCGGCTACGTGCCGGCCTTGCAGCAGGGCGTCAGCTGGGTGCTGCAGCAATGGAACGCCGCACGCCCACCGAGTCCTCGCTAGGCAGGGCTTCTGAACGGGACCACCAATTCGGAGAAATCGCCGTGACCATCGCTCCCAGCCATCGTCTCTCACTCGTCGCCCTGGCAGTGTCGCTGGCAATTGTCCCGTCGGCTGCCGGGCAGCAGGCAACCGGCCCCACACCGCCGGAAGCGCGCTTCGCCGCCCATGACGAGCATGTCCGGATGGCAGAAGCGTCGCTCTTCAAGGGCCTTCGCTGGCAGTTTCTCGGGCCCACGAATGTCAGCGGCCGCATGACCGATGTGGCGGTGGTCACGCCGCGCGGGCAGAGCTACACGATGTTCGTGGCGGGCGCTTCGGGCGGTGTCTGGCGCAGCCGTAACGAGGGCGTGTCGTGGGAGCCGGTGTTCGAGCACGGCGTGTCGACTTCGATCGGCGACGTCACGATCGCGCCGTCGGACCAGAACATCGTCTGGATCGGAACCGGGGAGGCCAACATCTTCCGTAGCTCGATGGCGGGTGCGGGAGTCTACAAGTCCATCGATGGTGGCGACACCTGGGAGCACATGGGGCTGGCGGCGACGAATACGGTGCCGCGCATCGTTGTCCATCCGACCAACCCGGACATTGTCTATGCCGCGGCCTCGGGTCGGGAGTGGACCGATAGCCCGGAACGCGGCGTTTACAAGACCACCGACGGCGGTGCGACCTGGGAGCTGGTGCTGTTCATCAACGATCGCACCGGTGCCATCGATCTGGCGGTAGATCCTGGCGATCCCGACACGCTATACGTCTCGACCTGGGAGCGCGTTCGCAAGAAATGGAACGATCCGCGCAACACCCCCGACACCGACGGGTCCGGGGTGTGGAAGAGCACCGACGCCGGGGCCAACTGGCGACAGATCAACGAGGGGCTGCCCGCTCCTGCCCACCGCGGACGCATCGGCATCGACGTCGCGGCGTCGAACCCCGATGTGGTGTACGCCTTCGTAGACAACTACGAAGTTGCCCGCATGCCCGACGAGGACGAGACCGACGCCTACGGCCGGCCGCGCGCGCCGGTGATCCGCGGCGCCACCGTCTTCCGCTCCGACGATGGCGGTGAGAGCTGGCGGCAGACCTCGGAGCACAACGACTACATGCAGGGACTCGGTGGGACCTACGGATGGGTGTTTGGCCAGATCCGCGTCGATCCTGCCGACGAGGACCGCATCTACGTGATGGGGCTGAGGTTGAACGTTTCCGATGACGCCGGGCGCACGTTCCGTCGTCTCGAGGGGATGCACGGCGACCATCACGGCCTGTGGATCGACCCGGACAATCCCGACTATCTCGTCAACGTCAACGATGGCGGCTTGGCGATCTCCTACGATGCCGGCGACAACTGGCGCACGTTCGAGAACAACATGCCGCTGGTGCAGTTCTTCAACGTCGGCCACGACATGGACGAGCCCTTCCGGGTGTACGGATCGATCCAGGATCACGGCTCGCGGCGCGCCACCGTCGACCTCAGTCGCGGGCGCAACAACATTCCGGCGGTCGAGTTCGAGGATGCGCCGGGAGGCGAAGGATCGACCCACGTCGTCGACCCCACCGACCCTGACGTGGTCTACGCCGCCGGCTTCTACGGCAGCATCTTCCGCGCCGACATTGCCTCGGGGGATCGTGAGCAGCTCGTGCCGCAGCCGGAGGAAGGCGAGCCGCCACTCCGTGGGCAATGGATCGCACCGTTCATCATCTCGCCGCACAACCCGCGGGTCATTTACCACGGCATGAACTTCCTGTACCGCTCGATGAATCGCGGTGAGTCCTGGGAACGCATCAGCGAAGATCTGACCTACAACGAGGTCGACAAGATCGGTGACATCCCGTACCAGACGATTTATTCGATATCAGAGTCGCCGTTGCAGTTCGGTCTGCTGTACGTCGGTACGGACGACGGACGCGTTTGGACGTCCGAGGCGGGGTCTGGCTGGGCCGAGATCACCGGCGAGCTGCCGCGCGGCAAGGTGATCGCCGAGATCGTGGCCTCCAAGTACGATGTCGATAGCGTCTACATGACGCAGAACGGTAAGCGCGACGATGATTTCGCCGCCTATCTCTGGAAGTCGACCGACCGCGGGGCTACGTGG
This sequence comes from Acidobacteriota bacterium, assembly GCA_965248695.1. Lineage (GTDB taxonomy): Bacteria > Acidobacteriota > UBA890 > UBA890 > WLXD01 > DASCOT01. The sequence continues at coordinate 3,313,684 of CBDFKD010000002.1, read as the reverse complement.
CAGGACCTCGCCGCAGGGATCCCGGGCGGGCCGATCAATGTCGTCAAGGAGGACCCGAACGTCGAGGGCATGCTCTACGTTGGCACCGATACGGGCGTGTACGTCAGCCTCGACGGCGGCTCCGGGTGGTATGCCCTACCGGGCGGCATTCCGCACACGTTCGTACAGGACATGATCATCCACCCGCGCGACGATCTGCTCGTCGTCGCTACCCACGGGCGGGGCATGTGGGCTCTCGATCTGCGACCTGTCCAGCAACTGACCGCCGAAGTTCGTGAGCAGCCGCTACACCTGTTCGACATCGAGGCCGTGACCCTGGCGCGCCGTGGATTCGGCTTCGGTGGTGGCGGCAGCCGGCCGCGGGTCACGATGCACTACTGGCTAGCTTCGACGAGCGATGAAGTCGAGATCACTGTGCTCGACGCCGAGGGCGATGTCGTGCGCACGTTGGAGGGCACCGGCCAGGTGGGTCTCAACGCCGCGACGTGGGATCTGGCCGTGGACGAGACTGACGACAATCGGCCGCGCTTCGGGCCGCCGCTGGCCGGGCCGGGAGACTATACAGTCGTCGTCGCGGCGGCGGCTGAAACAGCCGAGGGGAAGGTCACGGTCAGAGGAAGTGGTGGTGGGCGGAGGTAGGCTCACTGCGATTGCGCTCGCAGTCGTCCTCTGCAGCGCCTGTGGCGCGCCGATGCTCCAAGACGGTGAGCGACTGGAGATCCTCCTCGAGGACTACCTCGAGCTGCGCGGCACGGACTCTCTGACGCCGCGGGATCTGCGCGCCGCCGGCTTCGTCGCTCGCATCGCCGCGCAGCGAATGGTGCTGGAACGGCTGCGCGCCATCGATGTTGCGGCGCTGTCGCGTCCACAGCGGATCGATCGCGCCTACGCCGTCGGGGCTCTGGAGGCGGCGATCTATGACGCCGAGGCCCGGCGCGCCTGGGAGACGGACCCGACGATCTACGTTCAGGCGGGCTCGATTGCGCGGGCGCTGGATGGCGCCGAGTCCGACCCGAAGGACCTCGACGGTGGCCTCGAAGGCCTCTTACTGCGATTGGAGGCTCTGCCGGCAGCCGTCGAAGCGGCGCGGGTCAACCTGCGCCGGCCGCCGCGCAGATTTACCGAGGCGGCGCTCTTCGAGGTTTCGGCGACTGTCACGGCCCTTCGTGAGCGGGGCGCGGGAATCGCCGCACTCGACGGTTCGGGCGCGCTGGCGCCGGTATTGCAGAACGCCATCGATGCCTTGGACACCTTCGAGACGTATCTGCGCGACGATGTGCTGCGTCGCTCCGACGGTAACTGGGCGATCGGCAAAGAGCACTACGACTTCCTTGTGCAGCGTCGCTGGCTGCTCGCTGACGATGCCGACGCGATCCTGGCGCGCGGCGAACGGGCATTCGAGGAAACGGAAGCCCGGGCTCAGGAGGTCGCCGAGCGCATCACGCCCGGTGCCCACTGGATCGATGTCTACGAAGCGATCAAGGACGACCATCCGCCCTTCGACGCCATCAAGGAGGCGTACCAATCACACATGGACGCCGCCAGGGCGTTTGTTCTCGAGCAGCGCGCGGTCACGTTGCCCGACGGCGAGCGCGTGATCACCGTGGACACCCCGCCGGCCATGCGCAGGTCTTCGCCGTTCGGAACGTTCCAGACTGTACGGTCGTATGGCGAGGACCTCGAAGGGCGGCTGGTGTTGACGCCGATCGATGCGGGGCTGCCGGCCGAGCAGCGCCTCGAGCGTTCGCGCTCGCATCATCACGCCTGGACGCCGATCATCGCCGTCCACGAGGCCTATCCAGGCCATCACGTACACGCGTTGAAGGCCCGGGAGAACGGTCGGATTCTGCGGCGCGAGGTGGGTGAGCCCATAACGATCGAAGGGTGGGGGCTGTTCACCGAGAAGCTCATGTTCGAGCTCGGTTTCCTCAGCGGAGACGACGTCGAGCTCACTATCCTGCGGAACCGTTTGTGGCGCGCAGCGCGCGTCATCCTCGACGTCAGCCTGCATACCGGACGCATGGGCGTTCAGGAAGCGGTGAGCTTCCTCGTGGATCGGGTGCGCTTCGAGCGCAGCGCCGCCGAGCTCGAAGTGAGCATGTATCCGCGTCGGCCGACGTACGTGCTCGGATACCTGATCGGCATGCAGGAGATCGAGCGGCTGCGTGACGATTGGGTGGCCGCCAACGGGCCGCCGAACCCGCCGTCGGCGCTGTACGATGCGTTTCTGTCTGCCGGCGGCATCCCGCCGGCGCTCATACGTGCCGAGCTGCTCGGCGAGGAGATACCGGAGCGCTAGTGAGAAGCGGGTCGGAGGAGCGCGTCCGCTGTCGCAGCAGGAGGCGGTTCGAATGGTCGTGAAGCTGCCGGTTGGCGTCGATCTGGACGGCATGCGGGCTGTCGGGCGCGCCGTTGCGCTCACCATCGAAGCGCAGCGCCGTCAGCTGCGCGCCGGAATCACCACGCGCGAGCTCGATGATCTTGGGCGCGCCGAGTTGGCCGCGGCTGGCGCCCGATCCGCCCCCGAGTTGGCATACGGTTTTCCAGCGGCCACCTGCATCAGCGTCAACGACGAGGCGGCGCATGGCATCCCAGGCGATCGCGAGGTGCGCGATGGCGATCTGGTCAACATCGACGTGTCGGCCGAGCTCGACGGCTACTATGCCGACGCCGGCGCTTCGTTTCCGGTAGGCGCTGTCGCTCCCGAGGCGCAGGAGCTCTGTGACGCGGCGCAGGAGGCGTTAAGCGCGGCTCTCAGCGTCGTGCGTCCCGGCAAGCTCGTCAACGGCGTCGGCCGCGCGGTCGAGAAGGTGGCCCGTCGGCGCGGCTTCCGCGTGATCCGCAATCTCTGTGGACACGGGGTCGGGCGCAGCCTGCACGAGGACCCGCGGACGCTGCTCAACTATTACGATCCGCGCGATCGGCGCCGGTTCAGCGACGGCCTCGTACTCACCATCGAGCCCTTCCTGTCGACGTCGGCCGACCGAGCGCTCGAGAGCGACGACGGATGGACGCTGCGGACCAACGACGGCAGCCTGGCGGCGCAATACGAGCACACGGTGGTGGTGACCCGTGACGGCGTCGAGCTGTTGACGGCACTGTGAGCCGTATGTCGTGCCGACACACATGGGCCCTCGCGCCAGGCCGCCTGATCGCCAGCCAATGATCGAGCGGGTGGCGGAGGGCGTGATCCGCGTACCACTGGCGCCGCTGTCGAGTCTGAATTGCTATCTGCTCGACGACGTTCTCGTCGATGCCGGTGTCCGCTGGTCAGCCGGCAGAATTCTGGGTGCGCTCGAGAGACGCCAAGTACGCGCCCACGCGCTGACCCATGCTCATCCTGACCATCAGGGGAGCAGTCACAAGATCTGCGGGCGACTGAACATACCGCTCTGGTGCGGTACCGGAGATCGGGCGGTGGCTGAGTCCGGCGAGTTGCAGCTCCTGTATCCGGACCCGGAAGGGCGCATGGGTCGGGTGCAAACGAGGCTTGCCGGCGGCCCCGGCCATCCGGTCGACCGGACCCTGGAGGAGGGTGAGCGGTTGGGTGACTTCACTGTATTGCACACGCCCGGGCACACGCCGGGCCACCTGTCGTTCTGGCGCCCGACGGATCGTCTACTGGTGATCGGAGACGCGGCGCTGGCGATGAATCCGTTCACGCTGCGGCGCCGGTTGCGGGAGCCGCCGGCGATGTTCACCCCTGATCCCGAGCGTAATCGCGCCTCGCTGCGCAAGCTCGCCGTGCTCGGGCCGGAGACAATTTGCTTCGGCCACGGGCCGGTGCTTCGCGACGGGGCCGTATTCCAGCAGTTCGTCGAGGCGTTGGCGCCGGCTACGGACGGATAGCGGCGTGATCCCCCGCACCCGGTTCGTGCTGGCGCAGCTGGCGGCTCTTGCCGACGACGCCAAGGCGCGCCAGATGCAGGCCTACATGAAGACCGACATGCCATTCTTCGGGGTTCAGACGAAGCCGCGGAGGGCAGTGACGGCGCAGGCGGCGCGCGACTATCCGGTGACCGATCTCGAATCGTACGAAGCGGCGCTGCGCGAGCTGTGGGACCAACCGCAGCGCGAGTGCAAGTACGCGGCGATCGATCTGGCGCGCCGCTTCAAGCGCTTCATCGTGCCCGCCGCGCTGCCGACCTACGAGCACTTCATCCGCGACGGCGCCTGGTGGGATCTGGTCGACAGCGTCGCCACGCATCTCGTGGGCGGTTGTGTGGCCGATTGCCCGGAGGTGATGTGGCCGACCATCGATGCCTGGATCTCCGACGGCGACCTGTGGATTCGTCGCACCGCCATCATCTGTCAGGAGCGCCACCGCGAGGCCACCGACGTGCGACGGCTGTTCCGGTATTGTGCCGAGTGTCGCCACGAAACCGACTTCTTCATTCGTAAGGCGATCGGCTGGGCGCTCCGAACGTATGCCTACACGGATCCGCGCGCGGTGCAGGACTTCCTGACCCGCTACGGCGACGAGCTGTCCGGACTCACGATCCGTGAAGCTTCGAAGCACCTGCCCCGCTTGCTGGGCGAACAATGATGGCCGGCGCTATCGCTCCCAGAGGAACCAGATCAGATCCATCCGGTCGGTGGCATCCGCCTCGATCTCGATGATCGAATAGAAGGGCACGTTGAACGCGTAGCCCTTGACCATGTCGGCGCTGAAATCGGTGATCAGCACGTACCCGCCGCCGGAGATTCTCGCGTAGGCGGCGAACTCGGTCGGATTGGATGTATCGCTGCGCTGAAAGTTGATCACGTTCTGCGCCGCGATCGGGGTAAGGGTGTCGGCGGCCATACCGAACGAACCCACGGTGTCGAGCGCATAGAATCCAATCGGTGATCCGATCGACGGCGCGTCGGCACGGCGCATGCGCAGGCGGATCTCGATCTTGGCGTCCGCAGCCTCGCCGTGGATCCGCCACATCAGCCAGTCGTGATCCAGGTCCTCGTGCCGGACGGTCTGGGTTCCATGGCCCAGGTCGCCGTCGAACTCGCGCGACCCCATGGATATGAGTTGGGCGTCCACCGGATCCGCATTGCGCACGCACTGTCCGTATTGCCCCTCGTCGATCAGGCCGAGTGCGCGGAGCAGGTTCAGCTTGGCGATCGCCAGGGCACGCTGGTCCGGAATCTCCTTGTCGTAGCCCTCGAACTGCGAGCAGTAGGCGTGGTTGGCGAAGTCTGAACCGACGAAGATGCTACCCAGCTCCGCCAGGTCCTCGCGCGGGCCTTCGGAGCCGTAAGGTGCCGCGAACCCCGAGGTCACGGCGTCACCCACGCCGCTATATGTCGAGGCCCAGGCGTCACCAGCGTACTCACGGTACACAGAATCGGCGATCTTGGCGCTGTTCTGCAAGCGCCGGAGAACCTGCGCGATGGTGCTGTTGCGGAGCTTGCCCCGTGCCGAGCTCACCTTCGTGAGCGTGTCGGCGGGAATGTTGCCGGTGTCGGTGTTGTGAGCCAGGTCGACGAGCCCCTGGAAACAGTGCACCGCCTCGTGCGCCACGACATTGTTCAGATTCGTCTGGCTCGCGACCTGGGTAGCGCTGACGATGATGTTGTTGCCGTAAGTATCGCCGGCAACGGTGCTGTCACCGGCCGCGCCGCCGCCAGCATAGCTGGCGATGGAGATCTTCGAGATCGACCCGCGCAGGAGCGGCGGCAATCGATCGATCGCCGTGCGCAGCCTGGCCAGCTGGCCGGCCGTTGGCTCGGCGCGGCTCTCGATGAGTGGGTTCGTGTCGCTGGCATACGCAGAGTGCCAGTATTCGGCCGGCAGCGACTCGAGGTCGGTGACGATCTGAATGTGGTAGATCGTGGCAGCAATCGCCGGCGGTGCGGTGGCCCCTGCCCCGCCGGCGGCGGGCACGAGCACCGCCAGCGCGGCGAGCGCCAGGTTGACAGTCCATTGGAGGCGTCGGTGCCCCACCCCTGGGAAGCTCATACCACCAGTATCTCGTTTGCCGGCGTGCGGCGATATGACTGCGTTGCGAGTGGCCAGTGTCGGCGTCGGTTGTCTTGTCCTGTCGCCGTGGCCCTAACCCGCCGCTGCCGACCTAGCGTGGAGCGCGAAGAAGCCGCCCTGCGGGTCGGTCGCCTGCACGATCGTGTCGCCGCCAGGAACCTCCATCGGCCCGTTGATGACCGTTCCACCGAGCTCGCCGATTCGAGTGGCCGCGCTCTCGCAGCTGTCGACCTCGGCGTAGTAGAGCCACGCGGACACCGGCATCTGCTCGGGTTTCTTCCAAATTCCACCGATGTTTCGCCCGTCGACGCTGAAGATGCGATACGTGCCGAGCCCCTCGCCCAAGTCCATGTCGCTGCCGATCTGCCAGCCGAACAGCGCCGAGTAGAAGCTCCAGGCGGCATCCAGGTCGGTGGTCGCGAGCTCGTTCCAGGCGAACTCGCCGGTCTCGGCATCGCCGCCGGGCTGCGGCGCGCTCAGCGGCTGGTAGAAGGTCACCACGGCGCCCTGCGGGTCCATGAGGACGGCGAACGTCCCGATCTCCGGTAGCTCCGACTCGTGCAGGATACTGGCGCCCAGCTCTCGTGCCTGGATGACCGTGGCGGCAATGTCGACGGCGTGGATGTAGCCGAGCCAGTGCGTTGGTGCACCCTGCTCCCGAGCCTCTTCGGGAAGCTGCATACAGCCGGCCACCGGGTGCTCCCCGAGCATGAACAGGTCGTAGTTCATGTCGCCCGGATATCGGTGGTGGCGCCACCCGACGAGCTTGGTGTAGAAGTCGATCGACCCGGCGGGATCGGTGGACATGAGCTCGTGCCAGATGAAGCGTCCCTGATCGGTCACAGGTGTCTCCAGGTTGATTCAAGAGCGATACGAGCGCGACGTTCGTATTGTCGGTCACCGCGTATCGCCGGGCTAGCGGCAGGCCGCGGTCAGCGCATCCTCCCCGAGGATCCGATCGAGCGTCTCTACCAGCCGGTCGGCATCCGCCGCCGAGAAGCACATCGGTGGCTTGATCTTGAGGACGTTCTGGAGGGGTCCGTCGGTGCTCATCAGGATGCCGTGGTCACGCATACGATTGATCGCGTACGAAGCTTCGTTCGCGGCCGGCTCGAGCGTCACGCGATCGAGGACCAGCTCGATGCCGACGTACAATCCGAGGCCACGGACGTCGCCGATCAGGTCGTGACGCGGTAGCAGCTCGCGCAGCCCGGCAAGCAGACGAGCGCCGACGACATGGGCGTTGGACTGCAGATCCTCTTCCTCGATCACGTCCAGCACCGCGGTGCCCACGGCACAAGCGACCGGGTTGCCGCCGAAGGTGTTGAAGTACTCCATGCCGTTGGAAAACGAGTCGGCGACGGCGCGCGTGGCGACCACCGCGGCGAGCGGATAGCCGTTGCCGATGGGCTTGCCGAGGGTGACGATATCGGGCACCGCGCCCATGGCGTCGAACGCCCAGAAGTGGCTGCCGGCGCGGCCGAACCCGATCTGCACCTCATCGGCGATACAGACGCCGCCAGCGGAGCGGACGTGGTCGAACGCCAGAGCCAGATAGCCTTCAGGCGGCACGATCTGGCCGCCGCAGCCGAGCAGTGGCTCGGCGATGAACGCCGCCAACCCGGCGGCCCGTTCGCAGCACCGAGCGACGTCTTCGGCGTACCGAACGGCGCCGTCCTCGTCCCCGGCGTGCGGCCCGCGATAGGGGTCCGGCATGCAGGCGACGTGCACCCACGGCGGTGGGCCCGAGCCACCCGGTCCGGCGTGCTTGTACGGGCTCAGGTCGACCAGCGACGACGTGTTGCCGTGGTAGGCGCCATCCAGCGTGACCACATCGCGCTGGCCGGTGTGAGCGCGCGCCATGCGAATCGCCAGCTCGTTGGCCTCACTCCCGGAGCAGACGAAGAAGTAAACCTCCAGCGGGTCCGGGAGGGTTGCCGTCAGACGCTCAGCGTAGCGGACGACGTTGTCGTGCAAGTAGCGCGTGTTCGTGTTGAGGACGGCGTCCTGACGCCTGGCGGCGGCGACCACGCGAGGGTGCGCGTGGCCGACATGCGGCACGTTGTTGACCGCGTCGAGAAACGGCTGACCGTCGATGTCGTAGAGGAACTGTCCGGCGCCGCGCACCATGGTCAACGGCCGGCGGTAGGCGATGCTGAGCGACGGACCGAGATGCGTTTTCCGCCGTGCCAGCAACTCCGTGTGGGCGGGTTGAGACAACTCGGGTTGTTCCAGCAGGCCCAGAATCAGGTCGGGGTCCGGCGACAAGCTCTTGAAGATGTCGCGCTCGGCGGGCGTCGACACGCCGGGGAAGTCGCCCTCGAGCCCTACCGGGTCGGCGATGACCTGAAAGTGCAGGTGTGGCGGCCAGTCGCCGTTGTCCGGGAAGTTACCGATTGCCCCGATCCGGGCTCCCTTCTCGACCGTGGAGCCGGTTTCGAGCCCGATCAGCGAATCCGGCGAAAGATGTCCGTACAACGTGTGGAACGGGCGTCCGTCCTCGGGCTCATGCAGCAGCACGATGGTCGGTCCGTAGTCGAGTCGTCCCGGATTGATCGTGGCGCTGGCGACGGTGCCGGCGAGTGGCGCGTGGATGGGCGCCCCCGGTGCGGCGAAAAGATCAATGCCGAGGTGCACCGTGCGTCGGCGCGGCGCCTCGTTGCCGGGCGCAGCGAACAGCCCGCCACCATACCAGCATCTGGTCTCGTCGTAGCTGCCAACACCCAGCGTGGCACCGGCATTCCGGAGCACGGCGCAGAGCCGGTGGGTCAATGCTGCGGCCTCGAACATGCCCGGCGCGCCGCCGCCCATGTCGGTGCTACCGACGCTCAGGTCCAGCACCTCGATCGCCGCCGGCTCGGATCCGGGTGCGACCACGGCGGCAAAGCTGCCTGGCCTTGCCCGGAGCCACCGTCGGAGCTCGGCTCCGGCCGCGCTCGGTTCCCAGCCGCAGGCGTGACGGAGGTGACAGGTTGCCAACCCGCGATCGATCGTCTCGAGTTGCGACAGCGCCGCCAGGACGGCGCGCTGGCTGACCTGGAGATAGTCGTTGTCGGGGTCCGCTGCGTGCTGCTCTGCAGCGTTGCAGACGCTCAGGCTCAGTCGCATGAGCACCAGATCGAACAGCACGTCGACTTCGGCCTCGAGCAGTGGAAACACCTGGTGATAGGCGCCGACGACGTCGCGCGCGATCTCCATCGGGTCGTCGCGGTCGAGCATTGCGTACGCCAGCCCGACCGCCAGCTCTCCAACGGTGGGACCTTGCAGGGCGTCGCCGACATCGATGAGGCCGACGACGTGTCGTTGGGGCCATGCGGCGTTCCCCCGAAGCGGGCCGACAATGATGTTGCGATCGTTGCCGTCGTTGTGGATCACGCTCGATCGCAGCCCGGGGAGCACCGGATCGACATGTTCCTGGAAGCGTGAGCTGAGCCGTTCAACGCGTTGGCGGGTGTCGTCATCGCGCAGCAGCGGCAGTCCGACCTCGAAGGCGTGCCGAGCGTGCATAAAGTTCCATTTCAGGCTGCGGTCGGCGGCCGCGTGCTCGAGGCCGTCGAGCGCCGAGGTAACGTGACCGAGCAAGTCTCCGAGCTCGCGGGCGAGCCGGCGCGACCGCGGACGGGCGCTGGCCATCAGCACGCCGTCGACCCAGGTCAGAAGCCACGCCGGGTAGGTCTTCCCATTGGCCTCGACCTCGATCAGATCACGGCCATCGGCGCCAGGTACGAGCTCGGGGAAGCGATATTCGCACGGATGGGCTGCGAGGCGACGAAGGATGGCGGTCTGAAGATCGAGCACGTCGCTCTGCTCGAGCGCGTTGAACAGCTTCAATACGTGGCGGTTGCCCTCCTCGCTGCGCAGCAAGAAGTTCTGATCACGCTCGCTACTCAGCTCGGAAGCTGTCGCCTCGAGGCCGAAGTAGTGGCGCGCGAGATCCGATGCCTGATCGGTGTCGAATCGCGGGCAGCGTACGGGCGTCGACAAGAGCGCTCCTGGTCATCAGATCGGATGGTGGGGGAGTCGGCGAATCTGAAAACGCAGAGTCTATCTGCGCGACAGGACCCACGGGGTGCAGATTCCGATGGCGAACAGCAGCAGCATCCACACCGACCATCGCGTGCCGCCGGCCAGCCGCATCCACGCAACGAGGTTCAGCGTCGCTCCGAGCCAGAATGGGTAGCGCGCCCAGTTTACGAAGCTCGGAATCATCGACTCCCGGAACACCAGCACGTAGACGCTGATGATTGCCATGCCGACAACCAGTAGCTCGCCGAGCTCGTGCTGGAATACCGGATCGGTCAACGCTGCCACCGGGCCGCTTGCGCCGAACAACGACAGCAGAAGCTCGAGGGTCATCCATCCAAGGACCACCGACGCCGCGAGACCGATCACGACGCCCAAGCATCCGAGCAGCTTGCTGTCTGCCATGTGCAACCTCCTTGCTACGGAGTACGGCACTGCCGCCGCCGAGTTCCGGTCGGTCGGCCAGCACCGTACGATGGGCATCCGAACGCCTCACCGGCGGCAACCTGACTGAGCCCTCGACCGACCCTTGGAGGAGTGATGGAATTCGACGGACACAACATTCTAGTGACCGGCGCGTCACGCGGCATCGGACGTGCCGTCGCACAGTGTTTCGCCGCGCAGGGCGGCCGCGTGGCGGTGCACTATCACGCCAATCGAAACGCCGCCGAGGAAACGGCTGGAGGGCTCGCCGGCGGGCCCCATGTCGTCGTGCAGGCTGATGTTTCCGATCCACAGGCGTGTGAGCGGCTCATCTCGGCGGCCGTGGGGGAGCTGGGTCGGATCGACGTGCTGGTGAACAACGCCGGCATATACGAGCTGCATCGAGCGGCCGAGGTCGACTACTCCGCCTGGCAGCAGGCGTGGGAGCGGACGCTGGGCATCAACCTGCTTGGCCCGGCCAACCTGATGTACTGCGCCGCCCGACACATGAGGGAACAAGGCTCGGGTCGCATCATCAACGTCTCCTCGCGGGGCGCGTTTCGTGGCGAGCCGCACGGACCCGCTTACGGGGCCAGCAAAGCAGGGCTCAATGCGCTCAGCCAGTCGCTGGCCCAGGAGCTCGCGCCGCACGGGATCTTCGTTGGCGTGGTGGCACCCGGGTTCGTCGAGACCGACATGACGGTGTCGCACCTGGCGGGTGAGTCGGGGCGTGCGATTCGTGCGCAGAGCCCGCTGAATCGCGCCGCGCGGCCCGACGAGATTGCTCGCGCGGTGACGTTTCTGGCCAGCGATGGGATCGGCTATCTGACCGGTTGCATCATCGACGCCAACGGCGCGTCGTATCTGCGCACCTGAGAGCCGGTCGCCCGTGTCGACGCCGGTGACTACTTGTCGCCCGAGTCGGCCAGCAGCGCCGATCGATCGTCGATGACCCAATCGGCCAGGCGGTTGAAGACGTGCTCGGTGGCCGTGTCCTCCCCGCCCCAGATCGGCACGCGCCGGCCAATCGAGGAGAGGGTGTCGTAGAGGATCAACCCGGCCAGCTTCCCCTGTTCCGACCGACCTGCCGCGAGAATCTGGGCCGGATAGGCTGCCGAGCCGACGATCGGCAGCAACCCCACACCGAGAGCGATCCAGGGGGCCGGCATCCCGGCAAGTCGCGCCTGCAGCGCACGGAAGACCGTGTAGGACGTCCGGGTGACGCTGCCGCCGACAAGCAGCCCGACCGGTACGGCCCAGAATGGCAACATCGACATCTGCGCCAGCAGTGGCAGTATCAGCCACGTTACCGCCTTGCATGGCGGCTTCAGCGCCAAGTGGACGGCGAAATCTGTCAGGTAGCTGGAGTGCTCGTGGCATGACAGCCGGCGGAGGTAGGCGGCCTCGCGCCGTCCCAGCTGCCCGCGCTGAGTCCACCGGCGCACGCGACCCAGCGCGTAGAAACGACCGACGCGGGCGCGATAGGGCTGTGACGTAGCGAAGCGCCAGGCGCGGTGCGCCAGCCGGGCCGCATCGATGCTTTGCACCGACCGGATCGACCGCTGCATACCGGCACCGACCCGCGAGGCGACGGACCGCGTCGCGCGCGCCAGCTCCGACGCGTGCCAGCGCAGAGGATGTTTCTGATACCACCGGGCTTCGGCGGCGCTGACGCGACCGCGCACCATGGCGCAATGCAGACCTCGGTCGCGTCGCGGCAGTGATTTCCATTCGTGCTGCGCATCGCGCAGCTGCCAGGCCCGTCGTCGCAGCCGCGGAACCCCGCTGGCGCCCACGGCGGCGGTGATCGCGTCGGCATGAGCGTCGACGTACGCGAGCAGTCGGTTCGGGTCGACGTCGTCGAACAGCGGGCGGCGAAGCTGGAAGCTACGCGGAAGGTAGAAGGTGAAAAGCGGGCGCGGGTCGGCTGGAAAAAGCGCTGGTACGCCGGACTCGAGATCGATCCAGGCCCACCGCGTGCCGCCCGCGGCGCGGCGCCCGCGGCGCCGTTCGACTACCAGGAAGTTGTTGGCGGCTACCGGATTGCCGCGGCCGGCTTGCCAGACCAGCCCGTCGAAGCCGGCGTCCACGAGGTGATCCTGTAGCGGGTGCATGATCTCGTCTCGAAGCTCGGTCTGCTCGTGGTCGCGTGCCCCCGAGAACGGGTGATGCAACGCCGCTGGATAACCGTCGACAAAGCGCGTGTGCAGCTCCCAGGCGCGCGCCGTCTGGTTCCAGATCACCTGGGTAGCGTCCGCCACCTGCAACCGATCATCGAACCAGTAGCGCGCCAACACCGCGAGAATGCGTCGACGATACAGGGCGCAACGGACCGCCGGACCCGACCACGAGTAGGGGTTGGGGGCACCGAAGGCAACTCGATGCACCAGATCGGCGAGCGTGTCGCCGAGAAACAGCTTCACTGCCAAGGTGCCGTCCGGGCCGTCCTGTCGGTACACCACGCCGGAGCGGCCGCGGCCTATAAGCTGCCGCGCCGGGCTCTCCGCCGGCGCTGTTCGCGCCGGCCTGAACGACACAGTTGCGCCCAAAGACAAACCCTCCCACCTGAATTGTAGGGAGGGCGGCGGCGCAGTCCGAAGCCTTTTCGCAGCTACCGGCTACCGTCGTAGATCGATGCTCGTTGCCCGCTCAGGGGTGAGCTCGAGCCCCGGCGTGCTGAAACCATGCTGCACGAGCATGTAGGCGGTGATGTCCAGGTAGTCGCGATCCGCCAGGCTGCCCTCGCCCGCGTACGGCATGAACTTGCGGTTGTAGTCGAACAAACCGGCTGCTGTGCCATAGCTGCGCAATACTGCCGGCGACAGGCGCGAACCGATGCCCTCTCCGGAGTCGTGGCACTGGAAACAGTAACGCGCGTACAGCTTGCTACCTCGATCGACGTCGGCGTGAGGCTCACTCCCACAGGCCACGAGGGCAACGCTCGCCCACACCACCAGCACGGACAACACCGTCGCCAGGCGCGACCGGGTCATACCACCGAGATCGGGTGTGGCAGCGGCAGGTTGAACAGATACCCCTTCTCGTTGAAGTGGATCGCGTCGGGCTGGGTGGTTCCTTCCTCGTCGGTGGCGCGAGTGAGCATCGTATGGGCTCCGCTCGTCGCTACCCAATCGATCTCGAAGCGCGCCCACGAGTAGCGCATCAACGGTTCCGACAGGCGCGCTGGATACCACGTCGCCCCATCGTCGACACTCCACTCCACCCCGGCGATCGGCGCCTGCGGCGAGTGTGCGAAGCCTCGAACGACCGTCGCGCCGGGGCTCAGACGCGCCGGCCACGGCAGCGCCAGGGCGCTCTTGATCGATTGCAGGGTCACTGGCCGGCCCAGCGCCTCACCCTCGGGCGGGTAGTCGTCGCCGATCAATACGTAGGAGGTAGTGTTGTTGCGGCTCCAGACTTTCTCGTCAGATACGACGATGCGGCCGAGCCACTTGATGTTCGTGCTTCCGACCCAACCGGGCACGATGGCTCGCAGCGGGTAGCCGTGATCCGCGGGCAGCGACGCACCGTTCATACGGTCGGCCAGGACGGTATCGGGATCAAGCGCTTTGGAGATCGGAATGGGCCGCCGAAAGCCCTGCTCCGGAGAGTCTGCGTCGAGCCCGATCAGCTGGACGTCTACGGCGCTGTCGCGCAGCCCGGCCAGCCGTAGTACCTCCCCGAGAGGTACGCCGCCCCATTCCGCCATGCCGATGCCACCGCGGCCCCACTGCGTTCCGGTCGCCGTGCGTCCCAGCAGCAACTCGAAGAACGACCGCTGGTTGCCGCCGCATTCGACATAGGCGAAAACGCTGCGACGCGGCATGGCGCGCAGCCGCGCGAGCGTCAGATCGATCGGGTTGTCGACCCCGGGGCCTTCGACGCGTAGCGCGAAGCCGTCACCGTCGACGGCGATGCTGGAGGAGTTGTTGCGCACGAAGAACTCGGAGGCCGGGGTCAGGAAGGAGTCGAAGCGGTCGAATCTCGCCTCGAGATTGCGCCCCCCGTGAGGAATGAAGTCGGTGGTGTTCTTGAAGAAGACGCTCGCCGGCGAGTCGCCGTCTGCTGCGGGCGGGGTAGCATCGTCGTCGGGCGCCGCGCACGCCGCCAGGAACCCGCCGGCGGCACCGGCGCCCACCAGTCGCATGAAGCGCCGGCGGTCGACACCGTAGCGTGAGCACGAAACGCGGAAGCGCTCCAGCAACTCGCGCGCCTCCGGGCTGCTAGCGGGCGGTAGTGGTGCGTAACGGGCGGTCATCGAAAGCCTCCACGATCAAGGACGCTCTTGATTGTCGATACGGGCGCTTGCCGCGGCGACTGTAGCAGAGCCGATTGCTCGACCCGCTCACGACGCGGCGTCAATCACGGCTACAGGTGGAGAACACCTCCGAATAGCGCACCTTGGGGGGGCGATCGCGCCCCGCTGGTGCCGCAAACGACTTGTCCTGCTCCGCCTGCGTATCGGTCACCTCGAGGCGAAACGGTGCGCGCGAACGGGTGGTGTACTCCACACCGAAGAAACCGTTGTGCTCGCAAAGGTCGAGGATGCGAACCGTGACGGCCACCTTGTCGTCGCCGAAGGCGAACGAGCGCTCCGCGTCTGCGGCCTTGCCGTCGAGCGGCTGCGCAGCGGTGAGGCTCGCGCCCCATCGCACGCGTACCGCGAATCGATTGCCGAGAAGACAGACTGCCGTGGTATCGGCGCGACATGTCGGGCCCGCGGCGATGGTGGCCTCGTCGGGCTGTGCCGTACAGTCTGCCTCGCTCCACGGTCCCGTTGTCCCATAACCGATGGCACGCACCCGGATGCGGCAAGCACCGATGCGCATCTGGAGCACGCGTAGCTGCGTCTCTGGTCCGCGGTGCACGGACCGCCAGGCGCCATCGCCACGATCCTCCACCTCATAGCTCCAAGCGTCGGCGACATCATCGGTCTGCCCGTCTGGCGCATCCCAACGGATGACGAAGCCCTGGCCGTCGTCGGCGGGTTGAAAGCTCAGATTGTGGACGCTGCCCGGCGTCTGAGCGTGCGCCGGCGTCACGCTGAGGGCCAACGCCAATCCCGCCGCCAAACACACCGGACCGCGCTGCCTCACTCAAATCTCCGTGTGGATCTCGGAGCCAGCCGTATGCCGTGCTCCGGACCCTTTGTTGTCAGTTCTCGGGGTCAGATGCAAGGAAACCACCGCCGCCCTTCGACCATTGGCGGGGAGGCAGCGGCCGGTCACCGTTTGCAGCGACCATACGCTCGGTGGGCCCTTGGTCCGTGATGCGATAGCTCCGATAATCGATGCTCAAGTCAGGTTACGCACCCGGGTGGGGATCCCGGAGCAAGGACTCGTCGCCCGGGTGCGGTCCTCCTCCAAGAGGCAGCGATGACCCCGACTACGACCACCGCGCGCCCGACGGATCATACGTTGATGCGTCTGGGGATCTTCCTTGCTGTTGTCCTCGCAGCCATGGCGACGTTCGATCTGCTGCGGGGCCGGGGTGGCCGTGCCTGGTTGGTGGGCAGCGCTGGCGTCGCCGCCATCGCCGAAGTCGACAGCTCTGCCGTGACCGCAACCTTGTTCCGCGGCGTGCGCCTGTTCGATGGCGAGAACGTCGTAGCGACGACGGATGTGCTGGTCCGCGACGGCCTGGTGGCAGCCGTCGGCGGCGACGTTGCCGCGCCGCCCGCGGCCGAGGTGATCGAGGGCGAGGGCATGACCCTGATGCCCGGGATGATCGACGCACACGCACATGTTTTCGGGCCCGTGCTGCGAACTGCCTTGATGCTCGGTGTGACCACCGAGCTCGACATGTTCACCGAGCCCAACGGTGCCGCGGTTCTGCGTCGGGAGCAGGCCAACGGGGAGGCTCTCGATCGCGCCGACTTGTTCTCCGCCGGCATCCTGGCAACAGCGCCGGGAGGCCACGGGACCGAGTACGGCATGGAAATCCCGACGCTCACGACCCCGGAGGAGGCGGACGAATTCGTGCAGGCGCGCGTAGACGAGGGATCCGACTACCTCAAGATCATTCGCACCGATGCCTCATCTGACCGCTTCAGCACGCTCGATTTTCCCACCATCGGGGCGCTCATCGAGGCGGCCCACGCACGCGATCTGCTCGCCGTGGTGCATGTCGGCACGGTGGCGGATGCCAGGGCGGTGGTCGAGCTCGGCGCTGACGGGATCGTCCACGTGTTCTACGACCAACCGGCCACAGCCGACGTCGTGGAGCTGATGCAGCGCCATTCGGCGTTCGTGACGCCCACCCTGTCGGTGCTCGAGAGTGCCTCCGGCGTGGCCGGCGGATCTGAGCTTGCTGCCGACCCGCGGCTGGCCCCCTACCTGAGTGCCAGCGATCGCGCCGGGCTCGAAACAGGGTTTCCGGCGGGGGTGTTCAATACCAGCGCCCTCGCCAATGGCCTGGAGTCCGTGGCTGCTTTGCACCAGGCCGGCGTCCGCGTGCTGGCGGGCACCGACGCGCCCAACCCCGGTACCGGTCATGGTGCGAGCATGCATCGTGAGCTCGGCCTGCTGGTGCAGGCCGGCTTGAGCCCGGTCGAGGCGCTCGTCGCGGCAACCTCCGCACCGGCGGACGCCTTCGGGCTCGACGATCGCGGCCGCGTTCGCGCCGGGCTGCGCGCAGATCTCTTGCTCGTGCGCGGCGACCCCACAACCGACGTGACCGCCACGCGCGACATCGTTGGCGTGTGGAAGTTCGGGGTGCGCGCCGACCGCGACGGCTACCGTGACGGGGTGGCCGCAACGTCGGCGTCTGCGGCGCGCCCCGATGTCGGCTCGGGACTTGTCGCCGGCTTCAATGCTGGCGAGCTGGACAGCGCTTTCGGCTCCGGATGGATGGTCTCAACCGATTCGATGGTTGGCGGCGGCTCCACCGCGGAGACGATGGTGGTGGACGGCGGCGCGGCGGGCACCTCCGGGTCGCTACGCGTCAACGGAAATATCGCAGCGTCGGGGCCTTCGGCGTGGGCCGGACCGATGTGGTTCCCCGGCCCGCAGCAGTTTCAGCCGGCGGACCTGTCGGAGTACGAGGGCATCGAGTTCTGGGCTCGGGGTGATGGCGCTACCCACATGGTGATGTTGTTCGCCCAGAACCTTGGCCAGATTCCGACGATGACCAGCTTTGTGCCCGGTGAAGAGTGGCAACGGCTGCGCCTCCCCTTCAGCGACTTCGCCGGCCTCGATCCGGCCGGTCTGCAGGGCGTGCTGTTCACCGGTGCCGGTGAAGGCGCGTTCGAGTTCGAGGTCGACGAGATCACCTTCTGGTAGATCAGGCCAGCGCACCGGTCAAACGGTTTGTCGGGGGCGGCGCTGGGCGCTGAGCTGCCAGCGTCGCATCGGCGCGAGATGGTACCGTCGCCGCAGTTCGAGCCTCCCCGATCCCCCGAATTCGAGAAGACGACCATGCGGGCTCGCCACCATGTGGGCGCCGTCGGCCTGGCGCTGGCGGTGCTGTTCGCGCTCATCCTGCTGGCACCTCCAGGGGCCCGGTCGCTCGACCGGGGATCGTTCGTCAACTGGGAATCGCCGCACGTCCATCCGCTCGATCTGAGCCCCGACGGCACCACGCTGGCAGCAGTCAATACCGCCGCCAGTCGTCTCGAGATCTTCGATGTGGCAGGCAGCAAGCCCGTCCTTCGAGGTTCCGTCTTTGCCGGCCTCGACCCGGTCTCGGTGCGCTTCCGAACCGACGACGAAGCATGGGTCGTCAACCACATCTCGGACAGCGTCAGCATCATCGACGTCTCCACCTTGCGCGTGCGAGCGACGCTAGAAGTCGACGACGAGCCCACCGACGTAGTCTTTGCCGGTAACCCCGAGCGCGCTTTCGTGTCGTGTTCCCAGGTGAACCGCGTCTTGGTGTTCAACCCGACGAAGCTCGACGCCAAGCCCCGAGTCATCGAGATCGATGCCGAAGACCCTCGGGCCATGGCCGTCAGTCCGGATGGAGACACCGTGTATGTGGCGGTATTCGAGTCCGGCAACGGGTCGACGTCACTCGGCGGCGGTCTCGACGGCGACCTGTCCGGTATCGGTGTGATCCCGCTCAACGTGGTCAGCGACCCGGAGGGTCCCTACGACGGGCAGAATCCACCACCCAACAGCGGTAGTGCCTTCGAGCCGCGGATTGCCAGCGGCCTGCCGCCACCGCCCCCGGTGGCCATGATCGTCAAGAAGAACGACACCGGCCGCTGGCTTGACGACAACGCCGGCGACTGGACGGAGCTGGTCAGCGGGTCGCTTTCGCAGCGCTCTGGCCGTCCGCGTGGGTGGGACGTTATCGACCGCGACGTGGCGATCATCGACGCCACGAGCTTGAAGGTGAGCTACGTAGATCGGTTGATGAACGCCAACATGGCGCTGGCGATCAACCCGGTGAGCGGCGATGTCGTCGTCGTGGGCACCGACGGTACCAACGAGGTGCGTTTCGAGCCTGTTCTCAATGGCCGTTTCCTGCGCGTCAACGCCGCCATCATCGACGGTGCTGGCCGCCGAGTTGCCCAGGTCGTCGACCTCAACCCGCACCTCGACTACACGACTTCGACGATTGCCACAAGACAGCGCGAGCTTTCCATCGGCGACCCGCGCGCGATCGTTTGGAGCGCCGACGGTACCCAGGCCTGGGTTGCCGGTATGGGCTCCAACAACCTCGTTCGTATCGATGCTGGGGGTACGCGTCTCGGAAGCCCCGTCGAGGTCGGTCAGGGGCCTACGGGGCTGGCGCTGGATCTCGACGGCGAGAGCCTCTACGTGCTGAATCGCTTCAGTGCAACGATCTCGGTAGTCGATACGCCGACCGGCCGGCAGGCGCAGCGCGTCGCCCTGTTCGATCCGACACCTTCGGCGATCAAGAAGGGGCGCCCCTTCCTGTACGACACACACGCCACATCGGGGCTCGGCCATGTCGCCTGCGCCTCGTGCCATCTCGACGCCCGTACCGACCGCCTGGCGTGGGACCTCGGAGCTCCGGACGGTAGTCTCAAGACCCTCGAAGACCAGAACACGTCGCTCGTCCCCCTCGACGAGTTCATGCCCTGGCATCCGATGAAGGGTCCGATGACGACGCAAACCCTGCAGGACATCATCGGCATGGAGCCGCACCATTGGCGCGGTGATCGTGACGGGATCGAGGAGTTCAACGACGCCTTCGTCGGTCTGCTGGGCGACAACAAACGGCTCACCCGCAAGCAGATGCAGCAATTCGAGGACTTCCTGGCGACGATTTCCATCCCTCCCAACCCCTTTCGCGAGATCGACAACTCGCTGCCGCCCCGGTTGGTGCTGGACGGGCACTACCGCACGGGCCGCTTCGGGGGTGCCGGCCAGCGACTGCCCGCCGGCAATGCGCGCCGCGGACTGACGTTGTTCCAGGACCTGACGCGGGGTCTCGACGGCGGGCTTGCCTGCGCTACCTGCCACACGTTGCCGACCGGCGCCGGAACCCCATTCCGCCGCGTCGATCTGAGCTTTGAAGCGATTCCGGTCGGTCCTCGTGGCGAGCAGCACCTGGCGCTGATCGGCAATGACGCCTCCGTGCAGCGTGGCTTCAAGGTGCCGCAGCTGCGCACGCTCTACGACAAGGTCGGCATGACCACGGCCAAGAAGCTGAGCCGTTCGGGCTTCGGCGTTCTGCACGACGGCTCGGTGGACTCGGTCGAGAGATTCATCAGCGCCGAGGTCTTCGGTGTGCAGAGCGATCAGGAGGTCGCTGATCTGGTGGCGCTCATGCTCGCCTTCTCGGGCTCGGACCTGCCGGCGTCGGCGACGACGCCGCCGGGGTCGCTGAGCAACGACACGCACGCGGCGGTCGGCAGGCAGGCGACGATCCGTCGTGCGAACGGTCAGCGGAAGCTCATAGCCAGCATCGTGGCTCTGGCCGACGCCGGCGTTGTCGAGCTGATCGCCAAGTCATTGCAGGACGGCGTCGAGCGCGGTTGGGTCTACGACGCATCGCGCCAACGATTCCTGTCCGATTCAGCGGCCGATGACCCGCTAACCCTGGCGGCTCTCAAGCGCCTGGCGGCATCCGGGAGCGAGGTCACCTTCACCTGCGTCCCGTCAGGTTCCGGAGTTCGGCTGGGGATTGACCGCGACGTGGACGGCCAGCGTAACTTCGACGAGCCGGGAGCTCGCCGCGCGGCCGACCGATGATCGATCTGCCGGAAGGCGACGCGGCCCTGGTTTCGCTGACCGCCGACCTGGTGCGCATTCCGAGCGTCCTCGGCGGCGAAAAGCCGGTAGCGGAGCGCGTCGTCGCCGAAATGCGACAGCTGGGCTACGACGAGGTCGAGATCGACGCTTCCGGCAATGCCGTCGGCGTGGTTCAGGGGGCCGGCGCGGGTCCGACGATTCTGTTCGACGCCCACATGGACACCGTCGACGTCCACCCACGCTCGGCCTGGTCGCACGATCCGTTCGGAGGAGAAACCGTCGACGGACGAATATACGGCCGTGGCAGCTCGGACATGAAAGGTGCGCTGGCGGCGATGATCCACGGTATCGGCAGGCTCGATCGATCGAAGCTAAGGGGCCGCGCGGTGGTCTCTGCCTCGGTCGGCGAGGAGCTTCTCGAAGGGGCGGCCTTGCGCGTCGTCATGCAGCGGCACGGCGCCGACTTCGTGGTCATTGGCGAAGCCTCAGAGCTCGACATCGTGCGCGCCGGCCGCGGCCGCGCCGAGTGGGTCGTGGCTACCACCGGTGTGCCGTCGCACGCGTCGACTCCCGAAAAGGGCGTCAATGCGGTGCATTCGATGCGGGCGGTGATCGAGCAGATCGAGGCACTGCCGATGCGCAGTGACCCGTTCGTTGGCGACGGTGTCATGTGCCTCACCGACATCATCTCGATTCCACACCCGGCACACTCGGTTGTGCCGAGCGGTTGCCGCGCTACCTACGAGCGCCGGCTGCTACCTGGCGAGACCGAGGAGGCGCTACGCGAGGAGTTGGGAGCGGTTTGCGCCGATGCCGGCGTCGGCGACGTTGAGATCCGCCTCGCTACCGCCGACTACGCGACGTATACGGGCGTTCGATGGGAGGTGCCGAAGTGGTTTGCTCCCTGGAAGCTGCCGGAAACGCACGAGCTGGTGACCCGATCGATGGCGGCGCTGACTCGAGTTGACCAGACGCCCGGATTGCGTAGCTACCAGTTCTGCACCAACGCCGCGTACAGCGCCGGCCATGCCGGGGTTCCGACGATCGGCTACGGCCCCTCGCGGGAGGGTCAGGCACACGTCGTCGACGAATACCTCGAAGTTGCGCAGTTGCTGGCGGCCAGGCGCGGGTACGGCGCCATCGCCGCGGCGACGTTGTGCCCGTGAGCGCGTAGCGGCGACCCCCTCGACAAGCCCGACCGGGATCGCCGACAATAGGCGCCCCCTGACCGTTGGCAGCCCGACGCCAAAGCGCGTCGCCGCGCGTCCGAGGCGAGGATCTGGTGCGACGTTTCGTTGTTTTCAACAGCAAGGGTGGGGTCGGCAAGACGACGCTCGCCTGCGGTCTGGCGGCTGCGTTCGCACGTCACGGCTATCGGGCGGTGGTGTGCGACGCCGATCCGCAGGGAAGCTTGACTAGCTGGTTCAGCCTCCAGGGACGGCGTGGGCTGGCCGAGACCCCGGTGGGGACGCTCAACCCCCGCTTCGCCGCTATTTCCATCCGCGACG
Organism: Acidobacteriota bacterium; assembly: GCA_965248695.1. Taxonomy (GTDB): domain Bacteria; phylum Acidobacteriota; class UBA890; order UBA890; family WLXD01; genus DASCOT01. Next base: position 3,291,593 of record CBDFKD010000002.1, on the reverse strand, counting down.
GGTTGCATGTGGTGCCCACTGGCGACCCGGTGATGCTGGACCTCATCGCACGCCGAACAGCGAGTGAGATTCCGCCCTACGCCAAGGAGATTCCCGCCGACATGATGATCGTCGATACCGCGGCGGGTGCGAGCGGTCTCTCGGAGGCGTTTCTCCGCGCCGGCCGACCGGAGATCATCGTGCCGGTGTCGGTCGACGGCGGCTACTTACCGCTGGCGGCTCTGGGGCGGACGTGGCAGGCGGTTGAAGACACGCTCGGGCGCGAACCCGACTACGTCGTACCGACGATGTATGACCGTCGCACGTCCAGCTCGGATCGTGCCGTGGCCGACCTGCGGACGGAGTGCGCCCATATCCTCGCTCCGCCGATCCGGACCAACGCCACGCTGGCGCAGGCTTCCTGGGGGCGTGAGATCCCCGCCGACCCGAAGTCACTCGACGACTTCGGTCGGCTGGCAGAGCTCATCTACGCCCGCTGGGGAGGCTCGGTGCCGGAGCACTCTGTCCCGGAGCGGCCGGGTCTCAGCGTCCCAGTAGACGTCCGATAACGCGGCCCGTGTCGGTTTTGCCGGGACGGTGCACGCGCCCCTCGAACTGAGCCCCTTCGGAGATCTGGATCACCGGCGCCGCGACGTCGCCATAGACGGTCGCTGTGGGACCGAGCTCGATGCGCTCGGTGCCGCGAATGTTGCCCTTCACGCGGCCGAGAACCAGGATTCGCTTGCCCTCGACGGTAGCGGTGGCGTTGGCTTCCTTACCGATGATGAGAGCACCCTTGGCCAGGATCTTGCCTTCGACACGACCGAGAATGGTCAGGTCTTCGGTGGCCTCGAGGGTCCCTTTGAAGTTGACCTCGCGGCCGAGTGTGCAGGGCTCGGCGTCGACATCAACCGGGCGAGGGCCGGACTTCGGGGGCGATTGAGTCTTCATTTCCATTCTGTAGCGCTCCAATCCCCCACGGATTTAGCCCAGCGGTATTGAATCCGGTTGGTGGCACCAATACAAGACGGTGAACAGTGAAAACCGACGGTGTGAACGAACACGGCGGCATAGCTGGCAGAATGAGGGCCGCCTGAGGTCATCTGAGTCCAGCCGTACACCACAAACAGTCGACGAGGGTGCCTCGCACCTGGCGTCGCGGAGATCCCCATGCGCGGTAAGTCGGCGATTCCGTTGGCCATCCTTCTAGTTGCCGGGCTGACTGCCGGGCCGAGCGGCGCCCATGCCCGGTCAGCGCCGGTGTCTCCGGATGGTCCGGTTCCGGAGTCGATGCTGTCCGGCCTGCGGTACCACATGGTCGGGCCCTCGCGCGGCGGTCGAGTGACGGCGGTGGCCGGTCACCGCGCGCAGCCGGGGACCTTCTACATGGGCGCCAGCGGCGGTGGGGTGTGGAAAACCACCGACTACGGCCACGACTGGTTTCCGATCTCCGACGGTGTCTTTGCCACCGGCTCCATTGGCGCGATCGCGGTGGCCGAGTCGAGTCCCGACATCCTCTACGTCTCGACCGGCTCCGACGGCCTGCGTAGCAACGTCATCATCGGTAAGGGGGTCTACAAATCGACCGACGCCGGGGCCACGTGGACCCATATCGGCCTCGAGGACACCGGCAACACCGGCTCGGTGCTGATTCATCCCGGAAACCCCGACATCGTCTACGTGGCCGCCATCGGCAATCCGTTCGCCCCCAACCCCGAGCGTGGCATCTACCGCAGCCGCGACGGCGGCAGCAGCTGGGAGCATGTGCTCTTCGTTTCCGACAAGACCGGCGCAGTCGACCTGGAGTTCGCGCCGGGCCAGCCCGAGACCGTCTACGCCAGCATGTGGGAGACCGAGCGCAAGCCCTGGACGATCCTGTCGGGCGGCATGGAGGGTGGGGTCTTCAAATCGGACGACGGCGGCGATAGCTGGCGTCGCCTCACCGATGGTCTGCCTACAGGGCTGCGCGGAAAGTCCGATCTCGCGGTGTCCGCCGCCGCCCCGGAGCGCGTCTACGTGCTGATCGAGGCGCCTGAGTCGGCCGGCGGCGTCTACCGGTCCGACGATCGCGGTGAGACCTGGGCACAGGTGACTGACTTTCAGCCCATCCGCAACCGGCCGTTCTACTACTGCAACCTGCACGCCGACCCTACCAACGCCGATCGGCTGTGGGGCATGGCGGAGGGTTTCTACCAATCCGAGGACGGCGGCCAGACCTGGACGTCCCGCCGTGTACCGCACGGCGACAACCACGACCTGTGGGTGAGTCCTGCCGACCCGGACCTGTGGATACAGAGCAACGATGGCGGCGCCAACATCACGCGCGACGGCGGTGCGACCTGGTCGACGCAGACCAATCAGCCCACAGCCGAGCTGTACCAGGTGGATGTGTCCGACGAGTTCCCGTACCGATTGTTCGCCGGGCAGCAGGACAACAGCACGATCTCGGTTCCCAGCCTGCCGTTGAGCAACCGCGCCGGCGGCCAGCAGGCGTACTGGCAGGAGCACGGCGGTTGTGAGACCGGCCCGGCGGTGCCGAAGCCGGGCGATCCCGACATCGTCTACGCCAACTGCAAAGGCCGCTTCGGGGTGTTCAATCGGCGCACCGGCCAGGAGCAGCATTACTACGTCGGCTACTGGAACCTCTATGGCCGCAACCCCAAGGACCTGCCGTATCGATTCCAGCGCACCGTGCCGGTCCACGTGTCGCCGCACGATCCGGATCGCGTCTATCACGCCTCGCAGTACCTGCACGTGACCGAGGACGGTGGCGTTACCTGGCAGACGATCTCGCCCGACCTCACCGCGTTCGATCCCGAGACCCAGGTGGTCTCAGGCTCGCCGATCACACTCGACGTCACCGGCGAGGAGCACTTCAGCGTGTTGTACGAGGTGCAGGAAAGCCCGCACGAGTACGGCGTCATCTGGGCCGGCGCCAACGATGGACCGATCCACGTGACGCGTGACGGCGGCTCCAGCTGGCAGGACGTTACCCCCAGCGAGCTCGGGCGCTATGGCCGTGTGCAGACCATCGAGGTGTCACCGCACGACCCTGCCAAGGCCTACGCATCCGTGTTGCTGTACCAGATGGGCGATTTCGGCCCCTACGTTTTCCGCACCGGCGACTACGGCGCCAGCTGGAGGCGCATCACGACAGGCGACAACGGCATTCCGGCCGATCATCCGGTGCGCGTCGTGCGCGAGGATCCGGTTCGTGAGGGGCTGCTCTACGCCGGCACCGAGTTCGGCATGTTCGTGTCGTTCGACGATGGAGCGCAGTGGCAATCCCTGCAGCTGAACTTGCCGGCGGTGCCGGTGACCGACATCAAGGTTCTCGATGGCGACTTGGTTTTCTCGACCATGGGTCGCAGCTTCTGGATTCTGTACAACCTCACGCCGCTGCGCGAGATCAGCGACGCTGTGGTGGGGGCGCCGGCGCATCTGTTCGCCGTGCGTGACGCGGTCCGATTTCGCGGCGGCGGCGGGTTCTCGTCCCGCCAACGGCGTCCCGCCGACCCGCAGTATCCGCGCCCGGGCGCCAGCATCGACTACTGGCTGGCGCACGAGCCGCAGGGCGACCTGATACTTGAGATCCTCGATGCTCGAGGTCGGGTCATCCGCCGGCTGTCGAGCGCCGACCCCGGCGAGACGGTCGTCGTGGCGGAGCCTGGCATGCGCGAGTGGCGACTCGAGCGCGCCGGCACCGCACGGCTCGACAAGAGTGCCGGATTGCATCGGTATGTATGGAATCTACGCTATCCGGGGCCCTGGTACGCCGCCGCCGGCCGTCGTCGCTCTGGGCAGGGCGGTCCGATGGTCCCTCCCGGCAGCTACACCGCGCGAATGTCGCAGGGGGATTGGTTGGCGAGTGTCGAGCTGGAGGTGGTGATGGATCCGCGCGTTGCCGCCGAGGGTATCTCGGTCGCCGACGTTCGCGCCCAGGCGGGGCTGTCGTTGCGCGTACGCGACACATACAGCGCCGCCAACCTGGCCGTCGACCGCCTCCGGGAGGCAATCGCGAAGCGGGGCGACGAGATCCCGCCGGAACTGCTGGAAATCCGGTGCGCGCTAGTGGATTCACCACGTCGCTACACACCGGTCATGCTGGTCAACCAGCTGCAGTACCTCTACGACAACCTCAATCGCGCCGATCAACGCCCCAGCGGCGATGCGATCGCCCGCCACGAGGAATTGAAAGCCGAGCTCGACGGCCATCTAGATCAATTGGAACGGCTGCTGTCGACTCCGGACTGAGGCATCCGCGCGTTCCCCTCGGAACCGGAGCGGCGCCCGGGTTTGCAGCAGTGAGACATTCCCGTGCTCATTTCTCGGCCAACGATCGACCATAGTCAGACTATGGTGAGTTCATGTTACATTGACTCGATGTACGAAGACGCGAAGGAAGATCACATCGAAGAAATCGCGATCTCGAAGTTCAAAGCCACCTGCCTTGCCGTGATGGAAAAAGTACGACACACGGGGCAGCCGGTGCTGGTGACTCGATTCGGAGCACCGGTGGCAAAGGTGGTTCCGGTAGACCCATTCCGCCGAGCCGACGACTGGTTGGGCGACATGCGGGGAACGGCTCGGATCCTGGGCGACATTGTCGGACCTATCGGCGATCTCGACGACTGGGACGTAGCGCGCGAGTGAAGCTGCTGCTCGACACCCACATCTGGCTCTGGGCGCACTTGGCACCCGAGCGGCTCGGTGAGTCGGTACGCAGTGCTCTAGTCTCACCTGCCACCGAGCTCTGGCTGTCGCCGGCTTCGATCTGGGAGGCAACGCTCCTTGCCGATCGCGGGCGAATGCAGTTTCCCCCTACGCCGAGAGAGTGGATGGAAGATGCCTTACGCCGCACTCCCATGCGGGACGCGAGGTTTTCGCGCGTCGTAGCGCTAGAGATGCCGACCCTGAAACTCCGATCTCGCGACCCAGGAGATCGGATCCTGGTGGCTACGGCCCGGGCGCTCGATCTGACGCTGGTCACCGCCGACAAGAAGATCATCGAGTCGAACCTGGTGGATGTGCTCGCGAGTCAATAGACGGTTCGGCTTTGTACTCGGGATGGTCACCCGCGACCACGTGTTCAGGCGCTTTGGAAAGCCCGTGCCCGGTAGAGAAAGTCGACGATGTTGCCTTCGTGCGGCTGCAGCCAGTTGAGCTGGATCGTCGGGATGGCTCCGAAGTTGAGCCGATCGATGTTGTGGGCGTCCAGGAGGCGCTGTCGGAAAGCCTCGTCCTCGGTGATGGCGCTGGCCACGAGGGTGTCGCCGATGGCGCCGATCATCTGCTCCTGGGGACACTCGACCACGGTCACGAAGGGGAACATGTACTCCTTGCCCGCCATGGCGCGCTCGGCCGAGTCGCAGTGGACCACCGTCGGTAGCAGGTAGTCGCAGCGCTCTTGTTGCACCAGTCGGCCGGCGTCGCGGTACGGCGCCGTGATGTCTTCCACACCGTCGGAATCGAGATTGGCGTCGATGTCCTCGGAGATCGCCTTGGCCTGTCCGGGGACGGTGAACGCCGCCAGCTCGGCGTCGTCGTTGTCGGGCGGAAGGGCCTCGACGGCGGCCAGTCGTGAGGCCAGGGCGGCGGCAATCTCGCGTGTATGACGTGACGCCCAGATGCCCGAGCAGTTGATGCACGAGCGACCGGAGTTCACCAGCACCGAGTCAACCATCAGGTCGAGGTGCTGCTCCCAATCATCGACCATGTCGTCGCCGAAGAGGATCTTGCTGAAGCCGGGGCCGTGCACCTGCACGCCGTGGTTGCCGCGGTACTGCTCGACCGTCGGCAGGCCGCCGAAGATGAGGCTGCGCTGGGTGTTGTTGAGCACCCCGGCGCCGACATCGGGGCCCCCCGGGTAAACGGCGATCGCCTGGCGCGGTACGCCGGCGGCGAAGAACGCTTGCGACATGCGCCACGGTGTCCAGGGCTCCTGCGGACCTGGCTTGAGCACGAGTCCGATCTGCAGCGGAATGATCGGCAGCCAGAGGGTGTGCACGCCGGGAGAGTTCGATGGCAGCACCATGCCCAAGGCGTCGGTGGTCGCCTGGTAGCTGCGCATGACGCCGCCCTCCTCGCCGAAGCCGCGCGCCAGGATATCCAGATCCAGATGGCGGGTGAGCGACTCGAGGATCTCGTCCATGTGGTCGAGTACGAAGCGCAGCTTGTCCATGTTCATGCGGCACATGTGCTCGGACAGGCCGGTGGTGGCGGATTGCTGCAGCACGAAGTCGTCGGGCGACTGGGTGCCGTCGCCGAGCGGCAGGTCGGCGGTCATGAACAGCTCGCCGGCTTTCTTGGCCATGGTCAGCAGGTCGGCCGGTGCCACCTCGCGCAGAACGTTGCGCGCCCGCTGCGCCTTGCGCATGTCGCGCGCCACCATCCCCTGGCTCGCCTGGCTGACCCGGGCAACGGGCTCACCGGTGGCGAAGTGGACGACCTCCTCGGTCTCGAGGCTCTCGTAAGGCTCGCCCCAGCGAAGGACGGGAAAGTGAATCATTGTCAGGCAGCTCGGGTTGTGGGTGTCGTCGGTTGATCGCGGATCAGTACACGCCCACGGTGGTCGACTTGGCGATGCGCGCAAAGGGTCGCACGCCGCTGACGCCGTCCCAGGGGTAGCTCTCGTAGGGCAGCTCGCGCTCGCCCTCGTCGCGCTCCAGGAAGCGCGGCATGAAGAACTCCTTGGTGAGCGTGGTCAGCATCACGCGTCCGGTCTCGCCGTAGGGCACCAGCTGGGTAGCGTCGTCGGGATCGACGACCTGCACGGCCGCGCGCGGCTGCGGCGCGTAGTAGGTGATCTTGTAGCCGTTGTGTGGTCCGCTCGGCGAGCTCGCCGCCAGACCCATGAGCGTGTTGCCGTAGGTCGGGGTCATGTAGGCGCCGTCGAGCAGCTCCTCGTGCGCGAAGCGATTCCACTGCGGGGTGAACTCGGTGCCGCCCGAGAAGATGCCGGTGATGCCCGCCTCTCGAATCGTCGTGCCCTTGTCCTCGAGCCGCAGCGCCAGCGCTTCGAGCAGCTTCGGGGTGCTGAACAGGCAACGGATCTCGTGGTTCGACTCCAGGATGGTGACCGCCTGGTCGATGACGTGCTCCTGGTAGGCCTTGAGGTGCTCGGCCCAACCCTTCCTGATGAGCTTGATCACCCAGCGCGGGTCTAGATCGACGCAGAAGCAGATGCCGCCGCGATGATGTGCCAGGTGCTCGACCGCGAGTCGCAGGCGACGAGGGCCGCTGGGACCGAGCATCAGCCAGTTGGCGCCGGGCGGGAAGTGTTCCTCCGGGAGCGTGTCGGAGAAGAGCTCGTAGTCGACGCGGAAGTCGTCGATGTTGATGCGGCTCTTCGGCGTGCCCGTGGTGCCACCGGTCTCGAAGGTGAACACCGGGCGATCGGCGTACGCTTTCGGCACCCAGCGCCGCACCGGGCCGCCGCGCAACCATTCGTCCTGAAAGTGACCGAACTTCACCAGGTCGGCGAAGCCGCCGATGACGTCGCGCGGATCCCAGTCCTGCTCGCCGGCCCACTGCAACCAAAACGGGCAGCCGGTGGCGGGGTCGAAGTGCCAGGCGACAATGCTGCGGACCTGCTCATCGAGCGCCGCGCGGGCCGCGGCGACGCGGCCTTCCAGCTCCGGCTCCAAGGTCGGGGTGGTCGACATCGGATCTCGCTTTCCGTGCGTTGGAGGGCAGTAGAGGGGCCCATCCTAACCCCGGAAGTCGATTCATGCCGCTGTGCGTCAGCTCTCGCGCATGGTCAGCATCGGATCGACGCGCGAAGCACGCCTCGCCAGCCCTACCGCTGGCGGCGGTGCCGGCCGTCGTCGTCCACGGTGGGCACCGAGGCCCTGTCCAGCAGGCGACGATAGGGTCGGTCGTAGTGAATCGCGAAGCCCTCGAATGCGGCATAGCGTCGCATCTGGTCGGTGGATTCCTCGATCACGGACCGCATACGCTCGATGCCGACATCGTGGAACGTCAGGCGGCGGGCGTCGACGCGCACCGGCCTGGCGGCCTGCCAGTGGCGCACGCTGGCCGCCGCGATGCCGTCGTTGAGCAGCGTGGCCGGGAGTTGGGCCAGCTGCGCTGCCGGGACGACGTATGTCCGTGCCCCCTCGGCGGAGGTACCGGCGACAATCCAAGACCGCGACGAGTCGCCGTGTGGCATCCCACGACCGCCCTCGCCCTCGAAGCGCAGCAAGTCCTGATCTGGAAGAAACCCGGTCTCCAGACCGATACGAACCCGCTTGCCGCGCTCGGAGGCGTACTCGAGCTCGCTCGCAGCCAGTGCCACGGTGCCATTCGTGCCGTCAGCCCGGGTGCGGTAGTCCATGATCGCTACCGAGTCGACGACGTCGATGACTGCGTCGCTGAGCACCCGGAAGCTGAGACCCCCGTCGACTTCCGTACTCGGTCGGTGCATACGGATCGAGTCGAACCAGAACGGGATCGCCACCTCGAACCGCAAGTTCGCCGGAGCGGCGAGTGCCGCGATGCGTTCCAATATCGTCAGATACCCGGCGACGATCTCGACCCGCAGCTCGGTGCCGAAGCCCGGTAGCAGGTAGGGCTCGATGTCGTAGTGCAGGCCGGCGAACCGCGCTCCCGAGGGAGCGGCTTCGTTGTAACGGATTACCGCCGCGACGTCGCGTTCGACCGCAGCGTGGTTTTCGGGCAGGGCGAAGCTGGCAGCTCCGTCCAGGGCGTCGACGGCGGCTCCAGCCTTGTTCAGCGCCTCGATGACGGCTTCCAACGCCGTCAGCGTGGCGCCGCCCACGGCTTCTAGCGCGACATTGTCGGCGGCACTACTCCCCGCCTGCGTGAGCGCGCTCGGAAGCTGCAGGTACACGCGGTCGATCCCACGCCGGCGCACCATCGCCGTCAGCTCCTGGAGCGCGGCCCCATCGACCATCAGGTCGCTTGTATGCCAAACCCAGAGAGATTTCCCGTTCCCAGCGATGGCTGGCGCGCTCGTGCGGCCGGGGCGATCGGGCTCCGCGCTGCCGCGACAAAGGGAGAGGTTGTCGATCTCGATGGTGCCGCTGCCCGGCCGCGACGGTTGCAGGTGGAGGGTCGCCAGGCGGCTACGGTCGAGAAGCTGTGACATCTCCTGCAGGGGGAGCGAGACCAGGCGCCACTCGACGCCCGTGTGTGCAGTAGCAAGCTCGTCGAGCGTGCCCACGTGTATGGGCGTGTCGCCGGCTGCGTCGGCGATGCCGATATCCACGGCCGGGCTGCCGCCCGGATTCCTGATCCAGAACCGGATCGAATCGAAGGCGCGACCGTCGAGGTAGTGGATCGTGTGATCGGTGGGGTCGGGGTCGTAGAGGTTCAAGCGGAGCCGAGCCTCGCCGTCGGGTGTCTGCCGATACGCGAACCGCAGGTGGCGCGCGCCGCTCGCGTCCGCGGTCAGCTCGGCAACCGCCAGCGACGGATCATTGCCGACGGCAGCAAATCGTCCACCGAGCCGGTTGCGTCGGCTGTGCTCGAAGCGCGAAACCGTCGTACAGCCGCCATCAACCTCGGGATGATGGGCGAGCTCGACGATGGGCAGTTCCAGCTCGTCGGCGAGCTTCAGGTCGACGCTCAGAACCGGCCCGTCAGTGTGCCAGCTGATTGTCGCTTCGCCACCGCGAACGGACCGTGTGTCAATGTCCGCGACGACGGTCGACACGATGCGGTCGAGCTCCTCGGACGGTGTCTGCGCCGCGGCGCTCGAGGGCGCGGCGGTCGCAAGCGCACTCGCGACCAGCGCTCGCAGCGGTCCATTGCAGACGGCTTTACGGGTTCGATGCACCGACGGACTCCGGCTTCTCGGGGGCTCCCAGCGAGAGTATTCCGGTGAACCCGGTCGTCCGAAGCCCTATTGCACGGGGCGTCGATTACCGCGGTCGCTGGACAACCTCGCTCAGCACCCCGTCCGCGCCGACGAGGAAGGAGATGCGCATGTCCTCGCCCCCGTCACCATCCCGGGCACGACGGCCAAAGACAACAGCAACGTCAAGACTCCAAGGTCGTCTTTGCGCCTATTGGCGAAGCTCCTGGATAGTCAGGCGATCCCTAGAACCGCTCGCGCCTCAGCGGGTTCGAGCACGCGCGCACCGAGCTCTTCGACGATCCGTACAGCCTTCGCCACCAGATCGCCGTTGCTGGCCAGGACGCCGCGGCTGAGGTAGAGGTTGTCTTCGAGGCCGACGCGAACGTGGCCTCCAAGCAGCACGCTCTGAGCCGCCATCGGCATCTGCTGGCGCCCGACGCCGAAGGCGAACCAGTTGGCGCCCTCTGGCAGCTCGTTGCGCATCGCCAACATCGACTCGGCGTCGGCACCGGCCCCCCACGCCAGGCCGAGGCAAATCTGGAACATGGGCGGATCATCGACCAGGCCCTTATCTCGAAGGTACTTGGCGCAACGGATTTGCCCCAGATCGAAGACCTCGAGCTCGGGCTTGACGCCGATCTCCTGACAACGGCGCGCCATGATCTCGAGATTGGCGGTGGTGTTGATGTAGACCTCGTGACCGAGGCCGAAGTTCATGCTGCCGCAATCGAGGCTGCAGATATCGGGTCGCAGCTCCTCGACATGGACCAGTCGCTCGAGTGGCCCGATGAGGTCGGTTCCGGGTCCGGCCACGGAAGGGTCGTCCTCGCCGGGAACGAAGTCGCCGCCCATCCCCGAGGTCAGGTTGACGATCACTTCGGAGTTGCGGCTCCGTAGGCGCTCGACAGTGTCGCGAAACAGATCGGCATTTCGGCTGCCCTTGCCCGTCTCCGGATCGCGCACGTGAATGTGGACCACCGCGGCGCCGGCATTCGCTGCCTCGACACAGGCGTCCGCAACCTGCTGCGGGGTGACCGGCACATCCGGATGCTTGTCGAGCGTATCTCCCGAGCCGGTGACGGCGCAGGTGATGATGACGCCGCTAGTACTCATGATGCAGGAGCACCGGTCATCGACTTTCCTTGTCGCGAGCTGTTGGGTTCTATAGTGACATCCGGATCAGGGCGTCGGCGGCTACGGCACCGCGGCCAACCGGACGAACCATGAGGGGGTTGATATCGAGCTCCTGGAGGGTATCCCAATGGCCGATCGCCAGGTCCGCCACCGCGACGATGGCATCGATCGCCGCGTCGCGATCGCCGGCTGGCGCGCCGCGGTACCCGTCTAGCAAGCGATCGATCTTCAGCGAAGCGAGCGCTGCAGCGGCTGCCGTCCGGTCGATTGGCAGTAGCAGGAGCGCGGTGTCGGCGGCCAGCTCCACGAGCACTCCGCCGCTGCCGATGACCAGGATCAAGCCGAACTGCGGATCTCGTTTCACACCAATGAGGAGCTCAGCCACCGCATCTTCGACCATGCGCTCCACGAGGAAGCGGCGCGGCCGGTTGCCGGTTCGCGCCGCCGACTCGGTGATCTCGGCGACGGCGGCCACGAGTGCTGCTTCGCGGTCGAGGCCAAGCGCCACGGCTCCGAGCTCGGTCTTGTGGGCGAACTCGGCCCCGACGGCCTTGACAGCCACCGGGTAGCCGAGGCGATCGGCGATCGCCGGTAGCTCGTCGGCAGCCCCGACGGCCCCCAGCGGGGAGTCGAGGCCGCACGCGGCAAGTTGTTGCTTGCTCTCCCACTCGTCGAGCCAGACGCCATCAGCCGGGGCGTTGCCGGGAACCGCGATCGCGGCAGGTGCAGCGGCGCGTCGGCGGGCGTAGTTGGCTGCCGCGGCGATTGCAAAGATTCCATCCTCGAGCCCCTGCAGTGGCGTGACGCCACGTTCGATCAGCCGCTGGCGCAGCGCTGCGGGCAACAGCTCGGTGATCGTGCTGACCACAAATGACGGCATACCGGTTGCCTCGTGCGCCCTCACGAACGCGTCGAGAGCGACGATCCACTCGTCGACCTCGTCTGCCTTGACCGTTGGATGGTCGTAGATCAGCAGCGCGGCATCGTGCGCGCCGCTCATCGAGGTCGTGAAGCAGCGCTCCTGCGCGGCTCCGTCCCCCCAGATAGAGGTGTTGTAGTCGAAGGGGTTGGAGACGGTGACGTAGTCGGCGAATTCGGCCTCGAGATCACGGCGCTGTTGATCCGAGAACGCCGAGGTGCTCAGCCCGCGCTGCTCGGTGAGATCCGCCAGAATGGCGGCTTCTCCGCCCGAGCACGATAGCGTCACGACGTCGTTGCCGGGCAACGGTCCTGCCCGGTCGAATACCTTCAGCGTCTCCAGCAGCTGGTTCAGCGACTCGACCCGCGTAACCCCCAGGCGTTTGAAGAAGGCGTCGACCACCGTGTCCGCGCCGGTCAGCGAGCTCGTGTGCGTGCTGGCCCGCTCGGCCGCCGCTTCCGTGCGTCCAACCTTCATGACCACTACCGGCACACTCTGATCCAGCGCCCGCGTCGCCGCCGCGCCGAAACGAGCGACATCGTCGAGCCCTTCCAGGTACATGCCCACGGCGCGCACCCGAGGATCGTCCAGCAGCGCATCGAGATAGTCGCCGGGCCCCAGCACCGCCTGGTTCCTGGTGCCGATCACGTGGGTGAATCGCACCGAGCGCCGGTTCATCGTCAGGTTCATGGCGATGTTGCCGCTCTGGGAGATCAGCGCCACACCCTGCTCCACGTGCTCGCCGCCGAACAGGTAGGGCCACAGGGCGCAGTCATCCACCAGGTTCACGAAGCCGAAGCAATTGGGGCCGACCAAGGGCATCTTGCCGGCGGCCTCGACCAGGCGATCCTGGTACTCCTGCCCGGTGTCGCCCATCTCGGCGAATCCGGCGGCGTAGCAGACGCAGCCGCCTGCGCCCATGGCGGCGAGGCGTCCGACGATGTCGATCGTGAGGTCGCGGTTGACCCCGACGTAGGCCGCGTCGGGTATGCACGGCAGCGACTCGAGGCTCGGATAGCACCGTAGGCCGGCGACCGAATCGCGTCGCGGATGAACCGGCATGATCTCGCCCGAATAGCCGAGCTGCTGGCAGCGTCGGATGGCCATCTCGGCGATTCGTCCGCCGACGAATGCCACGGCACGCGGAGATAGCAGGCGCACGAGATCCATCTGGCCTACTCGCTCTTGAACGTCGGGTCGCGTTTTTCCACGAAGGCGCTGACGCCCTCTTTGGCGTCCTCCGACGTCATCATCCGTTCGTAGTGCTGGAACCTACCCTGGCGCAGCACCTCATAGGCGCGCTGCGGCGCCATGCCGTCCAGTCCGCCGGTCACTTCCTTCATTGCCTGGACTGCCAGCGGGGCGACCTCGGCAATCTGAGCCGCCCATTCGCGCGCCCGGTCCATCAGCGCGGTCGGTTCGACGACGGCGTTGACGAGCCCGAAGTGCGCCGCCTCTTCCGCCGTCAGCCAGCGACCGAGGTAGAGCATCTCCATGGCGATGTTGCGCGGCAGGCGGCGCGGCAACCGCTGCACGGCACCGGCGTCGGGCACCATACCGAGCGGCAGCTCCGGCAACCGGAAGCTCACGTGGCTCGCCGCCAGCAGTAGATCGCAGGCAAGCGCGAGCTCCATTCCGCCACCGATGGCGTGGCCGTTGAGCGCCGCGATCACCGGCTTGTGGAGGTCCCAGAGCTCGGTGAGCCCGGCGAATCCGCCCGGGCCGTAGTCCGCCTCCCACCAGCGCTCCAGCGCCATGTCGCCGGCATCCAGCGCCTTCAAGTCCCACCCGGCACAGAACGTCTTCTCGCCGCCGCCGGTGATGATGCCGACGCGCAGGTCGGGATCGTCGCGCAGCTGTACGAAGGCCTCGCCGAGGGCCACGCTGGTGGGTATGTCGATGGCGTTGACCGGCGGCCGGTCGAGGGTGATCTCCAGCACTCCGTCTCGCGTGGAGACCTGGACGGCGTCACTCATCGGTGTTCTCCGTGTCGGGGCCGTCTGAATGGAGGCCCTCCGTATCGGCGCCTTCCGCGACGGCGCCATCAGGAACCGGGCGTTCCACCTCGGGGCGTGGCGTGGTGGCGCGCCGCTCGATGGTCCGCAGAATCTCGATCAGAGTGTCATCGCGCTCCCGGATGAGCTCGGCGATGCTGCGCCCACCGGCCTCTTCCTCACAGCCCTCGATCATGCGGCGGCGGAGGTCGTCGGTGAGCTCGGGTGCTTCCAGCCGCGTCCACGGCCACTTGAGCGCCGGACCGAACTGATCGAGCACGTGCGCCATTCCCCCTTCACCGCCGGCAACATGAAACGTCAAGCCTGGTCCCATGATCGCCCACCGTAACCCCGGTCCGGCGACGATGGCTTCGTCGATCTCCTGCACCGTGGCCTCGTCGTTGGCAACCATGTGGAGCATCTCGCGCCACATGGCCTCCTGGAGCCGCGCGGCGATGAATCCCGGCAGCTCCTTGCGGAGCTTCACGACGCGCTTGCCGTGAGCAGAATAGAACGCTGCTGCACGGTCGACCGTTGCGGTGCTGGTGCGGCGCCCACCGACCACCTCGACCAGCGGAATGAGATAGGGCGGGTTGAAGGGGTGACCGACGGCGGTGCGTTCGGGATGCGCACAGGCGACCTGCATGTCCGACATCGAGAGGCCCGAGGTGCTCGACAGCAACAGCGTGTCCGGCGGCGCGGCGGCGTCCATACGACGGAAGACCTCGACTTTCGATTCGAGGTGCTCCGGAGTGCTCTCCTGCACGACATCGACATCCGCGACGGCGTCTTCGAGCGTGTCGGCGTAGCGGAGTCGCCGCAGCGAGGCGCCGGGTTTCAGACCGAGCTTCTCGAGCGCCGGCCAGGCTGTCTCGGTCAGACGATCCATCCGACCACGTGCTTGCGGGTGCGGATCGAACGCCACCACGTCGAGCCCCTGAGCCAGGAAGTGCAGCGCCCAGCCGCCGCCGATAACCCCGGTGCCGACGATCCCGATCACGGAGCTACGAGTGGTCATCGGCGATCGTCCGACGCAGAAACGGCAACAGGATGTCGAGCGTCGACTGCGGGTCTTCGGCCAGCGCCATGTGGCGCAGGCCCGGGAGAATATGGCATTCGGCAACCGGGATGACGCGCGCCATTCGCTGCGCCATCTCGGGGGAGTTGCCGTGGTCCTCCGAGCCGGTGACCACCAGCGTCGGGCACGCGATGCGGTGCAGGGCATTGACTAGTTCCGCGTCCGCGTCGACCAGCACGCGATACGCGGCCGCGAAGGCGGCGGCATCGTTGGCCTCGATCCAGCCTGCGACGCGACGCAGCGTATCGGGGGAGCGTTGGGCGAATTCGGGGCTAAACCAGCGATCGAGCGCCGCCGGTACCATGGCTCCGGGTCCGTGGATGGCGGCGTCGCGCGCCCGCTCGAGCACGGCGGCGGTCTCGGCTTCTGTCCGGGCGTGGGCCGAATGCAGGATGGCCAGCGCTGGCACGCGCTCCGGATAGGCGACAGCGAAGGCCTGCGCGATCAGCCCGCCGAGGGAGAACCCGACCAGCACAAAGGAGTCGAGCTCGAGCCCTGCCGTTAGCTCGTCGAGCTGGTCCACGAAGTCCTGTATCGAATACGGCGTCGGCGGCCTGGGACTCGTGCCGTGCCCGATCAGGTCGTATGTGATGACGCGGTAGCTGGGCGACAGCGCCGGAGCCAGCCAGTGCCACAAGCCCTGGTTGAGCCCGAGTCCGTGTACGAGGACGATCGGTGGTCCTTGCCCCGCGGAGGTCCACGCGGTGCCCGGCGTCGGACCGTCCATGACCATGCTCGTTCCTAGTGGCCGGTCGTCGCGTCGGGACTGGAGCCCTCGACGAACGCCGGCATGACCTCGTCGATGAACAGTCGCAGCGAGTTCTTCTGGTGTTCAGGCGCCAGCCCGTAGGCGGAGTTGAACACGAAGTGGTCCACACCGAGGTCGGCGTATGGCTGCAGCTTTTCGATGACCTCGGCCGGGGTGCCCAGGATCAGGTTGGCCATCAGGTTGTCGGGTTCGTACTCCGCCTGGTTCGTCAGCAATTCCGGATCCGGATCCTGTGGGAAGCCGTCGACGACCGGCGCCAGGTTGCGGAAGAGGTTCTCGAACGCTCGTCCCTGTCGTTGAATGGCCTGGATAAACGGCGCTTCGCCGCCGGCGCTGCAGTACACGCCAACGTGACGCATGGTCCCGAAGCGCGGTCGCTCGACCCCGGGGCTGGCGGCCAGCGCCTTCTCGAAGTGGCTCTTGTAGAGCTCCACCTCGGCGAAGGGTCGCGTCAGAGCCCAGGTCACGATGCTGTGACCCTCGGCTACCGACGCGTTGAAGGTTCCGGGATCGCGGGCCGCCACCCAGATCGGCGGGTGCGGTTTCTGCAACGGCTTCGGGCACGAGGTCGACGCCGGGAACTTCCAGTACTCCCCGTCGTGCTCGTAGTCGCCCTGCCAGAGTGCCTTCACTGCCGGCAGCATCTCGAGCATCATCGGTACGCCCAGATGCTGGTGCATTCCGTCCATGAGCCGGTCGAATTCGCGCTGATAGGCGCCACGCCCGATGCCGAACTCCAATCGGCCGCCGGACAGCAGGTCGAAGAGCGCCGCCTCGCCAGCGAGCTTGATCGGGTGCCAGTACGGTGCCACTACCACAGCCGTACCGAGACGGATCTGCGAGGTGCGCGCCGCGAAGTGGGTCAGCAGCTGGAACGGCGAGGGCGCGATGGTCATCTCGATGGCGTGATGCTCGGCGGCCCAGACGATCGCGAAGCCGGCCGCGTCGGCCATCTCCACCATCTCGGTGGTATGCGACAGGACGTCCTGCATTTCGACGGAGTCGTCGATGCGTTCCAGGTTGACCACCAGGTCGAACTTCACGCCGGCACCGTCGGCGTTTGCGGACCAGGGCATTCCTGCGGCTTATAGGCGACGACCTCGATCTCGACCCGTACGTCCACCAATAACTCGCTAATGATCGCCGATCTGGCGGGCGGCTCGTCCGGGAAGTAGTCACCATAGACAGTGTTGAAGCCGGGGAAATCCGCCCGATCCCTGAGCCAGATCATCGACTTCACCACGTCCCCGAGGCCGCAATCCGCCTCCGCCAGCGTCGCCTTGATCAGATCGAGGACGATACGCGTCTGCTCCTCGACCGACCCCTCCGTTACCACCTCGCCATCCCGCATCGGGATCTGTCCGGTCAGGAAGACGAAGTCGCCGGCGCGGATCGCCCTGGAAAGGGACAGCCTGCGCCCCCCGATGCTCAGTGCGCCGCCGATTACCTCGCGTCCGGTGCCCAAAATGCCCGCCTCATGGGTCGAATTGCGCGTACCCCCCGCTCCGCGGGGCCCCCATCTTATGCGCGTGGTTGCCGGTCGTCACTTGATGTCGAGGTGACCAAAAGGCACAACTACCCCCTGCACGCGACTCGTGTGGCTCGCGGCGCCGGGAAAAGACAACGAAGAAGCTGGCCAAAGTGAGGTTGGAGAGCATGGGTAGCAACGAGCGATACCAGATGCTGATCGACGGCGAGTGGGTCGACGCCGAGGGGGATCGCCGCTTCGACAGTGTCAATCCCGCCACCGGCGAGACGTGGGCCAGCATCCCCGATGCCAGCGAGGCGGACGTCAACCGTGCCGTGGCGGCGGCACACCGCGCATTCACCGAGGGCCCCTGGGCCGCTACCACTCCGACCGCGCGCGGTAAGTACCTGCGCAAGCTCGGTGACCTGCTCGCCGAACGATCGGAAGCCCTGGGGCGGACCGAGACCGTCGATACCGGCAAGTTGCTCAAGGAGACTCGCTGGCAGGCCGGCTACATCGCCGAGTACTTCCACTACTACGCCGGTCTGGCCGACAAGGTACACGGCGAGACCCTGCCCATCGACAAGCCGGACCTGCTGGTGTTCACGACGCGCGAGCCGCTCGGTGTTGTCGCAGCAGTGGTTCCCTGGAACTCGCAGCTGTTCCTGCTGGCGGTCAAGGTGGGACCGGCGCTCGCCGCCGGCAACACGGTGGTCGTGAAGGCCTCCGAGGACGCCTCGGCGCCGCTGCTGGAGTTCGGTCGCGTCGTCGAGGAGGCCGGCTTTCCTGCCGGCGTGGTCAACATCATCTCCGGCCACGGCCAACCGTGCGGGCAAGCGCTGACCGCGCACCCCCTCGTGGCCCGCATCAGCTTCACCGGCGGTCCCGAGACCGCGCGGCACGTGGTTCGCAACTCGGCGGAGAATCTCGCCCAGGTGTCGCTGGAGCTCGGCGGCAAGTCTCCGGTCGTCGTCTTCGAGGATGCCGACATGGAGAGCGCCACGAATGGCGTCGTGGCCAGCATCTTCGGCGCCAGCGGTCAGAGCTGTGTCGCCGGATCTCGCCTCTACCTACACGAGAGCATCGCCGACCAGTTCCTCGCAGGCCTGGTCGAAAGAGCCGACCAGATCCGCATCGGCGATCCGCTGGCTGATGAGACTCAGATGGGCCCGCTGGCCACCGAGGCCCAGCTACAGAGGATCGAGCGGGAGATCGAGGTGGCCCGGGAGCAGGGTGCCAGGATCCTCCACGGCGGTGGCCGCCCGTCGGGACTGGGGGACGGGTGGTTCTTCGAGCCGACGATCATCGAGTGCACCGGTCAGGGCGATCAGATCGTCGATACCGAACTGTTCGGGCCGGTGCTCAGCGTGCTGCGATTCAGCACCGAGGAGGAGGTCGTGGCGGCTGCCAACGACACCAAGTATGGCCTTGCGGCTGGCATCTTCACCCGCGACAGCGCCCGCGCGTTACGCATGACCCGCGCCATCCGCGCCGGCATCGTGTGGGTCAACACCTACCGCGTGGTCTCCCCGGTGGCCGAGTTCGGCGGCTTCAAGAACAGCGGTTACGGTCGCGAGAGCGGACTGCAGGCGATCTACGACTACACGCGCTCCAAGTCCGTGTGGGTCAACACCTCCAGCGAGCCGATGGCGAACCCCTTCGTGATGCGCTGATGCGTGGCGGCGCACCGGCAGATCCGAAGATCGACTGGGTAATGTTCACCGTCGTCATCGGCGTGGTCGCCGCCGCGAGTATTCCCCTCGGTGTCGATCCAGATCGCGCCGGGGCCTTGGTCTCTGATCTGTACGATGGCCTGACGCACAACTTCGGATTCCTGTACCAGTGGTGCGCCATCGGCGCGATTCTGTTCCTCATCTGGCTGGCCACGAGCCGCCATGGTCAGGTACGGCTGGGGGGCGAAGGCGAGCGGCCGGACTTCTCGACCTTCTCCTGGGCCGGGATGCTGTTCTGCGCCGGCACCGGTGCGTCGCTTCTAGTGTTTGGAGGCGTGGAGTGGATCAGCTACTACAATGCGCCACCGTTCGGTGCCGAGCCGCGCTCCGTCGAGGCGATCGCGTGGGCCAGCGCCTACGGGCCGTTCCACTGGGGAGTGACTGCCTGGAGCCTGTACGCGCTGGCCACGGTGGCGATTGCCTACCCGTTCTACGTCGAGCGCGTGCCGCACCTGTGCGCCAGCACGTCGTGCCATGCGTTGCTCGGACCAGAGGGTCATCGCAGCGTCGTCGGACGGCTCATCAACCTTGCCGCCATGCTCGGCCTTATCGGTGGAGCCGGCACGTCGCTGGGGCTAATCGCCCCGATGATCGCCGCGGTGCTCGCCGAGCTGTTCGGCATCGAGTCGTCGTTCAGCCTCGAGGCCGGCGTGGTGATCTTCTGCGTCGGGCTGTTCGCGGTCAGCGTCTACAAGGGGCTCGAGCGCGGCATCAAGCGGCTGAGCGACCTCAACGTGGTGCTGGTGCTGTGCTTCCTGGGCTACATGCTGCTGGTGGGGCCGACACTGTTCATCCTCAAGACCTCCACCGACACCGTCGGCTTCATGGTGCAGAACTTCGTCCGCATGATGACCTGGACCGACGCCGTCGAGTCGACCGGCTTCGTAGAGGCCTGGACGATCTTCTACTGGGCCTGGTGGATCGCCTTTGCCCCGGTGATCGGCATCTTCGTGACCCGCATCTCCCGTGGGCGCACGATCCGACAGGTCGTCGTTTCGATGATCTTCTTCGGCACGCTGGGATGCTGGATCTTCTACTTCATCATGGGCAACTACGCCCTGTACTTGGAGCTGGAGGGTGTCCTGCCGTTGAGCGCCATACTGGCGGAGAGCGGCATGAACGTCGCCACCGCGCAGATCGTCGCGTCGCTGCCCTACGGTGCGCTCGCGCTCGCCGTCCTCGCGGTGGTGAGCTGCATCTCCGTAGCCACGACCTACGATTCGGCCTCGTACACCCTCGCCGCCAGCGTCACTGCCGAGTTGCGGGCAAACCAGAACCCTGGCCGCGAGCACCGCCTGTTCTGGGCGCTGGTGATCGGCGTATTGCCGGTGTTCATGATGTTCGTCGGTGGGCTCCAGGTCATCCGGCTGGGTGTGTTGATCGCATCGTTCCCGGTGCTGTTCATCGGCATCGCAATGGCCATCTCGCTGGTCAGGTCACTGCGTCAGGCGATGCCGACTTGATTTAGAAACTACGGTCGTAGTAGAACTTTCGCATGAGCAGGCAGGAACCCGGCAGTCCGGATCGGCTGGGAGATCTGGAAGCGGAGATCATGCGGGTCGTGTGGGATTCGACGGAGGCGACGGTCGAAGATGTGCGCCGTGCCCTCGAGCCCACGCGCGGTGCTGCCTACACCACGGTCATGACGGTAATGACTCGGCTCGCCGACAAGGGGCTGCTGAAGCGCCACAAGGACGGCCGGGCCTATGTCTACAGGCCGGCGGCCAGCCAGGATGCGGTCGCAGGCTCTCTGCTGCAATCGGTCGTTGGGCGAGTCTACGGCGGCTCGACGAGCCGGGCCATCGCGCACCTGATCGAGTCGGACGAGCGCGTCGACGACGACGAACTGCGGCGGCTCGAGGAACTGATCCGCCGAAAACGCCAGGACCGACAGCGATGAGCGTCGCGAGCCAGTTCCTGCTGAACAACGTGCTGCCGGCCCTCGTTGCCGGCAGCCTGACCTGGGCCTTTGTCCATCTGGCCGTACATGTCTTTCGTATTCAGCATGGCAAGTTGCGCCTGTGCCTGTACCTGGCACCGCTGTTGAAGTCGACGCTGGTGTTGCTCGGGCTGGCGCTGGTGGTTGCGTGGCCGCGGCAGGTATTCGGCGATTGGGCGCGCCAAGCGGTACCGACGCAGACGGTCCTGCCGGTGTTCATCCTGCTCACCGGCATCGCGGTTCTCGTGCGGTGGGCCCTCGCCCGGCGAGCGCAAGGGGCGCTGCTGACGGGAGCGACGCCGGTGCCGGAGGACGGACGCCTGGCGGCGGCGCTCGATGAGGTCATGGCGTTGTATCGAGCCAACGCCGAGCGCATCCGGGCTCGCTGCCGGTTCGAAGGGTTGCCTCAGCGCCCGCGGCTCCTGACGCAGACGAATCTTGCCTCACCGGCGGTGATCGTCGAGGGTGACCCGGCGATCGTCTTTCCGTCGAATCTCTTGGCGCGGCTGGGGGACGCAGAATTGCGCGGCGCCCTGGCCCACGAACTGGCCCATATCTACCTGCGGCAGCCGGGAAACTGTTTCTCGTCCGAGGGCGTGCGCGTCTTCTCGACCCTGAACCCGTTCGCCGGGGTGATAGCGGCGCAGCTGCACCGGGAGGAGGAGAAGGCTTGCGACGACGTCGCGGTCGATGTTCTGGGCGGCCCCGAGACCTACGCCGGAATGCTGATGAAAACGTACCGATACGCCGCCGCCAGCCGCACGGAGCTGACCCGCCGGTTGCAGTTCGTTCCGCAGTTGCTGGGCGTCCGTCCGATGCTCTCCGAGAGGGTCGAACATCTGATGGAGCGTGACACTCAGTTGGGGTGGATGCGTCAACGGTGTGGCTTTGCGGTGACTTGGCTGATGTTGGTTCTCTTGTTCTTCAGTGCGTGATTTTTCTTGAGCTGAAATCCTACAACCGTAGTAAGTGGAGGTCTGATGGTGAACCATCCACAGCGCGAGATCCGCTATCTGCCCTTCTGCTGTGCAGGTCGCAGCGGGCTGTTCTTCTGGGGCGGAGGCGGCGTCGTTGTCGGCCTCGTTCTGATCCTCACCGAGCTCGATGTTCTCCCCGGCGTTGTGCACGATCTCATCGGCCCGGGGATCCTGCTGGCGCTGGGGATCTGGGTGCTGACCGAGGCCGGCGGACAGCGGCCACCCTTCTCTCGTTAGCCCCCAAACCACACATAGGAGAGCTGCAATGGACAACGACACGATCCAACGGACCGGGCAACAATCCACCGAGACGCACTACTACTACTACACCTGCTGGCCGTTCCCGTGGGGCGGATGGCTATGCGGGGTGTCGCTGATCGCGATCGGCGGAGGTTTGTTCCTGCAGAACCTCTTCCCGCACAATAGCGAGGCGGTTTGGGGCGCGGTCTTCGTGCTGCTCGGGGTAGTGGTCCTATTCGCTGCGGCGCGCGAGAGCGGCTAGAACCCGGCGCGCTCGTTCGCTCAACAGTTCTATGCAACAACTGCCGAGTCCGGCCAGACACCGCTAGGAGCCGTCAACTCGACGCCTGGCGAAACCGGCACCCCTATAGGGTCTTGGCCTACAACACGAAGCCTCGCCGCTACGCTGGAGGTGGAGGTCGTCGACGGCAGCGGTATCGGTTGCCGTTGGGTCAGGCGGCAAGCCCTGAAGGACATCAAGAGCATCCGCTTCGAACAGGTGTCTCGGACCGGCCCCAAGAAGTTCAAGGGGAATATCGTCCGGTCCCCGCAGATCCAAAGACCATCTCCACTCCGTCCAATTCCGGCGAGTGCGCCCAGTAAGATCGCCTTGCCGCGATCGGTGAGTTCGGCTGCATCTTCGTCGCTCGCCCCGGATTCGACTGAGCGCGCTCCAGTGTTTCAAGCCTGCCGGCCAGTCTGACTACAGTTCTTTACACAACTTTGCCGGTTGCCGACGACCATTTGCCCGTCGATCTGGTCCAATCCAACAAGAGGGGATCGAGGCGCGGGCGTACCCGTCGGGTCGCGTTGCCCATCAGATGAAGGAGGAACGCGATGAGTGCTTTCAAGACATCCGCGGCGGCGGTGGTCGCTGTGCTGGTCTGCGCCGGGAGTGCCTTGGCACAGGCGCCTGATGAAGAGCCTGGCGGCTGGGGCCAAGCGCCGCAGCTGTTGAACGCACTGGATACCGATGGCGACGGTGAGATCTCGGCGGCAGAGATCGCTTCGGCCTCGGAGTCACTCACAGCGCTTGATGCAGACGGCGACGGCAGCGTCGGCGTCGACGAGTTGATGCCGCGACAGAGCCGGAGCATGGGACGTCGAGCCTTTGTTGGGGGGGTTGCCGCCGGCCGGGGATTCTCTGCCGGGCGCCGCTTCGGTCCTGGGCGCGGCTTTGGCGGATTCGTCGGCGGTCGTGGTGGCCGTCACTTGGCTCGTTTCGGTCGGAGAGGGTTCGCCGGCGGGGGCCTCTGGACCAGCCGTCCCGGATTTCGGGGTGGTCGCCACTGGTCCGGAGGCTTCCGAGCCGGCAGATTCGGAGGTCGTGGTCGAGCCGCCAGGCCCGCTGGCCCGGCTGGTGGGCAAGGCGCCGAACGCGGGGATTGGGGTGAGGCTCGCGACGCCATGCGTGAACGCATGCTCGATGGCCTGTTTTCCCGATTCGACGCTGATGGTGTTGGCTACCTCAGCGCCGAGCAGCTGCCGGAGATGCTCTGGGAACGACTATCGAGGGCCGACGCCGATGGCAACGGGCAGGTAACCCGCGCGGAGCTGGAGGCGCACCAGGAGTCGATGGGCGGTCGCGGGCGAGGCCGCTTCGAGCAGCCTGATCAACAGCCGGACGATCAGCAGCCCGAGCGCCCGTCGAACCAGTAGCTAATCGCCGGTGTGCCCGAAACCGCCCGGTCCACGGTCGGTTTCGGGCAGCTGGTCGACCTCGTCCCAGACGATGCGCGGTACCGGCGCCACCAGCATCTGCGCGATGCGCATGCCGCGCGTGACGGTCACGGCCTCGTGGCCGTGGTTGATCAGCGGGACTTTGATCTCGCCGCGATAGTCGGCGTCGATAGTGGCAGGCGTATTGGGCAGCGAGACGCCGTGTTTCACAGCAAGGCCGGAACGCGGACGTACCTGCGCTTCATACCCGGGCGGCAGGGCAATCGCCAAGCCGGTGGGAATGAGCTCGATGGCGCCGGGATCCAGCTCCACAGGCTCGGTGAGCGCGGCGTGCAGGTCGACGGCCGCCGATTCGTCGGTCTGGTATCTGGGCAGCGGCAGGTCGTCGGTGCCGGGCAGCCGGCGCACTAGGACACGAACCTCGCGTCGACTCAATCCGCGGTTCCGATCGCCCAGAGGTTCTGCTCGCCGCGGATGTAGATGCGCCCGTTGCTGATTGCCGGGGTGGTGTAGATGGGCTCGCCGAGCGTGTTGGTGGCCAGCACTTCGAACTCCGGCCCAGCCTTGATGACAAACACCTCACCGTCGGTTCCCGCCAGCATGAACTTGCCCTCGAACGCCACCGGCGAGGCCCAGAAGCGCTGCGCCACCGGCATGCGGCCGCCCTCGTAGACCACCTCGCCGGTATTGGCGTCGAGGCAGCTGACGATTCCGTTGTCGCTCAGCAAATAGACGTAGCCGCGATACGACAGGTTGGACGGCACATAGGCCATTCCCTTGTTGTAGGACCAGGCGACGCGCTCGGAATCCGCCCCGGCCTCGGCGCCGTCTAGCCGCACCGCCTTGATCACCTTGTCCGGGTAGCCGGAGGTGAACAGGGCCAGGTCGTCGTGCAGCAGCGGGTAGTGCACCGCGTTGCTCTGCAGGCCGGGGATACGCCACAGCTCGTCGCCGCTGCGCGGGTCGTAGGAGATCACCCACTCGAAGCCGTTGGTCAGCAGCTGCGGTTGCTCGCCGCGGTCGACAAGCAGCGGTGTGGACCAGTTGGACTGCACCTGTCGCGGTTTCTTCCAGGCGACCTCGCCGGTATGGGTGTCGAGCGCCACGATGAACGAGTGGTCGCCGGAGTCTTCGTCGGCGAGCACGATCAGGCGGTTCTCGAACAGCACCGGCGAGGTGGAGACGTCGAGCCCGAACTCGACGACTGGGCCGATCTCGGCGCGCCACAGCTGGTTGCCGTCGAAGTCGTAGGCGAATACCCCCGGTACTCCGAAGTAGGCGAATACGGTCTTGCCGTCGGTTACCGCCGTCGGCGAGGCGAACGACCCTCTGCGGGCCCGATCGTCGTAGGGCAGACCCATGTGCGCCAACTCGTTCCAAACGATGTCGCCGCTGTTCGCGTCCACGGCGATAACGCGGTACTCGTGCAGGAACTGCGAGCCCCAGCTATCGGGATGCCGCCACTCCTCGCCCTCGAAGTAGTGAACCAGCGGTTTGCGGCCGGGAACCTCGTCGCCCTGGATCGCGGTGGTCAGAAAGATACGATCGCCCCAGACGATCGGCGACGAGTGGCCGCGTCCCGGGATCGGGGTTTTCCAACGCACGTGCTCTTCCTGATTCCAGCGGGTCAGCAGACCGGTCTCGTGCGAGATGCGCAAGCCGTCCGCGCCGCCGAAGGCCGGCCAGTTCGTCCCCGGCTCGTCATCCGCCGTTACCAGCAGAGGAACGCCGATCAGCACCAACGCCACCATCATCGTGCTGCGTCTGCGCAGGCTCGTCATCGATTCCACTCCGTTCGGAGGACACCTGGGCTCAGTCTGGAGCGCCGATCGCCCACGGGTTGTTCTCGTTGCGAATGTCGATACACCCGTTGCTGATCGCCGGGGTAGCGTAGACGAACGCTAGCCGGTGCACGCCGCCGATTCAACGCTTGCCGAGGTGGCGCGGTCGATGTGCTGTCGGGAGCGTCGCCGAGCCGGTGGTATGGCGACGTCAAGAGCGCTGCCGCGGCGCTGGCACGGCAGACACGAATTCGACGGCACATGGCGGCATCAGGAAACCCTTAGAGAAAACGCGGAACTTCCTCAGGTATCGCCCCGGGACCGAGCCTAGCCTGTCCACAGTGGGAGCGACTCGACAACCTCCTCGACCCATCGCTCCCACGAAGCGAGTCGGCGAAACGCTCGCGTGGTGGCGGTGGCCGGGGTCGTTGGCTGAATCGGAAGATTGGCCAGTGGACACGATCCCGGTCATTGCTTGTCCACCGCTGGATGCGTCGGTCGGCCCCGTCTTTTCTCCATGCGCTGCCCTCCTGCCAGGCTTGCTCCGTCCTCCGCCAGGCGTGCGCTTCCCTCCCGTCAGGCTGGCGCTGTCCTCCTGACAGGTTGGTCCAGAGGCAATTTTCTGCTTCTCAACGGCGGACACAAGGGTGTATTTCTATGTACTAGGGACCATTACTGTCTTTTAGTAATCAACGAGATCCAAGAATGGTTGCTTCTCCCATGAGACGGGCCTTGGCCGGTGTGGTGCGGCTTTGCCTCACGGTGCTCGGCGTGACGTCGACGCTAGCGATTCCTACCGCCGCGACGGCGCAGCGCTTGCACGTGACCCCGTATTCGACGGCTGATGGTCTCCCGGGTCAGGAAGTCGTCGGTGTATACCAGGATCCCGCCGGGATGATCTGGGTGGCCACATCATCGGGCCTGGCTCGCTATGACGGCACCACGTTCCACGTGCTCACAGAGGCCGACGGGCTCGCCGACAACGCCGTCACTGCCGTGCTGCAGTCGACCGAGGGAGTCCTCGTGGCGGCGACGCGCAACGGCGTTTCCTGGCGGTTGGGAGATGGGCAGCTACACACCTCCCGGCTTGACGCGGATACCGAGCAGCCCTGGGTCCGTGATCTGACCCTGGTCGCGGGCGGCGTCGCGCTGGCAACACCGGGCGGTGTGGTTCGGATCGAGTTCAGCGGCGCCGAGCCCGCCACCGAGTTGCTTCATCGCGTCGACGCCTTCGCGGTGCACGGCGGCAGCGACGGTACCCTGTGGATCGGGGGCGCGGGGTTCGTGCGGCGTGCAAGTGAAGCCGGGCTGGGAGCACCGCTGCCGGGTATCCACACCAGTGTCCGCGTCAACGACATCCTCGAGGATGCCAGTGGTCGCGTATGGCTGGGAACGAACGCCGGTGTTTTCCGCGCCTCCGGGGCCGGCTTCCGCCCGTTCGAGCACCCAGCGCTGGAGGGCGAGCGGGCTCGCTTCGTGAACGCAGGCACTCTCGCCCCGGATGGCTCGATCTGGTTCGCTAGCTGGGGCGGTGTGATTCACATCGACGGCGAAGAAGCCCGGTTCTTCACCGAGGTCAACGGCTTGCCCCATCCGACGGCGCATGGCATCGCCGCGGACCGTGAGGGCAATATCTGGATTGCCACCCAGGACGGTCTGGCGAAGCTGGTGCCCGCCAGCTTCACGACCTACACGGCCGAGCAAGGATTGCCCGGCAACTCCGGCGTCGATGTCGCCGGGGATTCGCTGGGCAACGTTTGGGTGGCGACGCCACGCGGCGTCGCCCGCCTCGACGACGGCCGCTTCGACAGCAGCCGCTTGCGAGCCGCGCTGCGCCGCGAGCAGACGCACGCCGTCGCGGTCGACGGCCAGGGCCGGTTGCTGGTCGGCACGTCGAACGGGGTGCTGGTCGATGACGGTGGTGTGACACGCTGGTTGCGTCGCGGCAGCGGATTGCCATCGGGTCGCGTTACCGAGTTGGAGAGCGGGTCTGCCGGCGAGGTGTGGATCGGCCTGCAGCCTGGCATTGTGCGCTGGCGCGACGGTCGCACCGAGACTCCCGGCGCGCTCGCCGACCTGCGCGAGCGCACCATTCGAGCGCTAGCGGTCGACACGAGCGGCCGGCTGTGGGGCAGCACCGACGACGGGATGTTCGCCTACGACGTGTCGACGGATCGCATCGTTCCGCTACCCGAACCGGTTCAGGATCTCGACGTGCTGGCGCTCGCCGCCGATGAGAAGGGGCGCGTCTGGCTCGGAACCGATGGCTACGGTGCCTATCGGATCGACGGTACGCAGGTCGAGCACTGGTCCTCCGATGCCGGATTGGTCAACGATTTCGTCCGGCAGATCCTCGTCGACCGTGACGAGCGTGTCTGGCTGTTCACCAACCGTGGTCTCGACCGGCTCGAGAGCGACGGAACGTTCTCCCACTTCGGTTCGGCCGACGGGCTGGCGGCTCTCGATGGGCTCGACGGCGCGATCTGGGAGGATCCCGCTGGGCGCATCTGGCTCGGCACACGACGTAGTGTCATCCGGTTCGACGCCGAGCTGATGCAGCGATCGGTGGTGCCGCCGAACGTGGCGATTGTCTCGGTTGCGGCGGGCGGGGTTACGGTCGAAGCCGGGCCGGAAGTTGTCGTGCGGCACAGCAGCAACACACTGGATTTCCGCTTCACCGGACTCAGCTTTCTCAACGAGCGCGGCAACCGGTTTCTCTATCGACTGCGCGGGCACACAGACGATTGGACCGAGACCGCCGATCGCGAGGTCACCTACGCGAGCCTGGCGCCGGGCAGCTACGTGTTCGAGATCCATGCGCTGAACGCCCATCGTGTGCGCAGCGAGACTGCGGCGACGTTCGCCTTCGAAGTGCTGCCGTCGCCCTATCAAAGCTGGTGGTTCAGGGGTCTGTTGTTCTTCTTTACGGTGCTCGGCGCCTACGGTCTGCACCTGGGTCGGACGCGTTTTCTCGGTCGTGAGCGCACCAAGCTGGCACACATCGTCGAGGAGCGCTCTGAGGAGCTCGCCAGCCAGGTAAGGGTGACCGAACGAGTCCGCGTAGCGGCGCAGGCGAAGTCGGAGTTCGTTGCCAAGGTCAGCCACGAGATCCGCACGCCGATTAACGGCGTGCTCGGCATGGCCGATCTGTTGATGTTCACTCCTCTCAGCCCCAGGCAACGGCATCTGACGCGAACGATCCGTCGTTCCGGCGAAACGCTACTGGATCTACTCAACGACATCCTCGACATGTCGAAGATCGAGGCCGGCAAGCTCCGCCTCGAGAGCACCGAGTTCGATCTCATCGAGACCGTCGGTGACGTGATGAGCATCCTTGCGGAGCGCGCACGCTCCAAGTCGGTCGCCCTTCGCTGCCGGATCGATCCGTACGTACCGTCGGATCTGGTCGGCGATCCGGTGCGGCTGCGGCAGGTGCTCCTGAACTTGGTCGACAACGCCATCAAGTTCACCGAGGAAGGCTCGGTGACCGTGGGCGTCGACGTGTACGACGACCGCGAAGGTACGGCGCACCTGAGTTTCGCCGTCGCCGACACCGGAATCGGCATCCCGGAGGAGGCGCAGCGACACATCTTCGAGGCCTTCGAGCAGGCCGACGCTTCGACCACCCGCAAGCATGGTGGGACGGGGCTCGGTCTGAACATCTGCCTGCAGTTGGTGGAGGCCATGGGCGGCAAGCTCGAGGTCGAGAGCACCCCGGGCGAGGGCACCACCTTCCGCTTCACTGCCCGCCTCGCGGCACAGCCGACGTTCAGGCCGCGGGAGCGACTCGAGGGTTCCGGCGTTCTGTTCATCGGCGTCGGCGATCGGCTCTCCGGGTGGTTGACGCGACAGGTCGGTAGCTGGGGTGCGACGGCGAAGCGCGCCGCCGACGAGATCTTCGAGGTAACCGATGCCGCGGCGCTCACCGAGGGGCTGTCCGGATTCGACCTTCTGGTCGTGGAGGTCCAGACGGCCGATCGTCAACGACAGAAGTGGCTCAAGGCTCTTCGTGACCTCGACCTCGACACCCGTGTGCTGCTCCTCGTGCCGCCCGCCGACTCCCTCGCGCGCGTCGAGGAGGTCTCGGGGCGTGGGTGGTCATTCCTGTCCAGTCCCCCCGGTCTGCGACGCTTCTACGCCGGTGTCCGCGAGGCGCTGGCGGCACCGGCCGAGGGTGTTTCGCGAGTCGCCGATCCGACCGCGTCGATGTTCTCCGGCACCGTCCTGCTGGTCGACGACAACCCGGTGAACCAGGAAGTGGCGGTCGGAATGCTCGAGCACGTCGGGTGCTCGGTGCGTGTCGCCGGCACTGGGCTGGAGGCCGTCGAGCTCACCGACACCGACTCGTTCGATCTCGTGCTGATGGACTGGGAGATGCCGGAGATGAACGGCCTTGATGCGGCGCGCGAGATCCGCGCCCGTGAGCGCGACGAGCATCGTCCTGCGGTGCCGATCGTGGCGATGACCGCGAACGTGGGCAACGACGTTCGTGCTCGCTCCGTCGAAGCCGGAATGAACGGCTACCTCGCCAAGCCGCACACGCCGCAGCAGCTGTACGAAGTCCTGGCTCGGTGGCTGACTGCGACCGGCGAAGCGCCGGCGTCCCTGGCAGAGAGCCCGCTGCCGGCCGAGATGGAGTCCACGGCGTCGCTCGACGTTGACCAACTGGATCAGATTCGGGCGCTGCAGCGACCCGGAGAATCGGACCTCGTGCAGCGCGTCGTACGGAGCTTCCGGGACAACGCGGCCCAACTCCGCGCCGATCTGGAGCGCGCGGTTCAGGCCGGGCAGGCCGATGTGGTCGGCAGCCTGGCCCACAGCCTCAAGTCGGCGTCCGGGAACATAGGCGCGCAGGTCTTGATGAACCTGTGCCGTCAACTGGAGAAGGCGGGTCGCGCCGGGGATCTCACAAAGGTGCCCGGCCTGCTCGAGGAACTCGATGCCGAGATCGACGTGGTCTTCCAGTTGCTCGAGCAACACACACGGAAGGTAGTCAATGGGTGAGGCTGCTGAGCGCAGCGCGCGGCTGCGTGTGCTCGTCGTTGACGATGAGGCGAACATGCGGCTGCTGGCGTGCCGCAGCCTCGAACGGTTGGGCTGCGTGGTGATCGAAGCCCCGGACGGTGCCGAAGCGCTGCGGCTTGCCGACGAGCATCTACCGCATCTCGTGCTTCTCGACGTCGTGATGCCCGGTATCGACGGTTTCCAGGTGTGCGCCAGCCTGCGGGAACGGGCGGCGTTTGCCCACATCCCGATCATCATGATGACGGCGCTCGAGGACTTCGTCTCGGTGGATCATTCCTACGAGGTCGGCGCGACGGATTTCATCACCAAGCCGGTCAACTGGTCGCTGCTTCAGCATCGGGCGCGGTTCATCCTGCGTGCCAGCGAGGCATTGGACCAGCTGTCTTCGAACCAGCAGGAGCTTGCCGACGCGCAGCGCATCGCCCACCTGGCGAGCTGGCGATGGACGTGCGATACGGACGAGGTGAAGGGCTCGACCGAGCTGCAGAACATCCTCGATGCGAGAGATATAACCGGAAGTTGTGGATGGGAGGAAAAAGAAAGGCGGCGTAACCTTCGCTGGGATCATCAACAACCAGCAGCCGGCTGTGGAGGCCGGGAAGGAGACGCCACTCGTGCTCAAGATTATCGGTGGATCGGACGCGGAGGAAGGACAGCTGACACTGGACGTCGATGAGCTCGCCCGGCAGGGCGCGCTGCAGATGCTGGCAACAGCACTGGAGTGGGAGGTTCAGGAGTATATCCAGAGCCACGCCGGGCAACTGGATGAAGCCGGCCGTCGGCAAGTGGTACGCAACGGTCGGGCTCGCGCACGCAAGATCACGTTGGGGTGCGGGACGGTGCAAGTAGCCGCGCCACGGGTCAACGACAAGCGGCTCGACGAGCAGGGACTGAGGCAGCGGTTCAGCAGTCGGATCCTGCCGCCCTACATGCGGCGCTCGCCGAAGGTGGCGGAGGTGCTGCCGGTGCTGTACCTGCGGGGCCTGTCGACGGGCGACTTCAAGGAGGCGCTGCCGATCTTACTGGGACAGGAAGCCAGCGGGCTGTCGGCATCGGCGATCTGCCGGCTGACGAACGCCTGGAGCACGGAGTACGAGGCATTCCGGAAGCTGGATCTGTCCACCAAGCAGTACGTATACGTGTGGGCGGACGGTGTGCACTTCAACATTCGACTCGAGGATGATCGGCTGTGCACGCTGGTGATCCTGGGCGTTTTGCCGGACGGAACCAAGGAGCTCATCGCGGTCGAGGACGGGTATCGAGAGAGCACCGAGAGCTGGGCGTTCGTGCTCCGGGAGCTGAAGCGTCGAGGCATGCGGGCGCCGCTCGTGGCAGTGGGTGATGGGGCGCTGGGGTTCTGGGCGGCGGTGCGGGATGTATGGCCCCAGACTCGAGAGCAACGATGCTGGGTGCATCGGCTTGGCAACGTGCTCGACAAGCTACCGAGGCGGCTGCAGGCCAAAGCCAAGCGCGCGCTGCACGAGATCATCGGTGCGCCAACGCGCGAGGATGCTCAGGAGGGCATGGCGCGGTTCGCAGCCGACTACGGCGCCAAGTACTCCAAGGCCGTGGCGTCGTTGCAACGCGACTCCGACAAGCTGCTGACGTTCTACGACTTCCCCGCCGACCACTGGGTTCATCTGCGCACGGCCAACCCGATCGAGTCGGCGTTCGCCACCGTACGCCTGAGACAACGCGTCACCAAGGGCGCCGGCTCACGCACCAAGGCGCTGACGATGGCATTCAAGCTCCTGGAGATGGCACAGCAACGATGGCGCCGCATCAACGCTCCTCACCTCACTGCCCTCGTACTCGAGGGCGCCACATTCGTCGATGGAGTTCACCTGATCGCTAGCGAAGACGCCGCCTGAACAAATCCACCGATCCACAACATTTGCAAATAACTCTCGATGCGAACCCCGGCACGCATGAGAGCTTCCTGGGGCTGGTGCACGCTGCCGACCGCGACGTGGTGCGCCAGACGCGAGTCTCTGCGCTCGAGACGCACGAGCCTTATGCGACCAATTACCGCCTCGAGCGACCCAACGGCGACATCCGCAACGTACAGGAGCGTGGCGAGCCGGTGCACGATCGAAGGGGCCAGGTCGTCGGCTTGGTCGGTACGCTGCACGACGTCACCGACCGCGTCGAAGCCGAGACCAACATCCGACATATGACGTATCACGATGCCCTCACCGGTCTGCCGAATCGGCGCTCGTTGCGGGAGCGGTTGGACGCGGACTCTAGCCGAGGGCGGCAGGAGGCGACGCTGATCCACGTCGAATTGCAGTCGCTGACGCGTGTTCGGGAGACTCTCGGTCTAGATGTTGCCGACCGAATCATCGCCCTAGTCGGCACCGAGCTCGATGGGCTGGCGCAGCAAGCATCTCCTGCTGGTGGTGCTTTCCGACTCGAAGGGGATGCGTTTCAGGTTCTGGTGCCGGGGGGCGCCAGCACCGAGACGGTCGGTCGACTGGCAGCCGACTGGCTGGCGCAGCTGCGTCGACCACAGAAGGTGCTCGAACAGGAGGTGGCGGTTTCCGTGCGCGCCGGGATCGTGTTCATCCCGACCGATGGCCGAACGGCGTCGCAACTCATCCAGCGCGCCCAGCTGGCAGCGTCGCATACGGTCACCGGCGGTGCCGGGTTTTTCGATGCCGGCTCAGAGTCGGAGAGCGCCGAGCGCATGTCGCTCGAAGGCGAATTGCGCCACGCGATCGATCGCCGGGAGCTGTTCCTCGAATACCAGCCGATCGTCGACCTGAAGAGCGGTCGGATACACACGGTGGAGGCGTTGATCCGATGGGATAGCCCGGCGTTTGGCCGCGTGCCGTCGGGCCGCTTCGTTCCGGTGGCCGAGGAGATCGGGCTGATCGGTGCGATGTGGCGATTTGTGTTGCAGCGCTCATGCCAGGACGCGACGGAATGGCATCGGAACGCCCCATACCCGATCAAGGTGGCGATCAACCTGTCGGGAACACAGTTCGAGAGGGACAACGACATTCTCGAGTTCACCGACCGAACTCTGGAGCAGTTCGGCCTCTCTGCAGAGCACCTCGAGTACGAGCTCACGGAGGGCGTCCTCATCGAAGCGAGCACCCACATCACACCGACGCTGGAAGCCTTGCGCCAGCGCGGCATCTCGTTGTCGCTCGACGACTTCGGCACCGGCTACTCGTCGCTCGCCTACCTGACTCGGTTCCCGGTGGATACGTTGAAGATCGACCGCAGCTTCGTGACCGAATTGCCCGACTCGCGCCGCAGCGCGAACCTCGTCTCCGCCATCATGGCGATGGCGCACGGTCTGTCGCTCAAGGTCATTACCGAAGGCGTGGAGAACGTGGAGCAGCTCGAGTTCATCCGGCAGATCGATTGCGACTACGTGCAGGGCTATTTCCTCTCCAAGCCAGTGCGGGCGGACACCATCCAGGCGATGGTGGATTCCGGCGGAGTGCTCCTGCCGCCGGCCTCTCTTCGCGCTGCCAGTTAGTAGTTCCGGTGACTGGAATCCCGACGGGAACGCGACCATCCTTCAGAGAGTCTCATGGAGCGATATGTACTCGTTCGATGAGTTTTAGCTTCGTGTGATGACATTAAATTGATATAACAGATTATTGGTATGTAATTCTGTCTTCTAGTGACTGCCGAAACACGATCCATGGACGGAACCTGGCCCATGCATTCGGCCCGAGCACCGGTCCACGACACGGGTTTTTCGCTGCTCGAGGCGCTCGTTGCCTCGGCGTTGGCGGGGTTCATCGCCATGGGAGTGGTGTCCTCGCTGGGGCTCGCAATTGCGTCCTCGGCGACCTCACAGGAGATCACCGAGCTCACCGCGCTGGGCGTCGACCAGCTGGAGTTCCTCAACTCGCTGCAGTTCTCCGATACTCGATTGACCGCCGGAGGCTCGCTGTTGAGCAGCTACGGCGGCTACTCGGTCGACCTGGGTGAAGGGAACTCGACAACCTTCGTGCGCTGGCAGATCACCGATGAGAGCTTCTCGCTCAAGCGTATCCGCGTCGTCGCCGGCTGGCGCGATGCCAACGCGAGCGGCGATCGCGAGATCGTTCTCGAGACCTACCGGATCCTTACCCAATGATCGTCGCACCCGTCGCCTCTGACCGGGGCAGCACGCTGATCGAGCTGCTGGTCAGCACGGCGCTGACGATGATGATCGTCGGTGGTCTGGGAATGATGCTTACCAGCACCCAGTTCGTTTACCAGGACACCGCGGCCCGTGGCAACGTGCAGCAGGCGGCGCGCATGGCGCTCGACCGAATTCAGCGCGACGTCATGTTGACCGGTGTCGGCCTGACGCCGATGTTGCCCGTGTTCCCGCTCGTGGTTCCGCGAGTCGACGGCGGTATCGATTTGCGCGCCAACCCGCAGAGCGCCACTGTCCTGCTCGACGCCGACATGACCGGACTCGAGAACGTGTTCGTGCCACAAGGGGCGATGTTTCAGCCAGGCGAATGGGTGGCGGTCTATGACGCCCGGGGCGCGATCGAGCTCGGTGAGGTCGAGCAGCTCTGGCCGGACCGTTTCCAGCTCGTAGCGCCGCTGTCGAAGAACTACGAGGTCGCCGACACGGCTGCCGTTGCCAAACTCTCGCAGACTTCGTACTACCTGGAGACGCAGGGTGGCATCCAGGTGCTCATGCGGCAGGTGGACGCGCGTACACCGCAGCCGATCGCGTCGAACGTCCTCGATTTCCGGTTTCGTTATTTCGACGACTCCCTACCGCCAGTGGAGTTTATCCCCGACACGCCCGAGCGCCAGCTGAGGATCCGCACGATCCACATCGAGCTGAGCGCGGAGACGGCGGACGATCGAATCCAGTCCGGCGATCGCGCCTCCTTCACCCTGCGCGCGCGCGTCGTGCCGCGCGCCCTTTCCATCGTCCGGGGTTGAGGTCATGAAGACGTCGTTGGCTAGACCGCTTCGTTCGGCTGGCGAGGAGCGCGGCAGCGCGCTGCTGATGACCATTCTGATACTTCTAGTGGTCAGCGTTCTCGGCGCCTCGGCGAGCAAGACGGCCAGCACGGAGGTCGAGGTAGCCGCCAACTACGAATCGTCCTGGAGAGCCTTCTACGCGGCCGACGGGCTCGCCCAGGCGAGCTTCAACGAGCTCATCGATCTCGGTCGTCAGCTGGGCCGCTTCCCGGATACCAGCGAGCTGTCGGCGATCACGCCGCCGGCGATGACCGATATCGCCATCGGCAACTACTCGCTGGTGCCGACGGCAGCTCAGACCGAGGGGCCGTTGACCTCGGGCTATTACCACGGCCTCACTGCCCTGACACGCCCCTACGCGGTCGAGTTGCGCGCCGAGACCTCCGACTACCCGCCGGCAACCTCGTCGGTAACCATGGCCGCCTTCTTCGACATCATCCCGATCTTCCAGTTCGCGATCTTCTACGAGTTCGACCTGGAGCTGCTTCCGGGCCCCGAGATGACGCTGTCAGGCCGGGTGCACAGCAACGCCGACCTGTATCTCGGCGCCGGCAACAGCCTGACCATCGACTCCAACGTTACCAGCGCCGGCGACGCCTTCCATCGCCGCAAGGACACCGGCACGACGCCGGGCGGCGCGGTGAACATTCGCGACGGTCTGGGCAGCTTCCCGGGCATGAACGGGCTCGACTCCACGCATACCGGCTGGGTCGACGAGTCGCTGGCGCGCTGGAACGGCAACGTTCGCACCGCGGATCATGGCATCACGCGGCTGAACCTGGCGATCGCCGACCCCAGCAACCCGCACAAGATCATCGAGCCGGCCTACGACTCCGACACCCCGGCCGACCGCACCACCAAGATCGCCTATTCCGCCGAGATGAGCATCAACATCATCAACGGCCAGGGCTTCGACATCGACG
Organism: Acidobacteriota bacterium; assembly: GCA_965248695.1. Classification (GTDB taxonomy): domain Bacteria; phylum Acidobacteriota; class UBA890; order UBA890; family WLXD01; genus DASCOT01. Next base: position 3,255,181 of record CBDFKD010000002.1, on the reverse strand, counting down.
GCAACCCGCTCAACCTCGGCAGCGCGATCGATTTCGACCTGCTGTTCGACCAGCGCGAGCAGAAGACCATGCTGGTGGTGGAGCTCGACATGGTCGCCTTGTCGAACCTGGCCTCCTATCCGGCAGGGCCCGCCGTCGTCTACATCGGCTCGTTCGAGCCCGGCAACGGTGTGCCGGACTGGGCCATTCAGAGCGCCTTCGAGGAGCAGCAACAGGCTATCGACGACTGGGTCGCCGATCTGTTCCCGGCCGGATGCGTTCCGAACGGGACCCCGGGGCCGCCCGGGAGCTGTGGACCGAACGTGCAGGTGGCGCTGGGGGCGACCTATCTGGCCATGGATGCCTGTCTGATACCGCAGGTGAGGGAGGCGGCCGCCCAGATTCGGGTTGCGGAGCTGGAGCTCGATCAGGGTGAACGCGACGGGGAGCTGACCGAAGATGAGGCGGACCAGATCAAGGCCGTCATCGCACCCATCGCCGTGTGCGATCCCGCAAGCATGGGCACCACGGTCAGCTGGCCGGAGCTCTGGGACGGCTACGTCGCTCCCTACGACGGCGGCAACACCGAGTTCGCCGTGAAGCTCGAGAACGGCCAGCTGTTGCCCGACGCGCTGACGGTGGTCACCGGGAACCCGGCCTACGTGCAGGGGAACTACAACTCCGCCAACAAGAAGCCGGCGGCCGTGCTCGCTGACGCCATCACCATCCTGTCGAATGCGTGGGGCGACGATGACCTTGCTTACAGCCAGCAGGCGCTGGGCGACAGGCGGGCCTCGACCACGACGATCAACGCCGCCTTCCTGCTCGGCAACACCGAGACCTTGCCGGGTGCGTACAACGGCGGTGTCGAGAACCTGCCGCGTTTCCTGGAGAGCTGGAGCGGCCGCACGTTCACCTATCGCGGCAGCCTGATCGACCTGTGGTACTCGACCAACGCCCCCGGCGCGTGGGTCTACGGCAGCCCCGTCTACGAGGCGCCGAGTCGCGACTGGGAGTTCGATACCGATCTGCTCGATCCGGCCAAGCTGCCGCCCGCGACGCCACGCGTCTACGCGGTCCGAGTTCGGGAATGGCGGCGTAGCTGAGCTGTGTCCGCCGGTCAGGCGTAGCCGATCTGCGCGGTCAACGTGGCGCGACCACGCATGAAGCTGCCGCTGCCGCGCGCTACCTGTCGACCCTCGCGGTCGTGAAGCACCGCCTCGCCGAGCAACAGCGAGCGTGACCCGTGCACGGCCGTGCCGACGGCTACGAGCTCACCCTCCGATACCGGCCGCAGAAGGTGGATGTTGAACGAGGCGGTGAGCAGGAAGTTGCCGCGAACCAGCGAGTTGCAGGCAAAGAACGCCGCGTCGTCGAGGGCCTTGAAGTACACCGCACCGTGGATCGAGCCGGTGGCGATGAAGTAGTCCGGTCGCACCGCGAAACGCACCTCCGCGGTGCCCTCGCCGATATGAATCTGCGGGTCGAACGGCATGTTCGCCGGGGCGCCGAGGTACATGCGCTCGAGCCGGCGGAAATGTTCCGCGTCTGAGATCGGGCTCGACTCCTCGCCGTGCAGCTCGTTCAGTTCATCGGCTCCGACTGTGCACCATCCTCGAGCGCGAACAGGCGATTGCGCGACAGGATGTACAGCACCCCGTCCTTGGCATATGGCGTGGTATAGACCGAGGCGCCGAGGTTCATCTCGGCGATCTCCTCCATCTCCTTGCCGGCGCGCAGCACGATCACGTCGCCGTCCTCATCACCCAGGTAGACCTTGCCGTCGGCGAGGAACGCCGAGCCCCAGACTGCCGCGAACGTGTCGTAGGTCCAATAGTGCTCGCCGGTGTCAGCATCGAGGGCGTACAGGAAGCCCGACAGATCGGGAATGTAGATGATGCCGTCGCCGATGGCGGCGGTCGACATGGTGCGGTGGTAGTCGCTGCCGCCACGGTGCCAGATGACCGCGGTGTCGGTGATGTCGCCGCGGCCGCTGGGATCGAAGCACCAGAAGTGACCCGGTGCCTCACCGTGCTCCGGATCCTGCCCGACGCCGATGTAGGCCTTGCCCTCGTGCACCACGACGGTGGAGAGAATGTTGTTGCGCGTACCGCGGCCACCGAGGCGCCATTCGGCGTCCTTCGGGTTGGCGTCGAACTCCCAGATCAGCTCGCCGGTCTCCGGCACGAAGGCACGGACCCAGCCGTCACCACCGGGGAAGATCACCATCGGCGTTCCATCCACCTCGGCGTAGGTGGGGTTGGTCCAGGTACCGTGCAGGATGCCCTCGCCGGGATCTGCGTTGTCCCACACCAGCTCGCCGGTGTGCTTGTTCACCGCCACGAAGCTGGCGCCGAACGGCGACGGGATGGCCACGTGGCCCTCGTCGACGCCGTTGCCGGTGGAGGCGAACACCAGGTCGCCCACTACCAGCGGCGAGCTGGTGGCCAGGTTGTGGGGGAACGCGTCGACCTCGCCGATCATGTCGAACGACCAGATGCGATCGCCATCGATCGGGGAGACGTGCTGCTCGTCGGTGTCGGGGCCGTCGTTCTCACCGTCGCGGTGGCCCTCGGTGTCGACGCAGACAACGTGCGCCTGATTGGAGACGTAGTATAGCCGGTCGCCCTCGATGAACGGGGTCGAGCAGATCCCCTGTAGCGGCCAGTCGTTGACCCGTCCCGCGGTCAGCTTGTCATGCAGCATCTGCCACAGGAACTCGCCGCTATCGGCATCGAACGCCATGATCACGCCCTTGTCGTTGGGCAGATCGGGATTGCGCATACCTTCGTTGTTGGTGCCGATGAACACCTTGCCGCCAACCACCACGGGGCCGGCATAGCTCTGCGAGCCGACCCCCACCGACCATTTGACGTTCATGCCGCTGCGGGTGTCCCACTCGCCGGGGAGCCCGGTCTCGTCGGAGACCATGTTGCGGCTCGGGCCGCCACCGAACATTGCGACGTCGTCCGCCGCGGCCGGCGTTGCGCTGACCGGAGTCGGGCCGGCAGTGGCGCTGCGCATCGCCGCGCCGCTGGCGAGCCCGATGCCTACGGTTGCCGCCAGGATTCCGAGATGGAGCTTCCGACGCATCATTCGTTCACCGTCACTTTGTAGTTGTCGAAGTAGAGGTCGACCGGAGAGTAACCGTAGATCCCCGGGGCGCCGTGCCGAATCGGCTGCATATCCTCGGCGGAAATCGTCCAAGCCTGAGGCTCGTTCTCGCCGCGTGGCCAGACTTTGCCACGCACGATGGCACGGTCGGCCGCCTGGTCGACGCGTAGCTTGACCGTGTACCAGGTGTCCATGTCCCACTCGAACGGGACCTGCTGGGCCATGCGTAGCTCGGATGCCCATGAGCGCACCTGAATGCGCTGATGATTGCCCATGAGGTCGAGCGTGTATCCGCCGTTGACGACGCCGCCGTCGGGGCGCCGTCGCCCCTGGCGGGTGCCGAGAAGATCTACCTGAACCGTGACTCGAGAGGTACTCTCCGGCCCGGTATAGATAACCGACCGATTCAAACCCACGGCGGCGGGCGGCTTGTGCAGGACGGGCTCGCCCTCATGCTCGGCGGTAGCGTAGCGGCCGGCGCCGATCCAGTGCCGTGGCTTCTGTCCGGAGGTGAAGTCCTCCGTCCAGGGAAGCGGCGCGGCGACACGCACGCGCGCCCGGGCGCTGAGCTCTCCGACGCTGCCGACGACGTGTCCGGCCTGGTTGCCGTCCGCGGGGTCGGCAACAAAAGCACCTTCGGGGCTCAGCTGTCCCTCGAGGCCTTGAAGCGACCAGTCGGCGGCGCGGGTGCCGATGTAACGGCCCTCGGCGTCGTAAACCCGGGCCGCGAATGCGACCTGCTGGCCGCTGCCGACGACAAGGTCGGCAGGTACGACCACCACCGCTGCGGGCACGGCGCCGTCTGGTGCCAGCTCGGGCATGACGACGCTATCGCCGGGCGCGGCGGCGAACTGCCGGCTCGGGTCGCCGAGGCAAAACACACCATTCTCGGTAGTGAAGTAGATGCGACCGTACGCGATCGCCGGCGACCCGTAGATCTCCGCTGGGCGGTTCTCTTCGGGAATCTCGACGCGGTCGGTGTCCAGGACGGCAGCTCCGTCGCTGCCCGGCTCCAGGATGGTGAAGTTGCCGTTGACCTCGGTGACGTAGATCTTGCCGTCGGCCCACACAGGGGAGCTCTTGCCCACCGTGCCGACGTTGTGGATCCAGAGCACCTCGCCGGTCGAAGTATCCATCGCCAGCAGGTTGGCCGAGTTGTCGAGCAAGTACAGGACGTTGTCGTGCAGCAGCGGAGACGCGAAGCCGACGCTGATCTCGTCGGCGCGCCACATCTCGTGCGTCGAAGTGACGTCGCCGCTCCCGGTCGCGTCGATCGCCACCACGCGGCCCATCGGCCCGCCTTCGAGGTTCTCCTCGCTGTGGGTGGCGTATACGACATCGCCGTCGACGACGACCGCCGTGTTGATGCCACGCTTGCTGAGCTGGAACTTCCAAATACGCTCACCGGTGCGGGCCTTGAGCGCGTAGATCCACCCGTCGGCGCCGCCGCCGATCATCAGACGCTGGCCGGCGATCTCGGCGATCACCGGTGTGGCCTGCGTGTTCATGTCCTTCGGGTTCTCCTCGCTCGGGTTGGAGATCCAGACGACCCGACCGTCGCGCTTGTCGAAGGCGTAGAACCGATGTCGCGGCGGACCGAACTCTCCCCAGCTGGTGCCGATCATGGTCAGGATCACCCGGTCCTCGTCGACCACCGGCGTGTGGGTGCGGCCGCCGTACCCTGATGCGCGGCCGAAATCCTCGCCGAGTCGGATCTCCCAGACGGTCTCACCGTCGCGGTCGAGGCAGGTGAGCAGTCCGTCGACCGTATGGGCGTACAGGTAGCCGGTCTCCGCGTCGGCGGCGACGTTGCCCCAACCAACCCGGCTGTAGGGCACGGTGGTGTTGTAGAGCAGATAGTCGCGCTGCCACAGCAGCTCCCCGGACTCGGCGCTCCAGCAGACGACGGTCTCCATGGTGTCGTCGCGGCGACCGTTGGCGCATACGCGGCCGTCGAACACCACCGGTGTCGAACGGCCAGTGAGCTCGGAGCGCCAGATCTGGTTGTCGCCGTCGACCGTCCAGTCGGAGATCAGCCCGGTGGCCGAAGATACGCCGTTCTGGTTCGGGCCTCGCCAGCTGGTCCATTCGTCGGCCGCGGCCAAGGTCGCACGGTTCGGCGGCTCGCTTGCCGAAGACGGATTGGCGACAACCGCCGACACCACCGCCAGGAGCACGACGGCGCTCAAATGTAGGGAACACCAGCTGCCGGGTCGGGACGTTCGCATGGATGCCATCTCGAGGTCGGGTACGGAGAGGTAGCCGAGCTGCGCAAGTGGAGCTCCGGCCGCTCGGGGCTGACCGGACAGGCATGCGGATTATCGTATGTTTGCCGCCTCCGAGGGTGCAAGGTATCGCGCCGATAGCGGACTCGTTGGTAGTTGATTGCGCTCCTGATCGCCGGCTCAGCCGCTCAGGGCTCGCGTAACGAACCAGAACAGCCCCGTGGCAGCGATCGCGAGCGAGGTTGGCACGGCGATGCGCCGGCGATACCAAGACCGGGTGCGGAAGCGTCCGAGGATCAGGATGGCGGCGCCGATCATCGCAAGCTGACCGAGCTCGACGCCGATGTTGAACCCGATAAGAGCGACCATCACCTGGCCCGCCGGCAGGCCGATGTTTCCCAGCACGCCAGCGAAACCCAGCCCGTGCAACAGGCCGAAGGCGAACACTAGTAAGGTGCGCCAGCCGCGCAGCTGGTCGGTGATCGCATTCTCGATTCCGACGTAGGCGATCGACAGCGCGATGAGTGGTTCCACGATCGCCGGCGTCAGCTGTATGAACCCGAGCGCCGAAAGGGCGAGGGTAACCGTGTGGGCAACGGTGAACGCCGATACCTGCAGGAGCAACGGACGTAGCCGAGAGCTGAGCAGGAATAGCCCGAGCACGAACAGCATGTGGTCGACGCCGGCCGGGATGATGTGCAGAAAGCCGAGCCGAACGTAGTCCAGGAGGGTGGCCACCGAACCCTCCGGTGTGTCCGGCTGTGCCTTCGGGTCAAGGGGGAAGGGCGTGCTCTCGTCGCCGCGCGCCAGCGGCTCTCGCACCGTCGTGCCGGTGCGCTCGTCGACAACCGTCAGCTGCACCGGGAGGAAGGCGCGCGAGGCGCGGAAGCTCACCTGGTGCGCCCCACCGGGCACCGAGCCAGCGAGCCATGCCCGTATGCCCAGGAACGTCGGCGGCGTCGCGTCTCGCGTCAGGCCAGCGGCACGATCCGGGAACTCGATCCGCAGGTCCGTTCGTTCGCCGTCGAAGAGGACGCGGACGCGTCGCTGCAGTAACTGGCGCAGGGCATCGGTGCGTTCGGACAGCTCGGCGTCGGACATTCCGGCCAGCACCGCCACCAGCTCCGCATCGTCGCTGTCGGGCGCTACCCCGAGCGCTAGCGCGTCGAGATCCAGCTGCATGCTTGCCTGGAACGTCGCGTCGTCGCGCAATACCAGGGTGACGAGCGTGACACCGAAGCTATGGGCGCCAGCCGACGCCGCGGCTGCCAGCGCGAGGAACGCCAACGCGGCGATTGCCGTCGGGCGACGCAACCGGCGGCGCAGATGTGGTTGTTGCGGGCTAGGTCGGTAGCTCATGGCGCGTGCCCGCTATCGTATAGGCCACACGCGTTCGTAGATCCATCGATTCTGAATTCGGGAGCTCGCATGCGGCAGGTTTCAGGACATCTTGCGCGCCAGCCTCGGGGCGATCGGCTCGGGCAGGCTGGCGCGTTGTGCCTCACGCTCGCTCTATCTGTTTGCGTCGCTACCGCTTCGGCCGGCGCCGCTCAGGAATTGGGCGACGGCATTGATCTTCTCGATGGTCTGCGCGATGGCTGGGATGCTCACTGGATGCAGCAGCGTATGGCGTCCAGCAGTACGAGCTTCAGCGTCGTGCTGGACGACATGCGATCGGTGCTGCAGGCGGACAGCAATGCCGCTGCGGCGGCGCTGTGGCGGCGGTTTGACCTGCGCCGTCCAACCCGCGCCCGGCTGTCCTGGCGGTGGAGGGTCGATAGCAGGCTCGAGACCCGGGTCGACGAACGCTCGCGCCAGGGCGACGATTTCGCTGCCCGCATCATGGTGGCGTTCGGGACCGACGTGATGGACCGCGACACACGCGCCATCGCCTACGTGTGGGCGCGCGATCTGGATCCGGGGACGCGCTTTCCCAACCCCTATCGCCGCCGGGTGGCCACCATCGTGCTCCGCAGCGGCGCCGATCTCGTCGGTCGGTGGAGCGTGGAGGAGCGCGATCTGCTGGCGGACTACGAGCGCGCCTTCAGCGAGCCGCCCGAGCGTATCGGCGGCATCGCGTTCGTTGTGGACACCGACAACACCGGCACCCGGGTTCGCAGCTGGCTGTCGGACCTGCGTCTGACCTCGGTTCCGCCGCCGTTCGACTGAGCCAGCTGGCGCCGTCCGGTGACGGACCGGGCGGAGCCTCTAGTGGCCTGTAACAGATGAATCGATAGCGCCGCAGATGGGATTTGCGGGCGAGATCGAGGCGCGGGGAGGATGGCGATGCCGCGGCGCATCGTCGACGAGTCGCAACGCCGAGTTCGCCCGCAACTGCCTATCTGTCCGCAGGCCAACCAGAGCAACAGTGGCGAAATGGGGCCGCCTGCTCTGTTGCTCCTCCTCGGAGATGCACCAACATCGACTCGTCGGAGCGCCTTGCATCCGACCCCATTTCGCCACCACGGCACTATCGATTCATCTGTTACAGGCCACTAGGAACAAAGACGGGCCAACTTGCGGCCGGCTGGTCGCTCCATATAATACATAGATATTCTAAGGGTAGAGTTTCTAGGGAACCCGCTGACGCCGCCGACCCGAAAGTCGCCGGTCACGGAGAGCGAATGGGCAAGAAAGGGATCGACCTGCTGCGCGGCACCCTCGGCTTGCTGGTGCTGCGAACGCTCGAGAGCGGACGACTGCATGGCTACGCCGTCGCCAAAACCATCCAGTCGACCACCGACGAGACCCTTACGGTCGAGGAGGGCTCGCTCTATCCGGCCCTGTACCGCATGGAGAAGCGCGGCTGGATCGCGTCGGAATGGGGCACCACCGACACGGGACGCCGGGCCAAGTTCTACAGCCTGACGCCGGAGGGACGTGAACAGCTCGCTGCTGAGCGCGCCACCTGGGATGAGTTCAGCGCTGCGGTCGGCAAGGTCCTGGAGGCCGGCTAGATGCTCTCCTTCTGGAGGCGCTGGAGACGGCCGCACGCTAGCGCTGCGGGCGTCGAGCGGGAGGTGCGCGACGAGATGCTGGCTCACATCGAACTGCGCGCCGCCGACAACCTTGCGAGCGGTATGTCTGCGGACACCGCGCGGCACGATGCCGAATCGCGCTTCGGCGATGTCGACGATCTCGTCCGCCAGGGCTGTGCCGCCAAGCTGGCGGGCCCCGACGATCCGCTCGGACGCTTTCCGCGTCGCGGTCTTTCCCACGTTTCAGGCAGTCTCATGAGCGATCTGGTAACCGACATTCGTTTCGCCGTGCGCATGTTGTGGAAGAGCCCGGCCTTCACCCTCGTGGCGGTGACCTCGCTGGCGCTCGGCATCGGCTTCAACGCCACCGTGTTCGCCGTCATTGACGCGGTGCTGTTCAAGCCGTTGGCGGTCGAGGACCCGGCGGCGCTGATCCGGCTACACGACGACCGGGAGGGCATCGGCGGCATGCAGATGTCCTACCCGGACTACCGCGACGTGCGCGATCAGGCGGCGGCGTTCGATGGCCTGGCAGCCTATCGAAGCGAGATGACCACATTCAACAACGATGGCGACGCCGTGTTCGTTTTCGGTGAGTCGGCGTCGGCGAACCTGTTCGCGGTCCTGGGTCTCGCCCCAGTGATCGGCCGCGGCTTCTCCCCGCAGGACGAGAACGCCGATGAGCCACTGACCGTCATGGTCAGCGAGGCGTTCTGGCGCGGTCGTCTCGGTGCCGATCTTGGCGCCATAGGTCGCCCGTTGACCTTCGGGGGCACGCCGTTCGTGCTCATCGGTGTCGTACCCGAGCAATACAACGGCGGCACGCCGCCGCTGCGGGCGAACTTCTGGGTGCCTGCGCGGGCCACCGACGTTCTGGTGCCGCCGGCGACCGGCAGCCGTCTCGAGCGCCGCGGATCGCACGGCACGCAGGTGATCGGGCGCCTACGGCCCGGGACCACGGTGCAGCAGGCGGATGACGAGGTTCGCGCCATTGGCGCAAACCTGGAGGCTGAATACCCGGAAACCAACGCCGACCAGACGATTGCTGTCATGCCGGCCAGCGACGTGCGGATCGACCCGGCGGCCGATCGTATGATGCGACCGGCGGCCGGGGTGTTGATGGCGATCGTCGGGCTGGTGCTGCTGATTGCCTGTGCCAATATCGCCAACATGATGCTGGCGCGCGCTTCGGTGCGGCGCCAGGAAATCGCCGTTCGCCTGGCGTTGGGAGCTGGGCGCGGTCGCCTGATCCGTCAGCTGCTGACCGAGAGCGCTGTGCTGTCAGTACTCGGTGGTCTGTTCGCGACTCTCGTGGCGACGCTGACGCTGCGCGCCATCCTGGCGGTGCAGCCACCGCTGCTGATTCCGATCGACTTCAGCATTGGCATGGCACCACGGGTGATCCTGTTTACCGCGTTGGTCTCCATCGCCACCGGCATGCTGTTCGGACTGGTGCCGGCATTGCGCACTACCCGTGCCGATCTCGGTCAGGCGCTGCGTGCCGACGAGGCCTCGAGCGATGGCCGCCCTCGCGGTAGCCGGCTGCGTGGCGCACTCGTAATGGTGCAGGTAGCCGTGACGCTGGTGTTGCTGGTCGGCGCCGCGCTGCTAGTGCGGAGCCTAGTCAATGCCGAGTCGATCGATCCCGGGATCGCCACGGAATCCATCGTCGGCATCAACCTGGGACTCGTGTTTCAGGGATATGCCGCCGAGGAGTCGCGTGACTTCCACCTTCGCGCCCTGGAGCGGATCGAGGCCGTGCCGGGGGTAACGGGGGTGGCGTTCACCGAACGGTTGCCGCTCGAGTCGACGATGATAATCGACCGCACCGTCTATCTGGAGGGCGCGTTGCTGGAGGACGGCAACGAGGCGCCGGACGTGATGGCAACGGCCGTCACACCGGAGTTTTTCCGGCTGATGCAGATTTCGTTGCTTTCTGGGCGCCGTTTCGATGCCCAGGATGTTGCGGATGCACCCGGTGTAGTGATCGTCAACGAGGCGCTGGCGCAGCAGCTGTGGCCGGGCGAGAACCCGATCGGCAAGCGGCTGTCGGTGGTCGCGGAAGATGGCCCGCTCGCCGTCGTGATCGGCGTCAACGCACCGCACAAGGTCTCGACGCTGGGCGAGGCGCCGACCGGACACCTCTACCTACCGTACGCACAAGCGGCCAACGCGATGTTCGGCACCATCCTGGCACGCACCGACGCGGAGCCGGCGGCGACGCTCACCGCCATGCGAAGCATCGTTCGTGAGCTCGATCCCAACGTCGCCATCATGGAGGCCAAGACCATCGAGCAGCACTTGTCGTTGAGCTTGTTTCCGGTGCGCTTCGCCGCCGTCGCGCTGGCGGTGCTCGGTGGCCTCGGGGCGTTGCTGGCCGCGGTCGGCGTCTACGGCGTTGTTGCTTTCGCGGTGGCGCGCCGTACCCGCGAAATCGGCATTCGTATCGCCGTCGGGGCCGATCGGGCCCGTGTCGTGCGCATGGTGTTCCGCCAGGGTATGCGCACCGTTGCCATCGGCGCCGCCATCGGGTTGGGAATCAGCCTGGTCTTGACTCGTGCGCTTGGCGCGCTGCTCTACGGGATCGGCGCTGCCGATGCGATCGCCTACACGAGTGCTGTTGTAGCACTGCTGCTGGCGGCGGGCATGGCTAACCTGCTACCCGCTTGGCGAGTAGCACGCGTTGATCCGGTAGCTGCCCTACGCAGCTACTGACGCTCGACGTCCGATCTCAGTCCGCGCGTCGGTCGCCGATGGCGTAGAGCCCACTGGCGGTGCGGATGAAGATCTGACCGTCCGAGATCGCCGGTGAGCTCAACGTGTAGTCACCGAGGTCGTTGGCGGCCAGCAGCTCGAACTCCGGACCGGAGCGGATGACGCTGGTAAGGCCGTCCTCGTTGGTGATGTAGATCTTGCCGTCGGCCAGCACGGGGGAGCCGCTGTACGTGCCGACAGGCAGCCGCACCGGACCGTAGACACGCTCGCCGGTCTTCGCATCGAGGCAGAAGACGACGCCGTTGTCCTTGACGCTGTAGAAGTAGCGCCCGTCGGTTACCGGCGTGGGAACGTCGGGTCCGTCGTTGAACGACCACAGACGATGGGTGTCGGTGATGTCGCCACGGCCGCCGGCGCGCAGCGCCAGCAGCGGTCGCTCGCGCGTCGGCGCGTAGATCACACTATCCATCACGACGGGCGACGCAACGATGCGGTAGGCGCCGTTGTTCTCCGGGTTGAGGCCGTCGGAGCGCCACAGCTCCTCGCCGGTGTCGGGATCATGCCCGGTGACCACGTCGCCGCCGGTGAGCACGATCTCTGTGACGCCGTCGTACTGCAGCAGCGCCGGTGTGGCGTAGGAATCTGGCGACTCCCGAATGGCGTCTGTAGGCCGCTCGACGCGCCACACGGTCTCGCCGGTCACCGTATCGATGCGCAGCACATACGGCGTGTCGTCGGTCTTCATGCCGTGCAGCACCTGGACGAAGAGCGCCCCGTCGTACAGCAACGGCGAGGAGGCGTAGCCCCAGTTGAGCCCGAACTTGCCGTAGTCGGCCGGGATGTCGCGGTGCCAGAGCTCGTTGCCGTCGAAGTCGAACGCTTTGAGGATGCCGGTGCCGGTCATCACCCAGACGTGGGTGCCGTCAGTGACTGGTGACGGCGACGACATGTTCTGCTTGCGCTCGCGGTGGTCGTTGTCGCTCAGCACGCGAACCCAGCGTTCCTGCCCGGTCGCCCGGTCGATCGCCCACAGCGAGATGTTGGTGCCGTCGCCGACGCTCAGGAAGACGGTGTCATCCCAGACGATGGGAGTGGAGCCGCTCCAGGCCGGCAGATCGAGCTTCCAGGTGATGTTGGTGTCGGCATCCCAGGTGGTCGGCAGCCCGGTTTCCGAGCTGATCCCATTGAGGCCCGGACCACGCCACTGCGGCCAGTTGTCTCCCTGGCTGCTGGAGACGGAAGCAAGTACGATGACGAACGCTAGGGACAGGCTTCTGCGCAACGGAAGGCTCCTCGGCCGAGGTGGGGATCTCGGGGGTTCGAACGAATCTCAAGTTCGTTCATTGTAGCGGCCGGTGGCCCCATTGGCGCGGAATTGGGGGTGGAGATGGCGACGCTCGCACTGTTGCAGGTCGTGGTGACCGCGCTGGCGTCGCACCAGATCGGTCGGCGGCTGATCGGTGCGCGCTGGCGCCTGGGACACGGCGGTGTGCAGCTGGCGGCGGAGACCGGCGTCGGCTTGCTGTTGATCTCCTATCTGCTTTACGGCGTTGCGATGGTCGGTTACGTGCTGCCCGTCGGCGGAGTCCTGTCGCCGCGTTTGCTGTGGGCGCTGCTGGGCGTGCTGGCGTTGATGGCACTGACAGGAGCTCGCGAGCTGGCGGGCGCCGGCTGGGCGGCGCTCGGCGCGGTTCGTGCCGACCGCTGGGTGATGCTCGGCACGCTCGGCGCCGTGGCGTACTTCGGTTGGATGTTCATGGGCGCGACGCTGCCGCCGACGTCGCTCGACGAGATGGTCTACCACCTCGAGGTGCCGGCGCAGCTACTCCGGGTGGGTTATCTGCCGGTGTTCACCGACAACGTGCTGGCCTACTACCCGATGGGTCCCCAGATGTTGTTCACCTTCGGCCTCGGGGTTGCTGGCGAGACTGCGGCACGAATGTTCCATCTGCTCTATCTCGGTCTGGTGATGAGCGCGCTGTACGGCTACGCGAGCACCCTGGCTTCCAGCCGCGCGGCGGTGCTCGGAACTGCGCTATTCATGACCGTGCCGACGGTGATGGTGACCGGGCACTGGGCGTACATCGACATGAACTTCACGCTGTACGCCCTGTTGGCTCTCATCGGTACGATGCGCTATGTCAGCGAGCGGCACGAAAGCGAGGCGGCCGCGCTCCATTGGGCGGTGTTTGCCGGCTTGATGGCCGGCGCGGCATGGACGGTCAAGTACACGGCGCTGCAGCTCGTTCTGTTGCTCGTGCTCGTGGTGCTCGTAGAACATCTACGCACCCGGGCACGCGAGATCCCGTACGGAACTGTCGCGATCGGTGCGATCGCATTGCTGATGTTCGCTCCCTACCTGGCGCGTACGTGGAGCATCACCGGCTGGCCGCTGTTTCCCTTCCGTATGGGCCCGTTCGAGCTCACCGATGCGGTGAACTGGAGTGTGCACCAGTCAGAGCTCGCGCTCGCCTGGCAACGGCAGTACGGGGTCGGCCACGACCGCGTCCTCTGGGAGCGGCTGATGGCGATGGTCTGGGTGTTCACCTCTGCCGCTGCCAACTACACGGCCTATGACGGGGTTGTCGGCAGCGGGTTCTTGTTGGCGCCGCTGGCATTCCTGGCGCGCGGCCGGCATCGCGACGTTCGCATGCTGGGCGTTTTCGCGGCCGGGTTCATTTTCTACTGGTCACTGACCACAACCCAGGTGCGCTTCTTGCTTCCGGTGTTGCCGATGGCGGCGGTGCTGGTGACGGTGGCAGCGTCGGACCGCTTCAGGCTGCTGTGGACGGCGGCCATCGCGTTGCTGGTGGCGATCAACGTCTTCGTGGCGCTCGACGAGGTGCACTCGCGCCGGGTGTATCTGTTCTGGTTGGGTCACGAGAGCCGCGAGCAATACCTGACGCGTCGGCTGCCCCCCTATCAGATCTATCGCGAGGCTAGTCAGCGACTGGGCCCCGGCGATCGTCTGTACCTGGTCAACATGCGCACCTGGGGATACCTGCTCGACCTGCCCGGTCGGGGTGAGATGACGCCGTTCCCCAACGGCTGGCGCTCGGACTACACCTTCGAGCACTATCGTCTGGAGCGCGCGCTGGCGGCTGCCACCGGTCCGGCCGACATTGCCACCTATTTTCGCGACCAGGGCATTACCCATCTGATGATCGACGAGGAGCTCACCCTCTCCCCAGACGCCCTGGCGCCGCGCGAAGGGCAGTTGCTGGCGGAGTTCATGCGCCGCCACGCCAACCTGCTGTTCCGTAATCCGCGCGATGCCGGACAGAGCCTCTGGCGATTGAACCTGGGCGCGGACCCCGGTCGGCCATGAAGCGTGCCTACCAGCTGTACGTGCTGCCGGGCATCATCTTCCAGTCAGTGCTCATCGGCGGGGCATACGCCACCGGCCGTGAGATCGTCGAGTACGGTGCCAAGTTCGGTGCCGCCGGCCTGTGGAGCGTTGCGGCGATCGGGCTCGGCTTCGCGCTGATGTCCGCGATCTGCTACGAGTTCGCACGGGTTACCGGCGCGTTCGATTATCGGACCCTGGTGCGCGAGCTCATCGGTCCCGCCTGGCCGCTGTTCGACGCGTTGTATGTCGCCATGGTCGTGATCGTGATCGCTGTGGTCAGCGCCGCCACCGGTAGCGTCGGCGAGCGTGTGCTCGGGATGCCGTATTGGCTCGGTGTCGGGTTCGTCGTCGTGTTGGTCGGCGTCATCAACGCGCGCGGCCGCGCCACCATCGAAGCGTTCAAGACCGTCGGCTCGGCGCTTCTGTACGTCGGCTATGCGGCGTTCGCCTGGGCCGTATTGAGTCGGTCGGGACCGGCACCCGGCCGCGTGTTGGCCAGCGGCGACTCGTCGTACGTGGCGGAGGCCTCGCTGAGCACCATCCTCGGCACCGGGCTTCTATATGTTGGTTACAACCTGGCGGGGCTCCCGAGCACGCTGTTCGTCATCGACCGCCACACCTCGCGCCGGCAGGCGCTCGGAGCCGGGCTGATCACAGGGTTGCTGTCGACGATTCCGTTCGTGCTCACGTTCCTGGCTGTGTTGGCGTTCTATCCGGATCCCGATGTCCTGGGCGCCGAAGTTCCCTGGCTGTCGATGCTCGAGCGCACCGGAGGGAGCTGGCTGATCGCGTTCTACGCCGTGGTGGTCCTCTGGACCCTGGTGGAGACCAGCGTGGGCATGATCCATGCGCTGATCGATCGCATCTCTGTCAACCGCGTCGAGTCCGGGGGCGAGGCGCTCGGACCGCAGGCGGCTGGCCTGATCAGCGTCGGTTTGCTGGTGGCCGCAGCGGTGCTGTCCCAGCTCGGCATCATCGCCCTGGTGGCACAGGGCTACACGCTGATGGCCTACGGATTCCTGGCGCTGTTCGCGGTGCCCTTGCTGACCGTCGGGGTGGCGCGCATCTGGAGGTCTTGACAGGCGCGGCAAAGTCCATCAGTCTATCCGCATGAACGGATCAACTGCCGCGTTCGACGAGCCCCGCATCTTCGATCTGCTGGCGAATCTCGCCGACACGACGCGCACGCGTTTGCTGCTGGTGCTCGAGAGCCACGAGCTCACGGTCGGTGAGCTGTGCACCGTGCTGCAGATGCCGCAGTCGACGGTAAGCCGGCATCTGAAGCTGCTGGTCGAGGACGGCTGGTTGGTCGGGTTGCCGGACGGCACCAGCCGCCGCTACCGCATGGCCGCCCGTGGTCTGGATCCGGAGGCGGCAGAGCTCTGGGCGCTCGTACGAGAGCGCTCGATGTGTTTGCCTGCAGCACGCCAGGACGCCCTTCGGGTGACCACCGTGCTGACCAATCGCCGCAGCCGCGCCCAGGAGTTCTTCGCCTCTGCGGCAGGCGACTGGGATCGGCTGCGGCGGGACATGTTCGGGGAACGTGTCGACTTGCAGGCGCTCCTCGGGCTGGCGGATCCCGACTGGGTAGTCGGTGACCTGGGCTGTGGGACGGGACGGGTGTCGGAATCACTCGCTCCGTTCGTTCGCAGCGTCGTAGCGGTAGACGGCTCGCGCGAGATGCTGCTCGCCGCCCGCGACCGCCTTCGTGAGCTCGACAACGTCGATGTCCGAGAAGGTCGGCTGGAGGCCTTGCCGCTGGCCGACGGTGAGCTCGACATCGCCGTCATGTTTCTGGTGTTGCACTACGTCGCTCAGCCCGAGGTCGCTCTGGCGGAAGCCGCACGTTCGGTGCGCCCCGGCGGCCGCCTGCTGCTCGCCGATATGACGCCGCACGACCGGCGCGCATACCGGCACGACATGGGTCACGCCTGGCTCGGATTCCAGCGCCACCAGATCGCCGAGTGGCTGGCGCAGGCCGGGCTCGAATCGATGACCTACCAAGAGTTGTCACCGGATCCCGATGCCTCGGGCCCGGCCATCTTCGTCGCCTCGGCACGTCGAGCGGCGATCAACGAATAGTCGATGATCCAACGTGGCGAACGGATCGGTCCGCCGCACAAGGGAGCCAGAACCATGGAAACCGTTGCCGAACAGATGCATGCCTTCGACGCCGCCAGCGCAGCCGAGCGCGAGCCTTTCAAGGTCGCGGATCTGTCGCTGGCCGAGCTCGGCCGCAAGGAGATCACCCTCGCAGAGCACGAGATGCCCGGCCTGATGGAGGTTCGCCGCCGCTACAGTGAAGAGCAGCCGCTGGCCGGCGCCAAGATCATGGGCAGCCTGCATATGACAGTGCAGACGGCAGTGCTGATCGAGACCCTGGCCGACCTGGGCGCTGACCTGCGCTGGGTTTCCTGCAACATCTTTTCCACCCAGGACCCGGCCGCGGCCGCCGTTGCGGTTGGGCGCCCCGAAACGGGTGGCACGGTCGAGAGTCCTCGCGGCGTGCCGGTGTTCGCATGGAAGGGGGAGAGCCTCGAGCAGTACTGGTGGTGCACGTCGGAGGCGCTCATGTGGCCCGACGGCTCGGGTCCGGACCTGATCGTCGACGACGGCGGCGACGCCACGCTGGCGATCCACAAGGGTGTCGAGTTCGAGGCGGCCGGCGCAGTGCCGGACTTCGATCCCGACTCCGATCCGGAGGAGTGGGGCGTGATCCTCGACCTGCTCCGCCGTGAGCTGGAGCGCGATCCGCAGCGCTGGCGCACGATCGCCGAGTCGCTGCGTGGCGTCTCGGAAGAGACCACCACGGGTGTCAACCGGCTGCGTCAGATGGAGAAGGCCGGCACGCTGTTGGTGCCGGCGATGAACGTCAACGACTCGGTCACCAAGTCGAAGTTCGACAACATCTACGGCTGCCGCCACTCTGTGGTGGACGGGCTGAACCGGGCCACCGACGTCATGATCGGCGGCAAGGTGGCCGTCGTGTGCGGCTTCGGAGAGGTCGGCAAGGGGTGCGCTCAGGCGCTACGCGGTCAGGGAGCCCGGGTGATCGTCACCGAGATCGATCCGATCTGCGCCCTGCAAGCGGCAATGGAAGGCTACGAGGTCCGTACGCTCGAGAGCGTCGTCGAGTCGGCCGACATATTCGTAACCACGACCGGGAACTTCGACATCATCACCGCCGACGACATGGCGTCGATGAAGGACAAGGCCATCGTCGCCAACATCGGCCACTTCGATAACGAGATCGACATGGCGGGTCTTGCTCGCATGCCCGGGATCGAGAAGGTCAACGTCAAGCCGCAGTACGACGAGTGGACCTTTGCCGATGGCCACAGCGTGCTCGTGTTGGCCGAGGGGCGCCTGATGAACCTGGGCTGCGCTACCGGCCACCCGAGCTTCGTGATGTCGGCGTCGTTCACCAACCAGGTGCTCGCCCAGATGGCGCTCTGGAAGAACGACGAGGGCTTTGGCAAGCACGTCTACGTGCTCCCCAAGAAGCTCGACGAGGAGGTCGCCCGGCTACACCTGGAGCACCTGAGCGTTGATCTCACGCGCCTGACTCAGCAGCAGGCGGACTATTTGGGCGTCGATATCGACGGTCCGTACAAGCCCGACGAGTATCGCTACTAGAGGCATCGCCGCCGCTCGCAAGCTCAGTGTGCGCCCGACTCCTGCTACCGTTGCGGCCTCAATACGCGACGGAACCTGGAGAGTGCGATGCGACGATCGACGGCGATCCTGACGATCACGCTTTTGGCCGCGCTCAGCGCGCTCGTAATCCAGCCCGGGGACGGCGCCGCGGCACAAGCGGCAGACGTTGACTTGCTGCTGATCCTCGACGCCTCCGGCTCGATGTGGGGGCAGATCGACGGGGAGAACAAGATCGTCATCGCGCGGCGTGTGCTCGGCGATCTCATCGACGGTCTGTCTGCCGACAGCGAAGGCGGTCTGGTGGCCTATGGTCACCGACGCGAGGGCGACTGCGAGGACATCGAGACGATTCTGCCGCTCGGCCCGCTCGACAAGGCGGCAATGCGTACCAGCGTGGAGGGCCTCAACCCGAAGGGTCGCACGCCGATAACCAGGGCGGTCAACGAGGCGTTCGAAGGGCTACGCCAGCATCCCGACCCGGCCTTGGTGATCCTGGTCAGCGACGGGCTGGAGACGTGTGGTGGTGATCCGTGCGCCGCCGTACGAGAGGCGCGCGCATCCGGCATCGATTTTGTCATGCACGTCGTCGGCTTCGGCGTCGAGGGAGAGGAGCAGGAGCTGGCGCAGCTGGAGTGCATGGCGCAGGCTGGCGGCGGTCAGTACTTCGATGTCAACAGCGCCGACGCGCTCGGCGCCGCACTAGAGAGTGCGGTGGCGGCACCGGCCGAGATTCCCGACGGCGGCCTGGTGCTCAAGGCGGTGGCCGATGGCGAGCTCACCGATGTGGGTGTCAGCATTCTCGACGCAGCCACCGGTGCCGACGTCTCGTTCAGCCGCACGTACCGTTCGCCCGCGACCAACCCGCGGACCGTGCCGCTGGAGGACGGGACCTACGACGTGCGTGTGCGCGCGCTCGAGCTGCGCGGCAACACCGAGCAGGCATTCCAGCTCACGATCACCGACGGCGGTATCGTCCAGCGCGAGGTCGACTTCAGCTCCGGCGAGATCGCTATCGAGGTGCTCCGCAACGGCGAGCTGTCGGATGCGACCGTCAACGTCTATTCGGCCGGTACTACCGACCGCGTTGCGGGGGGCCGCTCCTACACGAGGGAAGCGAGCAACCCGGCCGTCTATCGGCTCACCCCCGGCGTCTACGACATCGCCGTCGGCTCGGTCGAGATCTCAGGGCGGCCGAGCGAACGGATCGAGAGCATCGTCGTGCAGCCTGGCGAGCGCACCGCGCAGCGGGTCAGCTGGGACTCGGGCGTACTCCGAATCGGCGCCCGCGACGGCGCCGATCTCGTCGACGCGGTGGTCAATGTGCGCGATGCCAGTGGACAGGAGGTGGCGCGGGGACGCACCTACACGTCCGACAGCTCGAACCCGAATGACTGGGTGCTGTTACCGGGGATATTCACCGCGACCGTTCGCGAGGTCGGCGGCGAGCGTCGCGAACGGCGTTTCGAGATCACTCTCGGCGTCGGCGACACCGCGGAGCGGATCATCGACTTCGCAGCCGGCCGGCAGCAGCTCGACTAATCCTCCAGCGGCGGAATGCGCAGCATCTGACCCGGGTAGATACGGTCGGGGTCGTCGAGCAGCGGGCGGTTGGCCTCGAAGATCACCATGTACTTCATTGCGTTGCCGTACTGCGCCTTGGCGATGCCCGACAGGGTGTCGCCACGCTCGACGGTGTAGAACGTCGGATCGGGGGCGTCGCCTTCGAGGCTCATCTGGTCGTCGACTTGCGACACGCCGTGGACGTTGCCGACCGCCAGGATGATCTTCTCGCGCTGCTCGGCGGAGGTCGCGGTTCCCTGCACGGTCACCACGCCTTCGGCGTATCCGATGCTGAGGTCGTCCGGTGCCAGCTCGTACTTGGTCAGCATCAGGTGCAGCGTCGCCGCCGATGTGTTGGCGCCCGCCGGCTTGACCTCCGGAACATCGGCTGCCTCGGGCTCGTCGTCGTCGAGACCGAGAAGCTTCTCGCCGGCTTCCTTGACGAAACTGAACAGGCTCATTCGACGGCTCCTCGATAGGTGAGATCGGCGCCCGATCGCCGGTAGCAGATAGCGTTGGCGCGCACTATATCGCGGCGTCTGGCGCTTGGTCCGTCGGGAGGCAGCGAACGACGGCTCAGAGACGTCGCCAGACGAACCCCTCGCCCCGTCGCAGAAATACGGCGATCGCGCGACCGTAGATATTCGCCTCGGAGATACGGCCGAACATGCGGCCGTCGTGGCTGTTGCCGCGATAGTCGCCCATCACCAGCACATGGCCCGCCTCGATGATCACCGGACCATAGGGCCCGCCGCCGCCGTTCGACAGGTTGAGCTCGGCCCGTCGATCACCGAAGCCCTCGATCCAGGCGTCCTCGTCGATCTTTCTGCTCTCACCGTTGACCAGCAGCTCGCCGCGCCGGATCTCGACCTCGTCGCCGTCCACCGCTACCACACGCTTGATCAGCCGCTTGCCGCTCTCGGGGGAATCGAACACCACCACCTCACCGGCGTGCGGGGTGTTCCCCTCGGTCAGCTGCCAGCCGACAAACGGCACGCGGATGCCGTAGGCGGTTTTGTTGACCAGCACGCGATCCCCGGGCATCAGCGTGTACTCCATCGAGCTGGTCGGCACGACGTAGTGGTCGGCAAGCGACGACCGTCCGGAGAACAGCACCAATGCCAGTGCGGCGATGGCGACGATCTCTCTGCCGATGGAGCGAACCCGACTATCCATTGTCCTGGGATTCTGCACGTTCGCCCACACCGAGTGCTAGCCGGCCCGCGGATCACCCCCGCGGACTTTGTAGCGCCGGCGAGGGTGATCCGTAGCGGGTGACATCACGATTCGATTTTGCCGTGGCCGCTGACCCGCAGACAGTCGATGAAACCGTTCACATTGGGTGGGGCCTCGTCGGCGACGCTGCTCGGTGCTATCGCCGCGTTGTCGGCGCATTCGTTGCCGATCGGCTCCGTTGCGGATGTCATCGGACCGGCGAACTCTGGCTCCGGAGCCGTCAATGCAGCGGCGCCGGCAATGACTACCATGAGGAAGAGACCCCCCAGCACGGGTACAGTTAGCATTCTAGAAGGCATGTCAATCTGACCTGCGATCGGGGATGGCATCGCAGGGGAGCAGCTTCCTTTGATTGGACGCATGTGGCGTGCGCTTGGTTCCGTCAAACTTCTGTCAATGGACCGACCGGCCAGCGGTGCGGGCGATCTGTACCGAATCCGAGCACTCCGAGTAGTTGGCGTCCCGGCAACGGTCGCTTTGGCGGTCCTGCTGGCGACGGGTTCGCCTGCCGCGCCTGTCGCCGACGGCAACTGGCCGACGTTCCGTGGTCCGAGCGCTTCCGGCGTTGCCGACGGGCAAGACCTGCCCGATACCTGGGATGGGGAGACGGGTGCCAATATCCGCTGGCGGATCTCCGTTCCCGGGCTGGCTCATTCCAGCCCGGTGGTCTGGGGCGACCGGGTGTACGTCACCTCGGCGTTGAGCAGCCGCGACGATGTCAGCTTCCGACCCGGGCTCTACGGCGATGGCGACGCCTCCGCCGATCGCTCGGTGCAGCGCTGGATGCTGTTCGCGATCGACAAGCACGACGGCCAAACTGTCTGGGAACGGGTCGCCTACGAGGGGGAGCCGATCGACACGCGCCACGTCAAGTCGACCTACGCGAGCTCGACCCCGGCCACCGATGGCCGCACGCTGGTGGCCTCGTTCGGATCGCAAGGTCTGTTCGCCTTCGACATGGATGGCACGCCGCGCTGGAGCTTCGACCCGGGCCGCGTGGAACATCGGCGCCTACGACGCTCCGGACTATGAATGGGGTCCGGCGAGCTCGCCGATTCTCTGGAACGACCGGGTATTCGTCCAATACGACACTCAGGGCGATGACTTCCTGGTTGCCCTCGACGCCCAGACGGGCGTGACGATCTGGCGCGCCGCGCGAGACGAGCTCCCGTCATGGGGTACACCGACGGTGTACGACGGATCCGTCGCTGCGGAGCTGATCACCAACTCGTCAAATCACGTCTGCGGATACGACCCTGAGACCGGCGAGGAGCTCTGGCGTCTGGCCGGTAGCTCCCAGATCACCGCGCCGACCCCGGTGTTCAACGATGACTTCATCGTCGTTGCCAGTGGTCGTCGGCCCGAGCGCCCGATCTTCGTCGTGAGGCCCGGCGCCCGCGGTGACATCACGCCCACTGGGGGGCAGACCTCGAACGACGATGTCGTCTGGAGCTCACAGGGCAGGGGGCCGTACATGCCAACGCCCCTCATCTATGGCGACGAGCTCTACGTTCTGGGCAACAACGGCGTTTTCGATGCCTACGAGCTGTCCTCCGGCCGCGAGATCTATCGCGTGCGACTGCCGCACCTGGGTTCCGGCTTCAGCTCGTCGCCGGTCGCCGCCGACGGCCGCATATACATCTGCAGCGAGGACGGCGAGATGCTGGTGCTGCGGGCGGGCGGCAGCTACGAGCACATCGCCACTAACTCGATGGGCGAGCTCTTGATGGCCACGCCGGCGCTGTCTGAAGGCATGATGTACGTGCGCGGCGAGCACAGCCTGTTCGCGGTCGGACGCTGATCCGGAGTCATCGTTGAGATTTGCCTCATGACCTATTACAGCTGGATGGGATCCGCCGTTGGCCGGCTACTGGGAGTGATCGATCCGGCGGGCTTGCGGATGCTGGAGTTCGAGGGACCTAGGTGCGGGGAGATTGGCGAGGATTGGGTCGAGGACGCTGACGCGCTCGCCGCCGTAACCGAGCAGCTTGGCGAATACTTCGCCGGCGAACGGCGGTCCTTCGATTTGCCGCTGGCCCCGTCTGGCAGCTCGTTTCAGCAACGAGTCTGGGAGCAACTGCGCCGGATCGAGTACGGCAACACGATCTCCTACGGAGAGCTTGCATGTCGAGTCGGCGATCCGAATGCCGCTCGAGCCGTGGGGCTGGCCAACGGCGCCAACCCCATCGCCATCATCATCCCGTGCCATCGCGTCATCGGCGCCGATGGCAGCCTGACCGGATACGGCGGCGGTATCGAGCGTAAGCGCGTCCTGCTGGAGTTGGAAGGCTCACTGGCGGTGGCCGGAGCCCAGCCTACCCTGTTCGGCTGACGCCCCCGGCGAGCCGGACGAAGCTCGGACGCAGGTCATCGGGCATGCGACACGGGCGGTTCTCGGCGTTGATCCACACGTGGTCCGTGTGTCCGGTCGCCAGCAGCTCGGTGTCGCGATGAACCTCGTACTCGAACTGCAGGCCACGACTGCCGAGGCGCCGGATCCCTGCGGTTACCTGCAGCGTGTCACCGTAGCGCGATGGCCGCCGGTAGCGTGCCGATGCCCCGGTTACCGTCAGTCGGAAGCCGGTGCGCTCGATGTCGGCGTAAGGGTGTCCGGTGTCGGCGCACAACCTGGTGCGAGCGAGCTCGAACCAGACCAGATAGTTCGCGTGGTGGACGATTCCCATGCCGTCGGTCTCGGCGTATCGAACCTCAACCGAGACCGTCGCGCGCCGGGGCTCATCCATCGATCGGCAGCCCCTCCGGCGATGGGCGCCAGGCGGCGGGTTTGCCTCGCAGGTGTCGCCAGGCCGAAATCGTGGTCATCCACGCGTACATCGTTGCCGACACCGGTAGCGCAAACGCGAAGACGGCGGGTGCACCTAGATAGCTGACCACCGGCAAGAAATGCACCGTGGAGAACAGCCAGGCGAGTACCGCGGGTACGAGCAGCAGCACGTCGAGCCGAATGGCACCGTACAGGGTCAGGGCGGGCGGAAGCGTGAAGAGCAGGAGTGTGCCCAGCCACATGATCGGTACCAGGCTGTAGCGGTAGCGCAGCTGTTGGAAGGTCGTCCGCTCCACGGTGCTGCGGACGCGGCCGAGCGAGCCATAGCTGCGTATCGAGGTCAGGTCGGGATCCAGCCCCAGCCAGCATCGGCTGCCGCTGCGCTTGATGCGCTTTGCCAACGCCAGCTCGTCGATATGGCGCCCGAGCGATTGAAGTCCGCCGATGTCATCGAAGACTCGACGGCGGATGAGCATGACGCCTCCCGCGGCGGCCGCGGTCCGCGAGCGCGGATCCGAGGCGCTGCGAAACGGGAACATCATCTGGAAGAAGTACAGGAACGGCGGGATCAAGAGCCACTCCCAGAGGGTGTCGCAACGTCGCTTGGCAACCACCGACACCAAGTCGAGGTCCTCGGTCGACGCCTTCGAGAGCAGGCTGCCGAGTGAGGTTGTCGGGTGCAGGACGTCCGCGTCGGTGAACAAGACCCACTGGCGTTCCTTGTCACCCTCCCAGCCTTCGAGCGCCGCTTCTGCCCCGGCGTTGAGCGCGTGGAGCTTGCCGGTCCAGCCCGGCTCGAGCTCGTCGATGGAGACGACCCGGAGCTTCTGTTCCGCGTCGGTTCCGTGCGCCAGCCGCGTCGCCAGCGAAGCAGTGTTGTCCGACGAGCGGTCGTCCACCACCACCAGCTGCCGGTACCAGTCGCTCTGCTTGAGGAGTCGCGGCAACGTTCGTGGCAGCACCGCCGCTTCGTTGCGCGCCGGCACGACAACCACCAGCTCGCCGTGGTCGCCTGCTCGCGGCTGTCGGGAAGCGGCATCCAGGTGCAGGCTCCACTGCGACGGCCACCAGCGCCGTCGGTCGATTATGATGATGAGCCACAGAGCCACGGAGGTTGCCGCGGTCACACGTAGGCCTTGTTCGAGCAGTTCCGGCGTCACGCTTGCCTCGCGATCGGGGTAGTTCCGATTATCGGCGCTGGGGGGTCCGCGAACCAGAGTGTAGTCGCCTTCCCGGGGGGCGGGGTATTCGCCAAAGGCTCGATTTGGGAGCCTGCTAGCACGGCCTGGCGATGCTGCCGTCGGCGGCGACGCGCAACCGGCGGGCGGTGAGCAGCTTCTCGAAGTCCTCGGCGTCAACCGCGATCACCGCGAAGCTGCGTTCGTACATCTCGTCGGCGACGATTGCCGTCAACGTCAAGAACGTGTCGGCGCCATCGGTGATGATCGCAGCCGGAGCGGTGCGGCGGCGCACCGCCTCGAGCAACACCGCGGCGGTGGTGCTGGAGCCGCGCGAAGCAGGTAGCGCGAGAATCTTGTCGGCGGCAATGCACCCCGAGAGCGGATGTCGTCGGTCGATGATCTCGCCGGTGGTCTGATCATAGCCACCCCAGAAGCTCAACGGCTCGGTGCTCGTCAGCGCTTCGCCTTCGACCTCGCCGGGCACCAGGACCCGCCCGCGGATCACCCCCGCCATAGCGAATCGTCGCATTCCACGCGCCCCGCGACCGCCGACCGAACACAGTCCTCCAAGCTACCGAAGGTCACCTGTGCATTCAGCAGGCCGGGAGTGTAATAAGCGTACTTGGCCGAGTTGGTCATCAGCGTCTCGATCTCGGCCGGCAGCATGGGCGTGGTGAGGATGCAGGTATCCACCGTGATCCTGGCGCCGAACTTCCGCAGCGACTCCAGTAAGCCGGCCTGTTCGGCGAGCGCGCGCATCATCCGCCCGGTGGTTACCAGAAAGAGAACGTCCGGATGACAGCGCTGCCCCTCCAGCAGCGGCGCCAGGCGGGCGAATTCCTCGAGGGAGAAATGGGGGCTGCCGAGAGCGACGACATCCACCCGGGTGCCGTCGAACGTGGTCAGCTCGGCGCGCGCATGGCGCAGGTCGCGAACCGTCAACTGATGCGTTTCCGGTGGCTCACGGCCCTGAAACGCGGCTTCCAAAGTCGGCGCCTCGGGCGTATGACCGACAACGTGGAACAGTGCTACCGCGCCGGCGGACGCCCCGCCCGCGCCAAGGGCTTTGAGGTCGTCCTCGGTCGGTACGGCGGTAAGCCCCTCGATCACCGGCACGCGCTCCTGGGCGATCTTTCCCATCAAGTAGCCCAGCACGGCGCAGAACGAATCCTCGCGTTGCAACGCTTCCGGCACGTCCACCAGCTGCAGCAGCAGCTCTCCGGCGCGGTTCTCTTCCAGGTGCAGGCCGCGGGCAGGAACCCGTGCGGTGATCGCGGCGCAGATATCCATCAGGTCGGGATACCGCTCCGTGCGCGCACCGATCACCGAGTTGGCGAACGCGATGGCGTTGGATTCTCCCCAGGCGATCTGCTGGCCACGCTTCGGTCGCATGGCCGTCTGATAGGGAGCGCAGGTCCAGGTCGGCGTGCATCCCATGCGCTCGTACGCCTGCATCTGCCGATACGCGTTCCCGGCCCATTCCTCCGGTACGGCCCACTCTCGCCAGTCGGCCGCATCGACGCCGCTGACGTTCACCGTCGAAGGCACCGCCACTCGCGCGTCCATGTCGGCAAGCCGTTCGGCAAACTCCAGGGTCGCCTTGCCCTGGTACACAGTGCTATCGATATGTGCTTGCGAGATGTCCATCATGCGCTCGACATCGAGCGCCTCCGCCATGCGCACGAGGATCGACATGGCGAATCGTCCGGCAGGGCCGTGCTCGCCGGCGAGCAATGAGCGATCCTTGGAGCTGAGTTCGAGCGTCAAACGATCCTCCGGTGCGAGGATGTTACAACCAGACCCACCACACTTTCACCACGGCCTGCAGAGGTCAGAGCATGATTGAAGCAGGGTTACGCCCGTCGCGCTGGCATCGCGGGCGACCGTGGTCGCGGGCGTTGTGGCTCGTCGGTCTGCTGATGCTGCCGTTGGCGCTGCTTGTGCAACGACTGGCGTTCCGGTGGCCGGACGTTATCGAGCGCACCTACAGTCGGAGTTTCTATCCGGCCGTTGCCCACCTCCTCGGCTGGGGCAACGCTCAGGTTCCGGTGTCGGTTGCCGAGATCCTGGCGGTGGCGGCGGTCGTGTGGATCGCCTGGAGGCTGCTGCGGGAGCGTCGCCGTCGGGGCACGGTGGAGGTACGATCGTCACGGCGGCAGCGATGGCTGGCTGCCGTCGGTCGGCTGGTTGTCGGCGGCTGGATCCTGACGGGCTGGGCGCTGCTCGCGTTCCTGTTGCTTTGGGGCTTCAACTACGCGCGGCCACCACTGGCCACACGTCTGGGTCTCGAGACGGTGGAGATCGAGGCGCCCGAGGTCCTGGATCTGGCCCGCCGCGCGGTGGACGCCGTCAACGACGACCACCGGCGACTAGGGGTCGCCGTCGACGCCGCGACCCGCTTGCCGATGACGCTGATCGAGTTGAACACCGCCATCGATGCCCGCTTCCGCGACCTGCGTCTACCCGGCGATGAGCTCGGCGATCTGCCGTCGCGTGCCAAGCCCTTGCTGTCTTCGACCGTCTTCTCGTACCTCGGCATCAGCGGCATCTACATTCCCTTCACCGGCGAGCCTTCCTTCAATCGACTGGTTCCCGACGCCTCGCTGCCGATAACGGTGGCGCACGAGAAGGCCCATCAGCGCGGCATCACGGACGAGGGCGAAGCCAATCTCGCGGCCGCGCTCGCCTGCGCCGGGTCCGACGACCCCTATCTGCGCTATGCAGCCGACCTGTACATGGCGACGGTGCTGATTGGCGGTGCGGCACGCTACGCTCCCGAGGCGGCGTCCGAGCTGTGGGCCACCCTCGAGGCCGGGCCGCGGGCGGACATTGACGCCATCCGAGCGTTCTGGGAGGGATACCGTGGCCGCGCCACACGCGTTGCCACGCGGGTCAACGACGCGTACCTGCGCTCCAATCGCGTGCCGGGCGGGGTGCAGAGCTACGGACGCGTCGTGCGTCTGTTAGTGGGGTTGAGTCGGCGGGGTGAAGTGCTCGCGGCGGCGCCTGGCGGTGCGCCCTGAGCTGCCAGGCCTGACAGGCCCACACGCCGACCGCGCCGACGCGACGGCCTACCGTGCCAGCAACTGAAGCGCATCGGCGGCCACCTGGTCGACGCTGATTGCGTCGATCTGCTCGCGGCGAGCGACAACGTGGCGGTGCGGTGGCGGCGGTATGAAATGCGGATTGGCGGAGCGGCAAATGCCCAGCGTTGGCGTGCCGACGGCGACGCTCAGGTGCATAGGGCCGGTGTCGTTGCTCACCGTGGCGCTGCACGCCGAGAACGCTGCGGCCAGCGTCGCCAGTTCACCGCAGCCGCCGTTGGCGATGCGCTCGGCGAGCCCAATTTGCGCCGCTTCTTGCACCACCTGCCGGGCAAGCTCCTGTTCACCGGGCCCTGCGAAGACCAGGAATGAGTGCGGTAGCTCGGATGCTAGGCGCCCCGCAAGCTGCGCAAATCGCTTGGCTGGCCAGAGCTTCTGCGCCTTCGCCGCACCGACGAAGAAAGCGATACTCGGAGCTTGGTCCGCCGGCGGCAGCTGCAGCATCGCGCGTCGGTCTCGCCACCGATCCGCGGCCGCGGCCGGTACCCGATAGAAGCTGCTGCGGCAGGTCCGCTCGCCGGCTGGTGGGGCCTCCACGAGCCCGGCGCGCACGATCGTGTCGATGTGCGCGCCGGTCATGTAGACCTGCTCATGTGGCGCGTCGATCCACGGTCGATAGAGGGCGCGAGCGCCGGTCTTGTAGCGTCGTCCGACGCGAATCGGCGCCCGTGTCAGGGCGCTGATGATCGCGGTCTCCGTGAACGACTGGAAGTCGATGACGATGTCCCAGCGGCGGCAGATCGCAGGGCGGAGCACTCCGTTCACAAGCTGCCCCACTGCGCCAGGCCGGAGTCTCTTGAGGCCCAGGCGGTCGAGCGTGAGAAGCTCGTCGAGTACCTCCAGCCCGTCGAACAGGCCGGCGCAGCGCGTGTCCGTGAGGAACGTCAGCCGGGCATTGGGATACGTTGCCCTGAGCAACCGGAGCGCCGGGAACGTCAGCAGCGTGTCGCCCAGAGCCGAGAACCGAATGCCCAGAATGTGGGCCGCCGCAGGAACCTCGAAAGAGTCGGGGTGGGCGTTCGGCGGAGCGGCGGAAGGCATGGCGGCGCGCACGATAGCATGCGCGCGGTGTGTCACCGAAGGCCGAACTAGACGCCGACGGACCCGCGTTCGAGCGCTGCGCCCTGCCAGGATCGACCCCCTGGCGGCTAGTCGCGCAGGGCCACAGCCGGATCGACGCGGGTGGCGCGCCGCGCCGGCAGGTAGCTGGCCCCGGCCGCCACGACGGCGAGCACCGCCGGCACCAGCACCGTCGACACGGGGTCGCCAGTCTGCAGGTCGTAGAGCAGGCTGGCAATGATGTTTCGCACCCCGGAGGCAGCGAAACCGCCGATGAGGATGCCGATGCCGGTGAGCAGCAGAGCCTCCGCTACAACGGATCGCAGCACAGCGGCGGACCCTGCTCCAAGCGCCATACGTATGCCGATCTCGTGCGTCCGCTCGCTTACCAGGGACGCCATGACTCCGTAAATTCCCACCGCGGCCAGGATCAGTGCCAGCATCGCGAAGCTCGCCAGCAGCAACATGTTGAACCGCCGGTCCGACACACTCGACGCGTATACGCGGTCGAGCGTGGTGATCTCGTCGAGCGGCAGGCTCGGGCTCACGGCCGCAATCTCGGCGCGGATCGAGTCGATGTAGTCGATCGGATCGCGCACGGTGCGAACGACGAAGTTCATGTGGTGGGAGCTTTGCTGGGTGTACGGTACATAGATCGCCGGGCGAACCGTCTCGTCGGGCCGCCCGTCTCTGATGTCGCTGGCGATCCCGACGATGCGGAAGCTGGTCGTGTCGGTGGCCGCGAAGCGCATGTCGATGGTCAGCGAGCGGCCGATCGGGTCGCGATCAGGCCAGAAAGCGGTCGCCATGGTCTCGTTGATAATCGCCGCTCCGAGCTCGGCCGGCTCGTCCCGCGAGCCGAAGTCCCGGCCGCGCACGAGCCGCGCACCGATCGACTCGAAGTAGTCGGGTGTAACCGAGTAGTAGAGGGCAACTTGCGAGCGCCCATCACCGGCCAGCGCGTCGTCGGGGACCTCGAACTCCGTCGTCCAGTCAGATGCCAGGAGCGGAAGGACCGTCGTCGCTCCGACGTGCTCGACATCTGGTAGTCGGCGCAATCGGTCGAGGACCTGGCGGTAGAGGCTCGTTCGCTGCGATGCGTCGGCGCCACCGGGGGCGATCTGGAACGCCAGCACGTTGGACGTGCGGATGCCGAGATCTACAGCCATGAGGCGATCGAAGCTTCGCATCAGCAAGCTGGCGCCGAACAGGAGCACCAGCGCCAGCGCCACTTCCGCCACGATCAGGCATTGCCGCAATCGGCGGCCGTCATTCGTTCGCCCGCCTACGATACGCAGCGACTCTGCCGATCCGGCACGCGTCGCTCGCCAACTCGGCGCCAGGCCAAAGAGCATACCGGTGGCGACGGCTGCCGCGAGCGTGAACGCCACTACGCGCGCGTCGAGCGCCATCTCCCCGAACTCGATCACCCCGGAGGGCAACACGGCGGCAACCAGTGAGAGGCTCTGCCGGGCCAGCAGCAGGCCGAGCCCGCCTCCGATCAGAGCCAGCAACAAGCTCTCGGTCAGCAGCTGACGGACAAGGCGCCCGCGTCGAGCCCCGAGCGCACGGCGCACGGCGATCTCGGCCTGCCGTGATTGCACCCGGCCGAGAAGCAGGTTGGCCACGTTGGCACAGGCGATTAGCAGGACGAAGCCGACAGCGCTCTGCAGAATCAACAGCGGCACCCAATGGTCGCCGATGACATCGGAGTGTAGCGACCGGATGCCGGTGTTCCACCCATCGTTGGTGTCGGGATACAGCTGCGCCAGACCGGCCGCGACTTCCTCGAGCTCGGCGCCGACCTGTTGGATGGTCGCGTTACCGTCGAGCCGACCGACGACCTCCAGCCAACGGGATTCGCGTGACAGGCTGCCGCGCTCGTAGGTGAACGGCGCGTAGATGCCGATGTTATCGAGATATCGGGTGGCGAGCCGGAACGAGGGTGGCATCACCCCCACGACTTGTACCGGGCTGCCGTCTAGCTCCAACGTGGCGGTGCTAATCGTCGTTTCGCCGTCGAACTGTTGCTCCCACAGCCAGTGGCTGACCACGATCACCGGGGCGGCGCCGATCTCCGTGTCCTCTGGTCGGAGTGCGCGACCGTAGAGCGGCGGTACACCCAGCACCGTGAACAGGCCGGGCGTCGTCAGGACCGCTTCGATGTTCCGGGCACCGTCGTCGCCCACCAGCGTGAACCCCATGGGGCCGAACCCACCCAGGGCGCTCAGGCCGTTCACCTGCTCCTGCCAATCGAGGACCTCGGCCAGCGAGGCCATCTCTCGCGTCACGCCGCGGGTCTCGCTGGAGAGCCAGACGGACACCAGCGCGTCGGGCTCGAAGTAGGGCAACGGCCGCAGCAGTGCGGCGTTGACGAGGCTGAAGATGGCGGTGTTGGCGCCGACGCCGAGCGCCAGAGTGACCACGGCGACGGCAGTGAACACGGGACTACGCCGGAACAGTCGCGCGGCATACGCAACGTCGGAAAGCAGTTCGCGCACCAGTGGATCCGCGCGTTGGTCGACAACCGAGCGGCTCTCGCCGAGCTGACGCCAGCGCTGGCGCCAGGCGGTACCGATCGTACTGAGCGCAAAGCGCATGAACATGCGTCGCCTAGCCTGGGGGGTGGCATCTCGCCAGGCGTCCCGCAGGTACTCGCGCATGTCGGCGCCGTGTCGATGGCGAAAGTCCGCTGGGAACAGCCACAGCAGCGCGCGGAGCGCTGCCTCGGCGAGGCGCGAGGGTACGTTGCGGGTGGCGCGCATCGCTCCTCAGTCGCCGGCTTCGGCGACGGCCTCGAGGTCTGACAACGACGACGCCATCGCCCGGAGACGTTGGGCCTCCATGGTCAACACCTGGCGCCCGAACGGAGTCAGATCGTAGTGTCGTCGGCGCTCGCCGCCGACGCCGGGCTGCGGCCGCCTGGAGGTGACCCTTATCAGCCTCCAGTCGATCAACCGATCGAGCACCTGATAGAGGTTGCCGGGCGCCAACACGATGGCGCCGTTGGCCTCGTTGGCTATGGCCTTGGCGATGCCGTATCCATACTGCTTGCCGCGGCTGAGCACCAGAAGAACAGACAGGTCGATCGGGCGCAGCGGCAGCAGGCCGGCGGGAGTCTCGAGGCTCGGTCGTCGAGGCACTTCGACTCCGCTCTGGCGTGCGGCTGAGCGTAGTTGCTGAGAGTGTTCGTCAGCCGTATCGATAGTATGCTTATGAACAGCATACTTATCAACAGCAGTCAGTAGCTACGGGCCTCCAGCCTCTTCATCCTCCTCGGCTTCCGGTAGCTCGAGAGCCGCTCGCGCGATGCGCTCCTCGAGCTGTGCCGCCGTCGAGCCCGCCGTGTTGGTGAGCACGACAACGCTCAGGTCATCATCGGGGTAGCGCGAGGCCATGGTGACGAATCCGTTGATGCCGCCTCCGTGCGCGATCCGACGGTGATCGATGAGCGTGCCGACTCCGAGCCCGTAGCCGTAGTCGAGATCGGACCCGTCGTTGAGCGCCGCTGTCGTCGTCATGCGGTCGTAGGACTCGGCGCTCACCACCTCGCCCGCTTCGAGCGCTCGCTGCCAGCGCAGCAAGTCGCCAACGTTGGAGCACAGCGCCCCGGCGGCGAACGGCTGCGTCATATCGATCGGGTCGTCATTGACCAGCTCGCCGTCCTCATTCTCGTAGCCCTCCGCGCGGCGCGCGATCAGTTTCTTCTCGTCGCAGTAGGTCGTGTCGTCGAGCCCGAGCGGGTCGAAGATCTGGGCGTCGAGATAGTCCGAGTACGAGGTGCCGGAAACGTTCTCGATGATGACGCCCAGGAGGTAGAAGCCGGTGTTGTTGTAGCTCCACTCGTCGCCGGGGGCGAAATCGAATGGCTTGCCGCTGAGCAGCCCTAAGAGAGACTCGTGCGTTGCCGGCAGCGGGATGGTGCTCGTCCACTCCTCCCCGAGTCCGGTGTAGCTCTTGATTCCGGACGTGTGATTGAGCAGCTGATGCACGGTGACGCGGTTACCGTCGGTCGGGAACTCGACGTACTCGCCGATGTCGTTGTCCAGTCCGATCTGGCCCTGTTCGATCAGCTGCATGATGGCGGCGGCTGTGAACTGCTTGGTGATCGAGCCGATCCGATACACCGTCTCGGCGGTGGCAGGGAGGTCGTTCTCGATGTCCGCCAGGCCGTATCCCTTGGCGAATCGCAGCTGACCGTCGTGCCATACGGCGACTGACAGACCGGCGACCTCACCGTTGTCCAGCGCTTCTTGCGCCCAGGCGTCGGCGCTCCGCTCCAGCGGCGTCGCCGGGCCGCGCGACGGACCCTCATGTTCGATGTCGATGGCGCAACCCGCCGCCAGCACGGCACAGCCGACCGTGATCCCCATACGTTGGCGCAACGAGCTCATCTTGCCTCCTGTTCTCCGTAGCGGTGGCTTGCCGGAACCGGTTGAAGGACACTCGTCGTCAATTCCACACGGTCGTTTCCAGTTCCACACGGCGGCCCCACCGAGACTTACAGTCGGGATTCTATCGGCGTGGTCGTCACGTCACCACGCGGTCGCGTCCACGATGCGGCGCAGCGAGGTATGTTTGCCGGCCAGATCCGACCACTGGTGAGACCGGTGACGATGCGACGAGCTCTGCTGCGCCAGCTCCCCGATGCCCAGATCATCGCTCGGGCTCCGGGGCGCGTGAACCTCATCGGGGAACACACCGACTACAACGGCTTCCCGGTGCTGCCGCTGGCGATCGACCGCAGCATTTGGGTGGCTGCCGCGCCGCGGCGCACGTCGACGTTGCACATTCGCAGCATGGATCCGAGCCGTTATCCGGCGGCAGAAATCCCTCTGCGCCAACTGACCCGGCGCCCGCCTGCCGGCACCTGGATCGATTACGTTGTCGCGGCCGCTCGCGTGCGCCCGCCGGACGACGGACTCGAGATCGTGGTGGGCGGTGATGTGCCGCCGGAGGCCGGATTGTCGTCGTCCTCGGCGCTGGTGGTCGCCAGCCTGCTCGCCATGTCGCCGGTCGGTGACCGAGCTGCGCTCGCCGAGGAGGCACGCATGGCCGAGCGCTACGTCGGCACGCTGTCTGGCGGTATGGACCACGCGATCTCGTTGCTGGCTCGACCGGGGCACGCGCTGCGGATCGACTTCAGGCCGTTGCGCATCGTTCCGGTGCAATTACCCGAAACGCTCGCGATCGTCGTCGCCGACTCAGGCGTCGTCGCCGCCAAAACGGGTGCCGCCCGTGAGGCCTACAACGATCGCGTTCGCCAGTGCATGGCCGCCGCCCGACTGCTCGGTGTTGACGGCGACGGGCTGCTTGCCGATGTGCCCGCAGGAAACCGTCGTGCCGAGCAACTCGACGACCCGCTGCTGAGCCGTCGAGCTGGCTTCGTGTTCGCCGAGGCGGAGCGGGTCGACGAGGCAATAGATGCGCTCGGCGCTGCAGATCTCGTCCGGTTGGGACGACTGCTCGACGCCTCACACGCGGGTCTTCGCGACGACTACGAGGTGAGTCACCCGGCGGTGGATCGGCTGGTCGAGGCGGCTCGAAGCGCCGGTGCTCTGGGGGCGCGGGTCGTCGGTGCCGGGTTCGGAGGCTGCATGGTGGCGGTGTGCGAACGCCGTATGGCTGCGGACGTGGTCGCTGCGCTCGGACCGCACGCGTGGCGCTTTGAAGCGGCCAGCGCGGCCGAGCGCATGGATCCAACATTTTGATCGAATCGGCCCAAAAAAATGGATAAGAGTGAGCGAAGTCGCCCCTGTCGACCCGTCCGAGACGCCGCGGTCCGGCGCCGGCCGATTCAGAGCACGGTAGGCCGCCAGTTGGTCGCCGAAAATCGCCCGCCCAGCTTGGCCAGGACGGCATCTGTACGAGATTCGTCGGCGGGGCTGCGGTGGGGCCGTGATAGATATGCCGTCGGGCACGATCATTGCACGCACATAAGACGTATACCGTCTGCATACAATTTGCGGGCGCCGCAGGACGGCCGACAGTGGGGCACGGTCGTTGCGGGCTCTTCCCCGAGTCTGGAGAGATTGATTAGGCGTACAGCAATCGCACTCATGACCATTGCGCTGGCGATCGGCTTTGCCGGGACAGCGCAGGCCCAGTTCGCGCGTGCCGACCTGTCGGGCACGGTGCTCGACCCGGATGGCTCACCGCTACCCGGTGTCACGGTGAAGGTTCGTAACGAGGCGACATCGGCAGCGCGTGTCACGGTTACCTCCGCGACCGGCAGCTACAACATCAACGGTCTCATTCCGGCCAGCTACACCGTCGCGTTCGCCCTCCAGGGGTTCAACACCTCCGAGAGCACCGGCGTGGTGTTGCGTGTCGGACAGGACGGCGAGCTCAATGCCACGCTCGAGCTCGGTGGGGTTACCGAGACGGTGACGGTCACCGGCGAGAGCCCGCTGGTTGACGTCGCCTCGAAAGAGGTCGGTGGCAACCTGTCTGCCGAGGACTTCATCTCGCTGCCGACGCAGGGTCGGAGCTTCGTGGTGTTCGCGGGCCTGCTGCCCGGCGTACAGGTGTCGCCGGATAGCCAGTCGACCGCTTCCGACTCGATCTTCGTCAACGGCATGGATGACAACAGCAACTCCTTCAACATCGACGGCGCCAACAACGACGACGATGTGATCGGCGCCACCGCCGGTGCGCAGACGCGTACCGCGATCGAGGCGATCCAGGAGTTCCAGATTCTCACCAGCCAGTTCGACGCCGAGTTCGGTCGCGCCATCGGCGGCGTGCTCAACGCCATCACCAAGAGCGGCGGCAACACGGTCCACGGCAGCGGCTTTTACTACTACCAGGACTCGAGCATCAACAAGGCGAACTTCTTCACCGAGCGCTCCGGCCTCGAGAAGCCCGACTTCACCTTCAAGTCGATCGGCGGCACGCTCGGCGGACCGGTGATCAGGGACAAGCTGTTCTTCTTCGGTAGCTATGAGCGTCAGACCCCGAACGAGGGCATCGCGCGTGAGTTCGCTACCCGCCCGGAGTTCAACTTCACCACCACCGAGGAGAACCTGCTGCGCAACTTCATGGTCAAGCTCGACTACCAGGCGAGCTCGAACCATCGGATCGCGGCGCGCTATCTGCAGGATACTCGCCGCAGTTCAACCAGATCATCGGCGGCAACACGACGCTCGAGGCGGCGCGCGAGGAGTTCGACCGCGACACCAGCTTCGTCGGCTCGATCGATTCGGTACTGTCGGATCGCGCCGTCAACAACCTGCGTATTTCTGTGACCCGCGAAGACGTAGCATTCGCCAACTCTGGCTTCAACAACAACGGCAAGACCTTCGCAGCGCAGCGCGCCCTCAACGTGTCGTTAGACCACGACAACATCCTGCTGGGAGCCAGCACCGTGGCGTCGGCGCGCATCAACAACTCGCGCCAGTACGACGATACGTTCTCGTTGTACGCACCGGATTTCTGGGGCGGCGACCACGATTTCCGCTTCGGCGGTCACTACTCGGACCGTTTGGTGAGCCGTAACAACGCCAGCACGGCGAACGGCCAGTTCGACTTCGACGAAGACACGGCGTGGGACCCGAACGACCTCAGCACGTATCCCACCGACTTCACGATTCGCGTCGGCGGCGCCCAGGGCGGCCGACCTCAACATTCCGCACGAGAAGGCCGTCGGCATCTTCTTCCAGGACGACTACCAGCCGACCGACAACGTCACCCTGAACCTCGGGGTTCGGTTCGATCGTCAGAGCACCGTCGGCGAGGGCAACATCGGGCCGCGCCTCGGCTTCAGCTGGGATCCGGCGCGTGACGGCCGCACGGTGATACGCGGCGGCTACGGCCGGTTCTACGATCGCTTCCCGATCGGTAGCTGGGAGGACTTCTACCTCGACGCGGTCAACCTGACCAGCGGCTACACCGAGCGGGTTACCGGGCTCCGGCTCTGATCCGCAGCTGTTCTTCGACATCGTGCAAGCTAACGGCTACTCGACGCTGAACCAGCTGCGCGACCACCTGGCGGCCGACATCGAGGGCAACCTTGGAGGCGCCTTCAACAGCTCGCCGACGGTCGACAACCCCGATCGAGTGACGCCCTACGCTGACACCCTGAGCGTCGGTGTGGAGCGCGAGATCTCCAACGGAGTATCCGTCGGCTTCGACTTCGTGCACACCCGCAACCGGGACCTCCAGCTGCGGGTCGACCTGAACCCGTTCTCACGCGCAACCGGGCGTCCGAACATCAGCATCTTGAACGGCGCTCCGGTGAGCCTGAACTCGGTCCGCACCTACATCAACGGCGGCCGGAGCAACACGAACTCGTTGCAGTTCTCGTTGCAGCGTCGCTTCATGGACTCGGCGATCGGTCGCTTTAGCGCCCGGGTGTCGTACACCTACCTGAACCAGAGCGGCAACGTCGAGGCGCGATCGCTCGAGGCGGCTCGCTTCCAGACGCGTACCGAGTCGGGCTATAACTTCGACACCGGCACGATCATCGGCGCTCCGCTCAACCTGGGGCTGGACAACCCCGCAAGCACTGACTTCGCATCCAATTGGGTTCGCCCCCACAACCTGGTGACCTCGTGGTCGTACCAGGTTCCCGGTACCGCGGTCGGTAGCAACCAGGGGCTGATGTTCTCGGGCATCTTCCGCATCATGAGCGGCGACCGGTTTACGCCGTTGCTGACCGACCGTATGGACAACAACGAGCGTCAGGTGGCGCCGGCGGGCAGCTACAGCCCGAACGGAACGTCGGACATCGCTCTCGACGCCATCAGCGCCACTGGCAGGGAGAACGGGGGATTTCGGCCGAACTTCTCGCGGCTGGATCTGAGCCTTCGCTACCGTTTGCCGCTGAACGATCCGTTCACGGCGACGGTCCTGTTCGACATCTTCAACGTCACCAACCGCGTCAACTACTCCAACCAGGGCAGCTCGTTCGTGACCAGCGGCGGGTTCCTCATTCCGACGGCGGCGCGATCGCCGCGCGAGTTCCAGCTCGGCGTCAGAGTCGACTTCTAGCTCACGCGCGGTAGCAGTTCGCAACCACGTCATGAAGGCCGGCCGGTGATGCACTTCACCGGCCGGCCTTCCTTGTTCTAGCGCCCTCAGCGCCGTAGCGCGCGAACTCGGTCGGGCACGTAGAGCTCGACGTGGTCGATCTGCTGGGCGCGAGACTGGCTCATGGGCCAAGAATATAATGACCGCATGCGGCCTCCAGACAGCGTCCGGCTGTCGCCCGGCAAGCGCGTCCTCTTTCTTACCAAGGACGCCGAGCTGATTCGCAGGCAGCTGGCGGGCGATCTCGATCTCCATTTCGATGATCTCTGCCTACCGGACGATCTGCTCGACGACATCAACACCGACGCGATGACGCCCGCCTGGGTGTGCTTCAACTACCGCCCCGAGGACATCGCCCGCGAGGCATATGCCGGGCTCATCGTCGACGGCGAGCGGGTCTTCGAGCGCGACGCGCTGCGCGAGGGCGGCTTCGAGGTCATCGTCTCCGGGTACCGCAAGGGGGTGGGCTCGTCGCGCGAGACGGCCGTCCAGGCAGAGAAATGGAGCGGTATACGCATCGCGATCGCCGACTCCTTCGCCCCCATCCATGCCCGCAACAACATCAACCAGGGCGTGCTGATGGCCGGCTACGACGTGCTCCGAGCGCTTCAGCGCGGCGAGTCGGTTCCGCTGGAGGAGTTCTGTGAGGGCTACGACCCGGTAACCCGCCTGATCGTGCGCCAGGGGGGCTTGTTCCCGTTCGCCAAGGCCCTGGCGGCCGGGGAAGTCACCATACCGGCACACGGCACCCGCGAGCGGCCGATGAACATGACCGAGAAGGTGCTTGCCGGGCATCTGCTGGGCACCGACGGCGGCTACGTCGAGCCCGGGGACGCAGTGCTGGTGGAGGTCGACGGCGGCTACTCACACGACTTCACCTCGGCGCAGGTGCACCATTTCCTCACCCAGGAGTACGGCGCCGACTACCGGCTCGAGCGACCCGGTCGCTT
Source organism: Acidobacteriota bacterium (assembly GCA_965248695.1). Lineage (GTDB taxonomy): Bacteria > Acidobacteriota > UBA890 > UBA890 > WLXD01 > DASCOT01. The sequence goes on along the minus strand of CBDFKD010000002.1, from coordinate 3,216,259 downwards.
CGCCGCCTTCGAGGATCACCTGGTGTACGCCGACGAGGTGGAGAAGCTGCAGCCGTTCCTGCCGCAGGTCAACGAGATGCGGCAGATGCAGCGCACGTTCCAGCAACACTCCCAGGTCGCCGGCTACCTGGCCGATGAAGAGGGGAGCTCGCCGGGCATCTGCCACGAGGTGGCGCGCGAGCGCATGGTCGATCCGGGCGACTTCATCCAGGCAACCGACAGCCATACCTGCATGGGTGGCTGCAACAACGCCCTCGCTTGGGGTGTCGGCGCCACGGAATACGCCAACCTGGTCTACAACGGCTTCACGCTGGTAGAGGTGCCGGAGGCGATTTGCTTCGAGCTGATCGGCGAGCTACGCGAAACCGTTACCGCCAAGGACGTGATGCTGTTCATCCTGCTGCACTACGCCAAGCGCGAGAAGACCCTGAACCGGGTGATGGAGTTCACCGGTCCAGGGGTTGCGGCGCTCTCGATGGACGAGCGCGCCACGCTGACCAACATGGGCACCGAGTGTTCGGCTCGCGGCGCCATCGTCGAGGCCGACGACAAGACGTACGAGTGGCTGGCGCGATTCCGCCCTGGAGCCGATCTCGAATCGCTCCGGTCTCGACAGATCGATCCCGACCCCGGCGCCGCGTATGCGGCGGGAGTACACACCATCGACTTGAGTCGCATCGAGCCAATGGTGGCGGATCCAGGTGACCCCGATCGCGGTATTCCATCCGATCCGACCAACGGCGCGTTGGTAGCGGATATCGGCCGCGTGGCGATAGACATCGCCTACGGCGGATCGTGCACTGCCGGCAAGGAACACGATCTGGACTTCTATCACCGCGTCGTGAAGGAAGCGGTGGATGCCGGCCGGAGCCTGCCGCGCGGCGTGCGCTTTTTCATTCAGTTCGGATCGCAGGCGGTCGAAGCGTACGCGCGCTCGCGTGGCTACGATGCGACGTTCGAGCGTGCCGGCGTCGTGACGATCGAGCCTGGCTGCGGCGCCTGCATCGGCTGCGGTCCGGGGGTCTCGGAGACGGCGGAGCAGGTCACGGTGTCGGCGATCAACCGCAACTACAAGGGCCGATCAGGTCCCGGGCGTCTCTATCTGGCGTCGCCCTTGACGGTGGCCGCCTCGGCTTTCCTGGGGGTTATCACTGCCTACACTCCGGGGATGTTCGCGCCTGCGGGCGACCGGGAGCCGACATTCGTCCCTGCGTGATCACGCGCAGCTGCGACGGCTCTTCCGGGGTTGGGCCCTCAGCTCTCGCAACCGGCGACGCCGGCGTGCACCACGCCCCAAACCTCGGGCGCAAAGCCGGTCCCGAGAACCGCTGAGGCAGTCTCCCATTCGCGCAGCGCCTGCTGACGCCGTCGAGCCCCGTCGAGCGCCAGTATGCGTTCTCGGTACCATGACACCGGCGGGGGGTTGAGGCGTCGGGCGTGCTCGAGAAGCTCCAGCGCCTGGTCGGGCGCAGCGGTTCTGCGGCGCACGGTGGCGAGCCCGAGCAAGGCCCCCACATCGTCCGCGTCGGCCTCGAGGGCACCTTCGTACTCGGATCCGGCGCGCTGGAGATCGCCACCCGCAAGGTAGGTGTCACCGGCGGTTCGGCGCAGCCGCGCATCGGAAAGCTGCTTGAACTTCCGAAGATGGTCCCGACCCGCCGGGTCGCCGCCAGCCAGCAGCAGGTTGCCGAGGACGAAGTGCCCGTCCGGGTATCGAGGGAACCGCCCCACCAACTCGGTGGCGACGTCGACGGCTTCGGCTCGACGCTCGAGCCGACTCAAGAGCTCGGCTCGGGTCTTCATGACGCGCGGTAGCAGGTCGCCGCGGCCTGGTCTCGCAGCGGTGCTGTCGGAGTCTGGCGCCGGCCCGGAGGCTCCGACCAACGCCCGGTCGGCGCTGGCCAACGCCGTCCCGAGCTCGCCGGCGAGGAATTGCCGTCGGGCGCGGTGCATGTGAGCGATCGGGTCGTCGGGCCAGCGTTGCAGGATCTGGTCGACCTGTCCCAGCAACGCGGCGGTGCGGTCGAGTCGGTCGTAACGCTCGGCCAGGGCGAGGCGCGCGAAGAGCGAGTCGGGGGTCGTGCGCACTGCCTCCTCGAGCGTGGCGAGCGCCTCATCGGGCCGGCCGAGTCGGACCCGTGTACTTGCCAGAAGCAGGGCAGTGTCGACGTTCTTCGGTTGCACCGTGAGGGCCCGTTCGAGCCATCGGGCAGCGGCCTCGACGTCGTCCCGTGCGAGGCTCAGCTCCGCCAGCCGGGCCAGCGGGACGTCCCATTCGGGTGCGACGCGGGCGACCTCGCGCAGGCGGTTCTCGGCCCGCTCCATGCGCCCGAGGCGGTAGCAGATATCGGCACGCATCATCATCAAAGGGCCGAATCCAGGCCGCTCACGCGCTGCTGCCGCCAGCGCCATGTCGGCTTCGGAGAAGCGTTCGAGCTCCAGGTAGGCTTGACCGAGGATGTACTGCACGGCGCCGCCGCCGCTGGCGTCGCGTGCCGCTTCTAGATCTGGCAACGCATCTTCGATGTCTCCGGCGAGGAAATGAGCTTGACCGCGCCCGAAGCGGGCCATCATGTCTCCGGGGGCGACGACCAGCGCGGCTTCGTAGATCTCGATCGCGGTGGTGTAGTCGCCCGCCTGAACGGCCTCTTGGGCGCGCTGGAGCAGAGCCTCCCGGTCCTGCGCCGGCCATCCGACGAACGCGATCGCGAGCACAAGGGGCCCCAGGTGATTCATCGCTCGCGTCTCGCGATCAGTCCCCGCTGCTCGTCGAGGACCACGTCGCCGGGCGCGATTGCCTGTCCGTGCCAGGTTCCCCCGACCGGCCACCGCACCTCGACCTCGTCGGCGACTCCTCCCGGCAGAAAAACCAGCAGCCGCGGGTCGTTGCTGCCTAGATAGCCGTCCGTGCGTCGCAGCTCGCGCCATTGCTCGACCTTGCCCGAGCGTACCCGCACGGTGGCGCCGAGGGCATCGCGGTTCGACTGGCGGCCTACGAGCGTGATGCGCAACGCCGCTGCCGATCCCGCGGTGATGTTCTCCAGCAGGCGAGGCGGCCGGTCGATGTGGGTCACAACGAGGTCGAGATCGGCGTCGTTGTCGAAGTCGGCGAACGCGGCGCTGCGAGAGGATAGAGCCGAGTCCGTGGCGACTCCGGTCGGTGGCTCGAGCTGATCAAAATCCGCTCTTCCGGTCTCGCGTAGGCGGCTCAGAAAGAGCGAATCTCGCTGTCCGAAGGGCTCCATATCGAGCCCCTCGAGTTGCGGATACAGGTGGCCGTTGGCCACAAAGAGATCCTCGTCGCCATCGCCGTCGAAGTCGGCAAACAGCGAAGCCCATCCCATGTACGGATAGGCTGCCGCCGCCAGGCCGCGCTCGGCGGTGACATCGCGGAAGGCGCAGTCTCCGATGTTCTCGTACAGGGTGTTGTAATCGTGCTGAAAGTTGGATACCAGGAGATCGAAATCGCCGTCCCCGTCGAAGTCCGACGCGGTCACTCCCATGCCGGCCTGCTCCAGGCCGCCACCGCTGAAGCCGGCGCCACTGAACAACGAGAGGTCTTCGACGCCGCCGCCGCCAAGGCGATACAGCAGGTTCATGTTGGAGTCGTTGGCGACGTAGATCTCCGCTGGGGCGATGCCGTCGCAATCGACGGCAAGCGCCGCGAATCCGAAACCGAGGTCCGGGTCGACGGCTGAATCTGCCGTTCCGATGAACTCGGCATTTTCGTTCCTGAGCATCACATCGCGCTCGCCGAGCAGTCCGCGGGGCCCACAGAACACCTCGATGCCCAGGTAGTTGCACACACCGTCGCCCAGCGTCGCCGTCGAGCCGGCGTCGAAATCGACGTAGCAAACCGCGTACAGATCCAGGTCGCCGTCCAGGTCCCAGTCGGTGAAGACGGCACCGGTGCCCCACCCCGGGTCGTCGAGCCCAGCAGACCACACCGTGAACGTGCCGTCACCGTTGTTGCGGTACAGGCGATTCGGCCCGATCGCGGTGATATACACGTCGTCGAAGCCGTCGTTGTCGACGTCCGCCGCCACCACGGCGTTGGCCCACGCGGCATCGTCGAGTCCCGCAGCGGCGGCGACATCGACGAAGCGGCCGCCGAGGTTTCTGAACAGCGCGTGGGGTGCGGCGCTGCCATCCGCTGCCAAGGACTCGCGCAGCGGTGTACCGGCGAGTGCGGCGCGCGTCGCGGCGTGCGGTTGTCCCGAGGGTCCGGGGAGCCCATTGGCGATCGCGATGTCGACACGGCCGTCGGTGTCGTAATCGAGCCAGGCGGCTCCGGAACCGCCGGAATCGGTTACGTATGGGCGTGATGGGGCGCCGTAGACGTAGGGGAAATCCAAACCGGCTGCCTCGGTCACATCGCGGAAGCGGACCGAGCTCGTATCGGGTGATTGTGGCCAGCCGGGGGCGACGACCATGCCCAGCCCAAGGACGACGACCGGCCACGGAATGCGCGTGGTCGGATTGCCCTGGCTACGTCGGCGGCTCACGGTACCCAGTATATGGCGGTTCGTCTCAGCGGCCCGGCCCGGCCTGGCGGGCCGTCAGGGAAGCGGCGCCCTCTGCAGCTGTCGGACGACCTCGACCTCGCCCGCCGCCTCGGCGACCTGCACTGCTGAGAGCCCGTCGCGATTGCGTAGCGATGCATCCGCGCCGCGCTCCAGCAACGCGCCCACCAGCTCGACGTTGCCGCTGGCGGCGGCGGCGCGCAACAACACGCCCGGATCGCCACCTGCAACCTCGGCGTCGGGGTCACCGGAGCCCAGCAGCTCGAGGGTGCGCTCCGCGTAGCCGCACTGCGCGGTGTCGCGGATGTCGAGTCGTCCGGGAACGGAGCCCAGCAGTCGAGCGAGCTCGAGGTGTTCACCGTGCAACGCCCAGCCGAGCGCCGAGCTCTGATAGAAGCGATCACGGATGGTCAGATCGCTGCCGCGCTCGTACAGCAATCGGGCGGTTTCCAGATGCCCCTGCATGGCGGCGCGGTGTAACGCCGTCTCGTGCCAGACGCGCCCGCGAGTGTTCACCTCCCAACCGACGTCGAGCATCGTTCGTACCGCCGCCGTGTTGCCCGCGTCGGCTGCCTCGCAGATCTCGGCACGGTCGTGGTCGCTCAACGTGCTGAACAGCTGCGGGTCGGTCTCGAGGAGCTCGCTCACCCGCGCCGTCTCGCCGGCTCCGCAGGCGGCGAGGAACGCGTCGACCGGATCCAGCCGGGTGTCGGCTCCCGCCGCGGCGAGCCATTCCATGATCTCGCTGCGCCCCGAACGGGCGGCAAGCGCATACGGTGTCTTGCCGTCACCGTTGGGACGGTCGAGATCGGCGCCGTGCTCGATGAGCAAGTCGAAGAACGGTTTCGGATGACCGCGGAACACTGCCTGATGCAGGCCGAAGTTCTTGAACGGCGAGCGCCCGTTCGGATCGGCGCCCAGCTCCAGCAGCGTGCGCAACCCGCCGAGATCCGGATAGTCGATCTTGTGCAGGAGCGCGATGCTGCGACTGGTCTCGTCCAGATGGGCGAACACCAGATGCGCGCAGGGCACGGCCTCGTGCTCGACCATGTGGTACGGGGTCTCGCCATCGTTCGGATCGGCACCGGCCTCGATCAGCAGCCGGGTCAGCTCGACGTTGTTGGCGACACCGGCGGCGCCGTAGAGCGCCGACTCGCGATTCCCTGCACCCTCGTTCGCATCGATCCAGTAGGCGTTCGGGTCGGCGTCGTTGGCCAGCAGCAGCGAGGCAATCTCGACCATCCGGGCTGCGCGGGCCGGATCCAGGCGCAGAAACCGGGAGAAGCTCAGATACAGCAGCGGCACCCATTCGCGGCGCCCGCCGGCGGTGATGGCGAGGTCGGGGGCGTCGGCGAGCATCGAGCGAACCGTGTCGAGCTCGCCACAGGCGCATGCGGTCCAGATGTCGGCGTGGGCGGCGTCCGGGTCACGCTGCAGGATCGCCAGCGCCTGCTCGACGCCACCGGCGCGGTGGTCGTGCGGTGCAGGCAGGCAGGCGTCGAGCAACTCGCTGATCCCGACGCTAGACATTCTTCAGCTTCCAGCCGCCTCCGCGGAAGAAATACGCCGCAATCACCGCCATGGCCGAGAACGACACCGCCATGGCGACGAACACACCGGTGGGCCCCCAGCCGAGCGTGTGGGCTGCGAACCAAGCGAACGGCAACTCGAAGATCCAGAAGCAGAACAGGTTGATCCAGGTGGGCGTCCACGGGTCGCCGGCGCCGTTGTAAGCATTCTCGAGCACCATGCCGTAGGCGTAGAAGAGGAAGCCGGCGGAGACGATCCGCAGGCACAGCACGCCCCAGCGGTGGGGCTCGGGCAGGTCGGTGAACAGGGCGACGATGAACGGCGCGAAGACGATGAACAAGGCCCCGATCGCACCCAGAAAGATGAGGTTGTAGAAGCCGGCTATCCACACGGCTTTTTCGGCGCGCTCGGGTTTTCCGGCGCCCAAGCTCTGTCCCACCATCGTGGCCGCGGCGTTGCTCATGCCCCAGCTTGGTAACAGCGCAAAGAGAATGAGGCGAATGCCGACCGCGTAGCCCGCCAGTACCTCGTCTCCGAACCCGGCGAGAATGCGGATCAGGCCGACCCAGCTCGCCATGCTGATGAACACCTGGAACATGCCGGCACCGGAGAGCCGCAGCAGGCGCAGCATCAGTGCCGGCAGGAACAGCAGGTGCTCGCGACGAATCTGCAGCCGCCCGCCAGGTCGGCTGAGCAGCCAGAACTGCGCCACGACGACGGTTCCGCGGCCGATGTTCGTTGCCACCGCTGCTCCCAGTACACCCAACTAGGGGAACGGGCCGATTCCGAAGATCAGCATCGGGTCGAGGAAAATGTTGATGCCGTTGGCCAGCCACAGCACGCGCATGGCGACGGCGGCGTCGCCCGCACCGCGGAACGCGGCGTTGATCAGGAACAGGAGCAACACGGTAACGTTGCCGCCGAGCATGACGCGCGCGTAGCTGCTGTTGGCGACGACGTCCTCGGAGGCGCCCATGAGCGACAGCATCTGTGGCGCCAGGGCCACGCCGGCGACGGCGATTGCGGCGGAAACCGCCAACCCGAGCCCGATCGCCTGCACCGTTGAGCGCGCCGCGGCGTCGGGGTCGTGCTCGCCGATACGCCGCGCCACCATCGCCGTCACCGCGATCGACAGGCCGATGGCGACGGTGAAGACCATCGTCATCATCGATTCGGTGAGCGCCACCGTAGCGACCGCCGAGGGCCCGAGCTTGGAGACGAAGAACACGTCGACGACGGCGAACAACGATTCCATCGCCGTTTCCAGAACCATAGGGACGGCGAGCAACAACACGGCGCGCCCGACCGCACCCTGGGTATAGTCCTGCTGGGTGCCGCGAACGGCGTCCTTGAAGTCGTTCCAGAAGGTAGAGGCAGAACTCACGGGTAGTCTCCGGCGAGGAGGGTTAGTAGAGAAGCGGGCGCGACCAGACCGTAGAAGAGCGCGGGCGATGTGTGGATGGCGCCGGCGCCGCATGAAGGGCGCAGGCGATCAGCTCGCCAGCGTTACGGTTGTTGGCTGTGCTCGGGTACGCGCGTTCTCATTGGCAAGACCCCGTGAGATGGAACGGGTCGAGATGGTCAGACCTTACCGCTGGTGCGCGGAACTGTCTAGCGCCGCCGTCGCCGGTTCCGCCACGACGCTCCACCCGATGCTTCCGGACAGCGGCCTCCCTAGAGCCGCCGCCACAGGCGCGTGATGGCGACGGTGGCGCCCACGGCCGGCACGGCAAGCATGAGGGCGAGGCCGGGACGGCCGTAGAGCAGGTAACCGATCGAGAACAGCGTGGCGTAGACGGCCGCCGACCCCAGCAGCATGCAGCTCAAGGCGGTCGGGAAGGAAGCCGCCGCGGTGTCCACCGTCTCGAGCGACTCGCCGTCTGCTGCGGCGCGTTCGACGACGGCGGCCCAACCACGTCCGCCGGGTCGGATCTGCCGATAGAACGAGCGCAGCGTTGTCTCGTCGGTGGGCGCGGTCAGCACCGTGACCAGCAACCACCCGACCGTGGTGATGGCCACGCCGGCCAGCAGCTGCTGATGTGGATCGGGCACGCCGCCGAACACGCCCTCGTGTGCGAACTGGAACCAGGCCGCCACAGCGAACGAGATCGTCATCGCCGCCAGCTCGCTGGCGGCGCTGATCCGCCACCAGAACCATCGGAGGATGAACAGCAGGCCAGTACCGGCACCGATCTGTAGCAGGATCTGGAACGCCTGCAGCGCATTCGACAGCAGCAGCGAGACCAGGCAGGCGGCAATCATCAGAGCCGCAGTCGACACACGCCCGACGAGCACCAGTCGCCGCTCGGAAGCATCCGGTCGCACGAAGCGCCGGTACCAGTCGTTGACGATGTACGAGGCGCCCCAATTGAGATGCGTCGAGATCGTCGACATGTACGCTGCTACCAGCGACGCGACGACGAGGCCCAGCAGCCCTGTTGGCAGAAATGTCAGCATCGCCGGATACGCGAGATCGTGTCGCACCACGCTCGGATCGACGTCGGGGAACGCTTCGCGCAGCGAATCGAGGTCGGGGAACACGACGATCGAGGCCAACGCGACCAGAATCCAGGGCCACGGACGCAGCGCGTAGTGGGCGACGTTGAACAGCAGCGTTGCCCCTTGCGCGTGAGCTTCGTCCTTGGCTGCCAACATGCGCTGCGCGATGTAGCCGCCGCCACCGGGCTCGGCACCCGGGTACCAGGTGGCCCACCACTGCACCGCCAGCGGTACGACGAAGATCCCGACTGCCAACGAGGGATCGGAGAAATCCGGCACCAGCCCGAGCTTGGGGGTCACGTCGGGGTGCGCAAGGAGGGCGCTGAGGCCTCCCACCTCGGGTCGTTGCAGCGCGTACCAAGCGGCGGCGAACGACCCGAGGAGCGCCATGACGAACTGCACGAAGTCGGTGAGGATCACGCCGGTCAAGCCGCCCAGCATGGCGTAGACCAAGGTCACGGACCCGGCGATCAACACCGTGCTGGCGGGGCTGAGGCCCAGCATCACGCCGCCGATCTTGATCGCAGCGAGCGTCACCGAGGCCATGATCATGACGTTGAAGAACACGCCGAGATACATTGCCCGGAACCCGCGCAGGAAGGCCGCCGCGCGGCCGGAGTAGCGGATCTCGTAGAACGCGATGTCGGTTTCTACACCCGAGCGCCGCCATAGCCGCGCGTACACGAACGTGGTGAGCATGCCGGTCAGCAAGAATGCCCACCACACCCAGTTGCCAGCGACCCCGTTGGTGCGCACGATGTCGGTAACCAGATTGGGTGTGTCGGTGGAGAACGTCGTCGCCACCATCGACACGCCGAGCAGCCACCACGGCATGTTTCGCCCCGACAGGAAGAACTCGCCCGAGCTCGAGCCGGCTCGGCGTGCTACCGCCACCCCGATGGACAGCGACAGCGCCAGGGAAGCGATCACAATCGCCAGGTCGAGCGGAGCGAGTTGCATACGGCCTGCTACGGGCTGCTACGGCCCGGTTTCGTCCTTCAGCACCTCGAGGTGCTCCAGGTAGCGCGATCGCGCTGCGATGAAGTCCCGGTGGTCGAGCTTGAGCTCGGAGGTAATCTTGCGCACCTCGGTGTCCTCGTCGCTGGACACCGAACCGTCGCTTGCCGAGACCGCGAACAGGCAGTCGAGTAGCGCCAACTTCTGGTCGCGTTGCGCCAGACGCTCGAACTCCCGGGTTACCAGGAAGTTCTCGGTCCCCCCGAACAGCTCGTTGTGTTGCTTGGCCATCGCCGCCACCAGCGCGGCTTGGTCAGCTGGCAAGCCGCCGCGCTCGCAGATCAACGCTTCCATGGCACGCGTCTCGTCGTCGCTGATGTTCAGATCGGCGTGCGCCACGCGGCCGAGGATGTAGGCGAAACACGCCACGTAGCACGCCTGCGCTGGCTCGATCTCATCGAGCTCACGGGCGATGCGCCGCACTGTCTCGACATCGGCGTCGTCGGCCTGTGGTCGCGCGGCGCGCCCGGTAACCCACTCGAACAGCCCCATCAGTGCACGGTGCTCGAGTCGCCGCCCTGCAGGAGCGCCATGTTCATTAGCGCGATCACCAGCTGGCTGCGCTGCTCCAGGCTCGGTGCTTCGAGCAGCGCTTGCTTCTCTGCGTTGTCGAATGGACACACCATGGCGAGGGAGTTGACCAACTCCTCATCACCGCTGTCGTCGATGGCTCGCCAGTTAGCCTCCAGCCCGTAGGTTTCGAAGTACGCGCGCAGGTTGGCCACCAGCACCTCGCGGTCGATCGCTGCCGGCCGGGTGCTGCCGGTGTCATAGGTGAAGCGTTCCCAGCGCGGCTCGACGAGGCGGTAGAGTCGATCCGAAGCCACCTCGCGAATGACCTCGAAACGCGATACGCCGACGAGGCTGATCAAGAAGTGGCCTCCTTCGGCCTCCTTGAGCGAGGCGATGCGGCCGGCACAACCCACCGACTGCAGGTTCGGCTCGGCCTCGTCGGCCACCGCACTGCTCGGCTGGATCATCCCGATGAGCCGGTCGCCCGCCAAGGCGTCCTCGACCATCTGCTGGTAGCGCGGCTCGAAGATGCGCAGCGGCAGCCGGCATCCAGGAAGCAGTAGCGCCGACGAGAGCGGGAATATGGGCAACACCTCGGGCAGGCGCGTTGCCGCTTGACCTTCGTCGTCGTTGCCCATCCCACTGTTATAGCACCCCGGAGCGATCCGGTGCCGCATCCCGAACCAGGCGGCAGGCCACTAGCGTTGGGAGAGTCCGAGCGCGCGACGGAGTCGGTCCGAAAGGGCGGCATAGTCGATGTCGATGTCGCCGTCGTCGAGCACCATCCCCAGGGCCCAGATCGCCTGGCGGCGGACCCCGACGTCCTCATCCTCGAGCGCGTCCGCGAGCGCTGCCGCGGCGCTGGGATCGATCATTCCCAGCGCCCAGGCGGCTTGCTCGCGCACCCCGGCGTGCGCGTCCGTGCCTAGCGCCCTGACCAGTGCCGCTACCGCGTCGCGACTCTCGATCATTCCCAGTGCCCACGCCGCGTGCTCCCGCACTCCGGCATCGTCGTCCGCCAGCAGGGTCGACGCGGAGTCAACCCCCCTGCGACTCTCGATCATGCCCAGTGCCCAGGCAACCTGTTCACGCACTTTCGGTTCCGGATCGTCCGCGGCCGCAGCGAGCGCCGCAACGCCGTCGGCACTCTCGATCATGCCGAGGGCCCATGCGACGCGCGCGCGTACACGGCCCTCGGCGTCTTGCAGGGCGTCTGCAAGCGGCTCGATGGCGCGCCTCTGCTCCAGGAGGCCGAGCCCGAGGGCGCCGTTGTGTCGCACGATGGCACTTCTGCTATCGAGCGCGCCGATGAGCGCGTCGAGGGCGGGTCCGCCTATATCGGCCAGGGCAATCGCCGCTTCCTTCCCTGGTGATGTGTAGCGCCAGCAGTCTCCGTCCTCGCAGCTGTCGTCGGAGCTGCCGTAGCCGCGACCCTCGTCTTCGCGGCACGGGTGACGAGTGAGCAGGGTGTCATCGGCCAGCAGCCCGACCAGGTCCGATATCAACGCTGCGCCGCGCGAGCGCATGTCGCCGAGCCGGCACGCGCCCAGCGCGCGCTCGGCGGCGTCGCTGCTCGTCAGCATGACGCGGAGCTCGTTCAGGTCGTAGTCGGCGCGTCTTCGCTGTCGGTGCTGCCCCAGCGAAGTACGTTCGTCGTCGGACACCCGTTCCGCCGCCAGCTCGAGGGTGTGGAAGCCAGGCGCCGGCGCAGATCCCATCAGGAAGATGATGGCGGTAGGCGCGCCGAGGCGGACGATTGCGTTTCGCATTGCGGCTCTCCAGGCAATTGCGGCTCTCCAGGCAAGGGATCGAGGGCGGATGGACCAGGCCACGTGGTGCCGGGTAACGGAAACCCCCCGTAGTGTTAGAAAAATAGCGTACTGCTAAATTAATAGCACCCCGGACCGAGTACGCCACGAGGACGTGCTCAGCGGGCTGATTCGCGCGAACATGGTCCCGGGGTGCGCCGAAACCTCTCCGCGCACCGTTCGTAGTTCTGACGAGTCCCGAATCTCGCGGAGGTTCACATGACGCTCCTTGGGAGCACCACTTCCAGGGCGACGCCGGCGGCCAGCCTCGTGATGACGACGCTGACGTTGTCCGCCGTGGTCATGGCAGCGCTGACGCCTGCCTCCGCCGTCACGACGGCACCGGCGCAGCAGGAGCCGGATATCGATCTGTTCATGCAAAAGGTCCTCGAGCGGCGGGTGACCAACTGGGAGGACCTCTACCGCTATACCGTCCGCGACCGTGAGAGCTTCGAGGTCACGGGTCCGGCTGCGGTGCCCCTGGGCAGTTATCGGGGCGAGTACACGTGGTACGTGCGCGACGGCTTCATGATTCGCAGCCCCGACCGGATCGACGGACATTCGGTCGGCGACGACGAGCGCGAGAAGTTCGAGCGCGACTGGCTGCGTCGCGCTCGGGAGCGTCAGGAGAAGCGCGCCGAGAAGCGTCAGGAGCGCGCCGACGCCGCCGAGTCGGGCGACGAGCAGGCGCTCGAGCGCGATTACTTTCTCGGATTCCCGTTCGAGCCGGGTAACTACTACGTGGCCGGCTGGGAGGAGTTCGAGGGCATGAACCTCGTGAAGATCGAGTACTACCCGAAGAAGCTCTTCGAGGACGATGACGAGGAGGAACCCGACGACGACGACCTCGAATGGGCGCACCGGTTCCAGAAGACCTCGGTAGTGACCATGTGGGTGCTCGCCGAAGAGCACCAGATCATCAAGATCGCCTACGACAACATCGGGCTCGATTTCATGCCGCTGCGGTGGCTGGTGCAGGTTGGCGACATCGGTGCCGAGATGGTCATGCACAAGCCGTTTCCGGAGGAGGACGTCTGGTTGCCTCGGGAGATCCACGCCCTGGGAGAGGCGACGTTCGCCAATGGCTCGTACGACATCGGCTACGCGCTCGAGTACTTCGACTACCGGGAGGCCGACGTCGCTGCGACGGTCAGGTTCCGTATCCCGGGCCTGGAGCAACAGGATGGTCGATAGCGTCGGCTTAACGGTGCGACGCGGCGGCCGGACGCGACGACTCGGGTCGCTGCTCCTGACGACAGCGGCGGCGCTGAGTCCGGCGCTGCCGGCAATCTCACAGGCGACGACCACGCCACCGTCGGAGCTGGTGGTGGAGTTGCGTGTCCACGGCAACTACTCGCTGTCCGATGAGGAGGTGCTGCTAATAGCGGGCGTTGTGGTGGGTGACCGCGTCACGGTGGCGGATGTGGCAGGCATCAGACAGCGGCTTCTCGACAGCGGTCGTTTCGGCGCGGTCGAGGTGCTCAGACGTTATCGGTCGCTGACCCCGACCGACCGCGTGATGCTGGTGTTGTCGGTTCAGCAGCGGACTTCGGCTAGCGACAAGCTGCTGCTGCTGCCGGAGCTGCTGTACAACGAGAACGAGAAATTCAGCTTTGGCGGCCGCGTCGCCGCCAAGAGCCTGCTCGGTGGTGGCGAGCTGATCTCCATTCCGGTGACCTACGGCGGCGTCGACCAGGTGGCGATCGAAGTGACGCGCGACTGGGACAGCGGCTATCGAGTCGGAGGCACAGTGAGCGCCCGACGGTTCGAGAACCCACACGCTCGCGTCGACGACACTCGTCTCGGGGGCGCGGTGTTCGTCGAGCGCCGCTTCAGCGACGCCGTGAGGGCTCGATTCGAGGGCGCGTATGCCGATGTCGAGTTCGGAGGTGTGAGCGAGAGCTTGTGGACCTACGGGGCCGGACTCAGCTTCGACACACGTCCCAACGTCTCGTTTCCCTACGATGCAGTGGTCGCCCGCGTTGGTTGGCAGCGCGTCGATCCGGCGACGGGCGCGGATGCGAATCGATTCCGATTCGAGCTCGCCACCTACAAGACGCTCGTCGGTCAGGCGGTGCTGGCGACGCGCGCGGTCTTGCATACGACCGATGCCCCCCTGCCGGCCTACGAGCGACCGTACGTGGGTGGCATGGTGTCGTTGCGGGGGTATCGAGCCGGGGCGCTGGGCGGCGACAACGTGGCGTTCGGAGGTGCCGAGATCCGCGTCCCGGTGACTACGTCGTTCAGCGTCGCCCGCGTTGGCTTCAGCGTCTTCTGGGACATCGCGACGGCCTATTCCTATGGACTGCCGATATCACGGGCCCAGTTCGAGAACGGCGTTGGAGCGGGCGTTTTTCTGGTGGCGCCCTTGGTGCGCCTGAACCTCGACGTTGCCAACAACCTCGAGGGCGATACCCGGGTGCACTTTGGCCTCGGATTCAGTTTCTGACGATCTGCCGAGGCTACTCCCGCCCGGCTATCTGCCGAGGTGCCGCGCCAGTATCTGCATGCCGCGCCGCGTGCGCTCGGGGGCGGCGGCCGTAAAGCAGACGCGGACGTGGGTCGGATAGGGGCCGAAGCTGGGCCCCGGGGCCACCAGCACACCGTCGTCGAGACAGTCCTCGAGGAAGCCCATCAGGCCACGCTCGTCGAGTCGGTCGGCGACGTCGACCCAAAGGAACTGGCTCCCTTCGGGCGGCGTCACGCCGAGCACTGCGGCCATCTCGTCACCCAGCTCGCGATACACGGGCCTGGCGGCGGCAACCCAGGCATCGCCGCGCCCGTCGAGGGCGTTCGCCGCCGCGATCTGCGACGCCGTGGGTGTGCTGTAGAAGCTGTGCAGGCTCACCTTGCGCACCTCCCGCATGTGCTCTGCCGGACCCACGACATAGCCACAACGGTTGCCCGCCATTCCGTACGCTTTGGAGAACGAGTGCACCGAAAACGTGCGCTCCGGCGCCAGGGTGCGCGCGTAGCAATGCTCGCCACGGTAGACGTAGTCCTCATACACCTCGTCAGCGAAGATCCACAGATCATGGCGTCTCGCCCACTCGACCACCGCCGCGACAATCGGTGCCGAGATCACGCGGCCGGTCGGATTGTTTGGCGTGCTCAGGTAGATTGCCGCCGAGCGGGCGGAGCGCTTGGTCTCGAGGACCTCGACTGCAGCCTCCGGGGACTCGGCGAGCCCGATGAACGGCACCGCTACCGGCTTTCCCGAGAACGACTGGACGATCCCGGCGAACAGCGGCCAGTATGGCGCCAGAAGCAGGACCTCCTCGCCCGGATCGACGGTCGCTCCGACCGCCGCGCCCAGCGCACCCGTGGCGCCGGCGGCGATGAGCACGTTGGCAGGCGTCGTCTCGACCCCGACCCGCGCCCGTTGTCGCTCAACCACACCCGAGATAAGCCGCGGCATCCCGTGCGGCGACGAATAGCGATGCATACCGGGGTGGTCGTCTACCCGCAGATCCTGCATGCGGCAGCCCTCGGCGGGCTCCATCCACGTGTCGCCGACGTGGAGTGGGTATACATCGCCTTTCATCTGCTTGAGACGATGAGCCAGCTTGGAGAACAGCGAGCCCTCCATGCCGGTCACCGAGCGAGCTACACCAGGGTAGGTGGGCATGGCGGGTACCATAGGGCATGTGACACAGCACTTCTATTCGAGCTCCTGGATCGATCGCGCCGCGCATCTGCGCCTGGACGCAGACTGGCTGCAGCGCCGGCTAGACGATCCGACGTCGGTGCTGGTGCCGGTCTGGCGTGGTCAGAGCCTGGTGATCGGCGCCGACAATCCGGTCGCAGCCCTGCTGCACGTGGCAGATCTTTCGCTCGACCTGCCGCTGGATGAAACCGTCTTCCTGGGTCTGGCCGATGGCGATCGGGCCTGTTTTGCCGTGTTGCTGCCCGACACACCAGAGCCAGATGTCGGACGGCTCGAGGGCGGCGCCTTCGCCGACCTGCGCCAAGTCGGTCCCATGATGACATCGCCTGATGCCGGCTGGCTGGCCTACGCGCGTGCGGTGTCCCACTGGCACGCCACGCATCGGTTCTGTGGCGCTTGCGGTGCCGCCGCCGATTCGCTCCAAGGTGGGTGGCTGCGACGCTGTGGCGACCCCGAATGCGCCCGACAACACTTTCCGCGCACCGACCCGGCGATCATCGTGCGCGTCGTGCACGACGACCGCATACTCCTCGGCCGCCAGGCAGCGTGGCCGAAACGCTGGTACTCGGTGCTCGCCGGTTTCGTCGAGCCCGGCGAAAGCCTCGAAGACTCCGTGCGCCGCGAGGTGCTGGAGGAGTCCGGCATCGTGTGCCGGGAGGTGCGCTATGCCAGCTCGCAGCCATGGCCGTTTCCGGCCTCGCTGATGCTGGGATTTGCGGCCGTCGCCGAGTCCGACACGATCACGCTGGGCGACCAGGAGCTCGAAGACGCGCGTTGGTTCACGCGCCACGAGATCGCCACCGCGGTGGATGCCGGTACGCTGCGCCTGTCGCCCCAGATCTCGATCTCGCGCAGTCTCATCGACGCCTGGTTGGACCATCAGCGCCGGTAACACGGACGCCGTCGAGCGCCGCAGACGGTCAGTAGGCGAGCGACGTCGTTTCCCGTCGCACGTCGCCGGCGGCGATCAACACGCCGCTGTCCGGATCGCGATAGCTCACCGTCGGGGCACAGGCACGCCAGTTCCAGCGCCCCCAGGATTCGACGTCATGTCCCAGGCTCCGGAGGGCATCAGCGGTCTCGACTGGGATGCGGTCTTCGATTCTCAGCTTCGCCGGACTGCGGTTGATCTCCGAGCCGGTTGACGGGAAGTTGTAGCTGCCGAACCTCGGCTGGTCTAGCGCCTGTTCCGGTGACATTCCCCACAGCACGACGTTCAGGATGACCTGCAGCAGTGCCTGCATCTGCTGATCGCCACCCGGTGTCGAGAGGCCCATGAACGCCACACCGTCTCGCATCAGCAAGACCGGGCTGTTGGTGTTGCGCGGCCGTTTCCTGGGCGCCATGACGTTGGCGACGCTCGGGTCGAGGTTGAACTGCCCCATGCGGCCACCGAGGCCGAAGCCCCATCCGGGGATCATCGGGGTGTCGGCATGGCCGTCGCTCTCGGTCATCGAGAACAAGTTGCCGGCCGCATCGATGACGTTCAGCGATGTGGTATCGAGCCCCGGCAGGCTGCTCCCGACCGCAGGCTCCGTGGCCGCCGACGGCTCGGCGCGGAAGTCCTCCGGAGAGTCGGGCGCGACCGCCAGCATGTTGACCGGATCTCCCCACGGCGGCATGTCGCCGAACGCCTCGTGCATGTCGATGAGCTCGGCGCGTCGACGCGCGTAGGCCTTTGAATACAGGTTGTCCGGAATGTCGACCATTTCCGGATCGCCGACGTACTTGTGGGAATCTGCCATTCCCAGGTTGATCGCCTGCGAGATGAGGTGAATGTAGGCGGCCGTGTTGTACCCCAGCGAGCGCAGGTCGAAGCTCTCGAGGATGTTGAGAAACAGGATCATCCTCGGTCCCTGCGACCAACCATCGCCGACGTAAACGTCATACCCCATGAACTCAGTGTGGACCGGCTCCGTCCACGCACCCTCGTAGTCCGCCAGGTCCGCATAGCGCATCAGCCCGTCCTGGTCCCTGAAGTAGCGATCAACTGCGCGCGCCGGTTCGCCCTTGTAGAAGACGTCCCTTGCGGCTCGAATACCGGCTGAGCGAGTGGCGCCGCTCGCCAGCGCCTTCTCCTCGGCGGTGATCATCGTGCGGATCAGCTTGCCGAGATCGGCGTTGACCATGAGGTCTCCGAGCTTCGGTGGACCCGCGCCGTGCTGGAACCAGAAGTCGACGTTGTAGGGGAACTCCAGGATGTTCTCCGCGTACTCCTCCACCAGCCACTTCTGCATCTTGTACAGGTGGTAGCCGTTCTCGGCGATCTCGAGCGCCGGTCGTGCCGACTCGGCGAAGCTGATGGTCCCGTAGCGGTCGAGCGCCGCAAGCCAGACGTCGACGTCCGCCGGCACCAGCGCGGTGTTGATCGCGGTCTTGCCGTGTTGCAGGAAATGGTCGAGCGTCGCCAACTCTGGGCTACGACCGGCGCCGACGCGCGTCACCACCCGGTCTTCTTCGGCGCTGTAGAGGATCAGCGGCGCGACGCCCGTCCAGCCGGCATAGGCCATCTTCGTCACCTTCAACGCCATCGCTGCGGTGACCCCGGCGTCGAATGCGTTGCCGCCGGCCTTGAGCATCTCCAGACCTGCGGTGGTGGCGAGGTAGTGGCCGGTGGAGATCGCCCCATGCGACCCCATGATCCGCGGTCGCATGCCCTCGATGCTGTTCTCGTCGTAAATGTGTCCGAAGCTGCCGAAGGGAGCGATGGTCGTCAACACACCCTCCTGCTGCTCGGACGCCTGCTGCCGGGTCGCGGGCAGGGCCAGGGCCGGCGCGCACATCATCGCAACAACGGCGATCCGCAGGATGGTGATCGAATCGTGGCGCATCGCGTGTGACCTCCGGGTTTGGGTAGTGCTCCGTTTTCTGCTGGGTCGTTCCCCTGAGTGGCTGCCGCGGTCGAAAGCACTTTCTCAGCGGTACTCCGGGTTCGGGTGGTCGAAGCGGCAGCCGGCCTCCCAGGCGGAGCGCTGGTTTCCGTGTGCCGGGATGCCGCCAGCGTCCTTGAGCATGCGCGCCATGTGCAGCAAATTCCAGGTCAGGAACGTGGTATTTCGCTGGGTGAAGTCGTTCTCCGGCCCACCGGACCCCTCGTCGAGATACGAAGGTCCGGGCCCGGCCTCACCCAACCAGCATGCATCGGCCTGCGGCGGGATGACGTAGCCGAGGTGCTGCAGGCAATAGAGGATGTCCATGGCGCAGTGCTTGGCGCCGTCGTCGTTGTCGGTGATGAGGCATCCGCCGACCTTGCCGTAGTAGGCGTATTGGCCGTTCTCGTTTAGGTCGCCGGAGCTGGCATACAACCGCTCGATAGTCGCCGTACAGGTGGACGATTTCACCCCCAGCCAGATGGGCGAGGTGATGATGAGAATCTCGGCCTCCTTGACCTTCTCGTACAGCGCCGGCCAGTCGTCCCTGTCGAACCCCTGCTCGGTCATGTCGGGATACACACCGGGCGCGAGGTAGTAGTCGACCGGTCGGATGGTTTCGACGCTGACACCGTTCTTCTCCATGATCGCCGCCGCGACGTCGATCAGGCCCTGGGTGTGTGACATCTCGGGCGTGCGCTTGAGCGTGCAGTTGAAGATCAGCGCATTCAGGTCGGAGAAGTCCCATTGACTCGTGGAACACAGGGCTTCTTGGCGTTCGTTCAGCATTCGAATCGACTCCTGGGGTTGCGCTCCGCGTGCCGTGGTCCGGGTGGTTTCTGCTGGCGGTTCTGTCGCGTTCTACTCGCCGCCGTGTTTGTCCATCCAGCCGACGATGTACGCCACCTTCTGCATGAAATGGCTCGGTCGCCCTCGGATGCCGTGGCTCTCGCCGGGGACGCGAACCAGCACCGACTCTACGTCGAGCAGCTTCAGTGCCGCGAAGTATTGCTCAGACTCGGACATGGGGGTGCGGTAATCTGACTCTCCGGTGAGCACCATTGTCGGCGTGGTCACGTTCTTGACCACCGACAGCAGGCTGCGTTGCTCGTAGTGCTCCGGGTAGTCCCAGGGTAGACCGGGGAACCAGTACTTGACCCCGAACGCCGAGATGTCTGCGCTCAGCACCCAGCTGTACCAGTTGATCACCGGGTAAACGGTGACCGCGGCACGGAAACGGTCCGTACGACCGATGATCCAGGAGGTCAGCACACCGCCGCCGCTGCCACCGGTGACGAAAAGCTGGTCCGGATCAACGTAGCCGCGCTGGATGACGGCGTCCACACCCGACATCAGGTCGTGGAAATCGTCGCCCGGGTAGGCGTGGTGGATGAGGTTGCCGAACTCCTCGCCGTAGCTCGTGCTCCCACGCGGGTTGGTGTAGAGCACGACGTATCCCGACGCCGCCATGAGCTGCTTCTCCGCATCCCATCGCGGGCCGTGAATCTCGAGGATGAGCGGGTATCTCCGCGCTGGATCGAATCCCGGCGGCTTCAGAATCCAACCCTGTACTCGCCGCCCGTCGTGCGACGAGTCAAACCAAATCTCCTCGAGCTCGCCCTGCTCCTTGTGCCTCAGGACGTCTGAGTTGACTTCGGTGAGGCGCCGCGCTGGCACACCGCGCCGGCCGACCGCGATATCTCCGGGTGATTCGGCGCTCGACATCACGAAGGCGAAGGTACCGTCGTTCGCCAGGCTGTAGCCGGGCCCCCCGGCGTAGGCGCTCCAGCCGCCGCCAGCGTCGCTCACGTGGTCCATCATCTCGCCGTCGAGGTCGATGCTGGCGAGCCGGCTGCGTCCTTCCGAGGTGTAGGTGAAGAAGATCTCACGGCCATCGGCGGAGAATTGCGGCGACGCGACGCTTCTCCCGAGATCTCCGGTCAACACGCGTGCTGAGCCGCCGTCCCCATCGGCCACATACAGCTCGGTCAGCTGGTAGCCCTGGTACCGGTCGTCAAAGCCTACGTAGGCGATCGTGTCGCCGTCCGGGGAACGGGCGATCGAGTTGTCTGGGCCGTGTCGACTCGTCAGCGCGGTCGCCGCGCCGGAGGTGAGATCGACCTCGTACACCTCGTAGTCGAGCGGCTCGAGGTCGGCTTCGGGTCTCAGGTTTGCCGAGATCAACAGCGAAGCGGCGTCGGCGGACCAGACGATCTGCGAGCCGCCGAAGCCTGGGCCGCCGAACGAGCCCGGGCCCTGAGTGACTTGGCGGGCAGTACCGCCCTCGGCCGGGACGACGAACAGCTTCCAGTCGCCGCGCGGCAAGAACCCGACCGGGTCGAAGCGGTAGAACAGCCGGTCGATCACCTTCGCCGGCGCGGCCCATTCAGCGCCCTCCGGGGCGGCAAGGAGATCGGCGATCTGCGGAGGTGCTACGGCCACCAACGCCGAGAACGCCAGCTGCTCGCCGTCCGGCGACCATGCCAGACCGCTCGGAGCCTGATCGTGATGGGTCAGCTCGGACGTCTGGCCGGTATCCATGTAGCGCAGCCAGATCTGCGAGGAGCCCTCCGCCGCCGACACGTAGGCGAGGCGATCCCCGGAAGGTGACCAGCGGGGCGAGGCGTCATTTTGCTTGCCTGTCGTCAATGGACGGTGGTTGGCACCGTTGACATCGACGATCCACAGATTGCTGTAGAAGCGGTCCGTCTGGATATCGGCGAACCGACGCACGTACACCACGCGTGACCCGTCCGGCGAGATCTGGGGGTCGCTGACGGTTTCGAGCTCGAACAGATCGCGCAGCGTGAGCCGCGAGACATCGTCCTGGGCGACACCCTCGACGGCGACGCTGTTGAGGCCCGGCGCGAGGCAAAGACAGACGACAAAGAGTGCTCGGTGCATCGAGGGGTCCTCCGGAGGCAGGTTCTTCGGTTTGCCGTCCTGGGGCACCGGACGGCGTCGAAGCAAGCGCCCCAGGAGGTTGGCCCGCCAGGTTAGCAGGGCTCGCCCGCTTGACGACGTGGCGCGCCTCCGTTACAGTTGTAATGTAATTACATAATACAAACATGCAAGATACGTCGATACCAGCATCAAGAGGATTTGCCACAGCGGAGTTTTCGCCACACCGAGTTCTGGACATCGCGGGATTGCCGTCCAGCCCGGATGCCAACGGAGAGCGGCGCATGACCGACAAGACGCGTCAGACGGAAGAACAAGGACAGGGTCAGCACAGCGGCCATTCGAACGACCAGCCCGACAGTCTCTGGAGGCGGATTCGCCGCAAGCTCGCCGATAACGGCGTGTACATCGAAGTGAGCGCCGGCCGCGGCTTAGAGGACCTCGGGATCGACAACCTCGACGACCTGCTGGTTGACCTGGGCGAAATCGGCGACGCGATCAAAGTGGTCTGCGTGTCGCCCGACCTGAAGTCAAGCGCCGAGGAGATGAGCGAGACGCAGCGTGATCAGGTGGTCATGGTGCGGGTCGACGAGGAGACCCGTAACCGGCTCGACGACTGGGTCAAGACCGGCGCGGTGAAGAGCCGCTCCGAGGCGGCGGCGCTGTTCATACGCGAGGGGCTCGCTGTCCGGGCCGACGAGCTCGAGCGGCTGCGCGAGGCGCTGCGCGAGGTCGAGGAGGCGCAGGAGCGCCTGCACCAGAGGGCACGCGAGGTTTTCGACTCGACCGCGGCCGACTGAGCTGGCGGCCTGGTTCAGGCTGTCACGCCCCTCACCGCTGCGGACCTATCGCTACTCCGGCTCGCGGAGTCGCAGAACGATGCTGCCGTCGCGAGTGCGGGCGGTCAGCGTCGGGCCGCCGCCGTTGAGCGCGCCGCGGATGACGCGGCGTTCCAGCGTGCCATCGAAGCGTACTTCACTGCGCATCGAAAGGTCCGAGCCGCGGATGTCCAGGTCGGCGGCCAGCCCGTCCGTGGCGCGAATGGTGATGTCGCCGTCACCGCTGCTGAGGTTAGTGTCGCCGAGTCGTTCGATACCGATGTGGATGTTGCCGTCGTTGGTTTCCGCCTCGATCGGTCCGGCAACCGCGCTCACCACGATATCCCCGTCGCTGGTATGCGCCTCGATCCCATCCGCCGCCAGGCGATCGCTGCTGATGTCTCCGTCGGACGTATCGATCACGATGCGGGTTGCCTGCAGATCACCGAGGCTCACATCGCCGTCGGACGTAGCGATCTCGATTTGGCCGCCGACCATCCGGCGCACGCCAATATCCCCGTCCGAAGTGTGAATGACGATGTCGCCGGTGAGGCTATCGGCGCTGATGTCGCCATCCGAGGACCGCAACCGAACATCGCCCCGCAGGCTCTGAACCGCAACGTCGCTTCATCTTCGGTGCGTACGTCGGCGTTGTACTCCTCGGGCAACGTGACCTCGACGGTGATCGTAAAGCCGCCCCAGTTGCGCCAGTCCCAGTCGACGTTGCGTTCCCTGTCGGCCCGCAGGCTGACCTCGTCGGCATTACCCATCGGCGCGGAAGTTCATCGCCTCGAACCGAGCGCGGCCGCGCTGCATGTCGCGCGCGGTGACGTAGATCTCGAACGCCACCTGGTCGCCGGCACCGTTGCGCAGCACCAGGTCGGCGTCGGGAACGTCGATCGTCAAGCGACCACCGGGCCGGGTGTCGAACTCGGCGCTCATGACGAGCTCGCGAGTCTCCCGCGCCGGCGCCGGCGCGGCGAACAGCAACGCACCAACAGTGGTCGCGGCGACTCCCATCAGGCGTGAACGGGCGGCACGGCTACGAGGCATGGTTTGCTCCATGGTCTGGGGCGTGGTCTCTGCAAGTTGGACGCCGGTCAGCGGCCCGAGGTTGCAAGGCCCCCGCCCTGGCACGAAGGACCCCCGGTGCTCGTGTGTCGCTGCCCGGCTGATATCCTCAGCCGTCATGGTCAAACGCCGTTGTCGCCAGGTCCGGGCTATCGGCACGCTGCTGCTGCTGCTGGGCGCCCTTTTGCTCCCCGGAGCGGGGGTCACCGGCGCCGATTCTCCAGCGTCGCTTGCGGTGCAGGGAGAGAACATCAACGGCATGACCGTCTCGACCCCGCGCGGCAGCGCCGAGTGGGGCAAGGACGCGATCGTCGGCACCATTTCCGAGCTCAAGCAGCTCGGGGTGAACTGGATCTCCATCCACCCGTATGCGCGCATTGGCCACGACGGCTCGGTCACCTGGAGGCGCACCGGTGAGGATGCCTCGAGCGCGCCGATCTGGTTGCGGCGGCCGATCGAGGAAGCCCATCGTCAGGGCCTGAAGATCTTCATCAAGCCGCACCTGGGTCACTGGGGGAATTTCTCCTGGCGCGGTGAGATCGCCTTCGATAGCGACGCCGATTGGCGCAGGTTTTTCGATGACTACCGCCGCTGGGTAGCGGAGATCGCCCGGTTCAGCCACGACGCCGACGGGTTCGCGGTGGGAACCGAGCTCGACAAGACAGTGGGCCACGAGGCCGACTGGCGCGAGGTGATCCGCGCGGTTCGGACGCAGTACACCGGGCCGCTCACCTATGCGGCCAACTGGACGGACTACGAGCGCATCCCGTTCTGGGACGCCCTCGATGCCATCGGCGTGCAGGCGTACTTTCCAGTACTCGAGGATGGTAGGGATCTCGCTGGCCTACCGCCGCAAGAGGCGTTCGACGCCGGTTGGACGCGCATCATGCACCGCATGCGCGCCTTCAGCGAGCGGTATGGCAAGACGGTCGTGTTCACCGAGCTGGGTTACAACCGCTCGGCCCGGGCACCGTACGAGCCCTGGGCCTACGAGGTCGGCGGGCCGAACGCCGACGAGCTGCAGCGTCGGTGCATGCGTGCTGCGTTGCAGGCCATGCAGGCCGAGCCGAGCGTCGTGGGGGGATTCCTGTGGAAGTGGTTCCCCGGCGATGCGCGCCCGCGTGACTTCGAGATGTCGAGCCCGGCTATGCGGCAGGTGATCTCGAGGTATTGGGGAGGCGACGGCTAGTCGGTGGTTCGCGGACGGGTTGCTGGGGCGGAGAGGACACGCATCGCCCTAAGGCAACGTCATCGTTTGGTGGCTGGTGAGTGCTCTTGCTCGCGCGTCCTGGGTGTCAGTGGTCGAGCGATTGGTTTGGCGATGTTGCCGTAGGGCGATGCGTGTCCTCTCCGCCCGGCGACAGTTTCGATAGCTCGTTCAACGCAGCCGCATCGTCGGGGCTCAGGCGACAACGCTGGCGCCATCGTCGGGCTCAGCCGATGGTGTCGCGTGGGTCACTTGCTCAGGCTCAGTATAAGGACTACAGTGTGGTTGATATATAATCCCTACACTGTAGTTATGAGGATCTGTGGCCAGTCATCTCGGTGAGTTCGAGCAGCTTATTCTGTTTGCGTTGCTACGATTGCGTGACGACGCGTACGGGGTCACGGTGCGTCAGGAGATCGAGGCGCGCACCGGCCGATCGGTCACCGCCGGTGCGATCTACACGGCTCTCGGACGCCTGGAGGCGCGCGGGTTCGTGAGCTCACGCGTCGGCGAGCCGACGGCGTTGCGCGGCGGTCGCCGCCGCAAATACTACCGCCCGACAGCCGTCGGAGCAGCGATGCTGCAGCGCTCCTACGATCAGCTGCACGCCATGGCGGATGGGATGCTCGAGGAGCTTTATCGGGCGGTCCCGGCGGCTGATCCGCCCGTGGAGAGTTGACCCCTTGCGACCCCGATCGAGCAACCGGATCGTCCGTCTGCTGTTCCGTCTGCTAGCGCGGCCCGACGCCCACGAGTTCGTGCTTGGCGACATCGAAGAGGAGTTCCGCCGCGACGTGCTACCGCGACGTGGCTGGCTCCGCGCCCGGCTCTGGTACTGGCGGCACGTTCTCGGATCGCTGCGACAGACGCGCCGATACCTCACGTCATCGGGCTCGACCCGACGATCGCTGACGTCACCGAAAATCACCGTCGCCGACTCGAAGGAGTACAGCGTGGACCCGCTGTCGAGTGATCTCAGATACGCCGTGCGGCGGCTGGCGGCGAGCCCTGGATTTACCGTGGCCGCGGTTCTGTGCGTCGCCGTCGGCGTCGGCGCCAACACGACGATCTTCAGTCTGGCGAACGGTATCCTGCTGCGCCCGCTGCCGGGCGTAGCCGAGCCTGAGTGTCTCCTCGAGGTCGGTCGGAGTCAGGACGGGCGCGATTCCGACACCTTCGGCTACCCGTCCCTCGATGCTCTCCGGACCGGCAGTCGCACGACCGAGATCGCCGGCTGGACACTGGCACCGATGGCCATCGGCGGCGGATCCGCGGCCGAGGCGGTGCTGGGCGCCCAGGTGACCGACAACTACTTCGACGTGCTCGGTGTTCAGCTCACCCAGGGGCGCGCCTTCAGACCGGAGGAGACGGGCCCCGGGAGCGGCGTCGCGCTGGTCGTGATCAGCGATTCGTTGTGGGCGCGCCGCTATCAGCGCGACCCCGAAGTCGTCGGGCGTGAGGTTCGTATCAACGGCGTTCCGGCGGTTGTCGTCGGCATCGCCGAAGCGGGATTCGCCGGAACGTTCTCGTTGCTGCATGTCGACGCCTGGGTGCCGATAGGGATGCAGGCGTCGGGTCTGATTACCGACGCGTCGCTCGAGAGCTGGCCGAGCAACTTCCTGCTCGCGGTGGGCAAGCTGAGAGACGACTTCTCTATCGAAGCGTCCCAAGCCGAGCTTGGCGAGATCATGGCGGCTGCGGTCGCTGAGCATCCGGAGGCCCTGGAGGGCCAGGGGGCGGTGGTCAACGTGCTCGGCACCTTGCCGGTTATGGCGCGCTCCGGTGCCCGCATCTTCATGCTCGTGATGATGGTGGTTGTCGGTCTGGTGCTGTTGGTTGCCTGCGTCAACGTGGCCGGCATGATGCTGGCCCGCTCACTGGAGCGCGGGCGCGAGGTGGCCGTCCGACTTGCGGTGGGCGCCAGCCGCGGCCGATTGCTGCGCCAGTTGCTCACCGAAAACCTGGTGCTGTTCGGTGCAGGTGGCGCCGTCGGCGTGCTGGCGGCGTTCTGGTCCACACGGCTGCTGCTGGCGTTCGATCCTCCGACGCCACCGCCCTTCGACGTGGTGTTCGACGCATCGATCGACGCCCGCGTGCTGGGCTTCTCGCTCGCCGTCACCGTGCTCACCGGCGTGTTGTTCGGTCTCGGACCGGCACTGCGTGCCTCCCGCGGCGAGCTGGTCGGTGCGCTCAAGGACGGCGGCAGCTGGGTGGTTACCGACCGCGCGCGCGGGCGCCGGGCGCTGGTCGTAGCTCAGGTCGCGTTGACGGTGCTGTTGATCGTCGGCTCGGGGCTCTTCTTGCGGGCACTGAACGACGCGGCTTCGATTCAGATCGGCTTCGACCCGACGGATGTCTATGCGCTGGCGCTGAACGGAAACCTCAGTGGACTCGAGCCGACGGAGGCGCTGGATATGCTGCGGGAGCTTCGCCGACGCACTCTGGGGCTCCCCGGTGTGGAGGCGGCGTCGTTCACGGCGCTGCTGCCGCTCGGGCTCAGCGCCAGGATCGGGTTTGGCGGCATCACCGTCGACGGTGTCGATCCGCCTGTTGACGACGGCGCCTGGCCAGCGAACGTCAACATCGTATCGCCCGGCTACTTCGAGACCGTCGACATGCCGCTGGTGCAGGGCGGAGACTTCGATGATGGCGACATCGATGGAACGCTTTCCATGGCGGTCATCAATGCCCGCACGGCCGAGTTTTTCTGGCCCGGCCGGCAAGCGCCGGGACAGGAGTTCGACATGGGAGGCGCCATGTACACCGTCCGCGGCGTGGCTGCAGACGCGAAATACGCCTCCCTGACCGAGGATCCGGAGTTCTTCGTTTACCTCCCCGTCGCCCAGGCCTACCGACCGCAGACCAACTTGCTGGTGCGCCTGACGGAGACACCGCAGCTCGCGCTGGCACAGGTACGGAGCTTCGCGCACGAGTTGGCCCCGGACATGCCCGTGTTACAGGTGCTGTCGCTACGGGAGTACGTCGAGATCGCCTACCTCCCGCAGCGCGTTGCCGCCATCGTCGGTGGATTGCTGGGGATCGTAGCCATGTTGCTGGCGGCGGTGGGCATGTACGGGGTCACCGCGCAGGTCGCCGGCCAGCGCACGCGCGAGATCGGCGTGCGAATGGCGCTCGGCGCCGATGTCTCCGACGTGCGCCGCTTGATGGTCGGGCAGGGGATGCGCGCTCCGTTGATCGGGCTCGGCATGGGCCTCGTCCTCGCTTTGCTGCTGACGCGTTTCCTGCGCAGCCTACTCTTCGGCATCAGCCCGCTCGACCCGGTTGCGTTCGGTGGTGGCATCGCCCTGTTGCTAGTCACAGCTCTGGTGGCGAACTGGCTCCCGGCGCGAGGGGCGTCACGGGTGGATCCGGTTCAGGCACTGCGATCCGAGTAGCGTTTCGATCCCGGCAACGCGTCGCCCGACAACGTGTGAAGTCGCGTTCGCCGGGGGTGCTAGTGTGGCGCCATCATGGTCGAGCCGAGCGCCGAGAGCGAAACCCACGTCGAGACGCCGACGCAGCCTCAGGTCGTGCTTACCCGTCGAGGCGCCCGCCGTGCCAACGGGTCGCACCCGTGGATCTACCGTAGCGATCTGCACGAGATCAAAGCGGCGTCCGGAGATCTCGTTCGCGTTAGGGGACCGCGCGGCCGTGACGTCGGCTACGCGCTCTATAGCGACGCGTCGCAGATCGCGCTACGCCGCTTCTGTGATCGCGGACCGCGGCCGGATCTGCGGCTGTGGCGCGAGCGCCTGCAGGCGGCGATCGACTACCGCCAGGCGCTCGAGATCGACGCCGACGCCTACCGGCTGGTGCACGCCGAAGCTGATTGGCTGCCGGCGCTGATCGTCGACCGCTACGGCGACTATTTGGTGGTGCAGACGCTCGCCCAGGGCATCGACCGCCGCACCGACGAGATCGTCGAGTTGCTGGTGGATCTCCTGTCGCCGGCCGGCGTCCTGGCGCGCAACGATGGACGGGTACGTACGCTCGAGGGGTTGGAGCGCCGTGTGGATGTTGTGCATGGCGAGATTCCAGATCGCGTGCAGATCCGCGACGGCCAGGCGCAGCTGGAAGTCGATCTCCACGGCGGCCAGAAGACCGGTCTGTTTCTTGATCAGCGGGAGAATCGCGCCGCTGCCGCCACCGTTGCCCGCGGACGGCTACTGGATTGCTTCAGCTACCAGGGAGCCTTCGCGCTGCAGCTCGCTCCAAGCTGTGACGAGGTGGTGGCGCTCGACATTTCCGAAGAAGCAGTAGCGGCGATCGAGCGCAACGCCGCCATCAACGAGGCCAGCATCGACGCGCGAGCCGTCAACGTCTTCGATCACCTACGCGAGCTCGTCGATCGCGGAGAAAGCTTCGACACGATCGTGCTCGATCCGCCGGCGTTCGCCAAGAACAAGGCGGCGGTAGAAAGTGCGCGCGGTGGCTACAAGGAGATCAACCTGCGTGCCCTCAAGCTGCTGCGGCCCGGCGGCTACCTGGTGACTTCGAGCTGCTCCTATCACATCAGCGAGGCAGATTTCCTGGAATTGATCGAGCAGGCGGCCGCTGATGTGCGAGCCGAGCTGATCCTCGTGCATCGGGGGGGCCAGAGTAGCGATCACCCGATTCGCATCGGTATGCCCGAGAGCCGCTACCTGAAGTGCATGATCCTCAGGAAGCTCGGCTAGCCGGACCGGGTTCCATCATGCATTCTCGCGAGCGAATTATGCGGCCGCCTCAAGAAAGGCCGCGATGCACTCGCGGCTCAACGGCGGAGACAGGAGAAGCTCCATGTGTCGTTTCGCACTTTCTTGCCTGGCGATCGGGTTGGTTTTCGCACCTACGGCTCCGGTTCGTGCCGACGATCACGAGCGTGTCAAGGTTTTCATCGATCAGGACACGTCCGGCCCGGCTGGGACGGACTCGGTTTCGATCGCCATGCTGCTGCAGGCGCCCAACATCGAGGTCGTCGGTATCGGCGTGGTAGCCGGCGATGCGTGGCTCGATCAGGCCGTCTATCACACACTCAAGATCGTCGAGTTGACAGGCCAGACACAGGTGCCGGTCGCGGCGGGCTCGGAAGTGCCGCTTTTGAACTCGCAAGAGATGATGAAGCGACGCGAAGAGCTCTGGGGCGACAAGGGCGGTGACGGTTGGCACGGCAACTGGGGCGAGTGGGTGGACCCCAGGGAAGTTATCGACCAAGAGCCCGGAGGCCCGGTCAAGCTGAGAGTGGTCGACAAGACCGCTGCTGAGCTCCTGATCGAGATGGCTCGAAGGTATCCGGGTGAGCTGGTACTCCACACGGCGGGACCGCTCACGAACATAGCGCTCGCGATTCGCCTGGCGCCCGACATCGTCGACAAGATCAAAGCCGTCTACACCATGGGCGGACACATCCACACCAATCAGCGATTCAACTTCTGGTGGGACGCTGAAGCGGCGTTCATTCACGTTCGCGCGCCCTGGAAGGAACGGCACCTGACGCCGATCGACGTCTGTCCGAAGACCTACATGACCAAAGAGATGATCGAGCAGATCGCGGATGCGGGCACGCCGCTGGCGGAGTTCCTGCGGGTGAGCTATCTCGAGTTGGACCGTGGCTATAGCTATATGTGTGACGAGCTGGCCGCGGCCGCGATAATCGATCCCGGAATCATCACCGAGACCGAAGAGCTGCGGCTAGACGTGGACTACCTGCCGGGACCGAGCTATGGCAAGACGGTCTGGACATCCGATGGCACCGAGCCGTGGTTTGCCGGCAACACCTGGACGGTGCAAACGGACATCGACTTGGAGCGTTTCGAGAGGTTGTTTGTCGAGCTTATGCGGCGGCCTCCGGCGCAGCCGTAATTCACTTCCGTTCGGCCCACGCAGCGTCGAAAGCGGCTCGATTCAAGAACGACTTCTGGGTGCCCACGCCCGTCGTCGAGAGGCCGGCGTAGAGATTCGCCCGTCTCACGGCCCCCATTTCATCCAGACCTTCGCCAAGGAATACCGAGAAGCTGCCGATGAAAGCGTCACCCGCTCCGGTGGTGTCGACCGCGTTCACTTCGAAGGCCGGAACGTGCTCCATGCCTTCCGCGCCTGCGAGGAGAGAGCCCATCGAACCGAGGGTGATGATGACGCGCTTGATGCCGGCTCCGAGTAGCTTCTCGGCGCAGCGCTTGGCGTCGTCGACGCTCTTGACCTCAATGCCAGTGACCGCTTCAGCCTCGGTCTCGTTGGGCACGAAGTAATCGAGTTTCGCGACCTGCTCCATATCGACCGCCTGGCCCGGTGCCGGGTTGAGAATGCAGCGGATGCCGTTCTCGTGGGCAAAGCGAATCGCGTAGTAGACGGTCTCGAGCGGAATCTCGAACTGAAGGACGATGCAGTCCGCTGTCTTGAGCAGTTCCGAGGCCGCATCGACCGTGGCCGGGAGCACCTTGTTGTTGGCTCCCGGAACGACCAGGATCCGGTTTTGACCCGAGGCCGTGTCCACGAAAATAGGTGCCACGCCGCTCGAGATTCCCTCGACGATCTGGACGTGGTCGGCGTTGATGCCCTGGGCTTCGAAGTTCTCGACCGTCGAGGGTCCGAACAGATCGTTGCCGACGCAGGCGACCATCGAAACGTCGGCGCCGCAGAGCTTGGCCGCCACGGCCTGGTTGGCGCCTTTGCCGCCGAAGCCGATGTCGAAGCTCTCGCCGAAGATGGTCTCGCCGCCGCGGGGCCAGCGGTCGTTGAAGGTCGTGAGATCGATGTTGGCGCTGCCGACGACGGCGACATGAGAAGTCTTTGTCATATCTAGCCCGCGTTGTAGGCGCTCGCGATGGCGACCAGCGCGAGAATGTAGAAGAGGAACATGAACGTGAGGTATTGCTTCGCCTTCTTGTCCGCGCCCTTGAATTCATGCCATACGAAGACCCCCCAGGTCGCCGCCACCATCGGGGCTGCCTGACCGACGGCATACGAGATCGGCACGCCGACGAGGCTCGCCGCGACGAAGTTGAACACCGTGCCGGTACCCCAGATGAAGCCACCCAGAATTCCGAGCGCATGGTTTCTGGGGCCGGCCGAGAAGAAGCCCGAGAAATTGACCGGTGTCCCGACCAGGGGCTTCTTCATGAAATACACGTTGACCACAAAACAGCAGAGAAGAGCGCCGAGGGTGAAGAACACGGCGATGCTGTAAGGACTCAAGGGATGTCCTGCGGTGAGTGCACTGGTCACGAACGGCGCGAAGGAGCCCATCAGGAGCCCCGAGATCACACAGATCATCAGGCTCCTGCGGGAGACCGCCTCACCATCGGTTGCGAGGCGGCCGTACGCCTTGCCGATCAGGATCACCGCGATGATCGCGAGGGCCACGCCGAGGCCAAGGAGCATCGGATCGCCAACCGGCTGGATGGCGTAACTCATGACGACTCCGACGACCAGAGCGATACCGATCGAAACCGGGAAAGCCACTGCCAGGCCTGCGAGGTCGATGCCAGCGACAAGAAGCAGATTCGCGATGTTGAAGATGAACCCGCCGATCAGGGCCGAGACGATGTTGCCCCGGTCGGCGACCGCCACATTGGCCAGAAAACCCTCGCCCTCGCCGCCGGTCGAGCCCATGGTGAAGGCGAGGATCAGGGAGACGAGAAAGATGCCGAGCGCATAGTCCCAGTAGAACAGCTCGAATCGGTAGTCCGTGGTGAGCTTGGACGTGTTTGCCCACGAACCCCAACACACGGTGCTCGTGATCATCATCACCATGGCGATGGCAAACGTTTCTGGGACAAACATGGGCCCTCCTCCCTTGTGATTTGAAGCGTTCGCGCTCTCGGGACCGCCGCCGTCGGGCGCGCGCGCGCCCGGTAGGCTCGTCCGTCAGGCCAGATCTCCGCCCGCGGAAACCGCTTGTTGAGTCGGGGTAAGAGGATTTGAACCTCCGACCCCGCCCTCTTCTTAGGCTCCTATGACCTGCCCCAAGTGTTGAGGCCACTTCGTAACTCATAGAATCTGTGCTGACAAGAGATTGTTGGAGCCGGCGGAGCGGAGCGTAGCCGGCACCAACAACGTCGATCCGTAAGTCACTCGCCGACCCCCATACCGACCCCCTACACGGAAGTGTCCAGAGTGACTGGCTATAACTTATTGAATCTAAAGAGCGTGGCCGCCCGGTCAGCAACCAGAAGAGGGTGGCCCCGACGGAGTAGATATCGGACCGGACGTCCAGGTCCCGGTCTCCTCGGAGCTGCTCGGGCGACGCGAACGCCGGGGTGCCCAGAAGAACGCCCGCCGCAGTGAGCTGTGTAGTCGTCTCCGCCCCAGGGGATGTGCCCCGAATGTCGTGGAAATTGGATGAGCGTCTCCTCCGCGACGACGGATGATCCTATCGGTTAGGCGGCCTGTTTGTCGGGGCCGCACGTGAGCTGAGCCAAGAACCGGTGGCCATCGATGCGTCGCATGCGGATCTGGCCGAAGGCGACCAGGCTCCACAGCAACGTCACCCCAGCGGCCTCGGTCGAGAACGAGCCCTGCGTCTTGGTACGACGACGGAACTCCCGGTTCAGGTTCTCGAGGGCGTTGGTGGTGCGCAGCGTCTTCCACATCGGCTTCGGGAACTGGTAGAAAGTCAGCAGGTTCAAGCCGGCCTCCTGCAGGCTCCGGGCCACGGCGGGCACGAGGGTCGACCACTTGCGTACGAAGGCGGCGTAGGCGGCTCTGGCCTGGTTGCCGTCATCGGCCCGGACGATCGCATCCCAGTCCCGCTTCATCTCCGCACGTGCATGAACCGGGCAGTGGTCGCGTAAGTTGCTCCACTTGTGTTGTGTGCACCGCTGCACCGACACATCGGGCCATACCTCGATCGCCTTGGCCAGGCCCTTGTGGCCGTCGGCGATCAGCACCTCCGGCGCCTGCAGCCCTCGTCTCACCAGCGACTCGATCAGTCCTTGCCAGTGCACCGCTGCCTCCGAGACCGCCAACTGCAACGCTACCAACACCTTCTGGCCGTCGGGCTGGACCCCGAGCACCGCCAGTACCGGCGCCGACACGACCCGCCTCGCCAGCCTGACCTTCAGATGGAACCCGTCCAAATACAGGATCCAGTACCGCTCGCCTGACACATCTCGCTGTCTCCAGCGCTCGAAGTACGCCTTCAGGCGCCCCACCACCCTGGAGATCGTGCTCTTGGTCAGGTGCGCCTTGCCCAGCAGCGGAGAGAGCGCCTTGCGGATCCGCCGGGTGTTGGCTCCCGCCAGGTATGCTCCCAGGATCGCCTCGTCCACCTGCCGGGCTCGCCGTGCGTACCGTGGCAGGATCGCGCTGCGGAACTCTCGGGTGCTGCCGTCTTGCCCCACGATGCGCCCCCGCGGTATGTCCAGCTCCTGGAGCCCTTGGGCTGTCGTCACCCGACGCCTTTGGCTGCCGTTGCGGTAGCCTCGCCGCTGCCCGTTGCGCTCGTATCGGTCGCAACCCAGCGCCTCGGTGAGCTCCTCGTCAAGCGTCATCTGGATCGCCTCGCGGATCCTGGTGCGCAACAGCGCCTGTACGTCCTGCCGGAACTCGACGAGCCCGGTTCCCTCCGTGCTAACCTGCTTCACGGCGTAGCCTCCTGCCGCTCGTGGCGGCTTTGTGTTTTTCCTACTCGGAGGTTACGCCATCTTTATTTCCACAGGACTCGGGCCGGATCCGCCATCCTTGCCGAATCGCACAGCCAATACAACGGGAGGAGGTGCAAGGAGGCGCGCGGCAGCGGGGCTAGGACTCGACCGTGCCGACTGTTCTGACTCTGCGAGTGTTCACACCCAGGCCACGCCTGTAGGCTGAGTCTCTCCTGGCGCTCGTAGAGACGCCTGGATGCAAACGCACTCGCCGGAGGTCATCGATGAAAGCCCCTGGTCGTATCGTCACGGTGGCGTTGCTTGCTGCAAGCATCGGTCTACAGGCGCAGCCGGTCGATAGCTCCGGGCACCAGGCCAGCGGAGCCGACGACGGCAGCGTCATCAGCGATGGGCTGCAATTCCAGAACACGCTGCCGGAGCTGGCCGCCAATCCCGACAACGGCGACGTGCTCGTCGTGTGGACGCACACGGACTCCGCTCAGCTCAGCGAGGTACGTGCTCGCCTGCTTACGAGAAAGGGAGGCTCGGGGCGCGGGTCAACGGCGACCTACGAGCCGGGGCCGCTGCACCGGCTGAGTGCCAAAGGGGCGTTCCGCAACGAGCCGGCGGTAGCGTGGATTCCCGACCGGCGCGAGTACCTCGTTGTCTGGACGGACTTCCAACGCGGCCCGCTGGAAAGCCGAACGATCAGCAGAAAGGGGAAGCTGGGTAAGCTGCGCACGCTGGTCTCGGACGGGATCTTGAACGGGCTGTCCCGTCTGCTCGTCGATGAACACGACGAGGGTGTCGACGTTACCCTATATTACTCGCAGTTCGGCGTGGCGGGAAGGGGGGCGGCCAAGGTTGTTACCCTGGTTTCCCGCGTACTTCGGCAGGACAAGAAATACAAGACAGCCCCAGCGGTCGCCCTAGTGCCCAGCGCGGAAGTGCTCGATGTCAGTGAGTTCAAGACGGAGACGGGCCGTCCTGGTCAGTACCAGATGCTGCTATACCGCGATACCGAAACTACGGACTTGGTCTTTGGGATCCGTGATACGGATACAGACCAGTTTCAAGAGATCCACAGATTGGGTAATGACGGCGGTTTCGATCTTGTCATCGCGTCTCGCATCGAGACGAGGAGTGACGGATTATTCGGCATCACAGTCAGCGGACTAAAGAACCGGTCTCTCGTTTCCTTCACGTATGTCGGGCAGGTCGACCTGGCCGGAGGTGACCTCAGTCTCGTCTTCGCCGGCTCGAGTTCCAAGGGATTTGCCGCCCTTTTGGCACTCCCGGACCCGTTCTTGGTACCGGCCCGAGCCGAGGCTCCGAAGGAGAGCCTGGGTCCGGTAGTTGTTGCAGAGCGAGGTGGCAACATCGTTCACCGGAAGATGGCCACTAACGCCAAGCCCTTCGGCAAGAAGACGACCATCGCGTCGCATGGCGGCAACCTCGACACGATGGAGATGCTGATGCTGCGCGCCGACAATCGCTCCACCTTCCTGGACGACGACCCCAACGGCATCGTCGCGTGGGAGCAGACCACGTCGGCGACGAGTAGTGAGCTGCGGGTGGCGACGTTCTTCGTCAAGCCGAAACAGGCGCTGGGTAGCGTTCACCCAGCGTCAAATCTCGATGCGCTCGCTGGCCTTCCGAACGTCGTCGCGGGTGATGCCTAAATAGGCAAGTAGCGACGCCGGAGTGCGGTGCCCGAGGTTGTTTGAATGAATGCCATCAGGATGCCTTTATCGAGCGCTGGCGACCCTATGCATTACGCCATGAGTGAGGCGAGCCGCACCTCAGCCAGCGCCGTATCCGCCTCGATGTGCACGAGCGCACGCTCTACCGGATCAGGCGTGAGGTCGCGTAGCAGGCGGCTAAGTGACCGCCAAGCGATGAGCGCGCAAGCCTTCTAGGGGCGCTGAAACCGACAGCGAAACCTCTCCGCGTGGTCACTCTATGGTCACTCGACTTAGACCGCCCTAGGCAAACAAGAAGCTGGAGCCCCGCAAGATATTGATTCTGCGAGGCTTACAAAGAGCCGGCGCGCGGATTCGAACCGCGGACCTGCTGATTACGGATCAGTTGCTCCGATCAGCAACGTGGGGTCGCCTTCTTCCGATCGATCTGGGACGTGCGGACTGTCAATCGCTATCGATCGTTAGATGGCTGTTAGATATCGACCCGCGACGCAGAAAGCCCCGGTGACGAGCACGGGGAAAAATCGCTGCGCCATTCGGGACGTTCTGGAGTAGCGGGGGCAGGATTTGAACCTACGACCTTCGGGTTACGAGTTATCGGACCCCGCTGGACGGCAGCGCGAGCCGAGCCTGCTAGTACTGGTCGCAGTGAGTGATGCCAGGCGATTCAGGCAGATTCGGGCCGCGAAGACGCGCACCGCGTAGGGAGAGGAGCTGCCAGCCGTCCTCGTCAAGGACTCGGCGTGGCGGTGAGGAAAATGAACACGCCGTCGCCCGGGTTGACGTCTCCGCCATTGAGCTTCATCTGAATATCGAGCTCGTCGCCGGGTTCGATGCTCAGCGCTTCGATCGCCTTGGTGACCAGAGCGACGTTGTTGTTCTGGACCGCGAGCTTGTAGGTCACCGACAGCTTCGTGTTACCTTCGGCGTCACGTATTACCACGAATACCGTGACGCGCTTGGGCGCCAACGACTTACTGGCGCCCTGCCCGAAGAAGCCAGCGCCGACCGCCAGGTCGAAAGCTGCCGTTTCGAAGGCAACGCCGTACACGACACTCACTACGTCCTGCTTCGCCTTCGCCTCGATCGTGCGGTTGGCCCGGAACAATAGAGGCAGTGCTCCGGCGCCATCCGGCACCGTCGACAACAGGCGGCGCCCCGTCTCGATCGCACTCAGCGCTGTCCAACCGTATTCGCGCATCGCCGCCGCCAGCCCCGCGGGTGTGGGGGCGTAGTTGTAGGTGAGGTCGTACGTCTGATCGTTCGTCACGGCGCCGCCCCTGGGCCGCAGGAACACCCTCACCCGTTCACCCGGCTGCGCCGTGAAGCCGTCGACCTGGTCCTTGGTCTGTTTGATCTTTCCGTTCTTGATCTTCAGGACCGTGGAGAAGACCTTGGCTGCGGACTCGCCTGCTGCCTTGTGATCCGCGTCCATCAGGAGTTTCTTGGGCGGCGCCCCGCCTCGCCCCGCCACCTTGGCAGCGGTGCCGGTCACGGTCAGGGTCCCCTCCGGGAACAAGACGGGCAATCCGGGAGTAATGGTCGTGATCAGCGTGCGCGCGTTGTTGGCGACGATCTCGCTACCGTCCGGGTCGGGAAAGGAGATCGCGGCCGTGCCGCCGAGGAAGCTCAGCGAGTAGGGATCGGCCGCGCCCGTGCCCCGCGAACTGAACGATGCGGAATCGATCGAGCATCCGCAACAGCCGCTCCCGGTGGTCGACGCCCCGATAAGAACCAGCGGTAGCAAACAGCCCACGACCACGGCGCGCAGGACGCCGCGGCTGGACGGCAAGCAGAACGTCGTGTGTTCGTCGGCCGGCTGGTCGGTACTCATGCACGTTCCCTGTTACCCAAAGGCCGCAGCCTACGCTCAGTCGCTCGGTTCGTACAAGGGGCGAACCGCCGCTCCCGATAGAATCCTCGCCGCCGGCGATTTCGCCGGCGGTCGCGCACGGCATACGATTTACGGCATGCTTCCGCCGATTCTGTACGTGGTGCCATTGCCCGGCGGCGATGTGTTACCAATTTTCACCTACGGCTTCGCCCGTGGGGTCGCTGTTGTCGTCGGATTGCTGATCTGGCGGTTCGGCTTCAGGCGACGAGGCATCGATCCTGACCACGCCTACATGGCGTTCCTCTGGGTGGCGCCAATCACGCTGATCGTCGCTTCGAGCTTCGGGCTCGGCCGCTTCGTCGCCCAAGTACAGCAGGGCGGCGCAGTGTGGACGACGCTGGTCGAGAGTCTTCAGGAGACGGGAAGCAGCAGTCTGATCGCCCTGCCCGTCGCCCTGCTTGCCATGCTGCTTTACTCGCGACTCTACGGCATCCCGGCTCTCAAGGGCCTCGACGTCGTGGCCCTGAGCGCGTGCCTCGCTATCCCGATCCAACGGATCGGCTGCTCCGCGGCAGGATGCTGCTACGGCGCACCAACGCAGCTTCCGTGGGCTGTCACCTACAACTTCCTCCTGCTCCCCTACCCACGGGGTGCGCCGCTAGGGGTAGCGATACACCCGACGCAGCTCTACGAGGCCGGTGCCGGACTGGCGCTGTTCGCGCTTCTGATGTGGGTGTTTCTGAGGCGAGCGCGCGATGGCACGGTGCTGTGGTTGTTCGTCGGCGGCTACGGCCTGATCCGCTTTGCGGTCGACATCCTGCGCAACGATCCGCACCCTCTGGGCGAGTGGCACGGCATGTGGGTCGGTCACCTGGTGTACGCGGCGGCCACGCTCGTCGCAGCCGCGGCGCTGTACAGAGATCGGCGCGCCGATCGCCAACTCTCGAGCTAGTAGTCGACTCTGAAGCCAGTGGTCTCGGAGCGAGTCGTCTCGATCCCGGTCAGTCCGGGTCGTGCCGACGATCTCAGGGATCAATCAAGGAATGCGTACGAACCATTGAGTATCGGGCGGAGGGGATAGCCCCTGTGCACAGCGGGGGCAGGATTTGAACCTGCGACCTTCGGGTTATGAGTTTTATTGGGGGTCTTGTAAACCCCAATAATCCCGATCATCGGCTTCGCCGCGCGCCGATCGGGCTGAAGGCAGTCGCTATTTTGTGGGTTCTCGGCGGGGTTCGACCTCTCTTGCGGTGACTCTATGGTGACTCGATCCCTGCGTGTCGTCGTATGTGACCACGAGATAAAGGAATTCCAAGTCGGGGTGAGAGGATTTGAACCTCCGGCCCCCTGCTCCCAAAGCAGGTGCGCTTCCAAGCTGCGCCACACCCCGAAAATCAGGCGCACGAACAAGCGCCCGCCCGGCGTCAGAATACAACGCCGAAACCGTTTCGACGCGCGCCATGAGCCCGCCGAGCCGGTCGGTGTCCAGCCGTGCACTACGAGCCCGCCTGGTCGGTCGGTGTCCAGTCGCGTAGAAACTCGATCATCGCCGTGATGGCCTTGCCGCGATGGGAGCGTCGAGACTTCTCCTGGCGGCTGAGCTGCGCAAAAGTGCGCTCGTCGCCGGTGCACTGGAAGATCGGGTCGTAGCCAAAGCCTCCTTCGCCGCGAGGCTGTCGGGTAATACTGCCGCTGCACGTACCGCGGCACTCGTGTACCAGCCCATCCGGGCGCGCCAGCGCCGCGTGGCACACGAATCGGGCCTGGCGATCAGGAGGTGCGACATTCGCAAGGCGTTCGAGCACGGCGTGGTTGCGCTGCTGCTGTGACAGGTTCGGATCGATGTAGCGCGCCGAATAGACTCCGGGCTCGCCGTCGAGCGCATCGATCTCCAGGCCCGAGTCGTCGGCAAGCGTGATGAGGCCGGTGAGTCGAGCGTAGAACAGCGCCTTGCCGCGCGCGTTGTCCTCGAAGGTAGTGCCCGCCTCGGGATACTCGGAGGCGTCCTCGGGGAGCGGACGACAGCGCCACGGCCCCCCTTCGAGGAGCGCTGAGATCTCCTCGATCTTGCCGTGATTGTGGGTGCCGATGAGCAGGTCCACGGCGTCAGTGCTGCCTACAGGCCACTAAGTGGCCTGTAACAGATGAACGTTGCCTATCGCAGATGGGATTTGCGGGTGAGATCAAGGCGCGGCGAGGACGGCGATGCAGTGAGCATCGTCGACGAGGTGCAACGCCGATATCGCCCGCAACTGCCCATCTGTCCGTAGGCCCATCAAGAGAACAGTGGCGAAATGGACCCGTCTGCCCCGTTGCTCCTCCTCGAAGATGGGCCAACATCGTCTCGTCGTAGCGCCTGGCATCCGAGCCCATTTCGCCACCACGATAGGCAACGTTCATCTGTTACAGGCCACTAGTACAGCCAGTCGCGATGCGGCGAGATCGGGCCAGCGAGGTCGAAATGGCCAGTGAGCGTGTCCACGCCGTTACCGTCGACCAGGAACTGCACTGCTCGTATCTGCGGAAACGATGACGTCAAGGTCCCGACCACACCGTACACGGCGTGAATTTCCGCCAGGCTTCCCCGGGGCAGCGAGTCCGGCAGGTCGGCACTGAAGTCGACATAGGCAACGCCGGCCGTCGATATCCAGACTTCGCGTACGACGGTGCCGGCCGGCAACGGTGAGCCTACAGCGTCGATCAACCGTTCGACGGCCAGCTGGGCCTTGGCCGCCAGCGTCATCGGCGCCTCGAGCCGCTGGATGCGCGATACCAGGCGTCGATTGACGGAATCGATCAGAAACAGCTGCAGCGTGACTGGCTCGGTTGCCGCCGTTGCCAGGTCGTCTGCGGGTGTGGCATCCGGGTCGCCATCGGGACCCAGATTGGCGACGAGTTCTTCGGCGGGGATGGGCTCGGTCTCCGCCGTTGGGCGCCCAAGTCGGTTGACGGCCAGCAGTAACACGGCGAGCCCAACGGTGATTGTCGCGGCGATAACGGTGACTCGAATCGGGAAGGAGCGAGCGCTGGAGGCCATGGCCGATGTTTACGCCGAGTGGCTCTACGGATTGGGTGCGCCGGCGAGCACGGCGTGCTGCTGACGGAAGCTGTTGATGCCGCGAAACACCGCCTCGGCCAGCTGCTGTCTGAACCCAGGGTCGGCCATCATCGCTGCATCCTGGGGATTCGACAGGTAGCCGAGCTCCACCAGCACGGCGGGCATCGTGGCGCCCTTGAGCACCCGCAGCGGCGCCTGCTTGACGCCGCGGTCGCGCAGCTGCCACACGCCGTTCATCGCCTGCTGGATCTCTTCGGCCAGCAGACTGCTCTCGCGCAGGTGCTGGGTGTGGGCCAGATCCCACAGGATGAAGTCGAGCGCCTCGCCGTCGACCCCGCGCACTGCCTCCGGATCATCGTCGTTCTCGCGTTGCGCCACCCCGCTGGCGATCGTGTCGCTGGCGGTATCCGACAGGAAATAGGTTTCCGGGCCGCGCACGTTGTCCACCCTGTAGGCATTCGCATGGATGGAGACGAACAGGTCGGCCTCCCAGTTGTTGGCCTTCTCGGTGCGCGAATCCAGATCCAGATCAACATCGTCCTCGCGCGTCATGAACACCTGCAGGCCGAGCCGCCGGTAGATGAGCTCGCGCACGCGCACGGCGATATCCAGGGTAATGTCCTTCTCTGACAGCCCGCCTATGCCCGGCGCCCCGGCGGCGCGGCCGCCGTGCCCAGGGTCGATCGCGATGGTGCGTAGGCCGCCGCCGAATGCCGGAGTCTGTTCCGCCGTGTCGAGCGGCCCGTCTGCCGCCGGTGTCGGGTTGCCGGTGAACAGGAGCGCGATCGCGACCAGTGCGGCGACCGGCAGGTAGATGAGGCTGCTGGTTGGCCCACGGTGAGAGGTTTGCGCGTCGATCGGCACGGCGAACTTCCAGCGGAGGCTATGCATGGTCGATCCGGCGACGTGGTCAGCGCCTCTTCGCGAGCCGTCCATCATGCGGCTGCCTCCCGGCGTCGCGACGCGGATCAACACGCTCGATCCAGCGTCGGATGCCACCCCACTCTGGCTCCGAAGTACGCGTCTCATTGTAGCAGGACGCTGAAGAGCTCTGATGGGCCTTTGACCTGCCGGCCAGACCCGCCCGGGTGCGCTGGCACCCAGCGCTCGCAGCCCCGCTAGATCATGTCGTGCTCCTCCAGGACCTGACGCGCGACGCGGAAGCACTCGAGTGCCTGCGGCACGCCGCAGTAAATCCCAACCACGTGAACGATGGCGCGGATCTCCTCGAAGCTCACGCCGTTGGTGATTGCGCCACGACAGTGCAGCTCCCACTCATGCATCCTCCCGAGGGCACCGATCATGGCGAGGTTCATCATCGATCGGGTCTTGGCGTCGATGGCGTCGTCGCCCCAGCCGAAGCCCCAGCACCACGCGGTCATGGCTTCCTGGAAGGGCCGTGTCAGGTCATCGGCGCTGGTCAGACTGTTGTTCACATAGTCCTTCCCCAGCGTCGCGCGGCGGTGCTGGAGTCCTTTCTCGAACAGTCCTTCATCCATGCGATCGTCCTCGGCTGGTGCGGGTTGGCAAGAAAACGAGTCCACATCGTCTCCGGGCGACCTACCGTACTGTGCGAAACGCTGCGGGGGCGAGGGCTCGCAAGTCGCAGCTGCCGTGGCGGTTCCCGTGGCGAAAGCGGCTGGCCTGTGGTTGAGTGCCGGCGTTTACTGACAGCCCCCACATGCGGGGGCGAATCGTCCTCATGCTGCGGAGCTCGAATGAGCGATCCCTGCCACCGACGCGTGGTCGCCTTCCTGGCGCTCGCCGTCCTGTCTCTGGCAGCAGCCGGATGCGGCGACGGTGGCGGCAGCAGTGCAGTGCCGTCCGTTGTCGCGCCCCAGACTGACGTTGCGGCGCAGTCCGCGGCTACGGTGATCATCGGTGCCCGCATCATCGACGGCAACGGCGGCGAGCCGCTGACGGATGGCGTCATCGTCATCCGTGGCGAGCTCATCGAGGCGGTTGGGCCGGCGAGCTCCACAGCGGTACCCGATGACGCGCAAGTCATCGACGCGACCGGCCGCACGGTTCTCCCTGGTCTGGCGGACATGCACGTCCACGTGGGGCAGGGCGGCTGGGACGGAACAACGGCCGACCTTCTGGGTTTCCAGCGCTATCTCGACGCGCTTCTCTATGCCGGCGTCACCACGGTGTTGACTCTGGGTGACCCCGGGCCGCACATCCACCAACTGCACGACGAGATCGAAGCCGGCAGGGTCTCGGGCCCCAAGGTGTACTTCGCTGGCCCTCTTCTCGATGGGCCCGAGCCAGCCTGGCCGGAGAGCACCTATGCGATCTCCTCGGTGCCGCAGATGCAGGGCTATGTCCGCAAGCTAAAGGCCGCTGGCGTGCATGTGATCAAGGGCTACAGCGGGCTGTCGGACGAAATGATCGTTCACCTGGTGGAGGCCGCGGCGCGCGAGGGACTCCCGACCATCGTCGACGTATGGGGCCGCAACGGATCGGTCGGCACGGCGTCCACGGGTATCACTGCGTTCGCCCATCTTGGCGACTCCGAGGTTACCGACGAGGCGATCGAGGTGATGGTCCGAGAAAGTGTGGCCACCATCACCACCGCGTCCTTGTCGGAGGCGCGAGCGCGCTGGCAGGAGCGCGGCGGCGACTTCGAGACAGCACCGCTGGTTGGAACAGTTACCCCGCCATGGGTGTTCGAGCCGCTGACCGACGTTGTCATTCGGGGGCAGGGTACGTCCTATGGCAGTGGCTGGGACGACCAGCTGCAGACGGTGCTCGAGAACGCCAAGCGCATGTTCGACGCCGGGGTATTGCTGGTGGCGGGCACCGACACACCGGCTCCCGGCTTGTTCTTCGGTGAAGGCTTGCATCGCGAGCTCGAGTTGCTGGTCGACGCGGGGTTGACTCCGCTGCAGGCGATTGGCACGGCGACGCGCAACGCCGCTGTGCTGATGCAGGCAGATGACTGGGGAACGCTCGAGCCTGGCAAGCGCGCCGATCTGCTGATCGTCGATGGCAATCCGGCCAGTCGCATTGCCGACACGCGGAACATCTTCATGGTCGTTCAGCGTGGCGACGTAGTCGATCGGCAGTTGCTCGAGTTCGACCCGGCGACCGACCCCGGCTATCGGCCGGCCGGCAACGTCACCCGTCCGAGGTAGCGGCTGCGAACGTGCGAGAATTGGAGTCCTCTCGGAGAGGAGTCGACGATGCCAATCTATGAGTACTCGTGCAAGGCCTGCGATAGCGAGTTCGAGGTCCTCGTGCTGAAGGGCACGACACCCGAGTGTCCCTCCTGTAGCGGCCGAGACCTCGAGCGCCTGATCTCCACGCCGGCGGTCCAATC
The DNA here is from genome assembly GCA_965248695.1 of Acidobacteriota bacterium. Classification (GTDB taxonomy): domain Bacteria; phylum Acidobacteriota; class UBA890; order UBA890; family WLXD01; genus DASCOT01. The sequence goes on along the minus strand of CBDFKD010000002.1, from coordinate 3,172,355 downwards.
AGAGGGTACGCACCGCATGGCGATGCGAGCTGCCAAGAAGCGCGACCGGGCGCTCGCTACGGACCGGGCCGTCGAGCAGCGCAAATACGAAGAGAGTCACGACCAGCACGGTTGAGCCTTGATCCGCTCCTTCGCTCCCGTTGCGGCGCTGCTGTTCGGTGTCGCCATTCTGCTCGCTGGCCAGGGCCTGCAGGGCGTCCTTATCCCGGTGCGCGCGGCGCTGGAGGAATTCTCGACCTTCTCCATCGGCCTGATGGGCGGGGCGTATTTTCTCGGGTTCACGTTTGGCTGTTTACGCGGTGGGGATCTGGTGCGCCGAGTGGGGCACGTGCGGGTGTTCGCTGCCATGACCGCAGTAGCATCGGCGGCGCCGCTGCTGCACGGACTGTGGGCTGTCGCCTGGGCTTGGGCCATCCTGCGCGTGATCTCCGGCTACTGTTTCGCTGTGCTTTACGTCGTCATCGAGAGCTGGCTCAACGAGCACGCCACCAACGAGACCCGCGGAACGGTGTTCTCCGCCTACGTGCTGATCACCCTTACGGTCCTCGCCGTTGGCCAGCAGATGCTGCTGCTCTACGATCCGCATCGCATGGCGCTGTTCGCGATTGCCTCGGCGCTGGTGTCGCTGGCCGCCGTGCCGGTGGTGCTGTCGAACTCCTCGGCGCCGCTGCAACCGGATACCGTCGAAGTCGACCTGCCGCGGCTGTATCGACTGTCGCCGGCCGGCGTGACCGGCAGCCTCGCGGCGGGGTTGTCGGCGGGATCGTTCTGGTCGCTAGCGCCGCTGTTCACGGCGGCGCAGTCGTCCGACGTGGGCCTGGCGGCGACGTTCATGACCGCCACCGTGCTCGGTGGGGCGGTGTGCCAGTGGCCCCTCGGCTTCTGGTCTGATCGCGTCGACCGACGCCTGGTGATGGCCGTGATCACCCTCGTTGCGGCTGGCATTGGCGCCACTATGTGGCTCATGACTCCGCAGCTCTCGCCAATCGGGATCATCGCGCTCACCGCTGTCTGGGGCGCCGTCTCGTTCCCCATATACTCGATCTCCGCTGCCCACGCCAACGACTACGCTGAGCCTGACGAGTTCGTACTGGTGTCGAGCGGCCTGTTGCTCATGTATGGCGTCGGCGCCGTCATCGGGCCGTTCATTGCCTCCGCCATGATGACGCGGCTGGCGCCCGGCGGTCTCTATCTGTTCACCGCCGGCGTCCATATCGCCTTCGGCGTTTATCTCCTATACCGCACGTTGCGCCGAGCGCCTCCGTCCGATCGGGCTCAGTTCGCCGATGCGCTCGCTGCGGTGCAGACTGCCTCGAGCGTCTACGAGGAGGAGATGTCGGAGGAGGAGCAGTAGCTCGTCAGTGATCGGCGCACCCGGAGCCACGCGCGGACCACGGTGTCCGTCGGGCACCCCGTAGTTGTTCACCTGCAGGTCACGTGCGCCGTCGTTGTCGACGTCCCAAGACCAGGTCGGGAACTCAGCGCTGCTGAATGAACGGGATATTCGCCTCGATAATGCTGCGGTTGAGGGCAGCGAGTTGTTCCTGGACCAACGCGTCCAAGTCGGCGAGGGCGGCCTCGAGGTCGGTATCCAGTCGCTCGAGCCAGTCCGCCTGAGCCCGTGTCGGCGCGGTGGAGGCGCGTCCGACGGCCGACGCCAGCGTTCGCAGCTTCTCGTGGATCTCCGGGCCCGAGATGTAGGGACCCGTCGGCCCGCTGGCAGCGCTGGCGCGCGGCTGGCTCGTGATCCGCGACCTGATCGCGTCGAGCCGCGTCGAGATATCGTCCGCAGCGCTGGCAAGCGGTTCCGTTGCCTCGGCATCGCCGATCCGATCGCTGAGCGCCTGCAGTTGCTCCACTAGTCGGTCGATGAGCTCGATTCCTTTCTGTGATCTGGTGCGCAAATCGGCCAGTCGCAGAAGTGCGTCACGTTGGGTATGGAGGTCTTGCACTGAAACGTCGATGCGCGGGTCCAGGCGCACCTCGAGCGCGGTGGTCGATTCGTTTCCCGCCGTCTGCAGAGCCACCTGGTAGTTGCCCGGGATGACCAGCGGCGCCGTGGGCCCGGATCCCGGGAAGGTCGCCGCGGCTGACTGCTCCTCATCGGATTGCTGGCGTAGGTTCCAGGCCACGCGGTTGATGCCGGCGTTGGCCGGTGCTTCGAGCGTACGGACGACCTCGCCATCGGCGGCCTGGATCTCTATGGTGATCGCCGGCTCGGCGTCCTCCTCGGCGTCTTCCTTGACGGGCTCGTCAGAGGCCAGCTCGGGGGGGACGAAGTACGAGATCAGGGCGCCGTAGGGCGGGTTGGCGCCGACGAAGACCTTGTCGCCCAGGTCGACGCGTAGCTCGCGGGTGTACGGCTGAAAGCGTGTCGCGGTGCGAATGTCGAACAGGTGGACGGAGTCGTCGTTGGAGGTGGCGGTGGGCAGCTGCTGCAGCGGCGTGATGTCGTCGAGGATGAGGATCGAGCGCCCGTGTGTGCCGATGATCAGGTCGTTGTCGCGCGGGTGAATCAGGATGTCGCGCACCGCTACGGGCGGTAGACCGAGGCGGAGCGAGGTCCACGCGCGCGCGTCGCCTCCTGGCTGCGCGCCCCACGAGGCGAAGATACCGAGCTCGGTACCGACGAATAGCAGGTCAGGGTTGCGAGGATCCTCGCGCACGACGTGCAGGTGGCCGGGATCGGGCAGGCCGGCGCCGATGTCGGACCACGTGTCGCCGAAGTCGGTGGTCATGAACAAGTAGGGCGCGAAATCGTCCAGGCGGTGGCGGTCGAAGGCGACGTAGGCGGTGCCCGCGTCACGCCGGGACGCCTCGATACGCGACACCCATGACTCGGTCGGCACGGGGATATTGCCGATCACGTTGGTCCAGGTGGCGCCGTCGTCGCGCGTGATCTGCACGTAGCCGTCGTCGGTGCCAGCCCAGATCACCCCGGGCTGAACCGGTGACTCGGCGATCGTATAGATGGTCGTGTGGTACTCGGCGGTGGTGTTGTCGGGGGTGATGGGGCCGCCCGAAGGAGCCTGTTTCTCCTCGTCGTTGGTGGTCAGATCCGGGCTGATCTCCTCCCACGACTCACCGCCGTCGCGGGTTCTGAACACCACGTTGCCGCCCAGATAGACCGTCTTGGGGTCGTGCGGCGAGATGTGGATCGGCGAGTTCCAGTTGAACCGGTAGGGGTGCTCGCCAACCGCTCCGCCGGAGAACGGATAGGGCCGGATGGAGCGGTTCTCGTTGGTGCGCAGGTCGATGCGCAGAATGCTGCCGCCCTGCGAGCCGGCGTAGACGATGTTGTGGTCGCTCGGGTCGGGTTGAATGTAGGTGCCGTCGCCGTATTGCACGTGATACCAGTCGGCCTCCAGGATGCCGGTAGTGGTCATCGTGTTGCTGGGGCCGCACCAGGCGTCGTTGTCCTGGAAGCCGGCGCACACGAAGTAGGGATCCCGCATGTCGGCGCCGAGCTGATACACCTGCTGCAGCGGCAGGTTGTTGACAAGCTCCCAGGTCTCGCCGCCGTTGTAGGAATAGGCGATGCCGCCGTCGTTACCGTCGACCACCATCATCGGGTCTTCGGGGTTGATCCAGAACGACTGATGATCGCCGTGATGCGTCCTGGCGATCCGTTCCCAGGTACGGCCGCCATCGGTCGACAGGTTCAGACGCCCGCCGACCATGTAGATGCGATTCTCGTCCGACGGATCGATGCGGAAGTCGTTGTAGTAGAAGGGTCGCGAGGCGATGGCGCGATCGGCGCTCACGTGCGTCCAGGTATCGCCACCGTCAGCGCTACGCCACAATGCTCCATCCTTCGACTCGATCATGGCGTAGACGACGTCGTGGTCCGAGACCGCAACGCCTACGCCGATACGGCCGAGAACGCCCGTCGGCAGACCGTTGTCGAGCTCCCCACCGGTGAGGTTGGTCCAGCTGTCGCCACCGTCGCGGCTCATGTACAGCCCGCTGCCTGGGCCGCCGGAACGGAAGTGCCACGGCCGACGCTGGAAGTCCCACATGCCGGCGTACAGGATGCGCGGGTTGGCGGCGTCCATCGCCAGGTCCGACACCCCGGTGGTGTAGTCGACGTAGAGCACCTTGTCCCAGGTGTCGCCGCCGTCGCGGCTGCGGTACACGCCGCGCTCCTCGTTCGTTCCCCAGGCGTGCCCCATCGCGCCCACGTATACGTGGTCAGGATCGGTCGGATGCACGCGGATGCGGGCGACGCGCTCGGTAGCCGCCAGGCCGAGATGACGCCACGTGTCGCCGCCGTCGTCGGACCGATAGACGCCATCTCCGAACGAGGTCGAGTTGCGCGGGTTGTGCTCGCCGGTGCCGATGTAGACGACGTTCGGGTCCGATGGGGCAATGGCAACCGCGCCGAGTGACAGCGTCCCGCCGTCGTCGAAGATCGACTCCCACGTGGTGCCCCGATCCTCGGTGCGCCACAGGCCGCCGGAGGCAGTGGCCATGTAGAGCATGTTCGGCCGTCCGGGCACGCCGGCCAGGTCGACGGTGCGTCCACCCATGAAGGCGGGGCCAATGGAGCGCCAGGCGAGGTCGCCGAACAGTTCTTCGAGGTCGGTGTCTGAGCTTTCTTGCGGGGCGATCGCATGACCGAACGATGGCGTCAAAGCCTGGAGGGTCAGCAACATCAACAGCAGAGCGAAAGACAGCACGCGCATCGACGTCTCCTGGGTCCGGCCGAAGGTCGGGCAGGTTACCGCGCCGTGGCCGTCGGGAACAGGAGAGTCTTCGGACGGCCGCTGCTTCCGTTGCAGCTTGATGCTCGCGACAGATGTAATTACTATGTAATTACGTTGACGCGGAGATTGAAGTGAAAAGCAGACTCGTACGGATTGGCAATTCCCGCGGTGTGCGGTTGCCGAAGCTGCTCATCGAGCAGGCTGGCCTCGACGAGGAAGTTGAGCTCGTCGTGCGCGAGGGGGAGATTGTGATCGCCCGCCCAGCGACGGCTCGCAACGGCTGGTCTGACGCCGCTGCAGCGCTGGCAACCGTAGGGCGGGATTCCGAATTCGATGAAGCGCAGCCGACGGACTTCGACCGCGGCGAATGGCATTGGTAGGCGCCGCCAAGGTTCGGCGCGGTGACGTTTATCTGATCGACCTCGACCCGACGCGCGGCGACGAGATTCGCAAGACCCGACCGTGTGTGGTGGTTTCACCAGACGAGTTGAACGCGCACCTCCGCACCCACATCGTCGCTCCCCTGACGACAAGCAGTCACAGCTACCCGTTCCGGGTGCCGTGCCGTTTTCAGTCGCGATCCGGGCACGTCGTAATCGATCAGATCCGTACGGTAGATAGCCGCCGCCTGATCAAACGACTCGGTACGCTCTCCACCAAGGCGCTGGACAGCTCGCTACGTGTGCTAGCGCAGATGTTCGCGCCCTGACCGACACGCGATGACCACGGAGGAATCGGTGACAGACAACAAGCCGACGATCAGCGTCAAGGAAGACGGCCCGTATCTCGCCAAAAATTTCGAGCATGTCGCCACTGCCTCGGGCGAGCTTGAAACGAGCGGCACGATTGCGCTGTGTCGGTGCGGCGGCTCGAACAGCAAACCGTTCTGCGACGGAACGCACTCACGCAACGGGTTCTCGGGCGACAACACCGCCGATGCCGCCAAGAACAGGCGAGACACGTATGTCGGCGCGGAGATCACGGTGCACGACAACCGCAGCATCTGCGCCCATGCCGGCCGTTGTACCGACGGCCTCCCGTCCGTGTTCCGGCTTCGGCAGGAGCCCTGGATCGATGCCGATGGGGCCACAGCGGACGAGGTGATCGCCACGGTGGGGCAGTGTCCGTCCGGTGCCCTGAGCTATTCAATCGATGGCGTTGAGCAACGCGGCGCGCAGGACGAGCCGCGCATCGCTGTCGTTGGCGGTGGTCCCTACGTGCTCACCGGAGACTGCGAGCTCGTCGATGTGCCGCGGGCCGAGGGTGCTCTCGACGGGCCCTTCACGCTCTGCAGATGCGGGGGGTCGAAGAACAAGCCGTTCTGTGACGGTACCCACTGGAATGTCGACTTCGACGACGCCCAGTAGGGTGCGGTTTTCGCCGCCGGTACCCTCCTGAAGGGACCGCTAGTCTTTGCCGAGCGCTCGAACGGGGTCGATGCGTGCGGCGCGCCGTGCCGGCAACCAGGCGGCGAGCGCCGTGATCGCGGCCAGCAGGGCGACGACGACAACGAACGACATCGGGTCCGCCGGGCTGACGCCGTAGCGAAACGAGCGTACTGCCCTCGATAGCAAGAGCGCGCCGGTTAGGTCAGGCCGCTACGCTGGCCAGGGCGAATCTGCACCGCTACGAGCTGGCCGAGGTGTAGTTCGCCAGGCTTCGTTTCCATGCCCAGCGCGAGCCCACCAGGAACGCCAGCGACACGGTGCCGGCGACCGCCAGAGTCTGCAGCGACCAGGTGCCACGCACGGCGTCGGCAGGGAAGCTGGTGATTAATGCTACCGGCACCAGCGCGACCAGCAGGAAGCGCGCCATTCCGGTGAACACGTCGATCGGCCAGCGGCCGGCATCGGTGACTGCCCACAACAGAAAGCGCAGGTTGTCGACGCGCACGAAGAAGAAGCTGACGCAGATCGCCAGCAGCCAGAGTCCATACATCGCCACCACGCCGGTGCCGAACAGGGCTACGGCCAACGCCAGGTCCGCGATCCCCGCCGTCGGTAGCGAGGCGCTGGCGACGACCGCGACCACCACGCCCGCGACCAGGTCCCACACCGCCGCGGCGTGGAACTTTCGCAGGCTCACCAGCAGCTGCGCGTCGACCGGTTTCATGAGCATCAAGTCGAGGGTGCCGGTGCGGATCGACTCGACCGCCTCGCCCAGGTTGGGCTCGAAGATGCCCGACTGGATGCCGCTCATCACCATGAAAAACGCTATCACCAGCAGAGCGTGCGGCAGCTCCCACCCGCCGATGCTGTCGCGGTGCCAAAACACCAGTGCCAGCGGGGCGACGCTGCCGACGGAGCGCAGCACGCCGGTCGCCATCTCGAGCAGGAAGTTGCTGCGGTACTGCATCACCGTCGCCAGCGACACACGCAGCAGCGCCCTGACCGCGCGGAGCTGGCGTAGTAGCTCAGGCACCGAACGCTCCATAGCGGCGGATGCCGCGACGCCAGGTGGCTGCTGAAGCTGCGCCCAGCACCGTCACCCACATCACCTGCACGCCGATGTCGAAGAGCGCCTCCCGGGGCGCCAGGAAGCCACCGAGCAGCTCGACCGGAACCGCGATCATGCCGCGGAACGGTAGCCAGTCGAAAATCGCCTGCATCGGTTCGGGGAACATGTCGAGCGGCGCCAGGTAGCCTGACAACAGCATCCACATCACGAACCAGACGCCGAACATGCCCTCGCTCTGATCGGTCCAGAACGCCAGCATGCCGAACAGCGCCTGCACCTGGAACGTCATGAGCCACGCCAGCAGCACGCTGAGCGCGAACAGCGCCAGTGCCTCCAACCCCGGCCAGGCGAGCAGCTCCGGACGCCATAGGACCAGCCCCACAATCATCGGGGCGACGACAACCAGTCGCACCGGCATCGCCGTGATCATGGTCACGGCTTCGTAGACCAGCGGATTGATGGGGCGTAGTAGCTTCGTTGACAGGCCGCCGGTGCGGATCATCCAGTTCAGGTGCCACAGCACCCAGCCCGATGTCAGCTGTCGCACCACCAATGTTGCTGCGAAGTAGCGCGTGATCTCGGTCGGGCCATAACCGGCGACCGGCGCCTCCGCGACGACCGAGTTCCACAGCGCCAGCATGATCAGCGGCATGGTCGCCGTGAGGATCCAGATCACCATCTCGGCTCGATAGGCGACCAGCTCCGCGAAGCCAATGCGAAACATTGCCGGCATCGCGCGGCTCACGCGGACGATGCTCACGGCTCCTCCAGAGCGCCCGTGGACTCTGACTGCGACACTTCGGGTGCGGGTGATGGAGTCACCGCTGACTCGTCCGAACCGCTCTCACGAGCGAAAGCGGTGGCTAGCACCTCCTCCAGCGGCGGATCCTCGATCGTAACGTCGGCATCGGGATGCCGCCGCAGCACCTCCCCGAGCAGGCTGTTGACCTCTTCGGGTCGGACGGTGGCCACCCAACGCCCGGGTTCGTCGGCGATGAAACCGAGGTCTTGGAGGCCGTCGGAGCTGCGTGTCACCACGCGTCGCCCACCACCGAAGGTCTGCTGGAACGCCTCCAGGCGGCCGTCGAATCGGATCACCCCCTGATCGATGAGGACGATGCGCTCAGCGATGGCCCCGACGTCCGCCATGTCATGGCTCGTGAGCATGACCGTCGCTCCGTATCGTTGCTGATAGGCCTTCACGAACCTACGCACGGTTCGCTGTACCTGCACGTCGAGCCCGATCGTCGGCTCGTCGAGGAACAGCACCGCGGGCCGATGCAGCAGCGACGCCGCCAGCTCACAGCGCATGCGCTGCCCGAGCGAGAGGTTGCGCGCCGGCTGGTCCATGAACTCTGCGAGATCGAGCAGCTCCACGAGCTCGTCGCGGATCTCTTGAAACTCCGCGTGCGGTACATCGAACAGCGCGCGGTTCAGCGCGAACGTCTCGGTCGGGGCCAGATCCCACAGCAGCTGCTGCTTCTGTCCCATCACCAGGGTTACCGACTTGAGGAAATCCGGATGCCGGTCCGAGGGTGTGTAACCCGCTACCTCGCAGCTACCCGAGGTGGGGTACAGCAGGCCCGTGAGCATCTTCAGCGTCGTTGTCTTGCCGGCGCCATTGGGCCCCAGGAAGCCGACCCGCTCGCCGGGCTGGATCTCCAGCTCGATCTCGTCGACGGCGCGTACATCTCGGTACTCGCGATTGAACAGTGAGCGCACCGAGTTCCACAGCCCCGGCTCCTTGATCGGCACGTTGTAGATCTTCGAGAGGGCGTGGGTGCGGATCACGGGGTCGTTCCTGTGAGCGGTGGATCAACAGGGCGCGGACAACGGGCGGCTCGTGACCGACCGCATCACGAGAGAGCGAATCTATCAGGCGTGAGCGGCGCCGATGGCAGGTGCCCGGGGCGATCTCGGCCAACGCCGAGACTGCGACTAGAGGGATCGCAGGAACTCCAGCAACGCCTGTCGGCTGCTTCTGTCCAGTCGCCGAAACGCCTTGCGGGCGGCGACGGCCTCTACCCCATGCCGTTGGATGGCGGCGCCGATCGATCCGGCAGAGCCGTCGTGCAGCAGGATGCGGCGAAATCTCAGCCCCCAGAGCGCCGGGGTGCGAATCTCGTTTGGTCCCGCGTCAGCCTGGCCGATGCCGTCGCCGGTGCCGATATCGTGCAGCAACAGATCCGAGAACAGCGGCACCGGCTGCCGGTCGAACAGACGGTTGTCGGACGGGCCGGTGCGCAGCGTTGGCACATGGCAGCCGGAACATCCGATCGATGCGAAAACGTCTTCCCCCTGCTGTGATGCACCGGTTGCTGCGGCGCGTGGCGGCGGTGCGAGGAACTGCATGAAGGCGGCGAAGTTGTCGACGCCGCTCAAGCCGGTCACCGGATCGGGGACGTCCTCCGGATCAGGGAAGGGGTCGCAGAGAATCATCTTCTCGGCCGGAATCCCGAAGGCGAGCTCCAGTGGGAAGATCTCGTTGGTGATGCCCATCTCGTTGCGGTAGGCATCGCCGGCGAACGTTCGCAGGGTCGCGATCTGCGCTTTCCACCCGAAGCGTCCGATACGCATCTGACCCGTCTCGACGTCCTGTACCAGCGCCGCCCGTCCGCTGATGCCGTCGAGGTCGAGGTCGTCCGGATCGGCCCCCGCGGCGATATCGGCGTCGGTAATCGCATTCACCAGGCCGGCACCGAACAACGGAATCGGAATGCGCCGCGCCGCCACGTTGACGTCTGTCGGGGGAACGGGCTGGCAGGCGTGGTCCGGGGTAGAGAACACCTGGAACAGCGTGTCACCGGGAGTGCCATCCGGTAGCAGGGGCGGCTGGAAGTCTCCCGCGGCGTTGAGGGTACCGAAGCGCAGCTCGGTGGTGAGCCCACTGCCGCCGACCGCGGGGATGCTGTGGCAGACGCCGCAGCTGGTGCCGTTGTAGGCGGGCCCGAGGCCCTCCTCGGCGTTCTCTACCTCGAGAAAATCCTCCAGGCCGAGGCGGAAACGCTCGAACTCGTCGGGCGTGATGCCGGCGAGCGGCTGGCCCACGGGGACGGGAGCCAGCTGGCCATTGGCCTGCCAGGAGAACGCCGTCAGCAGGACGATCGCCACACCCCCCACAACGAGTGCCTTCTTCACCGGGAGCCTCTTTCCGCCGGGGTCTCGGAGGAAGCCGCCGTTACCTCGATGACGCCGCTCATGTAGAGATGACCGGCGCCGCAGATGCGCGAGCACTCGAAGCGATACTCGCCCGGCTCGGTGGGCGCGAAGTACACGCTCGCCGTGCCGCGATTGCGCTTCGGAATGTCTACGTCGATGTCGGTGTCTCCGGGGCCGACGATGCGGAACCCGTGGTCGGTGTCCTCGCTCGTGAGTCGGAACTCCACCGTGGTGCCGGCCTCGATGGTGACCTTGGAGGGCGTGAACAGGAAACGCTCGATGACGATCTCGACCACTCGGTCAGGCTCGGGCTGATCGGCTGCGTCCTGCCGTGCGATCGGGTGAGCGCGGAACGGCTCGACGTGAGGCGGCTGATCTGGAGTCGGGTGGGTTGGCCCCGGCTGCACTGGCGCGCAGAGCAAGACGCCACACAGGATCACCGAACAACGCATCGTGGCGTGCCTCTTCATCAGAACCACCATCCGATTCCGAGGTTGAGCGAACGCGGTCCACCAAGGACGTCGCTGTGCGATCGTACGTGCGAGTAGTCGACCTTCAAGACCACGTCGGGGTCCAGCCAGTAGTTGGCGCCGACGACCCACGCGTCGCGGTCGAATTCGGGCAGCATCACGTTGCCCTGGTCCATGCGGAACTGGGTGTCGAAGTCCTCGTAGCGTACGAACAGACCGAGCTCGTGCGGGAAGTCGCGCGGCAGGACGCTGTATGCCCCCTCGAGGTAGAACCCACGAATCTGACTCCCGACGTTGGGATCGACGCCGGTCAGTCGGAACACCGCGTCGTTCAACTCGGCCGCGTTCCCCACGAATCCGTGAGCGTACTGAACGCGACCTTCGAAGCGCCCGCGCCGATAGCGCGCGTCGGCGGCGATCATCGAGGTGGGAGTTTCGAGGCGCACCAGGGTGACGCTGCTGTCGCCCTGCCAGAAGCTGGCGCCGAGCGTCAGACCACGGAACCCGACGTACTCTAGGCGTCCGGTTATCGCCATACGACGGGCTTGCGCGTTGCTGCCGTTCTGCGCCGCGCCGCGGAACCCCTCCTCGGCGGAGAACTCGACCGAATCGAGGGGTGCCATGACATAGGCGCGATAGCGAAGGTTGCCGCCGATCGTGCCGTGGATCCCGGCGCCGACATCGAACCAGGTCGTCGGAATGATGAACGTGTCGACGAAGGGCCGCTCGACGCCATAGAACGTCGGCGGCTCGTGGCGCTCGTTGATGATCCCCATGGGCGCCAGCATCATCCCGGCGCGAAAGTTCAGCTCGGGTGTCACCAGGAAATCGACGTACGCCTGCTCCAGCTCGAGCTCGCCCTTCTCCTCCAGCCCCTCGACGATGCTGTGCTCGAGCTCGATCTCGCCAAAAAAATGGATGCGGTCGCTGAAACGATGCGACACCAACAGGACGAAGCGGTGGAAGTCCAGCATCGGCGGGGCGAACGGATCGCCGATCGGCCGGTTGTAGTGCATCTCCATGTAGCCGGAGATCGGCCCTGTCTGGGACGTACTAGCGCTGGAGTTGCCCTGCGCATACGCCGTTCCGGCAAGCAGTAGCGGCGCCAGCACGAGGCCGACACGAAGGATCCTCATGAGGTCCCCTGACCAAAGTTCGAGTTCTGCGAAGGCTCAGTTCCTGGCAGTTTCCTGGCATTGGTTTTCATTGGGCAGATCCCACCGCGCCGAGATCGGTTCTTGTAAGTTTATCAAGGCTAATCCAGAAGTTAGCCTAGACTAAACCACAAGCTCGCCGGGCGTCGACACTTCGTCTGGGTTCATCCCACGTCGAGCGCTTGGAACGACAGTCTGCGGCAGGTGCGCGGCGTGAGGTCGAATACGAGGCGCCTCCGTCAGGGCTGGCTCTCGCCGACGATGCGAAGGATTGCCTCGACGGCGACGTCCGCGCGGACGGGTTCTTTGCAATGGCCCACAGGTTCATGGACTATGCGGGGACCCCAGGCTCGGTGGTCGTGCCAGCCAGATGGCGAGTGCGCCCGGGCGAGGACCCCACATGACTAAGAAGATGCTCCCGGCCGCTCTCGTCCTCGGTATTCTGGCCTGCGGCAACATAGAGGAAGCGCCGCGGCCCATCACCGACGGTATCGACGACCAACTGACGCGATTCCTGGAGTCCTATCGTCTGGCGATCGAGACGCGCGACACGACGGCACTGCGAGCCATGTACGTCGACGATGGCCGCTTCCAGTGGATCGAGGACGGCAGCGTCCGATACCGCTCACCCGACGAAGTCGTAGCAGCGCTTGGCGCACTGTCGGGCGACCTCGTGATCCACGCCGAGTACGATCGCACCGTGATCGCTCCGGTCGGCGCGTCTGGCGCCAGCGCGTCCATGGGGTTCCGCACGGTGATCGGGGAAGGCCCGTCGGCCTACGAATTCGGCGGCATGATCTCGTTCGTGCTCGAGAAGGGGTCGACCGGCTGGCGAATCGTGGGCGGCCACACCTCCTCCTCCAGATCGGATAGCCGCTGAGGAAACCCTACTCCGCACCGAGACAGGAGCGCATGGAGGCGCATTCGAATCCCGTGTCCAATCCGACGCCTGATCAGCGCCTGAGCCCGCCGAGATCCGGACTTCCCTACGTGTTCGTACCGGCTCTGGCTATCGCGCTTGCCATGTCGCCGCTCGTCGGCTGCAGCGCGGCCGGGAGCCCGTACGAAGACAAGTTCACCAGCGTCGACCTGGCGTGGGCAGTGACCGCCGACGAAGGCTACGAGTGGGCGCTGGTGAAGGACGCCAACCTGCCAGCGATGACCGGTAGCCCCAAGTGGAACAACTACGTCCGGTTCCTGGAGGCCAAGCTGCTGGAGTACGGCGTCGTCGATATGCACCGCAATAGTTGGATGTACGACCGTTGGTCGACTACCAGGGACAGCAGCGGCTGGTCGCTGGTATCGGACGGAGACCCGGTACGCGTGGCCCACTACGCCATGAACTCCGGCAGCACGGGCCCGGAGGGCATCACAGCGGAGCTGGTCTACTACGACCACGACGATCCGCCGGAGTCGATCGAGGGCAAGATCGTGGTGATCCCGACGCGGCCGCACCCCGAGCCCCCGTACGACGACAACTACATCGTCAACTTCACCTTCAACGACTATGAGTGGCGCGCTGACGACGACACCTACTGGGAGCTGTTCGAGTTTGTGCCGCCGGAGTTCTCCATCACCTTCGACATCTGGTGGCAGCTGCGGCAGCGCCTCTGGGAGATCGCCAGGGACGGCGGTGCCGCGGGCCATGTGATCGTCTACGACATGGCCTTCGAACGCACCGAGGGACTGCTGGCGCGGCCGATACCGCCCCTGTACCAGCTACCCGGGCTGCAGCTGAGCCGCGAGGACGGTGCCAAGGTGATCGCCGACGCTAAGGCGGGCAAGACCGCGACCCTGCGGCTCGAGGCCACGGTCGAGGAGTCCGAGGCCTACCAGACGATCGCCTACCTTCCGGGTCGCGACTACGGCACCCTCGCCGACGAGCAGATACTGCTGATCAACCACACCGACGGACCGTCGATCACCCAGGACAACGGCGCCCTAGGGCTGTTGGCGATCGTCAAGTACTTCTCCAACATCTCGCAGCAGCACCGGCCGCGCACCCTCACCGTCTTCCTCGACAACCGCCACTACTACCCGGGGCAGGAGCGCGCCTCCCACGATGTCAGCTGGCTGGTGCGCAACCCCGAGGCGAAGGAGCCTCTGGTGGGCCTCATCCAGACCGAGCACATGGGCGAGATGGACTACCGTGAGGTTGACGGTGTTGTGGAGCCGGTCGGGCTCGCCGAGCAGTCGTACCTCTGGTCGCGCAACAACCCGGTGCTCATCGACGCCGCCATCGCTGCCGCCCAAGAACACGGATGGGAGCGAGTGCAGGTGGTGGCACCCGAGCGCCCAGGCATCAACGGCGGCCTGCAACAGGTGTGGTGGGGTGTTGGATCCCGCGCGCTACGCGACTGCCGGCAGTGCCTCGACCTGCCCGGCTTCGGCCTCGGCGGGTTTCTCGGCCTCTACTGGACGACTGCGTCCGGCATCGAGCGCTGGAACAAGGAGCTGTTCGAGGCCCAAGCACACACGATGACGCAGCTGACCGGTGTGCTGATGACCGTCGACCTGGACGAGATCCGGCCTCCGTAGGGGCACGCGCGTGACACACGAGGTCGGCCTCAGCCGCGCCGTCTCGGTATAACCGCCGCACTAGAACCCGCCATGTCACTTCGATTGCCCCAGGTCGATCTCGAAGCTCAGCAGCCCTAACGTGAGAAGGACTGCAGCCAAGATAGCTCCCGCGGCCAACGGGCTGATCGAGCTGCCAGAAGCTGACTCGGCGTCCTCGAGCCACAGGAGTGCCACCTCCGACAAGGGAATCTCGTACGGTCGCGCAACCGTGCGATTGCCCGACGAGGCGATCGCAACGTTGCCGAGGACCGTCTCGTCTTTGACCTCCCCGGGCCGCACGAACGGCACCTCGTCGTTGTTGACCGTGGTGACCCCATAGATCTCGCGGAGCTGATCCTTCGTCGCCGCGGCCGGGTCGACTCTGGCCACTCTCGTGCTGGCGCATCCAGCGACGTGCGGGAGCAATGCAAGCAGGAGTATGAGAGCCGTCGGCTCTCGGTGGACAGCGCTCGGGATTCTCGGACGTGATCGTGTCATCGACACTCTCCCCGCTATGGCCGGGAGCGGCGTTGCACCCAGCCGGTCTTCAATGGACGCGGGTAACGTAGGTGCCGGTCTGAAGAGAGTCCTGACGATCTCCTTAGGAATTGCTGAACAGCCGTTTGCCGCTCTATGTCGATTCGTTCACTCAGCGGCAAAGCAGTGGTGGAGCCCGTCCGAGCGGACAAGCTTACCCGGGCACCGGGCCGTGGCCTTCAGGCGATCGCTTCCATCTCAACATAGATCGCCTGGATCTTGTCACCGTACTCCGGGTGGCCGGGGACGTAGGGCTCCGGTTCCGACCAGCTGACGGAACAGCGTCCCTGGCGTTCGAGACCAGAGAGCAGATCCTCGTACGCGCGCTCGAGCCACAGATCATCGCGCTGGCTGAAGACAATGGACCCGCCTGGGCGGACGACCCGGAGCAGCTCGGTCAGAAGCTGGTGGCCATCCAGTACGTGGGTGAACACACCCGCGCTGGCCACGGCCTCGAACCGATGGTCGGCGAATGGCAAGGATCGAGTCAGGTCAACGCAGCTCAGGCTCCGATAGACGCCACGCGCCCGCGCCCGTGCAAGGGAGGGTCGCGACAGGTCGATACCTACGAGGTTCGTGAACCCCGCCGCGCGAAGGGCCGCCCCCGACTGCCCGGTGCCACAACCGACATCCAGCATGGTTCGACTCGATTCGATCTCACGGGCGGCCAGCCGGGCGGCGACGGCGGCTGGCGCTCGATAGCCCCAGGCGGTGAGGTCGGCATCGTAATCACTCGCCCAGTCATCGTAGAGGGCTTCGAGTTCACGCGTCGACGCGTCGCTGATCGCGCTCAGGCCCTTGTACGGGGACACCCGGTCTACTCAGCGGCAAAGCAGTAGAAGAGCCCGTTTCCTCCGGTAGCCACCAGATCCTCCTGGCTGCAGCCGCGCGACGGATGCGCCATGTTCCACGGGCTACCCGGCGTGGTGAAGCGGAAGCGGTCGTGATGTCCCAGCATCGCGCTGCCCTCGCCGCTGCTTGTCCAGTTGCCGCAGGTGCGATCCTCACCGGGCGGAAAGGCGGTGCCGTAGAGCCCCGACCCGGTCAGGATGTCGTGCATGCTCGGTGAGTCGCCCGACGCCCCGGAGTTCACCCGCTCGCCGCGCTCGTTGAGCGCGTACTCGTAGCGGATGGCGGAATTGTTGTAGTGCAGCTCGTCGACATCGGTCGCGATCACGAGCCCCTCGGAGTTGGCCCAGGGCCCGACGCCGATCCGGTCACGTGCGTTCACGGCCGGCTGGCCGCCCGCCGCCTGGGCGCTCAGGTACGCCCTCCAGGTTCGGTTGTCGGCGCCCACTGCCTCGGCGAGCGACTGGCAATGAGCATCCGCTCCCGACAGGCCTCCGAGGTTGGCGCCATTGCCTGGACCAACGCTGGTGATGAAGAAACCCATCGATTCCGGCTCTTCCTCCTGCTGCGCGATCGCCCGAACTGCCGTGATCTGGACCGCCACCGCCAGCACTGCCAGTCCGATCACCAAGAACTTTGCGAGTTGCTTGCGGCTCATTCGCTTGCCTCCGATCAGATGATTCACCCCGTGCGGGTGTCCACGGGTTGATCGCGCACCGGTACTCTGACCTCGCGCGAGACTCTCTCTAGAGTTCTCAGCCCATCGATGCCGGACCCTGGCATATCAACCAGATGCGGCGCAAGGCTGCCGAGAGCGACAAACCCGAGATGCTCAGGCCATCGAATCGAGGACCGCATCGAGCGTCGCCACCAGTTGCTTGACGTGACTTGATGCGAAGACGATCGGGGGACGGATCTTCAGCACGTTGCCGTGCGGACCTTCGCGTCCGACCAGCACGCCGCGCTCGCGCAGCTGGTTCACCACCCGATGTGTTTCCATCGGCGCCGGCTCTTGTGTGCTTCGGTCGAGCACCAGCTCCACACCGATGAACAGCCCCGCGCCGCGTACGTCTCCGATCACCGCGTGACGCTGCGCCAGTTCTTCCAAGGCCGTGCGCAACTCGGCGCCGACGCGCTGAGCGTTCTCCTGCAGCTCTTCGTCCTCGATCACATCCAAGACGGCCGTCGCCGCGGCGCACGACACCGGGTTGCCGCCAGTGGTGCTGAAGAAGTCGCTGGTATTCTGGAACTCCTCTGCCAGCTCTCGCCGCGTCACCACCGCGCCAATGGGGTGACCGTTGCCGATTGGCTTGCCGAGCGTGACGATGTCGGGGACCACACCGTCTACCTCGAAGCCCCACATGTGCTTTCCGGTGCGCCCGAAACCCGCTTGGACCTCGTCGGCAACGCACAGGCCCCCGGCAGCGCGCACCCGGTCGAAGACACCCGACAGGAACCCGGCCGGGATTTCCAAGATCCCGTCGCTGCTGAGGGCCGTGTCAACGAGGAACATCGCGGGCTCGTGACCCTTGGCACCCAGGCGATCGATGGCCGTATCGGCGTCGGCGGCGAACTTCGCGCCGCGATCCGGGTCGTCTCTACGCCATCGACCGCGGTAATCGTCGGGCGGCTCGATGGTCTCGACATAGGCGGCCAGATCATCGTCGCGGCCCGAAGGTGACAGATCGTGAGTGACCTGGGTCACACCGTGATACGCGTTGCGTGTTACCAGGGCTCCGCTGTGCCCAGTACAGGTGGTGGCGATGCGCCACGCCAGGTCGTTGGCCTCGCTCCCCGACGAAACCAGCATGCACACTTCGAGCTCATCGGGCAGCGTCGCCACCAATCGATCGCCGAACGCGACAATCTGCTCGTACAAGTAGCGCGTGTTGGTGTTCAGCGTCGCCGCCTGACGTGCGATTGCGCTCACCACGCTCGGATGGCAGTGCCCCACCTGCGGGACATTGTTGTAGCAGTCCAGATAGGCGGTCTCGTCAGGGCCGTACAGCCACACACCCTCTCCGCGCACCGTGTGGACCGGTGTCTCGTACGACAGCTCGTAGCCGCTGCCGAGGCGTGCAGCCCGTCGCTGCTGCAAAGCCGTCGTGTCCATCTCCTCCGGCACCGTCATCGTCGTCGGGGACGTCCCGCAGGCGCTTCGATACAGATGCGCTACTTCTTCATGACCAGCGGCCTGCATGACCTCGAGTGAGCGGGCGAGTTCCTCTTCGGAGTCGTCGTAGTGATCGCGCTCATCCGGGAACGGCTTCCACGAATCGATCGCGAGCCACATCGCCAGCCGGGTGGCTGCCAGTACCGGCAGCAGCTCGATCTCGATCGGCTCCAACGGCGTGACCGAGTGATACCCCGCGACGATCCGCGCACTCAGCGCTAGCTCGCCCTTACGGCTGGCCGGGATCTCCGCCGCCGCGATGGCGAGATCCTGAATCAGCGGGGCGTAGATCACGTCGCCGAAGTCGTAGACACCGGCGACGCTCCAGGGGCGATCGGGATCAACCAGCGCGTTATGGAACGAGACGTCGTTGTGAATGATCTGGGCGCGCAAGCTGTTCAGCCGCGGCGCCGCGGTGCGATCGAAGGCCTCGAACGCAGCTTCTGCCAACGCCCGATGTCGGTCATCGGCAATTCCGCCCGCCAGCTCGCCGATCCGGCCTGCCCGCTTGATATCCCAGGCTAGCGGATGGTCCGCGGCAGTATGAAACAGCCCGCGCAGGCCGACGTCGATCTTGGCCGTGACGGCGCCCAACTGGTGCATTAGCCGCGGATCGTCGGGTGCGTCCCCGACCAGCATGCCCGGCAAGTAGCTGAGCAATCGGACGTGGTGCGAGCGGCCCTGGTCGTCGAGCACATCGATCCGGGGGGCGCCCGTGTTGGCCTCGAACAAACGTGGCACGGGCAGCTCCGGCGCCAGCGCTGCGAGCCGCTGCAGAACCGTGCACTGGAGGTCGATCAGCGCGGTCGAATCCGCCCGGTTGCCAATCTTGAGGACGCGCCGATCATCGACACCGGTGAGCAAGAAGTTCTGATCGCGTTCCCCACCGAGCGATTCAGCTTCTCCCGCGAACCCGAAGGCTTCGGCCGCGATCGCCGTAGCGTCAACCGAGCTGAACTCCGGCGGTGCCACTGACAGACAGCGCAGCAGCTCATCCAGAACAGGTTCTTGAGTCGATTCGGGAACGAGCACCGGTGCACCGAAACGCCCCGGTGGGGCGTTCCCCTTATCTCCTAGGCCCAGCTAACCGGGCAAGCCCGGTTAGCCGCTGTCGATCCGGAAGGGCCAACCGATCATTGCCCGCTAGCGTCGGATGTACTTCGTCAGGCCTCCCTCGGCCGCGTCACGCGAGTTGGGCCCTTCGGCTGCGTAGATGTTGCCGTCGGCATCCACGGCGACGCCCTCGCCAGCCTCGCCCTGCGGGTCGTCGGACTCATGGGGCGGCACGAACGCCGTCACCTCGTCGCGTGAGGCGTGCCCGATCCGGATACCAGTTGACCAGTCGGAGTGGGAGTTCGGGCTGGACTCGGAATCGATGGTGTACAGGGTGTCGTCGGCGTCGAAGAACATGCCGCTGATACGACCGAACTGATAGTAGGTATCGATGTGGTTGCCGTCCTGATCGTAGATCTGGATGCGGTGGTTGCCGCGGTCGGCAACGAAGAGCCGCCCTTGCGAATCGAACGCCAGCGCATGCGGCGTACGGAACTCACCCGGACCCGATCCCATCTGACCCCACTCGGTGATGTATTCGCCTGCCGCGTTGAACTTGATCACGCGGCCGGTGGTCCCCTCTGGGGGATCGGCGCTCTGGCCGCTGTGTCCATCCGACACGAAGATGTCGCCGTTCGGGGCGGTGATCACGTCGCACGGCTCGCTCAGCAGGCCGGGTCCGCTGCCCGCTACTCCCGGTTGGCCCAGCGTCAGAAGGACCTCGCCTTCCGGGCTGAACTTGATTACCTGATGCCCTTTCGTCCCCGCCTCGTTCCCCATCGAGTCCGTGATCCAGACGTTGCCCTCGGCGTCCACGTGGATTCCGTGCGGCAACACGAACAGTCCGGCACCGAAGCTCGCCAGCACCTCGCCCGTGTTCCGATCGAACTTGAGAACGGGATCGACGTCGGAAACGTCGCATCCGCCGGCCAGAGCGTACGCGCCGCAGCGATCGTAAGCCCATATGTGTCCGTCATTGGGATCGATATCCACTCCCGCGGTAGATCCCCAGGCGCGTCCATCGGGCAGCGGGCCCCAGGCCTTGATCACTTCGGAAGTAGGATCCGGCAGGTCACCGGCAAGCACAGGATCGGTGACGTCGGCCGGATCGACCGCGGCAGTCGAGTCGGCCTCGGGCTCAGGCTGGACGCCGCCCCCGCATGCCGCCAGGGCCAGGGCCGTCAGCGCGACGGACAAAAAGCGGAGCGCCGGTGCTGCCTGCATGATCCACCTCCGGTCGTTCGTGTCGAGTCCTACTAGGAGCGATGCCAACCGGCGTTCGATAGTGACAGCGGCTCGCGCGCAGATTGTACGCGTGTGCGGGCGATTGACCAGGCGCTGGCCCGCCGATCTCCAGTTGAGCGTCTGGCTCGGGCGGTTTCGGCCGGCCGCTCCGGCACCCCCTCCGCGGCCCGGAATGTGAGCGGTATACTCGGCCTCTCTCGAGCGAGGAGCCACCCGGGCGGAGCAATTTGCCATGTCGAAGAGCGACGAGGACGGCACCGGACGACGGAAGTTCCTGAAGGGCGCGGCTGCGGCCGCCGCATCGATCGTCGGCGAGGGGCACGTCGGCGCTACCCCGAAATCGACCACCGAGCAGGAATCGACCGAAGTGCATGACCACGATCACGAACACGGCCACGAGCACCAGGACGTGCCGTCCGACATCGCCCTGCGCGTGCGGGCGCTGGAGTCACTGTTGGTAGAAAAGGAGCTGGTCGATCCGGCGGCGCTCGACGAGGTGGTCGACCTGTACGAGAACAAGATCGGGCCGCGCAACGGAGCCCAGGTAGTGGCGCGTGCTTGGGCCGACGCCGAGTACAAGGCTCGACTGCTGCAAGACGGCACCGCGGCGATTGCCGAGCTCGGATTCGCGGGCGCCGAGGGCGAGTACATGGTGGTAGTTGAGAACACGCCCGAGGTGCACCACCTGGTGGTCTGCACCCTGTGCTCCTGTTACCCGTGGCCGACGCTGGGCCTACCGCCGGTCTGGTACAAGTCCGCCGGCTTCCGCTCGCAGGCGGTGATCGATCCGCGCGGGGTGCTCCGGGGCTTCGGCCTCGAGCTGGCCGACGACATCGAGGTGCGGGTGTGGGACAGCACCGCCGACATCCGCTACCTGGTGCTGCCGGAGCGACCAGCGGGCACCGAGGACATGACCGAAGAGCAGCTGGCCGAGATCGTCTCGCGCGACGCCATGATCGGGGTGGCGAAGATCGCCGCGCCGGCCGGCGATGAGGACGGGGGCGCCGCATGAACGGCATCCACGACATGGGCGGCATGGACGGCCTGGGGCCGATCGAGCCCGAGGCCGACGAGCCCGTCTTCCACGAGCCCTGGGAAGGCCGCGTGCTGGGGCTGCTGTTCATGGGCGTGCTGGGCGACCGCAGCTTCCGCTACGCCATCGAGAACATCCCGGCGGCCGACTACCTGCGGATGCCGTATTACCAGCGATGGTTCACCGGGCTGGTTGCCAACCTGATTCGCGACGGTGTCATCACGGCGGCGGAGCTGGAGAGCGGTCGCGCCGAGCCCGGCTCGGCGCCCGCGGTCGATGGCGCGGATGGCTCGGAGGAATCGGCGGGTCCGCAGGAGTCGCCGGCGCAGGACGACGTTCCGTCGCCACGCTATTCCCCGCAACAGGACGTGCGCGCCCGCAACCTCCAGCGCCGCGGCCACATCCGTCTGCCGGCCTACGTGCGCGGTCGACGCGGCACCGTCGTGCGCCACCACGGCCTGCACCGCCTGCAGGACACCGATACAGAGGGCTATCGGCTGAGCCGCGAGCCGCAGTACGTCTACACGGTGAAGTTCACCTCCGACGAGCTCTGGGGAAACCGCGCCGTCGCCGGCGACGTGGTCTACGTCGATCTCTGGGAGGGCTACCTTGAGCCCGCCTGAGGCAAAGCTCGATGATGCACGCCTGGCGCAGTTGCCGCCGCTGCCGCGCGATGAAGAGGGACCGGTATTTGCGGAGCCCTGGCAAGCGCAGGCGTTCGCGTTGGCGGTGAATCTGTCCGAGGAGGGGCACTTCACCTGGAAGGAGTGGTCCGAGACGCTGGGCGCCGAGCTTGCCGAGGCAGCAGCGCGCGGCGAGCCCGACGACGGCTCGTGCTACTACCATCACTGGGTGGCGGCGCTCGAACGCCTGGTTACCGCCGGCGGGCTGACCGACGCCGCGGCCCTGACGGAGCGCAGGGACGACTGGGCCGATGCCTACCGCCACACCCCACACGGCCAGCCGGTGCAGCTGCGCCCGTCGGATTGAGGAGATGAGGATGACCTGTCCCCACCGCTCCCCGATGCCGCGCGCGTTCAGGGCGCCCGGGTTTCTCGACGCGCGCGGCCTCACAGCGACGCTGTCGGCGTGCCTCATTGCGATCCTCGTGGGAGCGCCTCGCGAAGCACTGGCGCACCACATGCTCGACGGCGCTGTCCCGAACACATTGATGGGCGGCCTGCTTTCAGGCCTTGCCCATCCGGTGATCGGTCCGGACCACTTGGTGTTCTTGATCGCCATAGGTGTGCTTGCCGCTGTCGCGTCGACAGCCGCTCCCCGCGAGGCCGGTCGGGGGGCTTGGATTTCGCGTCCGGCCAGACGGTTTCTGCCGCTGGCTTTCGTGGGCGCTTCTCTCGTGGGCTGTAGCGGGTTCCTTGCCGGAGGGTCCAGTCTGTATGCGGAAGTGGGAGTTGCGGCATCGCTGCTGGCTGTGGCCCTCTTGCTGATCGCTGGCTCGAGGACGAGCTACGCGCGCTTGGCGGTCGGCTTCGCACTCGCGGGCCTGACGCACGGGTTCGCCTACGGCGACTCAATCGTCGGAGCGGAACCTACGCCAGTGGCCGGCTACCTAGCGGGATTGGCTGTCGTTCAGGTCCTGGTAGCACTGGGCGCCTTTGCGTTCACGCAACGCCTCGCGCATCGATATGGCCCGCGACATACTGCCGCCATACGCGCACTCGGGCTCGTGGTGGGATTGATCGGGGTGACGAGCCTGATAGCGGTGTCCTAGCACTTCTGGGGGACTTTCCCTGCCGCCCGAGGTCTCGTCCTCCGTCGACATTACAACCGACCCTAGCCCGCGCTCACGTGACTCAAGGAGCTCCGGAATGGAGAAGAAGGCCGTCAGCGACGAGCAAAAGGCCGCGTACGACCGGCTCATCGGAACGCACCCGCAGATCGAGCGGAAAGGGAAGAACCTCCTCTACACGTCCGTTAACGGTCACATGTTCACCGTGTTCTCTACCGAGGCGAAGCTCGGGATTCGTCTGCCGAAGGAAGAACGCGAGGCGTTCCTCGACCGGTTCGAGACGACGATCCTCAGGTCGTACGATCACAATATGCCCGAGTACGTCACGGTCCCCGACGACCTGCTCGATGACACCGGCGCGCTCGGACCCTACCTCGCGATGTCCTACGACTACGTGTCGTCGCTCCCCCCGAAGCCGACCAAGAAGCCGAAGAAGAAGAAGTAGCCGCGGTCGCTGGTCTCGCGCTCGCGCCGCGCCATTTCACAAGCTTCAGGCCCGAGAAGGGGTCAGATGCCAGGCGCCGAAGCCGCCGACGGTCATGGCGACCTTCAAGGCTTCGGCAACGCCGCAGATGACCCCTTCTCGGGCCTGAAGCAGTGGAGGCGGCGGGAATTGAACCCGCGTCCGAAAACCATCCGCACGAAGCGTCTACATGCTTATCCCGCCGAAAGGATTCGCGCCGCGCCGACCCGGCGGGCCAGCTGGCGTAGCGCTAGTCCGGGTAGTGTCTCGTCGCCTCGCCCCCGAACAGAGCTAGACGACCAGCCTGCTGAATGGCGTTCGCTCCGACCCTTGCAGGCCCGGGTCGGGGAACGCTGACGGGTGTTTAAGCCGCCAGAGCTACCGGTGTGTTGGCAGTTGTGTTGGTTTCCGCGTGGGATTAACGAGCATTCGCGGACGCTCGACATGCAGCCTCGGCTTCAGTGTTCCCGTCGAACCCTGACGCCCCCGACTATGCGGCAAGCAGCGCGAGTAGGCGCTGTCCGGCACTACCCGGATCCGAAGTCGATAGGTTCAGAATAGCATCGGCGACCGTACCAGGCCTAGCGCGATCGACCCTCCGTCCTGCTGTCGGAAAAAGGGCCTGAATGTAGTTTCCTCGTGCAGGTTGCTTCCACGGGAACATCCTCGGGACACAGGCAAGTGCGGAGTTCTAGCATCGCGCGAATCGCGATAAGTTCGATGGTGTCTGCGCTGGCCGTTTCCTGTGCTTCGACGCTGCGTGAGGATGTGTCGACGCTTCAGGACGATGTAGCAGCGCTGAAGATAGCCCACGGGATACTCCCCGACGATGGATCGGTGGCGAAACTTGATTTCCTCGTCCACTTCCTCGGAGTAGACGGCGACGCGATCATCATCGAGACGCCGGACGCTCTTGCGGTCATCGACGGCGGATCGAAACGGGGATTCCTCGAGGCCAGAATCCGCGAACGGTTCGGCCCCAAGAGGAAGGTAGATCTGGTCGTCATGACGCATCCCGACCGAGATCACCACCGTGGGCTCAGGCGCCTCGTCCAAAGCAGGAAGGTCGGCGAACTATGGGACCCTGGCTACAACTACAACGATCGCTGCAATCCCACCGGACTCGACGAGTGGTTGCGGGATTCGTATTGGATCAGCAGACGTGTTTTCGAGCGTGCTGAGCGGAATAAGACCCTAGACAACTATGTCCGCCCTCTACTCGCCGACGGGCGGTACTCCTTCAACGAGCCGATCGACAAGTGGGGGATGCGACTAACGATCCTGAGCGCCGAGGAGGACGCGTCAACCGAGAACAGGCGCAACTGTGCCTATCAGGTAAACAACGCGTCAATCGTGCTGAAGGTCGAACTACAGAAAAAGCACCGGTTCCTATTCACCGGAGACATCAATGGGCGTCTCAGGAGTCGTGGCTATCGCGAGCTGCCGATCATCGATATCGAGAGGAAGCTGGTTACGGACCCCAGGATTGACCTCCGCGCCAACGTTCTCAAGGTTCCCCATCACGGCTCCAGGACTTCCAGTACGTACCCATTCATGTCCGCGGTGCTTAAGAGTCAGCTTGATGGGCCGCGCTTCGCCGTGTCTACGTACCGTCGAATCCTGGGGCGTTTAACACACCCCAGCAAGACAGTGGTCCAAAACTACAGGGCCTTGGGGATTCGAACGTTTGTCGTTCGGGGCCGTCGCAGTCAAGCCTATTGTTGGGGAGCGAAGCGCAAACTGATGTGCGGGCACAACGCGGCGTTCGACGAGGGGCGCTACGAGGTTGTTCAGACGGAATGATGCCCGAACACCGCGCTACTGCTCGTCGGTGACGATCTTAATCTCGAGCTGGATGCCCAGGCGGTTGTGGATCTCGACGCGCTCGCGGAACTTGTCCATGTCGATCTTCTCGTTGCCGTAGTCGCGGATGTCCTTGTAGCGGATCGAGATGACGTACTCGCCCTGGTCCACACCTACACCGTGTCGCCGCGCGAGGTTCCACTCGTTGGGCGGTAGCACCATGATCGACACCTGGTCGTCGGAGTCTAGGCCGCGCAGGACGGTTCCGAACTGGGCCAGCGCTTCAATAGCGGCTTCGTTGACCGCGTCGGCGATCTGCTGGTGGTCGCGCTCGAGGATCTGCTTGAGGCTGCGCTGCTGCTCGATGGCGCCGCGGAAGTATGCACGAGCGTCGCGCTGGCGCGGCCGGACGACGGCCACCTCGTAGGCGCGGCGGGCGCGCTCGGTTTCCTCGAGCTCACGGTCGAAAACCGCTGCTTCTACCTGGTCGTCAGCGTGCGGGGCGTCGGCGCGCGGAGCTACGGCATGGCGAATCTGCTCCAGTGTGTCCTCGAACTTGGCGAGCTCGTGCAGGGCAGCGTCGTTGTCCTCGGCAGCGTCGCGTTCGATGAGCACGCGCAGGTCGCCGATGGAGCGCATGAGCATGTCGGCGCGGATGTCGATCAGGCCGGGGGCAACTTTGCGCTGTTCGGACCACAGGTTCGGGCCGGTGCGCAGCATGGTGATCGGCGCTTCCATGCGGGCGTTGAAGCTGCGCGGCAGCACCGCTACCTGCGGCGTTTGGATCGAAAACACCACACCGTAGCCGTCGAGGTAGAAGCCATGGGCGGCGAGAGGTCGGCCCACCTTCACTACGACCGGTTCCAGGGCGAGGATGCCGACATTGCCGTCGACCTCGATAGCGCCGTCGCCGTTGGTGTCGCCGCTGCGCTCCAGGTCGATGGTGGAATTAACCCGTAGCGTGACGCGCTCCTGCACCAGATCCGTCAGCAGACCTTCGAACACCTCGAGTTGGCGCCGCCGCTGGTCTTGCTGACCCTCGGGTTCGGCTTGGACGCCGCCTCCGGCTACCAGCAGCGCGACCGCCGCGGCTACCGCGAGCTTGCCGATGCGCTCAGTCGTCATCGCGTTGCTCCGGCACCTGTACCTCGAGGTCGTTGCCCATCCGCGTGACCAGGAAGTCGATGACCTCGTTGGTGCGCTGCAGCTCGAGTCCGGTGGACGAGCGCAGCAGCCCCAGCTCGTCGAACACCACGCTCAGGTCGCTGGTGCGCTGGGTGTCGAAGGTCTGGTAAAGGTCGGTCAGCAGGCTGTCCATCTGTAGGCGCTGGCGTTGTTCGGCGGCGGTGACCATCTCGCGCACCA
Source organism: Acidobacteriota bacterium (assembly GCA_965248695.1). GTDB lineage: Bacteria > Acidobacteriota > UBA890 > UBA890 > WLXD01 > DASCOT01. The sequence goes on along the minus strand of CBDFKD010000002.1, from coordinate 3,145,579 downwards.
AGGCGCGAAGCTGCTGCTCGCGATCACCGGGCACCTCGCCCAGCATCGGGTCGATGCCGAACTGGCTGCGAGACATACGGAACGGCTGTGCCTGCCCGCCCGAGACCGTACGGACGCCGGAGACGGTGCCCATTACAGGGCTGTTGCCGACTGGGCTGCTGGAAATCGGGCCGGAGGGAACTGAGCCGCTCGGAACTGTGCCGCTCGGAACGGTGCCCACAGGCACCTGACCGAGTGAAGCCTGGCCAGCGGAATTGCCGACCGAGTTGGCGGCGGTCGGCTCCGATCCTGGCTGCGCTGGCGACCGTTCCGCCGGCGACGGTGCGACTGGCGATGTTGCTGCGGCGCGCGAGAACCCGGTGCTGAGCGTCCAGCCGGTCTCGGTACGCGTCAGGCTGGTGCTGGCGAACGCCGCAGCGAGCAGGATACCGAACACGAAGCTGGCCGCCATGGCGGCGCCTTTCATCCAGCCGAATGTGCTGCCGGCGCCGAACGTCGTACCGGCGCTGCTGCGCCCTTCGCCGGGCATGGTCACGAAGGCGATGCGTGCCGGCTGCCCCTCGATCTCGTCCCAGGTCGACAGATCCTCGCGCACGGCGCGGAACGCTTGCTGCATGCGCACGAGCTCGGGATGCTCGTCGATCCGTGCCTGCGCTGCGTCGCGATCCGCCGCATCGAGCTCGCCGTACTCGAGCTCGACCAGTAGCTCCTGTAGGTCCTTGTGCTCGCCGCTCATATCTCCAACCCCTCGGTCTTCAAGTGCCCCAGGCTCTTGGCCAGTGTTTCGAGGCCGTGGTAGAGGCGGGACTTCACTGTGCTTTCAGGTGTTCCGAGCATTTCCGCGATCTCGCGGAATTTCAGCCCGTGGTACTGCTTGAGAAGTATCACTTCGCGCTGCGAATCGGGTAGCTGCGCGACGGCGGCCGCGAGTACTTTCGAGCGCTGCCGTCCCATGGCCTCACGATCCGGCGCCTCGGCGGAGTCCTGTACCAGCCGCAACTGGTGCTGGTTGTCGTCGTCGTCCAGCGCCACCGTCGGCCGCGACTGCTTGCGGCGAAACTGACTGCGGCACTGATTGAGCGCGATCTGGTACAGCCACGACGAGAACTTCGCCTTGCTGCGAAATCGGTCAAGGTTCGAATAGGCGCGCAGGAACGCTTCCTGGCAGACGTCGCGCGCCTCCTCGCCGTCGCCCATATAGCGGTAGACGAACTTGTACAGTGGCCCCTCCCAGCGCACCACGAGCTCGTTGAACGCCCCGACGTCGCCGCCGACAGATCGGGCCACGAGTTGTTCGTCACTGGGAGCTACGGGCGCTTCTGCCATTTGTGTTCCAGAGGCCCTTACCATTCTCGTGTCTCCAAAGAATGGGACGTCGGAGAGGCGAAGAAAGTCGATGAAACCTGCGTTTGCGCCGGATCGCAGGCCACAGCGCCCGTCTAGTGGACGATAACCGCCAGGAAGCGATCCCGGGCCGGGCGGACCCGACGGCAAACCGCGCGGGGGCCATCATCGCAACGGACAGGTCGCACGCTGGAGGAATTCTATCAAAGGTGGAATCGGGGCCCGAGGACACCGGGTCTCAGGGAGACTGGCGTCGGGAGCTTGATGCACCGGGCGACAGGACCGTGTTGGGTCCCGCCGATCGTCCACGAGAACGCCTTGACGAGCTCGGGGCGCGGTCGCTGAGCGACGCCGAGTTGCTGACGCTGGTCATCGGGCACGGCTACCGGGGTCGATCTGGCGCCGTAGTGGCGCGGTCGCTGCTGCGCGATGGGGGCCTTCGGGAGCTCGCTCGCCGGGAACCGCAGGAGTGGCGGGCGGAGCCCGGGGTAGGGGTGGCCTCGGCGGCGCGGCTGGCGGCGCTGTTCGAGATGGCGCGCCGGCTGGCGGGGCCGGCGCCGGCCCGGGGCCACGTCATCCGCCGTCCACGCGAGCTCGGACGTCACCTGATGCTGCGCTACGGCGCCGAGCGCGCCGAGTGCTTCGGTGTGGTGCTGCTGGACGGTCGCAACCGTTACCTGCGCGAGCGCGTCCTGTCGCGAGGCGGCTGGAGCGCCAGCGTCGTCCGACCCCGCGAGGTCTTTCGACACAGCCTGCTGGCCGCTGCGCCGGCGCTCGTGTTGTTCCACAACCACCCCTCGGGCGATCCGACGCCAAGTCGAGAGGACGTCGGCATCACGCGGCAACTCCTCGAGGCCGGCGAGATGCTGGGCATCCGCGTGCTCGATCACCTCGTGGTCGGCGCCGAGGGTTTCGTGAGCTTCCGGGAGCGCGGGCTGCTCTAGTGGCCTGTAACGATTTGTTCCACAATTACCCGGTTGTCGGCGCGGCGGGTTCTCGCCTGCTTCAAGGAGCGCCGCCGTGTCTGCCGTGAGAAACCGAGCCACCTCAATTCGGAACAGCGAGTAGGAACGCCAATGATCTCGATCAAGGACTTCATGGAAATCGAGCTACGGACCGCCCGTATCGAGACCGCCGAGCGCGTTCCGAATACGGACAAGCTGCTGAAGCTCACCGTCGACCTGGGCGACGAGAAACGCACCCTGGTTGCCGGGATCGCCGCGGTGTACGACGCTGCCGAGCTGCCGGGCAAGAAGATCATCGTCGTGGCCAACCTCGAGCCAGCGACGATTCGTGGTGTCGAATCGCAGGGCATGGTGCTGGCCGCCGACGTCGATGGCAGCCCGATGCTGGCGACGTTCGATGGTTGGATGCCGGCCGGGCAACGGGTGCGTTGAAGCTCATCGATTCGCACGCTCACTTGACGGATGAGCGCTTCGACGAGGACCGCGACGAGACGCTGCGGCGCGCCGCAGCGGCTGGCGTCGAGGCTGTGGTGGTGATCGGCTACAACCTCGAGTCGAGCCATCAGGTGGCAGAGCTGGTGGCCGTCCGTCCTCCGGTAGCGTCACCGGCGCTGTACGGCACCGTGGGCTTCGCACCGCACAACGTAGCCGAGGCGCACGCGAGCGCCCGAGCCGAGGTGCAACAGTTGCTGACCCGACCGCGCATCGTCGCGGTGGGCGAGATCGGTCTCGACTACCACTACGACATGCCACCCGACGAGCAGCGCGACCTGTTCGGCGAGCAACTCCAGTGGGCGGTGGAGCGCCAGCTGCCGGTGGTGGTGCACAGTCGCGAGGCCGAGGACGACGTGGTGGCGATGATTCTCGATGCGGGCGCCGATGGGGATCCGGAGAAGTCACGCCTGGGCGGCGTCATCCACTGCTTTACAGAGAGCGAAGCGATGGCTGCGGCGGCCGTCGATGCCGGTTTCTACGTCTCGTTCTCGGGTATCGTGACCTTCCCCAACGCCGAGCCGGTTCGGCGCAGCGCCGCTGTGGTGCCGCTGGAGCGCACGCTGATCGAGACCGACGCCCCCTATCTTGCGCCGGTGCCGCACCGCGGCAGGCGCAACGAGCCGGCGTTCGTTGGTGCGGTGGCCGCATGCCTGGCGACGATTCATGGCGTCGACCCAGAGGAGGTCGCCACGATCACCGCTGCCAACTGCCGCACGTTCTTCGGGATCTAGCAGGCTGTGGTGAAAGTGTGGTGGGTCTGGCGACAGGGTTTTGCGAGGCGCAGGCCAGGAGAGAGGAGGAGGCGATGGTCCCGGAGCCGATCAGCTACGGAGGGCGGTTTCGACCCGGTGCGCGATCTGCAGCAGCCGCGCTTCGGACAGCTGCGGTCCGACCAGCTGGATGCCGACGGGCAGGGCATCGCCATCGCCGGCAGCAGGGACGGAAATCGCCGGCAGCCCGGCGAGGCTCGCCGGCACGGTGTAGATATCGCTCAAGTACATGGCCAGCGGATCGGCGGTGCGCTCGCCGAGCTCGAAGGCCACCGTCGGGCTTGTAGGGCCGATGATGGCGTCGACGTTGGCGAAGGCGGCGTCGAAGTCGCGGCACACGAGCGTGCGCACGCGCTGGGCGCGACCGTAGTACTCGTCGTGATAGCCGGCCGACAACACGAAGGTGCCGAGCAGGATGCGTCGCTTGACCTCGGCGCCGAACCCCTCGCTGCGGCTCCGGCGCAGCATCTCGATCGGGTCGTCGGCGTCGGCGCGATGCCCATAGCGCACGCCGTCGTAGCGTGCCAGGTTCGAGCTCGCCTCGGCAGTGGCGATGACGTAGTAGGTCGCCACGGCGTAGGCGGCGTGCGGAAGCTCGATGGTCTCTATCTCGACGCCCTGGTTTGATAGCGTTTGGAGGGTGGCTTCGAAGCGGCCGGCGACCTCTACGTCGATTCCTTCGCCGCGCCAGTCGGAGGCGACTCCGAGGCGCACCGGTGTGGCCGCATCCGACAGCAGCGTCGGGTAGTCGTCGACCGGACTGTCGAGGCTAGTGGCGTCGCAGTGATCGTGTCCGGCGATCGCCTTGAGCACGTGGGCGGTGTCGCCGACATCGGTGCACAGCGGGCCGATCTGATCGAGCGACGAAGCGAAGGCGATGAGACCGTAGCGCGAGACCCGACCGTACGTCGGCTTGAGCCCGACGATGCCGCAAAACGAGGCTGGCTGGCGTACCGAGCCGCCGGTGTCGGAGCCCAGCGCTGCCGGAACCATGCCGGCGGCGACGGCTGCTGCCGGCCCGCCGCTGCTGCCCCCCGGAACCCGGCCAGGCGCCACCGGGTTATCGGTCGGTCCGACGGAGGAGTTCTCCGTCGACGAGCCCATGGCGAATTCATCCATGTTGGCGCGCCCGACCGGAATGGCGCCGGCGTCGAGCAGTCGTTGCACGGCGGTTGCCGAATAGGGCGATACCCAGTCGCGGAGGATTCTGGAGCCGGCCGACGCGATGTGACCCTGGAGACAGAGATTGTCCTTGAGCGCCACCGGAACCCCGGCGAGCGGCAGGTCTTGCTTCTCGGAGCTGGTGTCGATCGTGCGGGCGGCGTCGCGCGCCTCCTCCGGCCATACTTCGAGGAACGCGTGCACGGTCGAGTTGCGCTCCGCGATACGATCGAGCGCCGAGTCGACACGATCCAGGGCGCTGATCGTGCCGCGCTGGACCCCGTCCACCGTCGCCGTCACCGAGAGATCCCCGAGCTCGCCGCTCATCTGCGTACCACCGCCTACCCCGGGATCACGCGCGGCAGGGCGAACTGCTCGTCGACAATCTCGGGGGCACCCTCGAAGGTGCGCTCGCGGGGCAACGAGGGCCGGGCCTCGTCGGCGCGTCGCACGTCCGCGTCTTCTCGCAGGTTGCGGGTGTGTGCGACCTCGGTTACGTCGATCTGCCGAAGCTGATCGACGTAGGCGAGGATGCTGTCGATCTGTGGCGCCAGCTGTTCGCACTCGGCGGCCGAAAGCTCGAGCCGAGCGAGCTCGGCGACGCGTTGGATACGCTCCGGTCCTGCCATGGCGCGCAGTTTACTAGCTTCGCCCGGCCCGACTATCCGAGCCATAGATCGACTTGAGCGCCTGCAGCCAGTCGAAACCGCCGTCGCGCTTCTCGATCAGCGCGCGGTTCGACGCCGCCGGCATGAGCGCGTGCCCCTCGAACTCTTCATTCCAGGAGCCGGCGATCACCAGCGGCGCGGGAATCGTCGCCGTGCCGACCTGCTTGGCGTGTCGATCCGCGAGGTGATCGTCGGTGAGTTGCTGCATTGCCGCCAGCAGTGCGCTGTAGTCGTCGCGGCTGGCAACCAGCGAAGGCAGCTTTGCCTTGGCGAAGCCCGCCGCGCTCGACGGGACCACCAGCAGCGGCCGGCGGCTGTAGTGGTTGCGCACCGAACGGTACCCCGCCATCGTGCGAGCTTCGTTGGCTACCAGTCGCCTGCGATGAGCGGCGTCGAGTCGCACGGCGCGGCCGTTCCCGAGGGCTCGTATCTGACCGGCGTCGTAGTGGTGGTAGCGCGATACCGCATCGAAATAGGCGGCACGAAACAGGCGATCAGGCCCGACCCCCGGATCGGCAGGGAAGAGCGCCTCATCCCCGATCAGCCAAGGCGCGGTGCCGAACGCCTCGGCGAAGGCACTGCGGGCTTGTTCGAGCGCGCTGCCAACGTGCGGCAGGTCGCGCCGCTCGGGCCCGAACGTATGGGATCCGAAAACGAAGACCACCGGCCGCCCGTCGAATCGTAGCAACCGGTCACTGCCGAGATCCGCCAGCCAACTACCCATGCGTCGGAAGTCCCGCACCAGCTTGTCGAACGCCGGCTTGTCCGGCGCCAGGTCGATTCGTTTCGTGGTACCGAGGCTGATGTTGCTCTCGTAGAGCAATCCGAATTGCCGTCGGTCGTGGTTCGAAGCACCGAAGTAGGCGCGCTCGTACGTTTGCAACAACAGGCGCTCGTCGGTCCACGACAACAGATCGGCGCTGATGCCGAACTCTTCCTTGAGGGCATTGAACTCCTCTTCGGTGCGCCGATCGCGCGACAGGTAGCTGCCACCCAGGTAACGGATCGTGGGCGGCTCGCCCCGCCGGCGGCCCGGCCGGTACCAGCCGTAGTGCCAGCACGCCACGATGGGTCGGGGCGAAAGCCGCGTCCCGAGTGTCGGACGCAAGCTGTCGTATAGGCGTAGTTGATCGGCGCCGATGCGGCCACGGGCGAGAAAATCGAGGCGTGTGTCCCACGCGCCGCGCGGACGTAGTCGGCTGCCGCGGGTCGATTCTTGAAGGCCGGCGAGCAACGCGCGGTCGGCCGCCGAGATGACACCGTCACCGTCGAGGTCGAGCGGCCAGTGCCACCGAGTCGCTGCACGCGCTTGTCGTTTGGCCCGCGGCCGGTGAAGCAGCGACGCGCTTCCGAGTGCTCCCAGTACGAAACGGCGGCGATCGATGCGGTCCGCGCCACTCACTGCTGGCCGTGGACGGATCGCGCTCGCGGCTCGAACAATCGCGCCCGATCGACATCGCGCTCGGTGTCCTCTTTCTCGAACAACCGCGTCAGCAACGGAGCGATGCTGCGGAACCATCCTTCTGCCAGCGCGTCGTAGCCGGCCTGATTCGGGTGAATGAGGTCGGAATAGAAGTCCGGATGGTTGATGAGCGACGCATGCAGATCAACAAAGAGGGCGCCTTCGAAGGTGGCGATTCCTAGCAGGCTCGCGTTGATCTCGTTGATGCGGTCGTTGAGGCCGCTCACGAAGCCACCCTCGCGGCGCGGGGTCAGCGTTCCGAGGAGCGGCAAGCAGCCCGCCAGTCGTACCTGCCGAACCATGCCGGTGAGGTTCTGGATGATGGTGGCCGTGTCGACTAGCACGGCGATGTCGTTGGCGCCCGACAAGATGAGCACGTACTGCTTCGGGGCGGTGGCCATCAAACCGGCGAGGCGTCCGAGTCCGGCGGCGGTGTCCTCGCCACCGACGCCGCTGTTGATCACCACGATTGAGTGGTTGGTAAACTCGGACAGATGGCTGCTCAGTGGCACGGTGTAGCCGTCAACCGGCGTCTCGAAGAGGTTCTCGTCGACCTCGACTCCGAGCGTGATGCTGTCTCCGAACCCACGCCAGGTACCCGGCAGCGAGAGACCCCCGGGGACGCTGAGGCTTGCGGTTACCGGTGTTGCCGGGTCGGCTGGCGCAGCCCGGATCCACACGCGCCCGCCAGAGTCGGTCGATCCGCTGGCGGCACGCAGTCCGTCGGGCGATTGCCAGGCGGCCATCACCGCTCCGTCGGTGCCCAGTGCGACATCGTAGCGGCTGTTGTAAATCGTCAAGAGATCGCGGCGTTGACGCGACCCTCTTCCCCCGAGGCTGACGCTCCGCAATCGTGACCCGCCATCCGGCCGCGGTCGTGACCAGAGCACTTCTCCGTAGCTTCCGCCGATCACCATGGGGCTGCTCGCCGGCGCCGGCGCTACGGTTCGTCTGCTCCGGAACGTGCTGCCGCGCTCGGAGCTAGCGCTTACCTGGTAGCCCCCGGGCGTGTAGGTTGACCAGGCCACCAGCAGGCTCCCGGCTCCGGTGCGCGCGATCGACGGCTGGATGTCCGGAACGTCGTTGTCGCTGAGGGCGACCGGCACGCTCCAGCGGCCCGCGCCGGTTCGGCGCGAGATCCACACCTCGGCGTCGTTGCCGTCACCCGCCGCCCAGACCACCGCCGGTCGTCCATTCCGGTCGAGTGCGATCACCGGTGCCATCGGTTCGCCCGGTGCGGCCGGCAAGCTCTCCGGGTCGGACCATTCCCGACCGTTCCAACGGGCCACGAAAAGAGGATCGCCGGCCTGCGGTGCGGCAGTCTCTCCGGACACCCAGACCACCCATGCGAGGTTGTTGTCGGCGGCCACCGCCGGATGGTGATTCTCTCGACCGGCGCTCGGCATCCGGCCCGCCTGGCGCCAGGCCCCGGATTCCCACTGGCGGCTCCACAAGTTGCTGCCGTTGCCATTGCGTCGCGCGGCTACCAGCAGCAGGCCGGTGCCTGTCGATACCATCGCCGGGGCTCCGTCGTCGCCGGCGTAGGCCGGACCCACGGTGCGCGGTGGAGCGTCGGCAGGTACCGCGGCCACGACGCGCGAGCCTTCGCCGCGGCGCGCGGTCCAGGCCATGGCCCGTACCGGGTCGACTACCACGGCCGGCCGAAATCCGAGCATCGTGGAGGCCGCAGGAATCGACGAGGCTAACGGAGCTGTCGCAGGGGGGGGAGCCAGCCCCGGCGTGCGCCAGGCCACGCTCCCGCTGAGCGCGAGCGCCAGGACGGCAACGAAACGGAGCCGGTTCACGATGCGTACCAAGGCCCGGAGGGGGAAGGAAGCGCGGCGGCTGTCCGACTGTCTGCTATGAGATCATTGACGACGACCGAGCGCATCTCAGCCGAGCCTCGACAATGCTAACGAGCGCCACTGCCGCGGGCAAGAACCGGACTCGAGACCGTGCCGCTGCCCATCAGCCATAGCCTGGCCGGGGCGGCCGTCTACACCGCATTCGACCAGGACGGTGGGAGCGGCGGGTGGCGTCGCCTGGTGATCGCGATCAGCGTCGCCAACGCCCCCGATCTCGACCTCTTGCCGGGTCTGTTGATTGGCGACCCTAACCGATTCCACCGTGGCGCGAGCCACTCGCTGATCACCGCGCTCGGGGTTGGGCTGCTGTTCGGTTGGCTGGCCTGGCTGACCCGCGGCTGGGAGTGGAGACTCCGCGGGCACCGACTGAGAGGGCCGTATCAAACGGCATTCATCGTCGCCGTGCTGCTCGCCTCGCATGTGCTGCTGGACGCGTTCACAACCGACCCGAGCCCGCCGGCGGGCGAGCAGATGCTGTGGCCCCTGTCCGACGCCTGGGTGCAGCTGTACCCGTTGTTCGATCGCGCCGACAAGGTCAGCGGTCCGGCCTCGGCGAGCGAGTTCGTGCGCAGCTTGTTGTCCATGCACAACGCGCGCGCGATGGGGCGTGAGCTCGTGCTCGTGGGCCCGTTCCTGCTATGGGCGCGCTGGTGGCGCCGCCGTAACCAGACTCACCGGAGTTCTTCAGCACCCTGCTAGAAGCCGGCGGCCACCTGAGGCCTGAGATCCATGAGGTCGGCAGCCTGCGGCACCAGGCCGAGCGACTGCTGCACCTGCCCGTCGTACTCCAGCAGGACAATACGACCGGCCTCGAGACCCCAGATGTTGGCGGCCAGATGCGCGCGCAGGTACATGCGAATGTCGTCGCGGGCGCCGGCGAGCGTCTCGTCGTCGAGTGGCACCTGCGCCGCCTCGAGCTGGTCGCGCAGTGACGGATAGCGCAGGAACTCTACGAACTCGTCGACGATGGCGTCGTCGACGGCGAAATCTTCCAGATAGGCGTCGAGGTCGGTGGGCAACGCAGCTGCGTGCTCGGCGACGTAGCGGGTGGCGAACTGGAACGTCAGCCGGCGATTGTAGAGCCAAATTGCCAGGCTAGACACCTTGGTCGGGTCGATGCCGACGTCGGGAACGATGCCGCCACCGCCGAACACCGGTCGGCCGGCGTCGGTGTGGAACAACGGTCGCTCGGGCGATTCCGATCCGGCGTCAGCGACTTCCTCCGCCATGGCGTCGGTCTCGTCTGACGATTCCTCGATCGTGTCCCAGTCCGGGTTGAAGTACTCCTCCTCGTCACCTTCGCTGTAGGGGCGCTGGATCAGCCTTCCGCTCGGAGTGTAGTAGCGCGCGATGGTGAGAAAGAGCGCCGAGCCGTCGTTGAAGGGGAACTGGTTCTGCACCAGCGCCTTGCCGAACGTCACCTGCCCGACCACGAGGGCGCGATCCCAGTCTTGCAACGCGCCGGCGACGATCTCCGAGGCACTCGCCGACTGATGATCCACGAGGACGATCATCGGCGTCTGCGGGTGGGTGTCGCGGTCCGTCGACAGGTTCTCTCCGCTGGCGTTGGCGGTACGACCCTTGGTCACCAGGATCTTCTTGCCGCCGGACAGGAACTTGTCGGTGATCCGGATCGCCTGGCTCATGAGGCCACCGCGATTGCCACGCAAGTCGAGAACGAAGGCTCGCATGCCGCGCGCCTCGAAGTCGCGCAGGTGCTCTTCGAGCTGATCGGCGCCCTTTTGTGAAAACGTACTGAGCCACACGTAGCCAACATCGGACTCGAGCATCGTCGCCGCCAGGATGGACGACACCTCGACCTGGTCGCGCGTGATGTTGACGTCCCACTCGTCGTCGAGCGCCGGTCGGCGTACGGTCACGCTGACGCGCGTCCCCTTGGGACCACGCAAGCGCTCGAAGATCTGCTCGTTGTCGAGCCCGGTGGCGTCCTCGCCTTCGATGCGGACGATCTGATCGCCGGGACGCAGGCCCAGTTGCTGGGATGGTCCGCCCTCGAGCGCGTCGAGCACCGTGAGCACGCCGTCGAAGACGTCGAACTGGATGCCGATGCCGAAGTAGTCGCCGCGGTAGCGCTCCTGCAGGTTCCGGTACTCGTCGGCGGTGTAGTAGTGCGAATGCGGGTCGAGGTTCTCGAGCACACCGCTAACGGCGTACTCGAACATGTCCTCCGCTTCCACCTCCTCGACGTAGTGCATCTCGATGATCTCGAACATACGGCCGAGAACCTCGAGTCGGTTGTAGAAGCCCTGCGCCTTGCTGAGCGCCGCCGGCCCGGCCGCGATCGAGACAGCCAGCGCGCTGATAAACATCACCGTGAACAGAGTCTTGCGCTTGGCTGTCATGACGTACCGAGGGTTACGACGGTTGGATGATCCGTCGGGTCCATGAAGCGATGGGGTCGGTGTCTTGTTCACGCACGTCCGATTGCACTTAAGATAGCTGATGTCAGCGGGTGATGGCCAAGAGAATCCGGCGCCAGGCGCGCATTCGAGAGCCAACCCGGTATCTCTTTCCAGATTAGCAGCGTCGCTACGACACCGCATGGATACCACACGGATGGGGTCGCGGGATGCTCGAAAGGGGGCGGCATGGTGACCGACGGTGGCGACACGGGTTCGCCCGCCGATCCAGCAACTGGAACCGGAGATGTTGATCCTTCGCGTCGCCCCGGCGTTCCCTGGGAAGCGGACGACCCGGGACGCTCGGCAACCGGGGCGCTCGATACCGTCCGTGGTGTGCTCTTCGCACCGAACGAGACCTTCCGCAACATGCGGCGCAGTGGCGACCTCGGCGGTGCGATCGCCTTCCTGCTCATCCTGGGCACGTTCGGCAGCTTCTTCGGCCTCCTTTGGCAGTCGGCAACCCGCTCCATGATCGGTCCGTTCGGCGGGCTCGACTTTGGTGAGATCGCGGTGGCCAACACCCTCGGGATCATCGGGTTCATCCTGGCGCCGGTCGCGGTGCTGGTGTTCGCGGTGGTCATCACCGGGATCTATCACCTGTTGTTGCTGCTGTTCGGTGGCGCCCCGCATCCGCCCGAGACGACGCTCAAGACGGTCTGCTACGCCGCCGGTGCCAACTATGTCTGGCTGGCGATGCCGTTCTGTGGCGGCCTCGTCGCGACGCTGTGGGGCATCGTCAGCACCACGATCGGCCTGCGCGAGGCGCAGGGAGTTCCGACCGGGCGCGCCGCAGCTGCGGTGCTGGTGCCCTACTTGCTGGTGTGCTGTTGCCTGCTGTTCTCCATCGCCGTATTCGGTGCCGCTGCGGGTGCCCTGGCCGGTCTAGGGAGCGGGTGAGCAGCGTGCGCAGCACGGTACGATTCGCCGCCGGAGCCGCCGGAGCCGCCGGAGTCGACGGGATAGGCGGGGCTGCCGGGTGCGTCACGTCCGTCAGGCCTGCGAGCCTCGGGAGGCTCGAGGTCGGGCTGGCGGCGATGGTCGCCGCTGGCGTGCTGGCCGCGGCTGCATTGCACCCGCTGTGGCACGGCTCTGTCCAGGTGCAGTGTCCACTGCTGGTGATCTTCGGAATTCCCTGTGTCACCTGCGGCGGCACGCGCGCGCTGGTGGCGCTGATGACCGGCAACGCCGCCGTGGCCCTGGCCTGGAACCCGCTGGTCGCGCTCGGTGGTGTCGGCGCGATGGCCGGGCTGCCGCTCGCCGGGCTCATGCTCGCCGGGGTGGTGCGGCGGCCACGCATCCCGACGGGCTTGCCCGTCGCCGCTCGCCGGGTGATCGTTGCCGTGTTCGCGCTAAACTGGGCATACTTGCTGATCTGGTTTCGGGGATGACATGAACGCGCACGAGAGTTCGGCTCCGCTGGTTGACGCTGCAGCGGCAACCGAAGACCAGCACGACAGCCCACTCGACAGGATCCGGTCGGCGCTCGATATCCTCCGGTTCCGCGTTGCGGCTGTCGATCGTGCGTCGGCCGACGACGACGCGTTCCCAGCCGCTATGGTGATCGCGGCGCTCGCCGGCATCGCCGCTGCTGCCGGCTCCGGGCTGTCGCTCGCGGGGCACGTCGGGTACAGCCTCGTGCACCTCGTCGCCAGCTTCCTGTTCGCCGCTGTGATTCACCTCGGGGCGGTGGTGGTATTCGACGCCAAGCGCGACTTCTTGGCCTTCTACCGACCGTTCGGCCACACGTATCTCGCACTTTGGATCATCGGTATTCCGGTTGTCCAGGCGTTCTTCGGCTGGGCCGTGTGGCTCTGGCAGCTGGCGGCGGTGGTCTTCGTCGCCGAGCGCGTCTACGGCCTCGACCGGGTCCGTGCCGTTGCCCTGATTGTGGTGCCCGCACTGGTCGCGCTAATCGTGACGGTGGCGTTCAGCGGTGCGCTCGCCCTGATGGCGATGCTTGCCGGCTGGCTATTCTGAGCCGCAGGCGATGAATCGGGCGCCGGCATAGGCGCTGTGCAACGGGCGTCGATCTGGTGTACGACCGAGCCGGAGGACCTACTCCTCCAGTCCGAAGATCCGATTGGCCAGTGAGCGAATCTCATCCGCCCTCAGGCCCTCGCCCAGATAGCGGTCGTCGATACGCATCTCGAAGTGCAGGTGGGCTCCGCCGCGGGTGCCGTTGGCGCCGGCATCCATGCCGGAGTTGCCGACGAACCCGATGACCGATCGCCCGTCGACCGAGGCACCCTGCTCGACGCCCGGAGCGATCCCCGACAGATGAGCATACCGGGTGAGAATGCCGTGACCATGGTCGATCCAGACCTGACGTCCGCGCAGCAGGTCGAGCTCGGCGGGCGGGGTAGTGCCGGCGGCGCGAGAGGTGGCGATGACCTCGGCGTACTGTTCTGGCGTCATCTCGATGTAGTTGAGGTCGGCGCGCGCAACGATACTGGCCTTCGAGGCGAGCACCGGCGCACCGTAGCCGGTGGGCACGCCGACGTAGCCGCCGTACATATCGAAACCCTGGTGAACGCCGAAGCGATAGGCGCGCGCCGCTCCGGGCAGCAGCCGATCCGCGTTGGGCAGCCTGGCGCCAAGCACCGCGAGCTGGAAACCCGACAGGCGCCAGTCGTCGTACCTACGGGCGAGCTCGGCGACGAAATCGCGCACGCGCATGTCCACCAGCTCGACGTTGCCGGGCCCTGCCGCGGCCAGGGCGGCGGCGTATGGCTCCGAGCGCAGTAGCTCCTGCAGGGCCCCCGGCACATCGCCCATGTCGAGGATCGAATCGCCGCCGAAGTCCCAGGCGGTGACGTCGCCGGTGGTTTGCAGCTGGCCCTCCGGACCCAGGATGGCGTCATAGGCGACGACGTCCGGGGACCCGTCGTCATCACGATCCCAGTACCACAGGCGCACTGTTTCGGAGATGTGGTGCAGGCGAAGGTCCGCCGTACCGCTGGCGTCGGTGTCGTACAGCGTGGTCGCCACGGTATAGCTCGGACCCGGCATCGGAAGCAGGTCCAGATAGAACGCCGCAGCTGCCCCGGCAACCAGGAGCAGCGCAAAGAAGATGAGCACGATTCGGTTCATGCGTTCCCCGGAGAAGTCAGGCGAACTGCTCAAGGCAGCGTAACACGGGGTAAGCTTGTGCTTTGGCGGTTCCCCGAGCGCTCGACCATCAACGACAGAGTGAGGTGTAGTGGTGCGTAGCCGAGGTGCGCTTGCGGTTCTGACTGCACTCGTGCTCACCCTGTCTATCGGCATTGCGGCGCAGGGCTCCCCGCAGGGAATCGACTGGGATGCGACAGGCGACGAGGCGCTGGCGTTGTTGCGTCACTACGTGCGCATTCGCACCGTGAACCCGCCCGGGAACGAGACCCTGGCGGCGGACTTCTTTGCCGCCCTGTTTACGGCTGAGGGCATCCAGCACGAGGTCTTCGAGAGTGAGCCCGGGCGTGCCAACGTCGTTGCTCGCCTGCCCGGCAACGGTGCCCTCGGAGGACACGTCGTGCTGCTCAACCACACGGACGTGGTTTCGGCGGACGAGAGGTTCTGGAACGTCGATCCGTTCGCCGGCGAGGTGGTCGACGACCATATCTATGGTCGCGGTGTGGCCGACATGAAGGCCGATGCGATCGTGCAGTTTCTTGCCATGGCGGCGTTGCGTCGCGCCGGCGTGGAGCTGGGTCGCGATGTCATTTTCATGGCCACCGCGGGGGAGGAAACCGGAGGTTTCGAAGGGGCCGGCCATATCGTCCGCGATCGCCCCGAACTGCTCGACGGCGTGGAGTTCGTGCTTACCGAGGGTGGCAACGTCCGCATGGTGGGCAATCGCCCCGTGCATGGCATCGAGACAACCCAGAAGACCCCGCTATGGCTCCGTCTCACCGCCCGTGGTCCTGCCGGCCACGGTTCGCGCGCGATCACCTTGTCGGCCGCCAACCGACTCGTGCGAGCGCTGGATCGCGTGCGCACCTATCGGCCAGCAATCCGGCTGGTCCCCGCCGTGGCCGAGGCCATTCGAGCCGCTGCCGTACTCGAGACCGATCCCGACCTGGCTGCCGAGATGCGCACGATCGAGCGCAACATCGCCCGACCCCGCATGCTCGATGCGCTCGAGGCTTCGTTCGGTAACTTGTTGCGCAATACCATCGCGATCACCGTGCTCGAGGGCAGCTCGAAGACCAACGTGATCTCGGCAGCGGCGGCGGCCGAGCTCGATTGCAGGCTGTTGCCGGGAGAGCGTCCGGAGCTGTTCATCGCCTCGCTCCGTGACGTGATCGACGACGACGAGATCGAGATCGAGATCCTGCTGAGCTTCCAGCCCTCTGCCTCGCCGCGTGACACCGCGCTGTGGGGCGCGATCGAAGAAGCGGCCCGACGCGATAACGCCGGCGCCAGCGTAATCCCCACCGTGCTTGCGGGATTCACGGACAGCCACTTCTTCCGCGAGCGCGACATCGTCGCCTACGGCTGGTCACCCATCCGTTTAGGCCCCGGCGATGGTCAGGCCCACGGCGTCGATGAACGGCTGTCCGTCGACTCGATACGGCGGGCGCCGAGGATGCTGTTCGACGTACTGACCTTGCTCGCCAGTTTGCCGTCGGGAGACTAGGGCGCTGGCTCGCGGACCACTCCCATCCCACGCAAGCGACTAGGGTGCAACGTCGTCCGCAACTCGAGGACGAGAACCTGGAAAGTCGCGAGGCGGAGACGACACACACTCGTCTCAGGCAACATCGCCAACGCTGATGTTCGGATACCTGCGCTCACGACGCGTGAGCACGAACCCCCATCGACTACCGCCGCCACCCGTTGCCAGAGACGAGTGTGTGTCGTCTCCGCCCCGTAACTACTCTCCAGGCACCCCGTCCACCGACTCCTCGAACATCTCGCGCGCATAGTCGCGCAACGCTTCGAGGTCGGCGATCGACAGATCGGCGCGCAAGGTCACGTCGCGACCGCTGCTGCCGGCGCTGATGCTGGTGTCGAGGATCGAGAACACGTCGGGGTCGCTGCCCTGGATCATCATCTTGCCGAAGGCGAGCATGCCGTTGAGCGAGTCGCCGAGCAGCTTGGCGTCGGCAGATTCCTCGGTGCGCCCGCGGAGGTTCATCTGCAGGCCGTTGGCAAGTCGGAGCGACATGATCATCGCGTTGATGCGATCGATGGGGATCTGCTGCATGGGGACGTTATCGTCCGGTGCGATCCCGCTCAACAGAGCATCCTGCGACGAGATGAACCAGGTCTCGCTATCCGGGTCGACGTCTTCGAGCAGTCCCATGAGACGGGTGTTGGTGCGCGCCGAGGCGGCGCCGTTGGCCACGTCGATGATGGCTCGAATCGTGCTGCTGCCGCCGAACGCCACGGTGCTGTCGTCGAGGAGCGTCAGGTAGCCGACCTCGCTGTCGTCGTCGCCGTCCGTATCGTCGCCGTCTGCATGGTCGGCATCGGCGTCGCTGTCGCCGTCGTGGGCGTCATCATCGTCGGGACCATCCCAATCGCCGATCGAGTAGAGCGTGTAGCCGCTGTACTCCTCCGTAGCGTGGCCGTCCAATGAGTCGATGACCCTGTCGCGGTCGAAGCTGGCCACCGCAATGGCGCCCGAGGCGTCGCTCATATCGTCGGAGAACCAGCCGCTGGACACGAAAGCAATCCGATGCAGGTCGGTGCGCGGGTCGATACCGGTCTCGGCGATGATCTCCTCGAGATCGTCGGGGTTGCCGAACTCGGCTCCCTCGCGCTTGAAGAACTCGTAGGCAGGACTGTTGCGGAGCGAGGCGAAGTCGATCAGGCCGACGGTGGTCGCATCGGCCGGTAGCCGGGCGATGAGGTCACCCTGGGCGGCAGCCGACTCGGCCTCGTCACCACCTGCCGCGGGCGCGGCGGTGCCGGAGCACGCGATGGGAGGAAGTAGCAACAGCGCCAGGGCCCACGCGATGGCCGTCAGCGGAAATGCTCGATCGTAGGCCAGCTTGATGTTCATGCTCTGGTTCCTCCAACAGGTGCAATCGAACGTTTGAGAGCTCAGTAATCCTGCCGCGCGAACCACCAACATGCCAGCGCCAGGCAAATCAACGGAAACGGCAACGATGTCAACATGGGGGTCAGGGAAATCGGTTCCAGCCGGGTTGCCAGACTAGCGCGATCCGTCAGCTCCAGGGTCTTCGGCAGAATCCAGTACAGGGTTTCGGCGATTGCGGTGACCAACGACCGCGGCCAGCCGGCGCGGAACGCCGTGGTCCATTCCGAATACGTGTGCAGTGGGTACAGGATCAGCCCGAGGAACCAGATGCCGATGCCGGCGATGATGCTCACGGGGCTGCTGCCGGTCAGCACCCCGACGAGAACCATGCCGGCGTAGCAGCAGGCGAAGGTGAACAGGACGATTAAACCCGCCAGCAGGAACCCGGCATTGCCGAAGCCGGTTTTCCAAGTGAGCAACGACCAGCTGCCGCCGAACAGGTACGCGAGCGCCATTGTGACCACGGCGAGAGCGCCCAGCGTACGGCCGAGCACCAGCGTCATCCGCGCAACAGGTTGCGAGGCCAGCAGGTCGACCCAGCCGGTGTTCAACGTGCGCGGGATGATGCTGCCGGTGACGAATAGCGACAACACGAGCCCGAAGGTGCTCAGCACGCTGACGATCACCACCTGGATCACGGTGACGGCGTCGGCTATCGAGATCTCGTTGCCACCGATCTCCAGCGGGATGGTGCCGAACAATCTGGCCGAGGCGATCGACCCTTCGACCACGTCGACGGAGATCACCGTCGCCAGCGCGATCAGAAACAGTGTCGTGAGCGCGAACAGCGCCACCAGCGTCCACTTGTTGCGCGCTTCGCGCACCGTGTAGCCGACCAGGGCGCCAACCTGCTGCACCGTCAGCCGGTGACCGCTGGCGGCAGGTGCGATGATCGATGCGACCGTCTCGGTCACGACTCCGTCTCCGTCGTGACCGCAACGGCGGCAGGCTCTTCGGCTTCATCGGGTCGGACATCGGCCACGGCGATCGACTCGTCGCCGGATCGCGCACCACCGGGCCGGCCAGCGTCGGAGTCCTCCGACGAGGCGTCGCTGATGGTCTGTACGAACACCTCCTCGAGGCTCGCACGGACCCGCTGGACCTCCTCGATTTCGATGCCGGCCTGGCGCACTCGATCGAGCGCGGCGTTGAGCTCGCTTCGATCGCTGACGCTCAGGCGCCAGGCGCTGCGCCCCGGCGGCGCCGCCAGCGATTCGTGCTCCTCGCCGTCCGCTGCCAGCGCGGCGCGCGCGGTGACTTCGTCCGAGGTCGCCAGTACCAGGCGGTACTCAGGGTTGGGTGCTTGTAGCGAGCTCAGCGGTCCCTCTCGTCGAACCTGCCCCTTTACCAGGATGGCCACCTGATCGCACAGTAGCTCGACCTCGCCGAGCATGTGTGAGTTCACGAACAGCGTCTTGCCCTTCTCCAGGTTGCGCCGCAGGATGCCGCGAATCGAAACGCGGCCTAGCGGATCGATGCCTTCGGTGGGCTCGTCCAGGAACAGGACCTGCGGATCCGGAAGGAGCGCCTGGGCCAGCGCCAGACGTTGCTGCATTCCCTTGGAGAAGCCGCCGACCCGATGGTCCCGCCAGGCCGACATCTCGACTTCCTCCAGGACGATGTCGATCCGTCTGGCGCGCTCGCGCTTGTCCATGCCCAGCAGGCGGCCAAATAGCTCCAGGACCTGCGCGGCGGTGAGGAAATCAGGGTACTCGCGACGCTCGGGCATGTAGCCGACGTGGCTGCGCGACTTCGGGCTGCCCGCCGGCTCGCCCAGCAGCACAGCGCTTCCGGCGGTCGGGTGAACCAGGCCAAGCAGGATCTTGACGAGCGTCGTCTTGCCGGCGCCGTTGGGTCCTAGCAGACCGAACGCCTCGCCGGTACCGACATCGATGCTCACGTCGCGAAGCGCATCGACGCCCGACCCGAAGGGTCCACCGCCATAGGTTTTCGACAGGCCGAGAGTCTGAATTACGTTCATTACGTTCCGATCAGGTTCGATGATGCAGAGTCTTCATCAGACTAAGACGGCCTCGTGTCGGGCAGGTTTCACGTTCGAGGACGGACGGTCGGGGCTCCGGCCCGGCTCGCCACACTTCCATCACGGCCTGCTACGCTTGCCCCGGTCCAGCGAATGTGTTTCTTCCTGCGAGCGACATGAGCGACAATAGCGGCCTCGCCGATCACTACAACAACCCTCGCAATCTCGGCGATCTTGCCGACCCGGACGGTGTTGCGTTGGTGCACAACCCTGTCTGTGGCGACATGCTCCGCTTGGTGGCCCACTGCCGTGACGGCGTGATCACTGAAGCGCGCTTCAAAGCCTACGGATGCGCAGCCGCCATCGCTGCCGGGTCTGTTGCATCTGAGCTGATTTCAGGAACAACCATCGATGACGCTGCGTCTATCAGTGACGAGGATATTCTCTCCGTGCTCGGGTCGTTGCCACCGATGAAGGTGCACGCCATCGTGCTGGCGCGCGAGGGAATCCAGAATCTTGTCGCGCAACTGCGGCAAGCCACGGCCTGCTAGGCGAGGGTGCTGGTGCTATTCCAGCTAGCTGACCTGACGTACAAGGCGGCGCGGCGCATTATCGTCACGCTCGTCGGCGTTACGGTGGTGCTGATCGGCATCATCCTGCTGGTGACGCCGGGCCCGGCGTTCGTCGTCATCCCCATTGGGCTCGCCATTCTCGGGCTGGAGTGGGCCTGGGCGCGTCGCCTGTTGAGCACGGTGAAAGACAAGAGCGGCGAGGCACTAGAACGCGTCGGCCTGGCGGATCTGTTGCGGACACTGTTTCGTCGCCGAAATGCCGACAGCTAGTGGCCTGTAACAGATGAACGTTGCCCATCTGTCCGTAGGCCCATCAAGAGAACAGTGGCGAAACTGACCCGTCTGCCCCGTTGCTCCTCCTCGAAGATGGGCCAACATCGTCTCGTCGTAGCGCCTGGCATCCGAGCCCATTTCGCCACCACGATAGGCAACGTTCATCTGTTACAGGCCACTACTGAGCGGTGCCGAACGCGCGCTCGAGCAGGGCGGTGATGTCGTCGATCGTCTTGTCGCCGGCATCCTCGGCGTACCAGGCGTACTTACGATCGTACAACTCGGCACGCGAGAGCTCGTCCTCGTTGTCGAGGAACCAGTCCTGTAGTACGCCGGGGCGCTCGACCCAGCTACCGATCTCGGCGTAGTCGGTGTCGAGCACGACGACGGTGGGCGTCGCGGCTCGGCCATCGGGAGTCGGGCGCTGGCGCATCAGCTGGGCGCCGACCTCCGAATCGATGATCCGCATTTCCAGCCCGTCGATCGCCTCAACCAGTCGTGCGAGGTAGGGGATCGTGTGCACCGAGTCGCCACACCAGTCTTCCGCCACGACAAGCAGTTTGGCGGCCGCACCGACGGCGCGGACGCGTTCGACGGCCTCAGCCGCCGGCGAACCGTCAGCGTAGTTGGCCCGCCAGGCTTCGCGGCGCTGATCGGCGGCTTCGAGGAACTGGTCGAACACGACGCCGCTGCGGTAGAGCGCCTCCAGCTCGTACGGTGTCTCCTGCTGCCCCATCGGTGCCGCGGCGCCGGTGACGCCGATCAACAACGTGGCGGCGAGAATGCCGCCAGGCGGGGCCAGGCGCCGCATCAATAGCTGGCGAAGACTGCCGTGTTGCCCTCGTGGTCGATCGTCAGGACGTCATAACGATCCGTCCGTCCGCCCTCCATGCCCGGCGAGCCCATCGGCATACCGGCCACGGTGATGCCCTTGATGTCCGGGCGCTCGCTCAACAGGCGCGCAACCTCGCGTGCCGGGACGTGGCCCTCGACCAAGTAGCCGTCGATCTTCGACGTGTGGCAGCCGGCGGTTGCTGGCGTTATCCCCTCACGCTCCTTGATGCTGTTGAGCTGATCGGTCTTGTGGATCTCGACGTTGAAGCCGGCGGTTTCCATGTGGGCCGCCCATTTGCCGCAGCAGCCGCACGCCGGGTTCTGATACATCTCCACCGTGACGCCGTCGACCAACGGTGTGCGTCCGGCATACAGCCATCCGCCCGCGAATCCGACCAGGACTACGACGATCGCGACAATGCGCTTGATGTTCATCTCGGAACTCCGGCTCTTGGGCGTTCGGGAACTGTCTCGGCGGCGTGAGCGCGCGGTACGGCGTCGGAGGGAACGCTCACGGCCGATCTTACCGTCTGACGGCCGTCAACGGGGTGCAGGAGCTCCTCCCGGCTGTGAAGAGCAGCTCAGTCGATCTGCGCTGCTCCGGTCGCGGGCGCCGGCGCTGTGGGCGGGGTGGCGTGCGGGGTGTTGTAGGCCACCATGACGATGCCGGCGCCGACCACCGCGATGCCGAGCCACAACCAGGGGCTGACGTGCTCGGCCCGGGGCAGGGCGACGAGGGCCGAGATGGTCACCGCGCCGCCGAACACGATCGGCATGACCAGGTGGGGTAGAGCGGCGCCACCCGTGAACATGGCGAGGGTGAGGTTCAAGGCGCCCCAGGCGCCGAGCGTTCCGGCGGCGAAGCCCCAGAAGGCACCGGTGCTGCTGATCGACAGCTCGTCGCCGTTGAACCGCATACCGATGAGGCCACCGACGATGGCCCAGACGATGTAAGCAAGTCCGATCAGGAAGTACGGCTTGAAGGGGCTCGAGAGCGATGATCGCGCCTGTGCCAGGGTCGGACCGTACAGCCCCCAGCACAGGGCTGTGAGCAGGGCGAAGAGGATCGGATTGCGCATCGGAGACCTCGCAGGCGGGTTGATGGAAGCCTCCGAGAGCGTATCGCGTTGACGTGTGCCTAGCCGCTCGCCTCCGCCTCGCCGTCATCGACCGCATCGAGGTGGGCGCTGTCGATGAGCAATGCCGTGGCCTCGCCGATGAGCGCCGTCGCCATGATGCTCTCGGAGCCGGTGGAGCTTGTCGAGTGCTGCATCGGGGATGGTTTCTCGAAACCGGCCCACCACTCGTCTGCCTCGGTGGCCAGCCAGCTGCCGGCGGCCTCGCAGTCGAGCAACTGGGCGCGCATGGTGATGGCGTTCTTGGCACGCATCCCCGGGTCCTTCGAGAGCCCCCGGAGGACTACTTGCTGCAGATCGTCCGGGACGTCCGGGTTGCGGGATCGGAGCGGCTCCGGTTGCTTGGTCTGATGCTGGCGGATGTACTCACGCACATCGGTGGCGGTGAACAACGGCGTGCCGGTGAGCAGGTAGTAGGCGACCGCGGACAGCGAATAGAGATCGGCGCGCGGTCCCATCATCTCCGGGTACACGGCTTCCGGGGCCATCGTCTCCGGCGTGCCCATGATCATGCCGTCGAGCTCCGGCGCCTGTTGGCTGAGGTTCTTCACCAGGCCGAAGTCGAGGATCTTCACGACGTCGTTCTCGCCCCCCTGCCTGCACAGCATGATGTTGGCGGGCTTGATGTCGCGGTGAACCATTCCCTTCGCGTGCGCCTCTCCCAGCGCGCCACAGGCCGCCGACAGCACGTGGATCACCCGCCCGGCCGGCATCGGTCCGGTGGTCTCGACGATCTCACGCAGGTTGGCGCCGTCGAGTAGCTCCATGGCGTAATAGAACACGCCGTCGGCGGTGTGTCCGTAGTCGTAGATCCCCACCGAGTTGGGGTGAGTGAGACGGCTCGTCTGTTTGACCTCGCGCTCGAATCGTCGCAGCGAGCTCTCGCCGGCGATCTCCGGACGCAGCAGCTTGATGGCCGTCGGACGATTCAAGAGTGAATGCGTCGCACCATAGACCTCGCCCATCGCCCCGGCGCCGAGCTTGCCGTGGATCTCGTACTGCCCCAGGTGGCCGGCCTCGTAGCTGCGGCGCCGGAGTCCGAGGTTCACGCGCGAGGCGACGCAGGCGACGCCGATGGTACCGATCAGCAGGACCTGATTCTGAATCAGCATGTTGACGTAGTGGCTGCGGGGGTAGGCCTGACCGGGAAAGGCATAGGAGGCCCCGTGCCATAGCTGGATCGCGAGCATCCCGATGGGTGCCGGAATCGAGAGCCAGAACGTGCGTGCGGCGGAGCTCGGTACCAGCATCGAGCGCGTTAGTATGAACAACGTCAGGAAGGGCAGCACCAGGGCGAAGCCGGAGAAGGCGAAGTGGTGCGACGTCGCGAACAGCAGCAGGCAGGGCGCCACGAGGATCTGCAACAGGAGGCCGTCCAGCATCGCCAGACCGCGCTCCGACAAGCGGCGGCTCTGCAGGCCGCGCCGGATGATCGATGCTCCGAGCACGAGCCAGAACAAGGCTGCGTTGGGCAGCGTGGTCACGAAGCTGATGAGGACGGTTAGCAGGCTGTCCTCGCCCTGCCGCCACAGCGTGAATAGAAACGCTGCGGCGAGCGCTCCGGTAATGACCGTGACGGCACCCGCCACCAGCCGCAGGCGCTCCTGCAGATAGGTACGGATCTCCTCGTCGAACCCCGGGCTCGAGGGCATGGTCGTGCTATTCACGGCGACTCGTGCATGGGATCGGATCATCGGCGGCGGAGGCGCGGCCGATCTAGGTCAGACTACTCTCTCCCTCCCTTCAGACGCACGGCGGCGCTAAAGGTTGCCTCTCATTCGTCGCTCATGACCCCGGGTTGGCCGGTGGCTTCCAGCACGCGTTGCCACACTGCCCCGCCGACGTCGAGCTGGCGCCGCTCGCTTGTCGCCAGCGGTAGCGGCACGTGTGTGTAGTGGCCAGCCCAGGTACCGACCAGCATGTCGGTGCGGCCGCTGAGGCCGGCGTGGACAGCGTGCTGACCCAACGTCAGGCAGAGCGCCGAGTCGAAGGCGTTGGCGGGTAAGCTGCGGATCAGGTAGCTCGGGTCGATGTACTTCACCGATGCGACCATGTCGCAGGCGCGGAGATGCCGCTGGATGCGTTCCTTCAGAAAGGGGCCGATATCGGCGAGCGTCGGGTTGCCGGAGGCATCGCGAGTCGGACCGCCGTGGTCGATGTGCTCCTGTCCGGCCCCCTCTGCGACGACCACCACCGCATGGCCCTTGGTTCCGAGTCTACGTTCGAGCAAGGTCAGGAAGCCGGCTCCTCCCTCGAGCGCGAACGGCAGCTCCGGCACCAGGCAGAAGTTGACCTGGTTGTGAGCCAAGGTGGCGTGCGCCGCAATGAAACCTGCATAGCGTCCCATGAGCTTCACCAGGCCGATTCCGTTCCGCACCGCGTGTGCCTCGGTGTGCGCCGCGACGATCGATCGCGCCGCCTCGTTGACGGCAGTAGCGAAGCCGAAGCTGCGTTCGAGCCAGAGAATGTCGTTGTCGATCGTCTTCGGGATGCCGACGACCGCGATCGGGACCGTCCGCCGGCTAATCTCGGCGGCGAGCTCCGAAGCGCCGCTCAGCGTGCCGTCGCCACCAATCGCAAACAGGATGTCGACACGCCGTCGCTGCAGCTCGTCGACCATCTCGGAGACCTCCTGCGGTCCTCGGCTCGAGCCGAGGATCGTTCCGCCGAGGCTGTGGATCTCGTGTACTACGTCGGGATCGAGCGCCACCGGCTCCAGCGCCGACGATGCGGCAAGTCCGGCAAAGCCGTAGCGGAAGCCGAGGACGCGGCGCACGCCGTACTCATGCCATGCGGTGAGCACGATGGCGCGGATGACGTCGTTGATGCCGGGGCACAACCCGCCGCACGTGACGATGCCGATGCTCGCGCTCGGAGGGTCAAAAAAGAGCTCGGCACGCGGCCCGGCCGCCTCGAACGACGGAATCGCGCCCTCGACCCCGGCCAGCGTCTCGGTGTCGGTAGGAATCAGGACGCCCTGACCGTCGCTTACCGTCAGCACGCCGTTGGCGGCCAGCGGCGATGCCTGTCGCGGCGCCCCAAGTTGTCGAATCCGGAGTTGGTCTGGCGTCGGTAGCGTTCGCAACGGCGTTTTGCCCCTCTCTGGTCAGATTGTCATGACTTTAGCCGGGCACCATCCCGGCTGCTACCGGTGGCTCCTCCTTGTCAGAATTGAATATGTGTTCAATAATTGAGTGAATGATCATTCAGAAACCACGAGAACTTGTACGCGAATTGAGCGCATGGAAGTCACGATGATCTGGTATGGCTGAAGACGGCCTTGCAGGACACTCCGAAGAGGCAGCGCCGCCGCTAGCCGCGCCTGCCGTCGCCGAGCGCACCCGCCGTCGCCGCGAGCGAATCCTCGATGCCGCCACCGAGGAGATCGCCACGGTTGGCTACCAGCGCGCCACTGTACGAGCGATCGCGCGCCGCGCCGGGGTGGCGGACGGCACGATCTACAACTACTTCGGCGACAAGGGCGACCTCATGCTCGGCCTGCTCGATCGTCTGGCGGCGGCGGAGCGCGGCAAGATCGACCTCGGCCAGCGCCCGGCGGCGGGCTTCCGCGACTTCCTGGGCGCCTACCTCCGACATAGACTCGACACGCTGTGGGACCGGCTGGACCTGCTCCGAGCGACCTGGCCGGAGTTGCTGGTCGATCCCGAGCATCGGCGAGCCTACTACGAGCAGGTACTGCAGCCGGCAACCGAGATGGGCGAGACTCTGCTCGCCGATCTCGCGGCCCGCGGGCGGTTGCGTACCGCGGATCCGGCTCTCGCCGCCAGGGTGGTGACGGCGACGGTCCTCGGCCTGGTTCTCCAACGCCTGCTTGGCGATACAATCGTCGACCAGCAGCGCGGCGAGCTGCCGGAGGTTCTGACCACCCTGTTGCTCGATGGCCTGCGCCCCCGCGGGACTCCGTCGACTACTCAGAGGTAAAGACGTTGAGATATCGCGTTGGTGGCGTCTTGATCTGCGTGATTGCGATCGTCGTTCCGCTGGCATCGACGGCAATCGAGAGCCCCAGCCAGTGGCCGATGTGGCGAGGCCCGATGATGTCGGGGGTGTCACCAGACGGTGATCCGCCAGTGGAATGGAGCGAAACGAAGAACGTCGCCTGGAAGATCGCCATTCCCGGTCAGGGTTCGGGCACTCCGGTGGTGTGGGGCGATCGCGTGTACGTCCTCACTGCTGTCGGGGAGTCCGTCCCGGAAGCGTCGGAGGGCCGCCGGCGACGCGGGCCAGCGGCGCCGAGCACGTCGCTAAGCTTCAACATCCTGGCGATCAATCGCGCCGACGGCTCGGTGGTGTGGGAGCGTACCTCGCGGCAGGAGGCGCCTCATGAGGCGCGGCAGATGAACAACTCGTTTGCGTCAGCCTCGGCGCTGACCGACGGCGAGCACGTGTGGGCCTATTTCGGTTCGCGCGGCGTCTTCTGCTACGACCTGGACGGAAACTTGGTGTGGGAAAAGGACCTTGGCGACATGTCCACGCGGCGTGAGTTCGGCGAGGGCAGCTCGCCCGTCCTGCACGGTGACGCGCTGGTGATTACCTGGGATCACGAGGGACCGTCCTACATCGTCGCCCTAGACAAGCACACCGGCGAGGAGATCTGGCGCACCGACCGTGACGAGATCACCACCTGGGCGACGCCGCTGGTGGTGGAGCACGCTGGCCGCACGCAGGTGATCACCGCGGGGACGAATCGGGTGCGCAGCTACGATTTCGCCACTGGCGAGCTGATCTGGCACGGTGCCGGGCTGACGCTCAACTCGATTCCCTCTCCCGTGTTCGCGGACGGAGTCGTCTACCTGACGGCCGGGTATCGAGGCAGCGCTCTGCGCGCCGTGCGTCTCGCCGCGGCCAGCGGCGATATCGGCGACGGCGATGCCGTTGTCTGGGAAGTCGATCGCGACACCCCCTATGTGCCGTCGCCGTTGCTGTACGACGACGTGCTGTATTACCTGAAGAGCAACGACCCGATACTGACGGTGTACACGGCCAGCACCGGCGAGCGGCGCTACGGACCGCAACGCTTGGAGGGGCTACGCGAGGTCTATGCGTCGCCGGTGGGGGCGGCGGGCCGCGTCTATCTCATCGGCCGCGACGGCGGTGGTCTCGTGCTCGAGAACGGGCCCGAGCTCAAGGTGCTGGCGCGCAACAGCCTAGACGACGGGTTCGACGGTTCACCGGCGATCGTCGGCAGCGAGATGTACATGCGCGGCCGACATCATCTGTACCGCATCTCGGCGCACTGACCGCGCCCAGTACCAGGGGGACGCTGTGGCCGCCGACAGCAAAGCTGATCCGAAACCAGGTGCAGACGGCGGCCGCGAGTCGGGTGCCGACTTCGTCCGCACGATCGTGCGCGATGATCTGGCGGCGGGAAAATACGACCACGTCGTGACCCGGTTTCCACCCGAGCCGAACGGCTTCCTTCACATCGGGCATGCGAAGGCGATCTGCGTTGACTTCGGCGTCGCGGCCGAGTTTGGCGGGCACTGCAACCTCCGCTTCGACGACACCAACCCGGCTACCGAGGACCCGCGTTATGTCGAGGCGATCAAGGCTGACGTCCGCTGGCTGGGCTTCGATTGGGACGACCATGAGTACTACGCCTCGGACTACTTCGAGCGGCTCTACGACTGGGCCGTCGAGCTCATTGGCAAGGGGAAGGCCTACGTGGACGATCTCGGCGAGGAGGAGATCCGCGACCATCGCGGTACGGTGACCGAGCCGGGGCGTGAGAGCCCGTATCGTGACCGCTCGGTGGACGAAAACCTCGATCTGTTCGCGCGCATGCGCGGCGGCGAGTTCCCCGATGGTGCCAAGGTGTTGCGTGCCCGTATCGACATGGCCCACCCGAACATGAAGTTGCGCGACCCGCTCATGTATCGGATCCGTCACGCGCATCATTACCGACGCGGCGACGACTGGTGCATCTATCCCTTCTACGACTGGGCCCACGGCCAGTCGGACGCCATCGAAGGCGTGACCCATTCGCTGTGCACTCTCGAGTTCGTCAGCAACCGGGAGCTTTATGACTGGTACATCGACTCCCTCGAGCTGGGCTCCTCGAGGCCGTATCAGTTCGAGTTCTCGCGGCTGAACGTCGACTACATGATCACCAGCAAGCGGAAGCTGCTGCAGCTGGTCGAGGGCGGACACGTCGATGGGTGGGACGATCCGCGCATGCCGACAATCGCCGGGTTGCGGCGCCGCGGTGTGACGCCGGCGGCGATCCGCAGGTTCTGCGATCTGGTCGGTGTGGCCAAAACTGAAGGTCGCGTCGACATCGCCATGCTCGAGTACGCGATCCGCGATGACCTGAACCATCGGGCGCCGCGAGTGATGTGCGTGCTGCGACCCCTGAAGGTGGTGATCACCAACTGGCCGACGGGCAAGGTGGAGCAGATCGACGCGCCGTTCTGGCCGCACGACGTGCCCAAGGAGGGATCGCGATCGGTGCCGTTCGCTGGCGAGTTGTACATCGAGCGCGAAGACTTCATGGAAGTGCCGGCGCCGAAGTTCTTCCGTCTGGCGCCGGGTCGGGAGGTGCGGCTGCGCTACGGCTATGTGATCCGCTGCGATGACGTCCTAAAGAACGACGCTGGCGAGGTGGTGGAGCTGCACTGTAGCTACGACGACGAGACCCGCGGTGGTGCCACACCCGACGGCCGACGGATCCGCGGTACGGTGCACTGGGTTTCGGCCGCGCACGCGGTTCCGGTTTCCGTACGGCTCTACGACCGGCTGTTCTCCGTCGCCGAGCCGGGGCGTGACGGGGATCTGCTCGCCGACCTGAATCCTGATTCCCTGGAGTCGCTCGACGGCGCCCTGGCAGAGCCCGGCGTCGGTGATACGGAACCGGGGGCGCATCTGCAGTTCGAGCGTCTCGGTTACTTCTACAGTGACCCGTCCGACTCGTCTCCGGGGGCCCCGATCTTCAACCGCGTCGTCACGTTGCGCGACTCGTGGGCGAAGGTACTGACCGCGGACAGCGGCGCCGACCGAGCCAGCGATGGCACGACGGCGGCTGGCGGCTCCTCCGGTGCAGCCGCTGCTGTCGACGTTCGCAAGCGTCGCAAGCGCACGCCTGCGGAGGCCCGCGCGGCGGCGCGCGCCTCCGATGCCGATCTGGCGGCGCGCCATGAGCGTTACGTCGGTGAGATCGGACTGGCCGAGGCGGATGCGGACGTGCTCAGCGGCGACCACGCGGTGGCCGCCTTCTTCGAGGCCGCCATGGCGGCGCCGGCCGAAGCCCGAGCGACGGCGAAGTGGATCGTCAACGAGGTGCTTCCGACCAGCAAGGAATGTGGTCTCGATGCCCTGCGTTTCGATGGCGGCACCCTCGGCGCGCTGGTAGCGATGGTCGAAGCAGGGGAGATCACCGCGGGCGTCGGGCGCCTGGTGTTCGAGGTGCTGGTCGCCGAGGGCGGTGAGCCGCGCACGATCGTCCGCGATCGCGGCCTGGATGCAGGGGTCGACGAGTCGGCGCTTGCCGAGATCGTCGAACGTGTGGTTGCCGACAACCCCGAGAAGGCCGACGAGTATCGCGCCGGCCGGGTGGCGTTGATGGGCTTTTTCATGGGCCAGGTGATGACCGAAGTGGGCGCTGGTGCCGACGGCGGAACGGTGCAGCGACTGCTGCGCGAGCACCTGGCCGAATGATCTCGTACAGGGAGTGAGCTGATGGCGAACGAGGTATCGAAGTTCCGCTGGGAAGACATGCCGAAGGAGCGCGTCACCGACACGATCGATCGTCGGCTGATCACCTGCGATCGCATGATGCTGGCACACGTGTACTTGAAGAAGGGCGGCATCGTGCCGATGCACTCGCACGACAACGAGCAACTGACCTACGTGCTCGAAGGCGTGTTGCGGTTCTGGGTCGGGAGCGAGGACGCCGAGCCCATCGATGTGCATGCGGGCGAGGTGCTCACGTTGCCCTCCAACGTTCCCCACAAGGCGGAGGCGTTGGAGGACACCCTCGACGTCGACGTGTTCTCACCGCCACGGCAGGACTGGCTCGACGGCACCGATACCTACTTCCAGGAGGGCTGAGGCGTGGATCTCGGCCTGCAGGGCAAGGTCGCGCTGGTCGCCGCCGCGAGCCGCGGCCTGGGTCGCGCCGTCGCCGAGGAGCTTGCCGCTGAGGGTTGCAAGCTGGTCATCTGCGCCCGTGGCGAGGAGACTCTGCAGGAAATCTGCACCTCGCTGGTCGCCAGCGGTGCCGATGTGACGGCGATACCGGCCGATGTCAGTCGCGCCACGGATGTGGATGCGGTCGTGGCGGCAGCGAACGACGCCTATGGGTGCGTCGACGTGCTGGTGACCAACTCCGGTGGTCCTCCGGCCGGGCCGTTCGAGGCGCACTCGCGGCAGGTCTGGAGCGAGGCGGTTGAGGGTACGCTCGACAGCGTCTTGAACTTCAGCCGCTCGGTGTTGCCGGGTATGAAGTCGGCCGGCTGGGGGCGCATCATCAACATCACCTCCATCGCCGTGAAGCAGCCGGTCGACGGGCTCATTCTGTCCAACTCCTTGCGCGCCGCGGTCACCGGCTTCGCGCGCACGCTCGCCAATGAGGTGGCCGCTTCGGGAGTGACAGTGAACAACGTCATGCCGGGGTTCACCTGGACGGATCGCGTCGAGGACCTGGCCCGGAGTCAGGCGGAGGCCACCGGCGGTAGCCGCGACGACATCGTCACGGGCTGGGAGGCGGCGATACCTATGGGGAGGCTTGCGGAGCCGCGCGAGTTCGCCGCCATGGTCACCTTCCTGGCGTCGGATCGTGCGAGCTACATCACCGGGGCGTCGATCGCCGTCGACGGCGGCTGGATCCGCAGCCTCTTGTAGGTGCGCTGCGGTGAGCCGATGACGTCGTGCTGGCCCTGGGCGGTCGAAACCCCAGGTAGGCGCGCGTGACCGGCGGCCGCCTCAGGCAACGTCGATACGGCGCGCCTTGCCCAGCGGACGTGCGTCGCGTGCCCGCAGCGCGATCAGCGCCCCCGCGAGCACCAGCATCTGTGCTGCCGTAGCGGGGCCGCCGATACCGGTGGACAGGTGCGTGTAGATGGCACCGATCATCACTGTCGAGATCAGCAGCGCTCCGTAGGCGGCGAGCGACGGGACCAGCCCCAGCACCGCTCCGGTGATCTCGAGCATGCCGACGATCCGTGCGAAGCCGCCGCTGTATCCCCAGGACTCGAATCGTTCGACCAGCGCCGGCGATGGGTTGAGCTTCCCGGCACCCGCCTGCACGAAATAGATCGCCAGCAAAATAGCCACCGCCCAGGCGGCGACGACACGGACTCGGATTCCCTGCATCGAACCTCACTCAGCGACAATTAGGCGGGTTACCTGACCCCGACGGCCCCACGCCAGCGGGACGCCGTCGGATAATCGGTCGTTCAGTTGTTGTCCATCGGTGTGGTCACGCTTCGATAGCGTTCGAACCAGGCGAGCACGTGCGCCACCTTGGCGAGGAGGTGGCTGGGGCGCGCGGCGATTCCGTGTGACGCCTCCGGGATGCGCACCAGGGCACTCGGGATCTTCCGCAGCTTGAGGGCGGTGTAGAACTGTTCGCTCTCCGAGATCGGGGTGCGGTAGTCCTGCTCACCGGTGATCAACATGGTCGGTGTGCTGACGTTGCCGACGTGGTGCAGTGGCGAGCGCTCCAGATAGTTCTCGGCGTGGTCCCACGGAAAACCGGGGAACCAGTACTTGTAGAAGACCGGTGTGGCGTCGGCGTTGAGTACGAAGCTGTACCAGTTGATTACCGGCTTTTGTGAGACGGCGGCCGCGAACCGATCGGTGTGCCCGACGATCCAGGCGGTCAGAACGCCGCCGCCCGAGCCTCCGGTAACAAAGAGGTCGTCCTCGTCGACGTAGCCGCGCGCGACGACCGCGTCGACACCCGACATCAGATCGTCGAAGTCCTGGCTCGGATAGTTGTGGTGGATCAGGTTACCGAATTCCTCCCCGTACGAGCTCGACCCGCGCGGGTTGCTGTACAGCACTACGTACCCGGCAGCAGCGTAGAGCTGCACCTCGGCAGCGAAATGTGGTCCGTAGGCGGCGAACGGGCCGCCGTGGATCTCGAGCACCAGGGGATATTTCTTCGCCTGGTCGAAATCCGGCGGATGTACGATCCAGCCCTCGACGCTGCGGCCGTCGAAGCTCGATTCCCAGCGGATCTGCTCGGGCGCGCCGATCGACTTGTGAGCCAGCAGGTCGTCGTTGAGCCAGGTGAGTTGCCGTAGCTCGCCGTCGGCCACCAGCGCCACGTCGGCGGGCCGATCTCCGGGCGAGTAGGTCACCGCGATGTCTCCCGACGCCGACACCGAGAACTGACCCGAAGCATAGGGCCGTCCGAGATCCTGTCCGCCTAGACTGTCGGCGCGCATCTCCGGCTCCGCCGAGCCCCTGGCGGGCAGGAACGCCACCTTGGTGACGCCGCCATCGGTGTACTGGAACCAGATCCCCTCGCCGTCGTCGCTCCAGCGCGCCCCGCCGATGTTGCGGTCGAAGCCCGACGCGAGCCGCTCAACACCGCTGCCATCGCGATTCATCACGTACAGCTCGTTGACGTCGAACCCCTGGTAACGCTCGTCGTTGCCGGTATAGAGGATCCTGCTGCCGTCCGGCGAGACCGCCGGTCCGTTATCCGGTCCGTGCCGCGATGTGAGCTGACGCAGCTCGCCGGTGGCCAGGGCGAGCTCGTAGATCTCGGTGTCTGCCGGTTCGTACTGCCAGTCGTCGTGTCGGTTGGCCGAGAGCACCAGGTGTTGACCGTCTGGCGCCCACGAATGACCGAAGTGATTGAAGGCGCCTTCGGTCAGCTGCCGGGGGGTGCCGCCGTCGGCCGGTACGATGAACAGGTGGTTGGTCCCGTCGGGCAGGTAGCCAGCACCGTCAGCGCGGTACTGGAGCTTGGTGATCACCTTTGCTGCCGGGGCCCATTCAGCGCCGCCCGGCGCCGTCGGCATCTGCGCATCCAGGGATTCGGGCTCGGCGGGCACGAACATCGAGAACGAGATCCATGCCCCGTCAGGCGACCAGGTTACAGCGCCGGGGCCACGCGTCAGGTTGCTGACGCGGGCCGTTTGTCCGCTGTCCATCCAGCGCATCCACAACTGCGCGCCGCCCTCGAGGGAGGAGACCCAGAGCAGGCGCGAGCCGTCCGGGCTCCAGCGCGGCGAGCCGTTGTTGGCTGTGCCGCTGGTCAACGGGCGTTGTTCGCCGCTTGTCACGTCGATCAACCACAGGTTCGAGGCGCGGCGGTCGGTCGTGATGTCGTAGAAGTTGCGCACGTACACGATGCGCGAGCCGTCGGCCGAGATCCGCGGATCGGAGCCCCACTCGAGATCGAACACGTCGAGCATCTCGAACTTCTGCGAGCTGTTGTTGGCGGCGCCCCAGCTCGGGGCCAGCAGGACGACGGACAGCAACAGCGCTGCTACGGCGTGGCGGTTTGGACGCATGAAATCTCCAGAGTTGTGCTGGCGGCCTGGGCAGCGCGACGTCGGGCAATTCTATTGGAGATGTGCCACCCGACGCGGGGCGCGGCGGGGAGCCGCTTGAGTCGGCGTCCCGAAACGGGGATGATCCCTCGGTTCTTCTTCCGCTCCTCGGATGAATCCCCTGATGACCATTTCAACGTTGAGCCCGACAACTCGCGTCATGCACGTGCACACGCGGTTGCGCGACAGCATCATCCTTGGCGATGTCGTTCCCGGTGAGCCCCTGCGAGAGGGCGACCTGGCGGAGCGATATGGCACCAGCCGGACCCCGGTCAGGGAGGCTCTGTCGCAGTTGCTGGTCCAGGGGTTCGTCGAGCACGTGCCGGGCCGCGGCTATTCGGTAGCCAGGAGTAGCGTCAACGATGTCAAGGACACGTTCGAGATCCGCTTGTTGATCGAGGGCGAAGCCGCCGCCCGCGCCGCGCTGAGCGCCGGCGCCGAGGCCAAGGCGCAAATGCGGGCGCTGGCCCGCTGCGACATACGCGTGGGTGATTCGGCGAGCTACGCGGTCGCCATCGAGCGCAACGATCGGTTCCACGCAGCCGTTGCCGAGGCGAGCAACAACGCTCTGATGGTGGAACTGGTCAAATCCTGCCTGTCGCAGATGACGCGATTCGCCTCGCTCGGTGGGTTCATGACCGACGAGTCGATGCACTCCGATGCCGAGCACCTGGCGATCGTTGACGCCATCGAGACCGGAGATGCCGAGCTCGCGCGCATGGTGATGCGCCGCCACCTGGCCAATCGCTACGACAACCTGCTGTCGGCAGCAATGGGCCCTGCCCGCATCACCTGACGCCATCATGATGCGAGCTTGTATGGCGACTGCCGTGACTGTGGCGTTTCTTCTCGCTCTGCCCGCGCGTGCGCCTGGCGCGCTGCGCGACGAGTTCTCAAAGACCGGCCCACTGGCGCTGGCGTACCACGAGGCTGACCCGGACCGCTGGCTGGACGGGCCGGTGGAGTACCTGATTCTCGACGAGGAGCACGACGCCTGGGAGGATCTCGCTACCTCGGACCAGCGAGCCACCTTCATCGCGCGCTTCTGGGAGCGTCGCGACAACGAGCCTCGAGACCGGGCCAACCCGTTCAAGGATGCCTTCTACGAGCGCGTCGCCTACGCCAATGTCAGCTACCGCGACACACCGTTCCGCGGCTGGAGATCCGACCGTGGCCGCATCGCGGTGACGCTCGGCCTGCCCGATCACGTGCGCCCGACCGGCGCCGGCCGCGGGCAGGTCTGGACGTACTACACATTCGGCGAGCATGCCCAGGACAAAGGCTTCCGCAGCACGACGGGCCGGATGGAGATCGCTTTCGTAGCCCGCCCCACGAACCGAAACACCTACACGATATCGGGCTCGCAAGGCACCGGGATCTACCCGGCGTACGTGCTCTACGCGCTCGAGTTCAGTCGGCGCGCCGCGGTCGGAGAATCGAAGGGCCGTCCCGTATCCTGAGGGGGTTGAGCTCGCGGCCGGGATGGGGAACCGTGGCGCCAGCCAGTGCCGTCAGCCGACCCAGGAGGTCCCCGAATGCGACGTTCGCGAGCCCGTTCTATCGTCAACTTCCTGGCCGTTGTCTCGATGGTTGCAGCATCGGCTCTGGCGGCCCAGGACAAGCCGCGGGCGCGTGACCTGGGTGTGCCATTCGAAGGACTTCCGGGGCCACTCAACGCGATCACGGATGTTGCCGGCGTCGAGGTGGGACACACCACGTTGATCTCCGGGGACGGCGTCCTGGTCGTCGGCCAGGGGCCGGTACGCACCGGGGTCACCGCGATATGGCCACGTGGCAAAGACGATCCGGCGCCGGTGCTCGCCGGCTGGTTCGCGCTCAATGGTGACGGCGAGCTCACCGGGACTACCTGGGTGGAGGATTCGGGGATCATGGAAGGCCCTTTCATGATCACCAACACCCTCAGCGTGGGCATCGTGCATCACGCCGTCGTCCGCTGGGGGGTGCGTAAGAGCGTCAACTACGACGGCGATGGTTACCCGCCGTGGCTGGCGTCGTTGCCGGTTGTGGGTGAGACCTGGGACGGGACCCTGAACGACATTCTCGGCCAGCACGTAACCGAGGAGCACGCTCTGGCGGCGCTGGCCTCGGCCACTGGCGGCAAGGTCCCCGAAGGGAATGTCGGCGGCGGGACCGGCATGATCTGCCACGGGTTCAAGGGCGGTATCGGCACGGCGTCGCGCCAGGTGAGCGCCGCCGACGGAGAGTACACCGTCGGTGTGTTGGTGCAGTGCAACTACGGCTCCCGACGGTTGCTGCGCGTGGCGGGCGTGCCGGTGGGACGGGAGATTCCCGACCTGATGCCGGGTGTTGAGGGTGGGGCGCCGGTCGCCGAAACCAGCGGCTGGCCTCGGAGCCTGGCCCGGGAGGGGCGCCACGGTCCGGCGCGCGAGGCCGACGCGCCGCCCGACGAGCTGGGGTCGATCATCGTACTGGTTGCCACCGATGCCCCGCTGCTGCCGCACCAGCTGAAGCGCGTGGCGCGGCGTGTATCGCTCGGCCTGGCGCGCAACGGGAGCGTCTCCGGCAACGGGTCCGGGGACATCTTCATGGCCATCAGCACCGCCAATCGCGTCGCTGCAAACACGCGCGCCGGCACCTCGAGCCTGGAGATGCTGGCGAACGAGGAGACCGGACGGTTCTTTGCTGCCACCGTCGCCGCCACGGAGGAGGCGGTCATTAATGCAATGGTGGCGGCCGAGACCATGACCGGAGCCGACAACGTCACCGTGCACGCGCTTCCGCATCAACGGCTCCGTCAGATTCTGCGGCAATACAACCGTCTGCAGGAGTAGGCCACCGGGGTACCGGAATCGCGACTCTGGGCGCCCGTTGGCCGCCGAGAAGCGCTGCTGCGCTGCTGGGAACGCGGCCGGGAGGGCATGTCCTGGCCTGACGTCGGCGCGAAATGTGATCCGAGGTCGCCGGGTCATCGGCGGACAGCCACGGCCATCTACACGGCCAGCAGTTTGGTGGTGTGCACGCGGCCGGGTACAACAGGGGCAAGCATTCGCAAGAGGGAGACCCACTCCATGCGCGAGGCAACGTCTCGGTCGCGCCGCGGCGCGATCCGTCCCCACAATTCCCGACTACGCTCCGTCGCCCGCAGCAGCCGAAGCGTGGTCGCAGTGACGGTGTTGGTGGCAGCGCTGCTGCTGCCGTCGCCGGCAATGGCGCAGAACGGTCAAGTGGCGGTCAACGTTCGACTGCCGGATGTGCTGGTGCTGAGCTACCTCACCGAGCTCCAGGTGCAGCTCTCAGGTGGCCAGTTCGCCGGCAACGGCCGCGGCGCGGCGATCTCAGCGGACGGGCAGGGCACCGTGGGGCTCGCGGTGCACGTCGATGCGGCGCTGGCGGCGGCAGTCGCCAGTGGGGCCGCCAGCTCCACCGCGAGCGGTCAGTTGGGCGGAGTGTTCTCCGTTCTCGGCACCTCGGGGAGCGGGCGCATGCAGGTTGCCGCCACCGTGGAGCACGGCACCGGCACCCATGCGGGCGGCTCCAGCCTGAGCGTCACAGGGGTGACTGCGATCGTCAATTCTCAGCAGGGCACCAGTGTCACCTTCGACGCCCCTGGCGTTGCGGCTTCTGTGTCGGGCGGCATCGGCCTCGATGTGGATCTGACCGACGCGCGTGCCGCCGGCTGGTACCGGGGCATCACGTTGCGGCTGGTCGTCGAGCAGATCTGACGCGAGCGCGTGCAGAGATCTGCCGCAAGTTGATCTTCCCGACCGCTATCGGCGCGTGAACGTCTCGGTCATCCAGACGTCGTCGTCGGCCATCCGTTCCCGATACAGGGTCCAGTCGTAGCGATCGTCGCCAACGAACTCCCAGGTCTCGACGTGCTCGCTCGCGGAGCCGTCGGCCGCAATCGCCCGTAGCTCGTTCACCAGCGTGTCGCCCTCGAATCGGGAGGTCATCTCCATCAGCTCGAAGGGCATCTGCTCGGCGATCGAGTAACCGATGATGGTTTGCCTTTGCGGGTGCCAGAACCAGATGCCGTGGGCGACGAGTATCTCGGCTCCGTCCTCCGATACGAAGTACGTCTTGGCGACGACGGTCTTGTTACCGAAACCCCACTCGAACGTGTGGTAGCTCTCGCCCGCGGTCCACTTTCCGCCCATGAGCCGCTCGAACGGGGCCAGCGGGTCGTCAGGCCTCTCGGGAGCCACGGCGTAGACGGCCAGGATCGGCAACATGACGACCAGGACCATGTGGGCGGCCCGTAGCGCGAATCGTTTCATTGCTTTCACTCCGGTGGTGGATCAGTTCTTCGGCAACGTCCAGTTGGTTGCCCGGATCTTGGCGGGCGAGAAGGGCTCGAGGAGCTTGAAGAGCACGAACAGGATGCGCACACCCAGCGGCGGGCGGCCGGTCTCTACGATGCTCTTCAGAGAGCTGGCGATGAATTTGCCGCCACCCTCGAGCTGCTTGGCGGTCTTGGTGCCGGTTGGCACGTCGTCCGCGGTGAGCACGAATTCGACCCCGTCGCCGACCTCCGTGAGGTCGTATGTGATCGTGCACGGCGGGTCGTCGTAGCGCGTGAACCGAAACGTATGCGCGTAGCGGCGGGGCGGATCGTACTCGAGGATCTCGCCCACGACACCGGTGTATCTGCCGTTTGCAGTACGCATGTGGATGTGGCCGCCCAGACGCAAGCCGTTCGTATGCAACTGCATGTTGAACATCGCACCCTGCAGCTCGTCGGTCTTGGTGATCTCGTTCCAGACCGCCTCGATCGAGCCGCGGATGAAGATCTTGGCAACGAACCTCTCGGTTGCCGGGGCGCTCTCGCCCGCGGGAACATCGGCTGCTTCCGGCACTTCAGCTGGCATCGGTTTTCTCCTCGATCGCGTACTTGATATCTACCAGACGACTCGCCCACCAGGCGCTGTACTCGTGCGTCCAGCGGTCGTAGATCAGCTGGATCGGAACGACGTTGAAATAGAGGCGTCGATCGCGCCCCTGCTTCTCGGAATGCACCAGTTCGGCGTCCTCCAGCCGGTTCAGATGCTTCATCACCGCGATGCGGCTCATGTCGAACTGCGCACAGACGTCGTTGACGTTGCATCCCGGCCGCTGCTTGACGACGTCGAGCATGCGCCGTCGCAGCGGGTTGGCGAGGGCCTGAAAGATGGGGTCCAACGTGTCGCTCTCCATATGTAACTAAAAAGTTACATATGGAGAGACCGATGTCAACACCACTCGCGCTTGAGTCGACCGCATTCCGGGTGCAACGATGGCGAACATGAGCACTCGGATCGCGACGGTTGTTGTACGGCTAGGCTTGGTCGGCGTTGTTGCGCTCGCTGCGGACGTGCGAGCGGCGGCGCCGCAATCAATCCCGACACCCGAGGCGATCCAGCCAGGAGCGGTTGCCGAGCACATCCAGAGTGTGTACAACGCCGACCAGGCGTTCGCCGTCTACTTGCCGAGTGCCTACACCGCCGAGCGCGCCTGGCCTGCGCTGTTCCTGATGGATCCGCGTGGGCGCGCCCGCGTGCCGCTGGATCTGTTTCGTGCTGTGGCGGAGCGCCTCGGCTATGTCCTGGTGAGCTCGTACAACACGTCATCGGACGCTCCCGAAGACGTCAACACACCCGCGCTTGAGGCGATGCTGACCGATAGCACGCGCTGGTTCACGCTCGACAACAGCCGGTTCTATCTCGGCGGCTTCTCGGGTACGGCAAGGTCGGCGTGGGCATTTGCTGGGCAGCTGCAATCCTCCGTCGCTGGAATCATAGGCTTCGGCGGCGGCCTGCCCGGAGCTTTTGAGCTCCCCGAGGCGGCGCGGTACGGCTACTACGGGGCGGCTGGGACTACCGACTTCAACTACGAGGAGATGCGCGCGCTCGATCAGCTACTGGATGGGGGTAGCATCGCGCATCGGTTCGAGTACTTCTTCGGAGGCCACGAGTGGGGACCGGAGGACGTCTGCGCCCGGGCCCTCGAGTGGATGGAATTGCAGGCGATGAAGACGGGCCTGCGCCTCGCTGAGGGGCCGCTGGCAGTCGATCTGTACGTCCGCCGTGTGCTGGAAGCGCAGGCCTGGGAGAGTCGCGCGGCGTACGAGGCGTGGATACGCTACGTCGGTTTGCTCGCCGACTTCGAGGGAGTGATCGGCGAGTCGGCGCTCGCGAAGGTGGCCGACCGGGTCAAAGAGCTCGAGGGCCTGGCCGAGGTCACGGCAACGGTGGAGCTTGCTGAGCGACTCTCCGACCAGCACTACACCTACGTCGCGACGCTGCGCGCTATCGTAGAGCGCCTCGGAGCTGATGATCGCCTGCCGGACGCCGCGGAGTTGACCAGTGACCTGGATCTGGCGGAGGTCAAGCGCCGCGCCGGCGATGCCGACCGTCCGATCGAGGCGTTGGCCGCACAGCGGCTCATGGAGACGGTCTTTGTGGCGTTCGCCTTCTATCAGCCCCGTGATCTCCTCTCACAGGGGAGGTCGGCTGCGGCCCTCGAGCTGCTCGAGGTGGCAGAGTTCATCCGCCCTGAGAGCGTCAGCGTGCTGCTGTTCCAGGCTCGCGCCCATGCGCAGGCTGGCGACGTCGATGAAGTGGTGACGGCACTCGGCCGCGCTGACGCGGTCGTGGGCCTCGATCCGGGCGTTCTGGACGAGGATTCGTACTTCGACCCCATCCGAGAGACGGCCGCGTTCCGCGCCCTGATGGCACAGTTGCGCGAATCGGTCCCGGCGCAGCGCTGACGCACCGCCGGGTGCCTACGGGCCGCCGCGCGGAGGGTCTCCGGGGTGCTGGTCGCGGCGCGGATAGCGGCTCAGTTGCCACCTGTCGGTGGTTCCTGAACCTTGTCGAAGACGCGGCGGACCGAGATCGGTTCGTCGAGTCGCGGGCTCTCGATCTGGAGGATCAGCACGAGTCGCTGGGCTTTGGGTAGCACCTCCCAGGTCTCGGTTGTCTTGATCCCGCGGTCGACGTTGGTGGTGATCGCGAGCTTGCCGTCGGTCCATTCCGACTTGATCTCCGCGCGCGCACCGTTGGGGAGCTTGTGTTCCACCCAGAGACCGTCTGCGACCACGTAGCGAAGCAAGCCGGATTCGTTCGCCATCAGCAGCCCGGGATCCTTGCTGGTGATCTCCAGCTCGTTGCTCGCCGCCCATCCCATCGCCGGTCCGCCGGCCTGGCCCGGATCGGGCCGGCCTCGACCGGCTCCCCCGGGCGCACCGCTGCCACCGGGACCAGCGCCGCCGCCTGGACGGCCGCCACCTCCGCCCGGAGGGCGACCGCCACCGCCTGGTCTTCCTCCACCGCCCGGTCTTCCGCCACCGCCGGGGCGCATACCGCTCCGCCCACCCCGCATGCCTTCCCGCATGGCCTCGCGCATGGCCTCGCGAGGGTCATCGCTCAGCTGCTCGTCGAGCAACCAGGTGCCGGCCATCAGCGAGACGGTGGTCGAGAACTGAGGCACGGTTTCTTGCACAAAGCCGCCCATGCTCAGGGCGGTGATCAAGATCAGCGTTCTCATCAGGGTTTCCTGTTGCTCGGGGGCGGGGGACCCATCTCGTAGTGGCCACTAGAGCTTGGACGCCATTGTCGCGCGCAAAGACGTCCGGTTGCACGGATCGTTTGTGTAAAGAAACGTATGCGCCCGGTGGGTTCCAGCCGGCCGATGGTTGGCCTCGAGGGTGCCGTGTGGCCCATTGCGTAGTCGAACAGGCGGTACGATGAGCCAGCGGGCTCGGGCTCCTCCGGTCGCCTTGCTTGCCGACTTGCCGCTGAGACCCCTCCGCGCCGGTTCTCACCCTCCTGCCTGTCGCACAAAGCGTTCGATGATCTCGGTCTCCGGTCTCTCCAAGTCGTTCGGCGCCCAGACGCTGTTCACCGACGTGACGTTCCGCCTCAATCCTGGCGAGCGCTATGGGTTGGTGGGTGCCAACGGTTCGGGTAAGACGACGCTGCTGAACAT
The DNA here is from genome assembly GCA_965248695.1 of Acidobacteriota bacterium. Lineage (GTDB taxonomy): Bacteria > Acidobacteriota > UBA890 > UBA890 > WLXD01 > DASCOT01. The sequence goes on along the minus strand of CBDFKD010000002.1, from coordinate 3,104,133 downwards.
TCTCATCGGTGACGAGCAGGAGACCGCCGGCACGGTCTCGATTGCCAAGCGCCTCAAGCTCGGCACGCTGCAGCAGGATCAGTTCCTCTACGAGGACCAGGAGATCCTCGGCGTGGCGATGATGGGCAATCGTGAGCTCTGGGAGGCGATCGTCGAGAAGGACGCGCTGCTGGCGAATGCCGAGGCTGACTTCGATGGTGACCGCTACTCGGAGCTCGAAGACATCATCGTGCGCCACGATGGCTACTCCGCCGAAGCGCGTGGCTCCGAGATTCTCGAGGGACTCGGGCTGCAGACCGCGTGCCATCGCGATGCGCTCTCCACACTGTCCGGTGGCTTCAAGTTGAGGGTCTTGCTGGCCCAGGTCCTCGCCGGCGACCCCGACATTCTTCTGCTCGATGAGCCCACCAACCATCTCGACATCCTGTCGATTCGCTGGTTGGAGAAGTTTCTGCAGAACTTCGCCGGGCCGGTGGTGGTGATCTCTCACGATCACCGGTTCCTGGACAACGTTTGCACCAACATCCTCGACGTCGATTACCAGACGGTGACCTTGTATAGCGGCAACTACACTGCCTTCCGTGACGCCAAGCAGGCCGAGCGCGATCGCAAGGAGAAGGAGATCGGCAAGCGCGAGAAGGAGATCGCCCACCATCAGGCCTTCATCGATCGCTTCCGCGCCAAGGCAAGCAAGGCGCGGCAGGCGCAGAGCAAGGTGCGGATGATCGAGAAGAAGGCGGAGAGCCTGTCGACGCTGCCGCCGAGCTCGCGACGCTACCCGACGTTCCGGTTTCAGCAGGTCCGCCCGAGTGGGCGAGAGACGCTCAAGACCGAAGGCGTCGCCAAGGCATTCGGCGACAACCAGGTCCTGAACGGTGTTGACCTCACCGTGCGGCGCGGTGACCGGCTGGCGATCATGGGGCCCAACGGCATCGGCAAGTCGACCTTGTTGAAGATCATCGTCGGTGAGCTTGCCGCCGACGCTGGTGAAATCGAGTGGGGCTACGAGACCTACCCCGGTTACTTCGCGCAGGATCATCGAGAACAGCTCAAGCCCGAAGAGCAGACGGCCGAGGCGGCGATTCACGACGCTTGCCCGGGCGAAACCATCGGTTCCGTCCGCGCCCAGCTCGGCCTGGTGTTGTTCTCGGGCGACGAAGCCAAGAAGCGTCTCGGCTCGCTCTCCGGTGGTGAGGCGGCGCGCCTGGTGTTCTGCCGGCTAGCGGTGCAACAGCCCAACGTCCTCGTGCTCGACGAGCCCACCAACCATCTCGACCTGGAGTCGATCGAGGCACTGGTCGAGGGGCTACGAAACTACGAGGGCACGCTGATCTTCGTGTCGCATGACCGCTGGTTCGTTGCCCAGCTGGCGACGCGCATCGTCGAGATCAAGTCGGACGCCATACTTGACTACCAGGGCAGCTACGACGAGTACGTGCACTATTGCGGCGACGATCATCTGGATGTCGACAACGTCGTCCTGCGGGCGCGCAAGAAGAAGCGCAAGGACAGGTCGACCGCGACGCGCGACGACGGTGCGCGGCCAAGCCCGGATGTCAAAAAGCGGCTCCGGAAGCTGACGGCACATCGCGATCAGATCACTGCCGACATCGGGCGCGCCGAAGCGCGCGTCGACGAGTCGCAACGCGGAGTTCGCCCGCAACTGCCTATCTGTCCGCAGGCCAACCAGAGCAACAGTGGCGAAATCGGGCCGCCTGCTCTGTTGCTCCTGCTCGGAGATGCACCAACATCGACTCGTCGGAGCGCCTTGCGTCCGACCCCATTTCGCCACCACGGCACTATCGATTCATCTGTTACAGGCCACTAGCGAGCCGGTTTCCGCGCATGGTGCAGATCCAGCACCACCTCGTCCTCCGTCAGGACCCGCACGCTGCCTTCGACGAAGCCGGCAGTGGCCAGCGCCGCCTGCACGTCGTCGGCCCTCCATCCGTGCATCTCCTGGATGTCGTGGTCCTCTGCTACGTATAGACGACCGGCTGGGACGAGCACGCGCATCAGCTCCGCCAGGCCGCCAGCAATGTCGTCCCAGTGATGTAGCGAGTTGATCGACATCGCCACGGTGACCAGCGCATCGTCGAGCTGCAGGGCGTCGGCGCCGCACTCGAGTAGCTCGATGCGTTCCTGAGCCGGATGGTCCGTCGTCTGCTGTCGCGCGATCCGGATCATTCCCGGTACCGGATCGACGCCGACCAGGCGGCCCTCGGTAACGTGCTCGACGGCGTGGCGTAGCGCACACCCGGTGCCACAACCGACATCCACCACGATATCGTCCGGGCGCCATTCGATCGCTGCGACGGTCATCCGATTGCTGGCCCACTCTCCATATTCGCGGGCGTACCAGGCGACGGTCTCGTCGGTCCAATCGGGGCCCTGGTCATGCTCGTGATCGCCGGCCGTGCTCACGTCTACCTCCTGAGTTCCGCCCCGTCAGGCGCCGTCACCTTGGCGAGTGCACGCTCCAGTGCGCGGTACTCCTCGGGGTCGAGTTGCTCCTTGATCCGGGCCGCGGCGCGTCCATACACTTCATGTCCGCCGTTCAGCAGGGCTCGCCCCTCGTCGGTCAGCATGACGTGTTGCGCGCGTGCGTCGTAGCGGCAGGCGACCCGATGCAGCATCCCTCGCTTCTCGAGCTTCTGCACCATGGCGCTGGCGGACGCTTTGCGCACCGCCATCTCGGCGGCAACTTCGGAGATGTGATGCCCATCGCCGGCGTCGTCGGGCAAGCTCGTCGGCCACTTGTTGTCGAGGGTGTCGACCGCCCGCAGATACTCGTACTCACTGTGGCTCGGCAGGCGCTTTCCGCCGGAGTCCGCTCCGCGCTCCCAGCTCCTCGCCAAATGGCGCTGCAGATGTTCGAGCGACTCGCTCAGCTGAATCGGCGATGTCTTACGGCTCATGACGATCTCGAGGTGTTCTTCGGGGTGTCAAGATCAGGCAACTAGTTAGTTAGGAAGACTTAATATTAGTTCAAACGAAACGAAGCGACAAGAGCAAATGGAAGCCACTCGGTGGCGATCGCTCAGTCCGGCGCCCACATCCAGGCGCGTGGGTGGTGATCGAAACCGACACGCGGGTAGTAGTCGTTGGCGGCCGGCGCCGACAGCAGGGTCACGAAACAGGTGGGTTCCAGGAGTCGCTTGGTAGCCTCGATCAGCTCGGTTCCGATCCCTTGCCGCTGCCAGTCGAGGTGCACGGCCAGATCGGCGAGGTAGGCGCAGTACGTGAAGTCTGTGAGCGTGCGCGCGATGCCGACGACGACGTCCCCGTCCCAGGCGGTGACCATGAGGTCGGCGTTATCTACCATGCCTTGCATCACGTGGCGGCTGTCGACCGGCCGCCGTTGGCCGAGCGTCGAGGCTCGATACAGATCGATTACTTGATCCAGAGTGGGTTGCCGCGAGCTCGAGTAGGCAATCGCCATCGTCCGTTCTCCTGCTGTGCTGATGGTCATCGACCTTTGACCTCCTTCGCCGCGCGCAGGCCGGAGAGGTAGGCGCCGTGGACAGTAGCCGGATACTGGTGGCTGGTGGCCTCGCCGGCGAAGAACAGGCGACCCTTCACGGTACGCGCCAGGCGGCGACGGTGTACAGATTTTGCTAGCGGCGGCAGATAGGAATATGACCCGTAGGCGTACGGGTCCGAATTCCAGCGTGTGATGCGCGTCGCCACCGCCTCCGGAATGCCGGCGCCGTACATTGTGCGCAGCACTTGCATGGCCTCCTCGATGATCTCCGCATCGGTGTGCGTTTCTATCTCCGCGCCGTAGGCTCCGGCGTTGAAGGCCACCAATACCGGGTCGCCGGTATGTCTCGACAGGCTCACCCACTCGGAGAAGTGACCCTTGGTCGCGCTGACGTACCCGAGCAGATGCACGTCGGCGTTCCAGAAGACCGTCGGGAACACCAACCACACCTTGTTCAGCACGCCCATCGCCAGTGCATCGATCGCCTTGCGCTTCTGGCGCGGCAACACGGGGTCGAAGGAGACGTCGCCGGACTTGAGTACTCCGAGCGGGAGCGTCACGACGACCCGATCGGTCTCGAACGTGCCGCGGTTGGTCTTCACCCGTACACCGAAGTTGCCGTGCTCGATTGCCGCGACGACGGTGTTGAGCTCGACCGCGAGGCCGTCCGCTAGCGCCGTGATGATGGCGTCGTAGCCGTCGGGGAAGATCACGTCGGCGCCGCGGAACTCTCTGCCCTCATCGAGGGCGCGCACGGACATCTGCGTCGCGTCTGCGGCGAACTCGTGCTCCAGCCCCGTATTGATCAGGAAGGCGAGCTCTCGATCACTCAGAAAGTCGAGATCTCCGGCGCTGCGAGCCGCATCGATCATCGCCTGGACCGTGGCGTTTGGACGACGACGCAAGTAGTCACGGGCATACGCGGTGAGGGTTTTCTCCCAACTGTTGAACTGGAGATCGGTCAAGGGCTCCGGGGTGCCGTCGGAGTCGTACTCCGCGCTGTTCTCGTAGTCGGTCGTTGCTCTTGTGAGCCCGAGCTCGTTCGCCAGATCGGTGAGTGGGTTACCAGTGATTCCGTGGATCCAGTTGGCCCCCATGTCGAGCGCTGTTCCAGTGCCGCGATCTGTCCATACCCGGCCGCCGAGGTGATCCTTCGCTTCCAGGACGGTGACTTCGTAGCCGGCGTCGTGCAGATCTCGCGCCGCGGCCAGCCCCGCGACGCCACCGCCAACGACCACTACGTGCTTGGCCTCGGCCACAAACTCGGTACCTGCCGAGACTGCGGCGATGCAGCAACTCATCACCAACGCGGCTTGGCGTAGCGTCAATTCGATGCTCCCTTCGCGCCCGGTCGAGTCCGCTGGCGCAGTGTCTTCTTCGCGGACGACGTCCGCTGCGGGTATCGTACAAGTGTTTCCGGCCGCGTCGCCGAACACGCCGTGTCCGTCCGAACCGCGCCCCGATGCAAGGAAACCCACCGTGAATTCTCACCGGATCGCACCCCGTGTGGCAATAACGCTGACCGTCAGCCTGCTCTCGATCGCAGGCATTGCGCCCGCGCAGCAGGAACCGAACTGGCCCGGGTTTCTCGGACCCGAAGGAACACCGGTCGCTGACAACCCCGATTTGCCGGACACCTGGTCGCGCACGGAGAACGTCGAGTGGTCGGCGGAGATACCGGGCATGGGATGGTCCTCGCCGATTGTCTGGGGTGGCAGGGTCTTCGTCACCGCTGCGACTAGCGATCAGGCCATGAAGCAGCCGAGCTTCGGCGTCGACTTCTCCAACGACTACGTGGCCGAGCTCATGGAGCAAGGCCTCGAGATGGACGAGGTCATGCGGCGAGTCGAGGAACGCGATACCGAGACCACCGAAGAGATCGTCATCAAGCTAGTGCTCTATTGCCTCGACCTGGAGACCGGCGAGATCCTCTGGCGGCGTGAGGCGCATCACGGCAACCCGGCCGTCGGCCGGCACCGCAAGAACAGCTTCGCGTCGGAAACGCCCGTAACCGACGGCGAAGCGGTGTACGTCTACTTCGCTCACCAGGGCCTGTACGCCTACGACTTCGATGGCAACGAGCTTTGGTCGACGCCGTTGAACCCGTATCAGGTGTACCTGGATTTCGGTGGCGGTACCTCTCCGGCGCTGCATGGTGACCGGATCTACATCCTCAACGACAATGAAGAATCGGGATTCGTCGCCGCATTCGACAAGCGGAACGGCAAGGAGATCTGGCGCCGATCCCGGGTCGCGCTGGGTGAGCACCGAAACTCGGGCTGGTCGTCACCGTTCGTCTGGGCCAACTCGCAGCGCACCGAGCTCATCACCATGGGGCCGGAGACAGCGATCAGCTACGATCTCGACGGCGACGAGCTATGGCGCATGAAGAAAATGTCCTTCATGCCCATCCCGACACCCTTTGCGTCCGGCGACGTGCTGTACCTGATCGCCGGGCCGCCCGGAGCGGGCTCGTGGCCGATCGCCGCGCTGACCCCCGGGGCGAGCGGTGACATCACACTCCCGGAGGGGGAGACCAGCAGTGAGCACGTCGTCTGGTATGACTGGCGCGGCGGTACTTACCTCAGCACCCCGGTCCTCTACGACGGGCATCTGTACGTGCTACAGGACAAGGGCATTATCGCCAAGTACGACGCCAGCAACGGCGAGCGCGTGTATCGAGCCCGGATCGGTCCCGGCGCCTCGGCGTTCACGGCCTCGCCGTGGGCGTACAACGGCAAGATCTTCTGCCTGAGCGAAGAGGGCGACACCTACGTTCTCGGCACCGGCGACGAGCTCGAGCTGCTCGGGGTCAACAAGCTCGAGGAGTTCGCGCTGGCCACCCCGGCGATGGTCGGTGATCGCTTGTTGGTTCGCACCCAGCAGCATCTCTGGTCGATTCGCGCCGCGTCGGCGGCGGGGACGCCCGACTGAACCTTGCCGGTAACGGCGACCGCATGTAACGCTACCCACCATGTCTGAACTGCTAAAGAAGCTAACGGGCTCTCGCTGGCTCGGCCCCGCCGTGGCGATTGCGGCGGCCGCGGCGCTGGTCACGACCGAGATCCTCGAGGAGCCCGAGCTTACCCTGGGCGAGGCGGTGATCGAATCGATCGAGCCGATCCTCCTGGTTTCGATCGCGGCTATGGTGGCTTATCTGTTCGGCCGCGTGAGCCATCAGGAGGCCGACCGGCATGCTTTGTTGGCCGATCTGCGGGTGGCTCGCGTCGAGGGCGCACAGTGGCGCTCGGAGATGACCGATCTGCTTCGCGGCCTGGGCGCGGCGATCGACGCGCAGTTCGATCGCTGGGAGCTCACCGACGCCGAGCGTGAAGTGGCAATGCTGATGCTGAAGGGACTGAGCCACCGCGAGATCGGCGCCGTGCGTGACACCAGCGAGCGCACCGTGCGACAGCAAGCGCAGGCCATCTATCGGAAAGCCAACCTCAGCGGTCGTACCGCGCTCTCGGCGTTCTTTCTGGAAGACTTGCTGCTGCCGGCAAACGAGCGCTAAGACGACAGCTCGACAGGACGCCGCGCCTATTGGCGGTGGTCATGATCCCCATCGTCGTCGTCATCCGCCCCGAGCTCTTTGAGCTCGATCTCGACGATGTGTCCCGCTCTTGCCTCGACCTCGACCTCGATCAACGCGCGGGCCGTTGGCGAACAGCAGCTCGGCGACGGGTTGACCTTCATCGAACTCAAGCTCGGCCTCGACCAGGGTGCCGTTGAGCACCGCCTGAGCGCTGGCAATCAGCTGCTCGAGGCTGAGCTCGCTGTGGCGCAGAGCGCGTGCGTATCCGGCAAACTCGCCACCGTCATGGTCGTCTTCCGCCGTGCCGATGACGTCACCGTTCGAGGCGTCAACTCGCACCTCGCGCAGAGCTCCGTCGTCCATCAAGGCGATCTCGAACCATGCGTGGTTGCCGGCGGCACCCTGGCATCCTTCGAGCTCGGCTTCGACCGCGTCCCCGGCGGTGTGTTGCTCCGCCGCCGCGATGGCGTCGACCACGCTCAGCCGAGCCAACGTCACAAGGTCTCTGCCATCCATCTCGATTGCGTCGTCACCGCAGTCGTCCTCGGCCGCTATGGGGCCGCCTTGTCCGGCGAGCGCCCCGGATGCGGAGAACACAAGCACGCTCGCCGCCGCGAACCGGATTGCTGGGACCGTGAGCCGACTCAAACAGCGTTCTCTAGCGCGCATCTCCCACCTTCTCTAGTCGCGGCTGTGGTTTGCTTTCCAAGAGAGTGGTGCCCTTCTTGATTCCAAGACATACGAGGAAGATCGTCGAGGCGCCGGCGAGCAGGACTGTCCAGCTCGGGGGCAGCGCCAACCCGGGGCCATGCAGCCACGATCGCCAGACGACGAGCAGAGAGAACAGAGCAATGGTTGCCAGAAGCGCGTTGTACTCACGCCGCAGAACGCGGCGCAGCGAGAAGGACGCGCTCGGTCGTCGCCAGGCCGCGATTGACGGCAGCACCGCCGGTGTCGCCGAGGACCAGGCTCGGAAGTCGTTGCCGAAGCGTTCCTCGAGGAAGTCCTCCTCGGCGAACATGATGCGTTCGTAATAGAGCCAGAACACCAGCACACAGACGACCGCTACCCAGAGCGATCGCACGAAAAGCGTCGGCCCGAGCCACATCAGCAGGTTCCCGAGGTACAAGGGGTGCCGCACGAGTGAGTAGGCCCCGGTCGTATTGAGCTCGCCGGCAACTTGCTTACGGACGTTCCCGCCGGACGTGAACGGCGGCGCGTGACCGATGGTGTAGATCCGCAGCGCCAGGCCCGTCAGGCTCATCGCCAGGGCGACCCAGTCCCACCAGACGCCCAGCGGCCAGATGCGATCCGGCGGCATGGCGATGGCGGCGAATAGCAACAGAGTCAGTGGTACCGGCAGATAGCTCCTCCACCGATACAGCTTGTCACCCTGTTGCCGCAATTCGTTTAGCAGCATTGCAACCGCCTGGGTCAGGGCGTACCGGGTTGCGGCGCTGTCGTCCGGTGGCCAAAGGCGACCGTCGCAGCCACGAATCTACAAAGCATAGCGGAACACTAGGCAGAAGGCCGTTGCGCCGCCATCCGACAGAGGGCGTAGGTCGAGAGTACAGGGCGTGACCGCGTGCACTAGGCGGTTTGGCCGATGAAGCGAGGAGCGCGACGTGCGATTTCCTTCTCCATGGAGGTCGCAGGGTCGAGGTTGGTGTCGAGTCCAGTGCCGATCGGGGGGTTCTCGTGAGCCAAGCCCCCGAGAGGCGCCGCATTGCATCGGCCTCGGCCCGGGCCGCCGCATCCGTCCTGGTAGCCCTACTGGCGGCACTGTCGTGTGGCGTCGCGCCGATTTATCAGACGAGCCACGTACTCGTCGGCGCCGGCGATATCGCCTCTTGCAACTCGCGCGGAGACGAGCGCACCGCGCTGCTGCTCGACGAGCTCGACGGCACGATCTTCACTGCCGGGGACAACGCCTACCCCGACGGGTCAGCACGCGATTTCCTGGATTGCTACGACCCTTCGTGGGGCCGACACAAGAGCCGGACCAGGCCAGCGCCAGGCAACCACGATTACACGAATGGGCCGGGGGCCGGTTACCATGCCTACTTCGGGCAGACCGCCGGGATGCTTGGCCAGGGGTACTACAGCTACGCCCTCGGCGACTGGCACGTCGTTGCATTGAACAGCGTGCTCGAAGGCCATGCGCACTCCGTACAGCTGGATTGGTTGCAGCAGGACCTGGCGAGCAACGCCGGCAAGTGTCTGCTGGCCTATTGGCACCATCCGCTCTTCTCGTCGGGCGGCCATAGCCGCCAGGAACGTGTGCGCGGTTTCTGGGAAGTGCTCTACGAGCATGGGGCCGACGTCATCGTCAACGGGCATGACCATCACTACGAGCGCTTTGTGCCCCTGTCTCCGGCCGGTGACCGCGATCCGGATCGTGGCATCCGCCGGTTCATCGCTGGCACCGGTGGCCAGAGCGGCGGCCAGCGAGGTGGCGAGCCCGGTGACCTCAGCGCCGCGCTGCAGTACGAAGTCTCGGGGGTGCTGAAGTTCCAGCTGCATGTGGACGGCTACGACTGGGAGTTCGTGCCCGTCCCCGGACGCGGCGAGACCGACCGCGGCACCGGGAGCTGCAGCCCGTGATCTCGCCTCGGCGTCTAGCTACCGGAGTACATCTTCCCGAGCACCGGTCGCCCGGGTCGCGCACCTTCGACGGTTTCCCCATCTCGCACCACGAAAGTACCGTTCACCAGCACGTGCTCGACGCCCTCGGCAAACGACAGGTCGTCCTCGAAAGTGGCGGTGTCGATGATCCGTCCGGGCGCGAAGACAGTGACATCGGCATCGGCTCCGACCTGAAGACGTCCTTTGCGCGCCATTGCGGGGGCGACCTTCTCGAGGCGCTGCGCCGGCATCAACGAGATCTTGGCGACCGCCTCGATCAGCGGCATGAGCTCGAGCTCGCGCACGTAGTAGCCCAGGAACCGCGAGTACGTCCCGGCGCTGCGCGGGTGGGCGCCGGGCGCGTACGGCATGCCGTCCGACGCCACCATCACGAACGGGGTGCGCATCGCCAGCTCGATCCACTCGGGTTTCATGACGTGAATGATCACCGTACCGCCCTCGGCGCGGTACTTGTTGAAAGTCTCCTCGGTGAGGCGCTCGCCGGTGTCCTCCCACTGGATGTCGCCGTAGCTCACCCCGAGAAGCTCCTGCCACCCGTCATCGAAGATTGCCGAGCCGATGCCCGTTGAGCCGGCGGTGTAGGGATAGGCCTCGGTGGTGACGTCCAAACCGCGCGCTTGCGCCGCACCGATGATGTCGAGCACCGTCGCGATGTTGCCCAGGCTCATGCTGTTGACGTGCACGATGTGAAGCGGCGCGCCGGTAGCGGCGGCGTTGGCGATGACCTCCTGGAAAGCGCCGACCTCCATGCTGCGGACGTGGGTATAGATCGGCACGTCCCACTCGGCGGCCATCTCGAAGACCCGGAAGATCTCGTCGTAGTCGGCGCCGGGGTAGTACTGATGCGGTACCCCGAGTCCCAGCCCGCCGGCCCGCAGACCGAGCTCGAAACGTTCCCGCAGTCGGCCGATGGCGTTGCGGTCGATGGGTTCGTAGCCGGCGCGCCGCAGGCTCTGCATGACCTCGGTCAGCCCGGCGTCGTTGTCGGAGCCGGCGGCGAACAGCTCCTCGAGGCGCGCCACCTCCGCGGCCCTCTCGGGCATCGCCCAGACACGGTTGAAGTTGTGCGCCACAGACGCACCGAAGTTGAGCATCGCGTTGCCGGTGCGGCGGGCGATGAAGCGCTCCACATCGCCGACACCGCCTTCGAGCTCGAGCGCCGTCGTGACTCCATCGTGCGCCTGGTACTCGTTGGCCTCCATGCTCTGCCCATGCGCATGCAGGTCGACGAACCCCGGGGTCACCACCAGGCCGCTGACGTCGACGACGATGTTGCCGTCGAGCGAGCCCTCCGAGATCGCGTCGATGCGGTCACCGCGGATACCGATATTGCGCACCGCGTCGAGGCCGGTCTCGGGATCCAGCACGCGACCACCGGAAAGAACGATGTCGAAGCTCTCGCCGGTCTGCGCCTGTATGGACGCGGTGAAGGCAACGACCGCGAGGATGAGCACACTGAGCACGAATCGTTTGGAGGCAGATGACATGGGCTTCTCCCTGGTGCGCGCGCCGGCGCGGTGGTGCACTTGGCGACGGTCGGCCAGCAACATAGCAGAACGTTCGCTAGTCGCCAGCCGCGTGGGCCTCCAACAAGGTCGCGAGCAGACCGTTGGCCGCCTCGGCGAGGTTCGTCGCGCCACCGTTGTAGTTGCGCAACAGCACCACCCCGAAGCCGCTTGCTGAGTCAAACACGAGATGAGCGGTGTAGCCGGCGACGGATCCGCCGTGCCCCACGAGGCGGGCGGTGGCGCCATTGGCGAGCACCACGTCGTCGATACTGAAGCCGAGGCCGTAGGTTGTCGCCGAGCCCGGGGGCGTTTGTGGCCGCGTCATCTCGTCGCGGGTCTCAGGGTGCAGCAACGCGTGCTCCGTGCGTCCCATGACCGCCGCAGCGAACGTTGCCAGGTCGCCAACGGTCGAGTAGACGCCGCCGTTCGGTATTTTGTAGCCGCGGCCGGCGTGCTCCAGTGCCGGCAACTCGGTGTCCGTTCGGGCCTCCTCGCCCTCCACGTAGCTGCGATTGGCAATTCCGACGGCGAGGCGTCGCCGCAGCCCCGGTCCGACGATGAAGGCCGAGGAGCTCATTCCCAGGGGCTCGAAGATGCGCCTGCGGACGAGCTCCATGAACGATGTTCCGGTGGCTCGCTGCAGCGCGTAGCCGAGCACGCCAAAGCCAATGTTGGAGTAGCGGTACTCGGTGCCCGGCGCCGCGAAGTAGCGCGTGTGCTCGATCGACAAGAGGATCTTGTGCCCCCAGTCCTGGATAGCGCCTGACGCGGCCCCCTCGAGCTCCGGCTCGCGGATCAGTCCTGCCGTGTGGCTTGCTAGCTGCCGGAAGGTCACCGGTGCCGAGCCGGCCGGGAGGGCACCGAAACCCGCCACCTCCGGCAATACCGATGCCACCGCATCGTCGAGCTCGACGGTTCCTTCTTCGACCAGGTCCGCCAGCAACACAGCGGTAAACGATTTCGAGATCGAGCCAGTGCGGTAGATCGTTCGCACTCCGGCGGGCACTTTGGCCGCCGGGTCGGCCCATCCGAACCCCTGAGCCCACAACAGCTGATCTCCGTGGAACATAGCCGCGGTCATGCCGCCGGTGCCGTCGGTGGCCACATCGGCCGTGATCCGCCGGGCGAAGGCGTCGATGACCTCCTGGTCGGCCTCCTGGTTGGATCGAGTCGCCGTCGGTGCGATCGCGATCGTCGCTGCGAGCGCGGCCACGAGACGGGGCGAGAGGAAAGAGCGGACGCCCATGGGTACCCTCGCTATCTGCATCGCTCCTCCTGTGTAGGTCGTCGATCCGGATCGTGAAAAATGAGCTCGCTGTCCGGCACTGTACAGTCGAGCAGACGTCCGGACGACAGCTCTGAGCGGCCCAGTTGCAACCGGGGGTGGGTGGGCCCGGCTGGGGCCCGCCCTGGCTCCGATGATAGGCTGCGCGACGGCTGGCAATGCCAACGCGATAGCTCGAACGATCGACGACAATCAGCAGGAGGTGCGGCGTGGGACGTAGGCGTGACCTGGGCATGGATCGTCAAATCACACGGCGCGACTTCGTCAACGGCATGGCGGTTCCGGTCAGCGGCGCACTGGCGCTGGGTGGCCTCGGTCGCAGCAACCGCGTGGAGGCTCCCAGTAGCCACGGTCTCGGGAGCGCGCATCAGTCCCCGGCCGACTATCCGCCGCTGCGACATGGACTGCGCGGCACCCACGATGGCGCCTTCGAGGTTGCGCACCAGATGCGTGACCAGCGCGGCTGGGATTTCTCCGACGCCGTCGACTCCGGCGAGCGCTATGACCTCGTGGTCGTCGGCGGCGGTATCAGCGGCCTGGCAGCGGCGCAGATGTTCATCAAGAACGTGGGCCGCGAGGCGCGCGTGCTGATCCTCGATAATCACGATGACTTCGGCGGTCACGCCAAGCGCAACGAGTTCCACTACAACGGGCGCACCCTGGCCCTCAACGGGGGCACGCTCAACATCGAATCTCCGGGACGCTACAACCAGCCTTCCCAGCGGTTGCTGGCGGACATCGGCATCGATCTCGATCGTTTCCTGGAGGACAACGCCGACAGCCGGCAGATGTACCGCCGCATGGGTCTCGGGTCGTCGTACTTCTTCGACTCCGAGACGTGGGGGGAGGATCGACTGGTCAAACGGTCCGGGGGCCGGCGCGGCTCGAACGCCGAGTTCATCGCCCAGACACCCCTTTCGGCCAAGGCACAGAAGGACTATCTGGCGCTCTACTCCGACCATCAGCCGGACTATTTCCCGGGCCTGTCGTCGGCCGACAAGAAGGAGCGGCTGGCGAAGATGACCTACACCGACTTCATGCTCGAGGTGGCGAAGGTCGACCCGGAGGTCATGTGGTTCTTCGCCGGCACCGGCAACGGCAGCTTCGCGGTCGGCGCCGACGCGTTGCCGGCGCTGTATGCCTGGGGCATGGGTCAGCCGGGGTTCGACGGCATGGGCCTGGAGCCGATGTCCGACGGCCTGCTCGCCGACTTGCCCGGTGGCCATCACGGTCGCCAGCGGCCTGGCCCCGGATCGGTTCATTTCCCGGACGGCAACGCCACCGTCACCCGGTTGATGGTCCGCTGGTTGATCCCGGACGCCGTCCCCGGCACCACGCAGGAAGACGTCGGGATGGCCCGGGTGAACTACGGGCTGCTGGATCGTGAAGGCCAGTCAGCGCGCATCCGGCTCAACAGCACCGTGGTGCGCGCACGGCACACCGATTCTGCAGGCAAGGAGGCGGTCGAGGTCAGCTACGTACACGACGGTCGCACCTACCACGTCCGCGGACGCCACTGCGTCATGGCGTGCTACAACCGCGTCATTCCGTATCTCGTGCCCGAGCTGCCGACGAAGCAGAAGGAAGCGCTCGAGTTCGCCATGAAAGGCCCGCTGGTATACACCAGCGTCGCGATCCGCAACTGGACCGCGTTCGAGAAGCTCGGCGTGAGCTACATCAGCGCGCCGACCATGTACCACGCCGGGGTGGGTCTCGATGAGGCGGTGAGCCTGGGTGACCTGAGGCATGCCGAGTCACCCGAGGAGCCCATCGTGTTGTCGCTCTACCGTTACCTCAACTATCCGGGCGAACGGCGCAAGCGGCAGCACGTCATGGGCCGCGAGGAGCTCCTGGTGACCCCGTTCGAGACCTGGGAGGAAAAGATCCGCGACCAACTCGGGCGGATGCTGGGTGGCGGCGGCTTCGATCCGGCGGAAGACATCGTGGCGATCGCCGTCAATCGTTGGCCGCACGGCTACTCCTACACCTACAACACCCTCTACGACCCCATGGAGTGGGCCTTCACCAGCACCGACGAGCGCCCGTGCGTGATCGCGCGTCAGCCATTCGGCTCGATCACCATCGCCAACTCGGACGCCGCTGCCAGCCCGCACACCGATGCGGCGATCCTGGAGGCGCACCGCGCCGTTCAGGAGGTGTTGCAGCGACGGGCGATGCCGGCGATAGCCAAGCCGCCGATCGCCTAGCAAGAAAACCATCTGCCGGCGCGATAGGCAACGATCGTCTGTTACAGGCCACTAGAACCGGTGAGTACGACTACTCGCCGCCCGCGGCATCGGGTGAGGTGGCCAGAGCGTTGACCGTCCATTCGGGGCTCGGGTCCCCGCGCACGGCGACGACGATCTGTCCGGCGGCGAGCTCCGCGTCGAACGGTCCTGGCTTCCACGCCAGTCGCGGTAGTCGGCATTCGAGCAGCACCGTCGCGACGGTCAGCAGGATGCACCCCATCGCGGCTCCCTCGAAGACGATGATCGCAGTCGACATCAACGGAACGATGGGCATCCCTCCAGTCACCATCGGGTAGGCGCGCGACGTCAATGCCACCAGCAGATACGCGGCAGTGGCACCGAGCGCGCCGCCGAGCACTGCCATCGCTGGCGCCCGGGACCGTTGGGGCGCTCCCATCGGTGCGAGGCTTCCCGCGTCGATCGGGATCGAGCTGCGGATCTCGATGTCGTCGGGGTCGATGCCGTCACGCCGTAGCACGGTCAATGCTTTGCGCACCTCCGACCCGGAGTCGAAGACGGCGTGGGTCGCAGTGGTATCAATCGCCATTCCTACGACTCCCCGCCCAGGGCCTGGAGCGTCGGCTCACCTTCGGCTACTTGCCTGCCGGCGAGGTGCTCGCCCTCGCGTACCTCCCAGATCGACACGATCGGGGCCGCCTGCAGGAACACGAAGTAGAGGAACCCGAAGAGTCCGAACGAGCCGAGCAGGATGCCCCACTCCACCCACGTTGCCTGGTAGTGGCCGACGGTGAACTCGAGGCGGGGCACGCTCAGCGAGCCGACCACGATGAGGTAGCGTTCCAGCCACATGCCGACCAGCACGAACATGCCGACTACCGCGGTCCACACTGGTTGTCGGCCCCATCGAAACGGCAACACTGCGAGCGGTATCACCGTGTTGAAGACCAGCATCGTCCAGAAATACGGGGCGAATTGCCCCCAGATGCGCTCGTTGAACACCGCGATCTCCGCCGCCTGATCACCGTACCAGACGGTCAGATGCTCGGCGTAGGTGAAGTAGCTCCAGAGCAGCGTCATGGTCACGAACAGCAGCCCAAGGTTGGCGAACACCCGATCGTCGAGATAGCGCTCGAGCCGCAATCCGGACCGCAGCAGGTACATTGCCACCATGAGCACCGCAATGCCGGAGTAGATGGCGCCGACCACGAAGTACGGTCCGAAGATGGTGCTGTGCCACATGGGAGTCAGCGACATGGCGAAGTCCCACGAGACGATCGTGTGGACCGAGATGGCAACCGGGATGATGACCACCGCCATGACACGAATGCCAGCTTCCAGCGAGTGCCACTGTTGCGGTGTTCCACGCCATCCCATCGCTAACAGGCGGTACAGAAACGCACGTGCGCTGCCAGGCTGTTCAGCCATCACACGGTCGCGCAGG
This sequence comes from Acidobacteriota bacterium, assembly GCA_965248695.1. Lineage (GTDB taxonomy): Bacteria > Acidobacteriota > UBA890 > UBA890 > WLXD01 > DASCOT01. The sequence goes on along the minus strand of CBDFKD010000002.1, from coordinate 3,088,024 downwards.
ATGGCCATGTCCGGTAGCAGCGGCAGTGCCAGGTAGAGCACGCTGCCGAGCAGGTACGCGTTGATCGCCACCATGTCCCACATCAGCGGTGATCTGAAGTTCGGCCATAGCCCGCGAGAATTCGGCAGCGGGATCATGTAGTAGAAGTTCCACACCCGGCCCAGATGGATGAGCGGGAACAGCCCACCGATGCTCAGCGCGAACACGGTGATCGCCTCGGCGCAACGGGTGACCGGTCGGCGCCATTCCGCCGCTGTCACGCGCAGGATCGCCGAGATCAGGGTCCCGGCATGGCTGATGCCGATCCAGAAGACGAAGTTGGTGATGTAGAACCCCCAGAACACCGGTCGGTTGATTCCGGCCACGCCGATGTCGTTGCGAACCTGATAGCTCCAGCAGTAGAGCAGCAGGCCCACGAGCGCCCCGGTGACCAGACTGCCGGCGATCAGTCCGGGCCGCACGCCGACCAAGGGGCGGAAGATCGCTTCCTCATCAGGGCGGCCCGGGATGGGCGCGTCACGGTGCACGGATGTTGTGCTCACCCCCAGTCGTCTCCCTGCAGGTAGATCACCGCGGGCTTCGTGTCGAGGTCTTCGAGCAGGTGATAGGCGCGGTCGCTGCGGGCGAGTCGCGCAACGCGGCTCTCAGGGTCCTCGAGGTTGCCGAAGACGATCGCCTGCGCCGGACAAGATTGCGCGCAAGCAGGCTGAATCTCCCCATCGGCGACCTCGCGCTCTTCGTCTTTGGCGTGGTCCTGCCCGTCCTGGATGCGTTGCACGCAGAAGGTGCACTTCTCCATGACGCCAGCCGGCCGCGGGCTCACATCCGGGTTCAGCTGCCGGTCCAGGGGAGCCGGCCAGTCGGCAGTATGAAAGTTGAACACGCGCACGGTGTAGGGACAGTTGTTGGCGCAGTAGCGGGTGCCGATGCAACGGCTATAGACCATCGCATTGAGGCCCTCGTCCGTGTGGTAGGTGGCGTAGACCGGGCACACCGGCTCGCACGGCGCTTCGCCGCATTGCTGGCACAGGACGGGCCGGAAACGAACCTTGATGTCGGGGAAGGTCCCCTCGTACTCGCGCTCGATCCGAAGCCAGTGCATGGCGCGGCCGTTGGCGGCCTCTTCGGGACCCACGGATTGGACGTTGTTTTCAGCCGTGCAGGCGACCACGCACGCCTCGCAGCCGGTGCAGATGTCGGTGTCGATGACCATCCCCCAGCGCGTCATGCCAGATTCTCCGGGGGCGCCGGGTTGGGAGCCCAGCCAACGGGAATGTGCTCGCCGGCGCCGCGATCCGCCAGCCGGGCACCGTGGCGCGTCAGCTTGCCAGGTCCCAGGCGCTCGATGCGTACCCGCGTCGCGGCCCATGCCGAGACCCCTTGCCCTTCGACCTGGAGCGGGCCGATCAAGTCGAGTGGGTTGGCTCCGCGCCCCCGAGCGTAGCGTCCGTGGTCGCGATGTCCTTGACCTCTGGGGACGCCGACCAGTCCGGGCCTTACTGCCGGATCGATGACCGCGCCGACCTCGATCGAGCCGCTGGGCGACTCGATTCGGAGGCGGTCACCATCGAGAATACCGAGCTCGGTTGCGTCCGCCGGCGACAGCTCTGCCCAGCTGTCCCACATCACGGTAGAGAGCGGATCCGGCAGCTCTTGCAACCAAGGTCGGTTCGCGCCCCGGCCATCGCCGAGCTTCACGGATTCGAAGGGTTGCAGCAGGAACGGAAAGCGCGCCGCGTCGCCGTCGAACGCCGGCTCGGTGGCGGCGGGCGCGGTCGCCGCTGGGCCCGGCGGGGTGTCTGAGGGTGCGCCGGCCGGGAATACGCCGCCGCGAGATAGCGCCTCGCTGGAAGTCACGCTGATCCCCGGCCCCGCGTCGCCGGCCGATCGAGCCAGTTCCTCGTCCACCCGTGCCTGCGCCAGCGCCGCGAAGCTCGTCCATGGAAGCTCAGAGGCCATTGGCTCGCCGAGAGCCGCGGCGGTAGCCAGGATCACGTCGCCCACGTGGTGTCCCTCGCCGAGGGGATCGACGACCGGTCTGGCCAGGCCGAGCACCGGAACTCCTATAGTCGACGCCGGCTCGACGGCGTTGAATCGTTCGAGCTCGGTACGCAGGGGTAGTAGCAGGTCGGCGTACATCGCGGTGTCGTCCATGGAGCTGCTCAGGGCGATGATCTTGCCTGCTCCGGCCAACGCCTCGGCGAGCCCTTGGCCGCGGGGCAGCGTATGCAGAGGGTCGTCCGCGGCGATGACCAGTGCCCCGACCGGGTCGGCGGACTCGCCGCGCAGGCGGGCCAACAAATCGGTCATCGAGCCGTCGGCTGCGTCGACGGGCCCGACGCCGTTGGCGAGCCGGAACGCGGTGGGAGAGAACACGCCGCCGGGGCGTCCGAGGTTGTCGAGGAGAAGGTTTAGCGCCAGCGCTGCCACGACGTTGAACAGCCCGTTGGAATGCGCCGCCGCCGATCCGCCGGCGATGACCACGCCGCGGTCCGCCGCGATGAGCTCCTGACCGATGCGGTGGACCTTGTCGGCCGACAGATCACACGCCGCGGCGCCTTCTTCCAGCGTTGGCGGGTCGGCGGGAAAGAGCGATCGATAGCGACTGGCCGCCGCTTCACCGACGGACTCGCCGGTCAGCAAGACACCGGCAATCGTGCGCGCCAGCACCCCCTCGGTACCCGGGCGAGGCGCCAGCCACTCGTCGGCGTTTGCGGCGGTGAGTGACATGCGTGGCTCAGCGTGCACCAGCTTGCCGCGCCGTCCGGGCCGTCCCCGACGCATGCGCGCCAGCATGCGCGCGTAGTGCACTGGGCTGCGCCAGCGATCGAGAAACGGGGCGCCGATCGAAAGAGCGTAGTCGGTGCGTCCGAGGTCGAAGTACGGCATATCGTCCACGCCGAGGCTGATCGTCGCCGCCCGGCGTTCGATCTCGAGCTCCGGAGCTTCGGCGAAGACGGGCGCCGGCGCGCCGCGCGCCGCGGCAAAGCGCTGCCACAGCGCGCCGACCAGGCCGGCGCGTTCCGAGCCGATGATCGCCAGCCGTTCGGCGGGCGTGGTGGCAATCGTCTCGACGAGCTCGGCGAGGGCGTCTTCCCACGACAGCGCCTCGAACTGCCCTGCGCCGCGCCCCCCGCTGCGCCGTTGCGGTACCAACACCCGGTCTGGGTCGTACAACGCCTGGGGCAACGACTGGCCAAGCGCGCACACGCCACCTAGGTTCACCGGGTGGTCGGGGTTGCCCTCGATTTTCTTGACGTTGCCGTCCACCACACGTACCTGAATGCCGCATCCCGCGGTGCACTGCTGGCAGACGCCGTATCGCCAATCAGTCACTCCCGCAAGCTGGTCGGGGCGCGTGGCGGGCTGCAGCAGTACCTCGTCTTCCCGTCGTGAGCAGCCTTCCAGCAAGGAGACGCCGGCGGCCAGAGTCGTTGCTTTCAGGAAGTCTCGTCTACGCATTCGGCGTGCTCATCTCAGTGATGGCAGGTGAGGCAGCCGATACTGGCTCCCTGTTGCTGATGGCAGTTCACGCACCACCCCATATCCGCGACATCGACCGCCTGGCGTGCCACCGTCATCTCGCCGACGTCCCCATGGCAGCGATCACAGGTCACGCCGGCGCGCGCATGCGGCTTGTGCTTGAAGTGCACCATCGCCGTGTCCGGGATCACGTTGACGCGGTTCCAGGCGAGCGTCTCGCGGTTGCGGAAATGCTCGATGACCTTCATCACCTCCGGATGATCGGGGATGATGGCGCGCCGATGGCAGGTGGCGCAGCCGGCGAGCGGCGTGAGACCCGCTTGCGCTTGGGTCTCCGCGCCCGGATGACAGTTGGTACAGGAGATGTCGTTGTCGACGTGTGCCTTGTGGCTGAACGCGACCGGTTGCGGAGGCGGCGGTGGTTCGGAGGCGCACCCGGCGACCACGGCCAGGCAGACGAGCAACAGCACTTTGACTTCGGAGCGACACATGGCCGGCAAGCCTACCAGACCTCAGGCCGGCCCCGCACGGCCCCTTCCGCCAACCAGTCTGTGAGGTTACGCTGCCACGGTTCCGGTTCGGAACGCTCATCCTGTTTGCCACCATCGAGAGGTTGAAGAGTTGACCAACCGCGTTTTCGGCGCCGCTGGATGCGTCGTGCTGGCGACCGTCGCAGTTGCCGGTGCGGTCGCCAACGAAACGAACCTCACGGGCAACCCGGCCTTCGACGGTACGCCTGCCTGGTCGCCCGACGGCAGCAGGATCGCCTTTGTGACCAACCGCGACGGCGATCGCGAGGTCTACATCATGAACGCCGATGGTTCCGATGCTAAGAATCTCACCACAAACCCGGAATATGACGAATGGGATCCGGTCTGGTCGACGGACGGCAACCAGATTGCGTTCGAGTCCGATCGCCACGGGCGCACATCGGCATGGAATTTCATCATGAACGCCGACGGCAGCGAAGCGGACGTCCTGTCGAGCAATGGCTACATCAACGGCGACCCACGATGGTCTCCAGATGGAGAGTGGATCAGCTTCTACACCAGCAGCGGGCGTCTCGGGAACGGTGATATCTCCATCATGGACTCCGAGGGCACAGAGTATGTCGCCTGGTACGGCAAGTACCTGAACCTGACGCAGAACGGCCTCGGCAACCGCAACCCCGCCTGGTCGCCGGACAGCATGCGCATCGCTTTCTCCAGCCAGCGCGATGGCAACGGCGAGATCTACGCCATGTACGAGGACGGCGCCGAGCAGGAGAACCTGACCAACAGTCCGGCCGACGACGATCATCCCGCCTGGTCGCCCGACGGATCCAGGATCGCCTTCGTGTCGGCTCACGGAGTGGGGTTCAGCGATATCTGGGTGATAAACGAGGACGGCACGGGAGCCAGCAACCTGACCGACCACGCGTCGAGCAACGAGGGCCCTGCGTGGTCGCCGGACGGCGAGCGTATCGCCTTCGTCTCCGACCGCGACGGCAACCGCGAGATCTATGCGATGCGCCCCGACGGCACCCACCTCGTCAACCTCACGAATGACTCGTCGCGCGACGATGGACCGGTCTGGTCGCCGGACGGTGAGCGCATCGCCTTCGTTACCAGCCGCGACGGCAATCGCGAGATCTACGTGATGGAGCTCGACCATGACCGCTGAGGTGGCAGTGTTGGCGGAGCGTGTAGATCCCAGCTGGCGCCGCAGACGGTTGGTCGCGGCGGTCGCACTGCTGGCGGCCGTGGCGCCCGCTGCACTGGCCCAGGAATGGAGTCAGTGGCGCGGCCGCGATCGCGACGGGGTGGTGCACGGTTTCGTTGCTCCGGAGGAATGGCCCGAGCAGCTCTACCGGCGGTGGATCGTCGAGGTTGGCACCGGCCACTCCACGCCCGTGGTTGTCGGCGATCGGATCTACGTGCACACGCGCAATGTCGAGGCCGATGCGGAGGTGGTGCGCGCGCTGCAGTTGTCGGACGGGCAGGTCATCTGGGAGGACTCCTACCCGGTGCCCTATCGGATGCATCCGGCCGGGCGGGCATTCGGCAAGGGCCCAGTGTCGACCCCGCTGGTTGCCGGCGGCCGCCTGTACACGTTCGGCAAGGGAGGGGCGCTGACCAGCTACGCGCTCGAGTCCGGCGAGCGCCTCTGGCAGACGGACTTCGGTGGCCAGTTCGCTGCCAAGTTCCCGCTGTACGGTGCAGGGATGTCGCCGATCCTCGAAGGCAACAGGCTCATCGTCCACGCTGGTGGGCCCGACGAGGGGGCCATCGTGGCGCTCGACCCGGCGACCGGCGAGGTCGTTTGGTCGCTGGATGGAGACGGCCCGAGCTACGTCTCGCCGATGATCGTCTCGGTGGATGGGCAACGCCAGCTGGTGACGCAGACGGATGCGAACATCGTCGGCGTGGCGGTCGACACGGGTCGATTGCTATGGCGCATTCCGTTCCGCACGGAGTTCGACCAGAACGTCGTCACTCCGGCGTTGCACGGCGACAAGCTCATCCTCTCGGGGCTCAATCAACCGCTGTTCGCCATTCGGCTGGAGCGCGACGGCGACCAGTGGGCGCCGCAGGAGCTCTGGAGTATTCCCTCCGCATCGCTCTACATGAGCACGCCGGTCCTGGTAGGCGATCGGCTCTTCGGCATGTCGCATCGTCGCAAGGGCCAGTTCTTCGCCATGGACGTGGAGTCGGGGGAGATGATCTGGACCAGCGAGGGACGCGAGGGCGACAATGCGTCGTTCCTGGTGCTCGGCGACGTGCTGGCTATCCTCACCGACTCCGGGGAGCTGATGCTGCTGCCACCGGAGGCGGATGAGTTTGCTCCCGTGCGCCGGTACACCGTCGCTGATAGCCAGACTTGGGCTCATCCAGTGGCTACCAGCGGCGGATTCCTGATCAAGGATCTCTCCAGCCTGGCGCTCTGGGGGTTCGAGGGAAGCTGACGCGTGACTGAGATCGACCGCGTCGCCGGTGGGGTGCTGGATCAGGCCGCCGAGTGGGTACGCGACGGCATGCCCGTCGCGCTTGCCACCGTGGTGCGCACCTGGGGATCGGCGCCGCGTCAGCCGGGCAGCCACATGGCGATCGAGGCCGGTGGCCACTTCGTGGGCTCGGTCTCCGGCGGCTGCGTCGAAGGCGCGGTGGTGTCGGCGGCGCGCGACGTCATCGATAGTGGCGCGCCGCGACTGCTCGAGTTCGGTGTCACTGACGAGGAGGCCTGGGCCGTCGGCTTGGCGTGTGGCGGGCAGGTCGATATCTGGGTCGAGCGCGTCGATTGAAGGCCGCGCTGCTGGAGCAGATCGTCGCCGACCGTGCCGCCAAGCGCACGGTCGTCCTGGTTACCGATCTGCAATCGGGCAATCAACGGCTGCTGTATCCTATTTCGACGGAAAGAGAATCGGCTCCGGGGCCGGACAACGGGGTGCCGGTGGACGATCTGCTGATCGAAGGGGCGCGGGTGGCCGTGCGCGACGATCGCTCGGGTGTCGTCGGCCATCACGGGCGCAAGCTGTTGCTGGACGTGTTCAACCCGCCGGTCCGCGTAGTCGTTGTCGGTGCGGCGCACATCGCTCAGGCGCTGGTGGCGATGGCGACGCTCAACGGCTACGAAGTGGTCGTGGTGGACCCGCGCCGGGCCTTTGCCACGGTGGATCGGTTTCCGCAGGTGGAGATGCGGCGCCAGTGGCCGCAGCAGGCGCTCCCCGAACTGTGCATCGACCATCGCACGGCGGTGGTGGTGTTGAGTCACGACCCCAAGATCGACGATCCGGCGCTCGAACACGCGGTCACGACGCCGGCGTTCTACATCGGGGCGCTGGGTAGCAAGCGCAACCACGCGGCACGCATGGAGCGGCTGGCAGAGGCCGGGTGTGAGGGTGCCGCGCTGGCGCGCGTGCACGGGCCGATCGGACTCGACATTGGCGCCAGGACGCCAGCCGAGATCGCTACGGCGATTCTGTCGCAGCTGATCGAGCAGCTGCGAAAGCGGCGTGAGTCGTGAGCGTTGCCGACTACAGGGTTGGCGCGGTGCTGCTGGCGGCGGGTGAGTCCAGGCGCTTCGGACAACCCAACAAGCTGCTTGCCGACGTCGGTGGGCGGCCGATGGTCCGACACACCGCTCGCGCGTTGTTGCGGTCGCGCGCCGAACCGATCATCGTGGTCACCGGACACGATGGCGATCGCGTCGCCGAGGCGGTTGCCGGGCTGGCCGTCGATGTGGTCCACAACCCGGACTACGCGTCGGGAATGAGCACCACGCTGCGTGTCGGTGTCGCGACCCTGGCCAGCGGTCCCGTGCCGCCGGTGGACGGGGCGTTGATCTGCCTGGCGGACATGCCCTGGGTGCGGGCGGAGCATCTCGATGCGCTGATCGAAGCGTTCGATCCTGCCGGTGGACGCCCGATCTGTGCGCCGGTGTACGATCGCAGGCGTGGTAACCCCGTCCTTTGGGCGGCGAGCTATTTTGAGCAGATCGGCGAGGTTTCTGGAGATGTGGGCGCCCGTGCTCTGCTCGATCAGCACGCCGCCTGGGTGCACGGAGTGCCATTCGGCGACGCCGGTGTAGTCCGGGACGTAGACGAGTCGGACCAGTTGCCGGGACCAGGCCACTAGAGTGCCGCGAGCCGAGAGCGCCGGCCAACGGGGGTAGTCGTAATGGCGTCGTTCAAGATCAGCGAGTCGTTCGACCTACCGGGATCTCCGGAGAGCGTCTGGCCGCTGCTCAAGGATCCGACCCGGGTTGCTGATTGCCTGCCCGGTGCGCAGCTTGAATCGGTCGACGGCGATGACTACGTCGGCACGGTGCGAGTGAAGGTGGGGCCGGTGACGGTCAACTACAACGGGCGGATTCGTTTCACCGAGATCGACGAGGACAACATGCGCCTCAGCATGGCCGGCAACGGCAGCGACCAGCGCGGCGGCGGATCCGCCTCGGTCACCATGCACAGCGCGGTGACCGAGCACGAGGACGGCAGCCGGGTGAGCATGGACGCGGACGTTCAGATCGCCGGCAAGCTGGTGCGCTTCGGACGCGGCATGTTCCAGGCGGTGTCGAAGCAGTTACTGGCGGAGTTCGCCGCGCGGCTGTCTGCGAAGCTCCAGGGGGAGACGCCGGTTGCCGACGACGGCGGTGCGGCGCTCGACGGCGGCAAGCTTCTACTGCGGACGATCGCCGGGAAGCTCAGGCGTTCCGACGATTAGAGCCGCGGCTCGGCGGAAGCCTTTGAGCGGCTCGCCGGGTGAGTACGCGTGAGAAAGCGGTTCGCCGGGCGCGACAGCGCTTCGCCCAGGTCCTCCAGTGAGGCCAGATGGTGGGCGGCGCGCATCTCGTCGACGTGCGGCAGCATGGCGCGGATTCCGGCCGCCCGGGGCTCGAACGCCTCATAGCGCAGCAGGGGATTAAGCCACACGAGCTGCCGGCACGAGCGCCGCAACCGCGACATCTCGTGCTGGAGTCCCTCGCCGTCGTCGCGGTCCAGGCCGTCGGTGATCAGCAGCACCACGGCTCCTTGGGCCAGCACGCGCCGTGACCACCGGTAGTTGAACTCACGTAGGCAAGCGGCGATGCGGGTGCCGCCGTCCCAGTCGGGCACGTCGCGACCGAGGCTCGCGAGCGCTGCGTCGATGTCGCGATGCCGCAGCGTGCGGGTCACGTTGGTCAGGCGGGTGGCGAACACGAACGTATGCACGCGATCCCGATCGCTGCTGAGCGCGTGGGCGAAGTGCAGCAGCATACGACTGTAGGTGCTCATCGAGCCGGAGATGTCGCAGAGCACGACGAGCGCCGGTGGGCGGTGCCGCGGTGCTCGCCACCGCAGGGGAATGTGGTCGCCGCCCCCGCGCAGGCTGGCCCGGATCGTGGCGCGCAGATCGGCACGTCGGCCACCTGCCACCGGGCGCATTCGACGCGTAGAGAGCTGGCGCCAGGGTGGGCGCAATCGCGAGACCATCGCCTTGGCTTGCGCCACCTCGTGGGCGCTCATCTGTTCGAAGTCCTTGCGGCGCAACAGCTCGCGTCGCGACCAGCTCATGTGGGCGGCGAGCTCATGGAGTGGACTCTCCGGTTCAGAGGTTTCCGGCTGCGTTGCGTCCCGGGCCTCGGCTAGACGTCGTTCGCCCGGACGCTGTTCGGCGGTCGAGGGGACGCGCGACTGCGACAACAGATCGGCGAGCATCGGGTCGAGCACGGCCCGCTCCGGATCCTGCCAGAAGCGGCGGAACGCCAGGTCGAACAGCGCCCGATGCTCCTCGCGGTGCACCCACACTGCGTGCAGCGTCCAATAGAAGTCGGCGCGGCGCGTGATGTCGATCATCGCCATGGCGCGCAGCGCCGCCAGGCTACGCTCCGGTCCCACGGCCAGGCCCAGCTGGCGCAGCAGCCGTCCAAAACCCATCACGTGCGCCGGAAGCTGGCCGCCGGGGTTCAGCGCGGTGAGATCGTCGCTCACGCCCCGGGCTCTACGGGGGCCGCCGCGAGCTCCGCCTCGACCTGACGGAGAATGCCCGCGGCCTCCTCGCCCCGAATGCGCGACAGATCATCTTCGTACTTGAGCAGCACGCCCAGGGTGTCATCGACGCTGTCGGCATCGAGAGTGGTGCGGTCGAGCACCTGCAGCGCGCGCGTCCAGTCGATCGATTCGGCCACCCCGGGCAGCTTGAACAGCTCGCGCTCTCGCAGCGCCTGCACGAAGCCGACGACCTGGCGCGTCAGTCCCTCGCGCGCCTCGGGGGCACGAGCCCGCAGGATCTTCAGCTCGCGGGCAGCATCCGGGTAGTCGATCCAGCAGTACAGGCAGCGGCGCTTGAGCGCGTCATGGATCTCGCGCGTGCGGTTGGAGGTGATCACCACTACCGGCGGGGTCTCGGCGCGAAACGCGCCGAGCTCCGGGACGGTTACCTGGAACTCCGACAGTACCTCCAGCAGAAACGCCTCGAAGGGCTCGTCGGCACGATCGAGCTCGTCGATCAGCAGTACCGGGGGCCCTTCCTCGTGCGGCTCCAGTGCCTCCAGCAGTGGCCGTCGGATCAGGAAGCGCTCCGAGAAGATGCCCGCCTCCAACTCGGCGCGATCGGTGTCGCCGGCAGCCTCGGCGAGACGGATCTCTATCATCTGCCGGGCGTAGTTCCACTCGTAGACGGCGGCGGCGACGTCGAGCCCCTCGTAGCACTGCAGCCGGATCAGACGTCGGTCGAGCGCCTCCGCCAGCACCTTGGCGATCTCGGTCTTGCCAACGCCGGCCTCGCCCTCGACGAACAACGGGCGGCCGAGGGCAAGCGACAGGTACACCGCCGTGGCGAGCGATCGGTCGGCGATGTAGTCATGCTGCAGCAGCAGCTCGGACGTCGCGTCGACCGATTCCGGCAGTGCGCCTACCCGCACGCCTCCACCGCTCGCTGGGTCATCACCTTGATCAAATGGGCCCGGTACTCGGCGCTGGCATCGCCGTCGTCGGCCAGGTCAGTGCTGTCGATGGCCACGCCGTCGATTCCTGCGGCGCTGAAATCGGCGTCGAGCGCGGCCTCGAGCGCTGCGGCTCGGAACGCGCCGTAGCCGGCCCCGGTCACACCGACGCGGACACCGTCGCCTGTGCGCGACACCATCACGCCGACCAGGGCGTACTTCGACGCCGGGTTGGCGAACTTCGCATAGGCGGCCGCCTGCGGCACGTTGAAACGCACCGCTGTGATGATCTCGTCATCCGCCAGCGGCGTCTCGAACATCCCGCCGAGGAACTCGTGCGCAGCGATCTCCCTGGCGTCGGTCACCACGGTGGCATCGAGTGCCAGCAGCGCCGCCGGGTAGTCGGCGGCCGGATCCGCATGCGCCACCGAGCCACCGAGGGTGCCGCGGTTGCGCACCTGTGGATCGCCGATGCCGCCGGCCAGATCGGCCAGCGCCGGGATCGCTCCCCTGACGACGTCCGATGCGGCGACCTCCGAGTGGGTGGCAGCTGCACCGATGAACAGCTGATCGCCCTGGACCTCGATGCCTCCTAGGGCGGGGACGTCGCGCAGGCTGATCAGATCGCTCGGCGCCGCCAGATCGAGCTTCATCACCGGCAGCAGACTTTGACCACCCGCTAGCAGCTTGCCTTCGACCGCCTGCTGGAGCGCCTGCTTGGCCTCGTCGATCGAGCCCGGACGATGGAAGTTGAAGTCTTGCATCGTGCTCTCCTTCAGGCGCTCGCCTGGGCGTCGCGGATAGCCCGCCACACCTTCTCGGGCGTGGCCGGCATGTCAATGTGCTCGATTCCGAGGTGGGCGACGGCGTCGACGACAGCGTTGATCACCGCCGGCGGCACGCCGATCGACCCCACTTCTCCCACGCCCTTCACTCCGAGCGGGTTGTGGGTGCATAGGGTCGTGTTATGCCCGGTCTTGAAGAACGGTAGGTCGGCGGCCCTCGGCATGGTGTAGTTCATGTACGAGCCGGTCACCAGTTGGCCGTCGTCGTCGTACTTGCACTCCTCCAGCAGTGCCTGGCCGATGCCCTGCGCCAAGCCACCGTGCATTTGACCGTCGACGATCATCGGGTTGATCACCCGGCCGACGTCGTCGGCGCAAGACACGTCCACCAAGGCGACCTCCCCGGTGTCGGGATCGATCTCGACCTCCACGACATGTGCGCCGGCAGGGTAGGTGAAGTTCTTGGGATCGTAGAACGCCGTCTCTTCCAGGCCCGGCTCCAGTCCTTCCGGATAGTTGTGCGGCACATAGGCCGCCATCGAGACGTCGCTGAGACCAACGGACTTGTCGGTGCCGGCGACGGTGAACTGCCCATCGGCGAACTCGACGTCGCCCTCGGAAGCCTCCATGAGGTGGGCGGCAATCGTCTTGCCCTTGGCGATCACCTTGTCGATGGCCAGCTGGATCGCCGATCCGCCGACCGCCAGCGAGCGCGATCCGTAGGTTCCCATGCCGAACGGCACCTGGCCGGTGTCGCCGTGCACCACCTCGACCTGGTCGATCGAGACCCCTAGCCCCTCCGACACCAGCTGGGCGAAGGTCGTCTCGTGGCCCTGGCCGTGGCTATGGGAGCCGGTGAAGACGGTGATGCTGCCGGTCGGGTGCACCCTGACCTGGCCGACCTCATAGAGTCCGGCGCGGGCGCCGAGGGCTCCGGCCAGCGCCGATGGGGCGAGGCCGCAGGCCTCGACGAAGGTCGACACGCCAATGCCGCGCAGCTTGCCGCGACCGCGCGCCTCGGCGCGCCGGGCCTCGAAGCCCTCGTAGTCAGACAGCTCCAACGCCTTGTCGAGGGTGGAGTGGTAGTCGCCGCTGTCGTACTCGAGTGCGACCGGGGTGGGATAGGGGAACTCCGTGATGAAGTTCTTGCGGCGGATCTCGATCGGGCTCATGTCGAGCTTGCGCGCCGCCAAATCGGCCAGGCGCTCGAGCACGAAGGCGGCCTCCGGACGCCCGGCGCCCCGATACGCATCCACCGGCACGGTGTTGGTGAACACGCCCTTGACGTTGGCGTAGATCGCCGGCGTCGTGTAGCAGCCGGCGAACAGCGTGCCGTAAAGGTAGGTCGGAACCGACGCGCCGAAGGTCGACAGGTAGGCCCCCAGATTGGCGTACGTATGCACGCGTAGGCCACAGAAGGTGCCGTCGGCGGCGAGGGCAAGCTCGGCCTTGGTGATGTGATCGCGTCCTTGTGCGTCGGAGATGAACGACTCGGAGCGCTCGGCGGTCCACTTCACCGGCCGGCGGATCTTCCGCGCCGCCCAGGTGACCATGGCCTCCTCAGCGTAGTGGAAGATCTTGGAGCCGAACCCGCCGCCGACGTCCGGCGCGATCACCCGCAGCTTGTGCTCCGGGATGCCCATCACGAAGGCACCCATCAGCAGCCGGATCACATGCGGGTTCTGGCTGGTGGTGAAGAGCGTGTGCTCGTCCTTGTCCGGGTCGTAGTCGCCGATCGCGGCGCGCGGCTCGATGGCGTTGGCGACCAGACGGTTGTTCACCAGCTCGAGCGTCACGATGTGATCAGCGCTCTCAAATGCGGCGTCGGTGGCGGCCGCGTCGCCGATCTCCCAGTCGAAGCAGAAGTTGGTCGGAGCATCGTCCCAGACGACCGGCGCGCCGTCGGCCACGGCCTGTTCGAGGTTTGCCGCCGCTGGCAACGGTTCGTAGTCGACCTGCACCAACGCGGCGCCCGCCTTGGCCTGCGCCTTGGTCTCGGCGATGACCATCGCGACCGGGTCGCCAACATGGCGCACGCGCTCGGTGGCCAGCACCGGGTGTGGCGGCTCGACCATCGGCGATCCGTCCTTGCTGTGGATCTGCCAGCCACACGGCAGCCCACCGACACCCTCCAGGTCGGCACCGGTCAACACCGCCACGACACCGGGGGCGGCGGCTGCGGCGCTCGAGTCGATGCCGCCGATGGCCGCGTGTGCCTCGGGCGACCGCACGATCACCGCATACGTTTGCCCGGGCCGGTTGATGTCATCAGTGTAGCGACCGCGGCCAGTCAGAAAGCGCGGGTCTTCCTTACGTCGAACCGCGGCGCCAATGCCCTGATCGGTCATCGCAGTTACTCCCGCGTCGCCGTCGCGGCGGTCTGAATCGCCTCGACGATGTTGTGGTAGCCAGTGCAGCGGCAGAGGTTCCCCTCCAGCCACTCCCGTACCTCCGCCTCGTCCGGGTCGGAATTGTTGCCCACCAGATCGACGGCGCTCATCACCATCCCCGGAGTGCAGAAGCCGCACTGCAGCCCGTGGTGCTCGCGGAACGCGGCCTGCATCGGGTGCAGCTCGCCGTCCACTTCCAGCCCTTCGATCGTGGTGACGTCGCAGCCCTCGGCCTCCAGCGCCAGACAGGTGCAACTCTTGATCGACTTGCCATCGAGCAGCACACAGCAAGCGCCACACTGGCTGGTGTCGCAGCCGACGTGCGTGCCGGTGAGGCCGAGCGACTCGCGGATGAATTCCACCAGCAGCGTCGGTGTCTCGACGTCGCCGCTGACGGGCTTGCCGTTCACGGTCATGGAAACGGTGGGCATCGTGCCTCCGGTGGTGCTGTCTTCAGGCCGCGGCACGGGTGCCGCGGAGGTGCGTTCGCGTTGAGGAACGGCAAGTCTGCGCGCCGCAGTGTGGGGCCGTCAAGGGGCAGCGCGACCCTCCCGGCGGCGGCCAGTCGCGCGTCTCAGCAGGATACGCAGTTGTCGTTGTTCTTCGAACCCAGGCTTTCGAGCAGTGCCACCGTCTCGGTGAATGCCTGGGTGCGTTGCTGCGGTCCGTTGGCCATGTCGGCTGTCGTTTGCCCGGCGCGGTTGATCAACGTGACGTCGGCACCGCGCTGCACCAGGAATCGAATCATCGCGTTGTCGCCGCGGGCGGCTGCGTTGTGCACCGGCGAGTGGCCCTCGTGGTCGCGCGCGTTGACGTCCGCCCCGAGCTCATCGACCAGGTAGCGGATCGCCGGTATCCAACCATCAGGAACGTGGCGGTGTGAGTTGCCGGCGAAGCCGGTCCCGTAGCCATGACCCGAGGCCGCGTGGATCGGCCAGGTCGCCGGTTCGCCGACGTCGATCGGCGGCAGCCCGGACGGGTCTTCCTCGACGTCCTTTTCGCCAGTCTCCTCGGATCCGTACCGCCGCTTCGGCGGCTTGCGGGTCGGAATATGAGGATCGGCGCCGTGCTCCACCAACAACCGCATCGCCTCGACATCGAGTGCGTGCGCCGCCCGCCAAAACGGGGTGGCGCCGCGCGTGTCGACGCCCAGGTGGCTGAACGTGTACTCCATGTACCAGAGGTGCTTGGACAGCCGCGCATCGGGGTCGGCGCCGGCGGCTAGCAGCACGCTCATGAGCTCCAGGTAGGTGGTTTCCTGCTGCAGGTAGGCGCGTTGCTGCGGGTAGCGGGCCTTGGGCGCCCAGTGGGTGTTGATCGCCGCGAACAGCGGGGTGGCGCCGGCGACACTGCCGATGTCGGGGTCGGCGCCGAGCTCCAGCAGCGTCATCGCCAGGTCGAAATGCCCGTTCACGGTCGCCATCAACAGCGGCGTAGTGTGGTCGCCAGCGCTCGGCTGGTCGAGATCGGCCCCCGCTTCGATCAGCGCCAGCGCGGTCTCCGCGTGGCCTTCGCGGATGGCGTGCAGCAACGCCGTCAGTCCACCGTGGGTGCCGACCAGATTCGGAAAGGATGTGCTGTAGTCATCCGCGGGTTGTCCCTCGGCAGGGTCGACCGGCGCTTCCGACCCTTCATCTTGCTCGCCGAGGTCCTGATCGGGTACGGCACCAAGGGCGCCGAGATCCTGATCGATCGGGAACCCGAAGTCGTCGAGCGTCGCAGGGGCGTCATCGCCGGCTCCCGGCGGCGGGTCGTTGGCGGCGCGCACCGCGATCTGAACCTCGGCCGGGGTGGGTCGCCACGACGTACCCGACGGTTCGTCGCCACGAAACGACGCCAGCACCTGGTCGCGCACCTTGGCCCCGACCCGCCTCTCGGCCGCCAGGGCGGGAAGATCCTCGGCGTCGGTTGTCACGGACAGATCGGCGCCGGCGGCGATGAGCGTCCGCGCCGCATCGAGTCGACCTCTCGAGGTGGCGAACATGAGCGGTGTCTGCCCCCACCGTGCCTCGCGCGCGTCGACGTCGGCTCCGTGCTTCAGCAGGGCGTCGACCGTCGCAACGCTGCCGGCGCCGGCCGCCAGGTGAAGCGCTACGGCACCGCCGCTGGTGGTTCGCTGCGCCGGCCCGGCACCGGCCCGAAGGAGCGCCTCCACCATCACCGCCTGCCCTCCGGCGGCCGCCAGATGCAGCGGCGTGTAGCCGCCGATGCGCGTCGTCGCGACGAGGTTCGCGCCCGCGTAGATGAGCATCTCTGCGAGCTCGGTGTTGCCGGTCCTGGCGGCCCAGTGCAGCGCCGTCATGCCGTCGCCTTGTGCTGCGTTGACGTCAGCGCCGCCCTTGAGCAGCGACCGAACCAGGTCGAGGTCGTCGTGCATGGCGGCGTCCGCCACCGGTGGATCCGCGGGCGCCAGCCCCAGGGTCAGCAACGCCCCGAGCATGGCGGCTACGGTGACGCGGGCGCGGGTCCTCATCAAAGCCGGCACTCGTTGCGGATCAGTCCGCCGATGCGGAGGTGGCTGACAGCGACAGGGACAACTCGCCGGACGAGTCGCCAAAGCTGGCGAGATCCTCATGTCCCAGCTTGTGCAGCAGGGTCAACATGGCGTTGGCCATCGGCGTACCGTCCGGCGCTTCGACGTGCAGGTTGCCGTCGAGCTTGCCGCCGGCGCCCCCGAGCACGATCAGCGGAGCCCGTCGGTGGTTGTGCAGGTTGCTATCTGCCATCGGCGACCCGTAGACGATCATCGTCTTGTCCAGCAGATGGGTGCCACCTTCATCGATACTGGCCAGCTTCTCGAGGAAGTACGGCAACATGCTGACGTGGTAGCGGTTGAGCAAGTAGAAGTCGCGGATCGCGTCTTCTTTGCCGCCATGGTGTGACGCCGGGTGGAACGGCTTGTCGGTACCGCTCTCCGGGAACACGCGCGCCGAGGAGTCGCGTCCCATCTTGAAGGAAAAGACGCGCGTGGTATCGGAGGCGAACGCTAGTGCCTGCAGGTCGAACATGAGCTTGGTGTGCGCTTCGAACGAGTCGGGCACGCCGGCCGGGGCTTCGGGGATGGCGCGTTCGGCGCCGCTGGTGTTGCGTGCCTCGGTGCGTTGTATGCGGCGCTCGATCTCGCGCACGTTCTCCAGGTAGCGATCCAATCGATGGCGATCGTTGGGGCCCAGATCTCGCCGCAGCTCGGCGACTCGCCCGGTGACCCAATCGAGGATGCTGCGGCTCGCGCGCCGCCGCGCTGCGCGCTCCTCTGGCGTGCCGCCGGCCCCGAACAACTGCTCGAAGGCTACGCGCGGGTCGCGGATCACCGGCAGTGGCTCGGTCGGCGACGCCCAGCTGATCGAGTCCGTATAGACACACGTGTACCCGTATGCACATCCGCCGGACTGGTTGATGTTCTCGATGCACAGCTGCATCGAGGGAATCGGCGTGTCCTGCCCGAACCGCTGGGCGTACAACTGGTCCAGCGAGGTACCCACGAGCACGTCGGAGCCTTCGGTCTGCTTCGGATGCGACTGCGTGAGGAACACGGCGCTGGAGCGGAAGTGGTCGCCGCCGATCTCGTGTGGCCGGAAGGCCTCCGCCATGCGCACGTCGGTGTTGCTGATGATCGTCAGGTAGTCGCGCCACGGATCGAGCGACACCAGGGCTGTCGGGTCGAGATCGAAGTCTCCACCCGCGGCGGCCGGTGACCAGAGGTTCTGGGTCGCGCCCCACTGATTGCAGCCGGCGGCGCCGTGCACCATCTCGATTGCCACCAGGCGGGTCTTTTCGGCCTCTCGGGTCGCCGCCGTAGCCAGGCGGCCGGCGGGCACCATGGCGTCCAGGAACGGCAGAGCAAGGGTTGCTCCGGCGCCACGTAGGAACGTGCGGCGTTGAACGTGCTTTCCGGTGATCAGCATCCTCGACTCCGCCGGGGCAACAACCTCATGGTCTCGGTAGCCTACTCATGTGATGACGTGTCGTCGGCAACGGCGCCGGCGCGCTGCATCTGGAAGGCGTCGCTCTGAACGACCCCCAGGATGAACGCCGAAATGCGATAGCCCTGGAGCTCCGCACCGCGAGCGATCCGTCGCACTGTTGGTTGATCGTAATACTCCAGGCGCCGCCCGAGGGCGTAGGCCATCAAATTCGTGGTGAAATTCCGCACTAAGGGCACCGGGCGCATCAGCAAAGCGTCCTGCAGCGAGGCCGGGCTGTCGACCGGTGTTCCGTCATACATCTCGCCGTGGGTATCCAGCGGGACGCCGTGCTCGCGAATCCGCCAGCGGCCGGTGACGTCGTAGTTGTCCAGCGCCAGCCCGATGGGGTCGATGAATCGATGGCAGGAGCTACACGACGGGTTCGAGCGATGCTCTTCCATGCGCTCGCGCGTGGTCAGAACGCGCCCGTTGGCCACGCTTGCGGTCTCGTCGAAGTCCGGGATGCCGGGCGGGGGAGGAGGAGGCGGCGTGCCGAGCAGCACTTCCATGACCCACTTGCCGCGCAGCACCGGCGAGGTGCGGCCAGCGTGCGAGGTCAGCGTCAAGATGCTGCCGTGACCGAGCAGGCCGCGCCGCGTGTCGTCGGGATAGGCGACCTGGCGGAAGTGTTCGCCGATGACCCCCGGTATGCCGTAGTGCCGCGCCAGACGCCCGTTCAGGTACGAGTAGTCGGCACGGTACAGATCGAGAACGCTGCGATCGTTCTCCACCAGGCCGCTGAAGAACAGCTCCGTCTCGCGCCGCATCGCATCGGCCAGTTGCTGGTGAAAGTCGGGGTAGAGCAGCCGATCCGGGTGCACCGCATCGAGGTCGTCGAGGCGCAGCCACTGCGCCGCGAAGCGCGTGCCGAGCGCCTCGGCGCGGCGGTCGGCCAGCATCCGACGCACCTGTGCCTCGAGCGTCTCGGGAACCGACAGCCCGTCGTCGGCCGCCAGCTCCGACAGTTCGTCGTCGGGTGGTGAGCCCCACAGGAAGAACGAAAGCCTGGCGGCGAGATCCTCGTCACTGAGGCGATACACCGCGCCGGGCGTGACGCTCGCCGGTGCCTCCTCGAAGCGGAAGATGAAGTCCGGACTGGCGAGGATCGCCTCCAGCGCATGACGGATGCCCTGTTCGAAGCCGCCGAGATCGGCGCCTGCCTCGTAGAACCCCATCAGCGCGTCGAGGTCGCCGTCGGTCAGCGATCTGCGGAACGCCCGGGAGGCGAGACGGGAAACGATCTCGCTGGCGCAGGGGCGTTGTTCCTCACGCACCGTCGGCCGGCAGCTGAAGAGCTGCCGGCGCACGGGGTTGTCGGACACCCCGGTGGCTCGGAACGGCCCGGCCACCACGAGGTCCTTCAGGTGCGCCAGCGAGGTGACGCCGTAGCCGCTCACCCCGATCTGGCGGTCGGTCAGCGACCAGTCGTGCGGTGACAGCAGGTCCTCCAGCGGCCCCTCGCTCTGCTTGATGAACGCCGCAGTTACCCGGCGGGGTCCGGCACGCACGAAGATCGGCTCGGTGCGCATGTTGACGCCATTGGGATCCGCGACGCTCATCCAGCGGTCGACATCGAGGAGCGCGGCGCGGGCACCGTCGATCGAAACCTCGATCTGCTCCCCCTTGGTCACGCCGCCGAAGTAGCCCCCGGTCGTGGTGTGCTCGAAGGCCAGGCGGAACTCGTAGTCACCGTCGGCCGGGAAGATGTGGCTGACGCTGATCCCGCCGCGGGTGCCGAACGGCGCGCCCTCGACACGGTCCCATTGCGAGGTGTAGCCGGGGTTGGTGTAGGTCGCCGACGTCGGTGTCGTGCGGGCATCGCCCACCGCCAGTCGACTGATCTCGGCGGCGGCGTTCATGTAGGCGTCGAGCAGCATCGGCGACAGCATCTGGACATCGGCAATGTTGTCGAAGTTGGCGCTCTTGGTATCCAGCGGCAGATAGTCGGCGGCGTCGATCTCCAGCCCGAGCAGATGGCGCACGGACTGCGAGTACTCCGCCTGGTTGAGGCGTTGAAACGATCGGCTGCCAGGGTTCGGGGCCGCGGCATCGGCCGCGTCCAAGCGTGACTCGAGCAACTCCACCAGCGCGAAGACGGCCTCGTTGGGCGGGCGCCACGCGTTCGGGGGCGGCATCATCCCTGCACGCAGCTTGACGATCATCTTCTCGGCCAGCTCGGCGCTGCCCTCCGGCGACGCTGCATCGAAGCGTTCTAGCGACATGTTGCCGCGCAGCAGCTGGTCATTGTGACAGCGCAGACAGTATCGCTGGATCAGCTCGTCTTCAGCGGACGGCCGCGAGCCTTCTACAGTGCGCCCGAATGCGGCACTGGCGGGGTCTCCAATCCGTGCCGTTCCGAGCTCTCTGGTTCCGGTTGCAGCGCCGGCGTCGGCGAGGAACAGGCCCATAGCCGCGAGTATCGCGGCGCGCGCTTTCATCTGGCTCCGCTCCTGGGCTGTATGGAGTGTCAACAGGCGGGCCGTCGCCGCCCGGCTCAGATCGATGACTCTTCGGTGGATCGTGGGACCACTATTCCATACTCATCGGCTTCTTGCGCCTGAGTGTACCGCCGCTAACCGTTGACATTTTCAAATGCCGACAAAAGCGTGCTACGGTACGCGCTGCGTATTCCAGGGCTCGGGCCTTGCGTTCGGCCACCTCACCTCATTCGGGAGTGGAGAGCACACGCGACGATCGTTGATGTTGTCTTTTGTAGGGGCACTTTTGCTGTTGATCCCGGGTACGCTTGTAGGCAAGGCGCATGTGCCCTTGGGCTATGCCCAGGTTTGCAAGAAGAGCGGCAAGGTCAAGAACGTTGACGGGAAGATGCTGCAAAAGCTGATGGGCAAAGGTGCATGCCGTCTGACCGCCTGCGCGTTCAACGATGTTGCTGATGACAGCGTCATCACTCAGTACATCTTCCTCCCGGGCGGGGAGTGCGATGCCACCGACGCCAACGGCGATGGATTCTGCGACGCTACCGGCGCACCGAGCGACGTTCCTTCTGCGCTGAGCGCGGTCAACGTGACGCCGGCCTGCACCGACCCTTTCTGAGAGCATCGGCGTACTGCGCCGTCTGACTAGTCCAACTCGAAGCTGTAGGCGGCCCAGGCGCTGTCCCAGTCGGCGTCTTCACACTCTCCGTCCGTGCGGCCCGAGCACGGCGTCAGGTTGACGAGGCGAATCAGCCAGAGCCCTGAACCGTCGAGTACGAAGCGCGCGACACCCCCGGCATCGGTGTGTGCCTGCTGCTTCGAGACCGGCGCGTGCGAGCTGCCGTTGTAGGCGTTTACGAGCTGGCCTTGAACCGGCTCACCGTTGGCCAACACCTGCACGTCGAGCTCGTCGCCGGGGTTCAGCCGGTACGGGTTCTGCAACAGCACGATCTCGATTCTCTGACCCAGGACCCGCCGGTGTAGCTCGCTCGGGTTCGCGTCGGGGTCGTCTTCTCCGACCTGCACGAGACACTTGAGCGTTCGTACGTATGCCTCAGCCTGCTCTGACCTCGAGCCCATGCCTTCGCGGAAGTCCCGGATGTCGAGTCCCTCGTGGTCCAGATACTCGCGAAACTCGTCGTTGGTGAACTCGGTGTACAGCGGATAGTGCTCCATGGTCACCAGAGCCAGGCCCTCGAAATCGACTGTCCGTTCGACCACCGGCGTAATCGACGGTCGGGTTCTCATATCCGGCAGCTCTGCGAGCAGATCCATCGAGCCCTTGTCAGTCAAGCATCGACAGCCGTGACGTCATGCTTCGCATGAGCGGCAGCTCCTGCGTCGCCTCGGGTTGCGACAGATCGGTCTCGAGTTCGGCGCCGAGCAGCTGCCGGATGATCAATGTGTCTCCAACGTCGAGCCGGAACCGGTCGGCGTGGAGCCAGATATCGTGCGAGTGCGCGACACTGGCCGTCAGAACGAACAATAGAACCGCGAACGCGATCGGCGCATACGGTCGTCTCCTTGTCTCAGGACTTGTTCGTTGCTCGCGTTGGTCACGCATCGCTCATGCCTCGATCTCGGACCGCCTCACTCCTGTGCAGGAATGTCGAGGGCCGGATTACGGGAGAAGAAATCGAAGGGGCGCAGCTCGAAGCCACTCCGTGTGGTCGGCAGAACAGGCCAGTCCTCGGCGCGCACCACGCCGAGGTTTCGTTGGCGCTGGCGCTGCTGGTCGGTGCCGGTCTGATGGTTCGCAGCTTCAATCGGCTCGGCGACACGGATCCCGGATTCCGGCGTGATGGAGTCGTCGCCTTCGCGGTGCAGTTGCCACCGTCGCGTTACCCGGATTCGATGGATCGCCGCGGTTTCTTCGCCGAGCTGACGGATCGCGTGCGCGAGTTGCCCGGCGTCATCGAAGCCGGCGCCGTGTCTGACCTGCCAATGAGCGAGGTCGGCAACGCATTCGAAATGCCGTTTACGATTCTCGGCCTCGACGCTGCGTCGCCGACCGAACGCCCGCGGGCCGACTTTCGGGGCGTGATTCCGGACTACGTCTCGGCGATGGGCATCCCGCTTGTCAACGGTCGCCTCTTCGACCGTCTGGATGGCGAGGAGGGCCGTGAGGTGACGATTATCAACGACGCCCTCCTGGAGCGTTACTTCCCGGAAGGCGAGCCGATCGGGAAGACACTGCAGATGCCGATGGCGGGCGAGCTCGAGATCGTCGGTGTGGTTGGCAGCACCCGACATGGCGGGTTGCAATCGGAGGTCGGTCCCGAGCTCTACGTTCCGTACAGCCAGCTCGCGCTCAGCGACATGCACCTGGCGGTGCGCTCGGATCTGGAGCTGGCGGCGGTGACGCGCGCGGTGGGCGACGCCATCCTTGCCATCGATCCCGAGCTGGTTCCGACCGAGGTGGCGCGGATCAGTGATCTGCTGTGGGAATCGGTGGCGCTGCCGCGGTTCAACACCGCCCTCTTGGTCGGCCTGGCGCTCTGCGCTGCAGTGTTGGCAGCAGTGGGCGTCTATGGAGTGGTCAATCACAGCGTTGCGCAACGGAGCGGTGAGATCGGTGTGCGGACGGCGATCGGAGCCGATGCCCAGACGACCGCCTGGATGGTCATCCGACAGGCGATGGCGCTGGTGGTGGGTGGCGCGGTACTCGGGATCGGTGTGGCGTTGATCCTGTCTCGGTTCCTGACCGGGATGCTGTTCGGTCTAGCGCCGACCGATGCGCCTACCTACGTGGCAGTAACGCTGCTGATCATGACCGTCGGCTTCGTCGCCTCCTTGTTGCCCGCCCGTCGCGCCACGCGGGTTGATCCGGTGGTGGCGTTACGCAACGAATAGGCGCAATTCAGAGGTACAGGGCAGATGCGGTTCACCATCACCGTCAACGGCAGCTCCCAGGCCGTCGAAGCCGAGCCTGACGCGCCGCTCCTCTGGGTGTTGCGCGATCACATCGGGCTTACGGGCACGAAGTTCGGCTGCGGATTGGGAGTCTGCCGTGCGTGCACGGTTCACATTGACGGCGGGCGCGCGCTGAGCTGTCAGACGCCGATCAGCGCTGCTGCCGGCCACGAGATCACGACCATCGAGGGTCTGGCAGCGATGCGTCACGCGCTGCTCGATGCCTGGGTTGACGAGCAGGTGCCCCAGTGTGGCTACTGTCAGCCGGGGATGATCATGAGCGCCGCTGATCTGCTGGCGCGCAACCCGCAGCCCAGCCGCGGCGAGATCGTCGCCCACATGCAGAACATCTGCCGCTGCGGAACCTACCCGCGCGTCATTCGCGCCATCCAGCGCGTCGCGTCGGACTCGGCCTGATGGCGGACCAGGAAACCCGAGGTCTCGAGGCGAACTCGCTGCTGAACCGGCGGAGCGTCTTGCGGAGTGCTGCCGGGCTGACGTTCGGGCTTGTCGTGACGGTGCCGGGCAACCCGTTCCGGGCGACCGCCGCGGCCGCTGCGGTGACGGAGCCACTCGTCCCCAACGTCTGGGCAAACATCGCAGCGGACGGGACCGTCACCATCCTCGCCCCTGCCGACGAGATGGGGCAGGGATCGATGACCGCCCTGCCGATCATCTTCGCCGAGGAGCTCGATGCCGACTGGAACGATGTCCGCATCGAGCTCAGCCCGTCGCTCGACGAGCCCTACGGCAATCCGGGGTACTACGGGTTGCTGATGACCGAGTCCAGCGCGGCGGTCGCCGGCTATTACGATCTACTGCGGCGCCAGGGCGCCCAGGCGCGGCGTGTGCTGCTGGACCACGTTGCGGCTGCCTGGGCTGTGCCGATCGAGGAGCTTGGCACCGAGCCCAGCGTGGTGATCCACGCACGTAGCGGTCGTCGCATTAGCTATGGGGAGGTTGCCGCTGCAGCCCAGCTGCCCGCGACCATGCCGGAGATCTCCGATGCCGACCTCAAGGATCCGGCCAGCTTCCGGCTCATCGGCCACGACCAGCCGCGCCGCGACATTCCGTCCAAGGTTACCGGGGAGGCGCATTACAGCATCGACGTCAGCCTCCCGGGCATGGTCTACGCGACGGTGACCCGCTCGCCGGTACCAGGAGCCACGGTGGTGCGGGTCGACGATGCGCCCGCCCTCGCCGTTCCGGGGGTGCTCGACGTGGTGGCGCTGCCGGACGGGATCGGCGTGGTGAGCGAGACGTACGAGGGCGCCATTGCTGCCGGTGAGCTGCTGCAGATCGATTGGAGCGCCGCCGACGGCGATAGGCTCGATTCGGCCGCCGAGCTCGAGGCGCACATGGAAATCGCCCGCGATCAGCCACCCCAGGAGGGCACCGCGGGCGCGAGCATCCACGAGCAGGAGTACCGTACCGACTTCATATATCAGGCGCAGATGGAACCCCTCAACGCCGTTGCGCTGTTCGACTCAGAGGCTCGGCGCGTTGAGATATGGGCCGGTACGCAAGCCCCGACGCACCTAGTTCACGTCGCCGCCGAGAGCCTCGGAATTCCGACGGCTGACGTAACGCTGCATCGCATGTTCCTCGGTGGCGGGTTCGGTCGGCGCAGCGATATGGACCACGACTGGGCCCTCGATGCGGTGCTGTTGTCGCGCGCCGTCGGCCGACCGGTGAAGGCGATCTGGACTCGCGAGCACGACGTTCAGTTCGGCCGCTTCAAGCCCGTCAGCGCCCACTGCCTGCACTGTGGCGTCGACGATCAGGGCGGGATCGTCGACTGGAGGCACCGTGCCGTAGGGGAGGACGTGGCGAGCCGGGCGGACCCGCGGCTGGCGGCCGCCGTGCGCGACGGTTCGCCCGAGCAGCACGCAGCGGTGACCTGGGGCATGGGCGCGGAGTTCGCCTACGACTTCGGCGGTCGTACGCAGCGCATCCGCCGCTCGATCCCAGTGCGGGTGTCCTGGATGCGCGGCGTCGCGTCGGCGCAGCAGGCGTTCGCCTCCGAGTGCTTCCTCGACGAGGTGGCTGTCGCCGAGGGGGCGAATCCGCTGGAATTCCGTCTGCAGTACCTGAGCTCAGAGCGGGCACGCCGGGTATTGCGGGCGGCTGCCGACATGGCGGACTGGGGAGCTGCCGCTGGGCGCGCGCTCGGCGTGGCCTATACGCCATCGTTCGGAACGATCATGGCGACGATTGCCGAGGTCACGGTCGACGAGACCAGCGGCGCGATCCGCGTACCCAACGTCTGGATGGCGGTTGATCTCGGGATCGCGGTGCAGCCCAGAAACGTTATCGGTCAGATCGAAGGCGCTGTCATCTACGGTGCCAGCAACGCTCTGTACGAGCGCATCACCATGAAGGGCGGTCAGGTAGAGCAGTCCAACTTTCACGACTACACGGTGATGCGGATGGCCGATGCGCCGGAGGTGCACGCCGAGCTGCTTGGCACCGATCGTTCCCCGGTAGGGATCGGCGATCGGGCCGTGCTCGGGGTGGCTCCGGCGATCGCCAACGCGTTCGGCGCGATGACCGGGCGGCGGCTTCGACACATGCCGTTCAATCGGCAACGGGTGCGCGAAGCACTGGCGGGGTGACGATATTGAGACTGCGTCTCAATATCGATATACTTCAGCAACGATCCGCCTGAACAAGCAATTGTTCATGTTCTCGAGTGCCCGAGGAGTCTGCAATGCGTCACCGCCGTATCGTGCTCACCGCGGCAATTGTTCTTGTTGCCACATCGGTTTCAGCACAGGTGGGAACCAGCCCCGACCTGCTCAATCCCAACCTGGGCACCGAGGAGGATCTGGCCGGCGTGCCGCACGTCGGTGCTGCCGGCGCGGCGACCATCATCGGCGGCCGACCGTGGGCGAACGTGGCGGCATTGGACGCGGCGATCGGTGCCGGGCTAAGCGACGAGCAGCGCGCGGCTATCTACTCCCGCCTCTGGCTACCGATCAATCTGAACGACGTGACCGACGCCGAGATCCAGCTGATTCCCGGAGTCGGCCGCCGTATGGCGCACGAGTTCGAGGAGTATCGACCGTACGCGTCGCTGGCACAGTTTCGTCGCGAGATCGGCAAGTACGTCGACGATGACGAGGTCGCGCGCCTGGAGCAGTACGTCTTCGTGCCGCTCGACCTGAACGCCGCCTCGTCGGAGGACCTCGGAACGATCCCCGGCATGGGCCACGCATGATCCACGAGTTCGAGGAGTACCGTCCCTACGTGGGGATCGAACAGTTTCGTCGCGAGATCGGAAAATACGTCGACGATGACGAGGTGGCGCGATTCGAGCGCTACGTGACCATCGCCGGCTCGTAGGCCAGCCGGGGTCGTGTCTACGGACGGCGGACTCCGGCGCGGCGTGCTGGCGGTCGCGTTATTCGGCAGTCTCGGGGCTCTCGTCGAGTTGCTGCTGATCGGTCACACAGAAGACTGGTGGCAGCTTCTGCCGCTGGCACTACTCGTGGCGGTGCTCGTCGTGTCCGCCGCAGCGTGGTTCGTGCCCGCCCGCGGTGTGTTGCTGGCATTGCGGGTGGTTATGTGGGCCTGCGTTCTCAGCGGCGCGGTCGGCCAGTGGCTCCACTACTCGGGCAACGCCGAGTTCGAGCGCGAGATGTATCCCGACCGGGCGGGGGTGGAGTTGTTCAGCGAGTCCATGAGCGGCGCGACCCCGGTTCTGGCCGCGGGTACGATGACGGTGATCGGTCTGCTGGGCCTTGTATTCGCCTGGCGGCACCCATCCAGACCACAGGGGAGTCCCTGTGCCTCCGTCCTGACCGAATTCAAAGGCGATCAACAATGATGCCGAGCTCTCGTAGCCTCCTCGTCGCGGTTCTCGCCGCTCTTGTCTCCGGCGGTTCGGGTCTCGCCCAGCAGGCCGAGCTGACCCTCCTGACGGCAGCCCGGCTGATTGACGGCGTCGGCAACCTGGTGGAGCCGGGACAGATCCTCATCGAGGGCGAAAGCATCGCCGCGGTTGGCGCGGCGCTCGCTGTCCCCGGGGGCACCCGCACCATCGATCTGGGTGATGCCACCCTGATGCCTGGCCTGATCGATCTACACACGCACCTGACCTCCGAGGTCGGAGTCCACTGGGAGTCGGTGTTGCTCACCACGACTCCCGGTGAGTCGGCCCTGTACGGGGCGGCCAACGCGTTGGCGACGCTGCGCGCCGGGTTCACGACGGTTCGCGACATGGGCCCGGAATGGCCCTACACCGATGTGGATCTGCGAAATGTCATCGACGCCGGGGTGCTTCCGGGCCCGCGCATGCAGGTAGCCGGCAACTATGTGTCGGCGACCGGTGGGGCGGGAGACGCCCGCCAGTTCTCCATCTACGTCGACGTGCCCACAGTGCGCAATCTGGCCGACGGGGCTGATGCGGTGCGCGCCGTCATTCGAACCAACTTCAAGCACGGCGCCAACTTCACCAAGATCCTTGCCACGGGTGCGGTGCTATCGCGCGGCATCTCACCCGGCGCGCAGCAGTACTCCGACGAAGAGATCGCCGCAGCGGTGGAGGAGACGACCCGTCGCGAGGGCTTTGTTGCGGCGCACGCTCACGGCGCTGAAGGCATCAACGCCGCCATCCGAGCCGGTGTGCGGACCGTCGATCACGGCTCGATGATGGATGAGGAAGGCCTCGAGATGCTCGCCGCGAGCGACTCGACCTTCTACGTGCCGACCCTGTACGTCGGGGTGATCATCCCGCGCGACGGGGCCAGCCTGGGGATTCCCGAGGCGCAGATCCAACGGTCGCGCGAGATGATGCGGTTCCGCAACGCCACCTTCCGGCGCGCCGTGGAGCGTGGGCTGACCATCGGGTTCGGCACCGACGCCGGTGTCTTCGAGCATGGGCTCAATGCCCGTGAGTTCCAGGAGCGCGTCGAGAACGGCGAGAGCGAGATGGACTCGATCACTTCGGCCACTAGCGCCTCGGCGATGATCATAGGCTGGGACGATCGCGTCGGTAGCCTCGAGGCAGGCAAGCTCGCCGACGTGATTGCCGTTTCCGGCAACCCGCTCGACAACATCACCGTCATGGAGCGCGTGATGTTCGTCATGAAGGGCGGCGAGGTCTACCGGGACGATCGCGAGACGCGGTAGCGTCTGAGGCGCCCACGCGAAGACCTGCCGGAAGCATAGGGCTTCCGCGGTGCTCGCCGACCGCAGGCCTACGACGACGCCCGGGGCTCGGGGGCCACTTCATGCCGGTAGAACCGGGCAGTCGAGGGATCCAGAGCCGTATCACCGCGGATGATGTCGGCGGCCTTCTCGGCGATCATCAGCACCGGCGCGTAGATGTTGCCGTTGGTGATCGAAGGCATGATCGAGGCGTCGACGACGCGAAGTCCCTCCAGGCCACGCACTCGTAGCTCGGCGTCGGTCACGGCATCGGGGTCCGTGCCCATTCGGCAGGTGCAGCTGGGGTGGTAGGCGCTCTCACCGTCGCGAGCGACGAAGTCGAGGATTTCCTCGTCCGTCTCGACGTCATCGCCGGGCACGAGCTCCGCGCCGCGGAACGGCTCGAACGCCGGCTGGGTCATGATGTCGCGCGCGCAGCGGACCGACTCGACCCACTCGCGCCGGTCCTGCTCCGTGGAGAGGTAGTTGAAGCGGATCGAAGGGTGCTCGTCGGGATCCGAGGAACGGATCCGCACCCACCCACGAGCGTCGGAGAGCGTCGGTCCGACGTGAACCTGATAGCCATGGCCGGGGTTGGGGGCTAAGCCGTCGTAGCGGATGGCGATGGGAAGAAAGTGAAACTGCACGTTCGGAATGTCCACGTTGTCGTTGCTGCGGATGAAGCCGCCGCCCTCGAACTGGTTGCTGGCCCCGATGCCGCTGCGGCCGAAGAGCCACTTGGCGCCTATCCATGGCTGTCGCCACCAGGCCAGCGCCGGGTACAGGCTCACCGGCTGCGTGCAGGCGTACTGTACGTAGACCTCCAGATGGTCCTGGAGATCCTCGCCGACGCCGGGTAGATCCTGGACCACCTCGATCCCGAGCGCCTGCAGACGCTCGGCGGAACCGACGCCCGAGAGCTGCAGCAACTGGGGCGAGTTGATGGCGCCACCGCAGCAGATGATCTCGCTGCCGTGAGCGGTGTGTTGGCGGCCGCCGCTCCGATACACCACTCCCACCGCGCGGCGCCCCTCGAAGAGGATGCGCGTCGTCAGCGCCCCACTCTTGAGGGTCAGATTCTGGCGTCGCCTGACGGGATGGTAGTAGGCGCGCGCCGCACTCCAGCGGCGGCCGCGGTAGGTAGTGCGATCGAAGGTCGAGAAGCCCTCTTGCCGGTAGCCGTTCACATCGTCGCTGAGCGCGTGCCCGGCCTGTTGTGCCGCAGCGAGGAAGGCCGCCCCGAGGGGGTTGCCGCCACGCGGCGTTGTCACATACACCGGGCCGGTGTCGCCGCGGTACTCGTCGCCGCCGGCGAGCCGCTGCTCCAGGCGCCGGAAGTAGGGCAGACAGTGGGCGAAGTCCCAGCTTGCCAGCCCCGGTTCGCTCCCCCATCGGTCGAAGTCGAGCGGGTTGCCGCGAATCCAGACCATGCCGTTGATCGAGCTGGAGCCGCCGAGCACCTTGCCGCGAGGCTGGTAGATACGACGACCGCCCATGCCGGGCTCCGGATCGGACTCGTACCACCAGTTGTACGTACGCCCGGCCAGCGGCCAGGCCAGGGCGGCGGGCATGTGGAGGCGGAAATCCCAACCGTGGTCCACCGGTCCCGCTTCGAGCATCAGCACGCGGATCGTGGGGTCGTCGCTGAGGCGGTTGGCCAGGACGCAGCCGGCTGAGCCGCCACCGACGATGATGACGTCCCAGGTTTGTTCCTTGCTCGGCGTGTGCTCGACCACCGGCCGACTCTATCAAGCCGGGAAGTGGTTGACGCGGCCGCGACAGCCGGCCGGCCGGTGAGCGGTCGCGAGACGCACCGTCCGGTGACGTCAGCGCCGCAGCATCTCCAGCAGTCGCAGCGTCGGGCGTGGGTTCTGCATCACGTACAGATGGATCGCCGGGGCGTCGTGGATCAGCAGATCCTCGATCTGTCGCCGGGCCCATTCGATACCGACTTCGGGCACCTCGTCGTCGGCTGCGGATTCCACCGCGTCCACGAGCTCCGGGGGCAGGTGGATGAAGAACGTCTTCGGCAGCATCGTCAGCTGCCGCTTGGCGGTCAGGACTTTCAACGCCGGGATGATCGGCGCGTCGATCCCCGTGTCGCGACACAGCTGGACGAAGTCGTGATAGCTCTGGTTGTTGAAGAACATCTGAGTGACGACGTAATCGGCGCCAGCATCGAGCTTGCGCTTCAGCCAGCGGACGTCGGATTCCATGTTGGGGCTCTGGATGTGCTTTTCCGGGTAGCCGGCGACGCCGACCTCGAACCCGATAGGTGCTCCCTCACGCGGCGTTGAGACGTACTTACCAGCGCCGAGAGCACGGATCTGCTGCACGAGCTCGAGGGCGTTCTCGTTGCGGGTTCGGTTGTCGGTAAGCGGCTTGTCGTAGCCGTGATCGTCACCTGCTATCGCCAGCAGGGTTTCGATTCCGACATAGCTCGCGTCGATGAGGAAGTCCTCGGTCTCCTGACACGTGAACCCCTTGCATACGACATGCGGGACGGTGGCGATGCCGTACTTGTGCTGAATCAGCGTGCTGGCGGCGAGTGTCCCGGGTCGACGGCGGACAATATGTCGCTGTAGCCCGTCGGGGCTCTCTTCATAAGTCACCACGCCAGCATGGCTGGTGACGTCGATGAAGGCGGGGCGATAGGGCAGCAGTGCCTCGACGGTCTCCAGCAAGGGCGCGATGGTCCCGCCGCGCAGCGGCGGCAGCAGCTCGAAGCTGAAGAAGGGCTCGGTCGCGGTCGCGATTCGCTCGGTGATTCTCACGGCATCATCTCCGACTCCAACGCTACTTCTTTCGAGTCGGATCGGTGTGTCGGCGTCCTGTTGTCGAGGCGCGCTCGGCCTCGAAGGCATCGGCGTTGGTGAACTCGACGGCGAGCCGGATCGTCTACCGGCCCCGCGGCGCAGTAGGGTAGTGTTTCCGGGTTTGGCATCGGAGTTGGCGGATTGCCGCCATCCGAATCGGAGACGACGCAGGTGACGAAGACGGTGCTGAGCGCGCTGGCTGGCACGCTCGCCCTTGC
Organism: Acidobacteriota bacterium; assembly: GCA_965248695.1. Taxonomy (GTDB): domain Bacteria; phylum Acidobacteriota; class UBA890; order UBA890; family WLXD01; genus DASCOT01. Next base: position 3,056,467 of record CBDFKD010000002.1, on the reverse strand, counting down.
CGGGGCGACGCTGGCCGCGGACGTGACGATCACCGGGATGCCGCAGGTCAGCGCCGAGGACGGTGTCTACACCGACGAGCAAGCCGAGCGAGGTCTGCGTACGTACGAGCGTGAATGCGGTACCTGTCACGGGGTCGACCTGCGTGGTGGTGAAACCTCCATCAGCCTCATGGGCCGGGACTTCATGCAGTACTGGCGTGAGGAATCCCTCGGCATCCTGTACGCGATCATTCAAGAGACCATGCCGGAGGACGATCCGGGCCGCTTGTCAGGTCGCGAGACGGTCGACCTCATAGCGATGATGCTGCGCGCCAACCGCATGCCGGCAGGGGACGAGGAGCTGGCTCCGGATCAGGAGGCGTTGTTCGAGATCCGTCTCACCGCTGCTGCCGCCCAGTGATGAGCGCGCAGGCGACTCGCGTTGGCCTGGTGATGATGGCGGCCCTTGCCAGCGCCGCGACCGGTGTCGCGCAGTCCGGTGACGGCGAGGTCGGGTGGCACTACTACGGCGGCGACGCGGCGAGCACCAGATATGCGCCACTCGATCAGATCGATCGCGACAACGTGAACGATCTCCAGATCGTCTGGCGGTGGAAAGCCGACAACTTCGGCCCGCGACCGGAGTTCAACTACCGCACGACGCCGCTCATGGTGAACGGCGTGCTCTACGCGACGGCGGGAACCCGGCGCGCAGTGGTCGCGATCGATGCCGCCACCGGCGAGACGCTGTGGGCGTACCGCATGGACGAAGGGCGGCGCGGTGGGACCGCGCCGCGTCCCAATTCGGGGCGCGGGGTCGCTTACTGGTCGAACGGCGATCAAGAGACCATCTTTCTGATCACGCCGGCCTACCACCTGGTGGCGCTGAGCGCCAAGACGGGCAGGCGGTTGCCGGACTTCGGCGTCGACGGCACGGTGGACCTGAGGCGCGAGCTTGACCGCGATTTCGACATCGACACGGCCACCATCGGGTCGAGCTCGCCGGCGGTCGTAGTCGGTGACGTGGTCGTCGTCGGCGCGGCCTTTCCGTCCGGTAGCAGGCCCCCTACCAAGGAGATGCCGGCCGGCCATATCCGCGGCTATGACGTTCGTACCGGCGAGCGCCTGTGGATCTTCCACACGATCCCCGAGCCCGGCGAGTTCGGTCACGAGACCTGGGACGAGGGATCCTCCAGCTACACGGGGAACGCTGGCGTATGGACGACGTTCTCCGCTGATCTCGAGCTCGGCTACCTCTATCTGCCGCTGGAGGCCCCGACCGGCGACTACTACGGCGGTCACCGTCCCGGTGACAACCTCTTCTCACAGAGCCTCGTGTGTCTGGACGCCCGCACCGGTGAGCGCGTGTGGCACTTCCAGACGGTCCGTCATGGGATCTGGGACTACGATCTGCCCGCGGCCCCGATCCTTCTCGACATCGACGTCGACGGACGCCTGATCAAGGCGGTCGCTCAGGTCACCAAGCAGGCGTTCACCTTCGTGTTCGACCGTGTCACCGGTCAACCGGTGTGGCCGATCGAGGATCGCCCCGTCGGGCAGACCGACGTTCCAGGCGAGCGCACCGCGGCGACGCAGCCGTTTCCGACCAGGCCGGCGCCGTTCGACCGGCAGGGGGTGACGATCGACGACCTGATCGACTTCACTCCCGAGCTCTTCGAGGAGGCCAAGGAGCAGGCGGCGAGCTTTCGTCTCGGACCGCTGTTCACGCCGCCATCGTTGATCGAAGAGGGCGGAACGAAGGGAACCCTGGCGGTACCGGGAAGCGTTGGCGGCGCCAACTGGCCCAGCGCGGCGGCGGATCCGGAGAGCGGCATTCTCTACGTCAGCTCGATTACCAGGCCCAGTGTTTACGGGCTGTGGACCGACCCCGACACCTCCAACATGCGGTACGTGATAGGGACCGGCATACGACTACCCGAGGGAGGAGGGCCGCGCGGTCTGCCGTTGCTCAAGCCGCCGTGGGGCCGTATCACGGCCATCGATCTGAACACCGGCGAGCACACCTGGATGCGACCCAATGGCGAGACTCCGGACTACGTGCGCGAGCATCCGGCGCTCCGTGGACTGGATATCCCGCCGACTGGCCGCCCCGATCACGGCGCGCCGCTGGTTACCAAGACGCTGCTTTTCGTCGGCGAAGGCGCAGGTCTGTTCGGGGGCTTCGGGGCCGGCGGCAACAAGCTGCGCGCCTACGACAAGCTCACCGGCGAGGTCCTGGCGGAGATCGAGCTGCCGGCGAACCAAAGCGGTGTGCCCATCACCTACATGCACGAGGGCAAGCAGTACATCGTGCTCGCCGTCGGCGCCACCGGGCATGCCGGTGAGCTGGTGGCGCTGGCGTTGGAGTGAGGCGCCTATTGACTTCCCGTGCCGGACCGATGACCCTCCGAGGTATAGCTGTGCGCGTGCCGCTTTCGCGGTGGTCGCGGCACGCCGGGTGAGCTTTCAGGAGAACCATGCGCAAACCGACCGTGGTCGCCGTCGCGGCGACCTGTGCCCTGATCGGCGCGAGTGCCGCCATGGGCTCGGCGCCGATACCGCAGTTGCCGTTTGCGCCGTCGACCGGGGCCGGATCGACCGTCACGCCGTCGTTCGAGGGCTGGTACGAGAACCCAGACGGTACGTACGCGCTTTCCTTCGGCTACTACAACCGCAACACCGAGGAGATCCTCGAGATTCCGCTCGGACCCGACAACTTCATGGAGCCGGCCGAGTTCGATGGCGATCAGCCGACCCGTTTCCACGCGCGGCAACACTGGGGCGTGTTCACCGTGAGCGTTCCGGCGGATTTCGGCGACGCCAAGGTTTACTGGACGCTCAAGAACCGCGGCGAGACCTTTTCGATACCGGGGCACCTGAAAACGGACTGGAAGATCGACGCGCTCGACGGTGAGGTCGATTCAGGCAACACGCCGCCCGTGCTTCGATTCGGCGACCGCGAGGGCGCAGGACCGGGCGGTGTCACGGGCGAGGCCCTCACCGCGACTCTTGCCCAGCCGCTGCGCGTCATGGTGGCCGCGCGCGACGACGGCAGGGGCCGGGGTAGCGTGCAGCGGTTCGGAGAAGCGGGGATGCCGGTCACCCTGACCTGGTTCAAGCATCAGGGGCCCGGCGACGTGATGTTCAGTGAGACCACTGCCGAGGTGCCGGCGGCCGGCGGCGAGACGACCACGACGGTGGTTTTCGCGACCCCCGGTGAGTATGTGCTCCGAGTACGAGCCAACGATTCCTCCGGGGTCGCCAGCGCGGGCCACGCCCAGTGCTGCTGGAGCAACGGATTCGTCAAAGTGACCGTCATCGAATAAGAACGGGAGAAGCATGATGAAAACAGTGATTTCGAGCCGTGGTCGGACCTGGGCGGGCTCGTGCATCGTGATGGCGATCATGGCAACCGCGGTCATCCCCAGCGCGGTACTTGCTCAGGCCGACTCGACAGGTCCCCTGGCGGCGGCGCTGCCGCGGGCTGACGAGGTCCCGGACGCAGTCACCTTCGCCAAGCACGTCGCGCCGATCTTTCGCGCCAAGTGCCAGGCATGCCACCAGCCCGGGTCCATCGCGCCGATGTCGCTGCTGACCTACGAAGAGGCGCGCACGTACGCGCCCATGATCAAGGCGAAGGTCCAGAACCGGGTCATGCCTCCCTGGCACATCAACCGCAGCATCGGCATCAAGGAGTTCAAGAACGACACGGGCCTAAACGCCGAGCAAATCGATACGATCGTTGCGTGGGTCGACGCCGGCGCCCCCCTGGGCGATGCTGCCGACCTGCCGCCGCCGGCCGATTTTCCCGATCCCAACTCGTGGCAGCTACTCGACACCTTCGGTCGCGAGCCCGACCTGATCGTGGCCTCCGAGCCCTACACGCTGGAGGCGGTGACGCAGGACAAGTGGTTCCGCCCGGTGACGCCGACCGGCCTCACCGAGCCGCGCTGGGTGAAGGCGATCGAGATCCGCCCGGTCGGCAACGACGCCCTTACCATCACCCACCACGTGCTGGCGTTTCTAGAGCAGGACGAAGAAGCGGGACCCATGAGCACGGGTCCGGTAGTGGCGACCAGTCGCAGTGCCATGGGCGGTCCCGGTTTGTTCATGGAGTGGGCAGTCGGTAAGACAGGAGAGATCTTTCCGGACGGCGCCGGCAAGGTGATGCTCCCCGGCTCGAGCATCCGCTGGGAGGTCCACATGCACGCCATGGGAAAGCAGGTGGAGGACAGCCAGGTCGAGATCGGGATGTGGTTCTACGATAAGGACAACAAACCCTGGAACCGCACGCGGCTGCAGTTCTGGGACGCGCGCGGTGATACCGGCATCGACATTTCCCCCGGCGAGATTGCCGTGACCCAGCAACTCCACACGATCAAGTGGCCGGCGCGACTGGAGAATTTCCAGCCGCACATGCACATGCGCGGCAAGGCCATGCAGATGACGGCCATCTATCCCGATGGGCGCGAGGAGGTCCTCAGCCAGGTCGACAACTTCCAGTGGAACTGGCACGTCAACTACATCTACGCCGACCACGTTGCCCCGGTCGTGCCCGCCGGCACGATCATCAAGATCACCGCCTGGCACGACAATACGGTCGACAACCCCAACAACCCCGATCACGAGCAATGGGTTGGCTGGGGCGATCGTACCGTCGACGAGATGGCGCACGCGTGGGTCGACCTGACGTACATGTCGCAGGAGGAGTACGACGAGATCGTCGCGCGGCGCGCTGTCGCGGTGGAGGCGATGGAGGGCGAGGGAGAGTAGCCTGCTTCAGCTGTCTCGCCGTACCTAAGTCTTGTTCGTCGAGTCGCCTGGCGTGGCTCTCTATACGAGCCCACCGCCGCAGATCAGCAGCTGGCCGGTGATGTAGTTTGAATCCGGGGTGCACAGCAGATAGACGGCGCCGGCGGCCTCCTCGGGGGTCCCCGGCCGTCCCAGCGGGATCAACTGCGGAGCGGCTTCAAGTAGTTGCCGGTTCGCACCGGCCTTGATCGTGCGCCCATCGATCTCGATCTGGGCATCCTCGTCGCCCCATGGCTTCGTCAGCCGCGTGGAGATCAGCCCGAATGCCACCGCGTTGACGTTGACCTTATAGCGCCCCCATTCCTTGGCCATGGCCCGTGTCAGGCCGAGGATGCCGGCCTTGGCGGTGGAGTAGTTGGCCTGTCCGGCGCCGCCCCCGGTGCCGGCGATCGAGGAGATGTTCACCACCTTCCGGTGCACCTCGGCCCCAGCCGCGGCCTCGGCCTTGGCGTTCGGTCGGATGTACTCCGCAGCGGCTCGCAGGATGCGAAACGGCGCCGTCAGATGAACCTCGAGGATCGCCTCCCACTGCTCATCGATCATCTTCTGGATGACGCCGTCCCATGTGTAGCCGGCATTGTTAACGATGATGTCGAGCCCGTCGTAGGTGTCGACCGCCGTCGCCACGAAGCGTTCGCCGAAGTCGTCGTCGGTGACGTTGCCGATGCACGCTACTGCCTGCCCTCCAGCGGTCTGGATCTGCGCCACGGTCTCCAGGGCGGGCCCCTCGTCGAGATCGTTCACGACCACGCGCGCGCCCTCGCTTGCGAGCTTACAGGCGATCGACCTGCCGATGCCTCGCCCGCTTCCCGAGACCAGCGCCACCTTGCCCTCTAGAGTGCCCATCGTTCCTCTTTGCCTCGCTCTCGAGGTCACTGGAACTTCAGACCTCGGTTTGTCGTGATGAGTCCGCTACGAGTCGCCGAATGTCGACGGCGAACGAGTAAGTCAATAGCACGAGCGCGCCAGCGGCGCCCGCCGACGCCAGGGCGGGCGGAACGCCCGGGCCCAGGCAAGCGAGCAGCGCCAGGCCCTGGACAACACAGATCGTCTTGCGCCGCCAGCTGGGTTGCAGCTCGCGCCGCAGAGCTGGCCAGACCCGGGCCGCGGCGACGAAGAGGTAACGGAGCACGCCGATGAACAGCACCCACGCCCCGACCTTGTTGCTTCTCCACACCAGCACCGACAGCGCCAGCATGAAGAAGGCGTCAAGCTCCATGTCGTAGCGGCCGCCGAAATCCGTGCAGGTGCCGGTGCGACGGGCCAGCCACCCGTCGACGCCGTCGAGCATCAACGCCACCGTGCCCGCGAGGATGATGCACCAGTACGCGCGATCGCCGAGCACAGTCGAGTAGGGCGTCAGCGCCGCCACCGGCATCACCAGAGTGGACCGGACCAGCGTGACGCGGTTCGCCACGCCTACTCCCGGGACGGGCAGCTCGGCAGGAGCGGCCCACACCACCGCTGCGCCCTGAAGCGCGTAGAGTGTGAACGCGACCAGCAAGTAGTCGAACGGAAGGTCGATGGCGACCCGAAAGCCGACGGCCGCGGCAATCAACGCTGGGAGCGCGAACGCAAGATCGTTGCTGGCGCGGCGTGCGGCGCCAGTCGATGGCACGGTTGCGCTCACGGGATCCTCGACGGTAGTCAGCGACCTCATACCTGCTACGGTTGCCCACGAACGATGCCAGGAACCTACACTGCTCGCCAATTCTGGATACGGGCGCCCGGACAGGGCGAGATTCGCCAGGCCTCCATACCGGCGGTCTGCGACGGCCACGTCCTCGTACGCACACGCTACTCGGCGATCAGCCGCGGGACCGAGTCCATCGTGTTCCGCGGCGAGGTTCCGCCGTCCCAATATGAGACGATGCGCGCCCCGTTCCAAGAGGGCGATTTTCCGGCGCCAGTCAAGTACGGCTACATCAACGTTGGCGAGGTGGTCGAAGGAGAAGGGTCGCTTCTGGGGCGACGAGTCTTCTCCCTGTTCCCGCATCAGGATCTCTACTGCGTGCCCGCCGTCAACGTCACGCTGGTGCCCGACAACGTTCCCCTCGAGCGCGCCGTGCTGGCGGCGAACATGGAAGCCGCGGTCAATGTGTTGTGGGATGCATGCCCCCGTGTCGGCGACCGGGTGGTCGTCGTTGGCGCCGGCGTACTGGGTCTGTTGGTCGGGTTTCTGTGCCGTCAAGTTCCGGGCACGAAAGTGACGGTGATCGATACCAACCCCGGGCGTGAGGCTGCTGCCCGGGAGCTCGGCATCAGGTTTCGCGGCGAAGCCCCCGATGACGCCGATGCCGACCTCGTTGTCCACGCTAGCGGCCGGCCCGCTGGGCTGCGGACCGCGCTGGCGGTGGCCGGCTTGGAGGGCACGATCGTAGACCTCAGCTGGTACGGCAGTCGCGACGTCGACCTGCCGCTGGGAGAGGCGTTCCACGCCCGCAGGTTGACCATCAAGAGCAGTCAGGTGGGCCGCCTTCCGCCGGAGCGCATCCCCCGCTGGAGCCACGGACGACGCATGCGCCTGGCGCTCGAGCTCCTTGCTGATCCGAAGCTCGACGTGCTCATCACCGGCGAGGACGACTTCGAGGACCTGCCACAGGTGCTGGAGCGACTGAGCGCTGATCCGGGCGCGGCACTGTGCCACCGTATCTGCTATCCCACACCATGAAAGCGTTGAGCTTGTCGTTGATAGCGCCGGCGTAGCGAGCCGGATCGGATCCGACGACGGGAGACACTTACTGTGTACAGCCTGAACGTTCGAGACCACTTCATGATCGCCCACAGCTTCGACGGCGAGGCCTTCGGCCCGGCGCAGGCACTGCACGGGGCGACCTACGTGGTGGATGCCACCTTCTGCCGACCCGATCTCGATGCCGACGGCCTGGTAGTCGACATCGGCCTCGCCAGCCAGCAGCTGGGTTCGATCCTCAGCCAGCTGAACTACACCAACCTCGACGAGGATCCCGCGTTCGACGGCAAGAACACGACCACCGAGTTCCTGGCGCGGGAGATCTTCGATCGCCTGGTTGCAGCGCTGCACCGGGGCGAGTTGGGTGAAGGGGCGCGCCGGATCACTCGTGTTCGCGTCACCCTCAGCGAGTCGCACGTCGCCTGGGCCAGCTACGAGGGAGATGCCTGAGGACTTCGAGCTGCACCTGGTTGTTCCGGGATCCCTGGCGCGACACACCGGTGGCAGTATCTACGACGCTCGCATGGCGGCCGCGCTGCAGCGGCTGGGGTGGCGGGTCACGGTCCACGAGCTCGACGGTCGTTTTCCCGATGCCGACACAACGGCGCGGCGGGCGCTGGCGAAGGCGCTTTCGAAGATACCGGAAGGGGTTCGGGCGCTGATCGACGGGCTGGCGATGGGCGCCCTTCCCGACGTCGTGCACGCCCACGGCGATCGGCTGCGGATCCTCGCCTTGGTGCATCACCCGCTGGCCGACGAGACCGGCCTGTCGAGCGCTGATCAGGAGCGGTTCCGCCAAACAGAGCGTGCCGCCCTACGCTGCTGCGCCGGGATCGTGACCACCAGCGAGTTCACGGCGTCGCGGCTGAAGGCTCTCGGAGTCGCGCAGGACCGGGTGCGGGCAGTGCCCCCGGGGACCGACCCCGCCAAGACGGCTACAGGTCCGAGCGCCGGGGCGTCGCCTCGACTGCTGTGTGTTGGCTCGGTGACTCCGCGCAAGGGTCACGACGTTCTGATTGGTGCGTTGCAACGACTGCAGCACCTTTCGTGGAGCTGTGTGTGTGTCGGGAGCCTACGAGACCATCCCGCCCATGGTCAGGCAGTGCTCGATCAAGCGGCAGCGGCCGGGCTTGGCGACAGGATCGAATTCGTCGGTGAGTGCGACGCGGAGCACTTGGACCGTTACTACGACTCCGCCTCGCTGTTCGTGCTGGCCTCGCACTATGAGGGCTTCGGCATGGTGCTAACGGAAGCGCTAGCGCGCGGGCTCCCGGTGGTCAGCACCACGGGCGGTGCGATCCCGGAAGCGATGCCGGACGGCGCCGCCGTGCTGGTAGCCCCCGGTGAAGCCGAGGCGCTGGCCGGCGCCCTGGAGGGTGTGCTCGGCGATCCGGACGGAGCACAGAGGCTGGCTGATATGGCCGCCGCGGCTCGCCTCGTGGCGCCGCGTCTGCCAACCTGGGATCAGGGCGGTCATGCGCTCGCCGCCTCGGTCCTCGAGCTGACGCCGCTCGGCGGTGGAGCGTCGCCGAGAGCCTTTGACTCAGCCGTGGCGCACCGGCCGCCGGTCATCGATCGTTTTGCCGCCGACTGGCTGTCGTTGCGCGAGCCGGTCGATCATCGCTCGCGGGCCTACGACCTCGTCGACCGGCTGCGGCTGACCTGGCAGCAGAGAGGATGGTCGCGGATCGTCGATCTGGGTAGCGGTACTGGCTCCAACTTCCGCTTCCTGTCGCCACGGCTAACGCTGCCTCAAGCCTGGACGCTGGTCGATCATGACGCCGGATTGCTCGGCCGAGCGGTGAGCCCCGGCCCCCATTGTCGTCTCTGCCGCCAGCATGGAGACCTTGCCGATCGCGGCCTGGAGGCGGTCGCCAGCGCCCATCTGGTGACCGGTTCCGCCCTGCTGGACCTGGTTTCGGAAGCGTGGCTACGTCGCCTGGTGAACGTATGCAAGCAGGCAGAACGCGCCGCCTATTTTGCGCTGAGCTACGACGGGGAGTTCCACTTCTTTTCGACCGCCAGCGGGGCCCCTACCGCTGATGTCGACCCGGACGACGAGCTCGTGCGAGAGGCGGTGAGCGCCCATCAACTGAGCGACAAGGGCCTGGGCCCGGCGCTCGGACCGGCTGCTGGGCGGGTGGCTGAGGAGCTCTTCCGCCGTGCCGGGTACCGTACCTGCCTACAGCCGAGCGTTTGGCAGCTTGGCCTCGCCGACGCAGCGCTGGCGCTCGCCCTGGTAGACGGATGGCGGCAGGCTGCGAGCCAGGAGCGACCAGCAAGCAGGCGGCGAATCGAAGCCTGGGCCGGGCGTCGCAGGATCACGATCGAGCGCCGATCGTTCGAGCTCAGCGTCGGCCACACAGACTTGTTGGCGCTGCCGGCGGACGAGTTGGCCGGTCAGTCGTGAAATCGGCGGCGGGGGCGCGAGTCGGGCTCTTGCTGGCGCGATTCGGCCTCAGCATCGCGTTGCTGGTCATCCTGGCGGTGTACCTCGACTTTGACCGGGTGATCGATCGCCTCGGCAAGCTGGAGGCGCGCTGGGTGGTGCCCGCCGCTGCCATCTCGCTGCTCCAGGTGGTGCTTTCAGCCTGGCGCTGGCGATTCACCGCCGACCGGCTCGGCATCCGCCTGCCCTTCGTCGCCGCCCTGCGTGAGTACGCGATCGCCAGCTTTTTGAACCAGGTGCTCCCGGGTGGAGTGGGCGGTGACCTCGGCCGCGCCTGGCGCCATGGACGCGCGCTTCCGCCGGGTCTCGGCGGGCGGGCATTGCGCGCCGTGATGCTGGAACGGGCGTCGGGGCAGGTCGTGATGTTGGTGGTCGCCGGCGGATCGCTCATCTGGCTGTCGACGCCCCTGGCTCCGATAGCGGTGCCGCTGCTGGGTATGGGGTTGCTGGTGGTCGTCGTGTCCGGGTTGCTCGCCTGGGGCAATGTCGCGATCGGGGGTTACGGATTCGCTCGCACGACGCGTCTGGCACGACTCGCGTGCGGGACTCCTGTCGCCGGGAGCGCTGCCGGCGCAGCTGATCAGCTCCGGCCTGCTAGTCGCCTCGTACATCACCGTCTATCTCTTGATGGCGCGTGCCGTCGGGGTGGAAACACCGTCGAGCACGCTATTGCCGCTCGTCGCCCCGGTGCTGGTGGCCATGCTGATTCCCGCTACCATCGCCGGCTGGGGCGTGCGCGAGGCGGCGGCCGCCCTGCTGTGGGAAGCAGCCGGTCTGCCGGTGGCCGATGGCGTGGCGATCTCCGTCGCCTATGGTCTGTTGGTGCTGACGGCCAGCCTTCCGGGGGCCGTGATCTTGATGACCAGGCCGGCGGCGCGGTTCAGCTGAGATCGAGATCGAATACGACGTCTTCGCCCAGGTTGAAGCGCCGCGCTGGCGGTCGGATTGCCTCGTCGAGCGCAACGATCGGGTCGAGCGTGAAGCCTCGGCAGCCCGATCCCAACAACACCGGCGCCACCGTTACGTGTAGGCGATCCAGCGCGCCCGCCTGCAGGAAGCGCGACACCGTGATCCCGCCACCCTCGACGAGCACCCGTTTCAGCCCACGGTCTCGGAGCAGCGACAGAACGGTGCGCGTGTCGAACCCGTTTGGGCCATCCACCGGAAGCTCGATGACTTCGCCCGCAGCAGCACTCGGTCCATGGTCGTTGGCTGCCTGGCGCAGCACGATGGTGGGTGCTGCGCCGTCGGTGAACACCGTGCTTGCCGGGTCGAGGCGTCCGTTCGGGTCGAGTACCACCCTGACCGGGTCGTCGCCCTCGGCTTCGCGAACGGTCAGCTGCGGATCGTCGGAGGCTACCGTGCTGGCGCCAATGACAACCGCGTCGACCAGCGCCCGCAGTCGATGGAGCCTGCGAATGTCGGCCGGTCCGGTCAAGAACTGGGAGTTCCCGGCGACGGTCGCTATACGACCGTCGAGACTCTGCGCCATTTGCCCGATCACGAACCGATCGCGCACCTGAAGCGGCAGGTACAGCTCGAACACGTCGCGGGCGTCGTCGGTCGTCGGCGCCGAAGCTCGCCAGGCTCCCGACGCGTCGACCTCGAGCCAGACGTCGGACCGGGTCTCGTGTTGAACGCGCACCGGGGCATCGGGCCGCACCGATCCTGGTGAGATCGCGCCAACCAGGTGCCAGGCTGTACGTTCGTCGATCGGGATGCTCACGGTGCTCCGTTGTCGCCGAGTTCGGACGCGTCGGCCGTGTTCGGTAGCGCGCCGGTGGAAGGATGCACCAGAACGGCGTACAGGTCACCGGACGAGCATCCGTCGGCACCGGCCGCCAGCCACTGCACTACCTCGTCACCGCTGCGCCAGGCGTCGAACAGGTAGCGGCGCTGCTCGACCGCGATAGCGTTGAACTCGTATCGCCCGAGCCCACGGAGCTCACCGATGCAGTCGGTGGCTACATCCAGTGCGCCGGCGACAAACTCGAACGACAGGCTCGGTAGCGGCTGACTGAGTCCGGCGAGCACGTCTGCCTCATGCCCTTCGACGTCGATCTTGCAGAAGGCCGGTACCCCATAGGTGGCGATCAGCGCGTCCAGGGTGTTGACGGTGACGCTCACCGTCTCATCCCAGCGCACGTTTCTAAAGCTCCTGTTGACGTCGGGAAGACGCGATCTCCAGCCGTGGGCCAGCGTCGAAACAGCAGGGGTTCGACGGCTTATGGCAAGGTCGCCGATCCCTGTCCTGCGGCCGACGGCCTCTTGTCGCACCGTGATTCGATCGCTGTGCCCGACCAATCGTCTCAGCCAGCGGGCGACTCGTGGCTGCGGCTCGAGCGCGACGACCCGGGCGCCCAGGGCCGCGAACGCCACCGATCGGTCACCCAGGTGGGCGCCGACGTCAAAAACGAGATCGTCGAGTTCGACGAAGGGACGATACAGCGCTCGCAGCGCCCGCTGACGGCCCGGGCGCCAGTACACCACCAGCGAGCGGATCAACCCCAGCCATGCGGTCATGGCAGGCTGAAGGCGCGCACGAACCAGTCGCGGAACGCGTCCATCCGAGGTGCCGAGTGAGCCGAGGCCGGAATGGCGCCCTCGACGAAGCCCCAGGCCACGAAGGGCTCCAGCAGCGTCGGGTCGGCGGCGATCACGTGGACCGGCGAGGCGCGGCTGGCATCGTCTCCGGTAATCATCGGGGCGGGTTGATGGTCGCCGAGCACCAGTAGCAGCGTGCGCTCATCGACGTAGCGCTCGGCGTACGCGGTGGCGACTTGAAGCGCATAGTCGATAGACAAGGCGTAGTGCTGGCGCACCCGGTCGTGATCGCGCCACAGGTCGACCGGCCGCTCGCCCACCCCTTCCCATTTGGAGAACACCTCTCCGTTGCCGATCGAGTCCCAGTCGTCGAGCACCGTCAGAATCGGCGTCCACGGTGCATGACTGCTGATCAGGCCGAGCTCGGCGAACAGCGGCCGGGGATCGTCGCCGCTGCGGATGTGCCGCTGCAGGAACGACCAGGTGAACTGATCCGGCATGGTGACCCAGTTGAGCGCCGGACCGGCGTAGTCGATGTCCTTGTGGGCATAGATCTCGTCGTAGCCGAGGCGTTCGCCTTCGGGCCAGGCGTGGGTGATCGCCGGCATCAGCGCCACGGTGCGGTAGCCGGCGCGACGGAAGTCGTCGACCAGCGTCTCGCGCCCCCCCGCCAGCAGCAGGTCATAGCGCAGCTGGTTCTCCAGCCACAGGCCGCCGAGCAACGATCCACGCCCGAGCCACGATTGCCCTCCCTGGACGGGCGCCACCAGCGCCCCGGTAGCCAGATACAGATCTGCGGCCTGCAGCCGCGCTCCGAGCTCTTGAAGCCGGGGTACGACGATGCCCGCGTAGCGCGGATCGGTGATCGCTGACAAGCCGTATGACTCGATGAAGCCGAGCACGACATCGCGTCCCTCGAGTCGTTGCAGCAAGCCCGGAACGTGCGCGTAGCTCGCCTGGACCGCTGCCATCTCGGCCTCGAAGCGCTGGCGCTCAGTGAGCATTCGCTGCAGGTGCCTCGTTTGCTGCCCGGCGACCAGCACTGCCGGTCGAGCCATCCTCTCGGCGATCCCTGGCGGCGGCCTGTCGAGCAGGCCGAGAGCCGACACCGTGATCATGGCGACGCCGGCGCCGCGCAGGATCCACGAGCCACGCGGAACGGCTTCTGGCTGCAGCAGACGTGCCAGGCCCCAGGTGAGCAGGCCGGCTACGATGAGCGCCAGGGGCACGGCAAGGGTCGCGACGAAGGTGCCGAGCGTGCCGCGTAGCAGGTTGAGCACCGCGCCCAGTAAGCTCAGATCGAGGTAGAGGCTCAGCGGACGTGCGAGAATTTGCCGTGCCACCGTGTCGGCAAGCACGACGATGCTCAGACTGACCAGAACGACCGCAGCGAACCGGGCGAGCAGCTGGCTCCAATGGCGAACGGGCAGCAACGCGACGAGTCCGACCACCAGCCCTGACTCCGCCGTCACCCAAGCGCCGCCGAGGCTGCCGGTCGCCAACCAGCGCGGGGCTAGCAAGATGGCGTTGATGAGCAACCACGCGAGCAAGAATCGGAGAGCAACGGCTCGGAGACGTGTCGTCGACGCGATCGTGGACATGCAACTCGGTCGGTTGTGTGCGTGGCCGCTCGCCGTGCTCTCTCTGTTGCTGATCGGTGCGGCGTGTGGGTCGGACCCCACACTATCTACGCAGGGCCGCGACACCAAGCCGGTCGAAGACGGCCCGGCGCTGGCGACGGCGGATCGGCAGCGCGCTGCAGACGCGTCTGTACCGCCACCTACCTCGGTCACGGCCGATTCGTTGCATACCTACGTCAACGAGCGTGCGCTGAGGTCAGCGCGGCTGCCGTACACGCCGTACGAGCGCACCGTGCCGGCGGCCCTCGAGCGGCTCGACTACGCGCAGTATCGCTCGATCGAGTTTCGTCCGCAGGCGGCCCTGTGGCGTGGCGAGTCGCCGTTCGAGCTGCAGCTCTTCCACCCGGGGTCGCTCTATCAAGATCGGGTACGCATTCACCTGGTCGAAGACGGCCGGGCCAGAGAGCTGCTGCTCGATCGGGAGCTTTTTCGCTACCCCGAGACGCTTGCCGCTACCGCCGCGGAGCTCTCGCCGGAGCTCGGCTACGCTGGCTTCCGCGTCCACTATCCGTTCGGGCACTCGGGACAGAGCCAGGAGGCGGCCGTGTTTCTCGGCGCGTCGTACTTTCGATTGCTGGGCGGTCACCAGGCTCACGGGCTGTCGGGTCGCGGCCTCGCCGTTGATGTGGTGCCGCCCGGCAGCGAGGAGTTTCCGGTCTTCCGTGAGTTCTGGCTTCTGCAGCCAGCCCCGGGCGACGACACGCTCGTGTTCTTCGCCTTGCTCGATAGCCCCTCCGTAACTGGCGCCTACCGCTTCGATTTGCAGCCGGGCGAGAGCACCGTGCTGCGCGTTGATGCCCGTCTCCATGCCCGCCGGGACATTGCCAAGCTCGGCGTCGCTCCGCTGACGAGCATGTTCCTGTATGGCCCGAATCGTGCCCGCGAGTGGGATGACTATCGTCCGCAGGTGCACGATTCCGACGGCCTGCTGATGCTCACGCGCGCCGGCGAGTGGATCCTCCGTCCGCTGAGCAATCGTCGCCGGCTGCGCGTCACCTCGTTGCGCGACCGCGACCCGCAAGGCTTCGGCCTGGTTCAGCGAGATCGGCGGTTCGACAGCTACCTCGACCTAGAGGCTGTTTATCATCGCCGACCCAGCCTCTGGATTGAAGTCGAAGACGGCGCCTGGGGAGGCGGTGGTGTGGAGTTGGTGGAGATTCCGACGGGCGCCGAGTTCAACGACAACATCGTTGCCTACTGGGCTCCGGATGAACCCTTCCGTGCCGGGCAGGCACGCCGCTACAGGTATCGCGCTACGACCTTCGATCGCCGGCTGCCTACGCAGACGTTGATGCAAGTTGAGCGCACCCGGATCGGGTGGGATGCTTTGCCCGGCGACAGCGACCCGCCGCCACGCCGCCAGCGGCACTTCGTGGTCGATTTCGGCGGTGCAACGGTGGCGGCGATCCAAGACGGCGAGCGCGTCGCGGCCGTCCTGGAGATCTCGAACGGACAGACCTCGAACCTGAGCGTGCAACCGCTTCCCGACGCTACGGGGTGGCGCGCGAGCTTCGATTTGCAGCCGGATGGGAGCCGAGCGGCCGACATGCGGATGTTCCTCACGGCTGGCGGTGCGAGGCTGACCGAGACCTGGACCTATGTCTGGTACCCCGACGTTTCGCAATAGCGAGTCCGCGCCAGGCTGCCCGAGCGGCGTCAGCGCTGGACGCATTCGTGCTCGCCGCTGGCTGTTCTTCGCGCTCGTCGGGCTGACGGCGCTGACCGGTACCGGCATGATGCTCGATATCGTCCGCACCGCTGGCCTGACGTTGCTCGAGATCGCTATCCTCCTGCTGTTCGCGGCGACGTTCACCTGGATCTGCATCGCCTTCTGGAATGGGGTCATCGGGTTCGTCTTGCGCGCCACCGGCCGCGATGCGCTGTCGCCGCCGTCATTGCAGATGCACGACGCGCACGATGAGGCCGCTGTCTCCCTCACGGCGCTCGTCATGCCGATCCACAACGAGAATCCGGCTCGCGTCATGCGCCGCCTATCGGCGACCATCGGCTCGCTGGTGGCGACCGGGGAGGCAGTAGGCTTCGCCGTCCACGTCCTGAGTGATACGACCGACGAAGCGATCGCCCGCGACGAACGGGCGGCCTGGGTGGAGCTCTCGAAGCACTGGGCGAGCGCCATTTCATTGCACTATCGGCGCCGGCAAGCCAACGTCGGACGCAAGGCCGGCAACATCGCTGATTTCTGCCATTGCTGGGGGGCGCACTACGACTTCATGGTGGTGCTCGATGCCGACAGCGTCATGAGCGGACAGTCGCTGGTCGACCTGGTGCGGGCGATGCAGGCAAACCCGATGGCCGGGCTCATCCAGACCGTGCCGGTCCCCATTCGCCAGACGACGCTGTTCGGTCGGTTGCTGCAGTTCGCTGCCTGTGTGTACAGCCCGATGATCGCTACCGGACAGAGCTTCTGGCAGGGGGATGCCGCCAACTACTGGGGCCACAACGCCATCGTGCGGCTGAGTGCCTTCATCGACCACTGCGACCTGCCGGTGCTGCGCGGCGAACCGCCCTGGGGAGGCGAGATCCTCAGCCACGACTTCGTCGAGGCAGCGCTGCTGCGGCGCGCCGGATGGCATGTGTACCTGCTACCGTCGGTCGGCGGCAGCTACGAGGAGTTGCCCGGCACCATCCTCGACTACGCCACGCGCGACCGCCGTTGGGCTCAGGGGAGCCTGCAACATCTGCGGCTGTTGCTGGCTCGCGGGTTGCATCCGATGAGCCGGCTACATTTCGTGCTCGGCGCCATGGGCTACGTCTCGTCGCTGCTGTGGCTATTGATGCTCTTGACGAGCACGGCGTACGTCGTGTTCGACAGCAGCGAGATCCGCCTCGCTGCTGCCGTACCGTACGACCTGCTCGCGGCCTTGCCGTTGCCTGGCGCGCAGTCGGTGCTTTCACTGCTCCTGGTCACGGTCGTCATCCTGTTCGTGCCCAAGCTGCTGGCGCTTGGGCTTGCCTTGGCGCGGAATCGGAGATCCTTCGGCGGCGCCGGCAGGCTCGTTGTCAGCGCCCTGATAGAGATGGTCTTCGCGGTCGTAACGGCGCCGCTCATGATGATGTACCACTGCCGGTTTGTTCTCAGCGTGTTGACCGGGCACACGGTTCAGTGGAGCGTCCAGCGACGGCACGGCATGGACGTCTCCTGGCCGACGGCCCTCAGGAAAACGTGCTGGATCAGTGGCATCGGCGTTGCCTGGCTCGGAGTCACGTTGATCTATAGCCCGGCGTTTGTCCCCTGGCTTGCCCCGATCTTGGCGGGACTGCTCCTGGCGGCGCCTCTGGTCCGTACCACCAGCAGCGCCGCGCTCGGCGATTGGGCTCGGAGGTGCGGTCTCCTCCTGGTTCCTTCGGAGACAGCCGATCTCGGGCACCGGCTCACGGAGGACCCCGATCCGGCCGCGCCGCCCCTTGTGACGCCGTCGTCGGCGCCAATAGACTCCTGACTGTCAGGCGGCGAAACGCCGTCTCAGGAGGCAGAGTCATTCGGGGAGATCGGTATGAAGAAGCGCGATCGCGAAGACGTAACAGGTACTGTCAGCCGACGAGATTTCGCCAAGAAATCCGTGGCAGCCGGCGCCGCGGCCGTAGCGCTTCCAGGAGCTCTGCACGGAGAGACGCTCGCCGCTAACGGGTCGCCCACGGCGGCCACGGCAGCCCCGAACGGGGCCGCTGCCCGCATCAACCCACCGGGGCGCGTCATCGGCTACGGCGGCGTCGGTGCCCACCCGAGCACGGTCGCCTCGACCGTCAGGCGCCGCTACGCGGAAGGCTGGCAGCCGGGCACGACGATTCCGGCGAAGTACTACCTCGAGGAGGAGCACTATCTTCGGGACGAGGCGTTCCTGGCCGAGAGCCAGTGGATGTTCGCCGACCATGCCTCGCGGATTCCGAACGCCGGCGACTACTTCGTCTTCGGGTACGGCAGCAGCGACAGCGTCATCATCGTGCGCGGAAACGACGGCCAGGTAAACGGTTTCCACAACGTCTGCCGACACCGCGGATCGCGGCTGTGCCGTCACGACGGCGACGCGGTACCCGGCGATCCTCGCCTGTCAGTGAAGCAACTCGGAAGTAGCGGCAGCAGCCCCGTCTTCCGGTGTCCGTACCATGCCTGAACGTACGATACCGAGGGCAGCCTCATCTATGCCTACGGCATGCAGGAGGATTTCGATCCGGCCGACAACGGACTCATCCCGTGCCATCTGCGTGACCTGGAGGGCAACATCTTCCTCAACCTCTCGCAAGCGGATGAGCCATCGGACTTCGAGGCCCAGGTTGGCGGCATGCGCCCCACGCTCGAGTACTACGGCACCGCCGATCTCAAGGTCGCGGTTCGGCGGCAGTATCCGATCGCGGGCAACTGGAAGCTGGCGCTGGAGAACTTCCAGGAGTGCTATCACTGCGGGCCTTCCCACAAATCGCTGGTGACGACCCACAACTACGACATAGAGGGCACGGCCGAACAGCTCGAGCAACGGGCTACCGCTGTGCGCGCCTGGGTCCGGCCGGAGGGGCAGCGCAACCTGCGTGGTGGGTTCGGCGGCGCGATGGGAATGGGAAGCGGCGCTGCTTCCGACCAATACCGCGTGTTCGGAAGGCTCAATCCCGACTACATAACCGGCTCCATGGACGGCACGCAGCTGGCGCCGTTGCTCCCCAACATCAGCGAATGGACGTATGGGACCCGGGTCGCGGCGACGCGGTTCTTTTCCTACTACGCTCAGTGCTACGACGACCATGTTGCCATCGCGCGCTTCACCCCGCGCGGAGCGGCGCAGACCGATTGCGAGCTGATGTGGCTCGTGCACCCGGACGCGGTCGAGGGACGCGACTACGACCCCGACGACCTGATGGCTCTCTGGCACGTGACGATCCAGGAGGACATCTGGGTAGTCGAGAACAACCACCGGGGCGTGGGTTCAGGGAGCTACAGCGCCGGTCGCTACTCGATCGGGGAGAGCGGCCCGAGCGACTTTGTCGAGTGGTACATGGACGAGATCGTCGGTTCCGCTTGAGGCACCTGTTGGTGTCTACGAGTCGGCGGCGCGGGGTGCTGACCGGGCTGCTCGGCGCGACGCTCTGCGTCGGCGCGGTTGCAGCTGCGCCGCAGAGCTTCGACGTGCTTATTCGCAATGGTCAGGTGCTTGACGGCACCGGCAACCCGGCGATCCGTGCGGATGTCGGGATTGCGGGGGAGCGCATTGCTGCAATCGGCGATCTGAGCGCGGCGACGGCGGCGCGGGTGATCGACGCCACCGGCCTGCATGTGGTGCCGGGCTTCATCGACATGCACTCGCACGCCGATCGGGGCCTCGCCGGTGACAGCGTCGAGGAGCGCAAGGCACACAATCTCGTCGCCCAGGGGGTCACGACGGTGGTCGTTGGCCCCGATGGCCGCAACGTGCGTTGGCCGGTTGCCAACGAGATCGCCGCCTACCGCTCGAAGGGAATCGCTCTGAACGTTGTACCCATGGTCGGCCACGCCACGGTGCGTCGGCAGGTGATGGGAGACGATTACGAGCGCGCCGCCACCGAAGACGAGATCGCCCGCATGCGCGATCTTGTGCGGCACGGCATGGAGGACGGTGCGTGGGGTCTCGGAGCTGGACCGGAGTATCGACCGGGGAGGTTCAGCACCAGCGGGGAGCTCATTGCGCTGGCGCATGTGGTTGGTGAGTACGATGGCTTCTACTACGCCCACCAGCGGAGCCAGTCGCCGCTGCCGCTCTGGCAGACGCCCAGCTTGGTGGATGGGTGGCGACTCACGGGCACTGATGGCATGGCGGAGACGATCCGTATCGGGCGCGAGACCGGTATCCGGGTCGTCGGCAGCCATATCAAGGCCAAGGGCCCATCGACCTGGGGACAATCGTCCACCGACGTGCTGATGATCGAGCGCGCCCGTGCGGACGGCGTGCAGGTGTATCTGGACCAGTATCCCTACGAGACGTTCGGCGGTGGCGCGACCGCGGTGATCCCGCGGTGGGCCTACGCCCCGCCCGGCACGGATCGCACCGGCGGCCTCGACGATCCCCGCCTTGGCGACCCGGCACTGTATGTCGACCACAAGCAGAACCTGCGCCACCACCTGGACGATCCGGCTACGCGGGCGCTGCTGGCGGAGGACATCGAGCACCTGCTCGACATGCAGGGTGGCGCCGATCGGCACGTCATCGTGGCGGCACCACCGGACGACGCGCTGGTCGGCCAGACGCTGGCCGAGGTCGCCGAGGTGAGCGGACGCTCACCGTCCGAGCAGTTGATTGCGTTCGCCCTCGAGGGTACGCCAGAGATGCTCTCGGGGGTGACGTTCCGTCCCATCGCCGGGCACCGGTTCGATGTCGAGAACTACATGATCCAGGACTACACCGCGACCTCAACGGACGCCAGCATCCAGCTCGACATGGAGCCCGGACAGCACCCCCGCTACTACGGCAGCTACCCCCGCAAGCTCGGCCACTACGCACGCGACCGCGGCATCATCAGCCTGCCGTTCGCGGTGCGCTCGTCGACAGGCCTGCCGGCGCAGATTATCGGGCTCACGGATCGAGGTGTCCTGCGGGCGGGCGCGGCGGCCGACATCGTGGTTTTCGACTACGACACGGTCGCCGACCGCGCCACCATCCTCGAGCCGCATCGCTACCCGAGCGGCATGCGTCATGTCCTGGTCAACGGCAAACTGACCCTCGACGACGGGCAGTTGACGGGGGCACTTCCGGGGCGAGTGATCGAGCGATGAGCCTTCTGGGGGGCAGAGTGCGCGTTCTATAAGGAATGGCCGTATTCCCGCCCCTGTGGAGAGCGACACGTGAAGGCTGCTGCGCTGTTTACCGTTATCGCCGTGCTAATCCCGGTCTCCGCGGCCTCCGCCCAGGAGGACTCGCTGCAGACTATCCGCGCCCTGGCGCAAGAAAGCCGCGTCGACCGCGCCAGCCTGCCGCAGAACATCTTCGCCGGGCCCCCATCAAGCCGGCACCTCGGCGTTCGTTGCGCCGCGCGCACGCCCAGCCAGCAGGAGCGTGACCTGGTTGATGCGCTCTTGCAGCCGTACTTGCGTCGCGTGTGAGCCCGTGTCGAGCGGCGCGCTACGACGATTCCGGTCGTCTTTCACATTGTGACCACCAAGAACGGCAAGTTCGACGTGACCGACGATCAGGTGCAGCAGCAGATGGTAGTTCTAAACGACGCCTTCCAGGATGGCGATGTCGCCTTCGATTTGACAGAGATCCGCCGTCACAAGAACAACGCCTTCGCCAAGAAATGCCTCAAGCGGGCACAGGAGAGGAAATTCAAGAAGAAGAACGCTGTGGCTCCGGAACGGACGCTCAACATCTACACCTGCCGACCGACACAGGGTGTTCTCGGCTACGCCTCGTTCCCGAGCGACTACAACGAGTCGGATACCCGTCATGGCGTGGTCTTGCTGTATTCGACGGTGTCGGGCGGCGACGAGGCGCCGTTCAACGAGGGCGATACGGCTGTGCACGAGGTCGGTCACTGGATCGGGCTCTACCACACGTTCGACGAGACCGGCAACGGGTGCAGCGGGGAGGGCGATCTGGTGGACGACACCCCGGCGGAGCGCAGCCCGGCGTCAGGTTGCCCCATCGGTCGGGACAGCTGCCCGAATCAGGCCGGCGAAGATCCCATCTTCAATTTCATGGACTACAGCGACGACGCCTGCATGGACCACTTCACCGTAGGGCAGGCCCAGCGCGCCGAGGCCGAGGTGCTGGCGTTCAAGCCGACCTTGTTCGACAGTTAGAGACGGCGGAGGGCTCCTCCTCCGGAGGCCTTACGGGCGGGCTAGCGGCGGCGAAGCACCAGCAGTGTTTGGTCGTCGTCTGCCGCGGTGCCCGCCCTGTAGGCCTCGGTAGCGGTGAGCGCCGTCGATGCTAGCGCGGCGTAACCGCGCCAAGGTGCGCCGGTTCCGAGCCCGCACCGCGTAAGCGGCTGGCGAATCATCGCGGCAGCGGCGCGAGCGCCCTCTTGCTGGAACCTACCGTGAGGCCGCGGCGCGCGAGCGGTTGTGTGGGGATGACCTCGCACCGATAATCCGGCCGTTGCGGCTCTGATCAACGGGGCTATACGAACCTACACTCACTCGGATCCAGGAGTGCTCAATGCGCCAAGCCAGTCCGCTGACCGCTTTGTCCCTGCTCGTTCTCACCGCTTTGGCTTGCTTTCTTGTGGCCTCAGACGCCGAAGCGCAGGTGACATGCTTCGGTGACCCGACCTGCATCCAGCCGGAGACCGGTCATCCGGTGGGCATGCCGGGCACGCCGAACATCGAGGTCGTATCGCACCTGCCGCTGCCGGGCATCCGGTTCAGCCACGCGGACATCGAGCTCGAGCAGGAGATGTCGCGACCCTATGCCTACATCGCCCAGCGCTTCGGTCACTCCGGCTTCTACGCCATCAGCATCGAGGACCCGGAGCGGCCGCGGGTTCTTTACCGCTGGATCATCGACGATCCGGATTTGCACCAGGGCACCGGTTGCGTCGACATCAAGTACGCCAAGGACAACGGCCGCTACTACGTGGCGGTCTCGTGTCAGTTCGCGCAGGGCGGCCCCGACGCCGACCTCGGGGCGGTGATCTTCGATGTTACCGGGCTGCCGGACGCCTCGACGGTGCGCAAGGTGGCCGAGATCCGGTTGCCCGACATGGTGGGTGGGATTCACAACATCTTCACCTACCGGCATTCCAATGGCCGCGCGCTGCTGGCCGCCACCACCCAGTCGGAGGACGTCTTCCTCTATGACTTCGGACAGCTGGGTCGTGGCATCACGGAGCCGGTTTCGAACATTCCGGTCCCGTCACCGCGAGCGGAGCGCAGCCGCCAGTGGCACGACATGTTCATGGGGTACCTGCCCGACGCCGAGCAGGACCGGTTCTACGGCGCCGGTACCGGTGGCTTCCACGTGTTCAACGTCACCGACGTCGAGAACCCCCAGCTGATCACCACGGTTACCGGCATTCCTGGCGTCATGGACGGACACACCTTCACGCCGACGCCCGATGGTCGCTACGCCATCGGAATGCCGGAGCCCACGTATCAGCACTCTCCCGTGCGGTTCTTCGATCTTCGGCCGCCGGGGTCGGAGGAGCGCACGCCGAATATCATCACCGGCGCTGGCATCGGCGCCTGGATCGCCAAGTTCGGCGGCTCCACTCATAACCATGAGGTGCGCTGGCCGTACGTGTTCATCTCGGCCCAGGACGACGGGCTGCAGATCGTCGACATGACCGACCCGAAGCACCCCTTCACGCTGGGCTACTACCAGACGCGGGTGGGGCCGATGCTCTATGGCGACGACGAGCGACCGCCGCAAGCCACCACCGGCAACATCTACACCGGCGCCTGGGGCGTCGACGTGCGCGATGCCGATGGTCTCATCGTAGTGAGCGACTTCAACTCCGGCTTCTGGGCTTTTCGGCTGGACGGCTTCGGCGGGTGGAACGGCAACAACTGGGGCATGCCGAATATCTCCAGCGCCCAGATGTGGGACGACGGTCCGGTGAAGGAGGAACAGCTCTGGTGAGTTCGTCTCCCGCCAGGAGGCTTAACCCATCGGCCGGCGGCAGCGTGTAGTAGCCTCCGCCGCGGAGAACGCAGTGGAACCTGGCACCAGAATTGGACATTTCGAGATCATCGAGCCGCTCGGTGCTGGCGGCATGGGCGAGGTGTACCGACGGTAGCCTCCTGGCGTTCGAGTCGGACCGGACCGGTCGCCGACAGGTCTACGTCAGGCGCTTCCCCGACGGGGCCGACCTCCAGGTGTCGGTCGAAGACGGCCTGAATCCGGCATGGTCCGCTG
This sequence comes from Acidobacteriota bacterium, assembly GCA_965248695.1. Classification (GTDB taxonomy): domain Bacteria; phylum Acidobacteriota; class UBA890; order UBA890; family WLXD01; genus DASCOT01. The sequence goes on along the minus strand of CBDFKD010000002.1, from coordinate 3,032,512 downwards.
TCGGCTCCGAGTTGATCTACCGCTCGCTGAGGTCGTCACGATTCCACGCCGCTACGATCCGGGCGGACCCGGAAGCACTGGTTGTCGAGCGTGACGTGCTCTTCAGCACTGCGCGGTTCTGGCTCGGGCTCGTCAAGGCGTCGTTCGACGTGGCCGCCGACGGGCGATTCCTGATGGTTAGACACCGCGATCCGGCGGACCCTCCTGACCGCCTGCACGCGATTCTGAACTTCGGCGAGCGGCTCAACGCTCTCGCTCCCGCGAGCGGTTCCTGAGAATCACGGGCCGCTGGCAGTGGCCGGGATGCTGGGCGATGATGCCGTCGGTCGGTCCCGCACCCTTGTCCTCGAGGAAGATGACCATGCGATCTCTCCAGCCCCTGACGGCGAGCCTGCTCTGCGCCCTTGTGATGATGGGCTGCGATCGACCGTCGCCACCAGTGCTTCCGGCGGAAGAGCTCCTCTCCGCGGCGGCGCCGGAGGGGGTGGTCCCGAACTCCGCCTTCCTGCCAGGCGAAGGCGCCTCGGCAGCCCATGCCCCCTTCCAGGGAACGCTGATCGTCCAGGGCGCCGAGATGATCACCGATCCGACGCAGGTCGAGCCACGAACGGTGCTCGGTCGGGATACGCAGCTGTTCCCTGGCGCGGAGCTCGCGTTCTTTACCCATGAAGACCATCTCGTTCCGGCCGACCGGAGCCTGATTCGTGTCGGATCGCGCCAGAGGGGCGGTTCGTACTGGGACATCCTCGTGTTTCCGGGGCGCATCTGGTCAGAGCCGGCCGATGGGGCATGGTCGCGGGCTTCGTTCGGGTTTGCGCTCGGCAACCACATGGAAGGCGAGTCGCACAACGGCGTCGCGACGTTCCTGTACGACGGCACCGAGGTCTCCGGGCTGCGCTACCAGATCCTCACCGAGACCTCGCCGTTCTACGCGGAGGGCTTCTTCGAGGCCTGGGGTCAGCTGGAGATGGCGTACGAGCCGGGCCCGGTTCCCGACCGCGACGCGCTGGCTGCCGACTACGCCACCGAGCTCGAGCAGCGCTTGCCCGTGGCTGCCTGGGACGAGCTCGGCGCCGGGGTCGGGCTCGAGGAGCTGGAGGGTTCAGAGCGACCTCTCGACCCCGCGGTGATCGCCCTGGCCCTGGTGCGCGACGGGGTGCTGTACCGGACGCCGTGTTTCACGCCGCACGGAGATCTGCCCTACTGCGATGAGCAGCGGTTCGGCGTCTGGTCGGTCACCAAGACCGCGGTTGCCGCCGTCGGCATGCTGGCACTGGCGCAGAAGTACGGTCCGGAGGTATTCGAACTGCCGGTGCTAGATTACGTCGCGGTGCAGCCGCCGCACGATGGCTGGAACGGGGTGACGGTCGGTGATGCGCTCAACATGGCTACGGGCCTGGGCGAGGGAAGCGAAGTCACCGAGCCCAACAACTCCGGCGACGGCTACCTGGTTCGCTACGAGTGGTACGACGAGGAGTCAGCAGGCGACAAGGTGGTCGCCATCCTCGACGCGACCGAACACCCCTGGGGTCCCGGAGAGGTGTTCCGATACCGGGACCAGGACATGTTCCTCGTCGGCGTCATCGCGGACGCCTACCTCAAGGAGAGAGAAGGACCCGACGCCAGCCTCTGGCGGTTCCTCCTGGACGAGGTGTACCGCCCGATCGGAATCCACGGCCCTGCGATCAGCCTGACCAATGAGCCCGACGGACCCGTGGGCGTACCGACCGTCCAGCAGGGCTTCTACGCCACCCTCGATGAGCTCGCCCGCCTCGCCATACTGCTGCAGAACGGCGGCGAGCACGACGGTCGACAGATCCTCCACCGTGCCAAGCTGGCGGAGTTGATGTACGAGACGCCCATCCGCGGGCTCGGGTACGGGCGCCCGACCGAGGCCGGGATGCGCACCTACCACATGGCGACCTGGCACTGGCCGTTCACGGTCGCCGAAGGCTGCAGCGTCGACCTGCCGTACATGTCGGGCTGGGGCGAGCAGCGCGTCATCATGTTTCCCAACGGCATCACCACGATCCGGATCGCGCGCCAGGGGGTGGGCGATCCGGCACTGGCGGATCCGACCGTGGCGGCGGCGTTCGTGCACACTCTGCGGCCACTATGCCAGTGAGCCTCTCGACGCCCACCACCACCAATCGGACACGATGAAATGACGATGGACGGAACACTGAGCGGCAGGAATGCCGTCATTACGGGCGGCGGACGTGGCATTGGCGCGGCGATCGCGGAGACACTGGCCGAGGCCGGCGCTCAGGTGCTGGTTGCGGCACGGTCGGCGGATCAGGTGGATACGGTGGCGAGGTCGCTTCGTGACCGTGGACTCCAGGCCCAGGCCACGACCTGCGATGTTGCCGATGCGGAGAGTATCGACGCGCTGGCGCGGACGGTGGCCCACGAGATCGGTGACGTCGACATCCTGGTGAACAACGCCGGCATCGCTACTTCGGCGCCGCTGCATCGCCTGTCCCTGGAGGAGTGGAACCGGATCATGACGATCAACGTCACCGGCACGTTCCTGTGCACCAAGGCGTTCGCGCCGGCGATGGCTGAGCGTGGCTGGGGGAGGGTGATCAACATCGGGTCGGTGCTGTCGCGCACCGGTGCCAAGTACGTCTCGGCCTACGCCGCGTCGAAGCACGCCATGCTCGGCTTCACCCGCTGTATCGCGGCCGAGATGGGGGAGCGCGGCGTGACGGTGAACGCCATCTGCCCGGGCTGGGTGGCCACGGAGCTGGTCACCAAGGCGATCGAGAACATCATGGGCAAGACGGGAATGAGCCACGACGAAGCCGAGGCGACGATCCTGGCGGACACACCACAACGGCGGGCCCTGGACCCGGACGAGGTGGCCCAAATGGCGCTGTTGTTGTGCCAGGAGGGCGGTCGCGGGATCAACGGCCAGGCGATCGGAATGGACGGCGGCTCGTTCCTGGGATGAGCTAGTGGCCTGTAACAGATGATCGTTGCCTATCGCAGATGGGATTTGCGGGTGAGATCAAGGCGCGGCGACGCAGTCGATGCTAGGGGCATCATCGAGGAGCCGCAACGCCGATATCGCCCGCAACTGCCCATCTGTCCACAGGATGGCGGCGAACTGGGCCCGCCTGCGGCCTTGCTCCTCCTTGAAAATGGGCGAACATTGTCTCGTCGGACCGCCTGGCATCCGGGCCCATTTCGTCACCACGATAGGCAACGATCATCTGTTACAGGCCACTAGCACGCCGCGGTCAGACGTCGTACCAGGTCGCCAGGCTTCCGCCACGGCCGGCTCGCGCGCAGACCCGAAGGCAGCTAGCGGATCAGCTGTTGGCCAGCTCCCAGCCCGTATCTGCTGTCAGGGTCACCAGATCCTTCATCTGCAGTGCGCGCGAAGAGGCTGCGTTCCCTTGCAGGCCGCGCTTGTACACCCCCTGGAGGATGCTCGCCATACGGAAGGCCGAGAACGCCAGGCAGAAGCTCCAGTTCTCAACACCGTCGCGGCCGGTCAGGGCGCAGTAGTCGGCCACCATGTCGTGCTCCGGCGGCACGGTCGAGTTGCCGCGTACCGAGGAGCCCGGACCATCCCAGTAGTACTTCATGCAGTTGTAGGCGAGATCGGAGAGCGGATTCCCCAGCGTCGAGATCTCCCAGTCGAGTACCGCGAGCGCGCGCGGCTCGGTCGGGTGAAAGACCATGTTGTACAGCTGGTAGTCGCCGTGAACGACGGTCGTGGTGTCGTCGTCGGGCGCGTTGTCCGGAAGCCATTCGATCAGCCGGTCCATCGACGGGATGTCGTCGGTCTGCGCCGCCAGGTACTGCTTGGTCCAGCGACCGGTCTGACGCAGGAAGTAGTTGCCCGGCTTGCCGAAGTCCGCCAATCCCTTGGCCACGTAGTCGACCCCGTGCAGCGCCGCCAATACGCGGATCATCTCCTTGTAGATTGCTGGACGATCCGCGGGTTCCACATCGGGAAGGTTGGCATCCGGGAAGATCCTCCCGCGAACGTGCTCCATGACGTAGAAGGGCGTACCGATGATCGAATCGTCCTCACACAGCAGGTGCATGCCCGGAACGGGCACATCGGTGTTCGCCAGCGCCTCATAGATACGGTACTCGCGCTCGACCGCGTGGGCGCTCGGTAGCAGCGTGCCCGGCGGCTTCTTGCGCAGCACCCAGGTGGCGGCGCGGTCGCCGCTCGCCGCGCTGCTCTCGGGCTCCGGCGCGGTCAGCAGGAAGGTGGGGTTGGACTGCCCGCCGGCGAACTGCCGGATGCGCGCCTCGCCGCGATAGCCGTCGAGGTTGTCAGCGAGATACCGGTGCAGCGCCGGCTCGTCGAAGCGATGGTTGTCGCGCACATCGATCAGACCCTGCGGTCCGCTCATTCGTACTTTCTCAGCTCCAGCTTGGCGATCTGGGCCCGGTGCACCTCGTCCGGTCCGTCAACCAGGCGGATGGTCCGCTGGTCCGCCCAGGCCGCCGCCAGGAATGTGTCCTGGCATACGCCCATGCCGCCGTGTGCCTGGATGGCGCGATCGAGCACGTTCAGCGACATCTGCGGTGCCAGCACCTTGATGGCGGCGATCTCCTTGCGCGCCTCCTTGTTGCCGACCGTATCCATCAAGTAGGCCGCATTGAGCACCATCAGCCGGGCGGCGTCGATCTCGATGCGACACCGGGCGATGTCCTGTCGCATCGCGCCCATGTCGGCCAGCCGCTGTCCGAAGGCGATGCGGCCGAGGACGCGACGGCACATGAGCTCGAGGGCGCGCTCGGCCACGCCGATGCAGCGCATGCAGTGGTGGATGCGACCCGGGCCGAGGCGGCCCTGGGCGATCTCGAAGCCCCGTCCTTCGCCCAGCAGCAGGTTCGTCGCCGGGACCCTGACGTCAGTGAACTTGATCTCCGCATGTCCGTGCGGTGCGTGGTCGTAGCCGAAGACGTTGAGCGTGCGGAGCACCTCGACGCCCGGAGTGTCGCGCGGAACGACGATCATCGATTGTTGGGTGTACGTCGGCGCATCCGGATCGGTCTTGCCCATGAAGATGAAGACCTTGCAGCGCGGATCGCCGGCGCCAGAGATCCACCACTTGTGGCCGTTGATGACGTACTCGTCGCCGTCGCGCTCGATGCGCGACTGGATGTTGGTGGCGTCCGACGAGGCCACATCGGGCTCGGTCATGCAGAACGCCGATCGGATCTCGCCGTCCAGCAACGGCGTGAGCCAGCGCTGCTTGAGCTCGTCGTTGGCGTACCGCACCAGCACCTCCATGTTGCCGGTGTCGGGTGCGGAGCAGTTCATCGCCTCGGCGGCGATGCGGTACCTGCCGTGGATCTCGGCGATCGGGGCGTACTCGAGGTTGGTGAGCCCGGCGCCGCGCTCGCTTTCGGGAAGGAACAAGTTCCAAAGGCCGGCCTCTCTTGCCTTGCCCTTGAGCTCCTCCATGATCGGCACTGGTGCCCAGCGATCCCCATCGTCGACCTGGCGGTCGTAGAGCTCTTCTGCCGGCAGGGCGCGTGTCTCGGCGAACTCCCGCACGCGGTCGTGGATCTCACGGGCGCGGTCGGAAATCTCGAATAGCGTTTGATTCATTGCGCCGGGCCCTACCCGCACCGCTCGAAGAGACCTGCGGCGCCCTGTCCGCCGCCGATGCACATGGTCACCACGCCGTAGCGGGCTTCGCGGCGCGCCATCTCGTTGGCCAGCGTGCCCACCATGCGCGATCCGGTCATGCCGAAGGGATGGCCGATGGCGATCGAGCCGCCGTTGACGTTGAGCTTGTCGGGATCGAGCCCGAGCTGGTCTCGGCAGTACACCACCTGCGACGCGAATGCCTCGTTGAGCTCCCACAGGTCGATGTCGTCGATCGTGAGGTCGTGTCGCCGCAACAGCTTGGGCACGGCGACCACCGGTCCGATGCCCATCTCATCGGGCTCGCAGCCGGCGACAGCGAGGCCGCGGCACACCAGCTTCGGCTGGATTCCCAGCGCCTCGGCACGCTCGCGCGACAGGAGCAAGGTCGCCGATGCGCCGTCGGACAGCTGTGACGAGTTGCCTGGAGTAACGCTTCCATGCCCGCTGTCACGGTCGAAATAGGGCTTCAGGCTGGCGAGTCCCTCGAGCGTGGTATCCGGCCGATTGCATTCGTCGGCTTCGAGAAGGTGCTCCTGTTCACCGACGACGTCGCCGGTCTTCCTGTCGAGTATGGCGCGCGTAACCTGCATCGGAGCCAGCTCCTCGTCGAGCCGCCCCTCCTGCTGGGCCGCGGCGGTGCGCAGCTGGCTGCTGAGCGCGTACTCGTCCTGCGCATCACGGCTGATCCGGTAGCGCTTCGCCACCACTTCGGCCGTGTCACCCATCGCCATGTAGGCGCCGGGAACGTGCTCATCGACCCAGGGGTTGCGGCTGACATCAGCGGTGAACGTCTGGGTGATGCTCTCGACGCCGCCACCGATTGCGGCGTCGGCGTCTTCGTTGATGATCTGGTGCGCCGCCATGGCGACCGCCTGCAGACCCGAGCTGCAGAATCGATTCACCGTCGTGGCCGCGATGCTCATCGGCAGCTCGGCCCGCATGATCGCCACGCGGGCAACGTTCGAACCCTGAGTGCCCTCGGGTACGGCGCAGCCGATGATGACATCTTCCAGCTCGGCCGCGTCGAGCACCGGCGCCTTGGCCAGCACGTCCTTGATGCAGTGGGCCAGGAAGTCGTCAGGCCGCGTCATGTTGAACGAGCCGCGGAACGATTTGGCCAGCGGCGTTCGCGAGCTCGCAACGACGACGGCTTCGCGCATCTTCCACTCCTGCGTCCGGGTCGGTGCCGTCGGGCACCGATCAGTCGGTCTGTATAAGCTCTTCGAGCCTGAGGTGTTAGCACGAATCCAATGCTGGAGCTATCGGCAAGATGAGCGACCTGGTGCAGATGCAAGTTGAAGACGGGATCGCGGTTGTCCATATCGACAACCCGCCGGTAAACGCCCTCAGCCGCGGGGTCCGCGACGGGCTGCACGCGGCGGTATCGGCCGCCGACGCCGACGATACGGCCGCGGCGATTCTCATCGTCTGCGAGGGGCGCACGTACATCGCCGGTGCCGATATCCGCGAGTTTGGCAAGCCGATCGAGGGGACCTCGCTCTTTGACGTGCAGATGGTCATCGAGGGCGCTTCCAAGCCGGTCATCTCGTCGATCCACGGCACCGCGCTCGGTGGTGGCCTGGAGACCGCGATGTGCTGCCACTACCGCGTGGCGGTGCCCACCGCGCGGTTCGGCCAGCCAGAGGTGCATCTCGGGCTCATCCCGGGGGCTGGCGGCACACAGAGATTACCGCGGCTGGTGGGCGTGGAGAGGGGCCTGGATATGATGGTCTCGGGCCGCATGGTACGCGCCGACTTCGCGCTGGAGCACGGGCTCATCGACGAGATCGTCGACGACGTTCTGGAAGGTGGCCTGGCGTTCACCCGTAAGGTCATCGAGACCGGCGCGGAGCTGCCGCTGGTACGCGACCTCGACCACAGGCTCGACGAAGCTCGACAGGAGCCGGAGCTCTTCGACCGGTTCCGCAAGTCGATTGCTCGCAAGACACGCGGCTTCGACGCTCCCGAGGCGGTGGTCCGCTGCGTCGAGGACGCGCTGTCGAAGCCCTTCGACGAGGCCCTTCGGATCGAGCGCGAGCGGTTTGACGAGCTGATGTACGGCGACAAATCCGCGGCGCAGCGCCACTACTTCTTCGCCGAGCGCGCCGCGAGCAAGATCCCCGATATTCCCAAGGACACGCCGAAGATTCCGATCACTACGGTTGGAATCATCGGGGCCGGGACCATGGGCGGCGGCATTGCGATGAACTTCCTCAACACCGGAACACCGGTCACCATCGTCGAGGCGGGCCAGGAAGCGCTCAACCGTGGTCTCGGCGTCGTGCGGAGCAACTACGAGCGCAGCGCCAAGCGCGGTCGGATGACCGCCGAGCAGGTCGACGAGCGCATGGGCCTGCTGGCGCCGACGCTGTCGCTCGATGATGTCGCCGACTGCGATCTCGTCATCGAAGCCGTTTTCGAGAACATGGATCTCAAGTTGGAGGTATTCACCAAGCTCGACGGCATCGTCAAGGACGGCGCCATCCTGGCCACCAACACCTCGGCGCTCGACGTCAATGAGATCGCGGCGGTAACCGGGCGGCCAGAGATGGTGGTGGGCTTGCACTTCTTCAGCCCGGCCAACGTCATGCGGTTGCTCGAGGTCGTGCGTGCCGGCCAGACCTCCAAGGAAGTCATGGCCACCGTGATGGCGCTCGCCAAGAAAATCCGCAAGGTGGCGGTCGTCTCGGGCGTGTGCCCGGGATTCATCGGCAATCGCATGCTCTTTCAGCGCAGCGCGCAGGTCGACCGGATGGTGCTCGAGGGGCCGATGCCGTGGGACATCGATCGGGTCAACTACGACTTCGGCATGCCGATGGGGCCGTTCGCGATGGCAGATCTGGCCGGTCTCGACATCCACTGGGATGGCGAGGCAGCGGAGGGCAAGACGCTTCGCGACCGCCTGTGCGAGAGGGGACGGCGCGGCCAGAAGACCGGCGCCGGATACTACAAATACGACCCGGAGACGCGCGGCGGCAGCCCCGATCCGGAGGTGGAGAAGCTCATCTTGGAGCTCGCTGAGACCACCGGCGCGACGCGTCGCGAAATCAGCGACGAGGAGACCCTGCAGCGCAGCATCTATCCGATGATCAACGAGGGCGCCAAGATCCTCGAGGAAGGCATCAGCTCACGGTCAAGCGACATCGACGTGGCATGGGTGTGCGGTTACGGCTGGCCGGTTTATCGCGGTGGCCCGATGTTCTACGCCGACGCCGTCGGGTTGCCGACGCTGCTCGATGCGCTGAAGCGCTTCGAGCAGCAGGATCAGGACGGTTTTTGGCATCCGTCGGCATTGCTCGAACAACTCGTGGCCGACGGCAAGGGATTCGCGGACTTCGGCGGATGAGGCACCACCGTCGAGAGGCACTGATGTGGCCGGCTTCGCGACGGGATTCTTCGCGGCGCGCGCATTCCCAGAGCTCGGAGGATTTTGGACCAATGCGCGAACCTCGCCGCAGATGCCCTCTGCTCGCCATCGTCGTTCTGGTGACCGCAGCCGTCGGCTGTGGCGTCGTTGCCGAATCGAGGCCTGGGACGACAGCCGTCCGATTCGGGGCCAACGACGCACGATCGGCCGCCGTCGACGCGCTGGTGGAGCCCCTCGATCTGGACGACGGGCCCGGTGGTGTACTCGGCGTCTACCTGGACCGCGATCTCGTCTACGCGCGCGGCTACGGGCTGGCGAATCTGGAGTACGGGATCCCCAACACCCCGTCGACGGTGTTTCGGGTGGGCTCGGTATCCAAGCAGTTCGCGGCGATGGCGATCGCGATTCTTGCCGGGCGTGGGGAGCTGCATCTGGACGACGACATCCGCAAGCACTTGCCGGAGATCCCGAGCTATCCGGAGGGGGTAGTGACCATCCGCCACCTGGTGCATCACACCAGCGGGCTGCGCGACTACAACGAGCTGGCGCGCTATGCCGGTTACCGATCCGATCAGCTGGCGACCGCCGATGCGACGTTCGCACTGCTGGCGCGCCAGCGCGGCCTGAACTTCCCGCCAGGGGAGCGATTCCTCTACAGCAATTCGGGGTACTTCCTGATGGGAGTGCTGGTGGAGCGCGTCAGCGGCAAGACGCTGGCCGAGTTTGCCCGCGCCGAGATCTTCGAGCCTCTGGGGATGACCAGCTCGCTGTTCAAGGACGATCACGGCGCCGTTGTGCCCGAGCGCGCCTACGGCTATGTGCGCGCCGGCGAGGGCGACGGCTGGTGGCGGCTCTACCTTTCACAGCGAGATTTCGTCGGCGCCGGCGGTATCTTTACCACCGCGGTGGACATGCGCCATTGGTTCGCGCACCTGGACGGCGGCGATGCGGAGCTCATTGGGCGCATGGGCGAGCGCGGGACACTCAACGATGGCACCGAGCTGAGCTATGCGTTTGGCCTGACGTTCGACGATGACCGCGGGCTGCGGCGCGTGCATCATTCTGGTGGCTTCGCCGCCTTCACGGCGCACACGGTACGGTATCCCGACCAGGGGCTGGCGGTGTTCACGGCAGTGAACGGCGGCACTGCCAACGCCGTGCGCCTGGCTCTGGAGATCGCCGACGTCTACCTGCGGCCGCTGGTGCCAGAGCTCGCACCGTTGCAGCTCCCGTCGCGTGGGGCCCAGACGGCGACCGACGAGCCCGGGACGAGCGTGCAGCTGACTGCTGCCGAGCTCGCCGGTTACGTCGGTAGCTTCTACGGCAGCGAGGTCGACTCCACCTACGGTGTCGGCTCGGCGGCGGGAGATCTCGTGCTCACCATCCCGGGTATGGAGCCGCTGCCGTTGCGAGCTGCTGGGCAGGGTGTGTTCGAGGCGCCGCGTCTGACAGTGACGTTCGAGCCTTCCGACAGCGGCCGGGCGACCCGATTTACGCTGGATGGCGGCCGCGTCAGCGGACTGCGGTTTGAGCGTGTGCGCTGACGGCGCGAGATGCTCGGATGAAGGAGATGAAGCTCTACGATCACGTCGAGCGAATCTACGCCGAGCTCGAGGCCGACGGTATCGTCGACGGCGCGCCGCTCGAGGTCGACGATCTCACCGCGCATGATCAGTACCACTACCACGGTGTCGAGGCACTCGATGCGGCGATCGAGGAGCTCACGTTGGCCCCCGACAGTCGCGTGCTCGATGTCGGCTCGGGTATCGGTGGCCCGGCGCGCTACGTTGCCCAGCGCACGGGCTGCAAGGTCACTGCGCTCGAGCTGCAGCCGGATCTGCATCGACTGGGCAAAGACCTGACGCGCCGCTGCGGCCTCGCCGATCGGGTGCTGCATCGTGTCGGCGACGTGCTTGCTGAAGAGGACGAGAGCGATCTGTACAGCGGCACCTTCGACGTGCTGCTGTCGCTTCTTGTGTTCCTGCACATTCCCGAGCGGCGGCGCTTGTTGGGCGTCTGCCGCAGGCTGTTGGAACCCGGTGGGCACCTTTGGATAGAGGACTACACGAAGCTCCGGGAGCCCGGCGCGGAACAATGGCGCGACCTTCGGCAGGAGGTTCAGTGCCCGTATCTACCGTCACCGGAGGAGTACCGTGAGCAGCTGCGGGCGGCGCATTTCACCGATATTGCCGTGCAGGACATGTCCGCGCCGTGGACGACGTTCACAGCGGAGCGGGCGCACTCGTTCGGTGCCGCCCGAGCCCGCAACGTCGAAATCCACGGTCCCGAGATCGTCGACGGCCTCGAGCACTTCTACCGGGTGGTCGCCGATCTGTTTGCGTCGGGGGCGGTCGGAGGCGTGCGAATTTCTGCCATCGCGGGTGGCTAGCTGCGGCACTCGTGTGGTTCCCCCGGTGCCGGCGACATACTATTTCACCTGACTCTCGGCGCCGCTCGGGCGCCCTTGCGGACGGACAAGGACGAATGAAGCTGACAACCTCGCATCGCAACCGCACGACGACTCGAGCGCTATCGCTCGGGGGGCTGCTTCTGGCGCCCGCGGTGTTGGCTATCGCATTCGACTCGGCCCAGGCGCAGCCCGCGGTGGCGCAGAACGCCACTGCGCCAAAGGTGGCGGGACACGCCTTGCAATATCGCGGCGGGCCCGTAGTCCTGGGTAATGACGCACCACGCGTCGGCGAGCTGATTGCGGACCTCGAGGTGCGCACACTCGGGGGGCGTGCCGTCCGGCTCACCGAGCTGACCGGTTCGCGAGGTCTGGTTATCGCCATGCGCGATCCTGGCTGCCCGTTGTCGAAGAAGTACGGGCCCCGGCTTGCGGCAATGGAAACGGAGTTCGATCCGCAGGGCTTCGACTTCCTGTATGTCGACCCGATGCCCTACGGCACGGCCGCGGAGGGCCTACAGGAAATCGAGTGGTACGGCTTCGACGGCGAGTACGTTATCGACCCCGAAGGTCGCATCGCTGCGGCATTGGGCGCGGTCACGTCGACCGAGGTCTTCGTGCTGGATGCGGCGCGCACCCTCATGTACCGCGGGGCGGTGGACGATCAGTACGGGCTCGGCTATACGAAGCCAGCTGCTGGACAGGAGTACTTGCGGGGGGCGCTCGAGGCGACCGCCTCAGCATCGCTTCCGGTCGTACGCGCCACGCTGGCCCCGGGCTGCTACCTGGCGCCGGACGAAGCCGCTGACGTGGCCGCCGCGGCCCCGACGTGGCACAACCGGGTAAGCCGCATCGTCCAGGCGCGCTGTCAGCGCTGCCATCGCGAGGGCGCCGCGGGGCCGTTCCCGATGGTCGACTATCAGGACGTCGTACGGCGCAAGGACATGATCGAGTGGGTGCTTGCTGACGGCCTCATGCCGCCCTGGTTCGCCGAGGGGCACGAGGAGTGGGCCAACGATCCTTCGCTCACCGACGAGGAGATGGCATCGTTCAACCAGTGGCTGGCCGCCGATACACCGGAAGGTGATCCGGCCGAGGCGCCGATGCCGATTCGCTGGACCAAGGGCTGGACGCTGGGAAAGCCTGACGCCGAGCTGCCGATTCCCGAGCCTTTCAATGTCCCGAGAGAAGGCGTAGTCGACTACCAGTACCAGTACATCAAGACGGACTTCGCCGAGGATCGCTGGCTGCAGGCGGTGGAGATTCTCCCTGGCGCTCCCGAGGTCCTGCATCACGCGCTGCTGTTCGTCGAGCACCCGGACATCCGGGCGCGGGCGCTGGAGGGGGATCCGGACGCCGAGCGCGTGCTCCAGGGTGGCGCACGCAGCTACTTCGCCAGCAGCGTTCCCGGGCAGGACGGCCTCCGATACCCGGACGGGTTCGGCAAGCTGCTACCCGCCGGCGCATGGCTCAAGGTGCAACTCCACTACACGCCCAACGGACGCCCGTGGGTCGATGAGACCCGGATCGGACTCCACTTCGCCGACGAGCCGGCGCATACCGAGGTTCAGACGAGCTCGGCGCTCAACACGCGCTTCGTGATTCCACCCGGTGCAGAACGCCACGAGGTCGTCGCGGAGCACACATTCGAAGATGCTTCGGTGCTGCTGTCGCTGCTGCCGCACACGCATGTCCGCGGCGTCGCGTTTCGCTACGAGCTCGTCTCTCCTGAAGGCGAGGTCGAGGAGCTGCTTTCGATACCGCGCTACGATTTCAACTGGCAGCTGAACTACGAGCTCCGCACACCCCGCCCGGTAGCGGCTGGCACCATCCTGCGGGCCACTGCCTGGTATGACAACAGCGCCAACAACCCGGCCAACCCCGACCCGACCGACGAAGTCGGCTGGGGCGAGCAGACCTTCGACGAGATGATGATCGGCTACGTCAACTGGGTGCCCGTAGAGATCACGTCGGCACCTGCGTCGGCGCCAGAAAGCGACCAGTAGCCGAGCAGGGGAACCCGGTCGCTTGGCGACCGGGTGAACGACCGCATGGTCGCGAGAATCCACCAGCCCCTGGTGAATCGTGACTGCTTCTGTATGCTAGGTCACGCGGTTGGTCGGGAGCGTGACACTCGTTCCTCCCCCCGTTGCTAGCCTGGAAATACCGCGTCCCCAACAAGATTCCTTCGACTCAGGAGTATCTTCTTATGAAGCGAGTAGCTTCAGCTCTAGCGCTGGTCATGGTTGTCGCCTCGGTCGCGGTTGCCGCGCCGATGCAGGAGACCGTCGCCGGTAGGGTGATCGACACGGCCTGCTACGCCGCCGGCGCCCATGGCCCCGAAGAGGCCGGCTGCACCGAGATGTGCCTGGAGATGGGCGTGCCCGCCTCCCTGCTGACGGAAGACGGTCAGGTGCTCGTGCTGATGCCGGACCGGTCCGAGATGGACGCCTTCAAGTCGCTGAGCAACCACGCAGCGCATCAGGTCAAGATCACCGGCACGATGATGGAGCGCGATGGCCTCAAGGCCATGAAGGTCACGAGCGTCGAGCACGTCAGCGCCAGCTAGACCGAGACCCGAGTTACGCAGGGTTAACCCCCGCGGGCGAGCCCCGCGGGGGTTTTCTCATGCCCACTCATGACCCCGCACGAGGGTAGGACATGAACCGCGAGTTGCTGAGGAAGAACGTGCGGCGTACCAGGGTGTGCGCAGCGGCGGCAGCATTGCTTGCCGCTTCGGCCTGCGGCCCGAGTACCCCGCCAATTCCACCTGCGGTGGCCAGCGCCGCGATTGATGGCTGGTTGCCGGGTGCCGAGAGCACCGTTGTCGACTCCACGTCGGACAACGGGGTCGCCCTGGTGGACGCCGACGTCAGTGACGAGCCGCTACGCTTCCAGTTCCGGTATGTGGAGCCCGACTGGGAGCTCGAGGGGATGGTTGCCGAGGGGCAGTTGCTAGATCACCGCGGTAGTCGGGAGGCCTGGCTGGATATCGTTCGTACCGCACAGGAAGTCACGCTGGTTGAGATTGCCGCTGGTGGCCGCCCGCGTTCGCGCCTTGAAGTCGTGGTGACGGGCCTGCGCGTGGTGTCGGTCGAGCCAGAGCGCATGGAGCTCGAATCGATCGGCGACGCTGCCGCCGGCGCGGTCGTGGTTCGCGGGCGGCACTTCGACCAGTTGCCGATCACGGTCGGCGACGCCGTCGCCCTGCAAGTGCAAGATCTGGCGCGCGAGGACGACGCGTGGGCGCCGCAACGCAGCGAGCTTCCAGGGCAGCTGCTGGCGGAGCTCGATCCGATCGACGTAACGCTGCTGCAGCTACTCAAGCTCCGCCTTGCCGAGCAGGTCATCCCGGTGCCTTACAACGTTCCGGACATGGCTCACGACCACCTGCCATAGTCGATACTGCCGCCGCGCTGGGCTAGGATCGCGATCCGGAAGACGAGCTCCGATCCCGATCCTCGCCGTGCTGCAGGACTCGACCCATGAAGCCTGAGATCGGTCGTGCCCAGACCGAGGCTGAGCACAAGGCCGTCTATCGCCTGCGCTACGATGTCTACGTGCAGGAGATGAACCGCTACGGCTCAATCGCCGACCATGAGAACCGGCTGCTGATCGAGCCTGACGACGCCGCGAGCCGTCTCTACTACGCCCGCGATGATTGCGGCGGCACCGTCGGTACGATGCGGCTCACCTGGGGCGCGGACGCGCACTTCAGCGATCGGCACGTCGAGCAGTATGGGCTCGCGCCGTTCCTGGAGCAGATCCCCCGCCAGCAGATCGTTGTCGGTGAGCGCTTCATGGTGACCACGGAGCAGCGTGGAACCGACCTCGTCTTCCGTATGTTCAGGCGTTACCTCGAGTTCGTTGCCGACCGGCGAATTCAGCTGATGTTCGGAGACTGCGAGCCCCACCTGTTGAACCTCTACATGGGAATGGGGTTCCGTACCTACTCGAGTACGAACGTCAACAGCCCGGAAACCGGGTATCTGATTCCCCTGGTGATGGTTCCAGAGGATCTCGAGTACATGCGCACGATCGGGTCGAGCCTGGTCCCTATCCTGCCTGACTTCGGTGCCGAATCCCGCCTGCCCGCGTGCCTCGCTGATCTGCTCGCCAACCACGGCGCGGTGGTGAGCGCTGCGCTCACCAGCAAGGAGCGCTACTGGGGCGATGTCGACCGCGCACTCGAGCTGTCGCGGAATCCCATCCACCTGTTCGATGGCCTCGAAACGGCCGAGGAGGAGCGCTGCCTCGCCAAGAGCAATACCATCGAGTGTCGGCAGGGCGACCACCTGATCAAGCAAGGGAACGTTGCCCATAACATGTTCGTGGTGCTCGACGGACTGCTCGAGATCCGCGTCGACGACACCGTTGTCGCAGTTTGCACCTCGGGCGATGTGGTCGGTGAGATGGCGTTTCTGCTCGAGAGCCCGAGATCGGCGGATGTCTATGCCGTCCAGGACGGCACACGTGTGCTGTCGCTGAGCGAAAGCGCCCTGCGCGAGCTCATGGGTGAGGATCCGGTGGCGGCAGGCAAGCTGTTGTTGAATCTCTCCAAGCTGCTCTGCCATAAGCTGCTTCGTACCAACTAGTGGCCTGTAACAGATGATCGTTGCCTATCGTGGTGGCGAAATGGGCTCGGATGCCAGGCGATCCGACGAGACAATGTTTGCCCATTATCGAGGAGGAGCAACGCCGCAGGCGGGCCCAGTTCGCCGCCATCCTGTGGACAGATGGGCAGTTGCGGGCGATCTCGGCGTTGCGGCTCCTCGACGGTGTCCCTAGCATCGACAGCGTCGCCGCGCCTTGATCTCACCCGCAAATCCCATCTGCGATAGGCAACGATCATCTGTTACAGGCCACTACACCGACACCGGCCCTGCCGGTGCAACGAGGAGACCTCGATGACCGGAGCGCGCACTGTTGTCGCCCTGGCCGCTTTGTTCACCAGCGCCGTGACGTTCGCTCAGGAGCGTGCCATTGAGTTCCCGAACGTGCCGGGATACCACACGCTCGTCATCGATCTGCATACGCACTCGGTGTTTTCGGACGGCATGGTGTGGCCCCCAATCCGGGTGCAGGAATCGATTCGCGACGGGCTCGACCTCGTCGCGGTTACCGAGCATCTGGAGTATCAGCCCAAGTCAGAGGACATTCCGCATCCGGACCGCAACCGGTCGTTCGTTCTTGCGAGCGAGCACAACGAGGCTCTGGGCTCCGATTTGATGGTCGTCAACGGCGCCGAGGTGACGCGCGCCCTGCCCCTGGGCCACGTCAATGCCGTGTTCATCACTGACGCCAACGCGCTGCTGGCCGACGATCCCATGGACGCGTTCCGGGCAGCCAACGAACAGGGCGGCTTCGTTTTCTGGAACCATCCGTCGTACACGGCTTCGTACGGGGTCGCACGAATCGCCGATATGCACTTGCAACTCATCGCCGACGGCATGCTCCACGGCATCGAGGTGGCCAACGAGTACTGGTATACCGCCGAGACGCTCCAGATCGCGCTGGACAACGACCTGGCGATCCTCGGGGTCTCCGATATCCATGGTCTGATCGACTGGGAATACGCGATCCACGATGGCGCCCATCGCACCGTGACGCTGGTGTTCGCCGAGGAGCGCAGCGTCGAATCGGTGCAGGAGGCGCTTCGGTCGAACCGTACCGTGGCGTGGATGGGCAACTTCCTGATCGGCCGCGAGGAGATGTTGATGCCGTTGATCCACTCCTCGTTGACGGTGGCGAAGGTCAGCGGACGAGACAACTACGACGTCATCCGTTTGACGCTCGCCAACCGATCGGATGCCGCATTCGAGCTGCGCAGCATCGACGGCCATCGCTTCGCCAAGCACCCATCGATACTTCGCGTGCCGGCGCACGGCGAGCTTTCCCTCGAGGTGACCGGTGAGGAGCGGTCGAGCTTCGAGCTGCAGTTCGAGGTCCTCAACGCCATCACCGCGCCCGAGACTCATCCGACGCTACGGCTGATCGTCGAGGTTCCCGAGGAGGCTGAGTCGTAGCGCTTCCGCTACCCTAGGTCCGAGTTCAAGCGACGCCTGGAGTCCGTTTACGCCGGAGAAACACCCTATGGCACACAAGGTTGATTGGAACGGGGTGTTCCCTGCCGTTCCCACGCAATTCCATGACGATTTTTCGCTCAACCTCCGGGCCACCCAGGAACACGTGGAAGCTCTGCTCGACGACGGCATCCACGGGCTGATCATGCTGGGCACCATCGGCGAGAACTGCTCGCTGTCGCTCGACGAGAAGGTCGAGGTGCTGACGGCGACCAAGGAGGTCGCCGGCGACCGCGTGCCGATCCTCAACGGGGTTGCCGAGTTCACCACTCAGGGCGCGTGCGCGACTGCGCAGGCGGCCGAGGCGGCCGGCATGGACGGGCTCATGCTCATGCCCGCCATGGTTTACAACTCCGACGCGCGTGAGACGGTGAACCACTATCGCACCGTGGCAGCCTCAATGAGCTTGCCGATCATGTGCTACAATAATCCGCCCGTGTACCGGGTCGACATCACGCCCGAGATGTTCCAGGAGCTGGCCGATGTCGAAAATATCGTCTGCATCAAGGAGGCCTCCGGTGACCCGCGGCGAGTCACCGACCTGTTCAACGTGCTCGGTGATCGCTACCTGATCTTCTCCGGCCTCGATGATGTCGCGCTCGAGAGCATCCTGCTTGGCTGTACTGGCTGGATCTCAGGCCTCGTGGATGCCTTCCCGCAGGAGAACCGCATGCTCTGGGACGCGGCGATGGCGGGCGACTGGCAGCGTGCGCTGGACATCTACCGCTGGTACATGCCGATGCTGCACTTCGACAGTCATCCGAAGCTGGTGCAGTACATCAAGCTCACCTGCGCCGAGATGGGCTACGGCACGGAAACGGTGCGGGCGCCGCGTATGCTGTTGATCGGCGAGGAGCGCGAGCGCGTGTTGCAGATCGTGCGCCAAAGCGCAGCGACTCGACCACGACCGCTGGCCTTGGCGCAGGAGCCGGTGGCGAGCTCGTAGGCGTGGCCCGGCACCAACGCGATCGCTTATCGCCGTGCCGGTGAATTACGCTTTGGCGCACCTGCGCACGCGCACCCACGCCCCGCCATTGCCGGCCGACTGCCGCGCCGCCTCGAGGATGCGTACGTTTGCGAGGCCGTCAGCGAACGTCGCGGCCTCCTCGAGCTCGGTCCGACCGTCGGCGACGGCCGCCACGACGTCCGCCAGGAATGGCACCTCGAGGGCAGCGAACGGACCTCGACCTTGGATGCCGTATTGCTCCGGTGGCATCCAGCTGGTGTCGCAGTCGATCGGGGCAGGATCGGCCCCGTTCGGCCCACCGCTCAAGCGCTGTTCGCGATCGAGCCTGAGAGCGCCTTCGGTTCCCGAAATCTCCAGCAGCCAGCGGGCCGCTCCGGGTAGAGCCAGGCTCACGGTAATGCTCACCCGGACGCCGCTGTCGAGGCGCAACCATAGCTCCGCATAATCGTCTGAGCTGACCTCGTGCTCGACGCCGGTGGCGTCTTTTCGTTGCTTGACGAAGGTCTCGAGCCGGGCGCTGACAGACTCAATCGGCCCGAACATCGACAGAATACCGTCGACCACGTGGGTTCCGGTGGCTCCGAGCACGCCTCCGCCCCGGTCTGACTGCGACCACCAGGTGTACGGCCGATGCTCGAAGCCCGTAGTGCTCAGCATCAGGTCGGCCCGGACATGCTGCACCTGGCCTACCGAGCCGTCCTGGCAGAGCGAACGGATCTGGCGGCGGACAGGATTCCAGCGCAGCTGGTAGTTGATCAGTGCAAGCCTGCCGGCGGCGAGCTCGGTGAGCTCTTCGGCTTGCCGTACGTCGAGGGTGAACGGCTTCTCACACAGCACCGCGGCACCCGTGCCGAGAGCGCCGCGGACCATCTCCGCGTGCAGATCTACCGGCGTGCTGACCAGCACCAGGTCCGGTTCGAGCTCGAGAAGCTCGCGCCAATCCGATGTCGAGCGCTCGATTCCCCAGCGCGCCGCCGTCGACGCTGCTTTGTCGGCATTGTGACCGGCGATTCCGACGACCTCGTTGCCCCCGATATGGGCCAGCGCCGGAAGCTGGATGCCCTCGGCGTGCGAGTTGCCGAATAGTGCGATTCGAACCGGAGGAGGCATGGGTAAGGCAGGTGGCCGGATCACGATGAGTAGACGGGGGAGGGAATCCTAACTAACCTCTGCAATCTGTGCAGCAGGCCGACAAACGATGACCCGACAGCAAGGGATGCGCACGATGCGATCACACCTGATGCCGGCCACTCTATTGGTCGGAGCGACAGCCATGACCCCGGCATGCGCAACCACCGAGCAGGTGCCGACCACCGTCCTCCACGCCGGTCACGTGGTGACCGTCGAGCAGACGCTCGCGGATCCGTCCGATCTCTGGGTGACGCCAGCGGATCTGACTCGGGTCAACGGCTTCGAGCTCAAGCCCGAGGGCGCTTGTCTCGACACACTCTGCATCCCCGTCAACCAGACCGACGACAGCGATATCGTTGTCACCCGCGACGGGCAGCGGTGGTTCAGCCTCACCGCCTTTGCGCGCAAGCTCCACCAAGCCTATGTCGTGGATCGTGCTCACCACACCTGGAGCTTCAGCGAGATCCCGATCCTGCAAGCGGACCTCGTTGACCACGCACTGGCGCCCGATTTCGCGCTCCCGGATCGGAACGGCGACGTTGTACGTCTCTCGGACTTTCGCGGCAAGAAAGTGCTGCTGCTCACGTGGGCCTCGTGGTGAGGCTGCCGCCTCGACCTGCCAGGTTGGCAGGCTCTCTACGAGGAGCTCGCGGACCAGAACCTCGAGATCGTGGCTGTCGCCCAGGACACCGGTGGCGAGGCCGCGGCGGGTGAGTTCTACGATGCTGCCGACGCGAAGTTCACGGCCCTCATCGACCCACGCCACACGGTCAGCGCCCTGTACAACATGGTCAACGTGCCGACAGCGGTGCTGATCGACGAGCAGGGCGTTATCGTGCGCCATGACGAGGGCGCCTACACGCGCGAGTACGCCTTCGGAGATCTCTCGTTCGGCACCGACGATTACCTGCCGGCGGTTCGCGACTGGGTCGAGAACGGCAGCGCGAGCGTCTACGCGCTGGGCCCCGACGAGCTTGCCCCCGACATTCGCGCCCGAACGTCCGACGAGGCCCTTGCCGACGCCAATTTCCGACTCGCGGCGCATTTCCATCTCGCCGGCGACGCCGAGCTCGCGAATTCCTACTGGGAGGTGGCCCAGACCTTGAATCCCAACAGTTGGAACTATCACCGCCAGGACTGGTCGTTTACCCCGGACGACGCGGGTGCCAACTGGGTGGCGAAGTTCGAGGAGCTCGGCGACCAGCCTTACTACCGGCCGCTGAACCTGCCCGATCGTTAAGGTGGTACCGCGCCGGAGGTCGCCACACGGTAGAGGGCGGTGAATTGCGTGTCGGCAGGGCGTCTACGCCCCTTCGCCAGGTTCCTTGTGTGGTATGTAGGGCGGCGGCGGCAAATATGTCGGCATCGGTGGCGGTATGGGCGGGAAGGCGCTGTACGGGGAGCCATACTGCGCGTAAGGCTGCAACGGCGACGCCACCGGCGCCGCCTGTTGCGCCGTCTCGACCGGCCAGGCCTCATTCACCTCCGCGGCGCGTATTGAGCCCGAGTTGTAGTAGTCCTCGGAAGTGAAGTCGTAGCCCGCCTGCGCGCCGACGCCGACGAGCGCGTCGACGCGCTCTCCGGCGTCCGTCGAGGACACCGCGTCTAGTTGAGCCTGGATGTTCGGGTCAGCAGCTGCGAGATCAGCGAACTCGGTCGCGGCGTCCATTGTCATGAGCGTTCACCTGCATTTGGTTTCGGAAGACCAGATCGGTGGGCGCCATGTTCGCACATGGTTTCGGAGCGTCAATACTCGGGCCGGTACTTGCGCTCGTCAGCCTTTACGGGGGCTGGGCCACTAATCTTCGCGAAGCGTGGCGACCGGGTCGAGGCGGGTGACTCGTCGGGCCGGGATCAGGCTTGCGATCAGGGCGACGGCCATGAGAACGGCTGCGCCGAAGGCGGTGGAGGCTGGGTCGACCGGGCTGATCCCTGCCAAGTCCGCCCGCAGCAGTGCCGTCAGCGGAACGATCACGACCAGGCCCACGGCGAGACCCCAAACCGACAGCTGCAGCCCTTCTCTGAGCACGGCTTGCATGACCTGACCCGGGAGGGCTCCGACCGCTTGGCGTACCGCGAGCTCCTTGTTGCGGCGCGTCACCGCGAAGCTGACCATGCCGTAAATGCCGATCGCGGCGAGCGCCAGACCGAACGCGCCGGCCCAGCCGAGGACCTTGGCGGTGGCGTTCAGGAACCCGAACTGGAAACTGATCAGCTCGGCGTAGGTCCGCGGCGACACCAGGGCGAACTCCCCGTCGTTCGGGTCGATCTCTTCGGCCAGCAGCCGGACCATCGATTCGGCGCTGCTGCGGCCCTGCAGCAGGAGCATCGTCCGGCGAGACGGCTGTTGATAGAGCGCTGACCAGATGTACAGGTCGTCGGCGCCCTCGAAGCCCTGATAGCGAGCGTCAACAGCAACGCCGACGATCTCGTGGGTAGTGACCGGGCTGCGTTGCGGGTCGCCCATTTCATGAGTTGCAACGACGCTGAATTGCTCTCCGAGGCCGTCGCGTTCGCCCCAGAAGCGCCGCACGAAGGCCTCGGTGACGACGGCGGCGTGAACCGACCCAGCGTCGTCAAGCTCACCGATTGTACGCCCCCTGATCAGACGAATCGCGACCATTTCCATGTACCCGGGCGCAACGGCATTGAACGGCACCGTGAGTGATTCGTCGCTGGCGCGCTCGTAACCTGCCACCCGGATCTCCACGGTGTTGGCCGCCGCGAAGATTCCCCCTTCGACCACCCTAGCCAGCTGAGCGTCTTCGACCTCCGGGTGGGCTCGGAAACGCGCCAGCAGATCTCGGTAGTGTGAGACGAAGGCGTCCGGAGGGATGTCCTTGCGGAGGTTCTTGGAGAGCAACGCGATGCGGTCGGGCTGCACTCCCCAGTCTGCGTCGATCAGCGCGTCGAAGCTGCTGAGCGTAACTCCGGCGCCGACAACGAAGATCAACGCCGTCGCCACTTGGCCAACCACGAGCAGGTTGCGCAGTCCCAGTGGCCGATGACGTCGACGCGCTTGAAGCGTGTCTCCTTTCAGCGACGGCAGCAGGCTCGGCTTGGAGGCTTCTAGCGCCGGAGCCAGGCCGAACACGACGCTGGTGGCGATCGACACAAGCAGGGCAAACCCGAGGACCCGATAGTCGATGCTGAAGTCGAACTCCATCGACAGATCGCCGATTGGCAGCGAAACCGAGTCCATCAGCCCCATCGCGCGAGCTGACAGGAAGACCCCGAGCGCACAAGCGAATAGTGCCAGGGTCACGCTCTCGGTCAGCAGCATCATCACCAGCCGCCGTCGGCTCGCACCGAGCGCCAGCCAGATGGCCATTTCGGGCGCGCGCCGACCGGCACGGGCGAGGAACAAGCTCGCCACGTTGAAGCACGCGACCAGTAGGATCAGCGCCGCCGCGGCCATGACCAGGCCGCTGAACCCTGCCGCCGCCTTGAGGAAATCTGGCGGGATGTGCGAGTTGCGACCGGCTAGCAGGGTCAGTGACAGCGGCCGGGCGCCTTCGTCCTCCCAATCCTGCGGGTACCTCGCGTGCAGTCTAGTGCTGAGAAGCTCCAGCTGCGCGCCGGCTTGCTCGACGCTCATGCCCTGGCGCAGTCGTCCAATCACCATGTGCTCGCGATCGCTACGGTCGGCAAGCTCGCGTTCGTCGGAGTGGTACATGCCCCCGGGGATGCCGAGCGGCACCCAGGCGTCGATCTTGAGCGCCGGGATGCGGCCGGTGAGGTCGGCCGGTGCGATCCCGACTACCGTAAACGGAATCCCGTCGAGGTCGAGCGTTGCTCCGACGACGTCGTCACTGCCGCCGAAACGCGTCTGCCACATGCGGTGACTGATCACGACGAGTCGCTCGGCGCTGCCGATCTGGCTCTCTTCGGCCTGGAAGAAGCGGCCGACCTTCGGCGTGATCCCGAGCAGATCGAAGTAGTTGCCGGTGACGATCTCGGCGGCGATACTCCGCCGGCGAGATCCCTCGGACACTCGCAGCACGGCCATACGGACCGCGGCCAAATCGCTGAACGCATTCACCTGAAGCCGGATGTCCTCGAAATCCGGAAAGGAAGTCTGCCGGTACGAGCTACCGTCCTGCTTCGCTGTGTAGATCGATACCAGCCGTTCCGGTTCCAGGATGCTGGCGCTTGCCGGCCGGAGCAGGAAGGCGTTGGTGGCGGTGAATACCGAGGTCGCAGCGGCGATGCCGACCGCCAGCGACAAAATGGTCGCCAGCGCGATCATCGGCGAGGCGGCGAGCGAGCGCACGGCGGCGCCGAGGTTGGTTACCAGCTCGGCGGCCAGCCCCCGCCGTAGGCGAACGAATCGGCTAACCAGTAGCGGGGCCAATGAGCGTGCAGCCTGGGTTCGATACCACTTTCGCGCCGCCTCGACGCCGCGCCGCTTGGTCCGCCGCTCGAACTCCTCCTCCAGATCGGCCAGGGCGAAACGTCGATCCTCGGGGTGGATCGCTAGCTCCAACAGGCGCCGGGCACGCTTGGGGGGAGCCGGTTCGCTCATCGGGAGCTCCCGCCGGTCCGGTCGGCGGCGACACCATCCATCATCCGTCTCAACATCGCCGTAGAGTGCTCGAGCGATTGCTGACCCTCTGCAGTGATGCGGCAGTACTTGCGCGGCCGGCCGCGCTGCCCTGGTTGCTCCGTCTCCTCGAACTCGAGCAGCCGCTTGCTGCCCAACCGGCTGAGCGTAGCGTACAGCGCCCCGATCGATACTGGCCGGCCAGTACGCTCCTCGATTTCGCTGCGGATGGCGGCGCCGTATGCGCCGTCGTTCAGCCGGGCGATCGCCAGCATTACGTACAGCTCGAATTCAGCGAGAAACCTGCCGGGCATCGCGTCCGCTCGGGGAACGAGTGGAATACTCTACAAATGAATATCTACATCCGAAGGTATTCGGCCGGGCTCGACGCGTCAAGGACGAAGGTCGCCGAACGTAGCCGATGCAGGGGGCCATTGCTAGCATGCGATCAATGAAGGCACCAAGGTCGGCCTGCGAGGGCCGTTTTCTCGAACGACTCGCGGCCATCAACGGTCCCAGGCCCGCCAGGAAACGGAGATATCCACACATGTCGACGAGCGAAACCCGCCGGAGCTTTCTTCACACTCGGTGCTTCGCCGGTGCGGCTGGAGGCACGCTCGTGGCGATGGCCAGCGGTGGCACTACCGCCGCAGGTGCGGCCCCCGCGGCGCGAGTCCCAGTGCTGCAGGCGTCAACTCCGGAGCAGCGGCTGCGCGAGCTCGGCATCGAGCTGCCGGCCGCGCCGCGACCCGTGGCGGTGTACGTAACGGCGGTGCGCACCGGAAACATCCTGTTCACCGCCGGTCATACGCCGCGGTATCCCGATGGATCGCCCAGATCCGGCAAGGTCGGCGCCGACTTGACCGTGGAAGACGGCTACGCCGCGGCCCGGATTGCCGGATTGAATCTGTTGAGCACTGTGCGCGACACTCTTGGTAGCCTCGATGAGGTGGTGCGCCTTGCCGACCCTACCGTCATCAGGGTCGGCGGCAGCTACTATCTGTATGTGATCGGCCGTGTCTCACTGGGCGGCGACCTCGGTGCGGGGTCGGATCTTCCGACGACCTGGTGCGGTGGGGTCACCATGTCCAGGCTCACATCGCCGTCTGCCAGGCGTCCGCTAGCTGGTGGCCAACCTGGTGGCTGCATTCACAACCACGAAGGCGTCGCTGACCGCACCGCCCTTGAACGTGACCACGGCGTCGATCTCGTCCGCGGATGCCGCTTCCAGACCGTCGAACTGGATTGTGGCGCCGCCGTTTTTCTTGGTGAGCTTCGCGCTGCGTTTCGCCACCGTGGACCCGTTGCGACGCAGCTCGACCGACATCGATTTGAACAGCTTCTTGGCTATCTGGCCCTCCTCGTCGAGGATCAGCACTCCAACGGCTACATCAATGGCAGTGGAGGTGGCGGACCCGCCGCTGATCATTTCGAGTGGGACCCGGAGCGTCTGTTTCCCGATTCCTCCGGCCTTCACTTGCCCAACGGCGGCGATTAGGTCAAGGGCGGTGCTGCCCACGTGGCTCGCACCTTTTGCCGCTCGCGGCTGAGAGGACGTCCCCAGGGTTGCGACGATGGCCAGCAGGAGCACGGTGGAGAGGGCGACCATTCGGAACCTGCGAAGGTCCGCGCGTCGGATCCGGTCGTGCGTGAGTTGGGTGCGATCGTGTGCCATGTCCTTTCTCGAGGCTTGCTGGGTGGTGGAATATGAGGGCCGACGCGAGGCGGGGCTACTCCTCACCGGCGGCCGCTCCGATCGCCAGAATCGTCGTGTCCACAACCTGGCCACCGGTGAGCTTGACGGTCGCTTCGGCAACGTCCTTGGCGGCGAGTTTCAGTCCCTCGAACTCGACGCTTGCGCTTCCCTGCGTCTTGTCGAAGTTACCCGAGCCCTTGCCGACGATCTTGCCCTTGACGCGTAGCTCCACTGTGATGGACTTAAACTGCTTCTTCGGCGGCTCTAATTTCTTGTCGAAGAGATTCACGCCGACGGTAATAGTGGCGCTGCTTACTCCGGGCTCGGCCAAGACTCGCAGGGGGATGTCGAGAGTCATTGCAGGGACCTTTGGTGCCGCTACACGCCCCTCCGCAACATGATGTTGGGTCTGAAGGTGAGCGAAAACGGCGGCCTGGCCAGCCCGGGCGCGCACAATTCCCGCGTAGGCCAAGTGCGTGTTCCTCCCGTTAAAGCGGTCACAGCCGTCACCATCCACCCCTTTGGTCGCGAAGAAGAAGAACGCGTCGCACAGGATCTGTGTGGCAGGCGTAGTCCCTCCCGCGACATTGCCGCTCGCGTCGCACGCCGCCATCGAAACCACCGCAATGATCAGCACCAGCCCGATAACCTGCCGGCGCTGGGCCCCTATCGCGCCGATCAGCTTGGTTCGCCAACGTCTTGACATCGAACGCTCCAACGTGAGGTGCCGACGGTCTTTCCGGGCGGAGCGCGGACGCTTCCAGCGGCCGTTTCCGGCACGTGACGTGCCGACGGTCTTTCCGGGCGGAGCGCGGACGCTTCCAGGCTCCGCCGCGGCTATCCGGTATCGATCACGTGATAGGTTCCCGACGCAAGCTGAATATGCTCGTCCGGCACGTGCCTCGCACGGGTCCGACCACTCTCGACAGGAGGGCGTAAGGGATGCGTCGCAACAACAGCAAGACTCGAGCTCTTGGATTGGTTGCCTGGAGCGTGGCGCTGGTGTCGGCAGGCGCGATCATCGGCCAGTTGGGCCCGGTGGCCCCTTACGCCGAGGCGGCAGCGGCTGCGATGTCGGCGGTCGAGTTCGATGGCGCCAAGCTCGCGGGCAAAGGGCTAGGCGAGTACAGCCCTTACTACCCGGACCGCAGTGACTTCGATGCTCGCGGGCACACTTTCTACCAGAGCGCCGACGGCAAGCTCACGATCGGCGTCTGGGAGGCCACCCCAGGAGTGCTCGACGTGCCCGACCCGTACGCGGTCGACGAGATGATGTACGTGCTGCAGGGCAAGATCGTCCTCACAGACACCGACGGCAACGCCAGCACCCATGTTCCCGGTGATGGCGTCGTGCTTCCCAAGGGCTGGACCGGTACCTTCGGCGTGCCGGATGGCGTGCGCAAGATCTACGTCGCCTACAGCGGCGAATGAGCCCCGGCTAGGCGTCGCGTTCCGATGCCGAGTACGCCGTGCTCGCGGCCACCAGGTCGGTTACTGCCTGGCCGATGGCCTTGAACACGGTGATTTCTTGGTCGTCGGTACGCAGGGTCGCCTTGCCCGAACACATCTCGGAAAGCTCGGCGACTACGTCTTCCTTCGTGAACACGCCCTCTTCGATGGGCACCAAGATCTCACCGGCCTCCTTGAAGGCGTTGACGTAGCTGTCGGCGTAGACGCGGCCGTTGGTGATCAACTCGGTGTCGCATTCGCGCTTGTCGGCGTGGTGGTTGCCGATCAAGTCGACGTGCGTCCCTTCCTTGACCCAGGCGCCGCGGATCAAGATGTCGGGAGACGCGGTAGCGCAGACGATGATGTCGGCTTCGCCGCAGGCGCTTTCGAGGTCGGTGATCACCGAGAACTCGATGCCGGGCAGCTCCTCCGACATCTGCGCGACAACAGCTTCGGCATCGGCCATCAGCGGTAGGCCCTCGGGGTTCCCCCAGACCATGATCTTGTCGAGGGGACGTACCGAAGCGTTGGCTCGGATCGTGTAGGTAGACAGGTTGCCGGTTCCCAGTAGCAACATGGTGGAAGATTCCTCACGACTCAGCAGACGCGTGGCCAGGCCCGAGACTCCGCCGGTGCGCCAGAACGTGCACGTGGTGCCGTCCACCAACGCCAAGGGCACGCCGTGCGGCCGGTCGAAGATCATGATCTTGGAGTAGAGAAGATCGTGCGGTGGCGAATTGCTGGGGAAGTAGGTGAACGCCTTGACGGCGATAATCGTGTCGTTCCAGGCGGGTAGCAGCGCAAAGGCGTCGAAGTTGTCGTCCGCGTCATCGAGCAGGAAGACCTGGCGCGGCGGCTGGTTGAAGTCCTTGCCGAAGGCGTCTTGGAGTGCGTCGACCAATTCGGGATAGCTGAGCGCGGCATGTACTTCATCTGCGCTGATGATCTTCATGAGGCGCGTTGCTCCAGAGAATTGTTGTAAGCGTGGTTCCGTCAGGCAGCGTCGATGGCTGGTCCGGCGATCTCGTTCGAGATCCGGTCAAACTAACCGACTCGAACGGACAGTACTTCCTCCAAGGTAGGTTGTGCTCGCCCCCTGCGGCTTTCAGCCGAGCGCACTTCCTGACAGAGTGCGGATATGAGCACGCTGCGAGAGCACGCTTGACCCCCGGCGGGACAGAGCTGCGTCGCGCCATCGGCCCGCGTCACGCGACGGCGATGGTTGTCGGCACGATCATCGGCGCCTCCATCTTCGTTCAGCCGTCCGAGGTCACCGGACGGGTACCCTCGATGACCGGCGCCGCGCTGGTGTGGCTGACGGCCGGCGTGTTGACCATGCTCGGGGCGCTGGTGGTCGCCGAGTTGGCCTCTTCGATGCCGGCCAGCGGTGGCGTCTATGTATATCTACGCGCGCAATTCGGCGGCTGGCTCGGCTTCCTGTGGGGTTGGGCAATGTTCTGGGTGATGCACTCGGGAATCATCGCTGCGGTGGCGATGGTGTTCGCATCCTACGCTGCCTTCCTGGTCCCGCTCGGTGACACGTCGACGCGACTGGTGGCTGTGGCGACGATTCTGCTGCTGTCGGCGGTCAACTACCGCGGTGTGGAGCACGGTAGCAACCTCCAGGCGGCGTTCACCGTGGTGAAGGTGGCCGCAATCGTGCTCATCGTCGTCCTCGGCCTGGCGCTCGGGCAGCCGGCCTCGGAGGAGGCTGTGTCTGACGTTGCAGTCGCTGATGGATCGGGCCTGGTGGCTCTACCCGGGTTCGCGTTCCTCGGCGGCGGCGGCCTGTCGGACTTCGTGCTCGCGGTGTCGGCAGCTCTGTTCGCCTTCGGCGGCTGGCATATGGTGAGCTACAACGCCGAGGAGACGATCGAGCCGCACCGCACCATCCCACGGGCCCTCATCTGGGGCGTGACGATCGTTACGGCGTGCTACATCGCACTCAACGGGGTGTACTTCTACCTCCTGCCCATCGATACGGTGATCCATTCTCAGCGCAT
Organism: Acidobacteriota bacterium; assembly: GCA_965248695.1. Classification (GTDB taxonomy): domain Bacteria; phylum Acidobacteriota; class UBA890; order UBA890; family WLXD01; genus DASCOT01. The sequence goes on along the minus strand of CBDFKD010000002.1, from coordinate 3,003,240 downwards.
CGCGGCTGACGCCGCCGACACGGTGCTGGGCACCGGTGGCAGCACGGCGATGATCGCACTGGTGTTGTTTTCGACCTTCGGTGCCCTCGCCGGAATCGTTCTGTCCGGACCCAGGGTCTACTACGCGATGGCGCGCGACGGCCTGCTGTTCGCCTGGGTGGGGGAGGTGCACCCACGCTATCGGACGCCGCATCGCGCGGTAGTGTTGCAGGCGTTCTGGGCATCGGTGCTGGTGCTCAGCGGAACCTATCGAGCGCTGTTCACGCGCGTTATCTACACCGAATGGGTGTTCTTTGGCGTTCTGGCGCTGGGATTGATCAAGCTGCGAAGGTCGGCCAAGCGGACGCCCGAATACCGCATCGTCGGCTATCCCGTGACGCCATTCCTGTTCGCCCTCGCCGCGTTCGCCGTTGTCGTCAACCACATCATCAGTGATCCCGCTGGGAGCCTCTCAGGCCTTGGGATGGTCGGTGCCGGCCTGCCGGTGTACATGTGGTGGACTGCCAGGTCCCCGTCAGTGAGCTCCGCATGATCATCGATTTCCACAACCACTACTTTCCTCCGGACTACGTCGCTGCGGTCACGGCGGGACCCAGTGCGTTCCGCGTCAGCAGCGACGACCACGGCAACCCGGTCTTGCACTCGCCCGGCGACTACAACGTCCTGGTTCCGGGTCATCGCGACATCGATTTTCGTTGTGGCGTGATCGACGAGAGCGGTGTGGACCGCCAGGTCATCAGCTTCACCGCTCCGGGTACCAGCATCGAGTCGCCGCAGCGTGCCGCCGACCTGGCGATGGTGGTGAACGACGGGCTGGCCGCCGCCGTGGCCGCCCATCCGGATCGATTCACTGCACTCGGGCACCTGCCGCTCAACAACCCGGCCGCCGCGGCGCTGGAGCTCGACCGGGTACTCGACGAGCACGGCTTTCCTGGCGTGATGCTGTACAGCAACGCCGGTGGCGTTGCTCTGGCCGACGAGCGGTTCTGGCCCCTTTATGAGCGTGCCAGCAGCGCCGGAGCGATCATCTACATCCACCCGACGTATCCGCTCGGGGTGGAGGCGATGGAGGAGTTCATGCTCATGCCGCTGGTCGGATTCCTCTTCGACACGACGCTGGCGGCGGCTCACCTGGTCTTCGCCGGCGTGCCGGAACAGTTTCCGGGGATTCGCTGGGTGCTGTGCCACAACGGCGGCGCGATTCCGTTCCTCGCCGAGCGACTCGACCGCGGCTACGAGGCCTTCCGTCGCTGTCGCGAGCATCTGAGCCGGCGGCCGAGTGAAGTTCTGAAGGACTTCTACTACGACACGGTCAACTTCGATCCGGCCTGCCTGCAGCTGACGATCGACTTCGCGGGAGCCGGCCAGCTCGTTGCCGGCAGCGACTACCCGCACATGATCGGCAGTTTGGAGAAGATGCGAACGTCGATCGACGCGCTACAGATCTCGGACGCCGAGCGTGCCGCGATCCTGGGGGGCAACGCCGGTCGTCTGCTCGGACTGTGATCAGGTCTCGTTGCCGGCGGCGGTGGTGAGTCGGTCGACGATCTGTCCGATGGCTGCTTCCGCCCGCGCCTGGATCTCGGCCTCGGTCTGATCCTGGATGGGATGCGAAACGTAGACTGCATCGAGATCCGGACGCCCGAGTCGGTTCGCCTGGATTCGTGCGGCAGTGCGGAACTCGTCGGTGGCGATCGGAACGGTGGGAATGCCGCGATTCTCGAGGCTGACGGAGTCGTGCAAACTGCACGTTGTGCACGATCCTCAGTCGGCCAGCGCCTCGATGACGCCGTCGGCGAGACCGAGCCGCTGCAGCACACTGTCGGGGGCGGGCTTCGTGTACGTCGGCTTCACCTCCCGCACGAAGCTTGTTACCCCATGGTGCTCGCGCAACAGCTCCTCCAACCTGTCCAGCAGCACGCTGCCGCCGGGTTTGCTGATGTCGAGCAGTCCGATCGTCTTGCCTTCGAGCTCGTCGAGCCGAGGGGCCGCCGGCTGTGGTGCCTGGGCGGCTTCGTCGAGCGGGTTTACCAAGATCTCTGGCATGACCGGGCTCCTGTGAAGTGGCCGGCGGTTGCTTTCACCACGCGACCGGGTAGGTGACGATCTGGGTACCGCCGGGACCGGATGGCCAACCGCCGATCACCGCGGAGAATTTACCTGCTGTGCCGCCGGCGACGACAATGCGAATCTGGCTCGGGTCGCTGAACTTGCGATAGTGCGGCTCCCCATCGATGCGGATCTCATCGTACCTGTCGCGAAGTTGAGACCCCTCGGTGCCGTCGTGATCGAACGCCCGCAACGGCACACCGGTGTTGTCGAACAGGAAATCGCGTATGTCGGTCTTGGTGAATCCATCCGCCGCCATTGTCGCCGCATGCTCCGGCGACATCACCAGCAACGCGTCGACGCGCCCACAGACACGCCAGCTCCAGACCACGGCGAGCGTCGCGGCGATCGTTCGCAAGAGCTGCGCGCCGGAACGAGCGGTATGGTCGCTGACCTCCTGGATGCCGGCCGCCCCGAACAGCGTGACCGTGCTGTCGTTAGCACCGAATCCGTCCTCGACATGCAGCGGCTCCCAGGGGCTCGCCGCACGGTTCTCGGCGATGCAATAGGAGAACTTGCCGGGATTCCCCAACGTCGACATGTCGATCTCGCCCGGTAGCGCGCCGCCGAGATTCGTGATCACGAGCTGGAACGCCCTACCGATGGTGCTGTTGGCGCGCGCCGTGTTTCCGAACAGCCCGGCGCCGCAGGTCAGTCCGAGGCGATCGACGGCCGGGCCACTGACGATCGCCAACGGTGTGGCGGAGTGGGTAGTGGCCTGCACGCCATGGAGGTTGAAGCGCTCGTCGCAAGCGGCTCGTATCAGCGGCACCAGCAGTTCCATGTACTCGGGCTTGCAGCCGGCCATCACGGCGTTGGCGGCGATCTTCTCGACGGTAGCCTCGCCGTAGCACGGAGGTACCAGGCCGATCACCCGGTCGGCGGGCAAGGGGGTCGCCGCGAGGGTGCGATCGACGCGCGCCGCAGTGGGAGGGACCACCGGCAGGCACGGCGAGAACCCGGCGTCCATGCAGTACTCGTAGAGGTCGATATCCTCGTCGAGTGTCAGCCTGGTCGCCCGTGTTCCCTCCTGCGGGTGCAGGTCGATCGGCGCCGCGCGTGGCATCGCGGCATCGTCGGGGGGCTCCACGTGCCGCGATGCACAGCCGGGCTTGCTCTCCGGTGCCCCATCGTCGGGTTCGGCGATGCACCGGACTGCCAGCCCGTAGGCCTCCATCATGCGGGCGGCGATCTGGTTCAGGTCGCCCTTATCGAAGCCAATGGAAGCGAATTCGAGGCGTCCATCGGTTCCCAGAACGAACAGCGCCGGCACGCTCGGGGGGTCGAAAGTTCGAGAGACGTCGAGCTGGTCATCGATCAGCGCCGGCGGGCTGAAGCGGAGACTGCTGAGCATTGCGTCGGTGTCGGCCGAAGAGTCCTGCGACACCGCCACTACTCGCCCGGGGGTCGGAGACAGCGCTTCGTCGAGGCGCGATAGGTAAGGGACGATCAGCCGACACGTCGGACAGTCGGTCTCCAGGATCGCGAGCAGCACCGGGCCGGCCACGGTTTCCGGGGTGGAGCTCCACGCCTCCCCATCGGCACGCTGTAGCTCGAAGGGAGGGTACGCGTCGCCGACATCGAGCATCTCAGCCCTCGTCCTACTCTTCGCTGCGACCGGTGAGCTCCCAGCGAACCATGGATACCGGGATCACTCCGACGGCGGAAAACTCGTCCATGAATCGCTTGAGGCTGAACTCGTCGCCAAGCTGGATGGCGCGCTCGGCAAGAAGCTGCTCGATCTCGATCTTGCCCATGACATAGCTCGTGCCGTAGCCGGGCTGCGTAAGGTAGAAGTGCTCCTCGAACTGGATCGTCGCCCCGTCGGACGGTAGCCAGCCGCGCGGCACCCACTCGGAGGCGAACTCGGCGGCCTCCTGTAGCGACCATTCCCGACCGTGCTGCATGAGACCGCCGATAGCGCGTGCAGCGCGTTGTGCCAGCAAGATCCAGATCAGCTCACGGGCGCGCGGCTTATCGTCGAAGGCGCCGGCGTGCATCATCATCTCCTCGATGCCGGTGGCCATGCCCTCGGAGCGCGCGTCATAGATGTTGAACAGGGCAGGAACGCGCCGAATCGGGCTCTCGTGCGGCTCGAGTCGCATGCGGGCGAGGTCGAACCAGTGATACCCGTGGGTGCGCATGACCTCGCCGTCTCGGTAGTCGACCTCGGCGAAAAAGCCGCGCAGTCCGTCGGCGCGCGAGGGGGGCGCAAAACGACCAATCCGCTCGCGCAGCGCCTCGTCCATGTAGTCACGGATCGTCAGGATCTCTTCTTCCGCGAGAAACTCCATGTACTCGGTGACCGCGGTGTTGAGCGCCTCGTCGTACTCGACGGCAGACTGGTAGCGGCTCAGCCGCGGCAGGTGGCGGTTGCGGTTCTCTTCGAGCCGAAGCGACGCATGGGCGCGCCAGAGCTCGCGGCGCATCAGCGTGAGCTGCTGCTCCCAGGTGTAGGGAACAAGGTGGACGTTCTGCAGATACCAGCTGTAGTTGTCTTTTCCGACGCCCGACACCCCGGTCTTGGAAGGTAACTGAAGCTCGAGCCACCCAGCGAAGCGATCGCTGGCGACGATGGCCTCCTGGACCGCGCGGTCGAGTGCGGCGCTCGTGCCGGCTACTCGTTCCCCGAAGCTGGCGAGGTTGGCACTCTGGCCACGTATCGAGCCCACGCTCATGCGCCACAGATCGTGTCCATCGCCCACCAGATTGCCGCGCGCCTGCTCCAGCAGCGGCGGGATCGCCGCCACGCGCTCGGTCAGCGCGGCGGCGTCGGCGGGCGATAGCGGGTAGTCGTACGTCCAGGTATCGATCCAGCCGTGGATGACCGGGCCCTCGTGGGCAGGCACGTCCGACTCGGCCGGGAACAGCATCACGTAGAAGGCAGGATTGTTGGCCCACGGTCGCCGTACGCGATGATCGAAGTCGAGCCCGTTCATCTCGGCGCGCACCAGGTGCCAGTCGATCTGCTGGGCGATCGGCCATGAGTCGATCTCGATCGCCTCGAGCCGGGCGCGGTAGGCCGGCAGCGCGTCTGCCTGTGTTGCCATCGCAGCGCGGGAGTAGTCCGGCACGCCGTCGGTGAAGGTCGGTCTCTCGAACGCTCGCCAACCCTCGAAGAGATCCAGGAGGTCGCCGTAGTCAGTTCGCTGAGCGCCCAAGTGCACCCGTGCCACCATGTGCATGTACCCACCTACGTCGGCGTATCGATTGTCGGCGGCGGTTTGGATGTGTCGTAGCGCGGCCTCGTCGCGTCCCCAAGCCTCGTGATAGAGGCCAAGGTAGAGGTGGGCGTAGAACTGCGCCGATACCCCGGCGCCGGCCGCGGTCAATAGCTCATCGGCCGCCAGCTCGCCGCGGAACATGCGATAGATCTCCGCCATCGGTGCGCGCGCGTCCGGCCCCACCGGCAACAGCGCGGCGCCCGCCGCCGCCGGAGACTCGGCGCGGGCAACGCACAGGAAGTGCCAGGCAGCGTTCTCGACGTCGTTCGGATTGACTGTGCGGTGTGCTTCGAACTGCTCACGGCAGTCCTGGTAGCGACCGACGTAGTAGAGAGCGATGCCGCGCTGCCACAGATGCGCAGCGGAGCCCGGGGCGAGCTCGACCAGGCGGTCGAACGCCGTCGCGGCATCGTGTAGCCGTCCGGCGCGGAAGTCCTCGACCGCGCGGTCGAACACCTGTTGAGGGTTCTGCAAGGCCGGCACTGCCGCAGTGCCGGTCGCGAAGGTCGCCAGAAGACCGCACGCCATGACGATCCGAGGGCCGCGCCCACTCACGACGGTTCTCGATGCTGGCCGCTCGCGAGCAGGTGTCGATCCCCTTCGTGACGCGCTCTTTCGTTGCCCATTAGCTCCTCTCGTTCTGCAGCCTGGAGCTCATAGCGGGCTCACAGGGCGGCAGAAGGAGGCACCATACCAGTCCGGGGATGCGGACTCAGCGCAGCTCGGATTCTTGACGGTGCGGTGTCGGCTCGGTCGCCGCGCGGAAGCCGACCGCCCGGTCAATTCGTGATGGCCGTGGCGACGTTTTCCGGCGATGGGGCAGTGCCTACGACCCGCGGATCACTGCGGCTCTTCCAATGCCGCGATCGGTACCTCGATCTGCAGTCGCGCCGTCTCCGGCCGGTAGCAGATGGTCTCACTGCAGACCTGGTAGTCGACCACGATATCCAGCTCGAGCGGCAGGGTGCTATCGGCCTCGAGGGTTTCCGAATCGTCCCACAGCAGTGTCGTCGCGGTGATTGGAACAGCGATCTCGGCGGCATCCTCGTAGACGTTGAGCGTCACGCCGAGGATCTCGAACTCTCTCGGTCTGGTTGGCGGGTAGATCGCGTCGCCGACCCTGAGGCCACGGGCCGGTTGCACGTCGACCGTGGTCGGGTAGAAACCCTGGGGAAGGGGCTCGGCGTAGACGTGGTGGTTCGCCGCCAGCTCGAGACGGACGTAGAGCGTGTTGGTGACCTCGAGTTTCAGATCCGTATCCGAGAGGAAGGCGGTGATGCGGACGCGCTCATCTTGCTGATCAGTTTGCGGTGCCTCCTCGTGAAGCAGGACCTCGCCGAGCGCCTTGTCGAGGATCGTCCCAGCCGAGTCGCGGGTCGCGTAGTGGCGGTTGAAGAACTTCTCGGTGACGACGCCGGATGCGTCGGCTACATAGGTGCCCGGAAACGGAATCCCATACAGGTCGCTGGCGCGAGGGTCGTCCGGGTCGACGAGTGTGTTGAGAATCCCGAACCGCCGGATAACCGCCGAATCGACGTCCGAAAGCAGGTCATAGGTGATCCCGTAGCGGTCCGAGAAGGCCTCGAGCTCCGACTGCGGGTCGTAGCTGACGCCGTACACGCGGATGCCAGCAGCTTCGAACTCGCCGATCTTCTTCTGCAGCTCGACCAGCTGCGTCATGCAGTAGGGTCACCAGACGGCGGATCGATAGAAGACAACAACCGCCTTCTGGCCCGCGTGGTGTTGCTGGAAATCGATCATTTCCCCGTGCTGGTTCGGCAGCGTGAAGTCGGGGAGTCGCTCGCCCACCGCCGGACCGCTGGGAAAGTCGTCGGAGCCCGGGTGGACGATGGCAGGATGGTTGATGGGTATCCCGAACTCCATCCCGAGCTCGTCGACGTACGTATCGTCGGGGTTGCTGACTGCGTCGTGCGCCGCCTGCACCGCGGGGGTCTGCGGCGACGGGTTCGTCTGCTCCGGCACCCCGGTCTCCTGATTGGAGCAGGCAGCCAGCCCTGCGAGGGCGCCAAGGGCTATCGTGGTACTTCGTCGCCAGGTGCTCTTCATGCTGCCGACATCTTATAGTCGATCCGGGCGAAAAGGACCGCCCGGTAGCGTCCGCATCTCGCCGGGCGTCTCCCGCTGCTAGCGCTCGAACTCGGTGTAGTCGTTACCCATCTGCCACGGGGGACCGCCGCAGGCGCTGAGCTCGCTGCGCTGCAGCCGCAACGTCGACGGGCCGGTCAACATGGCGAGGATGACCGTCAGCGGGTCTGTCTCCGCGGCGAAGCGGCGGCTCACCTCGTAGCAGTAGACCTTGTTGCGCTTGCGGACCTGCCCGAAGTCGCGGTTTCGTCTCCCGGCCGTCGCCGGCTCGAAGAAATAGGTGGCGGAAGCGAGGCCACTCTTGCGCATCGACGTGCCGACCGAGAACACACCCTTGGCCGGATCGATGTTGTCGTGAGCCAGGGCAAGGTGACGGTCCTCGGAGATCAGCTCGCGAGTTCCGGCGACAAACCAGATCCCCTGCAGAGTGCCGGGGGCGTCCTGGGCCACCTCACCGCAGCGCGGCGGCTCCTTGCGACGGGTCTCGGCGTCGCCGAGAAGTGAGCGCAGCCGCCGTCGCACCGCAGGGGCGAAATAGTCCAGCGCGCACACCAAGATCAGCTGCTGGGGCCGATGCTCCCAGCGCTGCGGATTCGCGTAGACGGATGGCGTGGCTCTGGAATCGGAGGCGCCGAGGTCGAGGGCGTTGCGGTCGAGCGCCCCGCCGGCAGTCCCGATCGCGTCGCCGGCGGCAAGCTCTGTGTGCACCTCCTTGGTGCATTGTCGCCACTGCTCGCCCCCGGTGGTGTACTCGTTGCAACTCAGCGGCTCCACCAGCTGCCGGTCGAGCTTGCGAGCCAGCGTCGTCAGGTGGATGAAATAGGCCTCGTGCTCGACGCACGGCGAGAACCGCAACGAGTAGTCCTTCGTTCCCTGATCCAGGTTCTCGGTGTAGGAGATGCGGGTAATCCAGACCTGGCCTGGCGCCACGACCGGCACCTCCACTGAGGGTGTCGAACGGTCGCCTGGCACCACGCGCCTGATGTGCTGGTAGAAGTGGGCCGTGGGGAAAGTGTGCCCCGGCGGATTGAGGTTGCCCAACGGGATGATGTGGCTCAGATCGGCGGGGTCGACGGGCGCCACCGAGTACAGCTGCCGCCGATTGCCGCAGGTCGGGATGTCGATGGCGGCCGCCATCGGCGTGATGATCGGCGCGCTACGGACCGGTCCGTCGCCGTCCGGGGCGCCGGGCGCGGTCGCCACCAGTAGCGCAATCGAGATACAGGCTCCAATCTCCTTCACGGATCTAGGGTAGCCGGTTGGCATGAAGGCCGTGCCTGGTCCCTATGCTCGCGCGCGGGTGTAGACTCCGTGCGCACCAGCGGCGCCCGTGTCGGATCTGACCCATGCGCTGAAGCCCGTTCCGCACGCTGGCCCCGCCGTTCTCGCTGGCGAAAAGCAAACGAAGGAGATCATCGGCATGGCACCTCCCGGACGATGCGGACCGGATTGGCTACACGACAAGATCGCTGGCGGCGGCCTGGTGCTGATCGACGGCGCCATGGGCACCGAGCTCGAGGCTCGCGGCGTGCCGATGAACGACAAGAACTGGAGTGGCGTGGCGCTGCAGACGCACCCCGAGATGGTGCGTGACGCCCACGTCGACTACATCGAGGCCGGGGCAGAGGTGATCATTACCAACACCTTCGCCTCTGGCCAGGAAGCGCTGAACCTCGCGGGGCTCGGCGACCAGATGGAGAGCATCAACGTCCGCGGGGTCGAGGTGGCGCTGCAGGCGCGCGAGCAGGCAGCGCAGGGGCCCTTGGCGATCGCCGGATCGATGTGCCCCTGGGTAAATCCGGACTCCGCTCCCGGGCCCGAGCAACTCGCTGACGGCTTTCGCCGCCAGGCCGACGTGCTCGCCGGGGCGGGTGCGGAGCTGATCGCGCTGGAGATGTGCTACCACCCGGAGTACTCGCCGATGCAGGTCGAGGCGGCGGTGGCCACCGGCCTGCCGGTGTGGCTCGGTGTGAGCTGTATGGTCGATGCCGACACCGGCAACGTCGTCGGCTTCGACAGATCGGAGGTGGACGTCGGGCAGCTGGTAAGCGAGCTGGCTGGATCGGGCATCGGGGTGGTCAACGTCATGCATAGCGCCATCGCCGACACCGGACCGGGACTCGCCACGGTGAAGGAGCACTGGTCGGGTCCGATCGGGGCCTACCCGGAGTCGGGGTACTTCACGATGCCCAACTGGCAGTTCGTGGACATCATCGATCCGGAGGATCTGGTGCGCGAGACTCGTGTCTGGGTAGACGCTGGTGCCCAGATCATCGGCGGATGCTGCGGCCTCGGCGTGCCCCACATCCAGGCGTTGAAGGCCGCGTTCGCTTGAATCAGCCGGCCGGGGAGACGGTCGATCGGGGCGCGTTGGCGCCGCAGATCGACTGGCTGATGCTCTCCGTCGTGCTAGTCGTCGTCGGCACCATCTGTGTCCCTCTGGGGCTTGCGCCCGAGCGCGCAGGTGACTTCGTTTCCGACCTGTACGACCGACTGACGAGCCACTTCGGTTTTCTCTACCAGTGGTTCGCTGTCGGGGTCATCGTCTTCCTGGCGTGGATCGCGTTCGGACGCTTCGGCTCGGTGCGCCTCGGCGCCGAGGAGCAGGAGCCCGATTTCTCGACGTTCTCTTGGGGCGGCATGTTGTTCTGTGCCGGCACCGGAGCGGCGCTGGTGTCGTGGGGGGCGGTGGAGTGGGTCGCCTACTACAACAATCCACCGTTCGGGGCCGAGCCGCAGTCGGCCGAGGCGATCAGCTGGGCGACGGCCTATGGTCCGTTCCATTGGGGGATCGTCGCGTGGTGTATCTACGCCTTGCCGACCGTGGCGATCGCCTACCCGTTCTACGTCAACCGGGTGCCCCACCTGTGCGCCAGTACCGCCTGCCACGGATTGCTTGGTGCGAACGGGCATCGAAGCTTTTTCGGCCGTCTGGTGAACCTCACCGCCGTACTCGGAATTCTCGGTGGTGCCGGCACCTCGCTCGGGTTCATCGCGCCGTTGGTCGCGGCGAGCACCGCCGAGCTGCTCGGTATTGGCACGTCGTTCGCGTTGGAGGCACTCGCGATCGGCGTTTGCGTCGTGCTGTTCGGCGTTAGCGTGTATCTCGGCCTGGAGGCCGGCATCAAGCGTCTGAGTGATCTCAACGTGGTGCTTTTCGGGCTGCTCCTCGCCTACATCGTCGTGGTCGGGCCGACGCTGTTCATTCTCGAGCTGACCACCGAGACACTCGGCATGATGACAACGAATTTCGTTCGCATGCTGACCTGGACCGACCCGATCCAGAACACCGGCTTCGTCGAGTCCTGGACAGTCTTCTATTGGGCTTGGTGGATCGCCTTCGCCCCGGTGGTAGGTACTTTCGTGACCCGGATCTCTCGTGGGCGCACGCTTCGTCAGGTGATTGTGGGGATGACCTGTCTGGGCAGTGGCGGCTGCTGGGTATCCTTCTTCGTCCTCGGAAACTACGCGCTGTACCTGGAGCTCGAGAACCTTCTGCCGGTGAGCAACGTTCTCGCCGACGCCGGCATGAGCGTGGCGACGGCCAAGATCATCGCGACGCTGCCGGTGAGCGTCGTGGCGCTGGGGATCCTGCTGGTGGTGAGCGTCGTGTCTGCCGCCACGAGCTACGACTCGGCCTCCTACACGATCGCCGCGACGGTGACTCGAGAGCTCCACGCCGACGACAACCCGGGTCGTTCGCATCGGCTGTTCTGGGCGCTGATACTGGGCGCGTTGCCGCTGTTCATGCTGTTCGTCGGCGGACTGCAGATCATCCGGTTGGCCTCGCTGCTGGCGTCGTTCCCGATCCTGTTCGCCGGGGTAGCGATGGCTGTTTCGCTGACCAGATCGCTGCGGTCCGACGAGAAGGCGCTTACTGCTCCCGATGACCGGAAGGCCGGCCCCGGGTCCGGTACTGAGGACGCGGCCGACGGCCTTACGGTCTAGCTCTCCACGATGATACCGATGCCGCGAACGAGGGACTCTACGGCACCGCTGATCGACCCCATGCGCGTCGTTTCCGGGAAGAAGCCGAGGCGGGCGCCGACTCCTTCTTCCGGCCCTCCGAGGTGTAACCATCGGCGGGGATGCCGCGTTGGCCGGCCGCCGCAATAGCTGATCCCATAGCCGCTGGTGAGGACAATGAGCACGACCCCCAGATCTTCAGAACACGCGGGGGTCGATAGTGCCATCGGTTTCGAGCCCGTGGTGCTTGTGAAAGAGTCTATGTACTGTAAAACGGCCACCGGCGCACAGGAGCCAACATGAACGCGATCTCGCGGCCTTGGATGCAGCTTCGCCTTTGTGCAATCGTCGTCGTCGCGGTAGCAGGGCTCGTCTCGACCTCACTCGTTCCAGCGGTGGCGCAGAGCGCCTCCTCCGGCGCCGTTTGGGAGGTGCCGCGCACGCCGCACGGGCACCCTGATCTGCAGGGCAACTGGACCAACGCCACGCTCACGCCAGTTCAGCGCCCGGAGGGACAGGGGGCCGTTCTGACTGTCGAACAGGTTGCTGCCATCGAGGCGGGTCAGGCGGCCGAGGTCGTAGCGGGCAGCGCGCCGAGCGATCCGGATCGTGCTCCGCCGCCGTCCGGTGGCGAGTATCCGGTCTGTATCGACACCGCCACGGGGTGCTACAACGAGGTCTATCGGGAGCCTGGCGAGCGGGTAGCTGTCGTCAATGGCGAGTCCCGGAGCTCCTTGGTCACCGATCCTCCGGACGGCCTGGTGCCTGATCTGACGGCCGAGGGCGAGGAGCGTGTCGAGGCGCTGCGGGAGTTCCGCGACCAGTTCGGTCCGCAGGACCATCCGGAGCTGTTACCGCTGGCACAGCGTTGCCTGGTGTCGTTCGGCTCCAACGCCGGCCCGCCGATGGTTCCCAACTACTGGTACAACAACAACTACACCATCGTACAGAACGCCGACCACGTCCTGATCATGACGGAGATGGTGCACGACGTGCGGATCATCCGGCTCGGCGACCCTTCGTCACAGCCGCCGGGCATGCGCCCCTGGTTCGGTGACTCGTGGGGTCGATGGGAGGGCGACACGTTGGTGGTCGAAACCACCAACCTGAAACCAGACCATGCATTCCGCGGTGTGCCGCCGTCTGCGCAGCGGAAGGTGACCGAGCGATTCACGCGCGTGGGCGAGAACACGATCCACTACGAGTTCACCATCGACGACCCGACGATGTACACCAGCGTCTGGGGCGGCGAGATTCCGTTCGAGCGTTTCGATCAACCGCTGTACGAGTACGCCTGCCACGAGGGCAACTACTCGCTGGAGAACGTGCTGCGCGGCGCCCGCTACGAGGAAAGAAGCGGCGGGGAGTAGCCGTACGGCACGCCGGCGGATTCCAGTTGTGATATCAGTATAGATGTCGAACTGATATCATTAACTGTTGATGAATGATATCACCATGTCGGGTCGATTCCTCCTGCGCATCGAACCCGCGCTCCACACAGCGCTTCGACGGGCGGCCGACGGTGCCGGGCTGTCGTTGAACGAGTACTGCGCACGCAAGCTCGCCTCGCCCTCCGGGTCGATGGCAGATGCCGGTGCGCTGGCAGCCGTCACGCGCGCCGCGAGCGTCGCCGGCGAGGCTCTGGCCGGCGTGATCGGCTTCGGTTCGTGGGCCCGCGCCCAGATGCACGCCGACTCAGACGTGGATTTGCTCGTCGTGGTCGATGAAGGAGCGCAGGTGACCCGAGAGCTGTATCGTCGCTGGGACGCTGAACCCGTTTCCTGGGACGGTCGGCCAGTGGAGCCGCATTTCGTCAGCCTGCCTCCCGCCGACAATGTCGTCGCCGGCATCTGGGCAGAGGCGGCGATTGACGGGCTGGTCTTGTTCGAGCGCGAGGTCGCCGTGTCGCGGCGCCTGGCACGTGTGCGCGCCGACATCGCCGCAGGCCGTATCATCCGTCGCCTCATCGACGGCCATCCCTATTGGATGGAGGCGGCCTGATGGATGCATGACCGGAACCTGGCACAGGACCACGTCTGGCGCGCCGATGTGCGGCTGCGCGCCCTCGACGTCCTGTTCGAAGCAGGCAGCTGGGCGGACGTGGTGCGCGAGTCGCAGGAGATCGTCGAGCTCGCTTTGAAGGGCTTGCTGCGGGCCCACGGCGTGGTGCCGCCACGGATCCACGACGTTTCCGGCGTGCTGATCGCCGAGCAGGATCGATTGCCACAGCCGGTCCGGGATCGGCTCGACGAGCTCACCGCGATCTCCAAGGACCTGCGCCGTGACCGTGAGATCGCCTTCTACGGTGCCGAAGACCTGACACCGACGGGCTTCTACGATCGTGCCGACGCCGAGCGCGCGAGGACGGCCGCGCGGACGACGGTCGATAGTGTGCGTCCGCATGTGGCGTTGTCCTGACTACGGCCCCCGCCCTCATGGCGAGCGTCGGTTCGGGCCTGCGGTCCGAGCACCGTCCAGCCGAGCGGTTTACCGCTGCTGCTCCGTGCCTTCGATTCTGGCGATTCCGTCGCCGGCGTTCTCCAACGCCGTTTGCGCTCCCAGGCGAACAAGGTAGGTGTCGTCGGCAGCCTGGAAAAAGTTGAAGCCCTCGCGGTTCGCCCACCCTAGCGGGCCGCCGAGCGCCAGGCCAGCGCCCAAGGTTGCATCGCGGATCGTCACCACCAGTGCCTCGAACTCCGGATCGCCCTGACGCTTACCCGAGAAGCTCCCGAGATCCGTGGCCGCGGCGAAGACCGCGTCGACCCCGGGGACGGCGGCGATCTCCTCGACCGCGGCGACGCCGGTAAGCTGTTCGATCATGGCGACCACCATGATGTTGTCGTTTGCGGTCGCTCGGTAGTCGTCGCCCCAGAGCGCCCCGTACTGGCCGCCTCCCTGGCTGCGCTCGCCCAGTGGCGGGAACTTGGCGAAGCGCACCGCCCGCTCCATCTTCTCGGCCGTGGCGACCATCGGTACGACGATCCCGAGCGCTCCGATGTCGACTGCCTTCTGGATGTCGCCCTCGTGCGCGTCCGGAACGCGAATGAACGGAATCGCCGGCGCACCCCGGCAGGCCCAGATCATGCGCGCGACGTCCTGGTAGCCCAGCGGGCTGTGTTGCATCTCGATCCAGAGAAAGTCGAACCCGGAGTTGGCCATGGCGCAGTAGATGTTGGGGTCCGGTGACGTCACCGTGCCGCCGACGACCGGCTGCCCGTCCATGAGCTTCTGCTTCACCGTGTTGTAGATCCGCCCCGATGGGGCTTGCCCGTGTGCGCTTGCGGCAGCAAACAGGCAGAACAGCATCAACCCCACGGTGGAACGAAGAGCTCTAGTCGCGACCATTTTCCTCTCCTCGGGGCGCCGCCCGCGGGACGGCGCCGGTTTGAACGTCTTTGTCGATCTGGGTCGGTGTCGAGTACCGTTGGGCTCCGGGACCACCCCCGTGAGATTGCCACTCTCCGATAGGATGCTCCATCGGAGCGTTCTCGGAGTTGGTGCACGACAGAAGGGAAAGGATGGCTGCAATGCCTGACAGCTTCGCCCCGAGTGCCCGTTTTCCACGATCCACGGCTCCTCTCCTCCGGCGGGCAGGGCAGGTTGTTGTCCTCTCCGCCGTGGCACTGCCGCTGGCGACTCTGGCGCAAAACCCCGACGGAGTCCAGCAGGAGGCGTCCGCTACAACGGCGCAGGCGTCGAGAGATCTGGTATCCGAGGCTCAGGAATGGCGCCAGTTTCGCGGGCCTGGCGCGCGTGGCATCGCAGCCGACCCGGTGCTGCCGATCAGCTGGAGCGCAACGGACAACGTCGTCTGGACGTCCAGTGTTCCGGGGATGGGCTGGAGCTCGCCGATCGTCACGGGCGACCTGGTCGTGGTGACGTCGGTGGTCAGCACCGTACCCGGGGAGGAGCCGACTCCCGGACTTTATTTCGGCGGCGAACGGCCGATCCCGACGGACCCTCACCGCTGGGTCGCATTTGCCTACGATGTCGATACCGGTGAGCTGCGCTGGGAAACGGAGTTGCACGCGGGCGTTCCCGATATGCCTCGCCACCTCAAGAACAGCTATTCCTCCGAGACCCCGGTCACCGACGGCAAGCGGATCTACGTCTACTTCGGCAACGTCGGCCTGTTCGCACTCGACCTTGACGGTGAGATGCTGTGGGAGCGGCGCTGGCCGATGGTCGAGACGCGCTTCGGCTGGGGCACGGCGGCTTCTCCGGCGCTGCATGAGGGACGCCTTTACATCGTCAACGACAACGACGATCAGTCGTTCATGAGCGCAGTGGATGCCGTCACCGGCGAGGACTTCTGGACCGTGCTGCGCGACGAGGGGACCAACTGGGCGACGCCGTTCATATGGGCGAACGAGCGGCGTACCGAGGTGGTCACTTCGGGCACCGACCGGGTGCGCTCCTATGACCTCGAAGGCGAGCTCCTGTGGGAGCTTGCCGGAATGTCCTCCATAACGATTCCAACCCCGTTCACCGAGTTCGGGCTGCTGTACCTCGCGTCCGGCTACGTTGGCGACGAGCATCGCCCGGTCTACGCGATCCGGCCGGGCGCTGCGGGCGATATCTCGGTGCAGGCAGGAGAGAACTCTAACGACCACGTCGCCTGGTCGCTGGGGCAGGGAGCGCCCTACAACCCGTCGCCGCTGGTGTACGGCGACCAGTACTACACTCTCTACGATCGTGGCTTCATGACGGCCCACGATGCGCGTACCGGTGCCGAGGTCTACGACAAGCGGCGGATCTCGGCAGCCACCGCCTACACCGCCTCGCCCTGGGCCTACAACGACCGCATCTTCGCAGCCAGCGAGGATGGCGATACCTACGTGATCAGCGCCGGCGCCGAGTTCGAGGTGCTCGGGGTCAACAGCCTCGACGAGATGATCATGGCGACGCCGGCAATGGTGCGTGGCAGCCTGTTTCTCCGCACGGCGTCCCGTCTCTATCGGATCGCAGAGTCGGGCCGCTAGCGGCCGCTACGCACATCATCGCCATCAGGCCCAGTACCGCGCGTGGTTTCACTGTGCCAGCGCCGATGTCAGACCCAGGTGGTCGACCATGGGATCGAAGTCACGGTCCGTGTACAGGAGCGGGTGCCGGTTCAGGATGCAGTACGTCGCGATGACGACGTCGATGGTCTTGTGCACCGTGACGCCCTTGCGGCGCAGGCGGCGGTAGTTGCCGGCCGCGGCCAGCGCCACCTGGCGTCCGCCGAGCTCTGCGAACGGTATCTGAACGAGCCAACCCCGGGCAGTCCGGCAGCCGCCATCGGTGCGGAAGCCCTGCAGGATCTCCAGCAGGATCAGGTCCCCGACCACCACGAGCTCCGCGGCCAACAGCTCGTGCAGGCGGTCGGTCTCGGGGCAGTCGATGCCGTTGAAGTAGTCGATCCACACCGAGGAGTCCGGCAGGATCAAGCGTCGACCCGCATCTGGTCCACCTCGTCCCGAAGCGGATCGTTCCCCGGGACGAGACGGCTATCGGGCGCTTGATTCTGTCGCGTCGCGCTCCGCCACAGCGCGGATGAAGTGACGCATCGCCAGGAGCTGCTGTTCGGTGAGCTCGGGATAGGCCGGCATCCCGCGAGCCAGGCGGGAGCCGTCGCGGACGACCGTCGCGAACGCAACGTCTGACAGCACCACGAGCGACGCCCTCAGGTCGGGCGCCTGACCTCCCGCGACCAGCCCACCGTGGCAGCCGCCGCAGCCGACGCCGAACTCCCTGGCGCCTTGCTGAGCCAGGGCTTCATCGACGACGAAGTCGGGGGCATGCAGCGGCACCGGAACCATGGGTGGCGGCGAGGGCGGCAGCTCAGTGTCGCCGTCGAGCGAGAACGCCACAAGACGCCGCGGATGAACGCCGTACGCCCATCCGGGCGCCGCCGCCTCGGCTCCGCCGATCCCTGTCCACACGCCACCCCAGCCGACCAGGAGGGCCACGTACTGGCGCCCGTCGATCATGTAGGTGATCGGGGGCGCCGAGATCCCGGAGCCCATGTCGAAGGTCCACAGCGTCTCGCCGGTCTGGGCGCTGTGGGCGGCGAAGGCTCCGTCGGTGCGACCCTGGAACACCAAGTTGCCGGCACTCGTCATCGTGCCGGCGTTCCATAGGCCGGTCAGCGGAACCTCCCAGGCAAGCTGCTGGCGTACGGGATCCCATGCGAGCAACGAACCGGAGGCTCCGTCCGACCGCGGCGATCCGACGCTGGTCGCCCGCACCCCGGCGCCCTGACGCGGGCCGGGCTGCCAGCTCTCGAGATCGATGCCCTCGTCGCTGAACATCATCGTCAGGTGGATGGCGGGGATGTACGTCAACCCCGTGAGCGGGTTGTAGGACATCGCTTGCCAGTTGTGGGCGCCGGCGTACGAGGGGGTGATCCGGGCCGGCCGGTCCCCGTAG
The DNA here is from genome assembly GCA_965248695.1 of Acidobacteriota bacterium. GTDB lineage: Bacteria > Acidobacteriota > UBA890 > UBA890 > WLXD01 > DASCOT01. The sequence continues at coordinate 2,985,424 of CBDFKD010000002.1, read as the reverse complement.
CGGGCGCCGGGAACCTCGACCGGGCGCCCGGTCTGCAGATCGATCTCCGTGGCCCAGCTCACTTCGGCGTACGGCTCCGCCGAGAGTAGCTTTCCGGTTTCCCGATCGATGACGTAAAAGAAGCCGTTCTTGGGGGCGTGGAGAAGCGCCTTGACCTCGCGTCCGTCGATCTCGAGGTCGGCGAGCACGATGTCCATGTTGGAGTTGTAGTCCCAGGTCTCACCCGGCGTGGTCTGGTAATGCCAGAGGTACTCGCCGGTGTCGGGATCGAGGGCGACGATCGAGCACAGGAACAAGTTGTCGCCGCCGCCGGGACTGCGGAGCTTCTGGTTCCAGGGCGCGCCGTTACCGGTGCCGATGTACAGCGCATCGAGCTCGGCGTCGTAGGTGAAGCCGTGCCAGGAATTGCCGCCGCCCCCGAGCTTCCACCACTCTCCGGTCCAGGTCTCGGCGGCCATCCGCATGGCGTCGTTCTCGAAGCCGTCGGCTGGGTTGCCGGGGACGATCCAGAAGCGCCAGGCCTGCTCGCCGGTCTCGGCGTCGTAGGCGGTGACGTAGCCGCGCGAGGCGCCGCGATCGGCACCGCCGTTGCCGATCAGTACCTTGCCCTTGAAGACCTTCGGCGCCCCCGTGATGTAGTAGTGCGCGGACGGATCGACCGTCATCACGCTCCACAGCTCCTCGCCGGTGGCGGCGTCGACGGCGTTGAGTCGACCGTCCCAGGTAGCGACGTAGACCTTGCCTTTCCAGAAGGCGATTCCGCGGTTGTGATCCCACCCGGACCGCATGCGGTGGGCGGCGTTGCCGACGATGTCGGGGTCGTACTCCCAGAGCATCCTGCCGGTAGCACCGTCGACCGCGCGCACGACGTTCATGCTGCCGATGAAGTACAGAATGCCGTCGACGACGAGCGGGGTGGAGGTCAGCCCGCGGTCGGTCGGCAGATCCAGGTACCAGTCGACCGACAGGTCGGCGACGTTGAGCGAGTTGATCTGGGTGAGCGGGCTGAAACGCTGCTCGCTGTAGGTGCGGCCGAACGCCAGCCAGTTGTCGCCCTGCGTTTCGTTGGCCATCGCCGCGTCGTCCACCACGGTGGGCGTTTGCGAGGCGCCGATGGTCCACGCCGCTTCAGGCGACAGCACCATGGTCGCGAGCAGCAGCGAGCAGCCGAGTCCCCGAGTCAGTGACCAACGACCGTTCAATGGACGAGCCTCCGTTTTTCGTGTTGTCGTGCGAGATGCGAGCTGGCACGACTCTAGCGATGCGCACTGGCGCGGGCAACGGAGGCGCGCGGTTCAAGCGATCGGCGGACGATCGCCTAAGGCGCCTGCGACATGCGCTCCAAACGGGGCGTCAGCACCCTTCCGTAGAGTCCACCGGTGAACTCGCCGTTGTCGATCGCGAGCTGCCCATTCACTAGGACGGAGTGCATCCCGCTGCTGTACTGGCGAGCGTTTGCATGAGTGGCGTTTTCTCTGATGGTGTCCGGATCGAACACGGCGATATCCGCGCGGTATCCGCTCATGAGCAGGCCTCGATCCTTCATTTGGAGGAACTCGGCGGGAAGGGAGCTCATCTTTCTGATGGCGTTCTCGAGCGTCAAGACCTCCTGTTCCCTCACGTACCTGCCGAGTACTCTGGCCTGACTGCCGAAAGAGCGAGGATGACTGATGCGCGGCGCGTCAGACTCCCGCACGATGGGCAACGCGCCTCCGTCACTGGAGAACATCAGCCAATCCTGCTGCATTGCGAGGCGCATGTCGTCTTCCGACATGACCCCACATGCAACGTACAGGTCAGGCTCATCGATGACGAGATCCGCGGCGACGTCGAAGGGATCGCGGGTTTGCTCCGCGGCAATGTCCGAGAGGATCCGTCCGACCAGATCCGCGTTCTTGTCGGCCACGACGACCAGATAGCTATCCCAGCCCGCCAGAGCCACTGAACTCGGACTTTCCGGGGTGCCGATCAAGACCGATTCCCTGATCTGTTCCCGCTTCGAGACATCGGACAGCGCCATCGCCAGCTCATCGACGTAACGATCCCTCAGCTCCTGTCTCTCGGAGTCCGGCAGGCTCCGGTCGCTGAGGGCCTGTCTCAGCTCGACAAACGGCTCCATGTCGCTCGGGAGATGAAACGGAGCCCAGCCACCGTTTCTCGCGATCGGGAGAATCGGCCCTCCCGATGCGAAGTGATACGGGTACAGGTCGGCGCCGACGTCCACGCCTCGAGCCCGCGCCTCGTTGATAAGCTCGATGACCTCGGACATCACGCCCCAGTTGTTCTTTCGCGCAATCTTCAGATGAGTCGAGTTGCCGCGCACCCCCGCTTCGTCGGCGATTCTGATGGTCTCTTGGGTGGCCTCCAGCACACCGTCGAACTCGTTGCGCTGATGGCTCGAGTAGACCCCACCGAGCTCGCCGACGACTCCGGCCACCGCGATGAGCTCTTCGGTACTGGCATAGCGGCCGGGCACGTACTCCAGGCCCGAGCTCATTCCCCAGGCGCCCTCCTGCATCGCCTGTCGTGCGAGCGCCTGCATTCGCGCCAGCTCATCCGACGTGGGCGCCCGCGTCTCCACTCCCATGACTTCCTCGCGGAGGGCTCCGAATCCGACCAGATGGGCGGCGTTGGTTCCGATGCCGAGTGATTCCCAGTTCGTCTTGGTCTCGGCAACCCGGAAGGTACCCCCACCATCGTTTCCGGTGACGACCGTGGTCACACCCTGGAGCAGATAGTTGAGATTGGCGCTTGAACCCGGCTCCTCGAACCCTCGCTCCGGGTGAGCATGTATATCGATGAACCCGGGAGAAACCACGAGACCCTCGGCGTCGATGGTCTTTTCGGCGGTTACGGAGCCGAGATCCCCAACCGCGACGATGGAGCCGCCACGGATCCCGATGTCGGCGCGAAACCGGGGATTCCCGGTTCCATCCACCACCATTCCGTTTTCGATGACAATGTCGAAGCTCTCATCGCTACCGTCGGCGCACCCAGCAGAAAAGACGGCGAACAAAGCCAAGCTGCCGAGTAGCAGGGCCCGGACCACTATCTCGATCCGTCGCTGGCGAATGCCTGCTCGGCCTGCCGTCGGATGTAGTGCTGCAGCGCCAAGAGCTCGGCATCGGAGAACTCGAGGTAAACCGGCATCCCGCGCGGCAGCCGCGAGCCGTCGCGGACGACGGTGGCGAACGCGATGTCCGAAAGCACGATGCGCGAGGCCCTCAGGTCGGGCGCCATGCCCGAGGAGAGAGCGCCTCCGCCGTGACAGTAGACGCACATCCGATAGATGCTGGCGCCCTGCTGCGCTAGCGAGGCGTCTACCTTGAAATCGGCGGAGCTGATCGGCTCCGGGATCTCGCGCGGTGGCTGCGCCGGAAGGTCCGCCTCACCGTCGAGGGAGAACACTACCAGGCGTCGCGTTTGGGCACCGTATGCCCATCCGTGCGACGCTCCGAACTCGCCACCGAACGCGGCCAGTGATCCGCCCCAGCCGATGAGCAGCGCGACATACTGGCGGCCGTCGATCGCGTACGTAATCGGCGGCGCGGAAATGCCAAGACCCAGGTCGAATGTCCACAGCTCGTCGCCGCTGACCGCGTCGTAGGCTGCGAAGCCGCCGTCGACGCGCCCCTGAAAGACGAGGCTCCCCGCTGTCGTCATGGTTCCCGGGTTCCAGTAGCCGTGCAGCGGAATCTCCCAGGCGAGCTGCTGACGTACGGGGTCCCAGGCCTGTAGCGAGCCGCGGACGCCGTCCGCGCGGGACGGTCCGCTGCCCAGGGTCGAGACCCCGGTGCTGAACTCCTGTCGTTGTGGAGAGCGCCAGTTGTCCAGGTCGATGCCCTCGTCGCTGTACGTGTTCGCCTGGTGGATGACGGGAAGGTAGGCCAGCCCGGTCATCGGGTTGTACGACATGGCGTGCCAGCTGTGCGCTCCGTTCGCGGTCGGCGCGATGCGCGCCGGCCGCTCCTCGAAGCGCGCGCCGGGGACCTCGATCGGTCGTCCGGTGTCGAGGTCGATCCCCGTCGCCCAGGTGACCTCGGTGAACGGCTCGGCGGAGATCAGCTTCCCGGCGGCGCGATCGATCACATAAAAGAAGCCATTCTTGGGGGCGTGTAGGATCGCCTTCACGTCGCGCCCGTCGATCGTCAGATCGGCCAGGACGATGTCCATGTTGGAGTTGTAATCCCAGGTCTCGCCGGGGTTCGTCTGGTAGTGCCAGAGGTATTCGCCGCTGTCGGGGTCGAGGGCGACGATGGATGACAGGAACAGGTTGTCGCCGCCCCCCGGGCTGCGGATCTTCTGGTTCCAGGGCGAGCCGTTGCCGGTACCGATGTAGAGCGCGTTGAGCTCGTGGTCGTAGGTGAAGCCGTGCCAGGCGTTGCCACCGCCGCCGTACTTCCACCACTCGCCGGTCCAGGTCTCGGCGGCCATCCGCATGGCCTCGTTCTCGAACCCGTCGGCGGGGTTGCCGGGGACGATCCAAAAGCGCCAGGCCTGCTCGCCGGTCTCGGCGTCGTAGGCGGTGACGTAGCCGCGGGAAGCGCCGAGCTCGGTGCCGCCGTTGCCCACCAGCACCTTGCCCTTGAAGATCTTCGGGGCGCCGGTGATGAAGTAGTGGTCTTCCGGGTCGACGGTCGGCGTGCTCCATAGCTCGCGGCCGGTGGCGGCGTCGAGCGCGACGAGAACGCCGTCCCAGGTGGCGAGGTAGACCTTGCCCTTCCAGAAGCCGATGCCGCGGTTGTGGTCCCAGCCGATGCGGGCGCGGCGACTCGAAGCGCGTTCCGCGACCTTCGGGTCGTACTCCCACAGGAGGGCACCGGTGGCAGCGTCGACGGCTCTCACGATGTTCAGGCTGCCGTTGAAGTACAGCACTCCGTCGACCACCAGGGGGGTGGACACCAGACCCCGGTCGTTCGGCAGATCGAGATACCAGTCAACCGCCAGGTCGCTGACGTTGGAGGCGTTGATCTGGGTCAGGGGACTGAAGCGCTGCTCGCTGTACGTGCGGCCGAACGCCAGCCAGTCGCTGCCCTGCCGCTCATCGGCCAACGCGGCGTCGTCGACAACGCGCGCCTGGATGATCGCGAGCGAAGCGCGCACCGGATCCGGTGAAGTGGCAACCCACCCGCATGACGTCAGCGCCACGATCAGCGGCCACCGGCGGGCATTGCGCGGCGGTGGCGCGGCAGGGTCCACGGGAGTCTCCTCGTCGAAGTTGCGGGGGGTTGATCTTAGCGGACACCTCGGACAGGTTACAGATCACGGGTCGCTGTCGAGCGTGCCGCTGAAAGTGCTTGCGAGCCGAGCCCGCGGCCAACGAGGGAGTGATCTCATGGCCAGAAGGAACAGGCCGCTAGTCGTCGTGTCGCTGCTCGTCTTCACTGCCTGGAGCCTACGGGCAAGCGTGAGGCCGGCCCCAAAATCGAGGTCGCTGCTTCCATGAGCTACACGTTCGAGCCCGACGCGATGTACCGCATGCCGACGCACTTCGGACCCCGAACAGGTCCGCGGCGGGGGCCGAACGGCGAGACGTTCGACAACATCGACGCACCGCGCAAGAAGACAGTCGCGGTGAGCTGTCTGACCAACGCCGCCCAGCTGGCGACGATGCTCCCCCAAGGCTTCTCGCTCGACGGCGAGCCGGTGGTGACCGTGGCCGCCACCTATATCACCGAGATTCCGTGGCTGGCGGGACGCGGATACAACATCCTCGGAGTCAGTTTTCCGGCCCGGTTCGATGGACGCCAGGATCACGCCAGCGGCAGCCTGCTGCTCGTGCTCTGGGAGAACCTCACCGATCCCATCCTTACCGGACGCGATGAGCTCGGCTTCTCGAAGATCTACGCCGACCTACCGGAGCCACGGGTGTTCGAGGGCGAAACTCACGTCACCGCCAGCTGGATGGGCTTCAAGTTCCTCGACATGAGTGTCAAGGACCTGCAGGAGCTGCCGGTCCCGACCGACAGCGCCGATCCACCCGACCCGTCGGACGGCGAGCTGCGAGGGACGCTGCACTACAAGTACATCCCGAAGACGGGCGAGTGGGGGATCGCCGACGTGCAGTACGCGGTTCTGTCGCCGGCGGGTAACTCGGACGAAGTGCCCGAGCAGGCCTGGCTCGGCGACGGGACGTTGCAGTTCCACCGGGCGCGCTGGGAGGACATGCCGACGCAGTACAACATCGTCAACGCGTTCGCCGATCTCGAGATCAACGAGTTCCGCGGCGCTCGGATATCCACCGCGGTGGGTGGCAAGGATCTTAGCGATCAACGCATCCTGAGGTGACCATGAAGATCGAAATCCGTTCCTGCGCCACCTGACGGCGCTCCGAGAGCAAGGCGGCGAGTCTCGTCGCCCTCATCAAGCAGCGGCTGGGTCTCGACGCGGCCGTCGAACCCGGCAAGACGGGCCAGTTCGATGTGCTGGCGGACGACAACGTCATCGCCTCGCGCGGTGGCAACGCGATCACGCGTCCGCTGTTCGGCGCCGGCTTCCCCGACCTCGAGAACGTCCTGGCGGAGTTGGCGACCCGCAAGGGTGGTCCCGGCACGTCGGAATAGGCCCGGGTCTAGCGCTCGCGCCGCTACGGCTCCATCGTCAGTCGCGACACTGCGTCGATGCTCGTCACGCCGCAGTTGACGTTCATCGCCAGGCGCGGGAGGCTCGTCCCGGTGCCGCTGAACTTGATCTCGAAATGGATCGAAGCGGTGTCCTTGGGGATCGTGCGGCTCTTGAACGCCAGCCAGATGGCTACCGGAAACGGCACTGTGTTCGCCTTCACTGAGCCGAAGTTCTTCTCCTTGCCCCCGGTGGTCATGCGCGTCATCTTCACGCTCGCGCTCGCGGGCATGTTGTTCGCCGGCGGAACCGTGCCCAGGTTGTCGATGTTCACGTAGCCGCCCGAGCACCCGATTGCGATCTTCTTCTTCGGCACCCCCTGCATGATCTCGACGAAGTCGACCTGCTCGCCCTTGATGGTGAAGACGGGCGGAAACCACCAGATGTCGATGGTCGGCAGGTCTCCGATCGGCAACGCCATCGGGGTTGCGACGTTCGTCGTCTGCATCGCGGTTATCGGTAGAGGGTCGTACTCGGTGCGCTGCTGTTGTGCCCCGGCCCGGGGCGGCTAGCAGGAGCGTGGAGAGGGCGAGTGCAACGGTCGATGTGGCGCGCATGAGGACTCCGATTTGCCGAGGAATTGCGCTCCGGCGCCGGCGCGGGAACCAGAGAGAACGACTGACGTTAGCATGAGCCGGAGCTGGCGAGCTGTGACCGTCGTTACGGATGGCGCAAGACGCGAAGAATGCGGCCGTGATCGATGTCTAGCCTGACGGTTTGCGGAACTTCATCGTCCATCGATGGATGAAGTAGCGATGGATCGGGGCATCATCTTCGCGGCCGTCGAAGTCGAAGGTGTCGTCGCTGTTGTGGAGTAGATCGGAGGACGCGACGTGTTCGAACCCGCCGCCGGCGATCTCGTCGCGGGCCAGCGCCTCGTTCATCCGGTGTACGGACTCGTCGCGCTCCTCGGGCGCGTCCGTGTGGGCATCCATGACCCCGAGAATGCCGCCCGGCTTCAGCACCCTCAGAAACCGCGGTAGCTGCGCGATTCGTGCCGCGCGGTCGCCGAAGTCGTGGTAATGGCGGATGATGAGCAGTGCATCGAGGCTGTCGGCAGACAGGTCTTCGAGCGTGTTGGCGAGCTCGACGTTGCCAAGCGCACCGGCGGCTGTGCGCTGCTCATAGGCCGGCATCGTGCGTTCCGATCGCCAGTCGGCCAGCGTCGGGCCCCAGTCCACGATGGCGTGGACCCTGCCCTGCGGGCCAACAACGTGGTCGAGGATGTGCGCGTTGTACATCAGCGCCGTGCCCAGATCGCCGACCACCATCCCCGGCTCGATGCCGAAGAACGCATAGATTTCCAGCGGCCGCATGCCGACGTCGCGGTAGCGGTCGTCGTCGGTGCGCGCCGGATCGTCGAGGATCGTCGGATCGTAAGCAATGGGATCAGCCTCGATGGGTTTGGTCAGGTCCGCCCCTCGAGGTGCCTCTGTCGACTCACCGCCGCAGGCGCTCACGGCGAGCGCCAGGCTCACGACCCGGATTGCCCGTTGCCATGTCGCCGAAGGGGACTGCTCTCGCGCCGTGCTCATTGTCGCCTCCCGCGTGTTTGCCAAGGGAACGGGCGGCAAGGTAGCACCCCGCGCCTCTCCTATGCCATGGTTCCCGCGGTTGGTCATGGAGCCTGCATGAGCAAGCGTGATCGTGAGCTGAGGACGAGAGCCGATGAACTTCGATCATCGCGTCGACATCGAGACCACTGCCGAGGAGCTGTGGCCGCTGCTCGCCGACGACCAGCACGTGATGAGCTGGAGCCCGGACATCGTCAATGTCGAGCCGATGACGTCGGGACCACCGGCGGTAGGCACCCGGTCAGCCGTCCAGATTCGCGAGGGTTCCCGTGTAGTCGACTACAACAGCGAGATCCTCGCCTTCCAGCCAGGCAACTGCCTGCGAATCCAGTTGACGGGCGGCAGCCTCGGCGCATCCCCGATGGTGGTCACCTACTCGATCACGCCACGCCAGAACAGTGTCGAGCTCACCTACTCGGCTCGGTGGCGGGCTGTCGGGCTCATGCTCCGCCTGCTGTCGCCGGTGATCACGATCATGGCGAAGCGCAATGCGCGGGCGGCGATGGATCGGCTGAAGAAGCTCGCCGAAGAGACGTAATGTCGACAGGCTAGCGCCCGCGCCTCACTCGGTAGCGCCGAGCTCCCGGAGCAACTCGGCGGCCTGGGCGCGATGGTCGGCCTTGCTTCCGAGCGCCCCTCTGCCGGCCGTCATCGTCAGCGGGGTCTGGCCGTTGTCGTTCTTGGCGTTCAGCTCGGCGCCGCGCTCGGCGAGCAGCCGGACTACGGTGGAGAAACCGTTGGCGGCAGCGGCATGCATGGCGGTGTCGCCCGCGGGATTCGTCTGGCTCACGTCGGCCCCGGCGTCGAGCAGGAACCGCACCGCCTCGAACGAGGCCTCCGGGGAGCGCTCGAAGAAAATATCCCCGATCACCCTGGGAGTGTCAGAGTGGTCCAACGGCCGGTTGATACGCCGCTCGACGGAGGTCCCAGCCGCCACCAGCAGGGGCGTGGCACCGTTCGGGAGAGCATGCGTGATCGACGCTCCGTGGCCGATAAGCGAACGCATGATCTTCGTTTCCAGGTAGTGGGTCGCCAGGAGCAGCGGTGTGGCGCCGGCCCAGGCGCTCGACAAAGCCCAGTGCGACCCGTAGCGCTGGATCGGGCTGCCCCGGGTGAGCAACACGTCGACATTCGCGCCGTGGGCGACTAGCGCCTCGACCGTCTGCAGGTCACCACGGAGCACCGCGGCGTGCAGTGCCGTGTAGCCGCCGGCGGCGCTCTGCGGGTCTGCGCCCTGTTCTAGCAGCATCTTGGCAACTGCGGTGTGACCGGAGAGTGCTGCCATCACCAGAACCGAGTTCTGGTCGGCTCCCGTGTCGTTGATGTCGGCGCCGGCCTCCAACAGCTTTCGTGCCGAGTCAACGTCGCCGGACTGGGCCGCAAACAACAACGCAGTGATTCCACCGCGCTCGATCTCCGTGGCGTCCTTCACCGCTGTTCTGGCGACGCGATCCCCGCGTCTCAGCGACAGCATCACCACCTCGCGGCGGACCCGCGTGCGAGCGCCGACGTCGGCGTCGTGTTCCAGCAGTGCCCCCACGACTTCCGGGTGCCGACGTGCGGCCGCCCACATAAGGGCGGTCTGTTGCCGGTCGGTCGTGTGGGCGTTGACGTCGGCCTCGAACTCGAGCAGGGCTCGTACGGCCTCCATGCTGCCGATACGGGCGGCCTCCATCAACGGGGTGACTCCGGTCTCGCCGCTGATGTTCGGATCGGCCCCCGCCGCGAGCAAGCTCTGCACAGCGGCGGCATGCGCATTGGCGCTCGCCAGGGCAAGCGGAGTGACGCGCAGGTCGTTGGCCGCGTTGACGTCGGCGCCGTCGGCGATCAGCCGATCGACCAGCTCCAGGTCGCCGTAGTAGGCGGCCCAGTGCAGCGCTGTCGCGCCGTCGCCCTGGGGTACGTTGACGTCGACGCCTTGCCGCAGCAGGGCCTCTACCGCCACCGTGTCGTTCTCCTTGACCGCTTCGACGAGCTGAGCCTGGCCGCCAACGGCAACGCTGGCACCCGCGATCAACGCTGCGGTGGCTCCGACCGTGATCGTTCGGCGGTCAAGAAACATGTGTCGAAGTAGCCGTTTTCGCTCTGGGCGGTGTTGGTCTGACCCGGTACAGGCCACTAGACCCCGTCCAGGTACCCGAGCTCGAGGCGCTCCGTGCTGTTGCCGAAGCTCTCGACCGATACGCCGAGCTTGTCGAGGAGCGCAACGTGCAGGTTGGCGAGCGGAGTTCCCTCCGGGTAGCGGAGGCAGTGCCCGCCCTCGAGACGACCCGCGCCGCCGCCGGCGATCACGATCGGCAGGTCCTTGACCGCATGACTGTTGCCGTCGTTCATGCCGGCGCCGAACTTGATAACCACCTGATCCAGCAGCGATCCGTCGCCGTCGGGTGTCTCGGCGAGCCGGTCCATCAGATGGGTGAAAAGACTCGTGTGGTAGCGGTTGATCTGCGCACACTTGTCCATCTTGTCGGGGTCGTTGCGATGGTGCGAGATCGGGTGGTGCGCATCCGGTACACCGATCTCGGGATAGGTTCGGCCGTTGAATTCCCGACCCATCATGAAGGTGCAGACGCGGGTGATGTCGGCCTGATACGCCAGCACCTGCAGGTCGAACATTAACTTCGCGTGCTCGGCATAGTCCCCGGGGACGCCGGCCGGCCGGTCGAACGCCGGCAGCTCGACGTTCTGCTGCACGGCTCGCTGGATGCGCTGTTCCACCGCCCGGACGCTGTCGAGATAGCCGCTCAGCCGCGCCTGATCGCTCGGGCCGACCCGGTTGCGGAGCAAGGAGATCTCGCCGAGCACCGAGTCGAGGATGCTGGTCTTGCGCAGCGCGCTGGCGCGGCGTGCCGCCGGGTCGGTGGTGTCCTCACCGAACAGTCGCTCGAAGACCGCCGCCGGATCCGTCTCCATGGGCAGCGGGGACGTCGGCCCGGCCCACGAGATCGTGCCTGTGTAGATGCAGCTCCCATCGTCGCAGGTTGCGGCAGCGTCAACGGCGTCCAGGGCGAGCTCGAGCGACGGCAACTGCGTCGTGCGTCCGAGCTCACGGGCGGCAAGCTGATCCATCGAGATGCCGGCCTTGAGCGCGCGGCTGGGGTGGACGTTGGTCAGGAACTTGGTGCTAGCGCGGGCGTGCACGGCCCCCGGTGCACCGGGCGGCCGCACCGGATCGCTGTCGAGCCCGCCGAGGATCTTGAGCTGTTGGCGATATGGCTCGAGCGGCTTCAGGGCGTACGAGAAATCGAACGCCGAACCGGTGGTCGAGGGGAACCAGCGATCCGGGATCACGCCGTTCGGCACGTAGACCGCCCCGAAGCGTCGGATCGGCCCGGCGGCCGTCTGCGCCAGCGCGGTCGCAGCCGGGACCATGGCGTCGAGCAAGGGCAGCGCCACCGTGGCGCCGAGCCCGCGCAGCAGCGTGCGTCGAGGAATTGCCTTCTTGGCGAGGATCATGACGCTCTTCTTCCCATCTGGAACGGCTCGCTGTCAACGACGCCGAGGATCATTGATGACCAACGGTACTCTGTAGCCTCGGCTTGCCGCAGGATCCTGCGGATCGCCGGATGGTCGTAGTACTCCACCCCACGGCCGAGTGCATAGGTCAGCAGCTTGGCGGTGAACGTCCGTACGAAGTCCTGACGGTGGGCTTGAAGGAGCCGACGTATCCCTGCCACCCCCTCGATCGGTGTGCCGTCGGCGAACACGGACGACGCGTCGATCGGTAGGTCGTTGCTCGTCGTGCGCCATCGACCGATGGCATCGAAGTTCTCGAGTGCGAACCCCAGCGGGTCCATACGGATGTGGCAGCCGGCGCAGGCGGGGTCCTTGCGATGGCGCTCCATCTGTTCCCGCATCGACAGGATGCGGCCGTCACTTGCTGTTTCCTCCAAGTCGGGCACGGTCTCCGGCGGCGGCGGAGGGGCCATGCCGAGGATGTTCTCGAGCATCCAAAGTCCGCGGACGACTGGCGCTGTTCGGTCCGGGTAGGACGTGGTCATCAGGATGCTGCCCTGGCCCAGCAGGCCTCCACGTACGCCATCGTCGACGGTGACGCGACGGAACCGTTCGCCGACGATGCCCGGAATCTCGTAGTGGCGCGCCAGACGCTCGTTCACGAACGTGTAGTCGGCGGTCAGCAGATCGAGCACGCTGCGATCCTCACGCAGCTGGCTGTTGACGAAGAGCTCGGTTTCCTTCAGCAGCGCATGGCGCAGGTTCTCGTCGAAGTCGAAGTAGCGCTCGGAGTCGGGCTGCCAGACGGCAGCCTTCTGAAAGCCGAGCCACTGGCCGGCGAAGTTGTTCACCAGCGTCTTGGACCGCCGGTCGGCGAGCATGCGGCGTACCTGTTGTTCGAGAACGGTCGGCTGGCTCAGCTGGCCGCGAATCGCCAGATCGAGAAGCTCCTCGTCGGGGATGCTGCTCCACAGGAAGAACGACAGGCGCGAGGCCAAGTCGACGTCGCTGAGCCGATAGGCGCCCCCCGGTGCCGCGTCTGCAGGAGGGGTGTCGATTCGCAACAGGAAGTTGACGCTCACCAGCATGCGCTCGATCGCAGCCTGGATCCCGGCTTCGAATCCTCCGATCTCACTACCGGTCTCGAAGAAATCCAGCAACGTCTGGATCTCGGCTTCGGTAGCCGGCCGACGATACGCGCGGCGAGCCAGCTTCGAGAGGATCGTACGGGCGCAGTCGTCCTCGTCGGCCCCGTCCGCCGGGTGACACACGAACACCTTGCTGCGGCTGCGCGTATCGCCAGGTCCCTCGGGTAAGTAGGGACCCGTGATTGCGACGGTGTCGATGGCCGCAAACCCGTCGTACAGCTGGTCCGACATGAACCCGAAGCCGAGCTGTCGGGGTTGGCTGAGATCTTCGAGCTCCCGGGGTTGCTGTACGAACGATACCGACACGCTTCGCGCCCCTGCCCGCACCGGCACACGGGCTTCGAGGGAAGCGTCGGCGGAGTGCATGTACGCTTCCCACCCCGGTTCTCCCCTGATCTCGCCGGCCCAGGTCAACGGGCCCGCCATTCCTTTCTCGTCGCCCTCGCCGCCGACGGAGAAGCGCGCCACGCGCTTCCCGTCGACGCGTACGTCGAGCGGCTGCGCCGCGCCGAGGCCGACGATGTAGGAGTAGACCTGGCGTCTGAGCAACACCTTGATGACGTATTCACCATCCAGCTCGAAGTGGTGCCGCACCACCACGCCGCCGCGGGATCCGAACGGCTGATCCTCGCTCACGCGACCGTCCTGATTCAGGAAGACGGGGATCTGGTGCAACGTGGAGCTCGGAACGGCGCCCAAGGACGGGTCGCCCACCGCAAGCCGGCTGATCTTGCGAGCCGCCGACAGATAACGCTCCAGATGCGCCGGTGAGATCGTCAGGCTCTCGGCGACGTTGTCGAAGCCCTCATCGGCCTCGTCGCCAAGCAGGAGCGTCCTGGCATCGATCTCCACGCCCAGCAGGTCGCGGATGGCGTTGCCGTACTCGGTGCGGTTCATTCGATGGACGCCGACCCGGCCGGGGTTGGGGTCCACGGCCGCAGCTTCATCGAGGCCGGACTCGAGCCAGGCCACCATCACGGTCAAAGTGTGGTCGTCGGGTCGCGGTACCTCTGGCGGAGGCATCTGCCCCGTTCGGAGCTTGTGCCACACCTTCTCCCAGAGCTCGGCATTCGCTCCGAGGTCGTCGAGATCGAGCTCGTCGAGAGCGAGGCCGCCCGTGCGCAGGTCTTGGTTATGACAGTAGCCGCAGTAGGCGTCGATGATTGCGCTGGGCGCGGCGTCCTGGGGCGGTGGTACGGGGGCGGTCGCCGCCGGGCTGGCGGTCGGCGCATGCAGAGCAATGGCTGTGATCAGGACGAGCGTCGACAGCATCGCTCTTCTCATGATCGGTGGTCTCCGCCTCGAAAAACGCTTGGGCCTGGACAGCAACAGCTTACCTCTGAAGCCGCAAGGAGTAGATAGACCTCGGTTGGAAACTGACGGAATCGCCATAGCCGCCCCGGTGCCGGCGGTCCGCTAGACTGCGGACGTCGCAAGACCACGAGGAACCGTGTCGCAACTTCTATATATGCTGACCCGCATCGCGCAGCGCCTGCTCGACCCGTCGTGCCGGAGCGACATCGTCGGGGCCGCCGCCTTTGGCGCTTCGCCTGCCATCCTCGCGTTGCTGGTGGCCGCGTCGCTGATTGCCTGTGGCGCGGCGGAACCCCGGGGTGGGCGCGCTGCCGATGCGCCGCTCGAAGATCCGACCGAGGAGACGTCGCCGGTCTTGACGGGCTCGCCGCTACCGCTCGAAACGATGCTCTCGAGTAGTCAGCTGGAGGCGCCTGCCGGTAACGCCGCATTCTATCCGCCTGCCGACGCCATGCCGGCTCCGGCCCTGACCGGGCGGCTGACTCTCGAACAGGCGACGATGCTGTTCGAGCCCCAGATCCCCCAGCCGATCTGCGACGGCTCGGAGGTCGAGGTGGGCGGATCCTGCCGGGGCGGGTATGACAAGCGTCTGTTTCCCGCGATCAGCCTCGACCTGTTTACCACCGGCGATGTTCTCGCCGCGGTTCAGATCGGCGAGATGCTTGGAGATCGAAGTCGTGGCGACGCCAGCAGCTACTGGAAGTTGATTCCCCAGTACGGTCGTGTGTGGCGGCAGCCGGGTGACGGTGACTGGGCGCGCGCCGCCTTTGCTCTGATGCTGGTGCACGACATGGAAAACCATGCCCATCAGGGCCTGGCGAGCCTGCTGTACCGGGGGGACGAGGTCACCGACGTGAGGTTCCAGTTCGTCCAGCAGACGGCGCCATGGAACATCCCGGTGCACTTTGTCGCCTGGGGCGTTGCGCCGGCGTCGTTCGAGTCGGGAGCGGTCATCGATCTCGAAACGGAGCGAGCCCGAGTCGACCGGGAGCTGGCCGACCGGCTGCCGCTGCGAGCGTGGAACGAGCTCCTGGTCTCTGTCGTCCAAGAAGGGCTGCCCGAAGGAACGCTCGACCGCTTCGGTGGTCCGCTGCCGGACGACTACGTGGTCGCCAAGGCTCTGGTGCGCGACGGCGTGATCTATCACCAAGGGTCACGGACACGCTTCGGCGACTACCCGTACCCGGAAGAGATGCGCTTCGGGCCCCGATCGGTGACCAAGTCGATTACCGCGCCGCTGGCGCTCGGACGGCTGGCGCAAGTCTACGGCCCCTATGTGCTCAACCTGAAGATCGGCGATTATGTCCCGGGGCTCGATCCGGAATACGACGACGTTCGCTTCATCGACGCCGCTAACATGGCCACCGGCATGGGTGGGCAGGGCAGCCCCTCGACCAACCCCAACAACACCGGCGACGGCTACACTGAGGACACCTACAACGATTGGTACAACGGCGCGTTCTCGAACGCCGACAAGATCGCCCGGATCACCCAGGATGGCTCACCCTATCCCTGGGGTCCCGGCATCATCATGCGCTACCGCGACCGCGATTATCATCTTCTCGGCGCTGCTGCGGACGGTTTCCTCAAGTCGGTCAGGGGGCCGGAAGCGGACATCTGGGAGATGCTGCAGCAAGATGTGCTCGCACCGATCGGCGTTCATCACGCGCCCATCGTCAGGACACGCGAGGCCGATGGTGCGAGAGGGCTGCCTTGGTTTCATGCCGGCGTCTACGTAACCCTCGATGATGTTGCCAAGATCTTCACGCTGTATCAGAACCTCGGCGAGCACGAAGGTGTGCAGCTCCTGCACCGGGAGGTGATGGCCGGGATCTTCACCACCGCGGGGGCCATCACCAAAGCAGCAGACCTCTCCGTTCAGGCGGCTTTCGAGGCTGGCGCGCCCGTTCCGCGCGCGGCGGGTGAGGAACTCTACAAGATGAGCTTCCACCTCACTCCGCACGTCGATCTCGCCGGCGCCGCGGTGGTCTATCTCCCGGGGGCGTTCGGCGCCGGCTCCAACCAGGTAATCATGTATCCGCACGGCCTGATCTCGATTCGTATGGCCAAGGTCTGGGCCTGTGACGAATGTGCGGAGCTCGCCGGTCCCGAGGGGACAATAACGGCGATCAATCGGTTGCTCGGCACGCTCGTGCGCTAGCAACGGCCGCGACACGCGCAAAAAAATGGGCCGGGCAGTCGATTCGTGTCGCACCCGCTCGATGTGTTAGTGCTAGGATTTCAGTTGACGGCCATCGAGATGTGCTGCTCGCCAACGGCGTCAGCGACTCGGTAGCCGGCCCGGAGCCCGGAGTGGCGGGCTGGGCGGCGTCACGCCGACCAAGTGTGTGACGCGGGTCTACGACCCAATCGCGGCGACAACAGGACCTCACCGGCCACTTCCCGAGGTCACGCCGCCAATCACTCGATCTGCCTCGGTCTGTTGTGCGGGCAGAACCGCAACGACCGCGGTGTGCCAACAGTGCGCGCCGACACGGTGGAGACTCAACTCTTTTCATGACTGCAAGCGCTACAAACTCGCCTACCGGCTTTGACCGGTTCGGCCTCGATTCCTCCATTCTTCGTGGCGTCGTCGCTGCTGGCTTCACCCAGCCTCGCGCCATCCAACTCCAGACGATTCCCGCCGCCCTTGCGGGTCGTGACGTGCTTGGCCTGGCGCAGACGGGCACCGGCAAGACGGCCGCTTTCGCGCTACCCCTGCTGCACCGACTCGCCCGCGAGCGCCGTCGTGGCCCGCGCGTGCTCGTGCTGGCGCCGACGCGCGAGCTTGCGACACAGATTCATGAGGAGATGCGCACCTTGGCGCGCTTCACCCAGCTGCGAGCGGTGACGGTCTTTGGCGGCGTGTCCGCCCATCGCCAGATCCAGGCCCTACGCCGGCATCCGGAGATCGTCGTCGGCTGTCCGGGTCGCATCCTGGATCTGATGGGGCGCGGGGAGCTTCACCTCGACAAGGTAGAGAGCGTCGTCCTCGACGAGGCGGACCATATGTTCGACATGGGCTTCCTGCCGGACCTCCGACGCATCCTGAAGACACTGCCAGCGAAGCGCCAGAACCTGCTGTTTTCCGCCACCATGCCGGCCGAGATCCGGTCGCTTGCCGATGGTCTGCTGCGGAATCCGCAAGTTGTGGAGCTGGCGCATTCTGGTCCCGCGGAGACCATTGATCACGCCATGGTGTCGGTACGCGAGGATCGCAAGCGCGATCTGCTCGAGCGGATCCTGGCGGAAGACGCCTGCAAGTCGGCCATCGTTTTCACACGCACCAAGCATCGGGCACGCCGCCTGGCGCAGCAGCTCGACCGCGCCGGTCACCGCGCTGTCGGCCTGCAAGGCAACATGTCGCAATCACAGCGGGACCGTGCCATGCAGGGATTCCGCAAGCGCCGATTCGACGTTCTGGTCGCCACCGATATCGCGGCCCGAGGGATCGACGTGATCGGCGTGTCGCACGTCATCAATTTCGACGTGCCGAGTACACCCGATGCCTACACCCACCGTATTGGCCGCACCGGGCGTGCCGAACGCGAGGGAAGGGCGTTGACCTTCGTGACGCGAGATGACGGCGCATGGCTGCGCGCTACCGAGCGTAAGCTGGGCGACTCGATTCCGCGGCGGATCGTGGAAGGCTTCGAGCCTGATTCCTCGGAACCGAGCGACCGGCGCCGCTCGACTCGGCGGGCACCGGGACGCGGCGGACACGTGCCCTCGCGATCCAATGACGGGACGCGTCCGCGGCAGCATCGGAGCCGCCGCCGCCCGCGCGCTTCGGCGCGGCCGCGTCGCCGAAGCTAAAAGCTGCCGGCAGCGCCGACGCGGCGTCGTATACTGGCCGTTCAAACGGCGTGCTGCAGCTCAACTGACCTGTGTCTGCGCGTCCGAGAAGGCTCGGCAATGCCACCGATCGACGCGGACTTTCCAGGACGGTAACGGTGTCGAAGCAACTGGGCGTCTCCGTGAGCGGGCTGATCGCAGCAGGATTCATCGATCCGCCGATGAAGCTCGAGAGAGTGTACCTCGACCGGCGGTTGAGCGCTCAGATCGAGCTCGACGGCACCGTGACCTGTATGGGCCGGTGCTTTTGCACCTTGTCCTCGGCAGCGAGCCACGCTCGCAGCACCTGTTCGGAGCTACTGGGCACCGAATCTCATCGGCTATCGAGCAACGGTTGGGCCTTCTGGCAGTTCCGTGATGAAGACGGTGGCCTCTCGAGCATCGGTAGCCTCAGGCAGCGTTTCCTCCAGGGCTAGCGGCACCAGGCCGGTCCGGAGTCATGCGCGCCGTGGTGTGTGATCCGGGTCTGGTTCTGACCATTCGCATCCATCACGTAGATTTCGTTGTTGCCATCCCGGTCGGCGACAAATGCGATCCTCGAGCCGTCCGGTGACCAGGCGGCGAACTCGCTGGAGCGCGGATCCTGGGTGAGATTGGTGACGCTCTGATCAGCCAGGTTCACCGACAGGATGTCGGCCCAGCCTTCCAAGGTCGAATCGAAGACGATGCTCGATCCGGTCGGTGACCATGCCGGGTAGCCGTTGTACGCGTCCAGTTGCGTTACCTGGGCCGGGTCCGAGCCGTCGGCGTTGAACGTCCAGATCTGCATTCGTCCGGCCTCGCCCCACTCGGTGGCGATGGTCTCGCCCAGCTGTCCGCCTTCGGCCGCGAGCTTGAGGCCGTCGGGAGACCAGGTCGGGGACAGGAAGTTGTACCCGGATCGATCCGTTATCTGACGCTCCTCCGAACCATCGGGTCGGATGGTGAAGAGGTTCGACGGCGATGCGTTGCCCCCTGAGCTGTAGGCGATCCTGCTGCCGTCGGGCGACCAGGAGGGCGAGTTGTTGTTGATGTCGTTGTGCGTCAGGCGGATCAGGTTGCTGCCGTCGAGATCGACGAGATAGAGCTGCCGCGTCCGCTCGCGGTCCGAAGAGAAGACGATGCGGGAGCCATCGGGCGAACAGTAGGGAAGGGAGTCCTCGGCCGGGTCGTGAGTCAGCCGCGTGAGCCCGGAGCCGTCCTGATTCATCCGGTAGATCTCAGCGTTACCGTCACGCTCGGAGCTGAACACGATGCTGCCGTCGTCGGAGGAGACAGGAGCCAGGCCAGTGCCAGCGAGCACCACCACTCCGAGCACCGCCGCTCCAAGCACCCTCACGGTCGCGACCTATCGCAGATGTTGGTTGAAGAAAGCAACCGTACGATCCTCCGCCAGCTTCGCCGCGGCTGCATCGAAACGGGGCGTGGTGTCGTTGTGGAAGCCGTGGTTGGCGTTGTCGTACATGTGCATCGTGTACGTCTTGCCATGCTCGTCGAGACCTTCCTTGTAGGCCGGCCATCCGGCGTTGACGCGCTCGTCCAAGCCGGCTAGCTGAATCATGAGCGGGGCCTGGATCTTTGCCACTTCCTCGGCAGGTGGCTGGGATCCGTAGAACGGCACTCCGGCCCCGAGCCCCGGCAGCCGGGTTGCCAGATAGTTGACGACGCCTCCGCCGAAGCAAAAACCGACAGCGCCGACGCGGCCCGTCGAGCCCTCGTCGTCGGCGAGCAATTCCGCCGCGGCGACGAAGTCTTCCATCATCTCGTCGCGATCACGCTGCCGCTGCAAGACTCGGCCCTCGTCGTCGTTCCCGGGATATCCGCCGAGGGGAAACAGGGCGTCCGGACCGAAGGCGATGAAGTCGGCGACGGCGAGGCGTCGCACGACGTCCTCGACGTATGGGTTCAGTCCGCGATTTTCGTGTATCACCAGTACCGCCGGTTTCTTGCCGTCGCCGGCCGGGCGGGCCAAGTAGCCGCGCATGTTGCCGGCGCCGTTGGGCGATGCGTACTCCAGGTAGCTGGTGCGTATGCGCTCGTCGTCGGGGGCCACCTGTTGCGCCTGGGCGTAGCGCGGGCTCAGGCTGCGCAGCATCGCCAGCGCCGTCATGCTGCCGAAGGCGAATTTCCCGGCTCCCTCGAGGAAGGCGCGGCGATCGATGATGCCGTGGACATAACGATCGAACAGGGAGAGAACTTCCTTCGGAAAATCGTTGGCCGTGAGTCGCTTGTCGCCCATGAGGTGCCTCTGTCAGGAGTCGTTCGCGGATGGCGGGATGGTGCCAGGTTGGCTGTGGATCGGCCAGACCGGGTCGCGCAGGGTAGGCAGCTGGCGAAGGCGACGGTTCGACTCGCGGGAGCGTCGGGTCCCGCGGTGCTGTCGAAGGCGCTGTCGAGATTCAACACGTCGGCACAATCCCGTGCCAAGCTTATGATCCCCTACCTCGATAGCAGGGCCATTGTCGATGTCAGCGCCGAAACCGCCAGACCGAAGTCGTTCCGAGCAGATCGTCGCCGAGGGTCGTCGTGCGCGGGCCGAGCGGGATGTGAGCTATCGGGGCCGGGCGCTGAAGCTGCTGCCGTGGGTCTGCGGTAGCTGCGGGCGCGATTTCAACAGCAAGAACCTCAGCGAGCTGACGGTGCACCACAAGGACCACGATCACACCAACAACCCGCCCGACGGAAGCAACTGGGAGCTGCTCTGTTACTGGTGCCACGACAACGAGCACTCGCGACATGCGGTGGCGGAATCCTCCGGCGGCAAGCTCGGCGAGAGCACGCGTGCGACGGTCACCCAGAACCCCTTTGCCGGGCTCGACAAGCTCTTGAAGGATCGCGAATAGTCGACCGCACGCTCGCACACCGCTCGATCTGTTTCCGCTGTCCCCTACGACGAGAGTGCATAGGTACGCGATGAGAACTTCTGTGAAGCTTCTTCTCCTGCTGGTGTGCGCGCAGATGGCGGTCGCGGGGATCGTTGGCGCTCAGGATTCCGCCACCGTGCCGGTGCCTCGCGCCGACCGAGCTTGGTGGATGGCGAGGTTCTTCGACAACGTGCGTCAGGTGCGCGCAGGAGATGTCGATCTGCTCTTCATCGGTGATTCCATCACCCACGGCTGGGAGAGCTCGGGTAAGGAGACCTGGGACCGGTACTTCGGCCATCGGAAGGCGGTGAATCTCGGCTTCAGCGGCGACCGCACGCAGCACGTTCTGTGGCGGGTGATCCATGGGCAGCTCGATCAGATCAGCCCTGAGGTGGCGGTGCTGATGATCGGCACAAACAACTCGCGCAATTACACACCGGACGAGATCGCGGCGGGCGTCGGCGCAATCTGCAACACACTGCGAGGTCTACTGCCGGAAACGAAGATCCTGCTGTTGGCCGTGTTCCCCCGCGGCAAGACGGTTACCGCCTGGCAGCGTGGAGTCAACGACGAAGCCAATACGCTCATCGCCGAGCTCGACGATGGCGAGTGGATCCACTATCTGGACATAGGTGAGAGCTTTCTGGAGGACGACGGCGTCCTGCCCGAGAGCGTGATGCCAGACGCGCTGCACCCCGAGGAGCGCGGCTATCAGATCTGGGCCGAGGCAATGGAGCCCACGCTGGCGCGTCTGCTTGGTGAAGATCCCGTCCAGTAACTACGCAATCACCCCAGTCGGCGCAGGCACCGGTGACGGGGTAGAGCGTGGAATGTCGTGTAAGCAGATAGGAGAGCACGCACGCCTTCGCAGCGGCACCGCTGCGGCCTTGGCTGATGAAGACTCCAGCGCGTCGACAGAGAGAGCCACCGCCGGTCGCCAGGCGTCCAACGGTGTGATCGCTGTCGGCCCGGGTGGCGAAGTGTACGTAATCATCAACAACAGTCATCGAGTGGTGAAGTACAGCGCCGACGGCGAGTTGCTGGGCGGCTGGGACCACTGAGGTCACTGTGGCGGCGTTTCTCGCCCGCGGGCAACGATGCGCGGCAGAGCACCCGCCCGGGCGCCGGTCCGGATCGGCGATCTGACGACGCCGAGCTCCCGTGCGGCTCGCTAGCAGGCCGTGGTGAACGTGTGGTGAGGACGCCCGACTAGGTTGACTGTCGGCGCCGCAGCCTGGAAGCTCGCGGGATCTGGTGCGTGTTGAGTCGATCATCAACGGGAGGTCTTGCCATGCGGTTCGTCCACGGATCGATCAGGGTGGGTCTGTGCGCGGGTTTGGTCATGGCTGGCAATTTGGCGGTGGGCGCTCAGAGCGGCGCGCCGACGGCGGCGGGTGAGTGGCACTACTACGGCGGCGACAAGGGGTTCACCCGCTACTCGCCGCTGGATCAGATCAACTCGGAGAACGTCGGCGACCTGGAGATCCTCTGGCGTCGGCCCAAGGTAGATGCCCAGCTGCGACAGGCGTTCCCTGACCTCAGCATCAGCGACAACCTTCGTTCGACACCGATCATGATCGGCGGTGTGCTCTATGCCCCCAACGGCGTCGGGCTGGTGGAGGCCTTCGACGCCGGAACCGGCAAGACGGTCTGGGGCCAAGAGCCGTTCGACAGCACGCCGGAGGGCATGCGCGGCTCCAGCTCCCGTGGCATGGACTACTGGGAGAGCGGCACCGACCAGCGGGTGTTCGTCGCGCGGGGCCAGCACCTCTACGCCCTGAACGCCAGGACCGGCGCGTACTACCCGGATTTCGGCGAAGGCGGGCGCGTCAACCTCAACCGCGAGCTGCCTTGGTCCGGAAACATCTGGTCCGCCGATGGCCCGGTCGTCGTTGGCGACGTCGTGGTCGTCGCCGGCAACGGTGGTGGCGGCGGTGATTTCGGCAACAAGAAGGAGGCCGCACCGGAGGACATCCGGGGTTACGACGTGCGCACCGGCGAGCACCTGTGGACCTTCCACGTACGGCCGCGGCCGGGTGAGTTCGGCGAGGACACCTGGGGCGACTCGTGGTGGTACGGGGGTGCGATGGGAGCCTGGTGTGGGCTCAGCGCTGACGAGGAGCTCGGCTACGTGTACGTGCCGCTGACCGCTCCCAGCAACAGCCTCTACGGTGGCCATCGACCAGGGGACAACCTGTACGCCGACAGCCTCGTGGCCATCGATACCAAGACCGGGAAGCGCGTCTGGCACTTCCAGATGGTGCACCACGACCTGTGGGACTACGACAACATCGGCGCCCCCGTCCTGGGCGACATTACTGTTGATGGCAAGCGGATCAAGGCGGTCATGCAGCCCAACAAGACCGGGTTCGTTTACGTCTTTGATCGAGCAACGGGCGAGCCGGTGTGGCCCATCGAAGAGCGCCCCGTGCCGCAGTCGACGGTCCCCGGTGAGCAGACGTCGCCGACGCAGCCCTTCCCGACCAAGCCTCCACCGTTCGATCGCCAGGGTCTGACCGAGGACGACCTGGCTGACTTCACCCCCGAGCTCCGGGCCGAGGCGCTCAGGATCATGAATCAGTACGTCACCGGTCCGATTTTCACGCCGCCGTCGCTGACCGGCGAGTCGACGCGAGGCACGCTCGTGGTGCCGGGAACCTGGGGCGCGGCGAACTGGCACACGCCGGCGTTCGATCCGGAGACCGGGATCTTCTACGCCGCGTCGCACACGCTGCCGTACATCAACGACATGGTCGCAGCTACCGGCGACGCGACGATGGACTACGTGATCAAGTCGCCGCCGCCCGGCGCCGGCCGCGGCTGGCGTCAGGAACATCAGGGGCTGGCCTCTCCCTTCGGTCTGCCGCTCACCAAACCGCCCTACGGACGGCTCACCGCTATCGACATGAACCTTGGGGAGCACGTCTGGATGGTCCCGGTTGGTGATGGTCCACGCAATCACCCGATGCTGCGCGATCTCGACCTGCCGCCGCTCGGCATCGCCAACCGCGCCGCCCCGATGGTGACCAAGACGCTGCTGTTCATCGGTGAGGGAAGTGACGCCATGCCCGGAGTCGCCCGCGGCCACTGGGGAACCATGTTCCGCGCCCTGGACAAGAGCACCGGCGAGACGGTCTGGGAGACCGAGTTGCCAGCCGGCACTACCAGCGCACCGATGACCTACATGCACGACGGCAAGCAGTACGTCGTCGTGGCGGTGGGTGGTCGCGACTACCCGGCCGAGTGGATCGCCTTGGGCTTGCCCTCGCCGTAGGTGCCCCCAGACTCCGGCGTGGTCTCCGTTGCAGCCATCGGTACGGTGAACTGCCCGATCAGGTCCAGAGGCCCAGCACGGCGGCCATGATCGCTACCGAGCCCAGTTGGTAGCCGGCGTCGATGAGCCACGCGTTGAGTGGCTTGCCGGAGAAGCGATTGTTGGTGAGCCCGACGGTCGCCGAGAACCCGAGCCACAGCATCAGGCCGATATGGAACGTTCCGCCGAAACCCTCACCGAAATGCGGTGCGATCATGGCCAGCGTCGTCGCCATCAGCCCCCAGCAGATGAACGGGATGGCGTAGGTAGGACCCATACTGGGTTGCATCTCTTTGACCTGCTCTGCCGTGTAGCCGTGCGCAGGCATCCAGGGCTTCGCGAGCAGCAACGGCGAGTACCAGAGTGCTCCGAAGACGAACGAGAGCACCGTGGCGAGACCAACTGCGAGGAAGTTCACGTTTTCAAGCACAGGCTCTCCCTTGACTCATGGCCGACTACCGGGGGGCGTCGTCCATCTTCCGATATGGCGGTCGCTTACGCCCGGGAGCACGGACGCGCTCCTGATTTCGCGAATGGTAGCGAACCGTGCGAGCAGTTTCGAGGCGCCGCCCCGAGACGGGGCGTACATATCCAGCGGCTACTCCCGGCGTACCCGGCGAAGACCCTGGCTATTGATGACAGAATCCAACGACCACCCATGCGATCTAGGACAGGAATCCCATGAGCCTCACGAAGTCCGCCCGGTCCAGCGCCGGGCTCATTCATCGGGCCCTTGCCATCGCTGCGACGCTCGGTATCTGGATGTCGGCCTCTTCGCCCGTGGCGACGCAAGAACGGTTGGCTGCCGACCTGGTGGTGGTCTCGGCGAACATCATTACCGTCGACCACAGGCTCCCGAGGGCCGAGGCTCTGGCGGTTCGCGACGGCAAGCTCGTGGCGGTTGCGAGCTCGGCGGAGGTAGGCTCGCTGGTCGGCCCGGACACAGAAGTCTTGGATGCGGGCGGCAAGACGATCGCGCCCGGTTTCATCGACGCCCACATGCACCCGGAACCCACGTATCCGGTGACGTCACGACTTGGCAAGGTAGACCTGAGTCCCCAGAACGTGCAGACGATGCAGGAAGCAATCGTCGCGTTGAGGAAGAAGGCGGCCATCACCCCGGTCGGGCAGTGGGTGATCGGCACCCGATATCAAGACACCAAGCTGGGAAGGCATCCGAGTCGTGCGGACCTGGATCAGGCCACTACAACGCATCCGGTCTTCGTGACGCATTCCAGCGGCCATGTTTCGGCGGTCAATTCTCTCGCTCTCGAGATGGCCGGGGTCGATAGCTCGACATCAGACCCGCCTGGCGGAGGGTTCGAGCGCGATGACACAGGTCGGCCGACCGGCGTCGTTTGGGAAAACGCTATCGACCCCATCCTCGAGCACGGTCCGCCGCTACCGGGGGCCACGAGCGCCGAGCGAACCGAGGGACTTCTGCGGACTTTGGAGGCGTTCTTGAGCAAGGGGATCACTAGCGTTGTCGATGCCGGGAGCGATCCTGCGGCGTTCAAGGCCTACCAGGACGCGGCCGATCAAGGGCAACCCGTCAGGGTGAGCATCATGTTCGATTTCCGCCACCTGCCGGCGCTGCGAGCGCTCGGCCTGCGCACCGGCTTCGGCGACGATCACCTCCGAATCGGAGCCATCAAGAGCTTCCATGGCAACTCGCTCTCGGGGCGGACCTGCTGGCTGTACGAGCCCTACGAGATGGCCAATCCGGCAACCGGGGAGCGCGACTACTACGGCATCCCGCCCGGCAGATCCCAAGAAGAGCTTGACGCCATGATTCTCGAGATTCACGAGGCCGGATTCCAGGCCGCGGTGCACTCCAACGGCGACCGCGAGATCGACATGGTTCTCGATGCGCTCGAACGAGCCTTGGAGCATCGTCCGCGCGAGAATCATCGACACCGCATCGAGCACGCGAGCATCGTGAACTCCGCCATTCTCAGCCGGATCAAGGAGCTGGACATCGTGCTGGCTCTGCACTCGTACGTCTACGAGCACGGCGACAAGATGGAGGCGTATGGTGCGGCACGGTGGAACATGATGCACGCCAATCGATCGGCGTTGGAGCTCGGTATTCCCGTTGCCGGGAACTCCGACTACGGCGTCAGCGCCGCCGATCCGATGCTCAGAATCCAGAGCATGGTCACGCGTGCCAGCGCTGAGGGAAAGGTGTACGGCGCGGCACAGCAAGTCAGCGTCGAGGACGCCATCCGCGTTTGGACCCTCGGGGGTGCATACTCGACCTTCGACGAGGAGGTGAAGGGATCGATCGAGATCGGCAAGCTGGCCGATTTTGTCGTCCTGTCAGACGATCCGACGAGCGTGCCGCCCGGAGCGATCAGTGAAATCGACGTCGACATGACCTTTATCGACGGACGGCTCGCATACGGGCGCCAGTGACGCTCAGGTCTTGACGAACAACTCCCGCGGCAACCGCGAGAAGCTCTCGGGTGCGCCATCCTCCGAAACCCGGACGGTCTCGCTGAGCTCGTAGCCCCAGTCTTCCATCCACATGCCGAGGATCACGTGGAAGGTCATGTCGGGCTCCAGCACGGTGGCGTCGCCCGGCCGCAGGCTGGCAGTGTGCTCGCCCCAGTCGGGCGGGTAGCCGATACCGATCGAGTAGCCGATGCGCGACGCCTTCTCGTACCCGGCCCTGGTGATCACCGCGCGCCAGGCCGCCTCTACCTGCTCGCACGTGGCGCCCGGGCGCATCGTGTCGAGCGCCGCCTCCAGTCCCTCGGCCACGACCGAAGCGAGCTCGGTGAGCCGTGACGGTGGCGCGCCGAGGAACACGGTTCGGGCGAGCCCGGTGTGGTAACGGTGACGACAGCCGGCGAGCTCGATGTTGGTTGACTCACCGACCTTGAAGCAATTGTCCGTCCAGCTCAGGTGGGGCGCCGAAGCTCTCTCGCCGGTTGGCATGTAGAGCACGTGGCTGGGAAGATCGCCGCTGTGCTCCGCACCACCAACCTGTGTGGCGTAGAAGGTTGCCGCCGCATCACACTCCCTGACACCCGGTTCGATCCGCTCGATGACCGCTCGCATGGCTCGATCGGCGATCGCGCCGGCGACCCGGAGTTGCTCGATCTCGGCCGGCGACTTGATCAGCCGCCCCCAGTTCACCAGCAGGTTGGCGTCGACGAAGGTGGCGTCGGGTAGACCGAGCTCGAGCTGCTGGTAGGCGCGCGCGGTGAAGTAGTAGCTGTCCATCTCGACGCCGAGGCGGCGCCTGCCCCAGCCTCTCTCCGCAAGCACGCCGGCGATGAAGTCCATCTCGTGCCGTGCCGGCGACTGGACGTAGTCCTCGGGATAGCCCACCAGGCTGTCCGGGCTCAGGAACGCGGAGTGCCGGGCACAGGCGATGTCCATCTGGCGGCCGATCCACAGAGGTTCCTCGGCCTCCAGCGCCAGCGCCAGCATCTGATGGACGTAGAACGACCAGCCGTTGTAGCCGGTGAGGTAGTAGAGGTTGGACGGGTCGGTCACCAGCAGCACCTCGATCTCCGCCGCCTCCATGCGTCGCTTCGTGGCGTTGATCCGTCCCAGGTACTCGTGATGCTCGAAAGGCATCATGGCTGTCCTCCGTCCGCTGGCGAACCCGATGCGGGTCAGGTGCGTCGTGGCCCGGGTTTTCGCGAGATCCGAGGCTACCGGATGATGGGCAGCACGACGTAGGAGGCACGGTCCCCTGAATGATGGATGGCGTTGTCTGCCACCACCCACTCAGTCTCGCTGTAGTTGTCACCGCCGGTGTTCAGGTTGCGATCGAAACGCGGGAAGCTGGAGCTCGACACCTCCAGGCGGATTCGGTGTCCGGGCCCGAAGTAGTTGCTGGTAGCGTGCAGGTCGACCCTGACCTCGTAGACTTCCCCGGGGCTCATCCACACCTGCTGCCCGAAGCCCTCGCGATAGCGCGCTCGCAGGATTCCCTCCTGCACGTTGTAGGCGGTGCCGTCCGGATACACGTCGACCAGCTTGGCGACGAAATCGGTGTCGCGCGCCGACGAAGTCACGTACAGCGTCGCCTCGATCGGACCGGTTACCTCGACGCCCTGCTCCAGCGGCGGGGTGGTGTATACCAGCACATCGTTGCGCATCTCTATCACCCGCTGGTCGAACGAGTCCCCCTGGGCCTCCGCGGTGCCCGAGCAGCAGAAGTTGCCACCTCGTGACGGCACCGGGGTCGCCGGATCGTAGGTGAACTGGTCGGGTGGCTCGTCGCCGGGAGGGGCGGTCGTCAGCGTTCCGCTACCGAAGCGGCTGTTGGCCTGGCCGTCGCTGCGCAGGTAGTAGCGCGTGAAGCGGGTCTCCGGAAGTGGCCACTGTTCCGCGCTGCGCCACTCGTTCATACCCATCAGGTAGTACTGAACCTTGGGCATGTCGGTGAAATCGCTGCCGTCGCCGTTGAGCCAGTGGTCAAACCAGTCGACGTAGATTTTCCAGAAGTCCTTGCGAGGATCGCCGAGGTCGCGGTCACCGACGCTCGTGTGCTCCGTGGTCCGTTCCGATCCGCAGTGGGTGGTCGGCGAGATGATGACGAACTGGTTGTCCCGAGCGCGAGCGCTTTCGGCGTTGCGCCGCAGTAGGTTGAACTCGTAAAGCGTCTCGGCGACGCCGTAGTCGTACCAGGAGTTGATGAACAGCGCCGGCACGTCGAAGCGGTCCTCGTCGGAGAGGTAGTGGAACTGGTCCCACCAGGGGTCGGTGAGCGGCGTCGACACGACGCGTACCCAGTCGGTCGGAGGCGTGCGGCCCTTGGCCATCATCTCCACGAGGGGCAAGGTGGGCCAGATCTCCGCATGATCGATCTCCGGCAGCGTCGGGGCGGTGTCGAAGAGCTCCCCGAGCCCGGACGCGAACCACTCGCCGCGGTCCACATGGGGCGGCGGTCCGTAGTAGATCTTGTTGCCGCTGCCGCGGAACCATCCGAACCCTAGGGCAAGCTCGATCGCCCCGCCGTTGATGAGCCCGAAGTAGCGGTAGCGCCCGCCCGCCGAGCCTACGGCGCCCCCCGTCGCTTGCGGAATCATGGCGGCGTGGTGCGGGTTCCTCAGCGTCGACTGGAACATCTGATAGTCGCCTGGCGACGAGCAGCCGTAGGTTCCCACCCGACCGTTCGACCAGGATTGAGCCGCTACCCAGTCCACCGTGTCGTAGCCGTCCTCGGCGTCGCCACCGTAGACCAGGAATCTGCCCTCCGACTCGTAGCGCCCACGCTTGTCCTGCACCACAACCACGTGTCCGCGGCTGGCGAACAGCTGCGCCACCGATTGCTGTCGCTGGCGATACGCGTTCTTGTCATACGGGGTGCGGATGAGGACGCTCGGCAGCGACGCTCCGGCGCCTTCGGGGAAATACAGATCGGTCGAGAGCCCGACTCCGTCGCGCATCGGAACCATGGTGCTGCGCTGCAGTCGAACCTCGTACTTTGCCGCTGGCATGGCGGACTGCCCGGGCCGAACGCCGATCGGCGTCGGGGAGGCTGGTTGGGCCAGGCCGGCCCGAGAGCGCCGCGACGAACACCAGAATCTGGGGCGAGGTACGGCTCATGACTCGGCCCTCACGGGTTGGAGAGTGAAACCGCGGACAGTTGTCACATGACCCGTCGTGATCGGTCCATGGTCTGCCGTTGGAGTTTCTCGGCATCGAGAGAGTATCGTCTTGCCGCGTACCATTTGCAGCGGAGGTGCAGCATGTCTCATCGATTCGCGATCCTCTCCACGATCATCTCCCTGGTCGCCGTGACCTCGGCCGGCGCCCGACAGTGGACTCCCGACAAGCCCGGCAGCGACAACATCGAAGTGGTGGCGCATCTGCCGCTCGGCCCGGCGCTCAGCGTTGCCGACATCGAGATCGAGCAGGAGCTATCGCGCCCCTATGTCTACGTCGCGCGCGAGGTCTTTGGCGACTTCGGCGAGAAGGGCATGGATGTGATCGATCTGTCCGATCTGGCCGCCCCGAAGCGCATTCACGAATGGCGCATCGAGGAGCAGGACCTGCACGCAGGTGCCGGCGGCAAGGACATCAAGTACTTCATGTGGGAGGAGCGCTACTACGTGGTGCTCTCCGTGCAGTTCGCGCAGGGAGGGCCGAACCCCGACCTCGGGGCGATCATCTTCGACGTCACCGGCCTGCCCGAGACGATGGTGGAGGTCGCCCGCATCCGCGAGCCCGATCTCGTTGGTGGCTTCCACAACATCTTCGTATACGCCCACAGCAACGGTCGTCCGCTGCTGTTCACGACGTTGAGCGGACCAGGCGCCAACGTCTACGACCTGGTGCACGTGATCAACGGGCGTATGGACGCCGCCCGGGTGACCAATGTGCCGGCCGGATCCGGAGCGGACAGCGCCCGCGGCTACCGTGCGTATCACGATTTCTACGTTGGCTGGCACCCGGACACGCAGACGGATCGCTTCTACGGCGGCGGTACCGACGGGTACTACGTCTACGACGTGACGAACCTCGAAGCCCCGGAGATGCTGTTCTCGCTGACGGGCATCCAGGGAGTCGAGTACGGACACACGTTCACGCCCACACCGGATGGTCGCTACGCGATCGCCGAGACGGAGTACCGCTACGCGCCCCTGCGCATCTTCGACCTGCAACCGGCTCTCGATGGCGAGGTGCAGAACATCCGCACCCCGATCGGGGCGTGGACGGCCGACTGGCGCAACCTGGTGCACAACCACGAGGTGCGCTGGCCCTATGTGTTCGTCTCGGGCCTCCTCGACGGGCTTCAGGTGTTCAGCATGATGGATCCGGCGAACCCGGTGACGGTCGCCTATTACGACACGTATCTCGGACCGCCGAACCCCGGCGGCGGCACCGGCGCGATGTTCAACGGTGCTTGGGGCGTCGACGTTCGCAACGAGGACGGCCTCATCGTCATCAGTGATTTCACCACTGGCTTCTGGGCCTTCCGAATGGACGGCTTCGATGGCTGGAACGGAGCCGATTGGGGCATGCCCGACACCTCCAGCGCCCAGGTTTGGACTCGATAATCGAACTGCGCGCCCGCCGCGCTGCTTTGGGGATCGCCGCGCTCCTTGCGGGTCCGGGCCGAGCTCCGTTGTGGTCTCCCGCGCGCCGGTGGAGGCACCTGTGACGCCGCGCGCGGTCGCCCTGACCTTCGACGACTTGCCCGGGTTCAAGGTGCCCGGTCGAACCTGCGTTGCCGCCCCCGTCGAACGGGCGACGCGACGGCTGTTGGAGGGCCTGGAGCGGTCTGCCTCAAGCCACAGCGACAGCATATGCGCGATGGGCGCTACTCGACATACTCGAGAATCGTGGCTACGCGTTCGTCACGTTGAAGGAGGCTCTGGCCGACGGTGCCTACCAACTCACCGACGGCTACGTCGGCCGTGTCGGTCTCTCCTGGTTGCATCGCTGAGCGCTCGGCGCCGGCCTGCCGGTCGAGGACGAGCCGCGCGAAGGACCGTATCTGCAACGTATCGACGAGGCCTGACTCACAGAAACGGCGCGGCTACAGAGGCTGCCTGGTCGCACCGGCGGCGACGGTGCGACGCTAGTTGCGACGACTCTCCCAGCTGTTCAGTAGCTCTTCGAAGAGCGGCATGTCGGACTGCAGGATCTCGTTGAGTCGATCGAGGCTCCTGGCCAGCAGCGCTTCCAGATCGCGGAAACGATCGACAGCCGCGTCGGTGGGTCGGGTATCTGCCGATCTGACGTGGCTGGCGAGCCAGGCGAACTGGTCGTCGATCAAGGGCTCGAAGTTGGCGGTGTCCTGATAGGCCTTGGCGCGCTTCTGACGCAGCTCGTCCTCGAGCGCGTCGAGCTCGGCCGCGATCGACGCCGAGGCCTCTGCCAGCTGGTTGCGAAGCGCAGCCTGCGGCTGATCCGCCGCGGCTGGGGTATTTGCCGCCGACTCGCCGGCCGCCGCTATCCGAGCGTCGATCTCGTCGACTCTTCGGCGCAGCTCGTGAATCGTGCGCACCGCCTCGTGTGTCTCGGTGACCTTGTCGCGTGCCGCGATCAGGAAGTCGAATTGCTCCTGCAGGTCTTGGTGGCTGGATGGCGAGCGCGGGTCGATCAGCACCCGGAACTCCTGGGTCGAGCTTCGTGCGCCCACGGTCAGTCGTACTTGATAGCGCCCGGGTACGGCGCGCGGCCCCGCCGTGGTGCCGTCCAGGCGACTCGGGACGATGATGTCGGCACCCGGATAGGCCAGGTCCCACACGAAGACGTTCATCCCGGGCTCGGCGGTCACCCCATCGGCCGCGACGCTGCTGGAGAACGACCGCACTGGCCCGCCGGCGCTATCGAGGATCTCTAGCCGCACCTCGCCCGGCGCCGCCTGTTGCAATGTGTAGAAGATCAGCAGCCCGGGAGGCGGGTTCTCGCCCACACGATGGGTCTCGATCTGAGCGCCCAGAAGACGATCGCGAGTGACGTAGCTGCTCCACGAATTCTGCCCGCGGCCGCCCTCGATCCGGTGGATGTCGCGTGGCTTGAACAGGTGCGCGTCGGCTGCCGCCACGGCGCCACTGAGCTGGTGCAGCGGGGTGACGTCGTCGAGAATCCAGAACCCACGGCCCTGTGTCGACACGACGAGGTCGAGTCGGTGCACGCGCAGGTCGGATACCGGAGTGACCGGCAGGTTTAGCTGCAGAGACTGCCAGCGGCCGCCGTCGTCGAACGATACGAACAACCCGAACTCGGTGCCCGCATACAGGAGCCCGCGTCGGTGCGGATCCTCGCGCGCTACGCGCACGAAGTGATCGTCTGGGATGCCGTTTCCGTCCGAAATCGTGGCCCAGGTAGCGCCGTAGTCGTCGGTGCGGAAGATGTACGGTCGAAAATCGTCCAGCAGGTAGCGATGCACCGCCACGACAGCGCGACCGGGATCGTGCGCCGACGGGTCGATGGTGGTGACGTTGCCACCTTTGGGCATCTGCGGCGGCGTGATGTCGGTCCAGCTGAGGCCGTCGTCCCGCGACAGGTGCAACAACCCGTCATTGGTGCCGGCCCACAGCAATCCCGGTGTCACAGCCGATTCGCGCAGATCCGACACCGTGCCGTAGTACTCCACGCTGGTTATGTCATGCGTCAGCGGAGCACCGGAGGCGGTCTCGTTGAGGGGATCGCCGCGGCTCAGATCGGGGCTCACGACCTCCCAGCTCTGACCGCCATCGCCGGAACGGTGCACGAACTGCGACGCCGTATACACGACGTCCGGGTCGTGAGGCGACAGGATGATCGGTGCGTGGGAATGGAAGCGGTAGCGGAGCTTCGCTGGAGGTACGCCGGACCAGTACTGCGGGTACGGCATGATGGGCCGTATGCGGTCGATGCTGCGGTCCACGCGGCTGATGTTGCCGCCGGCGTACACGACATCGGCGTTGCGTGGATCGACGGCCACCGGGCCCATCTCACCGCCGCCGACAACGCGCCAGTGCTGCAGCGTGATGCCGCTGGCGTACGGAACCTGACTCGGCACCGAGATGGTGGAATAGTCCTGCTGGCCGGCGTACAGCCGGTACAGAAACTGCTCGGCGACCGCCAGCCGGTAGAGCTCGGCGGTCGGCTGGTTGAGCAGAGACGACCACGTCTCGCCGCCGTTGACGCTCACCGAGGCGCCACCGTCGTTAGCCTCGATCATCAGTTGTGGGTCATTAGGATTGACCCACAGATCGTGGTTGTCGCTGTGGGTAGGGGCGATGGTCGTGAAGGTCTCGCCGGCGTCGGTCGATTTCCAGAAGCTGTCGCCGACGTGGTAGAGGGTGTCGGCGTCCTGGGGATCGGCCACCAGATGGTGGTAGTACCAGGGTCGCTGGTGCAGATCGGGATGATTGTTGATCAACGACCATGTGGCGCCGGCGTCGTCGGATCGATACAGCCCGGTCTCATCGCGCTCGTACCCGGAATCAGAGCGCTCCCCCTCGATGATGGCCCACACGCGGTCAGAGTCGGTGGGGGAGACGGCGACACCGATCTTGCCGGTCAGACCCACCGGCAGGCCCTCGGTGAGCTTCGCCCACGTGTCACCGCCATCGGTGGTCTTGTAGACGCCGCCCTCGGGCCCGCCTGAGATCAGCGTCCAGGGCTTGCGCTCCGCCCGCCAGAACGCCGCGTACAGCACGTTCGGGTCGTTGGCGTCCATCTTGATGTCGACGGCGCCCGTCTCGTCGTTCAGGAACAGGACCTTTTCCCAGCTGCCGCCGCCGTCGTTGGAACGGAACACGCCGCGCTGTTCGTTGGGACCGAAGATGTGACCCAGGGCGGCCACGTAGACCAGGTCCGGATTGTCGGGGTGGACCGCGAGCTTGCCGATCTGACCGGCGTCGCGCAGGCCGATATGCGACCAGGAGGTGCCCGCGTCGGTGGATTTGTACATGCCGATGCCGGGCGAAATATTGCCTCGCGGGCAGGCAGAGCCGGTGCCCACGTAGACGACGCTCGAGTCCGAGTCGGCTACGGCGATCGCTCCGATGGAGCCGGCCGCGAAGTAGCCATCCGACACGCTCCTCCACGACTGGCCGGCGTCGGTCGTCTTCCACACGCCGCCGCCCGTCGACCCCATGTAGTACGTGAAGATCTCGTCAGGGACCCCGGCGACGGCGGTCGATCGCCCGCCTCGAAACGGGCCTACATGGCGGAATTGCAGCGCCTGGAACAGCCGTGGCTCGTGTGTTTGATGCTCGTCGCCGGAGGCCGGATGGACGCCCGCGGAGGCTGCGCCGGAGTTGGGGAACTCGGCTGTGCCGAGCCACTGATGCTGAGCGTCCGCTGTTGTCGGCGCCAGGTTCGGCGACAACGCGCCGACGAGGGTCACGGTCAGCAGAACTTTGATGAGCCTCATGCGTTCTCCGCGGGGGTCCGAGGTTGGTAGTCAGGAGACTCGACAACCGGCCGAAGCGGAGCTCCAGCCTAGCCGAGTCGCAAGCCGTACTCCACTGCCACCGCTGGGCTGTCCGGGGCCCTAACGACCTCTTTTAAGCACCGATACTATGGGTTACGAAGTTGGCTCGAACAGTTGGAGGCACGTCCTCGTCACCCGTCCACGATCGGTGCGAGGAAGGGAGATCGAGTGGCACTCAGTCAGCCTGGCGCGTCGATTCTGATCCCTGATGGGATCGATCGAGAATCGGCTTTGCAGCGAGTCACCCATCTGGGAGTCGGCGCCCATCCGGACGATCTGGAGATCATGGCCTATCACGGAATCGCCGAGTGTCTCCACGCGCCAGCCCTCTGGTTTGGCGGAATCACGTGTACGGACGGCGCCGGTTGTGCTCGATCAGGTCCCTACTGCGCCCTCAGCAACGAGGGGATGAGGATCGTTCGGCAGCGCGAGCAGGAGGCGGCAGCGCTCGTGGGTCGCTACGGTGTGCAGGTCCAGCTTGATTACGCGAGCAAGGCGATCGAGGTGCCCAACAACTCCGGCCTGGTCGAGGATCTGGCTTGGCTGCTGGCGCAAATGAATCCGCGGGTCGTTTACACCCACAATCCTGCGGACGAACATACAACCCATATCCATGTTCTTTCGGGGCTGATCGAAGCGGTGCGTACCCTACCACTCTCGAACCGACCCGAGGCCGTCTATGGCTGCGAGGTCTGGCGAGGACTGGAGTGGCTGGTGGGCGACGACAAGGTGGTCTTCGACGTCAGCGCACACGAGAGCCTCGCCGTGGCCTTGCTGGCGGTATTCGATTCGCAGATCGCTGGCGGCAAGCGCTATGACCTGGCCAGCATTGGTAGGCGCCTAGCCAATGCTACCTACCTGGAGTCGCACCAAACCGATCATTGTCGACAGGTGTCGTTCGCAATGGACCTGACCCCGCTAGTGCGTGACGATTCACTCGGGCTCCTGGAATTCGTTGAGGGTCACCTGGATCGATTCAGTAGAGACGTCCGCCAGCGCTTGGAACAGGCCTCGGGAAGCTGATCGATTATGGAAGTCATCATTCAACCCGATCCCGAAACATCCAGCCGCCTGGCCGGACACATCGTGGCGCGCCTCATTCGCCAGAAACCGCATGCAGTGCTGGGTCTGGCTACAGGAGCGACGCCGATGCTTCTGTACGGAGAGCTCGTACGGATGCACAACGAGGAGGGCCTCGACCTGGCTCAGGTATCCACTTTCAATCTGGACGAATACGTCGGCCTGCAGTCCGAACATCCGGCGTCATACCGCAGCGTCATGCAGGACTCTCTGTTCAGTCGCGTGAATCTGGCGAAGGCATCGACCCATGTTCCGGACGGGCTTACGGCTGACCTGCCCCGAGCCTGCGAGGAGTATGAGAAGCGCATCCACGAAGCCGGAGGGATTGACCTGCAGATACTCGGAATCGGCCGGGACGGCCACATCGGATTCAACGAGCCCTCCTCGTCGCTAGCGTCCAGGACGCGCATCAAGACGCTCACCCGGCAGACGATCGAGGACAATAGTCGCTTCTTCGGCGACTCCGCAGAAGTGCCCACGCACGTCGTTACGATGGGTATCGGCACCATAATGGAGGCTCGGCAGTGCCTCCTACTGGCCTTCGGTGAGTCGAAAGCAGAGGCCGTTGCGGGAGCCGTCGAGGGTCCGATCACAGCCTCGGTGCCGGCATCGATCCTGCAGCTTCACCCGCACACCCGGCTCATTCTGGACGAGACGGCCGCGTCGAAGCTGCGCAACACGGACTACTACCGGTGGGTTTACGATGGCAGGCCCGATTGGCAAAAGCAGGAAGCCTAGCGGCAGTGTGAAGGCGGGTCTGTGAGCCAATCGCGCTCTGCCGACATGCTCATTGATACGGCGACCCTCGATCGCGCGACCGTTACGTGTGCGGATGAGCCACCCCTGCAGTTCGTGGCCTCCTATTCAGGAGTGCGTGGACACTTCGGAGAGTGTGCGCAAATTTCCGACGAGGCAAAGGTCGTCGCCCTGGCCTACGCCTACAGCTACGTGGAGAATGTCATCGAGCGCTGGCGGCGAACGGGTCGGAAACAGAACCGATTCAGGTTCGTTCTCGGTCGGGATCCCCGCCCGACAAGTCCCGCTCTGCTGCATCTCCAACAAATCGGCTTCAAGCTCGCGGGAGATGATGCGGCGATCGAGACGGAACTGATCGATCTCGGCGTAACGACCACACCGGCGTTGCAATCGGCCGTACGGACCCTGGGAGCGGATGGTGGGGCGATGGTCACCGGGTCGCACAATCCGGTATCAGACAACGGCATCAAGTACCTGACCGGCAAGCACGAGCCGGAGTGCAACAGCACGAATGACCGGGGCGGCGTCCTGAACGGCTCAAAGATGGGGACGGTGATTGGAGCAGCCAGACAACGGCTTCGCCAGATTGGCGCAGGCCGGTTGCAGCTGGCCGAGCGGGCCAACGCGTACCGCGGCCCCACCGCACCCGTCCGATCCGAGCTGGAGGGCTACCGGCAAGAGACACGGAACATTTTCAGACTGTCCGAGCAAGACGTCCGGGAGATTCGCGCCACCAATCGGAAAATGGAACGCAGGATCGTAGTCGACACGAATGGCGGCGGTGCCTCAGAGATCGTGCCCGCGATCCTCGACGACTTCATCGAGGTTGTCGCCATCAACACCAGGCCGGGGAGATTCGTCCATCGGATCGAACCGGTTGCCGATGGACTGGCGGATGCTATCCGGACGGTCGACGCGTCCGGCGCCGACTTCGGGGTTGTTCTCGATGCAGATGGAGACCGCGGCAACCTCGTCGCCACGAACGTGGCCGGCAACGTAGGTGCGCTGCATCCTCAGGACGTCGCGAAGCTCAACGTTGCCGGGATGCTCGCCTGGGTAATGTCGCATCCTGATCGATATCCCGAGGTGGGTGGTAGCCAATTGGCGGTAGTAGCGCACGGGGCAACCAGCGGCCGCGTGGACGCTGTAGCTTCGATATTCGGAGCCCAGACCGTCGGGGTTGAAACCGGTGAAGTCAACGTCGTGCGTCGCATGTCCGAATTGAACCGTCAGGGTTTCTTCGCGCCCATCGGCGTTGAGGGTTCTAACGGTGGTGCGGTCTTCTTTGGCAGCCAGGTCCGGGATGGCACCCTGACAGGGCTGCTAGCGATCCTGATGTTGGCGAACTCGGCACTCGCCGGCGAACTGCGGCGACGGTTCGAGCTCCAGATTGGATCCGGGTCCCCGCTGCTGCCGAGCATTTTGGCAGCTTCTCCGGCGTTCAGCACGATTCAGAGCGACTTGAAGGCCGGCACCGGCGAGGCTTCTCAAGGTGTCATCAAGCAGGCTTTCGAAGAGTTCTTCATTGCCGCCAAGCAACGCGCTGGGGATCATTTCAGCCTCAAGGGCCTCGGCGGACTGGAATTCGCGACGCACGAGTTCCTTAACTACGAGGAAACGGAGCTCCTGCGCGGTAGGAACAGCAGAAAGACGAACACCGGCGGTTTTAAGGTCTTGTTGACTGATACTAGCGGCCGGCAGCACTTCATCTGGTTCAGGATGTCCAAGACTGAGACAGGGGTTATCAGGATTGTCGTAGATTCGCCCGATCCCGAGGTTGCGAGGTATCTCCTTGCTCTGCAGGAGACGCTGTACATGCAGTCAATCGTGAAAGCTGATCAGAGACCGGCAACGTGAATCAACACAGCGATCAAAATGGCTCAGATGTGGATGCCGTTGGCATTGTCGGGACCGACGCATGACCGACCGGACCGGCGCGTACCACCATGGCGACCTTCGAGCGGCGCTGCTTGCGGAAGCGGCGGCCATGATTACCGAAGGCGGTGCGGCCAGTGTGACGATGCGCGCGATCGGCGCTCGCCTGGGCGTGTCTCGGGCCGCCGCATACCGTCACTTCGCGGACAAGAATGCGCTTCTGGTCGCGGTTGCCGCGGCCGGGTTCACACGCCTCAAGGAGCGCGTGCAGAGCATCCAGGCGGGCGCACCGCGATCCAGCGTCGAACAGTTCCGGCGGATGGGTGAGGAGTACGTCCGCTTCGCCCTGGAGAATCCGGCGCACTACCGCCTCATGTACGGCAAGGAGGCGCTCATTCGCGAGGACGTCCCCGAGCTACAGGAGGCCGCAAGCGGTCTTTTCGAAGAACTGGTGGGCGTGATCCGGGCGCACCAGCGCAGCGGCGCGATCAAACGTCAGGATCCCCGAGCGCAGGCCTACGTCGCCTGGAGCGCGGTGCACGGGCTGGCGTCTCTGGTGCTCGAAGGACAGACCCAGCCTGGCGACGACATCGAGGCGCTTATTCAGCAGACGACCCGAACCGTCCTGGACGGCATGCGCGTTCGCCGCCGGCGCGGCAAGTAGCGCGAAGTAGCGAGCACCTCATTGGGCTGGTCCCGTGTCCCATTTCTGCACGCTGGAGATGTCCGGCACCCCCCAATCGTTGCCGTTCCAGCCGCTGAAACCCTCCATGCGGAAGGCCCAGAAACCGGAATAGGCATCGGAAACGACGATCAACCCGTCGGCATTGCGCACGTCGACGCCGAACGCGCCCCAGACGATGCGGGAGTTGTCGCTGCCTACCTTCGGCAGGTAGGTGTCGTACCAGGCGATCGTCTGTGGGTCGTGCGGGTCGGACAGCGTGAACACCTGCAGACCGTCGACGTAGCCGGAAACGAAGACGTACGGCCAGCGGACCTCGTGGTTGTGCACCAGGTGACGCCAGTCGGCGGTCCAGGCGGAGATCGGTTCGCGAATGTTCTGAGCTTCCCCGTCGAGTGCCGGCTGGAGATCGAAGATGCGCAGGGGTGCGTACTGATACTCGGTCTCGGCGATGACGTAGCGACCGTCCGGTGAAGGTGTGAACGTGTGGCCGAACTGCACACCGTCGATGCCTGTCAGCGAGACCTCCAGCGTCGGATTCTCCAGGTCGGTGACGTTGTACACGTAGTAGCCGCCGGTGCCGCCGCCGTAGAAACGATCCTGGGAGGTGTCCGGGTGGTAGCCGACGTACATGTCGTGGTACCCCCGCAGGATGCTCTCCCCGGGCATCCCTACCGGAACCCTGGCGACCAGCGCATCCCGTCCACCCTCGCCTCCGACACCGTCGATGATGTACCCGAGGTCGAAGACCAGCGAGTGCGGTGCGCTGGCGGTGGTGAACAGAAGCACTCGCCCGTTGGTGTGCTTGTAGATGAAGATGTTGTGGAAGCCGCCCGGCGTGTCGGGGACGCGAATGCGGCCGACTTCGCGCACCGTCGACACGTCCGGTAGATCGGTCACGTCGAAGACGATGGCGCCGAGATCGGCGTTCGGCCCCCCCTGTCGGAACTGGAACGACTGCACCACGTAGTGGCGGTTGTTCCATTCGAACAACTTGACGTCGAGGCCGCCGCCGATGTGCAGATCCTGGTCCTCGATTCGCCAGCGGTACAGCACCGACGCCTTTGCCGGATCGCGCAGGTCGATGATGTCCATGCCGCGCTCGTTACCGTTGAAGGCATCGCGGCTGACGTACGCATAAGGACGATCGAGGTCCTGCTCGATCTCGATGTCGGCCACCGAGTCGCCGCCCAGCGGTACGTGAGCGACGACCTCGATGTTGTCGCTGCCGCGCCTGTCGGCGGTCCATTGGGCCCCGAGACACAGCGACAGCAGGACAGAACCGATGACGAAGCGGGCTCTATGGCGCGACGATGGGGCTCCTCTCATCAACTTCTCCTCGATCGCTGCACGGGATCCACGGCACTTGCGGCGGGCTGTTGGGAAGCGCATGAAGCCTATCGTTGGAGGGTGCGAGATCCAACGCAGGCCCGCCACACTTCCACCACGGCCTGCTAGAGGCGTTTCCGCGAGCGGTCCCTTCCTTGCTGCCAGAGCTACGTGCTAGCGTTCGACCCGATGCGATTCCAACCTCAGAGGTAGTGATGCGCCGTACTGTCGGTTTGCTATTCATAGCGGGTTTGCTGCTCTGGTTCGCTTCGGGAGCATTCGCGCCGCAAGTCGACGTCGAGACTGGCGCGGCGGAAGGCGCCGGGCAGATCCTCGGCCCGTTCACCGATATCACGCAGCGCGCCGCGAGCGTCGTGTGGCAGATCACGTCAACCAATGTGCCCGGCGATCTCCACTGGCGAAGGATCCTGTTCATCGTATTTGTCGCCAGCCTGATTTTCTTCGTTCGCCGCGGTCATGGCTCGAAGAACGCCGAAGGTCGAGAGAGAAAGACCGGCCTGTTGAATTTCTTGTTGCCCAAAGACATCTACACGCACGTCTCGGCGCGGGTCGATATATGGCTCTGGATACTCGAACGCTCGCTACGTCCCCTCTGGGCGGTGTCGCTGTTCGCCACCATAGCTCCGTACACCGAACAATCTGTCATCGCGTCAATGCAGTTCGTGTTCGGCGAGACCCCGGCGTTGCAGGTCAGCGTTGCGTGGATGGTGCTCTACAGCCTGGTTGCCCTGCTCGCCTACGACCTCATGTTCTACGCCATCCACTGGTGCATGCACACGTACCCGGCACTATGGGCGATCCATAAAGTGCATCACTCGGCGGAAGTTTTGACGCCGTGGACGCGGTCCCGTGAGCATTTCCTGGCCGGCCCGATCTGGGCGGCAGGGTCGGCGTTCAGCTACGCGATGGCCGCTGGAGTATTCGCCTACCTGTTCAACGGCGGGATTACACGCGCCACGATACTGAACGTCAGCGTGTTTTCGCTGTTATTCGGCTTCAACGGTGCCTTCCGCCACTATCACGTCCAGTTCCGATACCCGCGCTGGCTCGAGCGCTGGATCCAAAGCCCGGCGATGCATCACACGCACCACAGCTATGCGAGAAAGCACTGGAACACGAACATGGCGGCGGTCACCAGCATCTATGACCGGATGTTCGGGACTCTCTACATCCCCGAGACCGACGAACATACGCCCTGGGGCCTTGGCCCCGGGATGCAGGACGAGTACCGGACGTTCTGGCAAAACACCACCGGACCGTTCCGCGACTGGTACAAGATGCTCGCGAAGCGCTTCGGCGCGCCCCCTACTAGTTGAGTCGGTGAGCGGCTAGCGTCGCCTGGCGACTGACGTTGCCAGTGCCCGGTCTCCGCCGTGCAAACGCTCATGACCAGGCCGTCGGGCGCTCCAGGCAGATACCGCTCATACCCCGTCGGGAGGGATCGTTCCATTTCTGACGCCCGCCAACTTGTTTCGCCGGTGTAGGTCACAAGGGTCACGATGAATCTCGACGACAAAAGCGCCATCGTAACCGGCGCCGCTCGTGGTATCGGGGCGGCATGCGCCAGGGCGTTCGCAGAGCATGGCGCCGCCGTCGTGCTCGCTGACGTAGCCGGGGACGCGTGCCATGCTACCGCCGACGAGATCGCCGCGGCCGCCGGCACGCCAACGCTGGCTGTCACCGCCGACATCAGCGAGCCGGAACAGTGCGAGCGCCTGCTTGCCGCGTGCATCGACCGCTTCGGTCAATGCGACCTCCTGGTCAACAACGCCGGCATCATCGTCGCCGGCTCGATCCTCGACGCGTCGATCGAGGACTTTGACCGCGTTCTCTCGGTCAATCTGCGTGGCACGTTCCTGCTCAGCAGGCTGGTGGCGCGACACATGGTCGACCGGAGTATCGAGGGCGCGATCATCAATATGTCGTCGACCAATGCCGTGGTAGCGATCCCCGATCAGCTTCCCTACGCGGTGTCGAAAGGCGGCATCATGCAGCTAACGCGCGCGATGGCGATCCGGCTCGCGCCGCATCGGATCCGCGTCAACGCTATCGGTCCGGGCTCGATCGCAACCGACATGCTGGGCGAGGTGATGACCAACGAGGAGTCGCGTCGGTCGATCCTGTCGCGCACGCCGTTGGGTCGTGTCGGTGAGCCTGAGGAGGTCGCGCGAGTGGCGGTGTTTCTGGCCAGCGACTACGCCTCGTACGTCACCGGTCAGACGGTGTATCCGGATGGCGGTCGCCTGCCGCTCAACTACACGGTGCCAGTGAAAGACGATACCGGTCCGGGCGCGGCCGGTTGAGTCGATCTTTGCGCCTCGTCATGATCGTGAGCGGGCACTTCCCGTCAGACCCGGTGCACCGGCGGGACCTGCGACGACGTTGGGTCGACTGGATCGATCAGCACTTTGAGCGCGTCGAGACCGCTCCGCGTTGAACACCGACGGTCGTCTCGTTCTCGCCTTCATCGCGGTTTCGAGCGACGCGTAGTTGGCAACCTTGGCATCGAACTCGATGTCGAGTCGGAACCTCTTCGAAGTACCGCCGTTGACGATTCACCAGGCCGTTGTGGAGATGACCCTGTTCGACGGACGCGTGATCTACGAGCGAGAAGACTTCAAGGAGTTGAAGCGGCTCGCGCCTACGGATCCGTAGGCACAGGCAATCGTCCCGGCTTGCGCTACGTGATTCCGTATCCGGTTACGTCGCCGGATCGTGCGATCACGGACAGGTGGCAAAGGCACTGGTATCGGTAACCGCCTGAAAGGGATTCCCGGCGGAGTTGTCGCCGTAGGTCCGAATCTGGCCCGTCTCCGTATCGGTAACCGTCATGTCGAAATCGACTTGGGTGAAAGGCTGGAAAAAGACCCAGAAGTGATCGTTGTTGCCGCATGCCTCGAGCAGCTGCACCAGGAGGTCTTGGCTGTTGGGGTTGAAGAAGTAAAAGATCCCTTGATTAGGACCAGAAGTCACCACCTGTCCCGTTCCGGACGAGTTGGAGCTTGTCCAATCCACTTCGACCTTGAAGCGCGCGTCGTCGAGAAGGCACAAGGTTTCCGGGCCGTCCTGGCATGGCATACGGTTACGGGAGGCGCACTCGACTTTCGCGGAGTCCATCGGTTTCCTGGTGGTGAAAGTCCCCTCGATGATCACCGCGAGGTCCCCGCCGGGTAGATCGTCCAGGGGAAAGTCGATCTCGAGATTGCCGTCCTTATCGGTCTTACCGGACGTAGTCGGCAGACCAACCACGGGGTTGTTGTTGAGGTCGACGATCTCGCCGTCGAACGTGATCTTCACCCCCTTGCGTCCCTTCCCGCCATCCCGCACCTTGGCAGTGCAGCGGATCGAGTTCTCCGAGCCATCGTCCGTCGAGAAGCCCTCGGTAAGGAAGCTCAGGTTGACATCCGGGAACAACCTAGCTGGCCATGG
This sequence comes from Acidobacteriota bacterium, assembly GCA_965248695.1. Lineage (GTDB taxonomy): Bacteria > Acidobacteriota > UBA890 > UBA890 > WLXD01 > DASCOT01. The sequence goes on along the minus strand of CBDFKD010000002.1, from coordinate 2,941,228 downwards.
CTCTTCAGAGTTGATCATCTCACTACTGCTGGAAGACCTGAACTCGAGCTTACCGCTGGAAGCCCTCAACTCCTGGCCACTGGTGGAGGCTCCGTGCTCCGGCTTGGGGTTCTCAGCGTTCAATGCAACAAACGCGGCTAGCAGTCCCAACGCAACAGCACCCTTCATCACGATCGTTTCCCTCCCGGTGGCCAGCTTGCTCGGTGGCAGGAGCATTGCCCTGCGCTCTCACCGCGCCAGCAGCTCGATGGTGTCTTCTCGGACGGCGCAGCGTAGCGAGTCCAGCCGCGCAACGTCAACACCGCGGCCGCGAGATCTACGAGCGGCGCGGCGGATGAGTCGAACAGCTCAAGCTGTTTGCGGTGACGGACTCGCCGGCTAGGGGAGAATCGCACACCTCGCGGTGGGCTACGGGCGGCGAACGGCTCTCGCGCCGAGTTTGCGGGCCCCGCCGGGGTGGGCGTAACATCGCCTGCCTCTGAGCGAGGGTCTTCAGAGGCCGCCGTATCCCTGCAGGAGCTAGCCGACTGTGGTGAAAGCACGATCCAAAGAGAATCCTCAGGAGCCTTCATGAATCGTTCCCGTCGTGCCCTTGTCCGCTGGACTCTGTTGACGCTGCCCATCGTCCTTGCCGCGATCCCTGGAACGTCCGCCGCTCAGTCCAACTACGACCTGCCCATTCGAGAGCATGTCTTCGACAACGGTCTCCGTCTGCTCGTTCTGGAGCGCAGCGACGACCCCAGGGTGACCTGCAAGATCTTCACGGACATGGGCGCGATTCACGAAGTGCCAGGGCTGCTCGGAGCGGCGCACTTCCAGGAACACATGATGTTCAAGGGCACCCCGACGCTGGGCTCGACCGACTGGGAAGCTGAACGGCCGATCCGCGAACGGATGTGGGAGCTCGAAGACCAGTTGATCGAAGAGAAGAACCGAGCCAGGAACGCCATCCGGCAACGCGGCATCATCGACGACTACCGCCATGTTGAAAGCACATCGACCATGGACGAGCTGCTCGACGAGCTGGCGGAGCTCGAGCGGCAGACTGCGAAGTACCGGGAGAGCGGCGCCACCGGCAAGTGGTACCAGGCCTACGGGGGAACGGACCTCACCGCGACCACCGAGCAGGAGTACATGAAGTTCGACATCACCCTGCCGGCCGATCGCGTCGATCTGTTCCTTCGGGTCGAGGCGGATCGAATGTCGAACACCGTGTTCCGGGAGTTCGAGCAGGAGCGCATGATCCTCGTGGAGCAACGTCTCGGCGACCTGAACAGCGCCTCGACGCCGTACTACGAGCAGATGAACGCGCTGTCGGGGATCGTGCATCCGGTGTTCTGGCCCGAGGGCTACAGCACCGACTTCGGCGAGTACACGCGCACCTCGCAGCGGGCCATGTACGAGGAGTACTTCGTGGTGAACAACACCACGCTGGTGTTCGTCGGCGGGGTGTCGCTCGAGGCGATGATCCCGCGTGTGGAGCACTACTTCGGGTGGATGGAACGCGCTCCCGAGCCCACTCGGACGCCCGCGGTCGAACCGTTACCCGGTGCCGAGCGTCGACTCGTCTACCGCAACGACCAGATCGAACCGCGAGTGGAGTTCCGCTATCAGATCCCGGCAGTCGGCCACCCCGATCGGCCCCTCTTCGATGTGCTGGGCGAGGTCGCCGCCGATCTGCTCACCGAGAAAGTCGCTGGCGCCGCGATCGCAGGCGGGGTGAACGTGAACACGCGCGTGGTGCACACGGCGCGCTTCGGCGTCCCCGGCACGATCAACTTCGAGCTGATCCTGTCGGATGAAGGGAAGTTGGGCGCGGCCGAAGCGCTGCTGGAAGAGACGATCCAGTTACTGATGACCCCTCCGGACGCCGGCAAAGTGGCCCGCGCCCAAAAGGTGCTTCGCACCCAGTGGCACCGTACCGCCAGAGACTCGAGCGCCCTCGCCTTCGAGATCGGGCACTTCCAGACGATGGACCGATGGCAGACGCTTCAAGAATTCCTCGATGGGCGCGACAACGCCTCCGCGGAAGACATAGCCCGGATCGCACGGCTCTACTTCGTGCCCGACAACCGCGCGGTGGGTGTGGCGCGCTCACGAACGCCCCATCTGCCCCCCTCGGAGGACCGGCCATGATCGCCCGGCGGTTTCTCATCGCGGCGGCAGCGCTGGCCGTTCACGTAGCTCCGGCGGTCGCCCAGGACACCACGCATCCGCGGGACATGGGCCTGCCGGCCTCTTCGTTCGAGCGTCCTGATCCTGAAGCTCTTCGACTGGAGCTGGCCAACGGGCTGAGCGCCTATGTGGCCGAGGATCATCGTGCGCCGCTGATGACGCTGACGGCGTTCGTCGCCGCCGGATCGGCGCACGGCGCCCCCGGTGAGGCCGCCGCCGTGGCTGCGGCGCTGCGGCGCGGTCCGGCATCGATGTCGGCGGCGGAGTTCCGTGCCGCGCTCGACGAGATGGCGGCCGCGTACACGGTGAGCGTGGGCCGAGAGGAGACCGAGGTCACCCTCGATGTACCCGCCGAAGATGCATGGCGGGCGCTCGACCTGCTCGCAGCCACCCTGCAGGCGCCGGCGTTCGGCGCCTCGTCGGCTGGCGGCACGGTTCGCAGATCTCAGGCCGAGGGAATCGATTGGGCGAGCTCGATCGCCGGGGCGATCGCCGCGTTCGACCGTCGGCTGTACCAGGCCCATCCGTTCGGGCGTAGTCCATCCGCCGCCGACATGGCCGCGGCCAACGCCGCTGGCGCCGAGCACTTCCACCGCAACTACTTCGTTCCGGCCAACACTGTTCTCGCCGTCGCTGGTGATTTCGGCACGGCAGAGGCACGACGTCGGATCGCTGCAGCATTCTCGCGGTGGAGTGGAGCTGAACGTATTCCGGCCGTGACGTTCGCGGAGGTGACAACAGCGTCGCCGCGTCGCGTCGTTCAGGCAAATGTCGACAAGCTCCAGGGCTGGGTCGTGATCGGCCACGAGATCCCCGTCGTGCCGCGACCGGATCAGGCCGCGCTCGAGGTGATGAACTACATTCTCGGCGCCTATCACCTCGACTCACGCTTGTTCCGCGAGTCGAGGGAGCTGCGCGGGCTAACCAACGACAACAGCTCGTTCCTCGAGCCTGGCGTGCGAGGTCCCGGGAGCTACACGTTCCGCACCTCCGGGCGACCCGAGGCAGTGCGCTTGCTGGTGGAGATCACCTTCCGGGAGCTCCAGAGGATCCGCGACACGATAGCGAGCGACGACGAGCTGTTCGTGGCGACGGGAGCACTCGCTGACGGGACGTACGCGGCGCGGTACGCAACCGGGCTCGATGCGTCACGGAGCTTCGCACTGGAATGGCTACGTGACGGCGACCATTCTTGGTCGGCCGGCTATCCGGAGCGTATTCGTGCGGTGACCCTGAAGCAGGTACAGGAAGCCGCGCGTAGATACATCCACCCCGATCGAATGCTGGTTTCGGTAGTGGGCCCGCTCGCGCAGATTGAAGCGTCGCCCATGATCGAGTCCGAGCCTCAGCTCGACGCCTGGGGTGAGATCGAACGGGTCGATGGCGGAGAGTGAGAAGTGCCTCGCAGCCTCATCCGGCAGCGCTTTGGCTGGGTGAGTCCTTCCCGTACTTTGAAACAAAAAGAACTTTCTGATACTGTCTCACCTTGTGATTCAGGTTCGGACTTCGCTCGCGGACCCAACCGTACCGGTGGACATGAAAGAACAGGTCGACGAGATACGCGAGGATCCCGAGGCGCTCGAAGATCTCTACCGGACGGCAATGCAGCGCGGCCAGGAGCGCACCTTCGCCGCCGCGGTGGCGCAGTGCTTCGAGGCGGCTCCGGAAAGTGTCCTGCTTCGCGCCTGGGTATACAGACTCGATCTCGACGACCAAGGTGCCGTCGCCTCCAGGGTCGACGACCACGACGCCGGCAAGCGACGCTGGACAACAGCGTTGGGCATCAGCGTCGCCTGCGGGGCCCTCTTCACGCTCTTCGCCGGCGACAAGCCTCCGGTTCCTGTCCCGGGTGAAGCGCACCCATTGTTCTGGATCGGATGGGCCCCCTTGGCGGCCATCGCGGTCATGATCTTCATCGCCGCTACCGAAACGCAACGCGAGCGGCTTCGGTGGGTGGCAGGAGCAGCCGGGGCTGTGATCCTTGCGGCCGTTGTCAGCGCGCTGGTCTCATGGGGGAGAACGGACAACGCGGCTACGCTGGTTGCCCTGCACCTTCCTTTCGTGGCCTGGGCGGCAATCGGCGCGAGCGTGACGCTGGGTCGGACCGATCGCGCCACGCACTTCTATGCCTACATCGTGCGATCGATGGAGGCGCTGGTTACCGGTGGGATCTACCTCGGTGCCGGCCTCATCTTTGCCGGGCTCACGCTGGGGATCTTCGCGGTGTTCGGCATCGAGCTTCCCGAGAGCGTGCTCCGCGCTGCGGCGGCCTTCGGCATCGGCCTGATCCCTGTGCTGGCGGTGGCGAGCGTCTACGATCCCGAGTCGCCCCCTGCACAGCAACGCGCCACGGGACTGGCGCGCATCCTCCGCATCATGACGTGGCTGCTATTGCCGGCGGCTCTCAGCGTGCTGGCGCTCTACGTGCTCTGGTTCATTCCGGTCTACTTCTGGCGACCGTTTGAGGAGCGCACGGTCCTGATGATCTACAACGCCACGATCATCGCGATCCTGACGTTGCTTGCTGCCGCGGTTTCACCCGGGAATGGGCGCCGGGAAGCTCTCGCTACCAGCGCTGCCGATCGCGGTGAACGGACCCAAGCGCGCCTCCTGCGTCTCGGGGTGCTTTCGTTGAGCTCCCTGACCCTGCTGCTGAACGTCTACGCCCTTGCGGCCATCCTGAGCAGGACGCTGGAAGCCGGGCTGACGCCAAATCGCCACGCGGTGGTCGGATGGAACGCCGTGACCCTGGTCATGCTTGCGTTCCTGCTGGCCAGGTCATGGCCAGCCGAGCCCGAGGACTGGCTGCCCACGTTCCGCGTGTCCCTGGGGCGAGTGATGGTGCTCGCCATCGGCTGGGCCTCGTGGGTCATCTGGGGATTGCCGCTCGTCTGAAGTCCGCCTCCTGGGCTTCCATGGTGGTCGGGCGCCGGGGCACACCTGCCATGAGCTCGGCCGTGACCGTCCGGATAGAGCAGAGGATGTCGCCTTGCCAGGAATTGGACATATAATATGGCTAGTCGTAAATTCTAGTCATATAGGCTATCGATGAAGACAATCGGTGCGGCCAAATTCAAAGAACAGTGCCTGGCGCTGTTCGACCGTCTGAGTCCTGAGGGTATGGTGATCACCAAGCACGGCCGGCCCGTCGCCCGGGTGGTGCCCTATCCGCCACCGGCTGGAGCCATGATCGGGGCGTTGCGCGACAAGATCACCGTCACAGGAGACATCCTGTCGACCGGCCTGTCGTGGGATGCCGATGCTGAATCTTGATACCCACATACTGATCTACGCGCTGCGCGGCGACCTGCAGCCGCGTGAGCGTGACGTTCTCTCGCGCTCCGATTGGGGCATCGCCGCCATCGTCCACTGGGAGCTCGCGAAGCTTGCCCAGCTGGGAAAGATCGAAGTCGATCTCAACGATCCGGAGGTCGCCGCCGCGATCGCGGCTCTTCACGTGTGGCCGCTCGACTGGGCGATTGCGAAGGCCTCGACCGGGCTCGATTTCGCGGGTGACCCGGCCGACGAGCTGATCGCCGCCACCAGCGTGATCCACGGTGTCCCGCTGTTGACCCGTGACCGGCGAATTCGCAGGTCGAAGCTCGTGCCGCTGGCCTGACGGTTGTGCCGGATACGGACCTCCGCGGCGGGCGCTGGCGGAGTCGCTCAGATTCCGGCGGCTCCGGGGTCGGATCTACTGGGCGGGTGGATAGACGCGCGTGCCGGCGAGGCAGGTTGCCGTGGCCCCGCGATTCTCGATGCTACGGTCGACCTCGGCAGGCAGCTGCTCATCGAGGATGACGAAGTCGGCCCACTTGCCCACGGAAAGACTGCGTACCGGATCAGCCTTGAACGCATCCGATGTCCTATCCGCCGGGGAGCTGCCAGTTCTTGATCACGTCGAGCGGGTAGATCAGCATCAGGATGTTGAGCAGCAAGCTGTCGCGGATCCACAAGATCAGCAGCGCTTCCACCGCCACAAAACCACCCGCGGAGGCCCACACCGGGATGGTGGCTGCCAGGACATAGCCCATGCCGCAGGCCGCAATATCGGCCAGCGAGTTGGCGATGCTGTCGCCGTAGTAGTCCAGCGAGATCGTCGATTCGCGATAGCGGTCGATCATGTACGGCGTGTTCTCGAAGACCTCCCAGACGGTCTCGATACCCAGCGTCACGACGAAGCGCCAGTTGCTCGACAGCCGCGTGCCGACGAGTAGCCATAGCAACCCGTAGAAGACGACTCCGTGCGATACATGGGTCAGCGTGTAGGGGTCGGCCAGATGTTGCGAGTTGTGCATGCTCCAGATGTCGGCCGAGAACAGATGCGGTTGTCCGCCCCCGCACCAGACAACGCGCCCCATGGCGCGAAGCGCTGCGGCGCTACCGACGACGAGGAAAGCCACGGCTGCTACTTGCGGCAATGTAAGGCTGGCCTGGAGCTTGCGCATTGATTCAGCAGTCGTTGAGTGGGTGTGGCGTGACGGCACCAACCATCCGCCAATGATCGCTCGCGACTCCCACAGCAGCGTGCGTCACCGCGTGGAGCCTATCGCCGGAGGGAACGAGATCCAACGGGCGGGCACCCCGGGGACGGGAGCGGGGCGGCGAAACGCCGCGTATATACTCCGACCATGCTCCGTTCGGCTAAGTCGCGCCCGCACCACGATCACTACTTGCGCACGCTTGCCGCCATGTCGCAGAGGAGCGTCTGAAGAAGGCGTTCGAGCTCTCCTCCTGGAGTCGAGCGCTGTTCAAGGCCGGCCTCCGGGATCGATTCCCCGACCTAGCGCCAGACGAGCTCGGAGACCTATACGTGAAGCGGCTCTTGAAGTGTCACAGCAGGGCCTGCTGACTCACGTATCCGGGCACTCGCCCGCAGGACACGATTCTCGCCAAGCTGCGTTGGTCGCGACTCTCCGGCGGTTGACCATGTTTCTTGACATGCGGTGAGACGAAGTGGGACCGGTGCCAGCCACGCCTGGTCCGCGCCTGGCCGCCGTCGGCGGGGCAACGGCCGGCGTGTCTGAGCTGGCGGGGCTGGCTCTGCTAAATTGGCAATCTGTACCCCGTGTCGAGCCCCTCCGTCCGGCGGCACGCCTGGAGCAACGATCCAGTGCATCTTCCGAGCATGCCCTCCACAGCCCCGGTTCGCCTTGGCGCCATCTGTCGATGTGCGGTGATACTGCTGACCGCGGCCGGCGTGCTGGTCAGCACTTCGGTGGTCGCCGAGCAGGAGCGTGACGAGCAAGAGCGGCCACGCCGGCAGATTCCCGTGCGAATGGTCCGTCCAGGCGAGCCGGGGAGCCCGCAGCGGACGACGCCGGGACGCAACATCCCGGTACGGATGGTCCGACCCGGAGAGGCCGGTGCGGTGGTGTTGCCGTCGGCCCCGCCGGTAGCGACTGCGCCGACCATCACGCTGCCAGACGGTCTGACGGCGTCAGAAAGCGGCGCCCCGACGGCACTCGAAGGCGACGCCGCGACGCGGATGGTCCTCGCCGGCGACGTGGGCGATTCAGCTCCAAGTACGGACGCCCCCGCAGCATCAGGATCCGCCGACCTCCCCATCGATGGCAAGCGCACCGCCGCGACATGGACCGACACACCGCCAACTCTTGATGGTCGGATCGACGACGCGGCCTGGCTGCTTGCCGACGTGGTGAGCGATTTCGTCCAGAAGGAGCCTGTCGCTGGCGCGGCACCGTCGCACCGCACCGAGGTGCGCGTCCTGTACGACGACGAAACCCTGTATTTCGGTTGGATCGCGTTCGACGATGAGCCCGACAAGATCGTTGCCAAGGAAATGCGCCGCGACGCCTTCCAGATCGGTGACGACTGGGTGGCACTCTACATAGACACCTTCAACGACGGTCGCAATGCCTTCGCCTTCGAGGTCAACGCGCTCGGTGCCAAGTTGGACCTCACGGTGCGCGACGAGAGCCAGCTCAACGCGAACTGGGACGAGACCTGGGAAGCTGCGGCGAGCATCACCGAGCGCGGCTGGGAAGCCGAGCTCGCCATCCCGTTCGCTGCCCTCCGGTATCCCACCGGCAGCAACGTCTGGGGCATCGAGTTCGAGCGTGACGTCGCACGTACCAAGGAGCGCATCAACTGGAACAACACCAGCCGCGACTACAACTGGCTGGCGGTCTCGCAGTATGGAAATCTCGTCGGGCTGCCGAACTTGGGGCTCACCAATCGTTTCCGGCTCAAGCCGTTCGTGACCGGTGGTTACGATTCGTTCCAACAGCATGATGACCCGGTGTCCGACACCAGGGGCGATATCGGCATCGAGGTCTTCAAGGTGCAGCTGACGCCCAACCTCACCGCCGACCTGACCGCCAACACCGATTTCGCCGAGGTCGAGGCCGACACGCAGCAGGTGAACTTGACGCGCTTTTCGCTGTTCTTTCCCGAGCAGCGCGAGTTCTTTCTGGAGGCGGCCAACAGCTTCACCTTCGGCACGCTGGCACGCCGTAGCTCGGCAGCTGGCGAGGGCGGTGGTTTCCAGCGCCAGCCGCCACTGGCGCTACTGTTCTTCTCGCGCCGGATCGGTCTGGGGCCAGGGGGGCAGCCCGTCCCCATTCGCTACGGCGGCAAGCTGACGGGAAAGCTCGGTGGCGGCAACGTCGGTTTCGTGAATGTGCAAACGGGTGACTCGCAGTTCGGCGCTGGCCAGAACTTCGCCGCGTTTCGCTGGAAGCAGGATGTGCTCGACCGGTCGACCGTCGGTGCGCTGGTCACCAACGTCCAGGGATCTGACGGACAGTACAACCGCGTCTTCGGCGTCGACGCCAACTTCACGTTCTTCGACCATCTGCTCGTGTCCGGCTTCGTGGCCGGTGGCCAGGACAACGAAGTCGAGGGCACCTCATGGGTCGGGCAGTTCAGCGCCGGGTGGGAAAGCGAGGAGTTGGGACTGGGCGGCGACGTCACCTATGTGGCCGACGATTTCGACAGCGACCTCGGGTTCGTCCTCCGACAGAACATCGTGCGCTATAACACGCAGGGTCGCTGGTCGCTGCGCCCGAGCTGGCCCTTCATGCGACGCGTGTCGTTGGAGCCCTCGTTCGAGCGCATTACCGATACCAGTGGACGGGAGGTCTCCCGGCTGGGTCGTCTGGGAGCGCGGCTGGATCTCGAGTCCGGCGACGGCGTCCGCTTCCGCGTCAATCGCAACTACGAGCTGCTGGATTTCGATTTCCCCATCGACGAGAACGTCACCATTCCGATCGGAGACTACTCGTGGACTGACGCGGAGATCACGCTGCGCGCCGCCCCCAGCCGTCCGGTGAGCGGCAGCCTGACCTTCAATCTGGGCAATTTTTACGACGGCACGCGCTTCGGAATCGGTGGCGGCCCCAATGTCCGCTTCAGCGACCGCTTCAGGCTCAACCCGCAGTACAGCTTCAATCGGATCCACTTGCCTGGCGGAAGCTTCAATACCCACCTGGTGCGGTTACGCGCCGAGCTGTCGTTGTCGGATCGAATGCTGTTCGACTCGTTGCTGCAGCACAGCAGCGTCACCGACCAGCTGGCGGCGTTCGTACGACTCCGCTACATCTACCGCACAGGCGACGACTTCTACCTGGTGTACCGGCAGTCGACCGCCTTCGGCGGCCCGTTTGACCGCCTCGACGACCGTACGCTGACGGCGAAGTTCACCTTCACGATGCAGCGGTAGCGCGACCGGCCGGCCGAGGTGTCGCGGTCGTCTTACGGTGTGCACGCCGGCGGCTGACCAGCCACGAATCCGTGGGTCGCGCTATGGTCGAGGGATAGGCTTGTGTGTGGGCTAACAAGAGGCCGTAAGTCGCTGTTGCGTCGGGGAGCTGCCGCCCGTACCCACCGGCCCGGCCGGGCGTTCATCCGGCCTCAATGATCGCCGATTGGCATCGCCTCTCAGGCGGAGATATCAAATTCAATCGCCCGGTAGAGAGCGCCGGGATCACCGAGGAACGAACATGCATCGTTACGTCACCGTCGTTCTTACCCTGCTCCCGGTCGGCATTTGGCTCGGAGCCTTCACGTCGCCTCTCCTGGCGCCCCCAGAGCGTGAGGTGACCATCCGCAAGGTCGATCTGAGCGACGATGGCACGCAGGTGATCATCTATGGCAAGAACTTTTGCTTGAACCCGGTGGTGAGACTCTCGACCATCGAGCTCGAGATCGACTCGGTCGACCTCGATAGCCCGGAGTCGATCGTCGCCGACTTGCCCGACAACATCGACACCGCCGGCTATCGTTTGACGGTGGAATGCGGCGTCAACAGCCGCGGCACTGGCATGACCGACCAGTTCGACGTTGGCGGCGGCGAGGTAACCGGCGCGTCGGGACCTCCGGGCCCGCCGGGGTTGCCTGGGCCGCGTGGGCCGATTGGGCTGACGGGAGATACGGGGCCCGCGGGTGATACGGGGCCCACAGGAGCGACGGGAGCGACAGGGCCCACGGGGGCGACAGGATCGACGGGATCGACGGGAGCGACGGGAGCAACCGGGCCTTCTGGGGTGCCCAATATCCAGCAGGCCACGTCTGCCTGTACGCCTGTCCTCTTCACCGCCGCCGCCCAGGCTACAGCCGATTGCCCGGCCGGCACGGAGTTGACCGGTGGCGGTACGATCGTATCCACGCTCAACACCTGCGCCGTCCCCTCGATGTTCGCGGCCACGGACTTCCAGATCATCCTGAGTGGCCCGTTCAGTACCACCCAGTGGGGCGGCGGCATGCGCAACAACAATGTGGCCGGGACGCTCTACTTTCAGGTGATCGCGATCTGTGCGTGATTCGGCTCCCGAGTACCGGCTGACGGGGGGTGAGCGAACCAGTTTCGATCGCAGGGGTGGAGCTCGGTTCGAAGGAAACAACCTCGGCAAGACGTAGGTTCGGGTGAGGGGCGACCGCAAGAAGCGCTGGCGATCGGTCTCCTAGCGGCCGCTATCGAGCGATGCGCACGGTTTGAGGTTGATCAGGATGTGCTCGATGGGCGTATCGCCGGAGTTGGCCGTATCGTGCGCTTCGCTCATGTCGACGCGCTGCCACCAGCCGGCCGAACCGGTCTCGGAATACGAGACGGTCTCTCGATCACCTGTGCGGATGGTCCATTCGCCCCCCTTGGTGTGGACGAAGACCTGGCTGCCGGGGTGGGAATGGACTCCCTGCCATTGACCCGGCTGGGTAACGAATCGCTGCACGACGACGCGATCGTTCTCCAGGAGCACCTCGGCGGGAACGTCCGGGTAGACCTGACCGACGGCCTGGTTCGACACCGGCGCGCAGCGTTTCAGGGTGATCCAGATGAGGTCGATCGGCGTATCTCCGACGTTGCCGGATTCGTGCTGCTCGGAGATATCGATGGCGTCCGTCCATCCGACGGAGCCATCCTCGGTGGGCTCGGTCATTCGGTATACCTCGACGCCGCCTCGGCGTCCGGCCCAAAGGCCACCCTTGATGCGCACCGCGATCTGGTTTCCCGGGTGAGAGTGAATCCCCTCCCACTGACCTGGCTCGATGATGAACCGCTGCACGACGACGTATTCGTTGTCGAGCACCAGCTCTCCGGGGATGTTGGGATAGAAAACGCCCACCTGCTGTGCGGCGATACCGATCGCCGGAATCCCGATGATCAAGGTGGCAAGCATCACACCACCGATGGTTGCCGCGGCTGCGAGGGTCCCGCGTCGGCGTAGAGCGTTACGAATGGGCGATTCTGGGCAGCGATCCGATGGCATCTTCAGGCTCCTCTGTCTCGACAGAATTCGACCTCAGGGCTCTGATGGTCGTTGCAAATCGCTCAGCTCGAGCTTGTTCACCTCGTCGATGATCCGTGCATGCGCGCGCGTCGAGGCCTCGAGCCCGGTCCACGGCACCGTCTCCGGAGTCTCCAGGTCGCTGTGGAAGTAGTGGTAGAACTCGCTCGTCGCCAGCCCGGGAACGAACTGAAAGAAGCGGCCGAGATCACCGGCCGGTGGCACTGGGTTCGGTTCAAGATAGGTGCTGACTCCAAACTCGCGAAACGCCTTGACGGCGATCGCCTGGAGCCGGGGTCGGGTGGGTCCGCCCGCATACCACTGCTGCGGCATATACGTGTTGGCCCAGACGATATCGTCGCCGTCGCGAAAGCTTAGACCGTCGGCTGTCAGCACCGAACCATGGTACCGAGGGCGGACGGTGGTCTGCAGCGTGGACGGGTGTTCGAGGTTGATCATCAAAGCCGTCTCGGCAAAGAGCTCGTCGCGGTGGTCGACCATCCACATTCTGCCCACGCCTTGGCCCGGACCGCTGTTGTGATGCCCATCCAAACCGACGAATACTAGCGTTCGTCGTCGCTCGGCTCGTGAAATCTCGGCGTAGTGCTCCGCCAGGCCGATCATCGAGGCAACCCCGGAGGCGTTGTCGCCGGCAGCATCGAACCAGCCATCGCGGTGCGCCATGATGTAGATGGTCTCGTCAGTGCGCCCCGGCAGCGTCGCCCAGACGAGCGCCGTCTCGAGGCCCGCCGTGCGCTCGACGTCGAGGTTGATTGTGACGCGTGGTGCCGCACCATTGGAGGCCTGTGCAATCAGCTCCCGGACCGCGTAGCCGTCATCGCTTCCCAGGGTCAACGCCGGCGCATCGGTTCCCGAGGGGTACGCCTGGTAGCGCAAGTTGCCGGGTAGCATGGGGACGTTGAAAATGGCCGCGGCGCCCCGAGAATCCGCCCGTTGCAGCGCTTCTTCCGAGCTCGACAACGGTGCCCTGAAGGTAAGGACGGCCTTGCCGCGGACATCGCGCCCGGCGAAGTCTGCCTCGCTGCCCAGCCCCACGTAAACCACCTCGAGATCCAGGCCCTGCGCGGGTGTCGGGTTCGCGCCGTAGGCTGGCTGCGCCGATTCGAGCACCATCGTCTCGCCGCCGGCCGTGACCGAGACTGCCCACGACTGTGGCATCCACTGTGGCTCAAGGTCGAACGGCTGGGCGCGCACATCCGACAGGCCGATTCCCCGGAACTTGTCGAGCAACCACTCGGCGCTCTCGGCGTCGCCGGAGGTACCGGTGATCCGGCCCCAGAAGCGCGGATGCCCTTGGTCGCGATAGCGGCGTGAGATCGCTGCTTGCTCCACGACGTACTCGTGTAGCCGCCTGCCGTCGATGTACGCATAAGCCTCGGCTCCCGGCGGCAGCGCCCATTGCAACAAGCCATCGTCGGGCGCAGACGCCGACGCTCGCGGGGGAGGCTCCTGAGGTTGCGAGCCACACCCTGCCAAGGTGAGCAGAGCACCTACCACCATCGAAACCGAGCGGCGCACGAAGATCGATGACCCATAGTGGAGTTGACAGCTTGGAGAATCCTGCTTTCCTCTATGCGGTATCACGGTTGATCCAAGCATGAGAACTCCGACTATCAAATATCAAAGGAGGCTTCGATGTGTGTTCGTGCACGCCTGTCGGTGACGCTGGTGTCGCTGGTGATTCTGATCGCGTTACCGCTGCTGGCTACGGCGGGCAACTCGGCGGAGCCCAGGGTCTCCAGGCAGCAGAGTAATGCAGAGAAACCGAACATCGTGCTCGTCATGATGGACAACTTCGGCTACGGCGAACCAGGCATCTATGGCGGCGGGGCCATCCGGGGGGCGGCGACCCCCCGTATCGACAGCATCGCCCATGAGGGCTTTCAGCTGACAAACTACAACGTCGACTCCGAATGTACGCCTACACGGTCGGCGCTGATGAGCGGGCGGTACTCGATGCGCACGCGGCTCCGGCAGGACGGCACCGCGCGATCCGAGTGGTACGGGCTCACCGAATGGGAGTACACGCTGCCGGAGATGCTGTCCGCCGCCGGCTATGCCACCGGCATCTTCGGCAAGTGGCATTTGGGCGAGGTCGACGGTCGCTTCCCCACCGATCAGGGGTTCGACGAGTGGTGGGGGATTCCGCGCTCCTCCAACGAGGCGCACTGGCCCGACAGCAACTCGGTTCCAGCTGACCTGGAACTGGACTACCAGCACGTCATGACGGCGACTCGAGGCGAGCGGCCCGAGGTGCTCGAGGTCTACGACCGCGCCAGGCGGGCGACCATCGATCGCGAGAGCACCGATCGCACGCTCGAGTTCATTCGTCGCAATGCGGGAGAGGGCCGGCCCTTCTTCGCCTACGTGCCCTACACGCAGACGCATACGCCCCACGATCCCCACCCCGCCACCAAGGGAAGAACGGGCAACGGGAACTTCGCCGACATCCTGGCTCAGACCGACGAGTACGTGGGCGACCTGCTCGACGCGATCGACGAGCTGGGCCTGAGAGACGACACCATCTTCATCTTCACCTCCGACAACGGGGGCTATGGCGGCATCGAGCGCGAGGGCTTCAACGGACCCTGGCGAGGCGGCATCTTCACGACCTACGAGGGCGCCTATCGAGTGCCGTTCCTGATCCGCTGGCCAGGCAAGATCCCCGCCATGCGGAAGTCCAACGAGATCGTCCACGCGATGGACGTCTACGCCACGCTCGCCGCGTTCGTGAATGCCGAGATGCCGACCGACCGGGTCATGGACAGCGCCGACTATTCCGACTTCCTGATGGGCAAGACTGACGAGCCAGCCCGCGAGTCGCTCGTCTTGTACCTAGGCAACGAGATCGTTGGCGCGAAATGGCGCAACTGGAAGATGCTGTACAAGGAAATGGAGCGCATCGGGCAGCCCCTCACCATCCGCACTCGACCCGCCTACTACAACTTGGCGAAAGACCCGAAGGAGCAGGAGCCGCTTCGCCACCAATACCAGGACAGCTGGGCGGCAGGCCCTCTGGGCCGGGCGGTGCGTGAGCACCGCGCATCGCTTGCGGCGGATACGGGAACGCCGGACCCCTGATCAAACCGACGGCCCCGCTACGCATGGCTGAACCGAGCTAGGATAGAGACAACTTGCAGAGGACGGCAGCGATCTCTGGCGACCGCCGCCAGAACCCAGACGCCGTAACCGGAGCGGCACCGCGTGCTCCGACGACGGCAGCCCGAGGAGGAATAGAGATGCCAGTACCGGTTCGAAGCGGACGCAATCGACACTCGCGCGTTCGGCGACAGCGTTGGATCACCGGGAGCAGAGTCTTGAGCTGTCTCTTCGCCGCGGGCCTGTTGTTGGGCCTCCCGACGGACAATTTCGCCGGCCAGCAGGCGGGCGTCCACTACCCGAACATTCCGGGTGAGCTTTTACTCGAGAATGACAAGGTCATCGTACAGAAGTTCACAGTCGAGCCCGGAGAGTTCGAGGGATTGCATACGCATCCCGGCAATCAGATCTACGTCCACATCAAGGGCGGCGAATGGACCGTCCGACGAGGTGGCCGGGAAAACGTGTCCCAGGCGGAAGACGGGTCCGTCGGGTTTTACGGTGCGATCGGTGAGGAGGAGAATCACGAATCGGGCAACAGCGGCGACACCCCGATCGAGCTCGTCTGGGTGACGCTGAAGGACTGCACGGTGACCTCCAACCACTCGGTCGGTACGTACTATCCCGACATCCCCAGCGAGTTGCTGCTGGAGAACGAACGCGCCGTCGTCCAGAGGTTCATCGTCGAACCGGGCCAGTGGGAAGGAGTCCACTCGCACCCGGGCGATCAGGTCTATGTCCACGTTCGAGGCGGCGTTTGGTCAGGCCGCCGCAACGGACAGGAGAGGATCGGCACGGACCCGTCCGAGGCGGGTTCGGCTGGCTGGATGGACGCGGTCGATTTCAGCGAAGGGCACAACTCGGGTAACACCGGTGATACCCCGATCGAGCTGATCTGGATCACGCTGAAACCGTGTACGCCTGCATAGGGGATGCCGTAGCTCGCGGCGATGATTCTTCGTTGACGCCTGTCACGGTCCGCCACGACCGCTAAGACGCGGCGCCGGCAATCATCCCTGGCGGACCGAGGTACAAAACCGACAGCGGCTCGGGATCCGGAGATCAGGTTCGCTCCGCCCACGGATACTGAAACTCGGGGCGGATGACGTCGGTCAACAGCTCCTGGACCGCTCGGTGCGCCTGATCGATGGCGGCATGGGTCAGGCTGGTGGCGGCAGCGTCGGAGTTGGCCACCGTGATGCGACCGAAGCGCTGGCGACCGCGTACCCAGGGAACCTCGTCGTATCCCCATTCGGGGTCGTACAGATCGTTGGCGCCGCCAGCGTAGCCGTGTGGCCAGCGGTTCACCGTGATGGCCTCGATATCGCGGGCCGGATCGAAGCCACCTTCTGCGAGGGCGCGGCCCAGCTGGTCACGGATACTGCGCTCGAAGGTCTCGAACGGGGTCGACTGCAGCTCCTCGCGCCCGGCACGGAACTGGTCGCGGGCCGGCAACCCCGGGTGGGGGGGGAAGCGCTGCAGATGCAGAACCATCGGATCCTCGGGCGTCTGCGCACACTGGTAGTCGCCGAGGCTGCGGCCGTAGTCCAGGTCGATGACCTCGTGGTATCCGCCTGGGCTGTAGATGTTCGAAACGCCGAGCTTCTCGAAAGCCTTCCAGTTCCGCAGCACGACGCTGGTGTAGACCAGCGGCCTGCGAACGGCCATGTGCAGGGCTTCCTTCTGCTCCTCCGGAAAGTCGGGACAGAGGTAGGGGATCATGGCGTTGTAGCAGGCCATCACGCAGGTGGCGCCACGCACGCGGTGCGCCTTGCCGTCGCGCACGTAGGTAACCTCGACCTCGCTAGCGGTGCGGCGCTCGCCGACGTGGCGGGCGTTGACCACCGTGCTGTTGAGCCGAATCCGAACCGGGCTGCCGTCCTCGTCGATGGCGGCATAGTTGATCGGTGTCGCCACCGAGTCTTCCATCGTCGTGCCGGGGAGGGCCTTCGGGATCAGCCATCGGACGATCAGCCGGGCAACCGCGGCGTTGCCGTCGGGGAAGTGGATGCTGGGGCCGAATTCGTCTCCCTCGCCGAGCCAGCTCTGCGGTGGTTGCTCCAGCCCGAGCCCATCGAACCCCGGGAACCACCCGGCGCGTAGGGCGCCCCAGGCGCTAACGGAGTCGATCCCGCCCGAGCCGTTGGCGTCGCCCCGCCGCATGAAGTAGGGGATCACGCCGGGGTCGGCCTTCACGACCTCCAGCAGGTAGTCCTGATAGCTGATCTTGCGCAGCCGCTGCTTCTTCTCCTCGAGCGAAAGGCCGGGCAGGTAGTCGCGCTGGCCCTCGTGGAGCTGCAGCATGTCCTCCTTGACAGCGTCGGACAGCGGCGTCTTGGCGAGGAACTCTTCCCAGGTGGGCGAGCCCGCCCGGGCCGGCTGGGAGCTCCGCCGCGGTCTCCCAACCACCAGGCGATCCTGGCCAAAGGTCTCGCGGTCGAAGAAGACGCCCGGCTGCAGACCCATCCTGCGGTACAGGGTGCGGTCCGACTCGGTGCTCGCCAGGTAACGCGGTTTGTCGATGCCGATCTCCTCCAGCAGCGATTTTGCCTCGTACGTGTAGCTGTTGGCGCCGTGGATCGACATCGTGCCGCCGAATCCGATCACCTGGCGGCCGTTCACCATGAACTCGTTGCGCTTGGCGTGGCCGCCGAAGTCGTCGTGGTTGTCGAGCACCAGCACCTTCGAGTCAGGTAGCGCTTTCTTGAAGAACCACGCGGCGGACAACCCGCTCAATCCTCCTCCCACCACGATCAGGTCGTAGCTCTCGCCGGTGTCCTCGGCCTCGTCCCAGGTCTTCCCATAGCGCATCTCGTGCGCGACTTCGAAAGACCCCTCGTGGCTGCCGCGCATCCCGGTCAACTTGGGCGGGTAGTACTCGTCCGATGGCGGCGAGCCCTGCGCAACGTGCGTTGGGCCCGAGGAGGTCGCGGGCGGCTCCGCCGCGCTCACCGTGTCACCCGAGAGCACCCCTGCGCCGATCGCACCGGCGCCTCCGATCGTCGCGCGGGTGCCGTTCAGAAAGTCGCGCCGGGTGATCTCCCGGTCCATTCCCAAGTTACGGTCGGACTTCTTCATAGTCACTAGCCTTCCTCTACTCCGGCTGACCCAGGGCTCGCTCCGAGCTCATTCCGAGCCGAGACCAGCATCGCGATCGCAGCGTAGATCACCACGACCACCACCAACCATCGGATGGCGGTCAGCGGCAGCGAGCCGACGACGAAGGCGGCGACGAGCACCGCCGGGACGCCGCCGAGCGCCAGGCCCAGCGCCGGGCGCAGCGCGTAGCTGTTCTTGCGTACGAAGCTCATGCTCGCCACCGGCATGAGGAACGCGCAGGAGCCCATCATGATCGGGAAGGCTGCCCGCGGGTCCAAGCCCATGAGGCTGACCATGATCATGCACGGAGCGTACATGCCGATTCCGAGCGTCATGAGCGCACCGAGAATGAAGTTGCCGACCATCGCCGCCGCCAGCAACGGGCCGTGGAAAGCGAGTGCCTCGCCCCCGACAGGGAACAGATCGAATTGCGCCATGACCATCAGGGTGGCTGCCACGAGCAAGGCGATGCCCATGCCCACCTGAATGCGGCGACGTGGTAACTCGGCAACGATCCCGGCACCGAGCCAAGCGCCGACAGTCGCCGCTGCGATCAACAGCACCAGCGTCGTCATGTCGACCTCGCTGATGGTCACGTAGATGAGCGCCTGCGCGAAGATGGTGAGGCTGCCGCCGGTGTTGAGGGTGCCTGGGATGATCCGATCGGGGACGATGCGGAAGAACTTGTAGGCGGCGGTTGTCGGCGCGAATGAGCCGATGCCGAGGGTGTCGAAGAAGGCGACCACCGCCCCGATGACGGTTTCCTTGAGATCGGGCCATCCGGCGCGAACTGCCGGGTCCGCCGCCGGCAGGGTGCGACGGGCGTTGCGACCCGCGAGCACCCAGATGGCGACGAAGGTCGAAGTTACCAAACCCAGGGCGATGAATATGCCTAGCTTGGCGGTCGCCATCGTCGCGCCTCCGATGGCGCCGAAAACAGGATGCAGGAGCTCCTCAGCCGGGGTTTCCCGACCAGCGAGTACCGAGGAGCCTATCGGATCATGAGGATGTACGGAATCGTCTAGTCGATGAGATAGAGCTCTTCTTGCGGCGGGGACAGGTATTCGACGCCGCTTTCGGTGGCAAGCGCCTGCTCATGGTCCCACCAGAGCAAGTACTGGTCGTCGTGCTCGCTGGAAGGCCACGGCATGTAGACGAAATACTCCAGCACGAAGTGGTGATTGGGTGGGAGCGGTATGTCCCACATCCACTCGGGACCGTTGGAGCCGATTCGGGGACCGAAGTAGTTCTCGAACTTCCGTTCGCGCGCCCCTTTTCCCATGCCATGGCAGTCGATGTTGAGATGTGTCTGGTCGGGGTCGAAACCGGCGGTATAGGAGGGGAAATCGTTTCTCGGAGTGAACAGATGCAACTGCTCAGCGCGCAGAACGATCTCGGTTTCTTCGAACGCGGTGGTGTAGTTGTCGACGATCTGACGCGGGGTAAGGCCGACCTTGATGTTCGCGGCCAGGATCTGGTCGATCCTGCGGTACGTTGCCCAGAGCTCCTTGATCTCCGGAGGCGGCTCCGTCTCTCCGTCGCGGAGCACGTAGGCGTACATTCCCTGGCTCGGGGCGGCGACGATGTCGCCGCCTTCGATCGCCACGTTCTCATGCCCCGGAGTCCGTCCCCGCTGTGAGACTCCTGCGCCTCGACGGCGAAAGACGGTCAGCCCGACGTCGCGGTTCTTCGTTACACCGGGCACGATCTGCTCGAACGCGCGCGTTATGCGTGCAATCTCGTCGGCGCGCATTTTCTTGAGCAGCTCGATCTCGCTCGGCACCGGTCTGGCGATGTACTCCATCATCACGGATTCCGACGAGACGATCCGACTGGCGTATCGTTCGCCGATCTCCGCGGTCAGCAGGAGGTAGTCGGTGTACGAAAGGCCGTCCTGTGCCCTGGTCGTGGTCGGGTATGGCCCCAGTTCGAGCTTGAAGTTCAGCGCGATTCGTTCCGGATCGCGTGCTTGGACGAAGTCGCCGAGGCCCTCGAATCGGTAGTCATATTCGGTCTCCGGCCCTCCCGGCGGCTGCTTCACCAGAACCGGGTCGCGGAGTATGTCGTAGGCGCCGGATTCCTCGACGGACCCGGTGTCCCAGGTCACCCGCCAGGTTTCCCCGGCATGGGAGGCTCCCCAGCGCCGCCCGAGAACCGCCCGTTCGATCCGGTCGCCGCGGTCCGTGAAGACGAAAATCCCGGAGGTGCTCCCCAGGTCTTCGGCACCGAACGGATCCGGAACGGCCTCCCGCATCACATGAATCCACATGTCGACATCGTTCTTCCGCATGACTTCAGGCAGAACCGTGTCGAACTTCTCCCGCCGAATCCGATCGTTCCATTCGCTCAAGTCAGCCTCTTCCTGTGCCTGTGCTTCGGACACGACCGTATCCGTCGATGAGCGATCGGCGCTTTCGACAGCACAGGAACACAGAGAAACGGACGCGGAGACGATCAGGACCGATGCAGCCAGCTTGGTCGTTCTCATTTCGAATCCTCCCTCTCGTCGCCTGGCTAGGTTCCGACCACAACCAGATCCAGCGGCGATTCCAGAGGTTGAAACGCAGTGTCTGCTTTGAACATCAGCGTATCGATGTAGTACGTGATTCCAGACATGCGCGGCGAGAAGAACTGGCTCTCGAAATTGACCACCGTGGCAGGCTCCAGGAGCCGGCCCGTCTCGGTATCGGTCATCTCGTAGACGTAGTTGCCGACCCAGTCGGGCGGGAAGGCGAGGCCGAGCTCGTACCCGCCGACCCAGGCGGCATCAGACCAGATGCCGACCTCGTCGTAGTAGGCCCGGGTCCTGGTGACGAGCTCCGCGACCGGCAGGTTCGGGCGAAGGATGTCGGCGATTACGTCGAAAACGCCAGTCGATAGCCGGTGATATTCGAGGACGTCCTTGGCGGGCTCGCCGACATGAAAGGACCGTCCCGCGTTGGAGTGATACCGGTTGAACACGCCACTGACGTCGACGTTGACCTGTTCACCGGCCTGGATGACCTTGCGGCTGGCCAGCGCATGGCCGCAATTAGCCTTCGGCCCTGAGTTCACCGGCAGTGTGAGCCCCGGGTTCTCTCCGCCAGCCTTGGCCATGGCGGTGGCGATCTCGCCGTAGACGTCCAGCTCGGTGACGCCGGGCCGGATGGCATCCCGCGCCGCCTGCAAACCGATGTCGGTGATCTCCGAGGCCTTCTCGAGACACGCGATCTCGGCCACCGATTTGACCCAACGGAGCTCGCGCAAGATATCGCTGCCGTCCGTCACGCTCATGCCAGCGCTCTCGAAGGCGCCCCGGAACCGTTTGCTGATGGTGGGATTGGGCCGATAGCTGTGAAACTCCATTCCGACCGTGCCGGAAGACAACCAGCCCAGTGACTTCAGCTCGCCGGTGATGAACGAGATGCCATCGCGACGCCCCCCTATCGGGAAGATCCGGATGTCCTTGGCACACGTCACGAAGCGGCACATGATCCTCTCGCTCGGCGTGTCGAACAGGATGAAGTCGTCACGGTCCTTGTGAATTGCGATTCCGCTGGTGGCGGGCCATTGTTTCGGGCCTTGTGCCTGATACCAGATGCACTTGTAGCCGCTCACGTAGTAGAGGCTCTCGGGAGCCATGAGCCACAGGACATCGATGTCTTCGTTCTGCATGCGCGCCCGTATGCGCTGCAGACGATGCTCGAACTCTTCCAGGCTGAACGCCAACTCCATCTCGGGCTGGCATTCCTCCAGGGCACGATCGCGATTGATTCCCAATGATGGTCTCCTTGAGTTCCCTGACCGCTGCTTTGTGACCGTCGGATCCAGGAGCGTCTGATGTATGAAATCGATCCTTCGAGAACGGATCTCGCGGAAGAATTTCGCAACAACCCCGGCGGACCTCACAGCGCTGAGCTCACCCTGGTGGTGAACCGGCTTCGAGTCATGCCGATGGCCGATCGCCATATTCTCGTGTGCACGGAGCGTGGCCGCCAGTGGACGCTGGCAAGAATGCCGTCGGAACGCGGCGCCAGGCTGGAGCTGTTCGAGGACCAGGTCTTTGACGACTACGGCGAAGGTGTGTGGGAGGTCTTCAAGAGGCGCTGGCGAACGGTGACCGGGACAGACCTGCCAGGGATCGAGTGCCAAGGCCCAGGAGTTGATTAAATGAAGACGATCCTGGGATACAGCAATGTGTGGAGCGTCGCACCGGGGGAGACGCTCAGCATCATGGTGGGCACGTATGGTCCTGAGCGCTATCGAGCCGATCTGGTTCGAGTCATCTGCGGTGACGACGACCCCGACCGCAATCTCTATCGCGACGAAGCAATCGAAGCACCGTTCAGCGGCGAGTACGCGGCCCGGTCGCAGCCGATCGACTGCGGTTCCTACGCACTGGTGCTCGGTTCCCCTGAGCTTGCAGCGCTCGATAGCTTCACCGTTCAGGCATGGATCTGGCCGACTACACCGCACAAGGGCGAGCAGGGTCTCATGGCCCGCTGGCAGGATGATCCAGGCCTCGGGTTCGCCCTCTTGATCAACGGTGCCGGCGCGCTGACCATGCGGGTGGGCGACGGTGGCGGCAACGTCGCCGAGATCAGCACCGGTGTGCCCCTGGCCATGCGGCGCTGGCATCTGGTCAGCGGGTCGTACGATGCCTCGACGGGCGAGCTGAGCGTCTGCCAGGAGCCCCTCAATGTCGACCATGAAAGCCACAGGGGCGTCGATGCGACGAGCCAGGTCGAACTGGGTGCGGTGATCGAGTCGAACGCGCCGCTCATGTTTGCAGCGCTGCCGAAGACGTTGCCGACCGCGAAAACGGGCTCTCGATGCCACTACAACGGCAAGATCGATCGGCCGCGGCTGATCGCTCGGTCGCTGTCTCCGGCGGAACGCTCGTTGACAGGCTGGGATGCTCTAGCCACTGAAGGCGATACCCAGGTGATCGCTGCCTGGGATTTCTCACGCGATATCGGTGGGTGCGCGATACACGATGTCGGCCCCAACCGCCTTCACGGCGAAACCGTCAACCTGCCTTCGCGCGGCTGCAAAGGCTTCAACTGGAGCGGCAACGAGCAGAGTTGGCGTCACGCACCGCAGGAATACGGCGCTATCCACTTCCACGACGACGATCTCTACGACGCCGGATGGGAGACGGACTTCGAATACACCGTGCCCGATGACCTCCGGAGTGGTGTCTACGCGGTGCGCCTGAAGACCGATGACGACGAGTCGTACGTCACCTTCTTCGTTCGACCACCGAGGGGTACCACCACTTCAAAGCTCGCTTTCCTGGCCTCCACGGTTACCTACATGGCATACGCGAACTACCACTGGCTGTTCCATGAGCGTTTTTGCGAGGTGGCGGAGGCCGTGTGGACCACGCTGGACAAAGGCGACGTGTTCCTGCAGGAGCACAACGAGGTCGGGTTGTCGACCTACGACACCCATTCTGACGGCAGCGGCGTGCGCTATGCGTCGAGATTGCGTCCGGTGCTCAACATGGCGCCGAAGACACCCTTGTGGAGCTTCAATGCCGACACCCACATCCTGGGTTGGCTACAGAGTCAGGGTATCGAGTACGACGTGATCACCGACGAGGACCTTCACCAGGAAGGTGCCGCGCTGCTCGATGGATACCAGGCCGTGCTGACCGGTACTCATCCTGAGTACTTCACGACCCCGATGTGGGATGGGTTGCGCGCGTATCTCGCCCGAGAAGGTCGTCTGATCTATCTGGGCGGCAACGGCTTCATCTGGCGCTGCGCCTTGTCATCGGCAATGCCCGGCGTGGTCGAGTTGCGCCGGCCTGAAGACGGCATTCGTTATCGCGACGAGGAACCCGGTGAGTCGTACCTGGAGTTCACTGGAGAATACGGCGGTTTGTGGCGACGCCTCGGCATGGCACCACAGGCTCTGGTGGGCGTAGGCACGGTCGCCGTCGGGTTTGACGCTTCCGGCTACTACGTGCGCCAAGAGGCGAGCTTCGACCCTCGCGTCAGCTTCATGTTCGCGGGGATCGGCGACGATGAAGTGATCGGCGATTTCGGAATCAAGGGCGGCGGCGCCAGCGGCTCAGAAATCGATGCGGTGGACCCTCTGCTGGGAACGCCTTCCCATGCCCTGGTCGTCGCAAGTTCCGAAGGTCACACCGAAAACACCTACCTGGTGCCAGACGAGACCGGTTTTCACCACAGCGCCATGGATGGCATACAGAACCCCGACATTCGCGCCGACATGACGTTCTTCGAAACGCCTGGAGGCGGTGCCGTGTTCTCCGTTGGATCCATCGCTTGGGGCGCGAGCCTTCCGCACAATGGCTACGACAACAACGTGTCCCGGATCTCGGAGAATGTGGTTCGGCGCTTCCTGGACGACGAGCCCTTCGTCAGCTCAGTCGTCTGATCCAATGTCAATGGTTCCGTCCCAGGTATTGACCTGGTCCGAGGCCATTGCTTCCGTAAACCAGGTGGTGGTGACACATTTCAGTTCGGTAAAGAACCTCACCCCATCTTTCCCCATCGTATGTAAGTCACCGAAGAATGATTGTTTCTGTCCAGTGAAACCGAAGATGCCCAATGGGACCGGAATACCAACGTTCACACCAACCATGCCACCATGGCTTCGCTTGGAAAACTCACGGGCGTAGTAGCCGCTTTGAGTATAGATCGCGGAACCGTTGGCAAACTCACTGTTGTTCATGATCTCCAGACCTTCTTCAAAGTTCTGGATACGCTTTATGCAAATCACCGGCCCAAAGATCTCATCCCGCCCAACGGCCATTTCCTCAGTCACGTGATCGAAGATGGTCGGTCCCATATAGAAGCCGTCTTCGTATCCCGGCACGTCAGGCTGTCGACCATCAAGAACGAGTGTGGCCCCTTCGTCAACACCCGTTTGAATCCAATCGCTCACGTGGTTCAAATGTCCCTTGTTCACTAGCGGACCGATCCCAGTGCTTCGTTCATAGGCCGGTCCCAGCGTCACTTCGGAACAGAGTCTCACCAGAGATTCAACCAACCTGTCGGCAATGCTCTCTTCAACACAAATAACCGGCAGAGCCATGCACCGTTGGCCGGCACAGCCAGAGAACGCGTTGACAATTCCTTTGGCTGTCCTTTCCAGCACACAGTCTTCCAATACCAGGGCGTGGTTCTTGGCCTCGGTCAGAGCTTGAACCCGCTTGCCGTTGGCGGCGGCTGTCGAGTAGATATGCCGACCAACTTTGGTTGAGCCAACGAAAGTAACCCCAGCGATATCTGGATGCTCGAGTAACAGTTCCGCTTCATTCCGGCTGGTCGTTACGATGTTCAAAACACCTTTGGGGAGCCCCGCCTCATACCATAGCTCCGTGATTCGCATTGATGTTTGAGGAACGAAGCTGGCGGCTTTCAGTACGAAACAATTTCCCGCGGCGATACAGATCGGAGCCATCCAACCCTGGGGGATCATCGCGGGAAAATTCCAAGGGGCGATTCCAGCGAAGACACCCACTGGATGGTGATACATCGTCGTATCGTAATCTGTGCTGCAATCCATCAGGGACTCGCCCTTCATGAGATGCGGCATACCACAGGCAAAGTCGACGACTTCAATCACTTTTAGGACGTCGCCCTTCGCTTCATCCCATGCTTTGCCCATTTCTCGGGCCAACAGCTCAGTCAGTTCATCCAGGTGCTGTTCGAGGAGCGTCTTGAGCTTGAACAGCACCTGAACACGTCGGACCACTGGGGTATTGGACCATCCCGGATAAGCTGCCGTGGCGGCCGCGACTGCTGAGTTCACCTCTTCTGCTGTACATTGCGGAGCCTTAGCAATGATCTCGCCCGTAGATGGGTTGTAGCAGTCCATATAGGTGTCGGTGTTGGATGTGAGCCACGCACCATTCACACAGTATTTGAGTTGTTTGGGTTGTTCTGAGACTGATGTGAGGCTCTCATCGTCGACACAAACTGTTGAGCTAGCTTGTTCTGACATTGCTGATCTCCCATAAAACGTCAGTCGGATGTATCTCGGTCAAAGTCATAGCAGGGCGAGGATCTCGTAGTGGCCCATCAGGTGCCGGGTCCATGCGCTCCCCAAGCAGGGTAGGTGAGCGCCTGAAGCCTATCGCTGAGGCACGTGAGGGTCCGCCGGGGCCGGGGCACCGGCCAGAAACCGCTCGTCGCTCGTCGGAGCGCCTTATCACCCTAGGCGCTGGTATCAGGCCACACCAGGGCAGTAAGAGCGATATTACATTACCGCTCTGCCATGGAGAGGTTGCCTTGGGGAACTTCGTTAGTGTGTTGTGAAAAAACTGGGGTGGTGACGAGACTTCAGCGCCCAAATCTCGCTGCCAAAGCCAACGACGATGGGCCGTGACCGGTTCTCAGGACGAACGGGTTTCTGGTGAGCATCCGTCCGTCCACCTCATAGACGGCGATGTGATTCGCGAACGTCGTGCCGACGAAGAGCTGCGTCCCGTCGGGCGTGAACTCGATTCCCTCTGGAATCGGCTCGATGGGAAGGTAGTAGAGCAAGCTTGCTCGATCGGTTGACAGGTCTATGACAGCCAGATGGCTCACCAGCGTGGAGTCCTCGGGAATACCGTTGGCGTAACCCAGGCAGGATACGACGGCCATGTCGCCATCCGGATGAAAGGCCACGCTCTCCAGGCCATCGGCGACATCGGGAATAGCAGCGGTAACGCGAGGTCGCTCGAGCGTCATGTCGACGAGCAGAACGTCGTCGAGCCTGCCCTTTGCCGACAGCCCGAGCCCATTCAAGACGATCGCCAGCCGGCCTCGCGGGTCGAAACGAGGGGAAAACGGGCCGTCAATCACGATCCCCTCGTCTGGCTCAACCTCGTGCAGGTACTCGAGATCATTGCCGCGAATGCGAAACAGAAAGATCCCTCCTGGAAGGTCGGAGGGCGATGCGTCGTCGGCACCGGACTCCGAAGTGCCTGTACCGAGGAGCAACCTGCCGTCGGGGCTGATGTCGAACGAGCTGATCGTTACCGGGGTTTCAATCTCGGCGACGCGTTGGATTCCCTCATCCACGACACGAAAGATGTGGAACCTCGATCCTCCAGCGACGAACACCCGTTCTCCATCGGGGTGGGTCACCGCCATCCATGGATTCGGCGGTAGTTCGATCCGATCCACCACCGCGAGGTTGTCGGTGGAGAGGTCTATGACGCTCAGGATGTCGGCTCGATAGGAGGGCAGCGCGGCGGCACTACCAGCTTGACCCGTCTCTGGTTCGAAGCGCCACGAGTGGTTGGTCACGAAACCGTATCGACCGGCGCCGGCGATAGCCATGTGAGGAGACCCGTAGATCGTGTTGGGCACAGTTCCATACACGGTGGTCGTGACGGGCGGGTGGTCTGGACCGAGGTGAATCACGGTGATGGAGTCGGGCATTGCGTCGGCCTCGCTGGGGACGTCGGCGCCACCCCATCGGCTGAGTGAAGCGCCATCGTTCGCGCTCAGGAGAGTTAGCGCCTGCCGCGTCGTGAGGAACGGTGTTCTTTGAGCCGCGGCCGCAGAGCAACAACCGAGGTCTAGAGATGCCGCTCCGCCCGCGGCGATGAGTAGCCGTCCGGTCAACAGGCGGAAACTCCCTCGGATCATCGCTACGCTCCTGTGCGAGTTGGGTACGAGCTCACTCTGGAAGACGCGTTAGTGCTCAGCGCAATCCATTGCTGAGACCAGCTCGTCGGAACCGCGGCGACCGCTCTACTTCGAGTAGGCGTAGAAATCTGCCGTGGCCAGGCGATCCCAGTCCACCTCGATGCCCAGCCCGGGTCTCTGCGGCGGAACGGCCCGCCCCTGATCGAGCAAGTTGCCGTTCTTCATCCCGAACTCATGGGCCTCCTTGGGCATCGGAGCCTCGAAGTACCGGGTTCGCTCATTGGCCAGCATCAGGTGGAGGTTGGCTGCCTGGGCCAGCGAGTGGCCCCAGCTTTGGATCTCGATTGGCAGGTCAGCTTCGTTGGTGATCATCAGGATCTCGAGCACTCTCGAGATCCCGCCGATCGCCGTCGCATCGACTCTGGCCGCATCCCATGAACCGGCCTCGATCCCCTGCCTGATGAACTCGGGAGAATAGATGCTGTATCCAGCCGGAATGATCTGAACCGCGACCCTGCTCCTGAGCTCCGCGTATTGCTCCAGAAGCTCGTCGTCGATGGGCGCCTCGAACCAGACAAACAGTCGCTCATCCATTTCCCCACCCAGCCTGAGGGCTTCCTCGAAGCTGTACGCTCCCTCCTGATCGGTCATGAAGCGATAGGGAGAGTCTGCAAACGTCTCCTGAACCAGCTCCACGAGTCGGGAGTCCTCCTCGATCAGACCCCAGACGTGGAACTTGAAAGCCCTGAAGCCGAGCTTGGCGTACTCGTTGACAGCCTCGACGTACTCGGGAAGCGATTCGTAGAAGGGCAGGCTGGCGTAAGGCTCAATCGAATCCCGCTTCGCCCCCAGCAGCTGGTAGAGAGGAAGGCCTGCCTTGCGTGCCGCCAGATCCCACAGTGCGATATCGATGCTCGAGCGAGCTGCATCGCTCAAGCCGGGTTTCGTTCGATCGAGCATCGTCCCGACCTCGACCGGGTCCAATGACTGCAGGCCAAGGAGGTCAGCGGCGACGCCCTGCAACTCCACCAGATGCTCTCGGTCGAACTCTCGTCCGTAGGATGCCACGCCGGATACACCCTCGAATCCGTCCGCGGTCGTGAGTCGCAAGATGTTGTTGATCGATTTCGAAGGTCTGTTCCTACCGGAGTACCGGGCGGTGGTGCTCTCCGTTCCGACGGCGTGGATCTCCACACCGACGATTCTGGCTTCTTCCGCGAATCGGAAGAACGGCGCGTACTTCTGAGCGCTCTCACCGGAAAACGTCGTCAGCAACTCGACCGCATTGAGAGAGGCTCTTCCGGAGAAAGGGGAAGACTCCGCTCGGGCGACCAGCAGGCAAAGCATGGCGACGATCGGTCCTGCTCGGAAACGACGAGTTAGCCGGTGGCTTTCGTGCCGATGCTGGTTATCCACCGATCGAACGTACCATGAGGACCGATGCTGAGGCGGATTCTGTGAGGCTGGTCTGAAAGGATCCACCTGGGCCCCAACCTGGTTGGCAGCTTCGAGTACGAGGTCGTCCGTGGTGCCGACGTCTCCACGATCACCGGGCCGTTCGTCATCGTCTGGACCCGGGACGACGACGCGAGTGGCAAGTCCAGGTCGACGTCTGGAACCTGGACCGGTCGTAGTTCCACAGCGGGACTCGAATCCGCGGGTAACGGCCGGGCCGAGTTGGACAACCGCGCGACGCCGGAAGCGAACGGCCGACCGTTCAGCGATTGTCGACGACGATCTCGCCGTCTTCGATCACGAAGCGTACGTTCGCCAGGGCGGAAATATCGGCAACCGGGTCACCGTCGACGACAAGAATATCGGCTATCTTGCCCGCAGCGAGCGTGCCGAGCTCCGC
This sequence comes from Acidobacteriota bacterium, assembly GCA_965248695.1. GTDB lineage: Bacteria > Acidobacteriota > UBA890 > UBA890 > WLXD01 > DASCOT01. The sequence goes on along the minus strand of CBDFKD010000002.1, from coordinate 2,911,637 downwards.
TCCCATGTCCAGGTAGAGCGCCGCGTTGCGAGTGAGCGCTTGCAGGATCTCGACCGACGACAGCACGGCGCCGAGCGTTCTGGTTTCCAGCTCCAGGCTCTCACGCGGTCCCCAGGGAAGGTCGGTGCCGTACGCCACCAGCACGCCATCGTCCCAAAGCTGACGCACGTTCGACAGCCTTTGCTCGAGCAGCGCCCTGTTCCTTGGTGCATAGGGGCGTCCGTAGGGTGTGCGTGCCACTCCGGAGTCGTCGATGACGGCGGCGTGGGTCGATGCGGTCGTCGCCACCATGACCGCGGCCTCCAGCAGCGGCTCGGTGACACCTCTTACGCTCGCTCTCGTCGGAGCATGTACGAGCCTGCGTACGCCGAGGCGGACGGCTTGGAGCATGTCGTCGACGCCGTTCGCGTGCACCATCGAGAGTAGGCCCAGTTCCGCTGCCTCGTCGAGAATCGCAGCGAGCACTGCGTCGTCGAGCTTCGGGCCCATGCTGACGCCCAGATCGCCGTCGTTGACGACTTTCACGACATCGATGCCGGCTTCGCGCAGCTCCCTGACCTTCGTACGCGCTGTTGCGGCGTTGTCAACCTCGACCGCTAGCCGATCTCGACACCAGGGATCAGATCCACAGATCGTTGTCGCTGGATGCCCGCCGGGAACAGTGAACACCGGCCCCGCCGTGAGCAGCCTTGGGCCGACGAGTACACCGTCCGCGAGGCGCTGCCGAACGTCGAGTATCTCGGGGACGAAGTCACCGTTCGACAGAATCGAGGTGAATCCGGCCTCGAGGTAGGCGATCAGCGCACCGGCAAGGTCGTTCTCGAGCCAGTTCTCCAAGGCCGGACCCGGAGACGACGCGAACCTCGCGTCCATCATCAGCGTTGCGAGAAGGTGACGGTGGGTGTCGATCAGCCCCGGAAGCACGGTCATCCCGCTGGCGTCGATCTCGACCGCGGCGGCGATGCTCGACGCGCCCGGCGTGACCGACGTGATTCGTCTACCGGTGATCAGCACCGAACCGTTTCCGATCGTTGCCCCGGTGCCGTCCCAGATCCGCGCGTTGGCAATGAGAATGTCAGCCGGCGGAACTGGGTCCGGCTGGGACGCGCAGTTGATGACGGAGGCAAACAGTAGCGCCGCTCCGAGGCGAGTCAATGGACTCACGTTCATATCGACCCTCCTGTTCGAGTTGGAAGTGACGTTGCTGTCAGTCCGTCGAGCGACCTCAGTGCGCGATGACCGTAGATCTCGCACGCTCCACGTACCGCTTCATGTCCTCTTCCAGAAGTAGCCGCTCGTCTACGAGGCGGCGTGCTGCCTCGGTAACAGCGTCGATGTAGGCCTGGGCGGTCGGATATCGTTCCTCGATCGACGGCCTCGGATCGCCACTCGCGAGTCGCGCTGCTTTCGTGCGCGCGAACGGGACCGTGGAGCCGGTGACACCGCAGAGGGCGCCTTCGGCGTATCCCTCGCTGCGGAGATTCCAGCCCAGGTACGTGGCCCTGGGCACCTCGATCTCTGGCATGCGGATTCCCGCAACATCGTTGCCGTCGTCATCGACAGCCGGCACGAAGATCGGGTACGGCTCGCCCTCCGTCGGGGGCTGCGTCTCGTAGTCGACCAAGTGCACCTGATTGACCTGGCCGTCGTAGTCGCTGCTGATTCGTGTGTACCCGAGGGCAACCTCGCCCGGCGGGACCAAAGTGCCATCAGTCAGCGACGGGTAGCGGCTAGCCGGGGGTGGCACCCCTCTGCTGACCCACTGATCGAGCGCAACCAGCAAGGCGCGAGCCGGCCCGCCACGATGCAGCGGGTTGCTCAGATGCTCGCAAGTGCGCCTCGGCTCCGGTTCGGATTCGAAGAAAACAGAGTGCGGCGTGCTCGAGATCAGGTAGGCGCGCACGTTGTCGGGTAGCTCGATCGGGCTTCCTTCGGTGTCGGTCACGATCAGCGACGAGCGGGCCTGGAAGAACTCCGTAGAAGCATCGACGTGCATCACCTTCGGACAGTTTCCGGCAGCCTCACAGCGCGCCAGGACGCCGTCGCGCTTGCCCGTGTACGTATCTGTTAGGACTCCATAGGTGAACGGGAATTGATCACCGGGTTGCAGGTGCGATTCGTGCTGACGGGAGAAGCGACCCGGCTGGGCGAAGCGCTCGTTGATGAACGTCCGCCGCGCACCCGCCACGTCCGGGATGATGCCGTCGAAGACCACACGACCGCGCTCATCTTCATTGAACCCCTGGTACAGCATGTCCCTGACGAAACGGCCGCTCTGCGAGATCCCGAGCGCGTACGCGCGCTCGATTGCCGGCACGCCGCCTGGAGCCAGTGGGTTCGTGTGGCCCTCGCCGTCTCCGGCGTCGTACCGGAGGAACGACACGACGTCCCGCACCGACGCGAACGCCAGGCCGGCAACGACGGAATCGCGCGCCGTGTAGATGAGCTCGTAGATCGCGCCGGCGTCGAAGCCCTCCGGGCGCTCGATAAGAATCTCGTCGGCGCTGGTGAAATACGTTCCACCACGGGTCATCGGCCGGTAACGGAACGACAGGCCCGGCGGCGTTTGCCGAACGTCGTGGGCGAACTGACGCACCGTGAGTCGTGCAGCGGCCGGATCGAGGCTGGCCGCCGGATAGGTCAGCGACGCGACGGTGGGGTTCCTATCATGATTGAAGATGAACTCCTCGCGACTGACGCCCTCGATACCGGGTACCGTTGGCGACTCGAGGAACAGACGCGCTTGCCCGGGTGGAGCGTCGTGTTGCCAGCCGGACCAGACAAGCGTGTAGCCCTCACGCATCAGGAAGCCGTTGCCGGCGTGTCGTGCCGCGGAGGGGTCGTTGGTCCACGGCGCGTCGTTGAACAAGTCGAGCCCATACCTGTTGCCGCGATTGACCACCTCATAAAAGACGCGCCCGTTTCCCCGTTCCATATCGATCGGTTTGACGACGACGACGGTGGTGGAGAATCGCACTCTTCCGGCGGCATCTCGGGGTGCCAAACCCAGATCCACGATCTCGGCGTTGTGTAGATCCTCCGGGTCCACGGCCATCGTGACGCGCAGGGTGACCTTTTCGTAGGGGCCGACCTCGCCGAACGTCCGCCCATCGAAGGTCGGCGATTCGACCTCGATTACCTCTACTCCGACCACCTCACCGAACGCGCTGCTCGTGACCAACAGCAGGCACAGGTGGATGGCGGCAATTCGTCTTCGCTGCATTGTCGTTTTCCTCGGCTACGCCGCTCCACCGTGCTCGCGCGGAGAGGCCATGCATGTGTTGAAAGTGGCCTACGCGTCGGACGTCGCCTCGGCCGGCGGCCACTCCGGCGTGTGGAGCAGGCCCATCAGGGAGCGGCCTGCGGCCAGCATGGCGACGCCGGCCACGGCTGTACCGACGGCAATGCCCAGGTAGACGCTGTTGATCCCGTACGAGGGCACCAGGGCTCCGATCTGCCCCGACAGCCAGGCGCCGACGGCGGCGATCGCCCCCCAAACGCCCATGCACGTGCTCAGCAGGCGCCTCGGTGCTGCGCGGCTGACGAACGCCTGGCCGATGGGCAACAGCGCACACTGGCCGAAGGTGACCACCCAGTAGAAGGCCAGCGGCCAGAAGAGGTGCGTCTTGCCCGGGTCGGCGCCCATGGCGCCCACTTCCGTGAAGGTGATGCACATGACGAGGAACGACATCGAGGTCACGAACAGGCCGATCGCCATCTTCGTCGGCGGCACGAGAGGGCGGCCGCGGCGTTCGAGGAAGGCCCAAAACCAGAGGTTGATCGGGCCGATGATGACCACGAACAGCGCCTGGGCTGAGTGGATCCACAGGGTCGGCACCTCGAATCCCCCGAGGGTGCGGTCGCTCGTGCTTTGCACGTAGAGGCTGAAGGTGCCGCCCCACTGCTCGAACGCGGCGACGAACACCATGTAGGCGAGAGCGAGCGCGCCGATGGCGCCGACGCGACGCCGCTCCGGGCGGCTCAGCGACATCAGGGCCATCAGCCCGGCCTGCGGTTGGGTGCTCGAGGCCTCGACGGCCCCCTGTGTCGTTTGTCCCTCAGCAGCGTCGGTCCTGCTGCCGCGCGACGAGGGAATGCGGGCGCGCATGAGTACCACTGCGGCCACCACGCACATCGCGCCCGAGACCGCCAGGGCCTCGCGCCAGCCCAGGTTCGTGGCGACCGATCCCGACAGCATGCCGCCGAGGAAGAACCCGAGCATCCCCGCCATGAACATCAGGGTGTAGCCCGCGGCGCGGTTGCCACCCACGCGGTCGTAGACCCGACCGACCATCGCATACAGGGTGGGGGCGTCCAGTGCGTACCCGAAGGCCAGGGCCAGCAGCGTCAGGTAGAACCCCGCGGTCATGGCCCTGTAGGTGCCGGTGACGGTGCTCAGCAGGGCCGCTGCCTCGGCGTCGCCGTCGGCGCGCGCGGCCGTTGCCTCGGAGAGCCGCTGGGAGGCCCCCTCGTCGAGCGCCAGGCGAGCGATCGGCACGTCCGCTTCGAGGATGACCGCCCGCACCCGAAGCGACGTTGTTGAAGCCGGCTGCGCTCCGCTTCGCCGGCCTCAACAACCTCTTGTCAGCACCGAGTTACTGAGATAAGACATGGTACTAACCGCGGGGTCAGGTCATCAGCACCAGGTGGCCGATCACTCCGGCGTAGCCGCCGATGTGCCAGGCGTGCACGTGCGCCAGCGCGGAAACCTGCCTCGGCTGCTGAAGGACACCGTCGCGGCTTTCGGACATCGCGCTCCCGCGGGCAGACGCTGAGCCAGGCCGTGGCAGTGTGCCACAGAGCCCTGTGACCGTGGGCCCGAGACGATGTAGTGTGTGCGCCCACTCGCGCACCGCTGATCTTCGTTCGCATCCCGGAGACTGCCATGCCCCGCCGCCGACCCCGACCGCCCCGTGCCTCCGCTCCGCTGACCTTCCACGGTGCCGCGCCGACGCCGTTCTTCGAGTGCCACAACAGCCCCGACACGATCTACGCCGGGCCGTACAGCGGCCGCATGGCGATCGTGTCCGTGGGCGACGACCCGGTGGAGAAGTACTGGCACCTACGCCAGAAGGTCGTGCTCTACAACGTGCCGGAACACCCCATCGAGATCGCCGGGCCGGACGCCGAGCGCCTGCTGAATCGCGTGTTCGTGCGCGACATCAGCAAGCTGCGACCGGGCCGCTGCAGCTACGGAATCGCCTGTCAGCCCGACGGCGGCATCCTCATGGACGGCATCCTGATGCGGATCGAGCAGGACCGTTTCTGGTACGTGCTCGCCAACGGCGAGATTTTCACTTGGTTGGTCGCGCACGGCATGGACATGGACGTGACCGTGAGCGACCCGGAGTCGTGGGTACTGCAGGTGGGCGGGCCACGCTCGCTCGAGGTTCTCGACGCCGCCTGCGACGGCGGCGCGCCGGATCCTTTCGCCTACTTCGCGGTCACCGAGTGCACCATGGGCGGACAGCCGCTGTACCTGTCGCGCACGGGCTGGACGAGCGAGATGAGCTGGGAGGTGTACACGCGCGACCCCGACGTCGACGGTCCGGCGCTGTGGAACCACATCCTCGAGGCCGGTGAGCCGCACGAGATCACCACTACCGGCCTCGACTCGATGGGCATTCGTCGGATCGAGGCTGGCATCCTCAACAACGGTAGCGACTTCGACACAACAATGAACCCGTTCGAGGCCGGGCTCGGGAAGTTCGTCGACCTGAGCAAGGACGACTTCATCGGCAAGGCGGCGCTCGAAGCCGCCGACCGCCGGCCGCGCCTGCTCGGCATCAAGTGCCCCGGCGGCGCCCCGGCGGGGAACAGCTCGGTTCTGCACGAGGGCCGCGACGTCGGGTTCATCACGGCCAGCGCCTGGTCACCCTATCTCGAGCACGGCACCGGCTACGTGAGCTTCGACGAGGCCTACGACTGGGTCGGCCGCACCGTCACGGTGCACGACGATGAGGGGCGTGAGCATGCCGCCGAGGTCGTCGAGTTGCCCTATTACGACCCCGAGAAGAAGATCTCGCGCGGCCTCGACACCTCGATTCCTACCGGTCCGCTGGCGGCCGAGGCGTAACCCGCCGTTCGCAAGCACGGTCGCGCCAAACCGGCCGTTACCCCGGCGCCAGCGCTCGATCGCCTGCGCGATCTCGAGGAGTCGCGATCTGTCAGTACGGCATCACGCGGCCCACGTCTCCCTCCACGGCGCTCATGTACCAGTGGGCGAAGTTCGCCGGCAGAATGGTGCCGATCTCGTGGGTGGCATAGCGCCCAGGCAGGTAGCCGCCGGAGAGAACGCCCTCGTGGTTGTTCTCGCACACCCAGATGTCCTCCAGGAGCGTGACGTACCACACTTCCTTGACCCTCTCCGGGTCGTAGTCGACGCCCTCCCTCGCGTCCGGATGGACGAGCCACGTGCACTCCACGTCGGTGAGCTTGATGTCCCGCGGCGTGAACCTCACCGTGAAGACGTAGTCGTCATACCCGAGCCAGTAGCCCGTCGACCAACCCGTCGCCGTCTCGGACGACGTGCCCTGGCGGCCGACGCCCTCGAAGATCGGCAGCAACGGCGCCGCCGGCTTGCCGTCCATCGTGCCGGTGACGAACCCGGACCGGAGCCCGGCTTGCTGCTCTCCCGACAGCGCCATGTCCCAGCTCGGATAGACGTGGCACAGGGTTTCGTGCGACGGCCCGCAGTGGTAGCACTCCAGGAAGTTCTCCAGCGCCAGCTTCCAGTTGGCGTGCATCGGCACGTAGACACGTGCGCCGACCTTCAGGTCCGCCGTTCCGTGGCGCTTGCCCACCTGGGTGCGGAAGGGCTCGATCGCCGATTCGAACTCCGGCGGCTCCGGCTCACGCGACAGGTTCACGAAGATCATGCCGTCCGCGATGCGCAGGTGGCAGGGGATCAAACCGTTGTCCGCCGGGTCGAAGTCCTCCTGCATGCCGTAGGCATAGATCAGGCTGCCTTCGGTGTCGTACGTCCAGGCGTGATACGGGCAGCGGAACACCGGCGAGCTGCCCGACTGGCTGAGTTGCTTGACCGACAGGCGCGGATCCCCAGGGATCGGATCCGCATCGTGACGACACAGGCGCGAACCGCGGTGGCGGCACACGTTGTAGAAGCCGCGGACTTCGTTGTCCCGCCCGCGCACGATCAGGATGCTCTCGGAGCGGCCGTACTCGAACACGAAGAAATCGCCCGCATTGGGAATCCTGCTCTCGTGATCGACCATCTGCCAGAAATGGTCGGCTACCAGGCGCTCATCGATCAGGTAGCGCTCTTCGTCCGTGTAGTACTTCGCGTCGATCGTGTCTCTCAGAAACGGCGCTGCGGCCGAATTCCCACCGCCCATCTGCCCTGGATCCCGAATCGCGCGCGCCAGCAGGTTCCTCGGCACGCCCATGGCGGCGGCGGCGTATGCGACGACGGCGGTGCGGGCCAGGTCGCGGCGGGTCGAGGTGGGGCCAGTTTCCCTCTTGCTCATCTCGTTCTCCATGCTCTTGGCGCGGATGTACGCTCAGCAGTACCGTATCCCTGCGTGTCGGTACTTTACCGCTGGCTCAGATGGCCTTTCAACGGGGCGCCGACCCTAGCAACGAAGCCCGGGTCGTCGGCCGCCTCGCGACTCGGTCCGGATCCCTCGGGGCATCGAGGTGGACTGGGATCGCCTGGCTACGGCAGACTGCTACAGCTGTGTGTCAAGGGAATCCTTCGATCACCGCGTCAGCGGCGCTGTCTCACTGCCCACACCCTGACGCTCGAGGAGACATGAAATGAAGAAGAGCGATCGTGAGTTGGGCATGAACCGGGACATCACCCGTCGCGACTTCGTGGGCGGAACGAGCGTCGCGATCGCCGGAGCGGTCCTCGTACCGGGCGATGTGGGGGCGCAGGGGCGCGATGCCCGGCCGGCGCCGGCCGCATCTCCAGTTGTCGATCAAGCTGCGAGCCAGGAGACCTACTACCCGCCGACACGTACGGGTATGCGGGGCAGCCACCCGGGGTCGTTCGAGGTCGCTCATGGCATGCGTATCGGCGAGACGTGGGACGACCCGCAAGAAACCGGGGAAGAGTACGACCTGATCGTGGTGGGTGGCGGGTTGAGCGGTCTCGGGGCGGCCTACTACTTCCGCAAGGCGATGCCGGAGGCTCGGGTCCTGATTCTGGATAACCACGACGACTTCGGAGGGCACGCGAAGCGGAACGAGCACGTGGTCGACGGGCGCCAGGTCCTCGCCTGGGGCGGCACGACGTACATCACGGGCGCCTACACGTACGAAGGCCTCGAGTTGATGCACGACATCGGTCTCGATGCCGAGGTGTACAAGCGTGCAAACGTGGGTAACAACCACCCGGCGCGAGCCATGGGATTGGGCAGTGCGATCCTGTTCGACGAGGAGACTTTCGGTGAGGATCGGCTGGTCGTAGGAGAACCCGGATCGAACGAGCCGGAGGCGTGGACCGAATGGCTTCAGAAGACGCCACTCTCGGATAACGCGCGCGAGGGCATCGCCAGGCTGTACCAGACGCACGAGGATTACTTCCCCGGATTGTCCGTGGAGGAGAAGATCGCTCGGCTCCGCAAGATGAGCTACCAGGACTATGTGCTGGGTGTCGTCGGCGTCCACCCGGACGTGATTCCCTTCTTCAAGCGCCGCGCCCCAGACGGCAATGGCATCGCCGGTATCGAGACGATGAGCGGATGGGCTGCGTACCGGTACAGCAGCTTGCCCGGGCTGCAGGGCCTCGGGCTCGGGAAGCGGCCGCCGAGAGACGGGTTCCCGGGGCTGGAGAATCCGTTCGATGGCATGCACTTCCCCGACGGAAATGCGGGCATCGCTCGGCTGCTCGTGCGCTGGTTGATTCCCGGTTCGCTACCGGGCGAGACGATGAACGATTCGGTGTCGACGCGGGTCCGGTACTCGACCCTCGACCGGGCACAAAACGACGTGCGCATCCGTCTCAACAGCACGGTGATCAACGCTCACCATGTCGGCGATCGGGCAAAGGCGAGAGCGGTGGATGTGACCTACGTCCAGGACGGCCAGGCGCATCGCGTGCGCGGGGGCACCTGCGTGATGGCGTGTTACAACTCGGTGATCCCGTATCTGTGTCCCGAGCTGCCCGAGGAGCAGAAAGAGAACCTGCACATGGCGGTGCGCCGACCCTTCGTTGCGGCCAACGTCGTGGTTCGCAACTGGCGAGCGTTCGAGCGGCTCGGTGTGCGGAGCATCCATTTCCCGGGCGCGTACTTCGAAGCTGTTGGTATCGACACCTACAGCAACAGCTTCGGGGATTACCAGACCGCCCAATCGCCCGACGAACCGGCCATTGTAGGGCTTTGGGGATCTCCGATCGTTCCCGGGCTCCCCGTACGGGACCAGTGGCGGGCCTCACGGGAGGAGCTCCTGGCCATGTCGTTCGAGACGTTCGAGCGTGGCATCAGGGATCAACTTGATCGTGCCCTTGGGGAGGGGGGCTTCGATCCAGCCCGGGACATCGATGCCATCTTCGTCAACCGCTGGCCCCATGGGTACGCGGGAGCGGGCAATGAGCTCTTCGACCCCGACTGGGGGTACGACGAGGCTCCCTGGGTAGTGGGTCGCAAGCGGTTCGGACGGATCGCCATCGCCAACTCCGACGCGGCCGCGAGCTGTCTGACCCAGGCGGCGTTCGACCAGGCGCACCGTGCGGTCCAAGAGCTGATCACCGACGTCATCCGGCCCGAGTTCCAATATCCCTGGGTCGAGCGCACTTGAAGGAGTGGGATCAGATCGGCATGTTGGCGAGGGGCCACGGAATTAGCCGAGCCCGCGGCGCGACCCTCTGTAGCCTCCTGTTGGCTCTCGTGGGAACGATCGCGCTGACGGCGAGCTGCGACGCCGGGGACCAGGGGAGTGGTGGATCCCACACCGTCGCCGACTGGGTGCTCACCGGCGGCGACATCGTGACGATGAACGACGGCAACCCGTCGGCTACTGCGGTCGCGATCGAAGGCGACGAGATCGTCTACGTCGGGGACGACGCCGGCGCTGCGGCCTTCGTGTCGGACGCGACGCGCACGGTCGATCTGGCGGGCCGTCTGGTAATCCCGGGCCTCATCGACGGTCACACGCATCCGGGTTACATCAACCTCGAGGACTACGACGGGTCCGTCGGCGGTTCCAGCCGCGAGGAGTTCCTCGAATCTCTGCGCAACTACGTCGAGAGCCATCCAGGGGAGGGGTGGATCCGACTTTGCTGCTGGCCCAACGGGCTATTCGTCGACGGGTCCAGCGGGCCGCACCGACGGGACCTCGACCGCATCGTTGCAGATCGGCCCGTGTGGATCGGCAGCGGCTCCTGGCACAGCAACTGGCTGAACTCGAAGGCGCTGGAGGTGCTCGGGATCGACGCCAGCACCCCCGATCCGCGACCCGGGCTCGCCACGTACGCTCGCGACGCTGACGGTGTTCCCACCGGTTGGGTCAAGGAGGGTGCAGGCTGGCAGCACCTGGCTTCGCAGTTCGACGTCGATACCGAAGTGCACGAGGCCTCCGTGGTGGCGTTTCTGCAGACGCTGCTGGAGAACGGCGTCACGACGGTCTACGACGGTGGCAATTTCGGCTACGAGGACCAGGTCTACGGCCTGCTGGCCCGTCTCGAACGCGACGGGAGGCTGCCGCTGCGCTACGAGGGCACCTATCAGGTGTTCGTCCCCGAGCGCCGCGCTCAGGCAGTGCAGGAGATGCGTCGGCTACAGCGGCAGTACGGCGGCGAGCGGCTGCGGTTTCGTACGGTGAAGCTGTTCATGGACGGCATTTTCTCGAACCACTCTGGCGCTTTGCTCGAGCCCTACGCTCATGATCCCAGCTTCGCCGGCAACACCCTGTTGTCGGTCGCCGAGCTGCGCGACTTCCTGCTCGAGCTGCACGAGGCGCAGCTCGACCTGCACTTGCACACCATCGGCGACAGCGCCGTTCGCACCGCGCTCGACGCTGTGGAGGCGGCGAGGGCGGCAGTCTCGGGACAGCTGTACCCGCGTGTCACGCTGTCGCACGTCCAGGTCATCGATCGCGCTGACATGCCGCGCCTGGCGACACTCGACGTCTCCGCCAACCTCACGGCCTGGTGGTTCGGCGTCGGCGCTGCGTACCCCGAAGAGACAGAGCTGCAGGCGCTGGGCCCGAAGCGGGCAACGCGGATCTACATGGCCAAGTCGCTATTCGATGCCGGCGGCCGCGTGACCTTCTCGAGCGACGACTGGCGGCTTGCATTCATCAGCCCGTATCTGAACATGCACGGTGCCCATACGCGGGAGGTGCCCGGGGGCGAGGGCGCGAGCCCTCGACCGCCGGCGACCGAGCGCATGGATCTACGCACGATCGTGCGCGGTTTCACCATCGATGGCGCCTATCCGTTTCGCATGGAGGACCGCGTTGGCTCACTCGAGGTCGGCAAGCTCGCCGACCTGGTGGTGCTCGACGAGGACCTCTTCACGCTCGATCCCGCCGATATCCCCGAGTTGCAGCCTACGGCGGTGATGATGGAAGGCGTGCTGGTGCACGGCGAGCTACCGGTTGCGTCGCCGCCGGCCATAGAGCAGTAGCCAGAGGATCCAGGGAAGCCGGCCGCAACAACCTCTTGTCAGCACCGAGTTACTGAGATAAGACGTGGTACTAACCGCGGGGTCAGGTCAACAACCTCTACGGGCCACCACACTTCCACCACGGCCTGCTAAAGGTTACCGCGCTGGAATACACATTGCGGAGGAACTGATTATGCAGGGTCACGTGTTGGCAACGATTCGTGGTATCAGCACTCATAGGAAGCCTTATTTGTTTACCTCCCTACTCCTCCTCTCTTCTGCAATAGCCGCAGGACCACAAGTTTCTTCTGCAATGTCCGCAGGAGCGCAAGTCAGGCCAAACATTCTCTACATAGTGGTCGACAACCAGCCCGCCTCGATCCTGGGGGCTTATGGAAATCCGGATGTCAGGACGCCCAATATCGATCGACTAGCCAACGAAGGAATACGTCTTACGCGTGTTTTCGCCGTGCACGGATATTGTTCTCCAACACGTGCCACACTGCTGACCGGGCTTGTACCTTCTCAACACGGCGTTCACGACTGGCTAGATGACGGAAAGATGGAGAATTGGCCCGAAGACTGGAATGCGATCGGAGAGTATAGAACATTACCGCATACACTAAAGAATCGAGGATACCAGACATCATTAATCGGTAAATGGCACCTAGGCCAGCCACGTCCGCCGGACGACTGGTTCGATTATTGGGTGACGTTCAATTTGGGCCATACGGTCGATTTCTGGTCCAATGAAATCAATGACAACAGCAGAACATACAGACTAGAGGATAAGCACAGTGTCGAGTTCTTTGCCGACAAAGCAGTCGCATACTTGGAGAACTATGATCACCAGAGGCCCTTCTTCCTGCTGGTTACCTTCAACGGTCCTTATATGCAACCACCAACGAACCTCGGTCCCGCCAGGAACCCGCATTATGAATACTACAAGGGCAAAGAGTTTCCTTCGTTTCCCAGAAACAGGGTCAGCGACAGGATACTCGAGCGGTTAACGCCACCCTACTCCGGATGGTACGACAGCTTGGCTCGCATGCATAACGACCAAGCATCAATGGCCAATGTAGCGTCACAAAATACGATGGTGGACGATGGTGTCGGCCGTCTATTGACAGCACTGAAGGAAACCGGACTCGAAGAAGACACGTTAGTGATTTACACGAGTGATCAGGGAAACTTCTTCGGACAACATGGTCTTTGGGGCCATACCGCTGGCACATTTCCAGCGAGCCTCTACGATACCCCGATGAACATACCGTTCATTGCTCGCTATCCAGGCACCATTAACACAGAGCAAGTAAGTGATCTGCTCGTTGGGCAATACGACCTTATGCCCACAATTCTTGATCTGGCTGGGTTTGGGGATGTGGAAATAGCCAACTCCCCTGGAAGGAGTTTTGCCGGACACCTGGAAGGGAGGAAGCTCGAGGCATGGGCCGATGCCGTGTATATGGAAGAAGGGGCAACTCGTGCAATCAGAACCGATCGTTATTCATATTGGAAACGGCTCAAAGGTACGGGTGAGCATGAGCTCTACGATATACAAGCAGATCCGGAGCAAATGCACGATCTATTCGGGACTCCCGGCTACGCCGAAGTGGTTTCGGAACTAGATGGAAAGCTCACCGCGTTCTTCGACACCTATTCTGATGTCGAGTACGACCTTTGGCGGGGCGGCACTGTAAAAGGATCGACCGACCAGGTTCAAGTTTTCAAGTCTCTTTACGGTGAACAGTGGGAGGAGGAGGCAAGAGTCAAACCAGCCTTTAGAGAACAGTAGCGTTGTCCAGTAAGCTCGCGGGCTGAGCGATCCATCTATCCGGCACTGGCACGTCAACTTCGTCGCCTCGAGATCAGGTCAGACTGCTTGGCATCGAGCTGGCCTTTCTCAGTCAGCCGCGACCTCGACCCAAGCCGCAAAAGCGCGCCCTCGAAGCGTCCGATAGTCCGCTGCTCGTAATCGGTGCCGACTTAGGTCGAAGAGATTGCGAACGAGGCCACGCACCGCCAAGAACCGCTGCGCCTGAGCAGCGGATTTGAACAGGGCATCACACTTCTGTGCGCGGCCCCATAGCTTCCGAGCTTGTCGGTCGTCAGCCATCGAGGGGCATCTGAAACGAGGAGCTGGAGCGGCTTCGATGAGCGACGTGGTGGCTGGGGATTCGCTGGCCGTGGCCCCCGACGAGCTGATCGACATCGTCGTCGACGCCACCGGGCGGTCCCGCAAGGCGCGCGTGAAGCCGAAGCTGCGGCTATGGTCTCATCTCCGGGCCACCGTCCAAGCTTCCCCTGATGATCTCGCCTTCCATGATGACCGCTTCGGGTCGAACCTCATGGATCTCGTAGCGATCGATTTCGAACAGGTTGCGATCCAACACGACCAGGTCGGCGAGCTTGCCTACCTCGATTGAGCCAAGCTGCTCCTCCATACGCAGCTGATAGGCACCGTTCCAGGTGTACCCCTTGATCAGATCCTCGAGCGCCAGCCGCTCGGTCAGGGGCGGTCGGATCGGGGCTGCCTCACCTTGTCTCTCGTGTTGGCGGTTGTGGGCGATCTGCATCCCCAGGTAGGGGCTGGCCCGACTCATTTCCGAATCGCTGGAAAAGGTGACAATGGCACCGTCATCCAGCAGCGGTTGCGTCAGCAAGGTCCTGCTGTATCGCTCATCACCCAAGGCGTAGGGAACAGGGCCGTCGGTGAAGCCGTGCCATGCCGGCGTATAGCTCGCGATGACGCCGAGTTGCCTGAAGCGCGGATAGTCGGCTGTATCGATGATGTCCAGATGGGAGACTGTGACCCGCGTGTAGAGATCGCCGCTGAGCAATTCCCGGGCCGCCTCCACTGCGTCGAGCGCGATTCGGACGGCCCGATCTCCGACGGTATGTAAGTGCAGGTTGATCTCGGCGTCGTGTAAACGAAGAAGGAAATCGCGCAGCTCGTCGGTGCTCAACAGCGTATTGCCGCGGTTTCCCGGATCGTCACTGAACGGTTGGAGCACGGCGCCCGTACGGTTCTCGTTGGAACCATCGAAGTGGATCTTTATGGTGTTGAAGCGCAGCCGGTCACCACCGTAGCTGTCGCGCAAGCGCAGTAGCTCTTCGACCGCCACGTCCTCCTGACCGGGAAGGAAAATGTGATAGGTGCCTTCATAGCGGACCGGTAACTTCCCTGCCCTGTCAAGCTCGGCTGACCTGCCCCCCAATAATCGGGCCAGTCTGAGAGTTAGGATTTGAGGCTCTCAGGATGGCTCGGGAAGGGGGAAGAATGGGCGCGGAAGCGGTACACTGTAGAGCAGATCATCGCCAAGCTCAGGGAGGCAGAGATCGAGCTAGCGAAAGGGGCCAAGACACCGGAGGCATGCCGCAAGCTGGGAATCAGCGAGAACACGTATTACCGGTGGCGCAAGGAGTACGGTGGACTGAGGGTGGATCAGGCACGGCGACTCAAGGAGCTGGAGCGGGAAAACGGCCGGCTCAAGAAGTTGCTGGCGGAGACGATGCTCGACAACGCCATCCTCAAAGAGGTTTCGTCGGGAAACTTCTGAGCCCGGCACGACGGAGCCGGGCAGTGCACCACGCACAGCAGTCAAGGAGCTGGAGCGGGAAAACGGCCGGCTCAAGAAGTTGCTGGCGGAGACGATGCTCGACAACGCCATCCTCAAAGAGGTTTCGTCGGGAAACTTCTGAGCCCGGCACGACGGAGCCGGGCAGTGCACCACGCACAGCAGTCGTTGGGTGTGTCCGAGAGGCGAGCCTGCAGAGTACTGGGCCGGGTGCGCTCGACGCAGCAGTATCGGCCCAAGGTGCCGCAGGAGGAGAAGGCACTGGTGGAGCGGATGACCCAGCTGGCGACGCAGTACGGGCGCTATGGGTACCGGCGGATCACGGCGCTGTTGGTACGTGAGGGGTGGCGAGTGAATCACAAGAGGGTCGAACGGTTATGGCGTCGTGAGGGGCTGAAGGTACCGAAAAAGCAGCCCAAGCGCGGACGCTGGTGGCGCAATGATGGATCGTGCGTGCGGCTGCGGCCGGAGAGGAAAGATCACGTCTGGGCCTATGACTTCGTGCACGAACGAACTCACGACGGGCGAGCGTTTCGTCTACTGACGATCGTGGATGAGTACACGAGAGAGTGCTTGGCAATCGATGTAGCACGCAGGCTCAACTCCGAGAACGTGCTGGAGCGACTCGCTGAGCTGTTCGTGAACCGGGGTGTTGCCGATCACATCCGCTCCGACAACGGACCGGAGTTCACTTCTCGGGCAGTGCGTGAATGGCTCGAGCGAATCGGTGTGAAGACGCTGTTCATTGAGCCCGGATCGCCATGGGAAAACGGCTATGTGGAGAGCTTCAACGGCAAGCTCCGAGACGAGCTGCTGAACGGCGAGATCTTCTACACGCTCAAGGAGGCGCAGTGCTTGGTGCACCGCTGGCGCCGCCAGTACAACCAGGTGCGGCCCCATAGCTCGTTGGGCTATCGACCGCCTGCACCCGAAGCGACGTTGTTGCAGCCGGCTACGCTCCGCTTCGCCAGCTCCAACAATCTCTTGCCAGTACCGATTCTATGAGTTACGAAGTGGCCCAAACACTTGGGGCAGGTCAAGAGGTTGCCGTAGCAAACGACGAGAATATTCAGCGACCCGGCCATATACGCCAATACTAGACGGCGAACCCCACGGCGGTATGGGGTGCTCGCTGGACCGTCGCCGTCTGGCCGATGTACCAGGGATCGCGACGCGCGCCGCAGGCCGCGTTCGTATCAGGATCTTAGCCCCAGGCTAGACCACCGAGACTTCTTCGCTGTCAGTTAGCTCGAGTCTTGCTTCAGGAAGAAACTCGGTCAGGCACCGCCGGATCGCCTCGTCATCCCCGGTTTCGACCAACCGCCGCAGTTGCTGAACCACGGCCCCCACCTCGGCGCTCGGACAAGGGGACAGCCGACCGATGAAGATCTTCGGGTGCCGAGTAAGGCTGAGATCCTCCGCCTCTTGGCCGAGCTCCTCGAACAGCTTTTCCCCGCGCCCACGTCCCGTGATCTCGATCGGGATCTCCGTGTAGGGTTCGAACCCCGATAGACGAATCATGTTCTCGGCGAGATCGAGAATGCGGATGGGCTTCCCCATATCGAGAACGAAGATCTCTCCGCCTTCAGCCACTGCGCCGGCCTCGAGTACAAGCCGTGCTGCCTCCGGGATCGACATGAAATACCGCCTCATGTCTCGATCGGTAACGGTTACGGGCCCACCGCTCCTGATCTGCTGCTGGAAGATCGGAATAACGGACCCGGCCGATCCGAGCACATTGCCGAACCTCACTGCCGAGTACTTCGGCGCGTGGCGCTGATCGAGGTCCTGGATCACCAGTTCGGCCATGCGCTTGGAGGCGCCCATGACACAGGTCGGGTTCACCGCCTTGTCGGTCGAGACCAAGACGAAACTCGTCGTGCCGAACTCAGCAGCGATCTGTCCGACGCAGGAAGTGCCGTGAATATTGTTGATCACCGCCTCGGCCGGATACAGCTCCATCATCGACACGTGCTTGTGCGCCGCCGCGTGCAAGACCAGGTCTGGGAGCCAGCGGCGGAAAACGTCACGCATGCGCCTTTCGTCTACGACGTCGCCCAGGACAGGTACCACGTCTGTTGCCGGCCACTTGGCTCGCAACTCGTGGTCGATCTGGAACAGAGCGTGTTCGGATCGTTCCAGTAGAATCAGCGAGGCAGGGTCACTGGCCGCAATCTGCCGACTGAGCTCAGCACCGATAGAGCCGCCGGCACCGGTCACGAGAACGCGGCGCCCGCTCAGCCACTCGGAACTGGCTGTCCCCAGCTGGACCGGGTCGCGACCCAATAGCGTCTCTGGTTGCACCTCGCGCAACCGCGTCAGCGCGACGTCGCCTCGCAGGACCTCGTAGTACCCCGGTGTCTCCCGAACTCCAATCGGAATCCGATCGCAAATCGCGATGATGCGCTTTTTCTGTGCCGGCGAAATGGCCGACACGGTGAAGACTACCTCCTCGACCCCAAGCTCATCGATCAAGCGGGGCAAGTCTCGCGTGCTTCCCACCACGCGAGTACCGGCGATCACACTGTTGTGCTTGAGCGGATCGTCGTCGACGAACGCGACTGGGTCGATTCCCGCGTTCTCGAAGTGCCGCGCCGACGACCCCGACAGAGACGAGCACTCCGTTCATCGCGATGATCGACAGCGGTACCCTCAGCGGACGAAGCACATCGATCGGCAGCAAACGTACCGCAAGGATGACAGCCGTCCCGTAGAACACGGCGCGGGCGAAGACGGGGACATCCTGGATGCCGGTATACCGCCAGCTTCGGCGGTGCGCCCCCGCAAGAAGGAGGGCTGCGAAATAGACAAGGACAACAAACGGAGTCTGCGCGGCGAGCGAGCGGCGCAGAGTATCGTCCAGGGCGAAGTCGAACCGGAGCAAGTAGGCGCCGACGAAGGCTGCCGCAATCACACCGAGGTCCAGCGCGAACTGCGCCGGCCGGTATAGGCGTATCAACCAGCTAGATGGCTGATTCCCACTTGCTTCAGGAGTATCGATATCCGACATGAGGCTCGCCGATGGCCCATCTGGTGACTCTAGTTTCGGTGCTACCGAACCACGCCGCCACGTCACGCGTCGCATCCCCATCGCTTGGGCGCTGAACGGTAACCTGTCGTAAGCACCCCACACAAGACACGGTGGTCGCGTCTATGGCGGTGCCACGGCCAATGGGTGCCCTGGCGACACAGACGGGGACTCGGGAGCGCCATCACGAGCAGGCAGAAGCGCGGCAGCGGCTGCGCGACCGGGCCGAGGTTAGGCGCGGTTTCTATCGATCTCGGAGCAAGAGCATTCGCTACGTCCCGTCGATATGGTCGGATGCAGCAAAGGACCAACTCCCAGGGGTCGACTCGCCGCATGAGCTCCCCTACGCTGCCGAGGCAGGTTCTAGACTCTATGGCCCTGCAGGCCAACGACGAGTTAGAGACCGGGGGGGCATCCCCAATGGCGACCACGCTGAAGGCCTGATCACGGCTGGGTGAGGCGGGATTGAGCGTCGGGCATTTGGAACAGCTCAGGGCGACGATTCGGGAGCATAGGGTGCTCGCGGGGCTACTCGGAGCCTATCTACTGCTCTCGGCAATGGAACTAGTCCGGGTCGTGCTCTTCGATCGGCCCCAGGAATACGCCGCCGGGTTCTATCAGACGGAGCGACTCAGCCTGCCCGAGGGGCCGCGCGAGTTCCGATGGACTCACGGTGATGCCGGTCACATTGTGATTCCCGCTTGGGGCTCGGTAATGCGGATCCCCATCTACTTCTCGCACCCGCAGTTGCCCGAGGGTGGTATCGCTGTACGGCTGTACGTCAACGAGACGCTGTTCGATGAGCAACGCCTTGACCACAACGGCAGGTACCGGTTCGACTACTACTTACCCCCGATTCTCGGTGTCGATCCGTGGAAACAGGATCCGCCGAGCGTGTCGCTTGAAGGCGCCGCGGAGCTCGAGCCAGTCGTGGGGGAAGAGCCGTTTATGCGCCCCCGATCGTTGTTGCGCCGCACGCCGGACTACATAGGAGTCTTCGCCGAGTGGCACGAACCTCCGGGACCACCGTCGCAGAGGTTCCGCATCGAGGCTAGCGAGACATTCGTTCCGGCGGACTATCTCGATCCGAGCTCGATCGCGACACGCCAACAGCAGTTTTCGCTCGACCGACGGGTACTTGGTGTCGGGGTCGGCGAGTTCCTCTGGCAGTCGAACCTACCGTCCGAAGGCCTGGGTTTCTACGTCACCGAGTACGGCGGCGGACAACCCTACCGTTGGAGCTCGGGACGGGCGAGTTGGCCGATCGCCGCCGCGCCGCAGGGATCGGAAACGCTGCTCTTTCGCGCCCGCACTGCCGCACCGGATGCCGGTGCTCGGCCCGTAACGGTGACCTTTTATTGGAACGCTGATGCGGTGGCCTCAGAGACCTTCAGCGATGGCAGCTGGCGTCAGATTCGGCTCGAGTCGCCGCCGCGCGCCAGTGAGCCGGGCGTGCTGAGCGTCGCGGTAAGCCGCACGTGGAACGCGCTGCGGGCGGGTGCAGGAGAGGACAGGCGCGACCTCGGTATCGCCGTCAGCGAGCCTCGGTGGGAATGAGCCGGGTGGGTCAACGGTCCATGTCTCGGAGCCTCGGAACGAGCGCTCACTGTAGGGAAAACGCATAGACGGCGGCATTCTGCAGCGATAGCTCCAGCCGGAACGGCCGGCCGCGCAACCGGTTCATCTCCCCGGCAAACTCGATCCTGTGCGAGATGTCGTCGCCGGAAAACGCCTGGCAATCGTCGAACGAAAGCCCATTGATGATTCGATCGTCGGCGCCACGTATCTGGGCGCGCAACTCGCCGCCCCGGGCGTCGGCGTTCAGCCAGAGCCCTTCGACCTGGCGGCGCGTGTGGATCAGCCTGGGCGTCACGAGGCGTCCTTCCGTCGGGCCGCTTGTCCGCAGCGCCACGAAACGATCGCGGGGTAGCGTGGCCAAGCCGATGCTGCGTTGGCCCACCTTGTGTCCCTCGTCGTAGGCCGCGTAGTAGAGGTACACGAGGTCCTGCCACTCGAGCGCCGCGTAGATCCAGGCAAAGGCCCGATCGAAGCCTCCTGCCGTCGCGCCCCGATCCAGAAACACGTCGCGGTGCCGTTGCCAGCTTTTGCCATCGCGGCTGGTGGCGATGGCGGTGTAGCCAACCCCTTCGACCGGACAGTGGGGATCGGCCGCCAGGTCGTCGCGCAGCACCCGCACGAAAGCGATCAGGACGTCCCCTCTGGACATGACCTCGGCGCCATAGAACTCGGTCACGCCCTCGTCATGCTCGTCGGGCACAAACACGCGTCGCGGTAGCGTCCAGTGGACGAAGTCGCTGCTCGCGGAGAGCCCCGTGAGCCGGATCCCGAGGCCGTCTCCGACCGTTCGAGACTGCATGCCGAACTCCTGGTCGGACGCCGACGGCATCTTCACGAAGGCTCCGTAACGGCGGTTGATCGGGTCCCAGAAGGGGTCGGTGATATCACCGACTCCTGCGGCCCACCGAGGGCTCCCGATCGGGTGGTACGGAAGCACGGGATTGGCCTCGTACGGCTGCCAGTCGATACCGTCGGCAGAGAAGGCAACGCAGGTACCCATTGGTTCTTCGTAGTTGAAGTAGCCGAACCGGAAGCGGCGCAGCTCGTCGTCACAGTAGGGAGCGGCGTCGATGAGCTTGGAGCCGAACCCGTCGAAGCTGAATACGGTTTCGCCGGCTTGTGGCCAGCGGCTCGGGCTGTCGGAGGCGCGATGAACGAGCTCGGAGCGCACCGAGTCTCCCGCCTTCCAGTTCCACATGCGAAACAGGCCGCTCTCCCGATCGTGCATCACGGCACCGGGGGCAATGCGACTACGTCGGTCCGGCCGGTCCCCGATCAACGGGACATCACGGCGCTGCGGCTGGGTTGTCGTGCGTACGAGGTTCTCGGTCTCAGCCACGAGCCAATCATCGACCAGCAGATGCGGACCGCCACCGATCCGCAGCGGAAGAGGCTCGCCGCTGAGGATCGTGGCGGCTCGGCATTCAGGATCACCCTCAGGGGCCGAGATCTCCACGCGTACGGTGCGGCCGTCGAGGCGCGACAGATCTACGAGCCCCGGTCGGCTCTCCGTCTTGCCGGCCGCGGCCGTCCATTCGACCTCGATCATCGGTCGGTCGGCGCGGAGCGGAACGCAGTCATCGAACGTGAAGCCGGGGATCAACGCCCCGTCGGGCTCGGTCAGCTGAACCCGAAGCTCACCTTGGATGCCCACGCCGTGGAGGACGAGCTTCGACCCCTTGCCGGCGCGGATGACCATCTGTTCGCGCAAGATCGAGACGTGGCGCCGGACTGGGCTCGGCTCGCCGTCGGATCGATCGCTCACCGGATACGGGGCTCAACCGCCCGTCGCGGTCGCGCGCGGTCGACGCGAGAAGCGCTCCCGGACCGCCTCGATATAGCGTGGCAAGCGCCGTTTCTGGAAGCGTCGGACTCCTCGAACGAAGTGCAGGACGGTCGATACGAAGAAGTACTCGATGGCGTAGAAGAACCCGGCAAACCGGCCTACGGCGGGCCGTCCGCTGCCTCGAATAGACAGATTCCAGCCGAGCATGGTCGGCTGGCAGATCCACCACGGAACGTGCACCCACCACGGCCGCTGCGAGCCAAACAGCGAGCGACGCTGCCGCTTGAGGCTGAAGACGCCTTCGTGTCGTCGGTACCAGAGCAGCTCGGGGACCTGCCGGAACTGGCCCTGTAACGCGATCTCCGCGACCAGGAACCGGTCTGGCAGCAGGATTCGACGGAAAACCCCTGCCCGCAGCAACGCGTCGGATCGGAACAGGCCGTAGATCATGTTGCCAGCCGACATCCGCCACGTTGTCTCGACGAATCTCTTGTTCCGGCGTGTGATTCCGGCCGTTTCGAAGGTCCAGCCCCCCGGCCCTCGGGGCTCGCCAGTTTCGGAGATCTTCAGATGCGACGAGTATGCCAGCACAGCTTCCGGGTGGCTCTCGAGCTCACCGACCAGCGCCGCCAGCAACCGCGGATGCCAGAGGTCGTGATCGCTCGCCCAGGCGAAGTACTTCGCATCGGGATAGCGTTGGCGTGCAATCTCGAAGCAACGGCGCCAGTTGTCGATCATTCCCAAGCGCGCCGGATTACGCTCGTAGCTGATCCGGTCATCGATCGCCGCGTAGGTTTCGATGACGCCGCGCGAATCGTCACTGGAGCAATCATCAACCGCAATGAAGCGACAGTTGGAGAAGGTCTGTGTCAGCAGGGACTCCAGCGTCTCGGCGAGCCATTCAGCGCGGTTGTAGAGCGGAATACCGACGGCAACCAGCGGTGAGCTCACTGCGGTACTTCTTCGGCAGCCAGACGCGATGCGGGAGTCGCCCGCCCTGTACTCGCCGCCATGCCCTCACCGGACGAGATCAGGCGGTTCCAACCGACGATGTGCTTGTACCCAGTGTCGGGCTTGCTTGCCCTCTTCGTGAGGCGCGCCTTGAGGTTCTTCACCTTGATCTTGTTGAGCATTTTCGTGTAGCTGACCGGCAGAACAGGAATCTCGTGGGGCCAGAAGCGCTCGGCGATGACATCGCTGACGCTGGACAGCTCCCGGTTGTACGGGGAGCGCTCGCGATTGAGGCTGTAGAGGTACGGGCTCCGCAAATCATGGGCCTTGTTGACATAGGCCCGAACCTGTTCCGAGGTCATCTCCTGAAAAGAGACCATGTTGATCGCCAGGTCGAGTTGCTCAGGCTCGAACTCCTCCAGGAAGGCGTTCGAGACGAAGAGAAAGTCGATGTCGCGCCACTGCGAGAGTAGGTCGCGGAGCGAGCCGTGGTCGAGGAACTCCACGCGAGCCTCCGGGAACAGCGTCTTCACGTACGTGCCCGAGTAGAGGAACAGCTCGGGGAAGTCCATGAGCACGTACGTGACATCGGGGCAGAGCGTCTTGAGCTGGTAAGGGAAGCCACCCCAGCCGGGACCGATCTCCCAGACCAGCTTGCGTTCCTCCGGTTCGCGCAGCTGGTTCAGAACACCGCCGCGCTGCATCGCAATCAACACCTCGTAGAACTTCAAGGTGTCGATGTTGTAGAGCTGGCCGTCGATTTCGAAGCCAAACCCGCCCATGTCACGTGGCTCGGGAACCAGAAGGTCGCGGCCCCCCAGGTCGATCAGCTTCTCGAGCTTCTGAGCAAAGAGCTGGCGTGCTGCATCTTTGTTGGACCGATAGTCGTATACCCGCAAACCGGTGACGTGATGCGAATGGTGCCGGAGCTTGTCGATGATGAGCGGATGCGCATCGAGCATGTACTCGAAGTTCTCGAGCTCCTCGCGCCAATAGTCGCTGGGCTCGAGCGCCGTTCCTGAATGCCGTGCGTCAAGGTCCTTCATCTGCAGGACGTGGTCGCGAACCTGCTCGTAGTTGCGGAAGGCAGCGCTGCCGCGGAGCTTGTCGACGCGGTCGCGTACGACGTCGGCGTACTCGGAATCTCGTGGCTCGGTCGGCGTGTCGCTCATGGACGCAGCGGATGTACTTGCAGGGTCCTGCTCGCGCCTGTTCACCGATTGCCCTCCGTGGGCACGGAATGCGGTTGCGACGGCGCAGAAAGTGACCGTTCGGGACGCCAGTGTACATCGGGGGCGATCGCCGATCGCGACAGCGTAGAGCGCGCGTAGCACCTGTCTGGAGCGCTCACGGGACGAATCCGAAACAGTGCGGGATCGCCTCGCGGAACGTCGCTAGCGTCGTTCACGCAGACGCCGCCGTTCCTATCGGTGGCATACAATTCCCGCGAGCATCGCTGGGGTTTCGCCCGTGGAGCCCGTCCCGGCATCCGACGTTGCTGCGCGGTACTCGGACCCCGCAAGGTTGCTCAACCCGGAGGAATACTCGTTGGTCGCAAAGTCAGGTGATGGCAAACGACCTCGCACATGGCTGATAACTGGCGCCGCGGGGTTCATCGGCTCTCATCTAGTTGAGGCGTTGCTCGGACGAGGCGAGCAGGTTCTGGGTCTCGACAACCTCAGCACGGGCCGGATCGAGAACATCGACCATCTGCTCGAAGACCGGGCCTTCCGTTTCGCGCGCGCCGATGTCTTCGACCAGGTTGTGCTAGATCGGTTGACGTCCGAGGCGGATGTTGTCGTTCATTTGGCGGCGGCCGTCGGGGTGAAGCTCATTGTCGATCGACCCGTGCATACAATTGAGACAAATGTGGGCGGGACAGAAAACGTATTGAAGGCGGCGCTAAGCTACGGTTGCCGAGTCCTGCTAGCGAGTACCTCAGAGGTATACGGCAAGGGCGCCCGAATCCCGTTCAGGGAAGACGATGAGGTTCTCCTGGGGCCGACGAGCAAGAGCCGGTGGGCCTATGCGGCAAGTAAAATGATTGATGAGTTTCTCGGCCTCGCCTATCACGCCGAGTACGGGCTGCCGCTAACGGTTTTTCGTCTCTTCAATACCGTGGGACCGCGCCAGACAGGTAGCTACGGAATGGTCGTGCCCCGTCTTGTAGGTCAGGCTCTGCGCGGCGAGGATCTCACGGTGTATGGCGATGGTAGCCAGCGCCGCGTGTTCGGCGACGTCGGCGATGCAGTGCGCGCCATCGAGGCCCTTGCCGCAGAGGAAGACGCAATAGGCAGTGTGTTCAACATCGGGGGCGAAGAGGAAATCTCTATTCGGGAGCTGGCCGAGCTGATCCGCGAGGTGTGTGGAAGCGAATCGTCGATCGTCGAGGTGCCCTATGAGGAAGCCTACGGACCAGGCTTCGAGGACATGCAGAGACGCCTTCCAAGCACCGAGCGGCTGCGAGAGCTTACCGACTGGCGACCGAGCAAGTCTCTGCGTGACATTCTCGAACGGGTCGTCGCCTACGAGCGACAATACCATCCGCCCGACGCGGTCCCCGGGCGGTAAGCTCGCGTGAGCTCACTTGGCGGCAGTGGGCTGCTGGCGCTGCTGGGCGCTGTGTTGGTTTCTGCCCTGATTCTGACGGCGGCGGTGCGGATCATCTCAGCTCGACGTGGGTGGGTAGCCCGTCCAAGTGCAGATCGCTGGCACAAGGCGCCAACCGCTATGCATGGTGGCGTCGGCATCTTCGTGCCCTTCTTTGGCGCCTCCCTTTGGCTCGTTCTTGGATGGAGTGGCAGCTTTCCTGTCGCTGCCGGACCTCTCGGGATCCCGCTGCCCTTTGCTCTCCTGGCAGGGGCACTCTCGATGTTCGTGCTGGGGCTGCTGGACGACATCTATCGATTTCGTCCCGCGACGAAACTCGTCTGTCAGCTGTTGGCATCGAACGCCTTCATCCTGGCCGGTGGGGTCTTCGCAGTCACGGGGTTCCTTCCGGCCGACCTGCTCGTAACGTACTTCTGGTTCATAGGGATCATCAATGCCGTCAATATGCTCGACAACATGGACGGGCTGGCCTCCGGAGTGGCGATCATAGCTCTCGGTAGCACGGCCTTTCTGGCCCACGAGATCTCCGCCGACGGCACACCCGAAATCGCGTTTTACCTAGGGTTGGTGCTGGTCGCCTCGACGCTCGGCTTCTGGGCATTCAACCGACCGCCCGCGTCGATATTCATGGGAGATTCCGGAGCACTATTCCTGGGCTACGTCCTGGCGGCGCTGACGATGCCCAGTAGCTTGAACGGTTCTTGGGGTGTCGAGGGTGGTCGTCTTGGATTCGCGCCTGTGATGACGCTGGTGATACCGGTAGCTCTGTTGGCAGTTCCGATCTTCGATACCACTCTGGTTACGATCACGCGCCAGCTTCGCGCTCAGGCTCCGACGGTCGGGGGTCAGGACCATTCTTCTCATCGGCTCGTCGGTCTGGGACTCTCGGAGCGCGGTGCTGTTTGGATGCTCTACTTGCTGGCGGCGGGTGGAGGCGCAATTGCGCTACTCATCCCACGTTCCCCCCAGCTTTCGCTGCCGCTGTTCGGGCTCTACGCGGTGCTCTTGGTTCTGATGGGCGTCTACCTCGCACGGGTGAGCATCCAGACAACGGAACCAGGCTCACGACCAGCGTTCTGGACGCCATTAGTAAGTCAACTCCTCCACAAGGCTCGTGCCGCAGAGGTTGTCCTCGACCTGATCCTGATCGTCCTGAGTTTCCAGGCAGCATACCTACTCCGGTTCGACGGATGGCTGGATCCTCGCGCGCGACAGGCACTGGTCTTCGCGTATCCGTTCGTCGTTTCCTCGTACATCGCGGCCTTCTTCGTGATGCGCATCTACCGGGAGCGCTGGAAGTTCATCACGGTCGCGGACCTACCTGCCTATGGGAGCGCCGTTCTCCTGGGCACCGCGATCACCGTAAGCGCTCTTACGTTGGCAGATCGGTTCGGTCCAGGTCATAGCAGGAGCGCGCATCTCATACACGCGATCTTGCTGTTCTCGGCCCTTGCTGCTTCTCGTCTCAGCTTCCGGATATTCGACAGTCTCACTCACCGGCTGACCATCGCGAGCAAGCGAATCCATCGGACTCCGGTTCTCATCTACGGAGCGGGCAGCGGCGGGAAGTTCCTTCGCGATGAGATCATGTACAACGACCTGTATGCTGAGTTCGTCGTCGTCGGTTTCATCGACGATGATCGTGACTTGTGGGGCCGGCAACTCAGCGGCCTGCCGGTCCAGAGCCTCGGGGCCTGGCTAGACGGTACGCAGGCCGCCAGGCAGCCAGAGATCTGGATCTCGACTACCAAGATTGACGACGCAAAGGCGCAGCAGTCCTTTCGCGCTCTGGGCGTCGATGCGCGCGCGCGCCGTTTGCGGATCTCACTAACCGATCTGGATCCCGCTACGCGCGTCGTCTCGACCGGTCCAACCGCGGCCGCGGAACGTTGATCCGCAGCTTGTGGTTCTTCGCGGGCGAGTCCGGCTTGCAAATCGTGCTCGGGCTTGCTGTCGGGTACGGCCTGCTCCGCTTGCTCCGGTGGATCCGTGAGCAGTCGCCGGTTTGCGGCGCGATTGTCGCTGCCGGGTTTCTGTCCCGAGCAGCGCTCGGAATGTTCTTTTTTTGGTCGTCGTACTTGGACTGGAGGCTGGTCGACGGGCTGCATTTCTCGAACGGGTTCTGGGTTTTTGCCCCGGATGCGCAAGGTTATTTCCGGCGGGCCGCTCGCGTAGCTCAGGACGGGCTGCAAATGGTAGCCGGAGGCAGCGCGTCGCCGACCTATGTCAAGTCTCTGGCAATCTGGATTCGAATCGTCGGCGAGAGTCCTGCCAGCGGGATGTTCCTGAACCTAGCCGCGTACACGTTGGCCTGCGGACTCTTGACTTATCTGCTCGCCCCTCGAACAAACAACCAGGCGAGGCTGCCAGGAGTGCTTCTGTTGGGCGCGTACAGCCTGTCGCCGGTACTCATCATCCACGGCACCCAGCCCTTGAAGAACAGCGTCTTTGCATTCCTGCTCGTGGTTGCCGGTGCAGGTGCGTACCTGCTTCTGGCCTCCGTGGTACACGGGCTCCCAGCGCGCCAGCCTCCCTGGGTCCCGATATCCGGATTGGTGCTGCTGATGGCCGCCTTGTGGGCCCTGGCAGGTATCCGCTCCTACTATCCGTTCATGCTGTGCATGGGGCTGGCATTCTCATTGTTCGTCTTCATCTTTTGGCAGCGAAGCGTACCGCTGGCACGTTATCTGGCGGTCGCGGCTACCGTCATTTCTCTGTCTTTCGCAGCGACGTACCAGGGTGGCGGATTGTACGCCTCTACCTACGCCACCGCGGCGATCAACGGCATTACGGGCGGCCCTGGCGACGATCAGCCGACCACGAGCTTTCCGTCACCGATGAGTGTCCTCCGTGAGATCGGGAGACACCTCGAGCGGCATCGGCGCGGGTTCGTAGCGAGCGGTGGTCGGACCAACATCATTACCTTCAGCGAGCACCTCGCATTGCAGGAAGACCCCCTGATGGTTCCGGCCGACGGTCCTGTTTTCGCGCGTGCTCAGGCGGACGATTGGACCGAGTACGCACGTCGACTGCTGATCGGCGTGGCCGCGATCTCGTTTCCGATCAGCCTACTGAGGGCGTTGTCCATCGTTGATTTCCCGGGCGGCCGGGGGTTTCTTTTCTTCACCGACATCGACACCGCACTGCTCGGGCTGACTGCGCTCGGCGTGAGCGTTCTTATCTACCGCCGACGCCGACTGACATCTCGTGATCTGCCCTTCATTTTCTTCTCGGCAATGCTTGTAGTCGCTACTGCACTGCTACTCGGGTACGTCGTGACGAACTTCGGCACATTGGTGCGCCTGCGGCTGATGATCCTCGTCCCCCTCTCCTTGCTCGCTCTCACCGCGGCCGGGGGGCACCTCGGCCGACGAGACGATTTGAAGCAGTCCAAACGCTCACCCTCTCACGGTGCCTGACCGTCCCCTGAAAGTCGTTCGGATCATTGCTCGACTGAACATCGGGGGGCCAGCTCGCCACGTACTCATTCTCTGTGAGGGTCTCGACCGGTTCGAGTTCAGCTCTCTGCTCGTCCATGGCATGACGGGCGAGCGCGAGGGGAATCTGCACGACGAGATACGCGCACGACACGTGCACGCGGCGCAAGTGCCTGAGCTGGGGCGGCGAGTGCGTCCGTGGAGCGATCTTCGTGCCTTGCTACGACTCGTTCGTTTGCTGTTCGTCGAGGCTCCCGACGTCGTACATACGCACACGGCCAAGGCTGGCACGTTGGGTAGGCTCGCGGCGTTTGTCTACAACGCAGCGAGGCGGCGCAGCCGTCGATGTCTAGTAGTTCATACGTTCCACGGGCATGTCTTCGCCGGTTACTTCGTCGGCCCTGTCGAAACCGCGATCCGGCTAGCGGAACGTCTACTCGCCAAGGCGACCGATGTCGTGGTTTCTATCTCAGAATCACAGAAGCGCGAGCTCACTTCCGTTCATCGAATCGCCGATTCCGACAAAGTTCGTGTGATTCCGCTGGGTCTCGAACTCCAATCGCTCCTTCGCCTGGAGCCGGGCGCATCGACGCTGCATACGAACGCTGGTTGGGGCATGGGCGATTTGGTTTTTGGATTCGTGGGTCGGCTCGTGCCGATCAAAGACGTGGTGACTCTGCTCGAAGCCTTTGCGGGGGTTATCAAACAGGTCCCAATCGCCCGGCTATTGATCGTCGGTGACGGCCCCCTCAGAGCGGAGCTGGAGGAACAGGCGCGCTGCCTGGGAATAGCGGAGCAGGTCTGTTTCGCGGGATGGCAACCGTCTCTACCAGACGTCTACCGGGCTATCGACGTGTTGATGCTCACGTCCCGCAATGAAGGAACTCCGGTGGCGATCATCGAGGCGATGGCCGCCGCGCTCCCGGTCATAGCGACCGACGTCGGCGGTATCAGCGACGTGGTCGCAGACGGGCACACCGGGCTGCTGGCTCCGGCAGGCGATTCCGAGGCCTTGTCAGACGCCATGGTCCGGCTCGCGACGACGCCCCAGGAGCGACACGAGCTGGGTTCGGCTGGTCGCGAGGTCGTCCGGGCTCGCTTCTCTGCTGAGCGATTGGTCGCTGACGTGAGCGCCCTCTATCGCAACGAGCTACGCCGGAAGCACAGTGCTTCGCGTCGGCACGTCCGCTAGGGCGTTGCCGGTCGGCTTGCATCCGCCCGGCCAGGCGGGGGACGGTAGATTCCGGCGCATGTTAATTTTCGCTCCAACTGCGCTCGTCCGGTACAGGGCGACCGTGACCGGCAACAGACACGCGAAGTCGACAGATGTCCCGGAGTTCATTCGCGCTGCGTGAACGGCTCAAGAAAGCCCTGCACGGACATCCGCGAGCCCTGAACGCTCTGCGAAGCATCCACGGCAACTTCGGCGCGCTGAGGCGAGAGGCCCGCGCGCTGGTACGGTTCGGACCGAGGCTGCTCATGGGGCGTCGCCCGGGCGCACGGAGCGGCGAGCGGTGGCGCGCCGAGCTGCCTGTGCAAGCTCCCTCCCGCTTCGATGTGTCCCACCAGGTCGACCGGCTTGACGCGCGCACCGTTGAAGCGTGGTGCGAGGCGGAGAGCCTGGCGTTCTCCGCCGGTTGGGATGCCGTTTACCTACCTCCGCAGACGTGGGCGGCAACGCCCCTGTGTCATCTTCAAGAAACCTATCCGGCCGGGGCGGGGCTGAAGATCGCCAAGCAGCCTGGCGACAGCGACGCGTTCTACATGGACGGTTGCTTTGGTCGGTCCCTGCCGCAGAAAGTTTCCTTTTCGCACCGCAAACAGACCCTGACCTTCAACTTCCTCCACCTCCGGGAGATCGCTCCGCGCCTGTACGACCTAGTGGAGCTAGCCGACGCTTCCGGATGCGTGTGGACCGGTTACGTCGTCCGGCACATTGAACCGGCACCTCTCGAGCCCGATGATTGCCGGCGCCTCGTGGAACGGCTGCAGTCGCTGGAGCGCGATCGATTGATCGAGCTCATCAGCATGAATGGCTGGCGAACGCCGGACTTCGAGCCCCCCGATTGCAACGGCAATCTGCTGCGTTCCGAGGCAGATGGCCAACCGTTCTACGTGGACATCCACAACTTCATTCTCGACCGCTACCAGGATCATCTACTCGAGACCGCCCGGCAGGCGACCGCGGCCAGTCACTTCGGCGCCGGGAGCTATCTGCTCGGCGGAACGGACGGCGGATTCCTGTATCAGGAGATTCCCGGGATCGACCTGCCGGGAAAGCGGTCCCCACGCAGGCGGATGGAGGTCTTTGATCTACTGCTCGCCGAGGCCGGTGTGGATCTGCGGAACAAGGTGGTCTTCGACGTGGGCTGCAATCTCGGCCTGATGGGAGCGGAGTACCTCCGCCGGGGCGCCCGCTGGCTTCACGGCTGGGACAAGGACGACGTCGTCACTGCCGCCCGAGCCGTACTGCTGTCGATCGGTTGTACACGTTTCTCGCTGCGGGGGGTCGATCTCGTTCCGGAGGTCGATCTGTGCGCTTCGCTGCCGGACCATCTGGCGGGTCTGCGCGATGCCGACGCGCTGGTCAGCTATCTGGCGATCCGCGGGCATGTCGGGTGGCTCCCGGCGCTCGAACGACTGCCCTGGAGCACGATGCTCTACGAAGGCCATCAGCGAGACGGAACCCTGCGGGAGCATGTCGAAACCCTCAACGAGGTTGTGCCGGTTCGGGTACTAGCCGAGGCGACTCTCACCGACGGGATGTCGGAGCCGCGTCAGGTAGCCGTTCTGCAGCGGACCGACCTCGATTGCACCGCCGGGCAAGCGCAACAATGAGCCAAGAACGACCCTGGCTCATACTCCCGGTAGAGACCAAGGCCCGCGAGCTGGACGCCAAGACATACTTCGGCTGCGTGGCTGCGGAAGCGGGTTTCCGAGTGATACTCGGTGGACAGCAGTCCATTCTGCGCCGCCTGGCGTTGCTTCCTTCCGGTTTCTACCTCGACAAGAGCGTCGCCCGTCCGAAGGTGGCCGGATTCCAACGTCTGAACGACGTCGGATTTCGTGTAGTTGCGTGGTGCGAGGAGGGGCTTGTGTACCGGAACCGCGACTCGTACCTGCATGAGCGTGTCGCACCGGCTGCTTTCAACCGTACCGAGGCCTTCTTTGCATGGGGTCAGAATCAGGCCGACGACGTGCAGAGTGTTGTTGGTGAGGACGACCGCATCCACCTCACCGGCAATCCTCGTTTCGATCTGCTTCGACCGGAGATGCGGGAGTTCTACGCGGCCGACGCGGCGGCGCTGCGTCAGCGTTTCGGGAGCTACATTCTGATCAACACGAATTTCTCACGCTACAACCACTTCTATGGCAGCGATCGGGTGCTGGAGATCTTGCGTTCCCGGGGGATCCTCCGGCACGAGGCGGACGAACGCTTCTACGAGGGGTGGGTAGCGTTCCTTCGCAGCGCCTTCGAGTCGTTCGTCGACATGTTGCCGCGACTGGCGCGCAAGTTCCCGCGTCAGACGATCGTGTTGAGGCCGCACCCTTCCGAGAATCATGAGACCTGGCATCGGATCGCCGCTGACATGCCCAACGTTCGCGTGGTTTACGAGGGCGGGGTCGTGCCCTGGGTGCTCGGAGCGGAGCTCTCGATCCACAACAGTTGTACGACCGGTCTGGAGAGTTGCCTGCTCGATCGACCGGTGCTGGCCTACCGAACGGTCGAGTCGGAAACCTACGACTCCTACCTGCCCAATCTGGTGAGCGTCAACCTGACGAGCTTCGATGATTTGGTCAGCGGGGTAGAGGAGGTGCTGGCCGGCAAATACCGCGCTCCGATGGATAGCGACCCCGCGGTTGCGGCAGTCGTCGATCGGTACATCACCGGCCGCACAGGTCTCGGTGCGGCAGACCGCATCGCAGGACATCTGGCGGATGTGGCCGCGAACGGTGTCTCGGGAGGTGGCTACCCGCTACTCGGACGAGTGCGTGACGGTGGTGAGCAGTTCGCCCTGGCTGTAGCGTCGGCGTTGATCCCGAGATTCCGCGAATCGCAGCTCTACGTTCGCCAGAAGTTCCCGGGTCTTGCCACCCGGGAAGTCATGGATTTGGTTGATCGCTACCGCAATCTCACCGGTCGCTTCGGCGGTGTGCGCGTCCGACGCGCCTTTCGCAACGCGGCCTTTCTGTCGGGCGAATAGCTACCGAGGCGAGGCGATCCACCAACATCAGCCCGTCGCAAACTCCGACCGCCTCTGGGGAGACCGATCCCCAGTCGGCTAGAACAGCGTGTAGATAAAGGGTGCAACTCCGGAGCTCGAGAGAGTCATCAGAAGGCTGAAGGCCAGCAGCACGAGAATGATCGGCACCATCCACAGCTTCTTGTAGGTCCTGAGCACGTAGAGGTACTCACGCAAGAAGGACGGGCGTCGACCCTTTCCCAGCTGCTCGAATTCCTGCGCTTGATCAACTTCGTTGCGTTCTGGGTCAGTCACAGCTAGCTCCAAAGGGGTTCTTCGTCACGCCTGACGGTAGTAGCTGGATAGATCACGCGGCTGCTTGCGCTCCAGGTAGTAGGAGCTCGTGTTCGGCTTCTTCATCCGCAGCGGATCTCGCCCGACGAGCCGAAGCACGAGTCCGATCGGCGTAAAGAGACCGTAGTAGATCACGCGCAAGAACACGTTGGACACCGCCCACCCGATCGGCAGGGTGATGGCCATCAGTACGCGATACACGGGCCTAACGAGCGTCGGTGAGAGCATGCCGAGCACGAACACCACGCTACCGAAGCTCCAGATCAGGAGCGGCGCGAGGTCAGAGCCGAAGCGCCAGCGTAGAGCTGTCCCGACGATAGCGGAGGCAAGGAGCGCGGCGACCGCAAACTGACGAAGTTGCGGACGCGTCGGATGCCAGTTCGGCCCGATCACGTGGTCGCCTGCTTGCGCCCGATCACGATGAAGAAGCCGCCCTCTCGGTTTCCGGTAACGATCATCTTTGCTTGCGCGAGAGCTCGATCGAATGCGGATCCAGGGTCGGCCTGCTCAAAAAGCATCTCGCGAGCATCGAAGGAATCCCAGACCTTGAACTTCGGGACTGCGTTGACAAAGTCGAAGCCATTGTTTCGAAACCACCCGAGCACCTCGCCCATGGAGTGCTTCGATTCATGCGGGTGCTGGTACTGATCCCTGAACCAGGCCTCCTGCTTGTCGCGGCTCAGCTTCGCCGTTCGCAGGTACGGATCAAGGCTGCGCATCCGGCCGTTCGTCAATCGGAAGGCCGCGCCTCTCGCCTGATGACAGAACCGTCCGTACGTATTGTATAGCCCGACCACCAGGAGTCCGCCCGGCCTGACGAGTCTGCTAATGGCCTTGTACCCGCCGTAGGGATCACTCGTGTGGTGGAGCACTCCGTTACACAGAACTACGTCGAACCGGGCGTCCGCCAGAGCGGGCTTGAACAGGTTCATCTGCAAGAAGCGCACGCGGTTCAACCCTTGTGCGCTGCGGAAACCCTCCGCCAGCCGGAGCGAGTTCAAACACATGTCGGTCCCGACAACGGTCCGACAACCGATGCCGAGAAAGTTCGATAGCTGCCCGGTCCCACACCCCACCTCCAGCACTCGAGCGTTGTATGGGATCTGGTCGCCAAGCAGCCGTGCGTAGACGCCCTTCCGGGACTTGTCGATCAGCGACTGAACAGATTCGTCCTCGTCGTAGTGAGGAAAGGGTGTCTCCTCGTAGAAGCTCTTCACCAGCTCGGTCACGTCGCCGTCGTACTTCTCGTGTGGCGCGAACAAACGCCAAATCCCCTCCTCCTTGGAAAAGCTCTCGTGGCACCGTGTGCATCGAGCGACATCGCCCTCCCGCTCCAGGGATCCCTCACACGCCGGGCAGGCCCAGACTTCCTCGAGGGCCGGGTCGACCTCGATGCCACTCGATCCGCCTCTGCGGGCCTTCACGTTCGAAACCTGACGATGCTTGTGGAGGATGCAGCTCTCCAGCACCAACGCATCGATGTCGGATGACATGAACGTGCGGTACGCCTCGACCGGGCGGTTCACGATCGGCTCCCAGCTCAGATTGAAGCTAGTGTTGACCAGGACTGGCGCTCCGGTCTTCTCATGGAAGCGGGACATCAGTTGCCAGAGCTTCAGGTGGCGTTGTTGGTCTACGGTCTGTACCCGCGCGGAATAATCCACGTGGGTTACCGCGGGAATCTCCGAGCGGCATACGTTCAAGAGGTCGATTCCAGTTCGCCGCGCCTCCTCCGACGTTAACTGGCGGCGGCGCTTTTCTCTCACGGACGCTACTAGGAGCATGTACGGGCTGTCCTCGTCCGGGCGCACGTCGAAGTACTCGTGAGCGTGATCGCGTAGCACGATCGGAGCGAACGGGCGGAAGGACTCGCGGAACTTCACCTTCAGATTCATGGTCTTCTGCATCTCGGGATCTCGGGCATCGCCGATGATGCTCCGGCAGCCGAGTGCCCGCGGTCCGTACTCCGAACGCCCCTGGAACAAACCGACCACTTTGCCCGCAGCCAGCAGATCTGACACCGCCTCGATCAAGGCGTCGTCATCCAGCTCATCGTAGGCGGCCCCAACCTCGTCGAGGAACGGTTTGATCTCGGAGTTGCTGTACGCAGGTCCGAGCAGGGAGCCTTGCTGCCCATCCGGCGTCGGCGTCTGTCGAGGCTTGCCAACGAGCTGGTGCCAGATCAACAGCGCCACACCAAGCGCGCCTCCGGCATCCCCGGCAGCCGGCTGGATCCACAGATTCTCGAATGGCCCTTCTCGCAAGATCCGGCCGTTAGCCACGCAGTTGAGTGCAACGCCACGGGCAAGGCAGAGGTTCCTGGAACCGGTCAGGTGGTGTATGTACGCGGCGGCCTTGAGCATCACCTCCTCGACAACCGCCTGGACCGACGATGCGAGATCCATGTGGCGTTGCTCGAGCGGCTCATCGGCCTTCCGCGGCGGCCCGCCGAGAAGGTCGTGGAACTTGGCCGACGTCATGGTCAGCCCATGAACGTAGTTGAAGTACGTCATGTCCATCCAGAAGGAGCCGTCATCTTTCACGTCGATCAGGTGGCTCAGGATGAGGTCCTTGTAGACTGGCTGGCCGTACGTGGCGAGGCCCATGACCTTGTACTCGCCTTCGTTGACCCTGAACCCGGTGTAGTACGTGAACGCCGAGTACAGCAATCCGAGCGAGTGGGGGAAGCGGATCTCTCGCGTGAGCTCGATGCGGTTTTCGCTCCCATGCCCCAGGGCTGCCGTGGTCCACTCGCCAACGCCGTCCATCGTGATGATCGCGGCTTCTTCGAACGGAGATGGGAAGAAAGCGCTGGCGGCGTGGGATTCATGGTGGTCGCAAAACACGTACCGAATCTCGCGACTGAGACCTAGCTCTTGATCCATCTCCCGTGGCAGAAAGAGCTTCTTCCCCAGCCACAGAGGAAGAGCCTCC
Source organism: Acidobacteriota bacterium (assembly GCA_965248695.1). GTDB lineage: Bacteria > Acidobacteriota > UBA890 > UBA890 > WLXD01 > DASCOT01. Next base: position 2,875,627 of record CBDFKD010000002.1, on the reverse strand, counting down.
CTGAAGGACTCGAAGCCCGCGGGCACGGACGCGAGATAGGACTCCAGCAGGCGGTCGAACTTGGCGAGCGGCTTCTCGTAGAAACCGATGTGCGCTAGTTCGTCGGCGGTGATGCCGGCCTGCTCCAAGCAGTAGTCAATGGCCTGGGCGGGAAATCGCGCGTCGTGTTTCTGTCGCGTATATCGCTCTTCCTGAGCTGCGGCGACGATTTCGCCGTCGTGGAGAAGAACCGCCGCACTATCGTGATAGAAGGCGGATATGCCGAGGATGTACACGGTGGGACCCTACCTTCTGGCGCAAAGCTGGAACGACGGACTCGCGAGCGCTTGAACGAAACAACTCAGGTCTGTCGTCACTGCAACAATTGACGAACAGGCTCCACGAGGCGCTCGGCGACCTGGCGATTCCCCGCGACCGTCAGGTGTACACCGTCCCAAGCCAGCAGCGGATCCGTGAGATTCAGCGCCGACCTCAAGTCAACGAAGCGGAGCTTCGGATCTTCACCTAGCCGCTGACGCAGATAGGCGACCACCAGGCGTTGTTGTTCGCGGTGCTTCTCGCCAACGTTGCCCTGACCGTTGCGAAGAAGAGGCTGGGAGACGACGAGCGCGCGCTTGCCGCGATCCAACACGGATTTGACCGCTACATACATCTCATCGCAGTACCTTGGCCACCTACCGCAGGTATCTCCGACCAACCCCGAATCGGCGCCTTCTGCGTCTGGGATTGCACGCGCCAGCTGGCGCCCGAGTGCCTCGCCGATAGCGTTGGCTTGTTCGAGAGCGCTAGCAGTCGCGCGCTCCGCGAGTCCGGGTCTGAAAACGGTCTTGTCGTCCCGATACGCAGCATCAAGGTCGCCACCGTACCGAATCGCCATCGCCTTCTCCGACATCACGAGCGGCAGCAGAGGGTAGTAGCCCGTCAAACGGAATATCGGAGATTTGTGGCGATGTACCTGCGGGTTGAAGTCCTTGAGGTTGTTGTAGCCGCTGTAGAACAGAACTGCGTCGTACTCGAGATAGTCGTAGTCCTGTAACGTGAATTGGAGCGAGTACGAGCCCTCGTTGTTGTAAGCGAGATTGACCACGGACACCTCGCCAGCACCAGACTTCTGTTCCTGACTCAACAGGTCTTGCAAGACTGCGGAAATGGCCTCGCTCCAGAGCACGCCGTACCCCAGCGCCGTGCTCCCGCCGACGACTACGACGCGCTGTTCGCCGGGCTCCTTGCGACCGACGACCGGGCCTCTGTAGCCCCAGATGTTGAGGCCGATCACCTCGTCGAATTTGGGATGAACATAGAAGACGTCGACAGCCAGCAGTGCCGCGGTGACCAACACGATGCAGAGGACGGCCGTCAGGAGGGCGAAGACGGCCATCCGTTTCCGGGTCACCGTGTGCTCCGTTGGAGCAAGACCCTGGCTAGTCTCGCTGACCATACTCGTGAGGTCCTCGCGGCGGTTCATGTCGTTGTCTTCATGGTCCTGTCGTTATCGTAGTCCAGCGGCGCGGCGCATTCGATTCACACCTCCTTCTTCTCGCTTGGACTCCGGCTAGGCCAGGTTGGATCCGACGACCGAGCGCGGCAAGCGCCCCTACCGGGAGTCACAATTGCCGCAAACCAAACCGGCGCGCAGAAGACTCCTCGAGTGTGAACCGAACGCTAACGTTCCCGAGAGCGTTGTAGGCTAGGCTGACTAAGCGGGCGTTTCGAATTCGGCACGCACTGGCTCCTCCGGCAGCCCTCCCGATGGCGCGATTCGCCCCTCATGTCCAGTGTCTGACGGCCACCGAAGCCGTCTCGCAAGCAGCCACAATCAGCGTCCGTCCACCTCCGACGGATCCGTAGAAGCGACGATACAGGCACATGGTGTTGGCTCCTTTAGGTCGTGACGATTGTCCCTGCTGTCGGCGCGGCGCGCTCGCACCGCTCAAGGGTTACGAGCGTGCCTATCTGGGCATCTGCAGCAGCTGCGGCTTTGTCCACGCGGCCAGGACGCCGTCTGCTGAGGAGCTCGAGGCGCACTACGCGCACAAGTACGAGAGAAAGTACGATCCCGATGCTTGGGTCTCGGACGCTACCCGCAGAAGACTGGGTGAGCTCGCCGACTCCTTCGAGCCCTACCGCCGGAGCGGCCGGATCCTGGATATTGGCTGTGGGCGCGGGTTGTTGCTCGAAGCGGCGCAGGCCCGGGGGTGGGAGTGTTACGGCACCGAGTACTCCGAGGACGCGCTCCGTCACGGCCGCGAACGCGGGTTCGTGATGGTCGAAGGCGACTACAGTCCCGCTGTTTTCGATCCTGACCACTTCGATATCATCGCCATGATCGAGGTGATCGAACACATGCCGGAGCCGAGACTCGGGCTGCAGGCGATTCTGACGGCCCTCAGGCCAGGCGGGCTGCTCTACATCACCACACCGAACTTCGATTCGGTCTCCAGGCGAATCCTGCGCCAGTCGTGGAACGTCATCGAGTATCCTGCGCACCTGAGCTATTTCACCGCATCCACGTTGAGACGGCTCTTGACGGAGCTAGAGCTTCGGAGCGAATCGATCAGAACAACCGGCTTCAGCCCGACTCGGTTTCGCAAGAGTCGCGCCGGACAGCGCCATCTCGAGATAGGAAAGAACGACGCCGACGAGGTGGTACGGCGTGCCCTCGAGCGTGGGCGCGGATTGCGCTGGGTGAAGGGTGGCCTCAACGCAATCCTGAGTGCCACACGGCTCGGTGACTCACTGAAGGGGAGATTCGTCAAGAGCGGCGGCGATCAAGCAGCGGCGCGAGCCGGGTAATCGCGTGATTCGGGTTCTGTTCGTTGTGCCCAATCTCCAGGGCGGGGGGGCCGAGAGAGTCATTGTCCACTTGGCCCGTGGTCTCGATCGAAACCGGTTCAAGGTGGCCCTGGCGGTCGGTCTCCGCGAGGGGGTGTTCGTGCGGGACGTTCCACAGGACGTCCGTATCTTCGAGCTCGGTGCCAAACGAGCGCGGCGCTGTGTTCTTCCTCTCGCACGAGTCGTTCGAGATTGGAGGCCAGACGTGGTCATGGCCACGCTCGGCTTGGCAGTCGCCTCAGTGCTCGCTCGTCCTCGTTACCCATCGGGAACCCGGGTCATAACTCGGCTCGGCAACACCATTGGTGCTTTCCTCGACGAAGCGGGTCGGCGCGCGCCATGGGCTCGGTGGGCCCAGACGCTAGCTTCGACCCTCATGGTGCTGGGGGCCGATCGGGTCGTCGCCCAGAGCGACTTCATGATTCAGGACGCCGTGGGACGTCTCCCGGCGTCTCGGAAACGTTTTGTGCGCATCTACAACCCGGTGGACATCGACCGCATCAAGGCGGCGGCATCTGAGCCGCTGTCGAGCGCCGAGTTTATCGGTCGCGGAGGTACTGGGCCGCACCTTGTTTCCGTCGGACGCCTGAGTTGGCAGAAGGGGTACGATGTGCTCTTGGAGGCCTTTGCCGCGGTTCGTAGAGAACGGGTCGAGGCGACGTTGACGGTCCTCGGCGAAGGCGAGGACCGAGCCGATCTAGAAGCGCAGATAGACGCCGAGGGTCTCGTGGGGTCGGTTCATCTACCGGGATTCTGCGAGAATCCGTTCCCGGCGATTCGTGCGGCCGACCTGTTCGTGTCGTCTTCTCGATACGAGGGGCTATCGAACTCGATGCTCGAGTCGTTGGGTCTGGGAATCCCTGTGGTGGCAACCGACTGCCCTGGCGGCGGTACGGAGATCGTCGAGGAGGGGAGCAACGGATGGTTGGCGCCGCCCGACGATCCCGGCGGTCTGGCACGGACTATCCTGGACGCGCTGGATGCGACAGACGCCCTCGATGCGGCGCTCATCGAGGCGCGTGTCCGCGACCGCTTCGGAATCGAGAGGATCTGCGCCGAGTACGAGAAAATGTTTCTCAACCTCGTATCCCGTGGCGTGGCGTGACCGAATCGGTTGCCGGCCCCGGGGTGCCTTGCTTCGGCCGGGTGTTCGCCGTGGCACGGTTGTCAGGCGTCCGCAGATGAAGACGGCAACGAGTCTGCGAATGATCCTCGGGTTGCTAACGCCCAAGGAGCTCAGGCGCGGCACTCTGGTGGGCGGTCTGATGGCCGTCAGTGCCTTGCTCGAGACCATCGGAGTGGCGTCCGTGATCCCGTTCCTCGCCGTGCTCGGGAGTCCCGAGATTGCGCGGACGGATCCACGGCTGCGGAGCGCATACGAGGTCCTGGGCATGACGTCGGTGGACGACTTCTTGCTCGTGCTCGGTGTTGCTTCGCTGGCGATGGTGCTCGTCAGCGCGCTCATCCGTTTGGTCACCGAGTACGCCATGGTGCGCTTTGTAGAAATGCGCCGCCACTCCCTGAGCACGCGGCTGTTTCGACGATATCTGGGAAGGCCATACACGTTCTTCCTGGGTCGTAATTCTGCGGACCTGTCGAAGAGCTTGCTATCGGAAGTTGACGTCCTCGTGAACTACGTCTTCCGTCCGTGTCTACGTATTCCGGCTTTCGGATTGCTCGCAGGCGCGCTGGTCGTCCTGCTGGTAATCGTCGACGCGTCGGTGGCCCGGGTCGTGGCCCTGTTGGCGGGTACGGTGTATCTGGGCATCTACTTCAGCGTCAGCCGGATGCTCGAGCGCCGCGGGCAGGATCGGTTGCGCGCCAACCGGGAGCGCTTCACCGCAGCGTCCGAGGCCTTCGGCGGCATCAAGGCCCTCAAGCTCACGGGTCGCGAGGAGTTCTACCTGAAACGGTTCCTGCGCCCCTCACTCCGTTTCTCGCGACACAAGGTCGCCGTCGGCACGCTGTCGGTGTTACCACGCTACGTGGTCGAAGCACTCGCTTTCGGAGGGATCCTGGCGTTGACGGTCTTTCTGATGGCGACCGGCAAAGAGCTGGGCGGAGTGCTTCCCGTGCTAGGCGTCTACGCACTGGCGGCGTCCCGACTGCTGCCTGCGGTTCAGCAGATATACACCGCCGGAACCAACCTTCGGTTCGGCCTACCGACGGTGGCGAATATCCACGCGGATCTGTACTCCGAATCTCGAACGCAGTTGGGGGCCGCGCGCCAACGACAGCGGTTGTCGCTCGATGACCGAATTCAATGGCTCGGCGTCAGCTATACCTACCCAGAAAGCGAAAACGTGGTGATCCACGATCTGAGCCTCGAGATTCCGGCGCGCAGCAGCGTGGCCATTGTCGGCGGCACCGGCGCGGGGAAAACAACGGTCGTCGATCTGACTCTCGGCCTTCTGCGTCCGAGACAGGGAGAGATTCGAGTCGATGGGGTGCTTCTGGACGAAGCTACGATGCGTCAGTGGCAGGACTCGATCGGCTATGTTCCGCAAGATATCTACTTGTCGGACAACAGCGTCGCTGCGAACATCGCGTTCGGAGTTCCGGAGCGGGAGATCGACTACGAGGCGATCGAGAGAGCCGCCGGCATGGCCCAGCTACACGAGTTCATCGCCGAGCAACTCCCGCACGGCTATGAGACCGTCGTTGGCGAGCGAGGGGTTCGACTCTCCGGCGGACAACGTCAGCGACTCGGTATTGCTCGCGCTCTCTACGCAGATCCTACGGTTCTGATCTTGGACGAGGCGACCAGCTCCCTCGACACCACCACCGAGCGCGCCGTGATGGAGTCCATTGCCCGGCTGGAGAAGGACAGGACCATTATCCTGATAGCGCACCGGCTGACGACGGTCCGGGATGTCGACCGGATATTTCTCCTGGAAGAGGGTCGGTTGGTTGGCGTCGGGAGCTTCGACGAGCTGCTACGCGACAATAGTCGTTTCAGGACCATGGCGGCCGGCGTCACCAACTCGGACGCTACGTAGAGGGCTCGTGGGCCTCAGGCCGATATCAGGGGCAGCAGAGAATCGTCGGATGCGATCAAATAGTGGCGCAGCATGACGGGTAGGAAGCAATGACAGATCCTTCGTTCGACATCTCCTCGGGCAAGCCGATCCTTGTCGCCGAAGTGGCGCAGGCGCATGACGGGTCGCTGGGCACAGCGCACGCGTTTGTCGACGCTGTGGCCGATGCTGGCGCCGATGCGGTCAAATTTCAGACGCATATCGCGGCCGCCGAGTCGACGCTGGATGAGCCGTTCCGGGTGCGCTTCAGTACCCAGGACGCCAGCCGCTACGATTATTGGCAGCGCATGGAGTTCTCGACGGAGCAATGGGCACAGCTGGCGGATCACGCGCGCCGGCGCGGCCTGCATTTTCTCAGCTCGCCCTTCTCACGGGAGGCGGTGCAGCTGCTCCGTGATCTCGGGGTGCCTGCCTGGAAGGTCGGCTCCGGGGAAGTGCGCGGTCGCGATTTGATCGAGGACATGCTCGTCGCAGGAGGCCCGATCCTGGTCAGCACCGGGATGAGCAGCTGGGCGGACATCGATAGCGTGGTCGCTTTTCTGCGCCAGCGCGACGCCGAGTTCCTGCTGCTCCAGTGCACCAGTCAGTATCCGACGCCGCTTGATGCCGTAGGCCTCAACGCGCTCGCGGACATGAGCGCACGGTACGGTTGCCCGGTAGGGCTTTCTGACCATTCCGGTACCCCGTATCCTGCGCTTGCAGCACTGGCTCGCGGGGCGCGGATGATCGAAGTTCATGTGACTTTCGATCGAGCGATGTTCGGTCCGGATGTCACCGCCTCGCTCACCTTCGACGAGCTGGCACAGCTTGTGCGTGCCCGAGATGCGTTCCACGAGATGGACACTCGTCCGGTGGACAAGGATGAGATTGCAGAATTGCTCACAGAAACACGTGAGATGTTCGGTAAGAGTGTGGCGCCCGCGAGGCCGCTTGCCGCCGGCACGCGATTGACTCGCGAGATGCTCGCGTTCAAGAAACCGGCGACCGGCATCTCTGCCGACGCCCTCGACGACCTGATTGGCCGACGCCTGGCGCGGGACGTGGAGCCCGCAAGGTTGCTTCGCTGGGAGGACCTGGATGCCGACACGTAAGGTCTGCGCGATCGTCAACAGCCGCGCGAACTATGCTCGGATCAAGAGCTTCCTCGAGGCCGCCCAGGCTCGCTCGGACCTCGAGCTACAGCTCATTGTCGGCGCCTCGGCGTTGTTGTATCGCTTCGGCCGAGTCGTCGACCTGATCAGGGAAGACGGGTTCGAACCGGACAGGGTCGTGCACACGATCGTCGAAGGCGAGACGCCGACGACAATGGCGAAATCAACCGGCCTGGGAATCGTCGAGCTGGCGACCCACTTCGACAACCTGCGACCGGACGTCGTGCTCACCGTTGCGGATCGGTTCGAGACGATTGCCACCGCCATTGCGGCGAGCTACATGAACATTCCCGTTGCCCACACTCAGGGCGGCGAGGTAACTGGTTCGATCGATGAGAGCGTGCGTCACGCTGTCACCAAGCTGTCGCACCTGCACTTCCCCGCTACCCAACGTGCTCGGGATTTCCTCCTTCGCCTCGGAGAGGATCCCGACACCGTGCACCTCACCGGATGTCCCTCTCTCGACCTTCTTGTCGACAACGACCTTACTCTGCCGGCGGATATCTTCGAGCGGCCCGGCGGCGTCGGGGCGGAGCTCGATTCGACCAAGCCGTACATGATCGTTCTTCAGCATCCCGTGACCACGGAGTACGGCCAGGGGCTGGACCAGGTCGCCCAGACGCTCGAGGCGGTGGGTCGGATCGGGCGACAGGGCACCCAGGTCGTCTGGCTGTGGCCCAACGTCGATGCCGGATCCGACGACATCTCGAAGGGGTTGCGCGTGTTTCGTGAGAAGCACCAGCCCGACTACCTGAGGCTATACCGTCACTTTTCGGCGGAAGACTACGCTCGGCTCCTGCGCAGCGCCGTGTGCGTCGTCGGCAACTCCTCCTCAGGGCTTCGTGAGGGAGCTTTCCTCGGTACCCCATGCGTGAATATCGGCAGTCGACAACACGGCCGCGAACGAGCCGAGAACGTCATGGATGTTCCGCACGAAGCAGATGCGATCGGCGCGGCGATCGAGCACCAGATGGCGCACGGTCGCCACGAGCGCTCGTTGATGTTCGGTGACGGCGCCGCCGGCGCGCGCATCGCCGAGGTCATAGCTTCGGCGCCACTGAGGGTCGGCAAGACGTTGACGTACCTCGACGCGGAGAGCTCCTCCGGATCTCCCATCGCCGCCGTTGACGCAAGTGAGTGAGGTTGGATTGGGGCCTCGCGAGGTCGCCGCGTTGTTTTCAGCCGACGGAGAGGCTGGGGCGCTCGAGTACCTACGCGGAGAAGGTCTCCTGGAGGTGCTGGAGGGTCGCGAGGGCGACGCGAAACGTATTCGGCCCAGCTATCCGGATCTCGCACGCTTGCACGCCGTGGTCCGTCAGCGGCGGGTCCTTACGATTCTGGAGTTCGGCCTCGGTTATTCGACCGTGGTGATGGCTGATGCACTGTTGAAGAATCGTAGCGACTGGGATCGTCTGTCCAGCCCGCCGGTTCTCCGCAACTCCACCCCTTTCGAATTGCACGCTGTCGACACGTCGAAGACTTGGATCGAGCGCACGAAGGAGATGCTTCCCTCACGCCTTGGTGATTTCGTCACGATGCACCACTCAGGTGCGACAGCGGGAACCTTCCAAGGGCGCGTCTGTCACTACTACGACCGACTGCCGGCCGTCCTGCCCGATCTGATCTATCTGGACGGCCCCGACCCGGCAGCTGTGGACGGCGATGTCGCCAACGTCTCGTGGGATTGCCCAGACTACGTTGTGATGTCCGCCGACGTGGCGCGCATCGAGCCGTTGCTCTTGCCCGGAGCGCTCGTCATCGTCGACGGGCGCACCGCCACGAGTCGCTTCCTCGCCGCCCACCTCTACCGGAACTGGAAGTTTGAACCGGCAGGGCCAGCAGACGTGACCGTCTTCGAGCTCCAGGAGGCACCGCTTGGCGAGGCGAATCGAGCCACGCTCCAGTACTGCCTCGGTGAGCGAGCGTTGGCCTGGCCTGAGCCGGTTGGCTAATGGGTTCCGATACTGACGAGCGTATGGTCGCGTACGTCGGTGCGACCGAGGGCTACGAGGCCGCGGCCGAGGTGCTGACGCCGGTGGCCAACGTCCAGCACATCGCGGCGGAACCCGCCGCAGTCGCTGCTGCCCTGGTTCTCGCCGAGGGGTTTCTCGACGCATCCATGAAGGTCCGTATCAGCGATTCGATGCTGTCAGCTGCATCCCGCCTGCGCATTATCTCGTGCGCGACAACGGGTTCGGATCACATTTCTCAGAGCGTGGCGGACGAGCGCGGGATCGTCGTGCGGACGCTCAGGGACAACCCGGACGTGCTCCAAGAGCTGACCCCCGCGGCTGAGCTCTCCTGGGCCCTGTTGATGGCCTGTGCACGCAACTTGGTCGGGGCGGTCAGGCACGTCCGAGAGCGTCGCTGGGATCGGGAGGAATTCCCCGGGCGAATGCTCAAGGGCAGGTGCCTCGGGCTCGTGGGGTGTGGACGGATCGGGACGTGGATGGCCCGATATGGGCGTGCTTTCGACATGGAGGTCATCGGACACGATCCCTTCGTCGAGCATTTCCCCGAGACCATCGAACCGGTGGCTCTGGAAGCAGTGTTCGAGCGCGCCGACTTCGTCTCCATCCACGTTCATCTGACCGAGCAGACCGAAGGGCTCGTGTCGGCAGATCTCCTGGCCCGTGCGCGGCCCGGTATCGTCATTGTCAATACCTCGAGAGGTCAGATCCTCGATGAAGCGGCTCTGCTGAGGGGTCTGAATTCGGGGCATATCGCTGCCGCGGGGCTCGATGTCCTGGCGGCCGAGCCCGACGTCGGGGACGATCCCCTGGTGGCCTATGCAAGCTCGCATGACAACCTCTTGATCACGCCCCATTGCGGTGGTTTCAGTCCCGACGCCGTGCGGGTCGTTTGCCGTGTTGCGGCGGCCAAGATCAAGGATGCGCTCGAGGGCTCTGCTTGAGTCGGTTCGAGCAGCTTGCCGATGACATCACCGCGCGAGGCGTGCGCGAGGTCTTCGGAATCCCGGGGAGCGGCGCGACATTGTCGTTGATAGACGCCCTGGAGGCGCGAGGTGTTCCCTTTCACCTCACGCACTTCGAGGGCAGTGGCGCGCTCATGGCCGCCACCGTCGGCCGGCTCAGCGGTCGCGCCGGAGTCTCTCTGTCGATCAAGGGGCCTGGCCTTACCAACACCCTGCCAGGAATGGCTGCCGCGTGGTTCGAATCGTTCCCGCTAGTGCACCTCGCCGAGGCCGTCGCTCCAGAAGCGCCGCCGTGGGTTGCCCACAAGCGCTTGGACCATCGAGCGCTGTGCTCGGCAGTGACGAAGGCGGTGGGTTCGCTGACGCCGGAAGGGACGGGCTTCGACGAGATGGCGAGCTTGGCGGAGCGGGAGGAGCCAGCCCCGGTGCTGCTGGAACTTGCCGACGGCGCTGCACCGATAGCGCCGCCAATCGCAGCAGGAGTGGGACCGGCAGGCGACCTCCGAACGGGCCTCGATCTCGTGCGCCGCTCGCGGAAGCCAGCGATCATCGCGGGTAGCCTGGCGATCCGTCAGAACTGGGGCGGGGAGCTCTCGCGACTTGAGGTCCCGGTGTTCTCCACCGCCGCAGCCAAGGGCTTGGTGGACGAGACGCTCGCACACGCGGCAGGCGTTTACACCGGGAGCGGGCTCGAGCTCACTCCAGAGGCGAGTCTCTTGCCCGAGGCCGATGTGGTGGTCGGGCTCGGGCTGACGGCGCGCGAACTGCTTGCTGTACGGCCGTTCGCCAGTCCGGCGATCAACGTGGAGGTCATTGCAACTCCCGGCGTCGAGGGCTTTGCGTTCGCGGCTCGTCTTCCCGCTTCGGCGTTCGAGGAGCTCGCAGGCGCTCTCCAGGGCAAGGCATGGGGAGGCGCTCGCCTACGCAGCGCACTGGCCGACCTTGATGCCCATCTGAGCCAGGGGTTCTTGCCCGGAAGCGTATTCGCGGCCCTGGACCGACGCTTCTTGGGAACCGTCAGGCTCGTCATGGACACGGGGTATTTCTGCACCGTCGGGGAGCATGCTTGGCCCGCCCGCCGGGCAGATTGGTGCCTCATGTCGGGACAGGCTCGCTATATGGGAACCGGGTTGCCCATGGCTATCGGTGCCGCACTACACGACTCCACCGTACCCACCGTCGTAGTGCTCGGCGATGGCAGCGTCGGAATGTACCCTTCGGAGTTGAAAATCGCCGTCCGTCATCGACTACCCCTTCTGGTCCTCCTCATGACTGACAATGCCTTCGGATCGATACGCACCCGTGCGCTACGGGATGGGCTGACACAATCGCCGCTCGTCATGGATGGACGGTCGTGGGTGGCCGGTTTCGACGCGTTCGGGGTTCCCGGGACAAGGGCAGAGACACAGGGTGCCGTTGAATCAGCACTCTCGGCTTGGAACCCGGAGTCGGGCCCGGGTTTCATCGAGGTACCGTTCGACTCGGACGCCTACGAGAGCATGGTCGCAGGTATCAGGTAACGGGCAGAAACGCAGATGGAGAGACAGCACATTCTTGTCGTCGGAAGCGGCAGCGTGGGCCAACGGCATGCGCGCAACCTCTCGGCGCTGGGATGTCGCATTTCGTGTTGCGACCCACGGGCAGATCGGCGAGAGGAGCTCGCCGCGGAGGTCGCGGTCGAAGCCGCGCACGAGACGATGGAGGAGGCTCTCGGAGCCGGCGGTCTGAACGGCGTCGCGATCTGCTCCCCCACGAGCTTCCATCCCGATCAGACGATCGCCGCGCTTCGCGACCGGCTGCCGGTGCTACTGGAGAAGCCCGTCGCAATCTCCCTGTCCGACGCCGAGCGAGTGATGGTGGCGCAGCAAGCCACCGGCACGCCCGTGGTTCTAGGGTACTGCTGGCGATGGTGGCCGCCCCTGGAGCGCGTTCGAAGCCTGCTCGCGGCCGGGGTCATTGGAGCTCCACGGCACGTTCAGTTCCACATGTCGGCCCACCTTGCGGACTGGCACCCCTGGGAGCCGTATCAGGAGTTCTTCATGTCGAGTCGAGCTTTGGGTGGGGGCGCCTTGCTCGATGAAAGTCACTGGATTGACTTGATGGTCCGATTTCATGGCATGCCGCGTGAGGTTCTGGGAAGGGTGGCGAAGCTGTCCGACCTCGAGATCGACACCGACGACACCGTGGATGCGCTGTGCTCCTATGACTCGTTGCAAGTCTCCCTGCATCTGGATCTCTATGGCCGGCCGCACGAGAAGTTCATCCGTCTGCTCGGCGAGGACGGGACGCTCGTTTGGTCAGCCGAGCCGAATCGCATTGCGTACGGCCACGAATGGAAGCAGGTGTGGCAGGAGGAAGTCTTCACGTGCGAACGAAACGACATGTTCGTCGCCGTGGCGCGCGAGTTCCTGGACGTGATCGCGGGCTCCGAGCCGAGTACGTGTACGTTGGACGATGGAGCGAGAGTGATGCGAATCGTCGAGGCTATTCGAGCCAGCAGCGCTGAAGGGCGCGTCGTCGAGCTCGGCGCCGAGGCAGCCACGCCGTGACGCCGGAGGGACTCGCGGTGCTCGCCGTCGTACCTGCGCGCGGCGGGTCGAAGAGCATTCCAAGAAAGAACCTGTGCACCGTTGCGAGTCTGTCGCTGGTTGCCCGGGCCGCGAGAACGGCCGCGGCGCTGCCGTGGATCGATGCGCGGCTGCTCTCGACAGACGACGAAGAGATTGCCGCAGAGGGTCGGGATCACGGGCTGGAGGTCCCGTTCCTCCGTCCTGCTGAACTTTCCGGGGATCGCGCTGGCTCCGTCGAGACCTGGAGGCATGCCTGGCTAGAGGCGGAGAAGCACTGGGGCCGGACCTTCGAGATCTCCGTGTTGCTGGAGCCTACGAGTCCGCTGCGTCGTCCGGAGGACGTCGAGCGCACGGTGCGCACCATGGTCGACGGAGGGCATCCGGCGGCTGCGACGGTGAGTCCCACGCCGGCGCACTACACTCCCCACAAGACCCTGACTGTGTCTGACGATGGGCTGATCGGCTTCTACCGTGAAGACGGCTCGCAACACAGCTTGCGGCAAAGCGTGCCGCAGTACTATCACCGCAACGGTCTTTGTTACTCGGTGACCCGGCGCCACCTGCTCGACGAGGGTCGGATCATCGATTGCGACGCGGCCGCCGTGATCGTGAAGCGTCCGGTCGTCAACATTGACGATCCATTCGAGCTCCGGTTGGCCGAATGGCTGGCGACAGAGGCATCCTCGGATGCCCTCTGAGCGCTGTTCACCAGCCGCGCGGACCGAGCCGATTGCAGTCGTCCGCCCCGCTTGCGATCCTCGTCGGGCGTGCACGCTGCAAGCCTTGCTGCGCCGCGAGAGCTCTCCAGCAATGTTGTCCTGGGAGTAGGAACGGCCGCGCTCATCCAGACAGTTCGATCGGATCGCCTCGCCGACCACGTCCCGAAACCATAAGGCACGTCAAATGAGATTGCGCCCCGACTTCCTCATCGTCGGACACGAGCGTAGCGGAACGCTGTGGACGTCTGCGACGTTGAACGAGCATCCGAACATTGCGAGTTTCCCGAGCCTGCCGTTCATGGTCACTGCCCACGAGCGCCGCGCCGGTGAGGTCCACTTCTTCAACACGATTGCCAGCCTCGAGCCGGATACTGCGGACCGGTTCGTACGCCCCCTCTCTGACTATTTGACCAAGTTCGGCAAGGTGTTCGCCGACCTCATTCCGCTTGCCGACGAGGTTTCGAAGGCGGAGTTCTACCGCCTGATGGTGAACCGCTATAGCGACTATTGCGACGAGCAACGCGGCGACAAGGCGCTAGTGGGTGAATCGTCGCCCGCGTACACTTTTCATCTCGACTTCATCGACTCGTTCTATCCCTCCATCAAGAAGATCTGTTGTATCCGAGACCCCAAAGACAAGCTCACTTCCTGGCATTTCAGCAATCTGCGGAAGGGCAGAAAAAAGGAACGAGAGATAACCTCGGCGTTCGCCCACGAATACTTGGAGAGCAGGATCATCAAGGAGTACGAGGCCCTACTGGAATACGCTGGAAGCGTGCACTGCATCACCTATGAACGGATGTCCACCAGTCCGCTCGAGGTTACCAGGGGCGTCCTCGACTACCTGGAAGTAGAGGCCACGGGCGCGGTCGTTGAACAGATGGTCCACGCCGCCTCTTTCGAGCAAATGACTCGCCGACATGCGGAGAACGGTTCCCGAAAGCGCGGTGAGGAAGATCGAGGCGAATCCATGCGCAAGGGCGTGGCTGGCGATTGGCGGCACCACATTGCCGCGGATCTAGCACAGGCAATTGACGCGGCCACGACGGATTTGCGGGGCCAGGTCTTCGAAAAATACGAAGTGGAAATCTGAGGCACCGACCCACGGCAAACAGAGCCAGACGGCGTACAGCATGAATCGTATGTGGAGAAAGCCAAAGCTCATCGTCACGCTCGGGCCTGCGACGAATACCGAGGCTGCCCTGCGGAAGCTCAAAGACAAGGGCGTGGATTTCGTCCGCGTCAATATGTCGCATTCGAGCCTGGACGATCTGCAACGGTCAATCGATCTCTCGAAGAAAGTCGGAATTCCGTTCATCATCGATACCGAGGGCTCGCAGGTGCGCTCGGGGCGCGTTCGCACAGGGTCATTGGAGCTTCGGGAGGGAGACGATCTGAGGATCCTCACGCGGGAGGTGATGGGAGATCAGCAGGGAATCTCGTTGCACCCGAGTCATGTCGTGGAGCAGCTCGAAGAGGGAGATCTCCTGTACGTGGATTTCGAGTCGCTCATCTTGAGGGTTCTCGACACCAGCAGTAGCAGCAAGGGTCATATTCGCGCCAAGGCGCTGACGTCCGGGAGCTTGGGGAGCAACAAAGCGGTGGCGATCGAGGCGTCTGGTGACAGGCGACTCGCCCTTCCCCCGCTGTCCGAGAAGGACTATCAATCGATCGAGATCGGCTTGGCGGCGAACGTAGAGGACATTGCCGTGTCATTCGTCCGTGGTGGCGCATCGGTTGACGCAGTACGCCAAGCGACGCAATCAAGAATGAGGATCATCTCCAAGATCGAGTGTACCGACGCGCTACAAAGACTCGATGAGATCATCGAAGCGTCGGACGCTCTCCTGCTGGATCGTGGTGACCTCAGCAAAGAGATCCCGATCGAGAAGGTCCCGATCGCGCAGAAGATCGTCCTCGGGCGTGCAGCCCGGATGGGCAAAGACGTGTTCGTCGCGACCAATCTCCTGGAAACGATGGTCGCGAAGAACAGGCCCACCCGAGCGGAAGTGCATGACGTCATTGCCACGCTGCTCGATGGCGCGAGCGGGGTCATTCTCTCCGCCGAGACCGCGATCGGAAGATTCCCGATGGAGTGTGTGTCGATGATGAACAAGCTCTTCGAGCAGGTCCGGGCGGTTGACGCGCAGCGGATTCTCGAAGGGATCGAGCAGGTACCCGGAGCGAAGCAGCCTCGGGACATCCGTTATCTCCTCGACGATGCCAGCGGCTCCACGTTGGTGGCGCCGCACGGGGGTATCCTCGTTGATCGACTCGTAGGCGAGCCCGCCGGCGGGAGCGCTCAGCTGGACTCGCTGCAGAAGATAGTGCTGAACGCCAACCAGCTGATGGACCTCGAGCAAATCGCCATCGGAACGTTCAGTCCGCTGGATGGATTCATGACCGAGAGCGAGCTCGGCGGCGTGCTCGATGACATGCGGCTTCCTTCGGGCGTCCTGTGGACAGTCCCACTGGTCTTGGATGTGGACAAGGAGACCGCAGACCAGATCGCGTCCGGCGACACCGTCGCTTTAGCCGACGACGAGGGCATCGTCGGGACGCTGGACGTCAGTGACAGCTACCTGTTCGATAGGGAGCGTTTCTGCGACAAGATCTATGGAACGACGGACACCGCGCACCCCGGTGTGGCATGGGCGCTAGCGCTGCAGCCGTTCTTCCTCGGGGGACGGATCAGCCTCTTCCGGAGGAGTATCTCGGATCACAGGGGGTACGAGTTGACTCCGCGGCAGGTTCGGAGGTTGTTCAGCGAGCGGATGTGGACCAAGGTCGTCGGTTTTCATACGCGGAATGTGATCCATCGGAGCCATGAGTACATTCAGCTTGCGGCGCTCGAGAAAGAGCACTGCGACGGACTGTTCGTCCATCCAGTAATCGGTAAGAAGCGGAGCGGTGATTTTCGCAACGAGTACATCGTCAAGAGTTACGAGTACATGGTCCAGCACTGCTATCCGAAGGACAAAGTGGTGTTCGCCACGCTGTCGACGTTCTCGCGCTACGCAGGGCCCCGCGAGGCGGTCTTCACGGCAATATGCAGGAAGAACTTCGGTTGCACGCACTTCATCGTTGGTAGGGACCATACAGGCGCCGGGACGTCGTACGATCCGCACGCCTCGCACGAGATTTTCGACAGGTTTCCCGACCTGGGAATTGAGGTGGTCAAGTTCGATTCGGTCTTCTATTCCCGGAAACACGGGGCCCACATGGAAGAAGACGGGACTCTCCATCACGCCGACAACGAGAAACTCCACATCAGCGGCAGCGAGGCTCGCAGCAGGTTCCAGCGCGGCGAGGCGCCTCCGGATTGGTTCATGCGTCCTGAGATCGCGCGCATGGTCCTGGACGCCATCGAGGCAGGAGAGGAAGTCTTCGTAGAGTAGCTTGGCTATCTTCGGTCGGCGCCCGGGCGGGCGAGACCTCCATGCGACGGGACCGTGTGTGATGAAGCCGCTGATGTACCACTACGTGCGACCTAGTGCTCCAGGTCTTCCGCACTTTCCGTACTTGGCAAGACGGCATTTCGAGCAGCAGCTCGACTACCTTGCCGAGGTGTACGGATTCGTTGACCGGGACTCCTTCGAGAAGTGGACTGCCGGAGGTGCGGCGCCGTCCGGAGTGCTGCTGACGTTCGACGATGGGTTCCGTGATCACGTCGCCCATGTCCTGCCGGCACTGCAGGCCAGGAAGATCTTCGGCATCTTCTATGTGCCGGCTGGTCCCATCACGACGGGCGAGTTCCTCGATGTCCACAAGCTGCATCTCGCAGTAGGGCGACTGGGTGGCGCCGAAGCCCTCGACTGGGTCCGCGCGGCCCACCCAGAGCTGCTCCCGGAGATCGACAAGGCTCGGATGGGTCACTACGTCGGACAGCCCTCGGACACGCCGACGAAGCGCATCAAGCGGCTGTTCAACTGGGAGCTCTCTTCAGAGTCGCGCCGCGAGGCGCTTCGAGGCTTGTTCGACTACGCCTTCGAGGGAACGTTGCCTGAATGGCGGACGCTCTACCTGGACGATGCTGATGTGCGGCATCTCTGCGAGGCAGGCATGGGAGTAGGCGGTCACGGCTTCAGCCATGCCATCCTCAGCCACCTGCAAGAGGACGCCCAGAGGCGGGAGGTCGAAGCTTCCTGCGATCTCATCAAGTCGCTCGTTGGCCATCTCGATTGGGGGTACTGCTATCCGCATGGGATCCACGAGGCCTTCGATCAGACCTCCGAGAGGGTTGTGGCGGAGGCCGGACATCCGTTCGCGTTCGCCGTCGAAGATGCCGACATCGACACGCCGATTGCCGAGTCGGCTCGCTACGCGTTGCCGCGCCACAATTGCAACGCGTACGCTCACGGAAGTGCTTCGTTCGGAGGCCCCGCTGACGACTAGAGTGGGCGCCCCCTACCGGGCAGGCGAGGTGCGAGGGTCACCGTCAGAAGCCCGCTCAGAGCGTCAGGTCGCGGCAGACTCGAAATGCAGGAGGACCTGACTGTCCCGATACTCGATGGACCACCCAGGTGCAAGATCCTCTTCATTGAAACGACCGCTGATCACATCGTCGCCCTGGGTGCGAAGAACAGGATAGGCCTCGCCGGAGACCCCCGCGCCGGTAACGACAATGCGAGCCCCGTTCAGGCTCACCGCGCCGCTCACGGTCACGTCTCCAGCGGGGCCGGCTTCGAACGAGAGGTTGAACCTGGCTTCGGAATCAAAAGAGAGGCTTCCGATACCCTGCACAACCCCTCCTGCGGCGAGTGAAAGGGAGCCGCCGGCCTCGATACTCAGGGCCGTGCCGGTACCGGCGCCGGCCAGAATCGATCCTCCACCCGACACGGCGACCTGACCTCCGTTGACGGCAATCCGAGGGCCTGTGACTCGGACAGAACCACCGGACAGAACGGAGAGACTGGCCGAGCTCCCGTTTCCGACCACGAGCTCGCCAATACCGCTCAGCACTGCCTGTTCTTCGACGACCACAGATCCGCTGGCGGCAGTACCAATCAGTAGGTCGCCGGTACCGCTGTCGGGATCCCCGCCAAGAGAGATCATTGAGCGCGAACCGCTCAGTTCGAGCGTTCCAGGACCGTTGAGGCCCACCTGCAGCGAACTGCCGTTCAGAACCATCTTCCCGCCGGCCACGACCTCGAGGTGGCCGGGTATCGGGAGATCCTCCAGCCCTCGTCCGACGCGCACAAATCCGTTCGACCAATCGATGGTGGCACCCCCCGCCACCCTCAAGGTCCCGACGTTGTCGACGCTGCCCTTGTGGCCCACGGTGAATTGAACCGCGTGTCCGACGAGGGTCCCCGGTCCCCTCAACGTCAGCGAGGCGGGGCCTGAATCACCGATCTCCACCTCGTCTGCAATCTCGATGGAGGAGCCGGACCGAAACTCGAACACATGGCTGCCATCGTGAATCTCGAGGTCCAACGCCGAGTTGGTGACTCCTGGCTGGATGTCGACGATGGCAGGTGTCGAGGAGCGGAAATCCGCGTCGCGGGCGACCCCGGGCAGGATGCGCCGTTCCCAGTTGTCTGGATCGTCCCAGCTGCGGTTGTCAGCGCCGTTGGTCCACAGGCTGGCTGCGGGGCCGTCCGCATCGGGTGGAGCGCTGCAGGCGGCGGAGAGTCCGCCGACACCGACCAAGAATCCGGCGAGCGTCACCTCCAGCGTGCGCTGCACAAAGGGTTGTGTGGTGCTAGCCATGCTCATTCGCCTGGAGTCTGGTTTTGAACCTACCGTCGAGCTGCTGTGTTCCTGACCCGACGGTGCCACATCGCTCTAGGCTGCGATTAGATCACGTAGGGTCCTGTCCTGATCCTGAACCCTCCGGAGGGACGCGGTGCGGCTCAATCCCGCATGGCGCCTCAGGTAGGCGAGCCTCTGATCTCGGTCACGGCGGAGTACCGCCAGTTCGACGGCAAAGACGAGGCGCATCTGCATCGCGGGGGCGACATCTCCCTCCGCGCTGGTCTTCTGTAGCACGTCGAGGACGGAAGTCACGCTGTTCCGATACAGCTTGCGCAGATCCCACGCGATCGGTCCTCGTCCGAACTTCTCCCAGTCGATGATATACAGACGTCCGTCGTGGGACGCGATCATGTTGCCGGTAGAGAGGTCACCGTGGGTCAAGGAGACCGGCCAGGTATCCGTCGAGTGGGCGGGGCCGAGCGTCACTGTGGCATCGTCCAAGAGTTGCTGAACGGTCTCGGGGGCGATTCCGGTCTTGCGCAGAAAAGCCGCGATGGGGCGTGGCCGCGCGAACTGTTTGTAGAAACGAGTAGCCTGCTTGTCCAGGAAGATCGCCGATCTCTGATCCGGAGAGACCTGTGGATCGGCATCGATGAACTCCTCTGCCAGCCACGTAAGGCTCTGTCGATCGTAGCCGTGCAACGTCGGCATGGAAAATGAAGCCGCATCGGAATCGCGCAGGATCTGCCGCGCCTTGATCTCACGCGCCAGGGAGCCGGTCCGCCACTCCGAGGGAAGGCCGATCTTGGCGGAGACGAGCCGTCGATCGGTAGCGCCGGTCTTGCCGGACGTGTCCGAGTAGACTAGTTGTGCATTGTTCTTGATCTTGAGCTTGAAGTTCGTGGGCATGCGCAGGATTCTCGGTCGGCCATATCGCAGTGCGCTGGAAGCAAGACGCGCGACATTCCTCGGTGCGAGCAGCTCGTTCACCGGTATCGCCCGCCCGGAGCTCAGGAGAAGGAAGAACGCACGGTCCGCGTGACCGGTCGCGACGCAGAACCGTGTAAGTCGGCTCTGGATCGCTCGGAAGGACTTCCCGCGGATCGCCATAGTTTCTTCCGATTCGGTTGGGCGAGGGTATGCGGGCAGTCTAGTAGGTGCCCCCGACGGGACAGAACTCTGCCAGAGAGGACACTGCCAGATAGGATGAATCTTCGCTACGCTCCCGACCGACGTCAAGATTCCTCCGTGGCCGTGCTCAGTTCGAGGAGGATCGCCGCATTCATCGGTGCCATGCTTCGCCGCACAGGTGTTGGGCGAGGGCGTTGATGAACACAGCAGGGTAACTATCAATGTGCGGCTACGCCGGGTTCATAGATCTTCGGGCCGAGACCTCGGGCCACGAGCTCGAACAGCTCGCCCACGCCATGGCCGACCAGGTTCGACACCGCGGTCCCGATGACGGTGGCACCTGGGCAGACCCCGCTGTGGGCGTTGCTCTCGGACATCGGCGACTCTCGATCGTGGATCTGTCGCCGCTTGGCGGCCAACCGATGGTGTCGTCGGACGGCAGATTCGTTCTTGCGTATAACGGCGAGATCTACAACTTTCGCGCCCTGGCCGACGACCTCCGGGCGGGCGGAACCCGGTTTCGCGGCTATTCCGATACCGAGGTTCTTCTCGAAGGGTGCGTTGAATGGGGTGTCGAGGGCGCGCTGGAGCGGCTCAACGGAATGTTCTCGTTCGCGCTTTGGGATCGCCATACACAGACCCTGACGCTCGCGCGCGACCGGCTTGGCATCAAGCCTCTCTACTGGGGTAGACAGCAGAACGTCGTGTTCTTCGGCTCGCAGCCGAAGTGCTTTCTGGCGCATCCGGCTTTCGAGGCGAGGGTCGATCGGACCGCGCTGGCGAGCTACCTACGCTTCGGATATGTCCCCGCGCCGCAGAGCATCTATGAGGGGATCGCCAAGCTCCCGCCGGGACAGCTCGTGCGGATTCACCCTGATGGAACCCACCAGATCTCGACCTATTGGGATCTGCGCAGAATCGCCGCCGAGGGGGTCCGTCACCGACTCGAGGGCAGTGACTCCGACCTGACCGATCAGCTAGAGGAACTGCTGTTGGACGCTGTGGGAAGGCGCATGGTCGCGGATGTTCCGCTCGGCGCCTTCCTGTCGGGCGGTATCGACAGCTCTACGGTAGTAGCGCTCATGCAGGCGCAGAGCTCTCGCCCGGTACGTACGTTCTCAATCGGCTTCGGCCAGGATTTGTACAACGAGGCTGTGCATGCCGCCGCTGTCGCCAAACATCTCGGCACGGAGCATACGGAGCTGTACGTCGAGCCAGACGACGCGATGGCGCTTATCCCGCGGTTGCCGGAGTGGTTCGACGAGCCGTTCGGTGATTCCTCGCAGGTCCCGACGAGCCTGGTGTCTCACCTTACGCGCAAGCACGTAACGGTGGCGCTCTCGGGGGACGGCGGCGACGAGCTGTTCGGAGGCTACAATCGGTACTCGTGGGGCTCGCGGCTTCACAACGGTGTGGCTCAGGTGCCACGCTTGTTCCGGCAATTCGGCGCGGCGGCTCTCCGGGCACTGTCTCCCGATGCATGGAACCGGCTGGCGCGTATCGTCCCGGCGCGACGTCGTGTGCGACTGCCGGGCGAGAAGATGCACAAGCTGGCCGACCTGATTGCCCTCGAGTCCGAGGCAGCCGTCTACGAAACCTTGGTCAGCTGTTGGACACGGCCCAACGACCTGGTTGCCGGAGCCCAGTCAGCGTCCGATGTTCCATGGGATCGCGATCTCGAGGCAGACGTTCCCGACCCCAAGGAGCGTATGCAGCTGCTGGACTCGCTGACCTATCTGCCGGACGACATTCTGGCCAAGGTGGACCGGGCCAGCATGTCGGTCGGGCTGGAGGCTCGGGTTCCACTATTGGACCATCGTGTCGTCGAGCTCTCATGGCGACTCAGATCCGCCATGAAAGCTGACCGAGGACCCGGCAAATGGGTGCTCCGACGTGTTCTCGATCGGCACGTTCCTGTCGCTTTGACAGACCGTCCGAAGATGGGGTTCGCGGTGCCGATCGATACGTGGCTCCGCGGCCCACTTCGTGATTGGGCGGAGTCGCTGCTAGACGCTCGTCGACTGGGCGGTGATGGATATTTGAATGCGGCGCCAATCCGCAAGGCCTGGAACGAGCACACGTCGGAACGGCTCAATCGCCACCACGAGCTATGGACCGTCTTGATGTTCCAGGCGTGGCTCGAGCACTCCGCTGAGTCCGTGGCGCCCGCCCGAGACAGCGACCAACCTAGCCGTGCCGCCAGATCAGCGTAGCCACCGACGCAGGCAAGACGCATGCGGGTAGTGGCGCTAACGACTCACCCCGAGGAGAGCCCCGGTTCGCGCTACCGGCTTGTTCAGTATACGGACGAGCTGAATCGCCTGGGCATTCAGCTCAAGGTGTGGCCCTTCTTCTCGCCTACGGAGTTCCAGGCGCTCTACCGCCGAGGGCTCACCACACGAGCGAAAGCGGTCTGGCACGGCTACCGCCGCCGGCGACGACAGATATCGAGCTTGTCCGACACCGACGCGGTGATCGTTTACCGAGAGCTGGCCCCCTTCTTCAACCGTTTGCTACTTGGCAGCCTCAAGAGCACCGGGATCCCATACCTGTTCGATCTCGATGATGCCGTCTACCTGCCGGTAGAGGGTGGTACGAGTTGGCTCCGACCATTGCGTCAGGAGCGCAAGGATACGAAGGCAATCGTGCGTGGCGCACGGGTCGTCCTGGCTGGCAACAGGTGGCTCGCCGAGTTTGCCCGGCACGAAGGAGCCAAACGGGTTCAGATCGTTCCAACGGTCGTCGATGCCGACCGGCTGCAGCCGTCAGCGGCTCGCGCAGCTCAAGGCGTGGTTCGCATTTCCTGGGTAGGCACGCATACGACGCAGCCGTATCTGGAGTTGGTCAGATCGGCCCTCGAGGAGGTGGCGTCGCAGCGAGAGTTCTGCTTCGAGGTCGTCAGCAGTAGGCCACCGAACCGACTCGGAAGCGTTCCGGTGAAGGCCACGCGTTGGAGGCTGGCCGACGAGACGAGCTATTTCGCCAACGCGGACATAGGTCTCTACCCATTGCCGGACTCGGACTGGTCACGCGGCAAATGTGGCTTGAAGGCCATCCAATACATGGCTGCCGGAGTGCCAGTTGTCGCCTCTCCGGTCGGAGTGGTGGCGGAGATGGTCCAGCATGGGGAGACTGGGTTCCACGCCCGGACCCACGACGAATGGGTGTCCGGCATCCTCCGACTAGTTGATAGCGCGGAGCAGCGTGAGCGTATGGGCGCCGCGGGACGCGCGTTCGTCGAGGGGCGATACACCATCCCGATCGGCGCACGGTTGCTGGCCGAAGAGCTCCGCAAATCGGTCCAGTCGGTGTACTAAGATGAGCGATCGGTCTTGAGATCACTCGGTTGGGGGCCTCTGCGCGCGCCCTGGCACGCTCTGCGAAAGGACCCAGCTTGATGTGGTCGCCTGCTTGGGCCGATCGGGAACGACTGTCGGCCGGGCGGTGCTTGCTCGGTGCATCGGTCCTGTTCTGGGTCTCTTTCGCCGTCTTCGAGGGCCTTCGCAGTCGATACCTGTACCAGCCACTTGGCTTCCGCCAGGTGCTTGTCTCGCTGGTCTTCTACGCCGGGTTCGCGGTAGCCATGGCCGCCGTTGCAGCTCTGACCATGTGTTTGATTCCCCGACTTCGAGCCTCGTGGACTGCAAGACCAGTGGTTCTCTTGTTCGCCCTCAACGCCGTGGTCCTGCTGATTCTCATTAGTCGAGCCGACGGATCGCGTTCGTCGCTGGAGGGCTTCAGCTGGGTGGCTGCAGGTGTCGCAGTCCTAGTCGGAGCAGTTGCACTAGGAGCAATCGCGAACCAGACAAACGGGAAGGTCGAAGTTCTCCTGACCGTCTTGGTACCTGGCGTCATTGTTTGGCTGACTTTCCCGTCCGTGCGCACGCAACTCGTAGAGCTAGACCCGGCCTGGTTCTTGGTCATGATCGGGGTCGGATTCGCGGCGCTGTGGCGCTCCCCGCGTCTCGCAGCTCCATCGGGATACGGGCTAGCACTTCTCCTCCCGCTGCTGATTCTCGTCGCCACCAGCTGCCATATTCTCTATGCGGGCAAAGTAGGACATGCGCCGGAACAGTTCGTCAGCGATGGAGGTACGGAGAACGACGGCGTGCAGCGTCAACCTGACGTCCTAATGATCGTGCTCGATACGGTGCGCGCTGATCACATCGGTTCATACGGCTACGAGCGGCCAGTGAGCCCGCATCTTGACCAACTTGCGGCCCTGTCCGACAGGTATGAATATGCCTACGCGACACACACGCGGACTCCAGAGAGTCATCGATCCCTGTTCACCGGGCGATTCGCCAAGCACGCAGAAGCGACGACAATTGCCGAAGAATTGCGCAGTCTCGGGTACTCGACGATCGCGCTTTCGGCAAACCGCCTCGCCCTACCCGCCGACATGCATCGCGGATTCGATCGCATAGCTCCCGGCGTGCACAACCTTCCCAGGGCTCACCACGCTTCGACCGTGCGAGCGTTGCTGGCTCCCATCCCGTTCCTCGGAGAACGAAACTGGTTCAACAACCGCTGGGTGATCGGGGACGTGTTTTACTCGCGAGCAACCGCGATGGTAGACAGGGCGGTGTCCTGGCTCGACGCATCGGACAGGCCCACGTTCTTGTTCCTGAACCTATTGGACGCACACGATCCTTATCGCCCCCCCCTACAGTTTGCGGAATTGTTCCCAGGCTACGATCCCATGCTGCGCTATGACTCCGGGTTGGTGGTCGAAGGCATGCGGACGGGAAGATACACGAGCGCTCAAACCTCCCACGTGGTTTCTCAATACGACGGAGAGATCGCCTATGCGGATGCGGAACTGGGGCGGCTGTTCTCGTATCTTCGGCGAGCCGGGAGGTTCGAGCCGTCGCTCGTACTGGTGACCTCAGACCATGGCGAGGGGCTTGGAGCTCACGGGTTTGCTACGCATGGGTGGTTTCCGTACGAGGAGCAGTCTCGAGTACCCTTGATCGTAAAGCACCCGGGGCAGGATGCGGGTCGGACAATTGGTGGCTTGTGGTCCCTTGTTGAGGTTAAGTCGATCGTCCTGGACTCGGTCAACGGTGGCGAGTCAAGCTCCGCCCGCGACGGAGACGACGTGGTCCTGCTCAACGGCCGCGAGTTGCTAGGCGTACGGAAAGGTCCGTGGAAGCTGTTGGCCGACAAGCTGAACGGTAGGCTCCGCGAGCTATACGACCTCAGTCGTGATCCCGGTGAGGAAACAGACCTTCTGGCAGGCTCGACGACCAACGAGGTGGCCAATCGGCTCGCCGCGGAAGGGTTCGCCGCCGCTGACGCGGCGGGGTTGTTGAAACAGGGCTCGGCCCCATCCAAACAGCAACGCGAGTTGCTCAGGAGCTTGGGCTACATTCAGTAGTCGCGCGCCTGTTGGCGCTGATCTTCGCGGTGGCGCAATGAACCGGTCCAAGTACGAGTAGCACGGCGGCAGAGATGGGCTGCGAGGTTCCCAGTCCCCGCGCGAGTCAGCTCACCGGCTCCACCATGAGCCGCCCGTGTGCAAACTCGATGTACTAAGATGACCGCCCACCTTGGCCCAGGCGGACGGGCGCGGGTGTCGGACGTGCCTGCCTAGCGAACTATTCGGGAGAGGACCCACCTGGATGCGGATGCCCGCTTGGATCACACGACCACGGCCACCCAAGGGTAGTTCCCTCTTCGCCGCGTCGCTGTTGTTCTGGCTATCATTCGCCGTGTTCGAGGGGCTTCGAATGCGGTACCTCTATCAGCCCGTCGGCTTCCGCCAGGTACTCGTTTCGCTGGCTTTCTACGGCGTGTTGTCGTGCGCGATGGGTGCCATCGCGGCTCTGGCGGCGGCGCTCACCCGTCGATTCCGAGGCGAATCGCGGCAGCATCCAGAGACGATGCTGTTCACGATCAATTTCGTATCTCTGGTTGTTCTGATCAGCCAAACCGACGGGTCGTCGGCATCGTGGGAAGGCTGGGCCTGGATTCCTATGAGCGTCGTGCTGCTTATTGGGGCAGCGGCGGCACGAATGATCGCGCGCGACCGGGAGGGAACGGTCACAGTGCTCCTCACGAGTTCTGTGCCAATCGCTAGCGTTTGGCTGTGCTTCCCGTCCGTGGCGACGCAGCTCGTAGACGTGGATCCGAGCTGGTTCTTGATTCTGCCGGGGCTCGGATTCGCTCTCATCTGGCGGTCGCGTCACATCGCCCCGGCTTCCCGGTACTGGGCCGTGCTAGTGGTCCCGCTCCTGGTGCTCCTGGCTACCGCGGGCCAGATCCTTTATGCGGGCACGGTCGGGTATGCGGGTGGCAGACCGGACGTGGAGAGCATTGTCGAAACTGGGGAGACCCGCGCCGATGTATGGCTGATCGTGCTCGATACGGTGCGCGCTGACCGTCTCGGGTCCTACGGTTATGCGCGCCGTGTAAGCCCGAACCTGGACAGGTTCGCGGAGATTTCCGATCGTTACGAGAACGCATACTCGACGCACACCCGCACGCCAGAAAGTCATCGATCCCTTTTCACTGGACGATACGCCGAACATTCACAAGCGGAGACAATCGCTGAGGAACTTCGTGGCCGGGGTTACTCGACGATCGCGCTTTCGGCGAATCGCCTCGCTTTACCGGCCGACATGCATCGGGGATTCGACCGCATCGCGCCCGGAGTTCACAACCTCCCTGGAGCCCACCAAGATGCGGCAGTGCGGACGCTACTGGCTCCCGTCCCGTTCGTCGGGCAACTGAATTGGTTCGACAACCGCTGGATAGTCGGCGACGTGTACTACCCGCGCGCGACGGCGATGGTCGACAGTGCGATCTCTTGGGTCGAGTCTTCGGAAGGCCCCACGTTCTTCTTCTTGAACCTGTTGGATGCACACGATCCGTATCGACCGCCCACTGAGTTTACCGGTCGGTTCCCCGGATATGACCCTGCGCTTCGCTATGATTCGCGGCTGATATCCGATTACCGTCGGACCGGGACGTACACAAGCCGCCAGGCCGCTCACGTCAGTTCTCAATACGATGGTGAAATCGCATATTTGGACTCGGAGATCGGGAGACTGTTCGCGTATCTTCAACAGACGGAGAGGTTCGACCGGTCGCTCATCGTGGTGACTTCTGATCACGGTGAAGGGCTTGGGGCCCATGGCTTCCCGACCCATGGATGGCGTCCGTATGAAGAGCAGGCGAGGGTACCTTTGCTGGTAAAGCGCCCTGGACAGGATACGGGTCGGACGATCGACGGGCTGTGGTCCCTGATTGACGTCAAGCCGATGGTTATCGATTCAGTCCGTGGTGCCACGGTCACTGTCGAGAGCGACGAAAACAGACTGGTCTTATTGAATGGCCGCGAGATGCTAGGCATCCGGAAGGGCCCGTGGAAGCTCATGGCCGAAAGCCTGACAGGCAAGCTTCGAGAGCTATACGACCTCAGTCAAGATCCCGGAGAGGAGCACCAGCTCTTGACGGGCTCGACTGTGGACGAAGCGGTGGCTCGCCTCGCGACGGAAGGATTCGATGCTGCCGGCGCGGCCGGACTGTTGAAGACCAACCCAGACGCAACGCTATCGCGTCAGCAGCACGAGCTTCTAAGAAGTCTGGGCTACATTCAGTAAGGGACGACGACGCCCGCTGCGCGGAGGGGAGCGTGGGGGGGGAACCGCCGAACTAATGTGCGGTTTGATCTAACGGGCGGGTCTGTCGGACATCCTGGCGGGCTTGCGAGCGTCAATAATCCACCCGGCAAACTCGTCAGGGTGGACGACCTTGACCTGACCCCCGAAAACGGATCCGGATGTAATCTCACGATCTGGGTCAAGAACGGGAGGTCAGAATGCCGAGTAAGAGGCACAGCGCCGAGCAGATCGTACGCAAGCTCCGGGAGGCTGAGGTGGAGCTGGCTCGAGGGGCGACGGTCAAGGATGCCTGCCGCAAGCTAGCAATCACCGAGCACACCTACTACCGGTGGCGGCGAGAGTACGGCGGACTGAAGCTCAACCAGGCCAGAAAGCTCAAGCAACTGGAGAAGGAGAATGCCCGGCTCAAGAGGCTGGTGGCGGAAAAGGAACTCGACCTGTCGATCCTGAAGGAAGTGGCGGAGGGAAACTTCTGAGCCCAGCTCGGCGGCGAGAGGCGGTGGCACATGTACGGGGGCGGCTGGGCGTCTCGGAGAGGCGGGCGTGTCGGGTACTGAAACAACCACGCACGACACACCGGTACGTGCCAAGAGAGCCGCAACAGGAGCAGATTTTGACGGAGCGGATCGTGGATTTAGCCCGACAGTACGGGCGCTACGGATATCGGAGGGTGACAGCGTTGCTGCGCATGGAGGGCTGGTCCGTGAACCACAAACGAGTGCAGCGTATCTGGCGGCGCGAAGGGCTGAAAGTACCGAGAAAACAGCCCAAACGAGCACGGCTGTGGCTGAGCGATGGCTCCTGCATCCGGCTGCGCCCACAGCACCGGGATCATGTCTGGGCGTATGACTTCCTGCACCACCGGACGCACGACGGTCGGGCTATGAGGCTGCTGACGATCGTCGATGAGTACACACGAGAAAGCCTGGCGATCCATGTAGCACGGAAGCTCAACTCTGAGGACGTGCTGGAGCAGCTCGGGAGGTTGTTCGTACACCGGGGCATACCTGAGCACATCCGGTCGGATAACGGACCAGAGTTCACCGCCGAGGCGGTTCGCGACTGGCTGGGCCGGTTGGGCGTGGGGACGCTGTTCATCGAGCCGGGCTCGCCGTGGGAGAACGGTTACGTGGAGAGCTTCAACGGCAAGCTACGCGACGAGCTGCTGGATGGAGAGATCTTCTACACGCTCAAGGAGGCAAAGGTTCTGATCGAGAGATGGCGTCAGCACTACAACCGCATGCGACCGCACAGCTCGCTGAGCTATCGGCCGCCCGCACCCGAAGCGACGTTGTTGAAGCCGGCTGCGCTCCGCTTCGCCGGCCTCAACAACCTCTTGTCAGCACCGAGTTACTGAGATAAGACATGGTACTAACCGCGGGGTCAGGTCACTCCTTGCGCCACCGGTAATACGTGTTCTCGCTGATTCCCAGCTTGCGGCATGCCTCCGGTGTCTTGGCCCCTTTCGCTAGCTCGATCTCTGCCTCCCTGAGCTTGGCGATGATCTGCTCTACAGTGTACCGCTTCCGCGCCATTCTTCCCCCTTCCCGAGCCATCCTGAGAGCCTCAAATCCTAACTCTCAGACTGGCCCGATTATTGGGGGGCAGGTCATCACCGATTGCCTCCCGTCAGAATTTGCGCCGTGCCCATCCCACTACACATGAAACGGCCGAAGGGTCCCTTTTACGATCAGAGACCAAGACAGGGGCAGCAGCGGCGCGACACCCTTCGAGGTGGCCAGCTGCCGTTTCGTAGGCTTTTCTGGTTGCAAGGGTCCGGCATAAACAACGATGCAGGGCGCTCCACGAGCAGTCGCTTATTGTGCCGTAGGGCCGGCGGTAAGAGACATGGCCGCGCGACCCATCGTTGCGAGGTGTCGAGCACCCCTCCTCGAGACTTCCGCCGGTGGGGCGACGCCAACAGACGCCGATCGTCTCGGGCGGCCCCCACTAGCGCGAGGGATCCTACGGTACCGAGCGCTTCGTCCGTGATAGCTGCCCTCCAGATCAGTCGGCCCGCAGAGCCTTCATCGGTGCTATGCGAGCGGCACGCCTGGCGGGCAGGAAACATGCCAACAGACCGACGATCGTGACCAGGGTGCCGGCCAGCACGTAGTAGATCGCATCACCCGACGCGGCTCCGTACAACAGGTGCCGGAAGACTCGCGCGCTCGCCAGCGCCAGCCCGGCTCCGGCGACAACACCGATCAGGATCACGCGCATGCCCTCGCGGGCGACCATGGCGTGGATTCCGGTGGCTGAGGCGCCAATCGCCTGACGGATGCCGATCTCCTTGGTCCGCCGGGCAACGGCGGCAGCGAGCGAAGCGTACAGACCCAGCGCGCTGAGCATGACGGTCAGGCCGCCGGCGTAGGAAACCGTGGCGGCGCCCATACGCAGTGGTCGAAACAAACCCGCCAGACGCCACTCCATGGTGATGGTCTCCGATACCGGCACCCGCGGGTCGACCTGTCGAACCTCGCGCACCAGCGTCGGGAGCATCGTCTCCGGGTTGCCGTCGACGCGTACTTGCAGCCGGGCGTCGACCCGCTCGGGGTTCTGCCAGAAGGGAACGAACACGTACGGCCGCGATGGTTCACCGCGCCCCTGCAGCGGTACGTCCGCCACCACCCCGACCACTTGGTGCTCGACGTCGTTGACCCGAATCGCGGCGCCTAGCGGATCGCGATCGGTCCACAGCTGCCGTGCGAGCGCCACGCTGACCACCGCCACCGGTGAGCTCGTGGTGTCGTCGTCGATGCCGAACTCGCGGCCCGCGGAGCACCGGGGTGCCGAGGGTCTCGAAGTAGCGCGGGCCGATCTCGATATACCCCACGCGCGTCGCCGCCGTCGGTGCCTCAGCGGCATTGTCCCCGGTGGCGTTGCCTTCGGTGGCGCTGCCCTCGGTGCCGCTGCCCTCCGAGGCTGTGCCAGAGACGCTGACATCGGCGACAAAGCCCATCAGGGCGATCCCTGTACCGACGGCGCTCACCGACTCCACTCCAGGCAACGCCTCGAGGCGATCAACCGCGTCTCGCAGATAGCGCTGCGCCTGTTCGGGCGAGTACTCCATGAGCCGCGGACGCAACCGAAGGAGCGCCACTCGGGAAGGCTCGATGTTGGCCTCGCGTGCCCGCGCGCCAACGCTCACCGAGAGCAGCGAAGCGAGCACCACCAGCGCGACCGCACTCGCCGCCTGCAAACCCAACAGCCAGCGATGCACCGGCGCCGACGTTCGGCCGGCCGACGCCACCCGCTCCAGGGTGACCGTCCGGCGCACCAGCCCCCACGCTGGCAGCAATACGAACAGCAAGCCGGCGACCAGCGCGACGAGGAACGTCGCACCTACGATCTCTGGCCGCAGCCCGAAGTCGTAGACCAGCGGCCGCCCGGAGCTGTCGAGCAGGTAGAACCGGGCCTGCAGCAGGCGCGTCAACAGCACCGACAGCAACACGCCGAGACCGCCGCCGACGGTCGCAAGCACCAAGGCCTCGGTCAACAACTGGCGCACCAATCGGCGACGCGAAGCTCCGAGCGATGCGCGGAGCGCCAGCTCCGCTGTCCGTGCCCGACCACGGGAAATCAGCAGACCCGCCAGGTTGGCACAGCACACCAGGAAGAGGACACCGGCGACGATCATCAGCAGGCTCATGAACTGCTCATCCACGCCGCTCTGGTACATGCCACGCACCTGGCGCACGGCGGTGCCCGAGTTGTCGCCGCGTTCCGCAGCGGCCCAGTGGGTCGGATGCAGCGACTGCATCTCCGCCTCCACGGTGGCGGCCGAGGCCCCATCGGCGAGCCGACCGAACATCTGCAGGATGGTGCAGTCGATATCCTCCAGAACCGAGCACCACCGGTAGCCCACCCCGAGCATCATGGTGGGCATGTAGATCTGCACCGGCGCCGCATCGAAGCCGGTGAACGCCGCTGGCACTAGGCCGATCACCTCGAATCCGGTGCCGTTGATCACCAAGGTGGCGCCCATCGCGCCAGGCTCACCCCCGTACCAGCGGCGCCAGAATTCGTGGCTGATCACCGCCACCGGGTCGCGGCCCGGAATGGAGTCCTCCTCGGCGCGGAAGAACCGCCCCGCCGCCGGCTCCAGACCGAGCATCGGGAACAGGTTGGCCGACACCGCCGCGCCGGTGAGGTCGAAGGCATCGTCGTCGGTGGTGATGTGCAACGGCGCCGTGGTGTAGGCGGCAGCCAGATTCTGCAGCGTGCGCGTGGCGTCGCGAAAATGGACGTACTCGGCCCAGGAAACCGGGGCGATACGGGTGCCCTCGTTGCGCGTCGCCTGCACCTCGACGATCTGCTTCGGGTGCTGCACGTTCCAGCGCTGGAAGTAGAACGTGCTGAGCACCGTGAGCACCGTCGACACCGCACCCACCGTCAGTGCCAGGGTGAGAACCGCGGTCAGCGAGAAGGCCGGATAGCGCCGCAGAATGCGCAGCCCGTGGCGCAGATCCTGGACGGTGACGTCCGCAATCCGCGTGCCGCGGGCCTCGCGGCATTCCTCCTGTATCGCCTTCAGGTTGCCGAACTGGGCCCGCGCTCGACGTTCAGCCTCTGACCGAGCGACTCCCGAACCCACCAGCGACTCCACTTCCTCGTGCAGATGCGATCGCAGCTCCGCATCGATCTCGTCACGATGGTGGCGTCGAAAGACCATCGCCCGCAGCCAGGAACCGAGTCGCCGCATGCTCTCAGCTCGCCTCGAGCACCTGGGCGACGGCCGTCGTCAGCCGGCCCCACTGCCGCATCTGATTCTCCAGATGGCGCCGCCCAGCGGCGCTGAGCTCGTAGAAGCGCGCCTTACGATTGTTGTCCGAAGTACCCCAGTGCGCCCGGATCAGCCCCCGGTGCTCGAGCCGATGCAGCGCCGGATACAGCGACCCCTGGCGAACCTGCAGCACATCGCTCGATAGCTGCTGGATGCGCTGCGCCACCGCCCAGCCGTGTGTGGCCTGCAACGCGACGGTCTTCAGGATCAACAGATCGAGAGTTCCCTGCGGGAGGTCTGGCGCGTCATCGGTCATTGTCATTCCCCGGCTCGTTCCCCTTCTGCTTCGACAAGAGACAATCATGCCAAGCCTCTTGTCGAAGTGCAAGGGGAAGCGCAAGCGGGAGACTGTCGGAGCTACGTGGCTTATCCCGACGTTTGCTGTACCGGCGGCGATCACCTGGGATGTCCTGCTGTTTGCTGTGCTCGTCGGACGAACCCACTCGAGGACGATAGCCGCATAGACGTTCATCGGATCCCTCCGGGACGCTCTCTTGCTAGAGGCGGCACCTATTGTTCATCAGGGATTCGACCTGTAGCGTCTCGAGCACCGGACACCCGTCCGACTTCGCAAACCCTCTGAGGGATCCATGACCGACCGCTCTAGGATCGCCACGATCGCCCGCCGACTGCGGATCGCCTTGCTGGGCGTCCTGCTTGCCACCCCTGTCTACGGGACCGCCCCCCGGACCGGGCACCTGGACATCATCTCGGCGCAACTCGTCGAGACCGGCAAGTTTAAATGGGGCAAGGTCGTAGGACGCGGGGTAGATATTCGTATCGAGGTGGCGGAGGCCCCCGACTGCTCCGGCCCCGTGACGAATCTCGCCTACGGAATCCTCATCGACTCGGACAAAGACCAAACCACCGGATTCCGCAAGCCGAACCGGCTCGGCAAGTACCTCGGAGTCGACGCCGAAGTGACAGCCCTTTGCATCCCGTCCGGGGGCGGATTCTTCAGCCTCTTTGGCCCGGTCACGATCAGCACGACTTCAGACGGCACCACGATTATTCAGATCAGCACCACTGTGGACATCCTACCGTCCGTGGATTTCCATTACGTGGCTTTCGCCACAGACAGTGGCAGGTTCGTACGAGCGCCGAACAAGAAGAAGCTCGGGGCGTGGGCGATCTTCGAGATACGGCTGTCATGAGGATCCAAACTGCGCGTAACCGGGGACACTTGGTCCGGACAGTCGCACTCATCGCCACCTGCGGACTGTTGTCTGGCTGGGCAGCGCAATCCAAGTCGTCCCGCCCCTTGTCAGTGGATAGCGATGCGCTCGGCGAGGATTGCACCATTGTGATCCAGGCCCGCACTACGGGTTTCCCGAACGACGGATCCGGCCCGAGTCCTGTGGAAATAAAGATGGCGTAACCTCCGAGTAGGAAAAACACAAAGCCGCCACGAGCGGCAGGAGGCTACGCCGTGAAGCAGGTTAGCACGGAGGGAACCGGGCTCGTCGAGTTCCGGCAGGACGTACAGGCGCTGTTGCGCACCAGGATCCGCGAGGCGATCCAGATGACGCTTGACGAGGAGCTCACCGAGGCGCTGGGTTGCGACCGATACGAGCGCAACGGGCAGCGGCGAGGCTACCGCAACGGCAGCCAAAGGCGTCGGGTGACGACAGCCCAAGGGCTCCAGGAGCTGGACATACCGCGGGGGCGCATCGTGGGGCAAGACGGCAGCACCCGAGAGTTCCGCAGCGCGATCCTGCCACGGTACGCACGGCGAGCCCGGCAGGTGGACGAGGCGATCCTGGGAGCATACCTGGCGGGAGCCAACACCCGGCGGATCCGCAAGGCGCTCTCTCCGCTGCTGGGCAAGGCGCACCTGACCAAGAGCACGATCTCCAGGGTGGTGGGGCGCCTGAAGGCGTACTTCGAGCGCTGGAGACAGCGAGATGTGTCAGGCGAGCGGTACTGGATCCTGTATTTGGACGGGTTCCATCTGAAGGTCAGGCTGGCGAGGCGGGTCGTGTCGGCGCCGGTACTGGCGGTGCTCGGGGTCCAGCCCGACGGCCAGAAGGTGTTGGTAGCGTTGCAGTTGGCGGTCTCGGAGGCAGCGGTGCACTGGCAAGGACTGATCGAGTCGCTGGTGAGACGAGGGCTGCAGGCGCCGGAGGTGCTGATCGCCGACGGCCACAAGGGCCTGGCCAAGGCGATCGAGGTATGGCCCGATGTGTCGGTGCAGCGGTGCACACAACACAAGTGGAGCAACTTACGCGACCACTGCCCGGTTCATGCACGTGCGGAGATGAAGCGGGACTGGGATGCGATCGTCCGGGCCGATGACGGCAACCAGGCCAGAGCCGCCTACGCCGCCTTCGTACGCAAGTGGTCGACCCTCGTGCCCGCCGTGGCCCGGAGCCTGCAGGAGGCCGGCTTGAACCTGCTGACTTTCTACCAGTTCCCGAAGCCGATGTGGAAGACGCTGCGCACCACCAACGCCCTCGAGAACCTGAACCGGGAGTTCCGTCGTCGTACCAAGACGCAGGGCTCGTTCTCGACCGAGGCCGCTGGGGTGACGTTGCTGTGGAGCCTGGTCGCCTTCGGCCAGATCCGCATGCGACGCATCGATGGCCACCGGTTCTTGGCTCAGCTCACGTGCGGCCCCGACAAACAGGCCGCCTAACCGATAGGATCATCCGTCGTCGCGGAGGAGACGCTCATCCAATTTCCACGACATTCGGGGCACATCCTCGATGATGGTGGGGATCAGGACCGCAACGATTGCCGCCGCAGCAGAGAACACGAGCAGACCGAAAACCGTCTTCTTTTCAATCTTCGCCTTCCCAACCCTGAACAAGGCCGCCAATACGAACAAGATCGGAAGTACCAACGCGCTTAGCGCCTTGCCCGTGACTTCCATCCCATCTTGCGGGTAATAGACGGCGAACGGGATTCTTGAGAAAAACCCTGCGCCGACGGACGGCTGTACGTCGTGTGTCATCAGGTCATCAACCAAGGACCGATAGATCTCCTCCAACTCACCGGACCTCTCCAAGCCCAAGCGCTCCGCTGTGTCATGAAGTCTGAGCAGGGATTCAGTCTTCTGATTGAGTGTCCAGAAAAAGGAATAGCCAGTCACCGCATCGCCAGCGAACAGCACAGCCGAGAGCGATATCACGACACCAACCAGGACTACGACCAGTCGGGTGAGGGTGAGGTTCTGAAAGAAAGTCGCAAGAGCCTCAGCAAGGCTCTTCAGCATTGGCCGTTTGCCGCTTCGCTGAGGTCACGCTGGACCAAATTCACTACGTCCACAGCGATTCTCGCTTCCTCTCTGCCGAACGTCATCTGGCGCCGCACCTCCAGCCCCGCATGCGAGAGGTTTCGATAGTCACGCACCGCGTCGCCGAGATGCGCTGACTATCCGAACGTACCTGTAGCTGCCGCCTCGACCTGCTCCATGACCCTCTTCGCGCCCGTGTCATGGCCTAACAGCACGATGGGCGGCAGATTCAATAGCAGCGGATGAGGCTCAGCGAAGAACGCGAGCCGGTCCTCCTCGTAGATCATGTCACCGAGTGCGTCGATGACTTCGGCCATGTGAGCGAGCGTCTTCGCGTTGCGGCCGATGGGAGGCCGCGTACCATCCTGCTCCCATCGAACCACAGTGCGCTCCGTCACACCCAGCAGCTGCGCGAACCGTGCCCGCGACAGCGGCCGGTCGGTATCGCCCGAAAGGTCTTGCCGTAGCCCTCGGACCAACGTAGGCCAATGCCTTCCGCGGCGTTTCATCTCCACACGCTGAGTATTCGCCATAAGATCTCATTTTGCCGCCCTAGGGCGGTTTCTTGTGGGTCTTCTCTACCCTGAGTCGATCGCCAGCATTCTCGAGAAACAGCACCACGCACCGCGCGCCGCGAACACGGGCCGATTCGTAGATCGCTCCGTCGTAACCTTCCGAACGAAGTCGAGCACCAAGCTCCTGACAGGCTCGGGGTGGCGGCACAGCCGTGAGGTCTGCACTCGACGCCCCGTATCGTTTCCGCGTGTCGGCATCAGTCAAATCCACGAGGTCTAGCCCGACAAGGTCAACGTGAATTGTCTGAAACCCGCCGAGCTTGATTCTACGAAGACCGAGCCTCGCTGCTATCTCCTGTCTTGCTGTTTCAATCGTGTCTGCCAAGTAGCTTGTTGGCTGCCTGGCGTGGAAGCGACCGTTAGGCCCGCTGGTTATGGTATCTGTCTGACTCGTTCGGACGAGCCGCACGAAGTTCGTAGCCACGACGGATGTCCTCTTGCTGTCTTTGCGGGTCTTTCCATGGCGAGCCTCCTAGCCCCTAGGTGGTGACTTGACAGCCATATCATGATATAGATCATGACTTATGTCGAGACGAGGCGATGACGGGTGAGTCTCAAGCGGGAGTCACTGGACGAGCTAAACCGGCTCGTGCCGACGGACCCGTAGCGCCGTCTGGCTCGGTTCTTCCCCGATCCGCGCGCTGTCGCTCAACGGTTTCTCACTCACCGAAAGCACATCCCTAACGTGGTGTGGTGCCGATCTGGTGCCACTTGGTGCGCATTGTGGGCAAATATGACCCCGTATAGCGAAAAGGGTGTCGCGCGCACGGGCAGCGAGAAAACCCCGGAATAGCTATGAAAATCGGGGAATATTGAGGTGGGCTCGGGCGGAATTGAACCACCGACGCAGGGCTCTTCAGGCCCTCGCTCTCGATTACGCGATGATTCACACCTTCTCGACGCCGCTTTGTCGGAGAATCGCCCGAAACGGCCGCGATTGGACGGCGCTCGCTCCCGATCAGCCATACCCCCCTGTTTTTCGGGAATCAGCCCCCCTTATTGAGACACGAGCCCCCCCCGAGAACCTCCCAAAGCAAATCGCGCTCACCGGATCTGATAACCCGATGAGCGCAACCTGTTGGTGCGTAAGGCCTTAACCAAGTCGGGGTGAGAGGATTTGAACCTCCGGCCCCCTGCTCCCAAAGCAGGTGCGCTTCCAAGCTGCGCCACACCCCGTCGTGCAGCGCTCAGGATACAACGCCGCGACGAGTTGCTTCGTGCTATGAGCCGGACTCCGAATCCGGGGTCCAGCCTTGCAGGAACTCGATCATCGCAGCGATGGCCTTGCCGCGATGTGAGCGCTGTGACTTTTCCTCGCGTGTCAGCTGCGCAAAAGTGCGTGTATCGCCCGTGCCCCGAAAGATCGGGTCATATCCGAACCCTCCTTCGCCGTGCGGCTGACGTGTGATGCGGCCGGTGCAGACGCCGTGGCGCTCGCATATCAGGGCATCCGGGCGCGCCAGCACGACATGGCATACAAACTGCGCACTGCGGTCCGTCTCGGCAACACCGGCAAGGCGTTCGAGCACGGCGAGATTACGTTGCCGCTGCGACAACTCCGGATCGATGTATCGGGCGGAGTAGACTCCCGGCTCGCCGTCCAGGGCGTCGATCTCCAGACCCGAGTCGTCGGCGAGCGTGACCGACCCGGTCAGCCGGGCGTAGTACAGCGCCTTGCCTTGGGCGTTCTCGGCGAACGTGTCGCCGCTCTCGGGGTACTCGTCAGCTCCCTCCGGCAGTGCGCGGCACCGCCAAGGCACCGCCGCGAGCAGCGCAGCGATCTCCTCGACCTTGGCGCGGTTGTGGGTGCCGATGAGCAGCTCGATGCGTGCGCTGTTGCCTGGCGGCGCCGCCGCGCCGCTCATCGCGCCAGCTTCGAGGTAGCGGGCTTCGCGCAGGACCCCGCGGCACGCCCTAGTGGCCTGTAACAGATGATCGTTGCATATCGTGGTGGCGAAATGGGTCCGGATGCCAGGCGCGACGACGAGACGATGTTTGCCCATCTTGGAGGAGGAGCAACGCCGCAGACGGGCCGATTTCGCCGCCATCCTCCGGACAGATGGGCGGTTGCGGGCGATATCGGCGTTGCGCCTCGTCGACGATGCCCACTGCATCGACATCCTCGCCGCGCCTTGATCTCACCCGCAAATCCCATCTGCGATATGCAACGATCATCTGTTACTGGCCACTAGTAGAGCCAATCGCGGTGGGGGAGGATCGGCCCGGCGAGGTCAAAATGGCCGGTGAGCGTGTCCACGCTGCTGCCGTCGATGAGGAACTGCACCGCCCTTATTTGCGGGAACGAGGTCGTCAACGTGCCTACGACCCCATAGACGGCGTGGATCTCCGCCAGGCTTCCCTTGCGCATCGAGATCGGTAGATTGGCGCCGAAGTCGACGTAGGCGATGCCCGCCGTCGATACCCAGACTTCGCGCACTTCGGTTCCGCGGGGCAGCGGTGAGCCCGGCGTGTCGATCAGCTGCTCAATTGCCAGCTGAGCCTTGGCCGCCAGCGTCAGCGGTGCGTCGAGGCGCTGGATACGCGGCACCAGGCGGCGATTCGCGGAATCGCTCAGGAACAGCTGTAGGGTCACGGATTCGGTTGCTATTGGGGCTGACCTGACCCCGCGGTTAGTACCATGTCTTATCTCAGTAACTCGGTGCTGACAAGAGGTTGTTGAGGCCGGCGAAGCGGAGCGCAGCCGGCTTCAACAACGTCGCTTCGGGTGCGGGCGGCCGATAGCTCAGCGAGCTGTGCGGTCGCATGCGGTTGTAGTGCTGACGCCATCTCTCGATCAGAACCTTTGCCTCCTTGAGCGTGTAGAAGATCTCTCCATCCAGCAGCTCGTCGCGTAGCTTGCCGTTGAAGCTCTCCACGTAACCGTTCTCCCACGGCGAGCCCGGCTCGATGAACAGCGTCCCCACGCCCAACCGGCCCAGCCAGTCGCGAACCGCCTCGGCGGTGAACTCTGGTCCGTTATCCGACCGGATGTGCTCAGGTATGCCCCGGTGTACGAACAACCTCCCGAGCTGCTCCAGCACGTCCTCAGAGTTGAGCTTCCGTGCTACATGGATCGCCAGGCTTTCTCGTGTGTACTCATCGACGATCGTCAGCAGCCTCATAGCCCGACCGTCGTGCGTCCGGTGGTGCAGGAAGTCATACGCCCAGACATGATCCCGGTGCTGTGGGCGCAGCCGGATGCAGGAGCCATCGCTCAGCCACAGCCGTGCTCGTTTGGGCTGTTTTCTCGGTACTTTCAGCCCTTCGCGCCGCCAGATACGCTGCACTCGTTTGTGGTTCACGGACCAGCCCTCCATGCGCAGCAACGCTGTCACCCTCCGATATCCGTAGCGCCCGTACTGTCGGGCTAAATCCACGATCCGCTCCGTCAAAATCTGCTCCTGTTGCGGCTCTCTTGGCACGTACCGGTGTGTCGTGCGTGGTTGTTTCAGTACCCGACACGCCCGCCTCTCCGAGACGCCCAGCCGCCCCCGTACATGTGCCACCGCCTCTCGCCGCCGAGCTGGGCTCAGAAGTTTCCCTCCGCCACTTCCTTCAGGATCGACAGGTCGAGTTCCTTTTCCGCCACCAGCCTCTTGAGCCGGGCATTCTCCTTCTCCAGTTGCTTGAGCTTTCTGGCCTGGTTGAGCTTCAGTCCGCCGTACTCTCGCCGCCACCGGTAGTAGGTGTGCTCGGTGATTGCTAGCTTGCGGCAGGCATCCTTGACCGTCGCCCCTCGAGCCAGCTCCACCTCAGCCTCCCGGAGCTTGCGTACGATCTGCTCGGCGCTGTGCCTCTTACTCGGCATTCTGACCTCCCGTTCTTGACCCAGATCGTGAGATTACATCCGGATCCGTTTTCGGGGGTCAGGTCAGGATCGCGCCGGCCTCCGGACCATATAATGCCGCGCGCTCGACGAACCGCCGTCTCGAGTTGTCGGGCATCCAATGGTTCTATGTCACCGGGCTGTCCGGCTATGTGAACGTACTCAGGAGCGGAACCATACATTGCCGGCAATGAGTCACGAGGGCCGAGGCGGTTCTGTTCGCGCTCCATTGGCGGATGATTCGCCACGTCAAATGCAGCCGAGTCAGTGCCTTCGTCGTAGAGCATGAAGGGGGCTCGGAGCGAATTGGCGTTGCCGAAGCCCTGTTCAATACCTTGACGCCGTCTGCTCTCTGTCTGCTCCGGGGCCTTATTTTCGACAACAAGATAAGGCGTTGAACAATCAGCATCCTCGTAGACAACCACATCCGCGTAATCCGATGGATTCCTTCGTGGGACGGTAACCTCGGTGCGAAGTCGAGTCGGTGGGTAGTCGCGTTGCACGACTAGCCACGCAATGGAAAACGCGCGAATAAGTTCCTCGGGGTCTGACAGGTCGTATGATCTCGTTTGGCGGAGGCGATACGTGATGCGTCCATCACTCGTCGAGATAATGCCTCGCCAAACTGCCTCCTGAACACATTCTCGTTCAAAGAAACCTTGTGCGGTGTCCGTTCGTCGTTGCTTACTCGCCATTTGCCTCACTTTCCCTCTGGCGACAACAATCGGGATCTTGCAGGCCTGCCGGAAAGCTATGCGATCGCGGTTCCAAAGCGCGTCCAATAAGTCGAATATTGGACAAGACGGACCGGCTCTCCGACGGGAAGGTCCCTGCTAGCTTAACCTGCAGCAGTGGCAACAGGGTCTGTGCCAGGCAGACCAGGTTCCAGTGGGCGATGCGGGGCTGGTTGCGGTAGGCATAACGGCCGCCATGGTCAATGGAGCTGTAGACGGTGTCGGGATTGAAATCATCCATGAAGGCACACGGGCCGTAATCAATGGTTTCCCCGGAAAGCAGCATATTGTCCGTATTCATCACGCCGTGGATAAACCCAACCAGTTGCCAGTGGGCCACCAGTTGAGCCTGTTGGCCTACGACTTCCTGCAGCAGCGCCTGCGCGGGATTGTCTGCCGCGGCCAGGCCTGGGTAGTGGCGAGCTATCACGTGGGCCACCAGCATTTGCAGTGCCTCGGCATCCTGCTTTGAGGCGAAAAACTGGAACGTGCCAATGCGGATATGGCTCTGGGACACGCGAGCCAGGACTGCGCCCGACAGGGCTGCCTCCCCGTATACCGGATCGCCAGTGGTCACGGCCGCCAGCGAGCGGGTGGTGGGAATGTCCAGGGACGCCATGGCCTCGCTGACAATGTACTCACGCAATACCGGGCCCAGGGGGGCGCGGCCATCGCCATTGCGGGAATAGGGCGTGCGGCCCGAGCCCTTGAGTTGGATATCGTGGCGAATACCGTCCGCGGCGATGACCTCGCCGAGCAGTATGGCGCGACCGTCGCCCAGTTGCGGGTTCCAGCCACCGAATTGATGACCCTCACCTGGCGGGATCTCCTTCTCCTCGATCCAGCGGCGAATCTTGGCGACCAGCTCGTCGATGTTGGTCACGTCCCCCACGGGCGGAGAGGGGGGCGAGCTCACGACCAAGGGTCGAGATGGGCGTATTCGGAGCAAGGAGCACGATATCGCCGGGCCGAGACCCGAACCCTCCGCACGACCGCGAGCACTCAAGTACTGACGATCGGACGCCAGGATCCCATGATCCCGGCAGCAACACGGAGGGACCACCAATGGCTGGGTACTACGTCAACAAGAACGCGCAGTCGAACGGCGATCACGAGGTCCACACGACCGGATGTTCGTGGCTTCCCGATGCGGACAACCGGATCTACCTCGGCGACTTCACGAGCTGCGGGCCCGCCGTGCGCGAGGCTCGCCCTCGGGTGCGGCAAGCCGCGAGACTAACGACGCCCGCCGATCAGCCCAGACCGCCACAGGAAGTACAGCAGAGTCAGGAGCGTGCTGACGGCGGCCGCCACGTAGGTCAGGGCCGCTGCGTTCAACACCTTGTCGACGCCCTTCCGTTCCTTCATCGTGATGATGCCGTGCTCGACGACGAGCGCCTTGGCGCGGCTTGAGGCGTTGAACTCGACGGGAAGCGTGACGAGCTGGAACAGCAGAACCGCCGAAAACAACACCGCCCCCACCAGCACCATGTTGGTCGACGCGACGAACAGGCCCATTAACATCACGAAATACCCGAGGCTCGATCCGATATTGGCCGTCGGCACCAGTGCGGAGCGCACCCAGAGCGGTGCATAGTGTCGCGC
This sequence comes from Acidobacteriota bacterium, assembly GCA_965248695.1. Classification (GTDB taxonomy): domain Bacteria; phylum Acidobacteriota; class UBA890; order UBA890; family WLXD01; genus DASCOT01. The sequence continues at coordinate 2,833,165 of CBDFKD010000002.1, read as the reverse complement.
GTGCTGAATGGCGTGCCCGGCTTCGTGGGTCGCGACTCCCACTGCCGCGATGGAGTTCGAGTTGTAGACCTGCTCGGACAACGCAAGCGTTTTGGTGACCGGGTTGTAGTGATCGGACAGGACACCGTGGGAGCGGACGATGCGCACGTCGGTGATCCCGGCCCCGCGCAGCAGCTCCTGGGCTGCCTCGGCGCCCGTGCAGCCCCGCATGCAGCGAACCTGCGAGTACTTTTTGAACACGCTCTTCACGCGCACACTGGCCCAAATCGACAGCACTAGGCCAGGGGCGATGAAGAGAACGTACATGGGATCGAATATCATTTCCGCCAGTCTCCCGGGAGCGCATAGTTCCACCCCTATTGTACGCGCTCGAGCGGCTCCCGAATTGTACGCGCTCGAGCGGCTCCCGAATTGTACGCGCTCGAGCGGCTCCCGAACACGTTTCGTCGAATGGGCGGACGGGGCGCTGTGGTGGCGTCGATTTCTACGTCCGTAGCGGCCCGTGCACGGTGCGCCTCGGCGAAATGCGCATGTCGAGCCGTACGTCGCCACCCGATTCGCCTCGAAGTGTCTGCGGCGAGCAGCAGACTCCCGAACAACAAATCATGAGCGGCGTAGACTACTGTGGGACTCTTCGAGAGAGCAGACTATAACCTTTTGATTCTCAGGATGTTAGCGGCAACCGACGTTGCTCCTGTTGTCAACAGAGACGCCACGGTTCGCTTCGGCACCGGCTTCCCGCGCAACCGTCTCTCGAGCCCCTTTCGGTGGTACGGGTTTGGCCACTCAAGGCACGCTGTGGCGGCCTTGCGAACTCGGATCCGGCGCCGTTCCCACCAAATCCAGACTCCGGTAACGCTGAGGAGGGCGATGACGACGCCCATCACGGAGACGAGGATCCGGTAGGGCAGCCCTCCGGTCAGGATGGTGCCGAAGTGGAGCTGGTAGAGCCAGTGGTGATGGTGCGGCCGGTAGAGGAGCCCGTGGGCGCGTAGAACGATACTTCGAGCCTGATACCAGAAGGTGCCGTTCTCAGGGATGTAGCCCATGCGCCGCTCGCCGAGGAGCTCGAAGCCCCTCTCGGCGGCCTGCTGGGCCATGAGCGTCTGGGCGACCACGTGCGCCTCCCTCCACGCGAGCTGATCTGCCGGTAGCGGCTGTCGTGGTCGCGCCGCCAGCGTGGTGCGAGCCGGTTACTCGGGCACGGGCCTGCCGAAGACCGTGATCTCCAGCACACCGCGCGAAGATCCGGGGGCCATCCGGTCAGCGTGAGGCGCACGTACCGGGACGGAACCTCGGCGAACGCATCGAACTCGACAGCGTTATCGGTCCCGTTGCCGGTCTTGTCGACGACAGTGGAGAAGGTCTTGCCGTTCGACGAAACCTCGATTCGGTAGCGCCGGATCCGCCACGGATCGCCGAGGTTGCTCGGTGCTGACTCGTCCTCCACGTCGCCCTCCGGGAGCAGGAACAGAAGGCGCGTCGAATCGATGACGTAGTCCTGCCGCCACCCGGCGGTGAGGTCGATCTGCAGCCAGGGCTCGAGGTCGTCGACTGTCGGTGCCCACCAGGTGCGGGCGTTGTCATCGATCGCGTAGGGAGCGTTGCGCCCGGGTGCCTCGCTGCTGGCGACGTAGTTCTTGTCCAGCGACAGGGGGATGGAACCGGTTTCGTTGTTACGCCACGGTTCGGGCGAGTGGCCCGGGGCCCACTGGGGAATCTCCGACGGGCCGGCGATGCGTATGTTGCCGTGCTCGTTGAATCCGACCGGATCCAGCCCGATGCGACGCTCGAACATGCGGTTCCAGTTTCGCTACAGGAGCGTATAGACTGCCCACAGCGCGCCGTCGGGCCCCTCGACCACACTGTGGTGACCGGTCCCGTTGATCAGCCCACCGCGGTGCACGAGGATCGGGCTCCCCTCGTAGTAGTTAAACGGGCCGAGCGGAGCATCGCTCGTATACACGCCCACTCCGTACGTGATCCAGTCGGTTCCTGGAGCGGCGTACTGCAGGTAATAGGTGTTGCCGTGCCGCGTCATCCACGGGCCCTCGATCCAGCTCTCGGAGCTCATCTCGTTGCGGCTGCCGTAGCGTTCCCAGACGTGCGCTGGCTCGAAACCGAAGAAATGTTCGGGACGACCGAGGCCATATCCGCATTGGCACGTTCCAGTTTTTCGCCTCAAAGCAGGATACCGAGGCACTGCAAATGCTGGTGGCCCACGTGATAGCTCGCCACTACCCAGGCCTGGCCGCGGCAGACAATCCCGCGCAGGCGCTGCTGCAGGAAGTCGTAGGCCAACAGGCTCAACTGGTGGCCCGGTGGCAACTGGTCGGGTTTATCCACGGCGTGATGAATACGGACAATATGCTGCTTTCCGGGGAAACCATTGACTACGGGCCCTGTGCCTTCATGGATGATTTCAATCCCGACACCGTCTACAGCTCCATTGACCATGGCGGCCGTTATGCCTACCGCAACCAGCCCCGCATCGCCCACTGGAACCTGGTCTGCCTGGCACAGACCCTGTTGCCACTGCTGCACGAAGTCCCGGAGCAAGCCGGAACGCTGGCGCAGGATAGCGTCGATGCGTTTCCCGATAAGTTCCTGGATGCCCACCAGCAGGGCATTGCTTGCAAGCTTGGCTTTCGGCCCGAGGGTGAAGAGGACGAGTCCCTGCTACAGGACCTGGTGTCGGTGATGGCGGAGACCAGTGTGGACTTCACCCTCAGTTTTCGGCGCCTGGCTGACCTCGCCAACGGGAACACGGGCGACGAAGGGGTCGGCGCGATTTTCGAATTCCCGCAAGCATTCAATTCATGGCTGGAGCGCTGGCGGGCGCGACTGAAAGAAGAACCGACCACGCCAGCCGACCGACAGGAATCCATGTACGCCGCCAACCCGGCCTTCGTTCCGCGCAATCATCTGGTGGAAGAAGCGATTGAGGCGGCCACCAGCGACAGTGATTTCAAGCCATTTCACGCCCTGGTGGAGCGTCTGACAAAGCCTTTTGAGTACGATCCGTCTCAATCGCGCCTGGCCCTGCCGCCACGACCGGAGCAGGTCGTGCGGGGCGTCTCGCCGTTCACTGTAGATCTCGGCGTGCGCTTCGAGCCGCAGAGCCGCTGGTACGCCCAGGGAACGCTGCGTATCACCGCTGACCAGAACCGTGTGGCCAGCCTGCGCGGCGAGACCCCGACCGCAGGCGCCGAGGTCATCAATCTGGACGCAGGCTGGCGATCGCAACAAGGATTCGGAGTCAGCTTTCGCGTGCTCAACCTGGCGAACCGACGCTACGTCAACCACCTGAATGCCAAGAATCCTTTCCTCAGAACCGCGGTCCCGGAACCGGGACGATTCGTCTACGGGAGGGCTTCGTACTCGTTCTGAGGCTGCCAACTCGTGCGAACGACTAGTGCGGAGACCAGGCCGGGTTGTTGCTGGACACCCCTCTGTCCGAGGTCGTCAAACGAACCTGGTTCATCCCGTCGATGTTCATGACGTAGATCTCTGACGTCCCGTCGCGGGAGGAATCGAACGCGATCCGTGAACCGTCGGCGGACACCGACGGGTTCGAATCGGCCCCAGGTGCGTTGGTCAGGCGGCGTTTGTCGGAGCCGTCGGCGTTCATGATGTAGATCTCGTAGTTGCCGTTCTGGGGCTCGCCATCGCGGTCCGTCGAATAGACGATCTGCTTGCTGTCCGGGGTCCAGCTCGGAACTTCGTCGAGGGCGCGAGTGTACGTCAACCGCCGTTGGTTCGTGCCGTCAACGGCGCTCGCGAGGTAGATCTCAGGGTCATCCCGGTCCCGATCCGCTTCGAAAGCGACCCACACACCGTCGGGCGACCACGCCAGGAAGTTGTTGACGCGCCCCAGCGGATGGTCGGCGGTCAGCTGCGTCAGGTTGTATCCCCAGTTGCCGGCGTCGACGTTCGTGCGCCACACCTGCGAGCTGCCGCTGCGATCGGACTCGAAGGCGATCATCGACCCATCGGGCGACCAGGAGGGGCCACGGTCGCTTGCCTGGTGGGTCGTGATGCACGTCACGTCGGATCCATCGGCATTCATGATGCAGATGTCGGCGTTGCCACTCCTCGAGGATGCGAAGGCGATCTGTGTGCCGTCCGGAGACCACGCCGGCGCCCCGTCAAAGCCCGGGCTGTTCGTCAACCGCGTCACGTCGGACCCATCGGCGTTCATCAGATAGATCTCGGTATCCCCATCTCGGTTCGAGACGAAAGCGATTCTGGAGCCCATGTCCTGCGTCGCTGACCCGGGTGAGTCTGCACCGACAGTTAACGCGAGGGCGGCAACGAGAATAATGAGACGTATCGGCGTGGGACGCATGAGATTCTCCGCGCGGTTCAGGACGAACACGCTAGTTCCCGGCGCTGTCGTCGGCCGGCAGCTCCTCGGTCACCAACGCGATGTCGTCATCGTTCCCGGTCATCTCCCAGCGAATGAGGGGCATGGGAATAACGCCCGCAGCCAGGAAGTCGTCGATGAAGTCGCGGAGCACGAAGTCATCCCCGAGAGGCTGAGCCCGTTCCCGGAACAGCTTCATGAAATAGGCCTTGCCGGTGACTACGTTGCTGTGAAACCCGCCTGGATTGCGGAGGTTCGACTGCATCTCGAACCAGACCATGTCCTCCTCGGGCCGCGACCAGCCGCGCGGCATGATCTCGGCGCAAAGTTGCCTCGCCTCGGTGAGATTGATCTCGTTGGAGTGCATCTTCATGTCGGGGATGGACAGGCTCATGTGCGAGGCATTCATCAGGTACTCCATCTCGCGGCCTCTGCCAGGGCGGTCGTCGAGCACACCCGCCTGCATGAGCAACTCCTCGAGTGCGACCGCCCAGCCCTCGGTGCGCATCGAGCCCATGTTGTAGCGCCGCCCGGCGCTGCGTATCGGACTGCGAGTGAGCCGCTCCTGGCGCTGGTAATCGAGCATGTGGCCGATGAACTCGTGCGTCTCGCCAGGGAGCATCTCGCGCTGGCGTACTTTCGTGTCGATGCTGGAGTTCTCGGGCAGGAGCCGTTCATCACCCCCTCCCCCTTCGCGGGCAATTCGCTCATCGAGCTCCTCGAGAGACTCGAACCCGGTGTAGTCGGCCGGGTTGACCCAGTCGTCGATCGTCATGATCTGTTCGTCGCGTAGGAATTCGACGACGGTGTGGAGCGCCTCGAACACGCTGGCTCGGTAATCGCGCATGGTCATGTCGACCTCCAGCGACGGCAAGTCGCGGTTGCGCTGCTCTTCGAGCTTCAAGAACGAGATGATGCGGTCGTACTCCCGCTGGATGATGGCGTTGCTCTCCTCCCAACCCCATGGAGAGAGCTGCACGTTTCGCAGCCACCAGCTGTAGTTGTCCTTGCCGATGCCTGCTGCGGCGGTCATGTCGCCGAGGTTGGCCTGCAGCCACTCGGCGTAGTCGCGCACCGCCTGCCCTGCTGCCCGAGCATCCGCAACAAGTTCGGGGTGGGCGTCTTGCAACCGCCGCGCGATCCGCTCGTACATCCGCGCTTCACTCTCGGAGTTGCGAATCGCGAGCACAGCGAGATCTCCCGCCGCCTCGGCGAGATTGCCTCGCGCTTGCTCGTAGAATCCCGGAATGGCCCTGAGGATCGCCTGATAGCGGGTCTTGTCTTCGGCGGAGAAGGGTGGCTCGAGCTCGAAGAGAGGGCGCGTGAACGCCTCGGCTTCGATCGCTGCTCCGGCGTCGCCACCACGAATCGAGTAGAAGCCGGGATCGCGTTCCCAGGGCTTGTGAACCCGATGGTGGAATTCCACGGCGTTCATTTCAGCGCGGACGAGGTGATAGTCGACCTGCTGCCAGAGAGGCCAAGCATTGATCTCGAAGCCGGCCAGCCGCTCGCGAAACCGCTGCAACTCCTGGTACCGCTCGGCAACCGCTCCCCGTGTGTAGTCGGGCACGCCCTGATCGTTGGTCGAGTCCTGCGCCTCGCGGAACTCGAAGAAGAGCGCCACGAGATCGTCGTAGCTGCCGTTCTGCCGTACGGCGGCACCGATTGCCTCGGTCCCCGCAACGAGGGCACTCCCCGTCGGAGTCGATTGAGCAAATCCGGCATCCAGCGCTCCGCCCAACAGGACCAACGACAAGGCCAGCTGGCATACGGATCGTGTTGACATGCGCGTCTCCTCGGTTTGGAACGAAGGTCTCAACGGGGGGCGCCCGTCTCGACGATCTTTCAGGGTCGCCTCCATCCTGGTCTTGTCGCAGGCTGGGCGACCTTACTCGACGGCGACCTCTCTGTCGCGAAAGACGAGGATCTCCACACCGGTCAGTCGGTCGGTCCCGTCGCGGTCCTCCACCGTATCGGCCACGGTCGTCGTCGACCCGCTCGTATCGATTCCATACTCGGATGCCACCCCGGCGAAGGTGGCACGGTCGGTGCCGGCCGCGCCGGCGACGAGATCGTCTCCCGCCGCTCCGGTGAGCTCGTTGTTGCCGGCGTTTCCGGTCAGCACGTTGTCCTGGTCGTTGCCACGAACGCCCGAGTCGTTCGAGCCGGTCAACGTGACCTGCACCAGGAACCGGGACTTGTTGGTGTACTCGACCGCTCCGTCGTAGGCCATCAGGAAGTTGCCCTCGAACGACGCATCGATGTAGGCGTTGTAGGTCAGGTACTCGGGCCAGAAGCCCTCGATGAGATCGAACAGAGGCCGATCGCCCGCCTTCATTTCGACGCGTGTGTGGTAGGGATACTCGCCGCCGTAGGAGCCCCCGTCGCCTTGAGGATGGTGGTCCCACAGTCCGAAGTAGATGTCGAAGCCGCTGATGATGTACTCGTGGGGAGCCGGCCTGCCGTACTTGTAGATCCCGGCATCCACGGCACGCTGCTCGGCGTCCACGATCGCGGCGTGGTACTCGGGAAGCATCGCCTCGATGCCCTTGGCATGCACGAGATGCAAGATCTCCTCGTACGAGGCGTCGCGCGTGAAAAAGGCTCCCGGTTCGGCCTCGTTGTGAAGGTAGACGTAGTCGCCCTCCACCGGTGATTCGGTGGCGTACAGGTCCTGGAGCGCGAGCTCCGACTCTCCGACGATGTCGTACATCGCGAACGCCCTGGCCTGGGTGTCGGTGTATATGAGCGTGGCGCGCACGTCTCCCATCCGGTTGGCGATGGCGGCCTTGTCGCTGCCGAACCGGGTGCCCGGCGCATCCGTGAGGTGGTATTTCAGGATCTCCCGGGCACGCGCCATCTGCAGCTCACTCACGCGCGATTGGCCGAAGATGTGGATCGGCTTACCGTTGGGCGCGACGTGCTTGGTGTACTTGCTGAAGAGACCGGTCAGGGTCTTGCCGACCTCGGCGGGCAGCGGCACAACGCCGTACGCCGACGACGAGGTATCGATGCTGTCGAGCACTTTGTAGTCGATGTCGACCGTGTCGGGCACGTCGTACTCGATCACCTCTCGCGCCCCGGGACGATTCGGGTCGGGTCTTTGCTGGGCCAGGGCAGTCGAGGCAACAGCCATCGTCGCAACCGCTACAACCAACCGTCGTTTCATTGCCAACTCCTTCTGCCGGTCGGTGTCAGCCCGTCTGTCCGACGCGGTCGCGGTGGGTCTCATAGTGGCTCGCCATTGCAGCGTTGGCGCTGGCGACCCGATCGAGTCCGTGTAGGAGATCCGACCACCTGTCTCCCGGGACACAGACGTACATCTGCTCGTCGCCGAGCTGCGTGAAGATCCGGTTGCCCTTGCAGCCGAGCGACATCGACATCGATCCACCATTGTGTGTCAGCGGCAGGACGGCGCACGACGGCCGTCCGAGAGCTGGCGCAATTGCCTCGCCGATGCCGGCTTTCAGCGCAGCCTCGTAGAGCAACATCGCCTGGCTCGCGTCGACGGCAACCAGAACGACATCGGGAACGAAGCTCACATCGTCCACCGGCCCGTAAGCCACGACTGCCGGAGAAGCGCTCAGCCGCGGGATTCCGGCTACCTCCGCCATGTCGAGGTAGCCGGCGCCCACCATCTCGCTGAGGCTCTGATCGAGCTCCGCGCTGCGTTCGTCGGGAAGCGAGATGTTGTGCGTGTAGCTACCGACGGCACAGTTGTAGTGATCCTCCGGAAGCGTGTAGAAGGGGCGCCCCTTCATCGCTTCGCTCCAGAACACGCAGCCGGCCGGCACCGGTCCACCGTCCCACCGATCGAGCCCGGGCGGCGGTGTATCGAGGTAGGCGATGGCGATGGGCGTTGTCGATCCCCAGGGGGGTGTGGATCGCGAAACTCGAGTGTCGTCGTTCATCCTGGCTCCATCCGAATCGTCTACCGAAGAGGCGGCCTCGCGAGTCGCGTGCCGATCGCTACGCTACCACCACAGTCACGTTGCATGGGAGTTATTTGAAATGTTGTGGATCAGGGGATCCGATCAGGCAGCGTCTTCGCTAGAGATCAGGTGAACTCCGTCGACGAATGTGGCGCCCTCGAGCACGAGGGCACTGAGGTGGGGAGCGTTGATGCGGCGCCATCTTCGTTGCGCCATCTCCAGGAGCTTGAAGGCCATCGTCAGCGCCTTGGTGCGTGAGCCGGCGCCCTTGGTGACGCGCTGTCTGAGCCTCACCGTGGCGAACGCCGACTCGATCGGGTTGACGGTGCGCAGATGAACCCAGTGCTCGGCGGGAAAGTCGAAGAACGTCAGCAGCTTGTCGGCGTCGCGCTGCAACGAGGCGACGGCCTTGGGGTACTTGGCTCCGTAGTCGGCAGCGAACCGCGTCATGGCCTCCTGAGCATCCTCACGCGTTGGCGCGTCGATGATCTCGTGGAGCGCACGCTTGGCCTTGGCCTGCAGCCGCTTCGGTAACTTGTCCAGCACGTTGGCCAGCCGATGCACCCAGCATCGTTGCTCTCGGCTCTCGGGCCATACCTCTCGCACCGGTGCCCAGAACCCTAGCGCACCGTCACCCACCGCCAGCAACGGTGCCGGCATCCCTCGACGCTTCAGATCTCGGAGCACGAACGCCCAGCTCTCGGTGCTCTCTCGATACCCGTCCTCGACGGCAATGAGCTCCTTGGTGCCGTCCGGCAAAACGCCCAGCAGCACCAGCGTGCAAAGCCGATCATCCTCACGTCGGATGTTGAAGTGCACGCCGTCGGCCCATACGTAGACGTACTGCTTGGTAGATAGATCCAGCCTGCGGAACGCCTCGTACTCCGTGCTCCAGGCGTTGGTCAGCCGGCAGATCGCCGACGGCGACAGGCCGCTCGCCTCCTGCCCCAGTAGGATCGGCAGCGCCTCCTTGAAGTCGCCCGTCGACAAGCCCCTCAGGTACAGCACCGGCAACACCTCAGCCACCTTTGGCGAACGCCGCATGTACGGCGGCAGGATCCGACTGCTGAACCGCTGCCTGAGTCCCTGCTCGTCGAGCCGCTTATCGTTGATCCGCGGTGCAGCTACCTGGACCGTCCCGCACCCCAGCGTGATCTTGCGTGCCCGAGCTCGTCCGTTGCGTACTACCTGCCGGCGGCCCGCTTCGTCTAGCTGCCCCGCGTAGCGCTGGACATACTGCTGAACCTCCCACTCCAGCGCCGCTGCCAGCATTTGCACCGCCCCCTGCCGGGTGAGCTCATCCACGTCCAGCCTCAGCTGCTCTTCCGCACCTTCAGTCCCACCGATAATCTTGAGCACGGGTGGCGTCTCCTTCCCGGCCTCCATAGCCGGCTGCTGGTTGTTGAAATCCCCAGCGAAGGTTACGCTGCCTTTCTTTTTCCTCCCATCCACAACTTTCGGTTATATCTCGAGTCGAGGTTCGATCTCGTCATCGGCAAGGCGAGTCATGGGTGCGCAACAGCGTATCTCAGAACGTGAACCTCGAGGCGATGCCGAACCGCCGCGGCGGGTTGACGAGAAAGCCGACGCGGGCGCGGGTTCCACGCTCCTGGTCCAACGCCAGCAGAGCGCGCTCGTCGGTGATGTTGTTAGCGTACAGCGCGATGTCCCAGGGACCGCGCAGCATGCCGAGGCGCAGGTTAAGCAGCGTGTAGGACGGCAGCTCGGGATCGAACGTGAAGATGTTCTGTGTATAGGGGCCGCCGATATTGTTGGGATCGAACGACAACAGGTTCACGGCGCCGAAACCCGCCGCTTGATCGCCGATCTGCGTTAAGCGCGAGCCGACGTGCTGGAACACGCCGCTCAAGTACATGAGCGAGCTGTTGCCGACGAGCCACTGGTAGGTGGCGGCGGCGGCGATCTGCACCTCCGGCACGCTCGGCAGCCGGTTGCCTTCTTCGATGCCCGACACAACGCTGACGGCGCCCGTGCTCGACGTGGACGTGAGGGTCGAGCGCAGCTGCGCAGCGGAGAAGCTGGCCGATATGGCGAAGTCGAAGTTGTCGGTCGGTGTGGCCGAGAACTCCACTTCAAAGCCGGCGCTGCGGGCCTTCGGCACGTTGAAGATGACACGCGACGAGCATGATCCCGCGGTCACCGTGGCCTGCAGGTCGCGGATGTCCACGTAGAACGCCGACAGGTTCAGCGAGCCGCGGCCGCCCATGATCGTCGACTTGGTGCCGACCTCGTAGTTCCAGGCGGTCTCGTCGTCCCACGAGTCGCGGCCACCGAACGTCACGAGGTCCTCCGGGGTGCACAGCGGGGTATTGAGCGGATCGTTGATGCCGCCCAACCGGAAGCCCTTCGAGACCTGCGCGTTGAGGTTTGTCTCGCCGACGCGGTACGAGGCGATGAAGCGGGGGACAACACCGCTTGCCTCGGTGGATCCGATGGTGGTGCCGGCGTTGGCGTAGATGCCGTCGAACGTCTGCACCCGGTCCTCGCTGAAGTCATAGAACCGCAGGCCGCCAGTGAGGCTGAAGTCCTCAGTAACGTCGACAGTGGCCTCGCCGAACGCAGCGAACTGCTTGAAGTCATACCTGAGGTCGGAGAAGAACAGCTCGTCTTTGCCAGCACCGAAGTCCCCTACCGTACTGATACTGGTAGTGTCCTCGAAGCCGACCACGATCACGCTCTGACCGTAGTCGCGGTCAATCTTGCTGTAGAAGCCCCCGAGCACCCAGGCGACGCGGTCGGTGCCGCCGGAAAAGCGCAGCTCCTGTGTGAAGACTTGCGCATCGGTAGCATCGTCCAGCGGCGCGTCGATCGTGAAGATCTCCTCACCGAAAGGGAGGGTGCCGCCGAGAATGCTGGCGTTCAGTGCCGTCGCGTCGCGCACCACCAGCACGTCGCGGTTGGTGTGCGACGTGATCGAGGTGAGGCTAACTTTGTCGCTGAGTTCGTAGGTGAGGTTCACGTCGGCGAGCAGGAACTCGTCGGTGTACGGCTCCTCGAACTGTGTGAAGAGCTGGCGGTCACCGAGCGTCACCGCCGGCCGCGTGGTCGTGAACGGGTTGGCGAGGATGTTGTATGCGTCCGCCCGGTTCCAGCCGTCCATCTCGATCTTCTGGAAGAAGATCCGTGGCGTGATCGTGAACCGATCGCTGGGAGCCGCCAGCAGCGCGATGCGACCACCGGTGCGATGACCGCTGTTGACGTTTTCGGCGACGCTGAGGTCCGGCTGTACGGCGTCCATGTAGCCGCCGAGGCGGGTCGAATAGCCGGTGAAGCGTACGGCGGCGTTCTCGCTGAGGGGTGCGTTGACGCCGATCTTTACCGCGCCACCGACCTCACCACCGGTCATCGAACCAACGTTGATCTCGCCGAACGTCTTCTGCACGCCGAGCTCGGGCTGGTTCGTGATGTAACGTACGGTCCCCGACAGCGAGCCGGAGCCGAACAGCGTTCCCTGCGGCCCGCGCAGTACCTCGATGCGGGACATGTCGAACATGTCGATCTGGGGCGTGAACAGCGACAGCGAGATCGTTGACTCGTCCAGGTACACACCCACCTGCTCCTTGACGCCCGGCTGGTCGCGCACGATCTGGCCGGCCGACACGCCGCGGATCGCGACCTGGCTCTGGCCGGGACCGAGGTTCTGGACGGTGAACCCGGCGACGTTCGCGGCCACGCCCTCGAGGTCGTCGATGCCGCGGTCGCGAAGCTGATCCTCGGTTGCAGCGGCAACCGAGAACGGCACGTCGCCTAGGGCCGCCTCTCGCTTCGCGGCCGTGACCGTGACCTCCACGGCGAGCTCGGCCTCGAGGGTGAAATCCGCGCTCACCATCGAGCCGTCGCCGACGTCAACGGCAGCCCGCACTTGCTCGCGGAAACCGCTCAGCGACACCCGCACCGTGTAGGTGCCCCGGGCGAGGGTTAGCGAGTAGATCCCGCCGCCGGATGTCACGGCACCTACTACCGAGCCGGTGACTTCGTTCGACGCCAGCACCGTGGCGCCGGCGACCGAAGCGCCGTTGGCATCGCGCACCGTACCGCTGATCGTCCCCTCGGCAGACTGCGCGTAGGCTGGAGTGCCAAGGAATACGGCGACCAGCGTGGCCACTGCCGCAAAACGGCTGGATTGGATCTGCATGGGCTTACCTCTTGGTGCTCGGGGATGTCCCGTCGTCCGTTGAACTAAAGGCGACGGTGAAGGTGGACGGATTGTTAGGCACTGCGGCGTTGCTCCTCAAGGGACACACCGAGCGCGGCGTTGAGTTGGGCATCGAGCTTGGCGATCTCGCGGTAGCCACGAACCGTACGGAATCGGCTCTCGGCCTCGATGAGCGCAGTCACGGCCCCAACGTACGAGCATGCTTCCAGAACGCCACCGCTTCACGTTGCCACTGACGCGCTTGATGCACCCGTGCAGGTTCTCGATCGTTTTGGTTGAACGGACAGTGCGAAGGAGCGCTCCCTGCACGCGCAGCCGGGTGACGGTCAGGGTTTCATCCATCCCTTCGCGCAAAGAGGACGCGGCGCCGGGATGATCAACCTGCAGCTCGTTGGCCAAGGCCTCCAGCTTTCTGGCGGCGGCTGACGGTGTCTCCGCCCGCCAAGCCTTGCGGATCTTGGCACTGAACCAGGGCCGGATGTGCCTGGGAAGGTGCTCCAGCACATTCTTGATTTTGTGCACGCGACACCTCTGGATCAGCGCCCAGTTGTCGAACGTGGCGCGCACCGCCTTGTGCAGTCCCTTGGAGCCGTCGATCACCGCGAGCCGCGCCCGCTCCACCGGCATGCCGCGCTCGATGTGCTGCCGCAGCAGCGCCCGGCAGGTCCGCGAGCTCTCGGTGCTGCCCTCCACAACGCCCAGCACGTGCTTGTGCCCGTCGGTGTCGATGTCGATGCCGATCACCAGCAAGTGCCTGGCCATATGCATACCGTCGATCATCAGCACCGGTAGGTCGATCTCACCCAGAGGTCGCGCCAAGTACTGCGTGCGCGCCACGAACCTCCCGGGATACGCACGAGCGGCTCGTGGCTGATGAAGGGAGCCCTTCCGGCAGCGTCTCCAACGAGCGGTCGTAGCGGCGCGTCGTTACCCCGTACAGGATCTGCTCCAGGGCTCGGTCACCCAGCGGATCGGCGGCCTTGTACCTCTCCCAGTGAGGCAGCGGCAGTTCCTGTCCCTGGAGACTCCGAACTCGTGGCTTGCGCACCTTGACCCGCCGACCGCCCATCACCAGCGAGCCTTCGTCGTAGCCGTGTCGGTACGCGCGCCTGTGATCGGGCCGCGCGTGGCGCTCACCGCACAGCCTCGCCCGGTCCTGCTCCAGCACGGCTCCGAGTACCCCGAAACCAGCCTCCATCACCAGCTCCAGCAGACCCGTTCTTGCTCCCAGCACGGCCTCTGCCCGCTGGTTGTGCGCTGCTGCCGCTTTCCTACTCGTGTCGCTTCTGCGACTCTTGCCCATGATGGTGATTCTCCATTGACTGTGGATGGCGCCGACAGTCTATCGGGGCCGGATCACCGTCACCTTTTTCTACGGAAGCATCCTCCCGATAGATCCGATACACGCGCTTCGGGTTCACTACCCATCCCTCACGGCGCAGCAACACGCACAACCTCCGATACCCGAACCGCGGTTGCCTCGCGGGATCACCCTGGCCAGCTTCCGCCGGATACGGGTGGCGCGGTGAGCACGCCGCTCAGTACGGCAGCGCCGGCCCGATGTCGCCCCGAACGGCGGCCATGTACCAGCGGATGAACCCGGCCGGCATCACCTTCCCGAGCTCGTGAGTAGCGTAGCGTCCCGACCGGTAGGCGCCTGAGCGGATGCCGGCGTGGTTGTTCTCGCACAGCCAGATGTCCTCCAGCAGCGTGACCAGCCACAGCTCTTTGAGCCTGTCCGGGTCGTAGTCCACCCTCGCCTCCGCGTCGGGGTGGACCAGCCAGAGGCACTCCACATCGGTGAGGTCGACATCGCGGGGCGTGAACCTCACTGCGAAGACGTAGTCGTCGTAGCCGAGCCAGTAACTGTTCGACCAACCTGCCGCCGTCTCGCTCTGCGTGACCCGGGTGCGTTTGATGCTGGGCAGCAACGGTGCCGCCGGCTTACCGTCCATCGTGCCGCTGACGTAGTCCTCGGCCCACCATTGCCGCTCTCCCGGCACCGTGAGGTCAGAGCCCGGGTGCACGTGGCACAGGTACTCGTGCGAGGGCCCGCAATGGTAGCACTCCAGGAAGTTCTCCAGCGCCAGCTTCCAGTTGGCGTGCATCGGTACGTAGACGCGCTCGCCGACCTTCAACTGCACTGTACCGTGTCGTTGGCCCACCTTGCGGCGGAAGGGCTCGATCGCCGACTCGAACTCCGGCGGCGTCTCCTCTCGCGACAGGTTCACGAAGATGAAGCCGTCGGCGATGCGGAGATGGCAGGGAATCAGGCCGTTGTCCGCCGGGTCGAAGTCCTCCTGCATGCCATAGGCATAGATCAGGCTGCCCTCGGTGTCGTAGGTCCAGGCGTGATACGGGCATCGGAACACCGGCGAGCTGCCCGACTGACCGAGTTGCTTGACCGACAGGCGCGGGTCCTCGGGGATCGGGTCCGCATTGTGACGACACAGGCGCGAGCCGCGGTGACGGCAGACGTTGTAGAAGCCGCGGACTTCGTTGTCGCGCCCGCGCACAATCAGGATGCTCTCGCTGCGACCGAACTCGAAGACAAAGAAGTCGCCGGCGTTGGGAATCCTGCTCTCGTGGTCGACCATCTGCCAGAAGTGGTCGGCCACCAGGCGCTCGTCGAACTCCCAGCGCGATTCGTCGACGTAGTACTCCGCCGGGATGGTCCAGTTTCTGCGCCAACTTTCGGGGCGTCTCTGCTCTTCCGGCGCTGCCTCCGGGCCCGTGTCCGGGATCGCTCTGGCAAGCAGCTTGGTCGGCAACCCGATCGCTGCAGCCGTGTATCCGACGACGGCGCTGTGACCTGCCCCAAGTGTTTGGGCCACTTCGTAACTCATAGAATCGGTACTGGCAAGAGATTGTTGGAGCTGGCGAAGCGGAGCGTAGCCGGCTGCAACAACGTCGCTTCGGGTGCAGGCGGTCGATAGCCCAACGAGCTATGGGGCCGCACCTGGTTGTACTGGCGGCGCCAGCGGTGCACCAAGCACTGCGCCTCCTTGAGCGTGTAGAAGATCTCGCCGTTCAGCAGCTCGTCTCGGAGCTTGCCGTTGAAGCTCTCCACATAGCCGTTTTCCCATGGCGATCCGGGCTCAATGAACAGCGTCTTCACACCGATTCGCTCGAGCCATTCACGCACTGCCCGAGAAGTGAACTCCGGTCCGTTGTCGGAGCGGATGTGATCGGCAACACCCCGGTTCACGAACAGCTCAGCGAGTCGCTCCAGCACGTTCTCGGAGTTGAGCCTGCGTGCTACATCGATTGCCAAGCACTCTCTCGTGTACTCATCCACGATCGTCAGTAGACGAAACGCTCGCCCGTCGTGAGTTCGTTCGTGCACGAAGTCATAGGCCCAGACGTGATCTTTCCTCTCCGGCCGCAGCCGCACGCACGATCCATCATTGCGCCACCAGCGTCCGCGCTTGGGCTGCTTTTTCGGTACCTTCAGCCCCTCACGACGCCATAACCGTTCGACCCTCTTGTGATTCACTCGCCACCCCTCACGTACCAACAGCGCCGTGATCCGCCGGTACCCATAGCGCCCGTACTGCGTCGCCAGCTGGGTCATCCGCTCCACCAGTGCCTTCTCCTCCTGCGGCACCTTGGGCCGATACTGCTGCGTCGAGCGCACCTGGCCCAGTACTCTGCAGGCTCGCCTCTCGGACACACCCAACGACTGCTGTGCGTGGTGCACTGCCCGGCTCCGTCGTGCCGGGCTCAGAAGTTTCCCGACGAAACCTCTTTGAGGATGGCGTTGTCGAGCATCGTCTCCGCCAGCAACTTCTTGAGCCGGCCGTTTTCCCGCTCCAGCTCCTTGAGTCGCCGTGCCTGATCCACCCTCAGTCCACCGTACTCCTTGCGCCACCGGTAATACGTGTTCTCGCTGATTCCCAGCTTGCGGCATGCCTCCGGTGTCTTGGCCCCTTTCGCTAGCTCGATCTCTGCCTCCCTGAGCTTGGCGATGATCTGCTCTACAGTGTACCGCTTCCGCGCCATTCTTCCCCCTTCCCGAGCCATCCTGAGAGCCTCAAATCCTAACTCTCAGACTGGCCCGATTATTGGGGGGCAGGTCACTGCCCTCGGGTCGCTTGATGGGTATCCGGCCGGCGTGGCACCATCGGCGCTCGGTCGCGGCGTGGCGCAGCTCGCTCCGCTACGGCCGATCGATCGGCACGAATTCGGCGGTGGAGCCACGGCCGCCAGCGTCTTGGGACGGCGCCGGGCCCTGTGCGGTGCAGCCTCGTGAACCGCGTCAGGCCCGGAAGGGAGCAGCGCTAAGCGGGGGGTACGGCGCGTCAACGGGCTAGTGGCACTCGCGCCAGCCGTCGAAGCGCAACCCAGCGGGCCGCCCTTACGACGGGTCTGATCCGTGGAGAAGGATCGCAGCTGATACACGTCACATCGGTCGATTTATCGAGTCGTTGTCGGTCGCCTGGAGAAGGAGCCGGACGCATCGCGGGCGCCTCGAGAGTTCCATCGTTTGGCGCCTGTTTACGAGCGGGAGCGCGTTCCTGATGAGAGGCCTCGTAGTTGCCGTCCGATCAGGTATGCGGGCGCCCGCACTGCCCGTCGCAGCGATCTTAGCGTTCGCGCTCGGGACGGGCGTTAGCTCAGCTGTCCTATCACTGACGTATGCGACGTTGTGGAGTTACCCCGTTTCGGTGGACAGTTGAACGCTTGGATTTGAGGCCGTAGTCGTAGTGCTGTGGGAACTCGTGGGAGCCGCAGAGCGGCTTCCAAGTGGCGGTGCGGATCGCGGCGCGATCTGCATGGGTACGGCAGTTTCCACAGCCGGTGACGGGGTCTCGGAGTAGCTCCTCTCGTAGGCGATTGGGGATTGGTTTCCGAGCGCAGAGTGGCGCCGTCGTGGGTTGTAGAACCCCTCGATGAACTCGAACACGGCCATGCGGGCTTCGACCTGGCTCTTGAAGCTCTGCCGCCATAGCAGCTCCGTCTCTAGCGTCGCGAAGAAGCTCTCGGCCATGGCGTTGTCGTAGCAGTCGCGAGCTGATCCGGTCGAGGGACGTACACCGAGCTGCTTGCAGCGGTGGCCGAAGGCGATCGAGGTGTATTGCGTGCCCTGATCAGAGTGGTGGATCACGCTCTCAGGTCGGCGTTGCCAGATCGCCATGTTGAGCGCCTCAAGCACCAGTTCGGTACGCAGGTGGTTGGCCATCGACCAGCCCACCACCCGCCGGCTGAAGGCATCCATCACCACCGCCAGGTACAAGAACCCCGACCACGTAGAGACGTACGTGATGTCGGCAACCCACAGGCGATCGGGTGCACCGACCGCGAAGTCACGTTTCACCAGATCGGGCACCGGCTGCGCGTCAGTACCGCGGCGCGTCGTGCGCAGCCGACGGCGGCGGCTGACACCCTCCAGCCCCGCCTGGCTCATCAGCCGTGCCACGCGTTTGCGCCCCACCCGAACGCCGTCGGCGGCCAGTTCCGCGTGTACCCGAGGCCCGGGCTGGGGCTCGGGCTCGCCGGGACCCTGGCGCTGGTGCGGACAATGGAGTCGCAGCTGTACGAGGTCGATCCGTTCGATCCGCTGACGCACGCGACCACCAGCCTGGTGATGCTCGGAGTGGTGCTACTGGCAACCTGGATACCGGCGCGCCGGGCGTCGCGTATCGAGCCGGTGGTGGCGCTGCGGTCGGAATAGCTTCCGGCGGCCGCGCTGGCAGGGTGGCGGGTCCGGCCTGCTAGCTACCCTTGCTCGGGATCGCGGCTCGTCGCGGGCGCAATCGATACAGCCCGTACAGGCCCGCCACACCCGCCGCCAGGCTGGCCGCTTGCGGCACTGGCGGCCCACCGTCCCACAGATACAGACGCGGGTCGGCGCGGAAGAACTCGTTCATGAATCGAATCACGCCGTAGCCGGCGATGAACATGAAACTGGCCTCGCCGGGCGCGTGCCCGCGACGAAACGACCACAGCATGACGGCCAGGGAGCCCGACCAGGGCGCCCTCGTACAGCTGCGCCGGATGGATCACGGCCCTCAGCGGAGCGGAGCTCGGGAAGGTGGTGCCGGTTACCGAATAGGTCACGCCCCACGGCAGGCTCGTTGGCTGCCCGTAGCAGCAGCCGGTGGAGTAACAACCAAGCCGTTGTACCGGCATGCCCACGGCGATTCCCAGCGTTCCCCGGTCGGGCTGATCTGTACAACCACCGCTATCTCACGTTCCACCACGCCGATGCGGACGAGCGACGCCGTTGGATCGCTTCCCTCCTCCGCCTAGTTGCCAAGCTGACGCTCAAGTACGGGCGGCGGCTGTTCAAGTCGCCGCTGCACACCGCGCGTGTGCCGCTGTTGCTGGAGGCCCCCCGGACGCGCGCTTCGTTCATGTTCACCGGGATCCCTACCGGGTCTACCAGTCCACCAGCTACATGGAGCGCGTGGTGGAACCGTTCTAGCGGTATCAGCGTGGTCGTCCAGAGACCCTCGACGATCGCATCTTTCGACGATATCGCCAGTTGTATGGGGCGTACTTGGACGAGCGGACGCGAATACCCGACGGCCGCCTGGTGGAGATCGGATTCGACGAGCTCGAGCGGGACCCGCTGGCGATCCTGGAGCGCGTTTACCAGGGGCTGGAGATTCCCGACTTCCACGTGGCGATGCCCGCACTGGAGCGCTACCTGGAATCGGTGCGTGGCTATTGCAAGAACGAATACGGCCAGCTCGACGCGGAGGTCGCGGCGCGCGTGCGGCAGCAGTGGGGCTTCGCCTTCGACGCGTTCGGCTATCGGCCGTAGCGGCGCGGCCGGAACTGGGTGTGCCCTAGTCCTGCGTGGTGAACTCCCGTTCCGAGATTGTCCGGTTGCCGCTCCTCTCGATCGCGAGCACCTCGAACTTGTACTCCGTTGCGGGATCCATGAACTCGGGTGGGACGGTTATCGTCCTCGCCTTGGATCCAAGCTCGGCGGCGAACGTGCGGCCGTTGTTCAGGTTCCAGACGCTCACGTCGTAGCCAACGATTCTGCTGCCGGGTGGGTTCGGGACCCGCCCCCACTCGAACCAGGCCCAATTCGGGTTCACGAGCTCTCCCGCTGCCGGAAATTTGATCGGAGGCGCATCCGGGATCGCATGGGTCAACTTCGACTTGCCGTTCAGTTTCTTCCCCTCCGTGGTCGTCCCTCGGAAGCTGTAATCACCCTCGGGGAAAAGCGCCAGCAGCTCCTCGAGCGTTTGCACGTCGAACGACGGCTCGGCGCTCTCGAAGAAGAATTCGGTGATGCCCTGTGCCCCGACGCCGCCGTCGGCATTCACGTCGAACAACATGTTGCCATTCGGATCCATGAGGGTCATCGAGTCCCAACCCTCTCCGTCGAGAAACATCTGGATTCCGGCATTTCCACTGGTGTCGTTGACCTCGACGAAGATGTCGACATTCTCTAACCGTATTTTCGCCCCGTCCCGCGTAGCGGCTTGCTCAGGCGTTTCGCTTCGGGCCGCCGTTCCCAGCAATCCCACCGCGAGCGCAGCACAGATCAACAACAACCGGATCTGTCCTACGCGAGATCCCTGTCTTCGCATCAACACCCCTCCGAGTCTCATCCTTGCGATTGGCTAGATACTACTTCCCGAGTCAATCGAGGGCGCGAGTCGAACACGACCGCCGGTGCTGCGCGGCGTTGACCGCTGCCCGAGCTGCGACGAGTTGACCACCGCCCTACTTGACCTTGGATCCGACCGTCTTGCTGGCGGCTTCGAGATCGCCGTCCGAGGGGGTGACGGTGCATTCCAGCCGGTCACCTTTGGCGAACTGGTCGACGGCGAGCGCATCGGCGTGTGCCGCGATCGTCACGTCGCGCACGACCGTGTTGTTGACGGTCCAGACGTAGCGGTATGACACGACATCGTAGTCGGGATCGTCGAGGATCAGCGAGTGACTGATTTCACAGAACGGCACTACGCCGGCCTTGGGCTTGCGGCGGAACTTCACTTTCTTGAGCGCTGCCGGCGCGCCGTTCTTCTTCGGGTCGCGCTTGGTCAACACGGTGAACGGCAGGGTCGCGAGCTTCTTGCGGTTGATATGCAGCTCCACAGTCCAATCGCCGGTGATTGTTCGCATGTCGTTGGCCAGCCACTGTTGCGTCCACCAAGTCGCGCTCAGGAAGTCGGTGTTGCCCATGTCGAAAACGCCGGTGTCGAAGGCGACGGAGCGGTTCGGGCGCCGGAACACCAGCTTCATCGAGCTGCTTTCCGGCAGGTTGCCGACCCAGAACCAGATGTTGAGGAACTCGTCGTCGGTCTGGAACTGGCCCGATGAGGGCAGCTGCTCGGGCGGGAGCTTCTTGGTTGGCAGCTTGGCCAGATCCTCGTGGGTGATGCCCGCGTCCCAGAGGTATGTCTTGCGCTTGAACTTGAGCTGCTTGGTGTACCCGCTCGTGCCCGGATTGCATTTGCCGGTGAACGGCTCCAGCCACTCGCCATCCTCCCAGGTCTCGAAGTGCAGGTGCGGCCCGGTGCTGAAGCCGCTCGAGGCGGTCATGCCGATGGTCTGCCCGGCAACCACGCTGTCGCCCTTCCGCACCGCCACGCTGTTGCGGCGCATGTGCCAGTACAAGCCGGTCTGGCCGTCGCCATGATCGATCATTACGTAGTTGGCGGGCTTGTCGATCAGCGCCGTGTTGCGGTCCGGGTTGCCGTCGTCGGTATCGATCACGCGTCCGTCGAGCGCCGCGTAGATCGGCACGCCAACGTCCTGAAACGCGAAGCTGCGCACGCCGGAGTCGGTGCCGTGATGGGTGTCGTAGGTGTAACCCGTACAGTCCCAGTCAACGATGGCTCCAGCGCCGCCCGCGGGATCGAGATCGGCGAAGTTGGTGAAGAAGAGGTCGCTCTCGTGCTTGCCGGCCTGCGGATAGAAGGGGTAACGGTTGGGGATGTCCGTCCTCAGCGCCGGTAGTCGCCTGTAGGTGCGCTCGTACTCGGCGAGGGCGGCACGGGCTCGGGCGTAGTCGGACGGAGTGATATCGGAACCTGCGGCGGCACGCTCTGCGGGCGCGGGGCCCGGCCGGAAGCCCTGCCAGCGGCCGCCACCGTTCGGCGATCTCAGCTCACCAGCGCCCACCTGACGGAGCGTGACCGATTGCTGGCCGGAGGCGGCACCGGATCCCGACAGCAGCATCACGAGAGTAGCGACCGTCACGAGAGCGGCGGTGATCACCGGACGGTGGGTGGTGGCGTTCCGATGGTTGCTCACGAGGGCCTCCCTTGCGTCACATCGCCGTGGTGCTGAGCCCCGCGTCGACGTAGTGCACTTCGCCGGTGACTCCCTTGGCGAGGTCGGACAGCAGATACAGACCGGCGGCGCCGACGTCGTCCGTGTCCACGTTGCGCCGCAGCGGCGCGCGCTCGGCCATCGCGGCGAGCATGCCGCGCAGTCCTGACACACCCGAGGCGGCCAGGGTCTTGATGGGGCCGGCCGAGATGGCGTTGACGCGGATGTTCTTCTCGCCCAGATCAAGCGCCAGGTAGCGCACCGAGGCCTCGAGTCCGGCCTTGGCGATGCCCATGACGTTGTAGTTGGGCACTGCCTTCACCGAGCCGTAGTAGGTCATCGCCACGATGCTGCCGCCGTCGGTCATCAGCGGCTCGGCCTTGCGGGCCAGCAGCAGCAGCGAGTAGACGCTGATCTCCATGGCCTTGAGGAAGCCCTCGCGGGAAGTGTCGATGGTGCGACCCTTGAGGTCCTCGCGCTCGGCGTAGGCGATGGAGTGCACCAGGAAGTCGAGGCCGCCGAGGCCGTCCTGCACCTGGGCGAACGCGCCGTCCACCTGAGCTTCGTCGGTGACGTCCATGGGCACCAGCACGTCGCTGCCGATCGACTCGGCCAGTGGCTGCACGCGCTTGAGCAGCGCCTCCCCCTGGTAGGTGAACGCCAGCTGCGCCCCGGCCGCGGCGGCCCGACGGGCGATGCCCCAGGCTATCGAGCGTTGGTTGGCCACACCGACGATCAGGCCCTTCTTGCCGGCCATGAGGTCGGTCGCCGGAATGTCGCTCATTGCGGCTCCCTACTTCTTGGAGCCGCTGGTCTTCTTCTTCTTGCTCGTGGCCTTCGGCCGCTTCTTGCCGTGCGAGCCCATGAATATCTTGCCGCGCTTGGTGCGCGGGTCGCCCTTGCCCAATGTGTTTCTCCCTGTGGTACCTGCGTTGAGTCGATGGGAAGTTACAGCGTGTGCTTGTCGAGCACCGATGAGTGTTCGGGAAGGATAGCTGATCGGATAGTTGTCGTCGTCGCCCGTAAGGCTCGAGACATGCTCGTGGCCGGGGAGCACATCGGGTTGATCGGCTCCAGCGGCCACAGCAGCGGCCCCCACCTGCGAGACGCGAAATGAACGGAGAATCGCTGCCGACCAGACAAGAAGGTCGATCGCGACACCGGCGACCGGGATCGTGCCTTTCTGTCAGATCAAGCACGCGTTGGTGAATGACGATCCGGACTACACGATCGTGTCCTACGAATACGTCTGGACGGTCAACGGCAAGGTGGTCCGCGAGGTCACCATCGCGGCACACGCCGATGCCCTCGCCGTCGATCAGTTCAAGAAGGGCGATCGGCTGGAGCGCACTGTCACTCCGACCGACGGCGACCTCCAGGCGGCCAACAAGACGGTCAGCGCGACGGTCAAGTAGAGGGTTCGCCGTCCTCGCCGCGCGTCAACACGTCCAACGCGATGCAGATGCGGTAGCGATGCGGCGTGGTGTAGATCGCCGCGATGAAGGCGGCGAACAGAGCCACGATCCACCGCGGGCACCGCCGCCGAGCACTGTTGCTTATGTAGCTACCCCGGCTGCGTTCTGTGATCGGGGCGTTCACGGTAGTGCCGCGGAATCGGCCCGGGAAGGTCAGCCGATAGGGGCGGGATGATGCTCACGCCGTGCAAGCGCAGGCCTCGGTTACCATCCAGGGTACGTAAGACGAGACGACTCGACCGCTAGGAGGTTGAAGTGCATCGCAAGATACTCGTACCGAGTTTAGCCCTCGGCATGCTGGTTGCGACGGCGAGCTACTCGCCGGCCGAAGCTGGCTGGCGCGATCGCGTCTACGCAATGAGCAACCAGCGCAGGAACGAGATCGTCGTTTTCGACCGCAACGCGGATGGATCACTAACCCATTTCGCAGACTTCCGCACTGGCGGCCGTGGCGTTGACACCCCGGACGGGCTCGGCGCGCGGAAGCGCTTCCCGGTCACCAAGAGCGGTCGCTGGCTGTTCGCCGCCAACTCCAAGAGCAACAGCATCACGGTCATGCGCGCCAGCAAGTCGGGGCTGGAAGTCGTTCAGACGATCAAATCGGGGGGTCAGGCCCCCGCGAGCCTGACTATGGCGAAGGGATGGCTCTTCGTTCTCAACACCGGGGGTTCAGCCAACATCACGGGTTTCAACTTCGGCGAGGACAGGCTCGAACCACTTTCCGGCACGACACGGGACCTGAACTTGAATGGGGAGAACCCGCCGTTCTTTCTCGTCTCTCCCGCGCAGGTCAGTTTCAATCGTGCCGGTAACCTGCTGGCTGTGACGATCAAGGGTGACAACAGCATTCGCATCTACGGCATGAGTCAGTTTGGCTCTCCCAGCGCCAACCCGGTGATGAACATTTCCAACGGCAACACGCCCTTCGGCTGCGCCTTCGCACGTCGGAACCGGCTGCTCGTAGCCGAGGCGTTCGGCAACTTCCCGGTCGGCACGGGCGCGGCGGGGGCCGTGTCGTCGTACCGGGTGGGACCCAACGGAGCGCTGGATGTGATCTCGGGTTCGGTGGACAACTCCCAGACCGAGACTGGCGCGCTCGCCCATGACAGCAAGAGCGGCTTCACCTACACCACCAACAGGGACTCCGGCACCATCAGTGGCTACAAAGTCGACCCCAACAGCGGGCAACTCGAGCTCTTCGACGGTGTGGTCGCGATTCCGGGACTGGGTCCAAACGACTTGGCCATTGCTCGCGGCGGTCGTTATATGTACGTGAGCAACGCGGGTAGCGGCACGATAGGCGCTTTTGCGATCCAATCCGACGGATCGTTGACGTCTCTCGGTGAGGAAGAGGGTCTACCGGAAGAGGCCGGCCCGGTGGGCGGCGACGAGGTAGGCGATCCGGGACCCTGCCTGTAGTCAGATCAGCGGCGGCGTTCGCCGTCCTCGCCGCGCGTCAACACGTCCAACGCGATGCAGATGCCGTAGCGATTTGGTGCGGTATAGACGACCGCCGCGATGTAGACGGCGAAGATAGCCACGATCCACCGCGGGTCGCGTGGCAGCAGGCCGAAGTAGATCAGCCCGATAGGCGGCAGGATCAGCGCGCCGCGATCGATCACCAGCAGCTAGGCCCAGGGTCGCCGGGGTTGATCAGGTAGCGGAGGCCGCAAGCGGTGCAGCCGTTGCGCAGATGATTCCAGCGGCGAAACAGCGGCTCCCGGCCACAGCGCGGGCAGCGTCGCCGTGCGCCGTTGCGGACGTAGTGGGTCCAGCGCATCTCAGATCAGCTGCGGCCAGAAAACGCACCGACCCAATTCGCTGGGCGCTGAACCGCGCTCAGCCGACAATGGCGCAGATGGCCCTGGCCTGCGCGTACAGGGTGACCCCGCGATCGTTGTTCAAGACCCCGGCATCCCATAGCGTGTCGCTGGTGGGCCCGCTGCTGCTGACCTGCAGGGTAAGGTCGATTGCCGGGATAGTGCAAGCTGCATCGTCGTACCAGAAGACGCCGCCACCAAGTGCTTTCGTGCCGGCCGGGCAGGTGGCTTGGACTCCGTTCGCCCTGGTGGGGGGGATTGCCGTGCAGGTACCGGCGACCCTTTGATACTCGCTCACTCCAACCGGGCCGGGGGGCCCTGGCGCTCCTGGGGGGCCCATCGGCCCGGTCGCTCCAACGGCACCGTCCTGGCCATCAGCGCCGTCCATGCCGTCGGCGTCGTCGCTGCCCGGAAAACCCCTGGGACCCTGCGGACCCTGCGTACCCAGGACAGCGCCACCGCCGCCGACGAAGACGTAGCCGAGCATGCCATTGCCACGGCTGTTGACGCCGCAATCCACTCACAGCCTGTAACCTGCCGGATCGATGTGCTCAGGCAAGTCCGCGATGATCAGCTGGGGTGACCCAAGTCGACAGATATCGACCTCCAACTCGATCGTCGACAGCATCACTACGGGATTGGCACACAAATTCCTAGCGTAGATGAGCATCTGCGTCTCATCGTCGCTGATACCCACCTTGCGGATGATCGGCTCACCCGCTGAGCCAGCGGTAGGCTCCGCTAGCGCGGAGAGCTCGAGGAGCGACGAAAGCGACACGGCGCCGGCAGCCACTAGCATTGCGCCGCGTATTTCTAGGCGCCTGCATTGGACCCTCCTGTGGCAGCGAGGCCATCATCGGCCCGTCCGGCGCGCGTCGCTGTTTTTCTGTGTCCCGAAGACCAAGGGGCTGTGAACGGCGCACACTCTGCACGAGCAGCTCGGGCTCGCGCAGGACTCGGCGCGGCGGTCGATCAGCGCGACGATGTTGAATCTGCCTGCGATCAGATCAGCGGCGGCAGCAGGAACCAGCTGCGCGCCTTGTAGGCCTCGAACTCCGGGTAGCGCGCCAGCGATCGATCCTTCTTGAGCATGTTTGGGATCCACACCGCCACCAGGAACAGCCCGATCACCAGCATCGGCAACCAGTGCATCGCAAGCAGGCCGAAGCCCAGGTAGATGAACAGCTCGCCCAGGTAATTGGGGTTGCGGCAACGGGCCCAGAGGCCGGTGTGTACGAGGTGCTCGGGCTGCAGCTGCAGTGCGATGTTCTTGTGCATGTCGGAGGCGAAGTGTAGGAACACGCCGAGGCCCCACAGCGTGATGCAGGCAGCCAGATACCACGGGGCCGGCTCGACGCCACCGGAGGTCACGATCCACGGGGCGATCCAGTACAGCGACAGCCCGGCCCAGATCGTCAGGCCGTAGACCACCGTGCAGCGCTCCTCCCAGCTCTTGTCGGGAAAGGTGCGGCTTTTCCAGACCCACAGCAACCCGTAGGTTCCGTGCAGCGCGAGGTAAATCCAGGCGGTGGCGTGATCCCAGGAGGAATGCCAGGCCATCATGCCGAGCACGGCGGGGCCGGTGGCGACCTTGTGAGTGTCGATGAAGTGTCGCTGTCGCATGCCGCGTTACTTCAGCGCGATTCCCGGAATGTAGTTGGTTTCGCCGGTGTCGCGTTCCTCGCGCAGGTAGGTGAACACCGGTCCCGATTTGGAGATCTTGGCGTCGACGTACAGATTCTCGCCCTGTACGCGACTCGGGAACGGCACGTCGACGGTCTCGTTGGCGCCGACGTCGACGGCCTTGGAGAACACTCGCTTGCCGTCGGCATCGCGCACCACCACCTTCACGCGCGCCGGCTTGGGTCCGATGTTGAGCGCGCAGAAGCTTACGGTGGAGCTGTCGGAGGCCGTGGCTCCGAACGCCACGGCGCGCTTGTTGGCGCCGTACTCCTCCGTCCACGAGGGCACCAGCGTGTGGAAGTTGCCCGACTTGACGCCGCGGGCGCCGGAGTCGGCGCTGGCGATGCGCCCGGGCGGGGTCTGGTCGGTCGTCAGCACGGCGCTTAGGAAGGCATCCTCGGCTCCGCGCAGGCCGTTGGTTGTTCCGAAGATCTCGACCCAGGGCAGGAAGTCGCCGCCAGGGTCATCGTGGCCTCCGAAATCCTCGATGATCATGAGCTCGTTGAGGATGAGTGGAAAATCGGTGGTGGTCGACTGCGCCGGCCCCGTATGCCGGGTCACGTGCACGTTGACCGCCGTAGCCCCATGGTTCTGAACAAACAGCGTCGACGTCTCGCCGTTGAAGTTGACGAGGCGCGGCAGGATGATGCGCTGACCCGCGATGTGCTGGAACGTGGCCGGGTTCCAGTACATATCGCCGGTCTTGGTGTCCTGGATAATCGCCCCGGAGCCCACCTTGTCGGTCGGCGCAACGGCGTTGAAGATCGATAGTGGCTGCACGGCTCCGCCGGTCTGGAAAATCTCGCCGACGCTCCGAAACCAGTTGCCCCCCGGCGCGATCTTCGTACCCCAGTTACCACCCGTTGTTGTTGCCGTCGTTGCCGAAGAGGTTCGCCGACACCTCCTGCCTCTCGAAGTTGACCAGCTGGGAGAACGTCATGAAGCCCTTGCCGTGTCGATTCTGGGTGAGGATCGACGATCCGCCGGCGTGGGTGGGGTTGTAGCCGATGGCAGTGCCGGTAGGCCCAAGGCGGGGCCCCAGGTTGACAATGGCGACGACTGGTTTATTGGAGCTGATCGTCATGGCACCGATGAAGCCGGGATCGAGCTCCCTGTCGCCATGGATCGCCAGCAGTGCGCGCCTTGCGAGCTTATGTCTCAGGATGACGGCGGGGGTTTTTTCGTCGCGCTCGATGAGCTCGATGGCGATGTCGATCTCGCGATTCGCCACGTTGAGGATGCGGGCGATCATGTTGACATCGTGCCCGGAGTGCCGCCCGACGATTCCGGGCAACATGAGCTGCCGGGAGGCCATGCGATAGGCACGTGGCGTTTGTCGTGCGTCTCGGACAGGCGGGCCGGCCTGTGGGTTGGCCACGGTCGACATCGGCAGCGCCATGACCAGGACTGTTGCGGCGGCCAACGATGGGAGCGAGCCGGCTATCCGTCCGCGGCTGCTGAGGCCGCTTGGGCCTCCGGCGTGATCCTGTTCAGTGTTCACCATGCCTCTCCTGCTTTCGTAGCTCATTTGCACTGATGCGGTGGTCCGGAAGAATAGCCGATTCTGTGGCGTGACCTCAGGTTCCAGGTAATGGTGGTGGACAAGGTCGCCGGTCTTTGTTTGGATGCCGCATCGTGGCGATTACCAGAGCGAATTGCGCCAGCGAGGGTGAGTCTCGACCGTGATCCGAACCGCCGAGCAGTACGTGGAGTCGATCCGTGACGATCGCGAGGTGTGGATCGACGGCGAGCGGGTCGACGACGTTCCCATCCATCCCGCCTTCAAGCCGATCGTCGACGTGCGGGCGCGCATCTACGACATGGCGCACGAAGAGCAGCACCGCGAGGTGATGAGCTACGTCGATGACGATACTGGCGAGACGAATGCCATCGCGTTGAAGTTGCCGAAGGTGGAACGCGACTGGCACGACAAGCGACGTGCGGTCGACGCGGTGATGGGCGACATCGGCGGCGTGGTGATTCGGGTCGGCGACGAGACCATCGGCGAGATGTGGTCGCTGTTCGACGGCACCGACGTGCTTGCCGAGATCGACCCGCGGTTTGCCAGCAATATCGAGCGCCACATTCAGCACGCGCTGGTGGGCGTTCCGTTCCATGTGTCGGCCAACACCGATCCCAAGGGCGATCGCTCGAAAGCGCCGCAGGACCAGGACCCGGACATGTTGCTGCACGTGGTGCGCGAGACTGATGCCGGCATTGTGGTGCGGGGGGCCAAGTACGAGACCGCCTCGGCCTATTCCAACCAGGCGTTTGCCAAACCGACGATCGCCAACTGGGGCGATGCCGAGCTGTCCGACTACGCGGTTGGCTTCATCGTGCCGATGAACGCCGCCGGCCTGAAGCACCTGTGCCGGTCGGGGTTCGCCGAGCGCGGCGCCGCCGCCGACTATCCGATCGCCAGCCGCTTCGACGAGGTCGACTCGCTGATGATCTTCGACGACGTGCTGATCCCGTGGGAGGACGTTCTATTCCACCGCCACACGCGCGCCGCGGCGTTCATTCGCGCCACATTGCATCGCTACAGCGCCTTTCCGTTCGTGCAGCGCATCCTGACCATCGCCGATCTGTTGATCGGTACGGCGCTGTTCAACGTTCGCCAGACCGGCACCGACAAGCAGCAGGCGGTGCGCGAGAAACTGGCTTCCATGGCGTGCTATCGGGAGGGGATCAACGCCCACCTGACGGCGGCGATCGCTCACGGTGAGCGCAGCCCGGCCGGTCTGCTGATGCCGAATCAGTCGCTCCTGTACACCGGCCGAGTGCTGGCGTGCAGCCAGCTTCCAGCCATCGTGCATCTGGCGCGCGAGCTGTGTGGCGGTCAGATTTGCATCACGCCCGACAGCCAGTCGTTCGCTGCGCCGGAGATCGGACCGTGGCTGGAGAAGTACTACAACGTCAACGACAACTGGGTGGCGGAGGATCGCCGCAAGCTGCTGGCCTACGCGCGCGATCTCATCAACTCCGACTACGCCGGTCACCGGGTGACCTTCGAGCTGTTTGCCCAGTCGCCGCCGTTCGCTCACCTGGCGGCGGTGTACAACAACTTCGACTTTTCCGGTCCGCTGGATCTCGTCAAGAAGGCGGCCGGGCTGTCTGATCGGGAGTCGTAGCGCCAGACCATCCGGACTCGGGGAACGTGTGGCATGACACATACGAGGCTGCGCAAGTTCAACACTCGCGACACCTATCCGGACCAGGATCTCGACAACGACCTGTGTCAGGTCGTTGTCGCCGGCAACATCGTGTTCCTGCGCGGCCAGGTGGGCACCGACCTGGAAGGCAACACGGCGGGCATCGGCGACTGCGCTGCTCAGGCCGACCAGGCGATGCGCAACGTCGCGCAGTTGCTCCAGGAGGCAGGAAGCGAGCTCGCCGATGTGTGCAAGATCACTGTCTATCTCACCGACCGGGCGTATCGCGGGCCGGTCTACCGCACCATCGGCAGCTGGCTGAAGGGTGTGTTTCCGGTGTCCACCGGGCTCATCGTCGATGGCCTCGCCTCGACCGACTGGCTGGTCGAGATCGATGTGATCGCGGTGATTGCCGAGTCCGGCCGATCGGCCAACGGGCGACGCGAATGACGATGTCAATCGCGGCCCGTTGCGCGCGCACCGGGATGGTCGGGGTGACGGTGTCGTCGTCGAGCATCTGCGTGGCGGCGCGTTGCGCCTTCGTGCGTTCCGGTGCTGGCGCCGCGTTGAGTCAGAACATCACCGATCCGAGCCTCGGTGAGCGCGGCCTCGATCTGCTGGAACAAGGGAGGCCGGCCGAGCAGGCGCTTGGCACCCTGGTGGACTCGGCGCCGCACGCTGCGTGGCGACAGCTGGCCCTCGTCGACACGGACGGAGGGGTGGCGCATTTCAGCGGTGAGCGCACCCTGGGGCGGCACGCGGCGGCGGAGGGGCATGACTGCGTCGCTATCGGCAACCTGCTGGCCAGCCGCGGGGTTCCTTCGGCGATGGTGCGCGGCTTCGAGGCATCCGAGGGTCATCTCGCCTCGCGGTTGCTGGCGGCCCTCGAGGCCGGGCTGGCGGCAGGCGGTGAGGAGGGACCGGTGCGCTCCGCCGGGCTGCTGGTGGCGCACGAGGTGTCGTGGCCGATCGTCGATCTGCGCGTCGACTGGGACACCGACCCGATCCCTCAGCTGGGTGTGCTTTGGCGCGAGTACGAGCCGCAGCTGGAGTCCTATGTCACCCGCGCACTCGACCCGAGCGAAGCACCGTCGTACGGCGTGCCCGGCGACCCGTGAGCGAGCAACAACCCGGAGCTGATGATGAAGCACCTCGAGGAAGCCGCCCGCGCTCACGACACGCAGGAGCTGTGGCGCAAGGATCGCGACCACTCGATCCACCCGTGGACGGATTTCTCCGTCTTCAAGGAGGAAGGCTCGATTATCATGACCGAGTCGGAGGGTGCCTACGTCCTCGACTCCGAGGGCACGCGGTATCTGGACGCGATCGGCGGGTTGTGGTGCGTCAACATCGGCTACGGCAACGAGGAGATGGCCGCCGCCATCGGTGAGCAGGCGCGCCGCATTCCCTACTACTCGACCTTCGGTCACCTGGCCACGCCACCGGCGGCGGAGCTCGCGGCCAAGCTCGCCGAGCTGGCTCCCGGCACCCTCGACCACATCTTCTTCGGCACCGGCGGCTCGATGGCCAACGACACGGCGGTGCGCATCATCCACTACTACTTCAACCGGCTCGGCAAGCACACCAAGAAGAAGATCATCTCGCGCGTCGACGGCTACCACGGCAGCACCTACCTGGCGATGTCGATGACCGGGGTGATGGCGGACCATGAGGGCTTCGACGTCGACACCGAGCTGGTGCATCACGTCTCCGCCCCCAACTGTTATCGGCGGCCCGCCGGCATGACGCTCGATGAATTCTGCGACCAGCAGGTTGCGGAGCTGGAAGACGCGATCCTGCAGCTGGGCCCGGACAACGTCGCCTGCTTCATTGCCGAGCCCATCATGGGCGCCGGTGGCGTCATCGTGCCACCGCCCGGCTACCACCGCCGCACGCTCGCGGTCTGCCGCAAGTACGGCGTGCTCTACATCTCCGACGAGGTGGTGACCGGCTTCGGACGGCTGGGCCATATGTTCGCCTCCGAGCCGGTGTTCGACTTCGTGCCCGACATCATTACCTGCGCCAAGGGGCTGACCTCGGGCTACGTGCCGCTGTCGGCGACCATCCTGTCGAAGGAGATCTACGACGTCATCAGCGTGCCGCAGGCGGAGGGGGCGCTGTTCACCCACGGGTTCACCTACTCGGGGCATCCGGTCTCGTGCGCCGCCGGGGTGAAGAACATCGAGATCATGGAGCGCGAGGAGATCTGCGCCCACGTGCGCGAGGTCGGTCCGGAGTTCGAGAAGAGGCTCGCGACGCTGATGGACTCACCGATCGTCGGCGACGTGCGCGGCAAGGACTTCATGCTTTGCATCGAGAACGTGGCCGACAAGGAGACCAAGGAGCTGTTGCCGGCGGAGGTCGGGGTCGGCAATCGGATCGCGGCACACGCTCAGGCTCGTGGCCTGCTCGTGCGGCCGCTGGGTCACCTGAACGTGCTGTCGCCGCCGCTGATCCTGACGCTCGAGCAGATCGACACCATCGTCGAGGTGTTGCGGCAGAGCATCGAGGCGACGGTCGACGACTTGGTGCAGGAGGGCCTTTGGCGCGGGTAGATCATCACGCGGTGGTGGCGGCCCCGCTGTTCGGCGCGGCCGGCTGGCAGGAGAAGTCTGCTCGTGAGTGATCAGCTGATCGTGCTCTCCGGCGTCGGGGTGTACGTCGTCGGGATGCTGATCGTCGGAGCCCTGGCGTCGCGGCGGGTCAAGGACAGCGACGACTTCATCGTCGCCGGCCGCCGTCTGCCGTTGTGGCTTTGCAGCGCCACCCTGTTTGCCACCTGGATGGGTGCCGGCACCACGATGGGAGCCGCCGGGGCAGCGTACGAGGGCGGCATGCTCGGCGTCATCGCCGATCCGTTCGGTGCCGGCGTGTGTCTGCTGCTGGCGGGCTTGTTCGTCGTGCGCATGATGCGCCGCATGCGGCTGTTGACCATCGCCAGCTTCTTCGAGATCAAGTTCGGCCCCACCGCCGGGATGCTCTCGGCGGTCGTAATGATCTTCGTCTACATCGGCTGGACCGGCGCCCAGCTGGTGGCCTTCGGCTTCATCCTGCAGGCGCTGGCCGGTGTTTCCGCCACCACCGGCATTCTGGTGGCCTCGGCGATCGTGCTCTCCTACACCTCCGCCGGTGGGATGTGGGCGGTGACGATGACCGATTTCGTGCAGATGGTGATTCTCATGGCCGGCTTCGTCATGATGCTGCCGATCGTGGTCGGGGATCTCGGCGGCTGGCAGGCAGCGTACTCGGCATTGCCCGCCGGCAGTTTGCGGATAATCCCGGCGGAGGGCGGCTTCGCCACCTGGCTGAACTACGCGCGCGACTGGGCGGTGATCGGCATCGGTAGCATTGCCTCGCAAGACCTGATGCAGCGCGCCATGTCGGCCAAGAACGAGAACGTGGCGCAGAACTCCGCCTATCTGGCGGGGATCGGCTATCTCACCGTTGGCGTGATCCCGGTGCTACTGGGGGTGCTCGGCGTGCTCGTGTTGCCCGAGCTGGCGGACCCCGAGCTCATCCTCCCGCAGCTTGCGTTGCACTATCTGCATCCGCTGGCGCTGGCGATCTTCGTGGGCGCCCTGCTTGCCGCGATCATGAGCAGCGCCGACAGTGCGCTGCTGGTGCCGGCGAGCGTGCTGAGCGCCAACATCATCCCGTACTTCTACCCGAACGCGAGCCCGGCCGTGCGGCTGGCGTGGGCGCGCTACTCGGTGCCGGTCTTCGGCGTGGGTGCCCTCGGCATCGCCCTCTACGTCCAGGCCGTCTACGTGCTGATGGTCGACTCGTTCTCGGCTCTATTGGTCTCTATCTTCGTTCCGGTAGTGGCGGGAGTGTGGTGGTCGAAGTCGAATCGCTTCGGCGCGCTGGCCAGCATGATCGGCGGCGCCGTGGTCTGGATTGCCAGTCTGGTTCTGTTCCCGGAGCTTCCGTCCGACATGCTCGGTTTGGCGGCGAGCGCCGTCCTGTTGCTCGTGGTCACGCCGTTGACCCAGCGGATTGATCCGCCGCAGCCTCTGCGCGACATCGACGGCAATCTGCTGCCCTTGGGCGACCGGCTCGGAGTTCTGAGTCCCTTCGATCGAGTCTCTCGGCTGGCTTCGGAGCCGCGCTCGTGACGCCCGGCCCGTCTTGCCGGCGAGCGAAGCCCATTCTCTCTGGCACAAGCGACCGCCCCGCGGACCACGATCCGACCCCTCCACGGCTACAGGACACGAGGTGGCAATGAGAACTTCCCGCGCCCACTCGCTGGTTCCGCTGGCGGCGCTGTCCGCTGTCCTCGTTACGGTCGCCTTCACGGTCGCGTGTGCTGATTCTCCCGACCCGGCCGACCTGGTGCTCCGCAACGGCGCCGTCTACACGGTCGTCCCCACCCAGCCATGGGCCGAGGCGGTGGCAGTTGCCGACGGTCGGATTGTCGCCGTCGGCTCCGACGACGAAGTCGCTCCGCTGATCGGGGCCGATACCCGAGTCGTCGATCTCGAGGGCAAGATGTTGCTGCCCGGGTTTGGCGATTCGCATGTACACCCGGTCGATAACCGCGGCTGCAACGTGCGCGACATCGTTACCCTCGACGCCGTCATTGACGCGATTCGCGAGTGTGCCTCCGAGGGAGCGGCGGACGAATGGATCCGCGGCGGCGGCTGGGCGCTGTTCCTGTTCGATCAGGCCAACCCGCACAAGTCGGTCCTCGACGAGATCGCCCCGGGACGACCGATCATCCTCACGTCGCAGCACGGCCACTCCGCCTGGGCGAGCTCGCGCGCGCTGGAGCTCGCCGGGGTCACGAAGGACACGCCGGATCCGGAGAACGGGCGCATCGAGCGCGACCCGGCAACCGGCGAGCCGACCGGCACCCTGCACGAGTCGGCCAGCAGGCTGGTGTACGAGCACGTTCCGGAGCCGAGTGCGGAGCAGCGGACGGATGCCTTGCGGCGCGGCATCCAGCTGGCCAACAGCCTTGGCATCACCTCATTCCAGGACGCCGGCGGCGGCAGGGAGTCGCTGCAGGCCTACGCGGCGCTGGAGTCACGCGGCGAGCTGACGGTGCGCGCGGTCACCGGATTACGCATCAACGCCGAGGAAGGACTCGAAAACGTCGCTCGCGTGGTTGCCCTGCGCAACGAGTTCGGCGGCGAGCGCTTTCGTCCCACGGCCGTGAAGATCGGTGGCGATGGCCTGATCTACAACCACACCGCCGCGCTGATCGAGCCCTATGCCGATCGCCCCGACTTTCGCTGGCACCCCAACATCGCACCCGAGGACCTGAACCCGCTGGTAGCGGCGCTCGACGCCGAGGGCTTCCAGGTGCACGTGCACGCCGTCGGCGATGCGACCGTTCGCTACGCGTTAGACGCGTTCGAGCATGCCCGCGCGGTGAACGATGAACGCGACTCCCGGCACCATATCGCCCACATTGATCTGGCCCACCCGGACGACTTCCCCAGGTTCGCCGAGCTCGGCGCGATCGCCAACTTCCAGCCGATCTGGGCGCAGCGCGATGAGATGGTGATCGATCTCATCGAGCCCCGCATCGGGCTCGAGCGCACGCGCTGGGTCTATCCGGTCGGCGCGGTGGTCGACGCTGGCGGCCGGATCGCCTTCGGTAGCGACTGGGGCGTGTCGTCGATGAACCCGCTCGAGGGCATGCAGGTGGCGGTCACCCGCCGCGGCCTGACCGCCGGCCCCGGTGAGCCGTTCAACGCCGAAGAGGTCGTCGATCTGGCTACCGCGATCGCCGGCTACACCATCGATGTCGCGTACCTGAACTTCCGGGAGAGCGAGATCGGCACCCTGGAGGTCGGCAAATACGCTGATCTGGTGGTGCTCGATCGCAATCTTTTCGATATCCCGCCGGAGGAGATTCACCAGGCAAAGGTCCTGGTGACGCTTCTTGAAGGGGAGTCGGTATACGAGCATGAATCCTGGCGCTGACGGCTCTGTGGGTGCCTGCCCGAGGTCTGAGCAGCCGGGCTGGCGGCGATCGCCATGGAAGGCAGAATGATCGAGAATCTGAAGCGGTACAGCGGCCTTTATCTAGGGGCACTCGTACTCGGTGCCGCGACCGCCGCCGGCGTATTGCTCGCCGCCGATTATTTCGGTGTTTCGATGAAGATCCTGACGAGGGATCCGTACCGCGCGGCCGGGGTTCCTCCGTACTATGCATACGCGTCGCTCCTCGGATCGACGCTCTGGCTGGTGTCGGGCGCAGCGACGGTCGCGACCGCGATCGTCGCCCATCGAGCGCTCGGCGCGCGCTTCTCCGACGGCAGCACGTACAGGATTTTGGTTATCGGCGGCGCGCTCGGGCTGACCATGGCGGTCGACGATACCCTTCTGTTCCACGACGCTTTCGCTGACAAGGTGGGGATACCGGAGATCCTGTTCCACGTTTTCTATGCGGCTTCCCTCGTGGCCTTGTTCGGGGTCTCGCGCGCCGTCATGGCAGGAACCCCGTGGTTGCTGTTGCTCGGGGCCGTCGGGGGCTTCGCGATCTCCAGCGTGATCGACAACGTGGTGTTCACTCTGGACCCCGCCGTGAGGGAGAGCGAAGACGTCTTCAAGCTCTGCGCCATCGTCTTGTGGGCGCTCTACTTCGGGCAGGTGTGTTGGGACTTCGTCGGCAGCGAGGGCCGAGCGAAGGTCCGGGTCGCCAGGCCGCCGGCGTCGGAGAAAGTCGACAACTAGCCGATCTGGTGCTGCTGGTAAAGGCTACGGGTTCGTCGGCACGAGCCGCCCCAGCTCCTCGAACCAGTTGCTCGCGCCGAGAACACGCTCAAAGCCAACAAGATGGTCCTCAGCCTCGAGCGTCCGTCGAACGAGCGCCTGCTCTACCCGGCAGGGTTTGACGTTCAGGCCGGCGATCGGCTTGTCATCTCGACAGTACCCGACGCCCTCGGCCGGCTGCACGATCTCAATGCTGCGGCAGGGGGGTACGACGGCGCCCGATTCGCCCCCGTCGGGTTATTCCTGACCCGCCGTGCCGGCTATTGGTATCTCGTCTATGATGACATAATTATATTGACACAAATGTCATCCTACAGATATCATTCGGCCATGGGCACGACCCGGAAGGTCCAGGTGACGCTCGCGCCAGCGCAGTACGACGCTCTGGAAGCGATCGCGCGCGGCAGCGGCCGCAAGTTGGCTGCCGTGGTGCGCGAATCGATCGTTCGGTATTGCCTGGAGCCCGAAGATCGAAAGCGGCGCCGAGCGGCTCTCGACGCCTTGAAGGCCGCGGACGCCCCGCCCCCTGACGATTACGCCGCCTGGGAACAGGACTACGTCCGACTGAAGAGGGGCACGGTGGCGGTCTGGACTGAGGACGATGACTGAGCCGGGAGCCCTCTTCCTCGACACCAGCGTGCTGATGTACGCCGCCGGCGGCGAGCATCCACTACGGCGGCCGTGCCTCGACGCTCTGGAGCGCGTCCTGGAGGAAGGCATCGATCTGGTGACCAGCTCCGAGGTGTTGCAAGAGATCCTGTATCGCTATTTCTCGATCGGGCGCGCGGACACTGCACGGACGGTGTTCGACTCGGCACGCAACCTGAGCCGGGAAGTCCTCCCGGTTACCGAGGCCGACACCGTGCGCGCTCTCCACCTGCTGCTCGAAGGCGCCAAGATGTCTCCTCGCGATGCGATCCACGTAGCGGTGATGGAGTCCAACGAGCTGCCACGGATCCTGTCCACCGATCGCCACTTCGACCGCATCGACTCGGTCGAACGAGTTGATCCCGCCGAGCTTGCCGGGCGCTCGACGACATGATGCGCGGAGCGGTTCTGTCGGCGCGCAGCGACTTCTACTGCGTTTCTGCTGCCTGCATCTGAATTACCGAGTCGTTGCTGTCGTCGATCTCGGTGCGTACTCGCACCACTCCCGGCAGACCCTCCGGTGGTGACTTCAACACCCAGTACCTGCCGCCGGTGCCGCCGGTGTCGTTGACGCCGCCACCCGGGTAGTACTCGGTGCTTGCTGGGCGCCCATGCCCCACCAGTCGAGATCCACCACCCAGGCGTCGCGCGGCACTCCGTCGCCTACGTCGATCTTCTCCGAGGCCACCACGCGTGGAATGGCCCAGTACTTGGCGCCGCCGGACGCCATCACGACGGGGATGCGCGCCGCGAAGCCTTCGCGCAGCGGCAGGGCGCTCATGAGCACGTCGTGCGCGCCGGCTTCGTACATCCACAGATCGTGGCTCAGCTCGGCACCGTTGGTGCCGGCGCCATCGGTCTGACGGATGACGTGGGCGTCGCCGTCGTACTCGAAGCTCTGCTTGTTGTCGCCCTGCTCGACGCTGGCGCGCAGCGGCCGTAGGGAGGTGTGGTCCATGTCGATGCTGGCCACGGCCAGGATCTCGTCGGTGCCGGCGCGGCGGGTCTCGATGGTGCGGCGCCAAACCTGTCGTCCATCGACCTCCACCAACGCCAGCTCGTTCACCTGGATGGCCCCGACCCGCACACGTTCGCCGAGCTGTAGGGGGCCGTCCCTGCCCACCCGAGACATCGACAGCTCGACCCGGTAGGGGCGTAGCCGTCGGCCGTCGATCTCGGGATCGCCCACCAGATGGGTGGGGAAGTCATTGGGCATGGGAGGAACATCGGTGTCCTGGCGCGAAGCTGCGGGGGTGAGGAGATTTGGATGCGGAGTTGCGGCAACGGCGGGACCGAGATGCGGAGTTGCGGCAACGGCGACGCCCAGATGCGAAGTCGCCGGTGCGCTGATCGCCAGGCTGCCGGCCAGCGCGATCTGCGATCCGCGGCGTAGGTGGCGAATCAACGAAGACCTTCGTACTTCTGGGTGCGGCAGATTCGAGCTCGACATGCTTGGAACTCCTCGAAGAGATAGGGGAGGTTGGTTAGGGCGGCAGTCTGGCCAGCACCCGCGGCAGCAGAACAGCACGATGCGGCCGTCGACCACACGCCATACGTCGGGTCGCACAGGATCGCCCGTGACCGGGCACGCCCGCACGTTGAGCACCGCGTATCGATCAGGATCTGCCAGAAAGCGCTCGCGGGTGTACGTATCGGCGAACAGGTAGCGGTAGCCGTGCAGTCGCACTGCCAGGCTGGGGGTGCCGGCAAGCTCGCGCCCGCCGAGCAGATGCACCGGGTCGAGACCGTCCAGCACGGTGGTGGCAGAAACCGACGGCATCATCGCGTAGCCGCCGCTGGCGACCAACGCACCTGCCAGGGTCAGCGGGGCGATCGCCTTGAACCGGCGCGGCGCCTGCGGTGGACTCAGCAGCCGGCGAACGCGGTGCAGCAGGCCGCTGTCCGAGGCAGCGAGCCGGGCCGGGTGTGCCCGGAGCTCTTCGAGACCAGCGAGCGACCGCGCATAGGCGAGCCGGCCACCATCCGTGGCAGCTACGGCGCTGTCGTCGCAGCAGTGCTCCCGTGCCAGGCGCACCTGGCCAGACAGCCAGCGCAGCGCCGGGTGGTAGAAGAACACCCGGTCGACCACCGCCTGGGCGAGGTTCATGGCGTAGTCATGTCGACGGATGTGCGCCATCTCGTGTGCGAGCAATGGCTCGACGCGGTGCGCGTCGAGCTCGGTGGCGCTGTCCGGGATCAGGATCAAGGGCCGTAGCCAGCCGATCAGGGTGGGGCTGTCGACGCGGTCCGAGCAGCGCAGACGGATCGGTCGTCGTACGCCCACCTCCACACGGCGGCGGGCGACGTAATCGGAGAGCCCGGCTGGCACCGGGCGGGCCGGCGGCGGCGTAGAGCTGGCCGGTGTCAGCGAGTGCCCTGGCGAACCGCATGGCGGAGACCGCCAGGACTGCTATCCACAGCAGCACCGCCAGCTCGACGAGCGGCTCGACATAGCCAGCGAGGTCGATGCTGCGTTCGGGCGGAGTGGACACGACCGTCTCCGCCGCCGCCAGGCTGGTGCCGTACAGG
Source organism: Acidobacteriota bacterium (assembly GCA_965248695.1). Taxonomy (GTDB): domain Bacteria; phylum Acidobacteriota; class UBA890; order UBA890; family WLXD01; genus DASCOT01. Next base: position 2,793,420 of record CBDFKD010000002.1, on the reverse strand, counting down.
GTCGGCGCCGAGCGTGCTTGCGGCTGATGCGCAAATACGAACGTGTGATCTGCCAGACCGAGTGTGCCAGCGCCCAGCCGAGTGGCCGGGTCCACGATGGCGACACCAGCACGTCCCAGATCACCACGGCGTCTCCCGAATCACGACAGTGTCGCCCCGAATCACGTCGGGGTCTCCAAGATCACGGCAGTGTCTCCGATTCATGATGCGTCCTCGGAGAACCTGTCGATCAAGCGCCGGATGGCCTGCAGCTCGTCTTCCGATGCCGGGCGCGCCTCGAGCGCGCGTAGCACGAGCTCCTCGGAGGAGCCTCCGAACCCGCGCTCGATGAGGTCGCCGACGAGCCCGCGCTGCGTATGCTCACGCGGGGCGGCGGCACGGTAGACATGGGCGCGCTCCGACTCGTCACGTGCTACCAGCCCTTTGGTGTGCATGATCTGCAGCAGCTTCAGGGCGGTCGTGTAGCCCGGCGCTGGCAGCGGGAACCCTTCCAGCACCCCCCGCACGGTGCTCGGACCGCGGTCCCAGAGCACGTTCAAGATGGCGAGCTCGGCGTCCGTTGGACGGGGGTTGCTCAAGTTTCTGACCGGCGTGGGGAAGGATGCAAGCCGAGTGCCGCGCGTCACGACTGGTGCCGTTGAACGGTTGCGTGAGACGTGCTCGACGGCAAACTACGAAACTCTTCGTAACATGGCCGTCCAGACACCGTCAAGCGTGCTTTCGCGGTACGTTGTAACGGTCGACACGAAGACGGCCAGACACACGACAGCCAGACACACACAGCCCGACAGCGAGGGAGGTGCGGAGTTGGAGGTAGCGCGCGCACGACGGCCAGCGATACGGACGGGATTGGCGTGCGCTTTGGTCGCCACCCTCCCGGGCCTCGCAGGTGCTCAGGAGACGGGAGCCGTCCCGCGAATCGAGCCCGCCGACTGCGTCACGCAGCAGTTGGTTGACACCGACGCCGATTGCTACATGTTCTTCGGCCAGGAGGATCGCGACGACCCCAACGGCACGATCGTCGAGTTGCCGGTGGCGGTGATCGCGCCGGAGAGCGCAGCCGACGCCCCGAACGTCGGTCCGAGCCCTGAGCCGCTCTTCTTCTTCCCGGGCGGCCCCGGCCTGTCGCCGATGGGCGAATTCGATTGGATCCGCGGCGATGCCGGCAACCGTCCGGTCGTTCTCGTCGAGCATCGTGGGTTCCTTCACGCCACGCCGACGCTGATCTGCCCAGGCCGCACCATCTCGCCGTACCAGAACGAGCTTTCCCCGGTGGTGGTTTCCTCCACCGACACCATGGAACGGCTGCGCCTGCACGCCGAGACGGTGGAACGGTGCTACGACAAGCTGGTCGGTGAGGGCGTCGACGTGGCGAAGTACAACGAGTACGACATCGCCCGCGACGTCGACGAGATCCGTGAGCTGCTGGGTTACGACAAGGTCGATATTTACGGCTACTCCACGGGCGGCGGCAGCGTGCTGGCGTACCTGCGCTACTACCCGCACAGCGTGCGCGCTTTCGTGCTCGGGGCGCCCTGGTTCGGCGAGTATCGCAACCGCGCCGCCATCGACGAGTTCTACACCATCAAGCAGATGTATACCGATATCCTCGGCCTGTGTGTGGCCGAGGATCCGCACTGTCGCGAGCTGCTTCCGGCCTGGTACTACGAGATCGACCGTGCTCGCCGGGCGCTCGATGCGCAGCCCTACGTCACCACCGCGCAGACTGACGACGGCAGGACGGTTACCCTGACGTTCGACGGTGTCGCCCTGATCGCCAAGATCTATCGCCGCTTCGAGGACATCTACATGAAGCTGCCGAACGTGCTGTCGCGGGTACAGCGGCACGACTACTCGGCGCTCGACGACTTCTTCAGCATTGACGGCTGGCGTGAGGTGTCGCCCGATGACGTCGACGAGCGGCAGCCCTACGGTTACTACCTTGCCCACGTTTGCGGCGATATGGGCGCGAATCGACCGACCAAGGACGACGTCTTCGCCATGCTCGAGCGCGAGCCGGCGCTGGTAGCGTTCGAGGACAACAAGATCTGCGCCTGGTGGGGTGTGGACGGCGCCGTGCCACCAGAGCACAACGATCGCTTTTACTCCGATGTTCCCGGGCTGTCGCTGCACGGTCAGGTCGACTCGTGCTGCACCACGCGCTGGGGCCATTATCTGGCGCGCACAATGCCCAATCTGCAGATCCTCGAGTTTCAGGCGCTCGGGCATGGGCTGGCGGGGGAGTGTCGGCCGCAGGTGATCTCGAGCTTCCTGGACGACCCGGATGCCGAAGTCGACGATAGCTGCACCGACGACGTGTCCCTGGGGCCATGGGTATTCGAGTAGAACCGAGCGCGGTCAGAGTGCTCACGCGCCGCAGGCTCGCTGCCGCCTCGATCGTCTGGCTGCTCGCGCTGGCGGGCGCTCCCTCAGCGCAGATTCAGGCGCAGGTGCCGAGGCTGGAGTCAGCCGAGTGCACGACCCCGGAGCTCCTCGGGGCCAACGCCGAGTGTTACCGGTTCTTCGGCCAGGAGGATCGTGACGATCCGAACGGCACCATCGTCGAGCTCCCGGTCGCCGTCATGGCCCCCGACCACGGGTCCGCACGTCCGCACCCCGATCCGGTCGTGTATTTTCCCGGCGGTCCGGGGCTGTCTCCTATGCGCGCCTATGTCGATTGGCTACGCACCGACGCTGCGACCCGCACGCTGGTGCTCATCGATCACCGCGGCTTCTTCAACTCCGAGCCGACGCTGTCGTGCCCCGACATCGCCATGTCGCCCTACCAGAACCGGCTGGCGCCGTCGATCGTTCTGACCAACGACTCCATGGAGCGGCTGCGCCTGCACGCCGAGACCGTCGAGCGCTGCTACGACAAGCTGATGGCGGAGGGCATCGACGTCACCAAGTACAACGAGTACGACATCGCCCGCGATGTCGACGAGATCCGTCAGCTCCTCGGCCACGAACAGATCAACGCCTACGGTTACTCCACCGGCGGCGGCAGCGTGATCGCGTACCTGCGCTACTTCCCCGACCGCGTGCGCTCGATCGTCCTGCTCAGCCCCTGGTTCGGCGAGATCCGCAACCGCGCCGCGATCGACGAGTTCTACACCATCAAGCAGGTGTACACCGACATCCTCGGGCTCTGCGTCGCCGAAGACCCGCACTGTCGCGAGCTGCTCCCCGCCTGGTACTACGAGATCGATCGGGTACGCCGCATTCTGGATGAGCGGCCGCACACCAAGACGGTGCAGACCCGGGACGGCACGACGGTCACCATGTCGTTCGACGGCGTAGCGTTCATGGGGCGCCTCTACCGCCGCTTCGAGACGATCTACATGAAGCTGCCCAACGTGCTGTCGAGGGTGCAGAAGGGTGATTACTCGGCGCTCGACGACTTCTTCGACGCCGACAGCTGGGCCGAGGTCGAGACCGAGAACTACGGGCGCATTCTGGCCGGAACCGATGCCCGATTCGTCAGCGGCCTGCCGGTGCCGCCGCTGGGCACGCATCTGGCGCACATTTGCGGCGACATGGGGGCGAACCGTCCGACCAAGGAAGACGTGATTGCCATGGTCGAGCGTGAGCCGGCATTGTTGGCGTTCGAGGATGCCAAGATCTGCGCCTGGTGGGGTGCGGATGGCGCCGTGCCACCGGAGCACAAGGATGTGCCCCGAATGTCGTGGAAATTGGATGAGCGTCTCCTCCGCGACGACGGATGATCCTATCGGTTAGGCGGCCTGTTTGTCGGGGCCGCACGTGAGCTGAGCCAAGAACCGGTGGCCATCGATGCGTCGCATGCGGATCTGGCCGAAGGCGACCAGGCTCCACAGCAACGTCACCCCAGCGGCCTCGGTCGAGAACGAGCCCTGCGTCTTGGTACGACGACGGAACTCCCGGTTCAGGTTCTCGAGGGCGTTGGTGGTGCGCAGCGTCTTCCACATCGGCTTCGGGAACTGGTAGAAAGTCAGCAGGTTCAAGCCGGCCTCCTGCAGGCTCCGGGCCACGGCGGGCACGAGGGTCGACCACTTGCGTACGAAGGCGGCGTAGGCGGCTCTGGCCTGGTTGCCGTCATCGGCCCGGACGATCGCATCCCAGTCCCGCTTCATCTCCGCACGTGCATGAACCGGGCAGTGGTCGCGTAAGTTGCTCCACTTGTGTTGTGTGCACCGCTGCACCGACACATCGGGCCATACCTCGATCGCCTTGGCCAGGCCCTTGTGGCCGTCGGCGATCAGCACCTCCGGCGCCTGCAGCCCTCGTCTCACCAGCGACTCGATCAGTCCTTGCCAGTGCACCGCTGCCTCCGAGACCGCCAACTGCAACGCTACCAACACCTTCTGGCCGTCGGGCTGGACCCCGAGCACCGCCAGTACCGGCGCCGACACGACCCGCCTCGCCAGCCTGACCTTCAGATGGAACCCGTCCAAATACAGGATCCAGTACCGCTCGCCTGACACATCTCGCTGTCTCCAGCGCTCGAAGTACGCCTTCAGGCGCCCCACCACCCTGGAGATCGTGCTCTTGGTCAGGTGCGCCTTGCCCAGCAGCGGAGAGAGCGCCTTGCGGATCCGCCGGGTGTTGGCTCCCGCCAGGTATGCTCCCAGGATCGCCTCGTCCACCTGCCGGGCTCGCCGTGCGTACCGTGGCAGGATCGCGCTGCGGAACTCTCGGGTGCTGCCGTCTTGCCCCACGATGCGCCCCCGCGGTATGTCCAGCTCCTGGAGCCCTTGGGCTGTCGTCACCCGACGCCTTTGGCTGCCGTTGCGGTAGCCTCGCCGCTGCCCGTTGCGCTCGTATCGGTCGCAACCCAGCGCCTCGGTGAGCTCCTCGTCAAGCGTCATCTGGATCGCCTCGCGGATCCTGGTGCGCAACAGCGCCTGTACGTCCTGCCGGAACTCGACGAGCCCGGTTCCCTCCGTGCTAACCTGCTTCACGGCGTAGCCTCCTGCCGCTCGTGGCGGCTTTGTGTTTTTCCTACTCGGAGGTTACGCCATCTTTATTTCCACAGGACTCGGGCCGGATCCTCGAGTTGGTTTGGGTTCTCTGTGCGTTGTTCGAGTGCCCCGAGTCTTCTTTTTCGTCTCGTAAGAGAGTTGCCTGAGCCAGCCAACTTATGACGTTACCGAGCCCCACCACCCACACGCCACTGCGGAATCAGGCAGACGGCGCAGTGTGGGGCGTACGGCTAGTCGAACTCGACGCCTTCCAGAAGCTCGCTGAGGGTGACGCCAAGAGCGCGGGCGATTCTGGCGACGTTCGCTATCCCTGGACTAGGCGTTTGTCCGTTGAGAACCCGACCAAGGTAGGCCCGGTCCATCCGCGCCCGGCGGGCGAGTTCGTTAAGGCTGATCTCCGCCTCGTCAGCGATCAGCCGGATGCGGCCTCCGAGGGTTCTGACCATAGGCTGCGACGCTACGCGCGCCACCAATGCGCGTCAACGTATGCAAAACGACGGGTATGCAAATATGCATTGACAGCAACGTGGACCATATGTATATTAGCAAGTCTGCAGAACAGCATAGTCTGATACACGGATTACCTCATGAAGAATGAAGTTCGCGCTGAACTCGAACGGCAGGGCCGGACGCAGAAATGGCTTGCGGACCAATCGGGCGTCAATCCGACGCAGGTTAATCGTGTCTGCAACGGCCTCGGTTGCCGTTTCCCTACTGCTCACAAGATGGCGACAGCGCTTGGCAAGACGCTCGACGAGTTGTTCCCAGCGAACGACGAGGCCGCCTGAGCCATGACGCTACCGAGCCCCACCACCCCCACGCCACTGCGGAATCAGGCAGACGGCGCAGTGCGGGGCGTACGGCTAGTCGAACTCGTGGCCGCACTTGGGGCAGGCGCGCGGGGTGTCGCGGTCGGCAGCGGGCGTGGGGTCGTCGGTAAGACCGAGCAGGTAGTCCGTTGAAACGCCGAGCACGCGGGCAGCTTGGATCAGCCCGTCGCGCACGAGGCCTGTTCGATTGTTCTCGACGTGGGAGATCATCGACTGGTCGTAGCGATCTCCCAGTTCAACCGCGAGCTGGAACTGCGATAGTCCTCGCCGCTTTCGCGTCTTCGCTAGCCGGTCCCCAAGCACTTTTTCACTTTAGCGGCAACAACGGTGTTGACTAATGAATAAATCTCATCTAAGTTCGGGATCATGAAAACTATTCATGTACAGCAGGTACGCAGCCGTCTCGCCCAGCTGGGTGTGAGCCAAGAGCGACTGGCGCTCACGGCCGGCTACGAGCCCACGCTGTTTTCCCGTTACCTGAACGGGCTACGCCAACCGCCCGCCGATTTCAAGGCCAAGGTCACCGCCGCTCTGGACCGCCTGGAAGCAGCCGAGAATGCAGCAGCGGAGGCACGGGAGCGAGTGTTGGAACAGACCGCCGACGAGCCAGCGCCAAGCACCGAGGCCGCCTGAGCGATGACGATACCGAGCCCCAGCACCTCGACGCCACTGCGAAATCAGGCAGGCGGCGCAGTGGGCGAGGCCATCGTCACGCTTCTCATGGAGCTTCGCCGGAGAGCCGATGAGCTAGAAGAACTTCTCATCGAAAGCGTCGATGACCCATCCGACCTCGACCACGAGCGCGTCAAGGCTCTCGAATACAGCCAAGCCGGTATCAGGCCCCATACCTTCGCCGAAGACTACGCGCGCGACCACAAGCGTATCCATTTGCACTTTTGGGGGTGCAGAGAAGACGAGGGTCGCGATTTTTGCGTTGTGTACCAGGCGGGGCTTGGTGACGGCGATGAACGTTTTGGGCTGGCCAGCGGATTCGTCATCGACGAGAGCGTTCAAACGGAAGCGCTCGGGCATCGCGGCGACGACCGAGAGCAATTTGTGCTTGTTCCGGTTGTCCAGTCTTCTCAGAAGGGAGAGGGGCGCCATCACGGGATCGTCACTCTGGTACGGCTGAACGCGCTGGATCAAGGATCGGGCCTCAGCGGGAAGGTGGATCATGCGCGGAGTGCCGCGCGCTTTGTATGCCCGCTCGGAGTCGAAGATCGGGAACTGAGTGAGTGTGTCATCGAGATCGGCCCCAGCAAGCGCCCAAGCGATGTAGTCGAGCGAGCACCGCAGGTTGTGGATGCAATCGCCGATAGTCAGCGCCCACTCACTACTGGGCAAAGCAGGAGGATCTTTGACGCGAGCGACGTAGTGGAGTTCGTCGATCTCAGGCTCAACGGCGATTCGATAGAGGTTCGCTTCAAAGAAGGAGTCAGCTTCTCTCTTGAGCGCCTCGAGGTGCTGGCTTGCCCGACGAAGTTTGGCGCGACTTCCATCAAGCCCCAATTGGCACAGCTCCTCGCGGCCGATGGCGGCTCCTGCGCTGGCGGGGGTGTCCGATGAGAGAACGTACGCGGCTAGTCGAACTCGACGCCTTCAAGAAGTTCGCTGAGGGTGACGCCCAGAGCGCGGGCGATCTTCTGAAGGGTGGATGCGCGAGGGTCCCTAGTCGGTCGCGTTTTGCTCACCACGCGCCAGAAGCTCGTGCGGCCAGCAGGCGTCGGCATGGACTCGGCTACTTGGGTGAGCGTCGTGCCGCGCGCTTCTACGAGCGCCCTGATGCGATCCCGCAGTTCCATGCCGGCCGAGGCTATCCGGGCACTGACAGATTCGTCAACACCAGAAAAAGCACTAACAGTCTTGTTATCATCAACGATACTAGCTATTATGTAACTGCCTTATAAGGCAGTGGAGAATACGCCAATGCGATACACGATCCAGGACGTACTCGACCGGCACGGTGTTAGCCAGCGTGAAATGGCTCGGCGCACCGGGCTCGACTACTCCTACGTGAACCGGCTCGTCAACGGCCGGTTTGTGCCCCGGGTCGATAAAGCGTTGCGCCTCGCTGCTGCCTTGGAAGTGCAGGTCGAGGATCTGTTCGCACTCGACGAGGCCGCTTAGGAGGCCCGATGACGCTACCGAAAGCAGGTACCCACACGCCACTGCGAAGGATCGGCCCCCGCGCAGTGGCACTCCCGAACGAAAAAAGGGCGCGAGAAGCGGCAACTCCTCACGCCCAAACCACAACCACACAGGAGGTCATTCCAGTGCACTCCAACTGTAGCACGGCCCGCGTATCTCGACACGATGTCGAGTGCGCCGTCGCCCCCAGCCCCGCTGCTGTCCTGATGCTGATCGAGTGCGATTCCTGCAACAGGAGGATCGAAGCGCCGCGCGATGAGTACTTGGCCTGTGGCGCCGTCGAGGAGTGGCTGGAGGAAGAGGAAGAGGGCTGGTGCCTGCGCGGCTACTTGGCCTATTGCCCCACCTGTGTGCGCCTGTGGCCGGTGTGCGATTCCTGCGACCAATCCACCCACCCACGCGAGATCGCCGATCACAACCCCCCGGTGGTGTGCATGGCCTGCGCGCAGTGGGACGACGATGGTGAGCTCGTCAGCGCCTTCCGCTCCCAGGCCGTGTTCGGAGTGGGGCGGTAGCGATGCGCCGCGAACGCCGTCTCGATTCGCTGGCCCGCTGGTGCCGGGAGTACTGCGAGCGCCGGGGGCTGGACTATGCCGCCACGCGCCGTGCTTTCGCGGAGCGTCAGCGCTGCACGGCTCGGGATCTCAGCGCTGAGGACTATCTGGATTTCTACGTGGATCTGTACACCGGGAGGGCGGCATGAGCGACCGGACCCGGTTCGTTGACACCCGCCACCACGAAGGCCCCCTGTGCCCGGCATGTTTCAGGGAGCTCCCGGAGACACCGAGCGAAGCTGTGAGCCGGCTGCTCGAATACTACGCGCGGCTCGATGAGCAGGACCAACTCGCATTCGTAGCGACTCTGATTGGCGACGTGGTGACGCAGCGAATGGTTGCGCGCCTTCAGCCGGTCAGCGAGCCCCAGGGGGCGGCGTGAGCGTCGGCGAGATCGCTTGCCTGGCCTGCGGCCTGGACGCTGCTTTCGACTACGAAGCGGACTGGGTGTGCACCTCGGGGTACTGCGACGACTCGGTAGCTACGTGTGAGTGCTGCGGCGAGCTGGCGCATGCCTGTACGTGCAATGAGGCTGCCGAGAGCGCATCGAGGGCAGCGTAATGATAGTCAACGAGTGGGAGATCGAACCGGGCGCCGACCTTCGGTGTGCCGACTTTTCAGAAGCCAGCCTTTGGCTCGCCGATCTCAGGGGAGCCAACCTTCGGGAAGCCGACCTCCAGTGTGCCGACCTCCGGGAAGCCAAGTTCTGGGGAGCCGACCTCCGGGGTGCCAACCTCCAGGGAGCCAGTCTCGGGGGAGCCAAGCTGTCGGACGAAACGGTCCTGCCAACGGGGCAGACCTGGCCGAAGTACTTGACGAGTCTGCCAGCACTTCTAACAGCTGGCGGCAAGCCTCTGCATGAGGTCGCCTTCGCTGAAATCACATCGAGGGCGGCGTGAAGGTACCGCGTTTCCCAACCGCGCCGCACGGAGCGGCGTTATCCGTAGTCGGGGTGGGCTCGATGACGGAGAAGACAACGATGTCCATATCAAGCCAACAGGACACACCCCGCGACCCGGCAGGTACCTACCCGTGGGATGCGATGCGCGATTGCATCGGCCCGTACACCAACGGCGTAGCCCGACATCTCGGGCTATCGGCCTCGCTGGTGCAGAAGTGGCAGCGGCCGGTCGGCGAGCACACCGACACCGGCGTGCGCAGCCCGCTGGCGAGGTTGGATCTGATCATCGAGGCATCGGTGGCTCTGGGGCAAGAGCGGTACTACGCCACGGCCCCGGCCCGGTACCTGCACGAGCAACACCTGACCGAACCGCTGCCACCGTACTCCTCGGGCCACGCGATGACTGCCGATATGACGCAAACGGCAGGCACGTTGGAATCGCTTGGATCGCTGGCGTTCGTGGACGGCGTGATCGACATACAAGAGTGGCGACAGTGGGCGTCCTGCTGCGAGCGACTCAAGGCGATCCTGCTGCGTTCCGCGTCAACGATGAGGGTCAACGCGGCGACGAACTGGCGGCCCGACGAGAGGCAGATGGGGGCATGAAGTACACGCCAGATCTGCTCTACAAGTACACCGGCTCTGAGGGTGAGCCTTGCAATGGCGGTACGGGTCAGTGGGGGTTGCCCAAGAACGGCAAGCCGGGGAAGTGGTTCGCGGTCAAGGGTGAGCTAGAGCCCTACGAACTGCACCTGTGTCGCGGTACCGACCTGCTCGACGAGTGGTCGGGTCCAGAGCTGTACGTCGCCGAGTACCAGGGCCGGATCATCGAGCGCGCCGACAAGGTGGTGGCCCGCAAGGCTCGACTAGTCGAGCGCGTCGAGACATGGAATGCGCGCACCCAGCGACTGTTTGCCTGCGACTGCACTGAGCGAGCGCTGAAGCTCGCCGACTGCAAGGACAAGCGTTCGTGGAAAGCCATCGAGGTCGCCAGGCGGTTCGCCGCAGGCGAAGCGGATAGCGATGAGTTGGAAGCCACCAGGGCTGCCGCCACGAATGCCGCCTGGGATGCCGTCGTCTGGGATGCTCCCATGGATGCCGTCAGGGCTGCCGCCAGGGATGTCACCAGGGATGCCCCCTGGGGTGTCGCCAGGGGTGTCGAACCCGACTGGCAGCGTACTCGGTTGTTCCAATACCTCAACGGCGAGGTGGCGTAATGGGCAACCCGTGGTGGGTAAGCGCTGGGCTGGCCGCCTTCGCGGTGTGGTGCCTGGCGGTGTGCATCCACACGGCCCGGGAGATCTTCCGTACTCGCCGTCGCCGGCCGTTTCGGCTGGGGCAGCTATCGCCCGAGTACATGGAGGCGCTGCGGCGCCACGAGGGGCTGCAGAACCCGGAGGATCGAGCGGCATGACGCAAACGTCGCTGTTTTCGACCCCTCCGTACCAGCGCCACTCCGAGGAGTCCAGGGCCGCCGCCGAGGCGATCGTGGATTCCCTCAGCAAGCTCCAAGCCCGGGTGCTGGCCTACATCGCCTCCTGCCCGTACGGGGCCACCGACGAGGAGATCCAGCACGCACTCAGGATGAACCCCTCCACACAGAGACCTCGGCGTTTGGAGCTGTACAAGCTCGGTCGGATCCTCAAGGCCACCTACACGCGCAGGACGCGTTCGGGCCGCAAGGCCGCTGTCTGGATCGTGTATCCCGCACAAGACCCGTGCACGGCAGCCGTGGCGCCCCCGGGGCCGCTTTGTGGTGTGTGCCACACGGTATTGAGAGGCAAACAGCAGTACTTCTGCTCGGATGAGTGCCGGATAGTGTGGCATGGGCGGAGGGCGTCATGAAGCAGACGTTAACGCACTCGCGTCTGGCCACCTTTCGGTCCTGCCCGCACAAGCACTACATCCGCTACGAGCTCGGCCTGGTGCCCGACAGCGACTCGCTGGCACTGCGCGTTGGCTCAGCGTTCCACCTGGCCCTGGACACGATCAACAAGGGTGGTGATCTGGATGCCGTAATGGAGGCGGCTGTAGAGGATCCGTACGACCTCGCCCTGGTGGCCGCGATGGTCAACGCCTACCAACTGCGATGGGCCGACCACCAGCTGGAGAGCGTGGAGTCGGAGTACGAATTCAATCTGCCGCTGCGCAACCCTGAGACGGGCGCTCCCACTTCGGTGTGGGACATCGCAGGGGTGATCGATCGCATGGTGCGGCTGCCGGACGGTCGTCTGGCACTCAAGGAGAGCAAAACCACATCGCAGGACTTTAGCCCGGGATCGGACTACTGGACACGGCTGCATCTGGACCAGCAGTTGTCAATCTACATGTTGGCTGCACGCGAGTTGGGCTTTGATATCGACACGATCCTGTACGACGTGACGCGACGGCCGGGCCTACGGCCGTTGAAGGCGACACCCGAGGACAAGCGCAAGTACAAGGGCAACGGACAGCTGTACGCGAAGCAGCGCGACAGGGACGAGACGCCAGCGGAGTACGCGATGCGCGTCGCCGAGGCCATCGACAAGCGCCCCGAGCACTACTTCACGCGCATCGAGATAGCACGCCTAGACCAGGACCTCGAAGAATGCGCTGCCGAGCTATGGCAGCAGCAGCTAGCGATGCGCGCTGCTCAGAAGGCTGGCCACTGGTACCGGAATCCCGGGGCGTGCTTCTCCAACTTTGGGTCGTGCCGGTACTTGCCGATCTGCACCAACCGTGACCTGGAGGAGGTGACTCCTTCCGGATTTGTCCGGGTGGATGACGTTCACCCGGAGCTTGCTGAGTCGGGAGTTAGCCCGACACGCCACGCCCAGGCTAGTGGGCAACCTCAGGAGGTAAGGGCATGAAAGCCACGCAACCGCTACCGCCACCGGCGGCAACGACAGGACCGCAGCCGGTCCCTGAAGCCCCAGACAAGTTCGCCAGGGCCATCACCCGACGCGACAAACCGCAGCGCGTCTTGCTGTACGGCACGGGAGGCATCGGCAAGACGACACTGGCATCGCTGGCTCCAGGGGCCGTGGTGCTGGACGTAGAAGGGGGTGCCTGGCACTTGGACGACGTGGAAGGTATCCACCAAGAACAATTGGGATCCTTCAGTGCGCTACGTGCCTGCCTGCATTCCGATGCGCTGGAGGGTGCGGGCACGGTCATCATCGACTCCGCCACCAGAGTCGAGAGGTTGGCGGTGGCCCATACGCTCGCCACCGTGAAGCACGAAAAGGGCCGAAGTGTGAGCCGTATCGAGGAGTACGGCTTTGGCAAGGGCTACCAGCACGTATATGAGACGTATCTGTTGCTGCTGGCGGATTTGGACCGGCAGGTACGCGCTGGGCGCAACGTGATTCTCATTGCCCACAATTGCATCGAGAACGTGCCCAACCCCGCGGGCGAGGACTGGATCCGGTACGAGCCGCATCTGCAAAAGCCCCGCTCGGGCAAGGGCTCGATCCGCGACGAGGTGTTTCAGTGGGCCGACCACGTCCTGTTCTTGAGCTACGACGTAATGGCGCAGGATGGCAAGGGGATCGGCGCGGGCACCCGCAGCATTTACCCGGCGGAGATGCCTACGCATGTGGCCAAGTCGCGCACGCTTCTGCCCGAGCCCATGCCCTACACCTCGGCGCAAGACGGCGCGGTGTGGGATCAGATTTTCGGAGGCAAGTAATGAGTCAACAACTAGATCGCGAGGGCATCTTCAAGGCCCGTCCGGTGAGCTGGAACGTACAGGATGCCAAGGAGTCTCAAGCGGCAGCGGTGTCGTTGCAGTTGGAGATCCTGTCGGAATGGGACGGCTCTGGCCAGTGGCACGACTGGGCACAGTACGAGCCGCACACCTGTTACGGCTCTTGGTGGGTGGTGAGGCGGGATGGAAGGCTCAACGCCGGGCCCGTGGAGCAGTTGGCGGCCTCGCTGGGCTGGAGTGGCGATCTGCGCGACGTGTTCGGTGGTCCGCCGCCCAACGTGGTGGTGCAGATCACGGTGAAGGGGGAGACGTACGAAGGGCGCACGCAGTACCGGGCCACGTGGATGAACCCGGAGGAATACGAGCCGCGCTCGGGGGCTTCCGAGGAGACAGTGAACGGATTACAGGCACGATACGGATCGATGCTGCGGGCGGCTGCAGCGGCGGCGGGACAACAACCGCCACCGGTGGCCTCGCCTGGGGCGGCCCCCGCGGCAGGACCACCGCCACCGGCGGACAACGAGCCGCCGCCGATCACCGCCGCCGACGTGCCCTTCTACGAAGCTGGACCACTGGAGAGACAAAGATGACGGTCAACGAGGCGGCGTAACGGTGCAGGTTGTCCTAGCGATCGACCCCGATCCACAGGGTGGCTCGTGGGTGTTGTGCGACGAGTGCGGCGAGGTGCGCGCGCATGAGCGCAACTGCCCGATGGGGCACCTGAAACAAGCGATCAACGGTGTCGATGAGACCACGACGCAACAAGTCGTCGTTGAGGACGTTGTCTCCTACGGAATGCCGGTCGGACGTGAGGTGTTCGACACCGTCAAGAACATCGGCGAGATCCGAGGAGTCTGCCGCCAGCGCTCGGTTCCGTTCGATCTGCTGAGCCGTGTGCAGGTCAAGACAGCACTGTGCCGTAGCGCACGCGCCAAGGATGCCAACGTGCGGGCGGCACTGATGGATCTGTACGGCGGCTCTCGTAAGGAGGCTGTGGGCACCAAGGCATCGCCGGGGCCGCTGTACGGTCTCGTCGCTGACGAGTGGGCCGCACTGGCGCTCGCGCTCGTGTGGCTGTCGCGCCAAGCGCTGGGACCGTTGGTAGGGCGGGATGGACCGGGGGTGGCCGCGTGAAAGGGCACCCACTGGTGCTGTGCCGGGAGGCGGATGGGAAAGCCGCGGTGAAACGCGTGCTGTCCGTACGGGGCAAGTCTGCTGAGGTCACTGCCTACGGCGGAGCACCGGCTTGGTACATGCGCGACAACGTGTTCGGCATGGACGCGGCACTGCTGACACAGCTGGTGCGCGCCTATGCCGCTCGCGACACCGAGCAGCTAGCGGCGCTCTGGGAGCGGGGGGTGCCGTGGTTGCCGAGCGAGGTGAGCAATGAGTGGTAGGGGGGTGAAGGCGTTCATGCCGTTCTACGTGAGCGACTACCTCGCGGACACGATGGACCTGACGCTCCAAGAGCACGGTGCGTACACGCTGTTGCTCTGGAATCTCTGGGCAAAGGACGGAGCGATATCCGCCGATTCGGCGCGGTTGGCCCGCATGCTCGGCGTGTCTATTGAGGAGTGGAAGTCGTTGTGGCCCGGAATCTCCGGCTACTTCACGGAGATCGATGGCTGCCTGACGCATACCCGGATCACGAAAGAGCTTGAACGAGCCAAGGAGCTACGCCGGAAGCGTGCGGAGTACGGCAAGAAAGGCGCAGAGTCTCGATGGCAAAAGAACGGCGAAAGTGATGGCAAAAGCCATGGCAAAAGCTATGGCAAAAGCTATGGCAAAAGCTATGGCAAAAGCTATGGCAAAACCATGCATTTGCCAATGGCAAAAACATGCCAACCACCTTCACCTTCACCTTCACCTTCACCTTCACAACCAGAACCAGAACCACCAAGTGGTGGTGGTCAGAAACCTCGGTGCTCGAATGCAGGGTCGGGGCGCGACCCGACCGCCGCCGCCACCACCACCGCCACCACCACCGCCACCACCGGCAAGCCACCGCCCGCCGGCCAGGGCGAGCACGACGAGGCGATGCTGGAAGTGCTGGCCGTCTTCAACGATCGCTTCTGCCGCACTGCGACTCCCGGCTCCGGCACCCGGTACCTGCAAGAGCGCTTTGAGGCCGGCGGCACGGTCCAGGAAGCGCTCGCGGTTATCGAGCACGTTGCCGTCTCGGGCCGGCACGTGGGCTCGCCGCAGGCCGTGTTCAACGCGGCAACCTGGAACGCCGTGCATCCGCCACCGAAGATCCAAACCGGCAGCGGGCCGGCCGCGCCCAGCGAGACGGACTGGGAGGCTGAGGCACTCCGGGTCAAGCGCGAGAAGCAGTGGCGTCGGCAGGCCAACGCGGCGCTCGATGCCGGACAGCAGCCCGACTGGGATGCCATCAAGGCGATCCGCCAAGAGGCCAACAAGCCGCCGTAGCTAGCCGCCAGACCGCATGCCAACCGCCCCCACGTGACGACCGCCACCGACCGGAAAACATGATCGAAACCGCAACCGGAACCACAAGCCCAGCGACGCAGCCAGCCTGTCCGGCGTGCAACGGGGTCGGCTGGGTGGAGACGCCGCAAGATGGTATGGCGCGCTGCGCCTGCAAGCTGTCGCCGAAGGCCGTGCTAGCCTCCCGCGGCGTGCCGGCGCGGTTCCTGAGCTCGTCGTTTCAGACGTTCCAGCCAGGCGGCGGAAACACCGCCGAGGCTCTGGCCGAGTGCCAGCAGTTCGTTGAACGCTTCGAGCCATCGGGGCGGGGCTTGCTGCTGTCCGGGCCGTCCGGCACGGGCAAGACACACTTGGCCGTCGCGACCCTCCGAGCGCTGCGATCCGCCCATGTCCTGCGCGGTCGTTTTGTGCGCGCAGCGCGCCTGATCCAAGAGCTCAAGGACGCCATCGAGGCTGAGGGCGTGCGTGTCGGCGACATGCTGGATCGCGTCGTCGGCGCCGACGTTCTGGTGCTCGATGACCTGGGGGCGATTCGCGAGACGGACTGGGCCGTGGAGCAGCTGGTGTACGTGCTCACACAGCGCTACGACGAGATGCGCGCGACGATCGTGACCACGAACCTGAATCAGCGAGATCGAGCCCGTCACGTCGGAGAGCGTGTCGCGGGACGGCTCAGCGAGACGTGCCAGGAGGTCGTGTTCGCAACGCCCGACTATCGAACGCTGGGGCAAGCCGGCGTGAAGGAGGCATCGTGAGCGAACGACCGAGCCTCGATCTCGCCGAGCTACCCGACGGCGAGCTGATCGAGCTTCTGCTGGATGCGAGCCACCGGCGTTTCACGGAATGGGAGCTGGAGGTCCTGGACTCGATTGCAACGAGGCAGAGACGGCGGCTGCACCCGAGCGAGCGGGCGTTGTGCGAAGTGCTCGTGGTGCGGATCGGGGCGAGTCTGAATCAGACAACGCGGAGGGCGTCGTGACAGTCAACGGGTACGAGATAGGGCCGGGTGCGGACCTTCGGGGTGCCGATCTCCGGGATGCCGTCCTCCGGGGAGCCAACCTCCAGGGAGCCAAGCTTAGGGATGCCGACCTCCAGTGTGCCGATCTGCGGGGAGCCGACCTGTCGGAAGCCAACCTTTGGGGAGCCAACCTCCGGGGAGCCGACCTTCAGGGAGCCAACCTCCAGGGTGCCAGCCTCCAGCTCGCCGGCCTGTCGAACAACACAGTTCTGCCAACGGGGCAGACGTGGCCGGAGTACTTGGCGGATCTACCGGCACTTCTGACGGCCGGCGGCAAGCCTCTGGAAGCGGTGGCCACGCCCGAGGTCTGGAACTGCCACACCTGGGACAACTGTCCGATGCACGCGGCGTTCGATGCCAAGGACTTCCATGACATACCCGAGCCGTGGTCACGTCAGGCGGAGCTGTTCGTCCAACTGTTCGACGCGGAGCTGATCCCGCTACAGGCGGTGCGGCCAACCGAGGCGACACCGTGAGCCGCTACGCCCAACGCGAGCGCGACGCCGCCATCCAACGCGCCGAGGAGATTGAAGCGGCACCCTGGCGCGCGGAGCCAACCTGGCAGGACACCGAGAGCGCCAGCAAGTGACCGAGCAACTTGACCATATTCTCCGAGCGCAGCTGCCGTGGCGCGCCGCCGCGAGCATTACCGAATGCGGCCGTGATGTTGCAACGGCGCTGAGGTACGAGCAGTTCGCCAAGAAGCTGCAGCTACAGGGTCAGAAGCGCGCCGCGTTGACGACCTGCATGACGTGCTGGGAAAGGCCGGAAGCTCATGAGCGACGACAGGAGTTCTGTAACCTTTCTGGGGACGCGGTAAGCGCCGTGTATCGGGAGATCAAGCGCTGCGGCACCTGGCGACCGACGGCGAGGCGCGAGGAGCTGGCGACGGAGTTTCGCGCCATCGGAACACTCGTGGCGCGGCACCGCGAGGAGTTCGACAGCTTGCTCAAGACGGTCCATATCGAGACGCTTCGGGCGAGGCGCAGCAAGTGACCGAGCCGGCGCGCCTGCTCTGGACGGCCGAAGACGCCGGAGAGTATCTGCGCCTCACGCCGGAGACCGTCCGCCAGCACGCCCGAGACGGCATGATCCCATGCTGTAGGATCGGCCGGCAGGTGAGATTCGATCCCGAGCTCCTACGGAGGTGGGTGCGTGACCAAACCCTTCAATCCCGTGCCGAGACAGTGCCGACACCGCGGCCGGCGGAAATGGGAAGTAGATTGTCGCCCGTGGGGCGAGACGATGAAGGCTCTGGGGGAGCCGAATCGCCGCCGGTTCGAGAGCCGGGCCGAAGCCCTGTCTTGGTGCCAGGACCTAGTGATCGCCCAGAGGACGGGCCGCAAACTCGCTTCCCCCGAGGCTGCGGTCTCCGGCTACATCGAGAGATACCTTAGATCCTGTGACCGCTCGCACCTGGCCCCCACCACCGTTCGGCACTACGGCTTCGCGTTGGCGAAGGTGTTCCTGCCGTTCACGCGGAGCATCGGCGTTGATTACATGGACCAGGTGACGCCGGGGGCGATCGAGGAGTATCGCCAGTACCTCGTCACGAGGTACGCGCCGAACACGGCGCATAACTACATGACAGCTCTCAAGAGCGCATTCAGCTGGGGCTTAAAGCTGCGGCTGTTCGACTCCAATCCAGTCCAAGGCCTCGTGCCACCGGCACCGTCAAGCGAGCGCCGGTCGCTAACCGACCAGGAGCGCCACAGGGTGCTCCATGAAGCACGCTACCGTGATGTGTGGTTCACGTACTTGCTCACCGGGCTTCGGGCTTCCGAGCTCGCCGAGCTGCCGACCGACAGCGTGAAGCTCGACACTCCGGCGCCGCATCTGGTCGTCGTGGGCAAGGGGTCCAAGGAGCGCATCGTGCCAATCCACGGTCACGATGCGGTGTCACACTTTCGGAAGCTCGTGGCCGACGCGAGGGCGCGGGGCGATTCCCGGTTGATGCCGTGGAGGACGCGAAGGGTGCAGGGGCTTTGGCAGCAGGATCGAGAACGTCTGGGCTTGCCCGAGGACATTACGATCCACACGTTCCGGCACACGTACGGGACGTTCATGGCGTACCGAGACCTCGTGGGAACGCAGCGTGCGATGGGGCACTCGGACATCAAGACGACGATGCTGTACGTGCACGATGACGACCGCCTGATCCGGGAATCGTCGGCGCAATGGGGAGCTGTTTTGCATGGCGATGATGCCCGAAATGGTATAAAATCGGTACCACATTCAGAATATCCCAAGTAGAGTAAGCGCTCGCGGTGACCGCGAAGAACACCGCGCCCACGAGTAGCGACGAGAAGAATACCTGGATCAGGTTGTTGGCTCCGGTGTTGAGAAAGCGCTCGACCTGGTTGACGTCCTCGTTCAGCAGCGCCATCAGCCGGCCGCTACGCTCGCGCTCGATGAACCCCGGCGGCAATCGCTGGATGTGGGAGTAGGCGGCCTGGCGCAGCGCGTGCTGTAGGTCCTGGGCAAGCCCGCGCCACTTGAGCGCGTACAGGTACTCGAAGTACGACTCGCACACCCAAACGAACACCGTGATTGCCGTGAGCGCTACCAGTTGCTGGGTCGGGTCGGCGATGCCCTGCCGGGCGAGGAACGAGTCGCGCTGGTTCACCACCACGTCCACGGCGACCCCGATCAGAAGCTCGGGGAGCACGTCGAAGAACTTGTTGAGCAGCGAGAACGCTGTAGCCAGATAGGCGTCGCGTCGATAGGGTCGCGCAAAGCCGAACAACCGGCGAAGCGGAGTGTCGTCGGTAGCGTGTAGTGCGGACATACAGGGTGTGCTCGACGCAGCAGGCCGTGGTGAAAGTGTGGTGGGTCTGGCGACAGGGTTTTGCGAGGCGCAGGCCAGGAGAGAGGAGGAGGCGATGGTAATCCCATCGTTGACGACAAACGACGCAGCATGCGCGCGCAACCCCCAGTCGCCCGAAGGGTTACGGCGATTTGGGGCCATCTGCGGCGTTGGCTTTCCTCGACGATGGCTAGGGCATCGTGTGCGTCAGGCCGCCTTGCAGCTGGCCCCAACTCGCCGTAACCAGACCCACCACACTTTCACCACGGCCTGCTACGTCGAGCGCGTCCCCGCACCGTCGCATCGTCAAGCTTGATCGAGCTTGGTGCAGGTCACGAGCATCAGATCGTACCCTCTCTATTGGTTGCGAGAGGGCCGCCATGGCCTGGATTTGCGCCGACCGACAGCTAGGGGTAGATTCCAACCGACGACCTGATTCAGGCGTTCTCGGAGCCTCCTGTGCTCGGCGTTTTGCCTCTTCTTCGCGGGTTGATGATCCACGACCCTCCTGCCGCCGATGTCCGCTAGCACCTCTCCTGACATTCGCTGGGGCGGGCTCCTGCGGCTGTTGGCGTTGCTGGCGCTGCTGTACGGCTTCTTCGTCGGGCTCGACCTCATGGGCCTGGCCTTCAAGTTGTTCGGGCGCGGCTTCGCCGAGATGCTCATCGAGCAGACTGCCAACCCGCTGGTCGGGCTTTTCGTTGGCATCTTGGCCACCAGCTTGGTGCAGAGCTCATCGACGACGACGTCGATGACCGTGGGGCTGGTGGCCGCCGGCGCCCTCACCGTGGAGGGCGCCATCCCGATCATCATGGGGGCCAACGTCGGTACCTCGGTTACCAACACGTTGGTTTCGCTGGCCCACGTTACCCGGCGCGAAGAGTTCGAGCGGGCGTTCGCCGGCGCCACCGTGCACGACTTCTTCAACCTGCTCGCCGTGGGAGTCATGCTGCCCATCGAGATCGCCACGGGCTACCTGGCCCGGGTCGCCGAGGCGCTCGAGCAGGGCCTCGCGGGAACCGCCGGAATCAACCTGTTCGATCCGCTACGTGCCATCGTGCGTCCGGTAGCCGAAGGCGTCGTCAGCCTGGTCGGTGACTCAGGGGTGGTCGCGCTGATCATCGGTATTGCCCTGTTGATGGCCTGCCTGAAGTTCCTGGTCGACGTGTTGAAGGCGATCATGTCAGCGCGCGCCGAGCGTGTTCTGCACGCGACGCTATTGCGCTCCACGGTGGCTTCCGTGGTCGCCGGCGCGATAATGACCGTGATGGTGCAGAGCAGCTCGATCACGACATCGGTGATGATTCCGCTGGTCGGGGCAGGCATCGTCACACTGGAGCAAATGTTCCCGCTTACCATCGGCGCCAATCTCGGTACGACGATCACCGCCATGCTGGCGGCGCTCGCCACCGGGAACCCCGCTGCCGTGACGGTCGCGTTCGCGCATGTCATGTTCAACATCACGGCGACGTTGCTGATCTTCGTGCCGCCGCCCATACGGCAAATCCCGCTGATGATGGCGCGCTCCATGGGACGCCTGGGGAGTCGCAACCGGCTGCTGGCAGCCGCGTACATCATCGTGGTCTTCTTCTTGGTGCCATTGTCGCTGCTGCTGGTGAGCGGCACCCTGTAGCCGGAGAGCTGAGATGTTCGAGCGCCTGTTCGGAGCGCGAGCCCAATCAACGCTGATCGACGAAGCCTTCGAGACAATCTCGGGGATGCTCACCCATGCCGCCGAGATGTACGACCTCGCCATGGCGATGCTTCTCGACGACGCTTCAACGGACGTTGACCTCGACGCGCTCGACGACCGCATCGACGACGGCGAGCGTGAGGTGCGTCGCGCGGTGCTGGAACACCTTGCGGTCGACCCACAGCACGACCTTGTCGCCAGCCTGGTGCTCGTGTCGATCGTTCAGGACGCCGAGCGGCTTGGCGATTTCGCGCGCGGTCTCGGCGATTTCGTGGAACTCAAGAAAGGAAAGCTCGAAGGCGAGTTTGCCGATGACCTGCGCCGCATCGCGGCGACCATCCGGCCGAGCTTCGAGACTTGCGCGGCCGCCTTCGGTGATGACGACGCTCAAGGCGCCAGCCAAGTGATCGAGCGCCACGTGGAGACCAAGATCGCCGTTCGCGAGTTCATGGCTCGCCTGGCGGCCAGCGGTTTGCCGGCCGATCCCGCGGTGGTCTACTCGAGCGCGGTACGCATTCTCGGTCGTGTGAGCGCCCACCTCAGCAATATCGCCTCGTCGGTGGTGCAGCCGTACGACCGCATTCGCCACGGGGACGAGGAAGTCTGACGGCCAACAACCCGAGGGAGCTAGCTCGGTGGCAGGCGTGTGTAGCTGGCCTGTCCGAACAGCTCATATCGTTCGCCCCGGATGACCTCGTCGACGACGTCCACGCGGTCCGGCCCGACGATCCGATACGTCGTGCGCCCGCGCTCTGTCGATGGTTCGCCCCACAGCGTGACCAGAGCGGTCGGCGTTACGGTCACGCTCAGGGGGAACATTACGCCGCGAGTGTCGAACCACGTACCGTCCGCCGTTCCCGGATCGGTGGGCCTGGGCCGGTAGTACGCGGTTGCTGTCAGCACAGGTACGGCGGCTGCTGACTCGTCAGCCGCGAACCCGTTCGAGAACTGGAGAACGAGAAAACGCCCGTTCAGGGCGCTACGCCATTCCATATCGAAGACGGCCGGCCGCCCCATGAGCGTGCCTTCACCGCGCCAGTGGCCGACGAGCTCGCCGAATACCGGTGGTAGCTCGGGCCCGGCGATCGCGCCGGGGGCGCTGCCGAGCGCGAGGGCGAAGGCAACAAGGCCGGCGATCGACACGGGCGCTAGTGGATTGTCAGAGGTCATTGGTCGAGACCGAACGCCAGCAGCACGTTGCCGGGTGCGTTGCCGAGGATTGCGTAGCCGGAGCCGACATACAGCATGCCGTCGACGATCGAGGGCCCGGCGCCGCCGAAGCCGCCACCGAAGCCCGGCACGCCGTTCACGGTGTCGAAGTCGCGCGCCGTGTTGAACTCCCACAAGATGCCGCCGTCCTCGGTTGAGTAGGAGCGCAGAACGCCGTTGCGCGAACCGGTCAGGACGGCGCCGGTGATGGCGGTCGCCGCGGCCCAGTTGCCTGAGTGGCAGGTCATCGTCTCCGTCGGATCGGCGCAGTCGGTCGGCTTGGACAGCTTGGTGTTCCAGACGCGTGAGCCGTCCTCGACGCGAAGTGCGGCGATGCTGCCGGTGCCGTCGGATTGTGGCACCGGCTTGAAGTAGTAGTCGCCGTCGAACGCGCCGCCGAAGCCGGCGTCGCTGGGCGCCAGCTCGTCGCCGGCCTGCGCGACCCATAGAACGGCGCCGCGGTTGTCAGGATCGATAGCCGTGACGCGGCCGCTCTCCTGACCCTGGATGATGATCCGCCGGCCGTTGGCGAGCCGATGCAGCACCGGCGATCCCGACGGATCGTCGTCGGGGGTGTTGACGAAGCCGGGACAGTTCAAGCGTCGCTCATCGACGGTGGTTCCGCAGCCACCATCGTGGCGGTCGTTGGGCACCAGTTGGGTCCACCACAGGCGCGCGCCGGTGTCCATGTTGAAGGCCATGACCGAGACGCAGGTGCCGTCATCAAAGCCGATGGGATCGTCGAAGAACTCGGAGATGTAGCAGGTGCCGGTTGTCGAGTAGAGCTTGCGGTGCTCCAGATCCAGCGTCGGGGCGTTCCACACTGCGGCCCCCGAGGGGCCGTAGAGCTGCGTGCCGGCAGAGTTCTGGCGCAACGGGCGCGGGCGTTCCGACATGGTGTAGGTCTTCCAGACGCGCTCGCCGGTGCCCAACTCGAGCGCGGTGAGGCTGCCCTGGAACGTGCAGCATTCGTAGCTGATCTGCCGAGCAGGGATCTGCGCCCACGACGAGACGCCAACGTACAGAAGCCCACCGGGCGATGGGTCGAGCACTGGCGGGCCGGTGATCTTGGCTGCCGGATGGTCATCCGGCCGCACCGACCAGAGCTCCTCGCCGGTCTCGGCGTTGACCGCGGTCACGTAGCCCATGTAGTCGCCGAACGCAGCGGCGTAGCGAACACCGGGGACGTTGGTCACGGCACCGATGCTCACGGCCGTGCGCACCTGCCCGGGTGCCTGGTACGACCAGTGCACGCACCCGCTCTTGGCATCGAGCGCGTAGACGAACTGGTTGTCGCTACCGATGAACAGCGTTCCGCCGACGATCGTCGGTTGCGCCCACGCCGCGGAAGCGGCGCCCGGTATTGCGAAGGCCCATTTCAACTTCAACTGCGAGATCTGCGATCCCGTCAAGCCGGCCGCGTCGTTGGGCTGGAAGCGATGGGAACGGGTCGGGTCGGGGGTCCAACCGTTCCATCCCGGCTGCTCGAAGGGGCGGTCCAACCTCAGAGGGTCGGCGCAGGGGTTGCTCATTGCCGCGGCCGTGCGGTCGGCGATCCCTCCGAACGGCTTGCCGGTGACCAGCTCGGCCAGCGCCCCGAGTTGCTCTTCCCGGAGACCCTGGACGAATTCGACCATCGGGCCGGTTGTTACGGCGGCGAGCACGCGCTCAGGCGGTAGCTGTCGCAACGTGGCGCGACTGGGTGCGCGGTTGTCGGCGCTGCGGTTGTCGTGACAGGTGGCGCACCGCATCTCGTAGTCCAGCACCATGCTGGCGGGTGTGGCGGGGCCCGCCGGGCTCCAGCCCTGCTGCCCCGGCTCGCCTGCTGCTGGCGGCAACGGTGCGGCCCACGCGGCCAACGCCACTAGAAGCGCTACCAGGGCGCCAGGCAAGAAGAGTCGCTTCATGGTCACTATCTCCGCGTTGAAGGCTTGCTGATTCTCGACAGCTCAGGCAGGGTCGTCAACCGAAGCGTACAAGTAGTCGCCCTAAGCCAGACGTACCACAATCTCACCATGCCCCTCTGCACATCTCTTCTTCCACCCGGACGCGAACATGCCAGGCTTGCTCCCCGACGTTGATCCTGACGGCCTCCTGGAATACTCGGTGGTGTTCACCGACCGCTCGCTCAATCACATGTCGGGCGCGTTTCAGGGGGTGATGAACGACATCTCCACCACACTGAAGAAGGCCTACAACGCCGATGCCGTGGTCGTGGTTCCGGGCGGAGGGACGTTCGGGATGGAGGCCGTGGCACGGCAGTTCGCCACCGATAAACGGTGCCTGGTGATTCGCAACGGCTGGTTCAGCTTTCGCTGGTCACAGATCTTCGAGATGGGGAGCATTCCCTCCGCCTGTACGGTGTTGAAAGCGCGACCCACCGATGGTGATCCGCAACCGGCGTTCGCGCCAGCGCCAATTGAAGAAGTCGTGGCGACCATTGCCGAGCAACAGCCGGACGTGGTCTTCGCGGCGCATGTGGAGACCGCATCAGGAATAATCCTGCCCGACGACTATCTCGCCGCAGTGGCCGATGCTGTGCACGCGGTGGGAGGCATGTTCGTTCTCGACTGCATTGCCTCGGGCGCGATGTGGGTCGATATGAAGGCGTCTGGCGTCGACGTGTTGATCAGCGCGCCGCAAAAAGGCTGGAGTGGACCGCCTTGCGCCGGGCTGGTGATGCTCGGTGCGCTCGCTCGAGAGCGGATCGAGGCCACCTCCAGCACCAGCTTCGCGGTTGACCTGTCCAAGTGGCTGGACATCATGCTTGCCTATGAGCGGGGCGGGCACGCCTACTACGCCACCATGCCGACCGACTCGCTGACGCGCTTCCGCGATGGATTGCTGGAGACTGCAGCGTACGGGTTCGACAAGGTCCGCGCCGAGCAACAGGAGCTCGGCGACAAGGTGCGCGCCCTGCTGACCGGGTTGGGTTTCAAAAGCGTCGCCGCTGAAGGGTTCCAGGCTGCCGGCGTAGTGGTGAGCTACACCGATGACCCTGACATCCAGAACGGCAAGAAGTTTGCTGCTCATGGTCTGCAGATCGCCGCTGGGGTCCCGATGCGCTGCGACGAGCCGGAGTCGTTCCGTACGTTCAGGCTCGGGCTGTTCGGGCTGGACAAGCTGCACAATGTCGACCGTACGGTCGAGGCGCTCAGCCGGGCGCTGAGCCAGATCCTCTAGCAGGCCGTGGTGAAAGTGTGGCGGGTCTGGCGACAGGGTCTTGCGAGGCGCAGGCCAGGAGAGAGGAGGAGGCGATGGTTACCCCATCGTTGACGACAAACGACGCAGCCTGCGCGCGCAACCCCCAGTCGCCCGAAGGGTTACCACACTTTCACCACGGCCTGCTAGCGACCGAAAGCGGGCGGGCTCGTGATTACCGTCCTCGGAATCGTCGCGCCGGTCTTCGGCATCGTGCTGTTGGGTTTCGCGGCTGCGAAGCGTCGCGTCCTCGAGCCAGCGGCGGTGCGGGGTCTGGTCCTCTTCGTGTTCCACTTCGCCATACCGGCGATGCTGTTCGGGCACCTGTTTCGTGCCGAGCTCCCGGCCTCGATCGAGTGGGGGTTCCTGCTGTCGTACTACGGCGGTGCGCTCGGCGTCTTCGCGCTGGGTGTGGGCGTCGGGCGTTTCTCGTTCCGCTGCGCGCTCGACGACCAGGCGATCTGCGGTATGGCAGCCGGGTTTTCCAACACGGTTCTACTGGGGATCCCGTTGCTTCTGACCGTGCTTGGTGCGGAAGCAGCCCTGGCCATCTTTCTCCTGGTGCTGTTTCACTCGGCCACGTTGATGGTGCTGACAATGATCCTGATCCAGATCGGTCGTGGCGGCGAGGTATCGGTGGTCGCACAGCTACGCATCGTTCTCACCGACCTGTTTCGCAACCCTATTTTCCTGGCTCTGGTGGCCGGCTTGATCGCCAACCTTCTCGGCGTTCATCTGCCAGGTCCGCTGGCGACGGTCATCGAGATGCTGGGAGCCGCCGCGGTGCCGTGCGCCCTGTTCGCCATGGGGGCTTCGCTGGCAGCATATTCGCTCGCGGGTGACGTCCTCGCCACGCTACCGCTCGTGCTGCTCAAGCTCATCGTGCACCCGCTCCTGGTGTGGGTGTTGGCAGTGCCGGTACTCGGGCTGGAGGGGCTTTGGGTGTCGGTAGCGGTTCTCATGGCCACCATGCCTACCGGCATCAACGTCTACCTGGTGGCGTCGACGTACGAGGCTGCTTCGGGCATCGCCGCCCGTACGATCTTCCTGAGCACGGCGATCTCGGTGGTGACGATTTCAGCGGCTCTGTATCTGTTCCGAGGCTGAGCCTCGCCGTTGCCGAGCGAACCTAGCGGCTCTGTATCTGTTGCAGGCCACTAGTGGCTCAAGGCTGGTTCTCGGGGAAGCACATCTGGCGCTCCGCTGCGGCGTCGGACGATAGCTGCCCACAGGCGCAGCAATAGTGTGGCGATCAGCAACGAAGTGATCAACAGATAGAGCCAACGCTCCGCTATCAGACCGCGCCGCACCGCCGACAGCGAGTACAGCCAGTTCGTTCTGAAGAACACCCACCACAGCCCATACATGCCGAGCGTATGCAGCAGCCGCCAGGTGCCGGGGCTGATCTGCCGGCTGAGCCGGTCGAAGGAGGTGAGCGACAGCGCGACCACGACTGCCAGGCCGCCGTAGGATTCAACTCGATCCAGGATCGACAATCCGCTCCAGTAGACGCCGCGGTTGAAGCCTCCCAGCCACACGATCGCCGCCATGTTCAGCGCGATGCCGTAGGCGAAGGCGAGTCCGAGGTGCTTGCGGTTGTCGAGCAACCATTCGGCGGTGCGACCGGGCGCCAACGTCCCGACGGCGGCGGCCACGAAAGCCAGCAAGAAGGGCACCACGGCTGCTCGGATGGTCCAGCGAACAAGCAACCGCGCCGTGTCCTCGTCCGCGGCGCCGGCTACCAGTCCCCACACGGTGATCGCCGTCATCACGGCGGCGAATGTCCAGAACAGCGTCCAGCGTTGCATGGCCACCTCTTGGAGCGTGGATCGTAGCGTGCCAGTTGTGGCGTCTTCACGCCACCATGACTGCTACCGAGAGCGCCAGCTTCGCCGCCGTGACCCCGGTCCAGATGGGCCGTCGCACGCTAGCGGAGGTCGCGGAAGAAGGCGCGGATGTCGGCGACCAGCAACTCCGGCTCCTCGAGCGCTGCGAAATGGCCGCCTCGGGGCATCTCGGTCCAGCGGGTTAGGTTGTAGCGTGCCTCGACCCAGCTACGCGGCGACCTCACAACCTCCTTCGGGAACACGGCGTAAGCGGTAGGTACCGTCACCCGGCCGCCGACTCCAGGATTGCTGGTGTGGCGTGACTCGTAGTACAGCCGGGCGGAGGAGGTGATCGACTCCGTCACCCAGTAGAGCATCACGCTGGTGATCAACTCGTCCTTGCTGAATCGGCTCTCGACGTCGCCGTTACTGTCGCTCCAGGAGCGGAACTTCTCCACCAGCCAGGCGGCCAGTCCCACGGGCGAGTCGTTGAGGCCGTAGCCAAGCGTCTGTGGCTTGCTGCCTTGGATTTGGCCGTAGGCCCATTCTTCCTCGATCCAGGACTGGTTCTGCTCCAGCCACTCGAGCTCCCGAGCGGACAGGCCGGCGGTAGGGTCGTCGACGCCAGCCGGGGGCGGAAGCCAGACGAAGTTGAGGTGCGCGCCGACGACATGTTCAGGGGCGCTGCGGCCCAGCCACGCGGTGACCGATGCTCCCCAGTCGCCGCCCTGAGCTCCGTAGCGCGCGTAGCCGAGGCGCGCCATCAGGTGAGCGACCATCTCGCCGACGCGGCCGACGTTGAATCCGCGCTCATTCGGTTTGCCGGAGAAGCCGTAGCCCGGAATGGCGGGGCAAATGACGTGGAACGCGTCCTCGGCGCGGCCGCCGTGGGCCACCGGGTCGGTCAATGGTCCGATGATCTTGACGAACTCGAACACCGACCCCGGCCATCCATGGTTGATCACCAGCGGCAGCGCCCCGGGCTCTTCCGATCGCTGATGGATGAAGTGAACGCGCACCCCGTCGATGTCGGTGGTGAACTGGTCGAACGCGTTGAGGCGTCGTTCTTGTTCTCGCCAGTCATACTCGGCGAGCCAGTAGTCCACTAGCTCGCGCAGGTAGCCGAGCTCGGTGCCGTAGTCCCAGTCCGCGCCCTCGATCTGATCTGGAGTTGACCCGCTTCCGTGGACACCTTATGGCTAACGCCAAAGGAGTCTGCGATGCGAAGAACACGACCGCCTTATCCGCCGGAGTTTCGTCGGCAGATCGTCGAGCTAGCGCGGGCAGGACGCAGCGTGCAGGAGCTCGCCGAGGAGTTCGAGCCCTCGTACTGGACGATCCGTACATGGATCAAGCAGGCGGATCGAGATGACGGGCTTAGCGCGGCTGGCCTGAGTAGCCAGGACAAGGAAGAACTACGGCGGCTACGCCGGGAAAACCGCCAGTTGAAGACGGAGCGGGAGATCCTGGCAAAAGCCGCGGCCTGGTTCGCTCGGGAGACCGGCGCAGTACCCAAGAAGTCTTCGGGTTCGTGAGAGCTCACCAGGCCTGCTATCCGATCGCCACGATGTGCCGAGTGCTGGAGGTCTCCACCAGCGGCTACTACGCGTGGCGACAACGCCCTAGCAGTATGCGAGCACGACAGGATGCACAGCTGCGTGAGCAGATCGAGACGATCCATCGACTTAGCCGTGCGACCTATGGCGTGCCTCGGGTACACGCGGAACTGGCCGCCGACGGCGTTCGGGTGGGGCGCAAACGCGTGGCACGGCTGATGAGCCAGGCGGGGCTGGAGGGTGTCAGCCGCCGCCGTCGGCTGCGCACGACGCGCCGCGGTACTGACGCGCAGCCGGTGCCCGATCTGGTGAAACGTGACTTCGCGGTCGGTGCACCCGATCGCCTGTGGGTTGCCGACATCACGTACGTCTCTACGTGGTCGGGGTTCTTGTACCTGGCGGTGGTGATGGATGCCTTCAGCCGGCGGGTGGTGGGCTGGTCGATGGCCAACCACCTGCGTACCGAACTGGTGCTTGAGGCGCTCAACATGGCGATCTGGCAACGCCGACCTGAGAGCGTGATCCACCACTCTGATCAGGGCACGCAATACACCTCGATCGCCTTCGGCCACCGCTGCAAGCAGCTCGGTGTACGTCCCTCGACCGGATCAGCTCGCGACTGCTACGACAACGCCATGGCCGAGAGCTTCTTCGCGACGCTAGAGACGGAGCTGCTATGGCGGCAGAGCTTCAAGAGCCAGGTCGAAGCCCGCATGGCCGTGTTCGAGTTCATCGAGGGGTTCTACAACCCACGACGGCGCCACTCGGCGCTCGGAAACCAATCCCCAATCGCCTACGAGAGGAGCTACTCCGAGACCCCGTCACCGGCTGTGGAAACTGCCGTACCCATGCAGATCGCGCCGCGATCCGCACCGCCACTTGGAAGCCGCTCTGCGGCTCCCACGAGTTCCCACAGCACTACGACTACGACCTCAAATCCAAGCGTTCAACTGTCCACCGAAACGGGGTAACTCCACTTCTCGGCGTTCATCTGCCAGGTCCGCTGGCGACGGTCATCGAGATGCTGGGAGCCGCCGCGGTGCCGTGCGCCCTGTTCGCCATGGGGGCTTCGCTGGCAGCATATTCGCTCGCGGGTGACGTCCTCGCCACGCTACCGCTCGTGCTGCTCAAGCTGGCGATTGAGCGTCGCCGTTCATCTATATCCCGCTGTGGCAGCAGCATTGAGAAGCTGACGTAACCGTTGGCTTGCCCCGGGCGCAGCAACTCCGGGCTCCACTCGCCGACGCGGTAGATGCCGAAGACGCTGTCCCGGGTCCACCAGCCCCGATACGAGACGTCTTGATACGGAACGCCGAACCCCACAGCGTCCTGGCGCGCGCGATGGCTCGGCGGGCGGTCGCACCACGCATAGTACCCGCTGGTGGAGTTCCAATGCGACGTGCCACATGCCATGTTATCCGGACGTGTGGATGTCTAGCTTCCGTGCTGCGATAAGAAGGGCGGCTACCGCCCACCATCACGTTGCATCGAGCGCCAGGTCCATAGTGCCAGCGATCCTAGAAATACCATTGCAGCGACGGCAACTAGCGATTGCGGCTCAGAAAGCGGGCGTCCTGAACCGAGCAGCTGAACTAGCAACAGCAGCGACAGGAAGAGAAGCAAACCGACTGTCGTTCTCGACGGCGAGGGTGTCTGGTGTCTGCGCAGATGTCTTAGCTTCACGCTCTTCAACCTCCGGGCTCGGCTGTGTGCGAAGCTGGCCAACTGCTCCGAAGCATCCAGCTCCGCACCACTGCTCTAGGACGCTAAGTCCAAAGATACTTGATCCGCGGATCTGATGAAACGAACGGCGCGGGCTTCCCGGGAAACCGCGGCGCCGACGGCGCCGGGGTTGTTTTCGACCGTGAAGCGGATGTAAATTACTTCAACTAATAGGTCCTTGTAAGTGCGCCGGGTTATCGCTGCGATTCTCCATCGTCCTTGATCGAACCGTAAGGCTTGGTGGATGAGTGCGGCGAACGCCTCACGCCCTCCCATGCGCTCAAGAACAAACGATGCTACCGCTATTACGTCTCCCGCCAACTGATCACTGGGGGAAAGAGACCCGACCGTACGGGGTGGCGCATCCCGGCGGCGGATCTGGAGGCTGTCGTCACCACCCGCCTACGGCAATGGCTCACCGACCCGGCCGCCGTAAGCGCAGTGATGGATGAAGAATATCCGGATGCCGAAGTACAGGCGGCGTTGGTTGCCGGCGCCCAGCGGCTCCGCCGAACGGTGGCCGAGCCTGCAGCTGGAGCAAGCCAGGGCGTATCTGAACAGCCTCCTGCGCCGGGTCATCATCCAGCCCGGCTGCATCCAGATCCAGATCGCCGCGGACCGGGTCACCGAGGCGGTGTGCTCGGGGCCCGATGCCTGGCCGGTGCCCCGATTAACCTCTACCCTCGACTCCATCGTCCTGGAGGTTCCCGCCGTGCTCAAGCGCACCGGCATGGCCGTGCGGCTGATCGTCCCCGGCGCCGGCAAGGAGGCCAAACCAGACCCGAGCGTGATGCGGCTGCTGGTGCGTTCCTTCCGGATCCGTGATCGACTGCACCGCAACCCCGACCTCGGTATCCACAGGATCGCCGAGGCGGAGGGCATCGTGCCCTCCTACGCCACCCGGCTGCTGCGGCTGAGCTTCCTGGCGCCCGACATCGTTGCAGCCATCTTTCAGGGGCACCAACCACCGGAGCTCACCGCCAACAAGCTCATGCGCGACACCCGCCTGCCGCGACAGTGGACCGCCCAGCGGCAGCTTCTGGGGTTTCCCTAGCCGTTCCGGCTACGGAGGCCGTTCCCTGTTTCCGCGTACAGATTTCCCTGTTTGGCTCCGAGATTTCCCTGTTAGGGCCGCCAAAATTCCCTGTTCCGTTGCGTAGGGAATTCGGCCGCAAACCCCATAATATCAGTGGGTTAGCAGGCTCTCGACCCGCCAACTCGAGCCCCAATCGGCGAATTTTCCCTGTTGTCTCCCTGTTTACAGGGAAATCAGCCAGAGACGGGTTCGCGCCAGACTGGGTGCACCGCCTACCACCCAAGCCATCGAGACTTCTGTGGGAGTCTTCGAGATCGTAGCCCTATATCTCTTTGATTCTCAGGGCTTTAGCGGTGCCCAATGCTGCCCCTGATACCAACAGAGACACCACGGATATGCTCCGGTGCCGGCTGTCCGGGCGACCGTCTCTCGAGCCCCTTTCGGTGGTACGGGTTTGGCCACCCAAGCTACCCTGTAGTCGAGCCGGCGCCGTGTAGGCTAGGGACGCTCCTCTTGCACGGTGAGCGCGACCTAGTCAGCACCCCGCAACAGAGCATGATGTTCTTCACCGCGCTGAAGGACATCGGCAAGGCGCCGGTTCGCTACGTGAGCTTCCCGCGCGAGCCGCACGGGTTCCGCGAGCCGAGGCACCAGCGCACCCGCGACGTCGAAGAGATCCGATGGATGCAGAAGTACGTCATGGGCATCGACTGGACTCCGTGGAAGCGGCCAGAACAAGATTGAGCCCGGTTGCCGCGATGCCTGCGCGGCGCGCAACGCCGCTAGCGCTGTTGGCCTGGGCGTTCGGATGGACGATGACCCGCCGATAGCGTTCGGTCCGAATGATTGAGTCATGCTCCAGCGACCGGTATGCGTTGGCTACTGTGGCGTGGTTGAGTCGCAGCTCATTGGCAAGCTGTCGAATCGACGGTAAGCGGTCCCCGGGACCTAGTTGCCCGCGACACACAGCGCTCTTGATCTGCTCGACCAGCTGCGCGGACGGCGGCGCCGCGCTCGGACCTGGCGTCCACCGCGCCGCCCCGCCGCTTCAGCGTCCCGCTGCTCAAGCTGGCGATTGAGCGTCGCCGTTCATCTATATCCCGCTGTGGCAGCAGCATTGGCCAGAGGTATGGCTCAGACGCGCGAAACTCGCGTCAAGGCTGTACCGCAGCTCCAAGATCTGCGAGGCGCCCCTTGCGCAGCTGGAGACGGAGCACCGCGGCATGGTGAAGGGGCCGGAAGTCAACACATCGCTACGCTTTCGTGGTATAGATTCAGCGTAGATGCTCCGCTTGGAGGAACGTACCCGCCTCGCGACAAGAGTTCATCCGGCCACGCCTGCGGCGGGTAAAACGGGTATCCCTGGAGGTAGTGTCACATGCCTTCTCGTGCGCCCAAACACCACTACGTCTTTCGCGGCTAATATATGCGCCCCGCGGCGCCGAGTCGTAACGGTGGACGCTGGCTACGCCGAGTTTGAGCGGAAGGGGATCAAGAGAATGGTGCGTTAGGCTGGCGTTACTAGGCGCGAGTTCTATGGTGCGACCTCGCTCACGGCCAAGAAGCTGCACTAAGTCCAGCATTAGGAATCCCCTGAGCGCACCGCTACGACGAGGCGGATGCTCGCATTCAGTGCCTCACCGGACGGCAGATCAGGGTCGCTTGGCCCGCGATGCTCATCGGTGGCGTGCGAAGCGCCGGGCGGTGATGTACGGAAGGTGGTTGTAGCCGACAATCCGCCGGGGCTGGATCTGCCCGAAGGCGATGAGGCCCCAGAGCACCGTGACGGCCGCAGCCTCGGTGCTGAACGAGCCCTGCGTGTCTTGGTGCGACGACGGAACTCGCGGTTCAGGTTCTCCAGCGCGGTCGTGGAGCGCAGCGCTTACCACATCGGCTTGGGGACAGCAACTGCGCTCGACAACTTGCTCTCCCTTACTTCGACGTAGCGCGGCGTGATGTGGTCCTGGGAATGGGCGAACTCGTCGTCGACGAGAGCGCCCGCCCCAGCGGCGCCCAGTGAGGAGGAAGGGTATCAGCACGGCATCGGGCTGAGGGGCGACGCTGGAATACGCCGTAACGTTCTCGTTCGACATCGATTTCTCCTGTGGCTGAACCGCGTTCAGGGGGATGGCGGGGCGGCCGGTGGCTCGGTCGTGTCCCGCTGGCTTCGGCTGGTCCTGTCCGGCTAGTCGAACTCGACGCCTTCGAGCAGCTCGCTGAGGGTGACGCCGAGGGCGCCGGCGATCTTCTGCAGGGTCGAAGCACGAGGATCTTTCGTCGGCCGCGTGCTGCTCACCACGCGCCAGAAGCTCGTTCGGCCAGCCGGTGTCGGCATGGATTCCGCCACCTGAGTGAGCGTCGTGCCGCGCTCTTCTACGAGCGCCCTGATGCGGTCCTTCCATACCGGCGAAGGCTATCCGGGCACTGTCAGATTCGTCAACGCCAGGCGCCCAATAAGCGCGCTGCGGCAGCATCGATTCGGTCAATGCGGTCAACGTCATCGACATTCAAGCTACTCTTTACGACCCGATTACCCGAGTGGCCATACACCTCAACCGTTGCGACAAGCCGACGCGGCAACCCCCTAGTCAGCTCGTCGATGGTCAAGACGAGCCCTAACTCGGCGTGCTCGGGGTGGGCGGCCAAACCGAGATTATGGTCATTCAGAATCGCTCTTCCGATACTCGCGAGGATTCGAACGATGACAAGCTGTGCCTCGACAGTCTGTGCCCGCGGGTGAAGAAGGTGCACCAGACGTCGGTCGCGATTCTTACTATCGTCGGAAAGAAGATTACCGATTGTCCAGATAGCATCGGGATCGGCGTCTACTGCTTGCCGTGCGTAGGCAGACGCCAGTTCGTGGTTTCCAGCTTGGTTCTCCACCACCGCAAGTTGCGCATGTACGTCACTCAGCCACGGGGCAAGCTGAGCTGCTTTTCGCAAGGCTGCGCGTGCTTGAGTTGCGTGCCCCAGTCGAGCCAGTACCAGACCCCGTCCGTACTGCGCTGCGCCTAGTTCGGCGTCTTGTCCGATCGCAACATCAAACTCACGCTGCGCCGCTCCGAGATCACCGCTGCCGAGGTGTTCCAGTCCGCGAACGACAGCCATCGTGGCGGTGGCAGCATGCGATGTCCCGGCAATAGGGTAGGCAGTCTGCGCTTCTACGCGCACGCCTTCAACGATGGTTTCAACGCGCACGGGCAGATTGTTGCGAATCACGCCCGGTTCGCCGCTCGGGAAGCCGATCATGTAGAATGCCCGCAGAAGATCGCCCAGCCCCTCATACGCTTGCTGCGTCGACATGGCGTCCAGAACCGACCCTCCCGACGCGCGCACGATCGGCTCGATAACGTCCGCCCGGCGAAAATTGCCCGCGCTCGCGTGCAGCCTCCAGCGGTTATCCTGGTTCTTTCGGCGGAATCGACGTAGTAGATCGAAACGCTCGTTGCTGGACATGCGTGGCGCCAAACCGGCAGCGAAGATCGGAACGCGCAAGAAAGCCGTAGCGAGCAGTACTTCGCCAAAGTTCGATTGGCTCGCCGTGTCTTCCCCGTCGGTCAGCATCAAGATGGCTTGGCGCCGATCGCCAGGATGCAACACGCTTGCACTGCAAGCACCACTTGATCTTCCAGGAAGCGCGGCCCCACCCGAGAGCAAGGGTCTGAATGGGAACACAGGATCCGTAGCGCGGTTGCTATAGCCATAGCCGAGCGCCCTATGCGGGCTCGATCCCGCCGCGCTGAAGTGGGCACGAACCACGAATGCCCTCTGGGCCTGGAGAATGGCGTCGTAGAGTGCCGTATCACCGCCGAACTCTACCTCCGAGAGAAACTGTCGCAGCTCGGTTTCATGCGGTTGCTGCCAGCCGCTGCTATGGACCCGTTCGTTGAACCAGAGAACGTTTACGCAGTCTGTCGAGCGGAGTCCATCGAGGATACGGACGGTCCAGTCTTGTACCTCTCTGGTGCGCCCCGACATGGTCGAGGACCGATCCAGCAGCACGGCCAAGTCCAGTCCGGTGGAGGTGGGCGCAAGAAACATATTGATGGACCGCTCGTCGTCGCCCTCGAAGATGCGGAAGTCCGTTTCTTGTAGGTGAGAAACTGGGGCATCTGCAGCGTCCAAGACGATGGTGTAGGCGACGCGCTGCAAGATTTCGGCGCGAAACTGGGTACTACTTCCTGGGACCACGCTGCGGGCATGCGAAGTCGCCACGGCTACGAACACGCCCAATACTACGGTTAGCGCACGCGCACCCGGTGCCCCGGCCGTCGTGCGTGTGGTCTCAACGCTTACGTGGCTTCGCACGTTGCGCAATCCGGATCAGGGTCCTCGTCCGGCCACCGGTTCCCGGCCGGGCGCGCATAGAGCGCAGCTCCGTATATGCGGTCGTTCCGAGTAGCTCTATCAGCATGGCTCTCGCATGCCGAGGTACGTAAGCTGAGGCGGAGCCAATCCGCACAATCTTGCGCAGTTGCCAAACCGCGGTAACCAAGCCCCTGGGCGAATAGACGCAGTACAAGCCACCGGGTGAAGTCGCCGCGAGAGATGATCAGCGCCTGGGTAACAATCGGTTTTCCACCCTCAGCTCGTGGACCGCTAAACAGAAGCTGAAGATCGGTATGTTCAGCCAACAGGTAGCGCCCGTTTTCTAAGAGCTCCTGTTGCGAGAGCGTGGTACCAGGCTGGAGCGACCACGTGCCGAGAGAACCGGAAGCGAACCCGCCGGTCAGGATCGGCGCGTCTTGAAGAACGATCTCCTCGTACCACGCGCGTAATTGAGCCGTGATCGGCTCGGAAGTAACAACCCATGTCTCGCATGCGATAGGTGTCCCAACAACGCACCCAAGACGCCAATCAGCCACCACGAACATCGGTGGAGCCGCCACCCAGCGAGTGGTCAGCCCGTTGAGGGAGTCGCGAATCGCTCGATCAAAGAACTTAAGCGCCGGGCCTGGGCGCGGGAACAGACTGTGATCAGTTCGTACTCGCCCTCCTGCTGGTGGAATCTGCACATATGCTCTGCGCGGCCAATATCCAGAGGCTCGGATGGTGAAGGGGTAGGTGCCGGCGACGACGGGTGGCGATCTTCGCAGCTTGAACACGCCGTGGTTGTTCGTCGTGCCGCGACCGATCCCCCTCGCGAGCACATGGGCGGCTCGAATTCGCGCTCCCGATTGCAAGTCGGCAACCGTCCCTCGTAGGATCGTCTGCGCATCGATGTGCGGCCGACCGACCTGTCTTATAGACGCCTCCGCGAAAACGGCGACGACTAACACCCCGACTGTGATGATCAAGGCATAGCTTCTGAATGGTCGCGAGTGCCCATGACGGACACCCACTATTTCCTGAGTCTCCTTCCCCCAAGGCTCCAATTCGATTCGCCTATACCGTCGGCGGCGCTGCTTTTAGGCACGCCTTCACACACTTAAGAAACGCAGCGTTGGCTGC
Organism: Acidobacteriota bacterium; assembly: GCA_965248695.1. Lineage (GTDB taxonomy): Bacteria > Acidobacteriota > UBA890 > UBA890 > WLXD01 > DASCOT01. The sequence goes on along the minus strand of CBDFKD010000002.1, from coordinate 2,756,372 downwards.
TCTCATGCAGGCGAATTTAATAAACCTAACTATTAAGAATAATTTTAGTAAGAGATTGTGCCATGTACGCGACCGAGCTGCTTTCCGTTCCAGACGCCGCCCGACATCTCGGCGTAACTGACCAACGAGTCAGGGCGTTGATCCGGGATGGGGTGATCGATGCCCAGCGCGTCGGTGGACGGTGGGTACTGCAGGCGCGAGCTGTCGAGGATCGACTGCGAGCATCGAGGGCTCCCGGCAGGCCGTTCAACCAGTCTGTGTCCTGGGCGCTCTTGCACCTGATTGTCGGCGAGGCGCCCGAATGGCTGTCCGCATCCCACCAGTCTCAGCTTAAACGGCGGCTGCGAACATCGCCACGCGCTGAGCTGGTGGCAAAACTGAAGTCACGCGCCGAGCTACGACGTTACCGGGCGCACCCGGCGTCTATCGACCGTCTCGCCGAAGAGCCCGAGCTGCACGAGGCCGGCGTCAGTGCAGCAGCGGCGCATGGTGCCGACGTCTCGTCCCTGGGCGAGCTCGAGGCATATGTCTCGAGCTCGAACTGGTCCGGTCTGGAGCGAAGTTATCCCCTCGGGGCCCGTTCCGAGGCACCCAACCTGTTCATCCACGTCACGGAGGATGGCGAACGGCTTCCGGCGAACAGCTCGGCTGTCTGGTCGCTTGTCGTCGCACTGGATCTCATCGAAGCTGACGACGGTCGCAGTCAACGGGCCGGCCAGGAGCTACTCGACAGACTCTGGCCCAGCTGATGCTGCGACTTCCGAACGTGCCGCCATGGCCGACTCTGTGCTCCGTAGCGCGCGAGCTGGCGGATGCCGAGGTCATCTGGACCTTGATCGGTGCCCAGGTAATCGATACGCCGCGGCCTCCTGCCCGTTGCGCACCAGCAGGATGTCGCCGTAGAGCGCGAAGTTGTTCCAGGTGTGGCCGTTGATCGCCTGGAAGCGGCCGAGGACGTTGTTGCGGTTCTCGGGTGACGCCTCGACCATGACCATCTCGCCGTCCTCGGTGAGCACCAGCAGCACCTCCCCCACCATGAGGATCTGGCCGTGGTGGTAGCGGCCGGCCTTCCATACGCGCTCGCCGGTGGCCAGGTCGACGCATTCGAGGATGCCCTCCGACAGCCCGTAGGCGTAGCCGTTGCGCATGGCGACGTTGGTGAGCTTGGTGCGCAGCACGCGCGGCTGGTGCCAGAGCTGACGGCCGGTGAATGTGCCCGCGGCCGCTGGGTCGAGCTCGTACAGTGCCGCACCGCCGCCGTAGCCCTTGGAGATGAAGACACGGTTCGAGCCCACCGGCACCGCTTGCGAGACGTTGGAGTCGGCGGACGAGATCCCCGGCCAGTCGAACTCCCACAGCACCGCTCCGGTATGCGGATCGTGCCCGCTGGGAGCCGACCTGCGGGGAGCCAACCTGCGGGGAGCCAAGTTGTCTGCCGAGACGACTATGCCGACGGGGCAGAAGTGGTCGGAGTACGTAGCGGATCTACCGGCACTTCTGACGGCCGGCGGCAAGCCTCTGGAAGCGGTGGCCACGCCCGAGGTCTGGAACTGCCACACCTGGGACAACTGTCCGATGCACGCGGCGTTCGATGCCAAGGACTTCAATGACATACCCGAGCCGTGGTCGCGTCAGGCGGAGCTGTTCGTCCAACTGTTCGACGCGGAGCTGATCCCGCTACAGGCGGTGCGGTCCTGATGGCTCAACGGGAGCGCGTGCTATGGACGCTACGGCAAGCGGCTGCCTTCTACCAGATGGCTCCGCGTACCGTGCGAGATCTCGCCATTCAAGGAGCCATCCCCGCCATTCGAGTAGGATCGCGCTGGCGTTTCGATCCTGACATCACACAGGAGTGGGTACGTGAGCAAGCTGTTTTCACCGGAACCGACGCAGCGCACCTTCCGGGACAAACAGGTCTGGGAAGTGGACCTGAGAGCCTGGCCCAACCAGGCTAAACGGCTGGGCGTGCCCCTGCGCACGCGCAAGTGCGTATTTCGGAGCATCCCGATCGCCCGTTTCGGTTTATCGCGATCACGGATTTCGGTTGATGCCGATCACTGGTTTCGGACCATCGCGATCGCTCATTTCGGAGCCGATCGCGAGGATCTGAGAGCAGGGATCCATCGGTAGCAAGTGCGGCACCATGGCGCCTCCTAACGCCAGGAGGAGCGATGGATGGCAACCAAGAGGCTACCGATGAGACAAGTTCGACAGATCCTGCGGCTGAAGTTCCAAGGGCTACCGCACCGCCAGATCGCCCGCGCGTGTGGCGTGAGCAGTTCGACCGTGAGCGACTACCTGCAGCGCGCCGCGGCGGCCGGGCTGAGCTGGCCGCTGCCGGCAGAGCTTGATGACATCGCGCTGGAGGGGAAGCTGTTCAGAGCGCCGGCGCCACCGAGCAACCCGCGCCCGTCGCCGGATGTGGCCTGGGTTCACCGGGAGCTGCGGCGCCCCGGGGTGACGCTACAACTGCTGTGGCACGAGTACCTGGAGGATCACCCTGACGGATATCGCTACACGCAGTTCTGCGAGCGATACCGACGCTTCCGGCGCAAGCTGTCCCCATCGATGCGGCAGGTGCACCGCGCCGGCCACAAGATCTTCGTGGACTACTCCGGCAAGCGACCGAGCGTCGTTGACCGCCACAGCGGTGATGCCCGTACCGTCGAGTTGTTCGTCGGGGTGCTCGGCGCCAGCTCCTACGTGTACGCCGAGGCAAGCGCTGGCCAGGATCTGGCCTCGTGGATCGGATCGCATGTGCGGATGTTGGAGTACTTCGGCGGGAGTGCTGAGATCCTCGTTCCGGACAACCTCAAGAGCGGCGTTACTCGGGCCTGCCGGTATGAGCCGACCGTGAACCGCAGCTACGCCGAGATGGCCGAGCACTACGGTGCGGCGGTGATCCCGACGCGCGCCGGCAAGCCTCGCGACAAGGCCAAGGTGGAGAGCTCCGTGCTACTGGCGCAGCGTTGGATCCTGGCCGTATTGCGCAACCGCACCTTCTTCAGCTTGGCCGAGCTGAACGGTGCGATCCGCGAGCAACTCGAGATCATCAACGACAAGCCCATGCAGCAGCTCGGCGCATCCCGACGACAGTTGTACGAGCGTCTGGACCGGCCACTGCTGCAGCCGTTGCCGTCAGCCGCCTATGAGATGGCCGAGTGGCTCCGCTGCACGGTCAACATCGACTACCACGTGCAGGTTGACGGCAACTGGTACTCGGTGCCCTATCAGTTGGTTCATCAGCAGGTGGAGGCACGCTTCACCGCTCTGACCGTGGAGCTGTACTTCAAGGGCAACCGAGTTGGCGGCCACCGCCGTCTCGTGGGCAAAGGCAGCCACTCCACTTGTGCCGAGCACATGCCCGCTTCGCATCGGGCGCATGCGCAATGCACCCCGTCGCGTCTGATCGGCTGGGCCGGGCGCACCGGTCCTGCCACCGCTCGGGTGGTGGCGCAGATCATGGCCACCTTCCCTCATCCGGAACAGGGGTATCGCTCCTGTTTGGGGATCATGCGCTTGAGCAAGCGCTACGGATCGGAACGACTGGAGGCAGCGAGCGCGCGCGCCGAGACCCTCGGATCGTGCCGTTACGGCACGATCAAGAACATCCTCTCCTCGGGCCTGGATCGGCAGCCCGCGCAACAGCACCGAACTCCCGCAGTGCCAGTCCACGAGAACATCCGCGGTGCTGATTACTACGCCGAGTCCAGCTCATGCTGAGGCAACCGACGATCGACAAGATGCTGGCCATGAAGATGGGGGCGATGGCCGAGCTGTTCGAGTTGCAGCTGTCCACGAGCCAGTACGCCGATCTACCGTTCGAGGATCGGGTCGGCATGATGATCGAGGCCGAGTACACCGCACGCGAGCGGCGTAAGCTCACTCGCCGGCTCCAACGCGCCAAACTCCGCGTCGCCGCTTGCATGGAAGATGTCGACTTCAAGGCATCCCGCGGGCTGGACCGGCAGGTGGTGCTGTCGCTGGGATCGTGTGAGTGGTTGCGCCAGAACCTGAACCTGCTGATCACCGGACCCACCGGCACCGGCAAGACGTTCCTGGCCTGCGCACTGGCGCACAGGGCGTGCCGATCTGGGTTCACGGCATTGTACGTGCGCGCCGCCCGGTTCCCTCACCAACTCGCCGTCGCCCGTGGCGACGGCTCCTACACCCGTCTGATGAACCGACTCGCCAGAACCAACTTGTTGGTGATCGATGACTGGTTGCTTACGCCGCTCAACGACATGGAACGGCGCGACATCCTCGAGGTGATCGAAGATCGCCATGAACGCGCCTCGACTCTGATCGCCAGTCAGTTGCCCATCTCTGCCTGGCATCAGGCACTCGGGGAGGCCACCGTGGCCGACTCCATCTGCGACCGGCTCATCCACGCTGCCTACAAGATCAAGCTCACCGGCCGGTCGCTGCGCAAGGCGGCCGCCGCCGCCAAGCTGCGCGATGCGGACAAAGCCACATGAGCATCCTCGCGCTGCTCCGGCAACCTGTGGATCCTGCCGGAGCCATGGAAAACATCCGTTTCCCACCGCTCCTTGGAGGACGCTTCGCGTCCCCCACAGCCTCCACCGCCTCTACTACTACTTCTGACTCACCCAAGGTGATCCGCTAACATCCCAACACAACGTCGCTTCGCTCCGATGCCCTGATCGCGATCACCCGAAACGAGTGATCGCGATGACCGAAACAACCGATTCGGCATCACCGAAATACGCACTCGTCACGCACTACCGTGCCGAGCAACTCCGGCGAGAGATGCGTAAGGTCGATAAGGCGATCGACAAGCTCCGGAAAGCCTTTCGCAAGCTCGGTAAGCCGTGACAGCGCAGTAAGCAGCGGTTCGGAATGCACGGATACGTCGACCTGGGCGGTGTCGCTCATGCCGCCTCTCCCTGCCGCGGCTCCGGGCGCGCGATCATTCGCTGCGTCACGGCGTCACCAATCAGCGCCGCCACGAACGCGAGCTGGCCCTGCTCATCGAGCCGCTGGTAGTGTTCGAGCAGCCGGCTCACGGCCTCGCTCGGTGTCTCCGGGCCGTACTCCGGGGCCAGCGTTTTATTCAGCTCCCTGATATGCGGTGAGAGGTTCGACATGCCTGAAATGGTCCTAGACTGCCCCCACTGTGCATCGGAGCGCACGGGGTTCATGTTCGGCGGTCAGCTCGAGTGCCCACCTGTCTCGCTGGAGGAGCAATCGAATCGTCGCCTGAGGGAGTGGAACACCTTGTTCGTATGCCGTAAGTGTCAAGAAGGTGTCGCCGTTAAGTTCAAGGGCCCGAAGGAAAGTAGTCCAGGCAATTATTCAGGAGATCCGCAAGACCATGAGTTCGAACTGATTGCCATACACCCGAAGCCGCAGCCAATCGACGTGCCCGAGCATGTGCCCGATGGCATCGCGAACGACTACAAGGAGGCGGCCGACAACCTGCGTCGCCAGCACTTCACAAGCGCCGGCATAATGTTCCGCAAGGTTCTGGAGTGGGCCACCACGGAGATCGCCGCCTGAAGGTGCGGACTTCAAAAAGATGCAGCTCGTGAAACGTATCGACGCCCTCGCCAAACGGCACGAGATCACTCCGGCAATGAAGTCTTTGGCGCACATCATTCGCCTCCAGGGAAACAAAGCGGCGCACGAGGAAACGTTCGACGAAATGAGCGCGAAGCAGATTCAGAGCTTCGCCGAGCTGTTTTTGCTCTACACCTTCACGCTGCCGGAGCGAGTCAAGCTGGCGCACGAACAGCGCGCTGCCGCCGCCGGCGAGGTCGACTAGCCGCCGCACCTCCACGCTCACGCCATCTCTCCTTGGCTGCGCAGATCCGCCTCCAATGGCCACAGGCGCTCAAACGTCTCGACGGCGACGCTGTAGTCCTGTCGGCTCCACTTGGAGCGGCCCGCCGCGCCCATGCTCTGGTTAGCTGCGTCCTTGCTCGCACCCATGGCCAGCTCGTAGGTCATCGTGATCGGGGCCACTACCCCACCTCCTTTTGTGAGAAGGCCTCCGAGGCCGTGCTAGCGTGGGCAGTTCGACACCAACCACCCAGCACAGCCCCGGGAACTGTGGAAAACGACGACGCCCCACGCTTCAACAGAGAGCCGATCGAAATGTCGCCTTCGGGCAGACACGGCTTCATCATCGGCCTGTACCTTTCGCTTCAGGCCGACTGGATCGCGCTTCGGGATGCTCTTGTTGCGAACGGCTCTCTGTCTCTGGAGGACTTGGAGGCAGCGCGACTGGACGATCACGCGTTGTCTGAGTGGAAGGACGGCCGGTTCCTAGAGGTCCTCGCCGAGATGCGGCAAGCCGCGAAGAAAGAAGCGCAGCGCGATGCATCTCCAGAGGATTGAGGGTGTCGCGCCGAGAGCGCCGTAGTTCGTAGATCCCGAGTGCTCGCTCGACGCGACCGTGAAGACGGCGCTTCCAGCAGATCGCTCTCCAGACCCATCGGCCGAAAACTGCGAGCAAACGACGATCGCGAAGCCGCGCACCGCTCACGCCGCCTCTCCCTGCCGCGGCTCCGGGCGCTGGATCTCCGCCGGCCATTCCAGGTCGGCCGGCCAGTGGTCTGAGAACCACTGGAGAACGCGGCTATACGTATTGGTCTGGCAGTGGCGCTTCTGGCCTTTCAGATCGACGAAGAACGACCCACGGTTCGCTGCCTGGTGACCGACCCTCCACAAGGTCACACTTCGGTGCGAGGCGTAGGTTTCGGCGAGTGCAACGAGATTCGCTTCTAGGGAGTTCATGCCCCAGAGAATAGGGCATAAAACCCCGAAGTCGAGTGAAGCCCGATGCAAAAATTAGTGGTATAGGTAGGGACCGTATGACCTACTCGGCTAAGTACCCCGCTGAAATCCTGGCAGCCCTGGAGCGAAGCAACCGTTCTGCCAGGGAGGTATCTATCGCGGCAGTGGGGCACGAAAGCGCCGTCCGGAGCTTGAAACGTGGACTGGATCTCCGTGGATCGACTATTCAGGCCCTCTGCGACGCCCTGGGCCTGGAGTTCTACGTCGGCCCGCCGCGCAACGGCTCCGAGCCGCAGCTGGAGGCGCGCGATAGTGACGCCAGCGACGAACCGAGCCGCGACGAGCTGGCGGCGCTGCGAGCCAAGACCGAAGCGCTACGCGAGGAACTGCACGCGCAGTACGCCGACATCCTCTCGCGCCTGCCGCCGCCCGCCGACGACCTCTCGGACGGCAACGTCGCCCCCATCCCTCTCCCTGAGGACTACGCTGGCAACCCCCGTCTGGCCACCTTCGAGCACGACTTCAGCGTCTTCCCGAGACGCGGCGACGTTGGCATTGCCGCTGGCGCGGGAGCCTTCATCACCGAGAAGGTCACCGGCTACATCGCCTTCCCGACGGTGTGGTCGAACCGGCACGGGCTGTTTCCCGAGCACTGCAACGCCTTCGAGGTATGGGGTGAGTCGATGGTGCCGGGCATCGAGGACGGAGCGATGATCCTGGTCGATCATCGGCGCACCACTCTGATCCATGACCGCATCTTCGCCGTGTGGACCGAGGACGGCAGCGTCGTCAAGCGGCTGATGCGGAACGATCAGGGAGCCTGGGCGCTCGCCAGTGACAACCCGGACAAGTCCGAGTACCCGACCCTAGGCCTGCCACGGGAAGCCAAGATCCTCGGGCAGGTCGCTTGGACGGGGAAGATACTGCTGTGAGCCCACCCAATCCCTTCGCCCGACGACGCCGTGCTCGTGGGCGAGGTGAGGTGGATGGCAAGGTCGCTGCCGTGAGGAGGGAACAGCCCATGAACGTTCAGACGATGAAGAGCGGTACGTGCCCACGTTGCGGTTCCGAAGAGGTGCACAGTGGCGCGAACGTCTTTAGCAAGACCGGGACTATGGGCTCGAACACCATCCCAATCGGTGGGCTGTACTTTGGGAGCGTTGCGCTGGACAACTACGTCTGCGTCGCTTGCGGCTACGTCGAGAGTTATGTCGGCGGTCAGAAGGCCCGACACCGGATCGCAAAGAGATGGCCCCGCGTAAGCTCAAAGACGAGAGCTTGGTCGTGAAGCGCGCCGCCAAGGGCCCCAACCACACCTGGCTGCTGGTCAGCGACAACCCCACCTGGACCAACGAGCAGCCCTGGCCTGACGATGCGGTGCTAGTGGGCGAGGTGAGGTGGATGGCGAGGACGCTGCCGTGAGAAAGGGCCCGCTATCTAGCAGCGAGGATGTAATGGCAAACCTACGAGAGCTGTTGTCCACCACGCCCGTTCGGGCAGTGTCGATCTGCCTGGTCCTCGCAGCCATGCTCGCGCCCGCCCAGGCACCACCCGCCGGTGAGGATGCTCTTGCGAGGAGCGTGGAGGAAATGAAGCGCCTGACGGCTGACCTTCTGGCCAACCCGTGGCCGATGTCAGCAGAAACGGTGCAGCTAATGGCAGCGGAGAATTCCGAGGCCATAGCGACCGTGGAGGCCATCTCGGACCGGGAAGACGCCTACAAGAAGGCGCTAGATGTCCAGGGGCTCGTTCATGGCTGGAAGGACCGCACGCCCCATCTTCGACTCATTGATGGGTACCTGGAGGAGTTCCCTGACGGCAAGCACGTTCCGTGGTTTAGGTGGAAGAGGCTGGTCTGGGAGGGGGAGTACATCGAAAGCGACGGAAAGCCCGTGCGAGTGCTCATCGACGAAGCTTGTCGGTTTGAGAGATTCTTGGAGCAGAATCCAGACGTCATTTTCGTGGATGAGGTTCGCTCTGCAATCGCTGGTCTCTGGGGCTACGCGGCGCTGACCATCTGGCGCGGAGAGGCGAATCGACACGGGCGCGGGGCAAATCGACAGTGGACCAATGAGGATGCTGAACGCTTCGCAAGGAAAGCGCGCCGGCACCTGAACGAGGTCGAAGAACCCGATCGGTACCTGCTCAAGCTGCTGCGTCGAGAGCGACCGCGTCGAGGTCCTGAAGGGAGATCGGGCGGCTAGAGGAGACTCTACACTCTACTGGCTGACCTCACCCCGAGGATCGGTGAACGAATAGGGAGGCTACAGACTCGACAACAACACCAGTTGACCAGCAGTACGTATCGGCAACTACGAGTTGGCAACTATCGGATCCTGTTCTGTATCGGCTAGTAGCTAGCAGCAATGGAGGCAGAGAGATGGCTATCGGCAGTCAGCGATCAACATTGAGCATAGTACTCACGGTCGTCGGAGTTATCTTTATCGTCGGGCTGTATCCGCTCACGGTCGTTTGGCCGGCAGGGTTCATGTGGGAGCCTCGCCAGGCCGAGTACGAACAGATGATCCTCCTTACATTCGCGGTGCTGGGCGTATTCTTGCTTAGGGCGTCGCGAAACCCGACCGAGCACACCAGCCTGATCGCTTTTGCCGCGTGGTCAAGCTTGGCACATGGACTACTGATGGCCTGGCAGGCACTCAACGACCCTGCGGAGTCGGCCAACCTTATCGGCGATGTACCCGCGCTGATCTTGATCGGTGTTGTCCTGCTGGTGCTGATGCGCCGGAATGAGGGTGGTGCACCGCAGACAAAGCCGATCTCAGTCGAAACGCCGCTCAAGGAACCGCCAGCCACTGAAGCGGCTGTGGATGCACCTTCCTCCCCCCAAGCTACGGTAGGCGATGATCGGGAATAGCTAGGGAGAGAAACGAACTGCGCACCTGCGGCCAGGGCGCAGCGACTAACTTTGCCAGCCGATACCGAATGAACGACTGGTTCGCAGTCGCAATATTGATGAGCTTCGCGGTGCTTTTGCCCGCAGCTTTGTACCTGGCGACCAGCTCGTTCCAGTGGCTCGCGCGGAATCCATACTGGCTCCGCGTACTTCATGGGTCCTTGTTTCTTGCCTGCACCACGATAGCCATTGCACAACTGCTCGCACCCAACGGCAATTTGTTTAGTGCCGGCGTCGGGTTCCTCGTAGCTTTCAACACCGCGCTTGGATACGTTCTGGTCTCACGGCAGCGGCAGCATGAACGCGAAGCGCGCCGCCAAAGGCAGGCGTGACTGGCTGCTGGTCAGCGATAACCCCACCTGGACCGCTGAGCCCTGGCCTGACGATGCGGTGCTCGTGGGCGAGGTGAGGTGGATGGCAAGGTCGCTGCCGTGAGGAGGGAACAGCCCATGAACGTTCAGACGATGAAGAGCGTACGTGCCCACAACCCCACCTGGACCGATGAACCGGGAGGAATTTCATGCTAAGACGGATTCTCGCGCTCACCGTGGTGATGGCGGTGGCGGCGATCCCTGCCGTGGCGTCAACGCCCAAGGGGAAGCCCACAGAAACTGCAGACACGTCAGACGTGTCGTTGGTGGAACTCAAAGCTCTGCTGGGTAGGCCTGCCGGATTGGCACCAGGCTGCGCCCCGAACGGCATCACAACGGCGGCAGGAGCCGGCGCGTTGCTCGAGTCCGGCCTGTCCTGACCTGACCCCGCCGCTCGTAAGGGCAGCGGTATGCGCGCCTGTTTTCTTGAGAATCCACCATTTCTAGCTTGACTATTTATTATACGTCGGTATAGTGAATACATTATAGAAGACACGGAAAGTTGGAGACAGTCGATGGAGATCAAGAGGTTTCAGCTAGTGTTCGCCAGCGATGCGGTCGCGCCGATGTCAGGGCCGATGACCGATCCTGCAATCGCGGCCGCGTTCGCCGTCGAAGCCATTCCGCAGCAGACCGCGAAGGAACGCTTGGTGGCGCTCTGGCTGAACACGAAGCTCCAGCCGATCGGCTACGAGGTCGTCTCGGAGGGCGGGTTCGACCAGGCGGCAGCGGCCCCTCGGGAGATCCTGACCGCCGCCCTGTACGCGGGCGCTGCAGCGATCATCCTCGCTCACAACCATCCGTCCGGCGACATCACGCCGTCCCAGGCGGATGTGTCGACCACTCGCCGGCTGATGGAGGCGGGCGAGCTCATCGATATCCGTGTCCTGGACCACATCATCATCGGCACCGGCCCCGATGGCGGGCAGTGGGTGTCGCTGCGGGACCGGGGGCTTATGTGAGGTTCCGTGACCTGCATCGGATACAGCGATAGGTGCCGGTATACTGGAGACGCAGAGAGCGGCGATGGCCCTGGCGGGAGACCTAGACTGTTGGCCATGAAGCCTCCGAGTCCCGACGAGCTCAAGGCGTGGATGCAGCGTCATCGATCGCCGAGCAAACCCTGGCGGCCGATGATGCTCAAGGATCTTCAGTTCCTGATGAACCGCGAGCTCGAGCGCATGGGGCTGGACGGCAACGTTGCCGTGATGACGTTGTCGCGGTATCGGACCGGACTCCGCACGCCGGAGCCTATCCGTGCAGCCGTGCTGCGCCGCATCATGGACAAGGTCGACGCTGTGGCCGGAGCGCGAGACGGAGGAAGAAATGCAGACACCAACCACGACGACGAAATATCCGATGCCGGGTGAGACGACGCCTTCGACCAGGTATCACAAGGACGGCAAAGCCGAAGCTCTTGCGGCGATCGCACGCCGCCTGAAGCGGCTTCTCGAAGCAGGTGCGATCATGGAGGAAGAGCGCGTCGATGTACGCAGGCTGATCGAGCGTGCCGAGCGCGAGCTCGATCCCGATAAGGACATTGTGCGGTGAAAACCTGCTAGGCCAGTACGCCGCCTACCAGGTAATCGCGATCCCGACGGCGACACCAGCCCTCCAACCATCTGTGCCGCTCAAGTCGCGTATCCCGCCGATCAGCACGGCAGGCCAAGCGATCCGCACGCGCCGGCCTTCGAGGCTCTTACGCCGCGCCTCCGCCAGGTCGAGCCGCGCTTGCGTTGTCTCGTATAGCTGGCGAGTGGCGTCGAGCTGTTCCCCCAGGTTCACGATCAGCTGGTCGCGGGTCTCAACGCTCTGCTGCAGCGCCTTGACCCGTAGCTCGAACCCCTTCACCACGCCGCGGTGCTGTACCTGTAGCTCCTCTAAAGGTGCCTCGACCTCGGGAGCGGCCTCCAAGATCTCGTCGCGTAGCTGCGCCTCGCGCTGTGCCGCCAGCTGGAGAGTGCGCCCGAGGGCCTGCTCCGCCTCGACCGCCTCTGCATTGCGCTCGGCGAGCCGGAGACTGAGTTGGCCGAGCGCTTCTTCAGTGGCGGAAAGGTGGGCCTCATAGGCGGCGATCTGCTCCTCGTGCTCCGCCTGCATTGCCTCGTACTCGGCCAGCGACTCGCGGCGCTGCTGCTCCAGTAGGCCCGAGGCCAGCCCCAGCAGCCCCTCAGGCGACAGCAGCGAGGGTGCGAAGTGCCACCATCCGACGCCGAAGCCCGCAAGGGCTGCCAGCGCGATGATCGGGATGGCGGTGCGGAGTCTCATGCTTGCTTCGAAGGGGCACGTAAGTGATTGAGGGACAAGAACTTATCCGGTCGGCGCCGCTCGAAGCCTAACCCTCACGGCAGCCGTGCGAGGATCTTGCGCGGGTAAGCGCGGTTTTCCCGGCACGCCCAGTTGGCCCGAAGGCAGTGCCGCTCCACATGGCCGAACCAGCGGCCGGGCGAGCAACCGGGCTGTCTCTTGCAGCGTGTCTTCTCGCGACTGATCCACCCCGGCCCGCCGTTGTAGGCAGCCCAGGCGAAGGCCCACTGCTCCGCCTCGGTGGCGGAGAATCGGTAGCGGGATAGCAGCCGGCGCATGTACACGATCTGGGACCGTACGGAGCAGGCCGGGTCGGTCTCGGGGGCGCCGGCACATGACGGCTCGGTGTACGGGGCGATGTCGCTCCACGTCGCCGGGGTGAACTGGGCTAGCCCTGCCGCATACTTCGAGCGCGCCTCGGGTCGCCAGGCCGACTCCACTTGGATCTGTGCAGCAAGCCGATCGGACCACTCCCGCACGTCGGCCAGCTGTACCTCAACAGCGAAGATGGCCAGTAGGGCCGCCGGCTGCGAGAGGGCAAGTAATGATATTCCCCGATTTCTGCGACTCCAGACCCAGCGTCCACCACGACCCACCCCAGGCGAACCCGAGGATGATCGCGGCAAAGACGGTGAACCAGCCCCAGATGAACGCCCCTCGTACCTCGGGCGGCATGCTCGACCACGGCTCACGGCAATAGAACGCATCCTCGATTCTCAGGTACGGCATAAAGATCGCGTCGAGCATCATGAGGAACACCACGGCTGCCGCGATGACGACGAACTTGCCGCCCAGGGAGTGCAGCACGATGCCGTAGTCGCTGGGCACGGGCCCCAGGGCGGACTCCTGCGTCAGCATCGCCCCGGCGGCCGATACCAGTGCCACCCCGAAGATGGCCAGGCTCAGAAGCGTGAGCGCCGCTCTCATGGCAGCCCCCAGGCGAGCAGGCCGGCGAGTCTCATAGCCCCACCAGCACCGCCAGCGCCGCCCAGCCGAGCAGCACGACGACGATCAGCACCTTGCCGAAGAAGCCGGCGAACACCACGCCAAACGCTAGGCACACCAGCACCACCGCCTTGGCGATCCGCACTGCGAGCGACTGCGCGCGCTGCCACGGGCCCAGATGCTTCATTACACGTTGGGACAACGAAACTTCAGTCATCATCAGCTCCCTCCTCCGAAGATCCAACCGGCTACGATCGTGGCCACCACGGCTCCGATCGCCGCCCACAGGTGCCTCACGTGCCAGCGACGATCCGCCTCCACCTGCTCGATCTGCTCTCTGGTCATCTGGGACTGCTCAAGCCGCTCCATGCGAGCCATCATGCTCTTGCCGCCGTTGCCCAGAAATAGCCGCTCGTTGAGCGTTTCTACCTCACCACTGAGCTTCCCGATAGCTGCCTTGGTGCTGCCTTTGAGGCCCGCAAGCTCCTTGCTCACCTGGAGCAGGCATTCCTCGACTCGACCTTGCCGCTGCTCGCTCATGCCGCCGCGAGCTCCTGGTAGATGCGCCCGAACGGTGGCGCGTGCAGGCTCACCACCGCGGGGTGTCCCTGGTAGTTGTCCGGGTTGGCCGCCTGCGCCTTCGCTTCCTTTCCGTTGGCCACCGACCAGCCCGCCGTGTGCAGCACCAGGAACATCCGGGCCCCCTGTGACCAGGCCACCCGAGCCGTGGTGACGAAGTACTGGGCCACCTGGGCCTCGGCGCCGCGTTGATCGGATGGGGAAGCACGATCGCCCGGTAGGCCCGCCAAGGGGCGGTGAACAGGCCCCGTCCCTGTTGTCGGGCGGCCCCAGTGCCAGCGCCGCGTGCTGCGGCCCCAGCCGTCGGAAGCCACGACGCGGGCATGCGGGATGTCGGAGTCGCCGGGGTTAAAGTGACGCTCGTGGATGCCCGCCGACAGGATGCCCGGGAGCGCCTGCCTCATCTGAGCCGTGAAGTGGTTCGGCGGCGGCGGCAGGTAGCGCGTGAATGGCTCCACCCCATCCACGTAGCGGAGTGCGTCGCCGTACTCGGCGTGGATGCGCAACAGGAAATGGCTCCAGGCATCGTGCGCCAGCGGGCTCCAAGTGGCCCAGTCCGCCGCACGGATGCCGCGGCCACCGAACCTCATGCGCTCGAACATCGGGTGGTAACGGCGTAGGTCCGGGAACATCGGCCCGTAGACGTAGGGCCGGATGCCGGCCGCCACCGAGGCACTCACGGTCTCGTGCAGGCGTCGCTGGTACGGCACCGTGGGCCGGGACAGGTCGTAGCCGGCATACGGCACCGGGTAGCGGATTATCTCCACGCCCCCCGGCACGATGGGCCACAGGCAAAAGCCGAGGGCATCCAGACCGAGCTCTTGGGCCTGACGCACGAGTCGCAGCTGGGTGGCGCGCCGGTACGTGAGCAGTTCCTGTACGAAGGGACCCACGCGCATGCGTGGGGCCAGCAGTGGCGATAGCTCGCCCACGCTCAGCAGTGCGCAGCCGCAGGCACTTGTCTGTAGAAAATGCCGGCGGTTCAGGTCACCCAAAAAGAAAGCCCCGTGCGAAAGGTGCTTGCGCACGGGACGCTCGGTCCGCTTGGATGTGCGGTTCGGGACGCTGGGTCCGCTACAGGTGCTTATGTTGCTCGACGTGTTGTTGGATAGCAACTCGACGATGGTTCAGCGTGCCGCATTTGCGGCAACGCAGCGACCAGGGACGGGTGACGTGTCCGGCCAATGTTCGGTCGCACTTCCAGCAACGGGGGCTGTAGTCCGTAACAGGCTGCCGCTCAGCTTCCTCGGCTTGCACCGTCATTCGGCCCCTCTCCTCGGCTCCACGCTCTTGACGTATAGGTCCATTGGCCCTAGCCCGAGCAGATCGCCCACGCCGCTCCAGAGCCTCGTAGTCCAGCTGCGCGACCCCCTCATGCATCCGCCTGCCCCATCAACTGCAACACTCGTGAGGCGGGCACCAACGCATCGGGGTTTTCTGCCAGCCACGCGAGCGCATCCTCGCGCCGGCGCTCCTCGGCCGGCTTGGAGGCCCGCTCCGAAGCCTCCCGCTCCGAGGCACTCTTGTCCACCAGCTGCCCCTCCAGCACCTTGTGCGCTGTCATCTTCGGGTGCACTGCGGAGTCGATCACAACCACCGAGTAGCCGGAGCGCAGGGCGCCGGAGCCCGTCCACACGTCCGTGGCCACAACCTCGTCGATGCCGTAGCGCACGGCCTTCGGATCGTTGGGCGCGACGTAGTCCAGGGGCTGCCCTTCATAGGAGCCATCCGGCTGTTTCGGTGCGCGCCTTGAGGCCAGGATCTCTCCGTCCTCATCCCGCACCAGGAGCTTGTAGTTCATGCCGCCGCCTTTCGGAGCCCGTACAAACGTGCTGTGCCTGCATCCAGGTTGCCCGTGGTGGCCTTGATGTCAATCTGCGTGATCGAGGTGGCGGTGCCCAGATCCACCCAGCCGCTGCCGCCGAGCGAGGACCAGAGCCTGCCGTCAGCGTCCACATAGGAGCCTTGGTAAAACACCAGAAACTCGTTGGCGTGGTGGTCGTTGTCGATCCAGACCGAAAAGAACGCCCCCTCATCGGCGGCATTGCCCAGCCTCCGGGCCCCGACGCTATTGGACAGCAGCTTGATCGAGCCGGCGTTGCCGGCGCCGAAGGATTGCTCGATGGTCGTCTCGCTGACGATCTCGTCCGCATAGTGGTAGCCCGCGGTGGTGGCATTGAGCTGCATCTCTACTTCATCCTGATCGGTATCGGACTCCAGACCCGTAACCACCAGCCACAGCGCGTCGTAGTCGGTGGTGGTGAGGGAGCTCATCGAGATCGTTCCGCTGGCTGGCGTCGCCGCGGCGATCAAGGCCATTGCGGAGACCGGCGTGCTGGTCCGCGCTAGCGTCTCCCAGTTGGTCCCGTCGCACGCGAGGACAACGGCCTGATCCTCGTAGTTCACCACGAACGTGGTGGCCCCATCGATGGTCTCAGAGGCATTGCCATCGCCTTGTCAAACTCCGGCTCCACCGCCACGCCCCCGCCGCACGGGCAGTCCGCCACCCAGCGGCCGTGGTTGCAGTACGCCACAATCTCCTCGCCCTCCGGGTGCACCTGGATGCGCGCTCCCAGACGCTGTGACTTGGCGACCTGTTGGTCGAGCTTGGCAAGCAACCTGGTCTCGTCAACGACCAAGTGCTGGTCCCGAATGCCCAGTATGTAGCGGTGCATCATCAGTACCCCAGTGCGTTGGCGTCCAGGATCCCGGCCACCGGATCATCCAGAATGAACACGGCCGTCGTATCAGCCGGCGCCACGATCCACTCCAAGCTCACGACGTTGTTGAGCACCCGGCCACGGAGGCCGTTGACGAACAATTCCGCGCCATCCACCCCAGACTCCTGCTCGGTTACCTTGACCCTGGAGCCGATATCCACCGACAGACACGAGGCCAACACCTCCGGCCTCTCGGTCATCGGCGCCACCTCGGTCGGGATATTGAGGATCCCGTCGTGGAGATTGGCGATGAAGTTCGCCACGTCTTGCGCCACCTCCACGTTGTCCTGATAGGGCATGTCGATGCGCAACCACCGCTCCCCGTAGTCAGTGATGCTGTCGGCCGAGCCTTTGCCGCGGCGTGATACGGGAGAGTACCGATACAGCGGCCTGCCCCGTACCTGCATGCCGGCCACGGCGCCGGGGCCGCGTAGATAACCCGTCGTGGCCGCATTGTTGGTGGCCACGATCTTGCAGTCGGAGCCGGAAAACTCCGTGCTCGACAGGTCAACCTGGGAGGTAATGAGACTGCCCGCGCCGTCGGCACCGTCCCAGGCCGTGTAATCGGTCCCCGCTATGGGGACGATCATCTCCGCGCCCCCGATGTGGGCGTCCTTGTTGTTGGGGTCGGTGTAGTTGACGAACAGCTCAACGGTTTGTCCTGCTTTCACTTCGATCTCTTCATCCAGACTCGCGAGCACGATGTTGGTGACGCCCTTGTTGCGCGGTTGGACCGTTACCTCGCCCGACAATCCGGGCGGCGTCGCCGATTTCTTCGAGCAGCACCGTGACCGCAACCCCTTACCCGAGCTGGCCCACAACATGCTCGGACACAATCTCGACGAGCTCCGGCGACGGCACGACGACCGACCGCTGCGCGGGCAGGCGCGCCTGTTCGAGATCGACATGGTGCGCTCCGAGGGCCAGGCGTTCGCCCTCGAGGAGCTGCTCATGAACGTCGGATTGCTCGACGCGTTCCCCCGCGTTCGCGAGCTTGTCCACATCGCCACCGCGTTCCGGTCGGTACGCGCCATGGCGGACCTGAAGATGCACGCCAACGAGCTCACCCTCCCGGAGGCGAATCGCTTCTGCTACGAGCAGACTCCGTACAGCTGGATGGTGGAAGGGGGCCACGAAGTCTGGTTCGAGATGGAGACCACGCTACGCACCCCGGGTTGGCACACCGGCATGGTGCTCGGCAAGCAGCAGATCAACGGGCTGATCCAGGAGCGCGGCCACGAGCTCGGCGACGACTTCGTCTTGCGAGACTTCATGGACGCGTTCTGGAGCTCCGGAATGATCCCGATCTCCCTGATTCGCTGGGAGATGACCGGTCGGAACGACGAGATCGCGAACCGGGAAGGGTATCGTCGCACACTACCCCGGCGATCGCTCCTCGTAACGCCAGTCCTCGAGGGGCATGTACTCGTCGAACGCTAGGTCTCCCTCGAAGCCGAAGCCGGCGACATCGACGCTATCGAACCGGATCTTGCCTCCACGGATCGCCAGGGCGATGCTGTCGCTGACGTCCCGATCCCTTTCCGCGTCCCCGTTTCCGTCTCCCTCTCCGGATCAGGCTGGCCTTGGACGTGTCAATTCGCTCCCGCACAAAGGCGCGCATGTGCCGCCCCTTCATCTTGTCTTTGGCAGCAGCCTTGGCCGTCATGACCTGACCCCGCGGTTAGTACCATGTCTTATCTCAGTAACTCGGTGCTGACAAGAGGTTGTTGAGGCCGGCGAAGCGGAGCGCAGCCGGCTTCAACAACGTCGCTTCGGGTGCGGGCGGCCGATAGCTCAGCGAGCTGTGCGGTCGCATGCGGTTGTAGTGCTGACGCCATCTCTCGATCAGAACCTTTGCCTCCTTGAGCGTGTAGAAGATCTCTCCATCCAGCAGCTCGTCGCGTAGCTTGCCGTTGAAGCTCTCCACGTAACCGTTCTCCCACGGCGAGCCCGGCTCGATGAACAGCGTCCCCACGCCCAACCGGCCCAGCCAGTCGCGAACCGCCTCGGCGGTGAACTCTGGTCCGTTATCCGACCGGATGTGCTCAGGTATGCCCCGGTGTACGAACAACCTCCCGAGCTGCTCCAGCACGTCCTCAGAGTTGAGCTTCCGTGCTACATGGGATCCGGCCCGAGTCCTGTGGAAATAAAGATGGCGTAACCTCCGAGTAGGAAAAACACAAAGCCGCCACGAGCGGCAGGAGGCTACGCCGTGAAGCAGGTTAGCACGGAGGGAACCGGGCTCGTCGAGTTCCGGCAGGACGTACAGGCGCTGTTGCGCACCAGGATCCGCGAGGCGATCCAGATGACGCTTGACGAGGAGCTCACCGAGGCGCTGGGTTGCGACCGATACGAGCGCAACGGGCAGCGGCGAGGCTACCGCAACGGCAGCCAAAGGCGTCGGGTGACGACAGCCCAAGGGCTCCAGGAGCTGGACATACCGCGGGGGCGCATCGTGGGGCAAGACGGCAGCACCCGAGAGTTCCGCAGCGCGATCCTGCCACGGTACGCACGGCGAGCCCGGCAGGTGGACGAGGCGATCCTGGGAGCATACCTGGCGGGAGCCAACACCCGGCGGATCCGCAAGGCGCTCTCTCCGCTGCTGGGCAAGGCGCACCTGACCAAGAGCACGATCTCCAGGGTGGTGGGGCGCCTGAAGGCGTACTTCGAGCGCTGGAGACAGCGAGATGTGTCAGGCGAGCGGTACTGGATCCTGTATTTGGACGGGTTCCATCTGAAGGTCAGGCTGGCGAGGCGGGTCGTGTCGGCGCCGGTACTGGCGGTGCTCGGGGTCCAGCCCGACGGCCAGAAGGTGTTGGTAGCGTTGCAGTTGGCGGTCTCGGAGGCAGCGGTGCACTGGCAAGGACTGATCGAGTCGCTGGTGAGACGAGGGCTGCAGGCGCCGGAGGTGCTGATCGCCGACGGCCACAAGGGCCTGGCCAAGGCGATCGAGGTATGGCCCGATGTGTCGGTGCAGCGGTGCACACAACACAAGTGGAGCAACTTACGCGACCACTGCCCGGTTCATGCACGTGCGGAGATGAAGCGGGACTGGGATGCGATCGTCCGGGCCGATGACGGCAACCAGGCCAGAGCCGCCTACGCCGCCTTCGTACGCAAGTGGTCGACCCTCGTGCCCGCCGTGGCCCGGAGCCTGCAGGAGGCCGGCTTGAACCTGCTGACTTTCTACCAGTTCCCGAAGCCGATGTGGAAGACGCTGCGCACCACCAACGCCCTCGAGAACCTGAACCGGGAGTTCCGTCGTCGTACCAAGACGCAGGGCTCGTTCTCGACCGAGGCCGCTGGGGTGACGTTGCTGTGGAGCCTGGTCGCCTTCGGCCAGATCCGCATGCGACGCATCGATGGCCACCGGTTCTTGGCTCAGCTCACGTGCGGCCCCGACAAACAGGCCGCCTAACCGATAGGATCATCCGTCGTCGCGGAGGAGACGCTCATCCAATTTCCACGACATTCGGGGCACATCCGCTACATGGATCGCCAGGCTTTCTCGTGTGTACTCATCGACGATCGTCAGCAGCCTCATAGCCCGACCGTCGTGCGTCCGGTGGTGCAGGAAGTCATACGCCCAGACATGATCCCGGTGCTGTGGGCGCAGCCGGATGCAGGAGCCATCGCTCAGCCACAGCCGTGCTCGTTTGGGCTGTTTTCTCGGTACTTTCAGCCCTTCGCGCCGCCAGATACGCTGCACTCGTTTGTGGTTCACGGACCAGCCCTCCATGCGCAGCAACGCTGTCACCCTCCGATATCCGTAGCGCCCGTACTGTCGGGCTAAATCCACGATCCGCTCCGTCAAAATCTGCTCCTGTTGCGGCTCTCTTGGCACGTACCGGTGTGTCGTGCGTGGTTGTTTCAGTACCCGACACGCCCGCCTCTCCGAGACGCCCAGCCGCCCCCGTACATGTGCCACCGCCTCTCGCCGCCGAGCTGGGCTCAGAAGTTTCCCTCCGCCACTTCCTTCAGGATCGACAGGTCGAGTTCCTTTTCCGCCACCAGCCTCTTGAGCCGGGCATTCTCCTTCTCCAGTTGCTTGAGCTTTCTGGCCTGGTTGAGCTTCAGTCCGCCGTACTCTCGCCGCCACCGGTAGTAGGTGTGCTCGGTGATTGCTAGCTTGCGGCAGGCATCCTTGACCGTCGCCCCTCGAGCCAGCTCCACCTCAGCCTCCCGGAGCTTGCGTACGATCTGCTCGGCGCTGTGCCTCTTACTCGGCATTCTGACCTCCCGTTCTTGACCCAGATCGTGAGATTACATCCGGATCCGTTTTCGGGGGTCAGGTCAGCGCCAAGCAGTGTTTTTGTTCACGTTCAGATCGCGGGACAGCTGAAGTGCCGAGAGCCCTTTCTTGTCGTTCAGCATGAGCATGATCGCCAGGAACCACTTCTGAAGCGGCAAGTGCGTGTGGTGGAAGATCGTGCCGACAGTTACGCTGAACGAAGTGATGCAGTCGTAGCAGCGGTGCCGATGCTCGCAGGGAGCGGTGTTGAGAGAGCCACAATAGGGGCAGACGGGCTTGTTGCCCCAGCGGGAATGCTCCATATGAGCGATGCAATCTTCCTGGGTTGGGAACCGCTCGAAGATCTCTACGATGTCCATCGACTTTCTGTCCTCTAAGCCAATAAGGTTTTCGTCTCAGTACGAGATCGAATAGACCCGATGGGAAGACAGCTAGTAAAGACCTTAAACTAGGAAATTCCGAATCGAAAAGTAAAGAGGGGTGGCATCATGAAGAAACTCTTGCTCGTCCTCCTGGTGATCGCTTTGGTGGTCTCCTCCGGCCCGGTGTTGGCCCAGGACGGCTGGTACATGGGGATTGACCTGGGGGTTGCGGTAGCTCCGGAAATGGACGTGAAGACCGGGGGACTGGATGATTGGGTATCAAGTGCGGATGCGGCGCATTCAGCGATCCGATGCGACAAGACCATAAACCCAGACGGTTTTCAGGTAGAAGAAGGAGCATGTGGCAATGCCCCCTCAGCTTGGGGCCCTATGGACGAGTCGTTTGATGGCGGCAGGGGAATCCTGGCTGGTTTGGCCTTGGGGTATCGCTTGGGGAACTTCAGGGCGGAGGGCGAATATTTCTATCGCAGCGCAACCCATGAGAGCACGGATGTTCCCTATGATTCCGCAACAAACTATAACCCCGGCACGGATCCGGGATTCCAGACTGTCATGGATGGAGTCGATGACGTATTGTCGCACAACGTTTTTGCCAACATGTACTACGACTTTCGCTCTGATTCGAAGTTTACGCCGTATCTGGGGATTGGAGTCGGCTTTGCGAAAGTCTCGCTTGCGTACCGGACTCTCTGGCACCGGACGAGTGACCCCGAGAACATCACGGTATTCGATACCGAGGGGTTGAGTGGTGATGCGCTGGCGACAGCCCAGGCGTTAAACCGGGAAATTGCCGGCACGATCACTACTGACAGAGCTAAATTGTCGGATCCGCTGCTCGGCTACCAGGCGGTGGCGGGCCTGGATTATCCGGTCAACGATCTGGTCACCCTCGGGCTCAAGTTCCGATGGGCGAGTTTCCGTGAATTCGATGGCGAGTCAGCATATGATTCTCTCCGCGATCATGCGTCGGTAGCCGGTAACCCGCCGGTCCCCGTTACCTACTATGTAAAGACGCGTGACATTCAGTTCTGGGGAATCAGCCTTAACATGAAGTATCACTTCTGACCAGCAGCTATGGAGTTATCAGGGTCCGAGAATCTGGCAGATCGGTGTCTCGCGGCGGAAGAGTGATTCGTCCCCCCCCCCCCGACGAAAATCTCCCTATCGCCGGACCGAGCAGGTTCGACACGTGGAGTAACGAAAGGTTGCCAACTGTAGTAAAATGTTAGGCAAGCGCGAGTCGAAGGCCGCTGGCACAGCCCGATTGGAGAGCAGTAGAGTCTAAATATCGGCAAAAGGCGAACTGGCTGACGGCACAGTGTCCCGACACTCCCCGGTGCACGTGACCAAACTGACCCAAACCCCGAAAACTGGTCCGGGTGGAGGTTGACACATCGGCGTGTACCGTAGTCCTCGAACCGGGAGGACGGATGAAGAAGAAGAGGTACACGGACGAGCAGATCGCGTACGCGCTGAGGCAGGCGGAGGCGGGGACGCCGGTGCGGGAGATCTGCCGGAAGATGGGGGTGGCGCCGCAGACGTTCTACGCGTGGCGGCGGAAGTTCGCCGGCATGGGCGTGGCAGAGCTGCGGCAGCTGTACGCAAACGCCGGCTCGTGAGATGCCTCAGAGAGGCATTCGAGATCAGCGAGAGGCGAGCGTGCAGGCTGATCCGGTTCGGACGTTCGAGCCATCGGTACCAGAGCCGCAAGCAGGATGATCCAGTGCTCCGGAAGCGGCTCCGAGAGCTCGCGGCGGCGAGACCGCGGTTCGGATACCGACGATTGTGGGTGATGTTGAGACGAGAAGGCTGGCAGGTGAACCACAAGCGCATCTACCGACTGTATCGGCAGGAGGAGCTGTCGATCCGGGTGAAACGCCGCCGCAAGCGGGCGAGCCACACGCGGGTATCGCTGCCGGCCGCCAGTGCGCCGAACGAGCGCTGGAGCATGGACTTCATCACGGACCGACTGGACAGTGGCCGCTACTTCCGGGTGCTGACGGTCGTGGACCACTTCAGCCACGAGTGCCCCGTGCTGGAGGCCGGGGTGTCAATGACCGGGCAGCGGGTCGCGCAGGTGCTCGAGCGGCTCTCGCTGCAGCGGTCGCTACCGAGGATCATCACCGTCGACAACGGCTCGGAGTTCTACTCCCAGGCGATGGACTCGTGGGCGTACCGCCACGGCGTGCAGCTAGAGTTCATCCGGCCGGGCAAGCCGGTGGAGAATGCATGGATCGAGAGCTTCAACGGCAAACTCAGGGACGAGTGTCTGAGCCAGAGCTGGTTCCTGAGCCTCTCTGAGGCCCAGGAACAGCTGGAGGGGTGGCGCCGGGAGTACAACGAAACGAGACCGCATTCTTCCTTGGGATATCTAGCTCCGGCTGTGTATGTCCAACAGCTCCAACAGGTTGCCGAAGGATGAGCACTCATACCCCGAGATTTTCTCGTTTTGATGTGTCCAGCTTTGGGGGGCAGGTCAGAAGCGCCGAGTGTCCACCTCTGACTGGGTCAGAAACCGGGGGCAGGTCAGGGTTGAACATCTTCTCGTAACCGCCCCTCTCCAATACACTGGATATTACAACGTGAGAAAATCCCTGACCTTAGGCAGTTGCTTACTCTTGCTGATAGCGACTGCGATATTAGGCCTCGCACTCGCTACCTGCGGTGGTGAAATTGGCGACGACCGTCCTGCCATCATTCTGATCGTCGTTGACACGCTACGTGCCGACCACCTCGGCACCTACGGTTACGAACGACCTACCTCGCCCTTCCTTGATGAGCGCGCGCGTAATGCGGCTGTGTTTGAGCGTGCGTTTTCGTCCTCGTCATGGACAGCGCCCGCAATGGGCTCGATGTTCACCGGTCATCTACCGACACGACATGGCGCGGGTATCGTCGCTCACGGCATGACCAACTCAAGGCCAAATGAGGTTGATGCCCTCAAACTTGAGGTTGATGACTTACTAAGAAAAGGCAACAAGTTATTTGTCAAGCTCGATCCGGGGTTGCCTACGAGCGCACAAATTTTACGTAGTGTCGGCTACGCTGCAACAGCTATCGTTAGCAATACTTTCTTAGCGCCGGAATTTGGTTTCGAAAAGGGCTTTGACCACTACAACTTTTTTGCCAAGGCACCGAACTCGCGCACTGCCGATACCACTGTGAATCTCGCGATTGACTGGCTTGAGGCCCGCAAAGACACGCAGCAGCCCTTCTTTCTTGTTGTTCACCTCATCGATCCGCACGAGCCCTATAAGGCGCCACCGCCGTTCTTCGGCCGCTTTATGGAAAACGTTGAACAAGGCAGTGTACGTGAAGTCCTGGATCGTTACGATGAGGAAATCGCGTTCACTGATTACGAACTCGAACGCTTTTTCGTTGCGTTAGAAGAGCAGGAATTGTGGGACCGATCAATCGTTATTGTTACCTCTGATCACGGCGAATCGTTCAACGACCACAACAGCGGCATTGGACACGGGAACACGATGTTCAATGAACTGCTGCGGGTTCCGTTTATCGTATGGGGGCCAAGAATAGAGCCTGGACGCTATGCGCTGCCGGTGACGACTCTCGATATCTTCCCGACGTTACTTGAAGCAGCTGCGTTCTCATTGCCTAACGGTAGAACATGCGCGCGCGCAGCACAGCGAGGCCGCCATCGCTGGGGCTGTAGCGCCGGCGTTTCGCTTTGGCCGGTACTCACCAAGGGGCCGCGTTCCCCTGGTGCTTCGTCAAGCTTCTTCGACCGGTTCCTCGTAGCCGAGGGCACGCTGTATGGCACTGAGAAAAAGGCAGCAATCGCCTGGCCGTGGAAAATTTGGACGGACATCGGAACCGGTCACACGGAACTTTACCAACTTGAACTCGATCCCGGTGAAACTACCGATGTGCACTATATAAATCGCGATCTCTCCTATCAAATGCATGCGCAACTGCATGAGATCACGGACGACACAGTCACCAAAGGTCGCAGCGGGCGCGACAGAAGCGTAAAACTGAACGAAACGTTGCTAGAGCAACTACGCGCGCTCGGGTATATACGCTAGGTGACCTGCATGCGAGATATCTACACTTTGTCCGAGCACCAGACCGGACGCCAAGTCCCCGGTGGCAAGCGTTTCCGCACGCGGCTCAAACTCAACTGGAAAGTGGTCCTCGCTCGACCCGAGCAGCTTTGATACGTCGTTGACCTGCCCGCCAATAGTCGGGCCAGTCTGAGAGTTAGGATTTGAGGCTCTGACCTGCCCCCGGTTTCTGACCCAGTCAGAGGTGGACACTCGGCGCTTCCGCGGCCCTCAGCTGCCAGCCCCTGGCGAACTCCGTAGGAGTTCGGTCGGCCAGGGAGCTGTGGGGTCGTTGGTCGTTGTAGTCGATCCTCCAGGCCTTGAGCTTCTGACGCGCATCTTCGATCGACAGGAACAGATGCGGGTTCAGGCAGGTACTGTCAAGTTAACCGGCAGCCTGGCACAGTCCGGTGATGAGCAACGATCGGCAGCGCTACCATCGACATCGCTTTCCGCCAGGGATCATCAGCCACGCCGTGTGGCTATATCACCGGTTCAGCTTGAGCTTTCGCGACGTCGAGGATCTCTTGGCGAAGCGAGGTGTGACGGTCTCGCACGAGGCAATCCGGTGCTGGTGCGTCAAGTTCGGGCCCAAGTATGCGGCTAGGCTACGGCGTCGGCACGGCCGGCTGGGTGACACGTGGTTTCTGGACGAGGTGTTCGTCACGATACGCGGGGAACGCCACTATCTGTGGCGTGCAGTCGATCAAGACGGGCGACGTAATCGACATCTTGGTCCAACGACGTCGCAACGCCTACGCTGCCAAGCGTTTCTTTCGCAAGCTGTTGAAGGGGCAGGGGAGCGAACCTCGATGGTTGATCACCGACAAGCTTAGAAGCTACGGGGCGGCGCACAGGAGTATGATGCCTTCCGTGGAGCGTGTCACAGCGTGCTACGCGAACAACCGAGCAGAGGTCTCGCATCAGCCGACCCGGCAAAGAGAGAGGCAGATGCGCAGGTGAGATATAACCGGAAGTTGTGGATGGGAGGAAAAAGAAAGGCAGCGTAACCTTCGCTGGGATCATCAACAACCAGCAGCCGGCTGTGGAGGCCGGGAAGGAGACGCCACCCGTGCTCAAGATTATCGGTGGATCGGACGCGGAGGAAGGACAGCTGACACTGGACGTCGATGAGCTCGCCCGGCAGGGCGCGCTGCAGATGCTGGCAACAGCACTGGAGTGGGAGGTTCAGGAGTATATCCAGAGCCACGCCGGGCAACTGGATGAAGCCGGCCGTCGGCAAGTGGTACGCAACGGTCGGGCTCGCGCACGCAAGATCACGTTGGGGTGCGGGACGGTGCAAGTAGCCGCGCCACGGGTCAACGACAAGCGGCTCGACGAGCAGGGACTGAGGCAGCGGTTCAGCAGTCGGATCCTGCCGCCCTACATGCGGCGCTCGCCGAAGGTGGCGGAGGTGCTGCCGGTGCTGTACCTGCGGGGCCTGTCGACGGGCGACTTCAAGGAGGCGCTGCCGATCTTACTGGGACAGGAAGCCAGCGGGCTGTCGGCATCGGCGATCTGCCGGCTGACGAACGCCTGGAGCACGGAGTACGAGGCATTCCGGAAGCTGGATCTGTCCACCAAGCAGTACGTATACGTGTGGGCGGACGGTGTGCACTTCAACATTCGACTCGAGGATGATCGGCTGTGCACGCTGGTGATCCTGGGCGTTTTGCCGGACGGAACCAAGGAGCTCATCGCGGTCGAGGACGGGTATCGAGAGAGCACCGAGAGCTGGGCGTTCGTGCTCCGGGAGCTGAAGCGTCGAGGCATGCGGGCGCCGCTCGTGGCAGTGGGTGATGGGGCGCTGGGGTTCTGGGCGGCGGTGCGGGATGTATGGCCCCAGACTCGAGAGCAACGATGCTGGGTGCATCGGCTTGGCAACGTGCTCGACAAGCTACCGAGGCGGCTGCAGGCCAAAGCCAAGCGCGCGCTGCACGAGATCATCGGTGCGCCAACGCGCGAGGATGCTCAGGAGGGCATGGCGCGGTTCGCAGCCGACTACGGCGCCAAGTACTCCAAGGCCGTGGCGTCGTTGCAACGCGACTCCGACAAGCTGCTGACGTTCTACGACTTCCCCGCCGACCACTGGGTTCATCTGCGCACGGCCAACCCGATCGAGTCGGCGTTCGCCACCGTACGCCTGAGACAACGCGTCACCAAGGGCGCCGGCTCACGCACCAAGGCGCTGACGATGGCATTCAAGCTCCTGGAGATGGCACAGCAACGATGGCGCCGCATCAACGCTCCTCACCTCACTGCCCTCGTACTCGAGGGCGCCACATTCGTCGATGGAGTTCACCTGATCGCTAGCGAAGACGCCGCCTGAACAAATCCACCGATCCACAACATTTGCAAATAACTCTGCGCAGGTTCAAATCCGCTGCTCAGGCGCAGCAGTTCTTGTCGGTGCACGGTGGTGTCCGGAATCTCTTCAACCTGAGCCGGCACCGACTACGATCCGCGAACCACCGGTTGCTTCGGGCTCGCGCCTTTGGGACCTGGACAGAGGTAGTCATCGCCTAGGGCAACCCCCCGGTTCCAGGCCCTCAGCTCGCCCGGCTCCGATCTCGCGTTGTTAACTTGACAGTACCCGTCGGTAGCCCGCAGACCAGCCTCGCCGCTGGTGCCACCTTGGGCGGCGACGATTGGCCTCTTTCTAGTCGCCGTCGGTGTCGCGGTCAGTGGTTGGGCACTGATCGAACAGAATCGCCAGCTGCGAGCAGCTCTCGCCTCGCGGAACCCGGAAAGACCCGCTATCGATGGGTACGCCATCGGGGACGGGCTGGCTGACGCCGGAGATGCGCTCGTTGCGGTTGATAAAGACCAGCCGATCACGGTAGCCACCATGCTTGGCGAAGAAGGCGGGATCCTAGCGTTTCTCACGGTGACTTGTCAGTTCTGCCACGAGACGTTGCCCGTCTGGGCGGATGTAGCCCGTGATCTTGAGGCACTGGACATTCGCTTTGTGGGCTTGTCGTTCAACAGCGCGGAGGCTACAGTCGAGTATCGCACCCGGAACGATATTTCATGGCCAATCTGGCATATACATAGCGCGCAGGACTTCAGCCGGTTTCGAGTTGCGACGCGCGCCCTGGCAGCCGGGGTGCCGCCACAGCCGCGCCCCAACATGGTGGTCGTCCTGATCGACGACATGCGCTGGGACGACTACGGTGCCGGCGGCCACCCGTTCGTCGAGACGCCGAGTATCGACCGCGTCGCGCGCGAGGGCGCCCGGTTCCGCAACGCGTTCGCGACAATGACGACCGGTCACGAAGTCGCGCGCTGACGCCCGGTCGCGGGCTCTCTCCAATCAGCGCCGGCGCGTGTACCAGACGCCTCCAGGACCCTCGTAGCTCGTGCCCTCGCCCCAGATCACGTGATCGACGCCCTGCGCGTCGACGGCGAGCGCCAAGTAATCCCCGTAGGGGAATCGGTATCCGGCCGGCGACTTGTAGGGTGCTCCGGTGCCGAGGTCTGAAAGGCGCACAATCCGCCCCCATCTGACTCCGCCGTCCGAGGTTCGGCGATAAAACGTGTTCCAGGCGTCCTCGCGGTCGCGAGAGCTCCCTTGCCAGACAACCCGAAAGTCGCCGGCGGCAGGACCGGCCTCGACGTCGGTGAAGCCATGGTGTGCGCGTGGCCAACGCCTCGAGAGTCGTCGTCGACCTTTCCAGCTGGCACCTCCGTCGACCGAGCGCCGGACCCAAACACCTTGCGGCGCGCCGTCGGCCCTGCCCGCGTTGTACACCGCCAGCACCACACCGGCGACGTCGACTCCGACGCTCGGGACACCGACGAGGTACCCGAAGTAGCAACCCGGAGCCCACGTGCAATCCGGTACTTCGGCAGACACATCGAGCTCGATCGCCTGCCACGACGCACCACCGTCGCTCGACTTCAGGACGTACATGCTCACAGGGCCGCCGCCGGAGCGGCGCTCTGTGCTCGCGCCGAAGTAGACGTCCCCTCCGGGTGCGACGTCGCCACCGCCGTGCCACCACCACAGGCCGTCGGTGTTGGTCCTCACCGGCTCCGAGAACGTCGCGCCAGCGTCGTGCGACGCGACGATGTAGCTCACCCCACTCCGGTTGAAGGCAACGTACACATCGCGCCCGTCGCCGGAGATCGCAATGCTCGGAAAGTCGCTCGAACGAATCGAGCCCAACGTTGAAACGGGCGCGCTCCACGTCTCGCCGAAGTCGTCCGACTTGGACAGCACCGTGTCCCAGCCCTCGAGCCAGATCGCGTAGACGGTCCCGTCGTCGGCCACCTTCGCGTAGGGATCCGCCTGCCCTACCTCCGACGCGTAGATGAGCTGGTCCGCATCCCAGCTGGCACCGCCGTCGAGCGAGCGTCGAACGACGATCTTGTACCTCGGGGCGACCCAGCGGGTGGCGAACTGGTAGACGAATCCGCGGTCGGCGTCGACCGCCACGTACGGCTCCCAGTCGTCCTCACCGCTCCAGACACGCTCCCGGTCGAAGCCGGTACCCGAGGAGGATTTCGACGGCAGGCGCTCGACCACCGTGCGATCGGCGTAGGAGATGCCACTCCACTGACGCCGACGCTCGTCCTGGGGACGACGCTTGGCAGGGCCGTCGTCGTCGGACCCGCAACCGACAAGCAAGCCGAGCGCCGCCAACGCGGCGGCCAACGCGAGCCTCGTGTAGCGGGTTCTTATCATCCAGGTCGCTCCGTCGGCGCATGGTAGCAGCCCCATGGCGCGTCGCGACCAAGCTGTTACGGTTGCTCACGCGAGCACCGGACGAACCAGCGGCTCATTCGCTGATTCCTGCGCGCGGCGTGCGGTCCTCGGGTATGAGTCCGCTGATCGTGCCGAACGGAGAAGCCGTGAGCCAGACGCCGCGGTTCATGTTCATCGACGGGCTAGTACAGCGCTCCCCGGTTGATCGGCTTGCCGCCGGTGAGGGTGCCGTTACGCAGCACCCGGCGCTTGCTGGTGACGCCCGCGGTTACAAGCCGCGTACGTAGAGCGCGCACCGATCGGAGCTGACGGTACTGGCGAAAGATATAGCGGACGGTTTCCGCCTCCTTTTTGTTAACAACCAGCTTCCGGTCCCGCACGTCGTAGCCCAGGGGCGGGCGGCCGCCCATCCACAGCCCCTTTTTCTTGGAGGCGGCGATCTTGTCGCGGATGCGCTCCCCAGTGAGTTCACGCTCAAACTGGGCAAACGACAACAGCACGTTGAGCGTCAGGCGCCCCATCGAGCTGGTGGTGTTGAACTGTTGGGTCACCGACACGAACGACACCCCGTGCCGCTCGAGGATCTCTACAATCCGGGCGAAATCCGACAGGGCCCGGCTCAGCCGGTCCACCTTGTACACCACGAGCAGGTCGATGCGGCCGCCTTGGACATCGGCCAGCAGACGCTGCAGCGCTGGCCGATCCATCGTGGCGCCTGAGACGCCACCGTCGTCGTACCTGTCCGGCAGGCAGCGCCAGCCTTCGTGCTTGTGGCTTCCGATATAGGCCTCGCAGGCCTCACGTTGAGCGTGCAGGGAGTTGAAGGCTTGATCTAGTCCTCGCTCGTGGGACTTGCGGGTGTAGATACCGCAGCGCAGGTGCCCGTTGCCGTTGCGGCAGGCAGGAGCCGTTTCGTTCACGATGAGCGTTTGGAGGCCTTCTGAATGCCGAAGAAGCGAGGGCCGGAGCAATGGGCGCCGGTGATGCGCCGGGCGATGCTGCTCAAGGAGCCATACAGCTCACCGGCATGCTCGAAGCCGCTCTCGGTCACGGTGACCAGGTAGGTTTCGCCTCGCCATTGGCGCACCAATTGCGCGCCCGGGCGCAGCCGTGGGCCCCTTGAGGGCGCCACACGGCCCGTCTTCGCGAAGCTCTTGGCCAGTATCCGCAGGCGCTTGAGCTTTCTGGCCTGGTTGAGCTTCAGTCCGCCGTACTCTCGCCGCCACCGGTAGTAGGTGTGCTCGGTGATTGCTAGCTTGCGGCAGGCATCCTTGACCGTCGCCCCTCGAGCCAGCTCCACCTCAGCCTCCCGGAGCTTGCGTACGATCTGCTCGGCGCTGTGCCTCTTACTCGGCATTCTGACCTCCCGTTCTTGACCCAGATCGTGAGATTACATCCGGATCCGTTTTCGGTACCAGTCAGCGCTTTAGGATCCGGCGTTCTGAGGCCTCCCGTTGCCAGCCCCTGGCGAATCCCGTAGGAGTTCGATCGTTCAGTGAGCTGTGGGGCCTAGTGGGCATTGTAATCGAGCCTCCAGACTGCGAGCGTCCTCGATTGACAAGAACAGATTGGCGTTGAGGAACTCGTCGCGCAGCCGACCGTTGAAGCTCTCGATGAACGCGTTGTCCACGGGCTTTCCCGGCCGGATGAACTGCAGCTGCACGCCTCTCCGATAGGCCCAGGAGTCCATCGCCTGCGAGTAGAACTCTGAGCCATTGTCGACCGTGATCACCCGCGGTAGCGGCCGGTTGAACGACACGCGCTCCAGCGCCCGCGCTACTGCCCTGCCGGTGATCGACGCGCCGGGCTCAAGTAACGGGCATTCACGACTAAAGTGATCGACCACCGTCAGCACCCTGAACTGCCGGCCGCTCTCGAGCCGATCGGCGACGAAGTCCATGGCCCAGCGCTCGTTGGGGCCCCTCGGCCGCCGGCACGAGCAAGCGCACGTGGCTGGCTCGTTTGCTGCCGGCGTTTTGTCCGGACCTCCAGGCCTTAGATGAGGTAATCGTCGTCGTGGGCACCCGCGCACAGCCACGGACAGTGACCAAGTCGGCTGTGCCCATTGACGTCATCTCATTCGTTGACCTGATGAGTCAGGGCGGTACCGATATCGCCGACCAGTTAAGAACCGTCCTGCCGTCATACAATGTCAACCCTCAACCGGTCGGCGATGCGGCCCGGATCATTCGTCCGGCGAACTTGCGTGGTCTGGCGCCCGATCATACGCTGGTGGTGGTCAACGGGAGGGCCGCCACCGGGCGGCGGTCATCACTTGGTTGGGTAACGGTGTTGCCGATGGCGCACAGGGGCCAGATGTTTCGACGATCCCGGCGATCGCGTTGCGGCAGGTGGAAGTGTTGCGTGACGGCGCCTCGGCGCAGTACGGCTCGGACGCCATCGCCGGCGTGTTGAACCTACAGCTCAAGGACGACTCTTCCGGTGGAAGCCTAGAGGTCCGCACCGGAAGCTTCAGCGCCGGTGACGGCTACACGTATACCATTTCCGGCAACGTCGGCTTGCCGTTCGGCAACAACGGCTTCGCCAACCTCAGTATCGAGTACAGCAGCACCGACCCCACGAGTCGAAGTGTGCAGCGCAGCGACGCTGCTCTCTTGATTGCAGGCGGCAATACACACGTTGCCGACCCCGCGCAGATCTGGGGCTCTCCAGATATTGACGACGATTTCAAATTCTTGAGCAATTTCGGCCACGTGCTTGACAACAACGTGCAGTTGTACGGCCACACGAATTACGCACGCAAGAAGGTGACCGGCGGTTTCTTCTTCCGTAATCCCAACACCCGGGCCGGAGTTTAAAGTGCTGATGGGGGTCAGACTCTTCTCATCATCACCCTGGCACCGTTTTTGGGGTTTGGGTCCCCCTGCTCGTCTACCAGCAGGCCCGTCAGCATGCTGGGCCGCCGGGATCCGCGCCGGCGTGGACCACGAGTGTTGTCGGTGCCCCACAGGCCCTATTCTCCGTTTCGTGGCGGTGCTCACCCTAAGGTGGTTAGGCGGTTCAACCCCTTGCCACATTCCGGCCGAGATGGGGTCGGTGAACGGTCTCCCCTTCCCCGTTTAGTTCGATGATGATTCACGAACCCGATCTCCTGAGTGGCTGCTCGCGAGAAGCCACCGGGGTTCATCTGCGTCGGAGCGGCCAGGCTCGCCTCGATGCCTCAGTATATGGTCCTGACCCATGGTAATAGCTACTATAGAAAATCCGAGTGTTGAGCCGTCTTAGGGGACATCTCTCTATGTCCAGATCAAAATCTCAAGTTCGTGCCGCCGTGCTGTCCTACCCGCCTCCAATCAGGCAATCGAGCCGATGGAGGCCTGATGCCAAAGGGAGCCAGTCCGCCTCGGCGGCCCAGGGGGAAGGCTCTCGCGCTCCCAAGCCACCGGCGGGGCTGGTTCACCAAGCCCATCGCTTCGCGTGCAGCCGTCGCGGCTGGTGCCGTGCAGGCATATTCGCCGGCGCCGCCTGTCTGGCCTGGCTCGCCTGGCCGAACTTGGCCTTCGCGCTGGGCCCCGGGGTAACGGTTTCGGAGACGGAACTGACGGTGCCGGAAGGCGGCTCGGCGAGCTACACGGTGGTGCTCGACACCCAGCCGACGGCCGATGTCACGATCACGGTGACGCGGTCGTCCGGGAACGACGAGAATCTGACGGCGAGCCCGGTTACGCTGACCTTCACGAACTCGAACTGGAGTACGCAGCAGACGGTGACGATCCTGGCGACCGAAGACGCCGACAGTGAGAACGGCACCGCCCAGTTTACGCATGCTGTGGCCGGCCCCGGCACCGTCTATGACGGGCTTCCGGCCCCCGGCGTCACAGCAACCGAGAACGACAAGGATCCGCCCGGCGTAATGGTTTCGGAGACGGAACTGACGGTGCCGGAAGGCGGCTCGGCGAGCTACACGGTGGTGCTCGACACCCAGCCGACGGCCGATGTCACGATCACGGTGACGCGGTCGTTCGGGGACGAAGATCTGACGGCGAGTGCGGATACGCTGACCTTCACGAACTCGAACTGGAGCATGCAGCAGACGGTGACGATCCTGGCGGCCGAAGATGACGACGGCGAGGCCGGCATCGCCCTGTTTACCCATCAGGTGATCAGCCCCGGCACCGTCTATCACAGCATTTCGGCCCCCGGCGTCAGGACAACCGAGGATGACAACGACACGATCGGCGTGATCATCTCGCCGACCACACTGTCGGTGCCGGAAGGCGGCTCGGCGACCTACACGGTGAGGCTTGGCACCAAGCCACTGAACGATGATGTCACGGTCGAGGCGACCCCGGACCAAAGGAGTGACGCCGACCTGACGGTGACCTCGGAAACGGATATGGATACGGCCTTTAATTCGGTTACGTTGCTCTTCACGGACTTGAACTGGAATACGGAGCAGACGGTGACGGTCTCGGCGGCCGAGGACGACGCCGACGAGGTGGATGGCGTCGCGATCTTCTCTCACGTCACGGCAGGCGACGAAGACTATTACGATATTTTTATCTATCCAGTCACGGCGACCGAGGCCGACAACGAAAAGGTAGTGACGGTCGCGATTCAAACGGACGTGTCAGCTCCGGTGCGCGGCGCGTTCGAGGTGACGATCATCTTTAGCGAGGCGGTGACGGGTTTCGATCAGAGCGAGATCGCGGTCACGAATGGTTCGGTGACCGACTTCAGTGGGTCGGGGACGACCTATAAGGCATGGATCACTCCCTCGAAGAGCGGTGAAGTGATCGTGGAGGTTGCGGCGAATGTGGCCGAGTACGGGGTCGGCAACGGCAATATGCCGGGCGCGCCGTTGATGATAAACGCGGATCTGATGCGACCGGAGGTGGTGATCACCAGCGAGACCACGGGACCGGTGCATGGTGCGTTCGATGTGAGGATCCGCTTCCCCGAGTCGGTGACAGGCTTTGAACTGGAAGATATCGAGGTCAGCAACGGGACGGCGTCGAATTTCAACAGAGTGTCCTCACGGGCTTACACGGTGACGATCACGCCGGAAGCAACCGGTGAGGTGACCGTGGAGGTTGCGGAGGACGTGGCTCGGGACGGGGCCGGCAACGGCAACCGGGCGGCGGAGCCTCTGGTGATCGAGGCGGACCTGGATCGGCCGGAGGTAACGATCGAAGGGCCGACGGAGCCGGTGGGAATTGCGGGGTTCGAAGTGACGATCGCCTTCTCGGAGCCGGTGGAAGGCTTTGAGCTTGAAGATATCCGAGTCACTAATGGAACGGCTTCGAACTTTATCAAAGTCTCGTCGCAGGAGTACACGGCGACGATCACGCCCGAAGCAACCGGTGAGGTGACCGTGGAGGTTGCGGAGGACGTGGCTCGGGACGGGGCCGGCAACGGCAACCGGGCGGCGGAGCCTCTGGTGATCGAGGCGGACCTGGATCGGCCGGAGGTAACGATCGAAGGGCCGACGGAGCCGGTGGGAATTGCGGGGTTCGAAGTGACGATCGCCTTCTCGGAGCCGGTGGAAGGCTTTGAGCTTGAAGATATCCGAGTCACTAATGGAACGGCTTCGAACTTTATCAAAGTCTCGTCGCAGGAGTACACGGCGACGATCACGCCCGAAGGGATCGGTGAAGTGAGGGTTGAGGTCCCCGGGGACGTGGCCGAGGACGTGGCCGGCAACGGCAACCCGGCGGCGGAGGCCTTCGAAGTGGAGACGAAGCTGGTGGTGAGCTATCAGGAGGAGAGCTACACGGCGAGGGAAGGTGGGGAGACGGTGACGGTGACGGTGAAGCTGAGCCAGGGCTGGGACGAGGAGCTGGCGATCCCGATCCGGGTGAGGCGGCCGGAGACGACGGAAGTCGCCGACTATACCCTAGATGGTTTGCAGGAGCGGGATGCGCAGGAGGGCACCGGAACGCTGACCTTCCCGGCCGAGGAAACGGAACAGACGTTCACGATAGAGGCCAACCATGACGGGGACGGGGACGACGAGACGGTGGAGCTGGGATTTGGGAAACTGCCGGAGATAGTACTGGCAGGAGAGCCGGGCGTGGCGACAGTGACGCTGGAGGACAAAGGACTGGTGGAGCTCGAGGTGAGCTTTGGGCAGGCGGAGTACCAGATTAGGGAAGGCCAGCAGGCCGACATCGAGGTGAAGATGGCGCCGACGCCGGACCGGCGGGTGGAAGTACCGCTGGTGGTGGCGCCTAAAGGAGGGACCACTGACGAGGACTACAGTGGAGTGCCGGCGAAGGTGGTGTTTGAGGAAGGCGAGAGTGAGGGGACGATTTCCGTGGAGGTGCTGGCGGATGAAGTGAACGATCCTGGGGAGGGGATTGTGCTGAACTTTGGAGAGTTGCCGGAGGCGGTCAGTGGAGGAGAGATCTCGCAGACAACAGTGAACTTCAGGCAGCAGCGGACGGCGGAGCAGTTCTCGCAAACGCTGGAGGTGGCGGTGGCGGTGATGGCACGGTCGATGGGGGAGAGTGTGCAGACGGCCATTGAGGGTCGATTTGAGCGGCATCGGCAGTGGAGTCGGTTGGGGGCAGCCGGAGGACCGGTGCCGACAGTGCAGCCGGGAAGCGACCATAGCGTCACGGGTCTGGGTCAGGGAGAATCGCAACAGATAGGCAACGAGAGCCTCGAGGGCGCCGGCAGGAGAAGAGCCGAAGGCCCGGTGGTGCCGAGCGCTGGGGGCGCGGCCGGGGCCCCGGCAGCGATGGGATCGAGTGGGGAGTCGGGAGATCGGGAAAGTGGCGTGCAGGGAGCGTGGCTGCAGAACGTCTTGCTGGGTAGATTGGCGGGCCTGTTCGGCTACGGCCAGGGCGATGCGGGCGTCTCGACCGGCTCCGGCATGGGGCCGAGTGTGACCGGCCCGACGGTCGGGTTGGGAGGGCAGCCAGGTTACGGTCAGAATCGACGCCAGGGAACGGGGACCAGGGACTCGTCGCTGAGATCGGGATCGGGCGAGTACTCGGGGAGGAGCAATCGAGAGCTCAACCTTGCGGGAGTGTCCTTCGAGATGCCCTTGGCAGGACAGCAGAAGGGGACGAGCAGGAGCTGGGTACCGGCGTTGTGGGGGCAGGGGGACCTGCAGCACTTCAACGGGAACCTGACGCGGCTCGGGATGAGCTATCGAGGAGGTCTCGAGGCTGCCCATGTCGGTCTGGACCTCTATGCCAACGACAAGGTGCTGGCCGGGCTGTCGTTCATGCGCAGCTGGGGGAATATGGATTACAGCGACGATGGGATCGATGGGGTGTTAGGGAGTCGCATGAATACCTTTCATCCCTATCTGTACTGGCAGCCGACGGAACGGGTGAGCGTGTGGGGCATTGGCGGCTTGGGACAGGGTCAAATGGACGTCAACGAGCCGGGGAGGAGCCACGACTTCGAGGCCGACTTTCGGATGTTCGCCGGGGGATTGAGGTCGGTGTTATCGAGGCGAGACAGCAATGAGTTGGGACTGCGGGCGGACGCCTTCTGGGCGCAACTGGGGACTGAAGCCTCCGAAGACATTGCGAAGGTGCGAGGCGAGGCCCACCGGGCGCGGTTGATGCTGGAGTGGGTGCACACCAAGCAGCTGTCAGTAGGGCGATCCCTGAGCCTGAAGGCGGAGGCCGGCGGGCGTTTCGACGGGGGCGATGCAGAACGGGGCAGCGGCGTGGAAACGGGTTTCCTTCTCGGGTACCTGGATGCGAACAGTGGACTGGACGTGGCCATGCACGGCCGGGTGCTGGTGGTGCACGCAAGCGACTACCGGGACTGGGGATTGGGGGTACAGGCGAGCTGGGATCCGGGCGAGAAGCAGCGCGGGTTCCGGGTGTCGGTGACCTCCGCGCGAGGCCAGGATGGAGGCGGCCGAACGACGCTATGGAACAACGCTGATATGGTCACGCGTCCGGTGGGAATGGATGCCATGGGAATGGGTTCCCAGAGCCGGATGGAAAGCGAGGTGGCCTACGGCGGCCTGAGGGTGCTGGGCCTACGGAGTCCACTGACGCCCTACAGCCGGTTAAGGTGGACGGGATATGGACGGGAGCTAGCCATCGGCGCCCAGTGGGGCCTGCCTCCACGCTCGCAGCTAGCGCTGCCATTGATGTTGGAAATGGAAGCCATGAGGCGGGAGAACAGAACGGGTCCGGCTGATCTAGCGGTGCTGGTGCGAATGTCGATTCCCTTCTGAGGAGCTGACCCCGAGCAGTGGGTGAACCCCCTGTGGAGTTACCTCACTTTCGCGGACACCTGAACGCTTGGAGTTTGGGTGCTCGTAGCAGTAGAGAGGTGGCGGCAGTTTCCACCTCGGTCCTCGTTCCCGTCCAGCCACTCCCATCCCCGCTGCAGGAGGTCTCTCGACTCGATCTCCCCCGGTAACTCCTTCCTTACATCGACCAGCTTCTGCCAACCGTAATTCCACTCAGGATTGTCCTCGTTCCCGTCCAGCCACTCCCATCCCCGCTGCAGGAGGTCTCTCGATTCGATCTCCTCCGGTAACTCCTCCCTTACATCGACCAGTGACCTGCCCCCCAATAATCGGGCCATCCTGAGAGCCTCAAATCCTAACTCTCAGACTGGCCCGATTATTGGGGGGCAGGTCAGGGCATCAGCGAGAACACGTACTACCGGTGGCGTAAGGAGTACGGCGGCCTGAGGGTGGATCAGGCGAGGCGACTCAAGGAGCTGGAGCGCGAGAACGGCCGGCTCAAGAAGCTGCTGGCGGAGACGATGCTCGACAACGCCATCCTCAAAGAGGTGTCGTCGGGAAACTTCTGAGCCCGACACGTCGACGTCGGGCGGTGCAGAAGGCGCAGCAATCGCTGGGTGTGTCTGAGAGGCGAGCCTGCAGAGTGCTGGGCCAGGTGCGCTCGACGCAGCAGTATCGAGCCAAGGTGCCGCAACAGGAGACGGCGCTGGTGGAGCGGATGACCCAGTTGGCGATGCAGTACGGGCGCTACGGATACCGGCGGATCACGGCTCTGATGGTGCGGGAAGGGTGGCGAGTGAATCACAAGAGGATCGAGCGGTTATGGCGTCGTGAGAGGCTGAAGGTACCGAGAAAGCAGCCCAAGCGCCGACGCTTGTGGCTCAACGATGGATCGTGCGTGCGACTGAGGCCGGAAAGGAAAGATCACGTCTGGGCCTACGACTTCGTGCACGAACGAACTCACGACGGGCGAGCGCTTCGTCTGCTGACGATCGTGGATGAATACACCAGGGAGTGCTTGGCCATCGATGTGGCGCGCAGACTCAACTCCGAGGATGTGTTGGAGCGACTCGCTGAGCTGTTCGTGAACCGTGGAGTTCCGGATCACATCCGCTCCGACAACGGACCGGAGTTCACTTCTCGGGCAGTGCGTGAGTGGCTCGAGCGGATCGGCGTGGGGACGCTGTTCATCGAGCCCGGTTCGCCATGGGAGAACGGCTACGTGGAGAGCTTCAACGGCAAGCTACGCGACGAGCTGCTAAACGGGGAGATCTTCTACACGCTCAAGGAGGCGCAGAGCTTGGTGCGAGCCTGGCGACGCGAATACAACCAGGTGCGGCCACATAGCTCGCTGGGTTATCGACCGCCCGCACCTGAAGCGACGTTGTTGCAGCCGGCTGCGCTCCGCTCCGCCGGCTCCAACAGGCTCTTGTCAGCACCGATTCTATGAGTTACGAAGTGGCCTCAACACTTGGGGCAGGTCACTGTCCTCTATTTCGCCACGATTTCTACCTGGCAGGGCCAGCAAATAGCTTTTCTTCCACGCTCACGTACGTCTACATGTATATCGATTGAGCCGCGCTTTTCTGGCGGAGCGGTAAAGACCAGTTCGTATGCGCTGTTCGCGCTAGACACCAATGCCGTCATAGCGTCTGGAAACGTATGGTGATAGAAGGCAGCTAGGCCTCCCGTCAAGTCTGCTATGCGCCGGGCAGGCCCACGGTTCGCAAGCGCAGAATCGAATCGGGGTGCCATCGTCGCCATCATCCTGTTCAGGTCATGGTCGCGGCGACTATCGCGTTGCGGACGCGATCGGGCACCGCTATCGGTTGGCCTCGGGCGCGACGGCCCGATGGCATCGGCGGCTGGAAGCGCCGCCGGGTTAAGAGCATGTACCACCACGCCCGCTTTTCTGAGGCTGGCAGCGAGGGTACCTAGCATCTCCGCATATAGGGGCTGGGTCAATATATTGTCTGGGTCGCCGAGAGTGAAGAACAAGACATCCGTTCGCCTGTGCTGCGTCCCGATAATGGGCGCTAGTCGCAGAAGAGAGAAGAGCATGCCGCCCCGCGACTGCTTGTGGTACCGGATACCGAACTCAGTCTGATCAAGTCGGTCGAGCGCGGCTAATAGACGCGGATGATCACGAGTAAAATCTATGAGGACATCGAATCCGGTGCCTGGCGAGAACAAGATTATACTGGCCCGGTCCTGTGGGGCAAGCTGCCCTATGAATGAGCGCGCGGCATGAACGGCGCGACTTGCCTCTAGGATGTTCATGCCTCTTGTCACGAAGTCCAGCAAGATCAGGTATTGTGCGCCACCTACCGTGGTTTCCGCTTGCGCTGATGACACAGGTTTGGCGATCTCGGTTCCGCTCGCTCCACCTTGATGAGCGCGCCTTACCGGCTGCAGATCGAGAATCGGCCATTCTTTGTCATCAATTCGGAGTATGAGATCTTCTGCGGTTAACCCGTTAACGTGCCGACCACTGGAATCCGTTGCCCACACCTCGATGCGGATGGCATCACTATAGCTTTCAAATTGAACGCGCTGTTGTGCAGTCGCGGTGGCACTAGCCACGATGCAGAGTACTGCGCAGGTCTTGTTGCTCGCACGATACGGCTTCTTCCCTAGCACGAGATATAACCGGAAGTTGTGGATGGGAGGAAAAAGAAAGGCAGCGTAACCTTCGCTGGGATCATCAACAACCAGCAGCCGGCTGTGGAGGCCGGGAAGGAGACGCCACCCGTGCTCAAGATTATCGGTGGATCGGACGCGGAGGAAGGACAGCTGACACTGGACGTCGATGAGCTCGCCCGGCAGGGCGCGCTGCAGATGCTGGCAACAGCACTGGAGTGGGAGGTTCAGGAGTATATCCAGAGCCACGCCGGGCAACTGGATGAAGCCGGCCGTCGGCAAGTGGTACGCAACGGTCGGGCTCGCGCACGCAAGATCACGTTGGGGTGCGGGACGGTGCAAGTAGCCGCGCCACGGGTCAACGACAAGCGGCTCGACGAGCAGGGACTGAGGCAGCGGTTCAGCAGTCGGATCCTGCCGCCCTACATGCGGCGCTCGCCGAAGGTGGCGGAGGTGCTGCCGGTGCTGTACCTGCGGGGCCTGTCGACGGGCGACTTCAAGGAGGCGCTGCCGATCTTACTGGGACAGGAAGCCAGCGGGCTGTCGGCATCGGCGATCTGCCGGCTGACGAACGCCTGGAGCACGGAGTACGAGGCATTCCGGAAGCTGGATCTGTCCACCAAGCAGTACGTATACGTGTGGGCGGACGGTGTGCACTTCAACATTCGACTCGAGGATGATCGGCTGTGCACGCTGGTGATCCTGGGCGTTTTGCCGGACGGAACCAAGGAGCTCATCGCGGTCGAGGACGGGTATCGAGAGAGCACCGAGAGCTGGGCGTTCGTGCTCCGGGAGCTGAAGCGTCGAGGCATGCGGGCGCCGCTCGTGGCAGTGGGTGATGGGGCGCTGGGGTTCTGGGCGGCGGTGCGGGATGTATGGCCCCAGACTCGAGAGCAACGATGCTGGGTGCATCGGCTTGGCAACGTGCTCGACAAGCTACCGAGGCGGCTGCAGGCCAAAGCCAAGCGCGCGCTGCACGAGATCATCGGTGCGCCAACGCGCGAGGATGCTCAGGAGGGCATGGCGCGGTTCGCAGCCGACTACGGCGCCAAGTACTCCAAGGCCGTGGCGTCGTTGCAACGCGACTCCGACAAGCTGCTGACGTTCTACGACTTCCCCGCCGACCACTGGGTTCATCTGCGCACGGCCAACCCGATCGAGTCGGCGTTCGCCACCGTACGCCTGAGACAACGCGTCACCAAGGGCGCCGGCTCACGCACCAAGGCGCTGACGATGGCATTCAAGCTCCTGGAGATGGCACAGCAACGATGGCGCCGCATCAACGCTCCTCACCTCACTGCCCTCGTACTCGAGGGCGCCACATTCGTCGATGGAGTTCACCTGATCGCTAGCGAAGACGCCGCCTGAACAAATCCACCGATCCACAACATTTGCAAATAACTCGGGCTGCTTTCTCGGAGTTGAGCCTGCGTGCTACATCGATTGCCAAGCACTCTCTCGTGTACTCATCCACGATCGTCAGTAGACGAAACGCTCGCCCGTCGTGAGTTCGTTCGTGCACGAAGTCATAGGCCCAGACGTGATCTTTCCTCTCCGGCCGCAGCCGCACGCACGATCCATCATTGCGCCACCAGCGTCCGCGCTTGGGCTGCTTTTTCGGTACCTTCAGCCCCTCACGACGCCATAACCGTTCGACCCTCTTGTGATTCACTCGCCACCCCTCACGTACCAACAGCGCCGTGATCCGCCGGTACCCATAGCGCCCGTACTGCGTC
This sequence comes from Acidobacteriota bacterium, assembly GCA_965248695.1. Lineage (GTDB taxonomy): Bacteria > Acidobacteriota > UBA890 > UBA890 > WLXD01 > DASCOT01. Next base: position 2,713,806 of record CBDFKD010000002.1, on the reverse strand, counting down.
GCCAGCTGGGTCATCCGCTCCACCAGTGCCTTCTCCTCCTGCGGCACCTTGGGCCGATACTGCTGCGTCGAGCGCACCTGGCCCAGTACTCTGCAGGCTCGCCTCTCGGACACACCCAACGACTGCTGTGCGTGGTGCACTGCCCGGCTCCGTCGTGCCGGGCTCAGAAGTTTCCCGACGAAACCTCTTTGAGGATGGCGTTGTCGAGCATCGTCTCCGCCAGCAACTTCTTGAGCCGGCCGTTTTCCCGCTCCAGCTCCTTGAGTCGCCGTGCCTGATCCACCCTCAGTCCACCGTACTCCTTGCGCCACCGGTAATACGTGTTCTCGCTGATTCCCAGCTTGCGGCATGCCTCCGGTGTCTTGGCCCCTTTCGCTAGCTCGATCTCTGCCTCCCTGAGCTTGGCGATGATCTGCTCTACAGTGTACCGCTTCCGCGCCCATTCTTCCCCCTTCCCGAGCCATCCTGAGAGCCTCAAATCCTAACTCTCAGACTGGCCCGATTATTGGGGGGCAGGTCATGCGCTACAACGGAACGACGGGGGCGTTCATCGACGCGTTCGTGACGGCGGCCTCCGGTGGGCTGGATTTGCCTCGAGGGCTGGCGTTCGGTCCCGACGGCAACCTGTACGTGTCGAGCGGCGACACGAACGAGGTACTGCGCTACAACGGAGCGACGGGGCTGTTCATCGGCGTGTTCGTGGCGGCGGGCTCCGGTGGGCTGGCTTCGCCTGGCGGGCTGGCGTTCGGTCCCGACAACAACCTGTACGTGTCGAGCGCACTTACGGACCAGGTACTGCGCTACAACGGAACGACGGGGGCGTTCATCGACGTGTTCGTGGCGGCGGGCTCCGGTGGGCTGGATTTGCCCCGAGGGCTGGTATTCGGTCCCGACGGCAACCTGTACGTGTCGAGCTTCTCCACGAACCAGGTACTGCGCTACAACGGAGCGACGGGGGCGTTCATCGACGTGTTCGTGGCGGCGGGTTCTGGTGGGCTGAACGGCCCGGTTGGACTGGTGTTCGGTCCCGACAACAACCTGTACGTGTCGAGCGCACTTACGGACCAAGTACTGCGCTACAACGGAACGACGGGCCAGGTACTGCGCTACAACGGAACGACGGATGCGTTCATCGACGCGTTCGTGGCGGCGGGCTCTGGTGGGCTGAGCGCGCCTACCGGGCTGGCGTTCGGTCCCTACAACAACCTGTACGTGTCGAGCCTGTTCACGCAGCAGGTACTGCGCTACCAGGGACCGCCTGTAGCCGTCCCGGGCAACACCGCTCCAGTGGCCAACCCGGACAGCTATAGCACCCGGGTGAACACGCCGCTGGCGGTTGCCGCGAGCACGGGTGTGCTGGCCAACGACACCGACGCCGACGGCGACTCGTTGACCGCCAAGCTCGTGTCCGGCCCGATCAACGGGAACCTGGTGTTGGCCGCCGACGGCGCGATGAGCTATACCCCCGACGCCGGGTTTGCCGCCGGTGGCAATGAGACCAGCCGTTTCTTGGGCACCGATACGTTCACGTACAGGGCCAACGACGGCGCCGACGACTCCGTTACCACGACGGTGACGATCAGGGTCGCGTCTAACAATGCCCCGGTGGCCGACCCGGACAGCTATACGACCCGCGAGGCCACGACGTTGACCGTTGGTGTGAACACAGGTGTGCTGGCCAACGACACCGACGCCGATGGCGACGCGCTGACCGCCAACCTCGTGTCCGGCCCGGCCAACGGGATGCTGGCGTTGACCGACGACGGATCGTTCACCTATACCCCCAACGCGGGGTTTACCGCCGGTGGCAATCAGACCACCCGCTTCTTCGGCACCGATACGTTCACCTACAAGGCCAACGACGGTATCGACGACTCCGATACCACCACGGTAACGCTCACGGTGGTGCCCAACAGCGCCCCGGTGGCGACCAACGACACCTACACGGCCACGGCGAACACGGCGCTGACGGTGCCGGCAGCGACCGGAGTGCTGGCCAACGATACGGACTCGGAAGGCGACACGCTCACCGCACTGCTCGTGGGAGGTGGCCCGAGCAACGGCACCCTGGGGCTGGGTACCGATGGCGGCTTCACGTACACGCCGAACACGGGGTTTTCCGGTACTGACGCGTTCACCTACAAAGCCAACGACGGGTTGGACGACTCCAACAACGCCACGGTAACGATCTCGGTGTCGCCGGTGGCGAGCAACGATGCCTACTCGACGGTGCAATTCGATCCGCTGGTACAGAACGGCGTGCTGGACAACGACTCGGGCATCGGCTTGACGGCATCGCTGGTGACGAGCACTGCCAACGGCAACCTGAGCCTGAGCTCCGACGGCACGTTCACCTATACCCCGACGGGATCGTTCACCGGCACCGACTCGTTCACCTATCAGGCGGTGTCTGCTGGAGTGGCGTCCAACACCGCCACGGCGACGATCACGGTGGTGGCATGTAGCACCGGAATCGGCTCCACAACCGCGAGCGTGAGCTTCCAGGCAACGAGCGTATCGGTGGCGGTGAGCTCCAACGGCAACAACTGCCCCTGGAGTGCGAGCAGCAACAGAAGCTGGATCCAGGTGCTGAGTGCGGCACGGGCGATCGATGCGACCGGTCCGGGAAGGGTGACGCTGGCGGTGCAGAAGAATCCCAGGAGCGTGGCGCGACGTGGCACGGCAACGATCGCCGGCGAGGCGTTCACCGTGAACCAGAGGGCAGCCCGGTGCACGTTCGCCCCCTCGATGATCACCCAGAGCTTCACGCCTGCCGGAGGTGCCGGCAGCTTCCGGGTGGACACGCTGGCCGGGTGCGACTGGACCCCGAGCCCGGACGCAGGGTGGGTGCAGATCCTCAATGCCCGCACCGGGGACGGACAGGTTCTGTACACGGTGGACAGCAACGACGGTCCAAAGAGGCGCACAAAGATCCGCTTCGGCAACCGGTTCCACAACGTGGTGCAGCTGGGAGCCGGGGCGGCGAACCGACCGGCACCACCGAAGCGGCTGCAGCTGGCGGTGCGCAACTCCGGTGCGGTGAGGGTGAAGTGGCGCGACCAGGCGAACAACGAGACCGGCTACGTGCTGGTTCGGGACGATGTGGTGTGGATGCTGGCGGCGGACCGGGAGATGTATCTGGACACCGAGGCAGTGGCAGGGGCGGTCAACTGCTACACGCTCCAGTCGTTCAACGATGCGGGGGCATCGGGCCCGGTGATGGCGTGCATCCAGGTGCCGGCAACGCGGAGCGCCGAGGCCCGGGCGGCCAACATGCCGGAAGGTCCGCACTACATCACCGAGCCGGCCCGGCGCGTGGTGGTGGATGCGGAGGCTGGCACGTTGCCCACGGTACCGAGGGCGCGGATCTACAAGGCGTACGAGCCGTGGGGTGAGGCGACAGTGGAGCAGTCGCTGCAGGCGCGTGGCTACATCCGAGGCGTGAGCCTGTTCGTGCATCCGCCACAGGATATGCGCGACGGCATTCCGGAAGGCACGCAGATCGTGCTCATTCCCACGGCCAGCGCCGGGGACGATCTCGGCCAGGTGAGCGCGGTGAGCTCGGAGGCGGCACAGAGGGCACTGCGGCGCTTCGTTCGTCGCGGCGGGGATGTGGTGCTGCATCGGTGGTCGGATCGGGATGAGGCGTACCGCATGCCGGTGGGCGGGGCACCATCGCGGAGCGTGAGAGGCTACGAGGTGTACGAGCCCCGTTCCGAGTCCGAGGCCGGGGCCGGCGCGGCATACGCCACCGACAGGCCAGTCGATCACCCGGTTGCGGGACCGCTTGGTCGGCTCCTGGAGCGCCTCCTGGACCGCCTGGCGCGCTAGCGCGTGCCTGTTCGATGCACCGGCGAGACCGGAGGCCCGTCGAGGCGCGAACATCCGGGCTCTGGCAGACCGAAAAAAGCCGCGACACCGAGGCGCCGCGGCTCTTCGAAGTAGCCCTAACGGGATTTGAACCCGTGTCTCCGCCTTGAGAGGGCGGTGTCCTGGGCCAGGCTAGACGATAGGGCCGCAGGTCAGGCAGTGGTCAACGGTAGCGACCGGGCGGGGTCGGCGCAAGCCGTTCGGGGGCGACGTCGACGCCGGCTCGCCAGCCGCGGTTACGGGTGGCTTCGGAGCACTCGGAGGATCTTGGCGACGGACGCCCCGATCGGGATTCCGCTCAGTTCCTCAGGTGAAAACCAGCTGCGCGGCGGGGCGCTGGCTGCTGCCGATTCGTCGGCGGCCAGTCGGACATTCCGCGTTCGGTACACGTGGCAGCGGATGCGACGATTGGTGATGCCGTGGCGGATCTCGCCGACGTGCTCCAGATTGTGGATGTGAACTCCGAGGCCCCTGAGGTGCCGTTGCAGGGAGCGGCCGAGTGCCAGGGTCCCCGCCGCATCGGTGTCGGAGCTTCCGTCCGTTGTTTGGGCCGCCGACGGCGCCTCGGCGACGAGCTGCTGGCGCAATCGTGAGTCGAGCGTCGGGAACTCCCACATGTCCGCCAGCGCTCCCGGACGCTGACCCCGAAGTAGCAGGAAGCGACCGTTGCGCTCGATCACGGCGGCGCCCTCTTCGACCGCCTGGACGACACGCTGCTGGCGCACTGGAATCAGCTCCTGGGTATTCGCGGCAGCGGCGACGCAGGCGGTCGCGAGCGGGCATGCATCGCAACGTGGCGAGCGCGGAGTGCAGACGCGCGCACCGAGCTCCATGAGCGCCTGATTGATGAGGCCGGGCGGATGCGCCCGCAGGGCCGCCTCGCAGGCACGGCGCATTTGCTTCCGTGCCGCTGCGCGTCGGGGGTCATCGCGGATGTCCAGGACCCGGCACAGAACGCGACCCACGTTGCCATCAACGGACAGGTGCGGCCAACCGAACGCGATCGACGCCACTGCGGCGGCGGTGTATTCGCCAATCCCGGGGAGAGCGCGCAGGGCGTCCACGGTTTGCGGCAGCTCGGGTGATCCGCTGGCGATGACCTGTCGCGCCAACCTGTGCAGGTTGCGCGCCCGTCGATAGTAGCCAAGCCCGGACCACTCGGCGAGCACCTCGTCTTCGATGGCCGCGGCCAGGCTTCGGAGGTCGGGGAACGCGCGCACGAAGCTCTCGTACCGCGCGATCACAAACTCGACCCGCGTCTGTTGCAGCATCACCTCGGACAGGAGGATGCGGTAGGGGTCGCTGGTCCGGCGCCAGGGAAGATCACGCGCCTCGGCCTCGTACCAGCGCGCCAGCTCAGTGATGGCGCTCGGGTCGATGCCGGCAGTGCGCGGGCCGTCGTCAGCTTGTTGCCGACGCGCTGGGTCAGTCGATCTTGCCGGCATCGCGAAGCAGGCCCAACACCAGGTTGCGTCCACTCCACTCGTCGCTGCTCAGAAGACGGTTCATACCATCGCGAATTTTGAGTGTGGCGGCGATCTCGCGTACCGACTGCCCCTCCTCGTGGTGCATTACGGCGCGTGCCCGCAGGCCCAGCAGGTTGTCCAGCCGTCGGCCGATGCGATGTTGATGGCTGGCGAAGCGGCCGTTGTGCTGGCAGAACATCTGGCAGTCCGGGATGGCCAGCACGCGCCGCATCGACGCCACCTGCTCACCGATGTTCTCGAAGGCGAACGCTCTCTGCGGACGCTCGGTGATGAACAGATCGCCAGCAAACAACCAATCCTGCTCGGGCTCGTGCAGCACCACGTGATCGGCGGAATGGCCCGGCGTATGGAGTACGCGGAACACGTGGTTGTCGGTTTGCAGCGAATCGCCCAGAGGCTCGACCTCGACTGCTGCCGGCGTTCCCGAGGCCACGCGTCGGTACAGCGGCATAACTGGCGGGTTTCGTGCCAGCTCGACGCCGAGCGGATGGATGAGCGGCGTTACGCCGGTGGATCGCGCCGCGCCAGCGGCGTTGCCGATGTGATCCTCATGATGGTGCGTGAGCACGATGCGGTGGATCTTCTCGCGCCGGAGAATCTCGTCGAAGGCGGCGCGACAATGGCGCGGGCCCGTGTCGATGAGTAACCCGTCGACCACGAACGCGGCCACCCGCAGCACTCGCTGGCGCGCCACGTAGCGGGTCATGGTGTAGCAACGGATCGGGCCGTGATCCTCGCAGCGCAGGCTTCTCATCGCTTCGACGTCGGCTCGTTCGCCAGGCGCTCCTCGAGCTCGTCGAGTCGCTCGCGGATCTCCCGACGCATCTCGGCTGCGTAGGGGTTCACCGTCTCGATGGCGGCGAACAGCTCCCACGAGTCGGCCTCGACGATGCGCTCGACCTCGCGCAGCAGAACGGCGGCCGGGGTTCGGATATCGAGCTCGCGGCCCTCGACACGCCGCAGCGCGCGGCCGAGGTACTGGGCCAGCGCCTGGGTGTGGGCGCACTCGCGATCGTGGCGATCTGCGTCGGTGACGATGACTCGCAGACCGAGGCCCTGCAGAAACGCCTCGACACGGTCGAGCCTGGTCGTTCGCTCCGGGCAGACTACGATCTGCTGCCCCTGAAGCGACTCGCCAGCGCTGTTGGGCCCGAACAACGGGTGGGTTCCGATGATGTCGACATGCTCCGGGAGGGTCTCGCGCATCCATTGCAGAGGCGCCCCTTTCACCGAGCAGACGTCGACAACGAGGGCGCCGTCTCGGACGCTGCCGGCGATCTCGGCAAGGGTGGCTCGAAGCGCCTGGATCGGCACGGCGAGCACCACGACCTCGCAACGGGCGGCCTCCTCGAGGGACACGCTACGTACGCCGAGCTCGTGGGCGAACGGAGCGATGTCGGCCGCGTCGTGAACCAGGAGCTCGAAATGCGGCGTCAGAAACGGTGCGGCGTACCGACCGAACTGCCCGAACCCGATGAGGCCGAGGCGCTTGTTTGCAGACATCGAGTGCCTCTGACTGACGCCGGACACCAGCCAGCCGTGGTCAGCAGCCGGGTTCCGATGCGGCGAAGCAGCGCGGGCGCGCGTGGCGAAGCAGCGCGGGCGCGCGTGGCGAAGCGAGACTACACCATGCCAGGCAGCGCGACCTCGCGCCGATCGGCGGGGGACTGGACATCGGCAGTTAATCCCATGAAGCTCTCGGCGTGGAACTCGATGAGATGCACGAGTTATTGCTCGCCCAACGTGGCGCCGACGACGATATGCCGTTTGGTCCCGACACGGTCGCTTACCGGGTCGGTGGCAAGATCTTCGCGCTCGTAGGCCTGGAGTGGGTGCCCTCGCGGGTGAACCTGAAGTGCGACCCCGAGCGCGCCATCGAGCTGCGTGAGCGCTACCCTGATGGCGTTCTGCCCGGCTATCACATGAACAAGAAACACTGGAACACGGTGATGCTCGATGGCAGCGTGCCGCGCGGCGAGCTGGTCGAGATGGTGACCCACTCGTGGCAGCTGGTGTTCGATCGGCTACCTGCCGCCGTGCGGGCAGGCCACTAGCGGCTCCTATCGAGGGCCGTGTCGCAGTGCCTTACCGGGGCGGGCGCCGGTCGGCTGTCCGTCCGCCCATACCCGTTGACCCGCCACCCAGGTGCCATGCACGCCAGTGGCCTGCTGCAGCGGATCGGTGAAGGTGCTGTTGTCGGTCACGGTGGCCGCGTCGAACGCCACCAGGTCGGCGATCGCACCGGGGCGAATGACACCCCGATCCTCGAGGCCGAGTCGCCGGGCTGGCATCCTGGTACCACGGTGCACGGCGTGCTCCAGCGACATCATCTCCCGCTCTCGCAGGTAGCGCCCGAGGATGCGAGCGAACGCTCCGGCGCCGCGTGGGTGCGCGCTGCCCACCCCGCCGTCACTGGTGGTCATAACCAGCGGCGATGCCATGAACACATCGACGTCCTCCTCGGTCATGGTGTGTCCGATGACGCCGGAGCCGCCGTTGGCCATGATCTCGATGTACATCTCGACCTCGCTCTTGCCCTCGCGGGCGGCGATCTCGCTCAGCCGCATGCCGTGCGCCGTCGGATCGGCGTCGTAGTTGACGATCTGCAGCCGCGAGCCGCCGCCGACGCCGGCCAGCCCCGCCGCTACATCGTCGGGATCGTCGAAGCGTCGTGAGGACACAACGATGCCGAGCCCCGACTGCCAGGCGGTGTAGGGGTACTGATCCGCGGTCACGTCGAGCCCGTAGACGCGTGCTGTTGCGATGCGCTCCAAGACCTCCGACGCCTGGCCCCACACCTCGGCGTTGCCGGCCTTGATGTGCGAGATCTGCACCGGCAGCTCGCCTTCGACGCCGATGCGCAGCGCCTCGTCGATGGAGTCGAGGAGGCCGCCTTCCTCGTCGCGCACATGCGACATGTAGAAGCCGCCGAGCTCGCCGGCCTTGCTGGCCAGCTCGATCAGCTCCTCGGTGGTGGAGTAGAAGCCGGGGTCGTATTCCAGACCGCTCGAGAGGCCGAAGGCTCCGTCCGCCATCCCCTGCCGCACCCGGGCCGCCATCGCGGTCACCTCGGCGGCGCTCGCCTCGCGTCGGTAGTCGTCGCCCAGCACCGCGCGCCGAACGGTTCCGTGACCCACGAGGGTGCCGACGTTCAATGCCGGCGACAGCGTATCGATACCCTCCAGGTACTCACCGATCGGCCACGGCGACGAGCCGTCGGCGCCCACGAAGATTGTCGTCACGCCCTGGGCGATCTGAGTCGTTGCCAGGGGGTCGTCCTGCAGCCTGTTGGTGGAGTGGTTGTGGATGTCGATGAACCCGGGTGCCAGCACCAGGCCGGCCAGATCGACCACCGTCGCCGTCCGTCCGGCGTCTGATACTCGCAATGCTCCCGCGGCTCCGACGGCTACGATCCGATCGCCGTCGATCAACACCTCGCCGCGGTAGGCGCTGGTTCCGGTCCCGTCGACAATCGTCGCCCCCACCAGCAGCTGTCGACCGTCGTTGGATTGGGCCAGTGGTGTGCCTGGCATCGCAGCCACGGCTGCCACGGCGAGTGCGGTGGCGGCGGGCCACGGGAATCGGTGCTGCCTGGCGTCTGCAGTGATTCGTTCGCTAGTCGGCATCTGACCTCTCGCGTACCATTGACGCATATACATACCTCTCATTCTGTTTCCTTGCTCCTTTCTTATACACGTCATGACCATGATGGGCCCCGATCGCTTCGACGTAATCGTCGTGGGGGCAGGCCCCGCGGGTGCGACCGCCGCGATGGCCCTCGGCAGAGCCGGGTTCTCCGTACTGCTGTGCGAGGCGGGTATTTTCCCCGGGGCCGAGAACTGGTCGGGCGCGGTCTACTTTTCCGAGAACCTCGAGCATCCGGACGCGTTCGGTGGTGACATCGTCGCCGCGGCGCCGTACGAGCGTCGACTCGTGGAGCGCGGCGCCTATTTGTACAACGGTCACAGCCTGGTCGGCGCCAGCCTGCGGTCTCCCGACGCGTTCGGGTCCTGTTACACGGTCCTGCGGCCCGTCTACGACCGCTGCCTGGCCGAGGTAACGCGCGAGCACGGCGTCATGCTCGCCTGCGAGACCACCGTACAGAGCCTGATCCGACATCGAGGCCAGGTCATTGGCGTGCAAACCGAGCGCGGGCCGGCGTACGCCGACGTCGTGTTCCTGGCCGAAGGCGACGCCTCGCATCTGGTCACCCAGGAAGGTTACGAGTGGTCACCCAGGAAGGTTACGAGCAGCCGGTGACGACCGACCATGCCGCGGGCGCGCCGCACTTCTTGCAGGGGGTCAAGGAGGTGATCTCGCTGCCCGAGGAAGTGATCGAGCAGCGCTTCGGGCTGGCGCCGGGCGAGGGAATGGCTCTCGAGATGCTCTTGCGCAACGCGACGCGCAAGGGCCGCACGGCGCGGCTCAACATGGGCGGCTTCGTCTACACCAACCGCGACAGCCTGTCGTTGGGGTTCGTGTTGCCGCTCGACAACCTGCGGCAGCAGTTCGACGGCGATCACAACATCCTGGTGGAGTGGTTCAAGGGACTGCCGGAGATCGCCCGGATGATCGACGGTGGCGAGCTCACCTCCTATGGCGCCAAGATCATCCGCGGCGGCGGCCTCCGGGAAATCCCGCGCCTGGTCGACGACGGCCTCGCAATCGGCGGCGCTGCCAGCGGCATCGGGCTCGACTTCCCCTATCCGAACTTCACCGGCCCGGCCACCGCCATGGGATTGTACTTCGCCCGCGCAGTGCGCCAGATCGCCGCCGATTCGGGGCGGCCAGGGCGTCGCGCCGGTGGGTCAGCGTCGCCGTTCACGGAGCAGGCTCTGCGCAGCACCTACCTGAAAACGGTGCAGTCGAGTCACTACTACCGCAACGTACAGCATCTGCGCGACTGGCCGGCGTACGTCGAGCGGACGCAGTTCTTCTTCGAGCGGCAACTCGATCTGGTGAACAACGCCGCCTACATCCTGTCGCGGCCAGACTCGGGGACGTGGACGCGTTACTGGGGCCTCGTGCGGCTGGCGCGCCACGTTGCTTCAGCCGGTTCCGGATCGATCGTCGGGGACAGTCGAGCCCTGTTCCGCGCCCTCGGCGTCGGCGCGCTGGCGCGCTCCGTGATGACCCCGGCCACCCTGCTGCGTGTGCTGTGGAACACCGTCGGGGCTCTGGTACCTGCCGGCTCGGGCGTCGGCGTGGGCGTCTCCGAAGTTGATGAAGCCGCCGCAGGCGCCGGAGTTGCCGAAGCGCCGGGGCCGAACGGATCCCGCCTGCGTGCTGTGTACCGCGTCATGGCGGGAGGCGAGTCGTCAGGCCGGGCGCCCTGGCTGTTCAAGTGGTACTGGAAGCGCTTCGGCGGTGCGGTGGCGAGCGCGTTCAGCGAAGTCTACGCCAACGACGACACCGACCTGGCCGACAAGCTGGCGGCATCGGCGCGCCATATCGCCGGCTGCGTCTCGCTATGGGACTTCGTCGTGGCCGGTGCTGTCGGCCTCGCCTTTGCGGCCACCAGCGCCAAGCAGGCGGTTACCGAATGGTTCCAGCGCGCGGTGCTGCGCTGGGAGCCAAGACGCTTCACCGAGCAGCCGATTGCGCGCCTGCTGGACGAGAATCGAGAGCGCATACGTCTCGACGATCATCGCGTCGCCATCACCACGACGTACGAGGCGAAGCTCAGCACCATCACCTACCAGGCGGGTGAACACTCCCATATCAAGGTGATGTGGCCGACGGACATCGCAAAACGGTCCAGCCTGTCGTCGTCGGCCCTGTGGAGCATCTGTCCGGCGAAGGTGTACGAGGTGCGACGCAACCCGGCGGGGCAGCCGGGTGTGGTGGTCAACTTCGACAACTGCATCAAGTGCGAGACTTGCTGGCGAGCCACTGACGACGTGCACTGGAGCCGCGCCACGCAGCAACGCCTCATCTACCAGACCTATACGCCGGCGCAACAGGAGCTGCACGCTTACCTCGTCGATCGTCCCGAGCCACAGCCGCGCCTGGGCTCACAACCGGGTTTCCAGTCTGAGCTGGCGGAAGCCGTTAGGAACAACGCCGACGGCCTTCCCCCGGCCCCCGTTCGCCGCCGTGTTTCGGCGCAACTGGAGCGCTCGCGTGTGGCACTACGCGCCTATCGAGACGACCTCGCGCGTTCGCCCCTGGCGCTTGACGAGGCACGACGGAAGCATCTGGGCGCATGGCTGGCCGCAGCGCGCGACGCGTTCGCCGATGCCGGTCAGGCCTGGGACGGGGGAGTCGAGCCGGCGGGCGCCGGGATCGTGCCGAAGTTGCTGGACCCGGTCTGGGCCGATGCCGCTGAGCGCCTGGAGCAGATGCGGGGGCACGTTGCAGCGCGACGGTTCTTCTGGGCCGACGTCCTGGCGCGGCAGCTGGAGGAGCATCACTTCGCTGCGGTGTTGGCGGTGTGCGGTGCAATCGATGAGGGCGAGGGTGCCATCGCAGGCGCCGAGCGCGAGCCTGTCGCCGAGCTCTCGGCCACTGAGTGGCGGCAGCTCGAGGCCCAACCGTGCGTCTTCGAGTCGTGGCGCGAGATCGTACGGGATGGATGCGCGCGGTTGTTCGACAGTCACGCGGTGCGGGCTCTGGAGAAGGCCGAGCCGCTGTCGGCGCCGCAGTCGGATTGGCTCAGGACACAGCTCGCCGCCGCGCGCCCCTACGCTGCCGGGTACGGGCGCAGTGATGTGCTGCTCGAAGAGCTCGCGGCCACCGACCCGGCCATGGCGACGGTGGCCGCATCGCATCTGCTGGCGATCGATCTGCTGACCCTGGCCGGTGCTCCCGACGCGGAGCTCGAGACGGCGTCGACGCTGGTGGCGACCGTCCATGGTGGGGTGCGTGCTGTGCGGCTGCTCGAGAGCGGCGACTACGAGCTCGACGTGTGCTCGGACTTCGTTCCGACCGCACTCGCAGATCGATACCTGGTTGTCGTCGGTGCCCAGGGCTTCCTCGTGGATGCCGACGATGCGGGTCTGGCATGCGAGGACGTCGGTGCGGTGGGGCTCGTAGGTGCGCGTATCCGTCGGCTCCGTGGTGCCGGAATCAGAGTGCCCGCAGAGCGCGTCGTCGATCTGTCGGCGGCGGCCGACGACGTCTCGCTCGAGGATCCGGCGGCCGGGGAATCCTGGGCGCCGGTGATCAGCGTGGCGCTGGGTGGTTACCTGGCCAGCGTGCGCGGATCCGGCCGGTACTTGCTGCAGCGCGCCCGCGACCACGCCTCCGGGCGGGTGCAGTTTCCCGGGACGTTCGAGGACGAGGCCGGCCGTGACACGATCGCCAAGTTCGGCGCCGTCAAGCAGATGCTCGCCGAGATGGAAGCGCGCCGGTTCGTGCTGGAATCGGTCTCACTGGTCGATCCGGGCGGTGGCGACGGCTGGACCGGGATTGCGGTGCGCAAGGTGGTGGCCAGCGAAGCGTTCGGCCCCGGGATCGGCTCCTTCAGCTACAACACCGGCCAGTTGTTTGGCGGTACGGCGTTCTCGGAGGATGACGATATCGCCAAGTACTACCGCGACAGCGCTGTCTTCCGATTCCTGCTGGGGCACGACGACGCGCTGCGCGTCGAGGTCGGACGCCGCCGACTCACGGCCGCTCGAAAAGGGGGTCCCCTGATCCCGTCTGGTGATGCCGAGCGGCAGTGGATGGAGCGCAGCAGCAAGCACCCGTTGCTTCGCCAGCCAGCGGCTCGTTACCAGGCGGCCAGCCAGCAGGTCGAGAACTGGTCGGGCGGAATCGATGCCTTTGCCGGGGACCTGGTGAAGCATGCCGTGGGCGGAATGGTGATCCAGCTGCTTGCCGCCCGCAGCCTGTTGATACGGACGATGCGGCGCATCGATGCCGGCCTGCCGATGGAATCGATGGTCGAGGCCACACGCCTGGTGCTCGATAAGCTCAGCGCCGAGATACCCGCCCGGATCGAGGCGGCAGGCCTGGCTGCGTCGACGCTGGCGGCAGGCGACGAGCTGCTTACCGACGGCGAGCTCATCGCGCCTCCGATCCCGGACGCAGAACCATACGACAGCGTGTGCACTGTCGATCGGACACACCGGTCAGGCGAGTGGCTGCACGCCGGCTTCGATGCGACATCGGCGCGCTGTGTGCCCGAGATCGTGGCCAACGACACGCGCCTCGCCGACCATAGGGAGGCGCTCGAAGCCGAGCTGCGCGCCCGGTTCGTCGCCCCGAGGTTCGACGGGCTGCCCTACGGCCGCTATCTCGAGAAGCTTCACCTGATTCCTGACGAGGACCTCGACTTCATGGTCCGACGCGGCTTCATGCGCATGCCGATCGAGACCCGACTTGGCGGCGAGGGGGTCTCGAAGGCCGAGTACTACATCCTGTGTGACCTCATAGGTCGCTACGGCGACGCGGCGCTGTCGCTGGCGATCATGGGCAACACGAGCATCGGCACCACACCGACGCTCATCGGGCTGTACCAGGACTTGCCGCGCGCGATCGCCGATCTCCAGCGGGTGCGCGAACACCCGGACGTGCTCGGCGACATTCGCGATGGGCTGGACCGCTTGCTGAAGATGCTCAAGCGGCCCGGCGTCGCCGCGATCGCGGCCGCAATGGCCGAGGTTGGAGCGCTGGTCAAGGAACGTGTCGCCGGGTCGATGGTACTGAAGTACATCGGCGGTGGCTTCCTGCGCGCTTTCAAGGCGGCATCGCTCGCGCAACAACAGGGCGATCTCGAGGATCTCCGCGCACACGTTTGCCAGGCGCGCACGCTGATCGACGATCTTCTCATTGCCATCGATCAACGGCTCGACGAGCTACCGCGCCGTCAGCGCGCCCACGAGCAATTCCTCGAGACCATCTCGGCCGGCTACATCTCGGCGTTCGCTCTCACCGAGCCGACGGCGGGATCCGACTCCGGCGGGGTCAAGACGACGGCCCGCGGCGAGCGCCGCCGCGTGCACCGGGACGCCGATGGCGTGCTGTGGTTCTGGCTCGATGAACCGGGCGAGCAGGAGCGCCGCAATCTGCTCGATGCCGATCGCCTCGAGCATGACTACGACGGTCGGCGGCTGCTCTATCGCTTCGCCGATGACGCCGAACCGGCTGTCATCGATCATTCCGAGTACGACTACGACAAGGACACGCCGGAGCGCATGCGCTTCTACATGCACGGCGACCGCAAGGTGCCCTTCAGCGACATCGGTCAGCTGCGCGTCGATGCCTCGGACGACGTCTTCTACGAGTACTGGGTGCTCAACGGCGCCAAGATGTGGATCACGAACGGCCGCTTCTGCCACTGCATGGCGCTGTACGCACTTACCGAGCCCGAGAGCGTAACCGGGTTCATGGTCGATCGACACGCCGAGGGGCTGGTGGTGGGCGCCGACGAGGAGAAGCTCGGCCAGCGAGGCTCACCGACCAACGAGTTGTCGCTCAACAACGTCCGTGTGCCCCACGAAGCGATCATCGGCTTCCGCGGTCGTGGGCAAGTCAACGCGCTCGAGACGCTGAATACAGGGAGAGCCGGTCTGGCGGTGACGACGCACTCGACCATCGCTGAGCTGGCTGACGACGCGATCCCCTATCTGCGCGGCGAGGTGGCTGCCGGCTTCGAGTATTCGCCGCGCCAACCGGCGCGGCCGCTGGAGCGATTCTGGCTGGGGCGCGTCGCCGAGGAGACCGTGGCAACCGGATCGGTCACCTACGAGATGATCGGATTGCTCGACAACAAACGAACCGTGTCCGTGCGCACGGAGTCGGCGATCGGCAAGTACTACGGCACCGAGTCCGTACACGATTGCATCGACTGGATGGAGAGAGCGCGCGGGCTCGAAGGCCAGACCTGGCTGCACCGGGTGGAGAAAACGCGCCGCGATGCGCGCGTGCTCACCATCTACGAAGGAACCAACGAGGTGCAGCGGTTCCTGCTGCTGAAGGACCTCGTCCAGCGGGTTCTTCCGGCCTGGAAGCGCGACACCTCGGGCGCCGGTGACGAACCCGAGCTCGCCTACCCGGAGCTCGTCGGCGAGCTCGAGCGGGCGCGGCAGTCGTTGCTGCATCATGTCGACGCCGCGGTCGAACGCTTCGGTCAGCTCGTCTGGGCCAACGTCGGAATGCAGCCGTGCTTCTTCCGCCTGGCGGAGATCGCCGGGCTCACCAAGGTGATCGACGCGGTGCTCTATCGCCTGGAGTGGACCTCACGGCATCAGGTACCGGACGCCTACGCTGAACGTCTGGAGCGCGTGTCGCGGCTGTACGTGCGGCGGGCCCTGTCCAGCATCGCGATGCTCGAGCGCCGCTACGAGATCGCGCTGGCGTACCTCGAAGAGGGCCGCTACTCGCCGGAGACACAGCTCGGGGCACAGTCCCTGGAGGAGGCCGGCGCCGCGACCGAGGGCTGGGGTCTGGTGCCCGAGCAGCTCAGGGAGCGCCGGCGCCAGGCCGACCTCGAACGCACCGTCGAGATCGCAGTGTTGCTCAAGCCGGTTCCCGCCGTGGCGCCACAACCCCGGCTCACAGGCGACGAGTTCGCCGAGCCATTGCGCTGTACGAATCCGGCCGATGAAGCGGCGCTGGCCGCAGCGATGGCACTCAAGCAGCGTGATCCGGCGCACGTCCAGGTGAGTGCCTACACGGTTGCAGGTGTGGAGGGGGCCGCCGTCCCGAGCCGGCACGACGGCGAGCTCGTGGCCCGTGTCATTGTCGCTGCCCTGCGCCGGCGGAACCCTGATCTCGTGTTGTGTGGCACGGGTGCCGCAGACACCGGTCAAGGAGCGGTGCCCGCCTATCTGGCTGCGGCGCTTGGCCACGAGGTGTACAGCGACATCGAAGACCTCCGCTGGGGCGACGTAACCGCGTCCGTGCTCGACATGACCGCAGCGTCCTGGGCTGGTCAGCAGCTTTCGGTTCGGACGCCGTGTGTTGTCACCAAGGGCCAGGGCGCCGCGTGGACCGCGGCTCCCGACCTGCGGTCCTGGCTGCGAGCATCCACTGTCGAGATCGAGCGCATTCCGATTGCCGAGCTCGCCGGAGGACAGGCGGCAATCCGAGTCCGACACCGGCGCCGGCGCGTGGCGAGTGTCGGCGCCGAGATCTCCCGCGTTGCCTCGCCTGAGGCCGCGGTCGATGTGTTGATGGATGTGGCGGAGTTCGATGGCGCCTCCGCCGAGGCCGTCGCTGCGTATGAACATCGCCTGCTGACGCTGGGCGAGCAGCCCGATACCCCTGGCCAATGCTGCGTGCTCGTTCTACCGCCAGCCCGGGCCGAGCTGGCTACCAGAGCGAGCGCCGACCTGCGCACGGCGGGCAGGCTGGCGGACAGCCTCGGGATGGCGCTCGATGTGGTCGTTCCGGTCGATCTCGGTCAGGTGTCCGCCGCTGCCATTGCCGGGGCGACGCTGGCTTGTGGCAGCCCCCGGGGGTTGTATGTGGTCGAGCTTCCGAGCGCCGAGCGATTCAGCGCCCGGGGTCATCTCGAGTGGCTCGAGGAGTTCTGGGCCATGTACCGCGGCGAGCCCCGATGGCTACTTGCGGGGAGCTGGGCGAAACAGCTGTTCGCCCGCTTCGTCGCCGGAGGTGTGGCGCGCACGGAGGCAGGTCGCTGCTGGAGCTGGCACAACGTCGATTCCATCTCCAATGGGGGTGAGTGCGCGCGCGTCGGGACGCAAATCTACGCCGGTGCGGCTAGCGCCGAGGCCGAGCTGCCGCTGGACGGCGGCCTGCGCGTACTGACCCTCGGACAGAGCGTGGAGCTCGATCTGAACGGCGGCCGCGGCGCCGGCCGAGAGCGGTCAGAGCCGGAGGTTTACCTGTGGACGCCGCTGTTGACCTACGACGCCAGCCGGGACCCGGTGGCGCTACTCGCGGCGAGCGTCGCGGGCGCCCAGGAGACGCTCCAGGAAGCTGACATCATTATCGATTTCGGCTATGGAGCCGGTGGCCGCGAGGGCATCGACAAGCTCGCCGAGCCGCTCCGGCAGCTGCTTGTCGACGAGATGGGACTGTCCAGCGTGATGGTCGGGGCGACACGCAAGGTGACTCAAGACCTCGAGTTGCTTCCCGCCGATCGTCAGATCGGGCAAACCGGCGTGTCCGTGAACCCGAAGCTGATCATCGCCCTGGCGGTGTCTGGCGCCCCCCAACACGTCGACTACATTGGCGACCGCGCCGTGATCCTGTCGTTCAACGTCGATCCCGACGCGCCGTTGATGAAGCTCCACGAGCAGCGGCCGAAACCGTTCGTGCACCCGATCGTCGGCGATGTCTGGGATACGGTGCCGCGCTTCATTGAAGCGATCCGGGAGCACTTACGTCAGGCGGGCTCGAGCTGAGCCGTCGGGTCGGTCCGAGCCTATGAACGGCGGCCCTCGAGCGATCGACCGCGTCTATTGCCAGCCGATGGCGACGTAGAGGCGGTTTCGATTCTCCTCCGCCCAGCCGTAGTCGAGCTGCAGCGGCCCGATGGGAGTGGTCACCGTGAGGCCCAGCCCGGCGCCGACGATTGCCGTGTCCAGACTGATATCGGCCTGGTGCTCCCAGACGCCACCGACGCCGACCCGGGCGTAGAGGCGCGCCACGGAGGCGAAATCGAGCCCCACCTGTGCCGAGGCCGCCAGCGCCTGGTTTCCCCAGAGCTCCTCGCGCGCCAATCCCGGCACTAGCTCGGGCCCGCCGACCCGGAACTGGTCGTATACCGGTAGCGAGGACGACGAGTAGCCGTAGAGAATCCGACCCGTGAGGTTGAGCCTCCCGAGCTGTGCCGCGCTGGTGCCGTCGACGCGGACTCGCCAGTACGGGAAGGAGCCACCCAGCGCCTCGAAGTTTCGCTCGGCTTGCACCGTGTAGCGAGCCCCGTGCGATGGCACGGCTAGCGAGCTGAGGTTGTCCCAAACATAGCTAGCGGTCAGCACGCGATGCTGGCGGGTGTCCGCGTCCAGCGGAATTCCGAGTCGTGAGACCGTCTCCACCTCGCCGGCGCGCACTCCGAGCTGCAAGAGATGGTTGAAGCCGAACGGCAGATTCGCTCGCAGGGCCGCGTGCCGCCGCCGGAACTCGGCACGCGAAACATGCTGTCCGGACTCGAAGACCTTGGGCCTCTCGTGGTGTAGCTCGACATCCACCTGGTACCCGACATGCGCTCCGAGAAGCTGTTCACCGTGGAGTCGCACTCCCAGCAACAGATCCTTGGCGCTGGCCGCACCGCCGAACTGGAGTCGCTCGCCGGCGCCCAGTAGGTCGCGAGTCTCCAACCGCACCATCGCCTGTGCCTGATCGTCGCTCTGGTACGCCAGGCCCAGATCGAGCGTGTGTCGGTACTCCTCCTGCACGTACAGCAGCAGCCGGATGCCGTCGTTTCCTACCGGAGCCAGATCGAGCCAGGCGCTCTGCAGCAACCCCGAAGCGTAGAGATGATCGAGGTTCGCGAGGGTTTGATCCCAGTCGAACGGATTCCCGACGCGCGCCCGGAACTCGCGCAGGATGACCTCGTCGGACAGGTACTGGTTGCCGCTGACGCCTACTTCGTGCACCACTCGCGGCCCGAAGATATGCTCATCGGCCGGACTCCGTATCTCCGGCTGACGCCCCTTGAATCGCTCCGGAATACGATCGAGCATCGCCTCGGCCGCGTGTCGTCCGGCGTCGATGAGCTCGTCGATGTGTGAATAGTCGCCAAAGCTGTGGCCGGCGAGGTCAGGAACGATGGTCAGATCGGCCGCCTGCGCATAGCGACTGTTGGTCTCGGCGAAGAGCAGATCGATGACGCGCTCGGTGACGCCGAACAGGTCCGGGTTGACGTCGGCGTCGATCGGAGTCGAGGCGTCGACTGCGAGCGTGAACTCGGCGCTCATCTCGGTCGCCAGACTCACCGGGACGTTGTCGGCCAGGCCCCCATCTACCAGCAGCATCTCCTCCCACGGCACCGGTGCGTACGCCAGCGGCACCGACATGCTGGCGCGAACCGCGCGCGCCAGGTCGCCGGCTGCGAGTGCCACGCGCTCTCCGGAGAGCAGATCGGTTCCCAGCGTGCGGAACGGAATCGCGAGCGCATCGAACCGCCGGCCGGCATCGAAGTTGGCCGGCGTCAGGTGCTCGATCAGCAAGCGGTTCACCATCGTGTCGCTGAGCAGGCCGCGCGGCGTCCGCACCCCGTCGGCGGTGAGGCCGAGGCGGAGCCCAGACCGCTGCCGCTCGAGCCGATGCAGGATCGGTTGCAGCCGGCGGTTGTGGGAATCGATGTAGACGGTGCGCCAGCTCAGCCCCGAAAGCAGTACCTCGATGGCGGCAAGCGAGTGGCCGGTGGCATACAGGGAGCCGATCACGGCTCCCATGCTCGCCCCGACGACGCAATCCGGGCGGATGCCGTTCTCTTCGAGCACCTCCAGCACGCCCAGGTGCGCGATCCCTCGTGCTCCGCCGCCGCTGAGCACGACGGCCAACCCGCATGCCGGAGCGCCGCCGTCGACGGGCACCACATCGGCCGCGCTCTGCGCCAGTGACTCGCCGGCGGCCAGGTAGCTGAGCAGCAGCGCGCCCAGGAGCCGGACGGCCAGGCGCGCAGTGCCGGTGGCGTGATGTCTCAAGGCGCGCGCCCCGATGGGGCCCCTGGCACACCGCCCAACACGCAGCGTCCGGGTCGCGTCAACGCCGGTAGGCGATGACTAGGAGCTTGCCGCGCGATCCGACCTGGAATGGCACCTCGTTGCCGGTGAGCTCCGCAATAGTGCGATCGTAGTGGCCGCGGTCGGAGTACGACAGCAGCAAGCTGTCGCACCCATCGCAGCGGGCCACCTGGCGGTGCTTGGCGAGGCTGCGCTGAGCTTCCTGCTGGCAGCAATCGGCGAGAGGATCCATGGGCGCGTCGGGTTCCATACCAACGCCGGCCACGAATCGTGCCCGGCCACCAGTGCCCCGTTACAGGCCACTAGGTCACGTTGATAGTATCCGAGTCATGCAAACCGGCCATGACCCTCATCGTTCGCTGCGGTCAAGCGTCACGGCAGCTCTGACGCTGGCCCTCCTCGTTGCCGGCGCCGGTGTCGGTGCGGCGCGGCCGCAGGATCTGCGCACCGATTCGGCTTTCGGGTTCCGCGCCGGCGAGGAGCGCCGCTATATTCTCGGTCCGCTCGACGCGCTGGCGCCCGGCGAGGCGGCCGAGTGGTGGATCGTGTTCGACGGGCTGGTGGAACACGGCGACACCAGGCGTGCCGACTTCACTTTCGGGCATGATCGTCTGGAGCTGATTCCGGGTGCCTGGAGGCCCGCCGAATCAATCATGAGCGTGCACGTAGAAGGCCGCCTGCAGGTCACGCTCGATGGCTTTCCGTTGCGGGTGGAGTTCGAACAGCGCTTCGAGCATCGCGGCGAGTCCATGGCAGCCGACAGTCGGCGCCGCGTCGTGTTCACCTACAACGAGGCCGACAGATGATTCCGCAAGGACGTCAAAGTCGGCACCCGCGACTGGGACTTCAAGGTCAGCGTGCCACGCTACCGCAACATGGACTTCGACCGGCCGAGCGGCCTGTACGCCTGGATGCCGTCGTCGCTGGCGTGTCTCGGTAGCTCGCGCGGCACATGCATCGAGGCCGATCCGGCGTTCGCCAACCCCGGTTTCTTGAGCATCGCCATGCCGGCCCTGTTCGAGCACATTGATCCGGAGGGCGACGCCAAGAAGGTCGAGCGTGAGTTCATGTTCTTCATGCCCGGCGGGATCCCCGCGTCACCGTTCCGGTCGGTCATGGGCAGCAACTGGATAACGCGGGAGCGCGACACCTTCAGCAACCGCGATCGCTATTTCGATACCTGGAAGCTCAAGCTCGGATCGAGCAGCGACGTCGAAGTCGGGCCGCGCACCATGCATGCGTGGGAGCTCGATGTCGGTTTCGGCATCGATCAAGCCTATGTGGAGCCCGGTGGACGGGTGGTCAGGGTGGATCTCGAATCGACCATGGACAACGCCGACGATCGCTGGATCCGGTTGCTGTTCGCGTCCGAGGAGTTCACCTCGCCGGACGACCCGGCGCAACAGTGCTGCCGCTGAGGCGATGGCCCCCGACAGTGGGCTGGCCGGCGCTTCCAGAGTAGAATCCGACCACGCGAAATCGATGTTCGTTACTGAGGTACGTGCGATGGTCAACCGGCGTCATTTCCTCGGAGCCCTCTCTTGGCCGGCCGCAGCAGCCTACGGTGGCGCCTTTCTCAGTCCCACCCGGCATGCCCACGCGCTGGCCGCGGCGGAAGGACTCGCCGCCCATCCAGGCAGCGCCGCAGAGCTCGCCGACGACGAGTACTTCTGGTACGAGGTGCGCCAGGCATTCAGCGCCGAGGCCGGCATCATCAATCTCAACTCGGGCGGCGTCAGCCCATCGCCGCTGCCCGTACAGGATGCGATGAAGCGGTACCTCGACTACTCCAACACCTCGCCTACGTACGCCATGTGGCAGATCCTCGAGCCGCAGCGCGAACAGGTGCGCGAGCGGTTGGCGCTGGAGTGGGACACCGACGCCGAGGAGCTGGCGCTGGTGCGCAACGCCTCCGAGGGGATGCAGATCTGCCAGCTCGGCATCGACCTCGAGGCGGGTGACGAGATCCTGACCACGAATCAGGATTACGGCCGCATGCTCACCACCTACAAGCAGCGCGAGCGGCGCGAGGGGGTCGTGCTCAAGCAGATCTCGGTCCCGGTGCCGGCCGAGGACGACGACGAGATCGTGCGTCTTTTCGAGAGCAACATCACGCCGCGCACCCGCATCATCCACATGTGCCACATGATCAACCTCACCGGTCAGATCCTGCCGGTGGCCAAGGTTGCCAACATGGGCCGCCGACACGGCATCCCGGTGATCGTCGACGGCGCCCACTCGCTGGCCCACTTCGACTTCACCATCGCCGAGCTGGAGTGCGACTATTTCGCCACCAGCCTCCACAAGTGGCTGTTTGCTCCCCACGGCACTGGCCTGCTGTACGTGCGCCGCGACAAGATCAAGAATCTGTGGCCGCTGATGGCGGCCAACGAGCGGCAAGACGAGAACATCCGCAAGTTCGAGGAGATCGGCACCCATCCGGCGGCCAACTACCTCGCCATCGGCGACGCATTGACGTTCCACCAGGGCATCGGCGCCAAGCGCAAGGAAGCGCGCCTCGTCTACCTGCGGGACCACTGGGCGAACCGCCTGCAGGCGTTCTCCGATCGCGTCTACCTCAACACCAGCCAGACACCCGGCAAGGCCGCCGGCATCGCCAACGTCGGCGTTGAAGGCATCGACACGTCGGCTCTGAACTCCTGGCTCTGGAACGAGCACCGCATCATCTCGGTGGCAATCAACCACGCCGAGTTCACCGGTCTCCGAATCTCTCCGAGTGTCTTCACGACCTTGGAGGAGCTCGATCGCTTCTGTGACGCAATCGAGCAGGCGGTCACCAACGGAATCGCTTAGGGGCCCAGCTAGTGCTCCGGCGCGAAAACCGCGAGGTCCGGTTGGCCGGGCCCCACGGATACCTAGCTCGGCGCCTCGGTCGGGAGCCCCGTTCGTTGGACGAGCGACTGGATGACTCAACCCTGAGATTCGCGGGTCTCCCTCCTCTCGGGCCGGCGTCCGCCTGTCAGGACAGCCCTCTCAACCGAACCTCGCGGTTTTCGCGTCGGGCGAACATCCAGGTCCCTTGAGTGAGAGGCCTTCGGTTGCTGGTTGCGTCCGTCCTGGTACTCCTCGCTGCGATCGCGGCGACGGTGTTGTATGTCGAGGGTGATCCCCGTCTGCTGTTTGTTACGGCGCCGTTGATGATCGGGGCTTTCTTCGGGGTCCTGCAGCCATTGATGTGGGCGATGACGCGGATCGGGTTACCGGGGCCAGTGGTGGGCGTGGTGCCGGTGCCCGGCGAGGAGCTCCAGAACGCGTTACTTGGGTTGGGAAGCGACGAGACGCCGTTCGGTGTGGAACGGCTCGATGACGGACGGGTGGTTTGCTCGTGGAAGATTGCCGAGGCTCGGTGGTACGAGTTCTTCGCCAAGGTGAGCTTGCGGGAGGACTATCAGCTGCAGCTGCTGCTGATCGAAGCGGATAAGGCGGTGCGGGCAATCGAGGTCAGCAAGCGGGCTCGCAGGCGGGTGTCGTTGAACCGCTTCGAGGCCTCGTGGTTCGGGTTTCGCGGCTGGTCGATTGCCAGCGTGCAGAAGAGCAAGGCCTGGGGCGTGAAGGATCTGTTTCCGCTGCAGATCGGGAAGCTGTATGACATCGATTTCGCGAGCCGCATGTTTCGCGCCCCGGTACTGGAGCTGATTTACGGCGCGTGGCTGGCGGATCCAACCCTGCACGCTATCGTTGTTCCGCGGCATTTGACCGCTGCTGCTGGTGGGCCCCCCCGGGATTGACTCCATGGCCACGCTCTCGCTCGTTGTCATCACGCGCAACGAGGAAGACAATCTTGCTGAATGTCTCGATTCGGCCGCATGGTGCGACGAGATCGTCATCGTCGATGATGGCTCGACCGACTCCACGCGCGACATCGCTCGCCGCTACACCGACAGGGTCTACGAGCGCGAGCTGGACCGCTTCGGTCGCCAGAAGCAGTTCGCCATCGAGCAGGCAACATGCGACTGGATCCTTGTCCTGGACGCCGACGAGAGGGTCACCGACGAGCTGGCGCGGGGGATTCGCGCCGTGGTCGAGGCCGACGACGCTGCCTTCGATGGCTATCAGCTGCGGCGGCTGACCTGGCTATTCGGCGAACCGGTGACCTTTTCCGGCTGGTATAAGTGCGTACACCTGCGGCTCTTTCGCCGCGGGCGGGCGCGCTTCGTCGACCGCCGGGTGCACGAGTATCCGGTGCTCACCGCGAATGGACGTCAGGGATCGCTCCCCGGTCATCTCGACCACTACACCTACGCCGATCTCGACGAGCTCCGATCCAAGCGCGAGCGTTATTCGAGCCTCGCCGCGGCGGACTGGTTCGATGCCGGCCGGCGTGTCAGCTGGCTCAACGCCCTCTGGTGGGTGGGAGGCGTGCCGCTGGCTGCTTTCGTGCGCGAGCTCCTCGTCCAGGGAGGCTGGCGCGGCGGGCGCACCGGCTGGCGAATCGCGCGGCTGGCGATGGCGTCGGACTACCTGACCGTGCGAAGGCTCTGGGCGCTCAGTTGCGCGGCACCGGCCGCCGACTCCTAGGTCCCTGCGGCTGGTCGTTGAGGGTCCAGTCGTAGTCCATGATCCTGACGCGCAGCGCATCGCGGTTGTCGCGAATGTAGGCCGCCTCTGCCTCCGGCGCGTGGCGCAGAACGTAGTCGACCACTTCGCCGGCGACCGCCGTGAAGTCGTCCTCGTACCAGTCGAAATAGCTCGTCAGATAGAGGGTGTTGGCGGCGCGGTCCAGTTGCAGAGCGCGTGGCTGTCGCAAGAACTCGCGAGACTGCTGCCCTAGCATCGCGTCGAGCGTCTCGGCTCGGTATGGCTCGTTTACCAGACGCGGGCAGCCGAAGGCGGCGCATACCAGCGCCCAGTGAATCCTTTCGTCGTCGAACCGCGCCCGCAGCGTGTCGTGCTCGATGTTGTCGGCGCTCATCTGGCCGCCCGCGACGGCATACTCCTGCTTGAAGAACCCGCCGATCAGGCCCCATAGAGCGCCGACGTCGCGCACGCTCTCCAGCGGGTAGCGCTCCACGACCTGCCAGATCACCACCGCGTTGTAGGCGTTGATCCAGAACGCCATGCGCTCGGCGTCGCTGGCAAAGGACGCCGGGTCGGCGTTGGCGATGGCCGCCATGAAGGCTTCCAGGTCGGCGTATCCGGTTGTCTTGAGGCCGGCGTAGTCCACCAGGCCCTCGTCGTCGACATAGCCGGCAAGCACTCGCGCCCACGGGGCGTACAGGTCGTCGTCGGTGGCGTTCGCGGCGACGGCAACGGTCTGGCCTGCGCCAGTCGCCGCCGTCACGGCGAGAACGAGCACGGCAACAGCGATGCAACGGCTCATCTCGGTACTCCTGGATCGATCAAAGCGCGGTCGGTCAGCCCGGGACCAGGTCAGCGCCGCGGCGGCAACCCGTCTGTGGATGATTTGATCGCCAAGCCCCCAAAGTTACCCGTCAATCCGGTAGGCGTGCCTCGATCCAGCCGGGATCGAAGCCGACGCGAAATTCGTCGCCGATCACCACCGTCGGTGTCGCGACCTGGCCGCCGGTAATCGCTCGCAGCGTGCCGAACGCATCATCGAGCGTGGTGATGTCGACGTGGTCGAACTCGACTCCCTTTTGCGAGAGAAACTCTCTCGCTTGAACGCAGGGAGCTCAGCCAGGGCTGCTGTAAACGGTGATATGTGCCATGGATCCGGTCCTCGCTTATCTGCCGGCGTCGAGAGCCTTGAAGTGTAGCAGCGTGTTCAGCACGAGCCCGTATTGGCCGTGCGTCTGGTTGCGCCACATCGGGTTGATGGCGAACAGGACGGCGTGACCGTCGCCAACGGGGACGTCGATGATCGCCGGTCGCGACGCCAGGGCACGACCGTTGCCGAGCATGCCGGAGAGCAATAACTCGCTGCTGCTGTCGTGGAAGCGCATCACCACGCGGGGGACCCGGTCCGCTGAGGGAACCAGATGTCCGGCCAGCAGCCGGGTGCGATCGTCGAGATCCTGTCCGTCGTCGAAATAGGGGGGGTCATCCTCGGCGTCATCCGCTGTTTCGCCGTCCGCCGTTTCGCCGTCCGCTGTTTCGCCGTCCGTCGGGTCGTCCGTTTCGGCATCCGGGTCGACGTAGGGCGGGTGCCCGGGAACCACATCGTCGCCGCGGCGGCCCGAGGCGCGCCCACTGTCGCCGCCACCGCCGAATCCGCGGGACGGAGGGGCAGCGTCGACGCGCAACAACGGGGCGTTGCTGAAGTACACCGCCGTGTCCTCGTCGTAACCGTAGGCGATGGGGCTGAGCGCGTCGGTGATCTCGGCATTGAACAAGGCGCCACGTGCCTGCATGTCGGAGGGCGTCGAATCCACCCGCACGTAGGGAGCGATGCCGGTCTGTGTCAGGAAGCCGATCGAGTTGGTGGCGGCGATCAACACGCCGCCCTCCTCGACGAAGCGTTGGATCTTGGCCACACCCTCGAAGCCGATGCCGGCCGTCATGTCGTCGGTGGAGTCGATGTGCCCGAGGTTGGGGGTGAGATCGGTGGTCTGCCAAGGGATCGGCTGATTGCTGCGAGCACCCTGCACGATGCGGCTGACGTTGCCCCACCCGGGCGCAATGATGACAACGTCCCAGCGCTCTCGCAGGTCGTCGACTTCGCCGATGGTGTCCGTCGAGATGTAGTCGTACGGCACGCTTGCGTCGTCGAGCGCGTATCTCCACCAGCCCTCGCTCTGGGTGTTGATCCAGGTGTGGGCCAGGGCGATGCGCGGCAGGGGCATGTCGTGGGTGGGCGCGTCCGGCGACGACGAGATTGCGGTGAGGCTCAGCCCTAGCTCGATGGCCACATCGGTTACCCGCTGGCGGATCGAGGTATCGCTGGCATCGATCAGCACGCTGCCGGCGGCAAAGGTGGTCTCGTCGACGGTGAGCTCGGCTTCGGCAGAGCGCATCGGCACGTCTGCCAGACGGAAGCGGAAGGTCGCGACCTCGGGCTCGCCGGTGGCTGCAAGCACGAGGGTGGACCCAGTGCCGGTGACGCTGCCACTGGCGCCTGTAGCATTCAGCGCGGCCATACCGACATCGAGCACGGCCAGATCTTTCACCCGGTAGGTATCGACGTTGAACAGCGGTCCGAGCGACCAGCCGGTGTCGTCGTACGGACGTGGGTCGCTGGGGTTGTAGTACTGATAGTCGAGCAGCATGTCCGCCAGTCGGCTGTACGGCTGGTCCATGCGTACGATCACGTCGCCGGCGTAAAACTCCGTGGCTGCGCTCTCCTCGGGCCGCCGCGATGCCTCGACCTCGAACGTCTCCGTGGCAACGTGAAGCTCGATGGTCTGCGCCCGCAGGAGGTTGATCAGCCGCCGCGTCAATAGCGGCCGCGGCCCGTCGGAGGGGATGACCCACGCAGCGGGGCCTTCGAGACGTGGCTTGTCGACCGCGCGCCTGCCCTTCCGGTAGAACGTCTCGAGGAAGCGATCCTTGTTGGTCGCCACGTTGTGCAGCCCGACGACCAGCGCGCTCTGCATCAGGTTGGTGTTGTTGCGCAGCGACCACAGCACCTTCGGCGTGGGTGGGTTCATGCGGTACCAGGCGCGCTGCGACTGGTTGCCGATCTCGCGCATCTGGGTCTCCGGCGCGCTGTTGCCGAAGGTCTCGTAGAAGCGACCCACCGAGTTACGGCCCATGGCGGCGTAGATCATGTAGTTGGCGGCCCAACCGTCGAAGAAGTTGAACGTCCACACACCGGGTACGTTCCACTCGTTCATCTGCCGCACCTCGTTCCACGCCATCTCCACCCACTCCTCGGTGGTGATCGGGTCGAGCCAGGAGTTGAACGGGCCGTGGCCGCTCATGATGTACAGGAACGGCACCGACTCGTGAAGGTCGTGCATGACCTGCGGGTGCCATTGCAGGTACGTGTCGATCGACTGCCTAGAGAGCGTGAGCGCCAGCCCGATGCCGTCGCGGTTGTTGTCATGGGCGATGTACTTGCCCCAGTACACTAGGTTCGGCGCCGCCGCTCCGGGGTTGGCGGCGCGATAGCGCATGATGTCGATGATGCGCTCGCGCCCGTCCACCTCGACCACCGGGGTGGCCATGAAGATCAGGTTGTCGCGGATCTCGTTGAAGATCGGTCGCTCATCGGCCGCGAAACGGTAGATGAGCTCCATGAGCATCTCCGGTGAGCCGGTTTCCGGCGAGTGCAATCCGCCGGTTGCCCAGTAGATCGCCTTGCCGCGGCCGATGAGCTCGGCGGCCTCCTCGTCGGTCAGATCGCGAGGGTCCGCAAGGCGCGCGGTGATCTCGCGGTAGCGGTCGAGGTTGGCCATCGACGCGTCGCTGCCGGCGACCACCAGAAGGCGCTCGCGGCCTTCCTCGGTCTGACCCATGGAGAAGACCTGCACCCGAGGTGCGGCGTCGGCAACTGCCCGCATGTAAGCGTGCACATCGGCGGCGTAGGTCAGGTGCCCCTCGGCGCCGGCGATATAGCCGTGGAAGTCGAGCGGTGTGGGGACGGTGCTCGAGGCAGGCAGCATCTCGACGATCGGCGTGAGGAACTTCGCATCTGTCGTATGGGTGTGAATCTCGTCGGTGTAGGCGGCGTCTAGCGCCTGCTCGTCCTGTGCCACCACCGGCGCCGTGGCGGCGACGATCAGGGTGAGGATCGCGAGTCGTGGCTGCCAGCGGCTTCGAATCATGTCGTACTCCACCTGGGAGGGGGCGCAGAGCCCGTCGCGAGCTCGGCGGGCGAATCTCGGGTGGCTCGGGCTCCCGATGAGGATACGGTTACGCGCGCCCGTGCGGCCCCGGCACGCTACTCGGTTGGCCGGCGTCGACTGCGGCTGAATGGTTGGGGCGCAGGGACTCGAACCCCGATTCTACGGTCCAGAGCCGCATGTCTTGCCAATTGGACGACGCCCCAACCTGGACGGTGATGGTAAGCGGCGGAGGTACCGCTCGCAATCGCGCATCCGGCATTTCGCGGTGCTCGAGCCTGCTCTAGCAGGCCGTGGTGGAAGTGTGGCGGGCCCCCACGGCCTGCTACACGTCTAGCGCGTCGTCGGTGTCTGGAAGCTCCGGATCGTCCTCGCTGAGGTCGCGATGCCAGACCAGCAGACCGGGAAGCAACACCATCGCCGTCAGCCAGGTGCACAGCAGGCCGACCACCGCCAGCAGTCCGATCGAGCGCAGCCCGGGATGATGCGCGAACGCCATCCCAGCGTACCCCATTATGGTGGTCAAGGTGGCCACGGTGATGGGCTCAAACAGCTCCAGCTGAGTGGCGGCCGTATCCCCCTCCAACTCGCGCCAGCGCCGGTAGTAGTGCACCCCATGGTCGACGCCGAGACCGAGCAGGGTGGGCAGTACCACCATGTTGAAGAAGTTCACGCGCCATCCGAGTGCGATCACCGCTCCGAACGTCAGCAACAGGCTCGCCACGAGAGGGACGAGCACCCAGGCTGCCTGGTTCACGTCGCGCCGGTCGATGACCACCAGAATGAACACGCCTAGGAACGTCAAAACGACGAGCAGCGGCCCTTCCCGGGTGACCAGCCAGAGAATCTCGGCAAGCACCGGTTTGTCGCCCGTTGGTCCGAGGATCCCGTCCGGGAGCTCCAGGTCGTAGAGCTCGCGCGCGAACATCATGGTCGTCACGCCGTCCTTGCCGGGGCCGGTAGCGTGGAGCCCGAGGATGTAGGCGCCAGATCCGTCGCGCGTGATCATGTCCTGCAGCACCGAAATCGGCAGATCGTCGACGGCCGGTAAGGTGTCCGGCATATCGAAGTCGCGCACGTCCTCGATGATACGGACCCGCTCCGGGTCCTCGATGCGGTTGACCCACCTGCGCCGGAGCATCTCCTGGATCTGGTCGATGGCGTCGCGTCGCAGTTGCACTTCGTGGTCGTCGGGCGCGAAATCGCGCACGCTGGCCACCCGCCCGATCACCGATTCGGGCTCTGCCCTGGCGGCGGAGATTAGCGCCAGCATCTGGTCGAGCGCCTCGAGGTCGCGCGCCACATAGATGGCCGACGGACCGAAAAAGATCGGGTAAACCTCATCCTGCTTGGCGCGGATGGCGTCCAGTTCCTCGAGGTTGGCGCTGAAGTTCGCGAAGTCGTAGTCGAACTCGAGCAGGAACGCAGCGGCGTACGCCGAGATGATCACCAGCGTGCTCAGCAGAGCTGCCGACCAACTCGGTGGAATCGCAAGTCGCGCGCTCGGGTAGCGCGGCGCGCTCGGCGTAACCAGGCCGAGGCGGTAGCCGGCGCTCAGCGTGGCCGGCATCACGAGCAGCATGCACGCCGTCACCACCAGGATGGCGGTGCCGCCGATGAGTCCGAAGTCCGAGAAGCCGCGAAAGTCGGATACCGCCAGGATGAAGAGTCCGAACGAGGTTGTCAGCCCCGATGTCATCACCGAACGTCCGGTCGATGTGAACGTTTCGGCCAGCGCGACGTCCGGAGGATTGGTCAGGATCTCGTGCCGGAAGCGCTTCACCAGGTGAATGGAGTAATCGACCCCCATACCGAATAACACCATCAGCAGGAATGAGGTGATCGTGTTCAGGTCGCCGACCAGATCGGGCACTAGCGCAAACGCCCAAGTCAGGCCGGCGCCGATTGGGTACAGCAGCACCGGCAGCACGCGAACCGACCTGAAGCTGATCGCCAGCGTCAACAGGATGGCCGCCGCTGCCACCGCACCTGTGCGGGTAACATCCGAGACGATGACGTCGAACTCTTCCACCCGCGTGCGCAGCGAGCCGCCGATGGACACCGTCACGCCGGCCGCGTCTGACTCCTCGCCGGCAACGCGGTCGATCTCCAGGTACAGCTCCCGCAGGCCAGAGAGGTCGGTCAGGCCCTCGCTTGTCTTGAGGATCATCCCGTACATCGTGTCGTCAGCGTCGCGGTGGTACTCGGGCAGCTCGCTGTACAGCCCCACGATGCGCTCGAGGTCGGACTCCTCCTCGCTCGCCGAATCGTCGAGATCGTCGAGGAACGGGTTTACCTCGGCCTCCCAGTCCTCGATCGTTTCGATGGCGGTCTCGAGCTGGTCCGAGGGCATCAGGCCGTAGCGGTACCGCTGGACGAAATCCGTCGGGTAGCGGTAGTTGACATCGGTGATCCCGTCGAGGCCCTGCAATCGCCTGGCTGTGCCGTCAACCGCTTGCTGTAACGATTGGGGATCACCCCGCTCGAAGACCAGGCTGAAATACCCCCCGTCACCTACCAGCGGCTCCAGGTCTCGACTCCACTGCACCGCTGGGCTGTCCTGCGGAAGCAACCGGGTGAGGTCGGAGTCGAGACCGAGCGTTTGCGCGCGCATGAACGCCGGGACCGTGACCGCCAGGGTCAGCGCCACCCAGAGAAACGCGTAGCGATGAGACCAGCGGCAGACGGCGCGGATCTCACGGTAAAAGAGCGTGCGCTCGCGGACAGTACGAGCCGGGATTTGGTGCTTGTCGCTCACGGTCCGATTACTTGGGCGGGCAGGTCGCACGACCAACCGGCGGCGCGGGTTGCAGACAGGCCAAGCCCACTAGCGGTCGTGACGGGAGTCGGTCGCGCTGGGACCACGCAGCTCACCCTCTCAAGGCTCTAGGAAGGGCTCCTACGCGTCAAGCCCGAGTGCTTTTCCTGCGCTTGCGGTGCCTAGGCGTCGAGCGCCGCGAGGCGACGGCGCGATGCTAGGCTTAGTGTCGCCGCCCCCGACACCTATTGCTCCCCCTGAGCCATATCCGCAGGAGACGCCATGCGCGCCGAGTCGAGCGGGCGCCAGCTACCCGCCATCGCGAGCCTGGTTGCCGTGACCGCGCTGCTGGCGGCCACGAGCACCAGCGCCCAGGAGCTGCAACCGGCCGCCGGAACACCGCCGCGTCTCGGGCTAGCCGCCGTCCTGGCGCGTGCGGTCGACTCGAACCCGCTGATGCGGGCCCACCGACTCGACGTCGATCGGGCCGAGGTCGATCTGAAGCAGTGGCAGAGCTTCTGGTCGTTACCCGAGGTGCAGCTGGACAGCTACACAGGTGTCGTTCCCGGCGCCCGGGGTGACATCTTCAACTCCCCCGATACGTCCAGCGACCTGAACGATCTGGGCCCGTTCTTCAAGGGCCAGATCGGATTTGCCATCCCGGTGTACGGATTCGGGCGGCTACGCCATGGCACCGCGGCGGCGCGCGGAGTGGTCGACGTCAAGGAATCCGAGCAGCAACGTGCCCGCGACGAGCTGTCTCGCGAGGTCATACGCACCTACTGGGGGGCCTTGTCGGCGGGCCGCGCGTTCGATATCGCCGAGGGCATGCGCGACGCCTTCGACGAGCTCATCGAGCAGGCGGACCAGAAGCTCGATGAAGGGGACATCGATCCCAACGACGCTTGGGAGATCCGCTCGGGCCGCTACGACGTGGACGCGGTCTACCTCGAAACGCGCCAGAAGCACCGCTTGTTGCTCGAGGCGCTCGCCAAGCTGATGGGGTTCGATAGCTCCAGCGCCTACGAGCTGCGCGCCGATAGAATGCCTGAGGTGGCACTGACCCGCGCCGACCTTCGGGCTCTGCAGGCAGACGCCGCCGAGCGCAATCCTCAGCTCCGCGCCCTGGCGGCGGCCAGCGGTGCGCTCGACGAGGCCATGGATCTC
Organism: Acidobacteriota bacterium; assembly: GCA_965248695.1. GTDB lineage: Bacteria > Acidobacteriota > UBA890 > UBA890 > WLXD01 > DASCOT01. The sequence continues at coordinate 2,681,213 of CBDFKD010000002.1, read as the reverse complement.
AGCCGCAGCAACCGCTGGCCGCTGATCCTGATCGGCGGTGGCTTCGGCTTTGCGCGCTCCGCGGCGCGCGACGACCAGAAGAACCCGTTCGCCTACGACGAGTTCAATTTCACCCGTGCCGGCGCCGCGGTGAACATGCGCTGGGACCTCAACTTCGCGCGCCACAACCTCGATATCGCCAGGCGCCGGATCGAGCGCGACGCCACCGACGCGCGCAGGTTAGCGTTGCAGATGAGCGTCGAGATCGAGGTAGTGGGCGCCCTCGAGGGGGTGCTCAAGAACGTCGAGTTGCTGGCCTCGGCGCGCCAGACGCGCCGCGAGACGCGCCGCTGGCTACGTTCTGCCGGCGATGATTTCGACCTCGGAATCGGCGAAGCACAGCCGCTCATCAAGGCCTACCGCGCCGACTATCGTTTACAGCACGAGGTCGTTAAGAGAGAATATGAGTTGATGGTCTCCTTGGCCGAGTTGGCCTTTGTTATCGGAGACCTTTCTTCATACCTACAGTGGATTGCTGATGGCCAAGTCGTCCTCGACTAGTCTCGTGGCGTCGGTGCTCCTTCTGGGCGTGATAGCGGTTGGCCAGGCCGCGGCAAGAATCACCACCCCGATGGAGACCGTCCGTACGTCCAACGAGGCGATTTCCGCCATTCTCGCCGAGCATGACCCCCTCGATGCTGCGGGGGAGGCTCGTGTCTACGAGGTCATGAATGGCGTCACCGACTTCGAATCGATGTCGACTGGCGCGATTGATCCGATCTGTGTGGACAACGAGCTCGACGGTGAGAAGTGCGGTGAGTGGAAGGCCGTCTTCGGTGATTTGCTACGCATTCGTTCCATAAAGGGGGTGGGCCGCTATCGAGCGGACCGCTTCGACTACCTGAACGAGGAGATCGACGGCGAGCAAGCGGTGGTCAATACCCTGGCCTACTTCGAGGGCGATGACATTGCCCTCGACTACGAGCTCACGCTACGCGAGGATCGGTGGCTGATCGTCAATTACGTCGTTGACGACGTGGACACGGCTCGTAGTTGGAACCGCCGCTTTATCCGCCTGCTGAAGACCGAAACCGTAGACGACGTCATTCAGCGGCTGCAGGACCGGATCGACGAGTACCGCACGGACTCCTGATTCCGCCTCCGCGGCTCTCAGACGTCGTCAAACAGGCCAGGGTCTGACGGGTGTGCCCGGCACGAAGTGTGTGCTGTGCCGGGCTACCGCCGCTCTCCTCGAGCGAGCGAACCGAAATGGCACAAGCCGAAATCCCCACCATGAAGGTGGATATCTTCGACAAGTCGGACTCCAAGTACTACCAGCGCGCCAACGAGCTGCGCGACATCGGGCTCTTTCCGTACTTCAAGGCGCTTCGAGCGCAGAAAGGCAACGAGGTCACCGTCGATGGCAACCGTATGGTCATGGCTTGCTCCAACGACTACCTCGGCCTGAGCCAGGACGAGCGCGTACAGAACGCCGGCCTGCCGGCGCTGCGTGAGTTCGGAACAAGCTGCACCGGCTCACGTTTCCTGAACGGCACGCTGGGAATCCACGAGGCCTTCGAGCGAGACCTGGCGGATTTTCTGAAGCGCGAGGCGGCGTTGACGTTCAGCACCGGCTTCCTCGGCTCGCTCGGGGTGCTGGCCGCTGTCGTTGGTCGTCGCGACATCATGTACTTCGACCGCGAGAACCACGCCAGTCTTTATGACGGGGCGCGGCTGTCGTACGGCCAGCTGCGCAAGTACCGCCACGGCGACATGGATCACCTCGAGTCGTTGCTGAAGCGCGACGCCGGACGCAACGCGGGCAAGATGATCGTCACCGACGGCGTCTTCTCGATGAGCGGTGAGATCGCCGATTTGCCGGGGATCGTCGAGCTGGCGCGACGGTACGGCGCGCGAGTGCTGGTGGACGACGCCCACTCCACCGGTGTTCTCGGTCCCAACGGCCGCGGCACACCGGATCACTTCGGCCTCGAGGACGAGGTCGACCTGGTGATCGGTACGTTTTCCAAGGCGTTCGCATCGGTCGGCGGGTTCGTCGGCGGCAACGCCGAGATCGTCGACTACATCAAGTGTCTGGCGCGCCCGTTCGTGTTCACCGCCGCGTTGCCGCCGGCCCAGGTGGCGACCACCCACAAGGCGCTCGAGATCCTGGCCAGCGAGCCTGAGCATCGAGAGCGGCTGTGGAAGCGCGTGGTGATGTTCCGCAAGGGTTTGCGCGGGCTGGGGTTCAACACGCTCGGCTCGGAGGGTCCGATCGTGCCGGTGTCAATCGGCGACGCCGATTTGGCCATGGTGGTGTGGAAGGACGTCTGGGACGCGGGCATCTTCGCCCTGCCGGCGCTGCCGCCAGCGGTCCCCGAGGGTGAGGCACTCATCCGCATGGCGGTCAACGCCAGCCATACACGCGAGGAGATCGAAACGGTGCTGAGCGCATTCGCCGATGCCGGCCGTCGTCGCGGCGTGATCACCAGTGCCGCGTAAGGTCCGCGGAGGCGCTACACACGTATGACGGAGGCCACGGGCTCACCGGCGGTGGCGATCCGTCGGGTGGCGACCAAGCGCGAGCGCGACGCGTTCATCAAGCTGCCGTTCCGGCTGTATGCCGGCGATCCGCACTGGGTGCCGCCGCTGATCCTCGCCGAACGGGATCTGCTGAACACCGCCAAGAACCCGTTCTTTCGTCATGCCGAGATGGAGCTCTACCTGGCGCTGCGCGACGGCGAGGCCGTGGGCCGAATTGCCGCCATCGACGACGAACGGCACAACGAGATCCACGGCGACAACGTGGCGTTCTTCGGCTTCCTGGAAGCCGAGGACGGCGAGGTGGCCGCGAAGTTGCTGGAGGCAGCGGAGCGCTGGGCGACAGGCCGCGGCCGCGACGCCTTGAGAGGCCCGGCAAACCCATCGCTCAACCATCCGGCGGGCTTGCTCGTAGAGCGGTTCGATCGCGATCCGTTGATTCAGACACCCTACAACCCACCGACCTATCCCGGGTGGGTGGAGTCGGCCGGCTATAGCAAGGCGAAGGATCTATGGACCTGGTGGTTCGAGATCGACACCAGCGTCAATCGGCGCTCCGAGCGCATCTTGAAGCGCATCGAAGCGCGGCTGGTTCCGCGGCCGACGATCCGCCAGCTGAGCAAGAAGAACTTCGAGCAGGACGCGCTGACAATCTTGCGCATCTTCTCCGAGGCGTGGGCGAACAACTGGGGCTTCGTGCCGCCGACCGAGGAGGAGTTCCTGCACACCGCCAAGGACATGAAGATGATCCTCAACTTCGACCTGGCGCTCATCATGGAGATCGAGGGCAAGCCGATCGCGTTTTGCCTCACCGTTCCCGACTTCAACCAGGTGTTCAAGCGCATGCGCGGGCGCCTGCTGCCGTTCGGTTTCTTGCACCTGCTGCGCAAGAAAAGCATCATCGACCAATGCCGCCTCATGCTGCTGGGAGTAGTGGCCGAACATCGCCAGAAAGGCCTCGAGTTGCTTCTGATTGCGCACTCGATTCGCGTCGTCGAAGGACTCGGCTGGCGCGGCGGCGAGTGCGGCTGGACGCTGGAAGACAACGACGGCATCAACAAGGCGATACAGCTTGTCGGCTGCGAGCGCTCCAAGACCTACCGGATCTACCAAAAGCCGCTGTAGAGCCACGATGACTGCCAGAATTGCCGTTGTCACCGGTGGCACCGGGTTCATCGGCTGGAATCTGTGCGAGAGCCTGCGCGACTCCGACTGGGGAGTGCGAGCCGTTGTGCGCGCCTCGAGCTCCAACCCCCTGCCGGACGGCGTTCAACGCGTCGAGTGCGAGCTCGAGGCCGACGATATGGGGTCCGCCTGCGAGGACGCAGCGATCGTCTATCACCTGGCAGGGTTGACCCGCGCCCCCGACCACGAAGCGTTCACCCGGGTCAACGTCGAGGGTGCGCGGCAGGCGGCACTGGCGGCGCAGCGTGGCGGTGCGTTCTTTCTGCTTGTATCGAGCCAGGCGGCGGCGGGCGCCGGCACGCCGCAGCGACCACGCACGGAAAACGACGAGCCGGCGCCCTTGAGCCTGTACGGAAAGAGCAAGCTGGCCGGCGAAAAGGCGGTGATGGAGATCGAGGGGCTTAGGTACTCGATCGTTCGCCCGCCAGGAGTCTATGGGCCTCGCGACCGCGACTTTCTGGCGCTTTTCCGCGGCGGCAAGCGCGGTTTCTGTCCGCTGCTCGGCGATCCCGAGACCGCCTACACGTTCATCCACGTAGCTGATCTGGTGGCCGGGCTGCGGGCGGTGGGCGACACCGGGCTTGCCGGCGTCGATGCAGTGATCGGCGAAACGTTCTTCGTCGGCCACGCCGACCCCGTCCGGCAACTCGATTTTGCCCGCTTGCTCTCCGAGACGTACAAACGACGCGTGCGCACGCTCCCCGTGCCCCGGTGGCTGCTCTGGGCGATCGCCGAGATCGGCGAATTCAGCGGTCGCGTCACCGGCCGGCCAGCGCTGCTGAACCGAGATCGCCTCTGCGAGCTCAGCGCTCCGGGACTGGTCTGCGACGCTACCAAGATTGCTCGCGCCATCGGGCACGTGGCGCGCATCGATGCCGCCCGCGGGTTCGCTGACACCGCCGAGTGGTACCGCCAGGCGGACTGGCTCTGAAGACCGCGGCGCGACTCAGCCCGCGGGGTCGAGCTCGAGCGACGCCGTGATCTCGATCTGCGGGTGCAGGCTGCGATACACCGGGCAGGCGCCGGCGTGGACGTCGAGCACGCGATCAACGACGGTGCGATCCGCATCCGCCTCGACGGCGAGGTGATACCCGACGTGGATTCTACGAATCACCAGGGTGCCGCCCTCTGACTCGATCTCGCCGACAGTGGTCGATCGCAGCTTCCCGTCACTTGCCGCTATGCCTCGCTTCTCCAGCGCACCGCCGAAGGTACCGGTCATTCAGCCGGCGGCGGCGGCAACGATGTAATCGAGCGTCGTGCTCACGGGGTCGAAGTCATCCATCGAGACGCCATAGTGCGCCGCGATGGCCCCGTGCACGCCGAAGTCCACCGACTCACCTCCGGGCATGGTTGCCGTGCGCAGCGGACCGCGGTTGCGCGTCAGCGCGATCTCCGATCGATAGACGACGTCTCCCATGTATCTCTCTCCGGCGTCGGGTTGCGCGGCCTCCGTTGCGCATCGAGTCTACGACGCCGGCCGCGGAGTGGCCCCATGGCGCATGGCGTGACCGCCGGTCGAGCGCGGCTCGGCCGGTATGCCGGGCTGACGTTCATCAGACCCTCCCCGTCCACTGAGAAATTCTGGAACTTCTCGGCGGCCGCTCCGTTGTTACTACAGAACCCGATACAACAGTTTCTGTATGAGAACACTTCCGCGCGAGCACCGCATCAGAGCAACACAGCATCAAGAGGAACACCCCTATGCCTTCCACCGGCTCCGATCCATCGATCCGCATCACCCCGGCGTTCTTCTTCCTGCTGTTGACCCTGGTGGACGGCGAGCGGCATGGCTATTCCATGGCCAAGGAAGTTGCCGAGCGCTCCGACGGCAGCATCGATCTCGGCCCCGGATCGCTCTACTGGTCGCTGGGTCGGCTTGCCGACTCCGGGCTGATCGAGGAGTCGAGCGGTCCCGACGACGGTGCGCATGGCCGCCGGCGCTACTACCGACTCACCGATCTCGGCCGCTCGACGCTCGAGCGTGAGGCCGAGACCCTGTCCAAGGTCCTGAGCTTCGCCCGGGCCAAGCGGGTTCTGTAGTGCCCCGGCAGCCTGATGCCGCGACGCGGCCACCGCTCCTTCTCCGCCTCCTGCTGGCGCTGTACCCGCGTCGCTTCCGACGCCGGTACGGCGAGGACGTGCTCGAGGCAATGACGGCCCGTCGCGACGAGCTGTACCGCGCTGGCCGTCGCCCCGGCCGGCTCGCGGCGGAGTTGCTACGTGATTCGGCGTTTGCGTTACCCCGTGCCTGGCTGACGTATGGGCCATACACGCGACAACGAATTCCCTCCCAGTCCGAGGAAACTCCTGTGATGAGCAACCTGTTCGCCGATCTGAGAACCGCCTTCCGCCGACTGGTGCACAAACCTGGGCTCGCCGCCATTGCGGTCCTGGCTGTAGGGCTGGGAATCGGTCTGACCACGGCGATGTTCAGCATCGTCAACGGCGTCCTGCTCAAGGGCCTGCCGTTCGACGAGCCGCACGAGCTCGTGGCGCTCAATCGGGTGAACTTGCTCGAGGGGCCCAGTCGCCTGATCGGTCACATCCATGACTATCGCGATCTGGTCGAGAGCCAGACGACCTTCGAAGCCCTCGCCGGCATGGAGATCGTCCCCGCCAACGTGAGCCCGCCGGGACAGGAGCCGGAGTTTCTCACTGCCGCATCGGTAACCGCCAACATGTTCCCGCTGCTGCGCGTGACACCCGCTCGCGGCCGCACTTTCACGGCTGCCGACGAAGCCGCCGGTGGACCGCCGGTGGTGGTGGTGGGGTATCGGTTCTGGCAGGACCGCCTGGGTGGTGAACGCGCTGCCGTTGGCAGCACGTTGCGGGTGAACGGTGCCCCGATGACGGTGATCGGGGTGATGCCCGAGGGCTTCGAGTTCCCGTTCAACCAGCAGCTGTGGCTACCGTTGCAGGTCGATATCGACGCGCTCCGACGCAGTGAAGGTCCGAACATGTCCATGGTCGGCCGCCTGGCGGACGGCGTCACGATGGCGCAGGCGCAAGGCGACGTCGATCGCATCATGCGTCGTCTCGGCGAGGAGCACCCTGACACGAACGAGGGCATGACGATGATCATGGGCCTGTTCGTGCGCGAGATCATCGGCTATCAGCTCACACCGTTTCTGTTCACCATGCTCGGAGCTGTGTCGCTGGTGCTCGTAATCGCCTGCGCCAACGTCGCCAACCTGTTGCTGGCGCGCGCCAGCTTGCGCAGCAAGGAGGTCGCGGTTTGCAGCGCACTCGGCGCCAGTCGGGCGCGGTTGTTCGGCCAGCTGCTGATCGAGGCGGCGATGATCGCCAGCCTCGGGGCGGCTGTCGGCATTGGGCTGGCCAAGCTCGGAATCGATTGGTTCAACCAGACGCTCGCGGCACTCCCTGGCGGGCCGCCGTTCTGGGTCGACATCGGCATCGACCCCGACGTGCTGTTGTTCTTGTTCGGTCTGACGCTCGCAGCCAGTCTCCTTTCCGGGCTCTTGCCCGCCGCGCAGGCGTCGGGCACCGACATGAGCGACGTTCTCAAAGACGTCTCACGCGGCGGTTCGAGTCTCCGCATTGGCAAGCTCAGCCGCACCCTGGTTGTAGTGGAGGTCGCCTTCTCGTGCGCCTTGCTCGTAGCTGCCGGACTGATGGTGCGCAGCGTCACTAATCTGGCCAACGTCGACTACGCATTCGAGGTCGACGGGCTGCTCACGGCGCAGGTGGCACTACCGCCGGCCGACTACCCCGATGGCATAAGCCAACGCCAGTTCTTCGACGAGCTCGGCATCAGATTGCGTGCGCTCCCCGGTGCCACCACTGCATCGATTGGCACGGATCTCCCCGTCGTCGGCGCCGACAACGGACGCTATGCGGTGGAGGGACAGACCTATCAGGCGGATCGTGACTACCCCAGCGCCCGCATAGGCGCTATCGATCCAGACTACTTCACCAGTCTGAAGGCCCCGATTCTGGAAGGCCGGGCGTTCACACTGGCCGACAATGCCGATGGGATGCCGGTGGCCATCGTGAATCAAGCGTTCGTTGCTACCCATTCAACAACCTCGTCGGTTGTCGGGCGGCGGGTGGCGATACGTGGGGTGCGCACATCGGGTCAGACGGAGCGGAACGATGACATCTGGTACACGATCGTCGGCGTCGTGCCCGACCTATACCTCGACGCGCAGATCTTCATCCTCAACGACGAAGCGATCTATACGCCGTTCGCTCAACGGCCGTCGTCGGCCGCGAGCCTGATTGTGCGGTCCAGCGGCGACCCGCTAGAGCTGGCGGATGGCGTCCGCAGAGCCGTCACTTCCGTCGACGCCGACCTGCCGGTTTCCGGTGTTTCAACACTCACTGCGGCCGTCGAAAACACGCAGCAGTTCCTGCGTATCTTCGGCACCATGTTCACCGTCTTCGGTGCCGCGGCTTTGTTCCTCGCGACCGTCGGCCTCTACGGCGTGCTGGCGTTCTCGGTCAGCCAGCGCACCCACGAGGTCGGGCTGCGTGTCGCCCTCGGTGCTGCCCCCGGCGACGTGCTGCGGCTGGTGATGCGGCAGGGAATGCAGCAGCTGGCGGTGGGGACGGTCCTGGGACTGGTGCTGGCGGTGGGGCTGGGGCGACTCCTGTCGTTCGTCTTGTTCCAGGTGCAGCCGGCCGATCCGGTCGTGTTCGGCGGCATCGTTGTCATCCTGACGGCGACGGGATTGTTGGCCAGCTACCTGCCGGCACGGCGCGCAACGAGGGTCGATCCGCTGGTGGCGATGCGGTCGGAGTAAGTCGGGAGATAGGTGAGCGTGCCTAGACGCTCGTTTGCGTGCACTCTGGGTGCACTCGGGCCGTGGGCTGGCTCGGAATCCGGGATGGCGAGCATACGGGGCTGTCTACGTTGGATCTCGTCTCCGGTGGCTGTAGGCTTCACGCGCCTCCCGACACTGTTCCGGAAGCGCCATGGAACCTGGTACGCAACTCGGCCACTACGAGATTCTCGGTCAGCTTGGCGCTGGCGGCATGGGGCAGGTGTACCGAGCGCGCGATACGACGCTGGATCGTGATGTCGCCATCAAGGTGCTACCCGAGGACTTCGCTGCCGACGCCGACCGGCTGGCACGCTTCGAGCGCGAGGCCAAGCTGCTCGCCTCGCTGAATCATCCGAACATCGCCACCATCCACGGGTTCGATGAGACCGCCGGCGTGCGTTTCATCGCCATGGAGCTGGTCGAGGGGCAGAGCCTCGACGAGCGGATCGCAGCGTCCGGTCGCATCGAGGTCGGTGAGGCTATTGAGATCGCCCGCCGGATTGCACTGGCGTTCGAGGCTGCTCAAGGCCGGTGTGGTTCATCGCGATCTAAAGCCCGCCAACGTGCAGGTGACGGCCGACGGGACGGTCAAGGTGCTCGACTTCGGGCTCGCCAAGGCCGACGCGGTCGATGGCGGCGAGACGTCGGCCGACAGGAGCCACTCGCCCACCATCATGGCAGCAACCGGTACCGGCGTGATCATGGGCACCGCTTGCTACAAGAGTCCCGAGCAGGCGCGGGGCAGACCCATGGACAAGCGCACCGACGTCTGGTCCTTCGGGTGTGTGCTGTACGAAATGCTGACCGGCAAGCGCGCCTTCGATGGCGACACGGTCAGCGATGTCTTGGTAGCGATTCTCGAAAGGGAACCTGACTGGAATTTCCTACCGTCCGACACTTCGCCGCTCATCCGGCTTCTGCTACGCCAGTGCTTGACCAAGAACGCCGATGGACGCCTGCACGATATCGCCGACGCACGCATCGGCATCGTCGCCGCGCTCGCGGATCCCGCCGGCCGTCTCGACCTACCCGCCGGGTCGGACCAGGCCGTGAAGCTCTCATGGCGAGGTGTTGTTCCGACGCGGAGTGCGGCGGCAGTGGTCGGAGCGACAGCCATCGCCGTTTGGATGGCGGCGTCAGGCTCCTCCGGGCCGCCGGCGCCACCTTTGACCACCAAGTTGACCGTCGAGGTGCCCTCGTATGTGCAGCTGCAGTCGGCCGGATTCCCTTCATCCGTAGTGATCTCACCGGACGGTAGGAACCTCGTATACGCAGCGCTCGAGGCGGGCGTGAACAGGCTCTACATGAGGCGATTGGGCGAACTGTCGGCGACGCCCTTGGCGGGCACCGAAGGTGGCTACAATCCCTTCTTCTCGCCGGACGGCCGGTGGATCGGGTTCGCCGCCGGTAACAAGCTACTGAAAGGTCTCGGTCGCCGGCGGATCACCGCTGTTGCTCGGCGACGTCGAGTTCCTGCGCGGCGCGAGCTGGGCTCCGGACGACACGATCATTCTGGCAGCGGGTCTTGCGTCCGGTCTCACGCAAGTGTCTGCGGGAGGGGGAAAGCACAGGGCTATCACCACGGTGGATTCCGCCCTGGACTCTCATCGCTGGCCACACGTTTTGCCGGACGGCAAGACAGTGGTGTTCAACATCCTCGTCAGCCAGCGATTCGACGAGTCAGAGGTCGCGCTGCTGTCTTTGGCGAACGGGGAGATCACCGTGCTGCCGGTAGTAGGAGCGGACCCCTACTACTCTCCCTCCGGGCATCTGATCATGGGGCGGCGGGATTCGTTGGTAGCGGTGCCTTTCGACCTGCAGCGACTCGAGGTAACGGGCTCTGCCGTTGTTGTGGTGGAAGACGTATTCGTTACCGGCATCGGGCCCGGTTCAGCGTTCTTCGATATCTCTGCTGTTGGAACACTCGCTTACACCCCGACTCGTCCGAACGATCGCAGTTTGGTGCTGGTTGATCGGCGCGGTCAAGAACAGCCTCTGCAACTAGAGCCCGGACCTTTCGTTGCGCCTCGCTTCTCGCCTGATGGTCGACAGATCGCCTACGGAATCGACGATGACGTCTGGGTCTACGACCTGACTCGGAAAACCTCCGACCGGTTCACCACCCATCCTGCCAACGACAACAGCCCGGTATGGGCAGCAGACGGAGAGAGTCTGGTGTTCAGCTCCCATCGGGTCGGGTATTCGGACCTCTTCCGAAGGCCAACGGCGGGGCGTGCTGCGGCCGAACTTCTGACAACCAGCGCCAACATGCAGTACGCGTCTACGTTCTCTGCCGATGGGCGCTTCCTGCTGTACTCGGAACAGGGTCTCACCACCGACTGGGACGTCTGGGTGCGGCCGGTGGCGGAGCCGGACAAGACACGCCCGCTTGTACAGACGGAGTTCATCGACGCAGACGCGGACTTTTCGCCTGACGGGCAGTGGGTCGCCTACACGTCCTATGAGTCCGGCGGCAGTGAAGTGTACGTAGTTCCGTTTTCCGGCGAAGGCAGGCGGATTCGAATCTCGAGCGACGGTGGGCACTCGCCGCTTTGGGGACCCGACGGAACTGAGCTCATGTTCTGGAGCCCGAGCGCCAACCGGTTGATGACCGTACCGGTCTCCTTCGATGCCGAGCTTCGCCCCGGCACCGCGCGATCATTGTTGGGCGGCGACTACGTCGTGCTGGCCGAAATCCGGCGAAACTTCGACATCGCGCCAGACGGTCTGAAGTTCGCGATGGTTCGGGAGAGCCGCCAGGAAGCTGCGGATATCGTCGTTGTCCTCAACTGGTTTGAGGAGCTGAAGCGGCTCGTGCCGACGGATCCGTAGCAGCGCTAGCCATGCGCCGGGCGCGTGGAGGCCGCTGTAGGTGGCGATCGGAACGGCGATCTCCGGTGTACCTTGGGGTGAGCCTCTTCCAACAAAAGATCAGCCAGCATTCGAGATACGCCATCGATCGGGAGATCGGAATGTCGAGAGTTCTCACTACCCTCATGGCTCTGACGCTACTGGCGCCGACGGTTGCGCCGGCGCAAGTGCCGGTGACCGTCGAGCGGGACGTTGTCTACAGCCGCACACTAGGCTCCGCCGTCCTTGCCGATATCGCCTACCCGGTCGCCGGCGAGGATCTGCCCGTCATCATGTACGTGCACGGAGGTGGGTGGCGCGCTGGCCAGCGGGTCAACGACGGCGGGCTCCAAGTGGTCGAGTGGGCCGGCCGGGGCTTCTTCGCCATGACGATCGACTACCGCCTCGTCGGTGCCTCGCCGGCGCCGGCTCCCTATCAGGACGTGCAGACGGCGATCCGGTGGGTGCACGCGTACGTCGATGAGTACAACATCGATCCGGATCGCATCTACTTGATCGGCAACTCCTCAGGGGGTCACCTCGTAGCCCTGGTGGCGACGCTGGGCGAGGGTCCCTACGAGCGGGTTGGTGGCTGGGAGGAGGCCAGGAGAGACGTGCGTGCGGTGGTCAGTGCGTCCGGCCCCTACGAGCTGAACACGCTGTCATGGGGGAACCGCTGGATGCCGATGGAGGGCGACGACCACGAGGTCCGCAAGGTCGCCTCGCCGATCCACAACATCGGTCCCGCGACCAGGCCGATCCTCTTCCTGCACTCCGAGGACGACCGCGCGGTGCCGATCCAGCAGGCCATTGACATGGCCGCCGCACTCGAAGCAGCCGGTGTTCACCACCGCTTCGTCCGCTACGAAAACCGTGGCCACATGTCGGTCACCGATGAGGTGACGGAACACACCTTGACTTTCATCGCCGAGGTGGAGGGGATCGAGGGTCATCGACCGTAGCTCGGCCATCTCCGAAACGGAGACAACGAACCGCGGCGCCGCCTGACGCCTATGTCGCAGATCTGAGAAGGAAAGAACCGAGTCGCGATGCAACTGGCACTAGGGATCGGCCTCGTCGTGTTCTTCACCGTCATGGTGGGGATCTCGGTGTGGGCCAGCAAGCGAATCCACACGGGCGAGGACTACATCGTCGCTGGTCGTAGCCTGTCGGGCCTCATGACGACGGCCACGATCATGGCCACCTGGTACGCCGCGGAGACCATTCTCGTCACCGCGGATACGGTGCGAACCGACGGCCTCCAGATCACGGTCCTGGAGCCCATCGGCATCGGGTTCTGTCTGATCCTGTCCGGGTGGCTCTTTGCCCGGCCCCTTTGGGAAACCAAGCTCCTGACGCTCGCTGATGTCATCGGCGAGCGGTTCGGAACGATCGCGGAGAAGCTGCAGGCGTTCGTATCGATCAGCTACATCGGTTGGGTCGCGGTCCAGCTGTTGGGGCTTGCCGGCGTGCTCAACGTCTATTTCGACCTGCCGATCTCGACCGGCGTCATCCTGATCACGACGGTGCTCACCCTGTACACGCTGATCGGTGGCATGTGGTCGGTCGCGATGACCGACATCGTTCAGTTGGGCCTGCTGTTGGTCGGGATTGTCATCCTCACGTTCCGTGTTCTTGCAGAGCTCGGTGGCGGTCCGTTCTCAGGTGCTGTCGCGTTGTTCGATCAGCTGGACGCCGAGCTGCTCGTCTGGGTTCCCACGGGTTCGTTCGAGGAGATGCAAACCTGGGTCGGTCTGATCTTCATTGGCGTGTTCGCCAACGTCGCGACGCAGGATCTCGCACAACGGATGTTCGCGGCGCGTTCCTCGAGAACCGCTGCACGCTCCACCGTCGCAGCCGGGATTCTGTACATCTTCTTCGGCGCGTTCCCGGTTCTCCTCGGGCTTGCCGGCAACTTGCTACTCGATGAGTCCGTCGTTCAGGGCGTCATCCCGGCGCTGGCGGAGCAGCTGTTCTCGCCGACCCTGTCGGTCATCTTCGCGCTGACCCTCACCGCCGCGGTTACTTCCAGCGTAGACAGCGGGCTTCTGGCACCGGCCAGCGTGATCGCGCGAAACATCGTCGGCCCGTTTCTCAAGGACCGCATCAGCCTCATCACCCTGACCCGAATCTCCGTCGTGGTCATTGCAGTGACCAGCGCCTGGCTGGCGCTGTCGGGCACCCGCGCCTTCGAGCTCATACAGGGCAGTTACGCCGCCACGCTTCCGTCATTCATCGTGCTGTGGGCGGCGCTGTACCACAAAGACGCACGCAAGATCCCCGGTACGCTGACGCTGGCTGTCGGTATCGGGCTGTGGCTTTATGAGATCATCCGCAACATTGTCTCGGGAGGTACGGACACGGAAATGCTGTCGCCCGGTTTCCCGGTGATCTTGTTGGTGCTGTGCTTCGTGGTCTACTGGACCTCGGATTGGGTGGTCCGAAGGCTCGAGACGAAGGGTTAAACGCGTCTCGCCAGAGGGGCGCGGCGCTGATCTCAGCCCGTTCCCTCGTGCACGACGCGACCCCCTACGACCGTGGTGTTCACCCGCACGTCTTTCAGCGCATCCACGGGAATCTCGAAGGGATCTTCCGAGAGAACGATCAAATCCGCCAGCTTGCCGGGCTCGAGCGATCCCTTGCTGGCTTCCTCGAAACCCGCGTAGGCAGAGTAGGTCGTGTAGAGACGAATCGCCTCCGACACGTCGAGGCCTTCCTCGGGGCAGATCGAACGACCACTTCGGGTCTTGCGCGCCACGACACACCAGATGCTCCACCACGGATTCAACGCCTCGGGCTCCGTTCCCATGCAATCGGAGTTGCCCGGTGGCATGAAGCCCTCATCCAACAGCGATCGATAGGGGACGGCCTTTTGGCCCGGCCGGGCAGAGTCGAGCCAGGCATCGCCGTACCATCCCCAGGAGCTGTACGGAGTCGGAACGGGAATAATCCCCGACTGCTTCAAACGCGCTAGGCCCTCGGGCCAGTAGTCGCCCGCGAAATGCTCGATGCGGTGTCGATGATCCGATTTCGGAAAATCCCTGAGCGCGGCCTCGATGGCGCGGATCGCCATGTCCTGACCCTGGCGTGATGTCGCGTGCATCATCACGCGAATGCCGGCACGGTGGGCGCCGGCAACGAGGGCATCGAGCCGGTCCTGCTCGATTCGAGGCCACATTTCACCGACTCCGTTCGCGTCGCGCCCTTCGCCATCGACAAAGATCTTTGCGCTTCCGAACTTGATCCAGTCGTTGCCGAAGCCGGTCTGTAGGCCGAGGTTCACCAGGGAGTCCATTGTCAGCGTTTGCATCAGGCCCCAAACGCAGGGGCAGAGCTGCACGCGCAGCGGCAAGTCTCCATCTCTGTAGAGCTCCTGATAGACGCGCGCGCTATCGGGCCAGCACACGAACTCGTGGATACCCGTGACGCCGAAACGACTTGCTTCCTCGCAGGTTTGACGAATGGCGCGACGCAACTCGTCGTATTTCCACGGGCTACTGCGAGGAAAGACCCAGTCGATGCACTCGTTCACCACGCCGGTTGGCTCACCGGTTGCAGGATCTCGGCGTACTCGAGCCCCAGGAGCGACTTCGTCTAGCTCGTCTTGCGTCGGACGATCTCGGGTGATGCCCACGAGCTCGAGCGCCTTGCTGTTGAGCAGCTGTGAATGCGCGCTGTAGCGGATCATGACGGGGTGGCGCGGAGCGACTGCGTCGAGTTGCTCCTTGCTGGGTGAGTTGCCGTCGACTTCGAGCGTGAAGCGTCCCTGGCCGATGATCCACTCCCCGGCGTGGGTCTCCAGCGCAGCCTGCTTGACGAAACTCAGGATGGCTTCCTTGGACCCGGTGGTATCGAGAACTTCGACGTAGTCGACCGGTGGGATGTGACAGCTGGTAGCGAGCTTCGTGTTGACGGCCGCACAGTCCACGTGGACGTGGGCATCGATGAACCCCGGAAGTACGATGCGGCCTTTTAGATCGATCGTTCGAGTGTTCTTGCCGCGCAGGGGTTCGACATCGGCATTCGTGCCGACTGCAATCAAACGATCGCCTCGGACCGCCAGCGCTTGGACGGCAGAGCCCGCAGCGTCCATCGTGACGATCTTGCCGTTCAACAGGACAAGGTCCGCTTGCATCCTCTAACTCACTCTCGAGCAGGCCGTGGTGGAAGTGTTACCGGCCACTAGGTCACCTTGTCGAGCCGCTGAATCCCGCTGCGCGGCGATGACATGTAGTAGAAGAACTTGCCGGGTGAGCTCCCGGTGTTCTTCACTTTGTACTTCCAGCCCGTCGGATAATACGCGCAGTCGCCTTCTTCGAGCGCGTAGGACTGGTCCAGATTGGCGGCGTCTTTTCCCCACCAAACCGTAAACTCGCCATACAGGATGTAGTAGAACTCGTCGCAGGCGCCATAGTGGTGCGGTGCCGTCCCATCGTCGTCTTCCTCGATTGCGAATACGCACGTCTCATCACCCGGTTCCATGTGACAGACACCGACGTTGCCCACGTTCTTCAGCCGGAAGAATTGCTTGATGGGAACGGAGATGTAATGGCTGGCGTCATGGCCGGGCCCAACCATCTTCACGTCGCCTTCTCTCACGACCTGCGGCTTGACTTCACTTTCGCTCATGGCGCGGGCTCCTCTGTGGGGTGGATGATTGAAGGTTCTGACCTGACGAAGACTATGGCCAAGAACCAGGTGCCGTGAGCGATCAACAGATCGTTCTCACCGGTGTCGGTCTCTATCTTCTCGGCATGCTGGTGATCGGCGTCGTCGCTGCGCGCCGCGTCGGGAGCGCCGACGAGTTCGTCGTCGCCGGTCGCCGTCTTCCCCTGTGGCTCTGTACGTCGACGCTGGTGGCCACCTGGATGTCCGCTGGCACCGTGATGGGTGCCGCGGGCGCCGCGTATACAGACGGCTTTCTGGGCGTCATCGCAGTTCCCTTTGCTGCGGCGCTGGTGCTCGTTCTGATCGGTCTGTTCTTTGCTCGGATGCTGCGCCGGCTGCGGTTGCTGACGGTAGTCGGCTTCTTCAAGAGCCGATACGGTGATACCGCAGGCATGCTGGCGGCGGTGGCGATTTGTACCACCAACGTTGGCTGGGCCGGGGCGCAACTGGTTGCCTTCGGCTACATCCTGCATGCGATTGTGGGGATCTCGACCACTACCGGAGTCCTGATCGCGACGGTGATCGTCCTGGTCTACACAGCGGCGGGCGGGATGTGGGCGGTGGCGCTGACCGATTTCGCTCAGGTCTTGATCTTGACAGCGGGCTTGGTGCTTTTGCTGCCACTCGTCATCAGCGAGCTCGGCGGGGTCAATGCCGTGATGGCGGCGTTGCCCGAGGGCAGCTTCCGCATGGTTCCGCGACAGCACGATCTTGGGTCCTGGCTCAACTATCTGCGAGCCTGGGCGATCGTCGGTCTTGGTAGCTTGCCGAGCCAGAACGTTCTGCAACGAACATTGTCGAGTCGTGACGAGTCGGTTGCCCAGAACGCCGCCTATCTGGCCGCAATCGGATATCTGACCATCGGCATGATCCCGGTCTTCTTGGGCATGGCCGGCGCCATCGCGTTGCCGGGGTTGGTCGACCCGGAGCTCGTTGTCCCCGAGTTGGCGATGCGTCTTCTGCA
Organism: Acidobacteriota bacterium; assembly: GCA_965248695.1. Classification (GTDB taxonomy): domain Bacteria; phylum Acidobacteriota; class UBA890; order UBA890; family WLXD01; genus DASCOT01. Next base: position 2,664,239 of record CBDFKD010000002.1, on the reverse strand, counting down.
CCCGGTCGCGATGGCGATTTTCGTCGGGGCACTGCTGGCCGCGATCATGAGCAGCGCCGACAGCGCATTGCTGTCGCCGGCGAGCATCGTCGCTTCGGACATCGTGCCCTTCTTCTTTCCCGCGGTCAGCGATCGGACACGTTTGATGACGGCGCGTCTCGCGGTTCCTGTACTCGGTTCCACGGCCCTCGTGATTGCGCTCTATGTGCAGACGATCTACTCGCTGATGCTCGATGCCGTTTCGATCACCCTGGTGTGTATGGCGGCGCCGTTCATTGCCGGGATCTGGTGGTCGAAGGCAAATCGTTGTGGCGCCCTTACCGGCATGATCGCCGGAGTCATGACCTGGCTCATTAGCGGGAGGTTGTTCCCAACCCTGCCGGCGGATCTATTCGGTTTGTTGGCAAGTGCTTTGGGTGTGCTGATAGCAACCCCGCTCACCCAGGGTGTCGATCCGCCATGGCCGCTACGCGATGCAGACGGCAACGTCGTGCCATTGCGTGACCGGCTCGGGATTCTCAACCCGTTTGCTCGTGGCGTTCGCTCCTGACGCGGAGCACTGTGTCATGAGTCGCTCGCAGAGTACTCTTCGGTCATGGATAGAGACTCGATTTCTACGCGTTGCAAAGTGCTCGCGCTGACGGCGGCGTGCCTCGGCCTGTCGAGCGTCGCCGTCGTTGGCGCGCACGCTGAGGCCCGGCAGCCGCTGCTGCGGGAGCCGACGCAGTCGGGGCAAGCCCCGACGTTCCGCTCCGCCGTCAACCGAGTCCGCGTCGACACTTTGGTCGTCGACGGCGACGGGAACTTCATCGACAACCTCACAGCGGGGAGGATTTCCGCCTGCAGGAAGACGGTGTCGTGCAGGAGATTGCCGCAGTTCAGCTGGTCAACTTGGAGAGTGGACAGGTCACGAGTGTCGGCTCCCGTGGCTCGAGTGTGCCGGCTGCCGAGATGCGCAGCGCCGCCACCCTCGGGGCGATCGTCTACTTCGTCGATCAGCCGAGCCTCGATCAGTCGGATCACCCACAGCTATCGGAGGCGCTCAGCGCTCGGTTCGACGGGGAGGGCGATCTGGCAATTCCGCACAGCGTGTTCATGCTCGGCGACGGGGGCGCGCTGCGCCAGCTGGCACCGTTGACTACGAATCGAGAAGCACTGCGGGACGCTTTTCGCCTGGTGATCGACGCCGGGCCGTCGAGCGACTCGATCTTCGATCGCATGGTCCGCGAGTATGCCCCCGCGATGAAGGGCGCCCTCGATGTACTGAATGGCGCCGGGGGCTCGGCGAACAAAATTCGCGACTACGTTCGGAATGTGGAAACAAAGGCGAGGGCTGATGGCGAGCTAGTGCGACAGCGCGTCGGGTACACGTTGCGTCAGCTCACCGAGCTCACCCATGCTCTTGCGCTCATGGAGGGCCGGACAGCCCTGGTGTGGATCTCGTCGGGCGCCATGGTGACCGAAAGCGGACCCTTCGGCGCTTTCGCCGAGGCAGTGCGAGAGGCCGTGGCCGCGGATATGGGTGGCTCGAACCTCACCTGGTCAGCGCCCGACCAGAGGGTTATCGATGTGATGACCAACCTGATCGAGGCCGCCAACAGCGGCAACGTCAGCATCTACATCGTCGACCCCCGACCGACCGGGTCGCTCGGCTCGCTGGGCACCCGGGCAGCGGTCGGAGACAACCAGCTGGCCAGGGCGCTGCGTCGAAACGTGCGCCCGGCGTACGCCGAGCTGACGGGTCCACTGGCGGAGGTGGCGGCGAGAACGGGAGGCCGATCGTTTATCGGCTGGTCCGATCTCGACCGCGCTTTCCAAGAGCAGTACGTCGACTCGGCGCAGTTCTACATGATCTCCTACGAGCCGTCAGCGCCTCGCGAGGAAGGCGAGCTGCACGAGATCCAGGTCCGGGTCGACGTTCCTGGCGCCGAAGTGCGTGCGCGCCCGGGATACCGGGAGCTGCCTGCTGCGGTACGGATCAAGCGCGAGGTCACGGCCGCACTGTCGTTCCCGGGGCTCGTGGCGGGACGACCTCTGCCGGCACAGGCGCTGCATCGATTCACCCCAGACGGCTCTTCGAGCATCTACCTGGTCATCGGGTTGCCGGGACAGGAGGAAACGGTTCTCGGCAGCTGGGCGCCCGCCTTCGGGGCTGTCAACGCCCAAGCGGGGATGGACGAACAGGCGATTCAGCGACTCGGTATCTCGCGCTTCCAGGTGCACGCCGTCGCCTTCAGTAGCGCCGGAGGGCTGGGCGGCGAGTTCCATACGACGGTGTCGCCTGAGGTCGCGGGGGGAACGCAGTCCACAGCGAACCCCGCACGATTCTCCAACTACGTGAAGGAAATACAGGTGGACCCGGGCGTCTATGACGTGCGCATGCTCGTCAGCGAGGAAGGGGGGGATCGCATCGGCACCGCGAGGCTGCAGGTCGAGGTGCCGTCGAGCCAGGATGGCTGGCTCATGGCCGATCCCATGCTCGTCGCCGTGGATCCCGAGACCAGGATGCTCCGGCCCCTGCTGACCTCGGCGGCCCGTGCCGGCCTGCAGCTCGCCACGAGCGTGCAGGTCAGTGGCGCGGCGAGCCCGCAGCTCGTGCTCACGGTTCGTCGCGAGGGGACCGACGCGCCCATCCTAGAAGGTTCGCCAACCGCCCTGCCGCCCGTATATCCGGGAGTCCACGGGGGCACTCTGCCGTTGCCGCGGCTGGACCCGGGTCAGTACCTGGTCGAGCTGAAGATCGTCGATGTGGCAGCGCAACAACAGGCGGTCCGCTTGTTACCCCTCCGGGTGACAGAGAGCGGCTGACGGCGACCGGGTGACGCAGACCGGGGCCCCGCCCCGGTCATCCCCCAGCACGTCAGGACGCCGTTGCCGAGCTCCGGCCACGCGCGACCCGTAGTGCTCTCCGGCTCGAAACCAGCGGTCGAGTTCGCGAGCCCCCAAGCAGTAACGTAAGGAGCAATGCTGTCACTGGTCTCTCCAGTCTCGGACAACGGCCTCGCCGTGCGCGCGTGCGCCCGTCCACTGCTCGTGTGCGCGTCGCTCGTGCTGGCGATCGCCCCACCCTCAGCGGCGGAGCCTACACCCACGGGCAGCGTCCCTACTGAGTCCGCGAGCCAGAGCCAGGGAACGCGGGAGCAGGAACGACGCACCGACCGGCCACCGCGCTCGCGCCGCTCCATCCCGGTGCGCATGGTGAGCGACCGGCCTGATACGAACATGCCCGTCAACGATCAAGCGCCGAGCGAACTTCCACCGTTGCAGCAGAGGCTGCCGATGCCCTCGCCGCCGGCGCGGCGTGTCATCCCCGTGCGCATGGTGACACCTTCGAGACCTGGTTCCCCGGGGCGTGTTCAGATCATCGTCGTGCCGGTCACGCCGACCGACGCTGGCAGCGTTGCCGGCGTTGGCGCTGCGGGTGCCGCCTTTAGAGACGACCTGAGCGGCCCGCTGATCACCGCTCCGCCGGCCTCCGGCCAGCCCTCCTTGGTGGCGCCGCCGGAGAGGTTTGGAACCGCCAGCCCGCCGCCAGGAACGCTTGGTGCCGCCCCTACGACCGGGGCGCCGGCAGCGCCGCGCACCATACGAGCCCCGGGCGTCGCGCCGAGCATGGTGGTCGGGCGCGCGTCGGAAGTACCGGTGCTCGACGGGCTGGTGAACGAGGCCATCTGGGTCGGCGCCGACGTTGCCAGCGACTTTCTTCAGCGCGAGCCCAACGAGGGACAGCCAGCATCCGAGCGCACCGAGGTGCGCATTCTCTACGACGACGAGAACGTCTACGTCGGCGTCATCGCCTACGACAGCGCTCCGAGCTCCATCCTCGCGGCCGAGTTGCGACGCGACGCTCTCGGTGGGCGCAGCGGCGGGGGGAGAGGAGGGTCCGACGACACCTTCACTGTCCTGTTCGACACCTTCCACGACGGCCGCAGCGCCTTTCAGTTCACGGTCAACGCTCTGGGCACCCGGCACGACGCGCTGATCCGGAACGAGAGCGAGCTCAACAACGACTGGGACGAGGCGTGGCAGGCGGCTGGACAGATCACCGCGCGCGGCTGGGAGGCCGAGCTCGTGATCCCGCTATCGATCCTGAGGTTCTCCTCCGGCGTTGCCGACTGGGGAGTCGATTTCGAACGCCAGATCCGGCGCAAGAACGAACAGGTGATATGGAGCAATTACCGACGCGACTATGAGTTCATCGCCGTTTCGCAGGCCGGTGACCTGCGCGGATTCGAGGACCTCTCGGTCACGCAGCGCTTCCGCCTCAAGCCGTATTTCCTGGGCGGCGCCACGTCGGTGTTCGAGGACCCCGGACGGCAATCCGACGTCACCAACCAGCTCGGCATCGACGTGCTGAAGGTGAAATTGACCTCGAACCTCACGGCCGATCTCACCTACAAGACCGATTTCGCCCAGGTCGAGCTCGACCAGCAGCGCGTCAACCTGACACGCTTCTCGCTGTTCTTTCCGGAAAAGCGCGACTTCTTCCTCGAGGGGGCCAACAATTTCAGCTTCGGCCAGCTTCAGCGCGACCGCTTCGACAGTTCCGACCCGCCCATCATCCGTCTCTTCCACTCGCGCAACATCGGGCTATCGGATGACGGCGCGCCGATTCCGATCGACTTCGGCGGTCGGGTGACCGGCAAGGTCGGCGCCGGCAACCTGGGCTTGTTGCACGTGCAGACCGGCGACCCGACGGTCGGCGGCGGACAGAGCTACAGCGCGTTCCGCTGGCGACAGGACGTGCTGGCCCGTTCCAGCGTCGGAGCCTTGGTGACCAATGTCCAGAGGCCCGACGGCGCCATCAACACGGTCGTCGGAGCCGACGCCAGCTTCACCTTCTTCGACAACCTCAACATCTCGGCGTTCGGCGCGCGTGCCACGGACGACGAGCTCGACGAAGGTAAGCTCGCGGGCCAGATCAGGGTCGCGTGGCAAAGCGACCTGTGGAACGCCAGCTTCGACGTCATGCGCATCGACCCCGGCTTCCGAAGCGATCTGGGATTCGTTCTTCGGGAGGACATCATTCGTCGAGCCTACCGGGGCTCGTGGACCCCTCGACCGAGCGTTCCATGGCTCCGGTCGGTGAACTTCAACGTTGCCGACACGACCTTCCACGACACATCCGGCACGTTGATCAGCGCGCGACGGTGGGTGGCGTCGGTCATCAACCTCGAGTCTGGGGACAGCCTCGGTGCCTTCTTCGTCGATAACTTCGATCGACTGGACCTGCCCTTCCAGATCCATCCAGACGTGACCATCCCGCCCGGGGATTACGACTTCCGCTACGTGTTCTTATTCCTGTCCACGTATGGCGGCCGCCCGATCAGCGCCAGCCTCAGTGCACGCATCGGCGAGCTCTACGACGGCGACGTCGTCACCATCGAGCCGCGCGTATCGTTCAGGCTCAACGAGCGGTTCCGCATCTCACCGAGCTTCAGCTACAACCGGATCGAGCTGCCCGGGGGCAGCTTCACGACCAACGTGCTCAACGCCAACGCCAACTACAGCTTTTCTGACCGGTTGCTCACCGACGCTTTGGTTCAGTACAACAGTCAGTCGGACTCGCTATCGATCTTCGCGCGGCTGCGCTACATCTATCGCGTCGGCGACGACATTTATCTCGTCTACCGTCAGGCGGGTGACTACGACGGCCTACACTTCGGGCGCCACGACCGTTCGTTGACGCTGAAGGTGACACACTCGTTCAACTGGTAGTCGTTGGATCTATCCCCATCTGACGATACCCTTCCCGCGCTAACCCACCCCTCTTTGGTAGCGCGATGGAAGGGAGCATCCGATGAAGCGTCGAGACCCCTTGGAGTCGGCCGCACGCGTCGGTTGGCGGCGTCGGGGAATCTGTATCGTAGGGATCGTCGGCATGGGCGCCCTTTCGACCCTCGGATCGCCGTCGCCAGCTGTATCCGCGACGTCGATCTCCGGCCGACCTGGCCTCGTGCCACCCGGAGCCCTACACGGCGCCGTGCAGGTCGAGGACTGGCCCTTGTTCGCCGACGTGCTGGAGCGGGTCGATGCCAACCGACTGGTGCGCATGCGCGACGGCGTCGGGCTCGACACGACGACCCTGTTCCCTAAGAAACGGGCCAGCGAGCTGCCGACGATCCTCTGGCGCACGCCCTACAGCATCGCCTGGCGACAAACATCAGAATCGACCGCCCGGCTACTGCGCCCGTTTCTCGAGCGTGGTTACGCCGTCATCTTCCAGAATGAGCGTGGCACGTTCTGGTCGGAGGGCACGCAGAAGTTCCTGGCCGGTGCACGCCACGACGGCTACGACACCGTCGACTGGATCTCGAGCCAGCCCTGGTCCAACGGCAAGGTCGGGGCCATCGGCTGCTCGTCGAGCGCCGAGCATCAGCTGGGTCTGTCAGCGATGAACCACCCTGCGTTTGCCGCCGCGATCGCGCAGGCGCCGGGCGCAGGAATCGGGGTCGCCGGCCCCTACCACGAGCAGGGACACTTCTACCGCGGCGGTGCCGTTCAGCTGTTATGGCCGATGTGGTACTGGACCAACGGTCAGAAGCTGCGCCCGGAGTTCCCCGCCGATATTTCACAGGCCGAACGAACCCGCCTTGCCCGGGCCTTTCCACTGGATTCGCGATTGCCGCCCCCGGCGGACATCGGCGAGCTGTTGTCGTGGCTTCCCATCAAGGACATTCTCCGTCGCGTCGACGCGCCCGTCACCGACTTCGACGACTTCGTCCAGCGCACCCCCGGCGATCCGCGCTGGAAGGAGACCGACTTCGGCGGCGATGGAGACCGCTTCGGCACACCGATGCTCTGGATGTTCTCCTGGTACGACGTCGGGGTTGCTCCGAACATCGCGCTCTACAACCACGCGCGCGACAACGGCTGGACCGACGCGGCGGGCGAGAACCAGTACATGCTCATCAGCCCGGTGGAGCACTGTGCCTTCGGCCGCGAGACCGAGCACACGATCGTCGGCGAGCGCGACGTCGGCGACGCGAGCTTCGACTATGACTCCCTCTTCGTTGACTGGTTCGATTACTGGCTGAAGGGTGTCGACAACAGTGTCACCGAGCGCCCGCGCGTACAGGCCTACGTGATGGGCGGCGACGAGTGGGTGTCGAGCGACGAGTTTCCCCGTGCCGGCACGCATCGGCAGACCTACTACTTGCACAGCGACGGGGAGGCGAGCCGCGGCTTCGAGGACGGCCGGTTGTCGATCGATCGGCCGACCGGCGAGGAGCCCGTCGACGAGTACCTCTACGATCCCGCCAACCCCACGCCATCGGTCGGCGGCTCCGTCTGCTGTACCGGCGAACTGCTCCAGCCGGGGGCGTTCGACCAACGGGCGCTCGAGACTCGCAACGACGTCCTGGTCTACACGACGCCGCCGCTCGAGGAGAGCGTCGAGGTGACCGGTTTCGTAGACGTGGTGCTCTACGTGTCGTCGGATGCGCGCGACACTGACTTCACTGCCAAGCTCATCGATGTCTACCCCGACGGCACGGCGTACAACCTGGTCGACAGTATCCAGCGAGCGCGCTACCGCGAAGGCTATGACCAGACGGTCCTGATGACCGAAGGTGAGGTCTACGAGCTGCACGTCGGACCGCTGGCCACCAGCAACCGGTTTGCCGCCGGACACCGGATCCGACTCGAGATCTCCAGCAGCAACTTCCCGCACTTCGAGCGCAACCTGAACACCGGGGGCAACAACTACGACGAATCGGAGGGAATAGTGGCGCTGAATCGCATTCACCACTCGGCCGAGCATCCATCCCATGTCGTGTTGCCAATCGCGCCTGCGGGCGTCGAGGGGCGCTGAGATGCGAGCTCCGACGATCACATCGTTCGCACTCGTACTCATCGGACTTCCGGTGATCCTGGGCGGGGGCGAGCTTCGGGGACAAGCCGCTGCCGACACGGGGCTTCTGACACGGCCGGGTCAGGGGGTGGTGATTCGTGGCGGGTGGTTGTTCGACGGCGTCGCTGACACCCGCGTGCAGAACCAGGGGATCCTCATCCGGGGCGGGAAGTTCCTCGACGTCGACGGTGGCCTCGACAGCTACGAGGTCCAGGGCGCGCTCGTCATTGATCTGGACGATGACGAGACGATCATGCCGGGCATGTTCGATCTTCATGCCCACCACCGGGTCGGATTCGGCACGGGCGACCTGGAGGAAACCAGATGGGTTCCCATGCTGCATTTGGCGAACGGCGTGACATCAACGTTCCCCGCTGGCGAGCTCGATCCTGAAGGCATGATGGAGGCTCGCCGCCGGATCGAATCCGGCGAGCAGATCGGGGCCCGGATCTTCAACTCGGGACCGTATTTCGGCAACGCCCGCAATCAGTGCCCAGAGATTCGAACCCAAGAAGACAGCTGTGCGCACTGGCCCGCTGACATGACGGACCAGCAGATCCGTGATCGTGTCGACGAATGGGCGCTACGTGGGATCAGGGGTATCAAGGCCAAACAGGCGAGCCCGCGCGAGCTTCGCGTCATCATCGATCAGGCCCACCGGCATGGGATTACCGTGACCGCACACCTGCACAACTACGCCGGTCGCGGCACCGACGTCAGTGTGCGTGACGCGATTCTCATGGGCATCGATCGCGTCGAGCACTCATTCTTCAACCAGCAGCCGATTCTGGCCGGGCAAATGGCGCCCGGGACATCGGAGTTCGAGGAACGGCTACGTCTCTTCGTCGATCACAATGTCTACTTCGACGGTACGAACTGGCTGTACGGCCAGGCTGTAATCGAAGCCGAAGTCGACTCCGGCGAGGCGGCCGAAGTCGATACGGACCGATTCCTGACGCCCTATGTGCGGAGCCTGCGATCAGGCAGGGGGTCCCGGGATGGCGCCGACTCCCAGCTCACCGAGCAAGAGCGGGAGTGGGACCGGATCAACGGCACCGCTGGGTACACGACCGTCTTCCACAACAAGGCTCCGGCATTGCTGAGGCTGTATGAGTTGGGTGGGGGGCATCTCATCACCACGGGGACGGACAGCTGGAGCGGCTTCAGCATCCACAACGAGTTGTTTGCCCTCGCGTATGTCGGTCTCCCGCTGCATGCCGTGCTGAAGGCCGCGACGATAAACGGGGCCAGCGCCCTGGGTGTCAGTGATGGGCTCGGAACGATCGAGGCGGGCAAGATCGCCGACCTTTATGTTCTGCGTGGCAATCCCCTGGACGACATCCTCGCCACCCGGAACGGTCATTTGGTGATGAAGGCCGGACAGCTCTACGACGTGGAGATGCTCATCCGGGCAGCCGAGGGGAAGATCGGCCCGACCGGGCCGTGACGATCAAATAGGCCCGACCCGGGCCGTCAAGACCTCAGGGACACGCGAATCATGAGAGTTCCGGCTGCAGCCACGCTATCAATTCTCGTCGTGGTCGGGTTCGGCTGTGCCGCTGAGGATTCTGATTCGCAAGGCTCGACGGACGTCACGCTCCTGCGAGCCGCTCAGGACGATGCGGCCGGAACCATCGCCATCTTCCGTGGCGATGGTGACGACCCGATTCTGACGCAGAACGCCGGGCCGGCTCATCGACCGTTCTTGCATCCGATCGTCGCCCCCGATGGGAACGGCAACGTCACCGAGTACAGCCCCGGGCACCACCCGCACCAGACGGGTCTGTACTGGGGGTTCACCAGGGTGAACGGTGAGTCCGTTCCCGAGGAGACGCTGACGCAGTGGTTCTACGACCCCGACAAGCCGGAAGACATCGCGGCCGCCATCGGGCGTGACTTCTTCCACAATCCGGGAGCCGACTACTGGCGGCTGAAGTCGGCCTCCGTCGTTGTCGCTTCCGGAGAGGAAGTCAAATGGCAGACGGTCTACGACATGTTGGACGCAGCCGGCGCCGCCATCATGACCGAGACCCAGAACTGGACGATGAGTGTCTCGGGAGACCGCTACGTCCTCGATCTCGATTGGGTGGGTGAGGCGCTCACCGACATCACCATCAATGAGTTCGATTATGGCGGCATGTTCTTGCGCATGCCGTGGCATGAGGGCATTCGCGGCGACGCCGTCAACGCAGCGCGCCAACGCAACGCGCAGGCCGAGGGCCAGCGAGCGATGTGGGTGGATGTCGGGATGCAGATCGAAGGGCGCGACGACCTGGCGCACGTCGCCATCTTCGACCATCCGACGAACGCGGGCTTTCCACAGGCCTTTCGAGTCGACGGGCAGCTCGGTGTCGGCCCTGTCCGCGCCCGCGAGGGCGATTGGCACATCGCCGAGGGGTCGAGCGAGTCGATCCGCCATCGACTGATCGTCTACACCGGTGAGCTCAACGATCTCGAGCTGACCGAAGAGTGGCAGGAGTACTCCGGCTCCTACTACACGGCGGCGTTGTGGGACCTGGCGCAGGAGGAAGGGCTGAAGGAGAAGTTCCTGACGGCCACCGAAGCCGCGGAGAGCATGACGTTGCTGGATGGATTCCAGGTCAATGCCTGGGCTTCGGAGCCCATGATCACCCAGCCGATGGCCTTCGCCTGGGACGATCGCGGTCGCATGTGGATCGCCGAGAACCGCGACTACGAAACCCGTGCCACCGGCTTTTCGAATTCGGGCGATAGCCGCATCCTGATTCTGGAGGACACCGACCGCGACGGTACGGCCGACAGCAGGAAGGTCTTTGCGGAAGGCATCGCCTTCCCGTCGGCTCTGGCTGTGGGGTTCGACGGAGTCTTCGTCGGTGCTCCCCCGAACCTGCTGTTCCTGCCGGACCGTGACGGCGACGATCGTGCCGAGATGGACGACCTGGAGGTCCTGCTCACGGGTTGGGGCATTCGCGATCGCCACGAGACGATCAACAGCTTTCACTGGGGGCCGGATGGCTGGCTCTACGGCCTCGAGGGCTTCGCGACTCCCTCGAAGATCAGAAAGCCGAACGGGGACGGGCGTCTCTACGGTCACAAGGAGCCGTTTCCCGAGGATCTGCTGGAGGCCGACGGCGTCGACATCAACGGCGGCGTGTGGAGGTACCACCCGACCAAGCGGCGTTTCGAGGTCGTGGGGCACGGGTTCAGCAACCCGTGGGGGATCGACTACGACGCCAAGGGTCAGCTGTTCATCAGCGCCTGCGTCATCCCGCATGCTTTTCACGTGGTTCCCGGCGGCATCTATCACCGCCAGGGCGGCCAGCACTTCAACCCATATGTCTACGGTGATATCCGCACCATCGTCGACCATCGGCATCGGTCCGCACATGGGGGAGCTCGGGTCTATCTCTCCGATGCCTTCCCGGAGGAACATCACGGCCGCCTCTTCATGGCGAACATCCACGAGCATGCGGTGCTCACCGACTTGCTCGAGCCCAGAGGCTCGAGCTTCGTGGCCCAACACGGCGACGAGTTTCTGCTCGCCAACAACGCTCAGTGGATCGGTTTCAGCATGGAGATCGGACCGGCCGGCGATGTATACGTGCTGGATTGGCACGACGGCGATATCTGCGGAAACTCCGTGCTCCACAAGGACACCGGGCGGATCTTCCGGGTGACGCCGACCAATTCGCTCGCGGAGGATTGGCCGGGCCGCTACAGCGACCTCAAGACCATGGCCAGCTCGGAGCTGGTGGAGCTTCAACTCTCCAAGAGCGCCTGGCATGCGCGCCGGGCGCGCGTCATCCTGCAGGGCCGCGCCGCGAAAGGTGAGCTGGACGCGTCAGTGCACGATCGACTGGGGGCGATCTTCGCGTCGAATCCGGACCCGGATCTGCGCCTACGAGCCATGTGGGCGCTTCACATCACCGGCGGGTCCACGGCTGACGAGCTAACGAGCGCGCTCGGCGATGCGGATCCACACATTCGCGCCTGGGCAATCCAGATGCTCAGCGAGGACTACTCGCCGCCGGCCGCTGCGGTCGCAACGTTCGCTCGCATGGCAGAGCGCGATGACTCGCCGGTCGTGCGGCTGTATCTGGCTGCAGCTCTGCAACGGCTGGAGCAGACCGACCGGTGGCAGATCGCCGCGCCCTTGATGGCGCATGGCGAAGACGCCGACGATCACAACATTCCGAAGATGATCTGGTTCGCCATCGAGCCGCTGGTGGCCTCGAATCCCGCTCGGGCGCTCGAGCTCGCAAAGCGCAGCGAGATCCCCATGCTGGTTGAGAACATCGCCCGCCGGGCCGTAGATGCAGGCGAGCTGGAGACGCTCGTGACGTCTCTGGAGAACCGATCGGATGCACGGCCGGGCCTGCTGAAGGGGATGCGAGCGGGCCTCGAAGGCCAGTTCGACGTCGCCGCGCCGGCCAACTGGGAAGCGGTCTACGCGGCGCTCCGGGAGGATCGCGAGGCAGCCGACCTCGCGCTGGATGTGTCGCAGCAGTTCGGCGGTATCGAAGCGGCTCAGCGGTTCATGACGACTCTGAAAGACAACGACGCCGGGGCCGATGCCCGGCGAGCCGCGCTCAACGGCCTCGCCGGACAGCGACGACAAGAGCTTGTCGCCGAGATTCCTCGCCTGCTGGACGAGCCGGAGCTGCGCATCGCCGCGATCAGAGCGGTTGCCGCCTTCGACGATCGGAATCTGGGTAGCGTGCTGATGAAGCGCTACGACACCTTCGACGCCGCCGAGAAGCTCGCTGCCGTGCAGACGCTGTCATCGCGTAGTAGCTACGGCCGGCGGCTCATGGACGCGCTTGAAAACGAGACCATCCCGAAGCGCGATGTCCCGGCGTACGCTGCCCGGCAGCTTCACCGCGTTGTCGGCAGCGGCTTTCTCGAGGTCTGGGGCCCGATCACTCGGGCGTCCAGCGAGAAGACTGCGGCCATGGCCAGGTACGCGACGCTTCTCGACGACGAGGCCGTCGCCGCCGCCGACGCCAGCCGGGGGAGGGCGACGTTCGAGACCCTGTGCGCAGCCTGCCACCAGATGTACGGTGAGGGAGGCCTCATCGGCCCGGAGCTCACCGGCTCGAACCGCACCGAGCTCGACTATCTGCTCACCAACATCATCGACCCCAGCGGCGATATTCAGGACGACTACAAGACCGTCATGGTGACGACGAGAGACGGCCGTACGTATTCCGGGACTGTGGCCGCCGAGAGCGAACGAGCGCTCACCTTGCGTGTGGTCGGCGAGGGTGCCGTGGTCATCAGCCAGTCCGACATCCAGTCGCGTGACGTATTTCCCCGTTCCATGATGCCGGAGGGCTTGCTCGATCCCTTCACGGATCGCGAGGTGAGCGATCTGGTGGCCTACCTGATGACGGCCGAGCAGGCGAGCGCCAGATAAGGAGTGCGTATGAAGAGCGTCGCGATGGAAGCCTTTTCGGGAGGGAAGATAATGATGAGATCTGAGCGCTTCGGAATCGCCCTAGTCCTCGCCGCTGGGTTGGCGGTGCTGCCAGCCTGCGCCGATCAGGAGCAGGCTGCGCCGGCGGGACCAACATTGGCGAAGGGTGGCGACGACCGGAGCGGAGAGTACGAAGGCGTCGCGGATTGGTGGAAGCCGGCGCCAAACCATGACGACACCTGGCACTGGGGGCAGGTGTCGGGAGTCGCGGCCGACAACCCGGACCGGATCTTCGCGGTGACGTGGGGAGACATGAACGACGCCGGGGAGGTGAGGCTGCCGCGCTCGAACGCCATCGTGGTCGCCGATCGTAACGGCCACATCACCGAGGTCTGGACGCAGTGGGACGAGATCCTCAACTGGCCGCACCAGATCTACGTGAATCCCTACGATCCGGAGCGCCACGTCTGGGTCGTCGAGCGCGGCGGTGGGGGACCCTTCATGCAGGTCCTCAAGTTCACCAACGACGGGAAGGAGCTGGTGCTGCGGATCGGCGACTCACCGATCCCCCAGACCCAGGAAGAGGCGCGGGCGAACAAGAACCCCGGTCCCTACAACTACGGGCAGCCGGCGGTGCTGGCCTTTTTCCCCAACGGCGACTTCCTGCTCGGGGACGGCTACTGGAACTCCCGCGTCGTCCGGTACAACGAACGGGGCGAGTACCTCATGGAATGGGGGGAGAACGGCACCGGTCCTGGTCAGTTCAACACCGTCCACGGCCTGGCGATCGACAAGGATCGCCGCGTCTACGTCGTCGACCGGGCCAACAGTCGCCTCCAGGTCTTCACGGAGGACGGCGAGTTCATCGAGGAGTGGCCGGACATCGTCAGCCCGGCCGGCGTCTTCATCGATGAGAACAACAGCGTCTGGGTGGTCGAACGTGTCCTCAACCGGATCATCAAGTACGACCGGGACGGCCATCTCCTGTATCACTGGGGCACGTACGGAGGTACGTCGGGCGGCTTTCCCGGTGGCTTGATGCGTCCGCACCAGATGGACGTGGACCAGGAGGGCAACGTCTACGTCGCCAACTTCGACGGCGAGTCGGTGGCCAAGTTCGTGCCCAAGCCGGGCGCCGATCCGAGCAAGCTCGTCGGCCAGCCACTTCTCCTGCAGTAGCGGCCCGAGAGCGGTCCGTCCGCGCCAGATTGCGTCTTGAGATACCGGTCGGGGATCGGAGCTCAGTCCCGCATGCGGGCGCCGGCCGGGTCGAATAGAGGCTCCTCGAGGAGCTTGGCGTTCCGGCGAACGCCGAGGATCTCGACCTCGAAGCTGTTGCCGGCCTCGGCCAGCCCGGACGGTACGTAGCCAAGGGCGACTGATTGCTGCGACCAGTGAGCGTAGCCGCCGGAGGTGACCCAGCCGACGAGCTCGTCGTCGTGCCAGATCGGTTCGTCACCGAGCACGTCGGCGTCGACGGCGTCGACCGTGAAGGTGACCAGCCGACGTGCCGGGCCGGCGTCGCGCTCGGCGACCGCCGCGTCGCGTCCGACGAAGTCTCCCTTCTCGGGTTTCACGAACAGCCCCAGGCCGGCCTCGTCGGGTCCGTAGATCGGGCGGAACTCCCGGCCCCAGGAGCCGAACCCCTTGTCGAGGCGCAACGAATCCAGGGCACGAAGGCCGAACAGCCGTAGACCGTGCGGCTGACCGGCCTGCCGGAGAGTGTGGAACAGCCGGCGCAGGTACTCCGGCCCGACCCAGATCTCGTAGCCCAGGTCGCCGCTGTAGGTGATGCGGCCGACCATGGCCGGGATCATGGCGACTTCCATGCGCCGGAAGTCGAGGAACGCGAAGGCCTCGGCCGACACGTCGGTCGACGTGACGGCCTGCAACACGGCCCGCGATGCCGGGCCGGCGATCGATAGCCCGACGAGCCCGAGCCCCTCGGCTCGGAGCTGGACGCTGCCGTCGTCGGGCAGGTGCTGGCCGAACCACCGCATGTGGTACTGCTCGGCGACCCCCGACCCGAACACGTAGTAGGTGTCGTCATCGAGGGCTGCGAGGGTGAAGTCGCCGATCAGCTTTCCTCGCTCGTTCAGCATCGGGCTGAGCACCAGGCGACCGGGCGCGGGGATTCGATTGGTGAGCAGGCCTGACAGCCAATCTGCCGCGCCGGGGCCGGCGACCTCGTACTTGGCGAAGTTGGAAATCTCGGTAAGGCCCACCTGCTCGCGAACCGCTCGACTCTCCTCGCCGACGACGTCGAAGGCGTTCGAGCGTTTGAAGGTGATCTCTTCCACCGGGTCTTGGCCAGGACGCTGGAACCAGAGCGGGTACTCGAGCCCGAAGGACGCACCCCAAACGGCATTTGCCGCGGTCTGCTCGTCGTAGATGGCCGTGGTCTGCAGCGGCCGGCCGGCCGGCAGCTCCTCGTTGGGGAATGCGATCTTGAATCGGCGCGAGTAGAACTCGCGCACCTTGGCGTCGGTGTAGCCGGCTGTGGCCCAGCTGCCAAAACGGGCCGCATCCATACCCCAGACGTCGGTGCCGGGGTCGCCTTCGATCATCCAGCTGGCCAGCGTCAGGCCGACGCCGCCGCCCTGGCTGAATCCGGCCATCACCCCGCACGCCAACCAGTAGTTGGGCAGATCGCGCACCGGTCCGACGAGTGGGTTGCCGTCGGGCGTGAAGGTGAACGGGCCGTTGACGATCTGCTTGATCGGCGCGTCCTTGAAGGCCGGAAAGTGCGCGAAACCGACGTTGAGCGAGTCGGTGATCCGATTCAGATCGGGCGGCAACAACTCGGTATCGAAGTCCCAGGGCGTATCGTGCGGCGCCCAGGGCTTGCCGCCGCGCTCGTAGGTGCCGATCAGCATGCCCTCGCCTTCCTGGCGCAGGTACAGCTCGCCGCCGAAGTCGAGCGCTCCGACAAGCTCGCGGCCGTCGTTGGCGGCGTTGTACTCCACCACCTCGGGCAGAGCATCGGTCACCAGGTATTGATGCTCCATGGCCAGCACCGGCAGCTCGAGATCCACCATGCGTCCGAGCTCGCGCGCCCACAGACCGGCGGCGTTGACGACGTGTTCGGCATGGATGTTTCCGGCCTCGGTGACGACGTCCCAGGTCGAGTCCGGGCGCTGCACCAGCTCGGTGACCATCGTATGGAGATGGACTTCGGCCCCGGCCTTCTTCGCGGCCCCCGCGTAGGCCTTGGGCACGCCCACGGTGTCGATGTGGCCTTCGAGCGGATCGTAGACCGCGCCGACGAAGTGCGACGGGTCCATCATGGGGAACAAGCTCTCGGCCTCGGCCATCGAGATGAACTCGGCCTCCATTCCCAGGTATCGGCCGCGCCCGAGGACCATCTTCAACCAGTCGAGTCGCTCCTGGTTGTCGGCCAGCATCACCCCACCGGTGAGATGCAGACCGCAGTCCTGGCCCGATGCCTCCTCGATCTCGCGATACAGCTCGATGGTGTACTTCTGCAGGCGGGCGACGTTGGGGTCGCCGTTCAGAGTGTGGAACGCGCCAGCAGCGTGCCAGGTCGACCCAGAGGTCAGCTCCCGCCGTTCCAGCAGGACGACATCGGTCCACCCCGCCTTGGTGAGGTGATACAGCACGCTGCATCCGACCACGCCCCCGCCGATCACGACGACCTGAGCGGTGTCCTTCATCTCGGGTCTCTCACGCTGTTCATCTGTTACAGCCCACTGGTTGTCGGGCTCGACGCAGCGGCGACTGCTGCGCCAAGTCCCCTACTGGTAGTCCCGCTCGACGGTGTCTTCCCAGCTGCGCTGGCGGATGAGCACGCCGTCACGCAGCAGTCTTCGTGTGTAGTTGTAGTAGAAGTTGTCGTAGTCACTGCGGAACGAAAGCTCAGCTTCCCAGATCAAGGTGTTGTCGCCGATCTCGAGCTCGATCGTGTGATCGCCGGTCATCGAGCTCACCTCGGGGCTGTCGTCGCTGACCTCGTGGGCGATCTGTTCCAGATACCGATAGGTGCCCCACGGGTACTCGGTGCCGCCGGAGTTCCTGGCCTCGACGCGAGTGGTGTGAGTCGCCGTGTCGTACACGATGCGACCGATCTCGCCGTAGCCGGACGCGTTGCCGGTGTCGAGCTTGCGGAAGCCCGGGTACACGGGGTCCGGCTCCGGAGCTACGAACGGTGGCACCGGCCGGTTCTCGTACGGAATCAGCGGAAGCACGACCCGAGCCGGGCTATCGCCGCCGATTGCGAGCGTTGTGGTCATGGTGTCGCGGCTTGGCCAGGCCATCGGCCACTGCGAGTTGCTCACCGACAGCCGGATCCGGTGCCCTTTGGGAAACACCCACGAAGTGAAGTGCATCTCGATGTCGAGCGGAAACACCTCCCCGGGAACTACGTCCTGCGGATCTCGCGACGAGTTCCGATGCGTGCCGTTGAATCCGGCCCCCGCCACTAGCGTCACGGTGCCGTCAGGCGCCACGTCGTTGAGGCGCGCGAACCAATTGGCTCGTCGTGCCGACGCGGAGACGCTCAGGAAGGCGTGTGGCAGCCCGAGGATCTCGATGTCTTCGTCCAACGGTGCCGTGTCGTACACCAGGCTGTGGGCATCGGTCGGCTTCTGATCGGGCGCCACATCGCTCCAGTACATCGTCGGTCCGCCCGCCTCGATTCCGGCGCTCGGTGCGTAACGCATCTGGTGCACCGCGCCGGTCGGTACCGACTCGTCCAACGTATGGTTCGGCTGCGCATGCAGGACCCAGTCGCGGGAACGCTCGATCGGCCAACCCTCTTCCCACCGCCACTTGCCGGGCGCCTCGACGAGCACCGGACCCGGCGGGTGCCAGTCGCGCACGTACACCGCGAAGGCGGGCTCGTCCATGATCCCGGTGTCACGGTCGCGCAGCCAATGGTCGAACCAGCGCACCGCCTCTCGGCGCCACTCGATCTGCGGCAACGGGTACGCGACGTGCGGATAGTAGTGTGACCAAGGTCCGATGATCCCCTTTACCGGAGCCTCGAGGTTTTCGAGCATGCGCGGCACGGTGTCGCGATAACCGTCGTACCAGCCGCCGATCACGAACGTCGGTATACGGATGCGGTCGTACTGACCGAACAATGTCGAGCGGTCCCAGAACGCGTCCTGCCGTTGGTGGTGGATGTACGTCATCATTGAGGGAGCAACGTCGAAGCGGTCGCGGAAGTAGGCCTCGTCGATGGTGTACTCGGGCCCTCCTGGCCGAGCCTGTTGGAGGTCGTGGCTCATCTGCCACGACTCGGCAAGTCGCGGAATGCCGTCGATGTAGTGCACATCGTCCTGGTACAGATCGTCGGTGGCGGCGACGCTGACGATTGCCTTGAGCGCCGGCGGGTTGCGCATCGCCATATGGATGGCGTTGAAGCCGCCCCACGAGATGCCGAACATCCCGACGTTGCCGTTCGAACAAGGCTGTTTCGAGAGCCAGTCGATCACCACGTCGCCGTCTTCCTGCTCGATCTCGCTGTACTCGTAGGGGATCGTCCGGCCCTCGCTGTTGCCGGTGCCGCGAATGTCGACCCTGGCCACGACGTAGCCGCGTTGAACGAAGTAGGAGTACAGAGCGTGGTTCCGATCGCGTCTCTCGTTCTTGCGATACGGGAGGTACTCCAGCAGTACCGGGAATCTCTCGCCGACCTCGCCTCCGGTGGGCATGGAAATGTCGGCCGACAGCCGCACACCGTCAGGCATCGGGATCCACGTCTCCCGCAGTGCCATCTCGTAGGTGGGCTGCGAGATCGAGCTCTGGGCGATGGCACCGGTCGCCGGCGGCGCGGCACTGGATGTTGTCGTAAGCGGAAGGAGGGCGAAGGCCGCCATCAGGCCTGCCGAGAACGTCACTCGGCGACTGGGTGTGGGTCGCATTTCTACTCCTCCCGCAGCACAGCTTCACCGAGTCTCATCGCCGCGCCAATCGTCACGCATTCCGACGGCTGGTCGTGCCCACTGGCGGGGCACGAGGGTACCACCGTCCACACACGCCGTCCGGCGAGCTGAATGGCGTAGCCGATCCAGACCGAACGGGTATTGGAGGCGCGCACTTGCCTCGGCCCAGTCCCGATCGCCTATCATTCACTTGCGATTTGTCGGGCGCAACGACAGGAGGATGACATGAGAGTTCTATTCGCGACCGTGCTGACCCTGGCGCTATCTACGGTGGCGCCGGCGGCGACGCTCGGCCAGCTTCCAACGGACGCCGCCGAGGCGATGAAGCAATACGAGGGCGACCCCGACAGCTGGCTGGATGGACCGGTGGAGTATCTGATCCTCGACGAGGAAAACGATGAGTGGAAGGAGCTCGGGAGCACCGACCAGCGCGCCGCCTTCATCACCCGTTTCTGGGACCGGCGTGACGCCGATCTCCGGGTTGCGGGGAACCCGTTTAGGGACGCTTTCTACGCACGCGTTGCCCACGCCAACAAAAGGTACCGGGACACGCGGTTCCGCGGCTGGAGGTCCGACCGCGGTCGCATTGCGCTGACGCTCGGGTTGCCGGATGCCGAGCGCATCATCCGCGCCGGCAGCGGGCTCGTCTGGACATACATGACATTCGGTGCTCACGCCGAGGGGAAGGGCTTCAGTAGTGTTACCGGCCGAGTCGAGATCGCCTTCGTGGCGCAGGGTTCCGGTCGCAACAGCTACGTGATCTCCGGCTCGATGGGCACCGGGATCTACCCTGCTTATGTGCTACGTGCG
Organism: Acidobacteriota bacterium; assembly: GCA_965248695.1. Classification (GTDB taxonomy): domain Bacteria; phylum Acidobacteriota; class UBA890; order UBA890; family WLXD01; genus DASCOT01. Next base: position 2,644,276 of record CBDFKD010000002.1, on the reverse strand, counting down.
CTCGAATACAGCCGCCGAGCGGCAGTCGGTGAGTCGAGCAGCCGACCCGTTTCCTGAGGGAGGGGCACGATGAAGAAGACGGATCGAGCGCTGGGGATGGATCGCGACATTACACGGCGCGATTTCTTGAACGGTGCCAGCGTGGCGATCGGCGGCGGGTTGTTGTCCGAAGCTACTCCAATCGCTGCAACGGCTTCTGCGGCCGTCGACGAGAGCCGATCCCAGGCGGCGCCGCTGCCACAGAGCTCGCCCGACTACTACCCGCCGGGGTTGACCGGGCTGCGTGGCAGCCACGAGGGCTCCTACGAGGTCGCCCATGAGATGCGGACCGGCAAGACCTGGGACCGACCCGAGGAGACCGGCGAGCTCTACGATCTGATCGTCGTCGGTGGCGGGCTCAGCGGGCTGGCGGCGGCGTACTACTTTCGCAAGGCCTTGCCGGAGTCGAAGGTCCTGGTTCTGGACAACCACGACGACTTCGGGGGACACGCCAAGCGAAACGAGTTCAGGGTCGGCGACCGGCAGGTGATCGGTCACGGCGGCGCGGTCTATATCACCGGGGCCTACCCGCCAGAGGGCAAGGCGTTGCTCGACGACATCGGGCTGAGCGTCGAGCGTTTCCGCCAGCTGCCGGACTTCGATCGCGGCCTCTACGGCAGGATGGGCCTGCAACGGGGCGTCTTCTTCGACGAGGAGACGTTCGGCGTCGATCGACTCGCCGTCGGTGAGCCGAGCAGCGAGATCAGCTACATCGGCGCTGACGCCAGCATGCAGCCGTGGACGGAGTTCCTCGCCAAGACCCCTCTTTCGGAAGGGGTACAACAGGATATCGTCAGGCTGCACGAGGACGCACACGACTATCTTCCGGGGTTGACCAAGGAAGAGAAGATCGAGCGGCTGCGCGAGATCAGCTACCAGGACTATCTCCTCGAGGTCGCGGAGGTAGACCCGGGTGTTATTCCCTATTTCCTCCGGCGCGGCGACCCGAACGGTGCAGCCGGTATCGATTCCTACAGCGCCTGGGGAGCGCTGCGCTCCGGCTTGTTTCCCGGACTCGGCGGTCTCGGGATCGAGCGGCCTGACAGAAACTGGCTGGGTGACGAGGAGAACTCGTTGGAGGGCATCCACTTCCCCGACGGTAACGCCGGCGTTGCGCGACTCATCGTCCGCTGGCTGATTCCGAAAGCGTTGCCGGGGCACACCATGGAGGACTCGGTCGCCACCCCGGTTCGCTACGCGGCGCTGGACGAGTCCGGAAGTGATGTACGCATTCGCCTCAGCAGCGCCGTCGTGGGCGCGCGGCACGTAGGCGACAAGCGAAGAGCAAGCGAAGTAGAGGTGACCTATGTTCGCGACAACAAGGCCTACCGTGTGCGCGGTGGGACCTGCGTGCTTGCCTGTTACAACTCGATGATCCCTTATCTCTGCCCGGAGCTGCCTGACGAGCAGAAAGAAGCACTGCACATGGCGGTGAGGCGACCCTTTGTCTACAGCAATGTCGTGGTGCGCGACTGGAAGGCTTTCCACAAGCTCGGTGTGTCGGGCGTTCACTGCCCCGGCAGCTACTACGAATCGATCGACCTGGACTGGGGCGTCAGCCTGGGGGACTACCAGTGCGCCCGAACGCCGGACGAGCCGATGTTCCTGCGCCTGATCCGTTCACCCATAGCACCGGGGCTTACGGCCCGGGATCAATTCCGGGCGGGCCGGGAGGAGCTGCAGACGACCCCGTTCGAAACATACGAGCGCAACATCAGAGAGCTGTTGAGCCGAGTGCTGGAGGACGGGGGCTTCGACTCGGCGCGGGACATCGCCGCCATCACCGTCAACCGCTGGCCGCATGGCTATGCCGGGGGAGCGAACGATCTCTACGATCCGGAGTGGTCGTACGATCAAGCGCCGTGGGTGAAGGGGCGCCAGCGGTTCGGGCGCATCACCGTTGCCAACTCCGACGCAGCCGCGGTCTGCCTGACACAAGCGGCCTTCGATCAGGCGCACCGCGCTGTCGGAGAGCTGCTGACCGACGTCATTCGGCCGGAGTTCCAGTACCCGTGGGCCGAACGGACCTGATCGCGGGATACGAGCGTCGGAACGAGAGGCCGACGTCAGCGATGGGCGGCCCCATGATCAAACCCGCTACGGTTGCAAAATTCTTCCGCTTCGGCTTCAGTGCCCCCATGGTCACCGGCTCCCCCTAGCACGCCGGTGGCTTTCGAAGTCCGCGTTTTCGCGTTGTTCGTGGTGGCGCGGGTGATAAGGAGGATCTGATGTCCGAACGTCTCCTCATAGCCCTGATCGTAGTCATCGCGGTCCTGGGAACCGTCCCGGCCGTTGCAGGAGCCGTGCCCTACATGGGGCTCGCCCTCGTAGTCCTGGGTCTGGTCGCCGGCGTCATGGGTGGCGACAGCGCTGATGTTGGCGAACGCACGGTGATCTATGTCGTCGCCGTGGCACTCCCCGTCTTTTCCGACAGTCTGGATGTCATCCCAGTCGTCGGTTCCTGGGTCAACTCGGCGCTCGATGGCGTCGCCACCGGCGTCCAGGGTATGGCTGTCGGGTTCGTGCTGATGCAGCTCAAGGCCAGGATCATGCCGGCTGCCTGATCGCCGAGCTGCCCTACAGCGGTTGCTGAGATAAGGCCCGGGCCACGCGCTACGGTGGCCCGGTCCTTATTCGTGCGGTTGGCAAGCGCGAGAACGGGTTTCCGGAGCGTGGTAATGCGACGAACAATTGCGGTCGTTTTTGTCATCGCAGCTCTGGCCGTGACGGCAGGCCTCTGGTGGACGGGACGTGCTGACGGTGGAGGCGACGTCGCAGTGGGGTCGGCCGGGCGTTCGACGATCGCCGTGCAGTCGGACCTTTCGTGGCAGGCGTCCGGGCTGGAGGTGCGCGTCGGCGACGTGCTGGCGCTCAGCGCGACCGGCCGCTACACGTTTCATTCGGCCGGTCACCAGACGGGTCCGGAGGGCATTGCCGACGCCGATCCGCACCTCGGCACCTGGCCGGCGAACGATCTCACCGGCCTGGCGCTGATCGCCAAGATCGGCGAATCCGGTGAGCACTTCCTGGTCGGCACGCGCGTCGAGCGCACCGTCGCACGTGCCGGAATGCTCTTCCTGATGGTCAACGACGACATCCTCGAGGAGAATGACGGCGTGCTAGATGTGGTTGCCGAGGTGCGGCCCTCCGCACGATGACGGGCGAGGGCTCTGGTCCGTGATGTCGCGGTCCAGGTGCCCGGAGGACTTGATGCAGACTCCAGAGAAACCTGACGACCGCTCGAATGGCGCCTCAGGCATGGGCATCGGTATCGCGGTTGGTGTGGGGCTGGGAGCAGCGATGGACAACATGGGTACCGGGATCGCCATCGGTGCGGCCCTGGCTACGGGTCAGCGCAGCAGGAAGCCGAGCGCCGAGCAGGCCGATCAAGCCGATCCGAACGACGAGGATGCCCCGGGCTCAGGTTAGCGTCAGCCGGTAGACCGGCTGCTGCGCATCGACCTCCGATGAGACCTCACCCCAGCCCGCATCTCTCGCGAACTGGACCATTTCATCGGCGCTCGGAGCGGGCCGCAGAACGAAGGGCGTGAAGACGAGTCGCCCCCAGCGGGATCGCAGCCGTCGGAGGTGGCGCTGCCGCCGCGGCGCCGACGCGTGCGGATCGAGCTCTACGACCACCGCGCAACCGCAAGGCCTTACAACGCGACGCAGTTCTCGCAACCCTTGAACGCGGTTGCGAAAGTGACGTAGGGAGCTTAGACACACCGCCAGATCGACGCTCTCGTCGGCAAGCGGTAGATACTCCCCGGTTGCCCGCAGCTGGTCCAGATTCAAGGCTCCGCGGACGAGCTGAGGCGCATAGGTCTCGCTCGGATCCACGGCCAGCAGCCGCAAATGCGGGTGCGCGCACGCAACTCGTCGACCGAAATCGCCGGGCCCCGAGCCGAGATCGAGAACGGTTCGGGCTGTCGTGAGTGGCGCATGCAGGTCTCGGAGCAGTCGCTCGTCGAGATCCCCGAAAGCACGGCGTTGATGGAGTCTGTAACGCTCCGCGTAGCGACCCTCGAACGGGTGACGATGCAGCCAGCGGTCGATGCCGGCCCGCAGAGCTCGTGTGAGGGTCATCGACTCCGCCTACGGCTCCCGGGCAGTCTTTGGCGAAGCTTCAGCTGTTCTCGATGAAGGCCGAGATCGGTTCGAGCACGCCATGAGCTTGCTTCGCCTCCTCGATCTCTGGTGACTCCAAGGCCGCTTGCATTGCCTCAACATCGTGAACATCGACGCGCACAGAGACGTGGTTGCCGCCACCCGCACTGTGGCCCGTATCCTGGCGGATTCCTCGAGCCCAAGCAACTGCGCAGGGCGCGCCACAAGCTGGGCGATGACAGGAGCGCGGTTTATGAAACCGATCGGACCTCTTCCGCGTCGTAACCAAGCAGACGACAACCACGCGCCCGCCCGTGGCTGATCCGCGGCGGCGACCGGCTCCGGAGATCCAGCGCCCATGGCCACCTTGGTACAGAACGTCCGCTTCGGGTTGCGCATGTTGATCAAGCAGCCGACCACCTCCGCCATCTCGGTGCTCGCTCTGGCGCTCGGGATTGGCCTGACCACCACGATGTACTCGATCGTCCATGGGGCCTTGACGGAGCTGCCGTTCGAGGATGCCCACGAGATCGTCGCGCTCGACCGCACCAATCCCTCGCTCGGCATCGACCAGATGGCGGTGTCTCAGCACGACTACGTTGACTGGGCCGCCCAACAGACGAGCTTCGAGCAGTTCGGTGCCTACTATCAGGGCACGATCAACGTCAGCGGCAGTGAGCGTCCGTTGCGCTTCGATGGCGCCTTCATGACGCCGTCGATCTTCCCGTTGATCGGTGCCGCTCCGGCGCTAGGCCGTGCTCTCATGCCTGAAGATGCGCGGCCGGGAGCCGACCCGGCGCTGCTGATTGGCCACGAGGTGTGGGAAAACCAGTTCCAGAGTGATCCGGCCGTGGTTGGCGCGGCGGTGCGCATCAACGGGCGCCCCGGCACCATCGTCGGTGTCATGCCGCCGGGCTTCGGTTTCCCGATGGCCGAGGAGGCGTGGTTGCCGCTTGCGATCGATCTGGCGGCGCTCGACGGGCGCGGCACCGGCACCGGTCTGGCTGCTGTGGGACGACTTCGCGATGGCATCAGCATCGAGGCTGCTCTGGAAGAGATGGATGGGATCGCGTCGCGCATCGCGGCGGACCATCCGGACACCAACGAGGGCGTGCGGGCGATCGTCAGGCCGTTCACACGCAGGTACCTCAACGAGCCCGTGGTCGTCATGTTGTGGACCATGCAGGGAGCGGTGTTCATGGTGCTGCTCATTGCCTGCGCCAACGTCGCCAACCTGTTGCTCGCACGCGCCATCGATCGGTCCAAGGAAGTCGCCGTGCGTACGGCGCTGGGGGCGGGCCGCTGGCGAGTGATCTCACAGTTCCTGACTGAGGTCTTGGTGCTGGCATCGATCGGGGGCGCCCTCGGACTGATCGTTGCCAAGGTCGGCGTGGTGATGTTCAACAGTGCGCTGGCGGGCGTTCAGAAGCCCTACCGGATCCAGGTTGATATCGATTGGGTGGTGCTGGCGTTCACCAGCGCGGTGGTGGTGATAGCCAGTCTGGTCGCCGGCCTGGTTCCAGCGCTGCAGGTTTCCGGATCGAATCTCAGCGACGTGCTCAAGGATGAATCCCGGGGCTCCTCCGGGTTCCGCATGGGACGCCTTAGCAGGGTGCTGGTGGTGGCCGAGGTGGCGCTCTCGTGTGGTCTGCTGGTCGGTGCCGGCTTGATGATCAAGAGCGTGGCGCAGCTCAGCAACCTCGATCTGGGATTCAGGACCGACGTGCTCACTGCCCGGGTCGGCCTCTTCGCCGCCGACTATCCGGAGGTGGAGCAGCGCCGCCAGTTCTTCGCCGATCTGCAGCGTCGTCTCGACGGCCTGCCCGGCGCCCGTGGCGCCGTCGTCACCCAAGCCTTGCCGGGCAGTCAACAGTCAGGGTCGAGTCGGTTCGCGGTCGAAGGTGAGTCGTACCCGAACCGCGAAGACTACCCCCGCGCCAGCGCCGTCATCACCGGCCCGGGGCTCTTCGACACCTTCGAGGCGCGGCTCCTCCAGGGGCGTGACTTCAACCAGTTGGACACCGCCGAGAGCTTGCCCGTTGCGATCGTCAACACGAGCTTCGCGGAGCGTTTCTACGCCGGCCAAGACGCTCTCGGGCGTCGTTTTCGACTCGGCTCGGATCCCGACACCAACGACCCCTGGCTCACCATAGTCGGGGTGGCGCCGGATCTGCAGATGCCCGGGGTCGGGGACCTCGGTGATCGTGGGCCCGAGGGCGTCTATCTGGCGCTGGCGCAGAACGACCTCAACTTCGCGAGCCTCGCGGTGCTCACCGCCGACGAGCCATTGAGCCAGGCGGGCGCGGTGCGCCAGGCGGTGAGCGCGCTCGATCCCGACCTGCCGATCTACTGGGTGCAAACGCTGCAGACACAGATCGAGGCCGATACCTGGTTCTTCCGGGTCTTCGGATCGCTGTTCATGGTGTTCGGTTTCGTCGCACTGTTCCTTGCTTCGATCGGCCTGTACGGCGTGATGTCGTTTGCGGTTCGGCGCCGTACCGCCGAGGTCGGCATCCGCATGGCGCTGGGCGCCAACAGCGGGCACGTGCTGGGGCTCGTCCTGCGACAGGGGCTCTGGCAGATCGCTTTCGGTCTGGTGCTGGGGCTCGGACTCGCGATGCTGGCCGCAGGCGGCCTCGAGTTGGTGCTGTTCCAGGTCGATCCACGCGACGTGTCGATCTACGCGTTGATCACCCTGGTGCTCGCCGTGACCGGCCTGCTTGCTTGCTTGCTGCCGGCGGCGCGTGCGGCACGCATCGATCCGAACAGCGCCCTACGTGCCTGACCGTCGCTAGGCGGGCTGGCTTGCTCAGCGTTCGCCGATATCCAGCGCCTTGATCGATTGCCGGTCCCGCAGGTAGAGGATCGTGCCGACGAGGGTCGGCGCCGTCCATGACGTACCGGTCAGCACTTCAGCCGTCGACGTGACCGTCAGGCCCTCCGGTGAAATCTCCGTCAACGCCAAGTTGCCGTCCTCGTCGAGGATGATCGCTTTGTCATCGGCGTAGAGAAGCTGCGACCGGGAGAACCCGCGTTCCTTCCATGCCGCGGTCCCCGTTCGCAGGTCGAGCGCCGTAATGAACGCCGGGCCGAAGCCGCCGCTGCTTCCGTAGATGAAGTCGCCCAACCGAATCGTGCTACCGAACATGATCTGCATGTCGCGACTGAACCAGAGCTCGTCGACCTCGGTGCCGTCACCCGACTTGGACAAACGCATGCCGCGGCTGCCCGAGTTATAAGCGGCTGAGACGAACAACACATTGTCCTCTCCCCATACCGCCGTCGTGTTGTTCATGTCGCCATTGGTGTCGTGCGGATGGCTCCAGAGGATCTCACCGGTGTTCGGGTTCAGCCCGTTGACCGTCTGGCCCCCCACGACAACGAGCTGGGTCTCGCCCTCGAGCTCGATCAGGATCGGCGAAGAGGGCGCGATCAGAAAGTCGCCGTTCTTCCAGACCAGCGAACCGTCGCTCTGGTTGAAGGCCATCACCGACTGCCCGTCGCCACCGGCGGTTGCGATCACCGTGTTGTTGTACGCCAGCGGGCTGACGGCGTACCCGGCGGTAACGGCCGGGCGGATCAACGTCGCCGGCGCACCGTACTCGGCGACGAGATTGTGCGACCAAAGAACTTCGCCGGTTCGCTTGTCGAAGGCGTGGAGCTGCTTGTTCGTGCCGGCGGTGAACAGCCGATCACCGACGATGAGCGGCGTCGAGTGCGGCCCTGCGCCGAACCTGAAGTTCAAGGGCTGAGAGCCGTAGGCGTACTCCCAGATCGTCTCCCCGGTAGCGGCGTCCAGGGCCACGACGAGCTCTTCGGTGGCCCACTGGTCGCCTGCCCCCTCGAGGTTCGGCCGGTACATCGTGTAGAGGTGAGCGTCGTCGACGACGATCGTCGAATGGCCCTGGCCAAGCGGGCGGCTCCAGATTTCGCGCGGACCTCCCTCGGGCCATGAGTCGGCAAGGCTCGTCGCGTCGGAGATGAAGTTCCGGTGCGGCCCGCCCCACTGCCGCCAACTCGCTTCCTCGGTCGGCGATTGAGCCGCCAGCCCGGCGACTGCCGCGAGCGCGAGAGACAGTACCGGCAGCATCCTCCTGCTGCACCCGGATGTCGACATCAAGGTATTTCGCGCTGTAGCGAGCTAGGCTCTTCGTCCGATCCGGCGTACATCTTTCCGAGCACCGGGCGTCCCGGCCGCGCCCCCCGTACGTTCTCCCCGTCGCGCACCACGAAGGTGCCGTTGACCAGCACGTGCTCGACGCCCTCGGAGAACGACAGGTCGTCCTCGAAGGTGGCGGTGTCGATGATGGAGCCGGGTGCGAATACGGTGATGTCGGCATCGGCGCCTACCTGGATGCGTCCCTTGCGCGCCATCATCGGGGCAACTTCTTGCAGACGCTGCGCCGGCATCAGCGAGATCTTGCCGACGGCCTCGATCAACGGTAGGAGCTCGAGCTCGCGTACGTAGTAGCCGAGGAAGCGCGAGAAGGTCCCGGCGCTGCGCGGGTGAGCCTCGGGCGAGTACTGCAAGCCGTCCGAGGCCACCATGACGAACGGCGTGCGCATGGCCAGCTCGATCCACTCCGGTTTCATCAGGTGGTCGATCACGATGCCGCCCTCAGCGCGGTACTTGTTGAAGGTCTCCTCGGTGAGGCGCTCGCCGGTGGCCACCCACTGGAGGTCGCCGTAGCTGATGCCCAGGAGCTCTTCCCAGCCCTCGTCGTAGAGCGCCGAGCTGATGTCGGCGGCTCCGGCAGTGTAGGGATAGGACTCGGTGGTGACGTCCAGGCCACGGGCCTGCGCGGCGCCGATAATGTCGAGCACCGTCGCCATGTCGCCGAGGGCCGAGCTGTTGACGTGCACGATGTGCAGCGGTGCGCCGGTGACGGCGGCGTTGGCGATGACCTCCTGGAACGCGCCGACGTCCATGCCGCGAACATGCGTGTAGATAGGCACGTCCCAATCGGCGGCCATCTCGAAGACGCGGAAGATCTCGTCGTAGTCGGCGCCGGGGTAGTACTGGTGTGGCACTCCGAACCCGAGGCCGCCGGCGCGCAGCCCGCGGGCGAATCGATCGCGGAGTCCGCCGATCGCCTGGCGATCAATGGGGTCGTAGCCGGTGCCTCCCATGGCTCTCATGAGCTCGCGTACCTTCGCAGTGCTCGCCGACCCGGACGCGAACATCTCGTCGAGTCGCGCCGTCTCGGTGGCTCGCCCGGGCATCGCCCAGACGCGATTGAAGCTGTGCGATACCGATACGCCGAAATTCAGGATCGAGTCACCGCGGCGCTCGTTGATGAAGGTCTCGACATCGCCCGCGCCGCTTTCGAGCTCGAGCGCCGTGGTAACCCCATCGCGCGCCTGGTAGGCGTTGGCTGCGTTGCCCTGACCGTGGGCGTGCAGGTCGACGAACCCGGGCGCCACCACCAGCCCGCTGACGTCGATGACCACCGCACCGGTCAGCGGTCCCTCCGAGATCGCATCGATCCTGTCGCCGCGAATGCCGACGTTGCGCAACGCGTCGAGGCCGGTCTCCGGGTCGAGCACTCGGCCGCCGGCTAGCACGATGTCGAAACGTTCTCCGGTCTGCGCTTGGATGGGTGACGCCAGCCCCAGGACGGCGACGATCAGTAGGCAGAGGCCAGCTCGTCCCGGGGTTCGGCGTGCGCCTGGTCTCATGGGCTTTCCTCCAGGGCTATCGGGGGCTGTTACATGGCGGTGCTCAGGCTGAGCTGAGGGCCGCACCTTAGCAGCGAATCTCGTCGCGGATGATCTCGAGCTCGGCGATCACCTCGAGGTCTTTGGGACGGCCGGCTGCACGTTTGACGTCGATGAGGCGCTCCAACCCCAGGCAAAGAAACTCGATGTCGTCCAGCTCGACCACTATCGTGTCGCCAACCAGGCGCTCGTAGCCGCCACCGCCAGCGATCTCCCCAAGCAGGTCCAGGTCACCGAGCTGCGTGGTGAGTGTGAAGTTCAACCCGGCACGAAGGGTGGCGGCATCCCAAGCGAAGGGCAGCCCTGGCGGTGCTCCTCGAAGGTAAGGCGTCAGTGGTGCCAGGGCGGCAACCAGGCGAACGACGTTGTCCTCGTCGCGGGCATACACGACGTCGAGATCTTGGGTCAGCCGAGCCGAACCGTGCACGGTTGCCGCGACGCCACCGACGACCACGAAGCGGATTCCGCCTGTCGTCAGCGTCTCGATCAGCCGCGCGAACTCGGTCACTCTGGCGGGCGGCGCGGCGCCTGACGCAGCCGGTTGGCGAAGCTCGCCATCTCTTCCAAGCAGCGGATTCGTTCCGCGGCCGGGCGCGCAAGATTCGCTCGCAGCAGTGTCCGATCGACGCCGTCCTTGTACGCCTCTACTGGATCGTGCGCGGGGGGCGTGCGCGTCCTGCGCGCAGGCTCCTCCAACGCGTCGATCATTCTCTGGTACTCGCGTACGTCCATGACAACCACCACCCCGCGCCCGTGCTGCGTCAACACCACCGGCCGCCGGGTATCGCGTACGCCGTCTATGACGGCGGCTGCATTGGCCCGGAAGTCGGTAACCGATCGCAGGTCCTGGTCGAGTCGAACGTGAGGCAAGTTCTCTCCTGATTGGACGTGACGCGGCTGTCTACGGGAGCGTATTTATACATATTAACGTACGTGATTACGTAAGAGTCGATTTCTGGAGAAGCAGATCGATCGACGCCCGGACCCTAGACCCCGCCCCCAACGCTACTCGGCCAGTCCTGACCCCTGATGTTGGTTCGAATGCGCACTGACGATAGGCTTCAGGCGCTCATCCACCCTATCTCGGAACCGCCATGAAACCCGGCACCAAGCTAGGTCACTACGAGATCCTCGCTCCGCTGGGCGCAGGCGGTATGGGGGAGGTGTATCGCGCCCGCGACACGTCCCTGGATCGCGATGTCGCCATCAAAGTGCTGCCCGAGGATTTTGCCGGTGACGCTGACTGGCTGGCCCGCTTCGAAGTCGAAGCCAAGGCGGTTGCCGCCATCAACCACCCGAACATCGTCACGATTTATTCCATCGAGCAGATGAGCGGGCGACGACTGCTGACGATGGAGCTGGTCGAAGGGCGCTTGCTGAACGATGCGATCCCTGCCGACGGAGTACCCCTACAGGACTTCTTTCCGATCGCTGAGGCGCTCGCTGAAGCCTTGGCCGCGGCTCATGAGCGCGGCATCACACATCGGGACTTGAAGCCCGAAAACGTCATGCTCGACGGCAGCGGACGGGTGAAGGTGCTGGACTTCGGTCTGGCCAAGCTACTCGCCGCCGAAGATGTCGGCGAGGCGGCCGAGATGGCCACCCGAGCCCTCACCGGTGAGGGGATGGTGCTCGGCACGGTCCCCTACATGTCGCCCGAGCAGCTCGAAGGCCGTGCGGTCGATCACCGCACCGACATCTTCTCGCTGGGTGTGGTGCTCTACGAGATGGCCACCGGCGAGCAGCCCTTCCAGGGCAATAGCGTGGCGGCAACCAGCTCAGCGATCCTGCGCGACACGCCGCTGCCTGTGACCAAACGCAACCACCAGCTTCCCCGCCATCTGGGCAGGATCATCAGTCGGTGTCTTCAGAAGGACCCGGACCAGCGATCCCAATCGGCTCGCGACGTGCTCAGCGAACTGGCGGGGTTACGTCGTGAGATCGACTCCGGTGAGCATCCGGATGGTGCCGCCTCGCGACAGGCTCCCGCCCCGAAGGTGCAAGCGGCTCATCTGCCCGCCACCACCCACTCGATTGCGGTGCTGCCGTTCGAGAACATGAGCCCCGATCCGGAGCAGCAGTACTTCTGCGACGGCATGGCCGAGGAGGTCATGAGTGCACTCGGTGCGGTCAAGGATCTACGCGTCGCAGCGCGCACCTCGGCATTCATGTTCCGGGGCGCAGCTGTCGACATTGCCGAGGTGGGCGAGAAGCTCCACGTTGGCACCGTGTTGATGGGCAGCGTGCGCAAGTTCGGCAACCGCCTGCGTATCGCTGCGCAGCTTGTCGATGTCGCCGAAGGCTACCAACTGTGGTCGGAGCGCTATGACCGGGAGATGGAGGATGTCTTCGAGATACAGGATCAGATCGCCCGAGCCATCGTTGGCCAGCTCCAAGTGCAGTTGGGCGGCGATTCAGACGCCCCGATCGTCGAGCGTGCCACGCAGAGCCTTGAAGCCTACAACCTGTATCTCAAGGGGCGCTTTCACGGGGGACGTTGGACGCCGGATGAGCTGACCATTGCCATAGATTGCTTCCAGCAGGCGGTGGAGATCGATCCGGACTACGGCCAAGCATGGGCAGGCATGGCAATGGCCTTCGCCGTGGCCTCTGTCTGGGGCGGCATGCCGGCTCTCGACGCTTACCCGAAGGCACGTGAGGCGGCGCACAAAGCCCTGGCGATCGATGATTCGACCGCCGATGCACACGCGATCCTGGGGACCATAGCGTTGATGGCCGATCTGGATTGGCAGGCGTCGGAAATGCACTTCGTCCGCGCCATCGAACTCGACCCCGCATCACCGGACACCCGTTTCTTTTACGCGTGCCTGCTGACGATCCTGAAACGGCCCGAGGAGGCAGTGGCACAGGCGGAGATTGCGTGCGAGCTTGATCCGTTGGCGTGTCTCTACCGGAGTCATCAGGCTTATGCTCCCCTCTCCATGGGCGACCCGGAACGTGCCCTCCAGCTCACCGAGGAGGCGCGTAAGCTCGATCCAGGTCACTTCCACCCGCATCACGTCGAGGGATGGGTACTGCGCGAGCTTGGCAGGATCGAGGAGTCGACGGCGGCGTACGAGCGAGCGGTGGAGTTATCGGGAGGTGACCCGCTCAATACCGGGTATGTGGCGATCAATCACCTTCACTTTGGCGATGCGGCGACAGGCGAACAACTTCTTTCGGAGCTGAGGGAGCGGAGCGAGCGCGAACCGGTCTCGGAGGTGGTTTTCTACTTGGCGGCACGGGTGTCCGGAGACATCGACGCGGCCATCGAGTGGCTCCGGAAAGCACACGAGGTGCACGACTCATTCTTGCCCTGGATGAGAGTGTTTCCTTTCGATGCCTTCGGCTTCGCTGACGAGCCCCGCATCGAGGCGTTCTTTGACGAGATCGGACTTCCCTGACTAGGTTCGCGCCATGGAACCCGGCACCAAACTAGGCCACTACGGGACCTTGTCCCTCTCGGTGTTGGCCGGACAGCGCTGCGAGCTACCGTTCTAGTCTTCTCGATTGCGCTGGGCGCGGGATGCGGCGTTCGAACGGAGTTGTCGCTCATGACTGACGACACGCGGGTCGGCCGCCTGAGCCTGGGACAGCTCAACGGACAAGGCGGAGGCGAGCGACGACCTCGCTCGCTCAGCCGGCCGCAGCTGCGGTGATCGCTTCGATCACGTATCGGGTCGGCCGGCGGGCCAGCGTCTCGTTGACGGTCAGCAGCAAACGGCCGTCTCGTCCTGGTGAGGGCAGCAGCACGTCAGCCGCGGCCGCCCGCTCGACGAGCTTCGCCGGGTCGCCGTCGACCGACAGCCAGAAGCGGTTGCTGCCGCCGGTGATGTGCTGCACCTCGAAGCCTGGGGTGGCGTCGAGCGCCCGGATTAGCTCCTCGCCGGCCCGCACGCCCGCGGCGAAGCGCTCCTCGAAGCCGTCGAGCGAGCGCAACGCCGCCGCCGCCAGCGGCCAGGCGCCGGGCATGGCGCCGCCGAACATGCGTCGGGTGTGGAATAGGTCGTCGAGCAGCGCTGCGGGCCCCGCGAGGATGGCGCCGGAGATGGCGTTGAGGTACTTCCACATCGATACGTAGACGGTGTCGAAGCGGTCGGCGTACTGGCGCGGCGAGATCCCGGTGTAGGGGGAGGCCATGAACAGGCGCGCGCCGTCCAGGTGGGTGCGAATGCCGCGCTCGCGCGCCCAGGCGCAGACGCGCTTCATCTCGCCGTCGTCGAATGTCTCGCCGAAGCGCCGGCGGATGGGCGATTCGATCGAGATGACCCCGAGTCCCGTCGTTACCCGCCCGGAGCCGGTTCGTTCGAGGAGCTCTTCGAGCTCTTCCACGGTGAAGGTGCCGCGGCCGTGGGCCAGCGGCACCAGGTTCAGATCGCTCAGCACCGTGGCGCAGTCGCCAGAGTCGGCGTAAAGGTGGCTGTCGCGTTGCACCGCCACACGCCGGTTATCGCCGGCGAGAATGCGCACCGCCAGATGATTGGCCAGCGTACCGGTGGCCAGGAACACCGCGCGCTCCTTGCCCAGCAGCGCCGCCATGCGCTCCTCGAGTGCGGCCACGACGCCGCCCCGGGAGTAGTTGTCGGTCTCGATCCCGTCGTCGCGAGAGATCTGCTGCAACAGATCGACGTACTCGGGGGGCGTCATCGACGGTCCGTCGCCCGAGAGCCTCACGAGGCCGCGTAGCCGCTCGAGATCCGCGCTGCCGTTCTGCCTTGCGGAGAGGATAGGCTCAAGCGGCGACGTGGCAGTCAGCGGCAAGCCGGCGAGACCCCACTGCATCATCGTTCGGCGGGTCAGGGGTTCCTTACAGGCCACTAGGACTTAGGGGTTACCAGGTCGATATTGAAGCTGATGGACACGCGGACGTCGTCCGATTGGTTCTGACCCACGATGTGGTCCAGCCAACTCGGGAACAGCAGCAGCATGCCTTCGGTGGGTCGGAACGTATAGCTCGTGTAGGCGAGCGGACTGTCGCGGACGGCGTTCGGCTCGGTCACGGACCGGAGGGTCCGCTCGTCGTGGAAGCGAATGTCTCCGGATCCTTCTGGAACCCACACGTAGTACACACCACTGATGTGATTCGGCGCATGGTTGTGCTGCATGTTGTACTCGTGTGGACCGTTGACGTTCGCCCAGAACTGCACGACCTCCAGTTCCTTCGATTCCAGGTCCCAGCCGTAGTCCGTCGCGGCTTCCCGAGCCCCGTCGAGTGCTGCGCGCAGCACGGTCATGATGCCGGGGGCCCGATCGATCGGGATGAACGTGTCTTCGTTGCGCGACGTTAGCTCATCGCCAAAGCTCAGGTTGTTCTCTTTTTTGTACGCGTCCCAGTCGAATGCCAGGATGTCCCGGTGCAGCCGATCGTTGAGCTCGCCGCAATCCTCGAACCACGACTGCCATATCGGTGTCGGAAAGAGCAGGTGGCGATGTTGGTCCTTCAGTTTCATCCGGTATCACGTCGAAGGCAATGGCGTCATCAGGCCGAGATCACGGTGTTGAGCAAGTACTGACGCGACATCTCGACGAGCCGTGTCAAGATCGATATCGAATAGTTCCACCAGTTGTTCGGCGAGCTCATCCACGGTCCGCGAGCCGTCCGCGGCGTCCCACACCACGCCTGCGGTCGCGTTGAGGTGATGAGCCAAGGCAGTCTCGGTGTTCATGACCACGATTTCGTCGCCGATTTCTTCCGCGGAGAACTCGTGGCGCGCAAGTGGCCTGTCGCTATTGGTCGGGGTCTCGCTCATCGTCGGTGCGCGTCGGAAACGCGGGCTTTCGGAGTATCCGCACCCCTGGCGATCGAGGCGACCAGGCTGGCTCGGTCGGTCCGTCTTCGGGCTGGTTCGACCCACCGCCCGATAGCTAGCTCGACTATCGGGCAGTGTCGAAACGATTCGCAGCTCACCGTGCGCTCAACCGCATCGCAGTAGGGGGAGCGACTCGGGACCGGTGGCTCCGTGACAGCGCCCTAGTTGCAGCCGCCCTTGCCCTTGCCCCCCTTGCCTTTGCCGCCGATCACGAAGTCACCGTGGCCGAGATGGCCGGGGACAGCCTGCGAAGGCACGCTCTTGATCTTGGCCGCCGGAGTACCCGGTTTATGACAAATGTCGACCTTGGGGGCCGCCGACGCGCTCGCCGAACTGGAGACACCGGCGATCGCGAGACTGAAGATGGCGGGTGCAACGTAACGGCTCTTCTTGATGGGCATGCGCTAGCCTCCGGGGCTCATTTTCGCGGGTTATTCGCCCATCCCGCGAGTGTACGTTTCCCCATATATGTACGGTGTCAGCATGATGGAATGGCGAAGCGTACAACGCGAACCACTTAGCTGTCGACGCCAATTGGACACCGTTGTCGTGCGATGCGCACGCTTGTAGGTTCGTTCTTACCTTGTCTGTCGAAAGCCCATCAGAAGATGGGTGTCGCTGCTCGCGAACCGGCCGGTCACCGCGGCCTCGGCCCTCGGTGGCGGTCCGATTGGCAAGCTCGACTGTTCGGCCACGGCCGCGAACGGGCCCACCGAGCCCACGATCGCCGCCCGCTGTCGCCGCAGAGCTTCTCGCTACTGGCTTCGGTCCCAGTAGTCGATCGGGCGGTCGTCGGCCCGGGTTGCGTCACCCTCCATCCACGGTCGAGCACCATAGGGTCGCTGCTCCGGCCAGACCTCATCGAGCGTGTTGGCCTCGAACAGGATGCCACCCTGCATGACGTAGCGGATGTCGGTGGTGTTGCGGATGTCGTCCAGCGGGTTGGAGTCGAGGACGAGCAGATCCGCCAGCTTGCCGACTTCGATCGAGCCGAGATCCTCCTGCACGCCGAGAAAATAGGCGCCTTGCTGGCTGGCCAGCTTCAAGGCTCCGAGCGGACCCATCGCCGAGGCGGCCATCCACACCTCCCAGTGGGGCGCGATCCCGTGACCCTGCCCGTGCGCTCCGATGGCGCCGTGGCCGCCGGCATCGATGATGTCTTCCACCGCCTGTGCGAGATACGGAAAGCTGTAGTCGGTGGCCGGACGCAGTGGTCGCCGGCGAGCGTGCGGCAGGATGGTCCGCCATGGCATCCAGCTCATCAGCTTCTCGTCCTCCCAGACGTTGCTCTCGGCATACCAGTAGTTCTCGTTCCAGGGCGCCGAGCCGACCCCGAAGGTGACCGAATAGGTGGCCTCGGCGCGCCCGAAGAACGTGGTGACGTCGCTGTACAGGGGCAGGTAGCCGAGCGGGTGCTCCCAGCCGGTGTGGCCGTCCATGATCATGCCGAGGTTGTAGTTCAGGTCGCCGCCCTCGGAGGTGACCATCAGCCCCACTTTGCGTGCAATGTCGGTGATCCACTGGCGCTGGTCGCGGCGTGGCTGCATGTACTGCTTCAACGACACTGCGCCCCACGACTGCAGGCGGGCGATGTTCTGCTCCGCCACCTCGTAGCTGGTGATCTCGTTCTGGCGGAAGGCATCGCCGCGATACAGCGGCGGACCGGTGCTGAAGGTGCGCGGTCCCAGCAGGGCGCCCGAGCGCACCAGCTCGGCGGTGGTGAAGATGTTCTGGCTCCACATCGAGTTGTCGAGGTCGGCGGTGACGCCGTAGGCCAGGTAGACGGCCGCCTCGAAGCTCTTCTTGCCGATCACCCCGCGGGTCTCGCGATGGTGGTGGGCATGCATGTCGATGAAGCCGGGGATGATCGTGGTGCCCGTCGCGTCCACGACCCTGTCGACGTCGAGGGCACACTCTCCGACGCAGACGATACGGCTGCCACGCACCACCACCGTGCCGTTGTCGATCACGGTATCGCCGTCGAGCGTGACGATCCGCGCCCCGGTGAGCGCGATCGAGCTGTCGGGGATGCGCCGCGACAGCTTCAGCCGCGCCTCGGTGCTCTGCACGTCTCCCGTGTCGACGCGATAGAGGTGGTGGCGGTTGCCGCTGCCGAACTCGAGCTCGTCGGCGCTGCGCCAGCGCAGAAACATGCCGCCTTCGAAGCTGACCTGGCGTACAGGAAGGTCGCCGTCGCGTTTGTCGATCTGCGGTGGGTTTCCGCCGGTACCGAAGGCGGGAAACGCCGTGACGTAGACGTTGTCGCCCTCCTGGAAGGCGACCCAGCGGCCGTCGGGCGACGGGGCGATCTCGTCGGCATAGGGGAAGGTCAGGTGCACCCGCTCACCGCTGCCATCGCGCCGTACCGAGACCAGCGCCACGACCGCGTTGCCGTCTTCATTTTCCTGATCCTCGGCAAAGTAGACGCGCCCTCCGGGGCCGAAGGAGGGCTGCATGATCGAGCGCCGCGAGACCCCGTAGACGCCCACCTCGGAGGGCGGATTGACCATCGTGATCACCTCGCCGGGGCCGGATCCTCCTGAGGCGCTGACGTTCACCAGCTCGTAGTACGGGTTGAACATCCATCCGCGACCGTGGCTGGTGACCCCCGATCCGCGCACCGCGACGATGTCGCGACCGCCCGGGCTCCAGACTGGATGGAGGTATTCGCCCTCGGTCTCGGTGAGCTGCTCGGGGGCGCCGCCGGCGACGGATATCCTCCAGACATGGCCGCGCGCCGCCTCGTTGGCGCTGGTGAAGGCGATGAACTCACCATCGGGTGACCAGGCAGGGGAGAGCTCGAAGGGCCCGAATGACGCGGGGGTAAGGCGTCGCGCCTCGCCTCGCTGCGTGCCACTTTCCGGATCTCGATCCATCACCCAGATACGACCGCCGGCCTCGAACGCCAGCTTGCTGCCGTCCGGAGACAGCGTGTGCCAACGCAGGAACTTGGCGTCGAAGGGCTCGTCGTCGATGCGGAACGGCGCGTAGGCGCGCTCGGAGATGACGCGATGCACTCTGGCAGTGAACGGCACCGTGCTCACCTCGCTGCTGGCGACATCGAGGCGACGGATCTTGCCGCCCTGCGAGATGACGATGGAGCGGCCCTCGGCGTCCCAGCTGTAGCCTGGCAACACGTCCCAGCCGCGCGACTCGACGCGATCGTTCTCGATCGGGTCCATCAGGAGGCGCTCGGCCCCGGTCTGCAGGTCCCGCAGCCAGAGTGCGGTGCGCGGCCCATATCGGTGTCCTTTGAAGTTCAGGGTCCCGTTCGGAATGCGACGGGCGAACGCCAGCCATCGACCGTCCGGCGAGATCTCCGCAGCGTAGCCGCCGCCGCTGGAGAGGCGGATCTGAGTGTCGGGGATCCCGGCAGTGATCTTGATCACCTCGCCGCTGGACAGCTCGGCCCGTCGGATCTGGCGGGCGCCGCCAACCGCCCCGACAAGGCCGACGTCCTTCGCCAGATCGAAGAACAGGTAGCGGGCGTCCCGGGAGACCGACGGCCAGCCGGCCGACGCGAACTCGTCATCCAGAATCGAGATCCCGTCGCCGCCGTCTCGGTGGTACATCCACATGCCGCCGGGTCGTCGCTGCACCAGGATGAACTGGCCGTCCGGCGTCCACGCGGGCTTCGCCACGCGCACGGCGTCGTCGCGGAAAACCGCGCGAGGGTTGGCGCCGTCGCTATCCATGAGCCAGAGGTTGGGCTGGTTGGTGCGGTCCGAGACGAAGGCAATCGTCGCTCCATCGGGCGAGAAGCTGGGCTGGTAGTTGACCGCCACGCCGCTGTTCTGAGTCAGGGATTCGGCGGCGCCGCCATCGGCCGATACCCGGTAGATGTGCCCCAGCAGGTCGAAGACGATCCAGCGCCCGTCGGGTGAGATGTCGACCGACATCCAGGTTCCCTCGCGAGTCTCGAAGTCGATGGTTCGCGTCCGTCCGCGCGCCGCGGTCACGTCCCACGCCGTCGACTCTTGCGCACCCGGCTCCGCCTGGCTATGGCCCCCGACGAGTCCGCCCACCGCCGGCGGTCGAGGCGCGGTGGCAGGGCCTTCGGACGCCCCGCCGATCCCGGTTATCAGTAGCGTTGCCGCCGCTAGGGTCAGCGCAAGTCCGAGCCGTCTCCGGGAGTTGTCGTTCTTCATCGAGGATCTCCTACGCGGGTATTGGGCTTTGCCGGTGCTTTCGGTGTAACCGTCAACGGCCGAGCGTAGTCATGCGGAAAAGCAGTAGCAACGACGAGATGGCGAACAAACTCCTTCGTTTGGATCTCCTGCGATCCGGCGGTAGGCTTCAGGCTCGCCTTGGCTCGGGAGCGAGATCATCACCTTGCTTGACGCGAGCGAGTACGATCGCTCCCTGGCCGGTTCGCACGATCAGCTCGTCGCCCTCCAGGAACAGTGGAGCAGCTTCCGTGATCTGGATTGCGAGTTCGAAGCAGCGCCGTTCGAGGGCGGTTCGATCCAGCCACTCATTCACGCCAACTGTCTCGAGGACCACAACCGACAGCGAATCGATCGGCTCAAGATTTTGTCTGCGATGCGATGACCGGACCCTGCGAGAGCTCGGAGCGGTACTGATTGATTCCGGGGATCGGCACTCTCGGATCAAGCAGTCTCGACGGAAGGCAGAGTCAAGAACGTGACAACTCGTAGCACTCCCCAAACACCATTTTCGTGGAGGACACCATGAAGCACTCCTGTCGCACCATCGTCGTCGCGGCACTCTTCCTCGTTCTGGCTAGCCTGCCTGCAGTCGGCCAGGAGATGACGGCCGCGGAGGAGGCCCTCATCAAGGCGGAGGCGCAGCGCCATGTCGAGGGCTACTACAACCTCTACTACGAGAGGAATCCGCAGGCGCTATCGACCGATCCGTTCCACTTGCCGTGGATGACCATTGGCGGAAACGGAATTTCGGTCCATACGACCGAGGAAGAGAACCTGGCGTTCTTCGAGGCGGCGATTGCGGGCCTGTTGGAGCGCGACTGGAACAGGTCGATCTTCACCACCAAGAACGTCTGTGTTCTGAATGCGGGCACTGCGATCGTCAGCGGCACGAACACCCGCACTCGCGCCGACGGCAGCATCATGTCCGTCGGGGGGGTGACCTACATCCTCGGAAAGGCGGACGACAGCTGGCGGATCGTCTCGTATTCAGGCCATGCTCCGAACAAGCTCGTGGTTTGCAAGTCGAGTTGATCCTTGATGTGAGCTGTGGGCCTGAAGCGGATCGCTCCAACGGACACGTAGCGACCCTGGCCTAGCTCTCCGACACGCGGCCGCGGCCGCGGCGCGAGCGCGAGCCGACGCCAGGGAGCCTCGCCCCGGCCCAGGCCCTGACTGGCGGTGCACTCCCTCGACCACTCTCGAGGACGCGTGCTACAAACGTTTGCCGTCCAAGCAATCGTGGCTGTCGGACGGGTATCGAACCCAGTAACTCGATGAGGCGCTCCCATGCGAAACGCCCTAGCTCTCACTGTGCTCCTGACTCTTGCCAGCCCGTTCCCGGTCTCTGCGCAAGTCGATTCCATCTCCGAACCCTTCAAGGTCGGGACATTCGAGATCGACGGGGTGCCCGAGGTGGGGGTCGTGCTGCGCGACCACTACATCGTGGTGCTTGATCGCGCCAACGCCGATCTGGAGCGAGACTCGGCGTATCCGCAGATCCCGTTGCCCGCCGACATGCTGGAGCTCATCTCCCGATACGAGTACGGGATGAAGGCTCGCCTGTACGAGCTGGTCGATCACGTAGTTGGACACGACATGCTCACGGTGAATCGTCCGGACTACATCTATGAAGTCGGGCAGGTGCGCACGCTTCCGCCCATTCTGTATCCGGGCAAGATCCTCAACGCGGCGGTGAATTTCTACAGCCACGTCAACGAGTCGGGGTCGGACGAAGAACGCACCGAGGCACGTCGTCAGCGGCGCGAGAATCGCGGCGTTCCGTACCTGTTCATGAAGCCCAGCCGGGGCGCCGTGATCGGCAACGGTGACCCTGTCGTCATCCCGTTCGGTCGCGACCGAATCGACTGGGAGGTCGAGCTCGGTGCGGTCATCGGCCGCACCGCGAAGTACGTTTCCGCCAACGACGCTGAGGCGCACATCTTCGGCTACACGGTGACGCTCGACATCTCCGATCGCGGCGGCCGGCCGCCGGGCGGCAACCCGCTGCGCTCGGATTGGTTCGTCGGCAAGGGCCACGACACCTTTGCTCCGCAGGGTCCCTGGATCGTGCCGAAGGAGTTCTATGGCAATCCGATGGAGATCCTGCGGCAGACGCTGAGCGTCGGCGACGAGCAGATGCAGGAGGCCACGGCGGGCGACATGATCCACACGCTGTGGGAGCTGGTCGAGTACGGCTCCTCGATCGTCACGCTGTTCCCGGGCGACGTGATCAACAACGGCACGTCGGGCGGCACCGGCGTCGGCACCTCGGTGCGCGGCGAGCAACGTTTTCTCCAGGCTGGTGAGGTGATCGAGGCCACCATAGACGGCATCGGTACACTACGGATGCCGGTGGTCGGAGAAAGCGAGCCAGCCGGGCTCACCGGCGCCCAGCTCACGCCCGATCGGGCGTACCGGCCTGAAGGGAGCTGACGCGGAACGTTGAACCCGTAGCCTGCTCTGTTGCTCCTCCTCGGAGATGCACCAACATCGACTCGTCGGAGCGCCTTGCATCCGACCCCATTTCGCCACCACGGCACTAACGATTCCTCTGTTACAGGCCACTAGCGCTCCTCCGCCAGCTCATCGAGCCTGGTGGCCAGCCCACCGGCCATCGCCTGGATGGTGGAGTAGGTGGTTCGCAGCGCACGAGCCCCCGACGGCTCCAACGAGTAGTACTTTCGGGGTCGGCCGGCGCGCCCCGGCGTAGGTTCGCCTATCGTCGACGTGACCAGATTTCGTTCGGCGAGCCGGCCCAGCGCCGTGTAGATCGCCCCCGAGGAGACCACGCGGCCGGTCCGCCGTTCGATGGTCTCCCGGATCGCTCCGCCGTAGGCATCGTCGCCGAGTTCGACGACGGCAAAGAGGATCAGCTGTTCGAATTCGCCGAGATAGCCCATGGTCGTTCGCCTGTATCTCCGTCTGTAGGTACTTGCACCAACCGACGAAAAGGTGGGTGCTGAGATCGATTTTACTACAATGTAGTATTATAGATATTACCACAGTGTAGCGAAATGATCACATCGAGATCTCGAAGATGGTCACCTCGTCGATCTCTGCAGGGGCAGAGCGTCCGCGGGGCGGGAGCCAATCGTTCAAACCGGCGCACCCGGCCGGGCCCTGAGTGGAGCCTCGGCTAGCCGTGCCTGTTAGACTTTGGCCAAACAGAAGTGGAAGTTGTGATTGGCGCCGAGCTTATTCGTCGCTCGCGACGCTCGAAACAGAGCAATGCTGTGCCGATGGTCGGCACTGCCTCCGTCAAGGCAACACCCACCACGTTCCTTAGAGGGAGGTGTACCCGTGGCTATCGGCACTGTGAAGTGGTTCAACGACACGAAGGGCTTCGGCTTTATTGCCCAGGAAGAGGGCCCGGACGTGTTCGTGCACCAGACCGCGATCGTGGCTGAGGGTCACCGCACGCTGCTGGAAGACCAGAAGGTCGAGTTCGATGTAACTCAGGGGCCCAAGGGGCCGGCGGCGGCGAACGTACGCCCCCTCTAGCCTGACCGCGGGACTCCTGTCGGTATCGTATCCAGTCATGACGTTACCGTCGCGCTGCCCGTGAAGAACCACGGGTGGCGCGATCGTCATTGGCGCCGCGCCGTACCGACGAAGC
The DNA here is from genome assembly GCA_965248695.1 of Acidobacteriota bacterium. Taxonomy (GTDB): domain Bacteria; phylum Acidobacteriota; class UBA890; order UBA890; family WLXD01; genus DASCOT01. The sequence goes on along the minus strand of CBDFKD010000002.1, from coordinate 2,620,817 downwards.
CTTCGATTCCAGAAAACGACTGCAGGGGTTTATGGCCAGACGAAGTAGAACATCAGTACTGAAGCGACAGCGGGAGGCAGCCAAGCGGCAGCGCGAGCGGCGGAAGGCCGAAAAGCAGGCCCTGAAGCGCGAGCGCCGTCACGGCAAGCAGCCGGGCACGCAGATGGCATCGCGCGACGATCTCGTCGGTCTCGGGATTCTCAGCGAGCCCGAGGAGACCAAAGAGTCCGAGGAGTCCGAAGAGACCCAGGAGACCGCGACGACCGACTAGGGCGTGGGCTCCGGTGGTGCGCGCCCGCTGATCGGTAGCCGAGATCGCGTACACTGGGCGTGGGTTCTTCCGCGGAGCAGTGACATTGCGCGAAGCCTGGGCCAGTCGTTTCGGGTTCATCATGGCGACGGCGGGGTTTGCCATCGGCCTGGGGAATATCTGGCGGTTCCCCTACCTCACCGGCACCAACGGCGGCGGCGCGTTTCTGCTCATGTACGTGCTGTTCGCCATCCTCATCGGCATTCCGTTGATGAGCGCCGAGATCAGCCTCGGCCGCAAGGCACAGCTTACGCCGGTCGCCGGGATGATCAGCCTCACGGGCTCGCCAACGAGCCCCTGGAATCTGATTGCCTGGGTGGGTGTGGGGGCCGCAGTGCTCATGCAGTCGTACTACGTGATGCTGATCGGCTGGATCCTCGGCTACTTCCGCATGATCGTCAGCGGACAGCTCACGAGCATGCCTCCGGAGCAGCTGGCCGCAACCTACGAGACGTTTATCGGCACTCCGGGACCGGTGATCGCCTACACGTTGCTGGTGATCGTCGTGCTGGCGCTGATTGCCGGGCGCGGTTTGCGTCGCGGTCTCGAGCGCGTCGGCGTGTACGCGATGCCGGTGCTGTTCGTCCTGATGGTGCTGCTGGCGATCCGCTCGGTGACCTACCCCGGTGCGTGGGCCGGGCTCGTCTGGTACCTGACCCCCGACTTCTCGGCGATCAACAGCAGCAGCCTGCTGGCGGCTCAGGGTCAAGCGTTCTATTCAATCGGCATCGGAATGGCCGCTTCCTTCGGGCTCGGCAGCTATTTGCACCCCGATGACAGCGACGTCCCCGGCAACGCTGCCCTGGTGGTTGCCTGCGATACGTTCATCGCCTTTCTCGCCGGGCTGGTGATCTTTCCGGCGCTGTTCGCCTTCGGGCTCCAGCCGGAAACCGGCCCAGGGCTCCTGTTCGTCACGATGACGAACATGTTCGCGCGTATGCCCGGTGGCAGCGTCTTCGGTGGGGGCTTCTTCTTCCTGCTCATCCTGGCCGCCGTCACTTCTGCCGCCGCCCTGTTCGAGGTGTTGACCACCTCCCTCACCGACCTGACCAAGCTGCGCCGATCGCAGGCCACCTGGCTACTGGCCGGCCTGTTCGGGCTATTGTCGACACTCGTGATTCTGTCGTTGGCGCCGGGCTCGAACCTGAGCGTGATGGGCATGGATCTGTTCGCCCTTTTCGATACGGCTACGGGAAGCTACTTGCTCCCCCTCGGCGGGCTGATGCTGTCGTTGTACGTCGCCTTCGTATGGGGGTTCGATCGTTTCCGCGACGACACCAACACCGGCGCCGGCAGGGTGCGGGTCACCGCCGCGTGGAAGCCATTGATGCTGTTTCTCATTCCGCTCGCGGTAGCCTTCGTACTGTTGACCGGCGCCGGAATCCTGTAGGGCGGTACCGGCGCGGCCACACCGCCGCGCAGACAGCATCCAGGCTCGGCCGCGCAGAATCCGGATTCAGGCGCCGCTCGCGCGTCGTTTGTGGCGGCGTTGCAGCTGCATTCGGCGGGCGGGTGCGAGCATCACGGCGCCGATGATCAAACCAGCACCCAGCCACTGCACCGCCGCAAGCCGCTCGCCAAGAATCACCCAGGCGAGGGCGAGGCTCATTACAGCTTCGATGGGCATCATCAACGCCGTCTGTCCGCCACCCAGCAGGCGAACCCCCTGGATCGTTGCGACCCGTGCGATGGCGGTGCCGATGATTGCCGACCAGAGCACCACCGCCCAGCCCACTGACGTGAGCGGATCACCCGGCGCCTCGAACGGCAGCAATACGTACCCGATCAGCCCCATCGAGCCGGTGACCCAGAACGCCGTAGTCGTGGCTGGATATGCCACCAGCCGCGCGTGGATGACCAGCATGTAGAGCGCGTAGAGGATGGCGCAGACGACAGCGAGCAGGATTCCGAGCAGGTCGACGTCGCCGGTCAGGTCGGAGACCAGCGAGATACCCATCAGCGCCATTGCCAGGCGCGTCCAGTCGAGGCGGGTGATGGTCTCGCCCCGCAACGCCAGGATCCCCAGAAGCAAGGCGGGATAGCTGGCGAACACCAGCATGCCGATGGCGGCGTCGATGCGCTGCAACGCCCAGTAGAAGAACAGCAGGCTCAGGATGTTCAGCGCGCCGGCGAGGGCGCAGTCGAGCCGTCCCCGACGCCGGATCAGGATCACCCCGGACCGTGCGAACCACAGGTACAGGCCGATCAAGCCGCTGCGAAGCATCATCCGCGGCGCGAGCAGCTGCAGCGGCGTGGCGGCACCCGCAGTCAGGCCGATCTTGACCGCCGTAGGCAGCGTGCTGAGGCAGGCGTTGGCCAGGAACACGACCAGGAAGCCGCGGTTATGCGCCCGCACGGGGGTCCTCGGTGTTGCGGTTGAAGGTCGTCGGCCGACGGGGAAGCCCCGAAGGGGGGCATCGTATCGCGCCGCCGGGCGCTCCGGGGCACCGGGCGCTCCGGGTGCTCCGAGTGCCCCGGGTGCTGCACAGGTCGCGGGTTCCCGGGGCCTCCGTCGAGCACCACGGCCGCCGCCGGCGTCCCCCTGTGACCGTAGATCGACCTACACTAGCGTGCGTCGTTCGGTGCCAGAGCTGTCGGCCCGGCCCAACCCGATCCCGCAACGGAGGTGTCATGCGCATCCGGTCTCGATTGAGGCGCCGGAGCACCGCGCTCACCGGGGTGGTGATGCTGGCGCTCCTGGAGTCCGGGTGCGGGCCCGCGTCGTCCTCATGGTCGCCGCCGGACTCGCGCCGCGACCCGGTAGTGGATGTGCTGCACGGAGAGGAGATCGTCGACGACTATCGCTGGCTCGAGGACCAGGAGAGCGCCGCGACACGAGACTGGATCGAGCGCCAGAATGCGTTCGCCGATCTCGTCCTGGAACCCGCCGAGGCCTACCGGGGTGCGTTCCGCGAGCGGCTCACGACGCTGATCGACATCGCTGATGTAGGCGAGCCGCGCCAGGCGGGGACGCATCAGGTCTTCACGTTGCGGCGCGTCGGCGAGCCCGTGGCCCGGATCGTTCGGCGTCCGGCGGTAGGTGACGGTGTGGCGTCAGGGTCGGCTGCCGACGGAGCGCTACCCGACGCATCGCCGGGCGACGCAGCTCCCGATCCGACACTGGAGTACGAGGTTCTCGTCGATCCTCTGGCCATGCGCGACGACGGCACGGTCTCCGTGCGCATCCTGAGCATCTCTCCGGACGATCGCGTCATGCTGTACTCGGTCCGTGACGGTGGACCCGACGAGATCGAGATTCGTGCCTTCGATCTGCATGCCGATGCTGAGCTACCCGATCGCCTGCCGACGGCGCTCTATGGCGGCAGCTTTCTGTGGAACGTCGAGGCCGATTCGTTTCTCTACGTTCACCGTTCGCGCGACGTCGGACCGCGTGCCCGAGTGCATCGGCTCGGCACCGATCCGTCCGCCGACGTCGAGGTGTTCGGGTCGGGCATCGGCCCGCAACAGTTCATATCAGCCTCGCGCATCGCCGACGATTCGCAGCTGCTTTTCCACGTGAACCACGGCTGGCAGCGCCATGACCTGTACATCGCGCCGCTGACTGACGATCGACTGACGTTGGCGGGGTCGGTACGGCCGCTGGCGGAGGGTGTCAACGCCCATTTCGAGCCGCGATTCATTGACGACACCCTCTACGTGCTGACCGACTACGAGGCGCCGCTGGGCCGCTGGATGGCCGTGGATACTGCGGCTAGCGGGCCACAGCAGTGGCGTGAGGTGATCGCTGAGGGCTCTCAGGTGCTGCGGCAGGTGCTGCCCGCCGGCGATGGCTGGGCGACATCGACGTTCGAAGATGCGACGTCGCGCGTGAACCTGCTTGATGCCGACGGACGGCACGTCCGCGAGGTTGCTGTGCAGCCGCTATCAACGGCGACGCTATCCGGTGGCGGCGACGCTCCGGTGCGCGTCAGGGCGACGTCGTTTGTCATGCCGAGCACGGAGTACGAGCTCGATCTCGACAGCGGCGAGCTCGTCGTCCATGAGCTGCCCGGGGTCGAGCTCGATGGCGCTGCCTACGACGTGAGCCAGCGCTGGGCCACCTCGCGCGACGGCACGCGGGTGCCCTACTTCGTAGTGCACCTGCCCGGGGTGGACCTGGACGGATCCAATCGCACTCTCTTGAACGGCTACGGCGGATTCCGCGCCGCGCTGACACCGCGATTCAGCCCTGCGGCGGTCGCCTGGGTCGAGGCCGGCGGGGTCTGGGCTCACGGGATCCTGCGGGGTGGCACCGAGCTCGGGGAGGAGTGGCATCGCGATGGTCGATTGGAGAACAAGCAGAACGTCTTCGATGATTTCATCGCCATCGGCGAGGATCTCATCGCCATCGGCTTCACTTCCCCCGAGCACTTGGCCATCCGCGGTGGCTCCAACGGCGGTCTCCTGGTCGGTAGCGCGCTGACGCAACGGCCGGATCTGTTCGCCGCGGTTCTGTGCGGCGTGCCCGACCTCGACATGGTCAGGTTCTTCACCTTCGAGCAGACCAACAACGAGCCGGCGCTGCTGGAATACGGCAACGCGGCGCTGCCGGAGCAGTTCGCCTTCCTGCGGCGCTACTCGCCCTACCAGGCAGTGCGTGATCGCACGCCCTATCCGGCGGTGCTGATCAGCACCGGCGACCTCGATACGCGCGTGTCGCCACTGCAGGGGCGCAAGATGACGGCTCGCCTGCAGGCGGCGACGTCATCGGACCGGCCGGTGATCCTGCGGTACGACCCGCGGCGTGGCCACGCCGGCGGTCGCACGGTACAGCGCTCGATCGACGACACGGCTGCCGAGCTGGCCTTCGTCTGGTGGCAGCTCGGCGAGCGGTGACGGGGCGCTGATGATCGCCGACGTCTCCGGCGCCCTTGGCGAGCTGCGTGAGCAGATCCGTGGCGAGGTGCTTACCGACGAGCTCTCGCTGGGCATCTACGCCACCGACGCGAGCAACTACCAGATCCTGCCCGTTGTGGTGGTGCTACCGCACGACACCGACGACGTCCGCAACGCGGTGGCGATCGCCGTTCGTCATCGGCTTCCCATCTTGCCGCGCGGCGGCGGCACCAGCCTCGCCGGGCAGACCGTCGGCGCGGCGATGGTGCTCGACTTCTCCAAGCACATGAATCGGATCCTCGAGCTCGACGTCGAGGCGCGCACCGTACGCGTCGAGCCCGGTCTGGTGCGTGACGAGCTCAACGCGGCGGTGGCCGGGCATGGACTGCACTTCGCACCGGACCCGGCGACCGCCAATCGCGCCAACATCGGTGGCATGGTCGGCAACAACTCCTCGGGAACCAAGAGCATCCTCTTCGGCAAGACGATCGACCACGTCGAGGCGCTCAAGACGCTGCTGGCCGATGGCACCGAGATGGAGTTGCGGCGTCTCTCGCCCGGCGAGATCGCACGCTGTACAGAGGGAGACGGCCGTGAGGCCGGCATCTATCGTCAGCTGCGGCAGATCGTCGACGACAATCGTTCCGAAATCGCCGCCCGTTACCCGGAGGTCATGCGCCGGGTCGGCGGCTACGCGCTCGATGAGCTGGTTTCCGACGTCGACTGGAACCCGGCCAAGATCCTCGTCGGTAGCGAGGGCACGCTGGCGGTCACCCTTGAGGCCACGCTTCGGCTCGAGCCGCTGCCGCGTCACACGGCGATCTGCGTGGCACATTTCGCTGACCTGCTCGAGTCGATCACCGCCGTCGAGCACATCCTGCCGTACGGTCCCTCGGCGGTAGAGATTCTCGATCGAACCGTCCTGCGTCTGGCTCGCGACAACCGCCAGGCGGCGCAGAGCTGCGATTTCCTGCAGCAAGATCCAGAGGCGGTGCTCATCGTCGAGTTCTACGGCGATACGGCGGCGGACGTCGCCGAGCGCGCCCGGCAGGTGGCCGCCGATCTGCCGGCCCGTGGTCTCGGGTACGCCTTCCCGGTGTTGCTTGATGTCGACGCGCAGGCGCGTGTCTGGGAGGTTCGCAAGAACGGCCTCGGCCTGATGCTGGGAATGAAGGGCGATCGCAAACCGTTGCCGTTCATCGAGGACGCGGCGATTCCAGTGCCGCTGCTTCCGGAGTACATCGCCAAGGTGCTCGGCATCTGCCGCGAGCTCGACGTCGAGGCCGCGATGTACGCGCATGCCAGCGTCGGTGTGATCCACGTGCGCCCGATTCTCGATCTGCGGCGTGGCGAGGACATCGAGAAGATGCAGCAGATCGCCGAGCGCACGTTCGAGCTCGTGGTCCAGTACGGCGGCGCCTGGTCGGGTGAGCATGGTGACGGCCTGGTCAGGAGCCCCTTCAACGAGCGCTACTTCGGCCCGCAGATCTACGCCGCGTTCGGTCAGATCAAGGCGCTGTTCGATCCCGACAATCTGATGAACCCTGGCAAGATCGTCGATGCCGCGCCGATGGACCAGAACCTCCGCTACGGTGCCGCCTACGGCGCTGATATCGGCGACTCGGTGTTCCAGTATCGTGCCGACGGGAGCTTCGCGGCCGCGGTCGAGATGTGCAGCGGCGTTGGAGCTTGTCGCAAGACGCTCGGCGGCACGATGTGTCCCAGCTACATGGCGACGCGCGACGAGGAGCACTCGACGCGCGGTCGCGGTAACGCGCTGCGTCTGGCGATGTCGGGGCAGCTCGGCGCCGACGGACTCACGAGCGCACCTGTACGCGGTGCGCTCGATCTCTGCCTGTCTTGCAAGGCCTGTAAGACGGAGTGCCCGTCCAATGTCGACATGGCGACGCTCAAGAGCGAGGTGCTGCAGAAGGTCTATGACCGTAACGGCGCGTCGCTACGCGATCGTCTGATTCGTGATTCGGCGATGATGGCGCGGCGGCTGGCTGGTGGGTGGGCGCCGCTGGTCAACGCGGCCCAGCGGAGCTCGGTATTTCGTTACCTGCTCGAAGCGCTGGTGGGGTTTGATCGCCGCCGCACGTTGCCTGCTGTGGCCGCCGAGCCATTGCGTGGCTGGATGGACCGGGAGCCGCTGCACGGCTGGTCGGACGGGGAGGCAGCGACGGGTACGGGGCGCGAGGTCGCCCTGTTCGCCGACACCTACCTGGACTGCCACGAGCCCGATATCGGCAGAGCTGCTATCGAGTTGCTGACGTCGTTCGGCTACCGCGTCGAGCTGGTCTCGGGCGGTTGCTGCCAGCGCCCGCGCATCTCACACGGATTCCTGCGCCTGGCCCGGCGCGACGGCGAGGCGACCCTTCGACAGCTCGATGCGTACGCTCAGCGCGGAGTACCGGTGCTCGTCTGCGAGCCCAGCTGTGCTTCCGCGCTGACCGATGATCTCCCCGATCTGGTAGCGGACCAGGCGCTCGCCGACCGTGTCGCCGGCGGCGTCATGATGATCGACGTCTTCCTCGACGCCGAGATTGCTGCCGGCCGGCTCGAGCCGTCTTTCGCGACCACCACCGACCGCGTGCTGATCCACGGCCACTGTCACCAGAAGGCCCTCTACGGTACTGCCGCCATGAAGCGGGTGCTGAGCCTTGTGCCCGGGCTGGTGGTGGACGAGGTGGATTCCGGGTGTTGCGGCATGGCGGGCTCGTTCGGCTACGAGAAGGAGCACTACGGGATCTCACGCCAGATCGGCGAGGATCGGCTGTTCCCGGCAGTTCGGGAGCTCGACGAGGATGCGTCGCTGATCGCCTGCGGCTTCAGCTGCCGTCACCAGATCGAGCACTTCACCGGTCGCGCAGCGCAGCACTGGGTCGAGGTGGTCCGGGATCAGCTACGACGATAGCTGGACCGCAGCTGAGTCGGCGGCAGCGCCGCCGGTGCGATGCGCTTCGCGGCTCGGACAGCAAGGGAACTCGATAGTCAGCTCCACGGCAGCGCCGTTGTGCAAGTGCGCGCGCGGCGCTAGAGTCTCGGCGAGCGATCGATTTCCGTTGATGTGTGCCTGGAGGCGCGCCGTGCGCTTCATGATGACCTACTCGGTTCCTTCAGATGCCTGGGAGACCGCCGTCGAGCGTTTTCTCGACACCGGCGGCACGGCGTCAGAGGGAATGACGATCGTTGATCGCTGGCATGCGGCCGCCGGCCGGCACGGCTTTATTCTGATCGAGACCGAGGAACCGACGGCTATTTACCAGTTCGCTGCCGAATGGAGCGACGTCGTCGACCACACGATCACACCGGTGCTCAGCGACGACGAGGCCGCTGCAGTTCTCTCTACACTCGCCGACGACAGCTAGCACACGCTCACGACGGCCTGCTAGCCGCCAGGCGGTTACATCACTCCTGCGCGGATGCTGTAGCTAACCGATCCCGAGAACGGCACGACCTTGAAGTACGCTCTCTCGCCGGCTCTCAGGCGGACGGTGACCGACTCGTTGCCGCCGCTGCCCTGCAGGTCCTGATCCGAGCGGTCCATGTAGCTGCTGAAGTCGTCGGCGTTGTAGACCTCGAGGAAAACGTCATCCTCGCCCTCGGTGATCACTGTCAGCACGACGTCCGTGGCCGCCTCGACGAAATACCAGTCGGAGCCGTCGCCGGTCGAGGGGTCGAGCCTGTCCTCGATCGGCGTTCCCGGCAATAGCGCCGTCGCGGTGTCGGGAGTGCCGTCAGCGTCGGGCGGCACCTCGATCACGGCTACCGGCAGCCAGCTGGCGCCGATAGTGAACTCGCCAAGCTCCGACATGAAGCTGCCGACGCGGACCTGGTACTCGCCCGGTCGACGCAGAGCACGCGAGAAATGCTCCGTGCCGGTGTTGCCGAACAGGTCGAAATCGACGCGGCCGTCCTCCACCAGCTGGCCGACGGCGTCGCTGACCTCGATGAACAGATCGATGTCCTCGCCATGGATGATGACTGTGAGCAGCCCGCTGGTTTCCGCTACAAAACGGAACGTGGCGCCGTCGCCGCTAATCACCTGCGCCGCCGTCATCTCTCCGAGCGGCAGGTCGCGTGGGCCCTGAGCCTCGGCGATACCGGCCGATAAGATGAACGGAACGGCTAGCAGGATCGTCGACATCAGCTTTGTGGCGTGGCGCACGGAACCTCCGAGGGAACAAGACCGAATTGTGAAGACGAAACATCAGCGATTGAGCGCCCATCAGAAGCGCAACAGCACCGCAGACCAATGAAATCCGGCGCCGAACGCGGTGAGCAACACCAGATCACCGGCAGCGATTCGGCCGGTCTCGCGCGCCTCCCACAGCGCCAGCGGGACCGACGCCGAGCCGGTATTGCCGTACTCTTGCACGTTGGTGAACACGCGAGCGGGATCGACCCGCAGCGCTTTGCCGACAGCGTTGATGATACGCAGGTTGGCCTGATGCGGTACCACCAGAGCTACCTGGTCGATCGACACTCCCGCCTGCTCCAGGACGTCGGCTGACACCTTGCTCATGTGATGTACCGCCTGTCGGAAGACCTCGCGGCCGTTCATCACCAGATTGCGATGCAGGCCGGCTTCAGCGCGCTCACGGTTGAAGGGCGCCCGGGTACCGCCGGTTTCCAGCCACAGGATCTCGGCCTGCGAGCCGTCGGTGCCCGCCGAAGCGGCGACGATCTCGACCGCGTCCGGGCCCCGACCCAGAACCACGGCTCCGGCAGCGTCGCCGAAGAGCACGCAGGTCTCGCGGTCCTTCCAGCTCACGAGCCGGCTGAGCACCTCCACGCCGACGACGAGAATGCGGCGGTCCTGCTGCAAGGCGCGGGCGCGGGCTACGTCGAGGGCCAGAACGAAGCCGGCACATCCGGAGCCGCCGAGATCGAAAGCCGGCACTTGCCGCGCCCCGAGCCGCTCCTGCAGAAACGCGGCACTGTCTGGGCAGTACGCCTCGGGCGTGTCGGTGGCGACGATGATCTCGTCGATATCCGACGCCTGCAGGTCGGCGTCGTCGATCGCCGCTTGCGCCGCGGCGGCCGCCAGATCGACGGTGCTCTGGTCGTCGGCGGCGATGCGGCGACGTTTGATCCCGGTACGCGCCGTGATCCACTCGTCGGTGGTGTCGACGAAGCGTGCCCAGTCGTCGTTGGTCTTGCAATGGTCGGGCGTATAGGCACCCAACCCGAGTAGTCCGATGCGCGCTTCCACAGATCCCTGCACCCTATGAGCGCGAGCTCGTCGTGCCATGCCCGAGGGCACGTTGCCAGACCCTGGCACGGTACCGTGATTCGATGGGGCTGACTTCGAACACATTGTATACAGCGCACCGGATCTCGGCCGGGGCTCGATCTCCTGTGAGCGCTCGACGGCCATTACCGAGGGAGAGCACTTATGGGACGACGGATCGTTGCGGTGGTTGCTGTTGCGCTGGTCTGGGGAGTGCTCTGGGTCGTCGGCAATCAGATTCTCCTCTCGCGCCTACCGGATGTGGCGCAGGATCTGGCGGCGATCAGCGATCACACCGGTGTGCTGCTCGGCCTCATCGTGTGGAGCGTCGTCCTCTCGCTGCTGGCGGGCTACGTGACCGCGGCGGTCGCTAGCGTCGATCGCATGAAGGCGGTCTGGGCACTGGCAATCGTGCAGCTCGCGATCGGGGTGTTCGCCCAGGCGTCCAGCTGGGAGCTCATGCCTATCTGGTACCACCTGATCTTCCTGGGGCTCATCGTCCCGGCGACTCTGTACGGCGGCCGTCTGCGCGCCTGACCTAGAGCCGGTCCGTCCCCCGCGCCCTGCCACTCCTCGGCGGACTTGCGTGTGCCTGTTCGATGTCGCTAAAGTAGTCGATGTCTGTTAAATAGACACCGAGAGGGCGAGCATGGGCGGTACGGGGTTCCTGGGCGAGTTCGAGCATCTGGTTCTGCTGGCGGTGATGCAGCTCGGCGATGCGGCGCACGCGATCGGCGTGCGACGGCGCATTGAGGAGCGCGCCGGCCGATCGGTGGCGCGTGGGGCGCTGTACGGGACCCTGGCCAGGCTCGAGGACAAAGGGTTCTTGGGCTGGCAAGTCGAAGATTCTTCGCCCGCTCGCGGAGGGATTCCGCGCCGGCGGTTCACTGTCACGGATGACGGGGTCGCGGCGCTGCGGACGTCGCAGCGGGCGATCAACAGGCTCTCGGAAGGTCTCGAGAGCGCACTCGAACAGTGAGCTCGACGGAAGGGCCCGCCGCTCCCGCACCGCCCCGGCGCGCCGAGGCCTGGCTTCAACGCCGCCTGTCGGCATCCCCGGCGGGTCGGTTCATCGTCGGCGATCTTCGCGAGGAATACGTCGAGATACGGGCACGGCGCTCGTGGCTCATGGCGGCGCTCTGGTATGGGGCTCAGGCATCAAGTCTGGTGTTCTCACGTCGGTTGCGAGCTCTACGTCGTCCACATCTATTCGAACCTCGATCCCCGCATCGGTTGGGTTTCCTCGAAATGACCGTATCGATTCTGCAGGATCTCAAGTACGGACTGCGCGCCCTGGCCAAGAGCCCCGCCTTCGCCATCGCCGCGGTGCTGACTCTGGCACTGGGGATCGGCGCCAACACGGCCATCTTCAGTATCGTCAACGCCGTGCTATTGCGGCCGCTCCCGTACCCGCAGCCAGATCGGCTGGTGCGCATCTACTCGGCCTTCCCGGAGCGCGATGTGTGGCGTGGGACCATCTCACCCGACGATCTTCGTGACTGGCGCGACCAGAGTTCCTCGTTCGAGCAGATCTCCGCTTTCCCCTCCCTGTCGCTCAGCGGCTTCGTACTGACCGGCGGAGACCGGCCCGAGGCGTTGCAGGCGCACTTCGTCGAGGAGATGTTCTTCGAGACGCTCGGTACGCCTCCAATGCTCGGTCGCACGTTGCAGGTCGACGACCACGTCGAAGGCGATGACGCCGTCGCCGTCCTGTCGTATCGCGCCTGGCAAGGGCGCTTTCACGGCGATCCGAACGCCATCGGCCGCACAATCACACTAAGCGACAGCCCGTTCACCGTAGTTGGCGTCATGCCACCCGGCTTCGACTACCCGTCGACGGACGCCGAGATCTGGGTGCCGCTGTCGCTCATCCCCGAAAGCGGCATTCCTCGCAAGCGCTTTGTACGCTTCCTCGCCGGGATCGCGCGCATGAAGCCCGGCGTGAGTCTCGAGGCGGCACAGGCCGACCTGACGACGGTGGCGGGTCGGCTTGCGGCCGAGTATCCGGAGTCCAACGAGCAACTGACCGAGGTTCGTCTCCTGCCGCTGCACGAGCAGCTCACAGGGGGTGTTCGCGCGGCGTTGTTGATCCTCCTGGGCGCGGTCGGCACGGTGCTGCTGATCTGCTGTGCCAATGTGGCCAACCTCATGCTGGTGCGGTCGCAGGCGCGGACCCGCGAGTTTGCTGTGCGTTCGGCGCTGGGCGCGAGTCGCGCCCGCCTGGCGCGGCAGCTGCTGACCGAGGCTGTCTTGCTCGCCGCGGTGGGTGGCACCGCCGGCCTGGCAACTGGCGCCGTGGCGCTGCGCGGATTGATAGCCATGGCGCCGGTAACGGTTCCGCGACTCGACGAGGTGGGGCTGGATCCCACCACGTTGATCTTCGCGGCGTTGGCGTCCCTGGTCACCGGATCGCTGTTCGGGCTTGCTCCCGCCTGGCGTGCCTGGCGCGGAGATCTTCAAGCGGAGCTCCGGCTAGCTGGCGGTAGCACTGCCGAGGCGCAAGGCCGCAACCGAATGCGCGGCGTGCTCATCGCCGCCGAGGCGGCGCTGGTAGTGGTGCTGGCCATCGGAGCCGGTCTCTTGCTGCGAAGCCTGGACAACCTGCTTCGCGTCGATCCCGGATTCCAGGCCGAGCGCGCTGTATCGATGCAGGTCACCGCACCGGGCTACAAGTACGTGACCACCGAGGACATGCAGCAGTTCTTCACCGACGTACTCGATGGTGTTCGCCAGGTACCCGGCGTTGTCGCAGCTGGTCTCGTACGCCCCATGCCGCTGGCCCGCGACACTTTTCAGGGGGAGGATTTTCGATTCACCGTGGTCGGACAGCCCCAACCAGCTGAGGGACAGGAACCGTCGGCTGCAATGCGTTTCGCCTCCGACGGGATCTTCGAGGCGATGGGGATGCCGCGGATCGCCGGCCGCGACTTCACAGCGGCCGACGACGGCTCGCTCGATCGGCTGGTCGGCATCATCAACGAGAGCATGGCGGAGCGCTTCTGGCCGGATGCGGATCCGATCGGGCAGAGGATTGCCGCGGGTCCCACCGAGCTGGAGATTATCGGCGTCGTCGGCGACGTACGCCAGGCGAGCCTCGATGAGGAGATCCGCAACGTCGTCTACACCTCCCTGCGTCAGGTGACGCGAGTCGGCATGACGCTTGTCGTGCGCACCGAGGGCGATCCGGTGGCGTTGTTGTCGAACATCCACGCGGCGATCTGGGAGGTCAATCCGGATCAGACGATCGTGGCGGTCGCCACGCTCGACGGACTGGTGGGACGGTCGGTGTCGCAACCACGTTTCTCGGCGCTGCTCGTTGGCTTGTTCGCCGGCCTGGCGCTACTGCTCGCCGGCATCGGCGTGTACGGCGTGGTCTCCAATGCCGTGGCGCAGCGCGCTCGCGAGATCGGCATCCGGATGGCGCTCGGAGCGCGCGGTCGAGACGTCGCCCGATGGGTCGTGGGGCAGGGGATGGCATGGGTCGGGCTGGGCACCGTGATTGGCTTGGTGGTGGCGATGGGGCTCAGCCGCTTGGTGTCGTCGCTTCTATTCGGCGTGCGGTCGACCGATCCGCTGACCTACGTTGGCGCGGCCGCGGTACTCGTAGCCGTGGCCCTCGTTGCCAGCCTGTTGCCGGCGCGACGGGCAATTGCGCTCGATCCGGTTCGGTCGCTGCGATCGGAGTAGGCGCTCGCCGCGAGGTGTAAGCTACGCCGATCATGAACAGGCGGTATCCAGACGGGCGTGTCCCATCGGTCGGCATTCTGCTGTCGGCGTCGGCGCTGATGGTGGGATGCGGTGAGGCCGACGTCCCACAGGCGGCGGCCGCATGGGAGCAGTTCCGCGGCCCCAATCGCGACGGAGTCGCGCTGCAGTTCACTGGCCCGGAAGAGTGGCCGGACGCCCCGTCAGCAGTCTGGGACCGGAACATCGGGGCCGGCTACGCGTCGCCGGTAACCGACGGCGCTAGGGTCTACGTCCACAGCCGCGGCGACCAGCGCGAGCATGTGTCGGCGCTCGATTTCGCCACCGGCGACCCGGTCTGGAGCGACGACTACGCGGCTCCGACCACCAAGGCCCCCGAATTCGCCGAAAGCGAGGGAGAGGGACCCTATGCGACCCCGGTCCTGCACGCGGGCACCCTTTACGCGTTTGGCGTGCACGGGATCGCTTCGGCGTACGACGCCGAGTCGGGTGAGCTGCGCTGGCGTCGTGATTTCGGCGATCGCATCGTCGAGGTCCAGCGCAGCTGTGGTGCCTCATCGTCGCCGTTGATCGTCGACGACCGCGTCGTCTTGCAAATCGGCGACGATGATTCGGGTGAGGTGTTTGCGTTGACCCTGGCGACCGGTGACACGGCGTGGACCTGGACCGGGCCGGCGGCCGGGAACGCGTCGCCGGTGCTGGCGACAATCGAGGGCGTTCGCCAGATTCTGACCATGACCGACGAGGCGGTGGTGGCGCTCGAGGCGGACAGCGGCACGTTTCTCTGGGAGCACCCGCTGCCGGGCGTCCCGGGTTCCTGCTCGACCAACATCCCCTCTCCGATCGTTGCCGGACAGGTGGTCATCATCGCCGGGATCCGGCCGGGGACGGTGGCCATCGCTCCGATGCGAGCCGGCGATGGCTGGACGGTCGACACGGTCTGGACCAATGACGAGATCAAACCATTTTGGAGCAACTTCGTGCTCGAGGGCGCCGAGTTGTTCGGCATCTCCGGCCAGCGCAAGGGCCAGCTGTTCGCTCTCGACCCGGTCACCGGCGCGACCCACTGGATCACCGATGGGCGCTCGGGAGAGAACGGTGCGGTGCTGGCGGCGGGCGACTACGTGTTCTTCGTCATGAACGAAGGGGATCTTCACGTGGCGCGCCGAACGCGGCCCGGGCTCGAGCTCATTGCCGACTATACGATCGCCGACGCTGCCGTCTGGGCGTATCCGCTTATCCACGATGGCGACCTCTTGGTCAGGGCCGGAGATACGCTGACGCGTTGGTCGTTCGACTAGCCCGGCAGTAGGCGCTTCGGCGTCCGTTCGCCGCAGCGGCGCAGTCGGCAGGCGATGGATTGCTCGCTTAGTCGAACGCTTCGAGCACCCACTCCTTGCCGGTTGGCGACGCTAGCGCGCGGGCAAGGAACCCCGTTGCGTTGGCCACCGCGAAGCTGATGCCCCGCACGTTCCGCTCCGGCGCAACGCCGGGAATCGGGCGCGGCAACGGCGACGCGCGCAGCGTCAGCCCGCCACCAGACGTGGGACGGTCGACGATGATCTCGTCACGGTCGCACGTATCGTCAGCCACGACGCCGACAACTTCGGTCAGCGTCCCCGGCCACCAGCGCATGGCGCGATGGCTGCGGGCCGAGACCACCAGCACCCCGGCCGTGCGGGCGCGTAGCACGGCGTCGCGCAGCAGCTCGGCGTGCTCGCGCCGGGGCGTGCCGAGGCTGAGGTTGGCCAGCTGCAGCCTCCGCCCGGCCGCCCAGTCGATTCCTCGCGCCAGGTTGGCGGCGCTGGTCGTCAGCGATGTCTCGAACACGCGCACGACATGAAGCTGTGCGCCGGGCGCCTTCTCGTGGATCGCCGCGGTGACCGCGGTTCCATGACCAAGGCGGTCGAGGACGTCGTCGTGCTCGCCGCCGTTGCGATCGATCGCCACGCCGGTGGCGTAGGCGGTGATGTGAGGATTGTCCGTGTTGATGCCACTGTCGATGATCGCTACGTCTACGCCGCTTCCGTCGCCGTCGAACGGCGCCTCGTCGAGTCGGAGCCTCACGCCCGCGTCCGGCCGTCTGCCTGGG
Organism: Acidobacteriota bacterium; assembly: GCA_965248695.1. Taxonomy (GTDB): domain Bacteria; phylum Acidobacteriota; class UBA890; order UBA890; family WLXD01; genus DASCOT01. The sequence continues at coordinate 2,604,638 of CBDFKD010000002.1, read as the reverse complement.
CAAGATCGTCGCCGCTGCCGGACGCCGCGCGGGCCACGTCGCTGGCAAACAGCGCCGCGAAGGGTCCCGATGCGGTCGCGAGCGCCTCGGGGGTGCCTTGCTCGACGATGCGCGCACCATCGATCACCACCACGCGGTCGGCGCGTCGTGCCATCTCGTAACGATGCGAGATCAGCAACGTCGTTCGTCCGCGCATGATGGCCTCGTAGCTGTCGATGACATGACGCTCGGAGACCGGGTCGAGCGACGCGGTGGCCTCGTCAAGCACCAGCACGGCGGGATCAGCGAGGAACGCGCGCGCGATGGCGATGCGCTGGCGCTCGCCCGCCGAGACGGCCATGCCGCGCTCGCCGACGACAGTTTGATAGCCGTCGGGCAGGCCCTCGATGAAGCCGGCAATGCCCGCCGACGAGGCTGCCGCATGCACCTGATCATCGCTGGCGCCCGGCCGCGCGTAGCGGATGTTCTCGGCGATGGTGGTGTTGAACACGAACGGCTCCTGCTCGACGGCCACGACATGGCGCCGTACGTCGTCGAGTCGCAGGTCGGGGAGACGGTGCCCGTCGAGACGAACTTCTCCGTCGTTCGGATCGAGATGACGGAGCAGCAGATCGACGACGGTCGATTTGCCCCCACCACTGGGTCCGACGATTGCCACCACCTCGCCTGGGCGCACCGCCAGGGTAACGTCGTCGAGAACCGCGGCGCCGCGGTCGAAAGTGAAGCTCACGGCGTCGAGGTCCACCTCGCCGCGTGCTTCCTCAAGGGCGACGGCGTCGTCGCGCTCGGTCACCTCTATCGGAGTGTCGAGGATCTCGTGAACGCGACCCAGCGATACGCGCGCCGTGGCGAGGTTCGTGTACAGCCCCATCAAGCCCTGTACCGGCGACAGAAGGAGCATCTGATACGCCATGAAGGCGACCAGATCGCCCATCGTGATGGCCCCGGAGATGACCCTGCTGCCGCCGTACAGGAAGACGACCGCGGTGCCCGCCGAGAGGATCAGACCCGGCAGGCCTCCGGCCAGGTAGCTGAGCCGCCGCATGCCCATGAGCGCTTCGATGAAGGCATCGTTCTTGCCACGGAAACGGCCCTCCTCGCGTGACTGTGCGTTGGACGAGACGATGAGCTTCATGCCCTGCAGCGTCTCGATCAGAAAGCTGCCGATGTCGGCGCTGCGCTCGCGCATCGTCTGCACTCTCGTCTCGAGTCGCCGCCGGTAGTACACCAGCGCCACCATGCTGATCGGCATCAGCGCCACGCTGACCGCGAACAGCCGGGCGTCCAGCCAGATCATCACCCCCACCGTGCCGACCAGGAAAAGCACGTTGCCGACCCACGCGAGCGCCGTCTCGGCGGCGATACGCTGGATCTCACCGATGTCGTTGTTGATGCGCGACACGATGTCGCCGAGCCGTGCGTGGGCGTAGTAGCGCGGCGACAACCGCTGCAGGTGGCGGTAGATGTCGAGCCGCATGTCGAAGAGGATCTCGGCCGACACGCGCGTGTAGCGCAGCCCGCTGGTGACGTTGATCGCGAAGCTCAGCAGCGTGACGACGGTGAACAGGCCGATGATGCGCACCAACGCGCCCATGTTCTGTCCCAGGAGGGCGTCGTCGACCAGCTCCTTGGACAGGTACGGTAGGTAAAGCGACAGCAGGGTGCTGACGAAGCTCAGCCCGATGACCAGCGCCAGGCGGTGCCAGTAGGGCAGCACGTAGGCCAGCGCCCAGCGCAGGTCACCGCCGCGCGCTGCCCGGGCGCTCATGTCGAGGACGCTGGGCTCAGGGGCGCCCGGCGCCGGCGGACGGAATGACGATCAGATCAGTCGTCGTGTCGCCGTCCAGGGCCAGCGTGTACAGGAAGGTGTAATCGGCGGCGGTGTAGACGTCGACGGTGTTGCCGGCATTGAAGACGTAAAGCAGCTCGCCGTTGGAGCTTGGCTTCACGCGCATTCGCGGTCGCCCATCGAAAGTCTGGCGGTTCTCTACCTGCCGTCCTTCCAGGTCGAAGGTCCAGAACTCGTAGTGGCCGATGTCCTGAAGGAGGCCATATGCCTTCTTCGCTCCCGGCGCCAGTGAGAAGCTCACGCCCATCGAGGGACCCAGGGTGTAGAAGTCGACGCTCTTCTCGGGCAGGTTGACCCGCGCCACGCCCATCATGCGGCGGCCATTGATCGGGTCGGTGGTGCGGAAAAGCCCGGTGAAGAACCCGGGATCGTCATAGATGTTGCGGCTGATGCCGAAGTTCAGCAGCCCCATGCCGGTTTCCATAGGACGCGACATGTCCCAGGTATCGACCTGCTCGAAGTTCTCCGTCTCGAGGATCATCACTTCCTCGCCCATGACGTAGAGCAGGTCGCCATCGGGCGAGAACATCATCTGGCTGAACTCGCGCTCCTCGCCGTCCGGCCATGGGATGTCGCGCACCACCTCGCGAGTTTCGAGGTTGTATTGCTGCAGCACCGGCGGTCCGATCTCGAAGCGGTCGATGAGCTTGGTGTCGGTGCTGGTATGGAGAATCAGGTACTCCTCGCTGGGGTGGATGGCGACCTGCCAGATCCGCACCTTCGAGGTGTCGTGGCTCAGGTGGTGGACGTCGATCGATTCGCCGCTGGCGACGTCGAAGATCTCGATGTACTCGAAATCCGCACTGGTGGAGTAGAGCCGCTCGTTGTCGCGTGTCAGCTGCATGTTGCGCGGGATCCCGGCCGTGGCCGCGATCTTGCCGGTCACCGACATCGTGGACTCGTCGATGATCGTGATCGCATGGTCATAGGTGCCGACGTACATCGTGGCGTCGCCGCCGCTCGGTTGCTGCGGCGCGGCCGCACCGCCGAGCAGTACTACCAGCGCCACGGTGCACGACACCATCAAGCCTGACCGACCCACGCCGGCGATACGATCCCTGACCGAGCTCACGGGAAGATCAGGTCGATCTTGCGCCAGTCCTTCTGGGCTGCGGCGCAGGTCTTTGTCCAGTCGGGCGTGTAGTTGAGCTGATCGGGAACCTGCGCCGGCCAGAAGCAGCCCAGGTAGCAATCGAACAGGTCACGCTCCACCGGTGCGCACAGGCCGGCGGTACCGCCGCTGCGGTCAACCTCCCATCCGGGCTGGAACACCAGCGAGCATCCGAGCGGGATATGTGGCTCGTCGGGCTGCTGCGGAACCCCCTGACCCTCCTGCGGATCACTCAGCGCCACCACGTCGCGCGCCAGATGGTGCTCGATCCGTCCCGCCTTCTGGTTGACTGGTTTCAGATGCTTCATTAGTCCCTACCTTCGAAGATGGCGAGGTAGCCGGGATTGTGCTCGGCTATTTCACCATAGACGCGCAAACAGGTGTCGGTCCAGGCGCGAATCCACTCGCAATAGTGCAGGTTCGGTCCGCGGGTGGTGCCGTAGCGAGTGTGGGCCTCGTGGTAGCAGCCCCCAGCACAGAGGGGCCGCGCCCAGCACTTCTGGCAGTCGGTCTTGTCGTCGACGTGATGGGTCTGGAGGAAGTGCAGCTGGCCGCTGCGATCGATGCCGTCGCTCACCGTGCCGAGCTTGTGTTCGTCGGAGCCGGCGAAACGATGGCACAGCGCCACGTCGCCACCGGTGGCGACGCCGAGCAGCCCGAGGCCAGCGCCACAGGGATAGGCTTTGCTCACACCCTTGTGGATCTCCTCGATCGTGTCCTTGACGTTGGAGAAGCCATGGTGACGGTTCTGTAGCGCTGCCTCGAGAAACTCCTCGGCGAGCTCGTTGAAACCCGAGAGCATCAGGTCGAAGCCGTCGTCGCCTATGGCCCAGTCGCGGCCCCAGGAAGTGGTGACCGGGGCGAACCCGACCTCCCAGAAGCCGATCTCCTCGCGCAGGTGCTGGTAGATGCGCTTCACGTCGAGGACGTTCTTGGTCAGCGTGACCCGAGCGCCGATTGGTCGGGTGGTGTGACGCTTCAGTAGCTCACGCACCTTCGGAACCACGATGTCGTACGTGCCGCCGCCGGTGCCCTTGAAGACGCGAAGTTGGTCCTGCATCTCCTTGGGACCGTCGATCGACACGGTGACGCCGATCTCGTTTTCGGCGAGCCACTCGATGATGTCCGGGCGCAGCAAGGTGGCGTTGGTCGTCAGGCTGAACTCGATGCCCTTGCCGAGCTCGTCGGCACGCTGGCGCGCGTACCCGACCGTCTCCGCGAGGACCGGGAAGTTCATCAGCGTCTCTCCGCCGAAGAACGTCAGGTGGACGGTCTCGATCCCGGCCGACTCCTCGAGCATGAAGTCGACGCTCTGGCGCGCCGTCTCCTCGCTCATGAACTTGGGCTGGCGGCCGTTCTCGGTGTCGACGATCTTGTCGTCGCTGTACTCGTAGCAGTAGCCACAGCTGAGGTTGCACTGGTTGGTAACGTTGAGCACCAGCGTGGTCAGCGGGAACGGCGTCGGTGGCATCTGCCGCGGCAACGGCTGCGGGACCGCGTCCGACTCGCCCACCGCGCGCACCTGCATGAGCTCGTTGACGCTGTGGTAGACGGCTTCCGGGGCGAAGCGGTCGGCGAGGTCTTCTACCAGCTGGGAAGCCGCCATGGGTTGCTCGTCAAGACGCGCCAGCACTGCGGCTGCAGTCTCGTCGAGGCCGAATACCGCGGCGCTGGGAACCATATACAGGAACTGGCGGCCGGCGGCTTCGAAAGAGTGGTACTCACCTATCGACAACGCGACTTCACTGCGTACGCTCATTGTCCGGGCTCCCATCCTCTCCAGTTCAGGTAAAGCGGCACGGTTACAACGAGGTGTGACCGACCGCGTTGTGGTCGATCACCGTCCGTCTCGCCATAAGTCGCGACCACCCATACGTCACCAACGTTGTTACGGTCGCCAGTGCGCTCGGGGTTCGGCCCGTCGAGCGCTGGCGTGAACAGGCCGTTGTCGTCGAGGCTACCGACGTAGGCCAGGTCGTCGTCGTTGAACGTTGCCGAATACTCCTCGAGGCTCCAGTTGACCTCCACCAACCCCAGGTCGATGTCGTCGTCCGTCCCGGATTCGCCATCGGGGCCGTTGGACGTGCCGAATGCCTCGAACTGGGCCAGCCCCTTCGGTGCAACCCCGCCTCCGAGGCGCGCCATGCTCCAGTCCGGCGACACACGGATCGAGTCGACGGTGTCGAAGACGACCAAGCCGTCCGTCCGCCCGATATCGCCGACGAACACATCGCGAATGCCGATCGCGGCATCGGCGGCGGCAGTGGCCAGAACGCGAATCACGGTGTCACTCGCCTCGAGCAACCGGTCGACCTCGACGCCGGGGCCGAGGTCGACATCCGCCGCGGTCAGGCCGGATGGGAGGTTGGCGCCGAAGATCGTCACCTCGCGGGCGGCGGCATCGTTGCGCAGCGCCTGCGGATACACCCCGGCGATCAGCGGGATATCGGCCCGGTGCAGGGTCACGTCGATGCCGATCTCGTCATAGGCGCCGGTGAACCAGCGGCCTTCGATCGTGCGCCAGTCGCGCTCGACGAACATGACTTCGCGCAACGCCCCTACCGTGCTGCCTTCAGCGCTCGAGCTGCCGCGCCACTGAAATCCCGTATAGACGATCGCCCGCCCGTTGCGCCGCGTCTCGTTGCCGCTGCGTGGGTTGATCAGGTTGGCGTGCGTACGGAACTCGTCGTCGCTGTCGTTGACGGTGGTCACCTCGACCGTGCCGTACACCGGGCCACGCCCTGGAGAATGTCCTGCCACCGCCCAGCTACCGGCGAGGCGCGCCGGGCGTCGGTTCGCCGACCACGCCGACCATTCGGGGGTCTCGAGCGGAAAAGCCTCGGAAAGATGCGCGATTGCCCTGTCCATCGGATGCCGGGCGTCGGGGTTGCTGTCGGTTGGGCCAGAGCGCGCCGTGTTGCGGAACGACTGAAAATCGACGTACGGGAAGTAGCCACGGTGCATGGACATGAGGAGCCCCCACTCCTCCTCGGTGCGTCGCTCGGTGATCACCCTTCCCATGGAGTGACACTGAATGCAGGTCGTCTCTGTGTCCTTGTCGGCGGTGTAGTCGTGGTCGATCAGTCGCCGTTCCGCCTCGAAGGCGCCGGGCTTGGCCTCTTCCGGTGCGAGCCCATGGTCGTTGGACAGATAGCGCACGATGTCGCGAGCCATGGCGGGGTCGAGCTCGACCCCGTTGAGCATCACCATGCGGCGGAGCGTCTGCTGCCACCCCTCCGGTGACTTGCGGATGTACGAGATTCGCGTCATGCGTCCCGCCTCGTCCACCGCGTGGCAGGAGCCACAGTTGGTCACCGTAGCGCTGTCGGTCACCGGGAATCCGGCCGCGTCGTCGTCGTCTCCACTGTCCGCGGAGCTCTCCGATTGCAGCGGTGCTGCGGACGTCGAGACAGGTAACGCGGGTATCCCGACTCCGATGATGGCGACAAAGGCGATCAGGAGCGGGATTCGAGCCGACGGAAGAGCGGTCCCTCTGATCATCGAATCCTCAGTCAAGCGGCGGATGCCGGGCGGGAGCGGCTGCCCGTGGGGTTCTATCACGTTGCGTCGTTTCTAAGGAAGCCCTTGGCCAAAAGCACCGATACCGCACCGATGAAGTCAGGCAGGGGGACCGGTGCGCAGCGCTCGTTGTAGGCCGCGAAGAGGTCCGGTACCTGCTGGTTGTCCGGAGCCAGCGCCATCAGGCGCGGCACGTCGACGCCGCGCAAGAATCGCAGCCCACCGGGAAGCGCCGGTGTTGCGAGACGCTTCTCCAGCACCACGCGCCGATCGCCGATCGCGGGTCGGTTGACTACATGTACGTCCGCTTCGGCAGTCAGCTGTATCGACGGGCTGTTTCGGAGCTCTTCGAAGGCCTTCAGCACTGCCTCATCGTGGCGGAGGGTATCGATGTCGTCCTCCGGAGTTTCCTGATCCGCGCCGCCAGCACGACCAGTCCAGAACGGATGCTGGTGATCGTCCGCCACCGTCTCGAAGAAACGCGCTGCCTGGGAACGGAAGGTGTCGTACATCTGCCGCTCGCGATCGGCAAACAGCGCCGAGGCCGCTTCTCGCAGCGTCGGCTCCTGCGCCCAGGTGTTGATCACCACCGCCGCCAGCCAGCCCGACGCCAGGGCTTTCTTCACCCCGAACGAGGACAGCGGATCGATGCACGACGCTGCGTCACCGACCAGCAAGAACCGATCGCCGCATACGCGCTCGGCGCGGTACCACGAGGCGTCGCAACCCCAGGGCTCCCCCTCGAGATCGGCGCCATCGAGCAGTTGGTTGAAGGCGGTCGTGCGTCCCAGTGCGTCGAGATAGCGCTGGCGCATCGAGCCACGTGACAGCTCCGAAACCTCCGGATCGAGCATGCAGGTGAAATAGCGTCGTCCGGCGCCGACGGGAACCGACCATGCCCACCCTTCGGCGAAGGACTCCACCAGCGTGTGGGTGTCGTCAGCGAGATCCCACGGTGTCTCGCGGCTCCAGGTTCCGATGAGCGCCACGGTACGCGAGGGGGCCGTTTCTGCGTGCCATTCCAGGGCTCGTGCGACGACCCCCTGGCGCCCGGACGCGTCGATCACGTAGCGGGCCCTGACCTCTTGCTCGCCGGTGTCGGTGCTATAGCGAGCGCAAGCAGGCTCGAGTTCCACGGCGACGTCGACCACCGTCGCGTCGCGCACAACGGTCGTTCCTGCGGTCTCGGCGGCGGCCAAGAGCAGGCGGTCGAATTCGGCGTGCCGCACCTGGTAGCCGGTCTCGCCGCCGGCGAAACGCTCGGACCGCGGCTCACCGCCACCCCACCAGACCGTGTTGCCGGTCGAGCGCACGAATCCGGCGACGTCGACCGCGTCGAGCACGCCGATCTCTCGCAGCAGCTTGCGTGCACTCGGTGGTACCGAGACCGCGAGGCTCCGCTCGGGGTCCTGGCCGCGGGTCAGGAGCACGACGTCGTAGCCCCAGAGCGCCAGCAATCGCCCCGCCGCCGATCCCGCCGGTCCGCCGCCGACGATGACGACGTCGTGCACGTGCCCGATGTCAGCTACCACGTTACGGTCGCCTGATGGCGCCAATCGATCGCGTTGGCCACTGGCTTCAGGCGGTTTCTTGAGGACGATCGGCGGGTGCGCCGCCGCTTGCCCGCAGGATGACGAAAGCACCGACGGCGAGCATGGCGGCGAGGAGGAACGAGACCCCCGGAAAGTTGACCGCTGCATCCGCTGCGGTGAAACGGCGGAACAACTGTGTCATTAGGGGAGGCCCGATGATCGCCGCGACGCTGAACAGGCTCGCCGCCGCCCCCTGAAGCTCACCCTGCGCATCGGGAGGAACGCGCTGTGACATGAGTGCTTGGGTCGATGGCATCACCAGGGCGCCCAGCAGCCAGGTGAACTGCAGCGCGATCATCATCCAACCGTGCGTCGCGAACGCGTAGCCGACGAAACCGGCGCCGCCGACGATCAGCCCCAGCGACGCGGTGGGATGCTCCCCTAACCTCGGAACAATGACCCGTGGCAAGGTGCTTTGGCCTAGCACCATGAGCGTCCCGAACGATGCCAGCGAGACGCCGACCATGACCTCCGACCAGCCGAACTTGAGCATCGTGTAGTAGGTCCAGATGCTCGGCATTACCTGATGGGCGACCTGCCACAGAAAGAGCGCTGCGAGCATACCGAGCACCGCCGGGTGGCGTCGGATATGCAAGAGGCTTCCCACCGGGTTAGCGCGCCGCCAGTCGAAGTCGCGACGTTTGTCGTCTGCGAGGGTCTCAGGCAGTACGAAGAAGCCGTAGACGAAGTTCGCCAGGCTCAGGCCGGCTGCGACGAAGAACGGAGTGCGCGGCCCGTAGCCACCCAGCAGTCCGCCGATCGCCGGACCCAGAATGAACCCGGCACCGAACGCGGCGCCGATCAGCCCGAAGTTCTGTGCCCGCTTCTCCGGTGGGCTGATGTCGGCGATGTAGGCGTAGGCGGTGGTGAACGAGGCTCCCGCGATCCCTGCCAGCGCGCGCCCGATGAACAGCCAGACGATCGTCGGCGCCATCGCCATCACCAGGTAGTCGATACCCAGGGAAGCGACCGAGTACAGCAGTACGGGGCGGCGACCGAACCGATCGCTGAGGTTGCCGAGGATCGGGGCGCACACGAACTGCATCATCGCGTAGGCGAACGCCAGCCAGCCGCCAAATATCGCTGCCCGGCTCAGCCCTTCCCCGGTGAGCTCCATGATGAGCTCCGGGGTGACCGGAATGATGATCCCGAGCCCGACCGTATCGAGTAGAACGGTCATCAGCACGAAGGCGAGAGCCAGTTTTCCCGGGGCGCGAGGGGGCATGACCGCCTTTCTGTAGGTGAGGATCAAGCTCGGTGCGGCGGCCAGTACGCCGATCGACTGCCACGACGGCTTACTCTGCCATGTACCCCATCCGAATGCTCCGCGAGCCCGAAACACACGTCGAGAGGCCAGTGTGGCGGTCGCCTCGAGCGTCGGAGCGCACTACGCAGCACGATACCGGAGCCTCGGACGAGGGGCGCCGGCGGAGACACGGTGCGAGCAGCTACGAGCTGCCGCTGGAGGCATGGCAGACGGGCCCATATGATGCTGCAGTGCTGAATGATGCCGTGGTAGTGACGATGTCCAATCAAGCCCGGCTCCCTTGCCGACCCGTGGTCCTCGCCCTGGTCGGCGCCGTGGCGTTGAGCGCCTGTGGAAGTGCGTCCACGGGTGACCCTGTGGGACTTGTCGCTCCACCGGCCGTGGCGGCGCTAGGGCGACTCGAGCCCGGGGACGGCGTCGTCGACCTCGGGGCACGACTGGGAGATCGTGTCGCCAGCCTCCTCGTTGTCGAGGGCGAGCGAGTCGCCGCCGGTGACATCCTCGGCTATCTAGATAGCCATGAGGAGCGCGCCGCCGAGCACCAGCGCCTGAGTAATCTGCTCGACTCCGAGCGACGCCGCTACATCGCCGAACGCGATTACGGCGACGCGACGATCGCAGAGGCAGAGCTGTCTGCGAAACAGATTCGCTCCTCGGGACCGCTGAAGATCGCTGCCCAGGAAGCACGTGTTCGGAGCCTGGAGGCGCAGACGGAGGCGGCCCGGCTCGATACCCGGAGAATCGAGGGATCGGCGGCTTGTTCGGAGCAGGCATATGACCATCAAGTGCTGCTGGCGACGCGCCTCAGTGAGGAGCTCCTTGCGGCCGCCAAGTTGCTCGACGAGATGACCCAGGATCATGAGCGCTCGATCGAGACGGCCGATCTTCGCGTCACGGCGGCGCGGGCCAACCGGGAGCGAGCCATGCAATCGGTTGCAATCGACGCGCTCGAGCAGCAGGTTGCCGCTGCGCAGGCTCGCGTCGAACAGTCGACCCTCGAGGCGCCGATCGACGGCGAAGTGCTCGAGATCGAGACCTGGCCCGGAGAGGAAACCGGTCGTCGCCCGGTGATGTATCTGGGAGCCACGCAGGTCATGTACGTTACCGCGGAGGTCTACGAGACCGATGTGCGATGGGTTCGTGAGGGGCAGCGGGTCACGATCTCTAGCTCGGCGCTACCAGGCGAGCTCTTCGGAGTGGTCGAGCGCGTCGGTTCGATGATCTTCAAGAACGACGTGCTCGATATCGACCCCACCAGCCCGGCCGATAGCCGCGTTGTCGAGGTGCGGGCGCGGCTGGATGACGGCGACACGGCGCGCCGCTTCGTGCACCTACAGGTTGCCGTGCGCATCGACACCGGGCCGGTCGATCGAACGCCCGCCGGCGGGTCGTGAACAGGATCTCGCTCGCATGGGCGAACCTCACCCACAACAAGCGCCGGACGGCGGCTGCTCTTGCCGGAGTCGTCCTGGCGATCGAGCTCATGTTCATGCAGCTCGGGTTCTACGAGGGCGTGGAGCGTTCCGCGATGCAGCTGTACGACAGCATGCCCTTCGATGCCGTGCTCGTCTCGCCGCAGTACCTCTTCCTTCGCAACGCTCCGGCATTCTCCCGTGCGCACGCCTATCGCGCCGGCGCCGTGGCGGGTGTAGCCGACGTTGAGCCGCTCTACGTGGCACTCGCCACGTGGCGACCACCGGAGACCCGCAAGCCCTCCGAGTCGCTCTTGTTGGGATTGCGGCCCGGGGCGGATATTTTCCACTCGGCCGACCTGAACGCCCGGGTCCGATTGCTGAGCCGGCTCGACACGGTGCTGGTGTCGGAAACCACCAAGGAGTGGTTCGGCATGCACGGCGTCGGCACCGTTGGCGAGGCGAATGGTCGGCGCGTGGTGGCCGTGGGCACCGTTCCGGGCTCCGCCGGGGTCGTTGCCGGAGCGATTGTGGCAGCCAGCGACGCGACATATGCGCGTCTGCTTCGTGGCGTCTCGCTCGATCGCATCAACGTCGGGCTTGTCCGCTTCGATGGTTCCAGAGCCGACCGAGCGGTGCTCCAAGATCTGCAGTCGACGCTCACGGGCGGAGATGTCGAGGTGTGGTCCCGGGCCCGGCTAGAACGACAGGAAAGGCGTTTCTACCTACGAGTTCGTCCCACCGGTTTCATCTTCACCACCGGTCTGGCGATCGGCTTCATCGTCGGTGCCGCGATTCTCTATCAGATCCTGTCCGCGGAGGTCGCCCGCCACCTCGATGAGCTCGCTACCTTGAAGGCCGTCGGCTACTCGCGGCGGGCGTTGTACGGCGTCGTCGTGGAGGAGGGGATCCTGCTCGCCGCGCTGGGCTACGTACCGGCGTGGCTGATCGCGCAGATCGTCTATTTCGCGGTGCGCCAGCAGGCGAACCTGCCAGCGATGATGACGGTAGGCACCAGCTTCAGGATCCTGACGCTCACGATGATCATGTGCGTCGGCGCCGCGCTGCTGGCGGCCCGCAAGCTCGGCGCTGCAGACCCGGCGGATCTGTTCTGACATGACCGATCGCCAGCCGTCCAACGCCGCCGCATTGGCGCGGGCCAACCTCGGGCACCGTCCCGCACGCTTTGTTATCGCGGCCGGTGGCGTAGGCTTCGCCGTTTTCCTCATGCTGGTCGAGATGGGGTTCCTCACCTGCGTGTTCGATAGCCAGATCCAGCTAGTCGAGCGCTTCGATGCGGACCTGGTGGTAGTGGATCGGTTCAAGGAATCGGCATACATTGGCCAGCCGTTCGACCGCTCGCGCCTGTACGCTGCGCTCGGTGACACCGCCGTCGCGTCCGTCCACCCTGTCTACTTGCAGGAGTACGGTGGTCGTTGGGAGAGTTCTTCGTCGCGCTCCGAGCATCCGATCGTGGTGCTCGGCATCGATCCAGCCGCCCCGGCGCTGGCGATCCCCGAGCTCGAACCGTTGCTCGATTCGCTAAAGCAGCCACACACCGTCGCGGTCGACTCCTTGGCCCGGGATTACTTTGGTCCGCTCCAGGAGGGCGTTGTGGCGGAGATCAACGACCGGCGGTTCCGTATCGTTGGCACCTTCGAGCTCGGGCCCAATTTTCGCGCCGACGGTCATGTTGTCGTCAGCTCGACGAGCTTCGCGCAGACGTTTCCGCTAGACGCTGAAGGGCGGCCGTCGCTCGAGCGCGTCGAGTTCGGCCTCGTGAGGCTGCATCCCGGTCATGATCCCGACGCGGCGGCGGCCCGTATCGGCCGCCGCCTGCCGCCGGACGTCAAAGTGCTTACCAAGGCCGGCATGGTCGCGACCGTTCAGCAGTACTGGCAGCGCGAGCAACCGATCGGCTCGGTGTTCGGTATCGGCATGGCCGTTGGTTTCATCATCGGCGTGGTGATCTGCTATCAGATCCTGTTCACCGACGTGAGCGACCTGCTGCCGCAGTTCGCGACGCTGAAAGCGGTGGGCTACCGAGATCGTTTTCTGCTCCAGGTGGTGGTCGCCCAGGCTCTATATCTATCGCTGGCAGGATTCATCGCCGGCACCATCGGTGCCCTCGGTGTCTACAGTTTCCTCCAAGCGCAGACCGGCATCCTCATGCGCCTGACGTTGTTCCGGGGTGGTCTCGTGCTGGCGATGACGGTAACCATGTGCCTGGGCGCCGGCACGCTGGCGGCGCGACGGGCGATGGCCGCCGACCCCGCCGAGCTGTTTTGACGATAATCGACGACGCAGCCGCGGCGCCTACCGCCGCAGGCGATGCTGGCTCGACGAGCTCGCCCGAGCCGTCAGCCCAGCCACGCGACACTGTGGTCCCGGCGGTCGATGTCCAGGCGGTTACGCACCACTTCGGCGATGGCGAGGCAAGCAAGCGCGCCCTCGACGATTGCATGCTCGGCGTCAAGCCCGGTGAGGTAGCGATTCTTACCGGGCCTTCTGGCTCCGGCAAGACCACGCTGCTCACCCTCGTCGGCGGCCTGCGCTCGGTGCAGGAGGGATCGGTGAGGGTCCTCGGACAGGAGCTCGCAACGTTGACAGCGGACGAGCTGGTCGCGGTGCGTCGCCAGATTGGCTTCATCTTCCAGGCGCACAACCTGTTCGAGTCGCTTACGGCGCAGCAGAACGTCGGCATGGCACTCGAGCTCGGCGACGCGAGCCGGGAAGAGCGGGCCAAGGTTGCCATCGACCTGCTAGGCGAGCTCGGGCTTGCCGACCGGATCGACTACAAGCCCGAGAAGCTCTCGGGAGGTCAGCGCCAACGGGTCGCGATAGCCCGCGCTCTGGCCAACTCGCCGCGGTTGATTCTTGCCGACGAGCCGACTGCGGCGCTCGATGCCGGGACCAGTCGCACCGTTGTTGACCTGTTGCGACGTCGCGCGGACGAGGACGGCGCCTGCGTGCTACTGGTCACCCACGACGACCGTATCCTCGATATCGCCGATCGCATCATCAACCGTGCACGTGGCCGGGTCGGTGCAGATTTGCGATTTCCTCAAACGCTGTCCGGTCTTCAAAGATCAGACGCCGGGAGAGCTTGCCGAGGTGGCGCAATACATGCAGCCGGCGTGGTTCGAGCCTGTCGAGGCGATCGTTCGCCAAGGCGAGGCCGGCGACAAGTTCTACTTGATTCGCGAGGGTGTCGTGTCAATCACGGTTGACGACGGCGAGGAGCCGGTCGCCGAGCTCGGCGCCGGCGACTTCTTCGGCGAGGCCGCGCTGATAACCGGCGAGCCGCGCAACGCCACCGTCACCGCTTCGCGACATACGGAGGTGCTCCATCTCGGTCGCGATCAGTTCCGCGCCGCGCTCGATCGCAGCAAGACCTTCGAGCAGGAGCTCCTCGAGGTCTTCTTCAGTCGGCGTTGATACGTTCGGCCTACCTTCTGGGTCATCCGCGGTAGTGTCAGCGCCATGAACGATAGAGCCCAGCGACGAGTACTCGCTTCGCTAGTGGACGACTACGCGCGCGATGGCGCGGTGGTCGTGCGCGGGTTGTTTACCGACGACGAGATCGACCTGCTGCGCGAAGGCATCGACGCCAATATCGCTTCGCCGAGCCCGCGCTCGATCGTCGCGAGCCAGCCGGACGATCCGGGGTGGTTCATGGAGGACTTCTGTAACTGGCAGGAGAACACCGCGTACCGGCGCTTCATCCAGGAGACGGAGCTGGGCGCCGCTGCTGCGCGACTGATGCAATCGCGGCGGGTGCGACTGTTCCACGACCATATGCTGGTGAAGGAACCCGGCACGGCGCAACGCACTGCATGGCACCAGGATCAGCCGTTCTACAACATCGACGGGCGCCAGAACGTCAGCTTCTGGATTCCGGTCGACCCGGTGCCGAAAGAGTGGACGCTGGAGTTCGTGGCCGGCTCCCACCTGGGTCCGTGGCTCATGCCGCGGACGTTCCTGACTGCGGAGGCGCGGTGGTTCCCCGACGGCACGCTGCAGGAGGTTCCGGACATCGAGGCGGATCGCGATGCCCATCGGATCCTCAGCTGGGCGGTCGAGCCCGGCGATGCGGTCGCTTTCCACATGCTGACGCTGCACGGTGCGGCCGGCGTACAGGGAACCCAGCGCCGGCGGGTATTCTCGGTGCGCGTGCTCGGCGATGACGTTGTGCACGCGCCGCGCCGATGGAAGACATCGCCGCCCTTTCCCGGGCTCAGCGGCGAGTTGCCTGCCGGCAGCCCCCTGGAGCACCCGTTGTTCCCGGTGCTGTTTCCGCGCTAGCCGGCTTGCTGGGCGCCGCTGGTGGGCTGCGCCTCCGGAGAGGTTGGGCGTCGCTGACCTGCCGTCGTGGCGTCGACGTGGCGCCTGCCGATAGAATGCTCGCGAGACTGCGGGGGGCGAGACTCCTCGCGTGACGATCGCGCCATCGCCTCGGGAAGAGCGCGTCGTCGACGTCGTTCTTCAGCTCCCCAAGGAGTACCGTGATGAACAAGCGCGCTCTTATCTTCTGCGCGGCCGTTGCGATCGCCGCATCGGTTGGCTGGATCTACACCGACGGCGAGGCGACGCTCGTCGATCCACCCATGCGATCGATCGGTGCCCTCGAGTTCTCCGACGGGGTGCTCTTCGCCGGCGACTCGGTTGGCGGCTCGCTCTATGCGCTCGAGGTCGGCAGTGGCGCCGCGGCGCCGGAGGAGTTCGAGGCGGTCAGCGATCTCGATTCCAAGATCGCCGAGATGCTGGGCACGACGTCGTCGGACGTCTTCGTCAAGGACATGGCGGTCGACAGCAACTCCGGGGCCGCCTACCTGTCGATCATGCGCGGAAGCGGAAGTCACGCGGAGCCCGTGGTGATGAAGGTCACACCCGACGGGCAGCTGCATCACGTGGATCTGGCGGAGGTGGCCTACACGCGGCACGACTTCACCAACGCTCCCGACGACGATCCCGGCGCGCGCCGGAACCCGCGCTCGATGACGATTACCGATATCGAGCTGATGGGTGACGAGCTCTTCGTAGCCGGCCTCTCGAACGAGGAGTTCGCCTCGGTCATGCGTCGCGTTCCGTTCCCCTTCGCGTCGGCCGACGATGCGACCGGGCTCGAGATCTACCACGGTGCGCACGGACAGTACGAGACGCACGCGCCGATCTACACCTTCCTGCCGGTCGAGCTCCAGGGCAAGAAGCACGTTCTGGCCGGCTATCTCTGCACGCCGCTGGTGACCTTTGCCCTCGACGAGATGCGCGACGCCGATCGCATGCGCGGCAAGACCATCGCTGAGCTCGGCTTCGGCAACGTGCCGATCGACATGGTGTCGTTCGAGCAGGATGGCGAGGAGTACGTCCTGTTGACGAACTCACGCCGCGGCACGATGAAGATCCCGATGGCCGACATCCTCGCGGCGCAGCAGATGCCTAGCATCGAGGAAGAGGTCGGTCCGCGCACTGGCGTCGACTACGAGGGCGCGCCGCTGGGTTTGGTGGTGCAGGTCGACAAGCTGCGCAACGATGCGTTGCTGATTCTCGAGCGGTTGCCCGAGAACGGCGCCCTGAGGCTGTCGCTGCGTCCGGCGCAGTGGATCTGAGGCGCTGAACACAATTCGGCTGGCTGCGGCCGCGAGCTTGATCGCGGCCGCGGCCCTCGCCGGCTGCGGCGCCGATAGCGAGGGTGAGCCCGAGCTGCGCTTCGTCGGCAGCGCGACAGACGGCTGGCAAGTCGAACTGACCGGAGTTTCCGGTAACGCGGTCGATCTGGTGGTCTATACCGGAGCCGCGGATCAGCTGGACACCGATCGATCTCCGGTGCTCGGCCAGCTCACACTGGAGGCTGGGCTGGTTCGCTGGCAGCCCCGTTATCAGCTCGGCCACGGTCAGACGTACACCGCCGTGTGGTCACCCGCCGATGGCGACCAGGTCGTACGGGCGTTCACTACGCCAGCGAAAGATCTGGCGGCGACCACCGTGGTGTCCGCGGTGTATCCGGTCACCGAGGTCGTACCCGAGAATTTGCTCCGACTCTACGTGCAGTTCTCGGCGCCGATGAGTCGCGGGCGTGCGCGCGAGTTCCTCGAATTGGTTGACGACGCTGGCAACCCCATCAGCGGCGCGTTCGTCGTTCCGGAGCATGAGCTTTGGAGTCCAGCCTCCGATCGCCTGACCGTGTTCTTCGACCCCGGTCGCCTCAAGCAAGATGTCGGCCCCAATCTCGAGCTGGGTTCACCGTTGCGCGCCGGTCAGACGATCACCTTGCGAGTATCAGCCGAATGGCCCGACGGTGAGGGGGCGCCGCTTGCCGCGCGCCTCGACAAGACCTGGCGTGTGGGGCCAGCCGATCGCGCCCGCCCGAATCCCGAGGGGTGGCTCCTGACTGCCCCAGTGACCCCAGATGCGCCGGTGGATCTCCGACTCGAGGAGCCGCTCGATCACGCGCTGCTGGAGCGGCTGATCACCGTCGAGTCATCCGATGGCGAGCGGATCGAGGGCAGCTCCCTGGTTTTCGACGGCGATCGACGCTGGAGCTTCGCGCCCGCCACTCCGTGGCCGCCCGGCGGCTATGTCGTTCGCGTGGCGCCGTCGCTCGAAGATCTGGCCGGCAACAGCCTGTCACGACTATTCGATGAGCCTCTGGATGCCGATCGAATCGGTGTCCCGGAGATGCAGCCCGTGACGCTGCCCTTCGAGATCGGAGAACGCCCCGGAAGCTAGGCCAACGCCGGTTGCCACTAGCCGGCGACGTTCTTGGCCAGGTCTCTGATCGGGCCCCTGATGCGATGCTATGCTCTCGCAGCTTTCCGACAGATTGCTCAGAGTACCCTTGGTGCACCGAGGACTTTGATGACCCGCGCACTGGTTTCGGCCGTCGTGCTCGGCACGCTATCGCTGGCGGCCACCGCCGCTTCTCAGTCGATTGACGTTGGCCGCCTGGAACGGGAGCTGAGGCTCGAGCTCGCAGACGACGAGCGCCTGCTGTGTGGCACCGGCCTCGACGAGCTACGCGAAGGCGACTCGCTGCGCGATGAAGCCGACGGAACACCGCTCTTCTTCTTCCAGGACCCGCCGGTCATCAACTACGATTATCGGGGCGAGGTGACCCTCCGGGACGTGACGGTCGTGGGGAACGTGTCGAAGATCAACTTCGATCCGTCGATCTCCGACGCGAACCAGAGCCATCCCGACGAGACCTGGATTCGCACCGGCACCGATACGCTCGACGGCGTCAAGGTCAGCCTCTTCGCACGGACGTTCGCGGCCGAGGAGATCGATCTCTTCTTCGCCGGCAAGCGTACCGGGTTCGACCAACCCGACCTGTTCATCGGAGCGCTCGAGCCCGATCTACGAGGGCGATCGGGCTCCGTGGTGACACGGTTCAACATCAATCTCCGCGTTGCGCCGACGAGCATGAAGAAGGTCAGCGTCAAGCGGCTCGACTCACAGGTTTCCTACAGCAGCGATGTGATCAACATCGTTCTGCCCGGATTCGGAAACGATCGAGCGCAGGACGGCTTTTCGATCCAGGACCGCGAGCTGGCGCAGGCGTTCTACGACAGCTTCAAGGACACCGCCCACGTCATCGCGATGATCCCGCGATGGACGAACCTGTCGTCGGAGTTCAGCGCCTTCCATCGACGAACGAAGCAGACGATCACCGGCATAGGAACGACGATCAGAGACCGAAACGACGAGTACGGCAACCCGAAGACGCTGCTCGGTGTCGAGTTCTTCCGTGGCGTGCGGTTCGGAAGGGCTTCGACATGGATTCACGAGCTCACGCACCAGTGGGGGCACCACTTCGACTGGGACGCGATCGCTGGCATCGACCGCGCCGGCCACCAGCCTAGCGCCCATCTGCCGCTCGCCACCGGCGGCGACACCCTGATCGGCTCCGTGCTGCAAGCCGACCGCGAAGTTACGGGTACTGCCCGCCTCCCGAGGTCGGCTCGCGCCTTCACGATCGGATTCACCGAACCGCCGTTCGTGTATCACCCGTGGGTGAAGTACTCCATGGGATTACTATCCCGGTCGAAGGTCCCGACGCTCACGGTCTTCAAGGAACAGGGTCAGTTCGATCCTGACTCAGCGACCTCTCCCGATGTCAGCACCGCGGTAGAAGGTGGCACCGTGCAGGTCAGCATCGACGACATCACCGAGGCGCTCGGCGAGCGCACCGGCCCCAAGGCGCCCAAGAAGCTCAAGCGCGCCGTGGTAGTCGTGTCGCGCGAGGAGGTCATGAGCCAGGCGGAGTTCGATTACTGGACCTGGGTGGCGCAGCGCCATACCTATGCCAAGAAGGACAACGGTACGATGACCTTCCGCGGCTTCGGTTCGCTGTTCCAGACATCGGAGCGGAAGATCAAGCTCGTCAATGTGGTCGACCCGAAGGGAGGCCCGAAAGCCAAGGGAAGGCTCAAGGTCGCGTATCCGGACTACCAGCGCGATGACTGGCGCGCGGTCGAGTTCGCCGCCAGGGTCCCGACCAAGATCAAAGCCGGCAAGGCGATCAACTTCTCTGGACGAGTGATCGCCACGGATCGCAGCGACTTCAATCGGATGCTCATACGCTTGCGCAAGCACGATCCTGCCGGTACCGACAGGCTTGCGGCGCGGGCCGAGGGTCCGGCGTTGCTACGAAAGGCCGACGACATCGAGATCCGCGACGACCTCGGTTCCGACAGCACTTTCAGCGGCAGCTACACTTTCTCCGCGGCCGAGAGGGGTCGGTACTCGCTTGAGTTCTTCGTCTTCTGGCCGGATTCCGGCAGTCAGTTTGATCGCGAAACCCGCACCGTCTTCCACGTCGAGTAGGACTCAGTGACGAGTCACCAGGCGGATCTTCACAGGCAGTCTCTGGATGACCCAAACAGCTTCTGGGCCGCCGCTGCCGAGGACATCCACTGGTACCGGCGGTGGGATCGGGTGCTCGACGATTCGAATCCACCTTTCTATCGGTGGTTCGCCGGCGGCGTCGTCAACACCTGCTACAACGCCGTCGATCGGCACGTGGAATCGGGCCGCGCCGAGCAGCTGGCGCTGGTGCACGATAGCCCGGTCACTGGCACGGTCACACGCCTGACGTACGCCGAGCTTCAGGACCAGGTATCCCGCTTCGCCGGCGTGCTGGCGGCCCGCGGGGTCGAGAAGGGCGATCGGGTGATCATCTACATGCCGGCCGTCCCGGAAGCGGTGATCACCATGCTCGCCTGCGCGCGAATCGGGGCGATCCACTCGGTGGTGTTCGGCGGCTTCGCGTCCAATGAGCTTGCCACCCGTATCGACGATGCCAAGCCCAAGGTGATCGTGTCGGCCTCGTGCGGCATCGAGGGCGAACGGGTGATCGTGTACAAGCCGTTGCTCGATCAGGCGATCGAGATGGCGTCGTTCAAGCCCCAGACCTGTGTCGTCCTCCAGCGTCCGCAGGCGGAGGCGACGATGGTGGACGGTCGAGATGTGGACTGGGTGACCGAGATCGATGCCGCGGCGCCGGTTGGCTGTCTGCCGGTGGCGGCGACCGACCCCCTCTACATTCTCTACACATCCGGTACCACAGGCATACCGAAGGGCGTGGTGCGCGATCATGGCGGTCACCTCGTTGCCCTGAAATGGACAATGAAGCACGTCTATGACGTCGAGCCGGGCGACGTGTACTGGGCCGCTTCCGACGTCGGCTGGATCGTTGGCCACTCTTACATCGTCTATGCGCCGCTGTTTCACGGATGCACCACGGTGCTGTACGAAGGTAAGCCGGTCGGCACGCCGGACCCGGGTGCATTCTGGCGCGTCATCGCTGACCACAAGGTGAACGTCCTGTTCACGGCGCCGACCGCGTTTCGCGCCATAAAGCGCGAGGATCCCGCCGGCGATTTCATGCGGCGCTACGACCTCAGCAGCTTCCGGGCACTGTTTCTAGCCGGCGAACGCTGCGATCCGGACACCCTCGCGTGGGCCCAGCAGGAGCTCCGCGTGCCGGTTGTCGATCACTGGTGGCAGACTGAGACGAGCTGGGCGATCGGGGCCAACTGCGCCGGCCTCGGTGATCTGCCGGTCAAGCCCGGCTCCTGTGGTCTCGCGGTGCCGGGTTTCGACGTACGGGTGCTCGATGACTCCGCCATCGAGGTGGCCGCCGGCGATACGGGCACGATTGCCATCAAGTTGCCAATGCCGCCCGGTTGCCTGCCGACGCTGTGGAACAACGACGACGGCTTCGTCGACACCTACCTGCGTGCGTTTCCGGGCTACTACACGACCGCCGACGCCGGCTTCAAGGACGACGACGGCTACCTGTGGATCATGAGCCGCACCGACGACATCATCAACGTGGCCGGCCATCGGCTATCGACCGGTGGTATGGAGGAGGTGCTGTCCTCGCACGAGGACGTCGCCGAGTGCGCCGTGTTCGGAGTGCCCGACGCGCTCAAGGGCGAGATCCCGTTGGGGCTGATCGTGCTCAAAGCCAACGTCGAGCGCACTGAAGACGAGATCGTCGCTGAGGCGGTGCAAATGATCCGGTCGCGGATCGGGCCGGTAGCCTCGTTCAAGGTCGCCGCAATCGTCCGCCGTCTACCCAAGACACGCTCCGGGAAGATCCTGCGCGGAACGATGCGCAAGATCGCAGCCGGGGAAGAGTTCAAGATGCCGGCGACGATCGACGAGCCGGAGATCCTGGATGAGATCGCTGCCGACCTCGGACGGATCGGGTACCCGCCAGCTGAGGCTCAGCCGCGAAGCAAGTCGTAGGTGCGCATCCTCCTTTCCTCCGTACACACCCGAGGCCTCTCATGACGCTGCGCTGTGTGCCGTCACGCTCTGCTGACCGCCGCTTTCGTACCGTCGTCGCGACGCTGGTTGCAACGCTCGCCGCCGCATCGATGGCCAGCGCGCAGCGAGGCGCCGGGGCCGGCGACGATGGATTGCCGCTGGAGCCCGCCGGCAAGCTCGAGTTCACCACCGACGAGGGAACCTGGTTATCGGTCGACGTGTTTCCCGACGGCGAGCGGCTGGTGTTCGATCTGGTCGGCGACCTCTATACGTTGCCGATCGGCGGCGGCACGGCGACGCGGATTACAGAGGGCATGGGCTTCGATGCTCAGCCGCGTGTGTCGCCGGACGGGGAGTGGATCGCGTTCATCAGCGATCGCAGCGGCAGCAACAATTTGTGGATCGCGCGCGCCGACGGCACCGAGCCTCGCAAGCTCTCCTCGGAGCGCCGCGCGGCGATGATCTCGCCGGCGTGGACGCCGGACGGCCAGTACGTGATGGTGACTCGCCGCGATGCGCGGTCAGAGCTGCGTCTGCACCACATCAGGGGTGGCTCGGGGTTGACCGTTGGTCCGGCACCGTCGCCGGCGCGCGGCGACGGTCCGCCGGGGCCCGGTGGCGGACCTTCGGGTCCGACGCGGCTGGGCGCGGTGATGTCACCGGACGGGCGCCACCTGTACTTCTCGCAGTCCGGCAACCGCAACGCGGCGAACTTCCCGGGATGGCAGATCGGACGCATGGACATGCGAAGCGGCGACGTCGATATGTTGACCCAAGCGGAGTACGGTGCTGTGCGGCCGGCGCTGTCGCCAGACGGAAAGCTGCTCGTCTACGCCACGCGCCACGAGACCCGCACCGGACTGCGAATTCGAGACCTCGAGTCGGGTGCCGACCGATGGCTTGTCTGGCCCGTGCAGCGCGACGAGATCGAGAGCGGCGGCGCTCCGAGTCGTGACACGTTCCCGACCTACGCCTTTACACCTGACGGCGAGTCGGTCGTCGTGACCGCCGGCGGAAAGCTGTGGCGCGTCGCTGTCGCTGACGGATCTCCGTCTCCCATTCCGTTCACCGCTGACGTCGGGCTGGATATCGGTCCGGAGCTGGAGTTTCCCTACCGGATCGACCAGGGGCCGGTGCGCGCTCGACTCATCCAAGACCCGCAGCAGTCGCCCGACGGGGAACGCGTCGCGATGTCGGTGCTCACCAAGATCTACGTGCTGGATTCGGCCGATGGCTCGCCGCGACGCCTGACGACCGGGGATGCCTGGGAATTCAAGCCCGCCTGGTCGCCTGACGGCGAGTGGATCGCCTACGTGACGTGGTCGATGAGTGACGGCGGGCAGATCTGGCGCATGCGCGCCGATAGCAGCGGTTCGCCCGAGCAGCTCAGCGAGCACCCGGCGTTCTACACCGATATCGCCTACTCACCCGACGGTACGCGGATTGTCGGACTGCGCGGCAACGAATACACGCGTCATCAGACGTTCAGCGAGTTCGGCGGCCTGCGGATACCGCTGGATCTGATTTCGCTTCCGGCCGCCGGCGGTGACGTTGAGCTGATCGTGCCAGCGCGAGGACTGGGCGCCCCGCACTTCGCCAGCGATCCGGAGCGCATCTTCGTCTATTCGCCCGATGGGCTCATATCGTTGCGCCACGACGGCACCGATCGCCGGGTGCACTTGAAGGTGACAGGTCCAGGACGTGGCCCGCGCCCCGGACCGGCGAGCCGCGTCTTGCTGCATCCCGATGGCGACTGGGCACTGGCGGCGGTCAACAACCAGCTCTGGGTCGTCGCGGTGCCTCGGATTGCCGGTGAGCCGACGGTGTCGATTCGCGACGCCACCGTGCCGGTCCGGCAGATCACCGATATCGGTGCGGACTATTTCGCCTGGGCCGACAGTGGCAACACGATCACGTGGGCGATCGGTTCGACGTTCTATCGGCGGTCGCTCGACACGATTGACTGGACACCGACGGCGAATGACGACGCCGCGGATGAGGGCTCGGAGACGAGCGCGGACGGTGCCGCCGGCAGCGCAGAAGCCGCTGATGAGTCCGCCGACGCCGTCGGCGACTCCGACGATGCGAGCGCCGACGCCGCGCAGGACGACGATGGTGAGGATGCGCCCCACAGTCCGCGCGACGACGCCGACGAGGTCGAATCGATCGAGATCGTTCTGGAGTTCCCGCGTGCCGTGCCGAGGGGCACCATCGTCTTGCGTGGTGGTACCGCGATCACCATGCAGGGCGACTCGGTCATCGAGGCCGCCGACATCGTGGTGACGGACAATCGCATCGTAGCGTTGGGGCCGCGCGGCCAGGTCGAGCTTCCCGACGGCGCGCGCCAGATCGACATCGCGGGCAGCTACGTGATCCCTGGCATGATCGACACGCACGCCCACTGGGAGTTCCGCACTCACGACGTGCTCGAGCCGCAGAACTGGAGCCTGATCGCCAACCTCGCCTACGGCGTGACCACCGGGCTGGACGTACAAACGACGACCAACGACTACCTGGCCTACCAGGATCTCGTCGAGACCGGCCAGTCCATCGGCCAGCGCGCCTTGATGACCGGACCCGGCGTGTTCTCCACCAATGATTTCCAGAGCTACGAGGCGACGCTCGACTTCTTACGACGCTACGCACGCCACTACCGAACACGCAACATCAAGTCCTACATAGTGGGCAACCGGCAGCAGCGCCAGTGGGTGGTGAAGGCGTCCAAGGAGCTCGGGCTTATTCCCACCACCGAGGGTGGCCGCGATCTGGCGCTCGACATGACCCACGCCATCGACGGCATGCACGGCAACGAGCACACGCTGCCGGTAACCCCGTTGTTCAAGGATGTCGTCGAGCTCTTTGCACGCACGCAGACCGCGTATACGCCGACGCTTCTGGTGCAGTACGGCGGGACGATCGCCGAGGAGTACTTCTACTCCCGCACCGAGGTGCACGACGATGCCAAGCTCAACCGCTTCTACCCGCACAACCGTCTCGACGAGATGTCGCGTCGTCGCGGCCGGTGGATTCGCGACGACGAGTTCAGCTTCGATGAGGCGGCCGCCGACGCCGCCAAGATTCAGCGTGCAGGTGGCCTGGTCGGTGTCGGTGGCCACGGTCAGCTGCAGGGGCTCGGATACCACTGGGAGATGTGGGCGCTGGGCATGGGCGGCATGACGCCGCGCGAGGTGCTGCAGGCGGCAACCATCGACGGTGCCCGCATCATCGGCGTGGAGCAGGATCTCGGCAGCCTCGAGGCCGGCAAGCTGGCCGACCTGGTGGTGCTCGACGCCGACCCGCTCGCGGACATCCACAACACCAACACCGTGCGCTGGGTGATGAAGAACGGCGAGCTGTACGACGGTGACACGATGAACCAGGTGTGGCCGGTAGAAAAGGAGCTGCCGCCTTTCTGGTGGTGGGACGCCGAGCCACAGGACGCCGGGATCACGGAGTTGCAGTGAGGTAGGCTGATGCAAACGCTCCCCGGCTTCAGAACGTCTAAAGACCGACTGTCCTGAACTGCCCTGCATGCTCGCAGCCTGCCCGGTTGCGAATCCCGTGCCGACTGAACCCGGTTGCGGCCTCTTGGGAGCCTCTCGATGACTGCACTTAAAGTCGCCCTCCGAACGCTAACCAAGACGCCGTTTGTCACTGCGGTGGCGATCCTCTCC
The DNA here is from genome assembly GCA_965248695.1 of Acidobacteriota bacterium. Taxonomy (GTDB): domain Bacteria; phylum Acidobacteriota; class UBA890; order UBA890; family WLXD01; genus DASCOT01. The sequence goes on along the minus strand of CBDFKD010000002.1, from coordinate 2,579,438 downwards.
CTGGCACTCGGCATCGGCGCCAACGCGGCGATCTTCTCGCTTTTCGACCAGCTGCTGATGCAGTCCTTGCCAGTGCGGGATCCCGGTGGCCTGGTGAACTTCCTCAACCCCGGTCCGAAGCCCGGATCCCAGTCGTGCGGCGGCGCCGGTGGTTGTGATGAGGTGTTCAGCTACCCGATGTTCAAGGATCTGGAAGCGGCCGAAAGCGGCTTCTCGGGCATCGCGGCACACGTGGCTTTCGGAGCCAACCTGGCGCAAGACGGTGAGACGGTGCATGGAGCCGGCATGCTCGTGTCGGGCTCCTACTTCGGCGTGCTCGGTGTGCGCCCGGCGCTCGGCCGCCTCCTTACGACCGCCGACGATCAGAACATCGGCGAGCATTTCGTCGCAGTCCTGAGCCACGACTACTGGCGCAACCGGCTCGGAAGCGACCCGGGCGTGCTCAACGGGACGATCATTGTCAACGGCAAGTCGATGACAATCGTCGGCGTCGCGGCGGAGGGCTTCCGCGGCACCACGTTCGGCGCTCAGCCCGATGTGTTCCTGCCGTTGACGATGCGCGACGCGATGTTCCCTACCTGGTGGGGCTTCGAAGAGCGTCGAGGCTACTGGGCTTACCTGTTCGGCCGACTGGAGCCCGGCGTCTCGATCGAGCGTGCCTCGGCGGAGATCAACAATGTCTACTCGGCCATCGTCAACGACGTGGAAGCCGATGTACAGCAAGGCATGAGCGACGCGACCATGGAGCAGTTCCGTGCCAAGGAGCTGGTATTCGAGCCCGGCTACCGAGGGCAGAGCAACTTCCACGACGAGGCGCAGACACCCTTGATGTTGCTTCTCGGCATCACCGGAACGGTGCTGCTGATCGCCTGCGCCAACATCGCCAACCTGCTGCTGGCGCGAGGAGCCAAGCGCGACCAGGAGATCGCCATCCGCGGCTCCATCGGCGCCAGTCGCTGGCAGCTCCTGCGCCAGCTGCTACTGGAGTCGTCCCTGCTAGCGGCGCTCGGTGGCGTGGCCAGCCTCCTCGTAGCGCAGTGGACCTTGGCGGCGATCGGCGCTGTCGTGCCCGACGGGGGGCTCGACAGCCTGACGCTGACGCTACGCCCGGCGATGCTGGCCTTTACCGCCGTGCTGGCGCTGGGCACTGGCCTCATCTTCGGTCTGTACCCGGCGTTGCACAGCACCCGGACCGATCTGGCGACGGTGCTGCGATCCAATGCCGGGCAGCCCGCCGGAGCGGGCGACGCGTCGCGCTTCCGAAGCTCGCTGGTCATTGCACAACTCGCCCTTTCCACAGCGCTCCTCATGGTTGCCGGGCTGTTCATCAAGAGCTTGCTCAATGTCAGCCAGGTCGACCTGGGGTTACGGGCGGACAACATTGTCGCCTTCGGGATCTCTCCGGAGCTCAACGGCTACGAGCCCGAGGAGTCGAAGGCCCTGTTCCAGCGCGTCGAACAGGAACTGGCGGCAATGCCGGGCGTGACCGGTGTGACGGGCGCCATGGGGGCCATCCTCAGCGGCAACAACTGGGGCAACGACGTATCCGTCGAGGGATTCGAGTGGGGTCCCGACGTCGACAACAACGCGCGTATGAATCGCATTGGCCCCGCTTACTTCAGCACGCTCGGCATCCCGTTGATGGCCGGTCGAGAGTTCACCGCTGATGACGCGCTGGAAGCGCCAGGCGTGGCGCTGGTGAACGAGGCCTTCGTAGAGAAATTCGGACTCGAAGGGGCGCGCGCTGTCGGCAAGCGCATGGCGGTAGGTAGCGGCCCGGACACCGAGCTCGACCTAGAGATCGTCGGAGTTGTCCAGAACGCCAAGTACTCCGAGGTGAAGCAGGTTGTGCCACCGTTGTTCTTCACCCCGTATCGACAGGACGAGAGCATCGGCGAGCTGACGTTCTACGTTCGGTCCTCGGGCTCCCCGGAGCAGACGCTGCGGGCCATCCCCGCCGTTGTCGAGCGGCTCGACCCCAACCTGCCGGTCGAGCACATGATCACGCTCGAGCAGCAGGCCGCCGACAGTGTCTTCCTGGACCGCTTCCTGGGCACGCTGTCGAGCGCCTTTGCGCTGCTGGCCACGCTGCTGGCGTCGGTCGGCCTGTATGGCGTGCTTGCCTACACCGTCGCGCAGCGCACGCGGGAGTTCGGCATCCGCATGGCGCTGGGTGCCGATGGTGGTCGCGTCCGTTCCATGGTTCTCCGCCAACTCGGCCGCATGGCGCTCATCGGGTGCGGCGTCGGCCTGGCGGTGGCGCTGGCGCTCGGTCGTGCCGCCGAATCGTTGCTGTTCGAGCTTCAGGGCAACGACCCGTTGGTGGTCGTGACGTCGATCATCCTGCTCGGACTGGTGGCGCTGGTGGCCGGCTACGTCCCGGCGTTGCGGGCGTCGCGCATCGATCCGATGAGGGCGCTTCGCTACGAGTAAAATGCAGCTGCATGAGAGCTGCTGTCTGTCGCGAGTTCGGTGAGCCGCTGGTCGTCGAGGAGATCGACCTCGCTGCCCCGCAGGCCGGAGAGGTCAAGGTCAAGCTCGCTGCTTGTGCCATCTGTCGCAGCGACATCCACGCCATCGAGGGAGCCTGGGGCGGGCCGCTGCCGGTTGTCTATGGGCATGAGGCCGCCGGTGTAGTGGAGGAAGTGGGTCCCGGCGTGACCCTGGTCGAGGTTGGCCAACATGTGGTGGTGACCCTGCTGCGCTCCTGTGGCCACTGTTTCTTCTGCTCGCAGGGCCTGCCTGCCCAGTGCGAGACGACCTTTCCGCTGCACGAGAACAGCCCCCTCACCCAAGCGGATGGGGTCTCGCTTTTCCAGGGTTTCCGTACCGCTGCGTTTGCCGAGCAGGTGGTCGTGGACCAGCCCCAGCTGGTCGCGGTCCCGGATGACATGTCATCCGCCAGCGCATCGCTACTCGCCTGTGGAGTCATCACGGGTCTGGGAGCGGTGGTGAATACGGCAAAGGTCCCTGCGGGTAGCAGCGTGGTGGTGATCGGCGCTGGTGGCGTCGGACTCAACAGCGTTCAAGGCGCCAGGCTGGCCGATGCGGACCCGATCATCGCGATCGATCTGGTGGATACGAAGCTGGATGCGGCGCTGTCATTTGGCGCTACCCATCGCGTCAATGCACGTGAGGACGACCCGGCGGCGGTCATCCGCTCCCTGACCGATGGGCGGGGAGCCGACTACGTCTTCGTCACCGTGGGTAGCGCGCCGGCGTTCGAGCAGGGGCTCGGTCTGCTGCGACGGGGCGGCACACTGGTGATTGTCGGCATGCCTGCCACCGGAGAGTTCACCGACATCGAGCTCGGTAACGTGGCCGATGCCGGCCAGACCATCGTCGGCAGCAAGATGGGGTCGGTGCAGATTCGCGTCGACATACCGAAGCTGGTGCGCCTCTATGAGCGGGGCGCGCTCAAGCTCGACGAGCTGGTCACCTCCCGGTACCCGCTCGACGAGATCAACGAGGCGATCGCCGCGGTGAATCGGGGTGATGCGCTGCGCAACGTCATCGTGTTCTGACGTTGACCGCCCGTATCCAGAGCATCGAGACCTTCAGCAACGAGTTCGTCAGCATGGTGCGACTGCGTACCGACGACGGCGCCGAGGGTTGGGGCCAATTGTCGCCTTACCACGCAGACATCGCCGCCCGCGTGATGCACCGTCAGGTTGCTCCGTACGCCCTCGGCGAGGACGCAACCGTCATCGATTCGTTGCTCGATCGCATCCTCGAGATCGAGTTCAAGTTCCCGGGCTCATACGTGCGCCGGGCGCTGACCGGTCTTGATACCGCGCTGTGGGACCTGCGCGGCAAGCGCGCGGGCAAGAGCGTTTGCGAGCTGCTCGGCGGAACGCCGCGACCGCTTCCGGTGTACGGCGCCAGCATGCGGCGCGATATAACCCCCGAGGACGAGGCCGATCGTCTCGTCCGTCTGCGCGACGCGCACGGCTTCGAGGCGTTCAAGATCCGCATCGGCAAGGAATGCGGCCACGACGACGACCAATGGCCGGGTCGAACCGAGGCAGTGGTCTCGCAGGTGCGACGCGCCCTCGGCGACGATGTCGCGCTGCTGGTCGATGCCAACTGTGCGTACACCCCGGCGAAGGCGATCGAGGTCGGTCGCATGCTCGCCGACCACGGCGTGTGCCACTACGAGGAGCCGTGCCCGTACTGGGAGTTTGAATCGACCGCGGAGGTGACGCGCGCCTCCGAGGTGCCGGTCGCTGGCGGGGAGCAGGACTGTTCCGTGACGCACTGGCGCCGCATGCTGCAGGCGCGCGCCTTCGACATCGTGCAGCCCGACGTGTGCTACATCGGCGGTCTGAGCCGCGCGCTCCGGGTCGCTGCGATGGCCGCGGAGATCGGGCTGCCGTGTGTGCCGCACTCCGCCAACCTGTCGATGGTGACCGTCTTCACCCTGCACATGATGGGCGCCATCGACAACGCCGGCCCGTACGTCGAGTTCTCCATCGAGCCGACCGACTACTACCCCTGGCAGGAGGGGCTCTACACGCCGGCCCTGGAAGCGATCGACGGAAAGGTGCAAATTCCCGAGGGCGCAGGATGGGGTGTCGAAGTGAACCCCGATTGGCTCGCCTCAGCCGATCGTCACATCAGCGAGCTCGACTAGTGGCCTGTAACAGATGAACGTTGCCTATCGCAGATGGGATTTGCGGGTGAGATCAAGGCGCGGCGACGAAGTCGATGCTTGGACATCGTCCAGGAGCCGCAACGCCGAGATCGCCCGCAACTGCCCATCTGTCCGCAGGCCCATCAAGAGAACAGTGGCGACGATCATCTGTTACAAGCCACTAGCAGAGTTTGCCGTACCCGGGGAAATCGTGAGCATTTCCCACGGTCGGCGAATCAGCCGAAAGGAAGCCAAATGCGAACGCTCTACGCCGCCGGCAGCATACTCGGGTTGTGTCTCGCCGTTCCCGCCTGGTCGGCTCAGGAAGCCACCGGCCTGGCCGCGCGGCCCATGGTTCCGGAGGACTACTACGCGTTCCGACAGATCAGCGACGTGCAGATATCGCCAAACGGCGAGGAGGTGCTGTTCGTCGTCGCTGACGTTAGCGACGATCGTCGCGGCCGTGATCGCACCATCTGGATGGTCGCAGCGGACGGCTCCGCCCGTCCGCGACCGCTCACCGCCGGCACGACCGATGGTTCTCCTCGATGGTCGCCCGATGGCACGGCGATCGCCTTCCTGCGAACCGGTGCCGAGACCACGGGGACAGATTCGACTAGCGCCGCGATCCCGGAGTCGTCGCAAGTCTTCCTCATGCCTCGCGACGGCGGTGAGGCGCGACAGCGGAGCAGAATCGAGGGCGGCGTTGGCGAGTTGCAGTGGCTGCCCAGCGGCGACCGGCTGTTGCTGACGCTGGAAGGGCCCAAAACGTCAGATGAGGATGCCTCGGCCACGGAGCCCAGGCCGGACCTCGACGTCGTCAAGGACGCGCTGTACAAGGCCAACGGTCGCGGCTACCTCGACCAGCGTCGTCGGCATCTCTTTCTGTTCGACATCGAGACCGGCACGAGCGTGCAGCTGACCCACGGCACTGCCTGGAACGACAGCTCTCCGCACCTATCGAACGACAGCGCCACCCTGGTCTTCTCGTCGGACCGCACCGGGCTCGAGTACGACGGCGGCTCCAACTCCGATATCTGGCGCATCGATCTTGCCGGCGACCTGTCGAGCCCCGAGTCGATCGTACCGGTGCAGCTCACCACGCAAGCACACCGGGACTCCGGCGCGCGGATCTCTCCCGACGGGACGAGGGTCGCCTACGTCCGCACCGACGCTCCGTACGACCAGCCCGACGTCTTCGTGCGAGCGCTCGACGGATCGGATCCGCCGCGCAACGTCACCTCGAGCCTCGATCGCAATCCGGGCTCGTTGAGTTGGTCGCGCGACAGCTCGGCGATCTTTCTCGTTGCCGACGATCAGGGCAGCCGCGGGCTGTTCCGCCTCGATGTCACGACCGCCGCGGCGACGCGTTTACTGGAGCCCGACTGGTCGGTGCGAAACCTGTCCGTCGCCACGGGTGCGGACCGAATCGCCTTCACCCTCGACGACGAGCAATCGTTGCCCGAGGTGTTCGTCGCCAGCGCCGACGGCGGCTCGATGCGTCAGCTCACCCGGCTCAACGAGGATTTGCTAGCGCCGCTGGCGCGTGGCGAGCTCGAGGAGATTCGGTTTACCAACGATGACGGCACCGAGGTGCAGGCGTTTCTGCTGCGTCCGGTTGTTCCGACCGAGGGCAAGATCCCACTGGTGCTGAACATCAAGGGCGGTCCCGGTGGCATGTGGGGCTATCAGTGGTTCCACGAGAACCAGATGCTCGCCGGTAGGGGCTGGGCCGTGACCTTCGTGAACTATCGTGGTTCTACAGGCTACGGCGACGCGCATCAGAGCGCCGTGCGCCTCGACTACGGCGGCGTCGACTATCGCGACAACATGCAGCTGGTCGACGAGCTGCTGGCGCGTTACGACTGGATCGACCCGGAACGACTGTTTGTCACTGGCGGCAGCCACGGCGGCTTCCTCACCAACTGGATCACCACCCAGACCGGCAGGTTCCGAGCCGCCGTCACCCAGCGCAGCGTGTCCAGCTGGGTCTCGGAGGCCGGTACCCAGCAGTACACCCCGCGCGCCATGCGCGACGAGTTTGGCGGCAACCTTTGGGACAACTGGGATCTGTACTGGGATCGCTCGCCCCTGAAGCACGCCGACAACGTAACCACGCCGACCCTGATCATCCACAGCGATCAGGATATGATCTGCCCCCTTGGTCAAGCTGAGGAGTGGTTCTACGCGCTGAAGAACAACGCTGTCGACACCGAGTTGCTGGTGTTCCGTGGCGAGAACCACGGCCTGTCGCGCAACGGCACCCCGGTGAATCTGGTCGAGCGGCTGCGCCGTATGATCGAGTGGTTCGAGCGCTACGGCGGTTGACGCAACCCAAGGAGGGCATGATGAGGCTGCTGCGCGTTCCCTTTGTGTCGGTGACCGTCGCTTTGGCGGCTTTGCTGTCGGGGGTTCCTGGCGTCGGAGAAGCGCAGGAGGCCGGGCCGGTCGCGTTGCAGATCCCGGACCCGGGCGAAATAGACGCAGTGTTCGCGCAGTTTGATGAGCCGGGATCCGTCGGATGCTCCCTGGGCGTGGCTGACCAAGGAAAGCTGATCTACAAGAACGGATACGGGCACGCCAACCTCGACTGGGACATCCCGATGAGCCCGACGACCGTCATCTACGTCGGCTCCGTCTCCAAGCAGTTCACCGCCGCCGCCATTGCCTTCCTGGCGCACGACGGCAAGCTTGCTCTCGATGACGACGTCCGCGAGTACCTGCCGGAGATGCCCGACCGCGACCCGCCGGTCACGGTTCGGCACCTGGTACACCACACCAGTGGTGTGCCCGACATGTACCGGGTGATGCGCGAGAACGGGCTCACCACGTGGAACCAGTTCAGTCGCGATGAGGCCCTGGCGTTGCTAGCGCGCCAGGAGCTCGATTTCCCGCCGGGGGACAAGTACCAGTACTCCAACGGCGGCTATCTGCTGCTGTCGATGGTGGTGCAGCGGGCCAGCGGCATGAGCCTTCGTGAATACACCACCGAGCGGATCTTCGAGCCTCTCGGCATGAGCAACACGCACTTCCACGACGACCCGGTGCACATTGTCGCCCGCCGCGCCATGAGCTACATGCCGTCGCCGGCCACCGGCGGGAAGGGCTCCGACCGCTACATCCAGAGCTATCAGGGAAACTTCGCCCTGCCCGGCGCCGGCGGGCTCTACACCACAGTCGAGGACTTCATCCGTTGGGACCGCAACTTCCTCGACAACCGGCTCGGTGGGCCCGACTTCATGGACGTGATGCATACCAAGGGCGTGCTCAACAGTGGCGAGGTGCTGGACTACGCGTTCGCGATCCGCGAGGGGGAGCATCGCGGCCTGCGAACGCTCGGGCACACCGGCTCGTTCATGGGCTTCAAGGCGTACTACGTGCGCTTTCCAGATCAGCAGTTCTCCACCTTCGTGATGTGCAACATGAACGACATCGTTCCCGAGAACCTTGGTCTGGAAGTAGCCGACCTCTACCTGGCGGACCAGATGTCGCTGTCGGCCGTGATACGCGTCTCCGACCCGGAGCCTCCGGTGCCGGCACATGTCAACGCCGCGGCGCTCGGATGGGAGACCACCTTCGGTATTCAGCGCTGGAACACCGTCATCGGTGGCGACTCGATCCCGGACGACGACCTGCAGGTCGGGTTGTGGGAGCTCGCGCCGCGGGCGATCTACGCTGGTCACGTGCATCCGGTACCGGAGTTCTACGTCGTTCTGAGCGGGCAGACCGAGTGGACGCTTGGCGACGATACGTTTATCGCCGAGCGCGGCGAGATCGTGTACATCGCGCCGAATACCATGCATCGCATGGTGAACCTGACCGACGACATGGTGCAGGCGATCTGGGGTCGGTGGGCACCCGACGGCAACCGCAGCGTGTTCGACGGCGAGTACCGATTCGTCGAGCCGCTTCCCGAACAGCCGCCGGAGGCGGTGTTTCCGACTACTGATGGCGCAAGGCAGTGATCGGGGCGATGTTCGCTGCCCGCCGTGCCGGCAGGTAGGTAGCAAGCAGCGACGCGGCGGCCAAGATCAACGGTGCGGCGATGAAGGCGAGCGGATCGAGGGCGCTGACCTCGTAGAGCAGGCTGGATAGCAGTCGCGCCACACTAGCCGACAGCACGAGGCCGATCCCCAGGCCGGCGAGCGTCAGCATCAGGCCTTCTCGGAGGATCAGCCATAGCGTGTCGCTGGCGGAAGCGCCCAGCGACTTGCGAATGCCGATCTCGCGCGTGCGCTGGGCAACGGTGTACGCCTTGACCCCGTAAACACCGACCACCGCCAGGAATAGCGCCAGCGCCCCGAAGGCGGTGAAGATGGTGGCACCGAGGCCGACCACCCACAGGCTGGCGCTCTCGCTGATATGACCCTGTAGCGTCTTGAGGCTCAGTATCGGCAGCCGATCGTCGACCGCCCGCATTTCACGTCGCACGGTTCGCAGCAACGCAGCGCGGGCGTCGTCACCCATCGGCGCGGCGCGCAGGTGAATGTTCATCCCCGCCTGGAAGCTCTGGCCGAACGGCATGTACACATGCGGGCGGGGCTCGGCCGGAAACAAGTCGTCGCGGACCGTCTTGACGACGCCGACAACCTCCCTGTCGTTGCTACCTCGAGTGCTCGGATCGCGTCCGAATCCGATGGAGCGTCCGAGCGGATCCGGCCCCGGCCACAGCTCGGCCGCCAACAGCTCATCGATGATGGCGACGCGAGGCCCGCTGTCGGTTTCAGACTCGGCGAGGGTGAAGCCGCGGCCTCGAGCCACACCCGTTCCGAGGGCCTCGAAGTAGTCGTCGCCGACAACGTTGGAGGTTGCCGAGACGGTCTCGATCTCCTCGGTGCCGTCCCCGGACGCCACTGGTAGGTCCTCGGCGCGGCGCACGCTACTTCCGTTCGAGACGGTTCCGAACGCTACCGTGGCGGCTACGCTCGCCGCCTCGATCTCGGGAATGCTACGGAGCCGATCGATGAGCCGGCGATAGAGATCCTTGCTCTGCAGATCGTCGTAGCCGGCGAGGCTCGGATCGATCTCTACTAGCAAGCCGTTGTCGATGTCGAACCCGGGATCGACGTTCGCCGCCTTCAAGGCGCCGCGGATGAACAGCCCCGCCGACGTCAGCAGTACCAGCGACAGCGCGATCTGGCTAACCACGAGCAGGTTGCGCCGCCCTGGGCGGCGACCGTGGCGTCCACCGGTGGCGTTTCCGATCTGGTCCTTTAGATCCTGCATGACGTCGGGGCGCGACTGCCGCCACGCGGGTCCGAAGCCGAACAACAGCGTGCCGATCAGACAGAACGCGGCGGTCGCGAGTAGCACGCGAGTGTCGGGGGCAGCGTGCAGGACGATGTCCATGGCCAGGCTGTTCATTGCCAGCAGTTGGTTCATCGAGGCCGCCATCAGCGTGTTCACCCAATAGGAGATTGCCAGCCCCGCGAGTCCACCCAGAACCGACAGCAGCAGCCCCTCGGTAAGCAGCTGTCGCACGATGCGCACTCGCCCGCCGCCGATCGCGGCGCGGATGGCAAACTCCTTACGGCGAACAGCGCCGCGGGCCAGCATCATGTTGGCGAGGTTGATGCAGGCGATCAGCAGGACGATGCTCGTCATCCCCATCAGCAGCGCCACCACCAGCCCGATGCCGTCGTCGCTGTTGGGGCTCGTGCTCACGCCGAGGCGCGACAGCGCGTCGACGATGATCGTCTGATCCTGGTTGATCGCCGCGTGCGCGTCCTCAAGCTGCGCCGCTAGCACCTCCAGCTCGACATTCGCCTCGTCGATGGTCAGTCCGGAGCGCAGGCGTCCGACGAGGAAAAGGTCGTGATTGTCACGATCCGACAGCGACTGACCGCTGTCGCCGCCGAACGTCTCGTTCACCAGCAGGTGGTACATCCCCAGTGGGATGTACAGGCTAGGCGACAGGAGCGCGGTACGGCCGGTGAAATTGCGCGGTGCGATGCCGACGATGGTCAACGTTTGACCGTTGACTTCCACCGCGTTGCCAACGAGCTCGGGATCGCGCCCCGTCCTTCTCCAGTATTCGTAGCTCACGACGGCGACAGGAACTCCCGACTCCGGCGCTTCCTCCGCAGCCGTGAAGAAGCGGCCGCGGAACGGCACCACACCGAAGGTGTCCAGATAGTCGTGCGAGGCGAACTCGGCGAAGATGCGCCGCGTCACGTCGCCCTCGGTCAGCCCCACCGCTGTGATGTCGTGCGCCATCAGGCTGGTGAAGGTGTTGCTCAGCTCCCGCACGTCCTCGAAGTTCGGGTAGGAGAACGCACGATACGAGTCCGGGCGTGCGACGTTCTTGCCGTAGAGCGCCACCAGCTCGTGCGGAGCCTCGGCCTCGATCGGTCGCAGCAGGAGAGCGTTGGTGAGCGTGAACATCGACGTGTTGGCGCCGATGCCGAGCGCCAGCACCAGCACCGCCACGACGGTGAAGCCGGGGTTCTTGCCCAGCACGCGTACCGCGTAGCGAAAGTCCTGCCAGAGGCTGTCCATAGTCGTTCCCGAGTTTGGCCGTAGCGAACGCGTGCAGTCCTGCTATGCAGGACGGCCACGGGCGCGAAACGGTTTCATCCGCTTGCGCGCTCAGGGCCGAGGAAACATGAGATCAGGGAGCCCCCGCCAGCTCCCGACCAAGGTATGTGCGCACGGCACGCCAGCTTCTCTCGACCGTGCTCAGTGACACGCCCAGTGCCTCGGCAGTTTCGGCGGCGGTGAGACCAGCGAAGCTGAATTCCAGAGTTGAGCTCGATCTCCTGGAGATTGGCCACATACCCGGTAGAATTCGGTTCTGGTGTTATGTTTCGAGGTCGGCAGCGAGCCTCCGGAGTGCCGGACGCTTTGCTGCTCCGATGTTCCGCTCCCGCCTCTGGGTGACGCTCCTGCCTAGATATGAAGGTGGCATGAGAAAGCTGGTCATCGCAGTCCCGATCTGCGCGCTGCTGTTGCTTGGTCTCACGGTCGACGTCGGCCTTGCCCGCCGCCTGGAGCCAGGGTCCGCGGAGTCCCCGAACGCGGTGACATCGCCGACGGTCGAAGAGCGCATGTCGTATGAAGACCAGAACCAGACCATCGGACGGTTTTGCCTTCGCTGTCACAACGACGGATCACGCACCGGCGGGCTGACGCTGGAGACGTTCGACGCCGCACGCGCCCCCGAGCACGCCGAGATCGCCGAGAAGATGATCCGCAAGCTGCGCGCCGGCATGATGCCGCCGCCGACGGCGCGCCAGCCGGACCGGGAGGTCGTGGAGGCGCTGGTGGTGGCGCTCGAGGCGAGCATCGACGATGCCGCTGCCGCCGATCCGCAACCCGGCCGCCGCACGTTCCAGCGCCTCAACCGTGCCGAGTACGCCGCCTCGGTTCGTGATTTGCTGGGGCTCGACATCGACGTCAGCCTCTTCCTTCCCTTGGATACGAAGAGCGCCAGCTTCGACAACATCGCCGACGTTCAGATGCCCTCGGCGACCTTGATGGAGGGCTACCTCCGCGCCGCCGGCCACATCAGCCGCGCAGCGCTGGGCGATCCTGACACTGATTCCGCCTCCTCCATGTACACGGTGCCGCGCACGGCGTCGCAGAAGGAGCGCGTCGACGGGGCGCCGTTCGGGACGCGCGGCGGCATCGCCGTGGTGCACAATTTCCCCGCCGACGGCAAGTACGAGTTCCGCGTCATGCCGCATGTGGCAGCGGAAGGCGAGTTGTTCGGCCGAACTTCGCTCGGCGAGACGATCGATATCTCGATTGACGGGGAGCGAGCGGCGGTGCTCGAGCTCGACCGCTGGATGTCGGAGTCGGATGCCGGTGGCGCCACGATCGTCACCAACCAGATCGATGTGCGGGCCGGGCCGCGGATGGTGGCGGTGGCGTTCATCCGTCGCGACGACGGGCCGGAAGACGACCTGGTAACGCCGATCGATCACACGCTTGCCGACCAGCAGATCGGGCTCGGCTACGGGGTGACGACGCTGCCCCATCTGAGCAACTTCTCCATCGTCGGGCCCTTCGAGGTTACCGGTGTCTCCGACAACCCCACCCGGCGGCGCGTCTTCGTTTGCCGTCCGACCGCTCCCGACGAGGCTGGTCCGTGCGCCGAGCGCATCCTTGCACGCCTGGCCACGCAGGCGTACCGACGGCCGTTGCGCGACGGCGACCTGGCTGGCCTGATGCGGTTCTACCAGCAGGGCGCGGCGGATGGTGGCTTCGAGGGCGGCGTCCGCATGGCGTTGCAAGCGCTGCTGGCGAGCCCGCACTTCGTATTTCGGATGGAATCGGCCCCCACCACCCTGCAGCCCGGCGAGGTGTACCGCATCAGCGATGTTGACCTGGCCTCGCGCCTCTCGTTCTTCCTCTGGGGCGCACCTCCCGATCGGGAGCTCGTAGAGGCCAGCAAGCACGGCGACCTTTCAACCGCGGAAACGATCGAGCGCCAGGTGCGCCGGATGCTGTCGGACCCGCGGTCCGAGGCGCTCGCCACCCGCTTCGCGGCCCAGTGGCTCCGCCTGCAGGACCTCAGCAAGGTCGACCCCGACGCGCTGACCTACCCGTACTTCGACCACACGCTCGCCGAGGCCATGCAGCGCGAAACCGAGATGCTGTTCTCGTTCCTCGTGCGCGAGGATCGCAGCGCGTTGGAGCTGTTGAGCGCCGATTACACGTTCGTTAACGAGCGCCTGGCACGTCACTACGGAATACCTGGGGTCAACGGCACCGAGTTCCGCCGCGTGTCGTACTCGAACGACCAGCGACGTGGCCTACTGGGACACGGCAGCATTCTCACGCTCACCTCGCACGCCAACCGCACTTCGCCGGTGCTGCGCGGCAAATGGATCATGGAGGTGTTGCTCGGCAGTCCGCCGCCGCCGCCACCACCGGACATTCCGGATCTAGAGGAAACCGCCAGCGTAAAGGGGGATCGCTTCCTGTCGGTGCGCGAGCAGCTTGCCGAGCATCGCGCCAACCCTGCCTGCAGCTCGTGTCACAACGTCATCGATCCGATCGGGCTGGCGCTCGACAACTTCGACGTTACCGGCGCCTGGCGGATTCGCGACCGCGGTGTACCCGTCGACGCGTCCGGCGAGCTCTACGACGGCACGCCAATCAACGGCCCCGGAGATTTGCGAGCAGCGCTCTTGAGTCGCTCCGACGTGTTCGCGAGTTTTTTCACTGAAAGCCTCATGGCCTACGCGCTTGGACGGCGCGTGGAGTATTACGATATGCCGGCGATCCGTGCGATCGTGCGAGACGCAGAAGAGAACGGCTACGCGATGTCGTCGTTTCTCCTTGGCGTGGCCAAGAGTGGTGCTTTCCGGATGAGCAGAGCCCAGGCCGCGATAGCCGCCGATATCGACTAGAGGCAACGATGTACATCACCAAGAAGCACCTTTCCCGACGCACGGTTCTTCGCGGGCTTGGCGCCGGAATCAGCGTGCCGTTGCTTGACGCCATGATCCCGGCGCGCTCGTTGCTGGCCGAGACCGCCGCTGGCAAGGCCTCCGGGCACACCAGGATGGTGTGTATCGAACAGGTGCACGGTGCGGCGGGCTGCAACGAGCTGGGCGAATCGCTCAACCTGTGGGCGCCCGAGAAAGTGGGTCGTGGCTTCGACCTCAGCGCTGGCAGCCTGAAATCGCTCACTCCGTTCCAGGATTACCTGACCATCGTCAGCAACACCGACGCCAGGATGGCCGACGCGCTGAATCCCGACGAGATCGGAGGCGATCACTTCCGCTCGAGCGCCGTTTTCCTGACCCAGGCCCACCCGAAGCTCACCGAAGGGTCGGATGTCTACATCGGCACCTCGATGGATCAGCTGTACGTACAGCGATTCGGTCGGGATACGCCGATCCCGTCCATGCAGCTGAGCATCGAGAACGTTGATCAGGCGGGCGGCTGCGCCTACGGCTATGCCTGCGTGTACACCGATACCATCTCGTGGGCGTCACCGTCGGAACCGCTGCCGATGGTGCGCGATCCGCGCGCCGCATTCGAGCAGATGTTCGGCGCCGGCGGCACGCCGGAGCAGCGTGCTGCTCGCCGTCGGGCAGACCGCAGCATCCTCGACTGGGTGATGGAGGAGATGGCCGGGCTGCGACGCGAGATCGGTCCGGACGACCGGCTCCGGCTCGACCGCTATGTCGACAGCATCCGCGAGATCGAGCAGCGCATCCAGCGCATCGAGGCGCGCAACACCAGCGGTCGGCCGCGTGAGCTGCCGGAGGCGCCCGCCGGAGTGCCCGATTCGTTCGAGGAGCACGTCAAGCTGATGTTCGACCTCCAGGTGTTGGCCTTTTCATCGGACATCACGCGGGTGTTCTCGCTCAAGCTCGGGCGCGATGGATCCGGCCGCGTCTATCCGGGTAGTGGCGTTGATCAGGGGTTCCACGTGGCCTCGCACCACGGTGGGCGCGAGGACAAGATCATGAACTACGCCAAGATCAACGAGTACCACGTCGGCATGCTCCCGTACTTCCTGCAAAAGCTGCAGGAGACAACCGACGGCGACAGCAACCTGCTCGACAAGACGCTGATCATGTATGGGTCGCCGATGGCCGACAGCAATCTGCACAATCACCGACGCTGCCCGCTGATTCTCCTCGGCGGTGCCAACGGCCAGCTGGAGGGTGGGGTACACGTCGCCGCCGAGGAAGGCACGCCGATGGCCAACGTGATGCTGACGCTGTTGAACAAGCTCGGCGTCTCCGACCTCGATAGCTTTGGTGACAGTACCGGGGAGTTCTCCTTCGCCGTTTCCGACCCGGATGCAGGACGCCCCTGAGGGGCATGTTCGCGAGGTGACGAATGCGTAACCGCAGGCTCATTATGTTCGTCGCTGCTCTCGCTCTGGCGGCCTTGCCCGCAGCAGCCACGTTACCGGTGACAGCCGCCATGCCGTCGGCATCGGCAGTCGAGGCGCCGGTCGCCGACGCGGCCATGCGCGGCGACGGCGATACCGTGCGGTCGCTGTTGCGCGACGGTGCCGACGTCAACGCGCCGCGCGGTGACGGCATGACGGCGCTGCACTGGGCTGCGATGAACGACGATGCCGAGCTGATCAGCGTGCTGATGTACGCCGGCGCGGTGGTGGAACCGACGACCCGGCTGGGCGGCTACACGCCGCTTCACTTGGCCAGCCGCGACGGCCGCGCTGAAGCGGTGGCGGCGTTGCTCGCGGCCGGAAGCCGGCCCGAGACCCTCACGGCGACCGGAGTGAGCGCCATCCACCTGGCGGCGCAGTCGGGTAGCACTGACGCCCTCCGAGCGTTGCTGGAACGCGGAGCCGACGTCGACGGGCAGGACGCTCGAGCTGAACGTACGCCGCTTATCTTTGCCACCGCCAAAGGCCGAACGGCAGCGGTCGAAACGCTGCTTACCGCCGGCGCTGACGTCGGACTTGCCACCCGGGTGATCGACTACCGCGCCCGCGCCGAGGCCGACGCGGTGGAGCGACGTCGTCGGCAGCGCATCATTGACGCCGCCAAGGAGCCCGAAGAGGAGGAGGAGGTCGAGGAAGCGGACGCGGTCCCCGACGAGCCGGACAAGCCGACCGAGGTCCCCGCGGCCGAGACTCCCGACGCTGAGGATCCTGACACGGAGACTCGTGGTCCCGAGACCGGCGAGAGCGAGCTCCCGGAGGAGCCCGACCAGCCAACGACAGTGCCGGATGGACCGGACCTGGACAGCCCAGAGTCGGACAGCGCAGACACAGACAGCGCAGACCCGGACAGCGCAGACCCGGCCAACCAGGACCCCGACGCTCCGACCACCGTACCGGATGCCGAGCCGCAACCGGGCGCCGAGGAGCCTGAAGATCCCGACAAGCCGGAGGAGCCGGAACCGCCCTCGTACAACGATCTCGTAGGCGCCCAGGGCGGCATGACAGCGTTGCACTACGCGGCGCGTGACGGCCGCACCGATGTGGCCGCGCTACTGCTCGAGGCCGGTGCCGACGTCAACCAGACGACCGCCGGCGACGGCTCGACGCCGCTGCTGGTGGCTATCATCAACGGCAACTTCGATCTGGCTATGATGATGCTGGGGGTCGGAGCCGATCCCAACCTGGTCAGCGAGGACGGCGTCGGGCCGCTCTTCGCAACGATCAACAACGAATGGGCGCTGCGCACCTGGTACCCGCAGCCGACGGCGTCGAAGCAGCAGCAGATCTCCTATCTCGAGCTCATGGACACCCTGCTGGACGCCGGCGCCGACCCCGATGCGCGGGTCAACACGCATGTCTGGTACGCCGCCTACAACGCCGGCCGCATGGGCGTCGACTTCGCCGGGGCGACGCCCTTCTGGCGCGCCGCGTACTCGCTGGACGTCACCGCGATGCGCCGGCTGATGGCTGCCGGAGCGGACCCGGACATTCGCACGAAGAAGCCGGCCGAGCGTCGTCGCCGCTTCGATGGCGCCGGACCACGTGGTGCGCAGCAAACGGCGGAAGAAAAAGAGGAAGACAAGGACAAGTCCGGGTTGCCACCGATTCCCGTCGGCGGTCCGGCGGTGCATGCGCTGCACGCCGCAACCGGCGTGGGCTACGGAACGTCGCGCGTCGGCCAGCAGCATCGTTACGTGCCCGACGGCTGGATTCCGGCGGCGAGGTATCTGATCGAGGAGCTCGGCGTCGACGTCGACGTCCGTGATCACGCCGGCTACTCGGCCCTGCACAACGCGGCGGCACGCGGCGACAACACGCTCGTCGAGTATCTCGTCGCTCAGGGCGCCGATATTATGGTCGTCAGCCGCAAAGGGCAGACGACGGTCGATATGGCCAACAGCCCGCACCAGCGCGTGCAGCCCTACCCCGAGACGGTCGGCCTACTGGAGAGCCTCGGCGGCGTCAACAACGACAACTGCAGCGCCTGCGACTGATCCCCGAACCGTTGCCGGTGGATACCATCATCAGCGACCGCTTTGGAGATCTGAGATGAAGCTCTGGCGCGCTGTCCGAGAAGATGTCGACGCCATCATGGCGCACGACCCGGCCGCCTGCTCGCGGCTGACCGTGCTGTTCGCCTACCCGGGCGTCCACGCTGTCTTGATCCATCGTCTCGCCAACCGCCTCCATCGTACCGGCCTCTGTTTCCTGGCGCGGATGGTCTCGCATGTCGGCCGCTTTCTCACCAGCATCGAGATCCATCCTGGAGCCGAGCTCGGTCGCCGGCTGTTCATCGATCATGGAGTGGGGTGCGTGATCGGCGAGACCACCGTCATCGGCGACGACGTCACCCTGTACCAGGGTGTGACGCTCGGAGGCGTAACCCTGGATGTCGGTAAACGACATCCGACGCTGGAAGACGGCGTGATCGTCGGTGCCGGTGCCAAGGTGCTGGGCCCGTTCACCGTGGGCGCGGGAGCGCGCATAGCCGCCAACGCCGTAGTCTTGAAAGAGGTCCCGTCGGGTGTGACCGTGGCCGGTGTGCCCGCTCGCCCGATGCAAGGTCGATCCTCGGGGCCGGGTTTTCGCGCCTATGGGACCCCGGGCGCCGACGTTCCGGATCCTGTTGCCCGGGCACTCGACACCCTCACCGATGAGCTGAGCACGCTGCGCAAGCGGCTGGATGAACTGGAGCACGAATGAGCGCGAGCGATGTCCAGATGCGAGACGGTTTCGTCGGCACGGTCGGCAACACGCCGCTGATCCGCCTGCCGGGCCCTTCCGAGGCCACCGGCTGCGAGATCCTCGGCAAGGCCGAATTCCTGAACCCGGGAGGCTCGGTCAAGGATCGCGCCGGGCTCTCGATGATCCAGCAGGCCGAGATCGACGGAACGCTGCGCCCTGGCGGATTGATCGTCGAAGGCACTGCCGGGAACACCGGCATCGGCCTGGCGCTGGTGGCCAATGCCCGAGGCTATCGAACCCTCATCGTCATGCCCGACAACCAGAGTCAGGAGAAGAAGGACATGCTCCGGTTGTGCGGTGCAGAGGTCATGGAGGTGCCGGCGGCGCCCTACAAGGAGCCGGGCAACTACGTGCGCGTGTCGGAGCGGGTTGCGGCCGAGAAGGCCGAGACCGAGTCGAGCGGAGTGCTGTGGGCGAACCAGTGGGACAACCCCGCCAACTGGGGCGCGCACTACCGCACCACGGGGCCGGAGATCTGGTGTCAGACTGACGGCAAGCTCGACGCTTTCATCTGCGCCATTGGCACCGGCGGCACGATGGGGGGAATCAGCAAGTATCTGAAGGAGGTGAGCCCGGACCTGACCATCGGGCTTGCCGATCCGATGGGTGCCGCGATGTACCGGTACTTCACCGATGGACAGCTCGAGAGCGAGGGCAGCTCGATCGCCGAGGGCATCGGGCAAAGTCGGATCACGGGTAACGTCGCCGAGGCGCGCATCGACGTGCCCCTCCGCGTCTCCGATGCTGAAGCGCTGCCGGTGCTCTTCGAGCTGCTGAAGAACGACGGCCTGTGTTTGGGAGGGTCGAGCGCGATCAACGTCACCGGCGCGATGCGCCTGGCCGAGAAGCTTGGACCCGGTCACACGATCGTGACGATCCTCGGCGACGGTGGCCAGCGGTATCAGAGCAAGCTCTTCAACCCGGCGTTCCTGCGCGACAACAATCTGCCGGTGCCCGACTGGATGTAGGCAGCGCGCGAGAGATCGCCCGCGCTCCCTAGCGATGTTCGACGCCTCCGGTGGGCCTGGCACGTCGACTCAGCCTGATTCGAGCCTGCTAGAAAGTCTGGAAGACCCCGACGTTGAAGACCGGCCCGGCGGGCCAGTTCTGCCCGCTCAGGCTCATCGGCACCGACACCTCCAACGTCCGGCGCGGCGACAGTTCCAGCAGCACGCCGGGCTCGAGGTAGACCACGCGACGCTCGAGCGAGGGCAACGCTAGCCCGAAGCTAGTGGTCTCGAGACCGTGCAGGCCTCGAATCAGAGCCTTGAGCATGACTCCCGGGAGCACTCCGTAGCCCGCCTCGAAGCTCCAGAGCACCTCGTCGCCGTGATGGATGCCGGTTTCGGCGTTCGGCGTGCGCCACCGGTAGCCGATCAGAGCGGTGACGTAGCCCGGACGCGGCCACAGCGAGCGGGCCACCTCGGCGGTCACCTCGAAGTCGTACTGGCCCTCGCCTACGGGCACGATCTCGGCGTCGTTGACGAACTCGCCGGTGGGGAACTTGACCGTTGCCCCGACGGTAGCCACCACGGGCCCCGGCAACAGGTTGTAGCGCAGCCCCAGACGTAGATCGCCAATGCCAGTGGTGTTGCGCTCGGCGGCGAGATCGTCGAACGAGATGCCGAAGAACGGCAGCTGGACGGCGGCCTCGAGGCGATCCGTGATGCCGTGGCGGAGATCGACAAAGGCGGCCAGCGTCTGATTGTGGCCCTCGAAGAAGTACGGAATCCGGCTGCCGTCGATGAAGTAGCGCTCGTCGGTGATCTGCACCATGAATCCGGTTCGCAGCCAGGTGGTGCCGCGCGACAGCGTCCACCCACCGGCCCGCGCCTCGTCCTGTAGACCTGGCACCAGCAGCATCAACAGGCTCGTGGCCGGTACCAGGAGCCGGCGACATCGAGATAGGTGCATGCGACCTCGGTTCCGCGACAGCTGTCGCGCAAGTGACTCGACCCCGTAACCTAGCATCCACGGCGTTCTGGTTTGCTTGGGCAGCTTTCAACGTGGGAGCCGAGATCCACTGTGCCGCTGCGGCGCACGCGATAGCGCGGTGGTCATCTAGACTCTTGCCGAACGGCGCCGCTGCGCCCCACCCGGAGGAGCCGCCCTTGGTTGGACCGCCCGTGATTAGCAAGGAACATGTGGTCACGTTGTTCTGGAGCCGTCTGCGTGACGATCTCGGTGCCGCCGGCCTGGCGGAGTACGAGGATGATCTGGCGCATATTTACGGTCTGGCCCGCGATATGCCGGGGTTTGTCTCGATTGCGCCCTATAGCGGTGCGGATGGTGAGCGCCTCAGCATCGTGATCTTCGACTCCGAGGAATCCCAGACCGCCTGGCGGACGCATCCTGAGCACGTGGCCGCGCAGCAACGCGGCAAGGACCGCTACTACGCCGAGTACCAGATCGTGATCGCCACCCCGACACGGTTCCACGCCGGCGCAGCCACGGCCTAGTCAGCCGCGCGACGTGGGCCGGCTCCGCCGCAGCGGAGGGGCCTCAGGATCTCAGTTTCGACGCCGGCGCGACGCGCGTGTCAACGGTTCGCCGGTTTGGCGAGTACAGGTTGGTGAAGCGTGTCCCGATCTGACGGGACCGGCACCTACACGCAGGCAACGGGAGAGACACCGATGAGGACACTGCACCGCGCGTTGATGACCGGGATGCTGATCGCCGTACTGGCACTGGCAGTCGGAGCCATGCATCCGGGCGGTCTGGTGGCCGAGGCCCAACATGGTCATGGACAGCACGGTACGGCCGACGACCCGCAAGCCCATTTCGACGAGATCGCCAAGCACCTCGAGCTCACCGCCGACCAGCGGGAGGCGATTACCGCTCCGTTCACGCAGGCGTTTGCAGCCATGCAGGAGCTGCATCGACTCCACGGGGTCATCGCTGCCGAGTTGACGCCCGAGCAGCAGCAAAAGCTCGGCAAGATGATCCACGAGGCGATGGGCAGTTCCATGTCGGCAGAGCCGCATCACGGCGCCGAGCAACACTGACGGATTTGGCCGGGTCCTGGGAGCCGCTGACGTATGCTCCCGGGACGGAGCCATGAGCGATGCAGGCGAGCGTACCGGTGAGGACCTGGCGCGGGCGGCCAAGTGCGGCGATGCCGTCGCCTATGACGCCCTCGCCCGGCGCTATCTGCGCCCCGCCATGGTGCTCGCCTGGCAGTACGCGCGATGCGTCGAGGATGCCGAGGACGTCGTGCAGGACGCGTTCCACCGCGCCGTACGCTCCCTGGCCGATTACGACGACCGCCGCCCGTTCAGCGCCTGGTTCTACGCCATCGTCCGTAACGTGGCGCGCACCGCGATCAGCAAGGACGGTCGACGCGCTGCCCTGGCGCCACTCACGCTTCTGGAAACCGAGCCGCCAGCGCGTATCGAGGTGGATCCCGTCGCCACCGGTGATGCCGGGCGCGCCATCGAGGCGCTTGCCCCGATGCAGCAGGCGTGTGTCCGTTTGTGCGAGATCGAGGGCTTCACGAGCGTGGAAGCTGCGCGCATGCTCGGCATCGCCGAGGGAACGGTCCGGACTCATCTGCACCGCGCCCGCAAGCAGCTGCAGGTCGTCATGGACCCGCAGCGAGGTATGCTCCGGTGATGGCTGAGCTGCCGAAATCAGAGCTGCCCCAGGACCCCGAATACTGGGACACACTGGCGGCCAAGGCACGCCAGGATGCGGCCGGCCCGCTTGCCGGGTACGTCTCGGCGCAAGACGTCTGGTACGGCGTGCTCGCCCAGGGCGCACCGTGGCTAGTCGCTGCGTCGGCGGCCGCCACGTTGGTTCTGTGGCTGGCGCTGCCGGTGCCGGAACCCTCGTTTGCCCTCGTCCACATCGAGCGCGCGCTCGACCCGAGCGAGGTCCCCGGGACGTTCATCGGCGGTCCGCAGCCGCCCACCGTCGACGCATTGCTGGTGCAGTTTCCGCCGGCGGCTGATGACGCGGTGCTCGATGAACCGTTGCCCGATCGCGCGGTGCGGCAGTGATCGCGCCGCGGGTTCGTGCCGGGCTCGTTTTGCTGTTCGTATTCACTGCCGGTGGTGTCGCCGGAATGGCCGTCGAGCGTCATCATTCGATCCAGCTGCACGGCGCGTTGTCGGCGGCTGATGAGCACGAGGCTGCCCTGACCGACCTGCGCCAGGCCCTCGATCTGGACGAGCGGCAGACGGAGCAGATTCACGCCATCATGGCCGAGCGCCAGCAGATCGTGCAGAGCATGTGGGAGCAGCTTCGTCCCGAGGTTCAGAGTGCAATGCGCGACGTGCATACGGAGATCGCGGCGCTGTTGCGGCCAGATCAGCAGGCTCGATTCCACGACTGGATTCTGGAGCGCCGCGACCAGAGCTTGCCACACTAGTGGCCTGTAACAGGGGAATCGATTTCGCCGCCATCCTGCGGACAGACGGGCAGTTGCGGGCGATCTCCGCGTTGCGACTCGTCGACGATGCGCCGCGGCATCGCCATCCTCGCCGCGCCTTGATCTCGCCCGCAAATCCCATCTGCGGCGCTATCGATTCCCCTGATACAGGCCACTAGCTCCCCGCCGAGGACAAATCTTCATGGACAACCTTAGGGCGGCCTTACGCTCGCTTCTGAGCACGCCGGGTCCGACGGTGGTGGTACTCGTGACCTTAGCGATCGCGATCGGCGCCAACACCGCGATCTTCAGCGTCGTCAACAGCGTGTTGCTGCGTCCGCTGTATCCCGACGACGATCGCGTCGTGGTGCTCTGGACTACCAGCGGAGCCGAGGGTGACATCTTCCGCTTGTCGCCGGCGGACTACCGGTACTTGCGCGACGGAGCCGAGGGCTTCGATGGGCAGATTGCCCTCTACCGGTCCATCGGGTCGACGCTGACCGACCTGGAGCGCCCCGTCCGCGTCGGCAGCTATACCGTCACGCCCCGACTCTTCAGTGTGCTGCGGACGCGGCCTGCCGTTGGGCAGCTGTTCACCGACGAGGACGAGCAGCCCGGAGGCGACAAGAAGGTGGTGCTGACGCACGCCTCCTGGACACGGCGCTTCGGCGCCGACCCGTCGCTCGTGGGCACCACGATCGAGGTCGACGATCAACCGCGTACGGTCGTCGGGATTACGGAGCCGGGATTCCAGTTTCCGCCCGGCGATGCCGAGGTCGAGATGTACTTCCCGATGGCAATCAGCAACGCTGTGTTGCTCGACCGCGACCATCGGATGTTCGACTCGATTGCCCGGCTCGACGACGGCACGACGATCGATGCGGCACGGGCCGAGATCACCGCGATCGCCGATCAGCTGGCGCTGGAGTTCCCCGACACCAACGACGGTTGGGGGATAACGGCCCGCCCGCTACGTGAGGAGCTGCTCGGCGATCTGGCCACCACTCTGTGGGTGCTGCTTGGCGCCGTCTTTCTGGTGTTGCTCATCGCCTGCGCCAACATTGCCAATGTCCTGGTGGCGCGATCGGTGGCGGCTGGTAGGGAGTTTGCCGTGCGCGCCGCTCTCGGTGCCAGAACAAGCGATCTCTGCAAGCGGTCGCTGGCCGAGACCCTGGTCCTCGGGCTGGTCGGCGGCGCATCGGGCGTACTGCTGGCCTTCTGGGGTATGTCGCTGCTCCGTGCCGTGATGCCCGGCGGCGTTCCGCGCGGGGAGGCGATCGGTCTGGATGGCGGGGTGCTCATGTTCGCGACGGGCCTTTCGATCGCCGCCACCATCTTGTTCGGCCTGCTGCCGGCGCGGCGGAGTATGTCACCCGACTTGAATGAACTGCTCAAGCCGACCGGGGCTTCCGGCGGTGGGACAGTCGCTGGGCGCCGGCTGCGGGAGCTGATGGTTGTTGTAGAGGTTGCCTTGGCGATCGTGCTGCTGGTCGGTGCCGGGCTGATGATTCGCAGCTTCGCGCGACTAAGCGATGTCGATCCCGGTTTCCAGACCGATGGCGTGGTCTCGGTGGCCGTCAAGGTGCCAACCCAGCGCTACGGGCGCGCCGAATGGCTCCCGTTCTACCAGCGACTCGTCGACCGCCTGAGTGAGCTGCCGGGAGTCGACGTGGCTGGCGCAGCCTCAGATCTACCAATGAGCGACGTGGGCCTGGGATTCGAGATGGAGTTCACCGTCGTGGACCTGGACACGCTGTCGCCCACGGCACGGCCCAACGCAGACTTCCGCCTTGTCGTACCCGGCTACTTCAGTGCCATGGGGATGGAGATTGTCCGCGGGCGCGGCTTCGACCGGCTCGATCCCACCAGCGATCGACCCGTGGCGATCGTCAATGAGACCACCGTCGATCGATTCTTCGGCGACGCCGATCCAGTCGGCAAATCGTTGCGCGTGGCTTCGCTGGGAGAGATCGAGGTCATCGGCGTGGTCGCCGATGTCCACCACAGCGGACTGCAATCCAAGTACGAGTCGGAGGTGTTTCTTCCATACGGCCGGATTGCGACCTACGAGATGCATCTTGTCGTGCGGTCCGATCTCACTACGGACGCCATCTCGTCGGCCGTCGGCGATGTGATCGCCGACGTGGATCCCCAGCTGGCGCCGTCCAGGGTAGCGGCGCTTTCCGACCTGCTATGGGAGTCGGTGGCCCAGCCACGGTTCAATACCGCCCTGCTTACCGGCCTCGCGCTGTGTGCCGCAATTCTCGCCGTGATCGGTACCTACGGGATCGTTGCCTACTCGGTGTCGCAGCGCACCACCGAGATCGGTGTGCGCATGGCCCTGGGAGCTGACTCGGTAGCGACGGTTACGATGATCGTCCGTCAGGCGCTGGTCGTGGTGCTGGTCGGCGCGGCCATCGGTGTTCTGGGGGCGTTGGGCGCGACGAGACTCCTGGGGCAGTTGCTGTTCGACGTGCAGCCGACTGACCCGTTCACCTATGGCGTGGTTGTCGCAGCTGCCGTACTGGTTGGCGCGCTGGCGGCGTGGCTGCCGGCCCGACGGGCTACTCAGATCGATCCGGTAGCGGCCCTGCGCGACGGGTAGACAGCTAAGCTGTTCGGACTATCTGCCCGCCTAGCCAGGGAGAAGCCATGCGCCGCCCGATCGCCCTCAACAGAACCGTGGTTCGGAGCTTTGTCGGATCAGCTCTGATCCTCTTCACGTCGATGTCCCTCGTCGACGACGGGGATTGGGACGTGACGGATACCGGTCAGCCGTACATCGACGCGGAGTTCACCCTCACGGAGGGTACGTGGATGAGCGTCGACGTTCATCCCGGCGGCGGAGCGATTCTCTTTGACCTGTTGGGCGATATCTACAGCATTCCTGCCGCTGGCGGCGACGCGACGCTGGTGCATGGCGGACCGGCGATGCAGATCATGCCGAGCTACGGCCCGGACGGAAGCAAGATCCTCTACCTCAGTGATGCAAACGGCAGCGACAACATCTGGGTCTCTGAAGCGGACGGTTCCGCCGCACAACAGATAACGAACGAGACCACGGACGTGCTCACGGGTCCTGCCTGGGATCCCGGCGGCCAATATGTCGCCGCCGCCAAGCGGTACGGGACGTTCCCGAAGGTGCGAGCCTCGGAGATACGGCTCTTTCACCTCGGCGGCGGCAGTGGTCGCATCCTGGTCGAGACTCCGGCAAATCAGAGAGACGTCCACGAGGCGGAGCTCTCGGACGATGGGAAGTTCCTCTACTACACGGAACGCGTCGACAGCCCGAGCATTTTTGTGGATGCCAATCACGCCGGCTTCGCCGTAAAGCGCAGGAACCTGAGTAGCGGTGCCACGGAAGAGGTGCTGCGTGGTCTCGGTGGCGCGACGACTCCGCAGGTGTCGCCGGATGGCAAGCGAGTGGCCTTTATCCGCCGAGTCAAGGCGAAGACCGTGCTTTTCGAGCTCAACACCGAAAGCGGTCGGCAGCGACCTGTCTATGACGATCTCGACCGGGACGCGCGGGCGGATTTCATGCAGCAGAGTGCCTACTACCCGGGGTTCGACTGGTTTCCCGACAACCGTCACGTGGCGATCTGGGGCAAGGGCAAGCTGCTGAAGATCGACATGGATAACGCGACGAGCGCGGAGATCCCCTTCCGAGTCACTGCCCATCACCGCATTACCCAGACGGCGCGCTTCGCCACCGACCTGGCACCGGAGAAGGTCACGGTGCGGGCGATTCGTCACCTGGCGCCGTCGCCGGACGGGAACACCGTCGTTTTCAACGCCTTGGGACGACTGTGGCGGAAGAGGCTGCCCGGAGGGGCGCCGGAGCGCCTCACGGACTCTTCGGTATTCGAGGCGGAGCCGGTGTATTCGCCGGATGGCAGCTCGATTGCCTTCGTGGAGTGGGACGACGAGCGCGGCAGCAGGCTGAAGGTGATCTCTACCAGCGGCGGCGCCGCCGCCCCTATCGCCAACAGCAGTGGCGTGATTCGACAACCGGCGTTCTCGGCGGATGGGCAGCGCCTCGTGTATCGAATCGAGGCACCCAGCAAGCACATGGGGGGCTATCGCGCCAAGCCGGGGATCCACTGGGTCTCGATCGCTGAGCGCGACACCCACTTCGTCGTCGAGCGCGGTCTCGCTCCCAAGTTCTCACCCGATGGCGAGCGCGTCTTCTACTCCTATATCAGCTCCGAAGGCGGCGGCGGCGGCTTCTACTCCACCGCGACGCGTGTCGGCCGACTCGAGAGCAGCAATTTGGACGGGTTCGACATCCGCGCGCACGCCTCCGGAACCGATGTGCTCGAGATGACGCTGAGCCCCGATCACCGCTGGTTGGGGTTCAGCTACCACAAGCAGTACTACGTCATGCCATATCGGGAAGCGGGAGCTCCGCTGCAGGTCAGCCCCGACGGCGACGCCGTTCCCGTCGCCGCATTGACGGACTACGGCGGCTACAACCTCGCCTGGAGCGCCGACTCGGAATCCGTGCACTGGACACTGGGATCTGCTCTGTACCGCGCCACGGTCGCCGAGGTGTTCGGCGGCGACGCGGAGCCGACCGAGGCGATTGCATCGATCGGCCTGGTCGTACCTGCCGATGCCCCCGAAGGCACGGTGGCCCTGATCAACGCCCGCGTTATCACCATGCGTGGTGAGGAGGTCATCGAGAACGGCGTTGTCGTCGTCGAGGGGAACCGAATCGCGGCGGTTGGCGACCGCAACGAGATCGCGATCCCTGATGGCGCGACGCTCATCGACGTCAGCGGCAAGACCATCATGCCCGGTCTGATCGACATGCACGGCCACATCGATTGCTGCTATCCGCCGGCCGACAGCATGCCGCAGAAACAACCCGAGCGGTACGCGGCACTCGCCTTCGGGGTGACCACCAACTTCGATCCATACTCGACGGATCTGCCGGCGTACGCGATCAACGAGATGAATCTGGCCGGCATCACCGTCGGCCCGCGCGCGATCAACGTGGGAAGCGTCGTCTACGGCCGCTCACAGAAGCGCGACTTTGTCTTCGAGCCCATCAGCAGCTTCGCGGACGCTCAGGTTGTCATGGCGCGCAAGACCGCCCTCGGCGGCACGATCGTCAAGAGCTATAAGCAGCCCATGCGCAGCCAGCGTCAGCAGCTCGTCAGAGCGGGTCGCGAAGCCGGGATCACGGTCGACATCGAGGGCGAGAGTCACTTCTACAACAACGTGTCCATGGTGCTCGATGGTCACGTTGCCGTGGAGCACAACTTTCCGATCGCCAACTACTACGACGACCTGGTGCAGCTGTTCGCCCACAGCCAGGTGGCTCACACGCCGACCCTCGTGGTCGGCTTCGGCGAGCTGTTTGGCGAGAACTTCATCTATCAGACCCGCCGCGCCTGGGACGACCCGAAGGTAAGGACCTACGTTCAAACGGTGACCTCGGGCTACAGCCCCCTCGAGACCCCCGGGGCGGCGCCGCCGCATGTGCGGGGAATGACGACCGTACACGTTGCCGACGAGCTCTGGGACATCGGATTCCGCGCTGTGTCTCGCTCGATGAAGAAGCTCGACGACGCCGGCGTGTTGATCAACGCGGGATCACACGGCGAGGTTGCCGGCCTGGCGCTGCACTGGGAAATGTGGCTGCTGGCGCAAGGCGGAATGTCGAATCACCGGGTGCTGCGCACCGCAACGCTCAACGGGGCCAAGACGCTCGGCCTCGACGCCCAAATCGGTAGCCTCGAAGAAGGCAAGCTGGCCGACCTGATCGTGCTGGACGCCAACCCGCTGGAGGACATCGAGAACACCAATACGGTGCGCTACTCGATGGTCAACGGTCGCCTGTACGACTCGCTGAGCATGAACGAGATCGGCAACTACGACCGGCCCCGGACGAGGTTCTACTGGGAGCTTGATGACTACAACGGGATCGACTGGAACGAAGCCTGGGCACAGTAGCGTCGTTGCGTCCGCTTGTGGTTATAGTCCCCACGATCTTCCGCAGACGAAATCACGATCGAGACAGGGAGCGTGTTGTATGGGCCTCGGCCGCCGGTTGTTCGTTCTATCTAGCGCGATTCTGATTCTTTGCCTCTCGGCTCCAGGCGGCGCGGTTGGCCAGGGCCAGGGCCGTCGACAGGACTCAGACGTTCCAATCGAGAAAGAACGCAGCAACATGGTGCTGATGCGAGACGGTGCCGGGCTGTCGACCGACGTGTACTTCCCGGAGGGTCCCAGGGAAGATCTCCCCACGATCCTGATTCGCACGCCTTATGGCAAGAACGGCGGCAGCGGGATGGTGTCGGCGTTCGTGAAAGAGGGATACGCGGTAGCCATTCAGGACATGCGCGGCCGTTTCGAGTCGGAGGGTCGCTACAAGCCATCGACCGGTGACCGCACCGACGCGCACGACACAGTGACCTGGTTATCGGAACAGCCGTGGTCGAATCAGAGAGTCGCGACCTACGGCTGTTCCTATCTCGGCGACGTGCAGGTTGTGCTGGCAGCGACCCGGCATCCGAACCACGTCGCGGCCATGCCGATGGCCTCGACCACTGGCTACTACGCGCACGGTCGTCCATGGGTGTCGTATGACGGTGGCGTGTTCGAGCTGGCCCAGACGGCCGGTTGGTTTTCCGGTAGCGGCACCAAGATCTACTACGGGCCGCCCGAGGGGGTGGATCGACAGGAGTGGTTCAACTCCGATGCCGCACAGCTGTTCCGTTCGACGCCGGAGCGTCGCCAGAGCGACCACCATTCGTTGCTCGGCACTTTGCCGATCGTCGATATCCTGAAGAAGTCCGGGGCGCCGCCGACCGACTACGTGGACTTCGTCTCCAACAACCCCGAGGCGGAGTACTTCCACGAGCTCGATTGGGTCGACGAGAGCGACCGCTTCGATGTTCCCGCCATCTTCTTCGACTCCTGGTACGACTACGGCGTCGCCGAGACGTTCGAGCTCTTCAACCTGTTTCAGGACAACGCCGTCAGCGAGCGAGCGCGCGACAATCAGTTCGTGATCATCGGCCCGACAACACATTGCGGCTGGGCCCGGGCGACCGAGAACACGATCGTCGGTGAGCGCGACCTCGGCGATGCGCGGCGCGACTTCATGGACATTTACCTGCGCTGGTACGCGCGCTGGCTCAAGGACGACGACAACGGCATCACCGATATGCCCAAGGTGCAGTATTACCTGATGGGCAAGAATGAGTGGCGCAGCGCCGATGAGTGGCCGCTGCCGAACATGACGGCGCGAAGCCTGTACTTGCATAGCGACGGGCGGGCCAACAGCCGCTACGGTGACGGCGCCCTGTCGTGGTCGGCGCCCGGCGAGCAGCCGCCCGATCGCTACGTCTACGATCCCGGCACCCCGGTGCCCTCGATAGGCGGTCAGGCCTGTTGCACCGGGATGGACACCGGTGCGGGAGCCTACGATCAGTCCGAGACCGAGATGCGCAACGACGTGCTGGTCTACACCTCAGCTCCACTGGAGGAGGGTATCGAGGTCACCGGGCGGCTCGAAGTTGTGCTCTATGTCGCTTCGTCGGCCAAGGACACCGACTTCATGGCAAAGCTGGTGGACGTGTATCCGGACGGCACGGCGTACAACGTGCAGGAGGGCGCCCAGCGCATGCGCTACCGCGAGGGGTTCGACCGCAATGTCTGGATGCAGGACGACGAGGTGTATGAGATCCGCCTCGACCTACACGCAACGGGCAACTACTTCGGGCCTGGGCATCGAGTGCGCCTGGAGGTCTCCAGCTCCAGCTTCCCGCGCTTCGATCGCAACCTGAACACCGGTGGCAACAACTACGACGAGACCGAGTGGGTGGTGGCGCAGCAGACGCTGCACCACTCGGCGCAGTACCCGTCGCATGTGGTGTTGCCGGTGATCGAGTGATCGCGGTTCTGCAGGCGGAGAGCGATCATGGCCGCGGGCGAATGAGCCCGATTCACGCGAGGCTCATGTTGCCGGTGCCCGAATGAGCAGGGGCAAGGGGAAGCTCGCGTTGGCCGTGTGTCTCCTGGCCTGGGCCGGGCAAGTAGCGGTGGCCCAGTCAGGCACCCGCACCGATGAGCTCCTGAGCCTCTTCGAGGAGTTCCGCGAGTTCTCGGAGCAGGAATACGGCGGCGACCCGGCAAGCTACCCAGAGGCGATGCAAGACAAGCTCGGCGAGCTGCGCGAGTACCAGCGTCGCCTGGCGGCGATCGACGTCGGCGAGTGGCCGGTGTCCGATCAAGTCGACTACCACCTGGTGCGCGCCGAGATGAACGGGCTCGAGTTTCAGCTTCGGGTTCTGCGCCCGTGGTTTCGCGATCCGGCGTTCTACATCGCCAGATCCGGCAGGTTCTCGGAGAGGCGGGTGCCGGAGATGCCGCTTTCGGAGGATCGTCGGCGCCAGCTGCAAGCCGAGTTGCGGGCGATCCCTGAGCGTCACGAGCAGGCCAGGAAGAACCTGGGGGGCGGCCGCCTATCAGCGATCCCCGGCGACCTGGCGATCCTGGCCATCCATCAGCTGCGAGAGAACGGCGATACGTTCGATGGACTCGCGGCCCGGCTGGCGGACCATCACTCGGAGCTGGTGTCGGACGCCCGAGCGGCGCGGGACGCAGGCTCCGACTATCTGCGCTGGCTGGAGCAGAACCTGGGCGCGATGACCGCACCGGCGAGTGTCGGAGTTGCCAACTACGACTGGCTGATGAAGAACGTATACCTCTTTCCGTACACCTGGGAAGAGGTGCGCACCTTGGTCCATCTCGAGGACAACCGCGTCATTACCTTCCAGAAGCTCGAGGAGAATCGCAACCGCCTGGATCCTCCGCTAACGCCGGTGGGCTCGGCGCAGGAGTACCGGCGCAGCGTGCTCGATTCGATCGAGCGCGTCATGAGCTTCATAGCCGACAAGGAGATCTTCACCGTCCAGGATCACATTGTCGTCGACGAGTACCGGCAGGGTCGCCTGCGAGCGACCGGGCGACCGTGGCCCGATCATCACGACTACTTCTTCAACTTCTCCCACCGCGAGTCCCTCATGGAGGAGACTCACGAGATGGTGGGCCACCACTTCGATTTGTTGCGCGCCTGGAACGACGACCGGCCGATCCGTGGCGCGCGCGAGCATGAAGGTCCGTACGACATGGCCGTTGCCCGCCTGGAGGGGCTGGCCTTCGCCCTCGAGGAGCTGCTCATGCACGCCGGCTACCTCGACGAGCGCCCGCAGCAGGCCAGATCGCGCCCAGCAGCTGGGCGACGACTTCGTCCTCAGTGACTTCATGGACGATTTCTACGCCGCCGGTGTCATCCCGGTATCGCTGATCCGCTGGGAGATGACCGGCTACGACGACGAGATGCAGAAGCTGCTGCAGTGACCGGCGCGCCCGCGGGGCACATGGGACTTCTGACGCCGTTGTCGTCGCTTCTGAAGGGCGCCATGGTTCGGGGCGGCGCAGCCTCTGTCAAGCATCATGATTTCTGCGGGGGGTCGGCCTGGAGAGGGTGAGCTGTGCTGCCTCTCGCGGCATAATCGTTCCGCCGCGACGCCGCCTGTCATCGCGTGATCGTCGCGGCGCGACGAAGTCGCCGGGTCTCTCTCCGCCCTGATCTCCCCAAGTGAGAGGCCCCGTATGCCCTCGAAGGCTGCGATGATGATGGCGGCGCTGCAAATTGCCGGTGCCGGGCAGGCTGGCGGAACAGCACAGGTGCCAGCGGAAGTTCGGAACGAGTCTATCCGCCTCGTCGTGTCCGACCGCTTCGGCTTCGGCGACGATTTCCTGCGGGCGATCGGCGAGGAGGTGGTCTCTACTTTCGCCGCCGCCGATATCCGCGCTACCTGGCATCGCGAGCGGCGGCTGGGCTTTGATAGTGGCCGCTACGCCTGGCAGGCAATCGTCGCTGACGGGTTTCTCGTGGTGTTCTCGGGCAGGCCGCCGACCGACTGGGGCGTGAAGCGTCGAGGGATGGGCAGGGTGGTCCCCGGGTCTCGTCCTCCGCGCGTCATCGTGTTTCCCGGCAGGATCTTTCGCGTAATCGACGCCTATCGGAATCTCGGCGCGCCACGCGCCGTGCGCTACAATCGCGCCACGGCCCGCGCCCTCGCACGCGTGGTGGTGCACGAGCTCGGACACGCGATAGCCCCCGAGCAGCCGCACGCCGAGGAGGGCGTCATGCGCGGAACGCTGAGCCGCCCGTTCTTGCAGGCCCGCGAGCTCCGAATTGATGCCGGTTCCCGGGCGGCCCTGATCAGGGCTCTGCGGGCACGCGCTGCGGTAGATTTCGGGTAGGGCGCGCCGGTCTGGTTGAAGCCAGCGCCCGAGCGGACGCGGTCTCGTGGTCCGCCCTCGCCGTCTCCGGTACTCTGGCTGCTCCACACACGTATCGGAACGGAGTCAGGACGGACACTGGTGGATTTCTACTTCCAACGATCCTACCGAGGCAGCTTGAAAGCCGTCATCCTCGATTGGGCCGGCACCACCTTGGACTACGGCTGCTATGCCCCTGCGGTGGTGTTCGTGGAGGTCTTCAAGCGCCAGCAGGTGCCGATCACGATCGGGCAAGCGCGGATTCCGATGGGCGCCCACAAGAAGGTCCACATAGAGGCGATCTCGCGAATGGACGACGTGCGCGCCGTGTGGGAGCAGGTCCACGGGCGCGCCCCGACCGATGATGACGTCGAGGCCATGTTTCAGCAGTTCATCCCGCTGCAGATGGACTGTCTGGCCGACTATGCGGATCTGATTCCCGGTACCGTCGATGCCGTTACGTCTTTCCGGGAGCGTGGCCTGAAGATCGGATCAACGACCGGGTATACGGGCGAGATGATGGATCTGCTCCTGTCTGAGGCCAAGAAACGCGGCTACGAGCCGGACGTCACGGTCTGTGCAACCGATGTGCCGGCCGCACGCCCCCATCCCTGGATGTGCCTGAAGAACGCTCTCGATCTGCAGGTCTATCCGATGGAGGCGATCGTCAAGATCGGCGACACGCTGCCAGACATATTCGAGGGTCTCAACGCCGGGATGTGGACCATTGGCCTGGCCAAGACCGGCAATGAGATCGGCCTGACCGAGGCAGAGGTCGACTCACTGGAGCCTGGCGTTCGCGACCAGCGCCTTGCCGATGCGTATCACCGCATGGCGCAGGCGGGGGCGCACTATGTGGTGGACGGAATCGCCGACGTCGCACCGATCCTGGACGAGATCGAGGCGCGACTGACGCGCGGTGAAAAGCCCTGACCTCCGCTCTCACCCGCGAACAGAAGACCTGGCGCAGGCGGGTCTTCGCCGCCACATGGCTGGCATACGCCGGCTTCTACTTCTGCCGGCTGAACTTCAGCGTCGCGATGCCGCTGATGGCCGCGGACCTGGGCTACACCAAGTTCGACTTCGCCACGGTCATCACGCTCTATAGCCTGCTGTATGCGCTGGGCCAGTTCGCCAGCGGTGCCTGGGTGGATCGCTACGGCCCGCGATTGGTCGTCAGCCTCGGGCTTTGCGTGTCGGTGCTGAGCAATCTGCTCATGGGCTTCTCGGCGTCGTTGCTGGCGTTCGCCGTTCTCGGAGGTCTCAACGGCGTCGGCCAATCCACCGGGTGGCCGGGACTGATCAAGAACATGACGCCCTGGTTTCGACGGCGTGAGCGCGGGGTGGTGATGGCCTGGTGGGGAACGAGCTACGTGCTCGGTGCCGCGTTCGCGACCGTATTCGCAACCTTCTGGGCGGTCAACGCCAGTGTTCTGCAGCAGTGGCAATGGCGACGCGCCTTCTGGGTCCCGGCGCTACTGCTGTTGTTGATCGCGTTCATCTACATGCTCGGCAGCCGCAACACCCCATCCGATGCCGGTGTGCCGGACCTCGTGGTGAGCGCGGTGGTGGCTGCTGGCGCGCCGATCCCGAGCGCGCCGCCACGGACCGACAATCGCCCGGCGAAAGCAGGGACACTCCAGGCGCTCGCCGCAATGCTCTCGGATCCCGGTATCTGGCCCATTGCCGCGATGTACTTCTTCCTGAAGATGACGCGCTACTCGTTTCTCTTCTGGCTCCCTCTCTACATGACCGAGCGCATCGGCTACGAGGCTGGCGAAGCGGGCTACACTTCGGCGCTCTACCAGCTGGCTGGGTTTGCCGGCGCCGTCATTGCCGGCTATGTATCCGATCGCCTCCTGGGCTCCCGACGATTCCCGGTGGGCGCGGTCATGCTTTGGGGCCTTGGTTTCGTCTGTCTGCTACAGCCGCTGGCAGCGAGCGGTGGCCGTCTGTCCGTAGCCCTGTGGATTGCCGCCATCGGCGTTCTCACCTATGGCCCCGACACGCTGATGTCGGGGGCCGCGGCTCAGGATGTCGGCAGCGCCGCACATGCCGGCAAGGCCGCCGGCGTGATCAACGGCGTCGGCTCATTTGGCCAGCTATGCTCTCCGTTCCTCGTCGCCTACGTCACCGAAGCATACGGCTGGGACCAACTTTTCTACCTGTTCGTGATCCTCGCGTGGATCGGTGCCGCCCTCCTCACCGCGCGCTGGAATTACTTGCCGCCAGGCCACCCCGACGCGTTGCAGAGTGAGCGTCCATGACCGAGCGACATCGGCTTCCCGGTTGGAAGGACAAGGCGCTCTTCACGCCGGGGCCGCTGACCACGAGCCAGACGTCCCTCGACGCCTCCCTCTGCATCGAGCTCGACCAATGAACATCCGGCTGACAGATACGCGAGGTGCCGGAGACGCCGACGCTCTGGACCTTCCAGGGTGACGGGCGGCGGAGCCGAGGGTTTTCGATGAGAGCAACTGCGACGACGACCAACCGAACGAAGATCCTGCTCGCGGGCATGCTCGCTCTGACGGCGGGTACGGCGGCTCTGTTCGGTGAGCCCATCATTCAGTCAGATGCCGCAGTAAGGGAGCTCGTAGAGGTCCCTCGCCGTGGCGATCTTCGAGTGCTGGTGTGGAACGTCCAGTACGGCGCCACCAACTTCACCGATGGTCCGGAGAAAACGCTCGCTGTGATTCGCGCCGTGCGACCCGATATCGTGCTGCTCCAGGAGAGCTACGAAATCGATGGCGATCGAGCGACGCTCGGTCGCTGGCTGGCTGCAGAGCTGGGGTGGAACGCTTGGCAAGGCGACAGCCGGCACCTGTGCGTGCTGACTCGGCTGGAGATCGATCAGACCTTCTTCCACGAAGACTGGCATGGCGTCGGTGCGCGGGTGGTGGATGATCTGGGTCGCGCGTTCGTCGCCTACTCGATCTGGATCGACTCGGCGGCGTACGCCCCGTATCACCTGCGTGACGAGCCGGCTGTATCCGACGAGTCGCTGCTGCTGGACGAGACGGAGCGCTCCGGCCGGTTTCGACAGGCGACGGCGCTGATCGAGCACCTGAACCGGATGGGGCACACCAACGGGGACGTCCCGCTGCTTGTCGGTGGCGATTGGAACTCGCCCTCGCACCTGGACTGGACCGCCGACGCGGCCAAGGTCTTTCGTTTTCGCCGGCCGCTCGATCTTCCCGTCAGTCGAGCCATGTCGGACGCTGGGTTCGCCGACGCCTTTCGCCAGCTGTATCCGGACCCGGTTCAGTCTCCCGGCATCACCTGGTCACCGCTCCTGCGTGGCACCGCCGAGCAACCCGAGACCGCCGATCGCATCGATCGGCTCTATGTTCTTCAGACGGCGGGCGCGGCGCGACTGCAGCCGGTAGCTGCAACGGTCATCCCGCTGGTGCTCGAGAACGCGTCTATTCCCCAGGCGGACCGCGTCTTCCCCAGCGATCACGGTGGTGTGGTGGTGGATCTGCGATGGCCCTGAGTGTTCGCTCTTCTTGGACGGGCCTCACGCCGAGCAGCCGTGGAGCAGCGGACTGAGCGCTACCATCGTCGCCCATGACCACCGCCGAGCAATGGCAAACCCGCGTCGGAATCGACTGGGTGGCGTTCGGCATGCTGCAGCTCACCCTGACCGATGCGCTGCTGAAGTGGCTGGTTCCGAACTATCCGCTCCTGCAGATCGCGTTCATACGGTTCGTGCTCGCGGCGTTGCTCCTGGCGGTTTTCTCCCGCTACACGACCGGCTGGGCTAGCCTGCGAACGCGTCGTCTGCCGCTGCGGCTCGGCCGGTCGCTGTTGAGTATCGGGAGCATGGTGTGCTTCATGCTGGCGGTGGCGCAGATGGAGCTCGCCGATGCCATCGCGGTCACCTTTGCGGGGCCGCTTTTCGTCGCCGCCCTGTCGGGTCCGTTGCTCGGCGAGCGTGTCGGCGTTCACCGCTGGGGAGCCGTGCTCGTCGGCTTTGTCGGGGTGCTGCTGATCGTGCGCCCGGGCAGCGGCGTTCTCAGCTCCGGCGCCGGGTTCGCCCTGGGCGCGGCGGTCTTTCATTCGCTGCTGATGCTGAGCCAGCGCGCGCTCAGCCGGACCGAGAGCAACCTGGCGATCGTAATGTTCGACATACTCGGTGCGGCGGCGGTCACGGCGTTCTTCATGCCAGCGCAATGGATCACGCCGACGGCGACCGATCTGGCGTTGCTGATGGCGCTGGGGCTGCTCACCGTCGGAGTTCTGATGACGCTGGCCCAGGCATATCGGCTGGCGCCCGCCGCGGTGCTGGCGCCGTTCGACTACACCGGCCTGTTCTGGGGCATCCTGTTCGGGTTCGCCATCTGGGGCGACCTGCCCGACGCCGCCGTGGTTACCGGCTCGGTCGTTATCGTGGGTAGCGGGCTGTACATCCTGCAGCGGGAGACCATGAGCCATCGACGGCACGATGGCAGATGATCTCGAGGTCCAGGCCCGGAAGCGGTACCCGCATACTAGTATTCGGTCCATCGGCAACGTGCACAGTAGACAGGCAGGAGACGAGATGAGCGACGGCGGGCACAAGAACGGCAGCAACGAGGCAGAGGCAAACAAGGTCAGTCGTCGCGACTTCGCGAAGTCGTCTGTCGCCGCCGGCGCCGCAGCGGTCGCGCTTCCTGGCGCCGTCCGCGCCGAGGCGTTGACGAAGCCTCGTGCCGCGACCAACGCGGCCACTGCTACGAAGAAGCCGGTCGCCCATCGGATCGCACCGCCGCCGAAGGCCGTGGGCTATGGCGGCAGCGGAGCGGAATCGATCGTTGCGCCCACGCCCGCGACGGCCAAGCGGTACGCCAGCGGCTGGCAGCCCGGCACGACGATTCCGGCCGAGTACTACGTCGGTCAGGAGAACTACGAGCGCGACGAGGCGTTCCTCAAAGAAAACCAGTGGATGTTCGCCGATCACGTCAGCCGCATTCCGAACGCCGGCGACTACTTCGTCTATCAGTTCGGGCGCAACGAGAGCGTCATCGTGGTGCGCAACCAGGCCGGTGACATCAACGCTTTCCATAACGTCTGTCGGCACCGTGGCTCTAGGTTGTGCCGCCACGACGCCGACACCGTCCCGAGTGACCCACGGCTGTCGGTGAAGCAACTGGGCGAGAGCGGCAGCAGCCCGGTGTTCCGTTGCCCGTACCACGCCTGGACGTACGACACGGATGGCGCGCTGATCTACGCCTACGGCATGCAGGACGACTTCGATCCGGCCGCCAACGGGCTTGTCCCCTGCCACCTGAAGATTGCCGAGGGCAACATCTTCGTGCACCTGTCTGCCGACGAGCCACCGGACTTCGAGGAGCAGGTCGGCAACGACATCCGTCCGGTGTTGCAGTACTACGGCACCGCCGATCTCAAGGTAGCGGTGCGCGACACCTACGCCATCCATGCGAACTGGAAGCTGGCGCTGGAGAACTTCCAGGAGTGCTACCACTGCGGTCCGTCGCACAAATCGCTGGTCACGACGCACAACTGGGACGCCGAGATGACGTCGGAGCAGCGCGCCGAACGCAACACTCAGGTGGCCGCTTGGGTGACCCCGGAGGGCAAGCGCGTGATCTCCGACGAGGCCGGTATGGGCGGCGCGTCGGAGTACGAGTCGAGCATGGGCGGCAACCTCAACCCGGGCTTCAAGACCGGCTCGCTCGACGGCAAGCCCGTGGCGCCGTTGCTACCCAACATCAAGGAGTGGACCTACGGCACGCGCATCTCCGGCACGCGCTTCTACTCCTTCTACGCCCAGTGCTACGACGACCACATCGGTATCGCTCGGTTCACGCCGCGGGACGCCGAGTTCACCGACTGTGAGCTCATGTGGCTAGTGCATCCCGACGCCGTAGAGGGTCGCGACTACGACACGGAGGCGGTGAAGG
Source organism: Acidobacteriota bacterium (assembly GCA_965248695.1). Lineage (GTDB taxonomy): Bacteria > Acidobacteriota > UBA890 > UBA890 > WLXD01 > DASCOT01. The sequence continues at coordinate 2,540,604 of CBDFKD010000002.1, read as the reverse complement.
CGCTGTGGCACGTCACCATCCAGGAAGACATCTGGGTAGTGGAAAACAATCACGCCGGCGTCCGTTCCGGCGGCTATGGCGCCGGCGTGTATACGCGCGCCGAAGGTGGCCCGTCGAGCTTCGTCGAGTGGTACATGAAAGAGCTCGTGGGCACCGCCTGACTTCCGAGCCTCTGCTGGACGCGCCTCAACCGGACGATCTGATCGTCGGCTCTTCGCCCTCGCTGACATCGATCCGCAGCCGCTGGATCTCCAGCAGGACTGCGGGTGGCACCAGGAGCTGACCGACGCGCGACAGGAAGAAGTCCTGCACCTGCTCCCAGTCGCGTTCGCCTTCGCCGGGGATCGGAGCTTCCCGATCGGCGTCGTGGAAATATGTCAGCGCCCGCAGCACCAGGGAGTCGTTGATGTCCTGCTGGTAGACGGTGCGGAGCGCACGGAGGCACTCGGCGATCCCGAGCTGCTGGTCCTGCAAGGTGACGTAGAGATCGAAGAAATCCCTCCGCGTGCCGCGATCGATGATGGCATGGAGCTTCGTAGCCAGGATGCCCTCGACGCTCAGACGGCGCTCTTCGGTAAAGCTGGCGATCCCCTCGAGCAAGAAGATCGACACGTCGATGCCGTCCCATCGCAAGTGGACCGTGTCGTCGCCGCGTTCGAGAATCTCGGTGTCGCCGCTCCGCTGCAGCTCCTCGACAAGCGCATCGATCGAGCTGGCCTCCCGGACTCCGAAGTCGACGTCACGCGTAGGTCGGTACGGACACAGGCAACGAACGGCATGGCCGCCGATCACGAACCAGTACGGGATCGGCTCGACGATCTTGCGGAGTTGCTGCGGAATGACCTGCTCAGGTCGATAGGGGCTCATCGGGCTAGCAGGCCGTGGTGGAAGTGTGGCGGGTCTGGTTGCGACGAGTTGGGGCCAGATGTGAGGCGGCCTGACGCAGCCGATGCCCTAGCCATCGTCGAGGAGGGCCAACGCCGCAGATGGCCCCAAATCGCCGCAACCCTTTGGGCGACAGGGGGTTGCGCGCGTAATGCTGTGTCGTTCGTCGTCAACGATGGGGTAACCATCGCCTCCTCCTCTCTCCTTGCCTCCACCTCGCAAGGCCCTGTCGCCAGGCCCGCCACACTTCCACCACGGCCTGCTAGATGCCGCGGACGCGGCGGATCGCCGCGAGAAGTCCCTGGCTCCGTGACCGCCATCCCGGCAGCCGCGCGGCCTGGTAGAGCGCCAGCCAGGGCATACCGGCGGCGAAGCTCACCGCCTTGAGTCCGCCGTAGTTGAGGCAGTAGAAGACGAGCTGGTGCCCCGGCACGTGTCCGGCGCCGGGCAGGTTGTAGAGCGTCTCCCGGGCTGCCGCTGGCAGATCGTCGATTGCGTAGCTACGCGCCGGGATGCGCGCCATCGACTGGTAGATCGTCGCCCGGGCTGGCGGGCGCAGGCCCAGGGCCTGGCAATGGTCGCCCAGAGCCCGCATGATCGTCCGCACCGCCGGGCGTTCTTGCCCCGCCAGCAACTCCTCCAGCTTGGCGAGCACCGCCGGGGCGAGCCGCGATCTACCCCGATCTCGCCTTGGCTTGCGGGAGGTCGGAGCGCTTCCCAGCCGCCGTTCGGCCCGTTTCAGTGACTCTTGGAGGTCAAAAACACTCATTTCATAGAATAATAACAGACATATCAGCTAGTACCGATGGACAACTAGAGAGAAGCCGCCGATGTTGGGGGCGGACCGGTGCGGTCGACGCCCGTTGACCCGGATCCGCTGCGACCAGTACCGTGGCCCGTCCGTGTCGATGTGGCAGACGGTCCGGAAGACTTTCAGGGACGGAGGTGGAGATGGTCAGACGCGCGGTGTTGCTCTCGATCCTCCTCGTCGCGCTGCCGGCGGCCTGTTCGCCGCCGCCGGTACCCGAATCTCCACCCGCAGACGCAACGCCACCCGCCGGCTCCGATTACGAGGGTGCAGCCTTCGAGTTCGTTCCGATCTCGGACGACATCTACTTGGCCGTCGAAACGGGGAATCTGGGTGCGTGGTGCAACGCCGTAGTCGTGGTCAACGAAAGCGACGTGCTGCTGGTGGAGTCGCACGTTTCTCCGGCCGCAGCGTGGGCCCTGCTGGGCGAGCTGAAGGCGATCACCGACAAGCCGGTGCGCTACGTCGTCAACACGCACTTCCACTTCGACCATCTGCACGGCAACGAGATTTACGGCGACGACGTGGAGATCATCGGCCACGAGTTCACCCGTCAGGCGGTGCTCGCGGGAGACTCGAATCGGGGACGGACACTGGACTACTTTGCCGGGTTCATGCCGGGACGAATCGAGGCGCTCGAAGCCGAGCTGGCTGCCATAGAGGAGGCCGATGGAGCTGGGGACGCGCGTCACCAGCTCGAAGTCCTGCGCAACACGAAGCTGGCGATGGACTCGGTCGTCCCGACTCCGCCGAACTTGACGATGACCGATCGGATGACGCTGCACCGCGGTGGACGCGAGATCCAGCTGCAGTTTCTCGGGCGCGGCCACACCGGGGGAGACATCGTGGTCTACCTCCCCGATGAACGGGTTCTGATAACCGGGGATCTGCTCACCGAGGGGCTCCCGTGGATGGGCGACGCCTACGCCGGGGAGTGGGCCGACACCCTGGAGCGGTTCAAGGCGCTGGAGTTCGACGTCATGCTGCCGGCGCACGGGCGTGCCATCCACGACCTCGAGATGATCGATCAGTGGCAGGCATACCTGCGCGACTTCTGGACGAGCACTGCCGCGTTGCACGAGCAGGGCGTTTCCGCGCAGGAAGCCGCCGATCGGGTGGATCTGCGCGGCCACGCGGGAGTATTCCCCCGGCTCGCGGAGATCGGGGCCCGGTTGCCCGAGGTCGAGCGCGCGTACGAGGTGCTCGACGGGGGAATGTAATGAGCGCTTCTACGGCTCGAGCCCGAAGGTGAAGATGTCGTTGCCGGCTGCGATCGTCACGTACTGGTCGTCGCCGGCGAGATAGGTGATCGGCGCGGCGTACACGCTCCCGCCGACATTCATGTGCCATAGATCGTCGCCGGTGCTCGCGTCCAGCGCGAAGATGTACCCGTCGATGGTGCCGCCGAACACCAGGTCGCCCGCGGTCGATAGCAATCCGGTTCGGCCCCTTGGCTGCACGCGGTGCTCCCACTTTCGCTCACCGGTCTGCGGGACGATCGCCCGCACGGCAGCAACGTAGCTATCGATCGGCATCGTCCGCGCCCAACTGCCGCCCTCGAACAGCTCGCCGGGGACATACTCGTCGTCGCGGATGAAGAAGCGCTCCTCGGCGTCGTGTGTCATGACGTACAGCAGGCCGGTCTTGGGGCTGTATGTTGTCGACCACCAGTTGGCGGCGTCCTCGACCGGTGGTGACACGACGGTGCCTTCGGCGCTCGGCATGATGCCGGGACGGAAGATCGGCCGGCCGGTGTCGTCGATGCGTTCTGCCCAGGTCTGCCTGGCAAAGGGCTGTCCGAGCAAGAATTCGCCGGTCTCGCGGTCGAGCACGTAGAAGAACGCGTTGCGGTTTGCCCACAGCATCAGCTTGCGCGGTCGGCCATCGAATTCGGCGTCGACCAGAACGGGGATCTGGGCCGCGTCCCAGTCCCAGACATCATGTGGAGTGAACTGGAAGTACCAGCGCATCTCGCCGGTGTCGGCGTCGAGCGCCAGGACGCAGTTCGAGTACAGGTTGTCGCCCTCCCGCTCCTCGCCGTTGAAGTCCGGGCCGGGGTTACCGGTACCCCAGTAGATGAGGTTGAGCTCCGGGTCGAAGGAGCCCGTCACCCACGTTGCCGCGCCCCCCGTTTTCCAGGAGTCACCCTCCCAGGTGTTGTTGCCGGGCTCGCCGGATGCCGGGATCGTGTAGACGCGCCAGACGCGCTCCCCGCTACTTGCGTCATAGGCATCGATGAAGCCACGAATTCCGTAGTCGCCGCCGGCGATGCCGGTCACCACGAGGTTCTTGACCACCAGCGGCGCCGCCGTCTTGCTGTAGCCGGCCGCCTGATCGATTACCTCGGTGTTCCAGATCACGTTGCCGGTCTTGGCGTCGAGTGCCACGAGATGAGCATCGAGCGTGCTCAGGAACAGCCGATCACCCAGGATCGCCACGCCGCGATTGTTTCGTCCGCAGCAGTAGGGGACACCGGCGGGAACGTCGTGCTCGTAGCGCCAGAACTGTCGGCCGGTCGCCGCATCCAGCGCGATCACGGTGCTCGGTGACTCGGTCACGTACATGACGCCGTCGACGACGAGCGGCGTCGTCTCGGCACGGTCGAGGGTGCTCAGCTGGTGCACCCATCTCAGTCGCAGCCGAGTCGCGTTGTCCCGTCGGACCTGGTCCAGGCGACTGTATCGTTGACTGCTGTACTGCCCCGAGTACATGAGCCAGTTGCCGGGCTCCTCGGCGGCGTTGACCAATCGGTCGTAGCTCACCGGGGAGAACGCCGGGGTCGACGTCGACGTCGCCGCTGCCGCCGCCGCCGCCTGTTGCTCCACCGCCTGCGCCTTTGGGCGCGCATGGCTGGCGACCGCCGGTACGGCGATCCCCGGGGCGGTGATCACAGTGATGGCGACCAGGGCGGCCAGCGCGCGCGGTCTCATGGTCGTCTCTCCGTCCGTCGCAGCGAATACAGGAAGGCCACGAGATTGTCGACTTCTGCCGGCGTGAGCTCCCCTTCGTAGCTCGGCATGGTGGACGTCTCGATGCGCTCGCTCTGGCGCAGGTCACGCTTCGCGAACGACCACAGGTTCTCGTCGCCGTCGATGATGCGCACGGAATAGGAATCCTCGTTCATGCGCAGCCCCTCGACCTGCGTGCCATCCTCGTGGGTGACGCGCATCGACCACCAGCGCGGTTGGACCTCCGAGTGTGGCCGCAGCAGGTCGGCCATCAGGGCTTCCGGTGCGCGTCGCTCGCCGACATTGGTGAGGTCGGGCCCCAGCCGGCCCCCGGCGCCCTCGACCATGTGGCAACTCTCGCAAGCACCCTTGCCGCGATAGACGGCCTCACCCGCCGACGGATCGCCGGGCAGCATGATGTCCTCCGGCGCCCGGTTCAGCGCTTGCAGGTACGCCACCAGCTGCCAGACCGACTTGTCCGATCCGGTGCGATGGATCGGCGGCATCTCGGTGCCGGGGATTCCCTCGGCGACGACCTGGAACAGACCCTCATCGCCGCGCGCCAGGATCCGGCCGGTCGTCAGATCGGGCCCCCGACCGCCCGTCGCGTCGTAGCCGTGGCACCTGCCGCAATGAACTAGGAACAGGTTTTCGCCGACGGCAACATCACCCAGGCCGTTGAACGGATTGCTGTGGGCCTGGGCCGCGACGTTCGTGGCCGTGGCGGCGAGTAGCATGCCGGCGACGGGCGCTGCCCATCCGCGACGATGGTGTCGGGTGCGGAACATGGCCAGATTGGAGCACAGTAGCGCTCGTTCCTCCACCTGTCTGTGGACTACGAGGAAACGCCGTGTTTCGATAGCCAGGCTCGCGAACTGGGCACCGCGCCGGAGGATCTCGATGAGAAAAGCTCTACTGGTCGCCGCCGTTTCCCTGCTCCTGATCGGCGGCTGGACAACGCTCCCGGCTTCGGGCTCTATGCCGCAGGAAGGCGTGCCTACCTGGACCGACGACATCGGCCCTCTCATGGCTGCCAACTGCATGAGTTGCCACCGACCCGGACAGGTAGCCCCCATGTCGTTGCTGTCCTACGACGACGTGGTGCCCTGGGCACGGTCGATCCGGATGGTCGTGAGCGAGCGCATCATGCCGCCGTGGCACGCCGATCCGCAGTGGGGACATTTCGTCAACGATCGCCGGCTCACCGACGACGAGATCGGGACCATGATGGCGTGGATCGAGGCCGGGACTCCGCGGGGTGACGGCTCGTTCACCACGCCGACGTATGCGGACGGGGACTGGTCCCTTGCCGCCTCTGAAGGGCCGCCCGACTACGTCTTCGAGATGGACGAGGAGTGGCAGATGCCGGCCGACGGCCCGGACATCTACCAGCACGTCTACATCTCCACCACCCACACCGAGGACATCTGGTTGCGCGGGCTTGAGGCGAGGGGCAATTCGCGCATCGTCCACCACATCGACATCATGGCCGAGCATCCGGACGAAAGCCGAGCTCTGCTGGGGATCGATCTTCCCGGGAAGCCGCCAGATTTCTTCCCGGACGGCAACGCCATACTGTTTCCGGCCGGAGCACAGCTGCGGCTGACGATGCACTACCACCCCAACGGTGAGCCGCAGACGAATCGCACCCGCGTCGGCGTCTGGCTGGCCCGATCTCGGGTCGAGTACCAGGTGATCGGCGACCTGGTCAGCGACCAGACCTTCGAGATCCCGCCGCACGAGCCCAACTACGAACACAGGGCGGAAAAGGTGTTCGAGGAGGAGGAGGCCGATCTGCTGGTCTTGAACCCGCACATGCACTATCGCGGCACGGACTTCATGTTCCAGCTGGTTCATCCCGACGGTCGGGAGGAGACCCTGCTATATGTGCCGCACTACAACATCTACTGGCAGATGGTCTACAAGCTGGCGGAGCCGATTCACCTGCCCAAGGGGGCCAAGCTGCGGACGATCGGGCACTTCGACAACTCAGCGAACAACCCCTGGAACCCGAACCCCAACGTGCGGGTGATCTACGGCATGGATTCGCGCGACGAGATGTTCGAGGGGTGGCTGCACTATCGCCGCAAGCTGGCCAATCCGATCATTCCGGCCTACGACGAGCTCACCACTGACGGCGGCGCCCGCTAGTGTCCTGGATCCGCGGTTGCCGAACCCGGCTGTCGCCACGTGGCCGTCGGGACTCCGGGGCGACGCGTGCCTCACCGAAGCTCGGAGCTTCTGGCGTGCTCCTGGCGCTCGGCTTCCTGATCCCGGTCTCCGGTTGCAGCACGGAGGCCGCGCCGGATCCGGTCGGTGTCTGGAACCTGAAATTCGGCGATCAGAGCCAGGCTTCGACCGGCAGGATTCCGACCTCGCTGCTGAAGGTGGAGGAGGTCGACGGAGCGCTCGTCGCTGAGCTGACGTCGATCCGCGACCGGTTTCTCCCCGTCGACGACTTCCTCGTCGAGGGAAACACAGTCAGCTTCGCCTTCGGCGCCTACGCATACGACCTCGTCATCGATGGTGATCTCATGGCCGGGAGCGTCGTCAGCCCGCGTGGCACCGAGCAGGTCAACGGCCGCCGGCAGGTCGAGACGCTGATGTACAACCGCCCGGAGGAGTTCCGAACGTCGCGGGATGGGGTCATCGGCCATCGAGTCGATCTTGCGCCGCCCGACGACGAGCCCGATCCGGCGGCATGGGTGCTCAGCCGCGTCCAGTCGCCGCGGGACCTGGCGTTCATCGTTTTTCTGAGGAACTACAGGACCGCTGTTCCCTTCGTCAACGCGGCGGATTTCGAAGAACAGCTCAGAGCCCACGCCGGGCAGCGGGTCGACATCACGGCAGTCTGGGAGGGGGAAGAGCTGCGTTTGGAGAGAATCGCCCCAGCTGCACCGGAGAGCGACAACTGATGAGGAAAGCTCTGATCGTCGCCGCGGCGTCCCTGGTGTTGATCGGCGCCTGGAGCACGGTCCCGGCTGCCGGCGCGCCGCCGCAGGAACGCACCCCGACCTGGACCGACGACGTGGCGCCGTTGATGGCGGTCAACTGCATGGGTTGCCACCGGCCGGGCGAGGTATCGCCCATGTCGCTGTTGACCTACGACGACGTCGTTCCGTGGGCTCGGTCGATACGCATGGTGGTCCGCGAGCGCATCATGCCCCCGTGGCATGCGGATCCGCAGTACGGCCACTTCGCCAACGAGCGGCGGCTCACAGACGACGAGATCGGCACACTCGTCGATTGGGTCGAAGCCGGGACACCCCGTGGGAGCGGCACGTTCACGCCGCCGACGTTCCCGACTGGCTGGGCGCTCGATTCCGAGCTCGGGCCCCCCGACTACATCTTCGAGCTGGAGGAGGACTTCGTCGTGCCGGCGTCCGGGCCGGACATCATCCACCACGTGATGACCTCCACGACCCACACAGAGGACATCTGGATTCGGGCGATCGAGGCACGCGGCAATTCCAGGGTGGTGCATCACATCAACGTCGATGCCTACTGGCCCGACGGCACCTGGGACGGACTTGCCCTGGCGGTGCCGGGCAGACAGCCGGATCTGTTCCCGGACGGGAGCGCGCATCGGCTGCCGGTCGGATCAGAGTTTCGTGTCGAGATGCACTACCACCCCAACGGCGAGGAACAGGTCGATCGCACCAAGGTTGGCGTCTGGCTGGCCCGGAACCCGATCGAGTACGAGATCCGCGGCAGCCTGGTCACCGACCAGAGCTTCGAGATCCCGCCGCACGAACCCAACTACGAGAGCGTGGCGGAGACGGAGTTCGACGAGGAGGTCGAGCTCTTGCTCATGACCCCGCACATGCACTATCGCGGCAAGGACATGAAGTTCCAGGCAATCCACCCCGATGGGCGCGAGGAAACCCTGTTGTTCGTGCCGCAATACAACATGTACTGGCAGATCGCCTACGTGCTGGCGAATCCGACGAAGCTGTCCAGCGGCTCGAAGCTTCGTGTCACCTCGCACTTCGACAACTCGGAGAACAACCCCTGGAATCCGAACCCCAACTTGAAGGTCATCTGGGGTATGGATTCGCGCGACGAGATGATGGAGGGGTGGATCCACTATCGATACAAGCTGGACGAGCCGGTCATTCCCTCCTACGAGGGTGATATTACCGACAGTGGCGCCAGTTAGGTTCGTGCCGGAATGATGAATCACAACGCTCGCTGTCTGGCGCTCGCAATCGGGTTCGCGCTCGCTATCGGCACCGGCGTTGGGTGTGCTCCGGTCGTCGAGCAGGACCCCGTCGGGATCTGGAACCTGAAGTTCGGCGAGCAGAGCCAGCGCGCCACCGGCCGGATTCGCACCGTGCTGCTGCGATTGGAGGAGTCCGACGGGTCGCTCAATGGAGAGCTCACCACCGTGCGCGACACCTTTCTTCCGGTCGACGGTTTGCGTCTCGACGGTGCCGACATCAGCTTCGGCTTCGGCGCCTACGACTACGACCTCGAGCTCGACGGCGATCTGCTGAGCGGAACCGTCGTCAGCCCGCTGGGCACCCAAGAGGTGAACGGTTTCAGGCAGGGCGGGTCCCTGATGTACAACCGACCCGAGGAGTTTCGTACCTCACGTCAGGGGTTGATCGGGCATCGCGTCGAGCTGGCGCCGTCCGAGGATGAGCCTGATCCAGCCGCGTGGGTACTCCGCAGGGTGCAGGCTGCCGGGGACCTCGCGCTGATCGTCCAACTACGGAATCACACGACGGTTATCGGTTTCGTCAACGCCGGAGACTTCGAGGAGGAGCTCAGGGCGCACGCCGGCCAGCAGGTCGAGGTCACCGCTGTTTGGGTGGGCGAGCAGCTTCGTCTCGAGCGCATCGCAGCGGCGCACGGGGACCACTGACGCTCGAGCGCGAGACTGACGGGAAGGAAGCGAGGGCAGGACTGGAGCCGGAGAAACGTCGATGAGGATCAGGGAGTTCATCCGGGCGCTCGCCGCCGGCCGAGGGGTGTCGCGACGCGAGCTGCTGAAGCGTGCCGGAATCGTCGGGGCGACGGCGACGTTGCCGGTGCCGGCGCTGGCATCGATCGAGAGCTCCGAGCGTACCCAGGGCGCCTTCGAAACCCTCACCGCAGCGGAGTCTGACGTACTCGAGGCGATCGTAGCGCGCCTGATACCCACTGACGAAAACGGCCCCGGCGCTACCGAAGCGGGCGCCGCCCGCTACATCGACCGCGGCCTCTCCGGCGCCCTGGCGACGCATCGGGGCGCGTACTCGGCGGGTCTGGCAGCGGTGGACAGGTTCGCCGAGGCCACGCGCGGCGCGCGCTTCGCCCGGCTGTCGGCCGACGATCAGGACGATGTTCTGCGTGACATGGAGGGGGATAACGCCACGGGCTTCGATACGAGCTCGGGAGAGTTCTTCGGGCTGCTCCGGTCACACACCATCGAGGGGACCTTCTGCGACCCACACTATGGCGGCAATCGCGATCTGGTCGGCTGGGAGTTGATCGGTTACCCGGGTGTGCGAGTCGTGGTTACCGAGTCGCAGCAGCAAATGGACGTGGGTGTGGAGTCGAGTGGGCGTTCAGCATACGACTATCGGGCGTTTTCTACCCCGGGCGGTGGCCGTGGCCGTTGAGCTGAAGAAGACCGACGTGGTCATCGTCGGCCTCGGCGCCGTCGGCGGTGTGGCCGCCCTGCCGCTGGCAGAGGCCGGGCTCGAAGTCATCGGGCTGGAAGCCGGAGACTGGATGGGTCCGTCCGACTTCGCCCCCGACGAGCTACAGCACCGGCGCGGTTGGCCACGCGCGGTGCAGAAGGCGAACCGCGAGGTTCCGGTGCACCGTTCGAGCGCCACGGCACCCGAGTCGCCGCGGTACTCCGTCCACCCGATGATGAACGCCGTCGGCGGCACTTCGCTTCATTACTGGGCGCAGAGCTGGCGTCTCAACCCGTGGGACTTCAAGGTTGTGAGAGAGACCACTCGGCGCTACGGTGCCGGGCGCATCCCGGCGGGCTCTACCGTGGAGGACTGGCCGTTCGGGCTGGAGGAGCTCGAGCCTTATTACGACCGCGTCGAGTACGAGATCGGGGTCTCGGGCAAGGCCGGCAACGTCAACGGCGAGCTGGACGAGGGCGGCAACATCTTCGAGGGGCCGCGCCGGCGTGAGTTTCCGATGCCACCACTTCGGGGCACGGGCTTCACCGAGCTCATGTCGGGTGCGGCGCGAGGGCTCGATTGGCACCCCTTCCCGGGCCCGGCGGCGATCAACTCACAGCCGTACCAGGACCGGTCGGCCTGCGTTTATCACGGTTTCTGTAGCCGCGGTGGTTGTCACGTCAGCGCCAAGAACTCGACCGCGGTAACGACCATTCCCAGGGCAATCGACACCGGGAACCTGCAGGTCGTGCCGCGGGCTCATGTGCTGCGAATCGCCGAATCTGACGACGGGCGCGCTCGCGGCGTTCACTACCTCAAGGACGGCGAGACCTACTTCCAGCCGGCGTCGGTGGTGCTGGTAGCCAGCTTCACCTACGAGAACGTACGGCTTCTGCTGATGTCGAAGTCGGCCAAGTATCCGCACGGTCTGTCGAACAATGGCGGTCAGGTCGGCAGGCATTACATGAGCCACGCCATGTTCTCCGGCGTCGAGGCGCTCTTTCCGCGCGATCTCAACACCTGGTATGGCCTGCCGGCACAGGGGGTGGCGATCGACGACTGGGCCGATGACAACTTCGACCACGACGAGCTGGATTTCATTGGTGGCGGCAACCTGTGGGTACACACCGAGCGCAAGCCGATCAGCGCTGCCGGCATGAGCACGTTCGGGCGCGCGCCGCGCTGGGGCTCCGCATGGAAGTCGTTCGTCAGCGAGAACGCCGACCGCTCCAACCGGCCCTTCATCCAGGCGACGACGCTGCCGTACGAGGACAACTACCTCGATCTGCATCCCACCGTGAAGGATCCTCTCGGCGATCCGGTGTGTCGTATCACGGCGGATTTCAAGGACAACGAGAACAAGCTCCACAGCTTCCTGCTGGACAAGATGGAGCAGTGGTACATGGAGGCGGGCGCGGTGGAGGTCTCCCGGCGCTCGCTCGGCACTATGGGGCCGACGGATCACGCCTACGGCGGCACGCGCATGGGCGACAACCCTGCGACCAACGTCGTCGACCGCTGGGGCTTTTCACACGAGGCGCCCAATCTCGGCGTGCTCGGAGCCTCCGTCATGGGCACCAGTGGTGCGCGCAACCCGACGCTCACCGTACAGGCGCTCGCCTGGCGCGCCGCCGATCACCTAGTGGAGAACTGGGACTCGATCGCCGGATGACCGCGACTTGAAGACGGCGACCCTGTGGGTGGACGCGCGATGCACCCTCGGCGAAGGCATCACGTGGTGCGAGGGCCGGCACGCGTTGCTGTGGACGGATATCCAGGAATCGCAGCTGTGGATGCATGCGCACGGGGCGGATAGCGCACGCACCTGGTCGCTACCCGATCGACTCGGCTCGTTCGCCCTGTGCGAATCCGGCAAGCTGCTGCTCGGGCTCGCGAAGCAGCTCTGCCTCGCCGATATCGATGCGGCTCGAGACGCAGAAGTACCGGGTGGGGCTGAAACTCTGGCTATCACACCGCTCGTTTCCGTCGAAGGCTCCCAGCCTTCGACGCGCGTGAACGACGGTCGCACTGACCGCTCCGGCAACTTCGTCTTCGGGACGCTCAACGAAGTTCGCGAGAAGGCGCCGCTCGGAGCCTTCTATCAGTTCTCCTGGCAACGGGGCCTACGCCGCCTGGGCCTGGGCGCGGTCGTTACCTCCAACAGCATCTGTTTCAGCCCGGACGGAACGACGATGTACTACTGCGATACGCGCGAGCGACGCATCATGCAGTGTGATTACGACGCCGACGAAGCCAGCGTGGCGAACATCCGTGAGTTCGTCCGTTTCGACGCGAACCAGGGGTTCCCAGACGGTTCCGTCATAGACGCAGACGGATGCCTGTGGAATGCCGAGTGGCGTGGCGCCATAGTGCGACGCTACACACCACAGGGCAGCATCGATCGTGAGATTGCCGTGCCGGCGAAGAACCCGACCTGCGTGGCCTTTGGCGGACCTGACCTCGACCAGCTGTACATCACGTCGGCGCGGCAACAGATGAACGATGAAGAGCTGGCCCGAACGCCCGAGGCGGGCGGCGTCTATCAGGTCGTTCCCGACGGCGTGCGAGGACTGCCCGATCGGAAGTTCAAGGACCGTTGACCCGCGAGCGTGCAGCTTTCGTGCGTCCTCTTGCGAGGTTGCATCAAAACATCAAATGCATCAAAATGCTCCCATGCGAACGACCATCGATCTGCCGGAGGGGCTGCTCAGACGAGCCAAGTCCGAGGCCGCGTTGCGCGGCATGAAGCTCAAGGACTTCGTTTCGGAGTCCCTGCGCGCTGCCCTCGACGGCCGGATGCATCTCGCGGAACGGGCGCCGGAGTACGGCGATCGCGGTGCTCAGCGGCTGGCCGAGGATTGTGTCTTTCCTCTGATCCAGGGGCCGGGTGGCCCGGACCTGCGAGACCTTACGCCCGAGCATCTACACGAGATCCTGGAGAAGGAGGAGCTTGAGCGCATCTCCCCCCCGCCCGATTCTCGCTGACGTGAACCTGTGGCTCGCGACCGTACTCCAGCCCCATCCGCATCATGAAGCAGCGATTGCCTGGTGGCGACATCAGGTGCTCCCCCGGGGCGACACGGTTCACTTCTGCCGCTTGACGCAGCTCGGACTGTTGCGGCTGCTGACCAATGGCGCGGTCATGGGGTCGTCAGTACGTGACCCGCTGCAGGCATGGAGCGACTACGAGGCGCTACTTGATCAGGCGCCGGTGCACTTCGCAGATGAGCCGCAAGGGCTCGAACAGATCCTGCGAACAGCGACTGAAGCGAGCCTGGGCTCACCCGGCCTGTGGACAGACGCCTATCTGGCGGCCTTCGCGATCGCCGAGAACATGGTGTTGACCACCTTCGACCGTGGTTTCCGGCGCTTCGCCGGCTTGCGCCTGCAACTGCTCGACTAGCTGCGACCGCGAGGGAGACAACCCGTTGGGGGAGAGCTGGTTGTCGCGTTGACCCGGTACAGACCCCCACCGGGCGGGGGATAGCAGTTTCGGGCCTTGACTCGAAGAGCTGCTTGTTGTCATCGAGACCGCCACCGCACCGTCTGCCGACACGTGGGCCTTCTGGCTCGACATCGATCTGCTCGGGTTTCGCAGCCCGGGACCTGCAGGTCGGGATCACGACCGACGGCAGACATACACTCTGGTACTTCGAGGAGAACAGGACTGGTCGTTTGACAGAACTGACCGGAATAGAAGTCGCGATCAACGGTGCGGTCGAGGTTCGGCTCCCGTACGATGCGATTCGTGCCGTCGTACCCGCCGCAATGGCTAAGCAGATAGGCGGAACTGCCGGCCGAAGCTGGGTGAGGGTGCCGCCGTTCACGTACGCTGCCGCCACCGACGAGTTTCCGGATACGGGTGCGTTCGTTCAGCGCTAGCCGCCGCGGCGGGCGAGTGCTTTGCCGTCGTCGGACCCGATGAGCTAGTCGACGCCGTTTCTGCGCATATAGGTCGAAGGAAGGCCGCGCTGTAGCTTGTGTCAGACTCACGGTCCGGTCTTCCAGCTGCCCGGATCGATTGACCCCGCGGCGCACGAACCTCGAGGTGAGAATGCTGGACCGACGCGGCCCCGCGCCCGGTTTTCCGATGATGTCGCTGGCGTTGCTGCTGGCGCTGTCGATGACCGCGGTGCCAATAGGAGCGGCGACGTACGGGCCTGAGGCACCCGCGGGGCTCTACCAGGGGGGGGTCGCAGCAGGCAGTCCCCTTCGTCGACGATTTCAGCGGCCGCATTGGTTTCTATGCCGTGACCGTTGATCCGGGCGCCGACGCGTTCGAGCCCCTGCGGGTTCTTCGCCACAACGAGTCGGCGTCCCATCCCCTGGCAAGCTCGTTCAAGCTCTTCGTGTTGCTGGAGGTGATGCGCCAGCTCGACGCGGGGTCATTGGACTGGAACGAGCGAATCGAGATCCCGCAGTCGAGCTACTCACTCGACGGGGGGCGCGTGCCGAAGCGCATGAAGGTCGCCCAGCTCGTCAAGCGCATGATCACCCGCAGCCACAACACCTCCACCGACGTGCTGTTCAAGCTTGTTGGGCTTGGAGTGCCGTCGCAGAGGCTCACTGAGCTCGGGCTCCACAAAGTTCGTATCGTGCTGCCGACGCGAGAGTTCTGGCTCGGGCTCTCGGGTTTGTTGCCAGGGAACTTCCCAGCCGACGATCTGCCGAACGCGGCCGCCGCTTTCGCCGCGCTGCCGCGCTCCGAGCAGGTCGAGGTCGCCGAGGAACTCCGTCAAGGAGGCGCGCGGTTCTCTCGTCAGGAGATCGAGCGAGCAGTCGATGTTTTCTACGACTTTGCCAACTACGATCAGCCGGCCAGCTTCGCGATTCTCGACGACATCGACAACGTGGCCTCTCCCCTTGAGCTGGTGACGTTTCTTCATCACCTCTTCTTCGACAACGGCCTATCGGACCGCTGGGACACTCAGCTGCGGAAAACGCTGGCCCGCGGCGACAACGCCGTCGACCGCGCCGCCATCAACGTGCCGCTTGCCTACTGGGGAGGCAAGGGCGGCAGTGACATGGGCATGGGGTCCGCCGTCGGCTACGGCGAGACCGCCAGAGGTCGCCACGTCCTGTATGCGATCACCGGGTCCCACATGCGCCGGGAGAACGCCGACTGGCGGACCATCGAGCGGCTGCTCGGTTGGGCGTTCGAGACCCTCGATGCCGAGTCCTGAGTCGCCCTAGCTAGAGTCGGCCGGCCTCCATGCCACGCTCCCTGGGCCGCCAGCCCGCGGTGCCGTGCTGCCACCCGCGCTGTGCCGCGCTGCGGTGATAGCCTTCGCGACAAAGGGAGTAGGCCGTTGAAGAAACTGATCCTCGCGGCGACTGTCGGCTCGCTCACCGGCGCGAGCCTTCTCGCACAGGATGTCGGGCGCCGTCCGATGACCGTGGACGACGCGTTGAACATGGTTCGCCTGCAGAACGTACGCATGTCGCACGACGGCAGCCGGGTCTTCTTCTCCAAGTCAGAGCTCGACTGGGAGCAGAATCGTCGAAGGCTACGGCACTATCTCATTGCCGCGGACGGCGGAGAGGCGAAGGAATTCATCGGCGATGCAGGCGGCAGCGCTTTCCAGTTCGTTCCGGACGGTGAGCACCTGTCGTTCCTGAGGTCGGTCGACGGCAGCGAGCAGGTATTCCGGATCAGCCTCACCGGCGGCGAGGCGCAGCAGCTGACGGATCATGAGGCGGGCGTCGTCGCCTATCGATGGACCGCCGATGCGCAGCAGATGTTCTTCACCGCCGACGAAGTGAGAAGTCGTGAGGAACAGGAGGAGTACGACAGGGGCGCCGACGCGTTTTACGTCCGCGAGGGTCCGAATGGCCGACAGGAGGCCAGCTGGCGCAATCTCTGGGTGTTCGACCTCTCATCCAGGCGCGCGGCACGCCTCACGGATGAGGAGCTCATCGTCGATGGCTTCGACGTAACGGCCGACGGTAGACGAGTCGTTTTCTCGGCAACGCGACAAGATGCCGACAACTACTTCCATCTGTCGGAGCTATATCGGCTCGACACCGGAAGCGGGCAGCTGGTTCGTCTGACAGACAACAACGCGCCCGAGCAGAGCGCCCGGTGGGCCCCGGAGGCGACGACAATTGCGTTCCACGCGCCTACAGACGACGAGTTCGATCTGACCCACGGCTTCGTGTGGGTGATGAACGTCGACACAGGTGAGAAGCGAAAGCTGGAAGGCCAGCAGCAGGGTCAGATCTCGGGCCTCACGTGGGCTCCTGACGGTAAGAGCCTCTTGTTCGGCGAGACCCGCCGTACCAACAGCAACCTGCACCGAATCGACATCGCTACCGGCCAGGTCACCGATGTAACCAGCGTTGCCGGTACGCTTCGCGCGCTCGATTTCTCCGCCGACCAACGGCGGATGGTGTACTCGTTCAACGACTTCCAGACACCGACGGATCTGTACGCTTCCTCGACGGCGGACTTCGAGCCTGTTCGACTGACCAACGCCAATCCGTGGATCGACGAGGAGATCCGGCTCGCGGAGGCGGAGATCGTAGGTTGGGCGAGCGAGGACGGGATGGAGATCGAGGGAGTCCTCTATCGTCCCGCCGACGCCCAGGAGGGCGCACGTCTACCGCTCATACTCGATATCCATGGTGGTCCACCGGGTCACTTTGCCAACGAGTTCCGGTCCGACTTCCATGTGTTCGCTGGCCTCGGGTACGCGTCGTTCGGGCCCAACATCCGCGGTAGCGACAGCTACGGCGACGATTTGCTGACCGCGCTCATGGGCGACGTCGGTGGCGGCGAATACGACGATGTGATGACCGGCGTCGACTACCTGATCGACGAGCGCCGCGTCGATCCCGACCGGCTGGGGCTACGCGGTTGGAGCTGGGGCGGGATCCTCGGCAGCTGGGTCATCACCCACACGGACCGCTTCAAGGCGGCGTCCCTGGGTGCCATGGTCGGAAGCTGGACGGCGGAAACCGGACCGGGCCTCAGCTACGATCTCCGGCACCACTACATCGGTGGCGCCCATTGGACCAACCCGGAAGACTGGCGGCGGGCCTCGTCGCTCTGGTACGCGAACAACGTCACCACCGCGACGCTCCTTTTGCACGGTGAGAGCGACCTGGTGAGCACTCCCCAGCAGAGCATGATGTTCTTCACGGCGCTGAAGGACATCGGCAAAGCGCCGGTTCGCTACGTGAGCTTCCCGCGCGAGCCGCACGGGTTCCGCGAGCCGAGGCACCAGCGCGCACGCGACGTCGAAGAGATCCAGTGGATGCAGAAGTACGTCATGGGCATCGACTGGACTCCGTGGGAGCGGCAAGAAGGACACTGAGCTCGTTCTCTAGCGTCCGCCGTCGTCGCTCAATTGTCCGGTCGACGGACGAGTCATCCACGACCTACCCCGCAGTGCTGCTGAGGTTGCGGGTGGTCCCGTCTGGGGCTACGAGGGCCCGTCGATGACCATTCGGTCCGACTGATCGAGCGACGCGTCGCGCAGCGAGATCCCTAGTTCGGCAAGGCCATTGCGGCCAGTGAACCGGAATGCGTCGGCCCGCCGATGGGCAGCACGATGTACTGCTTGCCCTCGTGCATGTAGGTCATCGGCGCGCTGTTGCTTTGCGCCGGGATGTCCACCGTGCCGAGCCGCTCGCCGGTACGCTTGTCGACCGCGTGCATCAGCGCCTCACCGCGACGGCCCTCGGCGTAGATCAACAGCGTCTTGGTGACCACCTTGGTGGCGTGCGATGGCTTGCCGGTGTTGGGGATGTCGAGACCCTGCAGCGCCGGGTGGTGGGTGACCGAGTTGGGTGTATCGCCGTTCGGGATCCACCACAGGTGCTCGCCGGTGTTCAGATCGATGGCGGTGATTCGACCGTAGGGAGGCTTGAGATAGGACAATCCCTGTACTCGGCCCGGCCCCTGTCCCGGCCCGCTGGCCCACGCCATGATCGTCTTACCGATCGGGTTGGGATACTGGGCGTCTGCCTCGACGCCGGGAATCAGCAAATTCGAGGAACAGGTCTTGGCTGATTCGACGTAGAGAA
This sequence comes from Acidobacteriota bacterium, assembly GCA_965248695.1. GTDB lineage: Bacteria > Acidobacteriota > UBA890 > UBA890 > WLXD01 > DASCOT01. The sequence goes on along the minus strand of CBDFKD010000002.1, from coordinate 2,522,308 downwards.
TCTGCGTCTCCGGGTCGAGGGCTGCGCCTCCGGGGATGTTGGTGCCGCCGCCCCCACCGGGGCAGGTCAACGAGGTCTTGAAGCCCAGGTCGTTGTCGCGGTGCAGCGGAGGCAGGAAGAGCGGACCCATCTCGAACTCGCTGAGCAGCGCGATCGCTTCTTGCCGCAGCTCCGGGGTGAAGTCGATCAGGTCGTCGACGGTGACACCCTGCATCTCGTAGGGAGCCGGCCTGGTCGGGAAGGGCTGTGTCGGTGAGGTCTTCTCGCCGGGGATCTTCGACGCCGGCGTCGGGCGCTCCTCGATCGGCCACACCGGCTCGCCGGTCTCACGGTTGAGCACGTAGGCGAAGCTCTGCTTGGTGGTCTGCACCAGCGCCGGGATCTTTCTGCCATCGACGGTAATGTCGGCCAGGATCGGTGCGGTGGGGTTGTCGTAGTTCCAGATGTCGTGGTGAACGGTCTGGAAGTGCCAGCGGCGCTCGCCCGTCTTGATGTCGACGGCGATGATGCTGGTGGCGAAGAGATTGTCGCCTGGATGGTGCCCGCCATAGTAGTCGTTGGTCGGCGGGTCGGTGACGAAGTACACCAGCCCAAGCTCGGGGTCGGCCGCCATCGGCGCCCACGCCGAGACGTTGCCGACGTACGACCAGGCGTCGTTGTCCCAGGTGTCGTGACCGAACTCACCTGGCCGGGGGATGACGTTGAACTTCCACAGGTGCTCGCCGGAGCGCGCGTCGTACGCCAGCACGTTGCCGGGTACGTTCTCGCGCCGGGACTGGTGGTAGCCTTGTTCGTGCGAGTTGCCGACGACGACCACGTCGTTGACCACCATGGGCGGCGACGAGTTGGTGATGTAGCCGATGTCGTTGGGAAGCCCCTCGTAGGCGTCGTACTCGTAGCCGAAGTCGGCCAGCAGGTCGACCGTACCCTCGTTGCCGAACTGCTCGATCGGCTTACCGGTGACCGCGTCGAGCGCATGGAGGAAGAAGCCCGGCGAGATCATGTAGATCACGCCGCGGCGATCGATGTTGGCGTAGCCGACGCCCTTGCCGTAGTTCTTCCGCATCGAGCGTTCCCAGCGCGGTGTGAAGGGCTCGCGGTAGGTCCACAGCGTCTCGCCGGTGGCCGGGTCGACGGCGACGACGGTGCGGCGCTGGCCGGCGACGGTGTAGAGCACGCCGTTCACATAGGTGGGAGTGGAGCGCATGATGTTGTCGACCGAGGGACCGAAGTTGTCGCCGCGCCAGACCCAGGCGACCTCGAGATCCTCGAAGTTGTCGGCGTCGATCTGATCCAGCGGCGAGTAGCGCGTGCTGGCCGTGTCGCCGCCCCAGTGATGCCATTCACCGTTCTCCGTACCCGAGCCTTCCGGGCCGGCGCCGGGCGCACCGTTCTGTCCGACGGCCGGCATCGACAGCAGGCACAGGGCGATCACGCTTGCCGCGCACATCGCGGGTTTCGTCCACGTCGATTTGGAGCGTTGGATCGTCGGCATCAGCTTCGGTCTCCTCATGGCATCCCGCCTCCTGAAACGGACACCGGAACGTATCCATTCGTCCAGCAACATTGATCGCCGGAGCTACTATCGTTGGCGGTCCAGTTGTCCACCCGGACCCGAAGCACGTACTCGCCGGCCTCGCTGAACGTCGCCGTCGTGATCGCTTCGCCTTCCCCTTCCTCCAGCACGATCACCTGATCCTCGAACAGGACCGCGCCGGCGGGTCCCTGATGCTTGAACCAGGTGAGCGTCACCGCTACACCGTCCCGGTTGGCGAGGTCGTGGTCGAACCGTTCCGAGACCTCGCTGGCCCATACGGTCAACGCCAGCGGGGCTCCCACCTTTGCCACCTGGGGCTGCATCAGCCGGACGCCGGTCGGATGCTGACCCTCGGGCCCATCCGGGTCTAGTCGTAATCGCGGTGGAACAGACCCCATGCCTCGCGGTCCGTAGTCGAGCTGAAGAGCCTCGATGCCCACCCTTCCCGGCACCGAATACTCCACGCCGTTGGCACGGATGGTCCACACAACCCGCTGCTTCCCGTCTCGATACGACGCGGGCACGGTGACCGTGAATACGCCCCTGTCCCGACGCGGATCGACCGGGAAGTGGGTCGGCTGCCCACCGTCGAACTCGGCAGGCTCGACGAAATTGTCCGGCCCGATGGGGATCTCGAGCACCTCCTCCATGTTCAAGTTGAAGTACCCGAACGAGAAGGTGAAGGTGCCGTCGGAGTTGGCATACCAGCCTTCGAAGAACGGCGCTACCGGCTCGCCTGTCGGTGGTATCGGCGCCAGAGGTAGCCGCTGCACCTGCTGTGCCTCGGCGGACGCCGGGCTCAGGATGACGATGAGCGCCAAGCAAAGACTGGTGAGGAGCGAGCGACCCTTCATCGTCTGGTTCCTTCGGTCAAAGGCGATCTCGGAGCGAGCGAGTCAGCTCCCGTCGTCACTGTCTTCAGCCGCAACCTCTGACTTCGCTTTCCTCTCGGCCGCCAGCTCTTCGTAGCCCGCTTCATCCAGGTGGGTTACCGCCAGCCAAGCATGCGACATCTCGTCGGTCGTGCGGGCGCCGCGTGCGTACCAGACTTCCGGATCGGGATTCAGGGGGTTGTTCTCGGTGTTGTCGTACCAGGCGGTGATCACCAGCACGGTACCGGTGGGCAGCAGCGGAGCGACGCCGTCCTCATAGATATAGCTGTGGTGCCATCGCGCGTTGAAGTTGGTCACCATGCTCAACAGCTCCTCGGAGCCGTCCGGATAGATCGCCCGCATGGATTTGGCATGAAGATGTACGTGCCCGTGGGGCTGGAAGCTGTCGATCCGAACCGGATGATCCCAGCGGTGGAAACCCTGGGTCATTGCGGTTCCGCCGGGTGCCAGGGCGATGTCGCCTTGCAGGCGATACATGTCCAGGTCTTGCATGTATTCCGGCTCGTAGCCCTCCGGGTAGAGCCAGAGGCCGAGCTCGATCTGATCGTCCTCGATCTCGTAGCCCATCGGGTAGTAGTGCACGTCCCATTCGATCAGCGAGTTCACCGGCAGCAGCCGGGCCGCGTCCTGCGGGATGATTTCGCCGACCTTGCCCATGGCGTATTCCGACAGCATTGCCGTCCGGACCCACTCGCCATCCGCGTTGGGGGTCAAGAGCCTGGGGATGGCGTGGTGCACGACCTGCCGCCCGGCGGGGAAGGAAGGGCGGATTTCGAAGGCCCGAATCAGCCGGTCGGTGTTGAGCCCCGTCTCTACTCGCGGACGCCACCAAATGTCGCCCCCTTCGGCCGGCACGTCGTAGGGACGTGACTCGATCACGTGATCCGGCTTGCCCAGCTGGTCCTCGAGCTGCCACCTCTGGGCCTCGGGCCATTCCATCGGGGGCGGCATGTCGGCGATGTCTCCCATCGCCATACCGCTGTCCACCCAGCCGACGATCGTCTCGATCTGCTGCTTGCTCAGCCGCCAGTCGCCCTTGATTGCTTGGATCCCGACCTGAGTGTCGAGGTGATAGGGAGGCATTGCCCGGGTGGCCACCTGCGCCTTGATCATTGGCGCGTAGCTCTTGGCCTCATCGTAGGTAAGCAGCGACATCGGTCCGACCGAGCCTGGCCGATGGCAGATCTGACAGTTCTGCTGCAGGATCGGCGCCACGTCGCGGGTGAAGGAGACGGCGTTTCCGCCAGCTGATGTCGGTGCGCCAGACTGCTGCATCGAGACAGCGTTGCCGCTGAAAGTCAGCAGGGCGAGGAGCGCTAGCAGCGACGTCCCCCATAGCCGTGGATGTCGCGCGCGTGCCGATTCGGTGCCCATGATGCGCTCTCCTGACAGAAGAAAGTGGCGTCGGAGTTTGCCGCTCACGGAGGCAGGCTAGATGCCGATCGGCGTGACCGTCAAGGGCTAGACGCCGTCGCGCGGCACCCGGTCCTGCCAGCGCCGACTGCGCACCACCTCGTCGTTGTCGAGCAGGGTGCACTCGACGTCGAGCGTGAAGGCCTGCGCGTCGCTGGAAAGCGTCCCCTCGGCCCGCGCGTCCACCCGGCGTCCTCCGGCCTGCCCGCTGCTGGTGCCCTCGAACCGCACCGAGGCGACGGCGGGGTCGTTCTCGTCGACTCTGCACCAGATCCGGTCCATCCCGCGAGTCGACGTCTCGCCCGGCTGCAGCACGTTCCCGAGCTCGAAGTAGGCAGTGTGTTCGCCCGAGGCTACGTCGTGCGTGCGCTGGTAGGCCTGCACGTTGTCACGCGTCGACCGCCGAGGATCGTCCGCGTCCATGAGTCGCAGCTCCGACTCTCCGTAGCCTGACGCTGTGAGCGCTGGCAGCTCGACGTACGATGGACGGTCGCCGCCGGTATGGAGCGTGGTCGTCATCTTCGCGGGGGAAGGCCAGATCACCGGGAAGTCGGCGTTGGTGACAACGACCCTCACACGATGCCCGGGCTCGAAGGTGTGGCCGACGCACCACATCTCCACCTCGATCTCGTACACCTCGCCGTGCACGAGCGGTTTCGGCTCGCTGTGCGAGTCGCGGTGGGTGCCGTTCAGGTAGCCGCGCGACACCATGTACGAGGAGCCGTCCGGAGCGACGTCGTTGAGGCGCACGATCCAGGTGGCGACCGGGGCGGTCGAAGATACGAACAGCCGGGCGCGCGCGAAGCCGAGAATCTCCAGTGGCTGGCGCAGCGGCGCGGTGTCGAAGCTCAGCCCGTAGGTGTCCTCGGCGCGGTGGTCGATGCCGTAGTAGCCCTCGCTTGTAGTGGGGCCGAACGACTGGCCCCATCCACCGGTCGCCGGGTAGTAGCGCAGCTGCAGGGCCGATGCGTCGCCCGATTGCTCGTCGAGACGCCCGCCGCGGCCCGGTGCGGGCTCGGCCGCGAGCGCCGCCGCGACCGGCGTTTCCGGTTCGGGCCGCAAGTAAAGACGTTCCGGGGGCTCGAAGGCGGAGTCGGGCCAGGCGTCGAGATGGCGCCACTCGCCGGGCACGTCATCGATGTAGCGGAACGACTGCGACTGCCAGCGAGGCATGAAGAATGACGCGCGCGGCTCGCGATCGACGCCGTTGTCGATGCCCTTGAGCCAGCGATCGAACCAGCGCACCTGCATGGCGTCCCAGTCCATCTGCGGCCCCGGTACCAGGCCGTGGTGCCAGGGCCCGAGCACGCCGCGGCTGATCGCGGGCGAGTTGCGCATGATGCGCATCACGAAGTTCTGGTAGATGTCGAGGTAACCGCCGGCGACGAAGGTCGGTGTCTGCAGTCGCTCGTAGCGCGGTGCGAGAGAGGCACGTTCCCAGTAGGGGCCGTAGCGCTGATGGCGCAGGAACCCCATGAGCCACGGGGGTGTCTCCCAGCGGTCCATCGAGGCCTCGTTGTAAAGCGGGTAGTCCGGGGCGCCGGGCATGACGTTGCTGCCGACCATGCCGATGGCCCAGGAGTTGTCGACCATCAGCATCGCGCCGCCGGGAAAGTGGATGTCGTCGGTGTAGCGGGCATCGTGACCGGCGCGCACGAAGATCGCCTTGAGCGCTGGCGGCTGCACGTCGGCCGCCACCCACACCGAGTTGATGGCCGAATACGACACCCCGTGCATGCCGACGTTGCCGTTGCACCAGGCTTGCTTGGAGAGCCAGTCGATGATCGCCGCCGTATCGCGGTGCTCCTGCTCGGAATACTCGTCCTCGGGGACCCCCTCGGAGGCGCCGCTGCCGCGGACATCGACGTAGATCGACGCATAGCCGTGGCGCGCGTGGTAACTGTCGGCGCGCGGCATGTTGCGGTAGGGCGTGGTGTTGAGCAGCGCCGGGACCGGACGCATCTCCCGCAGCGACGTGGGCAAGTAGAGCAACGCGTGCAGGTGAACGCCGTCCGGCATGCGCAGCCGTAGGCTCTCCAGGTGCACGCCCGGCACCATCTGTGGCAGCGACGTCCACGGCCCAGGAGAAACCCCTACGCTGCCCGCGTCGGTCGACCACGGGGCCTGCGCACCGACCGAGCGCCAGCTTCCCGCTGCATATGCTGGCCAGCCGCTCAGCCCGTCGGCAAGCAGCCCACCACCAGCGAGCATGCCGAGCCCGCCTACGAAACGTCGTCTGGATCCGGGTGACATCGTGTCAGGCCCTTGTGTCAGGCAACGACGATCAACTCCGCCGGAATGTCCGTCAGGATTCGGGCACCGTCGGGCTCGAAGACGAACGTGTCGATCAGGGCCGTGCTGCCGGTCGCGAAGCTCTCGTAGTTGCTGATCTGGCGCTCCTGGAACGCTTCGTAGGGCCTGCGGCTGGAGGTGGACTGAACGTCGGTGTCGGTCACCGCGAAGCCATGCCAGCCGACCCAGCTAGGCGGGAAGCTGAGGCCGAGCTCGTAGCCGCCGGTCCAGCCGGGCAAGTCGCCCTTCTGCTTCATCTCCCACACCCCGACTTCCTTGTAGTAGCGACGCAACGCCCTGGTGAGCTCGGCGACCGGAGTGCCGGCCTTGGCGGTATCGAGCAGCACCTGCGAGGCGTGACCGTTCCGCTTGTAGATGTCGACCAGCGCTGCCGGCGGCTCGCCGACATGCCAGCCGCGGCAGGTGTTGGTGTGGTAGCGGTGCTTGACGCCGCAGATATCGGCGACGACGTGATCGCCTGCCTTGATCTCGCGTGTCGACGAGATGCCGTGCAGGAACTTGCAGCCGCCCGCCTTGACGCCCTGCAGCAGGCCGGCGGTCTCGCCACCCGCATCTGCCATCGCCTGCATCATCGCCCCGTACAGCTGCAGCTTGGTGACCCCCGGGCGCAGGTTGTCGGTGATTGCTTGCAAGCCGAGGTCGCAGATCCGTCCGGCCTCCTCCATCACGGCGATCTCCGCCGGCGATTTCTGCACCCGTACATCCGACAAGACGTCGGAGCCGTCGACCAGCCTGCAACCGTGACCCTCGTACACTGCCTTCAGGCGCTCGTAGTTTCCCGGGTTGGGACGATAGCTCCAGAACTCCAGCCCGACGGTACCCTCGAGCCAGCCCGCCGCCTTCAGCTCCTTGGCCACCGACTCGTAGCGCTGGGCGCCGCCGCCCGGTGGGCGGATGTCCTCGGCGACGGATGTGGTCGCCATGATCTCCGCATGGCTGTCGAAGTGGATCAGCTTGTCGTGATCCACATGCACGGCGGTCACATTGAGCATCCGCGACCGGCCATCGTTCTGCTGGTACCAGTTCACCTGCAAACCGTGCAGGTAGCACATGCCCTCGGGCATGGTGACCAGCAGCATGTCGATGTTGTCCTGCGCCATGCGCTCGCGAACGCGACGCAGTCGGTCGGCGTACTCGGCTCTGGAGAAGGGTGGGCCAGGGTGCCCATCCAGGCTGGGGGTAAGCGCCTCCTGCACGGCCTGTGCGTTGATGCCACCGCTGGCCGCTGCCTCGCGGTCGGAAAGGGCCCACGCGGCGGATGCCGCCGAGCCGGCAAGGAAAGCCCGCCGATCGAATTCGTAGTTGGCCATCGCTCTACTCCTCCCGGGACTGCGCTTGGGTCTCGAAACCGCGTATGGTCGTGGTACGGAACGCCACACTGTCCGTTGTATTACCACCGCGCTCGTGATAACGCTCGGGTGGCAGGAAGGAACTGCGGTTTCAGTTCGATGAACGGAGGGCGTCATGAGCAAGCGAGACACAGACGAGATGACCGGTGCGGAGACCAAGCTGAGCCGCCGAACCTTCGCGACCAGCTCCGTCGCTGCGGGCACGGCGGCAGTGACCCTGCCCAAGTCGTTGTTCGGCTCGACCCCGGCCAAGACGGCCGCCAAGAAGACCACCTATGGTCGCGCCGCCCGTGTCGAGATGCGCAACGATCCTGTTGGCTATGGTGGCCGCGGTGCGCCTGCCCTCACCGCGCCGCTTCCGCGCAAGGCCAGCGTGAACGGCTGGAAAGAGGGGACCACCATTCCCGCCGAGTACTACACCGAGGCGCAGCACTTCGACGCCGACGAGGCCTTCGTGGCGGAGAACCTATGGCAGTACACCGACCAGGCGAGCCGCATTCCGAACCCGGGTGACTTCTACGTCTTCGAGTTCGGTCGCTCCGAGTCGATCCTCATCGTGCGTGGACAGGACAACGAGATCCGCGGCTTCTACAACGTCTGTCGCCATCGCGGATCACGGCTGTGCCGTCACGATGCCGACGAGAAGCCCGATGACCCGCGCCTGTCGGTCAAGCAGCTGGGGCAGTCGGGTAGCTCTCCCGTGTTTCGGTGCCCGTACCACGCCTGGACCTACGACACCGAGGGCAGCCTCATCTACGCCTACGGCATGCAGGACGACTTCGACCCGGCGGACAACGGCCTGCTGCCCTGCCACCTGCGAGTCGCCGAAGGCCAGGTCTTCGTCAACCTGTCGAAGTCGGACACGCCGCCCGACTTCGAGACGGCCGTAGCCAGCCGGCTTGGTCCCGTGGGCGAGAAGTGGCCCCTGGAGGAGCTCAAGGTCGCGGCGCGCGAGTACTACCCGATCAACGCTAACTGGAAGCTGGCGCTGGAGAATTTCAAGGAGTGCTATCACTGCGGGCCAGCGCATACCCCGTTGGTAACCACCCACAACTGGGACAACGACCTCACCCCCGAGCAGCGGGCAGACAAGGCCGCCGCGGTCGCTGCCTGGGTGCCGCCGCACGCGCGTCGACGGCGGAATTCCGCGTCGGCTGATGTGGGTGCCGAGGGCATGGGCGGTGAAGGCATGGGCGGCGAAGGCGACGCCGACACGCCCGCCTACGGCAGCATGGGCGGGTTGCTCAATCCCGGCTTCGTTACCGGATCAATCGATGGCAAGGCGGTGTCGATCCTGCTCCCGGGTATCACGGAGTGGAAGCACGAGACGGGCGGCACGACGACCGCCGAGTCGACCGGCTACTGGCAGACCTACGACGACCACGTCGCCGTGGCTCGGTTCACGCCGCGGTCGGAGAACTTCACCGACTGCGAGATCGTCTGGCTGGTGCACCCCGACGCCGTCGACGGTCGCGACTACGATCCGGACAACGTCAAGGCGCTGTGGCACGTCACGATCCAGGAGGACATCTGGATCACCGAAAACAACCACGCCGGCATCGAGTCGGGTGCCTACGGTGCCGGTCGCTACTCCACCCACGAGGGCGGCCCGTCCCGTTTCATCGACTGGTACATGAAGGAAGTCGTGCAGGCCGGCGACTAGTCGTGCGGCGGCTCACGCGGGCAATCGCGATCCTGTTGCTGGTGTTCTCGGTTGCCTGCACGCCGCAGCCGGCCGCTGATCCCGCCGAAGCCGTTTCGGAGCCGGACTCCGACCAAGCCGAGTCGACAGAGAGCGAGGCCGCGGAAGGCGAGGAACAGGGCGAGCCGGAAGTCGACCCCGAATCGGCGATCATCCGGTTGGATCCGAATGACGAGAACCTCGAGGTGTGGAGGGATCGCGACATCTCGGACGATCCGCCGCGCGAGCCGGGACCGGTCGGAGTCGGATCGGCCCTGAGCTTCTTCGGGCTACCCGTTGCCAGGACGATCGAGGACCTGACCGCTGGCGAGGTGGAGGTGGCGTTCATCGGAGCCCCTGTCGACATGGGGGTCGGGTATCGAGGCGCCGGCGAGGGACCCACTGCATTCCGCGCGCTGCGGCGCGGCGGCGGCAGCATGGAGACGATGATCAGCTGGAAGGAGGAGCTGAAGGCCGTGGATTACGGCAACGCTCCGATCGACAACCTGAGCGTCGAGCGCAGCATGCCGCCCATTCGACGCATGGTGCGCGAGATCGCCGAGGCGGGCGCCATCCCTATCATCATCGGCGGGGATCACTCTATCGAGTTCGCCAACGTTGCCGGGCTCGCGGACGTGTACGGCAAGGAGGCCGTTGGCGTCATCCATTTCGATGCCCACTACGACGCCGGCGACACTCGCCGTGGCCACTTGATCTCCCACGCACAGCCGATACGACGGCTCGTCGACGACGGACACGTCCTCGGTCAGAACTTCATCCAGGTAGGCCTGCGGGGTGCTTGGCCGGGGGAGGCCGGGTTCGAGTGGATGCGAGCCAACAACCTCCGCTACCACACCATGGCCGAGATCAATCGCGACGGCTGGGGAATCGTCATGGAACGAGTTCTCGACGAGGCCAACGACGGGCCGGACTATCTGCACATCTCGTTCGACATCGACGTCATGGACCCGGCGTTCACCCAGGGAACCGGCACCCCCGTGCCGGGCGGACTCATGCCCCGCGAGGTGTTCCCCATCGTTCGCGGCCTGTGCGCCGAGAACAACGTCGTCGGTTTCGACCTCGTCGAGCTCAACCCCCTCCTCGACTCGGGTTACACGACCGTGCTCAACTCCAAGCAGGTCGTCGACGAGTGCCTGACGGGCATCGCCATGAGGAAGAAGGGGATCAGCGGCAGGGACTACCTGAGCCCGCTGACCGCGACCGACGCCCGGCGTTAGCGCCTCCGAAGGCGCGGATTCTGTTGCCGTCCGGATGACGTCAGGTAGACTTCGCTATGCCTTTCGACGCGATTTTGGTGCTGGGGATCCTGGTCGGAGCGGTCGCGCTCTTCGTCTCCGAGAAGTACCCGCTCGACTTCGTGGCGTTGCTGGTGCTGGCGATGCTGCTGGTCCTGGGTCTGGTCACGCCCGAGGAGGGTGTCTCCGGCTTCAGCAATCCAGCGACGGTAACCGTTGCGGCGATGTTCATCCTCAGCGCCGGCCTTCAGAAGACCGGCGCCACGGCAGCCGTCGGGCGCCTGATGGTGCGCTTCGGACAGAGCTACTTCACTGCCCTGGTCGTGATCATGGGGACGATCGGCGTGATGTCGGCCTTCATCAACAACACCGCGGCCGTGGCGGTGTTCATCCCCCTGGTGATGGTGGTGGCGAACCGGCGCAAGATCGCTGCCTCGCGGCTGCTCATCCCGCTGTCGTACGCCTCGCAGTTCGGTGGCGTGTGCACGCTGATCGGCACATCGACCAACCTGCTGGTCAGCTCCATTTCCGATCAGGCCGGCTACGGCGCCTTCAGCATGTTCGAGTTCAGCCGCATGGGGCTGATTCTCTTCGCCACCGGAGTCGTCTTCTTCCTGACTCTGGGGCACTGGCTGCTTCCTGAGCGCAAGGCTCAGGAGCTCGCCGTTGCTTATCAGCTGGGCGAGTACATCACCGAGATGCGGGTCGGCAGGAACTCGCCGCTGATCGGCAAGACCGTGCGGGAGAGCCGCCTGGGTGAGGATCACGACGTCACGGTGCTACGGCTGCTGCACGTTGCTAAGGCGGTCTGGGCGCCGCTGCGACAGACGCTCGAGATGGGCGATGTGCTGCTCGTGCGCGGCAGGCTTGCCGAGTTGATGCACCTTCGCGAATCGGCGAGGTTGGAGCTCAACGTCGAGTTCAAGCTGCGGGATTCGACACTGCAGACGGAGGAGATGCGACTCGTCCAGGCGCTGGTGGCGCCGGGATCGGAGCTCATCGGCCTGACCCTCAAGGACCTCGATTTCCGCAACCGCTACAAGGCCCTCGTGCTCGCGGTTCAGCGGCGCGGAGAGACGATCAGCGACAAGCTGAACTCCGTGAGTCTCGGTCTGGGTGACGCGTTGCTGATCCAGGCCCCCGAGGCGCAGATCAGGGCTTTGCGGAGCGACGAGGACTTCATCGTCCTAGACGAGGTACCGGGGGCCGGGATGCAGCACAAGGCACCGATGGTGCTGGCAATTCTCGCCGCTGTCGTCGGGCTGGCGGCGTTCAACATCCTGCCGATCCTGGTCTCGGCGCTGCTCGGCTGCGCCGCCATGGTGCTGACTCGCTGTCTGCGACTGGACGAGGCCTACGGTGCCATCAACTGGCAGGTCATCTTTCTGCTGGCGGGCATCCTGCCGCTTGGCATCGCCATGCAAAAGAGCGGTGCGGCGGGTTTCATCGCCGACAACGCTGTTGGCATGGTCGGAGACATGGGCCCGGTCGCCGTGCTTGCCGTCGTGTACCTCATGACCTCGATCATGACCGACTGCATGAGCAACAACGCCGCGGCCGTGCTGCTCGCCCCGATTGCCATCTCGACGGCCGAGCAGGCAGGCATCAACCCGAGGCCGCTGCTGATGGCGATCACCTTCGCCGCCTCGACCGGGTTCTCGACCCCGGTCGGCTACCAGACGAACACGATGATCTACAACCCGGGCGGCTACAGGTACACGGACTTCCTGCGCACCGGGGTGCCGCTCAGCATCCTGTTCTGGATCATGTCCGTGATCTTCATACCGCGGTTCTGGAGCTTCTGAGCCCGCAGTTGACGGCGCCTTCGGGAAGCGATCGACCAGTTCCTGAGCGCACCAAGCAACGCTGGAGGGCCAGGCGGGACCTCAACGGCCGGCGGTCGAGCCACCATCAATCGCTAGCGCGGCACCAGTAATGAAACGTGCCTCGGATGAGGCCAGATACAGCACCGCCTCGCCAATCTCGGCTGGCGTTGCGATGCGCTTCATCGGCGCGTAGTCGATCATCCCCTGCTCCGCCGCGGCCGGGTCATCTTTCTTGTCTATATGGTCGCGGCGGATCATGTCGGTATCGACATAACCGGGACATACGGAGTTGACCCGTACCTCTGGCGCCACTTCCAGCGCCATCGCCTTCGACATGTTGACGACCCCTGCTTTGGAGGCGCAGTACACCACGATGCCCGGAACCCCCATCAGGCCGGCGTCGGAGGCGATGTTGACGATGTTGCCGTTGGACTTGCGCAGCTCGGGCAATGCCGCACGGCAGCAGAAGAACGTGCCCTTCAGGTTGACGTCGACGTGAGCGTCCCACATCGCCTCGTCGCTCTCCTCGATGGGTCTGCCAGAGCCGACACCGGCACTGTTCACCAGAACATCGAGACCGCCGAAGGCATCGTTCGCCGTCTCAACCGCTGACTCGCAGCCGGCAACGGTACCGATATCGCCGGGTGCTGCCACCAGACGATCACTGGCGCCCAGCTTGTCGATCGCGGCGCTCACGGATTGCTCCGTTCTGCCGTTGATGGCCACGCGCGCGCCAGCGTCAACAAAGGCCTGTGCAATCGCAAAGCCGATACCTCGACTGCCGCCCGTAACCAAGACTCGCTTGTCGGTGAAATCCATGTCGTTCAGTCGCCTTCCACAAAAGCCCGGAGGCTGTTCAGCAGATTGTCTTCCACTTCCAGCTCGCCACTATCGAGGACGCGGGCTCTGATCTTGTCGCCGCGCTCACCCGGGACCATTATCTCCTCAACGCCATCGAGTCTCTTGGCTTGCTTTATTGCCGTTGTGATCTTGGTCCTTTCTTCGATGAATCGCGACGTTCCGATCATCGCGCCAGGGTCGATCGCAATGACGACGTTGCCGTCATGATCGCTTCCGTTCAAGAAATCCCCACCAACCAGAGCACCGCCTATGATCTGTACCATCAACGCCAGACCGGCGCCCTTTACTCCCTGGTCGAACGGTCTGATCGCCCCCTCCATGATCTCGGCGGGGTCTGTGGTCTCGTGGCCCTCCTTGTCATAGCCGAGCCCTTCGGCGACCTGGACTCCCCGTGTCTTCGCTTCAATCAGACCGAAGAACGAGATCCCCGATGACGACATGTCCAGGACAATCGGTTCGCCGTCGGTAGGAACGCCCCACGCTATCGGGTTGGTACAAAACAGCGGCTCGAACGAGCCGGCGGGAGGCACCATCGCGTGGGGGTAGCTCGACATGGTGATACCGACCAGGCCAGCGTCCGCAATCCTGCGTGACCAGTATCCGATGGCACCGGATGATCCGTCGCCGGTATGCGTCCCGACGATCGCGATGCCCATGTTCTTCGCCTTGTCGATCACCATGGTCACGGCTTGTTCCATGGCAACGGCTTCCATCGACAGGTTGGCGTTGATGATCGCAGTCGCGGGCGTCTCTTTTTCTATGGTTGGCGGCTCTGCATTGGCATGTTTGGGCATCCCTTTGCCAATCAGCTTCACAATGCCCTGATCATTGCCTCGCGTTTGGGCATACATGAGCATCTCGAGGATGACGCGGGTCTCCTCTTCCGAGTAGCCGTACTTCAGAAGGGCTCGTTCGGCCAGGTCTCGTAGTTCCTCGAGGGGGATCTTCACGCGCTCTCCTCGCTCTCACGGCGCCGCTGACGGGCGACACGGTTTGACGGTCACGTATACAAGATCCATCGTCGTGTCCCCGACGTTGCCGGAATTGTGCCCCTCGGACAGTTCGATGGCGTCTAGCCATCCAACGGAGCCATCCTCCGAAGGTGGCCCCCGGTAGACCTCGCGGCCGCCCATGCGTCCGGCCCAGATACCTCCCTTGACGTGAACGTAGACCTGGTTGCCCGCATGGGAGTGGATTCCCTCCCACTCCCCCGGCTCGATGACGAACCGCTGCACGACGACGCGCTCGTTCTCGAACAGCATCTCGATCGGGATGTCCGGATAAAACAGGCCGACGGTGTGGTTTGCCAGTGGCTCACAGGGCTTCAGGGTGATCCAGACGAAGTCAATCGGCGTGTCCCCGATGTTGCCGGATTCGTGCTGCTCGGAAAGCTCGACGGCGTCCATCCATCCGACGGAGCCATCTTCCGAAGGCTCAGTCATCCTGTGCACCTCTTGGCCACCGCGGCGTTCGGCCGTTAGACCACCTTTGACGAACACCCAGAGGTGGTTGCCCGGATGGGAGTGAATCCCCTCCCACTGCCCCGGCTCGATGATGAACCTCTGCACGACAACGTACTCGTTCTCGAGCAACAGCTCTCCGGGGACGTCGGGGTAGAACACGCCCACCTGCTGCGCGCCGACACCGATCGCCGGTATCCCGACAACCAGGGCGGCAAGCAGCGCACGACCGAGGACTCCCGCGGCCGGGTGCGCCCGCCTGCGGCGCCGCGCGTTAGGGGTGGACTCTTGCTTGAAGCGAGAAGTTGACGGCATCGTAGGGTCCACCTGGTATGAGGGAGTTACGTTCTTCGCCGGGCACGGCTTCGAACGAGGAGCTGCTCGCGGGCCGCCCGATGCGCCTCGTCGATGGCCGAGTCGGTGTGGGTCGAGGCAGCGGCATCGGAGTTGGCGATGGAGATCCGACCGAATCGCCGACTCCCGACCACGCACGGCCGGTCGTCGGGGGTGAACAGCGCCCACTCGATCGGATCGTCCAGGGTGTTGTAGCTATAGGCGTAGCCGTGTGGCCAGCGATTCACGGTGATCGCTTCGATGTCCCGGGCCGGGTCGAAGCCGCCACCCTGCAGCATTCGACCGAGCTGGTCGCGGATATTGCGCTCGAAAGTCTCGAAAGTGGTGGCCAACAGATCTTCTCGCCCGATGCGGTGCTGCTCCTTTTTCGGGTGTCCCGGAGCGCAAGGCACCCTGTACATCTCCACGATCATCGGGTCGTCAGGCGATCTGGAAGGTTGGTAGTCGCCGAACTGGATCGACCGACCGAGGTTGATCCCGCTGTGGTACATCCCCGGAGCGGTCACCTGTGAGATGCCCAGGTTGGTGAAGGACGTCCAGTCTCGGATGAGGACGCTAGTGGAGACGAGCGGCATCTTGACGCCATACATGAGCGCCACCTTCTGCTCGTCGGACATCTCGGGGCACAGGTGCGGGACGACCCGGTTGTAGCAACCCATCACACAATGAGCCGCCCGTACCTTCTCGGCCTTGCCGCCGCGCACATAGGTGATCTCGACCTCGCGGGCCACATCGGGATCGCCCAGGTGCCGGGCGGAGATCACCGTGCTGTTGAGGCGAATCCGGGCGTCGGAGCCGTCGCGGTCGATGCGGTCGTACCTGAGGCGCGACGTCATCGAGTCATCCAGCGAAGTTCCCGGAAGCGCGTCGGGGATCATGGCGCGAACCAGGAGCCGGGCCACCGTCGCGTTGCCGTCGGGGAAGTAGATGTCCGGTCGTTCATCAAACTCGTTCTCGCGACCGTGTTGTCCGCCGCCGATGTGCGCCAGGGGGCCTACGGGGGCGAAAGGCTCCAGGTGCATCCCCTGGAAGCCGGGATAGCCCTGGGCCCATGCATACAGCGCCGGATGGGCGTCGATGCCGACGCAGAAGCTGCCCTTCGGGCGGTCGTCGAAGAACGGGATCACGTCGGCGTGAACCTTGGCCAGATCGAGGAGGAAGTCTCGATAGCTGATCCGCGCCAGCCGCTCCTTCTTGTCGGCATCCGACAGCCCGGGCATGGTGTCCGGGTTCGCCCCGTCGTCGTAGAGCCGCGCGATGTCCCGCTGCGCCTCCGATGACATCGGGGTCTGCGCGAGCCAATCCGGCCAACCACCAGATTGGCCACCGGCTTGGCCGCCACGGCCCATCACCAGCCGATCCTCGCCGAACACCTCTTTGCTAAAGAACGTGGCACTACCGAGCCCCAGCGATCCGTAGAACCTCCTACCCGCGGTGCTGGTGGCGTTGGCACTGTCGATGTCGATGCCGATCGCAGCGAGAAGCGTCCTGGAAACGGCGCTGTAATGGCCCACGGACTCGAGGTACGACGTACCGCCGGGCAGCATCAGCGTGCGGCCGCGGTACGTCATCTCGTTGCGCTTGGCGTGGCCGCCGAAGTCGTCGTGATTGTCGAGCACCAGCACGCGGGCGCCGGGGCCGGCCGAGGTAAGGAAGAAATAGGCCGCCGAGAACCCGCTCAGCCCGCCGCCGACCACTACGAGGTCGTAGCTCTCACGCGTGTCGGTGACATTGGTCCAGGTTTGCCCGTCACGGAGCGCATGGGCGACCTCGAACGAACCGGCGTGGCTGCCGCGCATTCCTGTGAGGGCCGGCGGATAGTACTCCTGCGCCGGGGAGGCATGGCGCATAGCCTCGCGCGCCGACAGCCGGCCAGGTGCGATTAGCGACCCCCCGATCGCCACCCCCACGCCATTGACGAAGTCGCGCCGGGTGATATCCCGGTGCATCCCGAGACCACGATCCTCACTCCTGGTCATAGTTCCTCCGGATTCTCTGACGCTGAAACTGCGTCGACCATCCGCTTTTTCTCAAGTCCGCCCAATGGAGCCTACGCAATGATGCGCTTGAACACGTCCAGATTGATGTTTCGCCCACAGGCGACCGCAACGACCTTCTTTCCCCTGAACCGCGCCTTGTGTTTGAGCAGGCCCCAACCGCCAGCGCCCCCGATCTGCATCGAGTCCAGCTTGAGCCAGACCTCGCCCTCGATCTCCTTGCTGAGGTACAAGGAGTACTCCAGCGGTGTGGGCGAGAGGTAATCCTGGCATCTCTCGCTGGCCTCCAGGACTAGCTGGGGTACGTCCAACTGCTGTTGAGTTTCGGTCGTCATGATCGGTCCTCGTTCGCTGCCTATGCCGCCACCCCGCCGCCCAGCATGCAGGGTGGTGAAACACCGTAGAGTAGTCCGGCGGCCAGATCCAGAAGAGAGAGCGTCGGCTACACCAGATGGAATCCCGCTACGAAATCAAAGACCCGAGCCAGATTCTCACGCCGGCGCTGATTGTCTTTCGCGAGATTCTCGAAGAAAACCTCGACCGGATGATCCGGATTGCCGGTTCAGCAGACCGGCTACGGCCGCACTGCAAGACGCACAAGATGGGCGAGGTGATCGCGATGCAACTCGCTCGCGGCATCGCGCGACACAAGGCGGCGACGTTTGCCGAGGCCGAGCTGCTCGCCCGCTGCGGCGTGAAGGATGTCTTTCTCGCCTACGGTCTCGTCGGCCCCAATATCGCTCGCGCGGTCGCCTTTTGCGCCACGTTTCCCGATGTCACGTTCTCGGTCACTGCCGATCACCCGAAGCCGATCGCCGCGCTGGGGACAGCCATGCAGCGGGCCGGGCAGTCGGTCGAAGTGCTGCTGGACATCGACTCAGGACAGCACCGCACCGGGCTTCCGGCGGAAAGCGACCAGGCACTTGAGCTCTACCGGCAGATCGTTGAGACACCGGGGCTTACATCCGGAGGGATACATCTGTACGACGGACACAACCACCAGACGTCCCTGGCGGAACGTCGATCGGCGGTGCTCGCTGGTTGGAAGCCGGTCGCTGCGCTTCGCGACGAGGTAGTGAAGCGGGGCTGGCCGGTGCCGCGAATCGTCGCCGGCGGAACGGGTTCGTTTCCGGTGTTCGCCTCGATCGAGGATTCGATGATCCAGTGTAGCCCCGGCACCTGTGTGTTCAACGACATCGGCTACGGCGAGGCGTTTCCCGATCTCGAGTTCACGCCGGCGGCGGCGCTCCTGACCCGCGTCGTCAGCCGATCGATGGCCGATCGCATGACCC
This sequence comes from Acidobacteriota bacterium, assembly GCA_965248695.1. Classification (GTDB taxonomy): domain Bacteria; phylum Acidobacteriota; class UBA890; order UBA890; family WLXD01; genus DASCOT01. The sequence continues at coordinate 2,504,076 of CBDFKD010000002.1, read as the reverse complement.
TCGACGTGGGATACAAGGCGGTTGCTTCCGATCCGCCGGCCGGTACCCGGCTCTGTTTCCCCGACCTGCCCGACGCCAGAGAAGTGCTGCAGGACGAGGAGCACCTCGTTCTGGAAACGGCGTCCGCTGCCAAGTTCGAACCGGGTGACGAGCTGCTGGCCATACCGAACCACATTTGCCCTACGTCGGCGCTGCACGCACACGCGACGGTCATCGCCGGAGGAGAGATTGTCGGCCGGTGGAACGTCGCCGCCCGCGACCGCCAGCTGGAGATCTGACCCGACTCAGGAGCCTTCGCTGGCTAACTTGCGCAGGACATCGACCTGCCGCGCTATCTCTGACGACGACGAGCCGCCGTGTGACCGGCGCCGTTCCGCCGCATCGCGTGGTGAGCCGACGCGAGACACCACCTCGGCGAGCCCCGCGTGGACGGCTTCGAGCTCATCTTCGGCCAAGCCGTCGAGCCCGCAGCCCTGACTCTCGCAGCGGCGGACCAACCGCGCGGCGATGCTGTGCGCGGTACGGAACGGCAGACCGCCGCGGGTGAGGTCGTCGGCGACCTCGGTCGCCAGGCAGGGGTCGCCGATGAGGTCGGCTTCGTAGCGCTCACTGGCGATCGAGAGGTCTCGCCACACTTCCGTCATGACGAGGACGCAGTCGATGGTCGTGTCGACGACCGCGAACAGCGCCCCACGGTCCTGTTGCAAGTCGCGGTTGTACGCCAAGGGTTGAGAACGGGGCAGGGCAAGCAGAGTCGTGCAGTAGCCGAGAACCGATGCCGATTTGCCGCGAACGAGCTCGGCAGCGTCGGGATTGCGCTTCTGCGGCATGATGCTCGATCCGGTGGAATAGGTATCGCTGAGGCGTACGAGAGCAAACTCGGTCGAGCTCCAGAGGACGAGCTCCTCGGCCATGCGCGAGAGGTTGCAGGACAGGATCGAACACGCCGCGGCAACCTCCTGAACATGATCACGCGCCGCCACCGAATCCATCGCATTTTCTGTGGGCAATCTGAAGCCGAGCAGCTCGGCGGTGCGATGCCGGTCGATCGGGAAGGAGGTGCCCGCCATGGCGCACGCTCCCAACGGACACTCGTCGAATCGATGCGACGCATCGCGTACTCTGCCGAGGTCGCGTGACAAGGGCCATGCGTAGGCCAGCAGATGATGGCCGAACAGGATCGGTTGACCTCGCTGCAGGTGGGTGTAGCCGGGCAGAAGCGTGGAGCCGTCGCTCTCGACCCGATCCAGGAGCACGCGCAGCAGGTTGATCAGCGCGCCATCGAGTCGTCGCAGACGCGTCTTTAGCCACAGGCGCAGGTCGGTGGCCACCTGATCGTTGCGCGAACGAGCCGTATGTAGCTTGCCTGCGACCTCACCGAGGATCTCCGACAGACGCGCCTCGACCGCCATGTGCACGTCCTCGAATTCATCGCCCGGCACCCAGGCCCCGGATGCAAGGTCTTCGCGCACTCGTGCCAGCCCGTCGCACAGGGCTGTAGATTCCAGTTTCGAGATGATGCCGGTCTCGCCAAGCATCTGCGCATGCGCCGTCGAGCCCTGTATGTCCTCGTCGAGCATCTGCAGATCGAGCTGCAGTGATGACGAGAAGCGCTGCATGAGCTCGCCGAGCCGTCCGTCGAAACGATCCCTGAGCAGAGACATCATTCGCCTTCCGAGATCCGCCGCGCGCCCAGGGTGCGCAATCGCAGCGCGCGCAGCCGGATGAAGCCCGTCGCATCGCCCTGGTCGTAGACGTCGTCGGCCTCGAAGGTCACGGTTGCGTGGTCATAGAGCGTCCGTGTTGCCGATCGCCGCCCGACGATTGTGGCGGCGCCCTTGTACAGCTTCAGGCGTGCGTCGCCGGTCACGCGCTCCTGCACCGAGTCCATGAATTGCTGCAGCGCTTCGCGCTCGGGGCTGAACCAGAGGCCGTTGTAAACCATCTCGGCGTAACGCGGCACGAGCTCGTCACGCAGGTGGTGCACCTCGCGGTCAAGCGTGATCGACTCGATGGCGCGATGGGCGTGTATCAGCAGCGTGATGCCGGGCGTTTCATACACGCCACGGCTCTTCATGCCCAGAAAACGGTTTTCGACGATGTCCACCCGGCCTACGCCGTGGCGTCCGGCGATCTCGTTGGCTCGCTCGAGCAGAGGCACCGGTGAGAGGCTCTCGCCGTTGATGGCGATGGGCACTCCTTCTTGGAAGGACACTTCGACGTACTCGGGATCGTCCGGGGCATCCTCGGGATCTGCCGTCATGCGAAACATGCCGGGGGGAGGGCCTGCCCACGGGTCCTCGAGCACACCACCCTCATAGGAGACGTGCATGAGGTTGGCGTCCATCGAGTATTCAGGCTTCGACACCGCCGACAGGTCGATGCCATGTTCTCGTGCGTAGTCGATCAGGTCGGCGCGCCCCTTGAGGCTCCATTCGCGCCATGGAGCGATGATCTTGATGTCGGGCTTCAGGGCGTAGGCGGCCATCTCGAAACGGATCTGGTCATTGCCCTTGCCGGTGGCCCCGTGCGCGATAGCCTCGGCGCCGTGCTTCTCGGCCGCGCGTACTAGCCCCCGGCTGATCACAGGCCTCGCCAGCGCAGTTCCCATGAGGTAGTACGACTCGTAGACAGCGTTGGCGCGTAGCGCTGGAAAGACGCAGTCGGTGACGAACTCCTCGCGCAGATCGTCGATCTCGATGGCCGCCGCTCCGGTGCGCTCCGCCGCCAGGCGCGCATTGTCCACCTCTTCGCGCCCTTGGCCGACATCTCCCGTGTAGGCGATTACCTCACCGTCATAGTTCTCTTGAATCCAGCGCAGGATGACCGACGTGTCGAGTCCTCCCGAATAGGCCAGCACGACCTTCATTTCAAGTCTCCAGCATCGATTCGAGTGTGCGGGTCAGCCGCCGCCACCGGTTGCGGACCATAAATATGCGCATATGCGCATACTAGCGGAGACTCGAGGTTGCGGCTAGCGATGCGTGCGTGTGGCTCAGTGGCCTGTTGCAGGCCACTGGCCTCTAGAGGCGCTTCTTGCTCTTGGGAACCACTGTCGTGCCTATGGCCCGACACACGAGGACAGGTTCCTGCAGCACATCCGCGGCAGAATCACTTACGTCCTGTCGCACGGCGATGACCTTGTGGGCCTCGAATTCACAACGTCGCGAGGTGTTGCCGACCTTGATGATGCGGCCCTTGGCCTCGATAAAGTCGCCACTGTAGACGGGGGCGAGGAACTCCACTTCATCGTAGCTGCGAAACAGGCCCTCGTCGCCGTCCTGTTGGATGGCGAGCTCGGTGATCAGATCGCCGAAGAGCTCGAGCATCTTGGCGCCGGCCACCAGGGCTCCACCGTAGTGGGCATCGCGGGCCGACATACGCACGCGCAGCGCTGCCTCTTTCGACATCAGTCCTCTCCTTTTTCTTCCTTCATGACGGCCAGAGCGTCCACAGCGACGGCGCGACCATCCGTGATGATGACCGGATTGGCCTCGATTTCGAGCAGCCGATCCGCGAGATCAATTCCGATCCACGAGAAGCGATCCACAGCCCCAGCCAGCGCTCGCAGCTCCGAATTCGACAGTTTGGCTGTAGCCTGAGACGACGCCTCGGCAGCGACGTCCTCCGCCTCGCCCTGGCACAGAGGAAGCATGCGGAACTTCGAAACACCGGAGACGTCGACGCCCCCGGGTCGAACCGTTATCGCCGGCCCGTAGGCGGGATCCACGGTCACGCCGAGCAAGAACTCCGGCCCTGCCGGGACTTGTTGCTGAACAAGCAGACTGCCACCGGTGCCGAGCTCCCGAGCGCGATCAAGCACTTCTTGGGCCGCCACCATGACTTCCGAGGGTGACTCGAGCCGCAGCTTTACCAGACCCTCGCGCGCCTTGTGTGCCACCTCGGCACAGACGAGCTTCACCACCACACGGCCGCCGATCTGCTCGGCGCGATCCGCCGCCTGTTCGGCAGTATGCGCGACCAACTCGTGGGGCCGCTCGATGTCGTATGCGGCGAAGATGCGGGCGCTTTCTGTCTCATCGAGGACCCCCGAGGGGATCGAGATGTCGGGCCTGTCGACGCTGCGGCCGGAGATGGGTGGCGTCTGTCGAGAACTGCTTATCAAGCCAGCGATGGCGTTGGCGGACGCGGCGTGGCCTTGAAGCACGGTTACCCCTTGTTCTGCTAGCAGCGCCGCCGTGCGCGGGGGATACGAGAACGGGGTTGCGAGCACTGAGATGACAGGTTTGCCACTCGAACGCTGCACCTCTCCCGCGTGCTTCAGGATCACGTTGAGCGGGGAGCCGTCCGGATCGCGGCGACTGGGCGCGACGTCGATCACTACGATGCCGACTTCGGGGTCCGCTGCCAACGCATCGATCGCGCCGCAGTAGATCTCGCCCTCGAAGACCGCCTGGCCGGTTACGTCGAGCGGATTCCGGGGCTCGGCGAAGTCCGGCAGAATCTCCTGCAGCGCGATCGTTGTCTTCCGGCTGAATTCACCGAGGGTGACCTCGCACTCGTCGAGCGCATCGGCGAAGAGTGTGCAGTTTCCGCCAGACTGCATGGCCACGGCGACCGTGCCACGAACGCGTGCTGGGGAACGCTCGATCAGGAGGGCAGTCTCAAAAAGGGCGATGGGGTCGTGAACCACCACTGCTCCGCGCCGACGCAGGAAGGCGTCGCGCAGTGTCGTATCGCCCAGCAACTCTCCCGTGTGTGCAATCACCGACCGCCGCGCGGCGTCAGCCACCACGCGCGGGCAGCACACCACCACGGGCTTGCCCGCTTGCGCCATGGCGTCGAGACCGCCGCCCAGACTGGAGACGTCACGAATCGTCTCGACGTAACACGCTACGACGGAGGTCGCCTCGTCGGTTGCTGCCCACTGGAGCATGTCTCCGATGTCGAGGATGGCCTCAACGCCGACCCCTGTGACCAATCGCAGGCCGACACCGCGATCGCCTGCCATGTGCGCGAACGTCCATGCCGCGGTGCCGCTCTGGGAGAACATCGAGATCGAGCCGACGCTGGAGGTGGGAGGCATCTCGGCCCCGTAGCCCGCCACACGATCGCGATAGTTGATGAAGCCCTCGACGTTGGGTCCCAGCACGGCGACGTTGTTCGCCTTGGCGACTGCGACGAGCGCGTCCTGGATCTTGGCGCCTTCGCTCCCTGCGTCTCGGAAGCCGCTGGAAACGACCATTGCCGCCGGGATACCAGCCGCGCCGCACGCTGCTACGGCGTCGACCGCCGCGGTGGCGGGAATCGCGATGATCGCGATATCGACTTGGTCGCGAATCTGCTCGAGGCCCTCGTAGGCGTCCCGGCCCCAAACGCACGGCCGCCTGGGGTTGACCGGAAAGATCTCGCCCCGGAATCCGAGGCTCTCGAGATTGTTGTAGATCTCGAGCGTCCAGGAGCTGGCGCGTTCGCTCGCGCCCACGATTGCGACGGCCCTGGGATTAAACAGCGCATCAAGGCGAGTGGTGTTCACAAGGTTCTCTGCTTCTGCCTTGACTAGCGCACTCTGAGCGAAACGGCGAGGCCGGCTTCCGCCCGATACTGTACGTCACGGCTCTCACTGCCGTGGCGCTCTTTGGACTCTCGGTGATCCGGCACCCTCGAGCGAAGGTGCTCGCTATCGCTACTGCTGTTGATTGCGAGGGTACGCGAAGCTCAAATCCGGATAGTCGGGCGCTGTCGGAATCGCGCGCGGATCCTCGGCGATCTTCTGCAGCAGGTACTCGACGGCGGTGTCGAGCTGGGCATCCTCACCGTTGAAAGTGGCGTGCGGCAGGTTGATCACCTCGATGTCGGGCACCACGCCCCACTGCTCGATCAGCCACTCGCCCTCGGGGCCGTACACGCCGTCCATCGGGGCTCGGGCCAGCCCGCCGTCGCTGAGTCGATTCGACGACGACAGCCAGATCTCACCGCCCCATGTGCGCGTGCCGATTACCGGGCCCATTCCCAGGCGACGGAATCCCTCGGCAAAAGCCTCACCGTCGGAGGCGGTGTTCTCATCCACCAGCACCACCATGTGCCCGCGGAAGGCGTACTGCATGTTCCAGGTCGGTCGACCGACTCGACCCTTCCAGTAAAACCAGGCCGGTCGCATCAGCTTCTCGAGGATGACGCTGTCGATGTTGCCGCCGTTGTTCTCGCGCACGTCGACGATCAAGCCCGGCCGATCGTGAACCGGGTAGAACTGTCGATACCAGGCGTTGATGTCGTTGGATCCCATGGCGCGCAGATGGACGTAGCCGATCTGGCCGGCGGCCGCGTCCTCGACCTCCAACCGCCGCGTGTACTCCCAGTCGCTGTAGCGCAGGTTGCGCTCGTTGGCGGCGGGCACGACGATGACATTGCGGCCATCTCCGCCGGGCCCGGATCGGACATGCAGCAACACCTGCCGACCCTGCTGATTGCGGAGCAACGCGCCGATGTGGCCTACGGACAGCGTGGCGACGCCGTTGACGGCTTCGATGACGTCGCCGTCGTCAATGCCCAGCTCGGGAGCCGCCAGGGGCGACAACTCATCAGGGTAGTCCGGGTCACCCTGATAGATGTGGTCGATGCGGTAGCCCCCGGCGCCGGGGTCGCGGACCAGGCGAGCGCCGAGGCTGGCGACCGCGACGTCGTCCTCGCCCTCGCGAGTGTCGCCGCCACGAACGCTGGTGTGCAACGCCGACAGCTCGCCGATTACGCGGCCGATCAGCTGGTTCAGCTCATCGCGAGTAGTGACGCGGCCGACGAGCTCGAGATATTTCTCCAACACCACGTCCCAAGCGAGCCCGTGCATGCCCGGGTCGTAGAAATAGTCGCGTTCGAGACGCCACGCATCGACGAAGATCTGCCGCCAGTCGGCCGCGACATCGATCGAGAACGTCCACCCGCCGAGGTCCACCTGGCTGTCGGCAAGGGTGCTACCCACACTGCTGGGCTCGGCATCGATGACGTAGATATCGCTACCGCGCCGCACCATCAGCTTCTCGCCGCTGGCCGACATCTCATAGCTGCTGATTCCCTCGAGAACCTGCTCGGGCTCAGGGTCGTCGTTGCCGACGGCCATGCCCATCAGATGTCCAGCGGATCCGCCGGTCTCACCTGCCCGCCAGAACAAAGCGTCTTCGTTCACCGACAGACCCGAATAGTTGCCGGGCTCGACCGGCACCTCCTTGACGCGCCGCGCGATGCCGGCGAGGTCGACGGTCATGGTCCGGTCACTCGAGTCCTCAACGTCGTCGCCGTCTGACGAGTCCGCCGCCGCCGAGTCCTTGGGCGTCTCGAGCGCACGGCTGATTTCGTCATCTGGTGTGAACGGCGAGCGCAGGCCGGCGCGCAGGGAGATCTGGTAGATCTTCATCGTGTGGTCGAAGTACGGCTCGGGAGCACGCGGCCCCCACGGGCTGCCGACCGACGTGCGCAGGTTGCGGTCCGACAGAAAGTACAGCCAGTCCCCGTCGGGACTGAAGGCCGGGCTGAAGCTGTTGACACGGTCCGAAGTGAGCGGAATCCGTGTCCCGGTTGCCACCTCGTACAGCCACAGCTGCGCGTACGTATTCATCGCAACTTGCCCGTAGGTCAGCCAACCACTGTCGGGTGACCAGGCGACGTCGCGGATCTCTTCGCGGTTGGTCGACACCAGGCGCTGCTGGCCGGTACCCACCTCGAGCAGCCACAGATCGTTGTTGTTGTCGCGATACGCGACCCGGGAGCCATCCGGCGACGGGGTGCCCTGGAAGCGCAGCACCGTACCGTCGTCGGTGATCGGCGTCTCATCGCCCACCCCGTTGGCCGGGATGGTGGCGAATTCGAGCTCGCCGCTGGTGTCCGTCAGCCCGAGCAGTGTGTCGCCATCGGGCATGAACACGACGTCGCGATAGCGCACGCCCTCCCGGCGCGAGGCCCGAACGAGCCGACCCGAGCCGGTAGGTGCCACGAACACACGGCCGCGCGAGGTCAGCACGACGCTCTCGCCGTCGGGGTGAATGTGCGCCGAGGTCAGGTAGTCCATCGGCTCCGCGACCCACTTCTCGCGCAACTGATCGAAGTCGGAAGCGAGGCTGATCGGCACCAACGCATACGAGTCCGCGGCGATAACGAAAGTCCAGATATCGGCACCGACCTGGTAGGCAATATGCCCTTCGGAGAGCGACGCTTCCTTCACGTCCCAGCCGCTGTGCTGCGTGTGCTGCTGGAAATCGTCGCCCGATTGGTTCATCGACCAGATGTTCATCGTGCCGTCGCGAGGAGTCACAAAGTACACCCGGTCGTTCCACCACATCGGCGTGTGGCTCTCGCCGTCGTAGTCGGCGGTGAGCGGTTCAGCCTCGGCCGAACCCGAGGCGTACTTCCAGATCTTGCGCGCGGTTCCGCCCGTGTAGCGCTTGGTGACGTTGCCGTGGAAGGCCGGGCGGACGAAGAAGACCGTCGAGCCATCGTCGCCGTAGGCAGCCTCGCTCGCATCAGCCAGCGGCACGACGCTGCGCGTGTTGGCGTCCATGTCGAGCTCGACCAGCTGACGCTTGGGCAACGTCGAGTAGCTGGCGGTGGTGTACACGAGCTCGCCGGACGGCGTCCATCCGACGGGCGTCGAGGGATCAGCCTCATAGGTCTGCCGCTGCGGCAGCCCGCCCGCCAACGGCATCGTGTACACCTCGGCCACGCCTTCGTAGTTGCCGCGATAGGCCAGCGTGCGGCCGTCCGGCGATATCGTCGGGTGGCTCTCTTCGGCCGCGTGGGTGGTCAGCCGCTGCGCCAGCCCGCCGGTCGTGGGTACCTGCCACAGGTCGCCCTCGGCAGCGAATACCAACGTATCGCCATGTAGCGTCGGATAACGGTAGTAGCCCTGCCGGCCTTGTTGCGACCAGGCAGCGGAAGAAAACAGCAACACGGCAACAACTGCGAGAACGCGACGCATGGTCAGTCTCCTGGATCACGGCGAGGGCGAGCGCGAGCGCGAAGCGCTTGGAATACGGCGTTGTCAACTTAGCGGAGATCCTGGCAGAGTGCGGCGGAACAACGCTACGAGCCGACATCGAAGGCACCGTTTCTCGACTACAAATCATTTGGCTCCTACCGGGAGGAGACGACCGTGATGCCCCGTCCTTTGTCGCTGGTCCTTCGGTGCACGCTTCCGTTCATTTGCGTTGCGACTGGATGCTCCGGCCCCACTCCCGACGACTTCGAACACGACCTGCCCTCGGCAGCGACACCGTGGACGCACGAGGAGTTCGACGATGAAGATGGAAAGTTCACGTTCGCCGTCTTCTCAGATCTCAACGGTTCCGAAAGGGCCCGAATATTCGAGGTCGCGGTGCGGCAGCTCTCGCTGCTGCGGCCCGAGCTGATCCTCAGCGTCGGCGACCTGATCGACGGCTACAGCGAAGATCTGGCAAAGCTGACGAGCGAATGGGATGCCTTCGACGCTCGCGCCGACCAGGCATCCGCCCCGGTCTTTCGCGTCGGTGGAAACCACGACCTCACAAACCGGGTGATGCGTGATGTCTGGGCGCAGCGGCACGGCCCTCGTTACTACCACTTCGTCTACAAGAACGTGCTCTTCCTGGTGCTCGACACCGAGGACTACACGGACGAGCGCATGCACCAGATCTACCAGGCTCGCGAGGCAGCAGTCGAGGCTCGTGCGCAGGGCGCCGGAGGCGTCGAGGAGATGGAGTACTCCCAGATACCCGAGCGTCGGACCGGGGATATCGGTCCGCAACAGTCGGACTATTTCCGTGCTGCCCTGGCCGACAATCCGGGTGTTCGATGGACGATGCTGTTCATGCACAAGCCGGTCTGGGTGGAGGGCCAGGACCCCGAGTTCGCAGCGATCGAGGCGGCTCTGTCGGATCGTCCGTACACCTTGTTCAACGGGCACCGACACACGCTGTCGCATGCCATGAGGAACGGTCGCGACTACATCATGCTCGGGACCACCGGTGGTGGTCAGTCCAACAGCACAATGGCATTCGACCACATAACCCTGGTCACGGTTGGGGAGGGTGGCCCTTCGATCGCACACCTGCGGCTCGACGGTATCCTCGACAAGACGGGCACCGTGCCGGACGACGGAGAGGGCCTGTGCTTCCAGCGCTCGGCCTGCGGATCGGGACAGTAGGGGCGCTCGTCAACCGTTACTTGAGCGTCACCCAGATCAGGTCGATCGTGGTGTTGCCGGTGTTGCCCGATTCGTGCTGTGCGCTCAGGGGAACCGCGTTCGACCAGCCGACGGACCCGGTCTCCGAGAACGGCGACGGATCGCCTTGCACGCCGCCGCGGCGTCCCGACCAGATGCCTCCCTTGATGTGGATGTACACCTGGTTGCCCGGATGCGAGTGGATGCCCTCCCACTCACCGGGGCGGAGGACAAACCGCTGCACGACGACGAGCTCGTTCTCGAGCAGCACCTCACCATCAGGATCCGCCAAGTTCGGATAGGTCATTACAACCTGTGTGTCGGCGGCCGCAATCGGCGCATCGTTCTTCAGCGTCACCCAGATCAAGTCGATCGGGGCATCACCGGTGTTGCCCGATTCGTGCCCCTCGCTGAGGGGGATCGGGGCCATCCATCCCACCGCACCGTCCTCACGGTCGGCGCCGAGGACAGCCTCGCCTCCTCCGCTGCGGCCGGACCATTGCCCGCCCTTGACATGCACGAAAACCTGGTTCCCGGGATGAGAGTGGATCCCCTCCCATTCGCCCGGGCCCACGACGAACCGCTGCACGACGACGAGCTCGTTCTCGAGCAGCACCTCGCCGCCAGGCTTCGCCAGGTTGGGGTAGGTCAACAGAAACTGATCGTCGCCGGCCCCAGCCGGCGCTTCGTCGGGCCGCGTCACAGCCTGCTGGCTACCCGCACAGCCGGCTGTGAGGAGGATCAAGACAAGGTTCGATATCAGCAGCCTGCGTCGCACGGTGTCCCCCTGCGTAACGGTGGGCCGGGCGAACCTGATCGCGGAACCCCCGGGACTTGCTGTCCCTCAGCGTTCAGGAGAGGACGGCGGGAAGCTACATCCAGCCGAGCTCCTTCATCGCCCACGGGGCATTCCATATCTTGATCATGCGCTCGACTTTGTCGCTCTCGTTCATGGTCAGGACGTAGACATAGTGTGTGCTCGTTGCCTTGTTGGTCGGAGGCACCGGACCACCGTCGCCAGAGTGCGTGGCGTGAAACGTCGCGAAGAAAACCGCGTTTCTCGTTGCGTCGTCATAAGAAGAGGTGTGTAGGTCGTAGCTATTGCCGGGAACCGTCACGTTGCCAAAGCCATCCATCCACTCGCAGTAGGCCTCGACCGTGTGTATGTCGACCAGCGGTTCACTCTGCGCGTTGAACGTCGCACCATCAGCGACATACTCCTTACAGGCCTCCCATCCCGCTGCCGCATCACAAGCCTCCAAGAACTTCTTGGCGTTTTCCAAAGCGCCCATCCTCTCCTCCTCTAGGTTTAATCCGATGACGTTGCCGCCGGGGGCGGAGTTCGGCTCAGCCGATAGGTGACAAAGCCATCCGTCCCTCCGGTGAGCTTGTCGTATAGCCCGCGTGCCCGCGTATTGTCGTGCATGGTATGCCAGTAGACGGAGGCCCAACCACAACGCTCCGATTCGTCGCGAACGGCTTCGATAAGTGCGGCGCCCACGCCGCCGCCCCGCGCGGGCTCGTCGACGTACAGGTCTTGCAGGTAACAGGCGAGCACGGACTCCCAGGTATCAGGATGTGCGAAGAAGTGCACAATCCCGACTAGGCGCTGAGTATTCGTATCGACGGCGACGAAGCAGCGAAATGGGTGTTCCGGATCCAGCAATCGCCGCCACAGCAGCGCCGTTGTGGCCTCAGGTAGTGACGACTCGTAGAAGACGAGGTAATGCCGCCACAGCGTGAGCCAATCGGAGTGGTCCTCCGCGGCGACTGGTCGGATGTTGTACGAATCAGCCATTTTTGTACTCTTGGTGACCGATAGACACACGCTGCTCACGCAAGCGGTTCGGCCCCTGAAGGCAGGGGTGTTGGGACCGCTCGGCTATACCTTCTTGCAGACTACCAGTTGAGGATCTCTACGAGATGAACGGCCGGGCTGGCTTGGTGGCTATGAGCTGGGGATCAGCTTTCCCCCCGATTGGTGCGGTTGGTTCGAATTCACCGTCGGCGAGGAAGATCGGTCGGATTGGGTCTTCCAAGAGCGCCAGGTGACCAACTACGAGAGTTTCGCCACCGGCAGCACAGCGCTGATCGATACCTTCATCTACGAGAAAGATGGATGCGGCTCGCTCACGACGATGGCACCGGAGCCGATTGTCGTCTCCTAACGCGACCGTCTATCAACTCCTCCAACGTGGACCTTTTGTGGTCCTGTGTGCCCCTGCACCACAGAGTCCACTACCCCGGCAATCAGGAACCATCTGCGAAGGTGGAGACGCGCGTCTCCTTGGCGGTGATGAACTCCAGCAGCGCCGGGGTTCCGTCGCGCGTTTGCTCGACGCCGCGACGGATGGCCGGCGCGATCTCTCGTGGCTCGGTAACGCGCTCGCCATAGGCGCCGAGCGCACGGGCGAGCTCTGCGTAGTTGCCGGAGATGTCGGTGCTGCGGTACTTCTCCGTCGCCACCGGCATCACGGGCAGCTCGATAGCCATGGAGAAGTTGTTGAGCAGGATCGACAGGATGGGAATGCGCTCGCGCACTGCCGTCTCGATGTCCATGCCGGTGAAGCCGATGGCGGCGTCCCCCCAGACGTTGATGCACAGCTTGTCGGGCTCGGCGAGCTTGGCGCCCATGGCCAGGCCGAGGCCGTACCCCAGCTGTGTGGTCTTGCCCCAGCCAATGTAGCTCAGCGGGGCGTCGCACTCCCAGAACGGCGACAGCTGGTCGCGCGGGCTGCCGGCGTCGTGGGTGATCACCGTCCGGTCGCGATCGACGGTCTCGGACAGCTCTCGCAGCACACGGTAGGGTGACAGGGGCACCTCGTCGGAGCTCCGAAGCGGCGCCCACTCTCGCAGCCAGGCCTCTTTCGTGGTCGCGATACGGCCGGGAAGCGTCGAGCGACGCTCCTCGGCGCGGGGATGCGGCCCGTCGCCCAACTCGGCCAGCAGGGCGTCGAGGGTCAGTCGTGCATCACCCAGCAGCGCATGGTGCACGCGCAGGTCCTTGTCCAGGTCGGCGGGATCGAGGGTCGCGTGCACGATCGTCGGGCCGGCGGGCATGTCCAGCCCGTACCAGGTGCGGGTGAAGCTGCAGCCGATGCCGAAGATGACGTCGGCGTCGCGCAGGAAGCTGTGTACTGGGCGCGGCATGGCCAGCCCACCGGAGCCGAGCGCCAGCGGGTGGCTCTCGGGAAACGCGCTCTTGCCCTGCAGGCTGGTGGTTACCGGCGCCGCGAGTCGCTCGGCGAGCCGCCGCAGCGGATCCCAGGCGCGGGCGTAGTGCACGCCCTGCCCGGCGTAGATCACCGGTCGTTCCGCCGCCGAGAGCACCGCGGCGACCTCGGCGACGGCGTCGGGATCCGGCCCGTAGCGCGTGGCTACCACGGGATCGTAGGCGAGCGGCTCGGCGACGGTTTCCTCGAACACGTCGTCCGGGATCTCCACTAGCACCGGGCCCGGCCGGCCGTTGCGCAGCTGCGCGAACGCTCGCCGCATCGTGTCGGCGAGCAACTCCGGTCCTGGCAGCAGCTCGCTATGCTTGGTGATGTTGCGGAAGTTCGCGCAGGCGCTGAAGTTCGGCGCCACGTTCATGCGGTCGCGCGGGTAGCCGCTGGGCAATACCAGGATGGGCGCCGAATCCGCATAGGCCTGCGCGACCCCGCCGAAGGAGTTTTCCGTCCCCGGGCCGAGCTGCATGGCGAAGACGCCGATCCGATCGCCGCAGCTCAGGCGACCGATGGCGTCCGCCATGTGCAGCCCGGTGCGCTCCTGGCGCACGATGATGGGCCTCACGTCCGCCTCCGCCGCGGCCTCCAGGACGGGGTTCACGGGATAGCCGACGACGAGCTCCACGCCCTCGCGCTTCAGGATCTCGATCACGGCGCGGGCCACGTTCATGGCTGTCTCCATCGTTGCTGCCCGGGGTCGGCATCCCGTTGCCGCCGCGAGGGTTGTTGCGTAGCGCGATGCCGTAGGCTATCAGGGACGGTCGGCGATTCTATCGACTCCCGATCGGCGCTTAAGTCAGGCAGCGCATGCGCAGGCGACCCGGCGTGAGCCATGACCGACGCGTTCGCCACGGCAGCGTTCGCGCCCGACGCGTCCGCTGCGGCAAGAGGCGAGCAGATACCTGAAGGAGATCGTCAAGGCGGGGGACTGACGCGTCCGCAGCGTGCACTAAAGCGTCGGAGGGATGTCGCGACGCGTCCGGGGCGTGTCGTGACGGCGCCGGTCGCTCGGGGTCAAACTCTGCAAAGGCACTTTTCGCGTCAGTAGACTCTGCCGCCGAGTCCGGCGCGCCGGCTCGTCGTCAACAGCGACACCACCTCGGGATTCTCGCTTGACGGAGCACCCAGGACCAAAACCTCCGACATGAACCCGGCGATGTTCTTCGGCTCGAAATTGACAACGCAGAGCACTTGGAGGTTGAGCAGTTCTTCCTCTGTGTAATTCGTCGCCTGTGCAACAGAGCGTTTAGAACCGATGTCTGAATCGCCGAAATCCACGGTGACCTTGTAGGAGGGATTGCGAGCACGAGGAAACGGATCAACAGCAACGATCGTTCCGACGCGGATGTCGATCCTCATGAAATCATCGAATGTCGCCATGTGGCATTCCTCGCAGTGAGAGTGCAACACCGCTTCGTACCGCAGGTCGGTACTCCTGCCACAAGAGCGGCCCCTCCGACCTACTTGCGACCGATCAACTGCGCGGTTGTCGTCGGCTTTAGGTACTTCTCCCACCACCCCAGCTCGGTCATCATGCGGTGCACGTTGTTCCAGTGGCCACGGATTCCGTGCGCCATCCCTTCGTAGATGACGAGCCTCGTGGGTACACGCTGCTTCTTGAGCGACGTGTAGAGCTGGATGGCACCTTCGAGCGGCACGCGATAGTCCACTGACCCGTGCACGAAGAGCGTCGCCGCCTGCACACCTCCCGAGTTGAGGTAGGCAGACTGCCGGATCATGACATCACGCGCCTCGGGGTCCCACGGGGGCCCGAGGAACTCGAGCTCCTTCGTGCGCGCGACGTCGGACAAAGCGTAGTTGCTCGTCCAGTTGGAGGCGCCGGCACCGGAAACTGCTGCCCTGAAGCGGTCCGGGTACCGGGTGATGAGCCAATTGGTCAGGATCCCACCGTACGAATGACCCGTCGAGCCCACTCGGGCCCGATCCACGGGATACCGCTCGATCAGATGGTCCACGCCGGCGAGCACATCCTCGCCGTCGTTCGTCCCCCATCCTGCCCACGTACCCCACTTGAAGTCGTCCCCGTAGCCCGTCGAGCTGCGGAAGTTGGCAAGGAACACGAAGTAGCCGTTCGCCGTGAAGTACAGGTTCTTGAAGTTGAATCCGTACCCCGAGGCGGAGTGCGGCCCCCCGTGGTTCACGACGATGAGCGGGTACGATCCCTGCGGGTCGTAGTCGTGTGGATAGAGCAGGAATCCCTCGACCGGTGTCCCGTCGAAGCTCTCGTAGAGGATCCTCTCCGACGGGCGACTCGCGAGCTCGACCTCGGCGAGAAACTCGGCGTGCACGTCGGTGAGCCGGCGCTCGTTGCGCCCGTCGATGTCCGCGACGTAGACCTCGGAAGGCCGTTCGAACTCTCCTACGGTGTAGGTCATGCGTTGGAACGCCGGATCGATGTCGAGATCTCCGATGCGACGTTGGCCCGTCGTCAGCTGTTCTACTTCACCGCCCTCAGGAGACACACGGAAAAGGTGGCGCGCACCCCCGATACCGGTGGTGAAGTACATGTAGCGGCTGTCCGGAGACCACATCGGCGAGCCGGCGTCGAGATCCCAGTCCTCCGTCAGGTTCACGGGTTCGCCACCACCGGCAGGCCGAATGTAGAGATCGCGGGGCCCACCGTGTCGAAGGTCTTGCTGCGTGATCATGTCCGTGCCGAAGGTGCGGACGTACGTGATCCAGCGTCCATCCGGCGAAGAGCTCACCCCCGAGTGCACGTAGCCGTCGTCGGTGACTCGTGTGAGCTGTCCCTCGATCGTGACCAGGAAGAGATCCGACCTGCCATACGCCAGCTCGTCGAGCACGGATTCATCGGCGGTGAACAGCAAGCTCCTCCCGTCGGGGTTCCAACTGAGGTTGCCGGGCCGCAGCCCGAGACGCGTGAGCTGTCGCGCCGGGGCGCCCCCCTCGAGGGGATCGATGAAGATCTCCGTCAGCGGCGCCTCGTCTGGTGCGGGTAGCGGGAACGCCCGCCCGTCGCGCCTGAACGGATACCAGTCGAAGTCCTCGCCCACGAACCTCGCCTGGTGCCGCCGTTCGAACTCCGTCATCTCCGGCTCTGGGGGCTTCGGTAGCTCCATGTCTTGTGTGCGGGCCACCCAGCGGCCGTCCGGGCTCACGTCACCCTCGGGCGTGAAGCTTCGGTCACGGACTGCGAGCTGTGTGGATCTAGCGGGATCGACGAGCCAACGAGCCTCCTGGTGAGTGAAGCGCAGGCGGCCGTCCTCGGCCCACTCCGGATCCGCCACGTCTGCACCCGTGTGCTGAACGCGCACGGGCTCACCGGATCCGTCAGCCCGGACGATCCACGACTCGGTCTCGGTCTCGTTCGTCTCCTCGATGCGGACGGAGACGGTGTAGGCGACCCACTCCGCGTCCGGCGAGATCTGTAGGTCGCCGACCGATTTCACCCGGTAGTAGTCCTCGAGAGCCAACGGGCGCCCTTGAGCGAACACCTGGACTGCGACCGAAACAGTGCCGACGAGTGACAGACCGAGGCAGAGGAGCGTGCGTCGCATGGATATATGCCTCCCGCGCAAACTTGAAAAAAGACCACAATCAGGCTCTGCATTCTAGATTGCGAGGCCTCGCCTGACCATTGACGCCCGCTAAAGTGGGGTTACTTGCCGGGCTGTTGAAACTCGTCGACGAGCAAGGGCGCCCAAGGCTTGAAACAGGAAACCGTCTAGCAGGACCTTCTTGCGGACTAAGCGCAGCGCGGTGGTCCTTCTCCATTGGATCCCCGCGCGCACCGGCGATAGACTTCGGGCGCTCAACCCTGCTTGGGTAACGCCATGGGCCGGCAGCACACTAGGCCCCTACGATCAATGCACCCCACCCCACGGAGGCGAGATGGCTAAGCGTGAGATCGATCGACGCGCGTTTCTTGCAACGTCGGCAGCGACAACAGCGGGAATGCTCACCTCTGGCACGGTGAACGCGGCCCCGAGCGGCAGCTTCACGCCCCGCTCGGTGGTGCCCGGAAACACGACCGGTGCCCATCCGCCACCGCCGTTCTCCAAGGCTGAGTATCAGGAACGGTTGCGTCGCGTGCGGGATCGGATGGCGAAGGACAACATCGACATGTTGTTCGTCACCATGCCCGAAGACATGTGTTACCTGCACGGTCTGGAGCTGAGCTGGTATCAACAGAACTGCCCGAAGAGCTGGGCGCCGAGCTCGATCACCGCCGTGCACGTCGACCACGACGACCTCATCCACTTCGACAGCCACGACGAGCTCATGGCGGCGACCTCCGTCGCCACCGATATCCGGCTTCCCCGACCCGGTGGGGAGCGCGCCTGCGAGGGGCACGTCATGGAGCTGGAGGCGGCCGGGTGGCTCAACGGCACCGTGGGGCTGCAGTACAACAGCTATCGTCCGCGGCCCCTCCATATGAAGCAGATCGAGGCGGTGTTCAGCGATCGGGGTTGCGAGCTCATCGACGCTTCCGACGTCATGAACGACGTCAAGGTGCACAAGTCGCCGGCCGAGATCGAGGTGGTCGAGGAGGCGGGCCGCATCGCCGATATCGGCCTGCAGGCGGCCAAGGACACCGTCCGGCCCGGTATGACGGAGCTAGAGCTCTACGGCGAGATCGTGCGCGCCATGACCCGTGCCGGCGGTGGGATGTCGGGCCTGCTGTGCGCCGTCAAGGCAGGGGGCAACCATTTCATCCACGGCATTGCATCGGAGCGCGTGATCCAGGAGGTCGATCACGTCGTCGTCGATGTCTGCGGGGTCAAGAATCGCTACCACTGCAACACCTGCCGGGCCTTTTTCGTCGGTGAGCCGCCCAAGGAGCTGGTGGATCTGTACGCGATGAACGGCCGGGCCATGGACGTTGTGCACGCTACCGGCAAGCCCGGCCTGCCGCTCAACGAGCTGACGCGGACCCTGCGGGAGTTCTACAAGGAGACCGGCGCCTGGCAGCTGGCCCAGCAGGGCAAGATCGATGGCTGGCTCGGTGGCTATGAGCTGGGGATCAGCTTTCCGCCGGATTGGTGCGGCTGGTGGACCTTCACCGTGGGCGAGGAGGATCGCTCGGATTGGGTCATGCAAGAGCGCCAGGTGAGCAACTACGAGAGTTTCGCGACCGGCACCACGGGGCTGATCGATACCTTCATCTACGAGAAGGGCGGATGCCGCTCGCTCACGACGATGGCACCGGAGCTGATTGTCGTCTCCTAACGCGAGGCCGTAAGAGACTTATTTGCACGGTAGGAAGAAACGACTTGTAACGATCTCGGTACACGTTAGACGAGGTAGGGTGATGAAAAGAGCAATCAGCATAGTGGTTGTTGCTGTTGTCGCACACGGTGCTTTGGCATTTGCGCAGAGCACGGATGCGCTAGAAAAGAACAAGGCTCTGGCAGATCGCTTCCACATGGAGGTCATTCAGGGGAAGAATCTGGCATTGATCGATGAGATCTTCACGGCCAATCCCGTTATTCATTACGGGTCCCCAGATGTCACAGGGCGTGAGAAGGCCAGACAAATCGCCCTGGTAGATCACAGGGCCTTTCCGACGAGCATGGATTTCGAACACGACAATGTTGTGGCAGAGGGAAACTTGGTCGCATTCCACTGGACCATGACTGGGGTCCGGGAGTCTGGAGAGCAGGCAACTTACGAGGGAATCGACATCGTGCGCATCGAAAACGGCAAGATTGCGGAGCTGTGGATCGAGTTGCACGCTGTCGAAGGACAGTAGCAGCCTCACCGAGGGAGGCGTCCGCCCATGTCAGATCGAAATAGTAGTTTCGTGGGTGCCTTCGGTATCCTCTTCGCTCTTGGAATCTCGGTGGCGTTCTCTGCCCCTCCTGAGCTCACAAATTTGACAAGAAACCCTGCCTATGATGCCGACCCGGTTTGGTCGCCGGACGGCACCAAGATCGCGTTCGTCTCGAATCGAGACGGAGGCATCAAGAACCGCGAGATCTACGTGATGAACGCGGACGGTACCGGGCAGATCAACGTCTCAAACAGTGAATTCGACGACTGGGCTCCGATCTGGTCCACCGATAGCACAAAGATCGGCTTCGAGTCCGATCGGCATGGCAGTACAACAGGCTGGAACTACGTGATGAACGCCGACGGCACCGAAGCCGACGTGCTCTCGAGAAGCACGTACATCAACGCGACCCCGGTCTGGTCACCGAGCGGTGAGATGATTGCGTTCGCAGGGAGCACGGGACGGCTTGGCAATGGTGACATCTTCATCATGGATTCCGACGGTACCGACTATGTCGCGTGGTACGGCAAGTACCTGAACCTGACGGAGAATGGCCTCGGCAACCGCGACCCAGCCTGGTCACCCGATGGCTTACAGATCACCTTTATCAGCGAACGTGATGGAAACCGCGAAATCTATGTAATGGACGATGGCGGGGCAGAGCAGATCAATCTGACCAATCGCCCGAGCGAAGAGGATCACTCCTCTTGGTCGCCGGATGGCACCAAGATTCTCTTTGACACCAGCGCGGCCCTTGCCCAGAGCGATGTCGCAGTAATCGACGTTCAGAGCGGTGAGGTGACCAATCTGACCGACAGTAAGGCGGTTGATCGCAACCCGGTCTGGTCACCCGATGGGAGCATGATCGCGTTTGTCAGCGAGCGGGATGGCAACGCCGAGGTTTATCTGATGCGCTCGGACGGCGGGGGGCAAACCAATCTGACCCGCAACGACAGTGCCGATGACAGTCCAGTCTGGTCGCCGGACAGCTCGCGGCTCGCGTTTGTGAGCGAGCGCGATGAAAACGGCGAGATCTATGCTGTCAGCGTCAGCGCTGGAGATTTGGGGGCTGAACGATAAAGGCTCCGTCGCGGATTACGCTTCCGGAATCTGCCATAACGCCAGCGTGGAGTAGTCTTTGATCAGGATCCCCGCGTTCGTGAAGACCGGATGCGCCCAGGTCGGGCTGTCCGCAACCTCGTAGTCGCGCAGCGGCGCGAACTCCTCCGCGTCCGGATCGATCAAAAAGAGCTGCGCCTCCTCCGTCAGGAATGCGATCAGGTCGCCGACAACCACCAGGGAGGCGTTCTGTCCGTCTCTACCGATACTCGTCCAGAGAGTTTCGCCAGTGGCCGGGTCCACCGCAAAGAACTGACCTTTTCGCCGGTGGGTCATTCCGAAGACACGATCGCCGACCATTACCGGTGAGCTCATGTAGAGCGAGAGTGCTGGGTTGCTCCAGATCTGCTGGGGTGTCCAACTCTCTTCGTCTCGTACGAGCTCGATGGCGAACAGCGGATGATACAGACCTGACAACAACAGTTGCTCGCCCGCTATGAGAGGTGTGACTACATTCTGATCAAACTCGGTCTTGAAGGGGATGCGCCACAAGAGCTTGCCATCTTCCAGCGCCAACCCGACGATGTGTGCGTCGGTCTGCGTGATGACCTGGCGCTGTCCCTGAAGTGTGACAACGATCGGTGAGACATAGCTAGGACCGTCGCCTCTGAATCTCCAGATGACGCTGCCGTCTTGAGGATCCAACGCCATGAAGGCGCCGTTTTGTGGCCCCCCCAAATGGACCAACAGCATCCCATCCTCGATTTGCGGTGACATCCCGGCGCCGAACAACGGTACGGTAGCGACAAACTGAGAGCTGAAGTCGTCGCTCCAGAGCAACTCACCCGATTCGATCGCATAACAAGAAAGTACGCTCGCCTTGCCCAGTGTGTAGAGCTTGCCCTCCCAGACAACAGGCGTCGAAACGGGGCCCTTGCCAAAGGCCAGCGCGGCCGGATGCATCCGATAGGGTACAGATTGGGAGCGGGTCCAGACCGTTTCTCCAGTGCCCAACTGCAGCGCAAAGACAGTCTCTTCGTCAGCCTCCTCGTTGCGGGCATGCAGGTAGACGCGATCCTCGACGACGACAGGACTCGAATGGCCGGTTCCAACTTCGACCTGCCAGGCGCGGTTTAGTCTCTCCGGCCAGCTGGTGGGCGGAGTGAACTGGCTGGCGATTCCATCACGGTTCGGCCCTCTCCACTGAGCCCAGTCTTCAGAGACTCGGCCCGAGCTCGCGAGCACACTGGCAGTGACCGTGCTGAGGGCTGCGATCACGAGCATTGCTATCGGCGCCAAGAATGCGATCATCAGGGTTGGACGATCTCTTTGCCACATATCTACCATCCTGAGTTCGATCGGGCAGAAGGCTCCAATGTGCCCATACTAATCGGTGACCTGAGATGCGCACAGGTCCCACAACAACGCTGCCGCGCCGCGGCTACTCCACCACGAGGGCGGCTCCTCCGATTTCACCAACTGGTACATGAAAGAGTTATATATATAATCCAACGAGTTCATCGCCAAGGTGCTCGCATCGCTCACGACAAGGGTGCCGCCCGGATCCAGGAAGGGTGAACGATGAGAAAAAACCAACAGCTCTGCTGCGCGATCCTCGGTGTATCGGCGCTGGTCGCCGTCTCGGGAGCCCCTATCGGCGAAGCTCGGGCGTCGGGCTCGACGATGCCGAGGTGCTCGCTGGCGGCTCGATGCACCGAGGGTACGGCCGCCCTTGGGACGCCGGTACGAGAGGGGGCGCAGGCGCCGACGCAAGCCGAGCTCGGAGAGCTCCTCGATCCGGAGCATACGGTGCTCCTGGTGCACGAGGTGCTCAACGCCTTTGTTTCCGAGGGGGGTTCGTTCGACGCTCGGGGAGACCGCGTCGACGTTTCCGGCATCATGGCTCCGATGGTCGAGCTGCTGGCGGCAGCCAGGGCAAACGACGTGCGGGTCGCCTATGTTCGATGGACCTCCTACCCCGATGGCTCTACCTATGGGAGGCCTCCCTCGAGCTACGACGAAGATGAACCGCCGTCGACCATCTCCATGCACGAGGGCACCTGGGGTTGGGAGAACCCGGAGGAGATCAAGCCGGAGGCCAACGATTGGGTGCTCAGGAAATACCGGCCGGACGCCTTCATCGCCACCGCTCTCGATGAGCTGCTGCGTTGGAACCGGCTCACGACCATCGTCATCGTCGGCATCGGGGCAGAGATCGGCGTCGTGCCGACGATGATGACCGCCCGCAGCCTCGGTTACAGCACGGTCGCCATCGAGGACGCTATCGTACCGGCGGACCTCGCCCGCACCGAAGATGCCCTGTTGTACATCGGCGACAACGCGACCCTGCTCGGGTATCAAGACGTGATCGATATCTGGAACATGCGCTGAGCGCCGCCAGTGACGTGGGTGCACGAGCTCACCGACTGACGTACATCTGCGGGCTGTCGATCCTCCTGCTCGGCACTCAATCGCCTCAACGCCAGGACGACCTCAACAAGCAACTGGTGACCGCAGCGGCAGACGGCGATCTCGCTGCGGTGAGCGAGCTCCTTGCCGAGGGAGCCGATGTAAACGCCGACAACGGCTTCGGCGTAACACCTCTCTATACCGCCGCCGACTGGGGCAACCTCGAGCTCGTGAGGCTGTTGCTGGAGCACGGGGCGGATCCCGACTCCAGCCCCCCCTCGCGCGGCAGATCTCCGTGGGGCAAGACGCCGCTGATGCTCGCTGCCATATCGAACACGGACGTTCGGGCGCCGGAGGCGAGGGCGGAGATCATCCGGTTGCTGGTGGAGAAGGGAGGCGGAAGGGATGGAACGCCACTCGTCGATCTGATCCGCGCCGGCTACCTCGAGGCCGTACGAACGATCGTCGGCCGGGGTGGTTCCAACCCCTCCTACGTGAACATGGCGCTGGCGGCGGCGAGGCGGGCCGAGCGAGCGGAGTTGGTCGAGCTGTTGATCGAGGCGGGGGCCAAGGAGCCGGGTCCGCTCGATCAAGTGCGCTCCGCGGAACGGCTCGCTCGGATTGCGGGGATCTATCGCAGCCAGGCGCAGGAGGCGCTGACGCTCGAGCCCGGCCTCGAAGAGGGCGAGTTGATGCTCGAGCGCCGCGGCGGCAAGCGGGTCGCGCTTGTGCCCGTCGATCAGATGTTGTTTCGGTCCCGCGAGCGAAAGGTCTTCGTGGCCCTGAGAGGTCGGACGCTTCCACCGACCGAGCTGGTTCTATATGAGGGCGACCGATCCGAGCGCTTCCGTCGGATGGCTGATGTGTCCATCCGGCCAAGGCCAGCCCGCGTTGACTTCCGCGCCGTCGATGTCGAGGCGCGCGCCGCCGATACGATCACCACCGAACCGGCGATCGCCGGTCTTGGGGAGTGGGCTTCGTTTCGGGGACCGAACGGCTCCGGCATCGCCGACGGAGCCTCGCCGCCGACCGCCTGGGACGTGCGAGAGTCGATCAACATCGCCTGGAGGACGCCGATACCGGGCCTCGGACACTCCAGCCCCATCGTCTGGGGGGATCGCGTGTTCGTGACCACGGCAGTTCCGGCCGATGAGACCGTGTCAACCTTCCGTGATTTCTCCGAGGCAGCGAACTCAGGCGTCCTGGCCTACGTCAAGGAAGACGCTCCGCACTCGTGGCGGGTGTACGCCCTCGACAAGCACAGCGGCGACATCCTCTGGGAGCGGGCAGCGCGACAGGGCTTACCGAGAACGGCCCGCCATGTAACCGCGTCGCACGCCAATCAAACCCCTGCTACGGACGGCACCCATCTACTTGTCTGGTTCGGCTCCGAGGGCATCTACTGTTACGACCTGGAGGGCAACCTACTATGGGCGAGGGACCTCGGCACGCTGGCATCCGGGCGTTACTTCGATCCGGGCTATGAGTGGAACACCGCCTCTTCGCCGATCATCCACAAGAACCTGGTGATCCTCCAGGTGGACGTCAGCAAGTTCGCCTACCTGCTGGCCTTGGACATCGCCACGGGAAAGGAGGTCTGGCGTAGCGAGCGCGACGAGTATCCTTCTTGGGCTACCCCCGTGGTCTACGAGGGCGGCCGACACACGGAGCTCGTTACCGCGGGAGTGCGGTTCGCCCGGGGCCACGACCCGGAGACAGGTGAGGAACTCTGGAGGCTGGGCTTCCATAGCGATTTCACGATACCGACCCCGATCGCCGGTCGCGGCCTGATCTATTTGAGCAGCGCCTACGGCACCGTCGAGCCAATCTACGCAATCCGTCCCGGCGCGGTGGGCGATATCACGCTCGCCGACGATGAAGCGTCGAGCGAGCACGTTGCCTGGGCCAAGCGCATCGGCGGATCCGGCATCTCGACGCCGATCGTCTACCGCGGCTTGCTCTACGTGTGCTCACGCGTCAGCGGTGTGCTGAGCGCCTATGATGCGGAGACGGGCGAGCGAGTGTACCGCGCGCGGCTCACCCGTGGAGGCACCTACTCCGCCTCGCCGGTGGCTGCAGATGGCAGGCTCTATTTCTCCAGCGAGGATGGCGAGGTGGTCGTCGTCAAGTCGGGGCCGAGCTTCGAGAGACTGGCGGTCAATCAGATGGACGAGAGCCTGATGGCAACGCCGGCGATCTCGGGCAACACATTGTTCCTGCGCACCCGGCACCATGTCGTCGCCGTGGCGCCGC
The DNA here is from genome assembly GCA_965248695.1 of Acidobacteriota bacterium. Classification (GTDB taxonomy): domain Bacteria; phylum Acidobacteriota; class UBA890; order UBA890; family WLXD01; genus DASCOT01. The sequence continues at coordinate 2,479,226 of CBDFKD010000002.1, read as the reverse complement.
CGACCAACCCCTGAGGATCGTTCAGAGAGGCTTCGACGGCCCTGAATCCTCGCAAGTTGTGAACACAAAGGCGCGCCCGGGAGGATTCGAACCTCCGACCTGCGGATTAGAAGTCCGCTGCTCTATCCAGCTGAGCTACGGGCGCACATAGAAGTTCAATAGAACCAATGACTTACGGCAAGGCCGACCCGATCGCCATCGAGCCCTAACGCGACTTTGCCTATTCCCTGCCAAACCGCACGCTCATCATATCCGGCAGCCTGAGTGCCAAGAACGCGAAACGCAACGGTGGGGGCGCGGTCGCGCGCTGGGTTCAGTTTTGTGGGATGGTCACGGGTCCTTCGCGTTAGAAAGCGACCGCGGCGACACCCCGACGCTGTCGATCAACAACGTCAGCAAGCTAGAGGGCGGAGATGGCGACGGTACGGCCTTCGACTTCACCGTGACGCTATCGACTGCCAGCGCTTCGTTCAGCGTTGATGCTGCCACCGCCAACGGCACCGCTACCAGCGGCGAAGACTACGGGCCCATCAACAAGCAAACGCTCAACTTCACGGGCAATGCCGGCGAGACGAAGAACGTCTCCGTTCTCGTGCTCGGCGACACCAAAGACGAGCCCGACGAGACCTTCAAAGTGCAGCTGTCGAACGTCCAGGGCTCGGGGAACATACCGGCGAACAACAACCTCCCGGTGGGAGTCGGCACCATCCAAAACGACGACGGTGGCGGCGGTGACAGCCTCGAAATCTCCGACCAGGCGCGCAGCTTTGCCGCGCACGGGTATTCAGGCTCTGAGATCAAGGTCCGAGGCTCCGGTACCTGGAACGCTTCAACAAGCGACAGCTGGATCCAGATTGAGTCGGCGAAGGAAAAGGACGACGGCAGTCTGTTCTACGGCGTTTTCTCAAACAAAACCGGTTTCAATCGGTCTGCGTCTGTCCGCATCGGCAGCCAAACGCATACGGTGTCCCAGACCTCGGCCATATCCGAAGAGGTGGCAATAGCCTGCGTTTGCAGTGCTCCAACACCTTCGATCGGTGGTATCCCGTCATGGACTCTTTTTCCGATCGCCAGTGACATCGATGGAATCCCTCTCGATGACCAGTTTCTCTACGGGCTGTCCATCAAGGACGATTACAACGATTCCAGTAACCGCAACAACTCATCGCAGAACCAGCCGCCGAGTCCGGCGGCCGGGGGTTTCGCGGACGGACGCGCGGACTCGCGCCGAGCCAAAGGTCTCGACGAGATCCACGTGCTCGCACCGGAGTATCGCGGCGCGGCGCGAGGCCCATGGGTGCAGCAGTACAACAGTCGAGGCAAGCGGTCGCTGAACCTGTTCACCGGCCCTAAGTTTCCCGGCCTCCAACTGCTGCGCATCGACACCGAAGGCAACGGCAAGCCGGAGCCCGTGGTTCTCGGTAACCAGGGGTCCGGCACAACAGAGCTCCAGCTGCGCAGCTCCAGCGGCGCACTTCAGGACCGGAAGTCGGTAACTCCAGCCCGATCCACAGCGGCACGGCTGATGAATCTAGAGCACGACGGCAAGCGGGGTCAGGAGATCGGCATTGCTTATGTGGCCAAGAACGGCACCGGCCAGTTGGCGATCTGGGATCGGTCAGGCAAGAAGCTGCGAAAGCTTGCCGAGCACACCGTTGTCGGGGCGAAGTCGGCCAACCATCAGTGGATGCCGCTCGACATCGACGACGACGGCCGCCACGAGATGGTCGTAGGCTACAGCGCTCCCAGCGGCAAAGGCGCGACGTTGCGCGTTGTCGATCCGCGGACTGGCGAGACGCTGGTGAACAAGACCGTCCTGAAGACCGGTTTCGACCAGGCCGTGTGGATGCCCGGCGACTTCGATCCGGACAGATCAGGTGCCGAGCTCCTGGTCGGGTACCGCAAGAAGAGCAAGGGGTTCTTCAAGGTGCTCGCGACCAGCGGCGCAGTACTCTCGACGAGCAAGAGCATCGCTGCCAAGTCGCTGCACGGATGGGGAGCGATCCAGTCCAAGCCGGGCCCCAAGGGCACCGTCCGCGACCTGGTGGTCGTCGCCTTCACCCGTGCCAACGGCGACGCGGCCTTCGACTTCGACGGCGATGGCGACAACGGATGGGAGATCGTCGTCGTGAGTCGCCACGTGGGCGACGGCAACATCGGCTTCCAGATGTTCGGACGTGACGGCAGGCAGCGCGGGGATCGGGTGCAGGTGTTCGACGGAACCTACATCAACCCCAGTGCCAGCCCGATCGTCTTCGCGCGCAAGGGACGTGTCGACCTGTCGCTGATGGCGCGCCAGGTAGGTAGCCAACCAGAAGTGCAGGTCTGGAACGTCAACGGTGGCGTGTTGCTGAAGAAGATCGCGGTGCTGAGCAAGGACGTGGAGTAGGCGGGCGGGTGACCTGGACGACAACTTGGTCACCAACTGGTTCGACGAGCTGAAGCGGCTCGTACCGACGGACCCGTAGCGCCCGGCTGCACCCCGAAAACTAGCTCAACCCTCGATCTGCCCGCCCTGCCAAATTCCTGCCAATTCACGTCCAACTAGATACAAGTACATACAACTGGGAGTCAGTCGTCTTCGGGCACAAGTCGACTGGATGCAACTAGATACAAGTAGAAACAAGACGCGCACAGTCGAGTGAAATGACTTAGAAGTCCGCTGCTCTATCCAGCTGAGCTACGGGCGCACATAGAAGTTCAATAGAACCAATGACTTACGGCAAGGCCGACCCGATCGCCATCGAGCCCTAACGCGACTTTGCCTATTCCCTGCCAAACCGCACGCTCATCATATCCGGCAGCCTGAGTGCCAAGAACGCGAAACGCAACGGTGGGGGCGCGGTCGCGCGCTGGGTTCAGTTTTGTGGGATGGTCACGGGTCCTGGTTCGCCTGGCGTCGCGTTAGAAAGCGACCGCATCGGCTACGGGTCCCGTAGCCAGGGACCTCAAAGGATGGGGATGATGCGCAAGTATCTCGGATTGAGTTTGAAATCCCCGGCGCTGGCGCTGGCGGCGATCCTGCTGATCTCCGCCCCGCAGATCGCCGCCGCTGGCCCGACCGCGAGCGGCAAGTTACCCGGCACGCTGTCGGTCGGCGACACCTCGGTCGTTGAGGGCGACACACAGGTCCTGGTACCCGTGACGTTCACCGGCAACGCCCCCAACTTCGAATTCACCATTACCGCATTCACGGGGCCAGGCGACACTGCCACGGACGGCGCTGACTACACTGGGCGAACGACGACGCTGACCGGTACGGGACTGCCGCAAACCAAAATCTTCAACATCGAGATCCATGACGACACGGAGGTGGAGGGCAACGAGACCTTCACCGTGAAGATCACCGGCGTGGGGGGAGCCGGCGCTGCAGATGTGACGATCGGCGACGACACGGCGACGGTCACCATCACCCCCGACGGCGACACCGGTGGGGGCGGTGGCAACGCGACGGTGTCGATCAACGACGTCACGGCGGTTGAGGGCGACAGCGGCAGCAAGAACTTCAGCTTCACGGTGACGCTGTCGGCCGCCTCGGACGCTTTCACCGTCCAGGCCGCGACAGCCGACGGCAGCGCCACGGCCGGCAGCGACTACACCGCCAAGACCAGCACGCTGAGCTTCAACGGCAACGCCGGCGAGACCAAGACGTTCAACGTCTCAGTGAACGGTGACTCGGACGACGAGGGCGACGAGACCTTCTTCGTGAACTTGTCCAACATCGCTCGATCGGCGAAACCGACGATCGGCGACGGGCAGGGAGTCGGCACCATCGAAGACGACGACGGCGGCGGTGGCGGCGGCGGTGGTGGAGGTGACGTGAGCTTCACGATCTCCCCGTCGACGCCGACATTCTGTGATACTGAGGGTTGCGAACGCGAATTGACCGTCACCGTCACCGGCGCCGCCCCCGACCCCTGGATCGTGGTGGCGAGCGACCCGAGGATCAAAATCATCGAGAACACGCTGAACCAACAGGGTGGCATCGTGGGCTTCGCTCTCGATCATAATCTCGGGGACAATTTGCAGGGTGGAATCTCGATCAACGGTCAATCCCGCTCGGTCTTTCAGTATCACGATGGGTGCGCGTCGGCACGGGTGCGGAGATCGATACAGTTCGTCCATTTCTTCCTGTCGAGGGCCGCCCGCACGTTCGAAGTAGACCCGTTCTCCCGCGGCATTGTCGACTCAGGCGCGGCGGGCAGCGGCAGCGTCCTCGGCATCGGTCTACTCCCACCCCCACGCCCGGCATTCCCTTGTTCGCGGGTGGCGTTCGCGTCGCGGGGGCTTGCCAACGGCGCTCGTCCCGGAGTCTCGGGAGCGTCGGCGCACCTGCCCGGAAGAACACGGAACCTCGTCGGCGACGACCTCCAGACTCTTGGCGCCAACAGTATCGAGTTCCGCGGCTCGGCTCGGGGTGCCTGGAGCCAGGCCTACAACGACAAAGGCAAGCGAGTGTGGAACTTCTTCGCCGGGAAGAAGTTCACTGCCATGTACACAACCACTGTAGACACCGACGGCAAAGGCAAGGCCGAGGTGCTGTTCCTCGGCGGCCTCGACACCGGTGTGAGAGAGCTGCAGTTGCGCAGCGACAAGGGTGCGCTGCGCGATCGCAAGACGGTGGGGGCGGCAGGCACCTTGCGCAGCCAGCTGTTCGCGCTCAGATACGACGGCACGCGAGGCGACGAGATCGGGATCGCCACCACCGCCAAGAAGGGCACCGGACATCTCACCGTCTGGGGCACGTCGGCGAGCGGCAAGAAGCTGCAGAAGCTGGCCGATCACGCCGTGATTGGGGCCAAGTCGGCGTTTCACCAATGGCTCCGGTTAGACACCGATAACGACGGATCCGACGAGGTGGTTGCCGCATACAGCGGTGGCAACGGCAGGGGGTCGACGTTGCTCATCGTCGATCCGCGCAGCGGCAAGACGCTGCTCAACAAGAAGGTCCTCAGCGCGGGCTTCGACGAGGCCTTGTGGACGGTCGGCGACTTCGATTCTGCCCGGCCCGGCGGTGAGCTCCTGGTCGGGTACCGCAAGACAAGATCAAGGGCGTTCTTCAAGGTGCTGGCGGCGAACGGGAATCAGCTTTCCAAGAGCGGTGCCATTGCCGCCGATCCGGTGCTCGGCTGGGGAACGATTCGGTCGCGGCCGGGGCCGAAGGGGGCGGTACGCCGCCTGGTGGTAGTCGGGTTCACGCGGCCTAACGGCGATGCGGCCTTCGAGGTGTGGGATCCGAGCCGCAAGAAGGCCAAGCGGGTGGGAGGCGGCACGGTCGCCGGCAAGGAGTACGAGGTGCTCGGCGCGTTCCCCCAAGAGTTCGACGGCAACGCCGACAACGGCGATGAGATCGTGGTCGTCACGCGCCACCTGGGCGACGGCAATGTCGGGTTCCAGATGTTCGGCCGCGACGGCAAGGCCTCCGGTTCACGCGTTCAGGTCTTCGACGGCAGCTACGCGCAGATCGGCGCCGCCGGAATCGTCTTCGCACGCAAGGGACGCAAAGACCTTGCCCTGATGGGGCGTAAGTTCGATGCTCCGCCAGAGATACAGGTGTGGAACGTCAAAGGCGCGGTGCTGCTCAAGAAGCTCGTCGTGCTCGGCAAGGACGTGGGCTAGGCGGGCGGGTGCCCTGGACCACAACCTCGCCACCACCTGGTTCGACGAGCAGCGGCTCGTGCCGACGGACCCGTAGCGGCGTCAGCGGAGTCTCGCGAGCCACGCTACGTACTCAGCTCAGACCTTGCCAAATTCCTGCCAATTTACGTCCAACTAGATACAAGAACATACAACTCGCAGTCACTTCGGTTCGGGCACAAGTCGATTGGATGCAACTAGATACAAGTAGAAACAAGCCCCGCCCAGTCGAGTGAAGTGACTTAGAAGTCCGCTGCTCTATCCAGCTGAGCTACGGGCGCCCCTTTGTTCATGGGCACTTACGGGCCGCACGGTGGATTTTGTGAGGCCGATTGTGCCCGAGCTGTGCCCGCAGTTTAGCAACAAGTCGCCTCGGTCCGACGGCCAGCGGAGCTGCCGTTCGTAACGACTGACGTGGATCAAGGAGATCACGGCGATAGTCGTAGTTGCTGATCTGCCGCTCCTGGAACGCGGCGTCGGGCTTGCCTCGGATGACCGCCAGCCCAGCGGCTCGAGACAGGCGTCCATGCCGCACACCGTTGTGGCTCTTGGACCCTGTCCGCAGCGGCGCTAGGCTATCGCCGCGGGCCCATACGTTGGCACCGCGCCATGAGGGCCCCTGCCAGACGAGGTCCTTAATCAGACGAACTATTGAGGCCATGAGCACCTTCTCCCCAGTCCGGCGGCCGATGGCGAACGCGCAAGGGCCAGCATCTGACGCGTGGTTTCTGTGTGCCGGACTTTGCGCGGTGCTCGTCACAGGCCCCACGCTGCAGGCACCGTCCCGCGATCACCGCCTGCTAGAAGCGGCCGGCCACGGCGATGCCGCCACGGTGGGCGCACTGCTCGCCCATGGTGTGGACGTCGAGGTTGCGAATGACCGCGGCGCCACGGCGCTCTATATTGCTGCCGAACGAGGCCATCTCGAGATCGTCCGGTTGCTGCTCGAGAACGGAGCCGATCCGGACACCAAGGATCTCGAGTGGGGCCGGACACCGTTGCGACATGCCGGGATGGGAGGTACCGGAGCCGCAGAAGAGACCCGGGTAACGATGCTCGAGCTGCTTCTCGAGGCGGGTGCCGGCGCGGCCGGCGAGTCACTTCTGGATCTGATATGGAGTGGCCGGTTCGACGTGGTGAAGAGGATCGTCGCCAGGGGCGGGGTCGACCCGTCGTTACTCAACGTCGCCTACGAGGCCGCGGTTAGCTACGATCTGGCGGATCTCGCCGAAACGTTGCGGGCCGCGGGCGCGATCGAGCCTCGACCGATCGATCGTCTGTCGTCGGCGGAACGGCGCGACCTCTGGGTGGGGATCTATCGAAACGCCGCCGGGAGCTCGCTGACCCTGGCGCCGAGCGTCCATTCGGACCAGCTGCTGCTCGAGCGGGCCGGACAGCCGAGCGTCGGCTTACTGCCGCTCGACCTGCTGAGCTTCAAATCGTTCGACCGCACCAAGCTCGTCAGCAGACCGGTCGGGTTGCCGACGCCGCGCAAGATAAGCCTCCGGGAAGAGGGCATCACGGAGGTGTTCGTGCGGACCGCCGATCCGGTGCCGAGAGCGAAGCCGGCACGAACACTACAGCCGGCGTTTGATCGCCCGGTCGCCGCCCCGGTGGCCGCAACCGGGGCGCGCTGGCCATCGTTCCGGGGTGTCCGGGGCTCTGGGGTTGCTCTCGACGCCGTACCGCCAACGACCTGGGACCTCGAAGGCTCGATCAACGTCGCTTGGAAGACTTCGATCCCGGGGCTAGGTCATTCGAGTCCGATCGTCTGGGACAGCCGTATCTTCGTGACGACAGCGGTAGCCCTGACCGACGACCCGACGGCCTTTCGTCATGGCTTTGACGCCTACTCCTTCCTCGACGCCGACAACCGGTCGACGACAGATCGGGAGCCACACTCTTGGCGTGTCTATGCGCTCGATCGGGAGAGCGGCGAGGTCCTCTGGGAACGCGAGGCCCGCGAAGGGATCCCGCGGACGGCGCGCCACGTGAGCCAGTCTCAGGCCAATGCCACGCCGGTGACCGACGGGACGCACGTCGTGGTTTGGTTCGGCTCGGAGGGGCTCTACTGCTACGACACCGCGGGGACCCTGCTGTGGTCGCGCGACCTCGGTACGCTCGGGTCGGGGTATGTCGTAGATCCGAGTTATGAGTGGGGCACGGCTGCCTCGCCAATCATTCACGATCGGCTCGTGATTCTGCAGGTGGACCTGCTCGCCGACTCGTTCATCGCCGCGTTCGATATCGAGACCGGCGCCGAAGTCTGGCGCACCGCCCGCGACGAGGCGCCTTCGTGGGCGACACCGTTGATCTACGAGGGTCCACCACGCACCGAGCTCGTCACCCTGGCCCCGAACTTCGCGCGCGGCTACGACCCGCAGACCGGAGAGGAGCTATGGAGGCTGGCCAAGCACTCGATCTACGCCATTCCGGCACCGATCAGCGGCCACGGATTGATCTACTTGACGAGCGGCAGCGGCGGTAGCGTGCAGCCGATCTACGCCGTCCGCCCCGGTGGGGGCGGCGACATCACCCCGACGGATGACGCGGTCTCGAACGACTACGTGGCGTGGAGCACCCACCGTGGTGGTGCGTTCATTCCGACCCCGATTCTCTACGGGGACGTCCTGTATGTGAGCTCGGACACCGGCATCCTCGCCGCCTACGATGCCGCCACCGGGAGCCGTCTCTACCAGGCCCGCCTCAGCCGCGGCAGCCACTACTCGGCGTCGCCGATAGCGGCCGACGGCCGCCTGTACTTCTCGAGCGAGGACGGCGACGTAGTCGTGATTCAGGCCGGCAGGGAGTTCGAGCGCTTGGCCGTCAACGCGATGGGCGAGATCATCATGGCTACCCCGGCGGCCGTGGACGACATGTTGATCTTTCGAACGCGACACCACGTCGTCGCCGTGGCGGAGGACTAGGCAACCGTGAGGGGTATGCGGATGGGAGCTTCGTGTTCGCGGGATCGCAAACGGTTCGGTAAACGACGGGCGCTGTCGACCGCGTGTGCTTGTCTGCTGGGCGCCATCGGGGTGTCAGGCGCGGCCCAGACAGGCGCGGCCGCCGGCGAGTGGCGGAGCTACAACGGCGACCCCGCCAGTACGAAGTACGCACCGCTCGACCAGATCGACAGGGACAACGTCGACCGTTTGCGCATCGTCTGGCGGCGCCCGGCCGTCGCCACCGCGATCATCGACGCGAACCCCGGCTTGCAGTTCTCCAACAACTTCAGATCGACGCCGTTGATGGTCGACGGTGTCCTGTACGCGTCGAACGGCGTGGGGTTGGTCGAGGCGTTCGACCCCGGGAGCGGACGAACCATCTGGCTGCAGGACACAGGGGAGGATCCACGGCAATCACGGGGAGACAGCGCCCGCGGCGTCGCCTATTGGACCGACGGCGTGGATGCGCGCATTCTCGCCGTCGGGGGCGAGCATTTGATCGCCCTCAATGCCAAGACCGGTCGTGTGTATCCGGACTTCGGCAATGCCGGCATGGTCGATCTGGCCGAGGGCCTTGGCCCGCCGCGCTCACCGTACTGGTGGACCGGCGTTCCGCTGGTCACAGGGGAGGTCGTCATCGTGGGTCAATCGATGTCGGACGGCCCCCCGACCATGGCGCAACCTCGCGGCGACGTGCGGGCGTTCGACGTGCGGACGGGCGCGCTGCGCTGGACGTTCCATGTGGTTCCGCAGGCCGGCGAGTTCGGCACCGACACCTGGGAGGACGAGAGCTGGCGTTACAGCGGCCACACTAACCTCTGGGCATACATGTCGGTCGACGAAGAGTTGGGGTACGTGTACCTGCCGCTCAGCTCGCCGACCAACGACATGTACGGCGGCCATCGTCTCGGGGACAATCTCTACGGCCAGAGCTTGGTATGCGTGGACGCGGAGACCGGTGAGCGCATCTGGCATTTCCAGACCGTCCATCATCCTCTATGGAACTTCGATCTGCCGTCGGCGCCCATATTGGCCGACCTCACGGTGGACGGACGGCGTCGCAAGACAGCCATCCAGGTCACCAAGAACGCGTTCCTGTTCGTGTTCGACAGGGTGACCGGAGAATCGATCTGGCCCATCGAAGAGCGCCCGGTACCGAAATCGAACACGCCGGGCGAACGCACCGCGCCGACCCAGCCGTTTCCGACCAAGCCACCGCCGTTCGACCGCCAGGGGGTGTCGATTGACGATCTGATCGACTTCACGCCCGAGCTGCGTGCGAAGGCAGAGCGGATCGTGAATCGCTACGTCATCGGGCCGATGTTCACGCCGCCCTCGATTCGCAGCGACGACCCGAACAGCACCCTCGGCACGATCCAGCTTCCGGGCGGACAGGGAGGCGGCGACTGGCAGAGCGCCGCCTTCGACCCCGACACCGGTCGCCTGTACGTCCAGTCCATAACCGGACCATTCGCCGCGGACATCCTCGCAGGCCCCCCGGACACAGCGGACCTGCGCTACGTTCGCGGCGCGCGACGCTACATCAATGGTCCGCAAGGGCTGCCGCTCATCAAGCCGCCATACGGGCGGATCACCGCATATGACATGAACCAGGGCGAGATCGATTGGATGGTCCCCAACGGCGAGGGACCGCGGGACCATCCCGCGATCGCTCACCTGAACCTGCCGAGGCTCGGGCTGCCGGGGCGCGCAGCGCCGTTGCTGACGAAGACGCTCCTGTTCGTCGGCGAGGGCGACCCGGTGATGTCGCACCACAACTGGGCCAGGCGCGTCCCGGAGGGGATGCCCCTGTATGCGATTCCGACGTCCGGCGGCGACAAGTTCCGCGCCTACGACAAGGAGACTGGCGACATTCTGTGGGAGACGGCGCTCCCCGCTGGCACTACCGGTGCGCCGATCACGTACATGCACGAGGAGAAACAGTTCATAGTCGTCGCGGTCGGCGGCGTCGAGCACGCCGCTGAGTTCGTCGCGCTTGCACTGCGGTGAGCGGTGGTGCGACTACGTACGCGAATCAGGCGCCCGGCGCACGCTGCTTCGGCGGAGGTCTCATTGTCCTGAGCTTCGCCCGATTGGCCTGGCGATGGGCTGGGCGTGCGCGTTCTCGGCGGAGGTGCGCCGAATTCGCGCGTGATCAAGATGTCGCCTAGACCTGCCAGAGACGACACTGTGCTCCGCCGCTGTGCCCACGATTGTGCCCGCGGGGAACCAACGAGCACCAACTGGAGCCAACTAGAACCAAGAGCGGGCTGATTCGCTATCAACAGGAACCAACGCCAGCCAACGAGCACCAAGCAGCGCCAACCAGCACCAACTGCGACCGTTTGGTTTAGAAGTCCGCTGCTCTATCCAGCTGAGCTACGGGCGCCCTTTATTCATGGGCACTTACGAGCCGCAGGGTGGATTCTGTGACCGTGATTGTGCCCAAACTGTGCCCGAAGTGTAGCAAGAAGTCAGCGCCTCTCTGGAAACACCGATGGCGCTAGCACCGTCGTCGGCTCACAGGCGCAGAACCGATTCTCCGCGCCTCGGATAGCGGAAAGGAAACATCGCTTGGTTACGTCCGATGCTCTCTCCGACGGAGCATCCCCGATGTGTGGACTGACGTATAGCGGGTGATTTCGCGCCCCGTGGACCTTCGCATGGGCTGACGATACGCTTCACGCGCCCACCTACCTCCCTCTGGTAGCGCCATGGGACCCGGCACCAAACTAGGCCCCTACGAGATCACCGGATAGCTCGGCGTTGGCGGCATGGGAGAGTCCCACGCGGGGTCGTAAAGGCGGTTGGCGCCGCCAGCGTAGCCGTGCGGCAAGCGGTTCACTGTGATGGCCTCGATGTCCCGTGCTTGCATCGAAGCCGCCATCTGCCGAGGTGCGCACGAAGCCGCAGCTGCCGCTATGGCCTCAGCTCCGCGCCGCTGTCTAAGCTCCCCCTGATGATCTCGCCTTCCATGATGACCGCTTCGGGTCGAACCTCGTGGATCTCGTACCGATCGATTTCGAACAGGTTGCGATCGAGCACGACCAGGTCGGCGAGCTTGCCTACCTCGATGGAGCCGAGCTGGTCGTCCATGCGGAGCTGGTAGGCGCCGTTCAACGTATATCCCTTGACTAGATCCTCCAGGTCCAGGCGTTCGGTCATCGGCAGCCTTATCGGCGCCGCCTCACCTTGTTGATGGTATTGGCGGTTGTGGCCGATCTGCATCCCCAGATAAGGGTTGGCCCGCTCCATGGCCCCGAGCGATGTCACGTCGCTGGAGAAGGTCACGACCGCGCCGTCATCCAGTAACGGCTGCACCAGCAACATCCTTTCGAAGCGGGGGCCAAGGGTACCGGCGGTCAACGGCAGTCGGTCTCCCAGGCCGTGCCACTGGGGCGTGTAGTTGGCAATGACACCCAGCTGTTTGAAACGCGGGTAGTCAGCCGTATCGATGATGTCCAGGTGGCACAGGGTGACGCGTGGATAGAGCTCGCCGTCGACCGACCTGCGCGCTGCTTCCACCGCATCCAGGGCGATGCGTACGCCCCGGTCGCCCACGATGTGCATGTGCAGATCGATCCTGGCTTCGTGAAGCTGCACGATGAAGTCACGCAGCTGTCCGGTGTCGAGCAGGGTCGTGCCCCGGTTGCCCGGGTCATCGCTGTACGGCTCGAGCACCGCGCCGGTACGAATCTCATTGGTGCCGTCGAAGTGGATCTTGATGGTGTTGAACCGTAGACGTTCGCCGCCGTAGGTGCGGCGCAGCCGCTGTAGCTCATCGATTGCATCGGGCACCCGATCGGGCAAGTAGATGTGATAGCTGCCCTCGAGGCGAACCGGCAGACGACCGGCCGCCTCTAGCTCAGCCAGCAGCGAGTACGCGAGATCGTCGTAGTTTTGGTTACCAGCGTCCAAGAGTGAAGTAACGCCGTGGCCTGACAGGTACTCCAAGAAGGTGACGATACCCTCCTTGTGGGACTCCGGGTCAACGTCAGCAAGGTGCTGCGCATAGGGCCAGGTGGCAAATTCCTTGATCCAGCCGGTAGGCTCCCCATCGGCATCCCGTACGAAGAATGAGAGACCGGGTACCGGATCGGGTGTATTGCTGTCGACCCCCATCATCTCGAGCGCCACGGAATTGACCCAAACGCTATGGACGCTTCCTAACATCACCGGTCGATCCGGTACCACGCGATCCAAATCTCTCCTATGTGGGCCCGCGATGCCGTACAGATCCCCGGACCAGCTACCCATCTCGATCCAGGCAAGGTCCGGGTTGGCTTCGGCATATGCCTCCACCGCAGCGAAGATCTCCTCCTTGTTCCCGCCGCTGGGCAGCCTCCCTCTGGGACCACCACCCACGGGGACCGAGACGCCCCCGCCCCGCCCCATCCTACCTGGGTGTGTATGGGAATCCACTAGACCGGGAATTGTCAGCTTGCCGCCGAGGTCATGGCGAACGGTATCGGGGCCAACGAAGCCCTGTACGCTAGTGTTGTCGCCGACGTACACGAACCTGCCGTCCTTGATGGCGACGGCTTCAGCCCAAACTTGGGCTTCGTCGACGGTAAAGAACTTTCCGCCCTGCAGCACCAAATCGGCAGGGCTGGCAGCATCGCCTGGCGACGCGTCCTGCGTGGACGACTGACAAGCCGATATGCTCAGGCTCGCCAGCAAAAGGATCCACAGCTGGGGCCTGGTTTCCGTCATCGATCCTCCAACCACTGTCTACCTCCCGGGATGTCCAAGATGACCCTGGTCGAGTTAGGTTCTTGGCTTGGTCAGTAGAGGGACGCCTGGATACAACCACTGATCGTTGGGCTCCTCAAGGGATTCGCTGCGGGACAACTCCCAGACGCTCTCCGCCGTGGATCCGGGAACGCCTGACCCCTTGCCCTGGCACTTCGACGAGCTGAAGCGGCTCGTGCCGACGGATCCGTAGCCGCGTCAGCGAGTTGCGGAGTCCTCCACGTACTCAGCGGTTCAAACTGTGCCCACGATTGTGCCCGCGGGGAACCAAGCAGCACCAACTGGAACCAACTAGAACCAAGAGCGGGCTGATTCGCTACCAACAGGAACCAGCGCCAGCCAACGAGCCCCAAGCAGCGCCAACCAGCCCCAACTGCGACCGTTTGGTTTAGAAGTCCGCTGCTCTATCCAGCTGAGCTACGGGCGCCCCTTTGTTCATGGGCACTTACGAGCGGCACGGTGGATCTTGTGAGGCCGATTGTGCCCAAACTGTGCCCGCAGTTTAGCAAGAAGCCGGCGCGTCTCTAGAAAAGCCGATGGCGCTAGTACCGTCGTCAGTTCACAGGCGCGGAACCGGCTCTCCGCGCCTCGGATAGCCGGAAGGGCACATCATCCGGCCGAGCTCGCCGCTCGCGTGTACGGGCAACTCCGATGTGTGGACTGACCTATTGAGGGTAGTTTCGCGCACCGTGGACCGTCGCACGAACGGGCGATACGCTCACCTCGCCAACCTACTCCACCGTGGCGCGCGAATGGAACGTGGGACCCAACTAGGGCATTACGAGATCCTCTCCCCGCTCGGCGCGGGCGGCATGGGAGAGGTGTATCGAGCGCGGGATACCAAGCTCGACCGGGATGTCGCGATCAAGGTGCTTCCAGAGGACTTCGCCACCGACGCCGACCGTCTTGCCCGCTTCGAGCGTGAGGCAAAGCTCCTCGCCTCTCTGAACCACACCAACATCGCTGCCATTTACGGGCTGGAGGATGAGGGCGATCAACGCTACATCGCCATGGAGCTGGTTGAGGGTGAGACCTTGGCAGAGCGGATCTCTCGCTCGGGGCGTTTTGAAGTCGATGAAGCGCTCGACGTTGCCCGCCAGATTGCCGAGGCATTGGAAGCCGCGCACGAGAACGGCGTTATCCACCGCGACCTGAAGCCCGCCAACGTCATCGTTACCCCGCAGGGGAGAGCCAAGGTCCTCGACTTCGGGCTTGCCAAGTCCTACGAGGCGGACGGCTCGTCGTCCGATGTCTCGCGGGACCTGAGCCAATCACCGACCATGATGGAGGCGACGCGCACCGGAGTCATCATGGGCACAGCCGCCTACATGAGCCCGGAGCAAGCCAGGGGCCAGCCGGTGGACAAGCGGGCCGACATCTGGGCGTTTGGCGCAGTGCTGTACGAGATGCTGACCGGCACGAAGCCCTTTCCCGGGGATGACATCTCACAGACGTTGGCTCGGGTCATCGAACGGGATCCCGACTGGGAGGCGTTGCCCGAGGGGCTTCCCCCGGCTCTCGATACCTACCTGAGGCGGTGTTTGCAGCGAGACGCCAGAGAACGTGTCCGTGATATGGGGGATGTGCGCCTGGCGCTGGCGGGTGCGTTCGCGACGACCAGCCCCACGGCGGCGTCGGCACCCTCCGGCGCACCGCCGTTGCGGCTCTGGCAGCGACCGGTGCCCACCCTCCTCGTGGTCTTGTTAGTGGCGGCGATCACCGGCGCTACGGTCTGGCGTCTGATGCAGCCTGACGCACCCGCAGTGACACGTTTCGAAGTCCCGCTGCGCGCGACGGAATCGTTCGCACGCATGGGGCAGCATGTCGTCGCCCTGTCACCGGACGGCCGTTCGATCGTCTACGTCACCGGTGACGGGCTGTTGCTTCGGTCACTCGATGAGATCACAGCTGCGCCGCTGATGGGCGCTGACGGGGGGCCTCGAGCGCCGTTCTTCTCTCCCGATAGCCAGTGGATTGGCTTCCACGCGGGCGGGCAACTGCGCAAGGTCGCTACGACCGGCGGAGCGCCGGTGATGCTCGCCGATGCGAGTGTCCCGTCTGGTGCGAGTTGGGGCGCCGACGACATGATTCTCTATGGCCAGGGACAGGACGGCATCTGGAGGGTGCCCGGCACCGGCGGCACGCCTGAGGCCGTCATCACGGTGGCGGCAGGCGAAGCCGCACATGGGCCTCAGATGCTGCCCGGCGGCGAATGGGTGCTGTATACGCTCAGGCCCGCAGACGCTGGCGCCGGCGTATGGGACGAGGCACAGATCGTCGTACAGTCGCTCGCCACTGGGGAGCGGGCGGTACTGATCGACCGCGGACGAGACGCCCGTTTCGTGGAGACGGGACATCTCGTTTATGCGTCGGACGGCGTGGTGTTCGGCGTCGCGTTCGACCTCGCGACGCGTCAGGTCCTTGGGGGACCGGTGCCCCTCGTCGAGGGCGTCCGGCAGGCGGTCGGGAACGCGACCTCCCAGTTCAGCGTGGCGCGAAACGGCGCGCTGATCTATCTCCCGGGAGCGACCGGGCCGGCGGAAGGGTTCTCGCTCGTGTGGGTCGACAACACCCATGACCAGATCATCGACGGGAACATGGTCGCCGCTACACCGACAGGTCTTCCCAGGGGAAACTATCAGGACGTGCGCGTCTCACCGGACGGAAGCAGAGTGGCCATGGCAATTGCTGAGGAGGGCAACACGGACGTATGGACCTGGCGCCTCGATCAGGGCCCCTTCCTCCGACTGACGTTCGATGAGGCGCAAGACGACACCCCGCTGTGGACCCCCGACAGCTCGCGCGTGGTATTTCGGTCGGATCGCGACGGCGGCGGGCTGTTCTGGAAGGCGGCGGACGGAACCGGTGAGGTTGAGCGGCTTCTGGAGAGTCCGGATCGACCGCGCCCCTGGGACTGGTCGGCCGACGGCCGGCTGGTGTTCGATCAGACACCCGGAGACATCGGCGTGCTTACGGTCGAGGGCGATCGGACGGTGGAGATGCTTCTCGCGAGCGACTTCACCGAGCAGGGACCGGCGCTGTCCCCGGACGCCCGGTGGATCGCTTATCAGTCGAACGAGTCTGGCCGCTCAGAGATCTACGTCCAACCGTTCCCGGAGACGGACGCCGGGAAGTGGCAGGTCTCTGCGAACTCCGGCGTCGCTCCGGTGTGGTCGCCTGATGGCCGGCGCCTGTTTTTTCTGGAGCTCGAACAGATGATGGTCGCCGAGGTCGAGACGGAACCGACCTTCAATCCACGCACGCCGACCGGGATGTTCGGCCTCCAGGGCTACGCTATCTACGCCGGGGCGCCCCACTTCGATCTCGCGCCGGACGGCGAACGCTTCCTCATGCGAAGCGCGAGGCGCCAGTCGACCGGCGCCATGATCTTCGTGGAACACTGGGTCGAGGAGCTCAAGGCCCGGATACCTGTCAGCGGTTCGCAATGATCGGCACCGCTGGTGCCCGACGTGCGCTGAGGGTGCGGGGGATTGTGCCCACGATTGTGCCCGCGGGGAACCAAGCAGCACCAACTGGAACCAATTAGAACCAAAGCCGAGCTGATTCGGCACCAACCCAAACCAACGCCAGCCAACGAGCGCCAAGCAGCGCCAACTGGAACCAACTGCGCGCGGTTGGTTTAGAAGTCCGCTGCTCTATCCAGCTGAGCTACGGGCGCCCCTTTATTCATGGGCACTTAGGAGCTGCACGGTGTTTTCTTGTGAGGCCGATTGTGCCCAAACTGTGCCCGCAGTTTAGCAAGAGTCGGCGCATCTCCAGAAATGCGGATTGCGATAGCCACTATTCGTCAGTTCACAGGCGCAGGATCGGTTCCCCGCGCCCCGGATGGCCGGAAGCACACATCCCTCGGCTAAGCTCGCCGCTCTCTCGTAGGGAGCATCTTCGATGTGTGGACTGACGGATAGCGGGTGGTCTTGCGCCCCGTGGACCCTCGAACGCTCTGGCGATAGGCTTCAGGCTCTCGAACTGGAGGAATCCGATGCTCAGACGAGCCCTGATGATGAGCTCGGTGACGGTGTTTGCAGCTGTAGTCGCATTGACGACGCAGCTCCTTACTGCGCCGGTCCAGGCACAAGATGTGCCGGAACCGAGGGCCACCGCCGCCAGCATGGTGTCGACGTATGAAGCGGTCTGTGCCGAGTGTCATGACAGTCAGAGCGACGAGATCCTGGCACCCACTCGGGCGGCGCTTCGACAGATGGAACCGGAGCAGGTCCTCATCGCCCTGATGGAAGGGCCCATGGTGGAGTTCACGTCCGAGTTCACGGACGACGAGCTGCGGGCGATGGCAGAGCTCGTGACCGGCAAGCCTCTCGGTAGCGCGGCCGACCGCACCGTTTATCCGGCAAGGATGGTCGGTGTCTTCGAAAACGGGTGTGCGGTCTGCCACGACAATTCGCCTGACGGTCGACCCGTTTCGGGAGGGACCGTTCCCGCCAGCATGCCGTCACGGTTCGATATCCAGCAAATGGAACCCGACGAGCTCCTGGCAGTGTTGCACCGCCCGATCGCGGCACATGACGAGAGCGATCGCTTCCGGATCTTCGACGACGAGGAGTACAAGCGCGCCACCATCGAGCTCGTGACCGGCAAGCCGTTCGGCGGCGTTGCCCACCGCGAGGCGTCGGCCATGCCGAACCAGTGTGACAGGCCCCTGAACCTCGACAACTGGGACGACCAACCCAGTTGGAACGGTTGGGATCCCGAGCTCGCTGTGCATCGGTTCGCGTCGGAGGCGGTCGGCGGCATCACCGCCGCGGACCTCCCGCGCCTGAAGCTGAAGTGGGTTTTCGCGATCCCGGATGCCTCGGTGGCCAACTGGTCGCAACCCAGCGTGGTGGGCGGTGCGCTGTTCATTACGAGCGACAACTTCTTCGTCTATGCGCTCGACGCCAAGACCGGCTGCGTTCACTGGTCGTACCGCGCGCAGACGGCGGTCCGGGGCGCGGTCAAGATCGGCCCGGTCGATGGAGTTCCGGGGGTCCGCCATGGCGCGTATTTTGGCGACATGAGCGGGGTCGTGTACGGAGTGAACGCCGAGACGGGCGAGGGGATGTGGACCATGCGCCCCGATGATCACCCACAGGCGAAGATCACATCCGCCGTGAGACTCGACTCCTCAGGCGAGCGCCTGTATGTGCCCGTCGCGTCGTGGGAAGAACAGCCAGGTACCCATCTCGAGTACGAGTGTTGCACGTTCCAGGGCAACGTCGTGGCGGTCGACGTGAAGAACGGTGAGAAGGTCTGGCAAACGTATGCACTTCCAGAGCGGCCTCGTCCACTCGACAAGAACAACTCGGCCGGCACGCCGCTGTTCGGACCGTCCGGCGCCGGCATCTGGAGCTCGCTCGCGATCGACGAGAAACGGCGCGCGATCTATGCGCCCACCGGGAACTGCGGCATCACTGAGCACTTCGGTGTCGGCAACGTGACCTTCGACGGCGGCGCCTGCAACTCGATGCTGGCCCTCGACATGGATAGCGGCCGACGGTTGTGGATGACCAACCTCTTTCCTGCGGCCTCGGATCGAGACTCAGGTGGCTGCGGCCACGGTCCCGAGCGTGTGATCAATTGTCCTGGCTACATTCAGGGCCCGGGCGACGACGTCAACCAGGCGATTCTGCTCGACCTACCGAACGGTCGCCGCGTTCTGCTGGGCGTACAGGAGAGCGGCCGCATCACCGCTTTGGATCCCGACAACAACGGGGCAGTCCTCTGGGTAGCCCAGGCCGGCGACCGGCTTGCTCCCAACGCGGCGGGTTGGGGCGGGGCGTCCGACGGCGAGCTCTTCTATCGTCCGCTGACCTACCGGGACGCGACCGGAGCCGTCGCGGCATTGCGGGTGACGACGGGGGAGCGCGTCTGGTACACGGAGCTGCCGGGGCTGGAGGACTGCGACCTGGAGGGTTTCAACGCCTGCTCCTCGGGTTACACGGCGGCGGCAACCGCAGTGCCCGGTGCGGTAATCACCGGCTCTTCCCAAGGGACACTCCGTGCATATTCAAAGGCGGACGGCGGGATTCTCTGGGAATACGCCACGAAACGAACCTACGAAGCCATTAACGAAGTGCCGGCATTCGGCGGCGCGATTGGTGCCACCTCCCCAACGATCGTCGATGGGATGATGTACATGGGATCCGGGTACGCGATTTTCGGTAATAGCCCGGGGAATGTGCTATTGGCCTTCGGGATAGACGAATAGGGTTCTTCACGAGCTCTGAAGCGTGAACATCGGTGGCTTCGTGCAGCGCGACGCGCGTCGATCCTGTCGCAGCTACTCGAGACGCGTACCGCAAAACTTGCAGTACACCGCGTCGCTGGCGTGCCCCTCCATCGCGCACTCGCGACAGGCGATCGTGCGCGTCGAGGTTCGTAGCGTGCTGGCCACCTCCACCGTGACGATACCGGTGGGCACGGCGATGATGCCGTACCCGAGGATCATGATCGCCGACGCCAGGAGCTTGCCGGCCACGGTCTGGGGGGCAAGGTCGCCGTAGCCGACGGTCGTCATCGTGACGATCGCCCAGTAAACCGATTCCGGGATGCTGTTGAAACCGTTCTGCGGCCCCTCGATGAGGTACATCACCGCACCCACGATCAGCACCACCGTCAGCACGGCACCGAGGAACACTACGATCTTGCGCGAGCTGGCTCGCAGTGCCGCCCGCAGCGCGCGCTCCTCGCCGATGAAGTGCGCCAGCTTGAGCACACGGAAGACGCGCAGAAGGCGCAGGGTCCGGACCACCACCAGCGACTGGGACCCCGAGATCACCAGGCTCAGGTAGACAGGCAGCACCGCCATCAGGTCGACCACGCCGTAGAACGACCGCGCGTAGCGCAAGGGCCGGCGGACGCACAGCAGCCGGAGAACGTACTCGATCGTGAACAGGATGGTGATCGCCCAGTCCACGCGTCGGAGCAGCAGCCCGTGCTCGGCACGGATCTCGGCGACGCTCTCCAGAGAGACGTTCACCACGCTGAGCACGATCAGAACCAACAGCGCGACGTCGAAGTTCTTACCGGCCGGTGTCTCGGCCTCGAAGATGATCTCGTGCAGGCGATCGCGCCAGCCGGTGGCTTCGACCTCCGCTGTTCGCATGCTCCGTCCCGACCCGTAGCGCTCCGTGCGCCGCCGCTGCCTCTCGGCGGGACCAGGGAGCGCCCATCTCGCGCAGCAGGTGACAGCCTACCGCGGCAGTATTCAGACAGTCTATCGTCGGAGCCGTGATCGGGGTGTTCCAAACTCTGCCCACGATCGTGCCCGCGGGAAACCAGCCAGCACCAACGGGAACCAACGCTAGCCAAGAGCGGCGTGATCGGGCACCAACGCAAACCAACGCCAGCAAAGAAGAACCAAGCAGCGCCAACCAGAACCAACTGCGACCGTTTGGTTTAGAAGTCCGCTGCTCTATCCAGCTGAGCTACGGGCGCCCGCGCTGCCGTCCAAGCTCCCCCTGATGATCTCGCCTTCCATGATGACCGCCTCGGGTCGAACCTCGTGGATCTCGTAGCGATCGATTTCGAACAGGTTGCGATCCAACACCACCAGATCGGCGAGCTTGCCCACCTCGATCGAGCCGAGCTGGTCCTCCATACGGAGCTGGTAGGCGCCGTTCAAGGTGTATCCCTTGATCAGATCCTCCAGGTTCAGCCGTTCGCTCAGCGGCAGCCTTATCGGCGCGGCCTCGCCCTGTTCGTGGTATTGGCGGTTGTGGCCGATCTGCATTCCCAGATATGGGTTGGCCCGCTCCATGCCCCCGAGCGATGTTACGTCGCTGGAGAAGGTGACCAACGCACCGTCATCCAGTAACGGCTGCACCAGCAACATCCTCTCGAAGCGATCGCCAAGGGTAACGGCGGTCTGTCTCCCAGGCCGTGCCATTGGGGTGTGTAGTTGGCAATGACACCCAGCTGTTTGAAACGCGGGTAGTCGACCGTATCGATGATGTCGAGGTGGCAGATCGTAACGCGCGGATAGAGCTCGCCGTCGACCGATCCCCGCGCCGCTTCTACGGCATCCAGCGCGATGCGAACGCCCCGGTCGGCCACGATGTGCAGGTGTAAATCGATCCGGGCTTCGTGAAGCTGCACGATGAAATCACTCAACTCCTCGGTGTCGAGGAGCGTAGCGCCTCGGTTGCCCGGGTCATCGCTGAACGGCTCGAGCACCGCGCCGGTACGAATCTCGTCCGTGCCGTCGAAGTGAATCTTGATCGTGTTGAACGTCAGACGCTCGCTGCCGTAAGTGCGGTGCAGCCGCTGTAGCTCATCGATCGCACCGGGCACCTGATCGGGCAAGAAGATGTGATCGCTGCCCTCGTAGCGAACCGGCAGGCGACCGGCTGCCTCTAGCTCGGCAAGCAGCGAGTACGTGAGATCGTGGTAGCTGTTGTTGCCAGCGTCCAAGAGTGTAGTAACGCCGTGGCCTGACAGGTACTCCAAGAAGGTGTCGATACCCTCCTTGTTGGCCTCCCGGTCAACGTCAGTAAGGTGCTGCACATAGGGCCAGGCGGCCCATTCCTTGATCCAGCCGGTAGGCTCCCCATCCGCATCCCGTACGAAGTATGAGAGACCGGGTACCGGATCGGGTGTGTTGCTGTCGACCCCCATCATCTCGAGCGCCACGGAATTGACCCAAAGGCTATGGACGCTTCCTAACATCACCGGTCGATCGGGTACGACGCGATCCAGATCTCTCTTGTGTGGGCCCGCGACGCCGTACAGATCCCCGGACCAGCTACCCATCTCGATCCAGGCAAGGTCCGGGTTGGCTTCGGCATAGGCCTCCACCGCAGCGAAGATCTCCTCCTTGGTCCCACCCCCGGGCAGCCTTCCTCTGGGACCACCACCCACGGGGACTGCGGTGTACCCGGCCGTCTCCCGCCCCATCAGACCTGGGTGCGTATGGGAATCCACCAGGCCGGGAATCGTCAGCTTGCCGCCGAGGTCATGGCGATCGGTATCGGGACCGACGAAGCTCTCTGCACCAACGTCGTTGCCGACGTAGACGAACCTGCCGTCCTTGACCGCGACGGCTTCAGCCCAAACCTGGGCTTCGTCGACGGTAAAGAACTTGCCGCCCTGCAGCACCAAATCGGCTGGGCTGCCAGCATCGCCTGGCGACGCGTCCTGCGTTGACGGCTGACAAGCCGATATGCTCAGGCTCGCCAGCAAAGCGATCAACAGCCGCGGCCTGGATTCAGTCATCGATCCTCCAACCACTGTCTACCTCCCGGGATTCCGGCATGACCCTTGTCGAGTCACTTTCTTGGCTTGGTCAGTAGAGGGACGCGTGGATGCAACCACTGATCGTTGGGCTCCTCAAGGGATTCGCTGCGGGACCGCCTTTGCCTGGCGGAGCGAGGGCGATCAGGACTCCTCGAAGCCGAGACCAGGCCGCCGCCGCACGTCCGTCTTCGGTCAGAAGTCCTTGACCCGCTTGGTGGTCTCCGGGTCGAGGAAGCCGGCGACGGTGGCCTCCCCTTCCAGCCGCATCGCGGAGGCGAGGTCCGTCATCGCGGTGCGGTAGAGCGTGCGGCGCATGGCGCGTATTGCCAGCGGCGGAAGCTCGGCGAGCTGGCGCGCCACAGGGCGCGCCTCGTCCATCAGCGCGGCATCGGGCACCACGCGCCAGGCGATGCCGTACTCGCGCAGCGTTGCGGCGTCGTAGCGCGCACCGAGGAACAGCATCTCTCTCGCGCGGTTTAGGCCGACCAGTGCCGGCAGCAGCGAGGTGACGCCGCCGGTGACGAACAGGTTGAGCGAGACCTCGGGGAAGAAGCCCTTGGCGCTTTCGGCCCAGATCGGAAAGTCGCAGTTGATCGCCCATTCGAAGCCGCCGCCGACGGCCCAACCGTTGATCGCGCCCACCACCGGCTTACCGCCGAAAACGATGGCGTCGGTCGCGCGCTGGATCGCGTCGACGATGTCGCGTGCAGCGGCCTCGGTCTCCGGGTGCGTGTGCTCGCGCCGGTCGTCGCCGGCACAGAACCCGCGGCCGGCGCCAGTGAAGATCACCGCCCGCGTATCGGGGTCGGCGTCGGCGTCGGCGAAGGCCTTTGCCACGTCGTCGACCAACTGGCGATTCATAGCGTTGAGGCTCTCCGGCCGGTTGAGCGTGATGGTGCGGACGCCGTCGGCCTCGTACTCGCTCAGCACCGTCTCGTAGTCGAATGCGGTCATGTGTAGGTTCTCCAGACGCGGCGGGTCTTTCCCTCGGTGCGCGGCAGGCTGCGCGGCGGCAGCACCGTCACCCGCGCCGTGGCGCCAAGCTCCCGCTTGATTGCCGCCTTGATGCTGGCCGCCAGATCAGCGCCGCCGTCCTGCCCTTCGGCGAGCTCGACCTCGACCGGCAGCACATCGTAGGGTGGCGGCCGGTCGAGCACGATGCGGTACTCGCCGCTCATCGCGTCGAAGCCGTTGAGCACGGATGCCACCATGGTCGGGAATGTACTGAGGCCGCGCACCACCACCATGTCGTCGCTGCGGCCGACGACGCGGAACCGGGGCACCGTGCGGCCGCAATCAGCCCGGCCGGTGCCGGCCAACGTGACGATGTCGCCGGTGCGGAAGCGCACCAGCGGCTGGCAATCCTTGGCGAGGTGGGTCAGCACCAGCTCGCCGGACTCGCCTTCGCGCCACGGCAGCCGGGTGCCGGCGTCGGGGTCGATCAGCTCCGCCTCCAGCACGTCGGGCGCCATGAAGTGCAGGTCGTTGCAGAGCTCCGTCTGGCCGGCGAAGTTGCACAGCATATCGGTGACGCCGTAGTTGGCGTTGCGGGCGAGGAAGCCCCAGGTCTCTTCCAGCCGGGCACGGAACACCGGGTCGTCGAGGCCGGGCTCGCCGCCGAACAGGCCTAGCTGCAGGCCGAGGTCACGCGGCGCCAGGCCGGGATAGTGCTCCGCCAGCACCTGCTCCAGCACCGCCGGATAGGAGGGCGTGCAGGAGATCGCGGTGACGCCGAGGTCGCGGATTACCCGGATCAGCGTCGCGCTATCGCCGACGCCGTAGGGGATCACGGTGGCGCCGGTGGCCTCCAGCGTCGTGTGGTCGGTGAACCCACCCATCCACAGCTGATAGTTGAGGCAGTGCACCACCCGGTGGCTCGGCCCGAGTCCGGCAGCGGACTGGGCGCGCGCGCCGACCGCGGCGGTCATCCTCGCGTCCGCGGCCGACAGCGCCAGGTTCATGGCGTCGCCGGTGGTGCCCGAGGTGCGGTGGACGCGGCGAATGTCCTGCGGCGGCGCGGCGAGGTAGCTGCCGAACGGCGGCTGGGCGCGCTGGTCGGCGCGCAGCATCTCCTTGTCAGTGAACGGTAGGTCCGCCAGCTCGGCGAGGTCGCCGGTCAGTTTCAACCCGGCGAAGTGCCTTGCGTAGAACGGGGACGCGCGCGCGACATAGGCACTCTGCGCGCGCCAACGGTCTGTGCGGATCGCTGCGAGCTCGCCTTCGTCGAGGAACTCTGCCCCATCGATCGCGTGCTGCGTCCGCACCGTCATCTGCCGTACAAAGAACCAGGATTGACTTTGCTGCAACCCAGATTGTCTACCACTCGACAGTTCCCCCCCCCCCCCCCGCCTAGGGGAGCGCCAGGGCGACGTACTCCGGCGGGTGGTTCTGGTCGCCGACCGACACGACGATGTACTGCCTACCGTCTAGCATGTAGGTCATGGGGCCGGCTGTGGTTCCGGATGGCAACTCCATGGCCCACACCACGTCGCCGGTAGCCTTGTCATAGGCGCGAAAGACCGTGCCCCAGGCCCACTCCTCGTCGAGGGTACCCATGACGGCGTTGCTGCCCTCTCCGAGGAAGAGCAGGGTCTTGGTCAGCAGCGGCGCTGGACGGTTCGGAACGCCGAGCGGCGGCAGGTTCAGGTGCCGCAGCAACGGGTGCTTCCGCTGCCCGTCGCCGTTGGCCGCCATCCACAGCTGCTCGCCGCGGTTCAGGTCCAGGGCCGTGATGCGGCCGTGGGGGGGCTTCATGATGAACAGCCCGTCGATCGTGGGCGCGGCGGCCGGCTCGTAGGCGTACTCCATGGTCGCCGCCGGGTCGGTCTGCTTGACTGCGTTGCGGTTCGTCGGGCCGTAGGAGCTGTTGGAGACTGCGTAGTAGACGCCGGTCTCCGGGTCGAACGCGCCAGTGTTCCAGTTGCCCGCGCCCCAGGAGCCGGGGTACAGCAGCGAGCCCTTCGTGCCTCCGGGCTCGTCGCTGGGGACGGAGGGCGGCGTGAACAGGGGCCCGGTGACGTACTGGCTGGCGAGCTCGCGCGCCTGGCGGTTGAGCGCCGGCGTGTAGTCGATCAGGTCGGCTTCGGTGATGCCCTGCCAGTCGAACGGCGGCGGCTTGCTGGGGAACGGCTGTGTCGGCGAGGCTGCCTCCCCGGGCACCGTCGACGCCGGCACCGGGCGCTCCTCGATGGGCCACAAGGGCTCGCCGTTCCGGCGGTCGAACACGAACAGGAACCCGTGCTTGGTGGGCTGCATCACCACCGGGATCCGGCGCCCGTCGACCGTGATCTCGCCCAGCGTCGCCGGGCCGATGGGCTCGTAGTCCCACAGGCCATGGTGGATCATCTGGAAGTGCCAGACGCGCTCACCGGTCTGCGCGTTGAGCGCCACGAGGCTGTTGGAAAAGAGGTTGTCGCCCGGCCTCCAGCCCCCGTACCAGGCGGTCGTCGGAGCCGAGAACGCCACATACACGTGGCCGAGCTCCTCGTCGGCGCTCATCAGCGACCAGGCACCCATGTCGCCGGCGACCTTCCACGAGTCGTTGCCCCAGGTGTCGACGCCGACCTCGCCTTCGCGCGGCACGGCGTGAAACGTCCACCGCAGCTCTCCCGTGCGGACGTCGTAGCCCCGTGCGTCCTCCGAGACCGCCTCCATCTTGTTGCCGCGGTCCCCCGCACCGCCGGAAAGTCCGCTGATGACCACGACGTCGCGTACGACGATCGGACCGCTGCTGTCGCTGAAACTCCCCGCTGGCGCCGCGCCGTCCTCGTACCGCAGGTAGACGCGGCCACCGTCGCCGAAATCGTCATACGGCTCGCCGGTCGTGGCGTTGATCGCATACAGGTATTCGCCGCGCACCGCCACGATCCGTTCGTCGCCCTCGCCGTCGCTCCAGTAGTCGACGCCGCGCGTGGGCGCACCTTCGGCCTCTTCCTCGGTGAGGGCCACGAGATCCTGTTGCCAGACGGTCTCGCCGGTTCGGCCGTCCAGAGCGATCACCAGCCCGTGGGCGTCCTGCGTGTAGAGCACGCCGTCGATGATGATCGGGGTCGACCGCAGGTAGGCGCGCGCGAACAGATCGGGGAAAGCCTCGATGAGGTCGCTGCGGACCGCCGGGCGTCCCCAAACGATCTCCAGTTGGGCCACGTTGTCGCGGTCGATCTGATCTAGAGGCGAGTAGCGGGTGAACGCTTTGCTGCCACCGAAGTAGCTCCACTCCGACTGCTGTGGTTGTGCAGGCGGTGTTGTTGCGGCCGGTAGCGCCCCCGCACCGAGGCTGGCCATGAGGCAGATGATGACGGAACGGCGGAAAGGAGCCATTGCAAGTCCTCCTGAACCAGTTTCTAGTTGCTGCGAACGAGTAGTGATGCCGACGAGCACCAGTGGCGATGCCGTTTGACCGTTCTGAACTGTGCCCGAGATTGTGCCCGCGGGAAACCGACCAGCACCACCTGGGGCCAACTAGAACCAAGAGCGCGCTGATCCGTTGCCAACGCAACCCAGCGGCAGCAAAGAAGAAACAACGAGCGCCAACGCGAACCAACTGCGCGCGTTTGGATTAGAAGTCCGCTGCTCTATCCAGCTGAGCTACGGGCGCACCTGACTCGATTGCTAAGCTACGTGCGTGCGTACGCGTTCCTCGATCTCAGTGCCGACGGTGCGCCGCGCGATCCGCAGCTCGTAGTCGGACTGCAACCCCGTCCAAATCTCCGGCGAAACCCCGAGGAACCTGCCTAGTCGCAGAGCCGTGTCGGCAGTTATCGAACGCTTGCCGTTGACGATCGCGCTGATTCTACCGGGAGGCACGCAGAGCTCGCGCGCAAGCCGGTTGATACTGATGTTCAACGGCTTCATGAACTCCTCCATCAGAATCTCGCCGGGATGAATGGGCTCGAGGTTTTTCGGCTGTCTGTTCATGATTCGCTCAGTGGTAGTCAACAATTTCTACATCGAGTGCGTTGCCTCTCGTCCAACGGAAGCAGACACGCCATTGACTGTTTATCCGGATGCTGTGTTGCCCCCTGCGCGTCCCCTTCATAGCCTCGAGCCGATTACCAGGCGGTACCCGAAGATCGTCCAGTCGACGCGCTTGATGCAGCAACAATAGCTTCCGCCGAGCCACTTTCTCGAAGGGCCGGAACCGTCGAACCGCGACATCACCGAATAGCGCTCCGGTATCCTTGCACTTGAAAGAGCGGATCATAGACTCAGAGTATCACGCGTTGCGTAATATGTGATGCGCCATACGCACGCATCAACGGTCGGGCCACGAGGCGCCCTGGTGCTACACGGCCCTCGCTGTCGACGGACTGGCCGTGCCTTTCGGTTTTCTCGCCGTGAACCTCGGAATCGCGGCGGGGTCCGCTGTCGTGGCGGCGCTACTGTACCTGGCCAAGAGCTTCTTGCTCGGCCTGTTGCGCGAACCCATAGGTGCAGCGGAAAGGGGCTCCCGGATCGCCTAGTCAGGAATCTCCGGGATGCTGATATCCAGCCCGCGCGGGATCTGCTTGTAAGCCGCCTGGCATCAAGTAGCTCACATCGCGAACGCGTCGATCTCGCTTGCCCTCATTCGACCGGATTCAACTCGATCCACATCTCTGCGATCCGGCCGTTCTCGATGCGGACGATATCGATTCCGGTGTACAACGACTCCTCCCCGGACTCTTGGATACCAGTCATTGTCCAGCGGAAGGCGACGAGGTTACCTTCCGCAACGACCTGGTCGTGCTTGAAATCTGTACCACCGGGGAAGTATGTATAGTCGACCTCAGCTATCTGTCGCGCTTTGTCACGACCGGTGACGTCCGGCGATCCATAGTGGATCACTGGGTTCGCTACGAAGATCTCGTCGATAAGGTCGAGGTTCTTTCCCTGGATTACCTCCAGGTGATACCGGTCCGCCAGGGCCTTGTTCGCTTCCAGTCCGTCGCCGCTCTGAGCCGCCACGGTCCCGACAAGTATGAAGGCTGCTAGTGCCGCCGCTGCTGTGGACTTGGCAATCATGCTGACTCCTTTCAACTGGTATGTGGATGCAATCTGGCGGGTGCAGCAACCAATCTAACAGAGGCCTGGCTGTGTTGGTCGTGTCGCCTGCGCCCACGATTGTGCTCGCTTCAAGCTAAGCGGCACTCACTAGAACACCTTGTCGTACACGACGACGTTGCCGATCGTGCCATCCATGTCCTTGTACGTCATTGTCATGGCCTTGCCGTCTTTCGAGACGGCGAAGGTGATAATCAGAAATGGCTCGTCTTGGTCCGCAACCCGATCTATCACCTCTTTCGTGTAGGGATCGATCACTTTGGCCGAAAGCCAGTACGTCGGCTCTGCCCCGGATTCCCTTCCGAATTCCGGGTGCTCCTTGTCATCGAATCCCAAGTACCAGTGGAGAAATGAGCGGCCACGAGCGTTCACGGTCTCGAGCGTCACGAGAATCTGCCCGTCTTTGGTGTAGTCGAACGTTCTCGTCAGACTGGTCGGCGGAGGTTGGTTCCCGCGAAAGACCGACTTCTCGGCGTTGAGTGTCCAGGTGCCGATCAACGGATCCTGCGACTCGGTCTGGGCGTGAGCGGCCGCTGCCGAACCGATCAGGATCAGCGCCACCTGCAACACGGTCGGGCATCTTGGCATCCGGCTCCCCACGGCGTGGCCTCCTTCGAACTTGGCTAAACGGGCAAATGAGACGACAACATCGCAAGACGATGTGTTGTTAACACGAAGACCGGGTACAGGAACACCCGCCCTCGACACCGCCAGCGACCACGCGGCATCGAGTAGGCGGCACCCCCCTATCGGATCCGCGACCCAACGGCGTTAATGTCATTCACACCGCGTGGCCGGCCATTAGTTTGCTCTTGACGCTGGGGCTTATCCTCTTTCGAGGTCTGTCGTTTGTTTAGTTTCAGCAGAACACGGGTACCAGAGGCACAGGATGTACCCGGAGTAACCACAGGCACGCACTGGGCGTACAGCAGTGGCGGCGCCGCGTATGGTGTGCTGCGCAATGCCCACTACTTCGTCCTGATCTACTACAGTCAGGTACTTGGACTGGACCCGGGCCTGGCCGGCCTGGCGGTGGGTATCGGCCTGGTATTCGACGCCATCACAGACCCACTGATCGGCTACCTGTCCGACAGTACCCGCTCGAGGTGGGGTCGTCGCCACCCCTGGCTGTTCGCCTCGATTCTCCCATTGGCCGCTTCATTCTATTTGCTCTGGCATCCGCCGGGGTTCATCGAGGGCAACACATTACTGTTCACCTGGTTGGCGGTCTGTAATGTCTCGATGCGCACCGCGCTCACCATGTTCGTGGTGCCGGCCTTGGCCATCGTGGCCGAACTGACCTCGGACTACGACGAGCGCACCCGACTGCTGACCGGGTTCCACGTCGTCTACTCGACGTTCAACAACGGCATGTCGGTGCTGATGTATGCCATCTGGCTGGTACCCACCGAGGAGTATGCCGACGGTGTAATGAACCCGTCCGGTTACCAGAATGCGGGCCTGGTTGGCACCATCATCATCGTGGCGTCTGTGCTGTTCTTCAGCATTGGGCTACGGCGGTTCATACCGCGGCTCAGGCAGTACCGGATCGATAGCCCGCTCAGCCCGAGCCAGTTTTTCCGTCAGGTAGCAGACGTGTTCCGCAGCGCATCGGCGCGCATCGTCGTCCTGGGCGGTGTGTTGTACTACGCCGGCGTCGGCACCTACGTCGCGCTGTGGGTCTACATCTACAGTTATTTCTGGGAGTTCACCAGCGAGCAGATTTCCATCATCGTCATTCCCATGGCCGTAGCCGCACTGTTTCTGCCGCCGGCCATCGCGCGTTGGGGGGTCGGGCGCGAGAAGAAGACCGTGGCCATCGCAGCATTGCTGGGCGGCATGGCGCTCTACGCGATTCCCATCGGCCTGCGCTTGGTCGGTTTCTTTCCCGAAAACGGCACGGATGCGCTTTTCTACATCATGCTGGTGGTCGGTGGTTTCGAGACCATGCTGCTACTGCTATTCGACATTTGCTGGCGCTCCATGATCGCGGACCTGACCGAGCGGACAGAACTGGAGACCGGGCGTCGCAACGAAGGCGTGATCTCCTCGACCGTTACTTTTACGTCCAAATGCGCCGACGCACTGGGTACGTTGATTGCCGGCACCCTGCTGGCGCTGATCGCGTTCCCCACGGAGACCGCTGTTGGTGACGTTCCAGCGGATGTGATTGTCAAGCTGGGGTTGGCATACGGGCCGTTGGTAGTCCTGCTCTGGATGGGGGCGATCCTGACCATCAGTCGCTATCGGATCAGCCGTGCACGCCACCAGGAAACTCTGGAGCGTCTATCCAATGTGTAGATTGCCGAGGTCCTTTGGGCCCAGGTAAGCAAACACCGCGGGATCAGGTTTGCACTTGCTCGATACAACGGGCAAGACGCGCAATTCCTTCACGGGTGTCCGAGACCGTGGCCCAACCAAAGGCGAGACGAATGAATGGGCGGCGATCGGCGTGGATGTGGAATTCCCAACCGTGAGCAAAGCTCACCCCGCGCTCGGCCGCCAGCGCTTCCAGCTGGTCAAGATCCACTCCATCGGGGAGCTGCACCCAGATGAACAACCCGCCGGGTGGGTGAGACCACGAGCACAGACCGCCGAGCTCGGCCTCCAGCGCATCCAGCATCGCGTCGCGCTTTTCCTTCAAGCCAACGTTCGCCCGCTCACAGTGCTCCCAGAGATTGTCTTCCAGATACTGGGCGGTGATCGCGGCGGCCAGGGTGTTGGGACCGGCATCGTGTCGCCGGGCAATGAGCCGGTCGAACAGCTCGTCCGATGACGCGGTGAGATAACCGAGACGGACCCCGGGGGCGAAGATCTTCGACAAAGAGCACATGTAGATCTGGTTGGGACCGTCATCCAGGGTGTAAAGCGCCGGCGGCTTGGGGCTGGCCTCGAAATGAACGTCGCCGTAACAATTGTCGTCGACCACAATGCAATCGTACTCACGCGCGAGTCTCAGCAACTCGATACGCCGCTCTCGCGGCATGACCGCGCCGGTTGGATTCTGGTAGGTCGGTATCGTGTAAATGAAGCGCGGCAGCCGACCCTCCTTGCGCAGACGCGCGAGGGTTTTCGCCAACTCATCCATCTTCATGCCGTGCTCATCGAGTGGAACACCGACCATCTCGATACCCAGCGACTTGTAAGCGTCGATGGTGCCCGAGTAGCTGTACTCCTCCATGACCACCACATCGTCACGGCCCTGGCACAAGGTCTCCGCAACCAGGGTTACCGCCTGCATGGAACCGTTCGTCAGCATGATCCGCTCAGGGTCCATCGCTACCCCTTCGCGGTCCCGCTCTCGTTTCGCCATCATGACCTGACCCCGCGGTTAGTACCATGTCTTATCTCAGTAACTCGGTGCTGACAAGAGGTTGTTGAGGCCGGCGAAGCGGAGCGCAGCCGGCTTCAACAACGTCGCTTCGGGTGCGGGCGGCCGATAGCTCAGCGAGCTGTGCGGTCGCATGCGGTTGTAGTGCTGACGCCATCTCTCGATCAGAACCTTTGCCTCCTTGAGCGTGTAGAAGATCTCTCCATCCAGCAGCTCGTCGCGTAGCTTGCCGTTGAAGCTCTCCACGTAACCGTTCTCCCACGGCGAGCCCGGCTCGATGAACAGCGTCCCCACGCCCAACCGGCCCAGCCAGTCGCGAACCGCCTCGGCGGTGAACTCTGGTCCGTTATCCGACCGGATGTGCTCAGGTATGCCCCGGTGTACGAACAACCTCCCGAGCTGCTCCAGCACGTCCTCAGAGTTGAGCTTCCGTGCTACATGGATCGCCAGGCTTTCTCGTGTGTACTCATCGACGATCGTCAGCAGCCTCATAGCCCGACCGTCGTGCGTCCGGTGGTGCAGGAAGTCATACGCCCAGACATGATCCCGGTGCTGTGGGCGCAGCCGGATGCAGGAGCCATCGCTCAGCCACAGCCGTGCTCGTTTGGGCTGTTTTCTCGGTACTTTCAGCCCTTCGCGCCGCCAGATACGCTGCACTCGTTTGTGGTTCACGGACCAGCCCTCCATGCGCAGCAACGCTGTCACCCTCCGATATCCGTAGCGCCCGTACTGTCGGGCTAAATCCACGATCCGCTCCGTCAAAATCTGCTCCTGTTGCGGCTCTCTTGGCACGTACCGGTGTGTCGTGCGTGGTTGTTTCAGTACCCGACACGCCCGCCTCTCCGAGACGCCCAGCCGCCCCCGTACATGTGCCACCGCCTCTCGCCGCCGAGCTGGGCTCAGAAGTTTCCCTCCGCCACTTCCTTCAGGATCGACAGGTCGAGTTCCTTTTCCGCCACCAGCCTCTTGAGCCGGGCATTCTCCTTCTCCAGTTGCTTGAGCTTTCTGGCCTGGTTGAGCTTCAGTCCGCCGTACTCTCGCCGCCACCGGTAGTAGGTGTGCTCGGTGATTGCTAGCTTGCGGCAGGCATCCTTGACCGTCGCCCCTCGAGCCAGCTCCACCTCAGCCTCCCGGAGCTTGCGTACGATCTGCTCGGCGCTGTGCCTCTTACTCGGCATTCTGACCTCCCGTTCTTGACCCAGATCGTGAGATTACATCCGGATCCGTTTTCGGGGGTCAGGTCAATCAAACGGCGCAGACCCTCGTGCCCCAAGCTGCAGGGGTAAGTGTTGAGCTCCACCCCGTGCTCTCGAACCGCCCGGGCTGCCGCTTCGGCCAGCTCCTCGGTGGGAAAAGTCTCCGGGTTGGTGGTGCCGGTACTGAAGTCCATGGGGTCCATCATTCGGCTGCCCTCTCAAAACTCAGACTGCGACGTTGAACTCTTGTCCACAGGTCAGCGATTCACTCCAGCAGTGTTGCCTTTCCCGTCGGCCCGTACTCGGCTGGCTCACGCCCACCAACTGATTCGACGAGCTGAAGCGGCTCGTGCCGACGGATCAGTAGCAGCACCTAGCGCATGCACATCCTAGGGTCCGACGACTGGGGCGTAGTCGGCGTGCGCAACCTGTCATTCCCATAGGCCATGGCGCTGCCGTCTCCGCCGGCTGGGCGTCCAGTCAGATTGAATTGCTGGTATGTAGCGGTTGAGACGGCTGCCCGACTTTCCAATGAAACCTAACCTCCTGCTACATCTAATCTACCCAAGCCAAATTGGTCACCTGCCTTGGTTACTGTGCCGTCTTGCAGATAGATCTCAACCATCTTTTCGCTGCAAACGGTGTTGTAATTCTCATCTTGCAATAAATACAGAATGCTCCGTGTCTTTGCCTGAATCACTTCGCCACTAGATGAATAGGCATACTGACCATCGATGGTGAAAGTGACCCAACCCGGCATGTCACGTAGTGCAATGGTCGTGAGCTGTTGATAAGGGGCTTCTGCGCTAAAGACATGAATTCGGTGGTTAGGGGCATCGCTAATCCAGATCTCTTTTTCATCCGGGCTCAGCGCTATTCCATGACTTGGATTCTCATGTCGTTGTACGGGACCCATGTCCCAACCCTGGACCCGAACACTCGCTAGCTTTTCTCCTGTCTTCAGATCTCCCACTTCGAATCCCAGCAAATCATCAACGTTCACATACACAATCGACTCGTCGCTCTTCATGGTGAACGGTCGAACAGGCGCACTGAAATGGCCGATTTTCTGGACGATTGTGTGCGTCTTGGTATCTGCAACGAACAACCAGGGCGACTTATAGTCCGCCATATACGCTCGAGTTCCTGAAGGACCGTAGATCGTGTTATGTGCACTCGTATCTACGTCGATCCTGGCAATGACATCACCAGTCTCGTTATCCACGACGTTCCAGAACTCTTTTTCCAATGATGGCAAGTACATGGTCATGCCATCAGGTGAAATCGACATGCGGTCGCAGCCACCCTCATAGGCGATTTCCCACACCACCTCTTCCGTACTCAGATCTATCCGCTGCATACCCTCGAGGGTGGAGATATAGACACTGTTGAGCGGCACACTCACATCAATGCCCTTGACATTCGATGGGGTGCCATCGTCATGGAAGCCCCTGGTGCTAATTCGTTTCACGAATTCGTGATTGTCGTCTATATCGAAAACGAGCAATCCGTGACCCCCATAGCCCAAGTGGTCTCTGATACCGGGAGTCGCTACATACAGGTAGTGGCCGGTACCCCCTGTTGGCACCGGTTCATCTACGGGTGGAGGACTCGGCATCGTCCGAGCGGTGCTAGCGTCCGAGGCACGCGGCGCGAGGACCGTTCCCGCGATCGCGATGCTCGCTCCGTTCAGCAAGTCGCGACGGTTGATCTCCCGGCCCATGCCCAGCTCGCGGTCGCTCTTCTTCATTCTCAGGTCTCCTTGACTTACTCGGGACTTCATAGCTCTGACTCGGAAACACCCAGTGTTCCCAGGTGATGGCGTAGAGCAGGCTCCTAGCCTCTTCATGGACTACCGCGTACCGTCCGGACAGTCAACGGGAGGCCGCTAGGTCCGGCTCAGTACAACCCCGGAAGGCATACACGATTCTTGACCAACATGCGTGGGTTGAAGCACGGATAGCCGAAAGGGAACATCGCTCGTCGAAGCTCGCCGCTCTCCCAGATCGGGCATCTCCGATATGTGGACTGACCTCTAGCGAGTGGTTCCGCGCCCCGTGGATCTTCGCAGTGACCTGACCCCCGAAAACGGATCCGGATGTAATCTCACGATCTGGGTCAAGAACGGGAGGTCAGAATGCCGAGTAAGAGGCACAGCGCCGAGCAGATCGTACGCAAGCTCCGGGAGGCTGAGGTGGAGCTGGCTCGAGGGGCGACGGTCAAGGATGCCTGCCGCAAGCTAGCAATCACCGAGCACACCTACTACCGGTGGCGGCGAGAGTACGGCGGACTGAAGCTCAACCAGGCCAGAAAGCTCAAGCAACTGGAGAAGGAGAATGCCCGGCTCAAGAGGCTGGTGGCGGAAAAGGAACTCGACCTGTCGATCCTGAAGGAAGTGGCGGAGGGAAACTTCTGAGCCCAGCTCGGCGGCGAGAGGCGGTGGCACATGTACGGGGGCGGCTGGGCGTCTCGGAGAGGCGGGCGTGTCGGGTACTGAAACAACCACGCACGACACACCGGTACGTGCCAAGAGAGCCGCAACAGGAGCAGATTTTGACGGAGCGGATCGTGGATTTAGCCCGACAGTACGGGCGCTACGGATATCGGAGGGTGACAGCGTTGCTGCGCATGGAGGGCTGGTCCGTGAACCACAAACGAGTGCAGCGTATCTGGCGGCGCGAAGGGCTGAAAGTACCGAGAAAACAGCCCAAACGAGCACGGCTGTGGCTGAGCGATGGCTCCTGCATCCGGCTGCGCCCACAGCACCGGGATCATGTCTGGGCGTATGACTTCCTGCACCACCGGACGCACGACGGTCGGGCTATGAGGCTGCTGACGATCGTCGATGAGTACACACGAGAAAGCCTGGCGATCCATGTAGCACGGAAGCTCAACTCTGAGGACGTGCTGGAGCAGCTCGGGAGGTTGTTCGTACACCGGGGCATACCTGAGCACATCCGGTCGGATAACGGACCAGAGTTCACCGCCGAGGCGGTTCGCGACTGGCTGGGCCGGTTGGGCGTGGGGACGCTGTTCATCGAGCCGGGCTCGCCGTGGGAGAACGGTTACGTGGAGAGCTTCAACGGCAAGCTACGCGACGAGCTGCTGGATGGAGAGATCTTCTACACGCTCAAGGAGGCAAAGGTTCTGATCGAGAGATGGCGTCAGCACTACAACCGCATGCGACCGCACAGCTCGCTGAGCTATCGGCCGCCCGCACCCGAAGCGACGTTGTTGAAGCCGGCTGCGCTCCGCTTCGCCGGCCTCAACAACCTCTTGTCAGCACCGAGTTACTGAGATAAGACATGGTACTAACCGCGGGGTCAGGTCAGTGCGCTGCGCTCCAGGAACTGATCTGCTTGCCCCGGGAGCGCCGTTCCTGCTCGCATATTTGCACGCCGAGAAGCCTCAGGGGGCTTCTTCGAGCGAGAAGATCTCTTCCACGGGGACGTCGAAGTGACGCGCTATCAGTAACGCGATGACGGTCGAAGGAACGAACCTCCCGACCTCGATGGTGCTGATCGTCTTACGGGAAACGCCGATCAGGCGCGCCAGCTCGCTCTGACTCAGTCGGTGCTCGGCCCGGAAAACCCGAATGCGGTTGTTCAGGGTGGCTCTACGCATGCGACGCGTCCTCAGAGTCGTCGTCCTCGACCCCGACCAGATAGAAGAAGACCGTGCTCAGAACCCCGAGCATCAGGGCGAGCACGGCGTCCAGGTAGAACTCGGTCGGGTAGGCATTCAATAGCGGCCCATCAAAAATCGAGACAAGCACGGCGAGCACCACCAGCGTTGCCGTCCACGAAAGTCGTTGGGCTCGATACAAAGCGTCCATAACGAATCCGTCGACGCTGAAGTACTGCTCACGCTGATGGCTCGGAAGCTTCCAGAGCTTCCAGTAGGCAACCCAAGAAATCGGGACGATGATGAAGATCGTCAGCCCCTTGCTGACAATGTCCACATAGAGCTCAGCGTCCGGTCCGAGGACATGCTCGACGGCGCCGGTGGCGAAGAGCAAGGCGAGCGCCAACATCGATAGTCCCATTAGTAGTTTGTGGCGGTCGGAAGCTTCGGCCGGCGAAAAGTCGACGTTCTCGTTCATGTTGCTGCCTCCAAAGTGGAAGC
This sequence comes from Acidobacteriota bacterium, assembly GCA_965248695.1. Classification (GTDB taxonomy): domain Bacteria; phylum Acidobacteriota; class UBA890; order UBA890; family WLXD01; genus DASCOT01. Next base: position 2,441,946 of record CBDFKD010000002.1, on the reverse strand, counting down.
TTGGCGTGGGCACTACAGGTGATAATATATAACTTAAACATCCCGTTTCGATACCTCTAGGTATCAGTTCACGCTGAAGCTGTCAACTGAATACCTGGGCGATGGGCATACGGGAGGCTGAGTCACGCGAGCCCCCTGGAGGGCGGGTTGTTTCTTCGCTAGAGTCGACGCCGGGCGGACCGAGTAGCACCGGCAACGTCAGGCTCAACCGCCCCACCGTTATCGCTGTGCCCGTATCCGCCGCCAACACGAGGTGAACGATGAGAAAGCACGTCCCAGTGATCTGTCTCACCCTTCTTGCGCTCGCGCTGGCGAGCCCCGCCGAAGCGCAGCTCGGCTTCGGCCGGGCGGTCGCTGCCGTCGAGGGCGAGATCCTCATCGGCGAGCCGGCCAACCAGGTCGGCCCCGGCATCGTCTACGTGTACCGCCCGGGCTCCGGAGGCTGGGTGGAGTTCCAGCGCCTCACACGCTCCGATTCTTCCGCCGGAGACGGGTTCGGCGCGTCGCTGGCGGTGGCCGGGGAGCGGGTGCTCGTCGGCGCGACGGAGGCTGGCGCGGGGGTCGCCTACGTCTTCGAGCTCCGAGGCAGAAGCTGGGTCGAGGTCGGAAGGGTGGCACCGGACGACGGTACCGAAGGGGACCAGTTCGGTGGATCGATGGTGGCGGAGGGCGGGATCATGGCGGTGGGGGCGCCACAGCACGAGGACGGGATCGGCGCCGTCTATCTCTACCGCCGCGGCGATGTGGGCTGGGAGCTCCTCTCCAAGCTGCGTCCCGAGGACGTCCCAGATGAGGGGGACGACGAGGGGGCTGCGCCGTCCAACTTCGGCAGCAGCGTGACCCTCCGGGAGGACTGGCTCCTCGTCGGGGCGCCGGGAGGGGGAACGAACCCGGGGCGCGTGCACATGTTCCGGAGCCGGGGCAACGCCTGGCAACCTGTCGGCAGCCTGGCGGCCCCGGAGTCTGAGGCGGGAGATGCCTTCGGTTTCACTATGAGCTCCGGCGACGGTGAGTTGATGATCGGCTCGCCGGGTGTCAACGACGGCGCCGGGGCAGTCTACGCCTACCGATTCGACGAGCCTGCCGGCGAGTGGGCCCAGCACGGCACGCTGGTGCCGTACGATGCTCCGGCCGGCAGCCGCTTCGGCACGGCGCTCGTCTTCGACAATGACGAAGCCTTCGTAGGCGCCCCCGGCGCCAACGGTGGGACGGGAGACGTCTACCACTTCCGGCGTGACGGCACGGGCAACTGGACCAACGCGAGCAAGATCGGCGCCGTGGGCCTCCTGGGCAGCAGCCAGATGGGTGCCTCCCTCGCCGCATGGGGCGACGTCGTCGCCGCCGGCATGCCCGGGGACGATTACAGCGCCGGCACCGCCGTGATCATGAGCCGTGGCCTCGGCGGCTGGGACCGCACCCGTGTGCTCAGCGAGGAGGCGCGGCTCGAGACACTCATCGGCGAGACCATCGAGTGCGTCGACGGCATGGCCGCCATCTTCCCCTGCGACAACGTCGACCTGGTGGCCTTCATGCCGATCCACGAGCTCGGCGGCAGCCGCGGCGTCGGGGTCAACGACATGTGGGGCTGGGCCGATCCCGATACCGGGCGCGAGTACGCCGTCGTCGGGATGGGCGACCGGACCTCCTTCGTCGACGTCACCGACCCGTACGCCCCCGTGTGGGTCGGCAGCCTCGAGAAAACTGCGGGCGCGAACTCCGCCCTGTGGCGCGACGTCAAGATCTACGGCGACCACGTGTTCATCGTCGCCGACGGCGCCGGCGCGCACGGCGTGCAGATCTTCGACCTGGCACACCTGCGCGAGTTCGAGGGTGAGCCGCTCGCCTTCACCGAGGACGCGCACTACGACCGCATCCACAGTGCCCACAACATCGTCATCGACGAGGGCACCCCCTACGCCTACGTCGTCGGCGCCAGCGGCGGTGGCGAGACCTGCGGCGGCGGGCTGCACATGATCAACGTCGAGGACCCGCAGCAGCCGGTGTTCGAGGGCTGCTTCGCCGACACCAACACCGGCCGAGGCACCGGGTACACACACGATGCCCAGTGCATCATTTACAGCGGCCCCGACGAGCGCTACGCGGGCCGCGAGATCTGCATCGGGTCGAACGCAACGGCGGTCAGTATCGCCGACGTCACCGACAAGCGGAACCCGGTGGCGGTGTCGATCGCCACCTACCCGAACATCGGCTACACCCACCAGGGCGGGGTCTCCGAGGACCACCGGTACTTCTACCTGAACGACGAGCTGGACGAGATCAACGGGCTCACCCCCGGCGCGCGCACGATGATCTTCGACATCTCCGAGCTCGACGACCCGATCCTCGTCGGCGAATACGTTGCCGAGACCACGGGGACCGACCACAACCTCTACGTCCTCGGCGACGTGATCTACCAGTCCGTCCTCCGCAGCGGCCTGCGCGTGTACGACATCAGCGATCGCGAGAGCATGCGCCCGATCGGCTTCTTCGACACCGTTCCGTGGGGCGATGACGGTGGCTTCGGTGTGGCCGGCGTGACGTCTGTCGGTGCGTGGAGCAACTACCCCTACTTCAAGAGCGGGGTTGTCGCCGTCAGCAGCCAGCGCGAGGGGCTGTTTCTGCTCCGGCTGAAGGGAACCGACGACTCGCCGTGATCGCCAGCTGACGGCGCAACAGTTGAAATACCGCCGGGGTCGTGATGCGCTAGTTGTCGCAGAAGGGAACTGCAGCTTCGGTCTTGGAGGACGACATGAGCAGGCGAGATACAGGTGAGACGAACGGCGCGGATGCCAAGCTGAGCCGCCGGACCTTTGCAAAGACCTCGGTCGCCGCCGGTACCGCGGCTGTCGCGCTGCCCAACGCGTTGCTCGGCTCGACCCCAGCCAAGACCGCCGCGCCGAAGACGGCCTATCGTGTGGCTCGTGTCGAGATGCCAGAGGAGGTCGGTCGCTACGGTGGTGGGGGTGGGGCTCCCTTGACCGAGCCGGTCCGTCAGAGAGCCAGAGCGGACGGCTGGAAAGAGGGCCTGACCCTTCCCGGCGAGTACTACCTCGACCCGGAGATATTCGACGCCGACGAAGCGTTCTTGGCGGAGAACATCTGGCAGTACACCGACCAGGCGAGCCGCATTCCGAACCCGGGTGACTTCTACGTGTACGAGTTCGGTCGCTCCGAAAGCATCCTGATCGTGCGCGGGCAGGACAACGAGATTCGAGGCTTCTACAATGTCTGCCGCCACCGCGGCTCGCGGCTATGCCGGCATGACGCCGATGCGATACCAAGCGACCCACGGCTGTCGGTCAAGCAGCTTGGACAGTCCGGTAACTCACCGGTATTCCGCTGCCCATACCACGCCTGGACCTATGACACCGAGGGCAGCCTGATCTACGCCTACGGCATGCAGGACGACTTCGACCCGGCCGAGAACGGCTTGCTTCCCTGCCACACGCGGGTCGTCGAAGGACAGGTCCTCGTCAACCTGTCCAAGTCGGACACGCCGCCGGACTTCGAATCGGCGGTGAGCTCGGTGAGGGCCATAGGCGACAAGTGGAGCCTCGCGGATCTGAAGATCGCGGCACGCGAGTACGTTCCGATCAACGCCAACTGGAAGCTGTTTATCGAGAACTTCAAGGAGTGCTATCACTGCGGCCCGGCGCACACGAATCTGGTGGCCACGCACAACTGGGACCTGGAGGGCACGCGCGAACAGAAAAACGAAAGGCATGCTGCGGTCGCGGCGTGGGTCCCGGAGGAGTCCCGGCCGGGGCGGCAGTCCGAATCCGCTGGTATGGGTGACACTCCCACGTACGCGAGCATGGGCGGGTTGCTCAATCCCGGCTTCGTCACCGGGTCGGTCGACGGCAAGCCGACGTCAATCCTCCTCCCCAACATCACCGGGTGGAACCACGAGACCGAGCAGGCCTCGACAGGCCAGCTTACCGGCTTCTGGCAAGCCTACGACGATCACGTCGTGGTAGCACGGTTCACGCCGCGGACAGAGAAGCTCATCGATTGCGAGACTGTCTGGCTAGTGCACCCCGACGCTGTCGAGGGTCGCGACTACGATCCGGACAACGTCAAAGCGCTGTGGTACATCACGCTCCTGGAAGACATCTGGATCACCGACAACAACCATGTGGGCATCGAGTCAGGCGCCTACGCCGCCAGTCGCTACTCCACCCACGAGGGCGGCCCCAACGACTTCGCCACCTGGTACATGAGAGAGGTCGTCAAGGCCGCGGACTAGCGACTCAGAACGGGTCCCCGAGATCGTGAGGGGGATGGTGCAGACGGCCCTTGTCGGAGGGCGCGTTCGGATTGCGGAAGGCAGCACCATGCCCCGGTATGATCCAATCCGCTTCGCCAAGTAGTCGTTCGCGACTTCTCTCCAGGGCCGATTGATCGTCGGCGAACGGGTCGACCTTCGGCGTCATGTCGCTATGCCACCAAGCATGGGTAATCGCGATCGTTCCCTTGATCGTGTTCTCGATCAGAAGGGACGCGTCCCATGAGGTATGCCCCGGAGTGCGGAGCACGCGGATGCCGGGTGCAAGGACGAAGTCGTCGTCGTGCTCGATCCATCGTTCGCGATCGTAGATAGAGAACGCATCCACTAGTTTAGCGTTTGGAAACATGCCGACGTTCGCGGTGTGATCCGGATGCAGGTGGGTGATGAACACATGGTTAACGTCTTCAGGATCGATCCCGTGTGTGGCAAGCGCTGACACCAGCTTCGCTTGATCCGAGACCATGCCTGGATCGGTGACCAGCACGATTCCGTCCGACACCACTAGCGCAACGGTCGATTCAACCAGGAGTTCGGCACCGACGGTTCGATCGTAACCTTCGTTGAGCACGAACACCTGATTCGTCGGTTGTGCGAATGAGAGCCGCGTCAGGGCCCACACGGCAATAGCCGCGAGCGCGAGTGCTCGACAGCTTCGAACAACAGTCGGTTTTGCGATCATGTTGCGGTGCTCCCACCGGAGTGGGCCCGATGACGCGGTCGCGGAGCGCGGCACACCACCTAGCACCAACCGCAGCCAACCAGAACCAAGAGCGGGGTTGGAAATCGAGCCGTCAATCGTCAGTAGGGCGCCGCTGGCCCGATGTCACCCGCAACGGCGGCCATGTACCAGCGGATGAACCCCGCCGGCATGACCCGGCCGAGCTCATGGGTGGCGTAGCGCCCGGACCGGTAGGCGCCGGAACAGATTCCGGCGTGGTTGTTCTCGCATAGCCAGATGTCTTCGAGGAGCGTGACGAGCCACAGCTCCTTGAGCCTATCGGCGTCGTAATCGACCCCGCGCTCCGCATCCGGGTGCACGAGCCAGAGACATTCTACGTCGGTGAGGTCGACATCACGGGGGGTGAATCGAACCGCGAAGACGTAGTCGTCGTAGCCGAGCCAGTAACTGCTCGACCAACCCGTCGCCGTCTCGCTCTGCGTGACCCGGATGCGCTTGATACTGGGCAGTAGCGGTGCCGCCGGCTTGCCGTCCATCGTGCCGCTGACGTAGTCCTGAGCCCACCATTCCCGCTTTCCCGGCACCGTGAGGTCGGAGCCTGGGTGCACCTGGCAGAGGTACTCGTGCGACGGCCCGCAGTGGTAGCACTCCAGGAAGTTCTCGAGCGCTAGCTTCCAGTTGGCGTGCATCGCAACGTTGACCCGTTCGCCGACCTTCAACTGTGCGGTGCCGTGTCTTTGGCCCACCTTGCGGCGGAAGGGCTCGATCGCCGGCTCGAACTCCGGCGGATCCGATTCCCGAGACAGGTTCACGAAGATGAAGCCGTCTGCCATGCGGACATGGCAGGGGATCAGGCCGTTGTCGGCTGGGTCGAAATCTTCCTGCATGCCATAGGCGTAGACGAGCTCGCCGCTCAGGTCGTAGGTCCAGGCGTGGTACGGGCATCGGAAGACCGGCGTGTTGCCGGTCTGCCCGAGCTGTCGAACCGACAGGCGTGGATCTTCCGGGATGGCGTCGCCGTCGTGGCGACACAGCCTCGAGCCACGATGGCGGCAGACGTTGTAGTGAGCGCGCACCGCGCCGGACTCATCACGCAGGATAATGACGCTCTCGCTGCGACCGTATTCGAAGACGAAGTAGTCGCCGGGGTCGGGGATCCTACTTTCGTGATCGACCATCAACCAGAAATGATCGGCCACCAAGCGCTCATCGAACAGGTAACGCTCTTCGTCCGTGTAGTACTCCGCGTTGAGGGTCCGGTTTCTTCGCCACCGTTCGCCGCCTGATGCCGCGCCACCCATCTGGTCCGGGTCTGGAATCGCCCTGGCAAGCAGGTTCCTAGGTAAACCGATGGCGGCGGCGGTGTATCCGACAACGGCGCTGCGCGCCAGGTCACGCCGAGTCGACTTCTTGCCGGTGTTTTCCTCGTTGCTCATATCGGTCTCCGCTATCAGCCTCCAGAGCTCTAGGCTGAGAGAACCATGACCCGGACGATTTCGCCATCTGGTACATGAAAGAGGTCGTCAAGGCCGGGGACTAGCGTCACGGGGTGGCCGCCGCCGGCTCGCCCACGGTGCGCACGATGCCGTAAATCGCCCCCGCGCCAGCCAGTATTCCGAGCCACCACGGCACGCCGAACCCGGCGGGAAGTGTACCCAGACCGATCGCTAGCGCGCCCACGATCAGCGCGTAGGGCAACTGCGTGCGGACGTGCTCGATGTGATCGCAGCCGGCAGCCATCGACGACAGGATGGTCGTGTCGGAGATGGGCGAGATGTGGTCTCCCAGAACGGCGCCGGACATCACGCACGAAACCGCCGAGTACAGGATATGCATCTGATCCTGGGCTCCGGCGGCGCTCAGCACGGCCCACACGAGCGGCAAGACCAGGGGCATCAGGATGCCGATGGTTGCCCAACTCGACCCGGTGGCGAAGGCGGTGGCCGCGGCGAGCACGAACACGATCGTGGGCACCATACTCGGTGCCAGCGACTCTCCGAGGACCGACACCAAGTAGCTGGCCGTTTGCAATCCGTCGACCACCGAGGTGAGCGACCATGCCAGCACCAGGATGATCAACGCGTACAGCATCTGCTTCAGCCCGGCGTACCACGCGTCGACGATCTCGGTGAGGGTCAGGATGCGCTGCGCGAGTGTCATCGCCACGGCGACCGCCACCGCCAGTAGCGACGCCCACATCAGCGCCGCATTGGCATCGGCGGTACCGATGATGTCGCGAATCGAGTTGCCGTTGCCCGTTGCCCACAGCCCCCCGATGACGCCGCCGATGAGCACGAGAATCGGCACCACGGCGTTGATGGCACGCACCGGCCGCTCCGGATCGACGCGTAGATCCGAGGCATCGGCGGCAGCGGCCGAGTTGGCCTTCGGCGCCGGTCCGAGCACCTGGCCGGCCCGCGCGCGCTCCTCGGCCACCCGCATCGGACCGAAGTCGCGGCCCAGCGCCGCAACCGTGAAAACCATGAACATCGTCAGCCAGGGGTAGAAGCTGTAGGCGATCGAATTGAGGAAGATCGAATAGGCCGATTCGCCAATCGTTCCGATCTGTCCTACGACCGCCCCGATCAGGCCCACCTGGTAGCCGACCCAGGTGGATACCACCGCCACGGAGGCAACCGGAGCGGCGGTAGAGTCGGCGATGTAAGCGAGCTTCTCGCGCGAGATACGCAGGCGGTCGGTCACCTCGCGCATCGTGTTGCCCATGATCAGAATGTTGGTGTAGCCGTCGAAGAAGACCGCCATTCCTAGGGCAGCGGTAGTCAGCTGTCCGCGGCGTCGATCGGTCGCGAATCGCATGATCCGGTTGACCACGCCCAGCATGCCGCCGTTCTTGATGACGATGCCGAGCATGCCGCCGATCATGAAAGAGAACAGCAGTACCTGTGCACGGCTTCGATCGGCGACCGCGCCGAGTACGTGAACGGCGTAGGTATCGAGTAGGCCACGAAACACCGCAGCCGGCGTGAAACCGATCAGCGCCGTGGCGCCGAACCAGACCCCCAGGAACAGTGCCGGGATCACCTGCTTGAACGCCAGCGCAACGACGATGGCAAGCAGCGGCGGGATAATCGACACCCAACCCGGCAACACGCGCACGTCGGCGGTGTCCACCACCATGCCGTCAGACTCCAGCTCCAAGCGTGCCCGGCCACGCGGCAACGTGAGACCGACGAACGTCGCCGTGTCGCCGTCGAGGACGGCCGCGTAACGGCTGCTACCGGCGCGAAGAACCAGCCCCGACAGCGATTCCACCGGACCCGTCGCCGTGGCTCGCGTCGGCACCCCGGCGAGCGCCACCGTCGGTGCCTGCAGGTGGAGCTCGTTTACCTGGGCCAGCACCGGAGCGGCGATCAGAAGCAGACAGATCGTGGCGAGCGGGCGCTGGCAACTGCGTGACACAGGCTGGTCGTCCTCGCGAAGTGGCCGTGAACTTGGCCGACTATACTGCGCGCCGGAGAGGTTGCTCACGCGCGTGCAACGAGGTGAAGTTGACCCATGGCTACCCCGACCTTGGCGCTCGACTGGATCCACGAGCGCGAGGCACGCCCGCTGCGCTACAACCTGTCCGGAAGCACTGGCCCGACGTGGAACCTGTCCGAGTTGCTTGCGCTAGAGGATCTGACGCCCGAAGCACTGGCCGACGAGGCTCTCACATACGCGCCCATTAGCGGCTCGGAGGAGATTCGCGAGGCGGTAGCGGCGCACACCGACACGGCGCCGGAGCACGTTCAGATCACCACCGGAGCGGCCGAGGGTCTCGCAATGCTGATCGCGGCCGGCTCCACCGCGGGCGGCAACGTCGTGTTTCCGAACCCCGGATACCCGGGATTCGTTGGGCTGACGGTAATCTTCGACCAGGAGCCGCGTCCCTACCGACTGTGCCGCGACGACGGCTTCCGACTGGATCCGCAGAAGGTCGTCGACCTCATCGACGACCGCACCGGGTTGGTCATCGTCAACACGCCGAACAACCCAACGGGCGCCGTCGCCGCGACGGCTACCATGTCTACGATCCAGGAGGCGGCAGCGCACCGAGGCGTAACGGTGGCAATCGATCAGGTACAGTACCCGATCGCCAATGATGGAACTTCGCCGCGAGGCGCCGATGTCGACGGCGCCGTGTTGGTGGGGGATATGTCGAAGGCCATGTCGCTGGCCGGGATGCGACTCGGCTGGGTCGTCGATGCCGACGCCGAGCGTCGGAAGCGCTACTTCGACATCCGGCGCTTCTTCACGATCTCGAGCTCGCCGCTCTCCGAGCGCCTTTCGGCGATCAGCCTGCGACAGCGGCAGCGAATCCTCGCCCGCGCACATTCTCTCGGCAGCCGGAATCTCACACTCCTACGTGCGTTCTTCAACCGTCACCCTGACCGATTCGGTTGGGTCGAGCCCGAGGGCGGGCTCATCGCGTTCCCCTGGGTCGCCGGCGAACCGTCGGCATGGCCGCTTTGTGAGCAGCTGTCGGAGGCGGGAATCCTCCTGTCGCCCGGCGACTGTTTCGGTCGCCCCGAGCACTTCCGTATCGGCTTCGGCTCCACCGAGCCCGACACCTTTGCTCGAGCGCTCGCCGCGATCGAAGAAGTCGTCGTCGCGTCGCCGGCGCGATCCTGATACTCGAGCGTCGAATCTCATAGCGCTCCCGGCTGAACCCCGGTTTCAGCCGCGTGCCAAGACCGTCGCCCCGACCAGGAGCATGGCACTACGTACCGCAGAAAGTTTGTCGCACGACTTGCTCCGGCCGTGGCGGCAGGGCCAGGCGCGATTGAGACGGATCGTACTCAAAAGGCTTTGTCAGACGCTCCACCAGGGCGTGAAATGGCTTGAAATCACTGTCGCTGGTGGCCGCCTCAATCGCTTCTTCCACCAGATGATTGCGCGGAACGAAGGCCGGGTTGGCGGCGTACATGGATTCCTGTCGGTCGGCTGGCGTGGTCGGTTCTTCTTTCAGTCGCGCCCGCCAGCGCTCCAGCCATGAATTGAATGCTTGCGGGAATTCGAAAATCGCGCCGACCCCTTCGTCGCCCGTGTTCCCGTTGGCGAGGTCAGCCAGGCGCCGAAAACTGAGGGTGAAGTCCACACTGGTCTCCGCCATCACCGACACCAGGTCCTGTAGCAGGGACTCGTCCTCTTCACCCTCGGGCCGAAAGCCAAGCTTGCAAGCAATGCCCTGCTGGTGGGCATCCAGGAACTTATCGGGAAACGCATCGACGCTATCCTGCGCCAGCGTTCCGGCTTGCTCCGGGACTTCGTGCAGCAGTGGCAACAGGGTCTGTGCCAGGCAGACCAGGTTCCAGTGGGCGATGCGGGGCTGGTTGCGGTAGGCATAACGGCCGCCATGGTCAATGGAGCTGTAGACGGTGTCGGGATTGAAATCATCCATGAAGGCACAGGGCCCGTAGTCAATGGTTTCCCCGGAAAGCAGCATATTGTCCGTATTCATCACGCCGTGGATAAACCCGACCAGTTGCCACCGGGCCACCAGTTGAGCCTGTTGGCCTACGACTTCCTGCAGCAGCGCCTGCGCGGGATTGTCTGCCGCGGCCAGGCCTGGGTAGTGGCGAGCTATCACGTGGGCCACCAGCATTTGCAGTGCCTCGGTATCCTGCTTTGAGGCGAAAAACTGGAACGTGCCAATGCGGATATGGCTCTGGGACACGCGAGCCAGGACTGCGCCCGGCAAGGCTGCCTCCCGGTATACCGGATCGCCAGTGGTCACGGCCGCCAGCGAGCGGGTGGTGGGAATGTCCAGGGACGCCATGGCCTCGCTGACAATGTACTCACGCAATACCGGGCCCAGGGGGGCGCGGCCATCGCCATTGCGGGAATAGGGCGTGCGGCCCGAGCCCTTGAGTTGGATATCGTGGCGAATACCGTCCGCGGCGATGACCTCGCCGAGCAGTATGGCGCGACCGTCGCCCAGTTGCGGGTTCCAGCCACCGAATTGATGACCCGCGTAGACCGTGGCGATGGGATCGGCCCCATCGGGAATCCGATTGCCGGCGATAACCTCGGTACCCTCCCGGGATGCCAACCAATCCGGATCGATGCCCAGGTATCGCGCCAGCGTGTTGTTGATCCGGATCGGGCCCGGTGTGGAGACGGGCTCTGGCAACTGGCGCGAGTAAAAGCGCTCTGGCAGGCGCGCGTAGCTGTTGTCGAAGGTCGGGCCGGTTTGTTGGGTCATGAATGTCGATTCGAGACGCTATCGATTACCGGTCGGCTAGCAGCTCACGCCATCGGGGTCGAAGATCATAATGGCATCCGCTGCGCGAGCATGCCACGGAAGCTGTGAGGCTCTTGCAGGAAGTCGGGAATGTGGGCATGGAGGAGAGCTCCATGGCGATGAGCGTCGAGGCGGCAATCAAGGCGGCGCACAACCCAGCCAGTGCCGGATCAAGTAGATTCATGGTGTTTCAAAGCCAACGGAGGAAGTGTGGGTAGGTTCAGAATCACTGACGCGAAGGCGCGGGAGATCATCGACTGCCGCGGTTGGCCCACCGTCCAAGCCGACATCTGGGTAGACGGAACCCTCGCTGGGCGCGCCGACGTGCCGCAGGGGCGCTCGACCGGCACTCACGAGGCTCACGTACTGTTGGACGGCGAACCTGACCGGTATTCCGGACAGGGCGTGCTTCGAGCGGTGGCCAACGTGAACGGCGAGATCGCAGAACTCGTGCGCGGCATGGACGTCACCGATCAACGGGCGATCGATTTCGCTATGTGCGGACTCGACGGAACGCCCGACAAGAGCCGGTTAGGGGCGAATGCGATCGTCGGTGTGTCGCTGGCAGTGGCGCGTGCGGCGGCTAATGTCTGCGGCGTCCCCCTCTACCGCTACTTGCGTCCGACAGCGCGCATTCTGCCCGTGCCGCTGATGAACTGCCTCAACGGCGGAAAGCTGACCGCGAACGAGCTGGAAATCCAAGAGTTCATCATTATCCCGGTTGGGGCAGAGACCTACCGTCGTGCCTTGCAGATCACCACCGAGATCAACGAGGCTCTGCGCGATGTGGTCATCAGGAAGTACGGGATCTTGGCAACCAATACTGGCGACGAAGGGGGGTTCGCGACCCCGATGCACGGCATTTGGGAGCCCTTCGAGTTCATGCAGCGTGCTTGCGAGAGTGCGGGTTACAAAGTGGGCTTCGGCGAGGAGATCATCTACGGTCTCGATTGCGCCGCCAGCCACTGGTTTGACGAAGCGACTGGGCTCTACGAGTTGAACGACCAGCAGTACGATCGGGGCGCCTTGATCGAGCTCTACAAGCAGGTGGCCGCGAAGTATCCGTTGGGCTCGATAGAGGACCCGCTCGACGAGAACGACATGGAGGGCTTCGCCAGCTTGACAAAGGAATTGCCGCAGACCCAGATCGTTGGTGACGATCTTTTCGTCACCAACGTCGAGCGCCTGAAACAGGGGGTCGCTGTGAACGCCGCCAACGCGATGCTGTTCAAAGTGAACCAGATCGGTTCGCTGAGCGAGGCGTGGGACGCGGCGGCGTTCGCCTACCGTAGCGGCTACGGCGTTCAGGTCTCCGAGCGTTCCGGCGAGACCGAGGACCCGATCATCGCCGACTTGGTGGTGGGCCTCGACAGCGGCCAGATCAAGACCGGCATGCCAATCCGCGGCGAGCGCACCGCCAAGCACAATCGATTGCTACAGATCGAGGAGGAGCTGGGCGCGGTCGCCCGCTACGCCGGACACGATTTCCGGCGCCCCGTATAGGCGGCGGCTCGATCGCCCGAGGAGGGCTGTCCGTGTGGTCGGGTTTTCGCAACGCCGAAGAGCTAATAGGCCACGGTATCGGCGATTTGCGGCGAGTCGCATTAGATATCGCCAGTCACGGCCTGGCGGCCGCGGACCCGTATGAAGCCACCAAGGCCCTGATCTCATTCGACGGCCGTAACCTGGCCGTGGCCGACCAGAGCTACGAGATCGCGTCTGACCGGCGAATCTTCGTTGTGGGAGCTGGAAAAGCCAGCTTCCCGATCGCCCGCGCCCTGGAAGAGCTGCTAGAGAGCAGAATCAGCGGTGGTCTGGTAGTCGGCAAGCACGGCGCGGACGCGCAGCTGCAACATATCCCACAGCATTTCGCAGCCCACCCGGTGCCCGACGAGGCCTCACGGCTGGGGGCGCTACAGACGAAAGCACTGCTCGACCGCGTCATGCCCCGAGACCTCGTCATCGCCTGCTTCACCGGTGGGAGCTCGTCGCTGTTCGTCGATCCGGCGGGCAGGATTTCCCTGCAAGACAAGCAGGAAACGAGCCATGCCTTGCTGACCTGTGGTGCCAAGATTACCGAGATAAACGCGGTTCGAAAGCACATCAGCCGCGTCAAGGGAGGTCGTTTAGCGCTGCGTGTGCCGGCGCAAGCACCGCTAATCAATCTCACGGTCTCTGACGTTATTGGAGACGCTCTCGACTGCATCACCGATCCCACCGTACCGGACACGTCGACCCTGGAAGACGCGGTGGCAACGCTGGACAAGTACGGGCTCTGGTCACGGGTGCCGGCCTCCGTGGCGGCCCACCTTCGCAACGCCCGCGAGGATCAGGAAACGCCAAAGCCAGAGGATTTCGTTGGTCGAGCGACACAGAGCCTCGTGGTCGTGCCGGGCGACCGCGCCTGTGTTGGTGCGGCCAAGCGTGCCGAGACCCTGGGCTACGACACGATCATCCTGTCGACCATGTTCGAGGGCGAGAGTGCTGCACTCGGACACACGTTCGCCGGGATCGCCAAGGATGTCCGCCACACCGGTCGGCCTGTGCGCCCACCATGCGTTGTCATCGGCGGCGGCGAGACCATTGTCCGGATCGACGGCCCGGCAGGTGAAGGCGGACCCAACCAGGAATTTGCGCTGAGCGCTGCCATCGGGATCGACGGCTTGAGCGATGTGGCCGTCTTGGGCATCGACAGCGACGGAACGGACGGACCGACGGATCTGGCCGGTGGGCTGGTCGATGGATCGGTGGCCGACGAGGCACGACGGATGGGGCTCGATCTGACTAGGTATCTTCGTGCCCACGACGCGGGCGCCGCGTTGCGTCGACTGTCGGCCGCGGTGGTGACAGGGTCTACCGGCACCAATGTGAACGATCTGAAGATCCTGGTCGTCGGGCGCCCGTGACAGCCCCCGAAAGACCCCGCCGGCCCTGACTTTCGGCGTCCGCGTGCTTGATTGGCTACGCCGTCTCCCGACACCCCTTCTCGATTCCGACCTTCACGGCCGCCACGATCTCGTCGACATCCGACTCCGTCACGATCAGCGGTGGAGCCATGTTCAACGTGTTGTTGTGGCCGGGCAAGCTCCGGTTCGTCCGCCCGACGAGCACGCCCTCCGCGGTGATGGAACGCATGACCGCACCCATCGCCTCCTCGCCGAGCGGCTCCTTCGTGGCCTTGTCGGCGACTAGCTCCACACCGGCGAAGAGGCCTTTGCCGCGCACGTCTCCCACGTGCTGGTGGTCGGCGAGCTCACGGAGGCGGTCGAGAAAGTACGCACCAACGACGCGGGCGTTCTCGACTAGCGCCTCGGCCTCGATGATGCGCAGGTTCTCGAGCCCGGCAGCGAAGCCGCCGGTGCAGCCGCCGTACGTGCTGATGTCGCGGAAGTAGTCGAGCGGGGCGCTCGGCTCGTTGAGGAAGGCTTCGAAGATCTCGCCGCGCACGGCCGTGGCAGAGATCGGCGCGTAGGCGCTCGCAATACCCTTCGCCATCGTGACGATGTCGGGCGCCATGTCGTAGTGCTCGAAGCCGAACATCGTCCCGGTGCGCCCGAAGCCGCACACGACCTCGTCGAGGATCAGGACAACGCCGTACTTCTCGCAGATGTCCTGGACGACGGGGTAGTACTCGTCGACTGGAGGGATAACGCCGCCTCCCGCGGTGATCGTCTCGAATATGACGCCGCCGACCGTGTCGGGCCCCTCTTCGAGGATCGCGTCCTCTAGAGAGTGCGCGCACTCGAGGTCACAGCTCGGATACGACTTGCCGAACGGGCAGCGATAGCACAGCGCGTGCGGTATCTCAGCGAATCCGTCCGGGAAGGGACCATACGCCTCTTTGCGCTCGGGCTGACCCGAGGCGGCGAGGCACGCGATCGTGGTTCCGTGATAGTCACGGTCCCGGTACAGGACCTTATGCTTGTCGTGGCCGTTCAGGTGGGCGATCTGGCGGACCATCTTGAACGCCTTCTCGTTCGCCTCGGAGCCGCTCGAGGCGAAGTAGACGCGATCCAGACCTGGGAGTAGGTCCGTCAGCTGATCCGCGAACTCCGCGGCGGGCACCGTCCCCGCCGCCCCCGCGTAGTAGGGCAGCTTCAAGAGCTGGTCGCGGATCGCCTCGGCGATGCTCTCGCGACCGTACCCGACGTTGACGCACCACACGCCGCCGGACGACGCGTCCAGGTACTCGGTTCCCTCGATATCGCGCAGGCGGGCGCCCGTGCCCTCGACGAAGATCTTAGGGTCGCTCTCCTCCAGGACGCTGTGTTGGAGGAGGTGATGCCAGAGGTGCTTCTTGTCCTTTTCGACGATGTCGGCGGTCTCGTGGGCGTCGAGCGGAGCGAGTGTGTCGGGCATTGGTGGCCTCCAACAGATGATTTAGTTCAGATCCAGGTGTGCGTACTTGTCCAGATGACGGGTCGGTGTCGCCATTGCATCGCGGCGGAAGGGCGCCGCCAGCACGTTCTCCCCACCCTCGACGATCGCGTTGATGACGCAAGGCTCGCCGGAAGCAATGGCGTCCCGCACCACGTCCTGGACGTTCCGGTAGTCGTCTACGGTGTAGCCCTTGGCGCCCATCGCCTCGGCGACCTTGGCGTAGTCGGGGTTGTCTGGCAGGTCGACGGCGACGAAGCGGTTGTCGTAGAAGTCGATCTGATTCTTCTTCTCGGCGCCCCACTCGTGGTTGTTCATGACGATCGCGATGACGGGGATCTTCTCCCGAACGGCGGTCATCACCTCCGAGAGGCCGCTGATTCCCCAGGCACCATCGCCCTGCATGGCTAACACCGGCGCCTGCGGCTTGCCGACCTTGGCGCCCATCGCGCAGCCGTAGGCGAATCCGCAATTGCCCCAGGTGAGCGCGGCGAGGTGCTGGCGCCCCCCCTTGAAGCCGCGCAGGTACCCGTTCGTGATGGAGCAGGTGTTGCCGATGTCGGTGGCGACGAGGGCGTCGTCGGGGAGCGCCAGCTGCAGCTCCCAGAGGAAACGCCTCGGGTGCATGAGCGCGTTGGTCGAAGACGACCGCTCCTCGAGCTCGCCGTCCCACTCGGCCTTCTCGCGGGCGACGTCGGCGAGGCGGTCCTCGTCCTTCGCACGGGCCGGTCCCGCTGCCTTCAGCGCTCCGACTAGCTCCGTCGTGTACTCCTTCACGTCGGCCACCGAGAAGAGATCCGGGACCTTGCTGAGCCCCCACTGCTTCGCGTCGCGGTCGATCTGGATCAGAACAGCGTCCTCGGGCCAGTACGCCATGTCGTACTGCGGGAGCAGCCCGAACACCCCGAGCCTGGTGCCGAGCGCCAACACCACGTCCGCCTTGGCGAGGGTGCGCATCGCGGCCTTCGACCCGAGGTAGCCGAGCGGCCCGCAGCCGAGCGGGTGGGTGTAGGGAAACGTATCGTTGTGCAGGTACGTGCTGACCACCGGCGCGCTAAGGTGCTCGGCGAGCGCTGCGACCTCGGCGAGCGCCTCTCCCTGGCTGACGCCGCCGCCGGAGATGATCACCGGGTACTTGGCCTTCTCCAGGAGGCGCACGGCTTCCGCGATCTCCTCTCGGCGCGGACGGCCCGGGCCGAGCGTCGGGGTGGCAAAGATCTCCTGCTCGGTGTCGCCGAAGAAGTAATCCCGCGGGATGTTGAGCTGCGTCGGGCCGAGCTCGAGCTTGGCGCGATAGAAGCAGCGCCGGGTGAGCTCGGCCATGCGGTCGGGCCGGTTGACCCTCACCTGATACACGGTCTGCTCGGCGAACATCGCCATCTGGTCGAGCTCCTGGAAGCCGCCCGTGCCGATTCCGCCGGAGCCGGCCTCAGGTGTGATGGCGACGACCGGAGAGTGCGCCCAGTACGCGGCGGCGATCGCGGAAACGAAATTCGCGGCGCCCGGGCCGTTCTGAGCGAGACACGTCTGAGGCATGCCGGTGACCCTGGCGAGACCATCGGCGGCGTGCGCCGCGGCCTGCTCGTGGGCCACCGGGATGAAACGGATGCCCGCATCCGGAAGGAGGTCGAGCGCGTCCATGAACGCCGAGCCTACGAGCCCGAACACATCGGTCACGCCCTCCGCGACGAGCGTTTCGACGAGGGCCTCGGAGGGGGTCATCCTTTGCTTCGGCATTCCATCTCCTGTGCCAGATTCATCCCGAGACCGTCATCGAGTGTAGACCGACCGACCCCGAGAAAACGTCTCCATGATCGGGATGTTCTCGAGCTCGGCCGGATCTGCGGTGAGCGGGTTCTGCCCCAGGATCACCAGATCTGCCTGCTTCCCCACCGTGATCGAGCCCTTCCGGTCCTCTTCGAAGTATTGATACGCGGCGCCGAGCGTGACCGCGTGCAGCGCCTCCTGGATCGTCGCTCGCTGATGCGGTCCGAGCACGTGACCGCTGCGGGTCTTCCGGTTCACGGTGATCGAGATCAGGTGCATCATGTTCGGCGGGACGACCGAGGCGTCGTTGTGCACGGTGAAGCTCACGCCGCGGTCGATTGCCCAGCGTACCGGGCTGATGTTGTTGCCTCGCTCCTCGCCGAAGCTGATCCGGTGCCAGTCGCCCCAGAAGAAGGTGTGCGCGGCAAAGAACGAGGGCACGACGCTCAGCTCGGCGGCGCGGTCGAGCTGGTCGGCGCGCATGAGCTGCGCGTGGATGATCACCGAACGGTGATCCGGCGCCACGTCCATGCTGGAGACCGCCTCGTCGACGCCGTCGAGCATCAGGTCCATCGCAGCGTCGCCGTTGCCGTGGGCCAGGAAGGGCACGCCCCGCTCGATCAGCGCCGCTGCCTGGGTTTTGTAGACAGCCGGATCCATCGTCCCGTACGCCCGGTAGTCTGCCGGCGCCCCGGGCGGTCCTTCCTCGTACGGCTCGGTGATCCATGCCGTGCGCCCTTGGGGCGAGCCGTCGAGCACGAACTTGACGCCCGCGACGCGGAAGCCGTTTTGGTAGCGCGGCTCGTACTGGAGCCGATCCTCCAGGATCGCGTCGGCGCGCGTGAAGACCGCCACGTCGGCGAGCAGCGGTTCTCGCTCGGCGGCGGCGCGGATCGTCTCGACCATCTCCGGGCTGGTGCCGCCACCGTTCTGGAT
Organism: Acidobacteriota bacterium; assembly: GCA_965248695.1. GTDB lineage: Bacteria > Acidobacteriota > UBA890 > UBA890 > WLXD01 > DASCOT01. Next base: position 2,423,655 of record CBDFKD010000002.1, on the reverse strand, counting down.
CGTGGTGGTGCCGTAGGCGAGATAGACGCCGATCGACTTGCGAATCAGCTCGTCAGATTCCTCGGGTGTCGACGACGAGTCTCCGGCGACCAGGAGCCGCACGGCGCTCTCCTCGAAGACGCCGTTCGGCTCCGTCGAGCCTTCGACCCGCCTGATATGGCCCCCCTCGGGGTCGGGTGTGTCGGCGGTAATGTTGCTCGCCGCGAGCGCTGCGGAGTTGGCTGCACTGAGATGCCCCGACACGTGAACGAGCACGATCGGGTGCTCGGTCGACGCTCGATCGAGATCGAAGCGCGTCGGGTGGCGTTTCTCGTCGAGCAATGAGTCGTCGTAGCCCCTGCCGGAGACGACCTCACCTGGCGGGATCTCCTTCTCCTCGATCCAGCGGCGAATCTTGGCGACCAGCTCGTCGATGTTGGTCACATCCCCCACGGGCGGGGAGTGGAGCCCCAGAGCAACGAGGGCGCGCCCGGCTCCGAGGAAGTGACCGTGTGCGTCGATGAAGCCGGGCAGCAGCGCATCCTCACCGAGGTCGACGACGCGCGTCGAAGCGCCCTGTAGCGCCATGATCTCGTCGAGCGTGCCGGTGGCCGTGATCGTCTCGCCGGTGACCGCCACCGCGTCCACGGACGGCATGGCGGGGTCCATCGTGACGATGTTGTCGCCGAAGAAAATCGTGTCGGCCTGCGGCCCCGCGTCGCCCCCTGGAGTGCAGGCTCCGGAGCCGACGACGAGCGTGAGCGTAGCGACGACGACGGCTCGTCTCGATCTGTTCATAGAGCCTCCCTGTTCCTATAGCCGCCGACGATCGGTGGTCGCGACGGTCCGCCCCGGTGTCTCTCAGCGGCCCGTGCTTGGTTCGAGGCTCGCGATCGTACTGCGCGGCCCGGTCGCGCACAGGCCACTAGTAGCGCCCGAGGCGTTCGCGATACGAGATCAGCTCCTCCTTCAAGACCGGGGCGAGCAGGTAGAGCCCGGCGAGATTCGGGATCGCCACCAGGAAGATCAGCGCGTCCGACAGGTCGATGAGCGCGCCGAGCTGGATGCTGCTGCCCAGGACGATGAAGAGGCAGAAGAAAAGCTTGAAGCCGATCTCGGCGACCGGACCATGTCCTGCAAGGTACGTGAACGACTTGAGGCCGTAGTAGCTCCAGGACAGCATCGTCGAGAACGCGAAGAGCACGGCGGCGATCGACAGCGGAACCGGCGACCATGACAACGTGCTCGCGAACGCGTCCGTCGTCAGCTGGATTCCGCTCACCTCGGTCGACGCCATCGCCGGGTCGTAGACCGTCGTCACGATGACGAGCGCGGTCATCGTGCAGATCACGACGGTATCGATGAACGGCTCCAGCAGGGCGACGAAGCCTTCGGTCACGGGCTCGTCGGTACGCACCGCGGAGTGCGCGATCGCCGCGGAGCCGAGGCCGGCTTCGTTCGAGAACACCGCACGCCGGAAGCCGACGATCATGACGCCGATCAGGCCGCCACCGATCGATTCCGGCGCAAATGCGCCCTGCCAGATCTGCCCCACCGCCCCGGGCAGCCGCTCGAAGTTGAGAACCAGGATGAGCAGCGCCGAGAGCAAGTACAGCACCGCCATGAACGGGACCAGCTTCGACGTGGTCTTGGCGATGCTCTGGATGCCACCGACGATCACCAGCGCCACGACGACCGCCATCGCCAGCCCCAGCAACCAGGCCCTGCCGAAGAAGAAGCTGTCCGCGCCTCCGGTGACGTCGATCAGGATCGCCGCGGCCTGGTTGGACTGGAACATGTTCCCGATTCCGAGGCACCCGAGGATCATCGCGGCGGCGTAGAAGATCCCGAGAGCGCGGCCCACGCGCGGCAGTTCTCGCAGCGCGAGCCCTCTCTCCAGGAAGTACATCGGTCCGCCGCTGACCGAGCGGTCTTCGTGCTCGTGCCTGAACTTCACCGCCAGGGTGCACTCGGCGAACTTGGTGCTCATCCCCAGCAGGCCGGCGATGATCATCCATAGCGTCGCGCCCGGCCCACCGACCGAGATCGCCACCGCGACGCCGGCGATGTTGCCGATGCCGACGGTGCCGGACAACGCCGTCGCCAACGCCTGGAAGTGCGTGACCTCCCCCGGGTGCAGCGGGTCGGCGTAGCGGCCGCTGACGAGGTGCAGCGCGTGTCGGAATCCGCGGAAGTTGATGAATCGCAGATACAGCGTGAAGAAGAGCCCCCCGGCGATCAGCCACACCACGATCAGCGGCAGCTCTGCGTCGGCTACCGGCACGGCGTAGAAGACGAAGCCGTAGATCGCGTCCGCGAGCGGCCGCATGAACTGGTCGATGGTTTGGTCGATGCCCACGAGCGAGCTCCCTCAGCGGATCCTGCTCTAGTTTACGGCCAAGACCGGACTCATTTGTCGGGACTAGGAATCGAACGGCCTTCGACTACGTCCGGGGATCAACTCCAACGCGATCAGCCTGTCCCTTCCTCTCAGATAGAGCAGGCCGTGCGACAGTACCGGCGGGCTCCAGGCGGGCGTTCTCAGGAGTGCGGTCCCGTCGGCCCGGGCCGGTTTGACCGACGCTTTGGCTCGGACGGCCTCCGGTGTGGCCTCTACGAGGTGCAAGCTGCCGTCCGAGCTCAGGACGATGAGATGTCCGTCCACGTAAAGCAGACTCGTCCAGAGAACGCCGCGCACGCGCCACCGGATCTCGCCGTTGGCGTGGTCGACGGCGCGCAACTCCGCGGGGCCCTCGTGGCGGCCGTGCGACCCGTACAGAATCCCGTCGTGGTAGATGACATTGCCGAAGTGAGTGGCCAGGCTCTGATCTCGTCGTCCGTCCTGCCAGATAACCTCGTAGCCACCGGGCTCGACCCGCAGCAGCGCTCCGCCGCGGCCGTAGGCTTCGGTGATGAACACCGTGTCGTCGACGACCACAGGGTTCGACGCGTTGACGCTCTGCAGCTGGCGCGTCCTCCACGGGAAGTGGAAGTCGATGGTCCCGTCGGTCGGGTTGAATCCGACGAGGCCTCCGCGGGCGAACACCAAGCCCCAGCGCCTGCCGGCGATCGTCCTAATCACGGGGCTAGCGTAGCTGGCGAGCTCATCGCTGATCGTATAGTGGATCTCACCGGTCGCCTTGTCGAACGCGACGATCCCGGTGCCGTTGCCCACGACCTGGCCCGAGTGGGCGTCGGGGCTGCCTGGCGGGCTACCTCCCACCATCGCGATCAGAAGATCACCCTCGACGATCGGCGAGCTGCCCGCACCGAAGAAGTTCTGCACCATGCCGAAACGCTCGGCGGTATCGACCTCCCACAGCGTGCGGCCGTCGGTCACGTGGTGGGCGCGGAGCGTGCCCTCGACGCCAAAGGTGAACACTCGCTCGCCGTCCACCACCGGCGCGGTGCGCGGGCCGCGATTGTAGCCGTAGAAGTCCCTGTAAAAGGAGGGGTGCTCACTCCTCCACACTTCGGCACCGGTCTCGGGATCCAGGCAAACCAGTCGATTCTGGCCATCGTGGTGATCGAAAAAGAACAGCCGCCCCGCGGCCACTACCGCGCCGGGGTAGCCCTCCCCGGCGACGTGCTCCCAAACCAGCGGCGGACCTGACTCACCCCAGTCCGTGAGAATCCCGGTTTCCGGGGACTTGCCGTCGTCGGTCGGTCCGAGGAAGCGGGGCCAATCGCTTCCTTCCGTGAGGGCGGTGACGCCAGCTTGAGTGTGCGGTGCGCTGGGAATCGCGGCACTCCCCGCGATCATGAGAAGGAGGAGAGCGCAGACGGGCATGCGCCGTGCCTCGCGGGGACCTCGCCGAGTTGGGAGTTTCATGGTGAGGAAGGCCACGCGATCGCCACGATCGTCGGTTCAGAGGCGCAGAAACGCTTCTCCGTGCCTCGGTCAGCGGGAAGGGCCAGCATCGCTTGGTGAAGCCGGGACAGGCGCCGTGTACACCAACTGTCCACCGACGACCGTCATGTCGACCTGCACGGTGTGGATCTCCAGGGGAGCTCTTTCGAAGAGGTTGCTGTCCAGAACGACGAAGTCAGCCAGCTTGCCTGCCGAGAGCGATCCTCTCGTGCTGTCGGCGTGCATGAGATACGCCCCGGCGCTGGTGTAGGCGACGATAGCTTGCTCCAGGCTGACCCGCTCCTCAGGAAGCCAGGCGCTGTCCTCGTTGCCGGCGAGATCTATGCCGCCGGGATAGCGGTGGGTGGTCGCGGTCTCGAGGCCGTCGAGGGGTGAAACCCCGGTGACATCCCAGTCGGAACCCCAGGCGACAATCACGCCCGAGCCCAGGAGCGTCCGGGTCTGGAAGATGCGCTGGCTGCGCTCCGGCCCGAATAGACGTGGCGCAAACACCGTTTCCCAGGCGTCGCCAAGGCTCCACAGTGGGGTCATGTTGGCGATCACACCGAGGGTCCTGAAACGCTGGATGTCGGCGGCGTCGATCAGACACAGGTGGGCGATGGTGTGCCGGTTGTCGCGGAAGCCGTTGTGCCGACGAGCCTCGGCAAAGGCGTCGAGTGCGGCACGCACGGCGCCGTCGCCTTGAGCGTGCGCGTGTACCCGAAAACCCTCGGCGTCCAGGCGGGTGACAAGACGGTCGAGTCGGCTCTGCTCGATGAAGAGCTCACCCTTACCGTACGTGTCTGGATCGTCGCTGTACGGCTCGAGCAAGACGACCGTGTGAGACCCGTAGGCGCCGTCGAGAAAGAGCTTCACACAGCCGGCCCGTAACCGGCGACCTGCAAGCTCGTCGCGCTGGGCCAGAAACGACTCGATCTGGGCGTCATCGTCTTCGTCGGGGCTGTGGGGCAGACACAGGTTGGTGCGCTGGTGCAGCTTGCCGCGCGCGTCCAGCGTCTTGTAGGCGCGCGCGATCTCGGGAGTGGCCATGGCGTCCTCGAGCGCCGTGATGCCCAGTCGACTCATTTCGTCCAGTGCCGCCGACAGATTCCGCACGCGCGCGTCGGGCGTCAGCGGCGCAATGACGGCGTCGACCAGCGCCATTGCCGACTCCTCGTGCAGGGCGCCCGTCGGCTGACCGTCTGCGTCGCGCTCGATTCGTCCGTTGGGCGGGTCGGGCGTATCTGCGTTGATGCCCGCTGCCGCCAGCGCCAGCGAATTGGCCCAACCGCCGTGGCCGGAGTTGTTGACCAGATACGCGGGTCGGTCAGGGACCACGCTATCGAGCATCTCCCGGGTGGGCAGGCCGCTAGGAAGAAACGCCGTCTCGTCCCAGCCGCCGCCCTCTATCCAGGGTTTGTCGGGACGCGCCTGGGCATACTGCCGAATCCTCTCGAGTACGTCCTGGCGCCGAATCAGGCCGTCGAGCCTCACGTAGTCGGCCGGATTGGGAACCATTCCGGGGTGTACGTGGGAGTCCTGGAAGCCTGGCAGCAGCATGCGCCGCTCGAGGTCGACGACACGTGTCGCCGGGCCGACGAAATCGCGCGCAGTGGCATCGTCGCCGACATAGGTGATCCGATCACCGGTCACCACCATCGCGGACGCCCGGCTTCGCGCCGCATCAACCGTGTAAACGGCGCCATTCACAAAAACCATGTCCGCCGGCGAGCCATCCGCTCCCATGGCCGCCTGGGCCAAGGCGATCAACGCAACTATGCCGCGCAACCCCATTCCGGCAGCCTCCAGCAGGCAGGTCCCTGATTACGGGACCGGTTGTCACGCCAGACCAAGCACCTCTTCCATCACCAGTCGGAGCTCGCGCTCCGGGTCGCTCTCGGTCCGACTCTCGTTGTCGAAGATCATAGTGTCGCGGGTCGTGTCGGAGTACCCGGGCCAGGACGGCAGGTTCCCAGTGTTCGGGTCCCCGGAGCGCGCGAACGACATCCAGGCGCCGCTCATCCGTTCGGCCAGTGCCAGCGCCGCCGCCGTGGGTTGCATGTCGAAGTATCTCGTCTCCGCACGATCGAGATTGTTGAAGACGAATTGGACCTCGAGAAAATGCGGGGCCAGCATCATGTCGTCGAGCTCCCAGTCGAAACGATACAGATACGCCGGCGCGCGGCCCTGCGCGGCCTTGCGCTTCGCCAGCTCTCGCGGATACATGCCGCGCGGATGATCGGTGGCGATGAAGATGTAGAGATCCCAAGGAGAGGCCGCCGGGTGAGCCCGGCTGTACGCTTCGATCACTCGCCGCGCGGCGGTCGATTCGCCGAGTCGATTCTCGACCCTCGACTGCAGGCCGGCTCGATCGAGATCCGCCTCTCGTAGTGGACCCTGAGCGTAGAGCGTCTCCTCGGTCCGATTCCAGCCCACCATCACCGGAACGTCGGCGGAGATCTCTGGTGCCTCGGGATCGAACGGATGCCTGGGAATCGACCGCCCGTCGAGCACCGGCGTGAAGGGGGCGGTACCCACGATCGGTCGTCTGGGCCGATGCTCGCCGGCCGCTTCGACACTGACGGCCATGAAACGATCCGCCGGCACCTGCTGGAGCTCCGAGATCTGTCCGGGGCGAAGCCCGAGCTTGGCCATGACACTCGAGGCGATCACGGTCGCGTCCTCGGGGTCGGTCACCCGCAGAACCGCACCGCTCTGGATGGCGGCGCGGTGGAACAGGCCCTGGGCGGCCGGCATGCAGAGGAGCGTCGACGTCTTGCGACCCCCACCGGACTCCCCGAACACCATGACGTTGCCCGGATCGCCACCGAACCTCTCGATGTTGTCGCGCACCCACCCGAGCGCCGCAACGATGTCGAGCATGCCTACACAGCCGGAGTCTCTGAGCTCTGCCCCGCCGATCTCCGCGAGGTATGTGGAGCCGAAAGCATTCAGCCGGTGGTTCAGGGTCACGACCACGACGTCGCCCCCGAGGCAGAGCTTGGTGCCGTCGCACCAACCCGTCGAGCCGGAGCCCGAGCTGAACCCGCCGCTGTGCAGCCACACCATGACCGGGCGTTCGGCGCCGTCGCCGACGCCGCGAGTCCACACGTTGAGCACGAGGCAGTCCTCGTTGCCTGCGAAAGGGACACCTAGATTGTCTCGACCAGGTAGATCGCCGCGCTGCGGCGCGCTCGCGCCGTATTCGACGGCGTCCAGGACGCCGGCCCATAGGGCGCGCGGACGCGGTGGCATGAAGCGATTCCGACCGCCCGTCGGAGCGCCGTAGGGGATGCCCTTGAAGCTGTGCACCCCGCGCGCCGTGCGCCCGCGTACCCGCCCGAGTGTCGTGTCGACGATCGGGCTGGGGGCGGCAGCCGCGCCCTGGGCACCCCAACGCCGGATTCCCGCCAGCCCTGGCGCCCACAGCTCGGCGGCACCCGCCAGGCCGATCGAGGCCGAGAGGAACGTACGGCGATCGAAGCGCCCCGATCGAACGGAAGGACTGCAGCGCTTTCTCGTCATGAAGAACCTCGCTCGATCCCAGGATCACGTAGAGAGGCGCCAGGCCGGGTCTTGAAAAAAGAGGTGTGCGAGTTGCTGATCGGCCAATCGACCGACAGTCTGACTCCCTGAGCATTTCCGGACTTCTGTATCAAAGTTATCTGGACGCCTCAAGGATCGGGTCCCGGCGCAGCACGCCAGTCATGCAGTGAATCGAGCCCCACCCCTTGAGGATCTCCGAGACGTCGATCTTCTCGACACGGATGCCGTGCGACTCGAGGAGATCACAGGTCCGCGGGTTGCCGGTCGCCATCACAACATGGCCCGGCGCAAGCGCGACGACGTTCAACGCCAGCTCGTCGAGCTCGTCTGTGTCGCGTGCCGCCACCACCGCGATGCCCTTCGAGCGGAGCGCGGAGACAACTGACGCGGGGACGTAGCGTTCGTCGATCACCGCCAGGTCCTCGCGGACTAGCGTGATGATGCTGTCGATGTGGGCGTAACCCTTGGGAACGGGCAGCTCCAAGAAGTGCTCCACGCCGATGTGATGGAGCGCCTCCCTTACTTGCCGGCAGCCCTCCTCGTTGGCGCGGTCGCCCCTGCCGATGAGCACCGTCCCGGCGTCGACCCACAGGCAGCAGGCGGTCTCGAAGATTCCGTCGCCCCCTACGGTGCGCAGGATCGGCACGCCGAGGCAGGCTAACGCCTCGGCCGCGTAGCGCTCTTCGCCGCGCCGGCAGCGCATTGCCTGGCGACCGACGATAGCTCCCTCGGGCGTGCCCAGGATGTTGTCCCGCATGTAGATGGCGTTGGGCCGGTCCTGGCGCATACGCTCGACGTAATGCACCTCCACCCCGTGTTCAAGGTAGAGGGCGGCCAGCAGATCCTGTTGGCCGCGCGCCCGCTCCGGATCCATCGCTTGCTTGAAACGCACGGCGCTCGGATCCTCGATGCCTTCGATCTCCGCACCTGGCCGTCGCAACAGCACGGCCGTCAACCTGCCGCACTCGGAGTCGCAGCCCCACGGCCCGTCCCAATACGCCTCGAGGTCGTCACGCAATGTGGTCTCGTGAGGACCCCAATCCGAGCGCCGGGCGTCAACGCTCTTGCTCATGTGTCCTCCCTACGCTTCAGATCGCTCGGCCGGGGTCTCCGACGATCCGCCGGGTTCCGTTGGCGGCTTCGGTTCGCCCCGCCTCCAGTGGTAGTAGGCGGGAATGCCGATCGCCGTCAGCGCCAGGCCGGCGATCGATTCGACCGGCCGCTCCAACAACGTGTTCAGCAGGATCCCCACCGTCAACACGATGAACAGTGAGGGTGTCCACGGATAGCCGAACGTCTTGTACGGACGCGCCAACTCTGGGCGCTTGCGACGCAACGTGAAGACCGAACAGACCGTGGCCACCCAGAAGATCAGCTGCGAGAACATCACGAACGTGAATAGCTGTTCGAAAGTGCCCGACAGGGTGAGCAGCGTCGCCCATGCAGCCTGCAGCGAGATGGCGGCGATAGGGGTCCGGTAACGCTCGTGTACCCTCGCGACACCCTCGAAGAAGAGGCCGTCACGCGCCATCGCGTAGTAGATACGCGGGCCCACCAGAATCGTGCCGTGGAGCGCGCCGAACACCGACACCATGACGGCCAGCGAGATCACGGTCGCCATCTGGCCGCCGAACAACGCGGTGGCAGCGACCTCGGCGATGCGTACCACTCCTGTCATTTCGCCGATGGGAAGCGCGTACAAGTAGACGAGGTTGGTGACGACGTACAGAAACGTGACCGCCGAGACGCCGAAAACCAGGGCAACCGGCAGGGCGCGGGCAGGGTCCTTGATCTCGCCGGCGATGTAGTTGATGTTGTTCCAGCCGTCGAATGCCCAGGAGGCGGCGATCATAGCCAGCCCGATGCCGACGACTATTTCGGAGAGGCTCATGCCGGTCGGGTTGAGCGTCATGTCGACGCTGCGGCCGCTACCTACCGTGAAAGCGCAGCCGGCAAGCGCCAGCAGCGTGCCGATCTTCACCACGGTGAGCGCGTTCGCGATCCTGGCCCCGAGTCCCACGCCGATGCAGTTGATCGCCGACAAGACCAGCACAACGACGACGGCGACAATCTGACCCGCCGACAGACTGTAGACGAACGACGCTGGCCCCATCGACACAGGAACCGATAGCAATTCGACGTCGGTGCCCAGGGACGGAAAGAAGAAACTGAAGTACTCGGCGAACGCGACGGCCAGCGCGGCGATCGACCCGGTCATCGACACCCAGAACGCCATCCAGCCGAAGAGGAAGCCTGCCAGCGCTCCGTAAGCCTCCCGCAGATACACGTAGTGGCCGCCGGCCTCCGGCATCGCCGTGCCCAGCTCGGCGAAGGCGAAGGCTCCCGCGAGCGTGATCAAGCCGCCCAGGAGCCAGACACCGAGTAGAAGGGGCGCCGACGGGACATACTGCGCCATGATCCCGGCGGTGGTGAAGATCCCCGACCCGATGATGATTCCCATCAACATCATGGTGGAGTCGAAGACGCCGAGCTTGCGCAGCAATACCGGCGGTCGTTCCGGAGCCAACTCTCTTCTTCCTTTCGTGGTGCTATGCCTGCACTTCGGACGCGCCGACCCTACGACGCGGCACCGAAGACCGCCAGCGCGTCGAGAACGATGATCGCGGCGATTCTGCCGCGGCTGGCTGGGAGCAAACCGCGAGAGATCCGCTCACAAGACACGGTGCAGCGAGGCTTGCTCGAGCCCTAGTGGTAGTTCCGCGGGACGGTCTTTTCCCAGCTCTTCTGTCGGATCTGGATGCCGTTCTCTAGCAGCGTTCGCCGGTAGCGATAGTAGAAGTTGTCGAGATCGCCCTGGAAGTTCATCCAGCCGCGATACACAAGCACGCGTGATCCGCCGTCGAGGGTCAACGTGATGCTGTTGTCACTGCTTAGCTCCGCCGCCTCGGGCCGATCGTCGTCGATGTCGTAGATCAGGTTCTGGTCCGAAGCCCGCCTTCCCCACGGGTAGTCGGTAGCGCTGGTGCTGCGCACTGAGATGCGTGTCCGTCCGGCCTCCTCGTTGCGGTCGATCTTCCGTGACGACGAGCCCGGCAGGTAGTTCATGTCGCCGGACGGTGGATGCGGTTGCACCGGGAGGAACTCCGGTTTCGGGCGCGCCTCGAAGGGCACCGTGGGAAGCACGAGCTTGGAAACCTGATCGCCGCCGAAATACAGCGACGTGGTCATGGGGTAGGGCGTCGGCCAGTTGAGCGGGAAGAACGCGTTGGAGATCGCCAGCCGGATCTTGTGGCCCTTGGGGAACACCCAGGAGGTCACGTGTAGCTCCAGCTCCAGCGGGTACACCTTGCCGGGCTCGAGCGCCGTCGGCTCCTCGGACTGATCGCGTCGCGCACCGCTCATGCCGCCGCCCGTGACCAGTGTCACGCTGCCGTTCGGAGCCACGTCCGACAGCCGCCCGAACCAGTTGGCGAGCGGTGCCGATGCGGAGGCGTGCAGCATCGCCATGGGATTGCCGAGGATCTCGAGATCCTCGGTGAGCGGCTCGCTCTCGTACACGAGGCTCCCCTTCTCGTCGACCTCACGCTGGTCGGGTGTGAAGTTGCCCCACCACCGCGATCCGTACTCGGCGCCGACCGACGGCCGGTACTCGAGCTCGTGGTGCCCCGCCCCCGGCGCGGCGTCGGCCAGCGCGCCCGACTCCGTGAGGTACAGCGCGCGCTCTTGCGCGCGCGGCAAGGGCCATTCTTCCAGACGCCATTCCCCGGGAACCTCGTCGAGCTCCCAGCCCGGCGGCGCGTACCAGTGCTGCACGAAGACTGACAATGGTGGCTCGTCCATGAGCCCGGTGTCGTTGCCGTTGAGCCAGTGATCGAAGAAGCGCACGATCTCGTGGCGGTGTTCGATCCTCGGGCCGGGGCTAGCGGAGCGTGGTGTGGTGTGGGTCCAGGGGCCGACGATCGCTTTGACCGGCACGTCCATGTGCTCGAGCATGCGGAAGAGGCTGTCGCGATAGCCGTCGTACCAGCCACCGATCATCATCGTGGGGATGTCGATGGCGCTGTAGTCGCTGTTCAGCGAGCGGCCGTCCCAGTAGGAACTGTCGCGTTGCTTGTCGATGTAGAAGAGCGTCGGCGGCGGCGAGTCGAAGCGCTGCGCCAACGTCTCCTCATCGGTCGGAAAGTCGGGCGTACGGCCTCTGGCGAGGCTCACGTCGAAGCCTTGCTCCCACGTGGAGTGGTGCACCATGCCGTCCCAGTAGTGCACGTCGTCGTAGAAGAGGTCGTCGCTGGCCATGTTCGGCATGATGGCCTTGAGCGCCGTCGGTTTGCGCATCGCCATGTGGATGGAGTTGAAGCCGGCCCAGGACAGTCCCCGCATGCCGACGTTGCCCGTCGACCAGGGTTGCTTGGACAGCCAATCGATGACCTCCAGCCCGTCACGCTGCTCGGGATCCGAGTACTCGTGCTCGATGGCCTTGCCCTCGCTGCTGCCGGTGCCGCGGATGTCGACGACCGCTCCCACTATGCCGTGCGCGGCGAGGTAGCTGTCGGTGCTCGACACGTCGCGGTCGTCCTTGCGGTAAGGGTGGTAGTTCAACACCGACGAGAACTTCTCCCCGGGCTCTTCCCCGTCCGGCATGTACAGCGTGGCGGATAGCCGCACGCCATCCGGCATCGGGATCCACGCCTTCTCGATCCGCACGCCGTACGGGCCCCTCTCGCCTGCTGCCGAGGGCACCACGGTGGCCGAGCTGGCGAGCATGCACGCGGCCAGCACCAGCCCGGTGACGCAGCGGCGGAAGGAACGCAAGGTTGGAACAGGTGCCCCGAGGGGCCTTCTACGAGATTGCGGGCCGACAGTTGATCTGGGCAGCGACATGGTCCACCTCCTCGTCCGGCAGAGTTGCAGACGTTGGCCTTGCACCGTAGGGCCATGCTAGGCGGGGACCCAACGAGGAACAACTGGAGCCAACTAGAACCAAGAGCACGCTTGCGAACCTGAGCACGCGCTCTAGAACCTCACACCGGGAAGATCTCGAGCGGCAACGCCGACAGTCGTCGTGCGCCATCAGCCTCGTAAACGAACGTGTCGATCAGCGGAGCTTGGAAGATGCTCTCGTAGTTCGTAACGGCGCCAACCGGGATTGACCACTCGGAAGGATCGGCGGTCACTCCGCTGAACGACGGCCCTGGGTCCGTGATGTTGAAGACGAAGTTGCCGACCCAATCCGGTGGGAAGCTGATGCCAAGCTCGTACGCGGTTGCCCACCCTGAGGCTCCCCACGTTCCGACCTGCTTGTAGTAATCGACGAGCGCATCATTGACGTCTCGGAGCGGCGTTCCTGGCTTGGCCGTTCGCTCCAGAACGTCGAACGATCCGGCCGATTTCTCGTAGTCCGTGATCATCTGCGCCGTCGGCTCTCCAACGATGTAGTTTCGGAGAGCGTTGGCGTGGTATCGGTTGACGACGCCAGAAAGGTCCGCCCAAAGGGTCTCGCCCGCTCGGACACGACGCCGTGAAGGCAACCCGTGCACTCCACCTCCACCGATCCCCTGTATGAGCGCCGCGGTCTCCCCGCCGGCGGCGTACATCGCGCGCACGGCCTCTCCGTAAACCTCCAGCTCGGTGACTCCCGGTGCGAGCGTCGCCCTGATCGCCTCGTGGCCGATATCGCAGATTCGCGCCGCCTCCTCGATGTAGGCGATCTCCGGCGGAGACTTGACCAACCTGACCTCTCGCAGCACGTCGCTGCCGTCGACTACCTGACAGCCGCCCGCGCGGAACGTCTCCTGCAGACGCGCGGTGATCGCCGGATTCGGCCGGTAGCTCCAGAATTCCAGGCCGACCGTGCCCCCGAGCCAACCGCGCGATCCCAGCTGCCTGACCATGAACTCAAGCTGGTCGCCGCCGCGGAAATACTCGATCTCCAGGGGTGCGGGACTCCCTTCCAGAAGGTGGCTGTGGTACCCGTCGTCGAAGTGGATGACCTTGTCGTGGTCGACATGAACCGCGGTGCCCGAAGCCGCGGACCATGCTTTGGGCGAGTTCGCCTGGTACCAGAGGGAACCCATGCCGTGGAGGTAGCAGATGCCCTCCGGCATCATGGTCCACAGGACGTCGATGTTGTCCTGCGCCATCCGTTCTCGAACGCGCCGGAGACGATCCTCGTACTCTTCCGCCGAGAAGGCCGGACTTACCTCGTCGACTCCGACGGAGTCGAACCGCTGAGTTGGCTGGCGATGCGGCGCGCCGCTCGCGACGGCGCGGCCGTTAGGAGCACCGAGCATCAACGCTGCCGCTGAAGAACCCACGAAAGCGCGCCGGTCGAACTTGGTTTTCGTCATAGCAGTTGCCTCCATGCACCTACGGTTGAGCGCAGTCTCGCCGGTCTTTGACAGCTATCTCGTGAGTTGGGTACAGCACGCTCAGGACCAAGAAGGTGGTGCGTCGCGGCATGGCTTCTTCAACGGCTGACATCATGACTCCTAGCCTACGCATCATATGCACGTGAGATCCTGGTAAACCAGGTGGATCCGGTCGGCCCCAGCCGGCGGTAAAGAGCAGGTCGCTTTTCGTGACCACCTACCTATGCGCTGTCAGGTTGAGTGTGTACGGGCTATACAGGGAAGTGATCGCGAAGGATTTCGACGAGCTCGAGCCACAGGGGACAACTTGAAGGCATCCAAGCCGAAACACCGGGTGTCACGGCGACAGTTCGTTCAGGCAATCGCGGCGGCGGGTGCCGGCGGATCGCTGCTGCCGGTCGGGCTGCCTGCGCCATCGATTAACTTCGGTGCGACGAGAGTCGAAGATGGCCTGACGCGCGGCTCGCCGGGCGAGGCGAATGTGGATTCGCGCGTGGTGCTCAACTTCATCGATGAGGTGTTCGCGAACGACCTAGATCTGCACAGCTTCATGCTCTATCGCCATGGGAAGGTCGTTGCAGAAGGCTGGAGCTGGCCGTACGAGAGTTGCCAGCCTCATATCATGCATTCGCTGACCAAGAGCGTGACAGCCTGCGGCGTCGGCCTGGCGATGGCGGAGGGCCACTTCTCCCCTGAAGACAAGGTCGTCTCGTTCTTCGAAGACGAGCTGCCGGACGTCGTGAACGACAAGCTTGCGGCCATGCGCGTCCGGGATCTGCTGACCATGCAGGCCGGGCATGCCGAGAGCGTATCCGGATCCGTATTCCGGCCGATCACGACGAGTTGGGTGGTGGAGTTCTTCAAGATCCCGGTCGTGAATGAGCCCGGTGACGAGTTCCTCTATAGCAGCGCATTGAGCTTCATGCTGTCGGCCATCGTCACGAAGACGACGGGTAAGGCCGTGCGGGACTACCTCGAGCCTCGCGTGTTCCAACCGCTCGGCATTTCAGGCCTGACCTGGGGCGCCAGCCCCAACGGCATCAGCTCGGGCGGCAACGGGCTGACCTGGATGACGGCCGATTCCTTGAAGCTCGGAATCCTGCACCTCGACAAGGGGCAATGGGACGGCGAGCAGCTGCTGCCACAAAGCTGGGTCGAGGAGGCAACACGGGCCCAGGTGCCGAACAGGGACTACGGCTACCACTGGTGGGTCAATGAAGCTGCTGACGCGTACTATGCCGAAGGCGCGTTCGGCCAGTTCTCCGTCGTGTTCCCGAGACATGATGCCGTGCTCGCGATCACGGCCGGCGTGCCGCGAGGATCGCCACTGGAGTCGCTGATCTTCAAGCACTTCCCGGCGGCGTTCGGCGATGCAGACCTCGGTCCGAGCGATGCAGCCACTAACGAGCTCCAGGACAGGCTCGACAACCTCAGGCTACTGCCGCTGGCCCGCTATACGACATCGCCGATGGTGCCGCAGGTTGCCGGCAGGACCTACGTCATTGAGCCCAACGACGACAACGTATCCACGGTCAAACTGGATTTCTCCGATGGCCGGGCGGATTTCCGGCTGGCCGATCATCGCGGTGAGCATCTGGTGCGTGTCGGATTGAGAGACTGGATCGAAAGCAGTACTGGCATCACGGGCAACAAGCTGCATCACCAGTACCAATCGGACGACATGCGGGTCGTTGCTCACGGCCAATGGTGGGATGAGCATACGTTCGAGATGACGTGGCAGTTCATCGAGACCGCGTGGGTCGATCACGTGGTGTGCCGATTCCACGGCGACCGCATCAGCATCGACCGCAGGACCAACGCGAACTACGCGCCGCTCGTTGCCCCGACCCTGCGCGGCACAGCCCGGGGGCAGTGACGGATCCCCCGCCGCTCGCTGAGGGGATCCTGCGTCGCTGTCGTGCCGAGATCGACGGTCAGGCCTTTCCCCGATGCCGGTTCCACAGCGCCACGAGCGCCGGCCCCGCCACGCCGACGATCGCGGCGGCCCAGAAGGCCAACGCGATGGGAGAGCTGAACAGGATCTCCCAATCCCCGCCTGACAGCGCCAGCGATCGACGCAGGCTGCGCTCCATGAGCGGACCCAACACCACTCCGAGAATCACCGGAGCGAGGGGAAAGCCCGCAGTCAGCATGACGTACCCGAGGACGCCGAATCCCGCCATGAGCACGATGTCGAAGACGCTTCGGTTGACCGCGTAGGCCGCGACGACCGTCAGCGCCGAGACCCCCGGGAGAAGGATCCAGCGAGGGATCGACAGGATTCGCACGAAGATCCCGACCAGGGGGAGATTCAGTGCCAGGAGCAGGATGTTCCCAAGAACCATCGACGCCGCCACGCCCCAGAAGACCTCCGGGTTGCGATCGAGCAGAAGCGGCCCCGGCACGACCCCCATTCCGAGCAGGGCGCCCAGGAGGACGGCCGTCGTTCCGCTGCCGGGCACTCCCAGCGTGAGGAGGGGAATCATCGCCCCCACGGACGCGGCGTTGTTGGCGGACTCAGGAGCCGCGACCCCGCGCAAGTCACCCTTCCCGAACGTGCCTTCGCGATCGGAGATGCGCTGCTCGATCGAGTAGGCCAGGAACGTGGCGATCGTCCCCCCCGCCCCGGGGAGCACCCCGGTGAAGAAGCCGGTCAGCGTCCCCCGCACGATGGTCCAGCCAGACGCGGCGAGCTCCTTCGCGGATACCATCACTCGCCCGACGGCGCGATGAGCCTCTGAGCCGGGCTCCGTTGCGGCCAGCAAGCGCAGCACCTCACCGACGGCGAACAGCCCCAGCGTGACGACGACGAAATCGATCCCGTCGAAGAGGCGAAGCTGGCCGAAAGTGAAGCGCGGCACGGCGGAATTCGGATCCAGTCCGACCGACGCGATCAGGAGCCCGACCGCCGCCGAGATGATCCCCTTCCGCACCGTCCGTCCCGAGAGGGACGACAGCACCGCCAAAGCGAAGACCATCAGGGCGAAGTACTCCGCCGGTCCGAACCGGGTGGCCCAGCCGGCGAGCACCGGAGCCAGCAACACCAGGCCGGCGATGGAAAGGGTTCCTCCGGCGAAGGAAGCGATCGCCGACATGGCCAGCGCAGGTCCTCCCTTGCCGCGCTGCGTGGCGGCGTATCCGTCCACGGCAGTGACCACCGACGAAGCGGTTCCCGGGATGTTCAGGAGGATCGTGGAAATGGAGTTCCCGTACATGGAGCCGTAATAGATTCCGGCAAGCAGGATGAGTCCGGATTCTGCCGGCAAGTCGACGGCAAAGACCATCGGCAGGAGAACGGCAATGGCGTTGATCGGCCCGATCCCCGGGAGCATCCCGACCACGGTGCCGAGCACGACCCCGACCGTGACGAGGAGCAGATTGATCGGCTGGAGCGCGATCAGAAACCCCTCCCCGAGGTGGGCCAGAGACTCCACCTCAGATCCCTGAAACGGGGACAAAGGCGGAGGTAGTCCTGCCCGATTCCCGGGTCATGCCTCGAGGTTCCTCAACGAAACAGGCCGACGGGAAGCGGAATCCCCAGCATGTACTGGAACAGGAACCAGAGCGCCGCCGTCACCAGAATCCCGGAGACCACCGCTTTGGCGAACGAACCGCGGAACAGAATCCCCAGCGCGGTCACGCCCAGTGAGGTGGTGATCGCGAAGCCGAGAGGATCGAGCAGGACGCCGTAGAGTGCGAAGATCGAGCCTCCGGTTGCGGCCCGAATCAACCTGTCGCGTGAAGGCCACGCGGGCACGAGGCCGGGCCGCGCGATCAAGGCGAGCCCTCCGACTACCAAGACGATCGCACAGAGGAGCGGAAGTGCCCGGGGGCCCACCGGGTCGGTGGGGAAGGCCACGGTAAAGGTGAGGCTCTCGGCACCGGTCGCGGCACCGAGCGCGACGAGAAGCGACCCCGCGACCCGATCCGTCACCGTACCAGGCCCATCTCCCGGGACATGTCGCGGAATTCCGTCACCTGCTGCTCGACGAACGCTCGAAAGTCTTCTCCCACCAGCAAGAAGGGATCGAGGCCGTTGTTTCGCCGTACCCTCGCCCATATTTCGGATCCCTCCACCCGCCTCAGGGTCTCGGTCCAACTCCGGTACCGAGCGTCGGGGATGTCGATCGGAGCGTAGAAACCGCGCCAGGTGATCCATTCGACATCGTATCCTTGCTCGCGGGCCGTCGGGATCGCGGCAAGCTCTCCGCCGACTCGCTCCGGAGCGAGGACGGCGAGCACCCGCAGCGTCCCGGCTTCCACGTGCGAAATCACCTGTGAGGCATCCGTAGAAAGCACCTCGACGAATCCTCCGAGGAGGGTCGTCAACGCTTCGCCTCCCCCGTCGAACGGAACGTAGCGCATCCGCCGGGGGTCCACGCCGCCCGCTCGTCCCAGCATCATCATCTTCATGTGGTCCTGTCCACCCACGGCGCTCCCTCCCGCCACCGCTACGCTCGATGGGTCGCGGCTCCAATGTTGTAGGAGCTCCGACAGGGATTGCCAGGGCGCCTCGGGCCCCACGACGACCACGCCATAGTCCGTTCCGATCGCTCCCACCCAGCGCACGTCCCCTTCGGTGAGGTGCGCGAACTGTCCCTGCGCCAATCGAAGCGTCGTCGCCGGGGACGCCGCGACGAGTACGGTCTCGTCTCCACCGCGCTGCGCCACCGTATGGGCGAACGCGATTCCGCCTCCGGCCCCGGGAAGGTTCGTCACCCGCATCGCCCCAGGCGCGAGCCGCAGCTCTCTGACGGCCTGGGCCACGGCCCTGCAGGTCAGGTCCCACCCTCCCCCGGCTGCCGCGGGTGCAATGCATTCCCAGCCACGCCCCGCGTCGATTGGAGCACAAGAGGTGGGGAACGCGAGGGTGCACAGTAGCGCAGCCACGAACACGGGTCCGGCGGTGACTATCACGGCGGTGTGGGGGGTTGTACCTGGCATAGGAAACGCACCTGGGCCGCTAGGCGGTCATCACCGTCCGGCGTCTAGACCGCTAGCTTTGCGGCTGCGAGCCTGGCTTAGGACCGGTGTATTCGAAGACGAACATGCCCGTTCCGACGCGATCCGACGCGTAGGCAAGACCGCGGTGGTCGAGCGTGACGTCATTGATCTGGATCGCCGTTTCTTGCCCCGCGGACATCGGGTGGGAGCTCTCGTTCGTTTTGGGAATGTAGTAACCCAGTTCCGTCAAGTGGTAGGGATCCGAGAGGTCGACGACACGGACGCCAGCGTTGAAATAGGCGATCCAGGCAAGTCGGTCCTCGTGGCGGTTGATGCGGCCGTTCCGCTGCTCAGCGTGCTGGTGGGGACCAAAGCGCCCACCCTTGTTGCAGGAATCACCGGTCGGCACCTGAAACGTCGAGACCGGCATCGGATGGGTCTCCACGGTGACGTCGAACATGTAGGACTTCGGGCGTACGCCATCCTCGCAGGGCGCCAGGTCGGCCGTGCCCGCTTCGTCGGTGACGAACAGGAAGTTGCGGGGTAGTGCCTCGCCCTTGAAGTACTGGGTGAGATCGTCATAGACGACGGGCGTAAGGGTGTGAGGACCCCGCCCTGGCGGCGACGTATCGTAGCTCCAGATCATCTTTGGGTTCGAGCGGTCGGAGATGTCCCACGCGCCCATCCAACCGGAGCCGCGGAAGCCGATGTACATCCTGTTGTTGGCTTCGTCGACGATCGGATGGTGCACGTACTGACCCTCGTAGAGCGCCTCGTCTTCCGTCTCCTTCATGCCCGGAAGCCACGCCCGGCCTTCAAATTTCGGATTGCTCGGGTCCCTGAGGTCCCAAATCTGGAGCGAAGTGTTGCGGAAGCCGGGCTCCCCGGACGATGTGTAGTAGTAGCCCGAATCCTGCGACCAATAGCCCTTGTGCGCTCGATACTTGAAAGGGCCGCCGCAACCAGGGCCGCACGAATCCGGCGGCGTACCGGTGATCTCGGCCACGAGAGTAATCTGCGTCGGGTCCGAGCTTCTGGCGGTGATGTCGAAGATCTGGAACCTGTAGTCGTCACCCGTGTCTAGGCTGCGGGCAAGATAGTCCTTGCCCCCTCCTTCGTGCGTGGTGTCATAGACGACTGAGACCGAGCGGTGATTTGCTTTCGAAACGCCGGGAATGTGCCACATCGTGGTTGGGCTGGATGGGTCCGAGATATCGATCAACGACGTCCCATTGATTTCCGACTCCCCGGTGATGGGATTCAGCAGCCCCTCTTCGTCGCCGCCGCGTGCATTCGGTTGGTGACCGACATAAAGCCAATCTCCGTTCTCCGGGTCCGAGCGGGTCACTAATTGCAGTGATTCGCGGCCCTGCAGATCGTTGTAGCCTACGAGCCGCACGTTCTGTGCGCCGTCGGACATGGGGTCGTCTTCGGCCGCGCGCACGCTCTCGGAGCCTTCTTGGACCGGCGCCGCACAGGAGAAGAGCGCAAGGGACAGCCCCAATCCCAGCGGCAACAATGCTGCGGTCAACAACGCCGTCTTACTCGAAGGCTCTTTAGTCATGTGGCATGCAACTCTTTGGATCGAGCGCCATCTGCGCTCACCGGACAGTGACCTGCCCGCAAGGCTTTGGGCCACTTCGTAACTCAACGGATTAGTGCTGGCAAGAGCTTGGGTCGTGCCGTTGCGTGACCGGCTCGGGATTCTCAACCCGTTCGCTCGTTCGGCTCGCTCTTGACGACAACAACTTGAACAGGAGGTAGAGATCATGTCCAAGCCGAAAGCGAAGCCCGCCAAGATCCACTACGACGCAGTTCCGTGGGGGGTCATAGAGGGTTCGTCTGAGAAACTGCGCGTCCGGCGGCTGATCACGCGCGGGCGCCAGGGATCGGAGCTCATGCTCGGAGTGGCCAGCTTGGACCCCGGCGTAGAGACCTGCTGGTGGTCCTCCATGCCGGAAGACGAGGCGCGGCCGGGCGAATACTGGATGGGACCCGTCGAAGAAACTTACTATTGCACTCGTGGCCAGCTGACGCTCTTGTGCGATGAGGGCGAGATCGAGTTTGGCGCCGACGACGCGGTCTACCTTGCCCCCGGCGGGCACTACAAGCTCAGGAACACGGGAGACGAGGCCGCCTTTTTCATTTACAACCTGTACCCACCATCGGAGTGAAGGTTCACGCGTCGCCCGTCCGGCATTACGACAAGGCACAAAACCAATGACCAACATATTGCGAAGGGACTTTATCAATGGAGCTCTGATGGCAGCCGGAGCATCCATGTTTCCATTTGGCGGCAGGGGTGAGACCGTTCTGGCCAGCCTACAGCCGGAGTACTACCCGCCAGCGCTGACAGGACTGAGGGGCAGCCACCCGGGCTCCAACACCCACGCCCACGCCCGAGCGCTCGACGGTAAGACCGATTGGGGAGCAACCACCCAGTTGAAGGAAGAGTACGACCTGGTTGTCGTAGGCGGCGGGATCAGCGGGCTGTCGGCGGCGTATTTCTATCAACGCGTTCACGGACGGGACAAGAGGGTACTGATACTCGACAATCACGATGACTTCGGTGGCCACGCCAAGAGAAACGAGCACACAGTTGGGGGTAACACGAGCCTCATCCGCGGTGGATCGGAGAGCTTGCAGAGTCCACATGCATTCAGTGACGTCGCGAAAGGACTGCTAGACGACCTAGGCGTAGACCCAGATCGATTCAACACCGCCTATGACTTCGACTTCTTCAAGCAGCACGCGTTGGGGCCCGTCACCTATTTCAACAAGCGAGTCTTTGGCGAAGACAAAGTCGTGAAGCACCCCTTTTGTCCCTACCCATCGTTTGTCCAAGGACTCAAGCCGCCGGAGCTGGTCCATGAAGAGGCGGTACAACAAGCTCCCTTGAGCGAGAAGGGCAAGGAGCAATTGCTCACCGTCCTCGAGGGTGGTCTACACGTATTGCCGGTGGCCCTAGAGGAATTGCAGGACTACATCTCCACCCATTCCTACTTCGATTATCTCCAGACCACCCTGGGTGTCGATGATCCCGGGGTCCTACGGATGGCCAGGCATTCCGTTGTCGATGTCGACGGAGCGGGTGCGGACGTCATGACCATATCCGAAGCGCTGGAATCTGGGGCTATGGGTCTGGATCCGTCGTCACTCGAAGACGTAATGGAGGAAGAGGAGTACAGAAACTACATAGAGACCTATGGGTATCTATATGACGAGGGGGACCCATACATACATCACTTTCCCGACGGGAATGCATCCATTGCACGCCTGCTGGTACGGAAGATGATTCCCGGTGTCGGACCCGGGAACAACGCTGACGACATCGTGCTGTCGAGATTCCAATATGACGAGCTAGACAGAGCCAGCAACACGGTACGGATCAGACTGAACAGTACGGTTGTCAATGCTGTCCATCGCGGCGATCCCGACAACTCGAGTGAAGTAGACGTCACCTACATCAATGACAACAAGTCCTATCAAGTAACAGGCAAAGCTGTGGTAATGGCTTGCTACAACATGATGATTCCCTATCTGGTCCCCGATCTTCCAGCCGATCAGGCAGCTGCCTTGAAGCGTCTCGTGAAGCTTCCCATACAGGTCACGACTGTCGGGCTACGGAACTGGAGGGCAATGAAAGAGTTGGGGATCGGAGTGGCCATGTCGCCCGGGAACATGCACCAAGTGGTGGGAATGGACTATCCGGTAAGCATGGGCGGCTATGAGTTCACCAGAACGCCGGACGACCCCTGCGCCATCTACATGACGGGTGTTCCAGTAGGCGAGACCGTTGGCGCACCTCCCGTCGAACAATTCCGCGAAGCACGGCACAGAATGCTGGCGCTGGAGTTCAAGGACTACGAAAACGAAGTCAGGGAGCACCTGAGTGGCATGCTGCCAAAGAGCTCATTCGAGTTCGACAGGGACGTTGAGAGCATTACGGTCAATCGTTGGGCGCATGGGTACGCCCACAATGGCTATGCGCTGTATGACCCCGAAATGCTCGAGATGGCAGAAAGGGGTCGCCAACCCTTTGGCCAAATTACCATTGCCAATATCGACTCCGCCCCCAGTTCCTATGTACACGTTGCAGTAGATCAGGCATGGAGAGCAGTGCAGGAATTGGGATAGGAAGCTACCTATGTGGCAAAAGGGAGTCGACCGAGGATCACAGTTGCGCCGAGAGCGCCGGCGAGAGAGCTAAACGATGCCTTCCGAGCAGCCGAGAGTCGGCTTGATCGTTCCTTCTTCGAACACCGTCATGGAGCCTGATCTTCATCGGTCCCTCGGCGCGACCTGTGCTATCAGCACGTCGAGGATCTACTTGCAGGAGGTAACTCGCGCGGCCGAAGAGCGGATGCTCGAGGAGGAGTTGCCGCGATCGATCGCACTAATCAAGACGACGGAGCCTGACGTCGTCGTTTTCGGCTGCACCTCGGCTGGGGCGCTGGACGGGATCGAGCACGATCGCGGCATTGCGCACAGCATCGAACAGGCCACGGGCTGCGGTGCCGTGACGGTCGTCGAGTCGGTGCTGGGGCAGTTGCGGTCGGTCGGCGGACGCCACGTGGCCGTGTTCACGCCATACGAAAGCGACCTGACGAATAGCGTGGCGGAGTGTGTCACTGCGGACGGCTACGAGCTCGCTAAGGTCGCGGGCATGGGGATCCGAGACAACTGCGAGATCGGCAGGGTCTCCCCGGGGGAGATCGTAGAGTTCGTCGATGCGCAGATGACCGGCGTCGAGGCCGATTGCATCTTTCTCTCGTGCACGAACTGGCAGGCCCTCGACGCGATCGAATCGGCGCGGGTGCGGTTCGGCGTTCCCGTCATCACCAGCAACCAGGCGACTGTCGAAGCGGTGCGCCGCGTGGTCGGCTGAGACTGCAATGACGGTCTACTGGATCCTGGCCTCGGCGATCGGCATCGCGTTGATCCCGCTGATCCTGACCCTGATGCTCGAGCGCCGGGAGCGCGGGCGGCGACCGCGATGAGCGGCGTGTTGCTGGCCACGTTTATCGTCTATTCCACCTTCGTCCTTGCGGTCGGCCTCTGGGGCTACCGGAAGGGTTCCTTCGCTTCGTACGCGGTCGCCGATCGGACCATGGGGCCAGTGCTGGCGACAGGCGCGTTTGTCGCGACCTTCCTGTCGGCGGTAACCGTCATCGGCGTTTCCGGTTACGCGTCGCGATACGGCTGGGCCGCCGCAGCGTTCACCTGCTACGGCTACGCGACGGGATGGATCCTCTTGGTCGTTGCCGCGCGGCGTATGCACCGGTCGCGGCTCACGACGGTGCCCGAGCTTCTACGGACTCGATACGAGTCGCCGGCGCTGGGCGCCCTCGCTGCGCTGACGATCATCGCGCTCTACTCCATCACCTTGGTCGTGCAGCTGCTCGGCGTGGCGATCACCCTGAACACGTTGATTGGCCTCGCCGTCCCAGCGGCCGTGCTGCTGGTCGGGATGGTGTTCGTTACCTACACGGTCCTGGGCGGTCTGGTTTCCGTTGTGCGAACCGACCTCGTCCAGGCGCTTCTGCTCGGAGGAGGCGTCGTTGCGGGCGCCGCCGTCGTTCTGTGGACGACGGGGGGTCGGGTGATCACCGCACCGCCGGAGCCCCTGTCGCGCTTCTTCGGAGGCAGCGTTCAGAACGCCGGTGATCTCATCGGCTGGGCACTCGTCTGGGGACTCGGGATCCCGACGCAGTCCTACTATCTGCATCGCTTCTACGCCAGCCGCGATGCCGGCGTGGCGCGGAGACAGGTCGCGGTTGGCGCCATCGTGATCATGGTGCTGTTGCTTTCGGTGATCATCTGCGGCGTCGGGGCCGGTATGCTCATCCCGCCCGAGCATCGGGGTGACGCCGCTCTGCCGTATCTGTTCAAGAATGTCATCGGTGGGTGGATCAGCATCCCGATCCTGCTCGCGATCACAGCCTCGGTGCACTCCACCACCGACGGGCTGCTGCATGTCGTGGGGCTGTACTTCGCCGTCGACGTGTATGCGCCGGTCGCCGAGCGCTCGGATGATGCGCGCTTGCTGCGCGTGAGCCGCCTGGCGACGCTGACCTTCGGAGCGGCCGTTACTCTGGTCGCCCTCTATGTCTCCACGCGCTCGATACCGTTGATCAGCTTGATCGGCGCCATCGCCTGGGGCGGAATGGCATCGGCGTTGTTCGCGCCGCTCTTCTGCGGGCTGTTCTGGCGGCGAGCGACACGAGCCGGTGCGCTGGCGAGCATGGTCGGCGGCCTGGCCTTCGCTCTCGTGGGTTTCTCGCTGAAGCGGCTCGGCCTCATCGGCTTTCACGAGATCTACCCCGGGGTGATCGCGTCCATGATGTTGATGGTGGCAGTTTCCCTTGGCACACATGCGAGCAGCGCGGCGACGCTCGCCCGCTTCTTTCCGGATTCCGTCGTGCATGGAGCTGAACGATGAACGCCGTTGTCCGTGCCACCCGGTGCGCGATGCTAGCGACCTGCCTGGCGGCGGTGCCGCTCGAGCCGAGCCGACTTGCGATTCATGTACAGCGCGACGTGTCGGTGCCGATGCGCGATGGCGTGAACCTGGCGGCGGACATCTACCTTCCAGCCGAAGACGGACTGTTCCCGGTGCTTCTGAGTCGGACGCCATACGACAAGCAGCGCGGTGAGCGTGAGGCGACGTTCTATGCGCAGCACGGCTACGCAGTCGTTCTCGTGGATTCCCGCGGACTGTATGCCTCGGGGGGCGAATGGCGTCCGTATGTCGATGAAGGTCGAGACGGCTACGACACCCAGAGCTGGATCGGAGAGCAACCGTGGTGCAGCGGCAGGATCGGGATGTTCGGAACGTCCTATCCCGGGTTTACGCAGCTGCTCCCGGCGCCGTATCGAAGCCCTCACGTCAAGGCCCTGGTCCCGGTGGCCGCCCAATCCGACAACTTCGGGAGCATTTGGTCCACTGATGGCCTGTACCACCTGGCCACGGCGTTGAGTTGGGGCACCCGGCAGGAGGCGATCGCGACCGGCCAGAGCATGCCCGCGGTGAACTGGATGCGCGTGATGAGGCAGCTGCCCCTGGCCTCGGCGATGGATCATGTGGGCGTCCACTCATCGTTCGTGGCCGACACTCTGAGTCATGACCGCTACGATGAGTTCTGGAGGCAGATGAGCGTACGGCATCAGTACGCTCAGATGGACGTTCCCGCCCTCCACGTGACCGGCTGGTACGACGATCTGACCGCGGAGACCCTGCGCAACTACGTTGGCATGCGCGACCTCTCTCGCTCCGAGCACGCGCGGCGGTGGCAGCGGCTGCTGATTGGGCCGTGGGGGCACGGTGTGCGGACTGATCCGGAATACGGGGATATCGACTTCGGGGACACGATGGCGATCGACATGCGCGCCTACCACCTGCGCTGGTTCGACTATCACCTCAAAGGGATCGCCAATGGGCTCGACGCGGAGGCGCCGGTCCGCATCTTCGTCATGGGCGACAACGTCTGGCGTGACGAGCAGGAGTGGCCCCTGTCGCGAGCCCGTCCCATGGAGCTCTTCCTACGCAGCGACGGTGCAGCGAATACGCGTTTCGGAGACGGAGAGCTCGACCTCGCGCCGCCAGGCAACGAGCCGCCGGACCAGTATGTCTATGATCCGAGGCACCCGGTTCCGACGTACGGCGGTCACGGTTGCTGCGGCGCGGGGCTCACGCCCGCCGGGCCACTGGATCAGCGCGTTACCCAGCAGCGACAGGACCTGTTGGTCTACACCACGGAGCCGCTCGCCGAGGACATCGAGGTTACAGGTGCGGCCGAGGTACGGCTCTTCCTCTCCACCGATGTCGTGGACACCGACGTGTTTGCCACCGTCTCGGATGTCTATCCGGATGGGCGAGCAATTCTGATCACCGAAGGCGGGATGCGAACGCGATTCCGCGATTCCCTGGAGCATCCGACGCTCCTGACACCCGGCGAAACCTACGAGATCAGGATCCGGCTCTGGGAAACGAGCAACGTCTTCAAGCAGGGGCATCGCATCCGCCTGCACATCAGCAGCAGCAACTTCCCTCGTTTCAACAGGAACCTCAACTCCGGCAAACCTCTGGCCGAGGAAACCGAGTCCGACATCAGAGTAGCGATGCAGACGATCCTGCACGACGGCGATCACCCTTCCGTGGTCATCCTGCCGGTGATCCGCTGACGCATGATGAGGCTGAGACCGTCCACTGCTCGAGTGACGCTACGCATGCCAAGCTGGCTGCTGGATGAGCTCAAGCTAGAGGCGAACCGACGCGATGTGCCCTATCAGTCGTTGCTGAAGGTCGTGCTCGCGGCGGAGGGACCGACATGAGCAAGCTGTACATCGATCGAAGACAGCTCTTGAAGCTGGGCCTCTCCTCGGGGGTGCTTGCCTCCATGCCGTTCGCTTGCATCCCCGTGACGCAGGATGACTCCGCCGGGTTGCTCCAATTCATCAGCGACTCCGACTTGCCCGTTGATGGGACGCGAACCGGCGTCCTGAGCCAGGATGCGTTCGACGCTCTGACGAGTTTGTGTCGGTACGTGAACCGGGCCTGGGAGCTAGATGCCGACCTGCCCCTCTATTTCGGCCGCCTGAGAGCGGACCTCCAGTTCAAGACGGAGGAGGAGCCGAGCTATTTGACGGAGTACGAGCATGCAGTCGAACTGTTCAACCTGGTGGAAGCGAGTACCTCTGATGTCGAGCAGGCGTGGTCATCTCTTCTGTTCTCGGAATTCGACGTCGAGAACTTCGCGTCCACGAAACTCGGACGCGCCCGGCACTTCGTCTTCACCGAGCTGATCACCCATCAGATTCCGATCTCGGGCGCCTTCAAGAGCTTCGGGCTATGGAACTACCGCGGCTATTTTGGTGGTTCGTTCACCGCACCCGAGAGCTACCGAAGAGGGGCCGTCTAGCTTGGAGTCGATCATCATCGTTGGCTCCGGCGTGGCGGGTGCGACATTGGCCAGGCAGCTCTTCAAGACCGGGAACGACTATCAGATCACCGTTTTCGAGGCCGGTCCTGACTTCAAGCCCGGCGACTATCGAGTATGGCTTGATCAAGTAATGGCCGACGTCGATCTCTACCGAGAGTTCGTGGACGATCCGAGAACCGAGAACGAACACTTCGGACTACGGGGCTCGAGGCTCTTCATGAAAGGCGGCACGACCAATCACTGGGGCGGGCTGACGCCACGGTTCAAGCCTGAAGACTTCGAACTCAAGTCCCGCACCGGTTTCGGGGTCGACTGGCCGATCAACTATGACGATCTGGCGCCCTACTATGCGGAAGCCGAGATTCTACTGGGCATTACGGGCGATTCAGAGAATGATGATCCACCTCGCTATGGGGCCCAATACCCATTCCCGCCAACCGAATTCACCCTCGGTGACGCGCTGATCATCGAGGCCCTCGAGAGCCACGACATCTCCTACGGGCATATGTCGCTAGCCAGGAACGGCGATCGATGCATCACGACAGGAACCTGCAACTATTGCCCTGTGAATGCGCGTTATACGGCCCTCTATGACCTGGCACAACTGCAAGATGAATATGACGACAAGCTGACGCTGAAGACAGAGTCGCCGGTCACGACAATTCTGATGGACGGTAAGGAGCGTGCCCGGGGCGTCGGCTTTCTGGACCTCGAGACGGGCGCTGCTGGCTCGATGGAAGCCGACGTGGTTATCGTCTGCGGCGGCACGATCGAATCCGCCAAGCTTCTGCTTGCCTCTGCCGACACGGACTGGACCGACGGTATTGGCAACGACTCAGGGCATGTTGGCCGCCATTCGATCGGCCATCCGGTGATGGGCGCATCAGGTGTACGGCCAGGAAATTCCGACAAACTCGATGGGGAGCTCGGCTTTACCTCTCTGGTCAGCCGACACTTCGATTCACCGGAATATCAGCACAGAGGCAAAATGTGGTTTTCCGGGGGTGTCGGCGCGAGCTCTTCTCTGGAAAGGCAAATCCTCTCGAATGTGTCGCGGGCTGATATGGATGCCAGCTCGGTTTCTGAGATGACGATCTCGTTGGGCGGTGAAATGGAGCAATTCGACAGCCCGGAGAATCGAGTAAGCCTGGGAAGCGGTACCACGCGACACGGCCTTCCCACGACGGGGATCGAGGTTGCTGTTCACGAAATCAATATCAAGACTCGACAGGAGCATGTGCAGACGTTCGTCGAGATCCTGAAAACCGCAGGGTGCAAGGAAGACAGTATCGAAGGCGACGTCATGAATCCCGACGGAGCCCATGCAGCGTCAACCTGCCGCATGAGCAACTCCGACGGAGACGGTATCGTCAATCCTGACCTACAGGTTCACGGCACGGACAATCTCTATGTGTGTTCGAACGCTGTGTTCCCCAGTATTGCCGCAGCGAACCCGACGCTGACGGTATCGGCGCTTGCCGTCAGATTGGCGGAACATATCGGTGCAGCATGACTGACCAGGGCTAGAAGTCCGCTGCCCTATCCAGCTGAGCTACGGGCGTTGGGGAGAGTTGCCGCGTGACTCCAGTGTTCGTTGGTCGCCATGGAGCTGCGTCCAAGTTGAAGGGACTCGCCCTCTTGGTGTTGGTCTCCTGGGCGCTTCCCACAGTCTCTGCCTCGGCCCAGGATCTCGACGCGACCCTGCGCATCGAGGTCGAAGCCGCGGGTGGCCCGGCGCTCGGAGCAGTCGTGAGTGTCAATGGCGTCGACCACGTCGTGGGTGAGGACGGCGCGGTGGAAATCAGGGTGGCCGCGGGGGCGATCGGAATCCACGCCAGTCTGGCGGGCTTCGCCGACGTCGAGATGATGACGACGGTGCGCAGTGGCGAGCGCGCCGTGATCCCGATGCTGCTGGGTCCGGTAGGCGTGGACGAGGAGGTCATCGTGGTGGCGAGCACGCGCACGGGTCGCCGTATCGAGGACCAGCCGATGCGCGTGGAGGTGCTCGATCGCGAGGAGATCGAGGAGAAGATGATGATGACGCCCGGCGACATCGTCATGATGCTCAACGAGATGGGCGGCCTGCGGGTGCAGTCGACCTCACCCGCGATGGGATCCGCAAGCCTGAGGATCCAGGGTATGCGCGGGCGCTATACGCGTTTCTTCTCCGACGGTCTGCCGCTGTTCGGCGAGCAGCCGGGCGGCATCGGCCTGCTACAGATCCCGCCGATGGATCTCGGCCAGGTCGAGGTCATCAAGGGGGTGGCCTCGGCGCTGTATGGCGCCGGCGCGATGGGCGGAGTGGTCAACCTCGTGTCGCGGCAGCCGGGCGCTACCGCTACACGCGAGCTGCTGGTCAATCAGTCTGCCCGGGGGGGCACCGACGCGGTGCTCTGGCTCGCGGGTCCCATCGGCGAGCGCACCGGCGCGTCGCTGCTCGGCGGTCTCCACCGGCAGGTGGCGCAGGATGTCGAGGGCGACGGCTGGGCCGACCTGCCGGCGTACGAACGTGCCGTCGTGCGCCCGCGCTTCTACTGGAATGGCGACGGGGGCGCCTCGCTGTTCGCCACTGCCGGGCTGACCCGCGAGCGACGGACCGGCGGCACCGTCGGCGGGGCACGGCTACCGGCGACTGGACAGCCTTACGTGGAATCGCTCGAGACCACCCGCGTCGACGGCGGCGTGGTCGGCCAGGTCGTCATCGACGAGAGCCTGGTGTTGACCGCGCGGGGCGCCGCCGTGGGTCAGTGGCACACGCATCGCTTCGGCGAGGTTCGCGAGGTCGACCGTCACTCGACTATCTTCGGCGAGGTCGCCGTACGCGGCGCGAGCGGACGCCACACCTGGGTTCTCGGCGCGGCGCTCGAGGCCGACACCTACCGATCGGAGGACGTGCCGCGTTTCGACTACACATTCACCAAGCCCGGCCTGTTCGTGCAGGACGACATCGACGTCGCCGACTGGCTGTCGGTGTCGGCGGGGGCCCGGGTGGACTGGCACAGCGAGTACGGGACGTTCGTGAGCCCGCGCGTGTCGACGCTGGTACGCCGCGGCGGGTTCCACAGCCGCGCCTCGTTCGGTACCGGGTTCTTCGGGCCCACGCCCCTCACGGAGGAGACCGAGGCCGCCGGCCTCACGCGACTGCAGCTGCCGCGGCCGCTGGTGGCAGAGCGTGGTCGCAGCGTCGCCATCGACGTCGGCTACGACATCGGGGACCTTGCCACGACCGTGACGTTCTTCAGGTCGTGGATCGACAGCCCCGTGGTGGTCGATCGCGAGCAGCGCTATGCCCTGCGCAATCTCGACGGCACCTCCGAGAACCGCGGCGTCGAGCTGCTGGTCACGATGCGCCGAGCACCGTTCGCGCTCACTGGCAGCTACGCCTACGTGGACGCCAGCGATATCGAGCGCGGTGTCGTCCGCGACGTGCCGTTGACGCCGCGTCACAGCGCCGGGCTCGTCGCTATGGCGGAGGGCGAGCCGGGACGCGTCGGTGTCGAGGTCTACTACACCGGCCGGCAGAGCCTCGAGGCCGACCCGTACCGCGCGCGCAGCGAGCCCTACGTGATCCTCGGCATCCTTGCCGAGAAGCGGCTCGGGTCATGGAGCGTCTTCATCAACGGCGAGAACCTCACCAACGTACGCCAGTCCAGCGACGGACCGGTGCTGCTCCCGGCGCGCGGGCACGACGGCCGGTGGACCGTCGATGCCTGGGCGCCACTCGAAGGTCGCGTGATCAACGGCGGGGTTCGGGTGCGCTTCTGACGCGAGCGAACCCGCGCACATGCGGTCTTGCCGTCGGGCTCGGTCGCGCTTCAGACCCTCTCCTCGGCTAGCCCGGCGACGCGAACTTCCACTTCGCCGCCTTCCCCGAACATCAGCGTTGCTATGAAGGGCCGCTCTTTCGCGCGCGCCGCTGCCGTTCCTTCGGCCGCTGCCTGCTCCGGGGTCGCATCGGCTGCCAGGCGGGCCACGGCGCCGAACACCCGTAAGCCGGGGTTTTCCTCGCGAGCCAGGGGGTCTGGCAGCACGTAGGGAGTCCAGAGCAATGACTCCGTGGCCGGGAACGCGAAGCCCGGCGGCGCCACACCGATGATGGTGTGCGGGCGTTCGCTGACGATCAGCGTTTGCCCGATGGCGGCGTCGGCGCCGGCGAATCGATCCTGCCAGAAGCCATAGCCGAGCACGACCACATCGCTTGCGCCCTCGACCGCCTCCTCGGGACGGAAGAACCTGCCGGCAACGGGAGCCGCTCGCAGAAGGGAGAACAACCCGGGCGAGACCGACGCCCCGCGTAGCCGCTCCGGTTCCTCGCGCCCGACGGTGAACATGGTGTCACTCCACGCCGCGATCCCCTCGAGCGTCGTGGCCCCAGGCATCCAGGCCCGCGTCGTGAGATCGCTGAGCATCCCGCTGACCGGCGCATTGGCGCCCGGATGTTCCTCCCAGACCCTCACCAGGCCGTCTGGCTCGGGGTACGGAAGTGGGCGCAGGAGCACGCCGTAGACGACGGAGAAAATTGCCGTGTTGGCGCCGATACCGAGCGCGAGCGTGGCCAGGGCGGCAGCGGTTACCGCCTTTTGGCGCACCAGGCTACGAAAGGCGTGGCGGATGTCGTGCCGAAGGATTTCCATTCTGAACGGCCGGGGTGTCATACGAACCGAGTGTCGGCTCAATATACCGTCGACCGAGGGCTCGGGGCTCGATTTCGAAGCTGCCGAGCGGCTCGCCGCCGGCTCATTGCGAGTCGTCTTGATTACGGATCGAGTACAGGCGCCTCTGCGTCCGCAGGAGCAAACGATCTCCGACGATTGCTGGCGAGGCGAGCGTCCACTCGTTCAGGTCGTTGACGTGGGCTAGCCGGTATTCAGCGCCCGCCTCGATCACGAAGGTGTCGCCCTCCTCGCCCATGGCGAAGATCTTGCCGTTGTACGCCCACGGCGTGGTCGTGAACGCCGAGGCGCCCGGCGCGACGCGGGCGCGGTACACGCGCTTACCGGTCTCGACGTCGTAGCGGGTGAAGATGCCTCTCGAGGTGAGCTCGTACAGCGCGCCGTCATAGATGATCGGCGTCGGCAGGTACGTGCCCCCCGCGAGCGGATTGTACCAGGCGACATGCTCGTCGATGTCCACCGGGGATTTCGGCGTGATGTCCCCCGAGGCGCCAGGACGGATGGCGGCGATGGACCGACCCTGCTGTCCGGCCGATCCGGAGGTCACGAAGAGGCGACCGCCCCAGACGAACGGGCTCTGGATGGTCGTGGTTGCGGTACCGTGCATCCGCCACAGCTCCTCGCCCGCCAGGCCATAGCTGATGACAGCGCGGGGTCCGGTGGTCACGATCTCGGTGCGCAGCTCGTGCTCCCAGACGAAGGGCGTCGACCAGCCGGTCCTGCGCCCTCTGCCCAGATCTCTCAGCGTGCGCCACAGCTCTTTGCCGGTTCGCTTGTCGAACGCGGCGATGAACCCTTGTTCTTCGTTATCGTTGAGGACGAACACACGGTCACCGTGAATCGCGGGAGACGCGCCGGTGCCGAAATCCCGGGCCTTTTGGTACAGCTTCAACGGCGTCGCCCACACCGCGTTCCCGTCCAGATCGAAGGCGAAGAGCCCGAGGTGTCCCAGGTAGACGTAAACGCGCTCGCCGTCCGTAGCTGGCGTCTCGGACGCGAAGCTGTTCTTTCGGTGGCGACCGCCCGGCGGGTTCCCTTGGTAGACCTGCCTCTCCCAGAGGCGCGCGCCGCTCTGGAGATCGAAGCAGTAGAGCATCAGGTCGATGACGACCTCGTGTGGCATCTCGCGATCGCGCGCATACAGCCGGTCGTTGACCTCCTCGCTCGACAAACCCTCGGCACGCAACGCTGCGAGGTACTCATTGCTGAAGTCGGTCCCCAATGAGGGCTGCTTCGCCGGCCCGTCGGTGACGGCCGAGGTCAAGAAGACCTTGCCGTCCCAGACGATCGGGGAAGACCATCCTACGCCGGGCACCTCGATCGCCCACTCGACATTTTCGGTCGTCGACCAACGGTCCGGCAGCCGTGGGTTGTCGGCGACAGGTAGGGCATCGGGCCCGAGGAAGCGCGGCCAGTTGTGCGTCGGCTTGTTCGCATCAACGGCCTGGAGAGGCGTCGCCTCGGTCGGTGCGGGAGGTTCCTGAGGGGCTGCGGCAACCACGCAGCCCAGCGCGACCAGCACGGCGACCATCGCCCGGCTAGTGCTCATCGATCAATCCTCCACGAATTCAGGGGCAAGACCGGCAAGTAGATTGTGCCCAGACCGCGCCCCAGCGTAACAGGAGGGCGGGGCGATTCTCCCGGGCACGAAAGCACTCCGCGGGGCGCGACCGATCCGCCGCAGGGAGGCTGCTTGGCGTTGCGCACAGCCAATTGCAGATATTTAACTACGACGTAGTATAATCGCGCCAGCGAGCCCCGTTTTCCTAGCACGCAAGCCATTCCGGCCGCGTACGCCGACACGTTCCGACCGATGGGCTATCTCGGCGAGTTCGACGATGCACGGGGACCACGCCTGCTCCGTCGACTTGCAGCGCTCCTCATCCGAGGTACTGGGGCGGAGTTCATCCGCGCAGACCTGGACGACGCGATGGAGCGTGACCTCGCCCGCGGCTTACCGTGGTGGCTAGCCCGTTGGCGCTACGCCGTGAACATGATCGCATCCGCCCTCAGCGTGCTGCGTGTTCGCCGTATGCCCCGGCTCCCCGTGTCGGGGATCGACGTCAAGCTGGGGCTGCGGAACCTGGTCAAGCGCCCCGGTCTCACCGGCGTCGCGGTATTCGCTCTCGGTGTGGGCATTCCCGTCGGCATGGCCCCCTGGCAGACCGCCAACGCCTTCGAGGCACCACTCCCGGTCGACGGGGGGGAGCGAATCCGGGTGCTGCGGTACTGGAACGTGGCCACGTCGCGCCCGGCTGCCACGACCGCCTACGAACTGGAGCGCTGGCGCCAGGAGCTCACCGCATTCCAAGCGCTCGGGGCCGCCCGGCCGGCCAGTTACAACGTCGACTCGGAGGGCGGGATCAGCGAGCCGGTCGCCGGCGCCGAGGTCACGGCATCGACGTTCGACATTCTTCGCGTCGCCCCCTTCCTCGGGCGCATGCTGGACGCGAACGATGAAGCGATCGATGGGCCTGATGTGATCGTAGTTGGTTACGAGATCTGGCAGGCGCGCTTCGGCGGCGATCGCGGCATCGTCGGTCGGACCGTCTCGGTCAACGGCATGCCGCATACGGTGGTCGGCGTCATGCCGGAGGGCTTCCTGTTCCCGATCCGCCATCAGCTTTGGCTACCGCTTCGTGCCCGGCCAGCCGGCGTACCCCGCGAGGGGTTGCCGTTGAAGATCTTCGGGCGTCTGTCGGACGGAGTCGCGGATGCCGAGGCGCAGGCTCAGCTCACCGCGGTGGGGCAGCGCACGAGGCTCGAGTTCCCCGAGGCCCATGAGTCCCTCCGCCCCGAGGTGGTTCACGCTTCGTATCTCGCCCTCGGCCTTCCGAAGGGAGGATTCCGGGCGCTGCCGGAGTTCTACATCGCCCAACTGGTCGCGCTCATGTTGCTCGGGGTCGCCTGCGCCAATATCGGTATGCTCATTTTCGCCAGCACGACCGCTCGCTCGGCGGAGCTGGCGATCCGCACGGCGCTGGGGGCGCGCCGTGCGCGCATCGTGGGCCAGGTGTTCACGGAGTCGCTGGTGCTTGCCCTCGTGGCCGCAGGTCTGGGGCTAGTCCTGATCAGCTGGCTCCCCGGTCGGCTGCTGGCGGCGGCGAACATCGCGCACCTGCTGCCCTACTGGATCGATGCGGGCGTGACGCCCGGTGCGGTCCTCCGCGCGCTGTCCCTTGCCGTCTTCAGCGCCGCCGTGGCCGGCGTGGTTCCGGCGCTGAGGGTGACCGGGGCATCGGTCCGGTGGAGCGTCCGGCAGGCGCGGACCGGATCGTTCGGTGGTCGCTTCGGTGGTCTGTCGAGCGTGCTCATCGTCGCCGACGTCGCCATCGCGGTGATCGTGGTCGGACTCGCCGTGGGCATATGGGATGTCGTCCGCGACGCGCGGGACGGCCGCGTGGGGGCCGGAATCGCGGCCGAGGAGTTCCTGTCCGTGGAGGTGAGGCTACCCGGCAACCTCCCGACCACCGAGGCAGGCGAGTCAGAACGCCAGGCCTTCGTGGCGCGAGTCGGCGAGACGCAGCAGGAGCTGGTGCGGCGGCTGACCACCGAGTCGGGTGTTCGCGGTATCGCTGTGGGGAGCTCGTTGCCGCGCATGGACCATCGCAACCCCCGGATCGAGATCGAAGGAGAGGACCCGCCGGCAGAATCCGACGTTGCTAAGGCGCGAATGGCGCGCGTCGATGTGGGTTTCTTCGACGGACTGGCCCAGCCGATCCTGGCGGGTCGGGGCTTCGACCTGACCGATCTCGACGAAGCGGCATCGACGGCGATCGTCAACACGAACTTCGTGCAGCGTGTCCTGGACGGCCGTAATCCGATCGGGCGGCGTTTCCGCTACACGGCGTGGGGTTCGGTCGAGCCGAGCCCCTGGTACGAGATCGTAGGCGTCGTCGGTCACCTCGGCATGCACATGCTGCGGCCGGACCTCGACGAGGGCTTCTATTTGCCGGCCGCGCCAGGCGAGATCTATCCGGTGCGGATGGCGATCCACGTCGGCGCCGACCCGGAAGCGTTTGTGTCGCGACCTCGCGAGCTTACCCGCGAGGTCGATCCGGTGGCAGTCATCCGCTCTCCGGCCGCCCTCAGCAAGTTGTACGAGGGCGACTGGTACTTAATGTCCTTCATGATTCTTGGTGGCGGCGTGTTCGTCGCGCTTCTGCTTGCGATGGCGGCCTCAGGGCTCTATGCGATCATGTCCTTCGCCGTGGCGCAGCGGACACGGGAGATCGGAATACGGACCGCGTTGGGTGCGCGGCGAGGAAGCATCGCGTTCACGGTTGCACGGCGTTCCCTTGCCCAGATTGGACTTGGTGTGCTGCTCGGGATGCCGCTCGCCGGCCGCATCTTCTTCGAGGTCTCGGAGCAGGAGCCTGGCGGGACCGGCGTGGCCATCGCCGCTACCGTGGCCCTCGGCATCGGCGTGATGGTACTGATTAGCCTAGCCGCGTGCGCCGCGCCGACGGTGCGTGCTCTGCGGATCGAACCGACCGCGGCGCTCAGGGACGGCGACTAGGCTCCCACCGCTCGATCTCCGGGCCGACCAAGCAGCCGCGCGATACCGATGCCGATCGATCCATACCCGTCGGTGCTGGCGTATGTGCGACCCTGGAACCGTGGCAACGTTCTGTTCCCAACCACCAAGGGGACACATCGCTCTAGCAGAAGCCCGGCGAAAGGAGTGCCGCACGGAGCGGCCCCATTCTCTGCGGAGGCCTCACGATGACAAAGCGTGCAATCAACCGCCGGGCTTTCCTGGGCTCGTCTGCGGCAGCGGCGATGGCGGCCGGATGTGGCGATTCGGCGACCGCCAGCGAGATCGCCGCAGCGCGGCAAGCTCGCAACCCGGTGGGCGTCGCCGAGCTGCGCCCG
Organism: Acidobacteriota bacterium; assembly: GCA_965248695.1. GTDB lineage: Bacteria > Acidobacteriota > UBA890 > UBA890 > WLXD01 > DASCOT01. The sequence continues at coordinate 2,386,517 of CBDFKD010000002.1, read as the reverse complement.
GCGTTCTCGGAAGCCGAGTACCAAGACCGCCTACGACGCGTGCGCGAGCGCATGGCGCAGGACAACATCGATCTCCTGTGGGTGATGTTGCCGGAGGGGATGTGCTACCTGCACGGCATGATCCTCGGCTGGTACCGGGCCAACTCGCCGAAGGGCTGGCGGCCGCTCTCCGGGACTGCCGTACATGTAGACCACGACAAGCTGATTCACTTCGACGTCGGTCCCCATCGAGCCACGCTGGACGCCATCAGCGTGGTGAAGGACTTCCGTGTCATGCGAGGCGGCATGGAGTTCGTCATCGATGAGCTGCGGGCAGAAGGATGGCTTGGGGGCACCGTCGGGATCGACCGCTGGAGTTACAGGCCTCCTCCGGTGTTGGCGGCGCAACTCGAGGCAGCCTTCACCAACGCCGGTTGCAGCGTCGTCGACAGTAGCGACGTGATGCGCGAGGTTCGCCTGGTCAAGTCGTCCGAGGAGATCGCCGTCATGGAAGACGCGGGGCGGATTGCCGACATTGGCCATGAGGCCATCCGCGAAGCCCTGCACCCCGGGGTTACCGAGCTGGAGATGTACGGTGAGGCATTGCGGGCAATGTTTGCTGCCGGCGGCGGGACTCCGGCGTTGATCTGCGAGGTCACCAACCCCAGAGGCTGGCATGCGTGTCCGTCCCGCAGGAGCCTGGAGCAAGGCGATGCGCTGTTCGCCGACCTTTGCGGGGTGGCGCACCGCTACCACGTCAACACGTCGCGGACCTACTGGCTGGGAGATCCGCCGGCAGAGGCCGTCGAGTCCTACGCTAAGAACGCCGGTTCGTTCGCGGTGCTCGGCGAGCACGGTCGCGCCGGCACTCCCATTGCCGACGTCTGCACTGCGCTCAGGGAGTACTACGACGACGTCGGCCTGGACCCGGAGGGCTTTGGCTACGACATGGGCATCAGCTTCCCGCCGGATTGGGTCGGCCCATTCGTCTGGTCGTTTGGTCGTGCCAGCGACAGCGAGACGCTCAGCGTAATTGGCTTGGGCGAGAATCCAGAGAACTGGGTGTTCCAGGAGGGGATGGTCACCAACTATGAGAGCGTCCTCGGCGAGTCACTGATGAAGACCGTCGTCTTCGAGCAAGACGGGGCGCGCTTGCTTTCCAAGTTGCCGATCGAGATCGCCGTGGTGTGAGGGACGATGGCGACCGAGGTCGGCGGCAGGCTCGTTTGTCATCTCTGCAACGAGTCGAGAAACGCCATGATCTTCAGCATCTCGTCGAGGGTGATGCGTCCGGCGGCGGGCTGCATCGCGCCCACCCCGCCGGCGTAGATCACCTCGAACATCCCGACGTCCGTGGAGACGCGCGCGTGAGCGTACTGATCGTCGACGAGGTTCGACCCTATGCGCCCGGTAGCGTCCTCCAGGTGACAGGAGGCGCACTCCTGGAGATAGGCCGTCCTTCCCTCGGCGACCGCGGTCGCATTCCCTTTGTACGGATTCACTCCGGAATCCCGGAATTGCCGCGCCGTCGCCGACAGGCTTACTTCCGGCTCGCTGTTGAAATCCAGCGGCGTGTTGTCCAGGGCGTTCCGAAAGACCAGGGGGCCGCCTGCCACGTCACCCGTTGAATCTGTTGCGACCACTCTCGCGACTTCGGCATCGGGCCCGACCTCGCTCGAAGGGACGATGCGCCAGAGCGCGCCCGGCGGATTCGCGGCGGGACCGCGGTCAGACGTGTAGAAGCAGTTGCAGTTGACGGCGAGGACGAAGCCGTCTTCGTCATAGCCTCCGGCGGTGAACTGCAGGTTCGTCTGCAGAAGCTCCTCCAGCTGCCAGCGCTCGCCGTCCCATCCGAGACCGAAGACGCGCCCGGAGCACCAGTCGCCCACCAGATAAACGCCGTTCATTCCGCCGTAGTTCGCCACCCCCAGTCCCTGCACCGAGCAACCGAAGCCTCCCGTGAGCGGTGCTGCTCCCGGGTAGGGAACCTCGTGCGGATACTCCGCTGCCGGCAGCAATCCCACCTGCGCGCACTCATCGGTCGCGCCTGTCATGGGGTAGCACTTCGTTCCGTTCATCTTCGGCCAGCCATAGTTCTCCCCTCCACGGCTCGCCGAGGGCTGGAAGATGATCTCCTCCCAGTGGTTCTGTCCGACGTCGGCGATGTACAGATCGCCCGTCTTCAGGTCGAAGGAAAACTCATACGGGTTGCGCACGCCGAACGCCCAGATTTCTGGGCGCCCGCGCGTCTTGATCTTCGAGAAAGCGAGCTCCGAGATTCCGAAGAGCTGCATCAGCCGTTCGTCGTTGGCGCCCGCTAACGGGTTCGTCTCGGGAATCCTGTAGGGGATGCGGTCGTTGTCGGAGGTGTCGACATCGATCCGGATCATCTTGCCGAGCAGCGTCGAGAGATCCTGCCCAGCCTCCAGCGGATCGCCTTCCCAGCCGCCGTCCCCGGACCCGATGTAGAGATAGCCGTCGGGGCCGAACTCGATCTGCCCCCCGTTGTGGTTGTAGTAAGGCTGCTCGATCCGCATCAGGACCTTCGCGGTCTGGCGGGTGCGCTCCGCCGTCACGGTGTCCGGGCTTTTCGGGTCGACCTGAAAGCGCACGATCACTCCGTCTCCGTTGAACGGCAACGACGCGTAGTGGGCGTAGAAATACCCGTTGTCGCTGAACTCGGGATGGAACGCGATGGCGTAGAGCCCCTGCTCGACGAAGCCCGTCTGCACGTCGCTTCCCAACGGATTGATGCTGGTGAGATCGAGAAACGGCTCTTCCTGCACGCGCCCGTCCCGGTGCACAACCCGGACCCGGCCGGCGCGCTCGACGACAAAGATCCGCCCGGTGCCGTCCCCGGCGCTGGCAACATTGGTCGGGTCCTGAAAGCCGTCGGCGATCTTGACGAGCGAGATCTCGACGTTGCCCGGCAGCGTCCCTCCGGGCCTGGCGACCTGCGCGGACGTCGCGGGCATGCGCGACTGCTGCGCCAAGACTGCAGAGACCGGAACAAGAAGTATCAGGGTCAGGATCCGAATTGCCTTCATAGCCGCCTCGCTGTTCTCGCGAAGGTATCGGGTTCCATGGGGTTCCCGAAGCAGGTCGTTGAGCGCCTGCAGCGTACCGCCGTCGCGGTCGAGATCCAACGGAGGCAGCGTCCGGCTCCCCCGAGCGCGCCGCGATGGCCACGCATCTGCATGCGCCTCAGGTGAGATTGACTCGCTGAGCGAGACCGTTCAGCCCAGCGGCTCGAGAGAGGCGGTGAGCTCACGCGCCTCGTCGACGGTTAGCTCTTGCAGCGGCGCGCGCACGGGACCGCCGTCGAAGCCACGCTGCCGGGAGGCCGCCTTGACCTTGGGAACGTAGTTGCCGCTCCAGATGCAGAGCAGCGACGGGATCATCCGCGACCACAGTTCCATGGCGCCGGCGATGTCGTTGCCGGCTACCAGCTCGAACAGGCGGACGGCCTCACGTGGCATGTAGTTCGCGCCGCCCCAGATACACCCCGGCGCCCCGGCGATGAAGCTGAAGACGGTATTGGGGTCGCAACCGTTCAAGACGCCATATCCGGTGGCCAGGTACTCCTGGTGGGTGGCCAGGTTGCCGGCACTGTCCTTGATGTAGTTGAAGTGCTCGAGCTGGTTGAGACGTTTGAACAGCTCGACGGAGATTCCGATGCCGGCGGTTTGCGGGATGTTGTAGCCGATGATGTCGGTTTCGACCGCGGAATCGATGGCCTCGTAGAAGGCAAACAACCCGTCGTCGTCTTCGGGGCCTTCGAGGTAGGGCGGCAGGATCATCAGCGCATTGGCACCGAGCCCCTGAGCATGTTTGCTGCGCTCGACGGCTTCGTCGAACACCAGTGCGGAGGTCTGGCAAATCAGGCTGCAGCCGCCCTCGATACGCCCGGCGCCGAGCTCGTAAAGCCGATTGCATTCCTCTCGGGTCAGGTAGGGATGCTGTCCGGTGCCGGCACCGAGTACCAGACCGTGGACGCCGGCGTCGATGTAGATGTCGATGAGCTCTTCCCAGCGTGCGTAGTCGATGCTGCCGTCGGCATGCATCGGGGTTTGCATCGCCAGGTTGATGCCGGTGAGTCCGCTCAATGTTCTCTCCCTGTGCAGTGCCGGGCCGATCTTGCGGCTATCGTAGAACGCGCACGAGATGGCCTGCTGGCCTGGGCCGCCTATCGAGACGGCGACCGGGGTCGGCCCATCCTGCAGGCACCCGGCGCTCTTGAGCGCCTCCGCGATCGTGAGCTCGGAGTCCGGTAGGCCTCCCTCGGAGGGAGGGAAGATCACCCGGAAGCGGTCGTTGGCCATCCCGCTTCGGATCGGCAGGCGTCCTGTGATCAGCGCCGCTCGGCTCGGTGTGCACACCGAGGCGCCGACGTACAGCTGTGTGAACTTCATGCCCTCGGCCGCCATGCGATCGAGGTTGGGGGTTCGGATGGTCGGGTTGCCGTAGACGCCTAGGTCGCCATAGCCGAGGTCGTCGGCGAACAGAATGACGATGTTCGGGAGATCGCCAATCGAGGTCTCAGGGCTGATGCGCACCCGGGGAGCATGACGGTACCGACGACCAAGACGAGGACTGACCTGAACATGACGCGAGGATTCTAGCTGCCCCGAGACTAGTTGACCTCTAGCGCTGTCGACGGATCGATACGCGCGGTGCGTAGCGCTGTCGGCACGATTGCCAACACATCAGAGCCCACGACGATCCGCGGCCACAGCGGCGAACACACGAGCGTCCGTCGCCGGATTCAGTCCGCCTGGCCTAGCTGTTCGGGACCACCTCGTTCATGTACCAGTCCATGAAGTTCACCAGGCTGCGCTCGTTGCGGGAGTATTGTCCCGATCCGTATGCCGCCGAGCGGATGCCGTCGTGGTTGTTGACGGTGATCCAGGCGTCTTCCTGGATGGTGACGTGCCACAGGCCCTTGACCTTCTCGGGGTCGAAGTCGCGCCCCTCGACAGCGTCGGGGTGTACGAGCCAGATGATCTCGGCGTCGGTGCTGTCGACGTCACGCGGCGTGAAGCGCGCCACCATGATGTGGTCGTCGTAGCACTGCCAGTAGCCCATCGTGTGCCCCGTCGTCGCAACTCGCGACTCGTGGGTCCACTCGGGGCGGTTCGGCAGCCGTGGCGCGACGGCCTTGCCGTCGAGCGAGCCGGTCACGAAGCCGGGGTTGAGCATCCCGGACGTCGACGGGTACGGTGAATCGCCGTCGTCGCCGCTCATGCCGCCCATGCCACCCTCGGCCTCCTCGCCCCAGCGCTGGCGCTGGAAGTCGGGCGCCCAATCGCGGACCTTGGCGGATTGCTCTTCCCACACCTCGGGAGTGCCTTCCTCATCCCAGTGGTGCGTCGTCACCAGGGACGTGTGCGATGGACCGCAGTGATAGCACTCCAGGAAGTTCTCGAACGCCAGCTTCCAGTTGGCCTTGACGTGGTACTTCTCGCGGACGCCGACCTTCAGACCGGCCATGCCGTACATCTCGCCGAGGTTGCGGAGGCTCGCCATCGCGTCCTCGAAGGCCGGCTTTTCGGCCCCGGGCGAAAGGTGCACGTGGATGCTGCCGGTCTCGATGTGCAGGTGACAGGGAACCAACCCGTTGTCGGCCGGGTCGAAGTCTTCCTGCATGCCGTAGGCATAGATCAGGCTGCCCTCGGTGTCGTACGTCCAGGCATGGTAGGGGCAGCGGAACACCGGCGAGTTGCCCGTCTGTCCGAGCTGCTTGACCGACAGGCGCGGGTCGCTCGGAATCGAATCCGCGTCGTGGCGGCAGAGCCGCGAGCCGCGATGGCGACAGACGTTGTAAAACGCCCGCACCTCGTTGTCCTGACCGCGAACGATGAGGATGCTCTCGGCGCGCCCGAACTCGTAGACGAAGAAGTCGCCGGGGTCCGGGATGCTCGACTCGTGGTCGACGTACAGCCACATGTTCTCGGACAGGTACTTCTCGTCGGCGACGTAGCGCGCCGCGTCGACGTAGTACTCCTGTGGGATCGTGAGTCCGCTGGCCCAGTTGCCCGAATGGGGCTTCCCGGTGCCCGTCGGGGACATTCCCCTGACCATCTCGCCGCGCACGGATCCCGGCAGCGCTACGGCGGCGGCGCCGGCGGCTACCGAGGTCTTGGCGAAGTCCCGCCGGCTGATGCCCTCGTTGCCCGTCGGCGCTTTCGTGTCTTTCTTCTTCATGGATCTCCTCCGGCGCTTCGATGCGCCTCAGCGTTGCGCGGTCTTTCGTGGCTCAACGCTGCCCTGTCTGCAAGTCATCGGTCTCAATGAGCGAACCGGCCTAGGTTCCCACGGCGGTGACCTTCGTGAAAGAGAGTCGTACGACGGCGAAGTCGTTTTCATCCGCAACACTACAGGGGCCCGTGCGTGCACCATTCGAAGCGCCGCCCACCGCCTCGTCAGGACCGTCTCAGAATCAACACTTCTGCGTCCTCACCGCCCACGACGACGAAGACGTGCGAACCCGTCACGGCAACATCGCGCGCCGGTCCTGCAGTCTCGTAGGAGCCGATCGATCTGGGTTCGGAAGGCGTCGAAAGGTCCACGATCTGAACTCCGGCCTGGCCGTCGGCAACGTAGGCGAGCGTGCCCTCCAGCGCGACGCGCTCGGCACGACCGGGCGTCTCGAACGTCGCCGTCTTCACGGGCGCCATCGGATTCGACACGTCATACACCTGGAGATTGCCGCCGCCCGCCCCGCACAAAAGAGTCGGCTCCCCACTAGCCACCGGCGACGAGACCTCGATCGAATGGGGCGCACCAGGAGCGTGGAGCACGCTGACCGGCTCCGGCGGGCCGGGCTTCGCGAGATCGAACAGATAGAGCCCCGTAGGCGAGTCGACCGCATACGCCAGCGACCCCCGCGTCACGACATCGCGAGCGTAGCCGTCGAGGAAGAACGAGCCGACCACGGTCGGTTTCGCCTCGTTCGACACATCGAGCATCACGAGGCCTTCCATGTGATCGATGACAGCGACCTTGTTGCCGAAGACCGCCCCGATCTTCGCCTGACCGAGTGTGTCGTGCCAGCCTACGAGCTTCGGCGCCGACGGATCCGAGATATCGAGGATGCCGAGCCCGAAGAAGTTGGCGCCCACGTACGCACGCGAGTCGGCGAGCCTGAACCCCCAGATCTCCTCGGGGAACTCGAACGATCCCAGCCGCTCCGGTGCAGCCGGATCCGAGACCTCGAAGATCATGAAGGTCCTGCCGAGCGACACGTACGCGAAGTCGTCTTGCATCCTCACGAGGCTCCTCGGACGCCCTTGCCGACGCTCCGCGGGCATGGGAATCGAGCCGACCCGTTCGAGGCTTACCCCCTGCGGCGATGCTTTGGCGCCACCCGTCGCAGTGGCAACGAGCGCCAGGGCAAGCATCACTCGAGGGCCGATGAGGCGCACTTGTCGGCTCGTCACGGCGCGTCTCGCGCAATCCGGTAGAGCTTCGTCTTCGTCCTGAGAATCAGGCTACCGCTGACGACGGCAGGCGTTGCCAACGACATCTCGTCGAGCGAGTTCTTGCCGAGGATCTTGAACTCCGGCCCTGCCTGCACCACGTAGGTGTCGCCGTCCTCGCTCAGCAGGAAGATCTTGTCGTTGTATGCCCAGGGCGAGGCGGTGAAGCCGTTGCCGATCTCGAGACGTTGGCGGCCGTAGATTTCTTCGCCTGTCCGCGCGTCGTGGCTGAGGAAGAACCCCCGGTCGAGCAAGGTGTAGAAGAGTAGTCTCCGTACACGAGCGCCGAGGTGTTGTACGTACCCAGCAGTGGGTACGACCAGGCGACGTGCTCGGACGATCTCAACGGGCCCGGGAATCCGGTCGACAGGCCACCCTGTTCGTCGCGCCAAAGCGTGATGTCGCCCGATGCGCCGGGACGAACGGCGTAAACCGGACGAAGCGGTGCCCCTGGGTAGCCGGAGGCGATGTAGACGAGTCCATGCTTGGCGAACGGTGTCGGAACGGTGAGCGCCGACATCCCGTCGATCTCCCACAGCAGGTTGCCATCGAGATCGTACGAGCGGACTCCTTGGCTGCCTGCCGTAACGATCTCGGTGCGGAGCTCGTTTTCCCAGATGAACGGGGTAGCCCAGTTCTGCCCACGCTCAGCCCGAGGCACCCTCCAGATCTCCTCGCCCGTCTCCGTATCGAAGGCGGCGATGAATGACTGGGTCGTGTTGTCGTTGACAATATAGAGGCGGCCCTCGTGGAGGGCCGGCGAGGCGGCGGTGCCAAACCCGAGCGTGGTCTCGAACGCGCCGATCTGTCTGGTCCAGACGGTCTCCCCGCTCATGTTCAAGGAGCTGACAAGACCGATGCTGCCGAAGTACACGTACAGGTGCCGGCCATCGGTGACCGGGGTTTCCGACGCGAAGCTGTTCTTGATGTGCTTGGCGATCGGCGGGCCGACGCGGTGCAGCTCCCGCTCCCAGTTCACTTGTCCGGTAGCGAAATCGACGTCGTACACCATCCAGCGATGTTCCGCCGATGCCCTGAACGCCCCATTAGCGTTTCCCGGATCGTAGAGACCCGGCAACGGAGTGGGCTCTTCGCCCGAGCTGATTGCCGAGGTGATGAAGACATGATCGCCCCAGACCACGGGCGAGCTCCAACTCTGCCCGGGAACGTCGATCTTCCAAACGACGTTGTCCGTCTCACTCCAGGTGTCGGGCAGAGCGGGATCGTCGGAAACGTCACCCGCCCGCGGACCGCGGAAGCGTGACCATTGGTCCTGGCCCACTGCCGAGGTGCCAATCGGCAGCAACGCCAACGCGACGGCGCCGACAACGAAGTGGTTGATCCGACCGTTCCTCATCACGCTACGGTGAGGTCTCCGTACCGAAAACGCCTTCGAGCACCTGCCGCAGCACCGACAGTGGGTTCATCTCGCTGCCCTCGGCATCCTTGATGTAGCCGGCGTACGCGGCCACGTAATCGCGCTCGGGGTTGATCAACAGGCCCTGGCCGCCCCAGCCGCCCTTGTAGAAGTCGTCGTTGTCGAACACCACGTCCCACTGATAGACGTTGTGCCGCACGCCGTCGGTGTCACGCGGAGTACGGGAGTTCTCCAGCAACTCGGGTCGGCCGCCGTGCAGGATCAGATCGACATAGCGATCGGAGACGATCTTGCGATCCGAGACCATCCGGTGGCTGGGCGTGAACAGCACGCCGAAGCGCGCCACGTCACGCACGTTCGCCAGTAGCCCGCCCGCCACCAGCGGAATCCCGTTGCGGCCGGCGAAGATCGAAGCGTCGGCTTCGGCGCCGATATGCCTCCACACTTCGCGTGTGAGCGCGTCCTGGAACGGCATGCCGGTGACCTTCTCGATCAGCCACCCGATCAGCACCGTGTTGGCGCTGGCATAGTCGAACCCGGTTCCCTGCTCAGACCAGAAGCCGTAGTCGAAGTTGACCAGCATGTCGTAGGGGTTGTCCTCCGGAATGTCCACCGCCAGTCCGTTGCCGAGGGTCGCTTCCTGGTGGTTCCAGCACGATGCCGCATCGGAGTAGGCGTCGGAGCAGTCGATGCCCGAGGCCATGTCGAGCGCGTTGCGCACCGTGATGCGCGCCAGCTGGGTCCCTTCCAGCTCCGGAATGTAGGTTTCCAGCGGCTGGCTGACGTCGACCTCGCCGCGATCCTCGAGGATGGCCAACACGGTGGAGGTGAACACCTTGGTCACCGACCAGAAGATCGGCTTCTCGTAAGGCTGCATGCGCGGGTAGGCCTCGAACACGATGTCGCCGCGATGCACGATCACCATGCCCATGGTGGCCGAGTGCTCGCTGTCGAGGAAATCGCGGTAGCCCAGGTCTCCATCGGGCGTCTGTACCGGGAACCGAGCGATCTCCGCCATCGGGCGCCGCGCCAGGGGCTTCACCTGGCCGTCCCGGTAGACGTTTACCGTCGGTGCGATCTGGTGGACGTTGCGGTGACTCCAGGCGAGCTGCTCACCGACCGCGTCCCACCACGCCGTTTCCGTTGGAATCGCACGGTGTCTTCGGAGCGTTTCCTCCACCGTCGACGTGGCCTCGAACTCGGCCGTCTGTCGAGGCGCCGACGGCTCGGGAGAGTCATCTCCAGGCGCACTGCAGGCAGTCAGTAGGCCTGCCGCGAGGAGCGTGAACCCTGCGGCTGTCCGGAAGCGTGCGAACTCCATCGACTCCTCCCTTGCCACTGTCCGTGAGCCGGGCTGCGCCCGGAGTGTAGCAAGTGGCTCCCAGAGGTCCATGGCGTCCCGGTCCAAGAGACCAACTCCAGCAAGGAAGACGCCACACCATTGTCAATGGCACTGTGTTGTGGAACGCTCGCTACAACGAAGGGAGCGAACGGTGCTCCCGGTTGGGCCGATGGAGGATGTGATGAGCAAGCGAGACTCGGGCGAGACGAGCAGTGTCGAGACAGGAGCTGTTGAAACGAAGCTGAGCCGGCGCGCCTTCGCGAAGACGTCGGTGGCTGCTGGTACGGCCGCCGTCGCATTGCCGAAGTCGTTGCTCGGAGCCACGCCGTCCTCGGCGCCGGCGAGCACGGCGACCTATGCGCGCGGAGGGCGGGTCGAGCTGCCGAACGAGAACATCGGCTACGGCGGCTACGGCGCGCCGCTGCTGACCGAGCCGGTCGCCAAGCGGCCGAGCGTCAACGGCTGGAAGGAAGGTACGACGATCCCGGCCGAGTACTACGTGGAGGCGAATCACTTCGACGGCGACGAGGCGTTCGTTGCCGAGAACTTCTGGCAGTACACCGACCAGGCGAGCCGGATTCCGAACCCGGGAGACTTCTACGTATTTGAGTTCGGGCGTTCGGAGTCGATTCTGATCGTGCGTGGACAGGACAACGAGATCCGCGGCTTCTACAACGTCTGCCGACATCGCGGATCGCGGCTGTGCCGCCACGACGCCGACGAGAAGCCGAGTGACCCGCGCCTGTCCGTCAAGCAACTCGGCCAGAGCGGCAGCTCGCCAGTGTTCCGGTGCCCGTACCACGCGTGGACCTACGACACCGAGGGCAGCCTCATCTACGCCTACGGCATGCAGGATGACTTCGATCCGGCGGACAACGGGTTGACCCCGTGTCACCTACGGGTGGAGGCGGGGCAGGTGTTCGTCAACCTGTCGCAGTCCGATACACCGCCGGACTTCGACACGGCCGTCAGCCGCCTGCGTGGCATTGCCGACAAGTACAGCCTCGCGGACCTGAAGGTCGCGGCGCGCGAGTACTACGCGATCAACGCCAACTGGAAGCTGGCGCTGGAAAACTTCAAGGAGTGCTACCACTGCGGCCCGTCGCACACATCGTTGGTCACCACCCACAACTGGAGCAACGAGGTCACCGAGGAACAGCGACGGGAGCGTGCGTCTGCAGTCGCCGCGTGGGTTCCGGAAAAGGCGTGGCGTAACCGTCGTCCGCAGACCGGCGAGGGCATGGGCGAAGGCATGGGAGGGGACAACTACCCGAGCTTCGGCGGCATGCTGAATCCCGGTTACGTGAGCGGGTCGCTCGACGGCCAGGCGGTCTCGATCCTCCTGCCCAACATCCAGGAGTGGAACAACGAGACCAACGTGGTCACGACGGCCGAGTCGACCGGCTACTGGCAGTGCTACGACGACCACGTTGCGGTGGCCCGGTTCACGCCGCGGACAGAGAAGTTCACCGATTGCGAGATCGTCTGGCTGGTGCATCCCGACGCCGTCGAGGGTCGCGACTTCGACCCCGACAATGTCAAAGCGCTGTGGCACGTCACGATCCAGGAGGACATCTGGATCACCGCTAACAACCACGCGGGCGTCGAGTCGGGTGCGTACGGCGCGGGTCGTTACTCCAAGCACGAGGGCGGCCCGTCCCGGTTCATGAACTGGTACATGAACGAGGTCATCAAGTCCGGAGACTGACACCGGGTTCTTCCTCGTCGGCGGGGTGGCTCGCCTACGTCCTCTCCGCCCAGGGGTACTGGAACTCCGGACGCAGCACGTCGGTTAGCAGCTCACTCACGGCCCGATGTGCCTGGTCGAATGCCGCCTGGGCGAGGCAGATAGCGGCGGCGTCGGTGTTGGCGATCGTGATGCGGCCGAAGCGCTTGCGTCCCTTGACCCATGGGGGCTCGTCGTAGCCCCATTCAGGGTCGTAGAGCTCGTTGGCGGCGCCGGCATAGCCGTGCGGCCAGCGGTTGACGGTGATCGCCAGGATGTCGTCGGCGGCGTCGAATCCGCCCGCCCCCAGCGCGCGGTTCAGCTGGTCGCGGACGTTGCGCTCGTAGTCCTCGAAGGAGGTCGCGAGGATGTTCTCGCGCCCGGCGCGGAACTGGTCGCGAGCGCTGAGACCCGGCGCGATCGGATCGCGGTTCATGCGCACGACGATCGGCTCGTCGGGCGACTCGGTATAGCGGTAGTCACCGATCCGGGTCGTCCAGCTGAGGCTGAAGAACTGGTGGAAGCTGCCGGGGCAGTGAGCGCCGTTGATGCCGAGCTTGACGAACGGGCGCCAGTTGCGGACCAGCACGTTGGTGTAGACGCGCGCCGTGCGCACCGCCATGTGGAGCGCTTCTTTCTGCTCCGATGGTAGATCTCGCATGAGGTGCGGAATCACGGCGTTGTAGCAGCCCATCACGCAGGTGCTGCCACGCACGCGGTATGCCTTGTCGCCGTTGACGTAGGTGACGGCTACCTCGCTGGCGGTGCGGCGCTCGCCCACGTGGGTGGCGTCGATCACGGTGCTGTTGAGCCGGATACGGACATCGTCTTCGGGCCGGTCCAACCTCTCGTAGCTCACCGGTGTGGTGACCGAGTCCTCCATCGTGCTGCCGGGCAGCGCGGCGGGGTTGAGCCAGCGCACGATCAGTCGGGCGAGCCCGGCGTTGCCGTCGGGGAAGTGGATGCGCTCGACCGGGCTGCGAGCGCCGAGAAAGTTGCGGGGCGGGCGATCGCCGAGCTCCAAGCCGCCGAAGCCGGGGAGCGAGTTGTGTCGGTAAGCGACGTAGGCGCTCACCGAATCGATCCCGGCGGCGCCGTTCGGCCCGCCGAGCGTCTGTTTCAGGAAGTAGGGAACGACATCCGGCGTCACACCGACCACGTCGAGAATGTACTGCTGATAGCTGATTCGCCGTAGCTTGGCGATCTTCGCCTCGCGGCTGAGGCCCGGCAGATAGTCGGCGTTCTCGGTGTACAACCGGACGATGTCGCGCTTCGCCTGCGCAGAAAGCGGCGCGCCGGCGAGGAACTGCTCCCAGTCCGCGGCGCTGGCGCGGCCCTGAGGCTCGCCGACTGCGAGGTGATCCTCCCCGAAGGTCTCGCGATCGAACAGCACGCCCGCCTCGAGGCCCATCGAGCCGATGCCTCCGTAGCCATCTCCATACAGCTCGTAGCTCGTCGCGGTGGTGCGATTGAATCGGTCCCAATCGAGGCCGATGTCCGCGAGCATGTCCATGGCCTCGTGGGTGTAGGCGCCCGTCATGTACACGCTGCCGCCGTAGGTAACCACCGTGCGGCCGTCGACCTCGAATTCGTTGCGCTTCGCTTGCCCGCCGAAGTCGTCGTGATTGTCGAGGATAAGGACCTTCGAGTCCGGCAGCGCTTTCTTGAAGAAGTACGCCGCCGCCAGCCCGCTGAGCCCGCCGCCGACGACGATTAGATCGTAGGTCTCGTCGAGGTCGGTGACGTCGTCGTAGCGCTTACCATCGCGTACCGCATGCGCCACCTCGAACGAGCCCGGATGGCTGCCGCGCATGCCCGTGAGCCTGGGTGGGTAGTTGTTGCCCACTTCCCAGGTCGGGGGGTAGGGCAGCGCTGTCTGCTTTGCCGTAGCCTCGGCTGCGGCGGGAGATGCGTTGGCAGTTCCGGCGGCCAGCAGTGAGCCGCCGATCGCAACGCTGGTGCCGTTGAGGAAATCGCGGCGCGTGATATCGCGGTCCATTCCGAGCCTGCGGTCGGTCTCCTTCACGGCGTCCCCACGTGCGCTTGTGCTAAGTGTACGGGCTATCGGCTGGCTAGCTACCGGCGCGGCGCCAACGCAGAGTTGCCACTGCAGTGTTGCCACCACGGTGTGCCCGCAGGTTGCCCGAGCGCAGCCTTACTGTCCAGGTGTCGGGAACAACACTGCATCCGGCGGTTGTTCCGGGATCGGCTCCACATACCGAGACTCGCCCTCGTACACGCTGCGGTCGCCGTTCGGAGCCCAGCGGCCCCAGACCGCCCGCGCTACGCCGTCTGTCACGTTCACCATCCGATGCATCGTGCTCGGGGCGATGTAGATGAACTCGCCGGGTTCGGCAACGAACGTTTCATCGCCGAGGGTCCACTCGACGTGTCCTTCGATGAGGACGTAGAACTCCGGCACCGGATGAACATGGCCAGCGTAGATCGCCCGCGGCGCGAGCTCCCAAAGTCCGACGTGTACGTCGTCGTCAGGAATCAGGTTGCTGCCGATGATTCTGTTCGAGCGCCGCTCACCGGCCTCGGAGACGTGCCAGGGGACACTCGCCGCGTTGATATGTGCTGGCTGCACCGGAGACTCCGGCGCAGGGCCGCGCAGCGCCGCGATGAGGACGACCGCCCCAGCAATCGCGACCAGTACTAGGGAAACGCGCATCCACCTCATCGTCCTTCCTCCTGGAGCCGAAGTGTCCGCTGACGAGGCACCGACCACGACATCTTGTCAGCATCGGTTCAATGAGGTACCAAGTGCCAGCCCATATCAAGTGGCCTCTGAGAATCCGCTGTTTGGAGACCCGAAATGCACCGCCGAGCCCTCCCGGACAACCTCTACGGATGCTGGCATCCGGTGAGCTACGCGCACGAGGTCTCAGCCGAGGTACCACTGTCTGTCACATTGCTGGAAGAGCCGGTTGTGGTCTGGCGTACGACAGACGGAATCCCGCGGGCCATGCGCGACGTCTGTATACACCGCGGCACGGCGCTTTCCCTTGGCCGGCTCGAGGATGACTGCATCGTCTGTCCGTACCATGCGTGGAAATACGATGCCTCAGGCGCCTGTGTGCACATTCCGCAGAGTAAGCACCAAACGATACCGGCCAAGGCGCGGACGCCGGTCTACACGTGCCTTGAGCGATACGGGCTCATCTGGGTGTCGTTGGCTGATCCTGTCTACGCGTTGCCGGAGATTCCCGAGCTCGAAGACGCTGACTGGAAGGTGGTCAATACCGGGCCGTTCAGCTGGGCCAGCGATGCCTCCAGGCAGGTAGAGAACTTCACCGACTTCGGCCACTTTCCGTGGGTACATCCAGGACTGCTGGGAGACCCATCGCGCCCGCTGGTGCCAGATCATGACGTCGAGATCCGCGGCCACGTCCTGCACTAGGAGGTCGTGCGCCCCGAGGCTGCTAATTCAGATGACTTTCCAGTGTTTGCCAATGACGACATCGTCAAACCCGAGCGGCACAGCCTGTATGAGTTGCATCTGCCCTACACCATCGTGCTCCGACTGGGATGGGGTGGTTCCAAGGGGATGGTGTATTTCTTCGCCTCGCAGCCTATCTCCGGGGAGCAATGTCGCGGCTACTGCATCATCGGCCGGAACTACGACCTGGACGAGCCGGACACCGTTCTGCAGGACTTCGAAGCGACGATCTTCGGGCAGGATCAGGTCATCGTCGAGTCGCAGCGCCCGGATCAGGTTCCTTTCGATCTGGCCGACGAGCTGCATCTGAAGTTCGATGCCGTTGCGGTGAACTACCGTCGGGCCATGCAGCATCAGGGGCTCGCCTATACCCACCATCTGGACGTCTTCGACGAATAGGATCGAGCGATCGCACGATGCAAAAGGTATCTGAGCGCGGTCACTTTCAACGGAAGCCCTGGAGTTACCAACCATGACGCAACCAGAACGGAGTCATTCGAGGTACGCGACGTCTAGTTGTCGGGCCTGGTTGACCAGCGGAACGCTCGCCGGCGTCTTGATCGTCGCCAGCGCCTGCAGCAATGCCGCCGACAACGGGAACCGACCGACCGGCCTCCAGTACAAGGAGGTCGCCGCCGATCTCGGCGAGCCATGGGACGAGGCTTTCGCTCGCCTGGACCAGTACGTTCGACAGCAAATGGATGAATCGGCCCTGCCCGGCATGGCGCTGTCGCTGACCGACGCGGACCGTGTGCTGGGCGTCTGGACCTACGGCTTTGCCAACCTCGATGCGCGCGCCCCGGTGCAACCGGAGACGTTGTTTCTGATGGGCTCCATCGGCAAGTCGTTTACCGCCATCGGCATCCTGCAGGAGCACGAGCGCGGAACCATCGATCTACAGGCACCGGTACACGACTACCTACCGTGGTTCGAGGTCGACTCCAGTCGGCAACCGATTACGGTGCACGAGCTGCTCACCCATACGGCGGGGATCATCAACGGCTCCGATCTGGCACCGCACGGCCACTACGAGGCGTGGAGCTTGCGCGACTCGCGGCTGGCGATCGGTCCGGCCGCCGATCGCTTTCACTACTCCAACGTTGGCTATAAGACCCTCGGGGTGCTGCTCGAGGCGGTCCGCGGCGAACCCCTGGGCGCGACTCTGGAGGCCGGCATTCTCGATCCGCTCGGCATGACGGCGTCGCACGGTTCCGTTACCACCGCAACGCGATTGCTCTCTGCCACCGCCTACCGGCCGGCGTACGACGATCGCCCGACGCTTCCGGGGGCTCCCATGGTCCCGGCCGAATGGCATGAGTACGGTGCTGGCGATGGCAGCGTCGCCTCGACTCCCGCCGACATGGCCGCCTACGTTCGCATGCTGCTCAACGGTGGCCAGGGCCCCGCCGGCCGCATCCTGTCCGAGGACAGCTTCGAGTTGTTCACCAACCGCGAAACGGAGTCTGGCGACAACAGCTACTACGGCTACGGCATCGGCGTCGCGGATCTGGACGGACGTACGTTGCTGTCGCATGGCGGTGGCCATCTGTCGTTCGTGTCGAGCATCATCGCTGATCCGGGCGCCGGTTTGGGTGCGGCGGTGATGGTCAACGGCTCCGGCCCGGCCGGAGCGGTGGCGCGCTTCGCGCTCGACCTCGCCGTGGCGGTTCGCGCTGGCAAGGAGCTGCCCGAGCCGCCGCCGACGCGGGACCGTGAGCACGTCGACGACGCCGAGGACTACATCGGAACCTACCGATCCGACTCCAGGCTGATGACGGTCGTGGCGGACGCAGGCCGGCTCTTCCTGCAGGTTGCGACCGCCGGCGGGTCGGAGTCGGAGTCGGATTCTCGACGGATCCCCGTGTTGCGGATGCGGAACGACGCCTTCATCGTCGACGACCCGGAGTTCGCCCGGTTCCCGCTGGTCGTCGGGCGTGAGGACGGCGCCGTGGTGGAGGCGTTCCACGGCGCCGAGTGGTTCCGCCACGAGCGCTACAGGGGACCCCAGAGCTTCGAGCTTCCGGAGTCGTGGCGCGCCTACGAGGGCCACTATCGCTCACACAACCCGTGGACCGGCAACTTCCGCGTCCTGGCTCGCAAGGGCGAACTGTACCTGCTCTATCCCGGAGGATTTGCGATGCGGCTCATCCCGCTCGAGGAAGGTGTTTTCGCCGTCGGCAACGAGAACGCCGCCGAGCGGATCCGCTTCGGCGCCCTCGCGTCCGGCAAGACGCTACACGCGCAACTTTCCGGAGCCGACTACTATCGGGCGTTCACTCCGTAGCGGATCTGCCGATCGTGGGGCCTGATGGCGCTGACCCGAGCACGTCAGCGCGGCGCGGTCCTCGTCAGCTGTCTCAGCCGCCCAGAGATAGCAGGTTGGCGAGAATCCTGTACGCGCCCGGCACACCGTACGGGAGCTGGCGGTGGAGCGCGATCGCCGCGTAGGTGAAGTGGCCATCACCGACCTCTGCCGTCAGCCAGACACCGCGCTGAGGTGATTGACCGGTGTCGTGGGTCTCGATCAAAGGGGTGTACTCGCTCGACCAGGTGGTGAAGAACTTCGAGCCGCGCTGCTCGATCCAGCCGTCGAAGTCGGCGGCGCCGATGCGGTTCGGAGTGGTGAGTAGCTGGTGATCAGGGGCCAGGAGGGCGACCGGAGCGTCCTGCTCAGAGACCTCCTGAGCGCTGCGCGGCAACGACGCCGGGTACGGCGCCTGGCTCTCGGGCGTGTACTCCTGCGTCTGGTACAGAACGACCAGGTTGCCGCCCGCTCGTGCGTATTCCAGCAGGCGGGCGTTGGCGGCGATCAGATCGGGCCTCACCGAGTAGGCTCGGGTACCGACCACGATTACGTCGTAGTCGGAGAGGTCGCCGCCGGACAGGTCAGCTGCCGAGAGAAGCCGCAGCGGTATGCCGAGTTGCTCGATCGCCGCAGGGACGTCGTCGCCGACCCCCATGACGTAACCGGCGTCAAGATCCATGGCGACCGCCACATGTACGGGTATCACGTCGACGCGCGCCGCTGAGTAGAGATGGGTCGGGGTGAGGTCCCGATGCGCGATGCGCTGAAATCCCTCCGTGTACTCGCGTCCGCCAGCACGTGCACGAGCCTGGATCGTGACTCGCTCAGGCCACGGTCGCTCCGACTCCAGATGTTCCGGCCGGCCGGGGGGGAACACTTGGAATTGAACCCGCTCGCTCGACCCAGGGGAGTCGAAGTGCAGCGCTGCCGACGCCGGTTCGGAGGTCCATCCATGCGGCAGATCGAGGCCGACGTCGGCCTCGAGGGCGGTCGGCGCGTTGGAAGTGACCTCGATCGACACCGCCACGGAGGGCACTGCTTCGGACGGACGGCTCGGTAGTAGCACGGCAGCGATGGGTGCGGCCGTCACGGTGAGTCGCGGTGCGACCGTGAGCACCGGCTGCGCGGCGCCGTACGGTGGCTGAGGCTCGACCGTACGGATCGGCGCCCGGACGTCGAATCGCTGGCCGCCATACTCGAGCGTAGCCACAGCCATGGCTCGTGGCCGCGACTCACCGAGGTGCATATCCGCCGCATCTCGAACCATGTACATGTCCTGGGCAATCGACGTGCGGTAGAACCAGGGGCGCGACGGTTGCGCGTCGAGCGCGATAGAAAGACCGAGGCTGCCTCTCGCCGCGGCGCCGGCGGATAGCGTGGTGGCGTCGATCTGCCCGCGTGTGCCCCAGCCCGGTTCGGCTTCGAGCCGCACGTCGGATAGCGTGACGACTTCGGAGCCCGCCACGGTGACGGACACATGGACGTCGAGGTCCTGGCCCGGCACTGCGGGTCCCATCGACTCGTCTGCGCCAATACCCGGCCGGCTCGCCAGGGCCTCCAGCCGTATCCCCAGCGCCGGCGCCAGGGTGACGTCGATCTCGCGGCGCTCGATCTCCAACAGGAAGGCGGCTTCCGAGTTCGGTGCCACGTCGCCGGCGGCGCCGATCAGCGCCGCTCGCGCCCTGGCAAGGTGGTGCGCCGTCGGGCCCAGATCCGTCACCGAGAAGGCCACCGCCGCGGCCTCGATGTGTGACTCCGCTGCCGACAAGGACTCTTCTGCCCTGGCTGACCCCCGCTCGTTGACGAGCCTGAAGAGCCCCGACAAGGAGGTGTCGAGGCCGGCGAAGACATCGTTGCCGAAATCCGATGTGCCGGCATCCGCGTCGGGTAGATGGAGTCGCTCGTATCGCGCCGGTGTCCTGGAACCGCCGCCGCTCCTCAGTCTCCCGGTGGTCTGCGACCGCTGCAGGCTCAGTCCGTAGGATCCGAAGGACTGGTACGTGGAACCGAGCCAGGGACTGTCCTGGTGCGGATTCAACTCGGCGTCGACGTGCCCGTCGTCCGACCGTCGAGCCCGGTAGAGCTTCCGTACGCGCCACGGCCTGAGTCCGTCATAAGTGATCTGCTCCGGAAACTCGCTCGGATCGGCGGCAGCTCGCACCGCCTCGGAGGTGAGCACGCCGGCCGCTTGATGGTGTCCGTGGCCGTCGCTCGTATCGCCGCGGAAGCGCGAGATCATCACCAGTGGTCGGTTGGTGCGGATGATGCGAACCATGTCTCCGAGGACGGTCGCCCGATCCCAGCTCCGCAACGCCTCGTCCAGCGTTTTCGAGTACCCGTAGTCAACGGCGGTGGTGAAATACTGGTCGTCGAGGCCGTAGTAGCGTCCCGCCAGCCTGAGTTCCTCGCTGCGGATGAGGCCGAGGGCGTCGAACAGCTCCGGCCCGACGGCGTTGGCGCCGCCCTCGCCGCGATTGAGCGTCAGGAGCGCGGTCCGCACGCCGAGACCGCGGCTGAGCAGGGTCAGCACGCCGCCTTGCTCGTCGTCCGGATGAGGCGTCGTGTACAGGACGCTCGCGGTCGTACGCAGCTTCTGCAGCTTCTGCCACGCGCCGACCACTCCGATGTTCGCAGGCAGGGGGCCGTACGGGCCTTCATCCCACGACCGCACGAGCACACGGCTCGTTCTCGTTGCCTGCTCGCTACCCGCAAGTGGAGCAACCCAGGAGACGGCCACGAGAATCGTCAACAAGAGGTAGTTTTTCTTCATTGCTCCGTCCAGGCGAGCCACGCCACCGCACCGAGCGCTAGGCTACATCGCGCACACCACGGAACAGCCCAGCCATAGCGCGAGCGCTGGACTCCCCCTACTTGGACAGCTCGGCGGTGTGGTGGTCTAGTTGCCTGCCTTCTCGGCACACTCGATACAGAGCGTGGCTACCGGGGTGGCCCGTAGGCGGGCCAGCGCGATTGCCTCGTCGCATCGTAGGCAATCGCCGTACGTGTCGTCGTCCATTCGTCTCAGCGTGGCCTCGATGGCGGCGACCTCGCGTTCGTTGCGGCGTTTCAGTTCCACCGACATGGCCTGGCTTTGCATCGCGTCCATGCGCGAGAGTCGACCGATTCTCGCCTGGTCGAGCTCAACCACTGCGGTCGCCGCGTCGTTCGTTCTCGCGGCCACGCCGATTGCTGACCGCCGTTCGACCAGCAGCGCGCGGAGCTCAGCGAGCGCGGCGTCCGTCAGACCCATTCGCCAGACCGATTCGCATGAAGACCTCCTAGTGACAACGGCGTCCGTTGCGCGCCCGATCATAGCTGGTCTGTGCGGCTGCCTCGGTCAGCCGTCCCGCCGACTACTTCCGTTGGATCTGTTGTGCCGCAGCGATAGGCTTCACGTCGCCTCGGTGAGTCTTTCGATGTCGAGTATCGGATAACCACAGGGAGTTCGTCATGAGCCGAAAAGCTGCCACGATCGCTACGCTGCTCGCCACCCTCGCACTCGTGTCTCCAGCCGCCGCACAGGAGCTCGACCGCGTGGCACGATTGATGGAGGAGCTTACCAACGCTCCCGGGCCCTCGGGATTCGAGGGGCCGGTGCGGGAGATCGTCGTGCGCGAGCTCGAAGAGTTGAACGCGGCGATCGAGTACGACGGGCTGGGCTCGGTCATCGGCACGTTACCCGGTACCAGCGACGGCCCGCGCATCATGGTCACGGCGCACCTCGACGAGGTCGGTCTGATGGTGCAGCACGTGCGTCCGGATGGGTTCATCCGGGTGAAGACCCTCGGCGGCTGGCTGCGGCAGGCGCTACCGGACCAGCGCTGGATCATCGTCGGTGCCGATGGTCCGGTGCTGGCGATCAGCGGTCTGCGTACGGTCCACGTAACGCCGCAGAGCGAGCGCAACCAGGTCTGGCCGCTCGAGCAGATCTTTCTCGATCTCGGGGCGCAGTCGGCAGAGGAGGTGGCGGCGATGGGCATCCGCCCGGGAGATCCGATCGCTCCCTGGAGCCCCTTCACCGTGCTTCCAAACGAGCGCTACGCGGCCAAGGGTTGGGACGATCGGGTCGGCATCGCGGTCATGCTCGAAGCGGCGCGCCGCATCAGCGAGCAGGGAATCGCGTTGCCCAACCGAGTTGCCTGGGTGGCGACCGTGCAGGAAGAGATCGGTCTGCGAGGAGCGCAGACATCGGTACGGATCGCCGATCCGGACCTCGGCATCTCGATCGAGGCAGGAGTGTCGGCTGACTACCCTGGATCACGGCCTGAGCAGGCGCAGGAAAGGCTGGGCGACGGACCCGGTATGTTCCTGCTCGATAGCTCGATGATCCCCAACCGGAAGCTGCGCGATTTCTTCTTCCAGGTTGCGGAAGAAGAGGGCCTCGACCTACAGGCAGACGTGCTCACCGGCTACGGTGAGGACGGCGCCGAGATCCAGCGGTACGACACCGGCCGACCGTCGGTCAACATCACCGTGCCGACCCGCTACCTGCACTCGCACAGCGGCATCATTCAGCGCAGCGATTTCGATCAGGCGGTCGACCTGCTGATCGCCGTGCTGACCCGGCTCGACCAGACGACAGTGGAGCTCCTGAGCACGTTCTGAACAGGAGCCGTCGTGGCATTGCTTCCTTCCCCGTACTTTCTACTGCATTGCAGTTCATATATTATCCACTGCACTGCAGTTGAAACTTCGGAGCGTCACCACCCGGTCGGAGGAGAGACCGATGCCACGCGCACTGGGAGAGTTCGAGCAGCTGATCCTGCTGGGTTTGTTGCGCTTGGGCGACGAGGCCTACGGCGCCGCTATCAAGCGTGAGATCGAGGAGAAAACTGGCCGAGAGGTGTTTATCGGTGCCGTCTACACCGCGCTGGCGCGCATGCAGAAGAACGGCTACGTGACGTCGCGGATCGGCGAGCCCACATCCAAGCGCGGCGGGCGCCGCAAGAAGTTCTACTCGTTGGCCGCCGCCGGCGAGGCGGCGCTGAGTCGGTCCTACACGGCGCTCCGTAGCATGGCCGAAGGAATCGAAGTCCAGGTCGAGTCACTCGCCGCACGGCGGGAATCCTGATGGGCACGCCGCCCCGCCTGGCCCACTGGCTGATGCAGCGGATCCTTCCGCCTCAGGAGCGAGAGTTCTCGCTCGGTGACCTCGACGAGGAGTTCGCCGACCGCGTCGCGGTCAACCGGCGCGCCGCACGCAGGTGGTACTGGCGCCAGGTACGGCACGGGTTCCTGCGGCGCGATGGGCGACGGTCCGGGCGAGAAAGCGGCGGTCTGTGGTCTACCTCGCTGGCGGGTGCGTGGCGTGATGGGCGCTACGCGTGGGGCAGCTTGCGCCGCAGCCCCGGGTTCGTTGCCATGGCAGCCGCGACACTGGCGCTCGGGGTTGGCGCCAACGCCGCCATCTACGCGCTCATCGACGCGGTGCTGCTGCGCGGCCTGCCTTTCGAAGAAGCCGAAGGGCTGGTCATCCTGCGCAACGGCTTCACCGACGGTCGACCGGGTCGATGGCTGGTGTCGTTCCCCGACTATGAGGACTACCGCGCGGGAAGCACCGACGTGCTCGAGCATCTTGCCGCCTGGCAGCAGCAGCTACCGGCGATGTCGCCCCACGACGGGGGTACGGCCGAGCGGCTGAACGTCGTCGACGCTACCTGGAACCTGCTGCCGACGCTGGGAATCGAGCCTGTGCTCGGCAGGGGCTTCACGCCGGAGGAAGACGCGGTTGACTCGGGGCAACGCGTGGCGCTGTTGTCGCACGCATTGTGGCGGACTCGCTTCGGCGCCGACGAAGGTGTTGTCGGACGCACGCTTCGGCTCGATGGCCTGCCCTACGAGGTCGTCGGAGTGCTGCCGCGTGGCTTTACCGGGGTCGTTGGTGGGTTCGTGCTGTCATCGGTTCCGGTGGACATGTGGCTCGCGTACCGGTCGTCCTTCTCCAGTCAGGGAACCGACCTGCGAGGCCTGACCAACGTCAACCTGCTCGGTCGCATCGCCGACGGGATCACGTTCGAGCAGGCCGAGACGGCTATCGGTGCCATCAGCCGGACTCTCGACGAGACCCATCCGGAGTTGCGCAACGGCATCGCCGGTCACCTGCTCCTGGCGGAAGAGAAAGCGGTCGAGGGGGTGCGCTCGACGCTGCTGCTGGCCTTCGGGTCGGTAAGCCTGCTGCTGCTGATTGCCTGGACCAACGTTGCCAACCTGCTGCTGGGTCGCGGATCCGTGCGTCAACGGGAGATGGCGATTCGTACGGCTCTGGGCGCTGGACGTGTGCGCCTCGTGCGGCAATGCCTGGCGGAGAGCGTCATTGTCGCGGCGGTCGGTGCCGCCCTCGGCACCGCCGTGGCGTGGGCCGGCGTTGGGCTGCTGAAGAGCACAGCGGCGCTCGAGATCGCCGCCATCGACCTCGTACAGGTCGACCTTCGCGTGGTCGGGTTTCTGGTCTCCGTCTCCCTGGTAACCGGTTTGGTGTTCGGCGTCGGGCCGGCGCTTCACGCCACCCGGACCGGTCCGCAGGCCTCACTCAAGTTGGAGAGCCGTACGATGACCGGTAGCCGCTCGCGCGCTCGCCAAACTCTGGTCGTGGCGCAGATGGCGCTTGCCGTCGTGCTGCTGGTGGGTGCCGGGCTCCTATTGCGCAGCCTGCAGCGGGTGCTCGACGTCGATCCCGGTTTTGCTCCCCAGGGTGTGCTCACGGCTCGCGTACGGTTGGCAATGCCATTCGTGGCCCAGGAGCCCGAGTGGCGCCGTGCCGTGGCGTTCTTCGAGCGGCTCGAGGCGCAGCTCGAGGCGGTTCCCGGTGTGCGCTCGGCCCCGCGGCCTACCAGCTGCCCACAGACAGCGGCTGGAACAACGCCTTCGAGATCGATGTCGCTGCCAACCCTGGCCGTGGGGTTGTCGAGCTCGGGGAGGGCGAGAGCTACACGGCTCGCTTCCGGCCGGTACGGCCCGGGTACTTCGAAACTGGCGGTATCCGTCTGCTGCGCGGCCGCGCTTTCAATCGCGACGATACCGCTGACTCCGCCCGCGTAGTGATCGTCAACGAGAGCCTGGTGCGCCGGTACTTTGCCCCCGGCACCGATCCGATCGGCGCCCGCCTGGAGTACGGCAACTGGTGGAAGCGCGGCCCGTTAGAGGTCGAGGTCGTCGGTGTGGTGCAAGACGTTCACTTCTCGGGTCGGACCGACGAGAGCTACGGGGCTACGTACTTCCCGCACGCGCAGCAGCCGGTGCGGGAGATGGCGATCATGCTGCGCACGGACGGCAACCCCTTCGACCTCGTGGGGCCGCTGCGGGATGCGGTCGCGAGCATCGATCCCGGGCTGCCGGTGGATGACGTCGCCCTCCTGGCCGATCAGCTCGCTGCCCATGAAGCATCGCGGCGATCGCTCGCCGCGTTGCTGGTGACCTTCGCTACCGTGGCGCTGGCGCTGGCAGCGATCGGCGTCTACGGGGTCATGGCCTCGCTGGTCACCCAGCGCACGCGCGAAATGGGGATCCGGGTGGCCCTGGGTGCGCAACAGACCAACGTCCGCTGGCTCGTGCTGCGTCAGGCGCTGAGCCTCGTCGCAGCCGGGATCCTCCTCGGGTTGCTGGCGGCGGTGTTCCTCGGAAGGTTGCTTGAGCAAGCGCTGTTCGAGATCCGGCCGGTCGACCCGGTGACAATGGTCGCGGTGGCGGCCTTCCTGGCGGTGGTGGCACTGACCGCTTCATGGGTGCCGGCGCGCCGGGCGACGCGCGTCGACCCGATGGAGTCGCTGCGGTCGGATTGATCGCGCTCTGGGTTCCACCACGGCCTGCTAGTAACCCGCCGCGATGCCGTCCTTGCGTGATTCCGTCGCGCCGTAGAAGACACCGGTGGCGAGATCGCGGCGAATGCCCTGATAGCCGCCGTAGCCACCGCTGCCCACAGCCACCGTGTGTCCCATGGCAGACAACCTGGCGATGGTCTCGGCCGAATAGCCGAACTCCAGATTTACGGAGCCGCCGTCGCTCATTACCTGGCCGGTCGGCTGCGAAGAGCCCGAGTGGCGCAGGCGGGGCGCGTCTCCCGCTTCCTGCACGTTCATGCCGAAGTCGATCATGTTCACCAGGATCTGCACGTGCCCTTGCGGCTGCATGGCGCCACCCATTACGCCAAAGCTGAAGAAAGGCTCGCCGTCTTTGGTGACCATGGCCGGAATGATGGTGTGGAAAGGTCGCTTGCCGGGCTCGTAGGTGTTGTAGTGGCCCTCTTCGAGGTTGAAGAGCGCCCCGCGGTTCTGCAGCTGGAACCCCAGGCCGATCGGCGTCATGCCGGAACCCAGACCCGAGTAGTTGCTCTGGATCAGCGACACCATGTTGCCGGCACCATCGGCCACCGTCATGTAGATGGTGTCGCCGTCCTCGAGAACCGGGTCGCCGGGTTCGTAGGCGACCGCAGCAATGCTCATGTCGATCAGCTCGCGCCGCTGCTCCCCGTACTCCTTGGAGATCAACCAGTCGACCGGTATGTCGTTGAAGGCCGGATCGGCGTAGAACTTGGCGCGATCCTCGTAGGCGAGCTTCTTGGCCTCGATCAGCAGATGTAGGTACGCCGAGCTGCCGAAGCCCATCGAGGCGATATCGAAGCCCTCCATGATGTTGAGCATCTGCAACGCTGCGATTCCCTGGCCGTTGGGTGGCAGCTCCCACACCGTGTAGCCGCGATAGGTGGTCGACAGCGGCTCCACCCAGTTGCCCTGGTGTGCGGCCAGGTCGTCGTAGGAAAGGAATCCCCCCGCCTCTTCCATGTACTGGTCGATGGAGCGGGCGATGCGGCCCTTGTAGAAGGCGTCGCGACCCTCGCGTCCGATGGTCTCCAGGGTCTCTCCGAGGGCGGGGTTCCTGAAGATCTCACCGGCGCTGGGCGTCTCGCCGTTCGGCATGTAGATCTCCGCAAAGCCCGGGTACTGTTGACGCTGCCGCGCGCCGCCCCGCCAGCCCCTGGCGATCACCTCGGTGACTGCGAATCCGTCGCGCGCATGATCGACCGCCGGTTGCAGCAACTCGCTCATCGCCAAGCGGCCGAAACGCTCGTGGATCTGAAACCAGCCGTCCACCGCGCCCGGCACCGACACGGCCAGCGGTCCGAGATTGGGAACGCGGTCGAGTTGCTGGCGACGGAACTCCTCCAGGGTCAGTGACTCGGGTGAGCGGCCGCTGCCGTTGAAGCCAGCGATGCGCTTGTTCTCGTTGTCCCAGATGATGACGAACAGATCTCCGCCAATGCCGTTGCCCGTGGGTTCAACCAGACCCAGCACCGCGTTCGCGGCGATAGCAGCGTCGACGGCGTGGCCGCCGCGCTTGAGGATGTCGAGCGCCGTCATGGTGGCCAGCGGCTGGCTGGTCGCTGCCATCCCCCGCGTCCCCATGGCCACCGAGCGGGTGGCGAAGTCCTTGCCGATGCCTCGGTTCTGAGCGTAATTGTCCGGGGCCGTCAGAAGAATGAGAGAGGCGATCGCGACGAGCATCGTGACAAACGGCGACGTTCGGACAGATCGGGTCATGCTGGCCTCGTCAGCTGCGGGCAAGAAGCAGAGGATCGAAGAATCTCAAATGCGCTGTCGTGCGTAGAGTGTACGATTCCGCATCGTGAGAACCGCATCCACCCCGCTGGTCCCTGTCTTGTTGCTTGCGATCGTCAGCATGCCGTCGTGCCGCACGGCGACCAAGGAAACCGGTCCGCCGCCGATCGTGCAGCCCGGCGCGCCCGGCGCACCGAGCCGCGTGATCGGAGCCGATGCTGCCGTCGATCTGTCGAGGGTCCAGCACACGCCGGCGGACGTGCAATTCATGCAGGGAATGATTGGCCATCATTCCCAAGCCCTGGACATGACCGAGCTGGTGCCGGCGCGTACTAGTCGGGAGGACATACCGATCCTTGCCCTGCGAATCGAGCTGTCTCAGCAGGACGAGATCAACATGATGGAGCGCTGGCTGGAGGTGCGCGGTGAGCCTGTCCCGAGCCTGCACCGCCACCACGAGCCCGGCGCCACGTTGATGCCCGGAATACTCACGGCCGAGCAAATGGGCCGCCTCGCCGAGGGGCGGGGGACGACGTTCGACCGGCTGTTTCTCGAATTCATGATTCAGCACCACGAAGGTGCGCTGATCATGGTCGACGAGCTTCTTTCCACCCGGAGCGCTGGCCAGGAGTCGACCATCGCCGCTTTCGCCGCCGACGTGGTGGCCGACCAGCGTGCGGAAATGGACCGTATGGGAGCCATGCTCAACGCCATGCTCAAGGAGCAACACCGATGAAGCTTCTTCCCGCAACCGTTCTATGTCTGTCCGTCGCCATGCCTCTGCTCGGAGCGCCGGTCTCCCAGCAATCCCCGTCCGCCGACGCCCAGACGGATCCACGCGTCGGTCTGAAGCCTGGTTTCCGCGATGCCGGCGTGGCGGCGCGCAATATGGAGCTGGTCACCAGCCTGGAGAAGCCGCAGGGCTTCTACGACCCTGAGGCTCCGGCCGGCCGCCCGAGGCCGCCGAGAGAAGCGCCCGCACCGCCGGCCGCCGACGTTGAAGGCGAGGCGCCCGGGCAGGAGCAAGCCGCCGCCGCGCCGCCACCGCGGCCGGGAAGTGGTCTGAGCTTTTCGAACACCGATCTGGCATTCAGTGGTGAGCACTTGTTCATGGGCAGTTACCACGGCTTCAACATCTACAGCATTGAGGACGCGGCGGAGGCCGAGCTCCTCGCTTCGATCGTGTGCCCCGGCGGCCAGGGGGATGTGTCAGTGTATGGCAACCTGCTCTTCATGTCCGTGCAGGACACGCGCGCTCGGCTCGACTGCGGCACCCAGGGAGTCGAGGATCCGGTCAGCGCTGAGCGCTTCCGTGGCGTGCGCATATTCGAGATCAGCGATCTGAGAAACCCGCTTCAGGTGGCCGCGGTACAAACCTGCCGTGGGTCGCACACGCACACGCTGGTGGTGGATCCCGACGACGCCGACAACATCTATGTGTATGGGTCGGGCACCGGCTCGGTGCGATCGGGCGAGGAGCTCGCTGGCTGTTCGGGGCCGGACCCCGAAAACGAGGACGATCCGGCGAACGATCCGGCCAACGATCCCGACACGGCATTGTTCAGCATTGACGTCATTCAGGTGCGGCTCGATGCGCCGGAACGGGCTCGTATCGTCAACCGGCCACGCATCTTCGCCGACCCGGAGACCGGTACCGTCTCGGGGCTTTGGCAGGGTGGCGACCACGGCCGCGGTACGCAGAGCTCACGCGAGACCCGGCAGTGTCACGACATCACCACTTACCCGGAGATCGGCCTGGCCGCGGGGGCGTGTTCGGGCAACGGCATCCTGCTCGACATCTCCGACCCGGTGAATCCCGTGCGGCTCGATCAGGTGGTCGATCAGAGCTTCGCGTTCTGGCACTCGGCGACGTTCAACAACGACGGCAGCAAGATCATCTTTACCGACGAGTGGGGCGGTGGGTCCCGTCCGCGCTGCCGGGCGATCGACCCGCCCACCTGGGGGGCGAACGCGATCTTCGACATCGTCGATCGTGAGATGAGGTTCCGCGGGTACTACAAGCTACCGGCGCCGCAGACGGAGCAGGAGAACTGCGTCGCCCACAACGGCTCGCTCATTCCGGTCCCCGGACGCGACATCATGGTGCAGGGCTGGTACCAGGGCGGTCTCTCGGTGTTCGATTTCACCGACTCGGCGAACCCGGTCGAGATCGCGTTCTTCGACCGCGGTCCGGTCGACGCGGAGGATCTCATCTCGGGCGGCTACTGGTCAGCCTACTGGTACAACGGCCACATCTACGGCGCAGAGATCGCCCGCGGGCTCGACGTCTTCCGGCTTACCCCGAGCGAGCACCTATCGCAGAACGAGATCGACGCCGCCGGCATGGTCCTGGCAGAAGAAACCAACGTGCAGCACCAACAGCGGTTCGGCTGGCCGCCGAGCACGATGCTGGCGCGTGCCTACCTCGATCAGCTCGAGCGCAGCCACGGCATCGGGGCGGAGCGCCTCGCCGCCGTCAACCAGGCTCTCAGCCGCGCCGACCAACCGCGCTCCGCCGGAGGCGAGGCCGAGGCCGCCGTCGCCGAGCTCGAAGCGCTGGCCACTGGACTCGAGGCTGATTCCGAGGAGGCCGTTTACCATGACGGGCCGCGCCTGCAGTCGCTGGCCGACACCCTGAGGGGCATTGCGACGACTCTGCGTTGAGCGATTCCGGCTGGCCGGACTGGCCCCCGACTGACGGGTCGCGCTACTCAGTGAGCTCCGCCCACTCGTCCCAGCTGATCGCGCGCCCCTGGTAGGCGACGTTCTCGAAGGGCCACTCGTCCGACAGCCACGTCCGCACGGTGTCGTAGAGCACCGGATCCAGCCCTTGCTCGTAGGCGCTCTGGCGCACCCAGAGCACGACCTGGGCATCGTAGCCACGCGCTGACGTCGGATAGATATAGACGCAACCCAGGCATTCGCGCCCGCTGGGGTCGAGAACCGTGTACGTGAACGAGCCGCGCCGCTGGAACTCCTTCTGGTGCCAGCCGAGATCGATGAGGTCCTGCTCGAGCGTGAGATCGTCTTCGGGCCAGGTGTCGTCGGGGCCGAACACGCCTCTCAGGTGTTCTCGGCTGCTCATCACGGCGTCGTAGTCCCTCACGACATCGTTGACCGTCAGCGGTTGAAGCCTCAGCTGTGCCGTCTCGAGCAGCTCTGGAACTTCGAAGTCCGATGGAACGAACGGCTCCGGCGATTGTGCCATCGAGGCGCCTCCGGCCATGAACGTGGGGATGAGTGCGCTCGCGACGAGCGCAACGGACAGCACTCTCCATGGTTGGGCTCGCATAGGTTCCCCCTCGTCTGGCGCGAGATCGCCGCAAGCAGCGGAGCGCCGCAGCACCGACCGCAACGGCAGTGTATGCGTCGGGAGCCCTCGTTGGATCTCGGGCGCTGTGGCGGTACCCTGCAGCGGCGCTAACGGACAGTTCCCGCCGCTCCTGGTTGCCCGATGACCATCACCGACTTCACCCCTTGGACCGCGTTGCTCGGTGGAGTGCTGATCGGCACCGCCAGCGCCTGGTCCCTGGCGCTGAATGGCAAGATCCCTGGCATCAGCGGCATCTGCTCGCGGATTCTCCGCGGTGAGCCCGGTGATACCGCGTGGCGGAGTTTGTTCCTGGCTGGGCTGATCGGTGGTGCGGCACTAGCAACGCGGCTGATCCCGGACACCGCTGCTTTCGGCATGGCGCCGTCGCTTGCCGTCGTCGGGGTTGCCGGACTCCTGGTCGGAGTCGGTACTCGTGTCGGCGGCGGATGCACCAGCGGACACGGTATCTGTGGCATCGGTCTCGGCTCGCTGCGCTCGATCGTGGCAACGCTCGTGTTCATGGGAACCGCGTTCGTAACGGTGTACCTCACAAGGCACGTGTTCTAGGAGAAACTGATTGCGCGCGCTCGTCTTTCTTCTCCCCGGTGCGATGTTCGGTGTCGGTCTCGCGATCTCGGGTATGACCAACCCCGCGAAAGTGATCGGGTTCCTCGACCTGACCGCAGACTGGGATCCGAGCCTCATATTCGTGATGGGCGGTGGCCTGGCGGCGTTTGCGCTCTGGAATCTGTTATTACAGAAGCGAGCCGAACCGATCCTCGGCGGTGTCAGGCCCGGAAGGCCGAGCCGAGAGCTCGATGCGCGGTTGGCGATCGGAGCGGTGTTGTTCGGTGTTGGCTGGGGACTTGCGGGTTTCTGTCCCGGGCCGGCACTTGCGAATCTGGGTGCGGCACGAATCGAGGCCGTGGTGTTCGTGCCCGCCATGGTGGGAGGCATGTGGATTGCGCATCGTGTGTTCGGGGCCGATTGAAGCAGGCGGACTGCAGTCCGAGACAATGGCCGTTGTGAGATGACCGCAGGCTCGTCTAGTCGACCAACGCAGCTGGGGCTGTGCGTTTTCTTGCTGCTTGCCGTGCCCGAGGGGAGCGTTGCCCAGGGGCTTGGAGATCATCAGTACACCAGCGCCGATATCGAGGCGGGCTCGCGGCTCTACGCGGCGGAATGCGCGCTGTGCCATGGGCCGTCCGGTGACCTGGTGGACGGCGTGAACCTGAGGCTGGGGCAGTTCCGCCAGCCGCTGTCAGACTTTGGTCTCCGCCAGCTGATCACCACAGGCCTGGCCGAGGCGCGGATGCCTGGCTTCGAGTTTCAACCGGCCGAGCTCGACGCGCTCGTGGCGTTCATCCGGGCCGGGTTCGATCCTGAAGGAACCGCGGTCAAGGTCGGTGACGCGAGGCGCGGGCAGGCGCTCTTCGAAGCAGCAGGCGCTTGCGCATCGTGCCACCGTGTCAACGGAAGGGGACCTCGGACGGCGCCTGACCTGAGCGACATCGGCGCCATTCGCTCGCCCGCGGCGCTGCAGCGGACCCTGCTCGACCCCGATGCCGCCATGTTGCCGATCAACCGACCGATTCGAGCCCTCACGCATGATGACGAGATCATCAGCGGCAGGCGGCTGAACGAGGATACCTACACGGTGCAGTTGATCGATTCGGAGGGGCGGCTGCGTTCTCTCATGAAGGCCGACCTGGCCGACTACGAGGTGAGTCGAACATCCACGATGGAGCCGATCACACTCCCGAGCGACGACGTGGCGAACCTCATCGGCTACCTACTTACGTTGCGAGGCCTCGAATGAGAATGGCCGGGTCGATCACCGTCGCAGGGATCATCCTCGCTGCGCTGGCGACGCCGCGTGCGCTGCTGGCGCAGGTGCCGTACGAGCGCATCGTGAGGTCGGCTGACGAGCCGGAGAACTGGCTCACCTACAACGGCACGTACTCGAGTCAGCGCCACAGCCGCCTCGACCAGATCACGACCTCAAACGTGGATCATCTGGAGCTGAAGTGGATGCTCCAGAACCAGGTCTTCGGAGCCTGGCAGTCGAACCCCATCGTGGTCGACGGAATCATGTACCTGACCGAGCGGCCCAACGACGTCATGGCCTTAGACTCCGTCACTGGCCGCGTCTTCTGGATGTACCGCTACACAAACGCCGCCAACGCCACCGTTTGCTGCGGCGCCAACAACCGCGGCGTGGCGGTGCTCGACGACAAGCTGTTCATGGGCACACTGGACGCGCACCTGATCGCTGTCGACGCGATTAACGGACAACCGCTCTGGAAGACGAAAGTCGGCGACGTGAACCTTGCCTACTCGATCACCATGGCGCCGCTGGCGGTGAAGGACAAAGTCATCGTCGGCGTCGGTGGCGGTGAGTTCGGGATTCGCGGCTACATCGCGGCGTACGACGCCGATACCGGAAAGGAGGCCTGGCGCTTCTACACCATTCCTGGCCCAGGTGAGCCGGGCCACGAGACCTGGGAGGGTGACGACTGGGAACACGGTGGCGCGTCCGTGTGGGTCACCGGCTCGTACGACCCCGAGCTCAACCTGACGTACTGGGGAGTGGGGAACCCGGGGCCCGACTGGAACGCGGACCAGCGTCCGGGCGACAACCTGTTCTCGGACACTGTCGTGGCACTCGATGCCGACACCGGTGAGCTGAGGTGGCACTTCCAGTTCACCCCCAACGACGGCTATGACTACGACTCGGTTCAAGTCCCCGTGCTCGCCGACATGGACTGGAGGGGGGAGCGGCGGAAACTGATGCTATGGGCGAACCGCAACGGGTACTTCTACGTGCTCGATCGTGCCAACGGCGAGTTCCTGCTCGGGAAGCCGTTCGTCAAGGTGAACTGGTCGAGCGGTCTCGACGCGAACGGACGACCGATCCCGACGCCGCAGCCGGAGGGCGCCCCCACCTGGCCGGGGAACCAGGGAGGCACCAACTGGTATCCGCCGTCCTACAGCCCGCGGACGGGGCTGTTCTACTTCGCCGCCTGGCAAGATTATGCGACGATCTATCGCAAGGAGTTCTCCGAGTACGAGCCCGGCCGACCCTACCTTGGCGGTGGCTTCAGGGTGCTGGCGCCGACGCCCGGTGCGCCGACCATCGGTATCGGACGCACCTCGCCGATCAACAACTGGACGGACGAGGTCGGACACGGTGCGGTGATCGCCATCGACCCGTTGACCGGTGAGGCGCGCTGGAGTTTCGACCAGTTCGACGTCAGCGACAGCGGCATGCTGACCACGGCTTCGGACTTGCTGTTCACCGGTGGCCGTGAGGGCCACTTCCACGCGTTCGACGCTGACAGCGGCGAGTTGCTCTGGAAGGCGAGCCTCGGCGGGCAGATCGTCATGGCTCCCGTGACGTTCATGGTCGAGGGGAAGCAGTACGTCTCGGTGATTTCCGGAAACGCTCTAGTGACCTTCGGGCTGCCTGATTAGCCGTGCCGCCGACGCGGCCCAGCGGTTCGGAGGACCCGCTGCCTGGATCATCGTTCGCACCCGGTCGCGTGTCGCGCCTGTTCGTCGATGCCGATGAACACTCTACCGACTGGCCTCTGTTGGATCTCCCGCGCGGACGATAGTCTTCACGACCTTGACTGCTGAGGTCTTGATACGAGGAGAACGCCACTCGTGGCCATGCCGAACCTGCCCGGTCGATTGGGCGACCCGACCAGCCTGTTGAACACGGATCCCCGCGCCGACCCTCGTATGGTGGTTGCTCTGCGTGCGGTCGGCCTCGACGGGGCTCCGGAGCCCGCCGGCATCGATGCCACTACGCCGCACGGAGCCGTGCTCGAGTTTGCTCGCGTTGCCGAGCCCGCTTACGAGCAGATCTTCGACACGATCTGCGCCGGACTGACGCCGGTTCAACGCGTCACGTCGCGCACCGAGACCATCAAGGGTGTGGACGGCAACGACATCCCGCTCTATGTGCACGTGCCCGACTCGGTCGACGGACCCGTGCCAGCCGTGCTCCACATTCATGGGGGCGGCATGGCGATTCTCCGTGCCGCCGGTTCCAACTACGTGCGCTGGCGCGACGAGCTGGCGGCCACCGGCATGGTGGTCGTGGGCGTCGAGTTCCGCAATGCCGCCGGCGTGCTCGGTGATCACCCGTTTCCCGCCGGGCTGAACGACTGCGCCTCGGCATTGAGTTGGTTGCACGGGAACCGGGAGGAGCTCGGGGTCTCGGCGATTGTCGCCTCAGGTGAGTCCGGCGGTGGCAATCTGTCGCTGGCCATCGCGCTGAAAGCCAAGCGCGACGGCACGCTGGATCAGCTCGACGGGGTATACGCGCAGTGCCCCTATGTCTCGAACCTCTACGCTGATCCGCCGGCCGAGCTACGGTCGCTGGTCGAGAACGATCGCTACTTCTTCAATGTCTCGCAGATGGGAGCGCTTGCCGGGCTGTACGACCCGGACCGCACCAACGTCACCAACCCGCTCGCCTGGCCGTATCACGCATCGGGGAGCGATCTCGAAGGTCTGCCGCCCCACGTGATCTCGGTGAACGAGCTCGACCCGCTGCGCGACGAGGGCCTGATCTACTACCAGAAGCTGCTCGCCGCCGGTGTGCCGACCGTCAGCCGAACCGTGAACGGGACGTGCCACGGCGGCGATTGCATGTTCCGCGCAGAGATGCCTGAGGTGTACCTATCCACCGTGCACGACATCAGGAGCTTTGCCGCGTCGCTATAGTCCTCCGCACGCGGCAGCGCGGCGCGGGCAGAAGCCGACTGTCTGTGCCCGATGCGCAAACCGGCACGAGAGACGATAACGACATGCACACTCATCACACGATCGACTACATCGAGCTCGGAGTCACCGACGTCACCGAGGCGAAGCGCTTCTATGCCGACGCTTTCGGGTGGGAGTTCAACGACTATGGGCCGACCTACGCGGGGATCAAAGGTGGGTCCGGTGAGGTGGGAGGGCTCGCACAGAGCGAGGACGTGAGACCCGGAGGCGCGCTGGTCGTACTCTATTCGGGCGATCTGGAGGCGAGCGTCGCGGCGGTCGAGCGCGCCGGCGGCCGCGTGGTCAAAGAGATCTTCGAGTTCCCCGGCGGCCGTCGTTTCCACTTTGCCGATCCCAGCGGCAACGAGCTGGCGGTCTGGGGCGAGCTGGCGGTCTGCTAGGCCTATCAGGCCGCGACGAAGCGGAAGCCGCCGACGCGTACCCGATGGTCCGCGTCGACGGCCCGAACTCTATGGTGTCTCGCCTCGGAGACGGGCGCTGATCGCCTGCCGATCGATCTCGGCGCCGCGCAGGTAGACCGACGTGATTCGACGGGTGTTGGTGATGTCCTCCAGGGGATTCGCATCCAGGACGATGAAGTCGGCGCTCTTGCCGGCTGCCACCGTCCCGAGATCCTCCCACCCCATCAGCTCAGCGGAGGTCGCGGTGGCGGCGACGATGACGTCGTCCGGTGACATGCCCGACCGCACCATGTCCTCCATTTCCTGATGCACCGCCCATGCGGCGCTGCCGTCGGTGCCGAAGGCGATCTTCACGCCTGCTTCGCTGAGCCGCGCCAGGCTCCGGGCCTGTATTCCGAAGGCCTCCTGGGCTGCCGGGCGATCGGTAGATGCTTCCTGCATTTGCTGCAGGTCGGCGGCCGGCACCGTTCCGCTCAGCCACCCGAGATCGAGCGCCACGCCGGGGCCTGGGAGATTGGGTACCAGCACGACGTTCGGGCGCTCGGTCCACAGCGCCACTAGCTCGTCGTCGACATCCAGATCACGAACGCCGTGCGCAAAGGCGTCGATGCCGGCGCGGAGTAGGCCCTTGGCGTCGTCGAGATAGAAGACGTGAACGGTGACCATCAAGCCGTGCTCGTGAGCCTCGTCGATGACGGCGCCGTAGAGCTCGGGTGAGAGCTTGTCGTATTGGCCGCCGCGATCATCGACCCAGATCTTGACGATGTCCACTTCTCGACCCGCGAGCTCCTGTACGGCGGCGCGCGCCTCCTCCTCGCTCGCAACCCAGAAGGGGACTTCCGACCGTCCGGGCTCCGGCGCCGTGATGCCCCGCCCCGCGGTACGCGACCGGGCACCGTCGGGAACGATCTCGTCGCGCATCTGGAACGGCACGTCACCGTCGTCGTGGCCGAGGCTGACGACGGCGCCGGCTCCGTAGTACGCCATGTGCTGCAGCTGGGAGGTGCGTTCGGATCGGTCGGTCGCCAGGTGGATGTGAGCGTTGACGATCGCCGGCATGACGGTGCTGCCGCCGAGATCGACACGAGCTGCGCCTGCGGGAATCTCGATGTCGGCCGGCGAGCCGACTGCGGTGAAGCGGTCGGCCTCTACAAGGAACACCGCATCCTCGATCACCGTGCCGTTTCCGAGGATCAGTCGCGCTCCCTCGAACGCGGTCGTGGCCGCGCCAGGGCCGGGTTCGGGAGCGGCGCAGGCGGTCATCAGGATCGCCACAACACAGAAAAGCGTGGGCAATGTGGCTAGGGCGTGGGCAAGGCTCTCCACTCGGCGCATGCGGGTCCTCGTGCGAACGGGATCGGAGTGGGATCGGCGAGCCGTCGCCGCCCCGCGGATCTGAACGCGTACCATGCTATAACTGCGCCAGCAAGTAGCTTGAAGGAAGTCGTATGAAGACAATCGCTGCAGGTGCCGGGATCGTTGTGGTTTGGCTTGCTGCTGGAAGTCAGCCGGCAGCGATTGGTGCGACCAGCTGGCCGGATGCAACCGCGACCGCGGTTGCATCTTGGGCCGCCGGGCCGTCACCGACACCCCCAGAGGAGCTGAATCCGGTCATCCGGCAGTACTGCGTGCGCTGCCACAACGACCAGATACTGCGGGGCAACCTCTCGCTCGAGACGTTCGACGCTGCCGCCGCGCACGAGCAGGCCGCTGTCGCCGAGAGGATGATCGTCAAGCTCCGTGCCGGCATGATGCCTCCACCCGGCAACCGCCGCCCGGATGCGGACACGCTTCTGACGCTCGTCGAGACGCTGGAGACGGTGGTCGATACGGCGGCCGTGGGAAAGCCGAATCCCGGTGCACGTCGATTCCAGCGGCTCAATCGGGCCGAGTACGAAAGGGTGATTCTCGATCTGCTCGCCCTCGAGGTGGATGCCAGCCGCTGGCTCCCCGGCGACACCTACCTGGGCAACTTCGACAACATGTCCGACGCGCAGGGGCTTTCGACCACCTTGCTCGAGGCCTACCTGAGGGCCGCGACCGACGTCAGCCGCCTGGCCGTCGGCAACGCTGAGGCGGTTTCCAGCAGCACGAAGTACACCAACCCGATCGAGGTATCGCAGCACGCCTGGGATCACATCGAGGGGACGCCGTACGGAACGCGGGGCGGAATGGTGGTTACCCACGACTTTCCCACCGACGGGGAGTACGTGTTTTCGATCGAGACTCAGTTCGGAAGCGGGACCGGGTTCGAGGACCTCGACATCTCGATCGACGGCGAAGCAGTGGCGCTCATCGAGCTACCCCATGGCGCCCCTGTGGACGACGTGATCAGCACCGAGCCTGTCTTCGTCGCTGCTGGGCAGCACCGGATCGCGTCGGCGTTCGTTCGCAGGATCGACGGACCCTACGAGGATCGACTGAGCCCACACGAATGGTCCTTCGCCGGCGGCGAAGACGATGCGGGGTGGGCCAACTACGGCATAACGGTGCTGCCGCACCTCAAGAACTTCATGGTCACCGGTCCGGTGCGGGCTGACGGCGTCTCCGAGACCGCCAGCAGGCAGAAGGTCTTCAGCTGTCATCCGTCGGCCGCCGAGCATGAACGGGCGTGCGCCGAGTCGATCGTCTCCCGCCTGATCCTGCAAGCCTATCGCCGGCCGCCGACGGCCGAAGACCTCGCTGGGCCGATGTCGTTCTACGATCGCGCCGCCGCCGAGGCGGGGTTCGAGACGGGGATACGAACCGCGTTGCAGGCGGTCCTGGCGAGCCCGTCGTTCATCTTCCGGCTCGAGAGCGAGCCTGCCGATATCCGTCCCGGCGAGAGCTATCGGTTGAGCGACGTCAACCTGGCATCTCGCCTGTCGTTCTTCCTTTGGGCCACGAGCCCGGACCAGGAGTTGCTCGAGGTGGCGGCGAGCGGGCAGCTGTCGGAACCGCGTGTCCTGGCGCGGCAGGTGGCCCGGATGCTAGAGGATCCCCGCTCCGAGGGACTCGCGACGCGTTTCGCCTCGCAGTGGCTGCGCCTACAAGACGTCGAGGACAACAAGCCGGAAACTTTCCTGTACCCCGACTTCACCGGACAGTTGCGTGACGACCTCGTGCGGGAGACCCAGCTGCTGTTCATGCACCTCGTGCGCCAGGATCGCAGCCTCTTGGAGTTCCTGACCGCAGACTATTCGTTTCTCAACGAGCGCTTGGCTGTTCACTACGGGATCCCCGCTGTGTCCGGCAACGAGTTCCGCCGCGTCGACTACCCGGACGAATCGCGACGCGGTGTTCTGGGCCACGGAAGCGTCCTGTTGCTGACGTCGATGTCGGAGCGCACCTCTCCCACTCTGCGTGGCAAGTGGGTGATGGACGTGCTGATGGGGAGCCCGCCGCCGCCCCCGCCCCCGGACATCCCTGCGTTCGAGGACACCAAGGCCGCCGCCGCCGGGCGTCAGCTGACGACCCGCGAGCGGCTCGAGATCCATGCCGCTAACCCGACCTGCAACTCCTGCCATCGGTTCATGGACCCGATCGGCCTGGCCCTCGACAGTTACGACGTGACGGGGCGGTTGCGAACTCGCGAGAACGGCGCGCCGTTGGACACGCGCGGCACGTTCTACGACGGGACGGAGGTGAGCACGGCGGCCGAGCTCCTGGATGTGCTGATGAAACGCCCGATTCCGCTGGTGCGGAACTTCGCCGAGAACATGCTCGCGTACGCCATCGGCCGGCGAGTCGAGTACTACGACCAGCCGGCGATCAGGGCCCTAGTGCGCGACGCGGAGGCGAACGATTACCGCATGACGTCGTTCATCCTGGGGGTCGTCAACAGCGTCCCCTTCCAGATGATGCGCTCCGGCGCGGTTGTAGAGCAGCAAACAGAGCCTTGAAACTGAACGCCTGACTACCAGGACATCGAACGCCATGGAATACATCACCGGGAAGCACCTCTCGCGTCGCACGTTCATGCGCGGCACAGGCGCCAGCGTGGCGCTGCCGTTCCTCGACGCCATGGTCCCAGCGGGACGGAGCTGGCGAGGCGACACTCCCTTCACCCGGCTGGTGTGCATCGAGGAATCGATGGGCGCCGCCGGTTGCAGCGATTGGGGCGCCGCCCGGCACCTGTTCGCCCCGGCTCAAGTCGGTCGTGGCTTCGAGATCAGCGCCGGCAGCCAGCTCGCGCCGCTTGCTGACTTCCGCGACTCCATGACGATCGTCAGCAACACGGACGTTCGGGCGGCCGAGCCGTGGCGTGCGGAGGAGATTGGCGGCGATCATGACCGCTCGACGGCCGTGTTCCTTACGCAGGCGCACCCGAAGCAGACGCAGGGCTCGGACATCTACCTCGGAACCTCGCTCGACCAGCTCCACGCCCAGCGCTTCGGGCGCGACACCGTGCTGCCGTCGCTGGAGCTGTGTATCGAAGAGATCGACCGCGGTGGCGGTTGCGAATACAACTACCACTGCGCCTACACCCACTCGCTCGCCTGGACCTCCCCCAACCAGCCGTTGCCGGCGATTCGCGAGCCGCGGGTGGCATTCGAACGATTGTTTGGTGCCGGGGATACTCCGGAGGATCGCGCCGCTCGTCGCCGCACGGATCGGAGCCTGATCGACTGGATCACCACCGAGGTGGCGCGGCTCAAGCGCAGCCTGGGCGCCGTGGATCGCGTCGCCCTGGACGAGTACGTGGAGCATATTCGCGAGATCGAGCGGCGAATTCAGCTGGTGGAGGCGCGCAATACGAGCGGCGAGTTGCGGGAAATGCCCGAGGCGCCCACCGGGATTCCGGACTCGTTCGACGAGCACATGCAGCTGATGTTCGATCTGCAGGTGCTGGCACTGCGAACGGATCTCACCCGCGTCATCACGTTCAAGACCGGGCTTGATCTATCGAATCGCACGTTCCCGCAGAGCGGGGTCCCGAAGTCGATCCATTCGCTCTCGCACCACGGCAACGTCGAAGCGAACCTCACGAACTTTCACCAAATCAACACCTACCGCCTCGGGCAACTCGCGTACTTCCTGGAGAAGATGCGGGACACGACCGAAGGCGGGGCGTCGCTGCTCGACAAGACGGCGATCGTCTGGGGGTCGCCGATGGCCGATCCCAACCTCCACAACCACCGTCGGGCTCCGCTGTTGATCCTCGGAGGCGCCAACGGCGCCCTCGAAGGTGGCCTGCATGTGGAGGCTCCGGAGGGAACGCCGATGGCGAATGCCTTCCTGAGCCTGATGCACAAGATTGGCCACGAGGACATGCAGGCGTTCGGCGACAGCAGCGGGGCGCTGTCCTTGGACTACCAGCAAGGCGCCGCCCCCTCGAACGGGGAGGCAACCCGATGAGAGAGCGTCGGCTCACTGCTGCGAGGCAACTCGTCGTGCTCGGTTTGGTGGCGCTCCTCTACGGCGCTGCCGTCCCGCCAAAAGCACCCTTGATCGACGCGGTACGGCAGGGTGACGTGGCGACAGTTCGCGCGCTCCTGGAGGGCGGCAGCGACGTGAACGCAGCGCAGGGTGACGGCATGACCGCCCTGCACTGGGCTGCCGAGAGTGGTCTGGCAGCCGTGGCCGAACAGCTGATCGCCGCGTCTGCCGACGTCGGCGCCAGGACGCGCATCGGCAGCTACATGCCGCTGCACCTGGCGGCGCGCGGCGGGCACGGCGCGCTGGCCCGGCTGCTGCTCGAGGCCGGAAGCGATCCCGATGCCGTGACGGCCAGCAGCGGCGTGACGCCCCTGCACCTCGCCGCCGTGGCGATCGGGGGCGAGGACGCCGTCGCCGCGCTCCTGTCTCACGGCGCCGACCCGAACGCGCTGGAGTCGTCGGCCGGCCAGACGCCATTGATTTTTGCCGCCGGCTCGAATCGAGTGGCGGCGGTCGAAACACTCCTCCAGGGCGGCGCGGACCCGGGGATCAGAACACAGGTGGTCGACGTTCTGGCCAGCGTCACCCTGGATCGTGAGGCCACGCGGCGTTACAAGGAGATGCTGGGCATAACGCCAGAGGCCGAGGCGCTCCGTGAAGAATGTGACTCACAGGTGCCCATAGCAGCATGCGAAGGCGTGCCGACCGAGATCGAGCCGCCGAGCGCTGCCGAGATCCAGGCAGCCGTCCGCGCCCAACGGGAGTTTCTGCGGTCTGGTCACGACGTCGGAGACGTCGATCCGTATACGCTGGCGCGCGTACGCCCCGACTATACAGGTGGCCCGGACGTCGCGCGGCCGCCCTGGCGCGAGACTCTGGTCGGAAAGACCGGGGGCATGACGGCGCTGCTGCACGCAGCCCGGGAAGGCAATACCGAGGCTGCCGTCGCGCTCCTCGAAGGTGGTGCCGACGTCGACCAGGTGAGCGCCGGAGACCAAAGCAGCCCGCTGCTCATCGCGACGTTCAACGGACACTTCGACCTGGCCCTGCTTCTGCTGGAGGCGGGCGCCGATCCCGACTTCGCCACCGCAACGGATGGAATCACTCCCCTGTTCGCCGTCCTGCAGACGCAGTGGGCCCCGAAAACTACCTATCCGCAGCCACGGGCGCAGGACGAGCAGCGAGCGCAGCACATCGAGGTGCTCGAAGCCTTGCTCGTGGCCGGCGCCGATCCCGACGTCGGGCTGAGGACCCACATGTGGTACTGGGAATACGGGCTGATGAAGATGGGGCTCGATTTGACCGGCGCGACGCCGTTCTGGCGCGCCGCCTTCGCCCAGGACATCGAGGCCATGGAGTTGCTGGTGGCGCACGGCGCAGACCCGGACCTTCCGACGGCGTGGCCGGAAGTCGGGATGCGCCAGGGACGGCAACAGGACGGGCGCCTACGGGAAGATTCGGGGCTGCCCAAGATCCCGCAGGGTGCACCCAACGTCTACCCGATCCACGCCGCTGCGGGCGGCGGGTACCTCGGGCTCGGCGCCTTCAGCGTGCAGAGTAGGCCGGATCAGTTCACTCAGACGGTGAAGTATCTTGTCGACGAGCACGGCGCCGACGTGAACCTACCCGACTCCTGGCTCTACACGCCGCTTCACTACGCCGCGTCGCGCGGTGACAACGAGCTCATCGAGTACCTGGTGTCGCAGGGCGCCGACGTGACCGCGATGACGCGGCTGGGCCAGTCGACCGCCGACATGGCACGCGGCGGACAGGCCGGTTTCTTCAAGCGCGCGGCGTACCCCGAGACGGTCGAGTTGCTTACGAGCCTGGGCGCCACGCTGGAGTGCCTCCACACGCATTTCCGCGGCACGGGGCACGCCTGCGATGATGCGGGCGTCAACGACCCATGGGCGGCGACCGATGACGGTAGTTCGTCGGGGCCGTCGGAGAAGCCGAAACGACGGTGAGGTGTCGATCCGTCGCGCTCGTCGTTGCGTGTGGCTTCGTCCTGGTCTTGTCGGCTTGCGCGGGCGACGACCAAGCGGAGCCGGCTCCGGCCTCCGAAGGCTCGATCATCAAGGGCGGTGACGACAGGACGGGTCCCTACGACGTCGTCGAAGGCTGGTGGAAGCAGGCGCCCGACCATGACGACGAGTGGTCGTGGGGTCAGGTGTGCGGGGTCGCCGTGGACCACTCCGACCGCATCATCGTGGTCACGCGCGGCGACTGGCCAGCGGATCGCAGTCAGCCCAGGGATGATCGACTCCGCCGCACGAACTTCATCGTCGTCGCCGATGGCAACGGCAACATCGTGGA
Organism: Acidobacteriota bacterium; assembly: GCA_965248695.1. Lineage (GTDB taxonomy): Bacteria > Acidobacteriota > UBA890 > UBA890 > WLXD01 > DASCOT01. The sequence continues at coordinate 2,343,134 of CBDFKD010000002.1, read as the reverse complement.
GCAGTGGAGCCAGTGGGACTCGATCCTGACGTTGCCGCATCAGGTCTACATCAACCCCTACGATCCGGAACGGCACATCTGGGTCATCGACAGCGGCGGCGGCGAGGGCCACCACCAGGTCCTGAAGTTCTCCAATGACGGCAGCGAGCTGGTGATGCAGCTCGGCGAGCGCGATCATCCCAAGACCGAAGAGGAGGCTCGCGCCCGGTTCGACTGGGGTCCGCATACCTACGGATGGCCGTCGAAGCTCGCCTTCCTTCCCGATGGGAGCTTCATGCTGGCCGACGGGTACTGGAACTCACGCATCGTCAAGTACACCGAGGCCGGCGAGCGCGTGTTGCAGTGGGGAGGCCTGGGAGACGGCCCCGGGGAGTTCGACCTTCTCCACGGTCTCGCCGTCGATGAGGACCGCGTTTACGTTGGCGACCGGCAGAACCACCGCATCCAGATCTTCACTCACGAGGGCGAGTTCATCGAGGAGTGGCCGGGCATCTTCGACCCGGTCAACATCTGGATCGATGAAGACGGCTCCGTATGGGTGATCGACGCGAGCTTGAACCGGATCCTCCAGTACGACCGTGACGGCGTGCTCCAGTACCACTGGGGCACCTACGGCCAGGCTGCCGCGCTTGGCCAGGCGACCTGGCCGGGCGGTCTGTCGCGTCCGCATCAGCTCGATCTGGACGAAGACGGCAACCTGTACATCGCCAACTACACCGGTGGCTGGGTAAACAAGTTCGTTCCCAAGCCCGACGCTGATACGAGCAAGCTCGTCGGCAGGCGACTGCTGCTCGCGAACTAGTGGCCTAGGACAGGCCACTAGCGACCTGTGACAGGCCACTGGCCAGAGGCGGGGCGTCAGGTCTCGAGCCTGGGGCTTGGCTCAGATCTTCTGGTTGAGGCGCGGTTTCCAGAAGGGACGGAACAGCTCGATCTTCGGACAGCGGTTCATCACCACCTTCAGGCCGGCCGCCTCCGCCAGAGCCGCCGCGTCGTCGTTGCGCACGCCGATCTGCATCCAGATCACCTTGGCGCCGATCTCGATGGCTTCCTCGGTGACGCCGAGGGCCGCATCCGAGGTGCGGAATACCTGCACCATGTCGACCGGCCGGTCGATCGAGGCCAGTGACTCGTATACCGGCAGTCCGCGGATCTCGTTGCCCGCCTCGCGCGGGTTGACCGGCACCATGTCGTAGCCGGTCTCGTGCAGAACGCGCAGCACGCCGTAGCTGAACTTCGTTGGGTCGGAGCTGGCGCCAACCATCGCGATGGTCTTCACCTGCTGGAGAATCCCGGCCAGATACTCCGACGGATAGGCTTCGTCGTGGTTCATGGCGCATCCTGCAAGTGGCGCGGTTCGCTCTGAAGCTCGGGTTTGAGCTCATCTGGCCTGAGCGGGCTCTGGAACGGGTTTCGATAGAGTCTGTCGTGGCTATCGACACCCACGTCGAGCGTGCAGTCGCTCTCGGGTCGCGCCACGCACAGCAGAACGTAGCCATCCGTCAACTGACGGCCGTTGAGCGCCCGGCCTTCGCTCTGGTCGACGCTGCCTTCCAGCAGCTTGGCGGCACAGGAGATGCAGCCGCCGTAGCGGCAACCATAAGGCAGCGAGAGGCCGTGCTCCTCGAGTGTTTGAAGTAGCGGCGCGTCGGCAGTGACCTCGAAAGCGGCGCCGTCCCGATTAGCGATTGTCACGGTGAAGCGCTTGGTGTACATCATCGCGGCCCTACAGCCAGATGTCCGAGGTGCAGTCGCCGCCCGGATAGCGCGTCTCGTGGCAGCGTGCCGGACCGTTGGGCTCGTTGCCGAAATCGACGAAGAAGTCAGGGTTGATCGACATGCCGCCGCCCTCGGTGTCGCAATCGACCATCAACATGCAACCGCCGTTGGAGCGAATCTCCGGGTAGAACTGGTTGTCCCAGGTGGAGAAAAGCGAAGTGGTGACATAGAGGCGCCTGCCGTCGAGCGACAGCTGGATCATCTGCGGGCCGCCGGTGATCCGGTGACCGTTTACCTCCGGCGCCTTGCCGAGCAGGCCGCCCATCCAGACCTGTCCGGTAAGCCTGGGATTCGACGGATCGGTGATGTCGTACTGGCGCAGGTCGCCGTGCAGCCAGTTGGAGAAGTAGAGGAACCGGTCGTCCATCGAGATCAGGATCACGCTGATCAGACCCGGCACCGGTATCGGCCATTCGGGATGGCGCTGGTTTTCCACGTCGATGATCTTTTCGACGATCCACTCGCCGTCGCTCTTGTGCCAGTGGATTACGTTCGACGACAGCGCCGCGCCGACGAAACCGTGGCTCGAGTCTGGGTCGTGGTGGAAGCGCACCTCCAGCGGCACCAGGCCGTCCTCGCCCAGGTAGACGGTGTTCTCCACCGTCTTCTTCTCGAAGTCCCAGAAGTGGATCTCGCGGCCGTACTTGAGTAGCCCGACCTCCTCCAGATCGAAGCCCGGCATGAACGTGTTGGGCGCCGCCCACTCGGTAGAGACCATGACGTTGTGGCGCGGCTGGTACCAGAAGTCGTAGTTGAACTTCATGCCGCCCAGGTCGTTCTCCCATCGCCCGACGATCTCGAACCGCTCGTTCAGGTGCAGGAACCCGCCGGGTGCCTCGCCCTTCGCGTCGCCGAGCATCGAGATGATGATGTCGGAGCCGAGACAATGAACCGTGTGCGGCGCCGAGAGATCGGTCTTCGCCTTGATCTCTCCTCCGTCGATCACCTTGTGCAGGCGGGGGTTCCTCGGGTCGGTGGCGCAATCGACGATGTGCAGGTTGGAGCTGCGCACCCCCGGCAAGATCAGATAGCGACGCTCCTTGCTGGGGTCGCCGTGGCACGAGGAGCAGGCGTTCCAGCCCATGTGATGCAGCTCGTCGCCGATGCCCGGCATCTCCAGCCGGCTGATGACCTGGCTGTAGGTGGGGCTCGCCGGGTCAGCGTCGATGGTGGCCAGATAGTCCGGCTTCTGGACGCCGGTACCGATGTAGAGCGCCACCGTGTAGAGGAGCTGCTCGCGCGGGGCCAGCATTGCCTCCGTCGGCGAGGCATAGCCTGGGCCGCAGCATGTCTTGTCTGTGTCGCTGGCCATCCCCTGCCCTCGGTATACAGGCCGAACTGCGTCGCTGATCGCCGGTGGCTGACGCGCCACCGGGTCACGGAATCCAAGGCTACCGCAAGCTTCCCTACAAGGGGGCTTGATCGGTGGCAGGTCGATGTCGCCCATCGAGTAGACCGATCCCCGCCGACCGTTGGATCTCAGCAGCTCCGACGGTAGGCTTCACGCGGTCCGAGACTCCTCTCGGTCGTGCCACCGAAGGCTCCAAGCACGTGAGTTCTCATAGCTCCAATCCTCCTCGACATACGGTCATGGTTCGCGCCACGCACTGGGTCAACGCGGTGAGCATCTTCGCGCTCATCGTCAGCGGCATCGCCATTCTGCTGGCGCATCCGCGCCTCTATTGGGGCGAGACCGGCGCCGTGGGGACGCCGGCGCTCATCGAGCTTCCGATCCCGTTCCTGCTGGGGCATTCCGGCTGGGGCCGGTATCTACATTTTCTCGCTGCCTGGGTGAGCGTATTGAGCGGCGTGCTGTACGTGGTTTCCGGGCTAATGACGCGACACTTCCGGCGGCGATTGATACCGTCGCGAGCCGATCTCGAGTGGGCCAACATCGCTCGAGTGATGACCGATCACGTGCGGCTCAAACGCGAACGGCTGATGGATTCGGACTCGTACAACGTGCTGCAGCAGGTGACCTATGTCGTCGTGGTGTTCGCGCTGTTCCCGTTGATTGTCCTGTCCGGTCTGGCGTTTTCGCCGGCGCTCGCATCCGTGGTGCCGGCTCTCGTGACCGTCTTCGATGGCCAGCAGTCGGCGCGCACGGTTCATTTCTTCGCGGGTACCGCGCTCGTGGTCTTCGTGCTCGTTCACATCGGCATGGTCGCTCTCGCTGGCTTCAGCCATCGCATGCGCGAGATGATTACCGGCCACAGAGCAGACGGAGTGGAGCGAACATGAGCCGGATTCTGACCAGACGGAAGCTGATCACTTCGGGGATTGCAGGCGCGGCGGGAGTGTCCGGCCTGGCGGGTGCGGTTCGTCTCGCCGATCAATACGGGCTCATACCACCGGACCACGGAGGTCTCTACGGCATCGGCGAGACGTTGACCTACGCGTCCCAGCGCCTGCTGATGGGCCCGCATTCGATGGCGCGGGAGTTCAATCGCAGTGATATCTCCAAGGTAGTTCCGGTCAATGGCTGGCCGCCGGAGCACGACGAGTACCAGCGCCTGCTGGCGAACGACTTTCGCGACTGGCGCCTCACGGTCGATGGGCTGGTAGCCCGTCCATCGACCTTCTCACTCGCCGAGTTACAGGGGTATCCGCGGAGCACGCAGATCACGCACCAGGCGTGCGAGGAAGGGTGGTCGTTCATTGCCGAGTGGACCGGTGTGCCGCTGTCGCATGTGCTGAACCTGGTTGGCGTCGATCCGCGCGCCCGCTACGTCGTGTTCTTCGCGTTTGACGGCTGGTGGGAGAGCATCGACATGGCCGACGCGCTGCACTCGCAGACCTACCTGGCCTACGGAATGAACGGGCGGGACATTCCTACCCCGCATGGCGCTCCCGTGCGCCTCAAGGTTGCTCGGCAGCTCGGCTACAAGAGCGTGAAGTACCTTTCGCGCCTCACGGTTACAGACACTGTCGAGAACATCGGCGAGGGCCTGGGTGGCATCAATCCGGAGTTTGGGTACTCCTGGTGGGCCGGCATCTAGCAGGCCGTGGCTAGAGTGTGGTGAGTTGATTGCAGGGGGTTGCTAGCCGGGCGTTGCAGCGGCAACTGCGGCCCGCGCCCGCCCACACCACTGGGTTCTTCTTTCCCGTAGAGGAGGTAGGTATGGCAGAAAGGCGGCGTGCGATGCGGAGCTTGTTGTCTGTCCTTTTGATCGTCGGGGTTCTTGTTCCGCTTCAAGCCGAGGCGCAGCGCCGGCGAGAGGATCCGAGAGACTCGCCGTACGTCGAAGCGAACGATCAGATACGTCGCGACAAGTTCGATGTCGTGTTGCCGCTCGCCATGAGGAAGCGCAACGTTGACATGTGGATCCATGTGATGCGCGAGTCGATCGACGATTCCTTCGGCGCCGAGGAGCTCGGCAGCACATCGGGCGTGTTCGTCTTCACGGACCGTGGTGGCGATCGCATCGAACGAGCGATTCTCGGACGTCGATGGGGCGCTTCACAGCGCGATTGGCAGAGCCCCGATTATCAGGATCCAATGGAGGCGCTCGGAGCCTTCGACATCATCGGCGACCCGGTACGCATACAGGAACCGCTGGCGAGCCCGGTGACCGAGTACCACCTGCGATTCGACGGTCTCAGGGAGTTCGTCGCGTAACGCGATCCCTCTAGCATTGCGGTGAATTTCAAGAGTGAGCTGGGACCATGGCCGACTCGTACCGGCGACTCCGACGGTATGTCCCATACCTACTACGTCCTGCTGGCCGAGGAGCTCGGGGAAGAGTACGCCGGCAGGCTGATCTCGTCGGAGTGGGTGGTGATGGATTACATCCACAACAAGGTGCCACGCGAGATCGATCTGCTGCGCCGAATGCGCCGCGCCGAGGCCGACGAAGCTCGCCGAGCTTTCGCCCGCGTCGTTCCGGGTGTCACGCCGACGCGAGGGGACGGATTCACCGTGTTTCGTCGCATGAGCAGGGGGCAGTCACAGCGGGGGCGGAGCCCGGGCTGGGAGAATGCCGTGGTGCAGGGCGGCGATATCCTCGCCGCCCCGAGCACGGGCATGTACGCCTACGTGCTGCGTGATGGTGAGACGGGACCGCCCGCAGAGATCCAGCGACTGTGGCCGAGTACCTGAAGGTCGAGAGGATCCTGGCGGAGACCGTCCGGTCTGGGCTTACCGCGCGTCAGATCGTGCAGGAGTACACGCGGAGATTCGAGGCGGAAGGAGTCTCTGTTGTGGACGACCAGATGCACATGGTGGTACCCAAGAACGACTTCCCGGTCTATTCGGCCGCGTACGACGCCGGCCAGACGCTGCTGAGCGTCGATGCGCACGGACACATGAAGGGCGCGCGGGCACGGTCGGTGGAGACCTATTTCGGCCCCAGAATCGGCTCCTACGGACCGGACTGGGTGCTGGACATACCGCTGGCCCCCAACCACCACTCCGTCATCGAGTACTTCTTCTATATGCCGTCGCCCGCCGATGAGGGCAAGGACCAGTACTTGCTGTGGTGGGACCACGAGGAGGCGGTAGCGACTCCGGACGGTATCGAATACCTGTCCCCGCCGCAGGAGGAGCTTATCCTCATTCGTTGAGCCGGTGGCATTCCGGCTACTGCTCGGTCTCGTCCGGAGCCACGTTCCAGATCTCTCGCGCGATCCGCCACACCCCATCGGGGTCGCGGCGCACGATCATCAGGAACTGGTCGTTGCCGTCGTAGCTGCCGCGGGCGTAGCCCCAGTCTCCGGTCACCACTACCTCTTCGTTGTGCATCACGAGGTCATAGGCACCCACCGGGTCGTTCGCGGCGCGAAAGTCTGCGGCGCCCTGGATCAGAGGAGCCCCGGCGCCCATGTAGACGAGGTCGTCGGTGTAGACGTCCATCAACTGGTCGATGTCAGTGTTGGCGTACGCGGCCTCGAGACGGTTCATCAGCGCGTCGATGGCAGCGCGGTCATCCGCGGCGCTCGGCGGCGGCGCCGGCTCGGGGGCCGGAGGCTCTTCCCCCGGGCCGCAGGCGAGAGTGGAGACCATGGTCGCCGCCATCAACAAGCTGACTGTCCGTGCACGCGGCTTCATCGACTTTCCTCGCCGGCACCGTTGGAGTTGACGAACTCGTGGGAGATCTTCCACGAGCCATCGTCCTGTCGCGCGAACATGTAAATGGCCTTGCCGCTGCGATCACCCGACGTCCAGTCGCCGATGATGTGCCCCCAATCGCCATTCACCATGACCTCGACGTAGGTCTCGTTCCATTCCCTCGACTGCCCGCCGAAGTCAGTATCCTCAGCGTAAGCGGCCTTCCCGAGCACCGGCGCACTGTTTTCGGCCATGAAGAACAAGTCGTCGGTGTACCCCGCCAAGAACGTCTCTTCGTCGCCGGCGCGCAGCGCATCGGTGGTGATTGCCATGGAAGCGAGCACGGCATCCACATCGTCGCCGCTGGTCTGTTGGCCGGCCACTGCTGCGCCGCTCGAGCCGGCGCAAAGGGCCACCAGCAACGACGCGCCGGCGGTGCGAAGAAATCTCATCAGAACGCCTCCCGGGAATTAGGTCAGAGAACACCGCGTCTCACGAGACCGTGTAATCGCTGGAAACGGTCGGTGGCGGCTGTCCAGCTCGCGCGGGCAATCCTTTCAGACGTGTCGCGACGAGACAAGAGGCGCGCGCTTGCCGGATGCGATGTACGGAATCTCCAGGCAGGAGGTTAGTCGTGCGATCAATCTTGCTTGTTGAGTTTGTACCGAACGTTCGATACAGTCCTCGCGAGTACCCAATGCCAAGAACCAAACTGACTCGAACAGAGGCGATCGAACGGATCGCCGAAGAATTCCGTCGCAACGGCTACGCAGCGACCAGCCTGAGCCGACTCGCGGAGGCTACCGGGCTCGGGCGGGCGAGCCTGTATCACCATTTCCCTGACGGCAAGAACGAGATGGTCCGAGAGGTGTTCGGGATGGTGGGTGACGAGGTGGGCGAGATCCTGCGGTTGCTGGTGGAGCCGGGTGACCCGCGCGATCGCATCACCGCATCGATGCAGGCGGTGGAGCGGTTCTATGCCGGCGGTGCCAAGAACTGCCTGCTCGGGGCAATGGTGTTGAGCGGCGGCGCTGGTCTGTTTGCCGACGAGCTCGCGGGCGCCTTCAAGGCTTGGGTAGATGCGCTGAGCGCCACGATCGAGGATGCCAATCTGCCTCGCCGGGAAGCGCGCCGTCGCGCCGAGGACGCGGTCATGAAGATACAGGGAGCGCTCGTGGTGGCTCGGGGGATGAACGACACCGCCCTCTTCCGTCGAATGATGGCGGAGCTCCCAGACGCGCTCTTGGCGGAGACTTCGCCATGAGACTCGATGGTTGTTTTTTTCGTATCTGTACTAGACCGAATGTTCGGTCAATTCAGAAGGGGAACAAGATATGACACGCCCTGTCAGCGACATCGCTTTTACGCCGTCGGTCAAGAACGCCCAGTCGCAACGCGGATCGCGGGCCGGCTATGGGCGCATGGAGAACAAGGGTGGATGGAGCGACGAGATCACACCCGAGCTCGCTTCGTTCATTAGCGAGCGCGATTCCCTATACCTCGCAACGGCCAGTGCCGACGGCCAGCCGTACATACAGCATCGCGGTGGTCCCAGGGGCTTCATCAAGGTCCTCGACGACAAGACGCTGGCACTGGCCGACTTCTCCGGCAATCGTCAGTACATATCGGTCGGTAACCTGGACGAGAACGACCGTGCGTTCATGTTCTTGATGGACTACCCGAACCAGCGGCGCATCAAGATCTGGGGGCGGGCCGAGTTCATCGAGGATGCGGAGGCGCTTCTGGAGCAGCTTGTAGATCCCGCCTACGGAGCACGTATCGAGCGCGCTTTGGTGTTCCACGTCGAGGCGTGGGACGTGAACTGCCCACAGCACATCACCCCGAGATTCACCGAGGAGGAGATCTCCGCCGGGCGAGCCTCTGAGCCAGATCTGACGGCCGTGGACGCCGGGCGCCACCGATAAGTGCCTTCGTCCGGTTCACTCGTGGCTACCAGGCCTGATGGCCCTGGGTCTCGACGTAGAGCGAGTACAGCGATTGGCTGCCTGTCATGAAGAGGCGGTTACGCTTGCGTCCGCCGAAGCAGAGGTTGGCGCAGATCTCGGGCAGGTGGATGCGCCCGATGAGGTCGCCGTCGGGCGCGATGACGTGCACCCCGTCGTAGCCTTCGCCGACCCAGCCGGTGCCAGTCCACACGTTGCCGTCAACGTCCACTCGCAGGCCGTCGGCGAAACCGGCTCCCATGTCGTGAAACGCCGTGCTGGCGCCGAGGCTCGTCGCCCCCTGAACGTCGAAGACCTTAATGTGGCTGGGGTGGTCGGGAATGTGGCTTGCGCCGGTATCGGCCACGTAGAGACGCTGGAAGTCCGGCGAGAACGCCAACCCGTTCGGGCGCCCTAGCTCTGTGCTCATGACCTCGGTCGCGCCTGTGGCCGGGTCCAGGCGATAGATCGCGGCCGGTAGTTCGTGCTCCGCCGGCATCCCTTCATAGAAGCCCGAGGTCCCATAGCCAGGATCGGTGAACCAGATGTGACCATCGAGATGGAGCACGGCGTCGTTGGGTCCGTTGAGCGCCCTGCCGGCGTGGCTATCGCACAAGACGGTGATCGTGCCGTCGTACTCGGTGCGCGTCACCCGGCGCAGCTCGCAGGTGATCAGCCGCCCCTGCAGATCGCGCGTGTTGCCGTTGGAGTTGTTGGCGGGATGCCGAAAGACGCTGACCTTGCCAGTGTCCTCCGACCATCTGAGGATGCGGTCGTTGGGAATGTCGCTCCACAACAGGAAGCGCCCGTCGCCGAACCAGACCGGCCCTTCGGCCCAGCGGCAAACCGGTGTAGAGGCGCTCGATAGCGGCGCTTCCGGCGCGGTAGCGAGCGAATCGGGGGTCGACGGTCTCCACCCGTGAGTCGGGGTAGCGAACCGGGTCCTGGACGCGGGAGACGGCGGGTACCGATGCCGGCACGGCCAGCGTGCCGGCGGTCGCCCCTCCGGCGAGGCTGAGGAAGCTCCTGCGGTTCATGAGGCTACTCCGGTCTGGTGGTCGATCTCACGACGAGATTCTCCAAAGGTCGAGAAATGCCAGCAGCGTCCTTGCCGCGTTGCCCGCCGCGAGCTGCTGGAACACCTCCAGGTTGCTGACATCGTTGCCGCCGGCGAGGTCGGACACCGAGCGGAAGGCCAGAAACGGGACCCGGTTCACATACGCCACATGGGCCACCGCGGCGCTCTCCATATCGAGGGCGTCGGCCTGGAATGTCTCCCAGACCCATTGTCGATACTCGGCATTCTCGACGAACGCCGCGCCGCTGACACCGTTGCCACCCACCACAACGCGGGGCGCGGTCTGCAGGCAGGCGCCGTTGCTGCCGCAGCGGTCCAGCTGCACATCTGCCGCGATCCGGGTCGCCATCTGGAGCATCGCCGGATCAACCGGAAACCAGAAGCGTGTCTCCTCGACCTCCGGTTCTCCGCCGTGGCGCGTGACCCGCTGGGAGCGCGGGAACATCATGCCGTAGTTGCCGAACTCCACCGGGCGGCCACCGACATCCCAGCCAGCGGGCGTCGGGCGCGCAAACAGATGCTCCTGGTACTGACCCCAGAAGGCCGGCACGGCGACATCGCCGATCGACAGCCCCGGATTCACACCACCGGCGACACCCGAGAAAATGATCGCGCTGATCGAGAAGCGATCGATCAGTGCCTGCGCGATCATTGCCGCGTTGGTCATGCCGCGGCCGCTAAGCAGGAGCACCACATCGACGCCTCGCAACACGCCGACGTGATGGGCGCGGCCGAGGATGGCCTCGGTCGACTCGACGTCCGCCGCCGCTAGCAACTGGTCGAGCTCCAGCGGCACCGCGGACACGATCGCCACACGCGGTGTCGGTTCGGGGACGATGGCCTGGCCTGCCGCTGAGGGCGTCGCCGCGAACGGCGGCGAGATCGCTGCAATGGCGACAGCGATGCCGGCCCGGCGGATGGTCCTTCCACACCTGGAGGAGCGCTGGCGCATAGTCCTATCCGGTAAACACGTTGGGTCCCTACCGTGGCGGATTCCCCGGCCGGTTATTCTCGGTTGCGCTGTGACTCTCTCATATAGGCTGCGGGCGCTCACCTGTCTTTCCCGAACTGAAAACGAGATCGGCCTTGATGGATCGAAGAGAGTTCCTGCGCTCGGCCACCACCGCCGGCACAAGCGCCGCGTTGTTGCGCGACGCGCAATCGTCGGCGCGCTGAGATGAGCCTCATTCGCCTGCGTGAGGTCTCCAAGCGGTTCGAGCGCAAGCAGGTCTTGCGGCAGGTGTTCTTCCGGCTGGAGGAAGGCGACCGCGTCGGTCTGATCGGCAACAACGGCTCCGGCAAGACGACCGTCCTGGAGATGATTCTCGGTCGGGAGGAGCCCTCCGAGGGCCGGATCGAGGTCGATGACGGGCTGCGGATCGGGTACTTCTCGCAGTTCTCCGAGCTCAGCGGCAAGGCGTCGATCGAGGACGTTCTGGAGGAGGTATTCGCCCCCATCAAGACGACGGAAGGCAAGCTCCGCCAGACGGAAGAGGTGCTGGCGGAGAAGCCGGAGGGGCGTGAGCTCGTTCAGCTGCTGGAGCGATACGAGTCGCTGACAGCCGAGATGGAGATCCGCGATGGCTGGACCTATCAGCATCGCATCGACACGGTACTGAGCCGGCTGGGTTTCAGCGATCTGTATCGCAGCCTGCCAATCGAGCAGCTATCGGGCGGCTGGCGTAACCGCGCCGCCCTGGCGAAGATCCTGCTGGAAGCGCCGGGGGTGCTCCTACTCGACGAGCCGACGAACTTCCTGGACCTCGCGGGGTTGTCCTGGCTGGAGGGATGGCTGGGTCATTTCCAGGGCGCGGTGATCCTGGTATCGCACGATCGCGACTTCCTGGAGAGGGTGGTGAACCGCGTCGTGGAGATCGAGAACTATCGATTTCAGGAATACGATGGCGGGTTCGTCGACTACATACGCAAGAAGCGCGTCCGCACGCGGCAACTGGAGCGACAGTCTCGATTCGAGGAGGAGCTACTCGCGTTCGAAGCCGAGGCGATTCGAGATCGTCGGGAAGTGGCGAAGAACCCGAGCGCGGCTCTCAGGCGGCGCCTGGCGGCCGTCAAGAAAGGGACCACTCCGCGCGAAGTCGACCGGGTCATGACGGCGATCTACCACGGCATCCGATCCGCCGATGATCTGTGTGCGGCGGAGCAAGTTGCGATGAGCTACGGAGATCACGCACTGTTCCGCGGTCTCGGGTTCGAGATTCACCGGGGCGACCGCATCGCCGTCATAGGTCCGAACGGCTGCGGCAAGACGACCCTCATGAAGGTGCTGCGCGAGGAGATCGTGCCGACCAAAGGCCGCATCAACTGGAAGGGCGGCAACGCTTACGTGGACTACAACAAGATTCTCGATGAGCTCGATCCGCAGGTCACCGTCACCCGCAAGGTGAATTTCGAGGGGCTGGCAAACAGGGCTCCGCGCAAGCAGGTGAATCGGTTTCTCCGGATGCTGGGGTTTTCCGAGGCCGACCTGTACGCGAGGATCGGCACGCTTTCGGGAGGGCAGAAGGCCCGGGTCGCCCTGGCGCTGTCACTCTTGTCCGGCGCCCCCGTGGTTCTCCTGGACGAGCCTACGAACCACCTCGACCTCAAGAGCACCCAGGTGATGGAGCGCGCCCTGGCGCACTTCCCGGGCGCGATCGTGGTGGTGAGCCACGACCGGTTCTTCATCGACAAGGTGGCCAATCGATTGATCGTGTTCGGTGCCGACGGCAAGGTCGAGGTGGTCGATGGCAACTGGACTACCTGGACCGCCGCCCACGTCGATGCGGACTGACTTCAGCGGGGCCGGCTACGGGTCGGCGTCTTCGACAAGAGCCTTGAGTGCTTGCAGTTCGCGGTCGAATCGGGCCTGGCTGATTGCGTGTCCGTCTCGCGTCATCTCTGCGAGCTGTTGCGGCGTCAGCCCAGAACCCTCGGCGGGCGGCAGCCGGGTCTCTGCATAGACGTCGTACGACACTCGGGTACGGCCGCCATCATCGGTCAAGTTCCATGTGGCGTAACCGATCAGGGTGCCGTGCTCGAGCTCGGACAACTTGATCGTCCGTCGCTCATCGGGGATGAGCTCTACATTGGTGAGCAGATAGGCGATCGTGTCCGGGTCCTCGGGGTCGAATGCACCAAAGACCTCCCCGACGGCTCCGACCTCTCCACCCATGTGTCGCAGCGAGAGACCCTGTTTCCAGCGGCTGGTATCGACGATGTGGGGCCAGATTGCCGAAGCCGGGCGGTCAATCACCACGAAGCTGTGGGTAACCAGCTGGATTGCAACCGGCGGGCCGGTTGACTGCCAGCCGAGCAGGAGGATCGCCCCGACCGCGCCGAGAAGCACGGGCACGCCCGTCACATGACGTTCATCACGCCGGGGGATATTCGACCAGCTCCACCTCGTAGCCATCAGGATCCGTGAAATAGGCTCGCTTCCCGGGCTCGTAGTCGGGCTCGAAATGGATCTTGGCACCGAGGTCATGAAGCCGCGCCTGGCTTCCTCCAGGCTGTCGACGACGACGCCGAAGTGATTGAAGCCGATCGTCTCATAGTTCATGCCGACCGGGGACGGGCTGCCCTCAAACAGAGCGAGGTAGGAATCGTCGGTGCCGACGTGGGCAGCTGGCGGGCTCGTGTCGTGGCGCTTGCAAGCCAGCGCTCGCGCGAGGGCTACATGGCGGAAGTCCGCAGCGAGGGGAAGGGCCAGTATCTGCTCATTGAGCATCATTGCCCGATCTGCGAAGCCGCCGAGAGCTGCACCGGTCTGTGCGCTGCCGAGCTCGACGTGTTCCGGGATTCCCTGGGACACGACCTGGAGGTGGAGCGCGTCGCCCATCTCCTCTCGGGCGATGATCGCTGCGTCTATCGCATCAAGCCCAGTCGTCGCGACGCTAGTGAGCGCTGCGCGCTTGACCGGGGGGCGTAAGCTTTCCGGGCCGATCGTCTGTTCCTGCTCCGGCGGAAGCCAGGTGACCTCTACGGCCCGGCGGAGTCGGCCTACCTGCTCGGGCCTCAGTCGTCGGCCAAGTAGGGATCTTTCCGTGGATCGATGGGCTCCCAGAGCTCGATCTTGTTTCCCTCGGGGTCGAGAATCCAAGCGAACTTGCCGTTCTCGTGCTCCTCGATTCCGCCGACGATCTTCACGCCTTCGTTCTCCAGCGCGCCGATCAGCGCCGTCAGATCGTTGACTCGGTAGTTGAACATGAAGGGCTGCGTGCTGGGCCCGAAGTATTCAGTGTCGGCGGCGAACGGATTCCACACGGTGTAGCCGGTGCGCGCCGGTGCGGCGTCTTCCTTCCAGCGGAACATGAACCCGTACGGATCAGAGGCGATCCCCAGACGGTCGCGATACCAGCTCATCAGGCGATCGCGATCCTGAGCTTTGAAGAAGACCCCGCCTAGCCCAACCACTCTCTTCATCTGACGATTGCCTCGGTTTCTGGGTCGATGGCCGCGAGTTTGCCTGAATCGACATGTGATGTGGGAGTTGATCGTGTAGACATCGCTACGTCTCAGCCGCCGCGTCTCAGCCGCTGTGGTCCCTGGGGCGCCTTGCCACCGCCCTGCCGCTCCCAGGCTCGGCGGTGACGCGCCCGTCCTCGTACACGACCTCCCCGCGGCGGATGGTGACCAGCGGCCAGCCGGTGACGGTCCAGCCTTCGAACGGGGTGTAGTCGGAGCGCGAGGGGTCGTCGGTGGCGCTGGCGACGCGCTCGAGCGTCGGATTGAAGATCACCACGTCGGCGATCGAGCCTTCACGGATGACTCCACGCTCCGGGTAGAGCCCGAAGGTCCGGGCGGCGGCGGTCGACGTTACCTCGACGAACCGTTCCTCGGAGATTCGTCCCTTGCGGACGCCCTCCGAGAACAGCAACGGCCGCATGAAGCGGAGGTCGCTGACGCCCGGACGCAGCCTGCCCACGTCGAGCTCTGGATCCATCTTCTGGGCTCGCATCCACGGAGCGTGGTCGGTGGCAAGAAAATCGATGCGTCCATCCGCCAGGCCGCGCCACATCGCGTCAAGATCGACGCCCGACCGTAGCGGCGGCTGTCCGACGTAGCGTGGCCCGTCTTCGCCAAGCAGGGAGTCGTCGGTGAAGTACAGATACAGGGGCCGGGTCTCAATGCTGAGCGGCAGGCTGGCGCGCGACGGTGTGCGAGCGGCGTCCAGGGCGCGTGCCGATGACAGATGCACCAGATGCATCGGCGCCCCGGTGAGCTCGCACAGCGCAACGGCCTCCTGGGTAGCCGCGATCTCGGCGATCTCGGGGCGGCTCTCGGCGTAGTGGCGCAGCGCCGTTCGGCCTTCGTGGCGCAGACGTCGGAGCGTTGCCTCCAGCATGGCGCCGTCCTCGCAGTGCATCAGCGTGACGACTCCGGCGTC
The DNA here is from genome assembly GCA_965248695.1 of Acidobacteriota bacterium. Classification (GTDB taxonomy): domain Bacteria; phylum Acidobacteriota; class UBA890; order UBA890; family WLXD01; genus DASCOT01. The sequence continues at coordinate 2,327,901 of CBDFKD010000002.1, read as the reverse complement.
CCGAGCTGCCTCCAGCACCTCGATCAACGTTGACCGATGCTGTCCGAAATCGGACTGTGTCATGAAGATCTTGTGGCTCGGCTGTCCGCGTGCGGCGAGCTCGGGCATTAGCGCGGCGAAGTCCGAGCTCGGCGGCCAGGTGAAGCCGTGGAAGAAGACGTCGCCAATGGCGCTCGCGCTGACCTCCGCGAGACAACGGTCGAGCGCCTCGACTGCGTTCTCGTCGTCGCGGGGATAGGCGAACGTTCCGACCGTCGTGGTGCCGCCGGCCAGCGCGGCGGAGGTGCCGGTGGTGAGGTCGTCGACGAACGAGCCCTGCATGTGCGTATGCGGGTCGACGCCGCCCGGGATAACCAAATGGCCGGAAGCGTCGATGATGTGCGCCTCGGCACCGACAAGAAGGTTGGGACCCACCTCGACGATGGTGTCCCCAAGGATCCGCACATCGGCGTTCTGGCTGCCGTCGGCATTGATGACCCGCCCGCCCCGCACCAGTGTTTCGGTGCTTTGCCACGAGCCCGCGAGAAGCGGGTCGGTCGAAGCTCCCTCCTCGCTGCGAAACGCGCTTTCAGCCCTGGCGCAACGGGCGGCAACGCCAAGCCCCGCGGCAGTTGTCGCCAGGTGGTGGATTGCTCGACGGCGGTTCATAACCATGTCCCTCGGTCTCGAACCCGGCTGGCGCTGGGGACGTGTCAGCAGTAGCTTGAGAGTCTCGGCACCTTGCTACGATGTCGGACACTCGTCCAGCCCAAGGAGGAACCGTGCGCAACAACCAGCCGCTGACGCGACGGGAGGCAGCTCGCATCGTGGCGGGCACTGCCGCCGGAGTCGCTCTGGCGGCAGCTGTTCCCGCAGAAGGTCGACCGGTCGCAGCGCGGCGTTCTCAGACCGAATCGAGCGGAGGCCTCAAGCACTCCGTCTGCAAGTGGTGCTACCCGGACATCAGCGTCGACGAGCTGGCCAGGAACGCAGTGTCCTTCGGCATGCACTCGGTGGAGCTGCTGGACCCGGAGGACTGGCCGGCGGTGCATGCGCACGGGCTTACCTGTGCCATGGCCAACGGCCCGGGCGGCATCCCGCGGGGCTGGAACCGGCTTGAGCTGCACGACGACCTGGTGGCGAAATCCGAAGAGCGGCTGCCGCTGGTGGCTGCCGCGGGCCTGCCCAACATGATCGTTTTCTCCGGCAACCGCGACGGCATGTCGGACGCCGAGGGGCTGGCGAATTGCGTCACTGGCATGCGGCGAATCGTTCCGCTGGCCGAAGAGCTCGGCGTCACGGTTTGCATGGAGCTGCTCAACAGTAAGCGCAGCCACCCGGACTACATGTGCGATCTCACGCCGTGGGGCGTAGAGCTGGTTCAGCGTGTGGCGTCGGAGCGGTTCAAGCTCCTCTACGACATCTTCCACATGCAGATCATGGAGGGTGACGTCATCGCTACTATCCAGGAGAACATCGAGCACATCGCGCACTTCCACACCGGGGGCGTGCCAGGCCGCCATGAGATCGATGAGACCCAGGAGCTCAACTACCGCGCCATTTGCGAGGCGATCGTGGAGGCCGGCTTCAATGGCTACCTTGGTCAAGAGTTCATTCCGGTAAACGATCCGATGACGTCACTGAAGGCGGGCGTCGACGCGTGTCGCGCTTAGCTGGCGATGTAGAACGTGTAATGAGTCTAGTGAACAGGACATACGGAACAGGATACGGAGCCGGACGATGAGCATTGCTGCGGAGCGCCTCGACTCGTTCGTAGCACCCCGACCCGCTGCCGTCCCCTGGTTTCTCTGGGCCGTTGTTTTCGCCTCGACATCCGTGCTGGTGGGAGCGATCTGGGACATTTCGTGGCACATGACCATCGGCCGTGACACGTTCTGGACCCCGGCGCATCTGGCGATTTATCTGGGCGGGATCGTCGCCGGCCTTTCCTGCGGCGGTCACGTCCTGTGGTTGTCGTTCGTCGCGCCGGCGGAAAAGCGGGCCTCGGCGGTTCGGTTCTGGCGCTGGTTCTACGGTCCGATGGGGGCTTGGCTGTGCATCTGGGGGGCCCTGGCGATGATCACATCAGCCCCCTTCGACGACTGGTGGCACGCCGCCTATGGTCTGGACGTCGAGATCTTGAGCCCACCGCACGTGGTGCTGCTGCTCGGGATCATGGCTATCCAGGCCGGGGCGCTGGTCATGGCGCTCGCCAGGCAGAACCGGTTCCCGCAGGACCGTTTGCTGCCGTGGATCTACGCCTACGCGCTGGCCGTCTTGATGCTCTGCCTCGAGACTGCAGCGTCCGAGTACCTGGCACGACCGAACCAGTGGCACAGCCAGGAGTTCTTCACCGTCAGCGCGATCCTGTTTCCGTTCTTGCTGGTGGGCGCCGCCAAGGGAGGTGGCCTGCGGTGGCCGGCGACCACGGCCGCCGGCATCTACATGGCGTTCAAGATCGGCATGATCCTCATCCTGCAGATGTTCCCGGCTACACCGATGCTGGCGCCGATCTACAACCCGGTGACCCGCATGGTTCCGCCGAGCTTCCCCCTTCTGCTCGTGGTGCCGGCGCTCGCCATCGATCTGCTGTTGCGGCGTTTCTCGGCACGATCGCGCTGGCTGCAAGCCCTTGCGGTGGGCGTCGTGTTTCTCGCCGTGCATCTGGTGGTTCAGTGGATGATGGGCAGCTTGCTGCTGACGTCGGTGGGCCGCAACGCCTTCTTCGTGGCCGACCGCTTCTCGTACATGGCGCAACCCGGCGACTGGTGGTTTTCCTTCTGGGGACGCAACGCGAACGTCACCGGGATGACCATCGCTGCCGGTATCGCCGTGTTTTCGGCTCGCCTCGGGCTGAGCTGGGGCGGTTGGATGGAGCGCGTTCAGCGTTGAGCCCTTCCCGCGCCGTCAAGGTGGTTGTCGCCCGCGTTGCCGTGGCGTTGGCTCTATTGGCCACATTGCTCGGCGCTCCGTCGGCCGCGGCTCATGTTGGCAGCCCGAACATTTTCTTCGAGGGGATGGCCGGGCCGTACCCACTCCGCGTCGTCATTCGTCCGCCGGGCGTGGTGCCTGGCTTGGCGGAGATCGCGATCAGACTGCAGGCGCCGATCGATGCCATGAGCATCCGGCTGTTTCGCTGGAATGTCGGCGCCGAGGGCGCGCCGCCGGCCGAGCCGGCTGTGCCCGTTCCCGGAGATAGCGAGCTGTACTCGGCCGAGCTGTGGCTGATGACCTCCGGCGCCCACAGCGTCGAGGTGACGATCCAGGGCCCCGAAGGCGAGGGCCGCGCGCTCGTACCGTTCGAGTCGATCCGCCGCGAGACGCTTGACATGGAACGCTGGTACGGCGTCATGCTCTTCGCTATGGGACTGTTCCTGTTCGCTGGCGCGGTCACCATCCTCGGGGCCAGCGTGCGTGAGAGCACCCTGGCGCCGGGCGACGAGGCGGATTCGCGGCGTCGCTGGCGCGGGCGCATCGTCGGAGCCGTCGGCACGGTCTTGCTGGCGGGCATGCTATGGGCCGGGTGGTACTGGTGGAGTGGCATCGACGCCGCCTACCGACGAGCCATCTTCGAACCGATGCCCACTGCGGCGACGGTCGAAACCCTCGACGGGATGGGGGTACTCGATCTGGCGATCACCGATCAGCGCTGGATCGAAGGCGGCTGGTCACCCCTGGTGCCCGATCACGGAAAGCTCATGCACATGTTCCTCGTACGCGAGGATCTCGGTGCCTTCGCTCACGTCCACCCGGTGCGAACGGACGATTCCAGCTTCCGGCTGCAGGTGCCGCCGCTCCCACAGGGGAACTACCGAATCTACGCCGACATCGTGCACGAGAGCGGCTTCAGTCAGACCCTGGTGAACCAGATCGAGCTCCCGAGCCCGCCCGTACCGGGCGGTGAGCTCACGGCGTCGGTCGCCGTGCCTGCGCCGGTGGGGTTGCCGCCGCTGGATCCCGACGATTCTTGGACGGTCGGTGTCCACGACGGTGATTCAGTGAAATTCGACGACGACACGGAGGTTCGGTGGCTCCGCCCTGCCAGCTCCATCGCTACTGGCGAGGATCTGACGCTCGAGTTCCATGTGAGCGACGGGTCCGGACAGCCGGCTGCGCTCGAACCCTACATGGGCATGCTGTCGCACAGCGCCATCACCCGCACGGACGGCCAGGTCTTCGTGCACCTGCACCCGACCGGCAGCATCTCGATGGGCGCCCTCATGGTGGCCAGCGCGCGTCGTAACGTGACAGCTGCCCATAGGGGTCAGGTTGATGAGCCCGGCCGTGTGGCTTTCCCGTATGCCTTCCCGCAGCCAGGGGACTATCGGATCTGGGTCCAGGTGAAGCGTGCCGGCCGCGTCTACACGGCTGACTTCAGGACCGTCGTTCAATAAGTGGTCGCCACCCGTCGACGCGGTTTTGACGCCGTCCATTGCTGGCTTCTGGGAGAAAATCGGCTGAACCGGCCACTCGTGTCAGGTCGTTGAAAACGTAGCTCCGAGTCCCAGCGACTAGGAGAACTCGGCCTGACCAACTAAAGGACTTCCAATGCGGAACGGGAAAGCGGCGCGTCTGACGATGACTACGGCGGGGATCCTCCTGCTCACGGTGGGATGCAACGTCACCGGAGAAGGGGCGTCCGGCTTGGCAGTCGATAGGGGACCACTGGCGGTGGTTGACGCCGGTGAGTTGGAAGGCGCCCAGGGCGAGCTGGCAGGCGAGGCAGTCTTCATGGGCATTCCGTTCGCTGCTCCTCCGGTGGGCGAGCGACGCTGGCAGGCGCCCGCTCCGGTGGAGCTGTGGGAGGGGGTGCGAGACGCCACGCCCAACGCCCCCGCGTGCATGCAGATCGGCGGCAGTGTCGAGTTCAATCGCATCATCTCCGATGCCTACGGTGCCGACCCCTCTGTCGTTCAGCCGCTCGGTGAGGTCAGCGAAGACTGCCTGTACCTGAATATCTGGACCCCCAACTGGCAGGGCGACCAGCCGCTACCGGTCATGGTCTGGATTCACGGTGGTGGCAACACCACTGGCGGGACCGGCGAATTCGCATACGACGGTGCCAACCTCGCTCGTCAGGGCGTCGTGGTGGTGTCGAGTGCCTACCGGCTCGGTCCCTTCGGCTATCTGGCACATCCGGCGCTGAGCGCCGAGTCATCGCACGGCTCGTCTGGCAATTACGGGTTGCTCGATCAGATCGAGGCGTTGCGATGGGTGCAACGCAACGGCGCAGTCTTCGGTGGAGATCCGACGCGGGTGACGATTTTCGGGGAATCGGCCGGCGGGGGCAATGTCGGCTATCTGATGACCTCCCCGCTGGCCGAGGGCCTATTTCATGGAGTGATCTCGCAGAGCGGTGGCTACCAGATCAACGACTTCTCGCTGCTCGCCGACGCCGAAGCTCGCGGCGAGACGCTCGTGCGCGACCTGGGGATCGATGCCTCCGGGCAGACCGGACCGGACACAATCGACGCCTTGCGAGAAGTTCCGGCGCAGCGGGTCCTGACTGCGGCTGCGGCGATTCCGAGTCTCACATTGCCCCCTGTCGATGGCTGGGCGCTGCCTGATGTCCCGGCTCGCCTCTTCGCTGAAGGCCGGTTTGCCGCGGTCCCGCTGATGATTGGGGCCAACGCCGACGAGTGGACGACCCTGGCGCCGTTGATGGGCAATCCAGACCTCTCCGCTCACCGGTCAGCGCTCCGGCAAGTTTATGGCGAGCTCGCCGGCGAGGCACTGGCGCTGTACGACGTGGATCACGAGGATGCCGTGGCCGAGGCCAACTCTCGCTGGCAGACCGAGGATTTCTTCCTGTGCCCCTCCAGGTTCATGGCGCGTGCCAGCGCTGACTACGGCGGCCGCACCTACCTCTACAACTTCTCGCGTGTGGTCCCCGGCGCCGGCGGGGATCAGCTCGGTGCCTACCACGGCGCCGAGATTCCCTACGCCTTCGACAACCTGCACACCCAAGCCTGGATGCCACTGGAGCCGGTCGACCACGAGCTGGCCGCGACGATGGCCGCGTATTGGGTGCAGTTCGCCACTTCTGGCGATCCCAACGGGCCGGGCCGGCCGGAGTGGCCGACCTATTCGGCGGCAACCGACCCCCACCTGGACCTGGGGACCGAAGTCGTTGCCGGCAGCGGACTGAGATCGAAATCGTGTTCGTTGTACGACCGCAAGCTCGCGGCGGCGGTGGCGGCCCTCGATTGAACACCGGCGTAGGCGAAGCCGGGACGCCGAGAGCGCGGGCGGGGCAGCGTCCGCACTGACGCTGTCGATTGGGATCGGCGCGACGACGGCGATGTACACCGTCATCGACGCCACGATTCTGAGATCCTTGCCCTTTGAAGAACCTCAGCAACTCGTGCGCCTGTTCGGGGTGTCGCCGGAGCGCGGAATCGCGCGCGGGCAGCTATCGATGGCCAACACCATTGATTGGCGCGAGCAGACGACGGCGTTCGAGGCGCTCGCCACGTACCGGGGTCGCACGTTCAACGTCTCGGGCACAGGTGAGGCCGAACGCACGCTGTCGCTGCTGATGGCCGATCAGTACCTGGACCTGCTGGGCATCGAGCTGGCAATCGGCCGCGTGTTCTCCGAGTCGGAACACCGGAGCGGTGGTCCTGCGGTGGCGCTCATCAGCGACGCCATGTGGGAGGCACGATTCGATCCTTCCGGAGTAGCTGGTCCGGCGGGTTCTGGGCCGAGACACGAGATTTGGGGTCAGGGCGCTCCACCCCCGGCGGATCAGCACGTCTTGTCTGCCGCCGTGCCTGTTTGCAATCGCCAGAGCGCCGCGTACGGCCCGTCCCGGGCGACGAGCTCATCGTGTGTGCCGCTCTCGACGATGCGTCCCTTGTCCAATACGTGGATAGCGTCGGCGTGGCGGATCGTCGAGAGGCGGTGGGCGACCACCAGCGTGGTACGGCCGCGAGCAGCGCCGGCCAGGGAGCGCTGGATCGCGGCCTCAGTCTTGTTGTCCACCGCCGATGTCGCCTCATCGAGAACCAGGATCGCCGGATCGCGGTAGAGCGCTCGTGCCAGAGCGATGCGTTGCCGCTGGCCGCCGGACAGCTGGGCGCCGCGCTCGCCCACCAGGCTCAGATACGCATCCGGCAGTGTCTGGACGAAGTCGTGGACCTCGGCGGCGCGGGCGGCGTTCTCCACCGCGGCCATGTTCGGATCGGGCTCACCGTAGGCAATGTTCTCGGCAACGGTGCCGTCGGTGAGAAACGGATCTTGTGCGACGTAGCCGATCGCCTCGCGCAGCGAGCGAGCGTCGTAGCGGCTGATGTCCTCGCCGTCGAGCATGATGCTGCCGCTGCCGACGTCGAGGAAGCGCATCAGCAGCTTGAGCACCGTGCTCTTGCCGCCGCCGGTGGCACCGACCAGCGCTACCGTGGCACCGGAGGCGACGCGGAAGTCGATTCCGCGGATCGCCGGTTTGCCGTCGTACGCAAAGTGCAGATCCTCGAACGCGAGCGTCGCGGTCACATCTGGGGGTAGCGGTGTGTCGGGCGCAGTCGGAGCCGGAGTGTCGAGGAGATCCATGATCCGAGTCACCGAGGCCATGGCGCGGTTGTACAGGTCGGTCAGCTCGGCCATCTGCGTGAGGGGCCAGAGCAGTCGCTGGGTGAGGTAGACGAGCGCGGAGTAGCTGCCCACGCCGATGTCGCCGCGCAGAGCCAGGATGCCGCCGTACAGCAGGGTGGCGATGAAGCCCGTCAGCACCGCCATGCGGATCACCGGATTGATGGCGGCAGCAAACCGGATGGCATCGGCGTTGCGGGCGCGGTAGGCGTCCGACGCGACGCGCAGGTGCTCGGCTTCGAAATCCTCCGCCGTATACGCCTGGATGGTGGCCATGCCGTACAGGTTGTTGTTGAGCCGTGCCGACAGCGTTCCGGCAGCGTCTCGCGCAGCGGCGTAGCGCGGTGCCAGTCGGCGCTGGAACCAGAAGGCGCCGAAGATGATCAACGGAATCGGCAAGAGCGCCAGCATCGCCAGGCTGGCGGTGATCGCGAAGATCACCGATCTACGTAGATTCAACGACTTACAGGGGGTTTAGACCCCTCTAGACCCCCCTTTGAGGGTTGAAAACGGTACCAAATCGGTACCAGCCGATTTCGGGCTCTGGCTCGGGAGGGCATCGTGAAGCGAGGCAACGAGGAAGGAATGGAGAGATGCCGAGATCGCCCGCGAGCAATTGGCGGCCATCGAAGAAGACCCCTCTCAACTTGTGAGCGGCGAGGAGCTAGAGGAGGCGCTAGCGCGGCTCCTGGAGGAAGCAGCGTCGTGATGGAGCGCCCGTACATCTTCGAGCACGCCGAGTGGTTCAAGCCCTACGTGGCCGGGTACTACGCGGCCAGCTACGAGGGAAACCCGGAGATCACACGGGCAGAGGTCGAGGATCGTCTCGACGAGCTGCTGGCCCTAGAGCGCATCGCATGAGGCACTTCCGGCTGATCTGTGCCGACGTGCTGGAGGGCCTCGCCCAGCTACCGGACGAGTCGGTCCACTGCGTCGTGACCTCGCCGCCCTACTGGGGGCTCCGTGACTACGGGACTGACGGCCAGGTCGGGCTCGAAGCAACACTCGACGAGTACGTCGCCAAGATGGTGGCGATGTTCCGAGAGGTCCGCCGAGTGCTGCGGAGCGACGGCACGCTGTGGCTCAACATGGGGGACTGCTATGCGGGCTCGTGTGGTGCCCAATCACGAGAGCACGCTGGCAAGCACGCGCCGAATGTCTCCGCTCTGAGCGCGAACCAAGTGAAGGCAGCGCAGATCAGGAACCTCACTGGAAGCATGGAGCGCACACCGGGGCTCAAGCCGAAGGACTTGATCGGCATGCCCTGGCGCATCGCCTTCGCGCTGCAAGCGGATGGCTGGTGGCTGCGCTCGGACATCCTCTGGGCAAAGCCGAACCCGATGCCCGAGTCGGTCACCGATCGGCCCACAAAGGCCCACGAGTACGTCTTCCTGCTGTCGAAGTCCGCTCGGTACTACTACGACGCTGACGCGGTTCGAACGCTATATCGCCCGGAGACGCGGAGCGATTTGGTTGATGGCAGGTGGCGAAAATCCAACATCTCTGGGTGGGCAAATTCGCCGAACTATCACGGGGCCAATCCGACTGCTAGGCCGCAGCGCCCCTGTCACCGCGGCGGCAAAGTCAAGCAAGGTGCGAACCTGCGCTCGGTCTGGACCATCTCGAATGGCGGCAAAGCTGCGTTTCCCGAAGCGCACTTCGCCACCTTCCCGACCAAGCTCGTGGAGCCGTGTGTGCTGGCCGGCTGCCCCGAAGGCGGTGTCGTGCTCGACCCCTTCTGCGGCTCCGGTACCACGGGCGTCGTTGCGCTCCGCGCCGACCGCCGTTTCGTGGGCATCGAGCTCAATCCCGAGTACGTACAGATGGCTCGCCGCAGGATCGGAGATGACGCGCCGCTGCTGAACCGCGAGGACCCGATGCTCCTGGAGCTAGCGGCATGATCAGCTTCGAGTCCCCCGCGATCCCCGACGTTGAAGGCGTGGACATCGCCCCGGAGCGCGCACTTGCCGCTGCGGTGATCCGTCGGGCGATTGTCGACCTGGGCATGGTGGCAACGTGGCGTGATCGAACCGAGCGGCCCGCTTGCACGTGCAAGAGGCTACGGGAGATCGGCCCCGAATCAGACCTGGTTGCGTGGTTGTCGCACCCGGAGGAGTTGCGCCCCTGCTCGCTGGGCTGGTGGTGTCAGTACATCGGTGCTGACCCGGTGGCGCTCACCGAACAACTGCGTCATCGAGGGCTCCTGGAGCGCATCGCATGAGCACGCCAACCGATGAGTCTCATGACGGACCCCATGGAGCAACGAGACCCCATGGAAGAAATCACTTGAGCGTTGCAAACCGCTGTCATGCGACAGCTAGAAGCGGCAAGCGATGTCGAAACCTGGCGATCGCTGGCGGCACGGTTTGTCGTTTTCACGGTGGAGCCGCGCCGCAGGTCAGGGCCAAGGCACAGGAGCGACTTGCCGCCCTCGTGGATCCCGCGATCGAGCGTCTATCCAAGATCGTTCAGGATGACGAGGCGAAGGCTCTTGCTCTGGTTGCCGCCCGCGACATCCTGGATCGCAACAGCCTGTCCGGGAAGCACAAGCACGAGCACGGCGGACCTCACGGCGGCCCGATCATCAACCGCATCGAATGGGTCATCGTGGATCCTAAGGCCGAGGATGCCGATGCGGAGCTCGAGGCTCAGGACGATGCGGCATGACGGGCAGCATGAGGGCACGCTTCAGCTCCAAGCCCCGCGCGCGTTCGTGCCGCTGCTCAAGGAGCGCGCACGGTACCGGGGTGCGTACGGTGGGCGAGGATCAGGCAAGTCATGGTTTTTCGCCTCGCTGCTGGTGCAACGATGCCTAGAGGATCCCAACACCCGAGCCCTGTGCGTGCGCGAGGTGCAACGGTCGCTGGATCAGTCCGTGAAGCGGCTGCTAGAGGACACCATCGGAAGGCTCGGGGTGTCAGAGCACTTCCGCATCCTCAACACGCATATCGAGACCGGCGCCAACGGCCGGATCATCTTTCACGGGATGCAGAACCATACGGCCGAGTCGATCAAGTCGCTGGAGGGGTATGGGATCGCGTGGGTGGAGGAGGCGCAGTCGCTATCAGCCAAGTCGCTAGAGCTGTTGCGCCCGACGGTGCGCGCCACCGGCTCGGAGCTGTGGTTTTCGTGGAACCCCAACAGTCCCACCGACCCGGTGGATGCGCTGCTCCGCGGCACCAATGCACCGCCCGGCGCGGTGGTGGTGGAGGCCAACTACGCGGACAACCCCTGGTTCCCAGACGTGTTGGCCCAGGAGATGCAGTGGGACCGGGCGCGCGACCCGGACAAGTACGCCCACGTCTGGCTGGGGGAGTACGTGGGCCGGTCAGAAGCGCGAGTGTTCGACAACTGGAGCGTCGAGCAGTTCGCCGATCCGCCCGAAGGCACAGCGTTGTACTTCGGAGCCGACTGGGGTTTCTCAGTCGACCCGACGGTGCTGGTGCGCTGCTGGATCGATGGGCGGAAGTTGTACGTGGATCGGGAGGCGTACCAAGTGGGCTGCGAGATCGACCGCACGGCGGAGCTATTCGACTCCATCGACAACGGCCAGGCACGCGCCTGGCCGATCATCGCCGATTCCGCTCGTCCGGAGACGATCGCGTATCTGCAGCGACACGGGTACCCGCGCATCGCCAAAGCGCGCAAGGGGCCGGGAAGCGTGGAAGAAGGTATCGAGTTTCTGCGCAGCTACGACATCGTCGTGCATCCCCGCTGCCACCACATGATCCAGGAGTTGACGTTGTACAGCTACAAGACGGATCGGCGCACGGGACAAGTGATCCCGGTGCTACAGGACACCCACAACCACGTCATCGACGCGCTGCGCTACGCGGTGGAGCGGGTGCGGAGAGTCGCGGTGAGGCAGCGACAGGTGGCGTGGGGGTGAGGAGACGTGAGGAGACGCGCGCGCAGCAGCGAACCGATCTGCATTCGGTCGTTTCGTTGGTGCGCACGCCACCCCGAACCGGGGCGGCTCCCCGGAGCGATTTCATACAAGCACTCCAACGACCCTTGCATACCTTCCGAAGGGCAGCGTGGAGCCAACGTGCGGGTGGGACCGTGCAGGGCCACGACTGTCGCAGTAGGGACCGGGGGCGGATTGTTGTCTTCGACCCGAAGCCAGCCATACGGGGGCGTCCGCAAAAGCCACCTCCCCCACTAAGGACCAGGGGGAGTTGTCGGGTGTGCAAGTAGTAGTTAGAGGAACATATATCAGTAGATCTCGTCCGCTAGGTCCGGGGGGGGGGGGAAAGGCCCCCGGTATGCGCGAGAGCTGAAAAAGGGGTGGGACGATGCCAGTAGATACCGCTTCCGATACGTATGAGGCGTTCGTCACCAAGTGGCAGCGGGTGCGTCATTGCTACGAAGGCTCTGACGCAGTCAAGGAGCAGGGGGCTGGATACCTGCCCCCGCTAGCGAGCCACGGACGCGAGCCAGCCAAGTACGAGGCTTACAAGCAACGAGCGCTGTTTTACAACGCCACCGGACGCACGGTGGATGGTTTGGCGGGACTGATCTTTCAGAAAGAGCCAACGCTTCTGCTGCCCGCAAGCATCCAGGATCACGATAGGGACGTGACGCTAGGGGGCGAGTCGGCCGAGACGTTCGCACTCCAAGCTACCCGCGAGGTGCTGCTGACGGGTCGCTACGGAATCCTGGTGGAGATGGGCTCCGAACAGGTAGCGGGTAAGCGACCCTACTGGTGTGGGTATCGGGCCGAGGACATCGTGTCGTGGCGCACGCAGCGTCTGGGTGGCGATGAGATCACTACACGGGTGGTGCTCAGAGAGGTAGCGCGGGAGCCCGATGAGCGAGACGAGTTCGTCACGCGGCAAATCGATCAGTACCGGGTGCTGCGGCTACGAGACGGGGCATATACGCAAACGGTGTATCGGAAAGCCTCGAAATCCTCCTCCAAGTACGAACCATGGACACCGCCGGGGCAGCAGGAGCCGGAAGTGGTGGCGATACGGCGCGGCGAGGCGCTGCCGTTCATTCCCTTCGTGTTCGTGTCTCCAAACTCCACGTCGGCTCGGGTGGACAAGCCCCCCCTGCTGGACCTGGTGGATGTGAACCTGTCGCACTACCGGACGATGGCGGACCTAGAGCACGGGCGACACTTCACGGCACTGCCTACCCCGTGGGTAGCCGGGATCAAGGACGAGGAGTCAGGGCGGTTGGAGATCGGCTCGGGCACAGCGTGGATGCTGGAGCCCACCGGTAAGGCGGGGATGCTGGAGTTCACCGGCCAGGGGTTAGGGGCGTTGGACAAGGCATCGGAGGAAAAGCGCCTCATGATGGCGACGCTGGGTGCGCGGTTGTTGGAAGAGCAGCCGCGAGCGGCGGAGACCGCCACGGCGGTAGGGATGCGTCACGCTGGGGCCCACGCCACGCTGCGAACGGTGGCGCAGGCGATCGAGAGTGCCCTGGGTCAGGCGTGGCGGTATCACGCCTGGTGGATGGGTACGGAAGCCAAGCCAAGCGACGTGGAGGTTGCCTACGAGCTGAACAAGGACTTCGTGGCGGTGCCGATGAGGGCCGACATGTTGCGCTCCTTGGTGTTGGCGTTGCAGGCGGACGCGGTGTCGTTTGAGACCTTCTGGGCGGCGATGCAGAAGGGCGAGCTGGCGCGGCCGGGGGTGAGTGCGGAGGAGGAACAAGCGGAGATCGGGCGTCAGGGACCGGCGCTCGTGGGAGAGGTGGCGTGAGCAGGGTTCTAAGAGTTGACGGGATATCGGTAGCCGTTGAGGAGGTGCCTCGTATCCATATAACCGAGGAGGCTCACGGCGAGTTTATTAGCCAGCCGACGCCGCACATTCGGCTAGCAGAGGACTTGCCGGACGGTGAATGGAAGCACTATGTGCTGCTGCATGAGTGGGTGCATGCGGTGTTATTCGTGCGGGGGCTGAGCTCGGTTCTCGAAGAGCATCAAGAACTCGAAGAGTTGGTATGCAACGCCATTGCATCCGAGATGGTCAAGGGGGGGTTATTTCCCGATGCCACGTAGAGAGCCTGCGTATCGGGAGCTTCATGCGGCCGCCGACAGGATCGAGCCGCGCCTGGAGCGGGCGTTCGTACGGGCCATGGAGCGCTTGCGGGATCAGGTGTCGATCAACGAGCTAGCGCTAGCGCTGTCGGCCGGCGATGCGAAGGGGGCGCTGCGGCGGGTGCCGGTGGGTGAGGTTCGGGAGGCGTTGGAGGGAGTGGGAGACAGCGTGCAGGAGGCGTTCATGCGCGGTGGAAGACTCGGGGCGAAGCGAATCAATGAGCTCTAGGATGGAGCGGGCGTTCGTACGGGCCATGGAGCGCTTGCGGGAGGGTCTGTACGACGAGGCTGGTGCCGAGAGCTTGATGGCGCCTGTTCTGGTGGAGTGGCACGACTCGTACGGCTGTTCTGCCAGTTGGCAGCCATTGGATATGATCGAGCCTGCGGCTCTCGTGTACCGGTCTGTAGGGTGATTGGTACACGAAGACGATCAGTGTCTCGTGGTTGTGCCCCACCTGACGGACCAGACTGAGGGAGTTGCCCGCCAGGGGTGCGGCGACATGACGATTCCACGCTGCGCGGTGCTACGCGTCCAACGCCTAACGAGCCGGTAAGCGATGGCCACGACCAGCACTTCCTTCCGGTTCGACGCCACGCTCCCGGCAGCACAGCGCGCCGCTGCCCGCCATGCGGCACGGCTCGTCAAGGGAGTCTCAGAGGAGACCCGTCGGGGTATTCGTGCAGCCATCGTGCGCGCCATCCGCGAGGGGCAGCCTCCGTTCGAGGCGGCACGCGCGATCCAACCGATGATCGGACTGAACGCGCAACAGGTCCAAGCGGCGCTGAATTACCGCGCCGAGCTGATCGACCAGGGGCTGACGCTGCAGTTTGTCGACCGCAAGGTGGACCGCTACGTGCAGAAGAAGCTTCGGGAGCGGGCCAAGACAATCGCCCGCACCGAGGTGATGAACGCGCTCAATGCGGGGCAGGAAGAATCCTGGCGTCAGGCGCAGCGGGCGGGGCTGTTGCCCAAGGGGCAGAAGAAAGTATGGATCGTCACGCCGGATGATCGGCTCTGCCCGATTTGTGAGCCGATGCGTGACGCCGTGGCGGAGGTTGGCAAGCCGTTTCTGATTCCGGGGCCACCGGCGCATCCTCGGTGCCGGTGTGCGGTGGGGATCGCTACAGACGGCCGCTAGAGCACGTTAATCGCGTGTAGCACGCAGTCTCCCCTATAGCAGCGTCACACCTTCAAGCCGTGTAGCCTTCTTATCGAAGGTATATAGCGGATGGGCCTGAGATCGTTCGGCCGCTGCCAGAATCATCAGATCAGAAAATCCAGAGCCATGCGCCTGGTATCGAAACGCTGCACGGGCTACATCGTCTGCCTCTTCGACTACGAGACCATCGGTCGCCACGAGTTGTTCCAATATCGTCGCTATTCGTTTACGGGGGAACCTGTAGGCACGTTCCAATACCCAGACAAGCTCGACGATTACTTCGCGGCAGACGTAGCCGGGACAATCTATCGTGAGCGACTCCAGTAACGTCCGAGCAGCCTCCGCCTGTTGCACATCGTCGCGCACCAGATAGCGGACGAGAACGTTGGTATCGAGCGCGATCATCCCTCAGCCGCGCTGTCGGCTATGGCCTGCTCCATTTCCTCTACCGCAAGGGCGGGGCCATCATGCTGTAGCACGCCGAACAACCGATTGATGGAGCGCACGGGCAGAATTCGCACCTCGCCGTCGGCAATGACGTAGCGTACCCGGTCCCCAGCCTGGACGCCGAGCATCTCCCGTACGGGCTTGGGGAGTGTTGTCTGTCCTTTCTTGCTGATAGAAGATTCGATCATGGCAGCACCTCAAGGCTTTCCTTACAATATACAGTAGTTCCTTACTTCAGTCAATAAGGTAAGCGAAAGTTTACCTTCTCGTACCTGAGCACGCGTGGTTAATCGGATCGACGGTAGGTGCTTGACACCGCGACCAGGATCGTCGTATTGATTCAAGGAGACGGATTCAGACGCAACGGACCGTAGCCGGGGGGCCACGGTCGGTCGCGCTGACAGGGTGGGAGCATGCAAGTCGTCGTTGAAGATCTGGGTGCCGTTGCCGAAGCACTTCGCGACGAGTACGTGGAGCGTGACGGTAAGTACGTACTGAAGCTCGAAGGCGATGTGCCGGGGATGGTGGTGGCCTCGGAGCTGGAGGAGCAGAAGAAGGCCACGGCGCATTTCCGGGATAGCAACGTTGGTCTGAACAGCAAGATCGGTGATTTGACCACGAGGCTCGATGAGATCTCCGGTCTTGAGGACAAGTACACGAGCGCCGTCACGGAGCTTGAGACGTTGAAGAAGACGGCGCCCAAGAAGGACGCGGAGATGCAAGCGATCCAGGCGCAGCTAGAGTCATTGGCAAAAAAGCTCGATGAGTCCAATGCGCGCGAGGTGGCGGCACGGCAGCAAGCGGCACGGAAGGATCTTGAGTCGCAGCTGCGAACCGTGGGATCCAAGCTCGGAGTACGTGACGAGGCGTGGGAAGACTTTTTGTCTCGTGGAACAGCGGTCTTCCAGCTGACCGAAGAGGACGGCAAGGTCGTTGCCAAGCGTGGCGAGGAGCCGTTGTTTTCCGAAATCAACCCGGCGCTGCCGCTCACGATGCAAGAGTGGGGCGAGAGGCTACAGCGACAAGCGGCGCATCTGTTCAAGGAATCCACCGGAGGTGGAGCACGCCCGAGCGATACGAGCGGTTCCACAACGGGTATGGCACGTATGGTTTCGGAAGATCAGTTCGGGGGGAGCTTGGAGGACATTGCGGCCGGCAAGGCCGTAGTACAGTAGAGGACAGCAGTACCGAGCGTGACGTAGCACGCCATTAGGCTACGGCGGCTAACAGGGTCTCTTCAGATCCAGGGGGCCGCGCCCCGGTGGGGACGAATCGGAAGTAACCGAGCGTGACGCGGTGCGGTACGAAGCCGCGGCGGCTGGTGGATCTTGAAGGATCCAAGGGCCGTGCCCCGGTGGGGACGAATTCGGTAGTACTAAGACATATTCTGAGAGCGTGACGTGGCACGCCATTAGGTCACGGCGGCTAACAGGGTCTCTTCAGATCCAGGGGGCCGCGCCCCGGTGGGGACGAATCCGCAACTTCTTTTGTGGAGGAGTGCCCCGACAGTGGCCAATACCAACACCACCACGCATATCGTTGACCGTCTGTTGGCACAGGGTCTGTTGGCTCTGCGCGAGATGGTGGTCATGCCGCGGTTCGTCAACCGCGCCTACGAAAACGTTCCGGGCGATCAGTACTCGACGATCGATGTACCGATCCCCTCGGCGATCGCCGCAACCGCGGTAACGCCTTCCAACACGCCGCCCGACGATGCCGGGATCGCGCCGACGAAGGTGTCGCTCGTACTGGATCAGTGGTACGAGGCGCCGTTTTTCCTCAACGACAAGGAAATGCTGGAGGTGCAGTCGGGAACGATCCCGATGCAAGCCTCCGAGGCGATCAAGGCGCTGGCGAACAACATCGACAACGCCATCCTTGCCAAGTACAAGGACATCTACGGGTACGCCGGCACGGCGGGCACCACGCCGTTCACGAGCGACCTGTCGGCGTTCGTGAACGCCCGCAAGGTGCTCAACGAACAGCTCGCGCCACTGGATCCACGCTTTTGCGTGATCGATCCGGATGCAGAGGCGAACGCGCTGAACCTGCGCGCCTTCCAGGACGCCAGTTACCGGGGTGACCGTCAGGGTATCTTGCGTGGTGAGATCGGCGAGAAGCTCGGCTCCATGTGGGCGATGGACCAGAACGTTCCAACGCATACCACGGGCGGCGGCTCAGGCTGGCTGGTGAACCAGTCGGACCATGTGGTGGGCAACGGAACCGTGACGATCGATACCGGCTCGGGCGATCCCGCCGAGGGCGACATCTTCACGGTGGCCGGTGACACGCAGACCTACGTCGTGGAGGCCTACGGGAGCAACGTCATCACCTACGCACCGGCGTCGAAGGTTGCCTGGGCCGACGATGCGGCGCTGACGTTCAAGGGCAGCCACACGGTGAACCTGGCGTTTCACCGTGACGCCTTCGCGTTGGCCATGCGGCCGTTCCAGGGAGCCGACCCGATGGGAGTCGGGACGTTCCGCGCGGCGGTCGACCCGGTATCGGGCTTGGCGCTGCGACTGGAAGTGTCGCGTCAGCACAAGAGGACTCGTTTCTCCTACGACTCCCTCTACGGTGTGCAGACGGTTCGCCCGGAGCTGGCGGTGCGCGTCGCAGGCTAATCGGCTGGGTCCACAATGATGAGGCTCGGTCGCGCTGGCTGCGTGCTCGCGACCGAGCCCACACCCCCTAGGTGACAAAGCGATGGCTGCAATACCGACTCAGAAAGTCCGTCGCAAAAGCGATGGGGCGGAGTGCGTGATCAATCGAGAAGAGTTCAACGAACACGACTACGAGGAGATAGCCAAGCCGAAGGCTAGAGGCGGTGGCAAGCCGAAGTCCAAGGCGCAGCCTACGAAAAGGCGCAAGGGGAACTGATGGCGACCTCGGTACTGAATGCGACCGTCGGCGGGGCTTGGAGCAACACCTACGCCACGCTGGGGGAGGCCGAGCAGTACCACGAGGACCGGGTCGCGTCCGGTACGGCGTGGACAGCCACGAGCACCGAGGAGGGTGCCAAGACCAAGGCGCTGTTGATGGCGACGCTGCTGCTGGACCGAGCCTTTGAGTGGAGCGGGCACGCGGTGGATCGGAACCAGGCGCTGCAATGGCCCCGCACGGGGATGCTCAAGCCGACCGGGTTTGAGCACGTCGCCTCCACCGAGATCCCGGTGCAGATTAAGAACGCGCAGGCGGAATACGCCCGGCAACTGCTGGCCGATCTCGGCCGCACGGATGATTCCGATATCGAGACCAAAGGCATCACCAGGATCAAGGCAGGGCCGGTGGAGTTGGAGTTCAAAGACTCCGTGTTTGCCAAGGCGGTGCCGGACCTGGTGGTGCTGCTGATCCCGGAGCACTGGTACTACGCGGTGCGGGGCCGTGCCTCCGGCACGCGCCAACTGGTGAGGGCGTAGCGATATGGGTTTGGAGACTCTTGTGGCCTCCGGTGTGGCGCTGGCCAACAGCCTCACGAGCGACCTGCAGCACGACGTGGTCCACGAAGCGTATGAAGGCCCCAATGACCAGGGGGCACCGACGTATGGCTCAGCGGTACAGCGGCCAGCGCTCGTGGAGCACAAGCAGCGACAGGTGCGCGGCGACGAGGGCAACGTGGTGATGGCGCGGGCCAAGGTGAGCTTTCTGTTCCCGGTGCAGGTGGGGCCGCTGGATCGGATCACGCTGCCGGACAACACCACGGGGCCGATTCTCGATATCGAGGGGCTGGTGAATGGCTCCACCGGGACACCCTACATGCTCGAGGTGTGGCTGGGATGAGCGTACGGATCGAGGGGTTGTCTGAGCTGAGGCGCAAGCTGGGGGCCGTAACGGCTCGCATGCCGAGCAAGATCGAGGCGGCGTTGCACCGGGAGGCTCAAAAGATCGCCACCAAGAGCCGTCGGCGAACCCCGGTGGATACCGGCGCACTACGTGCCAGCCACCACGTGGAGGCGCCCAGGCGGTCGGGTCGGGATGTATCGGTGCGGATCGGTGTTGGGGGGCCGGCGGTGAGCTACGCACACCGCGTACACGAGGACCTAGAGGCGCGCCACACGGTGGGCGAGGCGAAGTTTCTGGAGAACTCCGTGACCGAGGCGATTCCAGGGATGGCGGCGCGGATCGGCAAGGGGTTGTTGGAGCGCTGATGGCCTTTCTGCAGGAGGTGAAGAGCTACTTGGTCACCGAGAGCATCACGGATCCGATCTATAGGGGAACGATGCCGGCGACGCCGGATACGGCGGTGGCGCTGTACCAGTACCCCGGGGAGGCGCCGTCGCGGGGGTTCGGAGTCACCGGCGGGGTGGCCTACGAGCGGCCGCGGCTGCAAGTCGTGGTGCGCGGTGCGCCGTACGACCACGACACGCCGCTGGCCACCGCCACGAGTATCCGTGACGCGCTGGTGAAGGTTCAGGGCACCGAGCTGTCTGGCACGCAGTACCACTGGATCAGCCCTCTACAAGACCCGGGACTGTACAAGCGCGACGACAAAGAGCGCGTTTTGATCGTCTTTAACTGCCGCACCGAGAAAGAGCGATGACGGATACAGGGCCAGTCGATGTTGACAAAGGCGGACTCGTGGATGCTCGCGGCAACGCGATCCCCACTCATTTAGATGATGGATCGTGCCCGCAATGCGGGGCTTCCGAGGACAGGCAACAGAAGGCGTTCGGGGGCACGAGCTGGTGTTTGAAGTGCGGCAACAACTACAGGAGCGATTGATCTCATGGCTACCCAAAAGCTCCGCGTGACGAACCGTCGCGGCGCCATCACGTATCCCATCGATCCGAAGGCCGTGCAGGCGATCGCTAAGGCGGGTGGGCTATCGCGCATGAGCGCCAAGGACCGCGCCGGGATCGAGTTTAGGAGCGTCGAGGCTGGGGGCGACTGCTCCGATATGCCCAAGAAGCTGCAACAGGTTCAGATCCAGTCCGGCAACGTCGAGATCGTCACGCCGCGCTCCACGGCGAAGGTCTCGACGGGGAGGTAAGTAATGACACGCTACGGTCCCGCCGATGTGTTCCTTACGGTGGATGGCTATGACCTGACGGCCGCCAGTCCACAGCAGCTATCCGAAACGGTCACCGTTCCCACCGTGCGCACCGATGGGCTTGGAGACGGGTGGGAAAAGCACACGCCCATCGGTGTGCGCCAAGTGGAGCTGAGCATTGAGGGAGCGTTCTTTGATACCGGAGCCAACAACAGCCACGCGGCGCTAGGGGGCTCGGTGCCGAGCTCGGTGCAGGCGGTACCGCGCCTGCTCGTGTACGGCCCCTCCAAGGGCGTGGGGGATGCGTGCGTGGGTCTGTCGGGTCTGTATCAGCAGAGTTACCAGGTAATGATGTCGCAAGGCGATCTACACCGAGCCAACGCCACATGCCTGGTGACCGGGCAGCGCGACGAGTGTGTGCTTTTGCAGCCGCTGGAATCCAAAACGGCCGACTGGAATACCGAGAGCCAGACGCTGGACAACGGTGCCAGTTCGGCCAACGGCGCTGTGGGGTACCTCGTCGTGAACGCCGCTGCGGGCATCACGGGCTTGTCGGTCAAGATCCGCGACTCGGCCGATAACACAGTGTTCGCAGATCTCATTACGTTCACCAACAACGTCTCGGCTCCGTTCGCCGAACGCCTCGGTGCAACCGGCACGGTGGATCGCTACATCGCCGTGAGTGGCGCGCTGACGGGTACCGGCTCGATCACCTCACTGATCGCAATGTCTCGTTTGTAATCGACAACAACGGCCCGCAATGCGGGCGGGAGAAAGACAACGATGCCTGGAAAGTACGGCTCCTCATCGGTATCGGTGACCATCGAGGATGCTCCCGGTGGGACGGCCCGCGACATCTCCAACTACTTGCTCGAAGGGGTCGATCCACAGATCGAGGCGGCGTTTGTGGAGACCACCACCTACGGGGATGCCTGGGGAGAGCACACGCCCACGGGCATGAGGATGGTGAACCAGCTCACCTTCAATCTGATCTGGGACACGAGCACGAACGGCCCGCACGACATCTTCAAGGATGTCGATGATGGTCCCCAGGATGACGGCCGCGAGGTTGTCATTACTGCCGGTGACGGTAAGACCCTCACGGGCGATGTGCGGGTGGTGAGCTTCCAGGTGGTGATGAGTGCCGAGGACATCCACAAGGCGGTCGTGGTGCTGCAGCCGACCGGCGCGTGGACCTGGGCGTAAGAGCAGCCAAAGACAAAGGAGAAACGTAGATGTTGGTGACAGGAGAGCCCGTACAGCGGGAGATTCCACACGAGCCGGGGCAGCACTTTCTACTCAACCGGCTCTCGTGGAAGCAGCTGCGCAAAGCGCGCAGCCTGCAGGAGGATTATTCCCGCGAGTCCGCTAAGGCTTGGGGAGCGGAATTCCTCGAGGTGCTTTCGAAGGGTGGCGACAGAGCCGAGGGGGAGATTCGCAAGGTGCTCCAAGAGCGGCGCTATCAGGCGGCCAACTACGACACGGGCTATCTGATCGACATGGGCTTGGCGGCCTGGTCCTACGATGCCTCCTGCGACTCCGAGAACAAGGCGGCGCTGGATGAGCGCACCACACAGTGGGCCGCTCAGGAAATCATCGATCTGACCATGCCTCCGTCAGAGGCTCAGGAGGGGGAAGCCTAGTCCGGCTGTATCGCCACTTCGAGGGTATTGGTGATGAGCCGGTGCCCGAGGCGTGGTTCATCAGTCGGCTATGTGAGGAGTTCGGATGCACGCCACTGCAGGTGGTGGAGGATCTCGAAAACGACCCGGAGCGCTGGATGCTGCGCATCCTGCCGCTGCGGGCTTTGGCGCGCGCGCTGGACGTTGACGGTACTTTATCACGGTGCCAACGTCAGATTCCATGTGCTAATCCTGTTCTCCACTGAAATCTCCGGCGTGCAGAAATCATAGAAGCGTCTTCCCCGTCCATCTGACCAGCCCCCTCCCCCTGTTCAGCGTTCACCGACCCTCGGGTGAGGTCGGCCTGTAGCGTGTAGAGCCTGCCGCAGCAGGCGCTTTCGATTGCTAATCACAGAAGCGTTTTCCCTGTCCAGGCGACCTGACCGACCGGTAGGTCACGCTCGGAGGGCCTTCAGTTTGACAGCGATCGCATCAGCTTTTTCCTTGTTATAGACCTGAACGCGACCTTTCAGGAGAAACAGCTCCACTATGGCGACGATACCTGGAATGAGCGTCCAGCAGAACGCTATGTAGAGCACACCAAGACCCACTTCCCCAAGGTAGAAGCGATGTGCTCCGAAGCTACCGAGGAAAAACGCCAACAGTATGGCGGTTGTGCTGCTCTTTTTGACGGTTTGGTATTCGCTTTGAAACATCAGACGCTCTCGATCATCGAGATCCTTCAAGAGCAGCACTTCATCAATCATCATCGGAGCGTGTCTCCTTGGAGCTAGTTAAGTTAACGGTCGACGCTCACCGATTCTCGGGTGAGATCGGCCTGTAGCGTGTAGAGCCTGCCGTAGCAGGCATTCTCGGTTCCTTCGTTGCGCGCCCACACGCGCCTTCGCATCTCTCCTTGTGTTAGCAGACAAATGTCTGTTACGGTCGCTCGCGTTACGAGAATACTCGCTCCGCAACCGGAAGCAGCCCCTCGTCTCCCGGTTGGTGGGCTGGATGCTGGGAGGCATAAGAGGCATGGAAACGTTGCGTTGCAGGGAACTCGTCGTAGAGGACTCCAGTGGTCGCGGGCGTATCGTGCTGCGAGTGGAAGAGGCGAGTGAAGAAATTTTCTGGGGCCCCGTGATGGAGTTTACTAACCCGGCTGACGGGGTCCACGTGCGCCTGTCCTCTAGCGAGTTGGGCGCTTTCCTCGATTTCTTCGATAGCGCCGGCAACTGCGCGTCGTTCGTACATCGTGGGGGCCTATCCCTTGCGGATGATGTCGCAGGCGCCGAGGATCTCGCCGACGCTGACTTCGTCTCGTCGGAAGTTTCGGACGATGCGGCCGGCGATGATGAACGGTCGTAGGTCGCCCGACGGAATACTGAGGGCGCGCTCCAGCCGAGCTGCCAACTCGAGGCTCGGGAGAGCCTCGCTCACGCCGCGCTCGAACTTGCTAAGGGTGCCGTGGGCGATTTGTGCTTCGCGCTCTACGGATACCTGATCGTAGCCCGATTCCGACCGAGCCGAACTCAGAATCCGCGCTATCTCGTCTTTGATATTCTGGAGTTGACTTTCTAACGCAGAACTCATACTCACGCATGCTAACCGGCGACCTGTAAAGAGTTAACCGTAACGGGTTGACAGGGCAAGGCAACTACAGGTAGGGTCGTCGTCATGGAAATAAAGAGTTTTGGAACGGACAGAAGCTCCGAACGTTGAGGGAGGCGCGCGCCTGGAGCCGTGAGCATCTCATGAGGACGCTCGCGGCGAAGGGGAAAGTGGTTTCGCTGGGAACCATCCGCAACCTTGAGTTGAACCGCCAGAATTCCATCCCGGATATCGAGTTGGGATGTGCCCCGAATGTCGTGGAAATTGGATGAGCGTCTCCTCCGCGACGACGGATGATCCTATCGGTTAGGCGGCCTGTTTGTCGGGGCCGCACGTGAGCTGAGCCAAGAACCGGTGGCCATCGATGCGTCGCATGCGGATCTGGCCGAAGGCGACCAGGCTCCACAGCAACGTCACCCCAGCGGCCTCGGTCGAGAACGAGCCCTGCGTCTTGGTACGACGACGGAACTCCCGGTTCAGGTTCTCGAGGGCGTTGGTGGTGCGCAGCGTCTTCCACATCGGCTTCGGGAACTGGTAGAAAGTCAGCAGGTTCAAGCCGGCCTCCTGCAGGCTCCGGGCCACGGCGGGCACGAGGGTCGACCACTTGCGTACGAAGGCGGCGTAGGCGGCTCTGGCCTGGTTGCCGTCATCGGCCCGGACGATCGCATCCCAGTCCCGCTTCATCTCCGCACGTGCATGAACCGGGCAGTGGTCGCGTAAGTTGCTCCACTTGTGTTGTGTGCACCGCTGCACCGACACATCGGGCCATACCTCGATCGCCTTGGCCAGGCCCTTGTGGCCGTCGGCGATCAGCACCTCCGGCGCCTGCAGCCCTCGTCTCACCAGCGACTCGATCAGTCCTTGCCAGTGCACCGCTGCCTCCGAGACCGCCAACTGCAACGCTACCAACACCTTCTGGCCGTCGGGCTGGACCCCGAGCACCGCCAGTACCGGCGCCGACACGACCCGCCTCGCCAGCCTGACCTTCAGATGGAACCCGTCCAAATACAGGATCCAGTACCGCTCGCCTGACACATCTCGCTGTCTCCAGCGCTCGAAGTACGCCTTCAGGCGCCCCACCACCCTGGAGATCGTGCTCTTGGTCAGGTGCGCCTTGCCCAGCAGCGGAGAGAGCGCCTTGCGGATCCGCCGGGTGTTGGCTCCCGCCAGGTATGCTCCCAGGATCGCCTCGTCCACCTGCCGGGCTCGCCGTGCGTACCGTGGCAGGATCGCGCTGCGGAACTCTCGGGTGCTGCCGTCTTGCCCCACGATGCGCCCCCGCGGTATGTCCAGCTCCTGGAGCCCTTGGGCTGTCGTCACCCGACGCCTTTGGCTGCCGTTGCGGTAGCCTCGCCGCTGCCCGTTGCGCTCGTATCGGTCGCAACCCAGCGCCTCGGTGAGCTCCTCGTCAAGCGTCATCTGGATCGCCTCGCGGATCCTGGTGCGCAACAGCGCCTGTACGTCCTGCCGGAACTCGACGAGCCCGGTTCCCTCCGTGCTAACCTGCTTCACGGCGTAGCCTCCTGCCGCTCGTGGCGGCTTTGTGTTTTTCCTACTCGGAGGTTACGCCATCTTTATTTCCACAGGACTCGGGCCGGATCCGAGCACAACGACCGTTTCCACTCGGACGTTCCGGGGCTATCGCTGCATGGTCAGGTCGACGTGTGCTGCAGCCCCCGCTGGGGTCACCACGTGGCGCGAACGATGCCCAACCTGCAGATCATCGAGCTTCAGGGTCAGCGACACGGGTTACCCGGAGACTGCCGACCGAAGCTCGTATCAGGGTTCCGGGATGATCCGTACGCGAAGATCGACGACAGCTGCAAGAACGACGTGCCGCTGGGCCCGTGGGTGTTCCAGTAGAGCCTGTCGTTGCTGTCGTACGGGGGGCGGAGCACTCCACATTCCGGCACCCTGGCCGGTTCGGTGTTCACCGAGGTTCGTGTTCGATGTTCACCGGACGGTCGCTGCAGCGCTCACCGACGCGGTACCCCGTCTCACCAGCAAGGGGGATTCAGTGTTCACCGCGCGTGGTTCGGTGTTCACCGGAGTGTGGCAAGCACGTGACCTTGACCTGACCCCCGAAAACGGATCCGGATGTAATCTCACGATCTGGGTCAAGAACGGGAGGTCAGAATGCCGAGTAAGAGGCACAGCGCCGAGCAGATCGTACGCAAGCTCCGGGAGGCTGAGGTGGAGCTGGCTCGAGGGGCGACGGTCAAGGATGCCTGCCGCAAGCTAGCAATCACCGAGCACACCTACTACCGGTGGCGGCGAGAGTACGGCGGACTGAAGCTCAACCAGGCCAGAAAGCTCAAGCAACTGGAGAAGGAGAATGCCCGGCTCAAGAGGCTGGTGGCGGAAAAGGAACTCGACCTGTCGATCCTGAAGGAAGTGGCGGAGGGAAACTTCTGAGCCCAGCTCGGCGGCGAGAGGCGGTGGCACATGTACGGGGGCGGCTGGGCGTCTCGGAGAGGCGGGCGTGTCGGGTACTGAAACAACCACGCACGACACACCGGTACGTGCCAAGAGAGCCGCAACAGGAGCAGATTTTGACGGAGCGGATCGTGGATTTAGCCCGACAGTACGGGCGCTACGGATATCGGAGGGTGACAGCGTTGCTGCGCATGGAGGGCTGGTCCGTGAACCACAAACGAGTGCAGCGTATCTGGCGGCGCGAAGGGCTGAAAGTACCGAGAAAACAGCCCAAACGAGCACGGCTGTGGCTGAGCGATGGCTCCTGCATCCGGCTGCGCCCACAGCACCGGGATCATGTCTGGGCGTATGACTTCCTGCACCACCGGACGCACGACGGTCGGGCTATGAGGCTGCTGACGATCGTCGATGAGTACACACGAGAAAGCCTGGCGATCCATGTAGCACGGAAGTGACCTGACCCCGCGGTTAGTACCATGTCTTATCTCAGTAACTCGGTGCTGACAAGAGGTTGTTGAGGCCGGCGAAGCGGAGCGCAGCCGGCTTCAACAACGTCGCTTCGGGTGCGGGCGGCCGATAGCTCAGCGAGCTGTGCGGTCGCATGCGGTTGTAGTGCTGACGCCATCTCTCGATCAGAACCTTTGCCTCCTTGAGCGTGTAGAAGATCTCTCCATCCAGCAGCTCGTCGCGTAGCTTGCCGTTGAAGCTCTCCACGTAACCGTTCTCCCACGGCGAGCCCGGCTCGATGAACAGCGTCCCCACGCCCAACCGGCCCAGCCAGTCGCGAACCGCCTCGGCGGTGAACTCTGGTCCGTTATCCGACCGGATGTGCTCAGGTATGCCCCGGTGTACGAACAACCTCCCGAGCTGCTCCAGCACGTCCTCAGAGTTGAGCTTCCGTGCTACATGGATCGCCAGGCTTTCTCGTGTGTACTCATCGACGATCGTCAGCAGCCTCATAGCCCGACCGTCGTGCGTCCGGTGGTGCAGGAAGTCATACGCCCAGACATGATCCCGGTGCTGTGGGCGCAGCCGGATGCAGGAGCCATCGCTCAGCCACAGCCGTGCTCGTTTGGGCTGTTTTCTCGGTACTTTCAGCCCTTCGCGCCGCCAGATACGCTGCACTCGTTTGTGGTTCACGGACCAGCCCTCCATGCGCAGCAACGCTGTCACCCTCCGATATCCGTAGCGCCCGTACTGTCGGGCTAAATCCACGATCCGCTCCGTCAAAATCTGCTCCTGTTGCGGCTCTCTTGGCACGTACCGGTGTGTCGTGCGTGGTTGTTTCAGTACCCGACACGCCCGCCTCTCCGAGACGCCCAGCCGCCCCCGTACATGTGCCACCGCCTCTCGCCGCCGAGCTGGGCTCAGAAGTTTCCCTCCGCCACTTCCTTCAGGATCGACAGGTCGAGTTCCTTTTCCGCCACCAGCCTCTTGAGCCGGGCATTCTCCTTCTCCAGTTGCTTGAGCTTTCTGGCCTGGTTGAGCTTCAGTCCGCCGTACTCTCGCCGCCACCGGTAGTAGGTGTGCTCGGTGATTGCTAGCTTGCGGCAGGCATCCTTGACCGTCGCCCCTCGAGCCAGCTCCACCTCAGCCTCCCGGAGCTTGCGTACGATCTGCTCGGCGCTGTGCCTCTTACTCGGCATTCTGACCTCCCGTTCTTGACCCAGATCGTGAGATTACATCCGGATCCGTTTTCGGGGGTCAGGTCAATCGGCCGCCCGCACCCGAAGCGACGTTGTTGAAGCCGGCTGCGCTCCGCTTCGCCGGCCTCAACAACCTCTTGTCAGCACCGAGTTACTGAGATAAGACATGGTACTAACCGCGGGGTCAGGTCACATTCTGACGACGACCTGCCGGTTCTGCGACGAGAACGTTGGCAAGTGGAAAGAACTGTCAGAGCTGCTAAGTGGAAGTGGCTTGAGCCTGGTTGCCCTGTCGCTAGACAATCAACGCCAGACAGATGCGTTCCTGCGCCAAAACGCAATAGACTGGGAGGTGCTGGTTCCAGTGTCGCGCGAAGTAGCCAGGCAACTCGGTGTGCGAGCCGTTCCGATGACCGTCCTCGTAGCGGCTTCCGGTCAGATCGAGGCAAGCTGGGCGGGAGCGCTTACCGCAGAAGGGGTCCGCGGGGTGTACGAAAGGGCACAAATCACCCTCAGAGCGGCGCTCCCGCAGTGGTCTGGGGAGTAGTCGAGTGCGCTGGCTAGCTCGGCTTGCAATCCTCACGTTGCTGGTCAGTGCGTCCGCGGCTGGCGGCGAGCGCCATCGAGCCTCACCTGTCCGGATCACCGGGAAAGTGGTCGATGTTCTTACCGGCGCGCCACTTGCAGGCGCGAAGGTCCGGGTAAAAGGCCTCTTCACTGTTTCTACGAACTCGCGCGGGAGGTTCAGGTCGACGGTCAAAGCTCATGATTCGGCAGAAGCGTACGGAGCGGTGATCAAGAAACGCGGGTACTGGACTTATAGACCTTGGTTGATTCTTGAGCCCGGAGAGGGTTCGAAGAAAGCGATATTCGGTGTTATTCCGAAGTCCAGCGCCTTTGATATGGAGTTTTTCGACACTGTAGTCCGCGGTATCGGCGGTACAACTAGATGGCTTGTGGAGCCGGTATTCGAGTTGCTCCAGAATCGCATTGAATGCACTGCAGGAAGCCCCGGGAGCGAATGTGCCTCATGGACCGTCGCCTCGGAGCCGATGAGCGCGGACCGGCGCGCGCTAATCGAAGCGTTCGTGGTTCAGGAAGTCGCTGCAGCGACCGGCGGCTTCGCTACCCCCGCGACGATCAGTGTTCGAACGTTGGCGCCCGGTACGGTACTCACGAAGGATGACCTCCTGGAAGACGGCAAATTCGTTTTCGCCGAGCACATTGGCACCGTTCCGGCAGTACCGTTCGTGGAGGTTGAGAATGGTACTCCTATCGGTAGCCAAGTCTACGTGCTCGCCGCCGGCAACTCTGGCGAAACGCATTGGTTGATCCGAAGGAACATTCTTCGCAGTCTGGGCTTCGCAGGGTTTCCGAGCTTCAACCAGTGCGCGGCGTTTGCTACTCGAGGACTACTGACGGGTCTTTGTGAAGATCATGGAGTAGTGGTTGGAGCAGCGGACGCCGCACACGCCATGGTCTTGTATGCGCGACCACCCGGGAATCAGCGGCCCGATCAGGATCCCGTCCCCTAGCCGTCAAGGGCTGCCGATGTTGTGTGCATCGATTGTTCGGCTACCTTAATAGCATGTGCGCAATGCTGCGGAATGCTGGCTCCGGATTGCGCCGGGCATCCGCGGTCCGCGGACCAGCGCCGCAATCGTGGCATGCAGCTCCATTGACCATGGCGGCCGTTATGCCTACCGCAACCAGCCCCGCATCGCCCACTGGAACCTGGTCTGCCTGGCACAGACCCTGTTGCCACTGCTGCACGAAGTCCCGGAGCAAGCCGGAACGCTGGCGCAGGATAGCGTCGATGCGTTTCCCGATAAGTTCCTGGATGCCCACCGGCAGGGCATTGCTTGCAAGCTTGGCTTTCGGCCCGAGGGTGAAGAGGACGAGTCCCTGCTACAGGACCTGGTGTCGGTGATGGCGGAGACCAGTGTGGACTTCACCCTCAGTTTTCGGCGCCTGGCTGACCTCGCCAACGGGAACACGGGCGACGAAGGGGTCGGCGCGATTTTCGAATTCCCGCAAGCATTCAATTGCCTCCTCTTCATGGTGTTCGCCCTCTTCTTGCTCGTGGCCCATGTGGGGAACCTGGCCTTCGAGATCGGCACGCCCGATCTGGAGCACGAGCGCTCCAACGGCGGCGAAGTGAGCCTGCGCCTCAACACCGGCAAGGTGCACGGCCAAGCGAGCGTCTTCTATTATGACATCAACAACTTCATCTTCGGCGCTCCGACTGGGGAGGTGGTCGACGGGTTGCTGGAGCTCGAGTACGAACAGGGCGACAGCCGCTTCGTCGGTGCCGACCTGGCCCTGAGCTTTCACCTGGATGAGCGGTGGCGCCTGCACGTCGGCGGCGACGTGGTCGATGCCAAGCTCGAGGACACCGACGAAGCGCTGGCGCGGATCCCGCCGTTGTCGGGTCGCCTGGCGCTCGACTGGCTGCCGGTGCATGGACTGCAGATTCGTCCCGAGCTCGTCGTGGCCGCCAAGCAGGACGACGTCTTCGGCACGGAGACTGCGACCGACGGCTATACGGCGATCAATCTGATGGCGTCGCACACGATCGCCGGGCCGACGATGATGCACGTGTTCACACTCAAGGGCACCAACCTCGGCGACGCGCTCTATCGGAACCACATGTCGCTGATCAAGGACCTGGCTCCGGAGATGGGACGCAGGGTCCTGCTGACCTACGGACTGCGGCTGTTCTGAGACTTACGTAGTGAGCACAGCCCGAGACGACGACGGCCACCGCTTCCTCATCGGCGGCCGTCGTCCCTGACGGGTGATCGCGACTTTAGGCGAAGCGATCACAGCGTGATCTCTCCGCCGATCTTTACCCACTCGTCCACTTCCGAAACCTGAGGCGAAACAGCCGTCCCACACGGTACGCCGGCAGCCGCTGCGTGTCGACCTATCGGTAGACCGTGTCCTTGGCTACCCCGACTGTTCGGTAGCAGATCTGAATGGAGTCAATATGTCTGCCCGAAGCCGCGTCGGACTGGTATTACACAATCAGCCGGAGCAACATCACCAGGTTGTCTGGGATAACGGTGTGTCTGAGATGGCAGCGCAGATCATGTAATTCCTTCTGGATCTGTTTCAGGGGGTCAGGTCAATCAGACCGCAAGGGGTGGCGTATCCCAGCGGCGGATCTGGAGGCTCTCGTCGTGTCCCGTCTCCGAGAATGGCTCGGCGAGCCGGCAGGAGCGCGGTCACGGATGAAGAATGCGCGGATGCCGAAGGCCAAGCCGGGTTGGTTGCCGGCGCCCAGCGGCTCGCTGCGCGGTGGCCAAGCCTAAAACTGGATCAATCCAGGGCGTATCTGAAGAACCTCCTGTGGCGGGTCATCATCCATTCCGGTGGTATCGAGGTTGAAATCGCCACGGCGAGGGTCAGCGAGGCGGTTTGCTCGGGACCCGATAGCCCGGCGGCGCCACCGTCAACACCCACCCAAGACACCATCACCCTGGAGGTTCCCGCCGTGCTGCAGCGTGCTGGCACGGCCGTGAGGCTGATCGTCCCCGGCGCCGGGGATGGGGCGCAGCCGGACCCGAGCCTGATGCGGCTCTGGTGCGAGCCTTCGGGATCCGCGATCGACTGCACCGCAACCTCGACCTCAGCATCCAAAGGATCGCTGAGGCCGAAGGCGTCGTACCCTCCTACGCCACTCGGCTGCTGCGGTTGAGCTTTCTGGCGCCGGACATCGTTGCGGCGATCCTCGATGGTCTCCAACCGCCGGAGTTGACCGCCAACAAGCTCATGCGCGACACTCGACTGCCGCTGGAGTGGACCGCCCAGCGGCAGCTTCTGGGGTTCGCCTGAGTCGCCTTGAGATTTCCGGAGGCTTCGGGTCAGGTCAGCAACGCAGGGCTTGATTGGCAAAGTCTTCCTCCGATTGGACCGTCTGCTAACGTGAACTAGCAAAATCCATGTAGAAAACAAGTATCAACCGACCCATTATCGGCTAACGGCCCGTGGCGGAAGATGGCGAGGCCTGCAAGGAGATCGCTGTGTTTACACATTCTCGACGGATGGCGCTGCCGATCGCCCTGCTGGCAGTGAGCGTGTGGGTCTACCTGCCGCGGTCCGATGATGCCGTCGCTCAGGCTCCGCGATCGGGTGGGGCCGAGTCGCTATTGCTGGCAGGGTCCAGCCCCCGCCTGTTGGCACGGCCCAGCCCCAGCCCCAGCGCCGGCTGCGGCCTGGCACCACCGACCCGGCCCGGGGCTACGGAAACACGGACGCTGAGCCATGACGGCCTCACGCGCTCGTACAACGTTCACCTGCCACCGACCTACGACCCGGAGCGGACCTACCCCGTTGTGCTCGCGTTCCACGGATACACCAGTAGCGCGGCGATCGCGGAGCACGGCACGACGGGCATGAGCCGGCATGCGGACAAAAAACGCTACATTGCCGTCTATCCAGAATCGACACGGTTCAGAGTCGATGGGTCTCGACCGATCTCGTCGTGGAATGATGGCGCCTGCGCCAGCTCCCCCGGTCCTGAAGGGCCAACGTGCACGGCCAATTCGTTTCAGTACCCGTTCCCGGCAGAATGTGGGGAGGCGCGGTGCAACTGGTGCAACTGCGTCGACGACGTCGGTTTCGTGGCCGCTATGCTCGACGAGATTGAGAGCGCCTACTGCGTCAACACCAGACGGGTCTATGCCACCGGGTTCAGCAACGGCGGCATGTTCGTTCAGCGGCTGGCGTGCGACATGGCTGATCGCCTGGCGGGAGTGATTCCGTCGCACGGACAGCTCCACGTCGGGTTCAACTGTGCGCCCTCCGAGCCGCTGTCGGTGATGAGCGTATGGGGCAGACGCGATCGCACCGTCCCCGGCGCCGGAGAGGTGAGCTCCGACGGCTATCTCTACACGCCGGTGGCCAAGGTCACCGAGCTATTCGCCGGTTCCGCGTCACAAAAATGCGATGCCACAGACAGCGTCTACTCGAGCCCGGCGGACGGCGATCGCGGATGGGAGTGTAGCCAGCGCGCCAACTGCGCGCGCCGCCGCCAAGTAGTTGCCTGCTCATGGGACGGCGGGCACCGCTGGCCCCTCGACGCCGACGGTACCTACTTTGGGCTCGACACCATGTGGCGCTTCTTCAAGAACAACCGTAAGCCGCGCTAGCGGCGCGGCTGGCAGACCATTTGACCCTGACCCCCGAAAACGGATCCGGATGTAATCTCACGATCTGGGTCAAGAACGGGAGGTCAGAATGCCGAGTAAGAGGCACAGCGCCGAGCAGATCGTACGCAAGCTCCGGGAGGCTGAGGTGGAGCTGGCTCGAGGGGCGAACGCTCCCAACGGAGATCTGTGGGTGCTAACTCATCGTGTGTCCAACGGGGGTCCAAGCTTCGATGTGTTCGACGTGTTTAGCCCTGAGGGTGAGCTTCGTGGCTCGGTTGCTATCGACGAATCGGTGAAGCCGACCTGCTCCTGTTTCGCGGTCTCGGAGGGGCTGCTGGTTGCCGCCGTGACTGATAAAGCTGGGATTGATCGGGTGGTAGCTTGGGAGATTCCGGCTGGACTGTTTCAGTAGGACAAGACGGCGACGGCTCCCGGAGATAGACGCGCTGTCCCATCCGACGGGCCTTACGATCATCTCCCAGAATGTCCGATGGCAACGCTTGCTTATCCGCGCCGGCCCCCGTCACCACGGCGACCTTGCCGTCGAGCTGCATCAAGCCCGGGCCGCGGCCGGCTGGAGCTCGGCGAGCGTCTCGCTGACCAGGCTCAGCGCATGGCACGTCATGTCGATGTCGTAGCCATAGCCGACGCGGAAGTAATCGTCGATTCCGAAATGAGCGCCCGGTGTGATGAGCACCGAGTGCTCGGCGTGAAGCGCTTCCGGGTACTGGAGCACCATCGGGACGTGGAGATCCACTGGCGTCGAAGCGCTTCGGGTCCTGTGATAGCGTGAGGTGCCGGCCTACGAGCGAAGCACCGGCATCCGGCTCGCTAGTTGTGAGTTCCGAGCACGTTGTTCAGGAACTCGCCTGAAGCCTGGACATCGGCGGCCGCATGCCGATGCCAGCGTGGGGTCTGTGGCGATTGTAGTTGTTGAGCCAGGGCTGTAGGGCTTCGGTGCGGCTGGCGGAGTTGCGATACGAGGCGCCATAAGCCCAACGCTCCTTGAGGGTGCGGATAAAGCGCTCGGCCTTGCCGTTGGTTCTGGGCGTGTCGGGCTTGGTGTAGATATGGCGGGCACCGAGTTGCGCACACAGACGATTGAACCGTTTGGATCGGTACCCGGGACCGTTGTCGGTCATGACGCGTCGGATCGGTACACGGTGGTGGGCGAAGAACTCCGCTGCCCGGCTCAGGAAGCTCGTACACGTCCGTTGGTCTTCGGCCTCCAGCACCTCCACGTAGGCGACTCGGGAATGATCATCCACAGCAACGTGGGCATACTCCCAGCCAGCGCCGGAAACGCGAGTAGAACGATCGCCGTGGATGCGATGACCTGGACGGATGATACGGGCGAGCTTCTTAGTATCCAGATGAAGCAACGACCCGGGACGCTTGCGTTCGTACCGGCGCACGGGAGGCTTGGGGTCGAGGCTGTCGAGCCGCCCCAGGCCCAGGCGCACGAGCCACTGCGAAACAGTGGATCGCGGTACCGATAGCTGCTGAAGCGATCTCCCAGGCCGTGCGCCGAAAGCGTCGCAGCTTCAGGATCTGACGCACGTTGCTGTTGGGTGTGCGGTGAGGGCACTGGTGCGGCCGGCTACTACGGTCCTGCAGCCCAGCCACCCCGTGCTGCCGGTATCGACGAAGCCACTTGTAGACCGTTCGTTCCGACACCCCGAACGCGACCGCCATGTCCTTCACAGGTGACCTGCTCCCCAAGTTGACACCACGCATAGTGAGAGTTTTTTGAGGCAACAGCAAGAGATTCACCGCTGCTGAAGCGTCTGGACTGGGAGGGTGGAGGCTGACGGAGTCAGCCGGAGCCCTGCCTGTCCCGCGAACTCGCTGGGAGCGAGATCGCCCAGCGAGCTGTGGGGTCGGACATGATTGTAGTCCCGGCGCCATGCCTCGATCTGATGCCGGGCGTCTCGGACAGAGACGAACCAATGCAGGTTGAGGCACTCGTCACGGAACCGGCCGTTGAACGATTCCACCAAGCAGTTCTCGATCGGTCTGCCCGGCCGGATGAAGACGAGCTGCACGCCATGCTCGTAGGCCCACTGGTCCATCGCTTTACTCGTGCATTCTGGTCCGTTGTCCAGAACCAGCCGGCTCGGATAGCTCCCCCGCTGCTCAGCAATGCGATCCAGCACCCTTGCGCTGCGTTGACCCGACAGCGACGTATCCACCTCAATGCCCAAGCATTCCCGCGTCGCGTCATCGACAACGTTCAGGGTGCGCAACACGCGGCCACTCGAGAGCGTGTCGCGCATGAAGTCCATCGACCACTGCACGTTGGCTGCGATCGGCACCACGCGCGCTGGGCGATTGGCCTGCGCCACGCGTTTACGCTTCTTGCGCCGCCGCACCGCTAGGTTCAGCTGCCGGTACAGCCGCTTGCGGTTGATCTGCCAGCCTTCACGCCTCAGCAGCACGTGCAGCCGTCGGTAACCGAAGCGTGGACGCTCGGCCGCCAGCTCCAGCAGGCGCTCACGCAGCGGCTGATCCTGCTGGTCTCGACAACTCGCGCGTCGAAACGACGAGCGGCTATAGCCACTCAGGCGGCAGGCTCTGCGTTCGCTGAGCCCATGGCGATCCCGGAAAAACTCAACCGCCGCGCGCCGGGCCGCGGGCGTCACCATTTTCTTTGCAGCGCCTCCTTCAAGGCCTGCTTGTCGAGCGTGACGTCTGCCAATGCGGCCTTCAGCCGTCGGTTCTCCAGCTCCAGCTCCTTGAGCCGCCGTGCCTCGTTGACATCCATCCCACCGTACTTGGCTTTCCAGCGGTAGTACGTCCCCTCGGACAGCCCATGCTCCCGGCACCACCTCCTTAACCTGCCTGCCCGACTCCACCTCCTGCAGCACACGGATGATCTGCTCTTGGCTGAATCGACTCTTGCGCATCCGCTCCTCCGCAGTTGGCCCAGGCCCATTAACATCACGAAATACCCGAGGCTCGATCCGATATTGGCCGTCGGCACCAGTGCGGAGCGCACCCAGAGCGGTGCATAGTGTCGCGCGTGCTGAATAGCGTGCCCGGCTTCGTGGGTCGCGACTCCCACTGCCGCGGATGAGGCTGGACACTCGCTGGCCACCACGACGGACATGCCGCTCCCTCGTACGGCCAACAGCGTCCTGGAGCGTTGGAAACTGTCTAATAGTAATTAAAATGGCAACTATCCCTTGACTGTATAAGCGATTCATGGCATATTGCTCGTAACGAAACAGGGAGAAGGGCAATGCCACCGGCCAACCGCAACAATCCGATCCGCTGCAAGTCGTCCGAATCGCAGTACTCGCTCATGGAGTTCATGCGCGAGTTCCCCGACGACGCATCCTGCCTGGAATGGCTCTGGCTCAACCGCTACGCCACCGACGGCGAACACGCGGAGTGCCCGAAGTGCGAGCAGACGCGCAAGTTCGAGCGCTACGACACCAAGCAGCAGCGCCAGTCGTGGACCTGCACCGGCTGCGGCCAGCATGTCCACCCGACCGCAGGAACGATCTTCCACAAGTCGTCCACGTCCCTGCATCTGTGGTTCTACGCCATCTATCTGATGACGAGCACTCGTTGCGGGATCTCTGCCAAGCAGTTGGAGAGGGAGATTGGCGTCACCTACAAGACCGCGTGGCGCATGGCGAAGCTCATCCGTACCGAGCTGATGGAACAGGGAACCGAGCCTCTTTCCGGCGAGGTCGAAGCTGACGAGACGTACATCGGCGGAACACGCCGCGGCACCCGTGGCCGTCCGGGCTTCAACTCCAACAAGACGCCCGTTCTTGGCGTCGTCCAACGTGGCGGCGAAGTTCGGGCGATGACCGTCCCGAACGCGAAGCAGGCGACGCTCTTGCCGAACGTGGCCTCGCGAGTGTTGCCGAAGTCGACCGTGTTCACGGACGAATGGCCCGCGTACACCGGCCTGGACCGTGCGGGGTACGAGCACAAGCGGATTCGCCACTCGGAGCGCGTGTACGTAAGCGGACAAATCCACACGAACACCATCGAGGGCTTCTGGTCGCTCGTGAAGCGCGGCCTCGGTGGCGTCTACCACTCGGTGTCCGCTAAGCATCTTCAGGGGTACCTGAATGAATACGCTTGGCGGTACAACCACCGGAAGGACGGACGTTCGATGTTCCGGACGCTACTTCTTCGCGCTGCTGCTCGTAGCTGATCCGGTGCCGTTGACCTTCTTCGGGTCGACACCCTTGGCGATCTTCTTCAGGTCGCGCATGAAATCCCGCTTCTTCGGTACGGGGATCTCTGCGCCCTTCGGTGTCTTCTGTTTCTCGTCGCTCATGTGGCACACCTTCTAGCTGTCGGAGAAACCGTTCATGAGTGAGCCGACCATGGATGGCTGTCTCACGAAGGTTGATCGGGCCATGCAGCACATCGACCAGATCAACGATGAACTCGCCGCCGGAATGGTCGATGTTGACCCGGAGTCCATCCAAGTTCGTCGAATCCGACACTACGAGTCTAGCAAGGCCGTTGAGAGGATGGTCTTCTACATATCGGGAATCCCGCCCAAAATCCCACCCCAACTGAGCGTCTTGGTGGGAGAGGTCGTCTTCCAACTCCGGTCCGCACTCGATCACCTCGTCTACCAGTTGGTGGTCGCTAACACGAAGAAGGAACCGACGTGCAAGACCCAATTCCCGATTGTCGCCACCGGGAACAAGGGGAATCCCGACCCGCTTGCCAATTACGAATCCCAGAAACCCGGAATGATAAAGGGCGTCTCTGCCGCCGCCGAGGCAATCATCGACAACCTGCAACCGCTGAAACGAGGGGCCTCCTACCACGAGGATCCCTTGTGGATGATCAACGAACTGAACAACGCCGATAAGCACCGGCTCTTGAACTTGACGGTCCGGGGCGTCGCCGCATACCGGGTGGAGGTGCGAGGCGCCCGAAGCTCGACCACCGCTGTTTTCCGACCCCGCGTGTTGTTTAAAGACGGCGCAGAACTCGGACGATTGACCCTGCCCGACTCCCTTCTGGGCACGAAAGTGGACGTGCACGGCAAGATGACCCTGGAGGTAGCCATCGAGCAAGCTGGCCTCATCAGGAACGTACCGATGCTCCCACTGCTCTTTCAGTTTCATCATTACGTCGATGGGATCATCGACGCCTGCATGCGTCTTCCCGAGTTCCCCTGGAAGGTCTGCGGCCCGCCCCGGAACCCCGCCCTTTCCTGACCCCTTCATCTCACACCCTCCTTATACATCGACGGGATAGTTGCCATTAAAATATCTATTTATCTGTGTTCTAAAGCTTTTTTATATTTGTGCCAGATATCGTCAGTGTTATGTTGTCTCTCGACAGGAGCAAAGTGGCATGCAACCACCCTGCCGTCGATAGCCCCACCGGATTTTGGAGGTCAAACCGACGCAACGTACTCCGTGGTCGGGCGCTAGCCGTCAGCCTGCCGTCGCTGGTACCGGGGAGTCGAGTTGTGTTTGACGCCACCGATGTGAACACAAAAACACGGGAATACGCAATCGTGCAGAAGCTCTACACCACGGAGACGCTCGCAGAGTTTTTTCAGGTCTCGCCGCGGACGATCCGACGCGAGCGTAAAGAGGGGAGGCTCCCGTTCGTTCGCGTTCGAGGACAGATGCGATATCGCGAGAGTGACGTGCGCGCCTACCTTGAGCGCAACGCCAGCATGTCCATGGATACGGACAACTTCGCTTCGCAGGCCAAGTGGGCGTCGGGGCTCAGGTCGAGCGGGTGAACGTGAGGCGATTCAAAGTGGACGAAGGTTGCCAGCAACGCCACGTCCTTCCCCGTGATCTGGAGGGCCAGGGCAACCGTGGCGACGCTGGAGGCCACGAGGGCGCAAAGGAGCGTGGGTCGGATGAGTGGCATCGATCCGAGCTGAGACGGTATTGATTTGAATGAGACTATAGCATCTCGACGAACGTGAGATCAAAGCGTGGCTCCGATCCGTCACGGCACGCAGGGTCTCCACGCGGAAGCGTGGCGCGGAAGGTTGGCCCGTAGCGTCGGCGGCAGGATGCCAGGCGGCAGCTCGTCGTGCAGCAGTGAGAGCCGATCCGCCAGCTCGAAGCGCGCCAGGTCGAGGTTGGCGCTCTCGATGAACTGGAGCGTGACGTTCGACGTGCCACGCTGCGAAGTCGACGTCACCTTGTGAACGCCGGGCACCGTAACCGAGACCGACTCGATCGGGCTCGTGATCAAGCTCTGGATCGACTCTGGTGATGCACCTGGCCAACTCGTCGAGATAATGACCTCGGGGAACTCGCCCTCCGGAACAACGTCGACGGGCAGATCCGACCAAGCGGCCCACGCGAGAAGAGCAAGGCCGCAGTACAGCATGCCCACCGCGATGGGTCGCCGTACCGAAAAGTCGATCAACGCGCGCATGACTCCTATCCGATTCCCTCCCGCCGTAGTCGCCTCGGTACCGTGCCTGCTGTTGCAGCAGCGGTCCAACCACGCGCGGTATCTTGAGCCGAAGCGTGCCCTCACGCGGCATCCTCCTGAGCCTCGGGCACCAAGCCATCCGGGGCCTCTAGGTCCACGTCGTCGTCGACCTTGGGGTTCACGATCACCCGTTCGATCCGGGTGATGATCGGACCCTCTTCGCCTTGGATGTCCCTGAGCTTGTCGGGCAGGTGTTTTTCGATCAGCTAGATTAGCTTGATCTGCTCGTTGAACGAGCCTTTGAGCGCCTTAGCAACCATGCTCTCCACAAGTGCCTCGAACACGGGCACTTTCCGTGCTTTGCCGTTTTCACGGATGGTCACTTTACGCTCGATGACCTCCCTGACCACCGAGCCCTTGTTTCTTCGTCCTTTGGGCCGGCCCGCCGGGTTGCCCGATCGACCTTTCTGGAACCTGGTGTGCTCGGGCGGTTTGCCGTAGCCAACCGTGTAATCGTTTGACATTCTGAGGCTTCTATTGCAGCTGGGCCAACGTCAACCCGCTTTTTTCGTGCACCGGCTCCTGGCCGGTGAAATCCCGGTACCGCTTGAGGGTCACGTCAACGTATTTAGGCTCCAGTTCCAGGCCGAAGCCACGTCGACCCGACCGCTGTGCTGCAATGAGAGTGGTGCCCGAGCCTGAGAAGGCGTCCAGCACGATGCCGCCGCGTCGGGAGCAGTCCAGGATCGCGTCTTGGACCAGCGCCACCGGCTTGACCGTAGGGTGCATGGCCAGCTCTGCGTCGCGGTCTGCACCCAAGGCGTTGACGCCACAATAGTCCCAGACATTGGTGCGGTAGCGGCCGTGCACCCCCAACTTGACGTTGTTGATGTGCGGCCCGTGGCCGGCCTTGAACACAGCCACCAGCTCGTGCTTGGAGCGGTATAGCGATCCCATGCCACCGTTGGTCTTGTTCCAAACGCAGAGGTTCTTTAGCTCCTCGTAGACCGTGCGGCCTGCCATCAACAGCTCCAACAGGTGACGCCAGTCCATGCAGACGAAGTGGATGGCGCTGTGGCTGCTGTGCGAGGCCATCTGGGCCAGCACGGTCGTAAGGAAGGTGGTGAACTCCGCTTCCGACATCTCGCCCGCGGCCATGGCGAACTCGGCGTGCTTCACCGCACCGACGCCGCAGGCGTGGCCATCGATGGGCACGTTGTAGGGCGGGTCGGTGAATACCATCTGGGC
The DNA here is from genome assembly GCA_965248695.1 of Acidobacteriota bacterium. GTDB lineage: Bacteria > Acidobacteriota > UBA890 > UBA890 > WLXD01 > DASCOT01. The sequence continues at coordinate 2,287,577 of CBDFKD010000002.1, read as the reverse complement.
CGTCTCGCCATCCATGAGGCGGCGATAGGAGTCCGTCTGGGTTGCATCCGCGCACAACAGGCGATGGCGGCCGAGCAGCCACAGATCGCCCGGCTTGGTGATCGGCGGCGTCGCCTCGTCGATCTCGGGCAACCGGTCAGCCTCGTCGTTGCTGCCGGCATCGTCGAGCCCAGCGATGAGCGTGTCGATCTCGGCGGTCTGGAAACCGACGATCTCGATATCGAAGTCCAGGTCGATCGTTGTAAGCGATTGCAGCTCGATCGCCAGCAGCTCCTCGTCCCAGCCGGCGAGCTCCGCCAGTCGGTTGTCCGCGATCACGTAAGCTCGCTTCTGCGCTGCGGTCAGATCGCCCATGCAGATGGTGGGAACCTGGCGGAGTCCGAGTAACTTCGCCGCCTCGAGCCGTCCGTGCCCGGCCATCACCTCGCCCTGCTCATCGACCAGGATCGGATTGGTGAAGCCGAACGCGCAGATACTCTCGGCGATCTGCCGGATTTGCTGTTGGCTATGGGTGCGGGGGTTGCGCGCGGCGGGCTGGAGGGCCGATGTTGCCTGATACACGATCGACGGTCGGTCGGGGTCACGGTCGCGATTAACTTGGGAGACTTGAGTTTCAACCATTCGACTCTTGCCGGCTTGGGTTGGTCTGCATCGAGTCGCCGTCGTCGTCCATCTGCCGGAGTGCAAGCTGGACCCCACGTTCAATGCCTTCCGGGGTCAGTCGATACGCGCCGCGAGCTATACGCTCAACACAGCCGCTCGCGAAGCGCGACAGCGTAGATCGGACGCTTGAATCTCCAAACTCGCAGCCAGCGGCATCGATCCGCTCTTGGATCTCGCCGGTGCGCCATGTGCGCTCCGGCTCACACATCATCGTGAGACAGATGGCCTCTGCAGTAGAGAGGTCCTTGCCGCTGGAGCTGTGGGCGGCAAGCTGCTGCGGAACCTTGGCGGCAAGTTGTTCAAGCTGAGCCAAGTTGCTTGTGGCAACGGCCAAGCTCTGGATCTGCGCTTCGACAGCGTGTGCGGCGGCGCGTAACTGATCGCGTTGTGCGATCAGCTCAGCGATCAGGGGCCGAAGCCGCGCAGCGTCTCGCACAACTAGCAGAATTGCTGCAGCATCAACCATGGGAGCACCTTGCCCTAACGCAACAGTAATAGCAACATTATAAGCAACAACAATGCGAAGAGGTTTTGGACTGGACTTGTGCGGGCAAGCGAGCGTCACTTTGGACACCGGGGGTTGCCCCCCGGGAAGCGATCCAATGGAGTCCATATGTGCGCGAACAGCCAACCCGGTACGGCCGCCTCGCACAGAGCCGATGAGACCGTTTTGCAGGAGCGGCTCGTGGCGCTCGATACGCTGGATCTGCCCACGCTGCGTGATGAGTGGCGGCGTCTTTACGGGGCACCCCCGCCCCGTATCAGCCGCGACCTGTTGATCCGGGGCCTCGCCTACAAGCTGCAGGAACACGTTCATGGTGGTTTGAGCAAATCCACCCAGCGTCGGCTGCGGACGTTGGCCAAGGCCTTCGCCCAGACCGGCCGTGTGGCGCCCTCAACGGGCCCACGGCTGCGCCCGGGCGCACGATTGGTGCGGCAATGGCGAGGCGAAACCTACCTGGTCACCGTGACCGAGAGCGGCTTCGAGTACGCCGGTGAGCTGTATGGCTCCTTGAGCAGCATCGCCCGGCGCATCACCGGCGCCCATTGCTCCGGCCCTCGCTTCTTCGGCATTCAGAAGGCCTCCAAACGCTCATCGTGAACGAAACGGCTCCTGCCTGCCGCAACGGCAACGGGCACCTGCGCTGCGGTATCTACACCCGCAAGTCCCACGAGCGAGGACTAGATCAAGCCTTCAACTCCCTGCACGCTCAACGTGAGGCCTGCGAGGCCTATATCGGAAGCCACAAGCACGAAGGCTGGCGCTGCCTGCCGGACAGGTACGACGACGGTGGCGTCTCAGGCGCCACGATGGATCGGCCAGCGCTGCAGCGTCTGCTGGCCGATGTCCAAGGCGGCCGCATCGACCTGCTCGTGGTGTACAAGGTGGACCGGCTGAGCCGGGCCCTGTCGGATTTCGCCCGGATTGTAGAGATCCTCGAGCGGCACGGGGTGTCGTTCGTGTCGGTGACCCAACAGTTCAACACCACCAGCTCGATGGGGCGCCTGACGCTCAACGTGCTGTTGTCGTTTGCCCAGTTTGAGCGTGAACTCACTGGGGAGCGCATCCGCGACAAGATCGCCGCCTCCAAGAAAAAGGGGCTGTGGATGGGCGGCCGCCCGCCCCTGGGCTACGACGTGCGGGACCGGAAGCTGGTTGTTAACAAAAAGGAGGCGGAAACCGTCCGCTATATCTTTCGCCAGTACCGTCAGCTCCGATCGGTGCGCGCTCTACGTACGCGGCTTGTAACCGCGGGCGTCACCAGCAAGCGCCGGGTGCTGCGTAACGGCACCCTCACCGGCGGCAAGCCGATCAACCGGGGAGCGCTGTACTACCTGCTGCGTAACCGCATCTACCGAGGACAGATCGTTCACAAGGACACAGCCTATCCCGGCCAGCACGAAGCGATCATCGATGAAGAGCTCTGGGATGCGGTGCAGGCGATCCTGGCCCAAAACACCCGGGGCCCCCGCCGCCGAGGGCCTCGGCACCCCAGCTTGCTGACGGGCCTGCTGGAGGATGAGTGCGGCGAACGCCTCACGCCCACCCATGCGCTCAAGAACAACCGGCGCTACCGCTACTATGTCTCCCGCCACCTGATCCTCGGGGGAAAGAGACCCGACCGCAAGGGGTGGCGCATCCCAGCGGCGGATCTGGAGGCTCTCGTCACCACCCGCCTACGGCAATGGCTCACCGAGCCGGCCGCCGTAAGCGCAGTGATAGATGAGGAAGATCCGGATGCCGAAGGACAGGCGGCGTTGGTTGCCGGCGCCCAGCGGCTCGCCGAACGGTGGCCGAGCCTGCAGCCGGAGCAAGCCAGGGCGTATCTGAAGAGTCTCCTGCGCCGGGTCATCATCCGGTCCGGCTGCATCCAGGTGGAGATCGCTGCGGACCAGGTTACCGAGATGGTGTGCTCGCAGCCCCATCCCCGGCCGCCGGTGCCCCGATCAACCCGCACCCCCGAGACCATCGTCCTGGAGGTTCCCGCCGTGCTCAAGCGCACCGGCACGGCCGTGCGGCTGATCGTCCCCGGCTCCGGCAAGGAGGCCAAACCAGACCCCAGCCTGGTCCGGCTGCTGGTGCGCGCCTTCGGGATCCGTGATCGACTGGATTCCAACCCCGACCTCAGCATCCAGAAGATCGCCGAGGCTGAGGGCATCGTGCCCTCCTACGCCACTCGGCTGCTGCGGTTGAGCTTTCTGGCACCGGACATCGTTGCGGTCATCCTCGACGGTCTCCAGCCGCCCGAGTTGACCGCCAACAAGCTCATGCGTGACACGCGACTGCCCCTGCAATGGACCGCCCAGCGGCAGCTTCTGGGGTTCGCTTAGCCGTGTTGGCTACCGATGTCGTTGCCTGTTTGCGCGTGCAGATTTCCCTGTTCGGCCCCTAAAAATCCCTGTTCCGGTCGCACAAGTTCCCTGTTCCTGAGCGTAGGGAATTCGGACCCTAAGCCCCATAATATCCGGGGGTTAGGGGACCCGATCTTCGCCGATTCGAGCCCCAATCGGCGCATTTTCCCTGTTCATTCCCTGTTTAACAGGGAAAATCGGCCGAGACGGGTTCGCTCCAGTCTGGGTGCACCGCCTGACTCTCTCCCCAGCCGCGAGCGGCGCTCGTGCGGGTCGACGGCCTACGTCACCGGGATCTACCGCGCCGGCTGCGACCTGCTCCGACGAGCCGTCCGGCGACGCGGAGCCCGGCAGCGATTGGAACGCGTTCGATCGCTTGATGGCCGTCCGGCCCGCGTGGCACCATCGGCCCTCGGCCGCGGCGTGGCGCAGCTCGCTCCGCTACGGCCGGTCAATCGGCACGAATTCGGCGGCGAGCCACGGCCGTCAGCGTCTTGGGACGGCGCCGGGCCCTGTGCGGTGCAGACTCGTGAACCGCGTCAGACCCGGAAGGGAGCAGCGCTAAGCGGGCACCTGCAGGTGCCGCAGGATCACCCGGCGTTCGTCTCGTTCGCGGCGTAGTTGAGGGAGTAGCGCAGCGATATCTCACCGTATCTTCCTGGATTTTCTGGTCAGCCATGGGTCGTCAGAACTATCAGGTGCTCGCCCGCAAGTGGCGACCGCAGCAGTTCGAGGAGGTGGTCGGACAGCAGGCAGTCGTCCGCACGCTCGGCAACGCCCTCAGCCAGGGGCGCATCGCGCACGCGTACTGCTTCTCAGGTATCCGCGGTGTCGGCAAGACAACTGTGGCCCGCCTGCTGGCGCGCGGACTCAACTGCCGCGCTGTCGACACGGCGACCGCTACTCCGTGTGGCGAGTGCGAGTCGTGCGTCGAGATCGCCAGCAGCAGCGCGCTCGACGTGTTCGAGCGCGACGCGGCGTCGGACCGCGGCCTCGACGAGATGAAGGAGCTCATCGACATCGCCCGCTACGCGCCATCGCGGGATCGTTACAAGGTGATGATTCTCGACGAGGCCCACATGCTGACGCCGCATGCTTCCAACGCCTTGCTGAAGGTGCTCGAAGAGCCCCCAGAGTACATCGTCTTCGTTCTCGCCACCACCGAGCCCAACAAGATCCTGCCGACGATTCTGTCGCGCTGCCAGCACTACCAGTTCGCCCGCATCAGCCAGCGCGAGATCGGTGGACACCTGGGTCGCATCGCCGAGGCGGAGGGCATCGACATTTCGGCCGATGGCCTGGCGCTGATCGCTTCGGCGGCCGATGGCAGCCTGCGTGATGCCCAAAGCCTGCTCGACAAGCTCATAGCGTTCGCCGGTGACCACCTCGACGAATCGACAGTTGTCGACTTGCTCGGACTGGTCGATCGCATGTTGCTGTTCCGCGCCACCGACCTGGTCGCCGCCGGTGAGATCGCCGGGGTGCTCGGTCTGGTCAACGAGATGGTCGAGCAGGGGGTAGACCTGCACCAGTTCACCATCGATCTCCTGGGGCATATCCGAAATCTCCTGGTGGTGCACAGCGTCCAAGACCCCGGGGAGATCCTTCACCTGCCGTCGACCGACGTTGATCGACTGCGCCAGCAGGCGGAGCTGTTCGAGGTCGACGACCTGGATCGCGCCTTCAGCCTGCTGGCTGCCAACGAATACCGCATCAAGGTTGCCGAGCATCCGCGGTATCACGTTGAAGTGGTGCTGTCGCGGCTGGCGCGCATGCCTCGCCTGGAACCGATCCAGAAGCTCATCGACGCGCTCGGCTCGCCATCGGGTGGCGGGACTACCGGTGGGCGCGGCAGCCGTGGCTCCGGCGACGACACCCACAGCGCGGCACGGCGCAATCTAGGCCGATCACAGGGCGCTACGCCGGCAGGATCCGGCGCCGCGACAGGGGCAGTGCCCGAGAACGTGCCGGCTTCGCACGCGGCACCAGGGTTGGACACAGCTCCAGTCTCAGACGAGCCGCCGCTGCCGCCGGAACCCGACGCGCCGCCGTCTCGCGAATCGACTCTCGAGACAGTAGCTCCGAAGCCCGCAGCCACCACGGCCACGATGGCCACCATGCACGTCGACGATCCGGCCGATCTGCTGGGCTCGATCCGGCAGGCGCTCGAGGAATCGCATCCGCTCGTGGCCCAGGTGCTGGGCCGCGCCAGCGCCGTCGACCTGGAAGACAAGACGTTGACCCTCCGGTTTCCTTCAAGCGCCAGCATTTTCGCGCAGCGCGTGCGCGATCCACAGATCCTACCGGCGCTGGCAACTGCCTGTAGCGCCGCCGCCGGCAGGCAGGTGAACCCCCGTGTCGAGCTCGATGACGACGCGCAGCGAGCATCGTCACCGGCCGCCAGCGCTCCCTCTTCCTCGCCAGGTACGCCAGCCACGCCCGCTGCCCCGAGCGACACGAGCGCCTCCGGTGGTCAACGAACCGAGAACGGCGCCGCGGCGCCGATCGATGACGCCTCGAGGGCGTCTACCGCCCTTCTGGAACGCGCCGAGAGCGAGCCGCTGGTTCAAGACCTGCTGCGCGAGCTCAAAGGCCAAGTGATCTCTGTAGAGGAGTCGTGAGCCGATGATGGACATGAAAAAGATGATGCGCCAGGCGCAGCAAATGCAGGACAAGCTGCAGGCCGAGCTCGAGGAGATGCGGGTGACGGCATCGGTTGGCGGCGGCATGGTCACGGCGACGGTGAACGGTGCGAAGACGCTGCTCGATCTGAAGATCGAGCCTGACGTGGTCGATCCGGAAGACGTCGAGATGCTGCAGGACCTCGTGGTGTCGGCGGTCAGCGAGGCGGTGCGACGGGCCGAAGAACAGGTTCAGCAGAAGATTGGCGGCATGATCCCGGGCGGCCTCGGCGCGCTCGGCGGAATGCTCGGCTGAGCCATGAGCTATACCGACTCCGGTCCGGTGGCCGATCTCATCGATCGGCTCCAGCGATTGCCGACCATCGGACGCAAGACGGCTCAACGCCTGGCGTTCTATCTGCTGAAGGCACCGGCCTCCGAAACGCAGGAGCTGGCAGACGCGCTTCTCGAGGTGCGCCGCAAGATTCGCCCCTGCGGCAACTGCAACCTGCTCAGCGACCAGGACCCGTGTACCTACTGTACGGATCCGGCACGCGACGACGGCCTGCTGTGCATCGTCGAGGAAGGCCACGACCTGGCTGCGATCGAGCGCACGAGTCGCTTTCGCGGCCGCTACCACGTGCTCGGGGGCTCGCTGTCACCGCTTGACGGAATCGGTCCCGACGAGCTTCAGCTTGGTCAGCTCGAGCGCCGTGTACGCGACAACGAGGTGCGCGAGGTAATCGTGGCAACCAATCCGACCGTTGAGGGCGAGGCAACCGCGGCGTACCTGGCCAGGCTGCTCAAGCCCACGGGGACAGCGGTAACGAGGATCGCCGCCGGGATCCCGGTGGGTGGAGATATCGAGTACGCCGACGAGGTCACTATGTCGCGGGCGCTGGAAGGGCGGCGCGAGCTGTAGCAATCGGCGGGAGGCGTCGAGCCCGGAAGCGGACATCGCGGCCCACCGCGCTAGCGACCCCCGACCATGGTGGTCGACATCATGGCGAGCCACATCATCGCCATCCCTGCAAAGTTGTTGTCCGGCAGACGACAACGGTGGTACCTTTTTCTGCGCCGGCAAGGTCAGCTTCTGACTTCCGGCCCAACAGCTCTCAGAGGCTTGATCGTCTCTGGATCCTGAGTAGCTCAATTGGCAGAGCATCCGGCTGTTAACCGGAGGGTTGTAGGTTCAAGTCCTACCTCAGGAGCTTCCTCATAGCTGCAGCTTCGACCGCCCACGGCGATCGACGAGGCGCCCCGGATTCGTCCGTTGGGCGCCTTTACTTTCTTACCGCCCGCCCTTCGCCGCGTCCCGGATGTGTTTCTGGCGGCGGCGGCGCGTAGGCTGGTGCTGCTCAAGGGCCACGATAGGTGATCGATCCGTAGACTACCCAGCAATTCGTGACACGCATGGAGGGACGCGTGGGCCTATTTCGGGCACAAGAGGCAGCCGCCTTCGGGATGATCAACAACACCCCTGTGACGGGCGCGCGCGACGCTACTGGCTTCCGCCACTGGCGTAGAGCTCTGTGCGGCGCAATGATCGCGCTCGGTGGGGTCGCAGCCTGTGCGAACACGAGTCGCTTGTCGATGGAGGAAGTACCGCCCAACATCCTCTTCATATTCGCCGACGACCACGCGTATCAGGCGCTCGGCGCCTACGGCTCGGTGCTCAACGAGACGCCGAACATCGACCGCATCGCCGCCGCCGGTATGCGTTTCGATCGCGCCCTGGTGACCAACTCTATCTGCGCTCCGAGCCGCGCCGTGGTGTTGAGCGGCTTGTACAGCCACATCAATGGCGTGCTCGACAACGTCGACACGTTCGACGGCTTGCAGACCACCTTTCCGAAGCTGCTCCGGGGAGCCGGCTACGAGACGGCGGCTTTCGGCAAGTGGCACCTCAAGAGCGCCCCTACCGGGTTCGATCGCTGGGAGGTGCTGCCGGGTCAGGGCAACTACTACAACCCCGACCTGCGCACGCCGGAAGGGGTGGTGCGCCACGAAGGTTACGTAACCGAGGTGATCACCGACCTGGCAGTCGACTGGCTCGCCGACGAGCGCGACCCGGATCGCCCGTTTTTCATGTGGTTGGGACACAAGGCGCCGCACCGCAACTGGATGCCGGGTCCGGCTGAGCTGGGTGTGTACGCGGACACGGTGTTCCCGGAGCCGCCAACGCTGTTCGACGACTACTCCGGCCGCGCCAGCCCCGCGTCGAACCAGGAGATGGAGATCGACCGACACATGACCCTGGTGACGGACCTCAAGGTGGGACGAGCGGATTCGGCACCGGATGGGGAGCTGGAGTACTGGGCGCGGCTGATGGACCGCCTCACCACCGAGCAGCGTGCCGCCTGGGACGCTGAGTACGCGCCGCGCAACGAAGCGTTTGCCGAAGCCGGGCTCGAAGGTCGCGATCTCGTCCGCTGGAAGTACCAGGAGTACCTGCGCGACTACCTGCGCACGATCGCCGCCATCGACACCAGCGTCGGGCGCGTGCTCGATTCCCTGGAAACGCTGGGTATCGCCGACAACACCGTCGTGGTGTACGCCTCGGACCAGGGTTTCTATCTCGGCGAGCACGGTTGGTTCGACAAGCGCTGGATTTACGAGGAGTCGTTGCGCACACCGCTGCTGGTTCGCTGGCCGGGCGAGACCGACCCCGGCGCCGCTAGTCAGCTGATCGTCTCCAACCTCGACCTCGCCCCCACATTTCTCGACCTCGCCGGGCTCGAGGCGCCGACGGCCATGCAGGGACGCAGCCTGGTGCCCGTGTTGCGCGGCGAAGACCCCGAGGACTGGCGCCGGAGTTTCTACTATCACTACTACGAGGGAGCCAATGCCGTTCATGCCGTGGCCGAGCACTACGGGGTGGTCACCGAGCGACATAAGCTGGTGCGCTTCCCGGAGACCGACGAATGGGAGATGTTCGATTTGTCGACCGACCCGCACGAGCTAGCCAGCATCCACGCAGATGCTGCACATCAGGATCTGCGTGCAGAGCTTGCAGAAGAGCTCGTGAGGCTGCGCCACGACCTCGGTGTCGTTGACGACCCCGATCCCGGCTCCGAAGACGGGGCATGACGGACCCCGCCGCGCCCCTTGGCGGTGCCACTCGCGTCCTCTGGGAGAACCACGACATGCTTTCCGTAAACGCTCGGCGGCAGCGCCGGATTCGTCGGTCAGCAGCGAGCGCTCTGTGCGTCATGCTCGCTGCGGCCGTGGGATCCGCGGGCGCGTCCGACACCTACCCCAGGAACACCGGCATCGATGTCAGCGAGTACATCTTCCGGCTGACCCTGAACGATTCGTCGGACTCCATCACCGGCCTCACTACGATCGACCTGCGGCTCGAGACGGACGGCGTCCGCGCGGTCGAGCTCGACCTGATCGGCCGCTCATCTGCCGACAGCGAGAGCGGGATGCAGGTGGCCGGAGTCTGGTTGGCGGGCGGGCGACACGAGAGCGCCCTGCTGGCCCCGGCGGTTCCCGAGCCCGACCGGGGGGCGCCGGCGCGCTTCTCGCACGACGCCGATCGCCTGCGCGTCGAGCTGGATAGCGCGTCCGAGACGGGGGACCGCGTGTTCCTGACCGTTGCCTACGCGGGGGTGCCCGAGACCGGCCTCGTGATCGGCAACAACAAGCACGGTGATCGCACCTTCTTCTCCGACAACTGGCCCGCCAAGGCGCGCAACTGGCTGCCGACGGTCGACCACCCGTACGACAAGGCGCGGAGCCAGATGGTGATCACCGCCCCGGACCACTATCAGGTCGTCTCCAACGGATTGCTGGTGGAGGAGACCGATCTCGCCGACGGCAATCGCTTGACCCACTGGCGCCAGACGGTGCCGATCGCGCCGTGGCTGTATGTGCTGGGGGCGGCCCGCTTCGCTGTGCAACACCTCGGAGAGCACGCCGGTGTGCCGGTGCAGACCTGGGTGTACGCCCAGGACCGCGATGCAGGGTTCTACGACTTCGCCTACCCGACGCGCGAGGCGCTCGACTTCTACTCCGAGTGGGTAGGGCCGTACGCCTACGAGAAGCTCGCCAACATCCAGTCCAATAGCGTCGGCGGGGGCATGGAGTCGGCCTCGGCCATCTTCTACGGCGATGATTCGGTAACTGGTACGCGCAGCATCCGCTGGCGCAACGTCATCATCCACGAGATCGCCCATCAGTGGTTCGGCAACGCGGTCACCGAGTGGGACTGGGACGACGTGTGGCTGAGCGAGGGGTTCGCCACCTACTTCACGCTGCTCTTTATCGAGCACCATTACGGGCGCGACGCGTTCGTGGACGGCCTGCGCAGCGCCCGCGATCGGGTGCTGGCCTTCTACGCCGGCAACCCCGACTACCGCATCGTGCATGACAATCTCGACGACATGTCGAAGGTCACCACGCCGATGCAGTACCAGAAGGGAGCCTGGACGCTGCACATGCTGCGCGGCCTGGTGGGCACGGAAACGTTCTGGAAGGGAATCCGGCGCTACTACGCGACGCACTTCAACGGCCACGCGACGACCGACGACTTCCGGCGCGTCATGGAAGCCGTGTCCGGGCGCCAGCTGGGCGAGTTCTTCGATCAGTGGCTGTACCGCGGTGGCGGCAGCATTGACGTCGAGGGCTCGTGGAGCTACGACGCGGCCTCCGGTACAGTGGATCTCCAGATCCGCCAGCCCGGTAGGTACGTCTACCGGATGCCGCTTACCGTGGAGCTGCGAGGCGACGACGGGACCGACTGGCGTGAGGTCGTCCAGCTCGGCACGGCAGCGGATCGTTTCTCGATCGCGGCCGACCGCGAACCGACCGCTGTTTCACTCGATCCCGACACCTGGCTGCTGCTGCGCGGCTCGGTGGAGAGGGTCGACTGAGTGGCCTGTAATAGCAAAGCGCCTGGGCGCGAGTTCCGACCGACTGAGGTCACTCGCCGCGCAGCGCATTGGCGGGAGCCTGCCGGGCCGCGTCTCGCGCCGGCAGATAGCAGGCACAAAGCGCTACCAGGGTGAACATCGCCGCCACGGCGCCGAATACCAGCGGGTCGGTCGGCGCGACGCCGAAAAGCAGGCCCGACATAAATCGCGCCACCGTCAGCGCACCCAGCAGACCGAGCATGACGCCGGCGGCGGCGAACGCGACCGTGCGACCCGCGACGGCAAGGATCACCGCCGTGTCGGGCGGACCCTATTGGTCGTCCCAGCTCAACTCGATCCACAACGGCCGATGGTCTGAGATCACCGCCTCGTCGAGTACCCGGTGGTCCAGCGACCGGAGCGCTCCGGACGGCGGCAGCAGCACATAATCGATCTCCATCTCGGGCTTGGTCGACGACCAGGTAAGTCGGTCCGTTCCCTTGTCGACGATGCGCCAGGAGCGCGACAGCAGTCGCATGACCTCGGAGTCGGGCGTCGAGTTGAAGTCGCCCGCAAGCACCACCGGTAACGCACTGTCGCCCAGGAGCTCGACGATCCGACTCGCCTGCGCCAGGCGTTCCTCGTCGCTGCGATACAGATGGATACCGGCGAAGATCAGCTCCCGGCTACTCGCCGGCGAGCGCACCCGCGCGGCGAGCGCGGAGCGCGGCTCCAGGCCATCCGGCAGCCGATGGTTGGTGGTCTCGATCACCGGCCAGCGCGACAGCAACGCCATGCCGTACTGACCGCCCTGGTACGGCATGAACTCGCCGAATACGGCGCTCATACCGGTCAGCTCGCCGAGCATCGCCGCCTGATCGACGCCACCGGTGCGCCCCGCTCCGCGGTCGACTTCCTGCAGCGCCACGAGGTCGGGTGAAAGCTCGTTGATGAACGCCGCGATGCGCACCAGGTCGACGTGGTCGTCCATTCCCTCGCCGTGGTGGATGTTGTAAGCGAGAATCCGAACGGTCTCGGCAGAGCGCCGGTCGGAAGACCTTGCGGTAGCGTCGCCGAAGCTACCAGGAGCGGCAGCCGGCACACCGAGCGCCGCGATCACCGTTCCGATCAACAGCGTGCGCCGGGCCATGACGGACGACTCTACCGCAGACGACCGCAGTTCCGGTCGTTGTACCCCCGGTATACGTGCTTCACCAGCGACACTCAGAGATGCCGCAGGGACGACTGCGGGCGATTGAGGCTGGCGCGCAGGTGGATCATTGCTCCGGCGTGCTCACCGAGAACCGCAGCACGGTTCGCGAGCGGTAGCCTTCGTCCGGTCGGACGATCGTCGACGGAAACGCGGGTTGATTCGGCGAGTCGGGAAAGTGCTGCGTTTCCAGACAGAACCCCGAGCGGTGTTCGTAACGTCGTCCGCCGTTGCCCACTTGCGAGCCATCAAGAAAGTTGCCCGTATACAGCTGGATCCCGGGCTCGCTCGTATAAACGTTCAGCACGCGGCCGCTGCTCGGCTCGTACACCGAGGCGGCGTGGACGAGCGACTCGACATCACCGGCGGCGCCGCCGTCGAGCACGAAGTTGTGATCGTAACCGCGGCCGTGCCTGAGCTGTTCGTGATCGGCCTCGATGCGCGACCCGATGGGAGCGGTGGTGGTGAAGTCGAACGGCGTGCCCACCACCGGCGCCAGCTCACCGGTCGGAATGGAAGTGGCATCGATGGGCGTGTAGCGCTCGGCGTTTATCCACAGGTCATGACCCAGCACGTCGCCGGCGTCCGCGAGGTTGAAGTAACTGTGTTGGGTCAGGTTGACCGGCGTCGGCGCGTCGGTCACCGCGTGATAGTCGATCGATAGCTCGTCGTTATCGGTGAGCCGATAGGTGACCTCCACATCCAGATTACCGGGGTAGCCCTCCTCACCGTCGACGCTGAGGTAGGTGAACGTGACCGAGTCGGTACCCGTCGCCTCTCCGTTCCAAAGCACCTTGTCGAAGCCGCGGTTGCCCCCGTGCAGGTGGTTGGGGCCGTTGTTGGTCGCCAGCGTGCTGACGGCGCCATCGATCTCGAAGCGACCGCCGGCGATGCGGTTGCCGTAGCGACCGACGATCGCGCCAAAATAGAGGCTGTCACCGAGATAGCCCTCGAGCGTGTCGTACCCCAACGTGACATCGGCGAGGTTGCCGTTGCGATCGGGCACCTCGATGGACACGATGATGGCGCCGTATTCAATCGTACGTATCTCCACGCCGTTGGCGTTGGTCAGCGTCAACATGCCCACGGCACGACCGTCTGGCAACGTTCCGAAGGATTCCGGTGCGTCCCCGATGGTGCTCAAGTCGGCCTCGCCCTGGCCACGCTGGGCGCACGCCCCGAGCGCCAGTGCGGCACCGAGAAACAACGCGGGGGCGCAATTGGCGGCCGCTCGCGCATCGACAAAGAACTCCATCGCACCCCTCACTTCTCCCGTCGCGCCGGTTCGCCGCAACCTGGCGCGGACCTTACCGGCCGGGTCGGACGTGCTCAACACTGCTGTTGCTGCACACCTGGCGTTACCTCCCGGCCCGACTCGCATCTACTATAGCTAGCGTGCCGACAATGACTCCGTCGCCCCAACAGGGGCGGTCGTCGCCAAGAACCGGATAGATCGTGCGCTCTGCATTCATCGCCTTCACCGCCCTCGGCCTGAGTTGCGCCGTCGGATCGGTCAATGCCATCGGCTCGGTCAGTGTCGTCGGCGCCCCGGGCGGTGCGACGCGCGGATCGGTCGATCGAGCAACGGTCTTTCCACGCGCCCACTGGAAGACGCGCACCGCGGCAGCCGTGGACCTGGACGGAGGCAAGCTCGACGCGTTTGTTGGCAAGGTCGGAGGCCGGGGCGTGATTGTCCGTCGCGGCTACATCGTGCGCAGCTGGGGCGATGTCGATGAACGCGTCGACTGGGCGTCGGCGCTGAAGTCCATCCTCGGCACCTTGCTGTTCTTCGCCCTCGATGAGGGAAAGGTGAGCAGCGCGCACGAATCCATCGCGCCACACTGGCCGCAGCTCTCGAATGCCGATCGGAGGATCACCTTTCATCATCTGGCGAACAACACCAGCGGCTATGCGATGCCCGATCGACCGGGGGCAGCCTGGTCGTACAACGACAACGGCATCCGACTGCTGTGTGAGTCGCTGCGTCAGGTATTCGGTGGGCGCACGGTGGCACAAGCAATCCGCAAGCGCCTGCGCCGGCTCAAGCTCGAGGACGGTCTGAGCGGCGCGCGCGAGCGCTGTGGGGTGCTGATCTCGGTACGAGACTTCGCCCGGATTGGCTGGCTATGGCTCAATCGCGGCCGCTGGCTAGGGCGCCAGGTGCTCGCCGACGCCCACTTCACCGACAGCGTGCGCGTGCAGATAGCCGGCAACATGCCGGTCGCATCCGCCACCGCCTGTAACGACTATCTGCCGGTCGGGACCTTCGGCGGCGAGTGCAACCAGACGGCGGTCGGGCCGGGAATCTTCGGCTACACGTGGTGGTTCAACGGCATTGTCGGCGGCACGGCGCGGCGCGCATGGCCGGCCGTGCCGATCGACACCTACGTCGCCGACGGCGACTGGGATGCGCGCATCGTGGTGGTGATCCCCAGCCTCGACATGGTCGTGGTAACCCAGCAGGAGCACGACAACGCTGCGCCGGACCTGGCCCGTATGAACGACAAGTTGAAGCTGCTCGCCGACGCCGTGCGCGACTGAACGCCTACGCCGGCGGCCTCGGGTCAGCGTGGCCGCGTCGCGTCAGCGCGGGATGATCACCATGCGGGCTACCGGGTTCCTCCAGTCGTACATTCCCTGCCCCAGATCTCCCTCGCCGAGGATGCCCGAGTGGATGTGGATGAACTTCTCGCTCCCCTTGGTGTCGCGCACCCCGCCACTGCCACACGGTGGGCCTGGGATGAAGTCGCAGTCCTCGTTGTTGTCCTCGCTGCCCGAATCGTAGGCAGGTAGCCAGACGACGGTGCGAGCAACGACCGAGGCCAGGTCGAAGCTGTCGAGCCCGAAGAAGGCGTCGTTGGTTATCACGAGCATGCTGACGGCGCTGAGCTTCCCGGCGCCGCCGGAGTCGATCGTGTAGGTGGCGGTCTTGCCGGGCAATATCGGCCCCGTGCCGACGACCATGCCGCCGACCTCTGGATCGGCGCCCAATGTGGCTACCAGGCCGCTGTTGTCAGCATCTTCGGCCACCGCGGCGATGTCGTCCGAGGCACGGCTTCCAGGCAAGAACATCCGGGTTGCCTGCGAGTGCGCCGCAATCACGGGCGGGCTCATGATCTGCCCGCGGGTCAGATTGGTGATGCGCACTTCGTAGGTCTGGGCGAAGGCAGTAGCCGGAACGAGCAGCGCGACGGCGCTGATCGCGACGAGGACGGCGACGACAACGGGACGGCGCATGGATGATCCTCCGTGAGAAGCGGGTGAGAGGCGACCGGGGATCGCCTGAACGTGCGCTCACCGTGCATGCCGTTTCTCACGGGCCGGTCACACGTTGTTCACGATTCCGTCACATCGCCGCTCACTGTGAGGCCGGTAACGGTGCCTGCGCCAGGCCCTACGCCTCGGCCAGGCCGCCGTCGACCGAGGCCTCCGTCCGCGGCAAGTCGAAGCCGAACACGCTTCCCTGCCCGGGGACACTGTGCACGCTGATGCTGCCGTGATGCAGCTCGACGGCCCGCTTGGCGATCGCCAGACCCAGCCCGGTGCCGGCGTCGGCGCGCCGATCTCCCGAGGTTCGGAAGAAGCGCTCGAAGACGCGTCGCTGGTCGGCCTCGTCGATACCTTTGCCAGTGTCCCTGACCTCGACGTGCACCGCTTCCGGCCGTCGCGGCGGGACGACGTCGATCGCGCCGCCGCTCTCCGTGTGCTGCAGGGCGTTGGCGATGAGGTTCTCGAGCGTACGCTCGATCAGGCTCGGGTCCGCATCGACGTGGCAGCTCCGTGGACCGTCGGCCACCGACAGGTGAATGCCCCGTTGTCGCGCCGTGAGCTGGAACTTGTCGACCACGTCCCGTGCCAGCTCCACGACCGAAAAACGCTCGGTCTTGATCGGCACTCGCAGTGCTTCGAGCTTGGCGAGCTCGAACAGGTCGGCGATCAATCGCGCCAGACGATCGCAATGGTCGACCGCGATGCGCAGGTACTCGGCGCGCTCGCTAGGAGTCAGCGAATCGTCCTTCAACTGCAGTGTTTCTAGGTACCCCTGGAGGTGCGTGAGGGGTGTGCGCAGGTCGTGTGACACGTTGGCAACCAGCTCGCGGCGCAGCCGATCGTTGCGCTCCAGGGCCTCCAGTTGCTCCTGGAGCCGGTGCGATAGACGGCCGAACGAGGCTTGCAACCGTTGGACCTCGTCGTTGCCGACCAGGGCCGGGTGGATGTCGCTTTGTCCGTGGTTCTCGAACTGGGCCATCTCGGCATCGAGGGCGGCAAGCGGTCGCGTCAGTCGGCGGAAGAGAAAACCCGCGGCCAACAGCGACAGCACGAGGATGCCGCCGCCGAGCCAGGCGCTCAATCGCACGATGTAGCTGCTGGCAAGCATCGCTGCGGCGCTGTCGTATGCCTCGCCTCCGAGCACCACGTAGAGATACCCCTGCAATCGGCCGTCGCTGAGAATTCGTGCGGCGGAGAAGACCTTGCTGCCGAGGGGGTCGCGCGGCTCATCGCCGAAGATCGGGAATCGCGAGGTGCCCTGGAGCAACTGTTCCACCGGCACCAGCGAGACGCGGTCGCGACGCTTCCGGCCCTCGGGGGCGGCATCGGCAAGGATGCGCCCTTCCGGATCGAGCAGGTAGACCTCGATGCTGGGGTTGATGACCATCAGCATGTGGAAGAGATCGGCGAGCGCCGCCTCGGCGACGGTGTCGGCGCGGATGAGCTCGTATTCCTGGATGATGTGGTCCGCGAGGCCGTCGTTCAGCTGTTGTTGGACCTCCTGCTGATACATCTGGCTGGTGCGCGCCAGCAGCACGACCAGCCCGACGGAGGCTACGGCCAGGACGGCCAATAGGGCCAGGGACAGTTTCGTGTGGAGGTTCTGCATCAGAGCTCTCGCGTCCCCGGGTCGAGGAATCGGTAGCCCACGCCCCAGACCGTGCGCACGTAGAAAGGCTGCGACGGATCGGGCTCGATCTTGGCGCGTAGACGATTCACGTGGGCGTTGACCGTGTGCTCGTACGAATCGCTGGCCACTCCCCACACGAGGTCCAGAAGCTGCGCCCGGGTATAGACCCGCCCGGGGTTCGAGGCCAGCTGCACGAGCAGATCGAACTCCGTCACCGTGAGCTCCACGGGTGCAGCGTTGATGGTGACGCACCGCTTGTCGGGCTCGATCACCAGGCCTTCCACTTCCAGCCGCGAGATGCTCCGCTGCGCCACGCCGGTCGACAGCTCGACGCGCCGCAGGATCGCCTTGACGCAGGCTACCAGCTCGCGCACCGCGAAGGGCTTCACGAGATAGTCGTCGGCGCCCACCTCGAGGCCGACGACGCGATCGAGCTCGGCCGACCTGGCGGTCAAGATGAGGATCGGCGTGTAGTCGGCGGAGGCGCGCAGCGCGCGGCAAACGTCGAGCCCGTCGCCGTCCGGGAGCATCAGATCCAGGATCACCAGATCGGGGCCATTTCGACGCGCGCTATTCAACCCGGCGCTGGCGGTGCCGGCGATCTCGACGTCAAAGCCGGCGTCCGACAGATGCAGGTCGATGAGGCGGGCGATGTCCGGCTCATCCTCCACTATCAAGATGTGATGCATCGTCCATGTACCCCGCGGGCGCTACGGCGTCCCTATTGCAGGGTAGATTGGACTTGTAACGAAACGTTCACGCGCTCTCCGTGTGACGCAGATTGCAGGTGACCGTGATCGAGATTCCCGACCGCA
Source organism: Acidobacteriota bacterium (assembly GCA_965248695.1). Lineage (GTDB taxonomy): Bacteria > Acidobacteriota > UBA890 > UBA890 > WLXD01 > DASCOT01. Next base: position 2,269,659 of record CBDFKD010000002.1, on the reverse strand, counting down.
TGAATGCCGCGTTCGATTTCGTCGACGCCAACGTCGAGATGGGGCGCGGTGACAACGTCGCCGTGCACTATGTTGGCGACGGCAGCACGCACACCTACGCGGCAGTGTTGACCGACACGAATCGGGCCGGCAACGCGTTCCGCGATCTCGGGCTCGATGTGGAGCAGCGCGTCATGTTGCTGTTGCTCGACGGTCCCGAGTTCGTCCACTCCTTCTTTGGTGCCATCAAGATCGGCGCGGTGCCTGTTCCCACCAACACCCTGCTCACCGCGCCCGAGTACGAGTATCTGCTGAACGATTCGCGCGCCCGCGTCTTGGTCGTTTCAGCTCCCTTGCTGACGGTCATCGAGCCGATCCGCGATCGACTGCTGTACCTGCGGCACCTGGTCGTGGCGCCGGGGCCCGAGGGCGACGCACCTGAGCTGCCCGAAGCCAGCGATAAGCTCGCGGTGCATTCGCTCGTCGATCTGTGCGCCGCTGCCTCGCCGGAGCTCGACGCCGAGCAGATGAGCAAGGACGACCCGTGCCTATGGCTCTACTCGTCAGGGACGACGGGCTTCCCGAAAGGGACGGTGCACTTGCAGCACGACATGCTGGTCTGCGCCGAGGGCTACGCTCGGCACGTGCTGGCGCTGTCGGAAGCCGACGTCACGTTCTCGGTGGCGAAGCTGTTCTTCGCCTACGGCCTCGGCAACGCGCTCTACTTCCCGTTCCACGTCGGCGCCTCGACGGTGCTGTACCCCGGGCGCCCCGAGCCAGGAGCGGTTTTCGACGTGCTGCAGCGCTATCGCCCCAGCGTCTTCTACTCGGTGCCGACCGGCTACTCCAGCTTGCTCGAGGTCGACAACCGGACGGCGCCGACAACCCTGCCGAGCCTGCGGCTGTGCATCTCGGCCGGTGAGGCGCTGCCTCCGACGCTGTATGAGCGCTGGCGGGAACGCTACGGTCAGGAGATTCTCGACGGCATCGGCTCTACCGAGATCTTGCATATGTTCATCGCCAACCGAGCCGGCGAGGTACGGGCGGGCTCCAGCGGCCAGATCGTCCCCGGATACGAGGCGCGCATCGTTGATGACCACGGTGGCCTGACGGCGCCCGGCGAGGTCGGCGACCTGCTCATCAAGGGCGACTCCACCTGCGCCTTCTACTGGAACCGTCACGAGCAGACCAAAGCCACCATCAGCGGCGACTGGATCCGCACCGGCGACAAGTACATCGTCGACGATGACGACTACTACTGGTACCAGGGGCGGACCGACGACATGTTGAAGGTGGGCGGCATCTGGGTGTCGCCCTTCGAGGTCGAGGCGGCGCTCATGGAGCATGCCGCGGTCCTCGAGGCCGCGGTGGTGGGCGCCGAAGACGAAGCCCGTCTGGTCAAGCCCAAGGCTTTTGTGGTGCTGCGCGACGGCGTAGACGTCAGCGACACCCTGGGCGAGGAGCTCAAGGAGTTCGTCAAGAGCGCCATCGCACCCTTCAAGTATCCGCGCTGGATCGAGTTCGTCGCCGAACTGCCGAAGACTGCCACCGGCAAGATCCAGCGCTACCGTCTGCGCTGAGCAGGCTGCGGGCTCGCTGCCCTGAGCAGGCTGGCGGGCTCGCGTACGTGCCCCGCCTCGCGGTCCGTGATGGCGACGGTCAGTGGCGAACCGCGTCGCGCACGTGACTAGCGCAGGCTGAAGTCAGCCACCACCGGCAGGTGGTCGGAAGCTTTGGTGGTGTCGTCGCGGCGTAGACCATAGCCTCGCCGGCGCTTGCGGGTCATCGAGGGCGTGTGCAGCACAAAGCGATTCTGTGCCCGCAGGACGCTGTCGGTAAAGAAGATCAGGTCGAGTCGGCCAGGAGAAGTTGTCGCTGCTGCTATCGCGACGCCATGTGTACGCCATCGGCAAGTCGGTGTGCAGCGGCCGCAGGTCTAGCTACCGTTTCTGGCGGGCACCGCCGCTGCCGAACCAGTGCTGTCGGGCATCGCCGCTACCGACCGATCAGCCGCCGGCCAAGCGTACGGGCGCCGTCTAGAAGGCGGCCGACGGGCGTCTCTTCCGAATCGGCCGATACCACGTCGGCGGGCGCGCCGCCGTTGGTCGCCTCGGCAGAAGGAGCGACGCTCAGGGCTCCCCAGGACACCGGTGAACCGCCAGACTCAAGCCAGTCGATCCCTTCACACGCCATGTCGAACTTGAGGGTGTACTCGCCGGGAGCTTCCAGGGCGGGCAGCTCTATGTCGATTTCCACCGACTCGTTGCCGGCAACGTCCCGCGGCAGGAAGGCACGTGCGTAGTCACGGTCGATCAGGTTGCGGTCGCCGTCATGCAACTGGGCGCCGAGGCGAATGGTCCGTCGCCACCCATGCGCGGCGTTGCGCCACAACGCACCGCCGGTGTTCTGCACGCGAACTCTCAGCGTCGTCGGCTCCGAGGACCGCCCGGTCCACGAGCCGTCGCCATCAAAGCCGATGTCGGCCAGCAAGCGTCTGCCATCGATAGCGTTGCACGTCTGGCTCGTATCCCAGATCTCGTTGTAGATCTCACGCCACGCCGGCGTCCCGGGCTGATACTTCTCGCTGGCCGCCACCGGTGGGTGATTGGTGATCTCCCAGACGAGCTTGTCGATACCGATGTCGGCAGCCAGCTGGCGCGTGCGGTCCATCTTCTCGTCGGAGTCGTTCCACTTGAAGATGATGTAGCCCAGTTCAAGTACGGCAGCAGCGCACCCGCTGCCTCGCGGATCTCGACGAAGCGACGCATGATGCCGAACACCTTCTCGAAGTCGCCTTTGACGCGATACTTCTCGTACGTCTCCTGATCGGGACCGTCCACGGAGAAGGTGATCTCGTCGACGCCGGCATCCACCAGCCGGGCCATCTTGTCGTCGGTGAGCAGCAAGCCGTTGGTACTGATGTACAGGAAAACGTCTGGATAGGTCGCCTTGATGTACTCCATCATTTCGACCGACTCCGGGTGCACGAACGACTCGCCGTAGTTGAAGAAGTCGAGGCGCACGAGCTCGTTGCCGACCGAGTCGACGATGCGCTTGAAGTCGCCCCACTCCATCAGCCGCTGGGAGCGTGTCTGGACGATCTTGGACGTCTGGTTACACACCGCTTCGAAACAGGAGATGTTGCAGCCGACGGCAGGCTCCAGGAAGATCCGCGGCAGCGTCTCGACGTGTTCCGGGCGCTGCGGAATCTCGTAGTCCTCGTCGACCATCGTCTTGAGGCCGCAGGGTTTGCAGAAGGGGGCGTAGCCGTCGTTCAGCTGGCGGCGGATCTTCTGGACATGCGGCGCGTTCCAGATGTCGTGCAGCGATTGCTTGTCGAGATGGCCGAGCGGTCGCTCCCCGTAGGGATCCGCACAACCGCAAACAACCTTGCCGTCGGAGAGCACAACCAGCTGGTTCCACAGCCAGTCACAGGTAAATCGCTGCTGTTCGGTCATCTTGGCGGCGGGCGGAAAACGGGCCTGCGGTGGCGCGACCGGGCGATTCCGGCCGGTGGCCCCAAGTATCGCAGCCGATCCTTCGAGGGGATAGGCGCGGCGGGCGGCCCCCCAGGCGACGCCTCAGGGCCGCGGTTTGGGCCGGTCCTCGGCGGGTGCGACGGGGCTAAGTGTCCGTGCGCTCTGGCGCGCCTGGTCCCGGTGGTTGATCGCCGCGAAGGCGGCCGGCGCCGCGCAGTGCGTTGCGCAGCACGTACTCCACCTGCGCATTGAACGATCTGAGCTCGTCATCGGCCCATCGTCGCAAGGACGAGTGGACCGTCGGGTCCAGCCGGATCAGGACCGCCTTGCGCTCTGTCACCTTCCGCCTGCCTCAGCGGGGCGCCAGCTGCGCGCCCCGCATCTGTGCTGCAGATCTCTCTCTGCCTTCCGTTCTCGTGTGCTGGTGTGCCCGGGCGTCCCGGACCGCCTAGTAGAGGCTCCCCGCATTCAGCACCGGCTGCGGTCGCGACTCGCTGGTCAGCACGACCAGCAGGTTGCTCACCATCTGGGCCCGGCGCTCGTCATCGAGCTCGACGATGCCATGCTCCGAAAGCTGATTCAGCGCGTCCTCTACCATGCCGACGGCGCCCTGGACGATCTTCTTGCGCGCCGCAATGACCGCGGCGGCCTGCTGACGCTGCAGCATGGCGCTGGCGATCTCCGGCGAGTACGCCAGGTGGCTGATGCGCGCTTCGATGACCTCCACTCCGGCCTGGTCGAGCCGGTCCTGGATCTCTATCTTCAGCTTGTCGCTGATCTCAGCGGTATGCGACACCAGCGACACTTCGCCCTCTTCGAACACGTCGTACGGATAGCCCGTCGCCAGGGCTCGGCCCGCCGCTTCGCTTTGCACGTGCACGTAGTGCTTGAAGTCGTCGACCATGAAGATCGCCTCGGCGGTATCGACGACCTTCCACACCACGACCGAGGCAAACTCGATCGGGTTGCCGCGCTTATCGTTCACTTTGAGCTTGCCGGTCTCGAAGTTGCGCACGCGCAGGGAGACCCGGTTCTTGGTCAGGAACGGGTTGGCCCAGCGCAGTCCCGGCTCCCTCGCCGTGCCCACGTAGCGACCGAAGAGCTGTAGCACCTTGCCCTCGTTGGGGGCCACGGTGAACAGGCCCGCCATCATGATCACGTCCGTGACCACGAGCAGGATAAAGCCCACGAGCCATCCGACGCGGCCTGGAGTGGCGCCGAGCTGGGCGAGGTCGCGGATCGTCGCGATGACCATCCAGACGAGCCCGATCAACGCTGGCACGAGAACGCCCAGCATGAGGAATCCGCTCAACGCCTTGTGCTCGATCTCTCGAATCATCGGTCGCTCCTGTTCTTGTGGAGGGCGGTGAAAGAACGCCGTCCCGACGAGTGCTTGGCTCGGCACCGCGGTGAGGCGCGTCCGACCTCGAACGGAGCTATCTTATCAAAGTGATATCACTTTGCAAACCACTTAAGGACCAACCCTCAGCGCTTCACCCCGACGACGTAGCAAACCCAGGCGTCATCGGGCTCGGCCGTCTCCCTCGGGGTGTAGACCCCGTCGCCCTCTTGGGTCTTCGCGTCGGTACCCTCCCAGTACACCGTCGACGACGTGAAGCCGGCGTCGGCCAGAGCTTCCCGGAGCTCCGGGATGGTGTACATGCGCCAGTGGTAAGCAAAAGCGCGGCGCAGCGCGCTGCCGTCATCGAACGTGAAGTGGATGTAGCAGGTGGCCATGCGGCTGATGGGATCGAAGTCGTCCTGGTCCCAGATGTAGCTGAAGCCTTCGTGCTCGGTTTCGTCCTCGACGCGTTGCACCGACTCCGGGCCGCCGTAGGCATCCAGGATCAGCAATCCCTCGCGATCGAGGTGTCGGCGCGCGGCGCGGAGGTAGCGCAGCAGGGCGGCCCGCTCGGTGAACAGGAAGTACGAGAAATTCAGCGCCATGACGATATCGACCGGCGGCGTGCTCGTAGTGCGCACGTCGCCCTCGACCAGGGCGACGCGACGCCGCTGCTGCTCTCGCAACGGTTCGATATTGTTCGTCAGACCCCAGGCCAACGTCTCGGCATCGAGGTCCACTCCCCAGGCGTAGTTCTTCTTGTGCGCCCTCACCCAGTCACGGCTGATCGCGGCGGTGCCGCAGAAGTCCTCGCGCAAACGCACCGCGCGGCGTCCGAACTCGGCACGAAACGTGTTTGTGGCGAAGTCGACATCAGCCTCGGGCTCCTGAACCGCACGCTCGTACAGGTCGTGCTTGTCGGCCGTCTCGGCTTTCGTACGACCGGCGCGCGTTGGTGGTGAATCGCCGGAGCGACGCGACTTGCGGGTCACTGCTGTCTTCTCCTCAACTGGCGGCGCGGTCCCGCTGACCGACCGTCGTGGGCGCCCATCGTAAGCTACGGCGCGTACCTACCCCGTCCAGATCGCGTACCCCGAAGCTCAGGAGCTCGCCATGTCGCGAGTCCGTCATGCCCTGACCCTGCTGCTAGCCGTCGTCTGGACCCCCGCATGTGTCGGAACACCACCGATCTCGTACGACATCGTGCTGCGCGGCGGCACGATCTATGACGGCAGCGGCGAGCCGCCGATCATCGGCGACGTCGCCATTGCCGCCGATCGCATCGCCGCCGTCGGTGACCTGGGGACCGCTGTCGGCAACGAGGAGATCGACGTCGCCGGACTGGCCGTGGCGCCGGGATTCGTCAACATGCTCAGCTGGGCGGTCGACTCATTGATCGTCGATGGTCGCTCGCAAGGCGACATCCGGCAGGGCGTGACCCTCGAGGTGTTCGGCGAAGGGTCGTCGTACGGCCCCCTCAACGACGCCATGAAGGCCGAAACGGTGGCTGGCTGGATTGCCGACGCAGGAGGCGAAGACGCCGCCCGCAACATGCTCGGCTTGCCCGCCGGATCGACGGTCCAGGTACCTTGGACGACGCTCGGAGAGTACCTGAGCTTCCTGGAGAACAAGGGAGTCGCCACGAACGTCGCCTCCTTCGTCGGCGCCACGACACTGCGAATCCACGAAGTTGGCTACGCCGACCGACCGGCCACCGCCGAAGAGCTCGCCCGCATGCTGGAGCTGACGCGCGCCGCCATGCGTGAGGGCGCCATGGGCATCGGCTCATCGCTCATCTACGCGCCAGGGTTCTACGCCGGCACCGATGAGCTAGTGGCTCTGGCGGCAGCAGCCGGCGAATCCGGCGGCATGTACATCTCGCATATGCGGTCGGAGGGGAATCGCCTCCTCGAAGCCATCGACGAGCTCATCACCGTGGCGCGCGACGCCAGCGTCGCAGCCGAGATCTACCATCTCAAGGCCGCCGGCCAGCAAAACTGGGAGAAGATGGATGCCGCCATCGGACGCGTCGAGGCGGCGCGCGCCGAGGGGCTGTCCATCACCGCCGATATGTACACCTATACGGCCGGCTCGACGGGTCTCGACGCGGCGATGCCCCCGTGGGTGCAGGAAGGCGGCTACTCGGAGTGGGTACGACGGTTGGGCGATCCTGTAACGCGGGCGCAGGTGAAGGACGAGATGACCTCGCCAACCGACGACTGGGAGAACCTGTTGCTGGCGGCCGGCGCCGAGGGGACGCTGCTGGTCGGCTTCCGTAACCCCGAGCTGCGCCAGCGCTACACCGGCAAGACGCTCGCCGAAGTTGCCGCCGAGCGTGGACGCGATCCGGCCGACACGGCGATGGATCTGGTGGTCGAGGACGGCACGCGCGTGCAGGTCGTCTACTTCCTGATGTCGGAGGAGAACATCGAGAGGCAGGTTGCCTTGCCATGGCTTTCGTTCGGGTCCGACGCCGGCTCGCTGGCGACCGAAGGTCGGTTCGTGCTCACCAGCACCCACCCGCGAGCCTACGGCAACTTCGCGCGACTCCTCGGGCGCTACGTCCGTGACCGCGGCGTGATCCCGCTGCACGAGGCTGTTCGCAAGCTCTCGGCGCTGCCGAGCGAGAACCTCGGGGTGGCTGATCGAGGACGCCTCCTGGAGGGCTATTTCGCCGACCTGGCGATCTTCGACCCTGACACGATCACCGACCACGCCACCTACGAGCAGCCGCATCAATACGCCACCGGAATGGTGCACGTATTCGTCAACGGCGAGCAGGTGCTGCGCGATGGCGAGCACACCGGAGCGCTTCCCGGGCGGGCGGTTTACGGGCCGGGGAAATCGAACTGAGCGGTCGCCGCGCCGGTGGCGAAACAGTGCGCGACGGGTGCAGGCGCCCGCCGCGAGCGCGTCTCCGGATCGTGGTGTAGCGTGCGGGCCTCATGAAGATAGGACTCGTAGGATTCCCCGGTAGCGGCAAGACGACCGTCTTCAACGCGCTCACCGGCCTCGCGGCGCAGACCGGGCCGGGCGCCTCGAAGCCCGGTACCAAGAACCTCGGCGTGGTGCGCGTGCCGGACGACCGCCTCGACCAGCTGGCGGCCCTCTACGAGCCGAAGAAAACAACGCACGCGGAGATCACGTTTTGCGACATCGCCGGCGGCACGGGGGTGCGTGAGCTTGACCGCAGCTTGCTCAACAGCATGCGCGAGATGGACGCGGTGGCACAGGTGATGCGCGCCTTCGACAACGCCGCGCTGGGAATCGAACCGGATGCGCATCGTGAGCTGCTCGACCTGCAGGCGGAAACCGTGCTGGCGGACCTGGAGATCATCGAGCGCCGCATCACCCGGCTCCGCAAGGACGGGTCCGATCCGCAAGAGCTCAAGCTGTTGGAACGCATCGAGAGTCATCTCGAGGCCGAGCAGCCACTGCGCACGCTGGGCCTCGATGCCAATGAGCGGAAGCTCGTTTCCAGCTATCAGTTTCTGACGCAAAAACCGCTTCTCCTGGTCCTGAACGTAGAAGAAGAGGCGGTGGCAGAGCCGGTCCCGGCGGCGCTCTCCGGCGCCGCGGACGCGATCGGCACGGGCATCGTGCCGCTATCGGCCAGTGTCGAGATGGACATCGCGCAGATGCCGGCCGACGAGCGGCACGAGTTCTACGAGGCACTCCGCCTCGGCGACTCGGCACGCGCCCGGTTCTTGCGCGCCGCTTTCGAGCTCCTCGACCTGATCACGATGCTGACCGTGGGGCCCGACGAGTGTCGTGCCTGGCCGGTGCGCTCCGGCAGCCTGGCGCCGCGGGCCGCCGGCAAGGTTCACTCCGACATCGAGCGCGGCTTCATCCGCGCGGAAGTGGTCCTCTGGGACGAGCTCCTGGCACTGGGGAGCGAGGCAAAGTGCCGGGAGGCGGGAAAGCTACGCGTCGAGGGCCGAGACTACGTGGTCCAAGACGGTGACGTAGTGAACTTCCGGTTCAACGTCTGACAGTCGCGGAAAAACGAGGCGATCGCCGGTCGCAACTCGACCGACGCTCGGCGTCACGCGCACGCCCAGGGAGCTCTGGCCCCCACAAGGTGCGTGACGATCACGCTCAGGGATCCACTGCCGCGCCGAGGTTCCGCGCCTCCTCCAGAACGAGCCCGAGTAACTCCTCGTGCACGGTTGCGGGCGCCACCGCGGCGTCGACACGAACGACGTCGGTGCCGTCGCAATAGCTCAGGTACAGCGTCCGAACCCGGTCCAGATAATCGCGACCCTCGAAGGTGTTGGTGGTGCCGCGCGCTTCACGTATTCGCTGGCGCGCGACATCGACGGGAATGTCCAGTAGCAGCGTGATATCTGGCGGCGGGGCGATCGCCAGGTTGGCCGCGAGGATCTCGCGCGGATCGACGCCCAGGGCGCCCTGGTAGACCACCGACGAAAGATAGTAGCGATCCATGATCACCACTTTGCCGGCCGCGAGGGCTGGTTGGATGTTGGTGCGCACGTCGATGCGGCGATCCTCGAGAAAGAGGCGCATTTCCTCGTGTGGCGATATGTCGCGACCCTCTACGAAGATGCGGCGCAGCTGACGCCCGTATTCGGTGTCGCCGGGCTCCCGGAACGTCGCTGCCTCGAGGCCGCGCTCGACCAGCGCCGTTGCCAGAAGTCGCGCCTGCGTCGACTTGCCGCAGCCGTCGATTCCCTCGAGGGCCACGAGCATTCCCTGCCAGCAGGCCGTGTCTGTCGCGCGCTCTATACTCACCAGCACGGCATTGTTTCATACCGTGAGGGAGCGAGATGTTCGAGAGCAACGACCGGCCGAGTCCCTGTCGCCAGCAGCGAGAATCGTGGGCACCGAGGCTGCTTGCCATCGGCCTGGCGTTTGCGAGCGCCGGCGGCTACAGCGTGGCGCAGGCAGCACATCAAGGGCGCCAAGCCGCGTTTCCGGCACCCGTGGCTACGTTCTCGATCGTCGGTTTCGATCCCGACACCGGAGATCTCGGCGTCGCCGTACAATCGAAGTTCTTCGGTGTCGGCGCGGTCGTTCCCTGGGCGCGCGCCGGCGTCGGGGCGGTAGCCACGCAGGCGCGCGCCAACACCACCTATGGACCCCGCGGTCTGGAGATGCTCGCCGCGGGTGAATCCGCCGAGGCGGTCGTGGCGGCGCTCACCGGCGCCGACGAGATCGCCAACCGGCGACAGCTGGGGATCGTGGATGACGCCGGCAACGCCGCCTCCTTTACCGGCGACGCTTGCCTGTCATGGGCCGGCGGACACGTCGGTCGGCACTACGCGGCGCAAGGCAACATTCTCGCCGGCCCGGAGGTGGTCGACGCGATGGCAGCCACCTTCGAGTCCACCACCGGCGACTTGGCTACGCGGCTAGCGTCCGCCCTCGCTGCCGGGCAGGCGGCCGGCGGCGATGCACGCGGGCGACAGTCGGCGGCCCTGTTGGTGGTCCGAGATGGCGGCGGGTATGGGCAGCTGAACGACCGCTACATCGATCTGCGGGTGGAGGACCACCCGGCGCCGATCGCCGAGCTGCGCCGACTGCTCGACATGCGGCACGGCCAGCTGGCCAGCGAGCTCGCTGCCGAACAGCTTGCCGCCGGCAATCTTGACGCCGCGCTCGAGCACGCTGGCACAGCTACGACCCTCTATGCGAATAACGGCTACGCCTGGTTGTTGCTGGCATCGGTCCGCATCGCGCGGGGCCAACCCGAGCTCGCCGCAGCCGCCGGGCGCGAAGCCCTGCTGCGCGACCCCTGGCTAAAGACCGCCGTCATGAGCGATATGTTCGGTGGCCGTATCCGCGCGTCGATCGAGCCGCTGCTGGCGATCGCTTCGTTCGCGCGCGTCTGGGAGACGATTCCGGTACAGCGGTGAGAGGTGCGGCTCCTACCGTGGCGCTGCTCCGTCGAACAGCCCGACGCCGCGGATCTCGATTCGCGCCTCGCTACCCGGTCGTATGCGCTGCGGCGTGACCACGAAGGCAACGCCCGTGACCTGTGCCAGCTCTTGGTCGAGCCGTTCGCCGCGCATGACCTGCCCGTCGCTACCGATGCGGCGAAACCGTTGCCAAGGCGACAGCCTCTGCTGGCCGCCGGGGGTACTCGCCACCACCTGCTCCCAGGTTTGCTCGACCCCGTCGATGGTGGTCCAGAGACGCAGGCCAACGCGCCACTCGCGTGGCGACGACAAGCCTGCCACGAGCCCCGAGGTGTGATGCCAGTCGACCGCGGCCTCCGGACGCCAGGCCACCGCCGAGAAGGCATCGGCAGCCTCCTCTTTGGGCACCCGGGCGGTCCACAGCAGGCCATCAGCCATTGGCGCCAGGGCGCTGGCGGAGAGTACGTCGCTCTCCGCCGCCCAACCGGGTTCCGGCAGCAGCGGGCGGGTTGTCGGTGGCGCCGGAAGCGGCGGTGCCGGGCGCAGCGTCGCGGCGGTTACGGCACTCCGCGGCCAAAGGTAGATCGGGTTGGTCAGGATCCACGGAGTAGCTCCCGACGCCCCACCGCCAGCCGGACCGCTGGTGCGGAATACCTCGACGCGATAGGACCCGGGACCAGATGCCTCGACGGTGATCGGTTCGCCCTCTGCACTGGCGGCAGGTGCGCCGTCGCGCAACAATTCGATGCGATAGTCGCCGGGTGCTCCGAGCCGCGCTTCGAGGCTCCAATTGCCGGCCTCCCAGGCCCCTATCTCGCCGGGAAACGCCACCTGCCCCGCGGGCGTCGTGGCGACGAATGATAGCCCGGGGGCCTGTCCCGCCGCCGATAGCTCGACGGCGACCCTGCCGCCACGCAACCGACGAAGCAGGCGGGCCGCCACGGCGCGGTCAGACTCACCTGGACTTGGCGGCTCATCCATCCACACGACGGTCGTCAGCGAGCCCAACACAACGTCGTAGCTCGGTGCGCCGAGCCCGCGGAACGGTCCGTGCGCGTCGACGGCGCCGATCGCGACCAGCGGTCGAGGCAGCGCGGATCCCGACAGTGACGTCCGTGCGCTCCACAAGTCGAGCGCCGGCGGGCGCTCGACGAGCGCCCGCAGCATTGCCCCGGGAGGGCTCGCTGGGTAGGTCATCGCCAACAAGAGTCGTGCGGGCACCGGCAGACGGTCGAGCGCTTCTGACAGGCTCACGACCTCGATACCTTCGGCACCGCCAAGGCCGGTGGTCCACGCCGCGTCGCCGCCGAGGTGAGCGATCCAGGCAGCGCCGCCGAGGGATCGAATGTCGTCGAACGCCTGCCGGGCCTGCGGTCCCAATGCATACGGATGCGGCGGCACCGCGAGTGCGAGCAGGTGACCGTCGAGGGTGGAGATCTCCTCTCCAACCAGCACCAGGACCGACCCGTACCATCCCGGTCGGACACGCCCGGCCGTCCCGCGCGCAGCAGTGTGCTCGGACACGATCACGAAGTCCAGACCGACGCGGGCCGCCGCCGCCGCGATCTCTTCGATCGTTCCGGTTGCGTCGGCAGAAAGCACCGTGTGCACGTGAACGGCGCCGCGCCAGGGGTGACCGACGGCACTCGCCGTCGATGTTTCGATAAGCGGCGGTCGGTACCCCAGCAGGCCTGTCGTGGCCAACCAGACGAACCAGATCGCCAGCGCGGCACCGCACGTCAGCAACGCCGCGGTCGTGATCCGCGAACCCATGCCTCGCAGTCTACTCGCCGCTAAAGGCGGGATCGCGTCGCATTGCGCGCACCGTAACGCGCGTCAGGTTGCTGAACAGGTCAGGATCGATGTCGGCGCCCAGGGTGCCATAATGCATCGGAACGACTACCTGCGGCGCGATGCTGTTGGCCGCTGCGGCCGCTTCTACGAGATTCATGGTCTCGCCGCCGGAGATCGGCAGGCAGGCAACGTCTACCCGTAGGTCGCGCATCTCGGGGATGTAGTCCGTGTCCCCCGCGTGATACACGCGTACGCCTTCGATCTCGACGATGTAGCCGACCCAGGCATTGTCGCGCTCGTGCATGCGGCTCTTTCGGGTATATGCGGGGATCGTTTCGATCCCCACTCCGCGCAGCGTCACGCGGTCGCCCGGCTGCACGATTCGGCGCTTGCCCGGGAGGTCACTGAGCGCCGTCAAGCAGTCGCGCGTACAGACGATCTCGGTGGCATCGACGACGATCTTGGCTAGATCCGCGGGCGAGCAATGATCGTAGTGTGGGTGCGTCAGCAGCACGAGATCGGCAGGCGGGCCGCCGACGATCCGGAACGGGTCGATGTAGACGCAGGGAGCACCTTGGACCACGAAGCCTGAATGCCCAAGCCAGGTCAGCCGGTCGAGCATGCCGTGCCACCCCCATGGCGCTGATTTGCCCACCCGCAAGGGACGAAACCCCCTGCTGCAAAAGGCTATCGGACATTATCGACGCCCCTGGGCGATGTCAACATGCAGCCTACGCCAAAGGCCCCGCCCTATATAATCGCGCTCGGCGTCCCGTACGGACGGTTCCACTCTCTCGCGAAAGGCCGACGACCTACCTATGGCAAAAACGTGGACTGAAGAAAACGAAGACTTTATCCGCGAGCATTTTCGGCACAAGACCTACGCCGAGCTCGCCGAGCACTTCGGCGTCAGTCAGAAGGCGATGGAGTCGAAGATCCGGCGCATGGGGCTGAAGAAGCAAGACTACAAGGAGCCCGACCCCATGCCTGCGGTGCTCCCGCCGCAACCGATCGAGGAAAGCTCCGCCCCGGTAGAAACCGGTCCGACACCGATCAAGAGCGCCAGCCTTCTGCCCCGCAAGCCGGTCGAGCCAACCGAGACCCAGGACGAACGCGGCATCCGTCTAGAAGCGGAGCTCGCTGCCGCCGAGGAGGAGAAGCAGCGCCGCAACGAGATGCGTCAAGACCGTGGGGTAGCCAAGGCGCTGAAGGCGTTCGAGCAGGGCGTCAAGCGATATCACGACGGTGCGCTCGGCAAGGCACTGGAGTCGTTTCAAGCGGTGATCGCGGCGAGTCCGCCGGACGCCCTACTCCTGGCCCGCGCGCGGCAATACAGCAGCAGTCTGGAGCGCCGTGCGCGCAGCAGCGACTTCAGCCCGCAGAACGCTGACGACCACTACCTGCTCGGCGTCGTGGCGTTGAACTCCGGCGATCCTCGCAGCGCACTCGAGGCTTTCGCTGTCGCGCTCGACCAGGCTCCTGGGGACGATCGGATCCTCTATTGCCAGGCAGCGGCGCTCGCCCAGAAGGGCGACGTTGACGCCGCGATCGACGCACTACGGTCGGCGGTCGATATCAATGACGCCAACCGCATCTACGCCGTGAACGATCCCGACTTCGTTCCGCTGCGCGTTCACGAGGACTTTGGCGGCGTCGTCAGCGGAGACGGGGCGCAATAGGCGATGCCTCCGGTTCGTGTCGTCATCCTCGCCGCCGGCGAGGGTACGCGCATGCACAGCGACACACCGAAGCTGCTGCACCCGGTAGCCGGCCGGCCGATCATCGAGCACGTGGTGGGCGCCGCACGCGAACTGGGTGCTGCCAGCATCGTGCTGGTCGTGCCGCCGCAGCACGATCGGCTCCGTGCCGCCCTTGACGACGATACCCTGCGCTACGCGGTCCAGGAGCCGGCGCGCGGTACCGGCGACGCGGCAGCGCACGGTCTCGCTGCAACGTTCCCGGGCGGCGATCATGACGGTCTGGTGCTCGTCGTCAACGGCGATTGTCCGACGATCCGGGCGCAGACCCTGCAAGCCATGGTCGACGGTCACGGCGACGCCGACGGCACGTTCCTGACTGTTTCGCTCGACGATCCCACCGGTTACGGCCGTATCATCCGCACGCCGGAGGGAGCGATGGAGCGGATCGTCGAAGAGGCCGACGCCAGCGAACAGGAACGTCAGCTGCGCGAGGTGAATGCCGGCGTTTACCTGTTCGCCGCGGCAGTGCTCCGCGACGCGCTCGCGGCACTGCGCCCTGACAACACCCCGGGAGAGCTCTATCTAACCGACACGCTTGCGGTGGTGTCGGAGCAGGGTGGGAGCGTAGCGCTGTTTCATCACGACGACCCTGACGAAGTTCACGGCGTCAACACCCGAGCCGAGCTCGCGGTGGCGGAGTCGATTCTGCGGCGGCGTAAGCTCGCGGAGCTCATGGCGGCCGGCGTAACCTTGCGCAACCCGGAGACGGTATCCGTCGATGCAGATGTGGTCGTCGGCAACGACACGGTGCTCTATCCCGGTGTGTCGCTCGAGGCCGGCAGCACGATCGGTAGCCGGTGCATGATCTACCCGAACGTTCGGGTGCGCGATAGCCAGATCGGGGACGATGTCGCGGTGTTCGATGGCAGCGTCCTGGAGAACGCCGTGGTCGAGCGCAGCGCGAGCGTGGGTCCGTACGCGCGGCTGCGGCCTGGCGCGCACATTTGCGCCGGGGCCAAAGTCGGCAACTTCGTCGAGGTAAAGAAGACGACGCTCGGTCCGGGGAGCAAGGTCAGCCACCTTACCTACCTGGGTGACGCGCAGATCGGCGCGGACGTGAACGTGGGGGCGGGGACCATCACGTGCAACTATGATGGTGTCGACAAGCACCGCACGGTGATCGGCGATGGCGCGTTCATCGGTAGCAACACCGCGATCGTCGCGCCGCTGCAGATCGGGCGCGGAGCATACGTGGGGGCCGGCTCGACGATCACCAAGGACGTGCCGGACGACTCTCTGGGGATCGCTCGTGGCAAGCAGGTAGTGCACGAGGGGTGGGCGAAGCGGTCCAAGAGCGCCGCGCACGACGAGAAGGACTGACGATCCTGGTTGCTCGAGCGGCTGACATTGCTGTAATTGGTCCTTCCGGGGACCGGCGCCCGACGGCGTCGGGGAGGAGCTGAGCTATGTGCGGCATTGTCGGTTACGTCGGAGCTCGCGAAGCGGTGCCGGTCCTGCTCGACGGCCTCCAGCGGCTCGAATACCGCGGCTACGACTCGGCCGGCGTCGCCGTGGCGCGATCGGACGGCACCATCGGCGTGCGGCGCGCGGCTGGCAAGCTCGTGAACCTGGTGGCTGAGCTCGAGGCCTCTCCGATCGCGGGCGATTACGGCATCGGGCACACGCGGTGGGCAACTCACGGCAAGCCGACGCTCGAAAACGCGCACCCGCATCGAGACGGCAGTGGCCGCATCGTGCTCGTGCACAACGGCATCATCGAGAATTTCCTCGACCTGCGACAGCGCCTCGAGACCGACGGATGCAAGTTCGTCACCGAGACCGACACTGAAGTAGTAGTGCACCTGGTCTCGACGTACTACGAGGGTGACCTGGAGGCCGCAGTACGGCGCGCACTGGATGATCTCGAAGGTATCTACGCCCTTGTCGTGATGTCTCTGGATGAGCCTCAGAAGATCGTCGCCGCACGCCTCGGACCACCGATCGTGGTCGGCCTCGGCGACGGCGAGAATTTCATCGCGTCGGATGTTCCGCCGGTGCTGCAGTACACCCGCGACATCATCTTTCTCGACGACGGACAGCTGGTCGTCGTGACGCCCGACGCGGTAGCCGTCACCGACCGGTCCGGCAACGCTGTCGGGGCCGAGCCACAACGCATTGCCTGGGATCCGGTGACTGCCGAGAAGGGCGGCTACAAGCACTTCATGCTCAAGGAGATCCACGAGCAACCGACCGCGGTGCGGGACAGCCTCGTCGGACGAGTCAATCGAACGCGCTTGGAAGTGCATCTTGACGAGCTCAACCTCGACGAGGACTTGGCACGCTCGATGACCGAGTTGATCCTGTTGGGTTGCGGCACGTCGTGGCACGCCGCCCTGGTCGGGAAATACTGGATCGAAACACTCGCCGGCGTCCCGGTGACCGTCGACCATGCCAGCGAGTTCCGCTATCGCGGTCCGATCGTCAGGCCTGGAGCTCTGGCGTGCGCAATCACCCAGTCGGGCGAAACTGCCGACACCCTGGCGGCAATGCGCGAGGCCCGAGATCGCGGCGCCAGCCTGTGGACGATCTGCAACGTTGTCGGATCCATGGCCACGCGCGTCGCCGACGGGGTGCTGCTCACTCAGGCCGGGCCCGAGATCGGTGTGGCGTCGACGAAGGCGTTCACCACGCAGCTCACCTGCCTGTACCTGATCGCCCTGCGTCTGGCGGAGCTACGCGGCAGGCTCTCGCGCGAGGCCCTAGAGCTTCGTCTGCACGCCCTGGCATGTGTTCCGCGACAGATCGAGAGCATCTTGCTGCGCGAGGAACGGATCGCTGCGGTTGCCCGCCGGGTAGCGCACTTCCAACAGTTTCTCTTCATCGGTCGCGGCTTTCTTTACCCGATTGCGCTCGAAGGCGCGCTCAAGCTCAAGGAGGTCTCGTACATCCACGCGCACGGTTATCCGGCAGGAGAGATGAAGCACGGCCCCATCGCGCTGATCGATCGCGACGTACCTGTCGTCTCACTGGCGCCGCAACTAGACCTCTACGAGAAGACCGCTAGCAACATGCAAGAAGCCAAGGCGCGCGAGGCGTTCTTGGTCGGCCTCGGTACCGACGGAGATGATGAGCTGGCGACGCTCAGCGACGAGTTCCTGGCGATTCCCGATTGCCTGCCGGAGTTCTCGCCGATCCTGGCGGTCGTGCCGCTGCAGCTTCTCGCCTACCATGTAGCAGTGCAGCGGGGCTGCGACGTTGACCAGCCGCGGAACCTCGCGAAGAGCGTCACCGTCGAGTAGCCGATCGACGGGCGGCCAGGCGGCGACGGCACGGGATCACCTATCGTGAATCAGCACGATCTGCGCGCCGACCTATCCGGCAACCTCAACGCCGAGCAGCACCGCGCCGTCACCCACGATGGCGGTCCGTGCCTTGTGCTTGCTGGCGCCGGCTCGGGCAAGACGCGCGTCATCACGTATCGCATTGCCTGGCTGCTTGCCGAGGGCATCGCTCCGGCTTCCTCTATATGTGCCGTGACGTTCACCAACAAGGCCGCCGGCGAGATGCGCACACGGCTCCAGCAGCTGGCGGGAGCGACTGCGGCGGATGTTTGGGTGCTCACGTTCCACGCTCTCGGATTGCGCATCCTGCGCGACGCCGCTGGCGCCGACGGCGCCCCACGCCGCGGGTTCGCGGTCTACGATCGCGGCGATTCGCTGGCGGTCTGGCGACGGTGCCAGGCCGCCGCGCGTGTTGATGCGAGCGAGATGCGGCCGGCCATGCTGTACGAGATGTGCAGCCGCGCGCGGAATCAGCTGGAGGATCCGCGGGCCTGGGACAGCCCGGGACGCTCGTCGGAGCAGCGTGCGGCGGCACGGATCTACGAGAGGTACCGCGCCGACATGCGCACCGATAACGCTGTCGACTTCGATGATCTGCTGGCGCTGCCGCTGCGCTTGATAGGTGCCGGTAGCGTCGCCGCCGACCCGACGCGTTTTCGACACCTGCTCATCGACGAGTACCAGGACACCAACCGGACGCAATACCGGCTCGTGAGCGCGCTGCGCGATGACGGCGGATCGCTCATGGTAGTAGGCGATGAGGACCAGTCGATCTACCGGTGGCGCGGCGCCGATATTGCCAACGTGCTCGAGTTTCGCGACGACTTCCCGGACGCCACCATCGTGCGGCTGGAGCAAAACTATCGTTCGACGCAGCCGATTCTCGCCGCCGCCGGATCACTGGTCGCTCGTAACAGCGAGCGCCTCGGAAAGAAGCTCTGGACCGAGAATCCGGGCGACAGCAAGCCCACCTACATGCTCTGCGCCACGGAGCGCAGCGAGGCGGTCTGGATCGCGAAACACATCGCTGCAGCGATTGCCGCGAATGTGGCGCCTGACGCCATGGCGATTCTGTATCGCACGAACGCACAGTCTCGACCCTTCGAAGAGGAGCTCGCGGGGAGGGGGATTCCGTTCCGCGTTCTCGGTGGCCAGACGTTCTTCCGCCGCGCCGAGGTCAAAGACTTGCTCGCCTATCTGCGCCTGCTCGTAGCCGACGACGACGCGGCCTTCGCGCGCGCCGTGGCAACGCCGTCACGTGGCGTCGGTCCGGCCAACATCGAGGCGCTGGCGGCCAACGACGGTTCCTCGGTCGCCGCGTTGCTGGAGGCGGTTCAAGCCGCGGACCCGGAGGAACGGCTCCGCGTCCTCGGGTGCCGCGGCCGTGCAGTCGGTGGCCTGGTCGTCTTTGGCCAGCTGATCGCGGATCTGCGCCGGCGCATTGACGACACACCGCTAGGAGAGCTCCTTGAGCTGCTGCTGGAACGAAGCGGCTACCGTGCGCTGCTTCGAAGTCGCGAGGATGGGGAGGAACGGCTCGCTCACGTCGACGAGTTGATCGCCTCGGCGGTCGAGCTCGCCGGCGATGAAGAGCCTGCCGGCAGGTCGGCCGGGACGTTTCTGGATCGCACTGCGTTGATCTCCGACGCCGATACCACCCGCGGTACCGCGGGAGTGGCGTTGATGACGGTGCACTCCGCCAAAGGCCTGGAGTTCGCACACGTGTTCGTTGCCGGGCTCGAGGAAGGTCTGTTTCCGATGCGCTCCGCGATCGACGGTGGACAGGTCGAAGAAGAGCGTAGGCTGGCCTATGTCGCCATGACGCGGGCGCGCCAAGAGCTGTTCCTGAGCACCGCCCGCATGCGCCGCGTCCACGGCCGTGAGCGGTTCCAGCTGCCGTCCCGATTCATCAGCGAGATCGATCCGGGCCTGGTCGTGGCGCACGAGGAGCCGCAGGCTGTGGTCGAGATCTCACAGCAGCGCGGCCGCCGTGCGACACCGGATCGTACCCGGCGGGCGAGACACTCTGGCGCCGGGCGGCGCGGCGCCCGCCGAAAGCGACCACCCGTCGATCCTGACGCGCGCGGCTCCGGCATCCCGGCATCGAGCGAGCGTCTGGTCGAAGGGGTGTCGATCTTCCATCCGATGTTTGGCGCCGGCAGGATCACCGGGACGCAGGGGAGCGGCGATTCGCTGAAGCTGACCGTAGCCTTCGCGCGCGCCGGCACCAAACAGCTGATCGCCAAGTACGCCAAGCTTCAACTGCTAGCGTAGCCGGCAGGCCTGGGCGCAATTATTCCTCGTCGGTGGCCTCGGTGGCTTCGGTGGCTTCGGTGGTCTCGGACTCAGCCAGGCGCGCCACCGCCACGACGCGGTCGTCGTCCCCGAGATCGATGACCTTGACGCCCTGCGTGTTGCGCCCCTGCTCCTTGACTCCGGCGGTCGGAATCCGGATGAGCTTGCCGCCCTGGCTGATCAACATGACGTCGTCATCACCCGAGACCACCCGCTGCCCCACAACCGGCCCGTTGCGCGGCGACGTCTTGATGTCGATCAGGCCCATCCCGCCACGCCGCTGCCGGCGATACTGGCTCACTGCAGTGCGCTTGCCGTAGCCGTGCTCGGTGACTGACAAGATCGTGCCGACGTTGCCGCGAACGGTATCGGCGCCGACGACGATGTCACCCTCGGACAACTGGATACCCTTGACGCCCATCGTGCTGCGGCCCATGGGGCGGGCGTCTCCTTCCGAGAAACGGATCGCCTTGCCCTGGTAGGTGCCGATGATGATGTCCTGATCGCCGTCGGTGATCTTGGCGGCCAGAAGACGGTCGCCTTCCTGGATCTTGATGGCGATGATTCCCGTGATTTTGGGATGCGAGAAGGCGGTCAACTCGGTCTTCTTCACCAGCCCCTGCTCAGTGGCGAACAGTATGTGCTTGCCCGGTTCGAATTCCGCCACTGGCAGAATCGCTGCCGCGGAGTCGCCTTTGTCGAGACGCGGCAGCAAGTTGACGATGGCCTTGCCACGCGTCGCCGGCCCGCCTTGCGGCAGGTTGTAGACCTTCAACCAATACGCCATGCCGAACTCGGTGAACACCATGACGTAAGCGTGCGTCGATGCGACGAACAGGTGTTCGACGAAATCACCCTCTTTGGTGACCGCGCCGATGCGTCCCTTGCCTCCACGCCGCTGCTGACGGTAGAGGCTGAGCGGGGTTCGCTTGACGTAGCCGGCGTGGCTGCATGTCACCACCATGTCTTCTTCGGCAATCAGGTCCTCGACGGTGAAGTCGCGCGCGTCGTTGACGATCTCCGTACGCCGAGGGTCGCTGTAGGCAGCTTTGATCTCCTCGAGCTCGGTAACGATGATGTCGAGAATTCTTCGTTCCGAAGCGAGGATGTCTTCCAGGCCCTCGATAACGGCCAAGGTCTCTTTCAGATCGTCGATGATCTTCTGACGCTCGAGGCCGGTCAGCCGTTGCAGGCGCATATCCAGAACGGCCTGAGCCTGGGTCTCGGACATCGAGAACCGCTTGACCATGCCGGCGCGGGCAATCTCCGCATTCTTCGAGCCGCGAATCAGCGCGATGATCTCGTCGAGGTGATCGAGCGCGATCTTGAGCCCCTCGAGAATGTGCGCCCGCGCCTCAGCGCGTTTCAGATCGAAGAGCGTCCGGCGGGTGATTACCTCGCGGCGGTGAGCGACGAACGCCCCGAGCATTTCCTTGAGGGTCATCACCTCCGGCGCGCCATCTCGAATCGCCAGCATGATGATGCCAAAGGTGCTCGTCATCGCTGTCTGGCTGTACAGGTTGTTCAGGATGACGTCGGGCTCCTCGCCCTTGCGTAGCTCGATGACGACGCGCACGCCTTCGCGACTGCTCTCATCACGCAGGTCGGCGATTCCCTCGAGCTTCTTGTTCTTCACCAGCCCGGCAATCTGCTCGATCAGGCGCGCCTTGTTTACCTGATACGGCACCTCGGTGAGGACGACCCGGTCCCGCTCACGGCTCGAAGCTGCGCGCTCGATGTCGGCGCGCGCCCTGACGCGGATGATGCCGCGACCGCTACGGTAGGCCTCGACGATGCCGCCGGCACCGTAGATGATCCCGGCGGTGGGGAAATCGGGGCCCCGGACATGCTGCATGAGATCCATCACGGAGATCTCGGGGTTGCGGATCAGCGCCACCGTGGCGTCGACGATCTCGCCGAGATTGTGGGGTGGGATATTGGTCGCCATTCCCACCGCGATGCCCGAGGAGCCGTTCACCAGCAGCGCCGGGAACTTCGCGGGCAGAACCTTGGGCTCCTCGAGAGAGTCATCGTAGTTGGCGCTGAAATCGACCGTTTCTTTGTCGATGTCCGCCAGCAACTCTGAGGCCAGCCTGGTCATGCGGACCTCGGTGTACCGCATCGCCGCCGGCGGGTCTCCGTCCAGGGAGCCGAAGTTTCCCTGCCCGTCAACGAGCATGTGGCGCATGGCGAAATCCTGCGCCATGCGGACGATCGAGTCGTAGACGGCCTGGTCGCCGTGCGGGTGGTACTTCCCGATCACGTCACCGACGATGCGGGCGCTCTTTTTGTACGCCTGGTTCCAGCCGTTGTTCAGCTGCTGCATGGCGAACAGGACTCGCCGGTGCACCGGCTTGAGCCCGTCGCGCACGTCGGGGAGCGCGCGGCCGACGATGACGCTCATGGCGTAGTCGAGATACGACCGACGAACCTCGTCCTCTACCGGGACGGGCATCTTGTGTTCGATTACGTCCATCGTCTCTCCGGGTGTCTACGCCGACTCGCGGGGCCTGAAGCCTGCCGCGCTGCCGTCAGACGTCCAGGTTCTCGACCTCGTGCGCGTGCGTCTGAATGAACTCGCGGCGCGGCTCGACTTCGTTGCCCATCAGGATCGTGAAGATCTGGTCGGCTGCCACCTCGTCGTCGATCGTGACGCGCAGCAGCCGGCGGGTCTCGGGGTTCATGGTCGTCTCCCACAGCTGCTCCGCGTTCATCTCGCCGAGCCCTTTGTATCGCTGCAGGCGGATTCCCTTCTTGGCTCCCGCGAGCATGTGCCCCAGCAGCTCCTCCTTCGTATTGAGAACGGCTTCCTGCTCACCCTTCTGGAGAACCTCGAACGGCGGCGTGTGGAGGTCGGCGAGCTCCTTGTAGAGCCCGAGAATCTCGCGATAGTCGGCGCCGTCAACGAACTCGTGTGTGACCCTCACCGGCGCCAGCAACGGATCGTCCTCAGAAGCAACCCGCAGCTCGAGCAGGCCGTGCTCCTCGTCCTTGGAGAGCTGGGCGGTGTATCCCACGTTCGCCAGTGCTGCGACGATCTTGTTCAGGTCAGCGCTGGATTCGAACTGCTTGCGGTAGCGCAAACCCTCGGCCAGCAAGGTCTCGAGGAGTCTCTGCTCGAAGCCGCGCTGGCGCAGCTTGTCGACGAAATACTTGTAGCGGTGCAGTTGCTGCAATTTCTTCGCCAGGGTCGTGCCGGTCAGCTTCTTCTTCGCCTTCTTGGCGACCACGGTGCGCTTGTCGGCGGCACGATCGACGAGGAACTGTGTCATGGCGCGCTCGTCGGGCAGGTACTGGACTTTGTTGCCACGGCGAACGCCGTACAGCGGCGGCTGCGCGATGTACAGATGTCCTGCGTCCATCAGCGGTTTCATCTGCCGGAAGAAGAACGTCAGCAAGAGCGTGCGGATATGGCTGCCGTCGACGTCGGCGTCGGCCATGAGAATGACCTTGTGGTAGCGCAGCTTCTCGAGGCTGAAGTCGACATCGATGCCGGTACCGAGCGCGGTGATGATCGTGCGGATCTGCTCGTTGTTGAGCATCTTGTCGAGCCGCACGCGCTCGACGTTGAGCACCTTGCCGCGCAGTGGCAGAACCGCCTGGGTGCGCCGGTCGCGTCCCTGCTTGGCCGTACCGCCGGCCGAATCGCCCTCGACGACGAACAGTTCGGCATTTTCCGGTGAGCGCTCCTGGCAGTCGGCTAGCTTGCCCGGCAGCGCCGCGGCGTCGAGAGCTCCCTTACGCCTCGTCAGGTCGCGCGCTTTACGTGCCGCGTCGCGCGCCCTAGCGGCGTCCAGCGCCTTGGAGACGATCTTGTTGGCAGCCTTCGGGTGTTCCTCGAAATACTCCGCCAGCTTTTCGTTGACGATCGATGCCACCATCCCCCGGACCTCGCTGTTCCCCAGCTTGGTCTTGGTCTGGCCTTCGAACTGCGGCTCCGGAACCAGGCACGAGACCACCGCGACGAGGCCCTCACGGACATCTTCGCCCTGCAGGGTCCTGAGTTCCTTGGCTTTTCCGGCGGCCTGCGCGTAGGCGTTGATCGTCCGCGTCAGCGCGGTGCGAAATCCGGACAGGTGCGTCCCGCCTTCGCGTGTATTGATGTTGTTGACGTAGGACAGCAGGGTCTCGTTGTATCCGTCGTTGTACTGCAGGGCGATATCGACGATGATCTGCTCGCGAGACTCCCGAAACGCGATGGGTTTCGAGTGCAGCGCATTTCGCTTCTTGTTCAACGATTCAATGAACGAGGCAATCCCGCCCTCGTAGTAGAACTCGGCCTCGCGCGGGCTTTCTTCGCGCTCGTCTGTGAGCCGAATCGTCAAGCCTCGATTCAGAAACGCCAACTCCCGCAGCCGCGCCGCAAGGGTGTCGTAGACGAAAACGGGCTCGGAGAAAATCTCGCCGTCGGGGACGAAGGTGACCTTGGTTCCGGTCTTGTCGGTCTTGCCTATTTTCGCCAACGGGCGCACGGGCACACCGCGCGAATAGTCCTGGGTGTGCGTTGCGCCGTCGCGCCAGATCTCCAAGGTCAGCTTTTCAGACAGTGCATTCACGACCGAAACCCCGACGCCGTGTAGCCCTCCCGATACTTTGTAGCTGTCGTGATCGAACTTGCCTCCAGCGTGCAGTGTCGTCATGACGACCTCCGCCGCTGGTCTCTTCTCGGTCTTGTGCTCATCAACGGGAATGCCGCGACCGTTGTCCTCAACCGTCACCGAGTTGTCGCTGTGGATCGTGACTTTTATGTCATCGCAGTGGCCGCCGAGGGCCTCGTCAACGCTGTTGTCGACCACCTCGTAAACAAGGTGGTGTAACCCGGCGCCGCTGGTGCTGCCGATGTACATCGCCGGACGCTTTCGAACCGCCTCCAGCCCCTCGAGCACCTGAATGTTGCTGGCGTCGTAGTCGTTCGCCGCGCCGGCCTTCTTCGTCGACTTGGGCTTCGTCCGGCTCATCTGGTCTTCCGGCTGGCGCGCCTCTGCGCGCGGACGTTTCAGGCGTTCTCGTGGCACACACGCACGCCGTGGTATTGGATCCGCTATGTCCGGGCTGGCGCGCGGTTCCGGCCTTCTCGTCAGGCCTGTCCCCACCGACTACATGCGCTCAGTTTCGCCCACCCGAGGCTCGAACAGGATCGAAACCTCGGCGTTTTCCAGGCGCACGATGCGTTTCGCTCGGCACACTGGAATTATACTCTTTTTCGCCCGGAATGGATAGCCGTGGAGGGCGAGAGGTTTCTGTATAAGTTGTTTGTTTATAATTACTTATGGAGAACCTGTTAGAGACGCATCGGCATGATGACGTACTGGTACGTCGGACCGTCTTCAGCTGCGGCGGGCGACATCAATCCCTGGCTCGAGTCGTCGCGTAGATGGGCCTCGATTTCGTTGCTGGCGGCCACCGCCAAGAAGTCGAGAATATACTGGGCGTTAAAGCTGACCGTCAGCTCGTCACCCTCGTATTGGACGGGCACGGACTCTCGCGCTTCGCCCAATTCCGGGTTGCTCGAGACGATCGTCGCCGTTCCGCTGGTGAAGGTGAATTTGACCGCTTTGGAGCGCTCGGAAGACAATAGGCTGACGCGACGAATAGCCTCTCCCATCGCGTCGCTGGCGAAGATGACGCAGGCCGGGTTCTCTTGCGGAATGACCTTCTCGTAAGCAGGAAACTGGCCCTCGATGACGCGCGCGGACAGCACTCGGTGTTCGATCTGGAAGTGGAGATGATGCTCGTCTTGTGCGAAGAGCATCGTCTCCGGCTCGCCCAGATCGCGGATCTCTGCCAGGGCCTTCTTCGGGATGATGGCGCGCACTTCCGTTTGCGTGCCGAGGTCGGCATCGTCGTGCTCGACCATGGCCAGGCGGTGGGCATCGGTTGCCACCATCCGTACTTTCCCGCCTCCGATCTCGAGCAGCGCCCCGTTGAGCGAATACCGGACATCCTCCTTCGTGACGGCGAACAAGGTGCGGCGGATCATCTCGCGAAATAATGCGTGTGGGATCTCTGCCGCCGAGTCGAAGTTGCTACCCGGAACCTCGGGGAAATCCGTCGTCGGCAAAGACACGAGTCGGAAGTAGGAGTCTCCGGAGCGGATCTCTAGCCACTCGTCTGCATCCGAGCTCATATGTATCTCGACGGCAGGCAGCGATCGGACCACTTCGTACAGCTTCTTCGAGCTGACCGTCGTTCCCCCCGGATCTGAGGTCATGGCCGGACAGCGTGTGCTCAGGCTCACTTCTAGATCGGTCGCGACGAGGGAAAGATGGTCCTCGTGTGCCGAGATGAGAATGTGAGAGAGGATCGGAATGGTCTTGCGTTTCTCGGCAATGCCCTGGAGGACCTGCAACTCTTGTTCGAGTGCGTCCCTCTGGACCGTGAACTTCATTTCCTAGTCTTCTCCTATTCTTCTTTAGGGCCTGTTTATCGTATTAGTAGTAGGCCTTGTTGACGCTGTTAGTATTCCAGAAACGTGTTTGTTTTCAGTACGTTACGAACCGTAGGCAGCGGCGGATCATAAGCCGTAACCATGCGGATGGGCCGGGTGAACCCATGGTCCACTGAACGCTAACAGCTCTATTGTCCCCTGCTCTGTTGAAAACCCGTCTACTGAAACGAGTCAAGCAGCCCGGCGACCCCGCGTTCGAGGTCCTCGTCGCCGGACATGTCGGCTTGAACCTTGCGCACTGAATGGATAACCGTGCTGTGGTGTTTTCCCCCGAAAGCTTGGCCGATCGCAGGGTAGGAATGGTGCGTCAGCTTCTTCGACAGGTACATGGCGACCTGTCTAGGCCTGGTTACGCGCCGGGCATTGCTGCGCGAGTTTAGCTCCCCTGCGCGCAGCCCGTAGTATTCCGAAACCCGCTGTTGAATGCTCTCGATGGTGATGACGCGCGGTTCCGTCTTGAGGGTGTCTTTCAACACGCGCCGGGCCAGCTCGACGGTAATCTCCTCGCCAGTAAGGGACGCAAAAGCCAGGAGTCGGATGAGGGCTCCCTCGAGCTCGCGGATATTCGATTTGCTGTGTGTTGCGACGTAAAGCAGCACGTCATCGGCGATTAACAGGGCAGGAGACTCGGCCTCAGCCTTCTTCTTCAGAATGGCGATCTTGGTCTCTAGGTCCGGAGGCTGGATGTCTGCAAGGAGGCCCCACTCGAATCGCGAGCGCAGGCGCTCCTCGAGGGTGGGAATCTCCTTCGGCGGCGCGTCGCTCGTAACGACGATCTGGCGCTGTTCCTCATGGAGGGCGTTGAACGTGTGGAAAAACTCCTCCTGGGTGCGCTCCTTTCCCGCCAGGAACTGGATGTCGTCCATGAGCAAGACGTCAATATTGCGATAGCGAACGCGAAACTCGTGCGTCCGGTCGTATCGGATCGAGTTGATGAGCTCGTTCATGAAGCGTTCAGATGACAGGTAGACGATCTTCAGTTCCGGCTGCACCCGCCGAATGTGATGCCCGATGGCAAGCATGAGATGAGTCTTGCCCATCCCGACACCGCCATAGATGAAGAGCGGGTTGTACGACAACGATGGGCGCTCGGCAACAGCACGGGCGGCGGCGTTGGCAAACTGGTTCGAGGCGCCGACCACAAAAGACTCAAAGGTGTATTTCGGATTCAGGGTGGCAGGCCGGTCGCTGGCTACCGCAGGCCGGGGATCGGTGCCTAGACGATTGTCGCTGGAGGTCTCCGGCGATGGTTCGCCGGGCGACGAACCAGCCTCCAGCCCGGCGACGAAGAAGCGAATATCGGTCGGGGCTCCCGGGAACTCCTCCAGGGACTCCCGGATCAGCGTGGCGTATTTCTGTGTCAACCAGTCCCTGAAGACCTCATTCGGAACGGCGACATCGAGCCCACCGTCTTGCTCGCGGAGAAGCGCCGTGGGCCGGAACCAGGTCTCGAAGGTCTGTGGGTCGAGCTTGTTCTCAATACGCGAGAGGATTCGCGCCCAGGTGTCCATCCCGCCCTCGAGTCCGCCAGGCACCGGTGTCGCGGACGGCGGACGGCGGCGCTGCCCACCCCGCGAATTTTCACAGACTTATCCACACCTGTGAAAAAACACTAAAAACGTAGCGATCATGGACGTTTACGCTACAAGAGCCTCGCGCGCGTAGGCCTGGGAGGCTGAAGTCCGCGCCGCAAGATGCGGGAATATAGCACAGAAAAAGTGACGCTGTACAATGGCCAGCCGCGGGGAAAAAAGCACCGAAAGAAGGCAAACAAGACACGAAAACCGCGGTAGCGAGTTGGCGCCGGCACGCCTAGCGGCTACGTGCGCCATCGGGAGTGGTCCAGCCGCTGCGCCACCGTGTCGCCCGACCGGACCCGCTGGGGCCGCAGTCGGGTAGTGGGTCAGTTTGAAAAACCGTCGATCCAAGAAGATGGATCGAGCTGCTAGTAGTCAGGCGTCGCCGGCGGCGGGTTTGTGCTTCTTCCAGCGAGCCTTCGCGGCTTGCTTGGCTATCGCGCTCCGGCGCTTCGCAGACAAGCTCTTGGCGCGTGCGGGTCCGCCTTTGAGGCCGCCCCGGCGGCCCAGCAGCCGTGCGGCGAGCTTCCGAGCGTCTTCGTCGGACAAAGGCTCGGCTGTCGTCTGGGCGACGATGCGAGCGGCCAAGATGTTAGGATCTTCAGAGCTGCTTGACCGTTTAGGCATATTGCTAGGTTGCCATCAAGGGGTGGGCGATGGCAAGGGCGTTCGATCGGATGAGTACGCCCACGAGGGGTGGCGCGGAATGGCGGACCATATTCTCTTTGTAGACGACTCGGGGATGAAGGAGTACGCCCCGAACGGGGGTTACGGTGCCCACAATTCCCGCCACTTCGTCTATGGAGCAATTCTCATCGAAACAGGCCGCGCAAGCAGCCTAATCAATCGCCTCTGTGCACGGAAACTAGCGACCTTCGGCGATGAAGCCGTTGAGATCAAGTCGAACTGGCTGCGGATTCCTAATGCCCGACAAGCGATGTACCTCGACGCCTATGGGATCAACGATGAGTTGCTAGACGAGTTCGTCGAGAACTACTACCGCGAGCTTGAGTCATTCGAGGGGGTGCAGTTCATCGCCACGGTGGTCGACAAGCTCCACATGCAGGAAGACTACCCGGATAACACATGGTACCCGTATGCCGTTGCTTATGAATCGTTGGCGCAACGGGCAGAGCTAGAAATGCGGATACGCGGGGGTACGTTTCTCCGTCACGATGGACGACACGAGCGGGAAGACTCCCAAGGGCACCCCATACCGAGACAACCTTAGTCGACACCACGAACAGCTCAAGAGCACCGGTTCGACCCTTCTTCGCCCCGACAGGCGATTCGACTTCTCGTGTTTGGCGGGACGCCTGCGATTTGTTAACTCCGCGCACAGCCACATGGTTCAAGCCGCAGACGTAGTTGCCTACAACGTGCTCCGCCAGTTCCGCGACCACGGTGCCGCCTGGGAGGACCCAAGCGGAGAACTCACGGTGTACCCGTGGCTTCATCGTCTGTTGCCCAAATTCCGGCAGGGACACGACCGCCGGATTCAGGGCTTCGGAATCGTCAAGATTCCGCTGCGACATCGAGTGATGTGGCAAGCGCCCGAAGGGTAAGACAACAAAATAAGAGCCACGCCTTAAGACCAGCGTGTACCTCGCTGGCGGTCCTTGGGCCGGGGTCTGACGACCGCTCTTGTACGTAGCTCTCAACGGTTGACTTTACATGGGTTTTCGACTTTCTTCAATTACTAATTAGTTACTAATTAGTAATTGACGCCGCGTACCCATGACCAAGAAGAAAGCCTCAAAGCCCGGTCGGACTCCCGTCCAAACCCAGAAAATCAACCTCTCTCCGTCACCGCGCCTGCACCAATACCTCGTGCGTTTAGCGGAAACGGACCTGTACGAGAAGACCCCCACAGGGGTTGCTCTCGCGCTTGTACGCGAAGGCGTGAGACGGGCAATCGACCAAGGCGTGATCAAGCCCTAGCTAGACCAAGCCGTCGTGAAGGGGGCGCTGTTTCACCTTGTCTATGCTTGACCGGTCATGTACAATTACTCCTATGAACCAGTTGAGCACAGAGAAGCGAACAGAGATCGTTGCGGCCTTGGTCGAGGGCAACTCCATGCGTGCGACTTGCCGTATGACCGGCGCGGCGAAGAACACGGTCACCAAGCTCCTGGCCGAGATCGGCCAGGTGTGTTCCGACTTCCAAGACCGCGTGCTGCGCGATCTTCCGTGCCGCCGCTTGGAAGCCGACGAGATTTGGGCGTTCTGCTACGCGAAGGAAAAGAACGTTCCGCCGGAGAAGCGCGGCCAGTTCGGATACGGCGATGTCTGGACGTTCACATCCATCTGTGCTGACACCAAGATCGTGCCGGCGTGGTGGTTCGGCTACCGCAACGCAGACACCGCGTTTGCCTTCATGAGCGACTTAGCGTCACGACTTGCCCACCGCGCACAGATCACTACGGACGGGCACACGATGTATCTCGACGCGGTGCCCGCCGCTTTCATGGCGGACGTTGACTTCGCCATGCTGCACAAGGTGTATGGATCTGACCCCGAGGCCGAGAAGCGGTATTCGCCCGCTAGGTGCCTCGGGGTTCGAAAACGATTCGTGACCGGCCACCCCGACCGGGCGTTGGTGAGCACAAGTTACGTGGAGCGACAGAACCTAACCATGCGAATGAGCATGCGCCGCTTCACGCGACTCACCAACGGATTCAGCAAGAAGGTGGAGAACTTGACTCACGCCGTCGCGCTGCACTTCATGTACTACAACTTCTGTCGCGTTCACCGGACGCTGCGCGTCACGCCTGCGATGGAAGCCGGCGTTGCGAACCGTATCTACGAGATCGAAGACATCGTGCGGTTGCTAGAGAGGCACGAAGCAGCGGCGTAGCACAACGCCTACATGCCACATGGCACATGTCTTATAGTAGGATTAGAGTGTCGCAATGGCACGGGTCGTGCCGCCCACACGGACGACGTAGGGGACCGAGACCATTGGAGCGCATTGGATTTACTCGTCGCAACGCCCGGATGATTATCCGGTTGATGTCGCGCTAGTGAATTCCCCACACTCTGAGAGTAGTGGTGAAGTGCGCTTACCCGAGACGGAGAATTGGGGCGGGAAATAAAGAGAGGCGACGCCGGGAGTTGAACCCGCGATACCCCCTTTCCAGGGGAGTGTGCTTACCTGGCTACACTACGTCGCCTAGCTGTTCCCGCCCCAAACTTCTCCTCTCAGATAGACGAAGCCGGTGCGGTTGACGGCGCGGTGCGGTCGGGAATACACTTCTCCCACAGCTGAGGCGCAAAACGCCTCCCCCGCCGGTCCCACCAGTCCGGCTAAAAAATCCCACATATGCTTTCGCCCGAGCCTGATCAGTTACGAGCTGATCGGGCTCGTTGCATTATACAAGCAAAGTAGCCGTGGCCACGGTTGTCCGTTGTTTTCACCGACTGATTGACCGGTATTTTCCGTCGTCCGCTCCAATTACTTGAAACTGACCCACTACCCGCAGTCGACGCGGAGTTGACGGTCTCGTATCCAGCGGATAATCTCGTTTGGTTCTGTACGAAACAGGGGGCCACCTGTCGATTGCCCCCTCAGGCGCCTTCGCGGCACGGACGGTTTCCGCTCTCTCGCGGGTCGTGCACGGCGAGCAACCCCGAAAACCATGAAGCGCACCTTTCAGCCCAACCGCCGCCGCCGGCGTAAAGTACATGGTTTCAGGCTCCGGATGCGGACGCGTTCCGGGCGCGCCGTAATTCGTCGTCGCCGCCGCAAGGGTCGCAAGCGGTTGGCCCCGTCCTGATCTGACCCCCGCCGCTGCCGATACCCTGCTGTGCGACCGGAAGGGTTCCCGCGAGCCCACCGCCTGCGCAAACGCTCGGAGTTCGAGCGGGTGTACGCAGAGGGCACGAAGCACGTAGCGCCGAGGTTTGTCTTGTTCGCTCGCCCCAACGGTCTGGAGCACCCACGTATCGGCTTCACCGCCACCCGCCGAATTGGCAACGCCGTGGTGCGGAACCGTGCGAGGCGCGTGTTCCGGGAGGCGTATCGCCGGCGCCGAGACGGTTTTCGCGCCGGCTACGACTATGTCGTCGTGGCGCGGAAAGATGCGCCCCACAGCAGCCCCGACGATCTACTCCCGGAGCTGATTGCGGTCGCCGCCCGCGCAACCGAGTCGCCGACATGATCACGCGCAGCCTGCTCGGTTTGATCCGGCTTTACCAGCTGACGCTGTCGTCGGCACTCGGGGGGCACTGTCGGTTCCACCCGACTTGCTCCGAGTACGCGCATCAGAGCGTCGCGCAGCACGGTGCTCTCAGAGGGGTGTGGCTGTCGGCGCGCCGGATCCTCAGGTGCCATCCGTTTAGTCAGGGGGGCCACGACCCGGTCCCGACGGTGCATGAATAACGACCAGGAACCGAGAATGGAATCGCGGGCGCTGCTCGCGATCGTGCTGTCGATGGCGGTGCTGGCGCTGTACCAGCACTACTTCGTTCCCGCGGTCGACGCACCGCTGCTGCCACCACCCGGACCGACAGACGCTGGCGGAGAGGCGACGCCCGCAGCAGACGGCGAGCCCGCACCGCCGGCTCCGCTCGAGACCGGACCGGCGGCAGCGGCTTTCGGTGCGGATGAGGCGGCGGCCGCGATAGTGGCGCAACAGGAAACAACCCTGCGGATACGGGCCGACAACTACACCGCGACGGTTACCAATCGCGGCGGGCGGTTGCAGGCTTTCGTGCTGAACCAATACGAATCTGCCGAGCGCTCGCCTCTGGATCTCGTCCATCCCGCCGCCGCCGCGGCGGACGTGCTGCCGCTCGGCCTCTCGACCCCGAGCAACCCCGCCATCGGCGAGGCGGTGAATGCAGCGCTCTTCGTAATGGAGACCAGCGGTGGGGTCGAGCGGGGCGGCGAGCGCACGCCGCGACCGGGTGACCCGGTGATCGTCACACTTCGCTGGGCGGACGGTGGCGGTGCATCGGTGTCCAAGCGAATCGAGTTTCCGGCTGCCGGCAACCAGCTGCGTGTTCGGGTGGAGGCCACCACCGGTGCGTCCGACCCGTTCCTTTCCTTGGGTGCCGGGCTGGACGAGGTTGCAGCCGGGTCGCGCAACGTTTTCCTCGGTGCCGGCGCCTTGGCGCTCGTGGCCGAGGACGTGGAGCGCTGGGTACCGCCCGAGCCCGATCCGGCGGTCAGCGCCTCCGGTCCGGTCCGTTGGGTGGGCACGGAGAGCCACTATTTTCTGGGAGCCTTCCTGTTCGATGAGCCGAGGGAAGTTCGAATCTCGAGCCGGGAGGTGTCGAGTATCGCCGCCGCCGCCGAGCCCCTGGTGGCGCTGGCAAGCGTTGCAACGGCGGTGCCGGACGAAGGGCTGACCGCGGGCATTTATCTCGGTCCGAAGAAATACGACTACCTGCTTCAGCAGGGGTACGAGATTGGTCTGGCGGTGGACTTCGGTTGGATGGGAATCCTCGCTCGCCCCCTCTTGGCTCTGCTTGTTTGGATCCACTCGTTTGTCGGCAACTACGGCGTCGCCATCATCCTGCTGACGGTGCTGCTGCGGCTCGTTTTCTTGCCGCTGAACCACAAATCCATGGTCTCCATGCGGCGCATGCAGCGCCTACAGCCGCAGATGGCAGCGATTCGTGGCAAGTACAAGGGGTCCAAGGAGCTCGAACAGCGCCAGAAGATGAACGAGGAGGTAATGGAGCTGTATCGGCGCGAGGGGGTGTCACCATTCGGTGGCTGCCTGCCGATGCTGGCGCAGCTTCCGATCCTGTTCGCGTTTTATCGGCTGCTGTCGGTCGCGGTAGAGCTCCGGCAGGCGCCGTTCGCCCTATGGGTGCAGGACTTGTCGGACTATGACCCGTACCTCGTGCTGCCTTTGTTGATGGGCGGCAGCATGCTGGCGCAGCAACGAATGACGCCATCGCCGGGCGCAGACCCGATGCAGGCGCGAATGTTCAAGTTCATGCCGGTGATCTTCACCGTACTTTTCCTATACGTACCTAGCGGACTAGTTCTGTACTGGTTGGTGAACAACCTTCTCGGAATCGCGCAACAGCTCTACGTCAACAACAAGATGGACGCGGAGCTTGCGGCGGAGAAGGCTCTTCCCAAAGCCAAGAAACGCCGGAGAGGCAAGCGATGAGCGCACAGGTATTCGAAGCCAAGTCGTTGGAGGCTGCCCTCGAACAGGCGGCGGCCGCGTTGGGGGTTGCGGTCGACGAACTCGAGCACGAGCTGGTGGATGAGAAGGCCGGCGACTTCTGGGGCCTGGGCGATACGGTCTACTCGGTGCGCGCTTGGCGGCGCGGTGAAGCGCCCGACCCGGAGCAACCCGAGGAAGAGGCCGCGGTGGCAGAGACGCCCGTCCAAGAAGCCGATGCCGAGCCTTCTGACGCGGCCGATGCCGATTCTTCCGACACGCCCGACGCCAAGTCTTCCGACGCAAGCGACGCTGAGCCGCCCGAGGTGGACGATCAGCAGCCGGACCCTGATGTTCCGGAGTCGGCCCAGCCTGCCGCGGAAGATGCCGACGGAGTGCCGGATTTCTTTCAGGCGTCCAGTGTCGCCTCGGAGCAAGCCGCCCCCGCGGTGCCGGCCGACGAGGCTGTCAGCGACGACCTAGCGGCATCGGAGGACGTCTCATCCACCGGTACCACGGCCGAAGCGCCACCCCCCGAAGGCGACCAATCTCGCAGCCCGGGCGCGGACGGCGAGGGCGGCACCGACGTTTCCGGCGAGGCCATCGCACTCCTCGACACGATCTTCGAGACCATCGATTTCGATTGCGAGGCCGAAGCGAGGCTCGACGGGGAGACACTGCAGATCGCGATCACTGGCGACGATAACCAGTACTTGCTGGATGGCCGCGGACGTGGCCTGTCAGCGCTGGAGCTCATCTTGAATCACGCGTTCCGGCACCGCCCCGACCGCGCCCACCGGCGGGTGCGTGTCGACGCCGGCGACTTCAGGTCTCAGCTCGACGACGAGATCCGCGATATGGCGTACCAGGTGGCACATCAGGCGAAAGAGACGAGCTCGCCGCAACAGACGGGGCCGTTGAATCCGTACGAGCGCCGCATCGTGCATCTCACCTTGGCAGAAGACCCCAAGGTCAAGACGCGTAGTATTGGCAATGGATTCCAGAAAGCGGTCAACGTGATTCCTACCGACGGAGGCCACCGGCGCTGACGTGCCGGACGCCGACGGTACCGCACAGGCGATTCGGGATGGATTCGAGCGCTTCCGCTTCCACATCGGTACCGAGCAAGTCGAGCAATTCGCCCTCTACCTACAGCTGCTCGAGCGCTGGAACAAGCGCATTAACCTGACGGCCATCCGCGATCGAGACACAGCCGTCTTGCGACACTTCGTTGAGCCGGCGATGGCACTCCGGTATCTGGCGGGCGCCGGACCGGTGGTGTTGGATGTCGGCTCCGGTGCCGGGATTCCGGGACTGCCCTTGAAGCTCCTGGACCCGGACCGCGATAGCGTGTTGGTGGAAGCCAACGCCAAGAAGGCGACGTTCCTTATGGAGGTCGTCGACGCCCTCGGTCTGGAAGGTGTCTCGATCGTCAACGAGCGACTCGGGGACGCGATCGACGCGGGCACCGTCGGGACGCCAGTGCATGTGGTTACGGCGCGCGCCTGGACCGAATGGGGCACGATGCTGGGGCGGGTCGCCCCGGTCATGGCGCCCGGTGGCCGGGGCCTGTTGTTCGTTGGCGAGGAGACCTTGCGGGCGCTGCGCCGCAACCTGTCGGCCGGTGGGTCGATGGGCAAGGCGAGCGACCGGAGCTGGCGTCGAGCTGCCCGGGCCGGCTGGGCGATAAAGAAAGCAGCCCCATTGCCCCACCTCGACCGCGGCTACCTGGTGTCGCTCGAGCTCCACACCTAGCCGACTAGCAGGAAACCTGCGGGGTCGCGGGTGGGTTCCACGTGGAACAAGCGCACCCGTGTTCCACGTGGAACGAGTAAGCGGATGGCCAGTGTCGCTGTGGTAGGCTCCGGTGCTCGCGATGGCGAGCAGCGTTACTGCGTCAATCACAACGAAGGGTCGAGGGAGGTTAGTGCCGCCGTGGTGGGCACGGGAAACGGCATAACACGAGTGATTGCCGTCACCAACCAGAAGGGCGGAGTCGGCAAGACCACCACTTCGATCAACCTGGCCGCCTGCCTGGCGGCGGCCGACCTGCCGACGTTGCTGGTCGACATCGATCCACAAGCTAACGCCACCAGCGGCCTTGGCGTTGCCGTGCCAGACGGCCACCCGACCACCTACTCCGTTCTGAGCGGCTCCGCGACCCTGGCCGAGACGGTGCTACCCGCCGCTCTCGATCGCCTGGTGGTTTCGCCTGCGGCGCCAGCTCTAGTGGGCGCCGAGCTCGAGCTCGTTGACGCCACCGACCGTGCCACGCGCTTGCGAAAGGCGCTTGTCCCGATACGGCCCGATTATAGGTTCATCGTTATCGATTGTCCGCCCGCACTCGGATTGCTCTCGCTCAACGCCCTAGTTGCGGCCGATAGCGTGATCGTCCCCATCCAGTGCGAGTATCTGGCGCTGGAGGGTCTCAGCCGCATGCTGGAGACCGTCGACAGAGTGCGCCGCGGACTGAACCCCGAGCTCCGGCTCGAGGGTATCCTGTTGACGATGGTCGACCCCCGAATGAACCTCACCCGGCAGGTGATCACTGACGTGCGTCGCCATTTCCCCGACGACGTGTTTGCCGCCGAGGTACCACGAAACGTGCGTCTCGGTGAGGCGCCGAGCTTCGGCAAACCCATCATCCTGTACGATCTGCGTTCTGCTGGGGCGCAGGCCTACCTGAAACTGATGCGCGAGGTGGTACGGAATGGCACGGAAGGTACTCGGGCGCGGCCTTGACGCGTTGATACCGGCTGAAGTGGCGGCGGCCGGTCCGACGGGCGCGCGGCTACTCGAGCTGGAGATCGATCTCATCCGGCCCAACCCACAGCAGCCGCGGGAGAGCTTTGACGACAAAAGCATCGAGTCGATGGCCAACTCGTTGAAGGCGCACGGTGTATTGCAACCGATCGTCGTGCGCGAATCGGAGAACGGCTTCGAGTTGATTGCCGGAGAGCGGCGCTGGCGTGGCGCGCAGCGGGCCGGCCTTGACCGCATCCCAGCGGTCGTTCGAGAGGCCACACCGCGCCAGTCGCTCGAGCTGGCGCTGATCGAGAACCTCCAGCGCGAGGACCTCAACGCGATCGAACAAGCGCGCGCCTACCACCTCCTGGTCGATGAGATGGGCTTGACGCAGGAGAAGACCGCGGCTCGGGTTGGCAAGGAGCGCTCGACGGTGGCGAACTATCTTCGCCTTCTATCGCTACCGGAGACGATCCAGCAGCAACTCGTTGACGGAGACCTGACGATGGGGCACGCTCGCGCTCTGCTCGGGCTTTCATCGGCAGCGGCACAGCTTCGCGTCGCGTCGCAAATCGTCGCACGCGGTCTGACCGTTCGCCAGACTGAAGCACGCGTCCGCACAGAGAACAGCCCACGGAACGAGGCGACCAACCCGCCTCCGCGCGATCCCGACGTAGCGGCCGCGGAAGAACGGCTGGCGAAGTCGCTGGGCACGCCAGTTGCCATTCGTGGCAAGGAACGCGGGAAGGTCGAAATAACCTTCACGTCGCTGGAAGAGCTGAATCGAATCTACGACCTACTGACGACTATCGACTGAGGAAACGCTCATGAGCACCACAGGCAACCTGGACGGCCATCTGGGAGAAGGCACCGAGATCGACGGCACGTTGCAGTTCAAGGGGTCGGTACGTATAGACGGCAAGTTCTCGGGCAAGGTGTTCTCGCCTGCGACTCTGATCCTCGGTCCGCGGGCAGTGCTGCAGGGCGAGGTAGAGGTCGGCGAGCTCGCCGTACACGGTGCAATCACCGGCCAGGTGCGAGCCGCCGAACGAGTGACGATACACGCCAGCGGCCGCGTCGAAGCCGATCTCGACACTGACAAGCTGGTCATCGAGCCTGGCGGTTACTTTCGTGGGCGCTGTGAGATGCGCCGCGGCAAGCCCGCCGCCACCGAGGCGACACCGACGCCGGCGGTGCCCGACCCTGCCGTCCCTGTGGCCGCCTCTCCAGGTTCGTCGAAATAGTCTAAGTTATTGTGTAATAACGACTTGCTGTCGATACAGCTTGGGCGGACCCTGCGTGCGACGGTGGTACTCGGCGGCGTCGCAAAGCGAATGGCCGATCGCGAGGTTGAGCACCACGCGAACCGATGCGAGTATACGGCGCACGCTGCTGCGGCACCGTAGCCGCCTTCGGCGCGACGCTCGAATCAGCAACGGGAACCCCAGATGAAACGCTCCGCCACGCTCGGGCTGCTCCTATTCGCCGTCTGGCAGCTGTGGTCGGGGATGTCATTCCCGTGGGGCCCGCACTACGAGCCGCTGCTGCTTGTGATGGGCGTCGTTTCCACGGCGCTTGTCGTGCTCATCGCCGCGCGCATGAACGTCGTCGATGCGGAGGGCGCCCCAGTCGAGTTTGTCAACCTTCGCGTGCTGCTGTACATCCCCTGGCTGGCCTGGGAGATCGTCAAGGCGAACGTTGACGTCGTGAAGCGAATCCTGGACCCGAGGTTGCCGATCAGCCCCAACGTCATCCAGGTCGCAGCCAGCCAAAGCAGCGAGCTCGGCCAGGTGGTGTACGCCAATTCGATTACGCTCACGCCCGGAACGGTTTCTGTGGTGGTCGATGCATCCACGATCACCGTGCACGCGCTGAGTCGCGAGGCGGCCGCGGGCGTGGAGACCGGGGAGATGGATCGGCGAGTCACGCGCCTGGAGGATGCTGGTTGATGTTCGCGATGACGATGGTCGCGATCCTGATCACGATGAGCCTGGCGTTGCTTCGCGCCGCGCTCGGTCCGACCGTCTACGACCGGGTGATGGCCGTGAATAGCTTCGGCACCGCCACGGTCTTGTTTATCGCTGTGCTCGGGTTCCTCAACGGCCGCCCCGATTTTCTCGACCTCGCGCTGGTGTATGCGCTGATCAACTTCATCGGCACGCTCGCGGTGCTCAAGTACTTCAAATACGGCGACCTGGCCGAAGTAACCGAGCCAGAGCCGACCGACGCCGACGGAGCGTAGCGGGCTGATGAACGCCATCGACATGCTCAGCTGGGCGCTGCTCCTGGGCGGGTCTTTCTTCTGCGTTGCAGGGGCGCTAGGACTTTGCCGGTTGCCGGATTTCTACACTCGGCTGCACGGCGCCGGTGTTATCGACACGCTGGGCACCTCGCTCATTCTCATCGCGCTGATGCTGCAGGCGGGGATCTCGCTGGTGACCGCGAAGCTCGTCTTCATCCTCTTTTTCATTTACATAACCAGTCCGACGGCGACCCATTCGATCGCCCAGGCGGCTCACGACCGCGGATTGGAGCCGCTGCTGGATGGAGCAGACGAAAGGGACGGTGAGACATCAACGCCATCATTGACCTAGTCCTGCTGGCGTTGCTGGTGGCGACGGCGGTGCGCATTGCGCGGCTCCGCGGGCTGTTCTCGACGGCGATCGTTGCCGGAATCTACAGTCTGTTGGGCGCTTGCTGGATGAGCGTGCTGGACCAACCCGACGTGGCGTTTACGGAGGCATCGGTCGGGGCGGGAATCTCGACGGTCCTCATTCTCGTCACCTTGTCGCTGACGACCTCCGAGGAGAAGGAGTCCAAGCACACTCCGTTGCTGCCGTTGATCGTCATCCTGATCACTGGCGCGGCGCTCATATACGGCACCATGGACCTGCCGCGACTCGGCGATCCGGACGCCCAGGTGCACCGCCACGTGGCGCCTCGCTACATCCACGAGTCGCCGCACGAGGTGGAGGTGCCGAACCTGGTGACTGCGGTGCTGGCCAGCTATCGCGGCTACGACACGTTGGGTGAGACCGCGGTGATCTTCACCGCCGGCATCGGGGTCCTCATCTTGCTGGGAGGCGCCCGGCGGCGACGTTGGCTGGACGGCGAGGACGACGAATGAAACGCCAGAGCGTTCCCCGCGTGGCTGCCAAGCTGCTGATTCCGTACATACTCCTGTACGCCCTCTACGTCCAATGGCACGGCGATTATGGCCCCGGGGGCGGCTTCCAGGCCGGGGTGATCTTCGCTGCCGGCGTCATCCTCTACGCGATCGTCTTCGACCTGCGCGCCTGTCAGCGAGCGTTGAGCCCGCGGATCGTCCACCGGCTGATTCCACTCGGACTCTTGCTCTATATCGCCGTCGGTGTGGTCGCCATGCTCAAGGGCGGCGCTTTTTTGAACTACAGCGTGCTCGAGCACGATCCGGTGCACGGCCAACACCTCGGAATCTTGCTTGTCGAGCTCGGCGTGGGAACGACGGTCGCCGGAGTGATGATTTCGATCTTCTACGCCTTCGGCGAGACGGTGCGTAGCTGATGGTCGAGCTGCTGGGGCTATACAACTACTGGGTGGTCGTCGTGTTGATGATGACCGGCTTCTACATCGTCGTGGCACGCGACAATCTCATCAAGAAGGTCATCGGGCTGAGTATTTTCCAGACCTCCGTATTCCTTCTATTCATCACTGTAGGCAAGGTGGAAGGTGGCACGGCGCCGATCATCGCCGAGGGCTTCGAGATCTACTCCAACCCGCTTCCAGGGGTTCTCATCCTCACCGCCATTGTCGTTGGCGTGGCCACGACTGCCGTGGCCTTGGGGCTCGTCGTCCGCATCCACGAAGAGTACGGGACGATCGAGGAACCCGAGATTCACGTTCAGGACGTAGAGGCTTGATGGAGGGCCATCTACCCATCCTGGTCGTTCTCGTACCGTTGCTGGCAGCGCCCGTGTGCCTGCTGCTGCGGCACCGCGCCTTGGCGACCGGCTTCGCCATCGCGGTCACCTGGCTGACCTTCGGGATCTCGGTGTTGTTGATGCTCCGCGTCCTCGATCAGGGCGTCATTTCCTATGAGCTCGGGGGCTGGCCGCCGCCCTGGGGCATCGAGTATCGGATCGACCTGCTCAACGCCTTCGTGCTCATTCTGGTGGCCGGCATCGGTGCGATCGTCGCCACCTGGTCGCCGGCGAGCATCTCGGTGGAGCTGCCACGCTACCAGCGTCACTACCTCTTCTATACAGCCTACCTTCTGTGCCTGACCGGCCTGCTCGGCATCGCCGCCACTGGCGACCTGTTCAACGTGTTCGTGTTCCTGGAGATATCGGCGCTGTCGTCCTACGTGCTGATCAGCATGGGACAGGATCGGCGGGCGCTCACGTCGGCCTACCAGTACCTCATCATGGGCACGATCGGCGCCACGTTCATCCTGATCGGCATCGGCCTGCTCTACACGATGACGGGAACGCTGAACATGGCCGACATGGCGGTGCAGCTCGAGAGCGTGCGCGACACCCGCACGGTGCTGGTTGCCTTCGGGTTCTTCGTCGTCGGCATCAGCGCGAAGATGGCGCTCTTCCCGTTGCATCTGTGGCTCCCCAACGCCTACGCCTACGCCCCGTCGGTCGTGACGGCTTTCCTTGCCGCTACGGCGACGAAGGTATCCGTCTACATCCTGCTGCGCTTCTTTTTCACCGTCTTCGGATACCAATTCACCTTCGAATCGATGCGGCTTTGGATATTTCTGATGCCCCTCGCCCTGATCGGCATCGTCACCGCATCGCTGGTGGCGATCTTCCAGAACAACATCAAGCGCATGCTGGCGTACTCGAGCGTGGCCCAGATCGGCTACATGGTTCTCGGCATCAGCTTCGCGTCGGTCAACGGGCTGACCGGAGGCATCGTCCACCTCTTCAACCACGGCTTGATGAAATGCGCCCTGTTTCTGGCCATGGGCTGTATCGTCATGCGCTGCGGCTCGGTTCACATCGACGAGTTGCGGGGCCTGGGCCGCCGTATGCCGTGGACGATGGCCGCCTTCGTTGCCGGAGGCCTCAGCCTCATCGGCGTGCCGCTCACGGTGGGCTTCGTCTCCAAGTGGTACCTGGTGCTGGCCGCCCTCGAGCAGGGCCTCTGGCCGGTCGCTGCGCTGGTGCTGCTCAGCTCGCTGCTGGCCGCCGTTTATGTCTGGAGGGTCGTCGAGGTCGCCTACTTCGACGAGCCACAGGCGGGCGACGGTGAGGGCGCCGTCACCGAGGCACCACTTTCTCTTCTGCTGCCCATGTGGGCGCTGGTCATCGCCATCTTCTACTTCGGCACCCGCACCGACGTGACGGCCGGCATTGCCCGGATGGCGGCGGAGTCTCTGTTGGGGATCTCGCCGTGAGCCCGCAACTGGCCATCTACGTCGCGGTCGGCCTGCCGCTGGTCGGCGCCGGGCTTGTTGTTGCGCTGCGACGCTGGCCGAATTTGCGCGAGGCGGCCAGCCTGACCACCGGCGGCGCGCTACTCGCGGTGGTGTACACGCTGCTGCCTGTGGTGCAGGCCGGGGGTCGCCCGGAGGCCAACGCAGTGGAGGTGATGGCCGGCCTGTGGATGGCGTTCAAGGTCGAGCCGCTCGGGATGCTCTTCGCCCTGGTGGCCTCGGGGCTGTGGATCCTTACCACGGTGTATTCGATCGGCTACATGCGTGGGCACCAGGAGAGCGACCAGACGCGTTTCTACGCCTGTTTCGCGATCGCGATCTCGGCCGCAATAGGCGTCGCGTTCGCCGCAAACCTGCTGACCCTGTTCATTTTCTACGAGGTGTTGACGTTCTCGACCTACCCTCTCGTTACCCACCATCGAACCGAAGCTGCGAGACAGGGAGGCAGGCTTTATCTCGGAATCCTGCTGAGCACGTCGGTGGCGTTTCTGTTGTTCGCCATTATCTGGACGTGGTACCTGGCGGGGACTCTCGATTTCCGTCCCGGCGGCATTCTCGCCGGGACCGCCGACGAGGCTACCCTCGCCGTGCTGCTGGGACTCTTCGCCTTCGGCACGGGCAAGGCGGCGCTGATGCCGTTCCATCGCTGGCTGCCGGCGGCGATGGTGGCCCCCACACCGGTGAGCGCGCTTCTCCACGCCGTTGCTGTGGTCAAGGTCGGCGTGTTCACGGTGATGAAGATCGTCATCTACGTCTTCGGGCTCGAGCTGCTCATGGACACAGGGTTGAGCACCTGGCTCATGTACGTCGCCGCGTTCACGATCTTGGCGGCTTCACTCGTCGCCCTGACGAAAGACAACCTGAAGGCGCGCCTGGCTTACTCGACGGTGAGCCAGCTCGCGTACAGCGTGCTGGGCGCCGCGTTGGCGACCAGCTGCGCTGTGCTGGGCGGCAGCATGCACATCGCCATGCACGCCTTCGGCAAGATCACGCTCTTTTTCTGTGCCGGCGCCATCTACGTGGCGGCACACAAGACCGAGATCAGCGACATGGACGGCATCGGTCGCACCATGCCGATCACCATGACGGCCTTCTTCATCGGCTCGCTCAGCGTTATCGGTCTGCCGCCGTTCGGCGGCGCATGGAGCAAGTGGTTCCTGGCGCTCGGTGCTCTCGAAGCGGAGAAGGTCATCTTCGTTGCCGTTCTGATGATCAGCTCGCTTCTGAACGTCGCCTATTTGCTGTCGATTGTGGCGCGGGCATTCTTCGTCGCTCCGCCGGAGTCAGCGGTCATCGGGGATGGTGCCGCCGGCGCGGTCCAGGGTACGGCGCCGGGGGCAAACGGCGGATCGTCGATCAAGGAAGCACCAACGCTCTGCCTGGTGGCGCTCTGTACAACCGCCGTAGGTTGTCTGGTCCTGTTCTTCTGTGCCGATGAGGTCTATCGGCTGCTTCTCCCGATCGTGAGTCCGTAGCCTGCCATGCACGACGACAACAGCATCGACAGCCACGCCAAGCCCTCGCACGACAATGTGACCGAGTCGCCAGCGGGCGAGAAGAAGTACTGGATCGACGACATGGGGAACGTCGGCAAGATCTACCGCGCCCTCTGGATCGTCTGTGCCCTTCTCGTTGCGGCTGACCTTCTGTACGAGAAACACGTCGAGTTCCCGATCGAATACATCTTCGGCTTCTTCGGCTTCTACGGGTTTGTCTCGTGTGTATTGCTCGTTCTGGCTGCGAAGCAGCTGCGCAAGATCGTCGGTCGGGGCGAGGACTACTATGATCGATAGCCTTCCGCCCGGCTGGCTCCTGATCTTCGGGGGGTTGCTGGTCCCGCTTCTGCGAGGGCGCGGACGGTCGGCCTACATGCTCCTCGTCCCGGCGCTGGGCTTCCTCCAGCTGCTGGCGATCTCACACGGGGAGCTCCTGCAGGTCTCCATCTTCGACTACTCGCTAACGCCCGTCCGCGTCGATCGGCTGAGCCTCGTGTTCGGCTACATCTTCCACATCGCGGCGTTCCTCGGCATGATCTTCGCCCTGCGGGTAAAGGACACCGGGCAACACGTTGCCGCCTTCGTCTACGCCGGCAGCGCCATCGGCGCGGTGTTCGCGGGCGACCTGATCACGCTCTTCGTCTACTGGGAGCTGGCCGCGGTCTCCTCCGTCTTCTTGATCTGGGCGCGCCGCAGCGAGCGATCGTATCGGGCCGGCATGCGGTACCTGATCTTCCAGATCACGTCCGGCGTGCTGCTCCTCGCCGGAGTCCTGGCGCACGTTCACGAAACCGGATCGCTGGCATTTGATTATCTCGGGCTCGGCGGCCTCGGCGGTGGTCTCATTTTCATCGCCTTCGGCATCAAGTGTGCGTTCCCGCTGTTGCACAACTGGCTCGAGGACGCCTATCCGGAGGCCACCGTGACCGGGACGGTGTTTCTGAGCGCCTTCACCACCAAGCTGGCGGTCTACGCCCTTGCGCGCGGTTTCCCTGGAACCGAGATGCTGGTCTGGATCGGCGCCGCGATGACCGC
The DNA here is from genome assembly GCA_965248695.1 of Acidobacteriota bacterium. GTDB lineage: Bacteria > Acidobacteriota > UBA890 > UBA890 > WLXD01 > DASCOT01. The sequence goes on along the minus strand of CBDFKD010000002.1, from coordinate 2,224,999 downwards.
CTTCCCGATCTTCTTCGCGGTGATCGTCAACGATCTCCGGCGGGTGCTTACTTACAGCATGAACAACCAGCTCGGGTTCATGGTGGTCGGTATCGGTATCGGTACCGAGATGGCCCTCAACGGTGCTGCCGCCCACGCGTTCGCCGACATTCTCTTCAAGGGCGTGCTTTTCATGTCGATGGGGGCGGTGCTGCTGCGCACCGGGACGATAAAGGGTTCCGAGCTCGGCGGACTCTACAGATCGATGCCGTGGACGACCGGCTTTTGCATCGTCGGCGCCGCTTCGATCTCGGCGTTCCCGCTCTTCAGCGGCTTCGCAACCAAGTCATTGATCATTTCCGCGACCGCCGAGAATCACTACACCTTCGTTTACTTCGTGCTGCTGTTCGCATCGGCGGGCGTCTTTCACCACTCCGGCATCAAGATTCCGTATTTCGCCTTCTTTGCACACGACTCGGGAATCCGCTGCAAGGAAGCGCCGCGCAATATGTTGATCGCCATGGGGCTGGCGGCTTCGCTGTGCATCGGAATCGGCGTTTTTCCGACACTGCTCTACGACGTGCTGCCGTTCCCGGTCGAGTACGAGCCGTACACAGCGACCCATGTGATCTCGCAGCTTCAGCTCCTGTTCTGGTCCGCGGTCGCGTTCGCGTGGCTGAACTGGGTAGGGCTGTATCCGCCGGAGCTGAGATCGGTCAACCTCGATACGGATTGGATCTACCGACGCCTCGTGCCGAGCACGCTCGGGCCCGTTGTGCGCGGCGGCGCCCGCCTGTGGGCCCGTGCGCTGGACAGAGCGGGGCGGCGCATTACAGCCACGGTGCAAACGGTCCACCGTCATCACGGACCGGAGGGGATCCTCGAGCGTACCTGGCCGACCGGCAGCATGGCGCTGTGGGTCGCCGTCCTCCTGGCGACTTTGCTGCTGCTCTATTTCTTTTGAGGTCAGTTGATGCCGACGGCATGCTCCTATCTCGGCACCGAGAGCTTCGTCGATAGGCTTCGCGACTCGTTTGCAACCGTTCTCGAGCGCCGCGGCTACCACCTCGAGGTCGGCGCTTCCGGCTTGACCGGTCCGCACCTTTACGACTACCGGAGCGACGCTGCGGTCGTCACTCTGAGGCTCGACGACACGGCGGGGGAAAAGTGGGAAGCACAGCTTACGGTGGCGGTTGATACGTTCACGGTCGAGGTCGAAGCGATCGTGACGGAAGCGGTGACTCGGTTGCTTGCCGACCTTTCGACGCGGCTGATAGAATCTGTGGCCGACGCATCGTGCCGCTCTTCGGTGGCGCGAGAACTCAGCCGCATGATCACTAAGCTCGAGTGACACGGGCGGCCATTTTGTTCCTCAGCCGCCTCTCGCGGCAACCGGGCTTACCTGTTCTGTGTTCGCTCGAATTCTGCAGACCGCGCCCACCTGCCTCCAAGCGACAGGGCCGCAGATAACCGGCAGCTGAGGCCGAGAACCTCGATGGACAACTTTCCACACCTGCCAACGATCGCCCTGGTTGCTGCCGCGGTCGTGGCGCTGATCTTCATCGCCAACCGCTGGCTGTTTGGCCCGCTCAACGCCATCTTGGCGCAGCGGCAAGCCGAGATCGACGACGCCAGCGCGGCTTTCGCCGACGCGATCCGGGCGCAGGAGCAACGACTCGCCGAGGTGGAAGAGCGAGTTTCCAAGGCGCGTAAGGAGGCCTACGCGATTCGCGAGCAGGCGCACACCGAAGCGCGCGCCGATCGTGATCGGGTGCTGGGCGAAGCGCGCGCCGAGGCGGCACTCAAAGTCGAAACGGCGAAAGCGGAGATCGACGCTCAGATCGAGGCGGCCCGGCGGCAGCTCGCGACCGACGCCGACGATCTCGCCGAGCGCATCGCCGAGAGGCTCCTGGAGCGGCCCGTCGGCAGCAGGAGCACCGACGGTTGATCAGCTACAGAAAGTCCTCGGGCTGGCTAGTCATGGCGGGCCTTGCTGCAGTCGTGGTGCTTTTCGGGGCCGGGGCTGCGGCGGGATCGCAGGAGCCGTACGCAGGAACCGAGGCGGGCGAGAGCCACGCCGCAACGGAGGGTTCTGCTGAATCGGACCAGGAGCACGCCGCCACTCAGGAGCATGGTGACGAGCACGCCACCGAGGAGCACGGCGGGCCGACCTGGGGCGAGTACGCATTCAAGTGGATCAACTTCTTTCTCCTGGGCCTGTTGCTGTACTGGGCTCTGGTGGTGGCGCCGTCGTTCGTGCGCGAGAATTTCGAATTCAACGGCCTCCGCGAAATCCTGGGCGCGCGCAGCCAGCAGGTGTTGGAGGCGCGAGATCTGGCGCAACAACAGCAGGCGAGCGCAGCGTCGCGTCTGGCGGAGTCAGCGACGCGACTGGAGCGGGTGGAACAGGAAGAAGCCGCGCTGCTTACCGATGCACGCAAGGGCGCCCAGCGTGACAAAAAACGTCTCGTCGCGGCCGCAGCCGTCGATGCCGAGATCATTCGAGATTCCGCTAATCGCGACCTCGATGCACAAGTGGCCCGCTCGCGCCGAGCGCTTCAGACGTACGTCGCCGACCAGGCCGTTGCCGTCGCCAAACGAATTCTGCAAGACAACTTCAGCGCCGCCGACCAGACACGGTTGGTGCGTGAGCACCTCGACAGCCTGGGAGAAACGGTCTCTTGACCCATCAGCCACGCGGCTGCAAGACCCTCGATCAATGATCAACGCAGCAGTAGCACGACGCTATGCGAAGGCGCTTCTTGGCGCCGCTCTGGACGTCAATACCGCCCAGGATCTTGATGAAACGGCGCGCGAGATGTCGACCTTGGCCGAGACCGTGGAGCGATTCAACGGGCTGGAGCTGCTGTTGTTGAATCCTGCGATCGATAGCCGCCGCAAAGCCGCCGTCCTCGGTGAGGTTGCCGAACGGCTAGGCGCAGGTGAGTTGACGCGGCGCTTCATCGACGTGCTCGCCGATCACGAGCGCATCGACCACCTGGTCGCCAGCGCGAAGAGCTTCACGGCACTCGTCGATGACCATCACGGGGTCATCAATGCTGAGATCACGTCACCGGAACCCTTGAGTGAAACAGAGCTAGCAGACCTGCGCGATCGCTTGGCCAGTACGACCGGGCGCACCGTCAGGTTGCAGGCGCGGACCGATCCGGAGCTCTTTGGCGGGCTGCGAACCCGGATCGGCGACATCGTTTACGACGGCAGCTTGCGACACCAACTCGAGCGCATGCGCGAGCGGCTAACCGAGAGCTGAGACCGGAGCGAGAGGACTGATGGGTATCAAGGCGGAAGAAATCTCCAGCATCATCCAGCGGCAAATCGCCGGGTACGAAGCCGAGATCGAAGTTCAAGAGGTCGGGACGGTGATCGCCGTCGGGGACGGGATCGCGCGCATCTACGGTCTCGAGCGCTGCATGTCGCAGGAGTTGCTCGAGTTCCCCAACTCGGTGTTCGGCATCGCGCTGAACCTCGACGAGGATAGTGTCGGCGCGGTGATTCTCGGCGACACGACGCTGGTCAAGGAAGGCGACACCGTGAAGCGCACCCAGCGTGTCATCGAGATCCCGGTTGGCGATTCGCTTGTGGGTCGGGTGGTGAACCCGCTCGGCGAGCCGCTCGATGGTCAAGGCCCGGTCGACACCAGCGAAGTGATTGCCATGGAGCGGATCGCTCCCGGCATCATCGAGCGCCAGGGGGTGTCGGAGCCGCTGCAGACCGGTATCAAGTCGATCGACTCGATGATCCCGATCGGCCGCGGGCAGCGCGAGTTGATCATCGGCGACCGGCAGACCGGCAAGACCGCGATCGCTGTCGACACGATCATCAACCAGCGCGGCCACGACGTGATGTGCATTTACGTGGCGATCGGGCAGAAGCAGTCCACCGTCGCGCAGGTCGTGCAGAAGCTCCAGGACCACGACGCCCTCGAGTACACCATCATCGTTGTCGCGTCCGCCAGCACGCCGGCCCCGATGCAATGGATGGCGCCGTACGCGGGCTGTGCGATGGGCGAGTACTTCCGCGACAAGGGGCAGCACGCACTGGTGATCTTCGACGATCTGTCCAAGCACGCCGACGCGTACCGCGAGATGTCGTTGCTGCTGCGGCGACCGCCTGGCCGTGAGGCGTTCCCGGGAGACGTGTTCTACCTCCATTCGCGGCTTCTCGAACGCGCCGCCAAGATGTCTGACGAGCTCGGTGGCGGCAGCCTCACAGCGCTGCCGGTCATCGAAACCAAAGCGGGTGACGTCTCGGCCTACATCCCGACCAACGTGATCTCGATCACCGATGGCCAGATCTTTCTCGAGACCGACCTGTTCCACAAGAACATCCGGCCGGCAGTGAACGCTGGACTGTCGGTGTCGCGCGTCGGCGGGGCGGCGCAGATCAAGGCGATGAAGCAGGTCGCTGGGTCCCTGCGACTCGACCTGGCCCAGTATCGTGAGCTGGCGGCGTTCTCGCAGTTCGGCTCCGACCTTGACGTTGCCACGCAGCGACAGCTGGCGCGCGGCGAGCGGCTGACGGAGATCCTCAAGCAGGACCAGTACCGACCGCTTCGCGTTGCCAAGCAGATCGTCATCATCTGGGCGGGAAGCAACGGGTACTTCGATGATCTCGCCGTGGATCAGGTGCGCGGCTTCGAAGCCGGGCTGTACGAGTACGTCGACGTCAACGACTCCGCTCTCTGGGACGATGTCGAGAGTGCCGGCGCCCTCGATGACGCCCTGATTGCCCGCATCGAGTCGAGTGCCAAGGGCTTCCTGGCTGAGTTCGCACCGGCCGCGGGGGCCGAGCCAGTCACCGCGGAAACGGCCGGATAGGCGAACGATGGCGACTCTGCTCGAGCTCCGACGCCGTGTGCGGTCGGTCAAGAACATGCGCCAGATCACGCGCGCGATGAAGCTCGTGTCCGGAGCCAAGCTGCGTCGTGCACAAGACGCAATGCTCGCTGCGCGCCCGTACAGCGACAAGATGTGGGAAGTCCTGGGCGGATTGGCGGAGGTCGGCGACGACAGCATCGAGCATCCGCTGCTCATCGAGCGTCCAGAAGAACACGTAACGGCGGTAGTCGTGACCTCGGATCGCGGCCTTTGCGGTGCCTTCAACAGCAACGTGCTGCGCTATTCGCACCGAGCGCTGGACGTATGGGAGGACCGCGCCGTCAAGATCGTCACCGCCGGCAGCAAGGGTTGGGACCACTTCCGCCGCCGCCCGTGGGAGGTCGAGAAAGCCGACGACGAGCTGCTCAGGGATCTCAGCTATACGCGCGCCGCGGCGCTCGCGAGTTATCTGATCGAATCATACGAGCGCCAAACCACCGACGCCGTCTATCTGATCTACAACGAGTTCGTGTCGGTGCTGAGCCAACGGCTCATCATCGAGCAATTGCTGCCGATACGGGACCTCCCGTTCGAGGCGCCGGAAGAGGTCAGTTTCCGCGAGGCGTCACGGGCTTACGCCGCGGCGCGCGCGGTGGGCGAGGTCCCCGAGGGCTTCGGGGCGATCGGCGCCGTCGCGTCGGCGCTCGGTGAAGCCACTGCAGAAGCCCAGGAGTTTGCCAGCAAGATCGGACCGCCGGTCGAGAGCGTCGACTACATCTACGAGCCCAGCGCCGCAGCGATTCTCGAGCAGATCTTGCCGCGGTTCGTCGAGACGCAGGTGTACCAGGCTCTTCTAGAGTCGAGCGCGGCCGAGCACGCGGCGCGTATGGCGGCAATGGACAACGCCACAAAGAACGCCGAAGAGCTCATCGCCAACCTCACATTGACGATGAATAAACTACGACAAGAAGCGATCACGACCGAGATTCTCGAAGTGGTCGGCGGCGCGGAAGCACTCCGCTGAGAGCGCTGCGCACGACCGGAGGTTCGCAGGAATGAGCCAGGGCAGCACAGGCCAGGAAGGGGCGGTCGGCAAGGTGGTCCGGATCGTCGGACCGGCGGTCGACATCGAGTTCGGTGAGGGGACCCTCCCACCGATCTATCAGGCGCTCCGGATCAAGGATTCGGAGACCGGCACCGAAGACGTCGACGTCGTGGTCGAGGTCGCCCAGCATCTGGGTGAGAACCAGGTTCGCTGCGTGGCGATGTCCACCACCGACGGGATGATCCGCGGCATGGAAGCGGTGGACACGGGCGGTCCGATCACCACCCCGGTCGGCGACGGCACGCTCGGCAGGATCCTCAACGTGGTCGGCGAGCCGGTCGACCAGGCAGGTCCGGTCGAAACCGACGAGCGCTGGCCCATCCATCGGCACGCGCCAGCCTTCGACGAGCAGCTCACCGAGACGCAGCAGTTCGAGACCGGCATCAAGGTCATCGACTTGCTGGTGCCGTTCAAGCGCGGCGGCAAGATTGGCTTCTTCGGCGGCGCGGGCGTCGGCAAGACCGTCTTCATCCAGGAGCTGATCAACAACGTTGCCAAGCAACACGGCGGCTACTCGGTGTTTGCTGGCGTGGGCGAGCGCACGCGCGAGGGCAACGACCTCTTCCGCGAGATGAAGGAGGCGGGTGTCATCGGCAACACGTCGCTGATATTCGGGCAGATGACCGAGCCTCCCGGGGCTCGGCTGCGTGTCGGCCTTACCGGCGTCACGGTGGCCGAGTACTTCCGCGATCAGGGCAAGGACGTGCTGCTGTTCATCGACAACATCTTCCGCTTCACGCAGGCCGGCTCGGAGGTTTCGGCGCTGCTCGGACGCATGCCGAGCGCGGTCGGTTACCAACCTAACCTGGCCACTGAGTTGGGCGAGCTGCAGGAACGCATCACCGCCACCAAGACCGGGTCGATCACATCGGTGCAGGCGATCTACGTGCCCGCCGACGATCTCACCGATCCGGCGCCGGCCACCACCTTTGCCCACCTCGACGCCAGCGTGACGTTGTCGCGGGCATTGACCGAGATCGGCATTTACCCGGCGGTGGATCCGCTCGACTCCAACTCGCAGCTTGTCGATCCGCAGGTCCTTGGCGACGAGCACTATGAGGTTGCGCGCGACGTGAAGTTCATCCTGCAGCAGTACCGGGACCTGCAGGACATCATCGCGATCCTCGGCATGGACGAGTTGTCGGAGGAACAGCGCATGACGGTGTCGCGGGCGCGACGGCTGCAGCGGTTCCTGTCGCAGCCGTTCTTCGTAGCGGAGATCTTCACTGGCAACCCCGGTGTCTACGTGCCGCTGGAAGAGACCGTGCGCGGCTTCAAGGAGATTCTCGACGGCAAGCATGACGACATGCCGGAGGAAGCTTTCTACATGGTCGGGACCATCGACGCGGCGCGCGAGAAGGGCGATCGGCTAAAGGCAGATCAGGAGGCGGCGTAGTCTCGCCGGCAACAGCGATGGCTGAACACTTTCATCTCGAGGTGGTGACGCCGCAGGGCGCCGTTCTCGACGAAGAGGTCGTGGAGCTGACCGCTCCCGGTATCGACGGAGAGTTCGGCGTGCTCCCACGGCATGCCAGGTACATGACGGCGCTCGGCGCTGGCGAGCTTCATTACGTGACCGTCAGTGGCCAGGATGGCCTGCTTGCGGTTGCCGGAGGATTCGCCGAGGTCGGCCCGACCGGGGTCAGCGTCTTGGCTCAAACTGCCGAGGAAGCTGAGAAAATCGATATCGCGCGCGCCGAGGCAGCGGTCCAGCGGGCGCAGGCACGACTGGCGACGCCAGACGAAGAAACGGATTCCGGTCGTGCCGGTTTCGCCCTCGAGCGTTCCCTTGCCCGGTTGCGCGTCGCCAAGGCGCGAGGTATCAAGCCGACTCGGAGCGCCATCCAGACGACCGAGATGCCGATACCCGGCGAGCGGTCGGCCGAAGACTGACTCGAGGAGGTCCGTCATGAAGCGATTCTCGATCCTTGCGTCAATCGTGTTGTTAGCCGCGGGTAGCATTGCGTGCGCCGAAGAGAGTCCGGACATACGGATCGGCGTCCTCGTATCACGCACCGGATCCGGTACGCCTTACGGCAACTCGATCCAGCGAGGCATCGATCTTGCGGTCGGTGAGATCAACGCGGCCGGCGGCATGCAGGTGTTCGAAAGTGGGCAGAAGCCGGTTACTCTGATCAGCCGCGACGTCCAGAGCGACCGACAGGTCGGGGTTCAGGCCGCCCGCGAGATTCTTGCCAGCGGTCTGAATGCGGCGATCGGATCGGACGTCAGCGATGTCACGCTGGCGATCGCACCGCTGTTCCAGGAAGCCAACGTCGTCCTGATGTCACCGTCCTCCACCGCCCCGAAGCTCAGCGACGCAGGCGATTTCATCTATCGGAATATACCGAGCGACGATCTCGAGGCACTCAACACCGCCGATCACATCTTTAACAAAGTCAGCTTGCGCGAAGCCGCGGTAGTCGCCCAGCAGAGCGAGTTCGGCCTCGGGCAGAAAACGGCGTTCATCCAGCGCTTCCGCACCCTTGGTGGTCGCGAGATCGGGCAAGAGAGCTACCCGGCGGATGCCAGCGCCGAGGACTACGCGCGCATTGCCAGCTCGATCGAAGCACTAAACCCACCGGCAGTGTACATCGCTGGGTACACGGTCGATACGGCCGCCGTCGCGAGGGCGTTGCGCAACGCTGGCAGCGACGCTGCGTTGTTCGGTACCGGAGCGTTCCTGCCGGCCGAGCTGAAGGCAGAGGACTTTGCGGGGCTCGAGGGTTTCCGGTTCCCGTTGCCGTCCTGGGACCCGGAGAGCACGGACGAGCACGTACGCCGGTTCGTTGCGGCGTTCTATGAACTGTATGGGCTGGAGCCGGATGTTTACGCGGCGCACGCGTACGATGCCATAAACATCCTCGCCCTGGCGATCCAGGAAGCCGGCCTCGACCCACAAGAACTGCGGTTCTACCTCAACGGGATGAACCCATACCCGGGGGTGACCGGAGCGACCGATTTCGATGAAAAGGGCGACGTTCGCAAGTTCCACCGCGTGTATGAGTTGCGCAACGGCGTCGCGGTTGCAATCGAGTAAGTCGTCGGCACGGGAATCGTCTCCGCGTCAAAAGGGCCCCCGCACGGATCTTTGGCGGTTCCAGCGAACGCTGCGCAGACGCTCAGATCAGCTCCGACCGGGCACCATCCCATGTGGCATGCACTAGGCCGTCTGTGGCAGCACCGGGTACTGGTGCAGACCCTGGTCGTGCGCGAGTTGAAAGCACGCTACCGCGGATCGATGCTCGGGTTCCTGTGGTCGTTCATCAACCCGCTCATGCTGCTGGGCGTGTACACCTTCGTGTTTACGTACGTGCTGACCCCCATGCGCGGCGAGGGTACCGATCCCTACGCGCTGTACCTGTTCTGTGGCCTGCTGCCATGGACATGGTTTTCGGGGGCGCTTGCGGAGGCCACCAACTCACTGCTCATGGGCGGCAGCCTGATCAAGAAGATCATCTTCCCGGCGGAGGTGCTGCCGGTGGTCAGCGTGCTTTCGAACGCCGTCAATTTCTTGCTTGGTTTGCCCATCTATCTACTGTTCTGGCTCATCTTCAAACCGGAGAGCGTCAGCGTCCACGCTTTGTGGGTGCCCGTAGTGTTCGCGGTCCAGATGCTGTTCACACTCGCGTTCGCGCTGTTCCTCTCAGCGTTGACTGTTCACTACCGTGACGTGCGCGATCTGCTGACCAATATCCTCACGCTGTGGTTCTTCGGTTCTCCGATTATCTATCCATTGTCGTTGGCCGAGCAGAACGACCCCGGCGGATGGGCGCCGCTGGTACTGCAGCTGAACCCTATGACGCACATCATCGAGGGCTATCACGCGGCGATCTTCGCTGGCGAGCTGATTCACTGGCGGCGGTTGGGCATCACGGCGCTGCTCTCCGGCGTGCTTTTTATCGCCGCCTACAACTTCTTCGATCGGCTGCGCGACTCCTTCGCCGAGGAGGTCTGACATGAAGCAACCCGTGTCCGACAGCCAGCCGCGGGGCCCTGCAATCCGCGTCGACGAAGTCACGAAGCGTTATCGGCGCATCGCCCAATCGCACCGGTTTCTCACCCTCAAGAGCGCGTTCGTGGGTGGCAACCTCTTCAAGCTCTTGCGGCCCGACGAGGTTTTCACAGCGCTCGAGGACGTTAGCCTCGAGGTAGGCCGCGGCGAGACGTTCGGCGTTATCGGTGCCAACGGTGCAGGCAAGAGCACGCTCATGAAGATCGTTGCCGGTACTACCAAGCCCACCGACGGGAAGGTCAGCTTGAACGGCAAGGTGTCGGCCTTGATCGAGCTCGGCGCCGGCTTCCACCCGGAAATTTCCGGCCGCGAGAACGTGTACATCAACGGCATCATGCTGGGTTTGTCGCGGCGTGAGATCGCAGAGCGCTTCGAGGAGATCGTCGCCTTTGCGGAGCTCGAGGAATTCATCGACACACCGGTGAAGAATTACTCGTCGGGGATGTACATGCGGCTCGGTTTTTCCGTGGCGATCCATGTCGATCCGGACATTCTCGTCATCGACGAGGTGCTGGCGGTCGGCGACGAGGGGTTCGTACACAAGTGCCTCGACAAGATCGGCGAGTTCAAGCGCCGTGGCAAGACGATCCTGCTGGTGACTCACGGAATGGAGACGATTCGCCGGCTCTGTGATCGCGCCGTGTGGATCAACCACGGGCGTGTTGCCGCCATCGGTGACCCGGTGCGGGTGGTCGACCAGTACCTCGACTGGGTGGCCGAACAGGCAGAAAGCGAGATGACGCGGGCCGAGCGCTTTCGTATCGCGGCGGCGGGTGAGGAGCTCGAGAGCGCCGACCGCATGCCGGAACAGTCCGATGCATCGGTGGATGCGCCCTACGAGACCGGCCGGTGGGGCAGTGGCGAGGTACGGATCGAAACGGTCCGGTTCCTAGACGCTGCCGACGCGGTCCGGCACGTGTTCTCTACCGGCGAGCCGATGACGATCGAGATTGACTACAGCGCCAGCGAAACGGTCGGCGACTTCGTTTTCGGGATCGGTCTCTTCAACGCCAACGGTGTCTCCTGTTACGGGACAAACACCGACATCGAGCGCTTCGAGCCTGCCGGGCTGGGCGGGGACGGAACCATTCGGGTACGCATACCGGCGATCAACCTGGTGGCCGGCAACTACTACCTCGACGTGGCCGTGCACCGACGCGACGGCAACCCGTACGACTACCATCGCGGCCTCTATTCGTTTCGCTTGAACTCCGACATCGGCGATGTCGGGGTCGCGCGAGTCCCACACGAGTGGGAATTTGACGCGGGCGTGCGCTGGAAGGTACGCGGCGGGATTGATCAGAGCGCGATGGCCGGCGACGACGATGGCTGAGTCGGCAGACGCGTGGTCGGATGTCCGCACAGCGCTGGCCGGACGCCGAGAGCGCGGCGAGCGCATCGTCTTCACGAACGGTTGCTTCGACCTGCTCCATCCCGGGCATCTCGACGGGTTGCGACAGGGGCGGGCGCTTGGCGACTGCCTCGTGGTCGGCGTCAACGACGATGAGTCGGTGTGCCGACTGAAGGGACCGGATCGGCCCATCGTGCCCCTCGAGGAGCGCCTGGAGCTTCTCCGAGCCATCCGCTGGGTCGACTACGTGCTGCCGTTCGCCGGCGACACCCCGGTTGAGCTCATCACCTGCCTGCGTCCGGACGTCTACGCAAAAGGTGCCGACTGGCGACAGCGGCCAATGCCGGAATGGGACGCGTTTCGCGCCCTCGGCGGCGAGGTTGTCTTCCTCGAGCTGGTGCCCGGCTATTCGACCACGGACATCGTCAGCCGCATTCGTGCTGTACCGTTGACGCCGGCCGACTAGGCCACCTGCCAGATAGCGGGCATTCACGGCAGCGCGGCCACTTCGACAAGCACCCGCTCGACGGTTCGACACGACATGCTCGACGCCATTCTCGCGACCCTGCGGGAGCGTCCCGCGATCGGTGCCACCCTGGCGGCGGTGCGCGCCGGGGGGGAAGTGCGCCTGGAGGGGTTGAGCGGTAGCCACCTCGCGGCGGTCCTGAGCGAGGCGCAGATTGCCGCTGCGCGCCCGCTGGCAGTCGCCGTTCCCGCCGACCTCGACCTCGAGCTGTTGCTGCTCGATCTGCGGTCCTTTCACGAGCGGCGCGCCGGTACCGTGGTGGCGTTCCCGCCGCTCGAAGTCAACCCGTACGGTGCGGTGCCACCGCACGACGACATTGTTCGCGAACGACTGCAGACTCTCGATCGGTGCAGCCGCGGGCGGGTGGATATCCTACTGGCGCCGGTGCGCTGCTGGATGGAGCGCATCCAGGCGCCTGAGAGCTTCCGCGAGCGATCGTTGCGCTTGGACGTCGGCACCGAGATCGAGCCCATACGGCTGACGCGCCATCTGATCGACTGCGGGTATCGTCGCGTGTCGCTGGTGGAGTCCCTCGGCGAGTTTGCCGTTCGTGGCGGGATCGTCGATGTGTTTCCACCTACGCGCGAGCATCCGGTTCGTCTCGACTTCTTCGGCGACGAGGTCGAGTCGATCCGTGAGTTCAACCCACGCGACCAGCGCTCGATGCGATCGATCGACGGTCTCGAGTTGCCGCCGGCGTCGTCACGGGCGGCCGATGATCCGGCCGAGGCGACGCTCGACCGCGCTGCGCTCGATGCGGCGCTGGTGGACTATCTGCCGGAGCCAGCCTGGGTGGAGATCGAGCCCGAGGTCGTCGATCGCAACGCCGAGCGCTGGCACGACTACCTCGACGAGCACTACCACCAGGCGCTCGCCGCTGGCCAGGACGCAGCCGTACCCGACGAGTTGGTGCACGCCCTGCGCCGCGCGTTGCGACGGCAGTCCGGTGCCATGCGCATACAGATCACCGAGCTTGCTTCGGGGGTTGGCGAACAGGTGATCCTGACAGCGCAGAGTGTTGCCAGCTTTCGTGGCCGCCTGGCAGAGCTCGCCCACGGGCTGAAGCTCGAGCTCGACGCGGGCGAACGGGTGGCGTTCGTGTTGTCGAAGCCCGGCAAGGCCGAACGCCTGGCGGAGATTCTCGAGGGCTACGGAGTGCCGGTGACGCTGCAGCTGGAAGACGCTGTCGACACCGCCGACGCTGCAGCCCTGAAGCCGGGGACATGCCAGGTCGGCTGCGCCGAGCTGTCTGTCGGGTTCCGACTGCCGGACCTCGGCTTCTGGGTAGGCACCGATGCCGAGGTTTTCGGTCGTGGTCGGCCTCCAGGGCGCACCCGTCGGTTTCGTGGCGACGCATTCCGGGGCGATTTCCGCGACCTGCATCCGGACGATTTCGTCATCCATGAGGAGCACGGAATCGGTCGCTTCGTCGGTGTTCGGCAGCTCCCGGTCGGCGGCTCCACATCGGAGTTCATGGAGATCGAGTATCGCAAAGGCGATCGTTTGTACCTGCCGCTGGAACAGCTCTATCTGGTGCAGAAGTACCAGGCCGGAGATGAGGTCCGGCCGAAGATCGACAAGTTGGGCGGCACCAGCTGGAGCAACGTAAAGGGCCGCGTGCGGGAGTCGCTACGCGAGATGGCGAGTGAGCTCCTCGAGCTCTATGCCGCGCGCAAAGCCGCCGTCGGGTACACCTTCGGGTCGGACACGGCATGGCAGCGTGAGCTCGAGGACAGCTTCGAATATGACGAGACCGGCGACCAGCTGACCGCTATCCAAGAGGTCAAAGGCGACATGGAGTCGAACATCGTCATGGATCGGCTGCTGTGTGGCGATGTCGGCTATGGCAAGACCGAGGTGGCCATGCGGGCCGCTTTCAAGGCCGTCATGGAAGGCAAGCAGGTGGCCGTGCTGGCGCCGACAACGGTCCTGGCGTACCAGCATTGGCGTACCCTCCAGGCTCGTTTCGCTGCGTTCCCGGTGCAGGTCGGTATGCTGTCGAGGTTCCGTACCACGGCGCAGATCCGCACCACCGTGAATGCCATCCGGGACGGCACCGTCGACATAGCGGTGGGGACCCACCGGCTCCTCGGCAAGGACGTCGAATTCAAGGTTCTCGGCCTGCTGGTGGTCGATGAGGAACAACGCTTCGGCGTGACGCAGAAGGAGCGGCTCAAGCGGCTCAAGCGGAGCGTTGACGTTCTGGCGATGACCGCCACGCCGATTCCTCGCACCCTGCAGATGTCACTACTCGGGGTACGCGATCTGAGTGTCATCGAGACCCCGCCGAAGGATCGATACGCCATCGCCACGCATATCGTCCCCTACGACCGTGAGATCATCACCGACGCGCTCCACGAGGAACTGTCGCGTGGCGGCCAGGTGTTCTTCGTGCACAATCGCGTCGAATCGATCTATCGCGTCGCCGCGGCGCTTCGGGAGTTCGTGCCCGAGGCCGAGTTCCGTGTGGCGCACGGTCAGCTACCCAAGGCTGAGCTCGAGCGCGTGATGCTCGATTTCGTCGAGGGGCGGGCCGATGTTCTGGTCACCACGGCGATCATCGAGAACGGTCTCGATATCCCGATGGCCAATACCATCATCATCAATCGCGCCGACGCCTTCGGCCTGGCGCAGCTGTACCAGCTGCGCGGCCGTGTAGGCCGATCGACGCGCCGGGCGTACGCCTATCTGGTGGTGCCGCCGGTCGACACGTTGACGCCGGTGGCGAAGAAGCGGCTGCGGGCCATCCAGGAGTTCTCCGAGCTCGGATCCGGCTTTCGACTAGCGGCCATGGACCTCGAGATTCGCGGCGCCGGCGCGCTTCTAGGGGAGCGCCAGCACGGCCACATCGCGGCGGTGGGCTTCGAGCTGTACGCGCGCATGCTCGAGGAGGCCGTACACGAGCTCAAGGGGGAGCCAACGGCGCCGGAACATCGCGCCCAGCTGACTCTGGGCATCGATATGCAGATACCGATCGGCTACGTCGAGGACCCGCTGCAGCGCTTGATGGTCAGCAAACGACTGGCCTCGGCTCGCACCGAGGACAAGCTGGAACAGCTGCAGGCCGAGCTGCGCGACCGCTACGGCGCGGTGCCGACCGAAGTCGAGCAGCTGTTCTCCTACGCGTCGTTACGACTGGGGGCCGAGGCGATGGGCGTACGCTCCGTCGAGCGCCAGGGGGCCGGAGTGCGGCTCCGACTATCCGACGACGCGCCGATTGCCATGGATCGGCTGATCGCCAAAGTGGAATCCGAGCCGAGCTGGGCGCTGTCGCCACCGGACGGGCTGGTGGTGACTACCGGGTCGCAGAGTCCCGCAGGGCTCATGGCCGCGGTGCGCGAGGTTCTCGATGCGCTCCGCTGAGCCTCCGTACCGATCTCGCCGGAGTCTCTACGTCGGACTCATAGCAGCGCCCGGAGCCGATTTTCGGATGAAGGGCGCGGCCCCTCCGTGGTAGGCTGATCGACGGTGTTGACCGCCGTTTTCCCCGTACCGTAGACGCTCCCGGCCTTCTCATATCCACGGCACCATACGGGGTCGGGGAGACCGGGCCGCCCACAAGCGCTCCGCCAACAACCGTCGAGCAGAGATGAACGTCAAACTGGGTATGACCCGTCGGATCGCCGCGCTCGGCGCTTTGTGGGTCGGTACCATCGGCGTTCTGACGCCGTTCGCGGCCAGCGCCCAGGAAGCAGCAGCACCGGAGATGCCGCCGATGGCGGCGAGTACGCCGCGCGTCCCGGAAAACGTCATCAACATGGTGCTCGTCAAGGTCAACGGCGACCCGATTCTGTTGACCGACCTACGTACGGTCCTGGAAGACCGCATCACGCTTCTACAGCAACAGTTCCCGGCGGAGGAGCTCGACGCCCAGCTGCCCTTCCTGACCACGCAGCTGCTGGCCGGGATGGTCGATCAAAAGATGATGCTGCAGCGTGCCGATCTGGTCGGCATCACGATCGACGCCAACATGGTGGATCGTCAGATCCAGAATCTGCGCGACACGAACGGTTTTACGACGCAGGCGCAGCTCGACGAGGCGTTGGCGCAGATGGGACTCACCATGGACGAGTTGCGCGAGCAGTTACGCGACAACTTACGCCAGCAGCGCCTGGCCTTCGACGAGGTACAGCGTCAGATCTTCGTCTCGGAAACCGAGATCAACGCTTTCTACAGCGACAACAACGACGAGTTCACTGCCCCCGAGCAGGTACGGCTCGAACAGGTGGTGTTCATCGGGGAGCCGGCGTCGCTGCGCGACCAGGCGTTCGCCGCCGCGGCCGAGTTGCGGGCCGGCGAAAACGCCAGTGCTGTGGGCGACAAGTACGTCAACGGTCAGCACGTAGCGGATACCGGCAGCTTCATCGCCGTCAGTGATCTGACCGAGGGCCTGGCAGTGGCCGTTCCGGCGATGCCCGTGGGGTCGTTTTCGGATCCGGTAGAGACGACCTTCGGCTATTCGATCGTCAAAGTAGTCGAGCGTAGCGAAGAGAGCATCGCGGAGCTCGGCGATGTGCGCGAGGGAATTCGGCAGCGACTGACGTCGGACAAGTCACAGGAGCGGATGGACGAGTACGTCCGCAACCTACGCAAGACCGCTAATATCGAGATCGTCGATTCGCGCTTTGGGGGCATCCTCGCGTTGTGGGAAGCTAGCGGAGAGGTGGACGAACCGCAGGTGCAGCCGCGGCGTTGAGCGGCGTAGGAACAGATCAGAGCAAGGGTGCGCGCGGGGCGGCGCAGTCGATGCGAGGAGACGGAGTCATGAGGGCAACGCAGTTTCTGCTCGTGGGCGCAGCAGTGGTCACCCTGGCGGCGTGTGGCGGTCAACCCGCCGGTAGCTCTTCGACGCTCGCCGCGGACGATGGCAGTTCCACGGCAGCGACAAGCACGCCCAACGAGACCGGCAGCGCTCCGCCGGCCGCAACAACGGCACCGCGAAAGGACTTCGTGCCGCTCGACTACCTGCAGCGTATCCTGATCGCCTACCGCGTTGCCCGCGACCACCCGGAAGTGCTCGAGAAGATCGCGTGCTATTGCCCCTGTGAGCTCTACGGTCACACCGGCGTGGTGGACTGCTACCGGTCGCAACATGCGGCTGCCTGCGCCACCTGTCTCGAGGAAGCCGTGGTCGCCGGCCAGCTGATCGAACAGCACGGCGCTCACGATCCCGCGGCAATCGCGGCGCAGGTCAACAGTCGCTACCGCACCGCGGTGGTACGGAACTACGCCCAGAACGGCCAGTTTCCGAACCTGCGCAGCGAGGGCGGCGGTGCGTATCTGCAGGCGTGCTCGGCGTGCCACCAACCGCCGCATCCGGGCATGTACTCGCCCGATGAGTGGAAACGCTCGCTGTCGCGTATGGAGGCGTATGCTCGTCAGCGCGGCATGGAAGAGGATCCTGCCGTCTGGCAGCGGGCCGTCGGTTACCTACGCGCCACCGCCGGGCAGGTTGGCGCTCCCGATCGCGAGCGCTATCGTGAGTCGTTGGCCAACGCCGTCGAGCACCTGAAGGTGACTGAAGGGAACGCCGTCTACTATCCGACCGGACAGGATTCGACCCTCGACCCGGCCTGGTTCGAGCGCATGGTCAGCGCCTATCGGGCGGCGCGGGACATTCCGGCCGAGGTGCTCGCTGCGACCCCGCTCGACGACCCGTCGTCGGATTGCAGCAACCTGCTCGACTGCCTCAACTCGATAGCCGGGGTTACCTCCGAAGCCGCGGTTGAGGCGGTCGAAGCAATCGTGGCGGCCGGAAACAACGACTGATCGGAGTGCCGGCGCGCCGCGTTCGCTGATCGGCTGGCGCCCCGCCCGCCCGGGTCGCGACGTGCTGCGCGTGCAGCCGTGACCGCAGGTTCCCGTTGGTGGCCGTGAAGTCCGCTCTGGGGCTCTGGCGTCGCTGCTGCAATGCTCAGTCCTCTGTTGGCCGGCGGACCTGTGTCGGTGCCTTTTGTTCGGCGGGCAAGCTTCCTACGCTGGCTCTTGATACCCCGCCACCCGACAAGGCACAGCGACCGACGGAGTAGGACCCATGCTCTCCCGATCGATGATTATCGCCGCGGCGATCGTTTTCGCTTTATCGACCGGTCTGGCGATTGCACATCAGGACTCCCGCGGCGCTCAGGATCTACCGAATGTGATGACCGCGTTCGTGGACTTCACCGTCGATCAGCTCGTTGTTCGGGGGGGCCGCCTGTGCACCGCCCCGAGAAAGGTCAAAGCAGCGTTTCTCGGCGGCGACCCCCTGACGGTGATTTCTAGCGCCGAACGGCTGATGATCCTGGCTTTCGATCGCCGCGACATCGAGTTCGGCGTGTCGCACCTGCTCTCGATCCGTTGCACCGGCGGCAAGGAGGAGCAGTTCGAGGTCTACATCGAGAAGGCGGGCAAACAGGGGCCGAAGGGCGCCACCGGACCGCAGGGCCCGCAGGGCGAGACCGGAGAGCAGGGGCCACAGGGCGATAGCGGAGCGAACGGTTCTCAGGGTCCGCAGGGAGATCCCGGCACCGATGGCACCGATGGTGCTGCAGGCACTCTGGTGCTCGAAACGGACCAAGTTACCGTCAACATCGCAGGCCTCCTTGGAACCAATGCCACTGGGAACGACGTTGGTGCTACCGACAGCCGCACCATTGCGTGTCCGACGGCTGGCTATCGAGTTACTGGTGGCGGGGTTCTCCTTGACGCGGACGCTATTGGAGCCGAAGTCGACCTCCAGGCGAGCTATCCCAGCAGTAACAACGCCTGGACGGGGACTGTGACGAACAAGGACACTGCCAACGTCGATGTCGGTACATACACGGTCTACATCATCTGCGCCGACGCATAGGCACCCAGGCAGTACGGTGCGGTACCCTCGCTGCTGTTAGCACTGCCGAGCGAGCTGAAGCCAGCGACGCCTGGAGCGTGCCCCTACGGGCGTGTGCTCACGAACGCATCGAGGGCCATGGATCGTCGCGCGCTACTGAAGCAACTCGGAGGCGCAGCGGCGCTCGCTGGCCTGGGCACGGGGTGCGGGGGCCGCGGCGGCACGGCGGCGCCTGTTGCTACAAGGCCGCCGTGGAGCCGAGCGCACCCGCGTAGCCTTGCGGCCGTCAAGGTCGACCCGCGCCGCGAGATACGAACGGTTGTCGGCCTGCGCCCCTTTCGCCCGTCGGGATTCCGCGTCGCGGTGGAGCGACGCGACGACACGGTAGTGATCCACAACTACGGGCACGGCGGCGGAGGTATCACGCTCTCGTGGGGAACGGCACACCAGGCCGCCGATCTCGCCGCCGCGGTCGATGCCCGCCAGTGTGCGGTGATCGGATGCGGGGCGGTCGGTCTCGCCACCGCCAGGATCATGCAGCGCCGTGGGTGGGGGGTGACCATCTACGCCCGCGACGTTCCGCCGCACACGACGTCGAACATCGCCGGCGGGCAATGGTCGCCGGCAAGCGTTTTTGACCGTGGCGCGACGACGGCCGCTTTCGACAGCCAGTTTGAGCAGGCAGCACGCCTATCGCATCGATACTTCCAGAACATGGTCGGCAATCGCTACGCCGTGCGTTGGATCGACAACTACGTCGCCAGCGATTCGCCGCAGTCGACCGATCGTGGCGCCCTCGACGACCTCTATCCCGACATGCGTGTGCTGGAGCCTGATGAGCATCCGTTCGGTACGCAACACGCCTACCGATTCACCACGATGCTGGTGGAAATGCCGACCTATCTGGACGCTCTGACGCGCGACTTCCAGCAGGCGGGAGGCCGAATCCTGGTGCGCGAGTTCGGCGACGCGTCCGAGCTATCGGGCCTGCCGCAGCGCCTGCTGTTCAACTGCTCCGGTCTCGGTGCTCGTGAGCTGTTCGGCGATTCCGAGCTGCTACCGATCAAAGGCCAACTCACCGTGCTCCTGCCGCAGCCGGAGGTCGACTACATCGTCATCAAGGGCCATCTTTACATGTTCCCGCGCTCCGACGGCGTCCTGCTCGGCGGAACACATGAGCGCGGCGTGGAGACGCTGGAGCCTGACCCAGCCGCGAAGGCGAGGATCCTGGAGGGCCACCGCCAGCTGTTCGCTTGATCCAGCGCTAGGTGCGCGGACGCACCGCGTTGAACTCGGGGAACTCGGGCCAGCTGTCGGACTCGGGTGCGACCTCGACAATCAGGCGAACGTACTCCACGTCAGGCTTCACAGCCATGACGGTTACACCGAGGTTCTTGCCGAGGCCGGCGGTGAGGGACACGACGTTTATCGGGACGCGCTCACTCTTGAGCACCGTCTCGTCGGTGTCGATCTGCTCGACCAGGACAGTGAGTGTCCGCAGGCCGCCCTCGAGGTTGTTGTTGACCACCAGCACCTCGAGGTAGATCGTCCCGTCCGGGCGCACGATCCACGACTGCGGCGTGGCGTCGTACCTGTTGCGCTGCTGCATGACCTGCTGAACGAGCTCCTCGCCGGAGGGCGGGCTGCAGGCTGTCGTGGCGAGGACGATGGTGACGATGCTCAGCAGGCGATTCATTCTGCGGCTCCGGAGTCGGGATTGTCGTTCGCCGACGCGCAGTCCTCGTCGACGGTCTCAGCCGGCTGCAAGTGTAATGCGCCGTAGACGTCGCGGCGACGCAGGCCGGACTCGGCTACCAGTTGACGCCGCGCTTCGCCGCGCTCGGTGCCGGCGCGCAACTTGTCGTCGTACCTTTGTCGCAGCTCGGAAGCGCTCGGTGCCGGCCGATCGACGGCCTCCGCGGCGGCGATGCACAGCGTGATCTCGCCGCGAACCTCGGGCTCCAGGGTGGCGGCAAGCTCGTCGAGCGAGGCGCGACGAAACTCCTCGTGTACCTTCGTGAGCTCCCTGCCTAGCGCCGCCCTTCGAGCTCCCAGGATTTCCGCCGCCGCCGTCAACGTGGCGGCGAGCCTCCGAGGTGACTCCAGAAGCACCAATGTGCCGGGAGCGTCGGCGAGCTGACGCAGGAAGCGCCGGCGCTCGCCGTCCTTGCGGGGCGGATAACCAGCGAAGGTGAACCTGTCCATCGGCAGTCCCGACCCGACCAGGGCCGCAAGCACGGCGCTGGCCCCGGGTACCGGAACGATCGGTATTCCGTCGTCGATTGCGGCGCGAACCAGCCTGTATCCGGGATCGGCAACGCCGGGGGTTCCAGCGTCGCTGACCAGCGCCAGCGCTGCCCCACTGCGGAGCCGTTCGATCAGGCGGGGAACCACCCGCACCTCGTTGTGCTCGTGGTGGGCCTCGAGTCGCGACGAGATGCCGAGATGCGACAGTAGCCGCCGTGTCCTCCGAGTGTCCTCCGCCAACACGGAGTCCGCCCCGGCGAGCACATGCTCGGCCCGGCGCGTCAGGTCTCCGAGATTGCCGATGGGCGTCGCCACCACATACAGCGTCCCCGGCTGGATGTCGTTCCCGGCTCCAGCGCTCGCTTTCGACTGCATGGCGACTTTGCTAGATTTGATCAGCTGGGCTCCTGCCGAGAATCGTCCGTCTCGGGAGCGCTGAGCTAAACGGGGGACCGGGCACGGCGAGCATGGATGTTAGCCTCTCGAGGTTCCACTGCGGTCCATGGCTACTCGATTCCGGCAGATACAGAACGATACAGTTAGATAAGGCACGATCTAGTGGGGATTGATCGCATCAAGATACGCGGCGCGAGGCAGCACAATCTCAAAGGTCTCGATCTCGACTTGCCGCGTTATTCGATGATCGTGGTCACCGGACCCTCGGGTTCGGGCAAGTCATCATTGGCCTTCGATACGCTCTACGCCGAGGGCCAGCGACGCTACGTAGAGTCGCTCTCGGCCTATGCACGGCAGTTTCTGGAGCAGATGGAGCGGCCCGATGTCGATCTCGTCGAGGGCCTGTCGCCGTCCATAGCTATCGATCAGAAGACGACGAGCCGGAATCCGCGCTCGACGGTCGGTACGGTTACCGAGATCTACGATTTTCTCCGCCTGCTGTATGCGCGCGCCGGAACACCGCACTGTCCGCGGTGCGATCGACCGGTCGCCTCGCAGTCCGGGCGACAGATCGTCGAGCGCGTAATGGCGCTGCCCGAGGGGGCGAAGCTGCAAGTCATGGGGCCAATCGTTCGCGGCCGCAAGGGGGAGTATCGTGCCGAGCTCGCGCGGCTTGCCACCAGCGGCTACGCCCGGGCCCGGATCGATGGTCGCATTCGGGAGCTCGGCGCGGAGCCCATCAGGCTAGAGCGCAACAAGCTCCACGACATCGAAGTCGTGGTCGATCGTCTGGTGTTGCGCTCCAAGGTGCGGGATCGACTGCACGCGGCCATCGATACCGCGCTACAGCTCGGCGACGGCGTGGTGATCATCAACGTCGTCGGAGAGGGGGATCAGCTGTTCTCGAACAAGCTCTCGTGCCCTCGTTGCGGGATCAGCCTCCCGGATCTCGAGCCGCGCTCTTTTTCCTTCAATAGCCCCCGCGGTGCATGTCAGGTGTGCGATGGCCTGGGAACGGATCGGCGTTTTGATCCGGCCCGTATCGTACCCGACGTCGACCTCGGGCTCCTCGACGAGGCGATCGCTCCATGGCGAGGCGACGCCTACCCGCGGGCTTTCCTGCGGGCACTGGCGCGCCAGGAGAAAGTCGATATCCGCAAGCCATGGCGGCGCCTGCCACAGAGATTCCGCGAGCTCGTGATGTACGGCCGGGACGGCAAGCTGATCAAGTTCAAGCTCAAGGGCGACTACCTCGACAAGAGCCTCGCGCGCGGCTTCCGGGGCGTGGTGCCGTGGCTGCAGCGCGCCCTTCAGGCGGCCGAATCCACCCGTGTCCTGAAGCGTCTGGAGCCGTATCTCCATGAGGGCGTATGTGGTTCGTGCGCCGGTACGCGCCTGCGACCCGAGAGCCTGTCGGTGCGGGTCGGCGGGATGTCAATTGCCGGGCTGGCGGCGCTAACCATCGCCGAAGCAGAAGGCGCTATCGGCCAGATCAAGGTTCGCAAACGCCTGCGCCCGATCGCCGACCCGATCTTGAAGGAAGTGGGCGAACGGCTCGGGTTCCTGCGCCAGGTCGGCCTGGGCTACATCAGCCTCGACCGCCCGGCGCGCAGTCTTGCAGGTGGCGAGAGCCAGCGGATCCGGCTGGCGACCCAGATCGGTACCCGATTGCGCGGCGTTCTGTACGTACTCGACGAGCCGAGCATCGGCTTGCACGCGCGCGACAACCGCCAGTTGATCGAAGCGCTCGAGGCGATTCGGGATCTCGGCAACACCGTCATCGTTGTGGAGCACGATGAGGAGACCATCCGCTCGGCCGACTGGGTGGTCGATCTGGGACCCGGCGCCGGTGAGCACGGCGGCTACCTGGTAGCAGAGGGGCCGCCCGGGGACGTAGCAGACCATCCGCAATCATCTACCGGTGCCTACCTTTCCGGTCGCCGCTGTATCGAGATTCCCCAGCGCCGGCGTCGCCCTTTGCCGCGCGCCGACGGCGGTCCGAGCTGGCTGATCGTGCGTGGGGCTCGCCACCGAAACCTGCAGAACGTCGACGTCGAGTTGCCGCTCGGTTGCTTCGTCGTGGTTGCCGGCGTCTCCGGCTCGGGGAAGAGCAGTCTGGTAGAAGAGACGCTCTACCGTGCTCTGGCACACCACCTCAACGGTGCCTCGGCGCGTCCGGGTGCGCATGACCGGATCGACGGGATCGAAGCGATCGACAAGGTCATCGATGTTACGCAGGACCCGATCGGGCGCACGCCACGCTCCAACCCGGCGACGTACTCGGGTGCGTTCACACCGATACGGCAGCTGTTCGCCTCGCTGCCGGAGAGCAAGGTGCGAGGCTTCGGCCCCGGGAGGTACTCGTTCAATGTCGCCGGCGGGCGGTGCGAGGGTTGCCGCGGAGCCGGCCTGCAGAAGATCGAGATGCACTTTCTCCCCGACGTCTACACGGTGTGCGACGATTGTGCAGGGCGGCGCTATAACCCCGAGACGCTGGAGGTCAAATACCGCGGCCACGATATCGCCGAGGTCCTCGGGATGACCATCGACCAGGCCGCCGAGGAGTTCGGCGCCGTCCCCACGATTGCTCAGAAGCTCGTGGCGCTGCAGGAAGTCGGGCTCGGATATCTGCGCCTCGGGCAACCGGCGACGACCATCTCCGGAGGGGAAGCGCAACGACTCAAGCTCGCCAAAGAGCTGTCGCGTCGCGCCACCGGCTCGACTCTGTATCTGCTCGACGAGCCCACCACCGGCCTCCACTTCGACGACGTGCGGCGGCTGCTGCACGTCCTCGATGCCCTCGTCGACCAGGGCAATACCGTGGTGGTGGTGGAGCACAATCTCGAGGTCGTCAAGTACGCCGACTGGGTCATCGACCTAGGCCCTGAAGGGGGCGACGGCGGTGGCCGAGTGGTGGCATCCGGGACCCCGGAGGACGTCGCCCGAGTCGACGGCTCACCAACCGGCCACTATCTTGCCAGCGTCCTTCAGCGCGCTCCGGTGAAAGCCGGGTGAGCTCGAAGGCGCCAGCAGCACGAGCCACTGCTACCGGTGTGGAAGACGCGTCCACGCCGGTCGCCGACCGTTCGCTGCGGCTCGCCATGTTCTCGCCCATGCCGCCGGCACCGACCGGTATCGCCGACTATGTCGCGGGCCTGCTGAGCGTGCTTCCGGCCCACTGGGAGATCGACGTCTTTGCCCCGGAGCGCCTACGCACTGCAAGATGGACCGGCCGTCGCCAGCGCGTTCTTCCCGAGGAGCAGTTCCCGCGACGCCAAGCGATGCGGCCATACGATCTCGCGATCTATCACGTCGGCAACAGCGAGGCGCATCACTCCACGACGCCGCTGATCAAGCGCCACCCTGGATTGTTGGTGCTGCACGATGCGGTGCTGCACCCGTCGCGCGTCGCACACCACCTGCGCACGCATGATCTCGATGGCTACCGCCAGGCGCTGCTTGATGGACGTCCCGATGTCGCCGGCGACGTCGGCCGCCTTGCGGTCGCCGGCTTCGGTACGCCGGCGCTCTACTGGAGTTTCCCGATGTGCGAGGACCTCGTGGGCGCCAGCCGCCTGACGGTGGTGCACGGCGAACTACTGGCGCGCTATCTGCGCGCCCAGATGAACGACGCACGGATCGAGTCGGTGGTGCACTGGTTGCCCGTACCGGACCCGCCGGCCGAGTTGGTGACGTCCTGGAAGACCGACCTCGGTGTGGCGGGCGACGTGCCCTTGGTAGGTACGTTCGGCTACATGGGATCCGAGCACCGCGTGGCGATGATTCTCGATGTGCTGGCGGAGCTCGCCGATGATCACGCGTTTGTCTTCGTGGCAGTCGGCGCCGCCGACGCTGAGCTTGCGCAGCTCCCAGCGGCACGTCGCCTCGGGCGACGGCTACGCTGGACCGGGCGCGTCAGCGACCTCGATTTCGGGGCCTTGATGCGTGCGACAGACATCGCGGTCAACCTCCGCTACCCGACCGCACGGGCATCGTCCGGAACGCAGCAGCAGCTGTTGCAGCTCGGCACACCGATGGTGATTCACGATCTGATCCATCTGCGCGGCATTCCCGACGGCGCCGTTCGACGTGTGCCAACGGGGCCTGCAGGCCAGGAAGCGGCCGCCTTGCGAGCTGCGCTCCTGGAGTTGCTGACCGAGCCCGCGGCGCGGAGCCACGCGTCAAAGGTGGCACGGCGATGGGCCATGAGGACGATCACGCCCGAGGCCATGGCCGCTAGCTATGTCAGTGCGGTTGGGCGCGCGGTGGCCGGCGCCGGCCACTGAGGCGGCACGCCGCTCACGGCGATGTTGGGATATCCTCTCTCTCTCCTGGCACGTCTGCTCGGCACGATGTCTTTCGTCGCAGATCGACGACGCCCGCGCGTTGTACCGAGAAGCTCAGTAGGCGTGTAGACCGCCACCGAACAGCTCTGACGAAACCAGCTAGCTACCGGCTCGCGCCAATGCGGCCACGATCAGGCGTGAGGCGCGCCGAGGGTCCCCATGAACATCACCATGATCGGCACCGGGTACGTCGGCCTGGTGTCGGGCACTTGTTTTGCTGATTTCGGCCTCGAGGTCACTTGCTGTGATATCGATGCGGCGAAGATCGCCACGCTATCGGCAGGTAGCGTGCCGTTCTACGAGCCGGGGTTGGCCGAGAAGATGGTTCAGAACGTTGCTGCCGGACGACTGCAGTTCACCACCGATGTCGGCGCCGCGATTCGCTCCGCCGATGTCGTGTTCATCGCCGTAGGCACACCGGCGCTTGCCGACGGTAGGACCGATCTGAGCTATGTCGATGCTGTGGCCGACGAGATTGGCCGCAACCTCGATCGCTACAAGGTGATCGCGACGAAGAGCACCGTGCCCCCGCGGACGGGTGATCGGATCCGGGAACGCATCCGCGAACATGCCGGCGCCGACGCCGAGTTCGACGTCGCCAGCAACCCCGAGTTCCTGCGCGAAGGGTCAGCCATCGAGGACTTCATGCGACCGAACCGCATCGTCATCGGGGTGGACTCGCAGCGTGCTGCGCAGATGATGGAAGGGCTCTACAGGCCGCTCTACCTGATAGAAACGCCGATCGTGATTACGTCGGTGCCGACGGCGGAGATGATCAAGTACGCATCCAACGCCTTTCTTGCCGTCAAGATCAGCTACATCAACGAGATCGCCAACCTGTGCGAGCAATTGGGCGCCGACGTTCATGTCGTGGCGCGGTCGATGGGGCTCGACGGTCGGATCTCGGCGAAGTTCCTGCATCCTGGTCCCGGCTTCGGCGGTTCGTGCTTTCCCAAGGACGTCAGCGCGCTCGTTGCCACGGCAGAAGAGGTCGGATACGACTTCTTGGTCGGTCGCGCCGCGCTGGCCGCCAATGCCCGGCAGCGTGAGTTGATGATCGACAAGATTCGCGCTGCCGTTGGTGGCACCCTCGACGGCATGACCGTCGGCCTGCTCGGGCTTGCCTTCAAGCCGAACACGGATGACACACGCGAAAGTCCCGCCGTCGCCATTGCCGAAGGGCTTCTGGCGGAAGGCGCGCGGATCCAGGCGTTCGATCCGGCAGCGATGGACACTGCGCGAGCGCTGCTGGGAGATCGCGTCACCTACTGCAACGATGCCTACGATGCCTGCGCGGACGTCGACGCCGTGGTGATCGCCACGGAGTGGAATCAGTTCCGTAACCTCGACCTGGGACGCATGCGTGCCAGCATGCGGGCTCCGGTGGTCGTCGATCTCCGGAACGTCTACGCGCCCGCCACGATGCGCGAGTTGGAGTTCGACTACACTTCGGTCGGCCGATAGGCTCGACTCGCCGCGCGCTTAGCGTCCGGCCTGGGGCACGCCATGGACCAGAACGAGATCGCACGAAGACTCGAGCAGGTGCGAGATCAGATCCGGGAAGAGCTCAAGGCCTCGTCTCCGCCGCGGATCGCCGCCGACACCTCGCCCGCGCCTCGCCCCGAGCTGGCGGCGCCCGAGATACCGCCGCAGGCCTTCGAATCCAGCGTCGCTCACTCGGAGCACCTGGAGGAGGCCAATGCTCTGGCGGTGATCACCGACCCGATCGACGTCGGCTCGAGCGTGCCGGTGATCGGACCGTTGCTCAACCTTTTGCGCCGGATCGCACGCCCGTTCGTGCAGCCTTTTCTGGACCCGTACCTGGCGCGCCAGGAAAAATTCAACGCCGAAGTGGTTCGGCACCTCAACCAACTGGGCAGTGCGATCGAACAGCGACTGGTGGCTACCCACGACTCGCTCTTCGACCTCGCTCCTGACCCACGGCAGCTGGAGGCCCGGCTCGACGCGGCTTTGTCCAACTACGACGAGGCATTGCGGGATCGCCACAGCGTGCTGTTCGACGCGCTGGAGGAGGAGCTCTGGGCGCTGCGGGGGGCGCTGGACGACCTCTACGGCAAGCACGCGGAGCGCATGCATTTTCAGGAGGTTCGCTTCGTCGAGCGCGCCCAGGCGATCGATGCTCGCTTCGACGAGAAGGACAGCATCCTCGAGCAGCTGCAGTCGCGCACCTCCAACGTCGCCGAGGCTGAGCTCCTGGAGACTCGAACGCAGCTCAAGCGTGTGCTTGACCAGGTGCAGGCAGTCTCGACCGCCGATTCGCAGCGATCTGGCGCCGGTACCTCTGCGCCCGAGCAGCTCGACGGCGAGCTCTGGCAGCGCTTGCGCGCTTGGATGGCTGACGAAGACTACCGGGCATTTCAGCTTCGCTTCCGGGGCGACGAGGAAGAAATCACACGTCGGATGCGCACGCACGTGTTGCGCTTCGAAGGCGTCCCCGGGCCTGTTGCCGATCTGGGGTGTGGACGCGGCGAGTTCCTCGAGTTGCTGGAAGCCGCCGGCGCCGACGCCCTCGGCGTCGAGATAAACGCCGCCGACGTCGCATCCTGCACGGAGCGGGGCCTGCGGGCAGTGTGCGCCGATCTATTCGACTGGTTGCTGCAACGGGAGGAAGGGTCGCTCGGAGGAATCTTCCTGGCACAGGTCATCGAGCACATTCCACCGCCGGACTGGTCACGGCTCACCGACCTGGCCGTGTCGCGCCTTGCTCCGGGCGGACGGTTGGTGGTCGAGACCATCAACCCGGAGAGCTTGTTCGCGCTCGTTCGCGCCTACGTTCTCGACCCCACCCACACCCGCCCGGTCCACCCGCAGCTCCTGTCGTTCATGGCGCACCGAAGCGGGTTCGCGGATGTGGAGATTGTCTACCAGGCCGACGTTCCGGAAGTGGCCCGGGTGGCGCGCGTGGACGAGGAACGCTTCCTCGAACACGCTTCGAGCCTGGCGCTCGTGCAGGAGCTCAACCTGCGCATCGATCAGGTCAACGAGATGTACGCTGCGCCGCAGGAGTATGCGCTCATCGCCTCACGCGTGCGCGGGTCCGGCAAGGCGTCGTGAGCCGAAGCCACCGGATTATCGTAGCTGCACCGCAGGTGCCGTTCCTTCGCGGAGGTGCGGAGCTCCACGCAGAGCTCACAGTGGCGGCGCTCAACGAAGCCGGTCACGAAGCGGAGCTCGTGACGCTGCCGTATACCTGGACCGGCACGATCTCGTCGCTCGAGCAGGCGATGGCATGGCGGCTGGTGAACTTCGAAGAAACCGCGCCGGGCGAGGTGGATTTGCTCATCGCGACCAAGTACCCGTCGTATCTGGCTCGACACCGCAACAAGGTCGCGTGGATATTTCACCAGCAACGCGAAGTCTATGACCTGCACCCGACGCCGTTCGGGAACTTCCGTCTCGCGGACGATGAGGTGGCGCTTCGCGATGCTCTGTTCGAGCTCGACATGGAGGCACTGTCCGAGACCAAGGCGTTGTTCACCAACAGCCAGAACACCGCCGGTCGCCTGCAGACATACTGCGGCGTTGAGGCGACGCCTCTCTACGCACCACCACCCCTACACCAGAGCCTGCGGGCAGGGCCGTACGGCGACTACATGTTCTTCGTTGGCCGCCTCGATCGCATCAAGCGGCTGGATCTGGCGATCCAGGCACTGAGCCACACACGACACCCCGTCTGCTTGCGCATCGCCGGGCGCGGTCCCGACCATGAGCGGCTTGCAGAGCAGGTGGTTGACCTCGGTCTCCAAGACCGGGTCGAGTTCCTGGGTTTCGTCTCTGACGACGACGTGTTGGAGCTGATGGCCGGCTGCTTCGCGATGGCGCTCACGCCGCTCGATGAGGACTACGGCTTCACGACCCTCGAGGCGTTCTTCGCAGGCCGCCCGGTGGTGACCACAACGGACTCGGGCGGGGTGCTCGAATTCGTGCGCGAAGCCGAGACCGGGTTTGTCGTGAGGCCCGATCCTCGCGCGCTTGCCGATCGCATCGACCTGCTGTTCGAGGACCGCGCCCTGTGCGAGCGCCTGGGCGGAGCTGGACGCGCCATGGTGCGCGACCGCGTCAGCTGGCCGAAGGCGATCGCGGCGTTGACGTCGACACTCGAATAGGACGCTCGTCGTGCGCGTTGCGATCACCCTGCCGAGCATCGACCCACAAGCCCTCGTGGCACAGCAGCTCGACGCTGTAGTGCGATCTTTGGCGGAGCGCCTCGATGTGGAGGTCTTTGTCGAATCGACGCGTCTTCGAGAAGGCGGCCTTTCGGCGCCGGCATTCCACTACCTGCGGTTCGACGAGCGTCACGCGCACCGGGCCTTCAACACCGCGCTCTACCCGCTCGGAAGGGACTTCCTTCCCTACGAGCCCAGCTATCTGCTCGCGGGTCGTTTTGCCGGCGTTGCGTGGATCCTCGACCCGGCCATGCACCACATGCTGCTCGGCGGGCTGGGGTTGCTCGGACGCTGGGATGCCTACATCGAAGCGCTCGAGACGACAATGCCCGGGCAGGTGCTCGCGTCGGTGCGACGGTCGCGGGAGGCTGGGGCACGAGGGCGCTGTACGACCACTACGATCCACTGGTACGCGGCATGTCGCAGCGACACCAGATGCTCGCTGCCACCGAGCCGATCGCGGCGCAGATGCGACGACAAGGCGTCGAGGTGGGCCATGTGGAGCTGCCCCTCGGGCCCGGGGTTCTCGGCGCCCCGGCTGCCGCGGCGGCAGAACCGACCGTTATTTGCGTCGTTTCAGCAAGCTCGCGATGGCCGCAGCCGCTGATGTCGGGAATCGCTCGGTTGCTGGACAAGCGCCCGCAGCTCTCGGTTCGCTACGTGACTCCGGAGATCATTCATCAGGCGGTCGCTGGTCCGGCGGCGTCGCGAGCCTCGCTCGACGGACGGATCGAGTGGCACCTGTCGCCGGACCAGTCGCAGCTGCTCGAGGTCACGGACGCGGCCGATATCGTCGTCGCGGTGACCGCCGAGCCCGTCGCGTATGAGCGTGCGCTGCTGTGTCGAGCGCTTGCCCGAGGCGCCGCGACACTGGTCGCCGGCGCGCCGCACTACGATTTCCTGCCGCCCGACGTGGCCCCGCGGCTGACACCTGGGCGCAGCCTCGGCGAGGCTTTTTTCGTCACGATCGATACCCTGCTCGACGATGCCAAGCTCCTTGAAGGGCTGAAGCAATCGGCCAAGCGCTGGGTGTGTCGTTGCTCCGATGCCGCTTCGATCGCGATCGAGGTGCAGGCGGCGCTCGAGCGAGCGCGTACAGCGGGAAGCGCGCCAAGTCGCCCCGCCGAGGTGACCTGGGCACTGTTCCGGAGTGGTGTCTACCGCAATTGCGTACCCTCGAATGCCAGCGATCGGGCGCGGTCGCTGATCATCGATCGGTTGACCGCCGTGGCGCCGCGCGTCGCCGGTCTGGCAGCTCATCGAGAGGGCTGACATTGTGTCGCACGGGCTGTCGAGCCAGTTGTCGGGCCGTTGCCGAGGTGCGGCTTTGAGATAAGATCGGCGCGTTGAGGTCACCCGCAGGTCCTGTTCGCCTCCCCCGAAGCTCGCCCACCATGAACAATGCGCCCCCTCGGCTACTGCCGCTACTGCTGCTGAGCGCTGTGGTGGCCTGGGCCGGGTGCGTCTCACGGAACGTCGAGACCATCGATAGGGAGGAGGCATCTGCGATCCCGGCGCCGCCGGCGCCGCTGGCGCCGGGTGCGCGCGCGTCCGTGGCAGCGCCCCCGGGTGTGGAGGGAACGGTAAGCGTTGACCCGGCAGTGGGTGTGGTTCCCGGTGGCGTCCTGTACATCATCGTGCGCGTGTCGGGACGCGACGGCGGCCCGCCGTTGGCGGTCAAGCCGCTGCCGGCGGAAGTGCCGATGAGCTTCACGATCAGCGAGGCGGATTCGATGATCCCCGGCACGCCACTGGTCGGAGACCTCGACATCATCGCTCGGCTCGATCAGGACGGCGATGCATTCAGTCGCCAGGACGGCGACCTCGAGGGACGCGCGGGTCCGGTGCGGGTTGGCGGCACGGTCGACATCGTACTGCGGCCGTCGGCCGCTGCGGCCGAATGAACCCGGCAGCTGCCTTCGCTGACGACCAGCGGTCGGTCGGCGCGCAATTGTGCGAAGCCGGCAGCCTGACCTACGCGGCTTCCTACGGTGACCCAGCCGCCGAGCTCCGCGCCGTACGCGAGAGCGTTGGCCTGTTGTGGCAGCCGTGGCGTGCCTATCTCCGGGTGGGTGGCGACGAGCGCCTCACGTTTCTTCACCGGCTGCTGACAGCGAACGTCGAGGTGCTGCAGCCCGGCGACGGGGCTGCCAGCTTGCTGCTCGACAACCGCGGCAAAGTACAGGCGAGCCTCGATCTGTGGATCGAGGACGATGCGGTGCTCATCGGTACCGACATCAGCGTGGCGGCAGCGGTGGTCGACGGGCTGCGACGCTTCGTATTGCGTTCCGCAGTGCACATTGACCCCAGCCCGCTGATATCGCTTGCTTTGCTCGGGCCGGACCACGGGCGCGTCAGCGCTGCGAGCGAGGTCGACGCGGTGGCGCTCGTGTTACGAACCCGGCGCCTCCCCGACGGCATCGAGCTGGCGGTGCCCGAGTCCGAGGTCCGGGAACTGTGGCCAGCGCTGCTGTCCCAGCCAGTGCTGCCGGTCGGTCGGGCAGCGGCCGAGGTCCTCCGTGTAGAGGCCGGGGTGCCGGCGCACGGCGCCGAGCTTACCGGTAACGAGCTGCCGCAGGAGGCGCGGTTGGAAAGCGCCGTCGACTTCGAGAAGGGCTGCTATCTGGGGCAGGAAACGGTGGCTCGTATCCATTACCGCGGCCACGTCAACCGCGTTCTGAGTGGGTTGCGTTTCGTCGCATCGGCCGGCTCGGGCGCGGCGCTATCCGGCGCCGGGCGAGCCGTCGGCTCCGTTACCAGTTCCGTGACGTCGGATCTCCACGGCCCCATCGGGCTCGGATACGTGCGCCGCGAGCACGCCGACCCAGGCGCAACGGTGCGGTTGGAGGACGGTTCCGAAGTCGAGGTCTGTCGGCTTCCTTTCGAGGCAGGTTGCGGACTCGGTGTGGCTCCCGTCAGCGCATAGAATCGACACGTACCTCGCGATTCAAATCCAACATGGAGGTCGGCGTGTCAGCGTCTGGCGTTCGTATTACCTGGCTCGGTCACGCGACGTTCCTGCTAAGCGGGCCGGACGGCAACA
The DNA here is from genome assembly GCA_965248695.1 of Acidobacteriota bacterium. Classification (GTDB taxonomy): domain Bacteria; phylum Acidobacteriota; class UBA890; order UBA890; family WLXD01; genus DASCOT01. The sequence goes on along the minus strand of CBDFKD010000002.1, from coordinate 2,192,155 downwards.
CGGTGCTCATCGATCCGTTCGTGATGAGCAATCCGCAGTGTCCGGAAGCCCTGAAGACATTTGCACGTCTCGACGTCGTCGCTATTACACACGGTCACTTCGACCACGTTGCCGATGTAGTTCAAGTCTGCGCCGAGAACGACCCGAAATCGGTTGTTGCAATCATCGAGGTGGCGGCCTGGCTGCGCACCCAGGGCGTTTCGGGAGATGCGATCGTGGAGATGAACATCGGCGGCACCGTGCAACTCGACGGGGTGTCGATAACGATGGTGCGGGCGACACATTCAGCAGGCATCCAGGATGGCGACCGGATGCTCTACGGCGGTGTGTCTGCGGGGTTGATCCTCACGTTCGACGACCAGACGACCATCTATCACGCCGGCGACACCGACGTCTTTGGCGACATGGCCCTGATCGCCGAGCTGTTCGCACCGGACATCGCGCTGTTGCCAATTGGCGATCACTACACCATGGGCCCGCGGTCTGCGGCCAAGGCTTGTGAGTTGCTGGGGGTTCGGCGCGTGGTGCCGATGCACTATGGAACCTGGCCAGTGCTGACAGGAACGCCCGGGGAGCTTCACCAGGACTGCGAACAGCGCGGTCTCGACATCGAAGTGCTGTCGATCAAGCCCGGCCAGACGATCGCATGACGCGTCTTCCGCTCACTCGGGTCGCTCTCGTGCTGGTGTGCATAACAGCAGAGAGCTACGCACAGAGCCCGCCGGGCGCTCGGGCGCCAGTCGAGGAGCCGTTGTACGCCATCGCGCTCGAAGCCGGATCCCTCCGTGCCGCGGCAGAGGTAACCGAGGACGGCCTGTTCGCGTTCGACGCCGGAGCCATTTTCAGTTACCTGGGCGACACGACCGATGCCTTCGGACGCGAATGGCAGATGGTCGCCGATCCGGAAAGCTGGACGCTTCAGCGGCAGTGGTTTGTAGTCGCGGCGAGCGCCGATGAGCTCCGTGACCGGTCCGGCCCGGTCACCTTGATCAAGGGGATCCCGGCGCCGGGGGTACCCCCTGAGCGCCCCGACCTCGACGAAGAGCCCGCCGAGGACGTGGATCCGGACGTCGTGAGCCTTACGCCATACGATCTGTACCTGGCCTCCCTGCGCCAGCCATTGGAGGTCAGTCTCGAGTGGTGGCACAACACGGTGGAGGTGGACGCCGACGAGGTACGTCTTCTCGGAGAGACGCTGTCGGTACCGGCCTGGGCAATACCGCCGCAGGTAGTCGACGAGGCGATCAGCTTGCTAGGAGGGCGCGACGGTCTGGGCCCATGGCCGCAGGAAGCCAGCTTCGGGGCGCTACATGTGACCTCGGTGTTGCCGTTGGTATTTCGTCGGGTTGAGCACGGCTGGGAGTCACTGGGCCGACTACGCGCAGAGTTGCCGGTACTCAGTTTGCTGAGCAACAGCCAGCTGCAGCTGGATCCGAATTTGCCCGCCGAGGCAACCGGCTTCGTCCTGCCGTGCTGGCAGCTCGTCGGCGGGCTCGATCCGCGCGGCTTGCCGGCTGGCCGGGTCGACGTGCCGCCACCACCACCGGAGCGTCTGTTGGCTGGGGCGCGGCGAGACGAAGATCGATACCTGGGCTCTTTCGATCTCTCCACCCGCCTGTGGCCCGCGGCGACCGTCGATCTCGCCGCCCCGAGGCGGGTAGCGCCATCCGCGTTGCCGACGGGGGTCATGCTCGAAGACGCCAATCGTCGACAGGCCGTTTACCTCGAGCAGCGGCTGCCACCGGCGATCGCGCGGCGCCTTCGCGGGCGCGAGCTTCGGCTAGAGGTTGTAGCGCGGGCAACGCCCGGGCCTGGCGGCGCAACGTCAGCTGCAACCGTTGGTTTCGAGATCGAGGCCGGACAGCTGCGTGAGGCCGGGAGCGGCGCGGTCGGCGCTATTCCCGCCACGGTCAGTCTGGTAGTCACCGTCCCCGCCGACGCCGACGAGATCATCGTTCGACTGCTTCCAACGGACCGGAGCATCGCCGTGGGGGAAGCTGGCCAGGCGATCTTCGATCGCGTGACGCTGGTGCCGGGAGACTGGCCGACGGAGCTTTCACCGGCGCCTGTAGCCCTGCGGAGAGTGCGCGTTGATCTGTACGAGGCGACGAGGCGGTACACGCGTGCATCCATGGCGATTAGCAACCGAGATCCATCCGAGCTTTCCTCAACCTGGAGGGCTCTCGCCAGAACTCAACTGGACGCGGAGTTGCGCCGCATGATCCTCGCTGAGGAGCTCGACTTCGAAATGGACGACCGCCAGGTACGCATCGCATGGGGCGAGCCGTCGGCGCGGCACGAAGGGGGCGTCAGCCGCTGGGATTGGAGTGACCGATCGGCAACGTTCGACCCGTCTGGTGGCCTGATCGCCTGGACCGAAGAGGCCGAGGACGCGGAGCTGCCAGTACCGCGCTGTCTGGTGTCAGCAGCCGAACAAACGTTGTCGCTACCGTAGCGCGTCCGCGAAGGCGGTCCCGCGCATCACCTGACGAGTGTCGCCCTCCAGCTGTATGTTTGCGAATCGAAGCGGAGCGCCCTCGGCAACGCGCGGTAGATCGGCGCGGTGCGGGCGCTCAACTGCCGGCGGCTCGGCTGGCAGCGGCGGATTCTCGATCGACGTTGCCTCGACTGCAGGCGGAACAAGGGGTTGGAAGCGCACCGTGAGCGTGCCGCCCCTTGCATGGCACGCAATCGGTGAGGCAGCGCGGTCGCTCGCCGCCGCCGCAAGCGCCGCGGCGATACTGCCGGTTCCCGAGCTCAGCGTCTCGGCCTCGACGCCGCGCTCATAGACGCGAAAGTAGAGGTTCTGCTCGTCGTCGATACGAGCGAAGTCGACGTTCGCGCCCGCCGGCTCGAGGTCAGGATGGTTGCGGATGGCGCGCCCCAAGTAACGTACCGGGAGGTCGTCCGGATCCTCATGGAGGAGGACGAAGAAAGGAACACCTACCTGGACATAAGTTCCCAGGAGGTCCCGGCCTTCAACGCGAATACGCCGCTGAGGCCAGACCGCCGCCGTACCGGGCACGTCGACGGATACGTTCGAGCCCTCGACGCGCCCGACGACGATTCCGATGGCAGTTTCCAATCGTATCGGTGAGCTCGCCAGTCCCTCGTCGACCAGATAGCGCACCGCGCATCGCGCCGCGTTCCCCGAGAACTCGGCCGCTGACCCATCGGAGTTCCACAGATGCATGCGTCCCGCGACGCCGTTCTCCAGGTCGCTCAGGTCGATCATTATGAGTCCATCGGCGCCGACGGAGACGCCTCGGCGGCAGAGTGCCTTGGCGTTGGCGGCGGCGCGGGTCGGCGACGCGCCGTAGCGTTCGTCGAGGACGATGAAGTCATTGCCCGCTCCGGAGTAGTGGCTGAACTCGAGAGGTTCACGGCTCGCAGCGCTCATTGCTCGTCAGCGGCGTCTTCGGTCCGCACCTTGATGACGGCGGGCGGGCTGACGTTGCCGGCGGTATCGACGGCTTCGATGGCGTATTCCCACGCCTCGTCCCCGTCGGCGGTCGGATCCGTGTAGCGCACGCCGCTTATCGCCACCACGGTCAGCATGTCCCATCCGGTCGTGACCAGTTCATTGCCGCGCCGCCGGCGCGCGTTGCCCCGGCCGGGTTCGCCTTCGTCGTCGGCCTCCTGTGTGTCGTCCGTCCCGCCCTCTTCGCCGCGGTTCTCGGCGCTGGGTTCGTCGGTGAGGTCGGCATCCTCGGCGCCCAACGGGCGATTTGCCGAGGAGTCGAGATCGTCGTCAGACGCGTCGACAATGGCGTTCGCCGCGCCGGCGTCGTCCACAATACCTGCCTGATCCTCAGCGATATCAGCGTCGGTGGATCCCGTGTCGACCCCGTCGCCGGCCGTTTCGTCCTCAACGGAAGGCTGTGCTTCGGCATTGGGTCCGGCCTCGACGACGGTGCAATCCGGCTCGTCATCCGTCGCCTCGCCATCCGTCGCCTCGCCATCCGTCGCCTCGCCATCCGCCGCCTCGCCATCCGCCGCTTCGTCATCCGCCGCCGCGTTCGCCTCGTCGTCCATCTCTTCGTCTGTCGTCGCCTCCGCCTCTTCTTCGTCGAACTCGAGCATGTACCGTGGGTCGCAGGGGTCATCCACCAGCGTCCGGCGGTAGACGCGATAGCCCACCAGATCGGGAACTGCCGACGCCACCCAACGCAGTGTGATTCGCGACGCCGCGCGCACCGCCACCAGACCGCCCAACTTCTCCGGCTTGAACGTGTCCACTACGTGTACCGGCGGAGTCACCGCGCCGCTGCTTTCCTTAGTCGGTGTCGCAGAGTCCGTCACGAGCGCTGTCGGGTCCGCCGGGTCCAGCACTGCCTGGATAGGATCCGGCTCGACCAGTAACAGCGTTTCGTCGTCGCTCGGGGCCGCCGCGACCGCCCGCACCTCGTATATATAGCTACCGTCCCATTCCGCCCCGGAGTCGAGATACTCGGCGGTAGTGAGCGGTTCGTCGTTGAGTATCGTCACGGCCGCAATCTCTGCACCGACGTTCCGACGGTAGATGTTGTAGCTGATCTCGTCGGTGTCGATGAGGCTGCCCCACACATCGCCCGCCGGTGCCGACCACCGGAGCCGGGGGCCTTCGGGAGTTATCTCGACCTCCAGCTCCGCCGGGGACAGGGGTACGCCGCTCGGTGCGAGAGAGAGGATGGTGTCGACGCTGCCCGCTCTCCCCTCGGTGTCCACGGCGCGAACGGCAAAGTAGTATCGCGTCCGCACCGGGCCGCTCGAAGAGGTGCCGATGTTGTAGTGAATCCTTGCCCTGTCGTCGAGCACGTAGTCGCTGATGTTCTCGAAGGGAATAGCGGCAACGATCGCGGCGCGGGTAAGGAACTCGGGGATCTCGAGGCCTCCTTCGTACGGGTGCGTGCGCGCTAGCTGCGCCGCTTTCTCGACCACCAGCGACGGCCGCGGTAGCGCCGGCGGCCGTCGGGTGTCGACGATCGCGGTGGGCATTCCGAGTAGGTCCCACAGGTCGTCCACCGCTTCGTCGAACCACCCCGCTGCCTCCAGGAGGATATCGCCCTGGATGCTGGCTTCTCTCCATTCGCGCAAGGCGTTGCGCGGCAGCCCGTCGAGTAAGAGCTGCTCGGCAGAAACGGGCTCCTGTTCCTCGAGCGGTTCTTCGTCGTCCGATTCCACTTCCGGTGGTAGCTCGATGCCCGCGGCGGCGGCTGCCTCTTCAGCCGCGAGCCGCTCTTCCGCAACGCGCCTCGCCTCGGCGCCCTCCGCCGCCAGTTCGATGGCCCGACGGCCTATCTCGAGGCGCTTACCCCGCTCTCGATCGAGCCCTTGCGCCAGCATCGACGCAGTGAGTGCAGGGTATCGCTCGGTGAGCATCAGGAGCTCCACGCGCTCGATGGTCATCTCCTCCTCGTTGCCCATGTCGATGATCTCGGCCGATGGAGTGAATTCCACCAGGGCGTTCGTACCGAGCTGTGAAATCTCGGCGCTGAGCAGCGACGGCGGGACGGTTCGCAGAGGCGCCATCGGATCCCCCCGCGCGCCGCAGCCGGCAGCGATGACGGCGAGCACCCCGACGCCGGCGGCCCGTGCGTTCACAGGATGTACCTCGACAGGTCCTCGTCCTGGACGGTGTCGGCGAGCGCGTTCTGGACGTACTCCGCATCGATGGTGATGGACTCTCCGCCGCGTTCCGGCGCTTCGAACGACAGCTCCTCCACGACTTTCTCCATCATCGTGTGGAGTCGGCGCGCCCCGATGTTCTCAGTGCGCTCGTTTACCGTCTCGGCAAGCTCGGCGATGGTCTCGATGGCGTCATCGGTGAACTCCACATGCACGTCCTCGGTGGCGAGCAACGCGCAATACTGCCGCACGAGCGAGTTCTCCGGCTCCGTGAGAATACGCACCAGGTCGTTGCGTCCCAGTGCGTCGAGCTCGACGCGCAGTGGAAACCGGCCCTGGAGCTCGGGTATGAGATCGCTCGGTTTGGAGACGTGAAAAGCACCGGCGGCGAGGAAGAGGATGTGGTCAGTGCGGATCATGCCGTTGCGAGTCTTGACGACCGTACCCTCGACGATAGGCAAGATGTCGCGCTGGACGCCCTCGCGTGAAACTTCCGGTCCTCCTGCACCTTCCCGCCCCGCGATCTTGTCGATCTCGTCGAGGAAGATAATTCCCGAGGATTCGGCTCGCTCGAGCGCCTCGCGGATGACCTCGTCATCATCGATGAGGGTCGCGGCGGCCTCGCGTGTGAGGTGCTCGAGCGCTTCGGGCACCGACATCCGTCGCCGTTTGGTGTTGCCACGGCCACTGCCGAACATGCCCGGCAACATGTCCTTCAGGTTGACGTCCATCGTGTCGCTACCCTGACCGGTGAACACCTGGAACGACGGCGCCCGGCCATCGGGAACGTCGACCTCTACCATCCGCTCGTCGAGCGCTCCGGCGAGCAGCTGGTCGCGGATCTTCTCCCGGGTGGCACGGCGTGTGGCGGCGGGCTCGGCGGCCTCGTCCGCCGGCCGGACCACGGGCGCCGGTGGCAACAGCACGTCGAGCAGCTGATCCTCCGCCTGACGTCGGGCCTGGACCTCTACGGCGGCCGCATGCTCCTGTCGCACCATGTCGATGGCGATGTCCAGCAGGTCGCGCACCATCGATTCCACGTCGCGGCCTACGTAGCCCACCTCGGTGAACTTGGTTGCCTCGACCTTGAGGAATGGCGAGCCGGTCAAACGCGACAGGCGCCTGGATATCTCGGTCTTGCCGACGCCCGTTGGACCGATCATCAATATGTTCTTCGGCGCTACCTCGTCGACCAGGTCGTCGGGCAGACGCAGCCGCCGGAAGCGGTTGCGGATGGCGATTGCCACCGCACGCTTGGCAGCGCGCTGACCGATAACGTACCGATCGAGCAATTCCACGATCTGCCTTGGCGTGAGGTCGTCGACGCTCTCCGCACCGGGCTCGAGCTTTTCGGGCAGTGTGATGGCCATGGACTATTGGGCGCGCGGCCGCGGCCGCCTGGATGTGCCGATACGCGCCGGAGTCACGGTGACTCCAACACTTCGACCCGGATATTGTCGTTGGTGTAGATGTCGATGCTGGCGGCGGTCAGCAGCGCTTCACGCACGATCCGTTCGGCGGCGAGCTCGGTATGGGCGATCAACGCGCGCGCCGCAGCCAGGGCCACCGAACCGCCCGAGCCGATCACGAGGATACCGTCGTCTGGCTCGATGACGTCCCCGGTGCCTGACAACAGGATCGATGTTTCAGCGTCGGCGACCACAAGCAAGGCCTGAAGGTGCCGCAGGCTCTTGTCGATCCTCCACTCGCCGCTCAGCTCCACAGCGGCACGGCGCAGGTTGCCGTTGAAGCTCTCGAGCTTCGCCTCGAAGCGGGTGAAGAGCGCCAACCCGTCGGCGGCTGAGCCGGCGAAGCCTGCTAGCACGGCGTCGTTGTACATGCGGCGGACCTTGCGGGCGCCGGCCTTCATGACCGTGTGCTCCAGCGTCACCTGGCCGTCGCCGCCCATAGCCACGTGGTTGCCGATTCGAACGCAGCAGATCGTGGTGCCGTGAAACCGACTCGTCATGTGCCGATTGTAGCAAGGGGCCGCGGCGGCTGCGGGTCGGCCCCTGGCGAACTACCGGGTCGGCCGAGAGCTGGCATCGCGTCGCTTGGCACGCGGATGCGAGCTCCGGTACACCTCCTGTAGCTGTCGGGTCGACAGGTGCGTGTAGCGCTGCGTGGTGGCAAGAGAAGCGTGACCCAGGAGCTCCTGTATGGCGCGTAGGTCAGCGCCAGCATTCAGCAGATGGGTAGCGAACGAATGTCGCAGGGCGTGCGGGGTAACTCGCTTCGTCATCGCTGACTCGCCGAGGCGCCGTGCCAGTATCCGCCGCAACGCCGGCGTGTCGAGTCGACGGCCTCGTTGACTCAGCAGCAGCGCCCCCTTGGCGTCGGTGCGCACGGTGGCCGCGGTGGGTCCGATCTTCGGCGGGCGGTCGAGCCACTGCTGGCGAATCGGGAGCCAGGCGCACAGAGCCATGGCGGCGGGCTCGCCGAACGGGACAATGCGCTCCTTGTCTCCCTTGCCGACAACGCGCAGGCACCGCGCACTGGCGTCGATATCGTCGACCTCGAGTCCGGACAGCTCGCTGGCGCGCAGACCGGTGGCGTAAAGGAGCTCGAGGGCGGCCCGGTCGCGGGTTCCGACAGCCGAATCGTCGTCGAACTCCAACAATGTGGCGACCTCGCTCTCGGTGAGGAACGCCGGTGACCTTTGTGCGACCTTCGGGTTGTGCACCAGGCGCGCCGGGTTGGCAGTCAGCACGCCCTCGCGACACAGGTAGCTGGTGAACGAACGTACCGCCGCCAGCTTTCGCCCGACGGTGACCGGCGACAGCTGCGCCGCGTGCATGCGAGCCGCCCAGGCGCGAACAGATGCGGCGGTGATCGCCGCAGCATCCAGGCGGGAGGGGGTTCCGTGCTGGCGCTCGGGTCGATTGCCGCGATAGTCTGTCTCTTCTCCGGCCTCCCATGCCTGCAGGAAAGCGGCGAACTGGTCGAGATCCGTTCGATACGCGCGCACCGTATGGTCGGAAGCGGCGGCCTCCAGGTGCAACGACTGGAGGAACTGATCGCGCCCGACCAGACAAGCACCGCTCATGGGCCGCTCCGCGGTCGCCAACACGCCGCTCTGCCTCCGAGCCGCGTCATGCGCTCGCGCTTCGGCACGCGCCGCTCAGCTGCTGGCGTCGGCGCGCTCGGCGAGAAGTTCGTCGATCAGATACCGAAGTTGCTCGCTCTTGTTCGCCACCGCGCCCAGCCACTTCTTGCGGATCTTCCACTCTGAATCGACCAGGTAGGTCATCGGAAATCCGTAAATCGGCCCCCAGGAGGCTTCGATGTCCGCGTTACCCATCACCACGGGGTAGTCGAGCGAGAACTCCTGTGTGCCGACGCGAATCGGCCGGGAGATCCACTCGCTGACCTGTTCCGAGCTACCGGACTGTAGCGTGATGCCGAGCATTTCCACGCCCTGGCCGGCGTACTCCTCGTGCAGGCTGTTGTAGTGCGGGATCTCGGTGAGGCACGGAGCGCACCAGGTAGCCCAGAAATCGACGACGATGATCTTGCCCTCGAGATCCGTTGATCCCAGGGTCGAACCGTCGAGGCGCGTCACGACGAAAGCCGGTGCCGTAGCACCGGGGTCGAGTGTCAGCCGCGTGAGGTTGCTCCCGAGGCCCGGAACGTGCTCGTCCTCTGAGTGCGGGAAAGCCACGTAGCCCAGTGAGAACGCGAGCGCTCCTACCGCGAAGATGAGGACGGCGGGCCGAACGGTCGTTGACATGTTCATCCTCGTCAGCGGATCGCGCGCCGGACGACTGCGGCGAGCCGCAGCCGGTCGCCGACACCGTCGATCCACTTGTCGAGCTCGTCGAGCGCTCGGCGCGAGCGTGCCTCACGGCGTTGTTTACGATTGCGGCGCCCGCGCGTCGGCTCGTCGAGCTCCGGCATGATGCCGAAGGTTATGTTCGTCGGCTGATAGTTTACCGCGCTAGCGTGGCTCATATAGAACGCCAAAGAGCCGAGGGCCGTGGTCCGCGGTACAGGCTCGATCTCGCCGTCGAGCAGCAGCATGCTGCAGTAGATTCCTGCCAGCAGGCCGCCGGCCGCCGATTCGACATAGCCCTCTGTGCCGGCGACCTGGCCGGCGAAGAAGAGGTCGCCGCGTGCCCGCGTTTGCAGTGTCTCGGCCAGCAGGCGGGGAGCGTTGATGTAGGTGTTGCGGTGCACCACGCCGAAACGCACGAACTCGACGTTCTCGAGCGCCGGAATGAGGCGCAACACGCGGTCCTGTTCGCCCCATTTCATGCGCGTCTGGAAACCCACCAGCGAGTAGTGCTCGGCGGCAAGGTCGTCCTGCCGGAGCTGTACCACCGCGAACGGGCGCTGCCCGGTCCTGGGGTCGACCAATCCAACCGGCTTCATGGGGCCGAACAGGAGGGTCTTGCGTCCGCGCCGCCCCTGCTCCTCGACCGGTAGGCAACCCTCGAAGAAGAGCCCCTCTTCGAACGCCTGCAGCGGTGCGAGGTCGGCGGCCATGAGGGCGTCATAGAAGCGGTCGAACTCCGTTTCCGTCATCGGGCAGTTCAGGTAGTCGGCACCACCCTTATCGTAACGGCTGGCGAGGAATGACCGCTCGCGATCCACCGATTCGGCGCGAACAATAGGCGATACGGCGTCGTAGAAGTAGAGATCCTCAGCGCCGGCGAATTCTTGGATCGATTCGCCCAGCGACTCCGATGTCAGCGGTCCTGTCGCGATGATCGTCGGCCCGGTCGGGATCTGGCGCACTTCTTCGCGGACGATCTCCACTCCCTCGGCAGCCTCGAGCGAGGTGGTGATGTGGCGGGCGAACTTCCAGCGATCGACCGCCAGGGCCTTGCCGGCAGGAACCCGGTTGTCGTCTCCTGCAGCCATGAAAAGCGACCCCAGATGTCGCATCTCCTCGTGCAGAAGCCCAACGGCGTTGTCGAGGCCGTCGGAACGCAACGAATTGCTGCACACCATCTCGGCCAGGTAGTCGCTCTTGTGGACCGGGGTAGACCTGACAGGCCGCATCTCGTGTAGGCGTACACGGATGCCGCGCCGGGCAAGCTGCCAGGCGGCCTCCGAACCGGCCATGCCGCCGCCGACGACGGTGACCACGTGATCCGTGCTCATCGGCCGGAAGTCCGAACGGGACGAACCTGCACGCAACGGGCGGCGAAACGGAGGCTCAAGCCTTCTTCTTCGCGGTCTTCTTCTTGGCAGTCTTCTTCTTGGCGGTCTTCTTCTTGGTCTTTTTCTTGACCTTGCGCTTGGCTTTCTTCTTCCGACGCGCCGGGCCGCGTTCTCGACGTCTTTCCAAGAGCTCGAGCGCCTGCTCGAGCGACAGCTCGGCGGGCTCGGTCATGTCCTTCGGCAGCGAGGCGTTGATCTCGCCGTCGGTGACGTACGGACCGTAGCGACCTTCCAGCAACTTGACGCTCGTGCCGTCGAGCTGCTCGACGTTCTCGAAAATCTTGATCTGTTTGGCAGCGGCTCGACCACGCCTCTTTTCCTGCGCCAGCAGCTCGAGCGCGCGCTGCAGCGGCAGGTTCAGCACGCTGTCGTCGTCGGTCAGGCTGCGGGTATCGGTGCCGCGCTTGATATATGGGCCATAGCGACCGAGATGGACGACGATGTCCTCCCCCGCGGCGTCCTGCCCCACCACCTTGGGCAACTTCAGCAACTCGAGAGCGACGTCGAACGACACCTCGGCAGGCGACATTCCTTTCAGCAGCGACACCATCTTGGGTTTGGTCTTGGTATCGGGGTCCGGGTCACCCAGTTGAACGTAGGGCCCGTAGCGCCCCACCTTGACGTACACGGGCAGCTCGGATTCGGGGTGATGACCGATTGGCTCGTCGCCCTTCTGGGCGTCGTCGATGAGCTCCGTGGCGCGCTCGACCAGGAGCTCGTCCGGACAGACCTTGTCGGGGATGTTGGCGGTCAGGTCGCCGCGCTGCAGGAAAGGGCCGTAGCGGCCGACGCGGACGATGATCTCTCGACCCTCTTCGTCCTCGCCGAGAGGAATCGAGCACACTTGCCGCGGATCGATCTCCTCGACCTTGTTCTCGATCAGCGACTTGAGCCCGGGCATGCCGTTGCCGAAATAGAACTCGTTGAGGTATGGCAACGGCTCGCGTTCGCCACGCGAGATCATGTCCAGGCGATTCTCCATGCGCGCCGTGAATTCGATATCGATTAGGTGCTCGAGGTGGTCCTCCATCAGCTTCACCACCGCGAACGCGGTGAACGTCGGCACCAGAGCATTGCCCTTGCGGAAGGTGTACTCACGCCGCTCGATGGTGTCGATGATCGATGCGTAGGTGCTCGGTCGCCCGACGCCGGACTCTTCCAGCGCTTTGACCAGCCCGGCCTCGGTCAGTCGACGCGGTGGTGTTGTGCGATGGTCCTCCGTGCTGAGGGCGGCCAGCACCTCGTCATCGACGCTCATCGGCGGCAGCAGGCGGTCGAGATCCGCCAGGGCCTCTACGCGATCTGCTCGTCCCTCGATGTAAGCGCGCAGGAAACCGGGAAAATCGATCACGCTGCCGTGCGAGACGAAGCGCGCTTCACGTGGTCCGGTGGCGGCGACGTGCACCGTCATCCGGCGTCCCTTGGCGTCGGGCATCTGTGACGCCATCGTCCGCTTCCAGATCAGGTCGTACAGACGGGCCTCGTCCTCACTCAGGGCAGCCCGCACCTCGGCGACCGGCACCAGACGGCTACCGGCGGGGCGGATCGCCTCGTGGGCTTCCTGCGCGTTCTTCACCTTGTTGCGAAAGACGCGTGGCGCATCGGGCAGGTACTCGGCACCATACCTTTCAGCGATGTTGGCGCGAGTCTGCTCGAGCGCCTCGCTCGACAGGGTCACCGAGTCGGTCCTCATGTAGGTAATGAAGCCGTTCTCGTAGAGCCGCTGAGCCGCGCGCATCGTGCGGCGGGCGTGGAAACGGAACTTGCGGTTGGCTTCCTGCTGCAGAGTCGAAGTGGTGAACGGCGGCGCCGGCGAGCGCTTGAAAGGCTGCTCCTCCATACCGTCGATGCGGTATGTCTCTCCACGGAGCTCGGTCGCCAGGGTCGCTGCGGTCTCCGCATCGAGCATGCGAATGGACTCGTCTTTCAGCTTCCCCGTGTCGGGATCGAAGTTGCTGCTGCGGGCCAGCCGAGCACCCTCCAGCGTCTGCAGTCGACCTGCGAACGTATCGCCGGCACCGGTGGTGAACTCTGCGGTCAGATCCCAGTACTCGGCGGCGCGGAATCGCATGCGGGCGCGCTCGCGCTCCACCAGCATGCGGATCGCGACGCTCTGCACCCGCCCTGCGGACAGCCGCGGTGCGACCTTGCGCCAGAGCACCGGTGACACCAGATAGCCATACAGGCGGTCGATGATGCGCCTTGCTTCCTGCGCTTCCACGAGGTTGCGATCGAGCTCACGGGTATGGGCGAGCGATTCCTGGACGGCCCGCCGCGTGATCTCGTGGAAGACCATGCGACGTACGGGCACTTTCGGCTGAAGAACTTCGATCAGATGCCAGCTGATCGCCTCGCCCTCGCGATCCTCATCCGTAGCCAGCAACAGCTCGTCGGCGTTCTTGAGAGCACGCTTGAGCTCTGCGATGGTCGATTTTTTCGCCGGCTGCACGACGTAGAGTGGCTTGAAGGCCTCCTCGACCTGTACGCCAAGCCGCGCCCACGGCTCTCCCTTGTACTGCTTCGGGATCTCTGCGGCGTTGGCAGGCAAGTCACGGATGTGCCCGACGCTCGACTCGACGATGAACTCGGAGCCGAGGAATTTCGACAGCGTTTTAGCCTTGGTCGGCGATTCGACTATGACGAGACGCGTGGTCATGGTGATTCTTCCGATGCTAGCCCGACACTGGGCGGGCGCACGGCCCGTCGGACGGCGGCTGATTCTAGCAGGACTCGATCCTGCCGCCCGGCAGTATGCGGACTAGCGCCTGCACTTCCAAGCCGCCGCGAGACATCCGAAGCGGTGAGGTTTCCCTGGCAGCGTAACAACTCGAGCAGTTCCCGTTCGCCCGGGCCGAGCGCGCCGGGCGTGGATGGAGCGGGCAGTTGCAGCCCGGCGGACACTGCTGCGGGCAGATGGTCGAGGATATCTGCCACCCCGGTACATGGGTGGGCGCCGTCGGCGAGCAGGGCGTGGCAGCCGGCGGAGGTCGTCGAGGTGATCGGTCCCGGCACCATGAGAACCTCGCGGCCGTACTCGAGCGCCAGCCCGGCGGTGATGCGCGCCCCACTGCGGGCAGCGGCCTCGACAACGACGGTCGCCCACGACAACCCGGCGATGATTCGGTTGCGCTTCGGGAAGTGCCAGCGGCCGACCTGCGTCCCGGGCTCGTGCTCCGCCACCAGCGCGCCGGAGGCCGCGATTCGGCGCGCCATCGCCCGATGTCGTCGCGGGTACACGGGATACAAGCCACCGGGAAGCACGGCGACGGTGCTGCCCCCGACCTCGAGACAGCCGCGGTGGGCGGCGGCGTCGATACCGCGAGCCAGACCAGAGACCACCGCCAAGCCGGCGCGCGCAAGATCCGCTCCCAGTGCTGTGGCCACCTTGCGGCCATAGGCAGAGCAGGCGCGTGATCCGACCACGGCCACACAGGGACGGACGGGCAGGCACCCCCTGACGAAGAGCTGTCCGGGTGCATCGAAGATAGCGTCGAGGAGCTCCGGATAGGAACTGTGGCCGCGATGGATAGTAGATGCGCGCAGATGCCCTGGTGGGTCATCGCCGCCGGCGCACCGGCGCCCTGGCACAGGCCTCATGCCACCAGGGGACGGACACCGACCGGCGACAGGCGCGGCGCCAGAGTGTGGGTTTGGCCACGGGCGTCGCTTGCGGGCGCTAGCTACGGATCGGTAGACTCAATCCTTGTCAACACAGCAGTTCGTTCCGGGTCCCCTTGGTAGGCCGTCTCGCCGCGATGGCAGTCAGCCCTGCCCGCGCCCTCTTCGTCCGACAGGCCGGAGGCATATGTCTCCCAATCGCCAGACGACTATTCATCGGCGGCCAACCGCGACGTATGGCGAGATGCGCGCCCGCGCCGTCGCCACAGTTCTGCTCTTGGGTGTCGGCATCGCCTGTGCCGGCACGGTAGAGCGGCCAGATAACCAGACCCGCTCAGGGGCCATGGCCGCCGACAACGGCTACTGGGAAGAGGCCTCATTCCGCTGGCAGAAGGCGCTGGCCGTCGCCAGCGTGAACACACGCGCCCTCAACAACCTCGCCGTGCGCCATGAGCGTGAGGGTGAGTTCGACGACGCCAAGGACTACTACGACCAGGCCCTCGAACTGGCCGGGCCCGACGAGCGGTTCTACGTCCTGCGCAACCATCGGCAGTTCTTGCCCATCTGGGAGCGCATCGACTCCGACGAGATGGTGGACGCAGAGGCGATCGCCGAGGAGCTCGCGGCGGAGGACCCGACGGGCGTCGTCAGCCAGGAATACGAAGGGGCCGAGCCGACACTCGGCTTCCTGGAGATCATGATCTCTGTTCCGGATCAGGGTCCCAATCTGGCCGGCTACAACCGCATCCTGGTGGGCAACTTCGTGCGGCGCGACGATTCAGAGGCCAACCTCAACGATATGGCGGTGCGCTACCTGCGCCGCCGCATCACCCAGCGCACGTTCTTCGAGACCCAGGACCAGCTGGAGCAGCCGATAGATCGGGCGCAACGCGGCACGGGCATTCTCGATGACGCCGACTACTGGGTGGGGCGTGCCGAGGCTGCCGAGGCGGATCTGGTCCTGACTGGGGCAATCGGGCTGATCTCCGAGCCCCGCTCGGAGATGGTGCGTGAGCGCATCCGCTCTCCAGACGGCCAGATACGTGAGGTCGCCCGATTCCAGGACAACGTCGCCTACAAGCTCACCTACGATTACCTCGTGCTCCGCGGCGAGGACGGCTCTCGACTGCTTGATGGAACGCTCGAAGCCGAAACCTCCTTCCCTGCCGACGAGTCGGTGTCGAATTCGGACGCCGTATTCGAGACGTTCGAGCAGCTACTGCCGCAGCTGCTCGACGCCATCACGCCCCGACGCTCGGAGCAGAGCCGTTACTTGATCTATTGAGCCCAGGGAGGCTCCGCCCATGCCCACTCAAAAAGCCCTAGTCCAGGTTCTCTCGAGCGCTGCGCCGCTGACCGTTGCGCGCACCAGACTCATCGTGGTGATCGCCCTCGGGCTCTTGGTCACGCTCGCTCCACAGGCTGCCGGGCAGATGATCAACACGCCCTACAGCAGCTACTTCGGTAGGAACAAGGTCACCTACGAGTCGTTCGATTTCTGGAAGTACACGGCGCCGCATTTCGACGTCTATTACTACCCGGAGGAAGAGCAGCATCTCGACGACGTGGTGGCGTTTGCCGAGGATGCGTACCAGCGCGTCGCGCGCAAGCTCAACCACCAGCTGTCGGAGCGCATGCCGATCATCTTTTATCAGACCCACCAGGACTTCGAGCAGACGCACATCCTGCCGTTCTTCCTGCCGGAGGGTGTGGCGGCGTTCGCGACACCGACCGAGAACCGGCTGGTGCTCCCGGTTGACGATCCGCCGGACAAGCTGCACAAGCTCATCATCCACGAGGTCACGCACCTGTTTGAGTTCGACTACTTCTTCGGCAACCGTCTCGGCGCGGCGATGCGAGCTCAGCCTCCGGGCTGGGTGATGGAGGGCTTCGCCGAGTACATGTCCGACGACCTGACGTCGCTGGACGAGATGATGCTGCGCGATGTCGTTCTCTCGGATGACATTCCGACACTGGTCCAGATGACCCACAACCGCAGCTTCTTCGTCGACTACGTGCTCGGCGAGGTCGTGTGGCAGTACATCGAGGAGGAATACGGCGATGAGGGCCTGCGCATCTTCCTCGCCGAGGTGCGACGCGATCTCGGGCAGGACGTCGAGCGCGATCTCGAGCGTGCCTTCAACGTCACGCCGTCGGAGTTCAACAACGACTTTCGCGGCTGGCTGCGCGAGCGCTACTTGCCCAACGTCCTGGACCGCCAGGAGGCGCCGGACTTCGGGCGCAACGTCATGCGTGACGTGCCGTTTCAGGATCGACAGCTGGTGTTTAGCCCCGTCGTTTCACCGGACGGCGACAGCTTCGCCGCGATCACCCTCAACAAGAAAACGCTGCAGATCGAGGCCTTCACGTTCGACCTGGAGTCCGGGCGGCCGATTCGCAATCTGACCGGAGGTCGGCAGGGCGAGTTCGAGTACATCGTCGGTCAGGGAGTGACGGTCGGTTTTCAGGCGGGCAACGATCTGTCGTGGTCGCCCGACGGCAGCACGATTGCCTTCTTCGCCCGCACTCCGCCGACGCGAACGCTCTTCATGCTCGATGCCCAAAACGGTAGCGTGCGAAAAAAGTTCAAGACCGACCTCGACCAGGCGCTCTCACCGAGCATCGCGCCTGACGGGCGGGTAGTGTTCGGAGCGCACCGCAACGGTGTACGCGACATCTATCTCTACGACCCGTCCAACGACACGCTGTCGAATCTTACCCAGGACGAGTTCTACGACTACGCTCCGGTCTGGTCGCCGGACGTTCGCAGCATCGTGTTCGCTTCGCATGTGCTGGGCGCCAAGAAGCTCTTCCGTATCGACCTGGCGCGGCCGCAGGAACGCGTGCAGCTGACGTTCGGTCGCTACAACGACACCCAGCCGAGCTTCTCGGCCGATGGCTCGCGCGTCTACTACGTCTCTGATCGAACCGGCGAGCACAACCTCTATTCGATCGAGCTGGCGAGCGAAACGGTCTACCGCTACACCAACATCCTGCACGGCACGTTCTTCCCGCAGGAGCTGCCGAACACCAACCAGCTCCTGTTCAGCAACTACGGCGACGGGACGTACGAGCTCTACACGATGGACTTGCCTGAGGCGGTGGAGCAGTTCGTCGCTATCGACGAGGCGCTCCCGGACGAAGAGATCGATCGGCTGGAGATGGAGGCGGCAGCCATCGCCGATGTCGAGCTCAGCGATCAGAATCGCACCCAGTCCACCGGCGGTGGCTGGCACATCTCCAACATCCAGGTCGCCGGTGGATATTCCAGCGGACTCGCCGGCGGCACCGTGCTGGCCAATACGTTCATCGAGATGCAGGATCTGCTGGGCAACCACAGCATCACGGCGATCCTGGGCTCGGTCCAGAGCCAGCGCAACTACACCGCCGTCTACCGAAACCAGTCGAAGCGCTGGAACTGGGGCGCTCTGGCGACCAGCCAACGGTCGTTCTTCTTCACCTTCGACCCGACGAACGGCTCGCTCGACCGCAACTCCATCTTCGGGCTGGACGGTGGCGAGCTGTTCGCCGACTATCCGTTCAGTCGCGACTGGCGGGCGGAGTTCTCGGTCGGCTACTACGACCGCGACTACATCCCGTCGGCGTTCATCCTCGAGGGCACCGGCGGAACACTGTCGACGTTCGCCGACAACTTCCACAGCGGCAGCTACATGCCGATCGGTGTCAAGATCATCGGCGACAAGGCCCGGTTCAAGGAGTACGGCCCGTACGCTGGCCGACGGGTGAGCCTGGGGTTCGAGACCTCTCCGGCGGTCGGGAGTCTGAGGTTCTACAACGCCGAGATCGACATCCGGCAGTACTTCCAGATCACCAAGGACAGCCAGCTGGCGGTACGGCTTTGGGGATCCGGCAGCTTCGGCGATCACCCGACGGTGTTTTTCGTCGGTGGGCTGAACCAGCTGCGCGGCTACGACTATCTGCGTTTCTCCGGTAACCGCGCTTTCTTGATGAACCTCGAGTACCGCTTCCCGCTGATCTTCGAGGCACGCGCCGGACAGATGGCCATACGCAATATCCGCGGTGTGCTGTTCGCGGACGTCGGCGGTGCGTGGTTCAAAGGCGACGAGTTCCGGCTTGTTGAAGACGGCCGGCTCGCCGATGCACGCGGCTCGGTCGGAGTCGGGCTCAACATCAACCTGATGGGCCTACCGTTGTGGTTCTTCTGGGCCCAGCGCACCAACGGCAAGGATTTGTTCGGCGGCCCCGACTTCCAGTTCTACCTCGGTCCGCTGTTCTGACCGGCGGAGGCAGGCTTGGGTCGCTTCAGGATCGATGATCCCGACATCGACGTAGCGGCGCTCGAAGCCCAGGTCGAGGCGCGGATCGCCGAGAAGACCGGCACACGCTATACCGAGGGCGACCTGGAGGTGCTGCGCCGCGCTACTCTGCGGCCGCGTATCGAGCGTCACCACATGTCGTACGGCGTGCTCGAGGAGATGCCGCAGGTGCGCGGCAAGCTGCCGCCGATCGCGCCGCCACCGGGCTCGGTGCCGCACCGATCGCCCGCCGGTGAGCCGCCGTCAGCGGCATTCGTCGACTTCGAGGGGGCGTCGCTGGCAGACATCAACCCGGCGCGCGATCTGTACACATCGTCGAGCCCGGGGTTGAAGGGCCGCCTTCTGGGTCTCTTCCGCCGCTTGCTTCGGCCCTTGTTTCGTAGCTCGAGCAACCTCGAGCACGTGCTCGTGCAGTTACTCGAGGAGATGCGGCAGGAAGACCGGAGGCTGACGGAAAAACTGCACGAGCTGCAGCAGGCCGGGCGGACGGCATTCGGTCTTCAGGAGGCGCGCCTCCTGAAGACAGCCGATCAGCGGATCGATCGCACTG
This sequence comes from Acidobacteriota bacterium, assembly GCA_965248695.1. GTDB lineage: Bacteria > Acidobacteriota > UBA890 > UBA890 > WLXD01 > DASCOT01. The sequence continues at coordinate 2,172,916 of CBDFKD010000002.1, read as the reverse complement.
CCGACTGGGCCGGTGATCACATGTCGGATATGACCGGCCAGCTAGAGGGTCGTCACGAGACGCAGCTGCACTTACTGCACAACCTCGTGTACGAGCTCTCATACGCGCGCATCGACATGGACTTTCTCCAGGACCAGATCAGCGAGCTGAACCGTCACTTCGAGCGGCTCGAGGCGCGCGAGCGCACGCTGGAAGGACTCTTCATGGGAGGAGAGGAGGAATAACATCCGTCCCGTGCTCAGGATCAGGAGCACGGGCGAGCGGCTTGCCCGCCAACCGAGACTCGCCCTACAATGGGCCCTCGCGCCTCACTAGCAGGCGCGCCCGCAGTCTCGTCGGGGCGGCTCGCGTTCCTGGCGGGCCGGCGTGCCCCCGCGAGCGCTTCCCGGCCGCCCGCTAGCCCAGGATCTTCGCAGCTCCAACCATCGGATTGGTCAGATGTACGCCGTCATCAGCACAGGTGGAAAGCAGTACCGGGTAGCCAAGGGTGACGTCGTGCGCGTCGAGCTTCTCGGCGACGATGTCGGCGCCAAGGTATCGATCGACACCGTCAGGCTGGTGGCTGCGGATGATCAGGTGCACGTCGGTACTCCGGTAGTCGACGGTGCCAGCGTCGAAGCGACGGTGGTGGAGGTCGGTCGCGGCCAGAAGATCCTGGCGTTCAAGAAAAAGCGCCGTAAGGGCTACCGTCGCAAGATCGGTCATCGGCAGGCTTATACGGCGTTGCAGATCGACGATATCGTGGCGCCGAGTGGCGCCAAGAAGCCGGCTGGCAAGAAACCGGCGGCGAAGAAGGCGGCGGCGAGCGGAGAAGCCCCGAAGAAGGCGTCGGCGAAGAAAGAGACTCCCAAGGATGCCGCGAAACTAGCGGCGCCCGCGAAGCCCGCGGCCAAGGCGGCGCCAAAGAACGCCGCTGGCAAGAAGCCCGCCGCCAAGGCGGCGCCGAAGAAAGCCGCTGTCAAGAAGCGCGCAGCGGCGGTCACCGGCGACGACAACCTGAAGCGAATCGAAGGCATCGGCCCGAAGATCGAGAGCGTCCTGAAGGACGCTGGAATCCCCACGTTCGCCGCGCTCGCTGCTGCCGACGAGGCAGCTTTGCGTGGGATCCTCGAAACGGCCGGCGGTCGCCTCCGGTCGCACGATCCGACGACCTGGCCCCAGCAGGCCGCTCTAGCCGCCGAGGAGCGCTGGGACGAGCTCAAGGAGCTCCAGGATCGACTGGCAGGCGGACGAGAGGGATAGGCAGATGGCGCACAAGAAAGGTCAGGGGAGCAGCCGAAACGGTCGCGACAGCAATGCTCAGCGACTCGGGGTAAAGCGGTTCGGTGGGCAGTTCGTCACCGGAGGATCGATTCTCATTCGGCAGCGCGGAACACCGTTCAAGCCCGGCCTCAACGTCGGGCGCGGGCGCGACGACACGCTCTTCGCGACCGCCGATGGCTACGTCAAGTTCCAGAACAAAGGCCATCGAGGGAAGTTCATTTCGGTCCTCCCCGAGGCCTGAGCCGCCGAGGCCGACGTACGCTTACGCCTCGATCGGTAACGCGGGTGTTCTGCTGCAGACACCGGTGGTAGCCCGATGTTTCGTGACCTCGTCCGCATTCGTATCCAATCCGGTGACGGCGGTCGGGGGTGCGTGTCGTTCCGTCGCGAGAAATACGTTCCATACGGCGGCCCCAACGGTGGCGACGGCGGCGACGGCGGCGACGTGTGGCTCGTCTGCGACGACGGCTACAACCACCTGGGCCATCTGCGTCGGGGCCAACTGTTCAAGTCGCGATCGGGAACCCACGGCCGCGGCAGCAACAAGCATGGTCGCGGTGGAGATCCCATCGAGATTCCCCTGCCACCGGGAACAGAAATCTACGACGACTCCAGCGACGAGCTGCTCATCGATCTCGACCGGCCCGAGCAGCGGTTTCGCGTCGCCTGCGGAGGTCGCGGAGGCCGCGGCAACGCCCGCTTCGCCAACGCTGTCAGACAGGCGCCGCGTTTCGCCCATCCCGGATCGCCGGGGGAGCGCCGCACCCTGCGCCTCGAGCTCAAGCTCATTGCTGCGATCGGCCTGATCGGGCGCCCCAACGCCGGCAAGACGACGCTGCTGCGCTCGCTGACCGGATCACAGGGGAAGGTGGGCGCGTATCCCTTTACCACGCTCGAGCCCAACCTTGGTGTGCTCGATACCGGTGAATGGAATCGCGTCGTGATTGCCGATGTTCCGGGCCTGATCAGCGGCGCCCACCGCGGCGAGGGGCTCGGGCTGACTTTCTTACGCCATATCGAGCGCACCCGGGCGCTGGCCGTGCTCGTCGATGCGGCAAGCGCGGACGGTGCGCCGGCCGATCACTACGGCGAGCTGTGTGACGAGCTGCGGCTGTATCGCGAGGAGCTGCTCGATCGTCCGCGCGTGCTGGTTGCCAACAAGATCGACCTCGAACCCCCGCCGGAGCGCCTTGCGGCGCTTCGACAGCTCGCCGAAGACGAGGAGATCGCCTACTGTGAGGTTTCCGCCGCCGACGCGACGGGGCTCGAAGCGCTCGTCGATTGGATCTGTCTGCAGACGGCTGGCGTGGCGGAGGACAACGGAGACGTGGTTGCCGCGTCGGACGCGGTCGACAGGAGGGAAGACGATTGAACCAACGGCGCGTGGGCGTCTTCGGCGGCACATTCGACCCGCCGCATCTCGGTCATCTGCTTCTTGCCGAGACGATGCGCGAACAGTTCGCGCTCGACGAGGTGTTGTTCGTGCCCTGCAACGAGCCACCGCACAAGGAACGCCCGGATCTGACTCCAGCAACGCATCGCTACGCGATGGTAGTAGCGGCGACGCTGCAGAACCCGGCGTTCTCGCCCTCCGCGCTCGAGGTCAATCGGCCTGGCAAGAGCTACAGCTGCGACACTGTCCGCACGCTCGCCGATGAGCTCGGCCCGGACGTTCGCCTGTTCTTCGTCGCCGGATTGGATTCCTTTCTGCAGATCGAGACGTGGAAGGAGAACGCAGCTCTGCTCGAGGCCTGCAGCTTCATCGTCGTGTCACGCCCCAACAACAGCTTCGAGCGCGTGCGGGAGGTGCTGCCCGAGGCAGCGCATAGCCGTCTGGTCGATACGCGCGACGATGCGCAAGCCGATACCGACACGACCGATCTGCGCATCTATCTATCGGATGCGGTCCACTTCGATCTGTCGTCGACCGAAATCCGGCGTCGGGTGCAGGCGGGCGACAGCATTCGCTACCGAGTCACCAGCGAGGTCGAACGCTACATCCAGACTCACGAGCTCTACGTCGCCAGCGCGGTGACCGCCGAGGCGGTGACAGGTCACTGATGCCCGCATCGGAGTCGCAAAACGGACAGTTCGAGAAGGCAATGCCGGCGGAGGTCACATCCGCCCTTGCGGCACTCGACGAGCACAAAGCCGAGCGTAGCGTCGTGCTCGACATGCGTCAGACCGCGAGCTTCACGGACTACATGATCATCACCGGCGGTCGAAGCGAGCGACACGTCCAGGCGCTCGGCGATGCGGTGGCGGAGTGCCTCCGTGACCAGGGCGTCAAGCCGAACCACATAGAAGGTCGCTCGGAGGCGACGTGGGTCCTGCTCGACTACATCGATCTGATCGTGCACGTCTTCACCCCGGCGACGCGTGATTTCTATCAACTCGAGCGACTCTGGCGCGATGCGCCGCTGCTGGAGTGGGTACCCGGTGAGCCGGCCGAAGAGGCGTGAGCGCACTCTCCTTCTGCTGCGTCGGCAAGACCAAGGCCGCGTACGCGGTTGAAGGGGTGGCCGACTATGTCGGCCGGATTCAGCGCTATCGTGACTGCTGCGTCGTGGCGGTTGCCGAAGAGCGCCGTGATGGTCGTTACTCCAAATCGCACCGGCTGGAGCGCGAGGGCCGCGGGGTGCTGTCGCATATCCGCCAGCTGGAGCCCGCCTGGGTGGCGGTGCTGGGGGCGGACGGGGCGCCTACGACATCGCGTGAGTTCGCCCGAATGGTCCAACGTCAGTGCTTCGAGGATGCGCGATCGGTGGTGTTTGTTGTCGGCGGGCCTGATGGATTATCCTCTACGGTCCGCGAACGGGCGGACCGGGTGGTCAGCCTCTCGCGGATGACGCTCCCGCACGACATGGCCCGGCTTTTGTTGGCGGAGCAGGTCTATCGCGCCATGACGATCATTCACGGCCACCCGTACGATCGTTAGGGATCTCAGGGAGCAGGATCACCCAGTCATGAGAGCCGTCCTGAAGAAGAAGTTCCGCGCTTTGCTCGACGAGCGCCGGCGTGAGCTCGTCGCTGCGTTCAAGCGCGCCAAAGAGACCCAGCGTCGCAATAGCGGCGAAGACGGTCCGCTGGACCTGGCGGATACCGCGACCGAGCTGTATACGCAGGAGTTCAACTACAGCCTCTCCGAGAACGATCGCGCTCAGCTGCTGCTGATTGATGCCGCCCTGGAACGTATGGACGACGGCGACTACGGAGATTGCGAGGACTGCGGGGAGAAGATCAACGAGACGCGGCTCAAGGCGATTCCGTGGGCTCCGTTGTGCATCGAGTGTCAGGAGCGCATAGAAGCGGCGAGCCGCTAGACGGCGGAGCCTCGCGAGGCCGGCACATCGTCTGACCGGGTTCACTCCCGTGGCCGTCTCACCCGATCATGTTGGATCGGGTCTTGCGCGCGGTTGCCGATGGTTTGCTGCCACCGCGTTGCCACCATTGCGGAGCGCCGGCTTTGCGCAACCCGTGGGCGCCGTTCCTGTGCGCACCGTGTGCTGGGTTGCTGCGCTGCTGCGAGGGGCGGCTCGATCTGGGCGGCGGTCTGCCGGGATTCGGGCTGCTGGAGTACGCGGGCCCATGCCGATCCCTGATCCGGAGCCTGAAGTTCCATGGCTACGCGCAGATCGGATGGCGGCTCGGGCGGGCCATCGCGCCAAGGCTAGCGTCCGTCTCTGCCGCTCCCGTCGTAGTTGCTCCGATGCCACTGCACTGGCGGCGTCAGTGGGCGCGCGGGCGCAATCAGGCGCGTGCGATCGCGCGGGGGATGACGCGAGCGTGGCCGCAAGCCCGACTGTGCGAGTTGCTGCGGCGCCGCCGACCGACCGCGCCGCAGGTCGGCGGCGGAGTCATTGCGCGTGAGCGCAACGTGCTCGGTGCGTTCGCGGTGGCGCCGAACTACGGGACCGTCGGATTCCCGCGGCGGGTCGTGCTGGTAGACGACGTGATCACGACCGGAGCGACGATGCGCGCCGCGGCGCTCTGCCTACGGACCGCCGGCGCGCGCCGCGTATGGGCCTGCGCGGCGGCCGTGACACCCGCAACCTCGCCGCGGCGTTGACCGGTCGCACCGAGCCACCGCTCACGGCACCACGACGCCAGGGGGCAGGCGAACCCTACTTCGACTGTAGTCGCTCGAGCATCTTCTGCCGCAGATCGGTAGCGGGCGGAGCGAACCAGGAGTCCACGAAGCGCCGGTCCAGGGCGGCCCGCGTTTGCTGGAAGCGCTCCATGATCGGCGCCGTCAGGCTTCCCTTCATGGCGGCGAACTCGGCTGGCGATTTGCCGAGGTCCCGGGCCACCTCGCAAGCTCGATCGATGGCCTCCTCAGCGCTGTCGGCGACCGCATCGAGCAGACCGACCTGCTCGGCCTTGTCGGGATCGTAGAGCGCTCCCCCCAAAATGACCCGCCGCGCTTGTGCGGAAGCGAGCTTGTCGCGCAGGATCTCCGTGACCACCGCAGGTAGCGTAAGACCGATCGCTATCTCGTTCATGCCGACCTTGAAGTCGCCGCGCGTCCCGATGCGCCGATCGCACGCCATGGCGAGTACGCAGCCACCGGCCACCGCGTGGCCGTTGACGGCGGCCACAAGTGGATACCGTGTAGTCAACGCACGGGTCATGAGCACCGAGAAGTCCTCGACGAATGCCGAGAGCTCTTCACGCGTAAAGGCCCCCACCTCGACCAGGTTGAGCCCGGCCGAGAAGATACCGCCCTCCCCGGTGATCACGGTGGCTCGCTGCTCCCCGTCCAGCGCATTGGCAATCGCTTGAACCGCTGTGGGTCCGAGCGCATTGCCGCTCCCGAGCTCCATGCGCAGCAGTCTCACGCCGTTACGTTCCTCGGTTCGAATCATCGAGTCCTCACTGTCGCGATGGTCACTGCTGGCGCTGCCAAGACGGTGTCGTAGTTCGTTAGCCCGGCGGCCAGGATAGCTCGCGGCCGCCGAGCAGGTGCAGGTGCAGGTGAAACACGGTTTGCCCGGCGGCGGCATTGCAGTTGAAGACGGTGCGGTAGCCGGCGCCGTCGAGGCCGCGCGCGCGGGCGATGTCGCGGGCCATCGCGAGTAATCCGCCCACGGTCGATTCGTCCTCCGGCTGCACGTCGTTGAGCGTCGCAATGTGCTTGCGCGGCACGATCAGTACGTGCATCGGCGCCTGGGGATTCATGTCCTCGAAGGCGATCGCGTGCTCCGTTTCCAGCACGATCGTAGCGGCCAGGTCGCCGGCTACGATTCGACAAAACAGACAGTCGTCAGCCATTGTCCCTCCGGCTACTCACGGAATCGCTCGACCGCCGCACCGGCGCTCGCCAGCTTGCTCACCAGGTTTCCGTAGCCGCGATCGAGATGGTACAGGCGATCGATAACGGTCTCCCCCTCGGCGAGCAGTCCGGCGAGCACCAACGAGGCCGAAGCTCGCAGATCGGTGGCCATCACCGTTGCGCCGGTCAGCGATGTGGGACCACTGACGATGGCGTTGCGCCCGTCGATTCGAATGTCGGCGCCCATCCGAGACAGCTCCGGAACGTGCATGAAGCGGTTCTCGAAGATATTCTCGCGAACTACCGAACGACCCTCAGCCTGAGTCATGAGCACCATGAACTGCGCCTGCATGTCGGTGGGAAACCCAGGGTAAGGCTGCGTTTGCAGGTCGACTGGACGGTGGTCTCGGCGTGACACGACAATGCGGTCCGCGTCGATCCGGACGTCGGCGCCGGTGGCGGCGACTTTGTCGATCACCGCATCGAGGTGATCGGGCCGACACCCGACAAGCTCCAACTCGTCGCCGGCCAAGGCGCCGGCCACCAGGTACGTACCCGTCTCGATCCGATCAGGGATGATCGGATGATGCGCACCGTGAAGCGACGCCACGCCTTCAATGTCGATGGTGTCGGTCCCGGCGCCTCGGATACGCGCACCCATCGAGGTCAACAGATCGGCGAGGTCGGTGATCTCGGGCTCGGCGGCCGCGTTGCGCAGAACGGTTGTTCCCTCCGCCAGCGTTGCTGCCATCATGCAGTTCTCCGTGCCGCCCACTGTCGCGACGTCGAACACGACCTCGGCCCCACGCAAGCGCTCGCAGCGCGCCTCCACGTAGCCCTGGTCGAGCTCCAACTTTGCGCCGAGCCGCGCCAGCCCTGCCAGGTGACGATCGACCGGCCGGGCGCCTATGGCGCAGCCGCCGGGCAGTGAGACCCGCGCCCGTCCGGTGCGCGCTAGCAACGGCCCCAGCACCAGGAAGCTGGCGCGCATCGTCTTCACGAGGTCGTAGGGCGCCTCGGATGCGGGCCCGCCCGTGCTACGGGTCACCACGACGCCAGGAATCGGGCGCTTCACGTCGCTGCCGAGCTCGTCCAGTAGACGGCAAGTCGTATCGACGTCGCGCACCTCGGGCACGTTATCCAGACGGACCTCGTCGTCGGTGAGCAGCGTCGCCGCCAGCGCCGGAAGGGCAGCGTTCTTGGCCCCGCCGATCGGAACGCGACCGCTCAGGGGCTGTCCGCCGCGGATCCGGAGTTTCTCCATGACGAGATTGTAGTGTTCCGGGCCGGTCGAGAAGGGGCGCGCCTGATCTCAGCGGCGACGGACGGTAAGAACTCGCGCAATACCCTGGAAATCGGGGTCCACCTGAGGGCACGACCAGCGGTTGTCCCGCTGGAGTAACTCGCCCACGGCTTCAGCCTGTCCGAAGCCGAGCTCCAGAAGCATCGGACATGGCGAAACCAGTCGCTCCGCCGCCTGGGGGATCAAGCGCGCATAGATCTCGGTTCCCGCCGGCCCGGCGTCCCAGGCAGCCGTGGGTTCATGATCGCGTACCTCTGGCTGGGTGACGTCCGTCGAGCGGGCGTAGGGTGGATTGCTGACCAGCAGTCCGATAGCGGTGCTCGCTGTGCGCGGCTGCACGGCAGACAAAAGATCCGCCCGAACGAACGTGATTTGATCGGCGACGCCATTGTCCGCTGCGCTTGCGGCTGCGGAGGCGAGCGCGGTGGAGGAGGAATCGATTGCCAACACACGACATCCCGAGTGGGCGCGTGTCAACGCGATGGCGATGGTACCACTGCCCGTCCCGACCTCGACGACCAAGGGATGGGCCGGACTCCAGAGCTGCCGGGCCGTCTCGGCGAGTTGCTCGGTCTCTGGCCGTGGGATGAAGACACCGGGACCGACGCGAACCTCGAAGTCCAGGAAGCTGGCGCTGCCGAGCAAGTACTGGAGCGGATAGCGTGCACAGCGAAGCTCGACGAGCCTTTCGAAGGCTTGCGCCGCGCGAGAATCCACCGTCTCCGACAGGCGTGCCAGTAGCGCCGCGCGATCGACCTGCAGCGCATGGCCCAGCAGGGCGGTTGCCTGGATCCTCGGCGCGTCCACTCCCGACGACTGCAGCCGTGAAGCGGCGTCGCGCAGTGCAGCGTCAACTGTTCGGTGCACGGACACCGCGACCACGTCGCCACGCCGGGCACATCAGCCCGCCGCCTGGAACTCGGCCTTCAGACGCTCCGCCTCGAAGGCGGTGATGGCGTCGTCGAGCACCGCGTCAAGATTGCCATCCAGGACCTCGGCGAGCTTGTGAACCGTTATGTGGACGCGGTGATCCGTCACCCGGTTCTGCGGGAAATTGTAGGTGCGAATCTTCTCGCTACGGTCGCCGGTGCCCACCATGCCGCGGCGCTCAGCAGCGCGTTCGGCTTGCTGTTCTTGCATCTCCTTGTCGTGCAGGCGTGAGCGCAGCACTCGCATCGCCTTCGCCAGGTTCTTGTGCTGTGATTTCTCGTCCTGGCACGACACCACCAGGCCGCTGGGCATGTGTGTTACCCGAATTGCCGAATAGGTCGTATTCACGCTCTGGCCACCGGGCCCCGACGAACAGAAGCGATCGATGCGCAGGTCCTTGTCCTCGATCTGTACCTCGACGTCCTTGGCCTCGGGCATGACCGCTACGGTTACGGCGGAGGTGTGGATGCGCCCGGATGATTCGGTCGCCGGTACTCGCTGCACCCGATGAACGCCGCTCTCGTATTTCAGGCGACTGTACGCGCCATGTCCCTCGACGACCGCGATGACTTCCTTCAGCCCGCCTGTGCCGGTGCCGCTCTCGCTCATCACGTCGACCTTCCAGCGCCGCGCCTCCGCATAGCGGGCATACATGCGGAAGATCTCCGCCGCGAACAGGGCCGCCTCTTCTCCGCCGGTGCCGGCCCGGACTTCGAGCACGACGTTCTTGGAGTCGTTCGGGTCTTTGGGCAGGAGCATGCGGTAGATGGCTTGCTCGAGCTCGTCGCGCTCGCCGCCTAGCCGGGTGATCTCCTCCTCGGCGAGCTCCCGCATCTCGGGATCGGCCTCGTCGAGCAGTCCTTCGCTGTCACGAATACCACGGTCGAGATCCTGTAGCCGACGAGACGCGCTGACGATCTGCTCGAGCTCGGCGTGTTGCTTGATCAGCTCGGTATAGCGCGGGCCGTCTTGGATGACCTCCGGGCGCACGATCTCATCGTTGAGTGCGTCGAAGCGCTTCTCGAGCTCCTGAAGCCGTGTCAGGACCTGCTCTTGCACGGTCGGAACGCGCAGACCACGGCTGTGGTCCTGGCGCGTCGCTCCTTAGCTCTCGGCTTCGGGGTCGTCGGCAGCTTCGTCCCCGTCGACGGCAGCGTCGTCGCCTGCATCCTCGGCGCCTGTTTCCTCGCTGGTGCCTTCCTCGGTGGCGGCTTCGACTTCAGCCGGCTCCGTCGCCGCCTTGACCTCAGTCTCTGCCTCTGCGGTGCTGGGTGCGGCCTCGGATGCGCCGGTGTCCTCGCTGGCGGGCGCCGCCTTGGCGGCCTTCTTGGCCTCCACCTTCTTGACCTTCTCTCTTGCCTCGTCCTGCGCCTCGTAGAACTGCTGGTACTTGCGCTGGAATTTCTCCACCCGGCCGGCGGTGTCGACGAAGCGCTGCTCGCCGGTGAAGAAGGGATGCGACGCCGAGGAAATCTCGACACGGATCACGTAGTGATCGACGCCGTCGATCGCGCGCGTTTCGCCGCTGGTCTTGGTGGACCGGGTCACGAGCTCGAACTCAGCGGCGCTGTCCACGAAGATGACCGGGTGGTATTCCGGGTGCAGTCCTTCTTTCATGGGAGCGTTGTCCTGTTCTCGCTGTCCACAGCGGTGCCGTCAGCGAGGTATTGGAGGCGAGTGTCGCCAGGTGGGACAGAGCAACAAGAATACCATTCAACGACGACTTTCATCGACTCGGGTCACCGTCACGGGCCTTCTCTGTTGCCGATCAGCTCGCCGCAATGTGCGCGTCGAGGATCGACCACAGCTCGGCGCGGCCCTCGCCGGTCACCGCCGAGTAGGGAATCGGTCTCGCGCCGTCCGGCAGCTGGAGCTTTCGAGCGAACAGCTGAGCGGCGCGAGCGCGCCGTGAGCGCGACAGCTTGTCGGCCTTGGTGAGCACATAGGTGGTCGACCGCTGGTTGGCCCGCAACCACGCGATCATCTGCTCATCCAATTCGGTGGGGCCGTCGCGCCGGATATCGAGCAGCTGGATCGCCACCGCCATCGGCTGCTTCGACTCCAGATAGGTCTCGATCAGGGTTGCCCACTCGTGCTCGCGTACCTTCCGTGGCACGCGCGCGTAGCCGTACCCCGGCAGGTCGACGAAGTGGCATCGGTGTCCGCCGCCCTCGACCCGATACCAGTGGATGGCGCGCGTACGACCAGGTGCCTTGCTGGTGCGCGCTAGCCGCTTGCGATTGAGCAGCGAGTTCAAAAGGCTGGACTTGCCGACGTTGGACCGACCGAGGAACGCGATCTCGGGCAGTGACTCCGGCGGGTAGTCACCCGCACGGGAGGTGGTGAATGTCGGGCGTACGTCCTGGATCTTCACCGCGGGTCCTCGCGCCGCCGCCCTCGGCGGCGAGCTCCTCAACCGGCGCCTAGTGGGTCAGCGGCGGCTCCAGCTCGTCGGCCGGGCGGGAGTCGGCAGCCAGGCCGCCGTCCTGCTCTTGGTCGGGCAGAGGTGTCAGCGGCGACACCAGCGCATGCTTCAGCACGTCGTCCATCGTCGCCACCAGATGCAGCTTGAGCTGCTCGCGGATCTCCTCCGGCACGTCCTTGAGATCCTTTTCGTTTTCCGCCGGTAGCAGCACGGTGGCGAGGCCGATGCGATGCGCCGCAAGCACCTTCTCCTTCAAGCCGCCGATCGGCAGAACATTGCCACGCAACGTGATCTCGCCGGTCATCGCGAGATCGTGCCGCACGGGTATTCCGGTCAGTGCCGATACCATCGCGGTTGCCAGCGTGATGCCCGCGGAGGGGCCGTCCTTGGGAATGGCTCCCTCCGGAACGTGTACGTGCAGGTCGATCTTGGTGTAGAAGTCGCGTGCCACGCCCAGGCGCGCGGTGCGCGAGCGGATGTACGAGAGCGCCGCCTGGCCGGACTCCTGCATCACGTCGCCGAGCTTGCCGGTGAGCGCCAGCTTTCCCTTGCCCGGCATCAGCGAAACCTCGATATCGAGCTTCTCGCCGCCGCGCTCGGTCCAAGCGAGGCCACAGGCGAGCCCGACAGCGGCGCGCTCCTCGCGTCGCTTGCGCTTGTACCGCGGCACGCCCAGGTACTCCTCGAGGCGCTCTTCGTCGACGACGATGGTGGCGTCCTCGGGGATCGCCTGCGCCATGCGGCTGCGAACCGGAAGGGATTGGGCCAGCGGGTCGCGAGCCTCGACGAAGATCTCATCGGCCGTCAGCTCGGGAATCTCGTCGGGTTCCGGGGCGTGGTCGGCCGCGTCGTCGTCTGGCTCGCCGATGAGCTCGACACCATCCTCCGGGCCGTCGCTCGGGCTGTCGCTATCACCGGCGTCGTCCACGTCCCCGGCGTCCTCCGTGTCCGGTGCGACCACAATCGCCGCTTCCGACGGCTCGTCGTCCGGTTGCGTGTTGGCCTCCGATTGAGTCCGCGCATCTTCTTCGGCGGCAAGCGCGATCTCGTTGTGGTGCTGTTTGACCAGATCGTGGGCGCCCTTGCGACACAGCTTGGCAAGCTCGCGCTCGAGCCGCCTCACGCCGGCCTCACGCGTGTACTCATCGATGACCTTGTCGAGCGCTGGATCCGTGACCTCGAGTTGCCCGGGCAGCAGGCCGTGGTACGCCACCTGTTTGCCGAGGAGGTGACGCCGCGCGATCTCGACTTTCTCCTGCTGTGTGTAGCCTGACAGGTGGATGACTTCCATGCGGTCCTGCAGCGGTGCGGGAACGGTGTGCAGCACGTTCGCGGTGCAGATGAACATCACACCCGACAGGTCGTACTCGGCGTCCAGATAGTGGTCGACGAATGTGTGATTCTGCTCCGGGTCCAGCACTTCCATCAACGCTGCCGACGGGTCGCCGCGGAAGTCCATGCTCATCTTGTCGACCTCGTCGAGCAGGAACACCGGGTTGACCACCCCCGCCTGCTTCATGCGCTGCATGATCTGCCCCGGAAAGGCGCCGATATAGGTGCGCCGGTGGCCGCGAATCTCGGCTTCGTCGCGCACGCCGCCGAGCGACTGGCGTACGAAGTCGCGCGCCGTGGCGCGGGCGATCGACTTGGCGAGCGACGACTTGCCGGTACCGGGCGGGCCGACGAAGCACAGAATGGAGCCGCGCGGGTTGTCCACCAACTGGCGTACGGCGAGGAACTCCAGGATGCGCTCTTTGATGTCGTCGAGCCCGTGGTGATCTTGTTCGAGCACCTCGCCGGCGCGCTCCAGGTCGCGGTTCTCCAGGTTGCGGCGGAACCACGGCACCGAGACCAGCCAGTCGACGTAGTTGCGTGAGACCGTGGCCTCGGCGGACATTGGCGGCATGGCCTCGAGACGGTCGAGTTCCTGTTCCGCTTTCTCTGCGACCTCGGCCGGCAGGCGCGCCTCGGCGATGCGCCGTCGGAGCTGGTCGAGCTCCGACTCACGGTCGCCACGGCCGAGCTCCTTCTGGATCGCCTTGATCTTCTCGTTCAGGTAATACTCGCGCTGCGCCTGCTCCATTTGCTTCTTGACGCGGCCTTGAATCTCCCGGTCCATCTTCACCTTTTCCATCTCGGTGCTGATGTACTGGGTGAGACGATCCAGTCGCGCCTCGACGTCGACGATCTCCAGGATCTCTTGCTTGGCGGGTACGTCGAGCGGCAGGTGGGCGGCGATCGTATCGGCCAGGCGGCCGGGGTGATCCTTCTTCACCGCCGCCAGCACTGCTTCGTTCGGCAGATTGGACGACAGCTTGACGTACTTCTCGAAGAGCCTGACGAGGCGCCGCGTCTTGCGTGACAGGAGCTCGTCGGGCTCAGGGTCCTCGATAGGCTTGACCACGACCTCGAGGAACCCGGTCTCGTCGGTGGGCTCGATAACGCGAGCTCGCTGCGCCCCTTCGACCAGCACCTTCACCGTGCCGTCCGGTCGTTTGAGGCTCTGCACGATCGTCGAGACGGTGCCGAGGCTGTAAATCTCCCCGGAGTCGGGATCCTCGGTCTCGGCGTCCTTCTGCGCCGACAAGAAGAGTCGCTTGCCGGTCTCCATGGCGCGCTCGAGGGCGTTGACCGAGCGCGATCGCCCGACGACGAACGGCATCATCATTCCGGGGAAGATGACGACGTCCCTCAGCGGCAAGAGAGGCAGGGTCTGATATTCGCCAGTCGGTTGTTTAGCCATAGATCGTGGGAGGTTCGGGTGGTGGCCGACAGGACGTCGGGCTGGTGCGCCTTCAAAACCGTGCCGAGGGCCGAGCTACGGTGGAAAGACCCGGTTGGCACGGACGCCAGCGAGTCGATGCGCTGCTTCCCCCTACAGAATAGAGGTTACACGGTGCGCGGAGACAGCCGCAAACCGTTCCCTACGCCGTCCCATGATCGCGAAGCTCGCTGCTGGGCGGCTAGCCGGCCTTCTTGATCACGGCCAGCGGGTCGATCTTGTTCTCCACGACCTCGCGGGAGATCACGCATTCCTCGAGGCCGATCTCGCTCGGCAGCTTGTACATGATCTCGAGCATGAAATCTTCCATGATGGCGCGGAGCCCACGGGCACCGATACCGCGGTCGATTGCCGCCTCGGCAATCGCTACCAACGAGTCGTCGGTGAAGTTCAAATTGACGCCCTCGCAATCGAACAATTTCTGATACTGCTTCACGAGGGCGTTCTTGGGCTCCGTCAAGATCGTGACGAGGTCTTCTCGGTTGAGCGAGTTCAAGTGACCGACAACCGGCAGGCGACCAACGAACTCTGGAATGAGCCCGTAGCGGATCAGATCGCCGGGCTGTACCTGAGCGAAGAGATTCTCGTCGTTGGCGACTTCCGCCTTCACGTCAGCCGTAAAGCCCATGCCCTGACGTCCGACTCGTTGCGAGATGATGCGGTCAAGCCCGACGAACGCGCCGCCGACGATGAACAGCACGTTGGTCGTATCGATCTGGAAAAACTCCTGGTGCGGGTGCTTGCGACCGCCCTGCGGCGGCACGTTCGCCTGCACGCCCTCGAGGATCTTCAACAACGCCTGCTGGACACCCTCGCCGGACACGTCGCGGGTGATCGAGGGGTTCTCGTCCTTGCGGGCGATCTTGTCGATCTCGTCGATGTAAATGATGCCGCGCTCGGTCTTCTCTTTGTCGTAGCCGGACGCTTGGAAGAGCTTGAGCACGATGTTCTCGACGTCCTCGCCGACATACCCGGCTTCGGTGAGGGTAGTGGCGTCGGCGATCGTGAACGGCACCTGGAGCACGCGAGCCAGCGTCTGGGCGAGCAACGTCTTGCCCGTCCCGGTTGGGCCGATCAGCAGGATGTTGCTCTTCGAGAGCTCGACATCGTCTCCAGAGCGGCGGTCGAGCAGGTCGCTGCGGCGATAGTGGTTGTAGACCGCCACCGCCAGCTTCTTCTTGGCACCGCCTTGTCCGACCACGTATTGGTCGAGGAAAGCTTTGATCTCTGCCGGCTTTGGCAGCTCGACGAGCTCACTGCGCTCCTCGAGGTCGCGCTCCTCGGCGATGATGTCGGTGCAGATCTCGATGCACTCATCGCAGATGTAGACGTTGGGGCCGGCGATCAGCTTGCGGACTTCGCTCTGGCTCTTGCTACAGAACGAGCACCGCAGCGATGAGTTTCCCGAGCTGGATCGGCTCATGTTCGATTTCCTGGAGACCGGAAGCGCGCCCGCCCCATCGAGCGCACGGGGGTAGGCGGGTTAGGTGACGTCGCGTGAGTCGATAACCTTGTCTATCAAACCATACTTGACCGATTCGGCCGCTGTCAGAACGAAGTCGCGGTCGGCGTCCGCGGCGATCTTCTCTGCTGATTGTCCGGTCCAACGGGCCAGCATCTGGTTGAGCTCCTCTCGGAGCCGCAGGATCTCGCGCGCCTGGATCTGGATGTCAGCCGCTGTCCCCTGCATGCCGCCCGACGGTTGATGGATCATGATGCGCGCGCTCGGGAGCGCGAAGCGCTTCCCCGGTGCTCCCGCCGCCAGGAGGACCGCGCCCATGCTCATCGCCTGTCCGATACAGATAGTCGACACGTCGGGCCGGATGAACTGCATGGTATCGAGCATCGCGAGCCCGTCGGTGACCGATCCGCCCGGGCTGTTGATGTAAAGGGAGATGTCGCGCTCCGGGTCCTCGGCTTCCAGAAACAGGAGCTGCGCGATCACCAGATTGGCGATAATGTCGTCAATCGGGCTACCGATGAAGATGATGTGGTCCTTGAGCAGCCGCGAGTAGATGTCGTAGGCGCGCTCGCCGCGAGCGGTCTGCTCTACGACCATCGGGACCAGCGTCATCGCGCCCTCCAGCGGGCAGGCGGCAGGCAGTTTGCCGCGTCGAAATCGTCGCTACTCAACAAAAAAAGAAGCGGCGCCAACCCAGTCCCGATAACTCACTAAGTCCCGGAAACACTGGCGTTTTCGCCGCCATCGTCGGTAATCGTAGCACGGTCCTGGAGGTGATCCAAAGCCAAACGTCTGCGCATCGTGATACGCAATCCCTCGAAGGCCCCCTCCTTCCGCATCTGCTGAACCACGGACGCAAGGGACCGCTCGTTTCCACCCTCGTTTTGCTCGAGTTGGGAGCGGATTTCGCCTGTCACCGCCCCGTCATCGACGATGATCTCCTCGTCGTCGGCGATACGGTCGAGCAGCATTTCCTCGGCGATTCCGTCGCTTGCCCGCTGTCGATTCTCGGCTCGGAACTCGGCCCAGTCGATTGCTTCGCGCGGGTCGACACCCTGCTGTGCGAGATCGGAAGCGAACCGTTGCGACATCTCGTCGAGACGTCGCTCGGTGAGCGAGTCGGGCACGTCAACCGGATTCTTGATGCGCAGCTGGTCGAGCAGCTGTTGCTCGAGGGCGCGCTCCGCCTTTGCCTCCATCGATACGGTCAGGTCCTCGCCTGCCTTTGCGCGCAGCGCTGCCAGATCGTCGAACCCGAGGTCCTTGGCGAAGTCGTCGTCGATCGTCGGCAACTGACGGCGCTTGATCTCGACCACCTGGACGCGACAGCGGACTTCCTTGCCAGCCAGAAGCGAGTTCGGATAGGTATCGGCCAACTCGGTGACGAACGTCCGCTCCTCACCTACGGTGAGCCCCTCCAGCTGGACATTGAGCCCCGGGATGGCGCGCTCCTCGCCGACGCGGACGTAGCGGTTCTCTTCCAGGAGCTTTCTGCCCTTGCCGTCTTTGGCGAACAGGGCGATCTCGCAGCGCGCGAACATCCCGGCGGCAATGCCTTCTTCCTCTCCGGCCGGTGCGAGACTGGCGGCCCGCTCGCGCAAATTCGACAGCGCCTCGTCGACGATCTCGTCGCTAAGCTGCGGGCGTTCCCTGGTGGCGGTCAGCTCGGCGTCGGCCACCACCACCTCGGGCGCGGTATCGAAGCTCACGGTGAACGTCAGCGGTGCGCCGGGACTGAACTCGACGTCGCCGAGCGCCGGCGAATCGAGCGGGTGCAGCTCGCGTGCCTGCAATTCCGAACGGACGAACTCCGGGATCGTTTCATCCAGCACCCGCTGGCGGATTTGATCTCCGAACTGCTGGGTGACCATGGAGAGGGGAGCCTTGCCACGCCGGAACCCGGCGATCCGAGCGTGCTCGCGGAAGGCCTGCGCGGCCATCTCGAGCCGCTGGCCCATGAGCTCGGCCGGAACTATCAACCGCAGCGTGTGGCGCACTCCGTCCTGCGAGTGCTCGGCCTCGTGATCGTTCGTAGTGCTCATTCGTATCGCTTCCGGCAGTGTCGAAGGTGTGGGGCGTAGCGCGCCGTCGAGTCAGCTACCGGCTGGTCTCGAAGGTCGCCGGAATCATGCGAAAGGGGGGACTCGAACCCCCACGGGCGTTAGCCCACTGGCTCCTAAGGCCAGCGCGTCTGCCAATTCCGCCACTTTCGCGCGGCGCTTCTCGCCGCCGGCAGTCGCTTCCCGAGCGGGCGAAGCGACATAGACCGACTGGCGATTGACAGGTCGACCTGTCGAAAGAGGTGAGCCGCCTAGGAATCGAACCTAGAACCTACGGATTAAGAGTCCGTTGCTCTGCCAGTTGAGCTAGCGGCCCAAGCAACCAGGCTCAGAGTACCAAAACGAACAAAAAGAGATGCGCCCGGCAGGATTCGAACCTGCGACTTTCAGATCCGGAATCTGACGCTCTATCCGTGCTGAGCTACGGGCGCGCAGGGGTGAGCGAGGGGACTTGAACCCCCAACCTCTCGGGCCACAGCCGAGTGCTCTGCCCGTTGAGCTACGCTCACCACCCAGTGTCTCCCGAGTCGGGTACTCTTCGAGCAACCGGCCCGGGACACTGAGCCCGCCATGGTATGCGTGGCCTCCGAGTGGGTCAATCGAGAGAGCGCACGCGTTATACTCACGAGCGCTCGCAATTCGGCTCCGCCGTTCGGCGCTACCGCGCTCCAACACCGAACGTTCCTTTCGCCATGTCACGGAAACTGTACGGCCCGCTCTCCCTCTGTGCATTGGTGCTCGGTCTGCCGGGGTTGACACTGGTTTCGCCGTCGCCCTCGCTAGCCAGGGCGGAGCAGGCGCCCGAGGACAACGCCAGACTGGCGCTGGCTCTCGAACGCCGCCGGCTCGTGCGAGCGGATGCCAATCTGGCGCAGCGCGAGGACCGGCAGCTCGCCCCCAGTCGCGTTGTTTCCGGCGCTGATCTGCGCCGGCTGACTCCCGAGCCCGGAGAGCTGTTGTCGGTCACCGAGAAACGCTTCCGCGCCCTCGAGTTCAACCTCGACCCCCCCGCCGGCGTCAAGGGGAAGAAGGTCAAGTCGAGCTTCGTGGCACGCGGGGTTGCGTTCGATTCGGTGTCTGGCCTGCTGGCGATCGCGGCCGTGTCGCGGGTTCTGCTGTTCGACGTCGCGAAAACGCGCAACAACCTGACCGAGCTGGCATCCCCAGCCGGTCAGGCTGCTTCGTTCGGCTTCGCCAACGACGTCCTGTTCGATGGGCGGGGAGGCTTGATTATCGCGGATCAGGGCGCCACCGTCAGCGGTCAGGCCGTTGTCGACGGCCGTTTGTGGCGCTACGACCTCGAGACCGGGGAGTTCACGATACTTGCGCCGCGCAAGGAGTTGTTCAACCCCAAGCTGCTGGCACGCGACACGAACGGCAACGTCTACTTCGTCGACGGCGAGGGCGGACCGTTGATGACTCCGCTGTTCCCGGATCGCTGGGACTCGATCTGGCGCATCACCGGCAAGAAACTGACCAAGGTCAAGCGAGTTTGGAACGGCGTCGGAATTCAGGCGACGGCGTTTGATGTCGACCCGGCCGGACGATACTGGTTCGCCAACCTGGCCGAGCTGGCACTGATCGTTAGCGGCGTGCTCAGGTTGCCGTGTCCCTTTCCGCTGCCGTTCGAGTTCGCCACCGGCCTGATAGCCGGCAAGCAAGGGACGGCCTTCGTGCTCGACGGTGCCGACGTCAGAACGACCGGCCGCTGGTTGTATGGCGTCGACCTCAACTGCACGACCAACGAGATCCTCTTCGGCAGCAAGCTGGCCGGCTCACGCGGCCTGGCCAACGTAGAGGCGGCCGGCAGCTAGGACTGCTAGCCACGGTGCGCGTTGCCCTGCTGTCCCCGTACCACGGGGGGAGCCATGCGTCCTGGGCCGAAGGGCTGGCAGCGCATAGCGATCACGATATCGAGCTGTTGACGCTACCGGGTCACTTCTGGAAGTGGCGTATGCGCGGGTCGGCCATCACGCTCGCCCGTCGCTACCTCGAGATCGCTCCGGCCGATGTGATCCTAGCCACCGACATGCTCGACGTGACGACGTTTCTGGCGTTGACGCGCCGGCAGGCGGGGACGGTGCCGCTGGTTCTCTATATGCACGAGAACCAGTTCACCTACCCATTGCCGGCAGTCGGCAGCGACCCTGGGCCGGACGCCGCCGGCGGGTGCCCCCCGGATCAGTACCGCGGCGCGGGCAACGATGTCTACGGGTTCGTGAACCTGGTCTCCATGCTGGCGGCCGATCGCGTCGCCTTCAATTCGGCTTTCCATCGTGACGCGTTGCTGGCCCGGCTGCCGGGTTTTCTCGCCGCCACCCCGGATCATCAAGAGCTCGACAGTGTGCAGCAGCTACACGATCGCAGCGAGGTGGTGTATCCCGGCATCCGGGTGGAGGACCTGGTCGAGAGCCGTGTCGCAGCGGAGCGCCCCGCGGAAGGCGACGCCGAGTTGCCTCTGGTGCTTTGGAACCACCGCTGGGAATACGATAAGAATCCCGCCGCGTTCTTCACCGCGCTGCGCGGTGTTGCCGAGCGTGGCGTTGCCTTTCGTGTCGCGCTGTGCGGAGAGCAGCCAGGCGGGGTGCCGGCAGCATTCGAAACGGGGATGCGCGATCTCGGCAACCGTGTTGTCCATGCCGGGTTTCTGCCGCGATTGGAGTATGTCGAATTGCTTGGCCGCGCGACCGTTGTGGTATCGACCGCCTGGCACGAGTTCTTCGGTATCAGCGTGCTGGAAGCGGTCGCCGCCGGGGCGATTCCTCTCCTCCCGAGGCGCCTCAGCTATCCCGAGGTGTTGCCGTCCGTCGGTCGGGCCTGGTGTCTATACGACGGCGTCGAGGATCTTGAAGACAAGCTCGCCGATGTGTTGATCGACCCGGCGCGCTGGCAAGACGGAACCGACGGGCTCGCAGCCCAGGTGCGACGACGCTACGGGTGGGATCGAATGGCAGCTTCGTACGACGATCTGCTTCGTCGCGTCGCCGCCGGTCGTCGTTAGTTGTCCCGCGTTGATCCAGACGGTGTTTATTGCTGCGGGCTGGGTACCGGGACCTGCAGCATCTGGCCAGGGTAGATCCGCGTCGACGTGAGCCCGTTCTTGGACTTGATGCGATCGGGCGTCGTGCCGTGGCTGCGGGCGATCCTCCAGAGCGTGTCGCGGCGGCTCACCTTGTAAGTCACCACATCCTTGAAGCCACCGGCACGTGGGCTCGCTGCCGTACCGGCGATGCGCTGCACATACTCGGCATACGGTCGCGGGTACAGCGCCACGTGGTAGTGAGGCGGGTACTTCTCGGCGGCGACCTCGAGCACTCCGCGCTCCTCGAGTGAAAGCAGCACTCGCTCGAGCCAACTACGACAGGACGGCTTGTTGTGACGCCTGAGGTCGATCGCCATTCCGGTCGGGTGCACCGAGCGTGGCGAGGCGTTGCGTGGCTGACTCGATTGCGGGCGCGTCAGGCTGGTGACCACCAGCTGCTCCCCACAGGCGGCGCGGAACTGCTTCGCCAGCCGCTCGGCGAAAAGCTTCACTTCCGGTCGAGCGTACGGGTACGACACGTCCCGGAGGGTGTAGTCGCGATTGCCGCGTAGCGGCACGAGCAGGCCACCGCGTACGAATCGGGCGACGTGCGCGCTATCGCGCAGGAAGGTGAAGTCGTGCGCGCGTGCCTGGCGGTTCTGCCGATCGATGGAGGCACGGCTGCCACGGAGGCTCTGCGCGTAGGCCGGGTTCGCCGACACGGCGATCACGACAAGAGCAGCAAGGAGATACGGGACGGACTTCTGCACCTTCAGGATATCTTCGAGTCTTGAAAACGTGTTAGACACAGACCAACAGCCGTCCCAGTGCTTATAAATTATCATTACATATTCTCGCCTAGCAACGGATAGTTGAACATATTCTCTGATTCTGAAGATGTGCCGTGCACCAGCGGAGAGATTCGGGTCCGTCTGGCTCGTTCGTCTATCATTCGCGCATGGACGAGACTGCAGAACCCCGAACTGGCCTGGCCGAGGAAGAACGCGGCCAACAGCGGCCACCAGCGCGCACCTGTGCGCCGGTGGCGCGCCCGCTGGCCGGCGAGGTCGTCGAAGCGGTTCGCGCTCGGCACGCTGAGGCGGTGGAGTTTCTGCGTAGGCTCGTTTCGGTCGAGACCCCGACGCTCGAGACCCAGACACAGCCAGCGGCGCTGCGGCAGATCGCCGAAGGCCTGCAGGCGGCGGGTCTGCGATGTCGCCGGCATTCCGGCCATGCGAGCGGCGGCATGTTGCTAGCGAGCCCGCCACGTCAACGCCGCGCGCCCCTGCAGCTGCTGTTAGGGCACTGCGACACCGTCTGGCCGCTGGGCACCCTGGAGACCATGCCTGTACTGGTAGAGGGATCACGGATGCGCGGGCCGGGTGTGTACGACATGAAGTGCGGCGTCACGCAGACGGTCTTTGCGCTGCGGGTGCTGCGCGATCTTGGCCAGCAGCCAGAGGTCACGCCCGTCGTCTTCATCAATTCCGACGAGGAGATCGGCAGCCACGACTCCGAGAAGTACATCTGCTGGTTGGCCCGCGCCGCCAACCGCGCCTTTGTCATGGAACCGTCACTGACACCGGGCGGCCTGCTGAAGACCGCTCGCAAGGGTGTGCGGCAGTATCGCGTCAAGGTCACTGGCCGAGCGGCTCACGCGGGGCTCAACCCCGACGAAGGGATCAGCGCGATCCTGGAGATGTCGCGGCTGGTGGAAGCCCTCTTCGCGCTCAACGATGCGGAACGCGGCGTCAGCGTCAACGTCGGGATTGTCGCTGGCGGCACGCGCTCCAACGTCATCGCATCGGAGTGTGTCGCTGACGTGGACGTGCGAGTACCAACGCTCGACGATGCGGCGCGCGTCGACGCTGCCATCCGTGGCCTGAGCCCGGTACACCCGGAGGCGAGCGTCGAGGCGGCACAGACCGAGGGACGCTTGCCGATGGAGCAGACGGCCGGCGGGAAAGTGCTCTGGGATGCAGCCCGTCGTCACGCCGATAGCCTGGGGTTCGAGCTCGATCACGGGCGCGCCGGCGGCGGATCGGATGGCAACATCACCAACCTCTACACACCGACGCTCGATGGGCTCGGGGCCGTCGGCGACGGGGCGCACGCGACGCACGAGTACGTCGATCTGGAGCGCATGGTCGAACGCACGGCACTGCTGGTGATGCTCCTGCTGGAGCCGCCACTGTCGTGACCCTGAACGTGCCCGTCGTCATCGCTACGCCGGAGTACAACAAGGGCTATACAGCGGCCCTCAAGAATGCGATCGACGCCCTGGGCCAGGAATGGCGCCGTAAGCCAGTAGGCATCGTCGCCCACTCGATAGGAGCCTTCGGTGGCATGGTGGTACTGCAGCAGCTCCGCATCGTGCTCATGAACCTAGGTGCCGTGCCTATCCCGGCGGCTATGACCTGCCCGTACATCGACAAGACGTTCGACGCCGAGGGTGGGATCCTGGATGAGGCGTTCGAAAGTCGCGGCGAGCGCTTTGTCGACGAGCTACTGTGGTATGCGCGGGCGCTCACGCGAGCTCGTATGGACGGGTGATTTCCGGCGTCGCACCGGCGCCCAAGACGAGAACGCGGCGCGCATAGACAATGGTGCCGATCTCATCGTAGCTTGATGAGGCGGACTACATGAGTGCTATCAAAGCGGACGACAAGAAAGGCGCCAAGGCGCTCGACTACAGCGGCTAGCGTCTGAACAACAGTGGCCCCGGGCGCGAATTGCTCCGCTGACAGGCCTGTCGTAAGCTCCACTCGCTCTGTTTCGGTCTAGTTCCACCGCGCGAGGCGAGATGCGCTCATGAGCGTCCCCGAGGAGAAGTTCGTCGACGAGGCCGGGCACGACGATGCCCATGCGCACGGCGAGCATCATGACGAGAGCTTCATCTGGAAGTACATCTTCTCGACCGACCACAAGGTCATCGGGATTCAGTACGGCCTGACGGCTCTGTTCTTTCTGTTGTTCGGATTCTGTCTGATGATCCTGATGCGCTGGCAGCTGGCCAGCCCCGGTGCACCGATACCGATCATCGGCGGGTACCTGGGCCAGGCGAATGCGCCCGGCGGCATCATGCTGCCGGAGTTCTACAACCAGCTCGGCGCCATGCACGGCACCATCATGGTGTTCCTCGCCGTGGTGCCGATGATCGTCGGCGCCTTTGGTAACTACATCGTGCCGCTGCAGATCGGCGCTCCCGACATGGCCTTCCCGAAGCTCAACATGGCGAGCTACTGGTCATACTTCGTCGGTGGCGTGGTCATGCTGGTCAGCTTCTTCCTTCCGGGCGGGGCTGCCAACTCGGGTTGGACCTCGTACGCGCCGCTGTCGATCATCGCCACCATGGGACAGTCCGCATGGCTGGTCGGCATGATCTTCCTGATCACCTCCTCGCTGCTCGGCTCGATGAACATCATCGTGACGATCTTCCAGCTGCGCGCGCCAGGGCTCACCTGGATGCGCCTGCCGTTTTTTTGCTGGGCGCAGCTGGTGACGTCGTTCTTGCTCGTGTTGGCGTTCCCGCCGCTGGAGGCGGCGGGCGTGATGCAGTTGATGGACCGTGTTGGCGGCACCAGCTTCTTCATGCCCAGCGGGCTCTACGTATCTGGGCAGGCCCTCGAGTATGCCGGCGGTGGCTCGGTGCTCCTGTGGCAGCACCTCTTCTGGTTCCTGGCACACCCTGAGGTCTACGTGCTGGTCCTGCCGGCGATGGGGATCGTCGCCGAGGTGATCGCCAACAACACCCGCAAGCCGCTCTGGGGCTACAAGGCGCTGGTGTACTCGGCCGTGTTCCTCGGCTTCACGTCGTTCATCGTATGGGCGCACCACATGTTCATGACCGGCATGGGCACCGTGATCAGCGCTTTCTTCCAGACCACGACGATGATCATCTCGATTCCCTCGGTGGTGATTCTGACGGCGCTGTTTCTCTCGTTGTGGGGTGGTTCGATCCGCTTCAACACCCCGATGCTGTTCGCCCTCGCGTTCCTGCCCATGTTCGGCATCGGTGGGCTCACGGGACTGCCGCTAGGTCTGGCGCCGACGGACATTCACCTGCACGACACCTATTACGTGATCGGCCACTTCCACTACGTCGTCGCGCCCGGAACCATCTTCGGCATCTTCGCCGGCATCTACTATTGGTTCCCGAAGATCACCGGCCGGATGATGAGCGAGACGCTCGGCAAGCTGCACTTCTGGACGTCGCTGGTGTTCATCAACGGCATCTTCGCGCCGATGTTCCTCCAGGGGCTGGCCGGTGTGTCCCGGCGGCTGTACGACGGCGGCGCGCAGTACTCGCACGCGCAGCCGGTGCTGCACTGGAACACCTTCATTTCCTACTCCGCCTTCCTGCTCCTGGCGGCCCAGATGATCTTCATCGTCAACTTCGTGTGGAGCATCTTCCGCGGCAAGCGAGCGACGGACAATCCATGGGACGCCACGACCATCGAGTGGACGGCAACCAGCTCGCCGCCGCTCGGACACGGCAACTTCGAGACCCTGCCGCGAGTATACCGGGGACCCTACGAGTACAGCGCCCCCGGTGCTGAGGACGGCTTCATCGCGCAAGACGCGGCGCCGCAGGAGGGATAGGCGATGGTCGAGATTCCCTACAACGTCGAAGCGCGACCAGACACCGGCCTGTACAACGCCAAGCTGGGCATCTGGCTGTTCCTGGCCTCGGAAGTGATGCTCTTCGGGGCGTTGTTCTCGGCGTACATTCTGCTCCGAACCGGCGACCCGAACTGGTACCACGCCGACCTCAACGTTCCCATGGCGACGTTGAACACGATGTTCCTGATCACATCGTCGGTCACCGTGGTCATGGCGTGGGCGTCGTTGCGGCTGAACGACTTCCCAAAGTTCAGGCTGTACGGCATCGTGACGTTCTTGCTGGCCTCGGCGTTCATGGTGGTCAAGGCCATCGAGTACAACGAGGAGTTCACCCACGGTCTGTATCCGGCCACCAACAACTTCATGGCGGTGTACTTCACCATGACCGGCTTGCACGGACTCCACGTCCTCGGCGGCATGTTGGTGATCGGGTACCTGCTCGGCCCCGGCGCCAAGATGTGGAATACGGAGCCGGAGCGGTTCACCAACCGCGCCGAGACGTTCGGTTTGTACTGGCACTTCGTGGACCTGGTGTGGATCTTCCTGTTCCCCGCCCTGTACTTGCTTTAGGGAGCCCTGGATGAGCGGCCATAGCCCGGAAGAGATTCAGGCAGAGGTTCGGACCTACATGATGGTGTTCGGAGCCTTGGCAGTTCTGACGATGGTGACCGTCGCCGTCAGCTACATCGATCTGTCATCCGGACCGGCGATCACACTGGCGTTGATCATCGCCACCATCAAGGGCGGGCTCGTTGCCGGGTACTTCATGCACTTGCTCGACGAGCAGAAGCTCATCTACAGCATTCTGGCGCTGACGGTGGTCTTCTTCGTCGTTCTGATGGCGGTACCCGCCGGGACGATTGCCGACACGACGGGCACGCCGATGCAAGGGGCGCCGCCAGCGGCTCCGGCGGAGCACTGAGATGTCGCTGAAGGCGTTTCACGTGTTCTTCATCTGCGCGTCGATCGTGCTCTGCTTCATGGTCGGTGCCTGGGCGCTACAGCAGTATCGACTCGTGGGCGCGACAACCAGCCTGGCACTGGCAATAGCTTTCTACGCCGGCGGAGCTGGCCTGGTTGTCTATGGCTTGCGATTCGTGCGCAAGATGCGGGAGCTGGGAATCTGATGCGACGCTCGGCGTGCTTGATTGCGATGCTGACGTGCGCCGCGGTGCTCGTTCCTTCCGTCGCCGAGGCGTGCCCGGTGTGCTACGGCGACATCGATGGTCCGGTGGCGCGCGGCATCAACAATGGCATCCTGGCGATGCTGGCCGTAGTCGGAGTCGTTCAGGTCGGCTTCGTGACGATGTTCGTCGGCATGTGGCGCCGCAGCAAGCAGCTGCGCGAGCACAAGGAGAGCTTCAAGGTGATCGACGGAGGCGTGCGGTAAATGCTTGCGCTCTTGCAGGACTGGATGCCGGTCAACGGTGCGGCCCACGGCCAGGCGCTGGACGAGATGTCGGCGTTGGTGCACTGGATCATGCTGATCCTGTTCATCGGTTGGGGGGCCTACTTCGCATACGTAGTGTTCCGGTTTCGCGCCGGCGCCAATCCGCGCGCCAGCTATGAGGGGGCGACGAGCCACTTCTCCCGGTATGTCGAGATCGGCGTCGGTATCGTAGAGGTCGTCCTGCTGGTTTTCTTCGCCATACCGGCGTGGGCCAGCTGGGTTACCCCGCCGGCCGGCGATGATGCGCTCGAGGTACGGGTGGTCGCCGAGCAGTTCCTGTGGAGCGTCCACTACAGCGGACCCGACGGCGTCTTCGGTCGGACGCAGCTCGAGTCGATCACACCAACCAATGCCATCGGGCTCGACCGCACGGATCCCTACGCAGTCGATGACGTCATCTCGACCAACCAGCTACACCTGCCTGTCGATCGTCCGGTGACCTTGCTGCTGTCGTCCAAGGACGTGATCCACGGCTTCTCCCTCCAGCAGATGCGCGTGAAGCAGGACATCATCCCTGGGCTGATGATTCCGGTGCACTTCACGCCCATCCTGGTGACGCCCGAGGAATCGGAGTATCCGGCCTGCGCTGGCGACAAGACCTGCTGGGAGATCACCTGCGCGCAGCTTTGCGGCCTCGGTCATTTCCGCATGCGTGGCTTCTACACCATCCACGAGCAAGCGGATTTCGACGCCTGGATGGCGGAGCAGGTCGCCGCAGTGATGCCGGCGCCACCTGCCGAGGCAGACGATGCGCCGGCCGATGGGGCCGAGGCGGAGCAAGCGCAGTAGCATAGCGTCGCTGGGCGTTCCGTACGCCCTGAAGCAAGCTCTCGTCATCCTCGTCAAAGGACGGTGATCCGTTGTATCCCGTTCTCGTGCGCCTCCACCTGCCGTTCGTCGGGATCATGGAGGTCCAGACGTATGGCGTCGCTGCCGCTGCCGCGCTGGTGGTGGGATGGTCCCTGGCCCGTCGTCGCCTCGTCGCCGCCGGTATCGAGCCAGTGCATACGTACTGGAGCGCGGTGTTCTTGCTCCCGACGATGACCATAGGTGCCAAGCTGCTGCCGCTGGTGCAAAATCCGGCGTACCGGCATTTCGTTGTCGAAGGCGTTCGGGACCACGGGTGGACAACGCTGTTCGTCGGTCTGAACCTACCCGGTGGCTCGATGTTCTCGGCGGCGCTCACCGGCGGTGCCGCAGCGTTGATCTACGCCCGGTTCTACCGACTTCCGATGGCCGTTTGCTTCGACGCAATCAGCCCGGGCCTCGCGTTGGCGATTCCGATCATGCGACTCGGATGCCTCGGCGCCGGATGCTGCTACGGGACGCCTACCGCAATGCCATGGGGGGTCGTTTACACCAACGTCGACGTGGTGGCGCGGTCCGGGGTTGTTCTCGGTTCCGCCGTCCACCCGACGCAGATCTATGAGGCTGCAGCGGTACTCGTGCTCGCGGCTGTTCTGATCAACAGGAAACCACGCCGCGAACGCACCGGTGAGAACGCCGTCCTGCTTGTGGGCGGGTACGCCGGCATACGGTTCGTCATGGAGTTCTTCCGCGGTGACGTGCTCTTCGGCCCGTACCTCGGACCCCTGACGATCACCCAGGTGGTGGCTGCGGGCCTGGTCGCTGTGGCGCTAGCCTGGTGGTTCCGGCGAGATCTGTCGTCTTAGCTCGCCCCGGCCAGTCTAGTCGGCGACAAAGACCGGAATAAGGGCGAATAGATCGTCGACCGCGAATTCGCCGCCCTTGGGCTTGAAGCTGAGTCGAACCGACTCGCCCGCGGCGACGTCGAAGCCGGGGAAGGGCTTCGTGGTGAACGGTATCGTCAGACCGTTGACGGCGAAGGTCATCTTGAAGGTACCGATCTTCTTGCCCTTGGCGTCGAGATGCAGGACCTCCAGCAATACCCGCGTCGGTAGCGACCTGGTCTCTCGGTTGCCCTGGGTCATCACGAAGCCGCTGAGGAAAACTGTTCCCTTGGGGAAGTTCACCGGCGTGGCGAAGGTTGTCGTCATCACCTTCTTCTTGCGGCCGCGCGCCCCGGCCAGGGAGAAGCTGGGCGCCCTCAGCGGCGCCGCATCCGGTGCGGCCCGAGCAGCGACGTTCGGCATCTCGAAGAAGAACTGGACTTCTTCGGCCGCGAACGACAAATCAGCGCCGCGCGGTCGGACCTCCAGGCGCATCTTCTCTTTGGCCGCGAAGATCAAATCCGGACCGGATCCGCTGAGCTCCTTGATGTCCGTCCCGACGACCTTCAGCAGTCCATGATCGGTCCCGATCTCCTTGTCCTTCTTGTCCAGATGGACAATCGAGAAGCGGATGTCCTTCGGTCGCGCCAGCCGTTCCGCGGCACGGCCGAACGGGCTGAACCTGCCGGAGATCGTCATGTCGCCGGCGGGGAACTTCACCGGGGTATGGAACACGGTAGTCGACAGCTCGGTGACCTCGCCGTCGGGGAAAACAGGATCGCCGGCGTCGCCGCCGAAGACGACGTCGCCCCGGAATCCGGGTATCGCGACCCCGGCGACGCCATCCTGACGGAGGCCGAGCACATCGAGACACCACAGGTAGAACTTGATTTCCGATGAACACGCCGTGGCCGTCAACCACAGGACCAAGTACCCGGGCAGAAAGGCGCTGGCGACGAATTTCTTGGTGCGGGCGCTTATCGTTGCTCCTCGCATCAGGCGTGCTGCTCGGGCCGCGCCCGTGGTTTCGGCGGGCCGAGGTATATCCGGCACCGGTGCAATCCTCCAGGCAGCGCCGATAAGCTCTGTGATCCCGACCCAGCGACGGAGGCCGACAATTGCGACGAAGCAGAAGGAGTTCTCCGCGTTCCCTGGCCCTGGTGTTGCTGGCGACCCTGACGGCGTCGGCAGCTTGCGGAAGCCCCGACGTACGCATCGCGGACGCCGATCTGGCGCTGCTAAACGTCAACGTCCTGCCGATGGATCAACCCGGTTTGCTGTCGGGGCAGACCGTGTTGGTGACGGATGGACGAATTATGGCGGTGGTGCCATCGGACTCGATCGAGGTCGGTGCCGGGACGACGGTGGTCGATGCGACCGGGAAGTACGCAATGCCCGGAGTCGCCGAGATGCATGGCCACTATCCGCAGGATGCCGAGGGGCAGTTCACTCGCGACGTCATGTTTCTGTATATCGCCAACGGCGTCACGTTGGTTCGCGGTATGCAGGGCGGGCCGCAACACCTGCCGCTGCGTGAGGCGCTGCAACGCGGCGATTTCGTCGGACCTCGGATCCTGGTCAGGGCTCCGATGCTGCACGGGCAGACGGTCACTGAGACCAGCCAGGCGATCGAGCTCGTGCGTGGCGCCAAGGAAGCGAGTTTCGATCATCTGAAAGTCCACGAGGGCCTCAGCCGCGAGGTTTATGACGCCATAGCAGATACGGCCAACGAGGTCGGCATCTCGTTCTCGGGTCACGTGACCAACCACGTCGGGCTGTATCACGCGCTTGCCAAGGGCCAGTTGACCATTGACCACCTGGACAACTATCTGGAGGCGCTGGTCGAGGACCAGCAGGCGGTCGCCGATCTGGGCCTGTTCGACCTCGGCCAGCTGGCCGGCGATATAGATGACACGAGGATCGCCGAGGCGGTGGCGGCGACGGTCGAGGCGGGCGCCGGCGTGGTGCCCACGATGGCGCTGTGGGAAGTGCTCTTCGGTGCGCGCAGCGGCGAGGAGTGGATGCAGGTGCGGCCGGAGACGCGCTACATGCCACCGGCCATGGTGGCGGGCTGGATCGAAGCCATCAACGAGCGTGTCGAGCAGCTCGGTGCCGATCGGCAGGCCGTGGCGAATATCTTGTCGCTACGTCGGCGGGTATTGAAGGCGCTGCACGACGCCGGGGTCGCCGTCCTGCTGGGCACGGACTCGCCGCAGATCTTCAGCGTGCCCGGATTCTCCATCCACCACGAGATGGAGCTCATGGTGCAGTCCGGCCTGCACCCGTACGAAATCCTGTTCGCCGGCACTCAGGCGGTGGCGCGTTTCTATGAGGCCACAGATGAGTATGGCTCTGTGGCCGTCGGCAGGCGCGCTGATCTGGTGGTGCTCAATGCCGATCCGACGGAGGATGTGTCCAACTTCGCCGACCGATTCGGCGTCGTGGTCGGCGGCCATTGGTTCAGCGAGGAAGACATCCAGTCAGAGCTCGAGGCGATCGCTGCCCGGGCGTCGGAGGGCGGCGAGTAGTTCAGCGTCGTGCCGGTCGCTGAGCCTCGGGCCCGGGCGAAGCTAATCGAGACCGACGTCGAGCTCGGCAGCAGCCTCGCGCAAGCGTCGGTCGCTGCTCCACAGGCGGGCGTCGCTGAGTAGCGCCGCCGCCAGCAGGTGAACGTCGACGAGCCCCAGCCCGCGGCCTGCCAGCCCTCGGTCATCGATGAGCCGGTCGACCTCGTGCGTCTCGGCGATGGCGGCGCTGGGCAGAGCGCGCAGCAAACTCAGGATCTCGCCCCGCGCCGCGAGCGCCCGGGCGGCCAATTCGGTGATCACGAACGGATGAGTCAAGACCCGCTGCGCCCCCAAGAGCCGCATGAGGTCCAGATCACCGTTCCGCAGGTGGCGCACCCAGATCGAAGTATCCGCCAGCACCAACGGCTACACACCCCGTGGTCGGCGTGCCGGTATGAGCTCGACGGTTCTCTCCGAGCCGCCCAACTTTGCCAGCCGGCGGGCGCTCTCCCGGGCGATCAACGCCTC
Organism: Acidobacteriota bacterium; assembly: GCA_965248695.1. GTDB lineage: Bacteria > Acidobacteriota > UBA890 > UBA890 > WLXD01 > DASCOT01. Next base: position 2,141,598 of record CBDFKD010000002.1, on the reverse strand, counting down.
GAGACCGGCGCGCACGAGCGCTGTCTTCTCGCGGATACCGGTTAACTCTCCTGCCTGCCGCACGAGGCCATCGTCGATATTGAGGGTTGTTCGCATGCATATAAGTATGCATATTAAGGCCTATACATAATAGATAGGCATGTAGATATGCATACGTTAAAGAACAACGCTAAGGAACAACGACAAGATTCCGGCAGTACCACGCGGCGCAGGGGTTCTGGTCGGCCTCCGACGTGGCCGTTCTCGGGCGCGGACCGGCGCCGAGGCCGACGACGGGAGCGCAAGTAAGACAGGACGCCCTAGGACGGCGCCGATGCGAGAATCCCCAGCACTGCGTCGATGTCGCTCGACGTGTGGTCGGCGTTGACCTGGAACCGGATCTCCTCGTCCCCTCGCGGCACAACCGGATACGCGAGCCCGGTGGCCAGCACGCCGTGATCGTACAGGTGCGTCACCGTCGAGTGGGTGCGCTCCGTATCTCGCAGCATGAGCGGTACCACCGGGTGCTCGCCGGGAATCGTCTCCAGACCGAGATCCGCGAGGCCCTGCTGAAATCGTGCCGTGAGCTGGCGCAAGTTCCGCAGCAGCTGGTGCCCGACCTCAGAATCCAGGAGATCCACCGCGCGTGTGGCTGCGCTCGCCTCCGACGGCGTGATCGGGTTCGAATAGATGTACATCGGCGCGGTCTCGCGGAGGAAACGAACCAAGGCGTCGGAGCCAACGACGTAGCCGCCGTTTACTCCCAGCGCCTTGCCGAGCGTGCCGACCAGCACGTCGGCTGGGGAGCCGCCACAGTACTCCTCGGTGCCGCGCCCGGTGGCGCCGAAGGCGCCGACTCCGTGCGAGTCATCGACCACAACGACGCAGTTCTCGTCGAAGTCGTCGTCGTGGCGCGCGGCGATCTCCATGATCGTATCGAGCGGTGCGTGGTCGCCGCGCATGCTGAAAACCCCGTCGGTGATCACCAGGGCCCGCTTGGCGCGCTTCTTTGCTGCCTCGATGGTTTGCTCCAATGCCGCCATGTCGACGTGCGGGTAAATTGCCTTGTCGAGTGGCCGTGAGAGCCGCATCGCGTTGATGATGCAGTTGTGGTTGAGCGCGTCGCTGATGACCATCGTTTCCTTGGTGATCAGCGGAAGCAGTGTCCCCATGATGGCGGCGTAGGCAGCCGAGAAGATCATCCCGGCTTGGCGGCCATGGAAGTCGGCGAGCCGGCGCTCGAGCGCCACGTGCGGCTGGTACGTGCCGCTGATGAAACGAAGCGCGCCGGGTCCTGCACCGTAGCGGTCGGCCGCCTCTTCTTCGGCTTCGATCACCTCGGGTCGTAGCGACATCCCGAGATACGAGTTGGAGTTCATTCGAATGAACTCACGATCGCCCTCGCCTGCCAGGTGAAGGCGGGCGCCGCGGTCGGCGCGCGGTGCCAGGACCGCCGTCACCACAGACTCGCCGCCCTTGGCGGTTCCGGCCTCCTCCAGACTGTCTACACGCGTTGCGAGCGCGTCATCGAGCCGATCGTGGGGCATGGTCCCGAGCCTAACCCATGCGGCGACATTGCGATCCTAGTCGGTGCGCAATGCCACCAGCGGGTCGATCCGCGTCGCTCGCAGAGCCGGGACGAAGCTCGCCGCGACCGCCGCCGCGCTCAGAACCAGCACCCCTACGGCGTAGGCGGCCGGATCGGTGGCGCTCACCCCGTACAGCACGTTGGCAGCAGCGCGCGACAACATCAGGCCGCCACCCAAGCCAATCCCCAACCCGATCAGCGTCAATCGTGCGCCGCGGACCATTACGGTTCGAACCACGTCGCCGGACCGGGCGCCGACCGCCATGCGGACGCCGATCTCGTGGATCCCCTGTGCGACGCTGAACGAGATCACGCCGTATAGCCCGACGGATGCCAGCAACAAAGCGAGAATGGCGAACGCCGACACCACGACGGCGGCGAGATGGGCTGGCAAGAAGGCCAGACCCAGGGCGCCGTGCCCGGTGTTCAGGTCGGAAACCGGCATGGTCGGATCGCGTTGCTGGATGGCCCGCCGCACCGTTTCGAGCGCCGCAGCGGGTTCACCGGCGGTGCGTACGTGGACAAAGGTCTGCTGGCCACGGTACCGCTGGGCTCGGGCGCCGTAGTGGAAGGGCTTGGGATCCTCGCCGAGGCTGAAGTACTTGCCCGTAGGCACGACGCCGACAACGTCGCGCTCCTCTCCGCCGCTTCGGATTGTCTTGCCGATCGGGTTGTCGTCGGGCCAGAAACGATCCGCGAAGGCCTGGTTGACGATCGCAACGGGCGCTGCGTCGCGGTCGTCGGCGGCGGCGAATGAGCGGCCGCGCAGGATCGGTATCCCCATGGCGGCGAAGTAGCCGTGATCCACCTCGGTGTAGTCGAGGCTAGGCCAATCCTGCCCTTCCGGTACCTCGTATCCCTCGGGCAGCACGCCCGTTTGGTTGTTCATCAGCGACAGTGGCGTCGTTCCCGAGTAACCCACCGACTGGATGCCGGGCTGGGCTAGTAGGTTCGTTCGCAGCTCATCAAAGAAAGCGTCGAGCTCCTCAAGCGGGTATCCCTGTAGCGCCGGATCGATGCTCGCGTGGATCAGGCCGTCCGGGTTGAAGCCGAGATCCAGGCGCTGCACCTGCTGCAGGCTGCGCAGAACCATCCCGGCGGCAACGAGCAACACCAGGCACAACGACACCTGGCCGACGACGAGCGCGTCGCGTAGACGGGTCGAGTGCCCTCCCGAACCGGGGGCGCCATCCTTGAGCGCCGCCACCAGATCCTGGCGCGTGGCGGTGATCGCCGGTGCCATTCCGAAGACCAGCCCGGTAGCCGCGGTGACCAGGAAGGTAAACGCCAGCACGGCGCCGTCCATCCCGACGTCGATTCGAAGCGGCAGCTCCGTCGGCGGCTGAAACGACTTCACCAGGCCGATCAGCGCCACGCCAAGGAGTACCCCGAGCCCACCGCCCAGCACCGACAGTACGGCGCTCTCGGTCAGCAGCTGGCGGATCAGGCGGCCGCGTCCCGCTCCCAGGGCTAGGCGGATGCCCACTTCTCGCGTCCGCGCTGTCGACCTGGCGATCAGGAGGCCGGCGACGTTGGCGCACGCCAACAGCAACACCAGGCCCACGATGCCGGACAGCAACGAGAGCATGGCGACGAAGCCACCCCGGACCGCGGGGTGCAACGATGCCTTGCTCTCCGGATAGAAATCGATCGTGATACCGGTGTTGGTGTCTGGATACAGTTCTTCCAGGCGCACGTACAGGGCGTCAAGCGCCGCCTTGGCTTGCTGCGACGTGACACCGGGTCTCAGACGGCCGGTGGCCGATTGGATCCAGTGGTTGCCGCGACGGTCGAGGTTGGAGCCCGAAGGAGTCAGAGCCGGCTCCATGCTGAACGGGATCCAAAGCTCCGTACGCATGGCGGTGTTGTTGCCATCGTAGTTGGCTGGAGCTACCCCGACTACGGTTATCTCCCGGCCATTCAGCAGCATGGTGTGCCCGAGGACTTCCGGATCGGCGCCGAAGGCGTCGCTCCAGAACCGATGATTGAGGACGGCCACCGGATGGGTACCCTCGGTTTGATCTTCCTCGGGCAGGAAGCCGCGCCCGAGTTGCGGTTCTACGCCGAGGGCCTCGAAGTGGTTTGCGGTGACGTAGGTGCCGAAGATGCGGCGGCTCTGGCCACCGGCGCTGAAGCTGAACGTGCCGATGGTGTCGGCCAGGACCGCGTCGAACACGTCGGTGGTGGCGGCCCGCATGTCGACCATGTCGGGGTACGACCAGGAACCGAACCCGAGGCCGTTGTTGTAGTTGAGGTACATGCGCACGAGGCTCTCGGGGTCGCGAATTGGGGCCGTCTGGTACAGAAACCCGCGCACGAAGCTGAACGCTGCCGAGTTCGCCCCGATCCCGAGCGCCAGGCACAGCACCGCGGCCAATGTGAACCCTGGGCTGTTGACCAGCTGGCGGACACCGAACCTCAGATCTCGTGCGAAATCACCCACGACACACCTCTCGCTCTACAGCCAGCGCGAACCCGGACAGAAGCCTTGTTTCCAGGTAGGACGAGGGTCACGGGCGTCCGGTTTCCTTTTGTGGCGGTGATACGCAGCTGCTATTCTCCCGCCCGAACTCTCTACCGGGCCTGCTTACGATCGTGCCAGACGTCGTCGAAACCGACTCGCAACGCCGTGCTCGCAAGCTTGCTGGCTTGCTCGAGATGGGCTTCGAGTGCATTGAGGGACCGCTCACCACCGAGGCCGAGGCAGTCGACGCCGGCTGGCGGGTGTCTCAGTCGGTGCCGGCGATGGGGACGGTGGTCTCGTTGTCCGCCCTGCACGCGTCGCGCGGGCTGGCCGAGGATGCGATTGGCGGCGCCCTGGCCGAGATGGATCGCCTCATAGACATCCTCAATCGGCACGAGCCGGCGACGGCGATGGGGGTGCTCAACGACATCGGGACGTTGCGACGCGCCCCCGACGAATTGGTGTACCTGCTCCGACGAGCGCGCGGGTTCGAGCTGCTGACCGCCGGAGCGTTCGACATCGCGGTGGCGCCGGTGGTGGATCTGCTGCGCCAGCAACGCGAGTCCGGAGCCAGCGGGCTTCCGAACGCCAGTGAGCTGGTCGATGCCCGGGCTCGTGTCGAAGCCGCCGGCGTGGACATCGACGGACGCCATATCCGATTTCAAGGAGAGCGCACCGCCGTGACGCTCGACGGAATGGCGAAGGGCTTCATCGTCGACCGCATGGCCCACGCGCTCGAAGCGCGTGGCGCCGATAGCTACCTGATCAACGCCGGTGGCGACATCCGGACCGCTGGAGGTCGCGACGGGCGGGCGCCCTGGACCGTCGCGGTTCAGGATCCAGACAAGGCCGGCAAGTATCCCGACATCCTGCAGCTGCACGACGGCGCAGTTGCCACATCGGGAAGCTACGAGATCTACTTCGATCGCGATCGCACGCTGCACCACATCGTCGACTCCACCGGTGGATCGCCGGGGCACTGCAGCGGCGTGACCGTACGGGCGGCCACCGCGATGACCGCCGACGCGTTGGCCACGGCCGCGTTCGTGGCCGGGCCGGAACACCGAACACGCCTGGTGGCGTCGATACCCGGCGCCGCTTGCCTGACGGTCGCCGCTGACGGCTCCATCTTCAAATCGCCCAGGTGGTCGAGTCAGCCTGGGATCGCTACCCACGCTGGAGAACAATGACCGCTGCAGCTACGCAGTTCCGGAGTGGGCAGAGTCTGGCCCTGGTAGCCTTGCGAATGCTGGTTGGCTGGCACCTGCTCTACGAGGGCATCGCCAAGCTGACCAACTCTTACTGGACTTCAGCCGGTTTTCTGTCCGAAGCGCAGGGGCCGTTTGCCAGCTGGTTCCTGTGGCTCGTGTCCGACCCTGGGCGCCTGCAGTTGGTCGACCTGCTGAACAAGTGGGGCCTGACGCTCATCGGCCTGGCGCTGGTGGCGGGCCTGCGATCACGACTGGCAGCGTTGCTGGGGATGATCCTGCTGGGGCTCTACTATCTGGCCAACCCGCCCCTGCCGGGGCTGGAGACGGCGATCCCGGCCGAGGGGTCGTATGTGATCGTCAACAAGACCCTGATCGAGATCGCGGCCCTGATGGTCATCAGGGCCTTTCCTACCGATGACGTTGTGGGCCTCGGCAGACTGCTGCGGCGCGAGGGGAAGTCGGGATGAGCACGGATGACGACGACCGGGCGCCGCAGCAAACGGGCGGTACACTCGGCAAGACCGGAAACGAAGGCAAGTCGATCGATCGGCGCGACCTTTTCAAAGGGCTGGCGTCGCTGCCCGTACTGGGCACCCTCGGCTGGGGCGCATGGCGCAAGAAGGCGTTGGCCGATGAGCGCCGCGACCAGGTACTGGCCGAGCTCGGTGTAACCGGCGATGCTCCGGCGATCATCGATCACGCACAGAGCCGACCACCCGCCGAGCGCATCAACCTCGGGATCATCGGCTTCGGTGGCGAGGGTGAGGCGCTCATGCGCGGCGCTGGCTTCGCACACCCTGAGGTCACCGAAGAATGGCGCCTCGCCGCCGACCAGGATCCGCGCAACACGCGGCTCGACGAGTTCATGCAGCAGGGCGACCTCAACGTCGCTTTCACCGGTGTCTGTGACGTGTTCGACGTTCGCGCCGAGCGCGCCATCGCAACGTCGGCCAACGAAACGCGTCCGGCCAACGCCCCGGGATCGCGACCGGCGTACCGGTTCCGACACTACGAGGAGCTACTCAACTCGGCCGATGTCGACGCGGTGCTGATCGCCACGCCGGATCACTGGCACGCGCCCATGACCATCGCCGCCGCCGCGGCCGGCAAGCACGTGTACTGCGAGAAGGCGATGACCCGCGCCGAGGAAGAGGTGCTGCCGATGGTCGAGGCGGTCAAGTCGTCGGGCATCAAGTTCCAGCTCGGGCATCAGAACCGTCAGCTCGAGAGCCACGAGAAAGCTCGCGAGATCATCGAGAAGGAGATCCTCGGCAAGATCACCCTGGTGGAGACGACCACTAACCGCAACGATCCGTGGGGGGCCTGGGTGTGGGACATTCACCCGGAAGGGAACCCGCACACCATCGACTGGGAACAGTTCCAGGGCAACGCCGCCAACCAAGTGCCGTTCAACCTCGAGCGGTTCTTTCGCTGGCGTTGCTGGTACGACTACGGCACCGGGCTGGCGGGCGACCTGCTGTCGCACGAGTACGATGCCCTCAACCAGATCATGAACCTTGGCATTCCCAAGTCGGCGGTGGCCTCCGGAGGCATCTACTTCTTCAAGGACGGCCGCGACGTGCCCGACGTATTTCAGGTCGTGTACGAGTATCCGGATCGCGATCTGACCCTGGTGTACAGCGCCACGCTGGCCAGCGGTCGCGGACGTGGCAAAGTGTTCATGGGGCACGATGCGGCGATGGAAGTGGGCAGCGGCGTGCGCGTGATCGCCGAGCCGCAGTCAACGCGCTACGCGGATCTGATCGAGCGCCAGGTGGTCGATGTCGATCGCCCGCTGCTGACGTATCGCCCCGGCTTCAAGGGGCTGGATGCCGTCACCACGGCCACCGAGGAGTACTTCGCCAGCCGCGGGCTTCTATTCACCTATCAAGGCGGCCGGCGGGTGAGCACGCACTGGCTACATATCAAGGACTGGCTCGACACCGTTCGTCATGGTGGCGAGCCGAGCTGCAGCATCGATCGTGGCCTGGAGGAAGCGATCACCTGCCATATGGCGACGAAGTCGTACCAACTCGGTCGCAAGGTCGAGTGGGACCCGGTGCAGCAGAGGATCGTTTAGCCGCCGCCAGGCTTCGCTGAGCTCGGGGTCGCAGAAAGCACCAGGGTAGGCGCAAGGCCCGACCAGCCCGTAGTTCCGTCAGCGCGCAAACCTACCTTCGGCGGTGTTTCCCGGAACGGTGATTTCCATTTCGACGAAGAGCTGTGTGCCCGGGTCGTTGGCGGCTTTGATGAGGAGGTCGAACTCGCCGTCTCGCACGGTGTTCAGAAAGTTCTGCGGGTCGAGTTTGATTGTTTTCTCGAGGTCCTCCCCGACTTTCTTGTTCTTGAACTTCACGAAGGGCACGCGAGTCCCTGCGCCCCCGGAAGGGACGGTTGAAAACAAGGCCTCGGACACCAAGAAGGGCTTACCCGGCGTGGAGTTGGACAAACGGAACCTGATACAGACTTTCTGGGTTGTCCCCACCAATTCCGCCGCCGCATCTAGCAGCTCGTAGCCGGCCTCTATCGGGCCCGGAGGGGCGAAGAAGATCTCGCCGGAATCATCCGGTTGAAGCTCGTAGCTGGCCGACGCCGACACCGCCTGCGTGTTGGCCGACTTCGACAACAGCCGCAGTCCCTCTTGGTCGTAGTCTCCAAGTTTGACACCGGCGTCGTTCGGCCCGTTGCCTATGCGTCCCAGCGATGCGCGGAGATCTACCGCAGAAGCAACCTGCACCATGGACGGCGCAACATAGCGTCCGTTGCGGGCCTTGTAATTCGCCGACAACACGGCGTTCTTCAGCTTCCGGGCGGGCTTGTCGACGAAGAACCGTACAAAGCGATCGTTGCCACCGAGCGGCTCGCTGGCTCGCGCCAGTTTCCTGGCCGGCTTGCCCTTTACCGACCGACGCCATTCGGCATCAATCGAGCCTGGGGAGTTGGTTCCGAAGGCCAAGTCAGTTATCAGCATCCTTCCGACCAGCGTGGCGCGCTTGAGTTCGTACTTCATCGCCGCGTCATAGACGCCGTTGACACCGACCTCCGGCGCGTCCAGCCGTGTGTCACCGCCGCCACCAATCAGATAGGTGATCGTTGACGACGCGAAAACGAGATCGCCGCGACTCTCCTCCTGCGCCGCAGCTTGTCGCGGCGCCGCGCCGTTCAGTGTGCTGACAGCGACGAGGACTGAAACGACGTAGCCAAGGTAGCCGCAGGACCGAACCATCAGCCGTCCTCCTAGAGCTTTCTGAGCGGGAGTGACGGATCCTAATCACGGCCAGGCGGCTACGCCAGAGGCCAGCGGCTTTGAGCAGTTCCGTGCCGGCTGCTATGCTCCGGCGTTCGCCTGGCTTGCCCGTGTGTCGCGCCTGATCGCTGCGCGTGTGCGTGTCTGAGCGCGTTGTCAACGGACGGAACTGTCTACGCCTCGGGGCTAGTCGAGAGCACATGAGCGGCAGGTTCCAGCTCGGCCTGATGATGTTCCTGCAGTACGCCATCTGGGGCGCCTGGGCCCCGGTGCTGTCGGCGTATCTCCTTGGCGACCTGAGCTTCGAAGGGACGCAGGTCGGGTTCATCTACTCGCTACTGCCGCTCGCCACCATCATCGCGCCGTTCATCGGTGGCCAGATCGCGGACCGGTACTTCGCCTCCGAGCACACCGTCGCGGCGCTTCAGCTGGCCGGTGGGGGCGTGTTGCTCTATGCCTCGACGTTAACGGACTACCGCTCGCTGGCGCTCGTCATGTTCCTGTACTGCCTGCTGTACGCGCCGACGTTGGCGCTCACCAACTCGATCGCCATGAGCAACCTGGACAACTCCGAGGAAGGTTTCGGAAGGATTCGCGTCTGGGGAACGATCGGCTGGATCGCGGCCGGCTGGGCGCTGGCCGGCTGGCGCGCCAACGCCGGTGCCAATGGACAGGCGATGGGTGGCGACATGTTCCTGCTAGCCGGCGGTTTCTCCGTGCTAATGGGATTGCAGTCTTTTCTCTTGCCACACACGCCGCCGCGACGAGACGACCGCAAGCCCTGGGCGTTTCTGGAGGCCCTGCGCATGCTTCGGGATCGCGACTTCGCCATCTTCATGTTGATCTCGTTCGTCGTTGCCACCGAGTTGCAGTTCTACTATGTGCTGACTGCGCCGTATCTCCAGTCGTCGATCATCGGAATTTCGCCGGCGCGTGTCCCGGCGGTGATGACGGTGGCCCAGATCGCCGAGATCTTCGTGCTGGCGGTGATGCTGTCGTGGTTCCTGAAACGATACGGAATGCGTTCGACACTGGCCCTCGGAGTCATCGCTTGGCCAATACGCTATGTGGTCTTCGCCATCGGCTCGCCGTGGTGGCTCGTGGTGGCGTCGCTTACGCTGCACGGATTCTGCTTCGTCTTCTTCTTTGTTGCGGCGTTCATCTATGTCGACTCGGTGGCGCCGAAGGACATCCGCGCTTCAGCCCAGAGCCTGATTGCGATCGTCACACTCGGCGTTGGCAGCTTCGTTGGCAGCATCTTTGCCGGCTATGTGCAAAGCCGATTCACCGTGGACGGCGTAACCGATTGGACCACTGTGTTCCTGGTACCCTGCGCCATCACAGTGCTATGCGCTGTGGCCTATTTGCTGTTCTTCAAGGATCAACGCGCCGCCGGACCGGCCGTGGCCTGACGACATGATGAAACGATCCCCATGACGCAGCGAAGACTCGGTATCGGCATCATCGGCGGCGGCTTCGTCGGCTGCTTTCACATTCGATCCTTTGTCGGCGTCCGCGACGCCGATGTCCTCGGGGTCGTCAGTCGAAGCCGCGAGAGCGCCACGGCGGCGGCGGCGCTGGCGCGCGAGCTGCGCGTCGGCGAGGCGAAGGCCTTCGGCTCGATCACCGAGATGGTCGCCGATCCTGCCATCGACGCGGTATGGATCTGTTCGCCGAATTTCACTCGTATCGAGGTCATGGAAGAGATCGTCAACGCGCTGAAATCGGGCCATGGTGAGCTCGTCGGCGTCGCCTGCGAGAAGCCGCTTGGACGAAACGTCGCCGAGGCGAAGCGCATGGTCGAGCTGGCGCACGACGCCGAGCTGCTCGACGGCTATCTCGAGAACCAACTGTTCACCCCGAGCGTGGTGCGCGGCAAGCAGATCGCCTGGGCGCGAGGTGCGGCGCTGACCGGGCCGCCGTATCTGGCGCGCGCTGCCGAAGAGCACTCCGGCCCGCACATGCCCTGGTTCTGGTCCGGGGAGCTTCAAGGCGGCGGCGTGATGAACGACATGATGTGCCACTCGGTGGAGACGGCGCGGTTCCTGCTGACACCGCCGGAAGCGCCGCGCGAGGCGTTGACGCCGGTGCGGGTCACTGCATATACGAACTGTCTCAAGTGGCAGCAACCTCGCTATGCCGAGCAGCTCGCCCGCGCCAGCGATGGTGGCAACGACTACACGCAGCGGCCGTCGGAGGATTTCGCGCGTTCGCTGGTCGAATACCGCGACCCGGACGACAATCCACGCATCGTCGAGACGACGACCTCGTGGTGCTTCGTAGGCGCCGGTCTGCGGCTGACCATGGAGCTGCTCGGCCCCGAGTACTCGATGTCGCTGAACTCACTCGACATGGGCCCGAAGCTCTTCTTCTCTCGCCACGTGGTCGGTGCCGAGGGCGAGGATCTGGTCGAGAAGCAGAACGCAGAGGTGGGCCAGATGCCGGTGGTGGCGGATGAAGAAAGCGAATACGGCTACGTCGGCGAGAACCGACACATGACGCGCTGCTTTCTCGAGGGCCGCCGACCGAGCGAGACGTTCGACGACGGCCTCAACGTTACCGAACTGCTGATGACCGGGTACATGAGCGCCGAGACCGGTACGGCGATCGAGTTCCCGCCCCCCGACCTCGCAACGTTCATTCCCGCCGTTGCCCGCGGCGAGTGGAACCCCAAGAGCAACTAGGGGCCCGTAACAGGCGACTTGACACCCAGAACGCGCAGCTGCCGGAGATCCCCTGATGACGCAAGGTGTAAGACGACTGCCGTTACCCGCGATCGTGTTCAGCATCGGCGCCGCCGCCGCGCTCGGAGTGGGCGCGATGCGTTCCCTGGCGGCCGGTGGCGAGGAGCGCCCGAGCCCGCCCGCGCTGGAGAGGTCGATGCCGGTGAGCGATGAAGGATACGAAGGCCTGATCCAGCAGCGACCTGACGGTACCTTCCACAAGGGCGGCTGGAACCACTACGGACCCGGGTACTTCGTGCTCGACCCCGAAACCGGCGTGCTCGAATCCCACGGAGGCATGGGGCTGATGTGGTACAGCGCGCGCGAGTTCTCCGATTTCGCGCTCGAGCTCGAGTTCAAGACCAGCAAGCTGGAATCGAACTCAGGGGTGTTCGTACGCGTTCCCGGCGCTCCGAGCAGTGACGACTACATCTACCACTCGTTCGAGATACAGATCCACGATGCCTCCGAGGAGGGAGTTCACCAGACTGGCGCGGTCTACGACGCGGAGGCGGCGTCGCGTCTGGCGTCGCGACCTACGGGTGAGTGGAACCAAATGCGCGTGACGTTCGTCGGCGACCACATCACCGTCGAGATCAATGGCGAGACGGTGGTCGACTGGGATGCCGAGCCGCGCGGCAAGGTGGCCGATTTTGCTGCCTCCGGCTATGTCGGGCTGCAGAACCACGACCACGACAGCTCGGTCTGGTTCCGCAACCTCCGCGCCAAGGACCTCACACCGGCGCCTTGATCGGCGCCGTGAACCGCTAGCTGCCGGTGCCCCGGTCGACGTCCGATTCGTCGCGTGCCATCGGGGGGTCGCCCGAGTCCTCGTCGTCGCGCTTCGAGCGACGTCGTTCCTGCAGCCCGTGACGTCGATCAGGCTCCAGTAGCGACTGCACCTCGAGCAGTGCATTGCCGACGCGGGCCGACGTCCCGCCGCGGCGCCAGTCGTCGCTGTCCCAACGCTGCTCGCGTCGTTTCATCAGCCAGCCGACCCACAGGAAAGCGCCCAGGAGCAGCAGGATCAACAGCGCCAACTGTCCGAGCTGACTCATGGTTGCCGACAGACGTCCCAACGCGCGACGCGCTCCGGTGCGGCCTGCTGTCGTCTCGACATGTCAGGACATCTGGCCCGCGAGCTCGTCGCGGACCCGCTCCAGCAGCGCCTTGGTGGCACGGATGCCGTCGGGCTCCGACAGTCGCTCACCCTCGTACTCGATGCCGATGTAGCCGCGGTAGCCGGCGGCGCCGACGATGCGGAGCAGTCGAGCGTAGTCGAGCTGCACCTCGTTGCCATCGGGACCGAAATCGTGCGACTTGGCGCTTACCGCGCGCGCCATGGGCATGAGCTCCTCGACGCCGAGGTAAAAGTCGTACCAGTCATCGCCGGCGATGCGGAAGTTGCCGAAGTCGGGCAGCGCGCCGAGTCCAGGATGGTCGCCCCGACGAATCGTCTCGGCGAGCCACTTGCCGTTGCTCGACAGACCACCGTGATTCTCGACTAGCACGCTCAAGCCGTGGTCTGAAGCGAAGGTCGCCAGGCGTCGCAACCCATCGGCCGCCAGACGACTCTGCTCCTCCCAGGTGCCTTCAGACGCGGCGTTCACCCGGACGCTGTGACAACCGAGAAATGCCGCCGCTTCGACCCACTTGTGGTGGTTCTCGATCGCTGCGGTGCGAGTGGCCGCGTCCGGATCACCAAGCCGACCCTCGTTGTCGCACATGACCAGCAAGCTACGCACGCCCTCGCCATCGCATCTCGCTTGCATCTCGCGAAGGTAGGCCGCATCACGGGCGCGCTCGAAGAAGAACACGTTGACGTACTCGACGGCGTCGACGCCGTAGGCCGTCCGCGCGCCGGTGATGAAATCGAGATGGTCCAGCTGACCCGCCTGCAGGGCGCGGTGCTGGGACCACTCGGCCAGCGAGATGCTGAACCACGGATCGGTCTGCCCGCCGCGAGCCGACAGGCTAGGGAACGTCGCTGCCGCGCCTAGCGCCGCGGATCGACTGAGAAAGCGCCGGCGTGTGGTTCGGTTCATGTCGGATGCCTGTGCGGCGGATCAGTCGCCGAGTCGATTGCCAACCCGCAGCCACGCCGACGGCACGCCCAAGCTACGTGCCTCGGCCCGCAAAGCGGTCTCCAGCGCTCGCCAGGCCAACAGCTCCCGGTGACTACTCGCCAAGTCGCCGTAGCGACCACCGGTTCGTACCCTGCCACGGTTGCGTGTCCCGACGCTCCTTGCCTCCAGTCTGGAGATCTGGTCGTGGATCCAGGACATCTTGTCCTGCCAGTAGGAACGGTCGCGGGGGTCGAAGAAGAAGCTAGCGGGCTGCGGAGAGGTCGTCGCGGCCCCGGGTCGGGGCGTCCGAAGTGTGCGGGCGTCCGGCGCCAGCGGCCGCAGAGACTCGGGGGTCGGTCGGCGGCGCTCGGGAGCGCGGGGCGGCATTAGCGGTGAGCGGCCGTCGTCGCGGCGAATCTGGCGTACGAAGTCGGCCGGCATCGTGACCACGACTCCGTGGGTGCGAAAGACAACCGTGTCCTTGTCGATACGGGCGTCTTCGACCTGCAGAACACGGCCGTTCCGGAGCCAGACCGTGTCGCCGGCCGCCGGGGTGGCAACGCCGACGGCAAGCAAGCCGAGGAGGAGGAGGCGCATAGGTCCAACCTTGCACCGCCGGATGGCGTGTCGTCTAGGTCAGCAGGCGCCACACCTGTGCGACGACGAAGGTTGTCGCGAACCCCATGACCAGCGGCAGCACGGTGGCGATCGTCGTCCAGCGAGCGCTGCCGGTCTCCTTGTAGATGGTGTAGATCGTCGTCGAGCAAGGATTGTGGAGCAAGGAGAAGAGCATCAGGTTGATCGCCGTCAGGAGCGTCCAGCCACCGCTGTCGATCAACACTTCGCCGACCGCCCGCGTCGAGTCGAGCTCGAAGATGACGCCGGTGCCCCCGCCTACTCCGAACGCGCCGCCGGTGAGCACGGTGAGCATCAAGATCGTCGGAATCACGACCTCGTTGGCGGGGATGGCGAGAACGTAGGCGAGCAGGATCACGCCATTGAGACCGAAGAACAGGCCTACCGGATCGAGGCCGCTGATCAGGTGCTGCGCGATCGACGTTCCGCCGATGGTCAGGTTGGCCGACAGCCAGATTGCTGCCCCGGCGGGAACCGCGAAGACGATGGCGCGCCAGAGAACGAAGATCGTCCGGTCGATGAGCGACGTGTACAGCGTTGCCAGGAAGCGTGGGCGTCGATAAGGGGGCAGCTCGAGGCTGAAGGTCGAGGCCTCGCCTTGCAAGACTGTCCTCGAGAGCAGCAACGACACCGCGAACGTCAGCACGATGCCGAGAACCGCGACTCCGACGACGGCCGCGGCCGACACGAAGCCGGCCAGCGCCGGAGGTGCCAGCGCCCCGATGAAGATCGAGGCGATGAGAATCTGCGTCGGCCAACGGCCGTTACAGAGTGCGAAATTGTTGGTAATGATGGCGATGAGGCGTTCGCGCGGGCTGTCGATGATGCGAGTCGCGATGACGCCAGCGGCGTTGCAGCCGAACCCCATGCTCAGTGTCAGGGCCTGCTTGCCGTGCGCGCCGACGCGCTTGAAGAGGTTGTCGAGGTTGAACGCCACCCGGGCCAGGTATCCCAGGTCTTCTAGCAGCGTAAACAACGGAAAGAAGATGGCCATCGGCGGCAGCATGACGCTGATTACCCACGCGGTGGACAGATAGACTCCGTCCAGCAGCAGCCCATCGAGCCACCACGGCAGACCCACTGACGCGGCGAGTGACTTGAGCGCCGGATGAACGACCTCGAGCAGTAGCGAGGCAATCATCGCCGACGGCACGTTGGCCCCGGAGATCGTCAGCCAGAAGACGATCGTCAGCATGGTCAGCATCATCGGGAAGCCGAGCCAGCGGCTGGTCACTAGACGGTCGATGGTGGATCCCAGGCGCCAGGGAATACGGGTCGTGGTCGACACGGCGGTGGCGATCTCGCTTGCCCGTCCGTGCAGCGACCCGACCACACGGCCGTAGAAGCTCGTTGAGCCGCGCGCATGCGTGCCGATGCGCTCCAACAGCCGCTTGCCGCGCTCGGCGCGGCCGGTACCTGGGGGCTGCAACTGAATGACACCGGAACGGGAGCCGGTCCGGTCGTCGGATTCCTCGGGCAACAACTGATCGAGATCCCCCTGGCGCACTGCCTCGGTCATCGGGCCGTCACCGTCGAGCAAGCGAAGTGCGATCCAGCGCGCCGCCGGGATGCCGGGATACTCGGCCTCGATATCAGCGGTAGCCTTCGACAGCAACTGGTCTAGCTCGCGATCGGCACGGGTGAAGTGATATGGGCTACGCGTGGGGCCGTCACGCGCGACGCTCTCGATCGCATCGATGAGCTTGGCGATGCCGCGCCCGAAACGCGCCGCCGTGGCGACGACCGGGACGCCGAGACGCTTTGATAGCGCGTCGGTATCGATCTTCACCCCGTGCCGGACAGCTTCGTCGACCAGGTTCAAGCAGACAACGGCGCGATCGGTCACCTCGAGCACCTGCAGCACGAAGCTGAGGTTGCGTTCCAGCTGGGTCGCGTCGATGACAACCACCGTCACGTCGGCGGCGCCGTACACGATCGAGTCGTGCGCCACCTGTTCCTCGGCCTGCGGGGTGATCAATGTGTAGGTGCCGGGAAGGTCGACGAGCTTGAACGTGGCATCGGCGTGCCGGTAGCTGCCTTCGGCGCGCGCCACGGTCTTGCCCGGCCAGTTGCCGGTGTGCTGGCGAAGTCCCGTAAGGGCGTTGAAAACCGTGCTCTTGCCGACGTTCGGGCACCCTGCAAGCGCTACGAGGTAGTCATACTCGGCGGTCTGCAGTCCCCACAGCTGCGGTCCCTGGCACAGGCGGCAGGCCTCGCAGGCGGCATCGGTCTGCTCGACGTTGAAGTCGATTGCGCGTGCCGCCTTCTGTTCAGGCAAGACGGTTCACCTCGATCATGCGGGCCTGCTCACGCCGCAGCGCCACGGTCATCTGGCGCACCTCGTAGGCCACCGGGTCGCCGAGAGGACTTTCCATCTTCGCCAGTACTGGCGTGCCAGGGTAGAACCCGAGCTCGAGCAGCCGTCGGCGCTCCAGAGCCGGAAGCTGATGCGAAACGTCGCGCACGGTGCCGCGCTCTCCGGGCATCAGGTCGGCGAGCGTGCAGTTCGATTGCATGCTTCTTTCCGGTACGAAGGAGACGATGGCCGCCGAAACGGCCCATCTGATATTTTTAGCCTTGCCTAACTTTACATCAATCCCTATCTCAGGGAACGCAGAGGTAAGGGTGGCGACCTCCGGTTACACTCATGCCATGCGCTTGCACTACGTGCGTCACATGCCTTCCGTCGGTCTGGGCAACATCGATCCGTGGGCCCTACGACGCGGCTGGGAGGTCGCCGAGACTCGCCCCTACGATGGCGAAGCCTTTCCTGACGTCGAGGGCATCGACCTGCTGGTCGTCTTGGGAGGCCCCATGGGCGCCTGCGACGAGCACGAGCACGCCTGGTTGAGTGCCGAGCTCGATTTCGTCGAGCGCGCGATTGCCGCTGGTACGAACGTGCTCGGCATCTGCCTCGGTGGCCAGATCATCGCCCGTGTTCTGGGAGCCCGCGTTCAGCGCCATCCACACCCCGAGCTCGGCTGGCACCTGGTGGAGCCGACCGCGGAGGGCAGTGAAGATGAACGCTTGGCGCCGTTTTTTGCTCCGGAGCTGACGGTGATGCAATGGCATTTCGATGCCTTCGAGCTACCCACCGGCGCAATTCACCTGGCCCGCAGCGCCGGGTGCGAGAATCAGGCCTTCCGCTGGGGCGCCAACGTTCTCGGTTTGCAGTTTCATCCGGAGCTGACGGCGGAGATCGTCAGCGACGTCTTGAGACGCTACGATCCGCTCCCGGAGGGTGAGTTCGTCAGCGCCGCTGGCGAGATGCTCGATGCGACGCGCTTCGAACGCCTCGCCACCGCCAATGGGAGTTTTCTCGACCGGCTGGTGGCGCGAGCGTTCGGGAGCCAGGAGAGCGTCGCCGCCTCGGCTCAGGCGTAGCTCAGCGTCTCCGAAAGAAGCGCTGCGGTCTCGCGCACCGCGCCGCCGACCCGACTCAGCTCCCTGCCGGTGAGACGTCCGTCCGGCCCGCCCACCGATATCGCCGCCAGCGGATGTCCGTCGGCGTTGACAACGGCAGCGGCGACGGCATTGAAGCCGTCTGCGAGCTCGCCCTCGGCAGTCGCGTAGCCGCGCTGCGCTGTCTGCTTGAGCTGCGCCTCGAGCTGTCGCTTGCTGGTGACGGTTCTGGTCGTCAAGCGCGACAGCCGACCCACCAACAGCGCAGCGCGATCGTCGCGGCCCATGGAGGCGAGCAGCGCCTTGCCTGTTGAGGTGGCATGGATGGGCCACGACGTGCCGACCTCACGATTTACACCCACCAGATGCCGGCCGAGTACCTCGTCGACGATCAGTACGCCAGCGTCGAACTGGACCTCGAGGGTGGCCGTCTCGCCGCTCTCGGCCGCGAGCTTGCGGAGATGCGGGTGTGCCAGGACGCGCAGCTGGCTGGAGCGACGCCGCTGATTTCCCAACGCCACGGCACCCGGTCCGAGCCGATAGTCTCCGCCCGCCTCCTGGGCGACGAGATCCTCGCTCTTGAGTGCCGCAAGCAGGCGATGTGTCGTCGTGCGCGCCAGTCCGACTTCGCGCGTCAGCGCCGCAAGGTCGAGCCCGTCGTGCTTGCTGAGCGCCTTGAGCAGGTGCACGGCCCGGAGAACCGACTGTGTTCCGGCGGGCGCTGCACGTCTGCTCATATTGTCGGGCCCTGTCCGTCGATGCGGAGCGGCGTCAGGAAACACGCTGGTGCCGTCGCCGATGAGTTCGCTAACGCGAGACGTGTCTCTTCCAGTCCGCGCCTAGCCGTGCCGCGGCGTTCTTGCCCGGAATTCCGGTGATACCGCCACCGGGGTGGCACCCGGGGCCGCCGAGATACAGGCCGTCGACTGGTGTGCGGTGGTCGTACCAGCCGGCGATGGGGCGCATGTACAGCAGCTGATCCATGGACAGCTCACCATGGTAGGCGTGCCCACCCGGGATGCCGAGATCGTGCTCCAGATCAGCCGGTGTGGTGACATCGATATGCTGGACCGCGCCAGCAAAGCCCGGCGCCTGTTGGTCGATCGCATCGACCACTGATTTACTGAGCTCGTCGCGCTTGGAGTCCCAGCCGGAATCGCCGAACGTGTGCGGCACGTACTGCACCCAGGCGTGCATCACGTGCGTTCCCGCTGGAGCCAGGGTCGAATCGGAGAGGCTGGGCACGGTGACGTCGACGATCGGCTGCTCCGGGAGACGCCCGTATTTTGCCGCGTCGAATGACCTCTCCAGGTAGGCGAGGCTGTCTCCGATCTGTACCCGCCCGGCCCAGGCCGACTCATCGAGACCGGGCACCTTCGGCAGAGTGCTGGCGGCAATACGCACCGCGGCGACCGTGCCGCGCATGCGGATGTTCTGCGCCGCGGCGACGTGGCCGGGGTCGAGCCATCCTTTGTCGAGCAGACTCGTGAGTGTGGTGCGCGGGTCGATCGCCGACATCACGGCCTGGCAGGGGACCTCCTCACCGTCCTCCAGCACGACGCCGACGGCGCGGTCGTCATCGACTCTGATGCGCGCCACGCGGGCCGAGGCGCGCAACTCCACGCCGGCCGCCGTGGCCGCAGCAACGAGAGCATCCGCGACGCTGCCGGTGCCGCCAACCGCGAACTTCGGTGCGCCGAAGATCGGACCGCCCCACGCGGGCCGATGGTAGAGAAGCGTGTAGCCGCCGCCAGGCGACCAGGGTCCCAGCCACGAAGCGGCCAGCCCGCGCCAGGCGACGGCGGCGCGCAGGCGCTCATCATCGAAGCGCTCCTGGACGATGTCACGGAGCGACATCGGCAGCAGCCGCATGGCCTGCGGCATGTCGCGACGGCCTAGGCGCCGCATGCGCCATCCCAGCGTCAGGAGCTCGAACACCGCGCCGACACCGGCTACCTCGATCTCCGGCAGGGCGCCTCCCATCACCGGCTCGAGCGCGCTGGCGATTCGAGACAACAGGAGCTCGAACTCCTGATAGGCACGCTGATCGTCAGCGGAAAGCTGTGACGATACGCCACCGCCGCTGATCTGCAGGGGTTCCGAGGCACCGAGGACGGTAGTGCAATCGGCCCCGGACACAGTCTGCAGACCGTGCTTGCCGAGATCCAGATCCGACACCACGGATGGATGCAGCATGTCGACCGAGGCGAACAGCATGGGAGCGCTGACGCCTGGAGCGAACTCCACACTCGAGGCGGTGCCGCCGAACGTGCTGCGCGCTTCGAGCACCAGCACCCGGCGCCCTGCACGTGCCAGGTAGTTGGCGGCGGTGAGCCCATTGTGGCCGCCGCCGATCACAACCACGTCGTGAAAATCTGTCATGCGCTCAAGCCGTGTCCGCGATGATTCGTTGTGCCGCGAGCTGCCCCGGTGCGCCCATGATTCCGCCGCCCGGGTGACAGCCCGAGCCGCACATGTAAAAGCGCCGCAGGGGGGTGGTGAAATCGGCGTATCCCGGTACCGGTCGCAAGAAGAACAGCTGCTCGAGCGTTAGCTCGCCGTGGAAGATGTTGCCCTGCGTGAGGCCCATCTTCTGCTCCATGTCCCACGGCGACAGCACCTGGCGGTGAAGAATGATGTCTTTGATGTTGGGCACGAACTCCGCCAGCGTGTCGATTACCGCGTCTCCGAATGCGTCGCGGTTGTCCTCCCAAGTGCCCTCGGCGAGCTCGTACGGCGCGTAGGCGCAGAAGATCGACATAACGTGCTTCCCGGGGGGAGCCATGGTCGGATCGATCAGCGACGGGATGACGATGTCCATGTACGGGTTGCGGGAGTGGCGACCGTACTTGGCGTCGTCGTAGGCGCGCTCGAGATGCTCGATGTCTGGGCTGATGGAGATTGCCCCGGACAAGTAGGGGATGCGCTGATCGGCGGAGAGATGTCGCAGGCACGTCAGGTCGGGCAGGGCGTCCAGCGACAGGTTGACCTTGCCGGAAGAGCCGCGGATCTTGTAGCGCTCGATGTCGGTGCGGAAATCCTCTGGCAGGTGTTCCGGCTCGATCAGCTTCTGGAAGGTACGCTTCGGATCGAGGCTGGACACAAGGACGTCCGCCTGGATCTCCTCGCCGCCCTCGAGCACCACGCCAGTCACTTTGTTGCCCTTTACCAGCACGCGCTCCACCCCGGCCTCGGTACGGATCTCGGCGCCGAAGAAACGCGCCGCCGAGGCGATCGACTCCGACACCGCACCCATACCGCCGCGCGGCAGGCCCCAGGCGCGGAACTCGCCGTCGATCTCGCCCATGTAGTGGTGCAGCATCACGTAGGCGGACCCCGGCGACCGAGGTCCAAGGAACGTACCGATGATGCCGCTCGACGCCAGCGTGCCGAGCAGGGCCGGCGTCTCGAACCATTGCTCGACGAAGTCCGCCGAGCTCATCGTCATCAGCTTGGCGAGATCGTAGAGATAGTCGGAGCGCTTGCCGAACGTGCGCGCGACCTCCGCCAGCTTGGCCAGCGTTGCCGGTGCCATCGATGTCGGGTTCGGCGGTGTCATCGACAGCATCGGCCGGACAGTCTTGCCGAGGTGGTACATGAGCATGGCGAAGTGCTCATAGGCCTCGGCGTCGGCCGCCGAATGGCGCATCAGCTCGAGCCGCGTCTCGCCGGCATCGTGCCAGCGCATCAGGTGATCGCCGTTGCGCATCGGGGTGAGCGTGCCGTCCAGCGGCAGCAGCTCGAAGCCGTACTTCGGTAGCTCGAGGTCGGCGATGATCTGCGGTCGCAGCAGGCTCACCACATACGAGCAGACGGTGTACTTGAACCCCGGATAAAGCTCCTCGGTCACGCCTGCGCCGCCAACCAGATGACGTCGTTCGAGCACCAGGACGCGGCGACCGGCGCGCGCCAGGTAGGCGGCGCAGGTGAGGCCGTTGTGCCCGCCACCGATAATGATGGCGTCGTAGGACTGACTCATCGGGCCGAACGCTCTGCTGGGCGCCAAGGAGCACCCGGTCGAATGTTGTGAAGGCGGTGAGCTTACCCTTGCCGGCGCGCCTCGCTAAGATAGAGGGCGGCGCGAGTATCCCACATTGTGAACACAGTGGCTACCATGTGGAATGGCGGTCATTTGACGGACGACGCTCACCATGGCCATCGGCACCCCGTTTCATCCCCGCACCGAGCCGCTCTGCCACAGCTACGATTGGACGCAGTGGTCAGGCTATCTGAGCGTCAGCTCGTACAACGACTTCGTGCAGCCGGAGTACGCTTCGATTCGTAATTCGGCGGCGTTGATCGACCTGTCGCCGCTGTACAAGTACTCCGTCGCCGGCGCCGACGCGGCATCGCTGGTCGATCGGATCGTGACCCACGACGCGTCCGGGATGAGCGCGGGACAGGTCGTCTACACCCCGTGGTGCGATGCGAGCGGGATGGTTCGCCAGGAGGGAACGGTCTTCCGCTACGAGGCAGATCGTTTCGAGATCTACGCCGCCGAGCCGGCCTACGAGTGGATCTTGCGCAACGCGGTCGGGTATCAGGTGGAGGTGGCCGACCGCTCCGCCGAAATTGCCATGTTGTCGCTGCAGGGACCCCATTCGCGCGCCGTGCTCGACGACGCCACCGATGGCGCTATCGGTGGCCTGGGGTTTTTCCGCTGCATTCGAACCCGCATTGGTGGTGTCGACGTCGATGTCTCACGCACCGGCTTCACCGGGGATCTGGGCTACGAGATCTGGATCCCGGCCGCCGAGGCGTTGCCGGTATGGGATCAGCTGATGCGGGTTGGCGAGCCGTGGCTGGTGACGCCGTGCGGCCTCGTGGCGATGGATATCGCTCGCGTCGAGGCGGGGTTGATCCTCATCAGCGTCGATTACACCAGCTCGGAGTTCGCCCACACCGACGACGATCTGGTCACTCCCTACGAGCTCGGGCTCGGGTGGGCGGTCAAGCTCGACAAGGGAAACTTCGTTGGGCGTAAGGCGTTGAAGGTCGCCAAGCAAGCTGGACCGCGGCGCCGGGTGGTCGGCCTCGAGATCGAATGGCAACCGCTCGAGGAAGTCTACATGGCCGCCGACCTCATGCCCGAGCTGCCGATGACGGTGTGCCGCGAGCCGGTCCCGATCTACGCGGAGGGTCGCCAGGTGGGGCGGGCGAGCAGCAAGGTGTGGTCGAAGTTGCTGAAGAGGTACATCGCTCTTGCAACCGTCGACGCGGAATTCGCCCGGCTCGGCACGCAGGTCGACATGGAGATCACGGTGCAGTATGAACGCTGTCGGGTCCCCGCGACCGTTGTTGATGGGCGCTTCTTCCGACCGGATCGCATGCGCGCCTGACCGCGGCTCGACCCGGTCTCTCGACCGTCGGCGACCTCCAGTGGCGTTGACCGCCTGGCCGTCTACACTGGTTCGATGAGTGCTGCCGGAGCTGCTTCCAAGATCGACGTTCATCTCATCGACGGCACGTACGAGCTGTTCAGGCACTTCTACGCTGTGCCGCGTAGCCAGGACGTCGCCGGGAACGAGGTCGGCGCTGTTCGCGGCGTGCTGGCCTCGGTGCTCGGTTTGTTGCGTGACGGAGCGACCCATATCGGCGTGGCGACAGATCACGTGATCGAGTCGTTCCGCAACGAGATGTGGGGTGACTACAAGCGCGGCGACGGCATCGACCCCGAGCTGCTGATTCAGTTCGCCCCCCTCGAGCGGGCCCTGGAGACGATGGGCGTTGTCGTCTGGCCGATGCGCAAGTACGAAGCAGATGACGCGCTGGCATCGGCGGCCGCGGCTCTGACGGCCGACAACACCGTCGGCCGCGTGTTCATTTGCACCCCTGACAAGGACCTGGCGCAGTGCGTCGTCGATGATCGCGTCGTCCAGATGGACCGCAGGGCGCGGACGGTACGCGGCGTGGCGGGCGTGCTGGACAAGTTCGGTGTGCTGCCTGGATCGATTCCCGACTACCTGGCGCTGGTCGGTGACAGCGCCGATGGCTATCCAGGCGTACGTGGCTGGGGGGCCAAGTCGAGCTCGACACTCCTGCGGAAGTACGGTTATCTCGAAGCGATTCCGCGGCCGGCTGAAGCCTGGGAAGTGCAGGTTCGAGGCGCCCAGAAGCTAGCGACGGCGCTTTCCGCGAGCTGGGACGAGGCGTTGTTGTTTCGGGATTTGGCAACTCTGCGGACGGACGCGATCGCTGTTGCTTCAGCGGAGGCCCTACGGTGGCGCGGACCGACCGACGGCTTCCCTGAGCTTGCCGAGGAGCTCGGTTCGCCGCGGCTCGCGGAACAGGCGGCGCAGCTGGTGTGAGCTTGTTCGCTCGGTCCGAGCACGCTGCCGAAGTCATCGCGCCCGGCCGCGCGGGCACCCTCGACCCATTCCTCGAGACGGATCCTGCCTGCCAGGCGCGGCTCACGAGCCTCGATCCACTCGACATCATTCTGGTTCCAGCTGGCGATCTGACTGTAGGTGAAGATGCCGGCACCGTTCAGGAGATCGGCGGTCTTGGCGCCGATGCCCTTGATCACGGTCAGGTCGTCTCCCTTCGGGGGCTCGACCCGTAGCAGGCTGCGCATCTGTCGAGACTCGAGCTCACGCTCGTGGAGCTCGCGTAGCAGTCGTTCGCGCGTATCGTCACCGCGGATTATCTCGGTCTCGAGCGCCTCGATACGGGCGTTGCGTCGATCAATGCGCGCGCCGGCGACTTCCTCGTCGGCCTTGGCGCGCTCGATCTCCAGCACGATCTCCGCCAGCTCGGCCTCGCGGTCGCGGAGCATCCCGGCAATCCCGTCGAGCTCCAGCTGACGCTCGCGCAGGCGCCGCTCGTAGCTCGCTTCCAGGTCGGTCAGGTCGGCCTGCAGCGACTGCACCAGCGCGTGGTTTCGCGCCTGTGTGGTCTCGGCGGCTTGCAGCTCTGATACGCGACTCCCGAGCTGTGATTGCGCCTCGGTGGCCTGGGTGCGCTCCTGGTCGAGCATGGCTCGCAGGCCGGTCACCTCCAGCTCGAGGCGTTGCACGGTCTCGTCGGCGGTGCGGATCTCGTCCAGCTGCGCCTCGAGCGTGCGACGCAGGCGGTCCATCTCCAGGTCGCGCTCTCGAAGCGAACGTTCGCCTGCCGCGGTGCGCTCCTCGATATCGGTTTGCAGCGACTCGATGCGGTCGCGGTCGTTCCTCACCTGTAGGTCGCGCCGTCCAAGCATCTCCGTCTGCTGGGTGAGCCGTTCTTCCAAGCGCTCGACCGTCGTATTGCGCTCGTCGAGGCTGACCGCCGCCTCTTCGGCCTGGCGCTGATTCTCTTCCGTGAGCTCGGCCACCTGTCGATCGAGGTCAACGCGGCGTTCGCCGTCGCGCGCCAGGCGCGCCTCGAGCGTGTGCAGGGATTCGTTGAGCTCCTCGATGTGCAGCACGTGTGCCCGAGTTTGCTCTTGGGAGTCCAGCAGACGTGCGCCGATCGAGTCCGTCCGCGACTGGATCTCCTTCAGCTGCTGGTCGCGGCGCTCGATCTGCACGACATAGTCATTCTCGAGCGTCTTGGCCTCTTCACGGGCTCCACGCAGCGCCTCGGCACGTTGTTGAAAATCCCCCGTGAGCGCCGTCAGGCTAGCGGTGAGCTCGTCGCGCTCCGCCCGAAGCGCCTCTACTTGAGCGCTTGCCTGGCGTAGCTCATCGCCGTCACGGTCGATGCGCTCACCGGAAAGTTGGCGCTCGTCCCGCAGCCGCTGGATCTCCTCGGTGCGCTCCTCCAGCCGCTGGCGGAGTTGCTGAACCTCGGCGTCGAGCTCGCTCAGCTGCTGTGTGTACCGACGCTCGAGCTCGTCTAGCTCCTCCTGCAGGCGGGAGACCCGGTCGCCACCGCCGCTGACGTGATCCTCCAGTGCTGCGAGTCGTTCGGAGGCCTCATCGCGCTCGAGTGCCAATCGGGCACGGTCTTCTTCACTTTCTGCCAGACCTTGCCTCGCCTCCGCTAGCCAGGTCTCGACCTCGGAGGCGGTGCCCGGTTCGGCCTCCAGTTCGGCGATGCGCTCGTCACGCCATCGGGTCTCGTCGAGATGCCGTGCCTCCAACTCGGCGGCGGTGGCACGCGCTTCTTCCAGCTCGCCGATGGCGGCTCGAGTGCGGTCGTCGGATGTCAACGCGCCCAGCAGTTGACCGTCCGCGTCCAGGGGTCGATCCAGGCGCTCGGACTCGAGCTCGCTTCGTAGTTGCCCGAGCTCCTCGTCTCGAGTGACCAGAGTCTGGAGAGCGACGCGCAGCTGCCCACCCTGGTTGTTGAGCTGGCTACGCAACCTGTCGAGATCGCTCTTCAGCGTCTCGCCGTCGGCGCCACCCGACTCGGCAAGAGCTGACGACGAGTCGGCGGCCTGGCGCCGCAGGGTCTCGAGCTCGCGCGTCACCTCCTGTAGTCGGCCCGCATGCACCTCGCGATCGCTCATGGTGATGTCGAGGGCCGTCTGACGGTCTGCCAAGCGATGCTCGAGGGCGCTGTTCTCACTGCGCATTGCCTCGACCTCGTCCTCGGTCGAGTTCAATCGGACCTGGAGCTCGGCCAGCGCTTCGTCACGCAGGTGGAGCTCCTCCGAGGCCGAAACGCTGCCACTGTCGCGTTCGAGATCGTCGTGTTCGAGTTGAGCGCGCAATGCGTCGCGATCGGCTTTGGTCTCCACGAGCTTCGTGCCCAGCTCGTCGCGCTCGACCCGCAGGCGGCGCATCATCGCGGTTGGCCCCCGTGAGGCGGTGCGCTTTCCGGTTGCGGAGCCGATCAGATAGCCGATGGCGGCTACGACCAGGAGACTGATAACAACAGTCAGAGCAGGCGAGAGCATCGGTTGCTTCCAGTTGCTGATGTGACGATGGCCAAGCGCCGCGGACGGGGTACGCTCAGCAACTGAGTATCGCCAAGAGAACCGCGGGCGTCGACGTGTGCTCGTCAAGCAAGGAGCCGGAGCCGGTCAGCACCCGACAAACGAGTCGCTAGGTCGCCGTCACGGCGCCCCGGTAGTGGCACCGAGCAGACGCCGTCCCCCACCTGCTAATGTCGGGAGTGCCCCTGGTGACGAGGTCGCCGGTGTGCCGCGGCCCTGGCGACGAGGCTTCCGGTGCCGAGGTTTCCTGGCCAAAGCCCCGGCGACGCGGCCCTGGCGCCGTAGAAAGGACGAGCATGACACCGAGCCAACCCCTGCTGTGGGTCGCACTCGTCAGCGCTAGCCTCGCGGGCGTGAGCGCGCCGCCGGGAGCGGCGCAAGCTGCCTTCCAGGACGCCGATGAGATCGAGCAGGTGGAACCCTGCTGCGCAACGCGCCCGAACGGTAGGCAGCTCGATACCTCGCGCGCTCCGCGGCTAATGTCCCGTGAACCGGTACGTGAGAGCCCGTTTGACAGCCAGACGCTGCAAAGGCTGAAGGAGGCTGCGGTCAGCGACCCGGAAGCGCCCGTCGGCCGCCACCTGCGACTCGGCTCGGATGCGCCCGAGCTGTCGCGGGCGCCGGGAGTGAAGGCGTCGTTCCCCGGCCTCGGGCAAGGAGAGCTCGGTCTCGGGGTCTACCCGCCCGATTCTCAGCTGGCCGTGGGCCCACAGCATGTGCTGCAGGCGGTGAATATCGCCGTGCGTTTGACCGATCACACCGGGGACAACGCGGTGAGCCAGACGTTGACCGAGCATTTCGGACTCCCGCCCGTTACCGGTGGGTCGACGGAGCCCACGATCACGGATCCCAAGGCCCACTACGATCCGCTGTCAGAGCGCTTCTTTCTGGTCATGCTGGAGGTCGATCTGGCCAGTTCGGCCTACGCGCGGGCATACCTCTCGGTGTCCCGCAGCAACGCGCCGGCTACGCTCGGCGATGACAACTGGTGCAAGTACGCCATCAGTACGAGGCTCGGCAACACATGGGGTGACTACCCCGGGCTCGGGATGAGCGAGCGCTGGCTGGCGATCAGCACCAACAACTTCCCTTTCTCCGGTAGCTTTTCGAACCAGTCGCGTCTGTTCGTTGTCGACAAGAGCGTCATTGCCGATAACGCCGCCAGGTGTCCCACCGCCAAGTTCTTCAAGTTCAACCTTCGCAAGAACGACCTCGGCGAGTTTTCCGTACAGCCGGCGCAACACTATGAGGCCAGTGGGCTCGCCGGCGATCCGCTGTTCGCCTTGAGCTCCGAGGTGCTGGGGGGCTCCACCTACACCCTGTTCCGGATCAGCACCAAGGGCGCCCGGGGCGCCGCTCGACCCAAGCTCGCGCGTGCCGAGGTGCGGGCGCTCGACCGCTACACATTCCCGCCGCAGGCCAGTCAAAGTGGCGGCGGTGAGTTGCTCGAGACCGGCGACCCGCGGGTGATGCAGCAGGCAGTCTATCGGCACGGTCGACTGTGGTTCACACACGCCACCGGGTGCTCGCTGAAGGGCTCGCGTACGAACCTCACGTGTGTGCGAGTGGGGCGCATCGCGCCCGATGACGGTGGCGACTCGATCGATTTCGAAGACACGTTTGGACGTCGGAAGGAGTACTTCTTCTGGCCGGGCGTGGCGGTCACGCCCGGCGGTGACGTAGTGGCGGGGTTTCTGCGCAGCGGCGACAACAAGCTGCTGGGTACAGCGTACGCAGGCATGAAGAATGGTGCGCTGGCTTTCGGCGACGCTGCCGGCCTAGCGAGAGGTTTCGACAAGCCGAAATTTGCCGCCGCCGGTGAGTGCACCTTGCAAACCCAGAGCATTATTCAACTACCGACCGGCGAGCGCGCTGTCCGTGTGCGCACCGGCGACTACATCGGCGTCGCGCCGGATCCGGTAACCGAAGACGTCTGGCTGACTGGCGAGTTCGGCAAGTTCGGCTTCGGCGGTTTCTCGTGCTCCTGGGCAACCAACGTCACCCGGGTGAGGTACTAACCAGGGCTCGACGTCGCGAGGCGACACTAGCGCCGCGGCTTGTGCAAGCCTGCGTATTGCTGCGCGCGTCGCATCCGTATGGGTTGGCCCCGTTTCTCGGCGGCCAGGCGCAGCTCCTCTGAGTGGCCAAGTGTGGCCGCACCGCCGAGGCCGACGACAGCCGACCGGTGCCCGGCCAGGCGCAGACGTCAGTAGTAGGCATAAGCGCGCCCGGAACAAGGCATCGAGGCAGCGCCTCAGCAGGTCCGGTCGACGCCGATCACCCGGCGTGGCGGGCCGTTCGGCGACGCCCCGGGCCGTTGGAGGGTTTCTCTTGGACGCATCTCTACGGGTACCCGAAGATGCATCCTGCGTTGCGCTCCCGAGCCGCGTCCGAAGATCCAGGAAACCCAGGAGGTCCACCGTTGGGCACCGTCGCCAAGGATGTCCGGTACGCGCTCCGGTCGCTGCGCAACAACCTCGGCTTTACGCTCGTCACGACCGCTACGCTGGCGCTCGGTATCGGCGCGCTGACAGCGATCTTCAGTGTCGTCAACGCCGTGCTGTTACGTCCGCTTCCCTACGACGCTCCGCACCAACTCGTGATGCTTTGGGAACGCAACGACGCCCAGGGGCTCGATCGGTCGCCCGTCTCACCGGGAAACCTCGGTGACTGGCGCGAGCAAACGCAGACGTTCCAGGGAATCTCCGGCTTTTGGCCGAACAACCTGACAATCCGTGATCGCGACGACAACCCGACCCGGGTCAAGGCAGCGCTGGTCACCGTCGATCTGTTTCCATTGCTGGGCGCCTCGGCGGCGCTGGGCCGGACCTTCACGGCCGAGGAAGGGGCTCCGGGTGCGCCTCCGACCGCCATTCTCAGCCACGGCCTGTGGCAGCGCCGGTTCGGCGGTGATGCGGGGATCCTCAACCAGCCGATCACGGTCGAGGAGGTCCCTTATATGGTAGTCGGGATTATGCCGGCGTTGTTCGCGTTTCCTCAGGAAGTGGACCTGTGGACCAACGTCAACTTCCCGCTACAGGGCCGATTCGGTCGTTGGATGAACGCCGTCGGCCGCATGAAGCCGGGAGTCGACTTGAGCGCCGCCGATGCCGACATCAAGGGCTTGACCGGTCGAATGGCACAGGCCTATCCCAACTCCAACTCCGGGTGGAGCGCCAGTACGGCCGCCCTTCAGGAGGTGGTGGTCGGCGACACCGGGTCGGCGCTGATGGTTCTGTTCGGGGCGACCGCCGCGGTCTTGCTCATTGCCTGCGCCAACGTGGCCAACCTGCTGTTGACGCAGTCGGAGTCACGCCACACCGAGATCGCGGTGCGTGCGGCGCTCGGCGCCGGGCGCCGGCGGCTCGTGCGCCAGCTGCTTACCGAGAGCATCGTGCTCGCCGCTGCAGGAGCCCTTCTGGGCCTGGGACTTGCATGGGCCAGCGTGCGTGCCCTCGTGGCCGTGGGTCCGTCCGCTATCCCACGCCTGCAGGAGATCGACATCGACGGCACCGTGCTTGCCGTCGCGGTAGCCGCAACTGTGCTCACCGGCGTAGCGTTCGGACTCGCCCCGATCGTACGATTGCTGCGCGCCGACCTTCAGGCGGCGCTGAAGGAGGGCGCCAAGGGCTCTATGGGTGCCGAGCGACTGCGCATGCGCAATGCGTTCGTCGTGGCGCAGCTGGCGCTGGCGGCGATCCTGGTCATCGGCGCCGGGCTCCTGCTGCGCTCTTTCGCCCGGCTCCAGGATACCGACGCCGGTTTCGGTTCCGACGGTGTTCTCACCATGCAGATGAACCTGTCCAACACGGTCTACCCGGCCGATGAGTCCGTCGCCCAGTTCTACGGCCAGGTGATGGACAGATTCTCGCGGCTCCCCGGGGTCGAATCCGCCGGGATGGCCTCCTCGCTTCCACTTGGGGAGTCTCTCGACTACCAGGCCACCTTTCTGATCCTGGATCGCGAGCCACCGCCGGCAGGCGAGTCGAACCGGGCATATTTCCGGCAGGTCGACCCGGGTTTCTTCGGCACGCTGGGAGTGGCGCTGAAGGACGGGCGTCGGTTCGAACCGACGGACGACACAGCCGGGGTTGGCGTGGTGGCCGTCAATGAGGCTTTCGCCCGACAGTTCTTTCCCACCGAAGACCCGATCGGTGAGAAGCTCACAAACACGGCGTTACGGTTCGGACCGCTGGGTGCGATCCTGCTCAACGAAGTTGAGATCGTCGCGTTGGTCGACGATGTGAGGTATGCCGGGCTACGGGTCGACGCGTCGCCGTCGATCTACTTTCCACACAAGCAGGCTCCGTTCCGCTTGATGAACGTGGTGCTGGAGACTAGCAGCGATCCGCGATCGTTGATCGGCCCGGCGCGCGAGGCGCTCCGCACGATGGATCCGGGGGTCCCGATCTCCCGCGTCGAGACGATGGACCAGATCGTTGCCCGATCGCTAAGCACCGACCGCTTCAGCATGTGGCTCGCGGGTGCTTTTGGCGTCATCGCGCTCGTGTTGGCATCGGTCGGCATCTACGGCGTGCTCGCCTACACCGTGGAACATCGGGCCAAGGAGCTGGCGATTCGCATGGCCCTGGGTGCCGACGCCAGTGCAGTCCGGGGCCTGGTAATGCGTCATGGAGCGTTGCTGACGATCATCGGGCTCGGCCTCGGGCTCATCGGCGCGGTCTGGCTCACGCGCTTCATGGCCAGCCAGCTCTACGGGGTCGAGGCGACGGATCCACTCACCTTTGGGGGCGTAACCACGCTGCTGGCGCTGGTGGCAGCGGCAGCAAGCTGGATTCCGGTTCGGCGAGCCACGCGCGTCGATCCGGTGGTGGCGTTGCGGGGCGACTGAGGCGCTCAGGTGTTTCGCAGCAGCTGGTTTGGCCGCGTGCCGAGGAGCGCCATTGTCGCCAGGCCCAGCAGCAGCGGCAGGTAGAAGCTGAAGAAGCGCCAGCCGGCGGTGAGGATACCGAGGAGCCCCTCGACGACGAAGCCGTCGATCACGGCGCCGAACGAGGCTTCCGCACCGAGTGCGGCGCCCGGGGTCGGTACCAGCACCATCATCATGAACACCACCCACTGCAGCAGGAAGAACAACACCGGGTCGGTCTCGGCGCCGAGGCCGTACAGAACCGCGGTGGCTACGCAGCAGCGGGTGCCCCAGAGTCCGGTGGTGAGCACGACCGCGCCGAGGAAGCGCCCCTTGCCGCGCTTGCCGACGAGCGCATAGGCGGACAGAAAGTCGTCACGAACGCGAGCCAAGGCGCCGCGCTTCGGGTCGGAGCCGCTCACGGCGCGGGCACTGACTCTGAGGCGTCGCGCCACAACCAGCAGGCCGGCAAGCGCGGCGACGCCTGCAATCCACGGCGCGGCAACGAGGCCCTTGGTGACAAGCCGGCCGAGCACTTCCTGTACCTCCGGCAGGGCCCATCGTGCCGTGGCGAAGGCGATCGCCGGCGCCACGCCGGCGAAGAACACGAAGTCGACGAGGTTGTCGAGCATCAGCATCGAAGCAGCGGTGCCTGTCCGCACTCCGCTGTCGACGAGTAACCCCACCTTGACCGGACCACCGCCGATCGCCCTCGGGCTGATCGACGAGCCCAACTCGGTGCCGACAGCCACGCGGAGCGCGTCGCGTGTGCTGATCGGGGTGTTGAAGAAACGTGCCCACATCCAGCATCTAGCGGCGGTGAACGCCCAGGGTGCGATTCCGAGGACGACGGCGACGCCGAGCCAGATTGGTGCCGCGGCGTGCATCGTCTCCGCTGCCCCGAAGCGGATCGACTGCCAGGCCAGGGCGAGATTGACGGCGGCGCCGATGAGGATGATCGCCACTCCCCATCTGGCGATCGTCGTGACCAGCCGCGACCGAGACGTGTCTGGAGGACCGCCCTCCGAAGGACCGGTGGTGCCGACGCCGAGCATCGTCGTCGGTTATCTCCAAACCCGCGTATGGGGGTAGAAGTTCCGCCAACCTTGCTCATACGCGAGCACCGACATCAGCAGCACGCCGGCGTCGTTTTCGGCCCAACTGGTGAGCCCGTCAGCGCTGAAGTGAATGAACACCGATTCGCCACCGATGCTCATTTGCAACGGCGTGTCGGCGCCGGCGAGCGCAGGGAATGGGAAGAACCATGCCGCGTCACCGATCGCCAGCCCGAGCCCCAAGGCCGAGGTGTCGTGCGCCCCTTCCTGCGGTCGCGGCTCACCCGGAATGAACTCGGAGTAAACGTAAGGGCCGTCCTTCCTCGTCGGGCAATGACATGACCCGTGTGTCAGGGTGCCGTTGCCGCCAGAAACCCCAGGTGAGATCGCATCGACCCCGTCCATCTCGAACTGCGCCGACGGCAGGGTCGAGAGGATCAGCGCAATGGCGCCAAAGACGGCTGCAAGCATCTGGTGTCGACTCCTCTCCAGGGGTGTTGACGCTGCCACCATGCTGCCCCATCGTTGCCTCGTCGGCCACTGCATCAACGGCTGACCCGAGCTAGCGCACACTAGGAGCCGGTGTGGGGTCGACTTACAAGGCAGACGCAGTCGTGGTCGGCGGTGGGCTTGCTGGCCTGGCAGCCGCCCTCGAGCTCCTCGATGCCGGTCGCAGCATCGTGCTGCTCGAGCGCGGACCCGAGAACAAGCTGGGGGGCCTGGCGCGGTCATCGTTCGGCGGCATCTTCATCGTTGGATCCCCGGAGCAGCGCCGCGCCGGCATTCGTGACTCCGCCGACCTGGCACTGCGTGACTGGCTCAGCTTCGGCGAGCACGGTGCCGAGGACGTGTGGCCGCGCCGTTGGGCGGAGGCCTATGTCTCGGGCAGCCGGGAGCTTGTCTATGACTGGCTGCGTGGTCACGGCGTGAAGTTCTTTCCAGTGGTGCACTGGGTCGAGCGCGGGCTGTACGGCGGTGGCAACACGCTGCCACGGTTTCACGTCGTCTGGGGGACCGGCGAGAGGCTGGTGCTGGCTCTGCTCGAGCGACTCGAGACCCATCCTCATCGTGACCGGATGCTGCTGCTGCACCGGCATCGTGTCACCGACCTCGATCGCGTCAACGGAGCGTTCGTCGGTTGCTCGGGGGTCGTCGAGTCGGCAGTTGCCGACGGCGCCGCCGCCGGTGACGCGGTCGTCGCCGAGTTCGCTGCCGAGGGCGACTGCTTGGTGCTCGCTGCTGGCGGGATCTGCGGCAACCTCGACTTGGTGCGACAGCACTGGCCCGCCGATTGGGGATCCGCCCCGGAGACACTGCTGAACGGTTCGCATCCGGCCGCGGACGGGCATCTTCACAGCGTCGCGGCTCGCCTGGGTGCCAACGTCACCCACCTCGACAAGATGTGGAACTACGCTGCCGGCGTGCACCATTGGCGCCCCGACCATGAGCACCACGGCCTCTCATTGGTACCCCCGATGTCCGCGCTGTGGCTCAACTGGCGCGGTGAGCGGCTGGGGCCGCCGGCGATGATGGCGGGGTACGACACGCGCTATCTGGTGCAGACCGTATGCAGCCAGGAGCGTCAGTACTCATGGCAGGTGTTCAACTGGCGCATCGGGGCGAAGGAGCTTGCCGTGTCCGGAGCGGAGTTCAATCACGCGATGCGTGAGCGAAAGCTGCTGCGCTTCGTGCTCTCGACGCTTCGTGGCGACGACGCTCTGCTGCGCGAGATCACCGAGCAGTGCGCCGATGTCGTGACCGCCGACTCGGTGCCGGAGCTGGCGGGGCGGATGAATGACCTGGTTGGAAACGACGAGGTCGATGCCCAGACGCTGGCGGGCGAGATCGGCCGCTACGATGAAGCGGTCGCGCGCGGCAAGAACCTGCAAAACGACGATCAGATCCGGCGGCTGCATCATGTTCGGCGCGCTCGCGGCGACCGCTCGCGAACCTGCAAGCCGTGCCCGATCGACGACCCGCGTGCCCGTCCGCTGATCGCTATCCGCGAATTCATCATCAGCCGCAAGAGCCTCGGTGGTCTGCAAACCGACCTGCAATCGCGCGTCCTCGACCAGGCCGGTGAACCGTTGCCCGGTCTGTATGCGGTGGGTGAGGCGGCGGGGTTTGGCGGCGGCGGTATCCACGGGCTGCGGTCGCTCGAGGGCACCTGCCTGGGCGGTTGCATCTTCACTGGCCGCACCGCGGCGCAAGCCATCATCCAGGCCACTAGTGCCTCGAGCTCACCGGCAAATCCCATCCGCGACATGGAACGATCATCTGTTGCAGACCACTAGCGTGTGCCGCGATCGACTCGCGACCCGGAGCCACCGTGCTCCATGTCTGGTGGATCGATGAGACCGAGGAGCGGTTCCTGGTTGGCGGTGCGCGCCCTCGAGCAGCTGGGCATCCGCCACACCTTCGGGATCCCCGGCGTGCACAACACCGAGCTCTACGATGAGCTGGCCAAGTCGGAGCAGATCACTCCGGTGCTGGTGACCCACGAGGGCGGTGGCGCTTTCATGGCCGATGCGGTCAGCCGCACCTCCGACGCTGTCGGCTGTCTGGCGATCGTTCCGGCTGCCGGCCTCACCCATGCCATGAGCGGCATCGGCGAGGCGTATCTCGACGGCATTCCGATGTTGGTGCTATCGGGCGGTATCCGGCGTGATACCGGGCGGGCGTACCAGTTGCACGAGCTCGACCAGCAGCGCGTCGCCAATGGCATCACCAAGGCGGCCTTTCTGGTCGACAGCCACGAAGCGGTCATGTCGACGCTCTTCGAAGCCTACGAGATCGCCACGTCGGGCGAGCCGGGGCCGGTGCTGGTGGAGATTCCCACCGACATCTTGATGTTTGCGGCAGCCGTCGCGGAGACACCGAGCTACACGCCGACATGGCAGCCGCCGGCGCCCGATCCGGCCGCGTTGGCGCGAGCGGCCGAACTACTGGCGCAGGCGCACAGGCCGGGAATCTACGTCGGTTGGGGAGCACGCGGCGCAACCTTGCAACTGGAGGCGGTGGCGGAGCGGTTCGGGGCCCCGGTGGCCACTACGCTCCAGGGGCTGAGCGCGTTCCGGGCCGACCACCCGCTGCACGTCGGCATGGGCTACGGCAACTCGGCGGTACCCGCGGCGCAGGCAGCCTTCAAAGGGTGCGATTGTTTGCTCGCGGTGGGTGTCCGGTTCGCCGAGCTTGCCACCGGTAGCTACGGCATGGCTGTGCCCGATAATCTGATCCACATCGATATCAATCCGCGAGTGTTCAACCGCAACTACGAGGCCGCCGTTGCCATCGAAGCCGATGCGACGATGGCGCTCGACGCCCTATTGGAAGCGTCTGCAGGAAGCCTGTCGGAGGGGCCAGACAGCCGCGAGCTGCGGCGGCTGATTCGGTCCGAGAAGGAGGCGTTCGCCACTACCTGGACCGGCGAGCCCAGCGACGAACGCGTCAGTCCGGGGATTTTCTTCCGTGCGCTCCGCGACGCCTTCCTGGTGGTCGACGACGGGAACCACACGTTCCTGGCAGCGGAGCAGTTCCCGGTCTACGCCGCCCGCCGGTTCATTTCGCCGACGGACTTCAACTGCATGGGGTACTGCGTTCCGGCGACGATCGGTGTGAAGCTCGCCAATCCCGACGCCCAGGTGGTGGGGGTGGTGGGGGACGGGGGGTTCCTGATGACCGGCCTGGAGATCCTGACCGCGGCAACACTTCGCCTCGGGGCGGTGTTCTTCGTATTCCACGACGGCGAGCTGGCGCAGATCTCGCAGCTGCAGCAACTGCCACTCAATCGCAAGACGTGCACGCTGCTCGGTGATCTCCACGTCGAGGGAGTGGCGACCGCGACCGGGGCGGCGTTCGTGCGACTCGCTACCGACGCTGACGTGGAGACCGCCATTGCCGAGGCCCTCGAGATCGCCTCTGGCGGTCGCCCGGTCATCGTCGACGTCAACATCGACTATGGGCGCAAGAGCGTCTTTACGGGCGGTGTGGTGAAGACCAACCTGGCGCGTCTCACCACGAAGCAGAAGCTCCGCATGATCGGAAGAGCACTGAAGCGGCACACGCTGGGTTGACGTCGTTGACGGCTGAGAAACTTACCGGCATGCGCTAGGGGGGACGTCGGCCGACAAGGGCTCGGAATCCGTAGCCCGCTGTATGTCGCGCCAATGGCGCGAGGACCCTACTGTCCGGTGCGGCCGAACTCGGCGTGGTAGTGACGCAGCCGCTCCAGCACCAGCTCGTAGTTGAGGCGCTCCGCCTCCGGCACGTCGAGCGAGGTGTCGTTCAGCGAAGCGGTCATCCACGAGATGTTCGCGTCCAGTAGCTCGAGCGCGAGCTGTGGATCCGCCTGACGAATGGATCGGGCAGCGTTCAGTGAGACCTTTGCCTCGCTCATCCCCGAAACAACCGAGTGGTACTCGAAGCCTCGGTACCAGCCCCAGAGGTATCCGCCGTAGGCAGCGCTCGGGAATACCGCCAGAAAGACAAGAACGGCGAGGATTCTCTTCATGGTCTCCAACCGGAAGCGCCGGCGGATGCGAAGGGCTCTTCGCGATGCCGGTGGCCCCGTAACCGTAGCCCATCGAAACCATGGGGCCCAAGCCGGTTATTCATGGCGCTGGCCGAACATGGCCTCCATGCGTCACAGCCTCGCCAGGAGCTAGACTGTCCGCGTCCCCATTGCCCGAGGTGTGATGCTGAAGCGACGGAGCCGCGCGGCCGGACTCTTGCTGGCGGTGGTGCTGGCGGTGGTGCCGTCTGGGGTGCGTTCGAAGCCGCTGATCTCGGAGTCTCAGTCGGCGGCGGCACCGGATCTCGAGGTGTTGCTCGACGTCATGGGTCGGGTTGCCGGGCTGTACCGCGACTATGCGCTGAGCTTCACGTGTCTGGAGCGCATCACCGATACTCGCTACGGGATTCAGGATCGCGTTGCCCGACGGACGACACATCGCTTCGATTACTTCTACGTCTTCGAGGTCGCGACTGCCCCCGATCCTGCGCCCACCGACGATGCGACGGTCGCAGCAGGCGAGAAGGTGGATCCGCCGGGTGGCGCGGTCGGGCACTTGCAGGACTACCGGACGGTGCGTGGTCCGCAAGAGGACGGCTCGGCGCAACGCGTCGAGCTCGGCGACGTCGGTTTGCCGGCATACCTGGAACGCGCTTACTCATGGGTTTTCGTGTTCCAACCAGGCCTGCGCGAGCACTTCGACTTTGCCCTGGAAGGGAGAGACAAGATCGACGGACAGGCGGCCCTCGTGGTGCGGTTCGATCCTCGTCCGCCCTACCGCCCCGGCCTCAACGACTGGTTCGGCCGCGCCTGGATCGATGCCGATCGATATCAGCTGTTGCGTGTGGAAGCGGTGCAGTCGCAAGAGGCACTGACGATGGTTCAATCGGGGTCTCCCATAGCAACCGGT
Source organism: Acidobacteriota bacterium (assembly GCA_965248695.1). Classification (GTDB taxonomy): domain Bacteria; phylum Acidobacteriota; class UBA890; order UBA890; family WLXD01; genus DASCOT01. The sequence goes on along the minus strand of CBDFKD010000002.1, from coordinate 2,104,077 downwards.
ACCGACGAGGATGCAGCTACGCGCTCGGTGCGCGCTGCCGAGATCGGGGTGCTCGGCGAGCCGCCGCCATCCGAGGGGCGGCCGGAAGACGGACAGCTGTTCGCCTGGGCGCAGGTCGATTTCGGGCAGGATACCAACGGCATGCGGTTCCCCAGCCGGGCAACGCTTATCGGCACGGCGGTCCGCCTTGAAGAGATGAATGACGAGAGCTATCGCGACGCGGTGGCGGAGATCCTCCGGCACGGCATTGCCCGCCAACGGCTGTTCCGGGTTCAACACCAGTACAGCGACTATCGTTTCTTCAGCGTGCGGACGGCTACCGAGATCGACCTGGCGCTGGCGCGACCGCAGTAGGCGTCGGAGCCGGCCGCGCGACCGGACTCGCCGCACCCCACGCAGTTCGGCCGCCGTAGCGTGCACTACTAGTTGACTAGACGGCCGGGACGACGGAACGTGCCAGCCCATGCGTACCTCGACTCACTCGACCGTCGCGGTTGTGATCGTGCTCACCGCGCTGTCCACCGGCTGTGCCGCGACGGTAGTAGCGCCCCATACCTCCAGCGAGAGCGGCCAGCGCGCCGACGCGCTGTTCGTGCTACCCGACACGGGTCGGGCGAGGACCGCCCCCGGCGAAGGGCCGTATGTGGCTGTCGACGCGGCGCAGCGCAACTACCACACCGCTGACGGCCGATACGCGGCGTTTGCGGCCTTGCTGCGCCACGACGGCTATCGCGTCGGTGGCTTCGAACAAGCGTTCTCGGGCCGGGCGCTGGAGGGAGTCGACGTCCTGGTGATCTCGAACGCGCTGTCGGCCGCCAACGACGCGGACGGCAGCGGACGCATGACCTTCCAGCGTGATGATGGCACGCTGGCCGACCACGCCGTCACGCGATCGGCTACCGGCGAAGCGATAGCGCGCGTCACCACGTTCACCGGTCAGGCTTTCCGCTTCGCGGCAGCGGTGGACGCGGATCCACTCATGCGGCTCTCCGCCGGAGCCTATGTGTTGCTGCCCAGCGAGGCCTGGGAGTTCTCCGATGCGACGCCGCGAATCTCCGCCGAGGGGATGAGCCAGGGAGCGCTGGTCCGCCACGGCCTCGGTCGCGTTGCCGTGTTCGGTGAAGCGGCGATGTTCTCGGCCCAGGTACAGGGCGAAGAGCGCACTCCGATGGGCATGAACCATCCGGAGGCGCCACACAACGCGCGCTTTCTGCTCAACGTGATGCGCTGGCTGAGCGAGTCGTCCTGACGACCCAGGTCGAGTGAGGACCGGGCACGGTGTCTCCTGCGCCATGATGTTGACTTTGTTTAGAACGCGGGACATAGTCGAACCTAACAATGTCGAGATCGGGATACAGGGTGGCGGCGGACATCGGGAGAGCACGGTGGCCAAAGGGAACTATCTGGGCGAGTTCGAGCAGATCGTGATGCTGGCGCTTGCTCGGGTCGGCGAGGGCGCCTACGGGGTGCCGGTGCACGAGGAGATCCTCACAACCACCGGCCGCGACGTATCGATCGCCTCGGTATACGTGACGCTCAGCCGGCTCGATCGCAAGGGCCTGGTGCGTTCGACTCACGAGCGGCGTGATCAGGCGCGCGGGCGGCCGCGCCGGTTCTTCACGTTGACTCAGCGGGGGTGGAGAGCGCTGCGCCACAGCCGAGCGACGCTCGATGTTCTTTGGGATGGTGTTGAAGTGCGAGACAACTCCCGGTGAACGACGATCGTGGCGCCGTCGAATCGCTTCTGGTGCGGCTACTCTTTCTGCTGGCGCCGGCCGCAAGCGCCGACCTGATCATCGGTGATCTCGACGAGGCGTATGAACGTCGCCGTCGCGGTCCTCTGGCCACCGGTGCCCGCCAGTGGTATCGACGTCAACTCGTGCTGGCACTCGTGCCGTGGCGGTTGGCGGCGCTGCGAGAGCTGCATCGAGAGACCTCGCTCGGGGCCCACGCGCGCCACCGACGCCGGTCGTTCGGCGGCGTGCCCTCGCTGGGTCGCGGCCTGGCCGCTGGCCTGGCGGATCTGCGCTATTCCCTTCGCCTTCTGCTCCGGAGCCCCGGCTTCACCGCCCTGACAGTGCTCGTCATGGCCGGTGGGCTCGGTGTCTCGGTATTCACCTTCTCGTTCCTCAACACCGTGATGTTCAAGGAGCTGCCGCTGCCAGATGGCGGCTCGATCGTGCGGGTGATGGCGATTATCGACGGGCGGACCCAATTGCTCGACTCGGTCGACGCTGCCGTGCTGGGCAGGAGCGTCGACGGGCTGCGTGAGTTCGGGTCCTACCGAACACTTCCCGTGGTGTTGCGCGGCTCTAGCACCGATCGGTCGATGTACGGGACTTATATCCACACCAGCGTGTTCGAGTTCTCCGGTGCCCTGCCGCTGCTTGGCCGTGGCTTGCGCCCCGGCGACGCACTCCCTGGTGCAGAGCCGGTTGTCGTAATCAGCCACAGAGTCTGGCAGGCGTCGTTTGGTGCCGATCCCGAGATGGTTGATGGGCTGGTGTCGATCAACGGCAAGTCGACGCGCCTCATCGGCGTGATGCCGCAAGGGTACGGTTTTCCGGTGTTCGCGGAAATGTGGTTGCCACAACCAGAGCACGAGATCGAGACAATCGAGCGTGGCATCCAATTCCCCAACCTGTACGCCAAGCTGGGTCCCGGTGTGAACGAGGATCAAGCCAATGCCGAGCTGCATGCGGTGATGCAGCGCCTGCGGCAGGATGAGCCTGAGGCCGTAGAAGCCGGCACCATCGCTGACACCGCGGTAGTGCGCACCTTCCAGATCGCGCAGATGGGCGACGAGGCCATGCCGGTCTTCGGCGCCTTGCATCTGGTGGCGGCATTCATTCTTCTGTTGGCCTGCATCAACACGTGCAACTTACTCCTTGCGCGCGCCAGCGAGCGCGTACGCGAAACTACGATCCGCGTTGCTCTCGGGGCGCCCAGGCTGCGCCTCATCGTCCAGATGATGGGGGAGAGCATGCTCATCTGCGTCATGAGCGGCGGTCTCGCGATCGCCCTCGCTGCTGTGGCACTGGCGGAGTTCAATCGACGTGCTCATGTCGCCATGCCCGAGGGGCTGGCATTCTGGTGGGTCTGGGGCATGGACGCCGAGACGATGGTCGCCGCCGCCCTGATCACCGCCGGTACCCTGGTTCTGGTCGGCGGGGTACCCGCCTGGCGCGGCACGCGCTCGGACAGCAACGCCGTGCTCCGCGACGGCACGAACGGCGCTCAGGGCTTAGAGACCGGACGCTTCTCTCGCGTCCTGGTCGTTTCGCAGGTCGCCCTGATCTCGATCCTGATGTTCCTCGGCGGCCTCTCTGCGTTCGTCGCCTATCGAGCCGCGAACATCGACTTCGGGATGGACACGGAACGTGTTGTAGTGGGTATCGTCACGCTCCCCGAGGAGCGCTACGAGACTGCCGAGCAGCGACTACGTTTTTACGACCGACTGAGGCAGGGTCTCGAGGCGCACGGGTCAATCGACAAGGTTGTCTTGCGCTCACGGTTCGGGCTCGGCAGCGATTCGGCCAGCCGCCTGGTGGTGGAGGGAGCGTCATACGAGACGCTCGCCCAGCAGCCCACTGCGTATCTCACCGCCGTGGGTGGTCCGATGCATGCCATCGGGATCCGGCTCCTGTCCGGCAGGCGGTTCGACGAGCGCGACGCAGCAGGCGCTCCGGTGGCCATGATCAGCGAGTCGCTGGCTCGCGACATGGCGCCCGAGGGGTCCCCACTCGGCAAGCGGCTGAGCCTGGGGGACCTGGAAAGCGAGCGCTACTGGCTCACCGTTGTGGGAGTGGTTACCGACGTCGTGGAGGGGAACCCGCTTACTCGCGATCAGAGCTCGATGAGCGTCTACGTTCCGATTGCCCAGCGGACCCCGGCAGCGGTCGCAGCAACGGTCAAGTACCGCGGCGATCCCCGCCCGGCGGTGCTGGCATTCCACGCTGAGCTCGGAAAGCTCGATCCGGAGATCCTCCCCGGCGGCATCATCAACCTCGACGAGATGCTCAGCACGACGTCTTCGATGGCCCTTGCAGCAGCAAGGGTCCTGTTGGGTTGCTTCGGGTTCGCGCTCGTTCTGGCGATCAGTGGCATCTATGGCATCACGGCGTGCTCAGTGAGCCAGCGTACCCATGAGATCGGCGTGCGTCGGGCAGTGGGTGCAAGCGATCAGCGCATCATCCGGCTCTTCCTGCGACACGGCGGACGCCAGCTCGTGGTCGGGCTAGGTCTCGCGGCGATTGCCGGCGGTTTAGCGAGCGCCGTGCTGGAACAATTCCTCGCGCTCGACACGGTGATCTACGTCGTCAGCGCCGTCCTCGTGCCGGCGCTGATCGGCGTGATCGTGCTGCTCGCGATTTATCTGCCCACTAGCCGAGCGGTGCGACTAGAACCCAGTGCGGCACTGTGGCGCGAGTAGCTCAGCGGGCGGTGAAGATGTCGTTGCGGATCTCGCTCTCGATCCGGGTGTTGTGGCGGATCACGTCGGCAAGCGTGGTGGACTCGATCTCCGCCAACTCGGCACCATCAAAGGACCGCGCGTAGAAGAACCGGTCGCCGTCGCGCAATCTGCGGAACTGTTCCACGAGGATGGCGCGATTTGTCGGACCGACCATGGCGCCGGGCGCGTGCTGCTCGGCCATTGCGCCCACCCACAGGTCGATGTCGTCGATGTCGCCGTAGAGCTGTCGTAGCTCGGTGGCAGTACGGGAGTCCTGCGCGATCTCGTTGAATCGAGTCAGCCGGGGCATCCCGTAGCCTTCGCGGACGCTGTTGTAATCCGCCAGCCCGTGATCGCGGCCCCGCTGGACGTTGAGCGCCGCGAGATCGAAACCGCCGGCCTCGGGTCGGCCGAAGAGGAAGTTCCGCATCTCGTCCACCATCATCGTGTCGATCTTGAAGGCTCGTTGGGCCACCAGGCCACGCAGGTAGGGCTCGATACCGATCTCGGGGGTGAGCTCGTGTGGAGCGAAGAAGCCGTCGCGCAGTTTCAGGTGGCCACGCGAAATCGGCTTGCCGTCGCGTCGCAGACGCAACAGGCGCGGGGACACCATGCTGTGGCCGAACCGGTAGGCGGCAGTGGAGAACTCGGTGCAGATGCCGGCGTCGATACGGCGGTCCCATCCCCGATACCGACCGAGCGCGCTCTTGCCGAGCAGCCGCGGCAGGAACTCGTTGTAGGTAATCGCCTGTACATGGGCGATCACCCGGGCGCGGGCGCGCTCGTAGATCCGGTTGCCTTTCAGGGTCGGGGAAGCCTCACGAATGAGCCGCGCCAGACGGTTGTGCTCGCGCACCCAGAGTGTGTGCATCGAGAGGAGCGCGACGTTCTCGTTGGCTCGAACGTCGCCGGCCAGTCGGAAGCGTCGTTGGGTGCCGCCGGCGTTGTCGAGTCCGGCCTCGTTGAACGGCAGCATCCTGCCGTCGCTCATCAGTAGCTCGCCGGTGCCGTCGTTGGTGCGCACAGCGCGCGCCCGTTCCGGGTCGGAGCCATAGACGTTGGAGGCGTCGACATACGCGGTGATGAGGTTGAGCTGCTGACGCGGATTGCCAGGGCCACTGCCGGTCACCGGGTCGTAGTGACCTGACCCCCGAAAACGGATCCGGATGTAATCTCACGATCTGGGTCAAGAACGGGAGGTCAGAATGCCGAGTAAGAGGCACAGCGCCGAGCAGATCGTACGCAAGCTCCGGGAGGCTGAGGTGGAGCTGGCTCGAGGGGCGACGGTCAAGGATGCCTGCCGCAAGCTAGCAATCACCGAGCACACCTACTACCGGTGGCGGCGAGAGTACGGCGGACTGAAGCTCAACCAGGCCAGAAAGCTCAAGCAACTGGAGAAGGAGAATGCCCGGCTCAAGAGGCTGGTGGCGGAAAAGGAACTCGACCTGTCGATCCTGAAGGAAGTGGCGGAGGGAAACTTCTGAGCCCAGCTCGGCGGCGAGAGGCGGTGGCACATGTACGGGGGCGGCTGGGCGTCTCGGAGAGGCGGGCGTGTCGGGTACTGAAACAACCACGCACGACACACCGGTACGTGCCAAGAGAGCCGCAACAGGAGCAGATTTTGACGGAGCGGATCGTGGATTTAGCCCGACAGTACGGGCGCTACGGATATCGGAGGGTGACAGCGTTGCTGCGCATGGAGGGCTGGTCCGTGAACCACAAACGAGTGCAGCGTATCTGGCGGCGCGAAGGGCTGAAAGTACCGAGAAAACAGCCCAAACGAGCACGGCTGTGGCTGAGCGATGGCTCCTGCATCCGGCTGCGCCCACAGCACCGGGATCATGTCTGGGCGTATGACTTCCTGCACCACCGGACGCACGACGGTCGGGCTATGAGGCTGCTGACGATCGTCGATGAGTACACACGAGAAAGCCTGGCGATCCATGTAGCACGGAAGCTCAACTCTGAGGACGTGCTGGAGCAGCTCGGGAGGTTGTTCGTACACCGGGGCATACCTGAGCACATCCGGTCGGATAACGGACCAGAGTTCACCGCCGAGGCGGTTCGCGACTGGCTGGGCCGGTTGGGCGTGGGGACGCTGTTCATCGAGCCGGGCTCGCCGTGGGAGAACGGTTACGTGGAGAGCTTCAACGGCAAGCTACGCGACGAGCTGCTGGATGGAGAGATCTTCTACACGCTCAAGGAGGCAAAGGTTCTGATCGAGAGATGGCGTCAGCACTACAACCGCATGCGACCGCACAGCTCGCTGAGCTATCGGCCGCCCGCACCCGAAGCGACGTTGTTGAAGCCGGCTGCGCTCCGCTTCGCCGGCCTCAACAACCTCTTGTCAGCACCGAGTTACTGAGATAAGACATGGTACTAACCGCGGGGTCAGGTCACGCCGATGCCCTGTTCCTCGGCCTTGCGAAACACGTGGTGGGCCGATGCGAGGTCCTGAACAACCAGACCGAGCGACTTGTAGAGCGTGATGTTCGCGGCGTCGATACGCCCGTCCACACGCCCCAGCGAGACCTCGCCGATCTCGCCGAGGATGTGGTCGTCGGTGATGGCGCCCTCATCGCGGGCCATCTGGAACTCGCCGGCCTGTTCCCGCGCGCCCTCCAACAGGTCGACGAACAATCGGCATCGAGCTACCGCGGAGCCGTCAAGCTCCCGGATGCCTGGGAAGCTCGTGCCGACGGCGTTGATGTGCTGGCCGGGTTCGAGCCAGTCGCCGAAGAGGACGGGCTCGGGCGACGCCGTCACCGTGCAGATCACATCAGCTCCGGCGACCGCCTCACGCGCGTCCGCTACCGCCCGGACCGCCACACCGAATTTCTCTCCCTGCTCCTGGGCAAACGCGCTTGCCTTCTCCCTGTCGCGTCCCCAGATCCTTATGTCGTCGAACGGTCGCACGCATAACATGGTCTCCAGATGCTGACGGCCCTGAGCCCCGTACCCCATGATCGCCAGCACCGACGCATCGCCGCGAGCGAGTAGGCGGGTCGCCACGGCGCTTGCTGCTGCGGTGCGGATCGCGGTGATCTCGGAGGCGTCGACAACTGCAAAGGGGCGCCCATGCTGCGTCTCGAACAGCACCACGACGCCATGGTGGCTGTGCATCCCGAGGGCGAAATTTCCCGGAAAGACCCCGACGAGCTTCATGCCGAAGACCTCTGGCTCCGCCATGTAGCCTGGCATCCAGCCAAGTATCCCCTCGCCCGGCAGCGCCATCTTTGTGCGCAGCGGCATCAGCGCTTCGCGGTCAGCCGAGCGGCGCATGGCGGCGTCGATGACCTCGATGCACTCGGCCATTGGCAGCAGCTCGATCACCTGGTCCGGGTTGATGACGCGGAGCTTCACCTACCACCTCCTTTGTGTGACTGCCGCGGGCAGAATCCGTCATGGTACGGTGGCGACGCTCGTGGCGCACCGGTGCGGCGGCGTCCGGACCGGCACTCCGTTCCCGGAGCAGCGAAACAGAGTACGGCGAGGCAGAGTTCGGCGATTCAGGTCGCCACTGTGACCGGACCACGGAGTTTCTGATGAAGATCAACGAACGACAGCGCGCTGGTCGGCACAAACGTCGAATGGCCGGTATCAGCGTCTCGATCGCCAGGACCAGCGTTGCGTTTGCCGCGGTTCTCGCGGTGGTCCTGTGGACGACGGCGGTGCTGCTGAGTGCCACGGGACCGGCTGACGCCGCCCCGCGGCAGGCGGCGCAGCAAGCCGATGAACAGGCTATCCCCGTGCTTCCCGACACCGAGGCGATGAGCAACGAGGAATTCGCCGCGCTGCTGGCGTCGGCGGAGTTCGAACTGTACGCCCGCGAGGACGCCTTCGCCGACACCTTCTCGGTGGAGCGCGCTGCAGGCTTCCTCGATCGGGTCGCCGTGACCTGGGGTGACAAGTTCGGCTGCGTTACGTGCCATACCAACGGCTGGTATCTCACATCGCCGGCCGAGATCTTCGGCGAGCGACGAGCTTTCGGGATTGCCCACGAGCAGGCGGAACGGTTTGTGCGCTCGTGGCGCGCCAACGACATACCCGGCAACGACGCGCCGAACCTCGGGCCCACATCCGTTGTTGCTACCTCCGCCTTCCTGGCCATCAACGAGGCACAGGCGGGCGCCAGCGAGCTCAGCGACATCACCCTCGAGGGCCTGGATCGCGCCTGGTCGCTCCAGGATGAGGGCGGCCACTGGGTCGACTGGGTGGTGTGCAACTGGCCGCCGTTCGAAAGCGACTTCCACTTCGGCGTGACGCTGATGGCGATCGCCACGGGCATGGCGCCGGGCGACTACGCCAGCACAGACGCGGCGGTCGAGGGCATGCGCAGGATTCGCGCTCACATCGCAGCGAATCCGCCCGAGTTCGCCCACAACCGCGCCATGCTGCTCTGGGCCGGCTCGCTGCATGAGGGTCTCGTGAGCGAAGCCGACCGCGACCTCTGGGTCGACGAGCTTCTCGGTCTGCAGCGTGATGATGGCGGCTGGGCTTCTGGAGATCTCGGCGTGTGGCGTATGCGTCGGGGGCTCGACTCGGATCCGCCGGCCACGATCGAGACCGACGGCTACGGCACCGGGTTCGTCGTCTACACACTACGACAGGCCGGCGTGCCGGCATCGCATCCGGCGATCCGACGTGGTGTGAGCTGGTTGAAGACCCACCAGCGAGCCGATGGTTACTGGTGGACCCAGTCGCTACGCAACGCCAGTGACACGTCCAATTTCCTCACCCATGCGGGGACGACGTTCGCGCTCAAAGCGATCGCGGCCACCGAGCATGACACCGCGGGAGTGGCGGACGTCGAGCGTTGAGCACGACCCACGACGCGATCGTCATCGGCGGGGGCCACAACGGTCTTGCCTGCGCAGCGTATCTTGCGCGCGCCGGCATGGATGTCGTGGTGCTCGAGCGCCGGCACTTTCTCGGTGGGGCAGCGTCTACCGAGGAGCCGTGGCCGGGCTACAGCATCTCGTCAGCGGCGTATGTGACCAGCCTCGTACCACCGCGTATCATCTCCGAGCTCGACCTCGATCGTTTCGGCTACAAGGTCTCCATTCTCGAGCCTGACTACTGGCTCCCGTTCGACGACGGCACCGCGCTGACGCTGCATGGCGACGCCGCCAAGACCGCCGCCGAGATCGCGCGATTCTCCAAGGCGGATGCGGCCGCCTACTTGAGGTTCGACGAGTACTTCGAGCACATCGGCGATCTGGTGCGCGACATGCTGTTCGTGATTCCGCCGCGCCTCGAGTGGCGGGAGATTCCCAAGTGGTTGTCGCTCGGCCGTCGGTTCCGTCACTGGACAGCGCGTGACATCGCCGAGGTCACGCGGCTGTTCACGCTGTCGGGGGCCGACTTCCTCGAGGAGTGGTTCGAGGACGAGCGCATCAAGGGCGCCATGGCTACGCAGACGGTCATCGGCGGCTGGGGCGGGCCGATGAGCCCCGGATCGGCGTATGTGCTCATGCATCACTGGATCGGCGAGATCGACGGCCAGTCGGGCGCCTGGGGCTGGGTGCACGGCGGCATGGGAGCGCTGAGCAACGCCATCGCCGACTCGGCCCGTGCCGCCGGCGCCACCGTTCGCGCCGAGGCGCCCGTTCGTCGCATCATCATTCAGGATGGAAAGGCAACGGGTGTCGAGCTGGAGAACGGCGAGGTGCTGCACGCGCGCCAGGTGATCTCCTGCGCCCATCCGGTGACCACGTACTTCGACCTGGTCGGCAAGGAGAACCTCTCCGACGAGGTGGTGGCGGACGTCGGCCGATACCGCAGTCGCTCCGGCTCGGTGAAGGTCAACGTGGCGCTGTCCGAGCTGCCGCGGCCGACCGCCTGGGACGGGCCGATTCCGGGCGACCCGCACACCGGGCTGATCGCCATCTCCCCCTCGATCGAGTATCTCGAGCGCGCCTGGGACGATGCCAAGTACGGCCGCACTTCCGAGCACCCTTACCTGGAGGCGGTGTTTCCGACCGTCCACGAACCGGGACTGGCTCCCGAGGGCAAGCACATCGGATTGTTCTTCACGCAGTTCGGGCCGTATGACCTCCGAGAAGGCTCCTGGGATACCGAGCGCGAGGTCTATGGGCGACGGATCCTCCGCAAGATGGAGGAGTACTGTCCGGGATTCGAGGCCTCGGTAGAGCACATGGAAGTGCTGGCGCCGCCGGACATCGAGGAGCGCTTTGGTCTGCTCGGGGGCAACATCTTCCAGGGCGACATGTCGCCCGATCAGCTCTTCTGTTTCCGTCCGATCCCCGGATACGGCGACTACCGGTCGCCGGTCAAGAGCCTGTACCTGTGTGGCTCAGGCACCCACCCGGGCGGCGGCGTCATGGGCGTGCCGGGGCGCAACTGTGCGCAGGTGGTCGGTCGCGACGCCCGCCGCGGCTGGTTCGGTGGCCGCTAGACGCTCGGCCACCTCGCGTTCCCTGGGTCTCCGCGAGCGCGGGTGCTAGACTCCGGCGCCGCTACTGCGGGGTCACTACTTTGGCACGGCCACCGCGCACTCGTACGAGCAAAAGGGAGGCACGCGATGGAGGTGAGGGCTGCAGTCCTCGAGGAGCCAGGCGCCGAATTCAGCGTCGGCCCGGTCGATCTGGACGAGCCGCGCGGCAACGAGGTGCTGGTCAAGGTAGTTGCCACCGGGATCTGCCACACGGATCTGTCGGTGCGCGATCAGTACTATCCGGTGCCGCTGCCTGCAGTTCTCGGCCACGAAGGGGCCGGGATCGTCGAGCGTGTCGGCGCCGACGTCACCAAGGTCAAGGAGGGTGACCATGTCGTCCTCAGCTTCCATTCATGCGGTGCCTGCGGCAATTGCAAGCAGGGTGCACCCGGTTACTGCGTGGAGCTGTTCGGACACAACTTCGGCGGTGCACGGCCCGACGGATCGCCGGTCATGCATCGCGGGGACGAGGTTGTTCATGGTGCCTTCTTCGGCCAGTCTTCCTTCGCCGACTACGCGTTGGCGTTCGAGAACAACGTCGTGAAGGTGCGCGAAGATGCACCGCTCGAGATGCTCGGACCGCTCGGCTGCGGTATCCAGACCGGGGCCGGGACGGTGCTCAACAACCTGCATCCGAAGGCCGGCGAGAGCATCGCGGTGTTTGGGGTCGGCACGGTCGGCCTGTCGTCGGTCATGGCCGCCAAGATCGCCGGCTGCGATCCGATCATTGCTGTCGATCTGAACGCCAAGCGGCTGGAGCTGGCCGCGGAGCTCGGCGCGACGCACACGATCAATGCCTCGGATGCCAACCCCGTCGAGGCGATCCACGAGCTCACTGGCGGCGGTGCCAACTACACGGTCGAGGCGACCGGGGTGCCCGAAGTGGTGCGCCAATCCGTCGACGCGCTCGGTCTCCAAGGCATTTGTGGCCTGCTCGGTACCTCGCCCTTGGGGACGGAGATAACGCTCGACATGAACGCCATCCTGTTCGGTCGTACCCTACGCGGCGTGATCGAGGGCGACGCAGTGCCCGATCTGTTCATCCCGCAGATGGTCGACATGTACATGGCCGGCAAGTTCCCGATCGATCGCCTGATGGAGTTCTACAACCTCGATCAGATCAACGAGGCGGTGGCGGCGACCGAGGGAGGCGACACCGTGAAGCCCATCTTGCGCATGGGCTGAGCTTAAACGTCGAGGGTTCGCAGCTCGCGGCGCATGATCTTACCGGTGCTGGTCTTCGGCAGATCGTCGACGAATTGGACCGCACGCGGGACCTTGTAGGCTGCGAGGTGTTCGCGACAGTGGAGCACGATCGACTCTTCGTCGCCGGTGGCGCCGTGCTTGAGCACGATGTACGCCTTGGCGATCTCGCCCTTCATCTCGTCGGGTTGTCGTCCGACGGCCACCATGGCGACGTCGGGATGGCCGGCGACGACGCGCTCGATCTCCGCCGGGTAGACGTTGTAGCCAGCGGTGAGGATCATGTCCTTTTTGCGGTCGACGATGGTGATGTAGCCGTCGTCGTCCATGCTCGCCAGGTCGCCAGTGTGCAGCCAGCCATCCGGCTCGATGGTCTCGACGGTTCCCTGCTCGTTACCGTAATAGCCCTGCATGACGATCGGGCCGCGGGCCATGAGCTCACCGACCTCACCGTGCGGCAGGGTGTGGGCAGCGTCATCGACGGACGCGATGCGCATCTCACAGCCGGGCAGGGAGACGCCGATCGAGCCGTGCTTGTTGAGCCCATACCGTAGGTTGGTGGTGCCGAGCCCGGCGAGCTCGGTCATTCCCCAGAGCTCGATGAGCGGGCAACCGAAGCGCTGCTCGACCTCCTGCATCTTGTTGACCGCCATCGTCTGGCCGCCGACCGTGCAGCGCGTCAGCGACGACAGGTCGTAGTCGCCCAACCCTTGGTGGTCCAACAGGTAGAGGTACATCGTCGGCACGCCCTCGAACATTGTGGCGCCGTGCTCCTGGATCGACTGCAGGATCTCGTCCTGTACGAACAGCGGATGCAGAACCAACTGCATCCCATACATGAAGGCGGCGTTGAAGATGACGTTGCCGTAGACGTGCGGGCACGGCAGCGCGGTGACAATGACGTCGTCCTCGGTGCGCACGTGCATGTTGGAAGTCAGGGCAGCGTTGAGGATCACGCTGCGGTGGCTTTGCATCGCGCCCTTCGGGTGTCCGGTGGTGCCCGAGGTGTAGCAGATGGTCGACAGCTCATCGGCGGCTACTTCCTTTGCCTCGAAGCCCGGTTCGTTTCCTTCGAGCAGCTCGTTGAACGACCGTGCTCCGGCCGGCACCTGGTCGCCGAAGATGATGATCTCCTCGACGTCGGAAGAGTCCTTGAGGCCGAGGATCGGCTCGCCTTTCTCGCGCGAGGCCAGTATCGCCTTCGCGCCGCAGTCCGCAGCCACGAACGCGACCTCCTCGGGGGTCAGCATGACGTTGATCGGATTGATCACCGCACCGATCTTGAGTGCCGCGTAGTAGCTGACGATCCACTCCCAGCGGTTGGCGGAGTAGAGCGTCACGCGGTCTCCTGACGCGATGCCGAGCGCCTCCAGGCCCGCTGCGAGGCGATTCGAGAGGTCATCGAGGTGGCGGAACGAGAACGTCTCGCCGTCGCAGACCAACGCGGTCTTGTCGCCGTACTTGTCGGCGGCGGCGGGCAGGATCTCTCCGAGTGAGGTCAGCATCTCGAGGCCCTGTTACACCGGGCGCGGAGCACAAGTCAAATGGGATGCCGTCACCCTTGACGGACTCCGAAGCCTGAAACTACGCTCCAACTACACCCAATCAGATCTCGGCCTTCGGTTTGCCTCGGACCGCTACCATCTGGAGCCACCCATGCGGCAACGCGCCCTTCCGGTATTCATCCTCTGTGTGACGCTGATCGGTGCGCAACCGGCCGCGCCGCCCGGCAGCGCCATCCTCGCCGCTGACTACCCGTCGCTTTCCGCCGCCGAGATGGGCCACGTCCGTCACATGATCAACCTCGCCAATCAGCTCGACGGCGACTGGTCGCTGATGGGCAACACGCCGGGCGGCGACAACTTCGACGCCTACCAGTTCCAGATCGCCTTCTCAGCCTACGCGCTGAGCCTGGCGCAGTACCACAAGGTGCCGGCGCATCGGGACCTGTACCGAGAGGCGTCGAGCCGGCTGATCGAGAAGATGATCTACAAGGACGTCTGGCAGTACTGGGCGGCCATGAGCCAGTACGAGAAACGCGGTGCGGACCAGGACGGCAACAGCGCCGTGTATCGCGAGGATGGCTGGCAAGGATGGATCGACCCCAACATCAAGTCGAACATCATGTACAGCGGTCACCTGTTGCAGATGGTCAGCCTGCACGAGTCGCTGTTCGACGATCATCGCTACGACGAGCCCGGATCCCTGCCGTTCTTGTTCCCGGCAATCGAGTACGGCGGCGAGCCCTTGCGCATGGACTACGACCACGAGCGGCTGGCGACGGTGATCTACGACCAGTTCGTCGACAGCGACTTCCTCGGCATCGAATGCGAGCTCGGCGCCATCTACACCGAGTGCAACCAGCATCCGATCCTCGGCCTGATTCAGTACGACCAGACCCACGGGACGGACTACTCGGCCGAGGTCGAGCAGGAGTTCGCCAGGACGATCCACGAGCGGGAGTTCATCTCGCCCGAGAACCACACGACGATGTTCTACCTCCACACGCGGTCCGACGAGGTGATTCCGGCGTCGACCAAGTGGTCATCGATCGGCATGGCCTGGAGCGACGGCTGGAACGGCCAGGCACACCACGTCTGGGCCCCGCGGTACGTCAAGGACCTGTATCGCGAGCAGCGCAAGCTCTACATCCCCGGCATGTTCCAGGGCGAGCCGGGCTCCGACATGGGTTGGACGTCTTCCTTCGACTTCGGCTGGTTCGCGGTCCTGGCGGCCGAGGTCGGCGATACGAAGACCGTCGCCACCATGCTCGAGTACGCCGACGAGCACTTCGGGCCCACCTGGCGCGACGGCGGCCTCTACTATCCGCACACGCCCGACTACAGAGAGAACTTCAACCGCGACGAGGACGGGTTCATACACAACATCAGCCCGGTGACCGGCAACGTGCTGGTGGCGATGACGCGTCTCAACCCCGGCGACGGGCTGTGGACGCTGTACAACCAGCCGCGCGACGAGCGGCACTTCTCCGAGCCGTTCATCAGCGACGTCGAGTACATCGAGGCCAACGTCACCCAGGCGATCTGGGATCGCGACCAGTCGGCCATGATCGTCACGTTGACGCCAGGCCCGGTGGCAACGGAGAGCACGACGTTCACCGTCAACCAGCTCGATCCTTCGATGTCGTACTCGATCTCCAGGGACGGCCAACGCTTGGGTAGCGTCACTCAGGGGTCCACGAGCGTCGATGGCGCCGAGTGGGGCGTCGACGGGAAGTTGACGATCTCGACCGAGCTCGACAGCGCGCACAGCTTTGTGGTCGCCGCCGATCGCTAGCCGGCGCGAACGTTGAGACAGCCGGCGCGATTCGCGAGCTGCGCCGTCTGGATCGCCTTCGCGGTGATCGCTGCGGGCTGCGCGGCGCCGCCGGACAGCACGGAGCAGGACGCTGAGACTGAAGCGCTCGTGCGTCAGTACCTGACCGACAACCCGGACTTCCTACTCGACAACCCCGAGCTGCTGGAACGAGTCCGCGAGGCCGCCCGGACGCGGCAGGAACAGCGCGAGGCCGAGGCGCGGCGCGTCACGCTCGACGCCAGGGCGGGCGTGGTCATCGATCCGCAGCTCACACCGGCAGTCGGACCCGCCGATGCCTCGATCACGATCATCGAGTTCTCCGATTATCAGTGCGCCCCCTGCAAGGCGAGCTATCCGGAGATCGCCGAGGTGGCCGCCGCCGACCCTGACTTGCGCTTCGTTCACAAGCAGCTACCCGTATACGGAAGCCACTCGGTGATGGCCGCCCGGGCAGCGACGGCGGCCCATCAGCAGGGACGATTCGCGGCGTTTCACCACGCGCTGATGACCAGCACGGCGCCGCTGACGGCAGGGCTCGTCGAAACGGTCGCCGCGGAGCTCGGCCTCGACCTGGCTGCCCTGCGAGCGGACATGCGGGATCCGCAGGTGGTCGAGTATCTCGCCGCCGTCAAGGATCTCGCCGAGGAGCTCGGCATCAACAGCACGCCGACGTTCATCATCGGCGATCAGCTGGTGCGTGGCGGCCTCACGGTCGAGGTCCTGACGCAGCTTCTGGCAGAACAGCGCGTCGCCGGCGATTAGCTGCCCCAGAGGGCCAGAGATCTCGCGTGCTCGACCAGGATCGCTCAACAGTCGAGGGCGCGGCCGGGCGCGGTTTCGAGGCCCTCAGGGTGTTCTCGAGAGCGCCTCGACGAGGATACGCACCGTCGGCGCGATCGCGATCGTCAGCTCTGCCCGGGGCTGGGCCGCGGCGCCGATCAACTCGAGTCGCCGGGCCGTCCAGCCGGGTGGAGGCTCCGCTCCGCTCTCCAGGTAGTCGAGGGTCGCGGCCGCGATGACGGCCAGGGTGGCCACATCAGCGAACAGCGGCTGGACTTCATGCACGAGCGGTGCATCGTCGAGCTCGTCGATGGCAGTCAAGGCGTGCCGGCGCAAGTCGTCGAGGCGGGCGCGCAGCGCCACCGCGAGTGCTGGCGTCGGGGTGCTCAGGTAAGCGCCGACCCGATTGGTCAGGCGGCGCGCGGCGGCGCTCTCGGGCCGCACCGTGTCGACCATGCGGTTCATCGAAGTGTGGGTGCCGTATGTCCACTCGTGGTCGTCCCAGTGACGGTCGTAGTTCTTTACCGGCTCGAGAACGTCCGCGACGTGGCGCAGCGCCTCGATCGATCGGTACCCGGCCAGCCGCTGCAGCATCAGCCGATAGTCGATGGTGTGCTGTAGGCCCAGCCACTCGAGGTGCTGGCTGAGCGCATCGAGGCGGCGGTACATGTCGTCGACGTCGGTGGTGTCGGGGGGCGACCACAATCGCTCGGCGATGGCGGCGGCGCGTGGCCAGATACGCGAGTCGACGTTCTCCGCCGTGGCCATCTCGCCCCACATGCAGGCCTCGCCACCGAGGATTCTCGCCGCCACATCGGCCGGTAGATCAGCGGCGTCACCGCCGCCGGGGTCGATCCCGTAGTGGCTCTCGGCCGAGTGATAGAGATCGAGGTAGTAGCCGTGCGACAGCACGCCGCGATAACCGCGGCGGGCCGCCGCCGCCAGCGCCGTCGGACCACGCCACGATTGCACGATCGTGTTCAGCGGCAGGTCGGGGTGCAGCACCTCGTCCCATCCCATCATTTCCTTGCCGTGCTCCGTGAGGATGGTGGAGGTGCGCTGGTTGAAGTACGCCTGCAGATCGCCGCTGTCGACCATCCCATGCTCGGCCATGAAGGCCTGGATAGCCGGGCTGGTGTCCCACTGCACACCGTTCACCTCGTCGCCGCCGATGTGGAATGTGGCATCTGGAAACAGCGCCGCCATCTCACCGAGCAGCACGTCGAGAAACTCGTAGACCTCGTCGCGGGTCGGGTCGAGGACCGGATCCTTGACCCCCCAAGTGTGGTCGAGCTCATAGGGGCCGGGCGCGCTGGCGAGCTCGGGGTGACCGACGAACCAGCTGCTGGTGTGGCCGGGTATGTCGATCTCGGGGACCACGCGGATCCCGAGGTCGCGCGCATGAGCGACTACCTGGCGCACCTCGGCCTGGCTGTAGTAGCTGCCGTCGGATCCGAGCTCGTGCAGCCGCGGAAATGCCTTGCTCTCGACGCGGAACCCCTGATCCTCGATCAGGTGCCAGTGCAGGACGTTGAGCTTCACCGCCGCCATTCCGTCGAGCGTGCGTAACAACGTCTCGAGTGGCAGGAACATGCGGCCGGTGTCGATGAGCAGGCCGCGCCACGGGTATCGTGGCGCGTCCTCGATGAGCAGGGCCTGAATGCCGAAGCCGGCATCGTTGGGGGCCACGAGTTGCAGGAACGTCTCGAGCCCACGCAGGGCTCCGATCGGGGTGGGCGCCGTCAGACAGGCGCGCTCGCCCGTGACCACGAGGACGTACGACTCGTCGGTGTCGATCGACTGTACCGACTCTCCCGGACCCGACACTTCGATCTCGAGCACCGCCGTGCCGTTGGCGGTCGGCAGACGGGCAGCCTCCCATGCGGGATCCGTCAACCGGCGGGGAAATCGCAAGCCGGTCTGGGCGCGTAGCCGTCGGTAGAGTCGGTGCACGGCGCGCTCGAGTCGCGGTTCGCTGTAGCCGACCAGCGCGGCTCTGAAGTCGGTTCGCAGTTCCAGCCACCCGTTGCCCGCCTGCATGGAGCTCGGTAGGGGCATCAGGCTCAACGCCGCCGTCCTGGCGGGAGCTGCGGGCGGGATTCCCGGCGCGGCGCCGATCGAGGCGGTGGCTGCCACGAGGCACGCGAGGAGCGCGAATCGGACCTTCTTCACTGGAACTGCCTCCCGTAGTCGTTGCTTCCGTTACCTTAGTGCAGCTTCGCGAGTCGACAAGGAGAACAGGCAGGATGAGCGACGGTGGCACAGCAGCTGCGCCGAGCTTCTGGCTCGATGACGTGTCGTCGCCGCTCGTTCCGAGGCCGCCGCTCGACGGCGACATCACGGCGGACGTGGCGATCGTCGGCGCCGGCTTCACCGGCCTGTGGACGGCCTACTACCTGCTGGCGAACGAACCGACATGTCGCGTTGTGCTGCTCGACGCCCATGTTGCCGGCTACGGCGCTTCGGGGCGCAACGGCGGCTTCTGCGACGCCGCCATCCACGGGTTTGGGTCGCTGGTGGAGCGCGACCGCGAAGGCGCGATCGCGCTCTGGCGAGCGATGTTCGATGCTGTCGATGAGCTCGGCCGCGTGGCTCGAGCGCAGGGGCTCGATTTCGGATACAGCAAGGGAGGTTGCCTGCAGATTGCCGGTGTTCCGGCGCACCAAGAGAGCCTCAAGCGCGACATGGACGAGCTCCGCGCTCTGGGCTTCGACGATCACGACTATCAATGGCTTGCGCCTGAGGACGTGCAAGAGCGGGCGAACCTCGGGGGCCGCCCGGCGGCCTTCTTCACGCCGCACGCCGCAGCCGTGCAGCCAGCTCGGGTTGCGCGCCAGCTGGCGTCGGCGATCGAGGGTATGGGGGCGAAGCTGTACGAGCAGACCGCGGCCCGGGCCATCGAACGAGGTTGTGTCTGCACTGAACATGGCAGGGTTTCAGCTCCGTTCGTGGTCAACGCGACCGAAGCCTATGACGTTACGCTGCGTGGCATGCGGCGTTCGGTACTGCCGCTGTACAACTACATGCTCGCCACGGAACCCCTGCCCGCGTCGGCCTGGGACGAAATCGGCATGCACGATCGGGTGACCGTCGCCGACGGGTATCGCGATCTTATCTATCTGCAGCGCACCGCTGACGGTCGGATCACGATCGGTGGGCGCGGCTCACGGTACCGCTACGGATCGGCCATCGAGCGGCGGCACGAGCACGACAAGCCTGTCTTCAGGTGGCTGAATGCCGAGCTGAAGCGTTTGTTTCCCACCGTCGATGCGAAGATCACGCACCGCTGGGGTGGTGTCTTCGGGGTGCCGCGCGACATGACTCCGGCGATAGGACTCGACCGCGATACCGGCTTCGCCTGGGCCGGCGGGTATGTGGGCTCCGGAGTGGCGGCCGCCAACCTGGCCGGTCGCACGCTCGCTGATCTGATGCTGGATCGAGATACCGATCGCACGCGCTATCCGTGGGCGCGCCCGCCCTGTCCCTCGTGGGAGCCGGAGCCACTGCGCTGGGCTGGCGTGCAGATTATGCTTCGACTCGTGCACCTTGCCGACCTCTCCGACCGCCGCGTGCCCGCGGTAGCGCGCGCACTCGACCGCCTGATTGCCCGGGTGTCTCCGGGCTGGGAGATCGGCTAGTGACCGCAAATCCCATCTGCGATATGCAACGATCATCTGTTACAGGCCACTAATGGCCGAGCTGCAGATCTCGAACATCGATCTCGCGGTGGTCGTCAGCTACGTGCTGGGGATGCTCTGCGTCGGATACCTCGTCTACCGCAAGGCGCCCAGCTTCGAGGAGTACCTTGTCGCCGGGCGCTCGATGACGACGCCGGTTCTGGTCTGCACGCTGGCGTCCACTTACTACGGCCTCGACGTACTGTTCGGAACTTCCGAGCTCGGTTTCAACGAAGGTGTGGTGGCGTTCTTCGGCTACTCCGAGCTGTCGCTCGGGATCTTCATTTTCGCCGCGTTCGCGTTGTGTAAGCGCCTCCATGAGGCCAACTTCACTTCGTTGCCGGAGATTCTAGAAAGGAACTACGGACGCACCACCGGGATCCTGGGTGCGGCAGCGTCGTTCCTGTACTCGATTCCGGCGCTGGCCTTGTTCGCGCTCGGGCGCATCACCGAAGTGGTGTTCGGTCTCGACGCGATGGTGGGCGCCGCGATTCTTGGTGCTATCGCGCTCGCCTACACCTTGTTGGGCGGCCTCTGGGCAGTAGCCATCACCGATACGATCCAGTTTGTTCTCATGTGCCTCACGCTGGCCGTCGGCGTCCCGTTGCTGATGGTCGAGTTCGGCGGCTTCGAGGCCGTCGCTGCAACCTCACCACCAGGACATCTCGCGATCTTCGGCGACATGCCGTTCTGGCTCCTGATGGCGTACGTCGCGACGAACATCAGTTTCCTCGTTGATCCGGGCTTTTATCAGCGAATCTTCGCGGCCGGGAGCTACCGTCAGGCGCGCAACGCGATTCTGATCGCGACGCTCATATGGGTCGCCTATGATTGGCTCGTCACCGCTGGCGGCATGCTGGCCCGGGTCGCCGTCGCCGCCGGCGCGTTACCGGCCGACCTGCATTCCAACGACGCCTTGTTGGCGGCCGTCGTTCTCGCTCTGCCGGTAGGTCTGGTGGGCGTCTTCATCGCCGGCGTCCTCGCCACCGCCATGTCGACGATCGACTCGTACACGCTCGTTGCCGGCGCCAACATCTCGTTCGACATCTACCGTCCCCTGCGGAAACCGGACGCGACGGACCAGGAGCTGTTGTCGCTGACCCGCGCCGGCATTCTCTTTGCGTGGGCGGCCGGCTTTCTGCTGGCGTTCCTGTTCGACCGTATCTTGGCACTCTGGGTGTTCATGGCCACCGGGCTCTCGTCGATGGTCCTGGTGCCGATCTTCGCTGCACTCTACTGGAAGGGGCCGAAGAAGCCGCTGGCCGGCGTATTGAGCTGCTCCCTTGGCCTCGTGAGCATGATCGCCTTCTATCTCTGGATCGCGCGCGTCGGTACCTACAATGATGTATACGCGACCTACATCTGGCCGGTCTCGATCGGCGGCACGAAGTTCCGAATCTGGCAGGAGTATGCGCTCTACTTCAGCCTGCCGATGAGCTTGGTGGGCTTCATCGTCGGGACGATCTTTGGCCAAAGGCCCGGCGGGGGCGCCGACGGAGTTTCGCCGGCCGGGGCTGAGCGACGCGCATGAACGGCTGGGACCTGTTTACCTGGATCAACGCGTTGGTGCTGGCCGGAAGTGCGCTGGTGATCTTCGTGCTCTTCCTTAGGCAAGCTCGCCAGGTGCTGCAGCGGCAGGGGCGTGACGAAGATGAATGAGCTGTTCGGGATGGTCGTATCGGTGCACACCGGAAATCACGCCGATCTGCACAAGGACGAGTACCCGCAAGTTCTTGCCGAGCTGGACGGCTTCGTGGGCGACAAGCACCGTGGTCATTCTCGCGTCGCCTACGAGGGCGACGTCGACCCGGTGGGCACAGTGCGTCGCAACGAGCGCCAGTGGTCGGCGGTGTCGGTCGAAGAGCTCGTGGTCATCGGAAAGCGGATGGATCTCCGGCAGCCGCTGGCGGCGTCCACGCTTGGCGCCAACCTGTGCCTGCAAGGCATCCCGGATCTGTCTCAGCTGGCGCGTGGAACGCGTCTGCACTTTCCGTCCGGAGCCGTGTTGCGCGTCGAGGAGTGCAACCCGCCATGCGTGGAGATGGGGCAGGAAATTGCCGCTGCGTATGAGACGGACTCCGGCGAACCGGTACAGGCGGCCATGTTTCCCAAGCATGCCTTCAATCTGCGGGGGGTGGTCGGCGTGGTCGACGTCGCCGGCCCGATCAGGACCGGGGATCGGGTTGAAGTGGAGACCATGCCGTAGCCGGCTTGGCGGCCTAGACCTGTATCTGCGGTGCCTACTTCCGCACCAGCGTTTCGAATATCGCGTTCCGGATGCGTGGCGGTGGCCGGTCATGGATCTCGGCGTTGTCCAGCGCCGCGCCGATCTTCATCAACACGGTGGACCCGATCCAGCGCAGCGGCTCCGGTTCCCAGTTGCTGAAATCAGGCCCGACGAGCGGCAGGTCGACCAGGTCCGTTTCTCGCTCCAGGATGAGATCAGCGAGGATGCGGCCGACCAGATTCGACGCCCCTACGCCCTCACCGACGTAGCCTCCACCCCACGCCAAGCCGGCTTGCCGGTCGAGGCCGACGGCGGGTCGCCAGTTGCGCGGCACGCCCAGGGCACCGCCCCAGCGATGCGTGACGAGCTGGTCGCGGAGGGCCGGAAAGAACGAGTCCAGCACCTCGCGCACCTGAGCGAACAGCGGATCGCCGGGCGAGAAACGGTCGCGGATCTTGGAGCCGAAGTAGTACGCGCCGCGACATCCGAACGCCATACGGTCGTCGGCGGTGCGCTGTCCGTAGGTGACCATGCGTCGTGGATCGCCGAAGGTGATCCGGTCGACAAAGCCGATCTCGTCCCAGATCGATTGCCCCAGCGGTTCGGTGGCGACCATCATCGAGTGCACCGGGATCAGCGCCCGCTCCTGCCCGGGGAGGGTGCGCGTATACCCCTCAGTAGCGCGAACCACGATGTCGGCGGTCACCTTGCCGGCGGCGGTCGTGACGCAGCGGGGTCCTAGCGACAGCGCCGGCGAGCGCTCGTAGATCGAGACGCCGCGGCGCTCCACCGCCTCGGCGAGCCCGCGTACTAGCCGCAACGGATGCAGCGCAGCGACTTCGGCCAGGTAGACGCCGCCGTAGTTGCGCGCCGTGCGTACGTGAGCGGCGCACTCGTCGGCGTCCATCCAGCGCACCTCGTCCTCGGAGGCGCCGAGCGCGCGCCAGTCGGTGAGCTCTTGCCGTACCTTCTCGAGGAATGGCTTCGAGGTGGCGACGGTGA
The DNA here is from genome assembly GCA_965248695.1 of Acidobacteriota bacterium. Taxonomy (GTDB): domain Bacteria; phylum Acidobacteriota; class UBA890; order UBA890; family WLXD01; genus DASCOT01. The sequence continues at coordinate 2,080,960 of CBDFKD010000002.1, read as the reverse complement.
CGTTGCCCGACTTCATCCACTGGCAGTCGATCGCTTCCCGGCCGCACACCCGCGCGACCTCGTCGGGCGTGTTCAATAGCGCTCGCTGCAGTCGAATGCCCCCGTCGCGTTGCGCCGGGTCGTCGAGCAGCTGGCCGATGCCGGCCATGGTGCCGAGGCACCAGCCGCCGTTGCGGCCCGAGGCTCCGAAGCCGGCGATCTCCGACTCGAGCACGGCGATGCGGATGCCGGGCTGCAACTCGGTGAGGTAATAGGCGACCCAGAGACCGGTGAACCCCGCCCCCACGATAACGACATCGACCTGTTCGTCGGCACGCAGTCTCGGGCGCGGCTCCAGCGGCTCCGGAACCGTGTCGTGCCACAGGCTCAGGTTGCGGTACTCGTTAGGCGACACGCCGCACGCCGTGGCAGTCGTCGGTCACAGTCGGCGCTTCAGCCCTACGGTCGATCACGGTCGTTGCTCCAGATTTCGGCCGAGCGCCTCGATGCGCGTCGCTTCGTCGTGACGGCCGAGGGCGCGCAGCTCCGCAGCCAGCACCGGGTAGGTCGAAGAGCGCCCGGGGTTGAGCCGCCGCGCGCGCTCCAATGCCAGCACCGAGCTTTCGTGGTTGCTGAGCGCGGCGTACGTCATGCCGAGGTTGAAGGCAACGAGCCAGTCGTCCTGCGTTAGCTCGGCGGCGCTCTCGAACAGCTCGAGCGCTCGCTCGAGGTTGTCCTGGCGAAAGTAGTACAGCCCCTGAATGTTGGCGAGGCCGATCTGTGTCGCGCGGTTGGTCTCCAGCTGCTCCTGCTCGTCAGCGGCGGTGAGCGTTTGGTAGCGCTCCATCACCTGCCGGCTCTCGTTGGTCTTGCCAAGATCCCGCAATACCAGCGCTAGCGCGTAGTAGCCCTCCAGTAAATCGGGGTTGAGCGCCAGAGCTCGCCGGCAATAGGTCTCGGCAGCGGCGAGGTCGTTCATTCCTTGACGCACCCGACATAGCTCCTTGTGCGCTAGCGGGCTGCGCGGCACGGCGCGGATGGCGCGGGTCAACAGCTCATCGGCGGCCTCCGGCTGATTGCGCTTGACGTAGACGTCGGCGAGACGAATGTAGGCGTTGATCCCTCGGCGGCGAAGCTCGGTGGTGCGCTCGTATTCGGTGATCGCCGTCTTGTATTCGGTGATCGCCGTGTCGAAATTGCCCTGGTTGTCCGACATGACGGCGAGCTCGAGGTAGGAGGGTCCGGCTACTTGTGGTCCCTCGGCAGCGCGAAGGAAGGCGGCCCGCGCCTCGGTGTAATTGCCCATCTGTAACTGCATCCGCCCCTGCAGCAGGTAGAGCTGCGGATCCTCGATGCCGGCACGCTCGCAATCTCCGATCAAGCTCAGAGCCTGCTCCGGTAGGTTCAAGCGTCGATACGCACGGCTGAGCGCCAGGCAGCTATCACCCTCGTGCGGGCGCTGCTCGAACACCTTCTCGAACGCCTCAGCTGCCTTCAACACCGCCTCGAGTCCGGCGCCGTGCTGAGTGAGGAGCCGCCCCAGCAGCAGCCAGGCATCGGTCGTCTGCGGCGCAACGGCCACACATTCCTCGAGCTCTGTGATGGCTCGAGCGTGGTCGCCGAGCGCCGCGTACGCGAGCGCCAGACCGTAACGCGGCAGCGCTACCTCCGGACTCAGCCGCGAAGCGGCACGCAACCAGTTGATCGCTTCCTCGTGCCGCCTGGCGCGGAGTAGGGCGGTGCCGAGGTTGAACTGCGTAACGAACGACTCGGGCGCCAGCTGGGCTGCCTGGCTCAGCAGTGGGAACGCTTCGTCGAAGTGCCCGAGCTCCAGCAAGGCTCGTCCAACCTGGCTGAGCACGACGGGGTCGTCGGGCTCGAGCACCAAGGCGGCGTCGAACGCCTCCAACGCTACCTCGAAATCACCGTTCTGCAGCGCCGCGGCGCCGGCGATTATCAGGGTCTGGAGCTCGGTCAGCTCCGGTGGGGGAGCTTGCTCCTGAGCGTTGACCAATACCCCCGGCAATCCGAGGCTGCCTGTCGCCGGGGCCGGGGGTGCCGCCGCGTGCAGGCCCAATAGCATGCCAAGCGCACCCACAACCAGGATCGACCGGTGCCAGGAGACGATTGTCGTGAATCGAGTCAAACTGTGTTGCTCCGCCATCGGGTTGCCTCTCGACATGGTTTCAGCTACCGACCCTCGCTCTGGGCGCGCTCGGCGAGGCGGGCATTCAGGCGGGACAGATCGTCCCGGCCGAGTCGATTGTAGATGTCTGCCAAGAGGAAATGTCCCAGAACACGATCCTGTTGCAGGATCCCACTCGCCGCCAGGGCCCCTTCGACCAATTCGATGGCCTCCTCGTAGCTCCGACCGCGCACCAGGTGGATGCGTGCCATGAATAGACGTGCACGCGGGAACATCGGATTGATCGATAGCGCCAGCTGGAGATAGCGTTCCTCTTGCTCCAGATTCTTCAGGTTACGGTGAACCAGGCTCAAGTTGAACGCCGACATCAGGTGCTCGGGCGAGATCTCGAGCTCGCGACGGTAGGCGGTGATCGCCTCGTTCAGTTGACCCCCGCGCTGGAACAGCTGGGCCCAGGTGAAGTGCAGCTCCGGTATCTCGTCGTTGAGCTCCTGGGCGCGAGTCAGCTGCGGCCGGGCGAGCTCGGGACGATCGAGTTGCAGGTAAGCGCCGGCCAGCCCGACGTGCGCCCCGGCCATGCTCGGATCGAGCTCCAGCGCTTGGTTGAACGCCGCGATCGCTTCCTCGTTGCGTCCGCTGCGATGGTAGATGCCTCCGAGGGTCAGTTGAACGCGGGCGTCTGGTTCCAGCACATCGGCGAAATCGGTCAGCAACCGCTCGGCATCATCGGGCCGCCCTGATCGTATCTGGGCGTTGGCGAGGAACAGCACCAGGCCGATGTCGTCCGGCTTTCGGGCGATTGCATCCTCGAAGACAGGGATAGCCTCGGGGAAGCGTTCCTGATCGATCAGAAGGTTGCCGAGCGCTTGGTAGGCATCGACTACCCCGGGGTCGGCCGCGATGATGCCACGGAACAGCGATTCCGCCTCCGCTAGCTCAGACCGCAACGTCAGCGACCGGGCCCTCAGGAGATCGTTGTAGATGTCGATCTTGTCTACCGGGCTGGCCCGGATCTCGGTGTCGTCCTCGATGGAGTCGGCGAAGTTACCCAGATAGCCGAGGGCGGCGAGCCGCCGGCGGGTCTCCTCGTCGAGCGTCACGGCTTCGGCCAGACCGCCATCCTGCTCGTAGTCCGCCACCAGGGTGTCGGCCTGCTGACGCATCAGCTCGGTGGTGGCGGCGCGCTGCGGCGCCAGGTTCACGGCCTCGTCCGGGTCCGATGCCAGGTCATAGAGCTCTGGCTCGGCCGACATGATGAGCTTGTACTCCGGGCTCAGCAGGACGCGTAGCTCGCTCCAACCGAAGTGCAGCCGCGGGTAATAGGTCTCGGAGTAGACCAGGCTGTCGGGGCGCTCCGGGGCGCCGGCGCTGAGCAGCGGAACCAGGCTCCGGCTCTGCACCTCGGACGGGATAGGCAGTCCGACCAGCGTGAGAATCGTGGGCATGACATCGACCAACGATACGGGCTCGGATCGCCGTACATCTTGATAGGCTGCAAACGGTACGGAGACCACCAGGGGAACGTGGATCGCCTCTTCGTAGAGGAAGAAGCCGTGCTCGATCTCGCCGTGCTCACCGAGGCTCTCGCCGTGGTCGCCCGCCACGATAACGAAGGTATCCTCACGGCGGCCGCTGCTGTCGAGCCACGAGATCAGGCGGCCGAGCTGCGAGTCTGCGTAAGCAATCTCGCCGACGTACGGGCGACCCGGATATCGATCGCGAAACTCGGGCGGTGGCTCGTACGGGGTGTGGGCGTCGAACATGTGCACCCACAGGAAGAACGGCGCCGATGGATCCTGGCGCGACCACGCCAGCGCCGCGTCGACCACGTCCGACCCCGATCGTTGGATGCGCGCCAGCGCGATCAGGCGCGTCCGGGGCACCTCGAACTCGTCGAAGTAGGTGTCGAAGCCCTGTGACAGCCCGAATCGTCCATCGAGGACGAACGACGAGACGAACGCCCCCGTCCGGTAACCGGCATCGCGGAACAACTCGCCTAGCGTAACCAGATTGTCGGGAGCTACGAAGGCGCCATTGTCGCGCACGCCATGGTAGGGAGGATACGTGCCGCTCATCAACGACGTGTGCGATGGCAGCGTCAGCGGCGTCGGCGAGTAGGCGCGCAGGAAGGTAACGCCTTCGGCGGCCAGCCCATCGAACGCCGGGGTCTCGATGTCGTCAAAGCCATAGGCGCCGATATGATCGGCGCGCGTCGTATCGAGCGTCACCAGCACGACGTTCATCTGCCGGTCGCCGCGCAACGAGGCGATGTCCGGTGCGGCCGTCGGCGCAGATACCAATCGATAGCCGACATAGGCCAGCGCGGTCACGATCGCCAGGACGACAACGGCGCGCGCAGCTACGGTTTGCCAGCTTCGCGAGCTGGGGGTGATCTTGGTCATCAGGGCTCGTCGCTGATCATCGGTGCGCAGGGTCCGTCGTCAGCGTTGTGTCCCGTCTCGGAGCTGCATCCCGAGACGCGCGTGCTGGTTGGAAAGCTCGCTTCTTCCGAGTCGATTGTAGATGTCCGCGAGCAAGAGATGGCCCAGCGCCTGGTTCTGCCTGGTGATCTCCTGCGGCACCCCACGCGCCGTCGGTAACTCCATTCGCGCCAGCGCCCCCTCGACGAGCGCCAGGGCCTCGTTGAGGCGCTCGTTCTTCACCAGGTGGATGCGGGCGAGGAAGAGGCTTCCACGGGTGAACTGTGGGTTGATCTCGAGGGCCTTACGCAGGTACCGCTCCTCCCCGACGAGGTCGCCGCGGTTGCGGTAGATGACGCTGAGGTTGATTGCGGCCCTGATGCTGCGCGGCTCGTTCTCGAGCTCGCGGCGGTAGGCAGCGATCGCCTCGTCCGTCCGTCCCCGGGCCTGGAACAGCATGCCGCGATGGAAGTGCAGATTGGCGAGAGTATCGTCGAAGCCGCGTGCCAGGTTCAGGTGCTCCTCCGCCAGCCCCGGGCGGCCGGCGGCCAGCTGGACGGCGCCGAGCCCGAGGTGCGCGGCGCCCATGAGACTGTCCACCGGCTTGGGTGCGGATCGCAGGAGCCCCGGCATGTTCGCCAGATTTCGCTCGCTGAGGCGTAACGCCTCGTTGAAATAGGTCGCCGCCTCGTCGTAGGACCCGGTCGATTGCTTGATCTGCCCGAGGTTGATGTAGAACCGGGCATCCGGCTCCAGGACGTCGGTGTAGTCCAGCAGCACCTTTTCGGCCTCGTCCATCCGACCGGCCTGCATCTGCGATGTGGTGAGATGCAGCACCAGGCCCGCATCTGCGGGCCTCATAGAGAGCGCGGTCTCGAGGACCTCGATTGCCTCCTCGAAGCGGAACTGCGCCAAGAGCAGGGTGCCGAGCGACTGGTGCGCATCGACCACTCTGGCATCCTCGGCGATGACCCGCCGCAGGAGGATCTCGGCCTCGGCTACCTGGTTGCCGAGGGTCAGGCCGCGGGCCCGGAGCAGGTCGTTGTAGATCTCGACCTTGTCCCTCGGGTTGGCGCGCTCCACGTCCGGGTCGTTCGCGTCGGTGCTGTAGCCGCCGACGTACCCGAGTGCGGCGAGCCGCCTGAGAGTCTCCTGGTCGAGCGTGACGGTGTCCGCCGGGGTGGCGTTGTCCTCGAGCCGCGCCACCAGCTCCTCGGCCTCCCGGCGCAGCGCCTCTGCCGTGGCGGCGCGCTCTGATGCGAGGTTGTGCCGCTCCTCGGGGTCCTGCAGAAGATCGTAGAGCTCCGGCTCGGGCGAGATGATGAGCTTGTGGGTGGGCTCGAGGATCGCCTGGAGCTCGCTCCAGCCGAAATGCAGGCGCGGGTAGAAGGTCTCGGCATAGACGCGCTCGTCGGATCTGGTTTCGACTTCGGTCTGGTTGGTAAGCAGCGGTACCAGACTGCTGCCCTGCACCTCCTCGGGGGCCTGCAGCCCGGTCAATTCCAGCACGGTCGGCATGACATCGATCAACGACACCAGCTCGTGGCGCTGGATGCCCTGCGGCTCGTCGAACGGCGTGGCGATGATCAGCGGCACCCGGATGGCCGACTCGTACAGCAGCAGCCCGTGCTCGGCCTCCCCGTGCTCACCTAGGCCCTCGCCGTGATCGGCTGTCACCACGACATAGGTGTCGTCGGACCTGGCGGAGTCGTCCAGCCACGAGGTCAGTCGCCCTACCAAGGAGTCGGTCCAGGCGATCTCACCGACGTAGGGCCGATCGGCGTATCGTGACCTGAAGGGCTCCGGCGGCTCGTACGGGGCGTGCGGATCGTACAGATGTACCCACATGAAGAACGGGGCCGTGTCGTCCTCACGAGCCCACGCCAGGGCGGTGTCGATGACCTCCGATCCGGGACGCTGCACGTGGCCCAGATCGTTCCCTCGCTGCTCGGGCGCCTCGAACTCGTCGAAGTATCGGTCGAACCCCTGCGCCAGACCCCAGCGCGAGTCGAGGACGAAGGCTCCGACGAAAGCGCCGGTTCGGTAGCCGGCCTCCTGGAAGCTCTCGGCCAGGGTCTGCAGCCCTTCCGAAGCGACGTACGCGCCGTTGTCGCGCACCCCGTGGAAGGGCGGGTGGGTCCCGGTGAACAGCGATGTGTGCGAGGGCAGCGTCAGCGGCGTCGGGGCGTAGGCGCGCATGAAGGTGACGCCGCGGGCGGCCAGCCCATCGAGAACAGGCGTGGCACCCTCGTCTGATCCGTAGACTCCGATGTGATCGGCGCGTGTCGTGTCGAGCGTTACCAGCACGACGCTCATCGGGCGGTCGCCGCGCAGTGAGGCGAGGTCTGGTGCCGAGTCCGGGAGGCGCCAGAACAGATACCCGATGAGGGTCGATGCGAGCACGATCGCCAGGGTGATCCCAGCGCGAACGGCTCCGGTTCGACGAAGTAACGAGCTAGCAGTGGAGTGGGTCATGATGGCTTGGAGTCGGCACCGGTCGATGAGGCCGAGCGGTGGGCGGCGCGCCACTCCGACCAGCGGCTTGCCCGACGGGCATCCATGTAGTCTATAGGTGTACTGGGCCGGCTCACCAGATCGTCGGCCCGCGGATGCGAGGCGATCCTGTCCGTGAGGCTCAGATTTCTGCTGAGGATGGAGGGCGTGTGGATTCGCGGCGGCCGGCACTGCGCTGCGACCTGCCTGCGGGCGACGGCGATCGCTCTGGCGCTGATCTCCACGCTGGCGCTCAACGTGCCGGGCAGCGGACAGGACGAGGTCGATGTCCGCTTGCAACGCGGCATACAACTGCTCAGCGCGGCACGGTTGGAGGAGGCCATCGCGGAGCTCGAAGCCGCGACTTTGCTGGAGCCGCGTAGCTGGCAGGTCCGCTACCATCTCGGGCGCGCCCTCTATGCTGGCGGCCGTGCCGAGGAGGCGGTAGCGCATCTGATCGCCGCGCTCGAACAGACGCCCGAACCGGGCCGTGTGAACTACCAGCTGGCGCAGGTCTGGCTTCAGCTAGAGGAATGGGAGGCAGCGGCCGAGGCGCTCGACGCGACCGAGCGCGCGATGCCAGGATTTCCGCCGGCGGCCTTTTATCGGGGCGAGCTCTGCTACCGGCTCGGACGCCTCGAGGTCGCGCGCCGCTACGTTGAAACGGCCGCCGAGGCCGCTCCCGACTGGGACAGGCCGCTTCTCAGCGCCGCCGTACTGGCCGAGGAGGACGAAGATCCGGAGGCCGCTGCACGCTGGTTACGGGCGGCTGTCGAGCTGCGACCCGACGATGCCATGTTGCGGGTGAGGTTGGGCAGCGCCCTGGCGGCGGCGCAACAGCCGCGCGAATCTGTCGCAGCGTTTCGGCGGGCTTTGGAGATCGACCCTGACTTGGAGGCGGCGCGCGTACGGCTCATGGTGCAACTCGATGCGCTCGGCGACCGCGGCGCGCTGGTTCGGGAGATCGACGCGATCCTTGCGCGCCAGCCCGATAACGGCGTCGCCCGATCCCAGCGAGCGCGGCTGCTGAACCGTGAGGGACACACGCAAGATGCTCTGGCGGAGATCGATGAAGCGATCGTCGGGCTGGCCGAGGCGACGGCGGCGCCGGGACAGCGCCGCGGGACCGTGGAGCGCAACGCCAGAGGGTTTCGGGCACGACTGCTGATGCAGCTTGGTCGCAACGCCGATGCCGCTGCCGAGGCACGGATCTTGGTACAGGACCATCCATCGTACCCGGAACCGTTTTTCGTGCTCGGCACGGTCTTGATGCGGCAGAGGGATTCCGAGGGGCGGTCGTTGCTCGAGCGCTTCAAGGCTCTGTCGGATGCGCGGGAGCATCGTCGGACCGCAGGCGGCCTGCTGCTCCGAGGCGATCTGGAGCGGGCGGGCGTCGAGTACCGGGCGGCGCTAAGGCGGACGCCGGGGGAGCCTCGGGCGAGTCTCGGTCTGGCGATCGTGTTGCGTCGCCAGGGCGATCACGCCGGGGCGCTGGCGCTCCTCACGCCGCCCACGGGAGACGTGTCGTTGCTGGCCGAATGGTATCGCGAGCTCGTGTTGGCGCTGCACGGCAGCGGTCGCGTCGACGAGGCGCAGGCGCTCTGGGGGCAGCTGCAGGAGCGCGGCTTCGTGCTCGGCACCGAGGTTCTGCGCGCGATGTACGCAGCCGTTTCCGCCTGTCGCTAGGACACTGGCAGGCCGTGGTGGAAGTGTGACGGCCCTGGCGACAGCCTCTTGCGAGGCGAGCAGTTTGCGCGGCCAGCCAAAGATCCAAAAAGAGAGGGCCGGCTGCCCGTCAAGAGCAGCCGGCCCTCTGTACTTCTACGCGGGGTCCTTAACCCGCGGCATGTGTCCGTCTACCAGACGAAGCGCAAACCGATGCGGAGCTCACGCGGCTTCGACGGCCAACGCACTACGCCGAAACTTGACTCGCCGCTCAGCGGGAAGGTGCCGCCGACGCTGGAACCGACCTCACCGCTCTGGCGGCCCTTGCGCCACGGGTTGTCCTTGTTGAGCAGATTGAACAGGTCGCCGATGATCTCGATGCGGTTGTTGCCGACATCGAAGCTCTTCTGCAACCGCAGGTCGATGTTGACCTGACCCGGTGCACGACGGTTGCCTCTCTTCTCCAGGCGTATGCTGCGGATGCGGGTGTCGTTGAAGCTGATGCCCGTAGCCCGGGCCCGGAGGAACGGCGTCCACGGACGCCCCGACAACGCCTGGAAATAGGTGCTGGCGAGGATCCCGCCCGGCAGGCGGTAGTTCGTCAGCAGCTTGAACTGCCAGGTGCGGTCGAAGGTCAGCTTACCGACGGTGAACGGGTGGCCGTTGAAGTTGGGCTTGTCGTGCTCACCGAAGGAAGCGAAGCCCCAGTTCGTGTTCACCGTGTTGCCGATGTTCCCCTGCGTGTCCTGCCAGGTAAGCGAGGCATCGAAGTTGAACCCGGCGCTCGGGCGCTTGCGGAAGCCCAGGATGGCCATGTGATGACGACGGAAATAGTAGTCATCGTTGGTCATGGACAGGTCTTCCGGAAGGTCATCCGTCCTGACGAACAGCGTCTGCGTCGATCCGACGAAGTCGTTGGTGTACTCGACCGGCTCGTATGTGTGTGAGTTGCTGTCAGACTGGATCAGGAAGTCCGTGTCCCTCTTGTAGATGTAGTCCGCGGTCAGCGCGAAGTCACGGCCGACTGCGATCTCCACCCCGACGTTGAAGGCGTCGGTGCGCGGCATCCTCAAGTCGTTGGGGATGTCTCGAGGCTCGCTGACCCAGCGGTTGACGAACGTATCCTCGTTGATGATTGAACCTACCAGATCAGCCAGCTCTGCCTGACTGAGATTGGCCAGGTTGTCGTAGTCGACCGCTGGCAGCAAGGTGAAGAAATCGTCCGCCGACTCGTAGGCGTTGCCGCCCTGAGCGATCGGACCGTAGGTCAACGCCTTCTCGAAGTAGCGTCCCCAACCGATGTGGGCGACGACCGTACCTTGACCCGTGACGTCCCAGTTCAGGCCGAGGCGCGGGGCATAGTTCTTGTAGTTGGTGAGCTTGCCACCGTTGAAGTTGGGGTCTCCGCCAGGAATGTCGGAGAGGCCACCTGGACCACCCGTGCGCGGACGCCGTGCGTCGGTGCGCTCGCAGCACCTGTCGTGGATCTGCGGGTTGTCAAAGCGGAAGCCCACGTTCGCCGTGATGTTGTCACTGAACGTGATGTCGTCCTGTACGAAGGCGGCATAGCGCACCACGCCGACATCCAGATGGGCATCGTACGTAAAGCCATACGCGTACGTATAGCCATAGTAGTCACCGAGGGAGATCCAGGCCGGGCCGTAATCGCTCAGGAACAGCGACCACGTGTTCTCGTACTCCGCACCGATCTTGAGGGTGTGGGAGCCGCCCAGGAAGTCGTCGACATACTGGGTCACGCTGGTGTTGATCTCGTGACGACCGTTGGTCTCATCCCAGTTGTAGGCGCTGGACAGGTAGTTCGTACCGGTCTGCCAGGCATTGATGATTGGCAGGGTACATCCGGGCGGCTTTACGCGGTCATTCGGCTCATTGCACGAGTTGGCGAAGCGGAAGTTGTCGCCAAGATAGCCGCCGTAGCGGAAGTCCAGGAACGTGTCGTCCCCGAGCTCCGACTGCCAGGTGGCAAGCCAGGTCTGGGAACCGAAGGTGAACCCGTAGCCGATCTCCGGGCCATCGCCCGAGGAGCGGCCGAGGTTCTGGTCGGTGCCCGGATCCGAGCTGAGCATTATGCCGAACGTGTTCTTGTCGTTGGCGAGGAAGTCCAACCGGCCATGGAAGCGCTGACGCTTGGTGTTCTCGTAGACGTCGCTACCGAATTGGGCTTCGTTGTGGCGCTGCAGGCCGTAGTTACCGAAACCCATCAGCTTGTTGCGGATGATGGGTCCACCGAACGTGGCCGAGACATCGTGGTCGTACTTGAAATCGCCACGCTTGTAGTCGTCGAAGCCGCCGGAGTTGTCGCCCCGGAGCCCGCCGCCGGTGTAGTAGTAGTTGAGTGAGCCGGAGAACTCGTTGGTACCACCCTTGGTCACGATGTTGATCGTGGCACCGGTGAAGTTGCCGTACTCAGCAGAGGCACCAATACCGACCACCTGAACCTCGGCGACGGTATCGATGCTCGGGTTGATCCACGTGGCACCCCAGTCGGGCTCGGTCACGTCGACGCCGTTGATCTTGTAGGCGTTGGCGGAAGACCCGCGACGATAGCGGCCCGTACTTTCGTCCTCGACGTTGGCGCCAGCGCCGTACGCGCCACGGTCGGTGAAGCCAGCCGTCAGATCGCCAACCGCGACAAACTCACGCGCGATCGGGATGTTCTGGATGAGCTCCTCGCCGTAGTTGGCGTTGATCGAGGACTCGGTCACATCGATCAGCGGTGTCTCACCGCTGACGGTGACGGTCTCGGACACACCCTCGAGCTCGAGGGAGAAGTTGGCGGTGGCGGTGATACCGGTCTGGACGCTGACGTTGAACAACTGGCCGGCGAAGCCAGGCATTTCCACCGTGACGGTGTAGGCGCCCGGTCGCAGCGCGCGGAAGACGTAGTCACCGCTGGCGCCGGTAACCTTGGTCAACGAGTCCTGGATCAAGTTCCGACCCTCGACCGTGACCGTCGCTCCCGGCAGGCCGGCGCCGTCCGGATCTTGGACGGATCCCTCGATATCACCCGTGGCCATCGCGCCCTGCGCAAAGGCCTGCACGGTGAAGAGAGGGGCGATCAACATAAACGTCGCCACCACGGCGACGCTAGCAAGTCTGGCACTATGCCGGACCGTCATAGAGATCCTCCCTACTGTTGGGGGTGCTGGATACTCGACAATATACGCATACGGTATGCAATCTTCGTTCCGGCCTGGCGGCGATCGCTGTAAGCCTGGATGCACAGGCTCTCCGCGGACGCCAAGATGGGCGAGCGTGGCCGGAATGGGGCAGCTGAGACGCGGACGCCCGGGCGGATTCTGACGTCAGAGCCTGGGTTTCCGGCTCTGGACGACTTTCGATCCAAGGCGTTGGATGCTCACTCCAAGTAGTTGAATTCATTTATCCCAATCCTCGAGGTCGGTGGGGCCGCCGGGCGCGTGAGATATCGACCCCGACCGCTGTTCAGCTAGCCGACAACGCTGCTACCTCGCTTGAGCAGCTGCGCCGCGATAATCAGCCGCTGGATCTCCGATGTACCCTCCCAGATGCGGTCGACGCGCAGCTCGCGGAAGAAACGCTCGGCGACGTTCTCGCGCATGTAACCGCGTCCACCGAACACCTGCACGGCGCGATCGGCCACCCGATTGGCCATCTCCGAGGCGTACAGCTTCGCCATCGAGCATTGCGCATGTTGCAGCTTGACGTCGGCGTTGGCGTCGATCTCGCGCGCCGTCTCGTAGGTCATCAGACGCGCCGCCCACAGCTCGGTGACCGAGTCGGCCAGCATGAATTGGATCGCCTGGTATTCCGAGATCGGTCGGCCGTAGGCGATGCGCCGCTTTGCGAAGGCCGAGGCTTCGTCGATCAATCGCTCGGCGGCGCCGCAGCATCGGGCGGCGATCATCAGCCGCTCGTAGCGGAACCAGGCGTGGGCGTACTGCATGCCGTCACCTTCATTGCCGACCAGATTCGCTGCCGGCACGCGAACGTCTGCGAAGCTCACGATCGGGTGATGGTGCGAGTAGGTGTGCGAGTAAGCCGGCGTGCGGAGGACGCTGACGCCCGGAGTGTCGATGTCGACGAAGAACAGCGCGTGTTCGCCCGCCGGTAGCTTCCCCTGGAAGAACAGATAGTCGGCGTGGTTGTACGAGGTGACGTGCCACTTGACGCCGTTGAGCACGTAGCTGTCGTCGTCGCGGATCGCCGTCGACTCGATGGCGTCGACGTCCGATCCGGCGCCCTCTTCGGTGATCGCGTAGCACTCGCTGCGGCCGCCCTTGACCGTCGGAATGATCCAGGTGTCGAGCTGGTGCTGAGTGGCAACGTCGGCGATCCACTCCGGCGGCGTCCAGACGACCCATCCCAGCCCGTTGGTCACCGCCCCGATCTGCTCGGAGATCAGCGTCTGTTGCAGATAGCTGTAGCCTGGGCCCCCGAGACTTTCGGGCATGTTCATCGCCCCGAAGCCGAGCTCCAGGACGCGCGCGTGCAGCGCTTCCTGCACTCCCGCAGGCAACTCGCCGTCGTGTGACTCGGCGTACTCCTCGTGTCGAATCAGCTCCTGCTGCACGAAGGTCCGCGCCCGTGTCTGAATCGCGCGATCGGCCTCGCTCAGTCGGTACATTCAGGGCCGCCCAGACAGGATCTGACGTGCGGCGTTGCGTCCGGGCAGACCGGTCAGCACGCCGCCCGGATGCGACCCGGACCCACATAACCAGACGTTCTCGATCGGCGCACGGTAGCGGGCCGAGCCCGGGATCGGCCGCATGAACAGCAGCTGATCGAGGGTCATCTCGCCATGGTGGAGGTTGCCCTCCGGAAGATCGAAAAGCGCCTCCAGATCGGCCGCGGTCAGCAGACAGGAGTCCACGACGAGGTCGCCGGTTCTTGGCGCATACTCGTTCAGTGTCGTCATCACGGTGTCCAACAGTCGTGCTCGCTGGTCTGCGCTCCAGCCGCCGTCAATGTGGTACGGCGCGTACTGCACGGCGATCGACATCGTGTGGTGACCTGCAGGCGAGAGCGAGTCGTCGACTGCCGACGGGATCGAGATGTCGAGGTAAGGTCGCTCTGACATCTCGCCGTACTTGGCGTGATCGTAGGCGCGCTGGAGATAGTCTATCGTCGGGGCGATTTGAACGTGGCCGCTGGCGCGCAGCTCGCTCTCCTCGATGCCCACGAATTCCGGCAAGGCGCTCAGCGCCAGGTGCAGACGGGCGCTGGATCCCCGGTACTTGATGTTGCGCGCGTGCTGAACTGTGGCGGCTGGCATGCGTGTCGGGTCGAGCAGCGCCAGGAGGGTGGTGCGGGGCGACGCGCCTGACACGACGATGTCGGCGGCGATCGACGCACCGCTCTGCAGTGAGACTCCGGTGGCCGCTCCGGCGATGTGGTCGATGGCGGCGACGGGCTCCCCGGTACGGATCTCGACGCCAGCGTCGCGCGCCGCCGCTGCGAGTGCCGCGGTCAGCTTGCCGGCGCCGCCGCGCACCAGCGATCCGGAACGGAACAGATCGGTGTCGCTGCAGGCCCAGCGGTGCAGCAGCAGATAGGCCGTGCCCGCCTCCCGAGGACCCCAGGTCATCGCGCGCACCCCGCTGGCGGCGATGGCGCCCTTCACGACACCCGACTCGAACCACTCGTTGAGCAGGTCGGCCGCCGGCATCGGCAGCACGCGCGCGAGCTCCGGGATGTTCTTGCGCCCCATTTTCCGCAATGGCCCCAGCAGGCCGAGCATGCTGACCAGATCACGGCCGCTCACATCCGGGATGTCCGGAGGGGTCACGGCCAGCAGGCCGTAAAGCATGCCGGTGAGACGCTGCATCAGATCGACGAACTGCGGATAGTATTCCGCGTCCGCGGTGCTATAGCGCTCGATCTCGGAGGCGGTGCGGGCCGTGTCGCGCCAGAACCGCAGGCAGCTCCCGTCCGGCTGCGGTGACAGCAGTACCGGATCTGCCTCGATGGTCTCGAGGCCGTGGCTCGACAGGCCGAGATCGGCAGCGATCTCCGGTGCCAGATACGACGATGCGGCATCGGCGCAGGTCGAGAATCGGTAACCCGGGATCAGCTCCTCGGTGACCGCGATGCCGCCCACTACTTCACGTCGTTCGAGGACCAGTACGCTCCGTCCCGCCTTCGCCAGGTAGGACGCCGCGACCAGACCGTTGTGGCCGCCGCCGATCACGACAACGTCGTATCGATCGGCCATCAGCTTGTCCCCCGGAGAATTTCGAGTGCCGCGAGTCGGCCGGGGCCGCCCGTGATCCCACCTCCGGGATGGGTGCCTGAACCGCACTGGTAGTAGTTACGGATCGGTGTTCGGTGCTGCGCCCAGCCTGCGGCGGGTCGCAGGAAGAACAGCTGATCGAGGGTGAGCTCGCCCTGGAAGATGTTGCCGGTGGTGAGCGCGAACTCCTTCTCGATATCCCACGGTGAGAGCACCTGGCGGTGCAGGATCATGTCCTTGAGGTTGGGCGAGAACTCGGCCAGCGTGTCGATGACCGCGTCACCGAAGTTCTCGCGCTCGTCCCCCCAAGTGCTGTTCTCGAGCTCGTAGTTGGCGTACTGCACGAAGATCGACATGACGTGCTTGCCCGGCGGCGCCATCGACGGGTCGACGGCGGTCGGAACGACGACATCCATGTACGGCCGGCTCGAGAAGCCGCCGTACTTGGCCTCGTCGTACGCTTTTTCCATGTAGGCGAGGCTAGGCGCGATCTCCACCATGCCGATGCCGTGCAGGTAGGTGGGATCGGGAGCGGCGGAGAAAACCGGTAGCCCGTCGAGCGCCAGGTTGACCTTTCCCGACGAGCCCCGGAACTTGAACCGCTCGATCGACTCGACGAGGTCGGCGGGGAGGTCTTTGCGATCGAGCAGCTTCAGGAACGTGACCTTGGGGTCGCACCCGGAGACCACCACGTCGGCACGAATCTCCTCGCCACTCTCGAGTGCCACGCCGATCGCGCGTCCGTTCTCGACGATCACTTTCTCGACCGTGGCACTGCAGCGCGTCTCGGCGCCGTGACCGCGGGCGGCGCTGGCCAGCGCCTCGCTCACTCCCCCGGTGCCTCCCTTTTGGGAGCCCCAGGCGGTGAAAGCACCGTCGAGCTCGCCCATGTAGTGGTGCAGCAGCACGTAGGCGGTGCCCGGCGAGCAGGGACCCAGCATGGTGCCGATGATGCCGCTGATCGACATCGCGGCCTTCATGACGTCGGTCTCGAAGAACTCGGCGAGGAAGTCGGCCGCGCTCATCGTCATGATCTTGTGGAGGTAGTGGAACTTGCGCTTGCCGAGTCCCTTCATGTGCCGGGACAGCTCACGCAAGGTGTTGATATCGCGCAGGCTCGGCGATACCAGGTCGGGCGGCACCATGCCGAGAATCGGCTTCACCGCGTAGGCCATCTCGTACATCAGCTGGTTGAACTCTTCGTACCGGTCGGCGTCGCGTACCGAGTGCCGCTTGATCTCCTCGCGCGTGCTGAATGCGTCGGGCCAGAAGGCGATGTAGTTGCCATCCTCCATGGGCGTGAACGCCCCGGTCAGCGGGATGACCTGTAGGCCGTGCTTGGGGAGGTCGAGTTCGCGGATGACTTCCGGTCGCAGCAGGCTCACGACGTACGAACAGACGGTGAAAGTAAAGCCGGGGAACACCTCTTCGCTCACCGCCGCGCCGCCGAGGATGTGGCGGCGCTCGAGCACCAGCACCTTGCGCCCCGCCTTGGCCAGATAGGCGGCCGTGGTCAAGCCGTTGTGTCCACCGCCAACGACGATGGCGTCGTACTTGGTCGTGCCATGAACGGCGGCGCTCATGACCGTTTCCTCGCCGGATTGAAGAACGGCGTCTTGACAACCTTCGCCGGAACCGTTCGACGCACCGCCTCGACCGTCATCTCGATGTCCAGAGCGCTGCCGAGCGCTGCGTGCTGCGGCGGGACCCGGGCCAGCGCGATGTACTTCTTGAGGGTGGGCGACCACATCCCGCTGGTGGCCTTGCCCACCTGCTTGCCACCGATATACACCGGCACCGCCTCGCTCCAGGCCTCCCAAGGTAGCTGCAGGGGCATGCCGAATTCCGCATAGATGGCGTCGAGGGCCATGACGTCGACGTCCAGGCCGACGGTGTTCCACGCCAGGCCACGGGCTCGTTCATCCTTCAGCGCCGCCTGGCCGACGAAGAAGGGCTTGTCGAGGTGGACCATCCAGCCGAGGCCGAGCTCTGTCGGGGTCGACTTCTGCACGTCGAAGATCGTCCTGCGACTGGAGATGAAGTCGACTTCTGCGAGCAACAGACCGGCCTCGATGCGCGCCATTTCGAGCGCCATGGTTCCGGCGGGTTTCATCCCGTAGCTGCTGCCGTGGTGAATGAGGACGTCCCACACCGTTTCGGCGTCGTCGGGGGCGATCCATACCTCGTAGCCGAGGTCGCCGGTGTAGCCGGTGCGGGTCACCGTCACGCGGGCGTTGTCGATCCGGGTCTCGGCAGCGCGGAAGTAGCCGAGCGAGGAGATGTCGTCGCGCGTGGCTGCCTGCAACAGGTCGCGCGACGTCGGGCCCTGGAGCGCCAGCGCGGCGAACGACTCGGAGACGTCCTGGACCTCGACGTCCATGCCGTAGCCGTTGTCCTCCAGCCACGCGAGGCTGGGGTCCGCAGTCGTCAGTCGGTAGAGGTTGTCCTCCAGCCGCGCCAGCGCGCCGTCGTCGATGATGTACCCGGCGTCATCGCACCAGGCCGAGCACATCACCTGCCCAACGGCGCACCTGGTGACATCGCGCGTCAAGACACGATCGAGCAACCGCGTGGCATAGGGCCCCTGAATGTGGAACTTGTGCAGCGGCGAGACGTCGAACAGTGCCGCCGCCATGCGCACCGCATGGTACTCGTGTGTGTGCTCGAGCTCGTACATGGTCGCCGACTGGTAGCCGGCCCACTCGACCCAGCTGTTGCTAGCGCAAAGTGGCGCGGTTCTCGAATGAAACGGCGTCGGTTGCATCGTTTCCCTCCCGGTTCCTCATGGCGTGCGAGCGGCCCGACGCGGGCCACAGAGCGGCGCCTAATCCTGTCCCTTCAAGCCCCCGTCGCTTCGCGGTACAACGAGGGCGTCGACCGCTACGCAGCCATCGGGGCCGGCGATCAGCGGATTGATATCGAGTCCATCGACGAGGTCGCCGAGATCCGCGGCGAGCACCGAAAGCCGAACCATCGCATCGACGACCGCGTCGGTATCCGCCGGCGCCGCGCCGCGGACACCTGCCAACAGCCGGCGGGCCGTCAGGCCGTCCAGCAGGCGTGCAGCGCGAGCTGCATCCAGCGGCGGCAACGCGAAAGCCCGATCGTGCACAATCTCCACCAGCACGCCGCCGCTAGCCACCATGACCAACGGGCCGAACTGGGCGTCGCGGACGATTCCGAGTGCCAGCTCTACGCCAACCCGCGCCATCCTCTGCACTAGAACATCGGGCCCCAGACGCTCGATGAGCTCGTCGCACGCGCGCCCGAACGCCGGGGCGGAATCGAGCCCCGTGATAACCCCGCCTACGTCTGACTTGTGAGCCATGTCGGGAGCGGCCGTCTTCAGCACCACCGGCCACCCGAGTCGCTCCGCTGCCGCCAGCGCCGCTTCGGCGCCGCATGCGGTCTCGGTCTCGGCAACGGGAATGCCGTAGTCGCTCAGTAGCGCCAGCCCCTCCCGCTCGCCCCAGGGCGCCGTGTTGCCGAGCCGCCGACGCCAGCGTCCGCGCACATCGGCCGCGACCGGATCGGGTGTAGCAAAGGGGGGAAGTGCCGCGAAGTCGCGGCGCTCGAAGAGCGCCCGAAAAGCCGCCAGTCCGGTATCGGTCCCCTCGAGAAGCGGTACACCGGCGGCTCGGATCAGCGTCGCCGAGTCCTGCGGGATGGAGGCTGGCATGTTGCTCAAGACGGCAACCGGCTTGTCGGTTCCCTGGAAGATCTCTGCCGCCATGAAGTCGTAGCCTTGGCCCGGGTCGTGAATGTAGTCGGCGAGGTCAACGACGAAACCGAGGGCGGCGGTATCGGAGTCTGCGAGCAGGGCGCGCATGCATTCGCTGAAGATCTCCTCGTAGTTGGCGCCTGTGCCCCATGCGTCGACAGGGTTGACGGCAGGCAAGCCCGGATCGAGGGTCGCAGCCAGGCGACTCACGGTGGCCTCGGAGATCTGTGCCAGCGGCACGCCGACCTCGGCCGCGACGTCGATCAGGTGAGCGCGCTCGCCGCCCGAGTCGTGGATTGCCGCCAGTCCGCCGGGGTGGGCTCGGCGGCCCGCGCACAAGAGCTCCAACGTGTCGACCATCTCGCTCAAGGTGGCGACCCGGGTCACGCAGTATTCACGAAACACTGCCTCGTAGGCACCGTCCTCTCCGGCGAGCCCACCGGAGTGCGCTACCACCAGCTCCCGAGCCAGTGCCTCGCGTCCCGTCTTCAGCACGACCACCGGAACGTCCCGGGCGTTGGCTAGCTCGAGCGCTTCCCGGAATCCCGCCGGATCGCGAACCGTCTCGAGGAATATCGCGATCGCGCCGGTCGACTCGAGCTCGAGCGCGTACTTCATGTAGTCGGAAACGGTGGTGGCGAGCTCCATGCCGGCGGAGATCGCGAGGTTGAACTTCAGCCCGCGCTGGTTGTGGGTCATCGCCGTGTATGCCGATCCGGAATGACTCAGCCAGGTGATCGGCCCGAGCTTCAGATCGGCGAGCTCGGGGTAGGCGAGGGCGCGGAGGCCGTTCTCCAGGTTGAAGAACCCCATGCCGTTACCGCCACAGACGGGCATCCCATGCGATTTGGCAATGTCGGCCAGCCGTTTGGCGAGTGACGGCACGCCGTCCTGCGGCTCCTCGTAGCAGCTGGCGAAGATCACCGCCGCGCGCGCGTCGTACTCCGCCGCCAGCTGTAGCTGGCTCTCGAGCAGCGAGTTCTTGACCCCGAGGATCACCAGGTCGACGCTCTCGGGGAGCTGATCGAGTGACGCGAAACACTCGAGACCCTGAACTTCGTCGTAGCCCGGGTTGATCGGATAGATCGGGCCCTGGAAGCCGCCTACTTTCAGCTCGGCAACGATGGTGTGGCCGGTGGATCCCGGCCGCTGGCTGGCACCGACGATCGCCACGGATCGTGCCGCAAGCAGGGGAGCCAAGCGCGATTGCAGGGTGACGGTATCCGGCATTGCTCGAAACCACCGTGGGGCCGTCGCGCGATCGAATGCGACGCGACCTGCCCAGATTCCTGGGTCCTGGATCTCCGAAAGCTGATCGGCCATTCAGCCGCCGCAGACGATATCTCGCGCAACTCCGGAAGGAAAGGCTGGCATGGTCTAGAATCACGGCATCGGCAGCACATCCACATCTTGAACAACTGTTCAGTAACGCTCGCTTAGGGTATGGCTCCACGACCCAAGATCAGCCGCAAGCGGCGCCAGGAGATCCTCGAGGCCGCGGTGGAGACGATTGTTGAGCGCGGCGTCTGCAAAGCGCGAATTGCCGACGTTGCCGAGCGCACCGGAACAAGCGCCGCCCTGGTGCTCTACTACTTCGAGTCCAAAGACCGACTGCTGACCGAAGCGCTGGCGCACGCCGAGGATCGCTTTTACCTGACGATCTTTGCGGAGCTCACCACGCTGGAAACCGCCAGCGAGAAGCTCGTACGGCTCATCGAGCTCAGCTGCGGTCACGAGAAGATGGCGCCGGTGCTGCGAGACGATTCCGCGCTCTGGATCGAGTTGTGGTCCCGCGCCCTGCGCGACGACGCTGCCGCAAAGAAGCGGACCGCGGGTGACCGGCGTTGGCGGGCCACCATTGCTGACATCGTCCGTGAGGGCCAGTCGACCGGGGAGTTCGTGGCGGTCGATGTCGAGGACTTCGCCATGCACCTCGCCTCGCTTCTGGATGGCATCGCGGTGCAACAGGTCCTCGGGGATCCGGAGGCCGATTACGTGCGCGCCCGCCGGATCTGTGTGCGCATGGCGTCGGAGTCCCTTGGTTTTGCGGTGCCGGTGTTGGAGCCCGTGCCGGTCTGAACCCCCCGCCCGCCGCGGCGCCACCGTTCGAGGAGGGCAGGATAGTCCGCCTTGACTTGCATTCGATGGGCGGTGTCGGCGAGTCTGCCTCGATGGTCTTTCACCCTCGCGATCCTGCTTGGCGCCGCGGTGCTCTCAACCGTCGAGAGTTGCTGCGGATGGTCGGTGCGGCCGGACTCGGCGCCGGTCTGGCCGGCTGCGGCGATAACGCTGGCCTCCCCACTGATGCTCGGCGGCGCATCCTGATCGGCACCCCGGAGAACCCGGTTCAGCATCCGCTGTTCGACGACAACCCGCCGATCGACAGCCGCCTGGATATCGAAGCGGGCCCGTTGCGGATTTTCAACTGGGCCGACTACGTCCACATCCCGGTCCTGAACGCCTTCTCGGAGCGCTACGGTGTCGACTGGGAGTACACGAGCTTCTACAACAACGAGGAAGCGATCCGGAAGCTGCGTACCAACGCGGGTCGTTTCGACGTGTACTTCCCGCCCGCCGAGCAGGTACCCAAATGCATCGCAGGCCGGCTGTTGCAGCCGCTCAATCACGACTACTTGCCCAATCTCGCCGATGTGTGGCCGAGCCTGGCCAACCCCTTCTACGATCAGGGGTCTCGCTACACGGTTCCCTACGGCGTTTACCAGACGGGTATCACATGGCGGGAAGACATGGTCTCCCCGAATCTGGAGGCGATGACCAACCCCTGGCGCGTGTTCTGGGATCCCGAATACTACGGAGTTGCCGGCCTGTACGACGATTTCAAGGAGACCATCGCTCTCGGGCTTTACGCCACCGGAAGCAACGAGATCAACACGGCGGATCCAGTGCTGCTCGACAGATCACGCCGCGCGTTGCTCGAGCTCATCGATTTGATCAACGTTCGCTTCACGATCGACGGCGCGTACGCGAAGATCGCGGAACGCGGCTTTGCGATTCACCATGCGTGGTCGGGCGACGTGGTTCAGGCGCGGGCTTACTTTCCCCAGGGCGAGGACGCGTCGGTGATGCGCTATTTCTGGCCGCCACGCTCCGAGCGCTCAGAGGCAGGCGGCATGGTTCAAGTTGAGGCGTTCGCCATCCCGCGCAACGCCGAGCACCCGGTGCTGGCGCATCATTTCATCAATTTCATGATGGAAGCCGAGAATGCGCTGAACAATTTCGCTTGGATTGGTAATCCGCCACCACTGACGACGTTGAATCCAGAGTCGTTCGTGTCCGAGGGACATGTTCCACCGAACCTCGCTTCTACGATCACGACTGAAGCGGACTTCAGCATTGGGCAAGTGCCGGTGCAGCTCCCGCCGGAAGTAGAGATGGAGTGGATGCGGGTCTGGGCGTCGGTTCAGTCGGGTGGTTAGAAGCCGCGAGGCGCGGCGCAATCGAACCTGGTTGTGGCGAGCGCTTGCCGCTCCCGGGATCGTCTGGCTCGTGGTCTTTTACGTCGCGCCGTTCTACACGCTGCTGTCCGTGGCGATGGGACGCTTGCACCCGGTGTTTACCACCGCCGAGCCGGTCTGGAATCCGGTCCTCTGGAATCCCGCCATCTTTGCCGAGGTTCTAAAGGAGCTGTTCGGCGGCCGTCTGGGCGCGATCTTCGCTCGCACACTGTTCTACGTGGGCGCCGCGGCGACGCTGTGTCTGCTCATCGGCTATCCGGTTGCCTACTACCTTGCCCGTCACGCCGGCCGCTGGCGCGGCCTGTTGCTTGGTCTGATCGTTGCCCCGTTCTGGATTAACTACCTGATGCGAATGATGGCCTGGCAGAACCTGCTGGCGGTCGACGGCTACGTAAACAGGTTCCTGATGTTCATCAACGTGCTGGATGTCCCCCGTGCCTGGCTGATCGGTCATCACGAGACGGTGATTCTCGGCCTCGTTTACGGCTACGTACCGTTTCTGATCTTGCCGCTGTTCGCGGCCCTCGATCAGATTGACGACAGCGTCCTCGAGGCGGCGCGAGACCTCGGCGCCGGACCGGTGCGCACGTTCTTCCGAGTGACGTTGCCGCTGTCCAAGCACGGCGTGCTTGCCGGCGTGGTGATCATCATGTTGCCGTTGTTCGGTGACTACTACACGCCGAACTTGCTGTCGGGCTCACCGCGTACCCGAATGATCGGCAATGAAATCGACTTGTTCATCAACAGTGGCGTCGGTGGGTCGACGGGGGCAGCCCTGACTGTCGTACTGATGGCGTTCATTGCGCTGCTCATGGCTTACTACATGATGACAGTCATGGGCGCTGCTCGAGAAAACCGACGATGATCGAGCGGATCATTCGATGGTGGCGTGATCCCTGGGGCCAACCCCGACTGTTGCAACTGTTTGTTTGCAGCTACATTGCCTGGTCGCTGTTACCGGTGATCATTGCGGTTCAATTCGGTTTCAATGACGGACGGTCCAGGAGTGTCTGGCAGGGCTTCTCGTTGCAGTGGTACTTCACTCATCCGACCTTGTCGGTGTGGACCGACGCCTCGCTGATGGCCGCCTTGACGCAGAGCCTCAAGCTCGCGGGTTTGACAATGCTGGTGGCGACACCGCTGGGCGTGGCCCTGGCACTTGGGCTGGCTCGCTGGCGCGGTCGTGGCTCCAAGCCAGCCAACTTCCTGCTGCTGTTGCCGATGGCCACCCCCGAGCTGGTCATGGGCGTGTCCCTGTTCATGGTCTTCATCTATATGTTCCCGTTCATCCAACTCGGTACTTGGGCGCAGCTCATCGGGCACGTCACGTTTACGATCTCCTACGTGGTGATTGTCGTGCGCGGGCGGCTGTTCGCGATCGGGCGCGACTACGAGGAAGCGGCGATGGACCTGGGCGCGACGCCGGTGCAGGCGGCTCGCATGGTCTTGCTGCCGCTCATGGCGCCGGCGATCTTTGCCAGCCTGATGATTGCCTTCGCGGTGTCGATCGACGATTTTGTCATCAGCGCCTTTCTGTCCGGCGGAGCTGAATCCGCCACCATCCCGGTGCGGTTGTACAGCGCGGCGCGGATGGCCCCTACGCCGGCGCTCAACGCGCTGGCCAGCGTTTTGTTGTTCCTGACTCTGTTCGCGGTGGTCGTCGCGGCGCTCATCATGCGGCGGTCGCGTACTCGGTCGGGCGCCACCGGCTCTGCCGTCGAGGAGTTTGCACGGCTGAGCTGATTCTGGCGGCGGCATCAGCGCGGCTCCAGCGCCTACGGATGTGGGTCCGGGCCGCGGGCGGGCGCGGAGTTTCAGTCGCTGGCGAGCACGCGCAGTGCGGACGATGCCAGACCCACCGACACGCGGCTGCCCCTCGCAGGCGCCGGTGTGTCGCCACGATTGGTGATCGTGGCTTGCACCGTTTGGCCGCCGTGGAGCTGGATGAACATCTGCGTGATCGAGCCCATGTACACCAGCCGCTCTACTTCGCCGAGCAGCTGGTTAGGCCCCGACGCGTCGGCGGCCCCGATCTCCAGCCGCTCGGGTCGAAGCATGATCTTCACCGGTCCGCTGGCGTCGACATCGCCGCTGCCGGCAACCAGCTCGCTGCCCCCGATCGCCACGCGACAGCCGCCATCCGAGTGGCGGCCGACAGCCTCCGCGTCGATTACGTTCGAGACTCCCAGGAAGTCTGCTACGAAGGCGCTGGCCGGCTCCTCGTAGACCTCGCGCGGCGGACCCAGCTGGCGAATCGTGCCTTCGTGCATGACGCACATGCGGTCCGACAGCGCCAGCGCTTCTTCCTGATCATGGGTGACGTACACAAAGGTAATCCCGACGCGCTCCTGGATGCGCTTCAGCTCCACTTGCAGTGTTTTCTTAAGCTGGGCGTCGAGGGCGCCGAGCGGCTCGTCGAGCAACAGCACGGCGGGATCGAGCACCAACGCGCGCGCTAGCGCGACACGTTGCTGTTGTCCGCCGGACAGCCTGGTCGGTCGCCTATCGATCATTGCCTCCATCTGCACGAGCTCGAGCGCCTGCCTCACGCGGTCGCCGATCTCCGTCTTCGGGAGGCCGCGAAAACGCAGGCCGAAGCCGACGTTCTCGCCCACGTCGAGGTGTGGAAACAGCGCGTAGCTTTGAAAGACCGTGTTGACGTTGCGCTTGTGCGGCGGGGTCTCCGACAGATCCTCGCCATCGAGGTAAATCCGGCCGGCGGTCGGTCGCTCGAAGCCGGCAACCATGCGCAGCATGGTGGTCTTGCCGCACCCCGACGGTCCGAGAAGTGAAAAGAACTCCCCGGGCGCTACTTCGAGGTCGACGTCACGCACGGCAGTGAGGTCGCCGTACCGCTTTACCAGGCCACTGAGGCGCAGATGGCCGCCATGTTCGCCTTTCGGGCCTGTCTTCAAACCGGGTCCTGCCTGCCGACTCTCCGCGCGGCCGCCGGTCGCGACCGGCAGTCGCCCGTCGGGCTCACTGCGTCATGGCCCGGGCGAAGGTCCTGAAGTTGTCGACCAACAGCTGCGCGTCTTCCGATGTGTGCTGAATCGACAGCGTCCACTGTTCGGCCTTGCCCCACGGAGGCAGGAACACGCCGCCGTTGTGCTGCACCAGGCAATGGAGATGGCTGAGCTCGCCGTCGATTTCCAGGAACTCTCGGTAGTTGCTGATGCGCTCGGCACAGAAGGTCACACAGCCCTTGGCCCCGAAAGCCATCACGTGGGCGTCGAGCCCATACTCCTCGATGATTGCCTCGATGCCGGTCTGCATATGCTCTCGGAGCGATTCGACATGCGCGTGGCCATCGTCGTCGAGGACCTCTGTGAGCATCGCCCGGCACGCCGCCATGGTCAGGGGATTGCCGTTGAACGTGCCGACCTGCTCATACTCCTGATCGACAATGAGTCGCATCACCGCTTCGCTGCCGCCAACCGCGCCACACGGCACGCCACCACCGATCGCCTTGGCAAGGGTGATCAGGTCGGGCGTTACGCCAAGTCGTCGGGTTGCGCCTCCCGGGCCTACGGTGAGCCCCGTCTTGACCTCGTCGAACGTCAACAACGCGCCGTGACGATGCAACAGCTCCTTCAAGCCTGCCAAGTAGCCGTCGTGTGGACCGATGACGCCGGAATTCAGCATGATCGGCTCGACGATCATCCCCGCGATTCGATCGGGGTTCTCTACCAGCAGGCGCTCAACGATCTCCAGATCGTTGTAGTGCACGATCCAGGTCAGATCGGTAATCGCGGTGGGCAAGCCGCTGCCGGCCTGTGGACTATGTGGTCGTTCGATCGGCCCGATCTCGTCCGCTTCGTTGGCCACCGAGACCATCGCCGAGTCGTGGTGACCGTGGTAGCAGCCCTCGACCTTGAGAACGATGTCCCGACCGGTGGCGCAGCGCATCAGGTGGAACGCATCGAGCGTCGATTCGGTGCCGGAGTTCGTGAAACGCCAGAGCGGTTGGTCGAATCGTCGCGCCAGCTCCTCGGCGACGATGATCGCGTCGTCGTTCGGTTGGGCGAAATGGGTCCCGAGAGCGACGCGCTCGCTCACAGCGCGCACCAGCGCCGGGTGTGCGTGACCGGCGAGGCCGACTCCGTAGCCGCCATGGAGGTCGACATACTCGTTGCCGTCGACGTCGTAGATCTTCGACCCTTTGCCGTGGCTGATCCACACGGTCTGCGGTCGAGACATTTGCCAACTCGACGTGGTTCCTCCGGCCAGCGATCGAAGCGCCCGCGCCGACAGCTCCCCCGATCTCGGCTGGCGCTCGACAAAGATACGCTCCTGCTCTTCGACGAGCTCGGCGAGCCGTCCTCGGGTGTCGACGGTCGCCTCGGTGGTCTCGGCCATGGCAAACTACTCCCAAATACACATTGAATGACGATTCACCATCATAATAGTAGCGTCGCGACCTGGTCCACCGACGCGACGCCGTGACAGCTCGTAGACGGCGCAGCGTACAGTCAGCATGAGGTTCACCGCTCCGGCGCCTCGCCGCTAGAGTTTGAACCGCCGTTCAGGAAACGCCGGCCAAGAGGGTTTGGAATCAATGTCCGCTCCACTGCCGTTACTCGCGCTGCAGGCCGTGCTTGCACCGTTCGGCGACAGCCGCATGCTCCCCGGCGAGGCCTACACCTCGACCGAGATCCTGGCGTGGGAACTGGAGCACATGTACGGCGGTGCGTGGGTGTGTGTCGGCCGCGCTCTGGATCTGCGCGAGTCCGGTGCGCAGCTCGGCGTTTCGATCGGTGGCAGGCAGGTGCTGCTGACCCGCGCTGAAGACGGCGACGTGCGCGGATTCTTCAACGTCTGCAGCCACCGCGGCCATGAGCTCATCGGTTGCGGCGAGTCACGCAGCTCCGGCACGATCCGGTGTCCCTATCACGCCTGGTCCTATGCTTTGGACGGGACGCTATTGAACGCCCGGCACTGCGACGAGGCGAGCTTCGAAGCCGCCGACTTCGGTCTCGTTCCCGTTTCGGTCGCGGAATGGGGTGGCTGGTTGTTCGTCAACGCGTCTGGATCAGCGGCCGATCTGGCTGCCTACACCGGTGCCCGCCTCGATACCGCGATGGCAGCCTACGGTGCCGACGAGCTCGTCGAGGGCGCGCGCGATAGCTACGTCGTGAACGCCAACTGGAAGCTGATCATCGAGAACTACCACGAGTGCTATCACTGCTCGCTGATTCACCCCGAGCTTTGCCAGGTCAGCCCCGCCGACAGCGGTTATCTGTGGCAGCCCGATGGCGCCTGGGTCGGCGGGTCGATGGATATCGCGCCCGGTGCCGAGACGATGTCGATTACCGGCACCAGCGGCGCCGAGCCGCTGCCGGGTCTCGTGGGGCCGCAGCTGCGGCAGATTCTCTATCTCGAGCTGTTCCCGAACCTGCTTATCAGCGCCCATCCCGACTACGTCCTGACGCATACGCTCGAGCCGCTCGACACCGATCGCACCCGGGTCGAATGCCGCTGGCTGTTCGCTCCCGCAGCCGTCGCCCGGGAGGACTTCGATCCATCCTACGCGCGCGATTTCTGGGACATCACGAACAAGCAAGACTGGGCGGTCTGTGAGGGGGCGCAGCGCGGCATGCGTACGGGCGCCTACCGAGCGGGTCCGCTGTCAGACGACGAGGAGGCCCTTTATCATCACCTGGCGATGGTCGCCCATACCTACCATCGCGGCGCGTTCGATCCGCGCTGGGCCGAGGAGTTGGCCCTACCCGAGTCGCGTACCCCACCCCCATCCATACTCAGTTTCTAGTTGCCAGCTGCGTCGGCGTCCGCCGCCAGCTAAGGAGAGCGTCATGGCCCTCAGCACAGTCGAAACCTACGACAGCGCCCGGTGGCGCGCCGTGGCCGATGCGGTCAAGCCCGAGGTGCGCCTGTTCATCGACGGCGAGCACGTTGATGCCATCCGCGGCGGTCGGTTCGAGAACGTCAACCCGACCACCGGAGAAGTGTTCGCCGAAGTCGCCGCCGGGACGGAAGCGGACGTCGATGCTGCCGTGAGTTCTGCGTTGCGCGCCTTTCGTGCGGGCTCTTGGTCACAGATGGCACCGCGTGAGCGCATGCAGGTGCTCTACAACCTCGCAGCGCTGATCGACCAGCACGCCGAGGAGCTCGCGGTGCTCGAAACGCTTGACATGGGCAAGCCGATCTCCGACGTGATTGGCGTGGACCTGCCGGCGTGCGTCGAGACGTTCCAGTACTTCGGCGAGTGCATCGACAAGATCGAGAGCACCGTGACGGCCACCGAATTCGACGTCCTGCACTACACGCTGCGACAGCCGCTCGGAGTCGTGGGCGCCATCTCGCCGTGGAACTACCCGCTGCTGATGGCCACCTGGAAAGTGGCGCCGGCGCTGGCGGCGGGCAACTCGGTGGTGCTCAAGCCGGCCGAACAGTCACCGCTCAGCTGCGTCCGACTTGCCGAGCTGTTCCTCGAAGCCGGCGGACCACCCGGGGTGTTCAACGTCGTCAATGGCATGGGTGAGGTGGCCGGCAAGGCCCTGGCCTTGCACGATGACGTCGCCAAAATCACCTTCACCGGGTCGACCGAGGTCGGCAAGCTGATCCTCACGTACGCTGGACAGTCCAACATGAAGCGCGTCTCCCTGGAGTGTGGCGGCAAGACGCCGCAGATCTTCATGGGCGATCTGCCCGACATGGGACAGGCCGTGTCGGCGGCGTTCCACGGCATTTTCGCGAACATGGGCGAGGTATGTAACGCAGGCTCCCGCCTGCTCGTCGACCGATCGATCCACGATGAGTTCGTCGAGCAGTTCGTCGCCAGCGGACGCGACGCCTACAAGCCGGGTGATCCGCTCGACCCCGAGACCAACATGGGCCCCCTTGTTACGGCGGAGGCTCAGGAGCGTGTGCTGAGCTACATCGAGGCCGGCAAGAGCGAGGGTGCCAAGGTCGAGTTCGGTGGCGACGCCCCGGACGGCGATCTCGCCGCCGGCGCGTTCGTCAACCCGACGCTGTTCACCGGCGTCGACAACAACATGAAGATCGCTCGCGAGGAGATCTTCGGACCGGTGACCGGGGTGATCCCGGTCGACGGCGTCGATGAGGCGGTGGCAGTGGCTAACGACACCGTCTATGGGCTCGCGGCCGGCGTCTGGACGCGCGATCTGAACACCGCACATCGGCTCATCCGCGACATTGAGGCCGGGGTGATCTGGGTCAACTGTTTCGACGAGGGCGACATGACGCAGCCCTTCGGCGGCATGAAGCAGTCGGGCAACGCCAAAGACAAGTGCTTCGAGAGCCTGCTGAACTACACCGACACGAAGTCGGCGTGGATCCGACATGGTTAGGCCGAATGAGTCGGCGTGGATCCGACATGGTTAGGCCGAATGAGTCGGCGTGGATCCGACATGGTTAGGCCGAATGAGTCGGCGTGGATCCGACATGGTTAGGCCGAATGAGTCGGCGTGGATCCGACATGGTTAGGCCGAACAGGTCGGCATGGATCCGACATGGCTAGGCCCGACAGGTCGGCCTGGATCCGTCACGGATAGCGCGCGCACCCGATCATCCATCGCGGTCGAGGCGCTTCGCGCGTCTGCTTGCCGCACGTGAACAGGACTAGCCCAATGGCCTTCGAGACCATCGAGTACGAGCGCCGCGGCCCGATTGGCGTCATCACGCTGAATCGGCCGCAGGTGCTCAACGCCATGAACGAGCAGCTGCTCGACGACCTCGACGCGGTGCTCGACCAGATCGAAAAGGACGCCGACGTTCGCGTCGTCGTCCTACACGGCGCCGGGCGCTCGTTCTGCTCCGGCTTTGACCTCAAGGACGAGGCCGAGCACGAAGGGAGCGTCAACGTCGTCGATCTCGCGCCGGTGCTGCAGCGCGACTTCGACTCGATCATGCGGCTGTGGAACTTTCCAAAACCGACGATCTCGGCGGTGCACGGCTACGCCATCGCCGGCGGCTGCGAGCTTGCTCTCGCCTGCGATCTCACCGTTGCCGACGAGACCTTCAGGCTCGGCGAGCCCGATCTGCGCTTCGGCGCCGGGGTGGTGGTGATGCTGCTCCCCTGGCTCACCGGCCCCAAGCAGGCGAAGGAGCTGTACTTCACCGGTGACGATCGAGTGTCGGCCGATCGGTGTCTACAGATGGGACTGATCAACAAGGTGGTGGGCGAAGGCGAGCACCTCGATGCAGCGATGGAGATGGCGCGCAAGATCGCCGTCATCGACCCGTTCTCGATGACCACTACCAAGAAGGCGATCAATCGCACCTACGACATCATGGGTATGCGCGAGGCGCTCGGCGACTCTCACGACATGGGCGTGCTCATCGAGGCCGCGGTGGTTCCGGAACGCGAGGAGTTCATGGCCATCGCCCGCAAGGACGGCCTGAAGGCGGCGATCGCCTGGCGCGACGCCCGCTTCGGGGATTCAGAGTCCTAGGCCAGCCGAAGATAGTCTTGCTAGATGCGTAGCCTCGGTTCGCCCGCTGCGCGAGCTGCGGCCCAGCCGGGAGAATCCCGAGGGCTCGGAGTCTGTCGAGAGCGCACCGCCACCCGTGCAACCTGGGTGGAAAACGTGGTACAGATCCGCCACGACTAGTCCGCTCGACCCGGACTTACTCGACTCCGGAGGCTCCCATGCCAAGCAGAAGAACAACCTGGTCCCTGATCGTAGTTGCCGTTCTAGCTATCTTGCTGTCTATTCCCGCTGGCACTGCCGGCTGGGCGTCCGCCGCGGCTTCCGGGCAGGACGGTCACGGCGGCTACGAGGTGCGCAAGGACCGCAGCAACATGGTGCCGATGCGCGACGGGACGCTGCTGTCGACCGACATTTACTTCCCGGACGGTGCCGAGGGCCCGCTGTCGACGATCCTGATCCGGACGCCGTACAACAAGGAAAACACCTATCCGTATCGTCGCACCCAGGACGCTGACGATCCCGGCTGGATCCCGACGTTCGTGTCCAAGGGATACGCCGTGGTCGTGCAGGACATCCGCGGGCGCTTCGAGTCCGCGGGCCGCTACCGGGTGCGCTATTCGGACCGCGACGACGGCTACGACACGGTGGAGTGGTTGATCAACCAGCCGTGGTCGAACGAGAAAGTCGCCACCTTCGGGTGCTCCTATCTGGGTGAGACTCAGCTCGCGCTGGCGGCCGCCAAGCACCCCAACCACGTCGCGGCGATACCGAAGGCGCCGTCGGCGGCCTACTACGCCCCCGGTCGCCCGTGGTCGTCGTTCGACGGTGGCGTGTTCGAGTTGGCGCAGACCGCCGGCTGGTTCCTCAACAGTGGCACGACGGTGTTCATGCAGCCGCCGGATCACGTTGATCGCGACGAGTGGTTCAAGGGCGACATGGCGCGCAAGTTCATGGTCTATCCGGACGCCGGTCGCGAGAACGCCTTCGAGGCCTACCAGCACCTGCCGGTCGTCGACATCGTCAAGAACCGCGGCATGACCCACACCGACTACGAGGAGTACGCCGCCAACCCGCCGGAGTCGGATTACTTCTACGACAACGACTTCGTGCGCTCCAACGACACCTTCGACACGGCGGCGCTGTACATCGACTCCTGGTACGACTTCGGTGTCGACGACACGCTGACAATGTTCAACCAGATGCGCGACCAGGCGGTGAGCGAGCACGCGCGGCGCAACCAGTTCGTCATCGTGGCGCCGTCGACCCACTGCGGCTGGGAGCGCGCCACCGAGAACACCATCATCGGCGAGCGTGAGCTCGGTGATGCGCGCAAGGACTTCCAGGACATCTACATGCGCTGGATGGCCCACTGGCTCGACGGCGAGGACAATGGCATCACCGACATGCCGCGGGTGCAGTACTACCTGATGGGTGCCAACGAGTGGCGCAGCGACGAGTACTGGCCGCCTACCGGCACCACGAGCGAGAAGATCTACCTGCAGTCGGGAGGCCGCGCCAACAGCCGTTTCGGCGACGGGACGCTCTCGTGGAGCGCGCCGGACGGCGGCCAGCCGGCCGATCGCTACACCTACGATCCGGGGACTCCGGTGCCTACTCGCGGCGGCAACACCTGCTGCACCGGGTTTACCGAGGGCTCCGGCGGCTACGACCAGTCGACCAACGAGATGCGGGCCGACATCCTGGTGTACACCTCCGAGCCGCTCGAGGAGGGCATCGAGGTCAGCGGTGACCTCGGTGCGGTGCTGTATGTGGGCTCCGATGCGAAGGACACCGACTTCACACTGAAGCTCGTCGACGTCTATCCCGACGGTCGCGCGTTCAACATCCAGGAGGGCGCTCGGCGGATGCGGTACCGCGACAATCTCTCCGTCCCGGTGTGGATGGAGGAGGGCGAGATCTACGAGATCCAGCTGGATCTGCATGCCGCCTCGAACTACTTCGCCAAGGGCCACCGCATCCGCGTCGAGGTGTCGAGCTCCAACTTCCCGCGCTGGAGCCGTAACCTGAACACCGGCGGCAACAACTTCGACGAGACCGAGTGGGTGGTGGCCAACCAGATCGTGCACCATTCGGCGGAGTACCCGTCGCACGTCATCCTGCCGATTGTGAGATCGGGAGCGATAGCTGACGATGAGTAGCTGATCAGGGTAGCGAGCTCGGCGGAGCGCGCGGAATGTAGGTTTCGTCGTCGTGGAACGACGACGGCGAGGCACTGACCCGGACGGTACTCGCTCGTGCTCCGTCGCCGACCCTCCACGCGTGGCGGCGGACGTGATACAGATTCGCCACCCGATCTCTGTCTGCCCGAACCACATCTCGAAGTGGAGGCACCCGTGCCCGGAACGAAAGCTAGCTGGTCCATGATCCTGATCGCAGCGTTGGTCATCGCTGTTTCGGCAACCGGGGGCGCATCCAGCTGGGCCTCCCAGGACGGTTACGAGGTGCGCCGTGATCGCAGCAACATGGTGCCGATGCGTGACGGGGTGCGCATGTCGACCGACCTGTACTTTCCCGATGGTGCCGAGGGTCCGCACTCGACCGTCCTCATCCGCACGCCCTACAACAAGGAGAACAGCGGCCGCGGCGACACCGTCGCGAGGTTCGTCGACAAGGGCTATGTGGTGGCGGTGCAGGATATCCGTGGCCGCTACGAGTCCGAAGGCAACTATCGGCTGCGCTATTCGGATCGCGAGGACGGTTACGACACGGTGGAGTGGCTGATCAGCCAGCCGTGGTCTGACCAGAAGGTGGCCAGCTTCGGCTGCTCGTACCTGGGGGAGACACAGCTGGCACTGGCGGCCTCCAAGCACCCCAACCATATTGCGGCGTTGCCGCAGGCGCCGTCGTCGGCCTATTACCCGCCCGGCCGGCCCTGGGCGTCGTACGACGGTGGCGTGTTCGAGCTGGCGCAGACCGCCGGTTGGTTCATGGGCGCTGGCAGCACGGTGTTCCTGCAGCCGCCAGATCACCTCGATCGCGAGGAGTGGTTCAAGGGCGAAATGGCGCGCAAGTTCGAGAACTACGCCGATCCGCGTCGTGGCGTCGAAGGTGGTGGGGGCCGCAACCGCGTCGGTGCCTTCGATGCGCTCCCGGTGATCGACCTGGTTAAGAACACCGGCATGACGCACACCGACTACGAGGAGTACCTCCGTAACCCACCGGAGTCGGACTACTTCTACGACAACGATTTCATCCGCTCCGACGACACCTTCGACGTGCCGGCGCTGTACATCGACTCCTGGTACGACTTCGGCGTCGACGAGACCTTGACGATGTTCAACCAGATGCGCGACAACGCCGTCAGCGAACACGCGCGCAACAACCAGTTCGTCATCGTCGCCCCCTCGACCCATTGCGGCTGGGCGCGCGCCACCGAGAACACCATCATCGGTGAGCGCGAGCTCGGCGACGCCCGCAAGGACTTCCTCGACATCTACATGCGCTGGATGGCGCACTGGCTCGACGGCGACGACAACGGCATCACCGACATGCCAAGGGTGCAGTACTACCTGATGGGCGCCAACGAGTGGCGTGAGTCGGACGTGTGGCCGCCGCAGGGCACCACCGACACCAAGATGTTCCTCAATTCGGGAGGCCGCGCCAACAGCCGCTTTGGCGATGGCACCCTGTCGTGGAGCGCGCCGAGCGGCGACCAGCCGGCCGATCGCTACACTTACGACCCGGGTACTCCGGTGCCGACGCGCGGCGGCAACACCTGCTGCACTGGTCTGCCCGACGGATCCGGTGCCTACGACCAGTCGAACAACGAGATGCGCGCCGACGTCCTGGTCTACACGTCGGAGCCGCTCGAGGAAGGCATCGAGATGAGCGGCGACATCAGCGCCGTGCTCTACGTCGGCTCCGACGCCAAGGACACCGACTTCATGCTCAAGCTGGTCGACGTGTACCCGGACGGCCGTGCCTTCAACCTGCAGTCGGGAGCCCGTCGGGTACGCTACCGCGACAACGACTCTGTCCCAGTTTGGATGGACGAAGGCGAAGTCTACGAGATCCGACTCGACCTGCACTCGTCGTCGAACTACTTCGGCAAGGGCCACCGCATCCGTGTCGACGTGACGAGCAGCGACTTCCCACGCTTTGACCGCAACATGAACACCGGCGGCAACAATTACGACGAGACCGAGTGGGTGCTGGCCAACCAGATCGTGCACCACTCGGCGGAGTACCCGTCGCACGTGAGCCTGCCGATCGTCAGGTCGGGAGCGGTGGCCGACGACGAGGAGTAGGCGAGGCTCCGCCTCGCAGGCTTTCGTTGCCCAACCACGCCAGGCCGTCAGCCCGTCGTGAGCATTCCTGCCGCGATGCCGGTGACGGTTTCGCGGAAGAGGCTCTGCTCGTCGCGGCTCCAGCGCGGCTTCGAGAGCAGCTCGATCTGCAGCAAGTTGAGCGGGTGGATCATCGGCGCCCGGTAGTGGATCGATTCCTCGAGCCAAGGTCGATCCGGCAGCAGCGTGCCTTCGGAGGTGGCCGAGCAGGCGAGCTCGATGGCGGCGGCATAGCTGCCGTCGAGGTTGCGTGCCAGCTTGCGTGCCGCCCGCGGCGCCAGCGCCCGGCGATAGGCGAGCCAGAGTTCCGGCTCGGTCTTGGCGAGGGTGAACGACAGCAGGCGCAGATAGCTGCGAAGCAGCGGGTCGCGGCGCCGCGCCGAGGTCAGGCGCTTGACGGCGTCGCCCGATTCCGCCTGCCGGCTCCACGCTTCGCCGATTCCGAGCCAGGCGTGGAGCAGAAGCCGCGTCTGCGTCCAGCACAGTACCCACGGGATGGCGCGCAGCTTCTCGAGACCCGCCTTCTTGGCGGAGCCTGCGCGCCGCGTCGGACGTGAGCCGATCGTCAGCGCTTGGAGCCGCGCGTAGGGCGTCGCGTCGCGGAGCAGGTCGTGGAATGTTTCGGAGCCGACAAGCTCAGCGAAGACGCGCTCCGAGGTCTCTGCCAGCTCGGCGGCGAGCTTGCCGACGCCGCGATAGGCCGGCGGGTCGGCCTGGATCGAAGCCACCTTGCGCACGAGACTGCGGAGGATCTCCGGCGTCGCCAGGGTGCGCTCGATCATCTCCCCCTGGAGCGTGTGCTTGTAGAGCGAAAGCGCCGCCGGCGGCCAGGTCGCCGCCAGGTCGTCGATCGTACCCCCGCCCCGCCCGACGCTGCCGCCGGAGCCATGGAAGAAAACCATCCGCATGTCCTGGCGCTCGGCCCACGCCCCCAGCTCGCGCATCGCTCGATGGACGCCGACTCGGCTGGCCAGCATGCCCATGCGCTTGGCCGTGTCGGAGTAGCCAAGCATCACCTCGACCTGGCCCCGCCGACGTGCGCAGGCGCGGAACTCGCGATCCGTCCAGGCATCGCCGAGAATCTCGTGAGCCCGCGCGATCACTTCGGGCAGCTCGAAGAGCGGGATCACCGGGATGAGCGGCCGGCCCAGCATCCGTGTTACGAGGCGCTGCGCCTGAATCAGATCAGATCCCTCGGACGTCATGCTCACGACGCAGCCGCGCGCGTACCAGTCGACCTGCCCGCCGTCGGCGATCCGCCCCAGGGTGCGCAGCATGGCGGCGATCGGGGTGCCGCGCTCGAACCGGCCGCGCTCCTCGCGCAGCTCAAGCGGTACCACGAGCGCGGGGAAGACATCGAGCAGCGTGGCCAGGTTCGCGACCTGCGGCTGCTCGGCCGACACACGGCGCCGGTAGGCCGACTGGAATCGCTGGACGCTTCGCTGCAGCTTCAGGATGCGGCCGCCGTCGTCGGCCCTCACCCTGCGGACCGCTGCGAGCGCCGCCTCGAGGCCCGCCAGGCCCCGATCGACCGGCAGGCTACCGAGCAACGAGGTGTCCTCGCGAATTGCCGCCATCAGGCTTGTTTCCACGAACTCGAGGAATCGCTGGCGAGCGAGCTGCAGCGATGCCCGGCTCTGGGCTGCTCCCACGCCCGGATGCCCGTCCTTGTCGCCCCCGACCCAGGTGCGCATCAGCAACCGGTGGCCCGAGGCGTTGAGCGCGACGATCTCGTCGAGGATCGGATCGGTGAGCAGCGAGTACAGGTGCGACGCCTCGTCCTCGACCGTCGGCTTGTGCGGCGGGTGGGTGCCGACGCGCCAGGCGAGCTGGAGGAGGTTGCCGAGCTGCGACCGGTCGATCGGTCGATCCGCCTGCAGCGATTCCACCAGTAGATCCTGGACGCGGCGCAGCAGCCGGATGTTCTCCGGCGAGCGCGACTCTGTGGGATGCGCGGTCAGCACGAAGGTCATGCACGCCCGCGCCTCCGACCGCCCGCGGCGGCGTTCGCGCAGCCGATGGGTACGGAAGGCGTTCTCGCAGACGTTCACCAGCTCCAGATATAGGGTGTAGGCGCGAGCCACTAGCAACTGGCGCTTCACCGGAAGGGCGACAAGCCGTCGCCTGCCGCGCGCCAGCGCGGCGGCACGCCCGCGGCGACTCGAAGCTTCGCGGAACGCGACCATGTCGCGCCGCACCCGCTCGATGATCTCGTAGAGATCGACGCCCTCGGCCGCGGCCACGACCTCGCCGAGGATCGCCTGAACATCGCCCACCAGCGTTCGCAGTGCCGGCGGCAGGTGTTGCGGCTCCTTCGTTCGCTTACCGGCCAATGCCTCCCCCCGTTCCGCGGCTCGCCTCGATCATAAGAGACCGGCCGGTGCTTTACGTCGGGTGCGACGCGATGGACACCGACTCATGCTCAAGCTGGTGGATGTCTACCCAAGCCGACGGCTCACGGCGCCAGGTTGGATTGCCACCACTCGCGGGCCTGCTCATTCATCCAGACGCGAGTCGCTGTCGCCGTCGTCAGCTGATCAGAGAGATCGCTAGCGGTGGCCGGCCGGTGCGCTGGGTCCTTGGCGAGGCACGACACCACCGCGTCCTCCAACGCGCGGTCTAACCGCCGTCCACACCGCGCTGAAGGTGGCACGACGGCCCCCGTCAGGTGGCCGCGCGCGATATCGACGACGTTGTCTCCCTCGAAGACGAGCTGTCCGGTCAGCAGCCAGTAGCCGACGCATCCGAGCGCGTAGATGTCTGCACGCCCATCGATGAACTTCTCGCCCTGCAGCATCTCCGGTGCCATGTAGGCGGGTGTTCCTGCCACTCCGGCCTCGGCGACCAGCGCCGTCGACTCGTTGCCGGGGTCGATAGCGGCCACGAGACCGAAGTCGAGCACCTTGATGTAGTCGAAGCGATTGCCGAGCCGACACGTATAGATGTTGGCCGGCTTGATGTCGCGGTGCACGAGGCCCTGGGCATGAGCCTCCGAAAGCGACTCGCACACCTGCTGTAGGAGGTAGGCGACACGTGCTTCCGGGAGGGGGCCAAACCGCTTGACCAGGTTGCTCAGGTCGAGTCCGTCGAGCAGTTCCATGACGTAATAGAAGACCTGATCGTCGGTGATGCCGAAGTCGTAGATTTCCACGGTATGGGGCGAACGGAGCGTCACGGTCGCACGCACCTCACGCTCGAAGCGCCTCAGCATCGCATCGACCTCGAGCGCACTGCTCGTATGCAGTCGGTCCGGGCGGATCAGCTTGATGGCTGCGGGACGTGGCAACAGCTCGTGCTCACCCCGCCAGACCTCGCCCATTCCGCCCATCCCGACACGATCCGTCAATCGATACTGGCCGAGTTGACGCGCATCGAACACCTGTTCTCACAGCGCGTGGATCAGCCGGGCGCCCCCGGCCGAGAACAGCAGAGCGATGACGAGCATCAAGGACAGGCTCGTAACGCGCATGGGTGTGAGCACCGCCCACAACGTTGCGGCGTCTGCGGGGTACATCCCCAAGACCAGGCCGACGATCAGCCCGGGCAGCAGGGCCAGCGGGGTAGACAGGCGGAGAGCACGCTGCCACGTGTTTGGAATGAAGATGGAGTACGCCGTAATGACGAGCACGTACTCGAGCACCGCGAAGGCGAGCGCGAACACGGTCGCCGCGGCATCGCCGCTGGCGCTTCCATCGTGGATGTAGTGGAACCGGTCGATTGCGAACCAGCCCGATACCAGCCACACCATGACGATCTCGAGTCGGCGCAGCCCGTCGAGCGTCATCGACTGTGCGGCGCGGAGCCAAATCGTCAGCCCACCAAAGGTAGCCACCAGGACTACCCGAACCCAGGGTAGGTAGCTTCCCTCTTCAGCGAGCAGGTCGCGGACGACGAACAGCGCCACACCCAACGCGATGATCGCCGAGACAATTCGGACGCGGTCGCGGAGCAGCTCGCGAGTCTCGCCTGCGATTGAGAGCGGCGTGATACCCACCGTCGCTTTGCGCCTGGCCGGCGCGTTTGCCTGGTTGTCCGGATCGGCGTCCTTCCGGTTTCCCGACGGGGACAGCGTCGTCAGGGTGTTGGCGTCGTCTGGCAGGAGCCTCACGAGGACTTCCCCCGAAACGGGTACAGGAGCTGCTGGAACCAACCGGCGGGCACGTCCCGCTGGCCACAAAGCCCATACTTCAGCGGCCAGCGATCGGGGTGGTACAGGGTGCCGAACAGCCAGTCCCACAGCGGCGTGTGGACGCAGAAGTTCTTGTCGATGGCCTCAGGCTCGGCGGCGTGATGCCAGTGATGGAACCGGGGTGTCGCGATCACCCGACGGGCCCAGCCGAACTCCCAGCGCACATTGGCGTGGATGAACGTCGCCTGCACAACGACGGCTACTACGTATGTCTAGAGCGCCGTTTCGGAGAACCCGAGGACGTATATCGGCACGTAGGTCACCGCGCGAGTGACGACGGCATCCACCAGGTGCAGGCGTGATCCCGCCAGCCAGTCCATTGCCTCGGCGGAATGATGGATGGCGTGGAATCGCCACAGGAACGGGATCACATGGAAGGTGCGGTGCACCCAGTACTGCGTCAGGTCGGCGACCAGCAGGATCGCCGGCACCTGGACGAGGACCGGGAGCCCGGACACCGTGTCGTAGATCGGCGCGATCCGCGCCCAGTCGAAGAACACCATGGCCGGTCGCATGGTGAGCAACGTCATCACCTGGATCAGCAGGGTGTTTAGGAAGAAGTATGTGAGGTCGACCTGCCATTCGCTGCGGAACGTGGGCTGCTCCGGGTACTTCGCGAAGAATCGCTCCAGCGGGATATAGAAGGCGGAGTACAGCACCAGGTTCAGCAGGAACCAGTCCATTCCGAGGAACGGGCCAGAGGCGACACCACCATCCA
Source organism: Acidobacteriota bacterium (assembly GCA_965248695.1). GTDB lineage: Bacteria > Acidobacteriota > UBA890 > UBA890 > WLXD01 > DASCOT01. The sequence goes on along the minus strand of CBDFKD010000002.1, from coordinate 2,041,200 downwards.
CGGGGACGCGTGAGCCGCCCAGCGCGGCAGCGATCACCGTCAGCGTGATGCCCACGGACCCGAGCGCCTTGTTGGATCGGAGACACAGGCTGAGGACACCGAGCAGGAACGAGGCGACCAGGACGACGTGCAAGGTCGCACGGACGAAAGGAAGCGGGTAGTAGGTGCGTAGCTCCGGAACGGTGAGCAGCGCCGGGAAGTGGAAGCAGAGCACTACCCCGAGCCCGACGATGCCGAGAATCGCCGACAACAGGCCGCTGACCCAGCCGTGCCCGAATGACTGCGGCTCGGTGGTAGTCCACGCGATGTGCGGCTGCTGCTGTTGCCGCTCGTCGTCACTCATCGACTCTCCGATCTCCGCGCCGCCATCCGTGAGTCTTCTCGTCGTCTAGAAGTCGGTCGGCGCGCCGCCCTCCTCCTTACGCCTGGCCACGAACGCCTGAAGGGCCTCGTCAATCGCCGCATCGATCGGCGGGGGGTCGAATTCCGCCAGGATCTGCTTCCAGATCTTGTTGGCGCGCTCGGGCGTGCGGATCGCGCCGCGCTCCTCCCAGCTCTCGAAGTTCGACCAGTCCGACAGGAACGGGCTGTAGAACGCCGTCTCGTAACGCTCCTGGGTGTGCGCGCAGCCGAAGAAATGGCCGCCGGGGCCGACTTCTCGCACCGCATCGACTGCGATGTCGGCCTCGGTGACCGAGGTCGGCTCGAGATACGCGATGATCTGCTGCACCGTCTCGCAGTCCATCACGAACTTCTCGTACGAGGCGCAGAGCCCGCCCTCGAGCCAGCCGGCAGCGTGATAGACCATGTTCACTCGCGATGACACGGCGGACCAGAGCGAGAAGGCGCTCTCCCACGCCGACTGGCTATCCGGGCAGTTGGCGGCACAGGCGTTCGAGGCGCGCAGCGGCAGGCCGTAGAAGCGCGCCATCTGGCCCGACATCTGGGTGGCGCGCATGTAGTCGGGTGTGCCGAAGGCAGGGGCGCCGGTCTTCATGTCGACGTTCGAGGTGAAGGTACCGATGGCGGTCGCGCAGCCGGGATTGATCAGCTGCAACAGGGCGATCGCCGCGAGGCCCTCGGCCATCGACAGCGTTACCGCCCCGACCATGGTCACCGGCGCCATTGCGCCGGCCAAGGTGAATGGCGTCACCACAACGGCCTGGCCGTGGCGGGCCAGTCGCATGGCGCCGTCGAGCATCGGGTAGTCGTGCCTGAGCGGTGAGCTCGAGTTGATGTTGGTGTAAAGCCTCGGTGTGGCCTCGAACTCGTCGGGCGTCAGGTCGCCGGCGATGCGCACCATTTCCATGACATCCTCGACGCGCTCCTTACCGAGGCTGTAGGCGTGGACCACCTTGTCGGTCAGCACCAGCTTGTCGTAGAGGCAGTCGAGGTGCCGGATCGAGGGATGCAGGTCCATCGGCTCGACCGGGTACCCGCCGGCGAAATGGATGCAGTTGAAGTATTGGGTCAGCTTGATGAGATCGCGGTAGCTGTCGCGCGTACCGGTGCGCCGACCGCGATCGAGATCGGAGCAGTTCGGCGGGCTGGAGACGTTACCGAAGACCATGCGGTCGCCGCCGATCTCGATTCGCCGCTCCGGATTGCGCGGTGTGAGAGTGAAGCTCGATGGCGCGTGCTGCAGCTGCGCCATCACCAGCTCGCGGCCGATGCGGACGTTTTCGCCGTCGACGATGCAGCCTGCGTGGCGCAATATCTCGACCGCCTCCGGATGGAGGAACTCGATGCCGATCTCCTCGAGGATGCGCATGGCGCCGTCATGAACCGCCTGCACGCCGTCCTCGGCTAGCGGTTCCGTCGGCTGGTCGCGATTGACCGGCAGGCTCCAGGGGAGCTGGGCGATCGCCGCGCCCTTACCTCGGAGGTTGGCCGCTCGTCCACCGCTGCGCCGGCCGCGTCTGGGCGCCCTACTCACGATCGCATCGCCTGCCTCTGTCGCTCCCCGGTGGCCGCTTGCCAGATCACTTCCTCAAACGCTGTCGCGACGCAGCGGCTGGGCCATGCAATGAACCCCGCCGCCGCCCTTGGTGAACATCGACACGTCCGGATCGTAGACCTCGAAGCCCATGGCGCGCAGACGCGCGTTGAGGTCGGTGCTGTCGGCGGTCGACAACACACGATCGTTGCCCAGCGCCATGACGTTGCACCCCAGCGTCATGGTGTCCTTGAAGCTCACCGGCACGATCTCGATGCCCTTGCCCTCGAGCCACGCGACGATCGATGGATCGGTGGTCTCCATACACACGGCGCAGGCTTTCTCGGCCAGCATGCAGACCATCAGATCGATGTGAACATAGAACGGGTCGATGGGCGCGTAGCGCACCTCCCATCCCTCCGCTTCCATCCAGCCGCCGATCTGCTTGGCGGCCACCTCCTCGCAGCGAAACCCGGTGTAGCCGATGAGGACGCACTCGGGGCCGATGATGTTGAAGTCGCCGCCCTCGAAGTTGCCGGCCGAGACGAGGTCGTACATCGGGATGCCGGCGCTGGCATAGAAACGCATGACCGAGGCGTACTCGCCGCGGCGACGGGGGTTGGCGAGCTGGCAGGCGACGGCGCCGTACGGCGTCATGAAGCTCGAGTCGCGCGCGTAGACCTGGTACGGAGTGGCCTCGTCGACCTCGAGCAGGTGTACGGTCACCCCGGCTGAGCGATAGGCGTCCACCATTTCGCCGTGCTGGGCCATGGCGCGAGCAGGGTCGAACTTCTCGCCTGACTCGAGTGTCGCGCGCGTGATCGAGCTGAACTGTGCGTTGTCTTCCATCCAGTAGAAGCTGTCGGCGGGGCCGAGAAGCACGTCGCGCAGCCCGCCGTGCTCGGAGTCCATTCCCCAGTTGTCGAGCGTCGGTGTGCCGCCGTTGGCGAGTCGTGTCCTGAATGGGGTTTCGGTCATCGCGTTCTCACGATCGAATCGAATGTGTTGGCGCCCGCACTGTGCCTCCGGCGATCGCCGGGAACCGCTCCGTATACTCGCACGGTTCGCGTCGGCGTTGGCAGGCCGCTACCATGCGCCTCGCACCGCGGAGGCTGTGAGACGTTTCGGCGGACCGCCCGGTCCTCCCATGTATGGAGAGCCAAGAAAGACGACGCGCATCAGCGCGAAGGGAGCGTGGCGCCATGCAATTCCAGCTGACCGACGAGCAGGAGATGGTCGTCGAGACCGTCCGCGCCTTCGTCGAACGAGAGCTCATTCCTCACGAGGAAGAGGTGGAGCGCACCTGCGAGCTATCCGACGAGCTGCGACAGCAAATTCGTACGGCAGCCATGGACGCCGGGCTCTGGGCCGCCAACATGCCGGAAGAGCTCGGCGGCGGCGGGCTCGACACGGTCACCCACATGCTGCTGGAGCGTGAGCTCGGGCGCACCAACCTGGCGTTGCACTGGGAGGTGTACCGGCCCAGCAACATTCTCCAGGGCTGTACGGGCGATCAGATCGAGGAGTACCTGATGCCGTGCATTCGAGGCGAGCGCTTCGACTGCGTCTCGATGAGCGAGCCGGACGCCGGCTCTGACGTTCGCGGCATCACCACGCGCGCGGTGCAGGACGGCGACGACTGGGTGATCAACGGGTCCAAGCACTTCGCCTCGTACGCCGACGTGGCCGACTTCATCATCCTGTTCGTGTCCACCGGGGTCGACGAGACGCCGCGCGGCCCCAAGGCTCGAGTGACGACGTTCCTGGTCGATAAGGACACTCCCGGGTTCACCTGGCATCGGGGCTCGCAGGCGGTTGGGCTGCGCGGCTTCCATCACTGCGAGCTGTTCTTCGATGACTGCCGGGTTCCGGGCTCGAAGATGCTCGGTGAGGAAGGCAGGGGGTTCGAGCTCGCCAACGCCTGGCTGTCGGCGGCGCGCATCGGCACCGCCGCCAACTCGATCGGCAAGGCCCGGCGCGCTCTGGAAGTGGCCACCGAGTGGGCAGCGACGCGCAAGCAGTTCGGCCGCACGATCGGAAAGTTCCAGGGCGTCTCGTTCAAGCTCGCCGACATGGCCACCGAGCTCGAGGCCGGCGAGCTGTTGACGTTCCGCGCTGCCTGGAAGCACGACCAGGGCACGATGACCGAGAACGATGCCGCCATGGCAAAGCTCTACACCAGCGAGATGCTCGGGCGGGTGACCGACGAGGCGCTGCAGATCTTCGGCGGCATGGGCCTGGTCTCCGAGCTGCCGCTGGAGCGCATGTGGCGCGATGCCCGTGTGGAGCGCATCTGGGAGGGAACCAGCGAGATCCAGCGCCACATCATCGCGCGCATGCTGCTACGGCCGCATGAGCAGCGGTTGGGGAACTAGTGGACCGCCTGGTATCGAGACGATGAGTATCCACAACCTCCGCATCAACGGCACGCGACTGGTCTCCAGCCTTATGGAGATGGCCTCGATCGGCGCCACGCCGAAAGGCGGGGTCAACCGGCAGGCCTTGACCGACGGCGACCGCGAAGCGCGCGACCTGTTTGCTCGCTGGTGCGCCGACGCCGGCTGTACCGTCGCCGTCGATGCCATGGGGAACATGTTCGCCCGTCGGCCGGGCATTGACGACAGCCTGCCCCCGGTCGCGATGGCGAGCCATCTCGATAGCCAGCCTACCGGCGGAAAGTACGACGGCGCCTATGGCGTACTGGCCGGGCTCGAAGCTGTCCGCACTCTGAATGACGCGGGCGTCCGCACGGTGGCCCCCCTCGAGGTGATCAACTGGACCAACGAGGAGGGCGCCCGGTTTCCTCCCGCAATCATCTCGTCGGGGGCGTTCGCGGGCGTGTTCGATCTCGAGTACGCCTGGAGCCGGGCCGATCCAGAGGGTCGCACGATCGGCGAGGAGTTGGATCGCATCGGCTATCGCGGTGCGATGGAGGTCGGCGCCCATCCGCTGGGCGCTTGCTTCGAGCTGCATATCGAACAGGGTCCGATTCTCGAGCAAGCCGGCATTCCGGTCGGCATCGTCATCGGCGTCCAGGGTATGCGCTGGTACGACGTCGAGCTGACCGGCGCGGAGGCGCATGCCGGACCCACGCCGATGGAGGTGCGGCGCGACGCCCTCGCTGGCGCGGCCGCCCTGTTGCCACGTATCTATGCGCTCGCGACCGATCGGGCGCCGTCTGGTCGGGCGACTGTCGGCGAGCTCCACACCGGCCGTGGCTCGCGCAATACCGTGCCGGGCAGCGTCGCGTTCACGATCGACATCCGACACCCCGAGGAGATCGAGCTCGAGGCCATGGACGCCGAGCTTCGCGACGCGACCGCGGAGGCTGCCGCAGCGTTTCGTCTGGAGCATTCGATCGACCACATCTGGTCCGCTGTTCCTGTGGGGTTCGATTCCGGATGCATCGCCGCGGTACGCAAGGCCGCCGACACCGTTGGGTGCGCTGCGATGGACATCGTCAGCGGCGCCGGACATGACGCAGTCTACGTTTCCCACGTCGCGCCCACGAGCATGATCTTCGTGCCTTGCAAGGATGGCCTCAGCCACAACGAGGCCGAGCACGTCGAGCCCACTGATCTCGAAGCTGGCGCCAACGTGCTGCTGCACGCGGCCCTCGAGCGCGCCGGCGTGGTGGGCTGAGAGCGCGGTCGAATTCGCCGGGTGCCGGTAATCGGCGTCAAACAGAGCACCGGATTCGGCCTCGTTCAGGCGAGCCTCACCGGGTCACCTATTCTCACGGTCCCCGGTGCTGCGACCGTCGCGTAGGCGCCGGCGCAGGGAAACTGGCCGATCTCGCCAACCGAGATTCTGTTGTGACGAGCGAGGGTTCGTAGAACATCCGTGTCCCTCGGCAGGTCGCCCTGCGCCAGGGTGGTCATCACACAGCGAGCGTCGGGCGCGGCAACGCCGAGCCGTACAGCTTCCCCGATCCTGAGCTCGGAACCCACCCAGTCGTTCTCCGGGAATCCCGCTTGCTCGGTGTCGATGATCAGGTTCATTCTGAACCGACGCTCGTCGAAATCGCTCTGCGGACGGATCTGGCGCAAACGCGCGAGGGTGGAGGCCGTCAGGACCGAGATCGGGAACACGTCCATGAACGAGCCGTCGGGAACCGGGGAGTCGACGCCGAGCTGGGCGAAGAGGGCCGCGCCGAGCTTCTGCTCGACCATCTCGTCCCGGTGTCCGGCCGGGTCCAGATCCTCGAGATCCGGATAGTACAGATCGATGGTGAAGTCGTCGGGCGCCGCGCCGGCAAGCGTCACGTTGCGGTGGAAGAAGCTCGACAGCGCGCGATCCGAGTTGCCAGCGTCGCTGGCGACGTCGGTGCCGTCCGGCAAGGTGATTCGCACGGGCGGCAGCTGTCGTTCCGGCTGCGGAGCTTCGACGAAGCTCGCCTCGCATTCGAGCAGCTCGGGGAACAGTCGAACGCTCTTGGCGCTCACCACCTTGCCGGTGTCGAGGTCGATGAGCGCATGGGAGCGGTCGCCCAGGAGTCCGTGTTCGGTGACAACCGCCTCCTGGAGTTGCTCTCCGCACATCGATTTGACCGGGAACCTCCAGAGTCCGGCGATGGTACCGACTGCCTCTCCGCTGCTCATGGGTCGCTCCTGAGATGCTCTGCCGTTTCCGACGGCTTGTGTGCGCGCAGGTGGGTCGGTCGCAGCTCGCCGCTGTCGAGCACGACCGTCATCGCGCGCCAGGCTTCGATCTCGCGGAGTGCGTTCTCCTCTCCGAGCAGGTCGTGGACGCGCTCGTTGAGGTCCCCACCCGCTGCCATGCGTGCGTGTTCGGTGCGGGCAATCTCGCGATACCAGGCGTTGCGATCGATCAGTCGGCCGGACCCGAAACCGCTGTCGGCGAATGACCGGCCGTAGTCCTCGGGAGACGCGGGAACGAACCCCAGGCCTTCGGTTTCGATCCAGTAGCGCATGTCCGCGCTCGGGGGCTGGGGGTCGCGACGCAACCAGTCGCTGGCGACGAAGCTGCCGCCGGGGCGCAGAACGCGGAACACGTCGTCGAGGAACGCAGCTTTGTCGGGCATATGAAGGATGGCGTCCTTGCTGAACACTGAGTCGACCGAAGCATCATCGAGCTCCAGCGGACCCGGCTCGACACACCGGAACGCGAGCCGCTCGCTGAGCCCGTGGCGTTCCGCCCGTGCCCGGGCGCGCTCGATCAGCCCGGCGTTGACATCGATTCCCAGCACGTGTGCGGCGCCGTGGGTGCGAATGAGCTCGACGTCGACGCCGCCGGTGCCGCAGCCAACGTCGAGCATCTCGGCACCGGTCAGGTCGAGACTGCCCAGCAACATCGCGACCTCCTCGGGGCCGCCGGGTGACATGTACCCGTCACCCCAGACGAGCTCGAAGAGCCCGATCAGGTCGTCATAGTCCATCGCGTCTTCGGCGCTCATGGTCGCCCAGCATATCGGCTGCGGGAGGGGCCACAGTACACTCCTGCATTCGCCACTAGCCATCCGAGAAGAGCGCATGAAGTGTAGTGATCGCAGCAAGACCGTCCGCCGCTCGGTGGCGCTCGCCGCCGCCGTTGCCCTAGTCGCCTGTGGGGCGCCTGCCGAGCCGGAGGGAGAAGCGGCAGCCGCGGACTCCGCTGCTGTGCCGATCGACCGCCCCTACACGGAACGCACTCTCCCGGCTCCGGACGGCACCGAGCGAACCTGGTTGTTGCGGCTTCCGGCGGGCTACCACGAAGGGACGCGCGCTGACGTCGTCTTCAACTTTCACGGCGCTGGCTCCAGTGCGCCGGCGCAGTTCCGCTACGCGGACTTTACCGCGCAGGCGGACCGCGACGGGGTGATCCTCGTGGTGCCCGATGCCAACAAGGTCTACCCGGACGCGACACACGGGCTCGCCGGCTACTGGAACAGTGCGTGGGAGGCGAATCTGCGCGAGCGAGATTACGATGTCGACTTCATCCTCGAGCTGGTCAGACTGCTGCAGCGTGAGCACACCGCCGGCGATTTCTTCGCCACCGGGATGTCGGCCGGCGGCGACATGGTGTCGGCGCTGGCGTGTCTCGCTGACAGCCCATTCAAGGCCTATGGACCAGTGACGTACATGTACTACAACCAGGCCGAGTGCAGCGACGCGCCGCCACGACCCTTTATCTACTTCCACGGCACCGCCGACCCTGTGGTGCCGATTGCCGGCTCCGACCCGCCCTGGAACGACCCTCCGGTGCCCGAGGCGATGCAGCGGTGGGCCGATCACAACGGCTGCGCCGCGGGGCCGGTGGAGCGGCGCGTGAGCGACGAGGTGATGCACTTGTCATGGACCGGCTGCGAGGCCAGCACCGAGTGGTACCGCGTCGAGGGCGGCGGCCACACCTGGCCGGCAGCCGTCGAGCGTGACTCCCTGGGCAACACCACCGACGACATCTCGGCCAGCGATCTGATCTGGGAGCTGTTCTCCCGATGAGGTTCCCACGGGTCGAGAGAGCCGCTGACCCCACGAGCACCGAACACGCATCCGTCACGAATCAACATGGGTGGGCTTCATGAAACGTCGAGACCGTGAGCTGGGGATGGGGCGGAAGATCAACCGTCGGGACTTCATCGACGGTGCCGGAATCGCCGTCACCGGCTCGTTGCTGTTCCCGTGGTCCGAGGCGGGCGCAATCGGATCGCCGTCGGCTGCCGCTACGGGTGCCGCCTCGGCGGCCGAGTACTACCCGCCGTCGCTCACCGGCATGCGCGGCAGTCACCCGGGCTCGTTTGACGTCGCCCACGCGATGCGCGACGGCAAGCGCTGGCAACCCACCGAGACTGACGAGACCTACGACCTGGTGGTCGTCGGCGGCGGCATGAGCGGCCTTGCAGCGGCCTATTTCTTCCGCCAGGAGGCCGGGCCGACCGTCAGGATCCTGATCATCGACAACCACGACGACTTCGGCGGTCACGCCAAGCGCAACGAGTTCACCTCCGGTGACCGCATGCTGCTGATGAACGGCGGCACGGTCGAGATCGAGGACTACTCGGCCTACGGCGAGGCCGCCAAGGGGCTGTTCCGTGAGCTCGGCATCGACCCCGAGCGCTACTCCGAGTACGTGAGCCCCAGGACATACCGCTCGTTGGGGTTGCAGCGCGGCGTGTTTTTCGATCGTGAGACGTTCGGTGCCGACCATCTCGCCGTCGGCCAGGGTAGGAAACCGTGGGCCGAGTTCTTCGACGGCGCGCCGCTGTCGGAACAGGTCAAGAACGATCTGATCCGGCTTCACGAAGGCGACATCGACTACCTGCAAGGTCTGTCGGCGGAGGAAAAGTGGAAGCGGCTGGAGGGCATGACGTATCAGGAGTTCCTGCTCGAGATCGCCGAGGTCGACAAGGGAGTCCTCCCGTACCTGCAGTCGCGCGGCGACAGCTACTGGAATGTGCGCATCGAGTCGCTGCCGATGTCGCCGGCGATCTGGTCGGGTTATCCGGGGCTCGACGCTCTCGGCCTGGCCGCCGACCACGAGGACAGCGGGGCCTACTTCCGGTTCCCGGACGGCAATGCGTCGATTACCCGGCTGATGGTCCGGTCGATGATTCCCGAGATCAGCGATGCGGCGGACCCGGAAGCCATGATGACGGCGCGCTTCGACTATTCCATGCTCGATCGTGAGGAGGCGCCGGTACGCATCCGGCTCAACAGCACGGTGGTTCATGTCGAGCACGCCGGAAACCCCGAGAGCGCCGATACGGTCGAGGTCACCTACGTTCGAGAAGACATCGCCCAGACCGTCCGTGCACGCCGGTGCGTGTTCGCCTGCTACAACGCCGCGATCCCGCACATCTGCCCGGAGCTGCCCGATCCGCAACGGAAGGCGCTGTCGTATGCGCTCAAGGCACCCCTGGTGTACACACGAGTGTTGCTGCGCGACTGGACCTCGTTCGCCAACTTGAAGCTGAGGAGCGCCCACTGCCCCGGCAGTTACCACACCAACGTGCGCCTGGGAGATCCGGTGAGCATGGGCGCATACGAGTGTCCGCGCACGCCGGAAGAGCCCATGGTGCTGCAGCTCACTCGCACGCCGCTCAGCCCGGGTCTGCCGATCCCCGACCAATGGAAGGCTGGTCGCTGGGACCTGCTGACAACCAGCTTCGAGACCTTCGAGCGCGAGATCCGCGATCAGCTTGCCCGCATGCTCGCGGGCGGCGGCTTCGATCCGGCGCGCGACATCGAGGCCATCACGGTCAACCGTTGGCCGCACGGCTATGCCTGGGGCTTCGATCCCGATAGTGGCGATATCTACTGGACCACAGAGGAGTGGCCGAAGGAAAAACGCACGTGGGAGCGGGCCCGCGCGACGTTCGGTCGGATCGCCATCGCCAACTCGGACTCAGGCGCCAACGCGATGACCGAGGAGGCGATCGGCCAGGCGCATCGGGCGGTTCACGAACTGCTGTCTACCTAGTTGCCACCGTCCTCGTGCCGCGGCAGGTCGTCGCGGGTCTCGAACCAGGCGATGCGATCGCGGGTCCAGATATGGATCTCGGGCTGGACCGCTGCCGGATCGTCGAGGGTCCCGACGTTCACATCGACTTCCTCGGGACCCTGGATGCGGCGATAGGCGATGTGGGTGCCGCAGCTCTCGCAGAACTCGCGCCGGCCGCGCTCTGAAGCTTTGTGGATCTTCGGTGTTCCGCGCTCGTATTCGAAGCAATCGATCGGGAAGGCGGCCCAGACCGATACCGGCGCCCCGCTAGAGCGCTGGCAGTTCCGACAGTGGCAGAAACCGGTTGTCAATGGACCCGCTGTCGATCGGTAACGCAGGGCACCGCAGAGACACCCGCCTGAGAAGTTCACGCCAGAGTCCGTCACGGCCGGAGGACGCGATGCTCAGATTGCATCGGGAGCTGCCTGAAGCCGCCGTCGACGCAGCTTGCCGTTGGCATAGATGCCGACACCGACGAGCGTCAGCACGCCGAGCATTCCGAAGACCGTGAAGTAGAAGAACGTCTTGTCCTCGACCAGATCACCAGGAATCAGCGCGAACACGAATGAGGCGACGGTCACGACCAGCCCGGTGCTGCCGGCGAGATAGGCGCCCCACGGCGCGAAGGGCGCTCGCTGCGTGCCTTCCGGTACCGGGTCACGTTGCATCACCAGGAGCGCGCCGAACATGTACATGAACGGGATGAAGTAGACGACGATCTCGAGGCTGATGAAGACTCGGTAGATCTGCTGCGCGGTACCGTCCATGTTGCCGAGCACGATCAATGCAGCGGTGGCAACGCCGAGCGTGATCACCGAAACGTGCGGCGTGGCGTACTTCGGATGCAAGGTTCCGAACGCCGGCGGTAGATAACGATCGAGGCCGGCCACGAACGGCAGCCGCGCGCACGTCGCCATCCAGGCGCTCACCGTGCCGACGGCCGCAATGCACAGGCACAGGGAGACAATCGAACCCAGCAACCCGCCGGCCGTCGCGCCGATGAGCTTGGTGCCCGCCACGCGCGCGGTATCCGTGAGCCCGGTCAAGCCGGTGACTTGTTCCACCGGCAGCACCACGAGGATGGCAGAGGAAATCAGAATGAACATTGCGACCATCATCAAACCGGCGGTCGCCAGAGCGCGCGGGACGTTGCGCCGCGGGTTCTGGACCTCCTCGCTCATGATCGAAGCCGACTCGAGGCCGGTGAACGCGTAGGCGATCGCGGCCAGCAAGATGACGTCGGACAGGCCGCCGAAGCTCGGCATCAAGGTGCTGCTCGAGAACTCGCTTGCCGAGCCGAAGTTCACCCAGGTCAAAAAGCCCAGCACCACCACGATCACCCCGGGTACCCACATGTTCAGATAGCCGCTGGCGTTGTGCAGGTACTTGGCAATATCGAGGCCGAGAACGTTGACGACGACGACGAGCGCGATGCCGGCGAGTGAGAACGTCGCCAGGAAACCCGGATGCTCGGCAAGATGCGACCAGCGCGGGAAGATGAACGCCGCGTTGCTGGCCGAGAACAGCAGTACTGCGGGAAAGTAGACGAGGTTGGTGGCCCAGTAGAACCACGCGGTGATGAAGCCGTGAAACTCGCCGAAGGCGCGCTGCGCCCATATGTAGATGCCGCCTTCGTCCGGATGTCGCGCTGTGAGCTCGACGACCGTGAAGGCCTGCGGGATGTAGAAGAGAACGAAGCCGAGAACCCAGAGCACCACGACGCTGGGACCGTTCTCGGTCGACAGGGCAACGACTCGCATGGTGACGATGCAGGCGATATAGAAAAGCACCAGGTCGCGAGGCCCCATGACCTTCTTGAGCTTGCTCTTCTCGGCGAGCGCCTGCTCGGCGATCGTCTGTCCGCTCATCCGGCTAGCAACATGTCACCTGTGTTCCTCGGTCAGAGCGTCGTCGGACGCCGGCCCGTGCGGCGTCTTCAGGCCCGGGCGTTGCGCTCCTGTTCGATCAGCGTGCGCCGCAGGATCTTCCCCGATGCCGACTTCGGAATGGCGTCGATAAACTCGACGATGCGGATCTTCTTGTGCGGCGCTACCTGCCCGGCGACGAAGCTCTGGAGCTCCTTCGCCAGCTCGTCGCTCGCTTCGGCCTCGCCACCTTTCGTCACCACGAATGCCTTCGGAAGCTCGCCGGCCTCGTCGTCAGCGACGCCGATCACGGCCACGTCGGCGACCGCGTCGTGGGTGAGGATCAACGACTCCAGCTCCGCCGGTGCCACCTGGAAGCCCTTGTACTTGATGAGCTCCTTGACCCGGTCGACCACCCAGACATAGCCGCGCTCATCAGCCAAGGCGATGTCGCCGGTATGCAGCCAACCATCCTCGTCGATGCATGCCGCGGTCGCCTCGGGGTTGTTCAGGTAGCCGGCCATGACGTGCGGACCGCGCTGGCACAGCTCGCCGCGCTCCTGCGGGCCGAGCGCCTCCCCGGTCTCGACGTTGACAATCTTCGACTCGGCGTTCGGAACGCAGGGGCCCACCGAAGTCGGATCGAGTGTCTCCGGCGGATCGGAGTTCATGTGCCCCACCGGGCTGAGCTCGGTCATGCCCCACGCCTGGTTGATGCGCGCTCCGAGCCGCGCATACACATCGTCAGCGACATCCTCGCCCAGCGGTGCTGCGCCGCAGACGATCTGGCGCACGTTGGGGATCGAGTAGTTGTCGACCGCCGGATGCTTCGACAGCAGCAGCGCGATGGGCGGCACCACGTGCAGGTAACTGACTTTGTAGCGCTCGAGCATGTCGAGGAACTTCTCGAGGTCGAAGCGCGCCATTGTTATCAGCGTGCAGCCGAGCTTCAACGAGTTCAGCATCATGATCATGCCGTAGATGTGGAAGAACGGCAGGACCCCCATCAGCACGTCGTCCTCGGTGGCGCAATACTCGGTTCCCGGGGCGACGCCGTTGATCTGGCAGAGGTTGGCCACCAGGTTGTGGTGCGTCAGCATCACGCCCTTGGCCACGCCGGTCGTGCCGCTCGAATAGGGCAGCACTGCGAGGTCGGTCAGGGCATCGGTGGCGGCGGTTGGAAACTCCACCGCACCGCTGTCGTCTCGGTGCATCAGCTCCGCGAACGAGGTGACGCCTTCGGCGTTCCCGAACACGAAGATCTCGGTGATACCGACGCCCTCGGCGGCTGCTCGCGCCGTGTCGAGGAACTGCGGGTCGGTGATGATGGCCCTGGCGCCGGCGTTCTCGAGTTGATGACCGAGCTCGCCCTCGGTGTACAACGGATTGACCGTCGTAACCGTGCCACCGAGCTTGCACACTGCCAGGAAGGCGACGGCGTACTCGGGGCAATTGGGGCTAAAGAAGGCAATCACATCGCCCTTGCCGTAGCCGCGCTCGGCCAGGCTGGCGGCGACGGTCGCCACGGCGTCGACGAAGTCGGCGTAGGTGATGGCCTCGTATGTAGCGCTATTGACGAAGGCGGGCTTGTCGCCGCGAGCGCGCGCCTCAGCGAGCACGAAGTCGGTCAGCGACTCGACCGGGATCTCGACATCTGGAAACGGGCTACGGAGAATCATGGCGCCGTACGATACCGTACCGGGAGCCCAGGATCGCCCCCGCAGCCGCCGGCGATCATGATCAGCGGGATCAACGCCCGGCAGCCGCCGGTATCGTCAGCCGGGTCGCTCCGCCAAGCGCGGGTCTCGTCGTCGATCGAATTGACAACCGAGGGTCCAGTGCACACGAACACTCGCTGGTGCCGATGACTGGAACGCGTAGGTCTCCGCCCCGTCTTCCGATCCGTAGTGCTCGACCATGGCCTCGGTGTGCGCGATTGTTCGTGGCAGCGGTCAGCCTGGCAGGAGGCGTCGCATTGGCGCACACGAACCCGCTCGGGCTTGTCGAGGTCGAGTGGCCCATGACGGGCATCGCTCGCACACTGTCTGGCGGTTACCCGGACTCCCTCGGTTTGTTCGCCTTCCCGCGCCGCGCGCTGCCCGAGGTCGAAGAGATCGAAGGGCGACGCTGCGTGGTGGCTAGCTTCATCGCGCTCGATGTCGACGACGACCTGGCGTTCGATATCGATGAGACCGTGGAGCTCGAGCTCGTTTTCGACGCCGAAGCTACCGGCACGGTCACGCTCTCTTACGATCGGAGCGCACGCAGCGAAGCCATAGTCCGGATCCCGCGCCCAGCGGAGGCCAGCGGGCGGTGGCATCGAGAGGTCGTCGCGCTGGACCGGGCCCGTTTCGCCAATCGCGGCATGGGTCGAACCGATCTCGCGTTGTCGGCGGTCGGGGCAAACCGCCGGCAAGACACCGATGAGCCGAACACGCTGAGCCTATGCTCGGCGGTGATCACACGGTCGAACCGGACACCGGTACCGGGACCTTCAGGACGCCTGAACCTCCGCCTGATCGATGCGGCGACGGGGGAGACGACCGCGGCTCGACTCGGGCTCTACGACGCGACCGGCCGCCTACCGCTGCCGAGCGACGATGCGCTGGTGGTCAACTTCTACGATGACGACGTGCGGCAGATCTTTCTGCGTGGCCGAACGTTCGGCTTCCCGCAGCCCTGGCCGGCGGCCAATCGTCACGTGTTCTACGCCGACGGCCGGTACCGGGCGGAGGTGCCAGCCGGCCTCTACCATCTGGTGGCCTCCAAGGGCCCCGAGTATCAGATCGTTCAACGGGAGCTCAAGGTCGAGGTCGGTCGGGAGCTCGACGTGGAGATCCTGCTCCCGCGCTGGGACGACATGCCCGCCCGCAACTGGTACTCGGGCGACGCCCACATCCACATCGAGCGTGCGACGGAAGCAGACAACGAGCGCGTCAGCGCCTACCTCCGCGCCGAGGATGTTCACGTTGCCAACACGTTGCAGATGCACAATCCGGGCGCCATCCACTTTCCCCAATACGCCTGGGGCATCGACGGCCAGCACCAAGTCGGTGATCATGTGTTGGTGCCGGGAATCGAAGGTCCGCGAACGGCGCAGCGCGGCCATACGATCTCGCTAAACATCCTCGATCCCTTGCACCGCCGCGACCGGTACTTCCTCTACCACGAGGCCTTCGAGGCGTACGCCGAGCAGGGCGGCATCAGCGGCTACGCGCACGTGGGGCAGGAGGAGTTCAACGGCTCCCGGGGCCTGGCGCTCGACGTGCCGTTCGGGTTGGTCGACTTCGTCGAGGTTCTGCAGGGCGGCTCGCTGTACACCGAGCTGTGGTACGAGTTCCTCAACCTCGGCTATCAGATCACGCCGGTGGCGGGATCCGACTTCCCGTATTACGACCAGGCGGGCGCGGTGCGCAGCTACGCCCGTGTTGAGGGCGAGCTCACGACCACAGCCTGGTTTCGCTCGCTGGAGGCCGGCAACACGTTCGTTACCAACGGGCCGATGCTCACCTTCGAGGTCGACGATCATCCGATGGGGTCGACGCTGCGCGCCGCCCCCGGAGCCAAGCTGCTCATCGAGGCCACGGCGCGCATCAACCCCGATGTCGATGAGCTCGATCGGCTGGAGCTGGTCGTCCACGGCGACATCGTGGCGACGGTTTCGGAGGTCGAGCCTGACGGCTCGCTGAGGCTGCGACACGAGCTGAGCGCCACCACGGGAGCTTGGCTGGCCGTCCGTGCCTATGGCAGCGCGCAAGCCATCGCCCACTCCACTCCGACCTATCTGCACGTGGACGGGGCGGGTTCCTGGAGCGCCGCAAAAGCGCCGGCACTCTTGGAACAGATGCGCGCCCGGTTGAGACACCTGCTGGACGCGCCGATCGTTCCGGGTAACGAGCTCGAATTCTGGGAGCTGGGCGAGGACTTCGAGGCCGTGTGGGAGCGTCAGCGACAGCTGCTACGGCAGCGCGTGGCGGATGCCAACCGTCACTACGATGATCTCTTGCGTGCGATCGATGCGCAGCGTTGACTAGTGGCCTGCAACAGGCGCCACCGAAACCCGTTCGGATCGCGCGCCAATCACGACCGCGCGTAGTTGGCCATGGAAGGAGGAAACCGATGATCGTGCAGCCGCGTCTCAGGAACAGTTCGACCGCCGCTCGAATACGCAGCTCGCGCGCCCGGGCCCGGCAGGTTCTCTCGTTCCTGCTGCTGGGGCTCGCGGTCACGGCCACTCCGGCGTGGGCGAGTTACTGCGTCTACGTCGGCAAGAACCTCACCATCGACGGCAGCGTGTTTCTCGGTGGCTACGGCGACGAGCCCTCGAGCCACTGGCTGGAGATCGTTGCGTCAAGGACCTTCCCGCCAGGCGCGACCATGTGGGTCGGTGTCACCGAGCGCGCCAACTTCCCCGGTGTGCTGAGTCAGATCCCACAGGTGGCGCGGACGGCGAAGTACATCACGATGAACTACTCGGAGTACTCGGGGTTTCCGGCGCCGCTGACCAACGGCGGGCTCAATGAGCACGGTGTTGCGGCGCGGGATGTCTGGTCGCCCTCGCGGCGCGAGCTGCAGGAGATGACGCCCAACCCGCAGGGCGGCGGACCGAACTACAGCGACTTGGCGCGCATTGTTATGGAGCGCGCGCATAGTGCGCGCGAAGCGGTCGAGATCATCGGCGCGCTGATCGCCGAGCATGGCTTCTCGACGTACGGCGGCAACTCGCACCTGTTTGCCGACGCCGACGAAGGTTGGGTGCTGATCAACTTCGCCGGCGGCCAGGGCCTGTGGGCGGCGGAGCGGCTCGGGCCGGACGACGTGCGCGTCTCGCGGCCCGGCTACATCGGGGACTTCCCGGTGGATTTCCACAGCGACCCTGACTACATGGCGTCGCCGAACTTTGTCAGCTTTGCGATCGAGCAAGGTTGGTACGACCCCGATTCCGGCGAGGCGTTCAACGTCAACAAGATCTACGGCGACGGCCAATTGCGGCATCCGGCGGTGGTGCTGATCGAGGAGCGCATGAAGGCGCTCGCCGGCAAGGTCGGCCTGACCGACATGATCGCCGCCGTGCGCACCACCGAGCTCACCCGCGACTCCGCCGGTTACGGTCAGGTGGCGCATCTGCGCAAGGGTGTTCACGAGGAGCTCGGCGTTCTCTGGGTGGCCGCCACCACATCGGTGACCGCGCCGTTCATTCCCTTCTATATCGGTACGACCGACGTGCCCACTGAGCTGAAACGGCATCGGTACCTCACGGGCGGCGAGGCTACGCAGTACATGGTCGACGACGAGGAGCGCGGCATCGAGTCGACGCGCTTCGCGCTGCGTACCTACAAACGCCTCCTCTACCTGACCGAGGAGCATCAGGAGAAGTTCCTGCCCGAGGTCACGGAGGCACTGGAAGCCTTCGAGGCGCGATTGATCGAGCGCCAGGAGGGCGTCGAGCGGACGGCGCTGAAGCTCTTCGAAGCCGGCGAGCCGGATCTGGCGCGAAAGTACCTGACCTACTACAGCGGTACCGAGGCGCTGGCCGGATGGCGGCTGGGAGAGGCGCTAGCCAACAGCATAGAGGCGCGCACGAGGGCGCTGTTCGGCATTCGACAGTGAGGAACCTGCCTGCGTGCGCCGGTGGCCGGCGGTGCAGTGCCGGATTGGTCGTCGGGCTGCTGTTCGGGGGGTTGCACATTGTCGGGTGCTCACCGGCCATTCAGCTCTCGGCGGACACGATTGTCGTCAACGGCAAGATCATCACGGTCGACGCTGACGACACCATCGTCGAAGCGGTGGCGATCCACGACGGCAAGATCGTCGCCGTCGGGTCGACCAGGGAGATTGAAGCGCTCGCCGGTGTCGGCACCCGCCGCATCGATCTGGGCGGACTCACCGCAACCCCTGGCCTGATCGACACTCACAACCACTTCGCAGTTGGCGCCGCTGGAGCGCTGTTCACCCTCGACGTCTCGTACCCTGCCGTCGAGTCGATCGTCGACGTTGCCGAAGCAGTGCGTGCAGCGGTGATTGACCGGGAGCCCGGCGATTGGGTGACCGGCGGTGGATGGGATGAAGGCAAGCTCGCCGAGGGTCGCTATATCTACGCCAGTGATCTGGACCCGGTCTCGCCCGACAATCCCGTCTGGTTGACTCACACGACGGCGCACTACAGCGTCGGAAACTCTGTCGCCCTGGAGCTGGCAGGCATCACGCGGGCAACTCCGGACCCGCCAGGAGGCCTGATCGACCGTGACGCCGACGGCAATCCGACCGGCGTCTTCAAGGACACCGCGACATCGCTCGTACGTCGCAATATTCCCGCCCGCGGCGACGATCGGCTGCGCGAGGCGATTGAACGCTACGTGCCCAGGCTCCACGAAGAGGGAATGACGGCCGTCAAGGACCCTGAGATCGGCTTCCGCACTTGGCGTGCCTACCAGGCGGCGCTGGCCTCGGGAAAGCTCACCGCGCGCATATTCGTTCTCTGGCGCACCGGGCAGACCCTCGAGGACACTCAGCGGCTCATCGAGCAGATCGGTCCGTTCACCAAGCCGTGGATCTCGACCGGCGACGACATGCTGATTTCAGGAGGAGTCAAGCTCTACGCCGACGGCAGCGGCGGTGCCCGCACCGCCTGGCTGCACGACGAGTGGAACAGGAACCTCGACGAGGTCGATGCTGGCAACTACGGCTTGCCGCGGGCGACACCGGAGGTCTTGCGGGATCAGATCGGCGCGGTCCACTCATCTGGAATGCACCTCGGCGTGCATTCCATCGGCGACCGCGCCATCGACGTGGTCGTGGAGGCGTTCGCCGATGCGTTGGAGGCGAACCCGGCGTACGGCCTACGCCACAGCATCATTCACTCGAATATCCCGACCGACGCGGCGCTCGACACGATGGCCCGCCTGCAGACTGACTACGACGCCGTGTATCCGGAGGTGCAGCCGGGATTTACCTGGTGGATCGGCGACACCTATGCCGGCAATTTCGGCCCCCAGCGGAATCAGCGGTTGCTCGGACTCAAGACCTACCTCGATCGGGGCATTCGTTGGGGAAGCGGATCCGACTACGACGTCACGCCGTTCGCGGCCCGCTACGGACTCTGGGCCTCGGTTGCCCGGGAGACGCTGATGGGTACCCACGGGCAGCATCCGTTCGGTACCGACGAGTCCGTCGATATCCAGACTGCGTTGCGCTCCTACACCGCGTGGAACTCCCGGCAGCTGTTCATGGAGGACCGTATCGGCACCCTCGAGGTCGGCAAGTATGCCGATATCGCCGTCTGGGATCGTGATCTCTACTCGGTGCCGACGGAGGAGATCAAGGAGATGCGGTGCCTGTTGACCCTGGTGAACGGAGAGATCGTCTACGAGGCGCCGGAAACCGGTCTCGTGACCGGGGTAGGGTGAGCGAGCGCATGCTCGAACAGCCCGTCCCGACGACGCCCTTGATAGCGGGGCGCCGCCGCACCCTCACTACGGTGGCGATCGTGGCGCTAGTTGTCGTGGCCGCCAGCGACGGCTCGGCGGCTGCGCTGTTGCCTGTGGCCCCTTCGACGGTCTTTCACGGCGGCCGTGTCTACACCGTTGACCCTGCACGTCCTTGGGCAGAAGCGGTTGCCATCGAGGACGGCATGATTGTCGCCGTCGGTGACGATGCCGAGGTGTTGGCACTGGCAACCAGCGCAACAGAGCGGGTGGACCTCGACGGTCGCATGTTGCTGCCCGGCTTTCACGACCCGCACGTTCACGCGCTTGAAGCGGGAATCAACGAGGGTCTCTGTCTGTTCCCTTGGCGTCGGCCGCTGGCGACCTATGAGCAGTCGGCCCGCAACTGTGCCAACCGCCAACAGGGCAGGGACTGGGTGCTCGGAGCCGGGGTGTTCGTCTCCGCCTTGCTGGATGGAGACGAGCTACCGATCAACGTGCTGGATCGCGCCGTTCCCGATCGCCCAGTGTTGATTCTCGACGACCTGGGGCATGGCGCGTGGGCCAACACGATGGCCATGGAGGCGGCCGGGTACCGACGCAACAGCCCGGATCCGCAGGGCGGAATCCTGCATCGCGATCCGAGCAGCGGGCGTCTGACGGGAATCGTCTTCGAGAACGCGCAGCAGAAGCTCCGCGATGTTGCGTGGGCCCCGACCGACGAGATCCTCGAGGGAGCGTATCAAGGGCTGCGCGGCAGCCTTGCCGAGCTGAATATGCACGGCATCACTTCGGTGAGCGACGCCGGGGGCTACTGGACTCGCGGCCACCATGAGGTGTGGCAGCGGGCCGAGCGCGAAGGCGAGCTCACGGTCCGGGCTAGCAATGCACTGTACGTTTATCCGGACCGTCCGTTCGCTGCGCAGATGGACGACCTGAGGCGCCTGTACACCAACGAGCCCGGACGTCTCCTGCGTTTCAACCAGGCGAAGATCTACGTCGACGGAATCCTCGATCTCGGCACCTCGGCGCTGCTGGATGCGTATCTCGACACCCCGGGGCTCCCCAGCCCGTCGCCGTCCGGGTTCGTGTACTTTGAGGAAGAGGCACTGCAGAAGTACGTTCAGGGGCTCGACGAGATCGGCTTCCAGATGCACTTCCATGCCACCGGTGATCGTGGCGCACGGCTGGCGCTCGATGCGGTGCAGTCGGCTCGGGCGCGGACCGGCGCCAAGGACCGGCGCCATCGCATCAGCCACCTCTACCTGGTGGACGAAGTGGACCGTCGCCGGTTCCTCCGGCTGGGCGTGATCGCCGACCTGCAGATGCCTCCCGATGCGATCAATCGCGCCTACGCTCGCTACCTGAGCCGCTTCTTGAGCGCCGCCGCTGTCGACGGGCTACTGCCGGTCCAGTCCTTGCTCGATGCCGGTGCCAAGACAGTCCTCAGCAGCGATTGGGACGCTGGGCCGTTGTCGCCGCTGGCTACCATCCAGCGCGCGCTCACGCGTTTCTCGACGCCGCTCAATAGCCTCGACGACGCGATCCGCATGCATACGCTGGATGCCGCGTTCCTCCTGCACCAGGCCGACGTCACCGGCTCGATCGTCGTCGGCAAGCAAGCCGACCTCGTGGTGCTCGAGCGCGATCTGTTCGAGGTTCGGACGACACGGATCGAGGATGTTCGGGTACTGCTTACGTTGCTGGCCGGCAAGGCAGTCTTCCGCGCCGCGGGGTTCTAGCACCGGCACTCTCCCAAGCTGCCCGTGCTCGGCGCCCTACCAGTTGAACGAGCGCGTGACCTTCAGCGTGATCGACCGATCGTGGCGATCGAAGCGGAAGCCGTCGTAGTCGCCGGCCTGCCGATACACGAGGTAGATATCGTCGCCGATGCTGTAGATGTAGCGCAGCCGAGCGAACACCGACACGGTGTCGAAGAGGTTGTTGTACTGCACCAGCGCATCGGTGAGCCAGCGATCCGAGAAGCTGTAGCTGGCGCGGGCGTTGAGGACGTTGGTGGTGAAGCTGCCTCCGGGCAGGTCGATGTTGTTGTAGCTGAAGCTCGGGGCGAACAGCAGGTTCTCATTCACGCGGAACGTCAGACCGGGGGTTAGCGACGTAATGGTGCCGTCGTAGAACTCTCCGATTTGAAACTCGCCGCTGACGCTGGCCCAGCGCCCCGCGGAGGTGAAGAAATAGACGTACAGGGCCTCGTACGTGTACTCGCCAGGCGGAATGGTGACGTCGGGGTGGATCGGGAACGGGAAGTCCAGTCGCTCGAACGAATTCGAGTAGAAACCGCCGATCCCATCGCCTGCCTCGGTGCCTATGAAGGGACCGATCCACGACGTGCGGCTGATCAGGTCGCCCCGGCTGTCGTGGAAGGTCGTGTAGTTGAAGTCGAAGTTCACCGACCGTAGCCACGGGATTGCGCCCGGCCGGTGGTTCCAGGCGCCGCGGATCGTTCGCGCCACGACATCCTCCCGGAGGACGAACCCGAGATCGCTGCGGAAGTCCGGGTCTATGCGCATGATGTCGTAGCTGGCGCTCCACTGATCGCTCTGCCAACCGATCCGAAACTGGCCCGCGAACTTGCCTTCTTCCAGGTCACTGTCGGTGGCGCGGGCGCCGAACGCCGAGATGTTGAGGTTGTCGAAGAAAGTGAAGCTGGCGTCGGCGCCGACGACCGTGTTGATCGCTCCGTCCGGACCCTCCACGTTGGTGATCAACGCGCCGACGCTCGATCGCGCCAGCACGTCCTGCCGCCAGCGCAGCGCCGTGAAGCCTTCCCCTTCGCCGAGCCCCGACTCGCCGGTGCGGACGTGCAGAAAGCCGACGTTACCGCTGCCTAGCTTGCCGGTCATTTTGGCGCCGAAGTCGATGGGAACGGGGATCCCGGTCGACGACAGTCCGATGTTGCGCGAGTGGAATAATCGCAGCACCGGTGGTCCGAAGCCCCCGTCGCTACTTCCCCGTGGCCCGAAGCTGAAGTTGTTGGCCCCCTCGAGAAAGAAATCGCGCTTCTCCGGGAAGAAGAGCGAGAACCGCGTCAGGTTGACCCGCTGGTCGTCGATCTCGACCTGGGCGAAGTCGGTGTTGTAGGTCAGATCGGCGGTGAGGTTCGAGGTCAGCTGGATCTTGAGATCGTCGATGCCCAACTCCCTGTCGACGCTGTTGGTGCGACCCGGGTCGTCGAACAGCGAGCTGGCGCTTCCGAGGAAATACGGCTTCAAGCGGAACCGTTGCGTCACCGAGAGGTTCTCAAAGCCGCGCAGGTCGCCGGCCTGCGACACGGCGATGAAACGGAAGTCGCGGCGGTAGTTGCTCCAGGCGACCTGCTCGTTCTTGTGACGGATATTGCGCTCGAAGTCCACGCCCCAGTCGGCCAGGCCGCCGGAGAAACGCAGGATCCCGAGAGGAATGACGAGCTCGGCCTCCCAGCCGCGGGAGGTCACCTGGGCGGCCGCGTCCCAGGCCTCGTCCCACTCGGAGTTGACCTGGCTCTCGTTGCGGATGGTGGCGTCATAGCGGGCGCCCAGCGCATTGACCGTGAACAGGAAGGCGCTGCGGCCGTCGTGGAAGGTGTCGAGCACGACGCTGAAAGTGTCGTCCGAGCCGCCGCCACCGCCGCCGCCGCCGCCGAAGAACCCACCTCCGCCGAGCGCGTCACGCCGCAGCTCGCTGGCGAGAATGGCGCTAGGGTTGCTGTCGTAGGCGATCAGCCCGACGTAGAGGTTCTCGTCGTCGTAGAGAATGCGCACCTCCGTACGCTCGGTGGCTGGTTGCCCCTCCTGTGGTTCGCGCTGCAGAAAATCGCTGGCGACGTCGGCTAGCGCCCAGGCGGCGTCGTCGACGATACCGTCCATCACCGGCGCCTCTGCGGTCCGCGATACGGCCATGTCCGGTGCTACCCCTGGGGCGCGGGTTGTCGGCGGTCGTGCCGTCCCGAACGCGGGCTCGGAGGCTACAAACGCTGGCTCGGAGGTTCCCAATGTCGGCCGGGAGGTTCCCAACGTCGGCTCCGCGGCTCCGAACGTCGGACCGGAAGTTCTGGGCGCTGGCGTCGCAGTGTTGGGCACCGGCACGGCCGCGTCGGACGCCGGCATCCGGGCACGGTTTAGCGGTACAAGAGGCGGCTGCGGCAATACGGCGTACCGGTTCGTCGCTCCGCCCGGGAGTACTCTGGTGGGATCAGCAACCGGGGCGCCGGACATGCGAACGGGCGCGTTGAGTTCGCCCGGTGACACCATGCGCACGGGAATGAGCTTTCTCGGTATCCGCACCGCGACGGCGAGCGGCCGCTGGCCGGCCGGCGTACTCGGCGCCGGCGTCGCGGGGAGGCTGTTCGGTGAGTTGGGCGTGACCATGCGGACGGGAATCACACGGCGGGGTGCCTTCCTGGCTGATTCCTGTTGCCCTTGGTCCGCGCCGCGGCGCTCACGCTCAGTCGCGCCGCTTCCCGACTGACTAGCCGGCCGCGGCCCCGCGCCGACCAGCAGCGCGATGCACAGGATAAGAGCAGACTTGGACCTACACACGTTCAACGGTTTCCCAGGACGCTGGGGCTACGGCGACGCTCCTGCTCTGTACGTTACAGTGTGGGACTGATCAACCAAATCAATCCGGCTAGCGTAGCCCGCGTGGCCGGACACACAGGGCCAGCGGCCGACCGCTGTGATGTCGAGACGCGTTTCGGTCCGGAGCTACGCGCATGCAAACGAGCGACCCCGAAGGAGATCGAGGCACGCATGGCTAGACAGATCGAGCACCGTGTCTTCTGGCCGGCGCTCATCGTCATAGTGACGATATGCGTCAGCGCCATGATTGATCCGACGGGAGTCGGCGCGCAGGTCAACCAGGCACGTGACTGGGTGAGCGACAACTTCGGGTGGCTCTATTTGTTCTCGGGCATTGCTTCCTTCGGGCTGCTCGCCTGGTTGGTGCTCGGTCGTTTCGCCTCGGTGAAGCTCGGCGGGCGTGATGACAAGCCCGAGTTCTCGACGTTTACCTGGGTCGCGATGTTGTTTTGCGGCGGCATCGGCTCCAGCCTCACGTATTGGGCCATGCTCGAGCCCATCTACTATCTGCAGGATCGCCCCTTTGGTGTCCAGAGCGGGTCGCCGCTGTCGTACGAGTGGGCTGCCATGTACGGCAACTTCCACTGGGGCTTGAGCGCCTGGGCTCTCTGGTGTGTCCCGGCGATCGTAATCGGCTACTCGTATCACGTGCGACGGCAGCCGCGGCTGACCTTCAGCATGGCATCGCAGACTGTGCTCGGGCGCCACACGAAGGGTCCGCTGGGCGTCAGCATGGACGTCGCCGTGATGTTCGGCATCATCGGCGGCGTGGGTACGTCGCTGGGCCTGGGGACGCCGCTGATCGCCGCCATCTCGGCAAAGATCCTGGGCGTCGAGCAGAGCACCGGGCTCAACCTCGTGATCCTGCTCATTTGGACTCTGATCTTCGGGACCAGCGTCTACCTCGGCCTCGAGCGGGGAATCGCCCGCCTTAGCAACATCAATACCTACTTGGCGCTCTTGCTCGTGGGCTTCGTGCTGCTGGTCGGGCCGACGGTGTTCATCCTCGACCTGTTCAGCAACAGCATGGGCCTGATGCTGGACAACTTCTTCCGCATGAGCATGTGGACAGATCCCGTTGCCGAAGAAGGCTTCCCGCAGAAGTGGACGGTGTTCTACTGGGCCTGGTGGGTCGCGTACGCGCCGATGATGGGCTTGTTCGTCGCCCGGATCTCCCGCGGACGCACGTTCCGCGAGGTCGTGTTCGCGATGTGTTGCTGGGGCTCGGTGGGCTGCTGGGCATACTTCGCCGTCTTTGGCGGCTATAGCCTGCACCTTCAGAAGACCGGCCTGCTCGACGTGAGCCGCTTGCTGAACGAAGTCGGTCCAGCGGAGACCGGCGCCCAGATCCTGGCCTCGCTGCCGATGAGCGGCTTGGTGCTGCCGTGCATGGTCGTGGTGCTGTTTATTTTCATGGCCACCACCCTCGACTCGTCGGCATATATTCTCGCCTCGGTGTCGACGCGGGAGCTGCACGCCGACGAGGAGCCGGCACGTTGGAACCGCGTATTGTGGGCCGGTGTCCTCGGCCTGATGGCGATGATGATGCTCTCCATCGGGGGTCTCGAGGTGATTCAAGCCTCATCCATCGTGATGGCTTTGCCGGTGCTATTCGCCCTCTACATACTCGTCTGGGCCTTCGTAAAGGACCTGCTCGAGGACTACGGAGAGGCGCTCGCCCCGCCACCTCTGCCTGTGGTCGAGTACGAGGAGGGCGGCCGGCGTCGGGACGATGACTCGACGCGAAGTTGACCGGGATCGCCGCGCCGCGGACCAGCCGCCGTCCGGTCCAGCATGGCGCGCGCCCGGCAACCGGCTCGGAGCGGGCGTGTTTGTCGCTACCGTCCTGTGTGCGGCGCTCGCGCAGGCGCAGGGCGTCCACTTCGTACGGGTGCCGGACAACGCCGGGATCAGTTTCGAGCACCAGTACGGCGGCGTCGACAAGGCATACATATCGGAGTTCGGCGGATCTGGTGGTGCCTGGCTCGATTTCGATCGCGATGGTGGGCTCGACCTGTTCCTGGTGAACGGCCTGGAGGGCCCGGGCGTCGATCCGGTCGCCGCTTCGATCGCCGGCCTCGCCGGCCGGCGCGGCAGCGGTGGGCACCGCCTCTTCCGACGCCGGCACGACGGCTACGATCCCGTAGCCGACGGAGGCGGCGCCGGTGATCGTGTCTGGGGCAACGGAGCCGCGGTTGCGGACGTCGACAACGATGGCTTCCCCGACCTGCTGGTCACCGCGATTGGTCCGGACCGGCTGTATCGCAACAACGGTGACGGGACCTTCAGCGTTTGGCCGGCCGGCGTCGAAGATGAGGGCTGGGGTGCGAGCGCCGGTTTCGTTGACTGGGATGCCGACGGATGGCTCGATCTTTATGTCACCAAGTACGTCGAATTCGACGGCGCCGCCACCCCGACGCTGGGCGATCGCTATTGCATCTACCAGGGCATAGACGTCTTCTGCGGGCCGGAGGGGCTCGACGGGGCGCGCGATCGGTTCTTCAGGAACCGCGCCGACGGCAGGTTCGAGCCCTGGCCTACCCAGCGAGTCGACCGCGAATCGACCTACGGGTTGGCGCTCGTGGCCACCGATTGCGACGGCGACGCCCGCTCCGAGATCTACGTCGCCAACGACTCGACCATCAACCTGCTGTATCGGCGTGACGATGCCGGGGTGCTTGATGAGTGGGGGTTGTTCTCAGGCGCCGGGTACAGCAGCGAAGGGCTGGAGCAGGCCGGGATGGGTGCGACAGCGGCGGATTTCGACGCCGACGGGCAGTTTGACGTGCTGGTCAGCAACTTCCAGAACGACAACAATGCGCTTTATCGCAACCTGGGTGACTGCGCTTTCGAGGAGGTTAGCCAGTTGCTCGGCCTGGCGGCGAGTAGCCTCCCGTACATGGGTTGGGCGGTGCAGTTCTTCGACCCTGACGGCGACGCCGACGCTGATGTGTTCGTCGCCAACGGGCACATCTATCCGCAGCTCGACGAATACGAGCCGTATGCGCAACGCAACCTGTTGTCGCTGAATCGCCTGCGGGAGACCGGCGCCGCACGTTTTGAAGAGGTTGGCGCCTCGGCCGGATCCGGAATGGCGATCGAGGCAACGTCGCGCGCTGCCCTCGTCGGCGACTACGACAACGACGCCGATGCGGACGTGCTGGTGACCAACCTCAACGGATCTCCGGATCTCCTGCGCAACGACACCCAGTCGCAACTGGCGGCGCTACAGGTGCGACTCGTGGGGCGCGACGCGAACCGGATGGGCTACGGATCCCGGCTCGTGGTGCGATCCGGCGACGATGTGCAGGTGCTGCAGTTGAGCAGCGGCGACGGCTACCTCGGGAGCAACGATGCGCGGTTGCTCATCTACTTGCCGTCCGGGAGAGCCGACGAGCTGCGCGTTTCCTGGGGGGTCGGTGAGGAGACGGTGCTCACGGATGTCGCACCAGGGCGCATCGTCGTCGATCAGGAACGCGGCATCGTCGCGCGGCGCGACTAGCAAACCCGGCGGGGCGGGTCCTCCACTGGTCCCCCAACTCGCCGTAACCAGACCCACCACACTTTCACCACGACCTGCTAGGGCCCTTCCCAGTCGATCTTGGCGTACTCACCGCTCTGGCCGGTGAGGTTCCAGTTGCGTCCCCAATCCCGGAACTTGCTCACGGTTCCCTGGCACACGACGATATCGGGAGACATCCAATAGGCGCTGTTGGTGACCTTCGTGACGCCCTTGCCGTTGCGGCCTTTGATCGGTTCCACGTGGCCATCGATGATCTTGGGGATGCCGATACGCCAGCCACGCCCCTCTTTCTCGAAGCTGATCGGCACTCGCTTGGTACCGAGAAAGTTCGCGATCATGATCGAGAACCACGAGACCGGGCCTCCTGCCTTGCCAGAGAGAATCTGCTCGAGCGCCTTGGCCTTTGCCGGGGTCGCCTTCTTGTCGATGTAGAGCGCTACGGTCCAGCCCCCTTCGGCGAGCGCGCCCGGTACATCCATCAATGCCGCCACCTTGAGGCCGTCGAGCTTCAGCCGGCCGGCGTTGCCCTCGTGGATATTGATCGTGTACCAGGTGTGGCAGACACCGTGACTGGGCTCGGCGGTGCCGAGCGAGACGACGCAGGGGCAGAAGACGTCGCAGTTACAGCTCAACACGATCTCGCCACGAATTCTCCAGCGTGCGGCCATGTCTCCTCCCGTTGCCGATTCTCGACTCAGGAGATTAGCACCTGCCCAACAGCAAGGCTGATCAGGTACAGGCCCCAGGCCGTCAGCAGGACGCCGCCCGCATAGCTCACCAGCTGCGGCGCTCGGGTGATCTTCTCCAGCAAGACAAAGGCGGCGATGGCCGCCAGCCATAGCAAGTTCATCACCCCGGCAAAGAACATCAGAGCCATCAGCGCCCAACAACAACCGACGCAGTAGATCCCGTGCTCGAGTCCCATGGCCAGGGCGCCGCGCCAGCCGTCGCGCCAGCTGGTCATGAAGAAGGCCAGCGGTGATCGGCAGTGTCTGAGACAGGCGTGTTTCAAGGGCGTCCACTGGAAGAGGCCAGCGGCGAGCAAGAGCAGTCCGCCGAAGAGCGGATTGGCCGCGGCGCCGTCGTCGGTCACGAGCGCAGTGACGTGAAGCCGCCACTCCACGACGGTTGCCAGACCGCTGAACAGAGTCCACACAGCAACGTAGCCCAGCACGAACGCGATGACCGGCGACGAGAGTCCCATGTCGGGGTCTTGTTGGCGCTTTATCTTGGCGAAGGCCAGCACCATCGGTGCCGCGGTCGGAACCATCATCGCGGTCATCATGACCGCCCACATGACAAACAGCAGCCCCACGTCTGCCGGATCCCAGGCGAGCGTCCGGGCCACGCCGATGTGCCCCCCGTGCAAGTGTGGAAGCTCGCGCGAGGCCAGCATGACGGTGTAGGCCCAGGCCAGCAGCGAGCCGACAATCAACCCGCCCAACACGAGCATCCGGTCGTTGCGGAGCACCGCCTCGAGGGCCTCTGTGGGGTTGGATGCACGCATGGGAGGGACCCTAGCAGGTGTCGGAGGCCGGACCCGACGCTGGTGCCGACTTGACATCGGCGCGCCGAACGGCGATATGAGAAGAGCCACCGCCGTGCTGGCGTGTGGCCGGAGCCCGCTCGTTTGCAAGGCTTGAGAACCGCCTCGGTCAGGAGACCTCGATGAAGATCTGTGAGCTTGGAGAACGTCCGCCACTCGGTGAGGTTCCCGAAGAGATGCACGCCTGCATCATCCGGCAGGACCGTTTCGGCGAGCCTCGCGACGCGTTCAAGCCCGAGGTCATCCCGACGCCCGCGATCGGCCCGGACGAGGTACTGATCTACAACATGGCGACGGGCATCAACTACAACAACGTCTGGGCGGCGCTAGGCAAGCCGCTCGATGTGATCGCGGTGCGCCAAAAAGCCGGTGAGCCGGAGGACTTTCACGCTGGGGGCAGCGACTGCTCTGGGATCGTCTGGAAGGTCGGCGACCAGGTTACCAACGTGAGCCCCGGCGACGAGGTGGTGGTTCACAGCGGCTGGTGGCACCCGGAGGATCCATGGGTGCTGTCGGGACGCGATCCGATGCTGGCCGAGAGCACCAAGATCTGGGGCTACCAGACCAACTACGGTAGCTTCTGCCAGTTCGCCAAGGCGCAGGCGCACCAGTGTCAGCCGAAACCGAAGCATCTCACCTGGGAGCAGGCGGGTTGCTACATGCTATGCGCCTCGACCGCCTACCGAATGCTGATGGGATGGGCGCCGAACGTCGTCGAGCCTGACGATGTCGTGCTGATCTGGGGCGGGGCCGGGGGCCTCGGCTCGATGGGGATCCAGATCGCCGCGGCTGTAGGCGGCCGTCCGATCGCGG
The DNA here is from genome assembly GCA_965248695.1 of Acidobacteriota bacterium. Taxonomy (GTDB): domain Bacteria; phylum Acidobacteriota; class UBA890; order UBA890; family WLXD01; genus DASCOT01. The sequence goes on along the minus strand of CBDFKD010000002.1, from coordinate 2,011,077 downwards.
TGGTCTCCAACGACGACAAGGTCGAGTTCTGCAAACGGCTCGGCGCCATCGGCGTGATCAACCGCAAGGACTTCGACCACTGGGGGGTGATGCCCGACACCAACACGCCGGAGTACGGCGCCTGGGCGAAGGGAGCGCGAGGTTTCGGCAAGGCGATCTGGGAAGCCGCCGGAGAGCGAGTGAGCCCGACGATCGTGTTTGACCACCCGGGTGAGGCGACGATCCCGACCTCGATCTTCGTTGCCTCCACCGGAGGCATGGTGGTGATCTGTGCGGGCACGACTGGATACAACGCCACGCTCGACCTGCGCTATCACTGGATGCGCCAGAAGCGTTTCCAGGGTAGCCACCTGTCCAACGACGAGCAGGCGGCAGCGGTCAACCAGTTGATCATCGACAAGAAGGTGGACCCGTGTCTGTCGCACACGTTCGCGTTCGACGAGATCGGCGAGGCGCACCAGCAGATGCACGAGAACCGGCACCCCTACGGCAACATGGGGGCGCTGGTAAACGCCACGGAGCCGGGCCAGGGCGCTTCCTAGACGCCCCGCCTGGCGCCGCGCTCTCGCCGCTGTACTAAACGTTCAGCCGTTGCAGTCCACTAGTTGCCAGCGATTATCTGCAGTGGCAGCAGCCGAATCGCCTGTCCGTCGGCGTCGGCGTCGATGACCCGCACCTCCACCAGGTAGTTGCCCGGCTCGAGGTTGGATGGCAGGTGCAGCGCCCCTCGATGCAGCGTCAGGCTGACCGGTGGCAGCGACTGCCCGGCCACATCCGCAACCGACCGGCGCGCATCGCGCCGGAAGATCGCCGCCGACACGAACGGTTCGATGCCATGCACGACCTGGACACTGGCCGCAATCGGCATGCCCTCCGGTACACCCTGCCCCAGCAGCGGCGTCAGTCCGCGCCGATCCACTGCCACGAGCATCGGGTCGGCCATTCCCCAGCCGTCGTCTGACGAAGGTACTTCGACCTTGAGACGTGCCGTCCCGACGCGGTCGCCGCCGTCCTCGGCCACCACCATGCGCAGATTGTATTCGCCGGGCTCGACATTCCACTCGGTGGTGTAGCGGAAATGACGGAAGGCAGCGTCGGGTGCATAGCGGTACAGGTCTGGCCTCGCCTGCACCACCTCGTGGCTCTCGCCGCCGACGATACCGGCGCGGTTCAGAGCGATGGCGTGGACGCGGAAGTACGGGATTCCGCCCGCCTCCAGCCAGCCGCCCTCGGCGGCCGGCGTCGGCCCGGAGATATCGAGGCCTCCGAATGCAGGGGCCCAGCTGCCGTTGACCGACTCCGCCGGCAGCGGCAGACCGGCCACCAGCAGAATGGTCGGCGTGCCTTCATCGGTGAAGCGCTGGTACGCTGCGGTGGGAACCGGGCGGCCCATCATCGAGCCGGGCAGCGCCAGGGCGGCGGCGATCTTGCGGATCTTGAGCTCGGAATCCGGCAGATCCCGGTAGCCGGATCGGGCGCGGATGCCCAAGTCCGGCTTGTTCAGCGTCACCTCGATCTCGTGGTACTCGCCGTCGGCGTGTGGCGCCGGCGGCTCGTAGAAGATCAGGTAGAAACGGCTCGCATCGTCGGCCTGCTGCGTGAACGCATCCGACAGGTTGCTCCAGCCGATGAACGCGCGCCCACCGGTCTTGTTGGCAACGTCGTGCAGCGGCGCGGTGAGATCGCGGTAGGCTGGCCGGACGTGCCGACGCAGTGCCTGCGAGACCAGGTTGTTGCCGACTTCCGCGCCGGTTCCAAGGTTGTTGAGCTCGGAGATCGGTCGCGGGTCGACCGTATAGATGCTCACGTTGCCGGTGTTCGCCACCTCGTAGAGCTCGTCCATGAGGTCGAGGATGCGACGGTTCGGCGCCGCGCGACCGAGCTGCGACCGGCCGGCCTCTACGCCAACCGCCTCGCGGACGGCGGCAGCGTAGGCTTGGTATGGGCCGCCCTCGCTGAGCAGCGCCCCGGAGGAGATCCACACCAGCGCCGTGCGCCCCTCCATGGCCGACAGGGCGTTGGTGAAGCGGAGAAGGGTGGTGAGTGTCGCCTCACCCCGATCGCGCTCCAGATCACCGTCTCGCCGCGCCTGTTCTTCCAGGTTCCCGACGATCTCGCGCACTCTTACATTAACTAGGTTCGGTGTCCCCCGTACGAAACCGGCGCCCGAGGTGGCGGAGTTCACGGCCTCGATCGCCAGCTCCATTATGGGCTCGTAGTCCGTCGTCATGCGCGTGAAGATGGTCTTGCGTGTCAGCCTGGCCGAAGACAACTTCTTGGCCGCCTCGCGTAGCACGTCACGATCGGCGGTCAGGGGGGCGAGCTCCTGCACTTGGCCATGCTGGTCGATCATGAACACGCTACGCGGAACGTGCAGTGTCTCGGAACCCTTGATGAAGTCGGTGAAAGTCTCGGCCAGCCTGGGCTTGTTTTTCGGATCCAGGCTCGGCAGGTCGACCAGGTAGACGATCGCACCGAGCGTGCCGGGCGTTCTGGCGATCGGTGTGGGCTCCGCACCTGCCGCGTACGCATCGTTGCCGCCGGCACTCGAGCTAGTGCGCACGTGGGCGGCAGATTGCGAACCCACGTCGACCGTTTCGCCGGTATCAAGGTCTACCAGCTGAACATTGAGAATCTGCTGCTCGACGCCGTCCTCGGAGATTCGGAAATCTTCCCGAGAAAGGTTGTCGACGAAATTGCCGTCGTCGTCGGTGACGATGGCGTCGACACGCACCCGTGTCACGGCGCTACGGAACAGCGGCGCCTGAGCCGGGAGGGCTTCCTGGACGATACCGAGCCCGGGATGGGCCATGGCGTCCGGATGGATCGCCGCGATCGCGCCCTTCGAGGAGGACAGTGCGACTGCGGATGGTAACAACAGCAGCGCAAAGGTCAGAACGGCGTGGCGGGACCGCTTCATCGGACGAGCTCCTAGGCTCACGGCTTGCGAGCACCTGTGCAATCTATCCGCAGCACCAGCGAGAGTACAACAGCGCGGCTGTGAGACCGGGAACGGTCTCGAGCTGCTGCCCGAGGTGCTGGTCACCCAGTGTCAGAGGTGTTCGACGCCGGGGCTGGATCGAACCCAGTCGGTGCCGCGTGTGTAGAGTCTACGCCCATGGGATTGGAGCTTGCTCGCAGAGCCGGGAGCTTCGGTGATCGCCTGGCGGTCGACGGAACGGGTGGAACAGCGACGTATTCAGCGCTGCTGGCACGTTCGGCAGCGATCGCAGCTGCCCTGCTGGGTGAAAAGAGCGACCTGGGCGAGCAGCGGGTGGCGTTTCTCGAGCCGCCGGGCGTCGATCACGTAGCCGTGCAGTGGGGCATTTGGCGCGCCGGCGGGGTGGCTGTGCCGCTGGCTCTGTCGCACCCGCAGCCCGAGCTCGAGCGTGCCGTTGCCGACTGTGAGCCTGTTGCTCTGATCGGTTCTGATACCGGGGCGGTGCGGTTGAGCGACATTGCCGACGCTGCGGGAGTCGGACTCCTGGAGACGCGCCGGCTGCGCGATGAGGCCGAGGTGAGACCGTTACCGGAGGTGGCCGCCGAGCGCCCGGCGCTGATGGTCTACACCAGCGGCACGACGGGCGCGCCGAAGGGGGTCGTGACGACGCACTCGATGGTCCAGGCGCAGATGACGGCGCTGGCGCGGGCTTGGGGCTGGCGGCCCGACGATCGCATCCTGCATGTGCTGCCCTTGCACCACGTGCACGGGATCATCGTAGCGATGGATACAGCGCTGTGGGCGGGCGCTTGTTGCGAGTTCTCCGCGCCGTTCGACGCCGACGTGGTCTGGGAGCGATTGGCAGGCGGCGACATCACCGTTTTCATGGCCGTCCCGACGATCTATGGACGTCTGATCGGCGCCTGGGAGCACGCCTCGGCCGAGGTCCGAGCGCGCTGGTCGCGCGGTACGGCTGGCCTGCGCTTGATGACCTCCGGGTCCGCGGCGTTGCCGGCCGCGACGATGGAACGCTGGCAGGAGATCACCGGACAGCGTCTGCTGGAGCGTTACGGCATGACAGAGATCGGCATGGCGCTGTCGAACCCGCTCGAAGGCGAGCGCCGTGCCGGCACGGTGGGACAGCCATTGCCCGGCGTCGACGTGCGCATCGTGGATCGCGCCGGTGCCGAGGTGGCGCCCGGGACTTCCGGGCATATCGAAGTGCGCGGCCCCCAGGTGTTCGATGAGTACTGGCACCGTGCCGACGAGACCACGGCCGCGTTCCGAGACGGCTGGTTCATGACCGGCGACGAGGGCCAGCTGGACGGGAGCTACTTCCGTATTCTCGGGCGCCGCAGCGTCGACATCATCAAGACCGGGGGATACAAGGTCTCCGCACTGGAGATCGAGGAGACCATGCGCCAGCATGCCGATGTCGCCGACGTGGCCGTAGTTGGTGTCGCTGACGAGGAGTGGGGCGAGCGCGTGTGCGCCGCGGTCGTCGTTGCCGGTGGCGACCCGCCAAGCACAGAAGCGATTCGAGGCTGGTGCAAGGAGCGGCTGGCTCCCTACAAGGTGCCGCGCCACCTGCACTACCTCGAGGAGCTGCCGCGTAACTCGATGGGCAAGGTGACCAAGCCCGCGCTGCGGCCGTATTTCACGGGATCCCGATGAGATGAGCGCGATCATCGATTCGCTGGTGGCGTACTGGCCGGTGCACCTCCTCCTGGCTCTCTACACGGCTATGCTGGCCTACCATGCCTGGAGGGGCAATCGGGAGACGCGCGGGCTGGCGGACTACTACGTCGGCGGTCGCTCGATGGGCGGGGTGACCCTCGGGCTTTCTTTCTTTGCCACCTACTCGAGCACCAACAGCTTCATCGGATTCGCTGGACAGAGCTACGACTGGGGAATCGCGTGGCTGCTGCTGGCGCCGCTCACCGTGATCATGTCGGCGTTGGCGTGGCGTTGCGTGGCGCCGCGGCTGCGCGGCTTCACGGAGGAGTTGGGATCGCTGACCATTCCCGACTTCATCGGGTTCCGGTTCGAAAGCACACGCGCCCGAATCGTGGCGGCGGTGATCGTCCTGTTCGCCAGCTTCTTCTACATGACCGCGGTCTTCAAAGGCGTCGGCACGCTGGTCCAGGTGTTCCTGGAGATCCCGTACGAGGCGGCCATCGTGGTCGTGTTCGTGATCGTGGTGGCGTACACGATGGCCGGCGGCTTCATCTCTGTGGTCAAGACCGATGCGGTACAGGGTGTGGTGATGATTGTCGCCGCCGTGCTGCTGTTCACCGGAACGGTCCGAGCTGCCGGTGGACTGGGCTCCCTCGCCGAGGTCCGCGACTCGCTGGAGACCGCGCACCTGTTTTCCTGGAATGGCGCTGTGCCGTTCGTCTACGTCCTCGGGGTGTTGATGGCGGGCACGGCGAAGTTCGTCACCGAGCCACGCCAGCTGTCGCGGTTCTACGCACTGGAGAGCGTCGATGCCGTGCGCGCCGGATTCTGGACCTCGACGCTGTCGTTCGCGCTGGTCTACTCGCTGCTGGTGCCGCTGGGTCTGTACGCGCGGCGTATCTACCCGAGTGGAATTGACGACACCGACCAGGTCGTCCCGCTGTTGCTGACCGGGGGCGAGGTATTTACCCCTGGCGTGACCGCGTTCCTGCTGCTGGCGATGGTGGCGGCGGCGATGTCGTCGCTCGACAGCGTGCTGCTCGTGATGGCGTCGACGGCCGAGCGCGATATCGCGAGCGTGCTCGGCGGCAGTGGAGTCGCAGGCGGTGAGCTTCGCAGGACACGATTGTGGGTGGCGCTGTTCGCGTTGATCACGGCGCTCATTGCGTTGCGGCCGCCGGGCGGTATCGTGTCGCTGACGGTGCTGTCGGGTGCCGTGTTCGCCGCCTGCTTCGCCCCGGCGGTGCTGCTGGGGCTCTACTGGCGTCGCGGCACCGGAGCCGCGGTTCTGGCGTCGTTCGCCGGCGGGATGACCACCCTGCTGCTGTGGCCTCGATTGCCGATCGCCTCCACCGTGCATCAGATCCTCCCGGCGGTGGTGTTCTCGACCTTGCTGTACGTCGTCATCTCCATACGCTCTCCAACGGTCGATTCGCCGGTCTTGGACCGGTTGTTCCACGACGCTCGATCGAGCTGAAGCGGGGGCTACGGTACACACCTCGGTTGGCGCCGCGTTGCTGTCGTTGAACGTGGCGGCCTGGCGTGGTAAATCTGTGCGTACCGTAGCGGTGATTTGCAGCAACTTGATGGGCCGCGCGGGGCAGCAAGCAGAGACCATCTAAGTTGCCGCGCTCGCGGCATCTGCCGCGGGCTTTTTGGGTGGGATTACAGGTAGCCAGGAGGGATGAAACGGGCTCAAACACGACGCGGCCAGGGGCCGCGGCATGGAGAGAGCGGAGAGAGGACCGGCTCGCAGACCCGCTCGCCAACCGTCGTCCTGACGGTGGTACAGCCGGCTGGGCACGAGCCCGGAACCATGTGCGAAATCACCCGCGCCCGGAGCGCGGTACTCCCTTTCGAAAGGACGTGTGCAATGTACGTTTCCAACTGGCTCTCGACCTGGCGAGAACACCTCTTCGGTCCGGACGCCGAGATCGACTACGACACTTTCGTGACCGGCCCACGTCAGCGCCACGAGGTGTCCTGCCGCGTCTGCGGCAGCCGCTGCGAGGAAGCGCGGGCGATCATTGCCACCGCACCCGAGGAGGGGCCGCCGATGTTGATCGACCGTTTCTCCTGCCCGTGCGCGCCGGCTGACGCCGGTGGCGACGGGGTGGAGATCAGGCGACGATCGATTCTGCCGACCGCGGCAGTCGAAAGAAGGTGAGGCCACCAGCGTCGATCTCGATTTCCACCACGTCACCCGCGGTGATCTGCGCCGAGGCCATCAGACGAGACACCGGGTCGACGATCAGCCGTTCCATGGCGCGCCTCAGCGGGCGGGCCCCGAGTCCCGGATCCGTACCGGCATCGATGACGAACGCTCTGGCTTCGCGGCTCGGCTTGATCAACAGGGGCACGCCGGCCCGCTCGAGAGCTCGCTGGTTTATGTCGGCGAGCAACTTGTCGAAGATATGTCCCAGGTGATCGCCTCGTAGTGGCCGATACACCAGGACCTCATCGAAGCGGTTGAGGAACTCCACCGGGAACGCGCTGCGAGCCGCGTTGGAGGCGATCGCCTGCAGCTCGTTGGCGTCGTCGTTCGGTGCCGCGGGAGCGTGGAAGCCGAGCGGAACGCGCTCGATGGCCTGACTCATCTCGCGACTGCCGACGTTCGAGGTCATGAGGATGATCGTCCGTCGCAGGTTGGTCGTCTTGTTGTTGCCGAGAGTGACCTGGCCTTCTTCGAGCACCCCGAGCAACGCATTCCACAGTGTCGGATGAGCCTTCTCGATCTCGTCGAACAGGATGATCGAGCACAGTCCGTCGCTCGCGTCATGCGCCTGCTCGATGAGCGCTCCAGGCTCGCCGTCGCCCTGTTCGTTCGCCTGGCGCAACTTCCAGTGCGGTAAGTCGATGCGCTGCTGGCTCAGCAATGGCTCGATGTCACCGCCTACATAACCAGGCGGCGCGCCGAGCAGCTTGGCGACCTCGTGTCCGTGGGCGTATTCCTCGCAGTTGATGCGGTGCAGCGCGGTGGTGGATCCGAACAAGCCCTCGGCCAGCGCCAGCGCGGTCTCCGTCTTGCCCACGCCGGTCGGCCCGAGGAGCATAGCGGTGAGCAACGGCCGGTCGGGATCTCGCAGTCCTGACAGCACCCGGGCCCACGAGCCGATCAGCGCCTCGACGGCGTCGTCCTGTCCGATAACGCGCTGGCGCAAGTGCCGCGCCAGCGGCTCGCTGCCCTCCAGCCGGCAGTCAGGACGCATAGGGGTCCGCTTGCCGGCGATGCGGCGGAAGGTAGGGGGCGTCGCGGGCTTCTTGCGGGCGCGCCTGGTCTGTGGTTCCGCGGGCCTCTTGAGGCTGCGTCGCGTGGCCGGCTGCAGGCTTCGGGTCGCGTCGGTGTGGGCCGTAGCTGCTTTCTTCGTTGCCATCACAGCAACTCCTGCCGCCGCTGAGGCGGCCGCGAGGGGACCCGCGAGCTGTATCTATAACTGTGCCGCAGACTGCCAACCTGTTTCACGTCCCAGGCAAGATAGGCTCTCGACCTGCCCGCCAACCGGCGGCGCGGTATAACCACCAGCGTCGCAGCGATGGATTCCTGGAGCGCGCACTTGAATACCGCCAACCGATCAGCCCGGACGCCACTGACGAGCAAGCAGCGACGGCACTTGCGGGGCCTGGCGCATGGGCTAGCCGCGGTCGTTCACGTCGGCAAGCTCGGCGTCACTGCCGCGGTTGGCGCCCAGCTCGACGCGGCACTGGCGGACCACGAGCTCATCAAAGTACGGTTGAGCGCCGAGCGCTCTGAGCGACCTGCCGTTGCCGCGACGCTGGTGGACGCAACCGGCGCCGAGCAGGTGGGCTCTATCGGACGCGTGGTGATCCTCTACCGGCGTCGAGAGAGCTCGGAACGCCGGTCAATCGCTCTCCCTGCCTGATCGGGATCGTCCGCCGACGACGACGGCGAGTCCGCCTTCCGAAGGGCAGTGACGGAAGAACAGGCCGGACTCGGCGATCAGCTGCCGGTAGCCCTCCTCCAACTCGGCCTCGTACTCTTCCGTTCCCGCAAACACGATCTCGCGTATCCCTGCCTGGATCGCCTCCTTGGCGCAGCCGAAACACGGTCGCAGCGTCGAATAAAGCGTGCCGCCCTCCGTCGCGTTGCCGTGGCGGGCGGCGAACAGGAACGCGTTCTGCTCGGCGTGCACGCAGATGCAGGTGTCATAGCCGATGCCTGGCGCCGCGTCGGAGGCGCAGCGCGGGCAGCCACCGTCGGAACAGTTCCGGACCCCCATCGGCGAGCCGTTGTATCCGGTGCTGATGATCGACTTGCCGACCACGATGAGCGCCCCGACGCTCCGGCGCACGCAGTTCGAGCGCGCCGCCACGGCGTTGGCGATCCCCATGTAGTAGTCGTCCCACCCAGGCCGCTTGATATCGTCTCGCATCCATTGCCCCCGGTAGGCCGCTTACCTTACGTCGACGGGCCGCGGCTGTCATGCTGCCCCTCGCGAGTGCTATCGCCGACCCCGCGGCGAGCTTCCTAGCGCGCCGGATAGAGGGCCGTCAGCGCCGTCCTGTCGGCATCCGACAGGCCATCGGTCGTTTCGATGTCGGCGCGCTCGTCGAGACGGGCCCGATAGCGCTGGATGTACAGCGGGATATCGCCGCCAAGCCGAAACGAGTACATGATGTCGTCGAATTCGGCGCTGTACGGCAGCCCCAGTGCATGACCGAATTCGTGCAGGCATGTCAGGTAAACGATGGCGTCGCGATAGAGCGGATCGCGTCGCGCGCGGCGCTCGAGTTCCGGTCCGAGCCCGCGGGTGGTCGGTCGAACGAAGATCGCCGCTCCGGGCATGCCGCGATAGTTGAACGGCTTCATCTCGCCGAACAGGCCTCCGGAAGCTGGCACCCAGTACAGATGGAGCAACGCGTCCTCCCAGGGTGCAGGTCGCAGCTCGAGCTGACCATCGGTGGCACGCTCCCAGGCTCGCAGTGCCCACACCGCGAGCTCGTCGTCTCCCGCCTGAAACCCCGTCTCGGTCTCGCCGGCCGGGATGTAGAAGCCGATTGGCATCCGGTTGTCGAGCGGACCGTAGCCTTGTGTCGACGCAGTGACGCGGTTTGTTGGTGAGGCCGCTAGCAGCAGCACGCAGCCCGCCGCCATAAGACGACGTCTCAAGGTGCGAGCGCCTCCAGGCTGATCTCTACCAGCCGCATTGTCGGCCGGCATTCTGCTCGTCCAGCCAAGTCTGCAGCGGGGCAAAGTAGTCAAGGATCGCCGTTGCGTCCATCTCCGTTTCGCCGGTGAGGGCGGTGAGCGCCTCATTCCATGGACGGCTAGCACCCATCTCGAGCATTGCATTGAGCTTCGCGCCGGCCTCCTCGCTGCCGTAGATCGTGCAGCGATGCAACGGACCCTCGAAACCAGCCGCGTCGCACATCGCGCGGTGGAACTGGAACTGCAGGATCCGAGCGATGAAATAGCGTGTGTACGACACCATCGCCGGGATGTGGTACTTCGCCCCCGGGTCAAAGCTCGCCTCCGTGCGCTCGATCGGTGGGGCCACTCCCTGGTAGCGCTCACGCAGTTCCCACCAGGTGCTGTTGAGCTCGTCGTCGGAGATCTCGCCGCTGGAGATTTGCCAGCGCCACTGATCGAGCAGGTACGTCCACGGCATTGCAGCGACGCGATCGAGTGCCATGTTGAGCAGCAATCCGATGTCGCCAGAGGCGTCGGGGACATCGTCGACCAGGCCGATCTCGTGCAGATACTCCGGGGTGATCGATAGCGCGATGGCGTCGCCGATGGCCTCGTGGAACCCGGGGTTGGCACCGCCCTGATACATCGGCGGTTGCTCGCGGTAGGCGCGTTGATAGAAGTTGTGGCCGAGCTCATGGTGGATGGTGTCGAAGGCGTCCGCGGTCTTGTCGATGCACATCTTGATGCGGTAGTCTTCGCCGTCGCCCATGTCCCAGGCACTGGCGTGGCAGACGACCTCGCGGTCACGCGGCTTGGTGAACAGTGAACGTTCCCAGAACGTCTCCGGCAACTGCTCGAAGCCCAGCGAGGTGAAGAAGGCTTCGCCGGTGCGCACCATGTCGAGCTCGGTCATCCGCGAGCGCTGTATGCGCTCGGTGAGGTCGTACCCGGTCTCCGAGGATTCCGGCGCAACGAGGTCATAGACGTTGGTCCAACTCTGCGCCCACATGTTGCCTAGCAAGTGGGCCGGGATGGGGCCTTCCGGAGGCACGATGCGGGAGCCATAGTAGTCGTGCAGTCCAGCGCGGACGTGGCAGTGGAGAGCCTCGTACAGTGGTTGCACCTGGCGCACCAGGCGTTCTGCTTCAGCCGCAAAAGCGTCGGGCTCCATCTCGTAGTTGGAGCGCCACATTGCTCCGAGGTCGGCGAAGCCGAGCTCCTGAGCGCCTTGATTGGCGATCTCCATGACCCGCACGTAGCCTTCGCGCATCGGCGGGCCCATCGTGCGCCAGCCCTCCCAGACCTCCAGCAACTCCTCGGGGTCACGGCTGTTGGCCATGATTCCGACCATGTGGGGCTCTTGCAGGCACTCACCGTCTTCGCGGCAATACTGGTGCGAGCCATAGGCTCCGGTGAGCTCGTTGGAGACCCGTGCAAGCTCGGCGATCAACGCCGCATTCGCCGGCGCCGGCACCGAGAGCGCACGCTTCAACATGCCCAGCTTGCGGTTGGTGTCGAACCCCAGATCGAGCCCATCGAAGCGAGTGGATGCGATCGCGAGATCGACCGCTGCTGTCGTGATGCGCTCCTGCGCGGCGGCGGCGATCTTGTTGCTGTCGTAGTTGATATACGTCGCCTGCACCCAGTCGGCGTTGGCCTGCGCACGACCGAGGGTCGTCAGCTGCTCTTCCGCCTCCGCCACGAACGCGTCGGCGGCTTCGATTGTCGCCGGTGGATCGCCCGCCGCAGAGCATGCGGAGGCTGCGAGGCTCAGGACAAGACAAGCGATGCTGCGATGCATGGCATTCATCCCTTCTGGTCAACCAGGGCGAGGACACGGAGTGGGCTGCCGCTGCCCTGAACCAGCTTCAGCGGCGCTGCGACGACCACCGCTCCGGTGGCCGGCAGCTGGTCGAGGTTGCACAGGCTGGCGAGCCCCAGCTTGCCGGCGCCGTGCATGAGCGTGTGGGCCGGGAACGGAGGATCGAACCCGCCCGCCTGTCCGGCATCCGTACCGACGGTCTCCACACCGACGCCGAGAATGTCGCGCTCGGCCAGGGTGCGAATGGTGTCGCTGTGGAACCCGGGGCTATGCGGACCGTCGTCGTGGACGTTGAGGAACGCCTCGACACCGCGGCGCGTGCTCCACCCAGTGTGCAGCAGCACCCAGCCGCCCGGGGCCACCGGTCCATGTACACCTTCCCAGGCCTGGAGCTCTTCGGGCGTGAGCAAGTAGTCGGGGTCGTCCTCCACGGCGGCGGTCACATCGATCACGCTGGCCGGACCGACGAACCGCGACGGCGGGATCGTGTCGGTGGTGTTGTCGGGCAGATCCTTGCCACTGATCCAGTGCCCAGGCGCATCGAAGTGCGTTCCGGTGTGCTCGCCGAAGCTGACCGCGTTCCAGTACCAGGCAGGCCCGTCGTCGTCGAAGCGCGAGATCTGCTCCACGGTGACCCCAGGTGAGGGTGCGAACGGTGGTGGTAGGGCGATCACCGGCGTGTCCGGCTCGAGGGGTTGCGTGAGGTCTACGACACGCACGTCGCCGCTCCGAAGCGCATCGACGAGCTGGGTCAGAAGGCCGCTCATGAGCTCTCCTGCAGGTAGCGGGCGAACTGGAATCGGTTTTCCAGTAGCCCCAGATCGGTAACGAACGCCTTCGGCCCCTGGTCGGCGACCTTGGCGACGATCGTCGCCAGCTCTCGCGCCTCGCAGGCGGCGTCGAACGCGGCAATCAACGAATCGATATCGCTGACGGTGCTGGTACGACGGACGCCCGCGCCGGCGGCGATCGCCGCCAGGTCGGACTCGGTGGCGGTGGCAGTGGGAAAGCCGCCCACCGATAGCAGGCTCTCGTTGTCGAAGATCAGATGCACCAGGTTGCCGGGCCGATAGCGGCCCAGGGTCGTCAGCCCGCCGAGGTTCATCAGTGCCGACCCGTCGCCGTCGACCACCACCACCTGTCGCTCTGGCCGCGCCAGCGCCAGGCCGAGGCCCATCGATGAGGCCAGTCCCATGGCGTGCTGCAGATAGAAGTGGTTGGGGCGGTGCCCGAGCGACTGGAGCTCGGCCGCCACTGCGCCCATGATCGTTACCACCACGCAGCCGCCGAGGCGATCGTAAAGAGCGCCAAGGGCGTCGATTCGCAGCATACGGTTGGCGGCGTTCATTCTTCCCACATCAGGTCGCGTCCGAGCAGCACGGCCACCGGCCGTAGTGATGCGTAGGCCAACGTCATCGCCTGTTGTACGCGATGGTGCACGTGCTCCGCCGCGTCGAGCCGCAGATGGCGAATGCGTAGCGCGTCCAGTACGTGCTGGGTCTGCCCCCCACCCTCGGTCTGCCAGGGGTCGCGCTCACCGAACGACCCACGGTCGCTGATGAGCATCAGCAGCGGGATGCGGTACAGCTGTGCCCCTGAGACGATGCCGTTGATCGACGCCAGAAAACCGTGATTCTGCATGAGCATCGCCGAACGCACGCCGGCAAGATGGGCGCCCATCGACACGCCGACGCCCTCCTCCTCCTTGGCGAGGCGCACGAGCGTTGCGTCGGGGTCCTCTTCGGCAAGTTGGATCAGATGGACCAGCCAGGTTTCCGGCAGCGCCGACATGATCTCGACGTCACATGATCTGAGCGCTTGATAGACGACGCGCGAGTTTTCCAGCGAAACCGGCATGATGCTCCCCGAGTCAGACGGCGCGCCGATTCTAGTACGCGATCTAGCGCCGACACAGGGTCCCCTGCTTGACGAGTGGCGGGAAGGATTTCTACCGTCTGTGAATGGAACACCGAGTTGCATTCAAGGCGGCGAGGAGTTCGCGCCGAGCGCTCGTCTGTTTGGTCGCGCTGTTCTCGCTCGCTGCCGTCGCCCCCGGCGCAGCGCCCGGACTGGGTGCGCCGCGCCAAGCGGACGCACAACAGCGTCCCAGTTTTCGCGTCGACGTCGGAATGACCCGTGTCAAAGCCGCCGTCATCGACGCGGACGGCGAGCCGGTGGCCGGCCTTGGCCCGGCCGATTTCCGCGTCCTCGAGGACGGCTTGGAACAAGAAGTTCAGCTGGTGCTCGATCCGCTGCGGTTCTCACTCGACGTGGCGATGGTGCTCGATTTCAGCAACAGCGTGCGCCGTGACTGGTCGGAGGCCGCCGCCCGGCGATCGGCACACGCTTTTCTCGACCGGCTGTCGGCAGACGATTGTGTTTTCGTGCTGCCGTTCCACCAACAGGTCGGTCCCGGTATCTGGGGCGTGCCGGGAGATCCCGAGCTGCGACGGGTAATCGACGAGTATTCCTTCGACGCCTATACGCGCCTGTACGACGCGGTGCTCGTTGCCCACGATGCACTCGACCGGCGCCGGCCAGATTCCGCTTCCGCCGCCGCCGAGGAGCTGCGCGACACTCTTTACAACACCTGGATGGAGCCGGTGACGGATGCCGCCTGCGGCGAGCCGCTGTCGATCGCCGAGGCACGCGAGCGTCGCGCGGCGCTGGTGGTGCTGACCGACGGTGAGGATCTCGGCAGTCGTGCAGCGTACTCGGATGTGCTGCTGGCGAGCTGGCGTTCGGAGGTGCCGGTGTTCGCGGTCGCCGTCGGCATGGCCGCAGAGACTGCGGTACAGCGCCGATCGTCTGCCTGGGCGAGCGGTAGGTCGACCACCATTGGTGCGCCGAGTCGACGCGTGCTGGCACGCGAGGAACTGGAAAACCTACGCACGCTGCGCGAGCAGTTGGGGGAGCTTGTCCGCGTCTCCGGCGGGCAACTGGTTCTGCAGCAGGACCTCGGCGAGGGGTACGACGCCACCATGACGCTGCTGCGCAGTTACTACGTGCTTGCCTACACGTCGCCCAAGCCGGTTCAGGAGGGCTGGCACGAGCTCGAGGTCGAGCTTGTCGGCAAACCTGGCGAGGTCATCGTGCAGCCGGGCCTCTATCGCAGCGCCGATAACTACGCGAGCGTCGTGGGGGCGCTGCGCCAGGCAAGTGTGGCAATGGCCCTGGGTCAGTTCGACGAGGCCCTCGGGCAGTTCGATCTGGCCGCCGCCGGCAGTCCGGACATCGGTGCGCCGTTCTTCGGGCGTGGTCTGGCGATGGAGAAGTTGGCGCGCTGGGACGACGCGCGCAACGCCTACGAGCGCTCCTTGCGAATCCATCCCGGTGCCACTGCGACTCACCTCCGGCTGGCGGAAGTTTGTTTCGAGCTCGGTGATCATGCGGCGGCGTGGGAACACGCCATCCGCGCGCAGCTCGGCGGCGTCGACATGAGCGATCTGTTCGCCAGCCTACGACAACACTCGCCCGCGCCGCTGCAGCTGGACGAGCGCCTGGCCGGGCCGGTGGTCCACCTGACGAAACCGCGCGTTCCCCGGCTCGAGGCGCAGATGGCGCTGCGGGACTTGCTGCACGAGATCGCCACGACGCTCGACGCGAGCCCGCCGATCGCGTTGACGTCGGTGGTCGCCGTGGCTGATTTCAGCATCGGAGTCTGGGTGCGCAAGCTCGAAGACAACGGTGCGCTCACGGCTCGGCTCGTGGTGCGCGAGCATGCTTCGCAACGCACTCACAATGAACCGCTGGCGATCGACGACATAGCCGACGGCGAGTCGGTTCGGCAAGCTGCTCTCGAATCGCTCGTCGGGGCGCGCGAGTGGATTCTCTCGCGTCACGAACGCCAGTAGGTCGCCGCAGATCCTATTGCAGCGTGATCAGATACTTGATCGCGAAGGTCCCGATCCAGTGTGATCCGTAGTAGGCGGCGTCGAACATTGCTGCCATGCCGTAGGCGGCCTGTTGCCCGGCAGTCGCGCGGTAGCTCTCGAAGCTGGGATGATCGCTGCCCAGCGTTGCCGCCAGGCGACTGAGGCCCTCGGCGCGCGTGAACGCCAACCCGATCAGGTGTGACTTGGCGCCCATCAGCCCGCCGTCATCCGAGACGCTGGCGCCAAGCTGCACCCGTTCGGCAAGCGCGGCGAAACCGGGGCTGTCCGTGGCGGGCAGGAACGCATCGTGCCAGCTGACGAAGGTCGGGCCGTCGAGCACCCGCGCCATCAGCATCGCCTCCTGCAGGCACGGCGACAGGAAGTCAGAGGCGGATGGCTCGTAGGCCAGCGGGCAATCGACATCGTCGGCATACAGAGCCTCGGCGCGGGAGCTCACCAGCTGTCGAAGCTCGCCATCTGCGGTGGCCTCGGCGTAGTCGAGGATCAGATCCATCGCGAAGGCAGTGTTGGCGTGAGCTCCGACCCGCACGGGGTAGTCGAGGCTCTCGAGTTACTGTGGAAGGCGGCCGACGAACAACTGCGCCAGCGGTGCTGTGTTCGCCGCCCAGGTGTCGGCATCGGGGTGCGTCGATTTGCTCAGCGCGGCGTGTAGCGCCAGCAGCCATGCCCAACCGTATGGGCGTTCGAACGATCGATTGTCGGTGAAAAACGACAGCTCGCCGGCCAGCGGTTGCGCCCCTAGGTGCTCGTCGAGCTTCTCTACGATGAGCGGCGTGATCGGCGATTCGGGGAAGCGATCGAGGAGCTCCACCAGCGCCCAGATCGAGTTCACCGCCGAGTGCCAGTCGAAACAGCCGTAGAAGGCGCGGTTGTTCTCGAAGTCGGCCCGCAGCGTCGCCGGGCGCTCGTACAGATAGCCGTCGCTGCTCGGCGCCCTATGCGGTCGGTCGAGGCAGGCCAGCGGCAGCGCCGCAAGGGCCAATGCCGTGATCTCGTCGAGCTCCGGATCGCCGGGTCGAGCGGTTACCTGCTCGCTGGGTTCCTCCGTCGGTATCTCCACGTCGGGCTGGCAAGCTCCCATCACGGGCAGCATTGCTACCAGCGGCAATGCCAGCAACCGGCACCCATACCAAGAGCGTCGTGGCGGCAACGTCGCGGCAGAAACCGCGTCTACCGAACAGGCCGATGTCACTGGAGGTACCGCTCCTCGAACTCGGCCGAACGGATGATCGCCAGTACCACGTCCATGTAGCGCCGGCGTTCCAGTTGCGGCAGCAAGTCACGGGTCCCGCTGGAGTCGGGGCGACGCTCGAGCAGACCTTGATAGAACCTCTCGAGGAGGTCTGCCGTGCTCACGTTCGCGGTGCTCTGGACGAACTCACCGCTGCGCAAACATGGCCTGTAGCTGCTGCTCGAGACGACCACGTTGTACCTCGGAGACGGCGCTATTGAAGCTGCCCGCGTCAACCTCGCGACCCAGGACGCCGCGATACAGGGCACGCACGATGGCCTCGGCTTCCCGCCGCTCGTATCCGGACGACGCGCCGCGCCGCACCTCGACATCGATGCGCCAAGCGAAGTTCAGGTTGCCGGGCACGTAGAGCTCTAGTCGGCACCGACCGTCGGAGCGACGGGCCGAGATACGAACCGTGCCCTCGTCCCGGCTCTCGACGTTCAGCACGCCTCTGCAGTCACGATCGATGAACCCCAGCTGCAAGCGATCCTGTGGGAAGCTGCGACCGTCCTGATCGCGTCCGCTGATCTCGATCTCGAGGTCGCCGCTGGGCGGAACCCTGAGCGTGTCGTCGGGATCGTAGTCCTGCCAGTCATAGCTACCGGCGTTGACCCGTAGCTCCACCCGGCAGAGCACCGGGTAGCGCCAGTCACCACAGTCTTGCAACGTGGAGCCCGCGGCTGCCGTGGTCGATATCGCTGCCGTTCGATCAGCGTGAGCAACACAGCCTGTCGGTAGCAGGAGAATGGCGAGCAACGAGGCTCGGGTTCGGTGTCTCATCGGTCGCTCCGTTTCGCGGGGGCAGTGCGCGCCTGCTATTTGACCGCGCCGGGGACCTTCTTGCCAGCCGCGCCCGGCGGTGGCGTTGCCGCCCGCATGTAAGATGCGCCCCATGAACGCGTTCTGGGTCGCCGCGCGCCGCGCGCCGCCGCCGGCACGTCGTCGACATTGTCGCCACCTGCCAGGGATCATTTCGGTGGTGCTGGTCATGGTCGGCGCGTGCGTCGCCGGCGACGCACCGGATCCGGCAAGTAGCCGATTCCTAGCAGCCGTTTCCCCAGCGCCGCCGGGCTTCCAGCGTGGCATGAACATCGAGCCCGTTGGCGGGCATGGTTCTTCGGTTGATCTGACGGCGCTGCCGGCGAGCCTCGACGCGTTGGTCGACCTCGGAGTCGATCACGTGGCCGTGATCCCGAGCTTTTTCCAGCCACGGCTCGGTGATGTCGACTTCACCTGGCGCGGTTCGCGCGAGCGCGTGGAGTCGGATACGCGGACGGCGATCCGGCTGGCGCATGCGCGCGGGCTGGCGGTCCTCCTCAAGCCCCACCTGTGGCTCGACGACCGCTCGGAAGGCGCCTGGCGCGGTGATATCGACCCTGGTCCGGCCATATGGCCCGCCTGGGAGCGCGGTTACCGTGACGTGGTGCTGGGCTTCGCGCGGCTGGCGGCTCAGGAGCGCGTAGCGGGATTCTCGCTGGGCTCCGAGCTCACGGAGGTCGCCCTGAGGCATCCGGAGTTCTGGCGTCAACTCGCGTCCGATGTCGGTGCGCTGTTCGCCGGCAAGCTCACCTACGCCGCCAACTGGGACCGCGAGCTGGAACAGATCGAATGGTGGGACGCGGTCGATTACATTGGGGTCGACGCGTTCTGGCCGCTGACGGAAGATCGCGACGAGGTGCTGCAGAGCGACGCATGTCTCGCGCGAATGGCTCGAATTCGCGCTTCGCTGGCGGTCGTTGCGGAACGCTACGATCGTTCGGTCTTGCTGACCGAGGTGGGCTACAAGTCGGCTTCCGGGGCGGCGTATCGTCCCTGGGAATGGCACGACAGCCAGGTTGCCGACGCGAACGTCCAGGCCACTGTCTACGCTTGTCTGGCCGAGTCGTTCGGCGCCGTCGCCCGGGACGGGATGCCGATCTTCGAGCCCGACAGTTGGCTGGCCGGAGCGTATTTCTGGATCTGGTATGCAGATCTCGACTGGGGTGGCTCCGCCAATAGCGACTTCACGCCCCGCGCCAAACCGGCACAAGAGATCCTGCGCGCCTGGTTCCAGCCGCGCTAGACGCCCGAGCGCTGTGCGCCGCGGCTCAGGGCGTCAGGCGCCGGAACGCCGGGCGCGCTTCCCGCGATGCGGCTCTCGGCCTCGGCGATCAGCCGGCGGAGGCCTTTGCGCTCGATAGCGCTGACAGCGACCGCATCGTGCCGCGCCGCCAATGCGGACATCTCGGCGGCGGCCACGAGATCGGCCTTGTTGAGCACCTTCAGAACCGGCACACCCAGAGCGTCGATATCCGCGAGCACGCCGTTGACGGCGTCGATCTTGTCGTCGATGTGCGGATCCGAGGCGTCGGCCACATGCAACAACAGATCGGCGTCGGCCAGCTCCTCCATGGTGGCGCGGAACGCAGCTATGAGGTCGCCGGGTAGCTCGGAGATGAAGCCGACGGTGTCCGTGATGATCACCTCTCCCTCGCGCGGGAAACGCAGTCGCCGGCTGGTCGGGTCAAGGGTCATGAATAGCCGGTCCTCGGTCTCGATGTCGGACGAGGTCAGCGCATTCAGCAGCGTGCTCTTGCCGGCGTTGGTGTATCCGACGATCGACAGCACCGGCAGGCCCTGCTGGCGCCGTCGCCGCCGCCTTACGTCGCGCTGCTTGGAAAGCTGCTCGACTTGTTTCTCCAGCCGGCGGATGCGATCGCGGATGCGCCTACGGCCAATCTCCAGCACCGTCTCGCCAGGGCCGCGACCTCCGATGCCGCCGGTGAGACGCGACAGGCCCGCATCCTGATCGGTGAGTCGCGGTAGCGAGTAGCGTAGCTGCGCGAGCTCGACCTGCAGCTTGCCGTCGCGGCTTCGCGCCCGCTGCGCGAAGATATCCAAGATCAGCTGCGTGCGATCGATCGCTTTCATGCCGGTCGCGTCTTCAAATGCCCGCGCCTGTGCCGGCTTGAGGTCGATGTCGAAGATCGCCACGTCGGCGTTGCGGCGCATTGCCTCGAGGATCAGTTCCTGCAGCTTGCCGCGACCGACGACGGTCTTCGGATGGATGCGACGCTTCTGACGCAGGGTCCCGGCGATCACGACGCCCGACGATCCCACCAGCTCCAGCGTTTCCTCGAAGTGCCGGTCCTGCGGCCGCCGGCCGATGACCAGCGCGCGCTCCGCATCCTTGGGGCCCCGAGCCCGTCCGACGACGCGGGCGAACTCCTCCTCCAGCGCGGCAATCGTAGATCCGAAGTCGAGGTCGAGCGACTGTACGTCGCGCGCATGCCGGTGAACGAAGGGATCGCTCTGGGGTTCCCCGTCGTTCTGATTGGCAAGGGCTGCCGGGTCCAGATAAGCCGCTTCGAATCGTCCGGGCAGCCCATCGGCGCGAACCTCGATCATCGCCACCATGTCGAGGCGCAGCAGCGCCAGATCGTTGAGGTCGTCGTCGGTGAGCGGCTCGCCGCGCAGGTGCGTGTGTACCAGGCGCAAGCCGCGGAAACGACCGGCGCCACCCCGGAGTCGGCCGATATCCGGCAGCATGAGCTTGTGCGCGTCGCCGACGACCACATGCCGGACGGCGCCGTTCCGGGCCAGTAGCACGCCGATCTGGCGCCCCATCTCGCGCGACAGCTGCGCCAGGTGCCGCGCGAGCTCTCCGGAAACGATCCGGTCGGGTGGCACCCGGCGTCGGAACGTGCGCTCCAGACTGCGTTTCTGCGAGGCCTGCAGGCCCTGCAACATGCCGGTTACAGGTTGTCGGGATATGAGCAGAGCCTCCGGCCATGTGCTAGTCGTAGCCCGGCGGCATGCAGCGGACCGCAGTGACTGGACACTGGATCAGCCGCCGAGCCAGCGGCGCATCAGGTTCGCGACCATGAAGCCAGTGTAGTTGCCCACCGCGTAGCCCAACAGTCCGATCGCCACGCCGGGAAGCAACCGGTCCGTGTAGCCGCGTGCCGACGCCAACGCCACCGCTGAGCCCGGCCCGCCGACGTTGGCCTGTGACGCCACCGCGAGCGTTGCAGCATCGATACCGAGCAGTCGACCGACGCCGAAGATCCCGATGCCATGGATGGCGACCGTGGTGGCGGCGAACCAGAAAACCGCCGGCCCTACGCGGAAGATGTTCGCCAGTACCGATTGGGCGCCGTTGCCGGCAAGGAACAGCAGCAGAATGTAGTTGCCCAGCAGGGCACCGCCGGCGAGTGACTTGACCCCAGGTACCTGCGCCATCAGCAGGACGATGGTCGTTAGCCAGAGAATCTCAGGCAGTGCGGGTGCCAGGAGAGCGAGTCGTCCAGCGAGCCAAACGGCGCCGACTGCAAGCGCCACCAGTGCGGCAAGCTCGCCAATAGCGATCGGACGAACGCTGCTGTTGAGCGCCCGTGCGACGTTGGAGCTCTGATCCTCCACCGGGGGTTCCGCCGGCCGCTCCTCTGCGTCTCGACTTCGGCGCGACAGCAATAGCGGGGCGACCAGACAGGCGGCCATCCAAACGGCCGTGAGCGCGACGTCGGCTGCGACCGCTGCCGAGAAAAGATCGCTGCTGGTCTCGAACGCGCGACCCAGCGCGGCGAAGTTCAAGCCGCCGCCAGTGTAGGTGCCGGTGAACTGACCCGCCAGTTTCCAGCTCTCGGGCCCGACGCTGCCGCTCCACAACAGCGCGCCCGTGATCGCTCCGGTCGCTGTGGCCGCAGCGCCGATTCCGAACGCCGCGAGCATGCTCAGGCCGGCGTCGGCGAGCGACCGCAGGTCGACGTTGAGCAATATCAGCGCCACCGAGAGGCTAATGCCAGTGCTACTCAGCCACTGATACGTAGACGAGGTCCCCGGTAGCACACCGAAGTTGGACAGCGCCATCCCGATGAGAATCCCCACCAGGGCAGGCCCGAGAGCACGGAACGCCGCGATCCTCTCCTCGAGCCACAACGCCAGGCAGACCACGGCGGCGAGTACCAGGAGCACCGCCACCGGGTCGCGGATCAAGCTCCTAACTGGCCATCCGGCCGACGGCGAACGCACAAAGGGCGTCCCCCAGCGCAACCGCTAGAAGGACGCCCCCGATCAGCTCGTAGCCGCCCGTCAACAGAAGGGCGACACCGGCCACGAAGAGCGCGATCGCCGAGACGATCAGCGCTACGACCACCGCGGATCTAGACCGACCGACCCCGTCTGCCGACGGATCGGTCACCGCGTGATCTCCGCGACCAGCCCAGCCGCTAACCTCAGGTGGCGACGCGGTCCTTGAGGCCCTTTGCCGCCTTGAACGCTGCAACCGTGGTCGCGGCGATGTGAATCGTCGCCCCGGTGGCCGGGTTTCGGCCCATGCGCGCCTTGCGATTGCGGGTCTCGAAGTTCCCGAAGCCAGCGATCGAGACCTTGTTGCCCGCGTCCAGCTCGACGGCAATGATCCCCTGGTAAGGCTTGGTCGAGAAGATGGCGTCGATGATCTCCTCGGCCTTGGCCTTCGAAACGTCACACTTGCTGGCCAACTTCGCAGCCATGTCGGCCTTGGTCATATTCCCCCCCACAGGAAATTAATGGTGTCTGATAGCTCCCAGGCTGGACCCTCGACGGCCCATTGTCGAGCCCCACGCGAGGGTTTTTTCGTTATGCTCCAAGGGGATTTCGGTGCCGGGCGTCGAACGAGCACCGATCCGGGAAGGGGTCCGGAGTGGCGCGATCTTCGCCTCGGGCATCCATTTGATTGGAGCGAACGGTAGCCGGATGTCGAATTTTCAGCGCAATGTTGAAAATTCAACATAAACCGTGCTAGGTTCGTTGACGTCTGCTCAGATAACCGGAAGAGGACGACGTGAAGAAGCCCGGGATGCTCAGTCGTCGCGAGCGTGAGGTCATGGATATCCTTCACAGCAGAGGAGAGGCCACCGCGGCCGAGGTTCGCGCCGCGATGGCGGAGGCACCTACCGACCCGGCGGTACGGTCGATCCTGCGGATCTTGGTCGACAAAGGGCAGGTTCGCTTCGAGCACCAGGGGCCGCGATACGTCTATTCGCCAACCGCACCGCCGGAAGCTGCGCGTCGGTCGGCGCTGGACCACGTCCTGCACACATTCTTCGATGGATCCACGGAGGGTGCACTGGCCGCGCTCCTCGAGATCCGCAGTGATCGGCTAACCGATGCCGAGCGGCGCAGCCTGAAACGCATGATCGACCGCGCCGCGCGCGAGGGCCGCTGAGATGGGGCTGCCAGGGCCCGAGATCGGGTTGCAGGCGACCGGACCTGTCCTGCTCGCGGTGACGATACGTGGCACGGCGCTCATTGGCCTGGCGTTCGCCGTCGCCTTCCTCCTGCGTCGGTCGGCCGGCACCGCCCGCCACATCCTGTGGAGCGTCACCATTGCCGGCCTCCTGGTGCTGCCGTTGCTGTCGGGCCTGCTGCCTGTCTTGCCTGTCCCCTTGCCCGCCGTGCTGTCGCCGGAGCCGCCGCGGGTGTCGGCGCCCGTGCCGGCGGGGCGCGAGCTCACGAACGCGGCGGTAGCCGAGGCCGGGCTCCCCACCCCGTCCGTGGGCGCTCAGATTGGTTCCGTTGCCGACGCCGCCCTGAGTCACGTCAGCACAGTACGCGTCAGCACAGTAGCTGCTTTGGTGGCGGTGTGGCTCGTCGGCGCCGCGGCAGTGGCGGCGGCGTTGATCCTCGGGTTGGCGCGGGTTTGGCGAACCATGAAGGCGGCCACGCCAGTTCAAGATCCCGCATGGTGCGCCGAGCTCGAAGGCGTCAGACGGCAGCTGCGCATCCGTCGCCGCGTACGCTTGCTGTCGGCCATAGGCATCGGTACTCCGCTCACGGGGGGCATCTTCCGGCCGGTTGTCTTGCTGCCCGAGCAGGCGCACACCTGGAATGCGGTGCGGCGCCGGCTCGTACTCCAGCACGAGCTCGTGCACGTACGGCGTCTCGATGTTCTGCGACAGTTGCTTACCCGTCTGGCTCTGTGTGCCTACTGGTTCCATCCGCTGGTGTGGGTGGCGTCCCGCATGGCGACGCTGGCGCGGGAACAGGCGTGTGACGAAGAGGTAATCGCCCTCGGCAATCTGCCGTCGGTGTATGCGCGGCACTTGCTGGAGCTATCGGCGGGATCCCGGCCCCCGGCCGGGGCACTTGCGATGATCGAACGTCCCCATTTGGAGAAACGACTGATGGCAATTCTCGAGCTTCGTCGGCGCGGTACCAGCACCCTGGTCGGTGCTGCAACCGGCACGGGCATGGTGATCGCCGCACTGTCAGTCGCGGCTGCACAGCCGCAAGAGACGCCGCCGGCGCCAGCGCCGGTCCTGCCCCCGTTGTCTGCATCCGCGCCTCTGCCGCTCGTGCCACCGGCGC
This sequence comes from Acidobacteriota bacterium, assembly GCA_965248695.1. Classification (GTDB taxonomy): domain Bacteria; phylum Acidobacteriota; class UBA890; order UBA890; family WLXD01; genus DASCOT01. The sequence continues at coordinate 1,987,029 of CBDFKD010000002.1, read as the reverse complement.
CGATCAACGTTATGTTGCCACAGGCCGCGCTAGCACCGGCCCCGATCCATGTTCCGCTGCCCGGAGCCGCGCCCCGGCAAGCCGCGGCCAACGCTCCGTTGCCCCAGCTGCCCACATTGAACGCACCGCTGCCGTCGCTGCTGGCACCACCGGCCGCTAGCGCCGAGATCGCCGCCCCGTTGCCCACCGTCGTCGTTCCTCGACTTGGCGATCTGGCGCCCATCGCCCCGCTGCCGGTTTTGCCACCACCGATCAGCCAAGCCCCGGGTGGGCGTCACAGCTGCCAGCCGGAGAACATGCGCGGCAACTTCAGCGGCACCGTGAGCACCTGGGACGACGGTGACGGCACAACGTTCGTGGAGCGGTTCGGCTACGACAGCAGTGACCGTGTGATCCAGAAATATGTCGACGATCTGCGGCTTTGTATGCGCGTCCACGGCGCAGTCGATCTGGCCGCCGACGGCGGCCGCATCGGTCCGGTCGGTGATGGTGGCTGGGTGGTCATCGAGTCGGAGCTGGATGGCGTCCTCAAGCGTCTCGAGATCACTCCCTCCGCGAGTGGCTCGTTACCTAGCTGGTCGATCAACGGTCAGGAGCGCACGTTCGACCAAAGCGGACAGGACTGGCGCGACCAGATCCTAGCGGTCCTGGCCGACTACTGGGAGATGAGCCAGATCCGCGGGCAGGCGAGTAGCCTACGGGGACAGATCTCTTCGATTCGCGGTCAGCGCAGCAGCCTTCGCGGTCAGATCTCCTCGGCCCGCGGCCAGGTCAGTAGCCTGCGCGGGAAGATCTCCTCGGCGCGGGGCCATGTGAGCAGCATGCGGGGGCGCATCTCATCCACGAAAGGCCAGGTCAGCAGCATGCGCGGTCGGATTTCCTCGACACGTGGGCGCCTGAGCAGCATGCGCGGCCACATCTCGAGCCATCGCGGGCGGATCTCGAGCCTGAATACGGCGTCGCGCGCCACCGGCGACGAGGAGACCCAGCAGTTGCTCGCCGAGCAGGTCCGCGAGGCTGAGGAGGCGATCCTCGAGATCGAAAATGAGATCGTTGACTACGACGTCGACGCGAAGGTTGCCGAGATCGAGCGTCAGATCGAGGACTTCGGTATGGAGTCCCGGGTCGCGGAGATCGAGCGCGAGATCGAGAGCTACAACGTCGACGCCAAGGTCGACGAGATCGAAGAGCAGATCAAGGCCTTCGATCTGGAGTCGCGCGTGGCCGAGATCGAGCAGCAGCTCGAGGCGCGTCTCGAGCCCAAGCTCAGGCTTCTGCAGCCGCTGGTGCGCTAGCGATTCCCCTGCTACGGGCCGCTAGCCGGTCAGAGTTCACCGCGGCCAACTAGTGTGGTCTCGGCGGCGGCGGTGGTCCGCCAGGCGGCCCGCGGCGCGGCGGTCGGCGGGCGAACTCCTCCAGCCGCTGGCGCTGTTCGTCGTCCAGGTGCTCGCCGAGCTCGGCGATCATTGTGGACAGCGCTGCGCGCAACTCATCGCGGGAAGCTCGGTCGATCTGATGGTTGCGATCCGCGGTTGCCTCCAGGATCGGGCGGATCAGCTGTTGTTGCTGCTCGTCGAGCGGTCCGATGATGCGCTCCATGTGGTGCACGAAGCCCTGACGGTCGCCGAGCCCCCGTACTCTCCCGGAGCGGAAATGCTGCAGCGCGCCACCAAGGAAGACGCCGAGCGCGACGCCGATAGCCAACGTTGCCGTAAGCAGCACGGCGGAGCGGGTCCTGGGGCTCATAGCGAGTTATCGCCGTCGATGTACGGCAGCTTGTCGTCCAGCCCGTAGGCCGATTCGATCGAGACCGGTTCCAGGCCCAGGACGGCCTCAATGAACGATTGGCCCTCCAGCGGCTCGGTCCATAACACGCTGTAGCCGATCAACAACAGCGTCACCGTTGCCGCTGCCGCTGCCAGGCCCAAGAACTGAGGCAGGAGCACCAGACCTGTGGCGTCCTCGTCGATCCGGCTCATCACCCGGTCGGCGAAGCCCGGACCGAACGCACGACGGGCGTGGGCGCGCACGAGCCGCCCGGTGTCGTTGTCTCCCAGCGGCTCAGTCATCCAGGTGTTCTGCCCATGGTCGGAGCATCGGTTCCAAGGTTCTCATCGCCCGCGACAGACGCGACATTACGGTGCCTTGCGGAACCCGGAGCAGCTCCGCGGTCTCGCGCGTCGAATAGCCCTCGATCATACGCAGAACCACCACCGCCCGATGCTCCGCTCCGAGTGAGCGGATGGCCTCCTGCACGGCTCCGGTCAGGTCGTCGCTGGCCATCGCCAGGTCGCCGCTCATCGCTGGCTCAGGCAACGGTGCCTCGTCAGCCGAACGGTCGCGGTTGATAAATCGGTCCAGCAGTCGACGCCGTCGCTTCAGCGCGTTGAGCGACAGATTGATGGCGATGCGCGTCAGGTAGGTCTTCAGCGTCGCGTCGCCGCGGAACCTCGCGAGCGACCGATAGAAGCGCACGAAGACCTCCTGGCCGACGTCGTCGGCATCGGCGCCGGGGCCCATCATCCCGATTACCGTCGCTGCCACAGCTCCCTCGTACCGTTCCACCAGTGTCCTGAATGCCTGCTGGTCTCCCGTCCGCGCCAACGCGACCAGGCTCCGGTCCTCTTGGTTGGCACCGGGCCGCATGTCGGACACAGGGGTTTCCATGACCGTCGCATATTAGACACTCCGGTCAACGGCCTCATTCCATCGATGGACACTTTGGCAACCGGCTAGACTCCCTTGGAGCCTGCGCACACGGTCGGCGTGGACGCGGCGGCGTTGGCGGCTATCGGGTGTCCCGGGGGATGCGATGGGTCGGGCGATGGCGAGGAGCGGAACCGCACCGACGGCATTGCTGCTGGCGGTGATGGTGGCGTGTGGCCCGAGCCGGGCTGCTGCACCACCAGCGACGCTGTTGCTCATCTCGATGGATGGATTCCGTTCCGACTACACCGAACGAGTCGAGACGCCGAACCTGGATCGCCTGATTGCTACCGGGGTACGCGCGGAGGGACTGATCCCGCCGTTCCCTAGCAAGACCTTTCCGGCGCACTACACCTTGGTGACCGGTCTGTACCCCGGTCACCACGGCATCATCTCCAACAATATTCGCGATCCGCGCTGGCCGGAGCCGTTCGGCCTGAGCCAGAGGCGCGAGGTAGAAAATGGTCGATGGTGGGGCGGCGAGCCGATCTGGGTAGTGGCACAGCGACAGGGACTGAAGTCGGCGGTCTATTTCTGGCCGGGCTCCGAGGCAGCGATTCAAGGAGTGCGTCCGACGCACTGGAACAGGTTCGATGCCGGGATTTCGTTCGAGGCCCGCGTGGATCAGGCGCTCGCATGGATCGATCTTCCGGTCGGCGACCGCCCATCGCTCATCGCCTTGTACTTCGAAGAACCCAACGACAGTGGCCATCGACATGGGCCGCTTGCCGACGAGACGCTGGCGGCCGTGCGGCGCGTCGATGCGATGGTCGGCCGGTTGCTCACGGGGCTCGACGAGCGTGACCTGCGCCAATCGACGAACCTGGTCCTGGTTTCCGACCATGGCATGGCGCAGATGTCTCCCGACCGCGTGATTCTGATCGACGATCTCGTTGAACTGGAGGAGGGTGAGCTCTTCGAACAGGGGGCGCTGTTGCAGTTGTTTCCCCGCCACGGTCGCGAAACGCTGATCTACGACGCGCTTGCCGGCGCTCACCCTAACCTGCACGTCTATCGTCGCGACGAGCTGCCGGAGCGCCTGCACCTGTACGACCAGCCGCGGTTGCCGCCGATACTGGCAGTGCCGGATGTTGGATGGGAGGTCATCACGCGCTCGTTACGGGACCGCTGGGGCGACCAGATGATCGCCGGTGATCACGGTCAGGATCCGACGCATCCGGATATGCAGGCAGTCTTCGTGGCGGCCGGGCCAGCCTTTGCGCGCGGCGTCACCGTGCCTGCGATCGAGGCTGTCGATGTCTACGGTTTGCTTGCCGCCGCACTCGGCATTGATGTGCCCGCCCACGACGGCGACGCGGCCCGGACAACTGGCATCCTGCGTTAGCAGGCCGTGGTGAAAGTGTGGTGGGCCGTAACCCTTCGGGCGACTGGGGGTTGCGCGCGGATGCTGCGTCGTTTGTCGTCAACGATGGGGTAACCATCGCCTCCTCCTCTCTCCTGGCCTGCGCCTCGCAAGACCCTGTCGCCCGACCCACCACACTTTCACCACGGCCTGCTAGCCCGGCGCGTGGCCGCGAGGCAGTCGCGCCACCGCGTCGACCAGCTGACGTACGCGGTCCGGCTCCACCGCATTGGGAATTTCACCGCCGCGCTTGACCGATGTGCCGATGATGAAGCCGCTGGCAGCGGCGAGGTCCGCGACACCGACTGCGGTCACCCCGGACCCGACCAGCACCGGCGTACCTGCTGCCGCGGTGCAGACCCGCCGCAGCTCCGGCGGGGTGACGGGCTCACCGGTCCCGCTGCCAGAGACGATGACGGCGTCGGCGCCGCCGCGTGCGATCGCGTCTGCTACCTCCTGGTCCGGGTCGTACGCGGCCAACGGCGCCGAATGCTTGACGTTGACGTCGGCGAGGATGTTCACGTCGCGGGCGTTCAGTAGCTGGCGGTCGCGCGCCAGTAGGTGGGCGCACCCCTGCACAATGCCCTGATCGGTCAGCCGGGCCCCGGTCAGCACGTTTACCCGGACGAAGCCTCCGCCAGCGGCATGCGCGACGGCCAGCGACGCGCGCCCGTCGTTGCGCAGCACGTTGACTCCGAGCGGCAGATCGAAGCGCTGCCGAAGGGCGCTGGCGATGGCGGTCATATGGGCGACCGTGTGAACCGGCACACGGTCGGGGTAGAACGGCGCGTCGAAGAAGTTCTCCACCAGCAACGCGTTGGCACCGCCGGTCTGCAGTGCCTCAGCGTCCCGAAAAGCTGCTGAGCGCACCTCGTCGAGGCTGCCGCGGTACTCCGGGGCACCTGGAAGAGCACGCAGGTGAACCATGCCGATCACCGGACGATCCGGCCCCCGAAGGCTCAGCGAGCGGCGATTCGGCTCTGCCGCAGCAGTCACCAGCCCGTTCCCGGTCTTACCCTGCGGCCTGTTCCTCGCGCTTCCGTCGGGCGGTGTCGAGCTTGCGCAGATAGCGGATCATGCGATCGAGCCGTGCCCGCGCCTTGTCTCTCGACATCATCTCGAGCACCTCGAAAATGCCGGGAGAGGCTCTCTTGCCGGTAAGCGCGATACGGACGACGTGGATCAGGTCGCTGGCCTCGCGGTCCATGCCCTCGGCGACCTCTCGCAGCGTTCTCTCGAGCTCTGCCTGCTCCCAGGGGTCGACCTGCAGCAGGGTTTCCCGGAAGGCCTCGACCAGACCGAGCAGATCCTTGCCCTGGACGTGCTCCTTGATGCCGTCGGGGTGGTACGCGAAAGCCTCGGTGAGGAAAGGTGCGATGTTATCGGCCAGCTCGTTCGTCGTCCTGGCGCGGGACTGCCACAGCTCGATCAGCGCGAAGAAGTAGTCGCGCCGCTCCATGTCGAGCTCTTCCTCCCAGCAGCCGCGAACGCGTAGCGCCTCCCGCACCGCCTCCCGCAGCTCGCCGGCGGGCACCTTGGAGATGTACTCCCCGTTGAGCCAGGAGAGCTTCTCGAGATCGAACTTCGGGTTCGACTTGTTGACGCCTTCGAGGTTGAACTCCTTGGTAAGCTCGGCGACGGTGAATACCTCGCGATCATCGCCGGCGTTCCAGCCGAGCAGGGACAGGTAGTTCACCACGGCACCTGGCAGGTAGCCCTTGTCGTGGAAGTAGGTGACCGAGGTCGCCCCGTGGCGCTTCGAGAGACGCTTGCCGTCCTGGCCGAGGATGAGCGGCAGATGGCCAAACTCAGGCAGCTTCGCGTCCAGCGCCTGATAGACGAGCACCTGCTTTGGCGTGTTCGAAAGGTGGTCAGCGCCGCGGATCACGTGCGTGATCCCCATCTCGATGTCATCGACCACGTTGGACAGGTGATAGGTCGGCTTCTCGTCGGAGCGCAGGAGCACGAAGTCTTCGATCACTGAGCACTCGAAGATGACCTCTCCCTGCACTGAGTCGGTGATCGTGATCGATCCTTCGTCTGGGACCTTGAAGCGCACCGTGTGCGGCTCCTCGGCTTCGATGCGCTTGCGCACCTCTTCGGTCGCCAGGTCGCGGTCGGCGCCACGGTAGACCCAATTGTCCACCTCTTCTTCCTGACCCTCGCGCGTTTCCAGGGCTTCCTGGCGTTGCTCGTCAAGCTCCTCCTGAGTGGCGAAGCAGTAGTAGGCATGACCGGAGTTCATCAGCAGCGAAACGTAGTCGCGGTACAGGTCCAGCCTGTCGCTCTGGCTTACCGGGCCCTCGTCCCAGTCGAGCCCGAGCCAGGTGAGCGAACGAAGGATCGAGTCCAGGTACTCCTCCTGCGACCGCTGCTCGTCGGTATCCTCGAGCCGCAGGATGAACTTGCCGTCGTGGTGGCGTGCGAACAGCCAGTTGTAGAGCGCGGTGCGCGCCCCGCCGACGTGCAGCTCGCCGGTAGGGCTGGGCGCGAAGCGAACGCGAACCTCGGACTTGTCGGACATGGGTTACCTCTCAGCGGGCAGAAACGAAGGTCGGAGATACAAGAAGGGCGTCTCGCGGTAGGAAGAGCAACCTCGCGGGTGGCTCGGCGGGGCGAATCGACTCCTGATTGATGAACGGCCCCTGCCGGCCTCGACTGCGGGATGGTAGCCGTTCGGAAGCGGTCTCGCCAGTCGCGGTCTATCGAGTCGTCAGTTGCGTGCGCGGACGAAGCCGCAAACCTGACATTCGAGCGCCGTTCGCCGGCTGACGATCAAGATCAGGCCAAGCAACGACAGAACCGCAGCCGGTATCAGCGAGAGCCCGACCAGCGCGCCGATCAGGAGAGCCCAGAAGGCCAGGGTCAAGAGCGTGACGCCGCCGAACGGGCTGAATCGATGCCGTGTGCTCAGGGTCCATGAACCCGGGGCATCGCACGACTGACATGCATCGTCCGCCACCCCCGCGATGCGGGTCGCCGCGGCCACCGGGTCGGCGATATCGACCAATCCAGGCCGGGCATGTGGGTCAAGCTCGCTCGTGCTCACGGCTCGGATTGTACGTGACCTTGTGGCTGTTGGGGAAAAGGCGGAGGGGGTGGGATTCGAACCCACGGCACGGAATGAACCGTGCAACGGCTTAGCAGGCCGCCCTATTCGTCCGCTCTAGCACCCCTCCGATGGGACTTGTTCTCAGCTTGGCCGGCGACTCAGGCGGAGGCAGAAGGATTCGAACCTTCGGACCGCCTTTGAAAGCGGTCAACGGTTTTCAAGACCGCCGCATTCAGCCGGACTCTGCCATGCCTCCGGATGAGCGGTAGGTTACCAAGACCGGGCCGCTCAGGTAGCCACGATTATCCAGCGCCGGGGCGCTCGATCGGCTCGATGCGTTCGAGGCCGTCGAGATACGGCCGCAGTACCTCCGGTATCGCTACCGTGCCATCCTCCTGCTGGTGGTTCTCGAGTAGGCCCACCAGCGCCCGACCGACGGCGACTCCCGAGCCGTTCAACGTGTGCGCCAGCCGTGTCTTGACAGCGCCGGAGGCGCGATAACGGATGTCAGCGCGACGTGATTGGAAATCCGTGCAATTGCTGCACGATGAGATCTCGCGATACTGGTCCTGGGAGGGTATCCATACCTCCAGGTCGTAGGTCTTGGCGGCGGCGAAGCCCATGTCGCCGGTCGACAACGTGATGACGCGGTAGGGCAGTTCCAGTCCTTGCAGGATGCGCTCGGCATCCGCGGTGAGCGCCTCCAGCGCCTCGAACGAGGACTCCTCGTCGGTGATCCACACGAGCTCCACCTTGTTGAACTGGTGCATGCGTATGAGCCCCCGGGTGTCGCGACCGTAGGAGCCCGCCTCGCGCCGAAAACACGATGTGTGGGCGCAGTACCGCACCGGCAGATCCGTTGCAGGCAGGATCTCGCCGCTGTGCAGGTTCACCAGCGGTACCTCGGAGGTCGGAATCAGGTACAGCTCATCACTATTCACGAAGAAGGCGTCGTCGGCGAACTTGGGCAGCTGACCGCTTCCCTGCATCGCTTCCGGGGTGACCAGCAGCGGCGTGAGCACCTCGAGATATCCACCGCCAGTGTGTACATCCAGCATGTAGGCTGCCAACGCACGCTCGAGCCTCGCGCCTACCCCGAACTGGGTCGAGAACCGAGCCCCGGAGACCTTGGCGGCGCGCGCGAAATCGAGAATCCCGAGGGCTTCGCCAAGCTCGACATGGTCGCGCGGCTCGAAACCCAACGCGGTGGGCTCTCCCCAGGTGCGCTCGATGCGATTGGCGGCCTCGTCATCGCCGACCGGGACCGTGTCGTGCGGCAGGTTCGGCAGGCGCAGCGTGTCGTGGCGAATCGCCGCGTCGACGGCCTTCAGCTCTCCCTCGAGCTTCTTGATCCGATCTCCGACGCTGCGCATGCGGGCCATGATCTCGTCGGCGTCGGCGCCACTGCGCTTGAGCTCACCGATCCGCTTGCTGGTTTCATTGCGCTCCGCCTGCAGCGACTCGACCTCGCCGATCAGTGTCCGACGCTCCGTGTCGCGCGCCAGCAACGCGTCGATGTCGACCTCAGAGTGCCGCTGCGCCAACGACTCGCGGGTTCGTTCCGGGGACTGGCGAATGATGCTGAAATCGAGCATTCGGGATGTTCCGGATGAGGGGCGGAGCCGCCGCTCAGAGCATACCTGGGCTGCGGATGGTGCACGAGCACGCGTGGTAGCGTCGAGCCTCCAGCGACAGGACAGGATCACATGAGCTTCCGGACAACGGTCATTCCCGTTGCAGGCTTGGGCACGCGTTTCTTGCCGGCCACCAAGGCGACGCCCAAGGAAATGCTGCCTGTTTTCGATCGACCGCTGCTGCAGTATGCGGTGGAAGAATCGGTCGCCGCCGGCAGCAAGCGTGTCGTGCTGATCACCGCGCCGGGCAAGACGTCGGTGCTCAAGCATTTCGCAGCCGATGCGGACCTCGAGGCCATGCTGCACGAGCGCGGCAACACCACGATGCTCGAAACTGTCCGGGCGGTGGCCAACCTCGCTCGAGTGGAAGCGGTGGAACAGCGGCAGCCACGCGGCGTGGGACACGCGATCCTCCAAGCCCGCGAAGCCGTCGGCAACGAGCCCTTCGGCGTCATGTTCCCGGACGACTTTCTGCTCGCCGACGTTCCCGTTCTGGAGCAGCTGCGACGCGTCCACGCGCAGCACGGGGGCGTCGTGGTTGCCGTCGAGCGCGTGCCTCAAGAGCACGTTGATCGCTACGGCGTGATCAGCGCCGAGCGCGTCGCAGACAACGTCTACCGAGTCACCGACATGGTGGAGAAACCGCCCGTCGAGGACGCGCCGAGCAATCTGGCAATCGTCGGTCGCTATGTTCTGCCGGCGAAGATATTCAGCATCCTGGCGCAAACCGGCGCCGGCGTCGGCGGCGAGGTGCAGCTGACCGACGCCCTGAGATCCGCGCTCAGCGAGGAGCCCTGTCACGCGGTCGAGTTCGAGGGCCTTCGCTACGATTGCGGTAGCCGCGTCGGGCTCTTGAAGGCGACGGTCGAAGTGGCGCGACGGCATCCCGACGTCGGGGATCGGTTCCGGCGCTACCTCCGCGAGCTCAACTGAACCCGCCGAGTCCCGTTAGTCGCTCTTCTTGCTCGTTTTCTTCGTGCTCGTGTCGCTCTTCGACTTGGCGCCAGCGTCGGGCTTGTCCGTTGCCCCGTTCTTCGCATCGTCCTTCTTACCGTCGCCGGATCCGTTGGTGTCCGATTCTGTCTTCTTGCCTTTGTCGGCGTAGTCGGTGACGTACCAGCCGGTTCCTTTGAACTGGATCGCCGGTGCGTGAACGAGTCGATCGACACGGCCCTTACATTCCGGGCACGTGCGCACGACGCGATCGGAGAACTTCTGAATGCGCTCGAAGCGATGGCCGCACTTGCGACACTCGTATTCATAAATAGGCATCGGTGGTCACAGCAAAGAAAACGGGGAGCGCGAGGCGCCAATATATCAACCTACGGAGAGTGGCGGAGAACAGGTGCGATAGCTGGACGCCGCAGCGACGTTCACGAGATAGCACCGCAGAGCCAGCGCTCGCCAACAAACAAAGCACCCACAGGGTCCGAGGACGGCGCTGCCGGCCCGAGCGTTGATTCGCAGAGCTAGCGTCCACCCACAAACAAGGACCCAAAGGGTCCGAGGACCGCGCCCCCGCTCACGGTGCCGAGCCGTCAGCGCACTCGACACCCAACCCCGTTCAGCAGGAGTCCCCCCGAAAGCCGTGCGGTGATGTGGCCCTCCCCGATCGACGGGCTGGTCACCTCCATGGTGTGGCGCAAGGGTCAAGGGCATCGGACAGCAGCATCGGCCAAACCCGACGCTCATCCACCTACGCCCGAGACGCGTGAGCAACCCAGCCCCACCGAGCACCAATCGTTGACGCTGCAGTCTGATGCCCTTGACCCTTGCGCCTCCCTCCAAACCCAGCCCGCCGACCGCCCACGGCCACTTCACCCTTTGGCGTCCATCCAGTTAGCGCCAACGCTGATCTCGACCAGCAGCGGTACATCGAGCTCGATGGCGCCCTCCATCTCTTCTTTCACGAGCGCTGTCACCTGGTCGACCTCGGGCTCAGGCACTTCCAGCACGAGCTCGTCGTGCACCTGAATGAGCATTCCGGCACCCAGCTCGAGCTCGGTGAGGCGCGCGTCCAGGTTGACCATCGCCAGCTTGATGAGATCGGCGGCGGTTCCCTGGAGCGGTGTATTCACCGCGATGCGCTCTCCGAAGGAGCGCACCATCGGGCGGCCGCTCTGCAGCTCCGGGAGATGGCGCACGCGCCCAAGCAGGGTGGTCACGTAGCCTTCCTCGCGCGCCCGGGCGACGGTCGCCTCGAGGTAGTCGCGTACGCGCGGGTAGGCGCTCAGGTAACGCTGGATAAAATCCTTGGCCTCTGCCAGTGAAACGTTGAACTCGCGTGCCAGGCGCTGCGGGCCCATGCCGTAGAGAACGCCGAAATTGATCACCTTGGCCCGATCGCGCTGCTCGTAGGTGACGTCAACGGGCTCGACATGGAAGATCTCGGCCGCGGTAGCTCGGTGGATATCGATCCCCTCGTGAAACGCCTGTTGCAGGGACGGGTCTGCCGACAGATGCGCCATGATTCGGAGCTCGATCTGCGAGTAGTCGGCCGTCATGAGCAGACAGCCGTCGGCCGGCACGAAGGCGCGCCGGATCTGCCGCCCGGTCGACTTGCGAATGGGGATGTTCTGGAGGTTCGGGTTGCTGCTCGAGAGCCGTCCCGTCGCCGCCACTGCCTGATCGAAGGACCCGTGCACGCGCCCCGTATCGGCCAGCACGCAACCGGGGAGCGCTTCGACGTAGGTGCTTTGCAGCTTGGAGATCTCGCGATACTCCAGAATCTGGCTGACGATCGGGTAGTCGGGGGCCAGGGCCTCGAGCACCTCGGCCTTGGTCGACCGACTGCCCTTGGCGGTCTTGCCCCCGGCCGGCAGCTCGAGCCGGTCAAAGAGGACCTCGGCCAGTTGTTTGGGCGAATTGAGGTTGAAGGGACCCCCGGCGATCTCGTAGATCTCCGCCTGCAGCGCATCGATCCGCTCGGCGAACTGAGCCGACATCTCGGCCAGGTAGCCTGCGTCGATGCGGACGCCGCGCTGCTCCATCGCGGCCAGTACCCGCATGAGCGGCATTTCGAGGTCTGCGAGCAGCGCGGCGAGTCCTGGCTGCGCCTGCAGCTCGGAGTCGAAGTTGACGGCCAGCCGTAGCGCCAGATCGGCGCGCTCGGCCGCGTAGCGGGTCGCCTCGACGATCGGGACCGTATCGAAGGTGGCCTTTCGGTCCGGGAGAATCTCCTTGAGCTCGATCGCACGGGCGTGCAGAAGGTCGCTCGCCAGCGCCCCGAGGCGGTGGCTCTGGCGTGTGGGATGCAAGACATACGACGCCAGCATGGTGTCGAGTTGCGGCTCTAAGCCCTCGACACCGTGGCGCGCCAATGTGATGAGGTCGCGTTTGAGGTCGTGGCCGACGATGTAGACGTTGTCATCGACCAGCAGCGGTGACAGTTGCTGCAGGCATTCCTCCGTACGCATCGCGTTCGTAGCGCCGAGACCCTGATGCGCCAGCGGCACATACACGCCACTACCAGCTTCCCAGCTCAACCCCACGCCCACGATCCGGGCCCGCATCGGCTGCCCGTCGTCGACTCCCAGCTCGATGGCGATTCGTCCGGCCTCGCGAATCGCCACGATTGCCGTGTTCAGCTCTGCTGAATCGGCGATGGTGCGGTAGTCGCCCTCTGCGGGCTCGATCTCCTGGGCGGAGTCGTCGAGCAGCCGGCGGAACTCGAGCTCGGTGAATATCTCTCGGCAGGTAGCAACGTCGGGCGTGCTGATCTGCATCGCGTCGAGGGGCAGCTCGATCGGCAGGTCGGTATGGATCGTGGCGAGGCGCTTTGACAGATGAGCCTGCTCGGCGTACTCCGCCAGATTGCGACCGTACTTGTACTTGACCAGGTCGCCGGCGTGATCGACGGCGTTCTCCAGCGACCCGTACGCCTCGAGGAGCTCCCGGGCGCGCTTCGGACCGATTCCCGGCACGCCCGGAATGTCGTCGACAGTGTCGCCCATGAGGCCGAGCAGGTCGGTCATCAGCCGGGGCGGGACGCCGTACTTGTTCTGCACCTCATCGGGCCCGTACAGGTAGCGCTGGTTGCGCTCGGTCAGCAGCTGGACCTTGTCGCTGACAAGCTGCAATAGATCCTTGTCCTCCGACATGATGATGGTTCGTAGCCCGGATTCCTCGGCGCGGGCCGCGAGCGTGCCGATGACGTCGTCGGCTTCGTATGTCGGCATCTCGAGGATGGGGATGCGCATCGCCTCTATGATGCGGCGGATCCAGGGGATCTGCTGGAGCAAGTCTTCCGGTGTTGCGGGTCGACTCGACTTGTAGGCGGCGTACTCCTGATGCCGGATCGTGGGCCCCGGCGGGTCGAACACGATGGCGCAATAGTCAGGCTTCTCGTCGGCGATCACCTTGCGCAACATGGTGACGAAGCCGAGGGTCGCGTTGGTGGGAACTCCGCTCGAGTTGGTGAGCTCGGGCAACGCGTGGTACGCGCGGTGGATCTGGTTCAGGGCGTCGATCAAACAGAGCGTCTTGGCAGGCATGCGCGGGCCCAGTGCGAGTTTCTAGGGTGTGCGGATGCTACTGCGGCACGCGGAGAGGCGCCAACAGACGGGCCAGGCTACAATAAACTCAAGGCTGAATCGGCAGTGCTGCCCATCTAACAGGTGCAACAGGGTCACGTATGGCGCTCTGTTGACCCTGTCGGAATGTCGGTGTTAGATTCGCCTCGTCCTACCCCTGCGCATACGACATGCCAAGGTACCCATTGGCTCGGATACGTCCCCAATCGATCCGGGCGATCGCGTTGACGCTGGCCGTCGTGCTGACGGCGAGCATTCCTGCGACCGCTGCGGCGCAATCTCAGGTCGCCTCTACGACGCAACACATCGTTGGCGTCGTGCAGGATTCCCGTGGACTGCCCCTGCTGCGTGCATTCGTGGCGGCTATCGCGCTCGGCGACGACCAACCTGCGGCGATTGTAGTAACCGATGTCACGGGCGGATTCGAGGTCAAGGACCTACCGTCCGGTGTCTATGCGCTCCTGGTAGGAAGCCTGGGGTTCGCCGGTACGATGATGCAGGGAATCAACGTACCGGGTACCGCGCCGTTGACCCTGCAACTCGAAGCGGATCCGTCGCGTAGCCTCTCTGCCTTCAGCGCGCCCCTGGACATGAGCTGGGCGCTGCGGTCGAAGAAACGCGATGTGCTGCGGCAGACCGACGGCACGATCGTCGTTGATGCCGGCACCGGCGCAACCACCTCGGCGCATACCGACGCTCTGACCCATCGGGTCGTTCGTGGGATGCCGGCTGTTTCCGGTGAGCTACGTCTCTGGAGTGTTACCAACGTAAGCAGCTCCGAGACCGTCGGCGTCACATCGCTTTCTCTCGGCACTCCTGCCAGCTGGGCGCTTCGCGCCCACATCGATGGCTCGGGGGCGCTGTGGGCCGCCAGCAAGGTCACTCGCGACTTGGGTGACCATGAGCTACAGGTCGGGTTCGGCTATGTCGGCGGGACGTTCGATCTGCTCGCCCCGACGCATCGCGAGTACGTCTCGGGGGATGCCTGGATCGGTCGCCTGGATGTGAGCGACACGTGGCGCATCTCACGTCCCCTGAGTGTCTCCGTGGGCGCCCGCTACGAGCATCAGAGCTACCTGGCGAAGTCGGCGCTGGTGTCGCCCCGCATCGAGGTTGCCTATCGTCCCGGTGAGACCACACGCATATCCACCGGCGCGACCCACAGTTCCACCGGGTTCGGGCTGGCCGATGATCAGGGGTTCGAGGTGCTGTCGCTCCTGCGCCAGGCCGAGCTTCGCATTGGCAATACGAGTCGGGTCCAACCAGAGCAGGCTCGTCGATATCACCTCGAGGTGGAGCAGCGCGTCGGCCCGGCAGCGGTAAGCGCGCGCGCCTACTTCGACCATGTGACCGACGAGCTGCTTGGTGTCTTCGTCTCCGGCCCGGACGGCGTCGGAAACTACCTGCTCTTCAACGTCGGCGATTCGAAAGCGGCCGGTTTCGAGTTCGCCGTAGCCGGCGAGCTCCTCGACACGCTGACGGGGAACGTCTCGGGCGAGGTGAGCTACGCGGTCCATGAGCGCGACACACCGTACTCGTTCCGGACACCTGGTCAGCTGGTCGCCAGCTTGCCCGAGATCGACACGAATCCGGTCCAGCGGACGCACGAAGTTCAGGCTTCGGTCGCCGCTGAGCTGGCGCCGTCACGCACATACTTCGAGGCCAGCTACAACTGGCGGTCGGGCATGCCCGTCGTGCAAGAGGGTGAGGTGCGATACGACTACGGGCGGCTGGACCTCCGACTCCGACAGCCGCTGCCGTTCCAGTCCGCGAGGGCCGAATGGTCGGCGATGGTGCAGGTTCGGAACCTTCTGGGACCCGCCTACGATCGCCTCTACAACGTGTCGCTGGCCGAGCTCGTAGGGCTGACTCGCGGTATCGCCGGCGGGTTGGCGGTTCGCTTTTAGAAACAGAAAGCAGAACCAGCGGCTCGCTCCTCTGGGGCGGTTGGCGCGCGGCGCTGGATCCGGTACGAAGAGTGAGTTGAAGTGCGGCGAGGGAGGCGATCCCCTCGCCTTTTTTCGTCTGGCTCCGACGGTGTCTGGTTCAAGTATTTGAATGTGATAACCAATAAATTGGATACTTGGGTGACATGAATCGTCAAACGGGTTTGCCCGGGCCCCTATTAGCCGGCTGCTTCGGGCCGCGTTGGGTGCCGCGCCGAGTGGTATGCCTCTTGCGTAAGTCTGGAGCTGGAGCCCGCAGTGCGATGAGTCCCTGCTGCCCGTCCGTTCGAATCCAGTACTCCTGATGACAAACCAACGCCAACGCATCGACGCGCTGCAGATCGTCGGGCTGATTGTGCTCGCTGGCGCCCTGGTGTTTCTCGGGGTGATCTCCTTCACCAATCAGCTGAGCTGGCGAGAACCCACGGACGGCGTGCGCTGGGAGCTTCGTGGCGACCAGGTGATGGCCGCAGCGGTCGAGACGGCCGGTGCCGGTGCCGACGCCGGCCTGCATATCGGCGACACCTTGTTGAGCATCGATGGCCAGCCACCGATCGACCCGATAGTGGTGGAGATCATGCTCTTCAGCCGCGACGTCGGCGAACGGGTCGAGTACATGGTGCAGCGGGCGGGCCCCGATATTCTCGCTCCGGTGATCGTCGGCGGCCGGCGAGTGGACGCCGGCTATTACTACTACCTCGCCTTCGTCGGTCTCGCATTTCTGCTGGTCGGCATCTTCGCCCTGCTGCGCGGCTCCGATTCGTCCAGGCATCGTTTCTTCGCGTTGGCGGTGGCGTTCTACGTATTGCTGACGCTCTCGGCCACGACGCGCGCCGCAGATCCGTGGAACAACGTCATCTTGTGGCTCGATCAGATTGCCCGGGCCGTTGTCCCCGGCCTGTTCGTGTACTTCGCGCTCACCTTTCCGCGTCCCAAACGTGAGTTCGAGGAAGCCCGCTCAGCGCTGACTCTGGCAATCATCGCCCCGGGCGCCTTGCTGTTCTCGATCCATCTGGCGTCTCGGTACGCCGGCCGGTGGCTGGGACTGTCGGCGGTAGGGGCTGATCGGCTTTTTCAGATCGGAGCTCTCGGCGAGCTCTTGTACTTCGCTCTCGCGATCGTTCTCGCGCTGGCGATCTTCGCGCATACGTTCCGGAACTCCACCAGTCCGGCGGAACGCATGCGCCTGAAGTGGCTCGTCGGCGGTCTCACGGTCGGTTTTCTGCCGTTCGTGGCGATCTACCTGCCGATGGAGGTGCTCGGTCTCGAGTACGTGCCGTTGACCAACCTGTCGATGGTCCCGCTGATGTTGGTACCTCTGTCGTTCGCATACGCCGCGGTGGGCTTCCGCCTATGGGACGTTGAGGTCATTCTCAAGCAGAGCATCACCTATGCAGTGGCGATCTTGCTTGTACTCGGAGTGTTCTTCGTCTCGCAATGGTCGCTGGCCCTGCTCCTCGGCCCAGAAGACCAATTGGTGCAGACGGCGTCGCTGCTGGCGACGTTGCTGGTGGCGATCGGCTTTGCCCCGTTGCGCGACAAGCTCGGCGATCTTGCCGATCGGGTCTACTACCGCGAGAGCTATCGTGCCCGACGCACGCTGATGGACTTCGGGCGCGAGCTCAACAGCGAGACCGACCTTTCCCGCGTTGTTGACCGGCTCGCCCAGCGGGTACGAGAGACCTTGCATGTGGGGCGCGTCGCCGTGCTGTTGCGCGCCCAGGAGCGCGACCCGTTGCGCATCGTGCCCGCCGACGGCGCTCTGTCCGAGGGTCGGGAGCTGTCGTCGACGTTCTCGCAGTTCGTCGCGGGCGCTCTGGCCAAGCGTGAGTTTCTGTACGTCGACGACCTCGGGAGCCTGCTCGACGAGTACCCCGACGATCGCGAGATCCTCGAGGCCGAGGATCTGTCGTACTTCCTGCCGCTGGACGTAAAGGACGACATCATCGGGGTATTGGCGCTGGGCAGAAAGCTGTCGGGCGACTACCTGTCGACCGAAGACCTCAAGGTGCTGCAACCGCTGGCGGCCCACCTTGCGCTGGCGATCGACAACGCGCTGCTGTACCGGGAGGTACAGCGACGTGCCGGCGATCTGGAGCGTCTGAAGGAATACAGCGAGAACGTTGTCGAGAGCATCAAGGCCGGCGTCATGGTCCTCGACGAGAACGGAAGGGTTCAGTCATGGAACCGGTCGCTCGCGCGTCTGCACGGCGTCGAGCCGGAACAGGCCATGGGGCTGACGGCCGACGATCTGTTCCCGGCCACCTTCACCCGCGTGCTCAGTGAGGCGCGCGGCAAGCTCCATCGCGGCCTCGAGCCGATAACTTCTGCGTACCGCATCCCGCTCCGAACGCGGGCTGGCGAGGATCGGGTCGTCACGCTCTCGATGGCGCCCCTGGTCGGTGAAGAGGGCGGCGAGGGCACGGTCATCATTGTCGACGACGTAACCGAGCGCGCCGAGCTCGAGGCACAGCTGCAGCAGGCCGAGAAGCTCACCTCAGTCGGGCTGCTTGCCGCCGGTGTTGCCCACGAGGTAAACACGCCGCTTACCGGCATCTCGAGCTATGTGCAGATGTTGCAGCGCAAGCTGCCTGACACCGATCCGCGTCTCGCCATACTCGAGAAGATCGAGAAGCAATCGTTCCGGGCATCTCAGATCGTCAACAACCTGCTGAATTTCTCGCGCCAGGAAACGGGCGAGTTCAGACATGTGCAACTCAACGACGTGGTGCATGAAACGCTTGCGTTGGCGGAGATTCAGCTCCACAAGCGCAGCATCAAGATCACCACGGAGCTAGGTGGTGATGTGGCGCCGGTCACAGGTGATCCGATCAAGCTCCAGCAGGTCCTAATGAACCTGTTGCTCAACGCGCGCGACGCCATGCCCGCCGGTGGGGAGCTATACATCGAGACCAGCCAGAACAACGGTGCCTCTGTGCTTCGGGTAAGCGACAACGGGACAGGTATCAAGGAGAGCGATCTCGAGAAGGTCTACGACCCGTTCTTCACCACCAAGGGCGTCGGCAAGGGCACCGGCCTGGGCTTGTCCGTGAGCTACGGCATCATTCAAGAGCATCGCGGGACGATTGCCGTGGAGAGCGATCCGGACGCCGGCACGACGTTTCTCATCACGCTCCCGTCGACGGCCGCTGACGAGCAAGCCGCCGCCAGCTAGCGCAATTCCACCGCGTGCCGGCTGATCGCCAGCCGGCCGGGCAGGAGAACCTTTGTCGAACAAGCAGACCATTCTGGTGGTCGACGACGAGCCGATCATGCAGGAGATCTTGTCGGAGTTCCTGTCCGACGAGGGCTATGAGGTTGATATTGCCCAGTCGGGCGAGGAGGGCATCGAGCTGGCTCAGGCGCGCCCCTACGACTGTGCTGTCGTCGACCTCATGATGCCCGGCATCGACGGTATCCAGACTACCGAGGCGCTCAAGCAGATCGATCGCACGCTCCCG
The DNA here is from genome assembly GCA_965248695.1 of Acidobacteriota bacterium. Lineage (GTDB taxonomy): Bacteria > Acidobacteriota > UBA890 > UBA890 > WLXD01 > DASCOT01. Next base: position 1,968,335 of record CBDFKD010000002.1, on the reverse strand, counting down.
GTGATCATGATCACCGCCTACGCCTCCGTCGAGTCGGCGGTCGAGGCGATGAAGCGCGGTGCCCACGAGTACATCACCAAGCCGTTCAAGAACGACGAGGTGTTGCTGGTGGTGCAGAGCGCCATCAGGCAACGGGAGCTGGAGCTCGAAGTGCAGAGCCTCCGGCGCGCCCTGCGTGAGAAGTACCGCTTCGAGAACATCATCGGCAAGAACCGCAAGATGCAGGACGTCTACGCTCTCATCTCACAGGCGGCGCCCTCGCGATCGACGATTCTGATCCACGGCGACAGCGGTACCGGTAAGGAACTGGTGGCCAAAGCCATCCACGCCAACAGTGCACGGGCGGAGAAGGCTTTTGTCACCGTCAACTCGGGGGCGATGCCCAGCGAGCTGCTGGAGAGCAACCTCTTCGGCCACGTCAAGGGGGCGTTTACCGGTGCGGTCGCCAGCAAGAAGGGTCTGTTCGAAGTCGCCGACGGCGGCACGCTGTTCTTCGACGAGATCGGCAATATTGCTCCCGACGTACAGGCGAAGCTGCTACGCGTAGTGCAAGAGAAAGAGTTCATGCGGGTCGGCGGCCTTGACAACATCAAGACCGACGTGCGCATCATCTGCGCCACCAACGTCAACCTGCGCGACAAGGTGGCGCTCGGCGAGTTCCGCGAAGACCTCTACTACCGACTCAACGTCATCTCGATCAAGATCCCGCCGCTGCGAGATCGTGCTGATGACATTCCGCTGCTGACCCAGTACTTCCTCGACAAGTACTCGGAGGAGAATGGTCGCGATGGCATGCGCATTGATGAGGAGGCCATCGACGAGCTGCGGTTGTTCGATTGGCCCGGCAACGTCCGCGAGCTGGAGAACGCCATCGAGCGCGCCGTCGTATTGGCGCCGCCCGACGGTGTGATTCGCGTCGAGTTGGTGCGCGACTACATCGATCCGCGCCCGCTAGACGCGGCCGCGCTGCCAAACCCGACGCTGGGCGCTGCGCCGCTCAAGGAGATGGTGGGCGAGTTCCAAAAGCGGCTGATTCTACGCGCGCTGGAGCAGACCGACTGGGTGCAGAAGGACGCCGCGTCCCTGCTCGACGTCAAACCTACGACGTTGAACGAGATGATCAAGCGCTACGGAATTCGCGAAGTTGTCAGGGAGCGTGGCTAGCAGCATGGACAGGACGTCGCTCGTCTGCGCGTGGCTGTTGCTGGCGGCAGCGGCGGGGGGGGCGTACTCGCAGGAATCGACGGCGGGCTTCGAGCGCCGCGATGTGCGCGTGGCGACCCCGGCCTACAACCTTCAGGCGGGCGACTTCGACGGCGATGGCGATCTCGACTTGGCGACCGCCGACCAGCAGGCGAACACTGTCTCGCTACTGCTGAACGATGGCCGCGGCAACTTCGTAGCCGGCGTGCCGATGGACGGGTTTCAGCGCCCCGAAGCGCTCGCCGCGGCCGATGTGGATGCCGACGGCGATCTTGATCTGGCAATCGTCAACGCCGGCGCCGACGAGGTCGTGCTCCTGATGAACGCCGGCGACGCTCGCTTCCGTGCCGGGGTGGCAGTCACCGTTGGGACCAGTCCGCACGCCATCGTCGCCGCGGATATCGACGGCGACGGCGACATCGACTGGGTGGTCTCGGACTTCGGTTCGGCAACCGTCTCGTTGCTGGTCAACGATGGTACCGGCGGCTTCGCACTTGCCAGCACGGTCGCGGCAAGCCCGGGCGCGGAGCGGGCCGTGGTCGCCGACCTGGATTCCGACGGTGATCTGGACCTCGTAGTCTCCAGCTTCAGCGCCGCCATGGTGAATGTATTGCTCAACGACGGTGCCGGCGGCTTCTCGGCCGGCGCGGCGCTGACCCTCGGAGCCAATCACCACATTGCGGCAGGCGGCGACCTCGACAACGATGGCGACGTCGACATGATCGTCACCAGCTCGGGTACCGGCGAGGCAATGGTGCTGGTGAACCGTGCCGGCTCGCTGGAGCATGACGTTTCGGTGATCGTACCCGAGACTCCGTGGGCCGCCGTGGCGCTCGACTATGACGGTGACGGCGATCTCGACGTGGCGATTGCTGACTATTCCGGGCACCGGATCTCGATGCTCGCCAACGACGGCAGCGGCGAGCTCGAGGTGGCGTTCTCCGTACCCGTCGGCGAGCAGCCCCACCAGGTCGTTGCGGCAGACTTCAACGGCGACGGCCTGCCGGACCTGGCGACTGCCAACGATGCCGAGGCCTCGATAACGATCTTGCTGAACCGGGGAACCTGAGCCGTTGCGGGCGTTGGACCGCTGCGGGCGTGGCTGCCGATCGCATTGGATGGCGCGCGACTCGCCAATCACTGAGCCACATGCAGTGGCCGGTGGCACCCGACGCGACTTTCTCAAGCGCGCCGTGGCCCTTTCGGTATCGTCCGCCGGCGGCCTGTCGATCTTCGCCTGCCGGCCGGGTGACTCCGACACAGCGGTCGATCGGTCGACGGCATCGGATCTCGCTCGTCTCGATGGCATGGGGATGTCGAAGCTCGCGCGCGACGGCCAGATAACGCCGCTCGAGCTGGTCGAATCGGCGATCCGGCGCACCGAGCAGCTCAACGCCAGTCTCGGTGCCGTGGTGCCGGGCGTATTTGACGTGCAGTCGGCGCTCGCCCGCGCCGAGCAACCTTCGGGCCAGGGGCGGCTGGCCGGCGTGCCGGTGATGCTCAAGAACCTCACCGACTATGAAGGCGCATCCATCGATTCGGGGTCGCGGCTATACGCCCGCGCGATCGAGCGCGGCACCCTGTGACCTGACCCCGCGGTTAGTACCATGTCTTATCTCAGTAACTCGGTGCTGACAAGAGGTTGTTGAGGCCGGCGAAGCGGAGCGCAGCCGGCTTCAACAACGTCGCTTCGGGTGCGGGCGGCCGATAGCTCAGCGAGCTGTGCGGTCGCATGCGGTTGTAGTGCTGACGCCATCTCTCGATCAGAACCTTTGCCTCCTTGAGCGTGTAGAAGATCTCTCCATCCAGCAGCTCGTCGCGTAGCTTGCCGTTGAAGCTCTCCACGTAACCGTTCTCCCACGGCGAGCCCGGCTCGATGAACAGCGTCCCCACGCCCAACCGGCCCAGCCAGTCGCGAACCGCCTCGGCGGTGAACTCTGGTCCGTTATCCGACCGGATGTGCTCAGGTATGCCCCGGTGTACGAACAACCTCCCGAGCTGCTCCAGCACGTCCTCAGAGTTGAGCTTCCGTGCTACATGGATCGCCAGGCTTTCTCGTGTGTACTCATCGACGATCGTCAGCAGCCTCATAGCCCGACCGTCGTGCGTCCGGTGGTGCAGGAAGTCATACGCCCAGACATGATCCCGGTGCTGTGGGCGCAGCCGGATGCAGGAGCCATCGCTCAGCCACAGCCGTGCTCGTTTGGGCTGTTTTCTCGGTACTTTCAGCCCTTCGCGCCGCCAGATACGCTGCACTCGTTTGTGGTTCACGGACCAGCCCTCCATGCGCAGCAACGCTGTCACCCTCCGATATCCGTAGCGCCCGTACTGTCGGGCTAAATCCACGATCCGCTCCGTCAAAATCTGCTCCTGTTGCGGCTCTCTTGGCACGTACCGGTGTGTCGTGCGTGGTTGTTTCAGTACCCGACACGCCCGCCTCTCCGAGACGCCCAGCCGCCCCCGTACATGTGCCACCGCCTCTCGCCGCCGAGCTGGGCTCAGAAGTTTCCCTCCGCCACTTCCTTCAGGATCGACAGGTCGAGTTCCTTTTCCGCCACCAGCCTCTTGAGCCGGGCATTCTCCTTCTCCAGTTGCTTGAGCTTTCTGGCCTGGTTGAGCTTCAGTCCGCCGTACTCTCGCCGCCACCGGTAGTAGGTGTGCTCGGTGATTGCTAGCTTGCGGCAGGCATCCTTGACCGTCGCCCCTCGAGCCAGCTCCACCTCAGCCTCCCGGAGCTTGCGTACGATCTGCTCGGCGCTGTGCCTCTTACTCGGCATTCTGACCTCCCGTTCTTGACCCAGATCGTGAGATTACATCCGGATCCGTTTTCGGGGGTCAGGTCACCTGCCGCCAGAGGAAACCTCGCGGCTGATCGCAGCGATGGAGGCTTCTGGAATGATCGTTACAGGCGTCACAAACTCACCGGAGTTCGGGCTCATCGACACCACCGAGCCGATCCTGCACGGACCAACGCATAACCCGTGGAATCTCGAATACTCGCCCGGTGGCTCCAGTGGCGGCTCGGGCCGCTGCGGTAGCGGCGGGCATCGTTCCCATCGCCTCCGGGTTGCGCTGATGACCGAGTCCTTCCACGGCGTTGCGCCGCATCCGGAGGTGGAGCAGGGCGTCAGGGACGCGGCGACACTATGCGAGCAGCTGGGGCATGAAGTCGAAGAGGTCGCCCTTCCGCTGCCCGGTGAGGAATTCATCGACGCGTTCATCGGGTTCTGGGCCCCTCGAGCGCGTGCTCGACGCGGTGGCCTACACGCCGTTGCAGAACGCTACCGGCATGCCGGGAATGTCGGTCCCGCTGCACCGGACCACGGACGAGCTGCCCGTCGGGGTGCAGTTCTCTGCCTGGCGTGGTGCCGAGCGAACGCTCCTGGAGCTCGCGTACGAGCTCGAAGAGGCCCGGCCATGGTCTGAGCGGACGCCACCTGTCTTCGCGCGCTGAGGTGATCGGGCGGCGAAGAACACGATTCCCCCCCCGGTTACGGCTTGATGCGATTGGACCTTCGGCAGCGGGCGTAGCAATCTAGACGCTGCGGTTCACGATCCGCAACCCATCACGGATGAGCCAACCAAGCTCTCGAAGCACCGGAGTGCCCATGGCGAGCAGCCAGCAAATCGTCGATCTGGTCGGACACGATCGCGACATGATCGGTCGACTGGGTCCGCTGGTGTTCGAGGCACTCAAACAGCATTCGCCGAACTGGCTACCCACGGTCAACGACGCGACGCTCGAGATCCTCGAATCGCTGACTCCCGGCCGTCTCAGTCGGGTGCTGATCGACGCGTCACGCGAGCCCGTCGGCTGGATCGGCATTGTCCCCCACAGCGGCGGTCGCGTATGGGAGATTCACCCGATCGCCGTGGCCACGGCGCACCAGGGCAAAGGGTATGGGCGAGTCCTCATCGAGGATGTCGAGCGACAGGCGCGCCAGCAGGGTGTGTTGACCTTGTGGGCCGGCACCAGCGACGAGATGGGGTCGACCAATCTGGCGGGCGCTGATCTCTACGCTGATCCAGCGGCGGCGATTTCCAGCATCGAGAGCATCAAACCGCACGCCTGGGAGTTCTGGGCCAGCGTCGGTTTCACCGTCGTAGGTCTGATGCCGGATGCGGAGGGGCGGGGAAAACCGAGTATCGTTCTAGCCAAACGGGTGGAGTAAGCGAATGTCGGATGCCGCACGATGGTTCCTACGCATCGCTCTGGCGGCGGGTTTCTTGTCGGCGGTGGCGGATCGATTCGGTCTTTGGGGAGCCCCGGGCGCGCCCGGGGTTGCCTGGGGGAACTGGACCGAGTTTCTCGACTACGTCGCCGCGCTCAACTGGTTCCTTCCCGCCGGCCTCGTTCCGATCGTCGGCTGGGTGGCGACCCTGGGCGAGTTGGGCTTCGCCATCGCACTGCTGGTTGGCTGGCGGCTGACTTGGGTCGCAAACGCCAGCGGTTTGCTCCTGTTGCTGTTCGCTCTCGCGATGACGATTTCCGAGGGGATCAAGTCGCCGCTCGACGCGTCGGTGTTCGTGGCTGCGGCAGGCGCCTTTCTCCTGGCAGCGGTAACTACGGAAGAGCGCCGGCTGTACTGAGCCCAACCCGAGGGGGCGTTGGATGCCTGGTACAGGCGTGAACGTCACTGAGCTGCCGAGGGCGCACCGGGCTGGGGATGTGGCCGCGATATTGCGCCGCGGGTGCCGGAGAAGGTCATGAAAGCACCGGTCCTGTTGGCGTACGGTTCGGTGTGCGCGCTCGCTGCCACGGGTTGCGGCGCTGCCCTCACTGCTGACGCGCCGATCGCGTCCGAGGAGCAACAGTCGCCGGTCGCGGACGTCGCGTTCACCAAGAAGGTGATAGTGCTGGGCGTGCCGATCTACGCTACCAACACGACGGGCGACGACAAGCTCCTGCACGCGGCCGGCGTTCTGGCGCAGTTTCTCGACAACGACGAGGACGGGGCGCCCGACAACCCGTAGATCTATCAGGCGATCATCGACACGAACGGCGCCATCACGATGACCAGGACCGCGGGTGAGGGCCGGCGCATCCCCCGCCGTCAGCGTCCGCGCGGCCAGGGCCTGTACGACGAGGAGACCCGGCCGGGTGCTCGGGAGCGCGGCGAGTTCGACACGGCGCTCGAGGAGATCTGGCACATGGTGACCGACAACGGGCTGAGCGTCGCCTACCCGGAGGTCTTCAATCGTGTCCCCGGGACCGAGGTCGCCAACGCCATGGACCTGGCTCGGGGAGGTCGCTTCGAAAGGCCTCCCGACGAGTATCCAGAAGGCGCCTGGTACACGTACGACGACGAGACCTGCGACTACGACTGCCAGGCGAGCGAGTACATCTACTGGACGTTCACGTCGTTCATCGGGGCGCAGGATCTGCCCGGGCGGCTCGATCAGATCGGGCACGAATGGCCACTGAACACGCGCGACAAGCTGAGGCAGGGCGACCCGGCAATGTTCGAGATCCTCAGCCGCCTCGAGTACCGATTGCCCAGCGTCATACCGGACGGCAACTACAGGGGTGCGCCCCTCGAGATCGAGCCGTACGCGCATGAGTAGTGGCGCCGGATCGCTCGAGCCAAGTTGCCCTTGCCCGTCCACGAAGACCGGGGGTGGGCAGAGTCCTAGCGAGCTGAAGCTCGGCTTTGAAGTGGTTCCTGCGGGCGCGTAGCGCGAGATTGCTCAGCGCGTGGCGGCATGGATTGCTGCCAGCGTCTCGTCGGGATGGTCGCGGACCTCGGAACATCGCTCATCATCGCGGTACTCTCTGGAGCCGCGGGCTCCCTAGCAAGCAGGGCCCCGTTGCCTGGTTCCATGACCATTGGAGCGGCCGTATGAGCCTCGAATCGGTAGCACAGCACCAAGTCCTTCAGCGTCCGTCGCAGTACCCGCGTGGGGCCGAACCGCTACTCCGCGGCGCCTGCGTCGCGGCGTGTATCGGCATGGTCGCGTGCAGCGGTGGCCCGGGTTCCCCGGCGGCCGACGTTGCCGACATCGCGCTGGTCAACGGCAAGATCATTACTGTCGATGCGATGGACACCGTCGCCGAAGCCGTGGCGGTGAAGGACGGTCGCATTGTTGCCGTTGGCACGAGCGCCGAGATCGAGCCGTTGATCGGTTCATCGACGCAGCGGATCGACCTCGGCGGCCGGGCCGCAACGCCGGGGCTGCTCGACGCCCACGCTCACTTCGGCAATGGCGGTGCTACGCGATTGTACGTGTTGGACCTCAGCTATCCGGAGGTTACCTCGGTCGCCGACGTGGTCGCCAAAGTCGCAGAGCGCGTTGCGCCGGCCGCGCCGGGGGAATGGGTGCGCGGCCGCGGCTGGGACGAGGGCAAGTTCGAGGAGCTGCGCTATGTCACGGCCGCCGACCTCGACGCCGTATCGCCGGACAACCCTGTCTGGCTTACGCATACGATGGGCCACTACGGGGCCGCCAACAGCTTGGCGCTCGAGCTCGCTGACATCACCGCCGATACCCCCGACCCGCCTGGCGGCACGATCGATCGAGACGCCGACGGCAACGCTACCGGCGTCCTCAAGGAGCGCGCCCAGGGGCTGGTCAATGGCTTGATTCCGCCGCTGAGCCCCGAGCAGGTGCGCGATGGCATGCGTGATCTGGCGCAGGCGTTCAACGCCGAGGGCATGACCGGCCTGAAGGACCCGGGCATCGGGCAGGAGACCTGGGACGCCTATACCGATGTGCTCGCCGACGGCGATCTGTCGGTCAGGGTCTTCGTGCTCTGGCGCAGCCGCGGCGACCTGAGCGAGGCCGAGGCGCTGGTGGAGCGCGTCGCGGCGTTCACCAGGCCGTACGAGTCGACCGGCGATGATCGTTTGATCTCCGGCGGTATCAAGCTAATGATCGACGGCAGCGGCGGAGCGCGGACGGCGTGGATGCACGACGACTGGAACCGCGACTTCGATCAGGTAGACACCGGCAACCGCGGCTACCCGGTCGAGGAGGCGCAGCTGGTGCGCGACAAGATCCGGCTGTTCCACGACGCCGGCCTGCACGTCAGCACCCACTCGATCGGCGATCGCGGCATCGACTGGGTGGTCGACAGCTACGCCATGGCGCTGACGGACAATCCCCGTTCCGGAATGCGTCACGGCATCATCCACGCCAACGTCCCCACGGATCACGCGATCGACACGATGGCGCGGCTGGAGCGCGAGTTCGACGCCGCCTATCCGGAGCCCTCGCCGCCCTTCATGTGGTGGATTGGTGATACGTATGCCGGGAACTTCGGCGCGACGCGCGCGCTGCGGCTCAACCCGTTCGCGACCTTCGTCGACAAGGGGATCACCTGGGCGAGCGCCTCCGACTTCAGCGTCACGCCCTTCGAGGCCCGCTACGGGCTGTGGGCATCCGTGGCCCGCGAGACGCTGCTCGGGGTCTATGGCCCCAACCCGTGGGGGATGGACGAGTCGGTAGATATTCGCACTGCGCTGCGCTCCTACACCATCTGGAGTGCCCGGCAGATGTTCCTGGAGGATGAGATCGGCTCGATCGAGGTGGGGAAGTACGCCGATCTCGCGGTCTGGGACCGCGACCCGTATACCGTGCCCACCGCCGATATCAAGGACATGGTTTGCGAGCTGACGCTCTTTGATGGTCGTGTCGTGTACGTCAGCCCGCAGACCGCGCTCGACATCCCGTAGACCATCACGTTCCCACGGAGTCAGTCATGCTCGGCTATCGCTCACGCCTCTCAATGGCGCCCGGCGCACTCGTAGTCGCCGTTTTCCTGATCGCCCCCGCGCTTGCCACGCCGGCCGCTGGCCAGGCGCCGGGCGAGGGACCGCGCGCCATGACCTTCCTCGACATGCAGGAGATGGCGCGCGCCGGCTCGTTCGCCCCCAGCCCGGACGGTACCTGGATGCTCTACACGGTATCCACCCCCGACTGGGAAGAGGCATCGCAGCAGACTGACATCCATCTGGTGTCGCTGTTGCAGGGTGTGGCGTCAGGCCGCCGCATGACCTACACGGACGACCGCAGCGAGAGATACCCCGCCTGGTCACGCGACGGGCGTTTTTTCGTATTCGCATCGGACCGTGATCGTGCTCGGGACCGTGGCCCCGATGACGGTGACTCGACTGGCGGGGACCAGCTGTACCTCATGCGTCCGGACGGTGGCGAGGCGCGGCGAGTAACGGATGCTGACGACGGGGTGTCGGACTTCGGCTTCAGCCCCGACGGCCGGTGGTTGGTCTACCGCAGCGGCGAATCCGGTCAACAGCAACTGTTCAGGCTGTCGGTGCAGGGCATCGACGCGGCTACCGCGGAGCAGCTCACCGACGACGTTGCCGGGGTCGATGACTGGGACTGGGCCCCCGACAGCGGCCGCATCTACTTCACCCGTCCCGACAGCGCCGACGCCGATGAGCGGCTGCGGGCGAAAAAGAAGTTCACCGTCGATATCCGCAATCAGGTGACGCCACTGTCGAGCCTGTGGGCGCTCGAGGTCGACTCACTGACGGCGACCCGGCTCACCGATGACCCGAGCATGAGCGTGGCGAGCTTCACGGTGTCGGACGATGGCCGCTGGGTGGGATTCACGGGCTCTTCGGCCGAGCGCTACGAGCGCAACATCACCGAGGAACGGATCAACGCCGATCTTTACCTGCTGGAGACCGAGACCGGTGAGGTGGAGCGCCTGACCGACAACCATGAGGTCGGCGAGGGCGGCATGAGCTTCTCCCCGGACGGTCGCCTGCTGGCCTTCTCCGCCCCCGACGACATGTCTGCCTACAGCATGAAGAACCGGCGCATCTACGTGCGCGAGGTTGCCGATCGTGGCGGTGCGTTTCGCAAGATCGGCACCGGCTTCGACGGCCATGCATCGCCGGGCTTCTGGTCCGACGACGGGGGCACGATCTACTTCAATGGCGGTGTGCGTGTCACCAGGCAGCTGCACGGCCTCGACGTCACCGACGATGAGGTGCAGCAGCTGACGCGCGAGGCGGCGGCGCTCAGGGTGAGCCGCGACGAGGACTCCGGAGTGCTGTTGATCAACTACTCCGATCCGAGCACTCCGCCGACGCTGTTCACCGTTGCCAGCGTCGCGGACGTCGGCACGCGCTCGAGCTGGAAGCAGCTCGTCGACGTCAACCGTCAGGTCGAGGGCATTGCGCTTGGTGAGGAGACCGAGGTTACCTGGACCTCGACCGACGGCAAGCAAGTCGGCGGCGTGCTGGTGAAGCCCGTCGCCTACGAGGAAGGAAAACGCTACCCGCTCATCGTCGCCATCCACGGCGGTCCCGCCGGCGCCGACACACTGCGCTTCAACGGCGGCTATGGATCGCAGGTGTACGCCGGCGCCGGCTACGCCGTGCTCAAGCCCAACTACCGCGGGTCTTCGAACTACGGCGAGGAGCATCGCACCGAGATCGTCGGCAACTACTTCCCACAGGGCTACGACGACATCATGACCGGGGTGGATCACCTGATCGCCGAGGGCATCGTCGATCCCGACCGCATGGGAGCGCTCGGCTGGAGCGCCGGCGGCCACTGGTCCAACTGGATCCTCACCCACACCGACCGCTTCAGGGCGATCAGCTCGGGTGCTGGAACATCCAACTGGATCTCGATGTACGCCCAGAGCGACGTGCAGCGCAATCGCCAGTTCTATCTCGGCAATGACCTCCCGTACGACAACTACGATGCCTACTGGCAGCAGTCGCCGATGAAGTACATCAAGAACGCCAAGACGCCAACGATGATCCATGTGGTCGAGGGCGATCCGCGCGTTCCCAGCCCGCAGTCGGTCGAGCTGCACATGGCCCTGAAGAAGCTCGGGGTGCCCACCGAGCTGTTCATGTACCCGGGCCGCAGCCACGGTATTCCTGACCCGCGCAACCGGCTTGTGAAGGCGGTCAGCGAGATGGCGTGGATGGACTACTACGTGCGCGGCATGGGTGAGAAGTTTGTCTGGCGTGACGTGCTGAAGACGCTCGAGGGCACGCCAGGGGCGACGGACGCGGCGGAAGGCAGCTGACGGCTGCGCGCAAGCCTGGAAGTAGGTCCAGCGCGTGGAGTCCAGCGCGCGATCGAACGGGGAGCAAGGCCACCGTGTCCGATACCGCTGTACGGTTCGACGACATCCACAAGAGCTATGGCGAGACCGTGGCGTTGCGCGGCGTGTCGTTCGAGGTGCGTCGCGGCGAGGTGTTCGGGTTGCTGGGGCCGAACGGTGCCGGCAAGACCAGCCTGATCCGCATCCTGCTCGACATCATCCGTGCCGACGAGGGCGGGGTGCACCTGTTCGGCGAGCCGCTGACCCACGCATTGCTTGATCGAGTCGGCTATCTTCCCGAAGAACGCGGGTTGTACAAGAAGCAGAAGATCGTCGACGTGCTGGCGTACTTCGGTCGGTTGCACGGAATGACCCGCGCCGATGCTCGCCAACGTGCGCTGTTCTGGCTCGGGCGGGTCGGCTTGCCCGATGTCGCCAGCTGGAAGGTTGATCGGCTCAGCAAGGGGATGAGCCAGAAGGTGCAGGTGGCCGGCACGTTGCTGTTCGAGCCCGATCTCTGCGTGCTCGACGAGCCGTTCACCGGACTCGATCCGGTCAACGTGCGTTTGGTGCAGGAGCTCATCGAGGAGCGGCGTGACGCCGGCATGACCACCATCCTGTCGACACACCGGATGAACGCCGTCGAGGAGCTCTGCGATCGAGTGGCGCTGATCGATCACGGCAGCCTCATGGTGTTCGGCGAGACCGAAGCGGTGCGCCGCGAGCATTCGGCCGGCGACATTCGGGTATCGCTTTCGGCGGCGCCGCCGGAGCTGGCGGAGATTCTCCAGGCTACCGATGGTGGCGACGGCAACTGGTTGCTGCGGCCACGGCAGGGGCTGGGAGTCGACGGGCTGGTGCGCGCCCTCGTCGAGGCCGGCGCTGCCGTCCACCGCGTCGAGCCGGCGCTGGCCTCGATGGAGGACGTGTTCGTGAACGTCGTGCAGCGGGAGCGCGAGCACTGATGCGGCGGCGGCAGGTGGCATCGGTGGCCGAGTTCGAGTTCCTCTCGATCGTGCGTACCAAGGGTTACCTGCTGGCAACCCTGGGCATGCCGGCGTTGCTGCTGCTGTATGCGGTTTTCGCCAATTGGTTCGGCACCTTCATCGAGCGTTCCATCGACGGCGATCCGCAGGTGTTCGGCGTGATCGACTCTGCCGGACTGCTGGATCTGCGCGAGGATCTCGCTGGTTCGTTGCTCGACCTACCCGAACCGGCACGTATGGCGCTGGAACAAAGCGGCGCTGACAGCCTCGGCCCGATCGCGCACTTCACCGACACGGTGTTTCGTGGTTTTGACGATTCGGCAGACGCTACGCGAGCGTTTCTTGCCGGCCAGATCAGCGGTTACATCGTCATACCCGAGGATTTCGTGCAGTCCGGCGAGATCGACGTCTACTCCAGTGACGACGTGCGCGCGCCGCGCGGGACGGCGCGCGAGAACCTCGCCGGGCTGTTGCTCGAGAGGTTTCAGCAACAGGTTCCGGAGACCATCCGGGCGCGACTGTCCGATCCGATTGCGACCCATCGGGACTGGGTCATCGACGACGCCGGGGCGACACACCCCTACGATCGATTGACAGCGATCTTGCGTGTCCTGGTGCCCGGCGCGTTCACCCTGACCTTCTTGATCGCGCTGCTCACCACCACCGGCTACCTGGTGCAGGGGGTCTCCACGGAGAAGGAGAATCGCGTCGTGGAGGTTCTGTTGTCGTCCACTTCGCCGGACGAGATTCTCGCAGGCAAGTTGTTCGGACTCGGCGCGGCGGGACTACTTCAGGTGCTCGTCTGGTTCTCGATGGTGATCTTCGGTGCCACGATCGCGGCCGGTATTGCCGTCGCCGCCGGCGTAACGGTTCCCTGGAAGGCGCTCATTACCGGCACGCTTTTCTTCGTGGCGGCGTATTTCTTCTACGGCGCGATCATGCTGGCCTTCGCCTCCTTCGGCAATAGCCAGCAGGAGGGGCAGAAGCTGGCGGCGGTGTGGACCATGTTGGCAGTGCTGCCGATGATGCTGTTCCCTGCCATCCTCAACACGCCGCACGGCACGATCGCTCGAGTCATGACCTTCATTCCGTTCAGCGCCCCGCTAACCGTGCTCGGCCGCGTCGCGCTCGATCCGGAGGGCGTGCAGGTCTGGGAGCTGGCGCTCTCGCTCGGAGTCCTGGTAGTTTCGACTTGGCTGGCGCTCAAGCTCGGCGCGCGGCTCTTCCGGATCGGCCTGCTGGCGCTCGGAAGCCGTCCGAAGCTGAAGGAAATCTGGCGTCAGGCACGCGCCAGCTGAGAGATCTGAACTCAGCGGTTGCCCGCCGGCCTATGGAAGGCTCACCGCCGGTCGCGTGTCGGCTGAAGAGAGTCTCGCCGCCAGTTTCGCGTCGACTGAAAGCCTCGCGCCGGTCGCGGTCAGTCCGCCAGCGGTTCCACGGCTCCGCCGCTCCTCGCCGATCGGTAGAGGGCCTCGATGACACGCATGTTGCGCGCCGCTTCGGCGGCACCGTAGCGCAGCGGCTGGCCATCGAGGACACACGCGGCGAAGTGCTCCACCATCAGCTGATACTCATCGACGCCGGCGACGATATGGCTCTCTGGGTCGGCGCGGCTGCGGTGCTGGTGGATCTGCACGTCGTCGCTTCCAGGTAGAAAAGCGGAAGGCACATGCAGATGGCCGTCGGTACCGGCGATCTCGTAGGACTCTCGCCGCTCCAGCGTAAGGGCGCAGTCGAACTGCGCCAGCACTCCGTCAGGGAAGCGCATCGTGCCTACCATCTGCGTGTCGACGCCGCTCGGGCCCCACTCTGCCAGCGCGTGCACCTCGGTGGGCTCGGCTCCAGTGATGGTGCGGCTGATGTTGACGCAGTAGCAGCCCACATCCATCAGCGCGCCGCCGCCGAGCTCGGGCTGCAGGCGGATGTTCTCGGGCTTCGTGAGCCGAAATGTGAACGCGCTGCGGATCAGGCGCAGCTCGCCAACGGCCCCCTCCCGGACCAGCTGCGCGACCTTCTCGGTGCGTGGATGGAAGCGGTACATGAAAGCTTCCATCAGCTTCACGCCGTTGGAATCGGCCGCCGCCTGCATCTCGACGCACTCGTCGACGGTGAGCGCCAGCGGTTTCTCGCAGAGCACGTGCTTGCCATGCTCGGTGGCACGAATGGTCCATTTCTTGTGCATGCTGTTGGGCAACGGGATGTAGACGGCGTCGATGTCGTCCTGCGCTAGCAGGGCCTCGTAGCTGCCGTAGGAGCGCGAGATTCCTGATTCCCGGGCGAACTTCCGTGCCCCGGCGGCGGTGCGGCTGGCAACCGCCACGAGCTCGCCGTTGCCGGAGGCCTGGATCGCCGGGTTCACCGCCGCGCGGCCGATGTTCGACGTGCTGACCACGCCCCACCGTAGCTGCCGATCGTTCACAGGCTGGCTCCTGAATCCACGGCTACATCCTCGCCGAGTGGCAGGTCCACCCAGCACGCCCATCCTTCCGCCAAGAACCTGTCGAGCCAGGCGGCGACGGAGGACGAGTCTTGCAGCATGGCGGGGATTGAAACACATGCGAGACTGCCACCATGCGAAGGATCGATCTCGTGCGGATGGTCGGCGTGCTCGCGCTCGGACTGATGACGCTGGCGCTGGCTGCCTGCACCCGGCAGGAAGTCGCGGCCCGGCCCCCGAACATCATCCTGATCCTTGCCGACGACCTGGGCTACGGCGAGCTCGGTTCCTACGGGCAGCGCCACATCCGTACACCGAGCCTCGACCGCATGGCAGCCGAGGGCATCCGGTTCACGCAGCACTACTCGGGCAGCCCGGTTTGTGCCCCCTCGCGCGGCACCCTGCTGACCGGGCTTCATACCGGCCACGCGTACATCCGAGACAACGACGAGATGGCCGATCGTGGCGACATCTGGTTCGACCTCAGCCTCGAGGGCCAGCGTCCGCTGCTTCCCGACACCGTCACCATACCCGGCCTGCTGCAGCGTGCGGGGTACGTGACCGGCGCGATGGGGAAATGGGGTCTGGGCGGGCCGGGTAGTACCGGCTCTCCGAATCAGCAGGGCTTCGATCGCTGGTACGGGTACCTGGGGCAGCGTCTGGCCCACAACTACTACCCGCAGCACCTGTGGAGCGACGGAGTCCGGGAGATGCTCGACGGCAACGAGTACTTTCACCCGCACCAGCCCTTGCCGCTCGACGCCGACCCATCGGATCCGGCTTCCTACGAGCCCTACTCCGGGCAGCAGTACTCGATGGATCGCATCGTCGAGGAGGCGCTGAGCTTCGTAGAGCAGCACCAGGACCGGTCCTTCTTCCTGTTTCTGCCGTTCATGGCGCCCCACCTTGCCCTGCAAGTGCCGGAAGACTCGCTGAATAAGTACGTCGGGACATTCGAGGAGACCCCGTACCTCGGCGACCAGGGCTACCTGCCACACCCGACGCCGCGCGCCGCCTATGCGGCGATGATCACCCGTATGGACCGCGAGATCGGCCGTATCGCCGCCCGCGTTGCCGAGCTCGGACTCGATGCGGACACGCTGACCATCTTCACCAGCGATAACGGCCCCAGCTGGGTCGGCGGGGTCGACCGCGAGTTCTTCGCCAGCGCCGGGCCGCTGCGTGGCCGCAAGGCGCAGTTGTACGAAGGAGGTGTACGCGTGCCGATGATCGCCCGCTGGCCAGGCTGCATCGGCGCCGGCCGCGTCAGCGATCAGATCTCGGCTTTCTGGGATTTCATGCCGACGCTCGCCGAGGTGGCCGGGGTTGACGGCCCGGCCGCGAGCGATGGCGTTTCGCTGCTGCCGACCCTGCTGGATCGTCCGGAGCAGCAAGAGCAGCACGAGTATCTGTACTGGGAATTCGGCGGACGCCAGTCGCTCAGAATGGGTAACTGGAAGGCGCTCCGGCACCGTTTCGACGGGCCCATCGAGCTGTACGATCTGGGCGTCGACATCGGCGAAGCGCGCGATGTAGCGGCCGCCGAGCCCGGCGTCGTGGGGCGTATCGAGGAGATCCTGAGGACGGCGCGCACGGAATCGGAGCTGTTTCCGCTGGTGCGATCAAACTGAGGCGTCGCCGCCCCGTGCGCTCTGGGGGATTCGCCGCGAACGACGCACGTCAGGGCAGGAATCTCGAGTCGGCGCCGCAATGATAGACGGGCGCCAGTGGGATGCGTACTACGCCGCCAACGAGCACCCGTGGACGCGACCCGACAGCGATCTGGTGGAAGAGGCGGCAGGGCTGACCGCCGGGCGGGCGCTGGATCTCGGCGCCGGAGAGGGTGCCAACAGCCTCTGGCTGGCGCGCCGGGGTTGGCGGGTGACCGCGGTCGACCAGTCGCCCGCGGCGATCGATACTCTCGCAAAGCTCGCCGCCGCCGAGTCCCTGACGGTGTCCGGCGAGGTGGCGGACATTGTCGATTATCGCACCGAGGCTGTCTTCGATCTGGTGCTCGTCTGCTATCTGTACTTGCCCGCCGACCTTCGCGGGCGCACGCTGACAAGCGCGGCCGCGGCGCTGGCACCGGGGGGCGTGCTGCTGCTCATCGGCATCCCGCCGCCGCTGAACCCGGCCGAAGCGGGGCTGCCGGCGGAGCTTCTCGCCGCGCCGGAAGGGGTCGAGGCGTCGCTCAGCTCTCTGGTGCTCGAGCGCAGTGAGGTCAGCCGCCGGACGATCGGTTGTCCGGAGGGCGACTTCGAATCCGATGTGATGCTGGTGCGCGCCCGTCGGCCGGTGAATCCCACCAATCCCGGGTCATCGTCCTGATGCCCTCTCGAACAATCATGGAGTGACGGATGGAGATCTTCAGCCTCGAGAACCTCGTGACCCTGGGGCTGTTGACCCTGCTTCAGGGCGTGCTGGGTTTCGACAACATGCTGTACATCGCTCTCGAGTCGAAGCGGGCGCCTGCCGGCCGTCGGGCGTCGGTTCGACGCTGGGGTATCGGCATCGCCATCCTGCTGCGCATCGTTCTGCTGTTCGCGCTGACCAGCATGATCCGTGTTTTCCAGGCGCCCATCCTCAGCCTGCAGCGCAGCGGATGGGTCGAGGCCGAGCTCAACTTCCACAGCATCATCGTGCTGCTCGGCGGCGCCTTCATCATCTACACCGCCACCAAAGAGATTCTGCATATGGTCGCAGTCGACGATCTGGAGCACCAAGAGCGCGGTGAGCGGCCGCTGGCCACCGTCGTGCTGTGGATCGTGGCGATGAACCTGGTGTTCTCCTTCGACTCGATCCTGGGCGCCATGGCGCTCACCGACGTCTTCTGGGTCATGGCTACGGCGATCGTCATCGGCGGGCTGATGATGATCGTGCTCGCCGACAGCGTCGCGACCTTCCTGCAGCGCAACCGCATGTACGAGGTGCTGGGGCTGTTCATTCTCTTCGTGGTCGGCATCATGCTGTTGTCGGAGGGCGGCCATCTGGCGCACCTCCGGCTGCTCGGCAACGAGGTCACGCCGATGAGCAAGACGACGTTCTACTTCGTCATCGGGGTGCTGGTGTTGACCGATGTCGTACAGAGTCGCTATCAGAAGAAGCTGCTGGCGGAGCGCACTCACCTGACATGAGGCGTGACTCGGAACCTGCCGCGGGGAGCACGCGCCCGGCAGTCAGCGGCATCGACGCCGTCACCACACTGCAGCACTTTGCCGTGGTGACCTACGCCGTCGACCCGGCACGACTCCGCCCGCTGGTGCACGAGCGCTTCGAGCTCGATTGCGTACACCTCGGTGGCGAGGAGCGAGCACTGGTATCCGTGGTCCCGTTCGAGGACGTCGACTTCCGCGCCGCCGCCTTCCCGACCCCGCGCTTCCGCTTCGCGCAGACCAACTATCGTGTCTACGTCCGCGACCGCGACACCGGCGAGCGCTCCGCCTGGTTTCTCGGTACGACGCTGCACTCGCTCACCGTCTATGTGCCGCGCTATCTGTGGCGCTTGCCCTGGCACTGGGGACGCATCGAATTCGATTGCCAGCTCGACACCGACGACACCTACGCTCAGTATCGCATGACCACCGTCGGCGGCTGGGCGCCGGCCGAGCTCGAGCTCGATCATCACGGCGCGGTGGCATCAGACTTTCCCGGTTTCGCCGACCGCGACACCGCGCTCACGGTGCTGACCCACCCACTGCGCGGCTACTACTACCGCCGCGACGGTCACCTGGGAGCCTACAGCGTGTGGCACGAACGCATGCAGGTGACCACGGCTACATGTCGATCAGCGCACTTCGACCTGCTGGATCGTCTCGGCGTCGTGCCGCTGGCGGAGCAGGGTGACCCCTACAACGTGCTCATCCAGCCGCGCATCGAGTTCATCATCCACCTGCCGCCCCGTCTCGCATAGCGCTGGTGGCACGAGACAGTCCGTCGAACGATGAATTCACATACTACTTTCGTCTGGAGGACTGTCAGCGGTAGGCATCATGGCATGTATCCGACGGGCCAGCTCGCCAGGAGCGAGTAGCTCGTAGTACTGCTGAGCCTTCCTCATTCTGCCGTATAGCTGGTAGTTCCTAGCTTTGTAATACAACACGAGCTCCGGGTCGGACTCCATCTTCGGCGGGCCGTGGTGTCTCGTCGAGTCGGTCAGGCTAGGAGCCTGCGGCCCAAGCATCCAGAGATAGAAGTCCTGGTACAGGTAGATGAAGCTGTGAGGAATGAGACCGGTTGCGTCGTCGATCCATGTGGAGTCGATATTCATGACAGGTCTGAGGTCATAGCCTTCCAACGGAAGAAGTAGCCCCTTCTCCACCAACGGGTCATACCAACCGGAAACCGCTTGGTCTTCTTCATTACTCGCCAACTGGAACAAGATCGTATGAGGGGAAACCCCTGTTTCCTTGTCGATGTAGTAGGTGACGACGGACTCGGCACCTTTCTTCGCCAGCAACGTTCCCATCGCCACAGATACCTGGTCACACCACGCCATGCCGCGCTCGAAGTAGTACCAGGAGTCGGAGTACACAACGACCTCGCTGTCCATCGGCCACGCTTGACTGGCCTTTTCGTACGAGGCGTTTTCGTAAACGAATTGCCGCACGTCCTCTGCCGAGCCGAATCTGTCGGCAATGAGCTGATAGCTGAGCTCTCTGTAGACGTAGGCTCTCGAGGGAGCGTGCAGAACAAGAAGGGCGGACAGGGCCGCAAAGAGGGCAATGGGAACGAGAAGCAATTGTCTTACTTGCGGCATCGCATCTTGCATCCACTAGTGTCCGGACACTCCGGAGCCGAGGCAGAGTCAGACGGGGCTCTACTCCCGATTCTGGAGAACCGAAGTCCAGTTCAACACGAAATGAATCGCATCGGGCGGTTCAAGCTCGCCTGGCGACGAGTCGAGTGCCTCCTCATTGCCACCACCTTGGACTCCGCCCAGAGAATGGTGAGTCGAGCCTGACTCGCCGCGCGCATACGCAAGGATGCCGGCGTCCGACACCGCAAACATGGCCGCCCCAGTTTCAGTACTCCATACTATCCGGTCGACGAGGACCGTCGGGCTTCCGGTGAGAACCAATCGGTCGGCATCGAACGGAACGGCAAACAGGGACCCGTCGTGCACGTACGCTAGGTGCCCGGACGCAACGTAGCGGGTGTCCAACCCCTCGAACAGAATGAGTCGCTCACCGGTATCGAGCGATTGCACCACGGTTTGTGCGTTGCTCCAAGTTGATCCGGCCGGAAGAAGAGTGAAGAGGAGCGTTTGACCTTCGGGGAGCATTTGCGGTTGGCGCATTTGCTCCCCATCAACGACCGGCACGAGCAACTCGGGCGCGCCCCCGTTGCTCGAGACGCGCATGATACCTGCGGACTGCGCGAAGAGAATCGTGTCGTCGTCGCTCTACGTCGCCCCGAGCATGGTCTCGGCAGAGCACAACACGGTCGCAGGACCGCCGGCAACGGCGACTCTCGTCAGCTCTCCCCCCCGCCAGAGAGCGATCCACTTCCCGTCCGGGGAGAAAAGGAACCCTCGACCCCCTTCGATCGCCGTGAGCGGCACGGCTGTGTCGTCGTAGAGAGCTCGAACGCGCGGTTGACGATTGGCCCCATACACCAGATGGGTTCCGTCCGGGGAGACGGCGACCTGATGCATGTCGTTGTCGGGAACGAAGATCCTTTGATCCGCGGGCAGGATCGTCGTGAACCTCATTGTCTGCACCGTCGTCACGCGATACCCGAACCGTCGCCCGGGCCATGCGCTCGGCAACGGCGACCGCGACGACCAACCGATGGACCCGACAATCGCGACTGAAACGATCCATACAGCGACGTTCAGTATGAAGGCCCGCCGCCTTTGCGCGGCACGCCAGCCTACGGCAGCAATGTCGACGAAGCTGCGAGCCACGTTTCCATTTGTCTTGCGTTCCGGCGGGTACCGAACGGTAGCGAGTCGAATCATGTGGAAACCCACGAATGCGGAGCTCCAAAGCAACAGCGTGACTACGAGCGATCGACCCGGGACGTTCGGTCCGTGCGCCAGCGGGCTCGGAGAGGCTCGGTCGAACCCGTGTGTGTCCTCGACAGATGGGTGCCTCACCAAAGCCCGAAGAGTCTTCGGCGTCGGATCGAGAAGTTCATAGGACCAAGTATCGGCGCCGATCGCCGCGCCGCGAGCGAGTCCGAATTCGTGCTCCAACGAGAGACGCTCGCCAGCAGAGCTGCGCGAGCGCATCAAGCTGGCGTTCTCACCCGACCTGTTCTGGAACACGCTGGTGCAGTACAACAGCTCGGTCGATCTGCTGACTTTGAACTCGCGCCTCAACTGGATCTACCGACCCGGCGCCGACCTGTTCCTGGTCTACAACCAGGACTGGGGCACCGGCACGCCGAGCCGACCGAAGAACCGCGCGATCATCCTGAAGTTCACCTACCTGCTGATGCTCTAGGTTCCGCGCCGTCGCTGAGACACACCGCCACGTGGGTAGGTCCGAATGTGTGCGCGACGCAGTACGCTATCTACGTCGCCGGCCCCAGTGACCTAGCCCTGGGTGTGTGCCCCGAGCTACGAGAGCTCGCACGACACTAGGCAACGGACAGCGCTGATCCACCAGGATGCGGGTACCTGATGAGCTCATCTCGACCAATCCGGTTGATTTCGGTCGGGGTGGCGGTGGTCTTGAGCTTCCCCGTTGTCTGGTCGCTGTTGTACACTGTTTGGACGCTGGCCTTGAAGGAGCCGGCGGGAAGGTCGACGTAGTTGTAGCTCCAGACGCTCTCGGCCGACAGCAACTTGCTCAGGCGCAGGGTCAGCGTACTGTTGCCCATGAGGCGCGTGCCGCCGAAGAATGCACCTTTGGTGTAGAAGCCGAAAAACGAGACCGACCGGCTACCGTCGATGCGCAGGAACACGCCGACATCGTTAAAACTGTAGTCGCCGGCCGGGATGATGATTCCATCCTGGATCTCGAACTCCTCGAAGAGCCGCTCGAAGTTGTGGCTGGCGAATAACGAGATGCGGTCGCCGGCACGGGTCTCGAAGCCGAAGAATCGCACGGTCGCGTCAACGGACTCGACCGTGCCATCCGACCGTGTGACCATCGATGTCCGCTGATTGAACGTCAGGTTGCGCCAGCCGAGGTTGTTCGCTGGTCGCGGCTCGAAGTCGACATTGTAGTCGTAGCGGCGGACTCCGCCGCGCTGCAATAATCCCATCTCCGGTCGGAAGTTCTCGCCGATCTCGCTGACGCTGGCGCGCGCCCGCCATATTCGACCGCGGTAGTTGAAGCCGGCGCCGCCGGCCCAATCGGTGACTGTATCGACCCCTGTTGCTTTGTCGCGGCTAGCGGCGAAGAACCCGGTGAGGTTTACCTGACGCGAGGGGTTGATGTCGGCGTCGAAGCCGACGACGCGGTTCCATTCGTCGCCGCTGACCTGCTTGTTGGTGAAGATCGCGCCGATGCTGGAGCGTTCGCCAACGTTGCGTTTGATGCGCCCGACGCCCCAGTTGGTCGCCGCCACGTCGATGTCGCCGTCGTCGCCGAGACCGCTGACCGCGCTGGTCTGTACGTCGAGCATCCCGAAGTTCCAGCCTCCGGCCCGACCGGTAAAGCGGGCTCCCGCCTGCAACGGGATGATGCCGCCTTGATCGAGGCCGATGCGCCGCGAGAAGAACATCTGCAGCGATGGTCCGCGCATGCCGCCACCCCGGCCCTGATTGGGACCGAAACCGAAGATCCCGGCGTTCTCCAGGAAGAACTCGCGCTTTTCGGGGAAGAAGAGTGAGAACCGGGTGAGGTTTATGCGCTCGTCATCGGCTTCCGCCTGGGCGAAGTCGGTGTTGGCGGTGAGGTCGAGCGTCATGCTGTTGCTGACGCCCCAGCGCAGCAGGTCGAGGCCGCCGTCGAACTGCTCGCCTTGACTGTCGGCCGGGGTCTCGAAATCGCGTCCGCTGGTGGCGACGCCGAAAGGCTTGGCGCGCACGTTAACGCCTGGCTCGAGGCCCCCCATGCCGGTGAGGTCGCCGGCCAAGGACATGCGCGGCAGGTTGGCGTCGCGTCCTACCGGGGCCCACAGAACCTCTTCATTGGTGGCCCGGACGAGCCGGCGGAGGTTCAAGCCCCAGGTGTCGGTGCCGGGATCGAACCGCAGGGTGGAGAACGGAATCGAGAGCTCGGCGCTCCACCCCTCGGGCGTGCGTGTGGCAGCGGCGTCCCAGACGCCGTCCCACTCGAAGTTGGGGTTGTCCTCGTTCTCGATCAGCGCATCGGCGCGGGCGCCGTTGGGGTTGGTCTCGAAATAGAAGGCATTGCGCCGGTCGAGGAAAGTGTCGAGGACGATGACGATCGAGTCGTCGTTGCCGTAGGCGCCCTGGGCGCCCCGGAAGCCGCCGAACGAGCCCGAGCCGTCGCGCTGTAGCTCCTTGGCGACGATCGTTCCGGGGTCGTCGTGGAAGGCCATCACGGCGACATAGAGACGGTTGCTATCGCGTGCGATTCGCACTTCGGTGCGCTCGTTTGCAGGCTGCCCGGTGTCGGGATTGCGCTGCTCGAAACCGGTGGCCGTCTCCGCGAGTTGCCAGAACGGCTCGTCGAGGTGCCCATCGAGCGCTACCGGTTCGTCGATGACCAGAGCCTCCAGCGTACGGGAGGACGACTGCGCGCCGGCTGGCGCGGCGACGAGCGTCAACACTAGGCCGACCACGGCGAGGTGGATCGAGGAGGAGCCCGGCGTCAGGAGCGCGCGCGGCGCGCCAATGGCGATCGTCATCGTCAGGCAGGGGAGGGAGGCCATTGCTCTGAGCGGGACCTTCTTGCTCAGGGATCTGCGGCGCGGCGGAGCCTACCATGGGGCGCGCCGGCGGATGATCCATCCTTACACATCCTTACAATCTGGCTAAGGCCCGCGGTCGATGCCGCTAGCGGATGCGGCGCGGTACATACACCTGCCGGCCGGCTTCCATGGCGTCGATTTGTGCCATGAGGTCGTCGAAGTCGTCGGCATCCTCGACGAAGTCGATCTCGGTGGTGTTGATCACCAGCAAGGGCGATTCGTCGTATTGCAGGTAGTAGTGCGCGTAGGCCTGGTTCACCTCCTCCAGGTAGTCGCGCGACAGACTGCGCTCCTCGGGACGATTTCGCATCTTGACGCGCTGCAAGAGCACCTCGGTAGAGCCTTGCAGATAGACGATCAGGTCGGGCTTTGGCACCTGCGGCGAGAGCACACCGTAGAGCTTGTCGTACAGCAGCAGCTCGCTGTCA
The DNA here is from genome assembly GCA_965248695.1 of Acidobacteriota bacterium. Classification (GTDB taxonomy): domain Bacteria; phylum Acidobacteriota; class UBA890; order UBA890; family WLXD01; genus DASCOT01. The sequence continues at coordinate 1,944,422 of CBDFKD010000002.1, read as the reverse complement.
GTCAGCGTCAGATGCGCGAAGACCTGGTCCTTTTGCAGGGTGAAATCGGCCACCGTGAAGCGCGAGAACAGATCACTCTGGCGCGCCTCGGTCAGCAGCTGGAATCTAGACAGCAGGTAGTACAGCTGGGCCTGGAACGCCGCCCCGGTTTTCTCTTGGTAGAACGACTCCAGGAACGGATTTTCGGGATCCTCGAGGATCTTCGTGGCCCCGAGGTGCTCTACCATCAAGTTCACCAGGCTGGTTTTGCCTACGCCGATAGGGCCGTCCAGGGCCAGGTAGTTCTTGCGCATTAGCCCGGTGGCGGAGACAGCAACCAGACCCGCTCGGTGGCGTCCAGTCGAGAGAGCAGGTCGCTGATTGGCAGGCCGCTCGCAGGGTCCACGAGATCTGGCGCTAGCTCAGCCAGCGGGCGCAGAACGAAGCGCCGCGCGTGCATTCTGGGATGTGGAATCTGCAGTCCGGGGTCGTCCACGACGCGAAGATCATAGAGCAGAACGTCGACGTCCAGTGTGCGAGCCTCAACGACGGACTCAGAGCGCTGTCGACCGCAGGCCTGCTCCACCTGCAAGGCGGCATCGAGCAGGTCTCCGGGCTCCGGTGGCTGCTGGACCTCCGCGGCGCAGTTGACGAACCACGGGAGCTCTCGGTCGCCGACCGGCTCGGTCAGATAGAACGAGGACACACGGTCGATTCGGAGGCCGGTGTGGCGCAATCCATCGATGCCGCGGCGCAGCCACGCGGCGCGGTTTCCGACGTTCGATCCGAGTCCCAGAAAGGCCCTCATCGTCTCCGTGCAGGACCTCCGGTGTGGGGCGTGTAAACCAGATACGATCGCCATCGTCTGTCGCCGGGCGCTGCGGCATCGTCTCATGTTGTGCTTGCCCACTCCGAAGCCTGCTACCTATACTGCCAGCCGGCTCTCCCTTGTCTGCCCGCGCTGTCGAATCCCGACCGGTTTCCATGTCCGAGCTCCTTACCCGTATCGAAGATCGCAGTGCACACGTCTGCGTCATCGGCCTCGGCTACGTGGGCCTGCCGCTGGCGGTGAGCTTCGCCGAGGCCGGCTTCCGGGTAACGGGTCTGGATCTCGACCAAGCCAAGGTCGATGCGATCCGGAACGGGGAATCCTACGTTCCTGACATCGCGACCGAGCGCCTGCGTGCCCAGGTTGACGCCGGCCGCATCGACGCGACCACCGACGCGACGGTGCTCAGCACCGCCGACAGCGTCCATATCTGTGTCCCGACGCCGCTGAGCAAGACCCGCGACCCCGATATCTCATACGTCGTAGCGGCGGCCGATCGTGTTGCCGAGTCGATGCACGACGACGTGCTCGTCGTGCTCGAGAGCACCACCTCTCCGGGGACCACCGAGGAAGTGCTGTTGCCGCGGCTCGAGACCAACGGCGGCGAGGTCGGGCGCGATTACTTTCTGGCCTTCTCGCCGGAGCGCATCGACCCGGGCAACGAGACCTTCACGCTCGAGAACACGCCCAAGGTGATCGGCGGTATGACGCCTGAGTGCACGCACGTCGCCGCGGCCCTCTACGGCACCATCGTCGGTACGGTGCACGCGGTGTCATCGCCTCGGGCTGCCGAGCTCGTGAAGCTACTGGAGAACATCTTCCGCGCCGTCAACATCGGTCTGGCCAACGAGATGGCGCTGATGTGTGACCGGCTCGGCATCGATACATGGGAGGTGATCCAGGCTGCCGCGACCAAGCCGTTCGGATTCATGCCGTTTTATCCTGGCCCGGGCCTCGGTGGCCACTGCATCCCGATCGACCCGCACTACCTGACCTGGAAGGTACGAACCCTCGACTATCAGGCGCGACTCATCGAGGTTGCCTCCGAGATCAACTCGGGGATGCCGCAGCACATCGTGCAGATGGTGGTGGCAGCGCTCAACGATCACCGCAAGAGCCTCAACGGGTCAAAGATCCTGATGATCGGAGTGGCCTACAAGCGTGACGTCGACGACACCCGTGAATCGCCGGCCATCGACATCATGCAGCTGCTTGCTGCCAAGGGAGCAGAGGTGTCGTACCACGACCCGTTCGTGCCGGCGCTCGAGAATGTCGAAGGCCTCGACCCCCTCCGCTCTGTCGATGCGCTGCTCGACGCCTGCGCCGAGGTCGACTGTGTGGTCGTCGCCACCGACCACAGCGATATCGACTGGGCCGGGGTCATTGCCGCGTCGACGCTGGTGGTGGATACACGCAACGTCTCCAACGGAGAGGCGCCGCCGCACCTCGTGCGTCTCTAGGTCGATGGCCGAGGACCTGAAGGTCGTCGCCAGCAACAGGCGGGCGCGCAAGAACTACGAGATCCTCGACTCCTACGAGGCCGGTATCGCCCTGCTCGGCTCCGAGGTGAAGTCGTTGCGGCACGGCAACGCCACCCTGAAGGACTCCTACGCCTCGATCCGCGACGGCGAGGTGTGGCTGAACAACCTCCACATCGGTCCGTACGCGCCGGCCGGCAAGCACAACCAGCACGACCCCGAGCGCGCACGCAAGCTCCTGCTCAAGCGTCGCGAGATCGACCGCCTGTTCGGCCGCCAGATCGAAAAGGGCTTCACTTTGGTGCCCCTGCGTATCTACTTCCGTAACGGTCGCGCCAAGGTGGAGATCGCGGTGGCGCGTGGCAAAAGGGCCTACGACAAGAGAGACATCCTGAAGCGGGAGGCGGCGGAGCGGGAGGTGGAGCAGGCTATGCGGAGGCGGAGGTAGGCGCGATGGTTGCGGGGTGCGTGAGGACAGCGTCACCGCTTGGTGGTTGATCCGTCGCGTTGCTCGCGCGTCTCGGGCGTAGGTCGGTGAGCGGTTGGTTTGGCGATGCTGTTCTCACGCACCCCGCAGCCATCGCGCTAGCACCGACGGTGGAGCCTGCTTCAACTCCCGAGCGCAGCATCCCACTCAGGACTTGCGGGGGACTCCGGCTGAACAGGGCTCGGTGTCAAATGCGCTGGCGTGCGGGCACCGAGAGAGAGGCTGAGTCCTCGCCCCTGCGGGGCATTGTCTGTAGGCGATCGGTGGCGCGGTGGGTCGAGGGTTCTGGACGACGTGCTATGGGCGCCGAGGATGAGGTGTCCCCTTTCCTCGACCACGCGCCGACACTGCGTGATTGCAGCGGCGCCGACAGCAGAGGCGGCGCCGGGCGGGAGACACACGCATCCCCTGTAGGCGGCATCGCCACACCAAGCGCTCAGCTATCGACGCCCAAGACGCGCGAGCAAGAACGCCGATCAACTATCCGAGTCGACGTCGCCCGAAGGGGATGCGTGTGTCTCCCGCCCACCTCCCCCCACCAAGTCGGCCGCCAGCTCCATCGCCGCCAGCATCGGCCGATGGTCAGCATCGCCAGACTCCGCCAGCTCGTACGCGGTGCCGTGATCCGGAGACGTGCGGATGTAGGGGAGCCCCAAGGTGAGGTTTACCGTTGGCCAGGGGGCCCGCTTCGCGAGGATCGTGCCCTGGTCGTGATAGAGGGCCAGGACCACGTCGAGCTCGGGCCGCAAGAAGATGGAATCGGCGGGGTACGGGCCGCGAGCCTGTATCCCGTCGGCGCCGGTGGCGGCGATGGCTGGGTACAGGATGCGTGCTTCCTCTGTTCCCAGCCGTCCTGCTTCGCCGGCGTGCGGGTTGAGTGCCGCAACGCCGATTGTCGGCGATTTGCCAAAGCACGCCGCCCAGCGATCGTGCAACGTCCGCAGCATCGCTTCGACGGTGTCGGCGCGGATGAGGGCGATGGCAGTGGCCGTTGGCAGGTGCGTGGTCAGCAAGGCGATGTGGGGGCGCGGACCGGCGAACAGCATGATCGGGTTGTCGACTCCGGCGCGCTCGGCCAGATACTCGGTGTGACCGCGAAAGCGGGGCTCGACGCTGGCGATGAGGTCCTTGTTGACCGGCCCTGTGACCAGCGCGTCCACCTCCCCCCCGCGTGCCAGGCGCTCGCCGTAGTGGATGCTGTCGAGAGCCGGCCCGCCCTGCGTCCGTTGTGGGTGCCCGAGTCGGAAGCCGTCGGCCGCTGTCGTACAACCGAGTAGCCATGGGCCGCGATCGCCGGCTTGCCGCGCGTGCCGCACCGCGTCGATCCCGTCGGACGTATGGAAACAAGCGCCGCCGATGCCGCTGCGCTCGGCGTGCAGGCTGAACACCGAAGCGTCGCCCAAGAAGAGACAATCGGCTCTTTCGAGCTCGGCAGCAGCACGCAGTAGCACCTGGGGGCCGATCCCTGCCGGATCGCCCATGCTGCAGCCGAGCAGGGGTCTCATGAGGCTGGCCGGTGGGCGCCGAGCCGCTCGCCGACCGCGATCAACGTGTGCTCCAACGACAGCTTCACGTTGGGTTGAATCCCCGTGGTCAGACGCTCGATGCCCTCGTTCAGCGCCTCGAGCGCCCGTGCGGCCGACTCGGGTGCGATGTCCTCCGACCAGACCGTCCACGCCTCGGATTGGTCGACGTTGACGAGACTGGATCGGTCGCCTCCGGCCGCCACCACGAGCAGGTCTCGGAGGATGTCGCGGCCGACTTCCAGGGTACTCGCAGCGCGTTGCGTGGCGGTCTCACCATTGCCGATCGAAGCGAGGCTCTCGGCGGCGGTAACCACACCGGCACCACCGGCCTGTGCCAGCCGTAGCGCTTCGACCACCGCCTCGAGCAGGGCATCGTAGCCGTCGAGATCGATGGCCAGCGCCCGCCCGATGCTTCCCGGGGCGAGTGCAGCGCGCAGCCGCACCTCGTCCGGCTCGAGGCCGCGCTTCTCGATCAGGTAGGTGCGCACGAGGGGCAGGGGGACCGGCGAGAACCGCAGTGATTGACAGCGCGAACGCACGGTCGACAGCAGGCTCCCCGCCGCCGACGTGACAAGCACGATCACCGTCGATGACGGAGGCTCTTCGAGCGTCTTGAGGAAGGCGTTCTGCGCCTCGCCGGTAAGCGTATGGGCCTCGTCCAGGACGACGACACGGCGGGCCCCCTCGTGTGGGCGATAGGCCGTGGCGGCGACGGCATGCCGCACGGCCTTGATCCCTACCGTGCGAGGCTCCGGTGCCAGCCACACCACATCCGGGTGCAGGCCGCGCTCGATCTTCCGACAGGACACACAGTTCCCGCAGGCGTCGCCGGGCCCCTGCTCGGCGCAGTTGAGCGCCTGCGCTAGGATGCCGGCGCACGTCGCCTTGCCGACCCCGGGAGGGCCGGCGAACAGCAGCGCGTGCGGCAGTCGCGCGCCGTCGATCGCTCGGCGAAGGGCGCTGATAACCGACTCCTGGCCGACAAGGGCGTCGAAGCCGTGACCATCGGTGCTTGGCGGCGGGGTGGTCAGCGATTGTGGCGCTTTGGCGCCGGAACGTGCGGTCACAGTGATATCCGGACGGTGGTGGCGCGATGGTGGACGGCGGAGAGCCAGGATAGTACTCGGCGCCCGTCCCCAGACAGTGCGCGTCTAACGAGCATCGCCCAACGGCAGGGCCAGATCATCGAGCACGGCCGCGAATCGAGGCTCGTTACGCAGCTGGCGCAGGTATGGATCCTCGAGGATGGCGGCGAGCCGCAGGGATCGGCGTTGGGCGGCCATCTCGATCAGCGACAGCGCTTCGTCGGTCTCGCCCAAACCCAGCCGTACGGTCGCGGCCGCAAGGGCGGTGACGGTCTCGTCGCCGGCGCGCTGCAGATCCTCCAGCACGCGCCGGGCACGCTGCTGCTGGCCAGCATGTGCGTAGGCGTACCCCACCGCTCCGAGGTCGAGATCATGACCGGGGGTCGCAGCCGCCCTGGTGCATGCGCCGAGCGCTTGTTCGAAGCGTTCCTCCAGGTTGTCGATGGCGCAGAGCACCGCGTAGGGCTGGCCGCCGTCATTGTCCAGCTCCAGCGCTCGTCGAGCCAGATCAAGGGCAGCGTCGTACTGGCCCGACAACATCAGGTTGCGCGCGTGGCTCAGCAGCACCGGGGCTGCCTCGTCGCTGTTGTCGACCGCGCGCCTGGAATGGACGACGGCTTCCTCTAGCCGCCCTAGCCGGCGAAGATAGCGACCGTAGCGTTCCAGAACGATGGGCGAGCGCGGATCCAGCTGCAGCGCGGTAAGGAACCTTCGCTGTGCCTCCGGCCAGTCCTGATTCAGCTCCGCCGCCACCGCTGCCAAGACCGCGTGCGCCGGGGCGCTGAGCGGATTCTGGTCGAGCGCGGCATACGCTGCTGCTCGGGCTTCAGCGTACGCCGAGGTCGGATCCGACCAGTTGTTCCAGCCCAGGGTGGCGTGCACGTCGGCGAGTGCGGCCCACGCCTCGGCGTAGCCGGGGTCGATCGCAAGCGCCTGGCGGAACTCCTCGAGGCTGCGCACGGAATCTACCGGCGTGCCGCGCGCCGCCAGTCGGCGAGCGCGGTCGAGCGCCTGGCGTGCCTCGGTGATCTCCACGGCGGGTCGCTCGGCTGCTCCCTGGCGCAGCGTCAGCGCGACGGTGATCTCGCGTGTCGCTTGCATGGCGATCTCTTGCTCGATCTGCAGAAGATCACCGCGCGTCTCCTGGTAAGCGCCGGCCCAGACGAGCTCCTCGGTAGTCCCGTCGACGAGCTCCAGACTTACCAGGATGCGACCCGCCGACTGCTGCACCGTGCCGTCGATGAGGGCATCCACCCTCAGCGACCCTGCGATCGATCGTAGCGGCGCTCGAGCGTCGCGCGCCTGGCGGGCTGCCATGCCCGACACCACGCGGAAGGTCCGCACGGTGGCAAGCTGGGCGATCAGCTGGTTCGTGAGCCCCTCGGCGAAGAATCTCTGCTCGGGGTCGTCCGAAAGCGCCCGCAACGACAGCACCGCGATCGATTCGATATCGGTTGCCTCGTCGGTCGGTGCCCGTGTCGCCCACCAGCCGCCGAGCAGGGCGAAGGCGACTGCGCCGGCCAGCAGCGGTTGCCATGGCGGCCTGGTCGGAGGGCGCCGCGGAGCGGATGTTTCGGGCTGAGCGTCGGTCGCCACGGATCGAACCTCGGCGACGATCCGGTAGCCACGCTTGGGCAGCGTCTCGACGTATCGTGGGTTTCTGGCATCGTCGCCCAGCGCCCGGCGCAGCTCCGAGACGCAGCGGCTGAGCGCCGCTTCGCCGACGAAGCTGTCGGCCCAGACCGCGTCGATGAGCCGTTCCTTGGAGACCACCTGGCCGGGGTGCTCGACAAGCTCCAGGAGCACCTTCATGACCTTGGGCTCTAGCCGCACCGACGCCTCGCCTCGGCTGACGGTGCCGGACGGCGGATCGACCGACCAGTCGCCCAGCTCGAACCGGACGTCACGTTTCGCTTCGCTCATTGGATCGTCGCCAGCGCGGTGCCGCCCTCCACCCCGTCGCCCTCCTCGACGAGCACCTCGACGACGGTGCCGCCGCGCTTGGCCTTGAGCTCGTTTTCCATTTTCATCGCCTCGAGAACGATGATGCCATCGCCTCGCTGCACCACTGTGCCGGCAGGCGCCAGCACCTTGACCACTCGACCCGGAATCGGCGCCGTGATCACTACCGCGCCACCGGTATCTGCGCCCGCCGCCTCGACCCGATGTCGGCGCGCGTCCGAAGCGCGTGCGCGGACCACGTGGCTGAGCAGATGCAACTCGAGTACGTCCGCAACTCCCTCGATCTCGTCGACGTGCACATCATAGGAACGGCCATCGACGAGAAGGGAGTAGTTGCCCGGCTCCGGCACCCGCCAGTCGATCTGTATGGCCGACGGCTCCTCGACGGCCCCGTCGCCAGCAGGAAGCCGCCACATCCGAATGTCGCCGTTGTCTCGACGGACTCGGTAGCGGCGCGGGTGTTCTTCGCCCTCGATTGCGACCTCGATGATCATCGGGGAGCGCCCCGCAGACCACGATTGCGACCCGCCGCCTTCCAGGTCGACGACCCGGTGTCTCGAATCCGGAAGACACGGGCCTCCTCGCGCCGGAACGCGTGCAACGCGGCGCTGATCGCGGCTATGTCTGTGAGCTCCGCGTGCCGCTGATGACGCGGCCCGAGCGGGCTTGCATCAGCCAGTAGACGGTCGAGATAGCCGGTGTCGAACTGTCCGTCGATGAACGCCGGCTCTTGCATGATGTGTTGAAAGAGCGGAATCGTGGTCGAGATGCCGACCACCTTGTACTCCTGGAGCGCGCGCCGCATGCGACTCAACGCGGCCGGACGATCCGCGCCCCAGGCGATCAGCTTGGAGATCAGCGGATCGTAGAAGATCGGCACCTCGTAGCCTTCATACAGCGACGAATCGTCGCGTATCCCGGGGCCGCCTGGCACTCGCAACACTTCGATCAACCCTGGGGCCGGCGCGAAGTTGTTGGCCGGATCTTCGGCGTAAATGCGACACTCGATAGCGTGGCCGCGGACGCGCACGTCGGCTTGACTCCAGGGGAGCTGCTCGCCCTGCGCTATGGCGATCTGAGCGGCGACGAGGTCGATTCCGGTAACCATCTCGGTGACCGCATGCTCCACCTGGAGCCGTGCGTTGACCTCGATGAAATAGAACCCGCCTTGCCGATCAACCAGGAACTCCACCGTGCCGGCGTTGGTGTAGTCGGCCTTGGCGGCGATCGCCAGTGCGGCCTGCCCCATTCGATCGCGCAGATTGTCATCGAGCGCCGGCGATGGAGCTTCCTCGACGACCTTCTGGTGTCGCCGTTGAAGCGAACACTCGCGCTCGCCGAGGTGGATGCGGTTACCGTGCTCGTCGCACAGCAACTGGATCTCGACGTGGCGCGGCTGGAGGATCACCTTCTCGACGTAGACGCGCCCGTCGCCGAACGAGGACTCCGCTTCGCTGGTGGCGGCGCGGAAAGCCGATCCCATCTCGTCTGGGGCGGCCACCTGGCGCATGCCCTTGCCGCCGCCGCCGGCGATCGCTTTCAGCATGACCGGATAGCCGAGCTGCTCGGCTACAGCCAGCGCGTCGTCGGCGCTTTCCACCGGGCCGGGGCTCCCCGGAACCGTCGGTGCATCGGCTTCGCGGGCGATCTCCCGAGCACGGTTCTTGTCGCCTACCGACGCCATGACCTCGGGCCGCGGTCCGATGAACGTCAGCCCAGCGTCGGCGACGGCGCGAGCGAATGCGGGATTCTCGGCCAGAAAGCCGTACCCGGGATGCACCGCGTCTGCGTTCGCCTCCTCGGCGATCGCCATGAGCCGATCGATGCGCAAGTAAGACTCGGACGCCGCCGCGGGCCCCAGCCGATAGGCGCGGTTCGCTAGGCGAACATGCAACGCCTCGCGGTCGGCGTCCGAGTAAATCGCTACCGCTTCAATACCGAGATCGCGGCAGGCGCGGATGACGCGCACTGCGATCTCGCCTCGGTTCGCCACGAGGATACGCCGGATCTGCTTCATGCGCGAAAGGTATCGTCCGCGTCCGTCGTCTGCCAACGCGACCGCGGGCCACCACGTGCCAGCTCGAGCGTCCGTGCCCGTTGCCGGCGGCCCCGCTACGGCGCTGCTCGCGGAGCGTCGCGGACTCTGCGCTAGCTTCCCTGGGCGGCGGTCAGCCAGGTATCGACCTGGTCGTCGAGCGATTGCAGCGGGATGGGGCCGTGCGTCAGCACGGCGTCGTGGAACGCAGCGAGGTCGAAGCTCGCTCCGAGCGCCTTTTCGGCGCGCGCCCGGAGCTCGAGAAACTTCAACTCGCCCACCTTGTAGGCGACCGCCTGTCCCGGATTGTCTTGATAGCGGCGAACCTCGACCCGGATCTGCTCGATCGGTAGCGCCGTGTGCCGGCGAAATAGCTCTTCGCCCTGGCGACGATCCCAGTCGAAGGCATGCAGACCGGTATCCACCACCAGTCGGATGGCACGCCACATTTCCAGGTTCAGACGGCCAAACTCGGTCATCGGGTGGCGGTACACCCCGAGATCCACACCGAGGCTCTCGGCATAGAGTCCCCACCCTTCGACGAAGGCGGTCACGCTGGTTCGGCGGCGCCAGGCGGAGTCGTCATCGTGTCCTGTGTTCCACGACATCTGCAGGTGGTGGCCTGGCATCGCTTCGTGTAACAGGAGCGCCTCGAGCACGAACAGCGGAACTTGGCGCGGATCAGCATTCAGCAGCACGTAGCCGGTGGATCGGCCACGAAGGCCTTCGTTGCCGCGGCGGTACTGGGCCATGAACCCGCGCTGCCCCCGCTATAGCAGCTCGATGCTGTACGGGATGTCCGGCAATCGGTTGAACACGGTATCGAGTTGCTGATCGATGCGCGCCGCGATCCCGCGGGCGATGGACCGGAGCTCCTGACGCGAGCCGGCGTAGAGCCGATCGTCGGTTCGCGCCGCCTCGATGAACGCGTCCAGGTCGGCATCTGGCTTCTGTGCCGCGACGAGGTCCATCATCGCCTGACGGATACGCTCGATCTCACGACGTCCGAGCTCGTGCAGCTCGCCGGGGTCGAGCGCCTGTCCGGTGTGCCGCAGGATGTGTGTCGCGTACCCGACCTCGTCGAAACCGTTGGAATCGGGGTCGAGATACCGTGCTACTGCCAGCTGCGCGCGCCACTGCAGCACATCAAGGTCGATCCGCCCTGCTGGACTGAGCTCGTGCCGCGCCACCGCCCGTATTCGGGTGAGCAGCTCCACATAGAGGGCCCCCACCCGGCCCAGGTTGATCTGACAGCGCTCTGATCGCAGGTCGCGGCAGCCGAGATCGGCGCGCCGTTGCGGCGCCTCTGAGAGCTCCTCGTACGTGTCGATCAGTACGTCGAGCTCGAGCCGTGCCGCCTCTGCCGGAGCCATCTGTGGAACTGGCACCCCGGTCGCCCCGACGGCGGGGGAGGCCCCCCCGGGGAGCGTTGCCACTGCGAGCAGCGTTACGAGCGACGCCAGGGTGGCGGCTCGCGGTATCGGTCGGTACGTCAATTCCGGCTCCCGTTCAGGAGCGCGTAGCACCCGAGCGCAGGCCCACCGAACGCTCCCGCGCCCGGGCACAACGCGTTCTCAACAGATAGGAGCCCGGAGCCACGGTTTTCGTCGAGAATTTCGCATCGGAGCGCGTCCCGGGTCGGCGGCCCGGCGCGGTGCCTTGCTTGCGCCCGCGGGCGCAGAGGCTGCGTTCAGAGCGGTATGTTGCCGTGCTTCTTGGGAGGGTTCGTGTCGGCCTTCGTATCGAGCGCCAGCAGGGCACGGATGAGCTTTGGTCGTGTGTCGCGAGGGTGGATCACCTCGTCGACCCAACCACGCTCGGCCGCGACGTAGGGGTTGGCGAACTTGGCCCGGAACTCCTCGACCTTCTGCGATCGCAGCACCTCTCCGTCCTCCGCGGCTGCGAGCTCGCGGCGAAACAGCACGTTGACAGCGCCTTCGGGCCCCATCACAGCGATCTCGGCCGCCGGATAGGCGAAGTTCGCATCGGTGCGGATGTGTTTGGATGCCATCACGCAATACGCTCCGCCATAGGCCTTCCGCGTGATGACCGTGAGCTTCGGCACCGTCGCCTCGGCGAAGGCGTAGAGTAGCTTCGCGCCGTGTTTGATGATGCCGCCGAACTCCTGCTCGGTGCCCGGTAGGAACCCGGGCACATCTTCGAATACCACCAACGGAATATTGAAGGCGTCGCAGAAGCGCACAAAGCGCGCTCCCTTGAGCGAGGCGTCGATGTCGAGCGTGCCGGCCAGGTGGTCCGGCTGGTTGGCGACGATCCCCACCGGCATGCCGTGCAGGCGTGCGAAGCCGGTGACCAAGTTGCGGGCGTAGCTTTCGTGAACTTGGAGGAACTCGGCACCATCGACTACGCGGTCGATGACCTCGACGATGTCGTACGGGCGGTTGGGATCGGCGGGCACGATCTTATCGAGCTCCGGGTCGGCCCGGCGAGGATCGTCTGTCGGGTCGAGCCGCGGCGCATCCTCGCGATTGTTGCTCGGCAAGTACGACAACAACTCGCGGATCAGAGCCAAACACTCCTGATCGTTGGCTGACGAGAAATGCGCCACGCCGCTGCGGCTGCTGTGTACCTCGGCGCCGCCGAGATCCTGCGCTGAAACATCTTCGTGCATGACCGTCTTGAGGACATCTGGGCCGGTCAGGAACATGTACGAGGTGTCTTCGACCATGGCGACGAAATCGGTGATCGCCGGGGAGTAGACGGCCCCGCCGGCGCATGGCCCCATGATCGCGGAGATCTGCGGGATCACCCCCGAAGCCAGCGTGTTGCGGAGAAAGATCTCCGAGTAGCCGGCCAACGATGCCACCCCCTCCTGGATGCGGGCGCCACCTGAATCGTTGAGGCCGATGACCGGCGCCCCGACCTTCATCGCCAGGTCCATTACCTTGCAGACTTTCCAGGCGTTGCTCTCCGACACCGATCCGCCGAAGACCGTGAAGTCCTGAGCGAACACGTAGACCAGGCGTCCATCGATGTGTCCGAAGCCCGACACGACGCCGTCGCCTTCGATCTGACGGTCGGCCATGCCAAAGTCGACGCAGCGGTGCCGGACGTGTGCGTCGAGCTCCTGGAACGACTCGGGATCCAGCAGATAGTCGAGCCTCTCCCTGGCGCTCAACTTTCCGGCGCCGTGTTGGCGTTCCAGCCGGGCCTCGCCGCCGCCGGCGCGCGCGGACTGGCGTCGGCGTTCGAGCTCGGCGGATGGGTCGTCGTGGGACACGGCGATCGGCCGGTTCAGCCCTCGGTGCCGGCTGGGACCGCGAGGTCGTCGACAAGCTCGCGGGCACCTTCCCAGTCGGCGAGGAAGGCTGCGAGGCCCTTGTCGGTGAGCGGATGCTTGAACATCGAATCGAACACCTTGGTCGGGATCGTGACGATGTCTGCCCCCATGAGACCGGCGTCGAGAACATGCTTCGGACTGCGCACTGAGCCTACGAGAACCTCGGTGGCATAGCCGTAATTCTCGTACATCGCGACGATCTGCTGCACCATCTCCATGCCGTCGTGTCCGATGTCATCGAGGCGGCCGGCGAAGGGCGAGATAATGGTCGCCCCGGCCTTGGCGGCGAGCATCGCTTGAAGCGGCGAGAAACAGAGCGTCACGTTCGTCCGGATGCCCTCTTGAGACAGCGTGGCCACCGCTTGGATGCCGTCGCGAATCAGCGGGATCTTGACGATGATGTTGTCGTGGATCGGCGCCAGACGGCGGGCCTCCTCGACCATGCCGTCGTAGTCGGTTGACACTACCTCGGCGCTGATCGGACCGTCGACGATGTCGCAGATCTCGGCGATCACATCGGCGAAGGGACGCCCTTCTTTGGCGACTAGCGACGGGTTCGTGGTCACTCCGTCCAGCACCCCCGTGGCGGCGGCCGCACGGATCTCGTCGATGTTCGCGGTGTCGAGAAAAATCTTCATCGGTTGCCTCCCGAGAGATTCATGGCGCCGCCGAAAGCCCCCTTTCCTCGCATCGGCGGTCGCAGCGCGGCTAGTCTAGCAGGCCGACGAAAAAGTGGTGGCGTCGCTCGACGGTGGCGGGGTCGTCAACTCGGGATGTGCAGCAGCGCTGCTCGGCTATGCCTGCAAGCGCCAATCGTAGATGGGATGCGCATCGGTAAGCTCGCGCACTTGCCCGGCGACGTCGACGACGACCTCCGGCTCGCCGCGTGCTTCCAGCACCCGCGCGATCCAGTCGACGATCTGGCGCATGTGTTGTTCTGTCATGCCTCGCGAAGTCACGGCGGGCGTGCCGATGCGCAAGCCGGAAGTCACCATCGGGGAGCGCTCGTCGAACGGAATCGTGTTCTTGTTGACCACGATACCGGCCTCGTCGAGCCACGCCTCGGCCTCCTTCCCGGTGATGCCGTGCTCGCCGACATCGACAAGCACCAGATGTGTGTCGGTGCCGCCCGACACGCATCGATAGCCGGCGCTGCCGAGCCGCGCCGCCATCGCCTTGGCGTTGGCAATGATCTGTGCGGCGTACGCCTGGAAGCTGTCGTCGAGTGCCTCTCCCAGGCACACTGCCTTGGCGGCGATGAGATGCTGGAAGGGTCCACCCTGGATGCCGGGGAACACAGCCCGGTCGAGCTTGGCGGCGTGCTCCGCGCGGCACAGGATGATGCCGCCACGCGGCCCGCGTAACGTCTTGTGCGTTGTGGAGCTGACGAAATCCGCATACGGACAGGGATTGGGGTGGAGGCCAGCCGCCACGAGCCCGGCCGGGTGCGCTATGTCGGCGTGCAGGACGGCCCCGACCTCGTCGGCGATCTCCCGGCAGCGAGCGAAATCGATGTGGCGGGGGTAGGCGGAAAACCCGACGACGATGAGCTTCGGTCGGTGCTCGCGCGCGATCGCCCCCATGGCGTCGTAGTCGAGGACCTCCGTGTCCCGGTCGACGCCGTAGGTGACGACGTTGTAGAGCTGTCCCGAGAACGACAGCCGATGCCCATGGGACAGGTGCCCGCCCTCCGGTAACGCCATTCCCATCAGCGTGTCACCCGGCTCCAAGGCGGCGTAGTAGACGCCCATGTTGGCCTGCGTGCCACAGTGCGGTTGGACGTTTGCGTGCTCGGCGCCGAACAGCCGGCGCGCCCGTTCGATCGCCAGCGTCTCGGTCAAGTCGACGAACTCGCAGCCGCCGTAGTAGCGCTTGCCGGGATAGCCCTCGGAGTACTTGTTCGACATCACCGAGCCGCACGCCTGCAGGACGGCCTCGGAGCTGTAGTTCTCGCTGGCGATGAGGACCAGCTTGCGCGACTGCTGCTCGGTCTCCCGACGTACGACGGCCCATACCTCAGGATCGACCTCCGCGAGACCTCGAGCCAGGCGCGCGCCGGTCTGCGGCACAGGATCTGAGGCGTCGACCATTCCAGGGCTCCGGGTTGCGCGGGTCAGGTTCGGGCTGTCTGGGACGCCCATTATAGAGGTCTGGCCGGCGACCGATGCCGGAGGGGGCATGTTGCCCGAGCGGACGTATAATCGATCCCACGGGGCGGACGCGCGGCGGGGGGCGCCGGGTGACGCGATCCTCTGGATCCAGGGATCGCGGGATCGTCCTGAAGGGAAGGTCGGATGACATCATCGCGAAGCACCTACGCCCGCCCGGTGGTGGTAGTGCCCCTGGCGGCCCTGGTGATCGGCGCCGGCTTCCTGTGGGGTTACCAGACCCACCGCACCGGGACCTTTCCCTACTCCGTGATCTCGTGGTTTCTCATCGACGGAGCTGCCAAGCCCTACAGCTGGATCCGCCCCCAGGGACGGCCGCTGAACGATCTCCGGGCGCTCGCATATGTGGGCGCGAACTTCGATCCCGAATCCGATCGACGCGGTGTCCAGGTACACGACCCGCAGCTCGCCTGGGATGGGCTCAACTTCTACTACTCGGCTTTTGAGGGGCCGTTCCTCCTGGTCGACATGGACGGGCGCGAGGTGCACCGCTGGTCGGATTCCGAGGCGCTGGTGGCGCACGCCGAGCTGCTGCCGGACGCCGGGCTGATCGTGGTGCGGTTCGACAAACAGGTCGTGCGTCTCGATTCCGCGTCGCAACCGCGGTGGGTTGCCGACGTTCGGGCTCACCATGACGTTGCGATTCACGGCGATGCGTTATGGACGTTGTCGAGACGCGAGCGTGCGATTCCTTCGCTGCATCCGACCCAGGAGATCCTCGAAGACACGGTTACAGTGCTGTCTTTGCGCACGGGGGAGGTGCGCGAGGAGTTCTCGCTGCTCGATGTCGTGCGCTCCTCGCCCTACGGATTCCTGCTCGCCAGCATTGCCCACCGCACGTTCGTTGCTGAAGACGGCCCGCTGGATACTCTGCACACGAATCACATATCCGTTTTCGACGGGTCGCTGGCCTCCGTTTCACCGCTGTTCGGAGCCGGCAACATCCTGCTCTCAATGCGCCATCTCAACGCCATCATGATTCTCGACGCGGCGACCCACGAGGTCCTGTGGATTTGGGGTCCATCCAATATCTATGGGCAACATCACCCGACCCTTCTTCCAACCGGGCAGCTGCTGGTGTTCGACAACGGAGTGGCCACCTCGCGTGTGCTGGAAGTCGATCCTCGATCCAATGAGGTCGGCTGGAGCTACGAGTCGGCGGATTTCCACACTCCGTTGCGTGGGAGTGCGCAGCGGCTGCCGAACGGCAACACGTTGATCACGGAGTCCGATGCCGGCAGGGCATTCGAGGTGACCGGCGCCGGAGACATGGCCTGGGAGTTCGTCAATCCCGACGTTACCGAGTCGGGCGAGCGCAGCGTGATCTGGCGCATGACGCGGGTGGCGATCGGCGACTGGAAGAGAAACTGAATTGGGGCGCGTCGCCGCCGGCGTCGCCCTTGCCGTGGCCCTCGTGCTGGCTGCGAGCGGCTGCGCTCGCGGAGGTTGGATCCGCCAGCGGCCACAGCTTGCCGAGCAGGCGCGGCGTGATCCCGGCAGCTTTCTGGGTCCGGCGCGGCAGCTCACGGCGCCCCTCGAGGGGCTCGTGGGCTCCTACACGATGCGGCTGTCGCGCGGCATCGGGCGTCGCACTGTCGATACGTTCGTATCGGTTCGCCGACCAGCCGATCTCGATATTCTGGTACTCGATCCAAGCGGTGGTACGCAGGCCTACTTGCGCGCCAACAAGCTCGAGGTCGGCCTGTTTCTGCGTGAGGAAAAGCTCCTGTATCGGGGCCCGTCCACACGCGCCTCGTTCGAGCAGGCCATTGGATTCGGGTTGTCTGCCGCCGACGTAGTGGCAGCGTTGCTCGGTTCCGCGATCGATACTGCCAGCCATCCGCCGGGTCAGCCCACCTGGGACGAGGATGCCCGTCGGATACGCGTCGACTACGGGGCCGAAGCGAGTGTATGGCTGCTGCCGCCGACGCTCGGGTTCGATCGAGTCGAGCATCGGCGCGCCGGCGACAGCGTGATGATCGAGGTGCTCGAATCGACGTCCACCCTGGTTGGTGCCCAGACGGTGCCGTTGCCGTCGAGCCTGCGGCTGCGCATCGAGCCGGACGGCTACGGAATTGCACTACAGCTGCTTGACGACCCGTCGCCGAACTTCGATTTCCCGGCCAACCACTTCGACCTTCAGGTTCCCGCCGGGGTGCTGCAGCTACCGATCTCCGACCTCGGCCGCGAAGGAGGCCTGTTCCGGCGCCAGGCGCCAGAGGAGCAGTAGCGAGTCGGATCGCCGCGTCGGCACAGCGGTGGCGATGGCGTCTCGGTGGTGTTTGATGCGAAAAAAGTGGGGCGCTTATAATGGTGCGCGTCTGAAGCGCAGCCTCGCGGGACGCGTCCCGGAAAACGCTGATCGGGACGGCTGCGTCCAAGGCAGTTGGTTTTGGGGCGTCGCCAAGCCAGGCAAGGCACCGGTCTTTGGATCCGGCATTCGCAGGTTCGAATCCTGCCGCCCCAGCTCGATTTGGGTCATGGTCTGCGTCCATGACCCGTTAAATGTGTCGAGACGAGCATCCGCCTCGACAGCTCCGGTCGCGGCGCTGGCCGCATGGCTTCGATGTCCAACACCGACCGCAAGATTAAGATCTTCGCCGGTAACGCCTGCCCGGCGTTTGCCGAGGCAGTCGCCGCATCGATGGGGCTGCCGTTGAGCGCCGTCGACGTCGGCCTGTTCGCCGACGGTGAGGTGCGCTGCCAGTTCGAGGAGAACGTGCGCGGTGTCGAGGTCTTCCTCATCCAGTCGACGTGCCGACCGGTGAACGACAGCCTCATGGAGCTGCTGGTGATGATCGACGCCGCCAAGCGGGCGTCGGCACATCACATTACCGCCGTCATCCCGTACTTCGGTTATGCCCGGCAAGACAAGAAGGACAGCCCACGGGTACCGATCTCGGCGAAGCTCGTCGCCGACTTGCTGACCACCGCCGGAACGTCAAGGGTGCTGGCGATGGATCTGCACGCGGGGCAGATCCAGGGATACTTCAATATTCCCCTCGACCATCTTTTTGCGGCCCCCGTCGCGGTGCGCCGGATCGGCGCTATCGATAGCGACCTGGTCATGGTGTCGCCCGATGCGGGCGGTGTGGAGCGCGCCCGAGCCATCGCCAAGCGGCTCGAAGCCGGGTTGGCGGTGATCGACAAGCGTCGCCGGGTGGCCAACAAGGTCGAGGGCATGACCGTCGTCGGTGACGTTCGTGATGCGGTGTGCTGCTTCTACGATGACATGGTCGACACTGCCGCTACGTTGACCACCGGCGCCAAGGCTGTGCTCGACGAAGGTGCGCGCGAGGTCTACGCGTTTGCCACTCACGCGGTACTCTCATCGCCGGCCATCGAACGTATCGAAGCGAGCCCGCTGAAACGAGTCTTCGTGACCGACACGATTCCGCTGCCGCCCGAGGCCTCCGCCTGCGAAAAGATCGAGGTGCTCTCGGTCGCAGGGATCTTCGGTGAGGCGATACGCAGCATCTACGAGGAAACCAGCATCTCGAGGCTGTTTATCTGATCTCGACGGCTGTCCAATCCAGAGGTAGCAAACGATGACTGATACACAAGCGCTCGAGGTGGAGCTCCGCGAGCCGGGTTCGAGCAACAAGGCCAGTCGACTGCGTCGCGCCGGCAAGGTCCCGGCGGTGCTATATGGTGGCGGCCGTGATACCCGCTCGATCTCCGTCGACCCGCGAACGCTGATCGAGATTCTGCGATCCGAGCACGGTCAGAACACCATTCTGAGCCTCAGAGTTGGCGACGGGGCGGAACAGACGGCGCTGATTCACGACTACCAGGTGGATCCGATCAGCCGCCGGCTCCAGCACGTCGACTTTCGTCGTATCGACCTCAAGGTCGAGATCGAGGTGAACATCCCGGTGGAGATCGTCGGCGAACCAGTCGGCGTCAGGGTGGACCGCGGCATCCTCGACATGATCCTGCGCGAGGTGCATGTCAAATGCCTGCCGACCAACATCCCGGACAGCCTCAAGGTCGACGTCACCGAGCTCAGCATCGGCGATGTGGCGCAGGTGTCCGATCTGGAGATACCGGACGGCGTCGAAGTGCTGGTTGATTCGGATCAAACGCTGCTTACCATCGCGCCGCCGACGGTGGCGATCGAGGACGAGGTCACCGAGGAAGAAGAAGATCTCCTCGGAGAGCTGGAGGAACCGGAGCTCATTGGCCGCGAGGACGAGGAGACGTCCGAGGACGACGAGTAGTCGCGCCCATGCACGCTCTGGCCGGGCTCGGAAACCCGGGCAGCGAGTACTTGTACAGCCGTCACAATGCCGGCTGGATGCTGCTTGACCGGCTCCGCGATGTCGGCAAGGTGGTCGAAGCGCGGAGTCGGGAATCGGTACAGCTCGAGCGACTCAAGCTGGGGTCAACGGCGTTGTGGCTGATGCGCCCGCTGCTTTTCATGAACAACAGCGGCGTGGGCGTCTCCGACGCCTGCCGATCGCTGCAGATCGAGCCGCGCGATGTTGTCGTGGCATACGACGAGATCGATCTGCCGCTGGGGTCATTGCGCCTGCGGCCGTCAGGCGGCGACGCTGGTCATCGGGGTGTGCAGTCGGTGCTCGATGAGCTCGGCACGCAACAAGTACCGCGCCTGCGGCTCGGCATCCAGGGCGTGGGTCGTGGCCGTGACACGGCTGGATACGTGCTGGAGTGCTTCGATGAGACCGAGCTCGCGGCGGTTGACGAGATGCTTGATCGTGCGGTTGGCGCGGTGCGGACGATCCTGCGACGTGGTTTGAGCGTCGCAATGAACACATACAATCAGCGCCCCAGGGCCGACACAACGAACCCACAAGAGACACCCGACTAACCGGAGCAAGAGAATGAGCAACATCCCCATCGAGGCGGTTCCCGTATTGGGCGGGATTGGGCTGGTAATCGCCCTCGTCATCCTAATGGTGATCCGCCGGCGCGATGTCGGCACCGAACAGATGGCTGACATCGCGGCCCAGATCCACGACGGGGCGATGGTGTTCTTGCGCCGCGAATATAGCCTGCTGGCCGTCTTCGTCGCCATTGTCGCTGGCCTTCTCGGCTACTTCGTATCGACCTCGACTTCGGCGGCGTTCATCACCGGGGCTGCATGCTCGATCGCGGCCGGCATCGCCGGCATGACGGCGGCTACCTCAGCCAACGTGCGCACCGCAGCCGCAGCGAAGAACGAAGGGCGCGATGCGGCTCTGATGGTGGCGTTTCTGGGTGGTTCCGTCATGGGGCTTTCCGTTGCCAGCCTCGGGCTGCTCGGCGTCGGTATCTGGTACCTCTGGTACGGCACGCCCGAGACCGCTCACGTCATCAACGGGTTCGCCATGGGCGCCTCCTCGATCGCGCTGTTCGCGCGCGTCGGCGGTGGCATCTACACCAAGGCGGCGGATGTCGGCGCCGACCTGGTCGGGAAGGTCGAGGCAGGCATTCCCGAGGACGACCCGCGTAACCCCGGTGTGATCGCCGACAACGTCGGCGACAACGTCGGCGACGTTGCCGGTATGGGTGCCGATATCTTCGAATCCTACGTGGGCTCGATTATCGCCACGGTCGCCATCGGTGCGACGCTGTTCGGTGAGGATCTGATCGCCATGGCCGCCGATCCCGTGATCGAGGCGTCGCAGGTCAAGAGCTGGCTGATGAGCCTGCCACTGATGCTCGCGTTCCTGGGCCTGATTTGCTCGCTGCTGGGAATCGCGTCGATGGCGATTCTGAAGCGTTTCGATGCGGCGGCAGCGCTCCGCTGGGCGACGATTCTCGCTGCCGGGTTGTTCGTCGGCGCGGCATATCTCTACATCGACGCGATTCCGGTCAACAACGGCGTCTGGCAGGCGATCTTCTGGGGCACCCTGGTCGGCCTCTTGATCTCCTTCATTACCGAGTACTACACGTCCGCCGCGCCGGTGCGTCGGATCGCCGCGTCGTCGGAGACCGGCTCGGCAACCAACATCATCAACGGTCTGGCGGTCGGCTTTGAATCCACCGCGCTGCCAGTGTTGGCTATCTGCGCCGCGATCTATTTCGCGTTCGGGGCCGCGGGCCTGTACGGGATCGGCATCGCAGCCGTGGGCATGCTGGCAACGGTGGGCGTCACGATGAGCGTCGACGCGTACGGGCCGGTGGCGGACAACGCTGGCGGAATCTCGGAGATGGCGGGCCTCGGGCCCGAGGTGCGCAAGATCACCGACAGCCTTGATGCGGTCGGCAACACCACCGCCGCGATCGGCAAGGGTTTCGCCATCGGCTCCGCCGCCCTCACCGCCTTGGCGCTGTTCGCCGCCTACACACAGTCGGTGTCGGAGGCGATGCGGCAGGCGGGCGACCTGAACGGGCTGGTGATCCTGCTGACGAACCCCATTGTCGTGGTCGGGATGCTGCTCGGCGGCGTGGTGCCGTATCTGGCCGCCGGCCTGACGATGACCGCGGTCGGTCGCGCAGCGGGCAAGCTGGTGGAGGAGATTCGCCGCCAGTTCCGCGAGATTCCGGGAATCATGGAAGGCACGGGCAAACCCGATCCGGCGCGCTGCGTATCGATAGCTGCCGATGCGGCGCTGAAGGAAATGGTGCTGCCGGGTCTTCTCGCGGTGATCGCGCCGGTGGTCGTCGGTTTCGGTCTTGGAGCCGAGGCCCTCGGCGGGATGCTGGCCGGTGCCACCGTGGTCGGTGTGTTGCTGGCGCTGATGATGTCCAACGGCGGCGGCGCCTGGGACAATGCCAAGAAATTCATCGAGGAAGGCCATCACGGTGGCAAGGGCTCCGACGCGCACAAGGCCGCTGTCGTCGGCGACACGGTGGGCGACCCGTTCAAGGATACGAGTGGCCCGTCGATGAACATCTTGATAAAGTTGATGTCTGTCGTATCGCTCGTCATCGCGCCACTTCTGGTGTGACAGGAGTTCCCAGCTGAATGGGCACTCCGCACGAGCGCTCCTCGCCCTTCCGGGGGCCAACTGTCCGAGAGGAGAGTAATGAGCAACTTCTACGAGATCCTCGTGATCGTGTCTCCCGACGAGACCGACGAGGGAGTCGACGCGGTTACCGGCGGTCTGCGGCAACAGCTGGCCGCGTCCGGTGGTGACGTTGTCAGTGTGGAGAGGTGGGGCCGTCGCAAGCTCGCCTATCCCATCGGCAAGCACTCTGAAGGCGTCTATCTGCTGATCTACGTCAAGGGCGAAGCGTCGCTGGCCGGCGAGTTCCGCGCCTATACCAAGATTCGCGAATCGATCCTGCGGGAAATGGTGGTCGGTTTGTCCGAGACGCTGGAGGCAGAGGTCCGCAAGGCGCTGTCGGAAAAGGGTCCCGAAGACGCGGCGCTGGCGACGGCGCAGATGGAGGCTGCCGAGGAGCGCGCCGCTGCCAAGCGCGCCGAGGTGGCGACGTCGATGGCCGACCGCGATGACCAGGCCGAGTCTGAGGAGGCGGCCGCCGGCGCTGACGACGCCGAGCCGGTTGACGAGCCCGCCGCGGCCGATGCGCCTGTCGCAGCCGACGAACCAGAAGCTGCCGACGAACCGGAAGCCGCTGCCGAACCAGAAGCTGCCGAACCAGAAGCTGCCGAACCGGAAGCCGCTGACGAACCGGAGGCCGCTGATGAACCGGAGGCCGCTGATGAACCGGAGGCCGCTGATGAGTCCGACGCAGCAGACGAGCCTGTCGCCGTCGACGACGATGCGACATCCGATGTTTCTGACGACGAGCCGGTAGCCGAAGCGCCGGCTGATGAAACTCCCGATGGCGCCGCCGAAGGCGACCCGGCGAAGGAGGACTGAGCGATGCGCTCCTTTCGTCCACGACGCAAGAAGGTCAGCAAGCTCACCAAGTCGAAAGCCCAACACGTCGACTACAAGGACGTCGAGCTACTGAGGCAATACATTGACCCCCGCGGCAAGATTATTCCGCGCCGGACGAACGGCAACTCTGCTCGCCATCAGCGCATGCTCTCACACGCTGTGAAGCGCGCGCGCTACATGGCGCTGTTGCCCTACGTCTCTGAGTGAGGTCACCGACAGCCGGGCCGCATAGTCGCCGGTTGCCGGAGTCATCGAGGACACGACCATGAAGCTGATTCTGAGAGCGAGCGTCACCCACCTGGGCGAGCCGGGTGATCTCGTAGAAGTCAAGAAGGGATACGCGCGCAACTATCTGCTCCCACAGCAGCTCGCCATTCGCGCCACGGATGCCAACATTCGCTCGATCGAGCACGAGTTGACGAGGCTTCGCGCCGCGGCCGCTGAGAAACGTGCGCAGGCGGAGGTCATCGCCAAGTCGCTTGCCACCGTGACGTTGAGCTTTCATCGCAAGGTGGCAGACATCGGGGCGGGAACGTTGTACGGGTCGGTGAGTGTTGCCGATATCGGCGATGAGCTGGTGGAGCGAGGTTTCACCATCCAGCGGGGCGAGATCCACCTCGAGCAACCGATCAAGCATCTCGGTGAGTACGACGTCGTGCTGTCGTTGGCGCACGGTGTTGCTGCGTCTGTGCTCGTCACGGTGGCCGGAGAAGACGGGGCTGCCGAAGCGGCGGCTCCAGCCGCAGCGGTCAGCGAGGTCGCCGAGCCTACCGAGCCCGCCTCCGACGAAGACGGCGTCCCCGTCGACGAGCTCGCGGCCGACGAGGTTTCTTCCGAAGAGGCCGACGCCTGAGCGTCGGCGATGCGCGAAGCGCGCACACCTGCCGCCGAGTTGCTTCGGCGATTGATCGCCTCACGATGCTCGGCTGGACGGCGTCACCATGAACATCCTCGGAATCTCCGCCTTCTACCACGATTCGGCGGCGTGTCTGGTGCGCGACGACACCATCGTGGCAGCGGCTCAAGAGGAGCGCTTCACGCGCAAGAAGCACGACTTCCGCTTCCCCGAGCACGCGATCTCGTATTGCCTTCGAGCCGGCAAGATCGACGTTTCGGACCTCGACGCGGTCGCCTTCTACGACAAGCCGTGGAGCAAGTTCGAGCGTCTGCTCGAAACCTATCTGGCGTTCGCGCCGCAGGGCGTTTCCTCGTTTCTCAAAGCGATGCCGCTGTGGCTCAAGCAGAAACTCTGGATAGGCGAGCTGATCGCCAGGGAAATCGGTTTCGAAGGCGACATGCTTTATCCCGAGCATCATCAGTCGCACGCGGCCTCGGCGTTCTTTCCGTCACCGTTCGAGTCGGCGGCGATACTGACCATGGACGGGGTCGGCGAGTGGGCGACCGCGTCCTGGGGTGCCGGGGTGGACAACAGCATCGAGCTCTCCGCCGAGCTCAGATTTCCGCATAGCCTGGGCCTGCTGTACACCGCCTTCACCTACTACACCGGATTCCGGGTGAACTCCGGCGAGTACAAGGTCATGGGGCTGGCACCGTACGGCGAGCCGAAGTACGTCGATTTGATTCTCGACGAGCTCATGGACCTGCGCGACGACGGATCGTTCCGGCTCGACATGAAGTACTTCAACTACTGTCAGGGTCTGACGATGACGTCGGAGGCGTTCCACGATCTCTTCGGCGCGCCACCGCGCCAGCCCGAGAGCGAGCTCACCCAGCGCGATATGGACCTGGCGCGCTCGGCTCAAGATGTGTGCGAGGAAGTCATGCTGCGCATGGCGCGGCATGTCCGAGCTCAGACGGGCGAGCGCAACCTCGTGATGGCGGGAGGAGTCGCGCTGAATTGCGTCGGCAACGGCAAGATTCTGCGCGCCGGTATCTTCGACGACATCTGGATCCAGCCTGCCGCCGGTGACGCCGGCGGTGCCCTAGGCGCGGCCCTCTTCACAGCCCACCAGGTTCACGCCGTTCCCCGGTACACGGCCGGCGGCGGTCGCGATCTGCAGAGCGGATCCTACCTGGGTCCGTCGTGGAGCGGCGACGAGATCGAGGCATGGCTGCGCGAGGCGGGGCACCCCTACGAGCGTCACACCGAAGAGACGATCCCCGGCGTCGCCGCCGACGAGTTGGTGGCCGGGAACGTGGTCGGCTGGTTCAGTGGGCGCATGGAGTTCGGCCCCCGCGCGCTGGGTGCTCGAAGCATCGTCGGTGATTCCCGCGATCAGGAGATGCAGCGCAAGCTCAACCTGAAGATCAAGTACCGCGAGTCGTTCCGACCCTTCGCACCCAGCTGTCTGGTCGAGGATGTGTCCGAGTATTTCGAGCTCGACAGACCTTCGCCCTACATGCTGCTGGTTGCGCCGGTGCGAGAGGACCGCCGGGTCCCGATGACCGACGAGCAGACGCAGCTGTTCGGCATCAGCAAGTTGAACGTGCCGCGCTCCGATATTCCGGCGGTAACGCACGTCGATTACTCGGCCCGCGTACAGACGGTCGACGCGCGCGACCATGCGCAGTACCACCGGCTGATCGAGGCATTCAAGGAGCGCACCGGCTACGGCATCATCGTCAACACGTCGTTCAACGTTCGCGGCGAGCCGATCGTGTGTACACCCCAGGACGCGTATCTCTGTTTCATGCGAACCGAGATGGATGTGCTCGTGATGCAGGACTGCATCCTCAAGAAGTCCGACCAGCCCGCCCTCCGGGACGACGTGGACTGGCGCGACCTGTACGAATTGGACTAGACGATCGTGGCGAAGAAGAGACAAGAAACCGACGTGCAACGGTTGCGCAAGTTCGGCTTTGTGATGACGGTCGCGTTCGCGGCGCTCGGGTCATTCTTGGTTTGGCGCGCGCGGCCGGCAGGACCGTATCTGCTGTACATCGCGGCCGCCTTCTTGGTCGTCGGGCTGATCGCGCCGCGCGTCCTGGGCCCGATCGAGCGACTCTGGATGGCCTTGGCGCAGATCCTACAAGTAGTGATGACGACGTTGATCTTGACGCTCACCTTCTACGTCGTGATGACCCCGATGGGATTGCTGCTACGTCTATCCGGCAAGGACCTTCTGGACATGCGACGAGATCCAGACGCCCAGAGCTACTGGGTCCCGATCGAGCCGGATGGCCCCACCTCGCGCCCGGACAAGCCGTACTGAGGCGCGCCGGGACAGCCCCGGGCGATGCTGGTATTCTCCGTGACGAATCGCAGCACGTCGGAGCAGGAGGTCGATAAATGTCGAGGCTAAGGCTCATCTGGGGTTTCTTGAGATCCCGGAAGAAGTGGTGGCTCACCCCCATCGTGGTGTTCCTCGTGATGCTGGGCCTGCTGATCGTGTTATCTGAAGGCTCCGCCGTTGCGCCGTTCATTTATGCGCTCTTCTAGGCAGGGGCGTGAGCCAAAGCTCGCGCCTGCCGCCACGCAGGATCGGAGATAGCTCGTGCCGCAGGAGATGACCACCGAGCGCTCGCTGCCTCACAACGTAGAGGTGGAGCGCTCGATCCTCGGCGCCGTGCTGCTGGACAACCAGGCGTTGAACGCCGCCGCGCAGGTCCTCGGCCCGGACGACTTCTTCAGCGATGCCAACCGGCTGATCTACGAAGCAATGACGTGGTTGTCGGAGCGCTCAGAGGCCATCGACACGGTCACCCTGCGCGAGGAGCTCGTGCGACGTGACGTGCTCGAGAGGGCCGGTGGAGCGGCATACATATCGAGCCTGATCGACGGGCTGCCGGCCGCCGCCAACGTCGATCAGTACGCTCGCATCATCAAGGACAAGGCGGCGCTACGGAATCTCATCGGCGCATCGAACTCAATCATCCGGATGGCCCTGGAGGGGGCCATCGAGACGGATGACCTGCTGGATCGTGCCGAACACTCGATCTTCGCGATCAGCGAGAGCAACATCCGGCGAGGGTTCCTTTCCGTTCGCGACGTCGCCTTCGACGCCATGAAGGAGATCGAGGAGCTCATGGAGCGCGGTGACTACGTCACTGGCGTACCTACCGGCTTCAAGCGGCTCGATGCGCTGACTGCCGGCTTGCAGCCGGGCGACCTGGTCATCCTCGCGGCGCGCCCCTCGATGGGTAAGACATCCCTGGCCCTCAACGTCGCCCAACACGTGGCGCTCGAGGCGGGTGGCAGCGTCGGGGTTTTCTCGCTCGAGATGTCCGTGCAGCAGGTTATCCGCAGGCTGGTTACCGCAGTGGCCAAGGTCGACGCGCACAAGCTCGCCACCGGGTTCCTGTCGAGCGGTGACAAGGACAACTTGCTCGACGGTCTGCACAAGCTATCCGAGACCAAGATATTCATCGATGACTCGGCCTCGCTCACGGCGCTCGAGATGCGGGCCAAGGCGCGCCGGCTCAAAGCGGAACACGGCCTCGACCTGTTGATCGTCGACTACCTGCAGCTTGTTCGCGGCAACACTCGTACCGACAATCGCAACCTCGAGCTGGGAGAGATCTCACGTTCGCTCAAGGCGCTCGCCAAGGAGCTACAGGTCCCTGTCCTGGCTCTTTCGCAGCTGTCGCGGGCGACGGAAACACGGTCCGGTCACCGCCCGCAGCTGTCCGATCTGCGCGAGTCCGGCAATCTGGAGCAGGACGCCGACGTGGTGGCGTTCATCTTCCGTCCGGAGGTCTACAACCAGGAAGATCCGGAACTCGAGGGCCTCGCTGAGCTGATCATCGCCAAGCAGAGGAACGGCCCGACCGGCAGCGTTCCCCTCGCCTTCCTGAAGCCCTACACCCTGTTCAGGGATCGCGCTGATTCCGAGGGCAGCTACTGATCGGTGTGCAACGGAGCGCGCAGCTAACATAGGCGCATGCGCGAAGCTCCGCCGCTGATGTCCAGCTCCTGCCGGCCGACCGTGGCCGAGATCGATCTTGGCGCCTGTGTACACAACCTGCGTCGCCTGCGTGACAAGGTCGGCGCTATCGACATATGGCCGGTGGTCAAGGCGGACGCGTATGGACATGGAGCCACGGCCGTAGCCGGCGCGCTCTGCGCCGAGCGCGTCGCCGGGTTCTGTGTTGCGACCGCGACCGAGGGGCGCCAGCTCCGTCAGGCGGGTATCGAGACGCCAATCCTGGTGATGGCCGGTTTGGCCGCATCGGCCCCTGAAGACGCCTTCCGGACGGTCGTCGAGTACGGGCTCGCCGCCGGCATCCAGGATGCCTCCACCGGAGCGCGACTGGCCGACATCGCTCGCGAGCTCACCATTGGGCCCGTCTCGGTTCATCTGAAGATAGACACGGGGATGGGCCGGCTGGGCGTCCTGCCGGACCAGGTCACGCACCTGGCGCGGGCGTTGGCCGATGAACCGACGCTGGCGTTCGATGGCCTTTTCTCCAATCTCGCCAGCGGCGACAGCTTCGTCGCCTCAGATCCCGGCTTCGACTTCGCGCGCCAGCAGATAGACATCCTCGATCAGGTATGCGCCGTGCTCGAGCAAGACGACATCCTGCCGGTGAATCGAACGCTGGCGAACAGTGCTGGTCTGATGCACCACGCCGAGTCCTGGCGGAGCCCGACGTTCACTGGCGTCCGTCCGGGGTTGGCAATCTACGGTGCCTCACTGACCCCGGGAAAGGGAATTGTCGATCTGCTTCCAGCAATGCGGCTGGTGACTGCAGTCACGGCGATCCGCTATCTCCCCAAGGGGGTCACCGTGGGGTACGGGATGACCGCTACCACCTATAGAGACACCCGAGTGGCAGCGTTGCCGCTGGGGTACCATGACGGCCTTCCGCGTTCCCTCAGCAACCGTGGCTGGGTCGCCGTCGCCGACCAGCGAGCGCCGATCATCGGCAGAGTCAGCATGGATCTCACCCTCGTCGACGTGACCGATGTGCCCGCCGTTCGGGTCGGCGACGAGGTCGTGGTGTTCGGTCCCGCGGCTCGCCGGCCCCGGACCGACGACGAGGTCAGGTCGGAGGGATACTCCGACACCCTAGCGACGGCGGTGGCGGCTGCCGACGAGGACGCTGACCGGCCGCCGCCGGCCGAGCCGGAGGCGGACACGACGGCTCACGTCAGCGTCGAGGAGGTGTCGGAGTGGGCCGGAACCATCCCTCACGAGATCCTCTGCCGCATCGGCTCCAGAGTGCCCCGACGCTATTCCACGACGGTCGGATTCACACCCGAGGGCGCACCATGAGTCGATTCGTCGCGACCATCGGACGCTTTGTGATCGGCTTCGTCGAGTCGACCGGCACATCGTGGCTGCTGCTCTGGCATTCACTGACGAGCCTCACCCGGCGGCCGTGGTACGTGCGCAACTGGTTTCAGCAGATGCTCGAGATCGGCAACCGCTCGCTGCCGGTCATCGTGGTCACGGCCGTCTTCTCGGGCGCCGTATTCGCTCTGCAGATCTGGGAAGGCTTCGAGCAGTTCGGTGCAACGACGCTGGTGGCTTTCTCGGTATCGCTGGCGATGACGCGCGAGCTGATTCCGGTGCTCGGGGCGCTCATGGTTGCCGGGCGGGCCGGCGGGGCGATGGCCGCCGAAATCGGCACGATGCGTGTCACCGAGCAGCTCGACGCCATGGAGGCGATGGCGACCGACCCGGTGAAATACCTCGTGGTGCCGCGTGTCATCGCCGCCGCAACGATGCTGCCGGTGGTGGTGGTTATCGGCGACCTTCTGGGCATCATGGGTGGCTACGTGGTCTCCGTGTATATGAACGACGCGCGTGCGACCGCCTACTGGGACGCCAGCTTCGCTTTCATCACTGTCGATGACGTTACCTCCGGATTGATCAAGGCGTCGATCTTCGGAATCATGATCGCGGTCTTTTCCTGCACACGGGGATTCAACACCAGCGGCGGGGCCGAGGGCGTCGGCAGGGCTACGACGTCAGCCGTCGTTACCAGCAGCATGGCGATTCTGGTCTCCGATTTCTTCCTCACCAAGGCGCTGCTCGTGCTATGGGACACGTGACCGAGAAACCGTTCATCGGCGTACACGGGTTGCACAAGAGCTTCGGCGACGTGTCCGTATTGCGCGGCGTCGACCTGGATGTCAGCCGCGGTGAATCGTTGGTGATCATAGGCAGCTCCGGTACCGGTAAGAGCGTGCTGATCAAGCACGTCATCGGCCTGTTGGCTCCGGACGAGGGCGAAGTGACGGTCGATGGGGCCTCGGTGTCGAAGCTCGGGCGGGCGGGTCTCTCGAAGCTCCGCCGGCGTATGGGCATGCTTTTTCAGTACGCTGCACTGTTCGACTCGATGAACGTCGGCGACAACGTCGCCTTCGCCCTCCGGCAGCATCGCAAGTGGCCGGAGACGCGGATACAGGAGCGGGTGCGCGAGGTACTGAGCTG
This sequence comes from Acidobacteriota bacterium, assembly GCA_965248695.1. Taxonomy (GTDB): domain Bacteria; phylum Acidobacteriota; class UBA890; order UBA890; family WLXD01; genus DASCOT01. The sequence continues at coordinate 1,914,436 of CBDFKD010000002.1, read as the reverse complement.
GGTGGGCTTGAAGGGCAGCGAGGACAAGGTGCCGGCGGAGCTTTCAGGCGGCATGAAGAAGCGCGTTGGGCTGGCTCGCGCCATCGCGCTCGACCCGGAGATCATTCTTTACGATGAGCCCACCACGGGCCTCGACCCGATTCTCGCCGACCAGATCAACCACCTGATCGTTGATCTGAACGAACGCCTGAACGCAACCTCGCTGACCATCACGCATGACATGGTCTCTGCCTACAAGGTCGCGGATCGAATCGCCATGCTGTACGACGGCAAGATCGAGGAGATCGGCACTCCACAGGAAATCCAGGAGAGCGACAACGCCGTTGTTCAGCAGTTCATCAACGGGCGCGCCGACGGCCCCATCAAGATGATGTAGCGGTAGCGGGCGGTGGTGAAACCGGTGATGAAAACCGGACCGTCCGACGACCGCCCGGCCCGATCCGGGCTCAACCTTCGGCGTGATAGTCGAAATTGAGGCGCGCCGACGATAGTGGCGGCAGATCCACGTCCTTGTCCGACAGCGTCAGCTCGTCGCGCGGGAATGGCCATTCGAGCCCCAGTGCCGGGTCGAAGGGATTCACTCCGGCTTCTGCCTCGGGAGCGTACTCGGTGGTCTGCAAGTAGAGGAAATGGGTGTCGTCTTCGAGGGCGCAGAAGCCGTGAGCGAACCCCGATGGGATCCACATCAGGCTGCGGTTCTCAGCGCTGAGCTCGGCCGCGACATGCCGGCCGAACCATGGCGAGCCGCGCCGCAGATCGATGGCGACGTCCAGCACCGCGCCGCGCAACACCCGCACCAGCTTGCCCTGCCCGTGGGGCTCGAGCTGGTAGTGCATGCCACGTAGCACCTTCGCGTCCGAGATCGACTCATTGACCTGTACGACGTGGACATCGGCCCCCTGAGCCGCAAGCAGGGAGCGTCTGAAGGTCTCTAGAAAGCCGCCGCGAGCGTCGCTCATCAGCTCCGACCGGATCAGGAGCACATCGGGGATGTCCGTGGGCGCAAACTCGAGTGGCATGAGCCTCGGTGCTCCTGAGCGGTCAGACGGCGAGCCGACCGTTGATCCGGCGCGGGCGGCGGTGACTCTGTGTCGGCCGACCGAGCTCGGTGCCGACCGTGGATCTTGAGGCCGGCCAATCTACCATGGTCCGAAAAGGGGTCCATCGCGCAGCTTTGGCTGGCAGCCGCTATTCTTAGTCCGAGGGGTCGCCGGCGTGTAGACACGCGGCGCCCTCGCGGAGGCAAGCGTATGCGTTCGGAAATCAAAGTCGGCGTGTTGGTACTGGTGGCGATCGTCGCCCTGGCGTTTTTCGTCATCAAGATCGAGGACATCGGTAGCTTCCGCACCGACGATGGCTACATCGTTAACGTGCGCTTCGAGAACGCTGCCGGCATCGGGCAGGATGACCCGGTCCTGCTAGCCGGAGTACGAGTCGGCACGGTCTCGGCAGTGCGGCTGAACATGCAGGAGGGCGTCGCAGAGGTCGAGCTCCGACTGCAAGACGCGGTGGAGGTGCACGACGATGCGGTGGCAATCGTCGGATCGACCGGCATGCTCGGCGACCGCGTGCTCGATCTGCAGCCGGGCTCGCCGGGACGTCCGCTCGTTGCGGCCGGCGGCTGGATCCGTGGCGGTGATCCGGTGTCGGTCGATCAGATGGTCGAAGTGGTCTCGAGCATCGCCCGCAATCTCGAGCTCACGACGCGCACGTTGTCGGCAGTGCTCGGTACCGAAGAGGGCGAGGCGTCGCTGCGTGAGATTCTCGGCAATGTCCAGAGCGTGACCGAACGCTTCGAAGCGATTCTGACGGACAACCGTGCCAACATCGACTCGGGCTTCGGCAACATGGACACGGCGTTTGGCAACATCAGCGAGCTGTCGGTAACGCTCAAGGAAAGCCTGCCCCAGCTGGTCGAGGAAATGCGCGGTCTGTCAGCCGAGGTGACCGCAGCCATCGAACGCAACAGCGACGGTCTCGGCAACGCCGGTGAGAACCTACTCGACGTTTCCGAACGACTGCAGCGCTCCGCCGCCGACCTGGAGGAAATCCTCGGCAAGGCCAATCGGGGCGAGGGCACGGTCGGCCGGCTGGTCAATGAGTCGGATACCGTTGATCGACTCAACGAAGCCCTCGATTCGGTTGATGACAGCCTGGCAGCCGCCGACACTTTCTTCCGTCGCGTGGGTGAGGCGCAGTTCAGCTTCGAGTGGCGTTCGGAATTCTACGAGCGCCTCGAGTCGAGCAAGAACTACTTCGGGATTCGCCTGGAGCTCGGTGAGTCGGGATCGGGGCGGGGGTTCGAGTTCCATCTGGTCGACGACAACATCGGCGGCATTACTGAGACCAACATCACGACGCAGACCTTCGATCCTGTCACCGGGGATTTGCTGGCGACGCAGCTCGAGCGCAAGTTGGTTCGTGCTGAGGGGTTCCGGGTCAGTGCCCTGATGGCGCAACGATTCGGCCGATTCCAGGTCCGCGGTGGCATCCTCGAATCGCAGGCGGGCTTCGGAGTCGACTTCTTCGCCGCGCGGGATCGGCTGCGCCTCATCGGCGAGGTGTGGGACCTCGGCCGCGACCCTGATCCGCACGTCAAGCTGCGATTTCAATGGAGTCTCGGCAGCCGCTTCTTCGTGACCGGCGGTTGGGACGATGCGTTGCGCTCGGGTTTACGGAGCTACTACCTCGGAGGCGGATATAGCTTCACACGATAGGGTCCTGGTGTTCGGAGGCTTCGGCCAGGTAGGCGAAGCGCTCGCAGCGACGGCGGCGGACGCGGGACATGATCCGGGCACTGTCGTGCAGCTGGGTCGCGGCGACGCCGACATCACGGACGCGGCGCGGGTCGAGGAGTTGCTGCAAGATCAACGCGCCCGTGCCGCCGTCAACTGCGCCGTCTTCCAGCCGGTGGACCTGTGTGAGACCGAGCCCGCCCAGGCCTTTCGCGTCAATGCGACGGCGGCCGGTACGCTGGCGCTGGCGTGCAAGAGGGCCGCGACGCGGCTGGTCCACCTGTCGACCGACTACGTGTTCGGAGGTGTGCGCCGAGTCCCGTTTCGGGAGTCCGACCTGCCAGCGCCTCAGAGCGTATACGCCGCCTCGAAGCTGGCAGGCGAGCACCTCGTGCTGGCTGCTTCCGAGATGCACATGGTCGTGCGAACGTCGGCAGTCTACGGCAGAGCCCGGCAGGGACACGGAACGCCTCCCTTCATCGAGCGCATGCTCGAGCGTGCCAGGCAGGGGGCCGAGACAAGAGTGGTGAACGATCAAGTTGTGAGCCCCACCTACGCGATCGATCTGGCCGCGGCGATCTGGGAACTGCTGGGCTGTGGCGCCTGCGGGTTGTTCCACGTCGCCAACACCGGGCAGGCGACATGGTTCGAGATTGCCGAGATTGTCTTCAATGCCGTCGGTGCGCGACGGCACCTCGGCCCCACCACCGCCGCCGAGTTCGGTGCGCCCGCCAAGCGTTCCGACTACACCGCTCTGGATAATGCCGCGCTGCGCGAGCTCGGGTTGCACGACCTGCCGCACTGGCGTGACGCGATGAGCCGTTACTTTGCCGCCAATCATCCGGATCTGACCCCCTCCCTCTGAGGCGCGGTCGCCCAGTCCAACGAATAACCCCCTGATGTACAGCAAGTTACGCGTCCTATGGGCGGGTCGTCTGAGATCTTAGTAATTCTAATAATAAGACTTGATTAATAGATCATCAGATTTTATGATGTCCTCAGCTGTTACCGATCGGGGCCGTGTCCCCACTCGGTCTTTGGTTTCCAGGAGGACGACAAATGCTGGTTCGACGTACAGACGCCTTTCCCCACTTCGTACAGCTGCAGCGCGGCTTCGACGATGCTTTCGGCCGCAACTGGGCGCGCTTCTTCAATCATCGCGAGGCCGGCGCGGAAGCTGCCGGTGACGCACCCGCGTGGACGCCGGCAGTGGATGTCGTCGAGCAGGAGGATCAGATCTTGCTGCGCGCCGAGTTACCCGGTCTCGCGGACGGGGATGTCGAGATCACGCTCGAGGACGGCAGGCTCACCCTCAAGGGTGAGAAGCGGTTCAACGACGACGCGACGGATGGTCATTACCGTCGCATCGAGAGCGGCTACGGCAGTTTCTCACGCACATTCAACCTTCCGACGGCGGTGGATCAGGAGGGCATCGACGCTCGGTTCAATGCCGGTGTGCTCGTGATCAGCCTGCCGAAGGTCGAGCAGGCGAAGCCGAAGAAGATCGCGGTGACCGTCAACTAAGCGCTCGCCGAACGATCGATCTGAGCCCGGGAGCCGGCGTGCTCCCGGGCTTTTTCTTTGCTCTGCCGACGGCTACCGTAAACGCGCTCCCACCGTGCTTCCCCTGACAGGACCGAGCGCCCGCCCGAAGCCTCCCAACGAGCCTCGTTCGTGAACAAGCGATACTTGCAGCTGGCGATCGGCATGGCGGTGAGCGCCGTGTTCCTCTGGATCGCCACGCGCGACGTCTCGATCATCGAGGTGTGGCACGTCGTGCGGACTGCCAGGCCGGGTTGGCTGGTGCTGGTGGCCGCCACCTCGCTCCTGTCGCTCCAGGCGCGGGCGCAGCGCTGGCGCCTGCTGTTCGCGCACCTGCGCCCCGTACCGGCGCCTACGCTCTTCGCCTCCCAGGCGGTGGGGTTCGCCGCCAACGCGGTGTTGCCGTTGCGCGCCGGCGAGGGTGTCAAGGCGTACTCGATCGCTCGTAAGGAGAAGCTGCCGTTCTCCGCCGCCTTTGCGACCGTCGTGCTGGAGCGCGTGTTCGACATGGTGACGGTCGGCGCCATGCTGGCGGTCGCCATCATCCTCGTGCCGATCCCGGATAGCGCCAGCCCGCAGGTGACCGCGGCGGTGCGCTTGCTGGGGGCAGTAGCCGCCCTCGCGACGATCCTGATCCTGGCTCTGATCCTGTTTCAGAGTGCCTTTCTGCGGTGGCTCGATCGGATTACCGATCCGTTGCCGATCGGTCTCGGTAAGCCGCTTCGCGCCACCGTCCACTCCTTCGCGGCCGGCCTATATGCCCTGACGGATCTGCGTCAGTTGCTGTTGATCTTGCTCGCCAGCGCTTACGTGTGGGTGACGCTGGCGGCCCCGTTTGCGCTGACCGCGTTGGCGATGGATCTGGGCGTTACCTACGGAGTCCCCCTGTTCCGTCTCGCCATCGTAGCCACAACGCTGGTCGCGGTGTTCGTCATGATTCCGGCGGCGCCTGGTTTCGTGGGCACGTTCCAGGCTGGCTGCATCGTTGCGCTGGGCATTTTCGGCGTGCCCAAGGGTGAGGCGCTGGGCTACTCGCTGTTGATTCACGCGCTGACGTTCGCGCCGCCGACGCTACTCGGCCTCTGGTTTCTGACCTCCGAGGGGGTGCACTTGCGTGATGCGACGTCTGCCGAGGCGCGCGCGAGCGCGTCGCCACCGACTCCCGCCGAGGCGAGTCCCGAGCCGCCCGACGTGTTATAGAACTCAGGGGCGAAGGCTCTTTGGGGGAGAGCCTATGAAGAGAATCATCATCACCGGGGGTACCTCGGGGATCGGGCTGGCGATCGCGCAACGCCTGGCCGCCGATGACCACACGGTGGATATCATCGCCCGGCGTGAGCCGGCGGATTGGGCCGAGAGCGCCGGTGAGCTCGCCGGTAAGGTCGGGTATCACCAGGCCGACGTGCGGGATCTCGACGGCACGGCAGCGCTGCTCGAATCGATCACCGCCCACCGAGCCGGCCTCGACGTGCTGATAAACAACGCCGGCGTAATGCGTTTTCAGAACGCCCACGATGCCGACGCCGAGACGATTGATGAGCAACTGCAGACCAACCTGGCAGCGCCGCTTCGTTTGAGCGCCGCGGCGCTGAGCGTGATGAAGAGGCGCGAGACGCCCGGGCTCATCGTCAACATCGCATCGGTCGCCGGCCTCAAAGCCTCGCCCAAGCTAGCGGTCTACGCGGCCTCGAAGGCCGGTTTGATCCAGTACACGCGGAGTGTTGCCGCCGAGTACGCCGCTGCGGGCATTCGGGCGATCGCGGTCGCGCCCGGAGCCGTGAAGACGAATCTCACCAGCCGCGCGATGTTCGCGATGATCGAGAGGAGCGTTCCGCTCGGGAGATTGCAGAGCGCCGATGACGTAGCCAGCCTGGTGAGCTGGCTGGTTTCCGACGCCGCAACCGGCGTTACGGGTGCCGTCTTTTCGGTCGACGGCGGAATGGCTTTGTGAGGTCGGAACGGGGTGCGAAAGACCGGCAACCGGAGACAGCATGGCCATGATCGATCGATTGGCATCGGTGTTCGAGGAGACGTTCGCGCATGATCCGGCGCGCTTCGGTTCCGACACCGTTCCGGATGACGTCAAGAAATGGGATTCGATTGGTCATATGAATCTGGTGGCTGCGATGGAGGACGCCTTCGGGGTCGAGTTCGAGGTCGACGAGATCATGGAGATGGTCGACGTCAGGAAGATCCTGGAGATCCTGGCTACCAAGGGGATCGAGTGACCGGCAGCGCCGCCGCGAGCTCGCGCGAAGCGGCGCTACGGGCGTCAACCAACGTCGCCGAGCAACTTCTCGCGGTCGGTGGCGCCGCCGATCCGGCGCTGTTGATTGGCGCCGACACGGTCACCTACGCGCAGCTTCGGGAGCGCGTAGACGAGGCCGTTACGCAGCTGGTGTCGCGCGGCCTGGCTCCGGGCTCGAGGGTCGGGCTGGTAGCGGAGAACGGCCTCTTCTTCGTCGTTGCCTATCTGGCAACGATCCGGTCTGGCCTGTGCGTCGTGCCCTTACCGCTGACCCTACCGGCGGAGCGGCTAGGGCGAATCATGGCCGATACCGATATGCAGCTGTTGCTGGTCACGGCGCGGATCGCGCCTGACGACGACGTCAGCGCCAGCGCTACCGCGACCGGGACCGAACTGTGGTCCGAGGAGGAGCTGAGGTTGGACACCGGCGGCTCCCTCGCAACCGCACCGAGCGCATCGGCTTCCGAGGAAGCGGATAGCGCTCTGGCGGCGCTTTTCTTCACGTCCGGCTCTACCGGGGTTCCGAAGGGCGTCATGATTACCCACCGCAACATCAGCGCCAATGCGAGCGACATCGTCGAGTACATGGGTCTCGCGCCGACCGATCGCGCCATGCTGGTGTTGCCGTTGCACTATTGCTACGGCCTGTCGGTGCTGCATGCGCACCTGCTGGCCGGCGCCTCTGTGGTGATCAACAACGGCTTCATGTTTCCCGAGAAAGTGCTCGACGACATGGAGGCCAAGGGCTGTAGCGGCCTTGCCGGCGTGCCGTCGACCTACCAGATCCTGCTGCGGCGAAGCCATTTCAGGGAGCGCCAGCTCCCGGCGCTCCGCTGGCTCCAGCAAGCTGGCGGTAGTCTCCCGGAGCCCTTCATCCGTGAGGTCCGCGATGCGTTTCCGGAAGTGCGCTTCTACGTCATGTATGGCCAAACGGAGGCCACTGCCAGGCTCTCCTACCTACCTCCCGAGCGGCTCGGGGACAAGATCGGCTCAATCGGTCGTGGCTTGCCGTCGACCGTTCTCGAGGTCCTGAAGGACGATGGCTCTCCGGTCCGTCCCGGCTCAGACGAGGTCGGCGAGATCGTTGCTACCGGCGACAACATAAGCCCCGGCTACTGGAACGACGCCAGCGGTACACAGACGTATTTCGGCGGTGGCAAGCTCCGAACTCGAGATCTGGCGCGTGTCGACCGCGACGGCTTCATCTTCATCGTCGATCGCGCCCGTGACTTCATAAAATCGATGGGCATCCGCATTAGCCCGCGAGACATCGAGGAGGTAATCGCCGCGTTGGCGGAGGTGGTCGAGGTAGCCGTCATCGGCGTGCCGGACGAGATCTGGGGCGAGGCCGTCAAGGCCGTGGTCGTGCCAGTGGGCCATGGAGAGCTCAGCGACAAGACGATCGTGCGTCACTGTCACCAGCATCTGCCCAATCACATGGTTCCGACAGTCGTAGAGCTTGCCGAGCATCTTCCGAAGAACGCCGCCGGTAAGGTGTTGAAATCGCAACTTCGAGAAGCGGCGCAGAATCGCGAGTCGCGATCATGAGCACTAGCGATCTGGTCGACGCCGGCCATGTCGAGGTGGCCGAGGCGATCGACGCACTGATCGGCGGAGATCAGTTCTCGACGCCGCAGGCCGACAAGGAACGCAGTCTCCTGGCGATCTTGCGGCCGTTGTGCGAGCAGGTGGCGGCCGCCTGTCCTCCCTATGGGCGTTTCCTCGCTCGTCTGGGTACCGACCCGTCGGAATGGACACGGGTCGCCGATGTGCCGCCGTTGCCAGTCACCATGTTCAAGCGCTTCGAGTTGTCTGCGGTGCCGTCGGATCAAGTCGTGCGAGAGCTTCATTCATCGTCGACCAGCGGCCAGTCTCCCAGCCGTATCTTCATCGACAAGACGACGGCGTTCCGTCAGGCGCGGGCGCTGGTGTCGATTCTCAAGGACGCGGTGGGCGGCAGCCGACGTCCCTATCTCGTCATCGACGCCGAGGAGGCCGCCGCCGCCGGAGATGTGCTGACGGCCCGTGGCGCCGCCATACGAGGCATTGGCAGCTTCGCGAAATCCACCACCTATGCGCTGCGCTCGACAAGCGACGGGCGCCTCGAGCCTGACTGGGAAGCGATCGACGCCTTCTTCGAGTCGCATGGCGACGAGCCGGTGCTGATCTTCGGTTTCACGTTCATCGTGTGGACGCGGTTCGTCGGCCCCGCCGAGGAGCGCGGCGCCGGTTTCGATGCCTCGGCCGCGGTCCTGTTGCATTCGGGAGGCTGGAAGAAGCTGGAGGCCTACGCTGTGTCCAAAGCTGTCTTCAACGACCGCGTCAGCGAGGTCTTGGGCACCGGCAGCCAGGCGGTACTCGATTTCTACGGCATGGTCGAACAGGTCGGCACGGTCTTCGTCGATTGTCCGGCCGGCAACAAGCACGCTCCGGCGTTCGCCGACGTGGTGATCCGCCGACCCCATACACTCGAGCCGGTGGCTCCAGGCGAGACCGGGATCATCGAGGTCGTGAGCGTGCTGCCGACCAGCTATCCGGGCCAAGCGTTGCTCACTGAAGCTCAGGGAACGCTGATTGGCGTCGACGATTGCCCGTGCGGGCGGTCCGGGCAGCACTTTCGGTTCACCCGCCGTGTAGAGCGTGCCGAGGTGCGTGGTTGCGGCGACACCTTCGCGGCGAAGCAATGAGCGGCGTCCACTTTAGACCCGGCACCCGGACGGAGGCGTTCGATGACCTGGAAACGATCGTTGGCGAGCTGCCATCCCGGCGGGCCTGGATGGCCGCAGCATCGACCGTCTCGCTGCTGGAGTTGCTGGGGCTCTTCGGCAGCCGTCTGCTGGAGGACCCCCGTACCCGGGGACTCGACGGGCTGACGTTCCTGTCCGCATGGCTACGGCCATCCAACCTCGAAAAGATGTTGGCCCTGAATCTGGGTGACCGTGTCGCCGCGCTGGATGGCTTCATCGACGCAGACGACCGGCAGCTCGCCGCAATGCCGCACGGCCTGGTGTCGATGTGGATGGCCGGCAACGTGCCGACACTGCCTATCTTCGCCCTGGTGCCGGCGTTGTTGGCCAGAAACGTCTGTTTGGTCAAGCTTGCCGACGCCGAGCCGGGTGGGATCGACGCGATGCTCGAGGTGCTCGCCGGGTGTTCCGTCCAAGGCCTGTCGGGTGACGAGCTGTGTGCCTGCCTGGCAGTCGTCTGGTACAGCTCGAGCGAGCGCCACCCGGGCGCGGCGATGTCGCTGGCCGCCGATGCCAAGGTGACCTGGGGCGGCCAGGCCGCCATCGAAGGCATCCGAGCGCTACCACAGCTGCCGCATTGTGTGAGCGTCGAGTTCGGTCCCAAATATTCGATCGGCGTGATCGGCGCCGCCCTTCACTCGCAGCCTGCGGAGCTCGACGATGTGGTCGCGTCGTTCGTGCGCGATATCGCGATCTTCGATCAACGCGCCTGTTCCTCGCCGCAGACGATCTTCGTCGAGGGAGGCAACGGCGCGTTGGGCGATGTCGGCGCACGCTTTGCTGCAGCGCTCGAACGGCTTCCACCCAAACCCGATCTCGATGCCTACACGACGGTACAGATTGCCAACGTCCGTGCAGAATGGGCGCTCGATGAGAAGCGCGACGTGATCGCGTCCCGCGATGGTGCCAACTGGACCGTTTGCATGGACACCGATGTGTCGCTCAACGAGGCCGTTCAGTCGCGTACGGTGTTTCTCACGGCGGTGGAGTCATGGCGCCAGATCGTGCCGTTGATCGACCCCCGGGTACAGACGGTCGGATTGGCACTCGGCGACGATCACGAGGCGCGCGCCTTTGCCGAGGCTGCGACACTTGCGGGCGCGGCGCGATGCGTGCGGCCCGGTTTGATGAACGTGCAGGAGTCTCCATGGGACGGGAAGCTGCTGATCAACCAGCTCGTGCGTTGGGTGTCGCTGAAGGCATAGACGGTCCAACGTGGGACAGGTTCGTGACGCTAACCAGCGAGCCCGGGACAGAGGGGAAGTTGCGATGAGCGCCGGCTTCGGGTTGACGTCGTTGCCCGGCCCCGATGTGGATGTCGGCGCCGGATGCACCTTCGATGAATCGGTCCGCTGGGGCACCGGCGTGACGCTGGGGGACGACGTTCATGTGGCGCCGGGGGCGATTCTGTACGACGGCGTGTGCCTCGGTGACAGCGTTTGGGTGGGCGCCGGTTGCAGCCTCGGCGAGCCGACCTACGGTTTCTATCGTGACCGCGACGCCTACGTCGCCAGCCCGACGCGCATCGGTAGCGGATCGATTCTGCGTCGCGGCACGATCATCAACGCCGGAACGACAGTGGGCGAGAACTTCCAGACTGGTCCCTACGTGGCAATACGCGAGGATAGCCGCGTCGGTAATAACTGCTCGATCGGCAACAACTGCGACATCCAGCTGAACGTCGAGATCGGCGACTACGTACGGTTGCACTCGTATGTAACGGTCGGTTCGGGCACCCGGATCGGCCCGTTCGTGTGGGTACATCCGTTCGTCGTGTTCACCAACGATCGGGCCTTCCCGGTGTTCGCTGTGGAGGAACCGCCACTGGTGGCGCCGTTCTGCGTCATCGCGGTGCACGCCACGGTTCTCCCAGGAGCGCGCCTCGGCGTGCACGCAGTCGTCGGCGCCAACTCCAAAGTGGGCGGCGAGGTGCCGGCGTTCGCGTTCATGGACGGATCGCCGGCGGAGAATCGCATTGATTGTCGCCGTATCCTGCACAAGGTCGGTGGCGAAGTCCTACAGCCCTACCCATGGATTCGCTGCGTCGACCGCGACTATCCGTGGGCGCACGTACCGCCAGACGATCGACAGGTCGAGGACTGGGTACCGGAGGAATGGAGCGACTTTCTTTGAAGGTGCTCGGTTTCTCTCCGGTCTTCGATCAGGTGGATGATCTTCCGAAGCTGCTCGACGAGCTGCGCGCGACAGGGCCAGCCTGCGACGAGTTCCTCCTGATCAACAACGGATCCACCGACGGCTCCGAAGACATCATCCGCTCGTCAGGCTGGCCAGTTGTAGAGTCGGAGCTCAATCGCGGCGTCGGCTGGGCCATCATCGCTGCTACCGAATGGGCCCGGCAGCACGGCTACGATGTCCTCGTGGGACTGGCATCGAACGGCAAGATGCTGCCGTCCGAGATGGACCGGGTCGTAGGGCCGATACGACGCAACGAAGCCGACTACGTTACCGGCAGCCGCTATCTCGACGGAGGAGCGTCACCAAACTTGCCGGCGTTCCGTCGTCGCGCAATACCGATGGTCAATCTGGCCGCGTGGCTCGCCACCGGCGCAACGGTCACGGACGCGACCTGCGGCTATCGGGCGTTTCGGGTGGATATGTTCGATCGCGCCCGCTTCGATTGGCGCGCCGAGTGGCTTTGGACCTACGCCTTCGAACCCTACCTCTACGGCAAGGTCCTGATTGCCGGGGAGGCGGTACGCTGGCTCGAGGTTCCGATCACGATGCGATACCCAGGCAGGCGACATAGCTACACCAAGATTCGCCCCGGCCTCGACTGGTGGCGCATGATCTACCCGTTCTTCTGGGCGCGGGCAGAGCGCGGTCGCTTCGCGCAGCCCGGAACGTCGGCCTGAACGCGGTGTGCCGGCCACCCTCGGCGCTATAATCCACGCCATCATTCTTCATACCGCTTTCATATGCGGGCGCCGCTCAGGTGGCCCGGAGGTCATACGTAATGAACATCATTCGTGCGCTCTTTGTCTTGGGCTGCGCGGCCATCGGGTTCCTCGGAATCCCGGGTGGAATCGCCGGCCTACTCATCGGGCTGCTGTTCTCGGCCGTCGTCGTGCTGCTGGAGGTCAAGCTCCACCGCCTCCATCCCAACGTACTGATGGGCGGCGTCGTAGGCACGTTCATGGGATTGGTCCTGGGGATGGCCTTCGGCATCGTCGGCAGGCAGCTCGACCTGAGCGCCACCGCGGAAGCGGTGATCCAGGGCGTCGCGGTGCTTACCTTGGCGTACCTGGGGATGGTGATCGGGTCGCTCAAAGGGCAATCCGGGGAGTGGTGGATCCCCTGGAAACCGTTTCTCGAGGATCAGAAGGTCGGTATCCCCGACAAGTTCCTCGACACTTCGGTCATCATCGACGGCCGAATTGCCGAGATCGCCGGCGCCGGCTTCGTCGACGGCACCTTGCTAGTACCGCAGTTCGTGCTCAACGAGCTGCAGCAGGTGGCCGATTCGAATGACGCGCTCAAGCGTGCCCGAGGTCGCCGAGGTCTCGATATTCTCCAGGACCTGCAACGCAGCGCCGATCTCGACGTACAGATCGACCCTACCGATTTCCCCGGTATTGCCGAGGTCGACTCGAAGCTCATCGAGCTCGGAATCCGACGCGGCGGCGTGGTGTTGACGAACGATTTCAACCTCGCGAAGGTGGCGCAGGTACGTGGCGTCAGGGTGCTCAACGTCAACGACCTGGCGAACGCGGTGAAGCCGGCGTTCTTGCCGGGCGAGCCGATGTCGGTGTTCGTCGTCAAGCAGGGCAAGGAGGCCGGTCAAGGAGTCGGCTACCTAGATGACGGGACGATGGTGGTCGTCGATGGAGCCAGCGCTCACCGCGGATCGACGGTCGATCTGGTGGTGACATCCGTTCTTCAAACCAGCGCTGGGAAGATGATCTTCGGCCGCAGGGCGGCGAGCTCGGAGGGAACCGCGCCCGCGCCAGCGGAGCCTGCCGCGATCGCCACTCCGTAGGCGAGTGGCCTGATGCCCGATGCGTCCGAGCGGTTATCCGACGCTGATCTTGTTCGCGCTGCCGGGCGCGGCGATACGGGCGCCTTCCGGCAGCTGTACGAGCGCAAGCACCGCTGGGTGCAACGCGTCGCCTATCAAATGCTCGGAGACCGCGGAGCGGCGGAGGACGTAGTGCAGGAGTCGTTTGTCGCACTCTGGCGGCACTGCGCGCGCTACCGGACCCGGTTTACCGTCGACGCCTGGCTAACCCGCATCGTGACCAACAAGGCGATCGACCGCTGGCGTACGGATCGTCGTCACCCGATACCGCTGGGTGAGCGCCAGGACGCCGGTGCGGCGGGGCGGGCATCGACCCACTCATCGGTGCCGGGCACGGTGACTACAGAGAGTGCCGCGCAACGGTTGCCGGCGGATGCGGTTGCTGACCCTACCCTGGCGCTGCGCTGGCAGGAGGTTCAACGAATCTGGGACGAGCTCGCGTCCGAGCTTCCGGAACAGCAACGAGCCGCCTTTGTGCTGCGGGAGATTGAAGACCTCCCGGCGCGCGACGTAGCCCGCGCACTGGGCTGCAGTACCTCGACGGTGCGCAGTCATGTGGCGCTGGCGCGTCGACAGCTACGCAGCGGGATCATCGACCGTTACCCGGAGTACGCCGCAGTCGGCGACAACCGCGAGTAGCGACCCCCGCAGGGCGGGCGGATCGGGTATCATCCGCTGATTGGCGTTGGGGGGCGCTGACGGCAAACGACGTCCGCGACATCGGCCGAAGCGGGGTGAGATCGGCCTTGATGGAACGGCGTTCGCGAAGCTGCTTGGGGGAAGCGGTGATTCGAGTCGCGGTCGTGGGTGCCGGTCGCTGGGGTCCGAACCTCATCAACAACCTCTACACGCATACCGACGCGTGGGTGTCGTGGGTCGCCGACACGAGCACCGAACGCCTGGCCACTGTGGCCGCTCGGTTCCCCGGCGTGCAGACGACCGATGACGCGCACGCGGCGATCCGCGCTGACGACGTCGATGCGGTCATCATCGCCACGCCCACCAATACTCATCATGAGCTCGCCACCGTGGCGCTCGAAGCGGGCAAGCATGTGCTGGTGGAAAAGCCGCTTGCCGGCACGGTCGAGCATGCGGAGGCGCTTTGTGAGCTGGCGCAACGCACCAGGCAGGTGCTCATGGTGGGCCACATCTTCGTCTACAACGCCGCGGCGCGGCGCGCCAAGGAGTACATCAGCGACGGAGAGCTCGGACGCGTTTACTACATCTCGATGGAACGTACGAACCTCGGGCCGATCAGAGCGGACGTCAACGCCGCCTGGGACCTGGCGGCGCACGACGTCTCCCTGGCGAGCTACTGGCTCAACGGCAACCCGATCACCGCCTCGGCCGTCGGTGGTGCCTGGATCAACCCCGGCATCGAGGACGCAGTGTTTGCGACGTTGCGCTACCCCGGCGATGTCCTCGCTCATTTGCACGCATCGTGGCTAAACCCGCGAAAATCGCGCGCCATAACTGTCGTTGGCGAGCGCCGGATGCTGACGTTCGACGACGTGAATCTGTCGGAGCCGCTGCGCATCTACGACAAGAAGGTGCGCGATGAGCGCGTTGACGTGCCGTTCGTCGACACGTTCGCCAGCTTCCGGATGAGCGTTCGCGAGGGCGACATCGTGATTCCGAGAGTGCAGATGACAGAACCGTTGAAGGCCGAAGTGAATCACTTCCTGGAGTGCGTCCAGTCAGGCGATCGTCCGCTGTCGGCGGGACCTGAAGGGCTCGCGGTCGTGCGTACGCTCGACGCCATCGGCCGCTCGCTTGCCGGCGGCGGAGTGGAGATTGAGGTGTGACATGAGAATCTCGCTGGTTGACCTGAAGCTGCAGCACGCCTTGATTGCCGACGAGGTATCGGCCGGACTGGACCAGGTGATGGCCGACACCGCATTCATCCTCGGGCCACAGGTGGGAGAGTTCGAGGCGGCGTTCGCCGACTTCCAGGAGGCGCCGTATTGCGTCGGCGTTGGCAGTGGCACCGATGCGCTGGAGATGGCGTTGCGGGCGCTTGGCGTCGGCGCCGGTGACGAAGTGATCCTGCCGGCTAACACGTTCATCGCCACCGCCCTTGCCGTGACGCGCACCGGCGCCGTTCCCGTGCTGGTGGACTGCGACCCGGACCACCATCTGATCGATGTCGAGTTGGCAGAAGAGGCCGTGGGGCCTCGTACGCGTGCCATCATGCCGGTGCATCTGTACGGTCAACTGGCGCCGATGGAGTCGCTGCTCGAACTCGCGGCCCGCCACAGTCTCATTGTCATCGAGGACGCCGCTCAGGCGCACGGTGCTGGCCGCCACGGACAGGCGGCGGGGAGCTTCGGGCTGGCGGCGGGGTTCAGTTTCTATCCGGGAAAGAACCTCGGAGCATATGGCGACGCCGGTGCGGTGATCACTCACGATGCGGACGTATACGCCGCTGTCCGGCGGTTGCGGAACTGGGGCAGTGACCGCAAGTATCACCACCCCGAGATGGGCTTCAACTCGCGACTCGATACCGTGCAGGCGGTCGTCCTGCTGGCCAAGCTGCGCCATCTGGCGGCCGGCAATCAGCATCGGTGCGAGGCGGCGGCTCGCTACGCCGAGCTCCTGATCGACCTGCCCGAGGTGGCTCCGCCGAGCGTGCTAGCTGGAAACGACCCCGTTTGGCATCTCTATGTCGTACGTGTGGCCGAGCGCGATGGCGTCCTGCAGCATCTCAACGAAGCAGGCGTCGGCGCCGGAATCCACTATCCGATTCCGATTCATCTGCAGGGCGCGTACGCCGAGCTCGGTCAGGGGCCGGGATCGTTCCCGGTAGCCGAGCAGGCGGCCGGCGAGATCCTCTCCCTGCCGATGTTCGCAGGCATCACCCAGCTGCAACAGGAGCACACCACCGACCGGCTGCGGCAGGCGGTGGCGGCGTCTCCACGCCGGCTGGCGGCCTGCTAGGCCACTAGTCTCTCTCTGGCCGCCACCCCGCCCCGACCCACGCGTCGAGGAGGCCGACCAGCTCATTCACTACGGCTTCGCCGTCCGTGGTGTTCGTCCACCACCGGTCTGGATCGAAGGGGTCGGAGCGCGACCAGCGCACCGCACCCTCGAGGGTGGAGTCGTTTGCCTGCCGCCACAGCGTGCCGACGCGGCGCGAGTGCGCCTTCGACGTGACCAGGATGACGCCCAAACGGTCTAACCGACCCATCTCGTTGCGCACTGTCTCGATCTCGTCACGGGTGTTCCTCACCGGCTCGTCGAGCAGACGGATCGCACTCGCCGGAACGCCCAAGCGCTGCAGCACCTGGCCCCGCCAGTATTCCGATCCGGGCATGCGGACGCCCAGGCGTTCGAGGGCGCGGCTGCGGTCGGTGGGGCGCACCCGAGCGATCCAGACCTCAGGCGCGAGGCCCTGACTGTAGAGCTCCGCCGCTTCCATCTCTCGGAACGGGAAATCGCCGTCATGGACGAAGATGGCGTCCGCCTGTCCAATCTCATCCTCGACGACCAGCCAGCGTCCGACCGTCCCCAAAATCCACGGGCCCGCCTGGATCGCCACGAAAAGCACGGTGGCAATCATCACCGGCCATCGTTGCCAGCTCCGTTGCGGTTGGTGCGCGCCGGTCTTGGCGTCGGGGTCGAGCGGCGGGTGGCCGTCGCGCGAGTACGGGGGAACCGTCGTCGGCGCCGAGGGCTCGGATTCCCGCTCAGGCATTTCGGTCTCCATCCGCAGCAGGATAGACCACGCCGCGAACGATCGCCTTGGACGCTTCAGGCAGGCAGTCCGTATACATGCCAGGAGGACTTCCATGAGCGACGACCACCGACCCGAGCGGATCTTTCATCGCCTGCGACGCAATCGCATCACGGAGCACGATTTCGAGGCCCTGTGGCAGCGTATCGAGACGTGCTTGGAGCCTCAGCCGCCAGGCTTGGTGGAGCGTCTGGCGCGGCTGCTGGGCCCGACGAACCAACAGGCCGTGTTGCGTTTGGCCGGAGTCGTCGGAGTAGTCACCATTCTGGGAGTGGCGCTGTGGTTCCCATCGAGCGATGTTGCCGAGACTGCCCCCACCCTGGCGCTGACGCCACCGGCTGCCGACACCGCTGTTGCTGTCGCGTGGGAGCTCGACGTGCGCTTGGTACGCGGATTCGACGGCGCCCCGCCGCTCGACGTGCGTACCGAGGCTGTCGACGGGGCCGGCGCGGCCAGTCGATTGACCGACCTGCGCGCCGATCTCGGGGCACTGGTGCAGTTCGACGACTTCGGTCTCGTGGGCGAGTGGACCGGACGCCTCGGCGCCGGCGGCGACAACGTCCAACTGGCGTCGGACCGCGCTTTGACGTTCGAGATCGTCGTCGTCGATGAGGATTCTGGTGCGTTGCAGCTTCGCAACATCTGGCTCGACGGAACCGAGCGTTTCAAGGTCGCTTCGGAGATGATGCTTACCCCGGGTGTTCCCCACCTGATCGGCGTGCGCTCGGGGGCCGACGCTGGTCCCGGCTCGCTGTTCCTGGCCATGGGCGTGCGGCCGAGCGCGGCGCCGGAAAGCGACCCTGGCGCCAGCCAGCAGGAATAGCGAGGCCCGCTCCCATGCCCGAGTTTCGCTGCCGTGTCGGCGCCGCCGACGGTGCCATCGCCGAGCGCTATGTCTCGGCGGTATCGGTGCCGGCGGCGCGCGAGCAGCTGGCCGCCGACGGCCTCGAGGTCTTCGATATCGTCGAGGGCAGCGCGTCCACTGCTTTGCCGACATTGCGCAAGCTGGCGTCTATCCAGCTGGGCGGCGGCGCTGCCGATTCCGGCCGACGGCTCTTTGGGCGACGGCGGACGCACGTCGCCCCCGCCGAGTTGCTGATGCTGAGTCAGGAGCTCGCCGCGTTGGTGAACGCCGGCCTGCCGCTACTCCGTTGTGTCGACATCCTGCGCACGCGGCGTGCCGGTTCGGTGGTTGGCAGCATGCTCGATCGCGTTCGCCGGTTGCTCGTCGGCGGCGAGGGGATCTCAGGCGCGTTTCGTCCGGAGATCGAGCGAGTGCGGCTGCCGGAGCTATTCGTAACATCGCTGGAGGTCGGCGAAGCAAGCGGCGATCTTGTGACGGCGATCCGCCGCTACCAGACCCACCTCGACAAGTCGTTGAAGCTGCGAGGGCGGGTCCATGCGGCGATGATGTACCCGATCGTCCTGGCCGCGGTGTCGTTGGCTGTGGTGCTCATCCTGCTGGTGTTGGTGATCCCGCAGTTCGCCGAGTTCTACGCCTCCTCGGGAGCGGAGCTGCCGTTCACGACCCGCGCCCTGTTGGGGCTCGCGAGCTTCGTCTCGGGCTACGGGGTGCTGCTGTTGGTCCTGGTTGCCGCTGGCATCTGGGCCCTGCGGCGGTGGGCGAAGACAGCGGTCGGCCGTGAGTCAGTCGATGAGTGGAAGCTGCGGCTGCCGGTTGTCGGCGCGTTGCTGCGGCGTTACTGCGGCCTGGAGACAGCGCGCACCTTGGCGACCCTGCTGCGCGGCGGGGCTCCGCTCGTGGCGGCGCTGCGTGTGACCGCCGAGGGCACTAGCAATCGCGCTTTCCGCCGCCGCCTCGTGCAGGTGTCCGAGGAGGTCACCCACGGCACCAGCCTGCACTCGGCATTCGAGGCGTACGGGATGCTCGAACCTCTCGGCCTCGAGATGGTGCAGGTTGGGGAGTCGACGGGAGCACTAGAAGAGATGCTCGAACACGTCGCCACGACCTACGACGACACCCTCGACAGACAGGTAACCACCGCCGTCGGCCTCATGGAGCCGGCGATGCTCGTCACCATGGGCCTGCTCGTTGCGGGCATCCTGATGTCGCTCTACCTGCCGTTGTTTCAGACCGTGCAGGTGGTGGGATGAAGGCGCCAACGGGGCCGAATGAGCGGCGCGATCCGCTCGCCGGAGAGGGCGGCGCGGAGCTGCTGTCGGCGCACGAACGGCGAGCCGACGAGCTCGGCATCCCGTACGTTGACCTCGATGAGGTGCAGCTCGATCGCGCGCTCCTGGCCCACGTCCCGATCGAGCTGATGGTTCGCCACGCCTTCATACCGTTGTGCCGCGAGGGTGACGCGCTCGCGGTCGCAATGTCCGACCCGGCCGATGTCTCGGCGCTCGACGCGCTCGAGGGTCTGCTCGACACCGCCGTTGCGGTCCGCGCTGCCGCACCCGACGCCGTGCAGCGGGCACTACGGCGCGCCGGCGCCGGTGAGCGCATCCTCGCCGCTGTACAGGAGACATTCGAGTCCGGCGGCGCTCCCGATGCCGAGGAGGAAGACGGCCTTACGCTGGCCGGCCTCGCCACAGATGGCGGACACCCGATCGTGCGGCTGGTGGATACGACAATACTCAACGCGCTCGAGCGTCGCGCCTCGGATATTCACGTCGAGACACGCGACGACGCCGTCTGGATCAAGTACCGCGTCGACGGTGTCCTGTATCCGGCAATGGAACCCATCGAGCTCCGCCACCACGACGCCATCCTGTCGCGCGTGAAGGTGATGTCCGACCTCGATATCGCCGAGAAGCGGATCCCTCAGGACGGTCGCTTCAAGCTCAACCTACAGAGCCGGAAAGTGGATTTTCGCGTCTCGATCATGCCCTCGATACACGGTGAGGACGCGGTCATCCGCATCCTCGACAAGGAGTATCTGTCGGAGGAGTTCTCCGAGCTGCGCCTCGACACCCTCGGTTTTACCGACACCGACATGATCAAGATCCGCAAGTACAGCCGCGAGCCGTACGGCATGTTCCTGGTCACCGGTCCGACGGGCTCCGGCAAGACGACGACGCTGTACGCGGCGCTGTCCGAGATCCGCAGCGAGGAACAAAAGCTCATCACCATCGAGGATCCGGTCGAGTACCAGCTGCCGGGTATTACGCAGATTCCAGTCAACGAGAAGAAGGGGCTGACGTTCGCGCGCGGGCTCCGATCGGTGCTGCGCCACGACCCCGACATCATCATGGTCGGTGAGATCCGCGACCCGGAGACGGCCAACATCGCCGTCCAGTCCGCGCTCACGGGCCATCTGGTCTTTACCACCGTGCACGCCAACAACGTCGTGGATGTCATCGGTCGCCTGATGAATATGGAGGTCGAGGAGTATCAGTTCGTGTCAGCGCTCAACTGCGTGCTCGCGCAGCGGTTGGTACGGCTGATCTGCAACCAGTGCAAGAGAACCGTGCAGCCGAGCGCTCGGCTGCTACAGGACTCGGGACTGAGCCAACGTGATCTGGAAGACGGGCAGCTGTGCGAGGGCGCTGGCTGCGCCGAGTGCCGCGGCACGGGTTACTACGGGCGCACCGTGATCGCCGAGCTACTCGATCTGTCCGACACAGTGCGCGAGATGATCTTGGGGCGCCGGCCGACCTCCGAGATTCGACGCCAGGCGGCCAGCGAGGGAATCAAGTTCCTGCGGGACTCGGCGCTCGAGAAGGTCAAGGCCGGGCTGACGACCTTGCAGGAGATCAACAAGGTGACCTTCGTCGACTGAGGCCGTATGGGGTATTGGGCGACTAGAGAACGCGTGGCTGTGGGTCTCGGCAAGGACCGAGTGCGCCTGTTGGTGGGGCGCGGAAACAGCTCGGTGAGCGTCGTGCACAGCGGCTCTCGAGCACTGCCGCAAGGCGCGCTGCGCGGTGGATTGCAGGCGCCGATGTCGGCCGACCGGTCGGCGCTCGCGGCACCGCTGGGCGAGCTCGTGGACGATGCGCGCCGCGACGGTCTGTTGCGTCGGCGCCCTGATCTCGTGGCCCTGGTGATTACCGATGGCTCGGTCAAGGTGGCCGCGGCGCCCATACAGGGTGAAGCTCCCGGAGCCACCGAGGGTGGTCGCATGGCTCGCTGGGTGCTGCGCGAGCTGCTTCCCATGGAAGCGGACGCGGCGCGCGTCGACTGGTCGATCATGACGACGCCAGCCCCGGCCACGGATGGGCCTGATCGGTGGATGCTGAGTGTCGGCGGCGATGCGAGCCTGCTGCAGGAATACGAATCTCTGGTCGATCCCTTCGGCTGGACGGTCGGACGCCTCGTGCCGTGGACGTTCGCCGCCGCAGTGGCCGACGACGGCCCCGGCGCACCGCCTGCTGGCGAGTCTGCCGCTGATGGCGAGCCGATCCGGCGTCTCATCATGTGCGAGGCCGATGGAACGCTCGCGTGTCTGTTCGAGGCTTCGGGCGTGCCCCGGTTTCACCGTGCGTGGCGCGCTCGGGTCGACGGTGATCGCGTCGCCGACGAGTTGCCCTCGCTGCGTCGCTACGTCAACGACCATCTCGAGATGACCATCGGACACGTGTGTCTGTGTGGCACCGCCGATTGGGCGACCGCCACTGCGGCGGCCTGCAGTGCGGTCGATCTCGACGTGCGTCGGGTGAGTCCCGAGGAAGCGATGGCCGGAGCGCTGCGCCGATGAAGCGCCTGCCGATCAACCTCGCGGCCCAACCGATCGAGCGCGTCCGCGCGGCGCGGCGAACGGTTGCCTATGTTGCTGCTTCGGCGCTTCTCGTGACCCTGGTGCACTTGGTGCTGCTGGGGTGGATCACGCGCGGTGCCGGCGTTCCGGAAGCAGCTCCGGTAGTCACCGTCGATGCTGCAACCCTCACCGAGTGGCAGGCCGAAGTGGATCGGCTGGCTGCGGTCGCCGACGTCGAGCGGGCTCGTGCCGCCGGCACCGCGGTCGCCAGCGGCAACCAGCTGATCGCCTGGCGGACCATCCCCTGGCGCTCGATATTCGCGGACTTGGAGCAGGTGCTCCCACGGCGTGCTCGACTGGAGGTCGTGGCGCCAGGAATCGATGGCGACGGCGCGGTGCGGATACAGATGACGGCCGCAGCGCGGGACGCCGGTCCGTTGCAGGATCTGCTGTTGGAGCTCGAGTCGCACCCTTCCTTCGACGAGGTTTGGCCGGACCGGGAGCAGATCTTGCCGGACGGGTCGTCGCAGATGATCCTGCGCGCACTGTACGTCCGTCGCGTCGAGGTCGAAGATGATCCGGAGGCTACGGCGGCCGAGGTCAGCGCGCCGCAGGCGCGCCGGGCATCGACCACAGCCGTGCAGGGCGAGCAATGATCGAGCCCCGTAGATCGTCCTGGCTGAGTCCCGGTGCGGAGATCGGCGCGCTATCGATCGATCTCGGCCCTGGGTGGAGTGCGGTGCGGCCGCACATTCTCGGTGTCGTCCTGTTGCTGGCCGCCAACCTGGCGATCTTTCTGGGGTTCACCTGGCCGCGCTGGAGCGCGATCGTCGCGGTTGACACGGCGTCGCGCGAAGGCGTTGCCGCACAGGCGGCGCTCGGACCAGCGTTGGACCGCGCTCGTGGCGTGTACGGTCGCGTGCTCGAGGCGGAATCAGGCGTCACGGAGCTGCGCGGGCGCGTCGGAGGCGGCGCAGTCTCGGAGGTTGTGTCGACGCTGCGCTCGGCGGTCGACGCGGCCGGTCTCGGCGCGGCGCGCGTCGGCTATGCAGTACAGCGGATTCCCGAGCTGGGTTTGATGCAGCTGCAAATCGACCTCCCGCTGCGCGGTAGCTACGGCCAGCTCCGATGTTTTCTCGACGAGCTGTTGGCCGGACCGATGTTCGTAGTGCTCGAGCGCATCGGCGCATCGACGCCTTCACTGAACGATCCGACTGGCCAGCTGCTGCTCTCGACGACGGCCTCCGTATTCGTACGAGACGCCGACGCAAGCCCGGAGGTCCCCGACGACGCGGCGGCGCCGATCGAGAGCGCCGATCCGCTGGCGCTGGCGAGCTCTCTGGCGGAGCGTCTGCGGCGCCTCCCGGCGATGCCGCTGTCACCGCAGGAGCTGGAGCTTCGCCTCCAGCTGCTCGACACGCCGCCGCCCGCCCAGACCCGTACTCGGCGGAACCTCTTCGCGTTTCCGGTACAGGCCACTGCGGCCAGCCCGAGCGCGGAGCAGAGCCTGGCGGCTCTGGCGGAGCAGTTCACCCCCGAGCCCGTGACTCCCTACCAGCTCATCGGCGTCACGCGTACCCGCGATGGGCTGTTGGCAACACTCAGCGACGACGGCACGGTGCTGCTGGTGCGTCGGGGCGAGATGCTGCGGGACGGCTATCGGGTAGTGAATGTCGATCTTACGAGTGTGGAGATGGAAGCCGGCGACCAGAGCATACGGCTATCGCTCCGACGAGATGAGAACCCCAGAGAGTAAATGGAGCGATACCGATGAGTCTGAACGTCTGTGTGACCAGGGCCAGATCTCGGCGGCGCCACGGCGCCATCACCTTTTGCCTGCTCATGGTCCTCATCAGCACGATGGCGTGCGCCAGCGGGGGCACGGTGATGAAGCGAGCTGACTCGCACGCTCGCGTCGGTGAGTGGGACACGGCGATCACCTACTACCAGCAGGTGCTCAAGGAGGATCCCGGCAATCGCAGCGTCAGATCGAAGCTCCTGTTGGCGCAGACGAACGCGTCGCAGTTCCATCGCGTTCAGGGCAAGGCGCTGGCCGCCAATGGCGATCTGCAGCGCGCACGGCTAGAGCTCGAACTTGCGGTGCGGCTGGATCGCACCCATCAAGCCGCTGTTGTCGAGCTCCGCAAGGTGACCGAGGCGTGGGAGGCAGAGCGGCTCAGCCGCGAGGAGGAACGCACCTCCATCGAGCGCGCCGTCGATGCTTCGATGAATGCGCCGCCGCCGTTGCCCGAGCTCGCGCATCATGCCATCGGCCAGATGTCGTTCGACTACCGTCGAGCCAGGGTCAAGGACATCTACCGGGCGATGGGCAGACTCGGTGGCATCAACGTGTTGTTCGATCCCGACGTCGACAACCCGAACACGTCGTTCTTTCTCGCCGATGTCGACTACGAGCACGCCCTGGAGATTCTGACCGCGGCGCACGGCCACTTCTTCCGGGTCATGTCGCCGAACACGATCCTCATCGCCGATGACACGCAGCAGAAGCGGCGTCAGTACGCGCCGCAGGTCATGCGCACGTTCTATCTGTCGAACGGCGAGGCGGAGCAGATCTCCAGCACGTTGCAGACGATTCTGGGCGCCCGTCAGGTCATGCCCACACCGGCGCTCAACGCGGTCACCATCCGCGATTCCGCGGAGGTCGTCGAGGTCGCCGAGCGCCTTGTCAGATCACTAGACAAGGCCGGCGGCGAAGTACTGCTCAACGTGGAGATCTTCGAAGTCAACCGCTCGGTCATGGATGACTACGGGCTGTCGCTGCAGCCCGACTACTCGACCACCGCATCGATCAGCCAGAGCGAGGCTGGCATTTCGCTCGCCGAGCTGGGCAGCCTGACCACCCAGGACGCGTTCCTGACGATCCCGTCGTTGCGCTACCAGTTCATGAAGCAGGACTCGTCGTTCCGGCTCATCGCACAGCCGCAACTGCGCGCCTCAGACGGCCAGATATCTTCGTTGCTGGTTGGTGAGCAACGGCCGATCATCAGCACGACGTTCAACCCGACCAGCACCGTGGGTGGCAACGTCGTGCCGATCTCCTCCACGGAGTACCGCGACGTCGGCATCGTTATCGACGCGACGCCGCGGGTGCACCACGACGGCACCGTCACCCTGCAGCTGGTGCTCCAGGTGACGGCGGTGCAGGAGGGGAGCGGCGTCCTCGAGCAGCCGGTGTTCACCGCTCGCACGTTGACGACGACGTTGCGGTTGATGGAGGGCGAGACCAATCTATTAGCCGGTTTGCTGCGCGATGACGAACGCACGGTTTACACTGGCTTGCCGATCTTGTCCTCGATCCCGTTGCTCAAGAATCTCTTCGGCAGCACCTCGCAAGCGGTCCTGCAGACCGACATCGTCATGTCGATCACGCCGTACATCGTGCGCATGGCCGACATCACCGAAGCCGATCTCGCGGCGATATACGTCGGTACCGAGGACGCGATCAGCGGCGGTGGTCGGCGCGGCGGCCGAGGTCGGGCGCGCGGCGACACCGAGGACAGTCAGGAGGTCGGCGATACCGATCCGATCCTCGTCAGCCTGATGCCTGAGCAGCAGAGCGCCCAGGTGGGTCAGACGCTGACCGTCGACGTAACCACCGACGGCGACGACGACATCAACAACGTCGGACTGCGGGTCAACTGGAACCCGCAGATTCTCCAGTTCGTGGAGGCAAGAGAGGGCCGTCTGTTGGACTCCGACGGCTCGGAGACGACCTTCTCCAGTAGCGCGGCCACTCAGGGCACCGTGGCGATCGGAATCGGGCGTGTCGGTCAGGTGGGCGGAGTACGGGCTCGCGGTGTGCTCGCGACGTTGCACTTCCGAGTTGTCGGTGAGGGCCAGACCCCGGTGCAGATTATCTCGGCGGCCCTGCGCGACGAGGACGGACGGCCGCTGCCCGTGGCCTTCCGCGCGTCGGCCATCGAGACCCAGGAGTGAGGTGATGGATCCCGTCCATCGACCAGATGAGCCGACGAGCGGCGGCTTTACCCTCATCGAGATGGTGATCGTCGTGGCGATCGTCGGGATACTTGCCGCCGCGGCGCTGCCGCTCGCACGTTGGACGGTCAAGCGCAACCGCGAGTACGAGCTACAGCAGAGCCTCCGCATACTGCGCAATGCCATCGACCAGTACCGAGACGCGGCCAACGCAGGGTTGATTCAGGTCGACGAGGGAATGACCGGCTATCCGGTGAGCCTGGATCAGTTACTCGAGGGCGTGCCGTTGCTCGGTCAGATGCCGCCAGTTGCGCCAGCGGTGTCGGATGCATACACCGCTACCGGGCCGGGCCTCACAGGCGGCGTTCAGGGCCAGCTGGGCGGTGCGCAGGGCGCCGCACCGGCCGGGGGCATTCCCGGCTCACCGGTACAGACGCCCGGTTTCGGCACCATCCAGCCACAGGGACAGACGGGGGGCGGATTTGGCTCGCTGAGCGGCCCGGGCCAGCGACCGGGGTCGAGCCCGTTCTCGCCTGGCGGCGCCCAAGGTGGACAACAGGCGGGCGGCGGGTTGAGCGGCTTGCTCGGCGCCGCTCAGGGGCAAGCAGCGCAGCAACAACCGATTCTCGGACCCGACGGCCAACCGTTCAAGTTGATCTTCTTGCGGCGGTTGCCAGTGGATCCGTTTACCGGCACGGCGGACTGGGGCATGCGGTGCTACGGTGAGCCGCCGGAGGATCGCCTTTGGTGCGGCAAGGATGTGTTCGATGTGTACTCCAAGAGTCAGGCGGAGGCGATCGATGGCACGCGCTATCGCGACTGGTGACGCCGCGCCTGCCCCTGCCTACAGCGGACGACGATGCGTCCGACGGTAGAGGCCAACGTGGTGCAGATCGTCGGACCGCGCGAGGTCCGGATCGAGAGCGAGACCCTGATCCTCGAGGGCATCGGTCAGCGTGAGGTGGCCGCCGAGACGCTCTACACAGCGATCTCGCCCGGCACCGAGGTCGCCGCCTATGAGGGGCTGCAGCCGTTGCGACCCGAGCGCAAGTTCAGCAAGGTTGTCGGCTACTGCAACCTGGCGCGAGTCATCGCCGTCGGTGATTGGGTGAACCGCTTTCGGGTCGGCGATCTGATCCTCACGCTCGAATCACACCGCAGCCATTTCGTCTGTGCCGACGACGAGATCCTGTTGCGGCTGCCGCATCGAGAATACGGTGAACAACAGCTCGTCGAGGCGGCAACGACCTACCTGTTCCATCAGGGATACAGCGCCCTGCTCCGCGGCGACCTGAAGCCCGGTCAGTACGTCGGCGTCGTCGGGCTGGGAACCCTCGGGCTTGCCACGGTTGCCGTCGCGAGCCGATTTGGTGCCCGTGTATTTGCGTTCAGCGATCTGCCATCGGCGGAAATTGCTCTTCGCCTCGGTGCGCGGATCCTGTTCGACAAGACCCACACCGACGAAATGCGGCAACGCATTGCGGCTAGCACCGCCAAGACCGGGATCGACATGGTGGTGCTCACCAGCAGCAACTGGGATGACCTGCGGCTCGCGGTCGAGCTGGTGCGGCCAGGCGGCCGGATCTGCTTGCTGGGTTTCCCGGGGCGTCGCCAGCCGAAGCCGCCGTTCAATCCGCTGGATCCGCAGTGGTTCTATCGTAAGCAGTTGAGCTTGATCTCATGTGGCTACACCCCCGACGTTGAGATCGACGCGCGCGACATTCGTTTCACTATCCGACGCAACGCCGCTTATCTTCTGGAGCTCATAGTCGACGGTAACTTGCCGGCGCGCGAGTTGGTTTCCACCGTGGTCCCGTGGCACCGCATCGCCGAGATCTACGATCGCATTGCGGCGCGCGAGGAGGGCCTCCGGACCGCGGTGCTCAGGTGGTCTGGCGAGGAAGCTGCCGATGAATGAGGTACGCCAGATCCTCGGAAGATGGCGTCAGCGCGACGCATCCGGATTTTCGTTGCTCGAGCTCATCGTGGTGATGGCGGTGCTCGGCATTCTGGTGGTCTATGCGCTTCCGGCGTATCAGGACGCGGCGCTTCGGGCGCGCGAAGCGGTCCTCAAGGAGGATCTTCAACGCTTGCGGGAGAGCCTCGAGCAGTACCTGACCGACAAGGGCGCATATCCCGAAGCGCTGGACGACCTCGTCCGCGATGGTTATTTGCGAAGCATGCCGGTGGATCCGTTGACCGGTACCGACGATAGCTGGGAGACGGAGGTGGCGCCCTGGATGATGATTGATCAGGGTCAGCCGGCCGGAATCTGGAACGTGTACTCCGGCGCTGATGGCGATGGTCTCAACGGCGTTCCGTACGCGGAGTGGTAGTCGATGCAACGACCTGATCGGGACCGCGAGTCCGGCTACACGCTTGTGGGCTTGATGGTAGTGGTGGCCGTGATCAACGTCGCCCTCGCTGTTGCGGTGATGTCGACGCGGACGCTCGGGCGCCGGGCGCGCGAAGCGGAGCTTCTCTGGCGCGGACAGCAGATCGCCAATGCCATCGGGTGCTACGAACAGGCCAATGGTGGGGAGCCTCTTGCCCGACTCGAGCAACTGGTCGACGCGAACTGCTTGCGCAGGGTATTTCGCGACCCGATGGCAAGCGACGGCGAATGGCGCGTTCTTCGTCAACAGGATGTTGCCGACGGCACGGTTGCGGCGCTGCTCGGTGTCGAGGTAGGCGGCGACAGCCTGACGGCCGCCGGCGGCAGCGCTGTCGGGGCGGCCAGCCTGAGCTCCGCCGCGGGTCGATCGGGCACCCCTCCCGGCGGCGCGGGCGGATTCGGGTCGGGCAGTCTGACGCTCGGGCAGCAGCGACCGGCCGTGACGGCTGGCTCTGGGGCTGCGGGCTCTGCCGCGGCCCGGCTTCCCGGGCGGTCGAGCCTACGGCCGGCGGGCTCTCGTGGGGTTGGCGACAACGCCATCGTTGGCGTCGTCTCGTCCTCGACCGAGGAGTCGCTACGCGTGTATGGCGACAAGACCAACTATGGCCAGTGGGTGTTTCTCGGCGGGCAGGCGGCGGCGACCGGCGCTACGACCGCCCCTGGTGCAGCATTCCCCGGTGGGCGCGGCCCGACAGCACCCGGCCAGGGGTTGACGCCGCGACGATAGGACCGCTTCGCGTCAGCGGCCGACGCGGCGTCGGAGCGGCGGTCGAGACCTGCGAAGTTCCTGCTGCGCAACTCGGGGTGCTAGTTAACGGTCAAGAAGGTCCTGTATTCATGATTATTAACTTCAAACATGTTTATTTATGTTTTGCGTTGTAATCCAAACGTATGACATCTTTATATGACGTTTATTGATCAAGTCGAGAGCAACATAGGATCGCTTCCCGGCCGTCTCCATGGAGGCAGGTGGCGTTCCTCGCGTCGCCCGTGCGGAGTTGAGACCTTGGCAGCGGACAAGCAGCAAGCGTCGAAGAAGGCCCGACCGAGAAGCGCTGGTCGCAAGGGCCCAAATGCGACCAGCCGACTGGGCCGCATCGTCGTCGAATCGGGATTGGTCTCCGAGGCCGATGTCGATCGCGCTCTGCAGATGCAGGCAGAGACCGGCGAGCGTCTCGGCAACCTGCTCGTCGTTCTCGAGCTGCTGAGCGAGGAAGACCTCGTCGACCTGCTGTCACGTCAGTTCGGCGTCCCGGCCGCCGACCTGGATCATCTGGACGTGCCGGAGTCCGTCTTGAGCCTCGTTCCGCAGGACATGGCGAAGCGCTACCTCGCGGTCCCCGTAGCGGCTGACTCGCAGAGCCTCAGCCTGGCGATGGTCGATCCGACGGATGTCGTGGCGATCGACGACATCGAGTTCGCGACCGGGCTGAGGGTACAGCCGATGGTCGCTGCCGATCGCGCTGTAAGCGATGCCATCAACACGCTCTACGGTGACCACGCCGACGCCAAGATGCGAAAGATGATGACCGATATCGAGGCGGAGATCCGTAGTCCGGGTGACCTCGAGATTGTCGAGGAAGACGACGATATCGACCTCGAGACGCTCTCCAAGGCGAGCGGCGACGCGCCGGTCATCAAGCTTGTCAACCTGCTGCTCACGGATGCGCTGCGTCGCTCCGCATCCGATATCCATATCGAGCCCTACGAGAAACGGCTACGCGTCCGTTACCGGATCGATGGCTTGTTGTATGAAGTCATGGAACCTCCCAAGCACCTGCAACAGGCGATCTCCTCGCGCATCAAGATCATGTCCGAGCTCGATATCTCGGAGCGACGACGACCACAGGACGGGCGCATCAAGATTCGCGTCAAGCTTGACGATCGCATGCGGGAGCTCGACCTGCGTGTGTCGACTCTGCCGACGATCTGGGGCGAGAAGATCGTCATGCGCCTGCTCGACCCGGAAGGACTCAAGCTCAACCTGGCCGATCTCGGATTCGAGAAGCCATCGCTGGAGCGCTTCGAGCAAGCGGTACGACTGCCGTTCGGCATCGTGCTCGTTACCGGGCCGACCGGTTCGGGAAAGACCAACACGCTGTACTCCGCACTCTCCACCATCAACAACAACGACACGAATATCATGACGGCGGAAGATCCGGTCGAGTTCAACCTCGAGGGGATCAACCAGGTACAGATCAATAGCAACGTGGGGCTCAATTTCGCCACGGCTCTGAAAGCGTTCCTGCGTCAGGACCCCAACACCATCCTCGTTGGTGAGATTCGCGACGCCGAAACAGCGAACATCGCCATCAAGGCGGCGTTGACCGGACATCTCGTGCTTTCGACACTGCACACCAACGACGCTCCTTCGACGATCAATCGCATGATTGACATGGGAGTGGAGCGCTTCCTGGTGTCGTCGTCCATACAGCTGATCGTGGCGCAGCGGCTGGCCCGTCGGCTGCGCAAAAAGTGCCGGGAGGTGTCGACTCCGGATCCAGAGGCGCTGGTGGAGATCGGTCTCTCGCCCGAAGAAGCGATGACCGTCACCGTTTATCATCCGGTGGGCTGCGACGTCTGCAACGGCACCGGCTACAAGGGTCGTATTGCTCTGTTCGAGGTCATGCGGATCAGTGCTCGGCTGCGTGAGATGATTGTCAACGGGGCGAACAATGAGGAGCTCCGCGCCGAGGCGAGAAGCGCCGGGATGATCACGTTGCGCGAGAGTGGGTTGGTAAAGATCTGGCAGGGTGTCACGTCGATCGAAGAAGTCCTGAGGGAGACGACACTGTGAAGTACGTCGTGACTGGTGGCGCCGGTTTCATCGGATCGCACCTAACCGAGGCGCTGCTCCGACGCGGCCATGACGTGGTCGTCATCGACAATCTGTCTTCGGGGACTCGCGACAACCTCGACGATGCCCGTGCCTCGGCCGGGGACGGTGCTGGCGAGCTGACCTTCCTTAGGGCCGATATCCTCGACGAGACTGCCGTCAATGCAGCTCTTGCGGGCGCCGAGGCGATGTTCCATCAAGCAGCGATCGCGTCGGTGCCACGGTCGTTCCATGACCCGGCTTCTACACTTCGCGTCAACGTAGAAGGCACCGGCACGCTGCTCGAAGCGTGCCGCGAGAACGCCGTTGGCCGCGTCGTAATGGCCAGTTCCTCGTCTGTCTACGGCGACTCGGCCACCTTGCCAAAGCACGAGGACATGCCGCTGGAGCCGTTGTCGCCTTACGCCTTGAGCAAGCACGTCGGTGAGCGCCTCCTGGCGATCTGGGCACAGCAATACGGACTGCGGACGGTAGCACTGCGGTACTTCAACATCTTCGGACCACGTCAGGATCCAGCCTCGGAGTACGCTGCCGTGGTTCCCAAGTTCATCTTGAGGATGCTCGACGGCCTGCCGCCGATTCTCTACGGCGACGGCACGCAGTCGCGCGATTTTACCTTCGTCGAGAATGCGGTACGGGCAAATCTCCTGGCGGCTGGTATCGACCCTGACGGTGGAGATGCGCCCGCCGGCAACGCCCGTGACGCCATCGTCAACATCGGGGTCGGCGAACGCTACACGCTCCTCGAGCTGGTCGACGCTCTGAATGCCATCCTCGGCACCTCGTTGGAACCAGAGTTCGCACCGGCGCGTGTCGGCGATGTACGCGATTCGCAAGCCGCGATCGAGCGTGCCCACGAGACCATCGGCTATCTGCCGCGGGTCGCGTTCGGCGAGGGTCTCGAGCGCACCGTTGCGTGGTACATCGACCGTTTCGTAGGTCAGGGGGCCGCGGCCGCACAGGCCGGCTAGAAGGGCCGCGGTCGCGCGTCAGCCGGCGACCGTCTCAACGATTCGAGCGTAGCCGAAAGGCGTCGGCGCGCCCCAGCCGAGGCGTTCTTTGCGTGCCTACGCTAGTCGACGTGTTCTTTAACGTGACTATCAGTAACTAATACTGACTATTAACTAATTTAATTGCTGAAACAGGATTTACAACATCCTTAGTAATGCAATAAATTTCCATAGAGATCTTGAAGATGTCTCACGTATCCTCAAAGGCGTTCGATGACTCACCCCGACTCCTCGTATGCAGACGGCTCAGTGCCGCCGGGCGGTACGCCGCCGTTGGCGCCCGTCTCGAGCGAGACTCCGCCCAGCACTGAACGAGCTGCAGACCTAGCTGAGCTTCTACGCCAGGTCATGGAGTTGGACGCGTCCGACCTCCACGTCACGCCGGGGGTGCCGCCACAGGCTCGCGTCGACGGAACCCTCCAGTCGATGCCGTACGCGCCGCTCGAGCAACACGAGACGCAGGAGCTCCTCTATTCGGTCATGACCGAAGACCAGAAGTCGAAGCTGGAAGAGAACCTCGAGGTCGATTTCTCGTTCGGTCTCAAGGACATGGCCCGTTTCCGTGCCAACGTCTTCGTCCAGCGTGGCCAGATCGCCGGTGCGCTGCGTCTGATTCCGTGGCGCATCCCCTCCTTCAAAGAGCTCGGTCTGCCTACGGTCCTCGCCGACATTTGCGAGAAGCCGCGCGGACTGGTGTTGGTGACCGGGCCGACTGGCTCGGGTAAGAGCACCACGCTCGCGGCGATGATCGATCTGATCAACCGCCAGAAGGCACATCACATCATTACGATCGAGGACCCGATCGAGTACCTGCACGAACACCAGCGATCGATCGTCAACCAGCGA
The DNA here is from genome assembly GCA_965248695.1 of Acidobacteriota bacterium. Taxonomy (GTDB): domain Bacteria; phylum Acidobacteriota; class UBA890; order UBA890; family WLXD01; genus DASCOT01. The sequence continues at coordinate 1,881,687 of CBDFKD010000002.1, read as the reverse complement.
GAGCTCGGTGCCGACACGCATTCGTTCAGCGCCGCGATGCGCTCGGCACTGCGTGAGGATCCGGATTGCGTGCTCATCGGTGAGATGCGTGATCTGGAGTCGACCGAGCTGGCGCTGAAGCTCGCTGAGACCGGCCACCTGACCTTCGCGACGCTGCACACCAACTCGGCTGTGCAGACGATCAACCGCATCATCGACATTTTCCCGACCGGTCAGCAGGCGCAGATTCGCACGCAGCTGTCATTCACGATGGTGGCGGCGATCTCGCAAACGCTGCTGAAGCACGCGTCGGGCAAGGGTCGCGTGCTGGTTCAAGAGATCCTGATCCCCAACCCGGCGATCCGGAACCTCATCCGGGAATCGAAGATCCATCAGGTCTATTCGTCGATGCAGTCCGGCCAGGCGGAGCACGGTATGAAGACGTTCGCCCAGGATCTGACGCGCCTGGTCATGGAAAAGAAGATCAGCCCCGAGGCTGCGCTCGGAGCTTGTGGGGACGAAAAAGAACTCAGCGCCATGCTCGAACGCATCGATGATGCGTCGAAGGGACGCACGCGTCTGGATCGTGAGGTCGCGGAGCGGGCCGGCGTTGATCCGGGCAAAGCACCGTCGAAGTCGCGCGTGCGACGCATCGGTCGTAGGAGGTAATCGTGGCTCAGTGCGAGTACAAGGGTGTGGGAAGGGACGGCAAGGCCATGAGCGGTACCGTGGCGGCTACCTCTGCGGATGACGTTGCGCGGCTCCTACGCCGACAGCGAATTCGGGTGACGACAGTCGCACCGGTCGGGCAAAAACGCACGTTCAAGTTGCCGTTCGGATTGGGCAACCGAACCAAGGTCACGCAAGAGGAAGTGTCGGTTTTCACACGACAGTTCTCGGTGATGATCGACGCTGGCTTGCCGCTGGTGCAGTGCCTGGACATTCCTTTCCAAGCAGTCTGATAACAAGGCGTTCGGCCAGATACTCGCGCAGGTGCGGGGCGAGATGGAGGGGGGTGCCAACCTGGCGCAGGCCATGGCTCAGCACGAGAAGGTCTTCCCGCCCCTGTACTGCAACATGATCGCTGCCGGCGAATCTGGCGGCATCCTTGACATCATCCTGCAGCGCCTGGCGACATATATCGAGAAGAACGTGAAGCTCAAGAGCGCGGTGAAGTCGGCTTCGATCTATCCGGCCGTCATCATCTCAGTGGCCTGCACTGTCGTCCTGATCATCCTGTGGAAGGTGATCCCGACGTTCGCCACCCTGTTCGCTGGCTTGGGCGCGCAGTTGCCGCTGCCGACCCGTATCGTCGTCATGGCGTCAAATTTCGTCGCCGCCTATATGCCGCTGCTCATCGTCAGCATCTTCGTCGGCGTGTTCGCCGGCAAGAAGTACTACCGGACCGACAACGGCGAGCGTGTGATCGACTCGATCCTGCTCAAGCTCCCGGTGTTCGGCCTGCTGTTTCGCAAGATTGCCGTGGCACGTTTCTGCCGCACGTTCGGCACCCTGGTTTCTTCTGGCGTGCCGATCCTCGAGGCGTTGAACATCACCGCCGAGACGGCGGGTAATCGTGTCGTCAAAGACGCCATCATGCTGACGCGCAAGAGCATCGAGGCCGGCAAGTCGCTTGCCAAGCCGCTGGCGAGCTCGAATGCGTTCCCGTCCATGGTCACGCAGATGATCGCTGTCGGTGAGGAAACCGGTGCTCTCGACACGATGCTGAGCAAGATTGCCGATTTCTACGAGGAGCAGGTCGATATCGCAGTCGAGAGCCTCACGGCGCTACTCGAGCCGGTGATGATCGTATTCCTCGGTGTTGTCATCGGCGGCATCGTCGTCTCGATGTACCTACCGATGTTCGATCTGGTCAACAAGATCTGAGGAGTGGTTGATGTGCCTGGCGGCCGCACGCGTTGCCACAGGCACGGGCAGCGGCAGCAGTAAGGGAGGCAGCATTCCGGGGCTGGTCGTGAGAGGGGGACGCTCACGGCCAGCCATCGGAGCCGCTCGAAGCGATTGAATCGGCAACCGGACTCGAGCCCGGGTGGCCGAGCCCACACAACAGGTAGTCCTTCTGAAACAGCGTCATCGTAGCGGGGCGAAAGCTACGCGAAGGGGGCTGCGGTTACGCCGCAGCCCCCTTCTTTTGTCCCCCGACTTGTGGTGCTCGGCGCTCTGATGTCGTTCTGAACCTGCTAGAATTCGATGTCGGGGGCGTAGGGGGTGTGACCTGATGACCGCCGATCCGGCCGGGCACGAGCACGAGATCAACCTGCGGCGCCTGCTGTTGTTTCGCGTCGTCACGGCAACTGCGTTGTTGCTGCCGGCGCTGTACTCGCAGTTCCTGGTCGGCACCCAGCAATCGCTCGTCCCGATCCACACGACGATCGCCGTGATCTACGGCGTTTGCTTGCTGTATGTGCTGGCGCAGCGTGCAGGTATGCCGGCGCGCCGACTGCTGACGCTGCAGCTGACGATCGACGTCGCCCTGGTGACCTTGCTGGTACATGTAGCCGGCGGAGCGCGCTCACCGCTGGTTTTCCTCTACCTGGTGCTGGCCATCGGGGCCGGCGTGATGACGGGTCGCCAGACGGCGCTGGCGATCGCCTGCCTGACCGCAGTCAGCTACGGGCTGCTCATCCACCTCAGGGCGGTGGGCTGGATGCCCTCGCGCGAGCTCGGGCTCGGCCAGCCCGGGCCACCGGTTACCCCGCCCGAGATGTATCTCAGAATTCTGATGCTACTGTTCGCCGCCTGCATGATCGTCGGCCTGGCGAGCTCGTACACCGATCGGCTACGGCGGGCTCGCGCCGCGCTGCGTAAGGAGCGCTCCGCTCTCGAGGCGTTGCAGCAACTGAACCATCAGTTGCTGGCCGGGATGAGTAGCGGCCTGATCGCCGCGGACCCTGAGGGCCGGGTCATTGCATGCAACCGGGCCGCAGAACGCATTACCGAACGGCCGGAACGAGAGCTCGTCGGCCTGTCGGCAGGTCACGTCCTGGGTCTTGGCCACGATGTCATGAGCGATCTGGATGAGCGTCTGAACGAGCAACAGATCTACCGGACAGAGCGGCAGATTCAGGTTCGCTCAGGCGAATACCGCACCGTCGGAATGAGCATAACGCGAGTGGTCGAGCCCGAGAGTGCCGCCGGCGAGGAGCCGGAAGCAGGCGAGCCCGACGCCTCCGCGTACTTCCCCACCGGGCCGTGGGCAATCGAGGCCGAAGGTCCGATGGCAGGGGGCTACATCTTCATGTTCCAGGATCTTTCCGACATCAAGCGCATGGAGCGGATGTTCTGGATGCGCGAGCGGATGGCGGTGCTCGGCGAGATGGCCGGATCGCTGGCGCACGAGATTCGCAATCCCCTGGCATCGATCTCGGGGTCGCTGCAGATGCTCCGTAGTGGCGACGTCGGTACGGATACGCCGCGGGCTCGGCGCTTGATGGATATCGTTACCAAGGAGTCAGAGCGCCTGTCGAAGATCATCGAGAACTTTCTCGACTATGCACGCCCCGAGACACTGGAGGCAGCGGACACTGACCTCGTGACCCTGGCGCGCGACACGGTGGACTTGCTGGAGAACTCGCCCGAGGTGAGCGATCGTCACTCGCTGACCGTCGGGTCGGATGCCGATGCTGTACACGCCTTGATCGATCCGGAGCGTGTGCAGCAGGTGTTCTGGAACCTGGCTCGGAACGCCATTCAGGCGATGCCGGATGGCGGTAGTCTGCAAGTGTTCATTCGACGGCGCCCTGGCGGCGCCGAAGTGGTGTTCGCCGATGATGGTGTCGGCATGCCTCCGGACAGGGTCGATCGTATCTTTCGTCCGTTCGTGTCCGAGAAGCTCGCTGATTCTCTGGAGACCGGCACCGGGCTGGGCCTGGCGATGGTCTATCGCATCATGGAGCAGCACGGAGCTCGCATCGAGGTCGAGTCGGAAGTCGGCAAGGGCTCGCGATTCGTGCTGATCTTCGAGGACGCAGCGACCTATGCGAGCGAGCAAACGGTCGTCGTCAAGGACCGAACGGAACGCGAGACGCAGCTCTTCGGCGAGTTGAGCCGAGCTGTGCGGGCCGATGGATGATCGGCGCCTGACGTCGAACAGTATCGGTACTGGTCGCCGCACTGGCCGGTGAGGCGACCGTCTACGTATATGTTGATGGGGCCTGCAGGCGCACCGGCCACAGGGTGACGCCCTCAGTAGCCCCGGCCATCTATTCGGAGGACCGCCGCTTGGATCGGGTGCTGATTGTTGACGACGAATCGAGTATGCGCGAAATGCTCTCGATCGCCCTAGGTGATGAAGGGTGGCAAGTGCACTCGGCGCCTGACGGCGAGGCGGCTCTCGCCCTTCTTGGAAAGAAGCCGGTCGACGTGGTCGTGTCGGATATCCGTATGCCGGGCATGAATGGCATGGAGTTGTTGCGCTACGTACGCGAGCAATCGCCGGTTACCGAGGTGATCCTGATCACCGCCCATGCGAGCACCGACTCAGCTATCGAGGCTGTTCGGTTGGGTGCCTACGACTACGTGACCAAGCCTTTCGATGTCGAGGAGCTCAAAGTCACCGTGCGTCATGCGCTCGAGCAACAAGCGCTATTGCGCGAGAACGTCCTGCTGCGTGACGAGCTCAGCGAGCGACACGGTTTCGAGAATCTCATCGGCGACTCGCCGGAGATGCACCGGGTCTTCGAGCTCATCCGCCGTGTGAAGGATTCGACGTCTACGGTCCTGATCAGCGGCGAGAGCAGTACGGGCAAGGAGTTGGTGGCTCGCGCCATCCACTACAACGGCCAACGTCGCGAGGCGCCGTTCGTTGCCGTCAATTGCGCCGCCCTGCCGGCGCACCTTCTTGAAAGCGAGCTGTTCGGCCACGTAAAGGGGGCGTTCACCGGGGCCGACCGGCACAAGGAAGGTCTGTTCGAGGCGGCGAACGGCGGCACGATCCTGCTCGATGAGATCGGCGATATGCCGCTCGAGATGCAACCCAAGCTGCTACGTGTTCTGGAGGATCGGAAGGTACGTCGGGTCGGATCGACACGCGACACGCCGGTCGACGTCCGAGTGCTCGCGGCCACCAATCAGAACCTGGGTGCGGCGTTCATGGACGGCAGGTTCCGCGAAGACCTCTACTACCGGCTCAACGTGATCCAAATCGATCTGCCACCGCTGCGTCGACGCCCTGATGAGGTTCTGCTGCTCGCCGATCACTATATCGAGCGGCTGGCTGCGGAGATCGGGGGTCCGGTCAACGCGTTCGCTCCTGAAGTCAGGCACGCACTGCGCGCGTACAGCTGGCCGGGCAACGTGCGCGAGTTGGTGAATGCGGTGCGTCACGCTATCACCATGGAGCCCACGGACACCGTGCAGACAACGAGCCTGCCGCCAACGGTCACCGGCCAGGCGCCACCGGAGGACATGGCGGTTGGCGACGAGTCCATCGCAACGGGCTCCGGCGGCCGCGCAGCTATCCCCGAAGAGGGGATCGACCTGGAGGCGCGTCTCGACCAGATCAAGCGCGACTACATGCGCGCGGCGCTCAGCCAAAGCGACGGGGTGCAAACTCGCGCCGCAAAGCTCCTCGGGATGTCATTTCGATCGTTTCGGTACTACGCCAAGAAATTCGTGTTCGACGAGCCCACCGCGGAGTGACACGAATTGTCACTGAAGGGGCGCCAATTCCTGACACATGGACGTTATCTGTTATCAATTGTCTTCATAGAATAGGAAACCAATGCTAGAGACTCTGTAAGATCATAAGAGACAGTATTAGTTATCAAAAGACAGAAAATATCATAAATCCCTTGGAGGCAACAACTTATGAGCTGGTTGTATCTATCACATAACGTGTTTTCATGAGTTTTAACGATGAATTCATACTTATAAAGACTTTTCGCACGCCTGTTGCTCAATCATCGTGCACAGATGATTGGAAGGGTTCACAAGAGGCTGGCATGGCAGATGCTGGACCTTGGGGCCCGCAACGGGGTTGCAGCCCCAGGAGGAACATCATGAACTTCAAGCGCAACGAGGCTGGCTTCTCGCTGATCGAGTTGCTGATCGTCGTCGCGATCATCGGCATCATCGCTACGATCGCGGTTCCGCAGCTGCTCGACGCTATCGATCGTGGCCGCCAGCGCCGCACGATGGCTGACATGCGCAACATCGCCACCGCCAACGGTACCTACCGTGTGGACCAGGGTGCGTACGCGTCGGCGCTTTCCGACCTGCAGCCCACCTACATGCAGGTTGTCCCGACGAACGATGCCTGGGCGAACGCGTTCCAGTACAGCACTGCGAGCGGTTCGTACAGCCTCGAGTCCTATGCTTCTGACGCCGCAGACGGCCCGGCAGCGCCGAGCCCGTGGATCAACGATCCCTACGACGTCGACCTGGAGCTGACCAACGGCCAGTTCACTCAGGCCCCGACCGGTCAGTAATCGCCAAACAAGTAGGCGCTAGGCCAATCGAGCCCTCGTCGGAACACCGACGGGGGCTCGGTTTTTTTGTTGTTGGTTTGATAACCTTTGGGTGGGCGAAGGTGGCTGCGGAGCATGAGGGGGCACCAAAGGTGTGTCCGCAGCAGCACAGATGACTGCCTGCCGTGTACTCACCTGCAACGGCTGCCAGCCACTTGCTGACGTGATGGGGTGATCCATGCCGATCGTACGGTTCGACGCCGTAGCCAAGTCGCTTCCGCATGGCTTCTGGCTGCGCCACAAGCCGGTGCTCCGTGATGTCTCGCTGCAGGTGGAGCGCGGCGAGATCTACGGCTTCCTGGGACCGAACGGTGCCGGCAAGACGACTTCGATGAAGTGCTTGCTCGGCTTGCTGACGCCTGACCGTGGCACCATCCAGATCTTCGGTCGCGATGGCTCGGTACCCGCGGCGCGCCAGAAGCTCGGCTACTTGCCGGAACAACCCTACTTCTACGCGCACCTCACGGGCCGTGAGCTGGTCGACTACTTCGGGAGGCTGTTCGGAGTACCGCGAGCGGTACGGCTGCAGCGCACTGCGGCTCTGCTCGAGCGAGTCGGCATGGGCGCCAAGGCCGACACCCCGATCCGGCAGTACTCCAAGGGAATGTTGCAGCGCATCGGGTTGGCGCAGGCGTTGATCAACGATCCGGAGCTGGTCATCCTGGATGAGCCGATGTCCGGGCTCGATCCCATCGGGCGACGCGACATCCGGGACATCATTCTCGGGCTCAAGGAACAGGGGACCACGGTCTTTTTTTCGAGTCACATACTCGCCGACGCCGAGGCCTTGTGCGACCGAATCGGGCTGTTGTTCGACGGCCGGATCCTGAGCGAGAGCCCCGTGCAGGACTTGCTCGAGGATCGGGTACGCCACTGGGACACCGCTTGTGAGGGGATACCCGGCGATGCGCTGACCGGGTTCGATCACCGTACCCGGCAAGGCGGGCGCATGAGCTATCGCTTCGATGACGCACAACGGCTCGACGACTGGGTTGATGCCGTCCGCGCGGCCGGCGGTCGAATCGTCCAAGTAGCACCGCACCGTGCAACGCTCGAAGAGTATTTCGTCGCTACGGTACGCGGTCGACAGTCGGCATCCTCGGATGGATCTGCGGCGGAGCCCGAGCGCCGGTCCGGGCCGACCGCAGCTAGTCGGCCGGCCATTCGCGACATCGGCCAGGCGGACATGACCGTCGAGCCACCGCGGGCAGTGGCCGGAGGCGGGCGATGATCGATCGCGTTGCGGCGATCGCCGTGAATACGTACCGCGAGGCGATCCGCGATCGCATCCTGGTCATGTTCATGGCCTTCGCATTGCTTCTGATGGCCTCGTCGACCGTCCTTTCCCTGCTCACCGTGGGTAGCGAGCTGAAGATCGTCACGGATCTCGGCCTCGCCGCGCTGGCGCTGTTCGGTACGGTGATCGCCATCTTCATCGGCATCATGCTGGTGCACAAAGAAGTGGAGAAACGCACCATCTACGCCGTCCTCGCGAAGCCGCTACCACGATGGCAGTTTCTCGTCGGCAAGTACTTCGGGTTGATGCTGACGCTTGCCGTCGTCGTAGGGCTGATGGCGGTGTTCTACCTGGGGCTGGTGTGGTGGAAGAGCGGCAGCTTCCCCTCGCATCTGCTTCCGGCGGTAGTGCTCAGCTACGTAGAGCTATCGATCGTCACCGCCGTTGCGCTGGTTTTTTCGAGCTTCACGACACCGATGCTGGCCGCGTTGTTCACCGTTGCCGTGTACGTCGTCGGCCACCTCTCGTGGGCCTTCAACACGCTCCTCGACTTCGTTCCCGGCACCGCGGCTCGGATCTTGGTAAGCGCGCTCTACTACACGCTTCCGGATCTGGAGACGTTCAATGTCCGCAGCCGCGTGGTGCACGAGTTGCCCATCGGGACCGGCTACTTGCTCGACGCGATCGGCTACGCCGGCGCTTACACCATCGGCATGCTTGTTCTCGCAGCATTGTTGTTCCGCCGTCGAGACCTGACATGAACCGGCGGAGCTCCCTCGCTACGGCTGGCCTTTGGGCCCTGCTGCTCACCTGTCTTGGTGGCTGGGTCATGCCGCAAGTGTCGATCGATTACCGACGCGCGCGCTGGTCTGAGCCCGAAGCGCTGCTCTTCCTGCCCACCGGGCAGTATCTCGATGCCGCCAGTCTGGGATTCCAGACGGCGCTCGCCGATGCGCTCTACCTGTGGAGCATCCAATACTACGGGCATCATCGGAGCATGGAAGGGCGGCGTCACCTGTGGCGCATCTACGATGTAATCACCGACCTCGACCCGCGCTACCAGGACGCCTACTTGACCGGCGCGCTGGTCATGGCGGTCGACATGGGCGACGCCGAGCTGGCGCTTCGATTGCTTGACAAGGGGGCCGACAGGAATCCGGGCGAGTGGATCTACCTGGTGGAAGCCGGTCACTACGCTTGGATCTCGCTGGACGACTACGAGCGCGCTGCTGGCTACTTCGATCGTGCCCTGGAGATCCCCGGCACCCCCGCAATCCTGGGTCGCATCCGTGCCGGCATGGCAGAGCTCTCGGGCGATCGTCAGGCTGCCCTGGCGCTCTGGATGGATCTGTACGGCGAGGCCGTCGCCACGGGTGACGACGAGATCGCGGCGACCTCTTGGCAGCACGTATACGACCTCAAGATCGAGCTCGACTTCGAGCAGTTGCAGGGCGCGGTGACACGGTTCCGAGGTGAGCGCGGGCGACCACCTCGGGTGCTCGATGCGCTACGCAGCCAGGGATACCTGGCGTCGGTGCCATCGTCGCCGACAGGCGAGCCGTACACCTATGACCCGGTCACGGGAACCGTCAGCGATCCGCGAGAGGGTTCGTCGCGGGCCCGTCGCTAGCACCGCTACGCGAGATCAGCAAGAGGGTTGGAGATGCGACCAGAATTCTTCGATACCGGGATCGCGTTTGTCCTCGGCTTGGCCTTCGGATCGTTCCTCAACGCGTTCGTCTACCGCGTACCGATCGGCGTCGACCTGCTGCGTCGATCGTTTTGCCCCGCCTGCGGCGCGCCTATCCACTGGTACCAGAACCTGCCGTTGCTGTCCTATCTACTCCTGCGCGGCAAGTGTTCCACCTGTGGCGAGGCCATCCCGTGGCGCTACCCGATGGTCGAGCTGCTGGGTGGAGTCATCCTGGCCTCTTCGTTCTGGTTCTGGGGCCTCAGCGCCAGCGCAGCCTCGACGGCTTTGTTCGCCTACCTGATGCTCGCCTTGGCGCTCATCGACGTCGATCATCGAATTCTGCCCAACGTGATCACTATTCCCGGCGCCGTGGTCGGGGTCCTGCTGTCCTTCGTGGATGCGCGGGTGGCGTGGCAGGACTCGCTGATCGGTGCAGTGGCCGGCGCCGGCCTGCTGTATCTCGTTGCTTTCGTCTATCTCAAGGCGCGCGGCCGTGAGGGTATGGGCATGGGTGATGTCAAGATGATGCTCCTGGTCGGAGCGTTTCTGGGCTGGCAGGGAGCGCTCATGACGATCTTCATCGGCTCCCTCTTGGGCAGCGTCGTGGGTGCGTTGTTCATCACCCTCTCGCGCAAGGGCTGGGAATACGCGCTCCCGTTCGGGACCTTCCTGGCCGCCGCTGCCGTGTTGGTCAGCTACCGTGCCGCCGAGATTTTCGCCTGGTATTGGCGAACGTTCGGCGTTACCCCCTAAGAGGAACCCGGCTACCGTTCGTCGCCAGACCGACTCGCTCGACCCGAACGCTGGCCGCGGCTGGCCAACGATGACGATGGGCGACCCGGCACGGACGGCACTAGCCGCGCTCGACCTGTCGCTTCCGCGCCTGTGACGCCGCTGACCGGGGACATCCCCGCGAGGCCGCGAACGGGCTGCCAGGTCAGGGCTGCGCGTCCCTAGACTGCGCCCTAACAAGAAGACGAGGTGCGAGTGACCCGGAACCGGGTCCGGCCTCGATTTCTCCTGGAGGGGGGTAGCGACGATGGGGAAACTACGTGCAGTGAACGGGAGGCGCCGGGTCGAACGCGGCTTCTCGCTGATCGAGCTCACCGTCACGATGGCGGTGATCGGGCTCATGGCGATGATCGGCTTGCCAACGATGCAGGAATGGCTGGAGCGCTATCGGGTGCGCACGGCCGCACAGGAGATCGCTGCCGCGATCCAGCTACAGCGCATGCGGGCGGTGAGCCAGAACACCGACTTCTCGATCGACTTCGACGTCGGTGCGGGCACATACGCCCTCTACCAGGGCTCGCCGAGCTGCGGAACGCTGCTTGATCCGCAGGCCCGCAATCTCCCGATGGGAGTGGTCTACTCGGGCGAAGACGATCCGGTAGACATGCCCGACGACGAGCTCGTCTTCCACTCCGACGGTAGCCTCAACGACAGCACTGCGAACGACGACGAGGTCTACCTGTCCAACTCGCTCGGCGATGTGTTTACGGTAACCGTCAATCGGGCCACCGGCAGGGTGCAGGTAACTCACCACAGCTACGCGTACTAGTGCATTAGCGGGTCGTGGAGCCCGGCGGCGGCGCACCCTCCTGCCGCCGTCGGGCCCACGAATCACTTCCACCCGGGTTTGCTTTTCGCCCACCTCGGGCGCGCCTGTCGGTACCCGCATCCTGCTCGAGAGCGCGGGCAGGGGCAGCTCCGAGGATCTACTGCCCTCGCGTCGTCGGTCGGAACCTTCTACTCGCCTAGCCTTTCCCCCAGTGCCGTGGCCAGCGGTGCAGGAAAGCTGCAGCGACGCGCCCGTCTCACGTGTGCATGAGTCGGACGGTTCATGCACGTGGGTTCAGTCTCGTCGAGGTGCTGGTCGCGCTTCTGGTACTGGCGATCGCCATGCTCGGCATTGTCCGCGTGCTGGCCGCCGGCATCGACGTGATCGGCGCGGCCGACGACCATCGTGCTGCGCTCGAGGCAGTCAGCGCGGTGGCACAGACGCCCGCACCCGGCGTCGCCTATCCAACCGGTAGGCGGGTCGTATCGACACCTGGCCCCGATGGTCTCCCAGGTACTGTCGACGACCCGCCCATGGTGACCAAGTGCGAGCGACAGATCGACCGGCTCCCCGGAACCGCCCCGGATTGGCTCTGGGTGCGTGCGTGGTGCGGGGTCGCGGCGCGCTCGGAGGAGGGCGAGTCGATCGCCAGCGCGAGGCTGCTGGTGGCTCGGTGAGGCGCCACGGGGGGCATGCGCTCGTTGAGCTGCTGGTGGCCTCGTCCTGCACCGGTCTGTTGGCTGCGGGCGTGCTCGGTCTGTTGGTCAACAGCGCCGGGATCGTCCGCGACCGGATGGCGCATCTCGATGCCGCGATGCGCGCTGACCGCTGTGCACACGAGTTGGCGCGCGATCTGCGCCGCGCAGCGCGCGGGTTGGAGTCGCGTGTACCGTTGCTCGGCGCGACCGGCCTCGTCGGTGTGATCGAGCCGGCGGCCGCTGGCGTCTCGATGATGCTGGGAGCGGCCGCTCCGGTGGAGGTGGACCAGCTGACGCCACGTACCCTATCGAATCGCGGACACCGGTGCGCTGGCTGTAGGCCTGCGAGTGGCCGCCGTCGGTCTCGCGGATACGGCACCGTCGACACCGCTGGCAACGGTGGTCAGTTCGGCGCGGGTCGCCGCTGGCCGGCTGGTCGAGGTGGGATGGAATGCCAGCCAGCTCGCCATTCTCGAGCAGCACGGACCGGTGCGGGCGCTACTGCCCCTGTCGTCTCGTGCCTATGACCTGCGGCGCGGAGCGACAGGAACGTTGCTGCGGCGACGCGACGACGGGGGCAGCTGGCAGCCAGTGGCGGATTCCCTGGCGAGTGTCGATCTGTCGTTCGGGCTGGCCGCGGCGGCCGAGGGTGGCCGGCCGCTGTGGTCGGCTACGGAGCTACGGTTGCCGGTCGAGATCGCTGTAGCGCGGGTCGAGTGTGCCGCCGATAGCGGCGGAACGCTTGTGCGGGCGGTGCAGTGGGCAACGACCGGGCGAAGGTGAGAGACCCTTCCGACAGCGGCGCGGCGCTGCTCGTCGTCACCGGGGTCACGGCGGCGCTGGCGATGCTCGCGGCGCTCATGCTGGCAGCAGCCCTGGCCTCCTACGAGGCCCGGTCTTATCGTGCGGACCTGGTGCAAGCGCGCGCCCTGGCCGACGCGGTGGTGCATCAGGTGGTCGTCGCGCTCAGCAACGGCCAGTTGCCCCGGCCGACCGTCTCGCGTCCGGTGCGGGTTCGCAATGGAGTGCTCGAGGCCTCGGGTGCGGCGGTGCCGGTTGCCGCCTTCCCGACGCCTGCGTGGGGCGGCTGGCCGCCCGCGGTGGGATCGGCTTCCTTACCGGGGGCGGCGGTGCTCGGTTTGGGTGCATCCGCCACTCTGTCACGAGTGGTTGGGCCAGAGGGCGAGCCACGGGCCCACGGCGAACCTCCGGGTGAGCTAATTGACGTCGACGTTGCGGCATGGTTTCGCCGCGCGAGCGTCCAACATCGCGCTCGGCTCGCGGTTACCGGACAAGCAGCTCGCCGGCTCGATTGACGGGCCGACCCGGGCGGCCGAGAATCCGGCTCTGGCCCTCGTTTTGCGAATCACGGTCAGGAGCACATTGCCTCATGAAGGCGAGATCTCGCCGGACCATTTTCGACAACCGCTTGACGTTGTTGACCGAACGTATTCCGACCGTGCGGTCGGCATCGATCGGCATCTGGGTCAAGCGCGGCTCGCGCGACGAGCCCGCGTCCCACAACGGTGTGGCGCACTTCGTCGAGCACATGCTGTTCAAGGGAACTTCAACTCGCGACGCCCGGGACATCGCCTTCGAGATCGACGCCATCGGGGGCCAGCTCGACGCCTTCACGTCGCACGAATTGGCGGGCTACTACGCCCAGGTGCTCGACGAGCGACTGCCCGATGCGTTCGATCTGCTGGCCGACCTGATCTGCAATCCACGCTTCGATGCGGAGGAGATGGAGCGCGAGCGCGGCGTCATTCTCGAGGAGATCGCTTCGGCGCAGGATGATCCCGAGGATGTCCTCTTCGAGTCGTTCCATCGCGGTTTCTGGGCCGGCAACCCGATGGGCAGGCCGATTCTCGGTACCCCCGAGACCGTCGCCCGGATGCAAACGGAGGACCTACGCAGCTTCGTCGACGCCATCGCGGCAGCCGACATCGTCGTGACGGCAGCGGGCAACCTCGAGCACGAGGAAATGCAAGGTCTCATCGCTGAGCGACTCACGGTACGCGCCACCGAAACATCGACCAGCGTGCGTGAGCGTCCGAGCGCATGCGCCCATGTGCACGTGCTGGAGCGCGAACAGCTCGAACAAGTGCAGCTGTACGTCGCCTGCGAGGCACCGTCCGGACGCCACGCCGATCGTTTCGGCGTCCAGGTTCTCAATGCGCTTCTTGGTGGAACGGTGTCGTCACGTCTCTTCCAGTCGATCCGGGAGGAACGCGGCCTCGCCTATAGCGTGTACTCGACGCTGGCGGCCTATTCCGACACTGGCTACTTGTTGATATCGGCGGGAACGCGACCGCAACACGTCGAACAGGTCGTGAGCCTGATTGTCCAAGAGACCCGCCGCTTGCAGGAACAGCTGATCTCTGCCGACGAGCTCGAACGGGTGAAAGCGCATCTCAAGGGTAGTCTCGTGCTCTCCCTCGAAGGGACGTCGGGCCGCATGGCGGCATTGGCCCGGGCCGAGATCAACTTCGGCCGTGTCTTCGATCTCGAGCGAGTGCTCGACGGCATCGACGCGGTCGTGCGGGAGGATGTTTGTCGGATTGCTGGTCGACTCTTCGGCGGTGAGCTGTCCCTGGGCTTCATCGCCCGCCGCGATGTCGCCGAGAGGTTGCGCGACGTGTACGGGACGGACGGAAGTGACGAGACGAGCGCTACCAGAAGCTCGGCAGCAAACTGTTAGAATGGCCACGCCCACCAGCCGTTTGCAGTCTTCCTGGAACCGGCCCCCAGAGGGCCCTGCGGACCGATGATCTCCCGCTACACTCGACCCGAGATGGGGCGTCTCTGGGACGATGCGGCCGTCTATGCTAGCTGGCTAGAGGTCGAGCTCGCTGCGGCCGAATCGATGGCATCCCGCGGTGTCGTACCGGCTGCCGCGATGGAGCAGCTGCGGGCCGTCGAGCCCCCCGACCCTGAGCGTGTCGCCGAGATCGAGAGCCGTACGCATCACGACGTGATCGCGTTTCTCGAAGCAATCGAGGAGCAGGTCGGTCCGGCCGCCCGCTACCTGCATCTCGGAATGACGTCGTCGGACGTACTCGACACCGCCCTGGCGCTGCGCTGTGCGCGCGCACTGGATCTGATTCTCGAAGCCTGGGAATCACTACTCGATCTCGTCACGCACCGTGCTGCGGAGTTCAAGGATCTCCCCTGTATCGGGCGTAGCCACGGGATTCATGCCGAGCCGATGACCTTCGGTCTCAAGATTCTCGGGTGGCAGCAGGAACTGGTGCGCGGCCGTTCGCGACTGCAGCGCGCCCGCGAGGTCATCGCCTTCGGCCAGATCTCTGGTGCTGTTGGCACCTACAACACTGTCGACCCCGAGGTCGAGACGGAAGCGATCACCGCTTTGGGGCTGCAGGTCGAGCCGGTGTCGACGCAGGTCATCCCGCGCGATCGTCATGCCGAGCTTATGGGTCACCTGGCGGTGGCAGCTGGTGCGATCGAGCGGATTGCCCTCGAGATTCGTGGCCTCCAACGCACCGAGGTTCGCGAGGTAGAAGAACCGTTCGGATCCAAGCAGAAAGGATCCTCGGTGATGCCGCACAAGCGCAACCCGATCAAGTGCGAGAATCTGGTCGGGTTGGCGCGGCTCGTGCGCGCCTACGCCGGAACCGCGCTGGAGAACATCGCGTTGTGGCACGAGCGCGACATATCCCACTCGTCTGCCGAGCGTGTGGCGCTGGCGGATGGGTGCATCCTGGTCGATTTCATGACCCACCGGATTCGTGCCGTGGTCGACGGCATGCTCGTCTACCCCGAGAACATGCTGCGCAACATGGAACTGACCAACGGACTCGTGTTCTCCAGCCGTGTACTCGAGCGTTTGATCTCCGCTGGCATCGTGCGGTCGGAGGCGTACGCCATCATCCAGCGCAACGCGATGCGCTGCTGGGAAACCGGGGAGTCCTTCCAGTCGTTGCTGGCTGCCGACGCGGAGCTCACGGCGCATCTCGATGTGGTGCAGATCGCCGAGTGCTTCGACCTTGGCCATGTCTTGCGTCATGTCGACTGGGTTTTCGACCGTGTCCTCGGCGCCGCCGTTGGCACCGAACCTGACGGCGGCCTCGTCGTCGACGAGGAGAGGGTGGTGACATGAAGGGGCAAGTGGTGGTGCGTCTCCGAGACGAGGTCCTCGACCCTCAGGGGGTCACGATCGGCAAGGCGCTGGCCAACCTCGGCTACGACTGTGTGGCCTCGCTGCGGCAGGGGAAGGTCTTCGACGTCGAGCTGGACACCGATGATCCGCAGGAGGCGGAGCGCGAGCTAACGGCGATGGCCAAACAGCTGCTGGCCAACCCGGTAATCGAGACGTTCGAAGTGCACGTGGGGTCGAAGGCGTAATGCGCGTTGGCGTCGTTTACTTTCCGGGCAGCAACTGCGAGCAGGACGCTGCCTACGCGTGCAGGCAGGTCGGACTCGAGGCGGAGCACGTCTGGCACAAGAAATCGCGTGTCGATGGCTTCGATGCCCTCATTCTGGCGGGGGGGTTCTCCTACGGCGATCACCTCCGTTGCGGCGCGATTGCCTGCTCGTCGCCGATCATGCCAGCAGTCGAGCGCTTCGCCGCCGAAGGCGGTCTGGTGCTCGGGATCTGCAACGGGTTCCAGATACTCGTCGAAATGGGCATGCTTCCGGGCGCCTTGCTGGCAAACGATGGACTCAAGTTCCGCTGCCAAGAGACCGTCATGCGCGTCGAGCGCACCGATTCACCGTTCACCAACGCCTGCGAGGTCGGCCAGGTGCTGCGTATGAACATGGCGCACTACGAAGGCAACTACTTCGCCGCGCCGGATGCGTTGCGGCGACTCGAGGCAAACGGACAGATCGTCATGCGCTTCGGTGACGGCGCAAACGAGGCAGACCGAAGCTTCAACCCCAACGGCTCGATCGCCAACATTGCGGCGGTGAGCAACGAGGACGGCAACGTCTTGGGCCTGATGCCGCATCCGGAGCGCTCCATGCAAGCCGGCTTGGGCCCCACCGACGGACGCTTCATGTTCCGGTCGCTGAGGCGCGCAATCGAGGCCCGCGCCGGGAACGTCGGCGCGCCGGCGCTCGAACAGGAGTCGGCCGGTGTCTGAGGCGCTCGAACGCACGCTCCCGGCAGGAGTGCTTGCCGACGAGAGTATCGCCGTCGAGCATGGCATGACCGTCGACGAGTACGCTCGCGTGGTCGAGATACTGGGGCGGGCACCGACGCTCACCGAGCTCGGTATGTACTCCGTAATGTGGTCCGAGCATTGTTCCTACAAGAGCTCGGGAGTCCATCTGCGCAACCTGCCCAGTACCGGGCCCGCGGTATTACAAGGGCCCGGGGAGAATGCCGGTGCGGTTGATCTCGGCGACGGCCTGGCGGGCGTCTTCAAGGTCGAGAGCCACAACCACCCGTCGTACATCGAGCCGTACCAAGGAGCGGCGACGGGCGTTGGCGGCATCCTGCGCGATATCTTCACCATGGGCGCGCGGCCGCTGGCGCTGCTCGACTCGCTGCGCTTCGGCAAGCTGCATGTCGGCAAGAACCGCCACCTCCTGGATGGCGTCGTTGGCGGCATTGCCGGCTACGGCAATTGTATGGGCATCCCGACGGTTGGCGGCGAGATCTGTTTCGATCCCAGCTATGACCGCAACCCACTCGTGAACGTCATGTGCTTCGGGGTTGCTCCGGCTGATCGCATCGTTCGGGCGCGGGCCGACGGCCCCGGCAATCTCGTCGTCTACGTCGGCGCCCGCACCGGACGTGACGGTATCTACGGCGTCAGCCTGCTGGCGTCCGCCACCTTCGATGCGGAGGCCGAAGAGAAGCGGCCGGCCGTGCAGGTGGGGGATCCGTTCACCGAGAAACTCTTGATGGAGGCCTGCCTGGAGCTCGTCGACCAGGACCTGCTGGTCGGTATGCAGGATCTGGGCGGGGCGGGGCTGACGTGCGCCACCGCCGAGCTGGCGTCGAACTCGAGAACCGGGATGCGTATCGACATCGCCAAGGTGCCACGACGGGAGTCCGGCTTGACCCCCTATGAGGTCATGCTCTCGGAATCGCAGGAGCGCATGATGCTGGTGGTGACCTCCGAGCAGCTCGCGGCGGTGATGGAAGTGTTCGACAAGTGGGATCTCGAAGCGGTGGTCATCGGGGAGATCACCGATGATGGTTTCGTGCGGGTATTCGACGATGGGGAGCTGGTGGCCGATGTCCCGGCACGATCGCTGGCCGAGGAAGGGCCCCGTTACGAGCGCCCGTTCGTCATGCCGCGCTCACTAGCGCCCATCGCCAGCGGCGAGTTGAAATGTGACCTGCACGTGCACGATGTGCTGTTCCGGCTACTACGCGATCCGAGTGTGGCGTCCAAACGATGGGTCTTCCAACAATACGACCAGACGGTCCGGTTCAACACCGTGCAGCGTCCGGGCGGTGAGGCGGCCGTCATGTGGCTGAAGGAATTCGGCTGTGATGCCGCCGTGGCGCTGGCGATCGATGGAAACCCGTGGTTCTCGAGCCTCGATGCCAAGCAGGGCGCCAAGCTGGCGGTCGCCGAAGCATGCCGCAACGTCGCCTGCACGGGCGCCAAGCCGCTGGGAATCACCAACTGTCTGAACTTCGGCAATCCGGAGGACGAACCTCGGATGGGAGAGTTCGCTGCCGCCGTCGAGGGGATGTCGGAGGCTTCGCGGGCGCTCGACGTCCCGGTCACCGGTGGCAACGTGTCGTTCTACAACGAGACGGATGGACGGCCGATCTTGCCGACTCCGGTAGTCGGCGCCGTTGGGCGTCTCGAGCACTACGACCACAGCGTCCGTGCAGGATTCCGGCGGGCCGGTGACCAGATACTACTGATCGGAGATGTCGCCCCCGATGAGCCCGGGCTCGGCGGAAGCGCGTACGTGCGCGTCGTTCACGACTCCCATCCGGGTGCGCCGCCGGATATCGATCTGGGACTCGAGTCGCGCCTGCAACGGATGCTGGTCGAAGCGGCAAGCTCGAAGCTCTTGCAAAGCGCCAAGGATTGCAGCGATGGTGGCCTGGCAGTGGCGCTCGTCGAGGCGTGTTGCGCCGACGCCGACGGTAACCGATGTGATCGCGGCCAGGCTTCCGGGGACGGTCCGATTACCGGCTTGCACGGCGCCCACGTCGGTCTCGCGGTCCGACCGAGCGTTGACCATCACGCCGCGCTGTTCGGCGAGGCGCCCACTCGGGTCCTGGTCACGGCGTGTCCTGACGATGCCGACCGCCTGGCCGAGCTAGGCTCGGCATACGAGGTTCCAGTGCGTCGCATCGGCGAGGTCCTGGCGGCACCGAAGCTTCGTGTGACGATGGGCGACCAGACGGTGATCGAGCTCGGGGTCGAGTTGCTCTACCGAGCCTGGGCCGGTGCCTTGGCGGCGTCGATGGAGCGTGCGTAGTGTGTGGAGTTTTCGGCATCACCGGACATCGTGAGGCCAGTCGCATCGCCTATCTCGGGCTGTACGCGCTTCAGCATCGTGGCCAAGAGAGCGTCGGGATTGCCTCGGTCGATGGCGGCGCGATGTTCGTCGAACGCGGAATGGGCCATGTGGCGGACGTACTCGACGAGGCAAGCCTCGATCGTCTCCCGGGGCGCGCGGCCATTGGCCACGTGCGGTATTCGACGTCCGGTGCCAGCAAGCTTCAGAACGCGCAGCCGATTCGCATCGGATCACGCCACGGCACCATCGCGGTGGGGCACAACGGCAATCTTGTCAACGCCGGGCTCCTGCGCACGGCACTCGAGGACGGCGGCGCGATTTTCACCTCGACCAGCGATACCGAGGTCATCCTCCACCTGTTCGCGCGCAGCGAGCAGGCCGACGTGGAGTCGGCGCTGATCGACGCCCTCGGCCGAGTCGAGGGAGCGTACAGTCTTACCGCGCTCACGCCGTCACAGCTGATCGGCGTGCGCGACCCCCTTGGCGTGCGACCGCTGTCGATCGGCCATCTCGAGGGAGCGCTGGTGCTGGCGTCGGAAACCACTGTCTTCGACCTCATCGGTGGCCAGTACCTGCGCGACATCGCTCCCGGCGAGATGGTCGTGTTGTCGCAGGATGTGCGCGCCGAAGGCGAGGTGATCGATATGATCGCTGCCGGCCCGGGAGGCGCTGCCGCCGGTTACGTCTCACGCGTGCCGTGGCCGACGAGGCAGGACACGCGACACTGCATCTTCGAACACGTCTACTTCGCTCGCCCCGACGGGATGCTCAACGGCGAGTCGGTGATGCGGGCGCGCAAGCAGATGGGCCGTTTCCTGGGCGTCCAGGCCCCGGTCGAAGCGGACGTGGTCGTACCGGTTCCCGACGGCGGCGTCTACTCGGCCCAGGGCTACTCGGAGGTAACCGGCATCCCCCTCGAGCTAGCGCTGATTCGCAATCACTACGTCGGACGGACGTTCATCGAGCCGCGACAGTCGATCCGGCACTTCGGGGTCAAGGTGAAGCTCAATCCCGTGCGGGAGATGATTGCAGGCAAGCGCGTGGTGCTGATCGATGATTCGATCGTGCGCGGCACGACCAGTGCCAAGATCGTCGAGATGATGCGCAATGCCGGTGCCAGCGAAGTTCACTTCCGTGTATCGTCGCCGCCCTACGTATCGCCGTGCTTCTACGGCATCGATACGCCGCGCAAACACGACTTGATCGCCGCCAACCACTCCCTCGACGAAGTGCGGCAACGGATCGCGGCCGACTCTCTTGCGTATCTGCGCCTGGACGGGTTGCGCGAATCTGTTGCCGGCGGCAGTGACAGGTATTGTGTCGCCTGTTATACGGGCGAGTACCCGACGCCGTTGAGCACCGAGTTGGCGGCCCAGCTGGAACGGTTCGACCCGGCCGGCAACGGGCCGGCCGTGCCTACGGCGCGAGGCGACGCCGGCCTGCTTTGATCTCGGCCGCCGAGTTCGCGGGCGGGTGCTAGCGTGACCGACTCTCCCCGCCTGACCTACAGCGACGCCGGCGTTGATCGTCTGGCGGCGGACAGCGCCAAGGACCGCATATCCGAGCTCGCGCGCGGCACCCACACGGATGGCGTGATCGGCGATTTCGGGGCCTTTGGAGGGTGTTTTCGGATCGACCCAGGTGCCGACGGGACCGTGCTGGTGGCCTCTGCTGACGGCGTCGGCACCAAGCTCAAGGTCGCGGTCATGGCCGGGATCCATGACACGGTGGGATACGACCTGGTGGCGCACTGTGCCGACGACATCCTGGCGCAGGGTGCGTTGCCGCTGTTCTTTCTCGACTATCTGGCGCTCGGCAAGATGGAGCCCGGAGTGGTCGAACAGGTCGTCGCCGGCGTGGCGCGGGCCTGTGGCGACGTCGGCTGTGCGCTGCTTGGCGGTGAGACCGCGGAGATGCCCGACATGTACGCCGCCGGTGAGTACGACCTGGCCGGTTTCATCGTCGGGCGGGCGATACATCCCGAGCCACTCGACGGCGCCGGCGTGCGGCCTGGCGATCGCCTGCTCGGTTTGGGCTCCAACGGACTCCATACCAACGGCTACTCGCTGGTGCGTCGGATCCTGTTCGACACCGCCGCCATGGATATTGATGCCCATGTGCCGGATTGGGGGCACACGGTGGCCGAGGAGCTGTTGCGCACCCATCGATCCTATGTTGCGGCGTTGCAGGCGTCGCTGGAGCGGGGCGACGTGCAGGGGCTGGCCCACGTGACCGGCGGCGGTATTCCGGGCAACCTGCCGCGCGCCTTGCCACCGGGCTGTGGCGCTCGTCTCGATACGATGGCCTGGGTGGTGCCGGTAGTTTTCGGGACGCTCGCAGACCTCGGTGGGGTTCCCGACGATGACATGTGGGACACGTTCAACATGGGGATCGGGATGATCGCTGTCGTGCGGCCTGAGCGTGCCGACTCGTTGTTGTCAGAGTGGCGCCAGGCCGGCGAGCAAGCCTTCGATATCGGCGAAGTGGTGGCCGGGGATGGTGTCGAGCGTTGAAGCTCGGCGTGCTGATCTCCGGTCGCGGCTCGAACATGGTAGCCATAGCTGCTGCCT
>CBDFKD010000002.1:0-1852500 GCA_965248695.1 Acidobacteriota bacterium | reverse complement strand
TGCGTCGGTGCAGCAACCTCGGCAGTGACGCTGCCCCGAGGCCAGCGCTGACTAATCTGAGCACTGAGTAATCAGTGTGCGGTGAGCAACACGCTCGACCGATCCATTTCTGCAAGTCCGCCTCGCTCAGCGACGTGGACGAACGGAGCGTAGGCACGCAACTTGCCTTGTCTATTCGACTTTTCTCGGTGACTTTAGCGGAGGGGTCACACCCGTTCCCATTCCGAACACGGTAGTTAAGCTCTCTAGCGCCTATGGTACTGCATGGGTGACTGTGTGGGAGAGTAGGTCGTTGCCGAGTTACTTTTGAAGCCCCGGGGTGTCTCGATACCCCGGGGTTTCGTCTTTCCGACGCCGCGCGGAGCCTCACATGGGGTCCGCCTTAGCACCCCCACGCACCGTGTTAGCATCACTGGATTCGACACCAACGGGGTGGAGCGTCGAGAGCATGTCCGGGCATTCCAAGTGGGCCACCATCAAGCGCAAGAAGGCGGCCACGGACTCGGTTCGCGGCAAGATCTTTTCACGCTTGGTGAAGGAAATAACCGTCGCCGCGAAGATGGGGGGCGGTGACTCCGACTCCAACCCCCGCCTGCGTAGCGCCGTCGATGCGGCGAAGCGCGACAACATGCCGGTAGCGAACATCGAGCGCGCCATCCAGCGCGGCACAGGAGAGCTCCCGGGCGTCAGCTATGAGGACGTGACGTACGAGGGCTTCGGTCCCGGCGGTGTGGCGATTCTGGTGCAAACGACGACCGACAATCGGCGCCGTACCGTGGCCGAGATCCGTAAGCTCTTCGAGCGGCGCGGCGGCAACCTGGGCGAGCCCAACACGGTTGCCTGGATGTTCAAGCAGGCGGGCTACTTCCTGGTGGATGCGGCCGCCGTCGACGAGGACGCGTTGCTCGACGTCGCCCTGGAGGCCGGGGCCGATGATGTTGCCTCCCAGGACGGGGCATACGAAATCACCACCGCCCCCACCGTCTTCCACACCGTAATGACGGCGCTCGAGGAGGCCGGCATCCGTTGCGACACACAGGAGCTTGCCATGCTGCCGCAGAATCTGGTCGCCCTGGAAGGCCGTGACGCCGAGCGCTGTCTGGACCTCATGGAAGTGTTGGATGACCACGACGACGTTCAGAGCGTCTGGTCTAACGTCGATCTCGACGAGGCCGTCGTCGAGCAGATTGCGAACGGCTAGCGACAGTATGGCCGAGCGGCAGGGCGCCCGCATCCTGGGCATCGATCCCGGCTCGCGCGCCGCCGGATACGGCGTGGTCGATGCGCGCGGCCAGCAGGTGCAGGTAGTGGATCACGGTGTGATCAGGGTACCGGCTGATTTGCCGCTTTCACGACGATTGAGCCTGCTCCACGGCGAGCTCACCGCTATCGTCCAGCGGCATCAGCCGGACGAGGCGGTGATCGAGGAGGTCTTCAGCGCCCACAACGTGCGCTCCGCCCTGGTCCTCGGTCAGGCGCGCGGTGTCCTCATGCTGGCGGTCGCCGACCGCTGCGAGGTGTTCGAGTACAGCGCCCGGGCGGTCAAGAAGGCGGTCGTCGGGTACGGCCAGGCCGACAAGAGACAGGTCGCCCAGATGATCAAGATGCTGCTCAAGCTGCCCAAGGTACCCTCCCAAGACGCCGCGGACGCGCTGGCGATCGCGCTATGCCACGCCAACAGCCGAGGGGTTCGGCGTCGCGTCGAAGCCGCCGTCGCCGCGCGGCGCTGAGCGACGAATGATCGGTTCCCTCCGCGGCCAGCTGATTCGCAAGGCCACCGACGGGATCATCATCGACGTCGGCGGCGTCGGCTATGCGGTCATCGTCCCACTGTCGACCTTCTACGAGCTTCCCGACGCCGCCCACGATGTCAGTTTGCAGGTGCATACGTACGTCCGCGACGACGCCATCGAGCTTTACGGATTTCAGACGAGCGCCGAACAGGCGCTGTTCCAGTCGCTTATCAGCGTCTCCGGAATCGGCCCCAAGCTCGCGATCACGATTCTTTCCGGAATGGAGAGCGACGCCCTGGTCGCGTCGATCGCCAATAGCGACATCGCCCGACTGACCAGCATTCCGGGCGTCGGTCGCAAGACGGCTGAGCGCATGGCGCTGGAGCTCAAGGAGAAGGTGCTCGACCTGATGCCGGCGGCCCGCGAGACTACCGTCACCGGGGTGCGCGACGACGTGCTCTCGGCGTTGCTCAATCTGGGGTACCGTCGGCGAGATGCCGAGGCGGCGTTGCAGCAGGTCGAAGAACCCGCCGAGAACTTCGAGACACTGCTACGACAGACGTTGAGGATGCTGGCGAAGTGAGCGAACGACTGGTGATGCCCGATTCGCTCTCCGACGAGGAGCGCTACGATGTTGCGCTTCGTCCGCGCTCGCTCGACCGCTACGTCGGACAGACTCGCATCGTCGACAACCTCAAGGTGTTCATCACCGCGGCCAAACAACGCGGGGAGCCGCTCGACCACGTGCTTCTGTTCGGGCCGCCGGGGCTCGGCAAGACGACGCTGGCGAACATCATTGCCCACGAGATGCAGGTAGACCTGCGCTCGACGTCTGGCCCCGTGATTGAAAAGGTCGGCGATCTGGCGGCGATCCTGACCAACCTGGAAGACGACGCGCTGCTGTTTATTGACGAGATCCACCGCATGTCTGCGGCGATCGAGGAGGTGCTTTATCCGGCGATGGAGGACTACCAGATCGACATCGTGATCGGCGAGGGGCCCAGCGCCCGTTCGGTGAAGCTTCCGCTGCCGAGGTTCACCCTGGTGGGTTCCACCACCCGGGCGGCGCTGTTGACCTCGCCATTGCGCGGGCGATTCGGCATCGTGTTCCGGCTCGATTACTACTCCCGGGAGGAGCTTGCCCAGATCGTGGCGAACTCCGCCGAGATTCTCGGCGTGAACCTAACTCCCGAAGGTGGGCTCGAGATCGCCCGCCGGTCGCGTGGCACGCCGCGCGTCGCCAATCGGCTCCTCCGTCGAGTGCGGGACTACGCGCAGGTTCAAGGCGATCCGCGCATCGACCAGGACGTGGCGCAGCACGCGCTCGCCCGGCTCGAGGTCGACGAGATCGGGTTCGACGAGATCGATCGCCGCCTTCTCCTGGCGGTGATCAACGATTTCTCCGGCGGGCCGGTCGGGCTGAGCACGATCGCAGCGTCGATCGGCGAGGATAAGTCGGCGATCGAGGATATCTACGAACCGTATCTGATCCAGCTGGGTTTTCTGCAACGCACCCATCGGGGTCGCGTAGCCACTGCCAAGGCCTACCGACACTTCGGCATCGTTCAGCGGTCCGGCAGCACCGGTCAACCGCCGCTCTGGTAGCTGCCGTATCGTCGCGGCGTCCAGCCGGACTCGGGTCGAATCGCTGAGCTCAGCGGACCGCCGAGACGACATGCAAGTAGCTGCGTTCGACTACGAGTTGCCGCCGGAGCGGATCGCTCAACGGCCCGCCAAGCGCCGAGATCATAGCCGGCTCATGGTTCTCCGGGGAGTCAGCGGCGCGACACCGGGGCCGCGATTCGATCCGGGGCGTGATCCAGGTGTTGACTCGAACGCTGACTTCGAGCCAGCGAAGACTGGCATCGAGCACCGACGCTTCTGCCAACTGCCGGAGATTCTGCGGCCCGGTGATCTGCTGGTGGTCAACGACGTGCGCGTCGTCCCGGCTCGGCTGGAAGCGAAGCGCGCCACCGGCGGCGCCGTCGAGCTACTCATGCTGTGCCCATCGAGTCCGGGCGCGGCCGGCTGGCGGGCGCTCGCGCGTCCGGCGCGTCGCTTGCGCGCCGGGGATACGCTTGATCTCGCCGACGGAACCTCGTTGCGCGTGGTGGAGGTCGGTGCCGACGGCGAACGCATTGTCGAGGCGCCGACCGGTATGGATATGGTGGCGCTGATCGATCGGCTCGGATGCATGCCGTTGCCGCCGTACATCCATGCCGGCCACACCGAGTCGCGGGTGCGCCTTGATCGTGAGCGCTACCAGACGGTCTACGCGGCTGCCCCTGGCGCGGTCGCCGCACCGACGGCAGGTCTGCACTTCACGTCGGATCTCCTGACGGCGCTTCGTCGCCGCGACGTCGAGGTGTCCTCGGTGACGCTGCATGTTGGCGTCGGAACCTTCCGGCCGATCACCGTTGAGCGGGTCGAGGACCACGTAATGGATGCCGAGGCTTACGAGATTCCGGCCGCCACGGCTGCTGCGGTGAGACGGGCTCGGAAAGAGGGGCGGCGCGTCGTCGCGGTAGGAACAACGAGCGTTCGAACCCTGGAGCACGCCGCCCGAGCGGACGGCGTCGTGGCAGCAGGCGCCGGCAGCGCCGACGTGTACGTGCGGCCCGGGTATCGCTTTCAGGTGGTCGATGCGATGATCACGAACTTCCATCTTCCGCGGTCGACGCCGCTGATGATGGTCGCCGCCCTGGTCGGGCGCACGCGCCTGCTGGATGCCTACGCCAACGCAATCGCTTCCGGCTATCGGTTCTACTCGTACGGCGATGCCATGTTGTTGATTCCATGACCTTTCAACGGGTAGGCACCGGGCTGCCCGGTCTCGTGTCGCGCTGGACCGATGATCCCGAGCTACGTTGGAAGATCGTCGAGCGCGCGTGGAAGACTGTGGCAGGGGATCCGGTGTCGCAGCACGCATTTGCCCGATCGATCGAAGACGGTGTGCTGACGGTTGAGGTCGACGACGCCCGATGGCGCGACAGCCTGAAGGAACTGGAGCCGGCGATGCTCGCGAAGCTGCGTGGGGCTCTCGGCAACGACCTGGTGCGGAGCATCGAGTGGATCTGAGCAGCGAGTCGTCGTCCGCTCGAGGCGCGACACCGAGGAACAGACGAATGCCGGAGCGGACGTGGTGAGCACGATCCGAACGGCGCTCTTGTCGGTCTACGACAAGACGGGCCTGGTGGACTTCGCCACCGGCCTCGTTCGCCATGGCGTGCGCTTGATCTCCACCGGCGGCACCGCCAAGCATCTGATCGAGGCCGGCCTGAACGTCACACCCTTGGAAGAGGTTACCGGACAGGGGGAAATGATCGGCGGGCGTGTCAAGACGCTCCAACCAGTCGTCTTCGCCGGCATTCTGGCCCGCCGCGAAGATGACGCCCAGATGCAGGAGATCGCTGCGGCTGGCATCGACGCCATCGACCTCGTGGTCGTCAACCTGTACCCGTTCCGCTCGACGGTGGCGGCGCCGGAGCATCGGCTGATCGACGCGCTCGAGCAGACCGATATCGGCGGTGTGAGCCTGCTGCGCGCCGCCTACAAGAACCTCCCCGGCGTTGTCGTGACGGTCGATCCCCACGACTACGACTCCGTCCTGGAGGCGATCGAAGCCGGGGAGATCACGTTGGCCCAGCGGCTAGACTGGGCCCGCAAGGCGGTCGAGCACACCGCCAGCTACGAGGCCGCCATCTGCAACTACCTGTGTGCCATCGATGCGGCGACCGCCGATCTCGAATCGTCTCCCACCCGCACACCGCACCCGGAGACCCTGGCGCTCGTTTATCGGCGCCGGGCAACTCTGCGCTACGGCGAGAATCCACATCAGGCGGCAGCGGTTTACGCCGATTCGAACACGATGGCTGTCGGTCTATTGGCGGCGGATCAACTCCAGGGTAAGGAGCTGTCGTTCAACAACTACCTGGACGCCGATACCGCCTGGCAGCTCGCGTGGTCCCTTCCGTCGCCAGGCGTTGCGATTATCAAGCATGCGAACCCGTGTGGCGCCGCGATCGGAGAGCTCCCGGCTGAGGCCTATTCGCGCGCCCGCGCTACCGATCCGACGTCGGCGTTCGGCGGCATCGTTGGACTCAACTGCAGCGTCGATACCGCAACCGCCGAGGAGATCGCTGCAACGTTCATCGAGGTCGTTATTGCGCCCGATTTCGACGCGGGAGCATTGCGCTTGCTGAGCTCCAAGCCGGATCTTCGCCTGCTCCGAGCTCCCGGACCGGGAGACGACATCATCGCCCTCGCCGAGCTTCGCCAGGTCTCCGGCGGTCTACTGGTGCAGGGGCGCGACGCGACGTTGGCCGATCGCTGGGAGGTCGTCAGTCGGCGGCAGCCCACACCCGAGCAGGACGCGGATCTGCGTTTCTTGTGGGGACTTGTAGTCGCGGTGAAGTCCAATGCCATCGTCGTCGGACGCTCCGGCCAGCTGCTCGGCGTCGGTGCGGGACAGATGAGCCGCGTCGATTCTTGTCGCTTCGCCGTCTTGAAGGCCCTGGCGGCAGGTCACGAATTGGCGGGTGCCGGTGCTGCCTCCGACGCGTTCTTTCCGTTCGCTGACGGTCTGGAGGCGCTGGCGGAAGCCGGCATCGTGGCGATTGTCCAACCCGGTGGCTCGAAGCGCGACGACGAGGTTATCGCTGCCGCCAACGCTGCGGACCTCGTCCTCGTGCACACAGGCACCCGGCACTTCCGACACTAGGGCCTGCCAAAGGCCAGTAGCGCGAGCTAGGCCTTCACCACCCGCGTGCCGCTGAGCCGGTCGTGGAGAGCGCGATGCTCCACGTCCTTCAGCGCCAGGACCAGCCCGAGCCCGACGGGGAGCATCGCCGCTGCATAGCTGAGCGTCCGAATCGTGGCCTTGCCATAACCTACGCGGAAGCGGTTCGATCCGATCACCCGTATCCGCATCGCCATCTTGCCGAGCGTCTGGCCGCAAGTGCCGACAAAGAAGATCCCGTAACCGAGACCGAAGATCAGCCACGCGCCTGCGAACGGGACGGGCGCCGCTTGTACGAACGACAGGGCGCCGGTACCGGCCACGCTTGCTCCGCCGACCATCAGCACCACGGCAATCGTCGTTAGCACCAGCGCGTCGGCAAGGGCTGAGAACACCCGATCGGACATCGGTGCGGTCGGGTCCATCGGGTCGCGCTGAGCGTCGAGGATCGTGTCGGGGTCCGAGGGTGCTTCAAGGTCCCATTCCATTGCCGTGTCCGTCGCCGGTTGCGACTCTCGTTGTGTCGGTGTTGGTAGGTTGTCCGTTTCGATTGGTGCGACCTCGGGCGTCGACGTGCGGTGGACCGGATCGAACAGGCCGGGGAACCGGGGCTCGCTGTCATCCTGAGTTTCGGCAGAGCCCGACATGGTCGCCGCGTGGTCGACAGCGGGCGGTGTCTCGGACGCAACGTTGGGCTCGAACGCAGACGGCCACTTTGGGGCGGAGACGACCGGCTCGGGTATGGTTACCGACTCGGCTGCGGTGGGTTGCGGTTCGGTCACGGGGGCACTGGTCGCTGTAGAAACAGGTGCAGTGTCGGCCGACGGCGGTGGTGCTGCCGTCTTGGCAGGATCTCCGAGGCCAGACTGCGACGCTGGCGTGGTGCCGGCAGAGTATTCGCCTATGAGATGGACGTCGGCCCGCGCCAGGCGGTTGTTCGTGGCCTCGTTCGCCGGTGCTCCTCGGTCTGGGACAGTCGGCGGCCGGGGACTCGGTTCCGGCGTCGCTGTTGCTTCGGGCCTCGGTCGCCGATGCGGGTCTCGTGTCGCCGCAGCACGCTCGAGGGGGTCGCCGGCAAGCAGCGCTTCGGCGTTGAGCTGTCCCGGCGTGCTCGTAGCGAAGGAGCCGCCCTCCGTGTCGTCGCGCTGACGCGGCACCGCCCAGGCCGGGATGTCGATCTCGGCGAGCTCGTCCGGGATCGCTGCAAGATCCGCCGGTGGCGGTGGCTGCGCGGCCGGTGGTAACGACTCGCCGGGCGCTTCCAGCTTCGACCAGGCCGGTATCTCGGTGCGAAAACCGTCGAGAGGCGGTGTCGCCTGTAGGGGCGCGACCGGTTCAGCTGAAGCAGACTCCGCCGGCGCTTCGGCGATCTCGCTCAACGGATTATCGTCGATGAGTTGCGCGTCGTCTTGGAACAACGGCACGGCGGCGGCGTCCGGTGGGGCAGTTGGGTCAAGAGGATCAGGCAACTCGGTTTTCTCGGTCTGCGGCGCGTCGCCGAACTCGGATACGTCCGCTAAGTCCTCGCTCGCCTGCGCGTCGGAGGGTGCCAACTCCGTCAGGTTCGCCGCCGCGACGCTCGCTGGTGACTCGACCGGAAGGTCGTCGAGCGAGGGCCCGGTGGTCGCCTGCCACTCGCTGACTCCCTTGTCGTCCTGTGGCGTGCTGGCCTGCCAATCAGGCGGCCCCTCATCGTCTAGCGACGTGGCGGCCTGCCAATCGGCCGCTCCCGCATCTTCCGTTGACGTGCTGGCTTGCCATTCCCCGGTTCCATCTTCGTCCGGCCTGGCGCTTGCCTGCCACTCACCGGACCAATCCTCGGTCTCGCGTGCGGTGGCTTCGGCCGGCGGCTCGATCAGCGGCTCGAGACCCTCAGGGGGATTCAGGAGTGCCTCCATGAGGTTCGCTAGATCGTCTGGCGCAGCCTCTGGGGTTGCGGCTGGCTCGGTCACAGCCTCGGCCGCGGACGAGCTCGGCTCCGAATCCTCGTGAATCATCGCAGCGTGCTCGCGGGCGGTCGGGAGCTTCTCATCGCGTGCCGCGTCAGCGGGTCCGCCCAGCGCGCCCGCCCCGCGCTCGATCGGACGCTTGTCTACCAGCTTGCGGGCGCGAATCTCCCGCACCCGATCACGGAGTTGCTGACGCCAATCACCGAAAGGCGGACCTCCGTCCGCCGGTGTACCGGAGAACGGATCTGCCGATGACAGCTCCAGCTCCTCACTATCCTGTGTGGTGGATGTGACTGCTGGCGTCGAGTCGGCTGCTTCGCGGTCAGAACCGGTCCGTGACACCGGGACCCCTCCTTCGCAATGGCTTCATCGGTCCGACGTCCGACCCGCCGTGACGGGCTCTGCGACGGGATTCTCGATACCTGGTTCGTACCATCCCGGCAACGCCGGGTCGACTGTCTCGGCTATCAGGTCGGGTCGGCGTCTTCGCCTGGCCCGGCTGGCGCGCATCATACGTTCCTTCAGCTGTTGAGCGTCCTGACTGTGCGCATCCGCTCTCGGCGGTTCCGACGGTGCCGACGGTGCCGAGCGCGTGGCCCTGACGCCACGGCTGGGTGCGCTAGCAAGAGCGCTTCGCCGCTCTGCCGCCGCCAGTTGGCTCAGGCTCAGATGGCGTTCCTCGTTCGTATCATTGCCCGCTATGTCGGCGGCGGCCGCGAAACCGGACGCTTCGGTTGGCTCAGGTAGTTGGAGCTCGCCCGCTGCGACCGCACCCACTGGATCGGTGGCCGCGGGTAGGGCCACCACATCGATTTCGGGCACCCCGAGTGTCCCCTGGACGTGCACGTCATGCTCCGCGGTCGCGGGTTCGGTGACGACGATCTCGATAACCGCCGGTTCGGCGGCGACTGCCTCGATTGCCGCGGGTTCGGCAACAATGGCCTCGGCGACAACGGCCTCGATGGCCGTGGGTTCGGCAACAATCGCCCCAACGAACCTAGGTTCGGCGACCGCGCGCTCTGGGGTCGCGGGTTCAGCGACGACACGTTCAGCGCCCGCGGGCCCGGCAGTCGGGGGTTCAATGACAGCAGGCTCGACGGCCGCAAGTTCAGTGGCGACAGGTACAGCGGCAACAGGCTCAACGGCTGCCGGCTCGTCGCAGGCCAACAGCGGCAGCTGTTGATGGTGCAGCGCGGTGAGCTCTCGAGGCCGCGGTTCGACCATCGGCTCTGCCACTTCGACCGCATCGGTACCCTGAGCCGGTGGTGGCGGAACCGGCAAGTAGATCCGCCGATTCGGATCGCGCCGTCGCCGGGTCAGCACGCGGTTCAGCCGAAAAGAGACATTACACGACGGGCATCGCGGCAAATGATCGAACGTGACCAGGTCACATTTCGGACATTTCAACGGGTCACGCTCCACCCCGAGCGTCGCCTCCCGCTAATAAGTTGTCCGCCCCATCCCCGATGCTAGCAACAGCAGCAAGGTACGGTCAACGCACGAGTGCTCATTGTTGTGCAAAACAGCGTTTGTGAACGCAGTGATTCTGGCTACGTTTGGTCACCTGAATGCGCCCCGCGGTCGGCTATCAGGTACCGTTGACGGTCTCCGTCGGATCGATTCCGTAGGCTTTCAGCTTGCGATACAGATGGCTGCGTTCGATGCCCAGCGCGCCAGCCGCCTGACGAACGCTGCCGCCGAACTCGCGTAGCTTCGCCATGATCAATCGGCGTTCGAAGATCTCGCGGGCAGCCCGCAACGAGAGGTCCTGATCGAGCGCTGACGATGCCGTGAGCGGCTCTTCAACCATCGTTTCGACGTCCGAGTCCGTGATCACATCTGTCGCCGCCATGATCACCGCGCGCTCACAGACATTGCGCAGTTCCCGGACGTTGCCCGGCCATCGATGGCTCACTAACAACGCAACCGCCTCTTGACTCAAGCGCTTCGGGGTTCGCTGGTACTCCGTTCCCAGGTCCCGCAGGAAGCGATCAGCCAGCAGCGGTATGTCGTCGCGTCGGGCGCGCAACGGCGGTACATGGAACGGGATGACGTTGAGACGGTAGTAGAGGTCTTCACGGAAAGAGCCGTCCGCGATCGCCGCGCTGAGGTCCTTGTTTGTTGCGGCGATGACCCGCACATCGACGTCCAACGTGTTGTTCGAGCCCAGCGGCTGGAAGCGCTGTTCCTCGAGCACGCGAAGCACCTTGGCCTGGGTCTTGAGGCTCATGTCGCCGACCTCGTCGAGAAATAGCGTGCCGCCGTCGGCGAGCTCGAATTTCCCCGCCTTGTCGGCAACCGCACCGGTAAAGGCGCCTTTCACGTGGCCGAAGAGCTCACTCTCGATGAGCTCGTCCGGGATCGCGGCACAGTTCACTTCGACGAACGGCGCCGCGTGTCGGTTCGAAAGCGCATGAATTCGCCGCGCCACGAGCTCCTTGCCGGTGCCGTTCTCGCCGAAGATCAGGACGCGTCCGTTGCTCGGTGCGGCTCGATCAACTTGCCGGCGCAGCGCTACGATCTGTTCACTGTCGCCGACGATGTCGACGCGACCGCTGACCTCGGCTCGCAGCTCCAAGTTTTCGCGCACCAGCCGCCGCTGTCGTACCGCGTTCGCAACCACTAGCAGCACGCGGTCGAGAGATAGCGGCTTCTCGATGAAGTCGAACGCCCCGAGCTTGGTCGACTTGACCGCGGCGTCGATGCTTCCGTGCCCGGAGATCATCACCACCTCGCACTCGGTGTTCGCGCCACCGATCTGCTCGAGGACCTCGAGCCCATCCATCGCCGGTAGCCAGATGTCGAGCAGAACGAGGTCGTAGTCACCGCGCCCGAGCTCCGCTAGACTCTCCTCGCCGCTGCCGACTGCGACGACCTCGTATCCTTCGTCGCCGAGCACGCCCTTCAGCGTGGCGCGCACATTGGGCTCGTCGTCGACGACCAGAATCCGACCAGACTCGCTCACCGTCGCGGCTCAGCTGGTCGGCAACTCGACGACAAAGGTAGCGCCGTGCGGCACGTTGTCGACGACGCGTATGTAGCCGCGGTGATCCGAGACGATTTGGCGCACGATTGCGAGGCCCAATCCGGTCCCGTCGCGCTCACGCGAGAAATAGGGGACGAATAGACGATCCTTGTCTTCCGGCCGGATCCCGGGGCCGTTGTCGGCCACCTCGACTCGCACCACCTCCAGGTCGGCGTCGAAAACCGTGGTGACATTCAACTGTCCATTACCTGACATCGCCTTGATCGCATTGTCGTAGAGATTGGTGAACGCTCGCCGCATCTGGTCTGGATCCAGTTGCAGCGGGGGCACGTCGTCAGCGAAGCGGCGTTTGATCTCGAGCTCCGGATGAAGCTCAGGGTACGTAAGCAGGCTGTCGTCCAGGATCTGGTGCAGATCGGAAGCCACGGGGTTGGCAGAGGGCATGCGCGCGAAACGGCTGAATTCGTCGACCAGGGCCTTCAGCGTGCCGACCTCCTGGAGGATCGTGCGCGTCCCTTCGTCGATGACGGCGTACTCGTCCTCGGCTCCGGCGGCGCGTTTGTAGCGTCTGGCGATCCGCTGGGCTGACAGCTGGATGGGCGTCAACGGATTGCGGATCTCATGCGCTATCCGGCGCGCCACCTCACGCCACGCGGCGACTTTCTGAGCTCGAATCCGACCGGTGAGGTCATCGAGCACCACGACCGTTCCGAGATAGTCGCTCGATTTGTCGCGCAGGCTCGAACAGTGCACCGCCAGCGTCAGACGCTCGCCGGCGGCCTCGACCTTGAGCTCCTCTTCGACCGCCGCCAGCCGCGGGCGCGCGTGGCGGATGAGCGTCCGTAGCTCGGTGAAGCTGTCGCCCGCGAACACCTCTCCGTACGGCCTGCCTACGGCCGCCGGGGCGTCGATACCGAGCATGTCGGCGGCGGCACGATTGAACGTCGTGATTTGCCCGTCGGAGTTCATCGAGGCTACGCCGGTGGCGATGTTCGCCAGCACCGACTCCATGTAACCGCGACGCTCCTCGAGCTCGCCGATGCTGCCCTCGAGCTCGGTTCGAGATTGTTCCAAGTTGTGCTGGCTGACCGCGAGATCCCCGGTCATGCGGTTGAATGACTCCACCAGCGCTCCGAGCTCATCGTTGGTCTCGACCTGTACCCGATAATCGAGGTTGCCAGCGGCGACCGCGCGGGTACCTTCCGAGAGACTCCGTATCGGCCCCGTCACCCCCTTTGCCAGATACAGCCCGAGCCAGACCGCGCCGAATACGATCAGCAGGCTCAGTAGCAGGAAGGTGAGGATGTAGGCGTTGGTGATGGGTTCCTTTTCCTCGATGCCCTGCGTGTAGTCGGCGTAGATCTCGAGGACCGAAGCGAGCTCCGCTGCCAGCGCCCCATCGATTACCCGCGCTACTACCAGAACCCCGTCGACCTGACGGTCGGAGGGCGCGTAGATAGGGACACCAGCGAGCACCAGTCGGTTGCCGCCTTCGATCTCGGTGTCGTGGCGGAAGGGCTGTCCCGACATACCCATCAGAATCGAGGTGCTCGGAATGTTGAGGAGGTATTCGCGCCCCTGCAGGAAGCTGTCGGCGCGCAGTACCGGCGCATGCGGCTGCTCCGCGTCCCGATAGATGGCCACGGCGTCGATGTCGAGGTAAGCGAGCTCCAGCTTGCGCCCCATTTCACGGCTCAGGAGCTGCCAGGCCTCGTTCGGAAACAGGCGCCCCGTGGTGATCTCGTCGGCAAATGCCGCACCGATGTCGAGCAATTGTTGTTGCTGGACCTCGGAAGCCTCGCGCACGAGGTCACGAGCGCGCTGATGGACGGACGTGACCTCCTTGGAAAACCATCGATCGACGCTCTTCTGGATGAAGTCGCTGCCGACGAGAAAGAGGATGATGGTAGGCACGAGCGACAAGCCGACGTAGGTCGCCATTAGCTTGGTCTGGAATCTGGAGCCGAGCTTCCGGTGGCGGCGATCGACGTAGAGCTTGATCAGGTTCCGGCCCAGCACCAGCAGAAGAACCAGCAAGAGCACGATGTTGATTACAGTGATGGCGTGGATCAGCACCGTGTTCGACACCGGCAGCCAGCTGTCGGTGGACTGCTGCAGGGCGATCTCGACGGCGATGAACGTTGCCACGACAAGCACCAGACCGATGACGATCAGGGTGCGATGGCGCGCGCGGCGTTGTCGATCGGCTGCTGTGCTGTGGATCATCGCGTGGCGGGACCTGGAGCGGAGCGCGAGTCTCCCGGTTCAGGGAAGGGGGTGGCCACTCTAACCCGGCAATGCTAGCAGGCCGCGGCGGAACTTTGGGGGAAGTCTGCCGCTCAGGCCGGGGCGGCCGCCAGTGCCACGGGTCGCCGGGCCGCGAGCCCGTACACGATGTCGTCCCAGGTGACGACCTGTGAAGCTGCACGCTCGGTGCGGATCTTGTCGACCAGCGCGGCGTGTAACCGGTGTCCGGCACGATACGCGACGACGTGGCCGAGCAAAGGGCGGCCCAGCAGCGTCAGGTCGCCAATAACGTCGAGGATCTTGTGACGAACGAACTCGTCGGGGAACCGGAGCTGCGGGTTGAGGATCGAGTTCTCGCCGACGACGACGGCGTTTTCGATCGATCCGCCCAGTGCCAGGCCCAGGCCGCGCATCGTCTCGACGTCCTTCAGGAAGCCGAAGGTGCGGGCAGGCGCAATTTGCTCGGTGAAGGTGCGCGGTGTGATGACGAATGTCTCACGCTGTACGCCGATGAGCGGATGGTCGAAGTCGATCGTATAGGAGACTTTCAGTCGCTCTGCCGGGTATATGGCGATGAATTTGTCGTCCTCGTCGACGCGTAGCGGCTCTACGATCTTGATGAACTTGCGCGCCGCCTGCTGTCGTCGGAGCCCGGCCTCATGCAACAGATAGACGAACGGTGCGGCGGATCCGTCCATGATGGGAACTTCTTCACCGGCCACCTCGACAACCAGGTTGTCCACCCCCAGGCCGCTGGCGGCTGACAGCAAATGCTCGACCGTATTGATCGATGTATCGCTGTGGCTCAGCTGCGTGGCAAAGCTGGTTCGGTGTAGGTTGTCGATCGAGACCGGAATCTCGAGCCAGTCCAGGTCAACGCGACGAAAACGAATGCCGGTATCCGGCGCCGCCGGCAACAAACGCATCTCCACGCGCTTGCCACAATGCAAGCCGATGCCAGCGCAACTCACTTCGCGGCGAATCGTCTTTTGGGTCAGAGTCATCAAAGCTCTCGAGTAGATCCCCGCTAATGGACAAGCAATCTCCGTGCCGACATTGTGTCGATCGATCGAAGTCCTTTGTTTCCAGACGGTTCGGGCGGATTCTCGAGTTCGTCGGGAAGCACGATGTGGTGTTTGTGCCACATTTGGACCCGCGGAGGTGTGGTTTTTCTGCAACAATCGCCGCGGTGCGGAAGCTGTAGGAGAAAGGAGAAGGCGATGATCGCACCATCGTTGACGACCATCGACGCACCCACAGCTCGCTGCAACCAGGCCCGCCACATGACCGCCATGGCCGCATAGCTTGCGAGCCCTCGTAGTTACTTCCGACGTGCCGTTGGTGGAGGGTGGGCACCGTGTCATCGCCCGTTCGCTGGTCCGTGCGCTGCGCGACCAGGGCCACTCCGCGGAGGTGCTGACCACCCCGCAGAACCGGTTCGGACGGCAGTTCTCAGCCTACCTGGCGACCTGGCTCACCGACGTCGGCGTAACCGGCGACGGCGAGCCGATCGATGTGGTCATCAGCTTGCGCTTTCCGTCCTACGCCGTGCGGCATCCGCATCACGTGGTCTGGCTGAACCACCGGATGCGCGAGTACTACGATCTCTGGCAGAGCTTCCGCGTCAATCTCGGAGTGCGCGGCCGCCTGGTCGAAGGCGCGCGCCGGCGACTCCTGCACCGCCTCGACCGGCGCCTTCTGGGCAGGAGCCGAAAGGTCTTCGCGCAATCCGAAACCATACGTCGCCGCCTCGAGCGCTGGGGTGGCACCGAGGCCGAGGTCCTTCATCCTCCTGCGCCGCAGCGCCCCTATCGCTGTGACGGCTACGACGGCGCAGTGCTTTCAGTGGCGCGGCTCCAGCCGCTCAAGCGCAATGCGTTGTTGCTACGGGCGGCAGCCGAAGCGCCGGGCGTTGCGATTCGCGTTGCCGGCGAGGGGCCGGAGGCAGCGCGCTTGCGCGGGCTGGCGGAGTCCCTGCGGATCAGTGACCGAGTCGAGTTCCTCGGTCGCCTCACCGAGCCTGAGCTCGTCGAGGCGTACGCGCGCTGCTCGGCAGTCTGGTATGGCGCTGAGTCGGAAGACTATGGCCTCGTTACACTGGAGGCGTTCAGCTCCGCCAAGCCAGTGATCACGTGTGTCGATTCTGGTGGCCCGGCCGAACTGGTGGTCGACGGCGAGACGGGATTCGTGGTGTCGCCGGAGCCTGCAGGGGTGGCTGCCGCATTGCGGCGTGCGACTCGGTCCGATGTGGCCCCCGAGCTGGGTCGAACGGGTCTCGGGGTGGCGCAACGCCATTCCTGGGAGCGCGCAGTCGAGCGCTTGCTACGCGGAGCGGGCGCAATCTGAGGCGCACTTCTGCACAGCAGACGCAACTCCTGTCCGCTCGATCACTGTCGAGTCGAGGGTGGGAAACATTCTGGATTGCTGTGGGTAATCCGATTCCCATAGGTTGATTTGCGACCGACTGGCCTCACCGTCTGGGGTCAGCCGATTCCTGTCAGCCCTAGTACCTGGGAGGTCGGCATGACTCGCGACCCCAAGAAAATCTTGCTCGTCGATCGCGGTCCGGGCGGTGCGCGCCTGCGGGCGACGTTGCACGGAAGCGGATATCGCGTCGTCGCGGCAAGCAGCCGCACAGAGGCGCTCGAAGTGCTACGCAACGGCTTCCGTCCGCAGGCAATCGTGTTCGATGCCGACCATGAAGACTCGTTGGAGGGAGCCCTCGACGCGCTGCAAGCAGCGGGTCGATCGATTCCGGTGCTGCTGCTGTGCGACGAGCTCGATAGCGTCGGCATGGACTCGCTGACGCAGCGCGAGCGCGTCGCGGGAATCAGGCGCGCCGGCGCCTGCGATGCCATCGATGCGGCATTGGTTCGGCTCCTGGAGTCGGCTGTCAGTCTTGGCGGCGACGAGCTGGTGGTGGGCTCGGCGCCGATGCGTGCGATACGCGAGTTGGTTCGACAGGTGGCCGATACGGATGTCCCGGTGCTGATCACAGGCGACAGTGGTGTGGGTAAGGAAGTTGTCGCACGTGAGCTGCACCGCTTTTCGGGCCGCTCGACCGGTGCGTTCGTCAAGGTCAACTGTCCCGCGCTGCCTGACCAGCTGCTGGAGTCGGAGTTGTTCGGCTACGAGCGCGGCGCTTTTACCGGCGCCGATCGCGACAAGCCGGGGAAGTTCGAGCTCGCCAACGGCGGCACGATCTTGCTCGACGAGATCGGTGAGATCGCTGGCGGAACACAGGCGAAGCTGCTGCAGGTGTTGCAGGACGGCAGTTACTATCGACTTGGGGCCAAGTGCGAGATGAACATCGACGCCCGTGTCGTTGCCTCGACCAATCGGGACCTGGAGCAAGAGATCTTCGAGGGCTCATTCCGCAAGGATCTGTTCTACCGTTTGAACGTCGTTCGCGTCGAAGTGCCGCCTTTGCGCCAGCGTCGCGATGAGATCCCGCTGCTGGCGCAGCACTTCGTGCGTCGCTATGAGCGCGAGTACGAGCGCAGCCTGGGGTTGCTGTCACAGCAGACGCTGGAGGCACTGTCGCAGCACGACTGGCCGGGCAACGTTCGTGAGCTACAAAATTTGATCCGGCGTATGGTGGTTCTCGAGGACGTCGAAGGCAGCATCGAGTCACTGGTTTCAAGGCCGGAGCCAGCCGCGAGCCGTTTCGACGTGGATGCGCTGATCGGTGCAGAGGGGACCATCCCGCCGCTCAAAGAGGTTTCGCGATTGGCGGCGCTGGAAGTCGAGGGCGAGCTTATCCGCCGGGCGCTCGAGCAGACACGTTGGAACCGCCGCAAGGCGGCCGAGCTCCTGCATATCAGCTACAAGGCCCTGCTCTACAAGATTCGCGACTGCGGCATCAGCGCCGCCTGAACCTACGCGAACTCGCTGCTCCGATGCGTGGGCGCCACACTTCCACCACGGCCTGCTAGGTGCCCATAGGGGGAAAACTCTTTCCCTCCTGGCCACATAGCTCTGGCCTGGCGCTTCTTGAGCTTGCCGGGCAGGAGGGGCCAGGACACGCCCACGACCGTGTCAGCGTTGCGCTAGGAGACGGCCTGTTTCCGCCCCGGGCGTGGCATATCGCTTGCACTAAAGCGCCCACATGGATTCCCCGATAGATATCCGGAGCGTCGCGTATCCTACGCCTCCGGAATCCGGCCTCGCCCGCACGATCGATCGCCTGGCGGCCGTTCCGGTGGGCGTGATCTTCAGAGGAGAGCCCGGAGGGGGGCGTTGCTGGGTCGCGTCGACCCTGCACCGGGCGGGAAGAGCTCAGGCGCCTCTGGTGGAGGTGGCCGGGACGTCGCTCGGAAAGCGCTCCGCAGAGGATCAAATTGCCGAGCTTGGCGTCGCCTGCAAACGGGCGGCGTGCGGATCGCTCCTGATCGCCGAGCCTGGCCGCCTAGCGGCGTCGGCGCAACTCGACGTGGCAGAACGGATCGAGCGCGCATCGCGCCGCACCGCGCGCATCCTGGCGGTCAGCTCCGGAGGCGACGAATCCTTGCTGCGCGCTCTCCGTGATCGGCTGATTGCGGTCGATCTACAACCGCTGCGCAACCGAGACGCGGACCTGCCGCCGCTGCTCGACCACTACCTCGCCAGGCATACGCAAGACGGCAGTCTGGCGTTGCCCTGGGGCGTCGATCGAGCGCTCAGCTACCTGCGCGGTTATCGATGGCCGGGAGCGCTGGCCGACATTGACTCCTTCGCCGCTGCCGCCGTCCGTCAGCGAGACGCACGGGTGGCCGCTCGCCTCGAGGTGCGCCGACTTACCGGTGCTGTAGCCGGCGATTGGGCGCTTGAACCGAAGACAGCTGCTTTCGAAGCACTCGAGCAAGGCCAACCTGTGCGACTCAAGGAGATTCGTCGACTCGTGGTCCGAGATGCCGAACGCTCGTGGCTGGCGCGCGCGCTCGAATCCGTTGCGGGCGATCGACATCGGGCCGCGGCGTTGCTCGGGATCAGCTACAAGGCGCTGTCCACGAAGCTGCGGGCGCTGGCGCCGCAACACCCATCCGGTGAGTAGTGGAAATTCTTTTCCCATCGCTCGGAAGCCTTTTTCCCCGGCGCGGAGCCTCCAGTGTCCAGCCTTCGGCCGGATCGCCGGGCGTCGCCACCGACACATCGGAAGTTCAATGAACAAAGCGACATACGCGGCGTTCGCCGACTCTCGTCAGAGCACGATCCGCCGTTCGAGGTGGCACGGCGATTGCACAGAGGATGTCTGCTTGAACCAGAGTCCAAACGGGGCGCTGCCGACAGGCGCGTCCGCGGAGAGATCGATGCACGTCGAACGTCGAGCTGGACGCGCTGTCGCGGCGCTGGGACTTATCGGCCTACTCTTGGTGCCGGGAGCGACCACCGCCCAGCAGGCCGCCCGTCCGCGAGTGGGCTCGCAGCCGCGAATCCCGGTGCGTGTCGTGGCTTCGACGAATAGCTCGATTCCCGTCCGTGTGGCGGATGCTCCCATGAGTGTCTCGACAGCGGCCGGCGAAGATCGCGTCTTCATCACCAACACGCCCGGATCAGCGTTGGTAATGAGCCTTCCCGGACGTTCGACCGGTGTCGTCCCGAGCGATGTGCTCGCGGGTCCCTACGTCGGCGGTGATTCGAGCTGGATGGCGGACGACGGCGTCGCGTGGCTGCCGCAGCAAAACAGTCTGTGGCCTGCGTCGCCGGATCAGGCGCCTGTGCTGGGCCAGCGTTCCACGGATGTCGCCGAGCTTGCTGGCGTACGCGCCTACCTGTCGAGCAATAGTGCCGCTCAGGCGGGCGGGCCCACGGTCGTCGATCTGCCGCCTGTGTCGCCGGTCGTGCAACGCCGGCTTCCACGCCAGGCCTCGATGAACGGGGCGATGCAGAGCCATGGGCAGTCTGCGCCGATTCCGGCACCGATGTCTGCCAGCGCACTTCGTCGGACGCCTGCGGCGCCTGCGATGCTAGCCTACGCGCCGACAGACGACTTCGCCGGGCTCG
Source organism: Acidobacteriota bacterium (assembly GCA_965248695.1). Taxonomy (GTDB): domain Bacteria; phylum Acidobacteriota; class UBA890; order UBA890; family WLXD01; genus DASCOT01. The sequence continues at coordinate 1,832,865 of CBDFKD010000002.1, read as the reverse complement.
GGGCTTCGTTCGACAGGCAATCGACGCGGCCGAGATCGTTCGCGAGCGGTGACTACCGGCTCGGCCCGGGCGATCAGGTCGACGTGTTCGTTTGGCGCAACGAGGAACTGAGCCGGCGGGTCCCAGTGCGTCCCGATGGCTACATCTCGTTGCCCCTCGTGGGCGAGCTGAAGGCTGCCGGAAAGACCGCGGCCCAGCTGGAATCCGAGATCACCAGCCTGCTGCTCGATTTCGTCCAGATGCCTACCGTGACGGTCTCCGTCACCGACATCAAGAGCCTGGTCGTGTACGTCCTCGGCCGTGTTGGCCAGCCGGGCCCGGTCACGCTCGATCGCAACATCAACGTGTTGCAGGCGATCTCGATGGCAGGTGGCCCCACCGAGTTCGCCAACCAGAACGGCGTAACGATCCTGCGCACTGTCGGCAATCAGCGGGTGCGCATTCCCTACCGCTACGGCGATGTGATGAAGGGTCGTGCCGATACGGGCGAGCTCGTGCTGCAAGCGGGAGACGTCATCTATGTGCCCTAATGAAGCGTTGTCGACGCGCCGGAGCGTGAGCTTCGCGTGGCTGGTCGCAGCGCTCGTGGCCGTGGCCACAGCGGTGAGCCCGTCCGGCTTCGCGTTGGCGCAGTCCACATCGAGCCCACAGGCGGGTACGCTTCAGGTCGACAACCGCTCTACCTTCGCGCCAGCGCTGACGATTCTCGGCAGCCTCACGAGCAACCCCTTGAGACTGGCCGGCGACCCCCGCGAGTCCGGGGTGCTGGCGGTGAGCGCTGACTTGCCGTTCCAGTTCCGGGGCCCGAGATGGAGCGCCGACCTCAGCTATAGCCCCGGCTATCAGCGCTACAACGATAGCCAGATCGCGAGCAACTTCGAGCAGTCGGGGCGCGTGTCAATCGTCGGTGAGCTATCGCCGCGGACGCGGTTCCTCCTGAACGGTGATGCGTACGTCTCGAATGAGCTCCGTGGGCTCGACGCCACCGAGATCGTCGTGCCGCGATCACGACAGGCCCGCGCTGACGTCGATGCGGCGCTTCAGCACCAGCTGACGCCGCGCGACAGTGTCTCGTTGACGGCCCGATACCGACGGGTGCGATTCCCGGATGAGGAGCCGACCGAGGCCTCCCTCACCGGCAGCGACGACTATTCGGTGTCGGTTGACTACGGCCGCGGAGTGACCGAGCGCGTTTCGCTGTCCGCCGGTGTGAGCGCCAGCCTGGGTCGATTCGACAACGGATCGAAAGCACGCACCGCATCGGCCAGCGCCGGCGTCGACTATCGCGTGGGGCTGCAAACCCGGCTCCGTATTCGTGGCGGGGTGCTGTGGCTGTAGGAGCTGCAGGATATCGACGCTCCCGGGTTCGGCGACGCTGTCGGCTCGCCGGGCTACATCGCCAGTGCTCGGCTGAGCCACGCCGTGGATCGTGTAGCGCTCGGGTTGCTGGCAGAACGCGACGTCGGGTTCACTACCGGAATCGGCCGCCCCACGATCCGCGACCGCGCTACCGGCAGCATTGGCACGCAAACACAGCGATGGAGCCTGATTGGACACTTCGGCTTCGCCCGCAACCACCCGCTCAGTTCTGCCGGTGCATCGCCTGGATTCTCCTCCCCGGACGCCATCGATACATGGACGACACGCGTCGGAGGCGGGGTGCGCGTGGCGAACGGAATCTCGGTAGTTGGCATGGCGCTTCAGGCGCACCAGATTGGCGGAGCAGATCTGCAGGGCCAGGGGGTAGACACCTATCGCATCGCGGTTGGCGTCCGCCTACAGCTGAACCCGGCCCCGATCGGATCGTCGAGCGCGCCAGGCTTCAATCCTCTCAGCATTGCCAGGAGCGCCCGTGCTACGTGCTGAGGACCTCCAGCCGGCGGATCTGTTTCAGGTTCTGTGGCGTTGCCGGTTCATGGCTGTGGCCTGCGCACTGGTGGTCGGAGCGCTGGCGTACGGCCACTCGTTGTTCATCCCCGACCGCTACACCGCATCGACGCTGGTGCTGGTCGAGGAATTCGACCTGCCAGTCAACTACGTCGCTTCGACGTCGACAGTAAACTTTCGCGCCCAGCTAAGGACGCTCAGCGAGCAAACGCTCAGCCGAACTCGAATCGAAAGGCTCATCGACGAGTTTGATCTGTACAGCACGCCGGGCGATGCCACGCCCTGGGAAACCAGGTTGGCTAGCGTTCGCGGCCGCATCGGCGTCGAAGTCATCGGCACGGAGGCTTTTCGCCTCTCGTACACGCACGAAGACCCGAAGATGGCCGCCACCGTTGCCAACGCGCTGGCGGGATTCTTCATGGCCGACAGCACCGGGACGGTAGAGCGCCAGGTTCAGAACACCTCGAGCGAGATCCAGGATCAATTCGACAATGTCCGGCTGCAGCTGCAGAGCAAGGAGAGTGCGATCCGTGATTTCAAAGCAGCGAACATCGGCAGGCTACCGGAGCAACTGGCGAGCAACATCAGCACGCTGGCAGGGCTGAACCAGCAACTGCGTGATAACTCCGGACGGCTGACCGTGGCGCGCGCCCAGCAGCGGCAGGAGGAGGCGCTGGTGGGGCTCGCACCCGGCCAGGCGGCCAGCCTGACGGCGCTGGACCGGGCACGTCAGATCGTCGCGTCAACTTCCGCTGTCGGGCTCGACGCCCGGCTCGCGAGCGAGCAACCGCTCGTACGCTTGGAGGCGCTGAGGCTTCGACGAGGCTCACTGCTGCAGCGATTCACCGCTCGTCATCCCGACGTGGCGGCGCTTGATGCAGAGATCGAGCGCGCCGAGCGCGCCGCTGCTGCAGGGCCCGCCTATTCGGCGGCGTGGACGTCGACGACGGAACAAGGCGTCGGAGTGGAGCCGCATCCCGCGATCTCGGTGGCGCGACAGCTGGTCAGCGGTCTCGAGACGACGCGCGCTGGGCTGCGCAGACAGATTGCCGAGTACGAGCAGCGCATCGTGGATTCACCCGCGGTCGAAGAGAGGCTGCGGGAGCTAGATCGCGATCATGACAGCCTTTCGCAGACGTACCAGGATCTGTCGGGACGCACCGTCGAGGCGGAGCTGGCGGGCAATCTGCAGCGAATCGGCAGCCCCTTCGCCAGTTTTCGAATCGTCGATCCGGCAGCGGTGCCCGAGGTCCCCGGATCCCCGAGCCGGATCCTCTACCTGCTGGGTGGCATCGTTGTCGGCCTGGCGTTGACCTGTGTTTCGGTCGTGCTGCGCGAGATGCTGCGCGAGCCGCTCAACTCGGCCTCCGAAGTCGAGCGCTACGCGTCGATCGACGTGCTGGCAAGCATTCCCGTGGTCGAGACCGACCAACTCGTTCGACGACGCCGCGTGTGGCAGCTGGTCTCAGTGTCGACGGTCGGCAGCGTGCTCACGGTCGTCTTCATCCTGCGCCTGCTGATGCGTTCCTAGGAGGATTGGCTTTGGACGCTCGATCTACGAGCTCGCTGCCGTATCAGGTACCCACCGGTGCCGCTGCGGAGCCCGACAACGTGCGCAACGTTGCCGATGAAGTGGTGGCCTCGTTGACGGACCGCGAGGGCATGTTCCTGGTGGAGGTGGAGGACGGCCTAGGCTCGGCACCGTTGCTAGACGCCATTGGACGACGGCTGCCCGCCGGGTTCCGCTGGACTCGTGTGCGTGCGCCACAACGCGCCTCGCTGTCTGGACGACGCTGCTCGAGACGGCGGCCGCTGGTACGCGCGAGGGCCGCATGAGCTTGGGCGACTGCCTACGCGAGCGCGCCCAAGGGGGCATTTGGACCGTGCTTGCAGTGGACGAGGCCGACCGCGTCCCAGCCGAGGTCTTCGAGATGCTTGACGAGGCTGCCGGCATGGAGCCCATGCTGCAGATCGTGCTCATCGGCCGGGAGGGTTTCCTCGACACGTCGGCGCACGTCGAGGCGTCACGTTTGCGCCTGCGCGTCCGGCGCTCCAAGTCGCTACGCGCCGAGCCTTCGGCGGCAGGCGCAAAGGCAGCCGAGCCGGGCACGGTAGAACACATTCCAGTCGATTCCGCACCAGTCGAACCGGCCCCGGCCGATCCCGTTGCGTTTGATCCGGTCGTTGTTGAGCCGGTTGCTGTTGAGCCGGTCGCTGTGGAGCCCACCGCCGTCGAGTCGGTCGCTGCGGATGCTTTCTGGACCGATACGGGTCACCGTGGTGTGGATGCGTCGCCAGTGCACGCGGCGCCGGACGACGAGGCGGTGCCGTCACTGGCGAGCCTTCTGGACTCGAGTGATCAGCCCGCGTCGGAGTCGCTGTCAGCCACCGGCGCGCACCCATCCTGTGTCGCCGGCGGAAGAGTGAATCCAACGCCGCGACCGCGCGACCGTGACCCGTTTCGCGAGGCGATGAGCGCGCTGACGCTCGATACGCCGAAGCTCCTGCCGGTGCTGAGCGATCCGCACAGTGTCCATGCCGAGTGGTTCCGGGTTCTGCGTCAGCGCGTCGACGACTGGCTACGCGAGCGCGTCGAGGGCTCGAGATCCGTGGTGGTGACTGGGTCAGAGGTGTCGGCGGGCAAGACTTTCGTCTCGGCTAACCTGGCCCTTCTGTGGGCAGCGAGTACCGGTGACAGGGTGCTGGTTGTCGACGGCGACTTGCGGCGTCCGCAGTTCCATACGCTGTTCGAGATTCCACGTAGCCCAGGGTTGGCGGATGTGCTGTCGGGTCGTGCCCGGCTCGAAGAAAGCAGTGCCTTCGTCTCCGAGGTAGGCCTGCATGTCATGTCGGCCGGCCGCCCGGGCAATCCACGTCATCTGGTGAACCCGGATCGTGTGCGGCAGGCCCTCGACAGTATGCGGTCGGCGTTCGACATCGTGATCTTCGATAGCCCCCCGCTCAGTGGTCTGGTCGACTCGCGGTCGTTTGCCGCCGCCGCTGACGGCGTCTTGATGGTGGTCCGTGCTGGCGAGACTCGTCTGCCGTCGCTGAACAAGGCGATCGAGTGTCTTCCCGGCAACAATCTGATCGGCGCGGTGGTCAATGCCGCGACTGCGGGCGTGGACAGTGCGTACTCTCAATACCAACGCGCCGCCCGACGATAGGTTGGTGTCGACGAGCGACAGCAGCAGGGGGCCGTCCGACTACGGGCGTCTGGCCAAGCATTCGTCGATATACGCTCTCGGCAGTGTGTTGAACCGGGTCGGAGCCTTCCTGCTCCTCCCGATCTACACGAGCTACCTGACGCTGGGGCAGTACGGTCGACTGGAGCTCTTCTACGCTGTTCTGGCAGTGGCTTCCACGTTGCTGTGCGGCGGCCTCGCGCACGCGACGCTGCGCTTCTATTTCGAGTACGAGGACGATGTCGATCGCCGTGCCGTGGTCAGCACGAACCTCGTGGCAGCGACGACGCTGGCGCTCGTCGGCGCGCTTGTCATTGGCTGGTTCCGCGACGACGTCTCGAGGCTGTTCTTCGGATCGCCCGACTTCGCATTCGGAATCTCGATCATCCTGGCGACGGTGGTCCTCGAGCTGTCCACTCAGATCGGCCAGGCATACCTGCGGGCGACGGAGAGGTCGGTCTACTTCCTGGTGGTGGTTTTCGTCCGCTTGATCGTGCAGGTGGGGGTCAATGTTTACCTGGTGGTCTTTGCCGGGGCCGGGATCAACGGTGTCCTGACTGGGAACCTACTGTCGGTTGCCTGCGGCTGGCTGCTTGCTGCCGGCTTCTGTGTGCGCCAGTGCGGCTTGCGGTTCGATCGCCGAAAAGCCTTGCCAGTGTTGCACTATAGCCTGCCGTTCCTGCTAAGCATGCTGGTGGGCATAGTGGCAGCGAACGTCGATCGCATCTTCATCCGGTCGCTGCTGAGCTTCGAAGCGCTCGGTCTGTTCGCCTTGGCCACCAAGTTCAGCCGTCTGCTGCAGGAGCTCATTGGAGAGCCATTCAGCCGGGCGTACGGGTCGTTTCGCTTCTCGGTGATGCACCAAGACAACGCCGCCGAGATCCAGGCCCGCGTGGTGAGGATCCTGCTGGCGGTTTCGCTCCTCGCGGCACTTGCCATCTATCTGTTCGCTGGCGACGTGCTCTCGGCGATGTCCGACGTGGCTTTTCACGGCGCCGCCTCGCTTCTGCCGCTGCTGCTCGTGGCGTCGATCGCGCGCGTGATGACGTATCCGCTGCAGACCGGAATCCTGGTGCAGAAGCAAACCCGCCAGATCTTCTGGATAAACCTGAGTGACGCGGTCTTGTACGTGGGCAGCAGCCTGGCCCTGATATTCGCCTGGGGGATCATGGGCGCGGTGGTGGCGATGGCGATCACGTCCACGGTCACCATGCTGCTGACCGCTTGGCTGGCACAGCGCTACTTCGCGGTCGACTACCAGTTGGACAAGGCGGCTCGGATCGTGCTCATCGCGCTGGCCTTCTTCTTCCTGGGCGCTCCGTTGCTCTTGCTTGAGCCGCTCGTCGGCGTTCCCGCCAAGGCGGTGTTGCTCGCCGCGTTCGCGGTTGCGACCTTCTGCTCGGCAGCGTTCGGGGACGACGAACGGCAGGTGGTCGTCGACTGGCTCGCCGGTCGCCTTGCCGGCTGGCGACGGCCGGGCGCGCTCACTCCGGCCCACAAGAGCAGCGCATGAAGCCGCCGACGGGTAGGCGCGAGCGCCTTGCGGAGATCATGGATCGACTTGCCGTTCTGCGGCCACTCGGGGCGATGCGTGCTCGCTGGCAGCACGATCTGCCGATTCTCGCCTACCATCGCGTCGTCGATATGGGCATCGAGGACGAGTTCGCGTTCGATCCCGAGCTGGTGAGTGCCTCGCGGACGCAATTCCGGGCTCAAATGGAATTCGTCCACGCTCACTACGACCCGATCACCTTCGCTGATCTGCTGGCCGCCCTGGACGGGCGCGCGCCGATGCCGCCACGGCCGCTGGTCGTGACCTTCGACGACGGGTTCGAAGACAACTACACGAACGCCTTTCCGATCCTGCGCGAGTTGGGGATACCCGCGACGATCTTCGTTTCCACGGGCTACATCGGCGGCACAGTAACGTTCTGGTACGACCGCGTCGCGCACGCGCTCATGCGTGCTCCGACTGGCGATATTGCCGTACCAGGTCTCGGACCTCGGCTGCAGCTCGGCGATGTCGCTTCTCGGCGCCGGGCGACGCGGATCGTCGTGCGCCATCTTTGCCGGATTCCTGACGTCCAACGACGGCGAAGACTCGAGCAGCTGGCCACCGTGATCGAATTCGATATTGCGCCGGGCGATCGTTCCTCGAGTCAACCAATGAGCTGGGACCAGCTGCGCGAGATGCTGGCTGCCGGCATCGAGTTCGGTGCCCACACGGTTAGCCATCCGGTGCTGTCGCAATGCGACGATGATGCGTTGCGACGCGAGCTCGTCGACTCCAAGGAACGGCTCGAGCAAGAGACCGGCGGTCCGGTCCAGGTGATGTCGTATCCATTCGGCTACTCCGACGACTACGACGCTCGTGCTCTCAGCGCCGCACAGGCGGCCGGATTCCAGCTTGCGGCCTCCTATCTTCCGGGGCGCAACGACCTGCGGCGCGTCCGGCACTTCGATCTGCGGCGTCTCCACGTCGAGCGCTACACATCGATCACGAGCTTTGCGTCGATGCTGGCGCTGCCACAGCTCTTTTCGAGGGCCTGAGTGATGCCAACCGCTGTCGTCTGGTCGCTGCTGACGGTCGCCCTCGGACTGGTGGTCTTCCATTTCGCCGTCTATCCGATGCTGGTGATCGCGTTGGCGCGGTTGTATCGCCGGCATGCTGTGCCGCGCAAGGAATCGGTCGACGAGCTGCCGAGCGTGTCGCTAGTGATCGCCGCCTACAACGAGGAGGCGGTCATCGATCGCAAGATCTCCAACTCGCTGGCCCTCGACTATCCGCGTGAGCGTCTGCAGGTGATTGTGGTCTCTGACGGATCGGATGACCGGACCCACGCCATAGCATCGGCGTACGCTTCGCGCGGCGTGCTGGCGATGCATTCGCCGCCTCGACGCGGGAAGTCGGCGGCGCTGAACCGCGGCGTAGGCGCGGCCAGCGGCGATATCGTGCTGTTGTCCGACGCCAACAACGATTTCGACCCCGCCGTCGTTCGCACGCTCGTGCGTCACTTCGCCGACCCTGTGGTCGGGGGAGCCTGCGGTCGCAAATGTATCCGTCCGGCTGACGAGCGTGAGTCGTCGCAGGGTGACGGCCTCTACTGGCGCTACGAGACAGCGATCAAGACTGCCGAGAGAGCGCTCGGCGTGATGACGACCGCTGACGGCGAGATCTTCGCGGTCCGTCGAGCGCTCTTCGACCCGATTGCGGCCGAGGTGATCAACGACGACGCCGAGATCACCTTCGGCCTGGTCGGTCAGGGGTATCGGATCGTGTATGAGCCTGCCGCCGTATCGACTGAGCTCGCTTCGTCGGTGCTGGAAGACGACTACCGCGTCAAGGTTCGGATGATTGCCGGTGGCTTTCAAACTGTGCGGCGACACTGGCGGACGCTGCTGCCGCCGACGAGCGCCTTCGCGCTTGCGTTTCTCGCCCACAAGCTGCTGCGTTGGCTGGTGCCGCTGGCGCTGTTGCTGGTGCTCGGTTGCACGCTGCTGCTAGCTGACCGGCCGCTTGCTGCGATGCTGCTGGCAGCCCAAGTGGCCTTCTACGGTGTTGCGCTGCTGGGCTGGACGTCCCGTCGACGGGGCCGGCTGCCGACCTGGCAATACGTACCTATGTACTTCAGCTTGATGAACATCGCCGCGCTGGTAGGACTTCGTCGCTTCCTCACCGGCGATGGCGTGACCGCCGTCTGGCAGAAGGCCTCGCGATGATGCCGCGCAACGCCAACCTCTGGTTCCCGGCGTGGGCCCAGCGTGAGCTTACCCGGGCGCGCTCGGCCGCCGGAGTGCGAGACATCTACGTCTGCGTTGCGGACCATTACGAGCCCTACTGGCAGGGCGCGTCGCGCGATCAAGCGCGCGACCGAGTACACGCCTGGCAGACTACATATCCGGAGCTCGCAGCCAGGCACCACGACAGCGAGGGCCGGTCGCCACAGCATACGTTCTTCTACCCAGAAGAGGAGTACGACAGCGAGGTCCTCGACGTGCTGGCGGACTTCGCTGATCGTCGTCTGGGTGACGTCGAGGTGCATCTGCATCACGATCACGACACCCCGGCATCGCTGCGCGCCAAGCTGCTGGCGTTCACGCAAACTCTGAGCCAGCGCCACGGTCTTTTGCGGCGCGACCCGGTGTCCGGCGAGATCGTCTACGGATTCGTTCACGGCAACTGGGCGCTCGACAACTCGCGGCCCGACGGACGCTGGTGCGGAGTCGATAACGAGCTCGCGGTGCTCGTTGAGACCGGCTGCCGCGTGGACATGACCATGCCCTCGGCACCGAGTGCCACACAGACCCGAAAAGTGAACTCGATCTATTGCGCCAAGGGGCGTCCCGGTCATCGCAAATCGCATGACAAGGGTCGCGACGTGGCTATCGGAGATTGGCGTCGCGCCGACGAGATCGTCCTCATTCAGGGGCCGCTGACGCTCAACTGGAAGCGGCGAAAGTTCGGTTTGCTGCCGCGTATCGAGAACGGCGAGGTGGCGCCGGACTGTCCGCCGACGCCGGAGCGGGTTCGCCTGTGGGGCGATGTCGGCGTCAGCGTGGCGGGCGCCGAGTCGCACGTCTTTATCAAGCTCCACACGCACGGCGCGCAGCCAACGTGCCAGCACATGCTGTTCAACGGCGGTTTCGAGACGCTGTGGACGGAGCTCGAGAGTCAGTTTCGGGATGTCGAGGACTGTCGGCTGCACTATGTGACCGCCTGGGAGATGTACTCCAAGGTGCGTGAGCTCGCGACAGCGCCCTTGGGCGCCAAGGAGGCGGCATGAAGCCGGCAGTGCTACAGGTCGTGGAGACGCTCGAGCACGGCGGCGCCGAGCGCGTAGTCGTGGGCCTCGCGAACAGCCTGGCGCCCGCTTCCCGGTCGGCGATTTGTTGCGTGAAGCGGCGCGGCGAGCTCGTCGGCGAGCTCGATCCGCGCGTCGACTGCTTTCTGTTCGACAAGGGCGAGGGGAACGACGCGAACGTCCCGTTCAAGCTGGCACGCCTCGTGCGCCGCGACCGATTCGAGGTCGTCCACACGCACTCCTGGGGAGTGTTTCTCGAGGGCGCCCTGGCCGCCTGGATGACGGGTGCGCGCCACGTTCATACGGCTCACGGTCCCTATCTGAAACACGGAAGCGGGCTCGTTCAGCGCGCCAAGGCTCGGCTGCGGCGGTCGCTCGAGCGGCTTGCGGCGCGGCGTTGCCACCGGCTCGTGGGGGTATCCGAATCCATCGCGACCGATATGCGCGAAGTGATGCGCTTGCCCACCGATCGCGTTACTACAGTTCACAACGGCATCGATTCCAGCCGCGGTGTCTCCACCTTGGCGGCCCCGTTCACCAACGTCTCGGGTCCGCGGCTCATCACCGTCGGGCGCCTCGACGCCATCAAGCAACAGGAGCTGATGCTGGAGGCGCTGGCGACGCTGCGTGACGATTTCCCGGGCGCACGACTGGTCATCGTCGGTGACGGCCCCGAGCGGCAGCGCCTCGAGCGCCGGGCGTCTGAGCTGCGCCTGGAGTCGATGGTGAGCTTTCTGGGTTTCAGAAACGACGTTGCCCAACTGCTGGCCGACGCCGACGTCTTCCTCCTGAGCTCCCGCTACGAGGGAATCTCGATCGCGTTGCTGGAGGCAATGCGGGCGGGCTTGCCGGTGATCGCAACCTGCGTCGGTGGGGTTCCCGAGACGGTTGTCGACGGCGAGAGCGCATTGCTCTTCGAAGCCGGCGACACGGTTGGCCTGGCGTCAGCCATCGAGCGACTGTCCACGTCTCCGGCGCTGGCCGCGAAGCTGGTTGCCGGCGGTCGTGATCGAGTCCGGGATCACTTCTCCGCCGAAGCCATGGTCGGGTGCTACGGCCGGATCTACGATGATTCAGGTCCGGTCGATGGCTCCCGGCGGTTCGCCGACAGGCGTACGGCTGCGGCGGGACTGCGAATCCTCTACCACCACCGTACCCAGGGACGCGGGGCCGAGAGCGTGCACATTGGCAGCATCGTGCGTGCACTCGAGGCCATGGGACACCACGTCACCATAGCGGGCCCCCCGGCGGTCGATGCGCGCGCCACCGAAGGGATGGCGCCGGTCGACAAATCCTCGGTAGGGACGCGCGGAATCGGATCGCTCTGGAAATGGGTCAGCCGTCACCTGCCTGCCCCGCTCTTCGAACTGGCCGAGATCGGATACAACCTCGTGGCCTGGTGGCGTCTCCGCAAGATCCTGAGCGCGCAGCGGTACGACCTGATCTACGAACGCTACGCCTTCTACCTGATTGCGGGTGCATGGATGGCGCGGCGTCGCGGTATTCGCTTCGTTCTCGAGGCCAACGAGGTCAACGGAATCGAGCAACGCGCGAGGCTGCAGGTATTCCCGCGACTCTGTGGCTGCTTCGAGCGCTTTTTGTTCGTCCGATGCGATGCGATCCTGCCCGTCAACTCCTACCTGGCGCGTCTGATCGAACAGCGGGGCGCGGACAAGGCGCGAGTGCGAGTAGTACCGAATGCCATTGATCCGCAGCTCCTTCAGTCGAGCCCGCGCCGTCCGGACTTGCTTACCAGGTACGGGCTGCACGGACGAACCGTCGTCGGGTTTGCCGGCTGGTTCGATCACTGGGATCGGCTCGACATGCTGTTGCACGCGGTGCATCGGCTGAGGCCGGCTTACCCCGGGTTAGCGGCGTTGCTGATCGGCGACGGACCGATGGCCGAGCAGCTGCGGGCAAAGGCGCGTGAGCTGGGTCTGGAAAACGATGTGGTCGTGACCGGCGCCGTGCCACGCACTGAAGTCCACGATCATCTGGCGTTGCTCGACGTTGCCGTCCTGCCGCATTCGAACATATTCGGTTCGCCGATCGTTCTGTTCGAGCTCATGGCTCGACGGGTCCCGGTGGTGGCGCCGCGTCTGCCAGGGATTCAAGACGTGCTGGAGGACGACGTCAGCGTTCTGCTCTTCGATCCGCTCGACGAGAGCGCCTTGACCCAGACCGTGGACCGCATGCTGTCGGCGCCGTTCCTACGCCGTCGCCTGGCGAGCGTTGCCTACGATCAGCTCGCCCGCCGCCATACCTGGCACCACAACGCGCAGCGGATTCTCGTCGCCGCCGGCCTGGCGCAGGAAGCGCACCAGCTATCGGAGGCTCGTCGTGCCTCCTAGCAGGTGTTCGAGCCCGACCGCTCCGAAGCTGTGGTCGGTGGTCCTGTCGGTCGTCGCCATGGTCTCGACCGGGATCGGGGCGATGCGTCTGCCCCAAACCGATGCTGCGCGAGCCTGTGCACCGGTGGAGGTGCTGTGCGTTGACAGCACCCGCAGCGGCGTCGAGTACCACGATATCCAGTCGGCGGTTGATCGTGCCCGTCCGGGGGACACCGTTTTGGTCTTCGACGGCGATTACAGCGGCTTTCGGATCAGCCGCGGTGGCAACGCTGGCCAGCAGCTACGGATCGTTGCTGCCGGCAGCGGAGCCCGCGTGGTGAGCGCCGCCCCGGGTCTGGAGGAGAGTATCTATTTGGCCAACGCCAGCTACGTGACCCTCGAGGGCTTTGTGGTCGAACGTCGGGGTGCGCGTGGCTTCGGTATCGGGGCCCGAGACGCGAGCGCCGACCGGCCAACGCGTGGTCTGGAGATTCGCAACAACGTGGTTAGTGACTCCGACGACGTGAACATATATCTGTCCCATGTTGCCGACTCGATCGTCGAGGGCAACGTCACCAGCGGGTCGCGTACCGCGCACGGCATCTATCTGACCAACGCTGGCTCTGACAACACCGTGCTACGCGGCAACAATGCCCACCACAACCACCTCAACGGCATTCATTTCAACGGTGACGGACGGTTCGGTGGAGACGGTGTCCAGACAGGTCTCCTGATCGACGGCAACATCCTGCACCACAACGGTCAGAGTGGACTCAACATGGACGGTGTGCGCGAGTCCGAGGTGCGCAACAACCTCGTGTTCGCCAACCGCCGGCATGCCATGCGTGGCTACGCGATCGATGCCGATGCCGGCCCCGCCGGGCTGGTGATCGTCAACAACACGTTCGTCGGTAACGGTGGATGGGCGCTGAAGCTGACTGACGACGACGGCGGGCACACGGTGTTCAACAACATCCTGTTGTCGCTCACCGGGAGCATTGCGGTCGGACATCGGAATCTGGCCAGCAACGCCAACGTGGTGGTCTCGGAATTCTCGTTCGACGGGGAGGAAACCACGGTTGGCCTCGAAGGGTGGCAGCGGGCCGGCTACGACACCGGATCTCGCCGGCTGGTGGCGGCCGAGCTGTTCACGGCTCCGGCGAACGACGACTTCCGGCTACGCCCCGCCTCGCCCGCGCGCGGGCTGGGGGTGCACAGTCTGAACGGTCGGCGAGCTCCGCAATACGACCTCGCGGGCCGGCGCCGTGTGGCCGGCCGGGCGCCTGACGCCGGGGCGCTGACCAGCGTCGGCGGTTGAACCCGCGCCGCTCTCGCGGGCGTTTCGCCGCATCGCGGATTGGCCGCACCGTAGAACGGCACGCGGCTCCCGCCCCGATTCTCCCATGGACCCGTTTTGGCTTCTTTCGGGCCCTGCGCGGCGGGTACATTGGATGCAGGGGAACCCCAATATCAGCCCGTCGGCAAAGGAGAAATGCGCCATGAGTGCGTGCACGAGCGCACCGCGGAACGGACTGCGACTGGCGCTCGCTGTGGTGCTGGTCGCGGCGCTCGCGCGTCCGGCCGCTCTGGTCGCGACGAGCGTCGATTGCGGTCGGGCAGACACCCTGTGTGTGGATGTCGTGGCCGGCGACACCCAGGAGTTCTCCACCATTCAAGATGCCGTTGACAAGGCCCGGAAAGGCCGCACGGTGGTGGTGTTCCCGGGCGACTACGACGGCTTTCGGGTGACCAGGCGGGGGACCTCCAAGAAGCGCATCACGATCGTCGGAATGCCGGGGGCGCGCATCACCGGCACCGAAGCGGAGAGTAACGAGGGGATCTACCTGTCGCGTACTTCCTACGTGACCATCGAAGGCTTCGAGATCGATGCGCGAGGAATGAAGCGCGGCATCGGCAGCCACGATTCGTCGGCCAACAAGCCCAGTCGCGGGCTCGAGATTCTGAACAACACCGTCTACGGAGCCGACCAGACGAACATCTATCTGTCGCACGCGCGCGACGCGCTGATCGAGGGCAACGTGGCGTACGACTCGGTCGATGCGCACGGCATCTATCTGACCAACGCCGGCTCCGACGACACGGTGTTGCGGGGCAACGACTGCTACGACAATCACCTCAACGGCATCCACTTCAACGGTGACGCGCGCTTCGGCGGTGACGGGGTCCACACTGGTCTCGTCATCGAGGCCAACCTGCTGCACGACAACGGCCAGAACGGACTCGATATGGACGGCGTGCGCGAGTCGACGTTGCGCAACAACGTCATCTACCGGAACGTCCGTCATGGGCTGCGTGCGTTTGCCATCGATTCCGCCGCCGGGCCTGCCGACCTGGTGATCGTCAACAACAGCTTCTCGGCCAACGGTGGCTGGGCCGTCAAGCTGACTCAGGACGACGGCGGTCACACGCTCTTCAACAATGTGCTCCTGTCAGACGTGGGTAGCGTTGCAGTCGAGCACGCCGGTTTCTCCAGCAACTACAACATCGTCGGCAACGTGTTCTCACTCGACGGTGAGGCAACCGTGATTCCGCTGGCGAACTGGCGGGCTGCCGGCCACGGTGGCGCTTCGAAGAAATCGACCGACAAGAAAGTCTACCGTCGAGCTCGTCGGCGCGACTATCGACTGAAAGCGGGGTCTCCGGCGATCGACTCCGGCGTTTTGGCACTGCAGGGCATCGTCGCTCCGGTGACGGATATCACCGGCACGGCCCGCCCGAACGGAGCGGGGATCGATGCTGGCGCATACGAGCATGCATCCGCCCGGTCAGCCCCTGACGGCGACCCTGGGAGCGCCTCCCTCAGTGAAACAAGGGGCGGCTCGTGAGGCTGCTCGGATATCTGGGGCGTGCCGTCGCCCGGACGATGTTGCCAAGGCAGGTCATCTCTCGCCTGCCCGCCAGCCGCGATGCCCGAGTATGCCTGACATTCGACGACGGGCCGCATCGTGAGCACACCCCGCAGATCCTCGACATCCTGGCGCGCAACGACCTCTTGGCCACGTTCTTCTTCACCGGCCACCAGGCCGAGAGGATGCCCGAGCTCATCCGTGCGGCGCGCCAGCAGGGTCACGACGTGGCCAACCACGGCTACCGACATCTCCGTCTGAGCGAGATCTCACACGACGAGTTCATGGTCAACGTCGAGCGCGGTCATGACGTGCTCGAACAGATTGTCGGCAGCGCCCTTCCGCGGCTGTTTCGTCCGCCATACGGTGGGGTCGGGCTGCGCGAGCTGGTGGCGCTGCGACGCGCAGGACACCGCCTCGTTCTGTGGACGGTAGACAGTACCGACAGCTGGCTGAACGATCCGGATCAGGTCGTGGCCGCCGTTCTCGGCGGGCCGCTGCGGAGCCGGTCCATCGTGCTATTGCACGAGGACTACGCCTGGACCGTCGAGGCGTTGCCGCGTTTGGTGCGCGACATCCGCGAACTCGGGTTTTGCCTCGTGCCCTTGCTCGGCCGAGAACGGCCGAGCGCACTGGAGGCCGACGCGCCGACTGCTGACGGCGGGGACCGGCGATGCGCCTGAACGACGACTCGGGCAACGAAGGATCGGTCGCGGCGCCGTTGCGACTGGCGCTGGTTGCCGAGTTTCCGCCGCCGGCTGGCAGCATGACCGTCCAGGCAGAGCTGGTGGCGCAGAAACTGGAGGCCGAAGGCGTCGTCGTCCGCCGAGTTCGCACCAACATGCCGCTGCGCAGGCTGGCACGCGTACGCTACGTTCGCGGCCTGATCCAGTGGGCCCACTTCCTGGCCGGGTGCCGGCAGATCCCGGGTGCTGACGTGGTGCACATCTTCGCCTGCTCCGGGCTCGGGTTCTTTCTGCACACCTTGACCGCAGTCGGGTTGTCCCGTATTTGCGCTCGACCGGTGATCGTCCACTACCACAGCGGTGACGCGGACGCCTTCGCGACCCGCCACCCGCGTGCATTCGATGCTGTCATGCGCGCTGCCGACGTCGTGGTGGTGCCCTCGGGGTTCCTGGAAGAAGTCTTCGCCCGTCGTGGTCACATCACCAGAGTGATTCCGAACCCCCTCGACGTCGATGCCTTTGACTACGTCGAGCGCGAGGTGGTCGTCCCGGTAGTGCTCAGCTGCCGCAATCTCTTCCGCAAGTACGATCCCGCCAGCACGCTGCGGGCCTTCGCGCTTTTCGCAGCAAATCGGACGAGCGCGCGTCTGGTGCTGGCCGGTGACGGCCCCGAGCGACAGGAGCTCGAACAGCTTGCTGCGGCGCTCGACATTGCTGACAAGGTCGAGTTCGTTGGCAATATCCCCAACGCCGAGATGCCCGCTCTCTTCGCCCGGGCCGGAATGCTGATCAACACCTCGCGCTTCGACAACTTCCCCGGATCGATCCTCGAAGCGATGTCCTCGGGCTTGCCGGTAGTGAGTACCGATGTCGGGGGAATCCCCTGGCTGCTGCGCGACGGCGAGAGCGGCAGGCTCGCCCCGCTCGGGGATGTCCAGGCTCTGGCCGACCATCTCTGTTTCCTGGCCGACCATCCCAGCGCAGCGCGGCGGCTGGCGGCGGCGGCTCGAGCTTCGGTCGAGTCGCTGCGCTGGGACCGCGTCGCGACGCTGTGGCGTGGACTCTATTGTGAGTTACTGCGCGCGGCTGACCGGCCGCATCGTGCTGCTGCGCTGGCGCCGCGGGCCGGTACCGCGACGACGCCGACGAGGTAGCGATGATCACTACCTACCTCACCCTGCTGATGATCGCGCCTCAGGACTGGGTGGCGCCCCTCGTCGGGCTGCCGGTGGACTACATTCTGTATCCGATCTGGTTGGCAGCGCTGCTGGTCACCGGACGCGGCCGACACTTGCTCAAGTTCACGGCGCAGGACGCGCTGCTGGCGATGTTCGTGACCTGGGTGTTCGTCTCGGCCTATGCCAACGCCAGCTCGGGCATCGACTACTGGTACCTGTACATGTACGCCAAGTGGCTGGTGCTCTACAAACTGGTCAGCGCCAGCCTGCCCAGCATGAGCCACGTTCGTCGCGCCGGCGTGCTGTTGATCCTGTTCGCTGCCGTACTTGCGGCGGAGTCGATACAGCACATGAACAGCCCCACGCTGACGGGCTGGGCGGGGCAAGAGCTCGGCTGGATCTCCGCCGAGGCGCTCGAGACCGGCGTTCCCGGGCGCACACGGTGGGTAAGCATCTTCGACGGACCTGGCGTCTTCTGCGTGGTGTTCACGCTCGCGCTTCCGTTCGTCCTGCAGTATCTCGGCAAGCCGTTCGCGTTCGGTTGGCGTCTGCTGGCGATGGGCCTCCTCGGCCCACTGATGCTGGCGATCTACTACACCGGGAGCCGCGGTGGCTTTCTCGCCACGCTGGCGGTCCTGGGAATGCACTACGGCGCGCGGACGCGGGTTTCCATGACCAAGCTGATCGTGGTCGGGGTACTGCTCTTCAGCCTCTTCGTCGCCGCCCCCGCCTACATGACGAAGATGTACGACGAGAATCGATCGGCCCAGCACCGGGTCGACATGTGGATGCAGGGCGTCGAGATGGTGCGTTACTACCCGGTCTTCGGGATCGGTCGCGGCCACTACGAGGCGTACACCGGCCGTCTTATTGCGCACAATTCTGCCCTCGAGCTGGCGGGCGAGACCGGATTGCCGGGCATCTTCCTCTGGGTGGCGCTCCTGTTCATCTCGTTCAAGACGCTGCGCGTGTTCCACCGTCAGAGCGAAGACCCGGTCGATCGCTCCTACACCATTGCTCTGGCTATCAGTCTGGCGGGTTACCTGGTGAGCGCGATGTTCGTCACCCTCGAGTACGAGACCCTTTACTTCATGATCGGCATGACCGCCGCCGTCGGCAACCAGCTCGAGGAACCGGTGGGGCTCGGCCGCCGCGAGGCGTTCGTCGTCGGTCTTGCTGTTGTGGGGTTCCTTCTCGCCGTGAAGATCTTCGCGGCCCTCTACTACTGATTGGCTCAGTCGACAGATAGCGATTTTTCTGCGGAGAATGAATTCAAGTGCAATCCGATAGCGCGCGCTCACCTGGTACCACCTCGCGGCTGTATCACGCTCGTAGCCACGATGGCTGGAAGTACCTGTTGCCGGTCGGTACCCACGGCCGTGTTGCGTGCGTTGACGGTGCCGCGGCGCGTACTACGCTGGCGCTGTCCAACCTGTGCCATGAGGTTGTTGCCGTGCCGCTCGTGTCCGCGGCCGCGGCCGATATCCGGGCGCAGGTGGAGGCGGCTGGCTGTACCAATGTCAGGATCGTGGAGCCAGTCGGCGAATGGTGCCCGGGCTCTGAGCCGTTGGACGGTCTGGTGATGACGGTGGGGGGCGCAAGCGGCCGCGCAGGTGACCCTCCGGCGCCAGTCCCGAGGCGCCAGCTGAAGGCTATCCTGCGTGACGCGCACGGCGCCTTGACGGACGACGGCTTCATCTTCGCGTCAGCCGCCAACGTGCTGGCGTACAACGGAATGTGGTCGGGTGACGACCGACCCGACAGCACTTTGTGTACGGCCGGGGCGGCCCCGCTGGGACGGCTGGTACGCCGCGCCGGCTATCGTCACGGGCGCGTCTTCCCGTTGCTCACCTGGAACGACCGCCAGGTGGTGCAGGTACTGATGCCATCGGGATATCGGTCGTTCACCGATGTGGGTGGTTACGCAGAACAGCTTCGCGAACTGCTGTTGGGCCGCCTGGGGAGTCGTGTGTGTGCTCCGGAGTACGGCGTGCTGGCGTTCAAAGGAGATTCGCGCGCCAGCCTCTTCGAGGCCCTGGTCGAACACTGTGACGAGCAAGTCGATGGGGTCAGCTCGCCGTCCGCCGTCAAGCGTTACGTGGTGCTGGCCGACAAGATCATCCTTTCTCTGGGCGGAGACAGCGGGGCGCACGGCGACCGCGTCGTGGTCGTGCCGCGCACCGAGGCTGGCGCGCGTCAGCGTCGCCACGAGGCACTCATCCTGAAGCAGGCTCGTCGCCTCCCAGACGCACTCCGCATGCGTGTGCCGCGATGGCTCGGTACCGGAGAGTTCCTCGACACCTCGTTCGTTGTCATCGAGGAGTTGCGCGGCCTCTGCATCGACGCGCCGGTGCGTGACCTGGAGCCGGTGTGCACCGCCGCCGCGGACTTCCTCGTTGACCTGCATCGCCACAGTCGGGCAGATCTTCGGATGGACGAGGCGGCGTGGGACGATCTTTGCGGGAGCTTCTTCCATGAGGCGGTGCAGCGGCACCAACGGGCGCGAGCCATGCTGGAACGCATAGAGGCGCACGTGCGAACCATGCTCATGGGAACCTCGATACCCACGGTCTGGGTGCACGGCGACTTCAAGATCGAGAACGTGGTCGTCGATCGGGCCACGCGTCGACCGACAGGCGTGATCGACTGGGAGCTGTCGCAGCTCCGCGGCCTGCCGCTGATCGATCCCCTCTACTTGCTGACCTACAACCACATGCTGCGCCGCGGCGAAGGATTCGGCCAGGTCTTCTCCGAGGTAACGCTGAGCGGCGCCTGGACGCCGTGGGAGTCGGCCCTGCTCGAAAACTACGTGGCCCAGCTCCGGCTCGACCCGGCGTTGATGGACGCCATGGTGGCGATGCTGCCGGTGCACGCTCTGGCACGCCGACTTACGTATGACATGAGCTCGACCCACGATCGCCGCGCAGCGATGGGGATGCTGGAGGCGCTCATTGCATCCCTCGACGCCGGTTCATGGAAGCATCGTGGATCGGCCCCTACCGGCACCTACGGCTGAGGTGGTGGGATGACAGCGGCAAGAACCGACCTGACCCATCATCGCCTGCCGGGCGGAGCGACCTACGTTGTCCTCCAGGATGCTTCGGCAATCGATTCTCTGTCGATCGATTGGGCGCGGCTATGGGCGGAGCAACATCGCCGGTCGCCGATGCTGGAGATCGAGTGGGTTCGCGAATGGTGGGCCCGTCAGGGCCACCTTGGAGATGTTTTCGTTGTCGGGGTACACGAGGAAGGCAAGCTCGTCGGTTTGGCGCCGTTGTACATACGTCGCCGTGATCGGGGCCTGCGCGGTTTGCTCCGAACGGTGCATTTCATCGGCACCGGCGAGCCCGAGATCGAGGAAGTTTGCGGCGAGAACCTTGGTTGGCTCGCCAGTGAGCGAGTCGTCCCGATGGTGACCGACGCGGTGGCGCGGGCGCTGAGACGGCACCGCCATTCCTGGGACCGGATCGTCTTGCAGTACATGGGTCCGGACACCCTGCCGGCGATCGAGCTGCAGAAGCTTCTTGCTCCGCTGCTGCTGGAGTCCTCGCTTATCAAGCACCACAACAGCGTCGTCAACGTCTCGCCGCTCGCCGACTACCTCGGCGGGCTCGATTCCAGCAGTCGTCGGGCGCGTTTTCGTCGCTGGCTGCGTCGCGGCGAGCAAGCGGGAGTCGGGGTCGTGGCGGCGCGAACCGCCGCTGAAGCGCTGCGCATGTTCGACCAACTGGTGCAGCTCCATCAGTCTCACTGGGAGGCCCGCGGTGAGCCGGGCGCGTGTTCGAGCGCCTCGTTCCGGGAATTCCACCGGGCGATGATCCGCCACTATGCTGCCCGGGACCGCCTCTGGGTCTTCGGCCTCAAGCACGAGGATCGCTGGATCGCGCTGCACTACGACATCGAAGCCGGTGACACCCTGTACTATTACCTCTCGGCCATCGATCCACGAGCCTCATCGAAGCTCTCGCCCGGGAACCTGATCCTTCTGCATGCGGTGGACATGGCCGCCGGGCGAGGTCTGCGGCGGCTTGACTTGATGGCCGGTGACTACGACTTCAAGCGCCACCTATCCAACGATGCCGGCGAGATGATCAGCTTCGACGGCATCGGGAAGAACGCAGTCGGGCGGGTGTGGCGAGGAATGCGCGATGTGCGGCGGCTGGCAAGCAGGTAGCGCCAGCTAGCAGACAGATGTCGGGAGGCGCCCTGACCGGCGCGCCTAGCTCAAGCTGATGCCGCTTCAGCGATCGCCACGTCGGCCGCTGTGCGGCGGCGATCGAGTCGCAAGAACTCGTCGACGGAAATGAACGCGAAGGCCTTCAGCAGGCGATCCAGGCGCGCCTCGCTGCGTCCGAGCCCGATGTTGTGCCGGAAGCGGTTGACCGGAGTTGCGGCCATCAAGGGCTGGTCCGGATCGAGCTCCCAGGGGTGCAGATAGACGACTGCGGGTCGCTGCTCGACACCATTGATGCGTCGGATTGCCCATTCGGTGAGCCACATGGGATAGGCACGTAGATAGCCGCCACCCGCGACTGGCAGGTTGCGTCCGAACAGCCGCACCGCCGGTGGTGGTACCTCGATGAGCCCGTCGTGCTCGGCGGCGGCGTCCACGACTGGGTGGATCTCGCGCGGCGCCGTCGGCACGCCGTAGCGCTGGCGCCGGATCGGATAGACGCTGGAGTCGTAGCGGTAGCCGCTGGCTGCGAGGATGTCGAGCGCCCACCAACTTGCCTCGACGATGCTGAAGCTCGGAGCGCGGTAACCCAGCACCTCGGTGCCGATCAGGTCCTCGAGTGTGTGCTTGGCTCGCACCACATCCTGCTCGAACTGCTCCGGCGTCATCCGGTAGACAAGCTCGTGGCCCCAGCCATGGGACGCGATCTCGTGCCCTGTGGTGTGGATCTCCTGCACGAGCGCCGGGTAACGCTTGGCGACCCATCCGAGGACGAAGAACGTAGCTCGAACACCGTGCCGGTCGAGTACGCGCAGCAGGCGGCGGGTGTTGTACTCGACGCGCCCGGGAAGCGTGTGCCAGAGGTGCCGCGTTTCCGTGCCGCCCAATCCGGTGGCGTGGAAGTAGTCCTCCACATCGACGGTCAGCAAGTTGGCGTGCGCCGTCGGCCTCATCGTGCGCCCTTACCGGTCAGCATCACGCGCACGGTCTCGAACATGATCGAGATGTCGAAGGCGGTCGAGCTGTGCTTGATGTAGTAGAGGTCGAACTCGAGCTTCTCCTCGGTCTCTTCGACGGTGGCACCGTACGAATACTTGACCTGCGCCCATCCCGTCAGGCCGGGTCGAATCACGTGTCGCTGATCGTAGTAGGGGATCCGATCCCGCAGCATCCTGACGATCGCCGGCTGCTCCGGGCGCGGACCCACGAAGCTCATCTGGCCGATCACGATGTTCCAGAGCTGCGGCAGCTCATCGAGTCGAGAGGTGCGCAAGAAGCTTCCGATCGAGGTGATGCGGTCGTCGTTCTCGCTCGCCCAGCGGGCGCCGTCGCGCTCGGCGTCGACGTGCATTGTCCTGAACTTGAGGATCGTGAACGGTAACCCTGCGATGCCCGTGCGTTCCTGTCGGAACAGCACCGGACCGCGCGAGGTCAGCGCCACGGCAAGCGCTACCAACAGCTGGATCGGCGCGCTGATCGCCAGCAGAACCAATGCCACGGTCACGTCCAGGCAGCGTTTCGCCACCCTGGTGGGGCGGCTGGGGGCGAAGCCGTCGGAGAAAATGATCGTGCTGGGTCGCATCCGCGACACCAGCAGTCGCCCAGTGAGCCGCTCGTAGAACTTGATGGCATCGAACACGGCGACGCCGCGCAGCTTGGCGTGGATCAGCGCCGCCAGCGGCAGCTTGCCACGGCGGTCGTTCAGTGCCACGACCACGGTATGGACATCGCGCTGCTCGAGAATCTCGTCGAGATCCTGGAGTCGGCCCAGCGATGGCGCGTCAATTCGTAGCGGAACCGGAAACGGCAACACGCGTGAGTCGGTAGCCGATGCCGCCGGCTCAGCGCCGTTGCTCGATTCGTGCGCTGCCACGGCGGCCCGTGGCGTGTCGGATGGGGCGGAATCCTCCACCGGTATATAGCCGATGAGACGGAATCCCCACGGTGCCGCTTTGCCAATCCGATCCGCCAACTGGTGGGCGAGCGCACTGTCCTCGCTGACGATGCTCGGGGCCACGTTGTGCCACGCGACCATCATCAGGGCCATCAGGCCGAGCCCCGCTCCCGCGACTTCCCAGCCCAGCGCAACCGAAGGAACGAACGTGTAGAGCAAGGCCAGCGTGGCGGCCGACAGTGGCACCGCTTGGACAAGGCGCGGAACAAAGGTTGCGGTGCTCAGATGGTTCCGTCGCTCGAAGTACCCGGTCAAGTAGAAGACGACCACGAGGGTGGCCACGGTCGTGAAGGTGCGTCCGAGGCGAAGGCCCGTGAGCGACGGCAGCGTCGGGTAGAATTGCGTGTACCAGGCGACCTGGATCACGAACGTGAACGCCGTCAGGCACAGCAGGCTCTGGACCAGGAAATGGACGACGCTGCTGTAGGGGACGTAGCGCTGGAAGAGCTGGACCATCATGCCTCGGGGCTGGCTGCTGCGAGCAACAGATGCAGAGCTACCCCGAGTTGGAGCAATGTGTGTGCCAACCGGGGACCGAGGCCCGGCACCCAGGAGGCTCGGGCAGGCCCGTCGATGTCCGCAGCTGGCCGCCTCCGTTCAGACTCTGCCCGGGCTCAGTGGGTAATTCTTTTCCGCTACTGCGAAGCGCTTTTCCCTGCTGACGGCCGCGTCCACGTGCCGCTGCGTCCACCGCTCTTGTGTTCCAGGCGAAGATCGACGACGCGCATGCCTTTCTCGATCGCTTTGCACATGTCGTACAGCGTGAGGAGCGCAACGGCGGCCGCGGTCAGCGCCTCCATCTCCACGCCGGTGGGCGCGGTGGTGGCCGCCGTGGCGGTAACGAGCAGCCCGTCCGCTTTGGCCTCCACTTCCACCCCAACGTAGGACAGCGGGAGCGGGTGGCAAAGCGGAATCAGCTCGGCGGTGCGCTTGGCCGCCTGGATTCCTGCGATGCGGGCTACTTCGACGACGTTCCCCTTTGGGATCTCTCCGGCGAGCACTCGATCCAGCGTGCCTGCCGACATGAGCAGGCGACCCGACGCCGCGGCCCGTCGCTCGGTGGTCGGCTTGCCGCCGACGTCGACCATCTGAGCGCGACCTTGATCGTCCAAATGGGTGAGTTCATCGTTGCTCATCGGCGCCATCGTAGCAGTCCAAACACACACCCAACCGAGGGGGGACCGGGCTCGACCCGCACACGATTGGCGCTCTGTCCGGCGCCAGCCCGGTGTTGGGGCGTATAATTCTCATTCGCTTGACCCTCGTAGTGCCTGACCCCAAACTGCCTGGCCTCTGATGACTCGTTGCATCGCGGTACCCATACTCCTGCTCGCAGCCGTCCTGGCGACCCCGCCGCCGGTGCTCGCCCAACGCGTCGATCTCGGCGAGTTCCCCAAATTCGACCTTGACGACATCGGTGAGGGGCATCGGAAGTGGGTGCAGGAGGAAGTCGTCTGGATCATCACCAAGGACGAGCGCGAGGTCTTCCTGCGGCTCGATAGTGAGGCTCACCGGGACCGGTTCATCGACGAGTTCTGGGCCAATCGGGATCCCAGCCCGGGCACGAAAAGAAACGAGTACTTCGACCTGCACTACGAGCGCCTGGCGTACGTTGACAGGCATATCGGCCGGGATACGCCGGGGCCGGGATGGCGGACCGATCAGGGTCGCATGTGGATGCTGTTGGGCAAGCCGCAGGGGCGCACGCAGCTGCCCAACACGGACGCCTCGGTACCGGTCGAGGTTTGGTTCTACAGCATCGACCCAGGGCTCATACCGACGCCGTTCTTCTATTTGCTCTTCTTCAAGGAACGCGGCTTCGGCGCCTATCGATTGTGGAGCCCGGCTCTGGACGGCGTCGTCAAGCTGCTCAACCCGGCGGTTCAGTCGCAGGTCCTTTCCGGCTCTACGGACCGCTTCCGCGGCCAGGGCGGGATCGCATCGACCGAGGACAGCCTGGCGCTGCGAATGTTGCGGGACGTCCATCCGGAACTGGCCAGCGCCGCCCGCAGCCTGGTGCCGGGGGAGAGTCTCGGCGGAATAGTTTCGCCGTTGCGATCCGAGATGTTGCTACAGCAAGTGTTCGAGATCCCCGACAAGATAATGCCGAGGGCGACGTGGGCATACAACGTGCTCACCGGCACCACCGAATCCGACGTGCGCTTCGAGACCCTGCCGCTACGAGCCATTGCGGTTGTTCTCATTGACCCTTCGGGGTTGCCCTTCGTTCACCACGCCTTCCGCACCCAGGGCGACCGCCTCAACCTCAACAACTACGAAGACAATTACTACTTCACGTTCGAGATAGGTAGCACCATCCGCGACGAACAATCGCGGTTGGTGCACGAGCGTGAGCCGCGCGCCTTGCAGGCCGACATCGACGTCGACACTGCCCGCCGTTTGCGCGACGGGCCGGTCGCATACATGGAGCGGCTGCCGGTCATCAGCGGCGAGCACACTCTCGGGGTGATGGTCGAGAACAACCTCACCCGCGAGTTCGGGCGCGCCGAGATCCGGCTCAAGTACCCCAAAGTTCCCAGGGGTCAGCTCACCGTCGGTGAGCCATTACTCGTACGTCAGGTGACACAAGCGCCTGATACCTACAATGCATTCAGCGCCCAGTATGCGTTCCAGGTCGGCGCTTACAGCCTCATTCCTGCGATCGAAAACGACTTTCCGGTCGACGGCACAGTGACCGTCTTCCGTCAGCTGTTCGTGCCGCCGAACCGAGTCGCATCGGTAGTGGTACGCACGGAAATCCTCGGAGCCGCCGGTGGCACGCTGGTCGAGAAGGTGGATCGAGTCAATCCATCCGAGCGTGATGACTACGGTGTATTGAACTACTTCGCGGAGATCAGTCTGCGGCAGCTACCCGTAGGGACCTACTCGGTCGTTACCGAGGTTGAAGGCATCGAAGAGCGCTCGACGCTACCGCTTCGAGTCGTCAATGCCGATTCGTACAAGCGGCCTCATATCCACTCCCTACCCAGCCCGCCCGCTACCAGCCCCCTCGTGCGTGTTGCGAGAGCACGGCAACTCCGTGCGGTGGGCCGCACCGATGAGGCGATATCGGAGCTGGCGTACGCCCTCCGGCGAGAGCCTGACCTGGAAACGGCGGTGGAGCTGCAGATCGAGCTCCTCCGGGACTCCGGTCGATACACTGAGCTCAACGCCTTGCTCACTCCGCGGGTGGCGAGCGACCCCAACAACAGCGAGCTGCTGATGTTGCTCGGGGACGTCAACGCCCAGCTTGCGGAGCACTACGACGCGATCCGTTTCTACGAGCGCGCGCGGATCTCCGGGGCAGAGGAGACTCCGGAGCTGCTCAACGCCCTGGCCTCCGAGTACTACGCTGATGGTCGCGTCGACCGCACCCGTGAGCTGCTGACACGCTCGCTCGAGATCGACCCAGACCAACCGCAAATGCAGCGCCTCCTCGAGGTGGTCACTTCGGGCGAGAATCGCTAGCTGGCCTTCAGGCTCCGCTTCCGGGCGCCGGCGGGCGCGCGGCGATGATTCCGCGACCCTCCTGGATCACGTAGAAGCGTCCGGCGTCGACGTCGGCGACAACTTCGGTCGTGCCTCCGGGCCAGCGTACCGAGAGGGTCACCGTGGTGGCCGCCCCGAGCCCGATGTGCATCGTTGCCGGTCCGGAGCTGCAATAAGAAGATCCGATGCGTAGCTCGCGGAGCAGTGGCCGCTGCGTGCTCTCGGAAATGACCACCCGTGCTCCGGCGCCAGTGCGGTTGGCCTGCCTGCCCACCAGGCGTAGCTGAATCCAGTTGCCGGCCTCGTGGCCACCGTCATTGCGTAGATAGTCCGCCGCCTGGTCGTTGTTGGTGACGATCACATCCAGATCGCCATCGTTGTCGAAGTCACCCGTGGCCGAGCCGCGCGACACCTTGACGATCTCCAGACCGTCGCCAGCGCTGCGGCTACGCTCGGTGAACTCTCCATCCCCGTTGTTGATGTACAGATGGTTGGGCTGCGCATGGGTGATGCTGTCGCGGAACTCGGCGATGTTGTCGATGATGTGCCCGTTGGCGACGAACAGATCGAGATCGGCATCGTTGTCGAAGTCGTCCCAGTTGGTGCCGAAGCCCACGTACCTCAGGCTGGGCTCGCCCAGACCCCGAGCGAAGGTGACGTCGGTGAAGACGCCGTCGCCGAGGTTGCGATACAGGGAGTTGGTTTCCAAATCGAGATTCGTTACCACTACATCCAGGCGCTGGTCGCCATCGAAGTCTCCCCAATCGGTACCCATTCCGGCTTCTGCTTGTCCATCAGCGCTGAACGCCACTCCGGCGAGCAGCCCGTCTTCGGCAAACACGCCGCTACCGTCGTTGGTGTAGAGGAAGTTTCGCGTCGAGTCGTTGGCCACGTACAGGTCGACGTCGCCATCGTCATCGTGATCGCCGAAGACAACGCCCAGGCCCTTGCCGTCCACTGTGTCGGCGATTCCGGCGCCGGCACCGACTTCGATGAAGCTAGCGTTGCCCAGGTTGCGGTACAGGCGGTCAGCGACCGCGTTGTAGACGTCGGGGTGGCAGTAGGCGCGTAGGTTGCGCCGCGGGTTGCCGCAGAACTTGTGGTTGTCCCACGCGAAGTCGACGTAGTTGGCGACGTACAGATCGAGCCATCCATCGTTGTCGATATCGCCCCACGCCGCCGAGGCCCCCCAACCCGGGTCATCGACCCCGACGCTGGAGGCGATTTCGCTGAAGCTGCCGTCGCCGTTGTTGCGGAACAGCTGATTGCGCCCGAAGTTCGTCACGTAAAGGTCCGGGTGTCCATCGGCGTCGTAGTCGGCGGCTGCCACTCCCATTGACCAGGCCTTGCTCTCGACACCGGTCGAGGCGGGCGTAGCCGCGAAATGGCCCGATGGGTGGCCGCGTAGCAGGACGTTCCCGCCCTCCGGTGGCACGTCTCCACCCGGCGCCGACGCGCCCTGGGCGAAGTACGCGTCAAGCCAACCGTCGGCGTCGAGATCAGCGGCTGCCAGCCCCGAGCCCAAGGTTTCGATCATGTAGCGCTCGCCTGAGCTGCCATTGTGGTGGCGGAAGTGCACCCCGACCTCGGCGGTTGCGTCGGTGAAGGTCACGGACAACGGTGTCTGGGTTCCGTATCCGCCGAGGGGCGACGCCACCCCGATCAGCGTCACGAGGGCGGCCGGCCACGGTCTCATGGCTGAGCCACGGCGCGAGCGACCGGTGTGTCGGAGCCCTCGAAAACAAGGACCATATGGTCGGCGGGCAGCGCCGCGAAGTGCTGTGTGACGCCGTCCGGCCAGACTATTTCGACGTTCGCCGCGGCGCTCCCGGCGAGCCCGAAGTAGAGGTCGCCGGCGTTCTGGGAGCAATACGACGAGGAGGATCGGACCTCGGCGACCTGATCGAACCCGGCGGCGCCGTCAACTGTCGCGTCGCCGCCTACCGGCCGCACAGTGACGCGGGCGCCGAGCGCTCCTCGGTTGGATCGGCGCCCGCGTAGACGGAGGACCAGTCGGTGGGCCTCGGGAGCGCTGTCGTTGTGCAGCAGCCGAGCCGGCCCTCCCGAGTTCGTGATCACCAGGTCCGGGCGCGCGTCACCATCGGCATCGCCGCTGGCGATGCCGCGGCTCACATGCTCGACAACGAACGCGTCCCCCGTGCTGTCGGCCACCTGTCGCAACAGGCCTGCGGCGGGTCTCCAGTCTGCGGATCCCGGTTCGGCGGACAGGGCGCCGGTGCGCAGAGCCTGGCGCCGTAGATCGGTCAACCGATTCTCGTAGAGGTGATTGGGCTGCGCGTACGTCGTGTTGTCCTGCACCTGGCTGACGTTGTCGAGGATGTGTCCGTTGGCAACGGCAACCTCGCGGTCACCGTCGCCGTCGGCGTCGAAGGCGACGATTCCGAAGGAGAGGTTGGCGACGCCCGGGTCCGCGAATCCGAGCGCCGACGCATCGTCAAGGTAGATGCCCGGCGCTACGGATCGATAGAGGTTGTTGGCTTCGAATGCGAAGTTGGTCACCAGGAAGTCCGCACCACCGTCGCCGTCGATGTCAGCCATCTCCACGCCCATGCCAGCCTGCGCCTTGCCGTCCCCGCCGTATCCTAGCCCGGAGAACAACCCGAGCTCTTCAAACGTCCAGTTCCCCCGATTCGAGTAGAGGAAGTTCTGCTGCGTATCGTTAGCGACGACGATGTCGGTCGTGCCGTTTTCGTCAACGTCGCCCATGACAACGCCGAGTCCCTTACCCGGAACGGCACCGACGATGCCGGCTTGCGCGGCGATATCGATGAAGCGCCCGTTGCCCATGTTGCGGTACAACGCATCCGGCTCGCCGTCGTAGAGGTCAATGTGACAGTACGAGCGCATGGCGAGCTGCTGCTCACCACACGACGGCGCATCGTCGAGGTCGTAGACGACGTACTTGGCGACGAACAGATCCGGTAGGCCGTCGGCGTCGAGATCACCCCATGCCGAGCTCGCCGACCACCGTCCGTCGTTCGCCACGCCGGTTTGCGCCTCGCTGTAGGTGCCGTCGCCGTTGTTGCGAAAGAGCGCGTCGGGACCTAGATTCGTCGCGAATACATCGACCCAGCCGTCGCCGTCGAAGTCGGCTGCGCTGACACCCATTCCATAGCCTTGGTGCTCGAGCCCCGACGCCACGACGTCGAACGTGCCGTTTCCACGGTTCCTGTACAGCACGTTGCCGGCATCCTGGCCGCCGCTAAGGCCACGACGAAGATCGCCGCTCTGGACCAGGTAGAGGTCGTAGTCGCCATCACCGTCGAAGTCGATCCAGGCGGCGCCAGGGCCCATCGTCTCTGGCAGGTGCTTGAGCCCCTCGGCGCCCCGTTCGTGCACGAAGTCGATGCCGGCATCCGCGGTGATATCGGTGAACCTCAACCGGCTGACATGTGATGCAGCAGGCACTGTCTGTAGCAGGCTCGAGCCCAGGAGGGCGGCGAGCATGCCGTTCGTGCCGCGCGCGAGCGCGCTGCGGGCTATCGCCAATGGGTCAAGGGGCATGGACTATACTCAGGATCTGCCGCGCGAAGGGCGCGGCTCGGTGTGATTTTATCGCGCTCCCGAGGCCCTCCGAGCCGATGAGCAGGCCGCAGCATCTCAGAATCGCGCTGTATCTGTGGATTGTCGTCGTGTCAGCGGCGTCGCTTGCTCAGGTGGCCACCGCTCACGAGGCCGCCGCTCAGGAGGCCGCCGCCCAGCAGGATGGCACCCAGCAGGTCGCTGCCCCGGAGCCTATCGCGCCGCTGGCGACATATGACGAGCTCATCGGGGTGCTCATGTCGGAGTCCGAGTCGCTCGCCTGGGCACGGTTGCGCACCGAAGCCGAGCGGCAACTGTTCGTCGACACGTTCTGGCAGGTGCGCGACCCGACGCCGGGTACAGAGGTTAACGAGGTGCGCCGAGTGTTCGAGCGCCGTGCCGAGCGCGCCTCTCGCTTGTTCGCCGAGGGTGACGTTCCGGGTTATCAGACGGACCGCGGTCGAGTGATGATGGTGCTCGGACTGCCGGATACGCAGGAGATGCGTGCCCTGCTCGCTGAAGGTGATCCGGAGCTGGTGTGGTCGTACCGGCGCGAGCCGCTCAACGACGACGCTCTGTTCGAGCGATTCGAGGGGGGCTACCGGTTGTTTCCGGAGATCGAGATCGATCTCGACAATCAGACATTCCTGGCCAGCCTCGAGTCAGAGCTACGCATGCAACTGGCTCGCGCTGTCGGCGGTCGTGACGACGCCATCGCGAAGCCCAAAGAAGAGCCGGAAGAGGAGTCCGAAGAGACGCCCGAGGAGGAGCCCGAAGCGGACGACGAAAACGCGTCCGAGCTCGTCGGTGAGACGGACGATGAGCCGGAGGAAGGGACTGACCCGGATGTTGAGGATGACACGGAGGCCGAAGGCGCTGACGAAGGACCGACTCCGGTCCGTGTGGCGCCCGAGGTTCAGGTGTGGATGCAGCTGGTTTTCGGCGGTACCGGTCGCGATGATCTGGAGTTGCGGCAGCGCTTCGACTACTTCCCGGCCACTGACGCCACCTACACCGTGCTGTCCTTCAAGGTCGGCAAGGAAGCGCTGGAGTTCGTCGTTCCGGGGGTCGACGAAGACGACGAGGGCAGCGATGGCGAGGACGACGGTGAGGTCCAGCAGGAAGAGGATCCCCAAGACGCCGAGGCGACCGAGGTCGCTGCCGACGGGTTTGTCGACGAGGCCGAGACTGACGAATCGGACACCGGCAGGGACGTCGAGGTGGAGGGAGAGGCCGACGAGATTGCCGCCGCCGATGACACCCTAGACCCAGGTGACGCCGATGAGGACAACGAAGAGGACGCGAGCCTCGACGACGTCGGCCTGGACGATACCGACGACGATGGCCTCGACAGGGTCGACGAAGATGATGTCGAGGGGCCGAGAGAGCCGCGGGCTCACCTGAAGATGTTCGGCGCGGTGCTACAGGGTGAGCCCGGCAGCGAGGACACTGTTCACCGTTTCATCGTTCCGCACCGTCTGCTCGAGTCCGACGGCGACGAAGTGGAGAGCCCCACTTTGTCGTTCGGGGTGAGTCTCTATCCAGGTGAGTACCGTCTGGCTTGGGGGGTTCTCGACGAGACCACCGGCAATGCCGTGACCCGCGACGAGACCTTCGAAGTGCCCGACTTCGCTGTCGATGAGCTGACGCTGACGCGCCCCCTGATGGCGCGGCCGCCGCACCTCACCGACGAGACGGCGATTGATCCCCGCACGATCTATGAAGGGATGCGGCTTGGCCGCATGGTGGTGAATGACGACCTGAGTCGTACCTTTCGGCGCGACGACATCGTCGATGTGATCCTGCTCGCAACTGGCTGGAGCTCGGATCCCGGCGCCCTTGGCAAGCCGAGACTCGAGGTTCAATATCGGCTGCTCGCCGGGCTCGAGGGCTCCCGGTCGCTGGCGACAATCCCGCCGCAGGTGCTCGACTTCCATATTCTCGGCCAGCAGATTCCGCTCGCTCAGATCAACCGCCTGGAACCAGGCGGTGACTACCGCATCGAGGTCACGGTCAAGGATCTGGTCAGCGGCGTCGAGCGAGTCGTTCAGACACCGTTTCATCTCGAGGCTGACGACCGCGGTGGCGAACCGCAGTAGCGACACCGACGCCGTGGCGCCGAGCTGCCGCGGCGGGCTACCCTCATAGGGCTGCCGCGACGGGCGATCCTTTCGGAACCGCGCTGGCGCAACACTGGTTGCCGACCAGGGTGCGCTGGCCGCATCCGATCCGTCGCTCTCGTGGCCCATCCCGGAGGGACGTTCCGATGCCTGATAGGCGTAGAGCCTTGCGCACCTTACGGCGCCCGGTCTTGCTGCCCGGTGCGGCGGTTGCCGTGGCAGCCATGCTGCTGCTTGCCGGCTGCGGCAACAGCCGACGTCTGGCGTACACGCCTCACGATCTGAAATCTGCTATTGCCTCGCGCGTCGGCACGGAGCGAATTCGCGACATCGTGGTGCCTTTCCAGGCGACCCCCGAGCTGGTTGCGAGAGCCCTGGAGTATGTCGACGGATCGATGAACGACAGCGTGCGCGCCGACCTCCTGGTAGGGGCGATCACCAACCGACAGCAATTCGGCTTGACCTACGAACGCGTAACCACCACGACGGCGCCGGAAACCGTAGCCAACGGTCATGGCAACTGCCTGTCTTTGACCTCGCTATATATCGGGCTTGCCCGCGCCGTCGGACTCACGGCGTACTACGTCGATGCCTCGGACCGTATCAACGACTTGCTGCGGGCCGATGAGCTGATCGTCGATACGGGACATATCGCCGCCACGGTGCATACCGACCGCGGCTGGTCGCTGGTCGATTTTACCGGCGAGATCTCCAACTATCGGACCTTTCGGGTCATCGATGACCTCGAGGCATTGGCCCACTTTTACAACAACCGCGGCTACGAGACGATCAGCGTCGCCCAGGGAGCCGGCGACGAGATCCCCTGGGAGCGGGCCTTGCAGGACTTCGAGATGTCGACCCGGGTGATGCCGGGCTTCGCCCGCGCCGAGAACAACAGTGGAGTCGCCGCGAGTCGCCTGGGCGACGACGACGCAGCCGAGAGGGCGTACCGGGCGGCGCTCGTGTCGGACGGCGAATTCGCGGCACCACGTCACAATCTGGGCAACCTCTACCTCCGTCGCGGTGAGTTCGATCTTGCAGTGCAGTGGTACGAGCGCGCCATCGAGCTGCAGAAGAGCAATCCGTTCGTGCACTATCACCTCGGCCTGGCGAAGTATCAGGCGGGCGATATCGAAGGGTCGATCAAGCCTTTCGAGCGAGCGATTGCCCTGAAGCACGACTACGCCGAGCCGCGGTACCTGCTGGCGCGCGTGTACCGGGCGCAGGGGCGCCTCGAAGAGGCCAATCGTGTCAGCGTGGCGGGCAAGTCGCGGGACGGTATCAGCTGACGGGCTCGCCATCATCGGTGGGGTAGCTCGAAGACAGGTGTAGCGGAGAGCGATGGGATTCGAGTCGATCGCGCGGTGCCTCGGCCGGTCGCGACTGGCGAGGGCTTGCAGCGCCGGCGCGTTGACCTGTGGCGTGGCGGTGGCAACACCGGCGGCGCGCACCGGCGACGCCACGCCGGCACCTAGCGCGCAGATCCAGGATCCGTCGCGCGGTTCGACCGAGCCGCTCCGCGACTTCGCGGTCCGCCTTACGGCGCCGCTATCCGGTGAACACGTTCTCGGCCGGGTCGAGCTACGGGCGGAGGTCGATGCCGATCGACCGGACGAGGTGCTCTTCGTGGAGTTCGAGGTGGACGGCAGGTTGCTGTTCTCCGACGCGACGGCCCCGTACGAGCTCGTCTGGCGAACGCGGGAGCTGAGGGCGCACCGTATCGTGGCGCGCGCTTACGGGCCGTCAGGAAGGATCGTGGAGGCCGCGATGGAAACTGCTGCGCCGCCCGACGTCAGCCTGACGAGCCGCTTTACCAGCAGGGTGGAGCGCGTCGAGATGTACGTCCACGTCGACGGCAAACGTCTACCTGAGAGGCCTTTGGACTCGAGCGAGTTTCTGGTCACCGAAGACGGCGTCGAGCAACCGATCCTCGAGGTCGAGCACAGCAGCAATCTGCCGCTTTCGATTGGACTCCTGGTGGATTGCAGCGGCAGCATGGTCGAGCGTCTTGGTTACGCACTCGAGACTGCTGGTGGTTTCATCGACGGGTTGATGCAGCAGCCGCACGACAAGGCCTTCGTGATGTCGTTTTCGGATCTGCCGGCAGTTCTGCAGGAGTTCACCGACGACGTGCCTCGGCTGTCAGCGTCGCTGGATCTGATCACCGCGGGTCGCTACACGCGCTTGTATGACTCGATTATCGCGGCGACGAATGAGTTCGTCGGCCACACCGGAAGGCGTGCCCTGGTCGTGCTGACGGACGGGCACGATGCCAACAGCATGGCCGACCTTGACGACGCGATCCGCGCCGCTCAACAGGCCGAGGTCGCCGTCTATCCGATTGGTGTCGGTGTGACCCCGCGTTACTTTTTCGAGCGCTGGGTGCTGCAGAAGTTGGCCGAGGCGACTGGCGGTCGTGTGCTGCATCTGAGCACGATGGGCGATCCGCGCAAGGTCTATGACACGATCACCGATGACCTTCGACAGCAGTACCGGCTCACCTACGAACCGCGGTCCGCGGGTGGCTCGGGCGAATGGAGGGAGGTCGAAATCCTTGTCGTAGTTCGCGGATCGGACACGAAGAGACAGGTCCGGTCGCGTCCTGGTTATTTCGCCGAATAGGCCGACTGGGGCGGTCAGCGCGGGCTCAGACGGAGCCAAGGCCGGTCGGGCACGCTTTCCGGATTCGCCTGGTAGCCGGCCTGAAACCGGCGATCACGGCTGTTCGAACCGACGCCGTCGAATGCCTCGTTGTTGACAGTGTTTTCGACTACGTGCTAAAAGCTCGATCCAATCCCAGGCAGACGCAGTGTTTGGCCGTCGGGGAAGCGCCGAGACGGCTTTTGCGAATCCTCGGGGCGAATCGCCACAGCGCAGCTCGCCACGCGCGCTTGTTGCGGGCTACTTGAAGTTTTTCAACGGGAGGAAGCTGACGTGAGTTTCACTGCGGGAAACCTGTTCCGCCTATACAACCAGGGCGGCCCGTTCATGCACGTGTTGCTCTTGTTCTCGCTGGTGGGCTTGGTGTTCGTCATCGAGCGTTTCTACGCCATGTGGAAGGCGCGCGTGAACACCCAGGAGTTCATCGGCAGGATCCGGACGGCGCTCCTCAAGCGGCGCAACGTGAAGGAAGCGATCACGGTCTGTGAGGAGTATCAGGGCCCGATCGCTAACATCATGAAAGCGGGTCTGATCAAGCACGGACGTCCCCAAGAGGAGATCGAGCGCACCATCGAGTCGGCCTCGGCGCACGAGCTGCATCGCCTCGAGCGTGGTCTCGGTGTGCTGGCAACGGTGGCCAACACGGCGCCGCTCGTTGGCTTCCTCGGCACCGTCTCGGGTATGATCAACTCGTTCGATGCACTCGCACGTGCCGGTCTGTCCAACCCGGGTTTGGTTGCCAAGGGTATTTCCGAGGCGCTGATCACCACCGCGGGCGGTCTGGTGGTTGCCGTGCCGGTACTGATCGCGTTCAACTACTTCACGGGTGTGGTCGGCAAGTTCGTGCTCGAGATGGAGACGGCAGCAAACGTCTTGCTCGAGACGTATGCCGAGATGGACTCGGAGTAGCTCCGACACATAGCGCTTCCCCTCAGGCGCAACGGAGCAAGGTGGTCCTATGCGACTAAGACAGCCGAAACGGTCGGACTCCATGATTCCGACTGCATCGATGGCGGATATTGCTTTTCTGCTGATCGTGTTCTTCATGATCACGACGAGCATCACCGTCGACCGAACTGCCGTGGCTCTCCCGACGAGCCTCGAACGAGTCGAGGTTCCCAAGGACGCGGCGGTTGTCGCGGTCGAACGGGACGGAGTGGTGCACTTCTCGGATGGCACCGAGCAGAGCCACGTAATCAACATGAGCGACGTGCTACCGGCGGCCGCTTTCGTGATCGAGAAGAACTCACTCATGTGGTTCATCGTCAAAGCCGACGGCGACGCGCAGTACCAGTTCATCGACCAGGTGATGGAGCAGCTGCGACAGGCATCCGTCCGCAACATCGCCATGCTGACGCAGCAAGAAGGCGTTGAATAAAGGGGGGAGGTTGTGAAGCTCAAGAAGAAGGGAAGCGACGTCGAGATCCCGACGGCTTCGATGGCCGATATTGCCTTCCTGCTGATCGTGTTCTTCATGATCACTTCGGTGTTCTCGGTCACGCGCGGCTTGGAGTTCCAGCTGCCGAAGAACCAGGACACACCTCCTGACTCGAGTCAGGAGGAGGCGATCCACATCCATGTGATCCCGGCGGGAGCCGACTGTGTCTACGAGGTCGATCGGGAACAGATGAGCCTGGGCGACATTCAGATCTACATCGAGCCCAAGCTGGCCAGGAATCCGAACAAGTTCGTCATCATCGATCCGGATCCTGAGGCTCCGTATAAGTGCATGGTCAATGCCTTCGACGAGCTCAAGCAGGCGCAGGTGAAGAACATCTCTATTCCCACGGCGGCCGAGAAGGCCTCGTGGGGCAACATTCTTTGAGCCGGGGTTGACGACGATGGACGACGAAGGCAAGAGGGCTGAAGAAGCCAGCAGGCCGCAACCATCCGACGCTGCCCCCCTGCGCTCGATGGCTCTCGGAGCATCGCTCGAGAAGGAATCCGCCCAGCCGCT
The DNA here is from genome assembly GCA_965248695.1 of Acidobacteriota bacterium. Taxonomy (GTDB): domain Bacteria; phylum Acidobacteriota; class UBA890; order UBA890; family WLXD01; genus DASCOT01. The sequence continues at coordinate 1,796,032 of CBDFKD010000002.1, read as the reverse complement.
GAAGGTGGCTTGGATGGGTGCTCTGATGGTCCACTTTCTGTTGTTCGTGATGGTCTTCCCGGAGTTCGGCGGCAGCGAGGCCACCGAGCAGGCGCGCGAAGCGGTAGTGATCAAGCGCTACAAGCCGCCGGAGCCGCCGAAGCAGCAGCCGGAGAAAAAGGTCGTAAAGAAGAAGACCGCGCGCGTGCCGATTCCCGATCCGACGCCGGATGATCCAGAGCCGATCGTCGAGGCCGAGGTCGAGTACATCGAGATGGAGGAGGAGCGCGTCGACACGGACTTCATGGTTGGCGGTCCGGTGGGAGGTCCGCCGGTGATCGATCAGGGACCGATGCGTGTTGGCGGCGACATCCAGGCGCCTGAGCGCATTCATTACATCTCGCCCGAGTACCCTGAACTGGCGCGTCGTGCTCGACTTGCCGGTGTGGTCATCCTCGAAGCGACGATCGACCGCGAAGGATCAGTAACGAACGTGAACGTGCTGCGCGGGCTCGGCCTCGGCCTCGATGAGTCGGCGGTCAAAGCAGTGTCCGAGTGGCTGTACACACCAACGTTCTACAATGGCCGTCCAGTAGAGATTCTGCTGACGGTAACGGTGCAGTTCCAGCTCCAGTAGCCGCGCCGGGCGAGCGGCTCCCTGGCTAGGTACACGGGCTCCCCGCTACAATAGATCCTTGTGGCGAGGAGCCCGACCGTTAACAGGTGACCCATGAATACTCGAAGAATCTCGCAGGTTCTGCCTTTGCTGTTGATCGTGACCGCGCTGGCGTGGCCGTCTACGGCATTGGCTCAGGACCCCGACGCGCTCTGGCGCGCGGGACAACAATCCCTTCAGAGCGAAGACTTCCGCGGCTGCATCGACAACATGCGCGGTGCCCTCTCCGCTGGTGGCGAGGCGTACGACCGCTGGGGTTGGTTGCATATGGTCCTTGGCGTCTGTCTCGGCCAGCGCGGACAGCGTGACGAGGCGATCTCCGAGCTGCAGACCGCCCTCGAGCTGATCTCGGAGGATTCAGAGCGCTGGTCGGCCAACAACAGCCTGGCGCAGGTTTACGTCGCTCGCGGCAACTCGGGCGACTACGATCGCGCCATCGCCGCGGAGAACGAGGCTGGAAAGTACGCGACCACCGCGAGTCAGCGCGCCGTTCACTCCAAGACGCTCGGGCAGGCGTACTACTTCAAGGAAGACTGGCGCAACGCCATCCGCCATCTGGGTGATGCCGCGACGGGTCGGAACACCGATGCGGATGTTGCGGGCAAGCTCGGCCGCGCATACATGGAATCGGGCGATTCGGATCAGGCGCGGACATGGTTCGAAAAGACGCTCACGCTGGACCGTTCCAACGCAAGCGCGATCACCAACCTCGGGCGCCTCTACCTGAACGAGGCCAACTGGCCGCAGGCGGTGCGTTATCTCGAGCAAGCCGTGCAGCGTGATCCGCAGAATATGCAGATTCGCAACATGATGGGGCGCGCGTACCTCGGGTCGAGTCGCTACAACGAGGCGATCGCACAGCTGTCGCAGGTCGTCCAGTCGCGCGGTTCGAACGGCAACGCGCACTACAACCTCGGTCAGGCCTACGGCGCTGCCGGCAATGATGCTCAGGCGATCTCGTCATACAGCAACGCTCTCAGGTATCTCGCGGGTGGCAGTCCGATCCGCGCCGATTGCCTGTACGACCTCGGATTCATGTACGAGAAGGTAGGCAGTTTCGAGGATGCCCTTGCGGCCCTCGAGGATTCCGCCTCGATCTCGGCGCAGTCGAAGACCACCGAGGCCATCGACCGCGTCAAGGAACGCATTCGCCGGCAGGCGGCGGGTAGCTAGCGGCTACCGGTAAGCCAGCGTTGGATCTACGGGGCGCGACTCACGCGAGTCGCGCCCCGTTTTTCGTGCGCCGATCATGCCGGATGCCGACGAGGGGCTGATGTCTGATCGCGCCTGGGCTTTGCTCTTCGTCCGGGTGCTGCTCGGCTTGATCTTCTTCATGGCGGGTGCCTGGAAGGTCTTCGATCTCGGACCCGTTGAGCACGCCCGCCAGTTCTTCGTCAGCGGCTACGACGACTCGTTCCTGCCACCGTGGTCGCTGTGGGTTGCCGGTGTCACCATCCCGGTCGTCGAGCTGGTCGCCGGGGCGCTTCTGATCGCGGGTTTTCGCGTCCGAATGGCGTTGCTCGCGCTTGCTGGCGTCCTGGTGACGGTGACCTTCGGTCATTTGCTGGCGGAGCCGTTGTATCCGTTCAACGCCCATGTCGTGCCCAGGGCGATGATGGTGCTCGTCTTGCTGTGGGCGCCACGGGCCGAAGACAGGCTGACTCTGGATCGATGGCTCGAGCGCCGCTAAGCGCCTCAGTGCAGCAGTAGCTCGCCCAGGAACGAGTCGTACTTCGCCGCGATGGCGTCCCATGAGTAGTGCGCGCGAGCGTAGCGTGCCCCTTCTCTCGCCAGCGACGATCGCAGCGTGGAGTTCTTCAACAACAGGTCGAGTGCCTCGCTGAACTCGGCGTAGTTGTGGTACCAAAGGCCGCCGCGACCTTGCTGGCAATGCTCCAGGTAGGCGCCGCTGAGAGCATTCGCCAGCACCGGGGTGCCCGCCACGCCGGCCTCCAGCAGCACGATGCCGAAGCTCTCCAGCGCCGACGGTGCTACCAGAACCGTGGCCTCGGCGAGCCGGCGGCGCTTCTCTTCGTGCGATACGAAGCCTAGCGCCCTGATCCACGGCTCATCCGGTAGCTCCATCGCCGTCTCGCCCATCAGCCAAAGTGTTGGAGTCGCGCCGTTTTCGTTGCGGTATCGTCGTACATGAGCGATCAGCTCGCCGACCCCCTTGCCGTCTTCGATGCGCCCGGCATACAGGAGGACTGGCCCGTCTGTCGGTCTGGCTGTCTTCCGAGCAGTCTCGAGGAGGTCCATATCCTCCACTCCGACGCCGATGACGCGCGTTTCGGGCTGGGCGTCGGGAAAGCGGCCGCGGACGAGCTTGGCCTCCGCCTCGGTGTTGAAGGCTAGGCCGGCTGGTAGCCTGAACACCGCCTCGTACGCGTCCAGGTAAAAGGGTGCCTCATCGTGTGCCGTCGGCACCAGAACGCTCTTCTCAGGAGCGGCATGAACGCCGTGTACCGTCGGATAGTAGAGATACGTGAAGAACAGCAAAGCGTCGGCGTCGGCGCTACTCGCATGCAGGTGGTCGACGAGCGCCGGCACGAACGGGCCCTGTGCGTCGATCCAGGCGATCTCGTCGGCGGGAGTGTGCGAGCCGGAGAAGAGCTCGTTCGAAAGCGCGTTGAAGTCCGGCATGTGGCGCTCGCACTCGGTGCGGAATCGGTTCACGCGTACGCCGTTCAGGCTCTCTCTTCCGGCGGGATAGTGATTGGCCCAGGTTCGGTAGGACTGCGCGCAGGAGGTCAGGACCTCTACGTCGTGCCGTGCCGCCAGCCCCTCGGCGACTCCACGGCACAGTCTCTCCGCTCCCCCGACGACGTCGGTGCCGTAGCGCTGCACGACCAGGGTCAGCTTCACGACACCGCCTCCGGCGCTGCTGAGGACGTGGCATCCGGTCGGCCAGCGAGCTCGCTGAGCACCGCTATCCAGCGCGGGATGACAACCTTCGGTGCGAAGTGCGAGACTCGCACTCGGGCGTTCCGCTGCAGTCGGGCGCGCAGCGACCGATCGTGGGTCAGCACCCACAGTGCTTCGGCGACGCGGGCCGGATCATCGTCCTCGTAGGTCACGCCTGCATCTCCGAGCGTTTCCGGGATCGCGGTAGCGTGACGCGCCAGAATCGGAACCCCAAAGTGCATCGCTTCCACCAGAGGTGCGCAGAAGCCCTCGTGCGCGCTGGTACAGAGGTAGGCGTCGGCGGCCCGATAGAGCGTCACCAGATCCCGATGCGAGACCCGCCCGAGAAACACCACACGCTCGTTCAGCTCGAGCTGTCGGAACAGGTCCATGAGCGCCTTCGTGTAGGCCTCGAGACCCTTCCCGCCTCCGACGATGTAGAAGCGCGATGACGGATGTACGTAGCGGTTGTAATAAGCGGCAATGCGCAGGAAATCCTCGAGACGCTTGTTCGGTGACAACCGTCCAACGGTGAGGAAGATCTGACCGGGCCAAGCCAGCTGCTCTGCCAGGATCGGGTTGGACTCGACGTCATACCGCGTCAGGTCGATCGGCAACGGCAGGGTCGTGGTGTTGGCAAACCCGACGTCACGCAGGTCGGCTGTGTTGTAGTCCGAGACGCCGATCGCCAGGTCTACGCCGCCTGAGCGGGCAAGCGCGATCAGCTGATCGCGGCCGATCTTCGTCAAGCGCGCCACGTCGGGACACGAGGGGAGCAACATCTCCGGCGGGGTCAGGTTGTGATAGACAACGACCCGCTTGCCAGCGCAGTCGAGCAGCTTGCCGTCCAGCGGCGACGCGAGCGCATAGTGGAGGATGGTCACGTCGGTGGTTCTGGCCGGCTCGAACTCACTGACCGGCCTGACGCGCCCGACAAGCTCACGGTCAATTGTCGGCGCATAGACCCCGGCATCGAAACCGGCGTGCTCGAGGCCGGTAGCCAGGTGTAGCGCGGCATCACCAGTAGCGTCGCGCACGTGTGCTGCCGGCAGCAACTGATTGACGCGGATTCGATCGGCGGTCATACGTCCACGCCGATGCGGTTGAGCTGTGCGAATAGAGTATCGAGGCTGTGTTGAGGATCGACCTGCGCCAGCAGCTGCGCCTGTCGCGCCAGCAGGCTGCGGCGCAGCGATTCGTCGTGGAGGACAGCCGCGACCGCTTCGCCGACGATCGCCGGATCCTTGTCTTCGAGCAGCAGAACCCCTCCATCGGTGGAGTATGGAATCGCGGCCGCCGAGAAAGCGAGTACCGGTATCTCGCCATGGATCGCCTCGAACAGGGGCACGCAGAACCCCTCGTGCTCGGACATACAAACAAACACGTCGGCCACCCGGTAGTAGGCGCGAAGCTCTTCTTCGGACACATGCCCGGTGAAGCGAACGCCGTCCGTGCGCAACTCTCCCATGAGGCGCTGGAGGGCGTGGTGATAGTTGGCGAACGGCGCATGGTCGCCGACGATCAGCAGCTGGGCGCGGTGGTCGATATAGCGCTGGTAGTACGTGAACGCGCGGATGAGATCCTCGATTCGCTTGTTGGGAACGATGCGTCCAACGAACAGCCAAGTGGTGCGATCTTCCTGATGCAGCTCCAGCACCATGCTGTCTGCGTGGTCGCCGAGGCTGTCGAGGTCGAGCAACAGCGGTAGGACGCCCGTGGGCTGGAAGCCCAGCTCCTCGAGCTCGCAGCGGTTGTACTCGGAATCCCCCAGCGCCAACGAAGTTCGCTGCCGCAACGCGGCCAGCTGAAGGCGACCCGCGGCGCACGCGTGCGCGATTGTCAACTCGTACGGGACGAACCACTCGGCCGGAGTAATGTTGTGATAGATGAGCACGAGTCGGTCTTCGATCTCGTGAGCCAGTTTCGAGACCGCCGACCCCATCGAGTAATGCAGCAGCACGACGTTCCGGCTCGACGCTACCTCACTGTATTCTCGATAATGGCGGACCTCGTCGCCCATCCGGTGGTCGACCATCTCCACGAAAATCTCGGACTCGTGTCCGCCGTCACGGAGGGCATCGCGGATCTGAAGCACCTCGTTGCCAATCGCGTCACCGTAGGCGGCGGAGACCGATAGCTGGTGAATCGCTGCTGGCTTCATGCCGCCTCTCGGCGTCGTACGGGTACGGTCATGCCTCGACGCCGATATCTCGCAGATGGGCGAAGAGCGACTCCACAACGCGGTCCGTCATGAGCTCCTCCAGCACACGTCGTTGCCGCACCAGCAGGTCGGCTCGCAGCTTGGTGTCCTTGAGCACACAGGCGACTGTTTCGGCGATCAGGGCCGGGTCGGCGTCCTCTACCATCAGGACGCCGCCGCCGGTGGAATAGGGAATGCCCGCCGCCGCCAGCGCGATCGCCGGCAGCCCACTCTGGATAGCCTCGAACAACGGCACACAGAACCCCTCATGCTGCGACAGGCAGACCAGGATGTCGGCTACCTGGTAGTAGGCGTTGAGCTCTTCGTCCGGAACATGACCCGCGAAGTGGATGTCGGTGGCGCCGATCTCGCTGATGAACTGCTGCAGGTCGTAGTAGTAGGGGAGGATGTGACGGTGCTCGCCGACGATCAGCAGTCGCGCCTGATCGTCGACGTATCGCTGGAAATACGCGAACGACCGGATCACGTCTTCGACACACTTGTTCGGTGCGACCCGTCCGACGGCAAGCCACGTGGTGCGCTCGTCGCCGTAGCGATCAAGTATGCGGTCGCTTACCAACCCGTCCATGCCCGCAAGATCGAGCAGCAGCGGGACGACTCCGGTGCGCTCGAAGCCGATCTCCTCAAGCTCACGCCGATTGTATTCGGACACCCCCAGCGCCAGCGCAGCGCGTGCACGCAGGCTCGTGAGTTGCAGTCGGCCGGCCGCGCAGGTCCGAGCGATCCCGAGCGAGTAAGGCGCGAACCACTCGGGTGGGGTGATGTTGTGGTAGATCAGCACCAAACGATCCTCGAGCTCGGCGGCCATGCTCGCTACAGGAGAGGCCATCGAGTAGTGCAGTAGCATGAGGTTGTCGGGCGAGGTGATGTCCAGATACTCCTTGTAGGGATGCACATGCGCCCCCATGCTGGGGTCGAGCAACTCGACGAATATCTCCGACTCGTGACCGGCCGCACGTAGGGCCGTGCGGATCTGGCTCATCTCGTTGCCGATAGCGTCGCCGCGGGCGGCCGAGATCGAAAGCTGGTGAATGCCTTGGGGTTTCATACGCTGTTCTTGCCGATAGTCGCTGAGCGCTCCACGTCAGCTGGTCTGCTGCGGCGGATCGCGCCGCGCCGAGTCGTCCGCATGTAGCCGGGCAAGCATCGACTCATATTTGTCGACGATTGTCGGCCAAGTGTAGTTTGCTTCGTAGTAGGCGTGCCCATGCGCGCCGAGAGCGGCTCCGAGATCAGGATCCTGGACGAGACAGCCCACGCATTCCGCAAACTCGGTGCTGTTCCGATACCACAAGCCGCCGTTGCTGCGCTCTGACTGCCCGCGGATGACGTCGCAATGGCCGTTGACCACCACGGGACGCGACAACGCCCAGGCCTCCAGCAGGACCATCGAAAGGCTCTCGTAGAAGGACGGCATCACCAGCGCCGCCGACGCGGCCAGAGCATCGTACTTTTCCTGCTCGCTGACACGCCCCAGGTGAACGATCGCCGGGTGCTCGGGTATCGGCATCACGGCGCTGCCAGCGAGGACCAGCCACGGCGGTCGCAAGCCCTCGTCCCGTAGGCGATCGTAGGCGCGCAAGTAGAAGTCGAAGAGCTGCGCGCAACCCTTGTTGCGGTCGATCCGACCGACGTAGAGGAGAAACGGCCCCCCGACACCATGGGCGGCACGGAAGCGGTCCGGGCCTACCGTCGGCGGCTCGACGATCCCGACCCCGACCACGACTCCGGGAACCGACTCGTTTCCAGAGTGACGCTGGATCATCGTGCGCTCCTCGTGCGAGTTGTACATGATCGCTCGCGCCGAACGGAAAACGGGGTGGAACAGCGGCAGCTCGATCGCCGGATCCGGCTCGGCGGTCGGAACCAGGACGCCCTTGCCGGTGACCGCCTGCATCGCGCGCCAGGTGGTCCAGTATCGATAGGAGAAGCAGATGAAGTAGTCGAAGCTGTCGCGATGGTGCTCGATCCATTTCACCATCCGGGGCGAATAGGGTCCTTGGGCATCCATCCAAGCGAGAGCGTCACGCTCGTCGTGCTGACGATGAAAAACACGCTCCTGCAATCGGCCGAAGCGCTTTGGGTCCCGCGACCGTCGCACCGGAAATCGGTAGACTGGAACGCCGTCGAGACTCGAGAGCCCGGGCGGGTAGTGATTGCGCCACGTTACGTAGTCCGCAGCGCACGTCGTCAGCACCGCGAGCTCGTGCCGCCGGGCAAGTTGCTGTGCGATCAGCCGCGCGTGGAGCTCGGCTCCCCCCGAGATCTCTTCGCCGTATCGCTGAACAACAAGAGCGAGGCGCAATTGCTCAGCAATGCGTGCCGGCAGAGGCGCCGTCGTCGGGTTCCGAGCGCTGATCGACGTGCACCGAGAGGTCCTGCACACGTTGACGCAAAGCGGCGTTCTCGAGGGTCAGCTCGTGGATGGCATTCGCCAGACCGAGGTTGATCTTGAACTGCTTGTGTAGCGGCGCGTCGAGGTTGACGACCATCTTCACGAACGGACGGAGCAGGCGCCGGACGGCTGTGATCACTGCCCCGATAGGGCCATCGTGCGACGCTCGCAGGTCTTCAGGGCTGATGTTCCAGTCGCCCTGCAACTGGAGTGCTCGCTGTAGCTCGTAGGGGCGCTCGTCGTCGAGAACGATACTCTCCCGGAGTCGCTTGAGCTGGTCGGGCGAGGAGCCGCCAACGCTACAGGGCTCCTCCTCGGCTCGCGCCGCGGCACGCGCCTGCACCTGCTCCATCAGCCCCCTGACGTCGATATCCTCATAGTCGATCTGGTAACCGTGGTAGTCGGACATCGTGCTCGCGACGGAGGACTGCGGCTGACGCGGAGATTTTGACCGTGCTGCGTAATCTTAGCAGCGCAGCCCGTGGCTGGCTCAGCGGGTGCCCAAACGAACGCGAGCCGCCGCAGGACGAATTCTGCGACGGCTCCCGAAAGCTGCTCGCAGCCGATGACGGCCGCGCCGGATCTACATTTCCGGCGCGAAATTGAAGATCAACAGAATCGCGATCAACAGCGCGTAGATGGCCAGGGATTCGATGAGCACGAGGCCGAAGATCATCGAAGCTCTGATCGGGCCGGCCGCACTCGGGTTCCGTGCGATGCCCTCGAGAGCGGCGGCAATGGCGCGGCTCTGGCCGATGCCGCAACCAGCGGCCGCGATAGCCATGCCGAAACCGGCTGCCAGAGCGACCGCCGAGCCGACGTCGTAGTTGTTGGCAGTTTCCTGCGCCAGGGCAAGGTTCGGCGTGAGTAGCACGAACGCGGTGGTCGCTAGCAGGGCGAGCCGCTTGGACATCGGAGTGCTCCTTTCCAGGGGTGGCCGTAACCGGCCGGGTGCGGGGCCTTAGTGCCCATGCTCCAGCGAGCCGGCGATGTAGAGCATCGACAGCATCACGAAGACGAAGGTCTGCATGAACGACACGAATACGCCTAGAGGTGCGAACAATACCGGCAGGCCAATCGGTAGCAGGAAGAAGAAGACGCCGGCAAGCGTGTGCTCAGCGAACATGTTCCCGAAGAGTCGGATCGAGAGCGAGATGGGCCGCGACAGATGGCTGAGGATCTCGATGGGGAACATCAACGGTGACAGCCAGATCGGATCACCGATGAACTGCTGCACGTACCGGGTACCCTGAGCGCGGATGCCGATGAAGTTGTAGATGAGGAACGAGCTGATTCCGAGCGCCGCGGTGGTGTTCAGGTCGGACGTCGGTGGCTGCAGCCCGGGGACAAAGCCCACCAGGTTCGACAGGAGGATGAACAGCGCGATAGGGCCCATCACGCGGGCGTACTTGCGACCGTTTTCGCCGATGAAGGAGTCGCACATGGTGTTGATCGACGCGACGCCGATCTCGAGCATTTGCTGTGCCGGGCCGGGCTCATACAGGGAGAATCGGCGGGCAAGCAACACCAGGGTCACCAGCGACATCGCCACGACGAACCACGCCATGACGACCTGATCGGTGATGAACCCGGCGCCGAAGATGGCGTCAAGGCCCCCGTGCGACCAGTTGTAGAGGGCAGAGACCTCGTGCTCCATGATCGTTTTTGGGCGAGTTAGGAGCGGCGATCGGCGCCGGCGGAGAGGTAGAACATCGCTTCCAGAAGGACCGCGATAACGAGAATCGAGAGCCCCAGGGCGACCGGAATCGGCCCCACCCCTGGCAGCAGGACGATAGCACAGAGGCCAATACCCAGCAACACATAGCGGCTCAGCAGAAGCATCGCGTGGAGTGCACCAGGCGCTTCCTGACCGCTGCCCAAGATACTGTTGGTAGTTGCCACTAACCCCTTGAAATTCAACAACATGAGGACTCCTGAGAGTACCAATCCCGCGGTCTGAGCTGCCGACCACGTTGTCACCGCTACAGCGACTGTGAGGGCGATCAACGCACGGATCGAGTTGCGTCTCAGACGCCTGACCACCTCGTCCATTGCCTTCGTTGCTTCCGGTTCATGCATGGACGCCTCGTCCGCTGACCGCTAGAAACACGACGTCACCGTGTCGAGGAATTCCTTCTGCCTTCGCTCTGCGATCGCCGAAGTCTCGCCGAACGTAATGACGTCGAGCTTGCCTGCCGGCTGCAGGCACCCGACGTTGAGCACAATGGCCCAGCCGTGGCCTGAGCGCACATCGAACAGCACGTCGGGAAGGCGTCGTACGAACTCGTCAAGGCTGACGCCGGCGAGACAATCGGCATGCAACACCCCGGCTGTGTAGGGCTGCTCTCGGTAGTCCCCGAACAGTCGGTTCATCAGGCTCATCGGTGTGCTGGCGCCCCCCCCACCGCCCGTTGCACTCGGTGAATTTGATGGTGGCGTCGGTAGGGCTCGAGCCGCAAAGAATGGTGTCGAAAGAGCACCTCCCGACGTAGTTGAGAAGCTGGAAAAGTCTACCCATCCGCAAACCGGCGGCGCCGATGCGCTGCTGCAGGGAGCGGGGCAATCGACTGCGCACGCTGCCTTGAAACACGTGCTCCTGGCCGGGGTAGAAGCGCTGATCGAAGACTCCTTCGAGCAGCGGTGGCCCACCGCCTCGGGGCGGTATCCAGAGCTGGATGCTGGGGGAGCCGACGACGTCGGTCATCCAGGGCTCGACCGAAACCGGCGCCGATCCTGTACGCCAGCCGTGGCCGGAGAGCCAGTCGGCGACAAACGTCCCGAGCGACTCGGAGGACCGCCCCCGTATCTGCTCGCGATCGATGATCTCCGTACCCATTCCGGAGGCGCTGTCGGCGAGCTTCATGGCCACCCGTGGCGCGTGGGCAGCGATACGAACAAGGTTGTCGGCAATCTCCGCCGCGGTGTGGCCGCTGCGCGACGGCAGCGCCCACTCCTCGCCGAGCGTTTGCTCGACCGCCGTTCTGAACCACACCTTGTTGTTGGCGAGCTCGGTGAGACCAGGCGGCGGCGCCAGTACCCGCACACGACGTCGACTGCGGTCGGCGAGTAGCTCTGCGAGCTTCCAGGCGCCCTCGAGCCCCATGTACGGATGGAGCCAGAAATCGCCACGCAGCTCCCGGACCGCTTCCGTGATGCTCTCCTGAGCCATCTCGTCGGCGAGGATGGCCTCAAACGCCGCGTAGTTCAGGGCACCGGGTACCGGAGTTGCATAGACATATTGCGATCGTCCTAGCCCGAGATGTTCTTCGAGGTAGTCGGCATATCCGTCTATCGGCGGGAACGTGCCGGCGACGAGATCACCGTCCCGCTGTCGGACGAACGCCCTGCTTGGGTAGTAGTCGATACCGGCGATGTCGCGCAGATGAGTAATCAGCGAGAAATCGTCGACATGGAGCGTGCGGGCGCATTCGTCCGGTAGCACGTCGGCCAGGTGATCGGTGTAACGATCGACGTCGGTCGCCAGTCGGCGGTCATCAGAGCTGAGGGCAGCGGCGATGTGCCGTAGCCGGCGATCGATTTCCTCAGCCACCTCCACGGGCCTGACCGGCGTAAGGGCGATCATCCGTCCTCGGTTGTTGTAGGGTGAGCGGTGCCTCCGCAATGGTGCCGGGATCCAGGCGTGAAGCCAAGCCGTAGGGCGCTGGCAGTGTCTCGGTCGGCGGAGCGCCGGGGAGCTGTCTTGCAATCGAGGTATCGGGGGAGAACATGCGCGCAAAGAACCTCATCCTGACCATGTCGGCGACCCTGCTGCTGGTCGCCGCCGCGGAAGCGTCGACCACTCCGAGACTGGCACTCTGCCGATACACGCTCACGGCCGCCGACGGCCAGACCGGCACCGCCACGGTGACGGTTCGCCGGCGCGGTCTGAAGGTCAAGATACGCGGCGGCACACCGAGCACCCTGTATACGGTTTGGGTGGACCACCGGAATCGGGCCTCCGGAGAGCTTGCCGACGACTACCCACTCGATGAAGGCGGTTTGCCACGTGGCGTGGCCCCGGCGTTTGCCAGCAATGCCCCGGTGTACGACGGCATGTCGCCCGACCCCAATGCTCTTGTGACCGACGCCGCTGGCAATGGCGTTCTCGATGTGGAGCTCGACTACAACCTACTGGAGGCGGGCTCGAGCCCCGTCGTCGGTGGCGAGCTCGCGACTCAGGGGGCCAATGTTGTCGGCGGTTACTGGTTGCGCCAATACGGCATCGACCCGGCCACTGCTGCCTCCGCGCAGCTCACCGACCCCAAGACGGGGTCGCCGCTGCTGCAGCGCAGCACGCCGCAGGGCATGACGATCGTTCGCCACCCGGATATGGTCACCCACGGTCACAGCCCCGGAGTGGGCGATGTCGACCACTTCTCAGCCTTCAAGGGTGACTTCGACTGCTAGCAGGCCGTGGTGGAAGTGTGGCGGGCCTGGCGACAGGGTCTTGCGAGGTGGAAGCGACCCAGATCTACTGCGGTCTTGAGGTCGCACCGTTGAGTAGACGGGCGTCGGATCAAGTGTCGTCCGATTTTTCGCTGCTAGCGGCTCTCTCGCTGGTCTCGAGGGCCGAAAGCGAGCGCAGCAGATTGCGGATCGCAGCGACGACTCCGAATCCGAAACCCACAAGCGCCAGCCAAGGGGCGGTGCCGAAACGACCGTCGAGCCAGTAGCCGCCCATGAACCCGAGGCCGATGGCCACCGGGAACATCGCTCCGACGTGTCCCAGGAGGCCGAGCTGTCGCGCCCAGCCGCGCGCGTCCGCCTGCTCAGAGTCGCGCGCGTCCGCCTGCTCAGAATCGCGCGCGTCCGCCCGCTCAGAGTCGCGCACCGTTCCCATGCGATCTCAGCCGGGCAGCGTCAGAATTGCAGGGTGGCGCGCTGTACCCAATCGACCAGCGGGGTGGCCCAGATAATGCCGACCACGGTGATCGTGGCACAGATGCCGACTGTCACCTGCAGCGGTAGCGAACGGGCCAGCGTCACCTCGTCGTCCGCCTCGGTCATGAACATGGCCTTGGCGATGCGCAGATAGTAGAAAAGCGAGATGGCAGCGTTGATCGCTCCCATCACGGCCAGCCAACCGTACCCGGCGTCGATGGCGGCGCCGAATACGTACCACTTGCCGAGGAACCCGATCGTCGGCGGGATTCCTCCCAGCGACAGCAAGAAGATCAGCATGGCGACGGTGGCGCCGCCAGAGCGGTGCACGAGACCGTTGAAATCGTCGACGCTCTCTCCGGCGAGACCCTTGCGCCGCAGCGTGATGACCATCGCCCAGGCGCCCACGTTCATGAACGTGTAGGCGAAGAGGTAGTACATCGTGGCGGCGATTCCGTACGAAGTGCCGGCGGCCACTCCGACGAGCGCATACCCGGCGTGAGCGACGCTCGAGTACGCAAACATGCGCTTGACGTTGTCCTGCGATAACGCAGCGACGTTGCCGAACGTCATCGTGACGACCGCCAGCAACGCCAGCAACGATGTCCACGAATCCGTCATCGACCCGAAGCCCACGAACAGGATGCGGATCATCATCGCGAACGCCGCCGCCTTCGAGGCCACCGAGATGAACAGCGTCACGGGAGTCGCCGCACCGGTGTAGGCGTCGGGAGCCCACAGGTGAAACGGCACCGCGGCGACCTTGAAGCCCAGAGCCGCGATCATCAGGATCAGCCCGAGGAGCAGGATCGGGTCACCGGTGAGGGACCCCTCTCCGATCGCCGCACCGATCGCCGTCAGATTCGTTGTCCCGACGACCGCGTAGATCAACGACAGCGCGTAGATGAAGATGCCGGACGACAGGCCTCCGAGGATGAAGTACTTGAGGCTGCCCTCATTCGAGCGCCGATCCCGCTTGAGGTAGCCCACCAACACATAGACCGAAAGCGCCTGCAGCTCGAGCCCCACGAAGATGCTGATCAGGTCGGCGCCGCGCGCCATGATCATCATGCCGACGAGGGCCACCAGCATGAAGAAGTAGTACTCCGGATCGTGTGCCTCCGCTTCCTCCAGAAAGCGGACCGAGGCGGCGATAGCGAGGGCCGCGGTGACCAGGAACAGGATCGCGAAGAAGCTCCCGAAGGCGTCTACGGCCAGCTGGCCTGCGAACGCCGTGGAGACGCCGCGCTCGATCTGCGGCGGAAGTCCGTAAAGCACACCGGCGAGCGCGGCGAGCACGGTGATCATCGTTACCCAGCCGAACAATCGCCCGCTGCCTCGTGATGGAGCCGCGAAGGCACCCCACACCAGCACGATCAGCGAGCCGACCGTGAGCGTGATCTCGGCGTTGAGCGACGCCAGATCGGAGCTCGAAATCGGGAAGCTGTCCATTCCCCTAGCGGTCCTCGGTCTCGGCTTCGGCCACCAGATCCGGCTCGGATCGGTCGGCTAGCGCCGCCAGGCTCGGCAACGCCGGCGTCGGAATCCCGCTGTCTTCGAAGTAGCCGGGCTTGACTCGCTCGACGATCGCATTGACCGGTGCTTCGAGCGTGTCGAGTACAGGCGTCGGATACAGGCCCATCCAGACGGCGAGGACAACCAGCGGCACCAGCGTCGCTACCTCGCGCATATTGAGGTCGCTCAGAGCGGCAATCTTGTCGTCCTTCACGTCGCCGAACATGACCCGCTGGAAGAGCCAGAGCAGGTAGGCCGCCGCCAGCACGATGCCCCAGACTGACCAGTAGGCGTATACCGGATTCCACTCGAACGCACCGATCAGGATCAAGAATTCGCCGACGAAGCCGTTGAGCCCGGGAAGCCCCATCGACGACAGCGCGATGATGGCGAAGAGCACGGTGAACACCGGCATGACCTTCGCCAGCCCGGCGAACGCGGCGATCTCTCGCGTGTGCATGCGCTCGTAGATCAACCCGACGATCAGGAACAGCCCGCCGGTGGACACTCCGTGATTGAGCATCTGCAGGATGCTGCCCTGCACACCGATCGGGTTCAAAGCGAAGATTCCCAGGGTGATGAAGCCCATGTGCGAAACCGACGAGTAAGCCACCAGGCTCTTCCAGTCCTTCTGCATCAACGCCACGAGCGCGCCGTAGATTATCGCGATAATCGACAGCACGGCGATCATCGGCGCAAACTGGATCGATGCCTCCGGCATGATCGGCAGCGAAAGGCGCACGAAGCCGTAGGCGCCCATCTTCAACAGCACCGCGGCCAGAATCACCGATGCGGCGGTGGGTGCCTGTACATGCGCGTCCGGGAGCCAGGTGTGGAACGGCCACATCGGCACCTTGATGGCAAATGCCAGGAAGAAGCCCAGGAAGATCCACCACTGCATGTCAGCGGGGATCGACAGCTGGTAGTAGGCGAGGATGTTGGTGGTCCACTCGCCGGTGACGCTGTGGTTGTGGAAGTAAAGCGCCAGAATACCGACCAGCATCAGGACCGACCCGGCCAACGTGTACAGGAAGAACTTGATGGCGGCGTAGAGTCGGTTCGTGTCGCCCCAGATACCGATGAGGAAGTACATCGGCACCAGCATCACTTCCCAGAAGATGTAGAACAGGAAGAAGTCGAAGGCGACGAACACCCCGAGCATGCCGGTCTGCAGCGCCATCAAATAGACGTAGTACTCCTTGTTTCGCGTCTGGATGTACGTCCACGACGACAGGCACGCAATCGAGCCAAGCAGCGTCGTCAGCAGAATCAAACACAGGGAGATGCCGTCGATTCCGGTGAAGTACTCCACACCGATCGAAGGGATCCACGGCGCCCGCGTTACGTGCTGTAACTCGGCAGTGCCGAAATCGAAGCCCTGTAGCAGGCGTAACGACAGCAGGAAGTCGACGAACAGGACGATGTTCGCGGTCCATTTGATGGCGTTGTCGCGCTCCTTGCCAAGCAGCAGCGCGATCGCGAGCGCGCCCACCGCCGGCAGAAAGACGACCAGGGTGAGGAGGTTTCCGCTCATGGGTGCCTCGTTCTCTACAGGAACATGTAAGCGCTGATCAGCACGAACAGCCCGAGGGCGATGACCAGCGCGTAGTTCTGTACGTAACCGGTTTGCAGGGCGCGGAAGATCCACGAGCCTGCCCAAAACGTGCTTCCGACTCCGTTCACCGTGCCGTCGACGACGCGGTTGTCAAACTCGGTTGACGCAGTTGCAGCCTGTTTCGTTGACTCGGCGACCCCGTTCACGGTGCCGTCGATGACCGCGTCGTCGAACAGCCACAAGCCGCTGCCGAGATCCTTGGTGCGATTGACGAACAACGCGTCATAGAGCTCGTCGACCCAGTACTTGTTCCAGAGGGTTCGGTGGATCCCCGAGAAGCGCGCCAGCGGCTCCGAGCTCACACCGGCGCCGTATGTTCGGTACGCGAGCCCCATCCCGCCCAGCGCCACGGCGACTGAAGCGAGCATCAAGGTCCACTCGAGCTGAGTGTGATCCTCGCCGTCCTCGGCCGCCACGAGGCGCGCCGGAACTGGCGCGGGCTCGCTCAACGCTGTATTCGCCGCGATGATGCCGCCCTCTGCCGGCAGCGCTCCGAGCATCTGCGGCACGGCCGGTACGATCGCTGCGGCGTGCTCGGCCGCGTCGGTGTCGTCAGCGTGGCCTGCTTCGCCGTGGCCACCGGTGATTGGCTCGAGCCAGCTAACAATGTCGATCCGGTCGTGAAGCGCTTTGAGGGGCCCGACCTGCAAGTTGGCGGGAATGCCCACGTAGCCGCCGATCACCGAGAGGACCGCCAGCACGATCAGCGGCGTCGTCATTACCCGCGAGTTCTCGTGCGCGTGCGCCTCGACGTGCTCGTCCATGCGCGATTCGCCGTAGAACGTCACCAGCAGCATGCGGGTCATGTAGAACGCCGTCATGCCGGCGACGAGCGTGCCGACAGCCCACAGCCAGGGGGAGCCGTTCGGACCGGTCCAGGCGTACCACAGCACTTCGTCCTTGGAGAAGAAGCCGGCCAACCCCGGAATCCCGGCAATCGCCAGCGTACCCACCAGGAAGGTCTTGTGGGTCAACGGCATGTACTTGCGAACGTTGCCCATCTTCCACATGTCGAGCTCGCCATGCAGCGCGTGCATGACGGAGCCCGCTGCCAGGAACAGCAGCGCCTTGAAGAAGGCGTGGGTCATCAGGTGGAACACGCCCACCGCGTACGCCCCGACCCCACAGGCCAAGAACATATAGCCGAGCTGGCTGACGGTGGAATATGCCAGTACGCGCTTGATGTCGTTCTGCACCATGGCGATCGAGGCGGCGAACACGGCCGTCAGCGCGCCAATGACAGCGACGATGGTCATGACCGTGGGCGACATCGAGAACAGGACGTTGGAGCGCACCACCATGTACACGCCCGCGGTCACCATCGTGGCGGCGTGAATCAGCGCCGACACCGGCGTCGGACCCTCCATCGCATCAGGTAACCACGTGTACAGCGGGATCTGTGCGCTCTTGCCGGTGGCGCCGACGAACAGCATCAGGGTGATGAAGGTGATCACCCCGGCTCCGACCTCGTAGTTGGCGGCCGCGAGGTCGAAGACCTGGTCGTAGTCGAGCGTGCCGAAGGTGAAGAAGATGGCGAACATGCCGAGCAGGAAAGCGGCATCACCGATTCGGTTCACCACGAACGCCTTCTTGGCGGCGTCGCCAGCGGATTTCTTGGTGTAGTAGTAGCCGATCAGCAGATACGAACACAGCCCGACTCCCTCCCAGCCTATGAACATCATGGCGTAGGAGTTGCCGAGCACGAGCACCAGCATGAAGGCGGCGAACAGGTTCAGGTAGGTGAAGAACCTGTAGAACCCCGGATCCGGTGGATCGTGCGCCATATAGCCGATGGCGTAGACGTGGATCAGGAAGCCGACCCCGGTGATGATCAGCACCATGATGGCCGACAGCGGGTCGAACTGGAGCCCGAAGGGCACGACGAACCGGGCCATCTCGACGCCGGCTTCGTTGTCGTGCATCTGGCCCCATGAGGCATCGATCCAGTCGTAGAGAACCACCTCTACATGACGATCCTGCGGTTCCATACTGGCCAGGCCGAGGAACGCGCCGGCGCCGATGATGAACGCCATCAACATGCACAGGCTGGCGAGGCCGCCGGTGATCTGCTCCGAGCGGATGAAGCGCGAGCCCAGCAGCCCGTTTACCAGCATGCCGACGAGCGGCAGCAGCGGGATGAGCCAGAAATACTCGATCACGGCGCGGCTAGCCCTCCAGCAGGTGGACGTCGTCGACGTTCACCGTCTCCGCGTTACGGAACAGGGCGATCACGAGTCCGAGCCCGATGGCTACTTCCGCTGCCGCGACGGTGATCGTGAAGATGGTGAAGATCTGCCCGGCAAGATCCGGTCGATACCGGGCCACTGCCACCAGGTTGATGTTGGCGGCATTGAAGATCAGCTCGAGACACATCAGCACCATGATCACGTTGCGGCGTACCAGCACGCCGGTCACGCCGATGCCGAACAACACGGCTGACAGCAACAGATAGTGGCCTAGCCCCAGTGCGCCCACGTCAGACTCGCTTCTTGGCCAGATAGATCGCGCCGATCATCGCCACGAGCAGCAGCATAGAGGCGATCTCGAATGGCAACAGGTAGTCCGTGTAGAGCGTCATGCCGATGGTCTCGGTGTTGCCTTGTGAGACCGCACGCAAGACGGTCTCGGCCTGCTCCGGGGCGGTCGCCAGCGCTCCCGAGTTGCCCCAAAGCAGATAGCCGATCTCCACCATCAGCACCAGCAGCATGGCCGCGGCGGGTACCCACTGTCGGTGCAAGTACTCGATCTGATTGATCTCGTTGAGATTCACCAGCATGACGACGAACAGGAACAGCACCACGATGCCGCCGGCGTACACCAGGATCTGCACCGCTGCCACGAACTCCGCCTGGAGAAGTATGAACAGCGCGCCGACGGCAATGAAGGACACGACCATGTAGACGATGGAGTGCACCAGCTGACGGCTGGCCACCATGAGCAGAGCGCTCACGATCACGATCGAGCCGATGATGTAGAAGGCGATGATCTCCATACTGGGCCTAGTGTTCCGTGCGTTAGCGCTCGTAGTGGATGATGTGGTGGCCGCTGTCGAGGACACGAAGATCGTGGATCGAATCGGCGCGGTTGTAGACGGCAGCCTCGAACTCGTTGCTGTGGTAGATCGAATCGACCGGGCAGACCTCTTCGCACAGACCGCAGAACAGGCAGCGCCCGTGGTCGAGGTAGAAGAAGGTGGCGTACTTGCCGCCCTTGCCCTTGGTGTAGCCACGCTCACCGTCGAGGATGATGCAGTTGTCCGGGCAGATCTTCTCGCACAGGTAGCAGGCGATACAGGTCGACTCGTCGACGCGCAGCATCCCGCGGAAGTTCGGGTGGACGGACTCGCGTTCCAGCGGGTACTGCACCGTCACCTTGGGCCGGAACGTGTACTTGAGCGTAAGCCACATTCCCTGCAGCAGCTCCACCAGCAAGAAGCTGCTCAGGAAGCCCTTTTTCGGTGCCGACGACATGGTTGCTGCCTGGGTCGAATCGTGAGCGCGCATCAGCCTACCAGAAGCATGACGAGCCCGGTTACGAGCACGTTTGCGATCGCCAGCGGGATCAGAGACTTCCAGTTCAGCCGCATGAGCTGGTCGTAGCGATAGCGTGGGAAGGTGCCGCGGATCCATATGTAGACGAACAAGAACGTCGCGACCTTGAGAATGAACCAGGCGCCGCTTGGAACCAGATCAAGGAAGGCGAGCGCCTCGACTCCGGGAAACGGTCGTAGCCATCCACCCCAGAAAAGCGTCACGTTGATCGCCGCCATCACCAGCATCGCGGTGTACTCACCGAGGAAGAACAGCGCCCATCGCATGCCAGCGTACTCGGTGAAGAATCCGGCCACTAGCTCGGACTCCGCCTCCGGCATGTCGAACGGTGCTCGGTTGGTCTCGGCCACCATGGCGATGGTGAAGATGCCCCAGGCCACCGGCTGCACGAAAACGAACCAAACGCCCATGTCGCGCTGCGCTTCGACGATGCCGACCATCGAAAGCGTCCCCGCCACCATCAGGGCCGACACCACCGAGAACGTGAGCGCGACCTCGTACGAAACCATTTGTGCGGCGGCGCGAAGCGCTCCCAGCAGTGGGTACTTCGAGTTGCTCGACCAACCGCCCAGGATGATGCCGTAGGTGGTCAGCCCGCTGATGCCGAGGATCAGCAGGATGCCGACGTTCACGTCGGCGATGACTCCAGGAATGTGGTAGCCGAGGAGGGTGATTCCCTCACCGAATGGCACTAGCGCCAGGGTGGTGAAGGCGGTCACCACGACGATCACCGGCGAGATGAGGAAGACCGCGCGGCTCACGCCGCTGGGGATCAGATCCTCCTTCGTCAGCAGCTTGATGACGTCGGCAATCGGCTGCAAAAGGCCGTGAGGTCCGACGCGCATCGGCCCCAGCCGACTCTGAATGAACGCCAGGATCTTGCGCTCGGCGAGGACGATGTAGCCGGCCGCCAGACCGAGGATACCCAGCAGCACGCCGATCTGAAACAACGGAATCAGCACGTTGACGATCAGGAAGTCGCTCATCGGTCGACGTCTCCGAGCACGATATCGACGCTTCCGATGATGGTGACGACGTCGGCGATCAGGTGTCCCCTGCTCAGCGGCGCGATCGCCTGCAGATTGCAGAAGCTCGGCGCCCGGATCTTGCACTTGTAGGGCGTGTCGCCGTTGCCACCGATGATGTAGTAGCCGAGCTCGCCGCGCGGGCTCTCGACGATGTGGTACGCCTCCAAAGGATCCTTGATCCGTATCAACTTGGGCACCTTTGCCGTGATCGGACCTTCGGGCATCTTCTCGAGCGCTTGCTGGACGATACGGACCGACTGGCGCATCTCTTCCATTCGTACGAGATAGCGCGCGTACGAGTCGCCGTCCGGGAACACGACCACGTCGAAGTCCATCTGGTCGTAGCCGCCGTAGGGAAGCGCCCTACGGATGTCGTATTCGACTCCCGAGCCTCGGATCATCGGCCCCGACAGTCCCAGCGCGGCGGCCTCCTCGCCGCTGATTACCCCCACGCCGACGGTGCGCTCGAGCCAGATACGGTTGGTGTTGAGCAGCGTCTCGTACTCCTCGATGCGCTTCGGGAAGCTGCCGCAGAAGCCGAGAACCGCATCGGCCCAACCTTCCGGAAGGTCGCGACGTAGACCGCCGGGGCGGAACGCCGACGTCGTGAGACGGTCTCCAAGGGCCGCCTCGAAGAAGTCGAGGATCACCTCGCGCTCGCGCGTACACCAGAACAACATCGTCTGGGCCCCGATATCGAGTGCGTGCGTGGCGAGCCAGAACAAGTGACTGGCGATACGGCTCAGCTCGACGATAGCGAGGCGGGCGAACAACGCCCGCTCCGACACTTCCCAGCCGCCGAGCCGTTCCACAGTCTCGACGTAGCCAAGGTTGTTGTAGGGCGCAGCCAGGTAGTCGGTGCGGTCGGTGAACGGCACGTTCTTGTAGTAACTGCGCGTCTCGCAGAGCTTCTCGGTACCGCGATGCAGGTATCCCATGACGGTCTCGACATCCGTGATTGTCTCGCCGTCGAGGTAGAGGACCAATCGCAGCACCCCGTGCGTGGACGGGTGCTGGGGCCCCATGTTGAGCTCGAATTCTTTCGTCTGCAGCATGACTCAGTCCGATCCCGTTTCGCTGTCGGGTTCTGACTCGGGATCGTCGGGTTGTTCCGGTTCTGGCGTCCAGAGTGCCCCTACGATGCCCGGGCCAGCCATCTCGCGCTCCTGGTCGTTGATCTCGTACTCACCGCGAATGCGGTCGAACCGACCACCGCGAAATGCGGCTTGCTGGCGCGTCAAGAGCTCGAGATTCGGTCCTTCGAGCGGGTAGTCCTTGCGCAGCGGGAAGCCTTCCCAATCTTCAGGCATGAAGATGCGTCGTAAGTCCGGGTGGCCGAGAAACTCGATGCCGTAGAGGTCGTAGGTCTCGCGCTCCAGCCAGTTGGCCGCCGGCCACACGTCGACTGCGCTGGGGACACCCTCGCCGTCTGCGCACCCTGTCTTGACGGTCAGACGATGGTTCTTTCGTATCGAGTAGACGTGAAGCACGACGTCGAAGCGTGGGTCGCGCTCGGTCCAGTCAACGGCGGTTACGCTCGACAGATAGTTGAAATCCATCGCTTCGTCGTCGCGCAGCCAGGTCAGTACCTCGCTCAGGTCACCGGCATCGGCCCGAGCGATCGGCGACCCGAGCTGGTCGGCGCCTTCGTCGACAATGCGGTCGCCGAAACGCGTCGTCAGCGCCGCAATGATCGGGTGTGGCTCCGGCTCTGGCTCTGGCTCCGGCTCCGGCTCGGCCTTTGGCTCGGCGTCCGGCTTGGGCTCCGATTCGGCCGTTGCCTCGGAGCCTGGCGCCGGCTCGGCGTCTGGCGCTGGCTCCGGCTCGGCCTGGGGCTCGGCGTCTGGCGCGGGCTCCGGCTGAACCTCCGGCGTTTCTTCCGGAGTCGCGCCTTCGGTGTCGAGCGGTTCGTCTGCCATCGAATGGAATCTCGTGTCGGTTGGTTGCGGCTTACTTCCGCACCACCTTCATCTCGTCGATCTTGTCCTGCAATCGCAAAAGGCCGTACAGCAGCGCTTCCGGTCGCGGTGGACAGCCCGGCACGTAGACGTCGACGGGAACGATTCGATCGACGCCCTGGAGCACGCTATACGTCGGGTAGGGGCCACCACAGGTCGCGCACGATCCCATCGACATCACCCATTTCGGGTCCGGCATCTGATCGTAGAGTCGCTTGATGACCGGTGCCATCTTCAAGGTCACCGTGCCGGCGACGATCATCAGGTCGGCCTGGCGCGGCGTGGCGCGGAACACCTCGGCGCCAAAGCGCGCCATATCGAAACGCGAGCAGGTGGTGACGATCATCTCGATGGCGCAGCACGCGAGTCCGAACGTCAGCGGCCAGATCGCCGACTTGCGCCCCCAGTTGATGATGCTGTCGACCGTGGTCGTGAGGACGTTGTCCGGGAGGGTGTGCTCGACTAAACCCATTCGAGTGCTCCGCGCTTCCAGGCGTACACATAGCCCAGGATCAGAATCGTCAGGAAGATGAGCATCTCGATGAATCCGAACAGCGCCAATGCGCGATACTGCACCGCCCACGGGAACATGAACACCGTCTCGACGTCGAAGATGAGGAACAGCATCGCCACGATGTAGAAGCGGATCGGGAAGCGCTTGTGGGCGTCGCGAATCGGCTCGACGCCGCACTCGTACGGCGCTAGCTTGCCTTCGCTGCCAGGCGGCGTCGGTCGCACAAGCCGGCCGATGATGAGCGGAATCACCGCGAAAACGATCGCGACCGCCAGAAAAATCGCTATCGGAAGGTAGACGACCATGCAGCCTTGACCCAGGGTTCCGCCGCTGTGCCCGCCGACTGGCAGGCGAGGTCATTTCTATCCGCTGGCCTGGGGGCTGTCAAACTAGCTGGCCTCGGCCGGCAAAGCGCGGCGCCGAGGTAACGACAGACCTCGATGGCGGGGCGGTCGGTACATGGCCCGGCAGTCAGAACCGCAGCGACCACAGAAGGGGCAGCCAGAGCTCCATGACGAGCGGCAGCCGGTGTCCATCGATACGGACGTCGACGCTGCGATCGGGATTCGATCGGATCAGCGTGAACAGCTGGAACAGCGGCTCGATCTGGTCGAGCGCGTAGGTCACCTGGTGCCGCGGCTCGTCGTTTACATCGCGGGCATCGGTAGTGACCTCGAACGATTCCGCCAGAGCCGTATGCGCGCTGGCACGCTCAGCCTCGTCACCCTCGAGCGGTGCGTACAGCAGCGTGATCCGGGTGCGCTCATGGAAGCGATCCGGGAACAGCAGTCGTAGGGTCTCCTCATCGAGACCATTGAGTAGTTCGTCTTCGAGATTGTTCGGCATATGTCGGTCTGAACGTGGCGCGGCCCCCAATCCCTACGTTGCGAGCTAGGATGCTAGCAGGTCGTGATGAAAGTGTGGCTGGCCGGGTGCCGACCAACAGCTACCCAAGGTTGCCAGCGGAGTTCGGTTCGACATCGGTTCCACCCCTTGGCCAACGAGTGCGATGAGCCACCCCGACGCTTTGTTCCGTCGTCTGCCGCGCATGGACGAGATCCTGGAGGATCGCGACGTGCAACGGTGGATGGGGGCTGAAAGCCTGAGCAGGGATTTCGCCCGTCGCGCCGCCGACGCATTCCTGGGCCGCCTGCGGCAAGAGATCGCTGCCGGCACGCTCGACGCCGAGCAACTCGAGGCGCAATTGGTTCCGATCGTCGATGGGGTTGCGCACGCCGCCGCCGAAGTGCTCCGGACGCGTCTGCAGCGGGTGGTGAATGGCACGGGCGTTGTGGTGCATACGAACCTTGGTCGATCACCGTGGAGCAAGGCAGCTGCTGCCCGGGTGGCAGATCTGGGGACAGCCTACTTGAACCTCGAATACGACTTGCGGGGCGGCTCCCGTGGCGGCCGGGACCGCCCGGTAGCCAGCTTGGTCGAGCGCCTTCTGCCGGGCGTTGACACGGCCGTGGTGAACAATAACGCCGCCGCCGTGCTGCTGGTGCTCAATACGTTCGCGCAGGGCCGTGAGGTCGTGGTCTCGCGAGGCCAGCTGGTGGAGATTGGCGGTTCGTTCCGGATTCCCGAGGTGATGGAAAAAGGTTTCTGTCGCCTGCGCGAGGTGGGGACGACGAACCGTACGCGGATCGAGGACTTTCGTCAGGCGATCGGGCCCGACACCGGCCTCTTGCTGGCGGTCCATCCGAGCAACTACCGAGTCGTGGGCTTCACGGAGACCGTGCCGCTGGAACAGCTGGTCGAGTTGGGCCGCGAGAGCGGCGTAGCCGTGGTCGAGGACCTGGGTAGCGGCAGCCTAATCGACCTCGGCGACCACGGAGTCGTCGACGAACCGACAGTCGGCCAACGGCTGGCAACCGGTGCGGATCTGGTGACCTTCTCCGGCGACAAGCTACTCGGAGGCCCCCAAGCGGGGCTCATTGCCGGCCGGCCCGAGGCCGTAGCCCGGACCCGCGACAACCCGCTGTACCGCGCCCTGCGGCTCGACAAGGTGACCCTCCTGGCCCTCGAGGCGACGTTGATCGAGATCCTGGCGGGTCGCTTCGATGCCGTGCCGACACTGGCCATGCTACGCCAGGAACC
This sequence comes from Acidobacteriota bacterium, assembly GCA_965248695.1. Lineage (GTDB taxonomy): Bacteria > Acidobacteriota > UBA890 > UBA890 > WLXD01 > DASCOT01. The sequence continues at coordinate 1,770,695 of CBDFKD010000002.1, read as the reverse complement.
CGAAGGTCTGCGGGCGCGATCCGGATCATTGGCGCAACTTGTGGGAGCGATCGAGGGCGTCAACGCCGAGGAGCTCGAGCTCGAGTCGCGTGTCGGAGGGGGAGCGGCGCCGGACGCCACGTTGCCCTCATGGGGCATCGGGGTCGTCACCTCGCTGACCCCCGATCGACTGGTGCAACGGCTGCGTCGCACCACGCCGGCCGTCGTCGGTCGCGTGCTCGATGACCGGCTCGTGCTCGACGTTCGCACGATGCTGGAAGGGGATGAGGCTCGGGTCGTCGCCGCGCTGCGGCAAGCGCTCGACAACGAGCCTGCCGCCGACGACAACGAACCCGCCGAGTAGCGTCGACAGCGATTGCGAACGTGAGGCGGGAACCGAACCCTCACCAGTGACCGACCGCGCCGCTAGAAGCCGAATCCCAGCAACAGATATAGCGCGGTCTGCTCGTCGCTCTTGGCACCGTAGATGCGGACGGCGTTGGTCAGGTTCCACGGCGCCCACCAGAGCCCCCCGCCGTATCCCCAGTGCCACGTATCGGAGTCCTCTCCAGGAAGCCATACGCGACCGGCGTCCGAGCGCACGAAGATACCCCAGCGTCCGGGCAGGACGATGGCCAGGCTACCGACGCGGGCCAGCACCTCCACGTTTCCGTACGCCGAGGACTCGCCGGCGAAGCGGTTGGCCCGCAGACCGCGCACCGTGCTGCCGCCGATGAACGCTGCGTCGTAGTAGGGGAACGTGCCGAAGTTCTGCTGCCCACCGACCCGGAAGCCGACCCCCAGTCCCTGACTCGGCAGCCAGTAGGAGGCGGTCGCAGCTCCACGCACCACCGCATAGTCGTCGACAAGATCGCCGACGCGCGGGTAGTAGGTCGCGTCGACGTCCAGCGTGTAGCCGGGCCCGACGGGAGCCGGTCCCCAGCGCAGGGTGTCGTCGGTAGCGTCGACGGTGCGGGTTCCCGGATAACGTCGACTGTTGAGGCTGAATCCGGTCACCCACCCGATCTGGGCCGTGTTCTCGACGCCGTAGGGGCGCTGCTTGGAAATGAACCGATCATCGCTGAGATCGGTGATCGTATACCGGGCCACGGGCCCGGTGGACAGGTAGACATTGCTGCCTAGCCGGAGCACCAACCGCGCCTCCACCATGGCGGCGGCCTGCTGCACGCGCCTCAGATCATCATCCCCCAGATCGGGCGTCTCGTTGCCGAAGCCGTAGAAGTTGAGCGTCTCGATTCCGGAGATCAAGGCGCGGATGCTCCAATAGTGGCTCCGATTCTCCGGGCGAAACTCGGCGTCGTAGTCGAGCCGCGGACGTAACGCGCCGGTGCTGAAGCCGAGACGGATTTGATGACGGGACGCGTAGGGGCGTTTGCGAAAACCAAAGCTCTCGATGGCGATGCCAGAACCGATGAACACTCCGAGGTCGGGCCCATAGCCGAACCAAGGGGTGCGATAGCTGGTGCTGCCCCAATCACGGCGAGCGTCTGCGGCCGCGCCCTGGCCCTCTTCCGGGGTCCCTGTTGTCTCGATCGGCTCCGCTGGCGCGATGCGGAGTCCCTCCACTATCCGCTGGCCTCGACCGGAACGGCCCTGGCTGGAGATGTCGAATCCGACGCTCCGCTCGACGCCAGAGCCGCAGACGATGCCGTTACCGGTCCCGCCAACGATAACGATCGAGAGTTCGTCGCTCGCTGGACCGGTTACTACCACGCGGTCGTCCCCGGCGCCGGTGTAGATGCGCAGCTGCTCGGTCTCGGCGGGGTCGAAGCGTCGTTGTAGAAATGCATCACCGGTCGTCGTCGTCGCCTCACACGGCCCGCCACCGGGAGACACCGTCATGGTCAAGGAACCGCCGCCGTGCCGCTCGATCCGGATCACGTCGGCTGCGTTGGTCGTGTAGATGTTCACGAGTCGCGAAAGGAACAGATAGAAACGCCGCCCCTCCGCCGGCAGAGCGTCGCGCCGGGCCCTCAGCTTGCCGATCAGCGCAGCGCCGTGTAGCTCGTAGTACTCCGTCGGCATGTGCCGTACGGCGGCTTCGATGACCTCGTCGGTGAGACGACCTTGTACATCGTGTGCGGCGCGCTCCCACGTCGCCCATCCGAGCCCCGAGAGTAGTCGCCGATCCAGCGAGCGCGCGTTCCAGGCGAGTCCCTCGAGGCCTTGATAGCGGCTCTGGAACGAGTCGACCTTGGCCTCACGGTCACGCGCCATCCTCAGGGCGACACCTTCGTATCGTGAGAACGCCTGGTCGCGGTCTTCTGCGATCGGTTGCAGTCCGGTTGCTCCGGGCACGCGCGCCCAGCGCCACTGCTCGACGTGGCGGTCCCAATCGCCGAGGAACAGATCAACCAGACGAGCCCGCAAGAACGCCTCGGCGTCGACGACCGTCGCCGAGCTGGCGGTGATGTGCTCGAAGAGCTCGCGCCCGCCGATGATCTCGGTGGCACCGAACGTTCCCCCATCGGCGGTCGCCGTCGGGAATTCCTCGATCGTACCGAGCAGGCCGCGGAACTCCGCTTGGAACGCGCCCAGCCGCGGATCGTCCGGCATGACGACGAGCCGGGGTTGCGACTGCAACACGCCAGCGGCACGCGCCAACGGCGCGGCGACGAGCGAGCCGGCCGGAAAGCTCGCCGAGATCTGGTCCTGGGCGATGTCGGCGATCGGCGTGTCCTGAAGCTCCTCGGGCAGGATCAGCGTCGGGTCCTTGGCGACGCCGCGGAATGTGTAGCTCCGACCGTCGGCGCCGCGTAGCGCCAGGCCGGCGGTTTGCAGCCCGCCGACACGCCTGACGGGCTCGAGTCCACCCGCTTCTCGGGCCAGATCGAGCACTTCAACCTCGATCGGGACCGTCCAGATGTCGCGATAGGCGTTGCCGAAGACAAGTCGCTTGAAGGCGCCGGCAGCGTAGTGCGCGCCAGCCACGACCGTCTGCGTTGGCTCGGCGGAGATTGCTTGCGACTGCTGTGCCCACAGGACATGCGGGCAAAGCCCGAGCAACAGAACGATGCTCGCTCTGGCGGGACCGAAGCGAGTGCAAACTGACCGCGTCATCGTGAGCCTCTCCACGATGTGGAGCACAACGAATAACGAGATCCTAGCAGGTCCCGGTGGTCACTCGGTTTTGACTATGCCGTCATCGATCGAGTGTCGGGACGATCCATTGGGAATGGGCAGCCGACCTGGCCTGCGCCTCGCAAAACCCTGTCGCCAGACCCACCACGCTTTCACCACGGCCTGCTAGAGGTTCGCTACCTCGAACTGCTCCTGATGCAACATCTGGTCGGCGACCACGTTCACCGGAGCTTGCACGATCTCGCGCATGCCTTGCAGAACCGAGCGATTGTCGCCGCGCAGCGCGCGGCCGACCACCGGATTGGCCCTTACCACCACATCCCGGCCGCGTAGCTGTTTCCGCAACCGGTTGACCTCGCGGAGGATCTCCAGACAGATCGTATCGACGGACTTCACCCGGCCGCTGGAGTGGCAGTAGGGGCACTCCTGCGTAAGAGTGTTCTCGAGGCTTTGTTTGACACGCTGGCGAGTGAGCTCGACGAGGCCGAACTCGGAGATCTGCAACAGCTGGGTCTTGGCGCGGTCCTTCTCGAGCTCTTCCTGAAGCACCTCGACCACCTTGCGTCGGTTGGCCGTCTGCTCCATGTCGATGAAGTCGATGACGATAATACCGCCCAGGTCGCGGAGTCGGACCTGCCGCACGATCTCGCGCACAGCCTCGAGGTTGGTCTGCAGCACCGTGTCCTCGAGGCGTCGCTTGCCGACGTACTTGCCAGTGTTGATATCGATCGCTACCAGCGCCTCGGTTTGATTGATCACCAGGTAGGCGCCCGACTTGAGCCAGACTTTCGACTCGAGCGCCTTTTGGATCTGCGGCTCGATCTCGAACTGGTCGAAGATCGGACGGTCGGAGCGATGATGCTGGACGCGATCGGCCACGTCAGGGTTGATCGCCTGCAAGAAACGCTTGGCGCGCTCGTACTCGGTCTCGTCATCGATCACGACGCGGCTGTAATCCTTGGTGAACAGGTCGCGCAGCAGCCGCAACAGCACCGATAAATCGCGGTGGATCACGGCGGGCGCGTCCGCTTGCTCGCTGCGGCGCTTGAGCTCCTCCCAGAGCTCGTGCAGGAACCGCATGTCGTCGGCGAAGTCCTGCTGGCTGCGCCCCACGCCGGCGGTGCGCACGATGAAGCCGCCCATTCCCTTCTGGCGCGCCTTTTGAGTGATGCGCTTCAGTCGATGGCGCTCGGCGCGATCCTCGATCTTGCGGGATACGCCGACGTGGTCGACCGACGGCATATAGACGAGATAGCGGCCCGGTAACGAGACGTTCGTGGTGATACGGGCGCCTTTGGTGCCAAGCGGTGCCTTGGAGATCTGTACCAGGATCTCGTCGCCGCGGCTCAGCAGCTTGTCGATCTTCTGCGACTCGCGCGAGCGGCGGCTCTGGCGTCGCTGCGGCTTCGGGGTGCCGTCGTCGTTGTCATCGTCGTCATCGAGCCACGAAGTGTAGGCGTCGATGTCGGGCAGGACGTCCGAAACGTACAGGAAGCCGTCGCGCGCTAGCCCGATGTTGACGAAAGCCGACTGCATCCCGGGAAGAACCCGGTTCACACGCCCCTTATAGATATTGCCGGCGGTGCCGCGGGTGCTCTCCCGCTCGATGAATACTTCCTGTAGTTGTCCGTCTTCGAGTATCGCCACGCGGGTTTCGTTGTCCCCGCAATTGGCGATGATCTCCTTGCGTGCCATGGAGTACTCCCCTGCGCGCGCCCGGGCTCGAAGGAGCCGACCAACGGTCGTTCAGACGCTGCGGCGGGATGGGCGCACGCGGAGCGACCGCATGGAGCAACTCGAGGTCGTTCCACCGGATCCCCGGCTGTACTTCTGTGAATTGGGCACCCATCAGCGGTTTCCTGACGACGCCGCCGAGAACAGCGGCGCCGGAATGTCGCGTTACCGAACTCTAGAAAAATCCTGCGCCCCGGGCCGGTTGGCGGCGCTTCCATGTCGCTCGTCAACCGCTTCGCCCCGCTTGATGACCGCTGCCCCATGCGGGCCGTATCTGCGCCGGCGAGAACGGCCGGCCGCACGATACTTGATCAGTTTCCCCGGGACGGGCCGGGGTCGTGTGCGTCCTGAACTCCAGGACAATTCATATCCTACCGGAATTGTACCAGGGTCACGAACCGAGCCGGAGCCCTGTCGAGCGGCCTGACGAGCCCTGTTCGTTGATTGGGTTACCCCATCGTTGACGACAAACGACGCAGCATCCGCGCGCAACCCCCAGTCGCCCAAAGGGTTACGGCGATTTGGGGCCATCTGCAGCGTTGGCCTTTCACCACGGTCTGCTAGGGCATCGTGTGCGTCAGGCAGCCTTGCATCTGGCCCCAACTCGCCGTAACCAGACCCGCCACACTTTCACCACCTGCTAGACCAGGAAACGCCTGCTGCGTACTGAGATCACCAACCCGATCGCGATACAGGTCGCCAGTGCCGACGAGCCGCCGTATGACAGCAGCGGCAGCGGGATGCCGGTGATCGGGATGTAACCGATCACCATGCCGGCGTTGACTCCCAGGTGGAACGTGAGTAGTCCCGCCACACCGGCACAAATATAGGCGCCGGCGCGGTCGCGGGCCGTGTGGGCGCCGCGTAGCAGTCGCAAGATCAGCGCCAAGTACAACAGCAGCACAGTGGCGACCCCCAAGAACCCGATCTCCTCTCCGAGCAGCGCCACGATGAAATCGTTCTCCTGCTCCGGCAGGAAGTTCAGCTGACTCTGGGTACCGGAGAACAAACCCTTGCCCAGGAGGCCCCCCGAGCCGACTGCGATCTTGCTTTGCACGAGCTGGTAGCCGGCCCCCAGGGGATCGGCCTCGGGTGCCAGGAAGCTGGTCAGCCGGGCTCGTTGATAGGGGTGCAAGCTCCAATACCAGAGCGGGGTTGCCGCCAGTGTGGAGGCGGCGAGCCAAGTGATCGTTCGCATCCGCAGCCCGGCGGCCCAAGCGGTTGCAGCGAGTATCGGCAAGTACGTCATCGCCGTGCCCTGGTCTGGTTGCAATGCCGTGAGCACGAAGGGGACGCCCACCACGATCACCGGCATGACCAGGCCACGCATCCCGAACGGACGTGGCTCCCGATCAGCGAACAGGCGGGCCAGCACCAAGATGATCGCTACCTTGGCGAGCTCGGATGGCTGGATCCCGATACCTCCGATACGCAGCCATGATCGCGCTCCGGAGATCTGCGGACCGAGCACCAGCACGACAACCAACATTGCCACGCAAGCACCCCACAGCAGGTAGGCGTTGTCGGTGAGATGTCGGTAGTTCAGGAACCCGAGTGCGATCGCCAGCAGCAGGCCTACGGCGACCCAGATCCCCTGGCGTTTCTCCAACTCCAGATCTTCGCCGGCGGAGGCTGAGGCCACCAGCAGCATGCCTATGCCCAGAAGCGCTGCCAGGGTTAGCAGGGTCACGAGATCGAACCAGCGCACCAGGCGACGATCGAACAGCGTCATCGGTCGACCTCGGGGTTGTCACCCGTCGCGGTGTCGGAATCGTCCCCACTCGGCGTCGTGGTCGTGTCGGTCTCGGGGCCAGGTTCGACCAAGGGCAGCTGCTGGTAGTCGTCCTTCCCCAGCGTCTCGCCGAAGTAGCTCGCCAGAATCTGCCCGCCGATAGGTGCCGCAGCCACGCCGCCGGAGCCACCGTGTTCGAGGTATACCGCGACCGCGATCTCAGGCTCGTCGCTGGGCGCCACCGCGACGAACCAGGCGTGGTTGCGGAGATGCTCAGGGCGATCCTCGTCGTTCTCGGCCACCCGAGTGGACGAAGCCACCTGCGCCGTGCCGGTCTTGCCACCCACCGAGACGGTTGCCAGCCGGGCGCGCCACGACGAGCCGTACGCTACCGACCCCTCCATGCCGCGTGTGACCAGCTCGCGCGCGGCGCTTCCGAACGGAGCGGGCCGTTGCTCGCTCGGGTATGAGCGTGTGCCGTCGCCGCTGGCGCCCTCGATGCGCAACAGCAGTCGAGGTTGGCGCACGAGGCCGGTGGCGGCAGTCGCGGCGACGTTGGCAAGCTGCAGCGGGCTGACGGCCAGCGGCCCCTGGCCGATCGACAGAGAAACCGTCTCGCCCGGGTAGTAGCGCCTGCCGTTGGCGGCCAGCCAATCGTCGCTCGGAACGATACCGCCTTCCTCATCGGTGAGGTCGATGCCGGTCACTGCGCCGAGTCCGAATCGCTGCGCCCAGCGCACGATGCGCTCGCGGCCCAGCTTGACGCCCAACTCGTAGAAGAAGCTGTTGCACGAATAGGCCAGGGCCTGGACGACGTTGAGGTTGCCGTGTTGTCCCAGGCAGCGGAAGAAGCGACCGTAGTACGTCTTTCCTCCGGGACAGAAATAGGTCGTGTTTGACGAGATGATGCCTTCCTCGAGCCCCGCCGTGGCGAGCACGAGCTTGAAGATCGAGCCCGGAGGCTGGCCGGCGCGCACGCCGCGGTTCTGCAGTGGCTTGGCTGGGTCGCGGAGCAGAGCCTCCCACTGTTCTACCGAGAAGCGATCGGCAAAGGCGTTCGGATTGAAGGACGGAGAGCTCGCCAGCGCCAAGACACCACCGCTGGTCGTGTCGAGCACCACGGCGGCGCCACGGTGGCCGCGCAGGAGCTCCTCGACGCGTTCCTGCAGCAGGACGTCAAGCGTGAGAACTACGGTCTCTCCAGGTTGCGGAGCGTCCTCGCTTTCCAGTCGAATCTCTCGACCTACCGAGTTCACCACCACCAGCCGACTACCGGCATGGCCGGCAAGGTCGTCGTTGTAGATCGACTCCACGCCGAGCTTGCCGACAATGTCGCCGAGGTTGAATTGCTCGCCCCAGGTATCGAGCTGTTGCGGTGAGATCTCCCCCACGTAGCCGAGCACATGGGCCGCGGCTGCGCCGCGCGGATAGAACCGTTGCGCGTGCACCTGAACCACTACCCCCGGATGCTCGAGGCGGCGCGCCTCGATCCGAACGACATGTTCCTTGGGGACCCCGGAAGCAACGACAACGGGCCTGAATCGGGCTGTGCTCCGCTGCCGGTCGAGGCGCTGGCGAAGCACCTCCTGCGGTTCCTCGAGCACCGTGCTCAGCCAGCGGAGGACGCCACCCTCATCGTCGACCAACTCGCGAATGAGGGCGACCTCATACGACGGCCGATTGGTAGCCAGGATCTCGCCGTTTCGATCGAGAATGAGCCCGCGGGTCGGGCGCACGCGTGAGCGCTTCCACAGGTTCTCCTCGGCCAGGTTGGCGTATTCCTCACCGTGGATTACTTGGGTTTGCCAGAAGCCCAGCAGCAGCGCCAGGACGAGCACGGCCGCGATCGCCTCGAGGACGCGCACGCGATCAGTAATACGCTGACGATCGGCGGCTGTCTCGAGCGCTCGTGGACCGAGCAACGGCGGCCGATGAATCGAGCGCTCCGGACGCCGCTTCAGGTCGACGCGACCGTCGTCTTCAGGGCGCCAGGGTCCCGTCTTCACGGCGCTTCCGGGTGAACGATTGGTTGCATATGTGCTCCGCCGATCATCGTCTGCGAGGTGACAGGCGAGGTCGTTCTCGCCTGTTGCGCCAGCCTACTACGAGGCGCGGCCCACCTACCGTGATCACGCCACAGGCGAGGGCGGTCATGCCGCCGCGGGCAGCGATCGTGGTCAGTGCTTCCGATCCCGGCCAGGCGAAGAAGCCGAGTAGACCCACTACGATCACGCTCTCGAGCACCGCCGCAGCCCCGATCACGATCGCCTCGGCGAGCTGCCCGCGAACCACAATGATGCTTCCCAGCGAAGTGATCAACGCTGCCACCACGGTCTTCGCGAACGCGTGAAGTCCGACGATGCCGCCCGAAAGGCTGTCTTGGATGAAGCCGGCGAGCGCGCCGATGAGGACCGAGGCAGTGAAGGATCGCCGAAGCGCCAGTAGCCCGGTCGCGACCATGAGCCCGTCGACCAGACCCAGTGGCGGCACCATCTGCGTCAGGGTGACCTGTGCGGTACCCACCGCAAGCATCAGGACGACGATCTGGACGACAGATCTCATCGGTCGCGTCGGGGATCAGGATTGGGGCTCGCGGTGCAGGACCAGCACGTTCTCCAGACGCATCATATCGACGTGCGGCCGAACCTCGATCTGCATGAACAGCGCCGTCTCGTCGCGCGCGAGCGGCACCGGCGGTGTGCCTGGGGCCGCTGGCCCGACGCCGGCTCGAGTTACCTGTCCGATCGGGATCCCGGCCGGATAGATTCCGTCCTCTCCGGATGTCTCGACGCTCTCGCCCACGGTCGCGTCATCGAGCGTACGGATGAAGCGCAGCTCGAGCAACGGCCCGTCCGCTCCCGCCAGTAGCCCGCTGGCGCGCGACTCGCCGAGGCGAGCACCTACACCGCTCAGCGCGTCGGTCAGCAACTGAACGGCGCATGTCCAGCGCGAAACCTGAATCACCCGACCGACCAGGGCTCCTGCGGGCGATACGACTGCATCGTCGAAGCCGACACCGTCTGCCGAGCCGCGATCCAGTTGCAACGATTGGTACCGATGCGCCAGGTCTCGCCCGACGACCTGCGCCGCGATCCACGTGCCCGGCACCGACTTGGTGACGCGCAACATTGCGCGAAGGCGCCGGTTCTCGTGGCCCGCCGCCGCGGCCGCCGCGAGTTGCCGCTGCAGACGCGCGTTGTCCTCACGCAGCCGGTCGAGCTCGTCGGCGGAACCGAGGAGCTCGACGTACTTACCCCACGCGGCACGCGTTCCACCGACTGCTGAGGTCGCGAGGCGCTGGAACGGCGATACGACGCCGGTCACCGCACTGCGCGCGGTCGCTAGCGTGCGAGAGCGGTTGACCTGGTACGACATCAGGAGGAAGAAAAAGGCCAGCAGGCCGAAAACGAGCCCAGCGCCGCGCGCAGTTCGCATCATCGCCTTTTCGCCGCTCCTTGATGCCGTTTCGAATGCGCTCGCGCTTCAACTCGATCGGGGTACCTGCCGAGCTAGGGCAGACAGACCCGTCGCAGGAGGTCCATATCATCGAGCACGCGCCCGACACCGAGCACGACGGTCGACAGCGGATCCTCGGTAATCGTAACTGGGACGCCGGTCTCCTCGCGCAGTCGTACGTCGAGATTACGGATCAGCGCGCCGCCGCCGGTCAGCACCAGCCCCCGGTCGACGAAATCGGCCGACAGCTCCGGAGGCGTTCGTTCCAGCGCCATGCGGACGGCCTCTACGATCGCACCGACCGGCTCGCTCAGTGCCTCACGAATCTCGCGGTCCGTGATGGTGATCGTTTTCGGGATTCCTTCCACCAGGTCGCGCCCCTTGATCTCCATCGTCAGCTCTTCGTCGAGGGGGTAAGCGGAGCCGATCTCCATCTTGATCGTTTCGGCCGTGCGCTCGCCGATGAGCAGGTTGTAGTTACGCTTGGCGTAATTGATGATCGCCTCGTCGAGCTCGTTACCGCCGATGCGGATCGAGCGTGAATAGACGATTCCGGCCATCGATATCACTGCGACGTCGGTCGTACCGCCGCCGATATCGACGATCAGGTTGCCGGATGGCTCGGTGATTGGCAGCCCGGCCCCGATCGCCGCCGACATCGCCTCTTCGATCAGATAGACCTCAGAGGCCTTGGCGCGGTATGCGGTGTCGCGCACGGCGCGCTCTTCGACCTTCGTAATGCCGCTCGGGACACCGATGACGATGCGCGGCCGTACCAGGAAGCGCCGATTGTGCACTCGACGGATGAAGTAGGAGAGCATCTGCTCGGTGACTTCGAAGTCAGCGATGACGCCGTCTTTCAGTGGACGGACCGCGACGATATGGCCCGGCGTCCGGCCGAGCATTTCCTTCGCCTCCTTGCCGACCGCCTCGACCCTGTTCGTGTTCTTGTTGATCGCCACGATCGAAGGTTCGCGCACCACCACCCCTTTGTTGCGCATGAACACCAGGGTGTTCGACGTGCCGAGGTCGATGGCGATGTCGTTGGAGAAGGCTGAGAACACGAAGAAGAACTCGATGTCCTGACGGCTGGATCACGACAGCGGAGGCCGATGTCGCGCCCGCAGGCAGCAGGACAGACGGGAGGTATCGGTTTGATCCAATGCGCGCCACGGGGAGGCCGGGGCCAGCGGCAAGCCGTCGCCACTTGCCGAGCGCAACGCGCCGCAATGGTATCACGGGGTCGAACCTTGTCGGGGCGAGCCGCGGACAGGTACCATATCTCCTCCCGTCAACGACGAACGGAAACCACAACGGTCGCCGCGCCCACCGCCGCCGCATTCACTCCGCGGCCTCGAAGCCGCCGGCGATCCCTCGGAGTAAGTCATCGTGCTGGACACCCTGCGCCGAAACGTGCGCCGCCTGTCATGGACGCTATGGCTGGTCATCGTGGCGTTCATCGCCCTGTACCTGCCCGCCCTGTTTACCAGCGGTGCTGCGAACGTTGTCGCCCGAGTCAACGGTGACCCGATCGAGGCGGCCGAGTTTCAGCGCGCCATGAACGAGCAGATGCAGTACTACCGCGGCCTGAACCAGGGTGAGCTGCCGGACAACTTTATCCAGCAGATGCAGCTCCAAAGCGTCGTCCTGGAGCAACTTATCCGGCGTCGGCTGATTGTCGCCGCGGCCGAAGATCAAGGGTTCGCGATCGCGCGGCAAGAGCTCAAGGACCGGATGATGCAGTACCCGGCCTTCCGCCGCGAGGATGGGCGTTGGATCGGCGACGAGGAGTATCGAAACATCCTGCAGCGCAACGGGCTCGACGTGGTGTCCTTCGAGGAGTCCATCATGGACGACCTCCTCGTCGAACGGGTGACCGGGCTGATCACCGAGGGCATCGCGGTCAACGATCGCGAGGTTCAAGACGCGTATCAGCGCCAGAGTGAGAAGGTGCGCTTCGATTTCGTCCAAATACGCCCGACGGCGTACCGTTTCGAGGTCGACGACGAGATCAGTGAAGCGGACGTCCAGGCTGCCTACGAGGCCGAACCTGACACCTACCGGCTGCCCGAGCAGCGGCGCGTGTCGTACGCGCTGATCGATACGGAGGAGCTGCGCAACAACGTCGAAGTTGCCGAAGATGCGCTGCTGGCCGAGTACCAGGCGAGCATCGCCGAGTTCACCATCGAGGAACAGATCAAGGCACGGCAGATCATGCTGCGAGTGCCGCCGACGGCGAGCGACGAGGACAAGGCCGGCGTCCGCGGTCGCGCCGAGGAGGTGCTCCAGCGTCTCAACGCCGGCGCCGACTTCGGCGAGCTGGCGCAAGAGGTCTCCGATGACCCGACGTCGGCGGCGGGCGGCGACCTGGGCTGGGTCACGCGTGGCCGACAGGTCGAAGGCTTCGATGAGGCCGCGTTCGCTTTGCAAGCCGGGGAAACGTCGGCGGTCGTCGAGACGGCGTTCGGTTTTCATATCGTCCGCGTCGAGGAGCGCCGCGACGAGCGGGCACAGCCTCTCGACGAGGTGCGCGGTCAGCTCGAGCAACGGCTCGCCTGGGATCAGGCGGAAGCGCAGGCCGAGAGCACGTCAGAGCAGATTCGCCGCGACGTCTTGCGCGGCACGGCGCTGGACGATGTCGCCGAGCAGTATGGCCTCACGGTAGAGGTCAGCCCATTGTTCGCCCAGGACGCCGGATTCGGAGAGTTCACCGACATCGATCTTACGGGCAGGATCTTCGCTCTCGGCACGGGCCGCGTCGCCGAGCCGGTCCGGGTGCGTCGGGGTCATCTGGTGTTTCGCGTCGATGAGATCGTGGCTCCCCACACGCCACAGCTCGAGGTCGTAGCTGTCGTAGTGCGCTCCGATGTGACCGATCGGCGCGCCGCCGAGCGCGCCGCCGAGCGCGCCGCCGAGTATGGCGAGCGACTCATGGCCGGTGAGGAGTTAGAGACCATCGCCCAGGAAGCAGGCGCCACGGTCGATTCCAGCGAGCTCGTTGCTCGTGAAGATGTGGTCCCGGCATTGGGTCGCGCGCCGAACCTGATGCAAGCGATCTTCGAGCTTGCCGGCGGTCAGACCGGCGGGCCGGTCAAGATCGACGATCGGTTCGTGGTGTTTCGCGTTGCCGAGCACGTGCAACCGGATTGGGCGTTGTTCAACGAACAAAAGGAGCAGCTGCGTGAGCAGCAGGCGGTTGAGCGGCGCAATCGACTCTTCGAGGCCTATCTCCAGTCACTGCGCGAGAGCTATTCGGTGACCATCGACCAGGCCGCCATCGATACGATCGTCAGCTGACCCGCCGGCAAAGTCCGCGTTTTTGACCCGACCGCCGTGACTCCCTAACATTCGGGGATGAACACTGAGCAGGTCGCGGGGCAATTGGTCGCGTGGTTACGAACCGAGGCCGAGTCCGCCAGCGCACGGGGCATCGTTTTCGGCCTGTCGGGAGGCGTGGACTCCGCCGTGGTTGCGCAGCTGGCGCGACGAGCGTTTCCGGAGACGCACCTGGCGTTGATTCTGCCGGTGCACTCGGACCAGCAGGATATCGACCATGCACTTCTGGTGGTGAACGAGTTTCGGCTCAACTCCAAGTTGATGGAGTTGGATACCGTATATGAGAGCTTCGCTCGCTTGCTGGGGGTTGACCCCGACCCTGACGAAACCCCCGACCTGCCACTCGCCAACCTCAAGGCGCGACTCTGGATGACGGCGCTCTACTACCACGCCAACAAGTTCCGCTATCTGGTGGCCGGGACCGGCAATCGCTCGGAGATGTCTCTCGGCTATTTCACCAAGTACGGCGATGGAGGGGTTGATCTGCTCCCCTTGGGACACCTGGTCAAGAGCGAGGTGGTGGCGCTCGCGGAGCACCTGGAAGTCCCGACCGAGATCGTCGTCAAGCCGCCTTCGGCGGAAATCTGGCGCGGTCAGACCGACGAAAAGGAGCTCGGATTCACCTACGAGCAGCTGGAAGAGTATGTACTGGGCAGTCTCGATGATGAGGGCCTGCGCGAGCGCGTTGAATCGCGACGTCGCTCCAACGCTCACAAGCTCCGTCCGCCCCGGCTACCCCCACCGCCTTCGGCTATGTGACGATGAGCGACACCCAGGCGTCCACTCCTCTGGATCCCGACGACTACCTGGCCGACTGCTTCCGCCTTGCCAAGAACATCTGGGACGATGGGTATCGGCCAGACTTCCTCGTCGCGCTTTGGCGCGGAGGTACTCCACCCGGTATCGCGATCCACGAGTTGTTCCGCTGTCAGGGCCATGAATTCTATCACACGGCGATTCGAACGCAGTCGTTGGAGGGAGTGGCCCAAGGAGACGGGTACGACATCCGCGGCCTCAAGCACGTGATCGACGAGGTGGAGTCTGCGCATCAGATGTTGATCGTCGACGACCTGTTCGACACCGGGCGGACGATGTATGAGGTGATCGAGTACCTGCGGCGGCGCGCGCGCCGCAATACGCCGGAAATCCGGGTGGCGGCCGTGTACTACCGCCCCGAGCGTCGCGCCTTCATCGTGGGTCCTCACTACTACCTCCACGCTGTCGCCGATAGACCCGTCTTTCCACATCAGCTGACGGCGCTGGCCTCGGAACGACTCGCCGAGACCGACCCCGAGCTGTCCGAGGCGATCTGGGGCAGGACACCGCCGGAACCGATGACGGGCAGCAACGATCGATGAAGCGGCTCGTCGGTCTAGCGCCGATGGTGCTGCTGGCCGCGCTGGCAGCGCTGGCCTGTGCGGTCAATCCGGTGACCGGCCGGCGCGAGCTGATGCTGCTGTCGGAGAACCAGGAGGTCGAACTGGGGCGCGAAAATGACGCCCTCGTCGTCCAGGAGTACGGCCTCTATGACGACCCCGAGCTAGCAGCCTGGATGGAGCAGGCGGCGAGCTCGATGGCCGCGGCGAGTGAGCGGCCGCAGTTGCCCTGGGAGTTTCGCGTCATCGACGACACCATTGTCAACGCCTTCGCCCTCCCAGGTGGCTACATCTATATGACGCGCGGCATCCTCGCATACATGAACTCGGAGGCTGAGGTCGTCGGGGTGCTCGGCCATGAGATCGGCCATGTCACCGCGCGCCACGGAGCGCAGCGCTACACGGGTGCGTCGCTGGCGCAGATCGGGCTGGGAGTCGGCGGCGTGCTGTCGTCGGAGGTACGTGCTCTGGGCGGGATCCTACAGACTGGCGTCGGTCTGTTGTTTCTGAAGTTCGGTCGCGACGACGAGCTCCAAGCGGATCAGCTCGGTGTTCGGTACGCGGTGGAAGCCGGGTTCGACCCGCGGCCGCTGGCGGCGTTCTTTCGGACGATCTCGGCGCTGTCTGCCGCCGGCGGAGGGCGGCTTCCAGCGTGGCTGTCTACCCACCCGGATCCTGAGAACCGCATCGAGCGCGTGCTACAGAGCTCGGGTCCGCTGGTCGCCGGCCGCGATGATCTGAAGATCGGTCGCGACGCCCACTTGCGCCGGCTCGATGGCATGGTCTTCGGCCCGAACCCGCGACAGGGAGTGATCGTCAACGGGACATTCAAGCATCCGGAGCTGTTGTTTCAGGTGGACTTCCCCGGCGACTGGGCGCTGGAGAACGGCAAGCGCGCGGTGGTGGCCGCGCCGGAGAGCGGCGACGTGATCGCGGGGCTGACGGCCGGTCCGATGCAGGGCGACAGCCTAGAGGCGCACGTCAACGCCGGAATGCAGGCGCGTTCGGCGACCTCGGTAAATGGCGCGGCCACTTCGGTGGGCGGGATACCAGCGTACAGAGTACGGTATGGCGCCATCAGCAACGAGATCGCGGTCCGTGCCACCGACGTCTTCGTGCGGCTGGGAGATCTCGTCTACGACCTCATCGGCTACGGTCGCGCCGAGGCCTTCGAGCGCCACGCGCGCACCATCGATCGCTGGCAGCACAGCTTCCGACGGCTACCTCGGAGCGAGGCAGACCGCTACCAGCCGGACCGATTGCAGATATTTGCGGCGCCGCAATCCGGTACGCTCTCTTCATTCGTCGATGCGGGACCGGCGGCGAGCCTCGGCACCCTGCTGCTGTTGAACGGCGTGGATGCCGGCACGCGTATCGAGCGCGGGACGCTGGTGAAGCGCGTCCGTGCCGGGTATCGCCGCTAAGTCGTCGGGCTAGTCGAGCGCGTCTTCGAGCTCGCGCTGCTGTTCCTCGAACCACTCCACCAGGCGTTCTTTCTTGAAGCGCCACTGGCCGGCAACCTTGTTGCCTGGGAGCTTCCCCTCGCGGGCCATCCGGTAGACGGTCGACTTGTGCAGGCGGAGGTACCGGGCGACCTCATCCAGCGTCATGATCGTCGGACGCGTTTCGCGTTCGGCCATCGTGTCCCTCCTCGAATCCCCGCAAGGCGCTCCGTCCAATCGATCAGGAGCGATGTTGCGGTCAGCGCCGGCCAAGTCTCGCCAGAACTAGCGAATCCTGATTCAGCGTAGTCAACGATGATCACTCTACGCGCTGCGGGACAGACTGTCAAGGCGGTACGCTGCGCAATTCTGCGCGCTGCTGCCTTGGAATCCCCGGGGCAGCTGCTGTCTTGGCGTCTCGAATGCAGCTGCTGCCTTCACGGCTTCGCAGGGACAGTCAGTCGCGCGCCAGCACGGCGCGTCCGCAAACTGGGCGGTGCCGGTCCCCGACCGCGCGCACGCGCGCCGGCTTACTAGAAGTAGACGCGGTCCTCGCCGACGATCTCCGTGCCGCTAGCGGTGTGGAATACGATCCGCACGAGACCCTCATCGCCGATCGGCTCCTGGTCGAAGAGCGAGTAGTGGATCGGACCGAGCGTCACTGCCGGCGGTGTGTAGTCGTTGTTCTTGAAACCGATCTGGTGGTTGGAATAGTCGCGCCCGCCAACGTCGAAGCGCCGTGCGTACAAGGTGTTCAACGGGCGGCGCACGCTGGCACCGCTCGCCCGTGGCCGCTCGCGTTCGACGATATAGAGGTCGAGGGTGCCGGCGGCAGTTACCGGACGACCTTCCCAATCTTCCAGAACGAAGAAGACCTCTAGGCGCTGCAGCCCGTCAACGAAGGCGGCGACGGTGCGGAACTTGTAAGCCTCATCCGCCCACCAGGCCGACGGCGCTCCACGAGCTTCTGCCACCAGGTCGAGATAGGCATTATCGATAGACCCGGCCTGTTGCAGCACGGTGTCCGAGTTCGGACCGATCTGACCGCTTACCCAGTCCTCGTGGACCGACTGTCCTTGTGAGTCGACAAAATCGAGCTTTACCCTCACCACGACGGCGCGCGAGTTGGGATTGGAAACGCGCGTGCTCCAGTCGTACGGGACGCTGCCGCTGGCGTCGTCTCCCCAGTTGATTGTCGGCGTTGTGACGCTCACCTGAGGACCACCATCCGTGGAGGTTCCCTCTTGCGCCTGCCCGCCGATGGCGGCTGGCAGCGGTTCGGACTGCGCCTCGGGGGCGGTTCCGACGATTCCGGCCGTCAACAGGACGATCCAGCAGAGTGTCAGGGCAGCATTTCTTCGCATCATCGTCTCTCGACCGGTCGGGAAGGCATTGGATGCCGCGATGGTAATAAGCGCGAACCCGCCAAGTCAGCCCCAAAATGCCGTACTGCGTGTTTTAGAGTGAAAAAATGGTCAAACACGTCCTGAACATTGCTACAGCGACGGTTAAGAGCGTTTTCGCTTCGACGGTAACTCGGGCCTCGCTAGAATCAGCCCTGTCAGTCCTGTACCCGTGTTTCCGTTGTCTCGGAGCAACGAATGCTCGATCTCTGGCGGCGCGCACTGAAAGGCGTCGGGCGTCGTACCGCCCGCAAGCCGCATCTACGCCTCGCCGTGGCACTGCCGTTCGTCACCGCCTTGCTGGCGTTCGGTGTCGGCCTATATGCATTCGAGGTCGGTCGCACCGATGCCACCCACCTCATGTCGCCGCGCGACGCAACCCGAGTCTGGGCTACGCCACCAGAGTCCTGGCTGTGGCTGCTCGGGCTGACGGCGTTCGGCGGTTGTATCGGTCTGTCGATCGCCCTGGCGTTTACCCGTCAGCTGCGCACGCTCGCGCAGCGAACCGAGTTCCTGGCACGCCGCAACTTCAGCTTTCCGGTGGAACTGGAGGCTGATGGGGAGGTTGCGCCGCTGGTCAGCGCCATCAATGACCTGCTCGAATCCGTCCGTGACTACGCGCGCAGCTCTGTTGTCGAGGGCCTGATCTCTTTCGCGCGTGACGGGCGCGTACTTTCGATCAACCCACGCGCCGCAGTAGCGCTGGGCGTGGATGCCGATCTGATGATCGGCCGCGAGTTCTCCGAGCTGATCCCTGACGTTGCAGACAACGCCGAGCTCACGGTCGCCCTCGTCGGAGCTCTCGAGCGCAGCGAACCGTTCGACCTCCGAAGCCTGGTTTGGGTGAACCGGCGCGGACAGCGGCTCACGGTCGATTTGCAGGGAACGGTGCTGGCGGGCGAAGAGTCGATCATCTCGGTACTGGTGTTGTTCGAGCGCGCCGACGACACCGAGAAGGTCCAGCGTGAGGTCAGCCGTGCCCATCGACTGATGGTCATCGGAGGGTTCGCGGCCGAGCTCGCGCATGAGATCCGCAACCCGTTGAGCTCGGTGCTCGGGCTGGTTCAGTTGCTACACGAGCGCCTGCCACCGGGCGACGAGGGCCATCGGCACCTGGATGTTCTGTCGCGTGCGGCACAACGCATCGAGCGCCTCGTAGGACAGCTTCTGGATCTGGTGCCAACTGAGATCCACGACCTGGAGCAACGCGATCTCAACTCGTTGGTCAGCGACACGGTCGAGTTCGTGACCATGGGCCGACCGGAATCCGACGACATCGTTGTCGCCGAAGACTACGAGCACTCCATGCCCCCTTGTCTGGTCGATCCGGACCGTCTCGGCCGCGCCGTAGAGAACCTGTTGCGCAATGCCTACAACCATACGCCGGCGGCTGGGCGCATCGACGTGGCAACCCGCGTCCGCGACGGCCAGGTAGAGGTCACGGTTGCCAACACGGGCTCATTCGTGGCGCCCGAGGACCGCGAGCGGATCTTTCAGCCCTTTGTTTCGGGTCGTGGCGGCACCGGGCTGGGCCTGGCCATCGCGCAGCAGATCGTCTACGCCCACGGAGGCGCGATCGAAGTGACCAGTACGGTAGAGCGGGGCACGGCCTTCGTGATTCGACTGCCCGTCTGCGACACGGCCGTCGTTTCAACGATCCCGGTGGCTGCCGGCGAGCCGCTTGCGGCAGGAGCGGCGTAGGTGGCGGATATGAAGCGTCTGCTCATCGTCGACGACGACCCCGAGGTGCGCTACACGCTCCTCGCGGCGCTAGCGAGCGAAGGCTTGACCATCGATGAAGCCGAAACCGCCGCCGAGGGGCTCGAGCGACTGGCCGACCCAGAAGTCGGTTACGACTTCGTTCTGCTCGACCAGCGACTGCCCGACGCGGAGGGGCTCGACATCTTGGAGGAGATGCGGCGACTGCAGCCGGACGTTCTCGTGGTGATGATGACCGCGTACGGAAGCCGACGAACGGCGGCGCTTGCGGTGGATCGCGGCGCGTACGATTTCTTCACCAAACCGATCCAGATCGACGAGCTGCGCGTGGTTATGGCACGCGCACTGGAGCGCCGCAAGCTGGCGCGCGAAGGCACGCGGATTCGTAGCCAAGGCGGAGGCCACGTCGGTTTCGGCAACATGCTCGGCAAGTCACAGGCCATGGGGCACGTCTTCGAAACGTTGGGCAAGGTGGTGCGTTCGGACACGACCGTGCTGGTGCTCGGTGAGAGTGGTACGGGAAAGGAGCTCGTCGCCGAGGCCATTCACTTCAAGAGCAAACGAGCCGCGGGCCAGTTCGTGAAGCTGAACTGCGTCGCGATCCCGCAGACGCTGCTCGAAAGCGAGCTCTTCGGACATGAGCGCGGGTCGTTCACTGGCGCGCACCAACGGAAGATCGGTAAGTTCGAGCTTGCCGACGGCGGCACGATCTTGCTCGATGAGATCGGTGACATGAGCCTGGAAACTCAGGCAAAGATCCTTCGCGTGCTGCAGGAACGTGAGTTCGAGCGTGTTGGCGGCGTTGCGCCGGTGCGCGTCGACGTCCGCGTGGTGGCCGCCACCAACCGCAATCTCGCCCTCGAGGTCCGTGAAGGACGCTTCCGCGAGGATCTCTACTTCCGCCTCAACGTGGTCACGGTGACGCTACCGCCGTTGCGCGAGCGCGGGCCGGACATCCCACTGCTGACGGAGCACTTCATCCGCGAGGCCAACGACTCACACGACAAACGCCTGCAACGTATCTCTCCGGCGGCGCTCGACGCCGTCGTCGGCTATGGCTGGCCAGGGAACGTGCGGCAGCTGCGTCACGCCATCGAGCGTGCCGTGATCTGGAGCGAGACCGACGAGCTGAGGCGTCAGGACTTGCCGTCGGAGGTCGTGCGTGGCTCGCTGGTTGCCGAGCGCGCCGCGCGGACCGGAACCGACGACAGCCTGCCGATCACCATGTACCGCATCGAGCGACAGATATTGACCGATGCCTTGCGGAGTGCCAGCGGCGTACAGGCAACCGCGGCACGGCGACTCGGGATCTCCGAGCGATCGATGTGGCACAAGGTGAAGAAGCACGGGATCGACGTGGAGCGGCTGAAAGGCTGAGGCGTTGCCTCCTCCGTCGCACCCGAGGGTCTCGCGGCCGCCTCCGCGCGCCGCTGACGAGCGTGCGCAAGTCCTGGCCGCGTCCGTCCGCCGCCGCCCGCGACTGTACCCGCCTGCCTCCTCTCGACCCCGCTTGGCAACCGGGAACCCCCGAAACCGTGTAGGAGTTGCTACACGTTTTGTAGATTGGTCCGTAACCCTAGTCTGATCAATAGTTTACGGGAAAATGATCAGTCTGGATCGGCAGGCTGCACGGCCGGACGGGGGCGACGCCACCAGTACCGTGGTGGCCGAAGCTGGCCGGCCGGGTGCTTTCGTGATTTGACGCAGATTCTGTAAGACCAATGGAAACAGTAACTTGCGTAGATCGACCTGGCCATCGTGTGACGTCCCAAGCGACAGGCGGCCGCGTTTGGCACGGCGGTTGCTCTCTCCCCAGGTGTCGAGCTCGGCTCGGCGCCTACCAAGCCCCGGTGATTACCAACAACAGGGGAGTACGCAACCGTGCAGAAGCTGTACACCACCGAGACGCTCGCAGAGCTGCTCCAGGTCTCGCCGCGGACGATCCGCCGCGAGCGCAAAGAGGGCCGCCTGCCGTTCGTACGCGTTCGCGGACAGATTCGCTATCGCGAGAGCGATGTGCGCGCCTATCTCGAGCGCAACGCAAGCATGTCGCTGGACACCGACGCATTTGCCTCGCAGGCCAACTGGGGTGACCGCTAGGTCCCAAAGCGGATCTATCGCTTCATCTAGGTTGAGCCAACCCCCGCATCGGCGGGGAACACGGAGGCAAACAATGCTGGGTCTTCATACGACAGAGTCCCTGGCTGACTACCTGCAGGTTTCGCCGCATACCGTTCGGCGAGAGCGCGAGGCAGGCCGGCTGCCCTACATCCGTATTCGCGATCTCATCCGATATCGACCGGAGGACGTGGAGAGCTACCTGCAGAGTCAGTCGCAGGATCGCTACAACTCCAGCCCGCTGTTCGACGAGCGTATTGCGGCGATCGGCTGAGATGCCCTGCGCTTCGCACCAGCGTGCCAGCCGTCGAAGTTGGCGGCAGTGGCTGAGACCGCAACCGGAAAGCTTCTTGCCTCGTAACGATGGCATGACGATGGTCGAGATTACGGTGATCCTTGCCGTGCTCGGCTTGCTAGTGGGTCTGGTTGCTACTGCTGCCGGCGACCTGCTGGAGCAATCGCATGCCGTGCGCACGCGTGAGGAAGTCGACCGTATTGGGCGCGCGATCGTGGAGTTCTATGCCGATACCGGCTACTTCCCGCGTACCAACGATACGTTCGACGGCAGACCCGGCGATCAGGAGGTCGGCGCGCTCATCAGCGCTGCTCCGCTGCCGGGAAGCACGACTTCGACCGGATTCTGGATCGAATCGGATCTCGGACTCCTGGCGGAGCACCTGACGTTCAACGGCAAGGGCTATCGCGCTCGAAGCCCGATCGACAATCGGGGCTGGGCCGGACCGTACTTGCCGCAAGCGGCGGGTGGGGATGGTTGGGGACACGCCTATATCGTCAACGTCTTCTGGCTTGATGTGAGAAACGTCGTACAGGAGGTTGACGGCTCGCGGCTCGGCGCCGCATGGGTGCTGTCAGCCGGTCCGAACGGAATCATCGAAACTCCCTTCTATCAGGCGCGCGACAACGCTCGTCTGTACGGAGATGACATCGGTTTTCGATTGCAATGAGAAGCATGCGTAGTCTCCGAGAGAGTCGTGGCTTCACGCTCGTTGAGGTATCGATCATCCTCATGGTCGTGGTTGTCTTGTCGGCTGCCATCGCTCCGGTGCTCACCGGCGCCGTAGCCAACGCGCGACTCACGACGGCGCGCGCCGAAATGATCGCCATCGGCAGGGCGCTGCAGCAGTTTATTGAAGATATCGGCTGCGTCTTCGTGCCCCAGAACGAGGCGTACTCGTCGCTCTCGAGCTCTGCGACCACGCGGCGCACCAGCGGTCGCAGTCGAAGCGCGGCCAGCAGTGTCGTTGTTGCGCCGGTCGTGACGCCTCCTCTGCTGCCGCCTGGAGGTGGCAACGGGACTCTGGAAGGCGGTCGCGTCAACGCACAGGCGCTCGGTGTCGGTTGCGGCAACCCCGACCTGTGCTACGGCGACGCCGTCGAGATTCTGGTCACCGCCGGTGACATTCCGGCAATGGGACCCGAGGGCGGCGAGCGCTGGGCCGAGCCGGTCGACGGCACCTGGGTGGACTTCTTCGAGTACTACCTGATTTCCAACACCCCAGGAAACGACCCCCGCCGCGCCTTCGCGAACCTCCTTGACTGTAGCGATCCAGTGGCCGGTGCATTGTCGCAGCTGCACGCCTGGGGCGGCGCCTATCTCAACCTCGGTCAAGGCGACCCCTGGGGCAACCGCTATGCCGCCAACGTGTACTTCCTGAGTCAAACAGAGGGGGTCGACGTGGTGGTCTTGTCGGCCGGTCCGGACCAGGAGATCGATTCGAGCTTTGAAATAGACGGGTTCGTTCCCGGGGACGACGACATCGCAGTGTTGTTCTCGACCGGGCCCGACAGCGTGCCGGGACGATGACGATGTGTCGAGCTGGCAACGCCCGCAAACGCAGGGAGACAACGATGACGAAACTGGGCCAGGGACGGCGCTGGAAAGACGTCGATGATCGCGGTTTTACGCTGGTCGAGGTGTCGATCATCGTGATGGCACTGGCGATCCTGTCGGCCATTCTGCTGCCGCAAATCGGCGTGTTCCTGCGCGACGCGCGCTTTGCTCGCGTCCGCGAAGATGTTGCCGCCATCGGCGCTGCCATGATGCATATGCTCAAGGACACCGGCGAGAGCTCGTTCCATTCCAAGCCTATGGGGAGCTCGAGTTGGCGATCGCCGGAGCGCTATTCCGAGGACGGCTCTGCGCCGCCCGTCGGCCTGCTGATCGGCGACGGCGACACGCCGGACGGTCACAGCGAGTTCTACGACTGGCGGGCGCCGCTGGGTTCGACGGTGGCCGATGCCGGCACCGATTTCCCGGATGTGTGGCTTACCGGCGGCATCGTCGACACGTTTGCCAATCATCTGATTCAGAACTACCCCGGAGACAGCGGTGGTGGTACCGGCCCGGACTGGAAGCGGTATCGGACGCCGGCCGACATGGTGTCGGGGGATCACAGTTCCGGCGTTCCCGGCGGATTGCAGTTCGACGGTAGCGGTGGTCAGGGCTTCAATTCCGAGTTCGCCTGGCGCGGCTTCTACCTCGACGGGTTGCGACCCGATCCGTGGGGCAACCGCTACATGGCCAACGTCGCCTGGCTCACCGTGCCCCAGGGTGGTGACTCGGTCGGTTTCATCCGGCCCGTGATCGTGCTTTCGGCCGGACCCGACGAGGAAGTCGATACGCCGTTTGCCTCCGTCGGCGGCTTTGTGCTTGGTGACGACGACATCGCGTTTCCGGTTTCTTATGGCTCCCTGCGCTGAAGAGATCTCCATGACCGGCACTCAACCTCAACACAAGACGACGACCCGCAACGGTAGGACGCGACGGGAGGGAGAGCGCGGCTTCACGCTGGTGGAGGTGACGATCATCCTCCTGGTGCTGACCGTGCTGAGCCTCATCCTGCTCCCGGGGATCGGCAACTACCTGCGCGACGCGCGTCTAGCGCGTGCGCGGCAGGACATCGGCACGATCCACGAAGCCATCCTGGTCTTCATGCGCGACACTGGCGAGGGCGTGTTCCGCTGTCTCGGCAAGGGGAACCGCGATACTTCCTCGGGCGAGGACTACGAGCCCTCGAACCCGGATCCCTACTTCACCGTCGGAATGCTCATCAGCGACGGCGACACGCCGGACGAGGGTGAAGGCGGGGACGCATGGCTCTGGCGACGGCCGTACGATGGGCATGTGGTCGATACGCTTGCGAACCATCTGGTGCAGAACACGCCGGGCAACGAACCGACCGCCGGCTACCGGACTCCGGAGGACCTGATCGCCGACGTGCCGTCGCGCACCGCGGCTTTTGCGAGTCAGCAGGGTTTCGGCGCGCGCTTTGCCTGGCGCGGTCCGTACGTCTCGGCGCCGGTGCGCTCCGATCCGTGGGGAAATCGCTATGCGGTCAACGTCCTGTACCTCGACCCGATCGCCGACAGCGCCACCGAGGACAACGCCGGCTACCGCTACGACATCTTCGTGATGTCCGCCGGTCCGGACGAGGAGGTCGACACTCCGTACGAGGTCGACGGCGTGGTGCCGGGCGACGACGACCTGATTCGTGTTGTGTCGGGGGGCAGCCGATGAACCATGCTCTGGCTCCCGGTCGCGGCCGCGAGCGAGCTCGCAGTGCGCCTGGGTTCACGCTCCTGGAGATCACGATCATCCTGGCAGTGATCGCGATCTTGGGTCTGATCCTGGCGCCTTCGGTGTTCAACTTCCTGAACCAGTCGCGCCTCGCGCGGGCGCAGAACGACGTTCGGATCCTGGCGGATTCGGTGTTCGAGTTCTTCCGCGACAATGGCTTCCATGCCCAGTTCGCCGACGGCCAGCGCGAGCTCGACATTGCGCTGTTGGTCTCGCCGGGCGCGGTCGGCGAGGCGCGTCCTGGCGCCGAGCCCTGGCTGACTACCGACCCGAGCGTCATCGACTTCATCTCCAACCAGCTGGTGAACAACCGACCCTCATCGGGCAATGTCGGCTACCCGCTGAAGACGGCGCTGAGCGGTTCAGGCTGGAACGGTCCCTACCTCAACGCGCACATGCAGAGCGATCCGTGGGGTAACCGTTACGTCATCAATGTCGAGCATCTGTCGGTGAACCCTGGGGCGTACGAGGCCGGAGGCACGCAGCAGAAACGTGCCGTATGGGCTTTGTCGGCCGGACCCGATGGTGTCTTCGACACGCTGTACCCGGCCGCCGACGCGCAGTTGCTCGGCAACGCCGCTGCCAGTCCCCTCGATATCAGCGCCCGGATCCAATGACGGCGACGCTTTCAGGGCGCTGTGAGACCGATCAGGTTCGCGTCCGTGGCCAAGGCTGTCGATTCCCTGATCAGAACGCCCGCCGTAGTCGGACAACGGCGGCCACCGCCCAACGACATCGATTGCGCCTTCTTGCAGGGGGCGGTAGGGTCGATCTCGAAGCGCAGAGACTGTGGGAATGAGCCGCAACGTCGGATTGACACAGATGTCGGACACGAACCTGTTCACCACCTTCTCGCTGGCAGAGTATCTGCAGGTCAGTGCGAGAACCGTGCAGCGAGAAGTGGCCCGCGGTCGGCTGCCGTTCGTCAAGGTCGGTGGACGGCGACGCTATCGGAAAGTCGACGTCGAGTCGTACCTGCGCGCCCGATTGCAGCGATCGCGATTCCGCCTGATCCAGGGCGGCCGGAGCCGACAGGCTCAATCGTCGCTCTAGGCCTATCGCGCCATTCCGCCGCACTGACCCACCCGGCGCGGGGTCCCTGGCGGCCCTAGTCTGTGCAGGGTCCCACCGCTCGCCACCCCTTCCGCCACGTTCCCCCGAGGTCTGTGGACGGGCATGGTCAGCGGCGGCCGCCTTCTATTGCGAGTGAGCAGGGCTGCCGGCATGCTCTGCCCTCAGACAAGGCAAGTCCCTGACCCCCGGTTGGCAAGTAATGAAGCGGCAGCGCCTAGAGACCGTCGAAAGTCTGGCAGAGCGTTTCGGCCTTCCGCGCCGTACCATCGAGCGCGAGGTCATCCGCTCTCGCCTGCCCTACGTCAGCATCGCCGGGAACTGGCGATTTCGCGAGCGCGACGTCGAGCTCTGGATGGCACGCGCCGGCGGCTTGCCCAGGTTGCAGTTGCTGCGCGGAGGGCGACTCGAGCGTCATCCTGACGCCGAGCGGTCGACTGATGTCGAAAGCGGCATCAGCTGAAAAGACCGGACAGGAGCGGCCAACGGCGGCCACCGGTCGTTGAGGCCGTGAACCAGCGCGCGTACGCTCCCCCCAGTTGCCCACCAAGCCTGGATCAAGTTGGGGAAGCTCACGTGAGAAGCAGCATCCGCGTGGAGACGGTCGCGACCCTGGCACTTCGTCTCGAGATGACGCGCGACGCTGTGGTGCGCGAGGTTGTCGAGGGTCGACTGCCATATGTCAACGTCGGTGGCCATTGGCGTTTCCGCGATGTGGACATCGAGCATTGGCAGAAGAACCATGGCCGCGACCCCGGTCTCAAGCTCGTCAGCGAGCGCGACTCCGGCTGACCGCCGGCATCCTTCTCGGCCGCTCGCCTGCGGCCGTCGGTGCGCGTTCATGACCGCCGGTGGCCGCGATGGCGACCCAGGGGCGGTGCGGGCAAACTACCGCCAAGCCGTGGCCGGCAGGCACGCGTTGAGCCTCCAGGCTACGCGCTCTGGCGCGGGCTGACTGCCGTTGCCAGCCTAGTCGATTCCGGCCGCCGACCGGCCGGCCAGCAGCGGCCGCTGGATGCGATTGGGTTTGGTTAGCGCCTCCTGGTGCATCTACATTGGACGCTACGCAGAACGACGTGGCGCACGTCGCCAGGTCTCGGCACTGCCGGTGCAGATCGCGGTCGCCCGGCAGGTCGCTCCGGATCGAGCCCGGGGCAAACGACGTGGCCCCAACGAGGCCCAATCGAATGGTTCCACCCAAGGTCGCGCAGTCGCGTACGGCGCCGGACGTTGTTTCCGAGCGCGGGTTCACCCTGGTCGAGGTCACCGTCATCCTGCTTGTCTTGGTGAATCTCAGCACCATCATGCTGCCGCAGATCGGTGGCTATAACCGGCTCGCCCGATTCGTCCGAGTCAAAGAAGACCTCGGTGCGATCTGCTCGGTCATCAAGGCGATGCTCGACGACGTCGGCGAGGGCGCCATCTTCGAGGAGGCCGGCTACGATCATCCGCCGGTGCGCACCTGGGCCACCGGTCTGTTGATCGGCGAGGGTGACAAGCCGAGCGGCCCGGAAGGGGATTCTGATGGTCGCTCCATGTGGCGACTCGACTTCTTCGACATGTTCGACGTCGAGACCGCCACCGGCGAGGAGATCTCGTTCCAGGTCGACATGCTCGGCAACCATCTGATCTCCAACACGCCGATGGGCGATGCCGGCAACCGCTGGCGTACTCCCAACGACATGGAACAGGGGTTCAACAGCCTCTTCGCCTGGCGCGGCCCCTACATGAACGACGACATCTCGCCCGATCCCTGGGGCAACCGCTACGCGGTGAACGTGTTCGCGCTCTACAGCCCACCCGAGGTGGGACCGCTAGATCGGTTCAGCTCCGCAGTGGTCTGCTTCAGTGCCGGACCGGATGGCAACGTCGACACAGACTTCAACCAGCCCTATGGCTGGACCACCGGCGACGACGATCTCACGGCGCTGCTAAGCGGTGGCGGGCCGATGTAGTCAGTGGTCAACGGACAAGCCGACGGTTCGATTGCCAGACCGCGCGACCGTTAGCATCGAACCTTCCTGAACGAGGGCGAGGTACTCAGGTGCCTCGCCCTTCGCTTGTCTTGGCCGCCGCCGGCGCACGCTTGTTCGGCGTTGGCGTTCCGGTGAGCTTCTCGCGGCCCGGATCCGCGCCGCAGTTTGCCTCGATTGGACGTGCCTGGCCTCTGCAGCTAGTTCTGGAGCCCGGTCGCACGGCCCCGACTGTGCCTGGCTCCGGCTGCCACGGGTGCACACGGAAACGCAGTTCGGGGGTGACAACCGCGGCCACGAGTGAGACGGGCAGGTTGGGGGTGACTGCCCCGTAACCCTACGATTCCCCTACGACACGTGCTCGGGCGACGTCTCCCCGGACGCCGGGCACTACAGGGAGGCCCAGAACCATGCAGCTTCGCGACGACAATCGCGGCTTTACTCTCATCGAGGTCACCATCATCTTGCTGGTGCTGGTGATCTTGTCGACGATCATGTTGCCGCAGCTCGGCAACTTCAATCGGCTGGCTCGCTTCGTCAAGGTCAAGGAAGACCTCGGCGCGATCTGCTCGGGCATGAAGAAGATGCTCGACGAGGTGATGTTGGGCGGCTTCTATGGGGAACCCAGGTGGCGCGAGCAGCCTATCGGCTTGCTCGTCGGTCCGGGACGCTCTCCGGTGGGCGGCTCCTCTGGCGGCAACAGCAACTGGCTGGAGAACCCCGGCGCGACTTTCGGCGAGGAGACCGACGTGCTCGGCACACAGGTGTACTTCAAGGTCGACCGCTTCGAGAACCATCTGCAGCAGAACAACCCGCTCGAAGAGGGCAGCCAGGATCCGTCGTTCCGCTACAAGAACCCGATCGACAATCCGCAGCGCTGGGCAGCCGGGGCGTTCTTCGGCTGGCGCGGACCGTACTTCGACGAGTTCACCACCGACGCCTGGGGCAACCGCTACGCCTCCAACGTATTCGCGCTGCACCGCGACAAGGACGCCGAGGAGGGACGGGGTCTGTTCACCTCCGCGGTGGTCTGCCTGTCCGCCGGTCCCGACGGTGCCGTCGATACGAGCTTCAACCAGTCGATGAACGACGGCGATGGCGATGGCTTCAACGGCTGGCGCACCGCTGATGATGACCTGGCGGTGATTCTAAGCGCCGGGGGCCCCTTCTAAAGATCCAGCACGTGTCGTTGGCGACTGCCGTGCCCGGCAGTCGCTGCCTCCCCGAGAAAGCCCGGTCATCGCACGATGGCCGGGCTTCCTTGTTTGTTTCAACCCTGGTGCCGATCGCGCCCGCGTGTGTTCGGCCCGCGGCGCTGTAGGCACGCTCGTGCGGGCGAGCTCCCCAGCCGCCCGCCGCGGATCGCGATTGCTTGCCGGGCGTGCCGGGGCTCGGTCGAGTGTCGGCCGGCGATGGCCGTCGCCGCCCGCGACGGTCCGGCGCCGCAAGCCCCGGGACCGCATCGCCTCGCCCTGCAAATCTCGGCCGCCTTTTGGACTGCCTTGCCGATGCCACGACCTTGGGCGGCCGAAGGCAGCGGCAACCGCGGCCAAGTGGGGCCCGATCTGGTTTGGCCTACGTAGCACAGACTCTAAAGTGATCGCATCTCATCGCACACGGCGGCGAGCGCATCGAAACCCGATGCGGACGCGGTCGCGATGGGGACCGGTCTCCGGTCGTCGGCTGAGCACCGACGGCTAGCTGTGGCGGGCTCAACCCGCTCCGAGCTGGGAATCGGAGGCGAAGACGGCACGCGTCGTCGGGAGGCCGGGCGAGGCACCCGCAGGGGGCCTCGCGACAGCACCGGCGCTGCCCCGGAGCGGGAGCAGCGCTGCAGCAAAACAGGGAGACCCACCATGAAGCTTTCGCTTCGTAGGCAGGATGGCTTCACCTTGGTAGAGGTGACGATCATCCTCCTCGTTCTCGTTATTCTGTCGACCATCATGCTGCCGCAGTTGGGCAACTACAATCGCCTGGCGCGCTTCGTGAAGTTCAAGGAAGACCTCACCGTTCTGTGCTCCAGCGTCAAGAAGATGCTCGACGAGGTGCAAAGGAACGCGCTCTACCTCAACCCGGGCAACCTCGAGCAGCCGATCGGCCTGCTGGTCGGCCCCGGCTCGACGCCCAAGCGCGGATCGCTCGACGACGGCATTGTGTTCGGCGGCCACTGGCGTCGGCAAGTAGGTAACTACTTCGCCGAGCACTACGACACCGGTGGAATCGGCGAACAGCGCTTCTACGTCGATCGGCTCGAGAACCACCTGCAGCAGAACGATCCGGGCGGCGACGACTTGGGCACGCAGTACCCCGATCCCATCAACCATCCCGAGTTGGGGAGCATGTTCTTCGGCTGGCGTGGACCCTACTTCGACAAGATCAGCACCGATCCCTGGATGAACCGCTACGCTGTCAACAGCTTCGCGCTGTACGCCAACCCCAGGGGCAACGCGCTCTGGGAGGACGGCCAGCGCATCTTCACCTCAGCAGTGGTCTGCTACTCGGCCGGCCCCGACAGCGGCATCGATACGTTCTTCAACCAGACCCTCGCCGACGATGACGAGGACGGGTTATGGGGATGGATGACCGGCGGCGACGACATCGCCGTCGTGCTCAGCGCCGGTGGGCCCATGTAGCTGGAGCGTCGCACCACCTCGGATCCGGCCGGGCCCCATACCGATCGGTGAAGAGGAGGCGCAATGTGACGCTATGGCCGCCCGTCGAGCTCCAAGCTCGGCGGGCGGCCTTTTTCTCAATGTGCCGGCGCCGAACCTCTCGCCCGCGCAGCTAGTTTGTCTAGGTGCACGCGCCATCGGCGGACTGACCTGACCCCCGAAAACGGATCCGGATGTAATCTCACGATCTGGGTCAAGAACGGGAGGTCAGAATGCCGAGTAAGAGGCACAGCGCCGAGCAGATCGTACGCAAGCTCCGGGAGGCTGAGGTGGAGCTGGCTCGAGGGGCGACGGTCAAGGATGCCTGCCGCAAGCTAGCAATCACCGAGCACACCTACTACCGGTGGCGGCGAGAGTACGGCGGACTGAAGCTCAACCAGGCCAGAAAGCTCAAGCAACTGGAGAAGGAGAATGCCCGGCTCAAGAGGCTGGTGGCGGAAAAGGAACTCGACCTGTCGATCCTGAAGGAAGTGGCGGAGGGAAACTTCTGAGCCCAGCTCGGCGGCGAGAGGCGGTGGCACATGTACGGGGGCGGCTGGGCGTCTCGGAGAGGCGGGCGTGTCGGGTACTGAAACAACCACGCACGACACACCGGTACGTGCCAAGAGAGCCGCAACAGGAGCAGATTTTGACGGAGCGGATCGTGGATTTAGCCCGACAGTACGGGCGCTACGGATATCGGAGGGTGACAGCGTTGCTGCGCATGGAGGGCTGGTCCGTGAACCACAAACGAGTGCAGCGTATCTGGCGGCGCGAAGGGCTGAAAGTACCGAGAAAACAGCCCAAACGAGCACGGCTGTGGCTGAGCGATGGCTCCTGCATCCGGCTGCGCCCACAGCACCGGGATCATGTCTGGGCGTATGACTTCCTGCACCACCGGACGCACGACGGTCGGGCTATGAGGCTGCTGACGATCGTCGATGAGTACACACGAGAAAGCCTGGCGATCCATGTAGCACGGAAGCTCAACTCTGAGGACGTGCTGGAGCAGCTCGGGAGGTTGTTCGTACACCGGGGCATACCTGAGCACATCCGGTCGGATAACGGACCAGAGTTCACCGCCGAGGCGGTTCGCGACTGGCTGGGCCGGTTGGGCGTGGGGACGCTGTTCATCGAGCCGGGCTCGCCGTGGGAGAACGGTTACGTGGAGAGCTTCAACGGCAAGCTACGCGACGAGCTGCTGGATGGAGAGATCTTCTACACGCTCAAGGAGGCAAAGGTTCTGATCGAGAGATGGCGTCAGCACTACAACCGCATGCGACCGCACAGCTCGCTGAGCTATCGGCCGCCCGCACCCGAAGCGACGTTGTTGAAGCCGGCTGCGCTCCGCTTCGCCGGCCTCAACAACCTCTTGTCAGCACCGAGTTACTGAGATAAGACATGGTACTAACCGCGGGGTCAGGTCAACCCAGTGGCAGCTAGAGCGCGGGGCTTCGTTTAGCGCCACCACCGACGCGCACTACCAGGTCGGCCTGAGGTTTCTGGTCGATGGGTTTGCCGACCAACTCATCCACAACGGTGTAGTGACCACTTCCGACGCCCTCGCGGCTGGCGGCTATAGCGGCTACGGCAACGGTCCGCTCAATCTGGGTCGCTATCCCGGCACGGTGGATCCCATGGACATGTTCCACTGGCGCGGCCCCTACATCGCCGACAGGATCAACGCCGATCCGTGGGGCAATCGCTATATGGCAAACGTCTTCGCTCTGCACTTGCCGCCGGCTACGCTGTACAACACGCATGCGTATTGGAGGCGCCACCAGCCGTTCTTCAGCTCGGCTGTAGTCTGCTACTCTGCCGGGCCCAACGAGCAGATCGAGACTCGCTTTGATCAGCCCTGGGGCTGGCATACGGGTGGCGACGATCAAACTGCCGTGTTGGCCGGGGTCGGTGGAATTCGGTGATTAGTCACTTCAAGCTAGTTTTGACCGTTCTTGACCTCTCAGGATATGACAAGGAGGGCCATGGACGGACAAGTACTGTCATGGGAATGAAAAAGTGGCTTATGTGATTATGAGCTAGCATCGACCTGTCCGGATTGGCGAAGATTTGGCCGTCGGGAGGCTGCGAATGACCTCCCGGCGGCCTTTCTTGTCCCTGCCACCCCCACCCCGGACATTCGATGATCCACATCGAGAATCTCACCAAGCGTTTCGGTTCGGTTGCCGCCCTGGACGGAATCTCGTTCGACGTCGCCGCCGGCGAGGTCGTGGGATTGCTGGGACCGAACGGCGCCGGCAAGACCACCGCCATGCGGATCCTGATGGGCGCGATGCCCCCCACGTCGGGCGTGGTCCGGGTTGCCGGACACGATGTAGCTCGCGAGCCACTGGCGGTGAAGCGGCGGGTGGGCTACTTACCTGAGGTGCCGCCGCTGTACCCGGAGATGCGGGTCCGCGCGTACCTCATGTTCGTGGCGGAGCTCAAGGGCATGCGCAGGTCGAAGCGCGCCGACGCAGTCGATCGCGCCCTGACCCTATGCTGGCTCGAGGACCGAGCCGAGCAACCGATCGAGCAGCTTTCCAAGGGCTACCGGCAGCGTGTCGGATTGGCGCAGGCGATCCTTCACTCGCCGGATCTACTGGTTCTCGACGAACCGACCTCGGGGCTCGACCCGCGGCAGATCATCGAGGTGCGGCAACTCATTCGTCAGCTCGCCGGCGACCACACCGTGATTCTGTCGAGCCACATTCTCAACGAGATCGCCGCGTCCTGCGAGCGGCTTGTAGTGGTGCACCGGGGCACCGTCGTTGCTACCGATACGGTCGAGGCGCTGACCCGGCGGTTCAGCGGCGGTCAACGGATCGTGCTGCACGCGCGTGGCGACGTGGATGCGATGCGGCGCTCGCTGCAAGCAGTCGTCGGCGCCGACAGCGTCGTGCTGCTCGACGATACCGAGCCGGGTTGCTGGCGCTGCGAGGTTGCCACCTCCGCCGACAGAGACCTCCGATCCCGACTTGCCGCGGCGATCGTCAACGGCGGCTGGGAGCTTCTCGGCATGACCCGTACCGAGCTCAGCCTCGAGCAGGTATTCCTACGACTTACAGAGGAGCCCGATTCTGATGACCTCGACGAACAGCCGCGTGTGGCCTGACGGCGAAGGAGAAGGTTGATGCGCGGAGCCTGGGCAATTTGCTTCGTTTCGCCGGTGGCGTACGCGCTCATGGCTGTGTTCTGGCTTGCCGAGTCCGTTTTCTTCGTTGCCATCCTGAACTACTGGGTGGTGCAGGGTCGCGACGCCGACGTACGCGCCGAGCAACTCGGGCCGGCGGGCAATCTGGTGAACGTGCCGGCGATGATCGGCACCAGCTTCCTCGACATCACGGCGTGGCTCTTGGTGTTCATCTTGCCGATCGTGGCGATGGCGCTGCTGGCGGAAGAGAAGCGACGCCGCACCATGGAGCTGCTGCTCACCTCGCCGGTTTCCAACGCCGGCATCATGTGGGGCAAGTTCTTCGGTGCTTACCTGTTCCTGGTGGCGTTGCTGGCGCCGACCTTCTGTTTCCAGTACGTGCTGGCTTTCTTCGGCGCCAACGAACCGGCGGTGTGGATCACCGGCTACCTCGGACTACTGCTGCTGGCTGCGGCCATGCTGGCGGCGACCCTGTGGGTATCGGCGCTCACCGAGAGCCAGGTTGTGGCGGCGTTCGGTGGCTACGGACTGCTGCTGATCTTCTGGTTCATCGACGCACCGGCGAATCTGCTGCCCAGCATCTGGCAGGACGGCGTTCGCTGGCTGTCGCTGCATCACCACTTCGGCGACTTCCGCGTCGGCGTGGTCAGCCTGCCCGACGCGAACTACTTGCTCTGGTTCACCGTCTTCTTCCTGTTCATGACCCACCTGGCTCTCGAGAGCCTGCGGTGGCGAGGAGTGCGCAGCTCATGAGCGACGCCCCACGGTCACCGATGGCGCGGCTCCGGCAGCTATTGACCACCAGCCTGCGAGTAACCGAGTGGACCTTCGCCGGCCTACGTCTCGTCCTGTTCCTGGCGTGTGCCTTCCTGGTGAGCTGGGTAGTCAGCTACAACCCCGTCACGTGGGATTTCACCGAGGCACAGTTGTTCAGCCTGTCGGCCACGAGCCGCTCGGCGCTGGGCACGTTGGATCGACCGGTAGTCATGACCGCATTCGTGCCGGGTGCCAAGGATCCGGGCGTCGAGCGACTGCTCAAGGCCTACGCAGATAGCTCCTCGATGGTGGACTATCGTCTCGTCGACCCCGAAGCCGAGCCGGCGCTTGCCCAGGCGCACCAGGTACGCGCCTACGGCACGCTGATCATCGAGGCCGGCGACTCGGTGCGCCGAGCCGACGATGCAACCGAACCGGCGATCACCAACGCGATCCTCGCGGCAACGCGAGGCGACGCGGTACCGGTCTGCTTCCTCTCCGGACACGGTGAGCGCGTCCCGCTCGACAAGGGCCGCGGCGGGTTTTCGGCGGCCGTCACCGCCCTGCGACAGGTGAACTACGAGCCTCTGCAACTGAACCTTGCTGCCGGTCAGGTGGCCGACGATTGCCGCGTCATAGTGATTGCAGGGCCGAGCACAGACCTTCTGCCACAGGAGCGCGTCGCGCTGGAGGCCTATCTCCAGAACGGCGGACGACTGATGGCGATGCTGGAGAGCAATACGGATCTCGGCGAGCTCGCGGCCCTGGTCGCCGGCTATGGCCTGCAGGCCAATGCCGACTTCGTCATTGATACCGGGCGCAACGGGCAGGCGTTCGGCCTTGGCGTACAGGTGCCGATGGTCGATAGCTACGAGCCCCACCCGATCACCGACGGCTTCGGCGCCATGACGCTCTTCAGCATGCCGCGATCGATCACCGTGGGTACACCGCCGGACGGTATCGACGCTCGCCCGCTGGCCAGCAGCTCACCGTCGTCGTGGGGCGAGACCGACTTCGAGCGCGTGTCGATAGCGCGCTGGGACGAGGGAGTTGACCGTCAGGGTCCGCTGCCGCTCATCGTGGCGGTCTCGGAAACGATCGACGAAACACCCCGAGCGTTTCGCGAGCGAAACCGCAGCGGCGAGCCAGCACCAGTGGGAGATCCGATCTTGGTCGTCGCGGGTGACGCCGAGTTCGCCTCCAACGCCTTCTTCAAGTGGCAGGGCAACGGCGACCTGTTCGTGAACTCGGTCAGCTGGCTGGCGGGGCAGGAGGAGCTCATCTCGATCCTGCCGAAAGAAGTGTCGAACAAGCGGGTGCTGCTCACCGAGGGGCAGAAGGCACTCACCTTCGTGCTGCTGGTGATCCTGCTACCGGCGCTACCCGCGATTGCCGGCGTCCTCATGATGGTCAAGAAGGTTAAATAAGGCTTTTCAGAACGTTTTAAGATGCTAATCTCTGACATATTAGCTAATAACGATCAATAGTGATCAACACGGCTTCTGCGAGGTCTGAACATGCAGCACGGAGACAACGAGAGCGCCTACGGTGACTCCAACGGGCTTCCGCCCCGTGGCTCGGTGTCGGTGCGTCTCGGAGACTATCTCGTCGATCGCCGCCAGCTCACGCGCGAGCAGTTGGATGCCGTGCTGGCGCGGCAGACCGCCGGTGACGGTGCGCTTCTCGGACAGCTGCTGGTAGGCCAAGGGTTGCTCAGCGAAGAGGATCTGGCGCGCGCCCTGGCCGAGATGGCCGGCGTCCCCTTCCGCGCCCTCCGGGCGGACGAGATTCAGCACGCCGCGGTGCAGGCGGTTCCGCGCGACGTACCAGCGCGGTTCCAGGCTATGCCGGTGGCGATCTCAGGCAGCACGCTGCTGGTCGCCTGCTCGGATCCGTTCGACATTCTTGCGATCGACGAGATCCAACGGCGCACGAACCTCGTGGTGAAGCAGTTCTGCGCCACCGAAAGCAACGTTCGCCGGGCCATCGACCGTTTCTACGGCGGTGCCGGAGTACTCGAGGGACTGGTCAGCGAGACCGTGCAGCGTCAGGACGCCGAGCGCCAGAAAGTGGCGCGCGGCGGCATATTCGTCTCCGACCCCGGCGCTTCGGCCGATGAGCCGATGGTGCGCCTGGTCGACGAGATCCTCAATCAGGGGCTGCGCCTACGGGCTACCGATGTGCACATCGATCCGGAAGAGGACGTCGTACGCATTCGCTATCGCGTCGACGGCCTCCTGCAACAAGGACCGTTGCTGCCCAAGCAGATCCAGCACTCGTTGATGTCGCGCATCAAGGTCATCGCCGGTCTCGACATCGCCGAGCAGCGGTTGCCGCAGGAAGGCCATCTCACCTACCGCGCTGCCTCCAACGAGGTCGATCTTCGTGTCTCCTGCTTCCCGACGGTGTTCGGCGAGAAGATCGCCCTGCGTTTGCTCGAGCGGCAAATGCTGTTCCGCGGGCTGGGCGACCTCGGCCTCGAAGGCTCCACGCTGGAGCTGCTGGAAGACTCCGTCAAGCGAACCAAGGGCATCGTGCTGCTCACCGGGCCCACAGGATCAGGTAAGACGACGACCCTTTACACGATGCTGGCGCACATCAACATGCTCGCCAACAACATCGTGACGCTCGAGGATCCGGTCGAGTATCGCGTTCCGGAGATCCGCCAGAGCCAGATCAACAACCGCGCCGGCTTTACCTTTGCGGCCGGGATGCGCTCGGTGTTGCGGCAGGATCCTGACGTCATTCTGCTCGGTGAGATTCGCGATCCCGAGACCGCGGGGTTGGCCATGCGGGCCGCCCTTACCGGCATCCTGGTGCTGTCGACGTTGCATACCAATGAGGCGGCCGGAACCTTCCCGCGCCTCGTCGACATGGGCCTGGAGCCCTACCTGATCGGTTCGACGATGATCTCGACCGTTGCCGAGCGTCTGGTGCGGAAGGTCTGCAGGCACTGCGCTGAAGTCGCGCAACCGGACATGGGGATGCTCGTACGACTGGGCCTCGAGGGTGAGCCGGTGGATGGCGAGTGGTTGCGCGGCGCCGGCTGTCACCACTGTGGCGACAGTGGCTATGTCGGTCGCACCGGCATCTTCGAGATCCTGATGGTCAGCGACGCGATTCGTGAAGCCATCAAGCACCAGGCGGACACACGCGCCATTCGCCAGGTTGCCGTACAGGAAGGAATGCGCACTTTGATGCGACACGGGCTCGAGCTGGTTCAGCGTGGAGAGACGACTCTGGAGGAGCTCGGGCGCGTCGCGCGCGAGTAGGAACATGCCGAGATTCAACTACGTCGCCAAGAACGACACCGGTGCCACGGTCAAGGGCATCGAGAGCGCCGCTACGCGCGAGCGCCTGGCCGATCAGCTCGCTGGTCGCGGTCTGTTTCTGGTGCGCGCGCAGGGCGGCGATATTTCGACCATCCACATCGAGCGCATCACCAATAAGGACCTGGTGCTGTTCACCTCGCAGCTCATTCCCATCGTGGCGACGGGAGTGCCGATGCTCACGGGTCTCGAGGATCTCGAGGAGGCAGTGCAAAAACAGAAGCTCAAGAGCGTTGTCCGCGGCCTGCGTGCCGGGCTCGAGCGCGGCGAGAGCATCTCGGCCTCCATGGCGCGGTATCCGAACGTTTTCTCCGACATCTACGTGAACACCGTTCGGGCCGGCGAGGAGTCCGGACAGCTCGAGGCCTCGCTGGTGGAGCTGCGCGACTTCCTGGAGTGGAACCTCGACCTGCGGCAGCGCATCCGGAACATTCTCGCGTACCCGTTGCTGGTCGTCGTCGCGCTGATCGGTTTGAACGTCGTAATGGTCACGTTCGCGATCCCGAGATTCCAGCAGCTGTACGCATCGCTGCAGACCAACGAGGAGTTCTCGCTACCTATCCCGACACAGATCGTGATGGCGTATAGTCGGCTGTTCACCGATTTCTGGCCGGCAGTGCTGCTGGTGATGCTCGGCGCGACGATCGCGTTTCTGATGTGGACGGGCACGCGTGCCGGCCGCGTCGGATGGGATCGGCTGAAGCTCCGGCTACCGATTATCGGTGGCCTGCTCCGCAAGGTCTGCTTTTCGCGTTTCGCCCACCACTTCGGGACCATGCACTCGTCTGGGGTCGGTGTGACCCGCGCTCTCGACGTGGTCAAGGGGGCGGTGGGCAACGAGTACATCGCCGAGGTAATCGAGTATGTCAACCGCCGCGTGCGCAGCGGCCAGGCGCTGGCGGCGGCAATGCGCGAGACGCACGAGTTCCCCAGCGTCGTGGTGCAGATGGTCTCGACCGCTGAGCGTACCGGGAAGATGCAGGAAGCGCTCGCCAACGTTATTCGCTTCTTCGATCGTGAGGTCGACGCCGCAGTGCGGCGCGTGACCACCTACATGGGTCCGATTCTGCTGACCGTCCTGGCGGCGGTGCTAGTGCTAATGGGTACGGCGTTCTACCTGCCGCTCCTCCGACTGGTGACCACGATCCAATGAGCATGAGCGATCTGAACTCGAGCACCAGGCAAGCGCGGCTCACGGAGCGCGGCATCAGCATGCTGGAGGTGACGCTGCTGCTGGGCGCGATGGTGATCCTCGCCGCAGCCGTTGCCCCTTCACTGCTGCGTGTGCTGCAGGACCAGCGCCATGAACAGGTGATTTCGGAGATGAAGGCCATCCATGTCGCCCTCAACGGTGACGAGTCCGACAGGACCTTCGGCTTCATCGGCGACATCGGCCGCTTTCCGACGCAGCTCGCGGAGCTGGTCGAGACGGTTGATCTGGAGCCCTTCCGGATCTCGGAGGCGACCGCCGTCGGCTATGGCTGGAGCGGACCGTACTTGAATCGCGGCCTCGACACCGATGACTGGGCCACCGACGCCTGGGGCAGCTACTACGACATCGGCGCCGTTGGCTACGGTCAGATTCGCAGCGCCGGGCCGAATGGCGAGTTCGACGATGACGATGACCTCGTCTACCCGCCCCATCCGGTGAATCCGTTCGGCAACATCGTGGTGACCATCCGTGGGCATGGCGACGGTGCCATCGTCAGCGACCCCGAGGGTTGTGGCGTCATTCTCTTCTACTCCGAGGAGGGCGAGGAAGGCGAGGCAGTCGACGAGACCGCTCCCTACTCGTTCACCAACGTGCACCGCGGTGTCCACGCCGTCTACGTCGCCTGCGATCGATACGACGGCGGGGTGGCCGAGGAGATCGGCATCGTCACGGTCCGAGGTGGCGGCGCACAACAAGTGGTCGAGCTGCACGTTCCGCTCGGCGACACCGTGATTGAAAACCCCGAGACGGCGAACGGCGCGTCTGAATTGAACGCTGAACTGAACCGGCAGCGGCCGGTCAACGGCCAGAGGTGATCATGGGTTTCATCGACAACTTGCGCGTCGGAAGTCGCGTCGGCATCGAGCTCGGTCGCAGCGTGGCTGCGGCTGAGCTACGCGGCGACCCGCCGCGTGTAGTCGGCGCCGGCCATGCTGTACACGCCGGCTTCAGCGGCCGCGAGCTGGGTGACTGGGTCCGTCGTTGGCTCGAGACCGTGGGCATCAGCGGCCGGGCTGCGCGTGCAGTCGTCGTCGAGGGCGACCTCTACCACTACCTGGTCAACATGCCCGAGATGTCCGACAGCGAGCGCCACCTCGCTGCCGGTGCCGAGGTGCGCAAGTTGGCGCCGGTGCCGGAGAGCCAGCTTGTCTATTCGCACATGGCCGTCGGTTACGCCAGCGAGGGTGGCGTGGCCAAGCAGAAGGTCTTGATTTCCGCTATCGACAAGTCGACGATGCGCAACACCGTCGACGCCGTCGAGGCTGCCGGTCTCCGGGTTGACTCGGTGACCACGGTTCCGGCAGCTCTGGCGCACGTGGTGGAGCTGCTGCCACCGATCGCTGGCGGGACCGCCATCGTCTACCTGTCGGCCGGCCGCTGCTACTTGCTGGTTTTTCAGGATGGCAACCTCGAGCTGGTGCGTGACTTCGTGCTCCGCGGCGGCGGCGATTCGACCGCTGACCTGGTCGCTACCGAGCTGCGCCGCTCGTTCCTGTACTTCGGGCAGCGAGCCCAGGGCGCGACAGTGCAGCCGCTGGTGCTCGCCGGACCCATGGAGGATCTCACCGGTCTGGTGCCGCCGCTGCGCGAGGCCCTCGGTGTCAACGTGGAGCTCTTCGACGTCAGCGACCACCTCGACCTGGCCGGCGCCGTCGACCCGGTCGAGCAGCCGGCGCTTGCTGTGGCGCTCGGTGCTGCGTCGATGGTCGGTGTGGACAGCGGCAACCTGGTGTCTCCGGAGCAGGTCAGCGAAGGGCGCACCGCGCGAGCGATGTCGATCGGCCGTGTCGCGGCCGCGGCCCTGGTGCTCTTCCTGGTTGGTTGGGGGCTGCTAGCGCTGCTGAACTCGGCGGTCAACAGCAACCGAATAGCGCAGGTACAGGAGCAGATCTCGCAGCGCCAGCAGGAGCTACAGCAGGTACGCGCGACAGCGCAGGAGCGCTCGAACCACACAGAGCGGCGCGCACTGCTGGAGCAGCGCTCGCTCGAGACGACGCTGATCGGCGCAGTCCTGCAGCGTCTCAGCCAGCGAGCCCCGGAAGAGCTGGTCATCGAAAGCATCTCATGGCACCCGGTCGTTGGCCCTCGGGGCGAGCGCTACTGGGATGCTGTCGTCGCCGGCCTGGTCCTCGGGGACACACGGTCGGCCTCGCAAGCTGTCTTCAACCGCTTTTACAGCATGATCGTGAGCGATCCGATCGTGCACGACATCCATCTGATCGAGCCGCTCGTGATCGGGTCGGAGGGTGCGCGCAGTGGCCCGGCTGTATTGCAGCGGGCCGGGCAGTTGCCACAGCGCAACGCTCCGGCGGTGCGGCGCGGGTCGTTCAACAACAGGCCCCTTAGCAACCACCTACACGGCAGGTCCGATCAGCCGGCGCAGGAAACGCGCTACGATCGCGATAGCAGCCTCTGGCTGTTCTTCGATCGACTGTCGCTTGGCCGCGGCGCCGCAGCGAGCGCTCCCCGGGGTCAGGGAGCCGTACGTACCACGCTGGACGACCTGCCACCCTTCGGCCCGACAGCTACATCAGTGGGCTTCAGGGTCGCAGTTCAGCTCAAGTCGATCGCCGGAGGCGGACAATGAGTTGGTCGGATCTGCAACCCCAGGTTCGCGCTGCCATTCTGGGAATGGCGGTTCTGCTCCTGGTAATCCTGCTGTGGGTCTGGTTCGTGCAGCCGATGCGGGCGCGTGAATCATCTGCAACACGTGACATCGAGGCTGCTGAATCACAGCTCGACCAAATGGAGCGTGAGATCGAGAGCATGCCGCCCGCCGCACCCGCCGAGCGCGCTGCCTGGCAGAGCTCGAGCGACGAGCTGCTGAGCCGCCTCGGCCCGGAGTCGGAGCTCACCCTGATGATCGAGTCACTCGTGCGGCTGGGTGAGGCCGAGGGGGTGGAGCTGTTCATTACGAGCGAGAACGCAGCGCCCGTAGCCGGCGCGGGCGGCCCGCTCGCCGAGTCGGCTCGGGTAATCGGTGCCGTGCCTGGCGCGCGCTACGTGCCGCTCAACTGTCGCCTCTTCGGAGACTTCGTTGTCACCAGCCGCTTCATTGCCCAGGTTGGACGCCTCGGTTGGGTTGCTGAGGTGGCAGAGCTGGAGATGCAGCGCGCCTTTCCCGAGGTGGTGACCGATCTCCGTTTGCTCGTTTATTTCCGCCCCGCCGCCACCAGCGCCTCGTCTGGTGACGGGGCATCGAGTCGCTCCCGCGGATCCGTCGGAGCTCAGGGAGGCGGCAATGGGTAGCCGAAGCGTCTTGATGGTGCTGATCATCGTTTTCGTGGCAGTACTGCTGTACAACGCGCTCTACTTCACCGGCGTGGTGGGGAGCTTCGGGGCCGACTCTGAGCTCGGGCCCCTGCCTCAAGATCCTGGCCTGACCCCGCCTGGCTTCGACCAGCAAGGTGTTACGCCCGGTCAACGACCAGTGCCAAGTGCAGGCGGAGCGCAGGTCCAACAGGTCGAGCGCCGCGGCGAGATCGGCGCTGCCGATCTGACGATCGACTCGAGCTGGGGTCGCAATCCGTTCTTCACCCCGCGTGAGATCTGGGCGATCGACAACTTCGCTCCCGTCTATGTCGACGCCGGCGTTGCGCTCGATGAGGGCCTCTATCTGTCGGCGATCGTGACCGACAGCACTGGCCGCCGCGTGGCGGTAATCAACAACGAGATCGTGACGGT
Source organism: Acidobacteriota bacterium (assembly GCA_965248695.1). Taxonomy (GTDB): domain Bacteria; phylum Acidobacteriota; class UBA890; order UBA890; family WLXD01; genus DASCOT01. The sequence continues at coordinate 1,727,869 of CBDFKD010000002.1, read as the reverse complement.
CGGCGACAGCTTCGCCGGCATGCAGGTAGTCGAGGTAACCGATGAGACCGTGGTCTTCGCCTCGGGGGGACAACGGCATGTCTTGAGAATGGCTGACGCCGCGATCGGTCTGAGCTCTCGCAGCGGCAACGTTGGGAGGTACTGATGAACCCACTGCGAGTCGGATCGAGGAGGTCTGGGATGATGAACCGAAGCGTACGAACGCCCCGTTGGAAGATGGCCGCGGCATTTCTGCTGGTCGTCGCGATGATGCCGGGTTGCATGTCGCGTGGCGACAACAACGCCCAAGCGCGACCGACAGCGTCGGCAGCGACGGCGCCGTCTCCGCCCCGCTGGGAGGATCCCGGGCGTCCGTCGGTGGACGACTTCGGCCCACAAGCGAGCATCGCGGCAGCCCCGGCAACTTCGATCGAGGAGTCGCTCGATGACACCGGCTACGATCCCGGCCGCGCCTATAGCCTCAGGGTGCGCGACACTGACGTGCGTGCGGTGCTGCTGGCGATCGCGCGCGAGTCCGATCTGTCGATCGTCATCGAACCGGACGTGGCCGGCGTAGTGACACAGGACATAGTCGGCGTAACGCTGCCAGTGCTGCTGGATAGCCTGCTAACTCCGATTGGCCTCGAGTATCGCGTCGAGCACCGGGTGCTGAAGATCCGCCCGCGGCAGATGGAGACGCGCTTCTTCTTCCTCGACATCGTGCAGACTGACCGGAATGGATCCCGCACGATCGGGGTCAGCACAGGCAGCCAGGGCGGTGGAGGCGCTGGCGGCCTCGGCGGCGGCACTATTGCTGGAGGCGCTGGAGGCGCTGCCGGCGGTGGCGTCGGCGGTGGCGGTGGCGGCGGCAACGGCGGCGGCTCCGCTTCCGTGCAGTCCAACGATCCGAGCTTCATCTGGGACGACATTACAGAGGGCGCCCTGTTTCTCATGGGGGGCGGCTACGGTGGCGGTCTCGGTGGCGGCGGATTCGATCCGCTCGATCCCAACCGCCGGCGGCTGCGCGGCGGACTAGGCGGATTTGGCGGCGCCGGCGGCTTGGGCGGCACCGACGGTCCCGCGCTGCATGTGAACCGCAGCGCCGGCACGGTCATGGTGCGCCACTATCCGGACGTGCTCGACGAGATCGGCGAGTACCTGGCGACGGTAGAGGAGATCGCTCAGCGCCAGGTGCTGATCGAAGCGAAGATCGTCGAGGTGCTGATGCACAAGGAGTTCGCTGCCGGCGTGGATTGGCGCACCGTGTTCGGTGATCTTGGCCTCACCGCGGCTCAGACCGTCGGTGCCAGCGGCCTGAACATCTTCCAGGCAGGCATCCAGCGCCAGGACTTCAACGCCGTCCTCGGTGCGATGTCGAACCAGGGTGACGTCGACGTGCTGTCGTCGCCGTCCGTCGTGACCTTGAACAACCAGATCGCCTTGTTGACCGTCGGTACGCAGGAGGTGTTCTTCACCTCGCAGACCGTGTTCAACAACCAGGGTGGGTTAGCTCAGACGGTTACCAACCCCGGCACCGTCACCAACGGCGTCATCCTCTCGGTCACGCCGCAGGTGTCGGCCGACGGTTGGGTCACGATGAGCATCCAGCCAGCAATCACCAGCCTCGCTGGCGAGGCGATTTCGCCCAACGGCGATCGCTTCCCGATCATGGACGTGCGGGTGACCGACAACGTCATCCGTGTGCGTGAGGGCGAGACCATCTTCATCGGTGGTCTCCTCGAAGACGTCACGCGAGAGAGCGTGTCCAAGACCCCGATACTCGGCGACATCCCGCTCATCGGCTCGCTCTTCCGGCGCACGGATCGCAGCAGCCGCAAGTCAGATCTCGTCGTCATGATCACCCCGACGGTGCTCAACGGCGACCGTGTACGTGAGCTCATGCGTGACCAACTGCAGCGCCTCGAGATGCGCCGCCGGTCACGTACGGGCGGACGCCGCGGTCAGTGAAGGATTCCGGAGGCCAACGATGTATCTAGACTTCCACGGGCTCATTGAAAAGCCCTTCAGCCTGACGCCGGACCCGAAGTACTTCTTCGCCTCGGGATGCCATGCGGAGGCGCGTGATCTGCTGCGCTACGGCGTGCGGGAGCGCGAGGGCTTCATGTGCTTCGTCGGTGCTGCGGGAACCGGCAAGACGACCCTGCTGCGCACGGTGCTCGATGGCTTCGGCGATGACATCGTCACCGCCATCGTCCTGAACCCGTATCTGTCTGAGGAAGATCTGCTACGCATCATCCTGCAGGACTTCGGCGTCGCCACGCGCGCCGAGTTCGAGGCCGGGGCCGGGCGCCAGACGAGCAAGCAAGAGCTCGTGGATCGCCTCAACGACTATCTCATCGGACTCAGCATGCAGGGTCGCGCTGCGGTTCTCGTGGTGGACGAGGCGCAGAACCTGCCGCTTCCGGTGATGGAGCAGATCCGTCTGCTGTCGAACCTCGAGACCTCGAAGCAGAAGCTGCTGCAGATCGTGCTCGCCGGTCAACTCGGCCTGCGACGCCTGCTTGCCGCTCCGGAGCTCAGCCAGCTGGCACAACGGGTGTCCGTGCGCTACACGCTGCAGCCGTTCGGCCGCGACGAGATTGGCCGCTACATTGATCACCGACTCCGCATCGCCGGTAGCGACGGCGACGTGGTGTTCGACGACGTGGCGCTCGACCGCTTGCATCGCTATACCGAGGGCGTGCCGCGGCTGGTGAATCTGCTCGGTGATCGGTCGCTGCTGGCGGGCTATGCCCAGCAAACTCGCTTGATCGATGCTGGCATCATCGACCGAGCCGCCACCACCCTCGATCTGGCCGAGGACGGAGGGGCGCCGATCGAACGGCCGGAGCCGGTCCAGGCGCACGGGCTGATGCCGATCGCCGCGAGCCCGCAGCCCGCGGCGCGGTCGGTGAAACCGGTGCAGGCGCTCGCAGGAATCGTGCTGGCCGCAGCGGTCAGCGCTGGAGGCTACGCTGCCTGGTCGGCGAATCGCACCGTCGCCCTCGTGGACCCGCCGCCGGTACGCGCCGACGGTAGCCTCAACGCGGCGCCGAACCAGGAGACCTTCGGCAGTGGCAACGTCGCGGTCGATCTGACGATGCCGCGGAAGCCGTTCACTGTGTATCTGAGCTCATTCCGGCAGCCCGATGACGACTACCTCTTGGAGCTGCGCGGGCGTTTGAACGAAGCCGGCTACGTCAGTTTCCTCATCGGGGCGGACGTTCCGGGTATGGGCACCATGTATCGACTCACCGTAGGTGAATTCGACGATCAGGCAGCGGCGCGAGCGACAGCCTCGAAGCTAAGGGAGTCGGGTCTCGCTCACGCCGAGGCGGTCGCGGTCGCCGACGCCACCGGGAGCTAGGAAAGCCAATGAGCGTCATCCTCGATGCATTGAAGCGCGTGCAGGACGAGAACCGTCGTCGCGGCGTCGCTCCGAAAGTCCCGGAGCCAGGTCCGTTGCACGGCTCGAACGCACTGTTGCGCCGCTTGAGCGCCCCACTTACCGACGCGCCACGCATGACTGCACGGCGCCAGGCTGGGCCGGCCGTCTGGATCGGAGCGCTGGCCGCTGCCAGCATCGCGGTAGTGGCGACGGTGCTTTGGTGGATGCAACCGAGCTTCTCCGGCCCGCGCGCCAATGACGGTCAGGCGCTATTGACTGACCTGACTGCCGTCCCACGAGACGCAGTGAGCTTCCCGGCGTCGAGCCCGACGCACGGCGGCACTTTCGCCACCACCGAAAGAGATCTGGGTTCCGGCGCTTTGATGACCAGGGCGGAGTCCGTACCGGCGCCGGCCGCAGACGGCGAGCTGAACGACCTTTCGGGGAATCTGCCGATGACGCGCGATATGCCGTCGGCGGCTGTAGCCGGCGGCGGGAACCAGAGCGACTCTGGCTTCAGCCTCGAGGTTGAGAACAGAGCTCCGGCGCCGAGTGCCGGTGCCGGTATCGATCTGACCAGCCGCCCGACATCGCCGAATGCCAGTGGCCCGGTCGCTCCCACCACCCGACGCCCGCCGCCGGGTCGTGCCGTTGAGTCAGCCAGGGAGAATGTGACCGCTGACCGCGCCCGCGGCGTACCCGCTGCCGGCGGAGCGCTCGTTGATCCGGGCGTTCGTTCGGCGTTCGAAAGCGGCGTACGAGCTCAGAAGGAAGGCGACCACGCCCGCGCTGAAGAGGCCTACAAGCGGGCGCTGCGTTACGATCCGCACAACGCCAAGGTCAATGCCAATCTGGGCGTTATCTACGAGCAACTCGGCCGCCTCGAGGACGCCGAGCGCCATCTGCGTCAGGCGAGCTCGGTCGAGCCCGACAACGCCTCGGTGCACAACAACCTCGGCGTCGTGCTGTATCGCATGGGCGAACACGATGCCGCGCTGATCGAGCTCAACCGCACCCTGTCGCTCGACCCGGGACGCCTCGACGCCTACACCAACAAGGGCTTGATCTTCACTCGCTGGGGACGCTACGAGGACGCGCAGCGTGCCTTCATGCAGGTCCTGGCACTGAATCCCAACGACGCGCTGGCAAACTACAACCTCGGCTTGGTCTACGAGGAGATCGACGAAGTCGAGCGTGCCATCGACCACTACTATCGCTTCCTCACTTCCGGTGGCAGCGATCATCCGCGCATCGCTCGGTACCTGACACAGCACCTCAGCTGGCTCGAGGGACGAGCGAATGGTGGGGCTCGTCGCTAGTCGGGTCGGTAGGCTGGCCTACCTGGTTGCCTTGACCGGCTACTTGACTCCAGTCGCTGCCGAGGCCCAGGGGTTGCGCCAGCCTTGTGTGCGTACCGGTGACGATGGCGTCATGGTCATTACCGACAGCGCCACCGACCCAGGCTGCGACCATACGCGATCTCGCGCCGAGTTCCGGCCTCCGGGCCGACTGCGCCTCACGTTCGCGGTCGCGGAGCTGATCTCGTTGACACACGACGTTGCCGAGCGCGGCGGCGTGGATCATCGGCTGGTCGAGTCGCTCGTCGAGATGGAGTCCGGATTCAACCCACGGGCCGTGTCTACGAAGGGCGCCATGGGGTTGATGCAGCTCATGCCGGAGGTGGCGCGTCAGTACGGCGTCGATGCACCGTTCGATCCGTGGCAGAACCTTGACGCGGGCGTGCGTCATCTGCGCGGCTTGCTACGAAAGTACGACGGGGATCTGGAGCGCTCACTCGCGGCCTACAACGCCGGCGAGGGCGCGGTTCGCCGCTACGACGGCATACCCCCTTACGCCGAGACGCAGAACTACGTGCGTCGCGTGCTGTACCGCTACCGCCAGCGCGTTGACGGTGTCCGCCTGCACTAGGAGCGACGACGCTTCGGGTCAGAAGCTCCCGCGCCGTAGACGCAACGCGTTGCCGACAACGGTCAACGACGAGAGCGCCATCGCCAGCTCGGCCAGCACCGGATGCAGCAGCCCCAGGATTGCCACCGGGATGGCGACGACGTTGTAGAAGAACGCCCAGAACAGGTTCTGCCGGATGATCGCGAACGTTCGGCGCGCGATCCGAACGGCGCGGGCAACCGACTCGAGATCGCCGCGCACCACGGTCACGTCGGCCGCCTCGATGGCGATGTCGGTACCGGTGCCGATCGCCACCCCAACGTCGGCCTGGGTGAGAGCGGGGGCATCGTTGATGCCGTCGCCAACCATGACGACCTTCTTGCCGTCCTCTTGATGGCGGCGAATCCGATCGAGCTTGGTGCCGGGAAGGAGGCCGGCCTCCACTTCGACGATCCCGACCTGCGCCGCGATCGCAGCGGCGGTGCGCTCGTTGTCGCCGGTGAGCATCAACGGCTCCAGACCGAGGGCGCGCAGCTGTGCCACGGCGGCGGCGGAATCGTCCTTCAGCGGGTCGCTGATCGCCAGCAGCGCGCTGGCCTGTCCATCAATGCTGACGATGATCGCGGTCTCGGCGGATTCCTCGACTCGGGTCGCTTCCGCTTCGAGCGGTCCGAGCGCGATGTCGCGCTCGCGCATCAGGACCGGGCTCCCCACGACCACCTGTCTGTCGAGTACCCGTGCCACTACGCCTCGCCCGACGATTGCTTCGAACTCGGCGGCGGCTGGAAGGTCGAGACCCCGCGTACGCGCCGCCTCGACGACGGCAGCGGCAAGCGGGTGCTCTGACGCATTCTCGACCGCTGCCGCCAGGCGTAGGCTCTCGTTCTCATCGCCACCGGCGGCGACCGTCATGCCGGTCAACTGCGTGCGACCGGCGGTCAACGTACCCGTCTTGTCGAAAGCGATGACGTCGGCGTCCACGAGTGCTTGCAGCGCCGCTCCGGAGCGGAAGAGTATGCCGCTCTCCGCCGCGCGCCCGGTGCCCACCATCAGTGCTGTCGGGGTGGCGAGGCCGAGGGCGCAAGGGCAGGCGATGACCAGCACCGCGACGGCGGCGAACACTGCCAGGGAGACGACCCCCAGGTCGGGGTTTACCCAGGGGAGGACGGCAGCCGCGGCGCGGGCCCCGGCGCCGAGGACGCCGGGGGCCACAATCCAGCCGATGAAGGTCAGCGACGCGATCAACAGCGAGGTCGGCACGAACACGGCGGTGACGCGATCGGCGAGCAGCTGGATCGGTACCCTCGTCGACTGACATTGCTCGACCAGCTGGATGACCTGCGCCAAGAAGGTGTCGCTGCCGATGCGTGTAGCCCGAACTCGTAGGCGGCCACGTTGGTTGAGCGTCGCGCCGATGACCTCGTCGCCCGGCTGCTTGGCGACGGGCAGCGGCTCACCCGTTGCCATCGATTCGTCGATGGCACTGCTGCCTTCGACCACAATACCGTCGGTGGGTATGCGTTCGCCCGGCCGTACGATCATCACGTCGCCGACACCGACGTCCTCGATGTCGACTTCGCGTTCCTGCCCGTCGATCTCGACGCGGGCGCTCTTGGCACCGAGCTCCACCAAGCGACGAATGGCGTCAGAGGCGCGTCCCCGAGCCTTGGTTTCGATGTAACGACCGGTTAGGTGGAAAGCCATGATCATCGCCGCGATACCCGAGAAGCTGGCGACTGGCGTGAATAGCGCCAGCAGCCCGCTGGTATAGGCCGCCAGGGTGCCGAGGGCGATGAGCACGTCCATGTTGGGGGCGCGTCGGCGTACCGCCGCCGCAGCGCTGGAGAGGGTCTCGTTGCCGACCACGAACAGTACGGGAAACGCCAAGACCAGCATCAACAGCCGATGCAGTAGAGGATCGGGCCACGGGCTGCCGAACGCCCAGCTGCCCGCCATGATCAGCATGATCGGCAGGGTGAACAGCCACGCGAAGAAGACGCGCCCCTGGGCCTCGCGCAGTGCTGTCCGACCGCCGCTCTCGGTGACTGACGAGGGAGCGCCCGTGGGTTCCGTCACGAGCTCAAACCCGGCCGCTGACACCGCGTCCGCAAGGGCAGCGAGCTCGACGCTGGCGGCGTCGAACTCGACGCGCACTCTCTCGGTCGCCAGGTTGACGGTGGCATCTCCCACGCCTGGAAGCGCCTGCAGGGCACGCGCCACATTGCCAGCGCAGGAGGCACAGTGCATACCGCGCACCGGCAAGGTGCGCACGGTTGCCGCGGCGCTCATCGTCCGCGCTCCAGTACTTGCATGACCTCGTCGACACGCTCGTCGCGCACGCGTGCGCTGCCGCTCTTGGCCGCCTGCATGACGCAATGCCGCAGGTGGCGCGCGAGGATGGAGTCGTTGACGCGCTGGAGGGCGCGCTGCGCCGAGCGCGTCTGCGTGAGTATGTCGATGCAGTATCGATTATCCTCGATCATGCGCTGCAGACCTCGGATCTGTCCTTCGATGCGACGTAGCCGACGGATCTCGTCGTGATGTGGCGCTCCCTGACTTGGGCTGTTCATGACTCGTCTCGATGTCGGTGAAATCTAAATACCATAGGGGGGTATGGTATAACTCCGAAGCGAGCGGACACAAGGACACAGCGTTTGGCGACCGAGGGGCGAAAGCGCGTCGCTGGCGCGGCGATCAGGAGACGGCGGCGTCGATCTCGCCGAAGCGCTGGAAGATCTCCGCCTCTTGCTCGTCGCTCAGATAACGGTCGGCGACCAGGAAGAGGATCTCGTCCTCTTTGAGCAAATGTTCGAGCACGAGGTGGACGATGTACAGCCCATAGCCTCTGAGCATCTGGGCCGCGAAGTGGTCGCTGGCGCTACGACAATCCTCGAGGGTCTGTTTGAACTTGCCGCTCATGATCTTGAGATCTTCGTGATCGGCGATGCGACCGTCGAGATGAAGATCTTCGTCCAGGTACTGCGCCAGCAACGGGAAGAGTCCTTCCTCTTCCTTGCGATGGTGCGCTGCCATCTCGCGATCGATGTAGCGCGCCACCTCCTCGATCCGATCCAGAATCTCGGGCGCTGCTCCCTGGCTGCCTAGCGACTTGAGGGCCGACGACAGCACCTCGAGGCGCTCCTCGATCTGTCGGTGCTCGTGTTTGAGCACGTCCGTCGGTCGCAGCTTGCGCGGGCGCTGGGTAGGCGCAGAGTCCATCGTGCGGAGGCTCAGTGTAGTTTGAGAAGCCAGATAGGCGAGTAAGTATAGGGAGGCCGCCGAAAGGGCGCAAATGGTCACGCGTGTCAGTTGCCAAGCGTCCGCTACAACGATAGCTTGGGGGTGTCGGTTGGGGGCAACCGGCATCGGGTGGGGGCATCCATGACTCTCTGGCGCGTCGATCAGGCGGCCGATTTCCTGGGCATTCGGCCCAAGACACTGTACGAGTGGGTCCGGACCGGGAAGATTCCGCATCGCAAGCTGGGCTTCAACGTTCGATTCGATCGGGATGAGCTCGAGCGCTGGGTGGAGTCGCAACCGGGAACCGGTGGTGCCGAGCCCGATACCAACGGGGCTTCGGCCTCGGGTGAGCTGATTGCTACGGCCACGGATGCGGCGACGATGTTGCTGCGCGTCGAGTCGGATCTGGGCCAGCATCTCAGCTTCCCGCAACGACGCGAGATCAAGAAACTGGCGCATCGACTGCAGGCCGCCACGGACAGCGACGATTGAATCTGTTCGCCTACGGCGAGCTGTGTCGGGCCGAGATCGTTGTCGGCTTGCTGGGCCGCATGCCTGTTTGCGCCCTGGCGCTTCTGCCGGATCACGTGCGCGAGCTAGACCCAGCGACCGGGTACTACCGTGCCCGCTCGGCGGCTGGCCACCAGATTATCGGGTTGCTATTCGGCGAGCTCAGCGGCGTCGAGATGCAGCGACTCGACGAATTCGAGGACGTCGCCCACGGTCTTTATCAGCGAGTCGAGCGTCGCGTCCGATCAGTGGGTCGCGCCGAGCACCCGTCGGTAGCGCAGGTTTACCTGCGGGCAGACTGACAGTACACGGTGGTCTGGGGCTGCTAATGGGGTGCCGGGCGCGAGGAGGTCCTGCTAAGGCTCACGATCGAGCTTCGATAGGATCTCTTCCATATGCCACTGGACCACGCGATCGTAGTGCTGTTTGATGAGATCCATGCGGATCTGCCGCTGGTCGGGGTCGGTGGCTTGGCGGTACTGGGTGATTGCGCCGCGAAGCTCGGTGCCGAGGTTCTCGACCGAAGCTACGATTTCGGGACGATTCGTCGCTGACCACTCGCGAAACTCGTGCCAGCGAGACAGATAGTTGTCGATCTTCATGTGCCTCCCTTTCATGGGAGATCATAGCATCGGATCCCGAGGCGACAGAAGTGGCCTGGGCCGGCTTTTGCGCCGCCAAGGAGGGACAATCGGTCCGTCCGTGGCGACGCTCGCGTTCATGCTCGGGTCGTACGGTTGCGCCGGGGCAGGGGCGGGGATCAACAGCACAGCGATCATCGTCGAGTCCGAGATCCGAGCGCTGCTGGAGGCTGGCGAGATCAGCGCGGCGCTGACTCGGGCAGTGTCGTACGAGCGGCGCTCTCCGGGGCCCCTGTCCTGGGGCCTATTGGGACGCGCATTGTGGCGCTCGGGGGAGCTGCTCGAGGCAGAGAGTTATCATCGCCGCGCTGCGAGGTCGGGAGCTGCGGAGGGCCTTCTGGGCCAGGCACGCGCTGCGGCCGCGCGTGGACGACTCGAGGCGGCGCGGTTGCTGGCGGAACAGGCAATGGCTGACGACCCGACGCGGGCGCGGGCGCTGCGGTTGCTGGCCGCCATCGGCTGGGTGCAGGGAGACTCGGCCATCGCAGCCGATTATCTCAGCGCCGCCGCCGAGGCCTCGGACGATGACGCCACGCGCGCCTATCTGGAAACACGCGCGGCCGTCGCAGCGACCGTGCCGTCGAACCCCGGCGAGACGCCGATCCTGTGGAGCGGTGCGGGCGGGACGCTGCCGTTGGAGCGCGGTGCGGCGGGCGAGCCGATCGTCGTCGCACGCATGGGTGATACCACTGCGCGCCTGCGGCTGTCGTTGTCTTCGTCGCATTCGACGTTGTCTCCCCGGCTCGTGGGTAGGGTTGGCCTGGTAGTGCACGGTAGCCCAGACGCCGGCGGCGTTGCGGTGACCCCGGTCGCGCTCGGGCGCCTGTCAGCCCCCGCGATTCCGTTCGTGCTGGAGCCGGTGGAGGGCGCCGACGGCGAGCTCGGCTTTGACGTGCTGTCGACCTTCGGGTGGGAGCTCTGGCTCAGAGACGAGCGAATGGTGGTCAGCAGACCGACCCAGGCGACGGCGAGCACCATCGCCCGACCACGGTCGAACGAGTCAGCGGAGCAGGTGTACTGGATCGAGGTGCGCATGCCGGTCGACGGACTGCAAACGCAACTGCTGCTCCTGCCACGACTGTCGACGGTGTCGGTGGCCGCAGCCCTCGATCTCGGGGGGGCATCGCGCATCAGTTACGGTGGCCTGGCTCTGGCAACGGTTCACGATCCGGAGCCGACGGCGCGCCGGGCGGAAGCGAGCGTTGTACTCTCGACACGACTCGGCGGCTTCCGGACCGAGCATGCATATCGAATCGAGCCCCGGTTCGAGACGCTCGTCGGTTCTGGACTGGTGACACCCCAATCTGTTCTGGGCGCCGACTTTGCGCGCTCGTGGGGCTTGCGATGGTCGCCGAAGCAGCGTCAACTGGTCCTTCTGGGCCTGGACGATTCGACGCGCTGAGGCGGTTCCGCCGCCGCGATAGAATGACCACATGTCGACAACCGACGCGCTGTCGCGCGACATCCTGCAGAAGGTGTGCCTCGAGGCCTATCCCAGCGACCAGGTGCTCGAGCCTGTGCTGGCGGACTTCGTCGACGTTGCCAAGACGCTGACCGAGAGCGACTACGGCTCGATCTTCGTCATGGAAAACGAAGACGGAGACGTTCGACTCGTCGCGCACCGCGAGGAAGGCGAGCTGCTGGCTGACCTGCCGAACCTGCTCGAGCTCGATACCCAATCGCCAGGCATCATCACGTGGGTCTACCACAACAACCAGACCTACATGAGTAACGATGTCAGCGAGGATCCGTACTACTTCCCGGCGTTCAAGGATGTCCAGGCCGACCTGGTGGTTCCGATCCGGTTGCAGGGCGAGGCCATCGGCGTTCTGTCGGTCGAGTCCCGCGAACGCAATCACTACACGAGCGAGCATCAGGAGCGACTAGAAGAATTCGCCGAGGCGATCTCAATGGTCATTGGTCGTCTGTGGCTGACGCGGTACTCACGACGCCGCGGCTACAACGTCGAGATCGTCGGCGTCTCCAAGCAGATTCGGAATATCGAGGCGCTCGTCAAGCGCGTCGCACCCACCAAGGAGCCCGTGCTCGTAACGGGAGAGAGCGGTGTCGGCAAGGAACTGCTGGCCCACGCGGTGCACTATTTCTCGCCGCGCCGCGACCGCCAGCTGATGATCGTCAACTGCGGCGCCTTTGCCGAGGAGCTGCTCGCATCCGAGCTGTTTGGCCATGTGCGGGGCTCTTTTACCGGTGCCCATCGCGACAAGGCCGGCAAGATGGAGCTCGCCGATGGGGGCACCCTCTTTCTCGACGAGGTCGAGGCGATGAGCCCACGGCTGCAGGTCATGTTGCTGCGGGCACTGGAGTACGGCGAGATCCAGAAAGTAGGCGAAGATCGCGCCGCTCGGCGGGTGGATGTGCGCTTCATCGCGGCCAGCAACCAGGACCTGCGAGGCCTGGTCGACGACGGCTCCTTTCGCGAGGATCTTTACTATCGCTTCAACGTCTTCGGCCTGCGTGTGCCGGCACTGCGCGAGCGCCGCGAGGACATCCCGCTACTCGCCGAGCACTTTCGCCGCGATTTCGTTGAGGAAAACGGCGGCGGCCCGACCGGGTTCAGCGATGAGGCCTCGGCCGCGCTGGCAGCGTTCGATTGGCCCGGTAATGTACGCGAGCTACGCAACGCGGTGCGTAGGGCAGCGGTGTTGTCGGAAACCTCGCAGATCATCGTCGAAGATCTGCCCCCGGCTATCGGAGCGTCCATGAGCGAGGTCGGGCCTGCCGTCGCCGTGGAGCGGGCCGAGCTGTCGGAGGCTGATCTGGGCCGAGCGCGGCTCGATAGCGTCGTGGCCACGCACATTCGGCGTGTGCTCGCCGCGGTGAAAGGCAACAAGACGCGCGCCGCCGACGTGCTCGGGATCCCACGTACGTCTCTGTACCACAAGCTGCGCCGGCACGGCATCGATGTGCCCGAGGAAGAGGCGTCGGCGGATCGACGCTGACCACGGCTCGTCGTCGGTCCACGGTCGATCCTGAAGTACGCCGGTCGGTGTGCTCGTCCGCGCCCGGCCCTGCCGGACCTCTTGGATTTCAGAGCCGGCCGCAGAACTTGCTGACAACAAGGGACTTTGCGGAGCTCGCGCAGCCTGGAGCGGTCTCTTTGGTCTGGCGGACGGCGGTTTGGCATCCTCCTTGCTCTGTAGGAGGGCAAGAGGCCGCCGGGCATCAGTCGGGCTGGCTCGCGGAACCGGGACAACGTCGGACGGAAGGGGAAACAGGGGACCCTCGCTCTGAACCCGGTGAGCTAGCCCGGCAGGTGTCCGGCGGATTCTCTGTTGAGGGCGGATTCTCTGCTCGGCGAGATCGCCGTCGCTAGCATGCTAGGGCATCACCTGCGTCAGGCTGCCTTGTATCTGGCCCCAACTCGTCGTAACCAGACCCACCACACTTCCACCACGGCCTGCTAGAGATGGAATGACAGAAAGCCACCGATCCGGCGCAGCGAGAACAGGCGGTCGAACAGACCGCCGCTGCCGGTCGTGATGGCGCGCATCTCCCGATAGTCGGCGCGGAAAGAGACGCCCTCCGACAGATAGAAGCGAAACCCTAATCCGAAGGCGACAAGCGCCCCTGTTTCGAGCCCTTCCTCGGGCTGGATGCCGAACGTCGGTAGCGCCGCCGCCACGCCGTCACGTAAGTGCTCGTTGGCGTGGTAGATGCCAGCGCCCACCGATAGGTACGGGGCCAGCTTGCTCGCCCGACCGCCGGACTGGAAGATGAAACTCAGCAGGCCATGGTTGATCTGGCCGTTCGGGCCTCGCGTGATGCCGCCTTCGAGCTCGATGCCGACGTTGCCGGTAGAGCGTTTGAAGTAGCTGAGAGCCAGACCGGCTTGCCCGGATGCCGAGCCGCGCATCTGCACTCCGCCCATGACGCTGATCTGGAAGCCACCGACGGGATCGGAAGGCGGTCGGTCGTCGCGTCGAATGGTCTGCTGAAGGTCGAACGCGCCAACCGTGCCTGCCGCGCTGCGCTCGTTCTCGTCGTCGGATCGCGTCGCAGCGTGCGCCAGGTCCGGTGTGAGCGCCACCGCTGCCAGGAGCAAGACTGCACGAAGCACGGGCTGGTTCACGCGGAGCTCCTAGAAAAGGACGGCTTGGCCGGACGGGAAGGAGTCGGCGCGATTGATCAGGGAGACAATTGTCTCCGGTGTGACACCGATCGGAACGAATCCCTCCAGCACGATCAACTGTGACTGGCTTACGAAGTCGTTCGACCTGCCCTCGAGGCTCACGCTGATGCGTGCACCCGAAAGGTCGGCAGGGAAAGCCAGACCGTCGGGCGGGTTGACCAGTAGGTCGTCGCCCGGGCGGTCGGGCGCCGGATCCAAGTCAGCGCAGAAGCGGCAGAAATCGTCGCTCTGGTCGGGGCGATCGAACCGTCCGACGTTCACGGATTGACCGTTGATCTCGACGAATGTCTCGTAGACGAGAGCGGCAGTGGTGTCCGGAACGTTGACCAGGGGATCACCGTTGCCATCGACCATCCAGAATCCTGAAGTCTCGTTCGTGTTCGGTCCGTCCGTCGGAGTGAAGATGCGTACGGCGCCGTTGGAGCTCGTGATCGCCGTCGAGATCGGTACGGAGAGCCGCGCTACTCCCTCGATGAACGTGCCGGAGAGGATCTGCATGCCACTGGGCGACTCCGGCGCCACGGCGTCGGATTCGACCGTAATGAGAATTCCCAGCGTCTTGCGCATGGAGAATTGGTCCGAGCTGAATTCGCGCTTCGCAGCCCCCGTCGTGTCGACTATCTGACCGCCAGCCCCGACGTTGAACGCTCCCAGACTGCGTGACTCGTTGCGTTCGAGGAGTGCCCAGAGGTAGTAGATACCCTCGCTCGCCGGGTCCAGTGGCTGCAGCGAGGACACATCTACCAGCATCGCCTGGATCTCGCCCACAGCGCGCGGGAGCGCGGTGATCTCCGTCGGCGTCTGGTTGCAGGCAGACACCAGCGCGGCGCAGACGATGATTAGGAGGCGGAGCGCCCCGATACGTTTCACGGACATTATGGGCTTCCCTGCGCGTCCTTCTCGAGGTGCTCGATGATCAGCGTATACAGCGACTCTCGGTCGCTGAGACCATCCTCCAACCCGCCTCTAAGCGCGTCGGCCAGCTGTGCAGGGGTGACTCCACGGTCGACGAGCCAGGCGCGCGCGTCCTCCCACGTCGGGAGCCACGAAAACCCGGTCGCCAGCGCCTCTTCACCGCCGGCCTCAGCGGCCGTCTGATTCGGGCTGGTGATCAGGTACACGCTGGCCTGGAATGGCGATCCAGCTTTCATGACGCCGTCAATGTCGAAGATGTAATGACCCGGCTGTGGATCCCATTGAAGGCCGGCACCACGCAGACGGGCGGCCATCGCAATCTCAGATTCCGTGAAGCGCATCGCCTTCCTCCGCACGAGATTGTAGCAACCTGAGAAACCTCGTGCCCATCACCGCACCCCTTTGGACCGCTCAGCGTTGGCCGGCGCACGGAAGTCGGGGGGCACTGTCGGGTGCGAGTTAGCTAGCCAGGGTCACTCCGACGCCGTGACTGAACACCGCGTTGCCGCCCAGGTAGGCGGTGATCGCCAGTGCGCCGGCGCCGATCAGAGCCAGCAGCCAATACAAGCTGGCGCCACGAACGGGAAGCTGTCCTCGGGACATGAGTCGCCAGCCGGCGAGCGGGACGAAGGTCGAAAGCACGATCCAGCCCGCCAGCCGGTGGCGGATCACGGCGGCATCGGCGGCGCCCGTGGGCGAAGCGGCGCTGTGCGCCGCGTAGCCCGAGAGCACTGCGAACACTGCCGCCACCGCTCCGAAGATCAGCGTCCAGGAGGCGACGATGCGCAGCTCCTTCTCGTCTACGGTGCTCGCCAGCAAGTCGCACACAACCGACGTGGCGAGCAGCGCCACCGCGAAGTCGACAACCACGGTGTGCGGTACCAAGTCTGAAACCTCTGCTACAGGACGCTAGTCCTGGTCGAGTGCCGCCGCGGCGCCCTGTGGATCCGCCACCTTGAACACGCAGAGTGCGCGAGACATTCCGGACACGGCGGTGGCGTATGCGTACTCCACGTTGATGCCGGTCTCCGCTAGCCGTACCGCGACTTTTCCCAGCGCGCCGGGCTCGTCGGACACCTCCAGCGCCAGCACTTCAACGGTTGAGAACGGTAGGTCTGCGGCCCGTAGGACCTCCTCGGCAGCATCGACATCGTCTACCAGCATCCGCACGACGCCGTAGTCGCTCCCTTCCGAGGTCGTCATTGCCCGCAGGTCGATGCCGTTCGACTCCAGGGTATTGCACAGGGTTGCCAGACGGCCGGGAACGTTCTCCAGGAATACGCTGATCTGTCGCAAGACGGGCATCTGAGAAGACCTTGTTGCTCGTTGGGGTGCTCGAACAGAACCTCGTTGCGGAGAGTCTATCCCGAGACCCGTTCCACGAATACGCCGCCTGTGGCCGCTTGGCCCAGGTGGCAGAGTCGGTCGCCAATCCGCACGGTGATGGTGTCTCCTCGGGCGCCGCGCTCGACCAGCTGCAGGTCGACATCTGGCCGGATCCCGAGCTCGCCGAGGTAGCGCAGGAGGTCCGCGTCGGTATCGGTCACGCGCCGCACGGTCGCCTCCTCACCAACTTTCAGCTCCGACAGTGGCGGGTATTCGGACTCCGCCATCGAGCCGTCGCTTGCCGGGATCGGATCTCCATGAGGGTCCGTGCCCGGATTCTGAAGCAGGCGGTCGAGGGCGGCAACGAACCGCTGACTCACGGCGTGCTCGAGACGTTCCGCCTCGGCGTGCACCTCGTCCCACGGGTACTCCAAATACTCGCTCAGGAACCGCTCGATCAGCCGATGCCGCCGGATCATTCGCCGTGCGAGACGCTCCCCGTCGTCGGTCAGGATCACGCCACGATAGGGCTCGTGCTCGACCAGTTCGAGCTTTGACAGACGTCGCAACATGTTGCTCACCGAGGCCGGACGCACCTCGAGCCGCTCGGCGATCGCTGACGTCTGCACCGGACCATCAGGGCTGCCGAGCTGAAAAATCGCCTTGATGTAGTCCTCGATCGACTCAGTCGACATCGTCGCGTCCTTGCTCAGGCATCGCAGGGGTCCGCGAAGAGTGCCGGCTGATCATCCCATCCGCCCACTGCTAGTTCCTCGCCGATGGCCTTTACCGTGACGGTGTTGGTGGATCCCGGGCCGCCGACGGGGAACCCGGCGGTGATGACTACCAGGTCGCCCTCCTGCAACAGGCCTTCATCGAGAGCCGTCGCTTCTGCCTCGGCGAGCATGGCCTCATGGGTCGGTACTTCGTTGCCCAGCAGCGGGATCACACCCCATGTGAGCGTCAGCCTGCCAACCGTTGCCGGATGCGTGCTGATGGCGAGGATCGGCTGTCGCGGCCGGAATTCGGACATCTTGATCGCTGTGCCGCCGGTCCTCGTTGGTACGAGGATCGCAGCCACGTCGAGGAGCCGAGCCACCAGCCCCGCAGCCGCCGCAACCACATCGGGGACCGAGTCGCGACGCTCTGTCGGCAGACTCCTGTCGAGCGCGTGCCGCTCCATGTCGCGCTCTGTTGCCATGCAGATGCGGCGCATGATGTTCACCGCACCTACCGGATTGGAGCCCACCGCGGTCTCCTCCGACAGCATCACGGCGTCGGTCCCGTCATAGAGCGCGTTCGCCACATCGGTGGCTTCGGCGCGGGTGGGCCTGCTGGCGGTGACCATCGATCGCAGCATCTGCGTTGCCGTGATCACCGGCTTCCCGGCCGCATTGGCGCTGCGAATGATGCGCTTCTGGGCCCGGGGTACCTCCTCGAGCGGTATCTCCAGCGCCAGATCGCCGCGCGCCACCAGCAGACCGTCGGACCCCTCGATGATCTCCTCCAGGTGCTGCATGGCCTCATGCTTCTCGATCTTGGCGATCACCGGCAGGTTGCCGCCGCACTCGAGAATGACGCCTCGCGCCGGGTCGATATCCTCCGCCGTGCGGACGAACGAAAGCGCCACGAAATCGACCCCGGCCTCCACACCGAGCTGAATCGCGGCTCGGTCCGCCGGTGTGATGGTGGGTATCGACAGGGTTCTGGTAGGGAAGTTCATGCCCTTGTGGCTGGACACCGGTCCGCCGGAGATCACACGGCAGCTGACCGCGTGTCGTTCGATCGACTCCACCTGGAGCTCGACATCTCCGTCGCCGACGAAGATCCGATCGGCCGGCTCGACCTCGTCTGCCAGCGGCGCGTAGTTCACCGAGATCTCGCCGGCGTCGCCGGGTGCGTCGCCAGGCACCAGGCGTATCACCGAGCCGCTGTCCAGAAAGACGGGTCCGTTGGGAATCTTTCCGATCCGGAGCTTGGGACCGGGAACATCCAGCATGACGCCGACGGGACGCTTGCGCTCCGCCGAGATGCGTCGGACCAGCTCGATCGTCCGACGATGCCATTCCGGCTCGCCGTGCGACAAGTTCAGCCGGGCCACATCCATGCCGGCGTCGACCAGCGCCGCCAGCTGGTCTGGGTCCTGCGTTGCCGGACCGATCGTGCAGACGATCTTGGTTCGGCGTGTTTGCCCGACGGACCGATTCACGTGCAGGGCTCCGGCGGCGGGCTCGGTAGCCCTGCGACGGTCCGGACCGACCTGTGCTGGTACACCATTGGCGTACGCCTCCTCGCCGTTGAGCCTATCCCGTCTCGGCGGCGGCGGCTAACGAAACATCGCCGCAACCCTTTGGGCGACAGGGGGTTGCGCGCGTATACTGCGTCGTTCGTCGTCAACGATGGGGTAGCCATCGCCTCCTCCTCTCTCCTTGCCTCCACCTCGCAAGACCCTGTCGCCAGGCCCGCCACACTTTCACTACGGCCTGCTAGGGAAGCTCCCAGGGCTCTATCGTGTCGACCAGCTGCACTTTGAAGCGGCGCGGGTAGTCGGCGGGCAGTCGCAGCCAGACGGCCACCATCTGCGGGCGGCCCTCCTGGACATCGACGAGCTGTACCTGCCCGCCGAAGAACCGACGACCGTCCGGGTGCGACTGCAGCTCGTCCCAGGCGGCCCGACCCAGGCTCTCGATCCAGAGCCGGTGGATCTCGACGATCACTCCCTTGAGATTCAGCACTGTCTCCGGTAGCAACCGGCAGGGGCAGAAGCGGATCGTCTGACCGCACACCACGTCCTCTCGCACGAGCTGTTCGATGCGCGCGTACGTTCGTCTGCTGACTGGCTCCAGCATCTCGGACATCAGATGATCGCCTGTTCCACGCCGAGTAGGGTCGCAAGCTCGTCGAGGTTCGCGACGGTGTGAGTCGGCCGGTCGTTGTCTGTCAGCGGCTGCAGGTGGCGAAACTCGCCACGCCGCACCCAGATCGTGGTCATCCCGAGCTCGTTGCCGTCGCGGATCTCGCCGACCAGACGGTCGCCGACGCAGATGCAATGCTGCGGTGCGAGCGCGTGGTGCGCAACCAGTTCTGCAAACGCATCACGCTTGCGTTCGCCAGCGATGGTTGAAACCAGCCGCATGTCGCGGAACAGGTCGGCGATCGCCAGTCGTTCGAGTTTTTGTCGCTGCGTCCGTGGGTCGCCCGCGGTAACCAGGAACAACGTGTGCCGCGTCGTGAGAGCTTCCAGTAGCCGCCGTCCGCCGGGCAACAGCTGTATCGCCGCTACATCGGTCGTGAAGTATGTTCGCTGGCCGATCGCCGCGATCGCGGACTCGTTCCCGGACGTCGAGCCGAACCGGTCCAGCGCGCTGGCGAAGTAGTCGGCCCCCTCGCCCCGATCCGCCAAGCGGTGCATGAACTCTGCTGCTGTTTCGGCGTCGGTGTCGAGTCCGCCGGCGACCATCTGCTCGGCCGCCCGATATAGGGCCGGGCCGACCAGGGTGCCGAACGTATCGGCCAGGGTATCGTCGAGATCGAAGAAAACAGCGTCGACGCGCTGGAGTTCGAAGGGCATACCGATAGGATGGACGAGCCGCTACGAGCACGGCAAACTCAGCCTCCCCGAATCGAACAATCTGATGGAGGCCCCTCATGTGCGGCCGGCGCGCGTCTCGTCTGACCTTGTTGCTCCTGCTGGTGATGCCGCCGGCGGTCGAGACGTTCGGTTTCGCGACCCAGCAGCAACCCGCCGCACTACGGCTGCTCGAGCTCGCCGACTACTACGATCTGGCGCGTACCGGGGACATCGACATCAGCCTCGACGGCAGCCGCGTCGTGTTCTCGCGCACCGGCATCGACCGTGCCTCCGACGCTCGGGTCACGTCGTTGTGGGAGATGAGTCCCAGCGGGAGCGGTATGCGTCGCCTGGTCGGTCGGGGGTCTCATCCGCGTTTGTCGCCGGATGGCGCCTGGCTGGCCTACTTGCGTGATGCACAGATCTGGTTGCTGCCGTCGACCGGTGGCGAGCCCTGGCAACTAACTACCCTCCCGGGAGGGGTCACCGATCTCGCCTGGAGTCCGACCGGCGACCGGATCGTCCTGGTGAGTCGCGGTCCGGCGGTGGCAGACGAGCGTGGGCTGCCGAAGGTCGTAACCAGGCTGCAATCGAGAGCCGACGGCGGAGGATACCTGGGCGCTCGTCAATACCACCTCTTCGTGGTCCAGGTTCCGGACCCGTTGTCGACGCCGACGCCACCCCAGCGACTTACCGATGGCGCCTGGGACGATGCGTCGCCCGCCTGGTCACCGGACGGCCGTTGGATCGCGTTCATCTCGAACCGCGCCGGGGAGGGCCCGGACGGCGGGGACGTTCATGCCCGCGAACACCGGTCCGCCGCCGGCTCAGAGATCTGGTTGGTCAGCCCGGATGGTGGCGACTTGGTTCAGCTCACCAGCAGCCGCGGAGTGGAAGCCGCTCCTGCTTGGTCGCCGGACGCACGCTTTCTGGCGTATCGGTTTATTCCCGCCGATCCACCGGTCTACGCCAGCAGCCGGCTGCGCATGATCTCTCTGTACCCGCCGCAGGTCGAGGACGACGATCCGCCGCCTGCCGAGCTGCAGATCGGGGAGGTGCAGGAGTTGACGTCCGAGATCGACCGATCGCTCGCCTCGGGGCCCGTCTGGTCCCCCGATCGGGCGACGATATACGTGACGATCCAGGATCGTGGGACCGTGCCGCTACTGCAGGTGTCGACCGGTCTGACACGTGTCGGCGAGCGTCGTCGAGGCTTTCTCGGTATCGGACGCCGCCGGCGCGCACCAGCTGTTCCGGCGGGCACTGCCGGGGCGATCATTGCCGGGCCGCGCGTGGTGGGCGCGTTTGCGCTCACCGCCGACGGATCTCAGGTACTGGCCGAGCTGTCCTGGGGAACGGAGCCGCCGGAGATCTATGCGGTCGCCACGGACGCTCAGCGGACCGCCGTTCCGCTGCGGGATCCGAATGCCCACATGCAACCGACCGCCTTGCCGCCGACGTTCGATCTTGTGCGCCTGACGGAAGTCAATCAGCGGTGGCGTCGAACGATGCGGCTTGCCGAGCCCGAGCCGCTGCGCTTTTCGAGCGCCGAAGACGCGGTCATCGAGGGCTGGCTCATGCGGCCACTGGATGCTGCTGACGGCGTTCGTCACCCGCTCGTTGTTCGCCTCCCCGGTGCGCCGGCCGATCAGCTCACTTGGGCGTTCTCCTGGGAGCGCCAGTGGCTCGTGGCGCAGGGGTACGCGCTCCTTTTCTTGAACCCGCGCGGCTCGTCCGGATACGGTCAAGCATTCGCCCAGAGCGTGTGGGCCGAATGGGGAGGACCGGACTCCGACGACGTGCTAGCGGGAGTCGATCACCTGCAACAACGGGGTGTGATCGACCCCGAGCGGATCGGCATCGGCGGCTCATCCTACGGCGGCATCCTGACCAACCATCTGATCAGCGGAAGCGAGCGTTTCGCCGCCGCGATCTCCGGCGTTTCCGAGACTGGCAGCTTCGCGTGCTGCGGTACCGACGAGTTGCGGCGCTGGCGCGAGCGCGAGCAGGGGCTTCCCTACGAGCCTGCCGTTCGTGCGGTGAGCGAACGCATGGCGCCGGCCTTCTCAGTCGGCGATATCGCGGTGCCGACCCTGTTCATGCTCGATGACAACGGATGGCATGCGCCAGCGTCGCTGAGCGAGGGCATGTTCGTCCGGCTGCGACGGCGAATGGCCGATGGCGGGCCGGAAACTGCATTGATCGTTTACCCGGACAACGCCGATCCGAGTGGCCCCCCGTCGCACGACATCGATCGAATGCGGCGCTACAAGGCCTGGTTCGACCGTCACTTGCTCGGCGACCAGGAAGCCAACCCGTTGTTCGGCGCCGACACCTGGTAGCTGTCGGGAGACGGTTCCTCAGGCGTGGGCTGGCAGAGCGCGAATGTGGGCTTCCGGGGCGTTACCCTCGAGCGTCTTCACCAGATGGCGATGGCAGGTGAACGCCAGGATCTGGTGCCCTTCACTGGCGTACAGATCGAGCAGCGCGGCAGTGGCCCGCGCCCGGTCATCGTCGAAGTTGACCAGGATGTCGTCAGCAACGAGGGGTAGGGGCACAGCCTGGTTGCCGTAGACCTTGGCCAGCGCCAGCCGCATGGCCAGGTACAGCTGCTCGCTGGTCCCGCGCGACAAGGCGTTCGGCGGTAGCCGGTCACCTCGGTCCTGCTCGACCTCCAGCCGGTTCTCGCCCAGTGGGGCGATGACACGCGTGTACCGGCCGTCGGTCATCATCTGAAAATAACGGCTCGCGAGGCGCACGACCTCCGGCTGTCGCTCGGCCTCGTACTTGCGTTTAGCCTCGTCATACAACGCCGCGCAGACGGCGTGTCCGGCCCACTCCTGCAGTTGTTCGATGAGGTCGGTGCGCTGCGTCTCGCGCGATTGCAGCAGGTTCGCCAACTCGACGTCATTCTCCAGGTCGTCGCTTTGCTGACGGAGTGCACCGAGGCTCTCGTTGATGGCGTCACGGTCCGCCCGCGCCGACGCCAGAAAGCCCTGGGCTTCGCCGAGCGCGCGCGCCAGACTCTCCGGGTTGGTGGCTTCGAGACGACGTTGGAAAGCCGCGGCTCCCTCCTCTCCAGCGAGCGCACGGAGACCGGCGCGGGCGCGTGCGTATTCGTCGAGGACCCGTCGAATGCGCTCGCGATTCTCCTCTACCGCCTCGACTTCCGCCTGCAACTCGCTGATCGTGCTCAGCAACGGATCCACCATCTTGAGCGTGTCATAACGGAGATCCATGGCCTGCCGGTCGAGCTGCTCGAGCACCGAGAGCACCGTCATGCAGGCTCGCTGCAGCTCGGCCATGGCGGTGTCGACAGTCGTTTCCGCCGCCTGCGCGCGGCGATCCTTGTCCTGGCTCTGCCGCAATCGATCCAGCAGGTCCAGTGCACCCTGAGGGCTGACCTCAGTCGGCATTCCCTGGCCACGCAACCAGTCCTTCCATTCCTCGGACACCGCTGCGAGGGATTCGATCGCGTCGTCGTGCCGCTGCCAGAACTCGGCTTCCCGCTGCGCAGCGATCCCTTGATCGGAACGCCGGTGCGTCAGGCCGCGCCGGTACAGCCAGGTCATCAGAACGCCCAGCAGCAGTCCGACGGTCGGGATTCCCAGGCTGCTCGTCAGGCGTGCCGGGGCCGGCACCAGAATCGCAGTCGCTGTGACAGCAGCGGCGATTAGCCCCCAGGTTGTCAGCAGTGTGCCGCGGCCGATCTGCTCACGGTTTTCCAGCATGGCCTGGTAGACGAGGTTGGCGTCGGTGGCGCGTGTGTCCGCGGTTCGGATCTGCGCCTCGGCTTCCTGGAAGCGCTCACTCCATTGCCGAATCTCGTCACGTATGGTGACGTCCGTCCGTACCGCCCTGACGCGGTCCAGGGACCATTCGCCGCCCATTTCTTCGAGATCGTTGAACAGGGCGTGGCGTAAGTGTCGGGCCTCGCGCCGCCGGGCGTCCACCGTGGCGTGCAACTCCCGCAGTCGCTCGCCGTTGCTCGTCAGGCCGCGAATACGGCTCGCCTGGGTGAGCAACGTTCGCTGCGCGGCCGACATCAGATCGAGCGCATCGGTCTCGTCGTCGGCGACCTCGCCGGGGGCTGCCGCGATGACCGCGACCTGACTGCCCCCCGCCACATCCGAGGCCGCGACGCTGGCCTCTGCGGCGGCCGCGTGCCCCGCGCGTAGGCGCCGCGGGGTGACGCCCACCGCCTCGAGGGTGGCCTCGGACTCCAGCAGCTTCTCGTACTGCGGCCAGGCTGTTTCGAGGCGTTTGAGGTCTTCGTACTCGTCCTGGCGCCGACGCAGGGTGGCGTCGTGCTGCCCGCGTCGCTCGTGTAATCGCTTGCGCCGCCGGGCAAGCTCCGCATGGGCGTCGGCCTTCTCGCGCCGGTTCTCGATCCGGTCCTGAGTCGCCTCGATGTCGCCCAGCAGACGCGAGATGGTCGGTTTCTTGCCGCGTGGTCGGTAGAAACGCTCCAGTGACTCCTGAATCTGCTGGCGAAAAGCGACCGGATTGAGCGCCCCGGAACCCATCCCGGCACTGTAGATGTGCCCGGCGACGTCTTCGGCCTGCAGCGTATCGAGGCGCTGCAGCTCCTCGAGGCCGAAGGCGAACACGTTCTCGTAGAGTGTCTCGGTGGTATTGCGTAGTAGCGATCCGAGCTTGCCGGGTTCGAACTTCCTCCCGTCATCGCCGGTTACCGTCGCTTCACCGCGTGAAGTGCCGTTGTCGAGGCGCGATACCCGATACCCGACACCGCCGGTCTCGAACCCGATGAAGCCCCCGTGCTGACCGCCTCGCAAGGGCTCGTATCGATGCGGATCACCGCGTCGCTTGAAGCCGAACAACATCGCACGAATGAACGCCATCAAGGTCGACTTGCCGCCCTCGTTGGGTGCCAGGAAAACGTTCAGACCCGGCCCCAAGTCGGACAGATCAAGGTCGCGCCAGACTCCGAAGCCATCGATGTGTACGCGACTAAAGATCACCGTCAGTTGGCCTCGGTGGGGGCTAGGTGATGGATGGCGAGTGTCTCGGCGTGGGCGACGATCTCCTGCCACCGTAAGGTGAGCCACGGGTCCGAGCCGATCGCACGCGTCAGCCGTGGGTTGTCCAGCAACTCGGCGAGGTCGGCACGCACGCTGGCGCCGACACCTCGTGGGTCGACAGCGGGTGGACGCTCGTCGCCGACGGTCGCGGCGCTTGGCGCTGGGGGCGCGTCGCGAATCTCCACCGCCAGACGCAGCATGTCCCCCAGGTAGTCCTGCTGCCGGCGGAGACGTTCCACGTCGTGCGCCGCGCTGGTGGTGATATCAAGTCGCTCGAGCCATACCGGATCGCCCTCGGCGCGGATCGTCTGCGCGGTACGCAGGAGGTGGCACAGATCGGTCTCCGTCGCCGGCCGGCTGAGCTCCGCGTGCAATGGGCCGCTGCCCGTCAGGGTCCAGCGGACCAGGTGGATCCGATTCGGTGCGCAGCCGCGGATCGATCCCGACAGCTCGGCGAACGCGCCGATGAGATCGTCGATCGCCTCGAGCCCGTCGATTGACGTCCGCACGCGGTGCCAGCGCGCAACATCGGTCCAGATCGGCTCGAGCTCGACCCGGCCGCCGTCGTCGATCGCGACGAGCGTCGCGCCACGCGCGCCGGGCTCCCGCGTGTGAAGCCCCTGTGGATTGCCTGGGTAGTGCACCACCGGTGCCCTGGTGTGCAGAGTGGCGCGCGTGTGAACGTGCCCGAGCGCCCAGTAATCGAAACCGGTCTGCGTGAGGTCGCCGAGCTGGCACGGGGCGTAGGGATCGTGTCCCGCCTGGTCGCCGACGTTGGTGTGGAGAACACCGATCGAGAAATCGCCGTCAGGGTTGCGCGGAAAGGCCGCCGCGAGGTTCTCGTACGTAGCGGATTTGGTGTAGGAGACGCCGTAGATCCGCGCCAGCTCATCGCCGTTTCGCAGTAACGGCACGGACTCGACTTCGGGTCCGAAGACGTGGGTCGAGTCGGGCAGGCGCACGCCGGGCGACAGAGTCCCGATCGGATCGTGGTTGCCGGAGGCGATGAAGCTCGGGATGCCGGCCTCGTCGAGGTGCTGGAGCTGTTCGCGCAACTCGGCGTGAGCGCGCAGATTCCTGTCATCGGCGTCGAACAGGTCGCCGGATACGATCACCGCGTCGACATCGCGGTTGATCGCAGTGGCCACCAGACGAGCGAGGGCCTCGGTCGGTGCATCGCGAAGACGCTCGCGCAAACGCGCCGGCAGACGGCCGAGGCCACGTACCGGTGCCCCCAGATGAACATCGGCGCAATGCAGAAACGAGAATGCCTGCATCGGACCACCCCACTGGGCTCCGGACCAGCACGCCCCCGTTACGGGCCCTGGAGCCGTTCGCTAGAATGTCGGCCAGTCGCTATCAGACCCCACGCACCGGCTCGGATCAAATAATAGTCCGAGTATGTCCGGGGAGGTAACCGTGCAGAGGCAGTCTCACTGTCCGCTCGATTGTCCCGACGCATGCAGCCTGACCGTCGAAGTCGAGGACGACCGCGTCGTCACGGTGGACGGCGACCGTCGAAATCCCCTCACCGACGGGTTCATTTGCAGCAAGGTACGCGCCCTGCCCGAGCACATGTACGGTAGCGAGCGGGTGTTGCAACCCGCAATCCGCGTCGGGGCGAAAGGCGAAGGCCGCTTTCGAACCGCGACCTGGGACGAAGCTCTGGATCTGATCGCGGAACGCATGCGCGAAACTGCTTCGGAGTTCGGCGGCGAGGCGATTCTTCCGCTCAGCTACGGTGGCTCGAACGGCGCCCTGACCCAGGACACCACCGACGCCAGGTTGTTCCGCCGGCTGGGCGCCTCGAACCTGGCGCGCAACGTTTGCGCCGTTCCGACCGGTATGGCGTTGATGGGCATGTACGGCAAGATGCCCGGCGTGGCGTTCTCCGACTTCGAGCACGCACAGCTGATCGTCATCTGGGGCTGCAACCCGGCGGTCACCGGGATTCACCTGCTGCCACACGTACAGGAGGCACGCCGCCGCGGTGCTCGGCTGGTGGTCGTCGACCCACGGCGCAACCGACTGGCGCGCCAGGCCGATCTGCATCTGGCGGTGCAGCCCGGAACCGACGTGGCCGTGGCTCTGGCGGTGGCCAACTGGTTGTTCGAGAACGACAGGGCTGATCTCGAGTTCCTTTCCGAGAACGCGCGCCAGGTCGACGAGTTCCGGCGCCGTGCTTCCGAGTGGCCGCTGGATCGCGCTGCTGCGGTCGCCGGCATCTCCAGCGCAGAGATCGAGACGCTGGCGAGCTGGTACGCCGACTCGAGCCCGGCGGTGATTCGCGCCGGTTGGGGGATGGAACGCAATCGCAATGGGTGCTCGTCGGTGGCTGCGGTGCTGGCGCTTCCGGCCGTCGCGGGTAAGTTCGGAGTCCTCGGCGGCGGCTACCTGCTCAGCAACGGTGGCGCCATGCCGCTCGAGGCGACGCGTGCCGCCAATGCCGCACCGACCGCCGCGCGCACCATCAACCTGAACCGTATCGGACGGGCATTGCTGGAGACCGACGATCCGCCGGTCAAGGTCCTGTTCGTGTACAACTGCAACCCGGCGTCGATTCTCCCGGATCAGGAGCGCGTGCTCCAAGGCATGCGGCGCGAGGATCTCTTCACGGTGGTTTTCGAGCAGGTGATGACCGACAGCGCTCTGTATGCCGACGTCGTGCTACCGGCCACCGTTTTCCTGGAACACACCGAGCTCCGCAGCGGCTACGGGGCGCTGGTTGTTCAGCAGGCTGACGCGGTGGTCCGTGCAGCCGGACAAGCACGACCGAACTACGAGGTCTTCGATCAGCTGTGCGAGCGGCTGGGCCTGAGTCGCGACGGCGATGCGCACGGCCCAGACGACCTGTCTGCCGCGATCCTGGCCGACAGTGCTCTTCGCGAGCCGATCGCCAGGGCGGGTATCGCGATTCTCGATTGCAACACCGGGGCGGTGCAGTTCGGGGATCTAGCCCCGCGTACGCCGGACGGCAGGGCGCACCTCGTGCCCGAGGCCCTCGACGACGCCGCCCCCGGGGGCCTCTATGCGTTCCGACCCGACCCCCGTACCGAGGCGCATCCGCTGGCGTTGGTATCTCCGGCCACCAGCCGCCGCATGAGCTCCATGTTCGGCCAGTTGCATCGCGGTCAGGTGGCGCTCAGCATTCACCCGGACGACGCGGCATCGCGCGGCATCATCGATGGCATGCGCCTGCGAGTGTACAACCAGATCGGCGAGATGCACTGCTTGGCGAAGATCACCGGCCGGGTGCGAGCCGGCGTCGTGTTCATGCCCAAGGGGCTGTGGAAGCACAACACCCTGAACGGGCGCACTACCAACGCGCTCGTGCCCGACGACTACACCGATGTTGGCGACGGCGCCTGCTTCAACGATGCCCGGGTCGAGGTGGCGCCGCTCGAAGCCTGAAGCGGTAGCTCAGTTGACCGATAGCTCGTCGAAGATCGGATCCAGCGAGGCGTTGCTGACGCCGTTGTCGTCGGCGATCTTCTTTACCGCTGGCGCGTTTGCCGCATAGCTCTCCAGACGGCTCTCGATACGGGTCGCGAAGGTGCTGACCGCGCGGTTCTCGAAGAACAGGCCAGTGGGAATGCTGTCGCCCCAGCGCTGCGACATCTCCATGAAGTCGCGTGTGTGCTCCCAGCGCTCGTCTTCTGACATCTCGGGCTCGATCACCGGATCGTAGTCGTCCGGCAGTGGTTGAACGCGAGGCCGCACCTCCTCGAGATCCTTGCCGGCGAACCATTCCTTGGTGTGGAGGTCGTTGTAGGTCGGACAGGGCTGCAGAACGTCCAGAAACGACAGCCCGGGATGTGAGATCGCTTGAACGAGCAACTCCACCAGCTGTTTGACATTGAACGAGTAGCCGCGTCCGATCCACGTGAATCCGCTGGCATACGCCATCATCAGCGGGTTGAGCTTCATCTGAATATTGGGCTCAGGGAGGCTCTTGGTCTGCATGCCCATCGCCATCGTCGGCGCCGCCTGTCCTTTCGTCAGCCCGTAGACCTCGTTGTTGAACATGACGTACGTGAGATCGACGTTGCGGCGCCCTACATTGACGAAGTGGCCCGCACCGATGCCGAGGCCGTCGCCGTCGCCGCCGGCGATTATCACGGTGAGCTCCGGATTCGCCAGCTTGATTCCCGTGGCGTACGGGATCGGACGACCATGCAGCGTATGCACGCCGTATGTACCCATGTAGTACGGGGCCTTTCCGGAACATCCGATACCGCCGACGGCTACGACCTTGGAGGGATCGAGCGCGAGCTTCGCGGATGCCTGGTGCATAGCGTTGAGGATGCCGAAATCGCCACAGCCCGGGCACCAATCATTGGGGCTCGCCTGCTGGAAATCCTTGGCCTTGTATGTCGTCTCGGTTGCGGTGGTCATGGCAGCCTGCCTATTGGAGCGGGTTGCGAAGCACGATGCGCGGCGGCGCGTCGCCGGAGCGAACGTCATTGACGGCCACGACCAGCTCCTCGGCCGAGATCGGCCGGCCATTGTATTTCAGGATGAGGTGATCGGGTTGGATTCCGGTGTGCTGGCGCAGCAGTTGCGCGAACTGGCCGGAGAAGTTCGACTCGACGATGACCAGCGGTTCGGCGTTATCGAGCATCTCGCTGAACTCGTCCGCAGGGAACGGCAACATCAGTCGTGCCTGAATGAAGCGCGCCGCCACGCCGGCCTCCTCGAGCACATCGAGCGTCTCCAGGATGGCTCCTTTGTTGGAGCCCCAGCTGAGAATCGTAAGGGCGGCATCGCGATCACCGAAGATCTTTATCTTCTCCTCGAGCGGGATCTCCCGTGCCGCGAGCTCCATCTTGCGGGCGCGCTTCTCGATCTGCAGCTCACGGACGACCGGATCCTCGGTCACCCGACCCTCTGGTGTGTGCTCGCCACCGGTCATCCAGTGGGCGTTGCCGGATTGCCCCAGCAGCGTGCGGGGTGACACACCGGACTCCGTTACCTGAAAGCGCGGGAACGCCGTGCCGTCACTTTCCCCTCGAGGCTCGGCGATGTCGCCACGATCGATCGTGACCTGATCGAGGTCGAAGTAGGGCAGCGTCCGCGACGAGCTCGATAGCGCTTTGTCAACGATGTGCACGACGACGGTCTGATAACGGTCCGCGTAGTTGAAGCACTCGGCGGCATCGTAGAAGGCCTCGATGATGTCACCCGACGCCACGACCATGAGCGGAAAGTCGCCATGTGCCCCGGCGGTCGCGATACGGAGGTCGCCCTGCTCGTTGCGTGTCGGCATCCCGGTCGACGGGCCGCCGCGCTGCCACAGCGTGATCACCAGCGGAACCTCGTTGATGCACGCCCACCCGAGACCCTCACACATGAGCGCGAAACCAGGCCCTGACGTCGCCGTCGCCGATCGTGCTCCGGTCAGCGCCGCGCCGGCGGCCATCGTGATCGCCGCGATCTCGTCTTCGGTCTGCACCACGAGCACGTTCGTCGTTCCACCGTCTCGGGTACCGAACTCCTCGTGCGCTTCCAGAAAGGTGCTCTCGTCGGTTGCCGGCGAGATCGGGTAGTAGCTCTGCACGGCAATGCCACCGGCGAGCTTCCCGAGCGCCACGGCTTGGTTGCCGTTGATGATCATCCGCTTCTCGCTCGTCTCTGCCGAGTTCAGATCGATGGAGAAATCGCTACGGTCGAACTGCTCGTCGACGAAGTTGTACGTCAGCTCCACTGCCTCGACGTTCAGATCGATGATCTTCTGGCGGCCTGGCCAGGTGCGCTCGAGCGCCTTCTTGACGAAGTCGCGCCGGAAGTCGAGCAGCGCCGTGGACACTGCCACCGCGAGCGTGTTTCTGGTCCGCGCCGCCATCGCCTGAGGAACCTCGAGCCGCTCCGCCAGCTGGTTGACGATGTCGTCGAAGTCGACCTCGAAGCACTGCACCCCGCGGTTGCGGGCATCTTCCAGCAGGCCTGCGGTGGTCGTTTCGTGGCCGCGCTCCTCGAGGTACGCACTGAGGTCGTTGGTCAAGCGTCCGTCGAGGAACGTGATGTTGTTCAGCGGGACGTCGGCATCGGCGGCCGTATGGATCACTCCGCCGCCCTCGCGCACCGCCAGAATGTGTCGGACGAGCGTCTCGGCCTCGAACGTGGTCAGCAGGTCCACGGTGTCGCGATGTCCCGTGCGCGGCAGCTCCGACGCACGGACGTCGTAGTAGCTGTGGCGCCCCATGATGTTGGAGTAGTACTCCCGCCGACCGTAGAGATGCAGACCGGCGATGCCGCAAGCGCGTTGGAAGATGAGCGCCGCGGTGTCGACGCCGCTGCCCTGGGCGCCGCCGACTCGCCAGGCAAGATCCTGGGGGCGAGCACCGTTTCCGTTGTGGGTGTTGGAGGCCACTGAGTGTCTTTCTCCGAGGTTGCCTGACGGAAGCTCCACGTCAGGCGCAGCACGAGCGCACATTTACCTGTGGCGTTCCGGGCGTCCGCCCGCTCGTGGATCAGCGAGCTTGGCGAGAATCGATCTTTGCCGCTACTCCTGCGCGAATGCGCGCCCCCGACCGAGCAGTGGAAGTGACGCTAGCATAACCCGTGAATGCCACGAGAGTTGACCGCATGCGCGGGCTACCCCAGCCCGGATTGGAGGTGGGGATCACGGTCGCCATAGATCTTTCTTCCCGGGCTACCACTGGCGCTATTGACCGGTGCTCTCGGGCCTTGCTAACGTCCGCCTTGTCGACAAAGAACGAGGTGTGGAAAGTGACGAGCTGCGGAGCCGATATCGACGCGCGACAGTTGGAGCTGCGTGGAGTACGTGCGGCTGCCCGGTCATCTGTACTCCTTCTTATGTGCCCCATCGACTACCTCGGCATCGTAGCGCTGCCGGGGGACGCGGGGGCAGCCGACTAGACGCCGGAGACACCGAGGCGAATCGCGGCTCCCGCAGGACGCGGGGGCCTTTTTTGTAGCTAGTTCGAGTCCGTTGCGTCGCCGCGGGCCGGAGACCGGAAAAAACCCGATGAGATCTGACCGTATCAAACAGGGGTTCGAGCGAGCTCCGCACCGAGCGCTCCTGAAGGCGACGGGGGTGACCGATGCCGACATGCGCAAGCCGTTCATCGCGGTTTGCAACAGCTATATCGACATCATCCCCGGGCAAACCGACGGCCGTTTCTCGGGCGGTAGCCGTGGCCTCAGCGTCGGCCACGTGAGCCCGGGAGCCGCAGCAGGCGGACCGCTGGCGGCGGTCCAGGATGGCGACATCATCAGTATCGACCTGGTCGAACGTCGCATCGACATCGACGTCCCGGACGATGAGCTCCGTCGTCGCCTTGCCGAGATCACCGAGTTCCGCGGTACGTTCCCTAGCAAGTGGTTGCGTCGCTACTCGAGCATGGTCAGTAGCGCCAGTGAAGGCGCCGTGCTGCTCGAATAGGAGGGTGATCTGATGAAGCTCACCGGTGCCGAGATTGTTTGGGAGTGCCTGGCTCGCGAAGGCGTCGACGTCGTGTTCGGCTATCCGGGCGGTGCGATCCTGCCGACGTACGATGCCCATAGCAAGTATCCGCACGTCCACCATGTGTTGACGCGCCATGAGCAGGGGGCCGCCCACATGGCCGACGGGTACGCTCGTGCCAGCGGCAAGGTAGGCGTCGCGATCGGCACCAGCGGACCTGGAGCCACCAACCTGGTCACCGGCATCGCCACCGCGATGATGGATTCATCGCCCGTGGTGTTCATCACCGGGCAGGTCCCGCAACACCTCATGGGCACCGATGCCTTTCAGGAAACCGACATCATCGGTATCACTTTACCGATCACCAAGCACAGTGTGCTGGTGCGCGAGGCCGCCGAGGTCGGACCGGCGCTCCACGAGGCGTTCCACATCGCTCGCACGGGCCGACCGGGGCCGGTGTTGGTGGACATCCCCAAGGATGTGCAGCTCGAGACCGCCGATCTCGGGCCGCAGCCCGCCTACGCCGATGAGCCTGCGGTCATCCCGGACGCCGATATCGTGCGCGCTCACGAGCTGCTGCGTTCCTCTGAGCGCCCGGTCATCCTGGCCGGGCACGGTGTTCTGATCTCCGGGGCGCACAACGAGCTCGTGGCGTTCGCCGAGACGTTGCATATTCCGGTGACCCAGACGCTGCTCGGGAAAGGCGGTTTCCCACAGGCGCACGCGCTGTCGCTTGGCATGATGGGGATGCACGGCGAAGCGGCAGCGAACCACGCCATTCAGGAAGCCGACCTGCTGCTGGCGCTGGGGATGCGATTCGACGACCGCGTGACCGGGAAGCTGGCGGAGTACTCGCCGCACTCCAAGAAGATCCACATCGACATCGACGCGGCGGAGATCAACAAGCTGATCCAGGTAGAAGTGGGCACCGTCGCCGATGTCGGCGACTGGATTCGCGCGATGGCGGCCGGACTGGCCCCCGCCGATCACCAGCCGTGGATCGACAAGATCAAGTCCTGGCAAGACGAAGATGGTGAGCGCGACATCCTCACGCACCCGCCCGATCCGGACAGCTTCCTGGCGGCGCACGCCATTCACGAGCTTTGGCGTAGTACCGGCGGCGACGCCATCTCGATAACCGACGTCGGGCAGCATCAGATGTGGGAGGCGCAGTACTACCCGCACGACCGCCCTGGGACGCTGATCACGAGCGGCGGCATGGGCACGATGGGCTTCGCCCTGCCGGCGGCGATCGGTGCGAAGATTGCTCGCCCGGAGGAGGAAGTCTGGGCGATCGTCGGCGACGGTGGATTCCAGATGACGATGCCCGAGCTGGCGACCGCCGTGCAGGAAGGCGTCGAGGTCAAGATTGCAATCATCAACAACGGCTATCTGGGTATGGTCCGTCAATGGCAGGAGCTGTTCCACGATCGTCGCTACAACGCCACGCCGATGTTCCATCCTGACTTTCGTCGCCTCGCGGGTGCCTTCGGAATTCCGGCATGTCGGGTGACCGAGAGCGACGAGGTCGACGTCGCCGTGCGCCGCGCGCGGGCGCACACCGGGTCACCGTTCCTGATCGAATTCGTCGTCGAGCAGCATGACGTCGTGTATCCGATGGTGGCGGCAGGCGCCGCGCTCAACACCATGATCCGCCGTGACCACAAGCCAGCGCAGAAGGTGGAGTCGTAGGTGACCGGCCTCTCGTCGGATCGGCAGACGCTCGTTCTGCTGGTGCGTCCGGGGCAAGACGTTGTGGGACGCGTTACGGGTCTGCTACGTAGCCGCCAGGTGCTGCTGGAGAGCATCAGCGTGGCGCGTACTGCCGCTGCCGACAATGTTCAGTTGACGTTGGTGATCTACGGTGACGCCGAGAACGCCCGACGCGTGGTCAAGCAGTTGGCCCGGTTGATCCCGGTTCTACATGTGGAGAACATAGGTAGTCGACCGCACGTCGCCCGTAGCCTGGCGCTGATCAAGTTGACCGGTGTGGACGACAATCGCCCGCGTATCAGTGAGATTTGTCGCGAGTTCTGGGCCCACGTCATCGACGAATCGTCGGATACGGTGATCGTAGAGGTGAGCGGAGAAGCCGACGAGATCGACAACCTGACAGAGAAGCTCGAACCGCTCGGGATTCTCGAGATCACCCGACATGGAGCCATCGCCATGGGCACGGGTGAGCGGACATTCCAGGAAGGGATACACGCCAAGCCCGCATTATCACGGGCGCCGAAGCCCGCATGAGCACGGGCGCCAAGCCCGCACAAGCAGGGGCGCGAGGAGCAGTCATGGCACGGATCTACTACGACAAGGACGCCGACACAGCCGACATCATCAACCGCACCGTGGCGATCATCGGCTACGGCAGCCAAGGGCATGCGCACGCCCTCAACCTTCACGACTCCGGCGTGCGGGTGATCGTCGGTCTGCGGCCTGGCAGCGCCAGTCACGATGACGCGGTTGCCGCAGGACTGACAGTGACCGGTATCGAAGATGCGGCCGAGAAGGCTGATGTCGTGATGATGTTGGCTCCTGATACGTGTCAGGCGGACATCTACGAAAACCAGATTGCGCCGTTCATGAAGCCAGGTGACACGCTCATGTTCGCGCACGGGTTCAACATCCGTTACGGGCTGATCGACCCGGGCGAGGGGATCGACGTGTCGATGGTGGCACCCAAGTCTCCCGGGCATCGGGTACGCGAGCTCTTTCAGGAGGGAGCCGGAACTCCGGCGCTGGTTGCGGTCGAGCGCGATCCCAGTGGTCGCGCGTTGCAGAACGCCCTCGCCTACTCGGCGGCGATCGGCTGTGCGCGCGCCGGTGTCGTCGAGACTACCTTTGCGGAGGAGACCGAGACCGATCTTTTCGGTGAGCAGGCAGTGCTGTGCGGCGGAGTGTCGGCGCTTGTACGGACTGGTTTCGAAACCCTCGTCGAGGCGGGCTATCAGCCCGAGATCGCCTACTTCGAATGTCTGCACGAGCTCAAGCTCATCGTCGATCTGATGTACCAGGGTGGACTCACCTACATGTGGCATAGCGTTTCCGATACCGCCGAGCACGGCGGCTACCAGGGTGGATCGCGCTTGGTAACCGACGAAACGCGCGCCGAGATGCGGCGCATCTTGGCCGACGTGCGCGATGGCAAGTACGCTGCCGGCTGGGTCGAGGAAAACCGCAGCGGGCTCGCCGATTTCAGCGCTCGTCGCGCCCAGGAGCATCAACATCCGATCGAGGAAGTCGGTGCGCGCCTGCGCCGCGAGATCCCCTTCCTCGAGGCCAAGGAGATCGGCGGCAGCGACGTTGGCGAGGCGCCCGAGATCCCCGAACCGGTGGCCGCCGCCAAGGAGTGAGGTGATGTTGTTCGGCTTTGTCGGTCTTCTCGGTCTGCTGGCGGTGGTCGGTGCTTGGCTCGTCGGTATCTACAACCGATTGGTACGACTCAAGGTGCGGTGTCAGGACGCCTGGGCGTCGATCGACGTGCAACTCAAGCGGCGCTATGACCTGATTCCCAACCTGATCGAGACCGTGAAGGGCTACGCCAGCCACGAGCGCGAGACGTTCGAGGCGGTTGTTCGAGCTCGCCAAGCGGGGATCGATGCCGGCACCGTGGAAGAACAGGCGCAAGCCGAGAACATGATCACCGGCGCGCTGCGGCAGCTGTTCGCGCTTTCCGAGGCCTATCCCGATCTGAAGGCCAACCAGAGCTTCGGCCAGCTGCAAGAAGAGCTGTCGTCGACGGAGAACAAGATCGCTTTTGCGCGCCAGCACTACAACGACAACGTGCGCCAGTACAACACGCGGCTCGAGAGCTTCCCGGACAACATCTTCGCCAACATGTTCGGGTTCCAGCGACGAGAGTTCTTCGAGCTCGAGGAAGCGGAGCAGCGGGAGGCTCCTCAGGTCAAGTTCTGAGCGCAGCTGAAGCACTGGGCCGGGCAATGGCCCAGGCAGGGGGCGGGCACGGGTGACCTACCATGATCTGATCGCCCGGAACCGTCGCAATAGCGCCGTGTTGATCGTCGGATTCGTCCTCTTCATCGGCCTGCTGGTGGGCGTCCTCGGCGCCGGGCTGCTTGGCGTAGGTCCGGGCGAGTCGCTGATGCTCGCCACGATTGCCAGCCTAGGCGGCGCGCTGGTGGCGATCTGGAGCTACTACGGTGGTGGGGCGGCGATCCTCGGGATGAGCCGGGCCCGGAGAGCCACGCGCGACGAGGATCCGCAGCTGCACAACGTCGTCGACGAGCTGGCCATTGCCGCTGGTGTGCCGGCGCCGGCGGTGTATCTGATCGATGACTCGGCGCTGAATGCGTTCGCCACTGGACGCGATCCGGAACACGCCGCGGTCGCCATCACCACCGGATTGCGACAGCGGCTGTCGCGCGATCAGCTGCAGGCGGTGCTCGCCCACGAGATTTCCCATGTGCGCCACTTCGACATCCGGTTGGCGACGCTCCTGGCGACCCTGGTCGGGGCGGTCGTTCTAATCACCGACTTCTCCTGGCGCAGCATGCGTTTCCGAGACGCGTCACGGTCCCGCGACGGCGGCGGCGGCGCGGTGTTGCTCGTTGTGGCGATCGTGCTGTCGCTGGCTGCGCCGATGCTTGCCAGGCTCATCCAGCTGGCGGCGTCCCGTGAGCGCGAGTACCTCGCCGATGCCGGCGCTGTCGAGCTCACCCGAAACCCGGATGCCATGATCGCCGCGCTACGTCAGCTCGGAGGGGATCGCGAGGTGCTCGAGGTAGCCAATCGCGCCACCGCGCACCTGTATATTGTGCAACCGATCAAGCGTTGGGAGAAACGGGCGAAGGGGCTGTTCTCGACCCACCCGCCGATCGACGATCGAATTCGCCGAATCGAGCAGCTCGTGAACTGAGTTTGGCGCCTCAAACCGTGGCGCGAGTCCCGACGCGGGATATCCGGCAAGCATGAGCATCGAAGCGCAGAAGCGAGAGGTTGCCGAGGCCGCCCTGGAGTTTGTCCAGCCGGGTGAGGTGCTGGGCGTTGGCAGCGGCTCGACCGTCGATCTGTTCATCGCCGCGCTGGCGCCGATGGCTGACCGGGTTGCAGCCGCCGTTTGCGCCTCCGAAGCCAGCGCCGAACGGTTGCGCGCCATGGGAGTGAAGGTCGTCGATCTCAATCAGGTGCAGCGTCTGGCGGTCTACGTCGACGGTGCCGATGAGTTCGATCCGGGTCTATCTCTGATCAAGGGGGGCGGCGCGGCGTTGACCGGCGAGAAGATCGTCCTCTCCGTTGCCGATACGTTCGTCTGTATCGTCGATGCGTCCAAACGCGTCGACATGCTCGGCGAGTTCCCAGTTCCTCTGGAGGTACTTCCGATGGCCGTGGAGGCGGTTTGTCGCCGGGTCCGCGAGCTCGGGGGCGATCCACTGCAGCGGCCCGACACGGTCACCGATCACGGCAACCCGATCGTCGACGTCCGGGGGCTGCATATCGTCGATCCTCTGGCGCTCGAGCTCGAGCTCGAGACCATCGCGGGAGTCGTGACGTGCGGTATTTTCGCGCGCCGGGGAGCCGATAAAGTGCTGATGGCATCAAATCAGGGAGTGCAGCAGTTTGGCTAGAAACGCGTCCACCGAGGTCGTTTCGGATGCTCGATCACGTTTCAGTGTGCGCTTCCGGGTTGCGCGTATCCTCGGCATGGCCGGTATTGCGGCAATCGGTCTGGTGCCTGGTCCCGCTCGCGGCGGCGCTCAGTTGCAGCCGCCGGCGCGTCCGTCAGTCGCCCAGACCGCGGCCCGTGCCCATGTTCGCGTCGTGGCCACTGGCGGGACAATCGCCGGTCGTGGCGAGCCCGGGAGCGTTTCCGGCTATCGATCGGGCGCGATTCCGATCGAGGAGCTGCTGGCTGCCGTTCCGGCTCTGGATACGGTTGCCGATGTCAGCTCCGAGCAGTTCCGCAACGTGGGCTCCACCTCTCTGGCACCGGCCGATTGGCTGGCTCTGGCGCAGCGAATCAACACCATCCTGGTGGCTGGCGCCGACAACCGGGAAGTGGATGGCCTGGTGGTCACCCACGGCACCGACGCCCTCGAGGAGACGGCCTATTTTCTCAACCTGACGGTGAAGAGCCCCAAGCCGGTGGTCATCGTCGGTGCCATGCGTCCGGCGACCGCAACCTCGGCCGACGGCCCTCTCAACCTGCTGAACGCCGTGCAGGTAGCCGCGCATCCGGATTCTCGCGGGCGCGGGGCTCTCGTCGTGCTCAATCAAGAGATCAACGCCGCTCGCGATGCCACCAAGACCCACGCCAACCGAGTGCAGACTTTCAAGTCGCGCAACTGGGGTGCGCTCGGTAGCGTCGAATCGAGTGGGCCGATCTTCCACCGACGTGCCGAGCGGCGACATACGTTCCGGAGTGAGTTCGACGTTGCCGACAAAAGCGCCGAGGATCTGGCACGGGTCGACATCTCCTACACCTACAACGGCGCCGACGGTACCGACATTCGCGCCTTCGCGGCGGCCGGCGCCCGCGGCCTAGTTCTCGCGGCCTCCGGCGCCGGCTCAACCACCCCCAGCCAGGGAACCGTGGCCTGCGAGGTGGCCGCGACCGGGATCTTCGTCGTCAGCACGAGCCGCACCGGTGGGGGACGAGTCGGCTCCGGTCGTTGCGACATGATCGCCGGCTACGACCTGCTGCCGCAGAAGGCGCGAGTTCTCCTGCTGGTGGCATTGATGCACACCGGCGACCTGGACGAGTTGCGGCGGATCTTTGCGGAGTACTGACAGCGGACGCCGCGGATCAGGTGTGCGGGCGCAGGCCACTAGGCCCGATACGCGCTGCGATCAACTGGATGGCACGAGCGCCAATACCCGCGCCGGTCCCCCCGTCCCGTCGGCGATCTTTATCGGCAGCGCCAGCAGTGTGGCGCCGTTCTCGGGTAGCTCGCCGAGCTCCCTGAGGTTCTCCAGATTGAAGATGTTGGCGGCGGCAAGCACCCGGTGTGCCCTGAACGCCACATCGTTGCCCGGATCGATGCTGGCGGTGTCTATCCCCACGCCGATTACGCCACGCTCGACGATCGCCGCGGCCGCTTCGGCCGACACGCCCGGGAAGTGCAGCGATGTCGTATCGAACGGATCGTCGCTGCCGTAGTAATCGCTCCAGTTGGGCCAGCGCTCCGACCAGCGCGTCCTTACCAGCAAGATCGAGCCCTCAGGCACTGCTCCATGGCGGGCCTCCCAGGCCTCCAGATCCCCCGGCTGGAGCGTTGCGTCGGGGTCCGCGGCGGCGCGCTCACTGATGTCCACCACGACCGCGGCACCGAGAAACCGTTCGGCCGGGATCTCGGCGCTCGTCCAGCCACCGGCGGCGAAGTGGATCGGAGCGTCCAGATGTGTACCGAGATGTTCAGGTGTCGAGAATCGGGCCATCGCGTACCAGTTGCCGTCGGCGTCGAACTCCCACCCCTGGCGCTCGTGTTCGAAGGGCTCGCCGTTGGGCCAGTACAGGCTGTCGGGGCTCAACGCGTGCGTCAGATCGACGAGACGCCAGGCTTCCGGATTGCGAAGATCGAGCCCGCCGAAGGGCTCGCGATTGTCGACCGCCGGCTCCCCGCCGCCAGAGATCGCCATCGTCGCCAGCACGCCAGCCACGAGCCCGGCGATCGCTGCGACGGCGACGTATCGTGAGCTGGATGTGGGTTCCATCTGGTTGTCCCGGTTAGCGCGGCCCTGCCTCATTCCTCCGGCAAGATCTCGATGGCGTCGGGCAGATTCGGCACCATGCACAGGAACTCGAAGGGCTCGTCGATCACCTCGTAGGAGTGCGGTACGCCCGCGGGAATGTAAACGGCATCGTCGGCCTTTACCTCGTGCACCGCGTTGCCGATGGTCACCCGGGCTCGACCCTTGAGCACGTATTGCTCGTGCTCCACGGCGTTGGTGTGCCGCGGCATGCCACCACCGTGGCCCATCACGAAGCGTCGCATGGCAAAGTTCGGAGCTCCGTCCTCGGCCCCGATCAGCACCTGGGTTCGAGTTGCGGTCCCGGCTGGTACGTCGTTGAGCGCCACCTCGGCGCTGGGTCGCACACTGCCGGTCTCTGCCTCAGCCATCGGACCCTCCCACATCGATGCTTCCCGCAGGGACACCTGCGACATCGCCGCCCCCCGGAGCCTGCTTGATGTAAAGATCGCGCTTCGGGTAGGGGATCTCGATGCCGGCGGCGTCAAAGCGGAGCTTCACCTGTTCGGTGATCCAATCCTCGACGGCTCGACGACGACGTCCGTCCTTGAGCCAGACGCGTAGCTCGAGATCGACCGACGACGCGCCGAAGGCACGCAGAATGCACACCGCTGCCGGCGAGTCCTCGACGTCGTCCGAAGCCGCGGCAACCTCAAGGCATATCCCCTTGGCCTGTTCCACATCGGCGTCGTAGCCGATGCCGATCGGAATGCGGAGCCGGATTGTGGGACCCGAAGCGGTGTAGTTGATGATGTCGCGCTGCATGATCTGGTTGTTCGGGATGATGATCAGGATGTTGTCCGGGGTGCGTATCTTGGTGGCGCGGATGCCGATCTCGGTAACGTCGCCCCAGGTCGAGTGCCGCGCCGGGGCGCTCCACAGCTCGATACGGTCGCCGACTTCGAAGGGGCGGTCGAGAATCAACAGCACGCCAGCAATGAGGTTCGACAGCGTGTCTTTGGCGGCGAACGAGATCGCTACCCCGGCAACGCTTGCACCGGCGAGCAACGGCGTGATGTTGATGTTCATGTTGAAGAGCGCCAGCAGCGCGGCGGTGCCGACGATCACCCCGGTAATGATGCGGTTGATCCACGGCAGCGCGGTGTCGTCGAGCTTGGTATCGGTCTTCGCCACCAAGGTGGTCTCCAGGACCTTGATCAGTGCTCCGACAGCGCGACTTACCGGCAAGCTGAGCCCGACGATCCAGATGCCGCCGATTGCGGCCGCCATAGTCGGGAGGCCCCAGATGAACGCCAGTCGCCAAAGTGCCCAGAACCCGACCGACGTCAGCACCAGCCGCCGCACGAGCTCCACCACGATGTCGTCGAGGTTGGTCTCGGTGCGCGACACGAAGCGCGACTCGAGCCGGGTCAGGATCCAGCGTGCCAGGTAGTAGACGATTGCTGCCGCGACCAGCTGCAGGCCGCTCTGGATCAGGCGAGGCAGCAAGAACTGGATGGCTGAATCGATCCAGGCCTGATAGTCGATGCTAGCGAAGTCGAACCCTAGAAAGTCGCTCATTGGCTCCATCGGATCAGTTCAGTGGTGACCGTGGCAACGTTGCAGCATCGGAGAGCCACTCTCAAGTGGCTGCGGTGGAGCCCGGCCTCATCTACCCTGCCGGGATGGTCACGCTCGCCCTGCTCCGGACCGCGGAACGTCACCTGGGTCGCGTCGACCCGGTCATGCGATCGGTCATCAAGGAGATCGGCCCGTGCGGCCTGGATCGCTACTGGCGCCGGCAGGCGCTGCCGGCGCTCTTGCAGACCATCATCGGCCAGCAGATCTCCGTGCAGGCAGCGCGCAGCATCCATCGTCGCTTTCGGGCGCTCTACGGCGGACGTGATCCATCCGCCCGACGGTTGCTGGCAACCTCCGAGGCGGACCTCCGGGCGGCGGGCCTGTCACGCCCCAAAGTTGCCTATCTACGTGATCTCGCCGCCCGCATCACGAGCCGCCAGCTCAGCCTTCGAGCGCTGGAGCGGCTGTCGGACGACGCCGTGATCGAGGCGCTGGTGCAGGTCAAGGGGATCGGCCGATGGACGGCCGAGGTGTTCATGATCTTCCGGCTCGCTCGCTTGGACATGCTGCCGGTCGATGACATCGGGCTGCTCGACGGCGCCCAGGTCCTTTACCGCCTGCGAGAACGGCCGCGGGGCGATGAGCTGCTGCGGATCGGCGAGCCCTGGCGTCCGTACCGATCCGTCGGCTGCTGGTTCCTGTGGCAGGGCCGTCGACGGGCTCGGGGGATGGAGCTCCGATGACGCTCAACGGTCTGATCAGAAGGGGGTCTGTCTCATCCGGGCCCTGCGCGTCAGCCGCCTGCCGACGAGTCGATCGCTCTCGCTCATTACTGTTCAGGCTGCTGATCGTTCTTGCGGTCCTCGCGACGACGGTCCAGCTTCTGAGCGCCCACCAGGGGCCGGCACCGACCGCCGCGCGCCAGCGATTGCCGTTCACAGTTGATAACTGGGGGTACCAGCTGCAGGAATTCAACCTCTCAGCGCTTGCCGCGTCAGCCTTCCAGGTCCTGGTCATCGACTACTCCACGACCGGCGATGCTTCGGGCGAGCTGATCCCGGCTCAAGTGGAAGCGCTACGTACGGGTCCCTGCGGTCCGCGAGTCGTACTTGCCTATCTGAGCATCGGCGAGGCCGAGAGCTATCGTTATTATTTCGATGCTGCTTGGCTCGATGCTGACGGCGACCCTGGAGCCGGCGCACCGGCGTTCCTCGGCCCGACCAACCCCGAGTGGGAGGGCAACTACAAGGCGCGCTACTGGTTGCGGGAATGGCAGCGAATCCTGTTCGGCAGCGCATCGGGGCGCGATAAGAGCTACCTGGACCGCATCATCGACGTTGGCTTCGACGGTGTGTATCTCGACATCGTCGATGCGTACGAGTACTGGGGTCCCGCCGAGATCGGTGGCAACGACGAGCGTCGCCGGGCCCCTGCCGACATGGTCAAGCTCGTCCGCCGGTTGGCCAAGTACGCTCGCAAGACGCGTGGAGCGAGCGAGTTCCTGGTGGTGCCGCAGAACGGCGCCGGCATCATCCACCCGGAAACCTACCCGGACGCCGCCGATCCCGACAAGGAATCCGCTCGCCGGCAGCGGGCGTACTTCAAGGCAATCGACGGCATCGGCGCCGAGGACACCTTCTACTTCGGCGATCGCGATGAGAACAACAGGCTCGATCCGCAGCAGTTCACCATCGACCTGCTCGATGTGTTTGCGGCGGCAGGCAAGGCAGTGCTGGCAATCGACTACCTGACGCAGCGCAGCAAGATCGATCGGTTCTGGGAGCTGGCCTCTGATCGCGGCTACGTGCCCTACGTCTCGCGGCGCGAGCTGGACCGGCTGACGATCCCGGCCGGGCATGCCCCGGCGTGCAGCTGATGGGCCCTGCCACCAAGAGCCGGTCCCATGTGATAGGACTTTGCTCCGCCGGCCTCAGCTATGCGGCGCATTGCCGGAGCTCGCGGTGAGCGCCTCCGATTGGGCGCAACTCGACGGTGAGATCGTCGAGTGTCGCCTGTGCCCGCGCCTCGTCGAGCACCGCGAGCGCATGGCACGCGAGAAGCGAGCCGCATACCGTGACCAGGAGTACTGGGGCCGTCCGGTGCCCGGGTTCGGCGACCGCCGGGCGCGTCTGGTGCTGGTTGGCCTTGCGCCTGGAGCGCACGGATCGAACCGAACGGGCCGGATGTTTACTGGCGACCGGTCCGGCGACTGGCTTTATCGCGCGCTCTACGAGACCGGCTTTGCCAGCCAGGCCGAGGCAGTCGACGTGTCCGACGGGCTGGAGCTCCATGACTGCTTCATTACCGCTGCCAACCGCTGCGCGCCGCCGGGAAACAAACCGACGCCTGCGGAGCGCGAAGCCTGTCGCCCGTTTCTGGAGCGCGAGCTCGACCTCCTGGACTTCGGGGGCCCGGGGATTCGCGCCGTGGTGGCGTTGGGGCAGTTTGCCTACGATCAATCAATGCGTCTGTTTCGTGATCGCGGAGCGGACGTGCCGCGACCCAAGCCGCGCTTCGGCCACGGTCGGCGAGTCGTCGTTGCGCCTGCAGACGCGACCGGACGATTCCCGCGCCGCGACCTGGAGCTGATCGCCTCCTACCACCCGAGCCAGCAGAATACGTTTACCGGCAAGCTGACGCTCGAGATGCTGATCGATATTTTTCAGACGGCACGCCGAGCGATCGAAACGAATCGATAGCGCCGTCACGCTGCCGCAACCCTTTGGGCGACAGAGGGTTGCGCGTGTATGCTGCGTCGTTCGTCGTCAACGATGGGGTAACCATCGCCTCCTCCTCTCTCCTTGCCTCCACCTCGCAGGACCCTGTCGCCAGGCCCGCCACACTTTCACCACGGCCTGCTAGACACCCTTGAAGCCGACATTGCCGTCGTAATCGGCGGCGCCGCAGGTGGACGCAGGCGCCGACGCGGCGTCGTGCGTTGCCGCCCACAGGCCCATTCCGATGCCGACGAGCATGAGGGCGCCGCCGGCTAGCTGCGCCTGCATGGGAACCTCGCCGAGGATCACGAAGGCCGCCAGCACGGCGATCACCGGGCTCGTTGACGAGGCCATGGAGACCTGCAACGTCGAGCTGCGTCTCAACCCCGAGAACCAGAGTAGCTGGCCGCCGGTGACCACGATGCCGCCGTAGACCAGCATCCACGCCCACAATCTGGGCGCGAAGATATCGATGAAGTGCACCGGTCCGAACAGCGTCATCACGACGACGGCGAACACCACCGTGCCCACGGCCATGCGTGTCCCGGCGAAGATACCGAGCGGCACCTTCCCCAGCCGCGCCTTGGCGACAACCGTGCCGGCCGCCAGGCAGGCGGCGCCCAGCAGCGCGAAGGCCTCTCCGCGG
This sequence comes from Acidobacteriota bacterium, assembly GCA_965248695.1. Lineage (GTDB taxonomy): Bacteria > Acidobacteriota > UBA890 > UBA890 > WLXD01 > DASCOT01. Next base: position 1,683,182 of record CBDFKD010000002.1, on the reverse strand, counting down.
CCGAACATCAGCCCGTCCATCATCGGCTGCAGCAGCAACGACGCGGCGACCCCGGCCAGAACCGTTAGCGCGCCGATCACGCCCCAGCGGCTGAGCAGGTCGCCGAGGACGAGGGCCCCCAGAGCCAGCACGAGCGGCGGCTCGATGCGTCCGAGGAGCACGACGCTGGTTACGCTGGTGCGCTCCAGCGCGGTGAAGATGAGCGCCGGCGCCAGGGCCACGGACAGCAACGCCACCGCCACCATGCTCAACCATTCGTTGCTGCTGACCTTGGCTAGGTTGTCGCGCGACCACTCCGTCCGATGCACCAGCAGAATCAACGCGAGCGCCACCAGATTGCCGGCGAACAACACGTTGCAGAACGAGATCGGATTGCGCCCGTCGATGAGGTTGGCGGCTCCGATCGCGGCGAGCTTGCGAACCACCGCGCTGCCGCTGGCCAGGATGGCCACGGCGATCCAAAGGTGGAGACGTTGCATCAGGTGTCCGCGTCGGTGCGTAGAACCGACAGGAACGCCTCCTGCGGGATCTCTACCTGGCCGAACATGCGGGCGCGCTTCTTGCCGGCTTTCTGGCGTTCGAGTAGCTTGCGCTTGCGCGTGATGTCGCCGCCGTAGCACTTGGCGGTGACGTCCTTGCGGAAAGCGTTGATGTTCTTTCTGGCGATGATGTCGCGACCTATGGTGCCCTGGATGGGGATCTTGAAATTGTGTCGCGGGATCGTCTTCGACAGCTGGTCGCAGGCGTGCAGGGCGCGGCCGCGCGCCTTTTCGCGGTGCACGAGCATGGCGAGGGCGTCGACGCGTTCAGCGTTCACCAGGATGTCCACCTTCACCAGATCTGTGGGCCGATAGTCCGTTACCTCGTAGTCGAACGAGCCGTAGCCCTGGGTTATGGACTTGAGACGATCGTAGAAGTCGAACAGAACCTCGGCCAGCGGCAGGTCGGCAGTGACGTCGACGCGACCCACCGCCAGGTAGTCGAACTTGATGTTCTCGCCGCGCTTGTCGCGCAGTAGCTCCATGACCGCGCCGAGGTAGCGGTCGGGCATCAGGATCGATGCCTTGATGAAGGGCTCCTGGACGCTCTCGATCGACCCTGGGTCGGGGTACTCGGCCGGGTTCTCCACCACCAGGTCCTCGCCGGCGGCGGTGCGCACGTGGAACTCCACCGACGGCGCTGTCAGCAAGAGCGACAGCCCATACTCGCGCGTCAGCCGTTCTTGCACGATCTCCAGGTGCAGCATGCCGAGAAAACCACACCGGTACCCGAACCCCAGCGCGCTGGAAGAGTCCTTCTGGTAGGTCAGCGAAGCGTCGTTGAGCTTCAACTTGTCGAGCGCCTTGCTGAGGTCCTCGTACTCGTCGGCCTGCATCGGATACAGCGACGAGAACACAACAGGTTTGGCTGCAACGTAGCCCGGCAGCGGTTCGGCGGCCGGCGCGTCCGCGCGGGTCAGCGTGTCGCCGACCTCGATGTCGCTCACCGACTTGACCCCGGCGATGATGTAGCCGACCCCGCCGGCCGTCAGCTGCGCGCTCTTCTCACGGCCGAGCTTCAGTTGTCCGACCTCCTCGATCTCGTACTCCGTCTCGCTGTGCATCAGCTTTACAGGGTCCCCGGCGTGGAGCGTGCCGTCGACGATGCGGGCCAGCATGATTACGCCGCGATAGGCGTCATACGTGGCGTCGAAGATCAACGCCTTCAGCGGCGCCTCCGCGTCGCCTTGCGGCGCCGGCAGCTTGGTGACGACGGCTTCGAGCACGTCGTGGATGCCGGTTCCTTCCTTGGCCGAGGCGAGCACCACCTCGAACGGGTCGAGTCCCAGGTCGGCGTCGATCTGCTCGCGCACGCGCTCCGGATCGGCCGCCGGCAGGTCAATCTTGTTGATCACCGGCACGATCTCCAGATCGTGCTCCAGTGCCAGGTACAAGTTGGCGACCGTTTGCGCTTCCACGCCCTGCGCGGCGTCGATCAGCAGCAGCGCCCCCTCACACGACATCAACGACCGCCGCACCTCGTGCGAGAAATCCACGTGCCCCGGCGTGTCGATCAGGTTCAGCTCGTACGTCTGACCGTCGTCCGCCGTGTACGACAGCGTGATCGTGTTGCTCTTGATGGTGATTCCACGCTCCTGTTCGAGATCCATCGTGTCGAGCATCTGATCGTGGAACTCGCGCTCCGATACCGCCCCGCACGCCTGCAGCAATCGATCGGCAAGCGTCGATTTGCCATGATCGATGTGAGCAATGATGCAGAAGTTGCGTACGTGCGAGAGGTCGGTCATCGGTCGAGCGATTGTACCGGGGTTGAACTACGCCGGTCGTCGGGCGCATATTGAGTGTGCCGTGACACCGCCCCAGTTAGTGGCCTGTAACAGATGATCGTTGCCTATCGTGGTGACGAAATGGGCCCGGATGCCAGGCGATCCGACGAGACAATGTTCGCCCATTTTCAAGGAGGAGCAACGCCGCAGGCGGGCCCAGTTCGCCGCCATCCTCCGGACAGATGGGCAGTTGCGGGTGATCTCGGCGTTGCGGCTCCTCGATGATGTCCCTAGCATCGACAGCGTCGCCGCGCCTTGATCTCACCCGCAAATCCCATCTGCGATAGGCAACGATCATCTGTTACAGGCCACTAGGAGACCATCGTGAGCGTAGGTCGCAATGAGCCCTGCCCGTGCGGCAGTGGTGACAAGTACAAGCGTTGCTGTGAGGGCAAGGTAACGAGTAGCCAGAAGCTATGGCGCGGCTTCGCCATCCTCATCGCCGTGCTCGTCGTTTTGGTGACCGTCGGCATTATCCGCAGCGGTTCCGAGGCAGAGGACGTACCGTCCGGCCGCGTCTGGTCGCCGGAACACGGCCACTGGCACGACGCCACCGACACCGCGCCGCAGTAGGCGCGATCTACGGAGACCGGTTGCCCCAGAATCACGTGCCCGGGAAGCCGGTGCTCAGTAGCCAGGCCCCAGAAACACACCGTTCAGGAACAGCAGGTTGAGACCGTCGAAGTAGGCGCGGAAGTTGGGATCCTCGGCGAACGCCACCACATGCCCACGGCCGTGCGGCTGGTGCATGAGAAACGGAGTACCTGCGATGAGCTCCAGCTCGTCGTCCCAGGCGACGCCCGAGACCTTGAGCGCATCACCGGAGAGATAGGTCGCGACGTTGATGCCGTCGTCGATCTGCACCGGCTCGTAGATGTTGCGCGACTGAGCGATCAGGTTGACTCGATCGCCGTACCCGAACGCCAACCAGTGCTCGGGATCGAGCTGGGCGCGCAGGATGGTACCGGGGAGCGGCGTGGGGTCCTCCTCTTCTGGAACGACACCCTCTGGAAGCCCGGTGCTGAGTCCGTCCGCACTCATGGTGGCCTCCTCGTCCTCGGCGTTCATCTTGGTCTTGAGCGAGCTCGCTAGCATCCCGACGTCTTCGGCGATTAACCAGCGAGTCGCGCTGCCGAGGGTGATCAGCGTACCGCCGGCCTGTAGCCACTCACCAATGCGCTCGACCGTGCGTTCCGAGAACGAGTCGCCGTAGCCTCCGCCGCCGCCGAACGAGAAGGCGTCCGGAAGGATCAGGACGTTGAAATCGTCGAGATCCGCAGTGGTGAGCTCGCTGACCCGAACGATGGTCACCGGGTAGTGGTACGGCACCTCGATCAGATAACGCGCCCAACCCGCAGAGTTGGCGCTGGTTGGACGATCCCAGGCCAGCGCGATACGCGGCTTCGGCAGGTACCGTACCCGCCTGCTGCCGAAGTTGATGCCATCGTCGACCCACGAGGTATCGGTGGGATAGAAGTCGACGTTGTGGTTGGCGGCGATGCGTTCCAGATCCGTGTGCAGGTTAGCGCCGTTGTCGTGCACCTTGATGATCAGCGATCCGGCTGGGTAGTCACGGCCACCGATGCTGAAGGAGTCGCCGGCGCTGTGGACGCGAATGTCGTGGTGGTGCAGCGCCGCCAACCCCTCCACCGCTCCCTGGGCACCCCACGGCACCAGGTAGGCCACCTGCGCCGGGCCGCCGTGGACGCTACCGCTGACACCCGGCGGGGCCTCGAGCAGGTCGCCGCTGAGTACCATGTCGGGCGTCGAGGGCTCGCTGGCGGTGTACGCCTCGAGGTCGAACAGCAGCGGTAGCGACCAGCCGCTGATGTCGTAGATCTGGTCACCCTGGCGGCGCTCGTATCGCCGACGTTGCTGGCGCAAGAACTCCTCGTCCATCGGCGTCTCCGGCGCCAGCAGTACCTTGACGAGGTGCTTGGCCGGCTGTGCCATGGAGATCCGGTAGCTGCCGGCCGGGAATTCCCGGCGCTCGGGATTGCCACCGTAGTAGTCACTCACCACGTTGCCGAAGGGCTCGGTGGCGCGAGCCACCTCGACGCCCTGTGTCATGAACCCGCGTACCAGCTTGTCGACGCGGCGCGGATCGTTCCCGGGGGTGATGATCACCTCGCGGATGTCCTCCAAGCCACCGCTCTGGATCGCCTCGACGCCGAAGTCGTAGAAGTCGCGCAGGATCGCCACGCGGTTGTTCGCCGCCGTCTCGGCGGTTGCAAGCGAGGCGATGAAATGGTGCTGCACGGTATGTCGGTACTCGAGCACGGTCTCGTCGGTGCGCTCACGCAGCAGCCCGCGCGACGACGCCTGCTCGTAGGTCATTCCCAGCGCTCCCTGGAACATGGGCCATGAAACGCCGTAGCCGGGATAGAAGGCGTCGAAGACCTCACCGGTGAAGTAGTCGAACCCCATGCGGTCGAACCAGCGTGCGTTGTTGCGGCCGACCTCCTCTATCCAGCTTGCGATGTCCTCGGTCTGGTTCGGGTTCTGTGGCGGCGCCTGGGGCGGGAAGTAATAGGTCGAGTCGCCGCCCATCTCGTGCAGATCGACATAGACTTGCGGTCGCCAGCGCATGAACGCCGCCACCTTGCCACGGCTCTCGGGCTGTGTTTGCGCAAACCAATCGCGGTTCAGGTCGAACAGGTAGTGGTTCGTGCGGCCGCCAGGCCAGGGCTCTCGAAGCTCCACCGAAGCGGTATTGGAGTCGGCCCACACGCCCTTCGACTGGCGGTAGTGGCTGACGAATCGATTGCGTCCGTCGGGGTTCTGCATCGGGTCGAGAATGACCACGCTGTTGGCCAGAACTTCGGCAGCAAGCTCGTCGTTGGCGGCGGCAGCGAGGTGGTACATCGTCAGCAGGGCGGCATCGCCGCTGGAGATCTCGTTGCCGTGCACGCCATAGGCCAGCCAGGTGATCACCGGGTTGTCGGCGATGATCTGCTCTGCCTGCGTGGACGACGTGGCGCGTGGATCGGCAAGCGACAGGTTGGCCTCGCGAAGCGATTCGATCCTGTCGATGTTTGTCTGTGAAGCAACCACAACGTAGTAGAGGCGGCGTCCCTCCCAAGTGCGCGCATACTCGTGTACGGAGACGCGCGGCGACGCTTCTGCGAGGGCGTGGATATAACGCTCGATCTCTTCCGGGGAGGTCACCCGCTCGCCCCATTCGTGGCCCACGACCCGTTCGAGGGTAGGCACCTCGGGGAGGTACCCCGCGTCGTCCGGATAGAACTGCAGCTGCGAGCTTTGGTGTGCCTGACCGGCACCCGGTGCCGGGGTGGCGACCAGCATGACGAGCAGCGCGGCCGACAGGAAAGCGTGGTTCTTCATGATGGTCTCACGGTGCAAGGCGCCGGGCTCGGACGCTCGGGGGTCGCGCCACGGCGCGACGAGCGCCATTCTTCTACGCACCCGACACGATGGCTAGCCGATGCTCTGTCGGTGATAGATTGCGACCATGAAGAAACGCACCGCGATCTGCGCGCTCATCGTCGTCGGGCTCGGCTCGTCGTTCGCCGCCGCCGGAGCTCCTACGGAGCCCGCGCTCCAGGCGTCGCTGCCGACGCCGGAATCGGTTCTCGGGTTCCGCGTTGGGGCCGATTTCAAGCTCGCGAGCTACGACGACTCGATGGCCTACTTCCGCGCCCTGGCTGCCGCCAGCGATCGCATCGAGCTGCGTGAGGTGGGGCGCAGCTCGGAAGGCCGCCGCTGGTACATGGCCCTGGTGTCCAGTCCCCAGAATCTGGCGCGCGTCGACGAGTACCGGGATATCGCCCGGCGCCTGGCGCATCCGCTGGGCGTCGACGGTGCCGCGCCGATGCTCAGCGATGAGGAGGCCCGCGCCCTGGCCGCTCGCGGCAAGGCGATCGTGCACATCGACGGCGGCTTGCACGCCAGCGAGGTGGCACACGCCCAGCACACCATCCAGCTGGCCTATGACCTGGTGAGCAACACGGACGATCCGGAGATCCAGGCGATCCTCGACGAGGTCGTGCTGATGCTGTGGCCCTCGGTGAACCCCGACGGCCAGAATCTCATCGCCGACTGGTACCGCGGCAACGTCGGGACACCCTACGAAGTGTCGCCGATGCCATGGCTGTACCAGAAGTACGTCGGCCACGACAACAACCGCGACGGCTACATGCTCAACATGGTGGAGTCCCGTGTGCTGGCGCGCACATGGCGTCATTGGGAGCCGCAGATCATCTACATCCACCACCAGTCGTCGCCGTTCCCGACCCGCATCTGGTTGCCGCCGTTCGCCGAGCCGATTGCCACACGGGTCCACCCGCTGATGTCGCGCACGGTGAACGCCGTCGGTATGTTGATCGCGCAGGCACTGGAGGAGCGCGGTCAGACGGGCGCCGTACATATGGGTACCGGGTTTGACGCCTGGTATCCCGGCTATGTCGACTACATGCCGATGTTGCGCAACATCGCCTCGTGGTGGACGGAGACGGCGCTCTACGCCTACGCGACGCCGAAGTTCTACACCCTGCGCGACTATCCTGAGGGCCGTCGCGAGCTGCGATCCGAGTCCCTCTACCCGAGCCCGTGGCGCGGCGGCTGGTGGCGCCTGCGTGACGCGGTGGAATACATGCTTACCGGCTCGATCGCCACCCTCGACTACGCTGCCAAGTATCGCTCCGACTTGCTGTACAACCGCTACCAGGCGGCGCGTGACACGATTCTCCGGTACCGCCGGGATCCGCCCTACGCCTATCTGATACCAGTCGATCAGCGCGACCCGGTGGCGGCGGTGGAGCTGCTCCGGCGTCTGGCGTTCAACGGGTTGCGCGTGTACCGGCTGGCGCACGGCTTGGAGTACGAAGGCAGCAACTTCGATGCTGGTACCTGGGTCGTGCCAATGGCACAGGAGGACGCCGAGCTAGCCCGCCAGGTTCTGGAGGCGCAGGCGTACCCTGATCTGCGCGAATATCCGGAGGGCCCGCCCGAACAGCCCTACGATGCCGCCGGGTGGACGCTGCCGTATCAGATGGGAGTTCGGGTGATCGCGGGCGCCACGCCGCTCGACGATGGCTTCCGCGCATCGCTCGAGCGGGTTTCTGGCGATCGTGCGGGCTGGCAAGGCGACGGCGACGCCAACCCGGAGGTGATCGCCAGCTACGATCGTGCACCGTTCGACTCGGTCACCGGCGTGGGATTCGACACCGACCCCGTGGCTGCTGCGCTGGTGCCGCCGTCCGCCCCGGTTGGCGGTCAGGGCGTTGCCCTGGCGGTGCGCCCGGCCGAGAACAACTCCTTCCGAGCCGTGAATCGCACCTGGCGGGCTGGCGGTAGCGTCCGGCTGCTGGCCGGACACGAGGCACGCTACGTGCTCTCGGGATTGTCGGCCGATGCGGCCGCAGAGATGGTGCGGTCATTGGCGTTGCGCGCCGAACGGCGCTCCGTCGCCGGCGTACAACTGCAACGGCCGCGGATCGGTCTTTACAGACCCTGGACCGCCAACATGGACGAGGGTTGGACGCGCTGGCTGCTGGAAGGCTACGACTTCGAGTTCGGTTCCCTGCGCGACGCCGATGTGCGCGCTGGTGGGCTGCGAGATCGCTACGACGTAGTGGTGCTGCCCGATGCGCGGCAGCGCGAGATCAGAGAGGGTCACTCGGCCGGCACTGTACCGCCGCGCTACGCTGGTGGCGTCGGCGAGGAGGGTGCACGCGCACTGGCGCGCTTCGTGGACGACGGCGGCACGCTGGTGGCGATGAACAACAGCAGTCTGTTCGCCATCGACGCGCTCGGGTTGCCGGTCGAGAATGCCTTGGCGGATCTCGGTCGAGACGAGTTCTTCGCTGGCATCTCGCAGCTGGAGGTCGTCGTCGATACTACCCACCCGCTGATGGCCGGCATGCCGCGACGCGCCAGTCTGACCGTCTCGCGCAGTCCGGTGTTTCGGTCGTTGGAGGGGTTCGACGGCGAGGTGTTGATGCACTTCTCCGAGGCGGCCTCACCGTTACTATCCGGGTACCTGCTGGGCGAGGAGCACCTGCACGGCAACGCCGCCGCGCTGCGGGTGAAGCATGGTGAGGGGCAGGTGGTGTTGCTCGGATTCCGGCCTCAGTGGCGTGGTCAGTCTTTCGGGACGTTCCGGGCGCTGTTCAACGCCTTGCTGGCTGGTGGTATCGAGGTCGACGTAGAGGAAGCGTCCACCATGCCTCCCAGATGAGCGACGGCGCCGAGGCGCTCTCCGGCGGCCGGCTCCTGGACTGGGGCTGGAGCGACGACGTTGGGGCTGCCCTCGAGGCCGGCTCCAGCTTGGCGCCGGCGCGCGTGATCGCCCAGCATCGCGGCGAGTATCGGCTCATCACACCGTGGGGTGAGGCCACCGGTGTAGCCCCGGGCCGCATGCTCTACCGCGCGTCGGGACGGCGCGAGTTGCCGGCGGTAGGCGATTGGGTGCTGATCGAGGCTGAGGCCGACGGGCCGGCGACCATCACGGAGATCCTGCCCCGCAGCACCCAGTTCGTGCGGCGCAAGTCGGGTACCGAAAGTCAGGAACAGGTAGTGGCTGCGAATGTCGATGTTGTCTTCCTGGTGACCTCGCTCAATCAGGAGCTCAGTCCGCGCCGCATCGAGCGCTACCTGGTGGCGGCCTGGGAAAGCGGCGCCCAGCCGGTCGTCGTATTGACCAAGCTCGACCAGTGCGATGATCTCGAGGCGCGGCTGACCGAAGTTCGCCCGGCGGCGGCCGGCGCGCCGATACTGGCTGTCAGCGCGGTCACCGGGGAGGGTATCCAGGAGCTACAGGCGTACTTGAGCCCTGGGAAGACGGTGGTACTGCTGGGATCGTCGGGGGTTGGCAAGTCGACCTTGGTGAACATATTTGCCGGCAGCGAGCTGCTGCGCACCCAGGAAATACGCGAGACCGACGACAAGGGCCGACACACGACGACTCACCGAGAGATCTTCCGATTGCCGGGCGGCGCGCTGGCGCTCGATACGCCGGGCATGCGCGAGCTCGGCCTCGTCGACGCCGACGACGGTCTGGAAGAGACCTTCGACGACGTCGCGGCGGTGATCGACGGCTGCCGGTTTCGCGACTGCACTCACGCCGATGAGCCGGGGTGTGCGGTGCGCGAGGCGGTCCAGTCAGGCTCGATCACACCGGAGCGCTGGGCAAGCTACGAGAAGTTGCAGAAGGAGCTGGCGTATGAGGAGCGTCGGCGCGACCTCGGGGCAGCGCTGGCAGAGAAGAAGCGCTGGAAGAAGATCCACACCGACTATCGCAAGCACTACAAGAAGAACCGCTGAGCCGACGCGTCGCGCTCACCGCGAAGCCGGCTCGACGCCGTGTCGTTATCGGCGGAGCCGTCCAGGTTGACAGACTAGATAAAGATTTATATAAATACTTATCTATTGTCTTACCTAACAGGGACCGGAATGAGCCTCGACCACATCCTCCTCGGTATGCTGCGTAGCCCGTCGACGGGGTACGACTTGGGCAAACAGTTCACCGAGGCGGCGGCCCACTTCTGGTTTGCCGAGCGCAGCCAGATCTATCCGGCGCTCAAGCGGATGGAGGCGGATGGTCTCCTGCAACGTACCGAGGCGCCGTCGGAGCGTGGTCCCCGGCGGCAGGTGTACGAAACCACGCCGGCTGGGCGGCAGGCCCTCCGCGCCTGGCTGTGTGAAGGACCGAAGATCGGTCGTGAGCGCCTTGCCTACGTGGCGCAGACGTTCTTCCTCGGAGAGCTTGATAACTTCGAGGAGTCGTTGCGCATGGTCCGCCGTATGCGGCGCGAATGGGCTCACAAGGTCACGTTCCTGGAGCAGGCCGATCTCCAGATTCGCGACGAGTATGGCGATCTCTCCCAGCTCGACGCAGATGGATTTCACTACCACGCCGCGTTGCGGATGGGCCTGCATGCCCACCGAGCGCGGATCGCCTGGTGCGACGAGACGACTGAGCGACTCAACGAACGAATCGCCGCGGCCCACCCGGAGCCTGTCGGCGCGGAGGAACGATGATGGAAGGACTGATTCAGGTGCTCAGGTGGAGCCACATTGTGTTGGGATTCGTAGGCCTCGCGGCCTGGTGGGTGCCGATCCTCAGCAAGAAGGGCGGTAAGCGGCACATGCTGTTCGGGAAGGTGTTCGCGGTGTGCGCCTTCGCAGTGGGGGGCTCCGCGATGTTGACGCCGCCGCTGCGTATCGGCCGGGCACTGGCTGCCGGCGCCTCGATAACCGACAACGCCACCAATTTCGGGTTCCTGATCTTTCTGTTCTATCTCGGCTGCGCGACGATCGCGCTGACGCACCACGCCATACAGGCGGTGCGGACGCGGCGCGATCCGGACTCCATCCGTACCCCGCTGTATCGCGCGCTGATGGTGCTTCCGGCTGTCGGTAGCGCTGTCGTTATCGCCTGGGCTTTGTTCTTCTGGTCCAGCGTGTCAATTATCATGCTGGCCCTCTCGCCGGTCGGTGTATTGACCACCCATGGGATGTACAAGTACGCGTATCGGCGGCCAGCAGAGAAGATGACCTGGTTCTACGAGCACATGGGTGCGCTGCTGGGCGCCGGCATTGCCTTCCACACGGCGTTCCTGGTGTTCGGTTCGAGGATAGTGCTCGATTTGTCGATCCTGGGGCAGTTCAATTGGGTGCCGTGGGTCGCCCCCGGGGTGATCGGGACCGTTGCCAACAGCTACTGGGAGCGGTACTACCGCCGCAAGTTCGGCGAATTGCCAGCAGCGGGCAGCGAGGCGAAAGCGAGCGCCTGACAGGCGGATTCCCGGAGCTGCAAGTAAGATCGCAGTGATGGGAGAACGGGTCGAACCTTACAAGCCTGAGCACCATGTGCGCGTGGTGACAGCCGCCTCACTGTTCGATGGCCACGACGTTGCCATCAACATCATGCGGCGCATCCTCCAGGCATCGGGCGCCGAGGTCATTCATCTCGGCCACAACCGGTCCGTCGCAGCGATCGTCGACTGCGCCATCCAGGAAGACGCGCAGGCGATTGCCGTCACGTCCTATCAGGGCGGCCACATCGAATACTTCAAGTACATGGTCGACCTGCTGCGCGATCGCGGCGCCGGGCACATCAAGGTGTTCTGCGGCGGCGGCGGCACTATCCATCCCGCCGAGATCGATGAGCTCCATCAATATGGAGTGGCACGTGTCTACTCACCCGATGACGGGCGCCAGCTCGGGCTTCAGGGGATGGTCAACGACCTCTTGCAGCAAAGCGATTTCTCGACCGTGGGTCCCACACCGAATGGCCATCTCGCCGGACTGGCGGAGCGCAGCCCGCGGCTGATCGGTCAGCTCATCACGATGGTGGAGAACTACCCCGAGGCCGTCACCGAGTTGCAGCCTGCCCTGCAGGCGATGACGAAGGACGGCTCCGTGCCGGTGCTGGGCATTACGGGGCCCGGCGGTGCCGGCAAGTCGTCGCTCGTGGATGAGCTCGTGCGTCGGTTCCTGCTCGAGTCCGATGACACCACCGTCGCCGTGATCTCCGTCGATCCCTCGAAGCGCCGTACCGGAGGGGCGCTGCTTGGCGATCGCATCCGCATGAACGCCATCGACAGCGATCGTGCCTACATGCGCTCGCTGGCCACGCGGCAGTCGAACCTGGCGCTGTCAAAGCATGTGCGGCACGCGCTCGATATCTGTCGGGCGGCGAACTTCGACCTCATCATCCTCGAGACCTCCGGCATCGGGCAGTCGGACACCGAGATCACCGATCACGCCGACGTCTCGGTGTATGTGATGACTGCCGAGTACGGCGCTGCGACGCAGCTCGAGAAGATCGACATGCTCGACTTCGCCGACGTCATCGCGATCAACAAGTTCGACAAACGCGGCTCGCTCGATGCCTTACGCGACGTGCGCAAGCAGTACCGGCGCAACCACGAGCTCTTCGACGCAAAGGACGACGAGCTCCCGGTGTACTCGACGATCGCTTCGCAGTTCAACGATCCCGGCATGACGCGCCTGTATCGCGTGTTGATGGACAGGTTGGCGGACCGCGGTGCCGAGTCGGTACCGGGTCCACTAGGCGCTGAAGTGAGCGCCGCCACGACGCTGGTGATTCCGCCCGAGCGGGTCCGCTACCTCGCCGAGATCGCCGAGGACAGCGATGCCTACGGCGCGTTCGTCGACGAGCAGGCGGCGATGGGCAGCAAGCTGTATCAGCTGAACGGTGCTCTTGAACAGTTGCGAGCCGATGGCGCCGAGGCCCCGACGGAGCTCGTCGCACGCCATGACGAGCTCCACGAGCGCCTGGACCCCGTGTGCCGGCGGCTGCTACGTGAGTGGCCCGCGACCCAGGAGCGGTTCAGGGCCGACGTATACCGGTACGAAGTCCGCGACCAGGTAATCGAGCGTCCGCTGTTCACCGAGTCGTTGTCCCACCTGCGTATTCCCAAAGTGGTGCTGCCACGTTATCTGGACTGGGGCGACATCTTGCGCTGGCTGCTGACCGAGAACGTGCCCGGCGAGTTTCCGTATGCTGCCGGCGTATTCCCGCTCAAGCGCATTGAGACCGAAGACCCGGCACGGATGTTCGCCGGCGAGGGTGGCCCGGAGCGCACCAACCACCGCTTCCATTACCTGTCGCACGGGATGCCTGCGCGGCGCCTGTCGACGGCGTTCGACTCCGTCACCCTGTACGGCGAGGATCCGGATCCGCGTCCCGACATCTACGGCAAGGTGGGCAACTCCGGGGTGAGCGTCTGTACGGTCGACGACGCCAAGAAGCTCTACTCGGGGTTCGATCTGCTCGACCCGGCGACGTCGGTGTCGATGACCATCAACGGTCCGGCGCCGATGCTGCTGGCGTTCTTTCTCAACGCCGCGATCGATCAGCAGTGTGAGCTGCATATACAGCGTGAAGGGCTCGCAGCCGACGTCGAGGCGAAGATCGATGCGATCTACGACGCCAAGGGCGTGGAGCGGCCGGCGTATCAGGGCGCACCGCCCGAGCACGGCGACGGCCTCGGGTTGGCGCTTCTCGGCGTCAGCGGCGATGAGGTGCTGGATCGGGAGGTCTACGAGCGCATCAAGGCCGATACGCTGCGCGGTGTTCGCGGCACCGTGCAGGCGGACATCCTCAAAGAGGACCAGGCGCAGAACACCTGCATATTCTCCACCGAGTTCGCGCTGCGGATGATGGGTGACATCCAGCAGTACTTCATCGACCACCAGGTACGGAATTTCTACTCGGTGTCTATTTCCGGGTACCACATGGCCGAAGCCGGAGCGAACCCCATCAGCCAGCTGGCCTTCACGCTGGCGAACGGCTTCACCTTCGTCGAGTACTACCTGTCGCGCGGCATGGCGATCAACGACTTCGCTCCGAACCTGTCGTTCTTCTTCTCCAATGGCATGGACCCCGAGTATTCGGTCATGGGGCGGGTGGCGCGGCGCATCTGGGCCAAGGCGATCAAGCGCAAGTACGGCGGCAGCGCACGCTCACAGAAGCTCAAGTACCACATCCAGACGTCGGGGCGATCGCTGCACGCCCAGGAGATCGCCTTCAACGACATCCGCACCACGTTGCAGGCGCTCTACGCCATCTACGACAACTGCAATTCCTTGCACACGAACGCCTACGACGAAGCGCTGACCACGCCGACGGAGGAGAGCGTACGCCGGGCGCTGGCGATCCAGCTGATCATCAACAAGGAGCTCGGGCTGGCGCGCAACGAGAATCCGTTACAGGGGTCGTTCATCATCGAGGAGCTCACCGAGCTCGTCGAGCAGGCCGTACTGCAGGAATTCCGCAACATCTCCGAGCGCGGCGGAGTGCTGGGCGCCATGGAGCGCATGTACCAGCGCTCGCGCATCCAGGAGGAGTCGCACTATTACGAAAGCCTCAAGCACACCGGCGAGCTACCGATCGTCGGCGTCAACACGTTCCTCGACGAGGAAGGCTCACCGACGATCATCCCCGATGATGTCTTCCGTTCCACCACCGAGGAGAAGGAGTACGCGATCGCGTCGCGCCAGGCGTTCCAGGAGCGCAACGGCACGGTCGCCGGGGACGCGCTCGAGCGCCTGCAGCATACCGCGGTGGACAACGGCAACACGTTCGAGGCGCTGATGGAAGCGGCCAAGGTCTGCAGCCTGCGCCAGCTCTCGGGGGCGCTGTACGACGTCGGCGGCCAATACCGGCGGAACATGTAGCGACCCGACCGCGTCTTCGAGTGCGTCGAACGTGCCGGCGTCCGCGACGGCGCGCTAGTTGACCGAGATGGTCGATGTGACGTCGTGCTGCGCTGCGCCTACCAGATCGTCGGCACGGGATAGCGGCGGATCGCGTCGTCCGGCGTCGCCAGCGTCAGGCCATGGGCGATCGCCTGACACACCAGCATGCGGTCGAACGGGTCGCGGTGGTACTCGGGCAGCCGGTGCACATGTAGGGTCGCCGTTTCCTCCAGCGGCAGCGATTCGATGGCGTAGGCGTCGCGGATTGCCGGCACCAATGTCTCGGGTCGTTCCGGGAGGGGCAAGCGACCCAGGCGGTACTTCACTGCGATCTCCCAGGCCGACACCGCGCTGAGGAAGATCGAATTGTCTGCGTCGAGAACCACCTCGCGGACACGCTTCGACAACGCCGGCGTGTCCGCGGCCAGCCACAGGAAGGGCGCGGTATCGAGGAGGACGTTCATTCCTCGCTGCTCGGTAGGCCCTCGAACGCGTCGAGTAGTGCATCCGGGAGGGACGCGGAGAAATCGGCCGGCACCTTGATCGCGCCCTTCCAGCGGCCAGGCTCCGCGAGCTGGCGTCGCTGTGGACGCAGGGGTCGGATCTCCGCCACCGGCACGTTGCGGCGGCAGACAACGATGCTCTCGCCGTCGCGCAACTGCGCCAGGTAGCGCGACAGATTCGTCTTGGCGTCGTGCATATTGACCTTCATCTTAGTTCAATACTAAACTAACTAATTAGGTTCAAGCAATGGACGCGAGGAGGAGTCTCGTAGTGCCTGGTGAGACGCCCACGCTGCGGCTCGTCTCCTTCAACATGCGAGCCGGGGGGTCGCTGAGCCACTGGCAGGAAATGATCGATCGGCTGGCCCCCGATATCGCCCTGGTGCAGGAGACGCGTGATCCGCGCAACTTCGCCGCGGAGCTCGGGATTCCGCGCGGGCGCCTTGTGTGGGCCCCGGTAGAGCATGGCAAATGGGGTTCGGCGCTGTTGCTTCCGCGGCGGCCGCGGGCGCTCCTGCCGGTTCCGGGCTTCGACGGGTGGGTGGTCGGGGCGGTGGTGACCGCCTGGCCGCGACGGCCGCCATGGCACGTGTACAGCGTGCACGTGCCGGCCCGGCGGCGAAGCTACGTGCGCGAGGCCAATGCCATGCTCGACGGTATCGCGGCACAGTCGGCTGGTGGTGACCTGGTGATCGGAGGCGACTTCAATCTGACGGTTGCCCACCGAGCCCCCGGAGAAGAGCGCGCCAACAGCCGCGGGGAGCAGCGCTTCCTGGAGCGGACCGAGGTGGAGCTCGGATTGGCGAACGCGTGGCGAGCCATTCACCCTGGGGTGCCTCTGACACAGACGCTGCGCTGGACGCGCGACCCGGTGACGGCGTACCACTGCGACGAGATCCTGGTGCCGAAGAGTTGGGCGGCCTGCTTGCGTTCCGCCGAGGTGAGTACGGGCGAGCCGTGGGAGCGTCTCAGCGACCACAACCCGGTCACCGTCGATCTGATGTCTCGCTCGGGTAGACGGCACACCACAACGCGGTGCAGTTCGAGCGCATTCCGTCAGTAGCCCCTACGCCAGCCGCACGATGCCGTCGAGCGCGTCGAAGTGCGTGTCGAAGCTGAACACCTGCGCCACGTCGTTGTGGAGCATGATCGCGGCGTGCAGGGCGTCGCGCGCCGACACGTCGCCCTTGGCGTCGATCAAGCGGCGCGCCGCTTCCACGTCAGCGAGCTCGATAGGGAAGGTCTCGTCGACCAGGGCTTCAAGCAGCTGCCACGCCGCTTCGATGGCGTCGGGCCTGCGGATCGCGGTGTAGCGATGCAGAATTTCCTGGAAAACCTCGGCGTCCGTCACCAGCCGGGCTTCCTGGCTCACGAGTTGAGCGAGCACTTTCCGTGCCCTGGTCTTGTTCGGATGGGCTGCCCCCACCAAGTACATCGGGATGTTGGAATCGACGAAGATCACTCGTCGGCGCCGTCGCGGCCACGGGCGATCTGGCGCAGCATCTCGTCGATGTCCGCGGTGGGGTAGCTGTGGCAACTGGCCTGCTCCAGGGCGGCCAGCTTGACCTCGGCCGGTCGGGTTGGTTCGCGTCGCCTGGCGTCACGCAGCGCCTGGCGCACCCATGAGGAGACCGTCATTCGATGTCGCTCCGCAACGGTACGGATCTCCTCGAGCTCGGCGTCGTCCAGCACCACCTGCAACCTCGTACTCATCCTATAAGTATAACAAGCTGATCCCATGATCATCGCCTTGAGAGTCAAATCGGATGCCTGCTAGAGGCCCGAGACCGCCGCAGCCTCGATCCACCGTTGACAGCGCACCGAGCCCGGTGGAAGCATGCGGATGCCGCAGTCCGGCACCCTTGAGTCTTGCTTCCGCACCGAGACGAGGAGACCGCCATGGAGGTCGATCGCAGAGCATTCCTGGCCACACTGGGCGTAGGCACACTCGAGCTGATGTCTCCGGAGGACAAGGCCGAAGAGCTCGAGCACTACATGATGGAGGAGCTCGATCTCGCCGTCGCTGCCCGCGATGGTGTCGAGCCGGTGCTCTACATGCCCGACGGCGAGGCCGTTGCGGTGGCCGAGCTGCAGCAGGAGGACGAGCGCCGGGCGCCGCGAGGCACCGGCAGCTTGTTCATGCCACGTGCCGAGCCGTTCGCCCCGATGTCGGACAAGCCGACGCTGGCGGAGTTCTTCGAGAAGCGCTTCGCACCCGCCAACCATGTGCTGCAGAGCGCCACTCACGCGCTCAAGACCGGGCAGCCGGAGCATACGGTCCTGGCGTGTCTGCTCCACGACGTGGTGCTCAACCTGATCAAGGTCGATCACGGCTGGTGGGGAGCGCAGCTCATGGAGCCGTACGTCGACGAGCGCGTCAGCTGGGGGATCCGCTACCACGCGCCGTTGCGCTTCTACCCCGACGACAGCGTCGGCTACGAGTACCCCGAGATGTACAACCGCATCTTCGGCGAGGACTACGTCCCCGAGCCGTACATCAAGGCGGCGTACGAGTACGCCCGTGCACACCCGATGTACATGGATGCTCGCTTGATCACGGTCAACGACACCTACGCGTTCGACCGCGATGCCGAGGTATCGATCGAGCCCTTCATCGACATCATCGGACGCCATTTCAAGCAGCCGAAGGAAGGGCTGGGATACGACAACAGCCCGGTTGCCCACATGTGGCGCACGATCGCCTACCCGAATCGGCCGCTCTAGCGGGAGCCACTGAGGGCGACTGGTGGACTTTGCCAGGGTGCTGCGGGAGGCAGCGGCGTGCTTGGCCGCGCACCAGGCGGACTGGGCCGTGATCGGCGGGCTGGCGCTCGCCGTCCATGGAGCCGGCCGTCTGACGCTCGACGTTGATATCGCCGCGGAGCGGCGCGCGCAGGACTTTCTGGTGGCGCACCTGGAATCGCTCGGCTACGAGACGTTGCACCGGTCGGACGGATACTCCAGCCACGCGCACCCGGTCGCCGAGATGGGCCGCATCGACGTCGTCTACGTCGATCCGCCGACCGCGAAGGATCTGTTCGGTGAGGCCGAAGAGTCGGAGATCTTCCCGGGCGTCGTTGCCAAGGTACCGCGGCCCGAGCACCTGGTGGCCATGAAGGTGCTGGCGGCCAAGAACGACCCGAGCCGGCAATTCCAGGAGTTGGCCGACATCGTCGAGCTACTACGCGCCACCGGCGTCGACGCCGAGTCCGTGCGCGTCTATTTCGAGCGCCATGACCTGCTCGATGAGTGGAAGAGGGTCAATGCCAGCCTCTGATCTTTCCAGCCTTGATCGAGACCTGCCGACTCGGGCCGCCGATGTCGCCTCACTTCGCCTGGCCCGGGTTCGCTCGAAGCCCTCGCCAATACAGATCGGGCTGCTCGTGGATCAGATGACGGGTCTGTCTCCGGAGCTGCTGCGCTCGCGACGGGGTCCCCGCGGTGAGCCTTTCACTCTCAGCGATCGCGGCTGATGTAAGTTGTCCGCCGCGATCCGCGAGGCTACCTGTGGAACCGACACCGAGAGGCCTGCATGGGCACCAACAAGCAATTCACCGGCTACAGATCGTTCGACTACCTGAAGACGACGCGCGATTTTCGCGAGTTCGAGCTCGTCGAGGGCCACTGCAAGGGTGAGCCGTACCTGCTGCCGTTGACCGATGAGCAGGTGGCCCGGGTCGAGGATCTCGCCGAGCGCCTGCTGATGATCTCGTTACACGAGCATCCGCACTACTTCCCGGCCGCGCTCGACGAGATGATGGCGTACGACCGCGAGGCCCGCGTGTTCACCGCTTACGAGGCGCTGGGCGATTCGTACTGGGATTGCGTCTTCGACAACTTCCTCGACGGCAGCGCGATCATCACCTCCAAGAGCGGCTGGAAGTGGGACGACGTCATCTACGACATGGGCATGCGCCTGTGTGATCTTGCTCATCAGGACTTCATCATCCGCTGCGAGGTGGTCGACGATATTCGCCGCGCGCACCGCGAGGGGCGCATCGCGCTTGTGCCGGCGCAGGAGGGTGCGGCGATGATCGAGAACGAGCTCGATCGCATCGAGATCCTCTACGGCTTCGGCCTGCGCGTGCTCGGCATCTGCTACAGCGAGTCCAACGCGCTCGGCACCGGCCTCAAGGAGATCCGGGACGGCGGCCTTACCTCTTTCGGCAAGAAGGCGGTGGCACGCATGAACGAGGTCGGCATGGCCATCGACTGCGCCCACGCATCGGACCAGACGACGCTCGATACGGCGGAGGCGAGCAGCAAGCCGATCTTCCTGACCCACACCGGGGCGCGGGCACTATGGAACATCAAGCGGCTGGCGCCTGACGATGTCATCAAGGCGGTCGCTGGCAAGGGCGGCGTGATCGGCATCGAGGCGGCGCCGCACACGACGATCACCGAGAAGCACCCCCTGCACGACATCGAGTCGTTCATGGAGCACTTCGAGTATGTCGCCCACCTGGTCGGCATCGACCACGTCGCCTTCGGCCCCGATACGCTCTGGGGCGATCACGTCGGCGTGCACAAGGTGTACGCCGGACTGTTGTCGATCGACGCCTCCCAAGAGGGAGGCGGCAAGAAGTCCGGCCCCGGCCACGAGATGGTGGAGTACGTGCGCGGCATCGAGAACCCGACCGAGGGCTCCAAGAACATCCTGCGCTGGCTGGTGCAGCACGACTATTCCGAGGAGGACATTGCCAAGGTGATGGCCGGAAACATCATGCGCGTGCTCGACGAGGCCTGGCAGTGAACCAGCCGGGCGGCGACGAGCCCGCGATCGCGGAGCCCCGGGGGCCGGAGCTCGGCGCGGCGAGGCAGGCCACCGTGCAGGCTCCGCGACTGCCGCGAGTCTCGATCGCGCTGATGGCGTTCTTTCTCGTTGGTGGCAGTCTCGGGCTACTGGTCGACTGGCCGGCCGGTCCCGCCAATCTCGACTGGGGAGTTTGGATCCTGGTCTACGGCGGCTACGTGTACGTGATCGCGGCGGCGATGTACTACGTCAAGACCGGTCGCTAACAGTGGCCCCAACTCGCCGTAGCCAGACCCACCACACATCCACTGCGGCCTGCTAATGACCATCACCGCCCAGTACACACTGATCCTGATCGTGTACTTCGCCGGCTTGATGGGCCTCGGCATCTGGTCGAATCGTCGAACGCAGTCGCGCGGCGACTATTTTCTGGCACGCGGCAAGCTCGGGCCCGGCACCGTCGGATTCTCGTACTCGGCCACCCAGATGAGCGGCAGCTCTTACATGGGAGGTATCGGGTCGGAGCGCTTGCTGGGCTACAACTTTTCGCCCGCCGGGGTGACTTCGGCTGCCGCTCCATGGTTCACTTACGTGTTGGTCGGTGATCGCCTGCAGCGCATCGCTAGCCGCATCAAGTGCACGACGATCATCGACGTGTTCGAGGCGCGCTACTACGGCAAAGCGGTTGGACTGACGGCGACGGGCATCATGCTGGTGGCGTTCGTACCGATTGTCGCGGCCCAGCTGAAGGCGGCGGGCAACGTCTTCGAGGTGTTTCTCGGGATGCCCTATCTCGCCGGCCTCTTCATCTTCGGCGGCATCGTGGTTCTCTACACGGTGGTCGGTGGCATGCAGGCGGTGGCATGGACTGACTTGATCCAGGGTTTGATCATGGTCGTCGGCTTCGCCATCCTATCGCCGATGGCAGTGAGCGCCTCGGGCGGATTCTCCGAGATGCATCGGCAGTACGGCGAGATCAACCCGGAGGCGATCTCGTTTCTGGGTGCCATGCCGGCGTTGTGGGTCGTGTCGTCGTTTCTGGTGTGGGGCTTCTTCCAGATCGGCGGTGCCCCCGCCGCGGTGACGCGGTTCCTGATTCTAGAGGACAAGCGCGCCCTGCGACGCGCGATGATCTATTCGGTGACGTTCTCGTGCTTCATCTACGTCAACGCCACGCTCATCGCCATCGCCTCGGGCGTGCTGCTGCCGACGCTGGAGCAGCCGGATCTGGCGCTGCCGCTGCTAGTGTCGAACCTGCTGCCGCCGATCGTCGGCGGGGTCATCGTCGCTGCGGTGCTCGGCGCCACCATGTCGACCATCGACTCGGTGTTGCTGCTGGCCGGATCGCTAGTCGTCGAGAACGTCTACATTCCTCTCTCGCGGCGCGAAGTCGATCCGGCGCAAGGGCTCAAGGTGGCGCGCATCGCAACCCTTGCCCTCGGCGTCGTCGCCTTGCTGATGGCGATCGATCCACCGGCGGCGATTCTCTGGATCGTTACCATGGGCTTTAGTCTGATGGCATCGGCGTTCACCTTCCCGTTGCTGCTCGGGCTCTGTTGGCCACGCGCCACGCGCGAGGGGGCGCTGGCGGGCATGATCGGTGGCTCGATCGTCTGTGTGCTCTGGTACCTCGCCGGTTACGCGGTGCACGGGTCGTTCAACAACTGGATCGGAGGGCTGTGGCCGGCGCTGATCGGCCCGATGGCGTCGCTTGCGCTCATGGTTGCCGTCAGTCGGCTCACGCCGCCCCCACCAGACGACGTAGCAGAGCTGTTCTTTGCCCAAGATGCCTGACTCGAGCTGATCTCCCGCCGCTAGCCCACACTTCCACCACGGCCTGCTAGATCGGCACCTCGAGAACGACCGTTGTGCCGGCACCGGGGGCGGAGTCGATTCGCGCCAAACCACCCATCTGGGCGGCGCGTTCGCCGAGGCTGCCGAGCCCGTGGCCTTGGCCTTGGGCGACTCCTTCCGGTTGGAAGCCGACGCCGTCGTCACGGATCTGAAGCGTCAGGCGGTCTCCCTCCCGTTCGAAGCGAAGGTCGACGCGATGGGCGTTCGCGTGGCGCACGACGTTGTGGAGCGCTTCTTTGTAGAAGAGGAAAATCTGACGCCGCACACCCATGTCGATGCCGACCTCGTCAACGCAGCTGGCCCGGAACTCGTAGTCCGTATCGTCAAGCAGCGTCTCGGCGACGGCGCGCATGCGCCTGACGGTCGCCGTCAAAGTGTCGTGCTCGGGGTTGATGTACCAAACGATATCCCTGACGGCGTCCACCATGCGAATAGCAGTGCTGCGCATTTGCCCGAGCCGGACGCGGTCCTGGTCCTGTAAGTGGTCGCCGCGCTGCAGCAACTCGGCTGTGAGCGCGATGCCGCTGATATCGCTGCTAATGTCGTCGTGTAGATCGGAGGCGATGCGCAGTCGCAGCCGCTCCACGCCCAGCAGCTGCGCCACCCGGTAACGGTGCGCGCCCCAGATCACAGACACGATCGCTGCCAACGCGAGAGCCCGGAACCAGAGCGTCTGCCAAAACGGCGGACTTACCCGAATCGGCAGCGATAGCCCGACCTCGTTCCACACTCCGTCGTTGTTCGATCCCTGCAGGCGAAAGTTGTAGTCGCCGGGCAGCACGTTGGTGTAGCGGGCGAACCGGCGGGTGCCGCTCTCGACCCAGCTGGAGTCGAAAGGCTCGAGCCGGTAGCGGTAGAGATTGCGCTCCGGCAGCGTGAAGTTGAGCGCCGCGAACTCGAGAGTAAACGAGGCGTCGCGATAGCTGAGCTCGAGCGCCGCCAAACCGCGGGGTTCGATCTCGAACGAGCCTTCGCGGTTGGATCGCTCGATACGGGTCAGCACCAGCGGTGGAATGTTGGGGTTGTTATCGATGGCTCCAGGATGGAAACGGGTGATTCCCTCCATGCCGCCGAATAGCAGCGTTCCGTCCGCGAGTCGCAACGCCGAGCCTCGGTTGAGCTCGTTGCCCGCTACCCCGTCCGCGGCCCCATAGGCGTGCACACGGACCGACGGCCGGAGCCCTGGCATCGAATCCACTATCTCGATACGCGCCAGCCCGAGGTTCGTTCCGACCCAAAGATCGCCAGCGACGCCGTCGGCGATGCTGTAGGCGACCGCACCCGGTAGGCCGTCGGCCACCGAGTAGTGATCGAACGCCTGACTGTCGGGGTCGTAGCGCAGGAGCCCTGCTCCGGTTGCGAGCCACAGCCAGCCGCGGAGGTCACGGTGCAGATCCCAGACCCCCTTGCTGCTCAGCGATGCTCCGGAGCGGGTCATCAACGCGCGCGAGGTGAAACGACCGCTTGCCAGATCGAAGCGATCCAACCGATCGCCGTCAACGCCCATCCACAGCGCACCGGGCTCCGCCAGCAGCGCTTCCAGCACGCCGGCGCCGCTGGGACCAGAGCCATCGGTGGCCGGCAAGTAGGGCCGAGCCTCACGACGATTCGGCAGGTAGCCGTACAAGCCTCCGCTGGCTGCTACCCAGACGACGTTGTTGTCGTCTACGACAACGCTGTTGAGCTCCGGGGACTCGATGTCAGGGAAGTCCGGTAGACCATGCGCTTGGAGCGTGTCGTCGGCAGGCCGGTAGAGGAACAAGCCGTCCGCGGTGACGATCCAGAGCCGACCCTCCGGCGTGCCGTGCAACGCCCAGATGACGCCGTCGGTGGGCGCGACTAGCCGCGACAGCCGCGACAGGCGCTCGATCATCCCGCTGCCGACGTCTAGCCGGTTGAGACCGGTGCCGTACGTGCCGATCCATACCGAGGCCTGTTCGGCCGGCCCAGTGAGCGCGAGCGCCGATACCGCTGACGCGCTGATGCTGTTTGAATCCGACGGATCGTGGACGAGTCGCGAGAACGCCTTGGCAGCCGGGTCGGCGCGGTACAACCCGTCGTGCGTGCCCACCCACAGCGCCCCGTCGCGGTCGCGGTGTAGCCCGCGCACGTAGTTGCGTAGATAGTTGGATGACGGCTCGAAGCGTGTCCGCGACACCGAGCCACTGGCGTCGTCGTAGTGCAGCAGTCCGTCGCCGGCGGTACCGATCCACAGCGTGTCCTCGGCGTCGCGGAATACTACCGACGCCCTCCCGAGGTTCCCGGGAAGCACCGAGCCGAGCAGCGCCTCGCCGTCGCCGATGAGCGCCGCCGCCGGGTGGACGGCGCGGGAACGCAGACTCGAATACAGTGCCGATGGCCGATCGGGCGGCGGTCGCTGCACGTCATACGTGCCGGTGCTCGAGTCGAACACGAAGAGTGCCGCGGCCCTATTTGCATCGGGCGCGATGAGAACTGCGAGCTGTCCATCGTCGCGCTCAACGAGCGCGGCTTTCCAGCCTCGCGTCAATAGCGTCGACGGGTGCTCGAACACCGGCTGGAAGCTGTCTATGGAACGGTCGTAGCGCAGCAGGCCGCGTGGCTCACTGAGCACCCAGATGTCGCCGTGGCGGTCCTCGAGCAGCCGGATCGCGGTGACCGGTGTTTGCTCCGGCGCATCACTCGGCCGCAGCCAGTAACGTACGAAGCCGTTGGCCCCGGGTTCGAGCCGGTTCAGCCCGTCCTCCGTGCCGATCCAGATCGATCCTTGACGATCCTCCATCAACGCCACGACGTCGTTGTGGGTCAGCGTTGTCGAGTCGTCCGGGTCATGGCGGAACACCTTGAACTCGTAGCCGTCGTAACGGTTAAGGCCGTCCGTTGTGCCCAACCACAGATAGCCGGTCCGATCCTGCAAGATCGACACGACGGTGCTGTGCGACAGTCTTTCCGAGTCGACGCGCACGAAACGCGGCTCGGCCGAGCGGACCTGAGCGAACGCGCCTCCGGAGGTCAGCGCCGAGGCCAAGATGCCGCAGATTGCGGCCATCGGGGCGGCGACGAAGGACCTCGTACCGAGTGTTGACGCTGGCATTTCGGGCAGCCTATCAGAAGCCCGTTTTTCTGCCCACGGGCCTATACGAGCCGTTCCTTTAGTGCCTTGGCGACGGCCCCGCTGCGCGAGTGCACATGGAGCTTGTCGTAGATATTGCGGATGTGCGTATCGACGGTGTGGTAGCTGACTACCAGCTTGTCGGCGATACGCTGCATCGTCAAACCGTCGACCATCCGCTGCAGTACTTCAGTCTCTCGTGGCGTCAATCCGTAGTCGCCGCGCGCCGGGGCAAGCTGCGCGAAGATGTCGAGCATCTTGCTGGCGATGTAGGCGTTGATCGGGGCGGCTCCGGCGCCGACTTGTCGAATTGCCGCGACGATCTCGTCGGCGGGCGAGGGCTTCAACAGATAGCCGGAAGCGCCGGCGCAGATCGCCTCGAAGATGTTCTCGCGCTCCTCATGAACGGTCAGCATGATGACGCGCGATGTAGGGGAGATCGCCTTGACCCGGCGCGCACCTTCGATGCCGTTGATGCCAGGCAGCTCGATATCCATCAGGATGATGTCGGGCACCTTTCCTTGCTCGAGTGCCGCGAGCGCTTCCTCGAAGTTGGGCGCTGCAATCGGACACCGGAGGTCCGGCTCGGACTCGATCAGTGCGGCAATCGTGCTGCGATAGAGGTCGTTGTCCTCCACCAGCCAGATGTCGACTTTCGTGAGGCCTGGCTCCTGCGAGTCGCTCGGCCGGTCGGTGCGGGTAGGCTGCATTCTTGAGACAGTATCCGACGCTTCCGCTGGTCGGTATGGCGAGAACTCGCGATTCCGCGAGCGGAACGCCGCGTTGGACGACTCGGCACGAGCGGCGGAGTCCGAGAGCCTGTCAGCGGTGGGTGATCGACCTCTGCGTGCTCGCAAGCATCGTGGTTGTCATGTCAGTCGGCTTGCAGTGCCCGAACGGGATCCACGCGCGTGGCGCGACGGGGCGGCAGCTGATCGCCCGCGCGGACGCTGTCATGGGCTCGAAAGTGACAGAATCGTGGGCAACGCGGCAGGTTGTTGGAGGCAGGAGCGCCATGTCCAAGAGCGAGTCGAAGTCGATCTATACGGCCGACGACCTCGAGGCCGTCGAGCATCTCGGTAGCTCGGCCGGCGAGCCGCCTTATGTGCGCGCACCCTACGCGTCGATGTATCGCGAGCGCCCGTGGACGATTCGCCAATACGCCGGGTTTTCGACCGCGGAAGAATCGAACGCTTTTTACCGACGCAATCTCGCCGCTGGTCAGAAAGGCCTGTCGATTGCCTTCGACCTGGCGACGCATCGCGGCTACGACTCCGACCATCCGCGGGTGGCTGGCGACGTTGGCATGGCCGGCGTGGCGATCGATTCGATTCTCGACGCGCGCATCCTCTTCGAGGGCATACCGCTCGACGAGATGAGCGTCTCGATGACGATGAACGGTGCCGTCCTACCGGTGCTGGCGCTCTATATCGTCGCCGGGGAAGAGCAGGGTGTCGCACAGGACCAGCTCACCGGGACGATCCAGAACGACGTGCTCAAGGAGTTCATGGTCCGCAATACCTACATCTACCCGCCGGCAGCGTCGATGCGAATCGTCGCCGACATCTTTCGTCACACGTCGGAGCACATGCCGCGCTTCAACAGCATCTCGGTGTCCGGCTATCACATGCAGGAGGCCGGGGCGACGGCCGACATCGAGCTTGCCTACACCTTGGCCGACGGGGTCGAGTACGTCCGCACCGGGATCGCTGCCGGGCTCGACGTCGACGCGTTCGCCCCTCGCATCTCGTTCTTCTTCGGCATCGGTATGAGCTACCACACCGAGGTTGCCAAGCTGCGCGCCGCGCGCCTGTTGTGGCATCGACTCATGGAGCAGTTCGAGCCTCAGGATCCACGCTCTTCGCGCCTGCGCACGCACTGCCAGACCTCGGGCTGGTCGCTGACCGCCCAGGATCCTTACAACAACATCGTGCGCACGGCGATCGAAGCGATGGCGGCCGTGCATGGTGGTACCCAGTCGCTGCACACGAACGCGTTCGACGAGGCGCTCGGACTGCCCACCGACCTGTCGGCCCGGGTGGCGCGCAACACCCAGCTCGTGCTGCAGCTGGAGACCGGGATCTGCGACGTTGTCGATCCCTGGGGCGGCAGCTACTTCATGGAGAGCCTGACTCAGGAGCTTGCCGCGCAGGCGATGCAGCACATCGAGGAGGTCGAGGAGCTCGGCGGCATGACGCGCGCAATCGAGGCGGGGCTGCCAAAGCTGCGCATCGAGGAATCTGCCGCCCGTACGCAGGCACGCATCGACTCCGGGCAGCAGAAGATCGTCGGCGTCAACGCGCACGCCACCGACGCGGAGAGTGCCATCGAGGTACGAGCGATCGACAACCGGGAGGTCGTGCGAGCGCAGCTGGAGCGGCTCCATGCGCTACGCGCCGAACGCGACTCCGACGCGTGCGCGGGAGCCCTCGAGAGGCTGACGCGGGTGGCAGAGACGGAGAACGGGAACCTGCTGGCGGCTACGATCGATGCGGCGCGGGCGCGGGCCACTGTCGGCGAGATGGCAGCGGCGCTGGAGAAGGTATTCACCCGCCACCAGGCCACCGTGCGCTCGTTCTCTGGCGTATACAGTGGCGCCATGGGCGAGTCCTCCGAGGACGTACTGGCAGTGCGCGCGCGTGCCGAGGAGTTCTCCAGCCGCCACGGTCGCAGACCTCGAGTGCTGGTCGCCAAGCTCGGGCAGGACGGTCATGACCGTGGTCAAAAGGTGATCGCCACGGCGTTGTCGGACCTGGGCTTCGACATCGATATCGGCCCGTTGTTCCAGACGCCGGATGAAGTGGCGCGCCAGGCGGCCGAGAACGACGTCCATGTCGTCGGCGTGAGCTCACTGGCGGCCGGTCACCTGACGCTGGTGCCGGAGCTACGCAGCGAGCTGGCGGACCTCGGCCGGCCCGACATTCTGGTGGTTGTCGGCGGTGTCGTGCCGCCGCAGGACCATACCGCCGTCATGGAGGCCGGGGCGGTGGCCATCTTCGGTCCCGGCACCGCCGTCACCGAGGCCGCCATGCAGTTGCTTGACCGACTTCAGGCTGCCGCCGACGGCGGCGCCGAGTCTGACTGAGTGTCGCGCGTGCCGGCCACGGAGTTGGCGGCGAAGATTCGCGCCGGCGACCAAACGTCACTGGCGCGCGGTATCACCCTGATCGAGAGCGCCCGTGCTGATGATCAACAGCTGGCCGAGGCGCTTCTCGAGGAGCTGGCGCCCGACACCGGTGCTGCCTGGCGCGTCGGCATCAGCGGCGTGCCGGGGGTCGGCAAGAGCACGCTGATCGATGCCCTCGGCTGTTGGCTGATCGAGCGCGACCACCGCGTCGCGGTGCTGGCGATCGACCCTTCGTCGACGATCTCCGGAGGCAGCATCATGGGCGACAAGACCCAGATGGCCCGCCTGTCGAAGCTCGACGACGCCTACGTACGACCGACGCCGTCGGCGCAGACCCTCGGCGGCGTGGCATCGCGGACACGTGAGGCAATGCTGCTGTGCGATGCCGCCGGCTTCGACGTGGTCATGGTGGAGACGGTCGGCGTCGGCCAATCCGAAACGGCGGTCGCCGACATGGTCGACTGTTTCGTCGTTCTCATGCTTCCCGGAGCAGGCACCGAGCTCCAGGGGATCAAGAAGGGGATCCTCGAGCTGGCCGACATCGTGGCGGTTAACAAGGCCGACGGTGACAACCTCAGCGAGGCGCGCGAGGCGGTGGCCGAATACAGCGCCGCGCTCCGCTATCCACGCGCCGAGGCCACCGACTGGCGCCGACGCGCCGTCATGACCAGCGCTGCCACCGGCGCCGGGATGCCCGAGATCTGGGCTCTGGTCGAGGAGCATCGCGCCACGCTCGTGGGCAGCGGCGAGCTCGAGGAGCGTCGGCGCGGGCAGCGGATCCACTGGATGTGGGGCCTCATCGAGGAGGCTCTGATACGCGACTTCCGGTCCCAGGCGGAATCCTCTGGCGCGGCCGCCAGCATCGAGCAGTTGCTGCTCGATGGCGAGGTCACCCCACGCCGGGCGTCGCGCCAGCTCATCGCCCGACTGACCGGTGAACCGGATTCCCACTGAACGTGTGGAAATCCCTGTGGAATAGCGCCGTGGCTTCGCACACGCGTCCCCGGCGGGACGGTCGGTTCTCCGTTTTGCACCATCAGCGGTGCAGCTCGGCATTTGCCGAACCGGCTTGCAACTTGTTATCTATCCGACGGCCGCGGTCGGCGCGATTCGCGGCGTCGAGGTGTGAACAACACGAGGTGTGAGACATGAAGAAACTGACAGTTCGGTCCGATTGGCAAATGCTGACCCGTTCGGGGCACCTCGCGATCCTTGCCGCGCTCGTTGTGGTTGCTCCGTCCACTGCTCAGGACGAGGCGCGACCGGCGGGCGCCAATCGCGAGCTGGCAGCTCGATTTACCCAGGACAAGATGGACCGGATGATCTTCGACACCCGGGTGCAGCCGCATTGGCTCGAGGGCAGCGATCGCTTCTGGTACGCCTGGGAGAGCTCCGACGGCAAGAGCTTCTGGCTGGTCGATCCGACGCGGCGCAGCAAGACACCGATCTTCGACAACGACGACATGGCGGCGCAGCTCACCATGCTCACCCGCGACCCGTACGACGCCAAGCACTTGCCAATCGAGAAGATCCGCTGGGTGAGCGACAACAGCGCGATTCAGTTCGATGTCGTGAGCTCGCAAGATGAGGAGCGCGCCGAGACCGAGGGCGACGAGCAGGAAGAGGACTCCGGCGATCGGCCCGGCAAGCCGAAGAAGAAGGTGCACCACTTCGAGTACGACCTCGGCACCGGTCAGGTACGCGAGCTGACGGACTTCGAGGCTCCGGCCGATCACCCCGAATGGGCCGCGATCTCACCGGACAAGGAATGGGTGGTGTTCGGGCGCGCCTACGATCTCTACATGATGGACGCGGCCAACTACGACGAGTATCTCGAGAAGGAGAAGGCCAAGGAGGACGCCCGCGAGACGGAGGAAGAGGACGACGAGAGCGCCGATGACGAGGAATCAGACATCGACCCCGATCTCGACGAAATCCGCCTGACACAGAACGGCGAGGAGCACTACTCCTACTCCCGGCGGGAGCGTGGCATGACCGACAAGGAGCGCGCCAAGAAGCTGGGTCGCCGCCAGCCTGTCAGCATCATCTGGTCAAGAGATTCGTCCAAGTTCGCGCTCGAGCGCGCCGACCGTCGCGAGGTAGATGAGCTCTGGGTCATCAACGCTGTGGCCGAGCCGCGGCCAACGCTGGAGACCTACCGCTACGAAATGCCTGGTGAGGAGGCGGTGACCCAGACCGAGATCTGGGTGTTCGACGTCGCCGCGCGGCAGGGCAACAAGGTCGATACCGAGCGCTTCGCCGATCAGACGGTCAGCATTCTCCGTGCTCGCCAGTTCCCGCGTCCCGACGCCGAGGAGCCGATCCCCTCGCTGTGGCTGTCGCAGAGCGCCGACGAGCTGTACTTCGGCCGCATCAGCCGTGACCTCAAGCGCTACGACGTTGGCGTCGTCGACCTGTCGTCCGGCACTACCAGGGTGCTGATCGAGGAGCGCCTCAATACGTACGTCGAGGTTCAGCGAGTCGAGCTGCTCGGCACCGGCGAGCTCGTCTGGTGGTCTGAGCGCGATGGCTGGGGGCACTACTACCTCTACGGTGCCGACGGTAGCTTGCGTAATCGGATCACCTCAGGCCCGTACTCCACCCGGCGCATCGAGGGTATCGACGAGACCAACCGGGTGCTCTACTTCACCGCCAACGCCCACGAGGACGGCGAGGATCCGTACTACACCCACCTGTACCGGGTGCGCCTCGACGGCACCGGCATGACGTTGCTCAACTCTGGCGATGCCAACCATCAGACCGGCATCAGCGAGAGCAATAGCTACTTTGTCGACAACTCGTCACGCGTCGATACGGTCCCCGTGTCGGTGCTCCGTGACGGCGACGGCGAGGCGGTCATGGAGCTCGAGCAGGCCGACCTGTCGCTCCTGATGGAGGCCGGCTACGAGTTCCCCGAGCCGTTCATGGTGAAGGCGGACGATGGCGTCACCGATCTCTACGGCGTCCTGTACAAGCCGTTCGACTTCGATGAAGAGCGCCGCTATCCGATCATCGCCTACGTGTATCCAGGGCCACAGACGGAAGCGGTGACCAAGGCGTTCAACACGCGAGCTCAGAATGTCCACCTGGCGCAGCTCGGCTTCGTGGTCATCGAGGTGGGAAATCGCGGCGGCCATCCGGCGCGCTCGAAGTGGTACCACAACTTCGGCTACGGTGACCTACGCGACTATGGCCTGGCCGACAAGAAGACCGCCGTCGAGCAGCTGGCACTGCGACACGACTACGTCGATATTGCCCGGGTGGGAATTTTCGGGCACTCGGGCGGTGGCTTCATGTCGACCGCGGCGATGCTTGTGTATCCCGACTTCTTCAAGGTGCGGTGTCGTCCTCAGGCAATCACGAGAACCAGATCTACAATCGCTGGTGGAGCGAGAAGCACCACGGCGTGACCGAGGTCACCGACGATGAGGGCAACGTCAGCTTCGAGTACGACATCGAGACCAACTCGCAGCTGGCCAAGAACCTGAAGGGCAAGCTTCTGCTCACGACGGGGGATATCGACAACAACGTCCATCCGTCGCTGACCTACCGGATGGCTCACGCGCTCATCAAGGCGAACAAGCGCTTCGATTTCTTCGTCTTCCCGGGCGAGCGCCATGGTTATCGCGAGACCGCCGACTACTGGGCCTGGCTGCGAGCGGAATACTTCAGCGAGCACCTGCTGGGAGACCGGCCGGGCAGCGTCGACATCGAGGTGCTGAACCGCGAGATCGAGATGACCGGGGAGGGTCCGCGGAGACGCTAGCGCTCACGTGGAGCCGAGCGTCTCGACGGGCTCGTGCTGGCGACCTCTAGTCACCACCCAGCGCTTCGGCGAGTCCGCCCTTCCACTCGACGCAACGGTAGAAGGCGTACGCCGTAAGACCGATCAGCATCGTCAACCCGGCGACCATGCTCGGGGCGTACCAGGCGGTGAAATCCAGCGTCGGCAGGGTGCTTGCCAGCAGCGACGCCGTTGTGCCCATGACCAGGAACACCAGGAGCCCGAGCCGGAACAGAACATATAGCCAGAGGGCCCAAACGAGCACCCAGAATATCGATGACAGCAGGGTGATCGACGGCCGACCGCCGTTGATCGTCAGACCTGGGAGGAAACCCATGCCGCCGAGGAAGAACAGCCAAGCAGCATAGGCGACCCAGGGGCGGCGCCCGAGCATCAGGAACGAAAGCCCGTATAAGAAGGACATCCCGAGGCCCAATAGCACGGCGCCCGTCGCATCGGACGTCAGTGACCTGAACAGCGCGAGGACCGACGAGTGCGGCAACACGATGTTGTTCTCGATGGTTTCGGGGCGTTCGGCGAGCGCCTGGGGGATCGTTTCCAGCAGACGGCTCAGGACCCCTGCGCTGCACCCGATCAGCAGGTCGCGCCCTACGAGCGGGTCGGCCCAGCGACCGTCGATGAACCGTGCCCATCCGATCAGGGCCTCGGGTGACTGTCGCCGCATGAAGGGCTCGACCGCCAGATAGAGCGCCCAAGTGAGGCCACCACTTGCGGACACGAAGATCAACATCTCGATCAGGGCGTTGATGTCGCTGGGCGTGAACGTGTGCTCCGAGAACAGCCACGCGGTGCCGATCGCGATAGCGATAGCGAAGCCGAGCCGGCGGGCGCCGCGGGCGTCACCGCGGCCGGAGCGGACGTTGCGCTGGGCTACGTAGAGGCCGCCGAAGATCACGGTCAATACCATCAGCAGGACGATCAGGATGATGGCGACGGTAGTCGCCGTCGCAAACCCCGACACGGGGCTCGATCCCGTAGTGTCCGGTGGCTCGAGAGGGCGGGCCGGAGTGAACACTCGAAGTGATGTACAGCGTCCGGCGGTGGCGGCGACCTCGATGCGCACGATGGCGTCCGGATCCTCCGGGAACGCCCCCTCCCAGGCGGCACGCTCGTCCGCGAAGTGAGCGGGCGACAGACGCGGCGCCACCGGGCGGAACGTCGACATGTCCAGGTCCATGAGCTCGAACATCCGTTCCCAGTCTGTTGCCCCGGTGATCGCGGCGTCCTCTTCGCTCAGCCGGTCTGGGATGACGTCCAGCCACACGAGCCGGCCCTGCGAATCGAGCTGCAGCGAGACCATGCCGGGCACCGTGCGCGGTGGGTCCGACAGGCTCGCGCCAGCCGACAAGCCGGCGCCGGTCGATCCGTTCGGAACGAGCGCCCGAGGCGAACCGCGCCACCAGTACACGATCGCGGCCGCGCGGCCGCTGCCGATTGTCGCCAACCGTTCATCCGTTGCCCCTTCGCGTCGAACCCAGGCGAGATAGCGACGATCTACGTCGTACTGCGACGCGGTGTCCACGTAGTCGATCGGATGTCCGAGCTCTTCGAGCACGTCGAGCGCTCGCACGTCGAGCTCCGCCGGCGACATATCGAACGGAACTCAGCCGACCAGGCTGCGACCGGATTGCAGCAGGCCCACCGTCAGCGTGCCGGCGATCACGAAGATCAGCAGCG
Source organism: Acidobacteriota bacterium (assembly GCA_965248695.1). GTDB lineage: Bacteria > Acidobacteriota > UBA890 > UBA890 > WLXD01 > DASCOT01. The sequence goes on along the minus strand of CBDFKD010000002.1, from coordinate 1,649,857 downwards.
GCAACGCGACGGCGACGGACAGTCGCCCTTCACCGCCCGCCTCGGCCACCATCTCGGGCGAGGGCGTCTCGCCGGCGGCGAGCGCGGCCGCAAGTGGGTCGGCACCGGGCAACCCGGCTGCGACCGCCAACGCCGACTGAGGACGCTTGTCGGGATCCTTGTCCAGGCAGCGGTGGATGACGCGATCGATTGACGGGTCGAGCTGGGAGGTGGAAGTGAGCGAGGTGGTCATGGTGCTGTTGTGCAGGCGCGAGAGCTCGTCGAAGCTGTCTGCCTCGAAGACCCGCTTGCCGGTGAACAGCTCGTGCAGAACGATGCCGAGCGAGTAGATGTCGCTGCGCACCGAGACCTCTGTCCCGGCGAGCTGCTCGGGAGCCATGTAGATCGGCGTGCCGGCACGTACCTCGGCCACCGCTGCCAGCCCGAAGTCGGTGAGCTTCACGCGGCCACGACCATCCAACATGATGTTGGCCGGCTTCAGGTCGCGGTGCAGAACGCCTTCGTCGTGAGCGGCCGCTAGCGCCGCGCTGAGCTGGCGGGCAATCTCCACTGCTTTGTCCTCGGGCAATCGACCGATGCGCCGCAGCAGCGACGAGAGATCTTCGCCGTCGACGTACTCCATCGACACGTAGTGCTGTCCCTCGGTCTCGCCGACATCCCAGACACGGCAGACGTTCGGGTGCGACACTTTGCGCGCCATCCGAACCTCGTCGAACAGACGCCGCACATGGTCGTCGTCGGCCACCATGTGAGGAGGCAGGAACTTCAGCGCCACCTGCTGGCCGAGCTTCAAGTCGTCGGCGCGGTAGACCTCCCCCATGCCGCCGCGGCCGAGCAGGCCGACGATCCGATAGCGCTGGGCAACCGTCGTCCCAGGAAGGAAGCGTCCGTGTTGGCCGCTGTCCGAGCCGGAAAGTCCCGGTGTCGATTCTCCGGGCTCGAGGGACGTCGGCGCTTCGTCGGATGACGCGCTATCGGCCCGCAACGATGTGACAGCGTCCTCGGGCGTCGAATCCGATCCCGGAGCGGATGTGGCCGTCGCCGGGCTCGGCGACCCTCCTACGGGGTTTCCGCACGACGGGCATTCGACACTCGCCACCGGAATCTCGTTGGAACATCGTGAGCACTGCATGGCGCGAATACTCTCTCACGATGGACCCGGCAACATCGGTGGCGGCGGATCACTCACTGGCTGAGACGGAGGCGTAGGCGATGATCCACGCTGGCTACATTCAGCTAGCTACCGCCTTCGCGGCACGGCGGCGCTCGTTCTCCTTCAGGTGCCGCTTGCGCAGCCGTAGGTTGGCCGGGGTAACCTCGACCAGCTCGTCGTCTTCGATGAACTCCAGCGCCTGCTCGAGCGTCATCCGCCGCGGTGGCGTCAGCACGATGTTGTCGTCGCGGCCGGCGGCGCGCATGTTGGTGAGCTTCTTGCCCTTCAGCGGGTTGACCGGTAAATCCGCGAGGCGCGAGTTCAGGCCAACCACCTGTCCCTCGTAGACTTGCTCTCCAGGGCCGATGAACAGCTGGCCGCGCTCCTGCAGGTTGTTCAACGAGAACCCCAACGAGGTGCCTTCGGCCATCGATACCAGGACGCCGTTGGGACGTCGCTGGCGGGCGATCTTTCGTACCGGGCCGTAGTGGTCGAAGCTGTGCACCATGATGCCGCTGCCTGAGGTGGCGGTGCGGAAATCGGTCTGGAAACCGATCAGCCCGCGCGACGGGATGACGTAGTCGAGCCGTACGCGCCCCTGGCCGTCGGGGCGCATGTCTTGCAGATCGCCGCCGCGCTCACGCAGGGCCTCCATGATCGCACCCTGATGCCGGTCTTCGACATCGACGCTCAGCTGTTCGAAGGGCTCGTGGCGCTGACCGTCGATCTCACGCAAGATGACACGCGGGCGCGAAACCGCCAGCTCGTATCCCTCCCGCCGCATGTTCTCCAGCAGGATCGACAGGTGCAGCTCACCCCGACCACATACCCGGAACTTGTCGGGATCCGCCGTTTCGTCCACCTCCAGGGCAACGTTGTGTAGGGTTTCGCGGCGTAGGCGTTCGCGCAGCTGCCGGCTGGTGAGGTACTTGCCTTCCTTGCCGGCGAACGGCGAGGTGTTGGTTTCGAAGGTCATCGCGATGGTCGGCTGGTCCACGACCAGAGCCGGTAGCGGCTCGACATGGTCCGGGTCGCACAGGGTGTCGGAGATGCGCGGCTGCTCGACGCCACTGAAGGCGACGATATCGCCAGCGCTCGCTGCCTCCATCTCGGAACGCTCGAGGCCATGAAAGCCGAGCACTTGCAGCACGCGCTCCTGACGTTCAGCTCCGGCGGTGTCGACGACGGTTACCCGGGTGTTGCGTCGCAGTGTGCCGCGGGCGATGCGTCCGATACCGATGGCGCCGACGTAGTTGGAATAGTCGAGTGAGCTGACCTGGAGCTGCAAGGGTCCGTCCGGGTCGACGTCGGGGGCCGGGACGTGCTCGATCACGGTCTCGAACAGCGGCGTCATGTCGTTGCCCGCATGTGCCACGTCGTGTGTCGCGGTGCCGTGGACGGCCGAGGTGTAGATCACCGGGAAATCGAGTTGCTCATCGGTCGCACCGAGCCTGACGAACAGCTCGAAGGTCTGATCCAGCGCCCAATCCGATCGTGCTGCATCCCGGTCGATCTTGTTGATCACGACGATCGGTCGCAGCCCATGGGAGAACGCCTTCTGGGTCACGAAGCGCGTCTGCGGCATCGGTCCCTCGACCGCGTCGACCAGCAGCAGCACCGAGTCGACCATCGACAGCACCCGCTCGACCTCGCCGCCGAAGTCGGCGTGGCCCGGAGTGTCTACGATGTTGATGGTGTACTCCTGCCAGCGGATGGCGGTGTTCTTGGACAGGATCGTGATGCCCCGCTCGCGCTCCAGATCGTCGGAATCGAGCACGCGCTCGCGGTGTGTGATGCGCGAATCCAGCGTCCCGGACTGCTTCAGCAGCTCGTCGACGAGCGTGGTTTTCCCGTGATCGACGTGGGCGATGATGGCGATGTTGCGCAGGTTCTGGATCATGGTGGCGGACACACGGACGCCAAGCGTCCGGAGCATTGCGGGAGGCGGTCGTGCCAGGAAAGCTCAACCAGGCCACCATTGTAGTCGGGCACTCGCCACTCCGCTGGCGGCTTCGCTGCGCCAGCCTGGTCGTGGCGTCCACCGGCGCTCTCCTCCGGGGGAGGTGCCATGTAGTTGAGCGGAAACCAACACCCCGCTTGGCACCAACTATCCTCCGACTGCTACAGTGATCTGCGAACTACGGGCGAACGAACGAAGGTTGGCGAGGAACGACCATGCTGATCAGAAAGCGACGCGGCTGGGAGATCCCCGAGCGCGAGGTTACCCCCGAGAGCATCTACCTGAACCGCCGCAAGATCCTTCAGGGCATGGGGTTGGCGGCAATTGGTGCGGGAGGGGCGTATGGCGCCTCGAGAGCGCTCGCGAGTGGCTTGCCGATGATGCAGGCGCCGGTCCCGATGCCCGATTCGGTGGTCTACCCGAGTGGCCCGGCGGCCGATCTGTATCCGGCGACGCCGCACCCGCGCCTGACGCTAGAGGACGCCGGCCGACCGTTGACGGATCCGGCGCTGACCCACGCGTACAACAACTTCTACGAGTTCGAGACGCCCAAGCAGGGGGTGTGGCGCAACGTCGACAAGTTCGAGACCGAGCCCTGGACCTTCGAGGTGAGCGGTTTGGTCAGCAAGCCGGGCACGTACGATCTCGAGGAGGTGATGCGCAAGATGCCGCTCGAGGAGCGCGTCTGCCGCTTCCGCTGCGTCGAGCGCTGGGCGGCTGTGGTGCCTTGGTCCGGATTTCCGTTCCGGTCGTTGCTCGAGCTCGTCGAGCCGCAGCCACAGGCCAAGTTCGTGGCGATGAAAACGGCGTATCGGCCGGACCAGATGCCCGGCATTCCATCGCAGTCGTGGTACCCGTGGCCGTACTTCGATGGCCTGACGATCGAGGAGGCGAGCAACGAGTTGGCGTTCCTGGTCACGGGATCGTACGGCAAGCCGAACCCGAAACAGAACGGCGCCCCGCTGCGCTTCATCACGCCCTGGAAGTACGGCTTCAAACAGGTGAAGTCGATCGTCAGCTTCGATTTTGTCGAGCGCCAGCCGCGCACGTTCTGGAACGATCTGCAGCCGAGCGAGTATGGATTCTGGGCCAACATCAACCCGCGCATCCCGCACCCGCGCTGGTCGCAGGCAACGGAAACGCTGATCAACAACAACGAGCGCTACGACACCGAGATCTACAACGGCTACAGCGAATGGGTGGCCGACATGTACGCGCCGATGGAGAAAGAGCTCGGGCTCTGGCTCTATCGCTGATCAGCTCTCGCCGATGATCGTGTCGAGATCGGTGGTCGGAGCTTCGCACGCGTAATTGCGACAGGCGAAGTACAGCGGCCGTGCGCTCTCGGCAACCGACGCCTTGCCCACCAGCAGCGGCAGCGCCGTTTCCAGCTCCACCAGATCCGCTGCCTGCGGATCGAGTTGGACGACGATCTCGTGGGGTGCGAAACGGCGCCAGAGCCTCACCAGCGCCGCGTTCGTGGCCGCGTCGCCGACCCCCCCGAGCACGACGATCTCGCGGTGCTCGGCGAGCCTGGCGTCGAGCGCCAGGTTCATCTGGGCGAATGCCGATGGCATGCGCTCCATGAAGGAGGCGAAAGCGTCCAGCGTCTGATGGGCTGCTACGGCATAGCGATCCTCGCCGGTTAGTCGCGCCAGCCGCTGCAGCCAGATGGCGGCGACGGCGTTGCCGGACGGCGTGGCGCCGTCGTGACCGGCCTTCGAGGTCGTGAGCAGCTCCTCGTGGTCGGTGCCGGTGAAGGCGAAACCACCGGCGTCGTTGGCGAACAGCTCGATCAGCCCGTCGGCCAGCTCGCGTGCATGCGCCAGCCATCGTGGTGAGAAGGTCGACTCGAACAGCTCGATGCAGGCCCAGAGCATGTTGGCGTAGCCATCGAGGTAAGCGAGCAGCTTCGTGGTGCCGGCGCGGTGGGTGTGCAGCAGGCGTCCGTCGCGGCGCATCGTCTGGAGGACGAAATCCGCCGCTCTGATACCGGAATCGAGGTATCGAACATCGTCGAGCACTCGATGGCCGCGTGCCATGGCAGCGATCATCAGACCATTCCAATCGCTCAGGATCTTGTCGTCGAGTCCCGGGCGCACGCGGCTCTCGCGCGCCTCGTACAGACGCTCGCGGCATTGTCGCAGGCGGGCGCCGAGAGCCTCGGGCGACTCGCCCAGCTGACGCGCCACCTGGTCCAGCGAGCGGGGGAGATGCAGGATATTGGTGCCCTCCCAGTTGCCACTGGCGGTGACACCGTAGGCGACTCCGAACATCTCGGCATCGTCACCCAACAGAGCCTGGAGCTCTTGCTGGTCCCAGACGTAGTACTTGCCTTCGACGCCTTCGCTGTCGGCGTCGAGGGTGGAGTAGTAGCCGCCCTCGCTCGATTGCATCTCGCGTGCTACCCAGTCGAGCGTCTCCGCGACCGTGTCGGCGAGCTGGCGGTTGCCGGTGATCTGGTAGGCCTCGAGGTAGGTCGTGGCCAGCAGGGCGTTATCGTAGAGCATCTTCTCGAAGTGCGGGATCAACCATGCTTCGTCGGTGGCGTAGCGATGGAAGCCGCCGCCGACCTGATCGTAGATGCCGCCTGCAGCCATCTGATCGAGGGTGAACACCGCCTCTTGTAACAAGTCGGTGTCCTGGCGCGCTATTGCGTGGCGCAAGAGAAGGGAGATCGACATGCTGTTGGGGAATTTCGGCGCTGCCCCGAAGCCGCCGTAGTTGGGGTCGAAACGCTCGTGCAGCTCGGTTGCGGCGCGCTGAATGACGGTGTGATCGAGTGCCGCCTCTGCCCGGCTCGTTCGCGGAGCCTGCAATTGTTCCAGTAGCTGCGCGCCGGTGGCGTCGATCTCGTCGCGGCGCGTGGCGTAGGCCTCGGCAATGCCCTGCAACACCTGGGCGAAGCTCGGCATTCCGTGGCGCGGCTCCGGTGGATAGTAGGTGCCGCCGAAGAAGGGGCGTAGATCCGGCGCCAGGAACGCCGTCAGCGGCCAGCCGCCGCGTCCGGTCATCATCTGCACGGCGCGCATGTAGATGTCGTCGATATCAGGACGTTCCTCGCGATCGACCTTGATGCAGACGAAGTGCTCGTTCATGAGCTCGGCGATCGCCGGGTTCTCGAACGATTCACGCTCCATCACATGACACCAATGGCAGGCGGCATAGCCGACACTCAACAGAATCGGCTTGTCCTCGGCATTGGCCCGGTCAATCGCTTCCTTGCCCCACGGATACCAGTCGACCGGGTTCGAGGCGTGCTGTAGCAGGTAGGGGCTGGTCTCGTCGCCCAGGCGATTGCCGCTGTCGGACATCGGTGGGTTGCTGTCGGACATCGGTGGGTTGCTGTCGGACATCGGTGGGTTCCGGTGGAGTGTCGACGGAAGCGCCGGCGCCGAGGGAGTCACAGGTGCCGCGGGTTTGCGGGCGCTACCCGGCGTTCGCTACCTTGTCAGTATGTACGCCACACAGCAATCACCCCCGCGCGGCTCGAAGGCTGGGCCGGTTGCGCTCGCTGTGCTGGTGACTTCGCTGGCCGTCGGCGTTGCCGGCGCCCAGCAGACACCGGCCTTCACCACGTCGGTCGACGTCGTGCGACACAGCGTCGCCGTGCTCGACTCTCGTGGCGACCCGGTCTCCGGACTGCAGGCGGCAGACTTCAGGATCACCGAGGACGGTGCGGCACAAGAGATCAGCGTGTTTCTGGCGCCGGGCTCCGCGCCGCTCGACATCGCGTTGCTGCTGGATTCGAGCACCAGCCTGCTGCACTGGTCGCGCGTAGTGCGCAACGCTGCCAAGACCTTCCTGCGGCGGCTCGACGTGCGTGACTGCGTCTATCTCCTGCCCTTCAACGATGTCGTCGGCCCGGCCCGTTGGGCGAGGTCGCTCGAGCCGGCGCTGGCGGCGCGCGTGGACGGCATCTACATGGAGGGGGGCACTGCTCTGCACGATGCCCTGATCGATGGGCTGAGCACGGTCTACTCGATGAGCACCGGCAGCCCACACATCGAGCTCGACACACGGGCCGGCGAGGTGGCCGACCGAGGCTCGTGCGCCTCACGATCCGACACCGGAAACGACTTCGTTCCGACGCGTCGGGCGGCCCTGGTGCTGCTGACGGACGGCGACGACCACGACAGCGAAACCCGCTTCGACCAGGTACTCGACGCCGCGCGCGAAACCGCCATTCCGATCTTTCCAATGGTCCTTGGCGCAGCGCGAAGCGACGCGCTGCTGGGCGAGAAGCTCGACCGGCTCGCCGGCGAGACGGGGGGCACGATCATCAATGCCATCCGGCCCGACGAGCTCGAGAGTGCGTACGACGACGTCGTGGTCATGCTGCGGGCCTCCTACCTGCTCGGATACCGGCCCGGGAGCCCGGCGGCTCAGCCTGCCCGTGAGCGGAAAATCTCGGTGCGCTCGCTCCGGCCGAGCTATCGGCTGGTGTTTCGGGAGCACTACTACCGCTAGCGCGGAGCGTCTTGCATCTGGCCCCAACTCGTCGCAACCAGGCCCGCCGCACTTCCCGGCCTGCTAGCCGCCGGCGCGCACCTGCGGATAGCGAAAACAGTCCACCGTATGGTCGTTCACCAGGCCGGCAGCCTGCATGAACGCGTAGCAGATCGTCGGCCCGACGAACCGAAACCCATGGCTCCGCAACTCCTTGCTCATGGCCTCGGAGGTCCTGGTCTGGGTGGGTATCTGGCTCAGTGCCGCCCAGGCGTTCTGTACCGGAACACCGTCAACGAAGCTCCATATGTAGTCCGAAAAGGGGCCATCATCGCGCAGTCGCAGGAAAGCGCGCGCGTTGTCGATCGTTGCCGACACCTTGAGACGGTTGCGCACGATCCCCGGATCCCGGAGTAGGCGCTCGACCGATCGGCGGTTGAAGCGAGCAATGCGTTCCGCGTCGAAATCGTGGAAGGCGCGCCGATAACCCTCGCGCTTTTTCAGGATTGTCGACCACGACAGACCCGCCTGTGCTCCCTCGAGTATCAGGAACTCGAACAGCCGACGATCGTCGCGCACCGGTACGCCCCACTCGAGGTCGTGATACTCGAGATCCAGCGGCCGGCCGGACCGGGCCCATTGGCAACGTGTCTTGCCCATGTGCCGAGCCTAGCAGGCCGTGATGAGAGTGTGGTGGGTCTGGTTACGGCGAGTTGGGGCCAGATGCAAGGCGGTCTGACGCACCCGATGCCCTAGTCATCGTCGAGGAGGGCCAACGCCGCAGATGGCCCCAAATCGCCGTAACCCTTCGGGCGACTGGGGGTTGCGCGCGGATGCTGCGTCGTTTGTCGTCAACGATGGGGTAACCATCGCCTCCTCCTCTCTCCTGGCCTGCGCCTCGCAAGACCCTGTCGCCAGACCCACCACACTTTCACCACGGCCTGCTAGCAGGCCACGGCTTGCTGGCAGCCCGGCGCGCCGATGCTCGTGTGAGCCCCGACAAGCAACCGACGCTGGATCAGCGTTCCTGCTGTCGTCGGCGTTGCTGCTGCTGATTGCGCCGCATCTGATCGAGAACGACGTGCTGGTCCGGTGTCAACAGGTTCTTGACGCGAACCAGCATCAGCAACTGCGCGCGCTTAATGTCGCGCTCGAGATCGAGCACCTGGTCAAGCTGGGCGAGGATCTGCTCCTCGTCGACCGGGTGCTGTACGGCGAGCGCGCCAATCGAGGTCATTGCGTTGCCGAGCTCGAACCGCTGGCGGCGAAACTCGACCTGCGACGCCTCCCACAGCTCTCGCAGGTGCTGTCGCTGGTCGCGGCTGAGGCCGATCCGGTCGGCGCCCGCCATCACGATGCGAGGGTGGAAGAAGAAGTTGTTGATCTCGGTGGCCGGGTTGCCCGGAATCGCCGGCGTCTGGGCGTCGGCCTGCCGCGCTCCTAGTGCGACGAGGGCAAGCGTCAAGGACACGACCAGTGCGATGCATCGAATTCGGCTCACAGTTCGCGCTCCTCGCCGAGCTCGCCTATCGCGGTCTCGATCAACCCGTCGGTGGGCGAGTCCCAGTCGAACGCCTCGAGCGAATCGGCCAGCAGTGCCGCTTCGCTCAGATCCAGAAACTCACTTCCATCGAAGCCGAGAAAGCTCGTCGATGGCGCCGTCCAGGCGGTGATAGTCGGCTCACCGTCGAGGTTGTCGAGACTCGTGACGGTGTCGGTGCCGGTGCGAAGCAACAGCAACGTCGCCATCATCGCGGCGGCGGCGAACCCCAGCGGCACAGGCCGCAGCCATCGCGTCCAGGCCATCGTCCGCCGTGCCGTTGCGTCGTCCGCTGCCGTGGCTGCCGACCAGGTCTCTATGAACGGTGGCGAAGATTGAACATCCTCCGCGCGGATCTGCGCGAACAGGTTTCGGAGCTGCTTGTCTTCCGGCTCAGATTTCAACGTCGTGCTCCTGCAACCACGCGCGGAGATGCCGCTTGCCGCGATGGTAGTGCGTGCGGGCCGATCCCAGGGATACTCCCATGATTTCGGCAGCCTCTCTAAGGGAATTGTCGTGATAGAAGACCAGCTGTATGACTTCTCGCTGGCGTTTGGGGAGCTCGGCGAGCGCCGCGCGCAGCTGATCCCGTCGCTGCTGCTGCTCCACCGCCTCGGTGGGCTCGGCAGGTCTGGGCGGGGGCGCGTGGTCCGTCGCGTCGCGCAGGCGCCCCAGCCCGGTCCAGCGGATTGCGTAGCGCCGGCGCTGGTCGGCTGCGGTCAGCCGGATAACCGAGAACAGCCAGGTCTTGAAGGCCGACCTGCCGCCGAAACGCGCCTTGCCCGAAAGCACCTTGAGGTAGCTTGTCTGCAGCACCTCCTCGGCGTCATCGCGTCGGCCGGCGCAGCAACTCAGGGCCCAGCCGAAGCTGTCGCTGTGCAGCCCTTCGAGCTGTTGGCGGAGCTGAGCCTGGTCCATGGGGATTCCGAGGTACGCGCGTGACCTACGGATCGGTCGCCGGAGAGTCCCCAGGATATGACGCTGGCGCGGACGCCTCGGCAGATTCGGGCTATGGGTCCGGCCCTGGCGAGGTCTATTCGGTGCGCAGCGCGTCCACCGGATCCAGCGACGCTGCGCGTCGCGCCGGAAGTACCCCCGAGGCGATGCCGGTGGCGAAGCTCACGGCCAGCGCGGCGATCACGAACTCGGTGGGGATGTAGACCGGCAGCCCTGGTATGGCTGCTCGTGCCATCATCGCCAGCCCGAAGCCCAGGCCGACTCCGAGGGCGCCGCCGGCCAGCGAAAGCGCCCCAGACTCGGCCATGAACAGGAGCTGGACCTGCGTCGACGTGGCGCCTAGTGCCTTCAGCAGTCCGATCTCCGACGTCCGCTCGCCTACCGCGATCCACATGACGGTGAGGATGCCGATTGCCCCAACCAGCAGCGAGATGCCGCCGATGGCGGCAACGCCGGCGGTGATCATGTTCATGACGTTGCCGAACACGGCGAGCATCTGAGTCTGCGTGGTGACGGTGAAGTCCTCACGCCCGTGGCGCGCTGTGAGCGCCGACCGCACCGATGCTTCCACCTGCTGCTCGAGCCCTCCGTGCGAAAAGATCACGTCGATCTCAAACAGCTCGTCCTCGTTGAACAGCTTCAACCCCTGCGCTACCGGAACGTAGACCACATCGTCGATGTCCATTCCGAGAATCTGTCCCTTGGGCTCCATGATGCCGATGACGCGGAAGCGTTGACCGCCGACGCGGACGAACTTGCCGAGCGCGTTGAGCTCGCCGAATAGCTCCCGCTTCAGCGTCGGGCCCAACACCGCCACTGAAGCGCCGCGCCGGGGGTCGCCTGGCGGCAGGAAGCTACCCTGCCGCACCCTGAACTTGAGCACGTCGGTGAGCGCGTCGGTGGCGCCGTAGATGAACACCGAGCGGCCGCGGCCCGCTGCTTCGACCCTTCCCGAGCCGAGCGAGAACATCGCCACGCGCTCCACTCCCGGCAGCTTGGCCAGGGCCTCCGCGTCGTCGATGGTCAGCTTCTTGGTAGTGCCGCCCAGAACCCCCGGAATACCGATGGTTTCCTGCTTGCCGGGGTTGATGGCGATGATGTTGGTGCCGAACTGGGTGAACTGATCGAGCACGTAGCGGCGGGTCCCCTCACCGATGGAGGTGAGCAGGATGACGGCGCAGACGCCGATGGCGATTCCCAGCATCGACAGGAATGTGCGCAGCCGATGGCCACCGAGCGCCCCTCCCGCCAGTCGTACCAGGTCGGCTGTCGCCACGGTCAGCCTCTCAATGCCGCGATCGGGTCGAGTCGTGTTGCAGTGCGCGCCGGTAGCACGCCGAAAACGGCACCGACGCCGATCGACACGATCAGGGCGGCCGCGACGGCCCACATCGGCGGCGTCGCATCGAGTGCTGGAAGGGCAACGAGCAGACCCTGAAGTGACGCGGCGGCGATGCCCAGCCCGACGAGCCCGCCTGCGGTGCTCAGTAGCACTGCCTCGGTCAGAAAGGCCATGAGAATCTGGCGTGGATGAGCGCCGACTGCCTTGAGCAACCCGATTTCGCGCGTACGCTCGGACACCGAGACCAGCATGACGTTCATGATACCAATGCCGGCGACGCTCAGCGAGATTGCCGCAATCCCGGCCAGCGCCGCGGTCAGGGCAGCGAAGATCTGCGAGAAGGCCGACATCACCGCGTCCTGGGTGATGAGGGTGAAGTCTTCCTCGTCGTGCCGATCGGCGAGGATCCGGGTGATGTTCGCCCGGATACGCTCTACGTCGGCCTGCGGATCATGCTGCACCATGACGCGGAATAGCGAGCTGCGGTTGAACAAGCGCATGCCGGTCGCAAGCGGCACCAGGACGATCTGATCGAAGTCCATTCCCAGGGTCACGCCGCGCGACGCCATGACGCCGATCACGCGCATGCGGAAGTCGCCGATGCGCACCACCTGGCCGACGGCCCCGATGCCCGGAAAGAGCTCCCTGGCGATGCCGCTGCCGAGCACGGCTACCGAGGCTCCGCGTTCCCAATCGTCGTCCGGCAAGAAGCGGCCCGTCCGAATCTCGATGCCGCGCACATCGCGCATCTCGGTCGTGCAACCGAGGACCAACACCTGTTTGCTGCGCCCACCCGCCGAGACGGTCTCGTTCCCGTTGGACACCGGCGCAACGTTGATCACCGACCGAACGTCGCGGGCCAACACCTCGGCGTCGGCGATGGTCAGATCATTCGGGACGCCGCCGATGCCCGGCAGCCCGCCGGTGGTCTCGGTGCGCCCGGGAACGACGATGAGAATGTTGGTGCCGAGCGAGGCGAACTGGTCGAGGACGTAGGAGCGGGCGCCTTCGCCGAGCGACGTGAGGATGATGACCGAGGCCACGCCGATGGCCACCCCGGTCGTGCTCAATGCGGTGCGCAGGCCATGGCCACGCAACGCGCGAACTGCATAGCGAAGCGTGTCGAGCGTGGTCACGACGACGTATCACCGCTAGCGACGCCGGCTACCGACGGTGCGTTGTCCTCGTCGTCCTCGACCGCGGCGATATAGGGGTTGACGTCGCCCAGGTCGGCGCCGCGCATCCTCGACACGATACGCCCGTCCACCAGGGTGATAACGCGGTCGGCGCGCCGTGCGACACCGGGATCGTGAGTGACCAGCACGAGAGTAAGTCCGCGCTGCGTCAGGCTCTCCAGGAGATCGAGTACCAGCCGTCCCGACCGCGTGTCCAGGTTGCCGGTGGGCTCGTCGGCGAGCAGCACGCTCGGCTCCATGGTGATCGCGCGGGCGATGGCCACGCGCTGGCACTCTCCTCCGGAGAGCTGATCCGGCCGATGGTCGGCACGTTCGCCCATGTCGACGGAGCCCAGGGCATCGCGCGCCCGCTTTCGTCGCTCCCGCCGACCGATGCCCGCGAACATCATCGGCAGCTCCACGTTGCCAAGTGAAGTCAGCCGCGGCACCAGGTGGAACGACTGGAAAACGAAGCCGACCAGGTCCCTTCGGATGGCGGTGAGCTGCGACTCGTTGAGCTCGGCAACCTCTCGACCGTCGAGCTCATAGGAGCCCTGGGTCGGGCGGTCCAGGCAGCCAAGGAGGTTCAGCAGGGTCGACTTCCCAGAGCCCGACGGGCCCATGATGGCGACGTGCTCCCCGGCCTCGATATCTTCGCTGATCTCACGCAGCGCGTGCAGCGGACGGCCGCCGACGTCGTACGTGCGCCAGATATCGCGCAGCCGGATCATGTCACCCCGCGCTGCTGTCCCCGGCAACCACTACATCGGCGCCGGGCTGTACCTCCGCGCGATCGAGCGAGGTCACCACTCGATCGGTAGCTCCGAGGCCGGCGAGGATCTCGGTGAAGTCCCAGTTGCGCAGCCCGACCTGCACTTCACGACGCACCAGCTTGCCGTTCTCCACGAGCATCACCGCACCGCCCTCGAGCAAGGTCGCGGTCGGCAGTCGCAGCGCGTTGTCGTGTGTCTCCAGAATGACCTCGACGTCCGCGGAGGTGCCCGGCAGGAGCGACGAAGCAAGCAGCTGGTCGTCGAGCTCCACCTCGATCTCGACGGTGCGGTTCTGTGCCTCGATATCGAGGACGTAGGGGGCCACCCGTGCGACGGTGCCCGGGAAGCTCTCGCCGGGATACGAATCGACGGTGGCGCGCACCCGCTGACCGGCGCCAATGCGTGCCGAGTCGACCTCGTCCATCGGCGCGCTGACGAAGATCGAAGTGGTGTCGATTATCTCCATCACGGGGGGTATGGGCAGTCCCGGCGGCGATGGGGTGGTGTACTCGCCGAGCTCGATCGACAGCTCGGACACAATGCCGCTGAACGGAGCCCGCAGTACCGTCTTGCTGAGCTCGCTTTCGATCAGGGCAATGGCCGCGTCGGCGCTTGCGACCGCCGCATCGGCGGCCTCACAACCGGCCGCAGAGGTCTGGGACCGGCTCTGAAGCTGGTCGAGTAGGTTCTGTGAAACGATCTGCCGGTCCGCGAGCTCGCGATGGCGCTCGTACTCGCGCCGGGCGTGATCGGCCGACAGACAGGCTTCCCGATGGCGCGCTTGGGCGGTGGTGACGTCCCGGCGCGCCTTCTCCAGCTGAGCTTGGTGCGTCGAATCGTCGAGCCGCATCAGCACCTGGCCGCGCTGAACCTCGGAGCCAGCGCGTACCGGGAGACCGACCACACGGCCACCGATCTCGGGCGACAGACTGGCTCGTCGACGCGCCTTTACCGTGCCGGCCTTCGAGTTGGTGATCGTCGACTCGACACGGCCGCGTGATGGCTGCATCACGCTCACCTCGATCGGCTGCGGAACGAAAACCGTGAACCGGAGGTAGTAGATCAGCGCACCGAGAGCAGCCAGCACGACGACGCGAACGACCCATTTGAGCATGATGAAACTCTAGCACCGACGCCGCTCGGCCAACTGCCGGTTTGGCCGTCAGAGGCCCTCCCTGGGCGCCGTCGGCCTGCCTCCGATCGACGGTCGCCGTCTATGCGGACGCCGACGCGGCTTCCAACCGCTCCATGACCGCAGAGCCCGCGGTCACGGTGTCGACGGCGTTGTCCGGACGCAGGTCACGGGTCAGGAACCCGTCGCTAACCGCGGCTTCGACAGCGGTCTCGACCACGGTGGCTTCCGCCTCCAGGCCAAGCGAGTGGCGCAGCAACATCGCCACGCTGAGGATCGCTGCGTAGGGGTTGGCCACTCCCTGGCCGGCAATATCGGGTGCCGAGCCGTGCACCGGCTCGTACAGGCCCCACTGGCCGATTCCCAAAGAGGCAGAGGGGAGCATGCCGAGCGATCCCGTCAGCACCGCCGCCTCGTCAGACAGGATGTCGCCGAACATGTTCTCGGTGACGATCACATCGAACTCCGCCGGGCGCGCAACGAGATGCATTGCCATGGAGTCGACCAGGCCGTGCTCGAGGGTGATCTGGGGGAATTCCTCGCTGGCGATCGTGCTGGCTGTCTCCCGCCACAATCGCGACGTATCGAGCACGTTCGCCTTGTCTACGGAGGTCACCAGCTGCCGTCGCCCGCCCGCCATCTCGCAGGCTATCCGAACCACTCGCGCGATCTCGGCGCGGGTGTAGACGCAGGTGTCGAACGCCCGGTCGGCCTCGCGGCCGCGCTCGCCGTAGTAGAGGCCGCCGGTGAGCTCGCGGACGATCACCAGGTCAACACCCTGCAGGTACTCGGGCCGCAGAGGCGACGCGTCGGCGAGCGACGCATGTGTGCGGATCGGCCGGATATTGGCGAACAGCGCCAACTCGCTGCGAAGTCTCAGCAGGCCGCCCTCCGGCCGTAGCGGCTGGTCGTCGAATCGTGGATGGCCGACCGCGCCCAGTAGGGCGGCATCCGCCTCTCGGCAAAGCTCGACCGTGGCAGCAGGTAGCGGGTCGCCCGTCGAGTCGATTGCTTCGCCGCCGATCGCGGCGTGGCGCAACTCGAACGTGTGGTCGAAAAGCTCGCCGAGCTTCTCGAGCACGCGCAGCGCCTGCTCGCAGACCTCGGGCCCGACGCCGTCGCCGTCGAGAACGGCGATGAGGGCGCTCATGGTGGCGGTGCGGAACGGCGCTCGTACGCCGCGATGGTGGCATCCCGGGAGAGCAGGAACCCGAGCTCGTCGAGCCCTTCCAGCAGACAGCGACGCGCGAATGGGTCGATATCGAAGATCACCTCCTCTCCACTCGGCATGACGACTCGACGTTCCGCCAGGTCGATGGTGACCGTACCGAATCCGGTCGCTAACAGCTCCTCCAGGTGCGCCGGCGGGACATCGATAGCCAGCAGCCCGTTCTTGAGCGCGTTGGCCCGGAAGATGTCGGCGATCTTGGTGCTGATCACCGCTCGAAACCCGTTGTCCACCAGCGCCCAGGGGGCGTGCTCACGCGACGATCCGCAGCCGAAGTTCTCGCCCGCCACGAGCACACGGGCGCCGCGCGCTTCCGCTCGGTTCAGCGGGAAGTCGGGTCGCTGGTTCCCGTGTTCGTCCAGACGCCAGTCGACGAACAGACCGTCGGCCAGCCCGGTGCGATCGGTGACGGTCAGGAAGCGCGCCGGAATGATCCGATCGGTGTCGATATCCGGTGTCGGCAGGGCGACGTAGCTCGCGGTCAACGCCGTGAACGGCTCGAAGCTCACGGCATCCAGTCCCGCGGATCGGCGACGCTGCCTGCCACGGCGCTGGCGGCGGCGGTGAGGGGGCTGGCCAGGAAGGTGCGCCCGCCTCGACCTTGGCGTCCCTCGAAGTTCCGGTTGCTTGTGCTGACGCAATACTGTCCGGCCTCCAGTGCGTCGCCGTTCATGGCGATGCACATGGAGCAGCCCGAGTCCCTCCACTCGGCTCCGGCTTCCTTGAACACTTGATCGAGGCCTTCGGATTCGGCCTGCTGCTTGACCGCCGCCGATCCCGGCACCACTACCATGCGGACTCCCTCGGCCACCCGTCGCGCTTTCAAGACGCTCGCCGCCGAGCGCAGGTCGGAAATACGCGAGTTCGTGCAGCTGCCTACGAACACCACGTCGATGGGGTGATCGAGCAGGGGTGCCCCCGGTATCAGCCCCATGTAGCTCAGGGCGCGCTCAACCGCCAGGTCGCCGTCTGGGAGCGGGATCGAGCCGCTCATCGGAATGCTCATGCCCGGGTTGGTGCCGTAGGTGACCATCGGCTCGATCTCCCCGGCGTTCATCGTCACCTCCCGATCGAAGCTCGCATTGGCGTCTGTGGCGAATTCGCACCATCGCCCTACCGCCTGGTCCCAGCTGTCGGCGCTCGGGGCGTCGGGACGGCCGGCGAGGTATTCGAACGTCGTTGTGTCAGGGGCGATCAACCCGGCGCGTCCGCCTGCCTCGATGGACATATTGCAGACTGTCATGCGGCCTTCCATCGACAGGGCTCGAATCGCCTCGCCGGCGTACTCGATCACATGTCCGGTGGCGCCGCCGACGCCGATCTGACCGATCAACGCGAGCACGAGATCTTTTGCCGTGACGCCGTCCCGTAGGGTGCCGCTCACCGACACCCTCATCGTCTTGGATTTGCGTTGCAGGAGACACTGCGTGGCGAGCACGTGACCCACCTGGCTGGTGCCGATACCGAACGCCAGAGCGCCGAATGCACCATGCGTGCTGGTGTGGCTGTCGCCACAAACGATGGTCATGCCGGGCTGTGTGAGCCCGAGCTCCGGCCCGATGACGTGAACGATGCCTTGCTCTGGCGCACCGAGCTCGTACAGCCGGATCTTGTGCGCGGCGCAGTTTTCCACCAGTCGCTCGACCTGGGTGCGCGCCTGATCGTTGACGTACAGGAGGTTGCCTCCAGCGTCGCGCCGGGTTGGCGTTGAGTGATCCATTGTCGCCACGGTGAGATCTGGCCGGCGTACGCTCCGCCCATCAGTATTGAGCCGGTCGAACGCCTGTGGCGAGGTGACCTCGTGGATCAGGTGAAGGTCGACGTACAGGACACCCGGCGTATCCGCTGTTTCCGGTGCCACCAGGTGGGCGTCCCAGAGCTTGTCGTACAGCGTCGACGGCATGGTGTCAGCGTGCGTCGGCATGCCCGCGCGAGCGCAGCGGCTCGGCGATCTCTTCCGAGGATGGCGTCGAGAGCGTCGGGATCTCTTCTGAGGATGGCGTCGAGAGCGTCGGGATTTCGTCTGCGAGCACCTGATTCACCAGGCTCATGTACGCCGACGCTCCCGCTTCGATGACATCGGTGCTAACGGCGCGACCGCGGTACAGTCGGCCGTTGCGCATCGTCTCCACCGTCACTTCGCCCTGAGCGTCCTTGCCCTGCGTCACACTACGGACCTGATAGTCGTGTAGCTCGACGCGGACGTCGGTGGCCCGATCGATCGCCTTGAAGAGCGAGTCCACCGGTCCGTCACCGCAAGCGGCCTCCTGTCGCTCCGCGCCGTCGCGGTGCTCGAGCCGAACCTCCGCCACATGCTGGATTCCCTTGCCGGCGATCGTCTGGAAACCGACGATGTTCCAGACGTGCGGTATCTCCTGCAGGTTCCCGTCGATCAACGCCCGGATGTCGGCGTCGTAGACGGTGCGCTTCAAGTCGGCGAGCTTCTTGAACTCGGCGAACACCTCCACCAGACGATCCTCGTCGAGCACGAAACCCATCGCCTCGACGTGGCTACGGAAGGCGTGTCGGCCGCTGTGCTTGCCGAGCACCAGGTTGCTAGCGCCCACACCGACGTCCTCGGGACGCATGATCTCGTACGTCGAGTGATGCATGAGCATGCCGTGCTGGTGGATACCAGCTTCATGAGCGAAGGCGTTGTCGCCCACGATCGCCTTGTTTCGCTGCACCGCCAGGCCAGTGATGTTCGAGAGCAGCTGGCTGGTGGGATAGAGCTTGGTGGCGTCGATATCGGTGTCGAGCTCGAAGAAGTCATTGCGTGTACGCAGCGCCATGACGACCTCCTCGAGCGAGCAGTTGCCGGCGCGTTCACCGATTCCGTTGATGGTGCACTCAACCTGACGAGCGCCGGCACGTAGGGCCGCCACCGTGTTGGCCACAGCGAGCCCGAGATCGTCGTGGCAGTGGACGCTGATGACGACGTCGGCGAGCTCCGCGACGCGTTCCCGAAGACCGGCAATGCGCTCGCCGAACTCGTTCGGCACCGCGTATCCCACCGTGTCGGGGATATTGATCGTCGTGGCGCCAGCCTGGATGGCGCAGCGCACGACCTCGTCGAGGAAGTCCGGCTCGGTGCGCGATGCGTCCTCGGGGGAGAACTCCACATCGTCGCAGAGACTGCGGGCGAGCTCGACGGATTCCGCCGTACGTCGCAGGATTTCCTCTTTGGCCATCTTGAGCTTGTGCTCTCGATGGATGGCGCTGGTGGCCAGGAAGACGTGCAGCCGTGGCCGCTTCGACTCCTGGACCGCCTCCCAGGCGCGCTCGATGTCCTGGCGGTCACAGCGCGCCAGCCCCGCGATGGTCGGTCCGTTGACGTTCCGGGCCACTGCGCGCACCGCCTCGAAGTCGCCCGGTGAAGCGATTGGGAACCCCGCCTCGATGATGTCGACACCGAGGTCGGCCAGCGCCTCGGCCATCCGCAACTTTTCGGCGATGTTCATGCTGGCGCCGGGAGACTGCTCTCCGTCGCGCAGCGTCGTATCGAAGATCAGAACGCGTCCGCTCATGGTGCTCCCTCACTTCGGAGGTCTGCCGGAATATGTAGACAAAGAACAGGGATTACCGAGGCACAAGAAAAGCCCCGTCCTGGCTCAGAGACGGGGCGTCGATCGAACTGTTGGCTAGCTGGATCGAGCGCCCCTCCCTAGAAGGAGGAGCTGCCTAAGTGCGAGAGCATCCCGGCTGTCGCCGCGGCTCGGATACGGGTGACGCATGGGTTCGATCCGCCAGTCAAGGCGCCGGTGAGCAGTGTTGTGGGCGAAGCTCACACGGCGAAAACTGCAGGTCTGCGAAGTATGGTGCGCCACACGTGGCCGCGTCAACAGATTGCTGCTGCCAGCCGTTGGAAGCCCTCGAACGTGAGCGATTGGGCGCCATCGCTGCGCGCCTCGTCGGGCCGCGGGTGCATCTCCACCATCACACCCTGAGCACCGGCAGCCAGCGCTGCCCGCGCCAGCGGCGCCACCCAACGTCGCACGCCGGCGGCGTGGGATGGATCAACGATCACTGGCAGGTGGGTACGCTCGCGCACCACCGGAATCGCAGTGAGATCGAGCGTCCCACGGGTGGCGGTCTCGAAGGTCCGGATGCCACGCTCGCACAGGATTACGTCTTGGTTGCCCTGCGCCAGAATGTACTCGGCAGCCGCGATCCACTCGTCGATCGACGACATCATGCCGCGCTTCAGCAACACCGGCCTCTGCGTCAGCCCGACCTCGCGCAGCAGCGCGAAGTTCTGCATGTTGCGGGCACCGATCTGCAGCACGTCAGCGCGCTCGGCGACGCGCTGGACATCGGAGGTGTGGAGCACTTCCGTGACGATCGGTAGCCCCTGCTGTTGACCGGCTTCCACCAGCAGATCGAGACCGTCATAGCCAAGCCCCTGGAACGAGTACGGCGACGTGCGCGGCTTGAAGCACCCGCCGCGCAACATCATCCCTCCCGCCTCGCGTACCGCCGCGGCGCAGGAATTGATTTGCTCGCGCGATTCGACCGAGCAAGGACCGCCGATCAGCACCGGCTGGGGGCCGCCGACGGCCACCTCGCCAATGTGCACCACGGTGTCCTCGGCCCTCGTTGCCCGCGAGGCCAGCCGGTAGGGCTTCTTCTCCAGCTGCGCGATAATCGCTGCCTGCTGGTCGTCGGCCGACGGCTCGACCGCGGCAACACTGGGCTCGGGCCGCGCCGGCTCGTCGAGTTTGGTCTTGCTCTTGATCGCGGCGTACGCCGGGTACGACCCGAGGACCTTGAGAAAGCGCGTCTGCGCCGCCACTGCCGTCAGTGCGCTCTGCACGTTGTCGTCGGCGACGTTGCCCTCGAAGTCCAGGTAGAACAGATACTCCCAGGGGGCTCGCCGTCGCGGTCGCGACTCGAGCTTCGTGAGGTTGAGGTCATGCTCGGCGAGCACCTTGAGACACTGCGCCAGCGCACCGTGCTCGTGGCGAGTCGCGAGCATCAGCGATGTCTTGCACGGGATGCGCGAATCACACGGCAACGGCTCCCGCGCCACCACCAGGAACCGGGTGTAGTTCTCGGTGACGTTGGCGATATCGCGACGGATCACCGTGAGCCCGTGCAGTCGGGCGGCCTCGTCGCTCGCGATCGCCGCCTGTGACAGATCGCGCTCGCGCACGATTCGCTCGACGGCCATCGCGGTGTCGGTGAAGGACTCCGCCTGACATCTCGGCAACGAATCGACGAACTCGCTGCACTGGGCCAGTGCCTGCGGGTGAGACACGATTCGGCGAATGCTCTCGATGGGTACGGCCTCTACTGCTATGAGGCAGTGCTCGATGCGCAGTACCTCTTCGCCGACGGCCGACAATGGAGAGCTCCCCAGCGCGTCATAGGCCTCGTTGACCGAACCCGCCGTACTGTTTTCCACCGGCAACATGGCGTAACGGGCGCGACCGTCCTGTACCGCCTCGAGCGTCTCCGGGAAGCTCGGGAATCCGATGAACTGCAGCTCTCCGGGCCGTTCGGCGAAGTGGCGTTGACCGGCGATCTGACTGTAGGCGCCGGCGCTTCCCTGATAGCTGACGCACACGGCCTCGCCGCGCGTCTCCGGATCAGCAAGCTCGACGAGATGCGAGGTCTGGTGTCGTACCGATTGCTCCAGAATGCGATGGAAGACGGCGGTGACGTAGCCCGGATCCAGTCCGTGTCGAGCTCCCTCTTCGCTCAACGCGCTGAGTAGCCGTCGTTCGCGTTCCGGGTCGCGCGGCGACGCCCCGGTGGCTGCCTTGGATGCGGCCGCTTCGGCGATCACTTGCTGGCGCTCGGCCAGCCCGGCCACCAGGCGTCGGTCGATCTTGTCGAGCTCGCCCCGTATCCGGTCCAGGTCGGTTCCCATCGTTTGCTCCCAGTTGTGGCTTCGGGCCACAAAAAAACCCGCCGAGTCGCCCCGGCGGGTCGCGGCCGTTAATTCGTTTTCGGCTACACGACCCGCAGGCTCCCGCGGGTAAACGAAAAGAACGCGCCATCCAGAGCTGACACTACCGCGCCGACCACACTGTGGGTCGCTGGAGCGCGGAGTCTGCGGTTGGCAACGTGCTTGAACATGGCCCGACCATCCGTCATTTTCCCACTCACTGTCAAGTGGGCGGCCGGTTGTCCTCGTGACCGGGACCGTCACGCCCGGACAGCCGCTACCGTAGCCACCTCTCTCGCCACGCCGTCGGAGCGCTCGCGCAACGTGGGTTGGCTTGCGCGCCGTGGGCGCCTTCTCCAACATCTGATCCATGACCGATACGGGGCAGGGCGGAACTTTGACCGCCATCTGGATCAAGCGCGGCTCCGGCGGACCCATGGACGCCGCAGACACCGCGCGCCTGATCAAAGGCCACGGCTTGGTGGGGAACGCCGAGCAGGGCGGCCAGCGTCAGGTGACCGTGCTGGCGGCCGAAGCCTGGAGCCGGGTGCGCGCCGATCTCGGGTTGGAGATGGGAGCGGGGCCCGGACCTGTGGCTCGCAGGGCCAACTTGCTCACCAAAGGCCTCGATCTGGCCCATAGTCGCGGTCGGGTGTTGCGGATCGGTGCGGTGCGCGTGCGCTTGCACGGCGAGACCGTGCCGTGCCGCCTGATGGAGGAGACCCACGCCGGCCTCGAAGAGGCGCTGCGACCCGACTGGCGAGGGGGTGCGTTCGGTGAGGTGCTCGACGACGGCGAGATCGCCGTGGGCGACCCCGTGGAGTGGGTCGACGCAACGTGATCCGCGCTGCCATCTTCGACATGGATGGCCTGTTGATCGACTCCGAGCCCTTCTGGCAGCAAGCCGAGCTCGAGGGCTTCGGTGTAGCTGGTCTGACCCTGTCGCAACGTGACCTGTCTCAGACCGTGGGCATGCGCATCGACGAGGTCGTCACCTACTGGCTCGATCGGCGCCCGTGGGACATCGACAAACATCCACCGGGAGGCGTACAGGACCGTATCGTGGATCGCGTCATCCGCCTCGTCGAGGAGCGCGGCGAGCCGATGCCGGGCGTGCTGTCGGCGTTGACCCTCTGCGAAGATCTCGGTCTACGGCTGGCCGTTGCCTCTTCATCGTCGCTGCGGATTATCGAGGCGGTGTTGTGCCGGCTGGAGCTGCGCCAGCGGTTCGAGGTGGTGCAATCTGCCGAGCATGAACCGCGCGGAAAGCCGGACCCGGCCGTCTTCTTGAGCGCCGCTCGCGCGCTCGGGTTACCACCGGCGAGCTGCGTTGCGTTGGAAGACTCGATCATGGGACTGCTGGCGGCGGGCGCCGCCAGCATGCGGTGCATCATCGTGCCCGACCCACGACTTCGCCATGATCCGGCGCTGACTGAAGCTGACGTGGTGCTCGACACGCTGGCCGGGCTCGATGCCGAGGCGCTGGGCGTCACCGTGGGCAGCTCGGGCTAGCAACGGTTCATCGACGGGCTAGCGGTTATCAAGAAAGGGGGGGGTGCCGTGCGATTCGAGTTCGAGGCCGGTCTGCTGATCCGGCCCGTGTTGGTGCCATTCGGTGCGACGCGGGCGCAGCGGTTCGCGGATCTCGAAGGCCAATCACTGCACGTACGACTGGGTTGGCTGTTTGACGACACGATCGATCTGGGGGCCGTCGATGCCGTCGAACGTTCTCGGTGGCCCCTGTACCGGGGATTGGGTTGCCGCATCGGCCTTGGCGGGGAGTACGGAGTGTTGGTGTCGACGAGAAACGTCGTGCGACTGCGGTTCCGAAAACAGCAGGCGATGCCGTTGATCGGTCGTTTCAAGTTCCAGACCACATCGTTCTACCTGGCGCTCGAGGAGCCGGATCGGCTCATCAACGAGATCCGCCGGCGCGTCTTGTCGTGATCGGTCGAGGGCAGGTCGGCAAGAAGACGGGGCACGGTAGCGTGATCATGCTGCTGCTCTTCGCCCTGCCGTTCGCGGGCGGGGGCACGTTCGTCGGCTACCTGGTCGGTTCCAGGGTGGCGGGCTGGACGAGTGCGCAATCGTGGGACGAGGTGCCGGCACGCATCCTCAGCGCCGATCTCGCCACGAGCCGTGGCAGCGATACCACCACGTACCGCGTCGACGCGTTCTACGAGTATGCCTACCGCGGCGAGCTCTACACCTCCGACGTCGTCGGCTTCGGGTTCGGATCCGACAACGTCGGCTCCTTTCACCAGGACAAGCACGCCGAGCTGCGGACCTATGTCGATTCCGGGCGTAGTTTCCGTTGCTTTGTCAACCCCAGCGATCCGACCCAGTCTGTTCTGTATCGCGAGATGCGCTGGGGGATGCTCGGGCTCATGACGATCTTCGCGCTGGTGTTCGGCCTGGTCGGCTACGGGCTCATGTTTGCAGCCGTGTATGGCGGTCGCCTGGTCGCCGAAGCGGGCAAGCTGAAGGTCGACTATCCCACCGAACCGTGGCGCTGGGAGCAGGACTGGGCCGACGGGCGCGTCTCGGCCGGGGCGAAGGGCTCGATGATCGGCGGCGCCATCTTCGCGATTCTCTGGAACTTGATTTCCGCCCCCGTTCTCTTCCTCCTTCCAGGCGAGCTCGCCGATGGTAATCGGCTGGCGCTGATCGCGCTCGTCTTTCCTGCCACCGGCCTCCTCTTGTTGGCCTGGGCCGTGCGGGCGTTCTTGCGTTGGCGCAAGTTCGGCAACGCCACGTTCGAGCTGGTCACCAATCCGGGCGTCCTGGGCGGCTACCTCGAGGGGCTGGTTCATACCAATATCCGCGGCCCGTTGGACGAGGGCTTCGAGGTCACGCTCACGTGCACCCGCACGGTCACGACCGGAAGCGGCGATAACCGCAGCAGCCGCGATGACGTCCTCTGGCAGGATGCCGCGGTTGTGCGGCGCGGCGCGCTCGGCCTCGGAGCTGAAGGGATCACAGTCCCGGTTCGCTTCGCGATTCCGATGCACGCGGCACCGGCCAGCGACCCTGACTCTGACCAGCCGATCCACTGGAAGCTCGCTGCCGAGGCCGAGATGACCGGCGTCGACTTTGCCGCCGAGTTCAAGGTGCCGGTGTTCAAGACCGACAGCAGTGACCCCGAGCTGCAGATCGAGTCGGCCGAGGCATACCCCGCGAACCCGCACGACTGGGCGGCCGAGCTCGGCGTGGTGGGGATCGCGAGCGAGAGAACCGCCGCCGGTGGGCGCCGGTACCTCTTTCACCGTGCCCGGCACAAGGGCGTGGCCGTGGGCGTGACTGTTTTCACTGCGGTCTGGTGCGGCTTCATCTGGATGATGGTGACCCTGGCCGCGCCGATCCTGTTTCCGATCGCGTTCGGCCTTTTCGCCGTCATCCTGATCTGGTTCGTGCTCGACCTCTGGCTCACCGAGATCCGCGTTGAGGTCGGCAACGGCGCGCTGGCGTTTACGAAGCGCATGCTCGGACCTGGCAGATCCAGGAGCTTCCTGCGAGATCAGATCACTGCCATGCGGCCGACGCCCGGTATGCAGGCCAACAACAAGCTCTACTACCGCATCGAGCTGGCGACACGCGGCGACGACAAACACATCATCGCCACCCAACTCGACAGCCAGCGTCTCGCCCGCCGACTGATTGGCGAGATGCAGGAGGCTCTCGAGGCCTGAGGCAGTAATGTGACGGGCCCGCCGGGCGGCGAACCGGACGTGGCCGCCTGCACCGCGCACACCGGCGCCGTCCCGTCGGCAAGCCTGCGAGCGAGATGCCCGCGTGACGCGGTCGGGCTAGCGGGATAGGCTAGGGTGCGCCCCCGCCGATACGACTGAACAGGTTGGCTCGTTGCTCGACTCCTTCCGCTACGGGATCGCGCTCCTGTGCGTGCTGACGCTCCCGTTCGCCTTCGGTTACTGGTTCCTCGTGCATCCGTTCGTCGGGTTCTGGCGCGCTCTCGGGACGCGGATCAGCTACATCATTCTGATCGGGATGTTCTGGGTCGTGGGAGCGGCCACCTGGCCATTCCGTGGTCGGCTGCTGGCAGTCGAGTTCGGAACTGGACCCACGCTGTGGCTACTGGCGGCGCTGGCCTACGCAATGGCGCTCTTCGTCGAGTTGCAGTGCCGCAAACACCTGACGCTGCGCATGCTCAGGGGCGTGCCCGAGCTGGCACCTGAACCGGAGAGCGACCAGCTGCTCGACCAGGGAATCTACGGGCGGATACGGCACCCGCGATACGTTTCGGTCATCTTCGGGGTGCTGGCGGCGGCGCTGTTCACCAACTATCTGGCGAGCTGGATCCTGCTCGTCATCACCTTTCCCGCCCTTCTGCTAGTCGTTCACCTAGAGGAGCGCGAGCTGCGCGACCGGTTCGGGGATGCGTACGTCACGTATGCCCGTCGCGTTCCCCGGTTCGTGCCGCGCTCGACTGCCTGAGGCCGCGTCGCCACAGCGGCCCGGCAATCCAAATACGCGAGGACGATCATGCGTAACATCAGACCGCTCGTAACCTTGATGGCTCTCCTCGTGCTGGCAGGTCCCGCCGCCGGATCGGCCGGCCAGGCCATGCCCGCGGGTGGCCAGGCAGCG
This sequence comes from Acidobacteriota bacterium, assembly GCA_965248695.1. GTDB lineage: Bacteria > Acidobacteriota > UBA890 > UBA890 > WLXD01 > DASCOT01. Next base: position 1,623,653 of record CBDFKD010000002.1, on the reverse strand, counting down.
TTGCTGGAACACGATGGCCAGGACCGCGTCGTGCTACCGCCGTGGATGCACGGCGTTCCCTTGGATCCGATCACGGGCTATCCCTACGGATACATCGTCATCGGACAGGACGAGGAAGGCGACGACGATGAGGGTGACGACGACGCAGAAGAGTCGGCCGACGACTGGGACAAGAAAGACCTGCCGCTGAAGCCCGAGCGCGCCGTGGAGTTCACCGCCACCGAGGGCTCCTGGCTGTCGCTGGACGTCAGCCCCGACGGTGCGACGGTGGTCTTCGACCTGCTAGGCGATCTCTACACCGTGCCGATCACCGGTGGGGAAGCCGGGCGTATCACGAATGGGATGAGCTTCGACAGCATGCCGAGCTACAGCCCCGACGGAACGGAGGTGCTGTTCGTTTCGGACCGCAGCGGGTCGGAGAACTTGTGGGTGGTGACGCTCGACGAGGAGGACGAAGACGAGCGCTTCCGCCAGGTAACGGAGGACAAGAGCAGTAACTTCGCCTCGTCCGAGTGGACCCCCGACGGTGACTACATCGTCGCGTCCCGAGCGGGAGCGGGGTTCCGATCGCAGAACCTGTTCTTGATCCACGCCGAGAAGGGTGGCGCCGGTATCCAGATCGGCGAGGCCAGCAAGACCAGACGGCAGATGGGGCCCGCGTTCGGTGCCGACGAGCGCTGGATCTGGTTCGCCACCCGCACCGGACCATGGCAGTACAACGCCATATTTCCCCAGTACCAGCTGGCGGTTTACGACCGCCAGACGGGCGAGGTGACCCGGCGGAGCTCGCGCTACGGATCGGCGTTCCGGCCAACCCTGTCGCCGGACGGAAAGTGGTTGGCATACGGGACGCGGCACGAGGACCAGACGGGGCTGCGGCTACGCGATCTGGGAACCGGCGATGAGAGCTGGCTGGCGTATCCGGTGCAGCGCGACGATCAGGAGTCGATCGCGTCGCGCGACGTGCTTCCCGGAATGTCGTTTACACCCGACTCATCAGCGCTGGTGGCGTCGTACGGCGGCAAGATCTGGCGCATTCCGATCGACGGTTCCGACTCGGAGGAGATCCCGTTTACCGCCGAGGTCAAGATCGAAGCCGGACCCAAGCTCGACTTCGACTACCCGGTGGACGACCGCCCCGAGTTCGAGGTCCGTCAGATTCGCGACGCCGTGCCTTCCCCGGACGGCAGCCAGCTGGCGTTCACGGCGCTGGATCGTCTCTACGTCATGGACTGGCCCGACGGCGAGCCGCGACGGTTGACGGACTCCACCGACGTCGAGGCAATGCCCGCCTGGTCGCCCGACGGCGATACGCTGGCGTACGTAACCTGGGACCAGGCAGACGGCGGCCACATCTCCTCCATCCCGGCGGCCGGTGGATCGTCGCGCCGGCTTACGACCATGAACGGCACCTACATGCAGGTGGCGTGGTCGCCGGACGGAGAGCGCATCGTGGCGGTGCGTGGACCCGCGCGTGATTACCAGGAGGCCACCGGGCCGTCGTTCGGCGGCGGCGCGGCGGCCGACCTCGTCTGGATCCCCGCCGCCGGCGGCGACTGGACTCGGATCGCTCCGATGACCGGCCGCACGGCGCCACACTTCGGCACCGATTCCGACCGCATCTACTTGTACGCCGGCCGGGCCGGTCTGGTATCGCTGCGTTGGGACGGCACCGACCTCAAGGAACACCTGAAGGTCACTGGGCCACCGTTCCCGGGTTCAGAAGGACCTCCGCCGCCGGCCAACCTGGTGAAGATTGCCCCCACCGGCGACAAGGCCCTGGCGCGCGTTGGCATGGACCTCTATGCCATCGGTGCGATTCCGCTCGTCGGAGCCAAGGCACCGACGATCTCGACCGCGAACCCGTCGGGTGCTCCGGTTCCGGTGCGCAAGCTAACCGACATCGGCGGCGAGTTTCCGGCATGGAGTGCGGATGGCAACACCGTGCACTGGTCGATCGGCAACGCGCACGTGGTCTACGAGCTCGAGGAGGCCGAGCGCGTCGACGAGGAAATCGAGGCGGAAAAGAAGCGTAAGGCGAAGGAGGAGGAGGAAAAGGCCGAGGCCGACAAGGAGGCCGACGGGGACGGCGAGGGTGAGGGTCACGACGCTGAGGAGGAAGGCGAGGGTCACGACGCCGACGATGATGATCCGCAGGACGACCACGACGGCGACGACGAAGACGCCGAGGACGAGGAGGACGACAATAGCTACAAGCCGTTCGAGAAACGCGTCGTCGTCATGGCGACCCGGGATCTCTCGACCAGCTCCGTGGTGTTGCGGCGGGCGCGGGTGATCACGATGAACGGCGACGAGGTAATCGACAACGCCGACATCGTGGTAGAAGGCAACCGCATCACGGCGGTGGGACGGCGTGGCCGCGTGCAGCTGCCGGACGGAGCCGAGCGCATCGACCTGCGCGGCAAGACCATCGTGCCGGGCTTCATCGATACCCACGCGCACATGTGGCCGAACTGGGGTCTGCACAAGCAACAGGCGTGGATGTACCTTGCCAACCTGGCCTACGGCGTTACCACCACACGCGACCCGCAGACGGCCACCACCGACGTGCTGACGTACTCCGACAAGGTGGAGACCGGCGAGCTCATCGGCCCGCGTGTCTACTCGACCGGACCCGGCGTGTTCTCGGGCGAGCGCTGGCGTGACGCCGACCACGCCCGCGATGTGCTCAAGCGCTATTCGGAGTACTACCAGACCAACACCATCAAGATGTACATGTCGGGCAATCGCCAGACGCGCCAGTGGATCATCAACGCGGCGCGCGAGCAGGAGCTCATGCCGACGACCGAAGGCGGGCTCGACCTCGAGTACAACCTGACGATGGCGATCGACGGCTATCCGGGACAGGAGCACTCGCTGCCCATCTACCCACTGTACGAGGACGTCGTGCAGCTGTTCGCGCAGACGGGCATCACGTACTCGCCGACCCTCATCGTGAGCTACGGAGGACCCTTCGGTGAGAACTACTTCTACACCAACGAGAACCCGTACAACGATCCCAAGATCCAACGTTTCTACCCGTATTCAGTCCTGGCGCCCAAGGCGCGGCGGCGCGGCACGGGGGGTGGCGGCAGCCCCGGACCGGGCGGCTGGTTCATGGACGACGAGTACGCCTTCAAGGGTCACGCCGAGGTGCTCAAGCGCATCGTCGAAGCCGGCGGGCGCGGCGGTGTGGGCAGCCATGGGCAGTTCGATGGGCTCGGCTACCACTGGGAGCTGTGGATGATCGCCTCGGGGGGCATGTCCAACCACGACGCGCTCCGGGTGGCGACCATCCACGGCGCCGAAGGTATTGGCGTGGAGAACGACCTGGGCACGATCGAGGCCGGGAAGATCGCCGATCTGATCGTGCTCGACGCCGATCCGCTGCAGAACATCCGCAACACGGCGCTGGTGCATCGCGTCATGAAGGACGGACGTTTGTACGACGGCGCGACGCTGGCGGAGATCTACCCACGTCAGCGGCCGGTGGAGGGGATGTACTGGTCGGATAGCTACCGGCCCTCGTCGTCCGCGGGGCTGCGCTAGTAGTCAGGACGAGTCGGCGCAACCGCCGTCCGAGGAATCGAATCCTCGGCTGACCGTCTCCAAGGTATGTCGCGTAACGTCGATTGACCAAGATTAAAGCTATTTTTTAAAATGCTTTTAGCATCAAAGATCTTTCTATCACATCTTTATATTGTCGTAAAAGCTGTTAATGATTATTTCATTCTTTTTCCGATCAACTATTGACTTAGATAGGGTTCATTAACTAACTCTAATCAAAACAAACTATTAATGACGTCTAATATGATTTGCTATGATCACCGAGCAACGAGCCAATCCGGTCCGATCGATCCCCAGGGCGGCGCCCAGACGCGTCCAGGTGGACGATCTGCGCCTGACGCAGTCGTTCGTCAACACGCTGTCGTCGGCGTACACCGGTTTGTGGGTCTTTGAGCGTTCGCTGCGCCGGCTCGAGCCGGAAGTCGACCGCGACGACGAGCTCGCTCAGGCGGAACATGGCCTACGGCGCATCCAGGGATGGGAGCGCGAAACGATGCAGGGTGAGACGCTATTCGAGCTTTCCGAACGCCCCCTCCTGAGCGACGACGCATCGCGCGCCTGGCGTCTGCTGCATGTGGCCGAGGGGCGACTGCGCTCGCTGATCAGCGAGCTCATCCAGTCGAGCGACTTGAAGGTGTTGCTCGATGATTCGTTCGCTCGCAGTGTGCGCCTCGCGGTGCAGTGCGAAGCGGCCTATGCGGCAGAGGCAAGAGTCCTCGGCATGCTGCGCTGGACAGAGGTCCACGCGCCGCTGGAGGCGGGACGCTGGCGTCACCGACTGTTGAGCTGTCGTCTCCACATCGACGAGGCAGAGGCGCTCCTGGAACGGTTCAGCGACCGTGAAATCGAGCCCGACGATCGCGACCTGGAACGCCTGCTCGACTCGTCGCTCCTGCTGCCCGCCGATCTCGCCGAGCGGGTGGTCGAGATCTGCCATGTCTTCAGTCTCTACACCGGTGTGTTCGAGTACGCCGACGTCGGTATTCCCGAGGCGCAGAACGCTGTTTGGGAGACCGCCGGTTTCGGTCCCTATGCGGCCGGGCGCTGGTTCGCCGCCGGGTTGAACGCTCGTCGGGCGATCGACTGGATGGATGTCGGCGCCGAGGACCCGCTGGTGGCGGCCGGCTTCATGTGGCGGGGTTTCACGCCCGAGGAAGCCGAGCCGTGGCTGTCGGCCTACATCGGCGGCCGTATCGCAGCCACCTGGGCGTCCGCGGGCAGCGACCCGCAGGAGGCGCGCGAGTGGATAGCTCTCGGCGTTCGCGATCCCGCTGAGGTGGCGCGCTGGAACGGGACAAGTCGTTTCATGTAGCTCTGCGGTAGCATCTGTCAGCTGTTCCGCAGTTGTCAGACGCCGAGCCGGTGATTTCCTCCTCGGCTCGCAGGGAGGCCTGTACGATGAGCGATGACTCCGGTTTCGACGGCGGTTGCTTCTGCGGCGCGGTGCGCTACCGAGGCAGAGGCTCTCTTGGCGTCGCGATCTGTCATTGCCGTGACTGCCAGCGTGTGAGCGGTGCGCCGCTCGTCGCCTGGATCGAGATCAACCGGGAAGATCTCGAATGGACCAAGGGAACACCGAGCTACTACCACCACACCTCGGATTGGCCCACGCCTATACGACGCGGCTTCTGCAACCAGTGCGGCACCACATTGACCTACGACCGCGAGGGGTCCCCCGAGCTCGACGTGACGGTGGGGAGCATGGACGCACCGGAATCCGTGCGGCCCGACCTGCAGGTCTACGTCGGCAGCCGGGTACCCTGGGTGCATCTGGACGACGACATCACGCCGTACGAACGCATGCCCACGAAGAGTCCACCCGAGTAGCGCGCGGAACGACTAGCCGGGCCCGGAGACAGCTTTGGTCCGCGTCAAGATCTGCTGTATCTCGTCGGTCGACGAGGCACGCACGGCCGTTGCTGCGGGTGCATCGGCGCTCGGTCTGGTATCGGCGATGCCGACCGGTCCCGGGGTGATCGAAGAGGCGGAGATTGCGGCGATCGCGGCGAGTGTACCGCCCGCCCTTGGAACGTTCGTGCTCACCTCGTTGCAGTCGGCCGGGCCGATCATCGCGCAGCAGCGACGTTGTCGGACGAACACGGTTCAGATCGTCGACCGGCTCCGGGATGGAACCTACGCCGAGCTGCACGCCGGGATGCCCGGAGTGTCCATCGTCCAGGTAGTCCACGTGACCGGGCTCGAATCGATCGCCGAGGCCGAAGCGGTCGCCGCGCGTGTCGACGCCGTGCTCCTCGATTCGGGCAACCCGACGCTCGCGGCCAAGGAGCTCGGCGGGACGGGACGGGTGCACGATTGGACGATCAGTCGGCAGATCCGCGAATGCCTGGATGTGCCGGTGTTCCTCGCCGGTGGTCTGCGATCCGACAACGTGGCGGCGGCGATCGAGACGGTGCGCCCTTACGGAGTCGATGTGTGCAGCGGGGTCCGCTCCGACGACCGTCTTGACGCCGCCAAGCTCGAGGCGTTCATGGGCGCGGTCGCCGCGGCTTGAGTCACGCGTTACCCGGGCGTTGCCATGACCGGCTCGGTCCGCGCGGCCGGATTGAAGCCCGCGTGGAGCACTACTTCAAAGCCTTTCCACTCCAGATGTCGCTCGTAGCGCATCCGAAGCTTGCGCATGACGTTGATCGACGCATCGTTCTCCGGCACAGCGATGGCCACCACGCGCTCCAGACCGATGTGCTCAAAGCCGTGGCGCAGGGCTCTGCTGGCGGCCTCGGTCGCCAGCCCGCGGCCCCAATAGGGCTCGTCGAGCAGCCAGCCGATCTCTACCTCTCGGGTTTCGCCGAGCGGCTGCAGGCCGACGTAACCAGCGGTTTTCCTCTCGCCGCGCGGCTCGACCGCCCAGAAGCAATAGCCGAGCTCGCGCAAGTGTCGCTGCTGTCGGGTGATGAATTCTGCGACCCGTGCGTCGGTCCAAAAGCGTCCGCCACCGACGTGCTGCACCACACTGTCCTTGCTGGTAATGGTACGAAGCTCGTCGCTGTCGTCGCTGCGCCAGGGGCGGAGCGACAGCCTTTCTGTGGTCAGCACGATGTCGTTCACGGGACGAGCCTCTGCCAGCGTTGCCGGTAGCGTATCCTTGCCGCGGCTACCGCACGCTCCCCCGCTTGTGGCGGACCCCTCAGCCGCCAGGAGGCGACGATGGACCGACCGCGGATGGATCGCCCGCGCGAAGTAAAGGGGACCCCGTTCACCCGTGAGGCCGGCCGCCTGCTCAAGGCCGGTCTGCTGATCACTGCCGTGGTGCTGGCGGTGGGCTCGCTGCCGGTCATTCTCCTCTGGTTCTGGGCTGATGACCTGGAGCAACCGGCCGGCGGCCTGGCGTATGTCGACGAAGAGCTGACCATTCGCAGCGGCGACGTGGAGCTGGCAGCGCGCTTGCGCTTGCCGGCCTTCGGCGGGCCGCATCCGGCACTGGTCGTGGCGCATGGCTCCGGGCGTGCGACGCGCGACGACTACGCAGGGTTCTCCGAGATCCTGGCAATCAATGGCTATGCGCTGCTGACCTACGACAAGCGCGGCGTCGGTGACTCTGGCGGTACCTACACCGGCGTCGGTCCAGCCAACAGCGATCAGGCGCTCGGGCAACTTGCCGATGACGTTGTCGCCGGGGTCGAGGCTCTGAAGCAGCGCCCCGACATACGCGCCGACCGCATCGGCGTCTACGGAATCAGCCAAGGAGGCTGGATTGCACCTCTTACGGCGGCCAAATCGCCCGACGTGTCGTTCATGGTGATCGTCTCCGGTCCCACGGTGACGGTGGGTGAGGAGATCTACTACAGCGAGCTGACTGGCGAGCGTGAGGGCGCGCGAGACGAAGGCACCGACAGCGATCTCTCGGAGCGACTGGCCGCCTACGAAGGGCCGCATGGCTTCGATCCGGTGATCCCGTTGGAGACCATCGACATACCCGGCCTGTGGGTGCTCGGCGACGCCGACCGCAGCATTCCGATTCCCGAGACGGTGGCGATTCTCGACCGGCTAGCGGCCTCCGGTAAGCCCTATTCGCATCAGGTGCTCGCGGGCGTGGGGCACGGCATGCGCAATGTGCGTAGCGGCGAGAGCGCACCGGTCTTCGCATACGTGTTCCCGTGGTTGGTGGAGCACGCCGGGGCCGACTGAACTTCTTGCCGCCGTTCAGCGCCTCTCAGATGCCGCCGGCCAGAGGCTGCGTCCATCCAACTGCATCTGCATTCCAACCGCCGCGCGATCGGCCATACTTGTGGGGAGAGACGCTATGCAGCTTGCCTACCTCGAGGTTGACTGATGTCTGACTCCCGACCGCGTGTTCCTCGGCTGATCTGGGGCCTCTGGGCTTTCGTGCTCACCGTCATCGTCGTCGTGCGTTATGTCATGGACGTCGAGGTCGGCATCATGAACGGCATCACTCTCGGCGTGCTGTTTTTCCTCGCCATTCCGGTCACGGTCGCGTGGTTCGTCTTCCTGTCCGGATGGTCGCGTGCCGCCCGTTACGGCACTGGGGGCGCGTTCGTGGTGGCCTGGCTGGCGTTATCGTCGCTGGTCGAGTTTGCTGGCTTCCGTGGCGACATGATGCCGATCTTCACGCTCGGTTCGACTGCCAGGGTCGACCGTGTCCCCGAGGTGGCGGCGCCGGGGTCGATGCCAATCGATGTGCTGAGGACGACACCCTACGATTTCCCCGGCTTCCTGGGAGCCAACCGCGATCTACGTGTCGACAACGTCGTGCTGGACACGGACTGGGAGGCTCGGTCACCAGAGCTTCTGTGGCGGCAGCAGATTGGCGCCGGCTGGAGCGGATTCGCGGTGGTGAACGGGTTCGCCGCCACGCTCGAGGAGCGCGAGGGGCGTGAGGTCGTGACCCTCTACGACGTGCCCACCGGGGCCCAGCTGTGGGAACGGCACATCGGCGGCGAGTACTTCAACATCATGGGCGGCCGCGGGCCCCGCAGCACGCCCACTATCGACGGAGGCACCGTCTACGTGCTCGGGGTGTCGGGTAATCTCGTCGCCCTGGAAGGCGCAACGGGCGACCTGCTCTGGGAACATGACCTGCTGGCCGAGTATGCCGTCTCTGCCGAGGAAGAGATGCAGGCGATGACGCACGGTCGCTCGGGTTCGCCGTTGATCGTGCGCGATATGTTGATCATCGGGGTCGGTGGATCGCGTGCTCGTCGCGTCTCCGTCGCAGCGTTCGACAAGCACACCGGCGCGTTGCTCTGGGAGGCCGGTGACCACCAGGTAGGCATGGCATCGCCGCGACTGGCGCAGCTGGGCGGGCGTGAGCAGGTTCTGGTGGTGAACCAGAACGTGGTCAGCGGGCACGATCCGGATACCGGAGCGGTGCTGTGGGAGTTCGACTGGCCGGGGATCTCGTCCGCCGACTCCAACGTCTCGCAGGCAGTGCCGGTAGGGTCGAACCGCGTGTTCATCTCCAAGGGCTATGGTGGCGGTGCGGCGCTCTACGAGCTCGACCTAGCGGCCGGGGGCACATTCACCGCCCGCCAGCTCTGGCACCAGGCGCGCGTGTTGCGCACCAAGCTCACCAACGTCGCCATGCGCAACGGCTACGCCTACGGTCTGTCGGAGGGCATCCTCGAATGCGTCGACCTGGCCACCGGCGAGCGTGTTTGGAAGGCCGGCCGTTACCACCACGGTCAGATCCTCATGGTGGGCGAGGTGCTGCTGGTGCTCACCGAGGACGGCGAGATGGTCATGGTCGAGGCGTCACCCGAGAACCGCAACAACGTCCTCGGCCGCTTCCAGGCGATCAACGGCCACACCTGGAACAACTTCGCCCTCTACGGCGACGTCCTGCTGGTGCGCAACGGCCAGGAGGCCGCGGCGTTTCGATTGCCGATCGTCGGCGAGCTGGATCTGATCGCTGCTTCGAGATGAGCTAACCGCAACGCTAGCGGGCCCCCTCTCCGGCTATTAACTCTGCGGGCGTCAAGATTCGGACGCCCGACCGTTGGGGGAAATGTCTCGCGTTGCCGGTCACGAGCGCGTCCGCGCTCCCCGTCAGCGCGACCTCCAGAAACGGCTGGTCTCCCGGATCGGTAGTCCGGAGCCGACTGGCGGCCGTCGGAATCAGCTCGCCGCTGTTGCGAACGAACTCGAGCAACACCTTCACCGCCTTGGCGTCGAGCGCGAATCGAGGACGGGCAAGCACCGTGGTGTACTCGGCGAGGAAGCGATCGTCGAAGAGCAATCGGTTCGAGCCGGCCAGCACGCCGTCCAGGATCCGTCCGGGGGGTCCGACGGGGCTCAGCAGCCCCGACACGAGAACGTTCGTGTCAACGACCAGCCTCAAGCTTTGCGAGCCCGCTTGATCTCACGATCTATCTCCTCCGGTGAGAGCTCGCTCGTTCCGCCGCTGCGAGCCTCGGCGCGCAACCGGGATACCGCGGCTGCGGCACGAGCCTGGCGCACGACTCCGATGATCTCGTCAAAGTCGTCGTTCACACGCAACAACAGACCCACCGGCTTTCCGTTCGAGGTCACTACGCCGGTCTCGTCGTCGAGGTTCTCGATGACCTGGGTGGTCTGGTTGCGGAGCTCTCGCATCGTCACGAACTTCATAGCTATATCGTAGCGCAAACGTCGCACTATCTGGAATCAGCTCCGGCTGGGCCGCCCGCCGATGGGTGGAGCCGGTCAAGCTGGCAGAGAGGCGCGCCACGCGGTGTTCTGTTGTCCAGATGTGACGGCCTTCACGGAAATAGGTCGCGGACCCTGAACTCCTGGCTCCAGCGGTCGGTGCCGTCCTGGTCTACCAGGGTGATTGTCAGCACCCGATCGGTGCGCGGTCCGGTCACGTGCAGCAGGGCGAAGTTGTGATCCTGAAGCAGCGTGCCGTCGACGCGCAGCGAGTTGGGCGTCGGCTCGCCGCGGAACACACCAGCGGTTAGCGGCGACACGGTCAAGTCGTAGAGTGGGTACAGGCCGGGCCGCTCGAGCATGCTGAGCTCGGTGCTGTGGATATCGCCGCTGAGGAAGAGCACGCCTGGAACCCGCTCGGCCTCGAGTAGCCGCAAGAGGCGCTCGCGCTCCTCGGGGAAGGTGGCGAAGGTCTCGAAGCCGTCGAACGGGTTGAGGATGTGGCCACCGACGGCGACGAACTTGAGGGTCGCGGTGCTCGAGACCAGGGTGTCGATGAGCCACTCGACCTGGGCGTCGCCGAGCATGGTGCGCTTGCCGGTAATGCGGTCGTTGGGGGTCCGGTTGGTGCGGTCGTCGAGCAGCACGAATAGGGTGTCGGCCCACTCGAAGGCGGTAGCGATGCCGGGAACTCCCCGCACGCCGTGGGACGGGTTGGGCCAGAAAAGCTCGAACGCCTCGCGCGTGAGGTCCTGGGCCCAGTAGCTGCGGTCCGAGTTGTTGCGACCGAAGTCGTGGTCGTCCCAGGTGGCGTAGTGGTGCGTGGAGGCGAGCAGCGGCTGCAGCCCGGGGTAGGAGCGCGTGTGGGTGTACCGATGCAGGATGCCGGAGCGCGAGTGCCAGTCGGCCTCGCGCAGGTAGGTGTTGTCGCCCAGCCACACCATGGCGTCGGGCTGGCGGGCGTGCAGGTGCTCGAGAATCTGGAAGTCGCTGCCGTAGGGCTCCCCAGGCCGATCGAGTGCCGGCTCGTTGACGTAGAAGCAGCTCGCCACGGCGATGGTGAACTCGGGTGGGTCGCGTCGCCACTGCCACAGTTCCTGGGTCGCGAAAGTCGTCGGGTACGGGAGTGCAACGGCGGTGCCGTCAACCACGACCTCGTATTCGTAACGCGTGCCCGGCGTCAGACCTTCGGCTCGAAGGGTCGCTGTGTGAGCGGTGGCGGCATGTGTCTCGACTGCGCCGGTCAGCGTCCGCGCCGGCTCATCGCCCTGTGGCCAGTAGGCGATCTGAACGTTCGATGCCACCTTGGTTTGCACCCAGACGGCGACCTCGGTCATCTGCGAATACCCGAGCATCGGGCCGGACTGCAGGGGCGTGCTCTGTGTGCCAACCACGGCGGCGGTCGCAGCGCCCAGCGTCATCGACACGGTGAGCGCGGCGCCGAGGGCAACCTGGCGGGGTGTGAGTGCGAGCGGCCAGACTCGCGGCACCGGCGCGGACCCGATCGTCGGTCGCGGGCTCGAGCCGACCATGCTCACTGTGCGGCTCCGTCAGACGAGGATTGATTGCCGAGCGCCTCGGTCAACTCGTCGACACGTCGCGACAGCTCGCCAACCGCGTTCGTGTACACCGTCTCCCAGAACGCCAGCTGGTCGGGGTTGTCGGTCTCGATCTCGTAGCGCATGCCGGGCAGCATCCACGACGCATAGCCGCTGAACGGGTCCGGCGAAGCGTAGAGCGAGCGGTACCAGGGGCGCTCCTGCAACCCCTCTTCGTGCAGTAGGGCGCGTTCGAGCGACAGCAGCAGCCGGTTGATGGCGCGCAGCTCCGCGTCCGGGAAGCGACGCTGGCTCACGGCGGCGTCGCGGGCGGCAATGTAGCGCTGCGACGCCTCGGCGAGTCGTCTGGTGGCCTCCGCCAGGTCGTCGAACCTGACCTCGATATCGCGCTCCGCGGCGAGGTCCCTGAGGGTATCGGTGTGGGTGGCGAGATCGGTGGCGTAGCGCTCGACGTCGTAGGGGAGCACGTCGGCGTTGGCCAATCGCAACGCCAGCACGCCGTCCACTCGTGCCAGCGTCGGTCCGTAGACGAACTCGTGGTCGCCGAAGCGCTCGTACCAGGCGAAGTTGTCGTAGTTGGAGTGGTAGACACCGCCCCCACCGCCGAACCCCAGCGAGCCCGACGGCACGCCGATATGGGTGTAGAAGCCGACGTGATCGGAGCCGCCGCCGAGATTGCCCATACGCGGCGCTTCCTGCTCCGAGGCACGCAGCCATTCGCCGTAGACGGTTGTGCTGGTCTTCGGGTAGTCGACTGCCTTGGTGGCCTCGATGATGAGGCCCTTGAGCGACGGCGAGGCGGACGAGCCGAACCGGGGGCCGGATACTGCCGAGTCGGCGTTGATATAAGCGACGGCGTTAGCGTCGAGCTCGTCACGGAACTGCTCGACCCATTCGGCAGATCCGATGATGCCGTACTCCTCGGCGTCCCAGTGGGCGATCAGGATGGAGCGGCGCGGCTGGCAGCCGTTTGCGGCCAGCTCGCCGAGCGCCTCGGCCATAGTTAGCAGCATGGCGGTGCCGCCGTTTGGATCGATGGCGCCGAAACCCCATGGATCGTAGTGCGACCCGAAGATCACCCACTCGTCCGGTAGCTCGCTGCCGCGCACGGTCCCGACCACGTTCACAGCCCGCGTCAGCGCCTTCGGTTGGTTGACACGCACGCGCACGGTCAGCTCATCGCCGCCGGTGAGCCGATACGGCACGTCGATGCCACCGTGCCAGTCTTCCGGCGCCACCTCGCCGGTCATGCGCTGGAGAATCTGCTGCGCCGCGCCGTAGCCGACCGGCAATACCGGAATCGTGTGCAGCTCTACCTCGGACGGGTCGAGTCGATCGACTTCGATGCCGGATTCGGCGGCGTAGGCAGGCTCGAACGGCGTCAGTGGGTCGCCGGTGTAGTTGAGCGTCAGCACCGATCCGCGCTGGATGGTGCCTGCGTTCATATTCGGACCCTCGGGATATTCGTTGACCCCGAGCGCGTCGCCCGGGTCGTTGAACATGATCACGCCGGCGGCACCGTGCTCCTCGGCGAATTTCACCTTGTAGCCGCGGAAGTTGCCCCCGTAGCGCGCGATCACCACCTTGCCGGCAATCGACACACCCATCTCGACGAGGTGCTCGAAATCCTCCTTACGGCCGAAGTTGGCGTAGACCACCGGCGCCGTGACGTCGCCTGAACCCGAATAGGCGTTCCATCCGTTGAGCAAGTCCGGATGGCCCGAGAAGCGGTCCTCCGATAGCTCCGGCTCCTGGTTCGACAGCGCCAGGGGCTCAGGGGTGACGATCTCCGCAGTCACGTCGTCGGTGAGCTGCGGCAGGTACACGTCGTAGGGGTAGCGCTCCACGTCGAGGCCGGCGTCGGCCATCACCCGCGCCAGGTAGTCCTCGACATCGCGCTGTGCCGCCGATCCTGCCGGGTGTGGGACTCGCGTGATGGTCTCCAGGTGGCCGCGAAACTGCGCCGGTCGCGGCAGGTCCATCAGGCGCGCTTCGCAAGCCAACTGCGCTTCGACGTGTTGCGGCGCGAACCCGGTAGGCGGATCCAACAAGGCTGCCTGGCCGGCGGCCGGTGCAGGAACGAAGGCGGATGCCGCGCAGACGACGGCGACAAAGGTGGAGAGGGCAGTCGACGTGAATGCGAAGGCGGTCGAGGTGGGCGTGGACGCGTGACGGGTTCCCTTGTCGGGTGCGATCGGCATAGGAGCGACTCGTGCTGCTGAAGTGGGGCGGTCAGGCTCGGGCAGTCCAGGCTCGGGCTGCAGGCTTCGAGCGGTCAGCCTCCGGGTGGTCGAGCTCGGGCGGTCAGCCCGCCGCGTAACTGTACCGGATCAACACGATCACCCACGCGACCGCGGCGCTGGTCACGAAGGACCCCGCCAGCAGCTTGCCCATGCGGCTGAGACGCCGTCCGTCGAACAGTACGCGTGGGAAGTTGAGCCCGATGACGCCCACCAGCGCCGCGAGCGCGTACATGCTGATCGGAACGCGATCATCACCGCGCTCCAGACCCCGGCGCAGACGCTCATAGCATGCCGGCTCGAACACCCGTTCGCGCAGCGTTTCCGGCAACAGGGTGCCGATCCGTTGCCAGAGCGGCATCTTCGGATCAGGCACGAGCGATCTCGCCGGTGTCCCCGAAGCGCTCGATTACCTTGAGGTGAAACTCTCGGTTCCCGGTCCAGGTTGCCTCGCCGCTGGCGAGCAACTCGTAATTGCGCTCGCGAATGATCTGCCCGCCGACGATCTCCTGTGTATACCAGCCCCGAACGTGGCCGCCCTCCTCGAGCCGTGACATCAGCTGGTAAAACCCCGGACCCGTTTTGCGGGCGCCGAATTCTGCCAATCGCGTTCGGATGTCGCGTCCGGTAAGCGGCCCCGCGCGGAGCGCGCCGAGCACCACGAACTGCAGGTTGGACAGGCGAGGTAGGGCCATTCGACGGGTCACATCCAGTAAGATAATGATATATTACATCACTAGTAATTATATCAACGAATCTTCATCCCCGCAGGTACTACCACGATGCGCAAACGCTGGCCGAAGCTCCTTTCCTGGGCTCTCGCGCTGTTGCTCGGAGCCTTGTTCATTCTTGCCGGCAGCGGCAAGTTCCTCGACTTCGCCAATAACGCTCGACGCTTCGCGAGTTGGGGCTACGCCAGCTGGTTCGTGATCGTCATCGGTAGCCTCGAGACGCTCGGCGGCGTGCTCGTCCTCGTGCCGCGTCTGGCGGCGTACGGCGCTATCGTGATTGCAGTGGTTATGGTCGGCGCAGCCTACACGCACGCTTCTACGGGCATCGGCTCGCCCACCGGAGCGCTGATCATCATCGGACTGGCGGGGACGCTGGCGCGGCTCCGCTGGGCCGACCGTCGACGGACGCGCGGATCAGAATCGGCCGACGGCTGATTCGTGAGGGAGAGCTGAGCCGCGGCTGGCGTCGGCGCCAAACGGGTACCCTGTCTCTGTTGGACAGCCGCACACGGGTGCGGCGCCTCCGGCGAAGCTCTTCTTCGTCGACGGCTGCCGAGCAGATGCCGATGACCGAGCAGCTCTACCAGCTCGACGCCTACATCCGCCGGTTCGATGCCGTTGTTCAGGACGTCGATGCGGACCGTCGAGCCGTCGTGCTGGATCGAACCGCCTTCTATGCCGGAGGCGGCGGGCAGCCCTGCGACGTGGGCGTGCTTCAGTTCGGCGACCAGACCCTCGAGGTCGTGAAGGTCGGTCGGGGCGGCGCCAACATCGTGCACACCCTGGACGGTGCGGTGCCGCCGGTAGCAGCGGTCGTGCACGGTGTGCTCGATTGGCAACGGCGACACGCCCTCATGCGTACTCATACCGCGCTGCACATTCTTTGCGGTGTCGTATGGCGCGACTACGGTGCGCAGGTGACCGGCGGCAGCATGCACCCGCTGCGCGGTCGTCTCGATTTTGAGTTCGAGGCTCTGACCGCCGAGTTGGTTGCAGAGATCGAGTTGAAGATCAACGTCGAGGTCGACGCTGGTCGCGACGTAAGGGTGGCGATTCTTCCGCGCGCCGAAGCCTTCGAGATTCCCGATCTGATTCGCACCAAGATCAACCTGCTGCCGGCGAGCCTGACTGAAATCCGCACGGTCGAGATCGTGGGACTCGACTTGCAGGCCGACGGCGGCACCCACGTCGCCAATACAAAGGAAGTCGGTCGCATCCGCATCGCCAGCCACAAGAACAAGGGGCGCATCAACAAACGCATCGAGATCGAGTTAGCATCTCGCACGCCATGAGCAAGATCGTCGAGTTCGACCTACAGAACCGGGAAACGCGCGAGCTGTCGCTGGAGGTGTTCCTGCGCGACGGCCCACACGCGGACATGGCGTACTGGGCCGACTTGAACGGTTCGTCGCTCGAAGAGCTCTCAACGGTGGCGGAGCCCTGCCGGATACCCGATCGGGTACTGCGACGTTGGCAGGATCCTGACTCGTCGCGCCAGATCACCGAGGACCCCGACTCGATCGCGCTGATGCTCGAGTACTGGAGTCCGGCCGGCAAGCACGACACGGTCGACCCGGACTCGACGCTGGGTTGGGGGGCCCGCAGGCCGGATCTGGAGCAGGGTGAAGAGGCGCCGGCCTCGCAACCTACCGTCAAGGTGAGTCTCTTCCTGAGCGACCGGTTCTTCGTCAGCTACTCGCCTGAGTGGGTGCCGTGTCTGGCCAAGGTCGATCGCGTGTACGAGCGCAACGTGCGTTTCGCGCAGTCGATCGGATTCCTGCTGTTCCTGGTTCTCGATCAGGTCGTGCAGGACTACGTCGGTATGCTGCCGCCGCTAGAGAACGAGTCGGAAGCGATCGACAATCGCATCTTCGAGGAGTCGACCGAGCACATCAACGAGGACATTCTGCGGCTCAAGCGCCGCACTCTGCGCTACAAGCGCGTCGTCAGCGCCGCCCGTGATCTGCTGATGCACGTGTCCGGTCGCAAGATCCCGGTGATTACCGAGGCCGGCCGCGGATCGCTGGTACAGGTGTACCACCACGCGCAGGTGCTGATGACGTCCATCGAAGGGCTGCGGGAGATGATCAACAGCTCCCTCGACTCGTATCGCTCGCTGCAGTGTCAGAAGCTCAACAAGACCATGAAGGTCCTGACGCTGTTCGCCTCGATCATGATGCCGATGACGCTGATCGCCGGCATCTACGGCATGAACTTCCAGAACATGCCCGAGCTCGCCTGGCCGCTGGGCTACTTCATGGCGCTCGGCGTCATGGGCTTGACCGGCGCGGTCCTGTTGCTCTTCTTCCGCGCCCGGGGCTGGTTCTGATTACTGCTCCAGCGGCGGCGTAGTCCACGGGGGCTGTCGATGCCGGGTCGCCCGCTCGTACGAGAAGGCGAGCTCGATGAGCCGGGGCTCGTTCCACGCCGTCGACAGGAAGGTGATGCCTGCCGGGAGGCCGGGGCCTCCGTAGGGACGCGCCGCGGCGGTATCGGGCTGGCGACGGGTGAAGCCCATGGGAACGGTAATGGCCGGAAACCCGGTGTGTGGTGAGAGGTCCTGGCTGTTGTCGCCCGCCGGCGTCTGCAGGTCTCCGATGAGGCGTGGCGGATTGCTCCAGGTAGGGTAAACGAGGGCGTCCAGCGAGTCGGCGTCCATCACCCTACGGACGCCGTCGGCGAGGCGCTCGCCGTTGGCCCATGCGGTGTGGCACGCGGGGTCATCGGCAGGGTCGCCCTGGGCGCCGAGCGATTCTTCCAGCCCACTTCTTACCGACCCGTGGAACTGCCTCGATTCGATGATCTCGGCCAGCGTCGTGTACGGCGCGCCCTCACCGAGCGATGCCAGGTAGGCCTCGAGGTCGTAGCGGAAGCGGTCGCACCAGCGCCCGTCGCGCGGGATCGTGTCGAGCTCGACGATCTGCACGTCGATGATCTCGGCGCCGGCGTCGCGCATGTCGTCCAGCGCGCGCTCGAACACTTGCCGGATCTCGGTGTCCGTGGTCTCGGTGCCCGACAACTGCCTGACGACGCCGATGCGGGCACCCTCGAGCGCTCCGTCGCTCAGGTACTGGAGGTAGCTCGCGGCGCGCCGGGGCGTTCCGTCCGCACGGTTCTCCAGGCTCCGGGCGGTGACCTCGTCGGCCGCATCGTGCCCGGCGATGACGTCGAACACCGCGACTGCGTCGGCCACGCCGCGGCCCATCGGCCCTCCGATGTCGTGATCCAGATCCAGCGGCACGATTCCGTCGCGGCTCGTCAGGCCCATGGTCGATCGGATGCCAGCAAGCAAATTGTGCGACGACGGTCCGCGAATCGAGTTGCCAGTATCGGTGCCGAGCCCGATAACGCCGAAGCTCGCCGCTACCGCCGCCCCGGTGCCGCCGCTGCTGCCCGCCGGGACCCGGTTGAGCGCGTACGGGTTGCGCGTGTACCCGGGGATCACGCTGCCCACGGTCTGGTACGGCGAGAACGCCCACTCCGCCATGTGTGACTTGGCGAGCACGATGGCGCCGGCCTCGCGAATCCGCCGCACCTGGAAGGAGTCGTCGGGTGGTATGGACTCGGCGAGTGCCGCCGAGCCCGCGCTGGTTGGCATGTCGGCGGTGTCGTAGTTGTCCTTGACGATCATCGGGATGCCGTGAAGCGGTCCGGCGAGCTGTCCGGAGGCGAGCATGGCGTCGAGCTCGTCGGCCCGTTCCAGCGCCCGCGGATTCACCCGCACGATGGCGTTGAGCGCCGGCCCGCGCTTGTCGTAGGCGTCGATTCGCGCCAGATACGCTTCGACCAGCTGTCTGGAAGTCAGCTCGCCCGCTTGCATCGCCGCGTGGATGCCGGCGATCGTCGCCTCCACTGCCGGCTCGGGTCCGGAGCCACCATCGTCCGGCTGGCCACTCGGCGTGCATCCCGCTAATGCTGCTATGGCGCCGCACGACAGTGTGGCGATCGTGATCCGGCTAAGATCTTGGCGCGCTCGCAACTTTCCTCCCCCTGTTCGGTTTAGCGTACGGGGGGATTGGGAGAGAATCGACCCCGCCGATGCTCCTTTGCCACCGACCAAGATCAGCCGGGACGACGGAACCATGAATCGACACATCGAGGCACGCGATCGACCCGCACGTTGCGTCAAGCGCCATCGACCAGCACTCCGGGACACACGCGATCAGCTGGCACCTCGGCTCGGGCGTGCTGTGATGGCGCTCTCCGCGCTACTCGTTCTCCATGCCTGCGCTGAGCCGGCCGAACGCTTCGACGTTGTGATTCGTGGTGGGGACGTTTTCGATGGCACGGGTGCCGCGTCGCGGCGGGCGGACGTCGGGATCCGCGACGACACGGTGCAAGCGGTCGGCGACCTTTCCGGCGCTGCTGCCGACACGGAAATCGACGCGACGGGCCTTGCCGTGGCGCCCGGCTTCATCGACATGCACTCACATTCCGATCGCACGCTGGTGGTGGACGGGCGCGCCCTGTCGAAGGTGAAGCAGGGAGTCACGACGGAGCTGCTGGGTGAGTCGGGGTCGGCGGCGCCGGTGTTCCGCCGCATCACCACCGCCCCGCTGAGCGCCTCGGGCGAAGCTGTACCCGACGACGAGTCCGAGTCAGAACCGTGGACCACGTTCGCCGAATACTTCGCCGTGCTGGAGGACAGGGGTATCAGCGTCAACGTGCTCTCGACCGTGGGCTCCGGCGCGCTGCGCGCCGGGGTTGTCGGGTTCGACGACGTACCGGCGACGGCAGAGCAACTGGAGGAGATGAAGCAGCACGTCGAGCAGGCGATGCGCGACGGCGCCATGGGGCTGTCGAGTGGGCTCATATACATCCCGAATCGGTACGCCTCGACCGAAGAGCTCATCGAGCTCGCCAGGGTCGCTGCCGCCCACGGCGGTTTCTACACCAGCCACCTGCGCGACGAGGCGGACGACCTGGTGGCTGGCGTGCAGGAGGCGGTGCGGATCGGACGTGAAGCCGGGCTGGCGGTTCACATCCTGCATTTCAAGTACTCCGGCACGCGCAGCAAGATGCACCATGAGCGGTCCCCTTTTCTATCGGCGGTTGAAGTAGTCGAAGCGGCGCGCGACGAGGGGCTGAACGTCTACGCCGATGTCTATCCTTACGTAGCCAGCTCTTCGACCCTAAACCTGAGGATCCCGGACTGGGCCCGTGAGGGCGGCTCGGCGGCGCTCACCGAGCGGCTTCGTGATCCTGCGCTCCGAGCCCGCATCCGCCGTGAGGTGGAGGCGCATATGGCCAAGGGGATTCCGGCGGGCACGCCCGAGACGGTGCTGCTGTCGCGTACACCGTACGAAGACCATCGGGTGTTTCAGGGAATGACGATCGCCGAGATTGCCGCGGCGATGGACATCGCGCCCGTGGACGCCATCCTCGAACTGGCGGAACGATCGGGCGCCCGCGCCGGAGCCATCTACTTCGGCATTCGTGAGGCGGACCTGGAGCACGCCCTGACCCTTCCCTGGACCAGCATCGGCAGCGACGGATCGGCGCTGGCGCCGGTCGGCGAGCTGGCGCAGTCGCATCCGCACCCGCGCTCGTACGGCACCTTTCCGCGGGTGCTGTCGCGCTACGTGCGCGAGAGTGGGCTGCTGTCGTTGGCCGAGGCGATCCACAAGATGACCGGCCTGCCTGCGGCGCAACTCGGACTGGCAGATCGCGGCACCCTGGTGGTGGGAAACAAGGCGGACGTCGTGGTATTCGATCCGCAGACCATCCGCGACTTGGCGACGTTTGAACAGCCGCATCAGCTTGCCGAGGGCGTCGTGCACCTGCTGGTGAACGGCGAGCTGGTGCTCGAGCACGGCGAGCACACCGGCGCCTTGCCCGGCCGGGTGATCCGCGGCCCCGGGTGGGTGGTCGAGTAGGGCATCCAGCGAGGCACCGGAGGCTGGCGCTGTCGGGCGCCGAGCGCTACGGATACAGTCATTTGCGCGGTGCCGTCGTTGGCGGTCCGCGCCACGCGAATGAGCCCGTCTGATCTTCCCCAATCGTGAGTCCCATGCGCAAACCGACTGCCGCCGTCTCCGTTCTCCTGATCGTGCTCGTACTGTCGCCTGCCGGCTCGGTTTCCTTCGCCACGGACGACGCCATACGGGCGCGCATCATGGCCGAGGGAATGGACCGTTCGCAGATCATGCGCACGCTGCACTTCCTCACCGACCGCTACGGTCCGCGCCTGACGGGGTCACCGAATCTGCGTCTGGCCGGTGAGTGGGCCGTGCGACAGATGGTGACCTGGGGCATGACCAACGGTCACCTGGAGCCGTTCGATTTCGGCCGTCCCGGATGGGCGACGGAACGGCACTCAGCGTACTTGGTGTCACCGACACAGGACACACTTGTTGCCGAGGTGCTGGCGTGGACGCCGAGCACCAAGGGCACGGTGCGCACCAGCGTGGTGCAGATTGTGCCGACCGCCGAGGACAACCCGACGGCCGAGCAGCTCGATGAGCATCTGGCGAAGTACGCCCAGCAGGTGCGCGGCCGCATCGTGCTGGTAGGGGCCGCGGCGCTGCTCGGAGTGGATTTCGATCCGCAACCCAAGCGGCGAGCCGACGAGGAGATCGCGCGTTTCGTCAATCCCGATCTCCCGCCCCAGGAGCGGCGGCGCTTCCGCCGGCGCGAAACGCCTGAGCTTCCCGAAGGCGCCCTGTCGGAGCGGGAGGTCGGCGCCCGTGTCGATGAGTTCCTGGTCGCCAACGGCGCCGCCGTGCGCATCAACGATGCCGGCCGTCAGCACGGCCAGATCCGGGCGTTCAGCAACCGCACCTACGACGCCGACAAGGCGGTGCCGACGCTGGTGATGCGTAACGAGGACTACGGACGCATCTCACGCCTGGTCGCCGACGGCGACGAGGTGCAGCTGGAGGTGCAGATCGTCAACCGCTGGTATCCGGAGGGTGCTACGGCCTACAACGCCATCGCCGAGATCCGCGGCACCGAGATGCCCGACGAGGTCGTGATGCTTGGCGGACATCTGGATTCGTGGCACTCGGCAACGGGGGCCACCGACAACGCCACGGGCTGCTCCATCATGCTGGAGGCGGCGCGGATTCTGGCCGCCCTCGATGTGGAGCCGCGGCGCACGATCCGCGTGGCCCTGTGGGGTGGCGAGGAGCAGGGGCTGATCGGCTCGCAGGCGTACGTGGCGCAGCACTTCGGCACCTTCGAGGAGCCCGAGGCCGCCTACGACCGGTTCGGCGGGTACTTCAACATCGACTCCGGCACCGGACGCCCGCGCGGCGCCTCGGTGTTCGGTCCGCCGGAGGCCGGCAACATCCTGCGCGCGATTCTGGCGCCGCTGGCCGAGCTCGGGGTGATGGGGGCGGTCGATACCGACAGCCGGCGCCGCGGCGGCACCGATTCGACCTCGTTCAACGCCGCCGGCCTGCCCGGCATCGGCTTGTTTCAGGACCCGATCGAGTACGGCAGCCACACCTGGCACACCAACCTCGATACCTACGAGCGCGTCGTCGAGGACGACGTCAAGACGGCCGCCGTGGTCGTCGCCTCGGCGGTGTACGAGCTCGCCATGCGCGACGAGCTACTGCCGCGCTTCAGCGCCGAGGAGATGCCGGCCCCGGCCGTGCCCCGCCAGTAGACGACAGGTCGCTGGTGGCCTGACCGGTACCGATTAGGCGTGTTTCCAGTGGCGCTGCGGCCGTTCCTTCCCGCGTCGCCTAGTGGAACTCGCGCGGGATGGTCTCATCCCAGGTCTTTTCTCGTAACAGCTCGCCGTTCTCGAACAACCGGCGAGTGTAGACGTAGTAGAAGTTCTCGACGTCGGTGTGGAAGTCGAGGACGGCCTCGAAGAGAAGCTCGCGGTCGTCGACGAGGATCGTTCTCGAGTACTCGGTGCGCACCGACGTGTCGGCCGGATCGTGCTTGTTGGTCGAGTGGGTGATCTTCTGCGAGCTCAGGGCCTGGGCCCAGGGATACTGAGTGCCGCCACCGTTGGTCGCCACGATCGTCGCTCTGCCGGTTTCCTCGTCGTAGACGAGCCCCTCGACCTCGGCGTACCCGGATGTCGTCGCTTCGTCTTCAGCCCGGGTTGCTGCTCGCCCGTAGCCTGGCAGCCTGGGTCCGCGCGCGGCCGGGGCAAGGAACTCGGGCGTCGGACGGTCCTCGTGCGGGATCACCGGGAGAACCACGCGCGTCGCGTCGCTGCCGCCCAACCGTAGCGAGGTGGTCATCGAGTAGGGCGTCGGCCAGAACATCGGCCATTGCGCGTTGGTGATCGCGACGCGAATCCGGTGACCAGGCTGGAAGACCCAGGAGGTGAAGTGGAGCTCGATCTCCAGCGGGTATTCCTGACCTGGCTCGAGCGCCTCCGGTGTCTCGGACGAGTTTCGATGCGCGCCGTTGTAACCGGCGCCCGCCACCTGGGTGACCGAGCCGTCGGGGGCGATATCTGACAGCCGCACCACCCAGCTCGCCAGCGGAGCGTCGGCGGACGCGTTCAGGAACGCTCGCGGGAACCCCAGAATCTCGAATCCCTCCTCGAGCGGCGCGCTGTCGTATACCAGGCTGGCGTCGTCCATCGGTTGCTGGTCGGGCGTGATGTCGCCCCACCACATCACCGGGCCGCCGCCCTCCATGCCCATCGTCGGATCGTACTCGAGCGAGTGGGTGCCGCGACGCGCAGCAGGCGCGCCGAGCGAGCCGTCCGCTCCCAGGAACAGGTCGCGGTACTCGGTGCGCTCGAGCGGGAAACCGTCCTCGAAACGCCACGTTCCCGGGATCTCCTCCAGCGACAGATCGGGCGGATACCAGTCACGCACGTAGACCGCGAACGCCGGCTCGTCCATGATCCCGGTGTCCTCGCCCTTGAGCCAGTGGTCGTACCAGCGCACCGCTTCGTGGCGCCACTCCATCAGCGGCTTCGGATAGCCGTTGTGTGGCAGTGAATGTGCCCACGGCCCCACCATTGCCTTCACCGGCGCGTCCATGTGCTCCAGCATGCGCGGCACGGAATCGCGGTAGCCGTCGTACCAGCCACCGATTACGAAGGTCGGGATCTTGATCGAGTCGTAGCGCGTGTTCAGCGACCCCCGGTCCCAGAACGGCCCGTCCAGTTGCTGCTGCTTGTAGATCAGCATCCACGGCTTGGTGTCGAAACGATTCGCGTAGTACTCCTCGTTGATGATGTAGTCGGGCGCCGCCGGCACGACGTTGGCCAGATCCTGGCCGGCCTCGTAGGCGTCGATGTGAGCGTTGCCGTCCATGTAGTGGACGTCGTCCTCGTACAGATCGTCGGTGGCCTCAATGGCGATGATCGCCTTGAGCGCCGGCGGGTTGCGCATCGCCATGTGGATGGAGTTGAAGCCACCCCACGAGATCCCGAACATGCCGACGTTGCCGTTGGAATACGGCAGCTTCGACAACCAGTCGATCACGACCTCGCCGTCCTCCTGCTCCTGATCGGTGTACTCGTACTCGATCAGCTTGCCCTCGCTAACGCCGCTGCCGCGGATGTCGACCCGGGCAACGACGTAGCCGCGCTCGACGAAGTACGAGTTCATCGAGTAGTTGCGCGATCGTGATTCGTTCTTGCGGTAGGGGAGGTATTCGAGCAGCACCGGATAGGTCGCGTCGGCCTCTCCGCCTTCGGGAATCCAGAGGTCGGCAGCCAGCCGCACACCGTCCGGCATCGGAATCCACGCTTCGCGAAACTCGATGCTGTCGTCGGCCAGCGAGCCGTCGAGGTCGGAGCTGCTCGTTGACCCTGGGGCGCAAGCGGCCGCGAGACCGGCTATCGAAACGAGACCGAACAGCAGCGCGGTAGATAGATAGCGAGCTCTCGGTTGCCGGATGCGGAGATTCATTGCTGCGCTCCTGTTCGGCGCGGCCGTCCGCTGTAGCGCTCGTACAGCCGATCGTGCTTGTTGTCTTTCGGATCCACGGCCAGCCCGGCGATTACGACGTGCTCGATCTGAGTCGTCGTTTCGAGCGGGTCACCGTCGCTCACCAGCAGGTTGGCGAGCTTGCCCACCTCGATGGTCCCCAGCTGGTCGGCGACGCCGAGAATCTCGGCCGGGTTGATGGTGATGGCGCGAATTGCCTCGTGATGCGACAGTCCGAACGGAACCGCCTGCGCCGCCTCATAGGGGAGCGTTCGCGCGGCGGAGGCGTTGAAGGTGGAGATGGCGAACCGTACGCCGGCCGCATGTAGCTTCGCGGGTGTGGTGAACGGAGTGTCGTATGGATCGTCGGCTCCGCTCGGCAGCGCCTGCGTCGGGCCGAGGATTACCGCAATGTCGCGCTCGGCCAGCGTTTCGGCGATCTTCCAGGCGTCGCGTCCGCCGGCAAGGATGATACGGATATCGTTGCGCTCGGCGAAATCGATACTGCCGTGGATGCCACGTTCGCTGTTGACGTTGATCAGCATCGGCATGTCACCGGTGGTTACCCGGGCCAGCGCCTCGAGCTTCAGATTGCGTCGCGTCGGATCGTCGCCGACGTCGGCGACGGCGTAGCGACGCGCGTCGGCGAGCAGCGCCTCCAGATCGGCGATCGACTCGTCGTACAGCTCCCGCGCCTCTTGGTAGG
Source organism: Acidobacteriota bacterium (assembly GCA_965248695.1). Lineage (GTDB taxonomy): Bacteria > Acidobacteriota > UBA890 > UBA890 > WLXD01 > DASCOT01. The sequence continues at coordinate 1,598,393 of CBDFKD010000002.1, read as the reverse complement.
TGCGGTTGATGCGCGTCCGCGTCGCCCGGTCGAAGCCGCGCGTTTGCACGGTGGGCCACCGTACCGACATGTACACGCCGGCATCGATGAGCATCTCTTCAACCGTCCAGCCGTCCAGGTGGATCAGTGAGCCCTGTCCGGCGATGCCGGCGCCCTGCGGCGCGGCCACCGCGTGCGTAAGGCCGTTGGAGCGGCTCACCGGCAGGATCTCGCTGGCGGGATGGACGGCCGTCGCTCCCTGCAGCTGCGGGTTGTTGTCACCGAGCTCGCGAAAGTCGGAGGTGACGGCGACGGCACCGATCTCCGTGAGGCCCAGGCTCGTAACGGCGTCGAAAAAGCCGGGGAAGACGTGCTTGCCGCTGACGTCGATCACCCGCGCTCCGACCGGGACCGCGGTGTCGGCACCGCCAACCGCGGTAATGCGGCCGTTCTGGACGACCACCGTGCCGTTGTCGATGACGCTCTCATCCACCATCGGGTGGACTCGACCACCCTGCAGCACCAGAGCTTCCTGCTGCGCGGACGCTGTCGTGCCCGAAAGTACGAGGACAACCGCTGCCATCGTCGATCCAATCGTGCGTAGCTTCATTGCCGTGACTCCTGACGGAGGTCTGCGCCACCGCTGGAGCGTGGCCCTCGAGTTGTGGTCGGTCGGCCGCCCCGCCTGTCGCCCTCACCGGCGGTCATCTGGCGTTTCAGCAGCGTCTCCTTCTCGTCTGCCAGCGCGGCGCGCATCTCCATGTCGTGCTGTCGATCGAAGTACACCTGGCCGTCGATGATCGTTTGCTCCACGACCGCGTAGTTGCTCAGCGGGTCGTCGCTGTAGATCACCAGATCGGCGTCCTTGCCCACCTCGATCGATCCGACACGGTCGTCGATGCGGAGCTGGATCGCCGGGTTGATGGTCACCAGCCGTATCGCCTCGTCGCGCGTGTTGGCGCCCCACTTGATCGTCTTGGCAGCCTCCAGGTTGAGATGGCGCATCTCCTCGCCGGAGTCCGAGTTGATCGATACCACGACGCCGCGGTCGGTCATCAGCGCGGCGTTGTGCGGGATCGCCTCGTAGGCCTCGACCTTGTAGGCCCACCAGTCGGAAAACGTCGAGGCGCCGGCGCCGTGCTCGGCAATCTCGTCGGCCACCCGGTAACCCTCGAGCACGTGCTGCAGGGTAGCGATCCGGAAGCCGAAGTCCTCCGCGGTCCGTAGCAGCTGCAGGATCTCGTCGGCGCGGTACGAATGTGCGTGCACCAACCGCGTCCCTTCGAGGATCTCGACTAGCGGCTCCAGCTTGAGGTCGCGGCGCGGCGGGATGACGCCCTCGTCGCCCGCTGCCATTGCCTGCTCGTAGCGGCGACCCTCGGCCTGATACGCCTGGGCGTCGAGAAACGACTGGCGGATGACGTCCTGCACACCCATGCGCGAGTTGGGGTAACGATCCGGCTCGCGGTCGCGCTTGGTGTTCTCGCCGAGGGCGAACTTGATGCCCTCGGGCGCGCCCTCGAAGATCAACCCCTGTGCGTTAGCGCCCCAACGCAGCTTCACCACCGCGTTCTGGCCGCCGATCGGATTGGCTGATCCATGCAGCACGTTGGCGCTGGTGACACCTCCCGCCAGCCCTCGGTAGATGGACACCTGATCGGGGTTGAGCACGTCGCGAATACCGACCATCGCCGATACCGCGACGCTGCCCTCGTTGATGGACTCGGCGGCGATGTGCGAATGGGCGTCGATGATGCCGGGGATCACCCATTTGCCGGCGGCATCGATCACGTGCGCACCGGCTGGCACATCGACGTCGGTACCGACCGCCTCGATGCGCCCGTTGCGGATGAGCACCGACGCGTTCTGCAGCGTCCCGGCATCGCTGACCGTCATCACCGTTCCGTTCTGCACCACAGTCACGGCGTGCTCGCTCACCGGCCCGCGGTCGCGCACCATCGGCACGGGCTCATAGGCGCCGGGCTCAACAGTGCTGTCGTCGCTGTCGTCGTCGGCATCGGCGACATCGTTCGCCGAGCCGCTGTCGAAGCGCTGTCCGTCGACGATGACGGTGTGGATGCGAGTCCCGGCGTCGAAGAGATCGCCGTCAGCAACCGTGATGTTGGCGATCTTGCCGACCTCGATGCTGCCCAACCGGTCGTCGACCCCGAATATCTCGGCCGCGCCCAACGTCAGGGCCCTCAGCGCTGCGGTCCTCGACAGACCGGCGCGTACCGCCAGTCGGGCGTTGTCGAGCATGTCGGTCGGGCGTCGCAGGTCGCCGGAGTAGAACGCGAAGCGCACCCCGGCAGCGTCGAGCGCCGCGGGCGTGGTCGGGGCGCGATCGCGATAGCGCAGGGTTTGCAGCGACTCCTCGGCCTCGGGATCGCCGTCCGGATCACGCTCGGGCCAGTCGAGATTGACCAGCACCGGCACATCGGCAGCTGCGAGCGCGTCGGTCACCGCCCATGCCTGGCGAGCGCCGTAGAGGATCGGCTCGACGCCGGTCTGGCGCGCGATGCGCATGGCGCGTTCGATCTCGCGCGCCCAGTCGGCCGGCAGCAACACCGGCCAGCCGTCGCGGACCGCGGCGCGCAGTGGCTCCAGCGTGCGGTCGTAGCCCGGTCGCTCGGTGCCGGCCGGCGAGGATTCGTAGATCGACCAGGCCTGATCGTAGTGCTGGGCGTCCAGCAGCACCTGCTTCACATAGGCGATGATGCCCATGATCGAGCCCGGGTAGCCTTCGAACGCGCGTCCCTTGTTGAAGCTCACCGGTAGCGCCACCGGCGTAGCGACGACCATGTCGTTGGGGCGTTCGCCACCCAGATCGATGACCGATGCTTGTCCCGGGAACAGGCCGCGCTCGGGTGCGGCCACCACGGTAGTGAAGCCAGCCGCGCGCCACTCGGCAATGCGCGTGTCCTCGGGGTCGAGATGGTCGGCTGCCGTGACCCAGGTGAATGTTGCCGGCCGATCCTCCGGACCGTGGGCGAAGTCGTCGCCGCTGTCGCCGCCAGGGCCGCCGCGGCGGCGTTCCGTACCGGGCTGGTCGTGCAACTCAGTCGGCAAACCGACCGTGGCCAGCGCGTCGATCAGACCGGGATAGGCGGTCAGACCGGTGCCTTCGATGGTCCAGGCGCCGGTTGGCACGGCGACGCCGGCGCCCGCCGCCGCGATCAGGCCGTTGTCGACGACGATCGTGCCCCTGTCGATTATCGAGCCATCGCCCACCACGATGCGCACGTCAGTAATTGCGAACTGGGCCGGTGGTGCCTGCGCCGTCACGGCGCTGGCGACTGCGGCGATGCCGATGGTGAGCATCACCGTCAGGGGGCGGATGGATCTGCTGAGCATGGAGGCTCCTTCGGTGATCGTCAGTGTGCGTATGGACGGCGAATCGTGGGGAAACGGGGACTAGTGGCCTGTAACAGATGAACGTTGCCTATCGTGGTGGCGAAATGGGCTCGGATGCCAGGCGCTACGACGAGACGATGTTGGCCCATCTTCGAGGAGGAGCAACGCCGCAGACGGGTCCATTTCGCCGCCATCCTACGGACAGATGGGCAGTTGCGGGCGATATCGGCGTTGCACCTCGTCAACGATGCTCACTGCATCGCCGTCCTCGCCGCGCCTTGATCTCACCCGCAAATCCCATCTGCGATAGGCAACGTTCATCTGTTACAGGCCACTAGATTATGTCGCCGGGCAAGCGCGATCCACGTCGCCGGGCGGCGCGCTGTGCAAGTTCTCTACGACCGTGCGTCTCAGACTCGAAGGCACGCCACGGCGCCGCTACAGTGCCACACTAGTGGAGTGCTGCATCGTCATGAAGTTCCCCGACCGCAACTGCAACGAAGGGCTCGCCGCAGCGCCCCGCACGGGCCGCAGCGGCGATTCCCCGCCCACGAGTGAGGACACCATGGAGACTCCCGAGCGACGATCGAAGCGGACCGGCATACGGCGAGTTGCGGCGATCTGCCTCATCTGCACGTTTGCCGCTGCCACCCCTAGTTCTGCACAGGAGGGCCCCGGTACGAGCATCACCGTGTACCCGCAAGGTCTGGGGCTCGTACGCCTGGGGCTCGAGCGGCCGCTAGCGGCTGGCACCCACGCCGTCCGCATCGACGGTCTGCCCACCAGCGTCGAGCAGGCCAGCCTTGTGGTGCTCAACGCGGGTACCGTGCTGCGGGGGGTGCGTGGCTACCGGACCTACGAGGGCGGCAGCGCCGTGGGTGCCTCGTTGATCATCGATCTCGAGGTCTCGGAGCCCCTGCAGGCATTGCGCATTGCCTACCTGGCGGGCGGGCTCGACTGGGCAGCCTCCTACACGATGCAGGTTGCCCCCGACGAGCGCTCGGCGCGGCTCGATGGCTACGCCAGCATAACCAACGGCTCCGGGGCCCGATTTACGGACGCCGAGCTGCAGCTCCTCGCCGGCGACGTCAACGTCGTTGCGCCCAGGCGTCAGGCGTATCGCGCAATAGACGCGACGGTCTCCGTCGCCGCAATGGCTGCGGCCCCGGAGTTCCAACAGGAGTCTTTCGGGGGCTACCATCTCTACACCGCCTCCGAGTCGATGACTCTCGAGCCTGGGGAATCGCGCCGCATCCGCCTGATGGGCGCCGAGCACGCGCCGGTGGTGAAGGAGCACGTGTTGATGAGCGGCGCCGCGCCACGCCAGCGGCAGGCCGAGCCACGGCCCGTTGCGGTGGCCGTTCGCTATCGTGTTGCCAGGGCAATGGCCACCGAGTTCGGCACCGTGCCGCTCCCGGCCGGCACCGTCCGAATCTACAAGCCCGATGGCGCCGATCGATTGCAGCTGCTCGGCATGGCGGGAATCGACAACACACCGGCCGGTCAGGAGATCGTGTTGCCGGCCGGTCGCGCGTTCGATCTGACCGGCGTTCGATCGCAAACCGGGTTCCGCCGCGTCGCCAACAACGAGCGCCAGTCGGACTGGAGCATCACGCTGAGCAACGCCTCGGACGAGGAGACGGAGGTCCAGGTGATCGAGCGGATCGGCGGCGACTGGACCTTGCTCAGTTCCAGTCACGATCCGCAGATCATTTCGGCCGCCGCCGTGCGTTTCGATGTGACCGTACCGGCCGGTGGCGATGCGGAGCTGCGATACAGCGTGTCGGTTCGCAACTAGTCGCCTGTAACAGGCGCCTAGCGCTGCGACCAGCTCCAAGCTCCGGCCCGTGACCCTTGCTTTCGGGGCGACCGCTGCTTGACAGAGGCCGTCGGCGCACGAGAATGGGCGGGCGACGGTTTGCTACCTGTAGTGCCGAATCGTCGCTGGCCGTATCAACCGTTGCGCGACCAGGAGGTGTTGTGGGGTCTGCGAGCCGTAGTCGTTGCCCGCGCCGTGGTGGCCGTCCGGGCCTGTGGGTCGTGCTGGCGCTGCCCGTCTGTGCGTCTGCCATGACCGGATCGACGGCTCTTGCGCAGCGCCGGTCGGCCGAGGCGCTGAAGGAGCAAGCGCGAGAGATCGTCGGCTCGATGCGCAAGCAGTCGCAGGTGATCGTCGACTCGATCTTCTCGTTCGGCGAGCTCGGTTTTCAGGAGCACGAGACCGTGAAGCTCGTTACCGACATGCTGCGCAGTGAGGGTTTCGACATCGAGATGGGCTGTGCCGGAATGCCGACCTGCTATGTCGCCAGCTGGGGCGAGGGCAAGCCGGTGATCGGCCTCATGGGCGACATCGATGGGTTGCCCGAGACCTCTCAGAAGCCCGGCGTCGCCTACCACGACCCACTCATCGAGGGCGGTCCAGGGCATGGCGAGGGCCACAACAGCGCTGCTGCTGTGGACGTGATCGCGGCGATCGCCATCAAGCGCGTCATGGAGACCCACGGGCTCGAGGGCACCATCAAGCTGATTCCCGGGGTTGCCGAAGAGCTGGTGGCCTCGCGCACCTACATGGTGAACGCCGGGCTGTTCGAGGGAACGGACGTGATGATCTCCCCGCACATCGCCAGCACGCTCGCCGTCGGTCATGGTGCCTGGGGCTCGGGCATGGTGTCGACGCAGTTCACTTTCCACGGCACCTCGGCGCATGGGGCGGGGTCACCGTGGGCGGGGCGCAGCGCGCTCGACGCGGTGGAGCTGATGAACATCGGCTGGAACTTCCGCCGCGAGCACCTGCGGCTGCATCAACGTTCCCACTACATGATCCCGCACGGTGGCAACCAGCCGAACGTGGTGCCCTCGGAGGCGAGCGTCTGGTACTACTTCCGCGAGCTCGACTACGACCGTATCAAGGAGCTGCACGCGCTCGGCCAGACCATGGCCGAGGCGGCCGCGATGATGACCGGTACCACGGTCACCGAGCGGGTGCTCGGTGCCGCCTGGCCGCCCAACGACAGCAAGCCGCTGGCCGAGTTGATGCACGCCAACATTCTCGAGGTGGGGCTGCCGGAGTGGAGTGCGGCGGACCAGGAGCTGGCGCGCGCCGTACAGCGTGAGGTCGGTGGCCATGACGGCGAGCTCGACTTCTTTGACCAGCGTGTCGACGGCCTGCCGACGGAGATCACCTCCGAGGAGGCCATCGCGTTCGAGCAGGGCATGGGCGGCGGCTCCGACGACATCGCGGAGGTGTCATGGAACTTGCCGACCGTGCGCCTGTGGTATCCGGGTAATATCCCCGGAGCCATCGCCCACCACTGGTCGTCATCCATCGCCATGGCGACTCCGATCGCCCACGCCGGCGCCAACTACGGTGCGCGGGTGATCGCCATGACGGTGATCGACTTGCTCACCGATCCCGCCAAGGTGGAGGAGGCCTGGACCTATTTTCGCGAGGTCACCACCAAGGACTACGAGTGGCAATCGCTCATTCCTGAGGGTACGCCGCCGCCCATTCACATGAACGCCGAGAAGATGGCCCGCTATCGTTCGCAGCTCGAACCACTGCGCTACGATCCGACCCGGTTCGACACCTATCTCGAGCAGCTTGGTATCGAGTACCCCACTGTCCGAGACCCCAATCCAAACGACTAGCAGGGTGCTGAAGAGCTCTGGCGGGTCTGAGTTTTTCAGCACCTTGCCAGACGTGCCGCCCATTCGGAGGATGCCATGTCCTGTGTCCGCGCTCCTGGCTCACCCCGGCGAGTCGCCGCCCTCCTCGGGGCGCTGTCACTGTGTCTCTCGAGCGCCGATGCCGCGTCGACTCAGCAACCCTCGGCCGGCGCCCTCAAAGAGGAGGCGCGCGAGATCGTCGGCTCGATGCGCAAGCAGTCACAGGTCATGGTCGACTCGATCTTCTCGTTCGGTGAGCTCGGGTTCCAGGAACACCAGACTGCTGCGTACATCACGGGGAAGCTGCGCGACGAGGGCTTCGACATTCAGATGGGCTGCGCCGGAATGCCGACCTGCTATGTCGCCAGCTGGGGCGAGGGCAAGCCGGTCATCGGCATCATGGGCGATATCGACGGGTTGCCGGAGACGTCGCAGAAACCGGGTGTCGCCTACCACGACCCGTTGATCGAGGGCGGTCCAGGACATGGCGAGGGTCACAACAGCGCCGGCGCCGTCGACGTTGTCGCCGCGATTGCCATCAAGCGGGTGATGGAGGCGCACGGACTGCAGGGGACGATCAAGGTGATCCCGGGCGTTGCCGAGGAGCTCGTGTCGTCGCGCACCTACATGGTCAACGATGGGCTCTTCGGCGATATGGACATCATGCTGTCGACCCACATCAGCCGCAACTTGAGCACTGCCTGGGGTATCTCGGGGTCCGGATTGGTGTCGACGCAGTTCACCTTCCACGGCACTTCGGCGCACGGTGCCGGCTCCCCGTGGGCCGGGCGCAGCGCCCTGGACGCGGTGGAGCTGATGAACGTGGGCTGGAACTTCCGCCGCGAGCACCTGCGGCTGCACCAGCGTTCCCACTACATGATCCCGCATGGCGGCAACCAGCCGAACGTCGTGCCGTCGGAGGCGAGCGTCTGGTACTACTTCCGCGAGCTCGACTACGACCGCATCAGGGATCTCCACGAGCTCGGTCAGACGATGGCCGAGGCCGCCAGCATGATGACCGGCACCGAGGTGACCGAGCGCGTCTTCGGAGCCGCCTGGCCGTCCAACATGAGCAAGCCGCTGGCCGAGCTGATGCACGCCAACATTCTCGAGGTCGGGCTGCCGGAGTGGACCGAGGCCGACCAGGAGCTGGCTCGCGCGGTGCAGCGCCTGATGGAACGCGACGAGATCGAGGGACTGCCGACCGAGCTCAGCGACGAGGAGCTACAGGAATCGGATCAGGGAATGGGCGGTGGCTCCGATGACATCGCCGAGGTGTCCTGGAACCTGCCGACGATCCGGTTGCGCTATCCAGGCAACATTCCGGGGACGACCGGCCACCACTGGTCGTCGGGCATCGCCATGGCGACGCCGATCGCACACAAGGGCGCCAACTACGGCGCTCGGGTCATCGCCATGACCGCGATCGATCTGCTGGCCAACCCGGACAAGGTCGAGGAGGCCTGGAAGTACCACCGTGAGGTGACCGTCAAGGATCAGCAGTGGGAATCGCTCATCCCCGAGGGCACCGAGCCGCCGATCTTCCTCAACGCCGAGAAGATGGCGCGCTATCGCCCGCAGCTCGAAAAGCTGCGCTACGACCCGGAGCGCTTCGACACCTATCTGGAGCAGCTCGGCATCGACTATCCGACCGTCAGGGACTCCCAGGAGCGCGAATGACCGTCGACCTCCTGAATCGCAGCTTCGTCAAGCTGCTTGATTTCAGCCCGCAGGAGATCGGCTACTTGCTCGATTTGTCCGCGGTGCTCAAGGGGGCGAAGCAAGCCGGCGCCGAGCGCCAGGCGCTGGCCGGGAAGAACATTGCGCTGATCTTCGAGAAGACCTCGACGCGGACCCGTTGCGCCTTCGAGGTGGCGGCGTATGACCAGGGCGCGCACACCACGTACCTCGGTCCGAGCGGCTCGCAGATCGGCCACAAGGAATCGATGAAAGACACCGCCCGGGTGCTCGGCCGAATGTACGACGGCATCGAGTATCGCGGCTTCAAACAAGCGACGGTCGAGGTACTCGCCGAGCACGCTGGCGTTCCGGTGTGGAACGGGCTAACCGATGAGTTCCATCCCACCCAGATGCTCGGCGACGTGCTCACCATGGACGAGCATTGTGACAAGCGGCGCGGCGAGATCGCCTACTGCTACCTGGGCGACGCGCGTAACAACATGGGCAACTCGTTGCTCGTTGTTGGCGCCAAGCTGGGCATGGACGTGCGCATCGTCGCCCCCGAGAGCCTGTGGCCCGACACGTCACTGCGATCCGAGTGCCAGGCGATCGCAGCGACAACCGGCGCCCGGGTCACGTTCACCGAGAGTGTGGCCGAGGGCGTGTCTGGGGTCGACTTCGTCCATACCGATGTCTGGGTGTCGATGGGAGAGCCCGATGAGGTATGGCAGGAGCGCATCGAGCTGCTACGCCCGTACCAGGTGAACGGAGAAACGATGCGTCTGGCCGGCAACGCCGATGCCCGCTTCATGCACTGCCTGCCGGCGTTCCACAATCGCTCCACGACCGTTGGCGAGGAGGTCTTTCAGAAGTTCGGCCTCGACGGCATCGAGGTTACCGACGAGGTGTTCGAGTCGCCAGCGTCGATTGTCTTCGACCAGGCCGAGAACCGCATGCACACCATCAAGGCCGTGATGGTCGCCACCCTGGCCGGTTAGTCGGTCCGGCTCGTCGCGCCCGGCCACTCGTCCCGCCGACTGCCTGCGCCAATGCTGGCGATCCCAACCAACTAGGAGAATCTCGGATGGCTGCCTACTTTGTCGGACTCGGACGGATCGATGACCCGGAGCGCTTCGGTAAGTACCTGGAAGCCGTCCCGGCAACGGTGATGAACTTCGGCGGTGAGGTGCTCGCGATCGAGGATCCCGCCGAAGTGATGGAAGGCAACGCGTCGTTTCCGCGCGTTGTGCTGTTGCGCTTTCCGTCGAAAGAAGACGCGTGGGCGTGGAAGAAGTCGCCCGAGTACCAGGCAATCGTCGAGCACCGGTTGGCCTCGTCCGAGCACGTCCTGTATCTGGTGGACGAGTTCGTGATGCCGACGGTGTGACCTCGTGAGCAGCCTGACGGTGAGCCGGGCGATCGATGCGCCGATCGACCTGGTCTTCAAGACCATCGCTCACATCGACGAGCTCTCGCAGGCGGTGCCGCATATCGTCAAGGTCGAGATGCTCTCTGACATCCGATCGGGCGTCGGGGCTCGCTTTCGCGAGACGCGGCTCATGAACGGCAGGGAACATACGACCGAGCTCGAGGTGGCGGAGTACGTCGAGAACGATCGCGTACGCATGATCGCCGATGCCGGCGGCACGGTTTGGGACACGTTGTTCACCGTGCGGCCGCATGGCGGTGGCACCGAGCTGACGGTAGAAATGGACTGTCGACCCTACAAGCTGGTGGCGAGGTTTATCGTTCCGTTCATCAGAGGAAGGGTTGCCACGGCAGTCGGCAAGGACATGGACGCCGTGAAGGCGTTCTGCGAAGGCGGCGTCTAACAGGCCGTGGTGAAAGTGTGGTGCCGTAACCCTTCGGGCGACTGGGGGTTGCGCGCGGATGCTGCGTCGTTTGTCGTCAACGATGGGGTAACCATCGCCTCCTCCTCTCTCCTGGCCTGCGCCTCGCAAAACCCTGTCGCCAGACCCACCACACTTTCACTACGGCCTGCTAGGCGCCGCCCCACGATCAATCCGCCGACGGACCGTAGTGGAAGATCTCCTCGAGCGGAGCGTTGAACACCTCGGCAATGCGGAACGCGACCTCGAGCGAGGGCGAGTACTTGTTGCCTTCGATCGCGTTCACCGTTTGTCGCGTGACGCCGATCTGATCCGCTAGCTCTTGCTGGGTCATCTTCCGATGCTGGAATCGGAGCTCCCCGATGCGATTGCGAACGCGCGTCTTGACCACGACTACACGCCGCGACGGTAGTAGAGCAGCTGCATTGCGGCCTTGACGATCTCCGAGACAACCAGTGACCCCAGCAGCACGTGCGCGATCCACACGTTGCCCACCGAGACGGTCAGCCCGAAGAGCGCGGCAACCACGCCGGTGGCGAGAATCCAGCCGGAGTTGCTCTCGGCGCGCCATTCGATCAGCCGGTCGCGCTCGTCGCGCGCGTGCGGGCGACTCCCGATTGTGGCGATGATTGCGCCGGCGGTCATGATCAGCACGAGCGCTATCACCACGACCGCAAACAACGGCGCGTACGCAATGACCAATGTGACGCCGGCCGATAGCATCCGGGCGGCGAGGAAGAAGTAGACGGTGAAAGTCAAGATGAGGCTCATCAAAGTGAGCCAGACGATGCGCTCTTCAAAGGACGTCATCGGCTTGCAGCTCCTTGCGGATGTCAAATATATTTGCCAGATAGTCAAAAATATTAGATAAAGCTGGACATGTCAAAGTTATTCGGGAGTATGTACCTGTTGAAATCTGCTGAGGGTGGCGACGGTCGCTGAATACCGGCTGTTGTCAGTCAACGCGGTCGACGGGGCGGTCGCGGTTCTTCTGGCGCGGGGGCGTTCTTCAGGAGCCGCTGTAGGGCTTCCTCGGGATCGTCGTCGATCTTCAGCCGCTCGGCATCAGGGCCGGGCTTCGACGGTTCCTTACGGTCTGTGTCACGTTGCGCCATACTGTTACAGTAACATTCGCCATCGTGGCGGCACGGCGGCTACGGTTCGATGCTGCTGGAGGTACTTAGGTGCCATCGGTGGGACTCGAACCCACAAGGCCTAGACAGCCGCCCGGTCGCAAACCGGGTGCGTTTGCCGATTTCGCCACGATGGCACCTTTCTTCTCAGGCAGACGCCTCTCGTAAGCTGATCAGCCGCAGGCGGCCTTTCTGGTGTTCCCGCTCGGGCGCGATGCCGTACTGGTCGATCACTTCGTCTTCGTTCAGTACTAACAGCGCCGAGAGGTCAGCGATCGAGTAGTTCAGACGATCCCGGTGTAGTTCGATCAGTTCTTGGAGAACACGGGTTGGCTCCTTCGGAAAGTCCAGCTCTTCCGGCTCCCGGGTCTTATATCCAGCCTTGCCCATTTTCATCCACAGGTACCGATATTGACTCTCCGTATTTGCTCCGAGGTTGTGCGAGGCCACCAGTAAGGCCGCCATGGATACCTTCCACTGGACCTTGAGTGCGGCGAGATTGGGAAGGTTTACGTTCCAAAGCTGATGCCTGATTTCGTCTTTCGGCATCAAGAACTCGGAAGCGAACAGGTCGGCTTCCTGTTCCATGTGAACGTTCGGAATGCGGTGCATGAAGATGTGCCCCACCTCATGAGCAAGAGTCCATCGTTCACGATCTGCCGGAAGGTTCCTGTTGACGAAGAAGGCCGGCGGCAAGCCGGAAACCCACCGGCTGACCCCATCTACCTTGGGGGTTCGGAAATCGAAGCGCACCACGATACCTCCGGCGTCTTCGATCGCGCCGACCACGCTCTTCACGGGACCTTGGGGGAGGTTCCACATTGAGCGGACGGCGCGCGCCACTTCGCGCGCGTTGCCGCCGATTTCGTCGGGATCGATATGCTCGAACGCATCTCCTGTTATTGCGGCGCCGCGAAGGAGACGCCGAATCTGGTTCAGGCACAACGTCAATCTGGCGTAGATTTCGGCCTGAAGACGAACTCCAAGGCTCTTCCGCTTGCGATGATAAAACTCGCTTGTACCCGGACCGTAGATGCGCTCTTCCATGAAGAAGTGTTCGCTGGGATAACGTAGTTCTTCGGCAAGTCGGCTGACCAACTTGGCAGAGGCCGGTACCAGCCCATTTTCGACCTTCGATAGCAAGCTCTGAGTTACGTTCACTTTCTTGGCGAGGGCGGTCTGTGTGAAACCCCGCGACTCTCGCAAGACCGTGACCATCTCAGGATTCATCAGTTTCTGATCGGCGCTTGCGCTCATCGTGCTGCTGCTCCTCTTCTGCCTCGCCAGTTTCGAGGTCTTCTCGTGCGACGACTTCGGACTTGGGTGCTTCGACAGTCGGCTGCGGTTCGATCTCTTCGACTGCCGGTTCAACGATCTCATCGAGGCAAATCGCCCATGCGATCGATGAGATACTGTCCGGGCAGACCAACCAGACAGTGGCGCTGTGCAATTCTACGCCGCCCCCTGGCGGAAGCCGATATCCGAGTTCAAGGTGTTGCGCTTCCGTTTCATCTGCCCAGAACCGATCCCCGCCAAGGCCGAGTAAACGCGGCTGCAAGTACTCGTGATCTTGGCCTTTGTAGGCAAGTACGAGCTGTGTTGGCTGTTGCGCGGTTCGCAGGTCCTCGCCGTTCATCTTCTTCACTTTGACGAAGAAGCGGCCCCTGGCGATCTGCATCACACAAAGGTTGTTGCGCTCCTGGAACGCTACGTCTTCGACGTTGGCGAAATTGGCCTTCAGCCTCGCGATGATCTTGTCGCGAATGATGTTGGCTCGTGTCCGGTCCGTATGATCCGGGTCGCGGGTGTAGGCTTCGATCCCTTCCCGGACTGACAACCAAAGAAGCGGGACCTCGCCCCCCACCTGTTTCAGAACTTCATCGCTGGAACTCGGCAATTGCTCGACTCTCTGCCGCCAAGGTCTCTGTCGCCGCCAAGGTCTCTGTCGGAGACAATTCTCTCACCAGGTGAACTGCAGAAGCAACTGCAAATTATCCAGAAATTATGAATTGCAATAAATTCAAAGTTATGATATCTTGCTACCATGCCCAAGCGGAAAGAGAAATCAGCGATACTCGGCGCGCTTCGGCGGGCGACTGTCAACGAGCGCCTTGCGGTTGAGTTCCTTGAACAGCACCGCTGGGCCGCCGAGCCATGCTGCCCTCGGTGTGGAAGCGTTGACGCCTACCAGATGAAGGACCGCGCGACGGGCGAGCGCAACAAGGACTTCCGCTGGCGCTGCCGCGACTGCAAGCGAATGTTCACCGTTCGCACCGGGACAGTGTTCGAGGAAACCCGGCTCCCGCTGCGACACTGGTGCTACGCCTTCTGGAAAGCATGCTCATCCAAGAAGGGCGTCTCAGCGTTGCAGATCAGCCGTGAATGCGAGATCAGCTACAAGTCGGCGCTCTTTCTGATGCACCGAATCCGCGAAGCGATGGGATCGGGAGACTCGCCGCAGCGTCTACTCACCGGCACTGTCGAAGCCGACGAAACCTACGTCGGCGGCAAGCCGCGCTACAAGGGACCGCACAACCCACGCGGGCGAGGCACGAAGAAGACGCCCGTTGTCGGGGTTGTCGAACGCGGCGGCGAAATCCGCGCACGAGTGATGGAACGTGTCACCGGGGCGAATCTGGAATCAGCACTCGCAGAACAAGTAGACACATCGGCCCGGCTCATCACCGACGAGTTGCCCGCGTATCGGCCAGCCGGTCGGCACTTCGCGGGCGGGCATCACCGGATCAAGCACGGCGCCCGCGAGTACGTGCGCGGTGACATCCACACGAACACCATCGAGGGCTTCTTCTCGCTGCTCAAGCGCGGCGTCTATGGCACTTTCCACAGCGTGAGCAAGAAGCACCTGCACCGCTACCTTCACGAGTTCGAGTTCCGGTACAACAACCGGCGATGCGACGACGGGACGCGGACGGTGCGTGCGATTCAGAGCGCCAACCACAAGCGGCTGACCTACAAAGAAGCGGTCGGCCGATAGCGCACCCTCTCGCCAGTCAACCCCTTGTCGGTGGCACCCGGCCCGCGAGCGGTAGAGGGGGCCGATGTGAGCGCCCTCGTTTTCTTGCCCATGCGGGGTTTCAACAGGTACATACTCCCGAAGTTATTTGACTAATTCTGTCAAATATTTCGTACTCCACCGTCCGTTGCGATAGCGGCGCGATCTCGACGGTGCTTTTAGACGTCGAGCGTCCTCAACGGTCGCACCTTCTGGATGCGCTCGAAGTCTGCGTCGTCGTGGAGCAAGACACCGTCCGCATCCAGCACTTGCTGCGCGACGATGCAGTCGACTGTCGACCCGATGGTGATGCCTGCCCGGCGGCAATCGAAGTAGATGCGGGCGGCATCCCGGTGCGTGTTCCAGCCACGCCGCGCGGTAAGCACGTTCTGGGTCGTGAGGTACAACTCGAGGATCTCCCACTCGGGTTCGTCGAGGGCCCCCTGCAGGAGCTCCTGACAGCAGAGCTCTGGGATCCAGTACGGCGTCCCGTGGGATTCCAGCCGTTGCATGGCGGCGACAGCTGGGCGGCGTTCATCCCTCACGTAAGCGATCAGCACCGAGGTGTCGATGACGACTACGGTCGGGGTCTTGCCCGCGACATTCAGCGCCGCGCGGCCTTGTAGTCGTATCCCGGTGCGAATCGCACCTTGCCGACGAGATCCGACAACGGAAGTCGTTTCCGCGATGCGATCAGCACGCGCAGGGCCTCGTGCACCACACCGCGCTTCGTGTTGATGCCCGTCAGCTCCTGGGCCTCGGCTACCAGTTCATCATCAAGGTCTATGTTGGTACGCATACACATCACGATACACATCCGGTGCTACGAGGAACAGACGTCGCGGTACGAGCGCCTACCAGCCGACGGACGTTGTATGGCCACTTGGGCCACGTTCATAGTGAGATGGACGCGTGGGTACAGCGTCCTGGGGGCGGTGCCTTTGACACGGAACTCGCAGCAGTCCTTCGCCCGATTGACGTTGCCGACCTTCGGCGTGCTAGGCGACGCGATGGATCTCGACGGTCACCGCAAGCCCGTCGATTTCGTGCTCCTTGGTGATCTCCGGGGTGGCCAGCCCACCCTCGCAGATCTTGCTCAGCGTTTCCCCCTCGACGATGCCGCGGTTCGCTTCCACGGCGGCAAGGATCTCCGCCGCAGCGTCCTGTAGGCCGACCTCGATGCGTGCCTCGACCGGGAGATCGAGCTCCTTGCGCATACGCTGGATGCGATTGACCAGGTCGCGGGCAATGCCCTCGGCGCGCAGCTCGTCGTCGACCTGCGGGTCGAGCGCCACCACCAGGTGACCCTGCGCGGCGACCAGCGAGCCTTCTTCGGTCGGGTGCATGCGCACCTGAACGTCGTCGGCGCCCAGCTCGACGCCAGCGACGAGCACCGATTCGCCGAACGCCAGGCTGCGGGCGGTTGCTGCGTCCAGATCGCGCAGTGCAGCGGCCACCTTCTTGGCCTCGGCGCCGAGTCGCGGCCCAAGCGCGCGCATGTTTGGAACCACCTCGGGCCGCGCCACCTGGGTGGGATCCTCGATGACCTCGAGCCCCTTGATGTTGAGCTCGTCGAGGATGACCTCGCTGCTGGCCTGCAGCCACTCGGCCTCGCGATGGCTGGTGGTGCCGACACGGATGGCACGCAGCGGTTGGCGATTGCGGATCTTTGCCTGGGCCCGCAGGCTGCGCCCCATCTCACACACGACACGGGTGAGATCGATGCGACCCTCGACCTCCAGCTCATCTGTTGACAGCTCTCGCCGTCGGGGAACGTCCCGCAGGTGAACGCTGTCGGTGGCGAGCGTGTCCGGCGTGGCGCGCAACATCTCGTAGACGTAGTCGGCCATGAACGGTGTGAACGGCGCCATGAGCTCGGAGAACTCCAGCAATACACCGTAGAGTGTCGTGTAGGCGCTGCGCTTGTCGTCGTCCGACTCCGACTTCCAGAAACGCCGCCGCGAGCGGCGGATATACCAGTTGGTGAGATCGTCGAGGAACGCCAGCAATGGATCTACAACGCGATAGAGCCGATAGGCGCCCATCTCGGATTCGACCTGTAGCTTGAGGTCCTCGAGCTTGGCGCCGATCCAAACGTCCAGCTCGTGCGTCGGCGCAGCGTCCCAGGCATCCGTTGCCGGGTCCCAGCCGTCGACAGCGGCGTACGTCTGCAGGAAACAGACGCTGTTCCACCAGGGCAACAACACTCTGCGGACCATCTCGCGCACGCCGTTGGGCGAGAAGCGGGTCTCCTCGCCGCGCAGCACCGGCGAATCGAGCAGATAGATGCGGATGGCATCGGCACCGAACTCGTCGACGAGCTCGGTGGGCTCCGGGTAGTTCTTCAGGCTCTTCGACATCTTGCGGCCGTCCTCTGCCAGCACCAGGCCGCTAACGACGACGTTCCTGAAGGCCGGTTTGTCGAACAGCGCGGTCGACAGCACCAGCAAGGTGTAGAACCAGCCGCGAGTCTGGTCGAGAGCCTCGCAGATGAAGTCGGCCGGGAAGCCGGCCTCGAAGGCCTCCTTGTCGTCGAACGGGTAGTGTGCCTGGCCGTAGGGCATCGATCCGGACTCGAACCAGCAGTCGAGAACCTCGGGAACCCGCCGCAGCTCGCCGTTACCGGTCGGCGAGGGAATCACCACGTCGTCGATGATGTGTTTGTGGAGGTCGTCCACGACAACGCCGGATAGCGCCTGCAGCTCGTCGCGCGAGCCGACACAGACAGCCTCGCCGGTTTCCTCGTTGCGCCAGATCGGGAGCGGGTTTCCCCAGTAGCGGTTGCGCGAGATGTTCCAGTCGCGCGCCCCCTCGAGCCACTTGCCGAAGCGGCCGTCCTTGAGATGTTCCGGTACCCAGCGAATTCTCTGGTTGGCGGCGATGAGCTCGTCCTTGAATGCCTCCACGCGAACGTACCAGGCGCTGATCGTCTTGTAGATCAGCGGCGTGTCGGAGCGATAGCAGAACGGGTAGCTGTGGACGTAGGTGTCGTGGCGCAAGATCTTCCCGGCGGCCTTGAGGTCGCTAATGATCTGTTTGTCGGCGTCCTTGACCATCTGGCCGGCGTACGGCGGCACCTGTTCGGTGAAGCACCCGTCACCATCTACCGGATCGGCGGGCTCGATACCGAACTCCTTACCGAGAGCGAAATCGTCCTCACCGAACGCCGGTGCCGTGTGCACGATGCCGGTGCCACTTTCTGCCGTCACGAAGGTCCCCGGCAGCACCTTGAACGCGCCCTCGGCCTTGCGCTCGCCGAAGAAAGGAAACAACGGCTCGTAGCTCTTGCCGGCCAGCTCCGAGCCTGCCATCGTGCCAACCCGCCGGATTCCCTCGTCACTCGGCCAGTAGGCGTGGACGCGCTCGGCGTGCAGCACCAACTGCTCACCGAGGGGCTTGCCGCTGTCGTCGAGCTCCTCGACGATGGCGTATTCGGCATCGGGATCGACCGCCAAACCCAGATTCGACGGCAGCGTCCAGGGTGTGGTCGTCCAGGCGAGCAGAACGAGCCCATCGTCAGCACGGAATTTCACCGTGATCGAAGGGTCCTGAATCTCCTTATAGTTGAGATTGGCCTCGAAGTTCGACAGTGGTGCGCCGATGCGCCAAGAGTAGGGAACGACCCGGTAGCCCTCGTAGATCAGGTCGCGGTCCCAAAGCGTCTTGAAGACGCTCCAGACGCTCTCCATGAACGACAGGTCCATGGTCTTGTAGTCGTTGTCGAAGTCGACCCAGCGCCCGAAGCGGGTAACGGTCTGCCGCCACTCGTCGGTGTAGCGCAGCACGATCGAACGGCAGGTCTCGTTGAACTTGTCGATGCCGTACTCCTCGATGTCGGCACGACCGTTGAGACCCAACTGTTTCTCGACTTCGAATTCCACCGGTAGGCCGTGGCAGTCCCATCCGAAGCGGCGTTCGACACGGTGGCCACGCATGGTCTGATAGCGGGCCACGACATCCTTGATCGTACCGACGAGCAGGTGACCGTAGTGCGGCAGCCCGGTGGCGAACGGCGGGCCATCGTAGAAGGAGTAGGAGCGTGTCGGGTCGCGCTGCTCGATGGAGCGCTCGAAGATGCGCCGCTGCGTCCAGCGCTCGAGAACCTCTTCCTCGATACGGGGGAACGCGATCTCGGAAGGCGGCGTTGTGAACTTCATCGGAACCGCCTGTCGTCCTCGCGCGTTCCGCGGCGGGTCGTTACTTCTCTTCCTTGTAGTTCACGTGCCGGCGCACGACGGGATCGTACTTCCTGAGCTCGAGGCGCTCGGTCGTGTTCCGTTTGTTCTTCGTCGTGTAGTACTTGTGCGGGCTCTCGGTGCTCTTGAGCTTTACCTGCACGCGGTTACCGGCCTTGGCCATGGGTCTGCCTCGAGTGGTGGGTCTTCAGCTGCACGAAGCCGGGCAGCGAGCCATCGGGTCGCCGCGGGTACTCGCAGCGAGCCCGAATTTTACACCGAACCAGGCATCTGAATTGTGCCATCTGCGGGTTGCCGCGTCCGATGTGCGGGTACCGGAGCGTTTCAGGCCGAGGCGGGAGCTGGCTTGGCCTCTTCCGCCTCCGCCACTTCGGGTTCGGCGGCCGGCTCCGGTGGCCGGCTCAAGTCGCAATCACGGCAGCGCCATCCCTTCTCTTCGGACTCCTCCGGATGGGCGTGCGGACAGACTTCCTGAAGGTCCGTGATCTGTTGTTCGAGGGCGCTGCTATCGGCGTCCTCCTCGAGGCTGGACACCTGCTGCTGCAGCTTGAAGCGCAGCTCGCGGATCTCCAGCGGATGCAGCTCCTGCAAAGAACCAGTTTCCATCGGCCTATCCGTCGCTGGATGGCGATAGCGGGATCGCCTCGTCGATGAGCATGATCGGGATGTCGTCGCGGATGGCGTACAGGTAGCGACCGTCCTCGCGGATCAGGCCCGCCTGCAAAGCCTCCGCCACAACCTCGCCGCCACGATTCGTCAATGTACCTGCGGCAACCTGTTCGTTGAGTCTCGCCAGCTCGTTCTCTTCTGCGAGTCGCAGCGGCGTCTTGTCTTCCGGACAGGCCAGGATATCGAGCAGTTCCTGGTCGATCATGAGTAACCTCCGAGGTGCAGCCGCTACGCTACCATAGAGCCCATGGAGCGCACACGACCGTCAGACTACGCCGTGCTGTTGCTTCGAGCCGCTGGCCTGTTGCTCGCATTCGCGCACGGCTGGACCAAGTTCTACGCGCTGATCACCGGGCAGGCAGATTGGCTCGTCAGCATGGTCAGCGGCCTGGGGTTTCCACTGCCGGTGGCGTTTGCCTGGGCTCTCGGATTGACCGAGTTCGTTGGCGGACTGTGCGTTGCCTTGGGGTTGTATACGCGTCTGAGCGCCTCGATGGCGGCAACGGCCATGTTCACCGCGGCCTTCCTACGTCATCGCTCGATGATGCATTTCGCGGGTTGGCTCGGAATTGCGTCGCCCACGGCGGAAGAGCTTCAGGCGTCGGGCGATCCCGAGAGGGCCCTGCTGTTCCTGATCATCATGGGCAGCGTGGTCATCCTGGGGCCGGGGCGCCTGTCGGTCGACCACCGGCTTTCGGGCAGGCGCCGCTAGTCGCGCCCGTCTAATATGAAACACGGCGGCCGACGGCCGCCCTCCCCCTCGTCCGCACGGGTCAGGAGGCTGCGGTGCGTCGCAAACGACTTTCTGTCTCGCACCTCGGGCGAGTCGTCAGACCGTCCGTCGTGGCGATGGCCTTACTCGTTGTCCCCGCCGTAGTTGCCGGCGCCGCGCAGCAGCGTCCGCAGTTCTCCACCACGGTCGAGCTGGTGCAGTTGCAGGTCAGCGTCGAGGGCGACGACGGCACCTTCGCAGCGGGCCTCGGCGCCGATGATTTCCGTCTCTACGTAGACGGCGATCTGCGGCCAGTGGAGGTCGCCTACGAGGTGGATCTTCGTCCCGACACGGCCACCGCCGGCATTGCCTTCGTTGACAGCGGGGCGCGCGCAGCGCCGGCCCGACGCGATACGCCACGACCCGTGGCAGCGCGACGCCACTTCCTGATCTTCTTCGACCTCAACTTCACTACTCGGCGCGGCATCCTCGAGGCGCGGCGCGCGGCGCTCGCCTTTGTCACCGAGCAGGTGCATGGGGAGGACCTCCTGGCAGTCGCTACGGCGACGCGGTTCGGTATCCAGCTGCTGAGCCCGTTCACGAGCAACCACGGGCAGGCGCGCCGGGCCATCGGCACGTTGGGTCTTGCCAGCGCCACCGACCAGACCACGGGCAGGATACCCAACGAAGAGGCGATCACCCAGGCGCTTGCAGAGCTCGCAGTAGGCCCGGCTGGCGGCGGCGGGGCGCTCGAGCAGCTCGACGCGATGGAGTACCGGGAGTATGTCGCGACGGTGTCGAACTACACGGCACAGATGCGTAGCTTCGGCGAGATGATGCAGGCGATCGAGGGCCGCAAGCACGTCGTGCTGTTCTCGCGCGGTTTCGACGATCGTGCCATTACCGGCCAGACCCTGGGTCAGCTCGGCGCTGCTTCCGAGGCGCGCGCGGCGAGTCCGATGGGGTTTGCTGCCGATGATCCCGAGGCGCTCTACGGCAGCTCCGAGATCCGTAAGAACATGACCGAGCTGATCGAACAGTTCCGTGGCGCCGATGCGGTGATCCATGCGGTGGATCCTTCCGGGTTACGCGATTCCGGGGTTCACGACGCGTCGCGCTTGGGGAGCGCTGTTACGACGAACGGCGCCTCCGCGCTGGCCTCGCTGCGCACGGGTCACCAGTCGCTGAACGTGCTTGCCGAGGGCACAGACGGCAGCGCGAACTGGAATATGAACGACCTGTCGGTGGCGCTGGCAGAGATCGAGAGCCAGACCGCCGCCTTCTACATGCTCGCGTATCGCAAGGAGTCCACCGACCCGGACGTGGTCGACATAAGGATCGAGGTCGTACCGTCGGGAGCTCGGGTGGTGTCTGCCCCGACTCGGCTGGCGCCTCCTCCCGAGTACCGGGACATGAACGAGATGCAACGGCAGCTACAGCTCGCCGAGTTCATGAACGATGATGTGGATCGGCGTGAGATCGATTTCCGCGCCCAGGTAGTGGCGTTCCCGACCGATACCGATAGCAGCCGCGCGGCGCTGGTCCTGCAGATCAGCGGCGAAGAGCTCGATCGCCTGGCCACGGAGCGCGGCGACGACAATCTGCAGCTCGAGATCGGCGCTTTTGCGCTCGACGAGGAAGGTTCCGCCTACGACTCTTTCCGGCGCCGTGTTGCGGTCGATGTGGCCGGAATGCGCGCTCGAGGCCCGCTGGTGGGGCAGGATTTTCGCTACGCGGACTTCGTCGATGTCCCTCCGGGAGATCGACGGCTGCGAGTGCTGCTGCGCGAGACCGAGGTGGGGCGGCTGAGCAGCACGACGCGTCGCTTCTATGCCCCCGAGGGCAGCGACGAGCTGACCCTGGTACGGCCACTCGTGGTGTCAGATTCCAACGCACCGCCGTTGCCCGAGCTCGATCCGGGCTTCGACCCGTTCAATTTCGCCGGTCGTCGGTTGGTCCCGGTGGCGGCCCCCGAGCTCGTTCTCGGAGAGTCCTTCCTGTTGCTTGTTACCGCGTTCCACGTAGCTCGCGACCCGGCTACCGACCAGGTCCTGGCGGGTGTGGTCATCGAGATCGAAGAGGACAATCTCGAGGGCGACGTGTACCCACTGCGCGACGTCGCCGTTCTCGGCAGTACCTATGACCAGACGACCGACGCTACGAGCATTCTCATCCGCGCCCGGGTGCCGGCGATCGTGCGTCCCGGCGCAGCGCGCCTGTGGTCGCGAATCATCGACACGACGAGCGGCAATCGCGTCGAAGAGCAAGCGGTCGTCTATGTGCGCGGCGCGTAATGCTCCGAAGCGTATCTAGAAACCGCGCCGCGGCTTGGGTATGAACGATCCGACGGCGACGCTGCGCGACGGAGCTTTCGTACAGCGCTGCTACGAGCTTGCAGAGGAGGCCGCAGAGGCGGGGGACCACCCGTTCGGGGCGTTGCTGGTTCGTGCCGATGAGGTCGTTCTCGAGGCCCGCAATGCCGTCAACACCGGCAACGACGGCACACGCCACGCCGAGCTCGAGCTTATCCGCAGCGCCTGGGGCTCTTTTGGATCCGATCAGTTAGTCGAAACCACCCTCTACACCAGTACGGAGCCCTGTCTGATGTGTGCCGGGGCGATCTACTGGGCGGCGATCCCGCGCGTCGTTTACGGCGTCGGCGCGGCGGCCATGACCGAGGTCATCGGCGAGCCCTACCGTGGGTTGTCGTTGCGCAAGGTCGGGAAGGCTGCCGGGTGGACGATCGAGGTCGTCGGACCGGTCATGGAGGACGACGGACTACGGATCCATGCCGGGTTCTGGCCGCGGCGTGGCCGCAACTAGCGGCCCTCTTGCCGGCGCTAGTCTCTGTCTGAGTAGCGTCGGCGAAGCTGGATCGGGGGCGCAGTCCGGGCGCTGCGTCGGAGGTTGAGCATCTCGACGAAGATCGAGAATCCCATCGCGAAGTAGATGTGCCCCTTGGGGATATGTTGACCGAGCCCCTCGGCCACTAGCGACATCCCGATCAGTAGCAGGAAAGCGAGCGCCAGCATCTTCACCGTCGGGTGGCGCTCGACGAAGTCTGCGATCCGGCCCGAGGTTGCCATCATGACGCCGACGGCAACGATCACGGCCACCACCATCACCCAGATCTCGTCGGCCATCCCGACTGCCGTGATGACCGAATCCAGCGAGAACACGATATCGAGCACCATGATCTGCGCGATCACCGCCATGAAGCTGACGCCGGCGCCGGGCTCCGCATGCCCCTCTCGTCCTTCCAGCTTGTCGTGGATCTCGAAGGTCGCCTTGGCGAGAAGGAACAGGCCACCGCCGATCAGGATCAGGTCGCGCCCGCTGATGCCGTGCCCGAGAACCACCAGTAGCGGTGTCGTCAGGCGCATGATCGAGGTGATGGCGAACAGCAGGGCGACGCGCATCACCATCGCGGCTCCGAGGCCCAGAGTGCGCGCCGTCGGGCGCTTCGATTCCGGTAGCTTCGCCGTCAGGATGGCTATGAAGATGATGTTGTCCACGCCCAGCACGATCTCCAGCACGATCAGCGTCACCAGCGAGATCAGCACGTTCGGGTCGGCCAGCCAGTCCATGATTACTCCTCGATCGTTTCCAGGTGATGATCAATCAGCGCGTCGCCGGCGAACACGAACCGCCCACTGAAACGCGTCTGCTGCAGCAGCAACGGCAACCACAACGCGTCGTCCTCCCACATCTCGGCGTAAGGGATGGAGTCGACCGCGAACCACAGCGGCGTCGCCTCGTCGGTTTCCTGCGGATCACCGGCATAACGGTCGGCACGGTACACACGCACCTGGATCGAGTAGCCGTCGACGAACTGAAATCGCAGCTCGCCAGCCTCGCAGACGCCCTCCGGCACCACGCACACCTCTTCGGTCACCTCACGAATCGCGGCTTGTCGCCACGTCTCGCCTGACTCGAGGCGGCCACCCGGCCCGTTGATCTTGCCGGCGCCGAGCCCCCGCTTCTTGCGAATCAGCAGGATACGGTCGTCGCTGACAACGAAAAGCAACGTGGCGCGGTCGACCGGGTTCCACGACTGCCAGTCGATGTCGACCACCCGGCGCGCTGCGGCAGCTGCCTTCATTTCCGGGCTCCCGCGTCGGGCTCATCCGACCTCTCGAGTTCCTCGGCCTCGGCTGGCCACGTGCCCGCGAGGAACTGGCGCACGGCGGGGCTGACGAGGTCCGGACGTTCCAGAAACGGCAGGTGAGCAGCCTCGTCTACGGTCAGCAGCCGCGCATCGCTGAGCCGCGTAGCCCAATCGCGCCCGGCCCCGTACGGGGAGTTACGGTCGCGCCGACCATGCACGGTCAGCACCGGCACCTGGACCTGGTCGAGATCGTCCTGGCGCAGCTCGAGACGCGAGATGCTCGGCAAGATGTTCTCCGACATGTGCGCCTCGAGGTTCACCGGCCACTCGTTCTCGAAAGCGCAGTGGTGGGTTCCCAGGGCCGCCTCGGAGCCCGGAACGGCAACGTATACCCGGCGCATGAAGTCCCACCAGCGCTCACAGAATCCCTGCGGATCGCTGGCTGGCATGCCCGCTGCGCGGAGCTCTTGCAGCTCGAGTGCGGCCTCGGAGCTGGCGATTGCTTCCAAGTCGGGAGCGCTCCACTCGGGCGGATAGCTCGTGCCGGGCTCGGGGCTTGGTGCTCCGATCTGGACGATGCGTCCGCAGTGCTGCGGATTGGAGATGGCGTACAGGATGACGACCAGGCCGAGATAGGAGTGGCCGATCAGATGTGGGCGCTCGAGATCGAAGAACTGGCGAACCGTCTCGATATCCTCGACGTCGTGATGAATGCCCCGATGTAGCAATGCTCGATCACGGACGGGTGCCGAGCGGCCGCGATTGCGCAGGTCGTAGGCCACCACCGTATGGTCGCGGGCGAGATAGGCGAAGTGCTCGAGCAGGTAGATAGCGTTTGGAATGACCACCGACTGCTCGCCGGAGCCTAGGCGATAAGCGCAGAGGCCGGCACCGTCCGGTGTGGGTACGATCCCTTGTTCGAGCTCGGTGCTGCTCATGACCTCTGATACTGCTTTCTTGCCGCTACCGAGACAAACTCGTCCTCTTCGGCGATCCAGGCAGTGAGGCGGCCGCCCCATACGCAGGCAGTGTCGAGTCCACGCAGGTGTTCAGCGTTCACCAGTCCACGCTCCGCCCAGTGTCCGAACACCACCGTGCGGTCTCTACGGTACGCGTCGTACCAGGGAACTCCGGCAGGCCCCCGCGGGGCGGTGTCCGGGGCGCCCGACGACGGCGGTTCGGTGTCGCAAGCGCCGCGCACCATCCGTCCGTCGGGGTCACAGGTGCGGACCGCGACCAGAAAGCTGATATCGGTATGCTCCGAGAGAGGGTTCGCCTGCACGAGCGCATTGACCCGGGCCGCCTCCGCCTCGAGATCCGTCCACGTTGCCGGCACCCCGGCATGTACGAGAACGACGTCGGGCCACAATCGCAGCACCGGCTGCGAGCGCACCCACTCCAGCAACACCTCACGGTCGGGCGCCGCGAGGATCTCGTCCAGCGTATCTCGGGGAGCCGCAGGCCGGTGGCCGGCCGCCCGTGCCAGCAGGTGCAACTCATGATTTCCGAGCACGCAGTCGGCGTCGAGCCGGATCACGTCGCGGAGCGTCCGCAACGATCCTGGCCCACGGTTGACGAGATCGCCCACGAAGTGAAGGGCGTGCTCGGCTGGATCGTAGTGCAACGCCTCCAGTAGATCCTGCAGCTCGTCGGCGCAGCCGTGCACGTCGCCGATGAATACGCGGGTCCGCTGCGCGTGTCGCAACCGCGATGAATCTCCTGTCAGGTTGCTGTCGTATCTGTGGCCCGGAGCGGGGTGCTGGCTGGAAACCATACGCCGCGCGAAGTTCGTCCGGAGACTACCGGCCGCCAAGTTGCTATGCTGCCGGCATCCGTTCAGCGAACCTGCCCGGACGAAGCCATGAACGATCAGCACGACACGAAGCACAACGACTCCGAGCAGCCCGCCGTTAGCCGCCGCGACGCTATCAGGATGGGCGTTGCCGGAATGGGTGCGGCGCTCGTCGGCGGCACTGCGCTGCCCAACTCGGCGCATGCACAGATCAGTACCAAGACCTATCAGATCCCGACCTGGTCCGGTGCGGAAGTCGTGGACCACGGGGCGACGATGGGTCCGGCCCCTGCCGATCGACCGTCGGCGGCGCCGATCGAAGAGGTGCGTATCGGGTTTGTCGGTGTCGGCGGCATGGGGACCGCGCACGTCCGCAACCTGACGCGCGTCGATGGCTGTCGGGTTGCCGCCATTTGTGACATAGACGAATCGAACGCCGAACGTGCGGCCAAGCTCGTCGAGGCCGCCGGACACCCGAGGCCGGCGCTGTACATGCGCGGCGAAGAGGACTTCCGTCGGCTATGCGACGACGCCGAGCTCGACCTCGTCTACACGGCAACGCCGTGGCGTTGGCACGTTCCCGTATGCCTGGCGGCGATGGAGGCCGGCAAGCACGCTGCCTCCGAGGTGCCGATCGCGGTCACGGTGGAGGATTGCTGGCGGCTGGTCGAGTCCGCCGAGCGGCATGCACGCCACTGCATCATGATGGAGAACGTCTGCTACGGCCGCGTCGAGATGATGGTTCTCAACCTCGTGCGACAGGGACTGCTTGGCGAGATCCTGCATGCCGAGTGTGGCTACCTGCACGACTTGCGTGAAATCAAGTTCGCTGACGAGGGCGAGGGAATGTGGCGTCGAGCCCACGCGATGATCCGAGACGGCAACCTCTATCCGACGCATGGGCTCGGACCGGTGGCGCAGTGCATGAACATCAACCGGGGCGACCGATTCGACTACCTGGTCTCGATGAGCGGCCCGTCGAGGGGCCTACAGGATTGGGCTCGCGAGCACTACGAGCCCGGCCACACCAAGCGCGACGAGACCTTCACGCTGGGTGACGTCAACACCAGCCTGATCAAGACAGCCAACGGCAAGACGATCAAAGTCGTGCACGATACCAACCTGCCGCGGCCCTACAGTCGCATCAACATGCTGCAGGGCACGCGCGGGATCTTTCAGGGTTACCCCGATCGGGTGCATATCGAGGGGCGCTCGGACGGACACTCTTGGGAGAACGCCGAGGCGTACTACGAGGAGTTCGAGCATCCACTGTGGCGCCGCCTGAGTGAGGACTCCAGCGGTGCCGGCCACGGCGGCATGGATTTCGTCGAGGACTGGCGGCTGATCCAGTGCTTGCGCGAGGGGATCGCGTACGACATCGACGTGTACGACTCAGTTGCCTGGAGCGCCATATCCGAGGTCAGCGAGCGATCGGTGGCCGCCGGCAGCGCCCCGGTAGCGGTTCCGGATTTCACTCGCGGTCGGTGGAAGCAGTATCGGCCACTGGCGATCGTCGGCGGCTGAGGTCGCGGTCGATCCGCTGCCGCAGACATTGTCCGCCGAGCTGCCACGAGCTTCGGAGCTGGCTGCGGCGTATGCCGCCCGCGATCGCATCGGTGACATCGCGTTGCGAACGCCGCTGGTACCGCTCGACGCTGACGTCGGGTCGGCCGAGATCTGGTTGAAGCTCGAGAATCTGCAGCCGATTCGCTCGTTCAAGCTCCGCGGGGCCGCCAACGCGATGCTGTCGATGGAGCCTTCGGAGATGCAGCGCGGCGTGTGGACGGCGAGCGCCGGCAACATGGCCCAGGGTGTGGCCTGGTGCGCCCGGCATCTCGGAGTGAAGTGCACGGTAGCCGTACCGGAGGGCGCGCCCGAGGTGAAGCTGGCGGCCATCGGCGCGCTCGGCGCCGAGTTGGTGGAGGTGCCGTATTTGGACTGGTTCCGGATCTTCGCTACACGACAGTACCCGGGAATGCGCGGCACCTTCGTTCACGCGTTTGACGACGACGCGGTGATGGCCGGCAACTCGACCATAGCCCTGGAGGTTCTCGAAGACCTTGCCGACGTGGACGCGGTGGTGATTCCGTACGGCGGCGGCGGACTCTTCTGTGGCGTGGCTGGCGTATTCCACCAGATTCGCCCGCAGGCCCGGCTCTACGCTGCTGAGGTGGACACTGCTGCGCCGCTTGCCGCCGCGGTGGCCGCCGGCCGACCGGTGGACATCGACCACCGACGTAGCTTCGTTGACGGCATCGGTGGACCGCAGTTGTTCGAGCAAATGTGGCAGCGGGCGCGGCCAATGCTCGAAGGCTCTCTTGTATCCAGCCCGGAGGAAATTGCCGCCGCCATCCGCCTGCTGTTGCGGCAGCGAGCCATTGTCGCCGAGGGCGCCGGCGCGGCGTCGGTGGCAGCGGCCATCGCCGGCAGGGCGGGCAGCGGCAGGATCGTGTCCGGCGGCAACATCGACGCCACCGTGCTGAGCGCGATTCTGGCCGACCAGATGCCGTGATCGATCAGCTGCCTCTGGCCCCGGGGCGGGTCCCTTCGAGCCACTGGCGAAGGGGTCCCGACAATCTCGACCCAACGGTTCTCGGCCGCCGCGCGTCGATATGAGTGTGGAAACGATACTGGCGCTACGGACCCGTGAGGCAGAGCCCGCCGCCGCCGAATCGGCGGCTGACAGGCTTGCCACCCTGTTCGAGCTGCACCATCAACGGCTGTATGCCATCGCGTTGCGCATGGCCGGCGATCCCGACGAGGCACGCGACCTGGTTCAGGACAGCTTCCTGCGCGCCGCTCGGGCACCGCAGCGTGTGCCCGCAGGGGCCGCGGCGGAGCCCTGGATGGTGCGCGTGCTGGTCAACCTGTGCCGCGATCGATGGCGTCGCCTACGGGTGCGCCGCAGCCATCGCGACGACATTCCCATACCGCCGCAGGACTCGTCGCCCGAATCGCGCGCCATCGCCCGTGCCACCGTGCGCTGGGCGCTGGCCCAGCTACCCCCACGCCGTCGAGCGGTCGTGGTGTTGCGGGAGCTCGAGGGACTCGATGCGGCGGCGACGGGTCGTCTGCTCGGGCTGCGCGAGGCAACGGTGCGGTGGCATCTGAGTGCGGCGCGTCGGCAGCTGCGCCAGATACTGGGCACTGGAGAGGATGGAGAATGACTATCAGACGCGAACCGCACGATGAGATCGGCCAGCTGTTGCGGCGCGGTGATCCGTATCAGGGTCAGGAGCTATCGAGCATCGAGCGACAGCGTATCCAGGCTCGCATGCGGACCGCGACCCTGCGGCCCGTACCCGGCCTGGCCGGGTCACGGTTCGGTCTGGCGGCGTTGGGGGTGCTGGCGACTCTGTGGCTTGCCAGCTGGTTGCCGTTGTCTCTCACCAGGGTCTCGGCACCGGAGGCCGAACGTCTTCCCGAGTCGGTCTCGGTGCCGTCCGCGCTGGACGATGATCCCACGCCGCACGTCGCGGCGGCGGTGGTTCCCGAAGTCGATACGTCTCGAGCCGTCGACCCTTCTCCGGTCATGCGACGGACCGCCGCGCTGCCTGCCGCGCCGCGGCTCGTCGCGTCGCCACCTGGCGAGATTCCGTCACGGCCGGCGAGGGCTCTTCGATTCACCGCACCGCAGGGGACGCGGATCATCTGGACACTCGACCCGGACTTTGAACCCACCGAAACGCGGCGCTGAGCCGCCATACCGACCAGGACAGCCGCCAAGGAGCAAGCTGATGAGCTCGACAACCCGCAGCAACGTTCACCGCCCTTCCGACCACGAGCGTTCCGAGCGCCGAGCGTTGGTTTCGACGCACAGTGTCGGCATGCTGATCTTCGTGCTCGCGGCGCTGGCGGGGCCCGTCCAAGTCCTCGCTCAGGAGCCAGCGGGAACCATGCGTATCTATCAGACCCGGTTCATCAGCGGTGAGACCGGCATGCTGCTGGCGTTCCAGGTCTGCGAAGCCGATGACGATGACAAACTCGGGCGACAGGTCGACGATCGCTGCCACGTCGAGGGCATCAGCGACAACCAGTTCGCCCTGCACGGCGACGAAGCGACGCATGGCCGGCTGGCGGATCTTCTCCGCGCCCGCGACGTGCCACCGCCAACCCAGGAGTTCCGCGTCATCCTGCTCTCCGCCAGCGACAGCGGGGAGATGCCCGAGCTTCCCGACGGTGCTCGTGAGGCCATGGAAGACGTGCTCTCGGTGTTGCCGTACAGCGGCTACGAGCTCATCGACTCCGGCTGGTTGCGCACCGCCTCGTACGCCACGACGAGCCTCGGGACGATGGGTTCCTTCCAGGTCGAGATGCGGTTCCATGGTGACCCGCAACGTGTCGAGGGATTGATGATCGAGCACTTCGAACTGTCGCACCGGCCGATTCACTACACCGGCGTTGGGGGCCAGACCGGCGAGATACCACAGGCGCTGCTCGGTGATGCGCGTCACCTGCTGGGCTCCTCATTCGGTATCCATGTTGGCGAGACGGTGGTTGTCGGCACCTCTCGCGCCAACGGTGGCACGGGCGCCCTGGTGGTGTTGTTGACTGCTCTGAGGCCGCGCTAGCCTGGAGGGATGACTCGACCAGCCTAGCCACCTCTCAGCGAGAAGCGCAATCCGACGTAGGCGCTGCGCCCGGGCGTACCGAACCCCCAGATCTCCTGGTACGGCCGGTCGGCGATGTTGTCGATCCGACCGATGAGCTCGACGCCGCCGGTTACCTGCCATTGGGCGGCAGCGTTCCATAGGGTGTAGGCGTCCAATCGGACAGTGTCGACCGTTCCGAAGTCATTACGAGCGCCCTTGAACCGCAGCTCAGTGAACCAGCTCAGGGCCGCTCGCGGGCGAACGCGCAACATGACAGCTGCCTCGTGCTCCGGTCGTCTCAGGAGCTGATCACCGCTGGCGGTCCTGGCGTCGGTGTAGGTGTAGTTGGCGTCGAGGCGCACGCCACGATGGGGTAGCAGGCCGGTGGTCAGCTCGAGGCCCTGCGTGGTGGCGGCCCCGAGGTTGACGAAGCCAGCCGGGAAGGCGAACTCGATCAGGCTGTCGAGTTCGTTACGGAACCAGGTGGCGTCGACGCTGAGGAGTCCACCGATGAACGTCCCGCTGGCTCCTATGTCCCATCCGCGGCTCGACTCCGGTCCGAGGTCGGGGTTGCCGAATCCGGGGAAATAGAGCTCGTTGAAGTTGGGGGCACGGAAGGCGCTGCCCACTGAACCGTGGAGTCGCATTCCGGAGGGACCGTTGTATGCCGCAGTGAGGCGATAGGTGGTCTCGTCACCGAAACGCTCGTGATCCTCGTAACGAAGCCCTGCCGCCACGTGCAGCCGATCGCGCCATGACCATCGATGTTGGGCGTACAGGCCAGTAACGTGGAGGGACTCGTCGAAGCCGCTGGAACCGAAGCTCGACCGGCTCTCGACAGTAGCCGTTTCACGGCGGTGCTCGATACCCACCACGGTCGTGTTGTGGTCGTCGAATCGAAGATCGCTCTGGAAATCGATCTCACGCATCGACGCGTCGATCGACGAAGACACGGTGAAGCCGTCAGGGTTGGAAGTGCCGATGCCCTGCTCCGTGGCGGAGATGGTCAGCTTGCCGGCATAGATGCCGCGCTCGTAGCCCATCACGATCCCGCCATAGGTCTCCTGCGCATCCTGCAGCGCGTTGGGGTCGTCGACGGGTCCGGCCTGAAAGTCGAACTGGTCGAAGCGAGTCACGCCGTCAAAGTGGGTCAGGAAACCCTCGAGGGTGAAGCCGCCGTCGAAACGCCTGCCGCCGCGAGCGTCGATTGCCGTGTTGCGGAAGCGGTCACGCTCCTCATTGCCGTTGCGAGTGTCTGCGGCGGAGAGGTTGTCGCTGTTGAAGGTGTCGAGGCCGAGCGAGTACCAGCTCGATTCGGTTTCGCCCGCGAGGCTGACGTCGGCGCGCAGGGTTCCGAAAGCTCCGCCCTCTACCGTCAGGTCGAGGACGGTCGCATCGCCGCCGCGGCGCGTAATGACGTTGATGACGCCGCCCACGGCCTCCGATCCGTACAAGGTGCTCTGCGGACCGCGAACGATCTCGACGCGTTCGATGCGTGACGCCGGCAGGTACGCCCAATCGTAGGCGCCGGTTGTGGGGCTGTTGGCCTTCAGCCCGTTGAACAGCACGAGCGTGTGGTTGGAGTTCGTGCCACGGGTGAACACGGTCGTGGTGGAGCCGGGCCCGCCGCTGCGGGCCACCGTTATTCCCGGCACTCGCGCCAACACGTCCATCAGCCAGGTGGCGCCGCTGGAACGTATCTCTGCCGCCGTGATGACGGTGGCGCTGCTACCGACTGCGCCGAGCGTTTCCTCGATGCGGTTGGCGGTGACGAGGACGAGCTCGTCGACGCGCAACGCATCCTGACAGACGCGCAACGCATCCTGATGGACGCGCAACGCATCCTGACGGACACAAAGCTCGTCCTCCTGGGTTGCGTCGGGCGGCTGGCGCGCGGCGACTTGCTGCGCCGATGCAGCGGTGACAAGAGACAAGACGGAGACGATGGCGACCAGGAGTCGCAGCGCGGTGCGCATGACAAACCCTCCCCCGAGGGACAACCGAGTGGTTGATTGCGGTCTCCTGGCTCACGGATCGTCCTACTCGCCGCCACCTTCCCAGGCGTGAGCCCAGTGACGTTCGGGCCTGAGGCATGCGCGTGGTTCACACACCACGCGGTGAGCATCAGGCTTCGGGCGGCTTTCGTCCCCGTTCACAGTTGCGGGGCAGCGCGGGTTTCTCACCCGCTTCCCGTGTCGGTCTCTCGCCGACCCGATCAGTAAGCCACAGTGAGGCCGGCGCCTCAACTGAGTGGCCCGGCGGCGCTGCGGATTGACCGCCGTCGACAATGGAATTCCGCCCGGCTCGCTTCGAGCCCGACCCACCGAGCCCCTGGATATGATGCAGTCCACACGAACGATCCGATCAGCGAGAGGATTGCACCATGGTCGAGGCACTACGCACCCCGGAGGAACGGTTCATCGCGGTTCCCGACTTCGACTACGCGCCGAACTATGTCGACGATCTGCCGGGGTTCGAAGGGTTGCGCATGCATCTGGTCGACGAAGGACCGGCGCGCGCCGATGACGTCTACCTCTGCCTGCACGGCGAGCCCACCTGGAGCTTCTTGTACCGCAAGATGATGCCGCCGTTGCTGGCCGCCGGTGGTCGGGTCGTGGCGCCCGATTTCTTCGGCTTCGGTCGTTCGGACAAGCCGGTCGACGACGCGGTTTATACGTTCGACTTTCACCGCCGGTCGCTGGTGGAGCTCATCACCCAGCGTCAGCTCACCAACATCACGCTCATCTGTCAGGACTGGGGCGGGCTGCTCGGTCTTACCTTGCCGCAGGAGATGCCGGAACGATTCGTTCGTCTTCTCGTCATGAACACCTTCCTCGGGACCGGCGATGTTCCGTTGTCGGCCGGGTTCGTAGCCTGGCGAGATTTCGTGCGCGAGCATCCGGATTTCAGCATCGCATCGCTCATGCGTCGCTCTTGCCCCGGGCTGACGTCCGACGAGCTGGCGGCCTATGAGGCGCCGTTCCCGGACGACCGCTTCCGTGCCGGCGTGCGTACCTTCCCCGCAATCGTGCCGACGGCGCCGGACGATCCGGGGGCGGAGCTGTCACGCCGGGCGCGTACATGGCTTTCGACCGAGTGGTCAGGACAGACGTTCCTGGCCGCCGGGGCGCAGGATCCGGTGTTGGGAGTGCCGGCAATGCGTGCTTTGGCGAAGATGATTCGAGGCGCCTCGGCGCCGCTGGTGCTCGATGACGCCGGCCATTTCACGCAGGAGTCCGGGGAGGCCGTGGTTGCGGCGGCTCTCGCCGCGTTCAGCACTCGATGACGCTGACCGGCACCTCGATCACGTTGATGGCCAGTCCACCGCGTGCCGTTTCCTTGTACTTCGTCTTCATGTCGGCACCCGTATCGCGCATCGTTTTGATCACTTTGTCCAGCGAGACGAAGTGGCGGCCGTCGCCCCGCAAGCTCATTCGGGCGGCGTTGATCGCCTTCACCGCACCCATGGCATTGCGCTCGATGCACGGAATCTGGACCAGGCCGCCGATCGGGTCGCAGGTGAGGCCGAGGTTGTGCTCCATGCCGATCTCGGCGGCGTTCTCGACCTGGGTCGGCGAGCCACCGAGTATCTCCGCCAGGGCGCCCGCAGCCATCGAGCAGGCCGAGCCGACCTCTCCCTGACAACCGACTTCGGCGCCCGAGATCGAGGCGTTCTCCTTGTAGAGGATGCCGATCGCCCCGGCGGTGAGCAGAAAGCTGACCACCCCATCGTCGTTGGCGCCGGGGACGAACTGCACGTAGTAGCGCAGCACGGCCGGAATGATGCCGGCTGCACCGTTCGTAGGCGCGGTAACCACCCGTCCGCCGGCGGCGTTCTCCTCGTTCACCGCTACCGCCCACAGGCTGACCCAATCGAGCAATTGCAACGGGTCGGTATCCTTGCCGACGCTCGAGCTGAGATCGCGATACCACCCTGGAGCGCGGCGGGGTATCTCGAGCCCGCCGGGAAGCACACCTTCGGCCCGACAGCCACGCTCGATGCAGGAGCTCATCGTCTGCCACAGCTGTAGAAGGCCGCCGCGGATCTCCGTTTCTGTGCGCCAGGTGCGTTCGTTCTCGAGCATCAGCTCGCTTACCGAAAGGCCGTGTTTGGCGCAGTGGGCCAGCAGGTCGTCACCGCTTCTGAAGCGGTGCGGCAGCGGCGGCGAGCCTTCGGTGACGGGCTCTGCGCCGCTGGGGTCGGCACCGACGACGAAGCCTCCGCCGACGGAATAGAAGACGCGCGTCTGCAACTCGCCTCCGGCGCCGTCGAAGGCGGTGAACCGCATGCCGTTGGGATGCTCCGGCAGCGACTCGCGCTTGCGGAAGAGCACGTGCTCGTCGGGCCGCAGCGGCAACGGGTGCTGCCCGAGGAGCCAGAGTCTGCCGGTGTCACGGATTGCCGCGATGCGCGCATCGAGGGTTGCGACATCGACGGTCTCGGGGAGATCGCCTTCGAGCCCAAGCAGGATGGCCCGGTCGGTGCCATGGCCCTTGCCGGTGGCGGCCAGCGACCCGTACAGCTCAACGCCGATCGAAGCGGTGTTGTCGAGCAGGCCGAGCTCACGCAACCCCAGGGCGAACTCCCGCGCGGCGCGCATGGGTCCCACCGTACGCGAGCTCGACGGACCGATGCCGACCCTGAACAGGTCGAAGACGCTGAGTGTCATGGTGAGGGGACTGCCGAGTTCAGGCGTTGAGGACCCGACGCAGGTAACGGCCCAGGGTCTTGAGCCGGTAGCTGCCGCGCCGTGCATTGTGATAGCCGGACGGCAGCTCGGCGCCGCTCAGGGCCGCGTAGTTCTTCGCCGGCTCGAACGCGTGTCCCTCGTGCCACTCGTTGAATGAGTTGAGGAAAACGAGAAAGAAGCCCTGCCGGCTGTTTGTGTGTACCGGGTTGCTCTGCACCAGGATCGACGTGCTGAGCGTGCGACGGATCTGCCGCTGCGACAGCCGTCGAGCGCGCTCGCGCTCGGTGGTCTCGCTCCAGGTCACCTCGGTCGGTGGATGGAACGGGTTGGGGACGTAACACGAGTCGGCCGGGATCTCTCGGCGAGCGATGCTGTCGAAGCCGGGGTTCGTATTGAAGGAATAGACCAGGCCGTCGCTGTTGGCACGTTCGGAATGACCCTGCCAGGTCGACGGATCGAGGAAGTTGTTGTAGACGGCGATTCCGTCGAAGCCGGATTTTCTGGTGCGGTTCATGTTGAGTGAATCGGCCAGCATGGTCACGTGGTCGAAATCTGGCGCAAACCGCTCGCGAACGCTGTCGGTCTGCTGTTTCCACACTTCGTCTGGCGTGTAATCCGGCACGTTGTGCACAACGCCGTGGCAGTCGGTTACCTGCTGGGCAACGATGGTGCGGAAAGACTTGAACACCGGCCCCATCTTGTCGCTCGCATCGCGCAACAGGAGAAGAGCATCCCAGCCGCGCCGGTCGCCGTATTCCTGGATCAGGTAGGTGATGTCGTCGAGATATCGATGGGCTCGGTCGTGCCGGTAAGGCTCGATATGAAACATCACCTTGATGTCGTGGTCGGCGAGCACGTCCATCACCGTGTGAGCTGATTGGCCGGAGAAGCTGTTGATCCCCCACCAGCTCAGGTTCACGGCGCCGGCACCGACTTCCTTGATCCAACGGGCGTGCTGTTCGATTACCGCGGTATCGCGCGAGCTGTAGGCGCCCAACTTGGGAACGCTGGTGGCCGCCAAGTCGTTCGGCGGGACCCGACTCCACTGTTGCCAGTGCCGGAAAGGCGCGTTGTCGTACCAGGGGTAGTACTCGAAGATGAAGTGGCGGTTCAGATCGCTGAACCGTTGGTTCAGCAATTGCCCGAACTCGGCCCACGGAAACCGCGCGCCGGAGCGCAGCGGGGGAGTTGCTGCGAGGAGACGGCGCTGGACGTCGGCGCTGCCGTAGCGCAGCTCCATCTCGAGCGACGAAAACCCCCGTTGCTCACGCGCCGCGTCGGGGAGCCCGACCAGTCCTGCCGGCGTGTAGGGGCTCGGTCTCGCGCCGCCCATGCCCGGTCCAGCCGACTCGGCGAGCGAACGCGTCACGAGGCCGCCGCCGACGCCGAACGCGGCTGGAGCAGCGATAGCGCCCAGCCCGCCGAGCACGCGTCGTCGTGACCACTCAATCATGGGACAATTGAACTCCTTGATCGGCGTGGACGGCAAGTCTGCCGGAGCTGCGGCGTTGTTCTCGGCGCGCCGTCGGGAGGTCATGATGCGGTACAGATCGGCGCTCGCGGTGATCATGGCGTCGTATTGCGTCGGTCTCGGTGGATTGGCCGTCGCTCAGGACGAGATCCGGCACGATCCCACGTTCGAGACCCGGACGGTGGTCCGAAGCCTCGACGACTGTATCCCCGACGCGCCGGAGCCTGCCCCACCGTGCACCTACGCCAGGTTCCGCTACCCGATCGTCGTGCGCCCGGCGGACGAAGCGGTCGAGCGCATCAACGAGTCTGTCCAGGCTCACCTGCGGGCGGATTTCTACGATGGACAGGTGGCCGCGTCGCTCACCACGCTCGGCGATGCGTTGCTGAGGGAGTACGCTGCGTTCCGCGCCGAGTTCCCCGACATGGAGGGCTCCTGGGCGCTCGATCGAAGTATCGAGATCATCTACTCGGACGAGCGAATCCTGAGCTTCCGGTTCGACGAGTACAGCTATCTGGGTGGCGCCCATCCGAACGGCGCGCGGTCGCAGTGGGTCGTCGACCGGGTGAGCGGGCGGACGCTCGCGCTGACAGATCTGCTCGTCGAGGGCTACGAGGCCGAGCTGACGCGTCTGGGCGAGATCGTCTTCCGTGCCGGCCATGGACTAGCGCCCGACGAGTCGCTCGAGGGATCGTTCTGGTTCGAGGACAATCGTTTCGCGCTGAACGACAACTGGGCGGTGGTAGAGTCCGGGCTCGCCTTCCGATTCGATGCCTATGAGGTGAGCTCGTACGCTCTCGGTCCGACGGATTTCGTCATTGCGCGGGCCGATCTCACCGCGCTCGCGCGACCCGAGGGGCCGCTGGCAGGACGTTAAGAATCGGAAGAAAAGGAAGCTCCCAGATGTCTGAATCAGCCTTCGATGAACGCGCGCTCCGCAGTGCTCTCGGCCGTTTCGCCACCGGCGTAACGATCGTCACGGCCAAAAGCGCCGACGGGGCGTATGTCGGTGTGACCGTGAGTAGCTTCAACTCGGTTTCGCTCGATCCGCCACTGGTCCTCTGGAGCCTCGATCGAAGATCAGGGACGCTGCCCGTGTTCGAAAGCGCCACGCACTTCGCCGTCAGCGTGCTCGGCACGGACCAGATGGAGTTGTCGAACACATTCGCCAGCCGTGAGCCCGGCAAGTTCGACGTCGTCGAATGCGTCGAGGGAGCCGGTGGCGCGCCGTTGATCCCCGGCAGCTTGGCGACCTTCGAGTGTCGTAAAGCCGCGCAGCACGATGGTGGCGACCACGTGATCTTCGTTGGCGAGTTGGAGGCCTTCGACCGGCGCGATGGCAACGCGCTCCTGTTCCACGATGGCGCCTACTGCGTGGCTGCCCCGCACGACAGCGGTACCGACTGACTCGGTCGTGTCGATGCAGCAGGAAGTCGCGCCGGTCCGGCAGGACCTGATCCTGGTGGGTGGTGGGCACAGCCACGTGACGGTGCTCAAGCGACTCGGCATGCGTCCCGAGCCCGGCGTGCGCGTAACGCTGATCTGCCGCGATACGCACGCGCCCTATTCCGGAATGTTGCCGGGGTTGATCGCCGGCCACTATGGATTCGATGAAGCGCATGTCGATCTCGGGCCGCTGTCGCACTTCGCCGCCGCCCGCTTCCTGCACGATGAGGTCGTCGGCATCGATCGCGCCAACAAGCGGCTCGTTTGCCGCGGTCGTCCGCCGGTCGCTTACGACGTGGTGTCGATCGATATTGGTTCGGCACCGTCGATGCAGGACGTCGAAGGCGCCGAGGGGGTCGTCGTCCCGGTCAAGCCGATCGACGGTTTCGGGCGCCAGTGGAGTCGTATGAGAGAGCGTGTCCTGGCCCGAACCGATGCCTCGATCGTGTCGGTCATCGGAGGTGGGGCGGGAGGTGTAGAGATCCTGCTGGCCATCCAGCACAGGCTACGGTCCGAGCTGCATGCCGTCGGCAGGACCGACGAGCATCTCGAGTACAGGCTGTACACCCGCGACGATGAGATCCTCCCGTCACACAACCGGCGCGTACGGCGTAAGTTCCGGCGCGTCATGGCAGAGCGTGGCATCGTCGTGCGTCCGAATCATGGCGTCACGCGGGTGGAGAAGAGCGCGCGCATACGACTGACTTTCGATGACGGTGACGCCGCCGAGGTTGATGAGGCGCTCTGGGTGACCACCGCGGGTGTGCAGCAGTGGCCGGGCGAGGGTGGGCTGGAGGTTGATGCGGGCGGGTTCATCCTTGTCGACGGCACCCTGCAGTCAACGAACGATCCCGACGTGTTCGCCAGCGGTGACGTGGCCGCGGTGGTGGATCACCCGCGGCCCAAGGCCGGGGTCTTCGCTGTTAGGCAGGGCCCACCGCTGGAGCAGAACCTGCGGCGGCGGCTACGAGGTGAGGCGCTCAGACCGTTCTATCCGCAGAGACAGTTCCTGAGCCTGGTGAGCACAGGCGATCAATACGCCGTGGCGTCGCGATCGTCCTGGAGCGTCGAGGGTCGGTGGGTATGGCGCTGGAAGGACTGGATCGATCGACGCTTCATGAGCAAGTACAACGAGCTGCCGGAAATGCAGGCGGAGCCTGAATCGGCTGCGGATGATCGCGTCGATGCGTCCCGCACGCTATCGACGCCACCGATGCACTGTGCCGGATGCGGGTCGAAGGTCGGCAGTCGCGTGCTCGAGCGCGCCCTGGCGAGGTTGTCGATGACGCCGCACCCCGACGTCATCATCGGTCTTGATGCGCCCGACGACGCAGCGGTGATCCGAGTGCCCGACGGCCAGGTACTGGTGCAGACGGTCGATCATTTCGCCGCCTTCGTCGACGATCCGTTCGTGTTCGGGCGCATCGCTGCAGTACATGCGCTGAGCGATCTGCACGCCATGGGCGCTGCGCCTCACTCCGCCCTTGCACTCGCCACGGTTCCCTACGCCACCGAAGCGAAGATGGAAGAGGACCTCGTGCAGCTGATGGCAGGAGCCCTGGAGGCTCTCGATGAGTCCGACACCGTCTTGGTGGGCGGGCATACGAGCGAAGGATCCACGCTGGCACTGGGTTTCTCGGTGAGCGGCTTCGCGCCGGCCGACACGCTGTCGACCAAGAGCGGTGCCCGGCCGGGCGAAGCGCTCGTATTGACCAAGCCGCTCGGTACGGGCGTGCTGCTCGCGGCCCACATGCGACAGCGCGCCAAGGGGCGGTGGATCGAATCAGCGCTGGCGGGGATGTCGATGTCGAATCGCCTTGGCGCCGAGATCCTACTTCGTCATGGTGTCTCGGCGATGACGGATGTCACCGGATTCGGCCTCCTGGGTCACCTACTGGAGATGCTGCGTGCCTCCGGAGTCGGCGCCGAGATCGATCTCGAGGCAGTGCCCGCCTACGACGGGGCCATCGCGGTGATCGAGCAGGGGATCACTTCGTCGTTGCAGCCGCAGAATCTGCGCTCACGCCGCGCGCTGATCAACCCCGAGATTGGCGCCGGACAACCGGCGTTCGCCCTGCTGTTCGATCCACAGACCTCGGGCGGTCTCATAGCGAGCGTCCCCGAGACGTCGGCCGATACGGCGATCCGCGAGCTGGTGGCAGCGGGGTATCCGGCCGCATGCCGCGTGGGTACTCTGACCGCCGGCGAGCCCCGCGTCATGCTGGGCACGCGCCGCTAAGTCGACACGCGTGCCGTCGAGGGTCGAAGTCTTCTACGCGATCACCTTAACGATTTGCGTGCGCTCGAACACGATCGGGTTCACGTGGCCGGGCCAGGAGACGGCGCTGACGAAGATGTAGAGCGTCTCGCCCGGCCTCGGGACGTAGCCCTTCAACGGCGAGAAGAACCAGTGGGTCGCCATCGCATGCAGGACGGTCGTAGCGCCACCGGATCCGAGCGACTGGCAGATGAGGCCCGGTGTGAGCCACTCGATGATGCCGGCGTACCATTTTCCGCCGATGTTCGCGATGGCCCAGATATTGCCGTTGACGTTCACGCCACCGCCCGGCTCGAAGGCCACTGGCCACGAGCGGTTCTTGCTGTGGGGGACGCACACCTGGTACTTCCCCAGGGTGACGGTCACCGTGGACGTGATCTTCCACGGGCCTACGTTCATCGGCCCAGGCCACGCCACGGTCTTGTGGTCGATAGCATCGGCGCCGCCACCGCCTCCGCCTCCTCCGCCTCCTCCGCCGTCGGGAATGAGAATCACGCCGGCGACTCCGAAGGTGATGAAGAAGTAGTCCTCGACCGCCGGTAGGACCGTGTTGAACGGGTCGTTGCTTACCGGGATCGCACCCCGGGAACCGGTCAAGGAGCGCGCGCGTATCGGTATGGCGACGTAGTCTTTCTTCTTGAAGCCCTTGAGGCCGGCGATCTCTACCCAGTAGTAGTGGCTCTCGCCCGCCGTCACGTCGACGACCATGCCGTTGCCGGCGAACTCTGCCGTGACGTCCTCGCCACGGAACATCTTCGGCCCCTTCAGCGTTGCCCCGTAGATCGTCGCCTCGAACACATCGGCTGCGCCGCGGGCTTCAACGGTCGTGACCGCGTCCGGAATGTCCATCTTGATTCGCAACGAGTCCGACTTGGTGCCGTCGTTGCGTATCGAGACCAGGTAGCGCTCGGTGACCTTCTTGCCACCGTCGAGAATGATGTTCTGTGCTGGTACGTCGGCGCCGCCCTCGTAGAAGTCGTCGCCCTTGAACTCGTCCCACCGGACGACGCCGTCTTTGACGTCGACCTTCACCTCGGAAACGGAAATGTCTGGCTTGTACTTCGCCAGCTTGCGGGCGGAGCCTGCGTCGACCGTGGCAGAGGCCGTCAAGACGGCGCACAGACAGAGCAGCATGAGACGGAGCGAACGCAACATGGGAGGAAACTCCTGAGCAGGGGCTGGCGTGGCGCATCAGCGAGCTCACGCGCCCCTGCGCAGGCTCAACCGATGGCTGACTTTCTCAACAATTCCATCGAGAATCTTATCAAATCGGTTGTCAACAGGGGCGCCCCGCCGGCGAACCTATGTGACGCAGCGTACCGGAGTCCGCCTCAGCCTTGCAGCAGGTGGTCGAGCCGGGCGCCGGCCTCGAGCTCTTCGGCCTCGCTCTGCGGCCGAAAGAGCCGGCCACCGTTGGTCCCCTCGAGGCGCATGGAGTCGCTCGCGATCTCCAGCAGCGCGCCCTCGCGTAGCCCTACCACCGGTTGGGAGTTGAACGCGTGGAACTCCTTGATTCGCGTCGGGCGTGTCTCGCCCATGTGGGTGGATCCGGGCTCGGGGTCGAGATAGTGCGGGTTGATGTTGAACGGCACCAACCCTAGGGCCTCGAACGATGGCGGGAACACGATGGGCATGTCGTTGGTTGTCCCCACGCTGAGGCCGGCAACGTTCGATCCGGCGCTGCTGCCGATGTAGGGCATGCCGCCTTCCACCCGCTGGCGCAGTGCGCCGATCAGGTCCTGTTCGTAGAGCTCCCTCAGCAGCACGAACGTGTTGCCGCCGCCAACGAACACGGCCGGCGCGGCTTCCAGCCCTTCCACTGGATCCGAGGTCTCGTGGATCCCGTTGACCTTGTAGCCGTGGTTCTCCATACAGCTGCGGAACATCGCAGTGTAGCGATCGTGACTGATGCCACCCGGGCGGGCGAAGGGAACGAACAGAATGGAGTCGACGTCGCCGAGGAACCGATGCATGTACGGGATCGCGTACCGCAGGTATGGCGTTCCGTGCACCGTCGAAGTGCTGAACAGTAGGATCTTACGCATCAACCGGATCCATGGGACTTCGGTTAGAATGGCGGTCGCCGACCAGCTGCGTGGCGATCGGAAACAGGTCGAGACACTACCAGGCCGCCTCACCCCGGCGCGCCGCCACGAACTTCGACAAACGGCCTGCCAGCGTCTCGTTACTGCAGCGAGCAGAGGGCTTGTGCACTCACGTTTCGTAAGGAATTCGGACGGTACGGTTACGGCCGAGGTGGCCAAGCGCGGCCGCGATGTGCTGCGCGACCCGCTGATCAACAAGGGCTCGGCCTTCACGCCGCGCGAGCGCACCGAGCTTCGCCTCGAAGGCCTGCTTCCACCCGGGTTGGTCAACATCGACCAGCAGCTGGATCGCGAGGTCGATTCGCTCAAGCACACCGAGCATCCGCTCGGCAAGTACGTCGAGCTCGCGGACCTTCAGGACCGCAACGAGACGCTGTTTTTCAGGCTGCTGCTGGATCGACTCGAGGAGTTGATGCCGATCGTTTACACACCGACTGTCGGTTCCGCCAGCCGCAACTTCAGCCACATCTTCCGTCGCGGGCGCGGGCGGTGGATTACCCCCGAGCATCGCGGCCGGATTGTTGACGTGCTGCGGCAGATCAAGGCCGATATCCGACTGATCGTGGTTACCGACAACGAACGCATCTTAGGACTCGGCGATCTCGGCGCCGGCGGCATGTCGATACCGATCGGCAAGCTGGCGCTGTATACCGCTGCCGCCGGGTTGCATCCGACGCGGACGTTGCCGATAAGCCTCGATGTGGGCACCGACAATGCCGCTCTGCTCGACGATCCCAAGTACCTCGGTTGGCGCCATTCGCGCCTGCGAGGCCAGCTGTACGACGAGCTCGTCGACGAGTTCGTGCAGGCGGTACGCGAGTGCTATCCCAACGCGATCCTGCAATGGGAGGATTTCAAGAAGGCCAACGCGTTCGACCTGCTGCACCGTTACCGTGAGGTGCTGCCGTCGTTCAACGACGACATTCAGGGGACGGCCGCAATCGCTCTTGCGGGCATCCTGGCCGCATGTCGCGCTACGGGAACGCCGCTACGCGAGCAGCGGGTGGCGATTCTCGGCGCCGGTGCAGCCGGTGCCGGCATCGCGGGTCTGCTGCGCGACGCCCTCGCGAACGAAGGGTTGGAGGGTGATGAGCTGATCGCCAGGGTCGCCATGCTCGACAGCGGCGGACTCCTGGTCGATTCGCGTCCGGGGCTCGACGCGCACAAGCGCGCCTTCGCCTGGCCGGCACCGATCACCGCCTCATTCGGGCTCACCGACGATCCGCCGCCGGGTCTCGAGCGCGTCGTGGAACAGTACAAGCCGACCGTGCTGATTGGCACCACAGGTCAGCCCGGGGCGTTCACCAAGCCGATTGTTCGCAAGATGGCAGATAGCGTTGAACGTCCAGCGATCTTCCCGTTCTCGAACCCGACGAAGAAGAGCGAGGCAACACCAGAGGACATTTTTGCCTGGACCGCGGGCCGTGCGCTGGTGGCGACGGGAAGCCCGTTCCCACCTGTTCAGATCGAAGATCGGCTGGTCAACGTGTCACAGGGCAACAACGTCTACATCTTTCCCGGGGTTGGCCTGGGCGCGCTCGCCGTGAGCGCGCGCACCATCAGCGATTCGATGTTCGCAGCTGCCGCCACCGCGCTGGCGGCGCAGGTGACCGATGCCGATCTCGCTGCCGGGGCGCTCTACCCGCCCGTGAGCCAGCTGCGACAAGTTACCTGCAAGATCGCCGAGGAGGTTGCACGGGCGGCGGTCGACGATGGGGTGGCCGACATGCCGGAGGAGGGAATCCCCGGCGCGGTGGCGTCGTGGATCTGGGATCCTGTCTATCCGACGATCAAACCCATCTGAGCGGCCCCGGGAGCATCTGCGTGCCTGGGCGAGG
The DNA here is from genome assembly GCA_965248695.1 of Acidobacteriota bacterium. GTDB lineage: Bacteria > Acidobacteriota > UBA890 > UBA890 > WLXD01 > DASCOT01. The sequence goes on along the minus strand of CBDFKD010000002.1, from coordinate 1,553,820 downwards.
AGTGTGCTACCAGACGCCGTCCGGTCCCCCGTAGGCTCCGATGTCTGGTAGTGAGCCGTCGGCATCGAGGCCTTGGGCAGGATCTGCGGCATTAACTAGCGGGCTGCAGGGGCCCGCCGCACAGAGCGCCGCATCCGGATGGTAGTCGTACGTACCGACCGCGTATACCGACGTGTCAAAGGGCCAGTCGTCTGTATACGGATAGGAGTTGTTGCCGTCGGCCACGAAACCGTGGTTGCTCTGCCAACCAGGGGCTCCTGAGGGGAGCGGCGAGCCCCCGTAGACGATGTTGTTCGACCCGAGAGCGGTACCCGAAACCTGGCCGAGCACCAGGCTGGGGAACGTCGCGGTGTGCTCATTGAAAGCAATGACCGAGTTGTTGATGGTGGGACCGAAACAGTCCGCGAGTATCGATGCCGGTTCAGAACATACGATCCCGCCGCGGAGCAGACCTTGGTTGCCCGCCACGGTCACGAAGCTCAGGTCGAGCGGCGGAACGTCATTAGCGCTGGGCCCGTGCAGGTAGATCGAGCCGTGGGAGGCTTCGTTCTCCACCACCAGCACATTGGCGAGCCGGAGATGGTTACGCGAGCTGTAGATGGCCCCGCCCAGCGGCGCCGAGTTGCCACGTAGGTCGACCTGGAAAAGGCTCGATGGTCCCGCTGTGCCCGGAGCTGGATCCCCCGAGTAGATCGCTCCGCCCTCGAGCACGGCGGAGTTGCCCGAATAGGTCCCTCCGAGGCGGGAGAGGATGCAGTTGAGGGAGAACACCCCACCTCCGCGCCCTCCGGACTCGTTGTCGACGAAATCGGTGTTCTGCAGAAGTGCGATACCGGACAAGGTCACGACATTCCCGCAACTTACCCTCAGGCCGCCGCCGTCGGAGCCAGCGGCGTTGCCCTCGAAGGTGACGTTGCTGAGGCTGAGCAAATCAAGGGGAGTGGTGGGGCCGAAAACGAACGACACAGCACCTCCTTCATCGGCGGCGGTGTTCTCGATGAACTCGACGTTCTCGACGATCAGGTCGTCCCCCGTGGAGCGGATGGCGCCTCCATCCCCGGTTCCGGCGTTGTTGTTGGTGAAGACCGCATCAGTAAGCTGCACCGAGGCGCTGCCGAACGCGCGAATCCCACCACCGTGGGTTTCTGCGTGATTGAGGTCGAACGTGGAGTCCGCGTCTACAACGAGATCGGCTCCGCTGGCGATTGCACCGCCGAACCACGCCGCGTTTCCTTCGAAGTGCGTGCTCGAGATCGAAAACGGACGCCCGGTGGAGATGGCGCCTCCGCCTCCGATCACCGGAACCAGGGTTTCGTTGCCTACGAACGAACTCTCCTCTATCACGACGGGCACGGTGCCGGCGGAGGCCCAGATCGCGCCTCCTGCGTCCCGTGCTCGGTTTTCCTCAAACGCTACCCTCGTGATGTGAACGCTGCCGGTAATCTGTTGCCCGATCTGAATGGCACCACCTGTTGTCCCTAATCCTTGTGACGTCGACTGCGGACTGAGCGCGGCGTTACCTACGAAGGACGAGTCCTCGATCTCAGCATCTACCTCTCTGCTGATCAACAGCGCACCGCCAGCGGAATAGAAGCTGCCCTCATTGCTGGCCTCGTTGTTCTCGAACGTCGAACCAGACACTCGGAGCTCAACTGGCCGTTGAGCAACCGCGGTGTCGAATCCCTCGACGAAGATCGCTCCGCCATACCCGCTGGCTGTGTTGTCCGTCAGTTGGCAGTCGGTCACAGACAAGTCGGTCTGATGCACTGCCACGGCGCCCCCGGCAACGCTGTTATTGCCGCGTAGCTCGGTGAGGTGAATCTCCAGCGTGGCGGAGTCGGCAGCTACGGCTCCGCCGCGAGGGTGCCTCCCGTTGGCGCCGAAGACGTCCTCTTCGAGGCGAACGAACGCGTAGTCGGCGAAGATTGCACCGCCACCGTGGTCATCCTGTTCGAGCCCATCGCTAGCGTTGAAGCGATCCCAACCCGAGATGTCGAGGCCCCGCAGTGTGACTTCCGGACGCGCCGGGCGAAAGACAGGCTCCTCCCCCGGTCCGGCGGCGGCGGGCGCCGACTCCCCCAAGAAACCAGTGCGAATTCCTCGAATCGCAATGGCATGGTGGGCCACTTCGTGCGGTTGTACTCCCGAGATGCTGGTGAAACTGCTTCCCGCTGCGCCATAGATGAACAACGGGTGATCGAAATCGTTCAGATCGATCACAACACCCCCCGGATACGTACCAGGATCGACACAAATCGTTGTGATCTCGTCCCCGTTCCGATCGGAGTCGCCGGTGTACGAGAGCTCTGCCCTGACCCGGATCAAAGCGTCGTGGAGCGTATCCGAAGAGTTGATTCCGGCCTGCACCCGGAAGTCGTAGGGAGGGACAGACGGATTCAGTTGCTCTGCTGCAGAGTTTCCGCAGAAAGTCGGCACCGGCGGTCTGGTATCGGGTGCTAGGCGGTCACCACACCCGCCCGCAACTGACGCCAATGCCACTGCGACTATACCCGTGCGCGACCGCATGTTCTCTGCTCCCGGTACCGATCTAGTGTGTTTGAGATTCGACGAACAGCGTAGGACCCTAGCACCCGCCGCCGTCACCTCGGTCGCCGCGGTGCCGAGAGCTTGCGCCTAGCGAAGCCCGTTGACGCGCCCGTCCAGGTCCCACGCCGGATCGACCTCGATGCCCAGGTGTGCCAGCGCCGTGGGCGCGATGTCGACGATGTGGGGCGGGGCGGCCAACGCCGCCGGATCGGCCGAGGGGCCACTGGCCAGGTAGTAAATGGTCAGCTCTTCGATCGAGTTCTCGCCGTGACTACCATCGTCGGCGCGCCCGTGGTCGGTGCTGGAGAGGATCAGCCAGTCCTCCTGGGCGTAGGTGGGGCGCGCCTTTACCGCCGCAACGAGCTCGCCAACGCGACGATCGGCGAGCTCGACGGCAGCGCGGTATTCGGGCGAGAACGAGTCCGTCTCATGCGCCACGCTGTCGGTGTTGGTCATGTACACAAAGCTGGCGTCCGGATCACCGACGCGCAGGTAATGGCTGGCGATCGACACCACCTCGGCGTCCGCGGTCGCATAGCCGATGGCGTCGCCGTTGATGTTTACCAGCACGTCTACGAGCCGACTGATCATCGGGCCGCCGTCGGCGGTTGTTCCCATTGCCGGCCAGTGGATCACCGCGTAGGTGCTGAGCTGCGGGCGAACCTGCTCGATACGGGTCAGGAAATCCGGGTACTCGGCGTAGTTGTTGCCGGTGAAGTCGTTGCTCTCGACTCGGTGCTTCTCCATCCACACGCCGGTCAGCATGCTCGACCATCCGGGGCCGCTGACCGTGATCGGCCTGGTGCGGGCGTCGGCCGAGAACGCCCCGGCGGCGATCAACGCATCGAGATTGGGAGTGTCCGCCCGCGCCAGCATGTCGACACGGATTCCATCGATGCCGATTAGCAGGACCTTCTTGCGCGTCGCCGCCGACTCCGCCATGCGCGTCGGTGCGGCATCATTCGCCGTGCTGCCGGTGGTTTCCTGCGCCGCCCACGACGACAAGCCGACTACGGAGACGGCAACAAGCAACGGAGCAACAGTGGCGCGCGCGGACATCGAGTACTCCTGAGCTGAGTGGTGTCAGGGCGCCCATCCTAGTTGATATACGGTGCGATATGATCGCGCGCACCATATCCGTCGCCGGTACGCGCGAACCCCCCGGAGGAGAGGATGACCGACCGCATAGGCGCCCTGCAGCGGGCGGCTGGGGCCGCCGGTGCCGACCTGGTGGTGCTCAACCCCGGGCCGAGCATGACCTACTTCACCGGCCACTCGTTCGACTCCCACGAGCGCCTGTTCCTACTTTTCGTACCCGCCGAGGGAGAGCCCGGTGCCGTGGTCCCTTTGCTGGAGGAGAACAACTGGTCCACCTCGGTTCCGGGTGTGCCGCAGGTGTGGTTGTGGGACGACAAGGATGGACCTCACGAAGCCGCCGCCGCCGCCTGCGCGCGCTTTGCCGGCGCCAAGACCGTGGCCATCGAGCCGCTCGGCTTGCGATACATGGAGGTGTCGGTGCTCCAACAGCATCTGCCGGGAGCACGCGTCGTCTCGGCCGACACGGCGGTCAACTCACTACGACAGTTCAAGGACGCCGACGAGGCAGGGCGTATTCGCACGGCGGCCGAGATCTGCGAAGCGGCGCTGGAGGAGACCCTTCAGCTGGTGCGTGTGGGCATGACCGAAAAGCAGGTTGCCGCCGAGCTCATCGGCAGGATGCTCGGCAAGGGAGGCGAGGGAATCTCGTTCGGCCCCATCGTTCTGGGGGGCCCCAAGAGCGCCCTGCCCCACGGCACACCGGACGAGCGGCCGCTGGCAGTAGGTGATTTCCTGCTGATCGATTTCGGCACCAGCTACGACGGTTACCACAGCGACATCACTCGCACCTTCGTTGTCGGCGCCGAGCCGGATGAGCGTCAACGCGCCGTCTACGAAGCGGTGCGCGCCGGCAATGCCGCCGGCTGTGCGCGCGCCAGCGTCGGTACCACGGCGCACGATGTCCACATGGCCGCTGCCGCACCCCTGCAGGCGGAAGAGTTCAGCGGATATTTCAAGCACCGCACCGGCCATGGGCTGGGGGTGGACATCCACGAGCCCCCGTCGGTGATGGAGGGGAATCACGATCCGCTCGGAGCCGGAACAGTGATCACCGTCGAGCCCGGCCTCTACATGGAGGGGTGGGGCGGAGTCCGCATCGAAGACGACATCTGGGTCACCGACGAAGGGCCCGTCAGCCTCACGTCCTTCCCGCGCCAGCTGCGAGTCATCGGAACATGACCCCGGTGCTGAACGTCGCCGTGCAGTTGATCGGCATCGTGATCGCGATGATCGGCATCACGGCGATGCGCTCGCCGACGCGGGTGACCGAGGCGATTCGTCACATCGAGGAAGGCGGGTGGCTGCGTGCCGTAGTGATCGCGAAGCTGGTGGCGGGCATCTTGCTGCTGGTCGCCGGTGGTGGCAGTCGCCTGCCGACGTTGGCGCGGGTGCTCGGCGCCGCAATGGTGCTAGTTGCCGGTTTGGCGTTGTCCGACGCATCGCGGCTGGTGGCGCTGACGCGCTTCGCCCAGCGACAGGGGAGCGTGGCGACACGTCTCTACGGATCGCTGGCCATGTTCGCCGGCTCGTTCTTGGTCTACGCATCGCGGTAGCTCGTCCGACGGCGCGTATCAACGTGCTCGATGGGGCAGGCCGAGAGGACCACGAACGGAGTCAGGATCCGTCGCAGGCAGCGGCGGGGCGCCGGCGAAACAGATCGGCGCAGAACGGTACCCGCCGGCGGCCGGACTCCTTGTCCACCGCCACCACACGCAACCGGGCGCCATCAGCTCGAACACTGTCGGCGGACGCCTCCAGCACCATGAAGCCATGGTCACGGCTCTTGAAGAGCGTGTTGTCGCGCCGCGAGGTAGGCGTCGATTTGGAGGCGCTACCGCTGATTGCGTAGGTGGTCGGTAGGGTGCCCCGGTCGCGGAACACCTGGAGGTCATGCTCGTGTCCGGCGGCGTATAGCAGCGGCGGATAGCTGGCGAAAGCGTTCTGCAGGCTGCTCACCATCTCCTTGTTACTGGCGGCCCAGAGGTCCTGTCCCCTACTTGCGCCGCCGATCCTGCGCAGCAGCGGCCCGAGCACCGGGATCGGAATCCACGCCCACTTCTTGAGCATCCGCGGCGAGAAGATCCACTCGTCGAGCGGAAAGAACCCACCATGCGATCCCGCGGTGTAGATCGGATGGTGGCCGGCGACCACCGTCAGGAGCTCATGCTCGTCTGCTTCCCGCAGCCCTTGCACGAGCCTGCCGTAGACTTGCGCCGGCTCGGCCTCGACGCCGGCGTATTCGCTGCCGGCATCGAGGCGACCCCAAGAGCATCCCTCCCAGCCGCGCGCGTGCTCGGTAGTCAATAGCCACTCCGTATCGATGAACAGCAAACGGATCGTCGGCGCATCGATTGCATTTGCGCTGGCGCCGGGCTCCAGGTCGACCCAGACCGGGCCCGGGCAGCCGTCTGGCGGTGCCTGCCGTGACGCAGGTCCGGTGGCGATGAAACGGTCGGCGGCGCGGACTCGCGCCAGACCGCGCCGACCCGAGCGATCCCAGTCGTGATTGCCGGGGACGAAGTAGGCTCGTCCGCCCGCCGTCCCCAGTTCCATCTGGGCTCGTAACACGAGCTCGCCGCGCTGGCGCTCGGCAATCGATTCGGCGTCCGTCTCGTCGTCGGCGGGAAGACCGCGGCTGTACAGGTTGTCCCCCAGCCAGATGATCGTAGTGCGCTCTGGCGCTTCGGCCACGTAGTCGCTCGCTGCGGCAAGCACGGCCGTGCGCGCCGCGTTGTCGTCGCCGCCGTCACCCAGCAGCACGAGGCGCCATGCCGGCGTCGCGGGTTCGGGAACCGAATCGAATCCGGCGCGAAGGTAGAGGGAGTTGCCGCAGGCGACGGTCGCCAGCGAGGCCAGCGAGACGAGCAGTAGACGTGGCCACCAGCCGGCGCGGGAGGATTCTGGTGGGTGTGGGGACGCCAACATGTCAGCTTCTCGCTTCGATCTCGTTGGCTCAGTCGAGGCGAAACCCGGTCGCCGCCGGTCGCAGCTCCAGCGGTGTGCCGGGCAGATCGTCGAACGTATCGCTGGTGTTGTATGCCGACGGCGCCACGTCGTTGGGCGCGTGCGGGTGAAACATCGCCGCAAGGTACTGAATCTGGTCACGGCCGATTCCGAGCTCGAACTGGCCCCCGCCGTAGATGTCGATGCCGACCTCAAGGCAGTAATCATAGGCATCGAACAGCCGTTGCAGCGTTCCGAAGCGCGAGGGCTTGAAGTTGATGATCTGCGGCTGGTGGCGCAGCGCCCGGATGTCTTCGAGCGAATGGATCGGCGCGTCCCACGTCACCCGGTGACGGTGCGGCTCCAGCATTGCCTCGATCGCCGGCTCGCCATGTGGATCCTCGATCAGCACGTTGCCCGGCAGCCCGTCCAGAACGCGGCGGTAGAGCGCCGGGTCGGCGGTCTGATCGACCGGGGTGCCGTGGTAGGCGCCCTTGAAGTCGACTACCCGCACCGCGCCCGTGCCGGCCAGCTCGTCGATCAGCTCATCGGTCCACACGTCGGTGGCATCGAGCTTCAGCTCCAGCCCCGGCTGTGCTTCGAGCAGTGCGCGAAGGCGCGGCATCTTGTCCGGAGAGTCCAGATGCAAGGACGACACGAACGTCAGTGGTCGCACGTCGAGCTCCAACTGCAGCGCCAGGCTGAGGCCTGACTGGCGCAACGCCAGGTCGAGCGCGGCGCTCTCGAAGGCCCAGCGGCGATAGTGCTCTGTGCCCGGATACGTTGGCGGGGTGGCAAACACGGGGAGCGTATCGAGCAGCGAGGACAGCTCATCGAGCGTTCGGTGTTCGCTCAGAGGTAGAGTCGGGCCGGCGCTCTGGAAGGCCTCCTGCTCGGAAGGCTCGTAGTTCGGATCCTCCCCGAGGCCTTCGTGGCCGCCGCCAAAGAGACGTATCACGCTCGTGCGACGCCAGTCACTGACGTGCCCGGAAAGGTCGTAGCCCTCGATCTCGACGGTCAGCGTGCGGACCTGATCCCAGGTGCCCATGCAGGCATCGTAGTCGATGTGGGGCCGTCCCGGGCGCGATAGGATCCTGGCCACCGGCGCCGCCCGATCCGTAGGAGAGTGCCTGATTCGGGAATCCGGCAAGCAGATCCGCTGCCGATCCGCAGGAGCTTGAATTTGACCGACATGCGCACGCTGTTTCGTGCTGAGCGGAGCTTCATGCTGCTGGTCGGGGCGGTGGCAGTGTTGCGGTTTCTGTTGCCGCCAGGGAGATGGCCCGGGGCACTGGAGACCTGGTCGACGATTCTGGGTCTCTGGTTCCTGGGCTGGATGCTGGCGGCGACCAGCGCGGCGGTGGCGAGCTCGGGCGAGTTGAGCGGCAGGATCGGAGTTCAGAACCTGACCATCCAGGCGTTGATCGCTGCGCCGGGGATTCTGGTCGGCACCGGCCGCATGCTGGCGGCGATGGAGGGCGCCCCACCGGCGTCATATCCCGCCAATGCCCTGACGACGCTGATCGTGCTACCTCTCGCCAGTCTGGTTGTTCTCACGTTCGCCGCCATGCCGCTGGCCATTGCGGTGCACACGTTGGCGCAGCGGTGGCGCGGATCGGCGTCAGGCGCCGACGTCTGACATCATGGACAAGATGATGATCACTCGACGCACGATCGCGACGACCGGGATCGCCGTGTCGATCTTCGTTGCAGGTTGCGCCGATTCGACCGAGTTGCCTGGCCCCGACCCGACCGCTCTGCTGGCCGCTGATATTGCCGCCGGCCGGGGGATCTACGACAACAACGGCTGCGCCAACTGTCACGGCTCCGACGGTAGCGGCCGCGGTCCCAACGCCGCGTACATGAATCCGCCGCCGCGCGACTACCGCGATCCCGGGGCATACAAAGCCGGCATCGGCGTGGACGCGGTGGCGGTGTCGATCGCCTCTGGCTTCAGCGAAGACGGCGCCGCGATGCCCGCCTTTTCCCACCTGACGCCAGAACAGCTTCAGCAGCTGGCCAGCTTCGTGGTATCCCTGCAGCGACCCGAGTCGGAGCGTGTCGACGTCGAGGACGCCTGGGTTGCGGAAACGCCTCCAGGGGCCACCGTTACTGCCGGGTACATGACGCTGGTCACCGATCCGGAGGAGCCCGACGCCCTCATCCAAGTTGAAGCCAAGGGGGCGCGTGCGCGGGTACATGCAACGCGAGAGGAGGGCGGCTCCACAGCGATGGAACCGGTGGAACGCCTGGAGCCCGATGCCGAGGGGCGCCTGCAACTGGCCCCCGGTGGGTTCCATCTCATGCTCAATGGGCTCAAGGGTCCCCTCGTCGCCGGCGACGTGGTCGAGATGACGCTCTACTTCGAGAGCAACACCGCGCGCCGACTGAGCGTTCCGGTTCGTCCGCGTGGCGCAGAGGACTGAGTTGCAGAAAACCCTCCGCCTGCTGGCTCTTGCCTCCATCGTCCTGGTGGGGGCGGTGTTCCTGGCGTCGACACGTGAAGACGGGCCGCCGGAGGTCGTCGCCGAAGAGCCGGCCGCCTCGCTGGCGAGGGCACCTGTCGCTGCGCCGGTCCTGCAGCAGTTCAACATTGGCGGTGACTTCGTTCTCGAGGCGCACGATGGGTCGTTGTTCGATCTCGCCGCCCATCGCGGCGAGGTGTTTCTGCTGTTCTTCGGTTACACACGCTGTCCGGATTTCTGTCCGGCGACCCTGTCGCTGCTGGCGCAGGCATCCGATCGGCTCGGCGATCGAGCAGCGGGAGTCTCGGCTCTCTTCGTGAGCATCGATCCGGAGCACGACCAGCCGGCGCGGGTAGGGGAGTATCTGGCCTACTTCGGTATCCGCGCCATTGGCCTCACCGGCTCGGCGGCGCAGATCGACGAGGTGGTGGCGGCCTACGCGGGCTTATATGAGGTTGCCTCGGAGTCCGCCGAAGGAACAATCTTCGGCCACTCGACGTATACCTACCTAATCGACGGTGAGGGGCGCGTACGCTACACGTTCCGCCCGGACGACGCGCCGGAGTTTATTGCTGACGGCGTCAGGCAGGTCCTCGATGAAGTTGCTGGCTAAACGAACTAAGCTGCTGATCTTCGCGGCGATGGCGCTGATCGGCTATCCCCTCGCGTTAGTGGCGGGGGCCGGGGCGCTGTTCGTCGCCTTCGCCACCATCGGGGCGGCCGGAGAAATCGGCCTGTGGGCCGCCCTCATCCGTCATTTGCGCGGTGGTGATCGCGTCGTCTAGCAGCAACGCGACAGCACGACGGCGCGATTGAACCACGAGGCGATCAAGGCTCCGCCTCACCGATCGGCGTGCTGCTTCACGATCCAGGCGGCCAGTTTCGCTACTGCCTCCGAAGTCGCGGCGTCGAGGGCGTCCGGGTCGTTGATGTCATCGACGCGGATGCGCTCCTGGCGTTCGATCTCGCGCCAGTTGCTCACAGCTCGAAGCCGAAGATCGAGTCGCTGGCGCGCCCCGTCGCCGAGCTCGCGCAGCTCGGGCCAGACGACGAAGTCGACGAGCGCAGGATGGCGCGCCAGCGCAATCGTGGGTTGGCGCTCCAGCAGGCGGGCTACACGGCGGTGTGCGTCGCGCAACGACAGCTGCGCCTGCAGGTCCGGGACCATCGGTTTGAGAAGCTCCACCACAGGTCCGGCGTTCAAAGCGACGAGTCCGTCTGGTGGGTCCGATGCACGGCGCAGTCGATCGAGGACCTCTTCGGTGGGTACTCCCGCGCGCCGTGCACGGATGGCGTGATTCCAAGCGGCCGGGTAATCCATCAGCTGATAGGCGACGTGGGCGATGCGCGAGTGCAGCTCGCCGGAGCCCGGAGTCAGATCGAGCGCCTGCTCGTATGCCTGACGGGCTCCGGGCCACAGCCCGGCGCGCTCGAGAACGACACCACGACCCATGTGCGGCGAGCTCAGCTGCGCATCGATTGCGGCAGCGGACCGGAATATCGCCAGCGCCTTCGCGGGTTCGTCGGGAAGCAGCTTCGAGGCCTGTCGCAATAGCGATCGGACACTGGCGTAGTCGATGGAGGTCCGGAAGACGCCCGGCTGCACCACGGGCCGGGCGCCTGCGACCTTGACCTCTACCTCGTGCCAGCCCTCGCTCATCGGCGTCGGACTCGGGTAGGCGAGGACGTAGTAGCCGCGCACGAGCGCTAGCACCTCGTCGTAGCCGTCGCGGATGTCGCGTTGCGTCACCAGCTGTCCACCGGAGACGCGCGCCAGCTCGGCGAGCTGCCGCTGTAAGGCATCGACGTAGATACGCTCACGCCGGTAGTCGGCGAAATCGCGGAAGCGACTGGGCGCCGGGCGCCCGGATGCCATTCCGACCGCGACCGGGAAGATCGGCATCTCGGTCTGAAGCGTGGCCAAGAGGACGTCGGCGTATTGAGTGCTGCCGCCGGTGTCCTCGCCGTCCGACAGCACCACAATGGCGGCGCGGCGGCCGTCGGCTTGTGCTGCGGTCAGCGGTTCGGTGCAGCTCGGGCGCTCGTTCACCATGTCGTCGGCAACGTCGTTGTCGCGGCGCCGCTGGAGGCCACGCGAGGCCGCCTGGATGGCGTCGTACAAACGGGTCTCCGAGCCGTAGGGGATGGTGTCGATGATGCGCCGCAGGAGCTGGTCGCGAGGTGAGCCCCAACGGGCGGGCCCGACTGCCGAGTGGAACGGCATGAGCAAGACACAATCCTCGGGTTCCAGGGCCTCGAGCAACGAGTGCACCGCCTCGCGTGGCTTCGGGTCCGGCCATTCGTTTGCCACGCTGGCGCTGAAATCGAGCACCAGCGCAAGGTCCAAGGGCGCGTCGCGGGGCGCGAGCACCAGCTGGATGTCCTGCTCCACCCCGTCCTCGAAGAGCTGGAACTCGTGGGTCCGGAGACCGGCGACGGGCGCGCCGTCGTCGTCGAGCACCGCCACCTTGATGCGCGTCAGGTAGACGCCGGTGCGGAAGCTCTGCGGGTCCTGGGCAGACAGCTGACCGGCAGCTGACGCCGTCAGCAGCAGCAGTGCGAGCGTGCGAACCATCGAGCCTCGCGTCGGGCTACTCCTGACCGCCCCCGGAATCGCCGGTCGGTACGAGGATCGCCGGAAGACTGCCGAGCATCGCGTTGAGCTGAGCCAACGTGCCGCTGATGATTCCGTCAAGCTCGTCGCGCAGCGCTACGGCGTCCGACTGGAGCTCTGCCACCACGGCAAGCTGACCTTCGGTGGGTTCGCCCTGGGTTCCGGAGACGCCGAACATCAGGCTGCGAACCTCCTCCCGCAGTCGCGGGTACTGTCGGAAGCCCATGTTCGGGGGTGGCCGCCGCAGCTTGTTGTCGAGCTCGGCCAGCTCGTCAATTGCGGTGCCGATCTGCTCCTGGACTTGCTCGAGGTCTTCGATGCTGGCGCGCTCGACGTTCGATTGCAGATCGACCAGCTGCTCCGACAGCTCGGTAACCGTGTCCACGAGATCGTTGGCCTCGGAAGTCAGGTCGACGAGTTGCTGGGCGGTGTCGTGCTGCGCCCTGATCTGATCGCTTGTGAGGGAGTTGCGCGGGTCCCAACGCAGGTCGAAATCGACACTCTTCTCAGTATCGCCGACGATCACCGTAGCGGTGTAGTCGCCCGGCAATGCCGGCGCGCCGAAGTTGGCGAGCCGACGGAAGAAGCCACCACCTTGGGCGTCGCGCGACGGACGCGGACCCTGATGACGCAGGGTCCAGATGGCGCGGTTGACGCCGGCCTGGGCGTCGTCGTGGGTGATCTCCCGCACGACGGCGCCATCAGTGGCGGTGATGCGGATCTCGACCGGGTCTTCGGGCGCCTCGTCGAGCCAGAAGTTGACGTAGGCGCCGGCAGCGGGATTCTCGCCGACGAAGTTGCCGTGACCCTGTGACGCGTCCCGGTTCCACTGCTGCCAGAGGGTTGCGGTACGCATCGGGAACACGTGCAGCTCCTCGAACAGCGAGTCGGGTAGCCCCTGCAGCGGCGCGATGTCGTCGAGGATCCAGGCACCGCGGCCGTGGGTGCCGATCACGAGATCGTTGTACTGCTGCTGGATCTTGATGTCTCGCACCGACACGCGCGGCAAGTTCAGACGGATATCGTGCCACTCGTTGCCGCCGTCCCAAGAGGCGTACAGCCCACGCTCCATTCCGACGTACAGCAGGTTTTCGTTGCGCGGATCCTCACGGATGACCTTGGTGTAGTCGTCCTGAGGGAGGCCGCCGCTGAGGTCGACGCAGGCGGCGCCGTAGTCGTCGCAACGCCACACATGCGGGGTGAAGTCATCGAGGCGGTGCTGGTCGACGTTGATGAACGCACGCCCGCCAACGTGATGCGACGTGTCGATCTTCGACACCCACGCCTCCGTCGGCAGGTTTGGGATGTTGGCGTTGATCAGCGTCCATGTGTCGCCGCCGTCACGAGTCACCTGCACGTTGCCGTCGTCAGTGCCGGCCCAGATCACCCCGGCCTCCACCGGCGACTCGCGCACGGTGAGGATGGTGGCGTGAAATTCGGCGGCTGTGTTGTCGAGATAGATCTCGCCGCCCGAGTCGATCAGCTTGTCGGGCTCGTCGTTCGACAGGTCCGGGCTGATGACGTCCCACGAGTGACCGTAGTCGGTGCTCTTGAACAACACGTTGCCGCCCCAGTACACGGTTCCGGCTGCGTGCGGCGATATGTGGATCGGGGCGTCCCAGTTGAAGCGATACCTGGCCCGGAACATGCCCTGGCCGGCGGAGCCGATCATGCGCGGGTAGGGCTCGATGGACTGCGTGCGGCCCGAGGTCGTGTCGGTGATTCGCAGGTAACCGCCCTGGGCGTTGGAGTAGACGAGGTTGGGCTTGCCGGGTACGGGAACGGCGTAGAACCCGTCGCCTCCGGACACTGTGTACCACTCGTCCTGTCGAATGCCGCCACCGCCGAAGCCGCCGTTCGTCGTGTGGCTGGGCCCGCACCAGTTGCCGTTGTCCTGCAACCCGCCGCATACGAAGTACGGATCGCGATCGTCCACGAAGATCTGGTAGTACTGCGCCAGGACGACGTTCTTCATCACCGTCCAGGTCGAGCCACCGTCGAAGGTCACTTGATAGCCACCGTCCGATCCGGACAGCACGTGGTTGCCGTTTGCCGGGTCGATCCACAACGACTGATGGTCGCCGTGGATTCCTCGACCGACGCTGTCGAAGCTGCGCCCGCCGTCGGTGGATTTGAACAGGCCACCGGAAAGGGACCAGACGGTATCCGGGTCGCTCGGGTCGGCGCGGACGTCGCTGTAGTAGAACGGCCGGAAGTTGATGTTGCGCTCGGCGGTAACCATGCGCCAACTGGACCCGTAGTCGTCGGAGCGAAACAGGGTTCCTTTCGTCGGTGTCTCGGTAACCACGTACACGGTAGCGGGCTGACTCTGGGCCACCGAGACACCGATGCGGGCCATCGGCTCGTCGACGACGCTCATCTTCTTCCAGGTGGTGCCGCCGTCGGTCGACTTGTACAGGCCAGTCTCGCCGCCACCGTCGTCGAAGCGCCAGGGTAGGCGCCGGAAGGTCCACATTCCGGCGTAGAGGATGCGCGGATTCGACAGGTCCATATCCAGGTCGGAGCAGCCCGTATCCTCGTCGACGTACAGCACCTTTTCCCAGCTCGCGCCGCCGTCGGTGGTGCGAAAGACGCCGCGCTCCTCGTTCGGGCCCCACTCATGGCCAAGCGCACACACGTAGGCTACGTTCGGGTCGCCGGGATGGACGCGAATGCGCTTGATGCGCTCGGTATCGTCGAGGCCGAGGTGGCTCCAGTTGTCGCCACCGTCGGTCGATCGCCACACGCCGAGTCCATAGGACACCGAGTTGCGTGGGTCACCTTCGCCCGAGCCCAGATACAGGACGTTGTGATCGGACGGCGCCAGTGCCACGGCGCCCACCGAATAGGCTTGCTCATCCTGCCACTGTCCTTCGAACGTGGTGCCGGCATTGCTTGTCTTCCACAAGCCGCCGTCGGCCGCGCCGAACCAGAATGTGGTCGGGTCGCCGGGCACTCCGAGAATGTCGGTCACGCGGCCGCCCATGTTGGCCGGACCGATCGAGCGCCAGCTCATCGCTGCGAGCGCCTCGGCCACCGCGCTGCCCTCTTGCGCCGCGCCGACCCCGGCCGTTGTGGCGACGAGCGCTAGCACGCCGACCGCAACGAGTAGAGTGGCGCCTCCGGTCTTGCTCTCGGGGGGTGCTGTCGATCGGGGAGTTTGCACCGTTGTCCCTCCAGAATGGACGTTGAAAGCTCTTTGTAGAAGGTGGAGAGACTACCGGCTGATGCCGATCCGCCGCCAGCCGATGCCGGGATGCTCGTGGAGGCGACCACGGAACGCGTATCGACCAGTTTGGACATAATTCAAAGATCAAAAGAATCCACCGTGAGTCTTTCTAACTCATAGAGAATCAAAATAGACTATTACTAACTAATAATAAGTTCTACTAATCCACAGAGGGATGCGGGATCGAATCGTTATCTACGAGCGCCGAGGCCTCGCGTCCAGCGGTGCGCGTTCGGCGCCGCGGATGTCCGGCGACTGGCGTCGGTGGAGGCGATCGACGTTGCCGCCGCTGCGCCCGTTTTCCTAGCTTTTAGGTAAGCGACCAAGGAGCCCCTCGTGCGTGACCCTACGAAGCCAGTGCAGTGCTGCCCAGGTGACCAGACCGATGAGCTTTCGCGGCGGCGACTCTTGCGCCGCGGCGGTCGCCTGGCCACGATCGCCGCCCTGGGCTGGCCGCTTCGCGAGGCGCTCCTCGCCGATGTCGCAGCTGCGCAGCCGAAGTTGCTGTCGTCGTTCGTCGCCGATGTCACCGGCAACGGCGTTGTCGGGTCAGCCGACGTTGAACTTGCGCGACGATCGCTCGACAGCCGCCGGGGTCTCGACGTTGTCGCGCGCGCCGGCTACGACCACCGCGTCGATGTCTTCGGGCGGGGTCGAGTCGACGCGCAGGATGCGACCGCAATCTCCCGCACTCTCAAATACCTACGCGACAACGACAGCGCCCGTCGTCCGCGCCCGGTCACGGTCAACTGGCACTACGGCTGGTTCAATCATCCGACCCGTAAGCCGACGGACCACCACGTTTGGTTCAAGGGTGGCGACTATACCTCTCGTGATCCCGCCACCGAGGCGCTGTTCAACGATCTGAAGAACGAGTTCGGCATTACCGTTGATGCGCTGAGCTGGGGGGACCCGACGGCGGACCGTAACCTCAACAACAACCTCACACTCGGGTATATGAACGCGGCCAACGGCCGCACGCGCCACGCCGCACTGCTGTACGAGAGCCTCATCAGCTTGCGGATCCCGACCGGCAAGCGCGGCAACTTCGAGAACGCTCGCACCCGTAAGCGGCTCATCGACCACTTCCGCGGCATGGCCCGGACATTCCGTGCCCTGCGCGACAACAGCAAGGCGCGAATCTTCACCATCGATGGCCGTCCGGTGATATTCGCGTACGCCAGTCACACCTGGGGCACCAACGTAGATGGAACGGGACCGCAGTACGACCGCATCGACGAGGCGATGGAGAACGCTATCAAGACATTCGAGAAGGTTTACGGGCAGGCTCCGTTCGTCCTCGGCGAGGAGACGACGTTCGCCGAGACCGATCGGTTCGATGAGGGACGTCGTCGTCGCAGCGCCAACTTCGACGGGGTGTTCAACTACCACCATGCCAGCAGCGGCGACTTCATCCGGCGTGGTGGCCAGAATCTGCGCAGCCGTTACGTCGAGCAGGTGAAGGAAGTCCTTCTCGGCACGTACGCCGGGGCCCTCGAGCACCGCAGCCGGTTCACCGACAGACCGATGTTCGTAGTGCCGAGCCTGGCGGCTGGCTTCTCGAAGCGGAACGTCCCGACGTTGCACGCCAACCGCAAGGACTACGGGGAGTTCCTGCAAGAAATGCTGGAGTTCCATTCCGACAACTACATGTCGCCTGCTTTCGGCGCCGGCCGGTTGAACCGGGTAGTTCCAGTCGTCAGCGTCGGCTCTTGGAATGAGGAATGGGAGGGCCATGCGGTGATGCCGTCGGAGTTCAATCGGTCGCTCTCGCCGCGTACGGAGCAGGGGTTCGACTACGTGATGGCAATCAAGCAGGCGTTCGGCTGGAACCACTACGCCGAGAAGAGCGCCCAGCTGTCCTTCTAGTGGCCTGTAACAGATGATCGTTGCCTATCGCAGGTGGGATTTGCGGGTGAGATCAAGGCGCGGCGACGAAGTCGATGCTGGGACATCGTCCAGGAGCCGCAACGCCGATATCGCCCGCAACTGCCCACCTGTCCGAAGGCCAATGCGGAAGACAGTGGCGGACTGGGCCCGTCTGTTCCGTTGCTCCTCCTCGAAGATGGGCAAACATCGTCTCGTCGTAGCGCCTGACATCCGGGCCCATTTCGTCACCACGATAGGCAACGATCATCTGTTACAGGCCGCTAGCGCTCGCACCTGGGACGCCCGCCAGATCGGCGGAGTAGGCTTGACGCCATCGCGGCCATGACGATCTGAAGATCGTGTCTCCGGGCCGCCGGCTCGTCTCGAGGGGACAGCGTGAGCGCCCAACTGCTGCTCTTGATCGGCTACTCGGCCGCACTGATCGGCCTCGGAATGTGGATCGGACGCCGCGTCGACAGCGCCCGACAGTTCTTCGTTGCCGGCCGTGAGCTCGGGCCGCTGCTCCTGTTCGCCACCATCCTGGCGGCGAACATCGGCGCCGGTACGACAATGGGAGCCGCCAGCCTCGGATACCGGGATGGTCTGAGCGCCTGGTGGTGGGTGGGCTCGGCGGGCCTCGGTACGCTGCTGATGTCCTGTTCGCTCGGTCCCAGGATCTGGAGCCACGCGCGCGAGCACGACCTGCGGACCGTCGGCGACTATCTCGAGTGGCGCTACGGGCCCGGCGTCCGGTGCGTCACCGCTACGCTCCTGTGGTTCGCGAGCCTGACGGCGCTCTCGGCACAGCTGGTGGCGGTGGCGTTCGTGTTGCATGCGGTCGCCGAGGTTCCGGCCGTCGTCGGGTGCGTGCTCGGGGGTCTCCTGGTGACCGTCTACTTCACGGCTGGCGGTCTGGTGACATCGGCCTGGGTGAACATGGTGCAGCTCGTCGTTCTGCTCTCGGGCTTCGCGCTGGCGCTGCCGATCGCGATGACCGCCGCCGGCGGGTGGCCGTCGATCGTCGCCGCGGCGCCGGGGGACAGCTCGGACTTCTTCAGCTGGACGCAGGGGGGCGCTTCCGGCTGGCACTACATGGCGTTGCTGATTCCCTCGTTCATGGTGTCGCCGGGGCTGCTGCAGAAGGTCTACGGAGCTCGGAGCGCGCGTACGGTTCGGATCGGCGCCGGCGCGAGCGCGCTGGCGTTGCTCGTGTTCGCGGCCGTGCCGCCGCTGTTCGGAATGCTGGCGCGGGTCCACGATCCGACGCTTACCGGCAACGAGATCAACCTGGCTTTGCCTGTGGTGCTGACCGTCGGACTGCCGCTGGCCATCGGCACGCTCGGTCTCGCGGCCGTTTTCTCAGCCGAAGTGAGCTCTGCGGACGCCGTGCTCTTCATGCTGTCGACGTCGCTGTCGGAGGATCTGTACCGGCGATTTCTGGACCCGGAGGCCGGTGAGCGTCGGGTGTTGAGGGTTGCTCGCTACGGTGCCGCTGCCGGTGGGATCCTGGCGACTCTGCTGGCAATCGCGCTGGGCTCGGTGATCGAGTCGATCACCATCTTTTACTCGCTGCTCTCCATGAGCCTCTTCATTCCCATCGTCGGTGGGGTGTACTGGGCCCGGGCCGGCAGCCGCGATGCGATCGCCGCCATCGTCGCCGGCGTAGGGGTCTACGTCACGGCGAAATATGTCGTCGAGATCCCGAGCACCGGGCTTTGGAATCCGAATTCCGTCGGGCTGCTAGCATCCGCCGTGGCATTCGCGGTGTCGGTCTGGCTGACATCCGGCCGTCGGCTCCGAGCTGAGGAGGGGGAGTGATGTTCGATCGCAGGCACTTCGTGGGCTTGTTCGCCGGCACAGCTGTCGCCGGCACGCGGCTACCGGCATCGCTCTGGGAAGTGGTGCAGGAGGAGCCCGAGTCGCCGATCACAGCGGCCATGATCGAGAGTGCCGAGCAGATCGCAGGTCTGGAGCTGACGCCGGACGAGCGCGAAGCCATGCGGTCCGGGCTTGGACGCTACCTCGAGTCATACCGAGCGTTGCGCGGCATCGAGATTCCCAACACGGTGCCCCCGGCGCTGGGCTTCGAGCCTGACATGCCGGGCGTGGACGCGGAGCCACCCGAGGGACCGAGTCGAATGCGCCCCACTCGCTGGCAGCGAGTGGCGCGGCCCGTCGATGACGGCGACCTGGCGTTCATGCCGGTCACCCGGCTGGCGCGCCTGTTGCGTCGTCGCAAGGTGAGCTCGGGGGAGCTGACGGAGATCTACTTGCGGCGGCTGGAGCAATTCGAGCCGGCGCTGTTGTTCAGTATCACCCGCACCGCCGAGCGCGCCCGCCGGCAGGCGCGGATTGCCGATCGCGAGATCGCGGCCGGCAATCATCGCGGCGCGCTGCACGGGATCCCGTGGGGTGCCAAGGATCTGCTGGCCGTGCAGGGGTATCCGACCACTTGGGGGGCGGCTCCGTATCGAGAGCAGGTACTGCCCGAGGACGCCACCGTGGTCCGTCGTCTCGACGAGGCCGGTGCCGTGCTGGTGGCCAAGCTGACGATGGGCGCCCTAGCGATGGGGGACTACTGGTTCGGTGGGCGCACTCGGAACCCGTGGAATCAGGAGGAGGGCTCTAGCGGGTCGTCGGCCGGTCCAGGTTCTGCTACCGCTGCCGGCTGCGTCGGTTTTGCGCTTGGCACCGAGACGCGAGGCAGCATCGTTTCGCCGAGCACGCGCAACGGCGTATCGGGATTCCGACCCACGTTCGGACGGGTCAGCCGGGCCGGTGCCATGGCACTCTCCTGGAGCATGGACAAGATCGGGCCCATGTGCCGTAGCGTCGAAGACTGTGCCCTGGTATTCGCCGCCATCCACGGGGCCGACGGTATCGACCCGAGCGCCCGCGATCTGCCGTTCTCATGGGATGCCTACCGCGATCCGCGTGGGCTCCGGGTCGGCTACTTGGAGGCGGCGTTCGAAGCGGACGAAGAGTACGCAAACCGAGTCTTCGATCTCGAGACGCTGCGGGTCGTCCGCGAGGACCTCGGTGTCTACCTGGAGCCCATGCAGATGCCCGATTTCCCGATCGAGGCGATCGGCTTCGTACTCATGGCGGAGGCGGCGGCGGCGTTCGACGAGCTGACCCGCAGCGGGCGCGACGATGAGCTCACACGGCAAACTCCACGCTCGTGGCCTAACTCGTTCCGCACCGCCCGAATGATACCGGCGGTCGAGTACATCCAGGCGAATCGGGCGCGCACCCTGTACATGCAGCAGTTCGCCGAGGCCATGCGCGGCTTCGACGTAGTGGTGGCGCCGTCGTTCCGCAAGGGCGTCGTCGGAGCCACCAACCTGACGGGACATCCGTGCGTCGTGGTGCCCAACGGTTTCGAAGACGACGGGACGCCGGTCAGCATCTCCTTCATCGGCAACCTGTACCGTGATTCCGAGGCCCTGGCGCTAGCGCATGCCTATCAGCAGGCCACAGATTTCCACCGACAGCATCCAGCGCTGGAGGGCTTACCTCCGGCCCAGTAGAGCCCTGGTAGAATCGCCACGGGTGGGCCGGGCACGGGCTCACGATAGCCAGGGCATCGTTTGCGTCCGGCGGCCTTGCCTCTGGCCCCAACTCGCGCCGTAGCCAGACCCGCCACACTTCCACCTCGCCTGCAGCTGCTGGTGCCGCCATGACCCCACATGATCGAGAGAGCCAGATCCGTACGATCTGCCTGATCATCCTGACGGCGTTCGCTATTGGGGTGGTGCTGTACTGGTTGCGCCCGGTCTTGGTGCCGTTCGTCCTGGCGGTGTTCGTAACCGTCGCGATGATGCCGCTGATCGATGTGCAGACGAGATGGCGGATCCCGCTGCCGCTGGCGGTGGCCAGCGCGGTGATCTTCTCGGTGCTGTTGTTGACGCTGGTAGGGATCATCGTGTCGGTTTCGGTGACCCGGCTGGTGGGGAACGTCGCCCTGTACCAGCAACAGATCGGGGTGCTGATCTCCAACGCGCTCGACCGTCTGCCGCTCGAGCAGCTCGGAATCGACGAGTCGTATCTGCTCGGGCAGATGCCCAGCCAGGTCGGCGCGGCTCTCCTGGGGACCGGGAACGCGCTGATCGATATTCTCTCCAACGGGTTTCTGGTCGTCGTCTTTGTCATCTTCCTGCTCATCGGGCGCAGCGGCCAGGCGCCGACAAGCGCGCTGCTGGAAGAGGTCGAAGAGCGCGTCAAACGCTACGTCGGAGTGAAGTTCCTCATCTCGCTGGCGACGGCGTTCTCGGTCGGCACGGTGCTGCAGCTACTCGGCATCCCGTTCGCCCTGATGTTCGGCCTGCTGGTCTTCCTGCTCAATTTCATCCCCAGTGTCGGCTCGGTGATTGCCACCCTGATGCCGCTGCCGGTGGTCCTCGTGCAGCCCGAGATCTCGACCGCCTCGGCGGTCTTGGCGATCGCCTTGCCGGGGGCGATACAGATCACCTTGGGGAACTTCATCGAGCCCAAGATCTATGGCGAATCGCTCGACCTTCACCCCGTGGTGACGCTGATGTCACTGGTGCTCTGGGGAACGCTCTGGGGTGTCGTGGGAATGTTCCTGGCCGCGCCGATGGCGGCGGTGATCAAGATCTTCCTGGCTCGTCTCGAGCACACCGCGCCGATCGCCGAAGCCATGGGCGGGCGACTGGACGCGCTGTTCGGCGAGGAATCGGCCTGAGCCCGACCGTGTGAGGCGGCGCTCAGCGTCGCCCGACAGGAGACGTGAAGATGCTACAGCTGTATGACAACGCGGCGTCGGGCAATGCCTACAAGGTCCGTCTGATGCTCGCTCATCTCGATCTGCCGTACGAGCGCATTCCGGTGAGCGTTACCGATCGCAGCAATCGCCAGGAGCTCTTCGGCGACAAGAACCCGGCCCAGCGCATCCCCGTCCTGCGTCTCGAGGACGGTCGCTTCCTGGCCGAATCCAACGCCATCATCTGGTATCTGGCGGAAGGCACGCCCTATCTGCCGGACGATCGCTTCAGGCGCGCCCGGGTGTTGCAGTGGATGTTCTTCGAGCAGTACGACCACGAGCCAAACGTGGCTGTGGCGCGGTTCCTGCTGCACTAGAGCGACGATCCCGAAGCTCATGCTGAAGTCATTGCCCAGAAGCAGAAGCTGGGACACAAGGCGCTGCGCGCCATGGATCGAAGCCTGGTGGACTCCGAGTTCCTTGCCGGTGCCACGTACACGGTGGCGGATATTGCCCTCTACGCCTACAGCCACGTTGCCGATGCGGCAGGGATCGATCTGCGCCAGCACCCCAACGTCTACGCGTGGCTTGCCCGTGTTTCCGGACAGCCAGGCCACGTCACGATCGACGATTGACGAGGAGCCGCTAGAGGTGGCGGCGCCGACCGTATCTGGGGGTACCGCGGTGGAGACGCTGATCGGCAGTGGAGCAGCTACTCGGAGCGCTTGTCTTCGGCTAGGAGCGCGTCGATCTGTACGAACAGATCGTCGCCGCGGACGTTCAACTCCCGCACGCGGCCGCGCCTATCGAGTAGGAGGTTTGTCGGCAGCCGGTCGATTCCGAAGTCCAGCGACAGGGTGTCCTTGTAGCCGCCGTTGGCATGAATCTGTGGCCACTGAACACCGTGGCGGCGGAGCCAGCTGGTGAGGTCGCGTCGCTCCATGCGGTCGAGGCTGATTCCGAGTACACGGAAGTCGTCTCCATAGGTCGTCCGCGCGCGCTTCAGATGCGGTAGCTCGCGCAGGCAGGGAGCGCACCAGGTTGCCCAGAAATCGACCAGGGTTATGCGTCCCTGGATACGGTCGTATGTCCAGGTGCTGCCATCGAGCGCTTGAGCATCGAGGTTGATCAGCGCGCGCACCAGCTGGGCCCGATTCGCGGTCTGCGGGGCAGCGCCGAGGGCGCCGGCGGCGGTCAGGGCGAAGATCGCGAAACCGAGGCCGGTGACTAGACCGGCACGGCCGGGGTGGGCATTGCGCATCAGCAGTCGATCCACTGGGTTCGTGAGGTTCCACTGGAACGCTGCAACACGCGACGACGGCCGTTCAACTGCAGCGGTAAGGAAACCGAGACAGTCGCGGTCAGGGACGGGCCGAGAGGTCCGCGTTAGGTCACGTCCTTCAACGTGAGGCCTTTCTTCTTCAGGTAGCGAAGCAACCCGTCGCGATCGATGCTCTTGAGCGCCGTTGTCGACAGCTTGATACGTACCGATCGCCCGAGCTCGGGGATCCACACGCGCTTGCGCGCCAGGTTCGGGTGGAACCACCGCTTGGTGCGGTTGTTCGCATGCGAGACGTTGTTACCCGAGCGCGGACCCTTGCCCGTGATCGCACACCTTCTGGCCATTGCTATGATCTCTGAAGTAGTTCGAAGTTCCGCTACGACCCGGGCGCTCACAGACAAGGAGCGTCAGCAGACCGGCGAGAATCAGAAGGATAGCATAGCGATCCGTGCCGGGTGGGTGCTCTGCCCGGTGGGGACATTGTGCGCCCTGACGGTCCGTTCCATGACCGTTCCCGGCTCCGCAGAGGATGGCCCATGTTGCGCTACCGAAAACGCCTGTCGCTGATCCTTGTCTCCGTCGCTCTAGCGCCGGTGGTACTGACGCGTGGGATCTCCGGCGCCGAGGCCCAGGAGCAGTTGCATTCGGAGTGGGTTCGGCAGAACTACTCCAAGACCGAGCTCATGGTTCCGATGCGCGACGGGACCCGGCTGTACACCGCCGTCTATGCTCCACGGGACACCTCGCGGCAGGTCCCGATGCTCCTCTTCAGGACCCCGTACTCCGCCGGACCATACGGCCCCGACGCGTACCGCGCCTCGCTCGGTCCCTCGCCGGAGTTCGATCGTGCCGGTTACTTGTTCGCCTTCCAGGACGTGCGCGGCAAGTTCCGCTCAGAGGGCGAGTTCGAGGTGATCCGGCCGCTGGCGCGGCGACCGCGTGGTCCCCGTGATACCGACGAGAGCACCGACAACTACGACGCCATCGAGTGGTTCCTCGCAAACCTCGACGGGCACAACGGCCGCGTCGGCCAGTGGGGCATCTCCTATCCAGGCTGGCAGACGGTGCTGGGCCTGGTCGAACATCATCCGGCGTTGAGCGCCGCCTCTCCTCAGGCGCCGCCGGCCGACATGTTCATCGGCGATGATTGGCACCACAACGGCGCCTTCCGCATCATGTATGCCTTCTCGTGGCTGGCCGGCAACGCACGTCGGCGCGACGGTCCCACGGACGAGCGGCCGCAGGCGTTCGACTACGGCACTCCCTGGGGGTACGAGTTCTTCTTGCGTTCCGGATCGGCCGCCAACATCGACGAGGCGTTTTTCGGCGGCGAGGTTCCGGCGTGGCGCGACTTTATGCGGCATCCCGACTACGACGAGTACTGGCAGCGGCAGAACGTCCTCGACGACCTGCGCGACATAAGGTGCCGGTGCTCAATGTTGCCGGCTGGTTCGATACCGAGGACTTCTACGGTCCGATGGCGACGTACCGTGCCATCGAGACCGGCAATCCGGGGATCGAGAACACGCTCGCGGTCGGACCCTGGCTCCACGGCGGCTGGCGCAGCATGGACGGCGATGTTCTCGGCTGTATCGAGTTCGGCTCCAAGACCTCGCACGCGTTCCAGCAGCAGGTGCAGCTACCCTTCTTCGAGCATCATCTGCGCGGCGTCGGCGAGTGGGAGGCGGCAGAGGCGGTGGTGTTCGTTACCGGGGCCAACGAATGGCGACGTCACGCAACCTGGCCGCCGGCCGGAATCGAGCCGCGGGCGCTGTATCTGAGGCCCGGTGGACGCCTTTCCTTCGACGCGCCCGACGACCAGGAAGGGGCCGACCGCTACATCAGCGACCCGAATCGACCGGTGCCGTTCTCTACCGAGTTGCGCACCACCCTGGGCCATCTGTGGAAAGTCGAGGACCAGCGGTTCGCTTCGACGCGGCCCGACGTGCTCGTCTACGAGTCGGAGCCGCTGGCGGAGGACCTCACGATCGCCGGCCCGATTCTGGCCAACAGGTTCGTGTCGACCACCGGCACGGACTCCGACTGGGTCGTCAAGCTCATCGACGTATATCCGGGCGACGCGCCGGACAGCGCTAGCTGCAGTGTCCGCATGGGCGGCTATCAGATGCATCTCGCCGGAGAGGTCATGCGCGGCCGATACCGCAACAGCTTGGCGCGACCCGAGGCGATGGTGCCGGATCAGATCACGCCGATCGACATCGACCTGCGGGACCGCTACCACACCTTCAAGGCGGGGCATCGCATCATGGTTCAGGTGCAGAGCTCCTGGTTCCCGGCCTACGACCGGAACCCGCAGAGCTTCGTCGACATCTATCACGCCCGACCGGAGGACTATCAGATCGCCATGCAGTCGGTGTATCGGTCGGCGACGCACCCGTCCCACGTGGTTCTCGGGGTCCTTGATGGGGGCAGGTAGAATCCAACCATGATCGAGCTCGCTCTTGAGCGTCGCGCGCTGGTGCGACGCGGGCTGTGGCTGAGCTGGGCCACGCTGGGGTACAACACGGTCGAGGCCGGGCTGGCGCTGGCCGCGGCGGCCATAGCCAGCTCCGTTGCTCTCGTCGGCTTCGGCGCCGACAGCACCATCGAGCTGTGCGCGGCTGCCGTTGCGCTCTGGCGTCTGTACTCGGACGCCGACCCGGCCCGTCGCGCGCAGAGTGAAAGGGTCTCGTTGCGGCTCATCGGGGGGAGCTTCCTGGTGCTCGCGATCTACGTGGCCTTCGAAGCGCTGCGGATGCTGTGGTTGCGCCAGGCGCCGACCGAGAGCTTGCTCGGCATCGGCGTGGCGGCGGGCTCGGTGGCGGTCATGCCGTTGCTAGCACGCGCCAAGCGCAAAGTGGCGCTGGCGATGTCCAGCAGCGCGCTGCATCTGGAGGCCAACCAGACGATGCTCTGCACTTACTTGTCGGCCATCCTCCTCGGCGGCCTGCTGCTGAACGCCCTCTTCGGTTGGTGGTGGGCCGATCCGCTGGCGGCGCTGGCGATGGCGCCGATCATCGCGCGTGAGGGCTGGGATGCGTTCCGCGGCCGCGCCTGCGCGTGTTGTCCACGCTAGCAACAGGCGGCGCGCCCACGATTGAGGTCTGGGCGTTTGCACTCGACGAGAGCCTGGCGGCATTCGAGACTCTGGATGGGCTCGAGCAGGCTCGATTGCGACGCCTGCGCTCGGAGTCGAAGCGGTTGGAGTTTCTCGTTGGCCGATCGATGCTGCGGCGCATACTGGGCGAGCATCTCGATGTTCGCCCAGCCGATGTGCGCCTCGAGTACGGGCGGCACGGCAAACCAAAGCTGCGGGGCGAAGAGCTGATGTTCAACCTGTCGCATTCCGGAAACTGCGCCATCGTGGCGATCGGCGCGGACGGGAGAGTCGGTGTCGATATCGAGCACCGGCGTCCACGGCGACCCTTTCGCGAGCTCTCGCGGCGGTTTTTCGCCGAGGCCGAGGACCGCTGGTTGGCGGCATTGCCGGGCGCGGATCGCGCCGACGGATTCTACCGAGTCTGGACCCTCAAGGAGGCGTACTTGAAGGCGATCGGCACCGGGCTGACGTTCTCCTCGCGCGGCTTCGGTCTGGATATGGCGCAAACGCCGCCTCGTTTGCGTGCCACAGATTACCCGGGTGACGAGCCGCACCGATGGCGGTTTGAGACGCCCGAGATGGCGGGCACGTATGTGGCGGCGCTTTGCTGGGAAGGCGAGGCGCGTGGATTTCGGTGTCGCGAGATCTCAGAGCTAGCGCCAGCTCGCGGCTAGCACGGTCGACGACCGGCTACACTTCCCCATGGTCTCGAGGTCCGGGGTTGGATGTCCGCAAGCAGGCCCCGCTCGACGAAGCCTCGCGAGCACTCTTCAGACGGCGTGAGGACACTAGGAGGGAACATGAAGTGGCTAAAGCCGCTACTGTTGGTTGCCGCGCTCGCCCATATCGTGATCGGGCTTTACTTTCTCTACGCCGTGGATGTGGTCGCCGGCGTATTCGGGTTCGAGTTGCTCAATACCGGAGCCCGCGGGGAGCTGCGTGCACTCGGTGGTGGGCTGGGCGTGGCGCTTGGCGCTCTGATACTGCGCGGTGCGATCGGCGGACGATTCGGCCGCCAGTGGCTCTACGCTGCGGGGGTCATCTACACCGGATTGCTGACGGCTCGCATCGTCAGCCTCAGCATGGATGGGCTCGCCGCCCACACCATATTCGCCGGGCTGTACGAGGCGGCGATGGCGGTGCTGTTCTTCTGGGCCGGCGCCGAGATCGGTAGATCCGCGCTCGCCGCTGTCGGAACGACGGAGTCGCGAGGCCCCGGTGAGCCGATCGAGGCTCCGGCGACGTCGTCCCCAGTGGCCGCACCAGTGCCGGAGTCGACGGGCTCGATGCCAGCACCCGGCACGGACTCGATGCCGGCAACCGAGCCGGCGTCGTCGGAGGGTGATGAGCAGGAAGGACCGGACCGCTCGATCCGGTCCGATGACAGCTAGTTACAGCGCCACTGACTACTGGGCCAGCAACTCGGTCACGAACGTCAGGATCTGTCCCGGGTGCTCGGCGCGATAGTGCGGCTCGGCCGACCAATGGGAATCGTCGGAGAGCGGCCCGTAGGCGGCGCTGATCCCGACGACCTCGATCGGTACGTCGCGCTCGGCGTAGTGGGCGTTGGCATTGTGCACGCACTCGATGTCCGACTCGTGGTCTCCGATGTAGACGATCCGTCCCGGCCGTGAGTCCGTCAGGCGATCGGCGCAGGCGATGAGTGCATCCGGTAGTGGCTTCTGTTTTCCGGGTTCGACGGCCTCGAATCCCATCACCTCGTCGAAATGCGCCTGCAGGTGCAGGTGCTCGAGAAAACGGACGATGTTCTTGGTGGCGTTGAGCGACACGATGCCCTGCGGCAGATGTGCCAGCCCTTCGAGAACCTCGAGAATACCGTCGTAGGGTGCCGCGGCGGTCTCATCCACCAGCTGCTGGTCGAGCCAGCTGTCCTCTGATTGGCGGATCTCGTCCTCGGTCATTCCCAGCTCCTGCCGATAGAAATCCTTCCAGTGTCGATGCTGGTGCAGGGCGCGCTCGTAACCGCTCAACGATCGTAGGGCGTCGAAAGTGTCGGGCGGGCGGCCCTTGATGCGCTCGACCAGCGTCCGTGTGACGTTGAGGTTCTTCTGGCGAGTATCCACCAAGGTACCGTCGAAGTCCCAGATGACCGCCTGTAGTTCGAGCATTCGGTGAGCCTAGCAGATCGCCTGGAGATGCTTGACGGCGCACGCCGAGGCGTATTAAACAACGTTTATTAAATCAATGACGCGAGCCGGCCAATGGGTAAGAAGGGTTGTCTGGGGGAGTTCGAGCACATCGTTCTGCTGGCGCTCGTACGGCTGCGCGCCGACTCACCGGGCCGCGCCGTCTACGCCGAGATCGACCGACTGGCGAGCACTACGGTCGCCATCACCGCCGTCTACGTGACCCTTTCGCGACTCGAGAAGAAGGGCTATGTATCCTCGACGCTTGCCGCGCCTACCCCGGTGCGCGGCGGACGCGCTACCAAGTGCTTTCGAATCGAGGCGGCGGGTCTGTCGGCGCTGCGCCGCTCGCGACAACAACTCGAGCGCTTCTGGGACGGCGTCGAGATCGGTCCGGATCCCGACGCGCGATGATGTCGTCGGTCTGGCTTGCCTGCCTGCGCCTGATGGTGCCGTCCGCACTGCGGGCCGCGGTGATGAGCGACACGATGAACACGCTCGCGAACGTCGAGGCACGACTCGGACGCCGGGCGGCGCGGAGATGGCTGCGAGCCCAGGTGCGCGGTGCAATCTGGCCAGCGGTGCGATACCGGTTCGGATCAGGGACGGCGGGCGTGCAAGCGGCATGGCGGTCGGTAGCCAGCCTGGGCGCCGATGTCCGCCTGGTGGCGCGCGGCGCCTTGCGGCAGCCAGCCTTCAGCTCTGCGGTCGTGCTGACGCTCGGCCTCGGGATCGGTGGCAGCGTTGCCATCTTCAGCGTTGTCGACGCGGTTCTCTTTCGTCCGTTGCCCTATCCGGATTCCGCAGCTGGTCCGCGTCTGGGAGTCGAATGACGCGCTCGGGTTTCCCGAGGACGGTCCGGCGCCCGCCAACTTCATCGACTGGGAGGAGCGTAACGATGTGTTCGACGGGGTGGCGGCCTGGTGGCCAGAGACCGCGATCTACAGATCAGAGGACCGTGCGGAACAGGTAGGGGTTGCGCACGTCTCCGGCGACTTCTTTCGGCTGCTCGGAACGGAGCCGTTGCTCGGACGCTTGCTAGCGCCGACCGACGCGGTGGGCTCGTGGTACGACAACAGCGGTAACCACTACGGTGCCGAACCCGTTATCGCGGTCAGTCATCGATTCTGGAGCTCTCGCCTCGGAGCCGACCCACAGGCAATCGGTCGGCTGATCGAAGTGAATCGCGCTCCCTGGCGGATCGTTGCGGTGATGCCGCCGAGCTTCGCGCTACCGCGGTCGGATATCGATCTGTGGAATCCCTGGGATCCGGCAGCACGCGCCCGTACGACCGGTGGTCGGCCCTCTCGAGACTCCCGCTTCCTCGGCGCTGTCGGGCGGCTGCGTACGCCGCTCGACCTGCTGGCGGCGCAGACGAGGCTGGACGCGCTGGCAGCTGCGCTGGCGAACGAGTATCCAGCCACCAACGCCGGTTGGGGCATCCGCATCACGCCGTTGAGCCGTGAGCTGATCGATCCGGTGCGCCGGCCGCTCGGCCTGCTCTCGGGCGCCGTCGGTCTGCTGCTGCTGACCGCCTGCGCCAACGTTGCCGGGCTGCTGCTGGCGCGGTCCACCTCGCGCCGGGCCGAGATCAGCGTGCGCCGCGCTCTAGGGGCAACGCGCCTGCGCATGGTGCGCCTGCTGGTGACCGAGAGCCTGTCACTGGCGCTCGTCGGCGGTGTGCTCGGGGTGGTTGCGGCCAGCATCGGAGTCGATGCGCTGATGGCGCTTCAACCCGGAGAGCTTCCGCGTGCGGCGGAGATCGGCATCGATCGGCGTGCGCTCGCCTTCGGGCTGTTCCTGTCACTCGGGGCGGGCGCCCTGGCCGGCGGTGTGCCGGCCTGGATGGCGTCGGGAGATTCTGTTGTGGATCGAAGCAGCGGACGACGCTCGGCGGGTGCCCGTCGCACCCGGCTGCGAGCCACACTGGTCGTTGCGGAGATCGCCGTCACGCTGGTTCTGCTCGTCGGTGCATTGCTCCTGGCGCGTAGCTTCGCGCGGCTGATGGAGGTCGATCCCGGTTTCGACGTCGACGGTGCGGTGGTTGTGCGGGTACCTCTCGAAAGCGGCGTCGCCTCGTCCTTCGGAAACGGCCGTGTTGCCTTCTTCGAGCAGCTCACCGCCCGTCTGGCTGATCTCCCCGGCGTCGATGCCGTGGGCGCCGCCACGGCGCTACCGATGAGCTCGGTCGGCGCCGACTTCGACCGTCCGTACTGGCGCCATGGCGAACCCGATCCGGGAGCCGCTGCGGCCGAAGCGTGGATTCGCATGACCACGCCCGGCTACTTTCGTGCCCTCGGCCGACCGTTGCTCGCCGGCCGTGACTTCAGCGCCGACGATCGTTTTGACTTCAGCGATCCCGGCTGGCGTCAGGCCGAGCGCGTCATCGTCGTCAGCGCCGGATTGGCCGCCTCGAACTGGCCCGGCGAAGATGCCCTCGGGAAGCGACTGGTAATGAACTATCCCGGCGCTGTGTACACATACCGGGTCATCGGCGTAGTGGGAGACGTTCGTCACCACGATCTGCGCCAGGGCCCGCAGCCCGAGATCTTCATCCCCTACGCACAGAATCCCTACCCGGCGCTCAACGTGGTGTTGCGAACCCGTCCCGGCGAAGCGCCGGCGGCGGGACAGATTGAGCGTCTGGTGGCCGAGATCAACCCGGACCAGCCGGTGCACAGCATCATCCCGATGCGTGAGCTGGTGGCCGCCACCTTGGCAAGACAGCGCTTCGCCGCCACGCTGCTGACGATCTTCGCCGGGGTCGCCCTGCTGTTGACGACAATCGGCACCTATGGGGTCGTCGCCTGGTCGGTGAGTCGTCGAGTCCGCGAGCTGGGCATCCGGTCGGCGCTCGGGGCGCGCTCCTCGGAGATGCGCGCGATGGTCGTCCGTGAGGGTGCGAAGCTCGGTGCCGCCGGCGTGTTGCTGGGTCTCGGCGCCTCGCTGGTGCTGATCACAGCGCTGGAGGGGCTGCTCTACGAGGTCCGCGCTGACGATCCGGTGACCCGCCTGGCGGCGGCCGGAATCCTGCTGACGGTTGCCGTCGTGGCGAGCTATCTGCCGGCACGCCGGGCATCCGCGGTCGAGCCCTCGGAGGCGCTACGGGCCGAGTGACGCCGCGGCGCCGAAGATAGTGAACATGACACGGTGGCTAGTCGGAATCGGCCTCGGGCATAGACAATCCGCGGCGACGGTTGCTGGATCATCGTCACCGTCGTCACAGCGGCAGCGCTCCGGAGGTGCATCCGAATCCGCCCCCTGCGGTGGAAGTCCCGCGCCGGGGAAAGCGCTACGGGTCCGTCGGCACGAGCCGCTTCAGCTCGTCGAACCAGTTGAGTACGATCGTGCCCCGCTGCTCGGTGTCCTGGCTGGGGGCGGCGGAATTCGAGATCATTACGAACTGCTCGCCATCACGGGTGTCGTAGTCGGTCAAGAACACGCCTGCGTGGTTATCGCCGAATATATTGCTGGCTGAGGCGATGTCCAAGAGCTTGCGCGCTCGGCCGGGACGGAGCGCATCGCCCCGTGGATCGATGGCCACGACCATGATCTGCCGGTCCGCTCGATAGTAGATCTCGCGGCCGTTCGGCGCGAAGGGAGGCTGAGCACCGCCACTGTCGGAGATCTGCCACCGACCCTCGTCCTCCAACGATCGTACGTGGACCTCGGGGGAGCCGGCTTCGGTGCTTGTGTAAGCGAGCCACTTACCGTCCGGCGAAAAGGCCGGCCAGCCGGCCGAATCCGCTAAGGGCGTGGGCTCCCCACGGCTCTCTAGGTCGAAAATCGCCATGGACCCGCTGAGGCCGGGGACGCTGCCCTGGACCGCCAGGCGGCGGCCGTCAGGGTGTGCGGCGGTCGGCAGCCACTCGCCTGCCAGCAGGCGTTCAGCAGATCCGGATCCGTCGGCATTGCGCCGGTACAGGCCTGCCTCCTCCTCCACACCGGAGGCGAGGGCGTAGTAGATCTGACGTCCGTCCGCCGACCAGACGGGGAACCACTCCAGGCGGGCGCTCAGGGTCAGCTGCGAGGGAACGCCGCGCTCCATCTCGTACACCCAGATGTCGCCGTCCCCACCGGTCTGCGACTGCATGTAAGCCACACGGCGACCGTCGGGCGAGAGTGCCCCGGCGACCCCAGGAGCCCGTTCACCTCTACGAGCGAACCGGCATCCCCCGAGGACGACAGGATCTCGCCGCTGCGATCGACCATCGCCAGGTGCATCGCTACGGAGCTGCCTTCGTCACCACCGCGCACGTAAAGCAAGGTCCCCGCGTCGGACACACTGTACTGAGCGCTCCCGACGCTGGAGTTCGTCCGTAGATCATCGAGGACCCTGACGCTCGGTCCGGTGGCCTGCAGCGATTCGAGGTCGAACGGCACGGCAAACAGCCCCCCGCGGCTGGCGTACAGCAGGTGGCCCGTACTCACGTAGCGGGGTGCATAGCCGGTGCGGAGCACGACCCGCCGCTCGCCGCTCTCGAGGTTGGCCACCTCGATGGTGGCGTCTTCCCAGTCGGAGCCTTCGGCGTCCGCGACGAACAGCATGTGCTGGCCGTCGGGTAGCGCCTGCGGCCAGCGATGCGCCGCCTCGCCGTCGCGGAGCGTTGTGACCGGCACGGGCTCGCCGCCGTCGAACGGAACGCGGAACACGCCATCGGCCCGCGGTGGGCACCAGCAGGAGGTCCCCGTCGGGGAGCCACGCCGTGCCTCGATCCGAAGGCGACTCGGCGACCAGCGTGGGGGCGCCACCGGCCACGGGGACCTTCCACGTAGACCCGATCTGTTCGTAGGAGATCCATTGCCCGTCGGGCGAGAACACCGGATTGTCGACCGGGAGTTCGACGAGCATCGTTGCCTCGTCCTCGTCGATGCCTCGCACGTACAGGCCCCCCGACCAGTACATCCCCTCCACCTCGAGGCCGCCCTCGGCAGCGATGGCGATGGTGAGCCCGTCTCGCGAGAGTGCCGCCCCCGGGCCGAATTCGAGATCGACGGGCGTGCCCGCGAGGCCGATCTCGAACCGCATCACGGGACCAGTGCTGGATGGGGTGGCAGGATGCAGCATCCAGGCCGCGCCTGCGGCAAGGAGCCCGACCGCGGCGGCAAGCGCGGCGGCGATCACCCAGGACGGGCCGCCTGCTGCGGCTGGCGGCGCGGCCTCCGGTCCCGCCGATGCCGCGGCCGCGCCCGACTCGACATCGGCTCCGAGCGCCCGCATGTCAACGACCAGATCACCGGCTGTCTGATAACGCTTGGCCGGCTCCTTCGCCAGCGACTTGCGGACGATCCTCCGCAACTCCATCGGTAGCGATCGATCGATCTCCCCGATCGCTGGCGGCTCATCGGACAGGATCTGTCCCAAGGTCTCGTGGACGTTCTTCCCGCCGAACGCCTGCCTGCCCGCAGCCATCTCGTACAGCACGCAACCGAAGGCGAACAGATCCGCCCGATGATCGAGCTTGTCGGAGCCCTCGACCTGCTCCGGGGCCATGTACCCGGCGGTTCCCATCACCTGCCCGACAACCGTACCCATCATCGTGGGGGACTGGGTCGCATCGCCCGGTGATCCCGTCACCGCCACCTCGGTAAGCTTCGCCAAACCGAAGTCCAGCACCTTGGCGTGGCCCTCCATGGTGACGAAGATGTTCTCCGGCTTCAGATCCCGGTGGATGATCCCGGCGGCGTGAGCGGCTGCCAGCGCATCGGCAATCTCGGTGGCTAATCTGAGTGTCTTCTTGAGCGGCAGCGCACCCTTGCCCAGCGGTTCGCGGAGCGTCTCCCCCTCCAGGTACTCCTGCACCATGAAGTGGGTGCCGTCCTCGGTGCCGACATCGAAGACCGAGGCGATGTGCGGATGATTCAGGGCGGCGGCAGCGCGGGCCTCCTGCTCGAAGCGGGCGAGGCGCTCGGGGTCAGAAGCGAACTCGGCGGGCAGAACCTTGATGGCCACCTTGCGGCCCAGGCGCGTGTCCTGCGCCAGCCACACCTCGCCCATGCTGCCAGCGCCGAGCTGCTCGGTGATTTCATAGGGGCCTAGTTTGGTGCCAGGTTCCATGGCGCTACCAACGGGAGGTGGATGAGCGCAGGAAGCCTATCGCCGGAACGTGTGAGGGTCCACGGACGATGCCGTTTCGTGAGACTGAGCTACGATGCTACCGAGCCATCCGCAGGTCCGTGTACGAATGAATGACGCTGGCGCCCACACGATCAACGTCTTCGCTGCCTATGCTAACTTCGCGAGGGCTCGAACAAAGAGCTGCGGGCGTGCTCGTTCTCGTCGAAGTACCTGATGCGAGAAGCATTTCAGCGGAAGCGGCGGGTCCAGCTGAGCTACGGTCGCATGCCATGTCAAGTATCCGTTATGTAGTCAGTTGTGCACCAAAGCCGATTTCGGTGAACCGGCTTGATCCGGATGACTGCTGCCGACCGTCTCATGGTGCCCGGCGCGCCGGAGCCAGGACCTTGCCGGCATAGTAGAGAACGTAGCCGGCGAGCAGTGCCACCGTCGTCCACAGCAATTGATTTCTCGTGGCGGACAGGAGGAGCCAGATGCAAACGAGCAGTGCGGCCGCGGCCATGAGCTGTCCGCCCGGCGCGCGATACTGAATCTCGTCCGGTGCCTTTCGGTACCGAAGCACCAGCAGCGCAACGCAACTCGCCATGTACTGGACGATCCGGGCGATGACGGCAAGTACGGCCAGGACGACGTAGCTGTTGCCGATCGTGAGCGCATAAGCCAGCGCGAAGCTCGTGAGCACGGCAACGTGAGGAACTCGACGCCGGTCGGACACGCGCGCGAAAACCGCCGGTAAATGTCCCTCGAGCGACATCGCATACAAGTAGCGTGGTGCCGCCAACGCGCAGCTCAGGTTGACCCCGATCACTGAGAACAGGATACCGACACTGATCAGGCGACCGGCCGGTCCCATGAGCGCCATGGCCGCGTCGGCCACGGGGTTGTCGGAGCGCGCCGCCTCCGGATAGGCGCCGATCAGCACGACGAAGAGCAAGAGCAGCAACGCGCCACTCGTCATCACCACGATGAACAGTGCTCTGGGCACGTTGCGCTGCGGCTCCTGGACCTCTCCTGACACCACGGTCATCAGCTCGAAGCCGACAATCGTGTAGAAGATCGCGAGCGTCGCTTCGCCGAGCCTGCTCACACCATCAGGGGCAAACGGTGTGAAGTTCTCGGGCTGGATGTGGAAGCTCCCCCAGCAGATGAACGCCAGCAACGGAATGACCTTGAGCACCAGAACGACGTCCATGAGGCGGGAGTTGAACGCCACGTCGCCGAGGTTGATGAGCAGAAGCAGCGCCATGAATGCCGCGATCAGAACGGACTCCAGGCCGCCGAGTGCCGGGAACGCTGTCACCGCGGCCGTAGCGAAGATCACTACGAGGGCTGCGTTCGAGGAGATCCTCGACAGATAGCCCAACCACCCTACGCCGAAAGCCGCCGCCGGCCCCATGGTGGCGTGGGTGTATAGGATCGGACCACCGGTCTGGCTGAACTGGCTGCTGAGCTCAGCGAAACAGAAGACCAGGAGCGCTGCGACCGACAGCGCCGCGATCACCGCAAATATCGACGCCGGTCCCATGATCGCCATGGCCCTGCCTGGCAGGAAGAACATGCCAGAGCCGATCATGATGTTGAAGCCGAAGCCCAGCAGCCCGATGAACGTCAGGCTCCGGGAGAGTTTCTCGCTCAAAGCGCTGTGTGCCTGCGACTCGAGCTCGCCACGCTACGCACGATATCGCTCCAGCTCGCTCGCCAACTCGTATTCCGAACAGCTCGATCCGGCCGGGTACCGCCCCTGGCATCTCGTGTACGAGGGAAAGCGTCGTGGACGCGTCCAGGTCGGCGCGTAGGCGGATAGTCGCTCCCGGGAATCGAGCTAGAGCCGCTACGGGTCCGTTGGTACAAGCCGCTTCAGCTCCTCAAACCAGTTGAGGACGACGTTGATGCGCTCGCCGCCCTCCGGGAGCCGGACGATGTAGAAGTTGCCGTCGGCGTCCAAGCCGTAGTTCTGATTGCGGCCCCCCGCCTCGACGTGGAAGCGGCCCGTAAACAGCAACTCGGGCTCGCCGGCCCGGAACTCCGGATCGGTCGCCACCGGCACGGCGTAGAGTCCCCTGCCCGACCGGTAGTACATCTCGCTGCCGTCGGCCGACCAGCGCGGCTCGCGACCACCACCAACCGACACCTGAAACTCGGGCTGACCGGCGGGATAGGGTCGTACGTAGACTTCCTCGCGGCCCGAGGCGTCGGACATGTAGGCGACCCAGTCGCCGTCGGGGGAAAACACCGCGGAACGCTCGCTGGCTGGGGTCACCAGGAACGCTTCCGGCGTGGGCTCCCCCTCGAGCGGCACCATCCAAATATCCCGGCCGGTCTCCGGGTGGATGTCATAGTAGGCAACGCGCCGATCGTCAGGCGAGACATCCGTGACCCACAAGCTCGTTTCGCTGCTAGATACCAGCTCCGTCACCTCCTCCGACCGGTCGAGCGGGCGCCAGCCCACGAAGCCACCCTGACGATCCCCGAAGACGACGCTCTGGCCCTCACGCCGCCATTTTGAATTGAAGCCCGGAGCAAGGCCGCTAGCCGCACCGCGTTCGATTTCGTAGACGCCGATCGTCGGACTGCCGGTGATCAAGTAGCCCTGGGTGAACGCCAGCCGCGTGCCGTCGGGAGAAAGCGCCGGGAACAGGTACTCGCCGCGCTCGAGGCCGGGCAGCTCTTCGACCCGGCCCTCGCGATCGATCTTCACGATCGACCGCCCCCCGATCGGATCCACCCCGTCGGAGTAGACGAGCGTCCCCGCTGGAGAAACATCCAGGTTAATTACCTGATCGACCAGCGCTGTCCTGCCGCCCCTAATGCGCAGGGCATCGACGTCAAGAGGAACGGCGAACAGCTGCTGGGCGTCCAGGACCAACAGCTGCCCCGGAGCCGCGTAGAACGCCTTCGTGCCCTGGCCGATTGCAGAGACTCGACCTGACTCCAGGGACACGATCTGAAGCTGACGGCCACCATCGGATGCGCTCGCAACGAATAGGATCCCATGACCAGCGGGCAGGATCTGCGGATTCGCGTGCTGAACTTCGCCCTTCTCGGCGTCCAGGGTCGTCAGTGGCACCGGCGTCCCACCGGAGGCGGCGACCCGGAACAGGCCGGCGTTGATCGCCAGTAGTGCGAAGGTAATCTGATCGTCGTCGCCCCACACCGCAGAGCCGTTGGTCGACGAAACGGCGCAGACCGTGGTCGCCCGGCCGCCCGCCAGCTCGACCTGCTTGAGCTCGCCGTCGGCGAAGAAGCCGAGACGGCTGCCGTCGGGAGAAAAGAAGGGCCCTCGGGCGTTGTGGGTGTCGGGAATCGGGGTTGGCTCGAGCTCGTCGACGCGCCGGCGGAAGAACTGTTCGCCCTCGTCGCCCGGCGCCAGGTACACGATCGTTCGGCCGTCCGGCGACACGGCAAACGGGGCCGCAAGAAAGTCCACCACTTCGAGTTGACCCCGATCGATGGAGAAACGAACGATTGAGGTGTCCGCGGATCCCACCGGTCGGGTAGCCCACGCGGCTACCGCGCCCACGATCGCCACAGCGGAAACGAACCAGGGCACCGTGCGCCTCCAGGTCGCCGACGGCCGCGGCATCGCAGTGCCCGCCGGCGCGGTGCTCGCTCGGTCCCCAACCGCCGATCCGATCCCAATCCCCGCTCCACCCGGACTCCCGAGCTTGCCCCTCTCCACCTGGCTCGCCACCGCGCGCAAATCCACCACCAGGTCGTCGGCGTGCTGGTAGCGCTCGTCCGGCTCCTTCGCCAGACACTTGCAGGTCACTCTACCGAGCTCGGCGGGGATCTTGCCCAGTGCCTCCGTGAAATCCCGGGGCTCATCGTGGAGGATCTTCGACAGCGTGTCGGGCACGCTCTTGCCCGCGAACGGCTGCACGCCCGCGACCATCTCGTACAGTACGCAACCGAACGCGGAGATATCGGCCCGATGGTCGATCTCCTCAGAGCCCTCTACCTGCTCCGGGGCCATGTACCTGGCAGTGCCCATCACCTGACCGGCCACCGTGCCCATCATCGTTGGCGACTGCGTTGCACCGCCCGGTGATCCCGTCGCCGCCACCTCGGTAAGCTTCGCCAAACCGAAGTCCAGCACCTTGGCGTGGCCCTCCATGGTGACGAAGATGTTCTCCGGCTTTAGATCCCGGTGGATGATCCCGGCGGCGTGTGCAGCAGCGAGCGCCTCGGCGATCTCGGTGGCCAACGTGAGTGCCTTCTTGAGCGGCAGCGCACCCTTGCCCAGCGGTTCGCCGAGCGTCTCCCCCTCCAGGTACTCCTGCACCATGAAGTGGGTGTCGTCTTCGGTGCCGACATCGAAGACCGAGGCGATGTGCGGATGATTCAGGGCTGCTGCGGCACGGGCTTCTTGCTCGAAGCGGGCCAGGCGCTCGGGATCAGAAGCGAACTCGGCGGGTAGCACCTTGATGGCCACCTTGCGGCCCAGGCGCGTGTCCTGCGCCAGCCACACCTCGCCCATGCCGCCAGCGCCGAGCTGCTCGGTAATTTCGTAGGGGCCTAGTTTGGTGCCGGGTTCCATGGCGCTACCAACGGGAGGTGGATGAACGCCTGAAGACTACCGCCGGAGCGTCGGAGATCCAACGCGAGGAAGCGGCCTAGTACCCGTTCCGGGTTCCGATCCCGTCGCAAGGCGAGTGCACCCGGTTACTGTCAAGTTAAGAAATCGACGGCGGATTCGGGCGAGCTTCGGCCTGCAGCCGGATTCTCTCAGGCGGTGACTACCTCGCTCCAGTTCCCAAAGGCGCGAGCCCGAAGCACCCGGTAGTGCTCCAATCCACCGAGCCGACGATTACCGTTCGGTGGACCAGACCACGTTCGCGGCCCTGTCCAAGATGACTGCCGTGCCGTTGTTTCGGACGACCAGCTTGGCCCCCCTGTTCCCCGCTGTGCCGGACGAGAATCGGACCCCCCCACCGTCGTAGACCACCAAGTCGCCATCCCTCTGCATGATCGCGTAGGCGTCCGCGCAGCAGGTATCGGCACTCCAGATCGGTTTGGCGCCCTTCAACAGCTCCAGGTTGCCGTCAGGGCTCATACCGAACGTGTACCGCATGTTGGCAGAGCGTAGATACTCTCCGCCTTCCAACCGCTGCTGCCTGTCGAGGAGGTCGCACCTCGTCGCGCCGAAGCTGCCGTCCTGCTCGGAGCGGAGCCGTTTCCGATTGTCGTCGCGGTGTCTTGCGTTCCTGGGTGTCTCGATCGACACCCGCGCATAAGACTCGATCCACGCTACCGTCAGCGAGACCCCGTTGCCCAGGTCGTAGGCACGGCCTTGCTCGGCACCGACGTAGCGACCCGTATCCACTTCGATCCGATCCGTGTAGGACGAAGGGGCCCGACCGTTTCCGTCCTCCGAGCGGGTAACGAGCACCGAGTCGCGGTGCTTCTTGCCCCATCGGCCGGTGCCCGAGTAGGTACTGTCCTTCCTGGCCTGTCTGAACTCGACATAGAAGTAGGAAGTGCTCTCGCCAGGGATGGGGACGCGGAGTGCCTGAATTCCACACTCCCCGGCATCCACGGGTTGCAGGTTGAACTCTCCGTCTCTTCCGGCGGTCACCACGTTCTTGGCTCCTATCCATCCCAGATAGCGTTGGTAGTAGCCACTGAAGTACACCCCTTCACCGTTGCCCATGACGTCGTTGTAGTTGCCGTACTCCTGAAACGAGCAACCCCGTCCGCCGGTGCTGTAGTAGGGAGGGCCTCCGCACTTCATGCTCCTCGCGTGGTTCATGCCCAGGTTGTGGCCCAGCTCGTGCGCCAGGAACCATGGGTCATAGACGTCGTCCTTGTACATCGACAAGGTCGCGAAGACCGGGACGCCATCGTTCCGGATACCACCTGTGTACGCCCAGGCACCGCTCCAATCCGACCCGCAGCTGCTCGGTACAACCGTAGCGATGTGGTCGAACTCCGATGGGTCGAACCCGTCCTTCTCGAAGGCTTCGATCAGCGCATCGGACAGGTTGTCGGTGTTGTCGTACAAGCAGTCCGTGGCGGTGTAGTCGATGCTGTATTTCTTGAACGTGGTGCCCGTGAATCTGTCGGTGCCCCGGGAGATCTCCTCGAAGAATCCGGCCATCGTATCCAGCTCGGCCAGGGCCTTGTCTGCAGACAGATCCGCCTCCTGCATGGCCAGAACGGCCACCCTATGCAGCATCGGCGCGCGGACGAGCGGGCCGTCGGTCCTGGCCCGGCGTTCCTCGACCTCGAGGGAGTCGACCCGGAATCTGATCTCGTCCAACCAACGGCCGCTGGCCGTGACCGTGTCCCCGGCCTCGACGGCGGGAGCTCGATCCAGCACCAACAGGACACGCTGCCCTTCGTCGCCGGCGAGGACGAACTGCGCCCGTGGCGAGCTCCTGTCGTCCAGCGTCTTGACGAGCAACGTGCCGCTCAGGGTCTCGGCCCCGAGGCCGACAAGAGCCAGAGGCGCTATGCCCAGAAGCGCCCTACGCATGTAGTGACCCATCGGTTTCTCCGAGCGACTCCGCTACCGAGGTGCGCTTCGCAGCCGGTTCCTCTATACCGTCGTCGCTACCCGATGAGCAAGTCCGCCCATCCGGACGCCGCGCCCAAGCCTATCGGTCGCCTGAACCCGGATGGGCGAGCGCTGTCGTGCAACGTCTTGGTAAACAACGCGGCTGTCTTGGTAAACGGTACCCAGCTCCTAGTCGTCTATCCCGAACGCCAATAGCACATTCCCCGGGTTATTGCCCCAAATCACGTACCCGGATCCGATGTACATCATCCCATCGACGATCGTCGGGGAAGTGGCCCCGATCCCGCCGCCGAATGCCGGCACACCGTTGATGGCTTCGTATTCTCTGTCCGTGGGGTATTCCCAGAGAATCCGGCCATCCGCCTTCGCGTATGCCCGCAGTGTGCCCTCGCTCGAGCCGGCGAAAACGGCGCCGGGCACTGCGGTTGCCGCCGCCGTAATGCCCGAAGAGCAAGATCCCCAACCCGGCAGGGTGCAGTCCTCTACCGTCGGCAGTTCCGTGTACCAGACGCGCTCGCCCGTCGTTACCCGCAGCGCCGCAACGGCGCCGCTCGTGTCCCGGTAGACCAGCGGACGATAGAAGAGCTCGCCGTCTGACGCCCCGCCCCAGGCCGCGCCGTTGATCCCGCGACGGTCGCCGGCCTGAGCTACCCAGAGGACTGCCCCGTCGTTGTCAGGATCCAAAGCCGTGATGCGGCCGCTCTCCTGTACGCCCAGCAGCACTCGACGACCGTTCGGCAGGTTCAGTAGAATCGCCTGGTTGACGTCGTCTCCGGGGCCCTCGACGAAGCCAGGGCAGTTGATCCGACGCTCGGGTCCGCGGCCGCAGCCACCCGGGTGTCGATCCGAGGCCGCGGGAAGGAGGTTGGTCATCCACAGCCGTCGACCCGTATCCATGTCGAGGGCCAGCACCGCGTCGCAGGCGCCTCCGTCGAAGCTCACGTTGTCGACGCCGAAGTATTCGGTGATGAAGCAGTTTCCGGTGGGCACATAGATGGCGCGCCGTTCCTCGTCGATCGTCAGCGAGCTCCAGATGCCGGCGCCGGCTGGTCCGAACAGCGGCGTGTCAGCCGAGTTGCTCTTGTCGAGCGACCGAGGCCGGTCCTCGAAAGCGTACGTTTGCCAGACCTTCTCTCCGGTCTTCACGTCGACGGCCACGACGCTGCCCTGGAACGTGCAGCACTCGTACTCGAGCCAGGCCCCAGCCTCGTCCTCCCACGACGCGACCGGCACATACAGGCGCTCGCCCGAGGAATCGAGCCTGACAGCCGATGAGATCATCGCCTGTGGATGATCTTCAGCGCGCACGATCCACATCTCTTCGCCGGTCTCGGCGTTCACGCCGTACACGAGCCCGTCCAAGTCGCCGAAATACGCGCCATAGCGGACCCCAGGCACACCATCGACCGGGCCGATCTTGACCGCGCCCCGAACCAACGTCTGCGCGCGATACGACCAGTGAACGCAGCCGGTCTTGGCGTCGAGCGCATAGACGAAGGAGTTATCGCTCGTCATGAACAGCGCGCCGCCCACCACGCTGGGTTGCGACCAGTTGGCGGTGCCGGCGTCCGGAAACGCGAAAACCCACTTCAGCTTCAGCCGCGGAATGTCCGCCGCGGTGATCCCGCCGATCGCCTCCGACGCGAACCGATGCACCCCGAGCTCGGGATCCCAACCGTTCCAGCTGGGCTGGTTCTCCCAGTTGTCCAGTTTTATGGGCCTGGCACACTGGTTCGGCATGGCCGCCGCCTCGCGGTGGGCAACACCGCCGAACGGCTTGCCGGTCACGAGCTCGACGACGGCGCGCTTGTACGCTTTGTCGCGGAAGATCCGAAAGCGAACACTCTCGTCATGGGCCGCGATCGGCCGGTTCAACACTGCCAGGAGCTCGTCGGCTTCCATCTGCTGGATGTCGAACCGCGAGGGCATGTCAGCAAGAGCGGTTCCGCCCGAAACAGGGCGACCGGCAGGTGAATTGTCGTGGCAGACCGCACACCCGTTTTCGAACGCACCGACCATCCTTACAGGATAGATGGTGCGGTCGACCGAGCTACTGAGAGGTCTGCCGGTTACCAGTTCTGCCATTGCTCGTAGCTCGTCGTCGCGCAGCTCGGACGCGAACTCCGCCATAGGCCCGTCCATCAGGGCAAGGAGCACCCGCTCCGGATCCATCTGCCTGAGCGCCGCCCGAGTAGGTGCCAGGATCTCGTCGCCCTGACTGTCATGGCACTCGGCACAGATCGCCTCGTATGTCGACACCATCCTGGCCGCGGTGGCCATCGGTTCCGGGATTTCTTGAGCCTGGACCGGCGCTGTAAGGAGCTGCGTCGTTGATGCGAATGCAATTACGATCAGCGTCAGGGCGCTCATCGTCAGTACTCGTCTCAGCATCGGATTCCTCCAGTCCAGACAGTCTCGGTCTTGAAGAACACCGTCAAGCGAGACAGCCGGTTGGCATCGCTGGCGAAGTCCTCCGGCAGCACCTTGATGGCGACATCACGATCCAGCGTCGTGTCGCGTGCCCGGTATACCTGCCCCATCCCGCCTTCACCGAGCTGCTCGATGATCTCTTAGGGGCCTAGTTTGGTGCCGGGTTCCATGGCACTACCAGCGGGAGGTGGATGAGCGCCTGAAGACTACCGCCGGAGCGTCGGAGATCCAACGGCAGCAGTCCGGGAGTGCCCCGTCCCAATCTCGGAGCCGGGCGCCGACCTGAGTGCACCCGGAGTGCGCGCTCATCGGCGTATGCGCACGCTCATCCGCGCTCACGGCCTACCGTCGGACCAGGTGGGCGCGTTGATGGCGCGGGCTCCCGAGACTCGGCTGGACGCCGCTACGGGTCCGTCGGCACGCGCCGCCTCAGCTCGTCGAACCAGTTGAGAGCGACGTGGATCTGCGTTACATGGTCCAGAACTGCATGTACGCTGCATCTCGGCATCACTACCATGCGGGGTAGCGCTCAGTCTGGACATACTGGCGACGCCGTGCTTGCATCCGACCGCTATCTACAGGGGCGTGGGGCGGTTAGCCTCCCCGGGCAAGCGACTTGGGGCCTTCGTGATCTTGCTGACAAGAGGTGTGTCATGAACAAGAAGAAGCGTGATCGCGCACTCGGCATGGAAGCAGAAATCTCACGGCGGGATTTCCTGGACGGCGTGGCTGTGACCGTCGGGGGCACAATGGTCGTCCCCGTTCTGGCAGGCGCCACCCCGGCGCACGCGCACACGGCATCCCCGCAACTGCCGCTGCCGTCACCGCCGCCTTCGGATTATCCACCCAGCATCACAGGGCTCCGCGGGCAAACTGACGCGGCCATGAATGCGGGGCATGCCGTCCGCGACGGGCAAGCGTTCAGCGCCCCGGTCGATACCGGCGAGTTCTACGACCTGGTTGTCGTTGGTGCCGGCATGGCCGGACTTGGCGCCGCCTATTTTTATCGGAAGCAGATCCCGCACTCGAAGGTCCTGCTGATCGATGCGTGCGAGGATTTCGGGGGCCACGCCGTGCGCAACGAATTCATGGTGGACGGCAAGCGCCTGATCGCGGGCGGCGGCACCGCCGCCCTCTGGCGTCCGAATACGTTTACGCCCGAGGCACAGGAGCTGATGCGCGATATCGGGATCGACCGCGCGCACCACGATAGAGAAGTGGCCAAGAACCCGAACGCCCCGCGAAAGTTGGGTCTCCGGCGAGCGGTGTTCTTCGACAAGGAGTCCTCTGGTGAGGACCGGCTCGTTATGGACCCACCGCCCGAATTGGGCCTCCGGGGAACCAGGGGCGAGGAAGGGACGACGAGTGCTCGGTTCGCCGAGTTCTTTGCCCAGACGCCGTATTCAGCCGGCACCCGAGAGGGCTTGTTGAAGCTGTTCACCGAGCACCGCGACTGGATGCCCGGCGTCCCGACCGCGGATAAAGTCGAGCAGCTCAAGAAAATGAGCTACATCGACTTTGCGAGCAAGGTCGTCAAGATCCATCCCGACGCGGTAGCCCATGTCCTCTCGGTGGGCGGCACGGGCGGGACCAACCAGACCGCCGGTCCGGATACCTATAGCGCCTGGTATGCCTGGCGGAAAGGCGCGCCCGGCTTCAACGGGATGTCCCTCCCGCCCGCCTCGCAGTTGTCCAACCTGGTCAAAGACCCGGGGCGGAACATCGCCTGGCCCGACAACGCGACCACCGCGGCGCGGCTCTTGGTCCGGTGGCTGATACCGGACGCCTTGCCAGGCCGCACGGCCGATGATTCGGTCCTGCAACATATCGACTACGACGCCCTGGACCGTCCGACGAACGATGTGCGCATTCGTCTGTCGAGCATGGGGATGCGCGCCAGGCACCTGGGCGACCCTATGACGGCCAAGGAAGTCGAGGTGGCCTA
Organism: Acidobacteriota bacterium; assembly: GCA_965248695.1. GTDB lineage: Bacteria > Acidobacteriota > UBA890 > UBA890 > WLXD01 > DASCOT01. The sequence continues at coordinate 1,508,832 of CBDFKD010000002.1, read as the reverse complement.
TCTGCATGACGGCAGAGCCCACACCGTCCGCGCCCGCGGCGTCGTGATGGCCTGCCCCAACAACATCGTGCCCCATATGGTGCCGGACCTGCCGGAGACGCAGAAGGAGGCGCTACGGATGGCGGTGCGGAAGCCGCTCGTCGCGACCAACGTGGCCATCCGTAACTGGCGTGCGTTCCAGAAGCTGGGCGTCTCGTCGATCAGCTGCCCAGGCATGTTCTATGAGTCGATCGGGCTCGCCGTCCCGGCGGCCATCGGCGGATATCAGAACGCGTCCTCGCCGGACGAACCGATTGTCGTCCGGATGGGCCTCACCGCTCGCATCCTGGAGAAGGCGGGCTCCGGGCTGCCGCCGCGCGAACAATGGAAGGCCAGCCGGGCCGAGCTGCAGCAGATCACCTTCGAAACGTTCGAGCGCAACATCCGCGACCAGCTCGATCGCGTCCTGGGACCTGGTGGCTTTGACTCACAGCGCGATGTCGCGGGCATCATCATCAACCGCTGGAGTCATGCGTACGCCCCCGGGTCGAATGAGCTGTACGATCCCGACTGGGCGCATCGCATGGATGCCCCATGGGTGGTCGGTCGTCAGCAATTCGGTCGGATTACGATCTCGAACTCGGATGCCGCGTGGGTTTCGCTCACCAACGCGGCGTGGCAGCAAAGCCATCGCGCCGTGAACGAGCTCATCTGCAACGTGGTTCGGCCGGTGTTCGATTGGCAGTGGTCCGAAAGTATGCACGCCGGCGAACCCGGCGACTTTCCGAACAACTTCTAGGGCTCACGGCGAGGTGCTTGAGGTCATCGGCCAGGGGCACCTCTCCCATGCCGCTCGCGCCAAGCGGGGCGAGGGTCCACGGAGTCGACAACTTGGCCTGCCCCGGATCCATGGGATCCACTACCGCATAGCGGATCTCCGCGCCCTTCTAACGTCCACGGACATACAGCCCACCCGAAGTGCCTGTGAGATTGTCGGCCGCCCACGGCTGGAAGCGCGGGCCTGCGGCTAGAAACCGGCAGCCTGGTTGACCACATGCAACAGTGGCTGCCCGGTGACAAAACGTTCGATGTTGGCCTGCATCAACTTCACCTGCCGTCCCCATGACTGATCCGAACTGAACGCGATATGCGGCGTGATGATGACGTTGCCCATCTCCCAGAGAGGATGCTCGGCGGGCAGCGGCTCCGGGTCGGTGACATCCAGACCGGCAGCGCGAACCTTGCCTGACTGAAGCGCTGCGACCAGCGCGTCGGTCTGGACGATCTTGCCTCGCGAGACATTGATGAAATAGACACCATCCTTCATTAGGTCGAACTGCTCTTTGCCAAGCATCCCCTCCGACTGTGGTGTGTGGGGAACGGAGCTCACGACGACGTCGGCTTCTGGGAGCAGATCGTTTAACTCATCCGGTTTGCCGACGTATTCCACGTCGCGCCGCAGCGGGATGTCCTTGGGATCGACCGCAAGTACACGCATCCCGAAGGCCGCAGCGCGCTGCGCTAGCTGGGTGCCGATGCCGCCCAGACCGATAATCAGCATCGTTTTGCCTCGCAGTTCGATGATCGGCAGGCGGGGATTGCCGAGGTCCTGCATCCAACCGTCGCTCATTGCCTGGTTGAATTGCTTCAGGTTGCGTGTGTGGGTCAACAGAAGGGCAAACGCATGATCGGCGATCTCCGGGCCTTGGATGATCTTGGCGTTGGTCAAGACGATGTCGCTGTTTTGCATCTCCGGCAGGTGCACAATGTTCTCCACACCGGCGCTAGTGCTGTGAACCCAGCGTAGTTTTTCGCCACGACGAAGGATCTCCCGGGCGTTCCGGCCGTAGACCAGCCCGATGATCGCATCGCACTCGGGCACTGCCTCGAGGATACGCTCCGGTTCCGGCTCGATGAGCTCGAGGTTAGGCAACCGGGCTTCCAGATCCGCCAGTTCCGCCTTGACGCCGGTTGGCACCATGACCTTGATGGTGGTCTGGGCGTGGGCCATCGGTTGGCCTACAGCTGTGCCCAAGACGACGAGAACCACCAGCACCCCGAAACCGCGAAGAACCTTCATCATCCGTCTCCTCTGACTGATAGGGCAAAGTCCGTGAGAGCCGTGTTATTCGCAAATGTTTGTCGATTGAGGAATTCGATCAGGCGGCGTCGTCGCTAGCGATCAGGTGAACTCCGTCACTGTCGCCTTAGTTCCACGTGACCTGCCCAAACACTTGGGGCAGGTCAGGGCCATGCGGGCGTTCTCCGGCAGCTCGATGTCGAAGATCATCATCGGGAGCTCCGGCGCACCGGTCAGCGTCCGCCCGCCGATTACGCCGCCGATCGCTGCGATCGCCACCAGTGCGGTCACCGCCAATGCCGCGGGCACCAAGCCCACACGACTGCCGCTGATCGTCGTCGAAGCGGGGGTGCCCAGTGCGCTCGTCGCCGCAGTGCCTGACTCGACACTTGTTCAGAATGCGTTCGAGCTCCGTCGGCAGGCCGGGCTTGATTTCGTTGACGGGCTGCGGATCCGTGCGGGCGATGGCGTGCAGCGTGTCGAGCACGGTGGGGCCGGTGAAGGCCCGTTTGCCGCCGACAATCTCGTAGAGCACGCAGCCGAAGGCGAACAGATCGGCTCGATGGTCGATCTCCTCGGAGCCCTCCACCTGCTCCGGCGCCATGTAGCCGGCAGTACCCATCACCTGACCGGCCACCGTGCCCATCATCGTGGGCGACTGCGTTGCACCTCCCGGCGATCCTGCCACCGCTACCTCGGTCAGCTTCGCCAGGCCGAAGTCCAGCACCTTGGCGTGCCCCTCCTTGGTGACGAAGATGTTCTCCGGCTTCAGATCCCGGTGAACGATCCCGGCGGCGTGAGCAGCAGCCAGCGCCTCGGCGATCTCGGTGGCCAATCGGAGAGCCTGCTTCAATGGCAGCGCACCGTTCTGCAGGGGCTCACGGAGCGTGTTCCCCTCCAGGAACTCCTGCACCATGAAATGGGTGCCGTCCTCGACGCCCACGTCATGAACGGCTGCGATGTGCGGATGGTTCAGCGCGGCCGCAGCGCGGGCCTCCTGCTCGAAGCGGGCGAGGCGCTCGGGGTCAGAGGCAAACTCGGCGGGCAGCACCTTGATGGCCACCTCGCGGCCCAGGCGCGAGTCCTCCGCCAGCCACACCTCGCCCATACCGCCAGCGCCGAGCTGCTCGGTGATCTCGTAGGGGCCTAGTTTGGTGCCGGGTTCCATGACGCTCCGGAGGCAGGGTGGGTGAGCGCGTGAAGCGTATCGCCAGAGCGTGCGAGATCCAACGGGAAGGGTCCGCGAGGGCCGCCGACCCAGACTCCGAGCCACGCTACGATCCGAGTGCACCCGGAGTGCGCGGATATGAGCGCCTGCGCACGCTCATAGGCGCTCACCGGCCTCGGGACCTGTTCCAGGCGCCTGCTACCAGCCGATTAACTCGCGTCCCGCGCCACGTCGCCGAAGATGGTGAACATGACGCTGGATTGGTCTGGCCAAGTACGACTGGCACGGAATCTGCTTTACATTTGTAGTGTTCGCCCGCGAACGAGTTGTCGGCACCATGCCCGGCTGAGGAGAGCGGGTGTCGTCGCACGCAGGTCAGAGGGGCCATGTTCGAAGCGCTCGCACATTGGATCGAGGGTTCCGGCAACCTCGTCTACGTACTGGCGCCGTTATTCACCTTGATCGTGGCAATCCTCCCCATTCCCGCCGAGATACCGGCGCTGCTGAACGGGATGGTGTTCGGCCCTGTGTGGGGGACGCTCGTCACCTGGCTCTTCGCGCTCACGGGGGCGCAGATCAGCTTCGAGTTGGCGCGTCGCTTCGGACGGCCGCTGGGTGAGCGGCTGGTACCGTTGCGCCTTCTGCAACAGGCCGACCGCACCATGCACTCGGCCGGCTGGCCGGTGCTGCTGACGCTGCGGTTCCTCCCGACCGTTGCCTTTACCGCGGTGAACTGGGCTGCCGGGCTGACCATGATCCCCCGGCGTACCTTCGTTTGGACCACCGCTGTCGGCATTCTTCCGGGCGCGATCGTCTTCACGCTCACGGGGACCGGACTCGGCGCGGTGCTTCGCAGTGGCTCGGTACAACGGCTGGGGCCGTGGTCGTGGATCGCCGCGGCGCTGCTGATGGTCGCTCTGACCTTATGGCTGTGGCGCCGCGTCGGGCGTTCGGAAGCGGACGTGTCGTCCCGATAGCGGGACGCGCGAGTCAGATCTCCCGACTCTCCCGCGTACCAGGTCACTCGCCGCGCAGTGATACCGCCGGGTCGATGGCTGCTGCACGACGCGCCGGTAGCACCGAGGCTACGGCCGCAGCGAGCAGCAAGCAGATCACGACGGCCAGGTACGTCGACGGCTCCGTCGGGCTGACCTCGAACAGCAGGGTGGTGATCCATCGTGAGGCACCGACTGCGAGGAGCAAGCCGATTGCCAGCCCGCTGCCGATCATCCATCCGCTCTGGCCAACCACCATGCGCAGCACGTCTGCGCTACTGGCACCAAGCGCCATTCGCACACCGACCTCGTGGCGTCGCTGCGACACCAGATAGCTGAGCACCCCGTACACGCCGAGCGCAGCAAGGAACAGGGCGATGAGCGAGAAGATCCCGAGGATCGTGGACGCGAAACGCTCGCGCGCCATGGCGGCGGCGAGCGTCGATGTCATCGTGTCGATGTTGTACACGGCCAGGTCGGGGTCGAGCGACCAGATGCTCGTGCGCACCGGCGCGGCCATGTCGAGAGGATCAGCGTCGGTGTGCACCATCAGGGTGACGACACCGAATGCCGGGGCTTGCAGCAGGTTCACGTACATCGCCGGCGGCGCGGCGCGATCCAGTCCCAGCGTCCTTTCGTTCTCGATAACCCCGATGACGCGGCGCGGGATCCCGGCCCACGGTAGCTCCAGCGCGTGCTCGAGCGGCTCCAGTTGCGCGAAGTACCGCTGCCGGGCCGCTTCGTTGATGATCGCCACCGGCTCGCTCCGAGCATCGTCGGTAGCGTCCATCAGGCGACCGTGGAGAAGCGTCGCACCGACGGTATCGAAGTAGGTCGGGCTCACCAGGCGGATGGTGATCTCGCCCTGCCCACTGTCGTACGGGATGCCGACGATCCCGAAGCTGTTGGTGAAGCCCGCCTGCAGTGGGTGTTGCGAGGCGAGGGTCGCGGCGCGCACGCCGGGCAGAGCGCGCACGCGTTCGAGCAGGGAGCTGTAGAAGTTGCGCCGCTCCGGCCAGTCGGGCCAGTTCTGGAAGGCGCGCGGGTAGCGTGAGTCGGGAAGCTGAAGATCGGCGCGAAGCACGTTGTCGGCGCGAAACCCGGGGTCCACGCCTTGCAGGTTCCGCAGCGTTCCGATGAGCAGCGCGGCGGCCACCAGCAAGACAACGGCCAGCGCAGTTTGCCCGGCGACCAAGCAGCGGCGCATGAACAGCTTCGATACCGCCGCAGCCTCGGCCTGTGAGCGTCCTTCCTTCAGGGCGCTCTGAACGTTGACTCGGCGAGATTGGAGGGTCGGCAATAACCCGCAACCTATACCGATGAGGGCGCTGGTTCCGGCGGCGAACAGCAGCACCCAGGCATCGAGGCCGACGACGTCACGACCGAGCAGCTGCGGTGGAGCCAGCGTCAGCAGCGCCCGCAGCCCGACGATCGAAAGGGCCCCTCCGGCGAGCAGGGCCAGGCCGGTCAGTACCAACCCCTCCGCCAGGAAGCGCCGTGCCAGCCGTGCATTGCTGGCGCCCAGTGCCACGTAGACGGCCGTCTCCTGCGCCCGTCCGGCGCCCTGTGCCAGGAGCAGGTTGGCAACGTTGGCGCAGGCGATCGCCAGCACGGTTGTCACCGCCCCGAACAGCAGCCACAGCGTCGTCTTGGCGCCGCCACTTCGATAGTCGGTCAGCGGCTCGACCAGGACACCGCGATTGGCGTTCTCCCGATAGCTGGCCTCCAGGTCGGCTGCGATCGAATCGAGCTCGTCGGCCGCCTGTGCAAACGACGAGTCGGCGGCTAGTCGCCCAAGCACGTTGACGTCGTGTCGAGCCCGCCCCGAATTGGTCGCGTCGCGTTGCAGGGATGTCCACAGGTCGTAGTCGGGATCGGGGAAGTCGAAGCCGGCTGGGAGAACGCCGATCACCGTGTAGCCGCGGTCGTTGAGCCGGATCGAGCTACCCACCACGTCCGGCGCGGCAGCAAACGCATCGCGCCAGAAGGCGTGCGTCAGGAGGACCACCTGCTCGCCGCCGGGGACATCTTCGGCGGCGGTGAACTCTCGTCCCAGGGCGGGGCTGACACCCAGAACTCCCAACAGATCGGCGTTGGCCGTCACTACCCTCAGCCGCCGAGGCTCGCCGCTGGCACGCGTCAGGTTGAGGTTGCCGGTGGCATAGATCGCCATGACGTCGAACTCCCGGCTGCGCTCGCGGAAGTCGATGAAGTCGTGCACCGAAGCCTGCTCGCGAACGGTTCCCGTAGCGCGGTCGTTCTCCCAGATCATCGCCAGCCGCGAAGCGTCCTCATACGGGAGCGGGCGCAGGAGCACACCGTTGACGACGCTGAAGATGGCGGTCGTCGATCCGATTCCGAGCGCCAGGGTGAGCACGACCACCGCGCTCAGACCGGGTCGCCTGCTCAGCGAGCGCAGCGCCATTCGTAGGTCGTGCCAGAGCTTGTCGATCATCATGCTCCACTCCTCGCGCTCGATGCGCTGTAGCGCCATTCGTCGGCAGTCGACATGTACCTGAGTGCGATCACCAAACCGCCGCATGACCTCGCGGCGCGCCTCTTCTTCCGTGCGCCCACGGCGCACGAGCTCCGCTACACGACCCTCGATATGGAAGTCGAGCTCGGCGTCGATATCGGATCGCAGTGCGCGGCGCGGGAATAGATCACGCCAGGTATCGCGCCAGTCACGCAAGCGTCAGTCGCTCCACTGGCGCGACACGTCGAGCACCGCCGCGACCGCGTTCGTGTGCCGCAGCCAGCGGCGCGTTTCGCGTCGCAGGCGCCGGTGGCCGTCCTCGGTCAGCTCGTACAGCTTGGCGCGCCTTTGCGTATCCGATATCCCCCACGCGCCGGTGAGAAGGCCGTCGCGTTCCAGGCGGTGCAGCGCCGGATAGAGAGCACCCTCCTCGATACGCAGGGCGTCGCCGGCCAGCTGTTCGATGCGACGACTGATTCCCAGCCCGTGCACCGGGCCATGCGTCAGGGCCTGCAGGATCAGCAGGCTCAGGGAGCCGTACAGCGTTCCGGCGTCGATGTTACCCATGATGTCTTCCTCGGCAGTCGAGTCGTCGGTGTGAGCCGTGACCTAATCCGTTTAGGGGATAGAAAACTAGCACACCTAAGCTGTTGAGGACAACTGCCAGGGCTCGATCGCTTCCGGCGGCGGCGTAGACTGACGGCATGAGCGTCGAGTCTGTGCTGATTCCGGAGCTGAACGGCGTCGCCGGGCTGGTATTCGACCTTGAGGGGACTCTCTACGTCGGCGACCGGCCCGTGGACGGCGCCGCGCAGGCGGTGGCCGCGCTGCGCGCCCGTGGGATCGCGATGCGCTTCCTCACCAACACCACCACGCGCGCGCATGACTCGCTGACGCTCAAGCTCCAGCGTATGGGCTTCGACGTTGCCGCCGATGAGGTGTTTTGCGCTCCGACCGCGGCCGGACGATACCTGCGCGACAACGACGCCAGCGCCTGGCTGCTCGTGGCGTCAGCGGCGCGGTCGGACTTCGACGGCGTTCGCCTCGACCCCGACAAACCCGACTACGTGGTGGTGGGTGACCTGGGTGACGAGTGGACGTTCGACCTGCTCAACCGGGCCTTCGTCCTGGTGCACGAGCGCGGCGCGCGGCTCATCGGATTGGTACGCAGCCGATACTGGCTGACGGCGGACGGTCTGCGCCTCGATGCGGGCCCGTTCGTGGTGGCGCTCGAATACGCCACCGGCAGCACGGCGATGATTTTCGGCAAGCCCGAGCACGCGATCTTCGAGACGGTGCTCGGCACCATGGGGCTGCCGGCAGGGTCGGTCGCCATGGTCGGCGACGATCCGATCACGGACGCTGCTGCCGCCGCCGCTGTGGGAATGCGGACGGTCCTCGTGCGCACCGGAAAGTACCGCGACGGAGCTCCGGATCGGAGCGAGTCTGCAGGCGGCGGTGCGTTCGAAGCCGACGCTGTGGTCGACTCGGTGGTCGATCTGATGGTGGCCGGGTAGCCGGCCCGGCTTCTAGCCTGAGCAACGACCGATCGAGCTCAACCAGACGTTGCGGCCCTCAGATCGTCCTTGCGGTTGCGGTACAGCTGCTGGTCCACGACCGCCGCCATCGACCCGGTATCGAGCCCACGCTCGAGGAAGTCGTCGACTATGCCGACGAACGCCGCAGGATCGTCCAATGCGTCCTTGTAGCGCACCTCGATCATCTGGAAGTTGGGACGGTCGCGCACCAGAAACTGCACCTGTACCAGATGCCGTAGGAAGAACTGCTTCGTCTGCACATCGTCGAGCGGATTGTCCTCTTCGCGCCGCTCGAGCATCTTGTTCTGCGAAGCGACCACTTCGTCGAGGTCGCGCCGCATGAAGATGACCTTGTAGAAGTGTTCTTCCGGCAGGTCCTTGAGCAAGTGCGAGATCACCTTCAGCACCTGCCCGCGTGCCTCACCGACCCACGACTTGTCCGTCTCGCTCTCGAGATCCTTGACACGCTCGTGCTCGTAGTAGCCCTTCGGGTTGTCGGCGTCGGCGGTGCGCTCGTTGTCGGTGAGAATGGACAACCCGGCGGCATCGAGCATCCGCATCATCATCGACGTACCGGACCGCGGTAGTCCGGAGACGACAACGATCTCGTCGCCGTATTTGCGGCGACGCAGGGCTCTCTTGATTGATCTGAGCAAGGGGTTTCCTCGGCAGGCGAGCGTTGATAGGCGCCCATTGTAGCAAGGCGAGGTGGAGGTTCCTTGCCCGCGCGACCGCGCTCCAGACGGTCGCTCCCATCGTGCCGGGTGGCGAGCTGCAGCGTGTACACTGCGGCGCATGAAGTGGGCTTCGTTCGTCTCCGAGGAACCCTGTCTCGACGTTGCCGTGCAGCAGGCGTTCGGGGAGATCGACCGAGTGCTGGCCGGGCAGCAGCCTGACCTGTTGCTGTTGTTCGCGTCCGAGCATCATGCCGACGACTATTCGGCCGTGCCCGAGGAGGTGCGGCAGTATTTTCCGACCGCCCGCCTGCTGGGTTGCTCCGGCGGCGGTGTGGTCGGCGGCGGACGCGAGGTCGAGCACAGTCCGGCGCTGTCGATCACTGCCGCCGTTCTTCCGGACGTGCGTATCGAGCCTTTCCATCTCGATTCGAGCGGAAGCGACCGTCTGATCGAGGACGCTTCCGGATGGCGCCGGCAGCTCGAGATCGATTCGGCGTCCTCGTCCCATTTCGTGCTGCTGGCAGACCCCTTCAGCTGTGATGCGCGCGGATTGCTCGCGTCGCTTGACTCGGCGTATCCCGAGAGCCGCAAGGTGGGGGGGCTCGCGAGTGGCGCCAATCGTCCCGGTGACAACGCATTGTTCATCGACGACGAGGTCTGGACCGAGGGCGTTGCCGGCCTGATGCTGAACGGTGACATCGCCATGGACACGATCGTGGCGCAGGGTTGTCGCCCGGTCGGACCGCCGCTGTTCATTACCGGCGCCGTACGCAATCGAATACTGGAGCTCGACGGAAGACGTCCCACGGAATTGCTCGGCGAGCTGTACGAGGAGCTGTCGGTTGCTGATCGGAAGCTCTTCCGCCACTCGCTGTTCATCGGCGTGGTGATGACCGAGGGACGGTCGGAGTATTCGCATGGCGACTTCCTCGTGCGGAACCTCGTGGGCGTCGAGCCCGACACTGGCGTCATCTCGGTTGCCGAGCTCGTGGAGGCCGGGCAGGTGGTGCAGTTCCACCTTCGTGACGCCGATACGTCGGCCGAAGATCTGGAGACCTTGCTACGTGACTACAAGACTCGGAACGGTGTGACGCCCGACGGCGCTCTGCTGTTCTCGTGCTTGGGACGCGGCGAGACGCTGTACGGACAGCCGCATCACGATAGCCGCATGATCAATGCCCAGCTGGGTGAGATGCCCATCGGCGGCTTCTTCTGCAACGGCGAGATCGGTCCGGTGAACCGGCGCACGTTCGTACACGGCTACACCAGCTCGATTGCATTGTTCCGACAGCAGGGAGGCTAGCTGCTGTGGTCCCGTCGGCGATCGGAGCGTTGTTGGTGGCGTTGTGCTGCGCCGCAAGCGGCGCGCAGACGAGGCTGTCCATCGAGTACATCGCCCACGCAAGCTTTCTGATCGAGTCGCCCGGCGGCACGCGCATCCTGCTGGACCCGTACGCCAGCCGCGTATGGCTGGGGTACGACTTCCCCGCGGACGTGCGTCCCGACGCTGTCGTGATCACGCATCCGCACTATGACCACGATGCCGGAAGGTTCCGCGGAGCTCCGTTCCCGTGGCCAGAGAGCCGCGTGTTCGACGCCCCCGGCGAGTTCATGCTCGACGACGTCCGGTTGGTCGGTCTGCGTGGCAAGCATGCAGATCCATACGGCCAGGAGTTCGAGCAGCGAAACACGATCTGGGTGGTGGAGACAGCCGGGCTCAGAATCGCGCATGTCGGCGACAACGGCCCGCTGACGCGTGACAACATTCGGGATCTGGGTCCTATCGACATCCTCATGGTGCCGATCGACGGTCAGTTCCACATCCTCGCGCCTGCCGAGGTGGCCGCGCTCGTTACCGCAGTGCGGCCACGGCACCTGATACCGATGCACTATCGGCTGCCGGAGCTCGAGCCCGAACCTGACTCACCCGATGATCTCGGCCCCATCGAGCCCTGGCTGCAGGGTCGCGCCGGTATCGTTCGGTTGGGCACGCATCGCTGGGAAGTGGGGCTCGACACGCTCCTCCCGGCCGGCAGCACGCTGATTTTCGAGCCATCACCGCGAGTCGCGCGGCCGTCGCGATAGCCTGCTAGGGACCGGGCTCGGCGGCTGATACCAGCGCTGCGGTGAACGCACGGATCCGCGCGGCGTTCGCTCCCAGATCACTTCTGCCCACACGCGACGTGGAACGTACGTCCACAACCGAGCCCGACGATGTCGGACGCACGCGGACGACGAAGTCGTCGACGAAGCCGAATACGCGCGACACCGCGTAGGCCTCGATGTGGCCGCCAACGCGGCTGCTGAAGGCAATCGTGAGGCCGAGCTCCTCCGCCGCGCTCAGGGCTGCCGCATGGGCCGTCTCGGGATCGAGATCGAGCTCGATGGGTCGCAGGTCGGGATAGGCGGCGCGCTGCTGAGCGATGACATCGACGCCGCCGTGCGGGTAGGTAAGGTCGCGGCCGGCGTTGTCGTCATGGTCGAGCGCGGCGCGATACGTCGGCGCGTCTTCGGGCGAGGTGGTGATGTCGTGAATCGGCGGTGCGTCGATCCTTCCTTGGGCTATCGCCAGGGCGATCAACAACAGGGCTCCGCACAAGGCCGCGCTCCGCCCGATCAAGGTCGATCGCGAATCTCCGCGGCCCCGCCACCACACGAGGGCCCCCAGCGCCAGGCTGAGTAGAGCCCCGGCCGCCCAGGACAGCATGAAGATCCCGAAGCCGCTGAGCGGCCGGGCGGCGCCGACATGAATGGACGCCACGGCGCCGGCCATGATGCCGATGGTGAGGATCGGGCAGTATTTAGCGATCTGTATCAGCATCGGTTCGCTCCTGACGCGCCAGTTGCGACGCCTGCACGGTAGCAGTCCACGGGGTCGAGTGGGAGGTCGGTGCGGTGGTCGTGGTTCGATGCCAGGTAGACTCTCGTTATGGTCGAGGAGCGCGAGGAACTGGTGGCGATCGTCGCGGCGCGAGAAGACGAGCTGGCGCCGCTGCGTGAGCGTGTGCTCGTTTCCGAGGAGATCAAGGACGGGCCGCGGCACTATGTTCGGGGCCGCCTGCGCGGCGTCCAGGTCGTGCTTGCCGTTACCGGCGACGGCAAGCGCAACGCCGACCTGGGGATTCGCCGGCTGATACAGATCTGCGAGCCGACGCGCGTCCTGGCCGTCGGTCTCGGAGGTGCCCTGTCAGCGGATCTCGCCGTTGGCGACCTGGTGGTCTCCAGCGAGGTGATGGAGGGAGATCAGACGCTCGCCTGCCCGGACCTGCAATGGCTCGAGGAAGCTTCGATTCACCTGGACTACGATCTCGGACGGCTGGTAACGGTCGACGAGATCCTGGCGACGCCGTCCAGCAAGTCGGAATGGTGGGGGCGCACTTGGCGCGATCAGCCGGCGGTCGCCGACATGGAGTCGGCCTGCTTTGCCAGAGTGGCGATTGCCTACAATCTTCCGTATCTGATCGCGCGCGCCATCAGCGACGCCGCCGACGAGGCGTTGCCCGATTTCCTCGAGGACTGCCGCGCCCAGGATGGCAGCATCGACAAGCGCCAGGTGTTCTGGAAGGCGTTCTGGCGACCGAGCTCGTGGGGCAGCATCGTTCGTCTGCGGTCACGCATGCGAAGGTGTGCCGGCACGCTGGCTGATTTCGCCGAGGGACTGGTTGCGACACTGGCGTAGCTGGGGTCCGGAGTCCCCGACCCACCGCCGAGACGCGGCATTGACATGCCCTGGGGCGTCAACGACACTCGGAACCCCACGCCCTCAGTGCACTGCGCTGGTTCCGAACGCCGCGCGCCGCCTGTCGTGTGGCGCCATTGCCGGCGCCCGTGTTGCGAGTACGCATGAGCAGCACTGACTCTCCGGCCGCCAAGCCTGCCGAGCGCGACCGCAAGGCCGAGCACATCCAGCTCGCTCTCGAAGATCGCATGCAGCTGGGAGGTCGAGGCTTCGATGCCTGGCGTCTCGAGCACTGCGCGATCCCCGAGATCGATCTGGCCGATGTTGATGCCAGCGCCGTGTTCCTGGACAAGCCGCTGGTGGCGCCGCTCCTGGTTTCCTGCATGACCGGCGGCACCGCCGATGCAGCGCAAATCAACCGAAACCTGGCGATCGGTGCCGAGCGCGTCGGCGTGGCACTGGGCGTCGGATCCCAGCGGAAGGCGCTGGAAGATCCCTCGCGGCGGGGCACGTTTCAGGTGCGCGAGCACGCTCCCACGATTCCATTGCTCGCCAATCTCGGGGCCGTGCAGTTGAACTACGGCTACGGCGTTGACGAATGTCGTGAAGCCGTACGCATGATCGACGCGGATGCCTTGGTGCTGCACCTGAACCCTCTACAGGAGGCGATCCAGCCCGAGGGAGACGGCAACTTCGCCAGCTTGCTGCCGAAGATCGCCGCCATCGTGGATCAGCTCGAGGTGCCGGTGATCGTCAAGGAGATCGGCATGGGATTATCGCGCGCCGTAGCCGACCGACTCGTTGAAGCCGGTGTTCGCATCCTCGACACGGCCGGGCACGGCGGCACCAGCTGGGCGCGCATCGAGGCCCAGCGTGCCGACGATCCAGAGCTCGGCGATACCTTCGCCGACTGGGGTATTCCGACGCCCGACAGCATCCGGGCAGTCGCCGGTTTGCCCGACGTCACCGTCATCGGCAGCGGCGGAGTACGCAGCGGAATCGATGTGGCCAAGGCCATTGCGCTGGGCGCCGACATCGTCGGTCTGGCCTATCCTTTTCTCGCGGCGTCGCTGCAATCGGCCGAGGCGGTGGCGGCACGTATCGAGCGCACTCTGACCGAGCTGCGAATCTCGATGTTCTGTGCCGGTGCCCGCACGCTCGCCGAGCTCCGGTCGGTGTCGTTGATCGACAGGTGTCCGGCCCGATGACCGACACCAGCGATGCGCTCGTCCCGGATGGCATCGTCGACGAGATCGTTGAAGGCAAACGGCGTTTCCACGAGCTGCCGGCCGAGCTGGACGCTGCCACCGCCGCAAAGGCTCGGCGGCAGGCGCTCGAGCAGCTGACGGGCACCACGCTGACGCACACCGGTAGCTACTCGTTTGACGCCGGGCGCGCCGCCGACAGCCACTGCGAGAACCTAATCGGCGTGGCGCAGATCCCGGTGGGGATCGCGGGGCCACTCCTGGTGCGCGGCGAGCAGGTCGATGGCGAGGTATATGTCCCGCTGGCGACGACAGAGGGGGCGTTGATCGCCAGCATCAACCGCGGCTGTTCCGCGGTCCGGGCTGCAGGTGGCGTCGCCGTCTATGTCGAAGACGTCGGCATGACGCGGGCGCCTGTGTTTCGCTCCTCCGGGCTGCAGCAGACCCGTGAGTTCCTCCAGTGGGTGACGGACAACGACGACGCGATCCGATCGGTGGCCGAGGGGACTAGCCGCTTCCTGAGGCTGGTGGATATCCGTCCGTACGCCTTCGGGACGACGATCTTCTTGCGCTTCCGGTTCCGCTCTGGAGATGCGATGGGAATGAACATGGCGACCATCGCGTGCGACCAGTTGGTGCGCGAGCTGATCGAACCCGCCACCGGTGTGCGCTGTGTCGCGCTGTCGGGGAACTACTGTGTCGACAAGAAGCCGGCGGCGATCAATTTCCAAGAGGGTCGCGGCAAGCGGATACACGCTCAGGTAACCCTGGACGAAGCCGTGCTGGCGCGCCTGAAGACCAACGCCGCCGACCTCCTCGAGGTGCAGTATCGCAAGAACCTGCTGGGCTCGATCGCTGCCGGCTCGATCGGTTTCAACGCCCATGTCGCCAACGTTCTGTCGGCGGTGTTTCTGGCCACCGGCCAGGATCCGGCACATGTCGTGGAAGGGTCGATGGGAATCACGTCGATCGAGCCCTGTGAGGGCGGTGGTGGCGTGGTGGCCTCGATGTACTTGCCGGCAGTGCCGCTTGCCGCGATCGGCGGCGGCACCGCTCTCGATACGCAGCGCGAGGCGCTCGCGGTGCTAGGCGTCGCGCCGCAGCCGGACCGACCCGGTGCCGCTGTGCTTCGGCTGGCGGAGATCCTCGGCGCCGCGGTGCTCGCGGGTGAGCTGTCGCTGCTGGCCGCTTTTACCTCGCAGGATCTCGCCGGTGCCCACAAGCGGCTGGGGCGGCGCACCCAGGCAGGCAGCTAGCGGGCGGTGGTGGACGTCCGGTCGCCCAAGCGGCATTTGCTCGCACGCGTTTCCGTGCCCGGCAAGCTGATTCTCATAGGGGAGCATGCCGCAGTCTACGGGCGCCCGGCGCTGGTGGCGGCCACCAGCCTTCGCCTACGGGTCGACGTGCTCGGCGGCAGCAAGGCCGGCGTCGAGGTGGATCTCCCACCACTGCAGCATCGGAGTCATGTTTCCTGGGACGAGATCTCCCGCCACGCGGATGACATGCGCCAGCGCTGGGAGAGCTACGACGCCGACCCTTCGCCGCAGACGTTCGCGAATCTCCGTGAGGATCGTGCCGACCACCTGGTGCTGGTGGCGCTCGGCGAGGCGATTGCCACGCTCGGCGAGGATCCGCGCCTCGAGAGCCACCCTCTGGCTGCAGTGCGGCTCTGTGTCGAGTCGACGGTTCCGGTGGGAGCCGGGTTCGGTAGCTCGGCGGCGGCCGCCGTCGCCATCGTCGCTGCGGTCGGCGCACTTTGCGGCAAGACCGCCAGGTGGTCGCGCATCGGCCCGATAGCCGGTCAGGTCGAGCGTCGCCAGCATGGCGCCCCCTCGGGCGTGGACGTGGCGACTGTATTTCACGGCGGTGTGCTGCGCCTTCGCCGCACCGGCGAGGAGCTATCGATCGAGCCGCTCGCGGCCCGCTCCGACACACTGCGACGGCTGCGTATCTTCGACACCGGCCCCACCACCGACCCCACCGGCACGATGGTGGCTGCAGTACGGGCACAGCGCGCCCGCGACCGGGGCCGCTTCGACGTGGCGCTGGACGCAGTCGAGTCTGCAACCCGCGCGTTTCAGCTGGCCGTCACTGCATCGGCTGCTGAGGGCGACCTGGTCGCTCCGATGCGCACCGCGCAGCGCTACCTCGAGTCGATCGGCGTCGTACCCGAGCCGATCCAGGTTGCCGTCCGCAGCGTTGAGGCGCTGGGCGGGGCGGCCAAGATCTCGGGCTCGGGCGCGCTCCAGGGTCCGGGGGCCGGGTCCCTACTGGTGCTATTGCCGGATGGCGTCGACGATCTTCCGCAGGCGCTCGAGCGATTGCCGGAGCACGACGTCATGCTGGGCGCCGAAGGCGTACGAGTGGAGGTAGTGGCGTGATGGGCAGAGCTACCGTCGAAGCACCCTCAAACATTGCCTTCGTGAAGTACTGGGGCGCCGAGGATCTGGCCGTCGCGATTCCGCTCAACGCGTCGATCTCGATGTCGCTGCGGGCCTGCGTCACGCGTACGAGCGTCGAAACAGTCGCTGCCGGCGCCGCCGACGAGATCTGGGTGTTTTCCGAAGGCCGGTGGGGCCAGGCCGAAGGCGCGTTCCAGCAGCGTGCGGCGGCACATCTGGAGCGCCTGCGGCGCTGGGCCCAGGTGGACGTCGGGTTTCGAGTCGCGACCGAGAACAGCTTTCCGGCCGCTGCCGGCATCGCCTCGTCGGCGTCTGGCTTCGCCGCCCTTACCCTGGCGGTGGTGGCGGCGCTCGATCGGCAGCCGGACGGAGATGAGCTGTCGAATCTGGCGCGTCTCTCCGGTTCGGGCTCCGCGTCTCGATCGGTGTTCGGTGGATACGTGCAGTGGCCGTTCGGTACGGGCGAGGACCCGTGGCGTGCAGCACCGCTGGCTCCGGCGTCGCACTGGGATCTGCGCGACGTGATCGCCATCGTCCAGACTGGCCCCAAAGCCGTGTCGTCGCTCGAAGGTCATGCACGTGCCCGAACCAGCCCTCACTACGTACGCCGCCAGGAGCTCATTCCTGACCGCCTGCAGCGGGTTCGCGAAGCCATCGACGCGCGCGACCTGGACCAACTCGGCCCGATCATCGAGGAGGACGCGATCGAGTTGCACCTGGTGGCGATGTCCTCGCAACCTCCGATCTTTTACTGGCAGCCGGCGACGTTGCGCGTGCTGGATCACGTTCGCGCTCTGCGCCAGCGCGGCACATCGGCATGGGCGACGATGGACGCTGGCGCCAACGTGCACATCCTCTGCTCGGCAGACGACGAGGAAGCAGTGGCGACCAGTCTGGCGGCGATCGACGGCGTCCAGACGGTGATCCGCGACGGAGTAGGCAGCGGGCCGCGGAATCTGTCCGCCTCGCTCTTCGACGCCCTTGATGGAGCGCACCAAGCGTGAGCGAGTTGACGGTGGTCAAGCTCGGGGGCAGCCTGATCACCCACAAGCGTCGTCCGCGCACGGTACGGCGGGCCGAGTTGTCGCGCCTCGCAGAAGAGCTGGCGGCGCTGGTAGGACGCTCCCGGCGTCCGCTGTTGCTCGGACACGGCAGCGGCTCGTTCGGGCACGTTGCCGCCGCAACGTCGGGCGTTCATGCAGGTATGGTCGGGCGGCGTGCACGCGTCGGCGTCTCGCGGACCCAGGCGGCGGCTTCCGAGCTGCATGCCATCGTCATGGGCGCGCTGCGCGAGGCCGGTATCGCCGCCTACTCGGTGGCGCCGTCGAGTGCTGTTGTCGCGCGCGGCAGGGCCCATCCTCCACGAGTGCACATCGAGCCGGTCGTGCGCGCGCTCGACAACGGCCTGCTGCCCGTCACGTATGGCGACATCGTGATGGACCGTGAGCGCGGCTGTTCGATCTGCTCGACCGAGACGGTGCTGCTGGCGTTCGTTCGTGCCTTGCGACCGGCCGGCCGAGACTGTTCCAAAGCGATCTGGCTGGGCGATACCGACGGTATCCTGGATTCCGACGGCGCCACCGTTGTCCGCGTGCGCTCGCGGGATGCCGGCAGCGCGCGTCGTCTGGTGAGCGGTGCCGCGGCCACCGATGTGACCGGCGGTATGCGCCATCGTCTCGACACCGCATTGACGCTGGCGCGACTCGGCGTGCGTTCGTATCTGCTGGACGGCCGTCGACCGGGCATCCTGCGCCGGGCGCTGCGAGGCGCACCGGTGCCAGGGACGATCGTCGAGCGCTGAAGGCGACGCCGCTGGCTCCCGGGCCCTGCCGAGCCGGGGCCTTCAGCACCCCGCCAGGTCACGGTGGATAATGGACGTCGGCCAGCCATCCTCGAGCGCACAAATGGACCGTATCGAAGATCTTCTCGAGAAGACCAGCCGCACATTCGCGTTGTCGATCCCGATGCTCCCCGAGCCCACCCGGCGTGAGCTCGGGATCGCCTACCTGTTGTTCCGTATTGCCGACACGTTCGAAGATGCGGCGCAATGGAACCGACAGCGTCGGATCGATGCGCTGGAGGAGTTCATGAGCCTGGTTCGAGATCCGAGCCCGCAGCGGGCCGCGAAGCTCGGAGACGCGTGGGCAGCTTCGGTGCCGATCGATCATCCTGGCTACCTCGAGCTGCTGGGCGAATCGGTGATCGTGATTCAAGAGTACGTGCGCCTGCGACCTGGCGCCCGCGAGATCATCCGCGGCCATACGTTGCGGACCGCGGCCGGCATGGTGAGCTTCATCGACCGCTCCGTCG
Source organism: Acidobacteriota bacterium (assembly GCA_965248695.1). Classification (GTDB taxonomy): domain Bacteria; phylum Acidobacteriota; class UBA890; order UBA890; family WLXD01; genus DASCOT01. The sequence continues at coordinate 1,490,323 of CBDFKD010000002.1, read as the reverse complement.
ACGGGGTGCTCAAGCTCGTGTCTCTCGACGACCTGCGTGCCTACTGCTACGCGGTTGCTGGCATCGTCGGTGAGCTCAGCACGGATCTTTTCCTGCTGGAGCGACCGCAACTGTCGGCGGCAGCAGATTTCTTGCGGCAGCGTGCGGCCCGGTTCGGGGAGGCGCTCCAGCTGGTCAACATCCTCAAGGATGCCGCCTCTGACCGTAGTGAGGGCCGTCGGTACCTCCCGTCGGAGACCGAGCGCAAGGAGATCTTCAAGCTGGTGCGGGAAGACCTCGTCGTGGCGGCCGAGTACACCAACGCGCTACAGGTGGCGTCGGCACCACGCGGGATTATTGCGTTCTGCGCGCTGCCCGTACGGCTCGCGGTCGCCGCGCTCGAGATCGTCGAGCGTTGCGGGCCTGGCGCCAAGATCTCACGCGAGGAGGTCTTCGAGACTGTCGATGTTCTGAACCGGGATCTCGATATCGGCTCTCTGGCAGTCGCCATCTCGACCTCGGAAGCGAGCTGACCAGGCCCCCGGCGCGGCGGAGTTAGCGGCCGCGGTGGCCCTAGCGGCCGGCGTTGCGGGCACTATCGATCCACTCGTCGGCGTCGGGGTGGCCCTGCTGCTGCCATTCCCTGGCCCGTGCCAGCGCCTTGCTGTAGGCGTCACGGCTGGCCGACGGCTCGTCGACCTCGGCGTAGGCTTCGGCCAGTGCCAGCAGGTTGGGTGGGTAGTCGGGGTATAGCTCGACGGCCCGTTGTGCGTGCTCCAGACCCTCGTCGGGGTCACCAGGGCCGGTGGGCCAGCCCGGCGCTCGCACCAGCATCTGTGCCAGCACGCGTCGCGGTCCGGCGTAGTCGAGAGCCTCGTGCCCGACAATAGCGGCGCGCAGCTCGCGGTCCATCACCCGCACGCCGTCCGACGCGGTGGCACGCCGTTGGTTCGCCTGCACACCGACGGCGATGGCCAGCCAGTAGTGGCAGTCGGGGTTCAGCGGTTCCCGCCGCCGACACCATTGCGCTGTCTGCACTGCTTCGGTGGCCTTGTCCTGGCGTGCTCGCGCCTCGGCGAGGTGCTCCGCTAGCCAGGTCTGCGCCCTCACCGCGCCAATGACTGCCGCCGCGCTGGTTGGCTGTGCGATGGCAGAGCTGATCCAGAGCTCTTCGGCCTGGCGCACGGCGTCGGTATCGGGTCGCCGGGCGAACTCATGCTCGGCGCGAGCCGCCAGCCGGGCGGCCTCTGCGGCGTCGACGCGCTCCGGATCGACGCGACCCAACGCCGAGCGCGTATCGAGGGGCTGCAGCGCAGCAGCGCACGCCATCGTGACAATGATAGCGGCCGCTAGCGCGACGGCTGGCAGGCGGCGGATCATCGAGCCGCCGAATACGCCGCCTGTGCGCTCACCAGCGCGTCGGTGTCCAGCGCCTCGAAGCGCTGCAGCTGCATCGTCTGGAGCACGTCGGCGAAGCTCGCCGACCGGTGCACTCCCAGCAACCCGCTCATCAGCTGCTGGCGACGACGTTCCTCGACTCGGTCGCCGATGCCAACGATGAGCCAGCTCAACAAGGGCGGGGAGGTTGCCACCACCTCGAGCGACGCGGCATCAGGAAACGAGGCCAGGGCGGCAGTTTGAGCGCCGTCCAGGAGCATCGCGACCGGCTCGCCGGCGGCGGCCCGCCGGATGCCGGCGAGCACCCGCCGAGTGAAGCTGACCGAGAGCGAATCCGGTAGCCGTCCCCAACTCGAAAGTGCCGGTCCTCGCACGAAGCGCGGCGCGTATGCGGCGAGGCCGAGCAGCTCCCATCCGTCGAGCGACTCGGGTCCGGCGACCGACCCGGCGGAGGTCACCAGGCTCCAGCGCTCGGTGGAGCTCCCGGACGCTTGTACTGCCTGTAGGAGTGCCGTGAGCGCCAGCTCCTTCTCGTACTTCAGAAAGAGGGGTAACGGCACCAGCGCCAGGGAGGTGGCGTTGTCGCGTAGACGCGCTATCCTGGCCTCCTCGCTCGGATGGTACTCGGCCGTCAGCATCCCGGGCGGCCATCCGGAAGCGTCGGCGACCATTGCCGCGAAGTCGTTCATTGTCGGCTGAGCCTGCTCGGTGTTGCTCGGATACCCCGGCGCGCAGGCGACGATCCTGAGGGTCCCGGCGGTCTCCAACTCGCGGACGGGGCTTGCCGCGTCGACGACCGGGGCCGCCGTCGTCATCGCGAACAGGGTCGCCGCCAGGAGAAGCTTGGTCATTCTGGTCAGAAGTTCCTTCATCGTGAGTGGTCGGTACCGACGGCAAGAATAGCCGCCGATGGTCAGCGGCGCGCGATGCGGCACACGATCAACAGGTTCGGCAACACGAACAGGGCGGCGATCGTGCACGCGCCGACTCCCACCAGCAAGAGCGCCCCGAGGCTACGCCATGCCGCGGTGGCTCGCGAACACCAGGCTACCGAAGCCCACCATGGTGGTCAGCGACGCGATGAGGATCGCACGACCGGTATGGGTGACGGCAGTCATGATGCCGTCGTCGCCCTCCAATCGCATGCGGTGGACGATGTGGACGCCTGCATCGATGCCAACGCCGAGCACGATGGGCACCGCCACCAGGTTGGCGAAGTTGAACGCCAGGCCGAAAGCCCGCATGAAGCCGAGCATCCAGATCGTGCCGACGAACACCGGCACCAGCGCCAGCAACGTGTGGCGCGTGTTGCGCAGATCGAGGAGCAGTACCAGGAACACCATCAGCGCGGCGGCGGCGAACGCGAGCCCGAAGCCGGAGGTGATCATGGCGGAGTGGTTCTCGAACAGCACCGGAAAGCCGATGGCGTTGGTGGCGATTCGCGCCGATGCAGCGTTGAACTGGCGCAGGAAGTCGGTGTCGTAGATGTCGCCTGCCGGATACAGATAGGCGACGTACAGCCCTCGTTCGGTAACAAAGCGGTCGACGATGTTGGCCGGAAGAGTTTCCCGGGTCGGAAGTGGCGTGGTGGCCGCTTGTTGCAAGCGCTTCAGTGCCACGCTGGCTGCGCGGTGGAGGTCGCCGTCCGCTGCGGCCCACCTGGCTAGTTGCTGCGGATCGGCGCCGGCCGTCAGTTGGAGCGCCGCTTCGGCCGCTTGGCGTGCCGTCTCCAGCGCGCCAGATGCCGTCGCCTGGCCGGCAACGAACGCCTCGTCGGCGGCATCTGCCAGCAACGGCTCGAGGCGCGACAGGGACGCTTGCAGCCGTCGGCCGTCGAACGTCCCGCCGGCGATCTCGATAGCCTCTAGAACCTGGCGCGCGCGTGCCGCCACGGCCTCGGAGGCTGGCGGCTCCTCGGGCAGAAAAGTGAGGATCGATTCGAACCGCCGGATGCTGGGTGCGTCACCGGCCCGGGTACGCAGCGCACGCAGTTGGTCCAGATTGTCGGCAACCACGAGGTTGAAGTCGTGGCTCAAGGCCGACTCGTTGTTGATGATCTCCAGATATCGCAGCGACTCGGCGCCCGCCGGCAGCAGCTCGAGCAGGCTCGACTGTAGCCGCACGCCCGTTGCCGCGAGCCGTGCGACCGCCGTTGCACCGATTGCCAGCACGATGACGACGCGCGGCGATTTGCAGACCCAGCGGGCGGCGCGTGCGTCCCACAGCTGGTCCACGGCAGCCCGACCTCTGCCCTCGTCGCGGCCGGGGGCGCCGCCCAGGAGCAACAGTGCCGGTAGTACCAGCAGCGCCGCCAGCAGGCAGAGCAGTACGCCGACGCTGGTGACGAGCCCTAGCTGGGAGAAGCCGCGGAACTCCATCAGCATCAGGCAGGCGAATGCAGCGGCGTGCGTGAACGCCGATGCGATCACCGCCGCACGCGTCTTGCGGAGCATGGCGCGCACGGCCTGTCGTCGCCCTAGCTGTTGACGCTCGAGCTCGTACTGAGAGAGTGGGTGCACGGCATAGTCGATTCCCATGCCGATGAGGATAGGAACCAACGCTGTGGTGATGACGTTCAGCGATCCGATCTCGAGCCGTACCGCGCCGATGGACCACACGACGCCGGCGGCCAGCGTTCCCAGGCACAGCAGCGCGTGGCGGCGACGGCGGAAGACCAGCAACGAGACCGCGAGAACGCCGAGGATGGCGATCCACGACGTGCGGCGGCCGTCTCGACCGATGGCGTTCATCTCCTCGACGGTCATCGCGGCCGGTCCGGTCAGGCCGTAACGAATACCCGGTCGATCCGACAGAGCGGTGCGGGCGGCTGCACGGACGCTGTCGACCAGGGCGCGCTGGGCACTCAGGCTGCCATCGGTCGACGCCGGGTTGATGAGGACGAACACGAAACGCTCGTCATCGGTAGACAGGTAACCGTTGCCGGTCAAGGATCCCGGCCGCTCGGCGTCGACCAGCAATCGGGATGGATGCTTCAGAAGCTCGATCAACCGCTGAGGATCCTCAAGAAAGTCGAGCTCGGCTTCGACGATCGCCGGCAACCAGCGGGCGGCCGCGGTGGCGGCGTCAGCCGACAGGACAGCGCCGGACTGGAGTGAGCTCTCGAGCTCGTCGGCAATCCGCTCGTTGAGATCCGCCCAGCCCGTCAGGGTCAGTGTCCCGTCGACGGCAAACAGCCGCTGCAGCGTCTCGACCGCCTCGTCGACATCGCTGGCGGGCGCCAGCGCCAGCGCCTGGTCCGCCAACCAGTCGAAGTCGATTCGGTAGAACACGCTGCGCACCAGCGGGTCGGCTTCGAGCAACCCGCCAATATCGCCTGCAGCGATCTCCAGGTCATCGACCGTCACATGCTCCGCGCTCGGTTCAAGTGCGAGAATCAGCGGCTCCGCACTGGCAAACTGCGTCCGCAACTCGGTCCAACGCGCCCAGCTGATATCTCCCTCCGGCACCAGCTCCTCGCGCGAGGTGATCAGCTCGATCCCGGCTCCCAGCCAGATGGAGATGGCACAGAGCGCCGCCGCGACGATCAGGACGGGGCGCGGATAATCGAGTACCAACGACTCGGCGCGCGCCAGCACGCGACGTATCATGCGCGGCAGTCTACCGAATGCGCCGACCACGACCCGCCCCTCTTGCACTTGTGAGAACGCCGTGAAGTCGCTGATTCTGACGCAGTCCGACATTCGCTCCGTGGTGAACATGAGCTCCGTGGTTCCGGCGATCGAGGCGGCATTCGAGGCGCACGGGCGCGGCGAAACGCAGATGCCGGTGAAGGTCTACCTCGACTTGCCGCAGTATCAGGGCGACTTCCGTGCCATGCCCGCCTACATGGACGGGTCGGCCGGCGTGAAATGGGTGAACTCCCATCCGCACAACCCGGAGACCCACGGGTTGCCCTCGGTGCTCGGGATGTACATCCTCAGTGATCCGGCCACTGCCAGGCCGCTGGCGGTCATGGATGCCACCCTGATCACCGCGCTGCGCACCGGCGCATCGGCCGGCGTCGCTGCCAAGTACCTTGCGCGACCCGACGCCCGTACGGTCGGATTTGTCGGTTGCGGTGTGCAGGCGCGCACTCTGCTCGATGCTCTGCACGTAGTTTTCGACCAACTGGAGGTGGTGGCGTCCGATCGACATGCGGACGCGGCGGCGGCCTTCGCTGCCGAGGTTGGTGGGTCTGTCGGCGAGGTGGCTGACGCCGCAGCCTGCGACATCGTGTGTACGGCAACCCCCTCGCGCACGCCGATCGTGCGCCACGAGTGGGTCAAGCCCGGTGCTCATATCAATGCGATGGGCGCCGACGCGCATGGCAAGCAAGAGCTCGAATCCAGCTTGATGGCGGCGGCCAAGGTAGTGATCGATGACTGGCATCAGGCCTGTGAGAGCGGCGAGGTGAACGTTCCGCTGCACGACGGCTCGCTGACCAGAGAGGGCATTCACGCTGCCCTGGGAGAGATCGTCGCCGGGCAAGCATCGGGTCGCGAGACCGACGACGAGGTAACCGTGTTCGACTCCACCGGCCTGGCGGTGCAGGACGTTGCCTTGGCACGCCTCGTCTACGAGCAGGCTCGTGCGGCAGGAGTCGGTCTGGAAGTTGACTTTCTCGCCTAGCAGTAAGGGAGCGATCGGCATGAAGACACGCGGATCTCGGTGGTTCTACCGACGGTTTGCCCTCTTGCTTGTGGTCGCCGCGGCCTGCGGACCGGCGATCCTCGCCGGCCGGGCAGGGGCGGCGCAATACGCTCAGCAGCGCCACTCGGCGCACGGTGCCGCCATCGAGGCGGCGCGCGCCGTGATTCACGAACGGCTGTTGGAGTACCCCGGGCTATCGATCGCGGTTGGCATCGACGGCACGATCGTCTGGGCTGAGGGATTCGGGTGGGCCGATATCGAACAGCGAGTCGCGGTACGGCCCACCTCCCGATTTCGCGTCGGCAGCGTCGCCAAGCCGATGACCGCGTCGTTGCTCGGTCTGCTCTACGAGGAGGGCAAGATCGATCTCGACGCGCCGGTGCAGGTATATGTGCCGACCTTTCCCGACAAGAGATCCCCGATCTCGACGCGCCTGCTCGCTGGCCATCTCGCCGGCATTCGCGACTACGAGGGCGATGAGTTCCTCAGCGCGGTCCACTACGACACTGTCTTGGATGGGCTGGCGATCTTCGCCGCCGACCCGTTGGAGTTCGAGCCGGGTACCGAGTACCAGTACACGAGCTACGGATGGAATCTGATCAGCGCCGTGATCGAGGGGGCCAGCGGCGAGGACTTCCTCCCACAGATGCAAAGCCGCGTTTTCGAGCCCCTCGGTATGCTCGACACGGCTGCCGATCAGAACCACTTGATTGTTCCCGAGCGAGTCCGGCCCTACGAGCGCCGGGATGACGGTCTGCTGTATAACGCCCCGTGGGTTGACAACAGCTACAAGTGGGCCGGGGGCGGCTTTGTCTCCACGGCACAGGATCTGGTGCGGTTCGGCATGGCGCACATCGGCCCCGGCTTCCTGGAGGCAGCGACGTTGCGCCAGTGGCAGACGTCGCAGCGAACCAGCGATGGCGCCGAAACTGGCTACGGAATTGGCTGGACGGTCGGCACGGACAGCGCTGGCCGCCGCACCGTAGGTCATGGTGGCGGTTCGGTGGGCGGTACCACCGGCCTCATGCTGTTGCCGGACGACGGGCTCGTGATCGCCATCATCAGCAACATGAGTGGCGCCCCCGGTTTTCCGACTCAGCAAATCGTCGATCTGTTCCTTCACTAGGCGGCCGGAGCGGCGACGAAAATGCTGGAAAAACTGCAAAGTCGCTTGACGGTGTGGATTGAAATGCTAGATTTGCAGCAGTTTCAGCGTGCCTGTTGAGCACGCACCGCCCGATCCCCCTCGTGGCTTGCAGCGATGGCCAGCCGATCTCACGAGCATTTGACGCGACGCGAGCGTCAGATCATGGATGTGGTCTTCCGGCGGGGAAGTGCCACGGCGGCGGAGATCCGTGCCGAGATTCCGGACCCGCCGAGCTATTCGGCCGTACGCGCGGCACTGAGCGTGCTGGAGCAGAAAGGGCATCTGCGACACGAGCGCCGTAGCCACCATTACGTTTTCTGGCCAACGGTCTCACGGCGCTCGGCGCAGCGCGATGCCGCTCGCCGGCTGCTGACCACATTCTTCGAAGGCTCGACGAGCCGGGCTGTGGCGGCGCTGCTCGAGTGTGCCGAAGATCTTCCTGATGATGAGATCGACCAGCTGCGCGACATGATTGCCGCAGCTCGACGGGAAGGCCGTTGAGATGCTGCTGCTAGCCGATCTGACAGTCAGGGTGACGATGGCGATGGTGACCACGGCGGCCGTCGCCTGGATGCTCCGGCGCAGCTCGTCCGGGACACGTGCCCTGGTGTGGAGCGCTGGCATCGTCGCGACGCTGTTGTTGCCTCTCCTCTCGGTCCTGGTTCCGGCCTGGGAGGTTCCGCTCCTGCCGGCGGTAGCAACCTCCAGCACCTCGGCCGGGCCGCCATCGGCGCCGGCGCCGCGGCAAACGGCACCAAGCTGGCAGACGCCTCCCTGGTCGCTAGAGACCGATACCGAGGTGGCCGGCGACGGGCGCGGGACCGAGTTGCCGCCGATGGGCGAGAGGTCAGCTGAACGGGTTGTCGTGGATGCTACGAGCGTCTATCGCCCACCCGCAATCGGGTCGCAACCGGAAGCGATCGGGCTACCAACGAACGGTATCCAGGCACATCGTGCCGAGCTGCTGCTGGTCGCCTGGGCTACCGGCGCGGCCATACTGTTCGGCCAGCTGATCGCGGGCCTCGGTCGAGTTGTCTGGATTGAGCGCGGATCCCGTCCGGTGACCGGCGGCCCACTGCATGCGCGCCTGCACGACGCGGCGCGGCGCCTCGGAATACGCCAACGCGTGCTCTTGCTGCAGAGCGATCGGATCGCTGTTCCGGTGACCTGGCAGCTGTGGAGTCCGCGTGTGCTCGTGCCGAGCGGAATGCAACGCTGGTCGACCGATTGCCAGACTGCGGTATTGCTCCACGAGTTGGCGCATGTGCGCCGCCGCGACTACGCCACCCAGCTGATCGCCCATCTGGCTGTTTCCGTCTACTGGTTCAATCCCCTCGTCTGGATGGCGCGCCGGCGGTTGCACCGTGAGCGGGAGCACGCTTGCGATGACGTCGTGTTGCACGCCGGCTTCAGGCCATCGACCTACGCCGCTCACCTCGTCGAAGTGGCGCGGACGATGCACCATGCGTCACAGCCGGGCGTCGCCATCGCGCTACTGCGCTCCACTCGTCTGCGCCAGTGGGTGCAGGCGATTCTCGATCCCAACGCCGGCAGAACCTCCCCGAATCGGAGAACCATCGTGTCCCTGGCAACCGCATCTCTTGCCCTGATCGTGCCCCTGGCCGCACTGCAGCCGGTGGCGACCGAGGCCGCTGCGCCAACGCCGTCGGCTACCCCCGCAAGCGCGCAACTGGTCCCGACACTGAAACTGAGGTCGGAGTTGCAGTCGACGCCGGCCGCGCCTCGTGCCGTCCAGCAGCCAGCGGCTCCGGCTCCGGTGCCGGTGGAAAAGGCCGTCATTGGGCAAGCGACTATCGGAGACGCCGTCATCCGACACGCGCCAGCCGAACGCACGGCTCCCGGCCCCACACCCTTCGGCTCAGTTCCCTTCAGCGCGACTCCTTTTGGCGGGTGGTCGGCAGCCCAGGAGCCGCGTCCGTCCATCGACCAGCTGATCAAGATGCGGATCCACGGCATCAGCGCGGAGTTCATCGACGAGATGAGCAACCTCTTCGGCGCTGGTCTGGACATCGAGCAGCTCGTGAAGTTGCGGATCCATGGTGTCTCGGGAGAGTTCGCACGCGACATGCGGAGCTCGTTCGGAGCCGAGATGCAGATGCAGGACTTGATCACCGCCCGGATCCACGGCGTGTCGGCAGAGTTCGCCGGCAGGATGTCGACGCTGCTCGGCGCATCGCTCGATTTCGAGCAGCTCAAGAAGATGAGGATTCACGGCGTCGGACCCGAGCTCGTCGAGGAGATGACCGACCTGCTGGGCAGCCAGCCTGATGTCGACGCGCTGATCAAGCTGCGGATCCACGGGGTATCGGGCTCGTACGCTAGCGAGCTGCGTGCCGCCTTCGGCGCGGATCTCGGTCTGGATGAACTGGTCGCGGCGCGCATCCACGGGATCTCTCCCGAGTTCGCCGCGGCGATGTCGTCGTCGCTGGCCGAGGAGCTGTCATTCGAGACACTCAAGCGAATGCGGATACACGGTGTCAGCGCTGCGCTGGTGCAGGAGCTTCGCGAGGCCGGGTACGACGACCTGACCGCGAAGGACCTGATCGATATCAGGATTCACGGCATGGAGCGAATCCTCCGGAAGCGCTCTGGAGCCCAGCAATGAAGGCGCGAAAGCTGCTGTTTGTCGCCGGAACCATCGCAATCGCCGCGGCGGTGATCCTCCCGGGCCCGGCCCTGGCGCAGGAGGTCAGCGGCCTGTGGGAGTCTCGCTCTTGGGAGGACGATCGCGACACCGAGCGCGCACCGCGGGTGCATTTGAACCTCAAGCTCGACCGTGGACGTGACCAGGGAAACTGGCAGACGGGCTTTGGCGTCGACATCAGCGAACTGAGCGGAGTCCCGTTGTCACAGGTGCGTGGCACCGCCACCGACGTCAGCTTCCGCCTGGCACGCGAGGCAGGCTCGCTCGTCTTCGACGGTGAGTTTCGCAGTGGCCGCGGCACCGGCTTCTTCGCCTTCACGGCCGATGCTGCGTATGTACGCCGCATGGCCGACCTGGGGTATCCAGGCCTGTCCACCGAGCGGTTGTTCCTGTTCGCAACCCAGAACGTCACCACCGCGTACGTCGCTGCGCTGGCCGATCTCGGCTACGGAGACCTACCGGAGGCGGACCTGGTCAAGTTCGCCATCCACGGCGTGTCCGCTGATTTCGTCCGCGGCATGAACGGTCTCGGCTACGCTGACATTGCGCCCGAGCAACTGGTGAAGCTGCGAATCCACGGCGTCAGCTTGGAGTACGTTCGCCGAGTTCGATCGGCGCTGGGAGCTGGTTGATCGCCGGGTTGTAGAGGTCGGCGGGGCGGACACGGAGGTCGCTCTCCGGAGCTCCGCGCCGGGCTCGCTCAGGAACACGAGCCGATGGAAGGCGTCGCTGCGACGGGCCGACCGGTGCCGCCTTGCTCTCCTTACCTGCGAATGACCCCGTCACGTCGGCAAAGCCGTTGATATCGGCCTCCGGTCGGCTCTTGAGGTCGGGGTCGACGCTAGGGCCGGAAACCTCGATGGTCGGTAGGGCGGTGGCGGCGCGGTATCCGTCGTAGACAGCATCGCCAAACCAGAAGCTCACCCACCTACGCCTGAGACGCGTGAGCAACCAAACCCATCGACCACCAAACGGCGACGCTGTCCAAGACGGATGCCACGCCGCCACCGCCCTAGCTCCCACACAAGAAAGCTCCCGAGCGGCGTCAACGCCGCGACCAGCAGATCAGGACGCCCGCCGCACCCGTATGTCGCCGTTCATCGTCGACAGCGAGATCGAGCGCCCTCCGGAGCCGATCGTGCCGTTCGAGCGGTCCCTGCTCCTGTCTACGGTTGGACGCCGCCGGAAGTTACGTGGTTGCGATGCGACCGAGCGAATACCAGTCGACCCGCGCGCGGCGCGTGGTCTGGGTCCGGTTGTGGAGCTACTTCGCTCGAGCGCGGAGCTGGTCGAGAACGCGCCGTGCGCTTGGCGTCGAAAAGCGACACTCGACGGCCCCGGAAGAGGCGTCATCGAACTCCGAGGCATCGTACGCAACGAGGAGCTTGGAGTTGCCCTCGGTTTCGATGCTGAGCTTGTCCAGATAGGCGGTCTGCATCGGGACGTGGACGATCGGTTTCGAGAACGCGAACCTGGCGAAACTCTCCTGCGTGACGACAAGGGAGCCTACGAACCAGCTGACGCGGTATCCGGAGCGCCGGCCGGGGGCGCGGAAGTTGCGATAGGTAACCGTTCCCGTGATGCCCTCCTCCAGCAGCACCATCCCCTCGCGTCGCAGCGCCGGCAGGATGCTCTTGGGGACGGCGCCGATCCCGAACACCCGGTATAGAAAGCTCTTTGCCATCTTCGTCGGTCCCCCGGCGTTGCAACGTGCTGCGATGTGTCGAGCTACGGAACCGCTACTGAGAAACCACGACGGCGGGCACGTCGGCGCCCGATACCAGCGCGTTGAACGCCGCCAGGTCGTTGTCGATGATCTCCTGCAACTGACTCATCAACGAGGCGAGCTGAGGCTTCAGGTCCTCGAAGCGCTCGTGGGCGCCTTCGGTGGGGCGATTGTCTCCACCACCGAAACCACCCAGCGCGTAGCCGTAGACGTTGACAATTTGATTGTCGAGCATCGGCGGGAAGTTCAGCGGGTCCTGGCTCGACCTGCTCTTGACCTGTGTGATCTGCTCCTCGATTGCGGTGAGCTTGTCGGCCATCGATTCCTGCGCCGCGGTGATCTCTTCGTTGTCGATGTCGGCTCTGCCTAGCTGCTCCACCACCTCAGCACTCTGCTTCTTGATGTCGCGCAGGCTGCGCAAACCGTCGTACATCTCGTCGATGGCCCCGGCGACGTCGCCGAGAAACTCGTGTTGCAGGCGCAGATCCTCGTGGCTCAGGCCGGGCTTCGGGTTGATGTCGACGACGATCTGTTGCTCTTGGCTCCACTCGCCACTCGCGACACGGACCGTATAGGTTCCGGGCAGTACCGGTCGGCCGGGGGCAAAGCCCCACAGCGTGACGTCGTCGGGCATGTCCGGCCCCTCCTCCCGCAAGCGCCAGATGAAAGTGTTGAGGCCTTCCTCGGCCGGCAGAAAAGCAGAACCGCTTCCAAACTGGGCAAAGAATCCACCGCCTCCCGCGAACGGCGTTTCGGCACCCGCCTGCCCTATGACCTCCTCCATAACCTCACCGTCGGCGTCGAGGATGGTAAGCGTGACGTCACCCTCGGGCTCCTGAGCAAGGTGAAAGCGAATCCGAGTGGGACCGAAGTTGCCCGCGCGGTAGGCCTTGCGCGGCGCAAACAAGTAGTTGCCGTCGGCTCTCGCGGCCTCGTCGAGCTCACGAAGCATGGTCATGTCGTCGAGAATCCAGAAGCCGCGACCCTGCGTCGAGACAATCAGATCTCCTCGATAGATCTGCAGGTCGGTGACCGGCGTTACCGGTAGGTCCAACTGGAGGGTCTGCCAGTGGGCACCGTCGTCGAATGACACGAACATCCCGTACTCGGTGCCCGCGAAGATCAGGCCCTGTTGCACAGGGTCCTCGCGGACCGCGCGGACGAAGTTGGTGGCGGGAATGCCGTTGCTACCGTCGGTTAGCAGTCGCCAGCTGTCACCGTAATCGGTGGTCTGGAAGATGTAGGGCCGGAAGTCGCCCTCGCGATAGCGGTACACGCCTACGTGGGCGCGGCCAGGATCGTGCGCCGACAGGTCGATGACATTGACTGTGCCGCCGGGCGGCATGTTGTCGGGGGTGATGTCGGTCCAGTTGGCGCCGTCGTCACGTGATACATGGATCTTGCCGTCGTCGGAGCCCGACCACAGCAGGCCTGGCGTGTGCTGCGACTCCTCGAACGCAAAGATCGTGTTGTAGACCTCGACGCCAGTCGAGTCATGGCTGATCGGCCCGCCGGCGTAGTCCTGTGTTTCGGGATTGTCGGTGGTCAGGTCGGGGCTGATTACGTCCCAGCTCTGGCCCGCATCGCGGGTGCGATGTACGACCTGCGAGGTGTGGTAAACGACATCGGGATCATGAGGCGAGAGTCGGATCGGTGCGTTCCACTGGAAGCGATACTTGAGGTCGCGCGCCGCCTGACCCAGTTGCAGCTGCGGGTAGGTGAGGATCTGACGCGACGAGCCGGTGCTGCGATCCACACGCGAGATCGCGCCGCCATAGCAGCCGGCATAGGTCACCGAGTTGTCGCGTGGGTCGATGGCGATATGGCCGGACTCACAACCGCCGACGGGATACCAGTCGGGGAACACGCTGCCGAAGCCGCCGCGGGCCACGCTGGGCACCGAGATCGTGCTGTTGTCTTGCTGTGGGCCGTAGATTCGGTACGGCCAGTCGTTGTCGACGAAGACACGATAGATCTCCGACGTCGGCTGGTTCATCTGCCAAGACCACGACGCGCCGCCGTTGAACGACACGTTGGCGCCGCCATCGTTGGCGTTGATCATTATCTCGGGCGAATCCGGATTGATCCACAGGTCGTGGTTGTCGCCGTGGGGCACACTGATCTGCTGGTTGAATCTGGTGCCACCGTCAATCGAGCGATAGACACCGGTGTTGAGCGCGTAGACGGTGTTCTCGTCCTTCGGATCGGCGTAGATGTGGGTGTAGTACCAAGGCCGCTGGCGCAGGTTGGCAGCGCTGTTGATGCGGCGCCAGCTGTCGCCCGCATCATCGGAGCGATACACGCCACCGAGCGCTCCCTCGGCCTCGATGAGTGCCCACAGACGATCGGAGTTGGCTGCTGAAACGGTCACGTCGATCTTGCCCACCAGACCGGTAGGCAACCCCCCGCCGAGCTGCGACCAGGTATCCCCGCCGTCGGTGCTCTTCCAGATACCGCCCTTGTCGTTGCCGGAGATAAGCGTCCAAGGCTTGCGCTCGACGCGCCAGGCAGCGGCGTAAAGGATGCGCGGGTTGTTGACGTCCATGGCCACCTGGTTGAAGCCCGTCGCCTCGTCGATGTAGAGCACCTTGTCCCAGGTAGCGCCTCCGTCGGTGGAGCGGAAGACGCCGCGATCTTCGTTGGGGCCGAAGATGTGCCCGAGCGCTGCCACGTAGACGACGTCAGGGTTGTTCGGATGGACGCGGATCTTGGGGATCTGCCCGGCGTGGTCGAGCCCGATGTGGCTCCAGGTCTTGCCGGCATCGGTCGACCGATAGATGCCGTCTCCGTTGGAGACGTTGCCGCGCGGGCAACCGGATCCGGTTCCGGCGTAGAGCACATTCGGATCGGAAGGCGCCACCGCGATGGACCCGATGGCGCCGACGCCGAAGAAGCCGTCGCTGATGTTGGTCCAGTTGTTGCCGGCATCACTGGTCTTCCAGACGCCGCCGCCAGTACTCCCGAAGTAGTAGGTCAGCGGGTCTCCAATGACGCCGGTCACGGCGGTCGACCGTCCGCCGCGGGCGAAGCCGGAGGACCGGTACTCCAGGCCTTCGAGGTACGCGGGATCGACGATGACGTTGGCCTGATCCTCCTGCAGATCGCGATGGCTACCTTGGGCAAATGCCGGTGATGTCGAGAGCGTCGCAAGGGTGGCGAGCACGAAGATCACGACAAGGACACTGGCGGTACGCTGATATGGCTGCATGCGACTCTCCTGGAGTTTGCTGGCGAGCTGGCGCGGCGCGGCTGCCGCCGCCGCTCGGGCCACAAGCGGGCCGTACGGTCGGGTAAGTCAACCGAGAATGGTCCATGCGGTCAAGCGCGAGCCTGCCAGCGCTCGACTACGTCGGATGTCCGAGCGTGGCGTCTGGGCGCGCACCCACATAGGCCTACTCGTCGCGGCGACCGTAGCCTCCGAAGACCGCCAGCAGCACGACCAGCAGCAGCACCCATGAGTGCAGGTTGGCGAGGCCTACCTGCAGCGCGCTCAGACGCGGCATGCCGGTTGTCGACCCAGACGCGGTCAGCGAGGCGGCCAGGATGGTGGGAATGAACCACGGGAACAGGAACGGGTAGGTGCACACGGTGGTATCGAGCAGATTGGCGCGGCGGGTCGGCCCAACCCCGAGTTGCTCGCCAGTCTGCTTGGCGAAAGGGCCGACGGCGAGAATGGCGACCACCGAGTGGGTCGTGAGCATCACCGCACCGGAGACCGTCGCAAAGATCCAGGTCTCCGCTCCGCGCTGCGTTTGTGCCGATCGCCGCGCCGCTTGCACCAGACGATCGAGCAGGCCGCTGGCCTCGATACCGGCTACCAATCCCATCAGCAGCAGTGTGAAGACAGAGATACCCAGGGCGCGTTCGATGCCGTCCACGACCAGCCCGCCGGCAGCAAACCCCTGCGGATCGATCTGCAGCACTTCGGCCGGCCGGATCAAGCCGGTGATCCACCCTGTTGCCAGCGCCACAGCGATCCCGACCAGCAAACCCTCGACCAGATGGCGCCGTTGCAGCAACAGTATGAAGACCAGCAGCGGGGCCGCCAGCAGGGCGAGCGGTGCGGCGCTGTGCAGGGCCCCGGAAGTCCCTCCGGGCGGGCTCCCCTGGCCGCCGAGGATCACGTAGCCGGACAATGCAATCGCCGCTGCAGGCAGCGCGTAGCGCAGGCGCGAGCGCACTACGATGCCGATCTCCGCCCCCTGCGTTGTTGCCGAGGCGATCGTGGTGTCCGATACCGGAGAGATGTTGTCGCCGAAGGTGGCGCCGCCAATGATCGCACCGGCGAGCATTGTCGGATCGGCCCCCAGAGCCGCACCCATCGGGTAGAGCACGGGCATGCACAGAATCAGCGTCCCCAGGCTGGTCCCGGTGGCGGCGGACAACAGGCAGCAAACGACGACGGCGGCTGCGGCATAGGCTCCGCCCTGGAAGCCGCTGGCCCGTGCCACGCCGGCGAGCGCGTCCACGACGCCGCCGGCGGTGAGCAACGTGCCGAGAATGCCGGCGAGCATCCAGGCCATCAGCATGAGCATGACAATCGGTTGGCTCATGCCGCCTAGCAACGTGCGGCAGTAGCGATCGCGGTCGCGCGCCAGCAGCAACGCGGCGAAGATGGCCGCGATCAGCACCGGCCAAAGCCCCCGTTCGTCGGGAGCTCCAGACAGGCCCAGCCAGGTGACACCGGCAAGAAACACGACGAACGGCGCCAGCGCTCCAGCACTGCCGCCGAAGAACCGGAGCGGTCCGGGTTGTCGCTCCGCTTCTTGCTCGGCTTCTTGCATCTACGCTCCCGGCAGCGTAACCAGATCCATCAGAGTGTTCCCATCGCCCGCGAGAGACCTTAACGGAAGTGAGAGGGGCCAGCATGAATCAGCACGACGACGAGTTCACCCTGTTCGATCTGCGGATCGAGGTGGTGGCCGGCGACCGACCGATGGTCTGCGCCCATCGGGTCGGCGACTACTTCGAGCTACGGGGCGAGAACCTGTCGCTTCCCGCCGGGCAGACATTTCCTATCTATTCGCTGGCGGCTTTGTTGCCGCTGCTCCCAGCCAAGCAGCGCGATACGCATCCGAATGACTGGATGACCACCGACATGGAAGTTGCCTGTCCGGATCCTCTATGCGGCGGTCGCTTCCGTATCACGCGCGAAGGTCGCACCACATTCCGTCACCAGGACGTTACTGCGACCCCCTTGCGCAACGAGTAGAGACGATGAGAGAACCGCACGTCGAGCTTGCCGACGGGTACGCCGTACCGCCGATCATCATCGGCCTATGGCAACTCTCCGCCGGGCATACGCCCAACGGCGCCGGGGATCGGCGGCGCGTTCTCGTTGACCTCGAACGGCTCGTCGACGCAGGGTTCTGTACCTTCGATTGCGCCGATATCTACACCGGTGTCGAGGAGCTGCTGGGCGAACTTCGCAGCAGGCTGGCAGGCGGCGCCTCGCGAATCCGCGTACACACGAAGTTCGTGCCCGATCGCGATGCTCTCGCAACCATGGACCGTGCCTACGTCGAGCGCATCATCGATCGTTCGCTCTTGCGGCTGCGGGCGGAGCGCCTGGACTTGGTGCAGTTCTACTGGTGGGACGACTCCGTTCCCGGGGTCCTGGACACCGCCGGCTGGCTTTGCGATTTGCAGAGGGCCGGCAAGATCCGCCTGCTGGCGGCGACCAACCTCGACGTCGCCCACCTCAGAGAGCTCGCTGCTGCCGGCATCCGGCTGTGCAGCAATCAGGTGCAGTACTCGGTGCTCGACCGCCGTCCGGAGAATGGATTGGTCGCTCACGGCGCTGACAACGGCATGGCGCTGCTGTGCTACGGCACCGTGGCCGGCGGATTCCTTTCGCGACACTGGCTGGACGCGCCGGAGCCGAGCCCTCCCTGGAGCAATCGATCGCTCGAGAAGTATCGGCTCATCATCGACGACTTCGGCGGTTGGGGGGCGTTTCAGCAGCTGTTGCAGGTGCTTTCCGATATCGCCGAGCGCCACCAGACTGTGATCGCGAACGTTGCGACCCGATGGGTACTGGATCGAGCCGGGGTGGCGGCGGCGATCGTCGGTGCCCGCAACGCCGACCACCTTGCCGACCTGGTACGTACCCTCGACCTGCAGCTCGACGCCGAAGATCGCGCCCGCGTCGACGGCGTGCTGACTCGGCATCCCGGTCCCGGCGGCGACGTGTTCTCGCTCGAAAGGGTTCTTGACGGCCCGCACGCCGCCATCATGCGGACCAATCTGAACAGCGAGTCGGGTTGAACCACAGCGCCGAGCCGCTACGATTACGGAGCGCGGCGCCCGGACGAGCCAACCCCGTCCGCTGATCCGCATGGCTCGCGCCGAAGATCAGGCTATGAAAGACGTCATCAAAGCGGTCACGTTCGACGCACGCGGAACGCTCGTGAAGGTGCGCTTCCCGGTTGGCGAGACGTACGCAGCAGTTGCCCGTCGGCACGGCGCCGAGCTGTCGACGGCGGCGATCGAAGCAGCATTTTTCGCCGTGTTTCCCTCGATGCCGCCGCTGGCGTTTTCTCCCATGCCCGATGCGGAGCTCAAAGAGCGCGAGCATCGCTGGTGGCGCACGCTTGTCGATCGCGTCGTCGAATCCGCCGATCAAGGCGTCGACGATTTCGGCGAGTTCTTCACCGAGCTCTATTCGCTCTATCGTGGTGCCGAGGGCTGGAAGCCGTATCGCGAAGCTGCATCGGTGCTGTGCCTGCTGCGCTCGGCGGGTTACAAGCTGGGCGTCGTGTCCAACTTCGACTCACGCATCGAAGATGTGCTGCTGGCGCTCAACATGAGCATCTGGTTCGACTCGTTGGTGTATTCCTCGCGCGCCGGCGTCGCCAAGCCCGACGCCGGGATCTTCCAGCGCGCCCTGGCCGAGCTCGATGTCGAGGCGGCGCAGACGTTGCACGTAGGCGATAGCCTCCGCAAGGACTGGGAGGCAGCTCGTGGCGTCGGTATGGAGGCGATCCTGCTCGACCGCAGCGAACGCTATGCCGGCCATGTTCCGGCGGAGTGCGATGTGATCTGCGGCCTGGAGGCGGTGCTCGAGCGGCTCGGGGTGGCCGGCTTCTCGCAACTTGCGCGGGCCCACGCGAGCTAGGCTGACAGCACCCGCGCGGTCGACGTTTCAGTCGTGAGTGTCCTCAGCCACCAGCGCGAGCTGATCGCCGGACGGACTTACCGCCAACCGGGTGATCGACGTCAATCCCGCCGCCGAGAGATCCGCCGCCGGCATCCAGTCGTCGTCCTTGAACGGGTCACGGATGAACAGCCTCGAGCCCGCCGCCATCAGCATGCGACCGTCGGGAGTCCACGCCAGATCCTCGCTCCCCGGCAGAGCTTCGACGAGCTCGAACATGGCCCCGTTGCCGGGGTCCACGAGTCGGATCTCCCAGTGATCGCCGTCACGGTGTAGAAAGCTGAAGAAGTCGGGGTCGTGGCGCGCCTGCAGCGAGCGTCCGACATCCTGGGCGACCGTCCTCGTGGAGTCGTCGTAGAGGTTCGCGAGCTGCACCGTCGGTGGCTCCCCGAGGATGAAGAGGATCAGTGACCCGTACCGGTTCCAGGCGTGGTAGCCGACCGGGGCGACGTCCGGAAGGATCAGTCGCGGCGAGGTGCCGTCACGTTGAAAGGCCCACAGTCGTTGGCTCCCGTCGGACTCGACGCGCACCACCGACATTTCTTCATGGTCCGGCCACACGACGCTGGCGGAGTACTCCGACTCCGCGGTGGCGGTGATCTGTGAGTGTTCCCCTGATGGCAGATCGACGCGGAAGATGTCGGTCTGCTCGCCGCGCTGCGAAGTGTAGAGCAGGCCACTGCCCTCAGGCTCGAAATGAGGCTGGTTGTCGTACCCCAGGCGGTTGGTGAGATTTCGCGGCGGACCTACGGTCGGCGGGCTCGTCACGAGATCCAGATCGGCCAGGAAGATATCGGTTCCCGGTGCCGCCTGGCTCCCGATGGCGGCGGGGGCGAACGCCGCTGCCGCACATGCCAGCAACATGACCAGCTTCGAGGTGACGGTTCGCAAGGCGCTTCTCCTCGGGTTTCCGACAACGTGTCGCAGAGAATACCGCGGCTTGCGCCTCGAGCGCTGGTGCGATTCGCTGCCTTTTGCACGACCTTCCCCCAGCTGACCAGAGAGAGGACTTCGATGTCACTACTGGAAATGCTCGCCCAGCAAGCAGGCGGTGGCCTGGTCACTGACCTTGCTCGTCAGCTCGGCTCCGACGAGGACGCCACCGGACGCGCGGTGAGCGCGGCGTTGCCCGCGCTGGTCGGCGCCCTGGCACGGAATGCGGCGGCGCCGGGCGGTGCCGAGTCGCTGTCGAGCGCTCTGCAGCGTGACCATGACGGTAGCGTGCTCGATGACCTCGGAGGGTTGCTCGGCGGCGGTTCGGGCGCCGGCGACGGGATCCTCGGTCACGTTCTCGGCAACGGTCGTGGCGCGGTGGAGCAGGGCGTCAGCCGCTCCAGCGGTCTCGATGCCGGAACGATCGCCCGGTTGTTACCTCTGCTGGCGCCGATCGTGATGGGCATGCTCGGCAGACAGCAGCGTCAGCAGGGTCTCGATGCCGAGGGACTGGCGGGGATGCTCTCCGGCGAGCAGGCGCGTGTCGAGCGTCAGGCGCCCGGGATGCTGGGACAGCTCCTTGATGCCGACGGCGACGGCGACGCGACAGACGACGTCTTGCGCATGGGAGCGAGCCTGCTCGGGGGACTCTTCGGCAAGCGTTGAGCGTGGCGCGGGCGGCGGCACCTAGGTCTCGATCGTGCCGTCGCCGCCGAGGCACGGTGGCGACTCCACCCGTGCTGCTTCGGTCGCGGCGAACTCCTCCGGCGTCATCGTCTGGATCCCGAGCGCGTGGATGCCATCGCGTCGCTCGGCGTCGAGCAGCTGGTAGATGCGCTGGTGACGCCGCACCAGAGTCTGGCCGTCGAACGCGGCCGATACCACGAAGACGCGGAAGTGCGTCTCGGATCCCGGCGCCACATTGTGCATGCCGCTCTCGTTGACGACTTCGAGCCGGTCGGGGCTGAGCGCGTCGCGTAGCTTGCTTTCGATTCGTGTCTGCAATTGCATCAGGAACACTCGCTTCAGAGGGTGTGAATATTGTAGAGGTTCGGAGGTGGCGGATGGGACGAACGATGCTACGACTGGTGCTGCCGCTGACGTTGCTTGTCGCGGTGGGTCACACAGGGTTGTCGGAGGCGTCGCCGGGCGCCGGCCAGGCGCGTATCGAGGGCGCGTGGAACGCCCACACATACCTGCTCGCGGACGGCAGCCGCCATCCGGTGCGCGGCCGCATCTTCTTTCACTCCGGACACTGGCAGGTGTTGTTTTTCGTGATCGATTCGTCGGGCGGTCCACGTCGGGGCTCGGCCGAAGGCGGCACGTATCAGCTCGATGGCGACCGGCTCACGTTTCTCCACGAGCTCAACCTGTCGGTCGGGGACGCGATGGCGGGTCTGGCTGAAGCCCCGCTGCGAATGACGGCGCGGCGGCCGGAAGAGGCAGTGACCGAAGCGGCCCGTGTGGCGGTCGAAGCGGATGCCCTGACGCTGTTCTTCCCGAGCGGCAACCGGCTGGATTTCGTTCGTGCCAAGTCGCCGTCGGGCGGCTCGTGAAAGTTCTCGTCGGCTCCGAGAACCCGGTGAAGCGCGGCGCCGTGGAAGAGGCTTTCGGGCTGTTCTTCGACATCTCCGAGGTGCTGGGTATCGCGGTGCCGTCGGAGGTGCCCGACCAACCGATCAACGACGAGACGTTGTTCGGGGCCCGCCACCGTGCCCGGGCGCTTCGGGCAGTCGACGAGGCCCACCGGGCCGACTATTTCGTCGGCATCGAAGGTGGAATCGTCGAGCAAGCGGGGCGCGTCTTTGCATTCGGTGGAATGTGTGTCGTCGACCAGCAGGGCCACGAGGCCCTGGGTAGCTCGCCGTACTTCGAGCTGCCGCCGGAAGTCGCCCGGCGGGTGCTGGCGGGACACGAGCTCGGCCTGGTGATGGACGAGCTGACCGGGCAGCAGAACAGCAAGCACAAGGGCGGTGCCATAGGGCACTTTACCCGCGGGGTGATGGACCGTCGGGCGCTGTACGTCGCCGGCCTTGTGGTCACGCTGGTTCCTTTCTTGAACCGCGCACTGTATTTCGATGGTGACGTGGTCACACTCGACTGTCGGGCATCAGATTGAGATTGAGATCGGTGTCGAGCCCCGGTCGGCAGGCCGTGGTCTGCCTCGCGATTGTCGCCTGGGGAGCGGTCGCCTGCGGCCCAGCGGATGGTGATGCCGAGCCGCTCGTCCCGGGCGCCGTGCATCGGTTCGCGACCGTCGGCGGCGACCGCTGGCACTGGGTGGAGTCGGGCTCGGGCCCGCCGCTGGTGGTCCTGCACGGCTTTCCCGAGAGCTGGTATGCCTGGAGCCACCTCATCGAGACGCTGGCCACCGACTTCCGCGTACTGGCGGTCGACCTCAAGGGTGCAGGGTGGTCCGGTACAGCCGACGGCGACTACAGCGTCGCGGCGATGGCCGACGAGCTGGCTGCTGTGCTGGCAGAGATCGGCGTCGATCGGTTCTATCTCGCCGGTCACGACTGGGGCGGCATGATCGGCGCCAGGATGGCCGGCGAACACCCGGAACGGATACTCGGCTACGCGCACATCAGTGCCCCGGTCGAGCGCTACGACCTCAGTCGCATGCCCGATCTGCGGGATCTGCACAATGATCCCGAGTCGGCCAGGGCGCTGATGTTGAACGCCGAGCTCTTCGTGCAGCGGATGCTCGGCCTGACGGTCGCGGGAGGAATCGAGGCGCTGCCGGCGCAGCGCGTCCAGCACCACATCGACTCCTTTGGTCGCGGTGATGTCCGTGCTGCCATGGCGCGCTACTTTCGCGATCTGGATATCGAGGATGATTGGCGGCTGGGCGAGCGCACGCGAGCTGACTGGTCGCGCATGAGCTTTCCGGTCATTGCCATCATCGGGGGGCGCGATCTGCTCATTCCGCTGGAGGAATATCTGGGGTTGCAGGCGCGTGCGCCGGGCCTCGAGCGTGTGGCGGTGATCGACGGGGCAGGGCACTATCCGCACGAGGAGCGCCCCCTCGAGGTCATCGACATCCTGCAGGAGTTCTTCGCGCAAAGATGAGTGATTTTCCTGTAGTGCGCGCGGCGGTCGTACAGGCTGCTCCGGTGCTGTTTGAACGTGACGCGACCATCGACAAGCTCGCCGACCTGGTCGCCGATGCCGCCTCGCAGGGAGCGCGCCTGGTGCTGTTACCAGAGGCGTTCATACCGGCATATCCTCGCGGCCTGTCGTTCGGCGCCGTTGTCGGGAGTCGCAGTGAGGAAGGCCGTGACCTGTGGGCTCGGTACTGGGCCAACTCGGTCGATCTCGGTGATCCGGTGGCGCAGCGTATCGGCGATATCGCGGCGCGCCACAACGTCTACCTGGCGATCGGGTTGATCGAGAAGGACGCCGCGTTCGGTGCCGGTACCCTCTATTGCACGCTGGCGTACTTCGGCCCGGACGGGAAGCTGCTCGCCAAGCATCGGAAGCTCAAGCCGACAGGATCCGAGCGGCTGATCTGGGGCGAGGGCGACGGCAGCACGCTGAGCACCGTCGAGACCGAGTGGGCGACGCTAGGCGGACTCATCTGCTGGGAGAACTACATGCCGCTCGCCCGGGCGACGATGTACGCCAAGGGTGTCGAGATCTACGTCGCCCCGACGGCGGACTGCCGCGATGCATGGCAGGCGACGATGCGGCACATCGCGGTCGAGGGGCGCTGTTTCGTGCTTGGCTGCAATCAGTTCGTGACGCGCGACATGTATCCCTCAGACCTCGCCGGCCCCGAGATCGACGCGCTTCCCGAGCAAGTGTGCCGCGGAGGTAGTGTGGTGTATTCGCCGTTGGGCGAACGTCTGGCCGGCCCACTTTACGGCGCCGAAGAAACGCTCGTGGTGGATCTCGACATGCGCGAGATTGCCCGCGCCAAGTACGATTTCGATGCGGTGGGACACTACGGTCGCGGCGACGTGTTTCGACTCAGTGTTGACGAGCGGCCCCAACTGCCGCTACACGTCGCTGAACCCTTCGACGGTTCCCAGGACGACTCATGAACGCCCCTGCCGTCGACTACGACGACATCGTGGCGGCTGCCCGGCGTCTCCGCGGCGTGGCGCACCGCACACCGGTGTTGCGGTCGCGTAGCTTCGACGATCGCTGCGGCGGCACGGTGGCGTTCAAGTGCGAGAGCTTGCAGCGCACCGGAGCCTTCAAGTTCCGCGGGGCCTACAACGCCCTTTCGAAGCTGACGGATGGGCTGGCCGCCGGCGGGGTGGTGGCCTACTCGAGCGGCAATCATGCGCAGGCGGTGGCGCTTGCCGGCAAGCTCCTGCAGATCCCGGTGACGATCGTCATGCCCGACGATGCTCCGCGGGTGAAGCTGGAGGCGACGCGCGGCTACGGGGCCGAGATCATCCACTACGATCCGATCACCGAGCGGCGCGAGGATATCAGCGCGTCGATTCGCGATGAGCGCGGCGCCGTGTTGGTGCCGCCCTTCGACCATGTCGACGTCGTCGCCGGGCAGGGGACCGCCGCACGTGAGCTGCTACGGCAGACCGGTGGGCTCGACATGCTGTTGACGCCATGCGGTGGCGCGGGTCTACTGTCGGGCTGCGCCATCGCGGCCGGCGCCATGGCTCCGGGCTGTCGCGTCATCGGTGTCGAACCGGAGGCCGGGGACGACGCCAACCGCTCGTTTCGCAGCGGCAAGCTCGAGAGCGTCGAGTACCCGGATACGATCGCCGACGGTGCTCGCACACTGGCGCTGGGCGACATCACGTTTCCGATCGTGCGCTCGAAGGTGGCCGACATGGCGACGGTGTCGGACGAGGCGTTGCTGCGCACGATGCGCTTCCTGTTCGAGCGTCTCAAGCTGGTGGTCGAGCCCACCGGCGCGCTCGCGGCCGCGGCGGTGCTCGAGCAGGTTGTCGATGTTCGAGGCCTGCGAGTCGGCATTGTGCTCAGCGGCGGCAACGTAGACCCGACCCGATTTGGTGAATGGTTCAGCGACTGAACACCGAGAGCGCGAACGACGGACCCTTTGCGCGCCTCGTAGTGGCGGTCGCCGCGGCGCTGTTCGCCGGCTTGATCGTCGTTGGCCGGGCCTTCTCGCAACTCGGCTTCTCGCTGTACGAGATCTCGCTGACTGGGATTCTGCCTACGAGCCTGGTCTTCGGAACAGTGCTGATTGCTCGACCAGAGCTGCGCCCGAAACGTCGCGATCGGGGTCTGTTCCTGACCTACGGGGTGGTCGGTGCAGTGCTGCAGTTGAGCCAGTTTGCCGGCGTCGTGCTCGGGGTTCCGATCGCGCTCGTGGGACTGCTGCTCTATACCCAGCCGATCTGGACGCTGTGGTTCGGCCGCATGTTCCTGGCCGAGCCGGTGACGCGCCGCAAGATCGGCGCACTCATCCTTGCGGCCGCGGGGACGTTGCTGCTCTTCCGACCAGGTGCCGCAGACCTCGACCATTCTTGGATCGGCATGGTGGCGGTGTTGCTGGCCGGCGTCATGTTGTCGTTGTGGCTGATCTTGGGACGCATGAGCGGGCTACGTGGCAACGCGCCGGTGACCACCGCATTCGGTTACATGGCTTCGTCGTCTCTGATTCTGCTACTCGTCTGGCCGATTCTGCGCTTGACGCTCGGACCGCTGGAGTGGCTGCGTTTGTCGCCCGCACCATTGCTGGTGCACTGGCGCCTGGTGGCCTTGTACACTCTGTTCGCCAATCTGGTACCGATGATCCTCTTACAATGGGGCATGCGACGCGTTGACGCGTCGGTGGCCGGCATGCTGCTCATGCTCGAGCCCCTGGTCGCAGCGTTCGCCGCGTACGTCGTTTTCGGCGAGTTGGTCGGCGAGTCCGTTTGGTTCGGAGGTGCCTTGATATTGGCGGCGAACTTCGTGCTGTTGGGCGCACGCAAGGGGGGTGCACTTGGGTCAAGGGCAGGACGATCGAAGGACTCATGATCGTCAGCCGCTGGCACTGCCGATCGTGCTCGATGTAGAGATACACGGTTACGACGACAGCGAGACGCCCTTTCGCGCCAGCGGCGAGACGGTAAACGTCGGCTGCGGTGGGCTCATGGCGCGTCTCGACCGTGCGGTCGCGCCCGGCGTGCGCTGCCTGACCCATTTCCCCGGAGGTGCAGGCAAGATCGGCCGCACCATGATCTACGGCAAGGTGAGCCGCTCAGAGCCCCGCGAGTCTGGCCACGAGGTCGCCGTCGTGTTCGATACGCCGCTGCAACGGGTAGAGATGCCGGCGTCGTCGTAGCAGACGCAGTCGAGGTGTGGCAGGTATCTCTTCCGGCGGCGGCGACGTCAGTTGGTCGCCGGCGACTGTATGAAGGCCCCGTTCGACAGCACCAGATCGCACTCGAATGGATCGCCGTCCCATCCGGTCGGCGCTGCCGGCCCCGCGGTACCGTCAGCGCCCTGCGACGACAGCGTGTAGGTCTTGTTGCTGTAGGTGTAGCCCCAGGCGAAACCCCAGCGATCGATCGGGGGCAGCACGCCCAGGTAGTAAGGCGTCAGGTCGGCGACGTCGGCGGCATAGTCGCCCTTGTCGACCGCATGGGTACCGTTGGCGGCGGCAATCGTGCGCATGTCGGCGAGCGCGCCTCGCTGACGAGCACGATCGAAGGCGGTGATGAACTGCGCCACGCCGAGCATTCCGATGACCATCACGACCGCCAGAATGACTAGCAACTCGACGAGCGAGAATCCGTCGGTGCCGTTCGCCGCTCGTTGCGGTTCCTCCGCGGTGCTGTCGTAGCGTGCCTTCAGAGTTGCCGAAAGCTCGTTGAGATCGCCAGCAACTTCGTTGAGCTCGTCCTTCGCACGAAGCCGAGAGAACGCATCGTAGTCGCCGTCGCTGAGCTTGCGAATGTGACGTCCGATGGGCACCAACGGTCCGATGAAACGATGCAGCACGACAGCGGTGAGAACCAGGGTGGCGATGCCGAGCAGCGGCAGCACCCACATGGCGCGCAACAGCTCGGTGCGCATGGCGACATCGACGACCGGTATGAGCGCCGTGGCGCTGTCACCGGCTTCGGTCAGAATCCGCTGGATGACGCGCCGAACGGTCAGATAGGAGACCAGCTAGACGACTGCTGCCCCGGCGGTGCTTAGAAAGAAGAAGACCAGCGCGTAACGGAACTGCAGGCGCGGCTTCAGCAGGTAGTTGCGCAATCGGCGTCTATTGCTTTTGGCCATCGGCTCCTCTTGGAAGTCGGTTTCGCTGAGTATTGACCGTCCGAGGGCACAATCAGAAGACGAAAAGCTGCTCTGGCGAAATTCGTCCGCTCGTGGCCACCGGTTGCCGGGCTTGTCCCGGCCCGCGCTACCCGCGCCGCCTATCTACACGCGAAGTCGATGGGCCGGATACCAGGCCATAAGGAGACGTCCGCGCCGCGCCAGCGCTCACTGTTTCGATGACTTACGCCTGACCACGCGGTCCAGCGGTCGCAACACTGTTTGGGGCCGCGAGGCCTCGCGCGCCGCCAGGTCGTAGAGGTCCCCCGGGGCGAGGAAATAGAAGCTGCCACCGCTGTCTATCTGGCGCTGGGCATCGTAGATCGCCACGTAGCCGCAGCCGATCACCTCGAACCGGTTGCCGCGCACGACGATCGCGGTGTCCTCGTCGATCCCGATGCCGAGAAGATCGGGGCGTGCACCGACGATCTCGAGCAGGTCGAACTGGCGGTTGCGCTGTAGCAGATGTTGGTCGATCGCCACACCCTCGACGAAGGCGAACCCCTGTTCGTGATCGCCCATCATGATGGTGTTCGTGCTGCTATCGCCACGTGCTAGATAGTCGCCCTGGATCGTTGCCCCGGCCGAGGATCCGCCGATCACGCCGCCCCGTCCCAGCAAGGCGCGTAGCTCGGTGTCGACTCGGGTACCGAGGTAAGCGTCCGCCAGTCGCCATTGCCGGCCACCGGTGAACCAGACGCCGGTGGCCTCACGGATCGGCGCCGCGAAGCCCTCGCGGTCGGCGACCTCAGGGTCGTAAGTGTGCAGCAGCGTCACGCTGGCGGCCGCGGCTTCACGAAAGGTGTCCATGCCGCCCCAGCTGTCGTCGTAGTCGGCCGCACCGCCTGCGGTCGGGACCACCACGATGGCGGCGTCGTTGCCGCCCGCCAGCTGAATGAAGCGATCGAGAATCTGCGGATCGCGCATGGCGCCGCCGACGATAACCAGGGAACCGTGCTCGGGACCTTGCTGAGCCGTGGCCGAGGTCGCCAGCAGCAATGCTCCGGCCGATACGACGACGAGGAACGCGACGGTGTGGATCGGACGTTGGGCTCTCAGCATCGGACGCTCCGGGTTCACGACAGGGCCGAACGCCGCCATGCTATCGCGCCGCGTGCGCGTCGGACTCGATCGACAATGCGCCCTCGCCCGGCGACATGCACCCCGCGGGTTTGCCTGCGGGCGTGGATCTGCCAACCGAGCCGCACGGACGTTCGAGCGACGATTCGCTGTGGTGGCTGCTACGTGTGCGCCGCCGCCAACGGGGGATCAGGACGATCACGGCCGGCAACCAGACCCACCACTCCCGGCAGCAGAGCCAGGCCGATGATCGTCAGGCCGCTGACCAGGTACGTCGAGTTGCCGCTGGTGACCAGGGGGAGCCCCAGTGCCACGGCATCGATGACGTAGTGGGCGACGATGCAGGTGACCAGCCCGAAGCGCAGGAAGGCGATGCCGAAGAGCGTGCCGACGATGGTGAGCTCGATGCCGCGGATATATACCGGAAACACGGGGTAGTTCGAATGTCCGAACGCCCAGATCGCTGCAGGGATCAGCAGCGCCACCGCGGTCGACCCGGACAGCTTCTTGAACAGCGAGATACCGAACAACCGGTAGATGGTCTCTTCGGAGATCGCCGCCACGAGCGAGATGGTCAGCGGTGTCAGGAACGGGTACAGGTTGTTGAAGATCTCCGAATACGGGCCCTCGGCCGGTAGCCACGCTCCCAGATAGCGCTGTGCGAACCAGTAGAAACCGGTCAGGAAGCCAAGCAGGGCGGCGGCCAGCGCATAGCCGCGCAACGCCGCGGCACCGAAGTGACGATTGAATATCTTGCCGCGCACGGCGTCCGCGAAGCCGTCGATGCTGGCGGGAAAGTAGTCGCGCGCCATCGACTCGCCGGCGGCCGTCGGGAACATGACGAACACGGTGTAGAAAACGGCGCTGAGCGTTAGCGCGAGCACCGACATGCCGACGAACACCGGCCAGCCGATCTGGGTCTGGTAGGAGAACAACACGTTAGGCCAGCTCGAGGCGGTGTAGATGGCGAACATCAGGCCGACGATCGCGCCGCAGATGATCGCCACACGCCACTCGATGTTGCCGGTTCGGTAGCGCGCGATCGCGATGCCCATGCCGGCTAGCGCGAGCAGCACGGTCAGTACGATGCTGCCGACCGCCAGCAAGCTGCCGACGCTGAGCACTCCCTGTAGCTCACGCGAGAATTCCTCGGGTACGCGCATGGACCGCACGTAGCCGCCAACCTCGTCGCCCAGCACACGCACCGACAGTCGCGCATACCCGGTGCCTGCCTGATCGTTGTCCGGGCGCCAGACGATGTCGGTACCACGGACCTTCCACACGAACAGATGATCCGTGCGGTTGTCCTTCCGGTCCGCCGACGCGGACACGGCCTCCAGGCGCGACAGATCCCAACCCCTCGCACGAAGGAAATCCTCGGCGGTTGCGCGAGCCGCGGGCTCCTCCAGATCGGCCCCCGCGGCCGCCTCCTCTACCACGTGCCGGAATGCAACGACCTCTCCGTCGACACCCACCTCCGCCAGCCACTCTTCGGCATCCAGCGGCTTGAACCAGCGAACGTCCCAACGCCAAACGGGAACCTCTTCGCGCGCCCAGCGTCCCGCTTCTTCGTCGCCGACAGTGCGTTGCAGGAAGTTGAGGGCCTCGCTGTCGCCCGAGAAGATCGCCGCCTGTCGGAAGTCGTCGAGATCGGCGCCCAGCTCCTCTACGAACTCGGTGGCCCTGGCGACCGCTCCTTCGCGAGTAACCTCCATTTCCACCAGCGCCAACGGGAACGCCGACTCGTGGAGCGCGACGATGGCCGTCAGACCGACGGCCCCGAGGGCGGTCAGCACGAGATCTGCGCGGCTGAGCTTCAGCATTGCGTACTCCGGCGGAACGAGAAACGCCTGTCACGACTGGCTACCGACAGAGAATAGCCCGGCCGCACGGCCGGTCGAAGCCCTTTAGTGGGCGTCCGCCGGTCCGCCGCGGCGCGTTCGATCGTCGCTAGTTGCCCGGCGCGCGTGTCATCTGGAACGCTGGCGCTACCAGCGCCGCCAGCAGGTAGACCGCGGCGATCACCGCCACGATCAGCAGCAGGTTGCGGCGGTCGACCGGCTCGCTGCTTTCCCAGCGGAACAGGCGACTGTTTGCCCAGATGCCGACGCCCATGGTCACCAGCAGCACCGACACGGGCCCCATCAATTGCGCTACCCCGTAACCGCGGACCATCACGCCGTGGAGCGACTCGACGAGGTAACTCGAGGGGACCATCCGTGACGCCGTCTGCGCCCACCCGGGCAATAGGAATGCTGGCAACGCCGCGCCAGATCCGAAAATCATGGGGAAGAACAGCAGGTTGGTGATCGCCGGTGCGCTGCGCATGTCCTGTGCGACGCTTCCCACGAACAGACCCAGGGGCACGAATGCCGCCGCGCCGATGAGCAGAACCAGGATTGTGAGCAGAAGCGATCCGTCGACCTGGTAGCGGAATACCAGCCAGCCCACGATCGCCTGCGTAGCGACCGAAAGCGACATGGTTACGATTGCCCGGATGCCGTTCGCCATGACGATCGTCGCGGCCGACACCGGTGTGGCGCGATAGCGGCGCAGGATTCCGGCCTCGCGTTCCTGCACCATCAGGTACGAGACACCGAAGAACGAGCCGGACATGATGCTGATGGTGAACAGCCCGGGCATCATCAGGACCTTGTCGCCGGCACCGCGGAAGAAGATGAAGCCGAAGAGAAAGAGCCAGATGAGCGGAAAGATCATGCTCCAGAAGATCGCCGTCGGTGAGCGGAACGCCTGCAGCAGTCCGGCGCGCGTCAACGGGCCCAATCCGCGTAGTTGGCTCACGACGGCACCTCTTCGTCCTCGTTGTTGGCGTCGCTTCCCATCAGCTCGAGATAGACATCCTCCAGCGTTGGACGCTTGAGGCGTAGGTCGATCAGGCGCAGATGCTGCGATCGGAGCATGTCGCCAAGCGCCAGGATCGTCTCGGTCGGATCGGCCGTGGAGAACTTGTGGTGGCCGCCTTGCTCCCCGAGGGGCTCCACACCCGCTGCCAGCAGAGGCGCAGGATCCATGGTGCCGTCGACCTGGATCCAGATGGTCGAAGATTCCTGCGACTGTCCCACCAGATCGAAAGGCGTGCCGTCGGCAACGATCTCGCCGTGCCGCATGATGATGACGCGGTCACACAGGTGCTCGGCCTCTTCGATGTAATGCGTCGTCAGCAACGTCGTCCGTCCCTGGGCACGAAGCTCCCGGACGACCTGATGGAGATCGCGGCGCGCTTTCGGATCGAGGCCGGTAGTGGGCTCGTCGAGCATGACCAGCTCGGGGTCATGGATGAGAGCGATGCCGATCGCCAGGCGCTGCTTCTGCCCACCCGACAGGGTGTCGGCCTTCTGATCGGCTTGTTCTTCCAGATCGACGCGCTCCAGGATTGCCTCGGCAGGCTGCGCCGACGCGTAGAACGAAGCAAACAGGTCGAGCAGCTCTCGCACCGTGAGCTCGGTAGGCAGCGGCGTCGTTTGCAACTGCACCCCGAGACGCTCTTTGAGCGCCCGACTCTGCGTCGACGGATCGAGCCCCAGAACCGACACACTTCCGGAGGTCGGTTGTCGGAGTCCCTCGAGGATCTCCACGAGCGTCGTCTTGCCGGCGCCGTTGGGCCCCAGGATCCCCACCACGCCGCCACCGTCGATCTCGAGGTCGACGCCGCGGAGCGCCACCGTTGAGCCGTAGTCTTTCCGCAGTCCGGTTGCCTGGATTACCACGTGTGACTCACTCGCCGGGCATTCCTACGGGCGGCTGAGGCGGCGCTACGGACGGGAACCCGCCGGCCCGGAGCGCCAGATAGATGCCGCCGATACCGAGGATGATCGCCACCATGCGGATCAGGAAGCCGACATACGGAATCTCCGCCACTACGAACAAGAGCAGTAGTCCGGCGGCTAGCGATAGGTATTCTGAAGAACCGGCGCTGCCGAGCCGGCCCAGCAGCCAGTCGCCGACGAACTGTGCGGTCACCAGGCGTGCGATGAAGGCGGCGAGGGCGAAGATCATGAGGCCCAGGATGCCCAGCGGTAGGGTCACGATCAGGGCGATGGCGACCAGGCAGGCAACCGGGAAGACCACCGTAACCACGAAGCCGAAGCCGAGCCCCGGCGCGGGTGCGCTGCGCAGCCTCGCCGCCGGTGCGCGGGCGGCCGAGCCGCCGAGAAGCAAGAACACCGCACCGACGATCAAGTTGCTCAGGTAAGCCCAGATCTTCCAGCCAATGCTCCAGAAACTGAACCCCGGCGCTTCGTCCGCCTCGTCTTCGTCGTCGGACTCCACTTCACGGTTCCAGTTCAGCTGGCCACCAATCTGCGCCGTGTCGGCGATCTCTGCCTCGTCGTTGGACTCGTAGGTGATGTCGCCAAGAACGACGGCGGTCTCTGTCAAGGTCAGCTGGCCGACCTCCATGTCGATGGCGTAAACAGTGCCGCTGATACTGGCGCCGCCGGCGCTTCCGAGTAGGGCTCCGCCAACGGATCCGTCCATGTTCAGCGAGCCGCAGAAGCAGAGCAGGTTGCCGTGGATCTCGGCGCCTTCCATGATCGTGGCGCCGCCGGTGCCGACGTACAGGTCGCCGTCGATCTCTCCCGACACCGTGATCCCGCCCGCCCACGCGAAGACGTCGCCCTCGACGTGTCCTGCGACGGTGCCAGTTTGCGCCCCGAAGAAAGCGTTGTGACCGACGCGTCCGGCCAGCGTGACGCTTTGACCCCATAGGAAGATGTCGCCGCCTATATCGCGCACCCGCTCGCTGATCACGCTGTCGAAGCGGGGTCGCGCCGGAGGCTCGATCGCTGGCATCGACTGCTCCGGGGCCGGCGTGGGTGGAGGCTCGGCAGGATCCTGGCTGCTCGACGGTACGGATGACGCGGACGCAACCCCGTCGGTCCCGGCGGGCAGGCTCAACGCCACGAGGGCGGCCAGTCCCAGCATGACCAGCCGCTGCATCCTCGCGCCGCGCCGCTCGAGGCGCTGGATGTCCCGGCACGGCGAGGGCCGGTTCGTCTGTTCGTTGCGGGGGAAGCTCAGCGGCGTGACGACTCTCATGTGTTACTTCCGAGGTTGCTGCGGGCGGTGGAACGCGACAGCTTCGAGTATCGCAGTGCTGCCGGGGCTCGCCCACGGAAAGAGGTGGAATGGCCGGGTGGCCGTGCCATCGGTCGATTGCGGTCCCCGAGCGGCCACGTGAGCCTTGGCCTCGGGGCGGTGACTACCATCCGAGTAGCTCGCGCAGCCCGCGGGCGCGGCGTCGAGAAACGTGTACCTGGATGCCTACCGCCGACCGCAGCACCGCGGTGTATGTGCCCGAGAACATGGGTGCCAGGTGATCGATCCATTCCAGGTTGACGATCGCAGCGCGCGACACGCGAACGAACGGCGGCGAGGGCAGTCGCTCCTCGGCCTCGTGGAGCGCCAGCTTGAGTCGGAAGCGTCCCTGCGGCGTATCTGCCCAGGTGATGGTGTCCTCCACGCTCACACAGGCGATGTCCTCGAGCTGGAGGTTGACGATTTTGCTGGCTCGGTGGCCGGCCAGGTGGCCGCTCACCCGTCGGCTCGCCTCCGCCTCCGGGGCGGCGGCGCTCGCCTCGTCGGTCTGCGGGCGCCGCTGCCAGAGTGCCTGCCGCACGCGTCTCAGGGCGCGCGACAATTGTTCGCGATCGATCGGCTTGACGAGATAGTCGGTACCCTCGAGAGCGAACGCGTCGACGGCGTGGTCCTCGTAGGCGGTGGTGAACACGGCCAACGGCCGCACGTTCTGAGGTAGCAACTCGTGCAGCGCACGCAGCGTCTCCAAGCCGTCCTTGTCGGGCATTCGCACGTCCAGAAAGACCACGTCCGGGCGCTCTTCGAGCACTACCTTGATGGCATCCGTGCCGTTGGTCGCCATGCCGACGAGCTCGATATCGCTGTGCTCGCCGAGCAGCCTCTTCAAACGCCGCCGGGCAAGCGGCTCATCGTCGACAGCTACGGCGCGGACGCTCATGACGGAATCCTCATCTCGATTCGGGTTCCTGGATCGAGCCCGGCGGCCACAAGCGTGGCGGCGCCACGGTAGCGCAACGCCAGGCGTTGCAGGACATTGGCCAGGCCGCCCCCGG
The DNA here is from genome assembly GCA_965248695.1 of Acidobacteriota bacterium. GTDB lineage: Bacteria > Acidobacteriota > UBA890 > UBA890 > WLXD01 > DASCOT01. The sequence goes on along the minus strand of CBDFKD010000002.1, from coordinate 1,456,228 downwards.
CGCCACCCGTCCCCGGGCTGAGCTCGACGTCGGCGAGGGATGCATCATCAGCGGCACTCGATGCCAGCCGTCGCTGCAACTCATCCGGCAGGCCTGGCCCGTCATCCTCGACGCGTACGATCAACATGTCGGCGGTGCATTCCACGCCGAGGCGGACCGTACCGCCGTCGGCGCGAGTGGCAACGGCGTGTTGGACGGCGTTCTCCACCAGTGGCTGCAGCACCAGGCCCGGAATGCTGCGCTGCAGCGCAGCTGCATCGACTTCTTGCTCGAATCGCAGGCGATCGCCGAGGCGCGCCTTCTCGACTCGAATGTAGTGGCCGACAGCCTCCAGCTCTCTGAAGAGCGGCACTGTACCCTCGGCTGACGAACGCAGCGTGTAGCGAAGCAGGTGCGCCAGGTCGCCGACGAGCTGCTCGGCGACCGCTGGGTCATCGTGGGTCAGCTCGGCGAGCGCGTTGAAGGCGTTGAAGAGGAAGTGTGGGTTGATCTGCGCTTGCAGCGCCCGCAGTCGCGCGTGCAGGGCGGCTTCCCTCATTGCCGCCTCGCGGGCGCGGGCGGCCTCGATCTCCCGCCGCATGCGTGCATGGGAGTAGATCACCCCGGCCAGCCCGAGTCCCAGCACCGCCGCCAGAGCGGGCAATGTCACGGCCTCGCGCCAGCGAAGCAGCCAGTACGACGAGGGCTCCCTAACGAGCGTCGCCCAGCTCGTAACGATGGTTCCCAGCAGGATCAGCGCCTTGTCGATGGGGTTGCGGAGGTAGGAGGGAAAGCTCGCGTAGCTGGGTTCGACGAGGCGCCGGAAGACGATGCCGCTGAGGCCACCACACAGCAACGCCCAACCCGGCTCCCAGCCGCCGTGCAGGTACCAAAGCAACACCAGCGACACGAGCGCCCCGCCGAGAGCCGCGGCGAGGTCCGAAACCACGCCTCGAAGCCCGATCCGGTGTGCTGGCCGGGCGGCGGGAGTCGTCGCCTGGCTCACGTCGTGAGCTCGCGTGGCCGCAGTACGAGGAGCGTGATGTCGTCTGCCTGATCGGCCAGCGGGCCGGTGTGGTCGTGTACTGCGCTCAGCACAGCGGCGCTGATGTCGGCGGCGGTGGCGGCCTGATGCGCCCGCGTCACATGTTCCAGGCGCCCCTCGCCGAACTCGTTGTCGCCGCCGTCAGCTGCCTCGGTGACGCCGTCGGTGTAGACCAACAGGATCTCGTCGGCCTCCATGACGCGCTCCTGCAGCTCGTAGGCGCTGTCGCTGAACAGCCCCAGTGGCCGCCCGCCGCCAAACAGCCGCGCCGAGGTTTGGGCGCTGATGAGCAGCGGGGGGTTGTGGCCTGCATTGACGTAGCGCAGACATCCGTTCGGCGCCAGATGGCCGACGAAGAAGGTCGCGTAGCGCTCCGGAGTGGTGCGCTCGACGAGGAATCGATTGACCAGCCCACAGACCTTGCCGAGGTCTTCGTGCACCGAGTAGGCAGCCAGAAACGCGGATTGCAGGGACGACATGAGCAATGCCGCTGGGACTCCCTTGCCGGACACGTCGCCAACCGCGAAGGAGATGCCCTGCTCGCCACGATCCAGCACCTCGTAGTAATCGCCGCCCACCTGTCGCGAGGCGATGTTGACCGCATGAGTCTCGACCCACGACTGTGTCGCTACGCGACCGCGCAGTAGGCTCTGCTGGATTCGGCTGGCGATCTGGAGGTCGTCCTCCAACCGCTGCTTGGCCTCGATCTCGCGTTCCAGACGTCGGTAGGTATAGATCAGCGACGCCAGGCCGATGCCCAGGATTCCGCCGACGACGGGCAGAGTGATCGCCTCGCGCCAGCGCAGCAACCAGTACGACGCAGGCTCCCGGGCGAGTGTGGCCCAGGTGGCGAAGACTGTTCCCATCGTGATCACCCCGATGCTCAGCGGGCGTCGCAGGTAGGGCGGAAAGGTGATGTAGCTGGGGCGGACGAAACGGCGCATCGCGACGCCGCCCAGGCCGCCGCAGACGAGCGCCCAGGTCCAGCCCGGATGCCGATCGCCGTGCAAGTAGAGCAACAGAACGAACGCCAGCAGCGTGCCGATTACGGCCGCGAGCGCGTCGGCGGCTAGTCGTCGACCGACCCCGGGACCGTTGCCGGATTCGCTGCTGGCCGAGGGGTCGGTTGTCATCTCGCGGCGCGCTCCGCTGGGCCACCGCTGCAGACTGCAGCGTGGCTCAATTCGCCCGCGTCAGGTACTCGCCGGTGCTCGTATCGACCCGCACGCGGTCGCCCTGGTTGATGAACGGTGGCACCTGGATCACCAGCCCGGTTTGCAGTGTGGCGGGCTTTGTTTGGGCCGCAGCGGTGGCGCCCTTGATGGCGGGGTCCGTCTGCGTGACCTCCATTTCGACCGTTCCAGGCATCTCGATCGCCAGCGCTTCCGCGCCCACGAACGTCACCTTGACCTCGGTGTTCTCCAGCAAGAAGGGTGCCTCTTCTTGCAGCTTGTCGGCAGCCAATCCTGTCTGCTCGTAGGTTTCCAGATCCATGAACGTGTAGAGATCGCCGTCCAGATAGAGGTATTGCATCGTGCGTCGATCTACGTGCGCCGTCTCTAGGTTCTCCGCCGAGCGGAAGCGCTTGTCGATCAGCGTCCCCGTACGCATGTTGCGCAGCTTGGTCTGCATGACCGCTTGACCTTTCCCCGGCGTGACGTGGGTGAATTCGTGGACGCGCAGCAACTCGCCGTCGATGTCCAGCACCATGCCGCGCTTGATCTGTGTAGCGGGAATGCCCAACGACCGGTCTCCTGAGTGCGGTGATCTCGCTAGCTGGCGGGCCGTGGAGGAAGCATGATGGCGGTCTGCCAGAATCCGAGAGCGTACCGTGGGTTCGGGGGGAAAACGAGCGGTGACACCGGGCGACTCTCTCAGCCGAATAGATGACGCAAGAAGAAGCCGATGTTGGCGGGGCGCTCCGCCAGTCGCCGCATGAACCACGGATACCACGAGGGGCCGTAGCTCACGTAGACACGGACGGTGTACCCCTCCTCGACCAGCTGCCGCTGGAGGGGTCGTCCGATGCCGTACAGCATCTGGAACTCCCAACCCTCCAACCGGAGTCGGTCGATGATCTCGCGCCCATGGGCTACGAGCGCCGGGTCGTGCGAAGCCACCGCCACCCTTACCCCGTTTCCACGTGCGTCTTCCGCTGCCAGCCGATCGAGGATGCGACCGTAGCTACGGTCGACGTCTGCCTTGGCGGCGAACGCGACAGTCTCCGGTTCGTTGTACGCCCCTTTGACGATCCTGAGCGGTGTCCCGCTTCGCACCAGTGCCTCGACATCGTCCGCGGTGCGCAACAGATAGCTCTGCACCACGAGCCCGAAATTATCGAAGCGCCCACGCAGGCTCTCGGCCACCTCAAGCGTCGCGTCGACATACTCCGAGGCCTCCATATCGATGCGCACGAAGTTGCCGAAGCTGGCCGCCACCGACAGCACGCGCTCCAGGTTGGCCGTTGCCAGATCAGCACCCGAATCGAGTCCCAGTAGCGTCAGTTTGAGCGAGATGTTGCAATCTAGCTTCTCGGCCGCGATGCGCTCCAGTATCTCGATGTACGCATCGGTTGCTGCCGTTGCCTCCTGCGGACCGCTGACGTTCTCGCCCAGTGGATTCAATGTTGCCAGCATGCCGTCGTCGTTCAGCTGACGGACGGCTCCGAGCGCCTCCGCGAGGGTCTCGCCGGGCACAAAGCGGGCGACGACTCGGTGTGTCAACGGCAATCCGGTCAGCAACCTCTTCCACGTCGGCGAGGCGGCCATCGCCAGCAACAGGGGGCGGACGGGGTTCATGATGGGATCATACATCCGTCGAACCGTGGCCTTTGACGTTGCGGTCGGCCCGGGGGGCCGTGTTTAAATGGCGCGCCTCTCGCCAGTTGGCGTCGCCAAACGTGCCGCCCATCCCCGGACGAATCGGTGCCGAATCTCCGCAATTGCCGCGCCGCCCTGGTCCTCCTGGCGTGCTCGGCGTGCGCTCAGGAGGAGATCGTCCCGGAGCCCTATCGACCCAGTAGCGCCTGGGACGCCTACCGGCACGGCCTCTACGAGGCGGGGTTGGCATCGAGCGCCCTGGCGCGCGACTGGGTGGACGCTGCGGCGCGCGCCACCGACAATCCCGTTCGCCTGCAGCTGCCATACCGCGAGCGCGGAGCGTTCGATGCGCGGGCCGCGCACGGCTCCGGTTACCGTTTCTCGGCGCTTCGGGGCCAGCGAATCGAAGTGGCGGTCGAGATCGACTCTGACACGCCTCCACGTCTCTTTCTCGACCTGTTTCGGGTCGATGCCGATGCCGAGCCGCTTCACGTGGCGAGCGCGCCGGCAACCGAGACGCGTCTCATGTTTGAGCCGCGGCGCGATGCCGAATACCTGCTCAGACTGCAGCCGGAGCTCCTTCGCGGCGGCGAGTTCGAGCTCGAGATGCGCCTGGTTCCGACGCTCCAGTTCCCTGTCCAGGACCACGATGTCACCGACATCCAGAGCTCGTTCGGCGCGCCGCGGGATGCCGGTCGTCGCAGCCATCATGGCGTCGACATCTTCGCCGGCCGCGGCACGCCGGCGCTGGCGACGTCGCGTGCCTACGTGCGGCGAGTCGGTGAGCAGCGCCTCGGCGGCAACGTAGTGTGGCTACACGACCGCGAACGTGGCCTGAGCCTCTACTACGCCCACCTCGAGTCACAGGCAGTGGAGGCTGGTACGTGGGTGGAGCCCGGCGACGTGGTCGGGTATGTCGGCAACAGCGGCAACGCGCGCACGACCCCACCGCATCTCCACTTTGCCATCTACTCGAACGGGCCGATCGATCCGACGAACTTCCTTCGTCAGCCGCGCGCCGATCCGGTGGCGGTGAGCGCTGACGCCAGCCGAGTTGGCGCTTGGGGCATCACGCGCGGCGACGAGACCGCTCTGCAGGAGCGCCCGAGCCGTCGATCCGACGTGCTGCGCCAGCTCGATGCCGACACGCGGCTACGCATCTGGGCGGCGACGGGAAGCTACTATCGCGTGTCCCTGGCCGACGGGACCCCGGGCTTCCTGCGCGACACCGTAATCAGTGAGCCGGCAGACACCGTCCTGGGCGGCGCCGAGTAGGAGAGCCCGGCTAGCAGGCCGTGGTGGAAGTGTGGTGGGCCTGGTTGCGGTGAGTTGGGGCCATATGGAAGGCGGCCTGCCACTGGCGATGCCCTAGCCATCGTCGAGGAAGGCCAACGCCGCAGATGGACCCAAATCACCGTAACCCTCTGGGCGACAGGGGGTTGCGCGCGTATGCTGCGTCGTTCGTCGTCAACGATGGGGTAACCATCGCCTCCTCCTCTCTCCTTGCCTCCACCACGCAAGACCCTGTCGCCAGGCCCGCCACACTTTCACCACGGCCTGCTAGCCGAGCTCGAACAGCCGCCCGAGCAGTATCTGCAGCGGGAACCGACCGAGCGCACCCGTTGCCGCCGCGAGCTCGTCGAATCGCTGCGCACCGTCGGCTTCGAAGCCGGCGCCCCACAGCAGCACCGGCAACGGGTCGGCAGCGTGCTGGCCGCTTTCCGACAGCGTCGCATGATCCGATGCCACGCCGATGCGCAAGGGCCGGTCGGCGTACGCGTCGAGCAAGACGCCCAGCTCGCGGTCGAGTCGCTCGAGAAACTGCATCTTCAAATCCGGTCGGCGGTCATGGGCGGCGATGTCAGCGCCCTTGACATGCACGATCGTCAGGTCGCCCTGTTCGAGCGCGTTCATCGCCGCGGTCATCTTGGCGGCCAGGTCGGTGTCGAGGTTGGCCGTCATGTGCGGCTCGCAGACGGTTTCCGCTCCCAGCCAGCGAGCTAGTCCGATGATCGTCAGATCGCCGCTGATGCACGAGACGTGCAGCGGGATTCCAGCCTCCTCGAGCGTGACCAGCCGGTGCAATCGGCCCGCTCCACGACTCAACACGGCGTTGGCCGGCGGCTTGCCGTGCTCCTTTCGTCGCTTGTTGATCGGGTGAGCTTCCAGTACCGCGCGAGCCTCGGCTTCGAGCGCCGAGAGCACCGCTGCGGTGTGGGAGGCTGCCTTGTTCGCGGCGTCGATGGGCTCCACCACGAGCGGCGGCCCAGCAGACGCGACGTCGCCGGGGTCGCTGCCAGTGATCGCCGGTGACAGGTTCGGCCCGTGGGCGACGATCGCCAGTCGGTGTTCGGTGGCCGCCTTGATTCGCACCTGTACGCCGCGCGTGATGCTCTCCGGTAGCTGGATCGCATCCAGAGCCGCAGCCAGCGCATCGGCATCGTCGCGTATGCGTCCGGCGCGTCGATCGACCACGTTGCCGTCATCGTCGATGGTCGCCAGATTGGCGCGCACCGCGACGTCACCGGGATGCATTTCCAGGCCGGCGCCGAGCGCCTCCACGGGTCCACGCTTCAAGGCGCGTGGCGATTGGCCGAACAAAGCCAGCGTGCCCGCGGCCGTATCCGGCACCACGCCCGGCGCCACCGGGTCCGCCAACCCGAGAATGCCCTCACGCGCCAGCCGATCGAGGTTCGGTGTGTGCGCCGCCTGCAGCGGGGTGCGGCCGCCGAGAGCCCGTACCGGCCGATCTGCGACCCCGTCGATGATCAGCAGCAGCGTGGCCGTCTCGCCGTGCGATTCGACCCAGTCGGCGTGCGCCAGCGCCGGTACCTGACGCTCCAGCTCAGCCGTCACCAGCTGCACCGCGTGGCTCTCGGGATCGCCGTCGCGGGACGTGTCGAGGAACGGAATATCGTGCGCTTCAGCCATATGCATCAGGTGATCGTTGATCGCCCGGATGTCGTCCAGGGCGTCGAGGTAGCGCGCCGCCCGCCGCGGCCCGCCGGGAGCACGCGTGAGGATGCGGGCGCGAAACGACTCCTCGTCGGGAGTGCCGAGCATGATGGCCACTTGGTACGCTTCGCCGGCGAGATCCGTGAAGGGCACCAGGCCCGGTAGCAGGTGGACGCCTTCGACGATGATGCTGACGTTCTCCTCGATGGCGCGCTCGATGACCGCGCGGGTGCCGACGCAAACGCGCCGTGCCTGCTCCTCGTAGCTCTCCAGCAGGGTGCCCGGGGTGTCGGCCATGAAATGGTCGGCGCCAGTCTCTCGGCTGGTGATCTCGAAGCTCGAGTGATGCAGTGCCGGCAGGATCTCGGGCGTGAATACCATGCGCATGACCTGACGGATCGTGTCGGTCGACGAGACTCGATAGATGCGAAGCAAAGGGGCGAGCTGCAGCGCCAGGCTCGACTTGCCGGTGCCGCTTGCACCTCCGATGTAGACGATCACCGGGCGCGGCAATCGATTGATGCGGCGGATCGTTCGGTACCGCAGCTTGGCCTTGACGCCGGCGTGGCGCTCCAGGAGCACGTCTACACGGCGCGCGACCTCGGTACTCGGCAGGCTGTCGACGGCCTCGCTCCGGAGTTGTGCCTCGACCTCCGCAGCCAGCCGGTAAGCGTGTTCGGCAGCGACCCCGCTGGCGTAGATCGACTCCGCCAGCAACCCCTTGGAGAACGGATGTGTCTGCCCCTTCGTAACCACCTCCATGAACGGCTCAGACTCGTCCGTCGTCGCCAGCTCGGAGGTCACATCGGGGCCGAGCCGTTGCGCCAGCGCTGCGGCGATGAGCTCTCGCAGCTCGCTCTTGGCGACCTCATCGCGGTCCTTGAGATCATCGCGAATCTGGCGCGCGATGGCGTACGCCTCCTCGAACTCGACGCCGCGTCGCACTAAATCGTGGGTCACCATGCCGCGGAGAAAGCGCGTGCGCGTGCCCGACCGCGATACGACCTCTAGCGTCTTGGGCGGACCTGCTCGCTGATTTTTCGAGGGCGGCTTGGCCATGGGCTTTGCACGGAGGGACCGGTATCAGCCGTAGCGGCCTTCGAGGGAGTCGGCGTGCTCCGGAGTCGCGAACATGCTCTCGGTGAGCGTATGTTCGATCACACTACCGGGCAACAGGTGAGGTCCGGCCAATCCAGGCGCTCAGATCGTCGGCGATGTGCCGCCACGACCTACGGATCGGAAGATCATCGCGGCGAACGCCAGACTTCCGAGAATCGCCGCGCCGGCAAGTACCAATGCCTGCCCGAAGGGTGTGTCGATCGCATCGAACCAGAGCTGCGTGTCGCTGCCGATCCCCGCGCCTCCGGTCCAGCCGAGAACCATGAACGTGGCGAAGACCAGGCCGATGCATGTAAAGAGACCGGGCAGGAAGCGGCTCCACGGGAACTCGAGGGGCGGCGGCACCGCGGCTTGCTCATGCACTGCCTTCATGACACCCGCGGTGAATCCCTTACTGGGGCGGATGACGCGCTCGTCGGCGAGGATGCGGTCCAGATCGTCCATCGTCAGGCCTCCTCGGTAGCGGGTACCGGCGGGCGCATCAGCGCGCCGAGCTTCTCACGCAGCAGCTTGCGGCCGCGAAACAGCCGTGCCTTTACCGTGCCCTCGCGCAGGCGCGAGGTACGCGCCGTTTCCGCCAGGTCCATCTCATGGAAATAGTAGAGGATGATCACGTCGCGATACTTGGCTGGCAGCGTCGCCACCGCACGCCGGACCGCATCGTCGCGCAGATCACGATCCTGTTCGAGGTTGTGATCACCGGCGCCAAGGCGATAGTCGATCTCGTCGAGCTCTATCGCCTGCGGTATCCGTCGGCGCATCGAGCTGCGGTAGTGGTTGAGCGCCACCGGGAACATCCAGGTTGAAAAACGCCCATCCTGTCGCCAGCCTGACAGCCCGCGGAAGATCTTGAGGAATGCCTCCTGCGCCATCTCTTCCGCAACTCCTCGATCTCGGCAGAAGCGATAGGCGAGGTTCACGAGCGGCCCCTGCCAACGCTTGACGATGCCGTCGAAGGCGTCGGGGTCGCCGGCAAGAACTCGTCGTACGGCGCTGGCGTCATCGTTGTAGCGCGTTGCATCGTTCACTACGCCTACATCCCGCTTGACCGTCGTCGCGATAGCAACCCCCACGGAGCTCCTCCCGCTGGATCGTCGGGTTACTTGTCGTCAGGTGGCGGGAAGGCACCGAGTGGCGGCGGCGCCGGCGCCGTCTTCGGCGCATACAGAATGGCGTATGCCAGCATCCCTAGTCCGATGAACAGCGGAATGCTGCCTACCATCCATACTTGCTCGTCGCGAATGAACTGCAGCCCGAAGATCATACCGAGCCCGACGCCCGAGATGATGAAACCGGTCGCCACCATGCCTTGGCGGCGGCGCTGCTGCTCGTTCTCGAATTCGTACTGCATGAGATCTTGCACCTGGCGTGCATTCATCTCGCCCGCATCGACGAGCTTCTTGCGGAAGTCGTAGCGATAGTACGCCTCGCGCTCTTTGCGACGCTGTTCGGCCCAGCCAACTACCGCCAGGAAGCTGAAGAGGGCGATCGAGCCAACGATCGGGATCATGAAGATCATTGCCTGCGCAACCCATTCCATCGTCTGTTGCTCCTCATTCCGAGCTGCCACGCGGGCGTGTCGGGGTCTTGTGGTCGTTCTTGCCTCATACGACGCCGTCGCTGCCGCCGTTGGTTGCATTATTCGTGCTGTCCGTCCACCCTCTCGCGGCGTCGCCCTGGGCCTGAGTGTTGTCCCGGCTGTGCCGCCGCCCGATCCTCGGAGGTAAGACGATGAATCAGCAACCCGAAGAAGCCGCGGGTGGCTTGGTTCGGGCGATGGGACGCTGGGATCTCACCGCGGTGGGGGTCAACCAGGTCATCGGCAGCGGAATCTTCGTGCTTCCCGCCTCGGTGGCGATGCTGGTGGGGGTGCCCTCGAGCCCGTGGCCGTTCGTGCTCGCCGGGGTGGCCAACACGCTGATCGTGCTGTGCTTCGCCGAGGTGTCGACGCGATTCCGCGCCGCCGGCGGACCCTACCTGTACGCGCGTCAGGCTTTCGGGTCGTTCGTAGGCTTCGAGGTGGCCTGGATGCTGTGGCTGACGCGGCTGGCGTCGCTGGCGGCGCTCGCCAACGCACTGGCCCGGTACCTGGCCTACTTCATCCCCGGGGCCTCGACCGGCGGCGGTCGGCTGGCGGTGGTGACCGTGGCCATCGGCGGGTTGGCGCTGATCAACTTCCTCGGCGTGCGCTACGGCTCGTGGACCGTGAACCTGTTCACAGTGAGCAAGCTCGTGCCATTGCTCGGCTTCGTGCTGGTAGGCATGTTCTTCGTCGATCCCGCCAACTTCGCCGGGTTCTCGATGTCGATCACCGCCGGCACCGGTGAGGCCGTCTTGCTGTTGATGTTCGCCTTCGGCGGCTACGAGTTGTCGACGCTGCCGGCCGGCGAAGCGCGTTCGCCGCGTCGTGACGTGCCGATCGCATTGCTCACCACCATCGGCGTCGTGTGCGCCATCTTCATGTCGGTGCAATTGGTCACGGTGGGTACGCTCGCCGACCTCGCCTCCTCCGAAACGCCGCTGGCCGATGCTGCGGCCGGTTTCCTGGGCCCCGCCGCTGGCATCCTGCTGGCGATCGGCGGCGTGATCTCGATCGCCGGGTCGAACGCCGGGACGATGCTGGCGGGGCCGCGGGTGACGTACGCGATGGCCGACCGCGGGCAGCTGCCGCGGGTCCTGGCGCATGTTCACGAGCGCTACCGCACGCCCGATGTGTCGATCTTGCTCTATGCCGCCGTGGCGTGGACACTGGCGGCGTCCGGCTCGTTCGAACAGATGGCGAAAGTCAGCGCCGTGGCGCGGCTCGTTTTCTACGTGGCGACGTGTGCTTCGGTCCCGGTTCTGCGTCGGCAAGGCGGTGAGGTCGAGGGCTTCCGTCTTCCCGGTGGCGCGCTGATTCCGGTGCTCGCTGTGTTGACGTCGATCGCGATCATCTTCGGCGCCGACCCCGTGTCGCTGGCGTCGGGGGCGGTGGCGCTTGCCGTCGGCGCGCTGCTCTACGCGGCGTACGGCCGCAACGCCTCGTCAGACACGTAGATCCCAGCTTACCCTCGGCGGTGCCGGCGCCATTTGGATCCTGCGAAACCTCTGTTCCGGAACGCTAGCAGGCCGTGGTGAAAGTGTGGCGGGCCTGGCGACAGGGTCTTGCGAGGTGGAGGCAAGGAGAGAGGAGGAGGCGATGGTTACCCCATCGTTGACGACGAACGACGCAGTATACGCGCGCAACCCCCTGTCGCCCAAAGGGTTGCGGCGATTTGGGGCCATCTGCGGCGTTGGCCCTCCTCGACGATGGCTAGTGCATCGCCTCCGTCAGGCCGCCTTGCATCTGGCCCCAACTCGTCGCAACCAGGCCCGCCACACTTCCACCACGGCCTGCTAGGAACGACGCCGCAGCACGGTTCCGGGCCGGCACGGAAGTCGCACACCGTCGCGTACCACGAGCGTTCCGTTCACCAGCACGGCGTGAACCCCCGAAGGTTTCTGGTCCGGGTCGGCGAACGTTCCACGCTCGCCGATCTGCTCCGGATCGAACAGCACGGCGTCGGCAGCGTAGCCGGGTGCCAGGCGTCCACGATCGGTCAGGCGGAGACGTTCGGCGGGCAACGAGGTCGCCTTGCGGATGCCCTCGGACAAGTCAAACCAGCCCTCGCCCCGCGCATAGTGACCGAGGACCCGTGGGATGGCGCCGTAACCACCGGGATGCGCCACCCCGTCACCCTTGAGGATCACGTCCACCGCCACCGAATGGTGTGGGTGGGCCAGAAGCTGGCGCAGCGCGCCGTCGTCGTCGGGAGCGCCGCTGATCCCGTGATAGCGGGCCATCACGTCTCCACCCGACGCGGCGACGATCTCGGCGGCGCAATCCAACGGTGTCGACAGCGTGCGCTTGGCGATCTCGGCCAGGCTCCGTCCGAGCCAGCTCCGGTGGGTGTCGGAGGCGGCCTGCAACAGCACGATGTCGTCCCAGCCTCCGGCGCCGACGAGGTTGTGCGCCCAGCCACCATCCCACGGCGGCCAGCTGGGCACACAGCTCTCTATGTCGCGCTGGACGCGGCGACGGTAGGCTTTACTCGGCAACTTCTCGCACAGCTGCGGCACCCCGTCCGCCAGTGCCCAGGGCGGGAAGATCGCCAGCAACGTGGTGTTGACCGCGTGGTAGGGGATCACATCCGACCCCACATCCACCCCACGCCGGCGGGCGGCATCCTCGAGGCGTATGGTCTCGCGGGTCAGGTGCCAGTACCCGGGTCCGAATGCCTCGTGGTGGGAGTGTTGCAGCCGGACCCCGGTTCGCTGGCCGATCTCGAGCAGCTCGCGCTCGGCGTGGATTGCGAGCTCGCTGGAGCCGCGCACATGGCATCCGAAGAGGCCGTCGACGGCGGCCACGGGCGCGCAGAGTGCGGCGATCTCGTCGGTGTCCGACCACATTCCGGGTGGATAGATGAGGCCGGCGCTGAGTCCGAAGGCGCCTGCTTCGAGCGCCTCGCGCACGAGCGCCGACATTGCCTCGAGCTCGTGATCGCTTGCGGAGCTCGCGGCGCCGCCCATCACCGCGTAACGTATGGCGCCGTGAGCCGCTAGCGCGGCGATGTTCAGCGGCGGACCCGTGGCTTCGAGGTAGGCCATGTACTCAGCGAAGGTTTCCCACGCCAGATCGGTTCCACGCGGCACGATCAGCGCCATGAACGCGTGCAGAGCATCGCGCCGAGCGGCGGGCGCCGGCGCCACGCCGAGCCCACAGTTGCCGATCACCTGGGTGGTGATCCCCTGTTGCAGGAACGGACCGAGGAGATCCGGCGCCTCGGGATGGGTCAGAGCGGCGTCAGAGTGGCCGTGAATATCGATGAAGCCGGGACACACCGCCAAGCCATCGACGTCCAGCGCCGCTGCCGATGGCGCACTGCCGGGCGTGCCGATCGAGTCGATGCGGCCGGAATCGATGACGATGTCTCCCAACCGCGGCTGGCCACCCGATCCGTCGTAAATGACCGCGTTGCGGATGGCCTGGATCTCGTTTGCCGTCACGGACGGTTCCTGCGTATCTCGAGGTTCGGCCCAGGCTCGCATGTCGGGCTCGGGACATAGCTCACGTGCCCATGGTATAAGCGCAACCGTTCGACCTTGTGTCGGGAAGCGGGTGCGAATCCCGCGCTGCCGCGCAACTGTGATCGGGGACGAAAGCCGCCCGAGGAGAGGCCGCATGCCGCGGCCGGCTCCGGAACGCCACTGGGAGCACCGGGAAGGTGGCGGCGAGTAGGACGATCCGAGAGCCAGGAAACCGAACCGGCCAGGCGGCCGGCCCTCGCGGGAAAGGGTGTCACCATGGCAGAGTCGCGTCCGTCTACCGCGGCCGCGGTACACGGCAAGAGCACAGCCGGCGTGTCGCTTCGCGCCGAGGGGCTGGTGTTCGGCTACGATCGCCCGTTGCTGAGCAGCGTGGATCTCGACGTTTCCGGTGGTGAGTGTGTCGCCCTCCTGGGGGCTAACGGCGCCGGCAAGACCACCCTCTTGCGTCTCTGCGGCGGGCTACTCACGGCCCACGCCGGACACGTCGAGATCGACGGCATCGCAGCATCGCAATTGTCGCGTGAGCAGCGCGCCCACCGCATGGGTTACCTGCCACAGCGAATTCCTGCCGCCACCGGGTTCGCCGTCTACGAGATGGTGCTGATGGGTATGTATGCGCTGTTGCCGGCGCGCGGCTGGGAGAGCCGACGCGAATGGCTGGCGGTAGCGCGAGCGCTGCAGCGGGTGGGGGCGCGCCGCCTGATGCGCCGCCCGTTTGACGAGCTCAGCGGTGGCGAGCAGCGGCGTGTATTGCTGGCGCGCGCGCTCGTAGCACGCCCGGGCTTGTTGCTGCTCGACGAGCCTCTTGCCGCCCTCGATCCGGGGTTCGTGCTGGATCTGACGGCGACGCTGGCTGCCCTGAAGTCTTCGGGCGTCGGCATGATCATCTCGACGCACCGAATGGCGCTCGTGCAGCAACTCGCCGACCGCGTGGTGGTGCTCCGTCGCGGCGAGGTGCTGGCCGCCGGCCCACCCCTGGAGACGCTGGTTCCGAGCCTGCTTGACGAGGCCTATGGCACCGACGCGTTTACCCGCGCGGGTGCCCAATGAGTGGCCGCATGGCGCTGCCGCGTCGCCGTCGCTCGACGCTTCTCATCGGCAGCGGGGTGGCTCTGGCTGTCGCTTTGCTGCTGGCGCCGACGGTCGGATCGACGTCGGTCAGCATGCAACGCGTATGGGCCGATCCGTTCGACTGGGGCAACAACCCGGATGCCGCGGTCTTCTTCGTCGCACGGCTGCCACGGGTCTTGCTCGCGTGCATGGTCGGAGGAACGCTGGCGCTGGCCGGAGCGACGTTTCAGTCGCTGCTGCGCAACCCCCTCGCGAGCCCCTATACGCTCGGGGTAACTGCCGGCACGACGCTGGCGGCGTTTCTGGCCATCCGCTTCTCTCCGGGGCCGGCGTTTGCGGAGTTCTCGGTGCCGGTGCTGGCACTGGCCGGCGCCCTGGCGACCACGGCTCTGCTGCTGCTGCTGACCTCGCGCCGTGGTGACCTGCCGCCGACCGTGTTGTTGCTGGCCGGGGTGACGCTGAACTTCACCATCAGCGCCGGCGTGCTGTTGCTGCAGTACTTCTCCGACCACGCCGAGACGGCACGTATGATCCGGTGGTTGATGGGAGATCTGGACGCCGCGACGTATCGCATGCTGCTGCTGTTGGCGCTGGCGAGCCTGCCCGGCTGGCTGGCGCTGCTGGGCAAGGGGCGGGCACTGAACCTCTTGAGCCTCGGGGCTGACGAGGCTCGCGCTCAGGGGGTCAGTGCAGCGTCGGCGACGCGGAGCGGTTTGTTGTGGGCGTCGTGGGTCACCGGGCTGGCGGTGGCGGTAGCGGGCCCAGTGGGCTTCGTCGGGATCCTCGTTCCGCATGCCGTGCGGCTCCTCGGAGGGCACGACTACCGCATCGTGCTGCCGGCATCGATGCTCGGCGGCGCCGCGTTTCTGATCACCTGTGACACCGTGGCTCGCGTCTTGCTCGCGCCGGTGGAGCTTCCCGTCGGCATTCTGACAGCGTCCCTTGGCGGCCCGTTTTTCCTCGTGTTGCTCCTCAGCAGGAGGGTCCGCCATGCATGAGCCACGGCGGGTATGCAGGTCACGATCGACCGGCGACCTGTTTATGGCACGTCGAAGGTCCATGTCTCGGTGCGTTTACTAACCGAGTCGGTTGCGAATACGTAGCATTTCCCAACTCCGTCCAGATCGATTGTCACTCTTACGAGACCCAGGGCATCGGTGACGGCTTCTGTCGTCGTTGCTGCGGGGCTCACCACCGCCCCTTGGGTGGCGCTGATGACTGCCGACACACCGGGTCCACAGCTGACGCGGAAGCTCACCGAGCGGCCCTCGAGCGGCTGACCTGGCCCGCCATCTACGCTCTTGACCATCCTCCACACGCCGGTTCCGGTGGTCCCGGCCACGACGGTGGGCGGTACGTTAGTCCAACTGCCGTAGGTTACCTCGGTGCGCGTGATTACATAGATGGCGCTAACGATAGCGATGCCGAAGATGAAGAAGCCCACAACCTCGATCAATGAGAAGCCGGCCTCCGGATCCACCGCGCGACGATGCCCTGCTGTGCCGCTTGCCAAATCTCTACCTCTCTTGGTTGAAGCCGTGACATCGTGACGCATGCAATCATAGAATCGCGATTCTCTCCAGGATCCTTGCGCGGTCTCAGGCTACCGGCACAGGCACGTTCTGCGACCCTTGTGCTGGTCGCGTTCTCGTTGGCGACGCCGCTGTGGGCGGCGAGCGCGCGGGCGGAGGCGCCGCCCGTACGGGTCGTCTCGCTTGTGCCTGCTGCTACTGAGGTGCTGTTCGCTATCGGCGCCGGCGGGCGCCTCGTCGGAGTGAGTAGCTTCGATCACTGGCCCCCCGAGGTGGAACAGCTGCCGCGGGTCGGAGGATTGATCGACCCTGACCTGGAGACCATCCTCGCGCTGCGCCCCGATCTGGCGGTCATCGACCCGTCCCAGGGCTCGCTGCGCCGTCAGCTGGAGGCGAGCGGCATCGCCACCTACGACTACGCCACCGCCGACGTCAGCGATCTACTCCGCAACATGCTCGAGCTGGGCCGCATGCTGGGCCTGTCCGAGGACGCCGCGCGGGCGGCCGACAGGGTAGGGGCCGACCTCGACGCGGTGCGCGCCTCCTACGCGTCGGACGAGCCGCCGAACGTGTTGATGGTTTTCGGGCGCCGCGACGGTAGCTTCGCCGAGCTGTGGGTGAACGGCGGCGTTGGTTTCTTGCAGGAGCTCACCACGATCGCCGGTGCCCGCAACGTCTTCGACGATGTGACGCGCCCGGGGTTCAAAGCCGGGCTCGAGGCGGTTATCGCGCGCGTACCGGACGTCGTGGTGGAGTTGCGTTCTGACGGTCAGAAAGCCGTTCCCGCAGCTACGCTGGAGGCGGAGTGGCGCACCCTGCCAGGGTTTTCCGAGGTCCGGGTAGTGACCCTTGCCGCCGCTTGGATGCTCGTGCCCGGCCCGCGCGTTGCAGAAGCCGCACGCGAGCTTGGCGCGAGGCTCCACGGGAGCTGATTCACCCTGGGTTCGCCGACCCCGATCGCGTATTCTGCCAGCTCGAATTCCTGCAGGGAGGATTGCAATGACTGACGATCGACGGTTCCACGGCAGGCGTGCCGGTGCAGCACTCGTAGCGGTCCTGTTCTCGACCGTCGCCGCCTGCGGCGGTGACGCGATGGCCCCTGCGGCCGACAGCGGCGCGGCGGCGGAGACGGGAACTGCGAGCGACTGGGTCGATCGGCAGCTGCCGAACCCGACCGGAGAGGTGCTGCTGAACTGGGCGGCGCTGCCAGACGAACGTGAGTGGGGTTCCACGGCGGGGATCGACATCGGACCCGACGGCCACGTCTGGGCGTATGACCGCTGCGGCGGCCTGGCGCTGGCCGGTGGGTGCGAAGAGAACTCCGATCGTGATCCGGTCTTCAAGTTCAACAAGGACACCGGCGAGATCATGGCGGCCTTCGGTAAGGGATTGTTCGTGTTGCCGCACGGGCTGCACGTCGACGACGAGGGCAACGTCTGGGTGACCGACTCGCAGGGCAACGAGTCCGGAACGAAGGGGCACCAGGTCATCAAGTTCAGTCCAGAGGGTGAAGAGCTGCTCCGATTGGGAACTGCCGGTCAGCCGGGGAGCGGGCCGGGACAGCTCAACGAGCCGTGCGATGTCATTACGGCCTCGAACGGCGACATCTTCGTCTCTGATGGGCACAGCGGCCAGAATCCCGATCCGCCGGAAGGCGCTACCGGACGAATTCTGAAGTTCTCGGCCGACGGGACCTTCATCAAGCAGTGGGGCGAGATCGGCTTCAGGCCGGGGCAGTTCCGCACCCCGCATGCGATGGAGTTCGACTCGCAGGGGCGTCGCTACGTTGCCGACCGGGGCAACCACCGGATCCAGATCTTCGACCAGGAAGGCGAGCTGCTCGACATCTATACGCAGTACAGCCGCATCAGCGGGCTGTTCATCACTGCAGACGACACGCTCTATGCGATCGATTCCGAGTCCGGCGTCCAGAATCACCCGGGTTGGAAGACCGGTGTAAGGATCGGGCCGGCCGGTGAAGATCGTTTGACCGGTTTCGTGCCGCCGCATCCGCACGATGTGCGGTTCTTGCAGGGTGTGGCCGGGGGTCGAGACCGACGGCTGGTGGCGGGATCACGAAGTACGTGGCGAGCTAGCGGCGTACGCTGGCGGCGGCGATGCGCTGGCGAGCCCTGGCTGGTTACCCTGCCGCGATGCCGACGGCAACGTATATGCGGCAGAAGGTCCGGGGTCGAGACCGACGGCTGGTGGCGGGATCACGAAGTACGTGGCGAGCTAGCGGCCTGCGGCGATACGCTGGCGCGCCCTGGCCAGTTGCCCTGCGGCGATGCGCTGGCGAGCCCTGGCTGGTTACCCTGCCGCGATGCGCTTAGCGCGCCCTGGCTGGTTACCCTGCGGCGATACGCTTAGCGCGCCCTGGCTGGTTACCCTGCGGCGATACGCTGGCGCGCCCTGGCTGGTTACCCTGCCGCGATGCGCTTGCGCGCCCTGGCTGGTTACCCTGCCGCGATGCGCTTGCGCGCCCTGGCTGGTTACCCTGCCGCGATGCGCTTGCGCGCCCGGCGTTCCGCCAGGCGGGTCGTCGACTCGCTGCTGGTGAGCGACTCTTGCAATAGCTCGCGAGTCGTGCGTGCCAGTCCCTCGAGCAGCG
The DNA here is from genome assembly GCA_965248695.1 of Acidobacteriota bacterium. Taxonomy (GTDB): domain Bacteria; phylum Acidobacteriota; class UBA890; order UBA890; family WLXD01; genus DASCOT01. Next base: position 1,438,030 of record CBDFKD010000002.1, on the reverse strand, counting down.
CCTCGGCGTCGTCGCGCTCGTGGAAGTGGCAAACGCCGAGGATCACCGCGCCCGACGAGGACACGAAGTCCGGCACGAACAGGATCTCGCGATCACTCAATGCTTCCTCGACCTCGGGCCCGGCAAGGATGTTGTTGGCGGCGCCGCACACTGCCCAGGCGCGCAAGTCACGCGCCGCCGCGGTGGTCAGCAACCCGCCGGCCGCACAGGGTGCCAGGATGTCTACCGCGGCCCGTAGGATCTCTTCGGGTGCCACGAGTTGCGCGCCAACCGCATCGGCGGTGCTGGACGCTGCGACTTCGTCGAGATCGGTGACCACTAGCTGCGCTCCGGCGGCAGCGAACTCGTGGGCCACTGCGGCGCCGATGCTGCCGCAACCCTGGACGCCGACGCGGAGTCCTTCCAGGCCCGCGTGCCCAGCGATTTCCGCGCAGGCGCAGCCGACGACACCCCGTGCCACCATGACGGCGAGGTCGGTCTCGTCGCTGCGCACCCATTGGCTCCGCGAAGCCATGATCTCGAGATCGGCGCGTGACGTGCCGAGATCGCCGGCGGTCATGAAGCTGCCGCCCATCTCTTCGACTCGCTCGCCCAGAAACGAAAACGCCGCAACGCGATCCAGCTCGGGACGGTCCATCACCACCATCTTGGCGCCGCCGGCATCCACTCCGGCAAGCGAACACTTGAGGGTCATCGTGCTGGCCAGGCGGCAAGCATCCGCGATCGCATCGCCGGCCGATGCGTAGGCCCATGTCCGCGTGCCACCGGCGGCAGGGCCGAGCGTGGTGTCGTCGATCACCAGAAAGGCGCGCAGCCCGGAGTCCACGTCGGTGAAGATCGTCAGCTGCTGCGCACCCGTGTCCTCGAGTTGTGCCAGCAACGATTCCATCGGTGCCCCTAACAGACCGTGGTGAAAGTGTGGTGGGTCCTGTGACGCGTAGACGCTAACGCGGCCGCCAACACCGGCCTGCGGCCCAGGCCTGCCCGGCCGCACTGTCGCGCTGTATGCTACCGTGCGCCGTCGTCGAGAGAGAGGTTTTGATGTCCGCGGTGGACAGGAGGAACATGCCGTGAAGATGCGCGCCGCGCTGTTGCAGGAGTTTGGCAAGCCGCTGGAGATCCAGGAAGTCGACATCGCACCGCCCAAGGCCGGCGAGGCGTTGGTCAAGGTGCACGCCTGCGGCGTATGCCACACGGACATGTACACATGGAGCGGCGCTGATCCGAGCGGATTCGTGCCTACGGTGCTCGGACACGAGGGCGCCGGAGTGGTCGAGGAGGTCGGTGAAGGCGTTACGTCGTTGAAGCCCGGTGATCACGTCGTATGCCTGTTCTCACCCGAGTGCGGCGAGTGCGCCCATTGCACCAGCGGCAAGACCAACATCTGCACCGCGATCCGTGAGCAGCAGGGGCAGGGCTACCTGCCCGACGGCACACCGCGCTTGTCTGTCGACGGCACGCCGATCCGGCATTTCATGGGTACCAGCACGTTCGCCGAGTACACCGTGATGCCCGAGATCGCACTCGCGAAGGTCAATCCCGACGCCGCGCTCGACAAGATCTGCACGCTCGCCTGCGGCGCCACCACGGGTCTGGCGGCGGCGCTGTACAAGGCGGAGGTGGAGCCCGGATCCTCGTGCGCCGTCTTCGGCTGCGGCCTTGTCGGTCTCGGCGCTGTTGCCGGGTGCCAGCTCGCCGGTGCCGAGCGCATCATCGCCGTCGATATGTCGGAGGACCGGCTTGCCTCGGCGCGGCACTACGGCGCCACTGACACGATGATCGGTGGCCCCGACAGCGTCGACAAGATCCTCGAGATGACCGACGGCCAGGGCGCCGACTACACCTTCGAGGCCACCGGACACGTCGGCGTGATGGCACAGGCGGTGGAAGCGGCGCGCTTCGGCTGGGGCGTGTGCACGGTGCTCGGCGTTGCCGGCAAGGGCGAGACGTTGGACATCATCCCGCGGTTCCTGATCACCGGTCGCACGGTGCAAGGTGGCAGCTTCGGCGGCGCCAAGGGGCGCACGCACGTGCCGAAGTTCGTCGACATGTACATGGAAGGGAAGCTCGACCTCGACGGCCTGGTGTCGCATCACCTGACGCTCGACGAGGTCATGAAGGGGTTCGACCTCATGGAGGCGCAGGACGGGATCCGCTCGGTCATCACCTTCTGAGCCGACGTTCCTGACCGTTCTGGTGCCAACGGGGTCAACCCGGTAGCAGGCGGTGGTGAAAGTGTGGTGGGTCTGGCGACAGGGTTTTGCGAGGCGCAGGCCAGGAGACAGGAGGAGGCGATGGTAATCCCATCGTTGACGACAAACGACGCAGCATGCGCGCGCAACCCCCAGTCGCCCGAAGGGTTACGGCGATTTGGGGCCATCTGCGGCGTTGGCCTTCCTCGACGATGGCTAGCAGGCCGCCTTGCATCTGGCCCCAACTCGCCGTAACCAGACCCTCCACACTTTCACCACGGCCTGCTAGGGGAGAACCATGATCATTCAGCGCAGCATGAGCGACGGCTATCTGTCCAACAGCTTCGTCGTCGCGGACAAGCCTGGTGGGCACGGAGTGCTCATCGACTCGGGCGGACCGGTGGACCCGATCTACGAGACCATCGACGCCAACGACATCACCATCACCCACTTGCTACTCACCCACCACCACATCGACCACGTGATCAACAACGGGGAGTACGTCGAGCGCTTCGGCGTCGACATCTGGGGGCATCCGACCGAGCGCGAATTCTGCGCCGACATCCAGCACGATCTCAACGACGGTGATGAGATCGTCTCGGGTGACCTGAGGATCCGTGCCCTGCTGACCCCGGGCCACACCGTCGGCATGCTGGCGCTGGTGGTAAACGACGAGGTCGTGTTCACCGGCGACACGTTGTTCGAGGGAACGATCGGAGGCACCCTGGCGCCCGGCCATGCCACCTACGCCGACATCAAGCACTCCATCATGGAAGTGCTGATGAAGCTGCCGCCGGAGACTCGCGTTTGTCCCGGACACACCAACGACACGACCATCGGTGCGGAGTGGGGGAACAACGGGTTCATTCGCATATGGCGTGGTCTCGATCCCGAGGGATCGATTCCCTGCACCGCCTTCGACAAGCCGGCAACGCTCGTGCTTCGCGCACCCGATTACGACGGCGGCACGAAGTGTTGGGTGCGGTTTGATGAGGGCGACCACGACGAGATCGTTCCCGGATCAAAGGTAGTCGGCGACTGAAGATCCTGCCGCGATGACCACTGCGGCCGAGGTCAAGCAACTCGTTGCCGACTATCCGGCCGACGCGCGACGCGACCGCCCGAGCTGACGTCGACCGCCGCGTGCGGCCGCTAGCGGGACAGCCGACTCAGGACGGGTTCGAGGATGTCCCACACGTTGGCAGCAACGATGCGGTGTCCTTCGATGTTCGGGTGGATGCCATCTGCCAGGTTGTATTCCGGCAGGCCGCCGACGCCGTCGAGCAGGAAGGGGACGAGCTCGGTCGCGTTGGTGGCGGCGATCTCCGGAAACAGCGCCCGAAAGTTGCTGCTGTACGGCTCGCCCAGATTGGGCGGCACCATCATGCCGACGACGATAATCTCGATTCCCGGGTGTGCTGCCCGTGCCCGGTCGATGATCGCCTGGAGATTCTCACGCGTGCTCTCGACCGGAGTGCCGCGAAGCCCGTCGTTGGCGCCGAGCTCTAGCACCAGCACACGGACCGGGCCGCGTAGCAGCCAGTCGACGCGTCGCAATCCGCCGGCGCTTGTCTCGCCACTGACTCCGGCGTTGACGACGCGATAGGGCCACCCGCGCTCGTCGATGCGCGCCTGGACCAGCGCCGGAAACGCGTCTTGGGGATCGAGGCCGAGCCCAGCGGTGAGGCTGTCGCCGAGGAAGACGACGGTGCTTTCCTGCAACGCCGCGGCGTTGCCCGTGGCCGCGAGCGCCGTCAGCAGCGCCAGCGAGACGCGAACGAATCTGGAAGTCAAAGCAAAGGCGCTCGGGGAAGTTGCCGCAATGCCAGCCACTATTCTAGCGATGAGCACAGCGGAGGTCTCGAGCACGGCCGGCGGCCCGGCGGGTGTACATCCAAAGGCTGGCCGACGATCGGACCGTCGGGACCGGCGCGATCTGGCTATGATTGCTTCCTCCCCTCAGACCGGACCTCGTCATGAGCACCGCGCCGATTCTCGAAGCTCGTCGGGTCACGAAGACCTTCGTGGCATCGCACGGCGAGCTCACCGTTGTGCGCGATGTCGATCTGGCTGTCGCGCCGGGGTCGACGTGCGCCGTCGTGGGGCCGTCCGGAAGCGGCAAGACGACGTTGCTGGGACTCTGCGCCGGGCTCGATCGTCCAACCTCCGGCGAGGTGTTGATCGATGGGCAGCTGCTGAACGATCTCGACGAGGATGAGCTGTCGGCCTTGCGCAACCGCAAGGTCGGATTCGTCTTCCAGAACTTCCAGCTGCTGGCGACTCTTACGGCGCTGGAGAACGTCATGGTGCCGCTCGAGTTGCGCGGTGACACCAACGCTGCAGCGCGGGCGCGCGAGCTACTGGGCCAGGTAGGGCTCGGCGACCGGGTCGATCACTACCCCGTCCAGTTGTCCGGTGGCGAGCAGCAACGAGTCTCGCTGGCGCGCGCCTTCATGAACGAGCCGTCGTTGTTGTTTGCCGACGAGCCCACCGGCAACCTCGATAGTGAGACCGGCGACCGTGTGCAGAAGTTGCTGTTCGATCTCAACGCAGCGCGTGGAACCGCGCTGGTCGTCGTGACCCACGACGAGGAACTTGCCAGCCGTACCGAGCGGGTCATCCGATTGCGCAGTGGCCTCGTCGTTCCGGACGCGGGTACCGGCGCCGATGGAGGGTCGGCACCGTGATGGGGCGTCGGCGCTGGGTAGCGCGACTGGCCTGGCGCGATGCGCGCGCGACCCCCCAGCGGCTGCTGTTGTTCGTCCTGACCATCGTTACCGGAGTCGCCGCGCTGGTGGCGGTGCGCTCGTTCGCCGACAACGTCGCTAGTGCTGTTGACGACGAGGCAAAGGTATTGCTCGGCGCCGACCTGGAGATCTACGGACGTAGCCAGTTCGTGGACGAGTCGGAGGCCCTGTTCGCCAGGATCGGCGGCGCCCAGGCACGACAGGTGGCACTGGGATCGATGGCTTACTTTCCACAAGCAGGCGGCTCGCGTCTGGTACGCGTGCGCGCGGTTGACGGCGGATATCCGTTCTACGGTGCGCTCGAGACGGAGCCCGCCACCGCAGCACGCGACTTCCGCACCCAACGCTCGGCGCTCGTGGATCACACGTTGATGCTGCAGTTCGGCGTCCAGGTCGGCGATCCGATCCGCATTGGCGAGGTGACCTTCCGTATTGCCGGACGGCTCTTGCGCATCCCCGGGGAGGTCCCGACGGCTTCGTTAATCGGTCCTCGGGTTTTCGTGCCGCTCCGGTTCCTGGAGGAGACGCGGCTCATCCGTGGTGGAAGCCGCGCTACCTACAGCGTGTTCTTTCGCCTCGAGCAGACCCCTGAACAGGTTGCCGTGCTGGTCGGGGAGATCGAATCGGAGCTGCGCCAGCTGCGTCTGGAGGCAGAGTCGGTCCAGTTCCGACGCGAGGCAGTCGGCGATGCGCTCGACGATCTGTACGCATTCTTGTATCTGGCCGGCTTTGCGGCGCTGTTGCTCGGGGGCATCGGAGTGGCCAGCGCGATCCACCTGCATGTCAAGAGCAAGGTGCAGGCCGTCGCCGTGTTGCGCTGCCTGGGGGCTCCGGCGCGCGGACCGCTCGAGGTCTTCGTGCTGCAGGCCGCCGGCATGGGACTCGTCGGCGCCCTCGGTGGCACGATCGCCGGCGTCGGGTTGCAGGCGCTGCTCCCGGGTGTGCTCGCGGCGCTGCTGCCGGTGCCGGTGAGGTTTCGGCTCGACGGCTTGGCGCTCGTCGAGGGGCTAGTGGTCGGCGTCGGTGTGGCGATGTTGTTCGCGGCGTTGCCGCTGCTGTCATTGCGCCGGGTGAGCCCGCTGCTGGCGCTCCGGTTGTTTGCCACCGACCGGTCGAGCGGATCACGCGATCCAGCCCGTTGGATAGTCGCGATAGCCGTTGGGGCCGGCGTCGGGGTCGTGGCAGTGGTGCAGACTGACAGCTGGCGCGTCGGTCTGACCATCAGCGGTTCGTTGGCTGCGGTGCTCGCGGCGCTGGCCCTCGTGGCAGCTCTGCTCAAGCTCGTGGCGCGCCGCGCCCTGCCGAGCTCGTGGCCATATCCATGGCGGCAAGGTGTGGCCAACATGTACCGGCCCAACAACCAGACTGGAGTGGTCATGCTGACGCTGGGCTTCGGCGTCTTCCTCATCGCTACCCTCTACCTCACCCAGGTGGCGTTGCTCGAATCGGTGGCCAGCCTGGAGATGGGGGGCAACCCCAACCTCGTGCTGTTCGACATTCAGCCCGATCAGGTCGGCGGCGTACGCCAGATTCTCGCCGACGAGGGGCTGGAAGTGATTCAACAGACGCCCGTCGTGCCGATGCGCCTGGCGTCGGTCAAGGGCCGCCCGGTGGGTGAGATCGACGAGTCAGACATCAGGCCCTGGGTCTTACGCCGAGAGTACAACTCCACGTATCGGTCGGAGCTCGCTGAGACCGAGCAAATCGCGGTGGGCGAGTGGGTCGCGAACGCGTCGCCGGAACAGGGTGTCGATGGGGTCGCCGTACCGGTGTCACTGGAGGAAGGTATCGCCGAGCGGTTGAAGGTCGGCGTCGGCGACGCGCTGGAGTTCGATGTCCAGGGCGTCGCGGTCGCTGCCCGTGTGGCCAGCGTGCGCACGGTGGATTGGGAACAGGTGAGGCCGAACTTCTTTGTCGTGTTTCCGACCGGTGTTCTGGAACCGGCGCCGCAACAGATCGTCATGGTCTCGAGAGCCTCGGGGCCGGAACAGTCAGCCGCAGTCCAGCGGCGCGTGGTGGAGCGCTACACGAACGTCGCGCTGATGGACCTGGGACTGATCCTGGCTTCGATCGACGCGATGCTAGCGCAGGTGAGCTTGGCGCTCCGCTTCATGGCGGGTCTCAGTGTCCTTAGTGGGCTCGTAGTGCTCGTCGTTGCAGTTCTGTCGAGTCGCTTCCAACGACTGCGAGAGAGCGTGCTGCTGCGCACCCTCGGGGCTTCGCGAGCGCAGATCGTCCGAATCCTGACCGTCGAGTACGTAGCTCTCGGCCTGCTGGCGGCGCTCACCGGCCTGGTTCTCGCCCTCGGCGGGTCCTGGGCGCTGTCGCGATGGTTCTTCGAAGTGCCGTTCGCTCCCGTCGCTTGGCCGCTGCTCGTCCTCCTGGTCGTGGTGGTCTCGCTGACCGTCGGCGTCGGCTTGCTCGGCAGCCGCGGGGCGACGCGGTTGCCGCCACTGGAGGTGCTGCGCTCCGAGCTGTGAAGGGCGCGGCCCATGGACGGCCGTGCACGCTGTTGCAGGCCGATGGCGACTGCAGGCCTCGGTTGGCCGATGGTGCCGATTCGCCGCTGGCCGTGCTTGGCCGCGCCTGGCCGCCCCTGTCCTGCATGCGGCCCCGGGCGCGTTGCCTGGAAGAGCAAGTCGTTCGTACACTGCGCCGATGTCCTGGTTTCGGGTGACGAGACAGGGCCTGGGATGAACGAGGCAACGATGAGGCAGCTGAGACGGGTTCTTCCACTGTTGGGGATTGCTCTCGCGATCGCAGTTGCACCGCTGGCTGTCGCGCAGGAACGCGATTCGACGGCACGCGGCAACCTGTTTCTCGACAACGGAGACCTGATTACGGCCTCCGGCAAGAATGACTCACTGCTGCGCTTCCGGCCTCGCAACAACTCGCTAGCGGTGACCAAGCAACCGCTAGGTGTGCGCCTCAAGCCGAAGGGCATCGCGTACCGGAAGTTCTGCGAGAAGGTGGCCATCGCCAATGTCCACAACGTCGTCGTGTTCGACGTCTGGACCGGCGAAGTCGAGGTCATCACCGATCGTCGCTTCAAGCAGGTGCGCGACGTCGAATGGGGCTTCAAGTGCCGCCTGCTGATCGCCGACGCCGGCGGAGAGTCCGTCGGCCGCTGGCCACGCGATGGCGCCGTATGGGTCTATGACACCGACGGCAACATCCGTCGCGCCGGAGGGCGTCACGCCTGGGCGAACCCCTCACTGCTCGACATGGACGAGTGGGGCACGCTCTTCGTCGTTGACAAGGGCGCCGGCAATCCCATGCCGGGCACCAACAACCAGTGGCACTTCGATGCAATCTACAAGACGGGGATGCCCGACTACCGGCATCCGAAAGCCCTGTACGCCCGGGACGGTCTCGACGTCAGCGCCTTCGCGGTGCACCCGGACGGCTCGATCTACATCGGCAACGGCGCCGAGCTCCTCTGGCTGGCAAACAAGCAGCTCTACAGCCTGTGCGACGATCAGTCGTTCAAGCGCATCAACGGCATCGACATCAGCCAGAAACTGCGCGTCTACCTCGTCGACGGGTTCGACGTCTTCGGCGAATCGGAGATCTACCGACTCGACAACGTCGCCAAGTGCAAGCTTCGTCTGCTTGCCGCCGGGGCCATGGTGAACGGGTCACAGGGACTGGCGATCGGGCTACCGGCGCGCTAATCGAGCCGGCTCCGGTGCGGTTGATAGGCGCCGCCCGTGTCGACTTCTAGCTCATTTGAGCGTGTGGCCGGGATCGCTGTACAGCGCCTCCGGAAGCTCGTCGTAGACGTGGATGTCCCAGTCTGCGCCGTCGCCGCGACCAGTCGACAGCAGGATGTTGCCGAAGCTGGACCAGTTTTCCCACGGCATCGTGAAGCCCGCCTCTGACTGGTCCCGTTCGGCGAAGTAGCTCCACTGCTCCACCAGCCCCGAGTCCCTGGCGACGTACACCAGGTACCGGTTGTTCGGCGTCACCCCGACGCCTTCGAAGGTCATCTCCAGGACGTCTGCTTCACGGTCGTCGGCCATGAGGTCCTCACCGACGTGGCGCAGGTTGACGCCGGGATCCATCAGCTTGTAGGGCATGAACATCCAGTAGGAGTCGTTCACCCACGATCGCCAGCCGCGCTCGAGACCCTCCTGGAGCGCCGTGCCGGCGAGCTCCTCGCCGCTGGTCCAGACGCGGCCGCTACGGCTGTCCAGGTTCATTAGAATGAGCATCTCCGGGCCACGATCGTTTGCCGGAATCTCGATGCGGATGTTGCCGGTGTGCTTGTCCCAGTAGTGCTGGCGGCGCCCGAAGAACTTCCAGGCGACGTGCCGCGTAGCGTCCCAGGCTTCCTGGCCGCCCATCGACTGCATGACGGACTCGGCCAGCTCCCGAGCCTGCGGATCGATCTGTGGGCTTGTGATGCTCGCTTCGCCGCCGGTGGCGGGAGCGGTGGCAAGTAACAGCGCGACCGCGGCAACAAAAAGGCGCTTCGTCATCGAGATCCTCCGGGGTCCGGTTCTTGGGTGGGCGCGACGCCGAGGGCCTCGCTGACCATCGACAGCATGCTGTCGGCGATCAGGCTGTGTCCCACCCAGTTGGGATGGCAACCGTCGTTGGTGACATAGAACTGCGGTCGACTCTGCAACACGCCCTCACCATATATCGAGCGGTAGTGCTCCACCCTGTCTGGGTAGAGGTTGCCGTTGATTAGCTCTTCGCGCCGTTCGTTGAATAGCACGCCGACGTTGAGAATCGGAGTATCGGTCCATTTCGCCACGTTGTTGATATTGGCGACGTACACGTCGACTCCGGTGCAAACCGACATGAAGAGGGTCTCCACGCCGGCGTCCCGTGCCGTCAGCACGATCTCGATCAGGTTGTCGCGATAATCATTCACCGGTACGGCCGCTGACGGCGCGACTGCCGGAGCCTCTCCGGGGCGCTGCGCCAGCGGGTTGCGGAGCGTGAAGATCAACCGGCGCAGGAGCCGGTAACTCCGCAACCGGAGCATCTGAAACCGCAGGGCTCCGATCCGGGTATCGTCCGGAGCGAGCAGGTCGTCGGTGCGCTGCGGCGTGACGCGGGCGTCATTGGATCCGTAGCTAACGACCAACAGGTCGGGTTCCAGCGGCATTCCGTAGTGCCGTAGCATGCCGAGCCCGTGACGGCTGTTCTGCCCCGGTATTCCCAGGTTGATGATCTCGTACTCGCCAGGAAGCTCGCGGTTGAGCTTCCCCTCGAGAATCTGCTGGAACGTGTGCTCGGGCTCGGCTCCCCAACCGAACGTGCTCGAGTCGCCGATCGTGACGATGCGCGTCACCCCGGCGCGCTTGGGCAGGATCTCGGCGCCCCGGAACCCGTCGCTGTTCGAGTGCAGACGGAACGTGATGTCCGCCTCCACCTCGATGCTGTTGAACGGATTGACGACGCGGACGTCGACGTTGGGCTTCATCCGGTACTGGATCCAGCGCGCCTCCTCGAAGTAGTACATCCACGCGAGGTCCGCGGCGGCCAATGGCTTGTTGGGCTCTGTCTGCAGATCCGCCTGACGCTCCATCACCCAGGCTTCGTCCGCCAGTAGCCACACGGGAACCGCGATCTGCGCGTTTTCGTTGCGCGCTACGTCCGTCTCGATTCCCAGCCCCAGGATCAGGAGCTCGGCAAACACGACAAACAGCAGTGGTGATCCGATGAGCAGCAGGAGGCGCTCGAGCCAAACGGGAACACGACGTTGAGTCTGCACGGTCGAGTGTTCTGCGGGCTGGCGGTTCAATGGAGAAGGCCGGGATCGTACCCCCACGAATCCCTGCCCCGAGAAAATCGACGAGGCTGGAGTTTGCCATACGGTCGTTGAACTCGCCGGTTCGGTCGGTGCTTCCGCGGGCGGCCCTTCGGCTACACTGGCTGCTTGCCAGTCTCCCGGTGACCCCTCCCGGTGTAGCAACCAGATCCACGACGCTTTCACCACGGCCTGCCAGTGTCCTCCTTCGTCAACTCGCAGCGCGAACCGTCGCTGTTCCAGATGTCGGCACCGCTCGTGGTGTCGTTCGTCATGCGCGCCGCGTTCACTTTCGTCGACACGATCTACGCTGCCACCATCGGCGACGCTGCCGTCGCCGCGATCGGCCTGACGGTCCCGTTCGAGTTTCTGATGATCGCCATCTGGGTGGGCATGTCGACCGGCCTTACCGCGGCGCTGTCACGCAGCATGGCTTCCGGCGAAGGCGACAAGATCGAGCAGTACCTCAGCGCTGCCTGGCGGATGACCTGGATTATCTCGCCGGTCTTCGTGGCGCTGGGGGCGTTCATCTGGTTCCTGGCGCCACAGTTCGGTCTCTCGGACGAGGTCTTCGCGAGCTTCCGCCTGTATGCCACGGTGATGCTGGGCGGATCGGCGTTCACCGCCTTCTGGTCCGTGATGCCGGATTCCATCGTCAAGGCGCATCAGGACACGCGCTCGACGATGTGGGCGGGGATTGCCTCGAACGTCATCAATCTGGTGCTCAACACGATCTTCCTGTTCGTCTTCCATTGGGGAATCTTCGGCATCGCGCTGTCGACCGTCATCGGACGCGTCGGGGGCCTGGTCTACGCGCTGAAGAAGGCCAAGGAGCATGAGGATCGCCGGCGCGCCGCCGGCACCCACACCGTGCCCGGCCTGGATCCGGCGCCCTACTGGCGGCAGCTGACACTTGCCCTGCCGGCGGGGCTGAGCTTTGTGCTCACCGCGGTGGAGATGGCGGTCATCAACGCGATGCTTGCGGGTCTCGGAACCGCCACCGCGGCGATCGCGGCGTACTCGATCTACCACCGTGTACTGCTGTTCGCGATGAACCCGCTGATCGCGATGTCTGTGGCGATGCTGCCGTTCGCCAGCCGGCTGGTCGGCAAGCAAGACTGGGAGGGTCTGCGTCAGGGAATTCGTCAGTCGTTGGTGGCCTCGGCGTTGTACTCGATCGTCATCGTCGGGCCGGTGATCGTGCTGGTGGGGCCCTGGCTGGCCAGCGCGTTGGCAGAGTCGCCGGAAACGGTCGACTATGCGCGCTTCGCCCTGTACTCGGTTCCCTTCGCGTGTCTGCTGAGTACGCCCTTTTTCCTCATGCGGCCCGTATTCGAGGCGATGGGGCGCGGACAGCCAGGCCTGATCATGGCTGTCGTGCGCACCGTCATCCTCACCGTGCCGCTCGCCTTGCTCGGCATTCGGGTGGCGTCCTGGCTCGGCTATCCGCAGATGTACGGCATGCTCGTCGGCCTCCTCATGGTGGCGCTGGTGTCGTCTGTCGCCTTCGTCATCTGGCTGCGCAGCGCTCTCGGCGATTTCATCGACAGCCACCTGCTTCTGGAGCCCGCACCTGCCCAGCCGGGCGCCTCCGCGCTGCTCCCGGATGCGGGTCTGCAGCCGGAGCCGCCCGAGTAGCACTACCGCCGCGATCCGTCAGACGGACTCGTACCAACCCGGAGCAAGCTCGCGTGACGCAATCATCCAGCAAGGAATTCCCCCGCACCTTCATTCCCGAGGACATCGATCTCGGCGACTGGGAGGCGGTACAGCCGTGGGTCGAGAGGCTGCTGGAGCGGCAGTTGGGTTCGGCCGCCGACCTGGAGCGCTGGCTGCTGGACCTGTCGGAGGTGCAGTCGTGCGTATCGGAAGAGCGGGCGCGGCGTTACATCGCCATGACCTGCGACACCGAAGACGAGGATGCTGAAAGCCGCTACCTCGAGCTGGTCGAGCACTTCATGCCGGCGGCCAAGCCATGGTTCCACAAGCTCAACGAGTACTACGTCGCCAGCCCGTATCGCGCCGAGCTCGACGCGGACCGTTACGCCGTTCTCGATCGCGGCACGGCGATGGACATCGAGCTTTATCGCGACGACAACATCGAGCTGCAGACTCAGGCGAGCGTTCTGAGCCAGCGTTACCAGAAGATCAGCGGCGCGATGACGGTGGAGTTCCGGGGCGAGGAGCGCACCATGCCGCAGATGGGGAAGTTCCTGGAGGAGACGGATCGGGGGCTCCGCCGCGAGGCCTGGGAAGCGATCTGGGAGCGTCGGCTGCAGGATCGCGACCGCTGCGACGAGGTCTTCGACGAGCTCGTGGGGTTACGGCACCAGATCGCGCTCAACGCCGATTGTTCCGACTATCGCGACTACACGTTCAAGTCGTACCACCGTTTCGACTACACGCCGGAATCCTGCGCCCGTTTCCACGCGGCGGTCGCGCGGAACGTCATGCCGCTCGTTCGGTCGTTGGCCGAGGATCGTCAGTCAGCGCTCGGTGTGAACCACCTGCGACCGTGGGATTTCGGCGTCGACCCGCTGGGCCGTTCACCGTTACGCCCATTCGAAGGTGGCGACGAGCTCGGGGAGGGCGTCCGGCGCATCTTCGCGCGTCTCGATTCCGATCTCGAGGCCCAGTTCGTCAGCATGATCGAGGCAGGCGAGCTCGATCTCGAGTCGCGCAAGGGCAAGGCGCCTGGTGGCTACCAGTCCTCGCTCGAGGAGGCCCGCCGCCCGTTCATTTTCATGAACGCAGCGGGTCTGCATCGCGATGTCGAGACGCTGCTGCATGAGTCGGGGCACGCATTCCATGCTCTCGCGGCGCGCCACGAGCCGCTGGTCGAGTATCGCCATGCGCCCATCGAATTTGCCGAGGTCGCCTCGATGACGATGGAACTGTTCGGCGACGACTACCTGGACGAGTTCTACAGCCGCGAGGATGCGGCTCGCGCCAAGCGCAAGCACCTCGAAGGCATCATCGAGTTGCTGCCGTGGATTGCTCGGGTCGATGCCTTCCAGCACTGGATCTACACTCATCCGGCGCACACACGCGACGGGCGCACGGCTGCCTGGCTGGAGCTCGGCGAGCGTTTCGAGCCCGCGGTTGAATGGAGTGGCTACGACGCTCAACGCCACTCCAGCTGGCAACGGCAGCTGCATATTTTCTGCTACCCGTTCTACTACATCGAATACGGCATCGCCCAGCTCGGCGCGCTGCAGATCTGGAACACGTACAAGCAGGATCCGGCACGCGGCCTGTCCGACTATCGCGCCGCCCTGGCGCTCGGTGGCTCGCGCCCGCTCCCAGGCCTGTTCGAGGCTGCCGGCGCGAAGCTTGCCTTCGATGAGAGCATCATCGCGCCGCTGATGGACCGTGTGGGCGAGGAGCTAGCGACCCTGCCTGCTTGATCGCTCCGTGCCTCAGCCTTGTCGCAGGAACTCCCGGATCATCGCCAGGACCGTGCCCACCGCGCCGATGTTGTAGCCCTCTGGAATCACCAGATCCGCATAGGCTTTGGAGGGCTCGACGAACTCCACATGCATCGGCCGCACGGTGGCGAGGTACTGTTCGAATACCGATTCGATCGTCCTGCCGCGCTCGCGGATATCGCGCTCGACGCGGCGCATGAGCCGGACGTCGGCGTCGGTATCGACGAAGATCTTCAGGTCCATCAGCTGTCGCAGCTGTGCCTCCGCCAGCACCAGCACTCCCTCGACCAGGATCACGGATCGTGGCGTGATGGGCTCGATCTCGGCCCGGCGGGTGTGGGTCGTGAAGTCGTACAGCGGCTTGTCGATGGGGACACGATTCGTGAGTGCGTGCAGGTGCTCGACCAGTAGCTCTGTCTCGAGTGACTCGGGATGGTCGTAGTTCTGCTGGACGCGCTGCTCTGGAGGCAAATGACTCAGGTCGCGATAGTAGGAGTCGTGCAGGATGAGGGCGCATTGATCCTTGCCGATCTCCTCCGCCATGGCGTCGGCGATCGTCGTCTTTCCCGACCCGGAGCCGCCGGCGATGCCGATGATCAGCGGTCGTCCGGTTGTCAGCGACCAGCGCGGCTTGCGTTCAAGATCGGGAGGGGGCATGGCACACTTATAGGCTGCTGGAGGCCGTCTTTCCAGGTCGGCGCCGGGGCACACTTCGCCTGATGGATGAAGGTGGTGGGGTCAGTGGAGCAAGAACAGCAAGAGCTGGAAGTCCCGCTGACGGGCACGTATGACCTCGCCGACGATGCCGACTACGTCGAGGTCCTTTATCGCGTCCTCCTGGGGAGGCCGGCGGACGGGCCCGGCAAGAAGTTCTACGTTGACGAGCTACGCTTCGGCCGACTGGACCGCACGGAGCTCCTGCACGGGCTGCTGGGATCCGATGAGTATCGCTACGGGAACAAATTCAACTACCCCTACCGGTACGCGCTGGAGGATTTCATCGAGGTTCTATCGCCGGTGCCGTTCGAGCCCCACGTATCTGAGCAACCCTTTGACGGCGCGCAGCTGAACGAGTGCGTCAACCCACGCAAGTGGCTCGAGCCAGCTTGGCGGGCGCTACTCGAGGAGCTCGGGTTGGACCCGCGACCGCAGCTGATGCACCGCAAGAGCTTCGAGTGGGTGCAGACGCTCTACGGGTTGCAGGTACTCGGACGACTGCGCGAGTCGACGCGATGTCTCGGCGTGGCGAGCGGGCACGAGGCGCTGCTGTACTGGCTGGCGAATCGCGTCGGCGAGGTTGTCGGCACGGACCTCTTCGAGGGTGGCTGGGCCGACCACATGGCGCGCGAAGGTGATCCCGAAGTCATCGACAACCCCTCGAAGTATGCGCCGTTCGCGTATCGCGAGGACCATCTCCGCTTCATGAAGATGGATGCGCTCGAGCTCGAGTTCGAGGACGATCGATTCGACGTGGTGTTCTCACTGTCGTCAATCGAGCATTTCGGGGGCAACGCGGCGGCGGCGCAGTCGATGCGCGAGATGGCGCGTGTGTGCCGTGCGGACGGGCTCGTCATCGTGGCCACCGAGTTGATCCTCAACGATGCACCCAATCCGGAGTTTTTCAGCGTCGACGAGCTGCTCGAACACGTGGTGGCAGCACCAGGCATGAAGCTGGTCCAGGCGCCGGAATTCGTCCTGCCGCGCTATTGCGTCGAGAACCCGTCCACGATGCCCATCGATGTTTCCCGGTTCCCCCACCTGGTGCTCGATCACGCCGGCTGCTTGCACACCTCGGTCATTCTGTTCCTACAGGCTTGACGTGGATTGCCCGGTGTCCAGTGCACTCGCGAACCGGAATCGGCGGGTAGCGCGGCAACTCCGGTGCTGATCTTGCCTTGGCGCACAGGAGGAAGTCGGAACCACGATCGTTGTGCACGCGACGCGCGTGAACGCAATCGGAACAGAGCCCCAGCTCCAGTCCAGTGATCATCCATGCTCCTGCGGATCGTTGCCCAGTGGGCCCGCGCGAGGGGGTTTTTGCCTCCGGACGAGCGTCGGACCCCGGCCCGTTCCTATAATGAATTGTAGGGGGAGCGCTCCTGACCCTGTAGAGGCGGTGGATAGCGAGATGAGAATCCAAGCTTGGCGAGCGACGGTCGCGGTGCTGGTGCTGGCGCTGCTTGTTCCCATGACCGCCGAGGCGCAGAAGAAAAAGAAGAAAAAGAAGAAGAACAACACTGCGACCGAGAAGCAGACGGTCGAGGTCGAGGTGTTGCCTCTGTTCGAGCGTGGGGCTTTCTCGGCGGTGGTCGACGCGGTCGACAAAGCGAGCGGACCGGAGGTCGTCGTCAACGCCGACGCGCTATTCGTCGCGGGCCTGAGCCAGGAGGCCATGAACGCGTCAGGTCGTGCCGGCAAGACCTACGCGGAGCTCGACCAGCTCGCCAACAGCGACCCCTGGCATCAGATGGGACTGTCGGCAGGAGCGTTGGTCGCTGGTGATCTCGATCGCGCCGCCATCGCCGCCCTACGCGCGGTGGAGCGGGCGAACGGGGACAAGTTGGCGCACAAGTATGCGCATTTCCAGCATGGCCGCGTGATGCTGGCGCGCGATGACTACGTCGCTGCGAGCGACGCCTTCATACGAACGCTCCAGATCGACGGCGGTTTCGCCTACGCCCACTACTGGGCCGGGTTCAGTTACAATAAGACCGGCAACCTCGTGTCGATGACGAACCATTTCGAGCGTTTTCTGGAGCTCGCACCGGAGGCCCCAGAGCGGCAACAGGTGATGGCGATCCTCGCCGCGATGCGTTGAGGCGCACTGCACGTTGCCATTGAATCGGCGACCGATCCGGCTGCGAGCGGCTCAGAAGATATGGCCGATACCGAAATGGAACCGTCCGCGCGATGCGTCGGGTAGGTGCGACAAGTTGCCGAGGCGCAGGCCGTAGTCGAGCCGCAACATCAGGTATGGCGTCGCCAGTCGCAGGCCGAGGCCGGTCGACGCCTTCAGACGTCCCAGGCGTATGTCGGAGGCTGATTCGAAGGCGCTGCCCGCGTCAACGAAAGCAACGCCGCGGATCCAGCGCCAGATCGGGAAGCGTGCCTCCTGGTTGAGCACCAGGACCGCGTTGCCACCGGGCACGAAGCTCCCGAAGAAGTCGCTGCCACCGACGGCATCGTCCGGGTAGCCGCGCAGCGAAGTGGCGCCGCCGGCAACGAAACGCTCGCTGCGGGGCAGGCGCGTTGACGTCGGATCGAGGCTCACGCCGCTGGCGAAGCGGATGGCGCTGGCGAATGTAAGCCGACCGAGGCTCAGGAACGCGTACTGTTTCAGATGCAGCGTGCGGAAGAGCAGCTCCGATCCCAGACTGGCCGGAGCCCATTCCAGGGTGGCGCTGTGGAACAGTCCGCTGCCGGGGTCCAGGCGATCGTCGCGGCTGTCGTAGATGATCGTCGGTACCAGGCGCGCGGAGGTCACCGGCTCCAGCTGGAGCTGCTGACCGAGCAACGTCGACCGCGTGTGCTTGACGTTGTAGCTGTAGCCCACCGTGAGCGCCGTCGACACGTTGACGCGCTGCTCCAGGGTGAACTGTGTGTCGTCAGAGCGCGTGGTGAAGAAACCCTCGACCTCGCTACGCGAGCGCTCGCCGATCAGCGCCGTGCGCACCGGGGCTCCGAACAGACCCCGAAAGCCGAGCACCCCTCGGATCAGCCGGTCCTTGCCGCGGTAGCGAGCGGTGGCGCTTAGGTCCGCCGGGAGTCCGAGCAATCCGCTGTGGCTCAGCGTCGCAGCAACACCTGGGCGCGTCTCGCGCTGGTCCTCGAGGGTCTGATCGCTAAATAGCTGAACTCCGTAGCGAAGCTGCAAACGTGGCGCTTCGGTGACTTCTACCTGCAGGACGACCGGTTGACGTCCGTCGCTCAGTACACCGCTGGTCACCACGTCCAACTTGATGCGCTCGAACACGCCAGTGGCGTACAGGCGTTGCCTGGCCGACTGCAGATCGCTCCGCACCAGCGGCGTGCCGAGCTCCGCGCTGATGGCGCGCTCGACAACCGAGCGACGCACGTGCTGCAGCCCGTCGATCCTGAGCTCCGTCAGGATCTGTTGCGGTGCCTCTTCGACGACCAGCTCGATATCGACCACGGCGGTTTCTGCTCGGCCGTCGGCAGCAGCACGTACCGTGGTGCCGTTGTGTCCTCGCTGCAGGTAGACCTCGAGGACCGCGTCACCACCGGCGGCGAGCGCGTCGCGGTCGTAGTCGTCGCCGGGTTGCAGCGCCAGCGCATCGAGCAAGAGCTCCGAGCCGATCAGCGCGTTGCCGCTGACGCGCATGCTGCCGAGCCGGTAGCGGCGCCCCTCGTCGATCTCTATGCGCAGTCGGGCGTCGTCGCCGTCGATCAGCGGCCCGGAAGCTCTGACCTCGGCGTCGAGCCAGCCGCGTTCGATATACAGGTTTCGTACCGCGTCGGCGAGCTCGTTCTGATGCGCCCAGTCCGCTGCGTTCAGCCCCCGCGTGCGTAACCGGCGCCGGATGAGCTCGGTGTCGAGTCCCGTGTTGCCAACGATGATGGAGTCGGCACGCCGGTAGCGCGCACCGGCATCGAAGCGCAGCAGGATCTCCTTGCGAGCACCGTCCTGAATGAGCTCGGCGGCCACCGCCGGGCGCACGTGACCGCGGCCGGCGAGATGCGCCTGCACGATCTGTCGCATGTCCTCGAGAAGAAACTCCGTCAGCACGCTGTCGCCCCACGCCTCGAGCAGTTCCTTGCGTACGCTGCTCGGCAGGTCACCCTCGATGGTCAGGATCGCTTCGGCGCCCCGGTCGATTGCGTAGGTCAGGTCGACGCCGTCGATCGTCACCGGGTCGGTGCCGGCTGGCGGCGAGCGCCGAGCACGGATGTCGGCTTCGAGAAACCCACCGCGGTGATAGAGGCGCAAGAGCCGATCGCGGTCCTCCTGCCAGCGGAGGAAGTCGAAACGATCGCCGGCGCGCACCCGAATCTGTTGCCGGAGAACGTCCTCGGCATAGCCCGGGCTGCCTTCGAAGCGCACCGACCGTACCGGAGGAGCGCGGCCACCGCTGTCGCCGGTCGGCGTCCTCGATCCGAGGGTCAGCCGGTGCTGCAGCTCCAGCGACCGCGTGCCGTCGTCGAACGTACCGCCTCGCAGTGCCAGACCGAACGGTAGGCGCAGGGTTCCGATCCAACTGCGCTCGTCGGCGTTGGTGAGGTTCTGCGAGAACACCAGGTCGAACGTGTTGCGGATGCTGCGCGTGAGCGTCAGGCGCGAGGCCAGATCGGTATCACGCGGAAACAGCTCGCTGTCTCCGGCGGCCGATCCCCCGCGCTCGAATCGCACCGACTCGAAGCCGAGCCGCTGAACGGCGCCGGCGAGGTACTGGCCCGTGAGTAGATCGAAGGCCTGCTCAGCCAGCACCTCCCGTCCGGCGTCGCCAGCGGCGGCGGCCGTCCGTCCGGTAGCCATGAGCGACAGCACGTCGCCCGAGTCCAGGCCCGACTCCGCACTGGCCTCGACGGTGGGATCGAATGCGCTGCCGGTCAACAGCACGCTGATCTGCTCGCCACCGATCTCGGCTCGCGCGGCAATGTCGAGCGTCGGCGCAACGCGATTGGTCTCGGCGAACTCGATAACCCCACGATCGACGCTGTACGCATGCCCGGCAAGGCGCACGACGCCACCGTCCCGCACCGTCATCCGGCCCAGGACCCCGGGACGCGCGAACGTCCCGACAATCTGGAGATCGGTGGCCAGGCCGAGCTCGGCGTAGGGCGTGGCGATGCGGAGGTCCTCGACCGTGGTCACGCGCAGGTCGTAAGCCAGATCGTCGAATAGCGATGGGCGGTCAGCCGCAGGTGTCTGACTCACAGCTGACGCCCGAACCAGGTCCGCCGCCAGCGATGCGTCGGTACGATAACCGCCGGCGAGAAGACGAATCTCGCCGAACGCACGGCGTCCGCCGTGCTGCGACGCGCTGACGGTGACGTCGGCGTCTCCCAGCGCTCGTCCTCCGCCCACCTCGACGACGATCGAGCGCGCCGTCAGCTCCGCCAGCCCCGAGGGGTTCAAGGGGTCGGCGAGATCGAGGTCGAGAAACAGCATTGCCTCGCCGCCGTTGGCGATGCCTCGAAGCCCCTCGGCCCGGAGCTCCGTGCCGCTGATCGCCAGCGTACCGTTGACGTCGCTCACCACGACTTGCGGATCCGCGATCACGAAACCCAGGTCGGTGAGGTCGATATTGCCGTTGACGATGGGGTCTCCGGCGGTCCCGGTGATCGTTACCGATGCGTGGGCCGCTCCGTCGAGCGCCGCGGCGCCGGTCATCGAGCCCAGCCACGCGAGCCCGAGATTCGAGGTCAGCAGCAGGTCGAGCACCCGCGGGTGCCGGAGCTCGACCGACCCCGCCAACGCCAGGCTGAGGTCGTCTTGCGCCGACCCTGACCAGAACCAGTCAACGATACGCATGGTTCCCGCTTCCAAGCGCAGGCGCGTTGGCCGCTGCTGCGACACCGTCACCTCGTCGCGGCGCACAAACAAGGAGTCCAGCACGATGTCTGCAGAGGCGCTGTCGAGAGACAGCGCCGGCACCAGCGCCTGCACCGACAAAGATGCCTCGCCCTCCAGCTCGCCGCCACGGAACCGTCCCCGTAGCTGGCCGATTCGGAGGCCGTCGCTGTCCATCTCGGCGTTCAGCTGCAGCGCCTCGAGAGCGCCCATTCCGTCGACAACGACGTTGCCGTCGCTAACCCGGAGCGAGCCCCGGGGTCGCGGCTCGGCCAGCGTGCCGCCGAGGCGAAGATCGACGTCGAGGTTTCCGGACAGGACCACTGGCTGCCTGTCGGGCACGTCAGTTGCGATGACCAAAGCCATCGTTGCCAGGTCGGAGAGGCGTGAGAGGTCGCCGCGCAGTCGTCCGTGGATTCCCTGCGTCGCCGTGCCGCCGAGCGTCCCGCCAACGGCCAGGTCGAGGTCGCCGACCCGCAGAGCGAAGTCTTCGACGCTCACCTCGGCGGGACTCCAGGTCAGCCGACCCGGCGTCAAGCTGCGGACCGGGAAGCGTGGCAAGTCGGCGTGCAGCGACCAGAGATCGACCACCACGATCGATGCTGGAAAGTCGATACCGATGGCGATCTCCGCCCGGGCCGAGCGGAGATATGCGAGCTCCGGTCGGTCGGTGAGAGCTTCGGGCGCCTGCACATCGAGCTCGCCCAGTAGATCCACCGACTGACCTTCGGCGCCGATGACTCCGCTGAGGGTCAACCGGTTGTCGCCGGAGGTCGCGATCAACTCGTCGACGCGGATGCCGTAGTCGCTGGACGAGAGACGGGCGCTGGCGTCGATCGGGACACTACTGCCGATTCGGATTCCTTCGGCGCTGACGGTACCCGTGATGTCGGGCAACGGCAGCGTGCCTTCGAGGGTCAGGTCCCAGGTTGCCGAGCCGCTGACGCCGCCGGCCGCGGCTATCCGGTCTCCGATCGGCAGCTGGGCGACAGCCAGGCTCAGCTCGGACGCGCCACCCTCGACTCGACCGTGCAATCGGCCGGCCGCATCGATCTGCAGGTCCGCCTCCAGACTGCCGCCGGGGAACTCGACCGTCGCGTTGTGGATCCGGAGCGATTCGGCGCTGGCTATTAGGTCGGTTTCGAGTGTCATTGGCCCGGCGTCCGCCACCCGGAGCTGTTCGATGCGAGCGTTGCCGGAGATCGTCGGGTCGGTCACCGTTCCCCCGAGGGTCAAGCGCGCCGTTGCTCGCCCATCGGTGACGGCCAGTTGGGCCAGGCCGGGCGCGAGGCCGGCGAAGGGTCGCGCCGCGGCGCCCAGATCGTTGACGTCGAGCCGCATGGTTCCGCCGACGGTCCGAGCTGTAGCGTTGCCGCTCAGATCGGTGTTGATCCGCATAGCGGCCGCGACAGCGACCTGGCCGCGAGCAAACCACTCACCGGCCGCAAGCTCGGCATCGAAGCGGCCGTCGAGCGCTATTCCGTCCGAACTTGTCGGCACGCGAGTGAGCTCCGTGGATAGCACCGCGCGGACCCCAGCCAGAGAGGGCCGCGGGCCGGGCCATTGTGCGCGCAACTCGCCATCGAGCCGGGCGGCTGGAACGATCGACGTGGCGCCGTATCCCTCCACAAGGGTGCCGGCATCGATGTCCTTCCATTCCGCCGTGAGGCGGCTGGCGGCATCCGATTCAAGACCTACCTCGACTTCGCCGATCACCTCGCCGCCAGCGAGCCCGGCGCGCAGGGCGCTCAGCCGCACCGTCTCATGGTCGGCGTTGATGTGGCCGCGGATTCCCCGAAGCGCGATGTCACGCCACATCGCCGAGTCCATTTCCAGCTCCAGGTTCGCCGTCGGCGTCTGCGCCGGACCTTCCAGGCGGCCGGTCACCAAGAGCGACTCCCCGGCGACGTCGAGGCCGGCAATGTCGGTCAGCATGCCCAGCGATGTCCGGGCGCTGATGTCGAGACCGAGCTCTCGATCGGCCAGCAGCTGTTTGATGGAACCGTCAACGTTCAGTTCCG
Organism: Acidobacteriota bacterium; assembly: GCA_965248695.1. Lineage (GTDB taxonomy): Bacteria > Acidobacteriota > UBA890 > UBA890 > WLXD01 > DASCOT01. The sequence continues at coordinate 1,415,346 of CBDFKD010000002.1, read as the reverse complement.
ACGCGGCGCTGTCCAGCCGCAGCGCGTCGATTCCGAGGTCGCGTCCGTCCCAATCGAGGTCGCCACCGGCGAGGGCAATCTCCAGCCGCCGGTCGGCCACGCGCACGCGGGCGGGAGCGGGCATCTGCAGCCGGCCCCGTGCCAGGTCGCCGAGCTCGAGGTCGATACCATCGGCCTCGAACGCGTAGCCAGCCGTATCGTCGCGCCACTCGATCTGCAGGCCGGAAACCTGCAATCGATCGAAGGGGATCGGCGTGTCGATGCGGGTCGCTTCACCGGCGAAGTTGGTGAGGCCGTCGGCGTCGACGAAGACCGCCAGGCGCGGCCGTCTGAGCTCGATGTGCTGGAAAGCCAGCCCGCGCCAGGCGGCGCTCCATGGCAGATCGATGCTGAGCTCCTCGGCGGTGAAGTACGGGCGCTCCTGGCCCGAAGTTCGAACTTGTAGCCCTTGCAACCGGAACCACAACGTCGGCAGCCGGTAGTCGAGCCGTTCAGCCGAGACGCTGCCGTCCGGGGCGATCCGGGACAGTGCGGCCGCCAGCACGCGGGCTCGCGCCCACGGCGTGTGCAGCGCAGCGATTCCGCTGACCGCTGCTGCCGCCGCGAACGCGCAGACGATGAACAACCGGCGGCGGCGACGAGACATGCGTATCATTCTGCCAAATCCTCGTTTCCGGAGTCTGACGCATGGAATCGGCCTGGATCGAAACCCGCAGCAACGAAGACGCCTCGCCGGAGCTTGCCGAGCTGTACGATCGCGTGCTCGACCCGTTGACCGGCGAGCTCGACAACATCATGCGGGTGCACTCGCTGCATCCAGCGGGGCTGAGCGCCCACTTCGACCTTTACACGGCTGTGATGCGCGGCTCACCGGGGCTGCGCACGGTCGATCGCGAGATGATCGCGTTGCTGGTGTCGAAGCTGAACGGCTGCGGCTACTGAATCACCCACCACCGGCGTGGTCTGCGCCGGCTGCTGCGTGACGACGAGCTCGGGGGCCGTATCGAGGCGAACTACGAGGCCGCTAATCTCGACGATCGTCGGCTCGCCATGCTGCGCTCTGCCGAGAAGCTCACCATGCACCCGGCACAGATGGAGCACCACGACGTGGTCGCCTTGCGCAAGGCGAGCTTCGGCGACCCGGACATTCTCGGCATCGTCGAGGTAATCTCGTACTACGCATATGTAAACCGCATCGCCGACGGCTTGGGAGTCGCGCTTGAGGGCTGATCCACCGCTGCTCACGATGGTGCCGGCATGGCGCCACGACGATGACTCGACGATCGCAGAGACCAGGATCTTCACCCTGCGTCGTCGTCGAGGCACTTCGCCGGCGCGCCCACAACAGCCCGGTGAGTTCGTCTACATCGATTCCGACGACTGGGTGAATGTGATCGCTTTGACAATGGCCGGCGAGGTGGTAGCGATCGAACAGTTCCGTCACGGCAACGCGGAGGTCACACTCGAGATACCGGGCGGCATGGTCGATCCGGGGGAGGCGCCGCTGGCGGCCGGGGTGCGTGAGCTGGTCGAGGAGACCGGCTACGCGGGCAGTGAAGCGTGCCTGATTGGCAGCGTGACGCCCAATCCGGCGATCTTCAACAACCGCTGCCATACCGTGCTGGTGCGCGACGCGTGCGTCACCCAGGCTCCAACCCCGGAGCTGCACGAAGAGTTCGGCATCCGCTTGCTACCCCTGGCGCAGATCCCGGAGCTCATCGCCGGCGGCCTGATCCACCATTCGCTGGTCGTCGCTGCGTTCCATTTTCTCGGCTTGCAGGGGACCAAGTGACGACGCCCCTCCGGCGGTGCCTGCTGGTTGTTGTGTGCGCGGCAGGCGTCGCGCTTAGCGCCTGTGAGCCGGCCCCTGGCGAACTGCGCATTGCCTGGGCGCCGGTGGAGTCGCTCAACCGCGGGCTCCCGGACCGGATTCGGGTGTATTCGGGCGCCGACCCCAGCATCCCGTTACGCGCCTGGTATGTGCGGGTTCGGCGTGAGGGCGGCGAGCTGCTGGCTGGAGTGTCGCTGTCCGCCGACGACGACGGAGTCGAGACGGCTTCTGAGTTCGCCGACAGAACATCAGCGCGGGTGGTGGTCAATGCGGGGTTCTTCCGTACCGACACCGACCCACCGCAACATATCGGCCTATTGCTCGTCGATAGTGCCTTGCTGCAGCCGCCGTTGACGTCGGTCATCTACGAGGAACGGCGCTACTACGTCGCCAGGGCGGCGCTCGGTCTGATGCTCGACGGTTCTGCCGATGTTGCATGGGTAACCGGGCACGAGGGAGTTCTTTACGAGCAAGCCGATCCACCGCAGAACGCGCCGGACGCACCGGCGGCGGAGCCACAGGTCGACGCCTTGATCGAGTGGCCAGTCCGCGACGCCGTCGCCGGTGGGCCCGTGCTGGTCCACGCCGGCGAGATACGGGTCACGAGCCACGAAGAGGTTTTTTTCGGCACCGCCAGCGACGAGGAGCATCCCCGTTCGGCCGCCGGCGTGACCGCCGATGGGGAGCTCATCGTCATGGTGGTGGACGGTCGCCAGCGTGAGAGCCGTGGTGTGGACCTGCGCGAGCTGGCCGAGCTCATGCGGGACGTCGGCTGTATCGAGGCGCTCAATCTCGATGGCGGTGGGTCGGCCACGCTGGTAGTGGACGGTCTGCTGGTGAATCGACCGCTCGGGAGCGAGTCGCAGCGTGAGGTGATGTCGGCGCTGACGATCATGGAGTGACGAAGGCCTGCGGGCCGCTGAGAATGGAGATTCGGAGATGCTGAAGAAACACTGGTGCGTGCCTGTCGGGGCGCTCTGTTTGATCGCGGTGGGGTGCGCCACCCCGGAGCCGGTGGAAGTTACCGAAGCCGATCTCGATGCCGTCGCGCGAGGCATTCACGAGCGTGCCATCACGATCGACACGCACGACGACATACCCGCGAACTTCGCCACCTCCGAGGTGGATCCGGGCGTTCGCGGCGACCGCCAGGTCGACCTACCGAAGATGCGCGAGGGTGGCCTCGACGTGGCGTTCTTCGTCGTCTTCGTCGGACAAGGGGAGAACGACAACGAGGGGTTCGCCGGTGCCTACGAGCAGGCAATGAGCAAGTTCGCCGCGATCCGCCGAATGACCGAGGAGATGCATCCGGACACCATCGAGCTCGCGGCCAGCCCCGACGACGTCGAGCGCATCGTTGGTGCCGGCAAGCTGGCCGCGGCGATTGGCATCGAGAACGGCTACCCCGTGGGTGAGGATCTTGCGAACCTCGCCCGCTTCAAGGAGCTCGGGGGTGGCTACTTCGGGCTGGTGCACGACGGCCACAATCAGATCGCCGACTCCACCAATCCCCGCGATGGCGAGCCGGCCGAGCTGTATGGCGGCGTCAGCGACTACGGTGCCGAGGTGATCGCCGAGGTCAATCGCGTCGGCATGATGATCGACGTTTCGCATGCCTCCAAAGCGGCAATGCTCGAAGCGGCGGAGCTGTCGCAGGCTCCTGTGATCGGCTCGCACTCGGCCTGCAGCGCGCTGTGTGATGTATCACGCAACATGGATGACGAGCAGCTGTTGGCGCTACGAGACAACGGCGGCGTAATCCAGATGGTGGCGCTCGGAGACTTCGTGAAGACCACCGCGGAGGGCGATGCGCCCGCCACTGTGGCCGACTTCGTCGACCACATCGATCACGCCGTCAACCTGATCGGTCTCGAGCACGTCGGCATCAGCTCCGATTTCGACGGCGGCGGCGGAGTGGTGGGCTGGAACGATGCCAGCGAGACGTTCAACGTGACGCTCGAGCTCGTCCACCGGGGCTACAGCGAGGAGGACATCGCGGCGCTCTGGGGCGGCAATCTGCTGCGTGTGTGGCGCGAGGTCGAAGCCGTGGCGCAGGGTCTGCAAACCGGAGAATGAGTCGCGCCGCCCCTGATAGCGTTGAAACCGTGCTGGAGCCCGGCGCATCTGGCTCGGACAACGCGCCGGATTGGGCGAGCGTAGCTGCGGGGCCACGAGAGGGCCTGCTTTTCTGCCCCCGGCGTGGTCTGAACGCCGGTGCGACGCAGCGTCTGGAGTCACAGACCGCATCGCTGCTGCAATCCAGGCTGGTGGCCGTAGCCATCATCGTGTTGGTGGGCTCCGCGCTGGCCGCGGCGCGGTTCGCGGTCTACGACCCGAACGGGGTGCCGGTGACGCTGTTCAACGTCGTCCTGGCGGTCTCAGTGTTGCTCTCATTGCGTCGCTGGCGTTTACAGGAGGGCGGTCTCCGCATCCTCGAAGCCTTCTTGCTGGGTGCGATGGTGCTTTCCACGGCGCTCAACCAGGTGATGCTACTGGGTGTCGATATCCGCGGCGGCAACCTGCTCAACTACACCTTGCAGGCGAATCGAATGCCCGGGATCTACGTGCTGTTCATGGCGCTGTACGCCATCCTGATCCCGGCACGGTGGACACAGACGTTGGGCTACGTCCTCGCGGTGAGCGGCGTGGGCGTTGCCGCCCAGCTAGCGCCCTTCTACGTCTACCCGCAGCTGCGGCAGTTTGCAGAAATCAACATGGCAGAGCAGGCAAGCTTCGTCCTGTTCATGATGGTTCTCGGCGGCTTTCTGGCAGTCTTCGGAACCTGGGTGATCAGTGGCTACCGCAAGGCCGCCGCAGAGGCCGGTGACGCCGGTATGTACCGGTTGCTGGGCAAGCTCGGCGAGGGCGGCATGGGCGAGGTTTGGCGCGCCGAGCATCGGATGTTGGCTCGACCCGCGGCGATCAAGATCATTCGGCCCGAGATGCTGGGCGGCAAGGTGGATCCCGGCATGGTGACGGCGCGGTTCACGCGCGAGGCGCGCGCCACGGCAACGCTGCGCTCGCCGAATACGGTGCAGCTGTACGACTTCGGAGTCACCGAGGGCGGCACGTTCTTCTACGTGATGGAGTTCCTGAGCGGCCTCGATCTCGAGCAGCTCGTCGAGCGATTCGGCCCGCTGCCGCCGGCACGGGCGGCACACCTGCTGGCCCAGGCGGCACGGTCACTGGGGGAGGCGCACGCCCGCGGGCTCGTTCACCGCGACATCAAGCCCGCCAATCTGCATGTCGGAGCGCTGGCCGACGAATACGACTGGCTGAAAGTGCTCGACTTCGGTCTGGTGAAGTCGTTCGACAACTCGGAAGGCGCCGCCACGAGCCTCACGGTGGAGGGTGTGGCTACCGGTACCCCAGCGTACTTTCCGCCGGAAATGGCTCGCGGGGCCAGCGCTGCGGATGAGCGCACCGACGTCTACGCACTGGCGGCCGTGGGCTACTGGCTGCTCACAGGCGCGCTGGTCTTCGAGGGTGTGACGGCGATGGAAATGGTGCTTAAGCACGTCCAGGAAGAGCCGGTACCGCCGTCGAAGCGGAGCGAGGTGGAGATCTCGCCATCACTCGATCAGGCGATCCTCGCCGGCCTCCACAAAGCACCCGAGGATCGCCCACAGAGCATGGCGGAGTTTGCGCAGTTGCTGGCCGAAGCGGACACTGGGGCGCGATGGACTCAGCGTCACGCCGTCGAGTGGTGGCGGCTGCACCTTCCGGAACAGATCGAGTCGCAGGTAGCCTAGCGGCCCCGCGTCTCCGCTAATCGAGGACAAGACATGCGTGGCTTTATCTTCATGGCTCACTCTGGCCTTCGTTACTTGGTGCTGCTGGCGGCGATCATCGCCGTTGCCTATCTGCTGGTAGCCGTGATGCAGCGTCGGCCGTTCGGCAAGATGTCACGCATGCTCAGCGCGATGTACACCGGCTTCTTGGACCTCCAGACTCTGCTAGGGCTGATCAACATGATGCTGGTGCCCTTCTATCCGCAGCTGCTGGGCCACATCTTCGTGATGTTTGCGGCGGTGTTCGCGGCGCACGGCTTCGTGATGACCAACAAGCGCAAGCCGGAAGCCGAGCAGAGCAATGTCGGCCCGTTGCTGGGTGTTGTCGTATCCGCCGGCCTGATCGTTCTGGGCATCATGGCGATTGGACGGCCGATCTTCGGCTCCTGATGACGGCGATCGACCGGCTGCGCGATCTACTCGGCCAAGTCGTCGACCTCAACGCCGCGCAGGCGGTGCTCTCCTGGGACCAGGAGACGTACATGCCGAACGGCGGCGTCAACGCGCGGGCGCAGCAGCTGGCGACGCTCGGGCAGCTGGCGCATGAGCGCTTCACGTCCGACGAGGTCGGCCAGCTGCTTCAAGAGCTCGAACAGACTGCCGGCGCGCTCGAGCCTGACTCCGATCAGGCTCGGATGATCCGTGTCGTACGGCGCGACTACGACAAGGCCACGCGGCTGCCGGCGTCGCTGGTGGCGGAGCTGGCGCGGAGCACGGCGGTGTCCCAGCAGGCGTGGAAAGGGGCGCGGGAAGAATCGGATTTTGCCCGTTTCCGGCCGCACCTGGAACGCCTCGTTGATTTGCTACGACGCAAGGCCGAGGCGCTGGGCTATGAAGAGACGCCCTACGATGCGCTGCTCGACGAGTACGAGCCCGAGATGCGCACGTCGCAGGTAAGGGCGGTCTTCTCGGAGCTCCGCGAAGAGCTCGTGCCGATCGTTCAGGCCATCGCCGAGAATCCCGTTCCGGACGATAGCTGTCTACACCAGCACTTTGACGAGCAGTTGCAGTGGGACTTCGGTCTGGGCGTGGCGCGTGATTTCGGCTTCGACCTCGAGCGCGGGCGGCAAGACCGGTCGGCGCACCCGTTCTCCACCAGCTTCTCGATCAACGACGTGCGCATCACGACGCGGGTGCAATCAGACTTCCTGTCGCCGTGCCTGTTCGGAACCCTGCACGAGGCCGGCCACGCCATGTACGAGCAGGGCGTCGACGCGTCGCTGGAGCGCACGCTGCTGGCCAGTGGCACGTCGCTCGGGGTGCATGAGTCGCAGTCGCGTCTGTGGGAGAACCTGGTCGGCCGGTCGCGACCGTTCTGGTCGCACTACTATCGACGGCTTCAGAGCGCGTTCCCGGCCCAGCTCGGCGTCATCCCGCTGGACCCGTTCTATCGAGCCATCAACAAGGTGGAACCGTCGCTCATCCGGGTGGAAGCCGACGAGGTGACCTACAGCCTCCACGTCATGCTGCGCTTCGACCTCGAGACGGCCTTGATGAGCGGCGACCTGGCGGTATCTGATCTGCCGGAAGCCTGGAACGAGAAATGCCGCGAGTATCTCGGGCTGACCCCACCTGACGACGCCAGCGGAGTGCTACAGGACATCCACTGGTCGGCCGGGCTTATCGGCTACTTTCCGACGTACGCCATCGGCAACCTGATCTCCGCTCAACTCTACGAGCGCGCCAGCCTCGAGATCACCGACCTCGATGATCAGATCGGCGCCGGCAGGTTCAGCGAGCTACTGGGCTGGCTACGTGAGCGCATCCATCGGCCGGGCCGGAAGTTCACCGCCAGCGAGCTGCTGTGGCGCGTTGCCGGCTCGGACCTGCACGCCGGTGCCTGGCTGGCGTACGTACGTGGCAAGTTCGGCGGCCTCTACGACCTCTAGCACGCGTCCGGGCACTGCGGCTCGTGGTCGACTCTCCGACCAGCAAGACGGTTCCTAGCCATACGTCCGCCGCCCTACAACCGGCCCAACGGCTCGGATAAGGTTCGAGCCAGTCCGTCCTCGAGTCCAATCGATCGTGCCCGGAGGGTCCCATGTTCCGCCGCCCACTCACGCTGCTTGCCCTTGGCCTCGTCCTTGGCCTGATCGTCAGCCCTGCACCGGGCGCCGCGCAGGACGGCGAGGCCGACCGATTGGCTGCTGAAGATACCTTGAGGCTCCACAACGTCGGCAGCCCGCGCATCTCACCGGACGGCGAGTGGGTGCTCTACACGGTTGCCGCCCGCGACATGGACGACGAGGATCTCACCCGTAGCACGCATCTGTACCGCGTACGGCTCGATGGCAGCGCAGTGCGGCAGCTCACCCGCGGCGAAAGCTCGGCCAGCTCGCCACAGTGGTTCCCGTCGGGCGACAAGTTCGCCTTCCGGCGTGACGCCGACGACAGCAACCAGGTATGGGCGATGTTCACCGACGGCGGTGAGGCGTGGCAGGTCACCGAGTCCGAGGAGGGAGTCAGCAGTTACGGGCTATCACCGGACGGCACCAAGCTCTGGTTCGTGGCCCGCGACCCGGAGACCGCCGAGCAGAAGCGGCGCGCCAAGCAGCACGATGACGCCATCGTCGTGGATGCGGACTTCCGCTTCAGCCATCTCTGGGTGCACGACTTGGAAACAGGCGAGTCGACTCGCCTGAGTGAAGGCGATCTCACCGTCTCCGACCCGCGCTGGTCACCGGACTCGAGCCGTATCGCATTCGTCACGCGGCCTACCACCAAGGTGAACGACAGCTGGAACAGCGACATCCGCGTCGTCGACGTGGCCGCCGGCGAGTCCAGGGTGTTGTTCGAGAATCCGGGTCCTGACAGCTCGCCACGCTGGTCGCCCGACGGCACTACGATCGCGTTCACGGCCAACACGCATACGGGCACGACGGTCTGGTACAGCAAGTTGTATCTGCTGCCGGCCGACGGCAGCGGCGAGCCCGAGATCCTGCTCGAGGACTTCGACCTCAACGCCGGGGCGCCGATCTGGGCGCCCAATGGTGCCGACATCTACTGGGCCACGGGTGACCGTACGAACGTGGGCCTGTACTCGGTTCAGGTGGCCACAGACGAGGTTCTGCGGCACGCTTCCCCGCCGGGGGCAAACTTCCAGTTCCAGCTGTCGCCCGATGGCGGTCGCTGGGTGTGGGTACACGCCAATCCGATGCATCCATCGGAGCTCTACACAGCGCCCGCAAGCGACCTGTCGCAGGCGACCCGGTTGACGACGCACAATGCCTGGCTTGCCGACTCGTTCGCCCTCTCAGAGGTTCGGCCGATCACCTGGTCGAACTCGGACGGCCAAGAGATCGAAGGCGTCGTGCACCTCCCGGTAGGGTTCCAGGAGGGTACGAAGTACCCGCTGATCGCGCATCCGCACGGGGGCCCCAGCGGCGCCGTGACGACGTCGTTCAACTCCACCAACCAGATGCTCGCCGCCAACGGCTTTCTGGTATTTCAGCCCAACTTCCGTGGCAGCTCCAACTACGGCCAGGAGTTCCTCAACGCCAACCGCGACAACTGGGGTATCCGCGACTACGACGACATCATGACCGGGGTCGATGACCTCATCGCGCGCGGCTGGGCCGACCCCGACCGCATGGTCGCCTACGGGTGGAGCTACGGCGGCTACATGACCTTCTGGATGTCGACCCAGACCGATCGCTTCAAGCTCATCTCACCGGGCGCCGGCCTGACCAACCTGTACTCGATGTACAGCACCACCGACATCCCGGGGTACATGGGATGGTTCTTCGGCACGCCGTGGGACGACGAGGACGCCTACCGCCGTCACTCGCCCATTCGCCACGTGAAGAACGTCACTGCCAAGATCCTGATCATGCACGGTGCCAACGACGCGCGCGTTCCTCCGGAGCAGGCGGTGGAGTTCTACCAGGCGCTTCGCGATCTCGGTAAGGACGTCACCTACGTGTCGTATCCGCGCCAGGGTCACGGCATCGGCGAGCCGCGTCTGCAGTTGGACCGGCTGCGGCGTTACGTATGCGCCTTTACTGATGCCGTTGGAATGGCCGCCGCAACGGAGGAGTGCGATGGCGGCGTGCCGATGGTCCCCGAGGCGACCGAAGATGAGGAAGAGGTCGAGGAGGCAAACGCCGCGTCGGGCCTTGATCCAGCCACGGGTCTCCTCGACAGGGGCGTTTTCGGCGTCAACGAGCCGGTGCAAAGGTAAGGGTCGTTTCCAGGGTTGCCGGGAACGCGGTCGCGTCGCGGCCGGGCGCTCGCCGGCCGTGTCAGGATCCCTCCTTCAGCTCCCCAGGTTCTCGTACCAACGGATCTTGCCGCCGCTGCCGGTGCAGACGAGGTCGGGGCGGCCATCCGCGTTGATGTCGCCGCCGACGCAACCGTTCATCCCCGCCTCGCGCTCGATTCTCGAGTATGCCCACTCGCCCGTCGCCGGATCGTCGGGCGAGAAGAACACGTGCACCCCGGGCGTGGCGCTCGGGTTGTCCGCGGTATCTCGCGGGTCGTCGTTGGCGACGATGTCGACCCGGCCGTCACCGTTGAGGTCGAGAACGGCGATCTCGTGTCCTCTCGAGATCGCCTCGAAGATCACGCGTCGCTGCCATTCGCCGTCGGACTCGGTGTAGACGACGACCTCGTTTCCATGCCAGGGCTCGACCGATGCCACCACCCGCCGGCCGTTGCTCATTCCCGTGCCGACGTCGCTGGCGCCGAGCCTGGGGGCGGCCTCGACATGCCCGTTCGAGATGATCTCGCGCTCGAAAGTCATCGCTTCGCCAGTGCTGGCCGCACGGTACAGCCAGACCCCTCCGAAGCTCGCGACGAGGATCTGGTCGCGGTTGCCGATATCCCAGCGGACCGTGCGTACGCGGTGGATGACGCCTGGAACGTCTGCGTCGGCGATGGTGCCGCGCGCCCAGCTGTTCTGGCCGTACCAGAAGATCGAGGCGCTATCCTGATCGTAGGTCGGCGCCAGGCTTCCCGGGCCGATGAGCGGCGCGTTCACGAGCTCCAATACGCCGTCGCCGTCGAGATCGGCCCAGGTAACGTGGTGCGATGTCGCGAAGCGGTCGATTGGCTCGGCGCTCCATTCGCCGCTCCCATCCCCCTGCGACCGTGCGATCCAGTTGATGCCCTCGCTGTTGGCGGCCTGCATCGCGAAGGCGCTCTGGAACGCCACCTCGGGGATGCCGTCGCCGTCGAGGTCGGCGATTGCTTTGTTCACGATCGCCGGCATGTCGGCGACGATCACATGGCGCTCCCAGCCCGGGTTCTCGTGCCAGGCGAGCTCCGGCTCGCTCGTGGAGTTGGCCATGACGTCGAGCCGGCCGTCGTTGTTGAAGTCGGCAATGTCGACGGCGTATCCGTTACGGATGTCGCCGATGTCGTGCGCCTGGAACCGAACCGGTCCGGCCGCTGATGGCTGCTCCGTAGCGGGCGGCGCGCACCCGGCCAGCGTCAGGACCGTCGCCAGCATGAGGCTGGTGGCATTCACCATCCGATCCTCCTTGGCCTAGTGGCCTGTATTCCCACCTGCGATAGGCAACGATCAGCTGCTACAAGCCACTAGTAGTTGCTCAGGCCTTCGGTGAGCTCGACGCGCACGCCCGACGGATCGACGAAGAAAGCGATCGCGAGCTCGATGCTGTCGATGTACCGGTACGGTACCTGGAACTCGACACCACGCTCCGCGAGCACATTGCAGAAGGCTTCGAGGTTCACTACCTCGAAGCCGATGTGATCGATCGCACGCCCCTGACTCGGTACCCGATCGGACCGGGACTCGGCAAAGCTGAGGTTGATCCCGGGAACGTCCGCGGTAGTCGGGTGGGTACCGCGCGCTCGCTGAGCCGCCGAGAACATGTCGATATACCAGTCCATCAGCTCGATGTGCGCGTCGGTGAAGAAGTGGACGTGGTACGCGGTCGCCTTCACGGGCAGCGTGGTGTCCTCCTGCACCTCGACCCTGATCCCGTCCGGCGCGATCAGGTACGCGTTGTCGAATCCCTCCGCCCCTTTGAACTCCGATTCGACCTCCAAGCCGGCGGCGCGCCACGCGGCCAGCACTTCGGCGATATTGCGCACCTTGAATCCGAAGTGGTCCATCACGCTGCCCTCCGAGTCACCGGTCGGAGCGCGATCGGTAAGCACGATGAGCATGCCGGGGACCTTGACCGTCGTGAGGGGCCCCTTCTGAACCACCTCACCGTCGAAGTGCTCGACCCATAGCCGCTGGTGGAATTCCATGTCGGCGACGTTCAGGTGCACGTGCCCGAAGCTCACCCCCGCTACATTTGGCGGTGCCAGCTGGGCGTTCGCCGGTGATGCGAGCAGGAGCGCCATGGCGCCGGTGAGTAGCAGCCGCATGTGTGATCCTCCGCGCCCATGATGAAATTGCAACGTCCCTGTAGACGCCGTCGAGGATAGGGGATCGTGCGCCGGCAGGCGAGAGTCTCGCCCGCGGCGCAAGGAACCCCACACAAGCAGCATGCGGCGCCAGGGGGGTCATGTTCACGATTCGCAATCGCCTGGCGTCTACTTTTTCTACGACCACAGGCTCGTGTAGCTTCTATGTCGATCCGCCGGATTCCGGATTTGTTTTCGCCAGCAAGGGAGGTGCGAGTTGAAAAGGGTCCTACTGTTTCTGGTCCTGGCCCTGCTTGTTCCCGAGGCGCCGTTCGCGATCCTCAACCCGGGGGTGGTCTTCGAAGTCGAGACGACCGACCACAGCGGCACGGGCCGCCCTCTTGGTGAAACAGGCAAGATGATGGTCGAGGGTTCAAAAGTCAGCTTCGTGCGCCAGTTTCTGCCGCCTGGGCCTGAGTGGGACTGGGTTGACGAGCTGATCTACTTCGGCGACGGGGGACGGGACGAGGGCGGCAGGCTCTTCTTCGTCGATCGCACGAACGGCGTGTATGTCGAAGTGGATGGCCAGGGCGTAGTGGATGGCCAGGACGGGCCGACGCCAGACAACGAGAAAACCGCACCCGGTGAAAACCCCACGGCCGGTCAGCCCCCGGTAACAGTGACCGAGGATGTTACGGCGACCGTCGGCGACGATGTCGGCAAAGAGCTCCTCCCTAATGAGACCGACCCGCTAACCCCTTCTGAGTTCTTCGCGAGCATGTCGCGTTCGGGCGTCGAACCCCCTCTTCCGGGTGATTGGCTCTACAAGAAAGTCGGCAACCCGACCAACATGAATGGTTACCCCGTCGAGGAGTACGACCTGCTACGGGGTGGAAAGATTCTGCGGAAAGTGTGGATTGCCGACTGGGACAGTTTTGAGGTTGGAGTCGCCAATGAAGCCAACACCGCCATCTACAAGCTCGGAGAGTTCTTCGAGAGGGTCATGCCTGGGGTGACGAATCCAGTCGAGCCGATGCCCAATCGCGGCTTTGCGGCGAGAATTCAAGACATTGGAGACGACGGAGCTGTCCTCAGCGAGACGAACCTCACCAACGTACGCCGTGGCAGGCTAGATCCGGCGGAGTTTGAGCTCGGGGATCTGATCAGGCAGGCCATGCGAGTTCGATAGTCGGTGCAGGTGCTCCGGCGAGCTAGCGGACGGTGGAACGCCGGGAGCCACGGTAGGCGAGCAAGAAATCTTTACTGACTTGACTGTCAATGACTTCCATAGCGCGATTCTGTCTAGAAGTCGGTGGTGTCCTAGTTTGAGATAGTCCTGTCGACACTGCGCCTCCCCGGCCTCCGGGCAGAGAAAAGGGACGGCGGAAAGCGTTTCTCCCCAAGGGGCTGCCTTCTCCGTCCCTATCTCCGAGGTCCTCGCTTCGTCTAGAAGGAGCACCCGTCGAACAGGGCCCAGTGTAGCAGACAGCTACACGCTTCAACACAGCCTAAAAGGCCCCCGGTGGGACTTGAACCCACGACCTCTACCGTTCGACGGGTGCGCTCTATCCAGACTGAGCTACGGGGGCATGGCCAAGTCTACCACAAGGTGCCCACGGGACACCCCATCACAGGGGTGGTATTTCGATGACAATCAGCTTGCGAGGTGATGGAAATGAGGATAAGCTCAAACGAAGTTGAAAGTGGTTTAATCGATGGAGATGAAGTGATGGCTCTCAGCAAGGCCGTGCGGGACGCACTCGAAGCGGAACAAGCAAGCGTCGCGGAGAACATGTCTCAGATGGCCGCTGCATTGCAGCACCTCCAGAAGCGACACGACGCTCTCAGCTCGATTCTAGGAGAAGAATCCGCTCCCGATGTTGCTGGTATGAACGGGTTTCGCCAACTCGGGTTTCGCGATGCCCTCCGAGCGGTGCTGACAGAGGCTGGCGCGCTGAAGCCCGCGAAGGTCACGCGAATTATGCGTGCTCGTGGCTACCAGCTGGAAGGTAAGACCGATCTAGGCGTGCGCGTCGGAAACGAACTTTGGAAAATGTGCAAGACGGGCACGATGAGCAAGAACCCCGCCGGCGAGTATTTCGTGCCCGGAAGCTAACAAAGAAAACGGGCCGGAAGTGGCTGTCACCACTTCCGGCCCCAAGCCTTGTTCTCACCGTCGCTAAACAGGAGAAACGATGCATTTCTACATCGGCTATTGGCCTATCGTACCACGGGGGCCGCCACACTCCATTGCCCTGATAAGGGCTACTTGAACGACCCTAAAAAGCGCCCGGCACGCTGCGCTAACAGCGAACCGGGCTAGATCCAAGACGCGGGCATAGACCGCATCGGACCCTCATAGCCATTGTGGTCCTGCCCGCCATCCGAGGCAAGACCGATGGCGAACAAGCTCTCTCGCGACAAGAAACGCATGATCATTTCCGCGTTGGTGGAAGGTGCCAGCGTCCGCAGCGTCGAGCGCATAACCGGCTGTCACCGAGACACGATCTGCCGTCTGCTCGTGCGGGTAGGCGAGGGCTGCGAGGCCATGATGCGCGAGCGGTTCAACGGCCTGCGCCTTGACGATCTCCAGGTCGACGAAATCTGGACCTACGTTCAGAAGAAGCAGTGACCTGACCCCCGAAAACGGATCCGGATGTAATCTCACGATCTGGGTCAAGAACGGGAGGTCAGAATGCCGAGTAAGAGGCACAGCGCCGAGCAGATCGTACGCAAGCTCCGGGAGGCTGAGGTGGAGCTGGCTCGAGGGGCGACGGTCAAGGATGCCTGCCGCAAGCTAGCAATCACCGAGCACACCTACTACCGGTGGCGGCGAGAGTACGGCGGACTGAAGCTCAACCAGGCCAGAAAGCTCAAGCAACTGGAGAAGGAGAATGCCCGGCTCAAGAGGCTGGTGGCGGAAAAGGAACTCGACCTGTCGATCCTGAAGGAAGTGGCGGAGGGAAACTTCTGAGCCCAGCTCGGCGGCGAGAGGCGGTGGCACATGTACGGGGGCGGCTGGGCGTCTCGGAGAGGCGGGCGTGTCGGGTACTGAAACAACCACGCACGACACACCGGTACGTGCCAAGAGAGCCGCAACAGGAGCAGATTTTGACGGAGCGGATCGTGGATTTAGCCCGACAGTACGGGCGCTACGGATATCGGAGGGTGACAGCGTTGCTGCGCATGGAGGGCTGGTCCGTGAACCACAAACGAGTGCAGCGTATCTGGCGGCGCGAAGGGCTGAAAGTACCGAGAAAACAGCCCAAACGAGCACGGCTGTGGCTGAGCGATGGCTCCTGCATCCGGCTGCGCCCACAGCACCGGGATCATGTCTGGGCGTATGACTTCCTGCACCACCGGACGCACGACGGTCGGGCTATGAGGCTGCTGACGATCGTCGATGAGTACACACGAGAAAGCCTGGCGATCCATGTAGCACGGAAGCTCAACTCTGAGGACGTGCTGGAGCAGCTCGGGAGGTTGTTCGTACACCGGGGCATACCTGAGCACATCCGGTCGGATAACGGACCAGAGTTCACCGCCGAGGCGGTTCGCGACTGGCTGGGCCGGTTGGGCGTGGGGACGCTGTTCATCGAGCCGGGCTCGCCGTGGGAGAACGGTTACGTGGAGAGCTTCAACGGCAAGCTACGCGACGAGCTGCTGGATGGAGAGATCTTCTACACGCTCAAGGAGGCAAAGGTTCTGATCGAGAGATGGCGTCAGCACTACAACCGCATGCGACCGCACAGCTCGCTGAGCTATCGGCCGCCCGCACCCGAAGCGACGTTGTTGAAGCCGGCTGCGCTCCGCTTCGCCGGCCTCAACAACCTCTTGTCAGCACCGAGTTACTGAGATAAGACATGGTACTAACCGCGGGGTCAGGTCACTGCCGCCCTACATGCGGCGCTCGCCGAAGGTGGCGGAGGTGCTGCCGGTGCTGTACCTGCGGGGCCTGTCGACGGGCGACTTCAAGGAGGCGCTGCCGATCTTACTGGGACAGGAAGCCAGCGGGCTGTCGGCATCGGCGATCTGCCGGCTGACGAACGCCTGGAGCACGGAGTACGAGGCATTCCGGAAGCTGGATCTGTCCACCAAGCAGTACGTATACGTGTGGGCGGACGGTGTGCACTTCAACATTCGACTCGAGGATGATCGGCTGTGCACGCTGGTGATCCTGGGCGTTTTGCCGGACGGAACCAAGGAGCTCATCGCGGTCGAGGACGGGTATCGAGAGAGCACCGAGAGCTGGGCGTTCGTGCTCCGGGAGCTGAAGCGTCGAGGCATGCGGGCGCCGCTCGTGGCAGTGGGTGATGGGGCGCTGGGGTTCTGGGCGGCGGTGCGGGATGTATGGCCCCAGACTCGAGAGCAACGATGCTGGGTGCATCGGCTTGGCAACGTGCTCGACAAGCTACCGAGGCGGCTGCAGGCCAAAGCCAAGCGCGCGCTGCACGAGATCATCGGTGCGCCAACGCGCGAGGATGCTCAGGAGGGCATGGCGCGGTTCGCAGCCGACTACGGCGCCAAGTACTCCAAGGCCGTGGCGTCGTTGCAACGCGACTCCGACAAGCTGCTGACGTTCTACGACTTCCCCGCCGACCACTGGGTTCATCTGCGCACGGCCAACCCGATCGAGTCGGCGTTCGCCACCGTACGCCTGAGACAACGCGTCACCAAGGGCGCCGGCTCACGCACCAAGGCGCTGACGATGGCATTCAAGCTCCTGGAGATGGCACAGCAACGATGGCGCCGCATCAACGCTCCTCACCTCACTGCCCTCGTACTCGAGGGCGCCACATTCGTCGATGGAGTTCACCTGATCGCTAGCGAAGACGCCGCCTGAACAAATCCACCGATCCACAACATTTGCAAATAACTCCTGCGTCGTATCTACCTGATCCTCGACGGTGAACCAACAGGGCCATATTGGGAGCTAACGTTCCGAAATATAGTTAGCTGAGGCCCTTGCATTCTTGGCACAAAGGCTTACCCCCAGTGCCCGCTCGGCGGTTCTCTTTCTCGATGTTGTTCCCAGTGTTGCAATTGGTGTCGTCTGAGAGGTGTATGAGACTCCGCACCGCTGTACCGCTCATCGCGCTGGCCACCCTTGCGGGCTTCGGCGCCGGATGGTGGCACTTCGCACCCTCGCTGCTGTCACCGGAGGGGCTGCTGGGGCTGGCCTCGGGCCTGATGGAGCAGCAGCGCCGCGAGTCGCTGGCCGAGTACGAGGCGATGCAGGCGACCCACGCGGCCGAGATCGCCGCCTATGAAGCCGACCTCTCCGCTACAGAACGAGCGCTCGGCCAGCTGGGTCTCCGACTCGCCGAGCGCGATGCAGAGGCGGTCGAGGCGGAGCAGGCCCTTGGCCGCACTCTCCAGCTGGCGGCACAGCGCGAGGCGCAGCTACGCGACGAGATCTTGGAGGCCGCTCCCGAGGTCGAGGTGCCCCTGGAGGAGCTGCAGGTACAGCACCGCGGCGTCGTGCGTGGGTTCGAGCTGCGGGTGAAGGTGCTGCAGCAGAGCGTCGAGACGCGCGACCGGCTGATCGTGAACCTGGGGGAACAGCTGGGCACCACTCGCCAGCTATACGAGACAACGCAAGCGCGGCTCGACCTGGCGGAGGCGCGGCGAAAGAGCCTCGAAGGGCGGCGCCTGCGGATCGCTTGGCCCGCCGTGCTCATCGGTGCCGTGCGGAGCCCTGGGCGTGGATGGGAGCCGGGTGTCGCCGTCGGGATCGCGGTTACCTGGTAGGGAGGCGTGTGATTTACCCCAACACCACTAGAGTATCGATCGTTGTCCCTAGCGCTCTAGCAATGCGGGACAGCGCGGCTGTAGAGCCGGGCTTGAGCCCACGTTCGATCTCAGACAGATATCCTGTAGCGATGCCCGTCTTGGCGGTGAGGTCGCGCACTGTGATGCCGTAGTGGGCGCGGAATGCAACGATTGGGCGTTCACCCTCCATAATGGCAAGTGCCACCTCGTGCGGGATACGGCTCCCATCATCTGCCTCGAGTGCGGCTAACCGATCCTCAAGTTCTTCCTTGCTGGCAACAAGGGCATCGTACTGCGCTCGGTTTAGAGTAATCGTTTCGGATTCAGTCATAGGCTTTACTCCGGTGTCGAACTCTCAAGACGACCAAAGTTGCGTCGTGTTCAACCCTGAACAAGACCCGATAGTCGCCTACTCGTAATCGCCGATACGTACTGCCGGTCAACTGGGCCACGTTGTTGGCCAGCGATGTCGAGTCTGTAGCATATTGTTCGATCTTGGCGAGAATGCGTGTGCGATTTGGAGCGGCGAGGCGCCGCATGTCTTTTACTGCCTTGGTCGTCCATTCGATGTGCACAAGCCTACGTTCTCATATAGAGAACAGGATGTCAAGACGCCGCGCTCGACAATGCCCAGCACGGGCGTCTTGTTGGTACCCCGGCCACGCTTGCCCTGACCAGGGTAGCGGGGCTTTCCGCCGACGTAGGTTTCGTCGACCTCGACCGTGCCCGACAGCTTGCGAGCTGGCGGCAGCATGTAGCCATAGGCCATCGCATAGCGGATGCGGTGCATCAAGAACGAGATATAACCGGAAGTTGTGGATGGGAGGAAAAAGAAAGGCGGCGTAACCTTCGCTGGGATCATCAACAACCAGCAGCCGGCTGTGGAGGCCGGGAAGGAGACGCCACTCGTGCTCAAGATTATCGGTGGATCGGACGCGGAGGAAGGACAGCTGACACTGGACGTCGATGAGCTCGCCCGGCAGGGCGCGCTGCAGATGCTGGCAACAGCACTGGAGTGGGAGGTTCAGGAGTATATCCAGAGCCACGCCGGGCAACTGGATGAAGCCGGCCGTCGGCAAGTGGTACGCAACGGTCGGGCTCGCGCACGCAAGATCACGTTGGGGTGCGGGACGGTGCAAGTAGCCGCGCCACGGGTCAACGACAAGCGGCTCGACGAGCAGGGACTGAGGCAGCGGTTCAGCAGTCGGATCCTGCCGCCCTACATGCGGCGCTCGCCGAAGGTGGCGGAGGTGCTGCCGGTGCTGTACCTGCGGGGCCTGTCGACGGGCGACTTCAAGGAGGCGCTGCCGATCTTACTGGGACAGGAAGCCAGCGGGCTGTCGGCATCGGCGATCTGCCGGCTGACGAACGCCTGGAGCACGGAGTACGAGGCATTCCGGAAGCTGGATCTGTCCACCAAGCAGTACGTATACGTGTGGGCGGACGGTGTGCACTTCAACATTCGACTCGAGGATGATCGGCTGTGCACGCTGGTGATCCTGGGCGTTTTGCCGGACGGAACCAAGGAGCTCATCGCGGTCGAGGACGGGTATCGAGAGAGCACCGAGAGCTGGGCGTTCGTGCTCCGGGAGCTGAAGCGTCGAGGCATGCGGGCGCCGCTCGTGGCAGTGGGTGATGGGGCGCTGGGGTTCTGGGCGGCGGTGCGGGATGTATGGCCCCAGACTCGAGAGCAACGATGCTGGGTGCATCGGCTTGGCAACGTGCTCGACAAGCTACCGAGGCGGCTGCAGGCCAAAGCCAAGCGCGCGCTGCACGAGATCATCGGTGCGCCAACGCGCGAGGATGCTCAGGAGGGCATGGCGCGGTTCGCAGCCGACTACGGCGCCAAGTACTCCAAGGCCGTGGCGTCGTTGCAACGCGACTCCGACAAGCTGCTGACGTTCTACGACTTCCCCGCCGACCACTGGGTTCATCTGCGCACGGCCAACCCGATCGAGTCGGCGTTCGCCACCGTACGCCTGAGACAACGCGTCACCAAGGGCGCCGGCTCACGCACCAAGGCGCTGACGATGGCATTCAAGCTCCTGGAGATGGCACAGCAACGATGGCGCCGCATCAACGCTCCTCACCTCACTGCCCTCGTACTCGAGGGCGCCACATTCGTCGATGGAGTTCACCTGATCGCTAGCGAAGACGCCGCCTGAACAAATCCACCGATCCACAACATTTGCAAATAACTCATCAAGAACAAGGCAGACTTGTAGCTGATCTCGCACTCGCGGTTGATCTGTAGGGCGCTGACGCCTTTCTTGGAGGCACATGCCTTCCAGAAGGCGAAGGCCCAGTGCCGCAACGGCAGACGGGTTTCCTCGAAGACCGTACCCGTCCTGACCGTGTACATCCGCTTGCAGTCGCGGCAGCGCCAGCGGTAGTCCTTGTTCCGTCTACCGTCTCTGTCTTTCATCTTGTATACGGCGGTGCTACCGCAACGCGGGCAGCCCGGATCGGCACCCCAGCGGTGCTTCTCGAAGAAGCGAACGGCGCGATTCTCGTCCACGCACGCACGCCGCAGTGCTCGGAGTATCGGAGATGAAGGTAACTTCTTGCCTCTG
Source organism: Acidobacteriota bacterium (assembly GCA_965248695.1). Classification (GTDB taxonomy): domain Bacteria; phylum Acidobacteriota; class UBA890; order UBA890; family WLXD01; genus DASCOT01. The sequence goes on along the minus strand of CBDFKD010000002.1, from coordinate 1,395,061 downwards.
GCCATGCAGGAGATCCCAATATAACTTTGTATCTATTGCAAGTCTGCCGATTGACCTGCCCCCCAATAATCGGGCCAGTCTGAGAGTTAGGATTTGAGGCTCTCAGGATGGCTCGGGAAGGGGGAAGAATGGGCGCGGAAGCGGTACACTGTAGAGCAGATCATCGCCAAGCTCAGGGAGGCAGAGATCGAGCTAGCGAAAGGGGCCAAGACACCGGAGGCATGCCGCAAGCTGGGAATCAGCGAGAACACGTATTACCGGTGGCGCAAGGAGTACGGTGGACTGAGGGTGGATCAGGCACGGCGACTCAAGGAGCTGGAGCGGGAAAACGGCCGGCTCAAGAAGTTGCTGGCGGAGACGATGCTCGACAACGCCATCCTCAAAGAGGTTTCGTCGGGAAACTTCTGAGCCCGGCACGACGGAGCCGGGCAGTGCACCACGCACAGCAGTCGTTGGGTGTGTCCGAGAGGCGAGCCTGCAGAGTACTGGGCCAGGTGCGCTCGACGCAGCAGTATCGGCCCAAGGTGCCGCAGGAGGAGAAGGCACTGGTGGAGCGGATGACCCAGCTGGCGACGCAGTACGGGCGCTATGGGTACCGGCGGATCACGGCGCTGTTGGTACGTGAGGGGTGGCGAGTGAATCACAAGAGGGTCGAACGGTTATGGCGTCGTGAGGGGCTGAAGGTACCGAAAAAGCAGCCCAAGCGCGGACGCTGGTGGCGCAATGATGGATCGTGCGTGCGGCTGCGGCCGGAGAGGAAAGATCACGTCTGGGCCTATGACTTCGTGCACGAACGAACTCACGACGGGCGAGCGTTTCGTCTACTGACGATCGTGGATGAGTACACGAGAGAGTGCTTGGCAATCGATGTAGCACGCAGGCTCAACTCCGAGAACGTGCTGGAGCGACTCGCTGAGCTGTTCGTGAACCGGGGTGTTGCCGATCACATCCGCTCCGACAACGGACCGGAGTTCACTTCTCGGGCAGTGCGTGAATGGCTCGAGCGAATCGGTGTGAAGACGCTGTTCATTGAGCCCGGATCGCCATGGGAAAACGGCTATGTGGAGAGCTTCAACGGCAAGCTCCGAGACGAGCTGCTGAACGGCGAGATCTTCTACACGCTCAAGGAGGCGCAGTGCTTGGTGCACCGCTGGCGCCGCCAGTACAACCAGGTGCGGCCCCATAGCTCGTTGGGCTATCGACCGCCTGCACCCGAAGCGACGTTGTTGCAGCCGGCTACGCTCCGCTTCGCCAGCTCCAACAATCTCTTGCCAGTACCGATTCTATGAGTTACGAAGTGGCCCAAACACTTGGGGCAGGTCAGGCGTAGGTCGCGAGCTTTTCCGGTGAGCGAGGCGGCGACAGTCGGCCGCGCTCGATCTTGCTGATGTTGCCGGGATCGAAGTCGTGATGGAGGCAGAACTGCCTAAGACTCTTCCCGGCTTGTCTACGCCTGAGTTCAGCAAAGAAATCGCCGAATCGAGCCATGACACACCTCCCCCAGTTGGCATTGTCAAGACTTTACAACACTTGCAACGTCTGATAAAGCGATAAAAGTCCATCTGGCCACGCCTGCGGCGCGAGTATCCCCCGCAAAGCGGTATCGACGGGGCCGGGGTGCTAAGGGTCAATCTCATTTCGTTTCACGTGCGATTCCAGTGCAAAGCGATACGCTGGTGCGGTGCGAGCAAGCGAGATCCGAGACGTACTCGCGGCCAAAGAGCGGGTAGTGTCCTAATTCAAATTAGGACACTACCTAGAAGTGACTTGACTTTTGATATCGATTTGTCGTACAATCTTCTGATTGTCGCTGTAAACATCCCGTCCGGGCAGTCGCCGGGCGGTTTGTTTTTGTGCTTGGCGACTGTGCTCGGGGGCGGCGATGACCAGGGTGCCTGGCGCCGGCGACCACTCGTTGGCGCTGGCGCGCTAAGCGGGAAACCTCGACTCGGCGCGGGCGCCGATGGCGCTCTCGAGTCGGCGATCGTGGGCCAGCTAGATGCTCATTCCTGCGCCAGGACGCGCTCGACTTCGGCGCTTACCTCGGCCGCCAGCGTGGCGCACTCGCCGAGCGCGCTCTCGATCTCGCCCCGCATCTCGGCGCCAAAGTCGGCATCGTCGATGTGCCGCAGGTTGATGCGCACGTTGTAGGCAGCAGCCTGCGCGCCAGCCTGGGCCATCAGGGCACCGGTGCCGGCGTCGCTGATCATCTCCGGATCGGCCATCGCGGCCATGTCGCGGCACAGGCGAAGCGCATCGCGACACTGCTGCACGGTTGCCAGCGGTACGCGGGTGGCGGTCTTGTAACCCTCTAACATCGCCACGGCACGCTCGGCCTGTTGGGCTTCCGTGTCGCGCGGCATGCGCATGGCGTCGAGTACTTTGTCGAAGGCGCTGGTATCGGCGTCGACGCCACGCAGCAGCGCGTCCTTGACGGTCTGGCCGCGCTCGGCGATCGAGCACAGCTCGTCATAGCGGTCATCGAACTCGCCCTTGCCGGCGCTCAGGTTGGCCACCATGGTGGCAAGGGCGCCGCCGATGGCGCCGGCCAGAGCGGCGACCGAACCGCCTCCCGGGGCCGGCGAGTCTCGCGAGACCTCGTCGACGAAATCGAACGTCGGGCGGTTGACCAGCGGCCCGTCCATGCGCGGCATCGCCAGCACCTTGTCATCGGCCTCGAACGGGGCCACGTCGCGCAGCCCCATCGACTGGATCGCGGTCTCCATCAGGTCGGGTACCGGTAGCCCGGTGGATTTGCGCATGCGGCGCAAATAAAACACCGCCGCGTCACGCATGACCTCGAACGGCACGACGCCCACGATCTCGGACCCGGTGATCGCGATACCGCCCTCGCGGGCGACTTCGCGCGCCGCCTCCAGCACGTCGTGCAGCGCCGCCTCCTTGGTGTTGGTGAGGTTCATGCTCACCTGGGCGCGCTTGAACTCGTCGATCACCCAGCCGATGCCCTTGACGTGAGTGAACTGGCCATCGGTGTACACCGGGCCGCTGGGGCTGTCCGGGTCGATGCCGAGGTCTTCGTAGCGTTGCCGTAGGTCGCCGCCGTGCTCAGCGCGGTAGTGGGCTTCGAGCTCTTCGAAGGAGGCGCCAACGAAATCGCACGGGCCGCACGGATACGTGCCATCGCCGGGGAACTTCACCACCTGACCCTTGTAGTAGAAAGGCGCCGTGTTGCCGGTTCGCTTCCAGCGGCCGCGCTCACGTAGCGTGTAGGCGATCTCGTTGGCGTAGCGGCGGTCGGTGGTGTTCAGGTTGACGTTGTAGGCGACGAGAAACTCGCGCGCTCCGACGGCTGTGGCGCCGGCGCCCGGATTGAGCTCGGCGGGTCCGAAGTCGGGCGCCCACTCCGGGTCGGCGAGCTTTTCTTCCAGACCCTCGTATTCACCGGCGCGCACGCGCGAGAGGTTGCTGCGCTCCGGTCGGCTGGCGGCGTGCTCGTACAGGTAGACGGGGATACCGAGCTCGGTTCCGATGCGCTCGCCGACCTGTCGCGCGATGGCGGCGCATTCCTCCATGCTGATTCCGGAAACCGGCACGAACGGCAGCACGTCGGTGGCGCCGAAACGCGGGTGAGCGCCGGAATGTTGGCGCATGTCGATGAGCTCGGCGGCCCGTCGGACCGCCTGGAAGGCGGCCTCGCCAACGGTCTCGGGCCCGCCGACGAACGTCACCACGGTACGATTCGTGTCGGCCCCGGGATCTACGTCGATCAGCCGCACGCCTGCGACGCCCTCGATAGCGGACGTGATCTCCCGGATGACGTTCTCGTCCCGTCCCTCGGAGAAATTCGGGACACACTCGACGATGGGATCCATATGAGGCCTCGTGTTCACTACCTTGGTGGACGTTTCGACCGGTTCATGATGCCCATGGAGCGGCGAAGTCACAAACCTGGCGGGGGCGTGCGAAGCGCGAGCCGGGCCGGTCGCGAGCGGGCCGCAGCGGCGCTGCCTAGGGCCCGGACTACGGGATCGACGCCGCGTATCGCCGCTCGTACCGGGTAATGGTGACCTCGCGGTCGGGAAGCGTATCCCGGATCGCTTCTGCCTGGACGGTGCTGTGCAGCCAGGCATGTAGTGGCGGGCGATCGTCAACCAGCTCCGCGAGGCTCGTGACCCGGCGCAGCCAATCCATGCGCGCCCAATGCGGCGCGCAATGGAAGGCGAGCAGGCTCTCGGGTTGCTCTCCGCTCGCGGCTACCGTGGTGGCGAGCGCATCCAGTTCGCGCCCGATGCGGTCACGTCGGTCGGTGTCGATGCTTCCCCCGGCGCGCATCGAGTCGTAGAACGCGTCGACCACGATCTCGTCCCACTGCTTCATTGCCACTCGATGGCGCGCGCGCAGCTGAGCATCGGCTGGAAACGCCTCCTGCCAGCCGTGGACGTCGGCCAGATACTCGTTGATCACCTGCGACTCGTAGAGCGTGAAATCGCCGTCAACTAGCATCGGCACACGACCGGTCGGACTCAGCGCCAGGAACTCGGGCTCACGGTCGCTCAGATCGATCTCCAGGAGCTCGAACGGCACCTCGAGGTGAACCAGCAGAGCGCGAGTGCGCTGCGCGAACGGGCAGATCTGTGCACTGTAGAGCTTCAGCATCGGGGGCGTCCGAGGTGCGGATCACCGCCCGAAAGAGAATGCCACCGGGCGCATCTCGTCCGGAGTCGGGCGGGCGGGCTCATCGTGTATCCAACCAGCCGACGTCGGCGCCCGCCGGGGCGCGCTCGGCCAGATAACCGGCCACGACCTGCACGAACTCCGAGTTGGTCAGGTCCTCACCCGATGCGGAGGGGCTGTAGCCGATCCAGCAGTGCGGCTTGCGGCGGCCGTATTCAAACGACGCCTCGGCTGGCGGGTTGTCGACTCGGTCGAGGTAGTCCTGCAGCAGGTAGACGGCTTCCTCGAGGTAGTAGGTGTCCATCTCGCCGGTGGCCACGTGGATCTTGCCGCGTAGCGCTGGCCCGACGCTCGACCAGTTCTGTCGCAGGTAGCGATGCAGGTCGAAGTTCTCACGCCAATACTCCGCCACCTCGCGATCGATCGCGCCGCTCTCGGGATCCCAGATCGGTGCCGGGTATCCGTTGTCGCCGACCGGGCCGAACACTGCTTCCCAGATTGCCCATTGACCTCCGGAACGGCTGTTGGGCCCACGCGCACTTTCCATGTTGTTTTCCATGCGCACGGTCGAGGTGATGTTGCCGTCGGGGCGGCGAGCGTTCGGCCGTTCGACACGGTGCCACTCGTTGCCCGTCGTGTAGGCGTTGTCGTCCTCGTAGATACCGACGATCTGGTAGTAGTTGAAGTCCACCGGATCGGGGCACCAGCCCCACGTTCCACCGAAGGTCTCGGGGTAGAAGATCTGCGCTGCCAGAGCCTCCCAGCCGCCGGTGGAGCCGCCGGCCGTGACTCGGGCCCAGCTCTCCGGGATCATCCTGAACTCGCGCTCCAGGTGCGGCATCAACTCCTCGGTAATCGCCGTGCCGTACGGCCCGACGTTGGCGGAGTCGACCGAGTACGCCGTGTCGTAGTAGGGGTTGGCGTCGCGCAAGCTGACGGCGAACATGCGCGGCGCTTCCTCCGATTCCCAGAACTCGGTGAAATCTGCCGATCGGGCTCGGGGCGCTTCGTCGCCGTAACCGAAGGGGGCGGCGCGCCCCGGAAAATCGCCCTGCAGGTAGAGAGTCGGGTAGGCCATATCGGCATCGCGGTCATAGCCCAACGGCAACAGCACGTTGGCGCCGATGTACATGTCCTGTCCCCAGAACCCGCTGAGCACCTCGCTGCGCAGCTTGACGAACTTCACCTGATCACGGTCGCGAGGGTTGCCCTGCTGCAGCACCTCTCCGCCGCGCAGCGGCTCGATCGGCGGAATGACGTGGTCGAGCTGTAGCTCGATGCTACCGCCGGCTTGCGGGTCGATGCGCAGGCGCGTCGGCTGGCCGTACGCGTTGCCCGGGGCGCGGAAAGCCTGCTGTCCGGCGCCGGAGTTGAGGTGCATGTCGACGACGTGCCCGTCGGCGCGTTCAAAGCGTGTGTATACGCTGAGGAACGGCTGAACGAAATACTCGCCCGGCGGGATGGTGTCGAAGCTCGCGAGCGGGTAGCCGATGACGCCGCCGCCTGACCGCTCGCCGGAAGCATGAGCGCCGCTGGCATCCAATACCACGGCGTCGCCGCCGCCGAAGTCGTGCACGTCCATGCCCCACAACGGCACCCCCGTGACCCCCACTTGCAGTCGGGGTTCGGAGGTCGTGTCGCGCGACAGGATGAAGAACACGCGCCCGGTCACTGGCGTTTCCAGACCCAGGGCAGCAATCTGCCGTGCGGTCTCCGGGTGCAGGCGTATCTCCACCCGCAACGCATCGTCGGGAGGCGCAGACATCGACACGCCGGCGAGCGCCAGGACTACGGACGCTGACACCATTGCTACAATCCTGGCCGTTCGTCGCATGGGGCGATCTTACAGCGGTCGACGGTGTCGTTGCCCGAACCCCGCCGCTGATCCACGACCGCAAATCCACCACGACAACCTGGGAGAACGATCCTCTGATGGGCACATACGCAGAAGTATTCTTCGACATCACTATCGACGGCGAGCCGGCGGGGCGCGTGGTCATGGAGCTGAGCGACGAGACCCCCAAGACCTCCGAGAACTTCCGCGCTCTTTGCACCGGCGAGAAGGGGTTCGGATACGCCGGCTCGGGGTTCCATCGCATCATCCCCAACTTCATGTGCCAGGCGGGCGACTTCACTAACCACAACGGTACAGGCGGCAAGTCGATCTACGGCGAGAAGTTCGCCGACGAGAACTTCACCCTCAAGCACACCGGTGCCGGGATCCTGTCGATGGCCAATGCCGGTCCCAACACCAACGGCTCGCAGTTCTTCATCTGCACCGCCGACACGGCGTGGCTGGACGGAAAGCACTGCGTGTTCGGTCACGTGTCCGAGGGTTTAGACGTAATCCGCGCCTGCGAGGCAGTGGGTAGCGCCTCCGGAACGCCGTCGGCAAAGGTCGTGATCGACGCCTGCGGAGAGGTCTCGCAGGACTGATCTGCAACTCGGACCGCCGGCGCGTAGTGCGCCGAGCCGTTCCGTTGGCGCAGCCACAATCATCTCGGTATCCTCAGGCGCGTCGCACCGCACCTCGCGGCGGCGCGCGTCTACCCGACGTCTGACTCAAGCGACGCACCCAGACCGTCGCTCCCCGGAGCTGCCAATGAACCGTCGTCCCCGGCCGACCCGCACCTTGGTGGCGATCACCGCCCTGTCTCTCGTCGCCGTGATTGCCTCCACCAGCACGCCGGTGGCGAACGCCCAGTCGACGATTCCGTCCCCGGAGGACTACTTCGGGTTCCAGATGGGCGCCGATCGCAAGCTGGCCCGCTGGGACAAGCTGGTGACGTATTACGAACAGCTGGCCAACGCCAGCCCGCGCATGCTGGCGATGAACATCGGACCAACGACGCTGGGAAATCCGTTCCTGGTGCTGTTCATCTCGGCGCCGGAAAACCTCGAGCGCGCCCGCTTTGGCGAGCTACAGCGACTCAACGCAACGCTCAGCGATCCGCGCGGCGCTACCGAGTCGGCAATCGAGCAGGCGATCACCGACGGTAAGGCGGTGGTTGTGCAGTCCATGGGGCTGCACTCGACCGAGGTGGCCGCGAGCCAGATGGCCGCCGAGCTGATGTACGATCTCGTCACCCGCACCGACGACGAGGTCATGCGCATACTCGACAACACCATCGCGATCATGATCCCGTGCTTCAACCCGGACGGCGAGATCATCGTCACCGACTGGTACAACGAGACGCTCGGAACCGAGTACGAGGGCGTCGGCCCGCCGCAGCTGTACCACCACTACATCGGCCACGACAACAACCGCGACGCCTTCCAGACCAACACCGTGGAGTCGGTCTACGGCGCCCAGATCATGTTCCGTGACTGGATCCCGCAGGCGTACATCGATCATCACCAGATGGGCGCCTACGCAGCACGGCTCTACGTGCCGCCGTACGCCGAGCCGATCCGGCCGGACGGCGATCCGCTGGTTTGGCGCGAGATGAGCTGGTACGGCGGTCACATTGCCTACAAGGAGGAGGAGGCCGGCCACGCGGGGGTGGTCAACGCCGCGGTGTACTCCGGCTGGGGACACTTCGGCTTCCACTGGATCACCCCGTTCCACAACATCGCCGGGATGCTCACCGAGTCGGCGAGCGCGCGGTTGGCGACGCCCTTGTTCCTGCACCCGGATCAGCTCAACGGCGGCACCCGCGGGCTACCGGAGTACGAGGCTCAGACGACCTTCCCGAACCCGTGGCCCGGAGGCTGGTGGCGGGTGCGGGACATCGTCGAGCAGCAGAAGGTCGCGGCGCTCGCGGCGCTTGATCTGGCGGCGCGAAATCGCGAGACGGTGCTGCGCACCGCGTACCTGAAGGCAAGCCGCCAGACGCAGCGCGGAGCCGAGGCCAAGCCGGCCGCATTCGTGATCCCCGCCAGCCAGCACGATCCGCTTACCGCGGCGCGGATGATCAACAAGCTCCGCGTGCAGGGAATCGAGATTCATCGTGCCGAGCGGGCGTTCACCCACGAGGGCCGGGCCTACGATGCCGGCAGCCACGTGATCTCGTTGGCGCAGCCGAAGCGTGGTGTGATCCGCTGGCTTCTGGGTCGCACCTTCTATCCCGACAACACGTATACGCGGACACGCGACGACGACCCAATTCGCCCCTACGACATGTCCACCGACACGATGTCGGAGTTCATGGGCGTGCGCGTGGACCCGGTCGACTCCCCGATCGGCTCGGGATTGTCGGTGATCACATCGGACGTCGAGTTGCGAGGCACGGCGGTCCCAGGCAGTCACGGCTACGTCATCGACGGCCGCGCCAATGACGCCTTCAAGGCGTTGAATCTGATGCTCGATAGCGGCATCGCCGTACGTCGTGTCAGCGAGGACATGGACGGCGGCGCGCGAGCCGGCGACTTCGTCGTGTCGACGGATGCAGCCGCTGGCACCGTAGGCGACATCGCCGAGCAGACGGGCGTGGATTTCGCTGCTCTGGAAGTCGACACGTCCGCTGCCAGCTACGCGCTCGAGCGTCAGCGCATCGGCATGTATCAGCGTTACTACGGCGGCAACATGGACGAGGGCTGGACGCGCTTGTTGCTCGAGATGTTCGGCTTCCCGTACACCACGCTGTTGGATGCCGACATTACCGGCGGCAACCTGAGCGACAGCTACGATGTCATCGTGCTGTCGGCGGACTCTCCGGACGTCATGACCGGCGACGGCGATGGAAGATTCCGTGGCCGACGCGAAGATTGGCCGCCTGAATACCGCAGCGGCTTCGGCCAGGACGGCGTCGACGCGCTCGCGGCGTTCGTGGAGGCCGGCGGGACGCTGGTTACCTTCGCGCAGTCCGGTCAGCTGGCGATCGACGCTCTCGATCTCCCGATCCGTAACGTCGTGGCCGATGTGCCACCGCGCGCATTCTGGTCGCCGGGATCGACACTTCACGTCGACGTCGATCGTACGAACGCGCTCGCGTACGGCATGCCGGAGGCGGCGCTGGCGACCTTCCTGCAGGGCAACGAGGTCTACCGTGTGGTCCCCAGCAATCGGAACCACCGCGTCGAGAGGATCGTGACCTTCATCGATCGTGACATCCTCCAGAGCGGCTGGCTGCTGGGCGAAAAGCTCATTGCCGACAAGGCGGCGATGGTATCGGTCGGGCACGGTGAGGGTCGGGCGGTCCTGATCGGCTTCCGGGCGCAGCACCGGGCGCAGACGCACGGGACCTTCAAGTTGGTGTTCAATGCCCTGTTGAACGCGCCGTCCGATTGACCGGCATCGCGGTCTTCCAGCCTGCGGATCGCGGCGGTCGTGTGGAGTTGCTTTGGTGGAGGGAGAGCTGATGAACGGAAGGAGACTCTTGGTCGGCCTGGCGATTGCCGCCGGCATGTTGGCGTTGTCGTCTACTCGGGGTGCGCTGGCGCAGGGAGAATCGCAGCGATTCGTTCGCTACAGCCACCAGGGCACTGTGGCCTACGGGGTGGTTGTCGGCGACCTGATCCAGCAGCTCGACGGTGCGCCCTACGATTCTCCGCGGCCGACCGGAGTCGACGTCCCGCTTGCCGACGTCACGTTGCTGGCGCCGAGCGAGCCGACGAAGGTGATCGCCGTCGGGTTGAACTACCTCAGCCATCTGGGCGGTGCGGCACCATCCGAGTACCCAGGGTTGTTTGCCAAACTGCCGACCTCGATCATCGGGCCGGATGCGGCGATCGTGATCCCCGCCGACGCCAACAACGTGCACTACGAGGGCGAGCTGGTCGTGGTGATCGGCAAGGAAGCCCGCAACGTGGCCCCGGAACAGGCACGGGAGTTCATCTTCGGGGTGACTGCTGGTAACGACGTCAGCGAGCGCGACTGGCAGCGCGACGATCTGCAATGGTTCCGCGCCAAGGCCGCCGATGGTTTCGGGCCCGTGGGTCCAGCGATCGTCACCGGGCTCGACTACAACGACCTGCTGGTGCAAACGCGAGTGAACGGCGAGTTGCGCCAATCCGAGAGCTCCACCGACCTGCTGTTTGGAGTCGACGAGATCGTCAGCTACATTAGCCGGTACGTGACCCTCTTGCCCGGCGATCTCATCTTCACGGGCACGCCGGGTAGCACTCAGGCGATGCAGCCGGGGGACGTGGTCGAGGTCGAGGTCACCGGCGTCGGCGTCCTGCGCAATACGGTGGCGCGCGAGGGGAGTTGACGGCGGCGGGAGCCGCTACGCGCGGTCAGCGGCGCCTTCCGAACACGCGTTTCCTGTCGTCTCGATGCGCTACTCTGACGCGCAGCCAGGAGGTCGCTCTTGAGATACGTCCGTTTCAGCCACGGTGACACGATTGCCTACGGGGTCCTCCGCGACGAAGTGATCGAGGAGCTCGCCGGGCCCCCCTTTGAGGCGCCCGAATCGACCGGCAAGACCGTGGCCGTATCGGAAGCGCGGCTACTGGCCCCGTGCGAGCCATCGAAGGTTCTGGCGGTGGGTTTGAACTACCGCAGCCATCTGGATGGCCGCCCGCTGCCGGATCCGCCGGGGATCTTCATCAAGCTGCCCACCTCGATCGTCGGACCGGGCGATCCGATCGTGCTTCCTGCCGATGCTGCCAATACACATTTCGAGGGCGAGCTGGTCGTTGTCATCGGACGCCGTGCTCGTAATGTCTCGGTGGCCGCTGCGGGCGAGTACGTCTTCGGGGTCACTGCGGGCAACGACGTCAGCGAGCGTGACTGGCAGCGCGACGACCTGCAGTGGTTTCGCGCCAAGGGCTGCGACACCTTCGGCCCCATCGGCCCCGTAATCGCCACCGACCTCGACTACGACAACCTCGATCTGCAGACGCGCGTCAACGGCGAGGTGTGTCAAGCGCAGAGCACCAGCGACCTTGTCTGCGGTGTCCATGGGATAGTCAGCTTTATCAGCAGCTACGCGACGCTTCTGCCGGGCGACGTTATTTTCACTGGGACGCCGGGAAGCACGCACGCGATGCACAACGGCGATGTCGTGGAGATCGAGATCGAGGGGGTCGGGGTGTTGAAGAACGCTGTTCTGCGACCCTGACGCGCCGTTGTCGGCCCCTCGGCGCCCGACACCTCGGAAGGTGCATAGGATGTTTGATCGACAAGCAAGCCGAATCGGGAGGTTGCTCCCCGCTGTGTCGCTGGTGCTGTTGATGGGCGCGGGTTGGATCGCAGCGCCGCAAACGACCGGGTCGGATTCTGTCGTCTATGTGCTACGTCACGCCGAGCGTGCCGACGCCGCGGAACCCGAGCCTGATCCGCACCTCAGCGTCGCGGGTACCGCGCGCGCCGCCCAGCTTGCGGATCTGCTTGCGGCCGACCCCATCACCGCCGTCCTGAGCTCCGACTATCACCGCACCCGCGAGACATCCGAGCCTCTCGCCGCGCGCCTCGGCCTGGAGGTGGAGATCTACGATCCGCGCGCCCTCTCCGAGCTTGCGGCAGATCTCGGCCGCCGGGCGGGACGCACTGTTGTCGTCGGCCACAGCAACACGACACCGCAGCTCGTCGAGCTGCTGGGCGGTGATCCGGGAGAGCCGATCGACGACGCCACGGAGTTCGATCGGCTCTACGTCGTGATCCGAGGTGCCGATGGCGGCGTTACGACCCTGCACCTGCGCTACGGAGAGCCTTCAACCTGAGCTCGGGTCGCCGTCGCAGCTACTCGGCGTCCGCCTCAGAGTCAGGCGAAAGGCTCAAGCGCACCACGCGGGCGCGGCCTTTCTGTACCTCGATCACCTCCGCCGTGGCGCCTTCGAAATCGACCATGTCGCCACCGTCGACGACGCGAAGCAGTTTCTCCCGCAGCAGCCCGGCTAGCGTATCGGCGGACGCCGAGCGCAACTGCAGCCCGGTCCATCGATTTACCACCTGCAATAGCGTCCCACCCTGCACCAGGAACCGACCGGGTCCGTCGGGCACGACGTCGGGCTCCTCTTGATCGAATTCGTCTTGCACCGGGCCGACGATTTGCTCCAGCACGTTCTCTAGAGTGACCAGACCGGAGACCGTGCCGAACTCGTCGAGCACGAACGCCATGTGCTGCCGGGTTGCCTGGAATACTCGCAGCAGCCGTGCGATCCGCAGAGTATCGGGCACGAAGCGCGGTGGTCGCATCAGCGATTCCACCCTGATGTCGCTGTCGGCGGGGATTCCGGGGAGGTCGCGCGTATGGAGCACCCCGACTAGCTCGTCCAGTGACCCGCGACACACCGGGTAGCGCCCATGCTTGGTGATCTGCACCTTGCGGATCACCTCGCCGATGGGATCTTCAACGTCGACATAGGCGATCTCACGCCGCGGCACCATGACCTGCCGGCAGGTGATCTCGTCGAATTCGAACACCGCGTCGATGAGCCGATGCTCGGCCTTGGTGAGCTGACCATGCGCGTGCGCGTGGCTCACCAGCCGACGGATCTCCTCTTCGCTGTGTAGCTCGTCGTGCTCCGCACCGCCCTCTACGCCGAGCCACCGGAGAAGGAGCGACGTGACGGAATCGAGGGCGACCAAGAACGGATAGGCGACGACGTAGAAGGCCTTCAGCGGAAGTGCGCACCACACGGCCATCTGCTCCGGTCGCCGGATCGCGAAGATCTTCGGTGCCTGCTCGCCGATGACAAGGTGCAAGGCCGTGATGACGCTGAAGGCAATCGTGAACGAGGTGGTATGCAGCACGGTTGTCGAGGTAATGCCGACCTCGTGCAGCCAGGGCTCCAGCAACCGGGCGATCGCCGGCTCGCCGACCCAGCCGAGCCCCAGCGACGCCATCGTGATACCAAGCTGACAGGCCGACAGCGACCGGTCCATGCGGTCGAAGAGCCACAGGGCCGTCCTGACCAGGAGGCTGTCGCGCGCCGCGGCCTCGCCCAGTCGACCCGGTCGCAGCTTCACGAGCGCGAACTCGGCTGCCACGAAGAAGCCGTTCAGAACTACCAGGATGACTGTTAGCGCGACGAGAACGAGATCCACGCTCGGGCCCACCTCCGGCGTGTACCCGTCGCTGCGCGGTTGCAGTGGCGGTCACCGAGCGAGAGCTTACAAGATCGCGCCGCCACGTAGTGGTCTTCGAAGCCATGTCGTGGCGCGTAGCCTGGACGCCAAGGCGTTAGGATCTGCGAACAACCACGCTCATCGACAGGAGATGAAGGCCCGTGAACCCCTCGCGCACGAGAGCTCTGATCCTCGTCGTCCTCATGCTCGTCGGCTCCCAGGCGACTGCCGGCGCTTCGCCACAGGCCGTTCCCGGCCGACTCAAGGTGACCGAGGCGGCAATTCAAGCGCTGCTGACGCGCACGGTGTTCAACCAGGAGGGCCGCTGGTACCTCAAGGAGCCGAGCGATTGCGGCTACGGCATCGTGCAGAACCACTCTGTGGAACTGGCCGACGGGGTGATTAGCATCCGTGCCAAGCTGTATTGGAGCGAGGCGAAACGCCTGCTTGGTGAGTGCCGTGGCCCGAGCACCAACTTCGAGGTGCTGGCCACCGCGTCCCCGGTTGCCGACGGCGGCACCGTTGGTCTGCGCAACATCCAGGTGACGGCGCCGGACGGCAATGTGGTCGCCCTGGCGGCGTTGGCGCTTCTGAAGAGCAAGATCCCGAGCTCCTACGATGTGGACGTGGCGCGGATGCTGGACGATGCGCTGGCCGGCTCGGAGGTCACCGACCTGCTCGCAATCGCCGATCTTCGGGCCACCGATGCCGTGGTGGAGGAGGGCGTCTTGGAGCTGGGCCTGGGGTTCACGTTGATCAGCCGTTATTGACGATTTCCTGTGCTGGACGGTCGAGGAAAACGGACACTAGAATGAGCTCATGACCAACATAGCAGCGCCAATGGTTCCGCTGATCGTGGCAGTGAAGCTCAGGCAGATCTTCGCCGCCTTCGAGTCGCATGGCGCCGCCAGCCCCGATATGGCGATGTCGTTCGCGGATCTGGGCATCCGCGAATCACACCTGGTGAGGAGGCTGGTGAGTCAGGGTGTGCTTTTGCCGACCACGGAACAGCGCTACTACCTCGACCGGCAAGCGCAGGGCGAGTGGCGTCAGGCTCGGCAGCGGCGGGTGGCGGTTATCCTCATGGTGGCCGCCGTCGGGCTGATCATCGCCTGGACCATCAACGCCCTCTGAGTCGCCCGTAATCACATGCGTGCCGACCCGGCCGACTACGCTCGGCTGCCGCTGCGCGCCCACAGCCTGCTCGAGGATGTCCCGCTGCATGACGTCTGGAGTGTCGAGCTGCATGGCGGGGGGCCGGGTCGCACGCTGCAGGACCTGCGTTCCGCCGTGTCGATGCGGCAGCTCTCCGGCGCCAGTCCCGTGGTCGGCTTCTTCTTCTGGTTGCGGCGACAGCTCGGCCGCCTGTTCCGGTGGGACCGCGGCATCAGCGACCCGGCCGAGTCGACGTATCTTCGGCGGCTGACCGCGGCTGACCGACGGGCGTCGCTGATCGAGCCCGGCACTCCGGAGGGGCCTGGCCGAGTACTCTACGCCCTACCGAGCGAGAGCGTCGGGGAGATCCGTAACGCTACGGTGCACGCATTCTCCGTCTTCGCGCTGGTGGAGCGGGATCAGGGATACCGACTCTACTGGGCGATCTACGTGCTTCCGGTCGGCGGAATCACGCGATGGTACATGCGCCTCATCGACCCCTTCCGCCGGCGCCTGATCTATCCGGCGATCTTGCGGCACATTGGTGCCGCCTGGGAGCGCGAGCTAGTTAAGTAGTGGCGTGTGGGGCGCAGCACTAGCAACCCTGGAGGAGCTCATGCTCGCAGCGACCGATCCTGTGTGGTCAGAAACGCTCGAGCCACTCTTCCGGCAGGCCGTACTCCCGTGCCCGGGCGGCGATGTCGGCCCGAGTTACACCGAGCTGCGAGAGTGCGCCAAGTAGCTCGTCGAGCATCGCAGGCTCCCCGTTGTTCGACTCGAGCGGCCGCTGGAATGCCGCGATCAGCCGCGGTAGCACCGGGAGCAGGCGATCGAGGCCCTCGATCTCGGTGCCAATGCTGCCGAGTAACCCGGAGACGGCACCGCTGTCGACGCCAAGCAGCCCGGAGAGAGCACTGATCGACTGAGGCGCGATCAGGCCGGCGATCCCGTCCGGCAGCGGGTGGGAGGCCGCCGTCGCTGGAGCCTCGACCGAAGGGTTCGTTGGCCCGCGTCGGAGGCGTTCTTCAATCGGCCCGGAGCGCGCGATCGGCGCTGGGCCGACGCGCTGGTCGCTGACGACGCGCTCGACGATGGCGAGCGGGATGGTCTGCCGCCCACCGTACTGCGTGAAGATCACTTCTCCGCCCGCGACACGTGCGAGCGCAGTGTGGATCACGCGACCGTTCTTCAGATGGATGGTGTCAGCGCTGGCCTTCGGGCTGGCAACCAAGAAGATGGCTGCCATGATTGGCAACAGACAGGGTCGGCGACGGCTCATGTGATGATGCTCTCGATGTGTAGGCGCGCGCGCAAGTGCGTTGGCGTTGCCGGCCGCGGATGGCCGCCGCTGACCGCAACTTCGACAGCCGTCCGTGCCCCTGTGTCGCTGCCATGGACTTGTCGCGCAACCCCGACGCGTGGAACATGTCGCCATGTCGGAGCCTCGATATCACCTGGCGCAAGTGAACGTCGCGCGCATGCGGGCGCCCCTGGAAGACCGGCTCATGCAGGGCTTCGTCGACCGGCTGGAACCGATCAATGCCATCGCGGATCAGGCCCCCGGCTTCGTTTGGCGGCTGCAGGGCGAGGAAGGCAACGCCACGGCGGTGCGCGCTTTCGAGGATGAGCGACTGATCATCAACATGTCGGTATGGACGTCGATGGAGTCGTTGCGCGAGTACGTCTACCGCAGTGGCCATACCGAGCCACTCCGCCGGCGCCAAGAGTGGTTCGAGGAGATGGAGGGCCCCACAAGCGTTCTGTGGTGGGTTCCCGCCGGGCACATTCCGGCCGCCGTCGAGGCGCGCGAAGCGCTCGACCGCCTTTGCGAGCAAGGCCCGACCGGTGCCGCGTTCACTTTCAAGGCTCCGTTTCCATCGCCGGAGGCGACTCTGCGGCCAAGCTCGATCGGCTGACGGGCGTGAGCTAAGGTCATGGCCGTTCTCCACTAGCCCACAAGCGACCGTAGGATCGACCATGCAGCGACGTGTTCCCGTGCTGATTGCATTGTGCTTGGTGGCCGCATCGGCGCTGGCACAAGAAACCCAGCCGCAGGAGGCTCAGCTACAGGAGACCCAGGCGTCGGAGTCGCCCGCCGCCGAGTCGAAGGGCCGGCCGCTCTACGGCGCCTACTGCGCCCGCTGCCACGGGATGACCGGAGGCGGCGGGGAGGGACCGAGCCTT
Source organism: Acidobacteriota bacterium (assembly GCA_965248695.1). Taxonomy (GTDB): domain Bacteria; phylum Acidobacteriota; class UBA890; order UBA890; family WLXD01; genus DASCOT01. The sequence goes on along the minus strand of CBDFKD010000002.1, from coordinate 1,378,134 downwards.
GCACGGCACGAGCTGCCACGGGCACCGGACGACGAGGCATTGATCGCAATGATCATCGGCGGAATCCCTGGCACCGCCATGGGGTCGACCTGGTGGCTGAGCGCGGCGGATTGCGCCGCCCTGGCGGCCTACGTCCGATCGTTAGCACCGACGGTTGCGGCGGCCGACGACTTGCGCGGCGATTCCGCCAGGGGCCGGGAAATCTTCGAGGGGACTGGCGGCTGTGGCAGCTGCCACACTGTGGGTGGGTTCGGTACCAACCGGGGCCCTGATCTCAGTACCGTCGGCGCTCGCCGTGGGGTGCCCTACATACGCCAGGCCATCCTCGATCCGGAGGCGACGTTGCCTCGCGGGCTCACCGAGATCGGCGCCGATTTCGTCGACTATCTGGTCGTTCGCGTGGTCGACGGCGATGGCCGCGAAGTGGTCGGCATGCGGATTAACGAGGACTCCTACAGCCTCCAGGTGCGCGATATTGGAGGCCAGCTGCACTCGTTCTACAAGCCCGGCCTTCGGAGCCTCGAGAAGCACTTCGACGAGAGCCTCATGCAGAGTTACCGCGACCAGCTCTCGGAGGCGGAGATCGACGATCTTGTTGCCTATCTCTCCACGCTGCGAGGTTCGCGATGATGTGGTGCGTTTCTAGAAGCTCGGCGGTCCACTTCAGAGGAGCTGCCCTGCTCGTAGCGGCGGCGCAGCTGTTGACGGTCGCACCGTCGGCGGCGCAGGAGGTGTCCTTCGACCGGTTGAAGCGTGCCGCCGAGGAGTCGCACAACTGGCTCACCTACTCGGGCACCTAGCGCTTCTCGCCGTCGACCGAGATCACGCCGGCGAACGTCGGCGAGCTGAAGTCCATCTGGGCCTATCAGACCGATCCGGGGCTGGTGGAAGCGACGCCGCTGGTGGTCGACGACGTCATGTACCTGACCGAGCCGCCGAGCACGGTCACGGCGCTCGACGTGCGCACCGGCCGTCGCATCTGGCGCTGGCGGCCTAACATCCCCGCCGAGGTGAAGCACATCGGCTTCCCGGCGGTGAATCGTGGGGTGGGGATCCTCGACGAGACCGTCTTCGTAGGCACGCTCGATGGGCGCACCGTGGCCCTCGACGCTGCCTCCGGAGTCGAGCGCTGGAGCTCGGTAGTTGCCGACAACGATCTCGGCTTCTCGGTCACCGCGGCGCCGCTGGCTATCGACGGGAAGGTGATCATCGGCGTGAGCGGCGCTGAGGCCGGCATTCGCGGCTTCATCGATGCCTATTCCACCGAAGACGGCTCGTTGCTGTGGCGCACCCACACGGTGCCGGCGGCGGGCGAGCCGGGCAGCGAGACCTGGGGCGGCGACAGTTGGAAGACCGGCGGCGGCTCGACCTGGCTGACCGGCTCCTACGACCCCGAGCTCAACCTACTGTACTGGGGAATCGGCAACCCGGCTCCCGACTGGAACGGCGACGATCGCCCCGGCGACAACCTCTACACTTGCTCGCTGCTGGCGCTCGATGCCGACACCGGCGAGATCCGCTGGCACTTCCAGTTCACTCCCCACGACACGCACGACTGGGACTCCAACGAGATTCCGGTGCTGATGGATCTGGAGTGGGGCGGGGAGGTGCGGAAGCTGGTGGCGATGGCCAACCGCAACGCCTTCTACTACGTGCTCGATCGCGAGACCGGAGAGTTCCTGCACGGCAGCGCGTACTCCAAGCAGACCTGGGCCGAAGGTCTCGACGAGGCCGGACGTCCGATCGTAATCCCCGACACCGAGCCCACCGAGGAAGGGACGCTGGTTTGGCCCAGCCTTCAGGGTGCCACCAACTGGTTCAGCCCCAGCTACAGCCCGCTCACGGAGCTCTTCTACGTGGCAGTGCGTCACATGGGCTCCGTCTACTTCAAGGGTGAGGCGGAATACGAGCCCGGCATGCCGTTCATGGGCGGCGGTGAGCAGGCGCTCAGCGGCGATGACGCCGCCGGCTTCGTCAGGGCTCTCGACGTGCGCGACGGCGAGCTGCGCTGGGAGTTCCCGCTGTTGACGCCCCCCTGGGCCGGGGTAATGGCCACCGCCGGCGGGCTGGTGTTCGGGGGCTCCAACGAGGGCAACTTCTACGCCCTCGATGCCAGCACCGAAGAGTCGCTCTGGGACTTCCAGGCGGGCGCGCCGGCGCGCTCCAACCCGATGGGCTTCGAGGTTGACGGCAAGCAGCGGGTCGTCATGTCCGCAGGCAACACGGTCTTCGCGTTCGGGGTCCGTGACTAATGCTCGTGCAGGTGTTGCCGTACGCATGACCGGGAGCATTACCCTCGCCGACTATTACGGTGCCGGGTACGCCGAGTTCGCCTCTGATCTCTACGCCACGATCCGCGCCGAGGCGTTTGGCGAGGACATCGGCCAGCACAGTTGGCTGACCGCCACCGAGCACGATCGGTTCATCGCCTGGCTGGCGGTCGACGAGAACTGCTCGCGTGCTCGATGTCGCCTGCGGGTCCGGTGGGCCGACCCTGCGCATCGCCAGCCTGACCGGCTGTCGCGTTGATGGAATCGACGTGGAACCCGGCGCCGTGCAGACGGCAAATCAGCAGGCCGAGATGGCCGGCCTGGGGGAGCGCGCCCGGTTCGAGGTCCACGATGCCGGCCAGCGATTGCCATACGATGACGCGGAGCTCGACGGGCTGATCTGCATCGATGCGTTGACCCATTTCCCCGACCGGAGACGAGTGTTCGGCGACTGGGCGCGCGTCCTTCGACCGGGTGGACGCCTGGTCTTTACCGACCCGGTGACCGTGACCGGAGTGGTCAGCGACGAGGAGATGCACGTGCGCGCTTCGATCGGCAGCCTGTTCTTCGCGCCCCCAGGGCTCGACGCCGACCTTCTTGCCGAGGCCGGGTTCGAGATCGATCGCGTCGAGGATCGCACCGAGAACATGGCGAGCACCGCGGCCGGGCGGCGTACGGCCCGCGCCGCGCACGAGGCTGACCTGCGGCGCATCGAGGGCGACGCTACGTTCGAGGGTCAGCAGGCGTTTCTCACCATGGCGTCGAAGCTTGCCGCTGAACGCCGGCTATCGCGGTTCGCTTTTCGCTGCTTGCGACGGCTGTGAAGTGCGCTGGCGGAGCGGGGGCCCCTGGACGCCGACGGCCACGATAGCGGAGAGTAGACCCATGAACATGATCAAGAGGCTGGTCGCCGCTCTTCAGCTGGCGGCGCGACTCTGCGCGCAGAACCGCCTGACGATCGACTCGTAAAGACCGATCTGCGGACTGCCGCCGCGGCGCAGGCACTCCGCGGCCGGCTAGCGGAAGAACTGCAGCCCGTGCCACACCGACGCCAGGATCGCGGCGGCGTTCAGTGCCAGGCACACGAACGCGCCGACGAAATGGCCGGCGTGCTCGTCGGTGCGCGGATCGAGGAGTCGCGCCGCTAGGTAACCGCCGCCGAAGCCGCCCAGGTGGGCCCAGTTGTCGATGAACGGTACGATCAGCCCTATCACCACGAAGATGCCGACCCAGCGCCACACCTGCTGACCGATGCTGCTCGGGCCCCCCAGCTGGCTGTATACGACGAGGGCTCCGAAGAGCCCGAACAGCGGCGCCGACGCACCGATCGTGAAGCCGGCGCCGGCGAGCGGGCCGAGGAACGGGAACAGCCCCATGATCGAGGTGGCCGCGAACCCGGCGGCGGCGGACGCGGTGTAGATGATTACCAGTCGGCCAACGCCGTAGAACTCACTCACCGCCGGCATGAGCTGGCGCAGCCACATCATGTTCATGACGATGTGGAGTAGCCCGCCGTGCAGCCAGGCGGCGCTCAGCACGGTCCACCAGCGGCCGTAGCCGAAGACCGGCAGCGCGCCGCTGGCGCCGAACAGGAACAGCGGTCGCTGACCGGGCGACAGCATCGACAGCAGTCCGCCACGTCCAATGGCCGATGGATCGCCCAGCAGCGTGATGACGAACAGGGCGGCGCAGACGAAGAGCACGATCTCGGTGAATCCGAGGCCGCGGCCAAGCTTGTTGAGCAGCGGCGCGAAGCCCCACAGGCCGGGGTTGAAACGCCCGCACCGGAAGCAGCGATTGTCGCGCACCCCGACGAGGCTGCCGCAGCTGGGGCAGACTACGGAGCCGCTCCTCGGTCGATTGAACACGCGCTGCGGTTTCCTAGCGGCCGCCCCATGAGCAGGCTGCCTCGGAGGGGAAGAGCGAGTCGAGCATCGAGCTGACCGGTGGCAGGTCGGAGCTCAAGAGCCCGGGATCGAGCCACGAGGGCGCTGGTTGCCCGATCGGTGCGCCGGGCGGGGCGGTGCGTTGGCCTGGCGACGAGTAGGCCCCGGCAGGGCGCGTCAGGAAACGTTCGACATCGCGCTGCAGCAACGCAAGGTGCGCCTGCCTCGGCCCGGCCATCTCCCCGGCCTCGCCGATCCGGTCGGTGATTCGCGCGCTCATCGTCGTAAGCCGGGAGGTGGCGATCGCTCGCACCTGCGGCATTGACGCGTTGGCGCCCAGTGACATCACCTGTTCCACCATCGCACGTTGGACGGCACGGATGATCTCCTGTTCGTAGCCGTCGTCGCTCTCCATGGTGAACAGCGTGTTGAGGGTGGTGTCGAGCACGTCGACCAGACCTGGCATCGAGCTGTCGAGCCCGTGCTGCTGCACCATTCGAGCCGCGCGCGCCGGATCGAAGATGTTGGCGAGCACATGCTGGGCTGCCACCACGGCAGGTGTGATGGCGTCGAAGGTCATCCCGGTGTAGCGCGGAAACAGCTCGCGGTGGCGTCCGTAGCCCGATGGCCGGGGCGGGAGCAATGCGAGCACCGAGCGCGGCACTGTCAGCTGCGAAGGTTGAAGCGTCGCCAGCAGGGACTCGACCGCCGCCCTCTGTTCGGCAGCCGGGACGGCGCCGGTGGCGTTGCCGTGGCCGTCGCCGCGCAGCGCGTAGTGGTAGTTGGAGCCGCCGATAGCGGAGGCGGTCGCCTGCACCTGATAGCGATGGTGCAGGTAGAGCGGTACGAGGGCCTCCTCGATGGTAGCCAGCGGCGCTCCGAGCTTGATGGCGTTGTCGCCGAAACGATCCAGCGCGTGGCGCCGGACCGCCATCATGCGGTCAAGCTCCGCCACCGGATCATCCCCGTTAGCCCACGAGTGCACCCGCGGCTGCGCCGACATGTCCTGGTTGGTCATGTAGATGACGTCGCGCTCCCAGGCCTCGTCGAGGATGGCGCGCAGCTCCTCGGAGTCATCGGCGCCGGCCGGGAAGTCCTGGTAGGCGTAGGTCACCGCGACCTTGTCCCACTCGCCGATCTTGTCGTCGTAGACAGCGGAGTAGTCCAACTCGCCGTCCTCGGTGAGCTCGATCAACGGGTGCGGGTAGTCCATCACCGAGATGCGGCCCAGGCTGCTGGCGTAGTAGTTGTGGCCGAAGCCCAGCGTGTGCCCGACCTCGTGCGCCGACAGCTGGCGTAGCCGGGCCAACGCCCACTCGGCCAACTCGGGCGGCGTCTCGGTGCCGTTCGCGTACGGTGACAGCAGACCCTCCGCGATGAGGTAGTCCTGGCGCACGCGCAACGATCCGAGGGTCACCTGGCCCTTGATGATCTCGCCGGTGCGTGGGTCGTTGATTCCGCCGCCGTAGCTCCAGCCACGCGTCGAGCGGTGCACCCACTGGATGATGTTGTAGCGCACGTCCATGTTGTCGGCGCCTTCGGGCAGCATCTCGACCCGGAAGGCATCACGATAGCCGGCCGTCTCGAATGCCTGATTCCACCAGCGGGCTCCGTCGAGCAACGCCGAGCGGACGGGCTCGGGAGTGCCCCGATCGAGGTAGTAGACGATTGGCTCGACGGCGTCCGATATCTCGGCGGCCGGATCGACCTTCGCTAGCCGGTGGCGGTTGACGAACCGCTTCGCCAGCGACGTGCCGAGAGGCACCGCGTAGTCTTGGTAGGTTAGCCCGAACGCCCCGGACCGCGGGTCGTAGGCGCGCGGCACGTACCCGTCGCCCGGGAGCTCGACGAACTGGTGATGGGTGCGAACGGTTACCGCCTCGGTGCTCGGAGTCACCGCCGCCAGGGAGCCGCGTCCAAAGCCACCGCCGGGGCCCCGCTGGGTCCCGAACCCACCGAAGCCGCGACGCCCACCGCCCGAGGTGGTGAACGTCAGGGTGGCGTTCAGGATGATGTTCTTCGGGAAGGCCTTGGTGTGCTCCCTGGAAATGGCGCTGCGCGAGGTGTCGAGGCGGTACTGGGCGGGTTGCAGATTGGTCGCCACACCGTGCGTGTCGCGCAGCAGAAACCCTGTCATGTCCACCAGCGCACGGCCGTCGGTCTCCGCGGCAACGGTGAATCCCCACAGCACCGACTGTGCGAAGGCCTCCTCGACAGCCCGGCGCTCGTCGGGATTGTCGCTGTCCGCCCGGTAGTCGAGGTTGGGCTGCAGCATCAGGATCTTGGGGCCGACGCGCTCGAATCGGACCACGCGGCCGCCGCCGCTCTGCCCGCGATCGAGCCCGATGTCGTTGGAGCCGAGGCCGGCCGCCAGACCGCGCACGTAGAGAACATCCTCGTCGAATCGCGCGATCTCCATGTACAGCGTGCCGGCGGCGGCGTCCCAGTAGAGCGGCAACAGGCCGTCGAGCCGCTCCATCGCGGCGACCTTGTCCTCGATTGAGGGCGCTGAGCTAGCGTCGGCGCTGCCGCCTGCGGACTGGGCCCCGACGGGCGCCGCCATGCAGGTCAGCAGGAGGAGCAGGGAAACGACGCGGCGGGCGTTCAACGACGGATGCTCGATCAACGGATACCTCTGTCGGAAGGGGGCCCCAGGTACGCCGGCACGGCGGTCTGGGTGCTGGCGCTCAGCGAACGGAATCATCGAGTCGGAGTCGCCAGTGTGCCAAGAGTGGCGCCGATCACCAAGTCGGGGCCGTGGTTGGTGCTGACAGCGCCGCCACGCCATCGCCAGGCCGGTCCTGGCCAGCGGAACTGCGCGTCAGGCTCATCTGGGCTCGTCGACTAGCGGGTTGTCTGCGATCGTTGCTCAGGTCAGTCAGGTTCGACCCGCGCCGCCGCAGAGATTGACTAAGTGTCGCGGCGACAATCCGATCTTGCTGGTGCTCGCCGGGGTAAGATCCGGCAAGCTTCAATCGGTTGCTGCGCTCCGTCCGACGCAGTGCTGAAGCCGCCAGTCACGCTGCGGCGAGCACCACCAGTTCTCCGATCGGATCAGCCCTCGGCGCGCATCCGCGCCACCTCGGCCTCGGCAGCGATGTAGCCGAACGCCGCCCAGCTGGTGCCTTCGATGATGCGCTCGAAGACCTCCCGAGCGCGCTCCTCGTCGCCGTTGTACAGGTACCAGTTGCCGACGCCGTATCCCTGTGTGGCGATATTGAGGGCCACGTCCGGATCGTCTACCGCCCGCAGGTCGAGCAGATCTGCGGGATCCACCTCGCCCTTGTACATGAGCAATCGCCGGTGGTAGGCGTCGTTCTCCACCACCCCGAGATCGGCGGTGATCGGAGCCAGAAGCTCGCTTGCTTCGGCGTCGCGCCCGAGCCGACGCAGCGTCATGTACATCCAGTCGCTGGTGGCGACCAGCAAGTCGGGATTGTTCGAGACCTCCATGCAGCTTCGGTAGGCGTCGAGTGCCGCTTCGAAGTCGCCCCGCAGATAGTGCGCCAGCGCCAGGTGGTACCAGATGTTGAACTTGTCGGTCGACAGCGGCGTGTTGAGGCGATTGGGAATGCCATCCGGCTCGATCGCATCGTCGAATCCCTCGGCCAGCCACGTCGCTTCGGTGAGGTCGGCAACGGCCTCGTCGAATCGCCGCAGCGAGATGTATCGATGCCCACGGTGGCGGCGCAGTCGGTACGAGTCGGGATACGTCTCCAGCCCGCCGCCATAGATCGCCACCGCGTCGTTGAAGCCGCCAGCGTAGGCGATACGTCTGCCCAGCCAGATGAGCGTGCTCTCATCGGGGCTGGTCTCGTGGGCGGCGCGAGCCTGTTCGATGTTGGCGGTGAGCGAGGCCAGACGATCGGGCGTGGGCTGTGCCGCATGCAGCGGCTCCCCGAGCAGCGATATGGCCTCGGGCTCCGCCGTTGTCGCCCTGCTCCCCGACTGGTCGGGGGTTGCAACATCAACAGGTTGGCCAGCGCAGGCGGCCAGTATCAGGGCGAGCAAGCAGACGAGCGATCGCATCGAGGCTCCTTCTCCGTTCTCTGCTAGGGATTCGACTGGTCGGGGCGGAGCGAGACCAGCGTCGCTCCCCAGCCCGACCCGTCGCCTGCCAGGCGGAACCAGTCAACATCCGAGCGCCGCTCGAGCGCAGCGTGGACAATGCGACGGAGGGTGCCCGTGCCCTTCCCGTGAATGATGCGCACCTCGGTGATCGAGCGTTCCCGGCAGGCATCGAGGTAGTCGTCGACAAGCTCGCGCGCGTCGCCGGGGCGGAACGTGTGCAGGTCGAGAACGCCGTCGATGGGCAGCTCGATCCGATCGTCGTCGGTCATGTCCTCAACGCGAGGTAGCGCGCCCGCTCACCTGTGGGCGCCGCGCCGAGAGAGTACACCTGGGCGACGGTTCGTTCCCCGGCGGCCCCGGAAGGTCAGGGGCGCAGCCGCCGGTAGGAATCGAAATGGTGCACGGCGATGCCGCCGAATCCGGGCGCCCCGCTGACTGCTCTGAGGACCGCATCGAGCTCGCGCTCCATGGCGCCCGCACCTTCTTCATAAAAGGTGAGCTTGTCGAGCTCGTCGGCGGCGGTTTGCACCCCGATCACCACCGCCTTTCCGGCGGCCGCGCCGGCGATAATCTCATTGGCGGTGTGCCGGAGGATCCCGTCGCTGCCGTCGGCGCGATCGCGATAGGCCATCACCACGACTCCACTCACCCGGTCGAGGACGTGCTCGAGCAGGGATCGCCCATCGAGGCTGTAACCGTCGTGATCAAACCAGAACGGGATAGCCGCCCACACCTGTAGCCCGCCGGCGGCGCGGACGGCGCTCTCCAGGGCTTTGAGAAAGCTGCGCATCACACGCGCACGGTCGGTGTCCCATTCGTCGAGCAGGTATGGCTCGATGTCGAGCAGCAGGGCGCCGTAGAGCCCGGCGCGTCGAACCTCGCGAACCCAGGTAGTCAATCCCTCCGGTTGCAGGGCCCAGCTCGCGTGCCCGGAGACCGCCACGACCCCGATGTGGCGCCGGCGAGCGTCGCGCGCCAGGTTCGCGAACACGCTCGATCTGGCGTCGTCGGTGGGTACGTTGACGAGCAGATGGGTGAAGTTGTGCGCCCGCGCGTAGCGGGCCAAGCCGGGCTCCGGGCGGCTCCATACCCACAGGGCGCGCGGCGCGCCCGAATCACCTGCGCCGGGTCGCGATCCGGCGATCAGCATCATCAGCGTGCAGGCGATCAGCAGAGGAGTACGACGCACGGTGGGCTCCGACGAATCTCGTTGAGGGTCGATACCTGGGGTACGCTACCAGTCGCTGGCGCCAACGCTGATAACCAGGGCGCCGCCCAGGCCACCGTTGGCCGCTGGTGTCGAGCCACTGTCATAGGCCGTGGACGGCGGCGGGCCGGGACTGACAGAGAGGGACGTCGAATGCACTCGGAGGCGCCGGAAGTTACCGCGATCCGTCGTCAGTACGGCTCGCAGAGCATGGTCGCGTCGTTGCGCCGGGTCGCGGTACGCTCGCCCGACGAGACATTCGCCAACGCCGACCCGTCGATCTGGCACTACGCCGACGCACCCGATCTCGCCGGAGCACGCGCCGAGCACGAGGCGCTGGCCGAGATTCTGCTGCAGCATGGCGCTGAGCTGATCGACCACCAGCGTCCGGCCGACGGGCTGGCTGACGCCATCTTCGTGCACGATCCAGTGCTGGTCACCGATCACGGGACCGTTGTGTTGCGCATGGGCAAATCGCTGCGGCGCGGTGAAGAGGAGCCCCTGGCGGCGACCCTCGAGGAGGCTGGCGTACCGATCCTCGGTCGATTGTCGGGGACGGCAACGGGGGAAGGGGGAGATCTTCTGTGGATCGATCACGACACCCTGGCGGTAGGTCAGGGCTTTCGCACCAACGCCGAGGGCCTGCGCCAGCTCGAATCGATCCTGGGGCCGATCGGCGTTACCTGCGTCCCGGTGCCTTTGCCGTTCCACGAGGGTGCCGACGCCTGCCTGCATCTGATGTCGTTGATCAGCATGCTCGACGACGATCTGGCGGTGGCTTTTGAGCCACTGCTGCCGATTCCTTTCTGGCGGCTGTTGCGCGATCGGGCGATCGAGATCGTGCCCGTGCCGGAGGCCGAGTTTGCCACCCAGGGTCCCAACGTCCTGGCTCTGGCGCCGCGTCGCTGCGTGATGCTGGAAGACAACAAGCAGACGCGCATGCGTCTCGAGGCCGCCGGTTGCGATGTGCTCACCTATCGCGGACGCGAGGTGTCGCTGAAGGCAGAGGGCGGCGCCACCTGCCTGACCCGCCCGGTGCTGCGAACCGACTCGTGAGCACACCGCTTGTCCCGGTGCAGCAACAGCCCCTGACGCCGTCAGAGCAGAGCGCGCTCGCGGCGCTGGACTTCGACGCCATGATCGAGCTCCTCGATCGCCTGGTGCAGGTACGAAGCGTCGGAGGACAGGAGTCGCCGGCGCAGCAGATGGCGGCCGACTTCATGGTCGGTGCCGGTCTGGACGTCGATACGTGGTCGATCGATCTCGACACCCTGCGCCAACACCCGTACTTCTGCGAGGAGATCGAGCGCGAGTCCGCGCTCGGCGTTGTCGGCCGGCTGGGCGCCGACTCCGGCCCGTCGCTGCTGTTCAACGGCCATCTCGATGTCGTCGGCGCGGGCGACGAAACGGACTGGAGCACGCCGCCGTGGCGCGCCACCGTGCGCGACGGAGCAGTGTACGGGCGCGGCGCGGTCGACATGAAGGGCGGCGTCTGTGCCGCGATGTGCGCCGCCAAGGCTCTGGTGGACGCCGGGGTGCGGTTGCAGGGTCGACTGCTGGTGACACCGGTGGTTGGTGAGGAGGACGGCGGTACCGGGACCCTGGCCGCGATCGAGCGTGGCCACGTGGCCGACGCGGCGGTCATCATGGAGCCCACCCGGATGCGGATCGCGACGACGCACGCCGGTGCGCTGAACTTCCGAATCCGGCTCAAAGGACTCTCGGCCCATGCCTGCATGCGCGCCGAAGGCGTCAGCGCCGTCGACAAGCTAGCGCCGTTGCTGTCAGCCCTGCGAGCGCTGGAGCAGCGGCGCACGGAACGCTACGACAACCCGCTGTTTGAAGCCTACGACATCCCGTTCCCACTCTCCGTAGGCCGCGTCGAGGCGGGAGATTGGCCATCGTCGGTTCCGGACTGGTTGCAGGTGGAGGGACGCTACGGAATCGCTCCAGGCGAGAGCCTGGAGTCGGCGCGCGCCGAATTCGAAGCGGCGCTTGCAGCGCTCGGTGAGCGCGATCCGTGGCTGGCCGAGCACCCGCCGAGCCTGGAGTGGTGGGGCGGACAGTTCCATCCGGCCGAGATCGACCCGAAGGCACCGATCGCCGCAGCGGTGGCCGACGCCTATCACGCCGTGAGCCAGCAACACGCGGTGCTCGAAGGCATGACCTACGGAGCCGACATGCGGCTTCTGGTGAATGTGGCGGGTATTCCCACCGTGATGTTCGGTGCCGGCGATGTGCGTCAGGCGCACGGGCCCGACGAGTTCGTGCCGCTGCAGGACTTGCAGACCCTGGCGCGGACGCTGTGCATCACCGCGATGCGATTCTGTGGCGTTGCAGAAACAGACGAATAGCTTGTAGCTGACCACTGGTCGGCGCTGCCGTCTGCGATCAGGTGTCCAGTACCCGCACCATCGTGAGGGCGTCTTCGCGCGGGTTCGGATAGTAGCCGCGCCGCCGACCGACCGGACGAAAGCCGAGGCGCTCGTAGAGGCGCTGTGCCGCTTTGTTCGACATCCGCACGTCGAGCCGGCAGCTAGTGGCGTTGCGGCCTGTGGCCCACCGCAGCGCCGCCTCGATGAGCTGTCGTCCGTAGCCGTGGTGCCGCTGGGCGCTAGCCACAGCGACGTTGGCGATCAGAGCGTCCTGGCGATCGGGACAGGCGATCAGGTAGCCGGCGACGGTTTCTGCGTCCGCCACCAGGCAGAGCAACTCGGGGGCGGTCATCGCCAGCTCGAACGCCGATCGCGGCCAGGGGGCGGCGAAGCTCTCGGCTTCGATCGCGAGAATGGCGTCCAGGTCGCCCTCGACCATCCGACGAAGCTGCGCGCTCTCGTCGGCGGCGATGGCGAGAGCCTCGCCCCGACCGTCGACCGAACGGCGCATCAACTCGCGTTGTGCTTGACGATCATCAGCGTGAGGTCGTCGTGCTGTGGGGCACCGGCGCTGAACTCCGCCACGGCGTCGAACACCGCCTTCCCCATGCCGTCGGCGCTTTGCTTGCGCTCGGCTACCACGACGGTTGCCAGCGCCTCCTCGCTGAACTCCTCCTCAGCGGGGTTGTTGGCTTCCGTGACGCCGTCCGAGAACACCACGACGACATCGTCGGCGATCAGCTCCGTTGTCTGTATCTCGTAGTCACGGTCCGCGAACAGCCCCAGGGGCATGCCGCCGCCCATCAACCGCTGTGGCTCCGCATCGCCGCGAACCAGCAGCGGGGGGTTGTGCCCGGCATTGATGAACTGCAGCTGTCCATCGGGTCGGAGCAAACCGACGAAGAACGTCGCATAACGCTCGGGCGAGGTGCGCTCGACGAGGAAGTTGTTCACGTGGCTGCAGACGAACGCCAGATCCTCCGAGGCTTGAATGGCGGCCAGAAACGCCGCCTGCAGCGTCGCCATCAGCATGGCAGCCGGAATGCCCTTGCCGGAGACGTCCCCGACGGCAAACCCCAGGGTGCCGAACTGTGTCTCGAAGAACTCGTAGTAGTCGCCCCCGACGCCGCGTGAGGGGACGTTGAGGGCGTGTACTTCGTACCAATCCGACTCCGGGAAATCGGAGAGCAACAGGCTGCGCTGGATGCGATTGGCCACCCGCAGCTCGTCCTCCATCTTGCGCTTCTCGAGCGCTTCTTCGTACAGACGGGCATTGTCGATGGCGATCGCGGCATGACTCGCGAACGACTCGAGCATCGAAAGGTCCTGGTCGCCGAAGTTGCGCGTGGGCGAGCGACGATCGACGTACAGGACCCCGAGGATCCGTTCGCCGTCGTCGTCCGAAGCGGTCTGGAAGTCGCCCAGATCCGAATCCACGTCGCGAGCGAAGTGCGACAGTCGCAAGGGCACACACATGACGGTTCGCAGGTGCAACCCGACGATGCTCTGCTGGGCGCTGAAGTGCTCGTCCTCGGCCACGTCGGTGAGAATCTGCGCCTGGCCATTGCCGTAGACGGCGTTCACGACGCTCTGGCTGTACTTGGTCGCCAGCGACTTGTCGTTGGCGAGGCTGCGCTGGGCGGCGATCTCGAGCGCGTCGGCTTCGCTGCCCAACAGCATCATGCAACGCTCACCCTCGGTGAGGGCGATCACCGCGTCCATCACTTTCTCGAGCACGTCGTTGAGGCGCAACGACGAGTTCAGTGCCTTGCTGATCTCGAGCAGCGCCTCGAGGTTCCGTGTGCTGTCCTGGCGTGAGGTTGCGACCGCAGCGTCTTCGCCCTCCGCCGTCGTCGCCTTGCCGGTGGTACCGATCATCATCGTGAACTCGCCGCCCGAGCGGAAGGTGAGCAGGTGATTGGTGGCCCCACCGAGGCGGATTCGATCGTTCGGGCCCAGCACATGCCGCTGGACGCGTTGCTGGTTCACGAACGTGCCGTGCGTGCTGCCCAGGTCTTCAATGACGAACTCCTTGTCGTCGCGTAGCAAGCGGGCGTGGTCGCGCGACACGGTCGGATCGAGCACCTGTACTTCGTTCGTGCTCCGGCGGCCGAGGGTGAGCGGCAGGTTCTCCAGCGCCACCCGGGTCATGTTGCCGTCCGGATCCCGGAACATCAGATACGGCTGTGCCGACAAGTCATCATGCATAGGGGAGGGATACTACTTCGCGTCAACCACCGACGTCACAATGCAAGCCGCCGGTGGCGGTCTCGTGGCCGGACGGTATCCGGTAACATTGTCAAGCAAAGCACTCAACAGAACGAATAACCACGGCTGACGCATGGATTCCTTACAGGCAAGAGCGGAGGAGCACCTGCGGGTGATCCGCGTCGCCATGGATCGCGCCGCGTCGTTCACCGCGCTGCCGGGCTGGGGAGGCGTTGCCATGGGTGCCGTAGGGCTCACTGCGGCGCTGGTGGCGGCACGCACACCCGATCCGCGGCAATTCGTGCTGGTTTGGCTCTCCGCTGCCGGTGTTGCCGTCCCCGTCGGGGCGATTGCCATGTGGCAGAAGGCCAGTGCCGCCGGCGTGGACCTCTACTCGGGCACCGCCCGCTTGTTCGTCGGTTGCCTGGCAACGCCCATCATCGCCGGTGCCATCCTGACCGCCGCCATGATCGAGCGTCAGACCTACTCGGCGCTGCCGGCCGTATGGTTGACGCTCTACGGGACCGCGACGGTCGTGGGAGGTGTCTTTTCCGTTCGTCTGGTGCCGATGATGGGCATGGCGTTCATGGTGCTGGGCGGGCTTGCCGCGTTCGCACCGCTGTCGATTGGCAATGCGCTCATGGGAGCTGGCTTCGGCCTGCTGCATGTGCTGTCGGGACTGATCATCGTCCGTCGCTACGGCGGCTGACCCAGGGAGGCATCATGAAGGCGAAGCGAAAACGTGTGCGCTCGAGCCGCGAACCGGTCGCGGCGGCGCCCCCGGCGCTGCTGGATGGGGGCGTCGACACGGCTACACAGGTCGACCGGGTAATCCATCAACCCGTGCGCCTGTCGATCGTCAGCGCGTTGGCGGTGAACGACGCCCTGAGCTTCAACGAGCTCAAGCAGCTGCTCGAGCTGAGCGACGGCAACCTCAGCGTGCACGCGCGCAAGCTCGAAGACGCTGGCTACATCGCCTGCGCCAAGAAATTCATCGGGCGTGTACCGCGTACACAGTATCGACTCACCGCCCCCGGACGACGGGCGCTGGAGCGCTACCTGGCGCACATGGAGGCGCTCATCGCGGCAGTTCGACGACCGTAGGCGCGCTACGCCGCGTGGCATAGTTAAGGCATCATGGCCGGCCATTCGACACGCTCCGATCTGTTGCCGCTGCGCCTGCTCCTCGTGACGCTGGCAGCCGTCGCCCCGGTTGGCCTGCTATCGCTGGTCTGGGCAACCGCCACCGGGGCGCAGCAAGAGGAATACCGCGACCCGACCCAGTTCCCGTCGTACTTCGAGGCGGGTCCGCATGTTGAGGGCTATCGGTTCACCGAGCTGCCGCTGGATCGCGACTCACCGTTCTATCCGTCATCGGCCACGACGCGCTCTCAGGGCTTTTATTCGCAGCAGCAGCTGATGGACGTCGAGCGCTGCGGCGACGCCGGCTGCCATCCCGATATCTACGACATGTGGTTCGAGTCGACGCACCACCTCGCCTCGATGACGGATCCCTGGTACCGCCGTACGGTGAAATTCTTCCAGGAGCGGTCGGGTGTGCGCGCCTCGCAATGGTGCGGCGGGTGCCACGATCCGGCGCTGATGATGACCGGCAAGATGCAGGGAAACGAGCCGATTGATTTCGAGGGCGCCGGAGCCAATATCGGCATCTCGTGTCAGTTTTGTCACAGCGTCGATCGGGTGCATTCGGCACGCGCCAACGGCTCCTATCGCCTGGCGCCGGCCGCGGCGTTGCCCTACGCGGGTACCACCGACCCTGATCTGAGACGCCGCGGGAACGACGAGCTGCTGGCCGATCCGGCGCTGATCCGACGCCACAGCGCCCGGCGTCGTAGTCCGTTCCACTCGTTGTCGCTGTTTTGCGGCACCTGCCACAAGCAGAGCCTGATCACGCCGGTGAACAACTACAAATGGCTGCGTGGATTCGATGAGTACGACGGCTGGCAGGCGAGCGGTATCTCAGGGGGATCGGCGCGCTCGTTCTACTACCCGGAGGCGCCGCTGCAATGCCAGGACTGTCACATGCCCGAGGTGCCCTCGAACGACGCCGGCAACGACGCCGGGTTGGTCAACTCACATCGGTTCCTGGGCACGAACACGGCGCTGCCGGCGGTACTCGGCTACGCGGCGCAGCTGCGCGCCACAGTGGAGTTTCTGCAAAGCGACCAGGTAACGGTCGACATCTTCGCACTACGTCGGGGGCCCCCGGGGGAGATGACCCCGCTGATTGCCCCGGTGGACGCCGCCGACCTGGAAGTGGCTCCCGGCGAGCAGATCGGCGTCGAGATCGTCGTACGCACGCGTGGCGTGGGGCACCAGTTCACCGGCGGCACCACTGACAGCAACATGAGCTGGCTCGAGGTGAGCCTCCTCGACGACACCGGCAAGCCACTGCTGATGTCCGGCGGCATGAACCAGGGCCGCTATGTCGATCCGAGCTCGCACTTCTACCGAGGCCTGTTCCTCGACGAGGCGGGGCAAGAGCTCGACAAGCGCAACGGTTGGGATCGACGCGCGCCGGTGTACGTGCGGGCGATCCCGCCGGGCGCCGCCGACACGGTGCACTACCGATTTACCGTTCCGGGTGACGCCACCGGAACGCTGCGGCTGCGGGCTCGCCTCAACTACCGCAAGCACAAGCAGGCGTACAACCGCTGGGCGCTGGGGGCGGTTGCGGCAGAAGAACAGCCGGCCGACGCGGTCAGCTTGCCGCAGGTCGACACCCGCCAATGGATCTATGACGACACGAAGGTGGTCGATCTGCCGACCGTGATCCTCAACGAGGCGGAGCTACGGCTGGCTATAAGCTCGACCGCCGCCGACGCCGCACCGAGCACGCCGACGCCGGGTCCCGACGATTGGATGCGCTTCAACGACTACGGCATCGGTCTCCTGCGACAGGGAGACTCGCGTGCTGCCCTGGAAGCGTTTCGGGTTGTACAGAAGGTGGCGCCGGACTATGCCGATGGCTTCGTCAACGAAGCCCGAGCTCATCTACGCGAAGGCAACCTGGCCGCGGTGGAGGCGGTGCTCGAACGGGCCGAGGCGCTCGAGCCAGGGTACTTCAAGGCGGCGTATTTCCGGGCCCAGGCAGCGCGCGGCTTCGGCGAGTACGAGCGCGCCGCAGAGCTGCTCGAGCGGGTGGCGGCGGAGTTTCAGTACGACCGGGTCGTGCAGCTCGATCTCGGCAACGTGTACTACCTGCTAGGACGCTATGACGACGCCATCCGCAGCCTGCTGTTCGTGCTCGATCAGATCGACCCCGAGGAGCTCGGAGCGCACTACAACCTGATGCTCACGTATCGCGCCCTGGGCGACGACGCCAAGGCCCGAGTTCACGAGACACGCTACCTGCGCTATCGCGACGACGAGGATATCCGGCAGCTCACCGGCCCGTACAAGCGCGAGCACCCGCACGCCAACAACGAGGCGCAGCCCATTCACTTCCACGAGCTCGCGGCGGTCTCGGACTGGTTCAGTGCTCCCGAGCGCGATCCGTGGACCGATTGGCTCGAAGGCGGGAGCCGCTTCCGCCCGGCGCAGGAGTTCCCCGGACCGACACCGCCGTGGCGCCGCGTCGATCGCAACGGTGAGCGATGATGCGTCATCTCGGGCTGCCACTGCTGGCTGCGGCCGCCGCGGCCTCGGCGTGGGCCGTTCCGCTGGCCGATGAGCCGCCGCAGTTCGAGGACCACACGGTGGCGGCGGGGATCGACTTCCGACACATCAGCGGCGCGTTCGGACAGAAATGGATGCCCGAGAGCCTCGGAGCCGGCGTGGCGCTGTTCGATGCCGATGGCGACGGCTGGACAGACATGCTCTTCGTTCAGGGGAGCTCCTGGCCCGGACACGAGGCGGCCGTGCCCGAAGCTTGGCGCGATGCCACCATGCAGCTGTATCGGAACCGCGGAGACCGCACGTTCGAGAACATCACCCCGGGTTCGGGGCTGGAGGTGTCGCTCTACGGATTCGGAGCCGCCCCGGCCGACTACGACGGCGACGGCGACACCGATCTGCTGGTAACCGCGTATGGCCGCAATCGAATGTTCCGGAACGCCGGCGACGGCACCTTCGCCGATGTGACCGAAGCGACCGGTCTCGGGCACCCAGGCTGGAGCACGTCCGCCGCCTGGCTCGACTACGACCTCGACGGGGATCTCGACGTCTACGTCGCCAACTACGTCAAGTGGACGTCCGATGACGACATCTGGTGCTCGCTCGACGGCCGCAACAAGTCGTATTGCACACCGGAGTCGTACGAGGGGGAACCCTCGATTCTGTACCGCAACGAGGGCGACGGGACCTTCACCGACGTCAGCGTCGAGGCTCGAGTGTTCGTGCCGGGCGGCAAATCGCTGGGCGTGACGGTGGCCGATTTCAACGCCGATGGGCGCCCCGACTTGGCGGTGGCCAACGATACCGAGCCCAACTTTCTGTTCGAGAACGCCGGCGACGGTACCTTCACCGAAGTGGGGCTGCTGTCCGGGATGGCGTTCGATTCGACCGGCCGGGCGCGGGCCGGAATGGGCATCGATACGGCCGACCTGAGTAACACGGGCAGCCTGGCGCTCGCCATAGGCAACTTCAGCAAGGAGATGATCGGGCTGTTCGAGCAGGGTCCGGGCGGCCTGTTCGTCGACATCGCCGGCCGCGCCGGAGTCGGTCGGTCGAGCTTTCCGTTCCTCACCTTCGGGCTCTTTTTCTTCGATCACGATCTGGATGGCTGGCTCGATCTGTTTGCCGTCAACGGGCATCTGGAGGACCGCATCGCCGAGGTCGAGGCCAGCATCAGCTACGAGCAGCGCCCGCTGTTGTACCTGAACCGCGGCGACGGCACGCTGCAAGAGGTCGGCGAGCATGCCGGCGAGGCGATGGCCCGCGCCATCGTCGGGCGCGGCGCCGCGCATGCGGATCTGGATCGCGACGGCGATCTCGATGTGGTCATGACCAGCAACGACGGCCGCGCGTACGTCCTGCTGAGCTCCACGCGTGACCACCCGGATCCGCCACACGTCCTTCGCATCACCTTGCGCGACTCGGCCGTCAATACGGCGGCGATCGGTGCCACGGTCACGGTGCAATCCGGTGGCTGGCGGCAGAAGCAACTGGTCCGTGCCGGCTCGTCGTACGCCTCCCACAGCGAGCGCACACTGACCTTCGGGCTGGGTGGGCGTGAGACCATCGATGCCGTCGAGGTGCTCTGGCCCGACGGAGCTCGACAACAGCTCGCGTCCACGGGGCTGGCCGGAGCCGTGGACCACGAGCTGTTCATTCGGCGAAGCGGCATCGAGGCGCGGCGGCGTCTGGACCCGACGGCGGCGAGCTCGGGTCCGGGTATCCAGTAGCCTCGCGTCCCTTCTCCCGCTCACCGGACGGCGCGACCACTGGTGGACAGCGAGCGCCCGCTCGGCCGCTCTCCGTCTTGCCCGATTCGGAGCGCCGACGTACGCTGAATGCTGGTTTCCTCGCGCAGACGCCTCCAGCGCACGCGTGATGCAGGCGACCAGCCCCCCCACTCCCCTGCGTAGCGCCATGCAACCGTCCGATCCAGATCCTGACCGGCGACCCATATCTGCCGACGAGGGCACCTCCGCACCGGCGTCCGTGACGGCGCCAGCGCCCCAGGCGCTCAAGCTGCCTTCGGTCATCGTCGGCCTCATCCTGGTGCTCGGTGTGGCGGTTGGCGCGCTCTCGGTGATCGCTGCCGTCGGTTTCGGTCTGCTCGGTGGCCGATCCATGGGCCTCGGAACTGCCGAGATGCCACTGACGGAACACGGCGGGCCCGGCGGCGGGCAGGACGGCACCGGTGGACCGCCTTCAGGCCCGATGGCGTCGCCGGTCGAGGTCGTGCCGGCAGTCGAAATCGTCGCCGCCGAGCGCGTCGAGCTGCTCGGTACCGCGGCGCCTATACGCGAGTCGCTGGTGGCCAGCGAGGTCGACGGCCTGCTCTCGGAGCTGCGGGTTCACGAAGGTGACTCGGTTCGTACTGGCCAGGTGCTGGTGCGTCTGCGGACCGCCGCAATCGAGCAGCAACTCGCAGCGGCGCGCGCGGCGCGCGACGAGACCGACGCCAGGTTGTCGCGCGCCAGCGCTGATTTCGATCGCCTCGCCAGCCTGCTGCAGCGCGCCGCCATCTCACAGCGCGAATACGAACAGGCGGTGGCCGACCGCGACGCGTTCGCGCAGGGCGTGGCGCGCCTCGGTGCCGAGGTAGCGCGTCTCGAAGACGTGCTGGCGCGGGCGACGGTGCGGGCACCGTTCGCAGGACGCGTCGCAGCGGTTCACGTCGAGATCGGAGAGTGGGTCGCACAGGGGACGCAGATCATCTCGCTGATCGATCTCTCAGAGGTCGAGGTAGCGGTGCAGATCGCCGAGCGTTACATCTCCGCCATCGAGCCCGGGTTCCGGGTCGACGTACGGTTGGACGCCTTGCCGGGACTCGACTACGTCGGCACGGTGCGGGCGATCGTGCCGCAGGCGGTGCCGGAAGCACGCACGTTCCCGGTTCTGATCCGTGTCCCCAATCCGGGTCTGGCGATCAAGGGCGGCATGGCGGCCCGCGTGGCAGCGCAGCTCGGAAGCCCCGAACCGGCGATGCTCGTCAGCAAGGACGCCATCGTCAGACGCGGTGACCAGGTGCTCGTATTCCGCGTCATGGCCACGGGCCCACCGACCGCTTCCGGCGTTGGCACGCGCGGCATGATCGAACAGGTGTCGGTGGACATCGGCCCGGCGCGCGGCCAATGGCAGGTGGTCTATGGAGCTGTCGCCGGGGGCGACCTGGTGGTCGTTCGCGGCAACGAGCGCGTCTTCCCGGGTCAGCCGGTGCAGGTGTCCGCCGTGCGCGAATTGACGGTGCCGATGGCCGACCTGAGCAAGCCGATCGCCGTCGATCCGCGCCAAGAAACGGGCTCATGAAGCTCGTCGACGAATCGATCAAGTCTCCGGTCAGCGTAACGGTTGTCGTATTGCTGGTCGCGCTGTTCGGAATACTGGCGCTGTTCCGTATCCCGATCCAGCTGATCCCTGACGTCGAGGTGCCGCAGGCCGTTGTCACCACGTTATGGCCGGGAGCGTCGCCGGAGGAGATCGAGACCGAGATCGTCCAGAAGCAGGAGGAACAGCTCAAGTCGCTCGAGGGGCTGGTGAAGATGACCAGCCAGAGCAGCCAGTCGACCGGCACGGTGAGGCTCGAGTTCCGCATCGGCGTGGATCCGGATGCGGTGCTGTTGAAGGTGAGCAACCGGTTGCAACAGGTCCAGCAGTATCCCGCCACGGCGCTCAAGCCGGTGATCACGAGCCGCTCACCGTTCGAGCAAAACGTCGTTGCATGGATGGTTCTGCAGCCGCTGCCGGACGCCGACATCGATATCGAGCTGCAGCGTGATTTCGCCATCGAAGTGGTCCAGCGAACGCTCGAGCGCGTTCCCGGCGTGGCCGTGGCGCAGATCTGGGCCGGTCGCGACCGCGAGCTGCAGGTGACCGTCGACCCCCAGAAGCTGGCCGTTCGCGGTCTGACGTTGACCCAGATCGCCGCGGCACTGGACGCCGAAAACCGCGATATCTCGGCAGGGGACTTCGACGAGGGGAAGCGAACCTATGTCGTCCGCACGGTAGGGGAGTACACCGCGCCCGAACAGGTCGAGGACGTGGTGCTCGCCTGGCGTGACAGTGCGCCTATCTATGTACGTGATGTCGCCAGCGTCGAGCTCGGATACGCCGAGCCCACATCGATCATGCGACAGCGGGGTGCACCGACCATCGGCGTTGCCGTGCAACAGCAGACAGGCTCCAACACACTCCTGGTGCTCGATGGGGTCGAGCGTGCGGTCGCACAGCTCAATGCGGGCCCCGTGGGCAATCGCGGCATGCGCCTGGTGATCGCATTCTCGCAGGCAGACTACATCCAGAGCGCCATCTCGCTCGTACAACGCAACATGATTATCGGTGGGCTGTTGGCGCTCATGGTGCTGCTGGTGTTCCTGCGCAGTTTCTCCAGCAGCATGGTGGTCGGACTGGCGATTCCTGTCAGCGTGGTGGCGACCTTCCTGGTGATGAGCCTGCTGGGTCGCAACATCAACGTCGTCAGTCTTGCCGGCATGGCGTTCGCCGTCGGCATGATCGTCGATGCCTCCATCGTCGTGCTGGAGAACATCTATCGCCATCAGCAGATGGGGAAGCGCCGGGCGCAGGCCGCCTACGACGGCACCGTCGAGGTATGGGGAGCCGTCTTTGCGTCGGTGATGACGACGGTAGCCGTCTTCTTGCCGGTGCTCTTCGTGCAGGAGGAAGCCGGCCAGCTATTTCGCGACATCGCCGTGGCGGTGAGCGCCGCCGTGCTGATCTCACTCGTCGTCTCGGTCACCATGATTCCCAGCCTCTCGGCGCGGATTCTCAGCAGCACTGCCGGAGCCGGAGCGGCAACCGAGCTCACTGGCTGGCGCTCTCTCTGGGGGATCATTGGCGTGGGCGCCGGCCTGAACCGCCGCATCGCCGAGTTCACCTACTGGCTCTCGGGGGCACCGGTGCTGCGCTTGCTGGCAGTGGTGGTCCTGGCCGGCACAGCGGTGTTTTCCGCCTGGGTGTTGATGCCGGAGACCGAGTACCTGCCCACTGGCAATCAGAATTTTGCCTTCGGCATGTTGATTCCGCCGCCTGGCTACAACATGGACGAGTACCTCTCGATGTCGGAGACGGTGAGCGAGGCGATCCGTCCGTACTGGGAGGCGACGCCCGGCTCGCCGGAGGAGGCTCAACTGGCGGCGCCGCCGATTCGGCATGACTTCTTCGCCTCGTTCGCCGCCGGCGCGTTCATCGGTGTGATCGGATACGACCAGTACGCTGAACGCACCGGTGAGCTCATCCCGGTGATCCAACAGGCGCTCGGCCGAATCCCCGGGACCTTCGGGGTCGTGCAGCAGCCCTCGATATTTCAGCGCGGGCCTTCGGCCGGTCGCGCCATCGACATCGATCTGACCGGTCCCGACCTCGTGCGGCTGCTAGGGATTGGCGGGCGGGTGTTCGGAACCGTGATGGCGACCGTACCTGGCGCCCAGGCACAACCGATACCGGGGCTGGATCTTGGCAACCCCGAGATCCGGGTGATTCCCGATCGTGAGCGCGCCGCCGAGCTCGGCATGACGGCAGCGGACCTGGGCTTTGCCCTGAATGCGCTCGTCGACGGTGTCAAGGTCAGCGAGTACCAGTTCGAGGGACGGGCCGTCGATCTGATGCTGCGCGGGGCAGCTCCGTACGCCGCCAGGTCGCAAGATATCGAAGCCCTCAACATCGCCACACCGTCGGGGCGCGTCGTCAGCGTCGGCGATATCGGCCGGGTCGTCGAGACCAACGGCCCGACGCAGATCAACCGCATCGAGCGCCAGCGCGCCGTCACCATCCGTGTGCTGCCGGCGGCGGACATGCCGCTCGAGGCGGCGATGTCCATCATCGAGGAGAGCGTGCTGGGGCCCATGCGGGCTGACGGGTCATTGTCGCTTCCGTACGAGGCGGCGCTGTCTGGCTCAGCCGACAAGCTGACCACCACGCGGCAGGCGCTGCAGGGGAACATGGTGCTGGCGTTGGTGGTCACCTACCTGCTGATGGCGGCACTGTTCGAGTCGTTTCTCTACCCGTTCGTGATCCTGTTCTCGGTGCCGTTCGCGGCGCTTGGCGGCTTTGTCGGCCTCGCATTGGTGAACGCCTTCATCGCCCCGCAAGCGCTCGATGTCATTGCCATGCTCGGCTTCGTGATCCTGGTCGGCATCGTGGTGAACAACGCCATCCTTATCGTGCACCAGACGCTCAACTACATGCGCGACCGCGGGTTGGGGCACCGCGAGGCGCTGCGCGATGCGGTATCCGACCGCGTCCGCCCGATCTTCATGAGCACCCTGACCTCGGTGATGGGCATGGCGCCGCTGGTAGTGGTCACCGGCGCCGGCAGCGAGATCTACCGTGGCCTCGGTGGTGTAGTGGTCGGCGGATTAGCGGTGTCGACCATCTTCACGTTGTTCCTGGTACCGGCGGTGTTCTCGATCGTCATGGACGCCCGCGCCGCAGTGTTGCGGACCGTGCGCGGCAGCGACGAGGCGCGCGTCCAGGTCTGAGCCTGGCCGGCGGCCCGATCGTTGCGTGAGTGGCTCTGATTGCGGATGACTGCCGGCCACAGGATGATGGGCCGTCCTTCGTTGCCCATGCCTGTAGCCATCGTGATCTCCTGAGCCCATGAGCCAGAACCGCGCCGAGGTTGTCGATCGCAATCTGCGCGCGCTGCTGGCCGGCCAGCAGCAGCCGGTCGAGCGTGCCGATCGCCGGGCACCGGTGCGTGCCGGCGCTTCGCTCACCGGCCACCAGTTGCTCGATATCATCGATTCGCAATTCTCGGCACGTCAGCTCGACCTCGAGGCACGGCGCCTCAAGGACCATGGCGAGGGCTATTACACGATCTCGAGCGCCGGTCACGAGGGCAACGCCGCCGTTGCCGCTGCGCTGCGACCCACCGATCCGGCGTTCTTGCACTACCGGTCCGGCGCCTTCTTCGCTCAACGGGCCAAACAGGTGCCCGGGCAGACGCCGATCTTCGACGTCTTGCTGTCGCTGTGTGCTGCTCGCGAGGAGCCCATCGCCGCCGGGCGCCACAAGGTGTTCGGAAGCCGCGCCCTGTGGATACCACCGCAGACAAGCACGATCGCCTCACACCTGCCCAAGGCCACCGGTACGGCGTTCGCCATCGATCGTGGGCGCTTCCTCGGCCTGGACCTGCCGGTGCCGGATGATGCGATCGTCGTTTGTAGCCTCGGCGACGCATCGTTGAACCACTCGACGGCGCTTGGGGCGATCAACGCCGCGATGTGGGCCGCGCATCAGCACGTTCCGGTGCCGGTGCTCTGGGTGTGCGAGGACAACGGTGTCGGCATCTCGGTGCACACGCCGGAGCGGTGGATCGAGAGCACCTGGAGCAACCGGCCCGACATGGCCTACTTTTCTGCCGACGGGCTCGATCCGGTCGACACGTTCGAGCAGGCGGTGGCGGCGGCGCACGCCTGTCGGCGGCGCCGGGCACCGGTGTTCCTGCACCTGAAGCTGGTGCGCCTGCTGGGGCATGCGGGAACCGACCCTGAGCTCGCCTACCACGACATCGAGCGCATCA
Organism: Acidobacteriota bacterium; assembly: GCA_965248695.1. Taxonomy (GTDB): domain Bacteria; phylum Acidobacteriota; class UBA890; order UBA890; family WLXD01; genus DASCOT01. The sequence goes on along the minus strand of CBDFKD010000002.1, from coordinate 1,352,947 downwards.
AGGCGGCGGAGGCGAACGATCCGTTGCTGCGTTCCTGCGAAGCGGCTCTGGCGAGCGGCGTGGCGAGCGCCGGGGAGCTCGAAGGTCTGTATGACGAGATCGGGGAGCGGGTGAGCGCGGCAGCGGTGCAGGCGGCGCGGCGCCCGCATCACGAGAGCGCGGCGTCGATCATGGAAGCGCTGGCGCCCTACAGTCCGGTGTCGGTGACCGCCGTCGCCGAGCGCCGCGGCGATGCGCTCGCCCGTGTCGAGCACTGGCGTGCAGAGGACCGTCTGCCGGAGCGTCGCGAGCCGGAGCATCTCGCCAAGCTGATCAACTGGGGCCTTCACGATCTTGCTCTCGAGTATCCAGAGCTGCTGGTATTCGGCGAGGACGTAGCCAAGCGCGGCGGCGTGTACGGCATCACGGCAGGGCTGTGGCAAAAGCTCGGCGGGGCGCGGGTCTTCAACACGTTGCTCGACGAGCAAAGCATCCTCGGCATGGCGATCGGGGCGGGGCACCTGGGCTTGTTGCCAGTACCCGAGATCCAGTACCTGGCCTATTTCCATAACGCCTGCGACCAGATCCGTGGCGAAGCCGCGTCGCTGCAGTACTTCTCTGATGGGCAGTTCCGCAATCCGATGGTGGTGCGTGTCGCCAGCTTCGGCTACCAGAAGGGCTTTGGCGGCCATTTCCACAACGACAACAGCATCGCCGCGCTGCGCGATATTCCCGGGCTGGTTCTCGCCGCGCCGTCACGCGGAGAGGATGCAGTCGGCATGCTGCGTACCTGCGTTGCGCTCGCCAAGGTCGATGGCCGCGTGTGCATGTTCCTGGAGCCGATCGCCCTCTACATGACCCGCGACCTGCACGCCGATGGCGACGGCCTGTGGCGCGACCGCTATCCTGAGCCGGGCGTCGCGGTGCCTCTCGGCACCGCACGGGTGTATAGCGACGGCGATGATCTGACGCTGGTCAGCTGGGCAAACGGCCTCTGGCGAACGCTACGCGCGGCGCGCATGCTCGAGCAGGAGCATGGCATTCGCGCCCGCACCATCGATCTGCGATGGTTGCTGCCGCTCGACACCGAGACGCTCCTGCGTGAGGTCGTGCACACCGGCAGGGCGCTGATCGTCGATGAAGGCAGACGAACCGGTGGAGTTGCCGAGTCGGTCATCACGGCGATCGTCGAGGGCGCGCCCGACGATCGGCAGCCATCGCTCGCCCGCGTGACCGGCGCCGATACGTTCATCCCGCTGGGGCCGGCCTGGAATCATGTCCTGCCCTCGGAGGAGGAGATCGTGGCGCGGGCGGTGGAGCTGGTGCATGGACCACCGGATCCGGCATGAGCGAACGCGCGATCGTGTTCTGTCCCGGACGCGGTAGTTACACTGCCGCGCAGCTGGGATCGCTCCACATGCTCCACCACGAGCCCCGTTTCGACGAGCTGCGAGCCGTGGTCGAGTCGGTGGACGAGCGTCGGGTTGAGGCGGGAGATGACGCGATCCTCGAGATGGACGCGGCAGACCGCTTCGGCTCCCGCTTTCTGCGCGGTGAGAACGCCGCGCCCCTCATCCTGGCGGTGACCGCGCTCGAGTTTCAGCGTCTCGATCTCGACAAGGTCCGGATCGTGGGGGTGGGAGGCAACTCGATGGGCTGGTATTCGGCGCTCTACTGCGCCGGCACGTGGAGCATCGAATCGGTGTTCGAGGCGGTGCAAACGATGGGAGCCATGACGCGCGACGGGACCATCGGCGGCCAGGTGGTGTACCCGGTGGTCGATCTGTCGTGGCGTCGTGACCCGCAGCGCGTCGAGATAGTCGGGGAAGCGCTCGCGGCGGCGGCCGACCGCGGTCACCGAGTCGGTCACTCGATCCGTTTCGGCGGTTTCGCGGTGCTATGGGGCGACGAGGAGGGTGTCGCCGCGATGCTGGGAGAGCTGCCGCGGGCCACGCTCGGCGAACAGGAGTACCCATTGCGGCTGCTCGGCAACTCGGCGTTTCACTCCGATCTCATGACCGAGGCGTCGGCCCGCGCCCGGACGGAGCTGCCGGACTTGCCGTGGTCGTGTCCCCGGTGCCCTCTCATCGATGGGCGCGGGGCCCAGTGGCGCCCGCTGACAGCCGACGTCGAGGCGCTGCGCGAATACACGTTCGGTCACCAGGTGCTCGAGACGTTCGATTTCAGCGCCAGCGTGCGTACCGCTCTACGCGAGTACGCGCCCGATCGCATCATCGCGCTGGGCCCCGGGGAGTCGCTCGGCGGCGCCATTGGGCAGGTCCTGGTGCAGGAACGCTGGCAGGGCATCAGCGGCCGCGAGGCCTTTCTCGAGCGCCAGCGGGAGGACCCCATCGTGATCTCCATGGCACGTCCGGAACAGGCGCAGCTGGTGACCTAGCGGGGCGTGGCGGCGAATACGTCAGCCAACGGCGGCACATCAATAGCAAGAGCAACATCGACTCGGGAACATCACTCGGAAGATGCTGATTCGGAGGTTCATCATGCCGAACGATCTGCCGCGCGAAGCGGTGAAGGCGGCGCGGGGCTGGCTCCGCCTGCAGGCGGCGACATTGCTCCTCGTCGGCGCGCTGGCGGTCACGCCGGCAATAGCAGTTCAGGAGCAGGAGGGCTGGCGCGGTGTCGTCGATCTCACCTCCGCCGGTGGCCAGGAGCTGGAGTTCTTCGTCACCTTTACCCTCGAGGATCCGGTGACCGCCACCATTAGCATCCCGGCACAGGGGCAGACGGACCTCCCGGTATCGGAGGTGGTGTACACGGAAGCGCGCATCGAGTTCGTTCTGGCTGCGGCGGTGCCGGCTCGGTTCGGTGCCGACCGGGACGGCGACGAGGCGACAGGAGCGCTGTCACAAGGACTGGAACTGCCGCTGAGCATGCGACGCACCGGCGGCGATGCAGCGGAGGCCGCCGCCGCCGCGGCGCCGAACCGGCCGCAGACGCCGCAGCCACCGTTTCCCTACCAGGCGCGCGACGTCAGCTACTCGACCCCTGACGAGGGCAACACGCTCGCCGGCACGCTGACGGTCCCCGCGGGCCCCGGCCCGCATCCGGCGGTGTTGCTGATCACCGGCTCCGGCAGTCAGGATCGTGACAGCACGATCTTCCACCACAAGTCGTTCTGGGTGATCGCCGATCATCTGGGTCGCCACGGTATCGCCGTGCTGCGGGTCGACGATCGCGGTGTCGGCGGCTCCGACGGCGTTCGCGCCGATCTCACCAGCGCCGATTTCGCCAGCGATGTGCGCGCCGGCGTCGAGTTTCTCGGGACCCAACGGGATATTGACGCCGGGCGCATCGGGTTGATCGGGCATAGCGAGGGTGGCCTGATCGCACCGATGGTGGCCGCCGACGCCGCCGACGTCGCCTTCGTCGTGCTGCTCGCTGGCCCCGGTGTGAGCGGTGCCGAGCTCATGCCGCTGCAGAACGAGATGCTGCTGCGGGCCGCCGGCGCCACCGACGCCCAGATTCGCAACCAGCTCGATGTGCTCGGACGTCTCTACGCAGCGCTCAGCAGCGGTGCGGAGGCATCCGTCGTCGAAGCGGTGGTCGACGAGCTACTCGACCTGCAGCTGGGTGGTGTCCCCGAGGCGCAGCGCGCCGAGGTGCGGGACAACGCTCGCGTTGCCGCTCTGCAACAGGTCGGCAGCGCGTGGTTTCGCTACTTCCTGGTGGCACAGCCGCGCGACTATCTGACACGCGTCGGGTGCCCGGTGCTGGCGCTCAACGGCACGCTCGATCTGCAGGTAAACGCCGACCAGAACCTGAGCGCCATCGAAGCGGCGCTGGCCGAGGGCGGCAACGCCGACGTCACCGCGCGTCAGCTCGACGGGCTGAACCATCTCTTTCAGAACGCCCGCACCGGGCAGGTAGCGGAGTACGCGCAGATCGAGGAGACCTTCGCGCCCGAAGTGCTCGACCTGCTGACCGATTGGTTGGTCGAGCGCGCTGGCGGCCGCTATCGACGCGCGGGTCGCCGGGCCACCGCCGGGTCTCCTCGCCGGCCGCGGGTCGCCGAGCGATTCCCCGGTGGAGTGTATCCTCGGTGCATGCGACTGACGCGGCTATACACGCGTAATGGCGACGGCGGCACCACACGGCTCGCCGATGGCACCGACGTACGTAAGGACTCACCGCGGGTGGTGGCATACGGCGAGGTCGACGAGCTCAACTCCCACATCGGAAGCGCTCTCGCGATCGGCGTCGTGCCACGACTGAGCGTCGAGTTGCAGCGGCTGCAGAACGAGCTCCTGGACCTGGGCGGCGATCTGGCCACACCCCTCGGTGCCCAGATCGACTTCGCGGTGCCGCGCATCCAGGCGACGCAGGTGGCGCGGCTGGAGGCGTCGATCGACGAGCTCAACGAGGTGACCGGCGATCTCGAGAACTTCGTCTTGCCGGGGGGAGCCGCGGGCGCAGCGGCGCTTCATGTGGCCCGTACGGTGTGCCGGCGGGCCGAGCGCGCCGCAATCACGCTGGGCGCCGAGGAAGAGGTCGGCGACGTCGTGGTTCCGTATCTGAACCGACTATCCGACCTGCTGTTCGCGATGGCTCGCTACGAGAATCACGAGCGCGGCGTGGCAGAGCCGATCTGGACGCCGTCCGGCGACTGATCCGTAGCAGCGGCCGGGTCCGGGGCGGTGCGATTGCTGCGACGCTGGTGCAGAAAGTGGGCCGGGAACAGCATTCCATACACCCAACCAGCGATGGGGATTCCGTACGGACGCGGCAAAGCCAGCGCCAGGGCCACCGACAGGGCTCCGGCGCCCACCTGGATCAGGTGCGTGCCGATGAGCCCCCGCGTCTCGTGCATCTCCAGGGCGGTCAGCTGCAAGTCTTCGCTCCGTGACTTGGCGTGCGCCACCATCGCCGCGAGCAATCCGTACACCGCCATGAACCCGGCGCCGTAGATCACCATGAGCCATTGCCATTCGGTGTAGCGCAGGACGCTCCAGTCACCCCCACCGCCGAAGATCTGCGCCAGCAGCGCCATCAGGAAGCGCAGTGGGTACACGAAGAACAGCACCACGAACAGCAGCATGCCGTTGAGCCAAATGGTCTTCGTGTCTTGCAGACCGTAGCGGCGGAAGAACAGGTAGTGCTGATACCAGATCAGCAAGAGGAACAGGAAGCTGATCGCGAACCCGGGAAAGCGGGCAAGGGCGGCGGTCAGATCCTGAAACGACGTCGGCGGATCGAGTGACACGATGAGGAGGGTCACGGCGAACGCAAAGACTGCGTCGCTGAGTGCCTCGACGCGAGACATACGCTCGCCGCGCCATCGAAAGTTCGCCGGGTTTGGGGGTCTCATCGCGCCGCGATCATAGCAGTCGGCCTTTCTGGTCCCGCCCGCAGTTGTGGAACACGACGCCCGTTCTTTCGGTGTGACCTGCCCCAAGTGTTTGGGCCACTTCGTAACTCATAGAATCGGTACTGGCAAGAGATTGTTGGAGCTGGCGAAGCGGAGCGTAGCCGGCTGCAACAACGTCGCTTCGGGTGCAGGCGGTCGATAGCCCAACGAGCTATGGGGCCGCACCTGGTTGTACTGGCGGCGCCAGCGGTGCACCAAGCACTGCGCCTCCTTGAGCGTGTAGAAGATCTCGCCGTTCAGCAGCTCGTCTCGGAGCTTGCCGTTGTGACCTGACCCCCGAAAACGGATCCGGATGTAATCTCACGATCTGGGTCAAGAACGGGAGGTCAGAATGCCGAGTAAGAGGCACAGCGCCGAGCAGATCGTACGCAAGCTCCGGGAGGCTGAGGTGGAGCTGGCTCGAGGGGCGACGGTCAAGGATGCCTGCCGCAAGCTAGCAATCACCGAGCACACCTACTACCGGTGGCGGCGAGAGTACGGCGGACTGAAGCTCAACCAGGCCAGAAAGCTCAAGCAACTGGAGAAGGAGAATGCCCGGCTCAAGAGGCTGGTGGCGGAAAAGGAACTCGACCTGTCGATCCTGAAGGAAGTGGCGGAGGGAAACTTCTGAGCCCAGCTCGGCGGCGAGAGGCGGTGGCACATGTACGGGGGCGGCTGGGCGTCTCGGAGAGGCGGGCGTGTCGGGTACTGAAACAACCACGCACGACACACCGGTACGTGCCAAGAGAGCCGCAACAGGAGCAGATTTTGACGGAGCGGATCGTGGATTTAGCCCGACAGTACGGGCGCTACGGATATCGGAGGGTGACAGCGTTGCTGCGCATGGAGGGCTGGTCCGTGAACCACAAACGAGTGCAGCGTATCTGGCGGCGCGAAGGGCTGAAAGTACCGAGAAAACAGCCCAAACGAGCACGGCTGTGGCTGAGCGATGGCTCCTGCATCCGGCTGCGCCCACAGCACCGGGATCATGTCTGGGCGTATGACTTCCTGCACCACCGGACGCACGACGGTCGGGCTATGAGGCTGCTGACGATCGTCGATGAGTACACACGAGAAAGCCTGGCGATCCATGTAGCACGGAAGCTCAACTCTGAGGACGTGCTGGAGCAGCTCGGGAGGTTGTTCGTACACCGGGGCATACCTGAGCACATCCGGTCGGATAACGGACCAGAGTTCACCGCCGAGGCGGTTCGCGACTGGCTGGGCCGGTTGGGCGTGGGGACGCTGTTCATCGAGCCGGGCTCGCCGTGGGAGAACGGTTACGTGGAGAGCTTCAACGGCAAGCTACGCGACGAGCTGCTGGATGGAGAGATCTTCTACACGCTCAAGGAGGCAAAGGTTCTGATCGAGAGATGGCGTCAGCACTACAACCGCATGCGACCGCACAGCTCGCTGAGCTATCGGCCGCCCGCACCCGAAGCGACGTTGTTGAAGCCGGCTGCGCTCCGCTTCGCCGGCCTCAACAACCTCTTGTCAGCACCGAGTTACTGAGATAAGACATGGTACTAACCGCGGGGTCAGGTCAGTCCGCAGGCGGCTGAGACGAACCGCGAGCAAGGGTTTCCGCCCACCGCCCGACCGACCGACGACGCCGCGCCATCGATCTACTGAGGCGATGTTGGTGGCGGATCGGTTCGTCGCGGCTCTGCCCGTCCGCAGCAGCTAGTCGGCGACCGCGCCCGCCAGCAACTGGTCGATCAGCACCCGAAGCTCGTCGTGCTTGGTCGGCACGGCGCCGATCCAGCGCTTGCGTATCTGCCAGTCCGCATCGATCAGCAGGGTCGTGGGCAGGCCCCAGAGCGGGCCGAATCGCTCCTCGAACTCCGCCGTGCCCATGACCACCGTGTAGTCGATGCGGAAGCGATCGCGGCTGACGAATTCCTGCAGGGTCGAAGCGCCGCCCGATTGCACCGCGATGCCGATCACTTCGACGTCGCTGTCCTGATACTCGTCGTAGAGCTCGTTGTAGCGCGGTATCTCGGTCAAGCAGGGCCCGCACCAGGACGCCCAGACGTCGAGCACCACCACCTTGCCGCGCAGGCCCGACGAGCGCATCGGGGTCCCGTCGAGTCGCTCGAGCGTGAACGCGGCGGCGGGCGCAGGCTCGCTGAGCATTGCCACGCCCGCCGCAGCGACGGCTGGATCTCCCCCGTAGCCGGTGATCGCCAGGGTCCACGCCACCAGGGCGACGGTTGTGGCGACGGCTATCGAGGAGACGAGCTGCGGTCGGGACATGGATACCGGCGGGCAGAGAAGAAGCAGGGTCCGAAGACTCCTTTGCCCCTGATCTGGTTCCGGTTTCCCCCGGCCGCGGCTTTCTTGGCGACTATCGCCAGCGGCGATAACCGTACGAGCGGTAGCCGTAGCTCCGGTAGCCGTACGACCGATACCCGTAAGAACGGAACCCGTAGCGCGGAGCGTACCCGTACGAACGGCCGTAGCCACCGTAGTAGCCGCGGTAGAGCGGTCGCCCGTAGTAGGCCACCGGCGGCAAGCCACCGCGGGCTTGAATGGCATACGGGATCGGCTGGCGTGGCCGCATGCGGCGCTCGCCGTAGGCGCCGATTTCGGTCGCGAATCCTGCCACCATGAACAGCGCTGCCAGGATGATACTGAGCCTTCTCATGCACGCCTCCTAGGCTGGGGACGCGCACATCATACTCGGACAGAAGCGGACAGGAGCGGCCAACGACGGCCAAGCGCGGTCGGTAATCGCGGGCCACGGCGTCCGTTCGCCGCGGATAGAATCCGACCATGGTCCATCGTCTGGCAACGCGAGCCCCGAGAACCGGGCTACACGAGATCACCGCCGCCGTGGCCGAGGTGGTCGGCGCCGCGGGGATCGACGAGGGAATCTGTACCCTCTTCATGCGCCACACCTCGGCCAGCCTGACGATCCAGGAAAACGCCGATCCCTCCGCCCGGCGCGATCTCGAAGCCTGGCTCGACCAGCTCGTCCCTGAAGACGATCCGCTCTACACCCATACCTCCGAGGGCCCCGACGATATGCCGGCGCACATCAAGGCCGCCCTGACCGCCACGTCGTTGTCGATTCCGGTGATCGACGGACGACTCGGCCTCGGCACCTGGCAGGGCATCTTCGTCTGGGAACATCGCCGCCCGCCACGCGAGCGCGAGATCCTGATCCATTTGGCCTAAGAGGCGCGGGTTCAATTCCCGCCGCCTCCACCTTGCTGGTTATTCCATGCGTAGCGACAATGCGAGCAGGACGGCCGCTACAAACGGAGCGACCGTGCGGACGTGGTTCATCCTCACCCACTCCTCGAGGTACGTCGCCCAGTAGGCGACCCCTTCCGTGGTGTTCGGATCTAGGCCGTCCAGAATGTTGTTGCGGGGTACGTGGTAGCCGCCCGTGAGCAGCACCACACCGAGGATGTACAGAGCTCCGGCGACCAAGTGGTACCTGGAGCCAGGGTCTTGAAGATGTGTCGCCGCATAGGTCATTAGAACGAGGCAAGCGGCGCCCGTGCCGAATAGCAGCAACATGAAAGGCGGCGTCGGTGCTTCCCTGTTGATCGCCTGCATCGCAGCCGCCCCTTGCTCCGGGGCAAGGCGCTTCAGCCCCTGGATGGTGAACGTGGAGAAGGTGAAGAACGCTCCGGCCGCAGTTGCCGCACCGATAGTGCAAATGATCGTCATCGTTTGAGCGAAGGAGCTCATGAGACCTCTCCCCGGAGGTTCCAGACGCCGGTCGCCGCTGTGTCGCGGGCATAGTCAGCGAAGTCACGAGGAGGACGCCCGAGAGCCCGGTACACACCGTCGGCAAGATGCGCGTTCCGACCATCGAGCACCTCGGCGATCAGCTCTGAGAGGGGACTGGCCTCCTCTCGGGGCAACCCGTGTCGCACGAGCTCCGCGGCGTATTCGCCCGGGGTCACCGGTACGTATCTGACTTCGCGCCCTCTCGCTGCGCCGATTTCGTCCACCGCATCAGCGAGCGTAAGGAGGCGGGGACCCGTCAGCTCGTAAAGCTGCCCGATGTGGCGGTCGTCGGTCAGGGCGGCGAAGACGACGTCGGCGATATCGTCGGCATCCAAGAACGGCTCAGCCGTATCTCCGCCAGGCATGGTGAGTACGCCGTGGCGAACCGCGTCGACGAAGGTCTCGCTAAAGTTCTGGTTGAAGAACGCACAACGTACGAGCGTCCAGTCGGCGCCCGAGTTCTCGACTCGCAGCTCTGCCTGGCGGGCGCCGTCTTCTCCGCGTCCGGAAAGCAGCACAAGCCTGCGAACTCCATGGGCGACGGCCAAGTCGGCGAAGTCACCGACGACGTCCGCGGCGCCCGGGAAGGCGAGATCGGGATAGTAGGTGATGTACGCGGCATGCACCCCTTCCAGGGCTGGAGCCCAGGTATCGTCGTCATTCCAGTCGAACCGGGTTTCGCCGGAGCGGGATGCGGCCCGCACCGGATGTCCGGCGGCCGTCAGCAGGTCGGTCACCCGTCGTCCGGTCTTGCCGCTGGCGCCAACAACGAGGGTAGTTGGTGTGGTCTCGTACATCTGTGCACCTCCATTCGGTTCGAGCCATCCCATCCATACCAAGAGTGTGCGGGCGGCCAACCGAACGAGCCATGGCTCAGATGCTCAACTTCATGTGTGGTCGTCTAAGCTGAAGGGCATGGATCCTTTCGTGGGGTTGCTCGATGGTCCGCGGGCACGTGGCGCGTTCGCGCTGCGCACCCTGATGAGCCCACCGTGGTCGCTACGAGTCCTCGCCGAAGCGCCGCTCACGGTGCTCGCCATAGTTCAGGGCGGAGCGTGGGTCGTGCCCGACGACGACGAAGCGGTGCGTCTCGATGTCGGCGACGTAGCGGTCACTCGCGGCCCAAACCACTACAACGTCGCCGATGACCCGACGCGGTCGCCCGACATCGTGATCCACCCCGGTCAGCAATGCCGGTCGCTGGATGGCGAATCCATGCGGGAGGAGATGTCTCTCGGCGTGCGGACCTGGGGCAACGACCCAGCCGGCTCCACCGTGATGCTCGTCAGTGCCTACGGGTCCGTCGGAGACATCAGCGATCGACTGCTCCGGGCGTTGCCACCGATCTTGTCCCTGTCACACGATCAGTGGGACTCGCCACTGGTGTCATTGCTCTGCGACGAAGTCGTGAAGGACGAACCTGGCCAGGCGGCAGTTCTCGACCGGCTGATCGATCTGCTCCTTATCCAAGTTCTGCGGACTTGCTTCGCTCGACCTGAGGCCGACGCCCCCGCGTGGTATCGGTCCCAGAGCGATCCCGTCGTCGGGCGTGTGCTTCGCGCCATGCACAGCGATCCTGCCCATCCGTGGACGGTGGCCGGCCTTGCAGCGGAGACCGGTGTTTCGCGCGCGGCGCTGGCTCGACGGTTTCACGAAGTCGTTGGCGAGCCGCCGATGACGTTCCTTACCGGATGGCGCTTGGCCTTGGCCGCCGATCTGCTGTGCGAACCGGACGCAACGGTCGGTTCGGTGGCCGACCAGGTGGGCTACAGCAGTCCGTTTGCCCTCAGCACGGCCTTCAAACGAGTGCGAGGCCTCAGTCCGCAAGAGCATCGCGTCAGCGCCATGCCCTGAGCTCTCGATTCAGTCGGGACAGTGACGGGAAAGAGGAACCGCGTCTAGCTAGGCGAGGAAGGTAGGCTACAACGAACCCGGAAGATCCGACGCAGATCGCCACAGTGACACCCCGGTAGCTCCTACGAGTGGCGCAGCGCACTGTGCACTGAGCGAGGAACAAATGACTGAGCTGGCCGACTTCGTTCCGTTGCCGGCGTATGAAGAGTACCCGGCCGAAGAGATGCGTCGCCGGGCGCGCGCCTTCTTCGAAAACCTCTCGCGCCGCCGAACGGTGCGGGAGTTCGACTCACGTCCGCCGCCCCCGGAGGTGATCGATGACTGCATCCGGGCCGCCGGCAGTGCACCGAGCGGCGCCAACATGCAGCCATGGCACTTCGTCGTGGTGACGGATCCGGAGGTCAAGGGACAGCTGCGCGCCGCCGCCGAGGAAGAGGAGCGCGAGTTCTACACCCAGCGTGCTCCCCAGGAGTGGCTGGAGGCGCTCGCTCCGCTGGGAACCGACGAGCACAAGCCCTTCCTCGAAGAGGCGCCGGCGCTGATCGTGGTGTTCGTACAGCGCTGGGGGCGGCTACCCGACGGACGCAAGGTGAAGCACTACTACGCTGTCGAATCGGTCGGCTTGGCCACCGGCATGCTGATCGCCGCGGTTCACGAGGCCGGGCTGGCGTCGCTGACGCACACACCGAGCCCCATGGGGTTCCTCAACGAGATTCTCGGGCGACCCGACAACGAGAGCGCCTTCTTGATCCTCGTGGTCGGCTACCCGGCCGACGATTGCCGCGTTCCTGATATCGGACGCAAGCCGCTCGACGAGATGCGCACCACCGTCTGAACGCCTACGCGGCGGCCTCGCTGCCCTCGACGGTGGCGGAGTAATCGCCGCTACGCGCCAGACCATTGCAGCGCGCCCGGTGTGCGAAGGCGTTCTGAGCCGCCTCTTCGTTGTCGGCCTCTCCGCCCCACGCCTTGAGCGCCGACGCCTGCAGAGCCCGTCCGAACGAGTAGCTGAGCTCCCACGGGTGGGTCCCACGCTGGTTCATGGCGTTGAGGAAGTCGGTGGCGTCGATCTCCGACAGCCCGCCGGAGAGGAACACGATGCCCGGAACTGCTCCCGGTACGGTGCGCCGCAGGATGCGAATGGTCGCCTCGGCGACGGCGTCGCGGTCGGCCTGCACGGGGCACTGATCGCCCGATACCACCATGTTGGGCTTCAGCAGCGTTCCCTCCAGCTCGACGCGCTGGATGTGTAGCTGGTGATAGACCTCGGCAAGCGTGGCCTCGGTGGCCTCGGCGCAGCGCTCGATGGTGTGGTCGCCGGCCATCAACACCTCCGGCTCGACGATCGGCACCATGTTGGCTTCCTGAGTCAGCGCCGCGAAGCGCGCCAGCCCGTGCGCATTGGCCTCGATGCAGGTGCGGCTCGGTATGTTGTTGCCTATGGTGATAACGGCACGCCACTTGGTGAAACGGGCTCCGAGCTCGTAGTACTCGGCGAGACGCTCGCGCAGGCCGTCGAGCCCCTCGGTGACCTTCTCGCCGGGGCAGCCGACTAGATCCTTGGCGCCCTTGTCGACCTTGATGCCCGGCACGATGCTCTGGTCGCTGAGCACCTTGGAGAACGGTACGCCGTCACCCGAGCTCTGCCGCAGCGTTTCGTCGAACAGAATGACGCCGCCGATGTAGGGGGCGGCGGCGGTGGCGGTGAACAACAGCTGACGGTAGGACCGCCGCGCCTCCTCGGTCGATTCGACGCCGATGGAGTCGAAGCGCTTCTTGATGGTGGGCGAGCTCTCGTCGGCTGCGAGGACCCCCTTCTGCGGCGCCACGATTTGTTGCGCGATATCTGCCAGGCTCATGCGGATTGCCTCTCAGACTCCCGGCGCGGGAGTGGAAAGGGGGAAAGGCGTGGTTACGGGCATCTTGCGTGCCGTCGTCAGAGCTGTCAAACGCACTTCCGATCGCCTGCCGCGCAGCCGAACCAGTGTGGTCATATCGACGCCCTGGCGCATAGAATGGCTCGCAACCCCGATGCGCCCAGACCCACCTCGAAACGATCCAGGAGACGGCGAATGTCCGAGTCGACCCCCCCGAGCCCGCCCCCGGACCCCACTCCCGCCGCGACACCCGCTGCCAAGAAAGGGCTCAGCACCCTGGCCTGGGTGCTAATCGTTGTCGGCGTTCTCTTCGCGCTCACCATGGGGGCTTGCGTGGCGTGTGGACTGGTCGTCACGCAGGCGGCGCGCGAGCTGGCCAGCGACTTCGAGACGAATCCTGCCAAGGCGATGGCCGAGCTGGCGGTGCGGACCAACCCCGACATCGAGCTGGTCGAAAGCGACGACGACGCCGGCACGATGACGGTGCGCAACACGGAGACGGGCGACGAGCTGACGCTGAATTTCGAGGCCATCACCGAGGGCCGTTTCTCGATCACCACTGACAAAGGCGCGGTGTCGTTCGATACCGACGCCAACGGCGGCGGGATCACCGCGACCGGCGTCGACGGGTCGATCTCGCGCATCGGGGCGCTGGGTGGCGAGGATCTCCCCGAGTGGCTCGACCTGTACCCGGCCGGCACCATCGCCCCCGGCGGTTTCCGCGGCGCTACGGCCGCCGGCATCGCCGGCGCGTTCCAGATGAGCACCGACGATGCCTGCTCGCAGGTAAACGCCTTCTACACCGAGGCCCTGCCGGCGGCAGGATTTCGCATCGTCGCGTCGTCTGCCTCGGCAGCGGCGGCGGCGGGCGCCAGCGTGATGGTGATGATGCAGGCGGCAATGGACGATCCCGAGCGCTCCGTCACCGTTACCCTGGTCGACGCTGACACCGGCGGCTGCGCCATCAGCATCCAGTTCGGCGGCGCCCCGTAGCTCTGCTTTCGCGGCGGACGCGCGGCGAGGTGACCGGCCGGGATCTTGCCCACCGAAACGATTGGGCTTTGGGCCATCGCCGGCCACTAATTATCATCAATAGCTGTTGGTGCTCATCAACGGCCATTCATAGCCGATAACAGCCGGTTCGGCGCGGGCAGGCGCCTTCGTCGCACCCGGGTCCCGAGGTCGGGGAGGGGATCCAATGTCGCAGCATTCCGGTATCGAGGCAGTCCTGGCGGCGTATGGGCGCGGCGACGCCGACCTGTACGACCTTGCCGACGCGCTGGCGGACGTCGACCACGTGTGCGCCTTCGTGCCTCCCGGCCAGATGGCGCGGTACATGCAGGACATGAGCGCCGCGACCGACGAGAAGGGCTTCGGCAATGTCCTGGTGAACGACGCCGCGCCGCCGCGCATGTACGGCCGTGACCAGCCGGACGGCGGCTTTCTGCTCAGCCTGTTCTTCGACGACGATCATGCCCGCGAGCTGGCCGTAACCCAGGGTCTCATCGAGCCCGACGGCAATGCCCCCTTCATGTCCAAGGGAATGGACGGTTGGCTATGGGACGTCATGGGCGAGCAGCACGCTGGTGTCATCCTGGATCAGGGCACGGATCACGAGCTGGAGTTGCCGACGCACTCGTGCGCGCGCGTCTATGCCCTGCTGAACATGGAGAGCTTCGCGCAGCTGCCGGAGCTGTTCCTGCTCTGCAGCCGCGGAGAGGCTCTCATCACCCGCGATGCCGACGGCCAGAATCAGCTGGCAACCGTCTATAGCGACGCGCGCTTCGCCGAGTGGGTCGAGGAGCACTCCACTTTGCCGGAGCCAACGACGCCGGCAGTACCCACGCCCGAGATCTTGGGATCACTGCTCGACGCCGGCGTGACGGCGCTGCTCGTCGACCAGGGACTACCGTTCGAGCGCGCCTACGTGCGCCAGGACATGCTGCGTATGGTGCAAATGCTCGGCGGCGAGGTGGCCGATACGGCACAGCCGAGCGCCGCGGTTCCGACACCGGGCGACCCGCATGCTGCCACCGGTACGATGACAACCGCCGGTCCGGAGCCCGAGGCTACGGGCGCCGCCGCGTACGCGACCCGCTTTCCGTCCCTGCCGCCGATCCGCCCGCCGAGTCGCCCGGGCGAGGAAACCCACCGGCTGTTCCGCGACATGCAGGAGAAGCTCCAGGCGAAGGCGGTCCCGTTGTGGGACTACACCGACCATCTTGCCTACGGCATCGATCTATACGTTCCAGTTCATCACGAGCGTGTCGACGGCTTGCGATGGCCGAGCGTCTTCTCGCACCCGGAAGATGACAAGAAGGTCATCACGCACAGCTTCTACGCCGAGAAGATCGCCAAGCAGCTCACCGACGACGGCGCCGCCGGCGACGAGTACTTCCATCTCGCCGGTGTCGAGGTGTTGCGCTGGGCATGGGCCGCCCCGAAAGGAATCGACGAAGTGGCGATCAACCTGTACCCGGGCACCACCGGCTGGGTCACGGTACCGACGTTCTGGGTGTTGAGCGCCGTCTACCCGCACTTCCACGACATCGACAATCTCGACGACGTCGAGGCCGTCGCCCTTGCGAAGCTCGGTCGGGGGGTCGGAGCGCGCGGCTCGCAACCGCAGGTGACGCGGGCGTTGCTGCGCGGCTGGAACCGGCTGGTGATGGTCAAAGGCAATGGCAGGACGCCGCCCAAGGTGGCCCACTCGGGCGGCCTCTACTTGCCGGTATTCAGCAGCGCCGACAGCTACTTCGCGTTCGACAACGCCGAATGCGGCACGCTCACCGCCGCGCCGCGAACCGACGAGCCGCCGTTCGCCGGCTGGCTGCGCGACTGCGCCGAGCTCGACGGTGTGGTGCTGGATCCCGGCGGCGAGCGGCCGCTGACCCTGGATCACACCGATCTGGTGGTGCTGAGCGCCTGGGTGCAACAGTCGGAGCGCCGCCCGTCCGGTACCGAAATCTTGCGCGAGGCGGCGCGTCAGCACGAGTCGCTCAACCCGACGCTGACCGGGCGTATCGTTGCCGATTGGCCGCGTTACTTCGTTTGTGTGCAGCGCTTGGCCGACGGCGCCGCTGCGGTGATGACGCTGCCCGACCGGGATTGCTGTGCCGTGTTCAGCGACCAGGCGCGCGCCGATTTCTATCTGCAGGCGTACCGTCAGGCAGGGGTGATCGACGACACCTGGAAAGCCACCCCGATGCTCGCTCACTGGCAACGGTCGATCTTTCACGAGCTCGCCCGCAATTACGAAGAAGGCGGCTGGATCGACCCGATGCCGGCAGCCGGTGGGATGGGCATCATGGCGGCAGCTGTCAACGGCGAATCTGACTACGAGTATGACCCGCGCATGGTGATGGACGCGTATCCCGGCATCCACGTCGAGGGCGAGATGCTGGAGTCGGCCTTGCGGCGCATCGACGAGAAGCTCAAGCCGCGCGTGCCGAGCTTCGCGCTCGACGAGCATCGGAGCGCCGCGTGAAGCCCGACCCGTTCGTCGAGGGCAGCCTCGCGGAAGGGATCGCGGCCTTCGATCAACGTGACTTTCGCACCGCGCGCAAGCACTTCTCGCAGGCTGTCCTGCGTCAACCGGATAACGACCAGGCCCGCTTCTGGCTCGGAGCGGCGCAGTACCACATGGGCAATATCGGGGAGGCGCGCAAGCATCTCGAACAGGCGGCCGATGCTGCGCAACCGCCGATCGCTGATCGTCCGGCGGCCGTTGGCGAGTACCTGGCGCGCTGCTACCTCTCGCAAGATCCCGATCGAGCTCTCGCTGTCGCTCTCGAGGCTGCCGAACAGGCTCCCGCAGATCCCCGCATCTGCCTGCTGCTCGGCGACGTGTGCCTGCGGCTGCAGCGTCACGAGGACGCTCTGAAACACTTTGACGCCGCCTGGAAGCTCGAGGGCGGTGCCGCTGGCGAGCCGGCGGATCCGATGCGGCCGGGTCGTGTGCCCTATGCCCGCAGCAGTGTCCTTGTGCGCCAGGAGCGCTGGCCGGAGGCGCGCGCTGCGATCGAGGAGGCGCTCGCCCGCGAGCCGGAAAACGCCGTATACAACAACCGTCTCGGGGTGATCCTCCACGATGGTCTCGACGATGCTGCCGGTGCTGTCACGGTGGCTACGCGCGCCACCGAGCTCGACCCGCGTACTGTCGGCAGTGGCGGCGACGGTGTCTACTGGTTCAATCTGAGCACCTACTTGCAGGCGCTGGGGCGCTTCGGCGAGGCGCTGACCGCCGTCGGGCGCGCCATCCAGCTGTCGCCGCGACGGCCCTACAAGGCCCTGCGCGATGAGCTGGCACAGTCAGCCCCGCAGTCTGACCGTCCGCCAGCGCCCCGGTTCGGGTCGCCGCCGGCCGAATCCCCGGCCACGGTCGATTTCTCGAAGGTCGGCGGCATGAACGCGCTCAAGGACCAGGTGCGGCGCATCATTGCGGTCGTGCACCAGCGCCGCGACGAGGCGCAGCGCTACGGCATCGGACGCAACGGCATCCTGCTCTACGGTCCGCCGGGGTGCGGCAAGACGTTCTTCGCCGAGGCCATCGCCGGTGAGTTCGGGCTGAAGTTCTTGCGCGTCAGCCTGGGCAGCATGGTCACCAAGTACGTCGGCGGCGCGCCCGAGGCCATCGAGAAGGTGTTTGCCGAGGCACGCGACAACACACCGTGTCTGCTGTTCTTCGACGAGTTCGACTCGATCGCCGGGCGCCGTGACGATCAGGGGAGCAACCACGAGCAGCAAATGGTCAACACCCTGCTGCAGCAGATCGATGCGACGCGCGATGTGGCTGGCGTGGTCATCATGGCGGCAACGAACCGGCTCAAGGAGATCGATCCGGCGGCCATCCGCGAGGGTCGCTTCGACTACAAGGTGAAGATCTACCGGCCCGATTTCGATGCCCGCCGCGAGATCCTGCATGTGCTGCTGCGCGACCGGCCGCACGACGACAACGTCGACGCCACCGCCATGGCACACGCCATGGAGGGCTTCTCGGCAGCACAGGTACGCAGTGTGGTCGACGGTGCCGCCATGGCGGCGATGGAGACGCACGCGCCCATCTCGCCCGATCACCTGGAGGCGGCGCTGCAGGAGCGCATCGCCGAGCGCCGCTACGACGGTCCCCGCCTGGAGTGGAACGACCTCATCCTGCCGACCGAAGCGATGCGCAAGCTGCAGTTCGTGGAGCGCTTCATCGAGAATCCTCAGTTGGTGCGCGAGCTCGGGGTCGACCCGCCCACCGGCTGGCTGCTGCACGGGCCGCCGGGCACCGGCAAGACGACCATCGCGCGGGTGCTGGCGTCGCAAACCGACGCTTCCTTTTTCGCCGTCAACGCCGCCGACGTGTTCTCGAAGTGGTTCGGTCAGTCTGAGCAGCGGGTGCGCGAGATCTTCGAGCAGGCGCGCGACAACGTACCGGCGATCATCTTCATCGACGAGATCGACTCCGTCCTCGGCTCGCGCGCCGAGGGTGGTTCCGGTGGCACCCGAGCCGCCAACGCCGTGGTGAACACTTTCCTGGCCGAGATGGACGGCATCGCCGCGACCCGACGGATCTTCGTCGTCGGGGCCACCAATCGCCCGGAGCTGGTCGATGATGCGGCGCTGCGTCCGGGGCGCCTCAGCGAAGCGATCGAGATCGGTCTCCCCGACATCGAGGGACGGCTGGCATTGCTCGGCCTGTTCACGCGGCGCATGAAGCTCGGTGAACAGGTGGATCTGGCCAGCATCGCGATCGCTGCCCAAGGCGCCAGCGGCGCCGATCTGCGGGGGCTGTGCACCGCCGCTGGGCGCAACGCTGTGCTGCGAGAGCTCGACTCCGAGAGCGCCGACCCGGCGGTCACCGCCGCTGATTTCTCCGGCGCGCTGGAGGAGCTGTTCCCCGAGCGCGCCTGGGCGAGCACTCAGAAGATCGGATTCCTTCCAGGGAAGGCCTAGCAGGCCGTGGTGAAAGTGTGGTGGGTCTGGTTACGGCGAGTTGGGGCCAGATGCAAGGCGGCGTGACGCACACGATGCCCTAGCCATCGTCGAGGAAGGCCAACGCCGCAGATGGCCCCAAATCGCCGTAACCCTTCGGGCGACTGGGGGTTGCGCGCGTATGCTGCGTCGTTCGTCGTCAACGATGGGCTAACCATCGCCTCCTCCTCTCTGCTGGCCTGCGCCTCGCAAGACCCTGTCGCCAGACCCACCGCACTCTCACCACGGCCTGCTAGCAGACCGCCGAGACATCTGGCGGGTCTGGCGGTCCTGCTAGCCGGCGATAGACAACGCTCTGCAGGCCGCTCCCAGGAGCGCGGCGCGTGGCTCCAGGATGACGCCGACGGGTACCTTGCGCACCAGAGACTCGAACCGACCCTTGTTGTGGAAGGCATCGAGAAACTCCGGCCGACGCAACGCCGGCAGGATGCGCGGCGGGATACCTCCGCCCAGGTAAATTCCACCGGTGGCCACGACCTGCAACGCCAGATTGCCGGCCGCCGCTCCCAGCATCGCCACGAAGGTGTCCAGCGCCAGGGCGCATGCCTCGCAGGCTCCCGACAGGCCGGATTGCAGGACCACCGGTGTCGCATCGTCGTCGGATGCCATCTTCGCCGCCACCTCCGGGTCCGCCGAGGCTCGCCCCGTCGCCGATAGAAACTCGTACAGCAATGGCATGCTGCTGCCCGAACAGGCGCGCTCCAGGCTCACGTGTCCGAACCGCTGGCGCAGAAACACCAGGTACTCGGTTTGCAGCTCGCCGTTGGGGGCGAAATCGATGTGGCCGGCCTCCGAGGCCAGAGCGATGGCTCCGGCGCCGGTGCGTACCAGGATTGCTTCACCGATTCCGGTGCCCGGGGCGATGACGCCGATCACACCGTCGGCGGAACACGGCACGTCGTGCAGCAGCTCGATCTCACCTTCCTGCAGGTGAGGGACGAAGGTGGCGGTGGCTTCGAGATCATTCATCAGCTCCAGTGGCCCGTCGACGGCGGCGGCGAGCGGCTGACGCTCGATGTCCCACGGCAGGGTCGAGCCCGGGATGCGATCATCGACCACAGGTCCGGCGATCGCCAGCATGCCGCCGTCGATGCGCTGCCCGTCGAGAAACTCACTCACCAGTGCTTCGGCGCTGGTGTAGCTCGACGTCGCCACGCTCGCGATTCGCACAGGGGCCCGGGGCCCACCGTCGACGGTGAACAACCCCAGCAGGCTCTTGGTTCCGCCGATGTCGGCAGCCAGATAGATACCCATGACGGATCGGATTCTAGCGAAACCGCCGCGCCAAGCTACCTACCCGGCGCTCCAACTTTGCATTGCGTCCTTGGCGCGTCGGGCCTCGGTGTTGTCCGGATCGAGCTCTAACGCACGATCGAGCGCCCGCTCCGACTCCGTCGCCAGCGCCTCTTGCTCGCTGCCTCCGGAGTAGATCGCGGCGATCGCCAATAGCCCGCCGTATAGCGCGATCGCGTCGGCATCGTCCCAAGCGCTCGCCGCGGTGTAGGCCAGACCGACGAGCTCCTCGTACTCGCTGTCGCTCAATCCGATCAGGATCGCTTCCGCTGCCGGCTCCCACAGGCTCATAGTCGTGAGTGCCTCGAGCGCCGCTTCGGGGCTCTCGAGCGCTGCGGCTGGAACCTGGTCGCCGGCCATCATTTGGGCCGCCGCCGCTAGCATCGCGGCTTGCATTTTCGCTTCATCGTCGGCGCTGTCTGCCACGTATGTCATGTACAGCTCACCCATCTCGTCGGTGGACTGCAGACCCCATTCAACCGGCACCGGCGGATTGCTGGGGTTGGCCGGATTGTCGGCCGAGTTGTCCCACTGATACCAGGCGTCAATGCGCGAGCCTGCCGGCAACTCGACGGCCTGTCGAAACGTGTAGACGTTTTGCCAACGGAAATCCCACGCCGGGATGTGAATCAGCGGACGTTCGGTGCCGTCGGGCAGTGTGGCGACTACCTTGGCGCTCTTACCGATGTAGTGCATGTGCGGCGACACGTCGATCAGCTGCACATCCACCGGCAGCTCGAGGCTCAGGTGGCGCTCGTAGCGCGCGTCGCCGGGCTCGATGTCGAGGTTCATTTCCGACATCCAGAGTGCATCGACGGTGCGCTCCACCTCGCCATCAGCGAAATAGAGGGCCATAGTGCTTTGGTCGCGGCTGGCCTTGCCGGTGAGGTGGTAGTGAATCTCCAGCACGATATCGGCACCACCGCGGAGGCTCATCGCGAGCCCGTCAGGCAACGAGTAGGGATCGGATCCCGGCGCCCAGCCGCCAATGGCCATGGCGTTCTCACTCTGCATGAACCCACCCCCCTCGAACACCGAGAAGCCAACACCGGGGGTAGATTCGTCGAGTGCCCGCGCCTCACCGCTGTAGTCGACGTAGAAGATCCCGTGGTGCACGACGCTGGGGTCACCGGGCCGAAAGTCGATGCCGGTGATCATGCGGTCCTGGTCGAGGGCGTCGCGAACGACGAAGTATTGGTAGATGTCCTCGCCCTGCGCCGGGATGTCGAATGGCATCGGCATCTCCACCAGCTGGTGGGGATCGCCCAGACGCCACGAAGCGTCGGCTGATGCGCGAGTCGGAAGCGCATGCGCCGCGTCGCCCTCCGGTGCGCCGTTGTCGGCCCAGGTTTGTAGCATCTGGATTTGTCCGTCGCTCAGCGTGCGCTGATCGCGAAAATGCCCATACCCGACCTCCGCTGGCCACGGCGGCATGATGCGCTCGGCGACGGTGTAGGCGATCATGCCGCGTCGTCGTCGTGCCTGCTCGTAGGTGCGCAGCTCGAATGGCCCGATGCCGCCCGCCGTGTGGCATTCGGCGCAGTTGGCCTCGAGCACCGGTGCGACGTTGCGATGGTAGGTCGGGTTCTGGGTGTCCGCGTCGGCCCAGGCTTCGAAATAGCAACCGATCGGCTGCGCTCGCTGGGTCTCTGGACGGCCACCAGCAGCCACCACGTTGATGGCCTCGAGCAGATCATGGGAGGTGACCGTGCGGCGCAGCTTGCCAGGGGACACAAAGCGATCGTCGATACGTCCGCGATACACGATCCGATCGGCACCGTCGATAACGAACACCTCCGGCACGATCTCGGGACCGAGACGATCGGCGAGGTCGCCTGTTGCGTCCCAGAGTACCGGGAACTGCAGCCCGTGATCGTCGCGGAATGTTCGCGCCTCAGACGGGGTGGTCGACGGATCCGACAGCACACCGTAGAGCTCCACTCCACGCTCTACGGCGCGTGCCGCAATGTCGTTGAGGTCCGGGAGGTAGCGACGCGAGATTGGGCAGCCCGTCTCCAGAAACACGAGGGCGAACGGACGGTAGCCGGAATCGCCGCCGGGACGATGGACGTTGCCGTCGATGTCCGGCACGCGCACGTCGACGACGCCGGCGATCGCGGTTTCGTCGGGCTCGGCCGGAGTGACACCGTCCGTCTCGGGGTTCATCCACGCCGAGCCGATGGCGAGGAGCAGTAGAGCGAGCGAGGCAACGCGCTTCATGACGACGTTCCTTTGTCGGGGGACAGACCATCCAAGAGGCTTCGGAAGGCAAGGGCAGCAGCGTCGCGTGACGCGATGCTGCCCTCGTGAACGGTGAACCAGGCGGTATAGATGAGCGCATCGAACAGGGCCGCGACCCAGGCGGTGGGCACCTCTCGCGCGATGGATCCCTCGTCCTTGGCCATCTCGATGAGCTCGCCGAGCTCTGCCGCTTGGCGGTCGTATTCGCGCTCGACCTCGGATGCCTCGTCGTAGGGCTGGCTCATCAGGAAGTGGTAGCGCTCGCCTATGGGTACGATCGCGTCGAATATCAGCTGCAACGCGTGCCGTGCGCTGGTGGACTGCTCGCCGATTGGAGCGGTTACACGATCGATCTCGGCCATCGACTCCAGCGCCAAAGCACGTATGAGCGCATCGCGGGAAGCGAAGTAGCGGTATAGCGTGGCGCGGCCGACGCGCGCCTGTTCGGCGATCTCCGCCATCGATGCCCCGGGGCGCGCCGCCAGCACGGCGGCGGCAGCGTCGAGTAGCTGCGATCGTGTCCGACGTTCTTTGTCTCGCATGAGACAACTATGTCTCATTTTCACGACGCAGCGCAAGTCGTGGCACCCTGCTGACTCCCTCTCATCTCCGGGGCACGGCACCGAAGCTAATGAACGGACGCCCTGAGTACGACGTCATCATCATCGGCAGCGGCTTTGGCGGCGCCTGCACCGCTGACCCGCTGGTGCGGGCTGGCAAACGCGTGCTGATGCTCGAGCGCGGCGACTGGGTAGCTCGCGGCCCGCACAACTGGGAGCCGGACGGGTCGCTCGATCTGACGCCGTACTACTCGAAGGAAACGCCGTACGAGGTGGCACCGGGAAGTGACACCACGGCGTCATTGCTCGACCGGCTGGTGACCGGACGCACCAAGGCCGCCGAGATCGGTGGCTACTATTGCGTCGGTGGTCCGTCGGTGTTCTACGGGGCGGTCTCGATGCGGTTGCGGGCCGAGGACTTCGTACCGGCGCCGGAGATCCGCGGCGACTCGGACGCCGAGTGGCCGTATCGCTACGACGAGATCGAGCCGTATTACTCCGCCGCCGAGCGACTCCTCGGTGTTGCCGGTGTCGCCGGCCAGGATCCGACCGACCCGCCGCGCTCGAGTGGCTATCCGGCCGCCCTCGGCCCTCTCTCAGACACATCACGGATGATCGGCGCCGCCGCCGAGCGTCTCGGCATGCATCCCTTCCGACTGCCGCTGGCGATCAACTACTCGGCCACCGACGAGCGCGCTGCCTGTGTCGCCTGTACCACCTGCGACTCCTTCGCCTGTGCCATTGGGGCCAAGAACGACGTCGCGACACGCGTTCTTCCGCCGCTACTCGATGCCGGAATGGAACTGCGCCCAGGCGTGGTGGTCACAAGACTGGTGCGCGACGGCGCGCGCATCGGCAGGGTGCAGTGCGTTGACCGGACTACCGGCGAGGCGCTCGAGTTCAGCGGCCGACAGATAGTCCTCGCGGCGGGAGCGCTGGCGACACCTTTGCTGCTCCTTGCCTCCGGTTTGGAGGCGGTCAACCCAGGTAGGGGAGTGATCGGCAGGTTCCTGACCCGACACTCCAATGCCATCGAGTTCGGTCTGTTTCGCCGCCCCGTGAATCCCAGAAACCAGTTCCATAAGCAGCTGGGCATCCACGACTTCTACTTCGGTCATCCGGTTGCTGGTGGACCTCGTGGCAAGCTCGGTGGCATCCAGCAGTTGCAATCGCCGCCGGTCGGCCTGGTGAAGGCGCACCTTCCTGCCGGTGTGGGTGCGGTGGTCGGTGCGCTGTTGATTCCGCGCACCACCGGCCTGCTGGTAATGGCCGAGGACGAGCCGCGAGCCGAGAACCGGGTCCGTATCGATTCGGCGCGCGAAGATCGCTTCGGTCTGCCGAGAGCGGTGATCAAACACGCGTATACCGAGCGCGACCTGGCGGCGCGCGATGCGCTGCTGGGGCAGTCGCGCCGCATTCTGCGCGAGGCGGGAGCCGTGTGGACGTACTCGCACTACATCCATACGTTCTCCCATGCGGCCGGTACCGTGCGCATGGGAAACGACCCGGCGACCTCTGCGCTCGATGCCTACTGTCGCTTCCGCGGCGTCGACAATCTGCGGGTCGTCGATGCCAGCGTCATCCCCGCCGGTGGCGGCCTCAATCCCAGCTTGACCATCGCTGCTAACGCACTCAGAGTAGGCGAGGATCTCCTCGGCGACCTCTGATGCTCGTCGTAGCCCCCACTTTCCACCACGGCCTGCTAGTGCCCGCTCCCAACACCCTGAAGCTGGCTTTTCTGGGCTCCGGTGACGTGGCGCGCAAACACGCCGCGACGTTCAAGAGCATCGGTGGGGTGGAGTGCTTCTACGCCAGCCGCAGTGCCGGCCGCAGTGCCGAGTTATGCCGCGCGATGGGAGGTTCAGGCGCCTACGATACCTACGCGGCCGCACTCGATGACGACGCGATCGACGTTGTGCTGGTGGCCACGCCCCCCAGCTCTCACCTCGAGCTCGCCCTGGCGGCGCTGGAGGCCGGCAAGCACGTCATCGTCGAGAAGCCGCCGTTCTTGCGCAGCACCGATTTCTACGCCGTTCGCAACGCGGCGCGGCTAGCCGATCGGCAGGTAATCGTGGCGGAGAACTACTTCTACAAGCCGTTGCTGGCGTGCCTTCGAGAGGTGCTCGCCGAAGGCGATATCGGCGAGCCGCTGTTCGTGCTGCTCAACGCCCTCAAGACCCAGCAAACCGATGGCTGGCGCAACGACCCGGCGCTGGTCGGAGGTGGAGCGCTGTTCGAGGGCGGCATCCACTGGGTCAACTTCGCCGCCAATCTGGGTCTGCCGCTGCGCGCCGTGCGTGGCAGCCGTCCGGGCGAGCATGTAGGCCTCGAACGGAGCATAATGCTGACGCTCGATTACGACGGACCGGCCGGCGCATTGTTGTACTCCTGGGAGGTCCCGTCGCTGTTCAAGGGCCTGCGCATCTCGCGCATCTGGGGCCGTGAGGGCAGCATCAGCTTCGAGTCCAACGGGCTGTTCGTGGTTGTTCGGGGGCGACGTCGGCGAGTTCTGTTTCCGGGGATTCGCGACATCTCCGGCTACCGCGCCATGTTCGAGGATTTCCTCAACGCCATACGCACCGGCGAGCCACCGGCTTTCGATCTCGACGCTGCGCAGCGCGATCTCGAGCTCATCGAACAGGCGTACGAGACCATCGGCCGCTAGGACGGGGCCGCCAAACTGAGCCGCTAGAATGGGCCGTCAGACCGGGCCGCTAGGATTCACACCATGAACGACCTCTACGCTGTGCTGATCGGGCTTGCCTCCGGGGTCCACACATCCACCTGGGGGATGTACAAGGACGCCCCCCACGAGGGCTTCACCTGGCCCAAGTACCTGCGCAGCACCGTGATTGGCGTGCTCGCGGCGCTGCTGCTGAACCGTGTGCTGCAGCTCGACCTGACGCTGGCCTCCAACATCGCGGTGTTCTTCGGCGCCACCTACGTCGGCGAGCGCGCGCTGTTGGAGTTCTGGAAAACGTTCCTGCGCGTCGAGGACCAGTCGAAGTACTTCATCCCCATGCAGTTCGCCGTCCTCGGCAAGGTGGTGGAGAACCGTGCCATCCAGCTGTGCGTTGCGGTGGTCTACGCCGCCACCTGCATCTTCATTGCCTACTCGATCTGGAGCTTTCAGCAGACTGGCCCGGATCTGAATCCGCTGCTGGTGGTGGCCAGCATCGGCGCCGCGGGCGGCTGGATCTCCGCCTTCGGTGGCGCCTGGAAGGACGCCCCTAAGGAGGGCTTCGAGACCCTCAAGTTCTTCCGCAGCCCGCTGCTGGCTGCCGCGTGGGCCTTCCTCCTGGCCCACTTCACCGACAACTACCTGCTGATCGCCAGCTGCGCCCTGGGCTACACCATTGCCACCACCGAGACCTACAAGACGTTTTTCTTCCCCAGCAAGCCGCGCGGCAAGTTCGCCGGCATGCCGATCTCGCATCCCGAGTGGCTGCAACGTCGCTACCACTTCGTACCGGTCTACGTGGCGGTGTGGATCGGCGTCATCGCGACGTTCGTGCTCGGCTTCCTGGGGCGTCACGAGGGGTTGCTGGCGTAGGGGCCGGGTGTTCGGAGCGCCTGGACGTACCGTTCGTGTGGTGGAGACGCGTACGTGGCGTCGCTCTAGTCCGACGGATCGCGCGGGCGGATGCGCTCGTCTAGGTCGGGGATTACGAAGCCGGGGTTGATTCGACACGGACCCTGCGCCGACCCGTCCGATTGGATCGCTTGGCACCGGTCCTGAATGCTGGTTGCCGTCGGCTGATCACCACCGTCGACCCACTCCACCAGGCTACGCCAGCGCGCCAGCACCTCGGCATCGTTGAATCCGCAATGCGACGGGAGTTGCTCCTGCACCACGGCGACGGTGAACTGGTCGGCCGGGACCTTGCTGGCGTATTCGCTCTCGTTCTCGACGAACATGAACCCGTCTTTGTCGGTGTGCAATGCGACGATCTTGGTCTTGCCGATCTTGCCGGTCGGCGTGTAGTTCTTGGTTAGCTTGCGCTGTGCGCCCTTGCTCCCCTGCACACGCTCGATTCCCGCATTGATCGCGGGGTCGCCGTAGTCGACGTTGGCGTTCTCGTACCCGAGCTTGCCAGCCATCTTGCGGGGGTCGTAGAACAGGTCCGTCATTCCGAACGTGACGAAGCCCATGTCGTTCAACAGAAAGCTCTCAGGAATCTGCGTCGTCTCGAGGAACTGATCCAGCCGCGCCTGCTGCTGTTGTGTGCGGTTGGCCGGTGGAAGGAGATTGCCGGTGCAAGCGTTGACCGCCAGCGCCAGCGCCTGGCCGCTGAAGTTCGATTCGTCGGGGAGCCCTCTGGCGCCGCCCGGGATCGCCGCGCCGGGCACATCCTGGCAGAGGAAGTCGTATAGCAGGCGCAGATCGACCCCGCCGTCCCAGACTCGGCTTCCAGCGACTGCGCCACAGATCGGCATGGCACCCACGACGTTTCCGAGGCCCCGCGCTTCGATCGCCCGTGCTGTGACAATGCCGCCGAGCGACTCACCGGTGATGAAGATCTTCTTCGGCTTACCCACTTTGGCGCGGAACACTTTGACGAGTGCCTTGATGTCCTTGGCGGAAAGGAAGAGGCTCCAGCCGGTTTGCCGCAGTGAGCTCGCCGCGACCGCGAAACCGTTGTCCAGTTGTTCCTGCAGCAGCGGGCCCAGATCGGGGTCAGGCGCTATCGGGGACAGCGAGAATCCGTGGTTCCAGATCACGAGCCCAGCGGACGGGGTCCAACCGTCGGGCACCATGATGTTGTAGTAGGCACCGCCGGTGGTCTGACCGGTGAGCTGGGTCTGTGCCAACGCTCCGGTCGATGCAGCCAACCAGAAACCGGCCGCCGCCAACGACATACCCAAGAAATAGAACGCGCCCGCCTGGCGAGGCAGAGTACTCCTGCGCGGCTCGATCATCGTTACTCCGGTGCTTGACCCGTGCCGATGGATTCAGAAATCGTACGTTAGCCGCGTGTAGTAGAAGCCACCGTTGAAGCCAAACGGCGCCGTGCGGCGTGGGTACACGAAGATGCCGCCGAACGAGATCTCCTGGCGGTTCTCGTCCGGGAAGGCGTGGAAGATGTTGTTGGCGCCGACGGACACGTTGAGCCCCGGACGCAGCGGGTGGGTGAGCTCCAGGTCGACCAGCCACTTGGCGGCGAACACCTGGTCGAGGGCCGGGTTGCCGGCGCTCTCGACGGTTTTCACCGAGCCGAAGCGGTTGGCGCGCACCAAGGCGGTGATCTCCGGACGCGTGTAGCGCGCCGAGACCTGGTAGTGATTGCGTGGCTGGGCGCTCTCGATGCGCTCGCGCTCGATGCGGTTGAACAGCGTGCCACCGAGTCCGGTGAGCGCCGACGGGGTACGTACGTCGCCGACCACGCGCGTTCGGTTCCAGTTCGCCGCCGCGGTCACGTGGAGGCTGCCGTCGCGGTCGATCTGGTCGAACCAGGCGAGCACCAGGTCGCCGCCGACGGTCTCGGTGTCGATGGCGTTGCTGAAGAACTGCGCCGCGTTGACGCCGAAGGGCTGAAGGATGGCGCGAATCTCTCCGTCGGCATCGCGCTCGGCCTGGAACTGTCCCGAAACGACGATGCGATCCTCGATGCCGATGAAGAACACGTCGCCGGTGAGCGACCAGTTCGACGCCGGTCGGGCGACGAACCCGAGGCTGACGTTGCGCGCCGTTTCCTCGCGCAGCGACGGCACACCGAAGGCGTTGGTCACCTGGCTGCCGTTGGCGAAGGTGCCGACCTCGAACGGCAGCAGCTCATCGGTGGCGTCGCTGAACACGAACTGGGTGCTGGTGTTGTTGAAGTAGGCCTGATGCAGCGACGGGGCGCGAAAGCCGCTGTTGACGGAGGCGCGTAGAGCGAATTCCTCCGACAGGGCCCAGCGTGCCGCAACCTTGCCGCTGAGGAAGGAGCCGAAGTCGCTGTAGTCCTCGTACCGCACCGCGGTGGCGAGCAGTAGGTCGTCGGTCAGCTGGGTCTCGAGGTCGACGTAGGCACCGACGTTGGTGCGCGACTCGTCGACCTCGTTGCCGGGTCGGAAGCCCGGAAACACCTGGATTCCCGGCGCCGCCTGGCTGGCGAACTGGTTCGGGAAGCCTCCGTCGACCCACGACGCTGTCTCGCCGGCCTCGATCTGGTAGTTGTCGCGTCGTACCTCGGCGCCGACGGCGAGCTGCACCGGGTGTGCCAGGCCCCAGTCGACGTTGGTGAAGGCGTCGAAGTTGAACGTCGTCTGGCGGAAGTTGAGCGTTCCGGCGCGTGCCGACGTGGGGCTGGACGGTCCCATCGAGACATTGTTGGAGTTGTTGATGATGAACTCGAAGGAGTTGGAGCCGCTGGTGAGGCTGGTATCGACGCTCCAGCCGCCGAGCAGCTGTCGGTAGCCCACCGACGCCGATAGATCGTCAACCTCGGTGTTGATCCGCGGCAGGAACCCGTCGGGATGGATCTCCGGCCGCGTACGTGCATCCAGCGCGCGCCGATAGAAGCCCGCCGACTCTCCGTTGCGCCCTGAGTACCCACCGAAGAAGTAGAGCGTGCCCGTGTCGCCGACACCTGCTTCAGCGTTGGCCCACAGGGTCAAGTTCTCCGAGTCGGCGTCGCCGTACCGATGGTTGAGGCGGTCAAAACCCGCCTCGCGGGGATCGATGCCGCCGCCCGCGAGTGGCAGGTACTGCGACCGCTGGTCGAGTCCGGCGCGGTTGGTGTTTCCGCGGTTGCGGTAATCGGCGGTCAGGTTCAGGAAGCCGCGACTCCCGAGCATCAGTCCATGGTTCACCGAGGCCTGCACCAGCTCACCGTCGCTGCGGTACATCTGCCCGAGGTTCAGCTTCACCTGCGTGCCCCCAGGGCGCTCCTTGAGGACGATGTTTATCACCCCGGCGATCGCGTCCGATCCGTACTGCGCCGCGGCTCCGTCGCGCAGAATCTCCACGCGTTCGATGGCCGCCGCCGGAATGGCGTTGAGGTCGACCCCCGCCGAGCCGCGACCGACCGAGCCGTTCACGTGCACCAGTGCGCTCATGTGGCGGCGCTTGCCGTTCACCAGCACCAGTGTCTGATCCGGCCCCAGTCCGCGCAGCGTCGACGGACGCACGATGTCGGTGCCGTCGCTGATCGTCGAGGTGGAGAAGTTGAACGATGGGGCCAGGAACTGGATCATGCGGCTGGTTTCGGACTGCCCGGTGCGTTCCAGCTCGGCGGCGTCGAGCACGTCTACCGGTACCGGTGTCTCCAGCACGGTACGCTCGCCGCGAGATCCGATGACCACGACTTCCTCGCCGATCGACGGGGTCTCGGGGAACATCACCACGTCGATGCTGACGCTCTGTCCCGCCTCGAGCACGAAGCTGCGCTCGATGGCGACGAAGCCGTCACGGCTCACGCGAAGGGTGTACACGCCGGGCGGCAGCGAGTGGCGGTAGCGACCGTCAGCGACGGTGTCGACCGACGCTCCCGTCTCGACGATCTCGATAGTGGCAATCTCGAGCGCTTCCTGGGTGAAGCCGTTGACCACGCGACCATGCACTTCCGCTTGCTGTGCAGCGGCGGCCCCCACCGGCGGGGCGAACAGCAGGATGCCCGCAATCGTGAGGGTCAGAAACGTCAACGACAGGGTGCGTCGGTGCATGGTGCATGGCTCCGAGGTAGGAAGCGAAGGGTCGATTGGCTTTGTTCAGGAGAGCTTAGCAGGGGACGTGCGGGGCGTTTTGAGGCAGTCGTGAGGCCGAGTTTGGAACGAGCAGAGGAGATCCGCGGAGACCGGCGAGACGATGCTCCGAGGAAGACAGGCGCGCGGTTGCGCCGTATCATGCGGGCTCGACCGCGGCGATCGCTGCGAGTCGCCCCAAGAGTCCCAGTCGAGTGGTGCTTGATGCGCAAGCTCATTCTGCCCGTTCTCATCGCCTTGCTCGGCCTCGTGCCGTTCGTCGATCGCGAGCTGGCGGCCACCCAGCAAGGCTCCGCCAACGACACGTCGGCCGAAGCTCGCTTGATGAGCCGCGTACGAAGGCTCACCTACGACGGTGTGCGCTCGGGCGAGGGCTACTACTCCTACGACGGCACCAAGATGGTGCTGCAGAGCGAGCGCGAGGCCGACAATCCGTTCTATCAGATCTACCTCCTAGATCTCGCCACCGGCGACACCGAGCGCGTCTCGCCGGGGTATGGGAAGACGACGTGCGCGTTCGTTCACCCGGTGACCGGCGAGGTGGAGTATGCCTCGACCCACCTCGACCCCGACTCCAGGCGCCATCAGCAGGAGGAGTTCGACATGCGCGCCTCGGGGCAGGAACGACGCTACGCCTGGGACTACGACCCGGCGATGGATATCTTCGTCACCGACATGGCCAGCGGGACGACCCGTCAGCTGACCGACGCTCGGGGCTACGATGCCGAGGGTAGCTACTCGCCCGACGGCGAGTGGATCGTGTTCTCGTCGAACCGCAATGCATACGGGCGCGAGCTGACCACCGAGGAAGGGAACCTTCTGGAGCGCGATCCGGCCTACTTCGCCGACCTGTGGATGATGCGCTCGGATGGCTCCGAGCAACGCCAGCTCACCGACGTACCGGGCTACGATGGCGGGCCGTTCTTCTTTCATGACGGCTCGCGCATCATTTGGCGACGCTTCCATCCGTCGGGCCTGATGGCCGACGTTTACTCGGCCAATCCCGACGGCAGCGATGAGCGGCGGCTCACCGATTTCGGCGCCATGAGCTGGGCACCGTACGTGCATCCGTCGCGCCAGTACGTGTTCTTCTCCACCAACAAGCTCGGCTTCGAGAACTTCGAGGTCTACATGGTCGATATCGCTGGCGACAAGGAGCCCGTACGGGTGACCTACTCGGACGGTTTCGACGGCCTGCCGGTCCCGTCACCAGACGGCGCGACGCTGGCGTTCACGTCGCAGCGTCACGGCGAGAAGGGCTCCCAGATCTTCGTCGCTCGATGGGATCACGAGGCGGCGCTCGCTGCGCTGGCGGACGCACCCGCCAGAGTGCACAACTCCGAGGAAAGCGGCCAATGAGCATGAGTCCCGGATCGCGCCCGCGGGCACTCGTCGGCGTCGGCTTGCTGCTGTGTAGTGCCACGCTGGCACAAGGGCAGCAGACCGCTGGCGCCATGCATGGCGAGGATGCGATTCGCCGACACGTCGACTACCTGGCCTCGGACGCCCTGGAAGGTCGACTGACCGGCACCGAGGGCGCCTCGCAGGCCGCCGACTATCTGATCGAGCAGTTGCGACAGCTCGGCGCCAAGCCGTTGCCCGGGGCCGACGGTTATCGGTTGCCGTTCGAGTTCACCGCCGGGATCACGGATGCGGGCAGTCGGCTCAACGCCGCGGGTCATGAGTATTCCGCCGCCGACGGCGTGCTGCGGGCGCTGTCCTTCTCCGAAGACGCCACAGCCAGCGGTGAGCTGGTGTTCGCTGGCTACGGGCTGTCGATCCCGGAGAGCCAGAACTACCCGTACGACAGCTACTTCGGGCTCGACGTCACCGACAAGATCGTCGTCGTGCTGCGGTATATCCCGGAGGACGTTGACCAGGAGACGCGCGCCATCCTGTCGCGTTACTCGGGCCTGCGCTACAAGGCGATGCAGGCGCGTGAGCGCGGCGCCAACGGGTTGCTGGTTGTCACCGGGCCACGCTCGGCCAATGCTGGCGAGTTGGTGCGGATGACTTTCGACACGGCGGCGGCAAGCTCAGGCATCGTTGCCGCGAGCGTCGGCGGTTCCGTGACCGAGGTGATCTTCGCGGCCGCCGATCGCAACCTCGAGGAGGTGCAGGCCGACCTCGATACCGGCAACCCGCACGCAACGGGCTTCGATCTCGGAGTGGATGCAGAGATCAGCGTCCGTGTGCACCGCGAGCGCGGCGAGGGCAGCAACGTCGTCGGTTACCTGCCGGCATCGGAAGCGACGGACGGTGTGGAGCGCCCCTGGGTGGTGCTGGGAGCCCACTACGATCACCTCGGCCACGGACTCGGCGGCAACTCACTGGCCGGCAACACTGAGGCGGGCGAGATCCACAACGGCGCCGACGACAACGCCTCCGGCGTGGCGGCTGTGCTTGCCGCCGGAGCTCGACTTGCAGAGTTGCGACGGGGCCGCAACGTGGCGCTGGCGTTCTGGTCGGGGGAGGAGCTCGGCACCATCGGCTCGCGCGATTTCGCCCGCGGCGATGTGCTGTCGATGGAGCAGGTGGCCGCCAACCTCAACTTCGACATGGTGGGCCGCGCCAAGGACAACCAGCTGGTGGTGCAGGCGGTCGGCAGCAGTGCCGAATGGCCGGGCCTCATCGAGCGCAGCAACATCGTCGTCGGCTTCGACATCAAGATGGACGATAACCCCTATCTGCCGACCGACTCGAGCTCGTTCAACCAGGCACGCGTGCCGACTCTGGCGTTCTTCACCGACGTGCACACCGACTATCACCGCCCGAGTGACGATGCCGAGCTGCTCAACATCGAGGATCTGGCACGCGTCGCTCACCTCGGCGCGCTCGTCGCCCAGAACGTGAGCAACCTCGAACCCGCCCCGCAGTTCGTGGCCGTGCAGCAGACACGCACCGAGCAGCAGGGGAGTCGCGACACCGTTCGGGCGTTCACCGGCACGATTCCCGACTACGCCTCCGACATCGAGGGCCTGCTTCTGGGCGGCGTTATCGAGGGAGGGCCGGCGGAGGCAGCGGGATTGCGGGCCGGCGACGTCATCGTCGAGTTCGGCGGACAGACGATCGCCAACATCTACGACTACACCTACGCGCTCGACGCGGTGAAGGTAGGTGAGCCGCTCGAAATCGTGTTCCTGCGCGACGGCGAACGCCACCAGACGACGATGACACCGACGGCGCGCAGCTAGTGATCGACCACGACTACTTGTTGGATCGGCTCAGCGCCTACCTAGCGACGCCGTCGGTCAACCCGGCGTTCGATCCACAGGGGGCTGAAGCTCCGCTCGCCGCCATCGTCGCCGCTGACCTCGACGAGCTCGGTCTGGCTACCCACCTGATCGAGCCGCAGCCCGGGCGAGTCTCGGTGGTCGGCGTGATGCCGGGTTCCGGCGACGGCGCCTCACTCATGCTCTACGCGCATCTCGACACCGCCGGCGTGGAGGAAATGGTGCAGCCGTTCCATCCCGTCGTGGAGGATGGGCGGCTGTACGGTCGCGGCGCCTACGACATGAAGGCGGGGCTTGCCGCGTGCGTCACCGCAGCAAAGGCGCTGAGTGACATGGACGCTGACCTGGCGGGCGACGTCCTGGTGGTGGCGGTGGCCGACGAGGAGGAGGCCAGCGTCGGCATGCAGGCGGTGCTCGAGCAGTTCGGTGCCGACGCCGCGATCGTTACCGAGCCCACCGAGCTGCAGCTGGGTGTGGCCCACAAAGGGTTCGCCTGGGTCGAGATCGAGGTGCCCGGGGTTGCCGCGCACGGCGCCCTCTTCGAGCACGGCGTCGACGCCAACCTGCGTATGGGCGAGCTGCTGGCGCATCTGGCGGGGCTCGAGCGCGAGATCCGACAGCGTGCGCCGCATCCAGCACTCGGGCCCGGATCGATGCACGTGGCGCGAGTCGAGGGCGGCACTGGCTGGAGCACCTACGCGGCGCGATCCGTGGCGCAAATCGAGCGTCGTTTGCTTCCCGGGGAGAGCGGCCAGCTGGCTCTCGACGACGTCGAAGTCCTGCTTGGCCGCCTCGACACGCCTTCTTCCGAGCTGACCGGAACCGCGCGACTGGTGCTCGAACGGCCGGCCTTCGAGGCGCTCGCTGATTCCAGGATCGTTGAGGTGGTCTCGGAGGCTGCAGGTCGGGTTCTCGGCGAGCCGCCGAACCGTCTCGGCTTTCCCTACTGGATGGATGCCGCCTTCCTGGCCGCTGCCGGTATCGATACGGCGGTCTTCGGCCACACCGGCCACGGCGCCCACGCCGCCGTCGAGTGGGTCGAGTTGGACTCCGTCGAGAAGCTGAGCACCACGCTGACCCAAGCGGCGATCGAGTACTGCGGCTAGCAGGCCACACTTCCACCACGGCCTGCTAGGCAGCTATCGCTGCTGCCTGTCGATCGGTGGTGCTTCGGTGCTGTAGTTGACCACCGTGTCGATGATGCCGAGCTCGACGCGCCGGTTGCGGGCGCGGGCTTCCTCGCTGGTGCCCTCGGCAAGCGGCTGCGTCTTGCCGAAGCCCTGCATGGTTAGGATGTCCGAATCGAGCCCCGCCGACACGAGATAGTCGAAGACGGCGGCGGCGCGACGCTCCGACAGAGTCTGGTTGTAGCCGCGGCTGCCGACATCGTCAGTGTGGCCGAATACATGAAGGCGGTAGCCGCCGGCGGTCATCAGCACGCCGACGATGCGGCTGAGCAGCTCGCGGTCCTCGGGCTTGAGATCCGCCTTGTCGAACTCGAAGTTGATGGTGTCCTCACCGAGGTTCATGACCAGCCCGACTGCCGTGCGCTGGGTGTCGGCAATCTGCCCGAGGGCGTCCTGCAGGCGCGACATTTCGGCATCCCGTTGGGCGCGAATTTGATCGGCCTCCGCTTGGGCCTGGCGGGCAGCATCCTCGGCCAGATCGGCACGCTGGTAGGCGAAATCTGCCTCGCTTTCGGCCGCCAGCCGAGACTCCTCGGCGGCGGCGCGCGCTGCCGCCTCGTCGTCGGCGCGCTCCTTGGCCTCGCCGACGAGAACGCCGGCCGCGGCCGCGGCCTCCTCCGCTTCGCGAGCGCGACGTGTCGCCTGCGCGGCGCGATCCCGAGCTTCGCCGACGTCGTCTCCTAGAGCGGCCATGCGGTTCTCCACCTCCTGCATGCGCAGGAAGACGAACACCACCAGCGCTGCCAGCAAGACGACGAGCAGGCCAATGGTCCAAAGACGCGGAGTTTTCGGCTCCTTCAGGTCGTGCACTTCGTCGTGCGTTTCGTCTGTCATCGGCTCACCTCCCAGTCGAGCCGCGTCGCATCGGTACCGTCAGGCATCCATATTACCGCTGCAGGTCGGGTCCAAGCACGGCGCCGTGACAAGCGCGACTGGTACCATGATGACTCCGTCTCCCCGCGGAGCTCTGATGGTCCGACGCACGGTCGTGCTCTCCCCGCCAACCACGGTACTCGGGCGCCTCGTTTGGGCGCTGGCGACCGTCGTGGTGCTGGCGCTCGGGTTCTTTCTGCTCACTGCCGGGTTCGTTGTGGCGTTGGTGCTCGCAGCGGTCGCCGCGTTGCGCATCTGGTGGAACGGCCGGCGCGTGCG
The DNA here is from genome assembly GCA_965248695.1 of Acidobacteriota bacterium. Classification (GTDB taxonomy): domain Bacteria; phylum Acidobacteriota; class UBA890; order UBA890; family WLXD01; genus DASCOT01. The sequence goes on along the minus strand of CBDFKD010000002.1, from coordinate 1,316,797 downwards.
GCAAGCCACCGAGGCGCGCCGTGGAGAGCTGCTCGAGGTCGACTACACCGTCGAGGACGGCCCTACGCGAACGCTGCCCTGAGCCCACGATCGAACGTCTTCACCTCCACGACCTCGCGCCGCCGGCATGCCAGGTGCAGCAGGTCGCGCGCACCGAGGCCCGGATTCGCCTGAACGAGGTCGCGCGCCAGCAGCACGTCGTCGAGCTCGATGGGCCACACTTCGGCGGTGACATCGCGCGCCAGCTGCAGCGCGGCATCCAGCGTCGAGAGGCGGTCGACCGCTACGTAGGCGTGGACTAGCTCCTGCAGCACCTCGGCCGAGGTGCACAGGCTTCGGCCCCCGATCGATGCCTCGAGGAACTCCTGTGCCTCCGGCGGCCGTAAGGGATGTGGTCGGCCGACGGCATACATGAACACATTGGTATCCAGGAAGATCACGTCGACGACTGTCCACTGGAGCGCGACGCGTCGATCGCTCGCCGGTGTTGCTCCCACCCGGGCTCGTGGCCCTGGTCGGCTTCGCGCCGAGCGCACTCCTCGAAGAAGCGTCGCAGATCGTCCGGCGTCCTCAGGCTGTCTGCTCGTTGACCGCGAAGCCGCTCCAGCCCGGCGCCGCGCAGCCAGGCGCTCAAGGAGATTCCGTCGCGCTCGGCCGCGCGACGGAATTGGTCCATATCGACCTGGGACACGAGTACTTGAACTCATTTTCGCATGATGTAGGAAACATACATCTACGTATGTTCATTACACAACCCAGGATTCATTTGCCCTGAACAACTGAGACGGTCGCCAGGGGCTAGCTTTCGCACCGATCCTCCCGCGCGGGCGCGATGATACGGATGTGACATTTGGACCAGCGGCTCGGTGGAGTATTGCTTCGACCGTGACGGATCCTGCCCACCTGCCTGGAGCGACATGGCGCCCGTCTCGATATTGCATTACCTGCCGATTGCGACCACGGCGTTGTCGTTGGTGTTCGCCGCCGCCGTATACCGGCGGTACCTGGCTCGCGGAGGCGGCAATCACCTCTTGTGGTGGAGTGGCGGGATCCTGGTCTATGGACTGGGCACGTTCGCCGAGGGGTGGATCACGCTCTTCGGTTGGAACGCCTTCGTCTTCAAGTTCTGGTACATCGTTGGGGCGCTGCTCGGAGGGGCACCGCTGGCCCAGGGCACGGTGTGGCTGTTGCTGCGGGCACGGACGGCACGGGTGCTCACGTTCGCGCTCGTTGCGGTCGCGGTGGTGGCGTCGGCATGCGTGATTGCCAGCCCGATCAACTATGAGGTCGTGGATCCTCACCTGCCGAGTGGAACTGCCTTCGGCTGGCAATGGGTACGGGGGTTCAGCCCGTTCATCAACACCTACGCGGTGATCTTCCTTTTCGGCGGCGCCGTCCTGTCCGCCTGGCGCTTCGGGCGGGCGGCCAGCGCCAGCGAGCCGGGGATCGCGCGCGATCGGCTCGTCGGCAACGTCCTGATCGCCATCGGCGCGATCCTGCCGGGGGTCGGAGGGGCTGCGAGCCGCATGGGTCACACCGAGGTGCTCTACCTTATGGAGCTGGTCGGGATCCTGCTGATCTGGCCGGGCTATTGGTTCAACATTCGCCGCCGCCCGATCGGTGGCAGATGAAACTCCAGGCGGTTTCGTACGTATTTCCTCTATCATGTACGAAAAATCACTACCCGGCGGGCGCAAGACCGGCAGTCTGAGCAACCCATGAGTCGGTCGCCGCGCCGCCGCAGCCCTCGCACACCGCGCCTGGCGGAGGCTCTGCTTCGCCTCCGAGTTCCCGCCGTCGACCGTGAATGTGTGGTCGGCGACCTGGCCGAAGAGTACCGACGCGTCCGGCTGCCGTTGCTCGGTAGGCACGCTGCCTATCGCTGGTACTGGGGCCAGGTACTCCGCTCGTTGCTGGTCGTGAACCCGTCCCCCGACTCAGGAACCGCCCTCATGCGCTCGTTGCCACAGGATCTCCGCTATGGCGTTCGCAGTCTGCTCAAGGCGCCGCAGTTCGCGCTGCTCACCATCCTGACGCTGGCGTTGGCCATCGGCGTCAACATGGCGATCTTCAGCATGCTCAACCCCATCCTGCTGCGGCCGCTGCCGATCGCCGATCCGGACAGCATGGGCTTCTTCTACTCGACCAACGCCGATCGAGGAGTCCTCACTGCGCCGGTGTCGGCCGCCGACTACATGGATATCCGCGATCAGATCACGTCGTTCGCGAGCACCACGGCGGTGAACCGGGGAGCAAGCTTCATCCTCACCGGCGGGGATGAGCCGGTACAGATCAGCGGCTTCGAGGCGCTGGCCAACATCTTTGAGCTGTGGGGTGTGCCGATCGTACTCGGGCGTGGATTTGCGCAAGGCGAGGACAAGCCCGGTGCCGCTCGCGTCGCGGTGCTTGCGTACCACACCTGGCAGAATCGTTTCGAAGGTGACGACAGCGTGCTTGGCCGAACCATTCGGCTCGATGGCTACGAGACCGCCATCATCGGCGTGGTCACGGAGGAGCTCGAGTTCGGCTCGCTGGCCACCGCCGAGGTATGGGTTCCGCTGACTCTGGAACGCGCTGCCGTGCGCCGCGACGTACGCAACCTCTGGATCAGCGGCCGACTGAAGCCGGGCGTCAGCGCCGAACAGGCGGACCAGGAGGTTGCCGCCATCGGACGCCGCCTGGCCGAGGAGTATCCGGACACCAACGCCGGCTGGCTGCCGACCGTGGTCGACATGAACGGTGCGCTGGCGCCGCCACAAACCTGGGCGCTGCTGCTGCTGCTGCTGTCGCTGACCGTCGGCTTGGTGATGTTGATTGCCTGCTCCAACGTGGCCACGATGATGCTGGCTCGCGCATCGGCGCGCGGCCGCGAGATCGCCGTGCGCGCTGCGCTGGGTGCCCGGCGCTCGCGCATTCTGAGCCAGCTGGTGACCGAGAGCGCGTTGCTCTCGTTGGCCTCGGCAGTGGTCGGCCTGGGGCTGGCGAAGGTGTTCCTCATGGGGCTCGTCTGGATGGCCGGTGCCAACAGCGGCATCTCCAACTTCCTGAAGATCGTTACCATCGACGGCAACGTGTTGGCGTTCACCGTGCTGGTGGCAGGGTTGGCGCCGATACTCTTCGGTCTGCTGCCGGCCATGCGCGCCTCACGGCCCGATGTTGTCGAGGCGCTCAAGGAGGGCGGTCGCGGTAACTCCGGTGCCGGCCTGCGCGGGCGCCGGACGCTGGTCGGTGCACAGGTGGCACTCGCCCTGTCGTTGATGATCGTCGCCGGGTTGGCGATCCGCGGCATGATCGAGACCCGTATTCTCGACCCCGGATTCTCCACCGCCGGCCTGCTGACCCTGCGCCTGGATCTGCCTGCGGCGCAGTACCCCGACGAGTCTGACTGGCGCGCGTACTTCGACGACGCCTTGGCACGCGTACGGCAGGTGCCGCAGGTGCGCCAGGCGGCGCTGGTGAGCGAGCGTATCTACCAGAGCTTCCCGCCGAACTTGAACTTCCAGGTCGAGGGCCGCCCGATTCCCGAGGCCACGGAGATGCCGTGGGCACTGGTTTCCGTGGCCTCGGACGGCGGGCTCGAGACCATCGGGTTGCCGTTGCTGGAGGGGCGCTCGTTGACTCTCGACGACAATGTCGACGGGATCTCGGTGGCGATGATCAACGCCGATGCCGCCGAGCGTTTCTGGCCCGACGACAGCGCCCTCGGCCAGCGAATAAGGCTCGGGGTAGACGACGGGGTGGACGGTGGCGTCGAGGAGGCCGATCGCTGGTTGGAGATCGTCGGCATCTTCGGCAACATCAACAGCGGTGATCCGGAGAATCCCTGGTTCCCGATGATGCTGCTGCCGTATCAGCAGAACGTCCGGCGGGGGATGGCGATGCTGATCGAGACCGACGGCGACCCGCTTGCCGCTGCTGGCTCGGTGCGGCAGGCGATATGGGAGATCGATCGCGACCAGCCGATCTCGGACATGCGCACCATGTCGCAGATCGTCGACGATGCGCTTGCCGCCGGCGAGACCCTGCTGATGATCTTCGTGGTGTTCGCCGTGTTCGCCGGCGTAATGGCGGCCGCCGGCATCTACGGCGTGATCTCTTATGCCGTCTCGCAGCGCACTCAGGAGATCGGCATCCGCATGGCCCTCGGTGCTCGTGGTATCGAGGTGGCTCGTCTCATCGGCCGCCAGGCCGTCGTGCTGATTGTGTTCGGGATGCTCGCCGGGCTGCTCGGAGGGTTCGGGCTCAGCCGCATCCTGGCGAACGCCTTCAACGGTGTCAGCACCACCGATCCACTGGTGCTCAGCACTGTGATTGCCGTGCTTGCGGTCACTGCCTTGTTGGCCACGTGGATCCCGGCTCGACGCGCCATCCGCATCGATCCGGTGATCGCGTTGCGGATGGATTGACACATGGGTAAAGGGGACTATCTGGGCGAGTTCGAGCTCGTCGTGCTGTCGACGCTGGCGCGCCTCGGCGGCGACGCCTACGGCATGACCATTCGCCTCGAGATCGAGCGTTGTACCGGCCGCTCCGTCTCGATCGGCGCCGTCTACGCGACGCTACGCCGCATGGAGCAGAAAGGGATGCTGAGATCGTCGCTCGGCGAGCCCACCAGCGAGCGTGGCGGCCGCGCCAAACGTTTCTTTGCCCTGCAGCCCCGCGGTGAGCGGGCCATGCGGCGGTCGCGGGAGATGTTCGACTCGCTGTGGCAGGGGTTGCCCGATACCCCCGCCTGAGCCCCGGTCCCCCGGTCTGGACTCCGGTCTCCCCGGCTGAGCAGTAGCTCTTCCGCTTGGGCTCGTGTCCCTCCCGCCTGCCCACCGAGGGAGCTTGACGCGGCGCCGGAGACCCGACAATCTTTTCGCACATCTGTGCGCGCGGGGTTGGCCCCGCGCTCACTCCATCGACCGTCGGCCCGCCAGCAACGTTTTGGCGGCCTCGGTTGATCTGTGGAGCGAGCGCGTGGCCTTTTTCGATTCTCGAGCCGGGTCTGCCGCTCGAATGGCGCCGGGTTCTGACCGGCCGAGGAGAGCAGAGATGCAGAACATCCAGACCCACGAGCGTGCCGCGCAGTTCGTCGACCGATTCGCCGAGAGCGATTCCCGGTGGGAGGCCTACGTGGCGCTCGACGCTCTCGGCGCCGATGCCCTACCGGCGATCCGCCAGGGCCTCAGCGACGGACGCTGGCAAGTAAGGCGCTGGTGCGCCATCTACCTCGACCATCATGCCGATACCGCGTCGCTCGAGCTGCTGGTACCGCTGCTGCACGATCCCAAGAGTCAGGTGCGCATGTGGGCGGTGCACTCGCTCGCGTGCGATCGATGCAAGGAGGGCGAAAACCCCATCGACGTGGTCCCGCTGCTGATTCAACGCATCGAAAACGACGACAGCATCCGCGTACGTCGCATGGCGACCATCATGTTGGCCTCAGGCGGACCCGATCCGCGGGCGGTGAAGGTCTTCGAGTCGTTGCTCGAACAGGAGAGCGATCGCAAGCTGCTGCTACACGCGGGCAACGGATTGCAGCAGTGTCGTGACGCCGGGCTCTGACCGAGCTGCCACCGGAGATTCCGGCCACCACCGGGATCTCGGCGGCGGCACCAGTGGATCCCCGGGCCGCCGCAGCTTGTATGGGCGGAAGTGACGCCGCATCCTGTGCGCGGCACCGATCGAACCGAATCGCGGAGGTGGCCTTTGATGCGCCGAGTGATCGCTGGAGTCCTCTGGCTAGTCGTCGTCTCGGTCACCTGTCCGTCCGAGGCAGTGGCCCAAGACGGCGCGCTGCCGGAGGTGGCAGAGGTCGAGCACACAGAGCCTGTCGCCGTACGCAGTCCGGTAGATCCGGCACACGTGGAGGCGTTCTTCGACGGCCTCATGGCGGCCCACCTCGACGCGAACAACATCGCCGGTGCCACCGCTGCCGTGGTACGGGACGGCGCGGTGCTGCTGGCCAAGGGCTACGGCTTCGCCGACGTCGACGAGCGTCGCCGGGTGAGCGCCAACGAGACCTTGTTTCGCATTGGCTCGATCTCCAAGCTCTTCGTGTGGACCGCGATCATGCAGCTCGTGCAGCAGGGACGCATCGGTCTCGACGCCGATGTCAACGACTACCTGACCGATGTCGAGGTACCGGCCACCTACGACGAGCCTGTTCGCGTCCGACATCTGATGACCCACACGCCGGGCTTCGAGGATCAGGTGATCGGGCTGTTCGCCCGCGACGACACCGCCCTGGCCCCGCTCGAGACGATCCTGCAGCGCGAGCTGCCGGCTCGTGTGCGGCCGCCCGGCGAGCTGTCGTCCTACTCCAATCATGGCACCGGTCTCGCGGCCCTCATCGTCGAGGAGGTGTCGGGGCTGTCCTGGGACGAATATGTCGAGCGTCACATCATCGAGCCGCTCGGCATGACCCACACGACCTTCAGACAGCCGTTTCCGGCCGCGCTCGATGCGGTGATGTCGCTGGGTTACAGCTGGAATGGCACCGCATTTGACCAGGAGGACTTCGAGTTCGTGCCGCTCGCACCGGTGGGGGCGGCCGGTGCCACCGCCGCGGATATGGCGCGTTTCATGATCGCCCACCTGCAGCTTGGAGTGATCGACGAGACGCGGATTCTCGACGAGTCGACGGCGGCACAGATGCAGGGCGAGCTGTTCCGCCACGCCGAACAGATGCACCCGATGGCGCACGGCTTCTACGAGATGAGCATGAACGGCGAGCGTGTCCTGGGCCACGGTGGCGACACGCTCTGGTTCCATTCCGACATGGGGCTGCTTCCCGACCACGGGACCGGCGTGTTCGTGTCGTTCAACAGCGTCAACGGCGGCGGCGTGGCCAGCGAGGTGTACGCGGCATTCATGAACGAGTACTTCCCGGCCGATGATCCGGCCGAGATCGACGCGCCAGACGACTTCGCTGAACGTGGCCAGCGCTTTGCGGGCCAGTATCGAGCCGTTCGCTACTCGCACCGGACGCTGGCAAAGCTGGCGGCGGTCGGTGTCGCGGAGGTGAGCGTCAGCGAGGACGGCGAGGCGCTTACCAGCGAAGCCACGGGCGCTACGCGCTGGATTGAGGTGGCGCCCTTGACCTTCCGCGAGCAACACGGCCAGCGGCATATTGCCTTTCGCGAGAGCGCCGACGGCGAGATCACCCACCTGTTCTTGGGCTGGGTACCGGTGATCGCGTTCGAGCGCGTCGGCCTGGCCGGCGACCCGTCGTTCCACGCGCTCATCCTGGTGTGCTCGCTGGTGCTCTTTGTCGGCGCCACCTTGCTATGGCCAGCCGCCGCATTGCTGCGCCGCAAGCACGGTTACACACTGCCGCCGGAGCGGCGCATACCGCTGCTGACCAAGGTCACCGGCTGGCTCGGCAGCGCGTTATTTCTGGCCTTCGGCGCGATGTTGGGGTCGCTGCTCAGCGACCCCAATCAGATCGTGTTCGGCGTTGGACCGCTGCTTCCGGCCGCCTTGACCTTGCCGCTGCTGGCGATCCCCGTGGTGCTGGCGGCGATCTACTTCGCCATCAGGCTGTGGCGCCGGGGTTCCGGTGGTTTCCTGGCGCGCGTCGTGTACACCTTGCTGACCATCGCGTTCGTGGCCACGCTGTGGCAGCTGTGGTACTGGAATCTGCTCGGCTACCGCTACTGATCGTCAGCGTCGCCGCTCGACGCGTACCGAGTCGATGATCGCCCCCTCCAGAATGCCGTCCACCACATCCATACCTGCGATTACCTCGCCGATGATCGTGTAGTTGAAGTCGAGCCGCAGGTTGTCGATCAGGTTAATGAAGATCTGAGCGTCGCCGGTATCGCGTCCGCGTGTCGAAATGCCGACCGTGCCGCGCAGATGCGAACGGGCGGTGATCTCGTCGCGGGTGTAGGGGCCATCCCCGGCGTACTCGTTGGCGCCCGGGCTGCCGCCCTGGATCACGAAGTTCGGCACCACGCGGTGGAACGTGAGGCCGTCGAGGTAGCCTTGTCGCGCCAGCCGCACGAAGCGCGCCGTGTTGCCAGGCGCCTCGAGCGGCAACAGGCGCAGGACGATCTCGCCGCCCGTTTGCATGCGTACCACGGCACGCGAGTTGTCGATCTCGTCGAGCTCTTCGGCGGTGGGGAACGGAGCGGGCGGTAGCGACTGCGGATCGATCGTTGGCCGCTGACCGGTCCAGCGCTGGAGAATGTCGGCGGCGGTCGAGGCGACGACGGCATCGAAATCCCGCAGGTAGGGAACGACGGCTCCGGCGTTGGTAGGCTCGCCCACGATGCCGATCGTCGCCAACAGCGCTCGGCGCGGATCCCGCGACGTCTGGCGCTCGAAGCCGGTAACGCGCTCCAGTGTCTCCAGCAGATGTTGTGTCGCCGTCGCCCGGCCTGCCGAAGAATCGCCCGCCGGCGACTCGTCTGCCGACGATCGGTTTCCCAGCGCCGCCGCAGCAGCCATCAGCAGCTGTCCATCGTCGCTTGCGAGTGCTTCGAGGTAGAGGTCATCGCCGTCGCGGCTGGCGTGGGCGCTCAACCCGGCAACCGCCGCTGCCGCCACGTTGGCATTTTCGTCGGCCGCCAGCACCCGCAGCAGGTCGACCCAGCCCGCGGTCGCCGCGGCGCGGGCCGCGTACATGCGCACCTGCCAGATGGGATGGACGCTCGCACCCTCAGCGGGCGAGCGTGCCTCGGTAGGGTCTGTCGATGCCAATGTTGCGAGTGCGTGTGCCGGCTCGTGCCAGGTTGCGGTGTCTGAATCGGCGACGTCGGCGACGATCCGGCGTAGCGTGGCGGTCGCTCCATCGCAGCCGGGAAGCGCGTCGATCGTCAGCAGTCGTATGGTGGCCACCTGGTCGCGCAACCCGGCGAGCAATCGCGAGCAGGCGCCGCGCTCTGGCGCTCGCCGGCTCAGCGCTGCGAGCAGTCCATACCGCACACGCGCTTCGGAGTCCTGCAACGCCCGCGCCAGCAGCAGCGAACCATAGTCGCGCGACGCGCCGATGACGCCGGCCGCGAGGCGGCGGACACCTACGCGGGGATCGCGTTGCAGGGCGAACAGGAGATCGTCAGAGAGAGGCGCGCCAGCGTTGACCAGGGCGGCCACTGCGAGCAACCGCACCTGGCCGCGGGCTGTATTCGCAGCATCGTCTCGGCCGAGAGACGATAGCTCGGTGAGCAGCGCCTCGAGCTCGGGTGCCGCAGCGTGATCAGGGCGCAGCCGGAACAGAGCCTCCAGGCCACGCAAGGCACCGTGCAGCCGCGTGATCGGATCGTCGCCACCCAATCCGGCCTCGTCGGAAGCCGCCAGCGCGGCCAGCGCTCCGCTTGCGAAGCTCGAGAGCGCCGATTGGGCCGCATTGATCTCGGACTCAGCGGTGTAACCCAATCGGCCGATCGAGGTGGCCGCTGCGCCCGCCGCGACGGCATCCGGATCGGTGCTCATACGGCGGCGCAATATCTCGAATCCAGCTGCGCCCGCACCCCGGCTCAGCGCCTGCCCCACGGCAGTGGCGGCGACGGCGCGAACGCCGGCCTCGGGATCCTCCAGCAGCGGCAGGATGTCGGGCAACAGGTCAGCGCGCTCGAGGCGGCCGAGGGCGCGCGCGGCGGCGCGCCGCAAGGTGGTTTCCGATGCGCCGGCAGCATTGCGCAGCGTGCGCAGGTCGTCTTCGGTGGCGCCGCGACCATCCTCCGCGACCATCAACTCGTTGAGCGGTGAGTGTGCCGGTTCCGTCTCACACGCACCCAGGGCTACCGACGCCCATAGGACGATCGTCAACCGTCGGAGCATGCGGCTAGCAGGCCTGCGCCTCGCAAAACCCTGTCGCCAGACCCACCGCACTTTCACCACGGCCTGCTAGCCAAGGGCGTCGGCTAGCTGGCGCACGGCGGCGCCGGAATCGTCGGCGCTGAACACGGCGCTCACCACCGCTACGCCAGCGGCGCCTGCCAGCAGGCAATCGGCGACCTGTTCGGCGCCGACCCCACCCAGCGCCAGCACCGGCAGATCCACCGACTCGGTGAGCTCGCGCAGCGCGTCGATTCCGCGTCCCTGTCCGGGCTTGGATCCGGGGTCGAATACCGGTGCGAACACGCCGAACTCGGCGCCCGCCACCGCCGCGTGCCGTGCGGCATCAAGCGAGTGGATCGAAGCAGCGCGGCGAAACCCGACCGGCACGGGCTGTGGCCGGGTTGGAATGCAGCTCTCCGGCCAGTGGATTCCGCGCGCGCGGGCGCTGCCGGCGTCGATCTCGCTGCCGTTGACGAACACCGGCACCGACGAGTTGCCGAGTCGATCCAGGGCAGCCTCGACGACCGCCGCGCGGTTGAGCTCGGTGAGCTCCTTGGCGCGTAGCTGCAGTGCCGCCGGGAACCGATCGGGTATCGCCGCAACGGCTTCCGCGATGCGATCCAGCCATTGTTCGGTACTGCCGCACACCTCGTGATCGGCGATCAGATACAGCCGCGGCGTGTCGCGGCCTCCTATTGCCAAGGTGTTCCCTTGACCGGTGTCGACGCCTCGGCGTGACGCTTGCGGGGCATGCGTCGGGCACCGAACGCCTCGCGCCCGGCGCGGGCGGCAGCCGCTACCGCGCCTGCCATCATCACCGGGTCGCCGGCGCGGGCGATAGCGGAGTTGAGCAGGACACCGTCGCAGCCGAGCTCGAAGACGATGGCGACGTCCGAGGCAGTGCCCAAACCGGCGTCGACGATCACCGGAACCGTGGCGCGTTCCTTGATCAGGCCGAGGTTGTGCGGGTTGCGTACCCCCAGGCCCGAGCCAATGGGCGCCGCCAGCGGCATGATCGCGGCGCAGCCGACGTCCTCGAGCTTGCGCGCCAGCACCGGATCGTCGTTGGTGTAGGGAAGCACCGCGAAGCCGTCGCGCACCAGGTCCTCAGCCGCCCGCAACAGCCCCACGGCGTCGGGCAGCAGAGTCTGATCATCGGCGATGACCTCGAGCTTCACGAGATCCGTGCCGATCGCCTCGCGACCGAGCTGGGCGGTGAGTACGGCGTCCTCGGCGGTGTAGCAGCCGGCGGTGTTGGGCAGGATGTGAACACCGGCGTCACGGAGCAGCTCGTAGAGTGATTCGCCTTCTGCACCCGGGCTGACGCGGCGCAAAGCCACGGTAACGATCTCGGTGCCCGAGGCGGCGATACAGTCGAGCATCACCTGGGTGCTCGGGTACATCGCCGACCCCAGCAACACGCGCGAGTGCAGCCCCAGGTCGCCGATTCGCAAGCCGTCCGGGCTCACTTCAGCCTCCGTGGAATGGGGCGATGATCTCGACGTCGTCGCCCTCCGTCACGCACACGGTGTCCCACTCCCGCCGCGGGATCACGGCACGGTTGAGCGCCACCGCCACCGCCTTGGCATCGGTCGCCATCTCGCTCACCAGCGCGCCGACGCTCGTCCCCGGGCTCAGCTCGCGCTCGGTGCCGTTAACCCTGGCGCGCAATCGTATCCTCCTTGGCCCCTGAAGGCGCGAAGCGTCCGGGCTCCAGCCCCTTGAGCAGCTCCGGATCGCCACCGTCCATCAAGTCGGCCAGCAGCACCGCGGTTGCTGGCGCCAGCAGGATGCCATTGCGATAGTGGCCAGTGGCAACGTACAGCCCCTCCTGTTCGGTGGCGCCGATCGCCGGCAGATGGTCGCGCAGCGCCGGGCGGAACCCGACACAGACCTCGTCGAGCTCGAGCTCGTAGATTCCCGGCAGCGCGCGCCAGGCGCTGTATAGCAGCTCCATCACCGGACCCGCGGCCGCCCTGGTGTCGAACCCCTGCTCTTCGCTGCTGGCGCCGATCACCAGCTCGCCGGAAGCGCGCGGCAGAATGTAGACGTCGGGTGTGCGGATGACGCGGTCCAGCAGGCGCTCGCCGCGTAGTCGCAACACCTGGCCCTTGACCGGGCGCAGCGGGAGCTTCTCGCAGGCCGCGGCAGCGTCGCGGGTCCAGGCGCCGGCGGCGACGATCACGCGCTCGGCGCTCACCTCCAGGCGGTTGCCTGGCACCTCGACCACGGCTCTCCAGCGTCCATCCGACTGCAGTTCGAGCACCTCCGCCGGCCACACCAGGATGCCACCGCGGGCCTCTACTGCCACCGCCAGGGCGCGCGCCAGAGCGCGCGGATCTACCTGTAGATCTTCATCGGCCGCGAACCCGCCCACCACCTTGGGGCTTAGCCTGGGCTCGCGCCGCCTGATCTCCTCGGCGTCGAGCTGTTCGCAATGCAGGCCCAGTCGCTCGTGCTCGGCGGCGCCGTGTCGCAGATGCTCGAGGTGATCCTGATCCAGCGCCACCAGCAGGGTCCCGGTGGTGTCGTAGCCGCACTGTAGCCCCGAGTCGGACTCCACCGCACCGACGAATTCCGCGTACCGCTTCAGGCTGTCGACCGCCAGCCGCACCATCGCCTGTTGTGTCGGTTCCGCTTCGGCGGCGCCCGCAAGCATGCCGGCGGCGACATGGGTGGCGCCGGCCCCGAGACGGACCTTCTCCACTAGCAGCACGCTGTGCCCGCGACGGAGGTTCTCGTAGGCGCTGGCCAGCCCGATGATGCCTCCGCCGATCACCAGAACGTCGACGGTCTGCCGGGATTTCATCCGTTACCTTCGCGTTGTAACCAGACCGATCAACGCTCTACTTCCAGTTGCGTGCGCAAGATACCACTACTCACTATTGTGGCGGCTGCAGCCTTACCTGAGCTTGCTGCTGCTCGCCGTCGCGAATGAACAGCACCGCGACGACTTCGCCTGCCTGTCGCAGTTCGAGGGTCTGCAGTATGTCGCCCCAGCTGGCGATCGGGGTGCCGTCGATGTCGGTGATGATGTCACCCAGCATGATGCGCCCGTTGCGCGCCCGGTAGGTGGGTTGCAGACCCGCCTGTTCGGCGGCGCCACCCTCGTCGACGCTGCGTACCACCACGCCGGCGACGCCCAGTCGCCGGGGGCTGATTGCCAGCGGCTCGATGCCCAAGCTGGGGCGCTGCAGCTGACCGAAGCGGATCAGGTCGCGTACTACCCAGCGCACGGTGTCGGCAGGGATGGCGAAGCCGACGCCAGCATAGGCGCCCGAGGGGCTGACGATCGATGTGTTGACGCCGATCAGCCTCCCGGCGCTGTCGAGCAACGGCCCGCCCGAGTTGCCCGGATTGATCGCAGCGTCGGTCTGAATGACGTTGCGGATCTCGGCGCCGGTTACCTGCGAGTTGATCTCGCGGCCGAGCGCGCTGATTACGCCGGTGGTGAGCGTCGAATCGAGCCCGAACGGGTTGCCGATGGCGTAGACGCTCTGGCCCACGAGCAGATCATCGGAGGTGCCGAGCGAAATCGGTTGTAGCTGTTGTCCCGGCGCATCGATGTGCAGAACGGCGAGGTCCTTCTCGGGAGCGGCCCCGACCAGCCGGGCGTCCCACTGGGACTGATCGGCCAGGGTCACGCGCGCCGCTGCTGCTCCCTGGACCACGTGCCAGTTGGTGACGATGTTGCCGTTCTGATCCCACACGAACCCCGACCCGGTTCCGGGATCGATGCGCGTTACACCGAGCGTCCAAAGGTTGCGGCGGTCGGTGAGCGACGTGATGTAGACGACCGAAGGCGAGGACCCCTGGAAGAGCTCGATAGTCGATAGTTCCGACGATGCCAGGTCGCCGCGCGGGATCACTCGCTGGGCGCTAGCAGTTGGCTGGCCAACCGGCAACGTTGCTGGCGTGTCCCCTGGCCGGGAAGCGGGCTGGGCGGCCGGCTGGGCCTCGGGTTGCGCCGTTCCTGCCGTCCAGCCGAGGCCGAGGAAGAACCCGGCGCCGAGCACCAGTCCGACCAGCAGCGGATACAGGAACAGCTGCCGCGGACCGGCCATTTGATCGTCCATCAGTGATCTCTCCAGCTCGCGTCGTCCATCTCGGATAGCGTAGACGCGTCTCTCCCTGGAACTCTACTTCGTGCACCGAGACTCTGTTGCAGGCCACTAGCACTAGTTAACCAGACCGGGAAGCGGGCTTCCCGTACGAGGGCCGGCTTGGAAACGATCTCTGTTCCCGCCGCGCGGCGATTGGCAGTGGCGCGCGCTGGGCTGCTGCGGCCCGAGCGCACCGGGCTGCCTACCCGGGCAGCGGGTCGTGGGCGACGCGCCCGCGACGCGGCCGGCGCCGTCATACGGCGTTTCGGCTACCTGCAGCTCGACACCGTCTGCATCACCGGCGCCCGCAGCCACTCGCTGGTGCTCATGTCGCGGCTCGACGGTGCTTCGCCGGAACTTGGCGAATCGTTGCTGGCGCCGGGCGAGCCGCTGTTCGAGTACTGGGGCCACGAGGCCAGCTGGATTCCGATGGAGCTGTATCGGCACTTCGAGTTTCGTCGTCGCCACTACAACGTCCACCCCTGGTGGGGCGATCTTCTCGGCGAGCACCCGCGCGTCGCCGGTGCCATCCTCGATCAGCTGCGCGATCAGGGCTCGCAGCGCGGCGGCGACTTCGAACAGGTATCGAGCCGCGGTGGCTGGTGGCAGCTCAGCGTCGCCAAGAAGGTGCTCTCGGCGCTGTGGTCGCGCGGCGACGTCGCGGTCAGCCGCCGCGTGGGCTTCCAGCGCGAGTATGATCTGGCCGAGCGGGTGATTCCTGAGGCAGTGCGTGCCGATCCGGCCGAGCGCGAGGAGTCGATCGACACCCTGCTGCTGCGGGCGCTTTCTGCCCACGGATGGGCCACCACCGGCACGCTGGCCGCGACCTGGCGCCTGCGGAACATGCGCCCCGAGATCACTGCGTCGCTGGAGCGCCTGTGCGAGCGCCGCAGGATCGTGGCGTGTCGCCTCGAGGGACCCGACGTCCGCAAGCCGGGCTGGATCCGGCCGGTCGACCTCGAAGCCGCCGCGACACTGCAATCGACCCGTCCGCGTCGCGACCGTGGTCTGATGCTGTCGCCCTTCGATCCGCTGTTGTGGGACCGCACGCGCACCGAGCTGCTTTTCGGCTTCCGCCAGCTGTTGGAAATCTACAAGCCGGCGCCGCAACGCGAGTTCGGCTACTACTGCCTGCCGGTGCTCGCCGGCGATCGCCTCATCGGCCGTATCGATCTAAAGGCCGACCGAAAGGCCGGGCGGCTCAACGTGCTGGCCGAACACTACGAGCGCCAGCCGGTCGTAGCACGCGACCGGAAGGCGGCCGAAGAGGCGCTACAACGACTTGCGAGCGCGCTGCAGCTCGATCCGTGTCGCAATGCATGTGGGTTGGCCGAGGTCACCGAATAGCGTAGCTGATGCGTGATCTGGGTGCGGCATGCCCGCGTAGGCGGGTTCGGCATGGTGTTTAATGCCACCGGTCAGTGAACGCGCGTCGCTTCGAGATCGGCGACACCCAGTCAAGAACGCACCTGGAGGTCAACGATGACCAAACGTAGCCTCATCGTCGGTGTCATTCTTTGCCTCCTGTCGGCACCGAACCTCTATGCCGACGACAAGCCGCTGATTCTGAGCGTCAAGCAGTCGCCGAACGGCAGAAGCCTGCTGATTGTGGGGGCGCGGTTCGACCACAGCGGAGAGCCGGCCGTTACCCTCGAAGGCAAGCCGCTCGAGGTGGCCCATTTCACGCGCTCGGTGGTGAGGGCGCGGCTGCCGGATGAGATATCGACCGGCACCTACCTGCTCACGGTGCGCACGGCCGACGATCGCTCGGCCGACTTCCATGTCAGCGTCGGCCCCGGGGGCACGGTCGCCGGATCCAGGGCCGATGTGTACACGGGCTGCTTGAGGCCGAACGGTGCCATCAAGAAGGTCGCCATCGGCACCGAGCCGGCCACGACCTGCAATGCCCGCGATACGCAGATCAGCTGGAACGAGGAGGGCCCAGAGGGTCCCCCCGGAGCCGATGGTGACGACGGCGCTCCGGGCCCACCCGGAGCCCCGGGAGCCGACGGCGTAACCGGCTACGAGGTGGTGTTCGACGAAACTGCGGTCAATGCCGACGTCAGCAAGCAGCTGCGGGTGGACTGCCCCGGCGGCAAGAAGGCACTCGGTGCCGGCTGGGGTGTGCTGGATGACACCAGCGCCATCCTGGATGGCCGGGCCACCTATTTTCAGCCGAGGTTCGATGGCTCCGGTTGGTTGACCAACGCCCAGAACAACAGCGGCTTCGCCCCGAATGGAAGCTCCGCGTGTACGTGATCTGCGCGAATGTGGAGGAATGAGCTGACGCAGTCCCCAATCGATTGGTCTGCGGCGATCCCTGACCTGCCACCGAAGAATGGATCCAGGGGTCATCTGTCTGGAACGTTGCCGACGAGGTACGCCTCAGAAGCTCAATGTGCTCAGCAGCGGCGTGCAATACGCCAGCAGGGCGATCGGTGCGAGCACCGCGAGGTGCTACGGGGTTGACGCGCCACACAGCCCCTCAAGTGGCTGCGGTGCAATAAGGCCGCGCACCGCATCGTTCGGGCGCCGACGGGAGGTCATGCTAGCCTGCGGGCGTGGACGATCAACTCCGCTTCTTGTTGCTGCTCGCCCAACGTTTGGACTCGGCCGGGATTCCCTACATGGTGACCGGATCCATGGCCCTGGCGGCGTACGCAACACCCCGCATGACGCGCGACATCGATCTGGTCGTGCAGCTCGACGCGGGCGATGTCGGCAGGGTGGTCGCGCTCTTCGAAGCAGACTGCTATATCCACCCCGACGCCGTGCGCGACGCTGTCCGCGATCGATCGATCTTCAACATCATTCACACGGAGTGGGTGATCAAGGCCGACTTCGTGGTGCGTGGCGACGAAACGTACCGGCGCAAGGAATTCAACCGCCGGCGGCGACTCACGATCTGCGGGGAGGCCGTGGCGTTCGTCACCCCCGAGGACCTTGTTCTTTCGAAGCTCTGCTGGATTGCGGTGTCACCCTCCGAGCTACAAGAACGGGACGTTCGCGATCTGTTGTCGGCGGCTAAGGAGCTGGATCACGAGTACATGACGCGATGGGCCCATCACCTCGGCGTTTCGGACTCGCTGGAGCAACTCCGGCCATGAGAGACACATCCCGCGAGGTCGAGCAGATCCTGCGGGCCAAGCTCCGATCGCTCGGTCCCGAGGCGCGAATTCGTATGGCCAGTGGCATGTTCTCGGCCGCCTGCGAGCTCAGCCGGGCGGGCGCCCAGGCCGGCTCGGCGCCAGCAGCCGGGAGTCGGGAACAGCTGCTGATCCGACTCTACTCCGCGGACCTATCCCCAGCCGTGATCGAGGCCGTCGCGCGAAGGATGAGGAACAACGATCCCCCGGGAGCACAGGGAGAAGCAGCTTCCTAGGCGCCGCCGACGCCCTGTGGCAAGCGGCAATCCCCCTTAGCGCCTCCCGCGCGACGAGCATTTGCGATCGATACCTGTTGACACTAGGCGCCTAGTAGCTCAGGCTACCAGTAGCCTTGTTGGGGGAGCGAGCTATGTCGACAGCAACCGTGCGTATCCCGGCAGAGAAACGGGACATCCTGAGGATCATCGCCGGGATCGAGAAGATCGAGATGAAGGAGATCCTCTCGGGGCTCATCGACGAGTACATCGAGAGGCATCAGGAAACGCTAGACCTGCTTTCGAGACCCGATTGGGTCGAGATCATCGTCCGCGGTAAGGAAGAAGTGGACGCTGGCGCCCAGGGCAAGCCGCTCGATGAGCTGGCGGATTGAGGTCAAGCCGTCGGCCGAGAAGCAGTACCTGAGGCTCGACGCGCCAACCCGACGACGAATCAAGCAGACCCTGCGTGATCTCCAAGGCGCGGAACAGCCGCTGCAACACCTTCGCGTCCGACCCCTGACCGGCAAGCTCAAGGGAGACGTTCGGATCCGAGTTGGTGGCTGCCGAGTGCTCGGGACGCCGGACCGGGAGTCAAGGGTGCTCTACATCTACGCCATCCTTCCGCGCGGCGATTCCTATTGAGGGCCGAGTCCCTTCGCTGCGACTAGGCGCTCCAGCTCATCCCACTTCGCGCTTCGAGTCATTCCGACTGCCATCTTGAAGTCTTGTAGGATTATCATAACCTGGTTATGATAGCTACATGAATCAAGCCGTACGACGCTACCTGGCAGAGATCGGCCGTCGCGGCGGTCGTAGGAGCCGTCGCCGGCTGGACTCGGAAACAGCGCGGCGGATGGTGCAGGTGCGTGAGGCGCGCCGAGCGTACCGACGATTCCACCCCGTGTGCTTCTGGTCGTTCGATCCGCAGTACGTCGTCGGGGCATCCGACGTGGCCTGGGTCGCTGATCGACTCCGCCGGCACGGTGGCCGCGATGCCTGGGAGGTCTCGACGAAGCTGTGCCGCTAACCGACTACCAGGCCGAGCTCGCTCGCCTGCTGTCCCGTAATCGCACCTTCGACTCCTATCTTGCGGGCGGCGCCGCCATTCTGATCGAGCCGAACACGACGCGATTCAGCAACGATCTGGACTACTTCCACGATTCGGAATCGCGTGTCGCGGACGCGTTCGCTGCCGATAGCGATTCGCTGGCCGAAGCCGGGTATTCAGTCGATGTCGACGTGAACCAACCGGGCTACATCCGCGCCATCGTGCGCCGGGATGATCTGGCGACCAAGGTCGAATGGGCACGCGACTCCGCCTGGCGGTTCATGCCCACGGTGCGCGACGAGCGGGTCGGGTTCGTTCTTCATCCGATCGATCTCGCCGTCAACAAGACGCTCGCGCTCGCGGGCCGCGACGAGCCGCGTGATGTCTTGGACATCCTGCATTTTCATCGCAGCGTTCTCCTTCTCGGAGCTCTGTGCTGGGCAGCTTGCGGCAAGGACCCAGGGTTCACGCCGCTGTCACTGCTCGAGCTCCTCAGAAGACGCGGTCGCGTCCGGAAGGAAGACCTGGCGCGTCTCGATCTCGCCGAGCCTGTCGATCTGCCGGCGTTGAAGCATGAGTGGCTGGGGGCGCTCGATACGGTCGAACCCTTCGTGGCATCACGGCCCGCCGACCAGATCGGCTGCCTCTACTACAGCGTCTCGGCCGGCGGCTTCGTCGACCCTCGAGAGGCACCCGACGCAGTGCCACACTTCGGCCGTCCCGGGGGTATATTGCCTCGCCCAGCCGACTAGCAGGCCGTGGTGGAAGTGTGGTGATTTCATATACGACCGCATGTTCTAACAGGCAGAGTCGCCCACTGCGTCATGGGACTGTCATGAGCCATAGCCGGCGTCGGCGCGAACATCGCTGGCGATTAGCCGATCGGCCCGTTGCTTCGAGGCGCGTGCCTCGGCTTCCTCGGGCTCTCGATCGGCTCCCAAGGGCGCAACCCAACCGCTCAGCTGGCGGGCCACCAGATCAGCAAGCGCACGGATGTGGTCGGGCCGCTCGTTGAGACAGGGAATGAAACGGAATGTCTGGCCTCCGTTGTCCTCGAACACCTCGCGGTTCTCACCATCGATCTCCTCGAGCGTCTCGAGGCAGTCGGCCGAAAAGCCCGGACAGACGACGTCGAGGCTCTTGACGCCGGAAGCGGCCATCGCTCGCACGGTTACGTCGGTGGTCGGCTTGATCCACTCCTCACGACCGAAGCGAGACTGGTAGGCGACCACATAGCGCTCCTCGCTGATACCGAGCGCCGCGGCCACCAGCCGGCCGGTCTTGTGGCACTGGCAGTGGTAGGGATCGCCATTGGTCACGTAGCGGAGCGGAATGCCATGGAACGAGAACAGCAGCCGCTCGGGCTCGCCGTCACGGTCCCACAGCTCGCGGATAGAGCTGGCGATCGCGGCGACGTAGCCGGGATCGTCGTGGTAAGCGTTGATCGTTCGCACCTCCGGAACCCAGCGCCAGCTGCGCAGCTCGGCGAAGAGCGCATCGAAGGTGGACCCCGTGGTGGTACCGGAGTACTGCGGGTACAGCGGCAACACGACAATGCGACGGCAGCTCTTGCTACGCAGCTCGGCGAGTGCGTCGCCGACCGAGGGAGTCCCATAGCCCATTCCCAGGGCGACATGCACGCCGTCACCGAGCTCGGCGGCGAGCGTCTGCTGCAGCGCCGCCGCCTGACGGCGCCCGATCACCAGCAACGGCGAGCCCTCGTCGGTCCACACCTTGGAGTAGAGCGCCGCTGAGCGTCGCGGCCGCAGGGTCAGCACGAACATGTACAGGATTGGCAGCCAGCGCCAGCGAGGCAGCTCGATCACCCTCCGGTCGCGGAGAAACTGGTGCAGGTAGGGCCTCAGCGCCTTGGCCGTGGGAGCGTCGGGCGTACCCAGGTTGGCAATCAAGACGCCGACCGCGGCAACTTCGCCGTGTTCGAACTCCGGGCGAGTGTACTGGTCGTTCACGTAACGCCCACGCCACGCTTGGGTTTTTCGGAAGGCGATACCAAGATGTCCGAGTGCCCCATCGCCCGCTGTGTTCCCACTGACCTGCCCCCAAGTGTTGAGGCCACTTCGTAACTCATAGAATCGGTGCTGGCAAGAGATTGTTGGAGCCGGCGAAGCGTAGCGTAGCCGGCTTCACGCGGCGTGACCCCGAGCACGGCGCTGCGACTGGCCAGGTTCTTCGACATGTCAGCCGGGTTCTGGATGAACCTCCTGGCGGAGTGGATCAAACGACAGTCCGCCGCCTGAGCTGGTCGCATCACCGTACTCCGCGGGGCTATCGCAGCCGTGTCACAAGTCGAATGTTGCGTTCGTCACCCGACCAACTCGCGGATCCGTTGGCGCTCGCTGTCTTCGAGCGCGCTCTCGGCGCGACGCAGCCGTAACCCTGCGTTGAAAGCGGCGATGAAGCTCGTCACTGCCGAGTCGGTCTCGTCGGAGTCCCCGAACACTGTGGCGAACCACGCGGCGGCGTCCTGCCAATGCCACATGCGGTTACGGGTCCTGAAATGCGTTGCAGGCGAGGGGAAGCCCCCTGGGCCACGCTGTCCTCTCACCAACAGTCTCACGCTCTCGCGGGTTCTGCCCGTACGCCTGGCGATATCGGCCATGGTGACTAGATCATCCGGCTCCACCTGCACGACGCAGGCTCCTGGCACAGCGGACTCGATCGCGCGGGTCGCTTCGAAGACGGCGTCCGCCAGCGACTCCGCTTCCCGATCGAAGTCCAGGTACTGGGTGCCCGCGACCCGCCCTACGGCCGCATCGTCGCACCCTGCGTCAAACAGGGCGTCGACACAGTTCTCCGCCTGCAGGTCGGGCCCCTGGACGATCAGCGTGAAGCGATGAACCGTCATCGATTCTCCCGTCGAAAGTGACTGCAACGATCGATAGCTCTTCTAAGCTGCGCGGCATGATTGCCGGCATTCCGCGGCGTCGACCAGATCGACACCTGACAACCCGCGCGAGTGCCCTCAGGGCATCGCATCACGCGCCACCGATGGCCCGACGCGGTTGCTTCCACGCGCCATCCTGCGGCCTCTGCATCAGATAGCGCAGCCTCGATCTCCTTCTTCGGATGACGATTCCTCGGCATTGTTGACAAGTTGCAACACTTGTTGGGAGTTGTCAACGGTCCTGAAGAAGATCGTGCACCGCCCCTGATGGCTGTCGAACTCGTTGGGCGGTACATGACCAACATGCTATCTTAAGTACATGCTGAACATGGACTCGATGTCCGGCTTCGACTGGGACACGGCCAATCACAGCGAGATCGAGTCTCGGGGATTCACCATTGCCGATGTCGAAAGCGCGTTCCTGAACGGTCGCGGTACCTACTTTCCCGACCGACAACACTCGGAGGCCGAACCGCGCTTCTGGCTGATTGGCCTTACCGACGATGGTCGACACATCACCGTGCCGTTCACGGTTCGGGAGGATCGGATCCGACCGACTACCGCCTGGACGACGAAGCGCAAGTACAGGAGATGGGTACGATGACAAAGCATGACGAGGCGGCGTACCTCGAGAGCCAAGCGGATCGCCTCGAGCAGTTCGTGGACTTCGGCAAGCCGCGCCCGGCGGTGTTCCCCGCTCTGAAACCGTCTACGTCGCGGGTCACGATGCGCATGCCGAGTTGGCTGCTGGACGAGCTCAAGCGGGAGGCCAATCGGCGCGATGTTCCGTACCAGTCGCTGATGAAGGTCGTCCTGGCGGAGTGGATCAAACGACAGTCCGCCGCCTGACGCTGTTACAAGTCCAGGTCCTCGAGCTTCGTGCTCTTGCCCTGGGCGAGGCTATGTCGAGCCTTCTCGATTCGCGCCAGGAAGCGCGGATCATTCTCCAGCTGACAATCGAACCAGTCGTCCTCGGTTCCAAACCCGACCAATACCCCGGCGGGACGGCCGTGACGTGTGATCACGACCTCTTCTCGCTCGGCAAGTCGCAGCACGCACATAATCGTCAAGAACAAGATATCGACCGACGCCGCACCATGGTGTGACTAGATCAATTTCTATGAGCGAGTTGTGCAGAAATATATAGATAACTATATAATTCCTGCAATCTCTTTGAATCTAGGCGAAACTTCACGGTTCTTCCTATGGCTCCACTATCGGTCCCAATCGCAGTCTCGGATGCCGCGCAGCGGCTGCGCGTTCATCACTCGCAGATCCATCAACTACTTCGCCAAGGTGATTTGCGAGGTAGCAAGATCGCCGGCCGGTGGTTTATCGACGCTTGGAGTCTGGAGCGACAGCAAAGCCTGCGTCCGTCCCCCGGTCGGCCATACGACGAGACCAGTGCTTGGGCGTTGCTGAACCTCTGGGAAGGGCACGCTGTGAACTGGGTGAGCAGGTGGCAGCTCTCTCGGTTCCGTCAGCGGCTACGAGAGGATCAACTCGTGCAGCTGGCTCCTCGACTGCGGCGCCGGGCATCGGTGAACCGTTGCCACGTACATCGTGGGCTGCTGGGCCGCCTAGCTTCGGATCGATCACTAGCTCGTAGCGGAATCAGCGCTGCCGACAACTACAACGTCGATGTCCTCGGTCGAAACGAGTTGGAGGCCTACGTCGGCCGCGATGAGCTGCCCGCGCTCGAGCAGCGCTATGCCCTGTCTCCCGACGGCGATGGGAATGTCGTCCTGCACGCCGTCGACGACATGGGCCGACTGCCGCTGAGAGACGGTTTTCTCAGCCCGGTGGTCGTTGCCCTCGACCTCATGGAGTCGGTCGACAGTCGAGCCCGACGCGCCGGCAAGAGCCTGATCCATCAGCTGCGCGATGATCGAGCTGCCGACTGACGACGACCGCCGGGCCCGCCTGTGGCAAGCGGCGATTCATCTGAGCGACGTCTTTCGCGCTCCCTGGACTCTTATCGGCGCCCAGATGGTTGAGCTGCACGGGTTCGAGAACGGGGTCGAGCCACTCCGGGCAAGTACCGACATCGACGTTCTCGCCGGGGCACGCCTCCTTCGCGGCGCTCCCAAGGCGCTCGCCCAGACCCTGCTGGACGCCGGCTACCGCTTCGAAGGGGCTGGCGCGAATAACATAGGGCACCGCTTCCTGCGCAACGACACTGCCGTGGATGTACTAGCGCCTGATGGGTTGCGGGGTCTCGCGGCGCTCAGGACCGTCGGAGGCGCCCGAACCGTCGAGGTGCCGGGTGGCTCACAGGCTCTCAGGCGTTCCGAGACAGTCGATGTTCGCTGCGGTGATGTGGCCGGCCAGATTCCCAGGCCCAATCTGCTCGGAGCGATCCTGATCAAGGCGCGAGCGGTGGCCGTAGACGATCTGCCTGACGCACAGCGCCGAGATCTCGCGTTCCTCCTGTCACTCGTGAGCGACCCCTTCAGAGCCCGAGCAGATCTGCGCTCAACCGAGCGAACCTGGCTCCGCCGCCGGAAAGAGCTCCTGGATCTGAGCCATCCTGCATGGCGCCGGATTGAGAGAGCAGGAGACGGTCAAGCAACCCTCCGACTCATGATCGACACCGAACAGTGAGAGAAACGCCGCGTTGAGCGCGGGCGCGCCAAACCCATCTCGTCGATAGCGTGGGAGCCGTGCTATCATGTTACGGTGATTCGGTCGTTCCAGAGTTCGGGGGTCGAAGATGTTTTCAACGGTCGCTCGACGAAAGCGGCCCGGAAATGCTGCCCGAGTCAACTCTGGATCGTGGCACGACGGAAACTGGACCAGCTCGATTCGGCGTCCGCGATCTCCGACCTGGCCGTGCCGCCCGGGAACAAGCTCGAGGTTCTGAAGGCCAACCGCAAGGGCCAGCACAGCATACGCGTCAATCAGCAGTTCAGGATCTGCTTCAACTGGACCGAAGGCGGTCCCTCGGACGTCGAGATCGTTGACTATCACTAGGTACTGAGGCAATGGTCAGAGTCCCGACACAGCGCGCGCCCACTCACCCGGGAGAGATGCTGCTCGAAGAGTTCTTGGTTCCGATGGGGATCACCCAGCGACAACTCGCCGACGCGATCCACGTTCCGTACCAACGGATCAACGAGCTGGTCAATGGACGACGCGGCGTGACCCCGAGCACGGCGCTACGACTGGCCAGGTTCTTCGACATGTCAGCCGGGTTCTGGATGAACCTGCAACTGCGCTGGGACCTGTATTGGGCGCAGAAGAGCGAAAAGAGTCAGCTACGTCGCATCCGACGTCACCGGCGACCATCGGGGGCGGCGTAGCCGTAGCAGTCGCTGATGAGTGTCGTCCTGGCGGAGTGGATCAGATGAAGGTCGTCCTGAAGGCGAGCGCGCTGTACACGTGCCGGCGAACAGCAAAGGCACGCGTTCATCAACCTGAGATCGCCCGACCCACCTCTTTCGTGGAGCCGCCCAACGCGAGCACCGACCGCGCCAACTGATCCAGCGTAGCCCGGCCCTTCTCCAGCTTCGATACTCTGCCCTGGCTGGTCTTCAGGATCTTGGCGACGCGCTCCTGAGAAAGCTTCCTCTTTCTGCGTCGAGCTTTGAACTCCTCTCCCAGGCGGATCTTCATGTCGATCACCGCGACTTCCTCTGGCGTGAGGTCGAGCCACTCCTCGACGGTGGCAACTCGCCCACCCATCGCATCGATTCGAGCCGTCTTTTTGGCACTAAGCGGCATCGTTAACCTCCGTTGTCAGTCCGTGTCGTATTCCCGCAGCAGTCTCTTGGCTTGGTCGAGCTGTACTGATCTCACCGCTCAGGATGACTAAAGGCTTGTCTACTCGCTCGTCGTGCAGCGTAGAGTGACTATGCCTGATATGGCATATCGAGTCAAGCCCGATCGGGCATACGGGCTTTTCGTCCAGTACACGTCTGGAACGTCAACGGGGTTGCGCTTCTGAAGAAGATCGCTGTGCTGAGCAAGGACGTGGAGTAGGCGAGCGGGCTAGGGCTCGATCTTGTCGACCCGTCGCTGATGGCGGCCTCCACCGAACTCGGTCTCCAGGAAGGCCCTCAGCACGCTGTCGGCCATCGTCCGGCCGATCATGCCGCCGCCCAGGCACAGCACGTTGGCGTCGTTGTGCTCGCGCGCCATCGTCGCGGTGTGGGGGTTGTTGCACATTGCCGCGCGCACGAAGCCGATGCGGTTGGCGACCATGCACATGGCGATGCCGACGGTGTCGATGAGCACGGCGCGATCGGCCTTGCCGTGCGCCACTGCGCGCGCCGCCGGGCGGCCGACGTCGGCGTAGTCGGCGGGGTTGGTGTCGTGCACGCCGTAGTCCTCGACGACGTGGCCCTGCGCCTGCAGGCGGAGCTTGACGTGCTCCTTGAGCTCGTAGCCGCCGTGGTCGGCGGCGATGGCGATGCGCATGCTCGTCTCGGGGTCCGCGCTTCAAGAGAGACTGATAGTGTCCTGACTCGGGTGACTAGAGTAGCGCCGCGCCGATCGGCGGTCGACGCCGGTGCGCGGCGCGTTCGGCGGAAGCGGTGGCCTGAGTGGCCTCCGGGGCAGGCAAGTTGACGACGCTCGATATCCAGCGCAGATGGCGACAACGGCGGGTGCCGGCATCCGTTGCCGTGCCGGTCGCGGTCTCGCTCATGCTGATGAGCCCGAGTTGTACGCCTGCAACGGTCGAAACACCGCCTGAGGAACCGCCCGCCACCGAGACTGGTGACGACCCCTGGCTGCGGAGCAGCGTGCGCGCTGAAGATTGGACGCTCGCCGATGCGACACTGCTGGGCGACAACGCCTGGCTCGGCGGCGTCGATCGAGTCGGCGACCTGGGTGCCACCCTGTCGGATCCGACGCTGCGGCTCGACTTCTACGACTGGATCCTGGGGCCGGCGCCCGACGCAGCAGGTATGCCGCCGCAACGCTTCGACTGGATCCGGCAACTCGGAGGCCAGGCGGACGATGCGTCTGCAACGCATTTGTACCGTGGCCAACGACCCACGGAGAGCCGGCGCAACGTGAGCATCGATTTCAGCCGCGCAGCATCAGCCCGTTCGCTTGGCCGCGGCTGGTCGCCTCCCGACCGCCGCAGAGGCAGGCAACTGGGGATCCATACGGGGGTGTTCCTGTCGCTGCGCCCGGGCCCGGCGTACGAGGTCGAGCTCGTCTTCCTGGTCGCCGCCGGCGATCCTGGCAACACGGGAGTGGAGTGGAATCGCGTCGCGCTGCCGGAGGGAGCCTTCGAGTGCGATTCGGACTCGCAGGAGGCGATCGCCGGCGTTGACGAGGCGGGACCGTATCGGTGTCGTCTGACGGTGGCGGCCGACCGCATCCGCCAACGTGTCGACGCGCTGACGCTCGAACCGCGGGATGCGGACCTGTGGCTGCTGAGCCTGAGGGCGCGTCCTGTCGGAGACTAGCGAGCCGCGGGGGATGCTGGCTACTCCGCTCGCAATGCCGCTACCGGGTCGATGCGGCTGGCTCGTCGGGCGGGCAGGTAGCCGGCTGCCGCCGCCACCAGGCCGAGCACAATGGCCACGCCGAGCATCGTCGTCGGATCGCCCATCCCGACCTCGAAGAGGATGCTTGATAGAGCCTGCCCGAGCGCCATCGACAACCCCAGACCGATCACCGCGCCGATGGCCACCGGGAGCAGCGCTTGCCGCACTACCAGGCGACGCACCTCCGAGCCGACCGCGCCCAGCGCCATACGTACACCGATCTCGCGCGACCGCTCACTCACTGCGAATGCCACCACGCCGGAAATGCCTACCGCGGCGAGTACCAGCGCGAGGACCGAGAACGCCGTCAGCATTCTCAGCGCGAACCCCTCCATGGCGAAGCCCTGGGCGAAGGCCTCGTCTACTGTTCGAATGCCGTAGATCGGTTGCTCTGGATCCAGATCTGCTACCGCCTGTCTGATCTGCGGCAACAGCGCGCGCGGCTCGGCCTCGGTTCGCACCAGCAGGTACAGCTGGTTGAACACGCCGTTCACCTGTCGCAGGCCGACGAACAGCTCGGGTTGCACCGGCGCCGCCAGGCCGTTGTTCTTGGTGTCGCCAACCACACCGACGACCGTGAGCCACGGGCGCTCCTCGTCGTCCGGGGCGCCGAGCTTGATGCGCTTGCCGACCGCGGGCTCGTCGCCGAAGGTGCGCGTCGCCAGGGTCTGGTTGATCACCGTCACCGTTTGGGTGCCAGGCAGGTCGCCGCTGTCGAAGAAGCGGCCGGTTCGTAACGGGATGCCGAGGGTCTCGAAGTAGTCGGCGGTGGCGATGGTCAGCAGCGCGTTGGGCAGCTCCGACTCGTCGGCGACCGCCTGTCCATCGATGGCGAACCGTTGTCGGATGAACCCGATCGGCGCGAACTGCGATCCCGACGCGGCGCTGCGGACTCCGGGAATATTTTCCACGCGGTCGGCGAGGTCGACGAAGAAGTTGGCAATCGCTTCACCCTCGAACTTCTCCCAGGGAAGCGTGAGTCGCATGGTCAGGACGTTGTCGACGTCCATACCGGGGTCGACTCGCTGTAGGCGCGCGAAGCTGTGGATGAACATTCCGGCACCGGTCAACAGCATCAGCGCCAGCGCCACCTCGACGGCGACGAACACGCCGTGTAGCCGCCGGCGCGAGCGACCGCCGGTGGAGCGCCCACTCTCGGTGAGCGTCCCGTGCAGGTCGAAGCGCGCCGACTGCAGGGCCGGCACGATACCGAAGAGCACGCCGGCAAGCACCGATACGAAGCCGGTGTAGTAGAGCGCTCGCAGGTTCAGGCCGATTGGCCGCGTGGTGGGCAACAACGGTGCCGGTGTGTTGGCTACCAGCCACTGCAGCCCGACCCAGGCGAGCGCCAGCCCGACGGCACCGCCGAGCACGGCCATCAGCAGGCTCTCGGACAGCAGCTGCCGCACGATCCGGGCACGGCCGGCACCCAGTGCCGCGCGCACCGCGATCTCTCGGCGACGACTCGAGGAGCGTGACAGCAGCAGGCTGGCGACGTTGGCGCACACCAACAGCAGCACGAACGACACCGTTCCCATGAGCACGAAGGCGGTGGGCTTGAGGGTGCGGACGTTGGCGTCGGTCCAGGTCATGGTCTCCAGACGCCAGCCGACATACTCGTCGTGCTGGTCGCCGTACTCGAGCTCGGTGCGGCGTGCGACTGCCTCGAGCTCGGCGTTCGCCTGCGTCAGCGTGACGTCGTCGCCGAGCCGGGCGACGACGTTCATCTGCCGACGGGTGCGAGTGAAGTCTTCCGGCTGCGCCCACATTGGCGTCCACAGATCGATCCCGTAGACCACCGCCGGCGTCGGGAAGACGCCGAGCAGCGTGTGGTCGACGCCGTTGATCTGGATCGTCTGCCCGACGATCGCGGGGTCGCCGGCG
Organism: Acidobacteriota bacterium; assembly: GCA_965248695.1. Classification (GTDB taxonomy): domain Bacteria; phylum Acidobacteriota; class UBA890; order UBA890; family WLXD01; genus DASCOT01. The sequence continues at coordinate 1,288,221 of CBDFKD010000002.1, read as the reverse complement.
AAACGTGACTCGAACACCCGGTTGCTCACCAGCGCCAGCGGTGCCTGTTGGCGAATCTCATCGGCCGAGAAGAAGCGCCCGTGCACCGGGCTCATGCCCAGCACCCGCAGCGGATCGCCCCACCAGAATCCGGTACGCAGATTCTGCGGAATGTCGCCGCCGGTGATCTGTCGATTGCCGATGTCGAATGCGGCCGTGCGCTCGAACGCCGTCGTCTGTTCGAGGATGTCGTTGTACTCGGGCGGCGAGATCACCTCGAAGAATCCCAGTGGTTGCCCCAAGCGCGGGTATTCGACCCCGATGGCGACGGTCCGATCAGGCTCCGGGAAGTCGAACGGGTTGAGCACGATGTTGTCGATCGCGGAGTAGATGATGGCGTTGGCGCCGATCCCCAGGCCCAGCGTGATCAGCACCACGGCGGTGAATCCGGGGCGATGCAGGAGCGTGCGAATACCGAAGTTCAGGTCGCGTAGAAGCATCTCAGGGGTCCATGAGCTCAGGGGAGAGTCGTTCAATCGGGCGAGGTGGGCCGGCGCCTCCCGGCGGCGGAACCGGGTTCGAGCGGCGGAGCCCAGCAAGTCGACGAACGCCAACAACGAATACCGCGCCGCCGCGGCCCGGCCTCGGCGACGCGCCTGACGTTGTCGCTCGAGATAGAGATCCGTTATGTCGGCGCCGTGTTCCCGGCGCAGGGGCGCCGGCAGCGCCCGCAGCGACAAATTGCACAGGAAGGCGCGAGCGCGCATCAGATCTTGCCCGAGTCGATCACGCCGGCGAGCCGCAGATCGTCAACCAGATCGGACAGACGTCGGGCCTCGGCCACTAGAACCGATCGGCCAGCTGCAGCGAGCTGGAAGTAGCGTCGCCGGCTGTCGGCGTCGTCGGGCGCCTCGGCCGGCTCGATCCAGCCACGCTGCCGCAGTGTCTGGATGGACTCGTAGAGCGACGCCGGTCCGATGGATACTCGCCCGCGGCCGCGCTCCTCGATCTCCTGTAGCAATCGGTACCCGTGCAGCGGTCCCGACTCCAGCGCCCACAGGATCAGCAGTACACGCGGAGTGAGCGGCAGGGTTTCATTACCCATCAGTCGGACTCCTCTTGCCGGGCGGCGAAGAATCTCACTCTTCCGGTTTCCGGATATTCTGGAAACCAGACTAGTGGGGTCCCACCTCGCACGTCAAGCGAAGTTATCCGTGGCTGAAGAAGGGCAGTCCCCTAGACCGATACGAGAATCGATCCGGATCGTCTCCGAGAGCTAGCGCTGCAACCGGCGCGCCCGGGCTCGGGCCAACGGCCACACCAGTGGGCCGTCGTCGTGCAACAAGCGCCCGTCGCGATCTGCCGCGGCGCGCTCGAAGGAATCGCTGGCGAGGCTGGCATAGTCGGATCCGAGCTCCGACAACGCCAGGCCGAGCCAGTAGCTCGCCATGCTCGCTCCAACGCCGGCCCGCTCGGGCACCTGCAACGGTCGCAGAAGGCGCACCACCTGCTCCCACTCCCCAGCGCGCAGCAGGATAGCCGCTTCGTTCAGCGCCAGCACCCACTCAGGCACTGTATCGTCGCCGACGGCACGCATCTGGCGCACCGCGATCAGGACGCTGGCGAACGGCGAGCGCGCCGAATCGGGGTCGATGATTTGCGCCGAGCGTGCCAGCGAGACGGAGACGCTGCCGTTGGCCAGGGCAAGTTCTACACGCGCCCCGATTGCCAGACTATCGAGCGCTTGTTGCAGCTCGGCGGTATTGGAAATCGCCGTCCCATCCACGGCCATCACCACGTCACCCGGGCTGAGCCCCGCGGCTGCCGCCGGCCCTGTCGGACTGACGCTCAGTGCCACTGCCCCGGTCGTGGTCAAGCTGTCGATGAAGTCGGCGCCCAGCCACGGGCGCGTGAATGTCGTGCCCCCGCCGAGTAGCTCCGCGTCGACGCGTGCGGCGATGCTGGCGCTATCGTTCAGCGCCACCCGGATCTGATCGCCGAACGCCGGCCCCGGTCCACCCGGGAAGGTCCAGATCTCGGCGTGGGTAGCGACCAGGTCGTCGGACAGCACCGCGAACACGTACAGCGATGCCGGCGTGCGGCCGTCGAGTTGTTGCTGGGTCGCCTGGAATCGCCAATGGGCTCCGCGGGGTCCGTCCCCCCTTGCCTGTGTGCGCAGCGCATCGATTTGCAGTCCGGTCCCGCTGAGCGCGGCGCTGTCGAGCGGCGGCAGCGCCAGCTGGTTCCACCGTCCCGAGGCGAGCACTGGCTCGAGCGCCTCGACGACCGTGGCGCGCCCGACCCCGTCGTCGCCCACGACGCCGAGGAAGTACACCGACGGTCGCAGCTCGACGTCGACCTCATGACGGTCGCGATCGATGACCTCGACATCGGTGCTGAACGATCCCAGGCTACCGCCGTCGATGGATATCGTGTGAACGCCAGGGACCAGCTCCACCTCGAGCACACCGGCGGCAGCGGACGTATCGACGGAGCGGTCGTCGATCCGCAGGTCTGCATCTGATGGGATTCGCTGAATCACGACGATGCCCACCGTGCGTCGTAGGGCAACCGGATCCAGGCGGTACTCGACCAGATCCTCGACAGTAATTTGGCCACTGTGAGGCCGGTACCCTTCTCGGGTGATCTCGATGTTGTGTGTACCAGCGTCCAGTCCATCAAAGCTGAGCGTGGCCCCACCGGCGGCTGCCGGGTCGTCTGGATCCGCACTCACTGTTTCGCCAACGGCGCGCCCATCGACGGTGACACTGGCACCGGGCGCGTCCGTTCGTACCGTGACGATCGCGCTGGAGCGCTCCAGCGTTACATCCACCGTCAGGGTTTCGCCCGCCGCGATCTCGATCTGCCGCTGATGTCCGGTATGACCGAGCATCTGCACGCTCAGTGTGTGCGTGCCCTCGGCAAGGGCGATCGCCTCGAGCGTAGTCTCGATCTCGCGGCCATCGACAACGACGCGCGCTGCCTCTGGATACAGCACCAGCGCCACCTCGCCCACGATCTCGGCGCGCAGGGCGTCAAACAGCTCGATGAGCTTGGGCGAAACGAGGGTCGGATCGAGGCGTGTGCGCGGCGCCACTTGCAGGAGCCGCCGCATATCGGCGTCCGCGTCGGCCTCCTCGCCGAGGTTGAAGCGCGCCTGCGCCCGGTACGACAGCCCGCGCGCCAGAGCGGGCAGCGCGTCGACGCCCGGTGCGAGGGCATCGACTCGCGCGATGAGCTCGCCGAACACACCGATCGAGTCGGGCTGGTCGGCAGAGTTGAACAGCGCCACGCCGCGATCGAGCATTGCCTCGATCTCGGCCAGTGGGTCCGCACCGGTCGTCTGTGCCGACGACGTCTCGGGGTCTTGAGGCTCGATCTCGCGAGCGTTGGCCTGAGCGCCGGGGAGCACTGACGCAACGGTAGCGAGCACGAACACCAGCGACAGTATCCAGGCAGCGGGACGGCCACCTTCGATACCTCCGAGGATCGCGCCGATCCACCGATGCCGCCTACTGAAACAGCTCATTGCAGCACCACCACCACGGAGTTGCCGCGATCGGCGACGTAGACGTTGCCGCTGCCGTCGACCGCCAGGTCTCGTGGGTCGTCCAGCTCTGTACCGCCGGGAAGCCCGGGCCCGAAGCGCGCCAGGCGCGTTCCGGCACTCGAATACACGTCGATGCGCTTGCTGTCTCGGTCGAGCGTGTAGACGTTGCCCAGTGCATCAAGCGCCAGCGCCTCCGGCCGTCCCCACTCCGAGGCGCTCACCAGCGTCGAGACATTGTCCGCGGGGTCCAGGGCGAGAACGGATTTGTTGCGGCGGTCGAGAAGCAGGAAGCGCCCCTGAGAGTCGACATCGATGTCGACGATCTTGAAGCGTCGACTGCCGAGAGGCATCGATACGTAGGCGCCGCTGGGATCAAAGCGGGACAGCTTGTCGCCGTCGTCGTGCGCCACCAGGAGCCCGCCGAGGGGGCCATGCGCTGCCGCGACGATGTTGTCGATCTCTTGCGAGCGACCGTTCTCACGCGTCGTGAACGTCTGACGATCGCGGATGAACGGCGCCAGAATCGAGCGACGAAGCACGACGTAAGCGATGCCGGCAGGACCGAACCACGGCCTCATTGCTCCGGCGAGTGGGTTCTGTCGACTTGCGACGCTGCCATCGGCGCGCAGGCGCGCCCCGAAGGGCCCGCCCTCATCTATGACCAGCAGGTCACCCTGTTCGGACGCCGCGATTCCGATCGGCTCGTCGAGCCGTCCACCGGCGCTCACCAGCGTGCGCGAGCGTCGCCATGCGGCTGCGGTGGGACCGAGGCGATGTCGGTGGATCAGCGACAGCAGTGAGCGCGCCGACGGTATTTCGGCCGCGCTGCGCTGCAGCAGCGTCGCTGCCGCCTCCCACTCGCCGCTCCGAAGCAAGGCCCGCCCGAGCCCGGCGTGGGCGCGCGCCAGCCACACGCCGCTGACCCCGGGCTCCATGGCGGCAGCGAACTCGCCCTCGGCAACATCGATTTCCAGCAGACGCAGGCTGATGTCGCCGCTCAGCACCATTGCCGCGGCACGTGCCTCTAGTCGCGGGAACGTCACTGCGTCGAACAGCACCGGCAGGCGCGATAGTGCCTCGCGCACGGTCCGCAACTGGTCCATCGACCTGGAGGCGTCGATGTCGTAGCGCGCCACGATCACTGTCGCGGCGGCGGCGCTGGCGGTACGCGGGTGCGAGTTGATGATGCGTTCGGCGGATTCGCGGGCGGCGGCGTGGTTGTCGAGCGCAGCGTGGCTGTCGGCGATCAGCAACAAGGCCTCGTCGACGAGGTCGGAGGCCGGGAACTGCTCTACAAGAACGGTGGCCTCGCGGATCGCGCTTTCGGGATCGCCGTCTGCCAGCTGTTGTGCTCGGTCCAGCAGCCGTTGGACCGCCACGTCGGCCTGCCCGGCTGCGTGGCTCCCTTCGAGAGCTGTCGTGGCAGGTGCCGTCGATGCCATGAGCGCGAGCGCCACCAAGGTTCGAACGGCGGCGCTCACTGTTGCGGCGCGGTGGCGAATACGCGCTGCCCGTCGCGGACGATGCGCTCGTTGACGGTGAGCGCATCGCCACTGGCTGGCCACTCGAACAGAAACTCGTGGTCTCCGGCGGTCAGCCGTACCTGAAACGGCGTCGCGTCGACGAAGCGGCCGTCGATGCTGACGCGGCAATTGCCCGGAGCCGCCGCTACCTGCACGTCGGCCGTGGCCGGGGCACTGAGTCGACGGGTCTCGCCGCTGGCCACGCTCACCGTCGACTGCTGGGACAGGAACACCTCAGGTGCCGACAGGGTGACTACCCACGATCCGGGAGGCAGCGTCAATTCCAACACGGTGGACGCGTTGAACCGCCGTGTCTGTCCTCCGCCGGTCGGGCGCGCCGTGGCGGAAACCGGGTAGTCGGCATCGACCGTCACGGTACCCGGCTCGACATCGGGCTGCATCGGGAAGTGCAGTGTGGCCGAGGCGCGTTGCGCGGCGCTCAGATCGTCGGCCGCGAATGCCCAGCCCGCAGGCGTGTAGCCATCCAGCGACAGCTGCAGCGTGTAGCGAGTGTCGGGCAGCATCTCAAACTCGTGGGGCGTCGACCCGACTTCGGTTCCGTCCAGGCTCACGGTGGCGCCGGGTGGTTGGCTGGTGACGGTGAACGGCTCGCCGGCCATCGGCGCGGGCGTAGCCACCTCGGCTGCTTGTGGCTCGGCATCGGCGGGCACGCCGTCGCCGGCGTCGTCGTCGGCGCCTGGCACCGGGGTGCTCAGATCGGCTTCGCCATCCGCTCCCGCCACGGGCTCGACGGGCGCGCTGGCTGTGGGATCGGCGCTCGGGTCACCGGTGACCGGTTGCGGCGCGGCCGGTTGTCCGCTGGCCGGCGCTCCCGACGCTGCCGTCGTGTCGGTCCCGGTATCGGTGGCGTCGATGGGTCCGGAATCGCGGCCGCCCATCGCGAACCATCCGACGAAAACCAACACCGCCACCAGGCCCGCGCCGACCGCGATCATCGGCATCGCGGACGCTTTCTTTGTCTTCGGCGCCGCGACCGGCGCCACCGAGGCCACCGTGGCGTCGGTGTCCATTCCCCAGGCCGACCTCAGCGCATCGGCGAACTGCACGCAGCCGCTGTATCGGTGCTCGGCCTCCTTGTGCATGGCGCGTAAGAGCACGGCATCGATCGACGCTGGCAGCTCCGTGTTCAGGGAACTCGGCGTTGCCGGCTCATCGCTGACGATCTTGAACATCACGGTGGTGGGAGCATCGCCGTCGAAGGGCTTCGTGCCGGTGAGCAGCTGGTAGGACATGACCGCCAGCGAGAACTGGTCGGACGCGCCGGCGAGGATCTCGCCGCGTGCCTGCTCCGGCGACATATATGCCGGGGTGCCGAGGATGCTCCCGGCGGCCGTCATCGTATTGCCAGACAGCTTCGCCACGCCGAAGTCGGTCACCTTGGGGACGCCGCTCGTGGTTACCAGGATGTTGGCCGGCTTGATGTCGCGATGCACCACTCCGAGATCGTGCGAGTGATCCAGAGCGGCGGCGATGCCGGCAATGATGTTGAGGCTCTTGGCGATCGGAGTCGGCCCCTCGGCGAGGATGTCCTCGAGGCTCACCCCTTCCACCAGCTCCATGGCGATGTACCAGGCATCGCCCTCGCGCCCGACGTCGTAGATCGGGACGATGTTGGGGTGCGACAACTTGCCGGCAGTCTGGAACTCGCGCTCGAATCGCGACGTGATCTCGGCGCTCTCGGTGGTGCCGTAGTCGTCGCGGATCATCTTCAGCGCGACGTTGCGACCGATCACCGGATCCACCGCCGCATACACTACGCCCATGGCCCCGCGGCCCAGGATCCTGCTTGTCGTGTAGCGCCCGAAGGTGGATGAGTCGCTCATGGATATTGCTCGTCCCGCCCGGTGCACAGGCCGGAATCATCACGCACTTGTGGCGAGCGGCACTTTTTCCTGCGGAGAATCTACGACACGTACCGTCCGCGGACCACCTGGAGATCATCGCTTTCACCGTATTCCGGCCGCATTTGGCTCGGATTATCGGCATGGCCGTCGCTCAGCCGGCCCGGTGGGCTCAATCGGCGGGGCGAATGCGCCACAGGGTGCCGGTGGTGAGGTCGAGCACGTAGAGGTTTTCGTCAGGCCCGATGCGCATATCGGTAACGATGCCGAAGTCGCTTCCCCAGCGGTTGATCTGACGTTCCAGCTCAGTGTCCGCGACCCGGTCCCGCACTGCACCGGCCAGCTTGAGGGCGCTGCGTTTTCTGCCGCGCGGTCGGAACAGGTACAGATCGCCGGTGTTGGTGTCGCCCACCACCAGACGGTCGCGGAGCGCACGCGGGAAGGTGTCGGTACGCAGGAACACCATTGCTGTCACGCCCACAGGATCCAGCCAGGAGAACATCGGGTCGCGATAAACGGAACCGGGAAGCATCACCAGATCGGCGGCATCGAAGGCGTTGTTGCCGTTGGCGCCGAAGCGCGCGTCTCGGGAATCCGGCCCCATCAGCGGCAGCCAGCCGCTATTCATGCCGGATTCGGCGATGTTGATCTCGTCGTACACTTCGGGGCCGTTCTCGGTGAACCAGAGGCGATTCGTGAGGCTGTCGAAAGCCAGGCCGAAGCCGTTGCGGACGCCGTAGACGAACCATTTGCGCACCGATGCCACCGCATGGGTGGCGAACGGGTTGTCGGTCGGGACGTTGCCGTCGCCGTCGACACGGAAGATTCCGCCCACCTCGGCCGAGGAGCTGTCGCCGGTGTTCTGTTCGATGCGCGGATCGTCGAAGCGTCCGCGATTCAGGTCGCCCACCTGGCCGTACAGGTAACCGTCGGGGCCGAAGCGCAGCGTGCCACCATCATGGTTGGGGCCGTTCGCCTGTTCAGTGCGGTTCGAGAATCGCAGCAGCACGGTTGGCGACACTAGGCGACGGCCGTTCCAGCGGTAGCGCACAACCAGGTTCTCCGTCCATCCGCTGTTGTCGCCGGCGACGGCGGCCGAGTAGTAGATGTACACCAAGCCGTCGTCGGCGAAGTCGGGGCTGAGCTCGATGCCCAGGCCGCCGCGCTCACTGGCGGTGCTGACGCGCAGATCGAGGACGGCGTTGCCAACCCGGCCATCGCGTATGCGCCGAACGCGGCCGGTGTTCTTCTCGATCACGAGCACGTCGTCGTTGCCCAGAAACGCGAAACCGGTCGGTGCCTGCAGCCCGGCTGCGTATGCCTCGACGGTCAGCCGATCACTGTCCACCGTCGGTACCGCTACCGAGCTCGGGCCTACTGCGCTGATCAGTGCCAGCGCGATCACGGCGCGCCGCGCGCCTGCTTGGGCTCCGTTCATTCGCGAGCGCTGGTTGTCAGGGGACAATGTGCTCCATTGTCACCCGGCGAGCCTGCCGTGCGCACGTCGCTACTGACGGTAGTCGAGCGGCGGATCACGGTCGCCGACGAGCGCCTCATAGACAAAGTCCGCGCCGCGCCGGCGCTCTAATTCCTCACGGGCGGCGGCTACCTGAGACGGGTCGAGAAACAGATCCACCGCCGTCCATGCCAGGGTCTCCGCCGCCAGCAACATGCCCTTGGTGCCGATGCTGGTGCCGCCCGCCGCGACAGCCTGCCAGGAGTGCGCCGAGGTTCCCGGTACCCAGGTCGCGGCATCGAGCCCGGCGGTCGGAACCAGCCAGCTGATGTCGCCGACATCGGTCGAGCCACCGCCGTCCTTGATCTCGAACGGCTGGATCTCCTCTTCCGACCCCATGGCGATGTCAGTGGCACCGAGAGTCGGACGGATCATCTCGGCGAACTCGCGCTCACGATCGTCGTAGGTGACCCCGCCGAGCCGTCGGAGGTTGGAGTCCATCAGTCGCCCGAGGGTCTCGTTGGGCAGCAGGTTGTAAATGCCGTGAATGATCTCGTACTCCAACCGGGTGCCGGTGCCCAGAGCAGCTCCCTCTGCGGCCTGAGCCACCCGATCGAAAAGCTCCTTGGCGGTTGCCACGTCCGGATGACGGACGTAGTAGTAGACCTCGGCGAACTCGGGTACCACATTCGGGGCGCGCCCACCGTGTGTGATCACGTAATGAATGCGTGTTTCCTGCGGTACGTGCTCGCGCATCAGGTTGACCATGTGGTTCATGGCCTCCACTCCGTCGAGCGCCGATCGGCCACGTTCGGGCGCCGCCGCGGCGTGCGTCGACTGGCCATGGAAGCGAAACTTTGCCGACTTGTTGGCCAGACTGTTACCGGGGCTGGCGTCATTGCGGTCGGCGGGGTGCCAGTGCAGCGCCACGTCGACATCGTCGAATAGTCCCGCCCGTGCGATATAGACCTTGCCGGCACCGCCCTCCTCCGCCGGAGTCCCATACAGACGAATGGTGCCGCTGGCGCCGGTCGCCGCGAGCCAATCGCGCACCGCGATCGCCGCCCCGGTCGAGGCGGTGCCGAACAGATGATGGCCGCACGCGTGGCCGGCGTCTGACTCCAGCGCCTGACGCTCGGGCACGGCGGCCTGCGACAGTCCGGGCAGCGCGTCGAATTCCGCCAGGATTCCAACCACCGGTTCCGCGGATCCGTAGCTGGCGACAAACGCGGTCGGTATACCGGCGACGCCGGCTTGCACGGCGAAACCCGATTCCTCCAGTTCCCACTGCAGCAACTGTGAGCTGCGTTCCTCCTGGTACCCGACCTCGGCCAACTCCCAGATCTGCTGGGCGATCTCCGCGTATCGCTGGCCGCGGGACTCGAGTGCCTGCGAGATCTGTTCCTTGGCTTCTTGTGCCGTGGGCCACATTGACGCGTTCGATGTGTTGGCGTACATACCGGCGGGCAGGAGAATCAACCACACGCAAACAGCGCGACGATCAGGCAAGGCAGTGCGCTCCTCTTGGAGAGTTTCTCGATGTGCACATTGTATCGACGCTCGATAGCGCCGAACCTCGTTCGCAACAGAGAAATCGCATTTGCAGAGCCTGACTGACCGGCGTAGACTCGGCGGGCTTTGGGACGCGCGTGAGTTCTTTGAAAGCAGGCGTTATTCGTAGTGCGAGTCACGACCGCGTCAAGTTCCCCACATAGATGAGGCCAGAATCCATGCCAGCTATCGAGAAAGTGAAGGCAGCGGTCGCGCGACTGTATGCTAAGAACCCGGACGCCACGACTGATGATTTCCGCAAGGTAGCGGAGCGCGCAGACAAGTCGGTGCGCAAGCAGTCGACGCGCAGCTTCAATGCCACATATGTGGTACCGATCAAGCGTCGTTCCGGAACCAAGAAGCGCAAGAAAGTCGGCAATGGCCGGCGCAAGGTTCGGCGCACGCGGACTCGGCGTGTCGTGCGGCGCAGGACCGCGTCCGCGGCCATCAGTCATGCTGCCCGGGCCAGCCTCCGCGACCTGGTTCTGGAACGGGATCAGCAAGTCATCGCCGCGCTGTCCAGCGGTGGTGACGCTCGCCAGGCGTACGAGCTCGGCAGCGGCGTAGACCTCTACATCGATTCCCTCGCCGCCGCGATGCGCAAGTAGCGTCTCATTCGGCGACGAAAATGAGACGTCCTGGCGTGCTGGTGAACTCTTACAGTCGTGATCTGTCCATCGGTACGCGATGGCTGGTAGTCACGCTCCTAACCATGACGGTCGCCTCGGCGCCGCTATCGATGGCGCAGCAACGGCCACAGTTCCGTAGCCGCGTCGAAGTTGTTCAGTTGCAGGTGTCGGTGGCCGACCGCTCGGGCAACTTCGCCTCGCGGCTCGGGACCTCTGATTTCCGGCTACGCGTAGACGGCAAGGAGCGCGAACTGACCACCGTCTATGAGGTCGATTTGGGCCGCGGCGATGAAGGCGGCATGGTCGATCTCGACGCCATGCCGCCGGCTGCGTGGCGTCAGTGGGTACTGTTCTTCGACGTCGGATTCAATACGCCGCGCGGGGTGCTGGCCGCCCAACAGTCGGCGCAGGAGTTCATTCGGACCCAGGTGCATCAGCGCGACCTCGTGGGCGTGGCGACCTTCTCCACGGTCAGTGGGGTGCGTTTGCTCGTGCCGCTGACGCGCGATCGACGACAGGTGCTCGAAGGCGTCGCCGGTCTCGGATTGGTGCAGGCAAGCCGCACCATCGATCGCGCCGGCTTCATAGCCGGCGAGCTCGAGACGGCGTTGCAGCCGGATCAGGACCCGACCCGCGGTGCCGAGGTTGCCGGAGAGTTGGTTCGCAACGTCGCCTCGCTCGAGTTTCAACAGTACACCGGTGTGGTAGCGAGCTACGCCGAACAGGTTGGAGCCCTCGGTCAGATGCTGCAGGCGATCCGCGGTCGCAAGCACGTCGTCTTCTTTTCCACCGGCTTCGACGATCGGGTGATCACCGGCCAGTCACTTGATCAGCTTGCTGCCACGACCGCCGCCATTCAGAGCAATGCGGGCGAGGCGCTGGCCGCTTCCGACGTCGAAGAGCGTTTCGGTAGCGCCGAAGTGCGCTCAGCGCTCGATGACAGCTTCGACGAGCTGCGTGCTGCCGACGCCGTCATCCACGTGGTCGATCCCAGTGGCGTGGGCGGAGGGCGCAATGCCGGTCTCGCTGCCGGTGGGATCGCGGCCGGTACCTTCGACCAGCGCGGCTCGTCGCGCAGTGCGCTCAACGCCTTCGCGGCCGAGACTGGCGGCACGACTACCTGGGACACCAACGATCTCAGCAGCGCACTCGGCGAGCTGGAGCGCTCTACACGCGCCTACTACGTGCTCGCCTTCGCGCGTCAGCGCGACGACTCCGGTGTCCTCGACATCGATGTCGAGACGACGGGGTCCGATGTGGAGGTGTCGTGGGCCCCGGAGAGCCTGGCCTCGCCGATCGCATACACCGACATGAACCCGATGCAGCGACAGGCACAGCTCGCCGAGTTCATCACCAAGGGGATCGTCGATCGCGACATGACGTTCGACATGACCACCGTTCCGTTCGTCGGCGACGGCGAGGTGAGCCGAGTGGCGACGGTGGTAGAGGTTCCCTGGGAACAGCTGGAGGATCTCGAGAGTAGTGGTGAGGACAACCGCGTCGAGCTGGAGATCTTCAGCTACGTGCTCGCGGACGACGGATCCATGCTCGACTTGTCCAACGGGCAGGTCGGCCTCGATATGGAGTCGATGCGCAGCTCGCCGGTCGCCGGACTCCCGCTACGCTTTTACGATCTGCTGTGGTCGCGCGCCGGTAGCCGACAGGTACGAGTGATCGTGCGCGACAACGAAGTGGGTCGAATCAGCGCCTTCAACATCGATACGGACGTGCCGAATTACACCGAGCCCGGACTTGCGGTCGCCGGTCCGGTGGCGATCGACTGGCAGCATCCCGGGTTGATCGTACGCGGCATCGATCCGGCTGCACCGCCGCCAACCAAGGCGGACGGTCCGGTTGCGTACCCGTTCGTTATCGGCGACACCGAGCTCACCCCCACGGCGCGCGCCGCGGGCCCGCCCGGCTCCATGCAGCAGCTGTATCTGGTGGTGCACAACCTGGTGCCCAACCCGTTCACCGGTCAGACGCAGTCGGCGGTGGGCGTGCGACTACGGCCGCCCGAGGGCGAGCCCATGGCGCTCGACACGGCCGAGGTGGTGGGAAGCATGCGCGACCCGGCTACCGGGGCCACGCAGATGCTGGTCAACGCGCTGCTGCCGACCGGTCTCCCCAGCGGTTTCTACACCTTCGTGGTCAACGTCAACGACATGGTGTCGGGAGTGACGATCGAGCGGGATGTTCCGGTTTGGGTGAGCCCGCCAACGGATTGACGAGAGTAGGCAGTCAGACGGTGAAGATGGATGGCCGATAGCGACGAAGACAAGCTCCCGTCGTTAGCAACGCGAGGTCGCGCCGGAGACGACAGCGACACGCCGACCAGCACGCGACGGTGCTTTCTCGGCTCGGCGTCGGCGGCGACGTTGCTGGGTCCACTTGGCGCCGTCGGCCCCGCCGCTGGTGTGGCGCGGGCCTCGAAGCGGACCCCGACACTCGACGACCCTCTCGGCGTACGCGCCGACTTTCCGATCGTCGATTCCGGCACCTACCTGAACTCCGCCTGCATCACCCCCTCGCCACGACAGGTCGTCGAGCGCGGCACCGAGTTTCTGAGAGCCAAGGCCCACGATCCGGTCATGTTGCGGCCGATGCTCGATGAGACGGATGCCGCGCGTGCCAAGTTCGCGCGTCTGGTCGGAGCGACGCAGTCGGAGGTCGGCGTGCTCTACGCCACCAGCGACGGCGAGAACATAGTTACCCGGGCGTTGAATCTGCAGCCGGGCGACAACGTCGTGATCAGCGACCTGCACTACGAGACCACCTTCGCGCTCTACCGGCGGCTCGAGGACAGCCACGGCATCGAGCTGCGCATCGCACGCAACGAGCACGGAGCGGCGCCACCGGAAGCGTTCGCTGCCCTCGTCGATGACCGCACCCGCTTGATCTCGGTGTCGTGGGTCTCGCATCAGAACGGCTACGTGCACGACCTGAAAGCGCTCGCCGACCTCGCCCATGCGCATGGCGCATACCTCTATGCCGATGCCATTCAGGGGATCGGCATGCTGCAGATCGACGTGCGCCAGACCGGCATCGACTTCCTCACCGCTGGTACCTACAAGTGGTTGCTCGGTGGCTACGGTGTGGCGCCGTTCTATGTACGCGAAGCTTTGCTGGACCGTATCGACATCGATCGCAGCGGCTCGCTCAACATCGCCCGCGAGCTCCCCGATCATCGCTACGAGCTGCACGCCGACGGTCGCAAGTACGGCTATGCCACCATGTCGTTCGGCGCCGTGTACCAGCTCAGCGCAGCTCTCGATTACCTGCACGAGGTCGGCGTGGATCGCATCGAGAGCCACACCGTGGGGTTGGCGCAGGCGGTCCGTGCCGGTCTCGCCGATCAGGGTTTCGCGGTGTGGACGCCTGCCGGCAACCGCTCGGCCATCGTCGCCTTCGAGCACGGTGGTGATCCCGACACCGTGCGGCGACAGCTCGACGAGGCCGGCATCAAGGCATCGCTGCGTGTCGACGGTGGGCAGATTCGCGTCGGCGTGGCGTTGTTCAACAACGCCGCCGACGTCGCGCGCCTACTAGATTTGACCGGGCGCTGGGGCTGAGGTGTCGGTCGACGCCAGATAGTCGTTCTCAGCTATGACCCTTCTGCGCTGACGATCAGCGTCGGCGACGCGAAGGACACCGTCCCGTCGGCGGCGCAGTGAGTCGCAGACCCGGTCAGCGCTGTTCATCGTTCACCGTTGATGATCTAGCGCGCCACGCCCAAGTACAGTTGCAGCCCGCCGGGACCCTGTCCGACCGCGGACGGAGCAGTCAGCACGACGTCGGCCACACCATCGCCGTTCACGTCTCCGCCCCCGACGAGGGCAAAGCCCAATCGCGCGAACGTGGCCCCACCCTCCATGGTCCAGTCGGGAAGCGGCCCGATCCCGGCAGGAGAACCGTAGTAAGCGAAGGTTGCTCCTTCGTTGACCTCACCGTCTTCGTAGTACGGAGCGCCAACCACAACGTCGGCGAGGCCATCGCCGTCGACGTCCGCGGCAGACACGGCGTGCCCGAGTTGCCCGGTCGGCCAGTAGCCGAGCATCGTCGAGCCGGCCGCCGTCCACAGCCCGATTTCCGAGCCGCTGTACACGAAGGCGGCGCCCCGCGACTGCCCGGAAGGGTCGTATCGCGGGGCGCCGATCACGATGTCGGCGACCCCGTCGCCGAAGATGTCTGCGGCTCCCGCCACGCTGGCGCCGAACTGGGCCATGATCTGGTTGCTTTCCGCCGTCCACATCGCCGGAGTTGCTACGCCAGTGCCCGAGACGCCGGCGAACACGTAGCCACGACCCTCTCTGAACTGCCCGTTTCGGTAGTAGGGCGCGCCGACGACCACATCGTCTACACCGTCGGCGTTGACGTCGCCGGCCGCCCCGACACTATGACCGAATCGCGAGTAGCTCACATCGCCCTCGATCCGGGTCTCGGCGAGGCCACTGTTCAGCCCCGAGGAAGCGCCATAGTAGATGTAGATCCGTCCCTCCCGCGTCAGCGAGTTGCAGGAGTAGCAATCATGGCTGGGGGCACCGACGATAACGTCCTCGTAGCCGTCCTCGTTGGTATCGCCGGCGGACGCGACGCTGTGGCCGTATTTGGCGAATTGCCGTGATACTCCACGAACCCATGAAGGAGAGCCCACCAACCCGGAACTAGAGCCCGGGTAGAGGTAGACGCGGCCCCGATTGTCGTAGTCGGGGGCTCCCACCAGCAGCTTGTCGAACGGGTCATCGTCGGATTGACGCACGAACGCGACGCTGTATCCGAAGTGGGCGTAGGGGACGTCGGTGACCGTCTTGACGGAGTTGTAGTTCAGCGACGGACCTGCGGCTCCGCCATGGAATACGAAGACCGCGCCGCCGTCGACGACGCCGGTGTCGTACCAGGGTGCGCCGACAGCGATGTCGTCATAGCCGTCGTCGTTGATGTCGCCTCGGTTGTCGACGCTCAACCCCAGCAAGGCCTCGTCAAGGCTCTGGAGCACCGCCGTGCTCTGGGCTCCGTTGGGATAGCTCCAGTCGGCGGCAGCGGGGAGACCGACTCGGATTCCCAAGTAAACGTAGACGCGGCCGTTCCAGTTGCCCACGCTGCTTTCGTGCGGCGCTCCGACGAGCACATCATCGACGCCGTCGCCGTTGACGTCGCCGGCACCGGCGACGGCATCTCCATACCAATCTCCGGGAGCTGCCCCCTGGGCGGTCCAGTCCGGCGCCAACGTCGGCCCGGTGCTCGAAACATTCGGCACCTCTGCCAGGCCCCCCGCTGAGCCGAAGTAGACGTGGGCCTCGTTAGCCGCGCGGGCGCCAACGACAATGTCGTCGTATCCGTCCCCGTTGACATCCCCGGCGGTGGAAATGCCGCTGCCGAAACGGGATTGCATCCCGACCGGGCCCTGTGCTTGCCAAACGGAGGTGCTGCCGGTCATTGGTCCAGAAGCGCTGCCGTAGTAGACGGACACAGTGCCCGTCTGGTCTGTCGAGGAGTTGACCCAGTACGTCGGCCACGAGATCAGTATCTCGTCGTAGCCGTCGCCGTTGAGATCACCGGCAGGCGCGACACGGTTGCCGAAGTTCGCGATCCCGGGCTCCGACAGCGTCCAGGAGGGCGAGCTAGCAGGCGCTCCGCCCGCTACGCCGGCGAATATGTCGACGAACCCGTCGACGTCGGAAGTGAGGCCTTCAGTCCCTCCAGGCGCGCCCACGACCAGGTCGTCACAGCCGCCGTTGACGTCGGCGATGGCCAACGAGTAGCCGTATTGGAGGTTGGCTATGTCGCCGTCGGCAGTCCAATCCGCGGCGCTCGGAAAGCCGCCGGCCGAGCCGAAATAAATGTGCACCCGTCCCACAAAGCCGGATCCAGCGTTCAGGTACGGGTCTCCGACGGCGATGTCGATGAAGCCGTCGCAGTTCACATCGCCGCTGGCGACGCTGAAACCGAACAGGCTGTTCTGACCCGAGATTCCGGCCCAGGCAATCTCGTAGGCAGGGCTGACCGGTCCACCGCGGTAGACGAAGACCATCCCTTGGCCTACCGGCCCGCCCCCGGGATAGCCGACGACGAAGTCGGCGTAGCCGTCGTTGTTGAAGTCGCCTGCCGGGGCGACGCTCCGCCCGAAGTTCTCGCCAGGACCGTTACCTCCGGCCTGGAATCCCACTGTCAGGTTGCCGTCGGCCGCTCCGTTGTAGAGAAAAACCTGGCCGGTGGCCAAGTTCTGCTCCGGGGCGCCGACCAGGACGTCGTCGTAGCCATCGCCGTTGACGTCTCCGACGCCCGCGACGCTGCGGCCGTGCCACGAATTTACTACGCCGTTAGTGCTCCACACCGACGTCGTCGAGAGGGGATCGATCGTAACCGGGAACGTCGCCCCGGTGGCGTCGACCTCGAGTCGCAACTCCCGCGCCTCGAGTTGCATGCTGGCGGGGAGACGTCGGCCGGTGGCGTCCTGGGCTTGAAGGTCTCGATACGCCACCACGCGTTTCGCGGTCGCCGGATCGACGAAGGCGACTTCGTGTGCCGAACGAAGATCAGCGTCGAGAGTGCCGGCAATCGCAAGCTCCACAATGATGCGCGCAACTGGCTCCTGCGGCGGGCTGCTGATGACGAAGTCCTGGCGCATCCCGGTTTCGTCGTTGCGATAGTCGATGTGAAACCCCTCGTGCGCCACGCGCAGCCTGTTGTCGTCGACGCGGAACGTTGGCGCGACCATGGGCACCAGCGTCGCAGCTCCGACGCTGATACGGGCAAGCCGGAGTTGCAGGCGCCAGCCGGGGGCCACCGGAGCACGAGGCTCGAGAACGAACCCGTCGGCCTCGTAGATTGCGCGGTAGCCCTGAGCACGGTTGGCGCTCTGATACCCGGCCACCGGCAGTTGCCGGATGTGGTATTCGCTCTCCAGGATTCCGCGGCCGGCGGCGTGCCCCCAGGACTCCTCCCCGCTCGAAACGATCGCGGCTCTGTGCGGTGGGCTGAACCACGAAGCCGCCGGCACTTGGCCGAGTCGGGGCATAGTAGCCGACGAGGACGATATCACCAGCCCGACAAGCAAGACACCGCGGGACCTGGTAGTGTCCTAATTTGAATCGGGAATCAGGCTTGCGACCCGTGGTCGCTTACGATCGCCGCCCGGACGGCCTTCACAGGAGAATCAACCCTCTCCGTGTGCAATACAGCGTAAAAGCGGCGATTCTCGGAGCCCTCTACGGGCGATGACCACGCGTAGCAGCGTGTCGCTGAGGGATGGTCCGTGAGGCTGTAGATATGGACCGCGCCTTCCCAAGCCACCTCTCCCTGGAATTCCTCGCGGACGGCTACGGCCTTCTGGTGCTCTGCGTGGCAGCCGTGCAGCCGCTCGACGTGGCGCTGTAGCTCAGTCGGCGCTACTTCGGTCATCCTCAGTATCCGGCTGCCGTGAACGGGCTGTTGACGCACGGCGGACCTTCTTCTTCACCAGATCAAGCCAGGCCTCGAACTCTTCGACGCTGGCGAGACTGAGATCAGCTGGCCATTGCAGAACCGCTGGCCCTTCATCGAGCGGGA
Source organism: Acidobacteriota bacterium (assembly GCA_965248695.1). Classification (GTDB taxonomy): domain Bacteria; phylum Acidobacteriota; class UBA890; order UBA890; family WLXD01; genus DASCOT01. The sequence goes on along the minus strand of CBDFKD010000002.1, from coordinate 1,270,123 downwards.
AGGTCGCCTGGTCTATCTGCGCTACGCCCTCTAGGGGCACGCGCGGTGGCGTAGCGGGCTGTCTGTTTGCGGATGATTCGGAAGGGATCAACTCGTCTTGCTCCCGTTGCTCGGGGCTTGTTTCTTCGGCCCCGTTGCCCGATGCGTCCAGATTAGCATATGCGATTGTTGCCCTAAACTGGCTGATGAAATCTTCGGCACCCTTCGGAGTGAAGCTCTTGTCACGCTGCAAGTACAACTTGATTTCAGCGTCTGAAGGTAGCTTACCGGCGTACTTGCTCCACAGTTCCTGGTGGAGTATCGGATTCAAAGCTGCCCTACAGACAGCTTCGTCGCGTTCGGGAGAATCGGGCCGCTCATCCAGCACAATCTCGAGAGCCAAGGGGCTAAGTTTCGCGTCTTGGCCGCGCCTCTGGTCGATCAGTCCGAACTGACGCAACGCTCCGAATGCCACAAGCCCGTTGCTGCTCTTCGGCGAGTATCCCCAGTGCTGCAGAACGGTTTCCTTGGCGGAAGAATGATTGAGAATCTGCCTGTGAAGTATCGTGGCCAGCTCCACTGCGCGCTCTAAGTCAATTGACGGCTTCCGAGGACTACGCGATTTCGCCATTCGATAGGCCCTCCTGTCGATGCTACACTTATCCTTCCATGGGATGCTGATAGCGGAAGGTGAGGGAGTCGAACCCCTTCGCTGCGGTGACAGCGAGCCCTCCGAGTGTAAACCCCGTTACTGGACCATCCAATGGGTCACCTTCCGTTGTCCGCCCCACTTCCAGACTAATCTCGCATATAATCCCGAATTTAGTCAAGCAGGAAGTTGGCTAATCTCCGACTGTATGCTAGATTGTTCTCCATGCTAAGGAGAACAACATGGCTAACGTCCTGAAGCGAGAGAAGCAAGAAGCGGTCATCCGATGCTTGGTCGAGGGTTGCTCGATTCGCGCGACAGAGCGCATGACCGGCGTTCACCGCGACACCATCATGCGGTTGCTCGTCCGCGTCGGGAGCGGTTGCGCGGCGGCGATGGATGACCGGATGCAGAACCTTCCTTGCGAGCAGATTCAGGTTGATGAGATCTGGGCCTATGTCGGGAAGAAACAGCGCCACCTAAAGCTCTCCGATGACCCGCGCTGCTTGGGTGACTTCTGGACGTTCGTTGCGCTGGACCCGGAATCGAAGATCGTCCCAGCTTTTCGCGTCGGCAAGCGCGACCTAGAAACCGCTACCTCGTTCATGGGCGATGTCGCTTCGCGCCTCGCCAACCGCGTGCAGCTTTCCTCCGACGCCCTGGCCGCCTACGTCGAAGCGACCGAGCAGGCATTCGGTCCGTACGTCGACTACGGTCAGATCGTAAAGTGCTACGAAGCCGAGCCAATCGGTCCGGGTAGGTACGGCCCACCGCACGTCACGAGCACCCGTCGCAGGGCGATCGTCGGCCAGCCAGCACCAGACAAGATCTGCACCAGCCACATCGAGCGGCAGAACCTGACCATGCGCATGAACATGCGCAGATTTACTCGCCTAACAAACGCGTTCAGCAAGAAGGTCGAGAACCTGCGCGCGGCCGTGGCGCTGCACTTCGCTCACTATAACTTCGTGCGCATCCACCAGACTCTGCGAGTCACCCCCGCTATGGAAGCCGGGGTGACGGGCTCGCTTTGGTCAATCGGTCGGCTGATCGACGAAGCAGGTTCAAATTAGGACACTACCCGGGACCTTGCGACCAGCCCGTTGCTCACGTTGGCCTCTCTGAGCCGATGTTGGGTCGAGATGTTCGGGATGGTGGCCTATCGTTGGTGCGTAGACAACCGTGGAGATCACGTCCGATCAAACACGCCTCCTGCGAGAGCACCATGAGCGAAATCACCACCGAACACACGCAGCCTGGCCTGCGCTCCGCTTCCGGCCACGACATCACCCCGCTGGGCCCCGAGCGCATCGCCGAGCTTGCCGAGAGGCTCACCGACGAGGAACGTCGGGTGCTGCTGCGCGCCGGCACCGAGGCGCCGTTCTGTGGCGGCTTCCTCGACAACAAGGAGACCGGCACCTACGTGTGCGGGCTGTGCGAGCTGCCGCTGTACCGGTCCGACAACAAGTTCGACTCCGGCACCGGCTGGCCGAGCTTCAACGACCCGATCGATCCGGACCACGTTGCGGAGCACTCGGACCACAGTCACGGCATGACGCGCACCGAGATCCGCTGCGGCCGCTGCGCCAGCCACCTCGGCCACGTGTTCGACGACGGCCCGCCGCCGACCGGCAAGCGGCACTGCCTGAACTCGGCGTCGATGGAGTTCATGCCCGACGACGCGTAGGGAGAGTCACCGCCGGGCGCTCAGGCACGGTGGCTTCAAGCACGATGGCTCACGATCGTACGCCCCACCGTACGGCCGCTGGCGCAGGCGCCTCCGGTGTGCGCATGGCTCAGATACTCGCCGACGAAATACAGTCCCCTCCGCTCGCGCGCCTGTTCCTCGAGGAACGCCGCCATCAGCTTCACGAATCCGGTGGGGATGTAGATGAGGTCGTCGCCCGCTCCCACCACCACGTCGTCGACCATCTCCGGCGTGAGCACGGGATAGAAGCTCTTTGCCAGCGGCAGGCAGTAGTCCGGCAACGGCACGTTCGCCGCGCTCCACCGGAATGTCTCGCGGCGCGACAGCCCCACCGAGATGCCTGGTCGTTGCTGTCGATCACCCGGATACGCCGGGTAGGCCTCCCAGCTGTAGACGCGTTGCTTCAGCGGGTCGGGATGGTCGGGGATGTAGCGTCCACCGGAGGGCTCCGCCGGCGCATGCCGCGGGTGCAGCAAGTAGACGACGTAGGCGTACTTGGTGAAGAACACGCGATCCAGAAGCGCGCGCTGGGCCGGCGTCAGCTCCTCGAGCATGGGCTGCGAGTAGCGGCCCTCGACGGCACAGACCACGACGTCGGGAGTGACCGACGTGCGGACCCCGTCGGGCCGCAGATAGTGCACAGTGTGGCGCCCGGCGCTGTCCGGGGCGGAGATCCGCATGACCGTGGTGTCGAGGCGAACGTCCAGCAGCGTTGCGAGCTTGCGGGTGAGCACGCCGATCCCCTCGTCGGGGACCATGAAGGACGCCTCCTGGTGTGAGAACCACGACAGGATCGCCACGCGCGAGGTGTTGTGCGGCTCGAACCCCCAGGCGTCGAACACCGGGTCGATCCACAGATCCAGCAACTCCTGCGCGCCCTGCGCCCCGAGCTTGCGCACGCAATAGTCGTGCATGCTCTCGTCGTCGAGATCGGCGCCGGTGGCCAGCAGGCAGGGGTCGACGCGGGCACGGATCTCGGCCAGATCGGGCAGCAAGGAGGGCAGGCGACGCTTGGTCTCGTCGCTGAGCCCGGGCACGTTGAGGATCTCCGACAAGTGGAAGCGGAGGCCGTGCGAATAGGTGCCGTGGCCGCTCTCGATCAGCCCCTCGTCGTACGGCACCGAGCCGCTGAGCGAGGTGCCTACCTGGTCGGCGAGGGCGTACATCTCGGTGCTGGCACCGAACACACCGCCGGCGTGAGGGTTGGTGTAAATCGGACCGATGAACTCATCGGTCATGCGCCCGCCGGCGATCGACGCCTTCTCTAGCACGGTGACCTGGAACCCTGCCTGCTGCAGCTCCCATGCGGCGCTCATGCCGGCGATCCCGGCGCCCACCACCACCGCGCTCGGCGGCGCGCCGGGCGACGAGAAGGCCGCGATCGAGGTGTCTCGAACCAGCGTCACACGCCCGGGGATCGCCGCCCGCGCCGGCGGCACACCCAGCGCCGCGCCGGCACTGACCACGCCGATACCCCTGATCAGATCGCGGCGTCGCATGTGCCTATTCCGTTCCGTAGCTGGCGGAGATCTTCTTGATCGGCCCGAGCTGCTTCCAGGTTCCCGAGAACCCACGCGGCATCACCAGCATGTCCCCGGGCCCGTAGGTCTTGGTGACACCGCCCAGATCGGTGATCTCCACCTGACCCTCGATGAGGAACATAAGCTCGTCCCATGGCCAGTCGTCGATCTCCAGCGTCATGGTGTCGTACTGGCTGTAGCCCACATGGAAGGCGCCGTCGGACGACAGGAAGTCGTCGCGGTCTGCAGTCTGCGGCCGCCGGCTTCCGGTCACCCGCCACCGTGGTGAGTCCTCGAAGGGGTAGGTGGCGACATCGTCGGGCGCGGTAGTGACGACATCGACGATGCCGATGACCTCGCCGTGGCTCTCGCCGCCGGCCTGAGGGTCAGCTCCGAACTCCACCTCCCACCAGGCCATGATGCTCTGGCAGGGCTCGGCCGCGAGGCTCTCGCAACGTTGCCCGCCGATGTGCGCCGGCCGGTCGGGGCGGAAGCTCCGCAAGTTGGCCATCTTCTGCACCAGGACGTTGTTGTCTGCCGCCCGACCCATGGCGAGAAACGGGAGCAGCTCAGCGTAGCTCACCGCCGGATGCACATAGCCGGCGGCAGGAATGTGGCAGTTGCTGCAGCCGTTGGCCTCGAGCTCGGGAAGCACCCGAGCGGTGAAGAACGTCTCGCCTTCGCCGGCGGGAAGGGGCCCGGCGGTGACCGGGCCGACGCCCAGGGCCAGCCCGGCCACGAGTCCCAGCACAGCCGCCGTGGCAAACACGATTCCGGACGGTCGAATCTGCATGGATTCCTCGCTGCTTCGGGTCGAGATCTGCGTAGGTGGGGTCCGACTGTACGCACGGGCCAGCCGCGGAGGCAACCGTCCAGATCACCCTGGATCGGTCGTATCGTCCTGGTCATGAGCTCATGTGGCTAGCGACTGTTCCTATCCCGATAGGCGACATTCAGCTCGGCCTCGGTTTGAGGCTCGTCGTCGTAACGCGGGACGTCGTCCGGCAGGTGGATCCAAGGTTGGGCACGCTTGGTCCACAGGTGGGCGACTGGCTCCAGGACGCTCGTGTCGTCCAGCGATCCGGCCTTCACACAGATCTCCGGGCTTGCAGCGCCGCCATCATGGAAAATCCGCACACCGCAGGTCGGGCAGAAATTCGCCCGGTTGATTGGGCCACCAAGATCTCTCGGACGCTCCCACGACGACAAGTTCCCGCGTGTCAGCCTGAAAGCTGAGCGGGGCAGAATCATGGACATTCCGAAGGCGCTGGAGGATTGCCGCTGGCATTCGCGGCAATGGCAGCAAACGAGCGTCAGAACGTCCGCGTGCACGACTTCATATCGTGTCTCGCCGCATTGGCAACCACCGGACCATGTTTCCATTTCAGCACTCTCCCAGTGCGGCGTGGACTACGGGGTATGGCGTCAATGTAAGCATGGTTGAATATCCGGCCTGAGTTCCGCTGATCGAGATCCTTCCGACATGAGGCCCGCCTTGCTCCCGACTCGCGTCCGTAGCCCGTTCCTGCTCGTGCTGATCGCTGCCACCGTCCCCGCCTGCGCTGGTGGCGGCGATGCGGGGCCGGCCACGATTCGCCTGGTCGATGTCGTCGACGAGGCGGCGATCACCGGAACACCGACGGTCGCGGCTGCCGACCCGATGGTGTGGGATTTCAGCGCCGGTACGTTGCCGGGCGGCGGCGACACGGATGCGCTCCTCGGCGCCCGCGCCATGCAGCAGATCGAGGGGCTGGCAGTGCGTGACGGCGCGCTGGTGGGTCGCACCACCGGCGAGCTCGGGTTCATCCATCTCCCGGTGCCGGAGGATGCCGGCCTCGACGGGTCGTTCCACTCCGCCGAGGTCCGGGTGCGCCTTTCGGCTGGCACCAACACCGGATTCAACTTCGTGTTCGCGCCCGAGATCGACGACGAGGTGGTGCTCAATGCCGCCACCCAGCAGCGCACCATGGCGGTCATGGTCGACATCACCCCCGGCGACGAGGCCGAGACGCTCACCCTCAGCCGCGGCATGGCCAACTTCATGGGCACGGTGTCGTTGGGGGCCATCCGGCACCTGGCGGTACGGCCGAGCGACGTTGCCGACGCCGAGTTCGCCATCGAGTCGATCCGCCTGATCTCACGCCGGGAGCATCTGAGCTCCATTCCATCGGGGATCGGCTGGCAGGGGCTGGCCGAGATCTACCGCGAGACCATCGTTTCGCGGGCGCCGGAGAGCATCCAGTTTTCGGTCGACGTTCCGAGCCGACCCTGGCTGGAGCTCAACCTCGGCACCATCGAGAAGGGACCGGTGACCTTCGTCGTGTCGGTCGGCGATCAAACGCTTCTGCGCCATACGGTCACGACCCCGGACCGATGGGAAACCAAGCCGGTGGACCTGAGCGCGCTCGCCGGCCAGCGTGTCGAGCTCACGCTGAGCACGCGGGCCGACAACGACGGAGCGATCGCCTACTGGGGTACGCCAGTGGTGCGCCAGCGCGGCGACCAAGCACGCACGACGACGGCTAGCGAGGCGCGTACCGAGCTGGTCGGCGACGCCGAACCGCCGCGCGGCGTCATTCTGATACTCGCCGACACGCTGCGCCGCGACCGGCTTCCCTGGCATGGCGGCGAGCGCGACAACGCCCCCAACCTGGCAGGCCTGGCCGCCGGCGGCACGGTCTTCACCCACACCGTGTCACAGGGTGCCTGGACGAAGGTCTCGGTGCCGTCGATCCTGACCTCGCTGTATCCCACCGCGCACGGCATCACCGACATCATCCACCGGCTGCCAGCCTCGGTAACGACCCTCGAGGAGGTCTACCAGGCGGCCGGCTACGCCACTTTCCATACCTCGTCGGTGCCGTTCACCGGGCAGCTGACCAACCTGCACCAGGGAGTCGAGGTGCTCCATGAGACGGCATCGATCGGCGATCTCGGCCATTCCGAGGCCAAGACCGCACGCACGTTCACCGACCGGTTGCTCGACTGGCTCGACCTGCACCACGAGTCGCCCTTCTTCGTTTTCCTGCACGTGTTCGATCCGCACAGCCCGTTCGAGCCCTACGCGCCGTACGACACTCTCTACGTCGACCCGGACGAGATCGCGGCGCATCGCGAGCGCATGGAGTCGGTGGCCGAGCACATCACCGACGACCACATGCGCGGCGACGTCATGCCGACATCGGCGCAGTTGGCGGCGGCCGAGATCGACCCCGACGTCTTTGTGGACACCGAGCTCGACTGGTACGACGCTTCCATCAAGGCAATGGACGCCGAGGTCGGCCGACTGTTGCATCGCCTCGAGGGCCTCGGCATCGCCGACGACACCCTGATCGTCTTCATGAGCGATCATGGCGAGGCGTTTCTCGAGCACGGCAAGCACTTCCACGGCTGGGACGCATACGGCGAGCACCTCAACGTGCCGCTGATGTTCTCGTGGCCGGGTCGTATTCCCGCGGCGCGCGACGACACCGTGGTCGAGTCGATCAACGTATACCCGACGCTGCTGGAGCTGTCCCGTCTGTCGGTGCCGGCGCAGGCGCAGGGTCAGAGCCTGTTGCCGCTCATGGCGCGTCCGGATGCGCCCACCGGGCTCGGCTGGCTGCCGCGTCCGGCGTTCGCCGAGCGTGCCTCGATCGATTCCGACGAGCCGCTCGACGACGAGGTCGAGCAGCGCGTCATCGTCGCCGACGGCTGGAAGCTGGTGCACAACTACACCCGCCCCGAGGGCAAGGCCGAGTACGAGCTGTTCGACTATCTGGAAGATCCCATGGACCAGGTCGACGTCGGGTCTGATAACCCGGACGTGGTAACCCAGTTGTCCGAGGAGCTCGCCACCTGGCACGAGGCCACGCTCGCAACACGGGTCGAGCCGGATAGCGGCGAGGGGCTTACCGAGGCGGAACGCTCCAGGCTACGCGCCCTCGGGTACATCCAGTAGCCGGACCCCAGCAAATACGGCCTGTTAGGACTCGAGATCGTAGAAGCTTTCGAGCGCCGGAGCCCTGGCGGGCGCCGACGGCGGCCGCACGACGGGCGTGGAGCTCTGCGTTCGCATCGCCTCGAACAGCTCGATGTGGCTCTCGACGATCCGACGCCGCGCCGCCTCGTCCGGCTCGAGATCCCAGACGCCCTCTTCGCTCGTGCCACCGAGCGCGATGCCGTCGCTGCGCGGCGCCATGTGGACGAACCCGCCGCGCGCGTTCGGGCTGCCGGGCACGCCACCGAACGTCGCGTAGTCGACCTCGGGCTGAGGCACCAGCATGGTGAGCTGGCCCTTCAGCGGGATCAGCTCGTCGTCCTTGAAGAGCTCGCGCGCCCCGAGCCCGGTGCAGTTGACGATGAGCGACTCGCGCAGCGACATCAGATCTCGCGACGTCGCAAACTGGCGAATCACGATGCGGCCGCTGAAGAGGAGAACGTCGCGCACTAGCGACTCCAGGTAGATCGCGGGCTCGATCAGGAGCCACGGGCTGCGGGTGGCGAACCTGGACGGGAACGGGTGCTCACCGGGCTGCAGCACTACCGGGCCCGTTCGCAAGGACGCGGGCCGCAACGGTGAGAGCGAACGTCCCTCCGGCGCTGCCGGCGGCTCGTTCATCATCCCGTAGATGTTGCTCCACGAGACTCCGTAGCCGCGGCCCACCAGCAGCTGCAGCTGCTCGTACGCGATCTCCGCAGCGCGCCGGAACTGCGCATCCCATTCCGGCGTGCGCCGGTTCCCGTCAATCAGCCCGGACGTCGGCGTGAAGGCGGCCAGAGCCTTGTTGGAGGTTGTGTCTGGAGGCACCGACTTGGCGTAGATGGTCACGTCGAAGCCGCGCCGCTGCAGCTGCCGCGCCGTGGTCAGCCCAACGGTGCCGCAGCCGATGACTGCCGCGCGCCGGTCGCCGTGCTCCATCGCGATCTCGGCCGCCAGTTCGGCCGTACCCCAACCGATCGAGTGGCCGGCTCCACCGTGGCCGTAGTTGTGGATGACGGTCTTGGCGTCGAGCTTCTGAGCCCTGAGCACGAACCCGGAGGGCCGGTGCGGACGCAACCCGACCGTGGTGCGGATAACCCGATCCCAGGAGGCTTCGACAGGTGCGAGGTTGACTCTGAGCCTCGGCGGGTCGTTGGGCCTTGGCGCGCGCCCCGCACACCCACCCACACCGAGACCGAGCGCCGCCATGCCACCGGTCTTGAGTAACGCGCGCCTGTCCACCGCTGTCTCCCGCTACGGGTCCGTCGGCACGAGCCGTAGAAGCTCCAGATCACTTCCCTACACCGCAGAGCAATGGATACTATAAGGCCCGACTGAGAAAAGCCGGCGTTCCGCGCAGTTCCCGCATTAGAGAACCGGAGGACGTATGTCCAGGAGTGGGGATCGTGATCTCGGGATGCACCGGGATATCAGCCGGCGCGATTTCGTCAACGGCGTGGGGGTTGCCGTCGGGGGGTCGCTGATCGCACCTGGCTGGCTGTCAGCACGCGAGGGCACGCCCTATGGGTCCCGGGCGCAGGAATACTATCCACCGGCCCTGACTGGAATGCGCGGAAGTCACCCCGGTTCGTTCGAGGTCGCCCATGCGCTCCGCGACGGGAACACATGGACCGATGTCGCCGACACGCGTGAAAGCTACGATCTGGTGGTGGTCGGAGGGGGGCTGAGCGGGCTCTCGGCAGCCTATTTCTTCCTGACCTCGGCTGGTCCCGGCGCACGTGTGCTGGTGCTCGACAACCACGATGACTTCGGTGGCCATGCCACGCGCAACGAGATGACCTATCGAGGCCGTACGCTGATGCTCAACGGCGGTACCTACGAGGTCGAGTCCGTGGGCCAATACAGCGCCGTGTCCCAGACGCTCCTCGCAGCGATCGGCATCGACGTGGAAAGTGCGATTGCCGCCAGCACCGCAGGCAGGGGGTTCTACGGATCGCTGGGACTCGGTAGCGCCACGTTCTTCGCCAAAGAGGTGTTCGGCGAGGATCGGCTGTTGATGGGACGCGGAGGGGAATCCGGGGGTCGCGGATGGGCCGATTGGCTCGCACAGACCCCGCTGTCTCCGGAGGCGCGGCGGGACATCGCGCGGCTCTACGATGACGGTGCGAACCCGGACTATATGCCCGGACTGTCGGATGCCGACAAGAAGGAGCGCCTGGCCCGGATCAGTTATCGGGACTTCCTCCTCGACCTCGCCAAGGTGCACCCCGATGTGATCGCGTTCTTCGATGACCTACCGAAGGGCAGGTTCTGCGTCGGCATCGACGGCCAACCGGCGCTCTATGGATGGGTCCTGGGCTATCCCGGCTTCCAGGGGATGAACCTCGAGCCCTTCCCCCGCGTGAGCCCCCTCAGCCACATCGGGGGCGGACAACATGGTCGTGAGAGCGAGTGGAACACAGGACCGAACATCCACTTTCCCGACGGCAACGCGACGGTGGCCCGGTTGCTGGTTCGTGCGATGATTCCCGACGCGCTTCCGGGCACCTCGCAGGAAGACTCGATGACCTCGCGCCTGGCGTACGACCGCATCGACCGCGCCGGCTCCGATGCCCGAATTCGTCTCAACAGCATGGTGGTCTCCGCCCGGCACCTGGGCGATCCCGACGCCGCCCGCGGGGTCGAGATCACTTATGTGCGCGGCGGCAAGGCCGAGAAGGTACGGGCGGATCACTGTGTGATGGGGTGCTACAACGGGGTCATCCCGCACCTATGCCCCGAGATGTCCGACGAGCAGAAGGTGGCGCTCAAGTATGGCGTCAAGATGCCCCTCGTCTACACCAACGTCCTCATCCGAAATTGGACCGCCTTCACGAACCTGGGCATCTCGAGTGTGACCGCTCCGGGGATGTACCACAGCGGCGCCAACCTCGGCCGGTCGATACAGTTCGGTGACTACGAGCCTTCCCGGTCGCCTGACGACCCGATGATCCTGCACATGACCAGGGTGCCTTGTGCCCCTGGACTCCCGAAGAAGGAGCAGCATCGCATCGGGCGAGCGGATCTGTTGGCCACCACCTTCGAGACCTTCGAGCGCAACATCCGGGACCAACTCGGTCGAACCCTACAGAGTGGGGGTTTCGACCCGGCCCGGGACATCGAAGCGATCACAGTGAATCGCTGGCCGCACGGTCCTGCCTATCACTACAACACCCTGGACGATCCGATCGAGTGGGCGCTGTTCGCCCCCGACGATCGGCCGTGCGTCATCGGCAGGCGGCGATTCGGTCGAATTTCGATCGCCAACTCCGATGCCGCTGCCTCCTCGCACACGGACGCAGCCATCGACGAGGCGCATCGAGCGGTCCGCGAGCAGCTCGTCGTTCGAAGCCGCGACCGGCGAAGAACCTCCATTACGGACGAGATGCCGTCCCGGTAGGTCGACTTGACATGATTAGATGATTAGCGAATTATCTAATCATGAACAAAGTCTTCAAGGCCCTCTCTGATCCGACACGGCGTCGCGTGCTGCAGCTTCTGCGGCGACGCCCGATGACGGCGGGCGAGCTGGCCGATCAATTCACGCTCTCCAAACCGACGATGTCGGCTCACTTCGCGGTGCTGCGCGAGGCCGGCCTGGTGGACGCGACCCGGCAGGGCACGAGCATCACGTACCGACTGCAGATGTCGGTGCTCGAGGAAGCGCTCATGGGGTTCACCCAGGTGTTCGGTCTGGAGCTCGAGCTGGGTAAGGACAACCGCCCGGCCAGTGACACAGGCAACAAGGAGGCATGACAATGACCATCAAGCGCTCGCTCATCCTTCGGCAACGTCATTCCCAAGATCCTCAGGCCGTTGTCGAACGAGCGCTGCGAACCAGCCAAGGGCCAGGCCTATCGACGCTTCGGCGGCTGGGCCTTCGTGCTCGCCGGGCTGGGGTCTGCGTTGGGCTGGCTGACGTTCCCGATGTCGATCGCCAACACCGTCTCGATGGCGCTGGTCGCCACCAGCGTGGTGCTTGTCGCCGGCATGTGCGTGCTCGCCCTCCGGCGCTCGCGGCGTGCGGCCGAGTCCTGATTACTCGCCGTTTTACTCGATCCGCACCGGTACTGCGTCCTCCCGTGGACCCTCGCGAGCCTCAGAGATAGGCTTCAGGCGCTCATCTACCTCCGTCTGGCAGCGCCATGGAACCCGGCACCAAACTAGGCCCCTACGAGATCACCGAGCAGCTCGGTGCTGGCGGTATGGGCGTGGTGTACCTGGCACAGGACACGCGCTTGGGCCGCAAGGTGGCCATCAAGGTGCTGCCCGCCGAGTTTGCCTCTGACCCCGAGCGACTGGCCCGCTTCGAGCAGGAGGCCCGCGCTGCCGCCGCTCTGAACCATCCGCACATAGCGTCGGTCTTCGATGTCGGCACCGAGGACGGCACCCATTTCATGGTGCAGGAGTACCTGGAGGGCGAGACGCTGCGCGAGCCACTCAGGCGAGGCGCACTCCCGCTGCCCAAGGCTCTCGACTTCACCACCCAGATCGCCGAGGCACTCGCCGCCGCGCACGCAGCGGGGATCGTTCACCGGGATATCAAGCCCGAGAACATCTTCGTCACCGGGGAACGGCACGCCAAAGTCTTGGATTTCGGACTGGCAAAGCTGATCGAGGTCTCCAGCGCAGGGGAAGGCGGTGCCACGCAGTCGCCGACGATGGTCGGCACTGTGGCCGGGCAGGTGATGGGTACCGCCGGGTACATGGCGCCCGAACAGGTCGACGGAACGGTGGAGATCGATCATCGCGCCGATCTGTTCGCCTGCGGCTGCGTGCTCTACGAGACGGTGTCCGGCATACCGCCGTTCGCTGGCGAAAGCCTGCACGACACACTGCACCGTATCGGGCACGCGGAACCGACTCCGGTGACGGAAGTGGCAGCCGATGCGCCGGCACAGCTTCAATGGATCGTCTCCAAGTGCCTGGCCAAGGACCGCGCACACCGCTATCAGTCGGCGGCCGACCTCGCCGTCGACCTTCGCCGCCTGAGCGTCGATGTGCGCGCCGGGACGACTGGCGTGGCAACGAGGGCCCCCGACTCAGAGCGGAAGCTCGGGTTGTCACATCTGGCGATCGGTGTCGCGGCTGCCGCGCTCGCGGCCGTGATGACCGTGTTGCTTACGCGCTCGCCTGATACAGCTCCGGACACGAGCCCAACGCGGCATCTTGCTCTGGCGACGGTCGAGGGGGTGTATGAGCGCCCGCACAACGAGAACTCGAAGATCGCAATCTCACCGGATGGGCAAAGACTCGTGTTCGCAACGGAAGGCAGCTCATTGCAGGTCCTCGATCTGAGTACCGGCGACATCGAGCCGATTCCCGGCACCGACGGCGGCGTCGCGCCCTTCTACTCTCCTTCGGGCCAGCTGGGCTTCTACGCGGTCAACAACCGCCTAACCCTGGTCCCCCAGGGAGGAGGCCGGCCGGAAGCTATCCCGGGGGCGATCACCGAACGAGTCACCTCCGTTTCTTGGACAACCGGGGACACGATTCTGTTTTCCACTGGGTTCGGCGGCATGGTGCGGCACGTCCCCGCGTCAGGTGGAACGCCGGCGCCGCTGCTGGGGCTCCAGGACGACGAGATCGGGCACAGCTTTGCGTCCTTGCTACCGGACGGGGATCACGTGCTGCACGGGTTCTGGGATACAGACTGGCGAATCGCGGTCCGGTCGTTGTCGACTGGGCGTCGAACCTTGCTAGTTGGCCGTGGCTTCGCGCCGAGCTTCGCCCCCAGCGGACATCTGATCTACGTGCGTGAGAACGTGCTGATGGCAGCTCCTTTCGACCCGGAGACGCTGGCCGTCGGCGAGTCCGTCCAGGTGCTCGACAACGTACTGACCAACGCAGCGCAGGGGACCGCCGCCTACGCCTTTACCGCCGACGGGTCGCTAGCGTATCTGACGCGTGCGCTCGCACCGCGAGGACGCCTGATCCGCATCGACTTCGACGACGGCATACGTCCGATCGGCGACCCCGAAGTGGAGTACCAGGACATCGCCCTGTCGCCCGACGGGCGACATGTTGCCTCGGCGATCGTCGACCCTGTCGAGGGCGAGGAGGTCTGGGTGCACGATCTGGTACGCGAAGACCGTGTTCCCATCGGTCAGGGTGCTGGCTGGGATCACTACCCTGTCTTCTCGCCGGACGGGAGTCGGGTGGCGTATGTGTCGGAGCGGCTCGGCTCCGGCGACGTCTTTGTCCGCGCTGCTAACGGTAGCGGTCCGGAGCGCGAAGTCGTCGTCGGGCCCGACTATAAACAGAACCTCTCATGGTCGCCGGACGATGTGCTCGCCGTGACTCAAAGTTCCGACCATAGTCGCGACGTCTGGGTGTACCCCATCGACGCCTCCGACGGCGGGACCCCGTTCCTGACGTCAACTGCCGACGAGGAGACTCCGAGCTTTTCCCCCGATGGGCGGCATCTGGCCTTCGCGTCCGACAGAACGGGACGCTCGGAGATCTACGTCACACCCTATCCGGCAGGGCCGGCCGCGTACGAATGGAAAGTCACGACGACCGGCGGCACACGTCCTCGCTGGTCCGACAACGGGCAGCAGCTCTTTTACCAATCCGGCGACCGCGTGTTCGTCGTCGACGTGATCGAGGGAAACGACCTCACGACATCAACGGCTGAACTCGTCGTGGAGGGAGTGGGAAGCGAGTGGGACGTGTCTTCGACGCTGCGGTTCGTGATTGCCTTGGCGCCCACCGAGCCGGCGCAGCCGCACCTGGTGCTCAACTGGTTCGACGAGCTGAACCAGCTAGTGCCGACGGACGGCTCCTGATGATCGGCAAGACGCTCGGCCACTACGAGATCCTCGCCCCGCTCGGTGAAGGCGGGATGGGGCAGGTGTACCGAGCACGCGATACGACGCTGGATCGTGATGTCGCCATCAAGGTCCTGCCGGAGGGTATTCGCCACCGACTACTTACGGGATTCGGGCTACTGGATATAGCCGAGCGCTCGCAGCTGACGCTCGAGCTCCGGCGACAGCTCCACGGCGCTGCCCTCGCGGTCGCGGCGTAGCTCGCGCATCTGACGCTGCAGACGTCGGGCCCTGCGGGTTAGCCGCGCATTGTCAGGATCGTGGAGCGGCACGAGCTCGCCGGGGTCTGTGCTGAGGTCGTAGATTGCCGGCGAGCGGGCGGTGCGGTTGACCACCATCTTGTAGGGCCAGTCGACGATCGCCTCCAGCTCGATGCCGTAGTAGTTGCTGCGCGCATAGATCGGGCGCTCGGGTGCCGCCCCACCGGCCAGCAGCGGTAGCAGGGAGCCACCCGAAAGGTCGGGAACTTCCAGCTGTGCGGCGTCGAGCAGAGTCGGCACGATGTCCACCGTAGATACCGGTTCCTCGTATCGCGCCCCGGCCGGAACTCCGGGGCCCCAGAGGATCAACGGCACCCGCATTACTTCGTTGTACAGCGAGCGGCCGTGCCCCTGGTGGTAGTGCTCCCCGCGGAACGCCTCCCCGTGGTCGGAGGTCAGCGCCACCCAGGTAGTGTCGCGCAGGTCGCGTTGTTGCAGGGCCTCGAATAGCCGTCCGATCTGCGCATCGACGGCGAGGATCTCCTCGTCGTAGGCCGCCTTCAAGAACTCCACGTCCTGCGATTGCTCCGCCGCCAGACGGCTCTCGACGCTGCCCAGCGTGTCGCCGTAGCGATCGGCGAACACCTGGGTGAACGCCCCGCGTGCCGGTTCCGGGGCGAAGTACTGATGGTGCACGTCGAATACGTGCAGCAGCAAGAAGAAGGGCCGCGACGGATCGCGCAGATCGAGCCACTCGAGGGCATCGTCGAGGCTCTCATCGGCGAGTCGCAGATCGTTGGCGGTCGCCGAAGCCAGGTTGTAGCTATCGAACCCGGTCGCCATACCGAACTTCGGGCTCAGGAACGACACGTTCACCACCGCGCCGGTGGAGAAGCCCGCCCCAGACAGGTACTGCGCCAGCGTGAGCACGCCCTGACGAATCCGTCGATGATCCGACGTGCCGGCCCCATGGGCGCTGGGATACAGACCCGTGAGGATGCTGGCGGTGCCGGGCAGGGTCCATGAGGAGGCCGAGTAGGCGCGCTCGAACACGCTGCCGCTGGCGGCCAGCTCGTCGATGCGCGGCGTCGTCGGGCGCTCGTAGCCGTGCAGGCTCATGTGGTCGGCCCGCAACGTGTCGATCACCACCAGCACGATGCCGCCGGGCGGCTGCCGGGCGCAGCCGCCGACCGTAGCCAGCAGGCAGGAAAGCAGGATCGCTCTGGTTCGCATTGCCAGGATCGCCTCTGAAAGTGCTGCTGGCGACCCCCGCGCCAGCGAACCTGAGTGTATCGCTCCCGAGCCCCTCAGCGCTCGACGAGTGCGGCGGTTAGCGCTCCGGCTTGGCCACCATCGACGGTGCGTCGGCGTCGATCTTCAGTGGCTCGACCCTGGCATTGTCGAAGCGCGCCCGGGTCAACGGGCTGCCGGCGCTGCGCGAAGAGGCCGCATAGTAGCCGAGGTAGCCTTCGACAAAGGTCTCGTCGGCTACCGTACCGAGCTCCACGTCGTTGGCCGTCACCGTGATCATGTTGCCGAGAGCCTTCACGGCGAGCCGGTTGGTGCCGTCGCGCCGAATCGCCTCATGGTCGGTCCACGGCTGTGCCAGACCGCGCAGCTCGCGCCAGGCGCCGGCCTCCAGCGCCCACACGCTCCACTGTCCCAGCCCGTTGACCGCGAACACGTAGTAGTTGCGCTCGTCGACGCGCCGGAACACCAGCCCGTAGCCGCTCTCTGGCTGACCCTCGGCGAGGCTGGCGTCGCTGGAAAACTGCAGGTCACCGAAATGGCCACCGCCGTGCGCCGTGGACGAGACCGCCTGGCCGCCCACCCGCAGCTCGATCTGGTAGGCGCCGTCGACCATCGAGCGCGACACCGGTCCGGTGCTCAGGTCCCACTCGTGGGTATTGTCGTCAAAAGCATCCGTCCACGGCGGCATCGGCGCCATCGACGGAATCTCGGGCTCGGCGGGCGCCACCATCGATGGCACCGCCTCCGGGTCGTCGGTGAGCTCGGCAGGCGCGCCGCTCGTCGCCGCCAGGTTCCCCAGCGCCCACCAGCCGGCCACCACCGCCAGCACCAACGCCGCCACGCCGATGATCAGCCGTTGACGCGACGCCACGCGGTCCCCGCCGGCACCACGACCGGCGTCGGTGCCGCCGACTGCAGCGGCGATCTCACGGGTCGACATCGCCGGCGCCGTGGCGGCGTAATCGGTGACCGTGGTCGCATCGTCGGCGCTGCCGGTTGGCGCGCCGAGCAGCACGCCTTTGAGCGTTGCCACCATCTCGTCTACCGAGCCGAAGCGATCCTCCGGCCGCTTGGCGAGCGCCCGCTCGATCGTCTCGACGATGTGCGGCGCCAGCCCCGGCACCTTCGGCCTCAGCGGCGGCGGCGCCTCCTGCAGGTGCTTGTGGAGCATCCCCGCCAGCGTCTCCGACTGGAACGGCCGCTCTCCGGCGAGCAGCTCGTAGGCCATGATGCCGAGGGAATAGATGTCGGCGCGGTGATCGCCGCGCTCGCCCATTGCCTGCTCCGGCGCCATGTACGACGGCGTGCCGGCCGAACTGCCCTCCACCGTCATGCGCGTCTGATCGAGCACCGTGGCGAGGCCGAAGTCGGTCAGCACCGTTCGGCCGTCGTCGGTGAGCATGACGTTCGACGGCTTCACGTCGCGGTGCACGATGCCGGCCCGATGCGCGTGCGCCAGCGCCACCCCCACCGACATGATGATCTGCAGCGCCTCGTCGACCGCGAAGGACGCCCGACCATCCACGGCACGCTCCGCCGCGCGCTCCTCGAGGCTCTCGCCGCTCAGAAACTCCATGGCGATGTAGCACACCCCGTCGTCCACATCGAAGTCGTAGATCTGCACGATGCCGGGACGCCGCAGCGTGGCAATTGCCTGTGCCTCGCGCAGGAAGCGCTCGCGCAGCGCCTCGTCGTCGGACAGGTGCGCGTGCAGCAGCTTGATCGCCACCTCGCGCTCCAGGTGCACGTGACGGGCGCGGAATACGCGCGCCATGCCGCCGGCGCCGAGCTTGGCGTCGATGCGGTACTTACCGAGTGTCTCGCCGATCATGCAGGGGACCCTAACGCGGAAGAAAGGAGCGCATCATTTTCAATACTGAGTTTGCAGCTGCTGCACCGAAGGTTTCCGGTCGCCCCACGGTTGTAGAATGCCGCCCTCGGTCGATCCGGTCACATACGGCAGGTGATCGAGGTCGCCGAGCTGGCGCGGGAGGTGGACGGCGCCGGTATCAAGTACGAGCTGGCCGCCTGCTAGCGACGAGTCGCGAGCCAGGCCTAGCCAGGCTGTCCGCCCGGGCAGCGAATGTCGGCGGCGTAGCGATCCGGCAGATCCGGGTACGACATCCGCCTCCAGTCGAGCTTGCCGGAGGTGCCTTCGTAGTCGATCAACCGGCAACCGCGCGCATCATCGTAGATGTTGGCGTAGGTCGCCACCTGGGTGATGAACACCGTTCCCTCGTAGAGGCGCTGCACAAGCCCGCCCGACTCGATGCCTCGTCGGATGACCTCGCGGCGGCGCTCTGGGTTCAGCGTATGGTAGCGCCACTCGTCACAGTGCTTCGCTGCTGACTTGCACAGGTGCGCTGACATGTCGAGGTGATAGTCAGCGAACGGCAGATCCTCGTCGAAGAACACTCGTACCAGGTTCGGCGAGTCGAGTGTTCTCGTGTCGAGTCCCGGGATAACGGCGTCGACGAAACCCCGATACACGGCTTCTTCCAAGGGTCGGTCGTCGCGCAGCATGCCGCGATAGCGCGACAAGACGCGGTCCAATACGAGGCAACCTGGCGCCGCCAGCCCGGCCACTGCCATGCCCAGGAGGGCCAGCGCCCGGCGCCGATCTAGCGGGGTCAGTTCGACCGATCGATGTGCGCGGTTCGGTCGTTCCAGCGGAGTGTCGGCGACGATCATGTTCTCTCTCCGGTCGTGTAGCGAGCACAAAGCGTCTCGGCGATGCGCTCCGCGTTGGCGAGAATCGTGAGGCTCGGGTTAACGCCGGGCGCGGCCGGGATCGCCGACCCGTCCGTGACATGAATCCCGGGATGCCCGAACAGTTCGCCGGCGCTGTC
The DNA here is from genome assembly GCA_965248695.1 of Acidobacteriota bacterium. Lineage (GTDB taxonomy): Bacteria > Acidobacteriota > UBA890 > UBA890 > WLXD01 > DASCOT01. Next base: position 1,251,176 of record CBDFKD010000002.1, on the reverse strand, counting down.
CACCGCGCCTTCGGCGGCGGAGGCACCCATGCGGCACGAACCGACGTGGTGCGCACCACCGAACTGGCGCTTCCCTTTCGCCGATCCGTCCAGCTTCGTCAGCGTCAAGTCGACGAGCTGGCATCCGGCACTGCGCAGCAACTCCCGCAGCGTCGCTGCATCACTTCGAGCGCCAACTCGCTCTGAACGCGAACGCTCAGCTTGTCCGGTTGCACCCCTTCGCCCGGGCGGCAGCGGATCTCCGCCAGCGGCGGCGCCACCGCCAGGCCGACCAGAACGAGCGCTCGGCGACGGTACCGTTTCATGAACGCCACGTTGTCGGGTCCCCAGTACTCGCCGCGATGCTCCTCCGCCTCTACGCGCAAGCGAGCCGAAGCCAGCAACTGCACCGGCAGCGGTTTGGCCGGGAAGGTCACGATGCCGTGCGATTCGAGCAACGAGTAGCTGACGACCCCTGGGATCGACTGGCCGCTGAAGTTGTCCACATCGGGGTACGACGAGGGCAGCAACGCCACTACCTTCGAGCTGACGTTGAGGGCAACGTTGCGACCGACATGCCGACTCATGTGCCGCAACGTGTCCCGGTTGCGCAACAGGAGACCTGCGGTTCCAACAGTGCCCGAGGCCAGGATCAGCAACTTGGTCCGATATGTAACGCGTCGGTAGCGAGCCGGATCGGCATCGGCTTCGACGCACACCACGTCATAGCGGTAGGGAACGTCCTCGATCGGTCCGCCGCCAGGTGCGTCCTCGGCGCCGCGAAGCGGCCGGATGGCTCGCGCCACCCAACCCGTGCGAATCTCGGCGCCGGCCGCCTCTGCCCGCGGCAGGTACGTCATATCCGGTCCGCGCTTCGCGCCGAATACACAGCCGGTCACACAGAACCCCGAGCCGACACAGTTGCCAATCGCCATCGGCAGACGCGTGCAATCGTGGCCGGCATCCTGCATCAACTGCGCGAACACCTGACCGGTCTTCGGGATCCGGTTGCTTTCGAGCTGCCGTACGCCCATGGTCTGCTCGGCGCGGGCGTAGTAGAGGTCGAGTGCGGCGCGATCCAGGCCGTCCGGCCACAGCCGCGTTCCCGTCTCCGATCGCTGACGGAAAGCTGCGGCCGGCGATCGTAGCGACACCATCTCGTAGAACGGCGCGGCACCCCCATAGGCGTTCACATGGGTGAGGCTTATCTCGTCGCCTCCGGTGCTTCGAATGTGCTCGCGCAGGTAGTTCGGATCTTGTGTCCGACGGATCTGCCCTGCGCCGATTCGCGGCCCCCTCTCCACCACGTGCACGCGAAGGCCGGCTTCGGCCAAGCGCAAGGCCGGTGCGGCTCCACCGAAACCGGATCCGATGATCAAGGCGTCGGTGTGGATTGCTCGGCTGGAACTGACGGTCTGTTCTGGATTTGGTTTGCTCATGCCGGCACGATGCCGGGAGCCCGATCACAACTCCTTAGGAAGAACCGAAAACACCTTACGAATCGCTGAAAGCAGCTCTACGTGCGGATCTCATGGCTGGCAAGCAGGTACGCCGAACGTTCCTGATCTGGGCCTGAAGTCGGCCGCCGCAACGCGGTTGTAGAATGCCGCTCCCGGGCATCGTCGCCCGAGCCCCGCCCGACCTCGCCCCTGAGCGCTTCCATGACGGCCGACGGCCCGCCCTTCCAGATTCCCTTCAACCGCACAGCGCTGGCGGGTGCCGAGCTCGACAACATCGGCGCCGCCATCGAGGCCGGGCAGATCGTCGGCAACGGCGAGTACGGCCGCCAGTGCGAGCAGCTGCTCGAGCAGCTCCTCGGTGGCGACCGGCGCGTCATGCTCACCACCTCGTGCACTCACGCGCTGGAGATGAGCGCGCTGCTGCTCAACTTGCAGCCGGGCGACGAGATCATCATGCCGTCGTTCACCTTCGTCTCCACTGCCAATGCCTTTGCCCTGCGCGGTGCGGTGCCGCGCTTCGTCGATATCCGCCCCGACACCCTCAACCTCGACGAGACCAAGCTCGAGCCGCTCATCGGCCCGCAAACCCGCGCCATCGTGCCGGTGCACTACGGCGGTGTGGCTTGTGAGATGGACACCATCGAGCAGATTGCCTTCCGCCACAGCCTCGACGTGATCGAAGACAACGCCCACGGCCTGCTGGGCGCCTACAATGGCCGCCCCCTCGGCACCCTCGGCCGCATGTCGACCCTGAGCTTCCACTCCACCAAGAACTTCACCTGTGGGGAGGGCGGGGCGCTGGTGGTCAACGATCCCGACCTGGTCGACCGCGCCGAGATCATCCGCGAGAAGGGCACCGACCGGGCGCGCTTCTTCCGCGGCGAGGTCGACAAGTACACCTGGGTCGACCTGGGCTCGAGCTACCCGCCGTCGGAGATCCTGGCGGCATTCCTGCTCGCGCAGCTGCAGGCGCACGAGCGCATCCAGGCTGCCCGCCGCGCCATCTGGGAACACTACGACTCCGCCCTGGGCGACTGGGCTGCCACTCACGACGTCCGCCGCCCCACCGTGCCCGACGGATGCGATCAGGCGTACCACCTGTACTGGATCGTCCTGCCCGAGCCGCAGCAGCGTGCGAGGCTCATCGAGCACCTGCGCGCCCTGGGCATCTACGCTGTGTTTCATTACCTTCCGCTCAACCTCTCGCCCATGGGCCAGCGCACGGGCGGCAGGGAAGGGGACTGCCCGGTAACCGAGTCGGTCGCCGACCGCCTGTTGCGGTTACCCTTCTACAACGACCTGTCGGAGTCCGATCAGCACGCCGTGATCGAGTCGATCCTGGAATTTGTGCCATGAGCCCTCGTTCCCGAAGCATCGAGCCGCTGCCCTGGGACTCCGAGTTCTTCGGCTTCCGCATCGGCCGCGTCTACTCGCGGCACCCGTAGACTCCGGAGCTCATGAGCTAGAGAAGCTTCTTGAATTCGTCGGGAGTCAAGCCGGCATCGCGCGCAATTCCGCCCATCGTAAATGCGTTGATTAGGTTGGCGCGCTTGTGGCTGACACCGGGGATCTTGGGCATCGCCTAGACAGCGATCTCGATCTCGCGCACGTCGGCGCCCTCCGTGAGATCGGCAACGACCTCTAGGTACTCCCGCACTGCGACCTTGATGCTCTCCAACGCCTCGAGCTCGTCGGATCCTTGCGACCAGCATCCGGGCAATCCGGGCACCGAGGCGCTAACCCCTTCCGGAGATTGTTGAAGTATCACCTTGTATTTCATATCTAGAGACTAGCTCCGTGGCAGGTCGGCTGTCTAACTATTACCGGGGTTCGAAGCTACTGACCGCGCTCTTGCACCGCCCCGCAAGGGAGGGTCTCGATGACCCGACGCCGACCGCCTGTTGCGGTTACCCTTCTACAACGACCTGTCGGTCGGAGTCCGATCAGCACGCCCGTGATCGAGTCGATCCTGGAATTCAAGCCATGAGCCCCCATTCCCGAAGCATCGAGCCGTTACCGTGGGACTCCGAGTTCTTCGGCTTCCGCATCGGCCGCGTCTACCCGCGCCAGTTCAAGCCCGCCGAGCTGCCCCAGCAGGCACGCGATCAGGGCTACCGCTGCCTGTACCTCACCTGCGGCATCTCCGACGGCGGCGCCCTCAAAGAGGCTGCCCAGGCCGGCTTCGCCCCGCTCGATGTGCGCGTCACCCTCAAGGCCCGCCTCGACCCGGACGCCCCGGAGCCCGATGAGTCCACGGCGATCGACATCAGCCCCTATCGGCCCGAGGACATGCCCCACCTGATCGCCATCGCGCACGATCTCAGCACCTACAGCCGCTTCAACCTCGACCCGTCATTCGACGAGGATGCCGCCCGCCTCTACTACGCCCGCAAGATCCAGGACTACTGCGCCGGCCGCGCCGAGATCACCCTCGTCGCCCGCCGCGACGGCGTGCCCGTGGGCCTGGCCACCTGCTCCTCGGCCGGTGCGACCTCCGGCGCGCTGAAGATGGTGGGCGTGCGCGACAGCGCCGCCGGCACCGGCATCGGCTCCGCCCTGGTCAAGGCGGCGCTGCATCACCACCAGCAGGCCGGGCGTCCCAACGTGGTGGTGACGGTAGAAGGGCGCAACCCGAGAGCGCTGAACTTCTATCAGCGGAACCGCTTCCAGATCCGCGAGATGGAACTGCAGTTTCACAGCTGGATCGAGCAGTAGGCGGGCGTTGCGTTAGGGAGTCGAGGACTCCACCCGCCGCGCGCCCGAGGTTCAGCGTGAGTTGCGCGGCCTCCTTCCGAAAAATGGCCATTGCCACGTTGGCGCCGGCGCGCACCCGGCGGTACCGCCGCCGGATCGTCAGTGACGCCCCCAGGACACGGAATCCCACTACCCGCACCATACCGTCTTTGTCCAGGTGGTTACCAAGAGGTGCGAGTCAATGCCGGCGGTGCCTCTTCGGCATGGCCTAAGAACCCGCCAGTTCCATCCTTCTTTCTGGTCGGAAAGCCGATGGCAATGGCACTTAGATAGGGACGATGACCGTCTGATTCTGGCAATGGCACCCGCGCGGTACGCGGGACTCCTTGTAGAGGACGGCCTTGTGCACCGTTGACCCACGGACTGCTCTCGCGCGTCATTGGTGCCGTGTCGTGTTGTCCAGTCGAACGCGGCAGCAGGAACGGTCGGAGCAAGAGTGCGCTGGCTAATCGACGTCTCGGTACGACGACCCATCGCGGTGGGCATGCTGTATTGCGGCCTTGCCCTCCTCGCCTGGGCCGCCTGGACGGATCTTCCGGTCGACGTCGTCCCGGAAGCCGAGTTCCCCGAGATCATCATCTCGACGAGCTGGCCGGGTGCCTCGCCGGAATCGATCCAGAGCTTGGTAACGAGCCCTATCGAGTCGGTCACCGTCACGGTGCCAGACGTGCACAAGGTGACCTCGACATCGCAACGCGGAACATCGAACGTCACCGTTCAGTTCATCGAGGACGTCAACCTCGATCTGGCGCGCTTTGAGCTGGCGGATCGTCTCTCCTTGCTGCACGACGATCTTCCGCCGGGCGTCCCGATCCCCACTCTGCGGGCCAACCTGCCGCGCCAGTTCCGCGAGCTGGAAGGAGGCGACTTCTACAGCTTTACGCTCCGCGCTTCGCGGCCGCTGAACGACCTGCGGCGCATCGCCAAGGACGATGTGGTCGATGCGTTGATCTCGGTCGAGGGCGTTTCCGACGTTGGTGTTCACGGCGGTCAGGATCCTCATCTACGCATCACGCTCGACTCGAAGCGGCTGGAACTGTACGGAGTTTCCTCGTTGCAGGTTCGACAGGCTGTAGATCAGATCGAGGGGAACTGGCCGGTTGGTGCGGCAGAGCTACAGGGCACCGCGTATGTGCTGCGCATGGACCATCGGCTGGACGATCTCGAGCCGCTACGCGCTCTGCCGATCCGGGAGATGACAGGCAGGCTGGTGCGCCTGTCGGATATCGCGGACGTGACGTTCGGATACGCGAAGATCCGTGAGTTCAACCGCGTCGACGGCGAGCCGCTGGTTCAGGTTCGTGTGCAACGTAAGCCAGGCACGGATGTGCTGGGGGTGGCGCGTGAGGTACGGGCGCGACTAGAGCGCTTGCGCGCCAAGCTGCCGCCGGACATCACGTTCGAAGTGAAGACCGACGAGGCCGCCGTGCTCGAAGCCGAGCTCGAGCTGGTCGGCCGACGTTTGACGATGGTTCTCGTGCTGGTGGCAGTCTTGCTTGTTGCCCTGCTGCGCGACCTACGTAGCGCGCCGTTATTGTTCGTATCGATTGCCGCCGCGCTGGCAATGACCATCGTTGCGATCTACCACCTAGGCGTGCCGGTAAACGTTTTGACGCTGACCGGCCTGGCGTTGGCGTTCGGGATGCTGGTTGACAACGCCGTGGTGGTGCTCGAGAACATTATGCGCTATCGCGAGCGTGGCCTAGCTGCGCCCGAGGCTTCGCGGCGCGGCGCGGCCGAAGTCATCGTACCGGTCCTGGCATCGACGCTCACGACGATCGGTGTGTTCTTCCCCTTCGTCTATTTTCAGGGCCGCATGCGCGACTACTTCACGCCGCTGGCGTTGGCGATTGCGTTCGCCCTGACAGCCTCGCTGTTCGTCGCGATGACCCTAATGCCGGCGGCGGCGGGGCGAGGGTTGATCGCAACCCGAGTGCGGCAGGGGCCCGCACGGCTCCAGTGGTTCCGCCGTGGTCTGGGCGCCGGCTTGAAGCACCCATATGCGGTGTTGATCTTCGCGATCGGTGTCTGGTACGGAAGCTACGTACTGTTCGACGAGCACGTCCCGCGTGGCGGCTTCTTTGGTTGGTGGGGCTCGCAAGAGCAAATCAGCGTTCATGTCACGTTGCAGTCGGGCGCGGAGGCAGCGCGGACGGAAACAGCCCTTGCGCCCTTCGAAGACTACGTGCTGGGGCTACCGGATATTGATCGGGTCGAGCTCATGGTGACGGGCAACCACGGCACGATGTCTGTGAGGTTCCCGCCCCGAGTGGAAGTGACAGCGTATCCGTTGCTGGTCAAAGACCAACTCATCGGCATTGCGACCCGGTACGCCGGCCTGCAAATCAGTGTCTATGGGTTCGACCAGGAAGGGTACTCGAGCGGCTTCAGCCGCTCGGGGTTGTTCAACAGTCGCATAAAGTTGTTCGGCTATGACTACGAGCGGGTCGGCGGGATCGGCGACTCGGTGGCGCGACTAGCTGAGCGCAGCGCTCGGGTCAACGAAGCCAACGTGACCGCAGGAGGTCAAGGGTTTTGGCGCGATTCCGGCGGTGAGTTGGTAATGACCGTGCGCCGTGACCGTCTAGCTCAGACAGGCGTGACCGTGGCCGAGCTCCGTGGACAGCTAATGAGTCTGTTGTCCGGACAAACCGGTACGGACCGTCTACGCGTGGGTCTGGAAGACTGGGACCTGCAGATCAAGGTCGCCGGGGTCGACGAGCGGAACCTGCAGGATGTCCTCGATGCGCCGATTCGGACGACCGACGGTACGACTCGGCTTGGCCAGCTGGTTGATGTGGAACTACGCAGCGTACCCGGAGTCATCACTCGCGAGGATCAACGCTACGACCGCTACGTGCAGTGGAAGTACCGTGGCTCCGGCCGCGCCTCGAACGCGTACAGGCAAGCGATCTACGACTCCTTGCAGTTGCCGCCGGGCTATTCCGCGTCGCTCGAGGATCGATTGGCGCTCACTGCCGAAGAGCAAATCCAAGTCCGCAACGTGTCGATTCTGGCGCTGATCATCGTATTTATGGTGCTGGCTTCGTCATATGAGTCGTTGCTACAGCCGTTTGTGGTTTTCCTGGCGGTGCCCGCTGCCCTCATCGGGGTGTTCTGGATCTACTACCTAGCCGAACGAGCGTTCGATGCCGCGGCCTCAATCGGTGTCGTTCTGCTAGGCGGGATCGTGGTGAACAACGCCATCCTGCTCGTTGATCACATCAATATGCGTCGCACGACGCTGCCGCTGACGGAGGCCATCGTCGCCGGCGCCGCGGAGCGTGTGCGACCGATTCTCATTACTTCGATCACGACGATCGGCGGCATGCTGCCCCTGGTGCTCATCGAAGCGGACGCCCGGATGCGCAGCAATGACATCTGGGGAACGTTGGCACTATCGACCATTGGCGGGCTGGCGGCGTCTACTCTCTTGACGCTAACGGTGACACCTATCCTCTATCTGCTGACAGAACGCTGGCGAATGCGGGGAGGCGAGTTCGTGCGCCGCGCCACTCGCATATGGCATTCGCTGCCCGCCGGAGCGATGGAAGTTCACAGGTGACGCAAACCGTTTGCGAGCCGAGTGCGCCGGGCTTGGCCCGCATCCTGACCAGTACGGTCGTTCTACTGGCTGTGGCGGTCGCAACCTACGTTGCATGGTTCGGCCTGCCGGCAAGGGCCGATCCGCGTGACGACGCCGAGGTTGCATCGAGTTCTGCGACCCCGAGCGGGGAAGGACCTGCGACGTCGACCCTGCGCGCGCAGCCCGCAATGCCGGTCCCGGTGGTCACGGCGCGCGCGCGACGCGATGACCTCGTGATGAAGATCACCGCCACGGGGATCGCCGAGGCCACTCGTCTTCTCGAGATTCAAAGTGCCGCGAACAACGGGAATATCGTCGAGATCGCCGCGCGGGAGGGTGATGTCGTCGAGGTTGGCGCGATTCTGGTGCGCATTGACGACACCGAGCTACGACTCGAAGTGCAGAAGGCGCGTGAGGGGCTGATCGCTGCGATCGCGAAGTTCTCCGAAGGTCGATTGTTCTTCGAGCCGGACGACAACACCTCCGATGACCTCCAGGACCTCGTAGGAGCCCAGGATCAACTCTTCGGTGGGTTTCTTTCGCCGGAGCACTTTCGGTCGTTGATCAGCGATCCGCGCTTCGATGAACTTTTCAACAGCATCACCCGAGACGAGATCATTGCCGCGCAAGACAATCTCATGACCCGGCGTGCGAGTTACCGGCAGTCGGAGCTCGAGCTCGAGCGCGCCGTCACGCGGGCTCCGTTCGGTGGTCAGGTGGCGGAAATCGAGGTCGTGGTGGGGCAGCGGTTGTCCGCCGCGACGACGTTGCTAACGCTGGTCGATGCCGATCCGATTCGCGTTGTTGTCGAGGTCTTGGAGTCAGAGGCGGGCCTGGTGCGCCGCGGACGGCGTGCTGAGGTTCGTTTTGCTGCCTTCCCCGGCGACATTTTCGTCGGTCAGGTCGAATCGATTAGCCCGCTGGTGGATCCGGAGAAAAGGGCGCTGGGTGTGACGGTCACCTTGGCGAACGCGAACCTTCGGCTGAAGCCCGGAATGTTCGCGCAAATCGTCCTTGATACCGAGATCTTCACCGATCGCCTGATCGTTCCCGCCGACGCGGTGTTGTTGCGTGATGAGCGACCGATGCTCTTCGTTGTGCACGACTCACGCAGTAGCTGGATTTACATCGACCGGGGGCTCGCAAACGAGAGCTGGGTGGAGGTTCTCGACGGCGTGGCGCCGGGTGACGAAGTGATCGTCAGCGGCCACTTCAGCCTGGCGCACGATGCGGCGGTCCGTGTAGTCGATGCGGTGGACGTGGACCCTGCCAGGCAGAATGACTAGCCGCGCCCGGAGTGGTGCCTCCTTGCCCGCTGTGGCGGTGCGCCGGCCGGTAACCGTGTTGATGGGGTGTCTCGCGGTGCTGCTACTGGGCTCCGTGTCGTTCGGTGGATTGGCGGTGGATCTGCTGCCGGACATCGGCACCCCACGCCTGACGTTGGTGACCACGGCCGATGCGCTCGGCCTGGCGCCGCAGGAAGTCGAGCGCCTGATCACCGCCCCGATCGAGAACGCCGTACAAACGGTTTCAGGAGTACGACGCGTAACCTCGACGTCGCGCGAGGGGATGTCGGTGATCACCGTCGAGTTCCCCTGGGGTGCGGATCTCGACATCGCGGCGTTGCACACGCGTGAGGCGGTCGACAAAGTTCGCCAAGGGTTTCCCGCGGGAATCGACCGCCCCGCCGTCCTGCGATGGGATCCTGGAAGCGAGCCCGTCATGGGGCTGGCCGTCGCCGGCAGCGGTTCGCTCGGCGCGCTGCGCGAGATGGTAGAAGCGGTCGTTGTGCCTCGTATGGAACAGGTTCGAGGTATCGCCGGCGCGCAAGTCACCGGTGGCGCCCAGCGCGAGATCCACGTGACTCTGGATCCCGACAAGCTGGCGCTGTTCGGCCTTACGGTTGCCGACGTGGAGCAGGCGCTCGAGTCAGCGAACAGCAGCCTGCAAAGCGGCAACGTGCTCCAGGGCGCGCTCCGCTACCAGGTACGCGCTATGGGCGAGTTTCGGAGTGTCGACGAGATAGCGCAGTCGGTAATCCTATCCGGCGGTACCGGGCGCCGCGTGTTGCTCGGGGACGTCGGCGAGGTGCGCGAGGCGACGCGGCCCCGTACCGCGGGGGCACTGCTCAACGGCGTGCCCGCGATCGGCGTGCTGCTGTACAAAGAGGCTGGCAGCAACACTGTTGACGCTGTCGCTGCAGCTGGTGTCGCGCTTGATGAGCTGCGTGGTCAGTACAGCGAGCGGACGCTGGAAGTCGCTTTCGAAAACGCGTCGTTTATCTCCGACGCGATCAGCAGCGTCGTGCAGAACATTCTTCTCGGAGGGGCATTCGCGTTCGCGGTGCTGTTCTTCTTCTTGCGCGACCCGCGCAACCCGCTGCTGATCGGCTTGGCGATGCCGATCTCGATCGTTGCGACGTTCGTGCTGTGCTACTTCACCGGTATCACGCTCAACATCATGACGCTGGGAGGCCTCGCGTTGGGCGCTGGCCTACTAGTCGACAACTCAATCGTCGTGCTGGAGAACATCTTCCGACATCGTCAACTCGGGTTCGGGCCCCGGGAAGCGGCTCAGGAGGGCGCCACTGAAGTTGCGATGGCGGTGGCTGCCGCCACGGCAACGACGATCGCAGTCTTCCTGCCGATCGCCTACGTGCACGGTGTCGCCGGCGAGCTATTCGCCGCGCAGGCTTGGACGGTAACGTTCGCGCTGCTGGCGTCGCTGGTCGTGTCCTTGTCAGTACTCCCGATGCTCGCGGCGCGATTCCTGCAGCTCGGTCTGGACGACCACCAGGACCGAAATCCGCGGGCCGATCCAGACGACGCCGGTACCGTGATCGACGCGCCCGCCACGCACGACCGCCCGGGGGCTTTAGGGGTACGACTCGCCGCGCTACGCGCCCTGCCGGATAGCGTTGCCGAGTGGGGTTTGACCGTCGTTCTGTTTTGGGTGAAGGCGTTCGCCCGTGGCATTGCGTGGCTCATCGCTCCGTTGCTGTACGCCTTCGCCCTTATCTACGACGCGATCGCCCGCGTCTACCACCGGGCCCTTGTCTGGAGCCTGGCGCACAAAGCGGCGACGGTCCTTGGGGTGGTCGCCCTCCTTGTGTGGGGGGCGAACCTGGCGATGCAATTGCCATGGGAGCTGATGCCCCGCATCAACACCGGCCGCTTCGAGGTGAGAATTGACGTGCCACCCGGCACCCCGTTCGCGCATCTTCAGGGCATCGTGGAGCAACTAGAGCGTGCTGCCCGAGCAGGCGACGATGTGGCGACGACCTTCGCGACGTTGGGTGCCGACCCCGGAGCTCTTGCTTCCACGGTTGCGGGAGCGCTGGAGCTGTCGCCCACTCGCGCCAAGCTCGCCGTGGTCATGCGTGGTGAGCGATCGCGACAGCTGGAACCAGCGATGGTGGCAGCAATGACGCGTGTGCGCGACTCGGCCGGCTCCCTCGGGGACGTTCAAGTGACGATCGATCCGCAGTCCAACCCCCTTCAGCGGCTGTTGGGCCTCGGTGACGCCGGATTCCGCGTGCTCGTTCAGGGCGAAGATCTCGGACGACTGCAGACGCTGGCAGATGATGTGGCCGGACGGCTTGGCGGTATCGACGGTCTCACCGACATCAGCTCGCGAACCTCACAAGGTAACCCGGAGATCCGGCTGCGGGTTCGCCGCGATGAGGCGGCAACCTACGGGGTGTCGGTACAAGACGTTGCGCGAGCGTTGCAGGCTGCCCTGCAGGGAACGATCCCGACGCAGTTCGTCGAGTTCGATCGACGCATCGATATCCGTGTACAGGCGCTGGGCAGCGAGCGCTCGATCGACGCCTTGCTCGATCAGCCGTATCAGACGGAGCTCGGCCCCGTGCCCTTCCGCGCCTTGGTCGACTACCGTGAAACGACTGGACCTCAGGAGGTGCGACGGCGTGACCGTGTGCGCGAGATCCCGGTGACCGCAACCCTGGCCGGCATCAACCTGTCGGTGGCTGTCGTCGCAGCGGAAGCTGCACTATCCGGGCTGGATTGGCCATCCGGCTATCGCTGGCGCATCGGCGGCGAGCGCGATGAGGTCCGAGCGTCGTTTCGCAGCCTAGCGCGTGCACTCCTGCTGGCCGCGGCGCTCGTCTATATGGTGATGGCAGCGCAGTTCGAGTCGCTCCGTCACCCGCTCGTGATCTTGCTCACGATGCCCCTCGGCTGGGTCGGTGCGGTAACGGCCCTATGGCTCACGGGGATCACGATCAACGTCGTAGCTCTGATCGGCGCCGTCGTGCTAACTGGCATCGTCGTCAACGACGGCATCATCAAGATCGACACGATCAACCGGCTCCGAGCTGCCGGAACGCCTCTCCGCGATGCGGTTCTAGAAGGTTCGGCCCTTCGCCTGCGACCCATCCTCATGACCACCGTCACCACAATCTGCGCGCTCATTCCGCTTGCGCTCGGGTTCGGAGCCGGCGCTGAGCTTCAGCGACCGCTGGCGATCGCCATCATCGGTGGAGAGTTCACCGGCACCCTGCTCACCCTGATCGTCCTGCCGGTCTTCTACGAGATTCTCAACGGGCGCCGTGGCGTTGCAGTCGCTCGTCAGTTCGCCGCCGAACATCTCGACGAAATATACCCGATCTGATATAGTTAGTCATGTCGAAGGATGTTGTTTGGTTTGCAGGCGAGATCAAGACGCCGCCGTTTTCGGAGCCGGCCCGCATCGAGGCCGGCCTGCTGCTACGCCGTTTGCAGGAAGGCGAGCGCGTCGGAATGCCGGCGTCGCGGCCGATGCCGTCGATTGGCGAGCGCTGAATCCGAGTCTACGACTCGATCTAGATGGAGGCGTAGGGTTGGACGAAGAAAGAAAGGCTCGCCTAGAAGCTGCCGGACTGTCTGTCGGCTCCGTCCAGGAGTTCCTCGGTCTGACCGATGCCGAGGCTGAGCTCGTTGAAATGAAGCTCGCGCTCGGTCGGGCGGTGAAGGAGCGGCGCGGACGTCGGAAGATGACGCAGAGCCAGCTCGCCGCGCTGATCGGATCCACGCAGCCGCGGGTGGCGAACCTCGAGCGCGGAAGCGCATCGCTCGACATGCTGACTCGGACGCTGTTTTCGCTCGGGGCCTCGCGTGAGGAAGTGAGCCGTTACGTCGCGGCCTGATTCGGCTTGGCGTCATGGCGCCCGCTGGCTTCGATCCATGGCAGTCCATCTAGCCGTCTCGACGGCTACTTGTTCGAATGGGGAACCGATACTTCGACCTGTGTCGTGGCTACGTTGCCGGCGTCGTCCGTGCAATCCAGCGTGATCGTGTAGATACGACCGCCACCCTTTCCCAGTCGCTCGGCTCGGAGATCCACCGTCAGGTCGCTGGTGATCTCCCAGTCGGGGGCGGTGTTCCCACTCCCGTTGCCGTTGATCGGCTCGTTGCTCGACACGGAGACGATCTGGCAGGAGGCGCTGCTACAGGCATCCGAGACATCCACGGAGACGATCACCGGGACCATCTTCTTGTTCGGAGGCCACAGACTGTCGGGGCTCGGAGTGGCGGAGTCGATGTCGGGAGCCGTCGTGTCCTGAACCGTCACCTCGACGCTGTCGCTCGACATCAAGAGACCCTCATCCATCACCGTGAGCGTGATGGTGTGGGTGCCCTCCGGCAGCACGACGTCCACCTCGGCTCCGGCGGCCTGGCCGAACGGACCGCTCCAGGCATAGGTCAGCTCGTCGCCATCCGGATCCGTGGAGCCGGTGCCGTCGAGTGTTATCTGCGTTCCTGACGGCCCGGTGCATTCGACGCTGGCGACTGTGCGCTGCGCGTCGGCCACCGGAGGAGCGTTCGGCGGGGTCCAGAACGCGGCGCGCCCATCGCCGTCGTCGTCCACAGACAGCAGCTCGACTTCGGTCGCGCTTAGAGCTCGATTGAATATCGTCACCTCGTCGAGCACCCCGGAAAGCCTCGAGCTGCTCGCCCCGCCTCCGGCCCACTCGTGGAAGTTGAAGAAGAACGGACGAGCCAGCGGGACGGAGATCGTCCCGGCGTAGAAGGGATCAGCCACGGCGAGGACGCCATCTACATAGAGCTTGCCGCCGGTGGCGGGATCGTAAGTGCACGCCAGATGGTGCCACTGGCTATATTCGATCGGGGCGAACCAGGTGTTGGTGAAGGCTGCCTGCGTGGGTACGAACAAGCAGGTTATGCCTATGTGTGTCGATGACACCGCGCCCCCGTGGTACGGCTGGCCATCCGATTCGCTGAGCCTGATCGCCCATATGCCGTAGAAAGGCCCGGACGTATTGTCTCCGGCGCCGACGAGGGCCTCGTTGTTCACCATCGCCGTGGGTAGGTACCAGGCTGACATCGTGAGGCGGTCGAAGGTGCTCAGTGCCGCAGAGCCGTTGACCTGGAAGTAGTCCCCCGGTCCGAAATCACGGCCCAATCCGAAGTAGCCCACCACGTCGCTGCCGCCCGACCACGAGCCGATATGCGTCTGCGGACCGTAGTCGATCGCGTCGCCATCGAGCGGCCAGTAGGCCAGTACGTCTAAGGCAGCGAAGTCGAAGTCGAAGTACCACGGCGGGTCAGGCGTCCCACTGCTTGGAATGGCAAGCGCCAGTATCGATAGGGCAGCCAGGGTGGTCCCGATGAGCCTTCTATGCATGGTCCTCTCTCTCCCGGTTGGGTGATGGTCAGCAAAGGGCGACCGAGGGCCAAACCTGAGGGATGCGCCCGCAAGGCGACAGTCGGCGCCGGGGCGAACCTCCGAAATTGCGCCATCCTGCGCACTTTCGCGTCCGTCGAGAGTCGGGGCGGATCGTGGACACCGCCATCCCGGTGGGCTATAGGTTGCCGACCATGCGCCGAGAAGATCCGCCAGAATTCGTCTCGTGGAAGGAAATTGCCAACCGGATCGGGCGCTCCGTTCGAACCGTCCAAGAGTGGGAAAAGGAGCGCGGCCTGCCGGTCGAGCGCCGGCCGGGCAAGCACGGAGGCGTGTTTCTTCGGCGCGAACGGCTCGAGCAATGGATGGCTCGCGAGGAAGCGGCTCGAATCGCGGCGGCGAGCTCCTGGACGCGCCGGCGGACGTTGGTTCTGGTCGCCGGTATCACGCTGGCACTGGGAGCGATCATTGCTTGGCGAATGACGTCGACTGCCGGGCCGCCGGCGAGCTGGAACGTCGCGGGGGACTCGCTGATCGTCGCCGACGTTCGCGGCGTGGAGCTATGGCGAACCGAGCTCGAGGGCGGCCTCACCGACGACGTGTTCTCCGCCGGCCGCTTCGCACCGCAGTTCGTCGATCTCGACGACAACGGCAGCACCGAGGTGCTCTTCGTGCACGTGTCCCGGTCTCCGGGCCGCTCTGACACCCTGGTCTGCTTCTCGAGCGATGGGACCGAACTGTGGCGCTATCGACCCGGTCGCGTGATCTCCACCGCCCAGCAGACGTTCGACGAGGTGTACTGGATCAAGCCGGTAAAGCTCGGCCGATTCGCCGACGGCTCGCGCATGCTGGTGGTCGCCAGCCATCATCGCCTGTTCTACCCGTCGAGCATCGCCGTGCTAACCGCCGCCGGGGAGCTCGTGGCGGACTACTGGCACGCCGGTCACATCGGCGTCGACAACGACAAGCTGCAGGTGGTGGACCTGGATCAGGACGGCCATACCGAGATCTATGCGGCCGGGGTCAACAACGCACGCGATCTGGCCACCCTGGTTGTCCTCGACCCCGAGACCATGGGCGGCGCCGGAGTGGAGAGCAATGTCGACTACCAGTTCCGGGATCTTCCGCCCGGTCGCGGGTCCGCACGTCTGTTCTTCCGGCGCAGCTCCGTGAGCCTGTTGGCGGACCGGTTCAACGTTGCCTACAACGTCATCATCGGTCCGGATGGGATCACGGTGGCAGTTCGCGAATCGATTCTCGTCCCTGCCAGCCCGAGCGTTTTCTACGACGTGGATCCTGCCCTCAGAGTTACCGACGTTTCGTTCTCGGACACGTACATCGGCGCGCACAAGAGATTCCTTCAAGAGGGACGGGTGAGGGTCGAACTGTCACAGGAGCTAGAGGCCCTTCGCGACGTCGAGGTGGTTCCCTGATTTCGATCCGATGGACAGTGCCGGCTACCTGCCGGCGATGCGATCGATGTCAGAGAGCTCCGACAGCTCCACGGGCTCAGATCGAAAGTTGGCAATGACCATGAGTTGCTGTACTGACCAGAGGTGCGCGACGGTGCTGTCAATCCACTCCCACAGCTCCGCCTGGACGCTGCCCATGTAGTCGTTCACGATGTTCCGGACCCGCTAGAACGCTGACGGGCGGTAGGTATTCAAGAAGATCCTGTGCGGAAGGCGGACAACGAGGAGGGAGTACATGAAAGACGAGCTGCGCACCGAACTGACGGACCTTGCCGACCGGGTTTCAATGCTCGAGTGCCAAGTCGCGGAGACCGACGAACCGGTCTTCGACTACGTCATGAAGGCGAAACCAGGTGATTGTCCGGCCAAGTTCAGCGCTACCTGGAAGAACCGGAAGGTCGAGTTCAAGGTCTGTGCCGCTGCGGCTGCTGCGGCTGAGAGGGAAGCCAACCGACGGCGCAATGAGGAGATACAAAAAATGGTGCGCAAGGCTGCAGGCCTGGATTGCGACAAGCGACCAGGATGCGCCGCGCCCGCTACTTGCAAGGAGAAATGGAGTGGCGGAAAGATCGCCCAGCTTGGGAATTGGGCATGTGTCGATTCCACGGAAAAGGGTGGGTGTGACGATGGTGAAACCGAGTGGACTTGCACAGGCTGGTTTGACATCGAGCTAACGCTGCGGTGCAAGTGTGAACGCTAGTGAGAAGGTACTGGAGCTACCCTGTTGCGTTGGACAGGTGACCGCTTGGATTCGAAGTCGTAGGTGCGGGCCGGTGTTGTAGTTCGCCTCGGGCGTGGCCTGACCTGACCCCGCGGTTAGTACCATGTCTTATCTCAGTAACTCGGTGCTGACAAGAGGTTGTTGAGGCCGGCGAAGCGGAGCGCAGCCGGCTTCAACAACGTCGCTTCGGGTGCGGGCGGCCGATAGCTCAGCGAGCTGTGCGGTCGCATGCGGTTGTAGTGCTGACGCCATCTCTCGATCAGAACCTTTGCCTCCTTGAGCGTGTAGAAGATCTCTCCATCCAGCAGCTCGTCGCGTAGCTTGCCGTTGAAGCTCTCCACGTAACCGTTCTCCCACGGCGAGCCCGGCTCGATGAACAGCGTCCCCACGCCCAACCGGCCCAGCCAGTCGCGAACCGCCTCGGCGGTGAACTCTGGTCCGTTATCCGACCGGATGTGCTCAGGTATGCCCCGGTGTACGAACAACCTCCCGAGCTGCTCCAGCACGTCCTCAGAGTTGAGCTTCCGTGCTACATGGATCGCCAGGCTTTCTCGTGTGTACTCATCGACGATCGTCAGCAGCCTCATAGCCCGACCGTCGTGCGTCCGGTGGTGCAGGAAGTCATACGCCCAGACATGATCCCGGTGCTGTGGGCGCAGCCGGATGCAGGAGCCATCGCTCAGCCACAGCCGTGCTCGTTTGGGCTGTTTTCTCGGTACTTTCAGCCCTTCGCGCCGCCAGATACGCTGCACTCGTTTGTGGTTCACGGACCAGCCCTCCATGCGCAGCAACGCTGTCACCCTCCGATATCCGTAGCGCCCGTACTGTCGGGCTAAATCCACGATCCGCTCCGTCAAAATCTGCTCCTGTTGCGGCTCTCTTGGCACGTACCGGTGTGTCGTGCGTGGTTGTTTCAGTACCCGACACGCCCGCCTCTCCGAGACGCCCAGCCGCCCCCGTACATGTGCCACCGCCTCTCGCCGCCGAGCTGGGCTCAGAAGTTTCCCTCCGCCACTTCCTTCAGGATCGACAGGTCGAGTTCCTTTTCCGCCACCAGCCTCTTGAGCCGGGCATTCTCCTTCTCCAGTTGCTTGAGCTTTCTGGCCTGGTTGAGCTTCAGTCCGCCGTACTCTCGCCGCCACCGGTAGTAGGTGTGCTCGGTGATTGCTAGCTTGCGGCAGGCATCCTTGACCGTCGCCCCTCGAGCCAGCTCCACCTCAGCCTCCCGGAGCTTGCGTACGATCTGCTCGGCGCTGTGCCTCTTACTCGGCATTCTGACCTCCCGTTCTTGACCCAGATCGTGAGATTACATCCGGATCCGTTTTCGGGGGTCAGGTCATGAGCGTGTAGAAGATCTCTCCATCCAGCAGCTCGTCGCGTAGCTTGCCGTTGAAGCTCTCCACGTAACCGTTCTCCCACGGCGAGCCCGGCTCGATGAACAGCGTCCCCACGCCCAACCGGCCCAGCCAGTCGCGAACCGCCTCGGCGGTGAACTCTGGTCCGTTATCCGACCGGATGTGCTCAGGTATGCCCCGGTGTACGAACAACCTCCCGAGCTGCTCCAGCACGTCCTCAGAGTTGAGCTTCCGTGCTACATGGATCGCCAGGCTTTCTCGTGTGTACTCATCGACGATCGTCAGCAGCCTCATAGCCCGACCGTCGTGCGTCCGGTGGTGCAGGAAGTCATACGCCCAGACATGATCCCGGTGCTGTGGGCGCAGCCGGATGCAGGAGCCATCGCTCAGCCACAGCCGTGCTCGTTTGGGCTGTTTTCTCGGTACTTTCAGCCCTTCGCGCCGCCAGATACGCTGCACTCGTTTGTGGTTCACGGACCAGCCCTCCATGCGCAGCAACGCTGTCACCCTCCGATATCCGTAGCGCCCGTACTGTCGGGCTAAATCCACGATCCGCTCCGTCAAAATCTGCTCCTGTTGCGGCTCTCTTGGCACGTACCGGTGTGTCGTGCGTGGTTGTTTCAGTACCCGACACGCCCGCCTCTCCGAGACGCCCAGCCGCCCCCGTACATGTGCCACCGCCTCTCGCCGCCGAGCTGGGCTCAGAAGTTTCCCTCCGCCACTTCCTTCAGGATCGACAGGTCGAGTTCCTTTTCCGCCACCAGCCTCTTGAGCCGGGCATTCTCCTTCTCCAGTTGCTTGAGCTTTCTGGCCTGGTTGAGCTTCAGTCCGCCGTACTCTCGCCGCCACCGGTAGTAGGTGTGCTCGGTGATTGCTAGCTTGCGGCAGGCGTCCTTGACCGTCGCCCCTCGAGCCAGCTCCACCTCAGCCTCCCGGAGCTTGCGTACGATCTGCTCGGCGCTGTGCCTCTTACTCGGCATTCTGACCTCCCGTTCTTGACCCAGATCGTGAGATTACATCCGGATCCGTTTTCGGGGGTCAGGTCACCCGCTTCATCTCCGCACGTGCATGAACCGGGCAGTGGTCGCGTAAGTTGCTCCACTTGTGTTGTGTGCACCGCTGCACCGACACATCGGGCCATACCTCGATCGCCTTGGCCAGGCCCTTGTGGCCGTCGGCGATCAGCACCTCCGGCGCCTGCAGCCCTCGTCTCACCAGCGACTCGATCAGTCCTTGCCAGTGCACCGCTGCCTCCGAGACCGCCAACTGCAACGCTACCAACACCTTCTGGCCGTCGGGCTGGACCCCGAGCACCGCCAGTACCGGCGCCGACACGACCCGCCTCGCCAGCCTGACCTTCAGATGGAACCCGTCCAAATACAGGATCCAGTACCGCTCGCCTGACACATCTCGCTGTCTCCAGCGCTCGAAGTACGCCTTCAGGCGCCCCACCACCCTGGAGATCGTGCTCTTGGTCAGGTGCGCCTTGCCCAGCAGCGGAGAGAGCGCCTTGCGGATCCGCCGGGTGTTGGCTCCCGCCAGGTATGCTCCCAGGATCGCCTCGTCCACCTGCCGGGCTCGCCGTGCGTACCGTGGCAGGATCGCGCTGCGGAACTCTCGGGTGCTGCCGTCTTGCCCCACGATGCGCCCCCGCGGTATGTCCAGCTCCTGGAGCCCTTGGGCTGTCGTCACCCGACGCCTTTGGCTGCCGTTGCGGTAGCCTCGCCGCTGCCCGTTGCGCTCGTATCGGTCGCAACCCAGCGCCTCGGTGAGCTCCTCGTCAAGCGTCATCTGGATCGCCTCGCGGATCCTGGTGCGCAACAGCGCCTGTACGTCCTGCCGGAACTCGACGAGCCCGGTTCCCTCCGTGCTAACCTGCTTCACGGCGTAGCCTCCTGCCGCTCGTGGCGGCTTTGTGTTTTTCCTACTCGGAGGTTACGCCATCTTTATTTCCACAGGACTCGGGCCGGATCCGGTTGGCCGGCCGTACAATGGTGGCCGCATCGCTGATCGGCTGCCTGTTGACGTTAAAGGAGGGAACGACCGTGCGCAGCTGGCTGGTGATATCGACATCGCCTTGGCTGGCGAGTTCATCGGCACTGATGACGTCGACCGGCACTGTAGACTCGGTCGCCGACCGCGGCTGCGCACGACTGCCGACAACGACTACTTCCTCTTGGAGTCGCACGGACATCTCAATATCGAGAGTTACCGTCGCCCTGGCGATGATATCCAACCGCTCGCGCATGACCGTGGCGAAGCCGGGCAGGCTCAACGTCACGTCATACACACCAGGTGGCAGCGCGATCGTGAACTTGCCGCTATTGTCGGTGTACGTGGTCCGCCGGATCTGACCGCCAGGCATTGAGCTGCGTACCTGGACGGTGACGCCGGGAAGGCTGAACTCCGCACTGGTAACCGTGCCGGAAATCACCGCGTCTTGATGGGCGTGAGCGGCAGCAGGCCCAAATAGCCCAAGGACGGTAAAAGTTAACCCAACTACGAGTGGCTGATAGCATCTCATCATATCGTCCAAACTCCGCATGTGCCCCAATTGCTGCAGAGGATCGCATGAGAGCAGTCAAGCCGCGCCGGAGCCACCGTGGAGTTGCGTGAGGTTGGTGGACAGTGTCGAGCTTGGGGTGGAGGAGATCCACCATGTCGAGAACAAGACCGTATCCGCCGGAGTACCGGCGGCAGATCATCGAGCTGGCCAGAGCCGGCCGAAGCGCGTACGAACTGGCGGAGGAGTTCGAGCCGTCGTACTGGACGATCCACCAGTGGGTCAAGCAAGCGGACCGAGACGAGGGGCACACCGCAGAGGGACTGAGCACGAAGGAGCGGGAAGAGCTGCGGCGTCTTCGGCGTGAGGTTTGGCAGCTCAAAGTCGAGCGAGAAATCCTGGCAACGTCGGTGCCCAAGAAGGGTTCCAGTTCGTGAGCGCCCACCAGGCCAACTATCCGGTAGCCACGATGTGCCGCGTGCTGGAGATCTCCACCAGCGGGTACTACGCGTGGCGCCAGCGGCGCCCGAGCCAGCGAGCGCGTGAGGATGCTCGGTTGCAGGAGCGGATCGAGACGATCCATCAGGACAGACCAGAAGGCCACGTTTGAAGAACTCATCGAGTAAGTCGTTTAAGGCGTCCTGATGATCAGGCCCCCTCGAGACTATCGCACAACTACGCGGTCGGGGCCGTCATCGATCACGGGCCGTTCATCCTGACGGTTGACTACTTCCGCATCGACCTGGCCGACCGGATCGCCGTGACGCAGGACTTCACGCTCACACCGGGCGAGGTCGACCAGCTCCTGGCCGAGGGGGTCCAGAACGCACGGGGCCTCGCCAGCTTCCGGTTCTTCACCAACGCGGTCGCCACCACAACACAGGGCCTCGACATCGTCTCGACCTACGTCCCGCCCGCCTTCGGCGGCGACACCGTCTTCAGCGCCGTCTTCAACCACACGACGACCGAGGTGACCCATTTCGATCCGAAGCTGCTCAACGTCGCGAGACGGATTCGCGAGCTGCAGGAGGCGCTGCCCAAGAACCGCTGGAACGTCAGGGTCACTCAGCGCGCTGGTGCGCTGGACCTCCTCGGGCGGATCAGCTACTACGGCGCCTGGTTCGATTGGGACAGTGCGCAGACCCTCTTCAGCGGCAAACCGGTCGTCGACGTCGAACTGGGCATTCCGCTGTCGGACGACACCACGCTCGCGTTCGGTAGCCAGAACGTGTTCAACACGTTCCCGACGAGAGTCCAAATGCGCGAAGCGTCGGCGAGCGGTACAGCGAGTACACGCCGTGGGGCTTCAACGGCGCGTACTACTACGCTCGTATCCGACACACCTGGGAGCAATAGCGTCAGAGAGTGGGGCCCAGTGGCAGACTCACGGTTGGCTGCCACGGCTGGGGGGAAGTGGAATCGCTGGAAATTCATCTGGGGGATAATCAATGTTACGCCATCACCGCTGCTCTCTTATGAATTTGCGCCGCTGTGGTAATCATCTCGCCACGCCTGCGTCGAGCCAGCTGGCAACGACACGGGCCGCACGTCATCCAAGAAGGGCACGTCGCGAGGTGCTCAGCGTCGACCGAATACGCGGTCTGGGTCCAGGGATGAAACTACCCACATGCGTCCTAGTGCTTCTGATCGGCGTCTCAGGCACCGCTGGATGCGTCTCGAAGCCGACGTTGGAGATGTTCCAGATCGAAGACCCGTCCTGTTACGACCGCTCCAGCCAATCCCAGACCGCAGTCGTTGATACCCACTTGCACTTCCGTCCATTTGGAGGCTCCGCGATCCCGTTCGAGGAGATGGTCTCGTACCTCCAAGAGACCGGCGTCCTGTTCGCCAACATCTCTGGCATTGGTCAGATGCTGCCCCCGGCGTCGTCCTGCACCTATTACCTGGAGTGCCCAGGCACGCCAGTGACGCCAACGCTGAAGAACGACTTCGTCAATGCTGCCAACTACATCATGAATACGCACCCTGGCGTCCATTTGACGCTCTCGATGACGTTCCCGGACTTGTCGCGCCCGGAGGCGATCCTCCGAGGGATGCACCTCTTGGAGAAAGAATACCCCGGCGCGTTCACCTGGATGGGCGAGGTAAACCTGGTAAAACAAGCGTTGTTCCCTAACGGGCATACGCCGGTCTCCATGGCCGCCCTCACGGGGTGGGCGCCCTTCATGGAAGCGCTGGGGGAACGAAACATCCCGCTTGCGGTACACGCGGATCTGGGCACGGACGAGGATCCAACTCGATACCTGCCTCTCCTGCAGGAAGTGCTGCGCTTGTATCCTGATAACGCAATCGTTTGGGTGCATATGGGGCTGTCCCGTGAACTGGTCGACATGACCGCCGCCCAGCACATCCAGACGATAACGTCGCTGCTGGATCGCTACCCGAAGCTGATGGTGGATATCTCTTGGCGGGTGATCGACGACGCCTATTTCTCACAGCCGGACAAACGGGCGCTCTATGTACCGTTCTTGAATGACTACTCGGAACGGATCCTGCCCGGCACGGACTTCTTGGCGTCGAGGGACAAGGACATCGACATCTATCGAACGGAGCTACACGTCACGAGTCAGATCCTTCGCGACCTGCACGATACCGCCTTTCGGAATATCGCGTTGGGGCAGAACTATTTCCGACTACTAGATCTAGACTACACGGCACCGCCAGTGTGTGAGTAGCCGTCCAGGCCAGGACCGTCCCCCTCCGACGTGAACCGCGCACGCTCCAGCCGCGGCCGATGCCGAAGTAGCCGCGAGGGTCCTGGCGCTAGCGCTCCACGATCTCGACCCAGATGATGTTGCCCCTCAAGATGCTCTGCAGGAATCGGTAGTCGATATCCTGATCGAAGCTCAGGGTGGCGCGGTCGATGGAACGCAGGTCGGCCAGGATGCGACGCTGCACCTCGATGTCGCGCTCGAACGCAGCGACCCTCATGTCGTGGGACTCGACGGTGGCGCCGACGCCGCGCACCTCGGCGAGGTAGCGTTCGATCAGCGCCTCGAACTCCCCGTTGAGCGTCTTGCCCCTCAGTCGACTGCTGCCGCCGATGGCGATTGCACCGAGGACCAGAGCGGCTGCAACCCAGCCCCTTTTGTCGAGCTGTTTCATCGTCTTCTCCTCAATCGGCGACGGCGCCACCGAACTCCTGCTCAAGCTGGTGGAACAGCGCTTCAAGCACCAGCACCATCGGCAGGAAGCCGGATCTTGTAGACGCGGTCGTGAAAGTCCTTCAGGGAACCGCGCTGGTTAAGCTCGCGCATCTTCTGGACGAGCTCGCGGAACTGACGGGGAAGGTTGGCCCGCAGCGTCGGCAGCGGGATGCCTGGCGGCAGCTCGTCGTGCAGCAGCGAGAGTCGATCCGCCAGCTCGAAGCGCGCCAGGTCGAGGTTGGCGCTCTCGACGAACTGCACGGTGACGTTCGACGTGCCAGGCTGCGAAGTCGACGTCACCTTGTGAACGCCGGGCACCGTGACCGAGACGGACTCGATCGGACTTGTGATCAGGCTCTGAATCGACACCGGAGAGGCCCCCGGCCAGCTCGTCGAGATGATGATCTCGGGGAACTCGCCCTCAGGAGCAACGTCGACGGGCAGCTCGGACAGGCGGGCCACGCGAGAAGGGCGAGAGCGCACAGTACAGCATGCCCACTGCAATGGGTCGACGCACCGAGAAGTCGATCAGCCAGCGCACGCGATCTGTTCTCTCGTGCTTTCCTTCAGCGGTTCACAGCGAGGCGAGCCAGCAATATCGAGCCAAGCATGCCATCGTCCTGGAGAGGTGGGGCCCATCTTTCGGATAGTTTTGCGAGGAAATTAAGGTGGAATCGGGGTTCATGGTTTAGGCTGCCAGCCCCGTCCTCGGGCGTGCGATCGTCGAGCGCCGAACGGGGTCTGCGCTCGTTGTAGAAGTCCATCCACGAGCCGATGCCGGCGCGGGTCTCGGAGCCGGTCTCGAATTCAGACAGAAGTTTACACGCAGGAGTTATTTGCAAATGTTGTGGATGGAGGGATTTGATCAAGCGGCGTGTTCGCTAGCGATCAGGTGAACTCCGTCTACGAAGGTGGCGCCCTCGAGCACAAGGGCAGCGAGGTGGGGAGAGTTGATGCGGCGCCATCTCCGTTGCGCCATGTCAGGAGCTTGAAGGCCATCGTCAGGGCCTTGGTGCGTGAGCCAGCGCCTTGGTGACACGTTGTCTCAGGCGCACGGTGGCGAAGGCTGACTCGATCGGGTTGACCGTGCGCAGGTGAACCCAGTGTTCGGCGGGAAAGTCGTAGAACGTCAGCAGCTTGTCGGCGTCGCGCTGTAACGAGGCGACCGCCTTGGGGTACTTGGCTCCGTAGTCGGCTTCGAACCGCGCCATGCCCTCTTGGGCATCGTCACGCATCGGCGCGCCGATGATCTCCTGGAGCGCGCGCTTGGCCTTGGCCTGGAGGCGCTTGGGTAGCTTGTCGAGCACGTTGGCAAGTCGATGCACCGAGCATCGTTGCTCTCGGGTCTCGGGCCATACTTCCCGCACCGCCGGCCAGAAACCCCGCGCGCTGTCACCCACCGCCACCAGCGGCGCCGACATCCCTCGACACTTCAGCTCTCTGAGCACGAACGCCCAGCTCTCGGTGCTCTCTCGATACCCGTCCTCGACCGCGATGAGCTCCTTGGAGCCGTCCTGCAGCACGCCCAGCAGTACCAGCGTGCACAGCCGATCATCCTCGAGTCGAATGTTGAAGTGCACACCGTCGGCCCATACATACACGTACTGCTTGGTGGACACATCCAGTTTCTGGAACGCCTCGTACTCGGCGCTCCAAGCGTTCGTCAGCCGGCAGATCGCCGATGGCCACAGGCCGCGCGCTTCCTGTCCCAGTAGGATCGGCAGCGCCTCTCGGAACTCGCCCGTCGACAAACCCCGTAGGTACAGCACCGGTAATGGTCCTCGGTCAGGCATTCCGGTTTCCATTCTAGTCAGGATAGACCACACCGCCGGCGATCGCCTTGGACGCTTCGGGAAGGCGGTTCGTATACATGCCAGGAGGAGTTTCATGACCGACAAGCATCGACCCGAGAAGATCTTTCGTAACCTACGGCACGGTCGCACCACGGAGCGCGATTCCGAAGCCCAGTGGCGGCGTATCGAGGCGCGATTGGAGCCTCAGCCGGCAGCGATGGGTAGCCGCCTGGCGCACCTGCTGGCAGCGTCGAACCGACGCCCGGTATTGCGCTTCGCCGGTGCAGTCACGGTGGTCATCGTGCTGGCGGCGGTGCTGTGGTCACCGAGCGATGTCGTCGAGACTGCGCCCACGGTGGCCAGGCCGTCACCGCCCGCCGTTGCACTGTTCGGTGCCGCCTGGGAGCTCGACGTGCGTCTGGTGCGCGGGTTCGACGGGGTCCCTCCGGTCGACGTGCGCAGCGAGGTCGTCGACGGCGCCGGCGGCGCCAGTCGGTTGGCCGATCTGCGGGCCGATCTCGGGACATTGGTGCAGTTCGATGACTTCGGTCTGGTGGGCGAATGGACTGGAGTGCTAGACGATGCCGGCCAGAACATCCGGCTGTCCGCCAACCGTACCCTGAGATACGAGATCGTCGGCGTCGACGCCGATGCCGGTGCGCTGCAGCTTCGCGACGTTTGGCTCGAGGGCGCGGAGCGCTTCAGGGTTGCGTCCGAGTTGACGCTGACCCCCGGTGTTCCGCACCTGATCGGTATTCGCCCGGGGGACGACGTCGATGCCGGCTCGTTGTTCCTGGCCATCGGCGTGCGGTCGCAACCGCCGGCAACCGCGCCTGATACCGGCCAGCGCGAATAGCGAGGACGCTCCCCATGCCTGAGTTTCGCTGCCGTGTCGGCGCCCCCGATGGCGCCATCGCCGAGCGCTACGTCTCGGCGGTGTCGGCGCCTGCGGCGCGCGAGCAACTGGCAGCAGATGGCCTCGAGGTCTTCGACGTTGTCGAGGGCAGCGCGTCCAGCGCCCTGCCGACGGTGCGCAAGCTGGCGTCCATTCAGTTGGGTGGAGGCGCCGCAGACTCTGGCCGCGGCCTCTTCAGACGCCGTCGGACGCACGTAGCGCCCGCCGAGCTACTGTTGCTGAACCAGGAGCTCGCGGCGCTGGTAAATGCTGGGTTACCGCTACTCCGCTGTGTCGATATCCTTCGTACGCGGCGCGCTGGCTCGGTGGTCGGAAGCATGCTCGATCGCGTTCGCGGCCTGCTCGCCGGTGGCGAGGGCATCTCCGGATCGTTTCGTCCAGAGATCGAGCGCGTGAGATTGCCGGAGCTATTTGTCACATCGCTGGAAGTCGGAGAGGCGAGCGGCGATCTGGTCACGGCGATCCGCCGCTACCAGGCACACCTTGACAAGTCGCTGAAGCTCCGCGGGCGGGTTCAGGCCGCGATGATGTACCCGATTGTTCTGGCCGCCGTTTCGCTGGCCGTGGTGCTCATTCTTCTGGTGATGGTGATCCCGCAGTTCGCCGACTTCTATGCTTCGTCAGGTGACCTGACCCCGCGGTTAGTACCATGTCTTATCTCAGTAACTCGGTGCTGACAAGAGGTTGTTGAGGCCGGCGAAGCGGAGCGCAGCCGGCTTCAACAACGTCGCTTCGGGTGCGGGCGGCCGATAGCTCAGCGAGCTGTGCGGTCGCATGCGGTTGTAGTGCTGACGCCATCTCTCGATCAGAACCTTTGCCTCCTTGAGCGTGTAGAAGATCTCTCCATCCAGCAGCTCGTCGCGTAGCTTGCCGTTGAAGCTCTCCACGTAACCGTTCTCCCACGGCGAGCCCGGCTCGATGAACAGCGTCCCCACGCCCAACCGGCCCAGCCAGTCGCGAACCGCCTCGGCGGTGAACTCTGGTCCGTTATCCGACCGGATGTGCTCAGGTATGCCCCGGTGTACGAACAACCTCCCGAGCTGCTCCAGCACGTCCTCAGAGTTGAGCTTCCGTGCTACATGGATCGCCAGGCTTTCTCGTGTGTACTCATCGACGATCGTCAGCAGCCTCATAGCCCGACCGTCGTGCGTCCGGTGGTGCAGGAAGTCATACGCCCAGACATGATCCCGGTGCTGTGGGCGCAGCCGGATGCAGGAGCCATCGCTCAGCCACAGCCGTGCTCGTTTGGGCTGTTTTCTCGGTACTTTCAGCCCTTCGCGCCGCCAGATACGCTGCACTCGTTTGTGGTTCACGGACCAGCCCTCCATGCGCAGCAACGCTGTCACCCTCCGATATCCGTAGCGCCCGTACTGTCGGGCTAAATCCACGATCCGCTCCGTCAAAATCTGCTCCTGTTGCGGCTCTCTTGGCACGTACCGGTGTGTCGTGCGTGGTTGTTTCAGTACCCGACACGCCCGCCTCTCCGAGACGCCCAGCCGCCCCCGTACATGTGCCACCGCCTCTCGCCGCCGAGCTGGGCTCAGAAGTTTCCCTCCGCCACTTCCTTCAGGATCGACAGGTCGAGTTCCTTTTCCGCCACCAGCCTCTTGAGCCGGGCATTCTCCTTCTCCAGTTGCTTGAGCTTTCTGGCCTGGTTGAGCTTCAGTCCGCCGTACTCTCGCCGCCACCGGTAGTAGGTGTGCTCGGTGATTGCTAGCTTGCGGCAGGCATCCTTGACCGTCGCCCCTCGAGCCAGCTCCACCTCAGCCTCCCGGAGCTTGCGTACGATCTGCTCGGCGCTGTGCCTCTTACTCGGCATTCTGACCTCCCGTTCTTGACCCAGATCGTGAGATTACATCCGGATCCGTTTTCGGGGGTCAGGTCAAAAGCACGACGCGTGGCGGCATAGTCCAGGCCATGGCGCTCGCAGTACTCCCGGCACCAGCGGGCCAGCGAATCGAGACGGCGTTCGCGGCGCATCGCTACCGCCCCACTCCAAACACGGCCTGGGAGCCGAAGGCGGCGACGAGCTCACCATCGTCGTCGGGGCGCTGATCGTCGTCCCACTGCGCGCAGGCCATGTCCTGACGGTAGCGGCACAGTTCATCCAGGACGGTTTCGGGGATGGGCGGTGGCTCAGCGACGGCTCTTGGCAGCGCCGCGTTGTCTTCGAACCGCCACTTAGCAAGGGGCAGTGTCTGCTTCACCGCGATGTTCATGGGCCCTTTACCGTGCTATTCACGGTTCGCCTCAGGGCCCAGCCCAGAGTTCGCCGTCGAGTACCCGTTCGATGCTGCGTCGCGCCGCGTGACTCGGAGGGTGTGGATGGCCTGTATCAGGTCTCCCGATAGCCAGCGGAGGCGACGCGTAGCCAGCACGTTCACGATGGCGGTGAACAGCAGCCCGAGCGACGTAACGATTTCAGCGATCTCGCCGACGCTCACGCCGCCCCCTGGGGCTCGCTGACCGGCTGAAGGCGCGCAACCATTCGCTGCGTCACGGCGTCGCCAATCAGAGTCGCTACGAATGCGAGTTGGTCCTGCTCATCGAGCCGCGCATAGTATTCGAGCAGCTGGCTCACAGCTTCGCTCGGTGTCTCCGGGAGCTCCCTGAAACATGCCGGGCACAGGGGGCCTTCGTGGTGGCGGGTCTCAACGAACCGAGTCCGGGCGCTCATGGCTGCGCCGTCTGCCTGATTCCGCAGTGGCGTGGGGGTGGTGGAACTCGGTAACGTCATGGGCGTCATGGCGAGTGTCGTAATGATGTATCAGGTACTCGTGTACGAAGAGGGCCAAAAAAAGACTCGATAGATACTTGCAGAACCGCAGCAAGGGCCGCGAGATCGTCTGCGTCAGGTTGCGATGTTCCGGTTTCCCAAGATCGGATCGTGTTGAGATGGCGCCCGACACGGGCCGCGAGTTTGAACTGCGACAGCCCAAGTTTCTCTCGCTGCTCACGGATCTTGTTGTAGTTGAAGTCTCCCATGCGTCCTAACGTACACCATGCTTTAGGACATTGCAACCAGAAAAACATACTTATCTTCATGTGTCCATGTGTCTATAAGTACTATGGACCACGCGATGGCGATGGCGCGCGGAGTAGCCTACCCAAACAGGCATCTAGGCAAACGTTTGCAGGAGGCCCTACAAGCGCTTATCCCCAAAAGCGTGGGTCTCGACTCGCAATCCGCAGTAGCACGTTGGCTTGGCCTAAATGGCCGGTCCAAATTCAACGGCTGGATCAAGGGTCGAATTCTGCCTTCGACCGATGAAGATGTTCAGCGATTAACAAGGCTAGGGCTCAGCGAGGAAGAAGTCCGCGACCTAATCAACCTCGACCGCCTGGACGCCTTCGCCATCGACGCCGGCATGTCACCAGAAAAGCTCGTACTCCTTGCCGCTAACGTCGCCCGCGCTGGCGGGGTCTCGATCAAAGCGCTCGTGGAGCTACTTGAGGAAACCGATATCGAAGCGCTCGCGCAAGCTCTAGCACCTCGCGCACACCGAACCGACGGCCTATGACGAACCCTCCGGTACCGGCAACTAGAATCGCTAGGACTATCAAGACTGCAACCATCATGCCCATGCCTCCCAGCATCCCGAACCGGGAGGCGAGGGGCTGCTTCCGGCTGCGGAGCGAGTAAGAGTATTCTCGTAACCAAGCGAGCGACCGTAGCAGACAAATGTCTGCTACCACAAGGAGAGATGCGAAGGTGCGCACGGAGGCGCAACGGAGGAACCGAGAACGCTTGCACGGCAGGCTCTACACGCTACAGGCCGATCTCAGGCGGGAATCGGGAACGCTGAACAGGAATAGAACATGAGTCAAGAATACTGTGGATGAATCTGAGATTCGCAAGCTAGTTCAATCGAGGAAACTCGTCATTGAGGCAACGACTAGTTGGTACACACCGGCTGGAAAGCTGCGCTCTGCGCCAATTTACGAGGCCGAAGTCAAAAATGAGTATCTAAATAAGCGACGAACCATCAAAGCAAAATCCACGGATGAAATTGAAACCAAAGCGCGGCAACTCGTTGAGACTTGGGCTGAACAAGAGATTCGAAAACGAATAGCTGACGGTAAACGTGACGCAAAAGAACAGGCTCAAGCCGAGGCGCAACGCCTTGACAAGGAGGCGAAGGAGACTTTAGCCGACGCCGAGGGTCTTCTTGCGGCAACGCTTGCGATTGACGATCGCATCGACTGGAAAGCAGAGCGCGATACGCGAGCCTTCAGACGGTTTTCGTTTCCAAAGCCCCCACAGCAGCCGCCGCCACAGAGGTTACGCCTTCCACCTGAGCCGGGTCTTGCATGGTTGCTTCGAGGTCGATTTCGCAAGTGGGAGGCTACGTGCGAAAAGAATGTACGCCTTCACCAGCAAGCAGAAGCGAAGGCGCAGCAAGACTGGCAGGAGGCCGTACGACAGCACGAACAAGAAAAGGATGAAGCGCGGAATCGTCACGCGATTGACAAGGCGCAGTTTCTCGCCGAAAAGAAGCGTTCAAACAAGGCGCTTGTCGAGTTTCGACGGGCTCTGGAAGCCGGAGAGGTATCTGCAATTGTCGAGTACTGCTCCCGCGTTCTCGAAAGGTCGCAGTATCCGGACTGGGTGGTGATGAGCAACAAGGTCGAGTTCGATGAAGAATCTCGGTACGTAGTGGTTGAACTTGAGCTTCCTCCTCTCGATACGATCCCCACCGTAGCGGGGTACAAGTTCGTCTCTGGTGGCAATCGCGTAGAACCCATCTCACTCAAGAAGAAAGAAATCGCAGCGCTTTACGAGTCGATTCTCGACCAACTCGTCCTGAGAACGGTCCATGAAGTCATCGAGGGCTGCTATATCAACACGGTTGCGGGCATGCTTCTCAATGGCTGGGTGACAAGCGTCAACAAGGCAACTGGAAACGATTCGCGCAAACGCCTTCGTTCAGTCGTTGTGGACAGAGCTACCTTCGAAGCTATTGACCTCTCTCGTATCGACCCAGCCTCTTGCATTAGGCACCTCAGTGAAGGTGTTGGTCAAATCCAGGAGGCAGACGAATGATCCACTGCGAAAGCTGTGGCGCGCAACAAGAGTCGGCAGCTCGGTTCTGTGCTCAGTGCGGAGGAGTTCTCCCGCAGATTATTCCTCTGCAAGGCGGTGAAGCTGAGGCCCTGCGCCACGAACTTGCTCGTTTGCGTGCAGAGCTAGAGTCTGTCGAGGACGCGATTGAAATCCAGTCCTTCGGATTCTATGAACCACGATATGGCTTCGAAACCTCCGAGGAATATGTAAGCCGTCTCAAGGCCGTTCGAGAGGAACAGAAGGCCCTGATTCGCGAGAAAACTGCAACAGTGTGCCCGAGAGACTGGGTGGTAGACGGAAGCCTTGCAAAAGGTCGACAAATGATGTCCGAGCACTCCAAGTTGATGTTGCGCGCCTTCAATGGCGATTGCGATTCCGCGATCGGCAGGGTCAAGTACGACAATGTCGAAAAGGTCGGAACACGAATCAGCAAGGCTTTCGAGGCCATCAACAAACTAGGCGCGACGAAGAAGATCGCGATTGCTGATACATACCTCCAGAAGAAGCTGGAGGAGCTACACCTAGTACATGAGCACCGAGAGAAACTTTACGAAGAGAAAGAGGAACAGAGAGAAGTTCGAGCGCGGATGCGCGATGAACAGAAGGCAGAAAAGGAAATCGAGAAGGCACGCCATGATGCAGAAGAAGAAGAGCAACGTTACGCCAAGGCGTTGGAGAAGGCACGCGCACAATTAGACAAGGCAACAGGCGCTCAGGTCGAAAAGCTTGGAGACCTTGTAGAAAAGCTAGAGCAAGAGCTTGCGACCGCAATCGACAGGAAGGCCAAGAGTATCGCACGCGCACAGCTCACGAAGTCCGGGCATGTCTATGTTCTGTCGAACATTGGTTCCTTCGGCGAGGGGATCTACAAGATCGGAATGACCAGGAGGCTCGAGCCACTTGATCGGGTGTATGAGTTAGGCGATGCGTCGGTCCCGTTTCGGTTTGACGTTCACGCACTAATTTACACAGAAGATGCTCCAAGACTTGAGAGCACCCTGCACGAGGAGTTCGCCGCTCGGAGGATTAATCGCGTAAACCTCCGGCGTGAGTACTTTCGCGTTTCCCTTGAAGAAATCATGTCGGCAGTCGAAAGGCATCACGGCACCGTAACCTTCGTGACTAAGCCGCCGGCAGAAGATTACCGCAGGTCCAACGCGATACGAGCCGATGAACAACCGAGGCCGAACTGATTGGCATCCTCGCCAGCGACAACGAAGAGCACCCCCCTATACCCTGGCCCAATGATGCCGAAACCATCGGCGAGGTGAGGTGGATGGCAAGATCGTCAGGTTGCCTGGACAGGGAAAACGCTTCTGTGATTGCGCAATCGAAGACGCCTGCTACGGCAGGGCCCTACACGCTACAGGCCGACCTCACCCGAGGGTCGGTGAACGCTGAACGGGGAGACTGACGTTGGCTCTGATCGAATGCCCTGAATGCAAGGCTCAGATTTCCGACCAGGCGGCAGCCTGTCCGCAGTGCGGTTGCCCTGCGGCGGTAGCGGCTCAGGAGCCGGTCGACGACGCTGAGTCTTCGCCGATCTCGGAGCAACCCTCAGCGGAAAGCCTGTGGGGTGAGGTAGAGGCAGCGAGTACGGACACGACCTCTGAAGAACCAGCAGCGGAAGCAGCAGCTCCGCCAACGCCCAAAGATGTGGATGAGCCCACGGCGAAGAAGGACAAAACACCGGCACGAGCCGTGGTTCCCGGGTTCCTTGTAGCTGTGATCGGGGTCGCGATTCTGCTCCCGGCACCCGGCGTGATATCACCTGAGGCGGCCATAGGTGCTGCAATTCTCGGCTTTGGCTTGGTGATGATCACACCACTGTGGAGCCGGGTCTTTGGCTCCATGAAGCCCAGCAAGCGATCACGGCTACGGCTCGCTGTAGGCGCGACCTTAATAGCTGGTCTTGTGTCAGGAATTCTCTGGCAGGATGCACGCAGGCTCGGTGTAGGCAACTTAGCAGAGTATCGCGCGGCTGTAGAACGGCAACGCAAGAAGGCTTCTCGTACAGCTGCTCGCGCTACCGAGGCCGTAACTACTTCTAAAGATTCCTGTCGGCAAGACCTCAACTGCTGGGGCAATAGGCACGTCTCCAAGGGGGTGTACTGCGAAGACCACATCGAGCGGCTAGCGCAATACAGCCACCAGTGGACAGACGGCTTCCTCGAGCCAAAGTTCAGCCGCTTCCGCTGGAAGGATCAGTCCGCCGGTACCCTCACCCTGATCGGCGACAAGATCCAATTCCAAAATGGCCTCGGTGCTTGGCAGAACCACACCTACCAATGCGACATCGACCCGGAAACCGACACCGTGCTCGGTGTTCGCGCCAGCCCCGGCCGCCTACCACCACCAGGGTAGGTAGCCCCCCATGTCGACCATAGATCATCGAGGACTCTAGACCTCCTGAGTTGATGAGCGATCCGAACTGGAGCAACCGGACGCTATGGACGGGCGACAACCTAGAGATTATGCGCGGCATGAACTCCGAGTCGGTCGACCTGATCTACCTGGACCCGCCGTTCAACAGTAACCGCGACTACGCGGCCCCCATCGGCTCGGAGGCGGCCGGCGCGGCGTTCAAGGACACGTGGACGCTCAGCGACGTTGACGACGCATGGCACGGCGAGATAGCCGACCGGGAGCCGCCCGTCTACGACGTGGTCGGCGCCGCGCGGACTGCGCACGGCAAGGACATGAAAGCCTACCTCGTCATGATGGCCGTGCGGCTGCTGGAGATGCGGCGGGTGCTCAAGAGCACCGGCAGCCTGTACCTGCACTGCGACCCGACCGCTAGCCATTACCTCAGGATGCTGCTGGACGCGGTGCTCGGGCCGGGTAGATTCCGAAACGAGATTGCGTGGAAGCGGACCAGCAGCCACAGCGACGGGGCGCAAGGCCGCAAGCAGTACGGGCGGGTTCGAGACCTGATCCTGTTCTATTCGCAGGACGAGGAATGGACCTGGAACCCGCAGTTCGTGCCCTACGACCAGAGATACATCGACGGTTTCTACCGGCACGTGGAGCCGGACACGGGCAGGCGATACCGATTGGACAACCTGACCGGCCCGGGCGGTGCCGCGAAAGGGAACCCACAGTACGAGGTTATGGGTGTAACGCGATTCTGGCGCTACTCGCGGGAGCGCATGCAACAGCTCGTCGACGAAGGGCGCATCGTGCAAACAGCTCCAGGCCGTGTGCCTGCATACAAGCGGTACCTCGATGAGATGCCAGGGGTGCCGTTGCAGGATCTGTGGACGGACATCCCTCCAATTGGCGCCCGCGCAGCCGAGCGCGTCGGCTACCCAACCCAGAAGCCGCTGGCGCTGCTTGAACGCATCATCGCCGCCAGCTCCAACGAAGGCGATATGGTGCTCGACCCCTTTGCCGGCTGCGCCACCGCCTGCGTTGCCGCCGAGCGCCTGCGTCGCCAGTGGGTAGGTATTGACCTATCGCCGCTCGCCGCGAAGCTGGTGAAGTCGCGCCTGGAGGATTCTTCAACGTGGCGCCATGTGGCCGCGGATAAGCGGCAGAGGGACCTGTACTACGACGTACACCACCGCACGGACATCCCACACCGCACCGACCTGGGCGACCTGCCAAACTATCGCACCCATCGGCACACGCTCTACGGACGCCAGGAGGGCTCCTGCGCGGGCTGCGAGGTACACTTCCGCTTCCGCAATATGACGGTGGATCACATCGTGCCGCAGTCCATGGGAGGCTCACACCACATCGACAACCTGCAACTGCTGTGCGGCGCCTGCAACTCCATGAAGGGCGCGGGCACGCAGGAGCAATTCATCGCCAGGCTCAAAGGCGTGGGGCTCAGACCGTGAGGCCGCTAAGCCACCATGACCTGCCCCAAGTGTTTGGGCCACTTCGTAACTCATAGAATCGGTACTGGCAAGAGATTGTTGGAGCTGGCGAAGCGGAGCGTAGCCGGCTGCAACAACGTCGCTTCGGGTGCAGGCGGTCGATAGCCCAACGAGCTATGGGGCCGCACCTGGTTGTACTGGCGGCGCCAGCGGTGCACCAAGCACTGCGCCTCCTTGAGCGTGTAGAAGATCTCGCCGTTCAGCAGCTCGTCTCGGAGCTTGCCGTTGAAGCTCTCCACATAGCCGTTTTCCCATGGCGATCCGGGCTCAATGAACAGCGTCTTCACACCGATTCGCTCGAGCCATTCACGCACTGCCCGAGAAGTGAACTCCGGTCCGTTGTCGGAGCGGATGTGATCGGCAACACCCCGGTTCACGAACAGCTCAGCGAGTCGCTCCAGCACGTTCTCGGAGTTGAGCCTGCGTGCTACATCGATTGCCAAGCACTCTCTCGTGTACTCATCCACGATCGTCAGTAGACGAAACGCTCGCCCGTCGTGAGTTCGTTCGTGCACGAAGTCATAGGCCCAGACGTGATCTTTCCTCTCCGGCCGCAGCCGCACGCACGATCCATCATTGCGCCACCAGTGACCTGACCCCGCGGTTAGTACCATGTCTTATCTCAGTAACTCGGTGCTGACAAGAGGTTGTTGAGGCCGGCGAAGCGGAGCGCAGCCGGCTTCAACAACGTCGCTTCGGGTGCGGGCGGCCGATAGCTCAGCGAGCTGTGCGGTCGCATGCGGTTGTAGTGCTGACGCCATCTCTCGATCAGAACCTTTGCCTCCTTGAGCGTGTAGAAGATCTCTCCATCCAGCAGCTCGTCGCGTAGCTTGCCGTTGAAGCTCTCCACGTAACCGTTCTCCCACGGCGAGCCCGGCTCGATGAACAGCGTCCCCACGCCCAACCGGCCCAGCCAGTCGCGAACCGCCTCGGCGGTGAACTCTGGTCCGTTATCCGACCGGATGTGCTCAGGTATGCCCCGGTGTACGAACAACCTCCCGAGCTGCTCCAGCACGTCCTCAGAGTTGAGCTTCCGTGCTACATGGATCGCCAGGCTTTCTCGTGTGTACTCATCGACGATCGTCAGCAGCCTCATAGCCCGACCGTCGTGCGTCCGGTGGTGCAGGAAGTCATACGCCCAGACATGATCCCGGTGCTGTGGGCGCAGCCGGATGCAGGAGCCATCGCTCAGCCACAGCCGTGCTCGTTTGGGCTGTTTTCTCGGTACTTTCAGCCCTTCGCGCCGCCAGATACGCTGCACTCGTTTGTGGTTCACGGACCAGCCCTCCATGCGCAGCAACGCTGTCACCCTCCGATATCCGTAGCGCCCGTACTGTCGGGCTAAATCCACGATCCGCTCCGTCAAAATCTGCTCCTGTTGCGGCTCTCTTGGCACGTACCGGTGTGTCGTGCGTGGTTGTTTCAGTACCCGACACGCCCGCCTCTCCGAGACGCCCAGCCGCCCCCGTACATGTGCCACCGCCTCTCGCCGCCGAGCTGGGCTCAGAAGTTTCCCTCCGCCACTTCCTTCAGGATCGACAGGTCGAGTTCCTTTTCCGCCACCAGCCTCTTGAGCCGGGCATTCTCCTTCTCCAGTTGCTTGAGCTTTCTGGCCTGGTTGAGCTTCAGTCCGCCGTACTCTCGCCGCCACCGGTAGTAGGTGTGCTCGGTGATTGCTAGCTTGCGGCAGGCATCCTTGACCGTCGCCCCTCGAGCCAGCTCCACCTCAGCCTCCCGGAGCTTGCGTACGATCTGCTCGGCGCTGTGCCTCTTACTCGGCATTCTGACCTCCCGTTCTTGACCCAGATCGTGAGATTACATCCGGATCCGTTTTCGGGGGTCAGGTCAGAGCCACAAGCGTCGGCGCTTGGGCTGCTTTCTCGGTACCTTCAGCCTCTCACGACGCCATAACCGCTCGATCCTCTTGTGATTCACTCGCCACCCTTCCCGCACCATCAGAGCCGTGATCCGCCGGTATCCGTAGCGCCCGTACTGCATCGCCAACTGGGTCATCCGCTCCACCAGCGCCGTCTCCTGTTGCGGCACCTTGGCTCGATACTGCTGCGTCGAGCGCACCTGGCCCAGCACTCTGCAGGCTCGCCTCTCAGACACACCCAGCGATTGCTGCGCCTTCTGCACCGCCCGACGTCGACGTGTCGGGCTCAGAAGTTTCCCGACGACACCTCTTTGAGGATGGCGTTGTCGAGCATCGTCTCCGCCAGCAGCTTCTTGAGCCGGCCGTTCTCGCGCTCCAGCTCCTTGAGTCGCCTCGCCTGATCCACCCTCAGGCCGCCGTACTCCTTACGCCACCGGTAGTACGTGTTCTCGCTGATTCCCAGCTTGCGGCATGCCTCCGGTGTCTTGGCCCCTTTCGCTAGCTCGATCTCTGCCTCCCTGAGCTTGGCGATGATCTGCTCTACAGTGTACCGCTTCCGCGCCATTCTTCCCCCTTCC
The DNA here is from genome assembly GCA_965248695.1 of Acidobacteriota bacterium. Taxonomy (GTDB): domain Bacteria; phylum Acidobacteriota; class UBA890; order UBA890; family WLXD01; genus DASCOT01. The sequence continues at coordinate 1,213,425 of CBDFKD010000002.1, read as the reverse complement.
CGCGCCATCCTGAGAGCCTCAAATCCTAAACTCTCAGACTGGCCCGATTATTGGGGGGCAGGTCATGAGGTCGTTGCCCCTGAAGCCACTCATGAGGAACACGAGACCGTTGTCGTAGACCGGGGACGGGATGGCGTTCATCGTCAGACCGTCGCTCTCCCAGACGACCTTGCCGCTCTCGAGGTCGTAGCTTCGAACGCGCTCCATGGCGAGTTATTTGCAAATGTTGTGGATCGGTGGATTTGTTCAGGCGGCGTCTTCGCTAGCGATCAGGTGAACTCCATCGACGAATGTGGCGCCCTCGAGTACGAGGGCAGTGAGGTGAGGAGCGTTGATGCGGCGCCATCGTTGCTGTGCCATCTCCAGGAGCTTGAATGCCATCGTCAGCGCCTTGGTGCGTGAGCCGGCGCCCTTGGTGACGCGTTGTCTCAGGCGTACGGTGGCGAACGCCGACTCGATCGGGTTGGCCGTGCGCAGATGAACCCAGTGGTCGGCGGGGAAGTCGTAGAACGTCAGCAGCTTGTCGGAGTCGCGTTGCAACGACGCCACGGCCTTGGAGTACTTGGCGCCGTAGTCGGCTGCGAACCGCGCCATGCCCTCCTGAGCATCCTCGCGCGTTGGCGCACCGATGATCTCGTGCAGCGCGCGCTTGGCTTTGGCCTGCAGCCGCCTCGGTAGCTTGTCGAGCACGTTGCCAAGCCGATGCACCCAGCATCGTTGCTCTCGAGTCTGGGGCCATACATCCCGCACCGCCGCCCAGAACCCCAGCGCCCCATCACCCACTGCCACGAGCGGCGCCCGCATGCCTCGACGCTTCAGCTCCCGGAGCACGAACGCCCAGCTCTCGGTGCTCTCTCGATACCCGTCCTCGACCGCGATGAGCTCCTTGGTTCCGTCCGGCAAAACGCCCAGGATCACCAGCGTGCACAGCCGATCATCCTCGAGTCGAATGTTGAAGTGCACACCGTCCGCCCACACGTATACGTACTGCTTGGTGGACAGATCCAGCTTCCGGAATGCCTCGTACTCCGTGCTCCAGGCGTTCGTCAGCCGGCAGATCGCCGATGCCGACAGCCCGCTGGCTTCCTGTCCCAGTAAGATCGGCAGCGCCTCCTTGAAGTCGCCCGTCGACAGGCCCCGCAGGTACAGCACCGGCAGCACCTCCGCCACCTTCGGCGAGCGCCGCATGTAGGGCGGCAGGATCCGACTGCTGAACCGCTGCCTCAGTCCCTGCTCGTCGAGCCGCTTGTCGTTGACCCGTGGCGCGGCTACTTGCACCGTCCCGCACCCCAACGTGATCTTGCGTGCGCGAGCCCGACCGTTGCGTACCACTTGCCGACGGCCGGCTTCATCCAGTTGCCCGGCGTGGCTCTGGATATACTCCTGAACCTCCCACTCCAGTGCTGTTGCCAGCATCTGCAGCGCGCCCTGCCGGGCGAGCTCATCGACGTCCAGTGTCAGCTGTCCTTCCTCCGCGTCCGATCCACCGATAATCTTGAGCACGAGTGGCGTCTCCTTCCCGGCCTCCACAGCCGGCTGCTGGTTGTTGATGATCCCAGCGAAGGTTACGCCGCCTTTCTTTTTCCTCCCATCCACAACTTCCGGTTATATCTCCTCCATGGCCGGCACGATCACCTGCACACCGACCATCGCGGTCGCCAGTCTTATCATGCGAGTCTCCGCCTGGTTCTATCGTCACAGCCAGATCGCTGATCAGGTGCGGCATTTTAGCTGGGTCGCCGGACAGACCTGCGAACCGAACTTCGATACCGCTACAACTGGTGCTCGGAGAGCGGGAGCGATCGAATTCGCTTACCGGTCAGCGTGAAAAGCGCGTTGGTCACGGCGGGAGCTATGGGCGGGACCGCGGCCTCACCAGCGCCGCCGGGATCTTCGGCGCTGTCTACCAGGTGGACGTCGACCTGCGGCATCTCGTCGATGCGCATCAGCTGGTAGTCGTGGAAGTTGCTCTGGACAACCCGACCGCCCTCGATGGTGATCGCACCGTCAAGCGCCGCGGACAGGCCCGTCACGACGCTTCCGGTCACCTGTGCCTCGACGGTTGCTGGATTCACGATCAGTCCGCAGTCGAAAGCGCAGGTAACCCGATGGATCCGAGGGCGGCCGTTGTCGACCGAGACCTCGGCGATCTGGGCAACATAGCCACCCTTCTCCACAACGATCGCCACGCCCAGCGCGCGGCCTGGCGGTGCCGGTGCATTCCAACCGGCCTTGTCAGCTGCGACCTGGAGCACATGACGCAGCCTCGGGTGCTCTCCGAGCATCCGCAACCTGAACTCGATCGGATCGGCACCGGCCGCGTGGGCAAGCTCGTCGATGAAGCTCTCGAGGATGAAGACGTTCTGAGACGGACCGACGGAACGCCAGTGGCCGACGACCACGGGCACATCCGATTGGCAGTTGTCCACGAAGCAGTTCGGGACGGAGTAGGGCATCGAGAGGATGCCGCTTAGCGAAGAACGGTCGACCTCGCCTCTGCCGCGAAAGAGCGGCGGCGCGACGACTCGGATCTTCAGTCCCTGCAGGACTCCGTCGTCATCGAGGCCACCCTCGAGGCGGTTGTAGGTGGCCGGACGGTAGAAGTCGTGCTGCATGTCTTCTTCCCGGCTCCAGACCACCTGTACCGGTTCTCCGAGCTTCATCGAGGTCTCGACGGCGTCCTCGACGAAGTCCGTGCGCGCCCGACGGCCGAGGCCACATCCCATGAACGTTACGTGCACCGTGACGTCTTCCACCGACAAGCCGGTGATCTCCGCTGCAGTGCTCTGCGTTCCCTGCGGGCTCTGGGTCGGCGCCCAGACCTCGCAATGGCTCTCGCGCACGTGGGCCGTGCAGTTCATCGGCTCCATGGTGGCGTGCGCCAGGTAGGGCACTTCGTAGGTGGCCTCCAGTCGCATCGCGGCGCGCTCCAGAGCCCTACCTGCGTCGCCGTCGTCCCGTGCCACACCTCCGTCTGTTTCCGCGAGGGCAGCGAAGCTGGCTCTGATGTCGGCGCTGTCCATCGAGAAATCGCCGTCGTCCCAGGTCACCTCCAGAGCGGCAGCACCGGAGAAGGCGGCCCAGGTGTTGTCAGCGACCACGGCAATACCGCGCGAGACCTCGAACACCTTGCGGACATCCGTTACCTCGAGCGCCCGGGTCGCGTCGAAGCTCGCGACGCTGCCCCCGAACACCGGCGGATGCACAACGGTCGCGTACCTCATACCCGGGACACGGACGTCCGTGCCGAAGGTCGCCGCGCCGGTGACTCGAAGCGGCGTATCCAACTGCGCCATCGGCTTCCCTATGTACCGGAACTCGGACGGATCCTTGAGCCTCGGGCTCTCGGGCACCGGCAACTCCGCAGCCGCCTCCGCCACATCGGTGTAGTCGAGGCTCCTCCCGGTTTCCTCGTGGAGGATGCGACCGGCACGGGTGCGACAGGTCGTGGCTGCGACACCCCAGCGTGTCGCGGCGGCGACGACGAGCATCTCCCGGGCGGCGGCACCGGCTCTTCGAAGCGAGGTAAAGCCGTTGCCGCGGATGCTTCTGCTGCCCACGGTCATCTGAGACCCATACTTTTCGGGGTGGGCGTTCGCCTGGACGATCCGGACCGAGTCCAGGTCGGCGTCCAGCTCATCGGCCACGATCATCGGCAGCGCGGTGCGGACACCTTGTCCCATTTCGGCCTTGGCGACCCAGATCGAGATGCCGTCGGTCGGATCGATCTGCACGAAGGCATTCGGTTGGAAGGGACCGTTGGCCTCCGCCCAGTCTCCGTCACTGACGTAGAGCCCCAGAACGAGACCACCGCCAACCGTGCCTCCGAGCCTCAGGAACTCACGCCGATCGAGCTTCACGTATTCGTGCATCGCTCAAGCCTCCCGGGCGGCCCGGTGAATGGCCCGACGGATCCGGTCGTAGGTTCCGCAACGGCAGATGTTGCCCGCCATCGCCGCGTCGATTTGCTCGTCGGTCGGATCGGGGTGCTCGTCGAGCAGCGCCACGGCGGTCATGATTTGCCCAGATTGGCAGTAGCCGCATTGCGGGACGTCCTCGGCGACCCATGCCTGCTGGACCGGATGAAGCTCATCCGATGACAGTCCCTCGATGGTGGTCACCTTGCGGTCGCCGACCGAAGAAACCGGTGTCTGGCACGAATACGTAGGCGTACCGTCGATGTGGATCTTGCAGGCGCCGCAGAGCGCCATGCCGCAGCCGTACTTGGTGCCGGTCAGCCCGATGAGGTCGCGGATCGCCCACAACAACGGCATGTCCGGGGGCGCTTCGATGGTGTGGTCACGACCGTTCACGTTCAGAGTGAGACGGGCCATCTCTCCTCCAGAGAATGCGAGTCCGTGAAGGCTGCGACGCTCGCAGCTTCCACGACACACTAGTCGCTCCGACAGGTGGTTTGGTTACAGGAATGCAGCTCGTCGGCGAGTTATCGCGATGCGGCCCGACCGACTCACTGTTTTTCGAAGACCCGTACCCAACGAACTTCCCCGGTCTCACTGCGACCGACCGAGATCAGAGTGCGGTCGTCGTCGACCAGCACGCGCGTGTAGTTCTCGGTGATCTGCCCGTCGCGCTTGTTCACCACGAACTCGGACTTTTCGCCGAGACGACGGACCGAGACGGTGTCGGCCAGGGCGCTGCTGGCCGCGTGGTCGTGCCCGTCGTACGGAATCTCGTACTCGCGGCCTCCGCTCGCGCCGTTGTCGATCCACGTCGCGGTGTAGCGCTGGATGCCCTCGATGCTGTTGAACACCAGCGTCTCCTGGTCGGGCCAGGAGCCGAGGCACTTGTCGGGAATCATCTCCCAGGTCCCGTTCATCTCCATGATCTGCGCCGACACCGGCGACGCAACGGCCAGCGTCAGAGCTGCCGCGAGCACGAACGTCTTGAGACTCATGGGCTCAGCTGGCGGAGATGTGCGTGACCGCGTCGGCCGTGATTGTCGGAATGCCGTCCACTTCGCCGAGCTCACCGGTTACCTCGACCGTGTGGCTCATGTGCGGCACCAGGGCGGCGTTGTTGTCGGCGGCGACCGTGCCCGCCAGCCTGTAGATATCGCCGCTGTCGGTCACCAGCGCTACTGGCTGCCCGTTGCCGGCGCACGACTTGGCGCAGGCAGCGTGGTCGGGGCCCGCGCCGCCGTCGTGCCCGCTCCGGGTGAAGCAGATGTGGTCCACCAGCTCACCGGTAACCGTTACTTCGCTCCCGAGAGCCGGTGTGGCGATGGTGAGGACAGCTACAGTAACCAGGTACGCCGAAAAACGTCGCATCTTGCCTCTCTTGCAAGGCCCCTCTCGAGGCTGCATCGAACCGCCCGCCGGCACAGCAAGTTCGCTGCGCGGCGGTCGCGATGGAAAACACTCCGGACTACGGCTTGGCAATGTTCCAGTACACCCCCGCTCCTCCCCCGGCGCTGCCCACGAAAGCCAACCAAGTGGCTCGCTCGAGGTTGGCGGGCGACTCGTCGAGCTCGACGAAAGAATATGTCGCCTGCCCCCGGTGCTGCCCGGGGGCCTCATCGCCGGAAAACGTATACAGGGCGAATCCCTTGTACGCCCACTGTCGGCTTCCGTCGCGACGGGTGATCACCTCCCAGAACCCGTTCGATTCCGCGTCCGCAGGGGCAGGGAACGGACGCCAGGTCTCGAGGCATTCGTCGCCCACGCAGGCGCCGCCGCCCAATCGCTTCCCCCTGGAGTAAAGGACCCTGAAGCTGTCGCGCATGCTTCGTCCCCCCCAGTACTTCTCGAAGGCCGTACCCATGTAGAGGCTCATACCGTCTATCGAGAGAACGTCGCCGTAGCCCTCCAGCGAGGTGACCGCCACCTGCGGTGGCCGGAAGTTCCGCGTCAATACCGCCACTCGCCAACGGGGATCGGCGTCATCGCCATGGACATCTCCCGGAAGCAGGTCGCCGGCGTACCGATACAAAGGCTGTTGCCGGTAGGCCCACTGCCGAGACCCATCGGTCCGGGTGACGACGGAGAAGTAGCCGACCTCCATGGCGAGCTGCGCCGCGGCCACAGGAGACCAGCGAATGTCGCAGCCGTGATCGGAGCAGGTCTGACCATCGTCGGTGGCATCGCCGTCGAAGGCATAGAGCGTACGGCCATTGAAATCGGTCAAGATGACTGCGTGGGCCGAGGCAACCAACCTCACCTCGATGCCATCGGGCACGGGCGTCGACACGGCTGGGTCGAACCGGGCCACGTGCCATCCCTCTGGCGGCATCAATGTGCCGGCCGGAATCAGGCCCTCCGACACCTTCGAGCCGGTCGTTTCGGCGAGCCCTACGTTGGTCGCGACCTCTCCCGGCTCCTGCTCCGCGGACCAGGTGTAGAGCGGGCGCGACTGATACGCCCATTGCATCCCCGCGTCGGGCCGCCGCACCAGCGACCAGTGCCCGAACGCCTCCGTACCGTCAGGCGCCAGCAGCGGCGGAAACTGCGAGGCACAGTCGTCCACACAGGTCGCGACACCGGGCGGATCCGCGTCCCCGAACAGCAGGGTCCGCCCCTCGGCGTCGCCGAGCCGCGTCCACAGCAGCTCGTCCGAAGATCCGATCAAGTCGCGCCTCACCTCCACGAGCGTGATGCCGGGCGGCACGGTCGGAGGCACCACGATGTCCGGGCCCGGCGGCGGTAGTGGGCCGATAGCAAGCGAGGCGACGGCCGCAGCCGCAACCAGCGGCACGGCCGCGTGGCGCCCCGACCGGGACGAACGACTCCGCGTCCCGGTACCCCCCTGCCTCATGCCAGCACCTCGCTGAAGGGCTGCAACACCTCGTTGGACTCGGTCCCCCAGGCCCCACTCACCACACCGAACGCATTCTGCAGCGTGTAGCCGACGCGTGTGGCAGCGTCGCCCTCGGCCGCCACGTGCAGCCCGGTCCTCATCCTGCCGCCGCCGCTGCCAGCGGTCAGAATCGGGAAGCGCTTCATCGAGTGCATCCGCGCCTCGCCGTGGTCGGTGAACGCGAACACCACGGTCCGGTCCAGCAGCGTGCCGTCGCCTTCCTGGATCGAGTCCAACGTCTGCACCAGCTCGGCGAAGAAGGCCATGCACTGTTCCGCGAGCCACTTGCACTTGGGCTGATAGCCGCGTTCGGTATCGATGGGCTCCTCGTGCGTCAGCGAGTGGTAGCCACTTGGTTCCCCGGGGATGCGGAGCCTGGAGAACGCGTTGCCCAGCGTCAGATTAAAGACTCGCGTCTGGCCGCAGGCCAGAGCGTGCGCGGCCAGCTGCGCGAAGTGTCGGTGCGTTTGCCCGACCTGGCCGAGGAGCGGGCCGATGTCGTCGGTGGTGGCTTCCCCCGGGACCGCGCAGGCGGGCAGCGGCTCGGGTCGCTCGAGCTCGAAGGCCAGCTTCTGCTCGAGATCGCGCAGCGACGTGAAGTACTCGTCCAGTCGCGCCCGGTCCGACGCGGAAACCGTGGCCATCAGGCTCTTGCGCTGGTCGGAAACGGCAGAAAGCACGCTTCGACGCACCATCACGGCCGGATCGGGCTTGAAATCGGCAACCCCGGGATCAACGAACCCATCGCCGAAGATACGTGCGTACAGCTGTAGGGGCGAGATCTCGGAGGGATTCATCCCATTGGAGCCGCGGGCGCTCCAGCCGGCCTGGCCGTCGCCGTCGCAGGCCATCTCGATCGAACGGAACCGTGTGCCCTTGCCAATCGTCTCGCCGATGACGTGGTCGATGCTCGTGGTGTAGTCGCTGCCGTTCCTGGAGACCATGCCGGTGGCCTGGCACTGGGCGCCGGAATAGTGGTTCTGATTGGCCTTGCCGTCGAGGAACACCTGCATGCCGCTGAACAGGTTCATCTTCTCTTTGATGGGCGCCAGCGAAGCGAGGTGATCCGGCAGGATGTAATCGGCCCCCGTGGTCGTCGGCTCCCAGTGTCCGGGGGACAGCCCGAGACCCCAGAACCACGTCCCGAAGCACGGTGGCAACGAAGCGCCGGTGGCGGCATAGGCGGTGCCGTTGGTGTTCAGAACGCACTCGAGCACCGGCAGCCCGACCGCAACGGAGGCTCCCCCGCCCAGAACGCCCCGCAGCACGGTGCGCCGGCTGATCTTGTCGAATTCGCTCATGTTTGGTCTCCTCAGGCGTCGGTGCCGAGCGTGTAGAAGTCGGGCTGCTGCGTGATTCGCTGCATGAGGTCGCGCCACCTCACGCCGTCGCGTCGCAGCTCCGACGCCAGCTCGTCAAGCCAGGCACGCTCATCTCGGGTCGGTCCTCTGGCAGCGCCGTAGGAAAAGGCCCGGTTGATCAGACAGGAAGTTACGGCCGGCTCTTGCCGGAGAATCTCCACGAGACCGGTGATCTCCTCGTACGGCGTTCCGTTGAGCTCGCCGCTCGGGTCAATCGGCGCTCCGTTCTCGGTTGTCCGGTAGACGCCGGAGGTGTCGAACACCTCGAGGCTGAGGCCGATCGGATCGGTAAGGCTGTGGCAGCCGGCACAGGTCGGATTCTCGCGATGCACCGACAAGCGTTGGCGCACGGTCTTGAAGTCGGGGTTGTTGGTGTCCTGGACGAAGCTGAAATCGACGTCGCCGGGCGGCGGCGGCACGATCTGGCACAGGAGGTTCTCGCGCACCGCCTGGCCCCGTAGCGTCGGCGACGAGGTACCGGGATGGGAGTGCAGGGACAGGAAGCTCACGTGGGTCAGCAAGCCGGCCCGTGGATCGTCATCGGAAAAGCGGTAGGGAACCCACGGAACAGCCCCACCCATCTCCTGCGATCGCACCAGCGGCACACCGTAGATGGCGGCGAGCGAGGGCGTCAGGAAGGTCTCGCGGGTAACGAGCAGCTCCCTGTAGTCGCGGTTCTTGCGCAGCAGCTGGTCGACGATCGTCCGCAAGGTCTGCTCTCGGGCGTCGTCCTCGACGTTCTTGGTGAACTTGGGATAGAGGCTCGAGTCGACGGTCAACGTCGCGAACTCGTCGAACCCCAGCATGTCGGAGAAGAACGCGCGCAGGCCATGCTCCAGGCGCGGCGAGTTGAGCAGCCGCTCGACCTGTCGGCTCAATCCCTCCGGCGTGAACAGCTCGCCGGATCGCGCCGCCTCGATCAGCTCCCCGTCCGGTGCGCTGTCCCACAGAAAGAAGCTGAGGCGCGCGGCCCGCGAGTAGGCGTCCAAACGCATGCTTCCAGATCGGTCGGGGTCGGGCTCGGAGCGCTCGAGGCGAAACAGAAAGTCGGGGGCGACGAGCATCCCGGCCAGCGACGCACGCAGGCCGGTATAGAAGTCGTCGAGGGTGCGCGTCGCGGCGTTCGCCATGGCAACGTAGGCGCCGACCTCGGCGTCGTCGAGCGGACGGCGGAACAGGAACAGCCCCACCCCGGTGACGAACCGGGTGGCGCAGGCCTCATCCGGCCGACCGACGTCTTGCGGCGTGCAGGGAATCAGGGTGGCCCGGCGCCGCGGATCGGTCACTTGCTCGGCAATTCGTTGCGCCAGCGTCTCGGCACGCTCGAGCTCGGCGGCGCTTAGCGTCAGCTTCCGATCTCCGATCGCCAGCAGCCCGCGTTCACGGGCGCCCCGGTCGACGGCACTGTCGTCGACACGGATGCTCTCGCCGAAGATGTCGTGGATGGCCCGACGGTACTGCGATTCCGTCAGGCGAACGAAGCTCAAGTCTCCGGGGGGACTCGGCGCCGGGGACGCAGCGGGAGCCACGAGCAGAAACCCCAGGGCGAGCGGCAACGTGCGCCGTATCGACAGCCGGCGACGGTGTCGCCGCCGACAGGGTACGGGGGGGCAGCGTCCCGGAGGTGTTGCAGCGCGACCTGCCGCCGCCGAGTCGGTTGTCACTGCTGCGCTTCCGTCGCGCCCGGCGGCGCCACGATCTGGGTTGCCGCGGGGCCACTGAGCTTCGGCCCCGCGCCCACCGCGACGCTCACCACGCCGCCCGACGTGTCGGTGTGGAACGCCGGTACCGCCTCCAGCCAGTAGGTGGTGGAGATGGCGGTGTTCTCACCGGTCGCCGGATCGGGCACGCCGTCGGCGAGGCGCTTCATGGCGTAGTAAACGCCCGGCAGATCGATTTGCCCGTCGGTCTCTCCGCGAACGGCCAGCCACTGATAGTAATCAGACCAGGGCTGGTAGCCGCCGAGGAGTCCCGTCACGCTTCCATCCGGCTTCATCTGAAGACGCAGCTGGGTGTGCGTGAAACGGAGAATCGCATAGAACTGCGACTCCCCCTGCATCGAGAAGTCCCCCGGCTCGATGGTCAGTACCTGGTTGTCGATACGGCCCCTGAAGACGCTGTGCGAGCGCGGATCGGGGTCGATCGTGTAGGTCGCGCCGGACAACAGACCGCCGCTCGCGTCGCGCAGGGCGACGTTCAGCGCCCGGTCGAACGTTACCGTCACATGCCCGTCACGGCTCAGATCGTCGCCGGAAACGGAGATCAGCCACGCCGGCATCCCGTCGAGCACCGCGTCCCAGGTGATGTTCTCGTTGTACGCCCGTACCGGCTGTCTGACATGGAACGTGTCGAAACAGCCGATGACCTGCCAGATCCCGTTGTCGACGCCCTTCTCGTGGGTATCGGGATCTTCGAAGTCATCCGGGTCCACGCGGCCGTCGAGATTGAAGCCTGGCGCGAAGCGGCCCTGCGCCGTTTCGATGTGCGGGTCCGGCAGCAGATACGGGGCGTTGCCGGGGTTGACCTCGAGACCGCCCCAGGCCTGCCCGCGGCCAAAGCTGCCGAACAGCGCCGCCGCCTCCACCCGATTCCCCTCAGCGTCGCGGCCCCCATTGGCGAGGATCTCGAGCGCCTCCGCCTCGCTGTAGCCGGCGCCCATCACGCGTCGCGTCCGCAGCTCGACCGGCCCCCCGTTGCCGCCCATGGGACAGGTGTCGGTGTCCGCGTAGGTCGCCGTGTGAACCATCGCGATCACGTAGCCCCGCGTCTCGGGGACGGCACTGGCGGGAACGCTGACGGCGAGGCACGCCCCGATGGTCGCGGTCTCGACCAGGCGTCGACGGAGAGCTCGTCTGGCGATCATCGATCCTCCCTTGTCATCCGAAGCAGCAGCGGCCGCCGCGGTGGCTCAGTCCGATCCCGAGCCTCATCGACCGTAGGCGACCGAGCCCCAGTGACCTAGCCGCAGTGACCTAGCCGCAGTGACCGAGCCAAGGCGAGCCTACATCGTTGCGGTGCCGGACGACATGGGACGAAGACATTCCGTGTGCGGCGGAGATCGAGAAGCTGACCTGCCCACTCAGCCGACGCCCAGTGCAGATACGCAACGGCCGGTGATTCGGGCCTCGGGTTTCACCATCGACTCCGGCATCATCCCCCTGTCGGGCGGAATCTACCGGATGCACCGCGTGGTGAAGCTCGAGGGAAACTGGGAGGAGCCGCTATCCTTGGATCTGATGATTGCCGACCGCGGCACGTATGCTTCCGCATACGAATCACGTCACGCTGTCGAGCACGAGGACTTGGAATTGTGGCTAGTGAGGCTCGAGAACCTAATCGAGATGAAACGCGAGTCGGGTCGACCGATCGATCAACAGGACATCGAAAGGCTGACCTGACCCCCGAGTTGATAGCCCGACGTCTGGCGCTGCTCACGGAGATTCGCCGACTGTCGGCCTGGCTACCGCGGCTTTCGCGATCGACGTCGTCCCCCTGACTGCGCCGGGGATTCATGCCGGCACAAGAAGCCACGACGCCGGAACGTCGCGGCCCTCTACAAGCATCGGGTTGACCGACATCTGGCTACGACGTCGGGTGTTACGCGGTCAGGACGCTACCAGCGTCCGCCGCCTCCGCCTCCGCGCTCGCCGCGCGGTTGGGCCTCGTTGACGCGCAACCGGCGGCCGTCCATCTCCTGGCCGTCGGCTTGAGAGATCGCCTTCTCGGCGTCCGCGTCTTCCATCTCGACAAACCCGAACCCGCGCGAGCGGCCGGTATCGCGGTCGGTAATCACCGCCGCCGAGTGCACCTCGCCATAGGCGGAGAAGTACTCGCGTAGCTCGGCGTCACCGCTGCCCCAGGACAGGTTTCCAACGTAGATCTTCTTCACTTACCAAACACTCCCATCGAACCGTTCTGCAACAAGGGGACCGCACACAGCGCGGGCCCCAGCAGTGAGCCAGGGTAGCAGCTTCCCACGCTGAGCGGCAGGGGAGCCTGGCGGTCGCCGTGCCGAGTCACAGAGGAACCTGGCGGTCACCCGGATGAGTCGCACGAGAGCCGGCGATCGCCGCGGCGGAGGCACTGCCTCGGTGGCGGTCGGAACACCGTCGTCGGTCAGGCCAGACGTCGCATGGTCCAGGTCACGGCGCGCGGCAGGATCCACAGGAACGCCAGCGGCAGCGCGATGGTCTGCAGGGTGAAGACGACGACCAGGTGGAGCACCTGTTCGGTCACGGCGGTCAGACGCTCGCGGAACGCCTCGAGGCGTTCGCGGACGTCGAGCCGCTCGACCGCGTCCGCAAACCACGTCGAGACGCGCGCCATCCAGGTGGCGTCGGCGTCGAGCTCACTCTCGGCCCCGAGTCGTTCGAGCTCGCGTATGTCGCCGCTGGTCTGCTCGATCGCGCCGACGGCCTCGGCCTGCGAGGGCGCCAGGAACCGCTCGAAGAACAGACCCGAGCCGAGAGCGTAGAGCGGCAAGGCAAAGCGAACCACCAGCACCACGACAAAGGCGCCGCTGATGAGCTGGCGCAGCGGCTCCGAGCCCAGCTCGGGGTACCAGAGGATGACCATCCGCGCCACGGCAAGCAGCGCCAACAGGGTACCGAACACCCACCACGCGCTCACCCGAAGCAGCATGTTCTGCAGACCCAGCGATGTGGTGGCCACCAACATCAACGACGAGAACTGCTCCACCAGGTCGTTGATCGGATCGAGCAGCTCGCCGGCGCTGATCGTCACCCCCATCCCGGCGGGCTGCAACGCGATCTCGGTTCCCTGCGCCAGCGAGATCGCCCCATCGAGCGCCCGCGCCGCAGCGAAGGTGATCACGGCGCGGCGAAATACCACACCCGAACTGTCCTGGGCGCGCTGGTCGACCGCCCCACTGGCTATCAATGCCAGCAGCGCGAGGAGGGCAACGGTGCCCGCGAGGCGGAGTCGCCCCGGAGCCGCCCACATGTCTGCTGCCGGCGCGGTGCTCAACGGCCGCGCGTGTACCAGACGCCGCCGTTGCCGTCGTAGCTCTCGCCGGCGCCCCACACGACGTGATTGCGGCCGTCGCCGTCGACTACGAGCTGGAAGTAGTCCCCGTAGGGGAACGCGTAGCCGTCGGCATCGGAGTAGCTGGTCTGCGGTCCGCCGCCCGACAGACGCAAGCGCTCACCCCATGTCGCGCCGGCATCCGTAGTGTGCGCCAACCAGGTGTTCCAGCGGCTCTGCGAGCCCCGCCGGTCGTCCATCCATGCGACGCGGAAATCACCCGCAGCGGGGCCGGCCACAACCACCGGGAACGCGAAGTCGACGAGCGCCTCCGGGCGCGACAGTGGCGTGCGCGGTCCCCAGCTGAGGGCGTCGATCGAGGTCCGATACCACAGGCGCTGCGAACGTCCGCCGCGGGCGCCGGCGTTGTACACCAGCATGAACGTGCCCGCGGAGTCCATCGCGACGCCAGCGCGCGGTCCCAGAAATCCGGAGTAGCAGCCCTCCGCCCACTCGCACGCGGGCATCTCCGCGGAAGTATCCACGCGTGCCCCGGACCACGACCTACCGCCGTCGGTCGATCGCAGGACGTTGATATGCGCCTCACCATCGTAGCTCTGCGAGTAGTCCGCCGCGGCGATAAACACGTCACCGTTGTCGGCGACTAGACCACCGGTCTGAAACCAGTACCGATCGTCATCGTTGGTACGCACCGGGGCCGCAAACGTCGAGCCGCCGTCGTGCGACGCCGCCACCCAGCTGTCGCCGTTGTTGAACGCCACGTAGATGTCCCGGCCATCGTCAGAAACCAGCAGCAGGGGATGGTCGGACCATCGTGGTTGTCGATCGCGGGTGAAATGCATCGGCTCGCTCCACGTGGCGCCGTTGTCGACCGAGCGCGACAGCCGTACCCCCGGCCGCCAGTCCTGCAGCCAGGCGGCGAAGATGGTGCCGTCGCCGGCAACCACGAGCTGCGGATCGTTCTGCCAGCGGCCTTCGAGAAACGGATACCGATCGTCCTCCCAGGTCACCCCGCCATCGGCCGAGCGGCGAAACACCATGATCGGATCCGGGCAGCCGTCACAGGGAGAGGCGAAGTAGCGGCTCGCCATCTGGTAGACCCACCCCGACCCCCGGTCGGCGGCGACCACTGGCTCCCAGTCGACGTGCGGGCTCCACAGTCGCTCCCGATCCCAGCCAGCGTGGCGCCCGGCGACCGGGGAACTCTCGATCATGGCGCGCGACAGATAGTCCGGCGCGCCTCGGACGCGCTGCGCGTCGCCGGCACCGCGCTCGCGCTGCTTGGCTGCCGCGACGCCGCGACGATCTGGCAGGTCATCTTCAGGCGCACAGGCCGTCGCGGCCAGCACCGGAATCAAGACCGGAAGCAGGAAGGGGCTGCGGACGATCCTCCGTCGGCTCATCGCACAATGGTAACGGAACGGCCAGTTCGCCTGCCGGCCAGGCGGAACGTACGCAGGGTTGACGAGCACACCGGTCGAGGCCACCGGTGTTCGGATGATATGAAGGGATGCATGATCCACATGACCGAGCAAGACCTGGTGAACTTCGCGCGCGACGAGCTCGGCGAGCGCAAGAAGGCGCGCATCATCGCGCATTGCAAGGAGTGCCCGCCGTGCGCCGATCGCCTCATCGAAGCGGCGCGCGAGCACGCCCCGGACCCCGGGCCGATCAAGCTGTCACGCTGGAACAAGATCTCGTTGATCGCCATGGTCGTGGCGCTGATCGCCATCGTTCTCGGAATGTTCTGGTTCGTCCGCCAGCTCGGCAACGCAACGCAGGCGCCGCAATCCATGGAGTTGCCCGAATGACGCTACGCAGACTCAACGGAGTCGCCCTCGCCCTGGTTGTCGCTATCGCCGGCGCCTCGGTTGCCCCGGCCTCGGCTCGTTCGGGGCCCAGCTTCGCAGCCAGCGGGATGGTCGCCTCGCCGGAGCGCTTCGCCACCGATGTCGGGGTGGCGATTATGCAGGCGGGCGGCAATGCCTTCGACGCTACAGCGGCAGTGCAGTTCGCGCTCGCCGTGACCTATCCTGCAGCCGGCAACATCGGTGGCGGCGGCTTTCTCGTCGGGCTGCCGGCGGCCGGGGAACCGTTCGCGCTCGACTTCCGCGAAAGAGCACCGGCGGCGGCGACTGAAGACATGTATCTCGACGCCAACGGCGAGATGATCGACGGGCTGAGCACGCAGACCCACAAGGGCATCGGCGTCCCGGGAAGCGTCGACGGGATGCTGGCGCTCATCGAACGCGACGGCAACCTGAGCCACGAACAGGTGCTGGCGCCAGCCATCGCGCTCGCGCGTGACGGTTTCCCGGTCTCATACAGGCTCAGCAGCAGCTTGCGACGGGTGCGCAAGCTGCGTGAGTTCCCGGCCACTGTGGCGGCGTTTCGTTTGGCCGGCGATGGACCCGAGATGGGTGACATTCTAGTGCAGTCGGATCTGGCGGACACGCTGGAGGCGGTCTCGCGGCATGGCCGCGACGGCTTCTACTCCGGACGCGTTGCCGACCTCATCGTCGCCGACATGCAAGCCCACGATGGCTTGATCACCCACAAGGATCTCGACAGCTACAGCTCCGACTGGCGCGACCCGTTGCTCTTCACGCACGGCGACTACGAGTGGATCACTCATCCGGTACCGAGCTCGGGCGGCACGACGATTGCCCAGATGCTCGGGCTGGTGCGTGTGTCGGAGCTTGCTGCGGCCGGCTACCACTCCGCCGCGGCGATCTCGATGCTCACCGAGGCCCAGCGACTGGCGTTCGCCGATCGCAACTACTGGCTCGGTGATCCGCGCTTCTTCGATGTCCCGGTAGCCCGCCTCACTTCTCCGCGTTACATCGAGCGTCGCCGGCAGCTGCTACCCCGAGATGGGCTTGCCGGCGACAGCGCCGGCGTCGCCCACGGCGCGGCGGAGTCGGAGGAGACAACGCATTACACCGTCGTCGATCGCTGGGGCAACGTCGCTGCAGTGACCACGACACTCAACAGCGGGTATGGAATGGGCGCCGTGGCCGCCGGCACAGGCTTTCTGTGGAACAACCAGATGGACAACTTCTCCGCCAAGCCCGGGGTTCCGAACCAGTACGGCATGCTCGGCGCCGAGGCCAACGCCGTCGAGCCGGGGAAGCGACCCCTATCCTCGATGACGCCGACGATCATTCGCCGCGACGGTGAGTTCTTCATGACCATGGGGAGCCCGGGCGGCCCGACGATCATCAACACCGTGTTGCAGATCTACCTCAACGTCACCGTTTGGGGCATGGATATCCAGCAGGCGATCGATGCCGAGCGTATCCACAGCCAATGGCTTCCGGACGTCATCTACCACGAGCGCTTCGCGATCTCGGCCGAAACGCAGACCGATCTTTGGCGCATGGGCTACGAGCTGCGCGAGCGCGGCACCATCGGTATGGCCGCCGGCATCATGCGCACGCCGGACGGCTATCTCGCCGGCCACGCCGATCGACGGGGCGCCGGGACGGCCACCGGCTACTAATCGGCCGCCGGGAGCCCTGCAGAGTTGAGTCCATGACGAAGCGTGCCTCCGCGCCGTGTCTGTCGCGGCGCTTCTTTCGTCGCGATGCGGCAACGCTGGCGCGCGCCCTGCTCGGTCAGCGACTGGTCAGCCTGGTCGGTGGAGTTCGAACCGCCGGCGTCATCGTCGAGACCGAGGCCTATCTCGGGATCGAGGACAAAGCGGCCCACAC
This sequence comes from Acidobacteriota bacterium, assembly GCA_965248695.1. Lineage (GTDB taxonomy): Bacteria > Acidobacteriota > UBA890 > UBA890 > WLXD01 > DASCOT01. The sequence continues at coordinate 1,196,534 of CBDFKD010000002.1, read as the reverse complement.
GTACGGCGGCCGGCGCACCGAGCGCAACGAGAGCATGTGGGGTGACGGCGGCCACGCCTACGTCTACTTCGTCTACGGCATGCACCACTGTGTGAATGCGGTGGCCGGGCAGGCCGAGGAGCCGATGGGCGTATTGATTCGAGCACTGCAGCCAGAGACAGGCGTATCGCACATGTACGCCCGCCGGGTGCGGGCCCGCCGCGATACCGAGCTGTGCTCGGGACCCGCCAAGCTCTGCCAGGCACTCGGCATCACTCGCACGCTCAACGGCGTCGACCTGACGCGACCCGGCCGCCTGTGTATCGAGCGTCGGTGCCTGCGGCCGTTGCCGACTTCGGCAATCCAAAGCGGGACACGCGTCGGCATCGGCTACGCCGAGGAATGGCAAGACGCACCACTGCGCTTCTTCGTTCGAGAAAGCCCCCACGTCAGCGGGCCGAGAGCCTAGTCGGGCGGCGGCGCGACAATCCGTGCGTGGCGCGGCAATAGCTCGATATGCAGCTCGCGACGGGGCGGCATGGGGTCACCGTCGACCTGCCATCGGAACGGCCGATCAGCGGTGACGCGGTACCCCGCCGCGCCGCCGTATTCCGCCACTACCCCCGGCACACGGCGGTGCAGGATGGAGGCGGCGATGGTCCAAAGAACGAACCACGGTGCGGAGCGTCGGTTGGCCTGGTGGTCGAGACGACCATCGCGGATGTTGGCTCCAGGAGTCATTGCCCACCCCAGCCCGTAGGCTTCGGCGTTGCTGAAAACGGCCGAGGGGTAACGCCGTGTCAGGAGTTGGCCATCGGCCTCGATGCGAACCCGGTTGGGAACCGTTCTTAGCAGAAGCGGCGGCAATCCGGCGAGCACGTAGAGGCAGCTCGAGCCGCCGTGTCGGTACAGCCACCCCCCGACGCGGGTGCCGCGCAGCCAATCGACACCGGCGATAGTCCAGCCGTCGTAGCCGACGCTGACCATGCTCAGAAAGATCATGCCCTCGACGCGGCCCACATCGATCGCCAGTGGCTCCCCGGCGGTGAGCAAAGGGATGGAGTGCTGCGGGTTCCGCGGGATCCGTAGCTCACGCGCCAGAACGTTGGCGTTGCCCATCGGTACGAATCCGACCGGCACCGACGCGCCGTCGAGCCCGGCGACCGCCTCGCGTACGGTGCCGTCGCCACCGACGACGACGATCAGCTCCGTGGAGTGCAGGCACTGCTGGACGATCTCGGTCGCATGCCCGGTCGCGCTCGTCGGTCGAACCCCGACCTCCCAGCCGTGGTGCTCGAGATGGCCGCGGGCCTCTTCCGCAGCCCGCATCGGAGCCCCCTGGCCGGCAATGGGGTTGGCAATGACGACGGCACGCTGCATGTGTTGGCCAGACTCGAGAATCTGTGCGTACGATTCGTGCGGGCACCCCGAGGCTATCAAGACAAGGGCCCCGACGCCGTTCGGCGCCGGGGCCCTCGTTTGTAGCTCATGGTCGGTGGCAGTGGGATTCCCCGCATCGGGGACGGATCCCTCAACAGCGCCAACAACGCTGGAGCCTTCAGCTCGAAAGGAAGGATCTCCCTTACGGGGCTGCCACCTCCGTTAAGCCGTGTTTATCAGACAACACTAGATCACCTCCTTTTCGAGCGTGTCCGTATCGGCGGCTCCCATTACCGCCCGGCTCAATAGGCCGCTCATAGCCTCGACCGAACCGTCACGCGCTTCCCTCCGGAAACCGTGAGAAACCTGTATTCGGGCGGCACGAGTTAATGCCGCAACCGCCCGTGGCACCCGTAATCACGAGCGCCTGGCTGGATCGTAGCATGCGATCCGTTGTTCACTACCGATCGATGTCTGAGCCTTCGAACGTCCAGTGGGGCGCGGTGCTGGTGATGGCCGTGCTCTATGCAGTGATCTTCGCCATCGGCATCTACGCTGCCCGGCGCAAGTCGTGCGGCACCGCTGAGGACATGCTGCTAGCCGGGCGGGCGCTGCCGATCTGGGTGGGCGTCTTGACCATGTCGGCGACATGGGTGGGCGGCGGCTATATCAACGGTTCGGCTGAGGCTGCCTACTCCAACGGGCTCGTATGGGTGCAGGCGCCATGGGGTTATTCGCTCAGCATGGTGGTCGGTGGTCTGTTCTTCGCCCCCATCATGCGGCGCCACGGGTTCACCACCATGCTCGACCCACTGCACCAGCGGTTCGGGCGGCGCATGGCGGCACTCCTGTACCTCCCGGCATTGACCGGTGAGGTCTTCTGGAGCGCCGCCATCCTGACGGCGCTCGGCACTACTTTCGGCACCGTACTCGACCTCGACTTCACCGTGTCCATCCTGCTGTCGGCGGCCGTCGCCGTGGGCTACACCTTGATCGGCGGTCTGTGGGCGGTGGCGTTGACCGACGTCGTACAGCTCCTGCTGCTCGTCGGAGGCCTCTGGCTTGTGGCGCCGATTGCCGCTGGCGCACTGGGCGGCATCGACGCGGCATGGGCCGCGTACGTCGAGCGCATGGGCTCCGCGGCGGCCTTCATGCCGAAGTGGGGATCCTGGCGCGACCCGGCATGGGGGAACACCTACTGGAGCTGGTGGGACTCGATGCTCATGCTGATCTTCGGCGGCCTGCCGTGGCACGCGTATTTCCAGCGCGTGCTGGCGATGCGCGACGCGAGCGCCGCGCGGACGGCCTCGCTCATCGGCGCGGCGGTATGCGTCATCGCGGCAATGCCCGCAGTGTTGATCGGCATCGTCGGAGCCGGTGTCGACTGGGAGGCCATGGGAGTCCCGACGCCAGAACCGGCGCTGATCCTCCCCTGGGTGCTGCGTTACCTGACCGATCCTTGGATCGCCGCGCTGGGGCTCGGCGCGCTCGCCGCCGCGGTCATGTCATCGGTCGACTCGTCGATTCTGTCAGCGTCATCCATGGGCGCGTGGAACGTCTACCGACCGCTGTGGAAACCGGACGTGTCCGCCGATCAGCTGACCCGCGTGATCCGACGAACCATCGTGCTCGTCGGTGTATCGGCCACGATTCTGGCGCTGCAGGTACAGAGCGTCTACGCGCTCTGGTACCTGTCGAGCGACTTCGTCTACTGCATCCTCTTCCCGCAGCTCGTGCTGGCGCTCTACGATCGGCGCGCCAACCGTATCGGGTCGATGGCCGGCTTCGCGGTCTCGTTCGTGATGCGCTTCGGTGGCGGTGAGCCGATCCTCGGTATTCCCGCCCTGCTGCCCTACCCGATGATCGATGCCGGCGGTGCCGTGCGGTTCCCCTTCAAGACGCTGACCGTGCTCTGCTCGCTGACCACGATCATGGTGGTCTCGCGCCTTACGCGCGATCGCGCCGCGCCGCGAACGCTCGGCGTGCAGCGTTCTGGGTCAGATACACACTGACCGCAGCGTAAAACCCGACGTACGAAAACGACAGCCAGAACAGCCAGTTCGCCGGAGCCGGGAACTGAACCAGTATGGCGACCACACTGACACCCCAGAGCATCGTGACCGCCAGCGTCAACGTACGCATCTCGAGCATACGCGACGGGTAGGCCCACTTCAGCGGCACGAAAACGCCAATGCACAGCAACACCAAGATCGCCGTGCTGGCGCGCCCGTCGATGTTCGCGAAATACATGTAGAACACGGCCACGTTCCAGAACGACGGGAAGCCGCGGAAGAAATGATCGCTGGTCTTGGCTCCCGACTGGCAGAACTGATAGGCGGAGGCCAGCAGGATCGCCGCGGCGATCGGCAGTCCGAGAGCTAACGGCACCAGGCCCATCCGCCACACGAAATAGGCAGGTACCACAGCGTAGTTCAGGTAGTCGAGCGTGTTGTCGAGCAACGCGCCGTCGAAGCCCGGCAGCACCTTCTTTACGCCCACGGCGCGTGCCAGCATGCCGTCGAAAGAATCGACGGTCATCGCGGCGACCATCCAGATCAGGGCCCAACGCGCGTCATCTCGGGCCACCGCATCGAGCGCCAGCAGGCCCCAGATCGCACCGCTGCCGGTCAGCAGATGAACTGCCCAGGCCGCAATCGTCCGTCTCATGGCAAATCGAAACATATCAGACCCGACATCAGCTCGGATTGTGAGCGGTTCCCGGGTCCCGCGACGGTGACGTCCCCGCGGCTCCCGCTCCTTCTCCCTAGCTACGGTAGTCTCCACCTATTGGCTCCTACTCGAAGGGTGGTGCGCGGATGACCGACTTGGCGGTCGAGATGTGCGTCCGTCGCGGAGGCGATGCGCTCGGGCGCACCCGTCACCCTGAATGAGCCACCGTCTGCCGATACCGTTGCGGCTACTGACGACACGTCCGGGGTCCAGTACCATCGCAGTGGTCGTACTCGCACTGGGAACCGGCCTTGTTACGGCGATGTTCTCGGCCATGAACACCGTGCTCTGGCGGCCGTTGCCCTACGCTGAGCCGGCAACACTGGTAGCCCTGCACGAGACGACGTCGACCGGAGCACGTACCGGCGTCGCTCTGCCGACCCTCGACGACTGGAGGTCGCGGGCGCGCTCGTTCGTTGCCAGCGCCGGCTACGTATCCCGTACCTATCTCGCTGGCGGCGCTGTCCGCGCCCACGGCACGGCGGCTGTTCGGAGAGGCGGCCGGCCACTAGAAGGCAACCACCACCACCATGCCCCGCTGACCCCGCGGGCCAACGACGGGCACAAGGGTCATCCGGTTCTCGTCGGTTGGCTCGCCCGCGGTGCGCACCACTGAACGACCGGTGATGAAGCCGACGGCGGCACCGGCCACCACATCACTGAGAAAATGGCTGCCGCGATGGATCCGCGATCCCGCCACCAGGGTCGCGAAAGCGTACATCGGCAGGCCCAGCTTCTTGCCGAAGTGGTGATCGATCACCGTCGCCCAGGTGAATGCATTCGAGGTGTGGCCGGAGGGGAACGACTTGTTGTCGGCCCGATTGGGGCGCGTTCGATCGATCGATCGCTTGAGCGCCTCGGTGTAGAGGAAGTTCACCGCGGTGGCGGTGAAGAGATCGTAGCTCGCATCACGGAAGCTGCCGCTGTTGGCCGCGCGCCCACCGAGCAACAGGCCGGTCGCCGCCGCGGCCACGAAGAAGGGGTTGCCGAAGCTGTTGCCGATTTCGCCGAAGTCGCTGTTGGCACCGTCGGGAAACGCCACGTGGTCGTCGAACCCGCGCGCCGCCCCGGTGGCAGCGGCACCGACAAGCACCGGGAGGAGGGAGTCGAACGAGAACACCCCGACGATGCCCCGGCCGAGGTTCTGCGGTAGCCGCGCCAGCGTGCGCCGCCCGTCGCCAGTAGCTGCGGACGCGGTGTTGGCCACCGGCGAAGTCTGTTCGCCGCCGACCGGCAACGTCTGCTGCCCGACGACCGACGGCGAGGTCTGTTGCCCGACCACTGGCGGCGCCGCCAAGACCAGCCCCAGAACGGCCCCAGCGCCCCCGACGCACAACCGTCTCTTCATCGCCAGTACCTCAAGTGGACACGGCCCTGGCTCACGGCCACGGCCAAGCACTCACCCCAGTCGATTCTGACGCCCCCGGAGCTCACCGGGGATGTCCGCTTCAGGCGCTAGTCGCTGTAGAAGTACGCTCCTGCGATCGCCGCTACGGGTAGTTCGATCAGCCCCCAAATCAGCGCCGGAACCACCAGCTCCGTCCCCGTCATTCCCAGGATCCAGAAGTTGCTGATTCCCTGGAGATAGTAGAGCACCCACACGACGACGCCGGCGCAGGCGGCCGTCCTGGGGCCGGCCCCGAGACGATCCCGCAGGCTCGCATACAGCCACATCATCGTACCGGCGGCCACGAACGTCATCACGACGAACATCCCTATCTGGGAACCACCCACAGGCTCGACGCCCAGAGCCTCGAGGGCGGCGTCCTGTGCGCCGCCGAGGACGACGACGTTGAGCACCAGCTGACTTACGGTGATGACGATGCCGGCGACGATGCCGCTGATGAGCAGCTTGCCGGTGTTGATTCCGTTCATCGCTCTCTCTCCTGTTTGCGCGGCGGCACGATCGCACAAGAGCGCCGACGCGGCCTCCCTTCCGATCTCGAGGACGGCGGGATGGTATGCGCGCTCCCGGCGGATGGTCAAAGGTGCCGTAGCCACGATTCGGCAGGCGCGATCCGGCCGCGGCAGATCCCGCGGTCAGCTGCCGACGTTTGTCTCCTACTCGGCGCCTAAGTAGAGTTAGCGCGCCCGGTCGCTCGAACGACGCTGCCGCCCCGCACCCTCGGCGGAGCGCTCCCGCGTCCAGAATCTCGGAGCTCACATGAACACCGTACGGCGTCGCCCCCTCGTCAGCGTCCTGATGCTCTCGCTCGCCGTGATGCTCTCGGCGCCGCTTGACGGCGGAGCCCAGGACGACGGTTTCGGCGGCATGATTCCAGCCCCGGATCGAAGATCCGATGAGGGGGTCGGCCCCTTCGACCGGCTGATCATCCGTGGCGCCACGCTCATCGACGGCACCGGCGGTCCGCCGATGGGGCCGGTGGACGTGGTGGTCGAAGGGAACCGAATTGCCCAGGTAAGCAACGTCGGCTATCCGGGCTTGCCGATCGACGAGAACCGGCGTCCGGGTGATGCCGATCACGAGATTGACGCCTCCGGCATGTACCTTCTGCCGGGGTTCATCGACCTACATGTTCATACCGGCGGCAGCACCAAGGCTCCGGCTTCGGAGTACTCCTACAAGCTCTGGCTGGCGCACGGAATCACCACCTCACGTGGAGTCGGGCACGGCAACTTCGAGTTCTCGCTGCACGAGCGCGAGCGCTCCGACAACAACGAGATCGTGGCGCCACGAATGGTGTCGTTCGTACGGCCCGGCTCCGGAGCCGACTATCAGGGACCCAGGGTCGACGATCCCGATTCGGCGCGCGAATGGGTTCAGTACGCCGCCCAGAGGGGCGCCGACGGCCTCAAGCTAGGCTCCTCGTCGCCGGACATCATGGAGGCGCTGATTGACGAGGCCCACAAGCACGGCATGGGCTCGACAGCGCACCTGGCGCAGACGGGCGTGGGGGAAATGAACGCGCTCGACTCGGCCCGGCTCGGCCTCGATTCCATCACCCACTACTACGGTCTGTTCGAGGCGATGTATGAAGACCACAGCCTGCAGCCGTACCCGGTCGACTACAACTACTCCAACGAGCAGCATCGTTTCGGCCAGGTGGCGCGGCAATGGGAGCTGGTCAACCCGGGCGGCGAGAAGTGGAACGCGGTCATGCAGGAGATGCTAGACCTGGACTTTTACATCAACCCGACAATGACGATCTACTCCGCTGGCCGCGACGTTATGCGGGCACGCAACGCTGACTGGCATGCGGAGTACACGCTGCCGTCACAGTGGGACTTCTACCAGCCGTCGCGCCAGGCGCACGGCTCCTACTGGTTCTACTGGACGAGCTGGGACGAGATCGCCTGGAAGAACTTCTACCGCGTGTGGATGCAGTTTCTCGATGAGTACAAAGATCGCGGCGGCATAGTGACCACCGGCTCCGACAGCGGCTTCATTTACCAGCTGTACGGGTTCGGTTACATCTGGGAGCTGGAGCTGCTGCAGGAGGCAGGATTCCACCCGTTGGAGGTCATCCGGGCGGCGACGATGCACTCGGCGATGGAGATCAACAAGCCGCGCGCCGAGGCCGACCACCTCAAGGTCGGCATCGTGCGTCGCGGCTACCTGGCCGACATGATCCTCGTGGAAGAGAACCCGCTGGAGAACCTGAAGGTTCTCTACGGCACCGGCGCCGTGAAGCTGATGGACGACGGCTCGGTGGCCCGCGTCGGCGGCGTTAAGTACACGATCAAGGACGGCATCGTCTACGACGGCGAGCAGCTACGCGCCGACGTACGCGAGATGGTGAGGCGCGCCAAGGCTGAACGCGCTGCCGAAACCGCCGGCAGCCGGGAGTAGCGGGCCATGTCAGAGACCATGCGTGCCGCCTGGTTCGACCGTTTCGGCCCCGCCGCGGAAGTACTTTCGGTCGGCGAGGTCGAGATGCCACGGCCAGGCGCTGGCGAGGTGCGGGTCCGGATCGCCGTCTCCGGGGTGAATCCGGTGGACGTGAAACGCCGTCTCGGCGGACGCGGCGCCGGCGACGGGGATCGCGTGGTGCCGCACTTCGACGGCGCCGGCACCATCGAATCGGTTGGCGACGGCGACGGCGTCGACTCGGCGCGCGTCGGCGAGCGCGTCTGGGTATACGAGGCGCAGTGGGGGCGGGCATTCGGCACCGCGGCCGAGCTCGCCGTGGTCGCTGCCGACTGCGCCGTAGCTCTGCCAGAGGCCGCGGGACTCGATGCAGGCGCGTGCCTCGGTATCCCGGCGATCACCGCGCACCGGTGCGTGTTCGCCGACGGGTCGGTTTCCGGACAGACGGTGCTGGTGACCGGTGGGGCCGGAGCAGTGGGCCATTACGCGGTGCAGTTCGCCAAGCTCGATGGCGCCACGGTCATTGCCACCGTCAGCAACGACGACAAGGCGGAGCTCGCCCTCCAAGGCGGTGCCGATCATGTGATCAACTATCGAACCGCAGACGTGGCGGCGAGCATCAACGAGCTAGCCGGCGAGGACGGGGTCGATCGCGTCGTCGAGGTGGAGTTCGGCGGCAATCTCGCCGCCGCCACCGCGGTGGTGAAGAACAACGGCATCATCGCCACCTACGCGTCGCAGGCGCACCCCGAACCCGCGGTTCCGTTCTACGCGCTGGTGTACAAGAACGTGACCGTGCATCACGTCCTCGTGTTCGGTATGCCCGAGGAGGCCAAGGAGCGCGCCGTAGCCGATATCTCGCGCTGGCTCGCCGCCGGACAGCTGAAGCACCATCTGGGCCCGCGATTCGCGCTCGACGAGATCGTCGCTGCTCACGAGGCTGTCGAGGGTGGAGCCTACGGCAAGGTGCTGGTAGACCTGTAGCGCTAGCGCAATCCCTTGCGCCCGGTCCATAGCGAAGCCTAGGATCCGTGCTCCACGTTGAACCTGGGAAGAAGTGAGCGGAATCCGAATCGCGCCGTTGGTTGCTGTGGGCCCCGCGCTCCTGGTCGGCGCCTGCACTATCGCGGACGAAGCAAGAGACGCCGCGTCTGGCGGGACGGTACAGGCGGCGCAAGCAAACAGCGATGCCCAACCGCGGCAGAGTCCGCCGGCTCCGGCCCAGGTACCACCGAACCGCTGTGTGGCGCAGGCCTTCCTGATCTCCGCGACGGACGGGCCGGATGCATCAACCCTACGCTTGCGCCTCCCCGAGCCGGACGCCGAGCGTCTCGTGAGCCTGCGAATCCGCATCGATAGCGTTACGGGTGTGGGCGACAACTTGGACAACATGTGCATCCCCGACTCCACAATCGACGCGCTCACAGCGACCCCGCCACCGCCTGAGCTCATAGGTCAGGCCGTCGAGGTCGAGCTGGAGCTCCTCGGCAGTAGCGAGGGAACTCGCTGGTGGCTGCACGGCATGGCCGAAGCCGACACCGAACCACAAGGACGAGCCGGAGGTAACCAATGAGCACATCCCGTTCCGGTCCCACAAGTAGAGTCCGGATTCCGTTCGCCTTCACCGTCACGCTTGTGACGCTGGCCACCGCCGTGCCGACATTCGGCGGGTACCAGTCGGCCTTCTCACAGGCGGAGAATCAGGTAACGGAAAACATGCGCACCAGCAAGGCGTGGCAGCGCGCCGTGTGGGCGTACGAGCAGCGCGCCTATCCCGGCGGCTACATTCCCTCCGATGCGAGAACACGCGCGGTGCGTGACATCGCCGCCTACGAAGCAGCGTTTCCGCAACGCCGCGGCGCCGCCAACTGGAAGAGCGTTGGCCCGTCGCCGCTCGAGAACCGATTCGCTGACGCCTTTACTGACAAGGCTTCGATCAGCGGCAGGGTAGCGGCCGTGGCCGTGAATCCCAGGAAGAGCAAGGAGATGGTCATCGGCGCAGCCCAGGGTGGGCTGCACCTTTCGAAGAACAACGGCAAGACATGGAAATCGGCCGGTGATGATCTTGCAACGCTGGCGTTCGGCGCCATTGCCTACGCGCCGAGCAATACCAAGGTCATCTACGCGGCCTCGGGCGAGGCGGTGTTCTCGGGCGATGCCTACGCGGGCGTCGGCGTCTACAAGAGCACTAACGGCGGCAATACGTGGAAGCTCATCAACACGACCGACCTGAACGGAACGAGCAGCAGCACTATCGTCGTCCACCCGCGGGACCCCGACACCGTCATGCTGGCCAACACGCAGTTCGGCAACGCGCAACAAGCGGCCAAGGCCGGTTCCGGCGTGTACAAGAGCACGGACGGCGGCGTCACCTGGGTGCTCACGCTTGCGGCGCAAGCGTCCCACCTGGTCGTCGATCCGAAGGACTTCAATACCCAGTACGCAGCAGCAGGAAACACATTTGGCGCGGCCGAGAACGGCGTCTACCGATCCACGGATGGCGGCCTGACGTGGACGAAGCTCAGTGGACCGTGGAACGACGCTTCGGTAGGTCGGGTCGAGCTGGCGATCGCTCCCTCCGACGGCGACGTGCTCTACGTCGGCATACAGGACAAGGACACTAGTGGCCTCCTGGGTCTATTCAAGACCACGAACGCCAGCGCTCGCGACGGTGCCAGGGTGCCGAGCTTCGAGGAGATCGCCGTGCCCGCACTGGGCGACGGGCACGGTGAGGACACCTATTGCGGCTCTCAATGCTGGTACGACCACGTGCTGCTGGTCGATCCCAAGAAGTCCAATGTCCTCTGGGCCGGCGGCATCTACCTGTGGAAGCTGACCGGAAAGAAGTGGACGCTGGTGTTGCCGGGGCACGTCGACGTGCACGCGCTGGCCTTCGCCGGCAAGACGCTGATCTCGGGCAACGACGGTGGCGTCTTCAGCTCCAAGAACGGCAAGAAATGGAAGTCACTCAACGACAACCTGACGCTGACGCAGTTCTACCATGGGGCGATCCGCGAGGATTCGCTGGATTTCATGCTAGGCGGCGCCCAGGACAATGGCACCAGCGTGCGGGATGCGGGCAACAAGCGTGCAGCCGGCGACGCCTGGAGTGCTGTCTTTGGCGGCGATGGCGCCGATACGGAGGTGTCGGCAAGCAACCCCGATCACTGGTTGGTCTCGTCCCAGAACCTCTTCCTGGTGCGCACGCTGGACGGCGGCCAGACGGGCACTCTCGAGAACACCGGAATAAACACCGACGCCGCGCCGTTCATCAGCGTCTTCGCCAAGTGCGCCCAGGACGATGACGTGTTCGTGGCAGGCACCGACCGTGTCTGGAAGTCGACCAACTTCTTCAGCGGCGCTACCGCTACCTGGAAGGACCAGGGTCCGAAGTTGAGCGCCGGCGACACCGTGAGGGCGCTCGCGTTCGCGCCTTCAGACCCGAAGTGCAACACCATCGCCATGGGCACCGCCTTCGGTGAGGTTTACTACACCAAGAACGGCGGCAAGAAATGGAACAATGCCGACAAGCGCAAGCAGGTCCCGCGGCGATCTGTCACCGATATCGCATTTGATCCCGACGACAAGAACATGCTGTGGGTGACGCTGTCCGGCTTTGAGGAATTCACGCCCGGGGACCCCGGCCATGTGTTCCGCACAACCAACGCAAACAAGGGCAAGCCGGTGTGGAAGGATGTGAGCCCGCCGGTGAACCTGCCGATGAATACCATCGTCATCCAGCCGGGCAATGCGCCAAAAGCTTGGGTCGGCTCCGACATTGGCCTGTGGGAGCAGATCGACAACGCTCGCGGCGCCGAGTGGTCCTTCCATGGCCCGGATCAGGGCATGCCCAACGTGGCGGTGTTCGACCTGCAGGCGAACGAGCTCGGGGTCGCGGCGTTCACACACGGCCGTAGCGCCTTTGTGCTCACACAATCGGCGAGCCGACAGGACTAGCGGACGCCCGTCGTTCCCGAGTCATCAAGCGGCCATCCGGGCGCATCAAGCGTCGCAGACGCCGGCTACATGCCCTCGGTATGTCCGTCCACGGCCAACGCCTGGCCAGAGACCATGCTGCCGGCGTCGGAGCAGACGAACAGGATCATCGCGGCGATGTCGTCCGGGGCCACGAAGGCTCGCATCGACATCGCACCCTGCCAGTCCTGGCGCACGGATTCAGGCGAGACCCCCTGCGCCGCCGCCTCGGCAGCGAGAACCCGCTCGATACGCTCTCCCTCGACACTCCCGGGGCAGATCGCATTAACGCGAATCCGGTGCGGCCCGAGCTCCATGGCCAGCGTCTTGGTGAAACCGATGAGGGCCCACTTGGACGCCACGTAAGGCGATCTCCGCGCACATCCGAAGAGGCCAGCGGTCGACGACATGTTGACGATGGAGCCACCGCCGGCCGCTTTCAAGAATGGTACGGCCTGTCGTGCGCAGAGGAACGCACCGTCGAGGTTAACCGCCAGCGTCGTGCGCCAGCCTTCAACCGAGATCTCCTCGACCGGCGCCACCGGCCCGGCGACGCCGGCGTTGTTTACCAGGATGTCGAGCCCGCCCAGCGTCGTCGCTGCTTCCGCGAAGACGCGCTCCACTTGTTCCGGGTCGGAGACGTCGGCCACCGTGGTGCCGAGACCGGGGAGCGTTGCAGCTGCTTCCTGCAGGGAAACCTGATCGGTATCGCAAATGTGAACCCGCGCCCCGGCCTCGAGGAAGCGCTCGGCGACCGTCCTACCGATGCCGGCAGCGCCGGCGGTGATCACGACCCGCTTGTTCTCCAGATCGAGTAGAGTCGGCACCTTCGTCTCCGTTGACGGTCCTTCGGCGAACCGTGATGCTCCGTAGCCGCTCACGCGACTCAACAGCCTAGCTTAGCGCCAACTCTCGAGGCGAAACGGTCATCGACACGTGAACCCGGCCAAGCTGATCTTCGCGCTTCTGCTGGTGCTGGCGCTGATAGTGGTCGGCATCCTCGTCGCCCCGGGCTCCGAGATTGCCGGCCACGTTCCGCACTCCCGCATCGGCGCGATGTTCTCGGGCGGCGACGGCGCCGCGCGACACGCCTACACCCTCACACTCGGCTGGGCGTTCGGAGCGATCCAGCTGCTGATCTTCGCCGGTCTCATGGCGCTCGGGGTGCGCAAGAACGGCTCGCTGCGAGGGTTCGCGCCGACGCTTCTCGGGTGCACAGCCTTTCTGCTCCTGCTGTGGACGGCGATCGTCGTTACCTACAGCAGCTACGCGGCCGGCTCCCAGGCGGTGCTCGTGCTCGGGATGCACATCTCGACCGCGCTCGTGATGCTGGGCTTCTGGCCGCTGTCGACGATCCTCACGGTCGCCTTCGTGATCGGCTTCGATCGCTGGGTCTACACGCCGGAGGATGAAGCAGCCTTCGAGCGTCTCCTGGCCGAGCGCGGCAGATCCGCGCGACGCGTAGAGGCGCGCCGCTGATGGAGGCGCTGCGTACCGAGATCGTGCTCGGGTTCGTGGTCGCCTACATGGTCGCCTGCATCGGAGTCGGCCTATGGGCGATGCGCCGCACACGCTCCACACGCGACTTCTTCATGGCCGGGCGCGACATCGGCATCGTGGTCACCGGTCTGGCGATCTTCTCCAGCACGATGAGCGGGTTCGGGTTTGTCGGCGGCCCTGGGTTGGTGTACTCGATGGGAATCGCCTCGATCTGGATCGTGCTCACGGCCGCCGCCGGCTGGGGAGTCAACGACTTCCTGATCGCCAAGCGCCTGCGCATGTTTGCCGGGTTCTTCGACACGGTGTCGCTGCCCGACGCCGTCGCCGCTCGCTATGGCAACGAAACCACCCGTTTGCTCACCGCGCTGGCGATCCTGCTCGGTGTGATGGGATACCTGGCGACGCAGATCCTGGCGATGGCCACCGTGTTGCAGAGCATTCTCCAGGGCACAGCGACGTTCGCTGACGTCAGCCTCGTGACCTGCGCCGTCGTGTCGCTGTCGGTGTTGCTGTTCTATTGCGTTACCGGCGGAATCCTGGCCTCGGTCTACACCGACGTCTTCCAGGGATCGGTGATGATCGTGGCCGCGGTGCTGGTATTCATCGCCGCCTGGGTGGCGCTGCCCGGAGGGCCGACCGAGGTCATGCAGACGATCGCTCTCGACGACCGGGAAGCGGCCGGCCCATGGGGAACGCTGGGGATCATCGGCTGTATGTCGTGGATGTTCATGTTCGTGGTCGGCGTCGCCGGCCAGCCGCACCTGCTGACCAAGAGCATGATGATCCAGCGGCTGCGCGACTACCGGTGGGTGCCGGCGCTCACGGTGTTCGGCTACATGGTGGCGTCGCTGTTGTGGATCGGCATCGGTCTGGTGATGCGGGCCCTGGTGCTGCAGGGAGCCCATCCGGAGCTCGCCACCGCCGACGCCGCTGCACCCGAATTCCTGCAGACCTACGCTCACCCACTGCTCGCCGGTGTCGTCATCGCCGGGTTGTTCGCCGCCATCATGTCGACCGCAGACGGATTCTTCAACATCGGCGCCGCCGCCATCGTGCACGACATCCCGGTCGCGCTACGCGGCCGATCGCTGCAGCACGAGCTGTTCTGGGCGCGGACGGCGACGGTGATTATCGGCGTGGTGGCCGCCGCCTTCGCGCTGTACTCGCACTACCAGAATGCGCGCCTGGTAGCGCTCCTGGGCGCCTTCGGCTGGGGGACGTTCGGGGCGGCGCTGGTGCCCGTGGTGGCCGTAGGGTTCAACTGGAAACGCGCCACCGCCCTGGCCGCCAACGTCGCCGTCGCCACGAGCCTGGTGATCAACTTCTCGGTGGAGCTGTTCAACATCTCGCTGCCGCACAACATCCACGGCGGCACGCTGGCGTTGCTGGTTTCCCTGCTGCTGTTCTTCGGTATCTCGCTCGCGTCGCCGGCGCCGAGGCTCGACCCGGACGTCGAAGCGTTGATGGATCTCTGACCGCCCCGAGCAGTCCTCCAGAGAGGGTCGCCAAGTTCCATGCCCATCGTCTCGCCCGTGGGTGAATCGCCCGCTATCGTTGCCGCCATGCTCGTGACTCCTTCGTGGGCGTTCGCCCGTGCAGCCGCGCTCGTATCAGTTGCCGCCGTGGCATTCCCCAACACCGTTGCCGCGCAGGTGGTCAGTAGCCCGGACGGCGAGCCGACGGTCGAGCCTGTCGAAGTGATCGGCACCGACCGTCCAGGGTTTTGGTGTGGGCCCTACGTCGTCGGCACAGGTGTCTTCCAGATAGAGACCGGCGCTGCGTTTGATTGGTCGCGTCAGGGCGACCGTCGATCGAGCGGCCTCGGCACGCCGCTCGTGATGCGCTACGGGGTCGCGGATCGGGTCGAGATGCGTCTCAAGACCAGCGGACTGGTGATCGCCCGAGAGAGCGGCGCCGGCATACCCAGATCGAGCACGGAGGGCATCGCCGCTCCGACCGTCGAGGCCAAGTGGCAGCTCACCGAGAGCGAGGGGCCGACGATTGCGGTGCTGATATCGACTGCCCTGCCAATCGGCAGCCCGGCGCTTCGTCCGGGGGAGCTCCAACCGGCAGCTCTGATCTCGGCCGACCTGCCGGTGAGCGGCTCGGCGAGCGTGGCGCTCAACGCCGGCGTCGTCTCGGCCTTCGACGAGGCCAGCGAGGATCGCTTTGCGCAGGGTTTCTTCGCCGCCGTCCTGGGCTTCGCGCTGACCGACAATCGGGGTGCCTTCGTCGAGGTGGCGACCACCACTCCCGACACCAGTCACGGTGAGTCGGTCGTGCTGGTTGACGGCGGAGTCAGCTGGGTGGTGAGCCCCGACCTGCAGCTCGATCTGTCGGCGATCCGTGGGGTCACCGACAACGCCACGGACTGGACGGCGATGGTCGGGATCAGCCTGCGCTTTCGCTAGTGTCAGGACGCCGATTTCGGCTTGGGTAGCGGTCGGTCTCACCAGAGTCGCGACCCTAGCAGGCCGTGGTGGAAGTGTGGCCTGCTAGCGTTGATCCTCCGACTCCCGCAGCTTCCGCATCCACGCCTCGAGCTCGTCGACTATGAGCTCGACCTCACCGCGCAGCACGCCGCCGGCGCTGATGTCGGCCAGGTCTATGTTGCGCCGGTAGCCCACCACTCCGCTGGCCAGAGCAACGAGCTCGAGATACCCCGACATCGCGCGTGGTGGACGCTCCGCCAGCTGGTCCACCGCGATGCGGAGCTCGTACTCGGCGATCTCGGGATCAACGACCAGACCGTACGTGCGCGACTCGGCGATCGAGCCGCGAAACTGCGTTTCCACCGCCAGTAGGTCGGCCTGCGTCTCGATTACCAGCTCGCGGCCGAGGACGTCCGCCGGGGTCCCACTGCGATTCCCCTGCGCCGGTGCGCCGTCGGCGGCCGGCGTGTTACCGCGCGCCATGATATTGCGATCGAACGGGCCCTCGGCGCGGCTCTCGATCTCTGTCAGATCCAGCTCCGGAACGTAAACGCGTGGCGCTGTGACACGCTCCTAGAAATCGTCCGGCGGCGGACCCGACGAGGCCATGCGTTGAATCTGAGCGGTGACATCGCCGCCCGCGAGATAGGCGAGGATGAGCTGATCCCAGGCCGTCTGATTGTCGCCGGCGCCGCGGGCGGCCACGGCGGCGAGCTGGTGGACGTGTGCCGCGCCCGGATTCAGTGCCGCGGCGCGAAGTAGGGCGCTCACCGCCTCGTCGAGCTGACCCATCAGCCCCAACGTACGTCCACGCTGATAGTGCGCTTCCCACAGGTCCGGCTCTGCCTCGATCGCCGCATCGAGCTCCTCGAGCGCCTCTGGCAGGCGGTTCTCCTGCGCCATCAGCGACGCACGCGCCAGGTGCTCGCGCGTGTCCTGCGATTGGGCGGCCGACGCCCAGGCAAGCGGCACCGAGATAGCGGCAACGGTTACCATCGAGATCGCCCTCGCGGCGCTGAGGCTCGATTTCGATCCGGGACTCATCACAGCTGCAATACTCCGGTTGGGGAAAGGCACCGCGCTGGTCCTAGGAGACTACGCCGACTCGCGTGACACCCGTACAGCATAAGGGACCAGGCTGCCCCGGCGCCGGCAGAACGATCCCGATCACGGTGGCCGCAGCGCGCTGTTATCGTCGCCGCATGAGCGACGCGGGGGCAACCGGGCGATCGGAGGACGAGGCGACAGCACCGCCCGCGAGCGAGATAGCGGGCCAACCCGCGGGCGAGGCAACTGAGCAGCTCGCAGCCGAGACCAAGTCTCGTGCCTGGCCGCTGGTGGTGCGCTTCTGGCCCTGGGCGCGCCCGCACCGCACCTATGCCTGGACGATCTTCGTCCTGTTGCTTCTGAGCACGCCGCTGGCGCTGGTGTCGCCGCTCATCGTTCGCCGGGTGGTGGACGATGCGGTCGAGCGGTCGAGCCCCGACGAGGTTCTGTACTGGGGCCTGGTGTTGATCGCCATGACCGTGCTGAGCGTCCTCTTCGGCCTCGGCATCGGCTACGCCGCGGCGCTGTTCCACAACAAGGTCTTGCGCGACCTGCGTCTGAGCCTCTATCTCCACATGCAGGGCCTGTCGCTGCGTTACTACAACGACAAGGAGACCGGCTGGTTGATGTCGCGCCAGGTGGACGATGTCGACAGCCTCGACGGCGTCATGGCCGACACGTTCGCGCGCGCCGCGGTCGACGTCATCCGTGGTCTCGGCTACGTCGTGATGATCTTCTTCATCGAGTGGCGCATGGCGAGCGGCGGGCTGCTGCTGGCGGTGGTGATCTTCGGATTCCAGTTCCTGATCTCGCCGCGGTTGCGGTTGCTTTCGAAGACCGCGCGCGAGAAATGGACGACGTTCAGCCAGGCGCTGCACCAGTCGTTGTCGGGTCATCAGCTGGTGCAGGCGACAGCCTCGGAGCGACGTGAATCGCTGCGCTTCGTGGACGTTCTTCACGCCAGCGTCCGGGCGCAGGTACGCCGCGACATGTTCGCGTTGTGGACCAACAACTTCTTCAGTCTGGTCGGCGGAGTCGCCCCGACGATCATCGTGCTCGGCGGCGTCTACCTGATCGTCACCAGCGATTTCACCGTCGGCGGGCTGTTCGCGTTCTTCATGTACCTGATGCAGATGTTCGGCGCCGTCGGCCGGCTTACCGGCCTGAACCCGCGGCTGCAGCGGTCGCTGGCCTCGCTCGAGCGTATCTACGAGATTCTCGATACGGCGCCGGAAATCGTCTCGCCTGCTGACGGCCGCCGGCTGAACCGGGTCGAAGGAGCGATCCGATTCGACCAGATCGAGTTCGAGTACATCGCTGACCGGCCGGTCCTGCGCCGACTCGATCTGGTGGTCGAGCCGCGTTCGATGGTGGCGCTGGTCGGTCGGTCCGGCGCCGGCAAGACGACGCTCGCCAACCTCGTACCGCGCTTCTACGATCCCACCCAGGGTCGAGTTTGCGTCGACGGTCACGACCTGCGCGAGCTCGATCTGCACTGGTATCGGCGCCACGTCGGATTGGTGCCGCAGGAGATCTTCCTGTTCGATCGCAGCGTGCGCGAAAACATCGCGTACGGCAGCAAGGGGGCCGCCGAAGAGGAGATTCGTCAGGCGACGCTCGCCGCCAACGCTCTCGAGTTCATCGAACGCATGCCGGAGGGCTTCGATACGCTCATTGGCGAGCGCGGTGTGAAGCTCTCGGGCGGGCAGCGTCAACGCCTCGCAATCGCCCGCGAGATCCTGCGGGACCCCGAGATCCTGATCCTGGACGAAGCCACCTCGTCGCTCGATTCGCAGACCGAAGCGCTCATTCAGGAGGCGCTCGGAACTCTGCTCCAAGGTCGCACGTCGATCGTGATCGCGCACCGACTGTCGACGGTAGTGCGCGCCGATGTCATCGTCGTGATGGACGATGGGCGCATCGTCGAGATCGGTCCGCACGCCCAGCTGCTGGAGAGCGATGGACTGTACGCCAGCCTCTACAGGTCACAGTTCCTCGCCGCCGACCGATCGTCGGTGTGAACATGTCCATCGGCCGCCAACTCGGGGAGCCTCGAGATAGAGAGTGCGCCCGACACAGTGGACACCATGTCCTGCTTCGCTGGTCAGCCTTTCGCGTTGAAACCAAACCGGTTCCATAACGGGTCCACCGCTTGGTATAGTTGATTCCCCGGCGCGCCGGGGAATCATCGTCGGCGTGTCCGTCTCCCCGGAGCATGCGGGTCGACGCCATGGCCAGCCTGACCTTGAAGAACATCCCGGAGCCGCTCCTGTACCGCCTGCGGGCGGTGGCGGCGCGCGAGAATCGGAGCCTCAACCGACAGGTAATCGAGATCCTCCGGCAGGCGACCGAGCCAGACGATATCGACGTCCAGGCGATCATTGACCAAGCCCGCGAGTTGCGCAGCCAGTGCTTGCGCACCGTCACCGTGGAGGAAATCCTGACGGCGATCGAGGAAGGTCGCCGGTGATCGTTGTCGACACCAACATCATCATGGCGCTCCTCGTACCGGTCGAGCGTTCCGAGGACGCCGAAGCCGCGCTGCAAGTGGACGCCGAGTGGGCAGCTCCTTTGCTATGGCGTAGCGAGTTACGCAACGCACTGCTGAAAATGCTCCGCGTCGAAGCGATGACGCTAGCGTACGCGCTTGCCGTTGCACGGAAAGCAGCCCTGCTGGTAGGGCGCCACGAGTACGCGGTCCCGGACGATGAAGTCCTGGCGCTTGCTCTGGATTCCGGATGCAGCGCCTATGACTGTGAGTTCGTTGCCGTCGCCAGAGGTCTCGCCGCGCCGCTTGTCACCCTCGACCGAAAGCTGGCGCAAGCGTTTCCTGACACCGCCACCCTGCTGTCTGACTACCTCACCTGAGCCGCAATTCTCCTCTCGGAGCGAACGCTACTCCTCCCAGTAGAGCGCCTGCCGCTCGCGCGGATGATTGCCGATCTGGTGCGTTACGGCGTCGAACAATCGGCCGTTGACCATCACCATGCGAGTCGACTCCGACAAACGCAGGTTCTCCAGCGGGTTGCCGTCGAGGACGACGAGATCGGCGAGCTTGCCGACCTCGACGGAGCCGATGTCGGCATGGAGGCCGAGGTACTCGGCACCCGATAGCGTGGCGCTGCGGAGAGCCTGGTGCGGGGTCATGCCGCCCTGCTCGAACATCCAGATTTCCCAGTGCGGCGCGAGACCCTGGAGCTAACCGTGAGCGCTCGGCTGTACGCGGCCGCCGCGATGCAGGTGTGGCCATCAACGATCATGCTCATGTTGTGCTGGTACAGCGAGCCGCCCTCCGGCACGACCATCATCTCTAGCTCGCGCGCAGCGACGATCACCTGCTATCGCTGGTCGCGTCGCGGCTGGTTGTAGGACTTCACCGAGAACGCCCGCACGCGACGATTCATGACAGACCTCGAGGGGACGCGGTGCCGGACCGACGGCGCACGCGAGCTGTCGCGAGGCCACCGTACGCGGTGCCGTTGCACCGCCTGGTCGTCGCCAACGCAGGCGACGAGCTCGGCACGGTTTGAGCTCGCGCGAAACGGGCAGGAACTGGCCCTGAACCCGGTACGGACGTTTTGGGCGGGGGGGACCCGGAGCGCTGCCGACAGTACCAGCTACCGTTTCAACGGTCCAGCTTGAAGTCGGATCGCAGGCCGCGTTTGAAGCCGGATCGCAGGCTGTGTCGAGCGATCACCGCGGGGTTTCGGCGGTTGCCACTGCTAACCGACGACGCAGGCTCGCTAGGCGCCACCCAACGCCAGCAGATGCCCCTCGGTGCGCACGTACCACCGTCCGTCGACCAGCGCCGGCGACGCCAGCGTGCGCTCGCCGATGCGGTTCACGTGCAGCAACTCGAACTCGTCGCCGGCCGCTACCACGAACGTCTCACCGGCGTCGTTGGTGAGAAATACCTTGCCGTCGAACACCACCGGCGACGCCGAGAAGCTCTCGCGCTGCGCCCGTCCGAGGCGTCCCTGATACAGGACCTCGCCGCTGGAAGCCCGGTAGACCGTCAGCACCGACGCCATGTCGTTGATCATGTAGAGATTGTCGCCGTAGACCAGGGTCGACGGGACGAACGGCGACCCTTTGGGGCTGCTCCAGGCCACGTGGCTGTCGGTTACGTCTCCGCGGCCACCGGGGCGAATCGCCAACGTCGGCCCGGCGCGGCCCGACGAGGCGAAGACCAGACCGTGGCCGACCACGGGTGTGGGAATGACCTCGAACAGGTTACCGCCAGCGCTCCAGAGCTCGTTTCCGGTGCTCGCCGAATAGCCGTAGACTTTGTACTGGCTGCTGACCACGATCTCGTCGTGGTCGCCTACACGGATGGCGATCGGCGTTCCCCAGCCAGTGTTCTCTTCCCGATCGGTGCGCCACACGGTTTCACCGGTGCGGGCGTCGAAGGCGGCCACAAACGAGCCTCCCTGGCTGCCGCGGCGCATGTCCTGGTAGAAGATCACCCGGTCGCGGTACAGAAGGATCGATCCGGCGGTACCGTGCGACGCCTGAATCTGGCCGAGCTCGCGCCGCCAGACGGGCTCGCCCTGCATGTCGACGGCGATCAGACCGTGGTTGCCGAGATAGGCATAGACGCGCTCGCCATCGGTGGCTGCGGTTCCCGACGCGTAACCGTTCTTCTCGTGCACGCTCCCGGCCGAGGCGCGACCGGGAGAGACCTCCCACAGTAGCTCGCCATCACCACGATCGAAGGCCAGGAGGGCAACGCGAGCGCCGCGGTCCGTGGCGCTGGTGAGGAAGATGCGATCGTCCCAGACGATCGGCGAGGAGTTGCCGCGGCCGGGTACGGCGACCTTCCATAGGACGTTGTCTGTGTCCGACCACGTGTCGACATATCCACTGCCGGTGACCAGACCCTGCCCGGAGGGTCCGCGCCAGCGGCTCCAGTAACTCGCCGCCTCGCCCTCGACGGGGATCATCTGTACGTCGTCCGCGACTGGTACTGCCGTGGAGGCCGGGCCGACGGCAGCCTCGACCCCGGGCAGCGCGCTGGAAGCGACGATGGCGGCGATTGTTGCTGCTGACTTCCAGTTCATTCTCGCCCTTCCATGATGCGGGGATTCGTCAACCCGCCCAGTCTGTCACGAGAGGGCCGCCGGCGGCTACGATCCCGTCAATCGGATCGGAGGGCGACTATCGGATCGACACGGGACGCGCGCCGGGCCGGGAGGATCGCAGCCAGTAGCGCCGTAAGCAACAGGGTGAGGGCCACCGCCACGTACGTCGACGGGTCGGTTGGCTCGACGCCGAAGAGCATGCTGGCGAGCAGCCGGCTGGCAAGCCGTGCTCCGACAAGCCCCAGAACCACACCGATCACGACCGGCGCCATGCCGCCCGCCAGGACTTCCCGAACGACGGTTCCCGCCGGAGCGCCGAGGGCCACGCGGATGCCGATGTCGCGCGTACGGCGGCTGACGACGCACGACATGACCCCGTACACGCCCACCGCACCGAGCACCAGCGCCAGGGCGGCGAAGCTGCTGAGCAGCCAGGCGGAGAGCCGCTCGCGACCGAGGGAGCCGCCCATCACTTCTCGCATGCTCTGGACCTCGGAGATCGGCACCTCAGAATCGAGTGAGCGAATTGCCTGCATCGTCGGTGCGACGCTCGCCCCTTGTTGCAAGCGCACCGCGACAACCATGCTCGCAAGCGGCCACTGTCGGGCCGGACGATACATGCTCACCGGCGCCGGCCAGTCGAGTCGGTGCTGGCGTACATCGCCGACCACGCCCACCACCTCGAGATCCTGGTTTCCGAACAACGCCAGATTCTTTCCGATCGCCGACTCACCGGGCCAGTACTGCTCCGCCAGCCGATGATTGACGACCACTACTCCGGGATCTGCAGATCCGTCGCCATCATCGAACAGCCTTCCCGCGATGAGCGGAATCGCCATGGTCTGAAAATAGTCGGCCGCCACTACCCGGAAATTGGCCGTCGGCAATGGTTTCCCCTCTTCCGGTTCGTGGCCCTGGGCCAGGAACGGGAAGCTCCAGTTACCGAGGGCCAGCGGCAGGATGTGGATGGCGCCGGCGCTGTCGACTCCTGCCGCGGCAGCGACGCGCTCCATCGCTTGGTTCCAGTACTGCCGACGCTGTGGCCCATCGGCATAGAGCGCATCCGGCGCGGTGACGCGCATGGTCACGACGTCGCGCGCATCGAACCCTGACGGCACAGCCCACAGCTGCGTGAGGCTGCGCACCAGGAGGGCCGCGGCAACCACCAGAATGCACGACAGCGCCACCTCGGCAACGACCAGGGCCTGGTTCGTGCGCAGGCTGCCACGGCTGCCACCAGCACCCGGAGCGCCGTCTGCCAGCGACACCTTCAGATCGCCGCGCAGTGAGTGGAGCGCCGGCGCCGTTACGAACAGCAGGCCGGCGAGGATCGAAATCGACAACGCGTATCCGAGCACCACCAGGTCGACGCTGATGGCTTCCGCGCGCGGCAGCGCCCCCTGCATCAACAGCGCCACGGAGCCGACGAGCTGGACGGCGAGTGCCGTACCGACGACGCCACCGATCAAGCCCAGCAAGACGGACTCGGTGAGCAACTGCGCCAGTATGCGGCCACGCCCTGCCCCTAAGGCGGTCCGTACGGCGAGCTCGCGCCGCCGGGCGGCCGAGCGCGCCAGCAGCAGGTTGGCAACGTTGGTGCAAGCGATGAGCAGCACGAGAGCAACCCCACCCAGCAACACCAACAACGTCGTCCGGACGGAGCCGACGGTGTGCTCATGGAGCCCGACAACTCGCGCCAGCGGCAGCGCCTCCTTGTCGTACAAGCCCAGACGGTCGTCGGCTCCCAGGCGCACAAGGAGCGCCGCGAGCTCCGCCGATGCTTCCGTGAGCGCAATCTGTGGCCGTAACCGGCCGCCTGCCTGCAGGTACCACGAGGAATAGTAGTACTCGCCGGCGGGATCGATCATGAGCGGAGCCCACAGCTCCCACTCGTCGCGCAGAGGTCGATGATCGGGGCCCATCACGCCGATTACCTGCCGTGATGCAGCGCCGTCATTGCCGATGTCCACCCGCCGCCCGACGATGTCTGGATCAGCCCCGAACCGCCGTTGCCAAAGACCGTGGCTCAGAAGCACGACATCGTCATTGCCGGGAAGCGAGTCCTCGTGGCGAAACCTGCGACCGAGCATGGGGGCCGCACCGAGCACATCAAAGTGGCTCGTCGCCACCACACCACCCGACAGCGACTCGGGCTCATCGACGCCGGTGATGGTGAATTCCCACCCGGACCACACGGTCGTCCCGACGTAGACCGAAGACTCTTCCTGCAGGCGTTCGTGGATCGCCTTGGTGATGTTGCTGCCCGGCCAGATCCGGACGAGGCGATCGCTCTCGACATATGGGAGGGGTTGCAGCAACACCGCGTTCACGATGCTGAAGATCGCCGTGTTGGCACCAACCCCGAGAGCAATCGTGACGATCGCGACGGTTGCAAAGGAAGCGTTCCCGATCAGATTGCGGAACGCATATCGGACATCCTGCGGAAACCCCCGCATGGCATCTCTGATCCCGGCGGACGGAAGGGACCGGTGGTCGTGGTCTCCGATCCGAAGTGTCTCAGCCCACTGCCTCACAGCCCCGGTAAGCAGCCCGAGCGCCTCGCGCAAGACGAAACCATGCGACCGGCGGCCGCTGATCGGGCGGGCTCGATGCTGGCGCAGTCGCTGATCCAGCGTCGCAAGCATGGCGGCGCCGTAGTCGCGGCGGCAGGCAGGCGGATACATCCCCACCAGGATCCGAAACAGCAAGCGGCTCATGGTCGGCAGACTCAGGACCGCTCGGCGGCCAGCGCCTTGGCGCGCGCCGCAGCCACGAGCTCCTCCAGCCGCGCCGCTTCGAGCTGCAGCACGGTACGGCCGAGCGACGTCAGCCGGAAATACTTGCGTCGCTGGTCGCTCGAGGCACCCGGCGGGGCATCGGTCGACGCCAGCAGGCCGTTTGTCTCCAGGCGCCGCAGCGCCTGATACAACGCTCCGGTCGTCGGCTTGAGCTTGCCTCGGGAGCGCTCTTCGATCTCTTTGCCCAAGGCGTACCCGTGCGCCGCTCGATCGACCAACGCCAACAGCACATGGAAGGTGAGGTTGCTGAGCGGAAGATGGCTGTCGGCTGGGGATGGACCGTTCGCGTGCACGTCCGTCTGCGCTCTCTCGTTGGCCGATGGATGGATACAAGTAATCTCTACTAGATTATCTATCACTATAGTTGCCAACAGATGACCTGGCAACCGCGCCCTTTCTGACCGTTGTCTTGCGCTACACTCGTTATATAAGTTATCTTGTTACACAAGTTATTAAGTCACACACACCAATACGGACCATGGAACGAGAACTGAAGCGCGGCACCCTCGAGATGGTGCTGTTGAAGCTGCTTTCGGAGCGCGAGATGTACGGCTACGAGATCGTTACGACATTGCAGGAGCGTGGCGAGGGCAGCTTCCAGATCAAGGACGGCACCCTGTATCCGGTGCTGTATCGCCTCGAGAAGGCGGGTTATGTGGAGCCGCGTTGGGAGACTCAAGAGCGTGGTGTGCCGCGCAAGTACTACCGCGTCACATCCGCGGGGAGCGAGCAGGTGCAGCGCCTGATCGGCGAATGGAGATCGTTCGTCGGCACGGTCGACGATCTGCTCGGAGACGGAGGCAACCGATGACCGCGATCGACGAGTACGTTCGTCAGGTGATGGAGAACGTTCCTGCAGCCTCGCCCGAGCGCAGCCGTATCCAGCTGGATCTGCGCGTGCACCTGGAGGAGACCGCTGCGGCCCAGGAGTCGATGCAGGAGGCGATCAACCGCATGGGCGATCCTCGCGAGGTGGCCCTCGCCTACCTCGCCGATGTGCCGGTGCGGCTCGCATCGGTCGGTCGTCGTACCGCTGCTTTTCTGATCGACCTCGGCGTCGGCTTGCTGGTTCTCTGCGCCGGAGCGGCGCTGGTCGGCGTGAGCCTGCTCACCTTCGGCCTGATGGGCGCAGATGAAGTGCCGCTTGGCCTCGGTGTGCTAGTCCTCGCCCCCATCGCGATCGCCGTGCTGTTGATGTCGCTGGGCTATTTTCCGGTGCTCGAGTGGCGCTACGGACAGACGCTGGGCAAGTGGCTGCTGGGCATCCACGTGGTCACCGAGAACGGTCTCCGACTGGGAATGATGAAGGCCATCGTGCGCCGCATTCCGTTCTTCCTCGAGTTCTTCTGGATCGACGCCATCGTGGCGATCTTCTCGGAACGCAAGCAGCGTGCCTTCGACCTGGTGGCGGGCACGATCGTGGTCCACTGCGATGCGCCGAAAGCCCAATCGGCGTCGGTGGCAGAGGCGACTCAGTAGGTCTGTGGCACCCAGCGACGCGGCGTGAGAGCAGCAGCATCGTCGTAGCGGTCGTCGTCGTCGACCGCCGGCAGCTCCGGTGCCTCGTGCGGCAACTCACGATAGGGGAACAGGCTCAGCAGGTGAGCAATGCAGTTGAGCCGCGCCCGCCGTTGATCGCTGGCGTCGACCACGTACCACGGCGCCGCGTCGGTGTCGGTAGCCTCTAGCATCGCGTCGCGGGCACGCGAGTAGGCATACCAGCGGCTCTGCGCCTCGAGGTCGATGGGACTCAGCTTCCAGTGCTTGCGCGGATCATCAATACGCTCCTGGAAGCGCTCGCGCTGTTGTTCCGGGGCAACGGTGAGCCAGTACTTCACCAGGTGAACGCCGGACTCCACCAGCGAGCGCTCGAAGTCCGGGCACAGCCGCAGGAACTTCTGGTGCTGCTCGGGGGTACAGAACCCCATCACCGGCTCGACGCCGGCGCGGTTGTACCAGCTGCGATCGAACAGCACCGCCTCGCCGGCCGCGGGCAGGTGGCTAACGTAACGTTGGAAATACCATTGCGTGCGCTCGCGTCCGTTCGGCTTGGGCAACGCCACGACGCGAAACACCCGGGCGCTGGTGCGCGCCGTGATGCGCTTGATGATGCCCCCCTTGCCGGCCGCATCGCGTCCCTCGAAGATCACGCACACCCGCAGCCCTTCATGCTTGATCCACTCTTGAAGCCGGACCAGCTCCAGCTGCAAGGGCTTGAGCTGACGCTCGAATGCCTTGCGCTTCATGGGTGCCGGCAACGCCAGCCGGCCAGGTGCTGGCGATTCCCGATCGCCACGCTCACTGCTCCTGGCTCGACGCCATCGCGGCGCGAACCTCTGCCAGCTCGGCCAGATCGTCGTCGGCATTGGCCCAGTTGACACCCAGCTGCGCATAGGCCGCAGAGGCTCGCCTGCTATCGCCGGCGGTTTGCGCGGCGCGCGCCAGACCCAGCAGGGCGATGGCGCGACCGGGCGTACGCTCGAGAGCACGATCGTAGTGCTCGATCGCAGCGACCGCGTCGCCGGTTTCGCGCAACACGTCGGCCAGCAGCTCGTGGGCCGGCTTCACCGGATTCGGCGGCCCGTAGTCGAACGGTAGCTGATCCTCGATTGCCGTCGCCTGCCCGAGCTGCCGGATCGCACCTGCCCGATCGCCGGCGTCGAGGGCGAGCAGAGCGCGCATCTCGAGCTCCACAATTCGGCTCTGTTCGTTGCGTCCCAACCAATCGTCGGCCGCGGGCGTGGCGAGCATCTCGGAGACAGCGCGCAACGCACCTTCGGCGATGGCGCGCTCTCCACGGTTCAGGGCCGCAACCAGCTGCGCGTAGTACAGGCTGGCGCCCGTCGGTCCACCGACATCGAGAATGGTGACGACCGCGCCCGGATCGCCGCCACCGGCAGCAACGATCTGATGCGCCGCGACGGTTGCGAGAGCCACCCTCAACAGCGGTCCGTCTGCCTCGGTGCCCGGAGCAGTGGCTAACTCGTCGACCAGCAGCTGCGCCGCGGCAAGACGTCCCTGCTGCAGAAACGCGTAGTGCTCCCAGACTCGGGCGTGGTAACCGCGCGCCTCGGTACCGAGGCCTTTCCGTTGCTGCCGACGCAGCGAGGCTTGCCATGACTGCTCGTTCAGCGCTGCCGATTCCTCCCACATGCCCAACGCCGCGAAGATGTGCGTCGGCATGTGCAACGCGTGCTCCGCTCGTTGCGCCACCTGCGAGTACCGCCGGGCGGCTCGCAGACCCAACGCCGCGTGGGTCGGATCGTCGTACGCGTGGATCAGGTAGTGGAGCGCTCCAGGGTGATCGGGATTGCGTTGGTAGACTTCTTCGACGACTGCCGCTGCGTTCATGTAGCGGTTCACGTCACGCCCGTCGTGACAGGTGCCTAGCACCGAGAGCGCATAGAACGCTCGAGCATCGGCGTCGTCCGGGTACGCCAGCATGAGCCGCAGCATGGCGTCGCTGTAGGCGTAATCGCGCTCGCGCTTGTCCCCCGCTCCGTACAGCACATCCAGCGTACGCAGATAGTCGCGCTCGCGCTCGGTGCCTGCCGTGGCATAGCGGGCCTCGGGGGTGGCCCCGAGCTTCGACAGCACGGCACGCGCCGCGGCGAGATCTTGACGCTGCCAGATCGCGTGGTTGTGGGTCTGAGCCTCGCCCCAGTAGGCCATGGCGAAGTCAGCGTCGATCTTCCGCGCTGACTGGAACGCTTCGCGCGCGTCCTCGAACTCGAAGCTGTGGAGCAACAGCAGCCCACGGAGGAAGGCGTCCTGGGCTTCGGGCGCTCCCGAGTTGGCGAATTCGAGCACACCGAGGCCACCGACTTGCCCCAGAGCACTCCCCGTCCCGGTCGTCGCAGCGAAGCACGCGACAACCGTCGTTACCAGACCGACCAGGTGTCTCCGGCGCCTTGGCGGCCGATGGCCTTGCGCCAGGCCTGAATCAGGCCAAGGGCCTGGCGACTGCCGCCAACCCAACGCCGTGGTCAACGCTCCTCGCCGGTTGCCGCAGCCCCTCTGATCTCCGCCAGGTCGGCCAGATCGGCGTCGGCGTTGTCCCAGTTGACGCGCAGCTGCGCGTAGGCCGCAACGGCGCGCCCTCCCTCCCCAGCCGCCTCGGCCGCACGCGCCAGGCCCAGCAAGGTGATCGCCCGCCCCGGGGTGCGCCCCAGGGCGCGGTCGTAGTGCTCGATCGCCGCCGCCGGATGGCCGGTGGAGAGCAGCACATCCGCCAGCAGCTCATGAGCCGGCTTTACCGGCACCGGCGGCCCGAAGGCAAACGGCTGCTCGTCCTCTAGCGTTGCCGCCTCCTCGAGCTGCCTGATCGCACCTTCGGCATCGCCGCCGTCCAATGCCAGCAGCGCTCGCATTTCCAGCTCGACGATGCGCGCCGGGGCGCTGCCTCCACGCCAGTCGCCGGCGTCGGCACTGCCCAACATCGCCGAGACATCCCGTAGCGCGGCTTCCGCGGCGCCGCGATCCTCGCGCTCCAGAGCCGATACCAGTTGAGCGTACTGATGGCTGGCGCGCGTGGCGCCGCCGACGTCGAGGTCGCTGACGATGCCCGCCAGGTCGCTACTTCCCTCAGCAACGATCTGCGCCGCCCGCATGGCACCGAGAACGCCGCGCATACCCTGGCTGTCGCCGTCCGTTCCGAGCTCCTCGGCGAACTCGTCGATCAGGCCGCGCGCGGCACTGTACCGACCCTGCTGCAGGAACGCATAGTGCTCCCACAAGCGCGCATGGAAGCCACGCGCCTGCTTGGCGAGGCCCTTGCTCTGCTGTCGCCGGAGCGAAGCCTGCCAGGATTCCTCGTTGAGACCCGCAACCTCGTCCCACATGCCCAGCGCAACGAAAATATGCGTCGGCATGTGCAGTGCGTGACCGGCGCGTTGCGCCACCTCGGAGTATCGCCGCGCCGCACGCAGCCCCAGCGGCGCGTGGGTGGGATCGTCGTACGAATGGATCAGGTAGTGAAGCGCCCCCGGATGCTCGGGGTTGCGCTGGTAGACCTCCTCGACGACGGCGGCGGACTTCATGTAGCGCGTTACATCACGGCCGTCGTGACAGGTGCCGAGAATCGACAGGGCGTAGAAGGCGCGCGCATCCGCATCCTCTGGATACTTGCGCATCAGCTGTTCCATCGCATCGCTGTAGGCGTAGTCGCGGGCGCGCTTGTCGCCGTCGCCGTAGAGAACATCCAGCGCCCGCAGGTAGTCGAGCTCGCGTTCCGTCCCCGCCTTGGCGTAGCGCGCCGCCGGGGTTGCCCCGAGCTTGGCCAGCGCCGCACGTGCGGCATCGCGGTCCTGCTGCTGCCAGATCGGGTGGTTGTGCGTATGTGCCTCACCCCAGTACGCCATGGCGAAATCAGGATCAATCTCCTGAGCCGCCTGGAAGGCCTCGCGCGAATCGTCGTACTCGAAGCTATGGAGCAAGAGCAGGCCACGCACGAACATGTCCTGGGCTTCGGGGGCACCAGAGTTGGCGAATTCGAGCTCGCCGAGGCCCTGCTGCTGGGCAAGTGCCGCGCCCGGTGCCAGGGCCGTGGCGAGGAGCAGCACGAAGATGGCAGCAAATCGAGACGAAGCGCGTCGCATGAGTCCTCCAGGGGTCCTCAGAGTAAGACTGACAGGGTCCCACAATAATCCAGGCTGCCGTTGTGCTCCACGGTTCCCGGCAGCGCCTCCCTCACCTAGACGAACAGCCGGCCGACGTACACGAGGTAGCCGACGAGCAACACCGCTCCCTCCCACCGCACTAGAGCGCGGTGCAGGCCCAGGCCGAGGCTCATGGCAACGCTGAACACGAACACGAGCGGCAGATCGAACGCGACGATCTCCGGCGCCACCGGCAACGGGCGAATCATGGCGGCCACTCCGAGCGCGCCGAGCAGATTGAAGATGTTGCTACCAACGATGTTGCCCACTAGCACGTCGGTCTGGCCCCGAAACACCGCCACCACCGACGTCGCCAACTCAGGCAACGACGTTCCCAGCGCCACCATGCTCACCGAGATGACGAACTCGCTGATGCCGTACTGACGCGCGAGCAGGACCGCCGACGTGACCAGCAGCTGGGCGCCGACGCCGAGACCAACCAACCCGGCAACCACCCGAGCACACTCGACTGCTAGTTGACTCCGAGCGTTGTCCGAGGAATCGGAATCAGTGGAGCCGTCCGATGGCGCCGTAGAAGGTTGCACCAGGGTTCTTGCTGCATCCGCAGCGTCAGTCTCCTGACGGGCCCAGCGCAGCGCCAGCCAAGTGAACACCACCAGCGCTGCGACCAGCACAACCCCTGCTCCGCGCCCGATCTCGCCCCTTCCGGCCAGCCAGTAGACGGCGGCGGTGGCCATCAGCATCAACGGCAACTCACGCACCAGTGTCTGCCGTTGTACCGGGATGGCCCGCAGCAAGGCGGAG
Source organism: Acidobacteriota bacterium (assembly GCA_965248695.1). Lineage (GTDB taxonomy): Bacteria > Acidobacteriota > UBA890 > UBA890 > WLXD01 > DASCOT01. The sequence continues at coordinate 1,165,361 of CBDFKD010000002.1, read as the reverse complement.
ATGCCCAGAATCAAACCGATGTTGGCGATGTTGCTACCGAACACGTTGCCAAGAACGATGTCGGTGTTGCCGTTCCAGGCGGCCACCCCACCGGCAACCATCTCAGGCATCGAGGTCCCGAACGCAACCACGGTCAGACCGATGACGAGCGACGAGACGCGCAGGGAGACGGCGATGCGGGATGCTCCCTTTACTAGCGCCTCGGCGCCCAATGACAGGACGACGAGGCCGAAGACAAGCGACAAGAACGTCATACGGGCTCGGGCAGGAGGGGGACGCCCGCCCTAGACTAGCAGCCGTCTGGCAGGACGTCGCACGACCGTCGCGGCGCGGGATGAACCTCTAATATTCCCTTGACGAGCCGTTAACACACCCTTTGCTTCGCCCTGGTTCATTGTCGCTGGATTAGCGAAGTGCAAGGGCAACACCGATTCGGGGCCGGCGGCGCGTGCGCTAGCGCCCCAAAGAGCCGACGAGATCCAGTGTGAGACGACCGCTCCACCGTATCCTCAGCCTCGCAGCGACAGCCCTGGCGCTCCTGCACGCTGGCCACGCTCTGGCACAAAAGCCTGTGCTGCCTGCGCCCGAAGCGACCGACTCGTCAACCCCGGCCGAGCCGGAGGCAAAGACGGCCGCCCAGGATGAACCGCCGATCCAGATCCGCGTCGGGGGACGTCTGCATCTCGACACTGCGTTCTTCGCCGACGAGGACGCCTTCGGCGGCGTCTTCGGCAAGCTCGAGAACTCCAGCGAGGCGCGGCGCGCCCGGCTGCACGTGCAGGGTCGCATGTACGACAGCGTCGACTACAAGGTGGAGCTCGACTTCGCCGGCGGGGAGGCCGATATCAAGGACGCCTACCTGGGGGTCCGCAACCTGCCGATGACGCTGCGGTTCGGGCACCAGAAAGAACCATGGAGCATCGAGGAACAGACCAGCAGCCGCTTCATCACCTTCATGGAGCGGTCGCTTGCGATCGTCTTCTCCCCCGATCGCAACTTCGGTGTGCGCCTGGAGAAGCTCATCGACGGCCGCACCAGCTGGGCCGCTGGAGTGTTTCGCGAGACCGACGGCTTCGCCGGCGCGGTGGGCGATGACTACAACCTGACCGCCCGAGTAACGCACGCTCCGATCCTGGAGGACTGCGGACGCCGGATGCTGCATCTGGGCGCCGCCTACACCCACAAGTTCATCGACGGGAACCTGAACCTCGATCTGCGACCGGATGTCCACACGGCACCGAAGCTCGTGCAGCTATCGGTTCCGGCAACCTCGGCCGATTACTTCCAGGGAGAGGTCTCCGCCAACATCGGCTCGCTGGGCCTCCAGGGCGAGTATGTGCACGCGTCGGTCAAATCGGTGCAGCTCGACGACCCGTCGCTCAACGGCTGGTACGTGCAGGGAAGCTACTTTCTGACCGGGGAGTCGCGGCCGTACACCGGAACCCGATTCGACCGACTGAGACCCAACAGCAACTTCGTCGGCGACGGTGGCTCCGGCGCCTGGGAGATCGCCGCCCGCTACGCCCGTGCCGACCTCAGCGAGGGCACCGCGTCAGGCATCGGCGAGCTCGCTGCCTTCACCGCCGGCCTGAACTGGTACTGGAACCCGAACGTGCGGCTGATGTTCAACTACACACACGCCGACATCACCGATCTCGGTACCGACCCGACGTCCATATACCAGTGGCGGGTGTCGTTCGACTGGTAGCAGCGACTCGATCAGAAGATCGTTGCGAATCGCTCGACGAACCAGTACGCCGCGACGATACCGATCGCGTACGGTGGCAGCGCCGCGGCCCACCGGGGCAAGCCAACATGGATGCGCGTGGCGAGCGCGGCAAGCGCCAACAGCATCCCGACGAACAACAGTTGGCCGATCTCGACACCGACGTTGAAGAACAACAAGGCTACGGGGATATCCCCTTGCGGCAGGCCAAGCTCGACGAGCGCACCGGCGAAGCCGAGTCCGTGCAGCAACCCGAAGCCGAAGGCGGCGACCCACGGATAACGCACCGTCAGGGTGGCATCACCGCGGGCCGCGCGCACCAACTCAGCTGCAACGAACACGATGCTGAGCGCGATGATGGACTCGACGGCGCTCGCCGGGACCTGCACAAAGCCCAGCGTGGCCAGCCCCAGCGTAAGGCTGTGGGCAACGGTGAACGCGGTGATCGTCTTCACCAACAGCCAGCGGCTCTCCACCAGCAGCAGCAACGCAAGTACGAACAGCAGGTGATCAATTCCTGCAAGGATGTGCTCCACTCCCAGTCTGGCGTACGTCCTCGCCACCTCTGTCGTGGAGGGCGCCGCACTGACCACCAGCGACGGGTTCGGCGGTCGCAACATCACCGTTCGGACGCCACCCGCATCTTCGATGCGCACCAGAACTTCGGCGCTGGCGTCCGCCAGACCCTCAACCGCAACGGTCCTGCCCTCGAGTCCGCCCTCACACTCGACCGTCCAGCGCTCGACCCGAGCGATCGGCGTACGGGTGACGAGCGTCTCACTCGATGGACGGCAGATGGCGGGGAATATCGGCGCCAGGCCCAGCGGAAGATCCTGAATCGGCACTTTCCACAGCACGTTGTAGGCGCCGGGCGCGGTCTGGCGGATCTGCAGGTACTCGGGCCATAGCTCGTGCGCCACCGCCGGCTCGGCGGCGCCCGACAACAGGGTCAGCGCGCCGAGCGTCACTGCCCAAGAGCGGCCGGTGCTCCCGGCTCTCACCGGGGCGCATCCGCCGTCGCGCCCGACTCGGCGAACAGCTCCTGCAGGCGCTCGTCCTCGATTGTCACATCGTAGCGACGCAGAAGCGCGGCAAACGGATCTTCTTCTCCGGTGTCGGAATCCGCCTCGAGGACGAACTGCATTCGCTGTGCGAGCCGTCTACGGATCACCGAGTCGTTCTCGTCCAGGCCGATGGCGAGCGCCTCTCGATACAGCATCTCGATGCGCACATGGGCCCGGATCTGGCCGAGCAACTCCGCCTCCGTCGGGGGTCGCTGCCACTGCTGCTCCCATGCTTCGGCGAGGCCTCCGGTATCTCGCGCGGTGACCACGATAGCCCCGTTCGAGCTGGCGCTCTCGTCGCCCAACAGCGTCACCAGCCCGAACAGCGCCGCGCCCGCGATCAGAAAGTGTGCCAGTGGGTCCCGCAGCAGAGTCGCAACCGGCGATATGTTCATCGGCCCCATCGACGCGTCGATCTCGGTGTGTGGTCTAGGCTAGCCGAACAATGTCACACGACAAGCTATCTGCCGAGCGCAGCGCCATTGTCATCGGAGTTGTCCTGGCGTGCGCGGCTTGCGGTTTCGGCGTCGAGGAACCGGCGTCCGTCAGCCGCGACGCGCCGGAACCATCCCCGGCAACCTTCGTCGGGCGCGCCCGTTGCACCGGGTGCCACGCGCGCCAGAACGACCAGTGGACCGGCTCGCACCATGATCGCGCCATGCAGCACGTCTCTGCCGACACGGTGCTCGGCGACTTCAACGACGCCTCATTCGTCCATGACGGGACGGAAACCCGTTTCTCTCGCGTCGGAGACAACTACTCGGTGCGCACAGTAGGTCCGGGCGGAGAGCTCACCGACTACCCGATCGCGTTCACGTTCGGTGTCGAGCCGCTGCAGCAGTACCTGGTGGGTTTGCCCGGGGGGCGCTACCAGGCGCTCGGTGTCGCCTGGGATAGCCGGCCGGCGACCTCTGGAGGGCAGCGCTGGTTCGACCTATACCCGGACCAGGTTCTGAAGCCCGGCGATCCGCTGCATTGGACCGGAGTCAGCCAGAACTGGAACCGGATGTGCGCCGAGTGCCACTCCACCAACCTCGAGAAGCGCTACGTCGCCGACGAGCAGCGCTACGAGACCACCTTCTCGGAGATCGACGTTTCCTGCGAGGCATGTCACGGCCCCGGATCGCGGCACGCAGCATGGGCGGACGCGGCCGAAGACGACGCCGAGCCGGCTGCTGGTGAGCTCGACGCCACCGCGACGCAGCTCGTGGTGGACCTGAGCAATGGCAATCCGACATGGACCATCGACGCGACAACCAGCCTGGCGACCCGCACACCGGCGCGCGACTCACAGCCCGAGGTCGAGACGTGCGGACGCTGCCACGCACGCCGCGGCACTCTGGCCGACAACTACGAATTCGGCGCGCCTCTGGCTGATACCCACCGAATCGCGCTTCTGGAAGACGGGCTCTATCACGCCGACGGGCAGATCCTCAACGAAGTGTTCGTCTACGGCTCGTTCGTACAGAGTCGCATGTACGAGGCCGGCGTCACCTGCAGCGACTGCCACGAACCGCACAGCCTGCGGGTGTACGCTCAGGGCAACGCGCTGTGCAACCAGTGTCACCTGGCGGCTACATTCGACACGCCGGAGCATCACTTCCACCAGATCGGCACCGAGGCCGCCGGGTGCGTTTCGTGCCACATGCCGGCCAGTACCTACATGGTCGTCGACCCCCGCCGAGACCACAGCTTCCGTATTCCGCGGCCAGACCAGAGCGTCGCGCTCGGAGTTCCCAACGCCTGCGACTCGTGCCATGCCGCTGAAGGCGCGGCGTGGGCGTCCGCGGCGATCCGCCGCTTGTACGGGGACGAACGAAGGCGCGGCCCCACCTGGGCGGCGGCGATCTCCGGAGCACGCGCCGGCCATCGAGAGTCGGAGCCGCGCCTCCTGCAAGTGGTGAACAACGTAGAAAGCCCGGCGATCGTGCGAGCCACCGCCCTCGAGCTGCTGGCACCGTTCCTGACACAGGCGTCATTCGGTTCTGTGCAGGAAGCGCTCCGCGACCGCGAGCCGCTGGTGCGCCGCGCCGCGGTTGCTGCGCTTGGAGGCCTTGACCAACGTGCCATCGCCGGCGTTCTGGCACCGATGCTGCGCGACCCGAACCTCTCCACTCGTCTCGCCGCCGCATATGCTCTCGGCCCGATTCCGTCCGAGGCGATACCGGCGGAATACCGGTCGGCGCTGCAGCAAGCGCTGGCGGAGTACGAGCGCACCCAGTCGTTTCACGCCGACAGTCCTGAGGGGCAAACGAACCTGGGCTGGCTGGCCCTCGTGCGCAGCGATGCATCTGGTTCGGAAGGCCACTATCGGCAGGCGCTCCGGCTCGACCCGACATTCGCCCCTGCCTATCTCAACCTCGCCGACTTGTACCGCGCCCAGGGACGTGACAGCGAAGGTGAGCGCGTCCTCCGTGGCGCCATCGAGCTACTGCCCGAGGAGGCCACCCTTCACCACAGCCTCGGGCTGACGCTGGTACGGCAGCAACGCCAGGGCGACGCTCTCGCTCCTTTGCAGCGCGCTGCCGAGCTGGCACCGAGTGTCGCTCGCTATGCCTACGTGCTCGGTGTCGGTGTGCACTCGTCCGGCGACGTCGAAGGTGCGCTGGAGGTGCTAGAAGCAGCCCACGAGCGATTCCCGAGCGATCGCGACATCCTGGTCGCCCTGGCAACCTTCGCGCGCGACGCCGGCGACCGGGAGCGCGCGATTGGGTACGCACGACGGCTACTCGCCCTGTCGCCCCAGGATCCCCAGGCGCTGGAGTTGATACGGAGCCTCGAGCAACCGCCCTAGCCGGATCCGCATACGAGAGACTCGCGGGAGGCTTTCCCCGTCGTGGGTCCGCAGAGCTAGATCGCGACGCTCGGGGCAGCGGGTCCTAGAAGATCGCGCTCGGCCTCCTCCTCCGACCCGGCGTCATACGCCGGCCCGTACCACCAGCGCTCGTGCCTCGAGATGCGCCTCGCGTCGGATCTCCTCCTCGTCCCACAGCGACAGACGACCCTCGGAGACTACCTGCTCGCCGGCAAGCCACACGGCACGGATGTCGGCACTCCGGCAGCAGTACACCAGCGTCGAGAGTGGGTCGGGTGCCGGAGTGGCGTGAGTGCCGTCGAGGCTGACGAGGACGACGTTGGCGATCGAACCAGGCACGAGGGCGCCCATCTCCCTTCCCCAGCCGAGCGCTTCGGCGCCACGACGAGTGGCCATGTCGAGCAACGTCGAGGCAGGCAGGGCGAGCGGGCCGTGCACCGATTTCTGCAGCATCGTCGCCAGCCGCATCTCGCGGAACATGTCGAGTGTGTTGTTGCAAGCGGCGCCGTCTGCACCGAGGCTCACGCCTATGCCACGCTCCAGCAAGAGAGGTACGGGGGCGATGCCGGAGCCCAGCATGCAGTTGCTGCCGGGGCAGTGCAGCACGTGGGTGCCCGTGCGGGCCAGCGTATCGACCTCGTCGTCGTCCACCCAGATGCAGTGGGCCAGACCCACGTGCGAGCCGGCGATGCCGACGTCGTGGAGGTAGCCGACGTTGCGCCGACCCGTCCGTTGCTCGACCAGCGTCACCTCGTCGCGGTTCTCCGAGGCGTGCGTGTGCACTCGCCACCCGCCCGCCAACGCCAGCTCGCCCACCTCGCTCATGCACGCGTCTGTGCAACTCACCGCAAAGCGCGGGGCGAGACATATCCGGATACGTCCATGCGCCGTTCCGTCCCACCATTCCGCAAGATCGACCGCCTCGCGCAGCGCCGTCTCGGTGGGCTGGAGTAGCTCCGGCGGACAGGTTGCGGGATCGTCCATCAGGCACTTGCCGGTGACCGCGAACATTCCGGACTCCGCCAGCACCTCGATGACGACGCCGGTATGGTGCACCGACTCCATCGTCTGGACCGCCGTCGTACCGCTGAGCAGCAACTCCGCCACCGCCAGCCGGGCACTGGCGCGAATCGACTGCGGAGTGTGCGCCGCCTCGAGCGGCCAGATGCGCTCGCGCAACCAGGACAGCAGCGGCAGCTCGTCGGCGGTGCCGCGAAACAACGTCTGGCAGAGGTGCACGTGCGTCTGTACGAAGCCCGGCAGCACGGCGCAGCCGCTGGCGTAGATGACACGAGCACCTTCGGGCGGGGTGTCGACCACTCCCAAGCGGCTGATCCGGTCGCCTTCCATCAACAGATCGCCAGGCGCGGCGCGGACGCCGGTATCGCCGTCCGGGAGGATCAAAGTGCCGCCGCGAATCAGCGTGGCGTATGGCTCGGTGCTCACCGCTGGGCTCCTGCGGGACTGGCCGGTCGATCTGACCGGCTAGCGATCGATGACCGTCTCGAACTTTGCAACCAGATGGCTGATCTCGAACATCGACTGCGGCTCGTCCGGCGCGCCGGCGAGATGCACGACATAGTCGGCAAGCTGCGCGCCATCGGCCACGGCGACAAGCACCACACCGAATGAAGATGTGGTGACACCGGGCACCGGGAGCTCGTCGGATGGCTCAGGATCACGGTGCTCGAGCTCGACTCGATACCCGGCCAGGCCGGCGTCTTGCACCGAGGCCAGCTCCAGCGAGCGGAAAATCGCCGTTCGCAGCTCGCGCGCTACCGCCGCTAGCGCGGCGTCGCGGCCACCCCCATCGGCACCGTCGGCATTGTCTGCGGGTTCGAGCACCACCACGCGAGGTGCCGCCAGACGCCGCGCCAGATCGGCCGGCTCGTCGGAATAGTGCCGTAGCTCCTTGAACACCTGCTCGACAAGGCGCTGATCGTAGCCAGCCTGGATGGCCGCGATTCCATGCGTCCAGGCGACCTCGAAGTCGGCCAGCTGCCATCCCACGGTGGCGATGAGGTAGTGCAACTCCGGCAGGCCGGGGTTGAGCTCCGCGGCGCGGAGGAACGAACCCTTGGCGCCGAGATCATCGCCCAGCTGTACCTGCGTGCGCCCCAGGTGGTAATACGCCGGCCAGTAGCGATCGTCGCGGGCGAGGATGGCCTCGAGGTCGAGGAGAGCGTGTATCGCGTCGCCCTGCTCGAGCTTGGACACTGCCATACGTAGCCGTGTGTCGAGCTCGGACTGCGCCGGCGCTGCCGCCGACACCACCACGGCGAGCAAGCAGATCAAGAGTCTTGATCGCATCTTGAACCCACCCCCTGTGCTTAGCTTAGCAGGGCCCGGGCAACTCACCACCGCAGCCGGCAGACGGTAGGCGAACACGTTTTGCCGGCCCAAAACCACGGTGCTATGCTTGCCGACTCGGTTCGAGCGTTATTCAGGTGCGCCCCTAGCTCAATTGGACAGAGCGTCTGGCTACGGACCAGGAGGTTGGAGGTTCGAGTCCTCCGGGGCGCGCCTCATTCTCCAGCAGACCGCGGGGAAGTCTGATGGTCTGCTCCGCATGACGAGCCACCTCGACATCGACGCGTGGATGCGCCTGGCGATCGTGCAGGCGAACGAGGCGGAGGAGGAGGGCGAGGTGCCGGTCGGCGCCGTTGTGTTGCGCGGCGGCGAGCTCATCGCGGTCGGCCACAACCGCACCGAACAGCTCGATGACCCGTCGGCACACGCCGAGATTCTGGCGCTGCGAGAGGCTGGCCGTATCGCCGGCGACTGGCGCCTCGATGGCTCGACACTGGTGGTAACGCTGGAGCCCTGCTCGATGTGCCTGGGCGCCATCATCCTGGCCCGCGTCGAATGCCTCGTCTACGGTGCACGGGATCCACGCCTCGGCGCCTGTGGCTCCGCTATCCAGCTCCCCGATCCGGCGCTAGCGCCGCACCTGCGTGAGGTGCACCACGCGACACACGACGACGAATGCGGCGAGATTCTGCGCGCGTTCTTCAGAAAGCTCCGCGACGACGGTGCCGAGGGGACGGAGTCCGGCTAGCGACTACTGCGTCGGGCTCGCCGCTTCCTCGCCAGGACCGGTGATGAGGAACAGATCATCGGTAGTGCCGCCGCGCCCGTCGGGCCCGTCCGAGGTCAGGGTGTACTCGTCGGCTTGCGTCCTGTAGCGCAGGCCGTTTCCCCAGCCGTCGACGAAGCCGGTCTCCGGTGGAGAGTAGTAATCTGGCACGAGATCGCCCAAGCCCACCAGATCCTCGAGCCGAGGATACGCTCCGGTTTCGGCGCGGAATACCGCCAGCGCGTCGGAGACCTCCTGCATCAGTGCCAACGAATCGCCGATCGAGTGCAGTTGTTCGGTGGTGTAAGTATTGCTCCCCATCTCGGCACCGTCGACGATCCAGGTCGATTCCCCGGCCACCAGGAACAGCGTGACATCGGAGCCGGCGTAATCGGCACGTGCGCGGACGTGGCCCTCGGTTCTCTCGATGTCGCGCACCTCAACCTGTCCGGCCGCGCGCGGGAACGTGCTGTCCAGTAGCACCTCGATCTCATCAGCGGTCGGGGTGCCCAGCTCCCTCGGCCCGCAACCGATCGCCACCAGAGCAACCAGCATCAGAAGCAATCGACGGACGCAGGAAGAACATTCGGACATGCGGTTTCCTCGCCACGGTACGGGGTTGGGGGCGATCACCGGGCGGCGGCCCGACTCGGCAATATTGTATGCCGCCGGTGTGGTCGACCCTAATCGGCGGCCCTCCCACGACGACCAAGACCTGCGGATCAAACGTTCATCTGTTACAGGCCACTAGAACGTCATCACTACCGAGCCGATGATCAACCGGTCGCTGCGCCCGACGATGAACGGCGCCGGCGGATTGGCGGGATTGGTATCGACCAGCAGAATCGGCGGCACATTGTCGGTGCGCAGGATGCCACTGAAGCGCAGCGCGAACAGCTGACTCATGTGTGCCGTAATCGCCGCGCGGCCGTTGAACCGGTAGTCGGAGGTTTCCTGCAGATTAGCGAGGAACTCGCCGCCGATCGTGAGGTCAGCGGTGGAGGAGAGCCCCAACTTGACGTCGAGACCAAGCCGCCCGGCGACGTAGGTGTCTTGCGGAGCCGAAACCTCGGTCTCACGTGCCATTGCTATGCCGGCCTCGCCGACGACGGTCGCGCCGGTGTTCTCGACGAACCGAAGTCCGAGTCCGCCGTGGCCGGTAACCCGGTTTTCAATGCCGGCAGCGCGGTCCCGAAACCAATCACCGCCGAGGTACCAGAAGATGTTGCCCATGAAATTCTGGCGGTACTTCACACCGAACTCGTAGCGCTGGGCAATTGTCTCGCTGGTGAGCGTTTCCCGTACCGTTCCGTTCGGTCGGTTCGTCAGCGCACGCTGGGTCGAGGTGGCGCGATAGATCTCACCGAAGATGATGAGCTCAGAAAAGTCGCCGTTGAAGGTGAACCGATCGGTTACCGCCAGCGTCGTTCCAGAGCTGTTTCCCGACGCGTTGACGAACGCTAGCTGTGCTTCGTTCGTCCAGGCCTTACTCGGCGCAGCGACGCTGAGATCCTGCGCCAGGGCCGGCCCGCTAATCACCAGCATGCCAAGGAGACAGAGCGCCGCCGCACAATTCCGCCGCGAGTCGAGCATTCCCACCCCGATCTGTCGCGCCACGCCAGCCGCCCCCGGGCCCGCGCAGCAAATGGTATCGAACGCCCCGTATCTCCCACTCAGGTTAGTAAGACCGCAGAGCGCTGTCCAGGCACATACGCTGTCTCCCATGGTGACGCTTCGTCCGGCACAGCTCTTTCGTGGGTCTTGTTACGCATATCCGTCGAGCTGACCGGGCACCCCGTCGGCGCACAGCGACTAGAATCGGCGGCGCGCTCGCGCCCGGTTCGAGCCTGTCTCGCGGAGCTTCCTGTCTTGCAGATCGGCACCCTTCTTTGCTTGCTGACGATTCCGTTCGCGGCGGTGAACTCCCTGCACCACCTGCTCGCTCGCAGGCCGGCCGCCAACCGCGGACGCATCCACATCGTCAACCTGATGGTCGCCATCGGGTTCTTCGGGTTGGCAACGGCCGGACAGGGAGATGCGCCGGGCTCGGCTGTGCTCTTGTTCGCGCGCCTGTGGTTTCCAATCCTCTACTTCTGGTGGGCCTACACATGGGCAGGACACACGCTGCACCTGTTCCACGCACCAGAGTTCTCCTACGATCGTCCGCTGATCGACATCGAGCAGCGCTGGCTCGGCAACCCCAGCGTCTGGCTGGCGCGCGGTCGACCCCCATGGATGACCGAGCTCATGAACATCTCCTACTGGCTTTACCTGCTCTACACGCCAGTGCTCGGCATCGCGCTCTACGCTGCCGGGGACTATCGCCGCTTCGAGGCGATGGCGCTAGCCGTGTGCCTGGGATACGCGATCAGCTACTCGGCGTACCCGTGGGTTCCGCTCTGGGGCCCGCGGTGGGCCCTGGTCTCGGAGGGACTGCTACCCGAGACCGAGCGGCGACTGACCGGCTACCTGATTAGCGATTGGACGAACCGCGTGATGTGGAGCTCGACGGCGCACAAGGGAGGAGCAATGCCGAGCGCTCACAGCTCGACTTGCGTCGTCTTCATGGTCTGGTGCTGGCGAGTCTGGGGCGAGACCGGCGCGATCGTCGGTATCGTGATCGGCGGGTTGATGTTCGTGAGCACGGTGTACGGACGCTACCACTACGTGGTCGACCTGCTGGCGGGGGTGACCGTCGGTCTGGTGTCGCTCGCACTGGCAGATCTGCTGGTGCAGTAGCTACAGGCTGGAGGCCAACAGCAGGAAGAGAATGAAGTTGATCGCGTGACTGGCAAAACACAGCGTGCAGCGCACGCGAAGCACGTAGATGAGCGCGTACGACAGGTACGCTGCCAGCGCCACCGTCGTAGCCGCCAGCGCCAGATAGCCGAACACCCACGGCGGCTGCAGGGCAACACCTCGCAACACACCCACCAGCAAGGCCAGATAATAGGCCTGTCCCAGCAACGAGTTGGGCACCCCGAACACCCTTGCCTGCGGAGTGAACACCACCGCCTCGCAGGTGCCCTCGTCGAGTCGACACACCGGCGGGATCCAACCGGGATCCGGTCGCATCCAGTGGTACCTCACGGCCGTGAAGTACGTGGCGATCGTCAGGCCGGCCAGTACCAGGACGACAAACGCCGATTCCAAGAACAGTGATTCGAACATCGCTTCCGACAGCCTAGTATTGACCTGGACGGAACGCCTGCCACGAGAGAAGACTGTCTTGAGACTACGCCCCCACCACAGCTGGCTGACGGTTGCCGTGCTTGCACTGACCCTAGGCGCAACCTCGTGTGCACCGGAACCGGGCGGCACCGTCGACATCGTCAGCAGCAGTGCAATCGCGTTTCCCGCCACCGTCCAATCGACTGCCTTCGGCCAAGGCGACATGGCCGGCTACCACCTGATTGTGTGGCGCGGCGGCGGTGCTATCGACCACGCGCTATTTCTCGCCAGCGTCACGGATGTTCAGGTGATCGATGCGCTCGAGTCGCTCGGCGCCTTGCCGGGCAATGCGCTGGCGATCGATTCCTGGGAGCAACGGTACGACAACGACACGCAAGCGCCTGATCAGATGATCGAGGGTCCGCAGGTCGAGCTGGAGTTCCTGTTGCCGGGCACGGAATCTCCGTTGGCGCTCGCCGACATCCTCGTCGACGCTGGAGCGCGCGGCTTCGACATGCGCTTCGGCGGCCATCGCACCAACATCGATGCCTGGCACTCGGGCTGTGTCGTTTGTCTGTACTCGTGCCCCGGCAGCAAGGTGGGCAACGCACGGTACACGGTGCGCGACTTCGTCGCTGGCGGACCCCATTTCACGGTGCGCCCCGGCGTGTTGCCTGCAGACGGAACGGAGGTTACGGTCCGACTACGGTTGATCGAGGGGGGGACCTCATGAAGGTACTGGGTCGGATCTTCCTTTGGCTGGGAATCGGGCTGATGCTGGCGACCGTGTTCAGCTGCGTCGCGTCCCCGGTGCGCTGGTATCTCAAAGACCCCTCCCCATGGCGGGTGCTGGTGGTCGACAAGACCGTGCCACACACCGACTATCGAGAGCACGCAGCGCTGTTCTGGGTGCTGCGACACGAAAAGGTGGCGCATCCTACGGGTTCCCGCGGATGGAGTCTGGATAGCGACTACGTCGGCTTCAGCCCGGACCCCGATGACGCCGTGGGTCATGGCACCGGCCGGGATCTCGTGCCCGGCGATCTCACCAACGCCAACCTGCTCTATCTCGCCGACAGCTACGGTGTCTATCGCGGCGACTACGAGAGCGAGCGCCCCAACATGGCGGGTCTCGACTACTCGTCGCTGATCTACGGTGGACTCAAAGACGCCGAGGTAGACGCCGTCGAGAGCTTCGGCGCCCGCGGTGGGCATATCGTCGCCGAGTTCAACACCTTCGCTTCACCGACCTCGGGCGCGTCGCGCGCGCGCCTGCAGGATCTGCTCGGTCTCGATTGGACCGGCTGGACCGGGCGGTATTTTCCCGACCTGTCCGAAGAGCGCGAGGTGCCGGCGTGGGCCTACAGGAACTGGAAGGAACACTACGGGGTCGACTGGGAGTTCGAGGGGCCAGGCTACCTCCTCGTTCACGAGGATACCCGCCTGTTCGTTCTTCGTATCGGACTCGAGATCGACGCGCCCGGCCTCACGATCGGGCCACGCGACGGCGGACAGCTCACCGCCGACGTAACCCACGGTATGCGCTTCAACTACTGGTTCGACATCGTCTCGGCGCGGCCCGGCACCAGCGTACCGGCAGTCTTCAACCTGGCCGTGAACGACCCCGGCCGGAGCACGCTCCAGCGGTTCGGCGTGCCGGCGGCGTTTCCCGCCGTGGTGGTCGATTCCGAGGCGCCCCTGCGCGTCTACTTTGCCGGTGACTTCTCGGACTCTGTCGGTACGCTCGGGCCCTACTGGGCCGAGGGGCTGCCGTGGTTGAATCAACGGATCGTCGGGCTCTGGTTCCCGCGCGGCGCCGATCAGGAGCCCTTCTATTGGGGCTTCTACATCCCGATGCTGCGCGGCATGCTCTCCCGCATCAACCCCTGACTTCCCCGGGATTGATGGCGTCGGCTCGCCTATAATCGCGGCGGTTGAGAGCCTGCGAACCCAACGGAGCTCCGCATGATCCGGCTGCCTCGAATCGCTCTCGTGATCCCGTGCGCAATCGCCACAGTGCTACTCACCGGCGCCGATGGACGCGCCCAGTTTGCTACTCGAGCCCTCCACCTGACCGACTACTACGCGCTCGTCGGTGTAGGCAGCCCGGTCATGTCCCCCGATGGTAGCGCCGTGGCCTTCGTGCGCACGGATGTGCTCGAGGCTGCGAACACGCGCCGGCGCGAGCTCTGGCTCGCCGATCCACGCGACGTCACGCCGCCTCGCCGCCTCGCCAGTGCCGCGTTCGACGCCGGCGACCCGGTCTGGAGCCCTGATGGACGACTGCTCGCGTTCACCTCCCAACGCGGGGCAACGCAAGAAGTTCCGGGCGGCATCTGGTTCCTCGATATGCAGCAGGGCGGCGAGGCGTTTCAGATCGAGGGCGTCGAGGGCAGCCCTGTATTCAGTCCCGATGGCCGGTGGATTGCCTTCACGCGGGCGACCCCGCCAACCGGCGAGGCGGCGGCGCGAACACGCTCGGGACGCGACAGCTACGAGCGCGCTACGGAGTTCGAGCAGAAGCTGCGCGACCGTTTTCGTGGGCTGATCTACGATTGGATGCAGGTCCGTTTCGACCGCCGCGGCTACCTTGCCGACCCTGCCGATCCGCTCGCCTCACCACCGCGCGAGCTCTACGTCGTTCCGCGCGCCGGCGGCGTGCCGCGTCAACTGACGCGGATGGGCGTCGACGTCACTGATGTCGCCTGGCATCCGCACGAAGCTCGGTTCGTCTTCTCGGCCGACGAGCATCAGCGAGACGAGTTCACTTACGGGCGACACGACCTGTGGACCGTCGACATGGCCGGCACTGTCGAGCGCTTGACCGACGATGGCTTCGTCAACAACCGGCCACGCTGGAGCGCGGATGGATCCACGGTGATCTATCGCGGTGCCGAAGGGTTGGACGCAGTGATCGAGGCGGCGCGCGGCCACGGCGCGCCGACCGACCTGTATGCGCTCGATGTTACCAGCGGGGCGGTGCGCAACCTGACCACATCATGGGACCATCGGCCAGGCGCCCATGAAATCGGTGCCGACGGCACGGTCCGCTTCGGCGCCGGCATCGGCGGGCAAAGCCACCTGTTCTCGGTGCCAATCGGCGGTGGCGCCGTGCGACAGCTCACCGAAGGACGCCGCCGGTTGTCGGGCCTGAGCTTCGCGGCTGATCCGCGCAGCTTCGCCTATACCGCGACCACGAGCACGTCGCCGCCCGAGCTGTATGTCACTACACCGGACGGTGGCGAAACCCAGCTGACGCGATTCAACGAGTTGCTGATCTCGACCACCGCACCGCGTGTCGCCCGGCCGATCGCGTATCCCAGCGCCGACGGCACCGCGATCGAAGGCTGGGTCATCCTGCCACCTGGCTACAAGCCGGACGGAGGCCCCTACCCGCTGATCCTGAATATCCACGGCGGACCGCACGGTGCCTTCGGCGAACGCTACTCGCTGGAGTTTCAGCTCTGGGCGAAGGACGGCTACGTGGTGCTCTACACCAACCCGCGCGGCTCTAGCGGCTACGGTGAGAACTTCCTCTGGGCGACGTGGGGCGGCTGGGGCAAGCTCGACACCGACGACGTCATGGCGGGTGTCGACCATGTGATTGCAAACTTCGCTATCGACGAACAGCGGATGGGTGTTTCGGGCTACTCGTACGGCGGATTTCTGACCAACTGGATCATCACCCATAGCGACCGCTTCGCGGCGGCGATCTCCGGCGCGGGAATCTCGAACTGGATCAGCGACTACGGCACCGCCGACATTCCTCGCACCAAGGAGACGGAGTTCTACGGACCGCCCTGGAAGGAGCGCAGCAGCGAGATACTGTGGGAGCAATCACCGATCAAGCACGCCGACGGCATCTCGACACCGACAATGATCATTCACGGCGAGAGCGACTACCGCGTACCGATCGAACAGGGCGAGCAGATGTACACCGCGCTGCGCAAGCAGCAGGTACCCGCCCGCATGGTCCGCTACCCCGACTCGTACCATGGCGGCTGGCGGCCGTGGGACATGGTGCACCGGTATTCCGAGGAGCTGAAATGGTGGAGCGAGCATCTGCAGAACTGATCAAGTCGAGCTCCCCCTCGCACGGCCCGTACTTTCCGTTCAGGCGGACCGGCACCCTTTCGCTGGCCATCCTGACGGCGACCATGGCTCCGCAGCTCATCGCCCGCGCCGTCGCCAACGACCCGCTGCTCCCCATGGCGTCGCGGCCGATCGCGGCTGCCTCCTCCTTGCCAGCGCCTCAGCTCCCCCCGCGTCTGTTCACCGATGCCGCAGGCACGCCACTGCCACTCGACACCGAAGGCGACGTGCTGGAGTTCCTGCGCTCGGCCGAGATCGTCTCGCAAAGTCGCTACGATGAGGGCGGACGTCCGATCGCATTTGACGACACCTCCGAATTCGGACGCGGAACCTACCTCATCCGCCTGCGACAAGATGGTGTGGAGCTCGAGGCAGTGTTCCGCAGCATCGAGGACCGGCTGGGCGTGGCGAGGTTCGCCGACGGGAGCACAGAGGTTCACTTTCGCGACAGCGGCTTGTTCGAGTGCGCCGCGTACGAGCTCAGCGTGCTGCTCGGACTGCATCAGGTTCCGCCAGCAATAAGGCGTCAGATTGGCGCGGTCGAGGGGAGCCTGCAGATCGCCATGGGCGGGTCGTTCAACGAGTCGGATCGAGCATCGCGCGATCTCGACGACCCGTCGTCACAGCGCTGGAACAAACAGCTCGCGACGATGAACACGTTCGATGCCCTGATCGCCAACGGCGACCGCAATCGAAGCAACTTGCTCTACGACACGACCTGGCGCGTTTGGCTCACTGACCACTCGCGCGCGTTCCAGGTATCGACGCGACTCGACGAGGCACCGTTGCAGGCGATCGAGCGGACCTTCTGGAACAACCTGGGGGGCTTGGAGCCGGATACGCTTCGCGCCGCCCTGGGGGAGTATCTGAGCGACAGTGAGCTCAGCGCGCTGGTCGAGCGGCGCGACCGGCTGGTGGAGCACTTCGAGTCGCTGATCGAACAGCGTGGCGAACACATGGTGGTCTTCGGCTACTGAGCCTAGGCCCGACCTACTCCTGCTCGCTCAGCCGTACCGCCCACAGGCCGGAGTTGTAGTCGGAAAAGAAGATGTTGCCCTTGAACGGCTGCGCCCCCCAGACTTGCGGCGCGTTGGGCAGGAACCCCTCCGGGTCGTAGGGAAGAAAACGAGCCATCTCACGGCCCTGTCGATACAGATCGCCGCGCAGCTCACCAGACACATCGACGACGCGTAGACCACCGTTGTAAAACGCTACGTACATCACATCGTTTTCGACCCAGATATTGTGGCTCCCCGCCTCGGGCACCTCATAGCGCGCCACCAGCTCGGGCTCCTCGTCCGAGCCAGGCTCCCACTCCAGGATGTGCACCCAGCCGCGCCAGCGATTGGGCTCGCCGTCGTAACCGGGCGTGCCGGCACCGCGCTCCGGCTCCGGCGAGAAGCGCCCCGAGCGCGCCGCTTCGTCGCCGGCGAATATGTAGTGCTTGCCGCTGGTCGAGCGATACGGAAACACCGCGTGATTCCATCCGGTGCGGAACGTCGACTTGCCGATCATCACCGGTGATCGCGGCGAGCCGCCACGCCCGCCACCGCCGACATCGACCATCACCACGCCGTCGTTCCAGTTCGACGAGTAGGCGATGCCGTCCTGTACCCAGACGTCGTGGATGGAGCGATCGGGGTTGGGAAGCTCGAAGCGACCGACGCGATGCGGCGCGGTGGGGTCCTCGATGCTGATGATGTCGTAGCGCTGGCCGGCCGACAGCGCGTAGACGTGATCCTCGTACACGAAGAGGTTGTGAACACCCCCGGTCAGCTCATCGTCGTAGCTGGAGAGAATCTCGACCCCCTGGCGGGGTGATGAAACGTCGAGAACAACAATCCCGTTGCGCCGGGTGGAAGCCCCCTCGCGACTGATCACGGCAATCTTGCCGTCGGCGGACACCTTGAGATCGTTGACGTTGCGGGCGTCGACCTTGACGGTATCGATGATCTCCATCTCGGCGGGGTCGGTCACGTCCCACACCAGCGCCAGCCCGCCGCCGCCGTGAGTGCCGGTGATCGCATAGTCACCGTCGGTGCCCTCCCAGACCCACAGATCAGTGGTCGCGGAGTCCCTGACGCGACCGTGGCCTACGAGCTCGATCTGCCGCCGTGCCTCGCGCTCCGACACCGCGATGACTCGCTGCGCGCTGAGGCTGCCGCTGGTCGCGATCAGGGTGTATTCGCCGGGCAGGTCGGCGACGAACCGGCCGTCGTCCGACACCAGTCCGGTGCTCGGCCCACCGGACTGGTACGGGTCGACCCGGGCGTTGAAGCTGAAGGTGACCGGCGCTCCTTCGACCACCCGGTCGTGCTCATCGAGCACCTGGGCCCGGAATCGCACGACGTCGCCGGTACGCACGATGCCACCGGCGCCGGTGCCGGTGGTATCGATCTCCAGAGTGAGCCGCCGCGAGGAGCTCTCCTCGACGCGAACTTCAAGTGCTGCCGAGGCGTCATCAGCCATCGCCGTGATGGTGGCGTGACCTGGCGACAGCAATCTCAGGTTGCCGAGCTCATCGACCACCGCCACGGAACTATCACTGCTGCGAAAGCCGCCCAAGACATCATCGCGAAGAGCGCCCGTAGGATCCCGGAAGCGCGTTCTCAGCCGCACGGTGGTGCCAGTGATGAACCGCGTCGGTGGATCCACGAACTCCACCTCGGTCACCGAGGGCTTGGCGATGTGCAGGGGAATCTCACGCTCGATGAACTTGTCGTCGCCGGTTGGCACACGCAGAAGCACAGCGTACTCGCCGGGTTTGGAGGCCGACACCAACCCATCGGGAGACACCTTGAACAGATTGAACCCCCAGGTGCGCAAATCATGGTTCCAGAACGGGCCCCGTACCGGGAGGTAGATGACCGGCGCGTCCGCGATGCGGTCGCCGGACGCGTCGCGCACCACCACGTCGAGCTGCACGCTGTCTCCCACTTCAAGATCGAGCTCGGCGGGAGCCACGTCGATAGACGCCGGCAGCGGCTGCTGACCATGCGCCAGCGGAGCGCTGATGGTAGAGGCCAGGGTCAGTGAGACGATCCAGCGTGTTGCGAGCATCATGGGTGCTTCCTGTCTGGCTGGGGGCCGTGCCTGGTGGGCTGGGGGCCATGCCCTCGCTGTCCCCTGGGCCCGTGCCGTGGGTGGCCCAGGTGGAGGTCAGTGCGGGGCACGAAAACGTATCCCGATGCTATCCTAGGCGGGCTCGACCGCCAGCCTGGAGGGGTAGCGAAGTCCGGCCGTAACGCGCTCGACTCGAAATCGAGTTGTCGGGGTAAAAACTCGGCACGTGGGTTCGAATCCCACCCCCTCCGCCTTTTTTTCGCCTGGTCGAAGGCGTTCGGGACGAGTGAGATCCACATCGAGGCCGATGGCGGGCGGTCTGGAGCGCCAGCCCGTGGCCACACGGCGGCTGTGTCCCGGCTCCGGACCGATGACCGCTGAAGCCTCGCCGTTTGACAGAACGTTGACCGAGCCCCTGAACCCTCATGGGAGAATCCCCATCATGGGAGGCTCCGTGCATATGCGGAAATCGCGCCCGCTCGGCTGGTCCGGCATCCGATGGACGTCGCGGGCGGGCCTCGGCCTGCTCGCCGCCTTCATGCTGCCCATCCTGATCCTGGCGGTGGTGAGCATCGTGTCGATCGGTCAGCGAGCTGCAACTCGACAGCTGCTGGTCGAGGAACGCTACGTGCGCATCGCCGACCTGGTGACCACTGAGCTCGACGAGACCATGGCGGAGTGGGAGCGCGAG
Source organism: Acidobacteriota bacterium (assembly GCA_965248695.1). GTDB lineage: Bacteria > Acidobacteriota > UBA890 > UBA890 > WLXD01 > DASCOT01. The sequence goes on along the minus strand of CBDFKD010000002.1, from coordinate 1,145,663 downwards.
CTGCTCGCCGAGCTGGAAGAGGGCCCCTGGACGGAGAAGAACATCATCCAGCGACTGCACCAGGCGGAGCTCACGTTTCCGTCCCTGCGTCCGATGCTGATGCTGGCACCGGACGGGCGCATCGTGTACCCGGTACGAGCCAGTGACACCAACGACGTCCCGAGCTTCTCCACCGAGCTGGCTCGAATCCTGCTGCCGACGGACGACTCCTCGGTGTGGCTTTTCGATCGCGGCCAGGAGGCTGAGCTCTGGACCCTTGACCTGACCCTGGCGGAGCGCATGTATCGACGCGCCGTAGGCGCGGCCGTGACGCGCACGGACCGTGTGCGAGCGCTCAACGCGCTGGCGCGCACGCAACGCAAGGTCGGACGCTCGAAGGACGCGGTGGAAACCTACTCGCGCATCGTCCAGATCGCCGATCCGTTCGACGCCGAGCTCTCCCGGTGGGCGATCGTTGCGCGTCTGCAGGGTAGCGACGCCCTTAACGACATCGGTGACCGAGACGCCGCCTGCGACAGCACGTTCAAGGCACTCGAGTTCCTGATCGAGCACCGCTTCAACCTCGATGCCGACGTGTACGACTTTTATCGCGCCGAGCTCGAAGAGGCGTTGCGCGCGCACCAGCTGAGCGATGACCAGATCCAACGGCTCGACAAGATCGTGGCGAGCGATCGCGAGCTCGAAAACGTCGACTCATCCCTCACCGTGCTGGTGCGACAAGCTTCGCAACTGGAGGCGATCGCCGCCTCGACCCGGCCCGGCAAGCGCTCACTGCGAGCCATCTCCAATAGCGACATCGCCAGCGATCCGCGCGACGGACGCGACGCGACGGAGTGGCGTACGAGCTACCTGAACCTGCAGGCGGACGTGAGCGGCGCCACGGCGTTCGCCGAACGGGGCGATAGCGGCTGGCGACTGATCCGGCGATGGCGGCCCGAGAGCGTCAAGATGTTGCTGGCCTACTTGCTGGAACAGGATGGCCCCTGGCGCGGCCACGGCGTCGCGTTGCTGGACTCGACCAACGAGATCATTTTCGCCACCACCAGCAACCCCTCCGATGACAGGGTCACTGCGCGAATCGATCTCGTGGCGCTGCCCGGTTGGCATCTTGCAGCGTTCCCGCGCGCCGGCACGCTGGCGGCGGTAGGGCAACGCGATGTGCTGGACTATGCCGTTCTGCTGATGGCGGCCTTTCTCGCGGTTGTCGGAGGGCTCGTCCTGGCCACCCGCACGATCTCGCGCGAGGTCGCCCTGGCGGGGGCGCGCTCGGATTTCGTCTCGAACGTTTCGCACGAGCTCAAGACGCCGCTGTCATTGATCCGCATGTTTGCCGAGAACTTGCGCGCCGGCTGGGTGCCTGAAACCAAGAAGCCCGAGTACTACCAGGTCATGCTCGGCGAGAGCGAACGTCTCTCGGGCGTCATCGAGAACGTGCTCGATTTCTCGCGCATCGAGTCCGGCCGCCGCGACTTCCGCTTCCGACCGGATGATCTGGGGCGGCTGATCGGCGACATCATCGAGCGCTACCGCTACTCATTCGAGACGGCCGGCATCGAGCTCGAAGTCGACCTGCCTACAGCGCCGGTGGTCGTGCGCGTCGATCGCGAGGGAATCGCGCAGGTGTTGGTGAATTTGTTGTCGAACGCCGCCAAGTACATCGGCAACGGCGACAAGCGCGTCGCGGTAAAACTCGCCGTCGAGGACGAGCACGTGCGGATCGAAATCTCCGACACCGGCGTCGGGATGACCAACGAAGCGGTAGAGAGGATCTTCGAACCGTTCTGTCGCATCGACAATCCCGAGGTCAGCTCGGTCGCCGGTAGCGGGATCGGACTCACCATCGTCCGCCATATCGTCGATGCCCATCGCGGGCTCATCGACGTCGCAAGCACACCGAAAGAGGGCACGACCTTCACCGTCACCCTGCCCCGAGACGCCGAGGCGCAGTCGCGCCGGCGAACAACGGGAATGGAGATCGACGAACAAACGAGTGGGGAAGAGTCTGTTGAGTGAAAGCCGATCCACGATTCTGGTAATCGAGGACGAGCCGCATCTGGTCAGCGGACTACGTGACGCTCTCGGGCATCATGGGTTCGCGGTGATGTCGGCTCCCGACGGGGAGCTCGGCATCGAGCTAGCGCTCACCGGGCGTGCCGACCTGATCCTTCTCGACGTGATGCTGCCGAAGGTCGACGGCATCCAGGTGTGTCGCGAGCTGCGCCAGCGGGGCATCCGGACGCCGGTGATCATGCTCACCGCGAAGTCGCAGGAAGGCGACAAGGTCGAGGGCCTGGACACCGGCGCCGACGACTACGTCACCAAGCCGTTCAGCGTCAAGGAGCTGCTGGCGCGAGTGCGTGCCCACCTGCGCCGGGCGAGCAACGAGAATGGTGGCGCCGAACGTGTCGAGATCGGCGACGCGGTGGTCGATTTCGGCCAGTACGTAGTCTTCCGTGGCTCTGAACAACACGATTTGACAGACCGTGAGGTTGCCATGCTGCGCCTGATGATCGAGCACCCACACGAGGTCATCACGCGCGATCGTTTGCTGGACGACGTTTGGGGGCTCAACGCCTATCCGACGACGCGGACTATCGACACCTTCATGTATCGACTGCGTCAGAAGCTCGAGCCCGACTCGCAGAACCCTCGCCACCTACTGACGGTGCGCGGCGCCGGCTACAAGTTCATTCCATGAGCCTCGGAAGTGGCCGGCATGCGCCTCCCTGGCGGCTGCCCACAACCGCTGCGCTCGTCGCGGTGCTTTGTGTGGTGCTGCCCGCGGCGGCCTTAGCGGTCGCCGGAATGACGACACAGCAGGCGGCCGCGAGCGCCAGGCAGCTGCTGCAGCGCGCCATTCACCTCGAGGAGGCGGTGGGAGATCCGGACGCCGCCATCGCGACCTACGAGCTGGCGCTGAATGCTCGCGATGCCGACGCACCGCTGGCGGCCGTCGCCGAGTTTCGCCTCGCCGTACTGCTATCGCGAGTCGGGCGTGTGGAGGAAGCGCTTGCTCACCACCGAAGGGTGGTGACGGACTACGCCACCGACCCGCGGCTCGACGAGCTCGTGCGCCTGGCTCGCGCCGCGCTGGGCGACGAGATGCGCGTAGGCGCTGGCAACTCGATGGTGGCACGCCGGCTCCTGGAAGGGTCCGAAGCGTATGCGTTCGGCGCCCTGGCGCCCGACGGCAGCTTCATTGCCTTCGTCGACGCGGCCTCCGGGAGCCTGGCGGTACACGACCTGGACCGCGGCTCCCAACGGGCCGTCACCGACCTGGGCAGCGATCTGGAAAATGACACCTGGCGCTCGAGCGTGATCTCGCCCGACGGTCGCAGCATCGCCTACGCCCGGCGCGACGTCGAGAGTGGCTACGAGATCCACATCGTCGCGGCGGACGGATCCGAAGAGCGCACGCTGCTGGCCGACTGGACGCGACCTCGTCACGTCGAGCTCGAGAGCTGGTCAACGAACGGCAACGATCTGCTGGCGGTTGTTTCTGTCGACGAGAACACCAACGAGCTCGCGTTGATATCGACCGAGGATGGCGCTGTGCGCGTCGTGGCCGATCTCGGCGCAACGGCGCCCGAGATCGCGCGGCTGTCGCCCGACGGACGCTGGATCGCGTACCACCACCTTGACGAGAGCGGCACGCACGACATTCTGCTGGTTGCCAGCGACGGCTCGATGACCACCAAGCTGGTGGACCACCCCGCCAACGACCTGCTCCCGATCTGGACAGCCGACGGGCGCTACGTGCTCTTCGTCAGCGACCGCACCGGGACACTGGCGGCGTGGGTTGTGGCGGTGGACAGCGAAGGTCGACGGCGCGACGAGCCGCAGCTCGTAAAGCCCGACTTCGGGCGCAGCATTCCGCTGGGGTTCACCGATCACGGCGCGCTCGTGTACGCACAGCAAATAAGCCTCGACGATATCTATACCGCCACGATCGATCCACAGACCGGCGCCATCGGTGAGCGCGTGGCGATCGGCGGTCGGTTTGTGGGCGTCAACCGAGCACCGGCGTTGTCCGTCGCCGGGAGACGCATGGTTTACCTGTCGGATCGCGGCATGCTCCCGGCGGGTCTGGGGCCGACGATTCTCGTCGTCCGAGACCTCGAAACCGGTCGGGAGCACTCCCCGGCACCCGCTCTGCGCAAGATCCTGACCCCACGGTGGCACCCCGACGGGACCAATCTGGTGGTGGAAGCGCTCGACACCGACAGTCGGTGGGGGATCTACACGATCAACGCGGACACCGCCGCGGTCGAGGCCATGGTCACTTGGGACCGCGCCAGCTGCGCGTGTTCCTCAGCGCCGGCCGTATCGCCGGACGGCCGCCTTCTGGCCTACTACCGCCCGCAGGAGCGCGAAGGCAAGGGCGACCTCGTGCTGCGCAACATCGACAGCCGAGAAGAGACCGTGATGATGCTCGGCGTGCCGCCGGCTGACGTACGCGCGCTGTCGTTTGCGCCCAACGGCACCACGCTGGCCACCGCCACCCGCCGCGGCGACAGCGAAGCCGACGAGCCGTCCTACTGGGTACTCGAGTTCATTAGCCTCACGACGGGAGAGCGCCGCGACATCACCACGTTGGGCACCAGTCGGCAGGGAGTCGACCTCATCGGCTGGACCAGCGACGGCTCCGGGGCGCTGTACGTGCGCGCCGACGACGACCGGCATTCGCTCGGCTGGGCCGGCAGGGACGGAGAGACCCGCATCCTCACGGATGACCTGCCTCGCGATCTGCGAGACATCCGACTGCACCCCCGCTACGATCGCCTGGTGTTCTCCGCCGGCCAACACCGAGCCGAGATCTGGATGCTCGAGAACCCGCTGGCAGCCATCACGGGCCGTCGTTAGAAGTCTCCGGAGGAATGCAGACTGGCGCGCTCGCCGGCGCGGCGTCATTCCACCGAGACCAAATCACGGGGCGCCAGAATCGGCGTCATACAGGTGTACCGTTGGCGCGACGTATCGTTTGTATGGGCAACCGCGTCGACAATTCGCCCCGCTGGCCCGCTAGCGACTGCTGCTCGCAGTTGACCACCGCCCTCCGAGGTCCCCGGGGCCAGCGAGCGTCGAAGGAGGTCCGGAATGGCGCAGATGCAAGAGATGTCAGGCGGCTTCAACGGCCCACCCACACCCGGCCTGCGCGAAAAGGTACGGAATCTGCCGCGCGGCCTCTTCCGCGACCGCGCCGTGCGGCTGCCCCGCAGCGTTCATGCCGAGCTGGCGCGGATCGCGTCGGCGACTCGTCAGGCTGAGGATGGCCACCTGAAGGCCGCCAGCAAGGTCAGTCGGACGTTGCTGCACCGAGCCACGATGGGACCGACAACGGCCGACTACGAGCGCATCGACGCGATCGGCTACGACGCGTATCTCGATGAGCAGCTCGACTACGAGGCGCTCGACAACAGCGAGTTGGAAGATTCGCTGGCAGAGACGTTGCCGACCCTGACAATGTCGCCGTCGGAGTTGTTCGATCGCTATTTCAACAACCCCATCATCCCGGTCATCGAGCTCTGGACGGCAACGGTGTACCGGGCTGCGTACAGCCCGCGGCAGCTGTACGAGCGCATGGTGGTGTTCTCGTCCGACCACTTTAACATCGACATTTTCGCCCAGCCGCAGCCGTTGCTGAAGCCGGTCGACGACCGCGAGGTCATTCGCCAGAACGCCCTGGGCAACTTCGGCGAGCTGCTCTCGGCCAGCGCCCACAGCCCGTCGATGCTCGTATACCTCACCAACGACACCAACCGGGCGGGGGCACCGAACGAGAACTACGCCCGCGAGCTCATGGAGCTGCACACCATGGGCGCCGACAACGGCTACACCGAGACCGACGTCAAGGAGGTGGCTCGCTGCCTTACCGGCTGGACGTGGAGCTACGGTGTTCGGAGCCCGGGCGAGCCCGGCACCTTCCGGTTCGATGCGCGCAACCACGACAAGGGCAAGAAGAAGGTTCTCGGCAAGACCATCGCGGCCGGCGGAGGCATCGCCGACGGTGAGCAGGTGATCGATCTGCTCATCGATCGCAAGGAGACTCGCGCCTTCATCGCCGAGAAAATGCTGCGTTACCTGTGGGGCTACGAGCCCAAGAAGACCGCCATCAACAAGGTAAAGACGACCTATAAGCAGACTGGCGGTGACATCCGCGACATGGTGCGTACGGCGCTGGCGCGGACGCGGATGCAGTCGGCAACGACCAAGCTGAAGCGCCCGTTCCACCTGGCGGTATCGGCAATCCGCGCCATGGGCGCCGAGATCGGCGATGCGCGCTTCGTGCTGCAATCGTTGCGCTCCGCCGGCCACATCCCGTTCGATTGGGACCCGCCGAACGGCTACCCCGACAGTGCCGAGTACTGGTCGGGCTTCATTCTGCCGAGGTGGAACTTCGGCGCCACTCTGTTCGGCGGCGACCGCAACGGCTTCAGCGTCGACGCCGGCCTCGACGATCCCAACGGCACCCCCAACTCGATCGTCAACCGCCTCGATGACGCGTTGCTCGGCGGCACGATGACCAAGGCCACGCGTACGCAGATCAAGGGCTACCTGAGCTCGGGCAACCTCAACCGGCAACGAGTCCAGGACGCGATCGGCCTCACCATCTCCTCCCCTGAGTTCCAGGAGTACTGAGATGAGCATGCGTGACGGTGGCTGCAACGAATACAACAACGTGTCACGACGGAGCTTCGTCCGATGGGGAGGCGCGGCCGCGGTGGCAGCGCTGTCACCAGGGTGGGTGCCGCGCGTCGCCTGGGCGCAATCCGCCGCGACCGACCGCGACATCATCGTGTCGGGTGTTCCTGCGCGGCGGCGCCGACGGGCTGACCATGGTGCCGCCTTACTTCGACGACGGTTACTACAGCCTGCGCCCCGGCCTGGCAATCCAGCCGCCCGACGCCAGTGGAGCCAACAAGGCCATCGATCTGGACGGCCAATTCGGCTTCGCTCCGGGCATGGAGCCGCTGGCCGGGGCGTATGCGGCTGGCGACCTGCTGGTGGTGCACGCGACCGGACTCGAGGACCCGACTCGATCCCACTTCGAGGCGATGCATAACATGGAGGTCGGCCAGGGAGCACCGCCGCCGAGCCTGTTCACCGGCTGGCTCGGTCGCCACTTGGAGAGCACAGCAGCCAGCGAGGCTGACGCCGCTCTGCGAGCCATCGGCATCGGCTACGGATTGCAGAAGACACTGAGTGGAGCCCCCCAGGCGCTGCCGATCTACGATCTCGGCGAGTTCGGACTCGCGGGGCCGGCCAACACGGCCGGCAACCGCCAGGCGGTCATCGAGGCAATGTACGCCGCCTACGACGAGCCGCTCAAGACGGCCGCGCTGAGCACCACCCAGACCATCGACATGCTGGACGCAATCGACTTCGCCGGCTACCAGCCGAGCGGCGGTGCCAGCTACCCGACGGAGGAGTTCGGCCAGGCGTTGAAATCGACCGCGGCGCTGATCAAAGCGGAGGTCGGTGTCGAGGCCGTGGCCGTCGATCTGGGCGGCTGGGACACACACGACAACCAGGGGCCCCTCGACGGATGGATGGCCAACCTCATGGGCACCCTTTCCGGTGGCCTCGGAGCGTTCCACGCCGATCTGTTCGACGATGGCTTCACCAACGTCGCGGTGATCGTCATGTCGGAGTTCGGCCGCAACGCACGCGAGAACGGCAGCGCCGGGTCCGACCACGGACACGCCAGCGTGATGATGGCGCTGGGCGGCAATATCGCCGGTGGTCAGGTGATCGCCAACTGGCCCGGGCTCGGCAACAGTGACCTTTACGACGGCCAGGACCTGGCGATCACCATCGACTATCGCGATGTGATCGGCGAGATCCTCACCAAGCGCGGCGGCGCCAGCAGCGCCTCGGCGATCTTTCCAGACTCGAGCTACAAGCCGACCGAGTACGGCGTGGTGGCCTGACCGGAAGCGATTCCGCCGGGAGCCGAGGCGTGGTCAGCGTGGTCGTCGCCGTCGCGATGTACGGTGCCTGGGTAAGCGCGCGGCCGATCCCGCGAGCGCGCAGCTGACGCCACACTTGGCCGCTTCTACCAGCTGCTGTCAATCGCCTGCGCGCACGCGGCCGTCGAGTGCCTTGTGGCAGCCCAACCGCGTTGGTACGGTTCTCCAAGCGGGTCCCCTCCCCGGTACGCATGCGAACAGGAGCGACGATGTCCGTTTCGCAACGGCTCGTGTCCGGGAGGTTCTTCGGCGCGGCTCAAGAAGGCCTGGAGCGACCGCGTTTTTCGCACCTCGCACGATCACGCAGCTACCCGATCCGTGTCCCGAGATCGGTGCACGCCGAGATCGGGCACGTTGCCACGGCAGCGAGACGCGCCGCCGACCGCGATCCGAAATCGGTTCGAGAAGTCGAGCGTACGCTGCTGCGGCGAGCCACGATGGGCCCGAACGCGGCAGACTACGCCCGGATCGAGTCGATAGGCTACAGCGCCTGGCTCAACGAGCAGCTGAACTTCGAGTCGCTCGACGATACCGAGCTCGAGGATGCGCTCAACGAGGCGCTGCCGACCCTCTCCATGTCGCCGCAGCTGCTTTACTCCAACTACGACGACAACCCGTTCATCCCGATCCTCGAGCTCTGGGTAGCGACCGTCTACCGCGCTCTCTATAGCCCGCGACAGCTGTTCGAGCGGTTGACGATCTTCTGGTCGGACCACTTCAGCATCGACGTTTTTGGCGACTACCAGTACATGCTGAAGCCGGTCGACAATCGAGATGTGGTTCGCGCGCACGCGCTCGGGACGTTCCCCGAGCTGCTCTCGGCGAGCGCCCACAGCGCGTCGATGCTGATCTACCTGACCAACGACAGCAACGACAAGGCGTTCCCGAATGAGAACTACGCCCGTGAGCTCATGGAGCTTCACACTATGGGCGCCGACAACGGCTATACCGAGACGGACGTCAAGGAAGTGGCGCGTTGCGTCACCGGTTGGACCTGGAACGATCCGTACCGCGGTCTGGGGAAGATCGGCGACTTTCGATTCTCGAGGTTCACCCACGATACCGGCACCAAGAAGGTGCTGGGCCGCACGATCCCGGCAGGAGGAGGGATCGAGGACGGCGAGCGCGTGCTCGAGATCCTCGTGAAGCGCAAGGAGACGGCCGAGTTCATCGCCACCAAGCTGCTGCGCTACCTATGGGGCTACGAGCCCACGGCGCCCGCGGTCCGAAAGGTCAAGCGGGTGTTCCAGCAGACCGGCGGCAACATCCGATCGATGGTGCGCGCGGCGCTATCGGAGACGCGTATGCAGACCGCGTCCCCGAAGCTGAAGCGTCCATTCCATCTGGCGGTTTCGTCGCTGCGAGCGCTGGGAGCCGACGTCGGCAACCCGTTCGGAGTGCTCGACCACCTGGCGGATGCGGGTCACGAGCTCTTCGCGTGGACGCCGCCCAACGGCTACCCCGACAGCGCCGAGTACTGGTCGGGGTTCGTATTGCCGCGCTGGAATTTCGCTGCCAACCTGTTCGACGAGGATTTCGAGACGACCGTCGACGCGGCCGTCGACGACCCTGCCGGGCCGGTGTCGAAGATCGTGGAGCGGCTCAACGTCGTGCTCCTCACCGGGACGATGACGGATACGACGCGCGACGTCATCGAGGGCTATCTGGGCAAGGGCCGCCTGACCCGCAGGCGCGTGCGCGAAGTGATCGGTCTGGTGCTCACCTCGCCGGAATTCCAGGAGTACTGAGATGAGCCGACGTCCGAGTGAATGCGGCTGTGCCGAGTACCGGCAGGCTTCGCGTCGCGATTTCATGCGCGTGTCAGGAAGCCTGGCCATCGCAGCGGCCATGCCAGCGTGGGTCCCGCGGGTGGCGTTCGCCGATTCACACGTCGGTGACCGTGACGTAGTCGTGTCTCTCTTCCTGCGCGGCGGCGTCGACTCGCTCAGCATGTGCGTGCCGTTCAACGAGAGCTACTACTACGACAAGCGCCCGACCCTGGCCGTCGCGCCTCCCGACAGCGGCGACGCTGAGCGCGCTGTTGCGCTCGACGATAACTTCGGCTTCTCGCAGCCGATGACCCCATTGATGGACGCCTACGACAACGGCGACCTGCTGGTTGTTCATGCCTGCGGTCTGGAGAACCCCACGCGCTCCCACTTCGAAGCGATGCACTTCATGGAGGTCGGCCAGGGCAATCCGCCGGCGACCACGTTCACCGGGTGGCTCGGCCGCCACCTGCAGGCGACGGCACCGACGCTGGCGAGCGGCGTGCTGCGCGGCGTTGGAATCGGCTACGGCTTGCAACGCACTCTGGTCGGGGGCGACAAGGCATTGCCGATCGGCGATCTGGCGGACTACGGGCTCGAAGGACGCTCCGCGCGTGAGCGCAAGAAGGCAATCGAGGCGATGTACGAGCCCTTCACCGATCCGCTCAAGACCGCTACCCAGAACACCTCCAGGACAATCGACCTGCTCAAGACGATCGACTTCGACGGCTACAAACCGAAGGGCAGAGCACGGTACCCGGATTCCGACTTCGGCTACGCGATGAAATCGACCGCCGCGCTGATCAAGGCAGACATCGGCGTCGAGGCCATTGCCATCGATCTCGACGGCTGGGACACGCACGAGGAACAGGGCAATGTCGGCGGGTGGATGGAGCGCCTCATGCGCGACCTGTCCCGCACCGTGGCCGCCTTCCACAAGGATCTCTGGGCTAGCAAGCGCCCCGACGTCGCGGTGCTGTGCATGACGGAGTTCGGACGCAACGCGTTCGAGAACGGCAGCCGCGGCACAGACCACGGCCACGGCAGCCTGATGCTCGCTCTCGGCGGTAGCATCGCCGGCGGCCGGGTGCTGACCGAGTGGCCGGGGCTGAACCGACCGCAGCTGTACGACCGCCAGGACCTGAAGATCACCATCGACTACCGCGACATCGTCACCGAGGTGCTGACGAAGCGCGCCGGGAGCCCCGACGCGAAGTCGATCTTCCCGGAAGCCGGATACAAGCCGCAGGATCGCGGCGCCGTCGCCTGAGCATCAGCCTACCCAGCGGTAGATCCGGTACCGTCCCTGCAGCCCGAGTCCGCACGCCACCGGGGCGAAAGCGTCGGCAGCGAAGTGTTCCGGATGCTGCGGATTGTAGTAGATCACGTGGAGCTGGCCGGCCGCGGACCGCTGTAATCGGACGCGATCCACGAACCGGCCCATCGTCAATCCTCCGAAAGGGTTGAACAGAAAAAGGACCGTCGGGTCCGTCGGCAGCTCGTACTCGAGCGCGTCAGCGTGCATAACGCTGATGTCGTGACACTTCTGCCGCGAGCTCCGGTACGCGGCAATGTTGTCGCGCGCCACCGAAACCAGTCGGTCTCCGAGCTCGACACCGACGATGCGGTGGAAAGGCCACTCCGATGCCATGAGAAGGGTCTTGCCAACGCCCGCACCGATATCGACGAACGTGTGCTCCTCGTATCGGATCGGCAACCGCGTCAGCATCTCGCGGAACTCCGCTTCCGCTGCCGGGTGGTACCCAGTGCCGCGGCGAACGGGCTCCCCACCGGCGGTCAGTACCGAGGCGCGTGAGGTCATCGTCCCGTGCTTTCGATCGAACCTCCGATCCTCCCGATCCATGAGCGTGTCGCGATAGCGCAGGAACAGGGGCGGAGACACGCGGTACAGCAGGCTACCGACGCAAAGGCGGAACGTGGCCAGGAGACCCTTCGACACGACCGACCGGGCAATCGCGCCGATCGCTGCGCCGACGCTCACTGCTCGTGACCGACGCCCGCGGGCGTCGACATCGACGGCTCGACGATCGTTCCGGGCTGGGAGAGCCCGTCGGTCAGCAGCAGTCCCTGCATCGTCACCGCCGCGCGCCACATCTCATCCAGCCCCTGGATACGCGCGGCCCGGGCTTCGAGCACGCTGCGTTCGGCGAGCAACACCTGCGGATACGAAGCCGCCATCCGTTCATAGCTTGCTCGATACAGCGCATGAGCTTCCTCGGCCGCCGGGACAATCTCGTCCTCGTAGATCTGGACCACGTCGCGGGCGCCGGCATACTCGGCGTACACCCTCGCCAGGCGTGAACCGATCGACAGCTCGATGCGCCGCAGGGCGGCGATAGCGACCTCCTTGAAGGCCAGCGCCGCAACGATCTCGCCCTGATTGCGGTCAAATACCGGCAGCTCGAGCTTCACGCCAAGCGTGCCCTGCCAGCCGCGCCGCGCGAGATCCACCTCGAACCGATCGGCGTTCCAGCCGACACCCGCCATCAGCGACAGGTCGGACTTGCCCTCGGCCCGGGCGTTGAGGATCAGGGCCTCTGCACGTGACAGCTCGGCACGCGAGAAATCGAGCTCGGGACTGCGATCATAGAGATCTGCCAGGACCGCATCGTGGTTCAGGTCGGGGACCTCGGAAAGCGAACCCACGAGCCGCACCGCCACTACGGAAGGTACACTCACGACCGCCGCGAGCTGCCGCCGCGCAGCAACCAGGTCGATCCGCGCCCTGGACAGATCCAACCCGGCGCGCCGAGCCACGATCCGGGCCTCCAGGGAGTCCGGCAATGCCGCCGCGCCCACGTTGACCAGTTGGTTCGTGATCTCCACCGCTTCATCCGCGACCTCAACCAGTTGCGTGCGGAGCCCGACCAGCTCGACGGCCGCCAATACACGATAAAAGAGCTGCCGTACGTGCGTGAGCACCCTTTGGCGCTGAGCGCCAGCCTCGATGCGCGCTTGGTCTTCAGCACGTGCCGCGAGCGCCGTGCGGGAGCGACGCTTGCCGCCGATCAGCAGCGGTTGCTCGATCACCAGTGCGTATTGACTCCCATCGCCGAATCGACCGAACGACAGCTCTTCACCAGCTACCACCAGGTGAGGGTTGGGATGGCGACCTGCCTGATCGCGATGCCCGGTAGCAGCGTCGACACCGGACGCAGCTTGAATCAGGGTGGGGTTGTTGGCGAGCGCCAGAGCCTCGAGCCGCCCCAGGTCGAGAGCGCTGTCCTCGACCTGTTCAAGCGTGCTGGCTTCGCGGGTCAGCGGACGGAGCGACCCCGGATCGGTTCGAGCACTCCCCTGGGCAGCTACCGAGCTCACCGTCGAGCCCAGAACGATGAGTGCGAACGCGACCGACGTACCGATGCCTGGCTTCGAGCGGCTCATCGTGCCCCTCCACCCGGCGCCGTTTCGGCGGCGTGATCGGCGGTCGCTCGCAGCTCCTGTACCTCGTCGTACAGCTCCCCGTCGAGCACGCGGAGGATGGTCATCATGCCCATGACCCCGCCGGACCACGTCGGCCGCATGCCGTGAGTCTCCGGCTTGGCAACGCCCGCGTCCATCGCCATGAAATGGTCCTGCGGAAAACCGGGGACCGTGCGCGCGTCGGCGGCAGCGTGATGCTGCACGGCGGCGGCAGGCTGCCCGGCGGTCTGATCCTGCGGCGAGCGGCTGGCCATCGGCAGGTTGGTAACTGCTCGCTTCCGCATGGCGGCAAGGCCGATTGCACGGCCCATCGACGGGCCGTTGTCGTCCGAGAGTGCGGCTCCGCTGGCGACCCCTGACCCGGCGTCCATCTCACCGCCGGCGCCCATGCCCTCCATCGGCGACATCGGACCGACCATCGACGCCATGTGGTTCATCATGTGGTGCGGTAGGTGGCAGTGGAGCATCCAGTCGCCCGGATTGTTAGCGACGAACTCCACGTCGCGTGCCTGCGCCACCCCGACCAGCTCGGTGTTTCCAGGCGTCCACGCGGCCTCCGGAACGCGCCCGCCCTCGGTCCCGGTCGTCACCCACGTGTGGCCGTGCAGGTGCATCGGGTGGTGATCCATCCCCAGGTTCACGAACCGCAGCCGCACCCGGTCGCCGCGCCGCACGATCAGCGGTGTGGTGTGAGGGCCGGATCGACCATTGAGCGTCAGCCAGTTGAACTCCATGGCCAGCGAGTTCGGCACGGTGTTGTCGGGCAGGACGGACCACTCCTGCAGCACAAAACCGAAGTCCCGGTCGACCGCAGGCGTGTAGGGCTCGCGTGGATGGACGATGAACAACCCGACCATCCCCATCATCTCCTGCATCGCCATGTGCGAGTGATAGAAGAACGTGCCGTGCTGGTGCAGCTGGAACTCGTAGACGAAGGTCTCGCCGGGAGCGATCGGGTCTTGGGTGACGCCCGGCACGCCGTCCATGTCGATCGGCACCTCGAGACCGTGCCAGTGCATCGAGGTGATCTCGGGCAGCCGATTCTCGACCACGAAGCGCACCCGATCGCCCTCTTCGACCTCGATCGTCGGTCCCGGGGTCGAGCCGTTGTAGCCCCAGGTATCGAAACGCCAGCCCGGAAGGAACGATCGCTGACACACTTCGGCGACGAGGTGGAACACCTTGACGTCGCCGTCGCGCGTGAACGGCAGCTTGGCCACGTCGGGGGTCTGCACCGTCCCGGAAAGCTCGCGGTCATAGGCGTGCGCTGGGCCGAGAGAGTCCGCCCGTTCGCTCGCGCTCAGCGCTGCGGGGTTCTCGGGTTTCCCGAGCGCTTGGTGGGCGGAGAGCACTCCAGCAGCGGAGAGCGCCCCGCCCTTGATGAACAATCGACGGTTGTGTTCGTTCATTTCCATACTCGTCTTCGTTCCGCGCCGATGGCGATGGAATCGGCGGCGTGGAAACGGATCCGCCGGCGGGCGCAGACACGGGCGCCGCTTGGTATCGGCACGGAACAGGTCAGGTGGCCGCGGGATGGCACCGACTCAGGCGGCGCCTGTGGGCCATTCGCAGCGGGCTGTGGGAAGCCAGGGTCTAACCGAGCGGCACGTGCTCGATTGCGGCGGCCGGCGCACTCGGCGCCGCCGCCGATGCCAGCGAAGCCCTAGCGGTGCTCACAGACACAGGCCGGGCCACGCCCACCGATGGAACCTGGAAGTGGGTGGCGCACTCGTCTGCGCAGGCCCCGGACACTGCGTGCCCCCTGTCATCGTCCGTCGTTGCCGGGTCGGCACTGTCCAACGAGGCGCCGGGGACGGGGTCGGTACTGACGTGGCTCATGCCAGGCATCAGGTGCAGGCCCGGATGCGCCTGCATCGGACGGTCGGGGTCGTCGGGCGCACCCATGGTGCACGGCGTCGCCGCGCTAGCGAGCGGTGCCAGCACGATGGCGCCCACAATCAACAGTCGGAACATATCTTCCGCCGCTCTGGGTCAGTCGCCGGTGTTGGGCGCGCGCAGCGGAATCGCTGCCATCTCAAGCGTCGCCGGCTCGTCCGGCAGCCTCCATACGAAAACCACGCGGTCACCGACGCGCGCCATGCGTGGGAAACCGCTGGATCGGCTCGGGCTGGTATTCGCGAGGACGCTCACGGGCCCTGCGGCTCCGCCGACGTCGACCGTTCGATAGCGGATCTCTCCCTCCGGGCCGACGCTGGTGAGCCACGAGACCAGGACGGTGCCGGCGTCGATCCACTCCAGATCGACGCGGCCGAGCGTGGCGGCTTCCGTCGTGCCGCGTTCGATCAACACCGGCGTATCGAAGCTCGTCCCGCGGTCACTCGTGAACGTGACCTTCACTTCCGGCGTGCCGTCCACCAGGCCGAACCAGGCGACCGCGGCCAGATCGCCGCTCGCTGCCACCACCGGCCCGTTGACGGGACAGCCAGGAATCATCCATTGGTCGTCGCCAACGGCGACCGGATCGCTCCAGCCGTTCGCACCGCGGCCGACCACCGATATGTCACGCACCTCGTCGGAGGATCGGTCGCGATAGGCAACCATGAGCGTGTCCCCGACATAGGCTGCCGACGTCTGACAGCAGTCGCAGATGCGGGAATCGAGCAGTTGCTCCGGGTGCGGCTCTCCCTTGTCGCTGTAGCGGCGCGATCGCAACGTCATTTCGGCGCCGGGCCCCGGAGCTCCGTGCCCGCCGCCCGACGAGGCGAAGTTGCGTCCGTCGAGCCAGACGGCGCTGAAACCACCGTCAGGCTCCGGTACCAGGGACACGAAGCCGTGCTCGGTCTGGGTGCCGTCTTCATGCGGCAGGAACGAATCCGACCAGGTCGCCCCCGCATCGATCGAACGGCTCAGGCGGACGTCGTAGGCGTAGGTACCCGGTCCGCTGCGCTCGAGCCAGTGGGCCACCAGCGTCCCATCCGTCGTAGCGATCATCGAGGGAAAGTCGGCCCAGTTGACGAAGAAGCCCTTGCTGCTAGCCACCGTGCGTGGCTCCGACCAAGTCTCGCCGCCCAAGGTGGCAAAGCGCAGCGCCCACGCGTCGTCGGGTCCTGGCTCCAGCCAGCTCATGTGTAGCTGCTCGCCGACGGCGAAAAGGTTCGCTTCACCGCTTCCCGGCAGGACCGTCGGGGGAGTCAGCGATCTTGGCGCGTCGAGTACCGTGACCGCGTCACTCGAGGCGCTGGCGTCGCCCGGGTCACCGGAAGACACGGCGCAGGCCGCCGTCACGATGAGAACCAGGATCACCGTACCCAGGCGGAAGCCGGCTGGGCGCGCATACGTTGGCATGGCCATTCTCTGGGTTGTTGCTCGATATGCTGTTCCGAGCAAGCAAGCATCGTCACTCGCGGCCTGTCGGCGAGTCAACTGGACACGATACCGCGATCTGACCGCATCGTCATGTACGTTCGACAACAGGAGGGACGGTATATGAGCCGGTTGTCTGTATTGTTGCTGATCGCACTGCCGCTGGCATCCGAACCGCTCACCGGCGCTCGAGCTCGAGGCGGAACACCTGAATCTTCGAGGCCGCGAAATCAGCAACGAATAGGCGACCATCCGGCCCGATGGCCACGTCGGTCGGCGAGTAGACGCGCCGCGTTGTCCGATACCAGCGCTCGCTCGCTCGCGAGCTGAGCAACGGGCGTCCGTCAGGGGTGAGCGCCTGGACTCGGAAGTTGGCGCTGTCGGCAACGTAGACATTGCCGGATTCGTCCACCGAGATACCGACCGGGACCTCCCAGTCGCCGTGACCATGTCCCTTGGCCCCCCAGGAGCGGCGCAACGCGCCGCCGGCCTCGAGCACCAGCACCTCGTAGGCATGTGTGTTGGTGACGTAGAGCGTGCCGTCGGCCGCCGCCGCGACGTCGGAGGGAAACACGAATAGCCCATGGGGGTTGCCGAGCGCCGCGCCCATGGTCATTCGAGAATCATCGCTCGACTCGGCGGCCTGCCGCTTTCCGACGTGCGCTGACGCCGGGTGACCACCATCGATGAAGCGCAGGAAGTGGCCCTCTGCATCGAGCTCCTGCACCCTCTGCCCCATGAACTCGACCACGATCACGGCGCCTCGAGGTGTCAGCGCCAGCCCGCTCGGCCCCCGAAAGCTGCCAGGCGCGGACCCGGTGCCGCCCCAGCGTTGCACCACCTGGCCGCGCTGATCAACGACAAGGACCTGGTCGCCGGTGTAATCGGCAACCAGAATCGCGTCGTCGGCGCGCACGGCCAGTGCCACCGGTCGTGCTCCGCTCCCCAGCGGCCAGTTTCCCAGCACTCGCCCGTCTGACGTGAAGATCTGAATGCGCTCGTTTCCGGTATCGGCGACGTAGACACGACCGTCCGGGCCCAGCGCCACGCCCATGGGATGGTCCATCTGCCCGGGCTGCGAACCCGGGGCGCCCCACTCGGCCTCGAGGGCCAGTCCGCCGAGCGGAACGTGCTGGCTCCCCCCGACGAAGATCCACAGCGACACGGCCGTGACAACCCAGCCCGCCGCCTGGCTAATCGTCGTACCCCTCGACGTGAAGAATCACCTCCGGCTTGCCTTCCGATCGCACCGCCAGGCCCCAGACCCGGGACCGAGCTCCCGTCCGGTCGCGCAGGGCGGCCAGCACGGCGTCAGCGTCGGCCTTCTCCCGCAGCTCGAACCGCTGGCCGCTGGCTTCAGCAACGAGCCACACTGTGGGCGCGGTCGAATCGGGCGAGCTTTCAACGAGCAGCGTTCCCTCGATCCAGAGCCTCACGTGGGTCGGTGTGAAGTCGACACGCCGCACCGCCTCCTCGAGCTCCACAGGGTCCACTCGTGCTCCGCTCTCGAACGTGACCGCAACCAGCTCGCGCTCCAGGTTTTCCTTGGCTTCGGCAACGCCATCCAGGCGCTGTAGGGATCGGGTGACCCCGTAGGCTCAAAGCCCTCAGTACATGCCCGATACACCGACCTCCGCCTCGACCATGCTTGCCGTCCTGGCACCCATGACCAGCGTCGGGGTGACGAAGACCGGCACCAGCACTTGGACCATCTGCCGGCGGGTCATCGGGCTCGTTCCGATCGGGTCGCGTCGCATGGGACCTCCTCTTGATTCGTCGCTTCGGTGGCTCAAGGCAGGATCTGATTCAAGGCAGGATGATGTAGCGGATTCCCAAGAGCACGTTGTAGTCGGAGACCAGCTGGGTGCCGCGGACGTCGCGCAGCACCGGCAGCTGAACGCCGCCCTCCAAGATCAAGTTTCGCCGCAACAGGTACTGCAGCCCGGGCGACACGTACAGAACATGGCCGCCCGTGTCGTCGAGCTTGACGCCACCGGCGCGTGCCCCGCCCTGCTGCCGCCCGTTGAGCTCGACCATGAGGAACAGATCGCGGCCGGGATAGCGGTTCGGCCGGAGGCGGTACTTGACCACACCGTCGTACGCCAACCGATCGCCGAGATTGAATCCGTCGGCGTCGGTAGTGGCAGTGAAACCCAGATCGGCACCGAAGATCCAGCGGCCGCTACGTGGTACGAACGTCATTACGAGATCGCCAGTCGGATCCCAGGATCCGGTGCCACGCTGCAAGCCGCGCGGTAGCAAGCCGCCGTCTCGATCACGAAGGGAGGTGCTGCCGGTGGGCACCTTGATCCCGAGCTCCGCCGCGAGCTGGAAGGTCCCGCGCCCGCGATCTTTCTTCAGCAACCGCCACTTCAACAGGAACGTGGCGTCACCCAGGCCGACTCCAGAGCTGGTTCCCGGGCGATCGGGAGCGTCGAGATCGACTGACTTGTCCACCAGAGGAAACACACCGATCGCCGACAGCCCTTGCCGAAGCCCGTGGACGATGACGATCGGTGTGGTGCGGACGAGCACCCGCCGGCCTGCGGGATTTGCGACCTCCTCGCCGTCGTCTAGCAGCGTTCCCAGGCGGTGGAAGCTGGTAAACGCGCGGATGCCGAAGCCGGAGATGAACTCGGTGCGCGCTCCCTTGGCGAAGATCTGCGCCGCCGCAGCGCTCGGCCAGAGGCCGGGCGCGACGAGCGCGAGCAGGCACGCAATCCGAAGACGAGTCCTCATGAGCTCAGACTAAGGTCCGTACTAAGGTACAGAGTCAACCACAGAGCCGCGCCGAGCTGCAGGGCAGTCAACACATTGCCGCCGGGCGAAGCGTGGATCAGGTGAAGTGCCCTCTGCGGCTCGGATCTACAGGCAGCTCGAGGAGAGTCGACAAGTGAGCGGATCAGAGAAGAGTCTGACGATCGGGAGGCTGGCAGCGCGGGCCGGTGTCGGCGTCGAGACCATCCGGTTCTATCAGCGCAAGGAGCTCGTGTCGGAGCCGCCGAAGCCGGCTACCCGCTACCGGCGATACCCGCCGGAGACCGCGTCCCGAATCCGCTTCATCCGACGAGCCAAGGGGCTCGGGTTCTCGCTTGCTGAGATCCAGGATCTCCTCTCCTTGCGAATCGCCCCCGGGGTGACGCGCGAGGACGTACGGCATCGAGCCGAGAGCAAGATCGAGCAGCTGGAGAACAAGATCGCAACGCTGCAGCACATGAAGGCGGCGCTGTCGAAGCTCACCGACGCCTGCAGGCGAGAAACCGCGCCCGACGCCGAGTGTCCGATCCTGCAAGCGCTGGACACGCCCGGGGCTTCGCCGAACGTTCGTGATATCGGTCGACTGCGAGAGACCTAGCGCCGATAGCGTACCTCGCCGCCCACGATTGTCAGATCGACCCGAGTGGCCGGAATCTCTGCCGCGGGAATCTCCAGAATATCCTGCGAGAGAACCACGATGTCGGCCAGCTTGCCGGGTTCCAGCGATCCCTTGAGGTGTTCCTCGAAGGCGGCGTAGGCGCTGTTGATGGTGTAAGAGCGCAATGCCTCCTCGCGCGTCATGTTCTGCTCCGGGTAGAAGGTCGAACCGTCGGCCAGGATGCGGGCGACCGAAGCGTAGTAACTGGGTATCGGATCGATGTTCTCGACCGGCACGTCGGTGCCGTTCGCAATCAGGGCGCCGGAGTCGATCAGGTCGCGCCACACGTAGGTGCGGGACCGGGCACGTTCGTCACCCAGCCGCAGTGGAATCCATGGTCCGTCGGAGGTGGCATGGACGCCCTGCATTGCAGCGATCACGCCAAGGCTGCCGAAGCGCGGGATGTCGTCGGGGTGGATGTGCTGCGCATGCTCGATGCGCCAGCGCAGGTCGGGACCGTTCAAGCCGGAAGCGTCAAACATGCGTTCGTAGAGATCGAGCACCTCGCGATTGGCCCGATCGCCTATGGCATGGGTGTTGACCTGGAAACCGTGCTTTGCGGCCACCGCCGCCGTGCCCTCGATGTCTTCCACAGGCTCGAGCACCAGACCCGCGTTGTCGATGTCGACGTAGTCCTCGAGCAACCACGCACCGTGGGAGCCGAGAGCGCCGTCGATCTGGCGCTTGATAGAGCGCACAGCGAGGAAGTCGTTGCCCTGCGGAATAATCCGGTACCGCGGCAACATTCGGTCCATCTCCTCATTCGAGTGACCGCGAACCATCACGTACAAGCGGATCGGCAGCTCGCCTGCGGCCGCCATCGCCCTGAGCCGGTCGATGGTGCCAAACCCGGCGCCGGCATCCTGAAAGCTCGTCACCCCCTTGCTGAGGGCGTCGGCACCGGCGAGCGCGACCTGGCGACGGAACTCCTCGTCGCGATCTGCGTCCGTTCGGTCGCCATCGGAGGCCCTCGAGGCCCTGTTGACCAGGCCTTGAGCTCGTTCCCGCATCAAGCCCGTGGCGCGTCCGCGGGCATCCCGCACGATGGTGCCACCATCAGGATCGGCAGTGTCGGCGTCGATGCCCGCCAGCGCCATCGCCAGCTCATTGGCGAACGCCGCGTGGCCGCTGGCATGCCCTAGAACAACGGGATTATCCGGCGTGACCTCCGACAAACCGTCGTGCAGCGGCACGCCGTCGACGTTCGGCGTCGGCGTCGAGCTCCACTTCTCCTGATGCCAGCCGCGTCCGAAGATCCACTCGCCGGGTTCAGCTAGTCGAGCGGCCGCTTCGACCATGTCGATGATCTGCTGCCAGGAGGTCACTGTGTTCAGATCGAGGATCATCTTGGAGCGACCCAGGCTCAGGTAGTGCCCGTGGCTCTCGATGAATCCCGGAATCGCCAGTCGCCCGTCGAGCTCGATCACCTCGGTGTCCGGGCCGACGAAAGGGGCGATGTCGGCATTGCTACCTACGGCAATGACCTCGTGTCCGCTTACGGCGATCGCCTCGACGATGCTGAAATCAGCGTCGACCGTAGCAACCCGCCCGCCCCGCATCACGAGAGTGGCGCCTGTCGACTGAGCCGACCACGCGGGTCCGCCGGCTCCGAGCACCAAGATGGCCGCCAGCACGCCTCCACAAACCCTACGCTCGGTTCGCATCCATATGCCTCGATTCACATCCTTCGATTCGTGTAGACAACGCGCCACGGTGGGCGCGTCAGACGCCCGCGACGCCTTCCGGCCCCAGCCCTTTGCGCTTCGCTGGCCTCCGACCCGGAACCCGGTGCCGCCGCGATGATAACTTTGGGCCGCCAACGCTCGCGTTCGAGTCCCTCAACTTCAACCTGAAGCCATGACCATGCGCAAGACTCTCTCCGCCGTTCTCGTAGCCCTGCTCGCATCCACCGTGGCTGGCGCACAGGATACTGAATCCGCCTCTCAGCAACCCCGCCCGATGACCGTCGACGATGCGCTCGACGTGGTCAACGTGGGCAACGGGATCATGTCACCCGACGGTGAGTGGGTGCTGTACACGCAGCGCACGCTTACCTGGGACGACAACAAGTACGAGACCAAGGCGTACATGGTGTCGGCGATGGGCGGCGACCCGTTCCAGTACCTCGGCGAGGCCGGAGGCAGCGACTTCAAGTTCTCGCCCGATGGCCAGTACCTGACGTTCAAGCGCAGCGTTGGCGATGACGGCGAGCAGTCGCCACCCGCGCCCGGTGCCGGCCCGAAACAACAACTGTTCCTGATGCGCACGCGCGGCGGCGAAGCTGTCGCGCTGACCAAGCACGCGACGTCGGTCGGTAGCTACGTCTGGTCACCTGATTCCAGCCGCATCTTCTTCGTCGCCGACGACGCGCGCGCCGAGGACGAAATCAAGGAGATGGGCAAGGGCGACGATCCGATCTTCGTCGACGAGGGCCCCAACGGCCAGAACCAGGGTCAATGGTCCAACCTCTGGGCGTTCGACCTCGAATCGAAGGAAGAGGAGCAGCTGACCGAGGAGAAGTTCCTGATCAGCAGCTTCGATCCGTCGCCCGACGGCAAGTTGGCGGCAATGGCGGCCCGCTATTCGAATCGACGCAACGACGCCGACAAGACCGAGCTGTTCGTGCTCGACCTGACGAGCGGCGAGAAGACGCGCCTGACCGACAACCACGCTCCCGAGGGCGGCGTGCTGTGGGCCCCGAACAGCTCACAGTTCCTCTACCGCGCTGCTGACGACAGTGGCTGGATGAACCGCAACACCAAGCTCTGGATGATGGACGCCGAGCTCGCCGAGCACCGCAAGATCTCGGGTTCCTTCGACGGCGAGATCCGCAGCCCATCGTGGACCCCGGACGGTCGCTATGTGCTCTTCGCCGGCACCGAGGGAACGCGCTGGAACGTCTACCGACTCGAGGTCGAATCTGGCGACGTGGAGCAGATCACGAACCTCGACGGGGTCGTCGGCAGCCTGTCGTTTTCCGCCGATCGCACCCGCTTCGTGTACGGCTACACCGATTTCGACTCGCCGACCGATCTGTTCGTCGGCACGGTGGAGAACTTCGAGCCTCTGCGGCTGACCGACGCCAACCCCCAGCTAGAGGATCTGCTGCTGGCCGATATGCGGCTCTTTCAATGGGAGAGCCACGACGGCATGGAGATCGAAGGGCTGCTGCACCTGCCGCCCGGCTACACCGAGGGAACGGCCCTACCGTTGATGCTCAACATCCACGGTGGTCCGGCAGGTGTGTTCTCGAACAGCTTCCGCGCCATGTACCACGTCTACGGCGGACTGGGGTGGATCGCCCTTTCCCCTAACGTGCGCGGGTCGTGCTGTTACGACGACTACCTGCGCGAGGGCAATACCTTCACCCGCGGTGACGGCATCGGCATGGGCGACTTCCAGGATCTGATGACCGGTGTGGACGCGCTCATCGAGCAGGGCATCGCCGACCCGGAGCGCATGGGAGTGCGTGGCTGGAGCTACGGCGGCATCCTCGGCGGCTGGACGATCACCCACACCGAGCGCTTCAAGGCCGCCAGCATTGGCGCCGGGGTCTACGACTGGACGTCCGAGTACGGACCCGGGTTCAACAACGACGTCCGCCTGTGGCACATCGGCGGCACGCCGTGGGACAACCCAGAGGGGTGGCGCGACCAGTCAGCGCTCACTCATGCCACCAACGTCACGACGCCGACCCTGCTCATTCACGGGATGAACGACCTGACCGACACCGAGCAACAAAGCATGATGTTCTTCACCGCGCTCAAGGACATCGGCAAGGCACCGGTCCGCTACATGCGTTTCCCGCGCGAGCCGCACGGGTTCCGCGAGCCGCGCCACCAGCGACGCCGCGACGTGGAGGAGATTCGCTGGATGCAGGATCACGTCCTCGGCAACGAATGGAGCCCGGCGGACCGTCCGGCGAAGGAAGCCCCCGAAACCACCGAGGTCGCGTCCGAAGACGGATGAAGGTCCTGCTGTGGGACATCGACGGGACGCTGCTGAACACCGATCGCGCCGGCATGCACGCATGGGTGCAGGCGCTCGCCGAGGAATACGGGCGCCCGGTCGACGTCAACAGCATGAGCCCGGCCGGAATGACGGACGGGAGGATCGCTAAGGACGCGATCCTGGATGTGCTGTGTCGAGAGTATTCCGCCGAGCTGGCGGCGTCGTTGCTCGGTCGCTACGTCGAGCTGTTGCCCGAATGGTTGGAGCGTCGCACCAACGGCTTCATCCACCCGAACGTGGTCGAGATACTGCAGGCGGTCGCGGCGCGCGACGACTTCGAGAACGCTCTCCTGACAGGAAATCTCGAGGCCGGTGCGAGGCTGAAGCTGGGGCATCATGCGATCCTGGATTACTTCGCCTGGGGCGCCTTCGCGGACCACGGGATCGCCCGGCGCGACATCGCTCGCGAGGCGCGGCGCCAGGCTGAGGCACAACACGGAGACGCCATCGAAGCGCTCTACGTGATCGGTGACACGCGCCACGACATCGATTGTGGCAAGGCGATCAACGCCCTTACGATCGCGGTCGGAACCGGTCCCTTCGGCGCCGAAGAGCTGCAGCGGTTCGAGCCATGGTGGGCGGTAGAGCACCTACCCGACGCAGCTACGTTCCTCGCCCGGGTCGCATCAGCATGAGCAGCGCCATCAGCCCCAGCCCATAGTCGTGCAGCTGCGTGAGTATGTGGGTGGCGAACCCGGCTAGCACCGCCTGATCTTGGGTCAGGCCCAGCTGCGTGAAGCCGAGGGCGAACGCCGCCTCCCAGGTTCCGAACGCACCGAGGCCGCTCACCGGCAGCATCGCCGAGAGCTCGGCGCCGGCGACCCCTAGAAACGATTCGACAAAGCCGAGCGAGCCCCACGAGATTCCCAGCGGTACCAGGACCGACTGCAGAATCAGATAGTGGGCACCGAACTTGGTGACGCGCACGCCGCACGACAGGAGGACAGCCGGCAACAGGTCGCCGCGCGCCCGGACCTCGTCCACCTGGTCGGCGGTATCGACGAACGTGTGCACACCGAGAAGGCGCCCGGCGATCCGCAAGCAAGGGGCGAGGAGGACGAGCGCTGCCACCGAGACGGCCAGCAACACCGCGGCCAGCGCCGCCAAAACGCCCGACGCTTCCATGCCGAACCCGACCGCCGCCAGGGCCAGCAGCAGCATCGGCGCGATCACTACCATGTCGAGCACCAGCGCCAGGAAGAACGAGCTCAGGGCATCGGGCAGCGGCACGCCCGCGCGCGTGGTGACCAACCACACATAGGCGAGGGTGCCGATGCGCGCCGGGAGCAGGTCGGCGACCATGCCACGCACGACGGTGATCAGCGTCAGGGCACCGAGCGGTACGCTCTCCCGCAGCAGGGCGCGATACCGCAGCACCCGGAATGCGATCATCGCCCAGAAGACCGCCACGCCAAGGGCAAGCCCGGGTAGCCAAGCGCCGCGAATCGCCTCGACTACCGGCCCGACACCGAGATCGCCAAGCAGCCACCAGACGAGCACGACGGCGATCACCACCGACGCCGCGAACCGGAAGAGACCCGATCGTCGCTGGCTCACTCGCCGTCGCGGGTTGCCGAGGCGTGGTCGGAGTGGGCGCTCGTCGCCTGCCCGCGCATTCGAATGACGCTCGCCGGCACTCCACCGCATACCGCCATAGGTGGTACCGAGACGGTCACCACGGCTCCCGCGGCGGCCACGCTCCCGCGGCCCATGGTCACGCCCGGGAGTATCGATACCTTGGCCCCGAGCCAGTTGTCGCCCTCGAGCGTCACGCCCTCTTCCGACTCCCGCAGCCCCTGCTGGCCCATCGGTAGATCGACCCGATCGATGTCGTAGTTGCCCCCGCCGGCGATGTAGCAGTCCGGCCCGACGATCTGATCGGCGCCGAGCTCGACCCGGCAGCCATTGACGGCGTGGATGACGGTCTGGGTGCCGATCCCCGAGCCCGCGCCGACCCGCGCGGTACCTCCCTTACACGAGATCGTAACGTTGTTGGCCAGGATCACGTCGTCGCCGATGTCGATCGTCTTCTCGGCGCTCTCGTTGCGCGCGTCGAGGATGCAACCATCGCTGACCACCACCCGATCGCCGAGGTGAACGCGATGCGGATGGCGCAGCGTCACGTTGGCTCCGAACACCACCCCCTTGCCGCAGTTGCCGAGCAACCCCGGCCACAGGCTCCGGCGCAGAAACAGCCCCAACGCCCCCGGAACGATCGCCAGCCAGGCGCAGATCTCGAAGTAAACGAGCGCGCCCCAGCCCGGCTGCCCGACGATCACCCGTCGGTAACGCTGCAACGCGGACCCGCCGTCGGTGACGCTCCCCTGCGTCTTCGTCTGCTTGGCCATAGCGTCTAACCCTAGCGGAAGCCGTCGCCGTTGGTCACGCGTCGGGGCAACCGCTGTGCAGCTGGCTCCGCCAACAGCGGAGCTCGCTCCTGCTAGTCTCGCCGTCTGGCAGTTGGTCTCCCGCCTCGTTGCCCCCGGTGCGGGCCCAACAGCTCGCGCGGCTAGGCCGTCGCTCTTGCCGATTCCCGGGAGGCACCCGACAGGCGATCGGTGAGCTCGAGCAGCGAGTCGACGCTCTCGTTCTCGAAGTAGAGCCGGTGCCAGAACTCGAGGTTGATCAGGATCCACAGCCGGTAGTCGTGGTTCACGCTGCCGGCCATATGCTCGTCGATAATCCGCTGCACGGTCTGTGGCTCGAAGATGCCGTTATCGACGAACCTCGATTCGGCGAACAGGTTGCGGATGAACGGCTGCAGGTCGGTGCGCATCCAGCGTCCGAGCGGAAAACCGAAACCTTGCTTCTCGCGCTCGATGAGCTCGCGCGGCAGGTAGCGCGCCGCCACTACCTTGAGGATGTGCTTGAGATCGCGACCCTTGAGCTTCATGGCGCCGGGGATCGAGGCAGCGAACTCGACCACCCGATAGTCGATCAACGGCGGCCGTGACTCGAGCGAGTGGGCCATCGACATGCGGTCGACGATCGGCAACAGGTGGTCGGGCATGCGCGTGTTGAGATCGGTGTAGAGCATGCGATCGACGAGATCGTCGACGCCTTCAGCGTCGAACCAGCGCAGGATCTTCGCCACCGAGTCGTGATCGTCGATCCGAGCCCTTGCGTCGGCGGTGAATAGCTGCCGCTTGGCGTCGGGCGTGAAGCGCAGAAAGCTCATCGCATGCGCGTAGCGGGCGCCGCTGTCGTAGAACGACATCTCGTTTACCCAGGTGAGCTTCTGCGCCAGGCTCTTGTAGCCGAACGACTCGGGAACCAGATTGAAGATCCTTCGCATGACCTGACGGCGCAGGAAGGC
Organism: Acidobacteriota bacterium; assembly: GCA_965248695.1. Taxonomy (GTDB): domain Bacteria; phylum Acidobacteriota; class UBA890; order UBA890; family WLXD01; genus DASCOT01. The sequence goes on along the minus strand of CBDFKD010000002.1, from coordinate 1,118,414 downwards.
GGGTAGCAGGCAGTACAGGTCCACGAGGCGCTGGCCGGCGAAGCGGTCGTAGCCGGCGAAGTTCTCGTCGCCGCCATCGCCTGAAAGCACCACCTTCACCTGCTCGGCGGCAACTTGGGAAACGAGATACACGCCGACGCCGAACGGGTCCGACGGCTCGTCCAGGTGGTAGACCATCTTCGGCATCAGGTGGATCAGATCGGCCCTGACGATGCGCTCGTTGGCCACCGCGCCGTAGCGCTCGTTCACCATGCGCGCAAACGGCAGCTCGTTGTAGTCCTGCTCCTCGACACCGATCGAGAAGGTCGGGATCGATCTGCCGGACACCTTCGACATCATCGCGGTGATCAGGCTGGAGTCGATGCCACCGCTCAGGAACGCGCCCACCGGCACGTCGCTGAGCATGTGCATCTCGACCGTCTCAAGCAGCAGCTCCTCGAGACGATCGGCTACCTCTGTCTCGCTGGCGTCGAGCTTGTCGTCGAAGTCGAAGCTCCAGTACCGGTCGATCTCGACCTTGCCGTCCTGCCAGATCAACCGCGACGCCGCCGGCAGCTTCTCGATCCCCTCGAACAGCGAGTAGCGATCGGGGATGAAACGCAACGACGTGTAGTGCCATAACGCGTTCAGGTCGGCACGCCGATCGACCAACCCCGAGGCCAGCAACGCCTTGATCTCGCTGGCGAACAGCAGCTGATCGCCGACGTGGGCGAAGAACAACGGCTTCTGACCCATGTGATCGCGCGCCAGCATCAGTCGGCGGCGCCTGCTGTCCCAGATGGCGAAGGCGAACTGGCCGCGAAGATACTTGACGCAATCGGGACCGTGGTCCTCATACAGGTGGAGGATGGTCTCGACGTCGGTATGGGTGCGGAAGACATGGCCCGCGGCCTCGAGCTCGGTGCGAAGCGTGGGCGAGTTATAGATCTCGCCGTTGGACACCATCTGGATGGTGTCATCCTCGTTGGCGAGCGGCTGGGCGCCGCCGGCAACGTCGATGATGCTCAGGCGCCGATGCCCGAGCGCCACCGATGCATCGCGGAAGAAACCGTCGCCGTCGGGGCCGCGATGCGACAGCGCTTCTGTCATCGGCCCGACCACGTCGTGGTGGTCGCGGGTCAGGATGCCAGTAATGCCACACATGGCGTATTCGCTCGCATTGGGGGTCGCCGGGGTGACGCCGGTGCTCGTCCCCGACTCGGTCCTGTAACAGAGGCTTCGACTAGAGGTATCCCTCGCCGCGATACCAGTCCGCGGTCCGCCGCAGGCCCTCATCGAGTCCTACACTCGGAGCGTAGCCGAGATCGCGACGCGCCTTGGAAATATCGAAAGCACGGTTCTGGCGATACCAGTCAACGCGCCTCGGGAAGATCGGCGGCGCAATGCGAAACGGCTTGCAGACCTTTTCGCAGACATGCCCGGCGACCACCAGAGGCCATACCGGGAAGTGGCGGATCCGTACGTCGACGTCCATGGCGCGGCCGACCGCCCGTACCAGCTCCTCGATCGACACGTACTCGGCGTCGGCGATCAGGTAGGCTTGCCCGTCCCCTCTGCCCGGTTCCTGCGCCAGCACCAGGGCATCGACGAGGCTGTCGATGTACAACGGGTGGTAGAGAGTACGGCCGCCTCCGAACATCGGAAACGAGCCGTTGCCGACCCGACGGAAGATCATGAAGAAGCGCTCCGGATCGCCGGGACCATAGATCGCCGCCGGGCGCAGTATGACGGTGGGTAGGCCGCGCGCCGGGTACTCGAGCACCACCGGCTCGGCGTCGTACTTGGTCTGCTGGTAGTAGTCGGCGGCGTTGATCGGCGCTCCCTCGTCGGCCGGCGGCCGTTCGACGTTGCCGTGCACGCCACAGGTGCTGCAGTAGATGAGCTTCTTGACGCCGTGTCGTAAGGACGCCTCCAGCACAGTGCGCGTGCCGCCGACGTTGACCTCGTCGTAGTAGCTGTTCGGCACGTCGAGCTCGCGGAAGGCCGCCGCCAGATGGTGGACGACGTCGACGCCCTCCGTGCAGCGCTCCACGACCTCGGGGTCGGTGACGCTGCCGATCACCACCTCGGCACCCCAGTCACGCAGCTCCTGCGTCTTGACGCCTTCCTTGTAGTCCAGCGCCACCAGCTGATGCCCATCTTCGAGCAGCCGCTTGACGAGTGCCTTGCCGGTGAAACCGGTGCCCCCGGTGACCAGGATTCTCATCGTCTGAAGCCGGTGCCGCCGGTGGGCAAGATGTTCATCGTCATCAGATCGGCTATGGCTGCGTCAGGCGCCGTAGATGCGCCGCAGGACTGCAGCGGAGGCGTCCCAGGAGAAATCGGCTCGCGCCCGCGCCCGGCCGCGCTCGCCTAGCTCGCTGGCGACATCGGACGACGTGGTCAGCGTTTCGATGCAGTCGACCAGCTGATCGACCGAACCCGAGGAAGCATAGCAGCCACTATCTGCCAGCATGTCCCGGTTGTTCGGCGTGTCAAAGCACGCTACCGGCAGCCCCGCGGCCATGTAGTTGAGCAGCTTGCCGCTGGCCTCACCGCTGTCGGTGTCCTTCGGCTCCAGCGCCGCGTCGGCGAGCGCCAGATACTCGCCGATGCGCTCGAACGGTACCCGCCCGGCAAGCGTGCAACGGGATTCGAGCTCCTCGGATCGCAGGAACTCCGCCGTTTCGTCGGTCGGATAGCCGACGAGGAGAAAGTGAGCCGACAGATCACGCTCTGCCGTTCGCCGGATCGTCGCGTGCAGCGTGTCCACACCTTTCACCGCGAGGAGCGACCCGGTGTATACAACCACCGGCAGGCCGGCAGGCAACCCGAGCTCGTGGCGCAGCCGATCCGTCTGCGCTTTCGGTGCAACCACCGTGTCGGCGCCGTCGGCGACCAGGTGCAGCCGCGCGGCAGCGACGCCAAAGCGGTCGCGCGCGATCTCCAGACTGCTCGACGAGGAGCAGGCGATGTGCGCCGGAAGCCGATCGATGAGCCACTCGACGCGCTCGAACAACCAACGCAGGAGCGGTAGGCGACGGAAGTACCCGTGCGCTTCGAGCTCGCCGCTCAGGCTACCCTGCATGTCGAACACCAGCTGCGGACGGCGCCAGAAGAAGACCGCTCGCGCCGCCCATCCGATCAGCGCCCCCTCGTGCAGATGCCCGTGCAGCACGTCCGGACGCCGGCGCGCGATGGAACCACACACCTTGAAGAACAACAGCACATCGGCGACGTATTTGAACGGCGAGGGACCCGCGTCGATGCGATCGTAACCGGGAATGCGACGGATGCGCTCGGTCTCGACTCCGTCCACCTCGCGACCGTGCTGATAGGTGCACAACCAGCACTCGACGCCGCTCCGCTGCAGCGCGCCGATCAGTCCTCGGATACGGATGTGGCAGCCGCGATCGGAAAAGAACGGCGTCGGACCGATGTGGAGCACGCGCGTCGGTTCGCTGGGCGCCTGCACGTCTCCGGCGCTCATCGCGGCGGGCTCTCGCAGCCCAGATCGTCGGGGAACTGCCGCACGACCCGTTCGACCTCCATGGCACGGCGCGTCGGATCCCAACCCAGCTCGGCACCCATCAGGCTCGCGGCGCGCTCCAGGGCGGCGTTGCCCGGATGACCGAGCGTACCGAGGCCGGAGCGCCGGAAGACGAAGTCGTCGAGGCGGCACGCCATCTCCGAGCGCGCCGCCCATATCGCCTCCGCCGCGATGACGCCACGACCCGGAGCGAGCTCATCAGCAAGCCCGGCTGCCGATTCGGCCAGCTCGACCAGTGCTCCACAGGCGGTGCCATAGTGGTTGACCAGGTGATCGATGGTGACGGTCGGGAGCGCCGCATAGCGCTCGTGTTGTTGGGCGCGAAACTGTTCCAGGTCCGGAATATCGCCGGACGCCAGGCTTGCCTTGCGCGTGAGCCCGGACTCGGCCCCCTTGCCGAGGCGGCCAGCGATACGGTCGAGAGCGCGCTCGGCGAGCAGTCGAGCGGTGGTGTACTTGGCACCGAAAACCGAGAACAACCCGGCGACGCCATCCCTCGCCTCATGGTCGACGACGCGGTACTCGCCGGTGCCCTGGTAGACGGCCGGTCGGATGTCGTCGTCGATTAGCGGATACAGGCCGGCAAAAGCATACAGAACGTCGGCCGTCGATAGCGTCCCCGGCCCCAATGCCGAGTTGATCTCCTCGATGAGCTCTTCGGCGTCGGCGATCGTCGGCCGCAGATCATCCAGGTCGCCGTGATACGGCCCGTACGTGGTGCCAATGAGCGAGTGGCCGCGCCAGGGAATGATGAACACGTGACGCCCACCACGGTCGACTACCGCCTGACTCGGTCGGCATGTCGGCAGCGCAACGGCACAGCCATCGGTCAGCGCTCGGGTGACGATGTGGCTGCCCTTCGAGATTCCGGTAAGAACCGGGGCCACGGTGCGGGTCTGGAGCTGCGCGTTCAGTCGACGGATCCACGGGCCGGCAACGTTGACGACAATGCTGGCACGAATCTCGAACGTCCCGACAGCGTCGCCACCAATCGGTTGATCGGTCGACGCGTCGGCGCCGGCCCCGGCGGCAAGGCAATCCGTTGCCTCGACACCCAGCACGCGATCGCCGTCCACCAGAAAGCGCTCTGCCTTGATGTAGTTGACCACCACCGCGCCGGCACGCGTGGCGCTGTCGATGAACGAGAGCGTCATGCGCTCGGAGCTACGCATGTGGCTCTCGTAGAAGAGCCGGCCGCCGGTCAGTCCAGCGTCGGCGAGCCCGGGAATCCGCGCTCGCACCTGTTCGCGTCCGAGACCTCGACCCGCCGGCACGCGCTTGGCAGGATCGCGCAGCAGACGATGCTGGCCGGCACAAAGCGTGGAGTACAGGAGCATCCCGGCATTCAAGAGCGTCTTGCTTTTGGACAGGCTTCGATAGGTCGGCACAACGAATGGAACGTAGTGTGTCAGGTGCGGCGCGAGATTCTGAAAATAGATGCGCTCGAGCGCCGATTCCCGAACCTTGTCGAACCGCAGCTGCTGAAGGTAACGCAGGCCACCGTGTAGCAACTTGGACGAAGCTGCCGAGGTTGCGGCACCGAAGTCGCCCTTGTCGATCAGCGCCACCGTCAGTCCGCGCAAGGCGGCGTCGAAGGCAAGGCAGGCACCGGTGATGCCGCCACCGACGATCAGCACGTCGTAGTGACGCCCCTGCAACTCGCTCGGAGTGCGCTTCATTCCTGGTATTGCTTGGCGACCCACTCGCGGTAGCTACCGTCGAGGATCGCGCCCCACCAGTCCTGGTTGTCGAGATACCAGCGGAGCGTGGCTCGGAGCCCGTCCTCGAATGGCGTGGAAGCGCTGAACGCTAGCTCACGCTCCAGCTTGGAGCCGTCGATCGCGTAGCGCCGATCGTGCCCGGGGCGGTCACGAACGAAACGGATCAGATCCGCGCAGCTGCCACCGGCGCCGGCGACGCAGTCGGGGAACTGCCGCGCCAGCCCAGAATCCGCTGCGAACTGCTCGTCGACCAGCCGGCACAAGAGGCGCACCAGGTCGATATTGCGCCACTCGTTATCGCCGCCGATGTTGTAGGTCTCACCCACCCGACCGCGCTCGAGGATGCGTTCGATGCCGGCGCAGTGATCGTCCACGTGCAGCCAGTCGCGAACGTTCAGACCATCCCCATAGACCGGCAGCTCCTTGCCGGCCAGCAGGTTGACGATCATCAACGGAATGAGCTTCTCGGGAAACTGGTAGGGCCCGTAGTTGTTGGAACAGTTGCTGGTGGTGACCTGCAAGCCGTAGGTGTGCTGGTAGGCTCGCACCAGGTGGTCGGATGCGGCCTTGCTGGCTGCGTAGGGCGAGTTGGGCTCGTAGCGAGTGGTCTCCGTGAAAGCGGAGTCGTCGCTATCGAGGCTGCCGTACACCTCGTCGGTGGACACGTGGTGGAAGCGATGCTCGCGGGGACTCGCCTCGACCCACTCGATCCGCGCCGCCTCCAGGAGGCTCCAACTGCCGACGACGTTGGTGCGGACGAACTCCCCCGGCCCCTCGATCGATCGATCCACATGCGATTCGGCGGCGAAGTGCACCAGCGTGTCGATCGATTCGTCGTGCAGGATCTCCCGTATCGGCTCCAGCTCGGTGATGTCGGCCTGGACAAAGCGGAAGCAGGGGTTGTCGCCGAGCAAGCTCAGCGTGGCACGATTGCCGGCGTAGGTGAGAGCGTCCACTACCACGACGCGATCGCCAGGATGGCGGGCACACCAGCGGTGCACGAAATTGGCGCCGATAAACCCGGCGCCGCCGGTGACCAAGAGCCTTCGTGCAGACATCAGCAAGCCAGCGGAATCGTGGTCGACAGCGCGTCGGGCTCGACCAGCCGTGGGTGTTGGGTGGGAGCAAGAATCCTACCAGCCGGGCGCCCGCGCCGGCTTCCCCGGTCGGCTTCTCGCGTCGGGTGGGCCCGAATGGACACTGTCGGACACTGGTGACCGGTGTTGATATCTCAAGATATCAATAGATACTTGACGATGACTAATAATGGTTTGTTATGATTGATAAGGCGTTGGGGCTGTTTCAAACTATTTTCGTTATGATCGGGCGGCTGGGGGATCGTGGCTGTGGGCTCTCCGAATCAAATCCGACCGTTGGTCCTGCTCGGCGCGCTGGCGACGGCAATGTCTGGCTGCCAGATCATCGAGAACCTCACCGCGCCGGCGACCGATGCCCTATTGCGTACGATCACCTTGTCCATGAGCCCCGTTTCGCTGCCCGACGGCGGTGGTGACGTCGAGATCGAAGCAACCGTCCTGGTGGCCGACGCCCCCGAGATCGGGGTTCTCGTGTCGTTCGCGTCCACCGCCGGTGAGTTTCCCGACGGCGACACGGCAAGGACCGACGACAACGGCAAGGCCCGGGTAACGCTCCGTACCAGCACCACTGCCGAAGTCACGGCCGCCATCAAAGCGGGCGGCATCGTACTGACCGAGTCGAGCGCTGGGCGCCTGGAAGTCGGCGACGAGGTCGTGCCGACCGGCAAGGTGAAGTTCGAGGTCGAGTTCACCCCCAAGCCCGCCGAGCTCAACCGACCGGTACAGATCAAGGTTACCGCCACCAACGAAGACGGCAGTGCAGCGCAGGGTGCGCTCAAGATCGAATTCGGCGATGGCAAGTCGACTCGCATCCCGGACTTCAGGCGACGAACGACCGTCGAGCACACCTATCGAGAGGCTTCTTTCTTCAACGTGGTGACGTCGCTGTTCACGGGCGGCGGCGAGGTCAGCAGCAATACGGCGTCGTTGCGGGTCAACGACACGACCGAGACGACGATTGCTCTGTCCGCCGCGACCGCCGAAACGTACGCCCGCGAGCCGTTGAACTTCAACATCGGGCTGGATCGAGCGCGCCTGGCCCGAGCCAGCGGCAGCGTGACGATCGACTGGGGTGACGGCCGCAGCACGAACCTCGGCGAGGTCAGCGGGTCAACGTCAGTAGAGCACACGTTCCGTGATCCGGGCAGTTATCGCGTCGTTGCATCGGTCACCGCGGCGAACGGCAAGGGCGGGCGCGCCGACGTGCGCATCCGCGTCGATCCTCGACTGACCGCGGAGATCGATCTGACCGCGGATGTTGGCCTGTTCGGCGAACCGACCGTGTTCACGGTCGCGGCCAGGCTCAGCAACGGCGCCGCACCAAACGGCACCGCAAAGCTGAGCTATGGCGATGGCACCTCGGATACCGGAGCGGTGACTTCCGGCGCTGCCAGCGCATCACATACCTATGCCAGCGAAGGAGCTTACACCGCACGGATCGACTTCGAGGACGGGGACGGCCGCACCGCGTCGGCCGCGATCAAGGTAGTGATCGCTCCCGAGGATACCGGTGGTGGCGGCGATGGCGGAGACGGTGGTGGCGATGGTGGTGGTGGCGGCGGCAACTCCCAGGACGAGCTCGATCTGTCGCAGGTCGTGTTCCTGAACCACAACATCAGCGCATGGCAGATCACTTCCACGCTCACCGGCGTATCGATCTCGCCCGGTCAGATCTGCATGCCGCATACCAAGGCGGGCAAGTGGCCGGTGGCGATCGAGCCCGGCGGCGGGGTCTCTGTCGAGGGCAATCCGTGGGTCATCGCCAACGTGAACGGCACCTGGTACGCCGGGATCTTCGAATGGTTCGTGCCAGGTGGTACATGTAAGGGAATGGGCACCAAGCCACCGTCCTCGACGATCGCCTCGGTGATGAAGACGCACATCAAGTTCTCGCCGCTCAATAGCTGGACTCCCAAGTCCGGCGAGGTCGTTTATATCTTCGTGTCGGCGCTCGCCTGGCCGGGTCACACTCCGGTCTTGGCAAAAGAGCGCAGCCAGGTGCGGCGGGTCGTCTGGCCCTGACCGGCACCGCCAGCAACGCCGTTATAATGGCGCCCGGTCGACGACCGCAGATGCGGACTTTGTCCCGCACTGTCGATTCCGAGCAACGGGACACGAGCAGCGATGAAAGGGATCATTCTCGCCGGCGGCTCCGGCACGCGGCTGGCCCCGTTGACAACGGCGCTGTCCAAGCAGCTGTTGCCGGTCTACGACAAGCCGATGATCTACTACCCGCTATCGACTCTCATGCTGGCAGGTATTCGTGACGTTCTCATCATCTCGACCCCGGAGCACACGCCACTCTTCCAGTCCCTGCTAGGCGACGGATCCGGCTGGGGTATCAACCTCCAGTACGCCGTACAGCCGCGGCCCGAAGGGCTGGCGCAAGCCTTCATCATCGGCAGCGACTTCGTCGGCGGTGATGCGTGTGCGCTGATCCTCGGCGACAACATCTTCTATGGACACGATTTCTCCGCCCAGCTCCGACAAGCGGCGGAGCGTGCTGTGGGAGCGACCGTGTTCGCGTACGCGGTGAACGATCCGGAGCGCTACGGGGTGGTCGAGTTTCGCGACGGCGTCGCCGTCAGCATCGAGGAGAAACCGAGCCAACCGAGGTCGCGCTACGCAGTAACCGGACTCTACTTCTACGATTCGAAGGTCAGCGAGATCGCCGCCGGCCTGACGCCATCGGAGCGCGGCGAGCTCGAGATCACCGACGTCAATCGAGCCTACCTCGCAGCGGACCAACTCCACGTGGAGATCCTCGGACGCGGTTTCGCCTGGCTCGACACCGGCAAGTTCGACGCCTTGATGGACGCGGCCGTCTACATCCGCGCCATCGAGAAACGGCAAGGCCTGAAGATCTGCTGCCCGGAAGAGATCGCCTTCCGGATGAAGTTCATCGACCGGCAGCAGCTGGGTCAACTGGCGACGCCAATGGGCAACTCGGAGTACGGGCGCTACCTCCGAACGCTGCTCAACGACACGATCTTCTGATCGACCATCGCCTCAGCTCGACCCGCCGTGTCGATTGTCCGACCGACACCGGGCGCAGCTCCGGTCAACTGGCGCCGGTCAGATCGCCCCAGCGCACCGTCAGCTGGCGCAGCGCCTCGCTGTAGTAGCCTCTCTGGGCGCGCTGGTCGGCAGTCGGCGAGCCCGTCCATCCCGCGATCTGTCGTCGAAGTCCCAGGATCCGCGTTTGCAGCTGCTCGAGTTGCTCCCGCAGGATGGTGACCTCCTCGGGCTCCGACAACGCCCGCGCTTCCGATTCCGCTTCCGCGTTGCCTTCCTGGCTCGCCGCCGGCGAATGGCGCGCGATGACCTCGGCGGCAAGTGCGTTCGCTTCGCGATACAGCTCGCCGAGGTCGTTCTGAAGCGTCGTCCAGCTGCGTCGCGCCGTGGCGCTGACGCGCAATCGCGGATCGTCGCGCACCTCTACCATGCGTTCATGCACCGCGCCGTTGACCGCTAGCCGAACGGTGTATGTACCGGGCACCACGAGCGCTCCGGACGGCGGCGTGGCGGGCCGGGGGCTGTCCGCGCGTGCCGGGTCGGGCGCGTCTGCGACGCGCGCCATCAGCGGAAGGGCCGCGCCACGAAGGTTCCAGACGACGCGATTCATGCCGCGGCGGAGGCCTGGCTCGAGAGTCCGTACGGTCGCGCCGGAGGCGTCGACAACGGTCAGGTTCACTGGGACGTCTCCGCCATCGTCTGCCGACGCCGGCGCATCGACATCACTCTCCGCCGATGCATTGACGCCACTCTCTTCTGGTTCGGACACCGACGGCTCTGCAACTGCCTCGCTGAGCCAGTAATCGATGAGGGCACCGTTCGGCGGGTTCGCACCACGGAACACCATGTCGCCGGTCTGTGCCCGCGTTCCGTGGCGGCGCATCATCCGCGCCGGGTCGATCGAGAACAAATGGGACGGCGACGCGACCACATCCGCCGTCAACTCGCGGAGGGAGGTAACACTGTCCAGGATCCAGATGCCCCGACCGTGTGTGCCCAACACCAGGTCACGGTCGCGCGGATGGACCACGAAATCGTTGAAGGCCAGCGTCGGCATGTTGCTTTCGAGCTCGACCCAGTGCGCGCCTGCGTCAATCGACACGAAGAAGCCGAGCTCGGTGGCGGCGTACAGCAGGTCGGAATTGACCGCGTCTTGCTGTACCGCACGGACAACCCGATCTGCCGGCATGTCGGCGACCACAGACCTCCAGGTCTCCCCGTAGTCATCCGACCGATAGATGTAGTTGGTGTGGTCATCGGCGCGGTGGCCATCGAACGCCGCAAGCACCGTGGCTTCGTGATGCGGCGACGGGTCCAGATCGGCAACCCAGGTACGCGGTGGCAGGCCCGGGAAACGGTCGGCGAGGTTGGTCCAGGACTCGCCATCGTCCAGGGTCACTTGCACGTTACCGTCGTCAGTACCGACATACAGAAGCCCCTCGCGCAGCGGCGACTCGGCGATCACCGTGAGCGTGGCGTAGTAAGGAACACCGTCGTCGAGCGATGCTACCCGCGCCGTAGGATCCTGACCCATGACCTGCACTTCGGAGCGTTCCCACTCGTTGCTCATGCGCCCGAGATCGCGCCACGTGGATCCCTGATCCCGGCTCACGTAGAGGTTGTGGGTGCCGGCGTAGAGCGTCGCCGGGTCGTGCAGCGACAGCAGGTAGGGTCCGTTCCAGTTTGCCGGCTCCATCTCCTCTTCCAGCAGTCGTGGCTCGGCCCCGGTTCCGTACAGGCGCCAGATCCGACGGCTGAACGTGTAGCCGCGCGGATTCCCGGGGCGAATCGCGCGCCGCTCGAGCGTGGTCCGATCCACTCGCGTGAGGCCGAGGTACTGCGATTCCGCGTACGCGACGGTCGGGTCTGCCGGGTCAGGGATCGAGAGAAATCCGTCACCGCCGCCGATTCGGACCCAAGCTTCGTTGAGGACGCCCTCGGTGCGGAACGTCTCGTTCGGGCCTACCCACGTTCCGTTGTCCTGCAGCCCACCGTAGATGTTGTACGGATCGTCGTTGTCGACAGCTACGCGGTAGTACTGGCTCACCGGCAGGTGTGAGGCCCACAGCCAGGTCTCGCCGCGGTCGTAAGAGATGCCCAGCGCACCGTCGCTGGCCTTGATCAGATGGCGCGAGTCGTTCGGGTTGACCCACAGGTGGCGATCATCGCTGTGGATCGACTGGCGAGGCACCGTCCAGGTACGTCCACCATCATCCGACCAGCTGAACGCGTTCTGCTGGTACACGCGCTGATCGTCGCTGGGATCGACGAGGATCTGGCTGGCGTACATCGGTCGCGGGTTCCAGTCGCTGATGTGCTTCCAGGTGTCGCCGTGGTCCTCCGAACGATAGATGCCGGCATAGCGCTCGCCTTCGTACGACGTAGACGCGGTGTAACGATCACCCTGTTCGATGGTCACGTAGACGATCCGCGGATCGGTCCGATAGATAGACAGACCGATACGTCCATACTCGCCGGCCGGGAGCCCGTTCACGAGCGTGCCGTCCGGATGGTCCGGATGGGCAGCAGCATCCGCATCGATGCGTGCCGCGGTCAGCTCCGTCCATGTGTCACCGCCGTCGGTGGTCCGATACAGACCGCTCCCGGGACCACTACCGTGAAACGCGTACGGAGTGCGCCGGCGCTGATACATGGCGGCAAACAGGACGTCCGGGTTGCTCGGATCGAGCGCCAGGTCCACCGCCCCGGTGTCCTCGTCGACGCTGAGTATCCGGCGCCAGGTGATACCGCCGTCGTTGCTGCGATAGACGCCGCGCTCGTCGTTCGCGCCCCAGAGGTGACCGAGCGCGGCGACATACACCACGTCTTCGTTCCCGGGATGCAACACGATGCGGCCGATGTGCTGGGTGTCCCGCAACCCCATATTGGTCCACGTCTCGCCGGCATCGGTCGACCTGTAGACACCGTCGCCCCAGGACGAGCTCTGGCGATTGGCGCGCTCACCGGTACCGACCCATACGGTGTCGGGGCGCTGCTGGCTGACTGCGATATCGCCCACGGAATGCGTCGACTCGCTCTCGAACACAGGATCGAAGGTGACCCCGTTGTTCGTGGTCTTCCAAACACCGCCAGTTGCGGAGGCAACGTAGAAAGTAAACGGGTCGCTCTCGACCACCGCGATGTCGACGAGTCGCCCGGACATCGCCGCCGGCCCGATGGTGCGCAGCTCGAGACCGGCGAGTGCCTCGCTGTCCAGCTGGGCGTCCTGCTGCTGTCCGACGCTCGAGCCGAGAGCGGCGGTGACCAGCAGCACGGACAGCGCGGCAAGAACGACCGCCGGTCGTGCTGCACTGTCGCGGCGCGACGTCGCCTCACTGGAGCGACGCAGGCGATCGATCTCAGCGGTGGACGATACTGGTGGCCTGCAACAGGGGAATAGCGACATGGCGGCGTCCTCTCGTTACCGGTTGCGGGGTAGTCCGGCGTATCGGCGCCGCATCTTCCCACGTTGTCGGTGCCGCCCACGGCGGCACTACACGCTCAGCAGCACAGCGCGAGCGTCACCGTCGAGCAGCGACCTGGCGGCGTGTACGTACCAAAGTGCCTGCGGCCGGTAGCGCTCGAGCAGATCGTCGGTCAGCGCGTCGGTCTTGAAGTCAACGATGGTCCAACCATCGCCACTATCGAAGATCAGATCGATGATCCCTTCGACAACCTGCCCCTCCTGCGGACAAACCGTGAACGGAACCTCGCGGTAGCACTGCGTCGCCGCGGCGGCCGCGCTCAGCAACGGGTGCCGGAGAACACCACACACGGCGTTCGTGGCGGCGTCCATCTCCGGCAGCGATGCACCCAGCGTGCGGCCGTGAACGCGAACGAAACCGGCAACGACAGGCTCGTCGGCGGCGTAGGGCACATCCCGTAGGACGGTATGCACGAGCGTGCCGAACCGGCGTCCGCTCGGTCGGTCGGCGCTCCGCTCGACATGCTCGACGACCACCTCGGCCTCGACATCCGGCGGCGTATCGACCTCCGAGACGAGCGTCACGGTGCGCTCGGGTCGGGATCCGCGATCGATCGCTGCTTCGAGACCTTGCCGCCATTCGTCGTGCCTCGCCGCACCGGCGGCAGCAGCAACGCCGCCCGCGGCTTCATCGGGGGCAAGCAGAAGCTCCTGATGCAGCCCGAAGGTCCGCGGTACGTCCACTGCCAGCAGGGCTGGGTCCCACCAAACGACGGGGGTGCCGCAGTCGGATGTATGGAGACCGGGACGCACGGAGATCTCGGCCGCGCCCGGTGCAGGATGCGGCCGCGCCAGCACGCTGCGATCGCCGAACTCCGGACAGCCCGGAGCGGGCGCGCTGCGCCGATAGTTTTCGCGCGGCGGGTAGATGGCCGGGTTCAAGGGCGACGCCCAACCGTCCTCCCAAGCGTGGTCGCCGACGGTTGGAACCACGAGCAGATCACGAGCGCGCGTCGCCGCCACGTACGCGACCCGCACCGCTTCCGCTGCATCCCGTCCGCGCTCACGGTCGGCGTTCTCGACCAGCTCCCACGGCGAGCACCCGAGGAGACGCGTGGCGCTCAGCTCGCGCTCGGGATCAATGTGTGTGGACGGCGTCATGTGCGTCAGGTTGGCGGTGATGTCCGCGAAGATGACGACCGGGAACTCCAGGCCCTTGGCGCCGTGAACCGTCATCACGCGCACGCCCTCGGCGCCCTCCTCGAGAACCGGCGACTCGGTCGAGCCCGCCCTCTCGGCCTCGGCGCTGAGCCGACGAACGAAACCACGGAAGGAGATACCCCCGCGTAGCTCGAAGGCGCGCGCCAGGTCGCACACGCGCTGCACGTTCGCCAGGACTTGATTGCCCGCGGGCCGCATGGCGAATCCCGCGTGCGCGCGCGTCGCCTCCAGCAGCTCGAGAATCGTCTGCGCGATCGGTATCCGATTGCGCCCGCGGTGCAGCTTGCCGAGCAACGACAAAGCCACACCGATCGGCGCGAGCTCGTCGTCGAGCTCGGGATCATCGCGCCGGAACGGATAGAGCCGTCCGATCTCTTGGCGAAATCGCAGCAGCGCCGCGTCGGGAATGGCGAACAGGCCGCCCTTGAGGGTAGCGAACACCGACAGCTCATCGTCGGGCCACTCCACCGCGAGCAGCGCCGCCCGAAGTATTTCGACTTCTTCGCGCTGGTGGAACGAGCGACCCCCGGAAAGCAAGTGCGGAATGCCGCGGGCCTCCAGGGCCGCCAGGTAGGGTCGAGTCACGTCGCTGCGCCAGGACAGAAATCGCCGGAAGAGAATCGCGATATGGCGCGGTCGGATCGCCACCAAATCGCCGGGCTGATCGGGATTGTCGACCTGCCAACCGCTCTCCGTCAGCAGCCACGAGATCCACGCCGCGACCACGTCCGGGAGACCGCGGTCCACCTCCCACTTGGTGATGCGGTACTGCCCGTAGGGCTCCGGCACCGGCAGCGCCACCACCGCCGGTTGACCGTCGATCGGTTGGCGATGGTTCGCCAGCGGCACATAGTCGGGCTGACCCGCCTCGCGATCCCCGGTCATCAACCTGCTGAACGCCTGGTTCACGCTCTCCTGCAGCGGCTGCACCGATCGCCAGCTGCGGGTCAGCCTTTCGAAGGCGACGCCCTGGCGGCGCAGCGTTTCCTTGATCTGTTCGTAGAGCACGACGTCGGCACGGCGGAATCGGTAGATCGACTGCTTCGGATCACCCACGAGAAAGAGCTTCCCTGGCGCCGGCGTGGCGTTGCGCCAGTCGGAGACGTCCGCATCGCCGGCGGCAAGCAACAGCAGAATCTCCACCTGCAACGGATCCGTGTCCTGGAACTCGTCGACAAAAATGTGGCGGAACCTGCTTTGCAGGTATCGACGCACCGCGGTGTTCTCGCGCACCAGATCGCGCGTTCGGATCAGCAAGTCGAGAAAATCGAGCTGGCCGGCATCTCGCTTGAGACGCCCGTACGCCTCGACCACTTCACCGAGCTCGTCGCGCAGCAGCGCCGCGAGATCGGCGTCGGCGTGACGCTCGAACTCCTCCAGACTTTCGATCAACGCGTCGCGCCGGCGCGCCACCTCGGCGCGGGAGACGCCCTCCGCTGCCCAGGTACCACGCCCCTTCTGTCGTCGGCCTCGGCGCAGCTCACGCAGCGTGTCGAGGACACGCGCCTCGAGCGCGTCGTAGTCACGGCGCGGCGCCACATCTTCCGAACGCCTGATCCAGGTGTCGAGTTGCTCCGCTGGCGCGATCGCCCGGCGCAGCGGATCATCGGTCCTGCGACACTCGTGATAGAGCATCGCCACGGCGGCGACGCGTTCGATCTCCAGATCGATCATCGCCTTCCGGTCGTAGGGGCGACGCTCCCATTTCTCCGGGTAGTCACGCCATTCGAGCAGGCGTTGGCCAGCGTCACGCAGGCGGTCCATCGGTGTCGATCCATCGAACGAAGGGCGTACCGCCAGGCGACTGAACGCGCGCCGGAGCCCCTCCGGCATCTCGCTCAGCCGACGCTCGATCCAGGTCCGAAACGCGCGGTGGTAAATCGTCGCGGCCTGCTCGTCGTCGATCTCTCCGAATGCCGGATCGATCTTGGCCTCTACCGGTCGCTGGCGCAGGATCTCGGCGCAGAACGAATGGATTGTGCCGATGCTGGCTTCCTCCAGCCGGGCGATGGCGTCGGCGAGGCAACACCGACGCGCCTCGTCGGTCTCGGAGGCGCGCGCCCGGTCCAGTTCCTGGCGCAGCCGAAGCTTGAGCTCGCCGGCAGCCTTGCGGGTGAAGGTCACCGCCACTACTGCCTCGATGCGTGCCCCGGCCGCCAGCGCGTTGACCAGGCGCGCGACGAGGATCGTAGTCTTGCCGGTACCGGCCGCAGCCTCGACCAGGTAGCTGCGTGTCAGGTCGCCGCGAATACGCTCGCGCGCTGCCGAATCGTCGACGACGTCGGTCACCCGGCACCTCGAAGCATTCGCAGGCTGGCGAGCGGTCGCTGGTCCTTCCGCCGCACGCGCAGCTCCTCGTAGGGACCGCAGACGGAACGGAAATCGCACCAGTCGCAGGCACGCTCGCGCGGGGCGGCTGGAAGGAAGCCATCGGCGATGGCTGTATCGATGATCCCGAGAGCTTGCGATACCTTCAGCCGGTTCTCGGCGTTGAGCGCCACCTCCCGTTCCTGAAAATCGCCGCGACGCGTGCAGTAGAAGAGGCGACCGGCAACGACGTCGCCTTCGAGGTGATGCTCGGCGGCCAGCGCGTACAGCAGCGGCTGGAGCACTTCGCCTCCACCGATCGTGACATAGCGCGCCCTCAGGGCCCGACCAGTCTTGTGATCGGTAACCCGCCACGCTTCGCGTGCGGGTTGGTTCTCGACCAGATCGATTGCGCCGCGCAGCCGATAACCGTCGGCGGTAACGGCCTCTTCACGATGACTCAGTGGATCGCGCCCGGCCTCGTGCCCGAGGCCGAACGAGAACTCGAAAAACGACGGCTCCCAGCCATCGTCCGACTCGGCGACCTCGCGGATCCAGCCGCGTAAATCCGTGCGCACGCCCTCGACCTCGTCGTCCCATACGCGCGGGATGGCCGGTGCCAAGCGTTCGGAGTAACTCGCCGCAAGCTCGTCCAGGGCGGCGTCAGCAGCGGTGATGGCGTCGGCCCGATTCGCCGCCGAGATCGGCAGGTTGTCGGTCTCGCGCAACCGTTGAAACAGCAGGTACTGCACTTCGTGGAACAAGCTGCCCCGGGTCAGAGGATCCATCTGCTCGAGGGCCACTGGCTCCTCGCGCGGGCGCAGGCGCTGAATCGCATAGAGGAAGAACTGGTACGGGCAAACGGCGTAGCGCTGCAGCGCGGTGGGTGAATAGCTGCGCGCCTGCAGACGGTGACGGTCGAGCACTGCACGCGCCGCCGGACCGGGGTCTACCAGACCGTCGGCGGCGAAGAACCCCGGCCGCCAGCGACGCGCGCGCGCACGTAGCGAACGCGCCAGGTGCTCGTTGGTGTCGAGCAGAAAGCGAGCCCGTCCGGTGGCGTCGCCTTCCGGACGCGTGAGTATGGGCTCGAGATAGGAGATGTCGAACTCGGCAGCATCGATCGAAGCCTCGGCGTCACGCGGCGCCGGCCAGCCGAGCAACGAGGCAGACCCGGAGGCGGCACGCTCCTCGAGCGTGCGGGTGTCGGGAAGGTGACCTTCGGCGGCACGGACGATGTCGAGGGCGTAGAAGCTCGGCACTCGGGCGCGGCCCTGCAACACGTCTTGTGTCGGGTAGGACACGACCAGCTTCAGCGCGGCGGCACCCACAGCGATGCGGAGCAGCAGTCGCTCGTTGTCGAAGCGCTCATCTTGAGTCATCAGCGGCGCATCGACCTGTCGGCGCAGGTCGTCCAGAAGCAGCGGATCCTCGTTGGCGCGCCGCGGAAAGATCCCCTCGGCTAGTCCGGGGAGGAACACGACGTCGAAGTTGCGGCCTCTGGCCTCGTCGATCGTGGCAACGAATACCTTGCCGTAGCGTCGACCTGTCGGCTCGTGCCGCAGGAAGGCGAGTCGCTCTTCCAGGACGCGGCACACCTCGGCGAGATCGACCGGACCGACGCTTTCCATCGGCTCCAGACCGCCGAGAACGGCGAGCACACGGTCGGCACGGCGGAGGGTCGCGGCGGCGAGTCGACGCAGCGCGACGAGCCAGTCGCCCCACAGCGCCGTCGCCGGCAGAGCCGCCAGGATGTCGATGATCGGGAGGGCAAACTCCTCGAGGTTGGCGAGCGCGTCGATCTGCCCGCGGAGGTGCTCGTCACGCGTCTCGTCCAGGTCGTCGAGCGCTCGACGTCGTTCCTCGAGCTCAGCGCGCACCCCGGCGAGTCGGCGCTGCCAGCGATCGCGCCCACCGACGACGGCGGCGTCGACGAGTAGCTGCTCCCATCGGCGTGGTGTGCGCACCGTGCCGGCGACAACGGGCCCGTCGCCGTCGGGCTCTTCTGGTGCCGGCTTCGTCGACTCGGCGACGAATGTCTTGAAGACCAGTTGTGCGCCAGCTGGCTCGACCCACGGCACCTCGATCTCGGGCTCCTGTGCTGCCGGCGCCGGCGGCGACTGACCGAGCGACAGATACTCGGCGAAACGCGACGCCGACAGGTCGTCTGCGGCACAGGCGAGCAGAGCCAGAAAAGCGCGGCCGGCAGGGTCAGGCCGCACCGTGCCTCGCGTGTACCAGGCGGGAACGCGGGCGCGACGCATCGCCTCCTCGACGAGGCCAAGGTAAGCGCCCGGATCCCGGAGCAAGACGGCCATGCGGTCGAACGGCACGCCGTCACGTGCCAGACGCTGGATGCGGCGCACGACCTCGACCGCCTCGCGGCCTTCGCCCGGGGCAGCGACAATCTCGAAGGTCTCGTCGAGGTCCGCACGCGGGCCAGCCGCCTCGCCGAACACGGCGCTCCGCAGCCGAGCAAGCTGGCTCGCCCCAACCGCCTCCAAGTCGTCGAGCTCGGTGGCGCGAACACCAAACGCCGTCGACAGCGACTCGAGGGCCAGGCGATCGCCGCCGATCACCGTCGCCAGCGCGCCCGGTGAGCGTTCGGCCAGCCGATGCCAGGTCTCCTGCTCCAGGGCGCTCCCGGGCGAGAGGTCCAGCAACAGCATCGGGATGCCCACGAGACCGTGCTTCGCGCCATCGACTGCCTCGAGCGCCAGGCGCCAGAGAATCGAGGGATCGGCGAGGTTCCAGTGCTCGATCTCTCCGGCGTACGTCGACGCCAGCTGTTGCAGGTCAGAGCCGGCCTCGCCGAGGTCGACGAGTTGATCGATCGCTGCTCCGGCCAGGCGCAGCTCGTTGAGGGTGCGCCGCAACGCCCGCGGGAACCCGGGATAGTCGGCCACGGGTCCGAAGTACTGCAGACCCTCCTGGCTGCAGCGCTCGGAAGCCCGCGCCGCCAGCGCCTCCATGCCGAGCCCCGTGACCGGCGCCAGACCGCGCCGCGCCATCGACGCCACCGCCAGGTCCGCGGCCAGTCGGCCAGGAGTCGCGCGGTGAACACCGAACAGTCCGGCGCCAGGCTCCAGCATCGAGCGGACGAAATCGTCCGCGGCGCCGCGCGTCGCCGAAACGACCAGGACAGGGCCTCGCGCTGCCGCGTCGCGCAGCCAGCTGTGCGCGTGGGCGATGCGCCGCGCGGCGCTGGTGGAGTGGACGACAGAGGCAGATCCCAATCGCGGACTCCCCGGGCGAGGTGTGGGGTTCCTGTTCTATAGGACGGACAGGCCCCAGGCGAGCGGCCGACGTGAATAGACCGACGACCGACGCAGCGGTGCGACCAAACCCGTCTGCGCCGAGCGCCGCACCGAAATCGGCCGGGAAGGGCCACCGGCAGCCGCCAGAAGCGTCGACATATCGCCATCTCGAAGTGACGTCAGGACGTCGCTGTCGGCCCGCCGCCACTCGCGGAGCCCCGCGGAACCGCCTCAGCGCCGTCCCCGTGACCCGCTGCCGCACTGACGCGCTGCCCACCTGCAGCCGATAAACGCATTGTTTCCAGTCGATTCGGCAGCCTGACAGCGCAGCCTCCGCGCCCGACCGACGCTCGCGGCGGCTTCTGGCACGCGCCTTGCGAAGATGGTTGGTGCAACCCAGGCTGCTCCCGGCGGTCGGCGCCCTAGGCGCCCGGCACCGACCGCTGCCGGCCAGGGTCGCAAGAACGAGGCCGTGTTGTCCAACGCGGCAAACCAACCAGGAGGAACGAAATGCGAGCTCGAAATCGCCGACTCACGAGTTTTGTCGCCACCGTCAGCATGGTGGCTTTGCTGCCGGCAGTAGTGTCGGCCTCGGCGCCGTTCAAGGAGTTCCCCGAGACCGGCTCCGGGGCAATGGCGTACTTCGAGGCCAATCCAGACGCGTGGCTGGATGGCCCCGTCGACTACATCATCCTCGACAACGAGCGCAAGGTCTTTAAAGGCCTCAATACCACCGAGGAGCGCGGTGACTTCATCGCCGAATTCTGGGACCTACGCGATGAGGATCAAAAGGTCGCCGGAAACAACTTCAAGCGAATGTTCTACGAGCGCGTGGCGATGACCAACGATCGCTATCACGACTTCCCGCGCGGCTGGAAGTCTGATCGCGGCTTCGTACACATCGTCCTCGGTCGTCCAGACTATGTCCGGCCGGTGTTCGGCTACTCCGGTGACGCAGCGGTGTGGACGTACTACACGGTCGGTGAGCGCGGAGCGGATCGCGGCTTCGACAGCGTCTACGGGCAGGTTGCCATCGCGTTCGTGAGGCACGCGGCACGTAGCAGCTACCGCATCTACGGTGGCTTCGGTGGACCCGGATTCGTCCCGTTCTACGTCCTGGATGCGCTCCAGTACGCGAAGGAGGCCGCCGTCGTCAACGCCGGCTGAGCTGGCCCTACTGCCAAGCCTACCCCCCGGCCCACGCCACCTCCCTGGCGTGGGCCGATTGTTTGTTCGCCCGGGCCGGTTGAACAGGCCCCAAGCTGTAGTTGGTATAATGCCGCCTTCGCGACAGTTTTCGCCACCAATCCAAGGGCTCAAACGGCAGCGCCGTGGCGGTTCAACCAGCCCCCGCCGTGGAGTCGCGCCGTCGCGAAGCGCCGCACCGAACGGGCGAGGTGCGTGGCGTGGCGTCCGCTAGACGTTCATGACCACGTCGGTGGTCGCCCCAGACAGGAGATCTGTATGGAGCAGGCCGAAACTGACGCCCTGGCGCAGGTAGAACCCACTGCCGAAGAGCTCCGGCACGCCTATCGCGTCGCCGTGCGCTCACGCGCCGCCGAGGAGTTCGTCGTCCGCTTCGTCAACCGGGGCGAGATCAAGTTCGCCATCTGGGGTCCGGGCGAGGAGGTTCACGGTGTAGCCACCGCGCTTGCCCTGGCCCACGCTCTCGGCCGCGACGATTTCGGTTTCGTGCCGCACTACCGGTCCTACGCCCTGGTGTCGATGTGGTTGGAGCTGCAAGGCTACGAGAACTTCGTAACCGACCTCATGCGCCAGCAGTTCTCCCGAGACACCGACGAGCTCAGCCGCGCCCGACAGATGGTCAACCATCTCTACTATCCGGAGCTGGGCATCCTGCCGCTCCAGAGCCCGGTCGGAATGCAGCTCGACAAAGCGGCCGGTTATGCGATGGGCTACAAGATCAAGGGGCGCGAGCACAGCGTCGCCATGGCGATCATCGGCGACGGCACCACCGCCGAAGGTGACCTGCACGACGCGATGAACGCGGCCAGCGTCTGGCAGCTGCCCCTGATCATCATGGTGACCGACAACAACGTCGCCATCAGCACGCTTCCGGAGGAAGGCCAGGGCATCAAGGATTACGCCGCCTATGCCAGCGCCTTCGATCTGGCGCACTTCGAGTGCGACGGGCGCGACTTCTGGGACGTCTACAGCACCACCATGGATGTCGCTGGCCACGTGCGCGACAAGCAGAGTGGCGTGGTCCTCCACGTCAAGCATCTACCGCGGTTCAACGGCCACAGCTCGGCCGCCGACGTTACCTTCGATCTGTCCCAGGACGACCCGTTGATCGCGTTCGGCGAACAGCTCGTCGAACGCAGCGTGCTGGAGCACGACGACATCCTGCAACGCAAGCAGGGCGAGGGTCGTGACTTTTTCGTGCATCACGAGCCTGGTCGCATCATGGATGCCGAGATGGAGCATGTTCGTGCCCTGATCAAGCAGGTCCGTGCGGAGCCGGACCCGTCGCCAGACTCGTTGTTCGAGCACGTCTACCTACCCTTCCCGGAGGTCGACGAGCCCGCCGCCTCGGGCACCACGAACATCACCTACGCCGGCGCCGTGCGCAGTGCCCTCGATCGCATCATCGATCGACACGGCGGCGTGCTGTGGGGCCAGGACGTAGCACGACTCGGCGGTGTGATGCAGGCAACTGCCGGCCTCAAGGAGCGGCACCCGGACCGGGTATTCGACGCGCCGCTGAACGAACCCCTGATCGTCGGGACGGCGATGGGTGCGAGCCTCCACTCTGATCTCGTGGCGCTGCCCGAGATCCAGTTCGGCGACTACTCCTTCAACGCCTTCCACTGGCTGATCCACCTCGGCAACTTCCACTGGGCCTCGAACGGCAAGGCATCGGCGAGCGTGATCCTGCGTATGCCGACCGATCCCTTCGGTGGCGGTGCGATCTATCACTCGATGAGCTGCGAGAGCTATTTCGCTTCCATTCCGGGACTCGTGCTGCTGATGCCGTCCACCAGCTTCGACGCCTATGGCTTGCTGATGACCGCCGCCGAGTACGGCGGCCCGGTGGTGGTTCTGGAGCCCAAGTTTGCCTACCGCCTCACGCTCGGACCGACGCTGCCGGGCGAGCCGACAGACGAGGACGAGATCGAGCGGCTGAAGCGCGGCATCATGCGTGGCGAGGTGCCGCATATAGATCCCAGCTTGCGGGTACCGTTTTCCAAGGCCGCCATCCGACGCTCTGGCGGCGACGTGACGATCGTGGCCTGGGGACGAGCCGTGTACACCGCGCTCGAGGCCGCGGACACGCTGGCCGACGACGGCGTCGAGGCGGAGGTGATTGATCTTCGCACCCTGGTACCTCCCGACCTCGACTCGGTCTATCAGAGCATTGGCCGTACGGGCCGGCTGGTGGTGGCGGCCGAAGATCGCCCGTTCGCTGGCTTCGCGCGCTCCATCCAGGGGCACGCTGTGGAGCGCTTCACCAACCTGCCCACCCGCGCTGTGGGGCAGAAGAACCTGCCGGGCGTGCCGCAGTCACTGGCACTCGAGAAGGTCTGCGTTCTATCCGCCGACGATATCGTCGGGGCCTGTAACGAGGTCACGTCGGCGCGGAGCGCAGCGGGTGGAGCTCGTCAAGGCTTCGCCTGGATGCCGCGCCGCTACTACGAGGGCTGAGCGCAGACCGGCGTCCTTCATCACGGCGCAGGCTCCGCGTAGCAGTCGCTTAACGCGACTGGAGGCGGGTCGGTTCGTCGGCCGCCGCCGGCACGGTGGTTTGCGGCCCCGTCGCCGGTCTAGGACAATCAACCTGTCGCCGTGCTTCGCAACTGCCCCTTCGCTGCGGCGCCTCATTCACGCACCTACCGAGCAAGGAAAGCTACGCATGAAGATCGCCGTTCCGCGCGAAGCCAAGGTCGACGAGCCGCGCGTACCGGTAGTGCCGGAGGGCATCGCGAAGCTCGTGCATATGGGCGCCGAGGTCAGTGTCGAGGCAGGGGTTGGCGCCACGGTGAGCGCCCCCGATGCGAGCTACGAGGAGGCCGGCGCCGCGGTCGTGGCTGACCGCGCGGCCCTTCTGGGAGGCGCCGACGTAGTGCTGCGCTTGAACCCGCCGCCCATCTCGGACGTCGACCTGCTCGCTGCCGGCAGCGTTCACGTGAGCCATCTCGATCCGTTCTTCAACCAACCGCTGGTCGACTCGCTGGCGGCGCGGCAAGTCAGCGCCGTGTGCATCGAGCTGATCCCACGTACGACGCTGGCGCAGAAGATGGATGCGCTGAGCTCACAGGCAAGCCTGGCAGGCTATGCCGCAGTGGTGCTTGCCGCCGACCGGCTCGCCAAGGCCTACCCGATGATGATGACCCCGTCGGGCACCTTGAGACCTTCGCGCGTCTTCGTGATCGGCGCCGGCGTGGCCGGTCTGCAGGCCATCGCCACCGCCAAGCGCATGGGGGCTCGCGTCAACGCGTTCGATACGCGCCCGGTGGTCGAAGAACAGGTCAAGTCGCTCGGTGCCAGATTCGTCAAGATCGACCTGGGCGACACGGGTCAGACAGAGGGCGGTTACGCCCGGGAGCTGACCGCCGAGCAACTCGAGCTACAGCGCCAGGGAATGGCGAAGGTCTGCGCCGCGTCCGATGTGGTCATCACGACAGCGAAGCTCTTCGGGCGCAAGCCGCCGTTGATCCTCAATGAGGAAATGGTCGCCGGCATGAAGCCCGGGAGCGTGATCGTTGACATGGCGGCGAGCGAGCAGGGCGGCAACGTCGCCGGGACGCGGCTCAACGAAGAGGTCGAAGTAGGCGGGGTGTTGATCGTCGGGCGCGACAACCTACCAGGACACGTCGCGGTTCACGCCAGCCAGATGTACTCGAACAACTTGATCAACTTCCTCACCCATTTCTGGGACGACGAAGCCAAGAGCATGAAGCTGGATCGCGACGACGAGATCATGGCCGGTGCGCTCATCACCTGCGGCGGCGAGATCGTCAACGAGATGCTCAACAAGGCATACGCCGGCGACTGATACCGGACGGCAACTGACACCGAGCCACCACCTACAGAGGCACTTTCGAATCTCCATGGACGCTCAGACGATCGTTTTCCTGCTGTTCATCTTGATGCTCGCCATCTTTCTCGGCTTCGAGCTCATCTCACGCGTGCCGTCGCAGCTGCACACCCCGCTGATGAGCGGCTCCAACGCGATCTCCGGAATCACTATCGTCGGGGCGTTGCTGTCGCTACGCGGCGGCAACGAGCGCGTCACCATCATTCTCGGAACGCTGGCCGTCGCCTGCGCCACGATCAACGTCGTCGGCGGCTATCTGGTGACCGACCGCATGTTCGCGATGTTCCGCAAGAAGGGCCAGGGAGAGGGCTGAGATGAGCCGCGCGTTCCTGATCGATCTGGCGTACATCGCGGCCGCGGTTCTGTTCGTCTACGGCCTGAAAGGGCTGCAGCGAGCCGAGACGGCACGACGAGGGAATCAGATCTCTTCTGTGGGTATGTTGCTTGCCGCACTCGCGACGGTGGCCTACGGCGGCCTCGATTATCAGTGGATCGTGGTGGGTATCGTCGCTGGCGGCGCCATCGGCGCCTACGCCGCCCGTACCGTGGCGATGACCGGCATGCCGGAGATGGTCGCCATGTTCAACGGCGGTGGCGGGCTCGCGTCGCTGCTCGTCGGCTGGGCCGAGTACCACCAAACACAGGTCGAGGTCGTTTCCGGGGCGGCTCAGTTCAGTAGCTTCACGCTGGGCTCCATTGCCGTCGCGTCGCTGATCGGCAGCGTTACGTTCGCCGGCAGCGTCATCGCCTGGGGCAAGCTCGCCGGCAAGGTCCCCGGGCGGCCGATGCTGTTCCCGGGCCAGCAGGTGGTCAACGTCTTGCTGGTGATCGGCGCGCTCACCGCCGCCGTGCTGTTCGCCACGGTTGGCGAGCCGAGCGCGCTGATGGAGTCGAAGTACACTGCCTACCTGGTCCTTGTCGGAATCAGCCTAGCGCTGGGTATTCTCAGCGTCATCTCCATCGGCGGTGCGGACATGCCGGTCGTGGTGGCGCTGCTCAACAGCTACTCGGGCCTGGCCGCGTGTGCCACCGGCTTCATCATCGTCAACAAGGTGCTCATTGTTTCCGGTGCGCTGGTGGGCGCCAGCGGGTTGATCCTCACGACGATCATGTGCCGGGCGATGAACCGCTCGCTCTCCAACGTGCTGTTCTCCGGGTTCGGCGCTGCCACCACGAGCTCGGCCAAGGGATCGCAGGGTGAGGCGAAGGTGATCAACACCGAGGACGCATTTCTCATCCTCGAGGCCTCGAGTAGCGTGGTGTTCGTGCCCGGCTACGGCATGGCGGTGGCACAGGCGCAGCATGCGGTACGAGAGCTCGCCGACATCCTCGAGGAGAACGGCTGTGACGTGCGCTACGCCATCCATCCGGTAGCCGGTCGCATGCCGGGCCACATGAACGTCCTGCTGGCCGAGGCCAGCGTGCCGTACGAACAGCTCGTCGAGCCCGAAGACGTCAACCCGACGATCGAGACGGTCGACGTGTGCATGGTTATCGGTGCCAACGACGTCGTGAATCCGGCCGCCCGGGAGGACGAGGACAGCCCGATCTACGGCATGCCGATCATCGACGCCGATCGCGCCCGTACGACGTTCGTGCTCAAGCGCTCGCTCGGAGCCGGCTACGCTGGCATCGGCAACCCGCTGTTCTTCAAGGAGAACACGCGCATGCTGCTGGGCGACGCCAAGGCTTCGGTCACCGCGCTGGTCGCCGAGTTCAAGATCGACTGACACCCGACGCGCCCGCGGCACGCCGCGACTGCCAGTCCGGCCGCCCGACAGGCGGCTGCGTCTGCCTGGCCCCACCCGGGCGCCAGCTATGCGCACTCGTGTCGCCGCGCGTCTGGCGGCTGTCGCCGATTCCCGAGGCCACGGCCGGACCTGGCCGCCAGCGCCGATGGGACGCCACTGAGCAGGCTCCGGTTGACGCTTGACAGTGCGCAACAGTCACCGAAACGCAGTGATGCCTAGACGCATGCGCCCTTGTCGCCCCCCGTCGTCACCGCCTCTGGTGGTGTGCGGCGAGCCGTACTGTGCGCGCTGCTCGCGGCCCGCGGCTATTCGGAACGCTCGAACACGATGTCGGCTCCGGCCGGCTCCAGCGGCAACTCGACGCTGATGATCGTTCCCGCCTTGCTCATGCGGAAGGCGACTAGCCCCTGGAGAACGCCCTCGCTCCGATCGGCCTCCGGGAGTGCTTCCTCGTCGAGCTCGAACACATCGTAGTGGTGGTGCTTGAGGCCGGCGCGGAACTGATCGAACGTCACCTCCAGGCCCTGCTCTCCGACGGCGACCTGCACCGTCCCGTAGCCAGGATGCACGTATGTACCGGCGTAGTCATCCAGCCCATGGCTCGGCGAGGTTCCGGGCACCCTCGAGGCCGCGACCTTCTCCCTCTCCGCTTCGGCCTGGGCGAGCCCCTCAGCGATGCGCTCGCGGACGCGAGCGTTCCAGTCGATGGGGTCGAGCCCGGTCAGCTCGTCGAACAGCCGCCGCATGACGAGATCCGGCACCGGGTTGGCGGCACCGGCGCCATTGGTCAACGCCATCACTCCGACGCCGGCGTCCGGAAGCCACGCCATCTGTGAGATGAACCCGTCGATGCCGCCGCCATGGTTCACCACCCGGTGTCCGCGGTACGAGCTCACCGCCAGGCCGAGCCCATACGTCGAGGGCCCGAGCTCCGGGTAGATCGGCCCGGAAATACCTCCCGATGAAACCGAGTGCGGCCGCTTGATCTGTCGTTCCTGCTCTTCGGACACAATGCGGACGTCGCCGCTTTCGCCGCCCCCGATTCGCGTATCGATGTAGCGCAGCATCTCCGTCACGCTGGAGTTGATCGACCCGGCCGGCCCGACACTATCGATGTTGCGGAAGGGCACGCGCCCGGGCTCGTCGTTGCGGACCTCGTAGGGCCAGGCGAAGTCCCCAGAGCCCGGCATGTCGATAACCGACGTGTTGGAGCGCTGCATGTCGAGGGGCTCGAAGATGCGCTCGCGGATGAGGTCATCCCAGGAGCGCCCGGTGATCCGCTCGACCAGGTATCCAGCGGTCATGAACATCAGGTTCTGGTACTGGTAGCCAGCGCGAAACGATAGCGTCGGCTCCAGGTAGCGCAGACGCTCAAAGAGCTGCTCCCGATCGAAGCTACGTCCGTACCAGAGGACATCGTGCCGCGGCAGTCCGGAGACGTGAGTTACCAGATCCTTCACCCGCATGTGCTCGGTGGCGTAATCGTCATACATGCGGAAATCGGGAAGGTAGCGGCGCACCGGCGCGTCCCAGTCGAGCTTTCCCTCGTCGACCAGCTGCGCCATGAGCAATACCGTGAACGACTTCGAGTTCGAGCCGATCGCCATCAATGTGTCGGGGGTCACCGGCAGACGGTTCTCGACGTCCCGCCAGCCATAACCCTTCAGCAGCACGACCTCGCCGTTGACGGTCGCTCCCACCGCCAGGCCCGGGATATGCCATTCCTCGAGCAGCTCCAGCGCCCAGACGTCGAACTCCGCTGACAGGCTGATCTCGCTCCCGGTCGTCGGGGCGGCAGCGACGCCGGCAGTCTGTGCTGTCACAGCGGCGGTCGGAGCGAGCGCCGTTGACGTCAGGACCAACAGCAACGCGACGCTGAATCGTCGGGATGAACGCATGGTTTGCCTCCTGGGCTTTCGAGACTCGGCAGGTTGGGAGAAACGCTCAGCGGGATTCAAGCCGGGCGGAGGTCGCTTCGTGCGGTTCGCGGATCGGCGTTCACCCCTCGGGTGCAGTGGCAAGGCTCTCCAGCAGCGGGCGGAAGTGCGACCACGCCACCAGTCGGTGACCGGTGAGCTTGCCCTGAGAGTCTTCCCACCTGCGTAGGCGCAGCCCGTCGCGACGGTGCGGGTTGGCTTCGAACTGGAGCTGCTCGTCGGGCGACATCGGCCCGCCCTGCTTGTCGAGCGTGTGTCGCGAAACGTGAGACAGGCTGTTCGCGTACTCCGGGTCGACGGCGCCGTAGCTCTCGTGGCCCCGAGCCCGATAGAGCTCTTCAATCTGGTCGACGATCACGCTCGTCCGCCGGGCACGTTGTGGCGTAACCAGATGGCCGGAAAACGACTCTGCGTGCCATCGCGCCACCACACCGTGATCCAGTCGTCGTCGTGTACGAGGCGCTCAGCGAACGCCGTCTGCTTCTCGATCATCGCGAAAACCCGCGTCTATTTCCTGAGGCGACGCTTGATCTTGTTGCCGAGTTTCTTGTCCACCATGACGGCGGGAATGACGATCGAGCCGTCCTCGCCAGCCATGCTGATCGCCGATCCGCTGACGTTGTTGATCACCACGACCCCGACGGCACCGGCATCTTGTGCGGTCTGCACCTTGGCGTCGAAGCGGCATTCGCCGCGGTCGATCACCGCGATCTTGCCGGCAATCTCGTCGCCGTTCACCAGAGCAGCACAACCCAGCGTCGGCGTCGAGGTCCCATCATCGACGAGCGCCAGGTCGTTGGTCACGCCCGCCTCGTCGAGCTCCGGGCCGAAGAACGCGCGGCCGACTACGTGAGTGCCGGCCAGGTTCGCCGGATCGGTGATCTGCAGGACCTGGGCGCCCCGCAGCAGAGTCCGCGCTTTGCGCGTGGTCCTGGCACCTGTGAAGGCTACCTTGCCGTCGCGCACAGCGGACTTGCGGCGCCCGGCAGCGGACAACTCGTCCCAGGTGCGATTGCGCTGGTTGTCGAAGGTCATCGTCGCCAGAATGTCCGGGAGACCGGAGTTGAAGGCGCCGGTGTTGAGGTTGGTCAGCCCGAGGAAGCCGAGCCCGTGCCCCATTTCGTGGAGAGCTACCGGCAGGAAGGCCACTTGCGACGGCGCTGCGTTGTCATCCAGGCCGTAGTACCAGCTACTTCCTGCCCCCAGGCAGGCGTCATCAACGGCGGAGTTGAAGGTGATCACGATGTCGGCGGCGTCGGAATCCCCGAGCGCCGACCGGGCGATCGACTCCGCGGTAGTACCTGGATACACCACGCCGGGCTTGCTGCCGGCGAATCCGGAAAAAACGAACTGCGGTCCGGCCTGTCCGAGCACGGCGCCGTCGTCGGGGGAGCACGACAGGTCGTCGAACCCGGCGTCCACCGTCACCGGTGCGGCGCTGCCCAGCAGCCGCTCCCAGATGCCTAGCGCGAAGCGCATCGCCGCCTGTCGTGTCGGCCCCAGCGACGGGTCGTTGAACCCGCTGCCGTCGGCGTCGGTAAAGCGCAGCTCCGAGCGAAACGTTCCTTGCCGCCACCCCATGTCGCGCAGAGCGTCGTCGGTCAGATCGACGTCGGCGAATGGTAGAACGTCGGACACCGACGGCTCCATGAGCAGGTCGGGGCTGGCGGAGCGATCAAAGTGCGACCCGCTCGACCCGGACTCGATCGGCTTGGGCATGTACAGCAGTACCCGGCCGGCACCGTCAACGCCGGTCGGAAAGTCAGCATCGAATCGCATCTGTGCCGCGACCGCCGCCCGCCCGCTGCGCGCCCGCCGGTCATCCTCGCGCGCGTCCGGGCTCGTCATCTCCGCCGTCGGTTGTCGACTGTCGGCCGCCGCGCGGAGCAGCTCCCGCGCCGTGTGGCGGTCACCCCTGACGCACTCGAGTCGAACGGTGCCATCGAGATTCGGGCGCGCCAGCATCACGTGGTCCGCCGAGCCGTCGAGGAATACACCGGTGCCCCCGCCCTGCAGGCGGAAGCCCCGCTGCTGAGAGCCCGCCGGCACCGGCGCACCGATGACGACAAGCAACGCCGCACACAACACGATCGCCGAGCTGCGCGCGGCTGGCCGCCACGCGGGTGGGCTAGCGCCGGACATCAACCATCCGGTACGCCTCGATCACCGCCGACTCGCCGGCGCGGCCGGGCTGGGAGTTCCCATGTTCCATGCCGAGGATCCCGTCGAAGCCCTTGTCGTGAATGTGCCGGAAGACGTTGCTGTAGTTGATCTCGCCGGTCGTCGGCTCATCGCGGCCCGGATTGTCGCCAATCTGGAAGTAGGCGATCTCATCCCAGGCCGCGTCGATGTTGGGAATCAGGTTCCCCTCGCTGATTTGCTGGTGGTAGAGGTCGTCGAGGATCTTGCACGCCGGACTGTCGACCGCCCGGCAGATCTGGAACGCCTGCGGAATTCCCTTGAGGAACAACCCGGGATGGTCGCGTGGGTTCAGCGGCTCGAGCTACCATCACCAAGCCGTGGGGCTCCAGGATGGACGTGGCCTGCTTGAGCGTCTCGACGACGTTCGCTGTCTGGTAGTCAGGATGAACCCTCAGGTCCACGTGCCCGGGGACCACCGTCATCCAGGTTGCGTTGACGCGCTTGGCAACCTCTACCGACGAACGAATCTCGGAGAGAAACTCCGCACGCTTGTCGGCATCGCCACTGGCGAGGCCAGGTTCGCGCCAGTAGATCGTGTGGGCCACGAACACGCCCATGCGCATGCCGAGGCGCGACATCTCCGCCGCGATGTCGGCCTGCTCGCTAGTCGACCGGCCCCGCATGCCGTTGTCCTCGAGCGCGCGAAACCCCTGCGCTGCCATGAACTGCAGCTGGCTGATCGGATCCTCGCCGCCAGTCTCGCGGAACATCCCGAGGTGCGGCGCGTAGTCGAGCCCGAACGGATCTTGTGTGGCCCCTGCCGGGAAACGCCTCGTCGGTGCCAGGGCAACAGGATCTGGAGTCGTCGCGCCGACGGA
Organism: Acidobacteriota bacterium; assembly: GCA_965248695.1. GTDB lineage: Bacteria > Acidobacteriota > UBA890 > UBA890 > WLXD01 > DASCOT01. The sequence goes on along the minus strand of CBDFKD010000002.1, from coordinate 1,087,076 downwards.
GGGTCCCCAGGCCACCGCCGCGCCGGCCAGCGCTCCCATGAAATCGCGTCGTCGCACCCGAGGCCTACCTCAGAACGCTCGAGTGACGCCGGGGGTGGGGATCGGGTACGCCCCGTTGGCGTCAGGAACCACCTGCGGTGCCGCGTCCCAGGCGAGCCGCGGCGGCATCAGGTCGAGCTCCGAGGCAATCGCCTGATCCCACTCGACCACCTGGCCGGAGTAGGTGGCCATCCGACCCAGGACCGCCGTCATCGACGCCACCACGCCACGCTCGGTGTCGGCGTAGGTGTACTCGCCCGCGGCTACCGCCGCGAACAGCTCGTCGTGCTCCACCTGGTAGGGATTCGGGTCGGCGCCGTCATCGTACTCGAACAGCGACTTGCCGCTCTTGGAGAGGATCACCCCTGGCCGCGGCGCGGTGCCGTTGGTGCCGTGGAAGCCCTCGGAGACGCGGTCCATGCAGTCCGGTATGTGGCGACACTGGCTTAGGACGCGGCTGCCGTTCTCGTACTCGAACTCGACGAAGTGATGATCGAAGATCTCGCCGTGGTCTTTACCGGTGCGCACCAGGCGCCCGCCCTGTCCCTGGGCGCGAACCGGGTGCCCGTCCATTACCCAGTTGGCCACGTCGATGTTGTGGATATGCTGCTCGACAATGTGGTCGCCACACAGCCAGTTAAAGTAGTACCAGTTACGCATCTGGTACTCCATCTCGGTCTGTTCCGGCGTACGCGGCCGCACCCACACGCCGGCGCCGTTCCAATAAACGCGACCAAGGATCACGTCGCCGATCATGCCGGCGTGAATCCGATCCACCCAGCCGCGATACATGTCCTGGTAGTGGCGCTGCAGTCCGACAACAACGTTGAGCTTCTTGTCGTGGGCGTGCTTGCCGGCCTCGTAGACGCGCCGCGCCCCGGGGGCGTCGGTGGCCACGGGCTTCTCCATGAATATCTGCTTCCCGGCCGCGACCGCCGCCTCGAAGTGGGTCGGCCGGAAGCCAGGCGGCGTGGTCAGGATGACCACATCGACCAACGGCAACACCTGCTTGTAGGCGTCGAATCCCGAGAAGCGACGCTCGGGAGGCACGTCGACGCGTGCCCGTAGATCGCTGTCGCCGCCGAGCCAGTCTTCGCGCTCGAACGACATGAGCGTTTCGTAGCTCCGTTGCACGTTGTCGTCGAACGCATCGGCCATGGCGACCAGCTTGACGTCCTGCGCCGTGCTCAGCGCCTGGACGGCCGCCCCGGTGCCGCGGCCCCCGCAACCGACCACCCCGACACGGATCGCATCGGCCGTCGGCGGCTGTGCGCGCAATGCCTCTGGTCGGCTCAGCGACAGGCCGCCGACGGCGGCGGCCGTGCTCGTCCTTACGAAATCTCGCCTGTTCATGACTCCTCCGTGCAAGGCTAGGATGGCACGGTACTACGCGCCGAAGATCGCGTTCCAGTACGCTTGGACCTCGTCGAGCGTCACTTCGCGCGCCGGGCGCACGACTCGAAATCCGACGTGTTCCGAATCTGTGTTCCACCAGCGGCTCTTGGGTATCTGCGGGTCGCGCCGCTTCCAGTAGGCAGTCTCCGGGAACCGCGCTGCGCAGCGAGCTTCGGCCGGCCCGTCACCGTAGGCGCCGCCGCGAACCAAGCCCTGTCCCTGGCCGGGCGCCCCCGATATCGGCGCCGCGACGGGCTCGCCACCCGCGAGGCTGGCGTAGAGTGCATCGTCGTAGCGATCGGCCACCCACTCGGCGACATTGCCGTGCAGATCGTACAGGCCCCACACATTGGGCTCCCTGAGTCCGACCGCGTGGTACGAGCCCTCGCTGTTGTCTACCAGCCACGCATGTGCGCCAAGGTCGGCGACGGCGGTAAACCCGTAGGCACGGTCTTCGCCGGCCTGACAGGCGTACTCCCATTCGGCCTCGGTGGGCAAACGGTACAACTGTCCGGTTTTGTGCGAGAGCCAGCGGGCGTACTGCAACGCCGCCCAGCGCGTCATGCCCACCGCAGGATGCCCGGCCTTGTTCATCCCGTGGGCGGGGTCCTCGTATGGCGGGCTCGGCCGGCTCACGCCGTCCGCGTCGAATGGCAGCTCGGCAGCGGCGCCGACGTGATCGTCCAGTCGGCGGTATCGAAAGACCGCGAACTCGTCGTGGGTTACCTCGTGCACGCCCATCCAGAACGGCTCGATTCGAACCTGCCGCACTGGGCCTTCATCCTCGTCGCGGCCGACCTCGTCGACCGGGCTACCGAGCTCGAATACGCCGCCCGGGACGAAGGCCATCTCGAACGTGACCGGCGTACCCGGAATCGTCACGCTGACCGCGTCGCCGGGCGCCGGCGCCTGCATCGGGCCGCCGCCCAACATCGTAGCGAGCACCAGTCCCAGGAGCATCGAACATCGTCTCATTGTGGCGTCCAGGGCGCCGGCCCGCCCGGCTTGGGGCGCAGGAACAGCGCGTCGACATCCTCGTACCAGCGGTGCAGACGCTGACGTAGCTCCGCGACCTGCCGTGGTCGCGCCGCGGCAAGGTCGTGCTGCTCGCCGATGTCAGCGTCTAGATCGAAGAGGTGTGTACGGCCATCTTCGTAGCGTTCGATCAGCTTCCAGCGCCCGGCGCGAATGGCACCGCCCGGAAAGCCGCCTTGATTGGAGTAGTGCGGGTAGTGCCAGAAGAGCGCCTCGCGCGTCAGCGGACCGCCATCGCGCAGCAGCGGCACGAGGCTCATCCCGTCGACCGTCGGATCGCCGGGCGACAATCCGGCCGCCTCCACAACAGTCGGAAACAGGTCGATGCTCATTACCGGTTCGTCCGACGCGGACCCGGGTCGCGTAACGCCCGGCCAGCGAACGATGAAGGGCTCGCGAATGCCGCCTTCGTAGACCCATCCCTTGCCACCGCGCAGCGGCAGGTTGCTGGTCGGCAGGCCCTCGGAGGTCGATAGGCCGCCGTTGTCCGATGTCAGCAACACCATCGTGTCGTCGGCCAGCCCGACGGACTCGAGCGCGCTGAGCACGGTGCCCACGGCGCGATCCATCGACTCGACCATAGCGGCATAGACCGCATGCGATTGAAGCTCACGCACCTGTCGCAACGGTGCGTCCGGCCAGACCTGCTCCTCTTCACCGAACGGGTCGCGCTCCGTCAACTGCATCGCTTCCGCCTTGGCGGCGTACTTGTCGACCAGCGGCTGCGGGGCCATGAGCGGCGTATGCACGGAGTAAAAGGCCAGGTAGGCAAAGAACGGCTGCTCCTGGTGGGCGCGGATGAACTCGACCGTCTCACGCGCCAACCTCGATGGCAGGTGCTCGCCAGGAGGTCCGTCAGCGAGTCGAGGATTACCGTACGGGGTGAAGTATCGCCCTGGGCCGTAGGGTCCACCGCGCTCGTGACCGCCCCTGTTAACATCGAACCCCTGTGCTTCCGGCCAGTAGTCCGGGGTCGGACCGAGATGCCACTTGCCGGCGAAGAACGTCGCGTAACCGGCCTCCCCCAAGACTTCCGCCAACGTGCGCTCCTCGAGCGGCATCCGATCGGCGAAGGGCGCATGCAAGAAGCGCTGCGTCAGCGTTCCCGAAAACCAATCGGTGGCCCGTGCCCGCGTCGGGTACTTGCCGGTAAGGATGCTGTAGCGCGTCGGCGAGCACACCGGGTTGGCGGCGTAGCCGTTGGTGAAGCGCATGCCTTCGGCTGCGAGCTGATCAATGCTCGGTGTGTTGTAGAACGTCTGTGGGTTGTTGGCCCCGATGTCCATGTAACCAAGATCGTCGACCAGGATCAGCAGGACGTTCGGACGGTCGGGAGCCGCAAGGACCATCACCCCGCTTCCGCCGCCTGCCAGCGCCATGATCGCCGCGGCCAGAGCAACCGCACACCGGCGAAGGTTCGACACGCCGTGGCTACCGGACCCCCGGCACTCGGGCACGGGCATGGATCTCCTGCAGCGAGCGAACGCCGATCGTCCCCAGCTGCAGGGCGCGAATCGCGCCGACCCCGGCGCGGGCGCCTGCCGCGGTGGTGAAATACGGAATACCACGCCGCAGCACCGCCTGCCGCAGCGCGACCGAGTCACGGACGGATGCCGGATCGTCGCCGACCGTGTTGATCACCAGGTTGACCTCTCCACGCTCGATGATGTCGACCGTGTTGGGGGAACCCTCGCCGGGCTTCGGGACTACACGTGCTTCGACACCCATCTCCCGCAGATCGGCGGCGGTTCCATCGGTGGCCAGGATCTCGAAGCCGTTCTCGGCCAGCTCACGGATTGCGTCACCGAGCCGCGGCCGGTGGTCGGGGCGCACGGTTACGAGGACGCGGCCGGACAGGGGCAACGCGGCGCCAGCCTGGATCTGCGCTTTCGCGAACGCCCGCCCGAAGTCGGAGTCTATGCCCATCACCTCGCCTGTGCTCTTCATTTCCGGCCCCAGCAGGACGTCGACGCCGGGGAACTTCAAGAACGGGAATACGGGCTCCTTCACCGCCACACCGTGGGGCACCGGGTTGCTGGTGAACTTGAGCTCCTCCAGTGTCTTGCCGACGATCACCAAGGCGCCGATCTTTGCCAGCGGCATGCCGGTGGCCTTCGCCACATAGGGCACCGTGCGCGAGGCGCGCGGGTTCACCTCGAGCACGTACACGTTCCCGGCCTGGACGCCATACTGCACGTTCATCAGGCCGCGGACGCCGAGCTCGAGCGCCAGTCGGGTGGTGGAGTCGTGGATCTCCTGGATGATGTGGGGCTCGAGCGAGAACGGCGGAATGGCGCAAGCGCTATCGCCGGAATGCACGCCCGCCTCCTCGATGTGCTCCATAACGCCGGCGATCACGACGCGCTCGCCGTCGCAAACTGCGTCGACGTCGACCTCGGTGCAGTCGGCGAGGAAGTGGTCGATCAACACCGGATGCTCGGGCGACGCCTGTACCGCCTCGGCCATGTAACGCTCCAGCGCGCGGACGTTGTGCACGATCTGCATGGCACGGCCGCCGAGGACGTAGGACGGGCGTACCAGCGCCGGATAGCCAATGCGCTCGGCAACGGCGATCGCCTCGTCGACGCTGCGCGCGATGCCGCTCGCCGGGCGGCGCAGGCCAAGGTCCTCGAGCAGCTCGTCAAAGCGCGCACGGTCCTCGGCCCGGTCGATGGCGTCAGGGCTGGTGCCGAGAACGCGCACGCCGGCGCGTTCCAGATCGATCGCCAAGCGTAGCGGAGTCTGTCCGCCGAGCTGCACGACAACACCGCTGGGTTGCTCACGCTCGACGATCTCGAGCACGTCCTCGAGCGTTACCGGCTCGAAATACAGCCGGTCGGAGGTGTCGTAGTCCGTCGACACGGTCTCCGGGTTGCAGTTGACCATGATCGCCTCGTAGCCCGCCTCCTTGAGGGCGAACGCAGCGTGCACGCAGCAGTAGTCGAATTCGATACCCTGGCCGATGCGGTTCGGTCCACCTCCGAGAATCAGCACCTTCTCGCGGTCGGTCGGATCGGCCTCGCACTCCTGCTCGTAGGTGGAGTACAGGTAGGGCGTGTGGGCGACGAATTCGGCAGCGCAGGTATCGACACGCTTGAACACGGGGCGCACGCCGAGTCGATGGCGCTGGCGACGCACCTGACCCTCGCTCGTCTTCCACAGGGTCGCCAGCCGCCGATCCGAGAATCCGAGTCGCTTGGCAGGGCGCAACAGCTCGTCGCGATCCTCTCGCGCGGCACTGCGCAACACCGCTTCGGCATCCACCAGCTCCTTGATGTTGCGCAGGAACCATGGGTCGATGCTGCTCTGGGCATGGATCTCGCTGATCTGGAAGCCGCGTCGGAGACCGTCGGCGATCGCCCATAGGCGACCCGGACAAGGGTTGCTGATGCGCGACCAGATTTCCTCCTCGGCTCCCGGCCCGGCGCCTCCCACCGACGGCTCGAGTCCGTAGCGGTCGACCTCGAGCGAACGAATGGCCTTCTGAAGGCTCTCCTTGAAGGTGCGGCCGATGCCCATGACCTCCCCCACCGACTTCATTTGTGTGGTGAGGCTCTGATCGGTGGTGGGGAACTTCTCGAAGGCGAAACGCGGGATCTTGGTGACCACGTAGTCGATGGTGGGCTCAAAGCTCGCCGGAGTCTCACGGGTGATGTCGTTTGGGATCTCGTCGAGCGTGTACCCGACCGCTAGCTTGGCGGCGATCTTGGCGATCGGGAAGCCGGTAGCCTTGGAAGCCAGTGCCGACGAGCGCGACACGCGCGGGTTCATCTCGACCACCACCAGTGAGCCATCGGCCGGATCGACCGCGAACTGGATGTTCGAGCCACCGGTGTCGACGCCGATCTCGCGAATGATCGCGATCGCCGCGTCGCGCATCAGCTGGTATTCCTTGTCGGTCAGCGTTTGCGCCGGCGCCACCGTAATCGAGTCTCCGGTATGCACGCCCATGGGATCGAAGTTCTCGATCGAGCAGACGATTACGACGTTGTCCGCCGTGTCGCGCATCACTTCGAGCTCGTATTCTTTCCAGCCCAGCACACTCTGCTCGATAAGGCACTCGTGGCGTGGCGACTGCTGCAACGCCCACTCGACCACGCGGCCGAACTCGGCCTCGGTCTCGGCCACGCCGGCGCCCGCTCCTCCGAGGGTGAAGCTGGGCCGCACGATGGCCGGCAGGCCGGTCTCGCCGATCAGACCACGCGCCTCCCGCACCGACCGCACGTATCCGGATCGCGGGATGCGCAAGCCGAGCCGCTCCATGGCGGCGCGGAACAACTGCCGATCCTCGGCCTTCAGAATCGCTTCGAGGTTGGCGCCGATGAGCTCCACACCGTAGCGCTCGAGCACGCCGTGCTCGGCAAGCTCGATCGTTAGATTGAGCGCTGTCTGGCCTCCGATCGTCGGCAAGAGCGCGTCCGGGCGCTCACGCGCGATGATCTGTTCGACGCTGGAAACCGTCATCGGCTCGACGTAGGTACGGTCGGCCATGTCCGGGTCGGTCATGATCGTCGCCGGATTGGAGTTGACCAGCACGACGCGGAACCCCTCCTCGCGCAGCGCCTTGCAGGCTTGTGTGCCCGAGTAGTCGAACTCGCACGCCTGACCGATGACGATCGGCCCGGATCCGATTACCAGGATCGACTCGAGGTCGGTTCGGCGCGGCATCAGCTCACGCCCGCCGCGCTGTGACCCGCGCTACTGCGACCGGCGTCAGGCCCTTGGTCGCCCGGCCCCGCGTCTCTGCGCCCAACATCGACTCCTCGGGCAATCTCGGCACCGGTCACTGCCTCGCCGGCTTTGTGCCGCAGCACCATGTCGCGGAACCGCTGGAAGAAGTACTGCGCGTCATGTGGCCCCGGAGACGCCTCCGGGTGGTACTGAACCGAGAAAATCGGCCGCGTCTGGTGAGCCAGTCCCTCTACGGTGCGATCGTTCAGGTTTATGTGCGTGACTTCGACCGGCTCGCCGGCCTCGAGCAACGACTCCGGATCGACCGCGAAACCGTGGTTCTCGGCACAGATCGACACCCGCCCGCTGTGGACGTCGCGACCGGGCTGGTTGGCGCCGTGGTGGCCGAACTTCAGCTTTCGCGTCGAGCCGCCGAGTGCCAGTGCGAGAATCTGATGGCCGAGACAAATGCCGAACATGGGGTAGCGATCGGCGAGCTGCCGGACGGTGGCAGGCACGCCGAGCACCGCGGCGGGATCACCCGGGCCGTTGGACAGAAAAACCGCGTCAGGATCGATTGTCGACACTTCCGCCGCGGTCGTGTGCGCCGGCACCACAGTGACCTCGAAGCCATGATCGACCAGCAACCTCAGAATGCTGTGCTTGATGCCGAAGTCGAATGCCACGAGCCGCAATCGATCCTCAGGGACGTCGGCGAGCGGCATCTGCCCGTCGATGCCTTCCCAGCTGCCGGCATCCCACTCGTAAGGTGCCGAACAGGTAACGTCGGCCACCAGATCAAGCCCGTCCATCGGCGGCAGATCGCGGGCCAGGTCCACTAGCGCGTCGCCGCCCTGCTGGTCCGGATCGGTCGAGAGCACCGCGTTCTGACAGCCCCGATCCCGGATGCGACGCACCAGCGCACGCGTATCGATATCGGAGATTCCCGGCACCCCGTGCCGGGTCAAATAGGCGCCGAGCGATTCCTCCGAGCGCCAGTTGCTGGCCGTCTCGAATACTTCCCGGACGACGAACCCCGCGAGGGCGGGTCGAGCGGATTCGGCGTCGGCAGCGTTCACCCCGACATTACCGATCTGCGGGTACGTCATGACGACGATCTGACCGGCGTACGAAAGATCGGTGAGGATCTCTTGATACCCGCTCATGCTGGTGTTGAAGCACACCTCGCCGCAGCGAACGCAGGACGCCCCGAAGCCGATTCCTCGAAAGACAGAGCCGTCAGCGAGCGCCAACACGGCGGGGCGCTCGTCGTTCAACAAGCTGCCGATCCGACCGGTCATTTGCTCTCCCCGCCGTATGAAAGCACTTGCGGAAGGGCACGGCAAATCGAAGCGGGGTGTGCGCCTACTCCGCCCCCCTCTCGACGCCCAAGAAACAGCCGCGCGGCACCGACCTTGGACGATGGGGATCGTGGCAGGTCGCGTTTCCCGGCACCGCGCGGCTCACAGGCACCTCGCTCGGAGCAAGGGGCTTGCCTTCGAACCTGTGTCGCGGGCGCCGGTCGGTTGTATGACGCACCCTGTCGGCCGGCGGCGGAACAGCTGCCGCCGCGGACGTCTACTGCCGTAGAGGGCTATTCCGAGAAGCTGTGGACCGCCTCGGCGACGTCGGTGTAGTCCTCGAAGATGCTTATGAGCTGCGTGAAGAGCAGCAGGTCGCGCACCTTGGCACTGAGATTCAAGAGCTTCAGCTGCGCGCCGCGGTTCGCACAGGAGGTGTATGCGGAAACGAGCTCTCCGGTTCCGGCGCTGTCCATGTATTTGATCCCGCCCAGGTCGAGCAGAATCTTGTCCTCATTGCGTTCGAGCAAGTCGTTGACGATCTGCCGTAGCTGCACGTCGCCGGCGCCCAGCGTGAGCTTGCCTTCTAGCTCGATGATGACCACGCCGTCAACGCGGCGCTCGTGCTGCTTCATGAGGTTTCCTCTCGGCGTTCTCTGTGAGGGGGCGACCGAACACCGTTTCGGCACGCAGAACGAGATTATCGCTTCCAGCGACCGCACGGTCGAGTGCGCAGCCAGCGGAGGTGTCGAAGGGGGAGGGGGCTCAGACGAAACCAAATGGGTCGATTTGGCGAATAAGGAGGTAGAGATCTCGCCGGCCACCCCTCCGAGCGGGACGCAGGAGAGGCACAAATGAGCACTTCGATGAAGACGCTGCGCAAGGAGTTCCCGTCGACTGCCGTGACCGGGGTCAACCCGCTGCTACTCGGAAACTGCTCGCACCTCAACGATCTCAGCACCAAGGCCCTCGTTGGCCTCTCGAAGATGGCCGAATGTCGCCTGGTACACGAGGGCGAGAGCCTGTTCGCCCAGGGCGAGCACGCCGATTCGGTGTACTTGCTGCTGGATGGCTCGCTGCGTCTGGAGCGGTTCGAGGAAGCTGGCGGTCACGCCACGTACGATGTCGTGGCGCCCTACGCGTCTTTCGGTGACGTGGTGCTGCTCGGCGAGGACTCCCGGCGATACTCAGCAACCGCGAGGGAAGACTCGGTGGTGCTCGAGATTCCTTTGATGCCACTTGTGCGCGTGCTGAGCGCCAACCCGGCGCAGGCGCTCGCGTGGCGCGGCGCAGTGATGGCGCGACTCCATCGCCTGGAGCCGCAGGGCGCGGAGCACTTCGGCTGGAGAATCCTCGACAAGATCGCCGGCCTGTTCGACGCGGCGTAGCAGGGCCGGGTTGGAGGTGTGCCGGGTCTGTTCACGCCGCCGGGGGAACAGGTGCGACGCTAGCGACGCGTCGTGTCCTTGTCGGCGCACGGGACAATTTGCTAACCTCAACTGAGTACGCCTTCCGTACCGGCGCACGAGCGAGCCCACGATCCATCCGGGCATGTGATGCACGCCGTACGCGAGTTCCCACCGAACCCCCACGCGCTGATCGTCCACACCGAATCACTGGTGACCGACGAGATCGTGGAGACGTATCTCGCCGGTTCCTCGCCGGCGGTGCCGTGGATGTGCGCAGTTGTTGCGCTCCCTGGCGTACGTGTGCTGTCGCTGAACGCCTACAAGGTCCGTTTGCAAAAGCACAAGGACGCTCGCTGGGGCGCGATCATGCCACCGTTCGAGCGCATCCTTTGCGACGGTCTGGCCATCGAGCAACTCTCCGATCTGGTCGACGGAGAGTCACGAAGCCGACGCTTCGCATGGCATGACTCGCCTCTGCCCCGGAGCGTGTTCGAGGGCAAGCGGCAGGCACTCGAGCACCCGATCGCCGGTAGGCTGTTCGAGCTCGTCGGGGTGGCGGAGGTCATTCTCGACGGGCATGAGATCGAGATCCGAAAGTGTCCGTTGCGCTCCTGGCGTGAGCTGTCGCCGCGCATCACGCGCTGCCTGTCGACGAGCTGACATCCTCACGCAGATGATCGGCCCGGGCGCTGGGCATGAAAACAGGGACGGTGCCATCACCGTCCCTGTCGTGGTCTCGCAGCCTTCCTCGCAGGTCAGCTCTTGGCGCGCAGGCGCTCCCTGACGATCGCTTGCAGGCTTGCAGTAGCAGCGTCATCTGACGGCTGGTCTACCGAGAACTCACCCGCCTCGCGCACCTGAACAGAGGACGGACCCTTCACGATGTCGGTCACCGCCAGGGTGTAGAACAACAGCATGTAGCGCGTGTTCGGGCCGCTTGCGCTGGTAACGCAAATATCGATCGTGCGGCCGCCGCCAACGCTGATGACGCCCTCCTCCATGCGCGACACACCGGACGAAAAATCGCCGATGACCTTGTCATCGTCTTCTGCGTCGCCGTCGTTGGTAACGTCGACGACGAGGATGTCGACGTCGGTCTTGGCGAACGCCGTGAACTTGACCCCGATGATGATCGACTCGGTCGAGGTGAACGAGAATTTCTTGACTATTCCGGGGGCGATCTTGCCGCTAAATATGTTGGCGCTCGTCTGCGCTTCGGCCGCCCCGGCCGTGGCCAGCACTGCGATCATCAGCGCTGCGATCAACAGCCTAGACCTCATCATTCCTCCTTCGGAACCTGGAGATTTCGAACAGGGAGCTCGGGTTGCGCGCACAGGGAGCGACCGACGCCACTGTCCCTGCCGACGACAGGCTTGTCAAGCACCGAATCTGGGCCGACCAGGGCGCTACGGAGCCATACGGCAGGGCTACTTCGGGTCGCCACGGACCTTCAGTTCTTGAAGCCCCGAGCAGCGATTACCTCGAGGTGCCATTCACCGTAGGGCACCGCCAAGCCGCGCAGCACCTCCAGCGCCACCTCGGCGTCCATTGCCAACAGCAACGCCGCGACGTGCTTGCAAAGCCGGCGTTCGCGCGCCTGCCCGAGAAAATCCCTACAGCCGTGTTGTACACGCTTGGCAGACAGATCCAGCACGACGTTGTAGGAGCTGGCGGCGGCGATCCACAAATCGGGGCCGGCGGTAAGAAACTGTACCTTGCTAGCCTCCCGGCGCGCCCGATCGAGCCGCTTCGTCTCGGTGCACAGGGCCAGTAGCTCGAGTAACTCGAGCTGCGAGTCAGAATTCGAGGCGTCTTCCATGCGGGCCGCGGTCAGCGTCTGGTCGGCGATAGTCAGCGGCTCTCGCTATGGACGCTGGATCATTGGCATCTTCTGCTCGCGATAATCGTCGGGCGCTTCCTTCCAGTTGCCGAAGGGCCCGTACTCCCAAGCGTCGATGACCATGCTGACGCCATCGGCGGAGTCCATCCGTAAGACGCGACCATCCGGCAGCCCCCGAGCGCGTGCCAGCTGCATGTACTTGGCCATGCCGGCCGCCGGGTTCTGCCCACCAGGACCGCCGCCCATCATGGGACCCGCAACCTTGGAGAGATGCTCGGCGAGTCGGCTCCAGACTACGAACAGGCCAACCTCGCTGCTGGTCGACAGCCACAACGAGACGCGTTGACCGTCAGGTCCGGTCATCTCGACCTCGAACACCGTGTGACCCATCACCGTATCGGTCGCACCGGTGCGCCGAAACGAATAGGCCGCCGGATCGAAGTCATCCGGATCGGGCATGTCCCCGCCACGCATCTGCGGCGGCATCCGCTCCATCATCTGCCGCATGCGATCCATCATCTCCTTGGTGAACCGTATGAACATCTGGTTCTCGTGCTGAACCATGATCCACGCCAGCGGCCCCCAGATGATCGACACGCCCTTCATGTCCAGACGGGCATGGTCGCCGCCGACGGTGGCCTTCATCGTGTTGCTGCCTTCGTCCGGGTTGGTCACCGTGAAGGACACCGCCAGGTCCTGTTGCGGCGCTGCGCCGGCCGCGAGGACGGCGCCACAAAGGGCGATGACGAGAACGGCGCGCGAGGAAGCGGGCTTCACGAAATCCTCCTGCTCGATCAGAGCTCAATAACAGTGGGACGGCCGCCGGCAGCGGTATTCCGAACGCCCTAGGGGCGGGCCATAGCCACAGTGTATACCCGGCTTTGCGCCCGGTTGGGGCCCACCGGCAGGTCATCAAACGGGGCGATCAGGCTGGCGTTAGCGGCCAGAAGACCGGGACCCGCAACGTCGCCAGCAGCCAGAGAATGATGTTCAGCGGCAGACCGACGCGGCTGTAATCGAGAAACCGATACCCACCTGGCCCGTAAAGGAGCGTGTTCGTGTGATAGCCGATGGGCGTCGAAAAGGCTGCCGAACCGGCGAATGCCACGGCGATGGCGAACGGGCGCGGATCCACGCCCAGACTCGACGCGATGCCGAGGGCGAGTCCTGGGAGCAGCTCCAGCCCCTTCTCCTTGTACGTCACGTCGTACCTGCAAAGCCAGCGCGGCGCCTCCGAGTACAACTCCGGTACGTGCCGGGCCGAGGCGATATACGACCTGCTAAGGTGATCGGCATGAAGTGGAGCCGTCGCCGTTTGTCGCTCACGTTCGCGGCATTACTACCCGCCGGGAGCGGCTTCGGGTGGGCGCCGGTGGCACCGAGGGGCGGGCGCCGTGGCCGGCGCCAGGGGGACCACGTCACCCTCACCGACGTCGCCGGCGTGCTCGTTGGTCACCAAACCCTGGCCAACCGACCCACCGGCTGTACCGTCGTGGTAACCTCCGACGGGGCCACGGGCGGCGTCGCGGTGCGCGGCGCAGCGCCGGGCACTCGTGAAACCGACCTGCTGCGATCCGAGAACGCAATCGAGCAGGTGCATGCAGTTGTCCTCGCTGGTGGCAGCGCCCCCGGCCTGGCCAGCGCAGATGGCGTCGTGCGCCGCTTGCAGGAGATTGCCGTCGGTCTCGAGTTCGGCGGCCAGGTGATCCCGATCGTTCCCGGCGCGGTGCTCTACGATCTTGGCGTCGGAACTGGAGGCAGCTCACCGACCGCAGACGACGGGTACGCCGCCTGCGCCGCCGCCACGGCCGACCCGGTAGCGCGTGGCAGCGTTGGCGCCGGGGCCGGGGCCACGATCGGCAAGATGCTGGATAGCGGCCGCATGAAGGGTGGGATCGGTAGCGCTGGCTTCCGCTTCGACGATGGAACCGTGGTTGCCGCCCTGATGGCGGTCAACAGCCGAGGCGACGTTCGCGATCCCGCCGACGGCCAACTGATTGCCGGTGCGCTAGCCGCGGACGGCCACACGCTGCGAGATACCGAGGCGGTGCTGCTGAAACACGGCGGCCGCAGCAGCGGGTCGGCCGGGATGAACACTGCAATCGGGGTAGTGGCGACCAACCGAACGCTGACCAAGCCGCAGTGCAACCGGCTGGCATCGGTGGCCCACGACGGACTCGCGCGCGCCGTTATCCCGGCGCACACCATCTTCGATGGCGACACGCTCTTCGTCCTGGCGACCAATCACGGCGCGGAAGTCAGCGCGGTTTCTGATCTCGATCGGCTCGATGCCGCTGCCGCCGCCGCGGTGGCCAACGCCGTGATCGATGCCATCACTCAGGCCACGAGCCTCGACGGGATCCCTTCGGCGCGCGACATCGGCACCGTCTGATCCGGGGTCCACGCCGCCCGTTACCTCGTCGTACCCAGCAGCCAGACTCCCCACCGCGCCCCTGCTAGGATGAGCGTGCGCCCGTCGTGCGGAGAGGTGTCCGAGAGGCTGAAGGAGCGCGCTTGGAAAGCGCGTGTGCGGTAACCCCGTACCGTGGGTTCGAATCCCACCCTCTCCGCCTACCACCCAAGCCATCGAGACTACTGCGGGAGTCTTCGAGAGCGCAGCCTATATCTCTTTGAGTCTCAGGGCTTTAGCGGTGCCCGATGTTACCCTTGCCAGCAACAGAGACGCTGCGGTACGCTCCGGCGCTGGCTTCCCGCGCAACCGTCTCTTGGGCCCCTTTCGGTGGTACGGGTTTGGCCACCCAAGCTACCCTGTAGTCGAGCCGGCGCCGTGTAGGCTAGGGGGCTCACGGGTGCGGTCATCACCGACGTAGCGGAGTCGGCGCTACCGGCATCGGTGGGCGCTTTTCCTGGGGCAGGCACACGCAGCAGGTATTGCCACCTACCCCGACGCCGGAGAGCGACGCCGTTAGCGCGGTTTGCGGTTCTTCTTGAAGAAGCGCCAGACGGTCTTGTGGGCGAAGTAGACACCGTCATCGCCGGCCGGCCAGCTATGGCTGCCGTTCCAGGAGCAGGCCACCACCTGTCGGCCGCGAGCGCAGTTCGCGCGCCGTACGGCGGCACCGATTGCCTCGGTCCCCGCAACGAGGGCACTCCCCGTCGGAGTCGATTGAGCAAATCCGGCATCCAGCGCTCCGCCCAACAGGACCAACGACAAGGCCAGCTGGCATACGGATCGTGTTGACATGCGCGTCTCCTCGGTTTGGAAGGAGTGTCTCAACGGGGGGCACCCGTCTCGACGATCTTTCAGGGTCGCCTCCATCCTGGTCTTGTCGCAGGCTGGGCGACCTTACTCGACGGCGACCTCTCTGTCGCGAAAGACGAGGTGACCTGACCCCCGAAAACGGATCCGGATGTAATCTCACGATCTGGGTCAAGAACGGGAGGTCAGAATGCCGAGTAAGAGGCACAGCGCCGAGCAGATCGTACGCAAGCTCCGGGAGGCTGAGGTGGAGCTGGCTCGAGGGGCGACGGTCAAGGATGCCTGCCGCAAGCTAGCAATCACCGAGCACACCTACTACCGGTGGCGGCGAGAGTACGGCGGACTGAAGCTCAACCAGGCCAGAAAGCTCAAGCAACTGGAGAAGGAGAATGCCCGGCTCAAGAGGCTGGTGGCGGAAAAGGAACTCGACCTGTCGATCCTGAAGGAAGTGGCGGAGGGAAACTTCTGAGCCCAGCTCGGCGGCGAGAGGCGGTGGCACATGTACGGGGGCGGCTGGGCGTCTCGGAGAGGCGGGCGTGTCGGGTACTGAAACAACCACGCACGACACACCGGTACGTGCCAAGAGAGCCGCAACAGGAGCAGATTTTGACGGAGCGGATCGTGGATTTAGCCCGACAGTACGGGCGCTACGGATATCGGAGGGTGACAGCGTTGCTGCGCATGGAGGGCTGGTCCGTGAACCACAAACGAGTGCAGCGTATCTGGCGGCGCGAAGGGCTGAAAGTACCGAGAAAACAGCCCAAACGAGCACGGCTGTGGCTGAGCGATGGCTCCTGCATCCGGCTGCGCCCACAGCACCGGGATCATGTCTGGGCGTATGACTTCCTGCACCACCGGACGCACGACGGTCGGGCTATGAGGCTGCTGACGATCGTCGATGAGTACACACGAGAAAGCCTGGCGATCCATGTAGCACGGAAGCTCAACTCTGAGGACGTGCTGGAGCAGCTCGGGAGGTTGTTCGTACACCGGGGCATACCTGAGCACATCCGGTCGGATAACGGACCAGAGTTCACCGCCGAGGCGGTTCGCGACTGGCTGGGCCGGTTGGGCGTGGGGACGCTGTTCATCGAGCCGGGCTCGCCGTGGGAGAACGGTTACGTGGAGAGCTTCAACGGCAAGCTACGCGACGAGCTGCTGGATGGAGAGATCTTCTACACGCTCAAGGAGGCAAAGGTTCTGATCGAGAGATGGCGTCAGCACTACAACCGCATGCGACCGCACAGCTCGCTGAGCTATCGGCCGCCCGCACCCGAAGCGACGTTGTTGAAGCCGGCTGCGCTCCGCTTCGCCGGCCTCAACAACCTCTTGTCAGCACCGAGTTACTGAGATAAGACATGGTACTAACCGCGGGGTCAGGTCACCGGGAGGCTGAGGTGGAGCTGGCTCGAGGGGCGACGGTCAAGGACGCCTGCCGCAAGCTAGCAATCACCGAGCACACCTACTACCGGTGGCGGCGAGAGTACGGCGGACTGAAGCTCAACCAGGCCAGAAAGCTCAAGCAACTGGAGAAGGAGAATGCCCGGCTCAAGAGGCTGGTGGCGGAAAAGGAACTCGACCTGTCGATCCTGAAGGAAGTGGCGGAGGGAAACTTCTGAGCCCAGCTCGGCGGCGAGAGGCGGTGGCACATGTACGGGGGCGGCTGGGCGTCTCGGAGAGGCGGGCGTGTCGGGTACTGAAACAACCACGCACGACACACCGGTACGTGCCAAGAGAGCCGCAACAGGAGCAGATTTTGACGGAGCGGATCGTGGATTTAGCCCGACAGTACGGGCGCTACGGATATCGGAGGGTGACAGCGTTGCTGCGCATGGAGGGCTGGTCCGTGAACCACAAACGAGTGCAGCGTATCTGGCGGCGCGAAGGGCTGAAAGTACCGAGAAAACAGCCCAAACGAGCACGGCTGTGGCTGAGCGATGGCTCCTGCATCCGGCTGCGCCCACAGCACCGGGATCATGTCTGGGCGTATGACTTCCTGCACCACCGGACGCACGACGGTCGGGCTATGAGGCTGCTGACGATCGTCGATGAGTACACACGAGAAAGCCTGGCGATCCATGTAGCACGGAAGCTCAACTCTGAGGACGTGCTGGAGCAGCTCGGGAGGTTGTTCGTACACCGGGGCATACCTGAGCACATCCGGTCGGATAACGGACCAGAGTTCACCGCCGAGGCGGTTCGCGACTGGCTGGGCCGGTTGGGCGTGGGGACGCTGTTCATCGAGCCGGGCTCGCCGTGGGAGAACGGTTACGTGGAGAGCTTCAACGGCAAGCTACGCGACGAGCTGCTGGATGGAGAGATCTTCTACACGCTCAAGGAGGCAAAGGTTCTGATCGAGAGATGGCGTCAGCACTACAACCGCATGCGACCGCACAGCTCGCTGAGCTATCGGCCGCCCGCACCCGAAGCGACGTTGTTGAAGCCGGCTGCGCTCCGCTTCGCCGGCCTCAACAACCTCTTGTCAGCACCGAGTTACTGAGATAAGACATGGTACTAACCGCGGGGTCAGGTCAATCCCGCTACGGCCGCGCACGCAAGGAAAGCGGCGATCGGCCACGGCGTCGCCTGCGACCGGTCGCGTACGCGATCGGCGCGGCTGATCGTCGCCCTACGACGCGCCATCGGCTCGGGCCTTGATTTCGTCGGCGGCGCGCACTCCGGACAGGTAGGCGCCGTGCACGGTCGCGGGGTAGCGCCAGCTAGTGGCCTCGCCGGCGAAGAAGAGACGGTCGCTCACCGCGCTCGCCAGCCGGCGCCGGTGAACCGGCCGAGCGCCGGGAGGCAGGTACGAGTAGGAGCCGTAGGCGAAGGGATCCGACTTCCAACGCGTGATACGGGACGCAACCGGCTCGGGGGCGGCGCCGTAGAGCGTCCGCAACACACGCATCGCCGCCTCCACGGCCTGGTCGTCGGTCAACGCCTCGATCTCGGTTCCGTACGCCCCGGCGTTGAACGCCAGCAGCACGGGTGCTCCGGTGTGGCTCGCCAGGTTGAGCCAGCCCGTGAAGCGCCCTTTCTGCTCGCTCACGTAGCCGATCCAGTGTGCTTGGGGGTCCCAGAAGACCTCCGGGAACACGAGCCACACCTTGTTGAGCACGCCCATCGCGAGCCGATCGATCGCACGACGCTTCCGGATCGGAAGCCGAGGGCTGAAATCGACGCTCCCAGACTTGAGCACTCCCAGCGGGAGCGTCACGACGACCCGATCCGCCTCGAAAGTGGCTCGCTCGGTGTGCACCCGGACTCCGAACGCACCGTGCTCGATCGCTTGGACCACGGTCGACACATGGACCGTCAGGCCGGCCGCCAGCGCATTGATGATCGCATCGTATCCGCCCGGAAAGACGACATCGCCGCCACCGAACCCCGAACCCTCGTCGAGGCCCCGAACTGACAGCTCGGACGCATCGGCAGCCCACTCCAGCTCTACGTAGCTGTTGAGCAGGTAGTCGAGCTGCCGGTCGTCGAGTGACGGTAGGTCCCCTGCCTGGCGCGCCGCGTCGACCATGCTCTGAGTGGTCGCGTTCGGAGATCGACCGACGAACTCCCGCGTATACGAGCGCAGCACGCGCTCCCACTCGTTGTACTGCGTGCCGCTGAGCGGATCCCGCGTTCCGTCGGCGTCATAGTCGAGCCAGCGGTCCCAGTCGGTCGCGACGCGCTCGAGCCCGAGTTGGTCGGCGAGCGCCGTGATCGGGTTGCCGCGAACCCCCTGAATCCAGTTGGCGCCCATGTCGAGCGGAACTCCGGCGCTACGATCCGTCCAGACGCGGCCACCGAGGTGGTCCTTCGCCTCGAGCACGGCGACCTCGTAGCCCGCCTCGTGGAGGTCGCGCGCCGCGGCAAGTCCGGAGACCCCACCGCCGACGACGAGGATGCTCTCGATCGCTGCGTCGTTCGCGCCGACCGCGTTCGTGGCGCCCGCGCCGGCGGATGCGGCTGCCGCCAGCCACACCAGCCCGAACGCGATTCGACGAAGGCTCAAGTGCTCCTCTCTTGGCTTGCGGGATCGTAACGACGTTCGGAACGCGCCGTCATGGGAGAATAGCCTGACGGCGGGATCCGATTCACGTCCACGGGCCGTCACGAGTGACGCAGCGCCGGCGAACGGATACCGGGCTCAACCGGAGACGCGATGATGATCACCGCCAAAGCATCCGCTCAGCGGCACGCAGTACAACGAGTGGGAGCGCGTGCTGCGCTCGTATACGCGGGAGTTCGTCGGTCGATCTCCGAACGCGACCACTCAGAGCATGGTCGACGCGGCGCGCCAGGCAGGGGACCTACCGTCACTCGACGACCGGCAGCTCGACTACCTGCTCAACAGCTACGTAGAGCTGGAGTGGGCTGCCGATGCGTCCGAGCTGTCAGTTCGGGGCCTCGACGAGGGTTCGGGGTTCGGTGGCGGCGATGTCGTCTTTCCGGGCGGATACGATGCGATCATCAATGCGCTGGCCGCCGGCCTGACGGTCCATGTGTCGACCGTGGTCCAAGCGATCGAGCACGGTGCGTTCGGAGTCCGGGTGCACACCGAGCGAGCCACTTTCGAGGCGGATCGGGTCGTCGTGACGCTCCCGCTGGGAGTGCTCAAGTCTGGGAGCGTCGATTTCAGCCCTCGGCTTCCGATCCGGAAGCGTCGTGCGATCGATCGGCTCGCGATGGGCGTGCTCAACAAGGTGTGACCTGCCCCCCAATAATCGGGCCGGTATGAGAGTTAGGATTTGAGGCTCTCAGGAAGGCTCGGGAAGGGGGAGAAATGGCCCGGAAACGCTACACCGTGGAGCAGATCATCGCCAAGCTCAGGGAGGCAGAGATCGAGCTGGCGCAGGGAGCCAAGACACCACAGGCGTGTCGGAAGCTGGGAATCAGCGAGAACACGTATTACCGGTGGCGCAAGGAGTACGGTGGACTGAGGGTGGATCAGGCACGGCGACTCAAGGAGCTGGAGCGGGAAAACGGCCGGCTCAAGAAGTTGCTGGCGGAGACGATGCTCGACAACGCCATCCTCAAAGAGGTTTCGTCGGGAAACTTCTGAGCCCGGCACGACGACGCCGGGCGGTGCAACAGGCGCAGCAGTGGCTGGGTGTGTCCGAGAGGCGAGCCTGCAGAGTCCTGGGCCAGGTGCGCTCGACGCAGCAGTATCGAGCCAGGGTGCCGCAAGACGAAACAACGCTGGTGAAACGGATGACCCAGTTGGCGACGCAGTACGGGCGCTATGGGTACCGTCGGATCACGGTTCTGTTGGCCCGTGAGGGGTGGCGAGTGAATCACAAGAGGTGGAGTTGATCCGCTTCCGTGGACACCTTATGGCTAACGCCAAAGGAGTCTGCGATGCGAAGAACACGACCGCCTTATCCGCCGGAGTTTCGTCGGCAGATCGTCGAGCTAGCGCGGGCAGGACGCAGCGTGCAGGAGCTCGCCGAGGAGTTCGAGCCCTCGTACTGGACGATCCGTACATGGATCAAGCAGGCGGATCGAGATGACGGGCTTAGCGCGGCTGGCCTGAGTAGCCAGGACAAGGAAGAACTACGGCGGCTACGCCGGGAAAACCGCCAGTTGAAGACGGAGCGGGAGATCCTGGCAAAAGCCGCGGCCTGGTTCGCTCGGGAGACCGGCGCAGTACCCAAGAAGTCTTCGGGTTCGTGAGAGCTCACCAGGCCTGCTATCCGATCGCCACGATGTGCCGAGTGCTGGAGGTCTCCACCAGCGGCTACTACGCGTGGCGACAACGCCCTAGCAGTATGCGAGCACGACAGGATGCACAGCTGCGTGAGCAGATCGAGACGATCCATCGACTTAGCCGTGCGACCTATGGCGTGCCTCGGGTACACGCGGAACTGGCCGCCGACGGCGTTCGGGTGGGGCGCAAACGCGTGGCACGGCTGATGAGCCAGGCGGGGCTGGAGGGTGTCAGCCGCCGCCGTCGGCTGCGCACGACGCGCCGCAGTACTGACGCGCAGCCGGTGCCCGATCTGGTGAAACGTGACTTCGCGGTCGGTGCACCCGATCGCCTGTGGGTTGCCGACATCACGTACGTCTCTACGTGGTCGGGGTTCTTGTACCTGGCGGTGGTGATGGATGCCTTCAGCCGGCGGGTGGTGGGCTGGTCGATGGCCAACCACCTGCGTACCGAACTGGTGCTTGAGGCGCTCAACATGGCGATCTGGCAACGCCGACCTGAGAGCGTGATCCACCACTCTGATCAGGGCACGCAATACACCTCGATCGCCTTCGGCCACCGCTGCAAGCAGCTCGGTGTACGTCCCTCGACCGGATCAGCTCGCGACTGCTACGACAACGCCATGGCCGAGAGCTTCTTCGCGACGCTAGAGACGGAGCTGCTATGGCGGCAGAGCTTCAAGAGCCAGGTCGAAGCCCGCATGGCCGTGTTCGAGTTCATCGAGGGGTTCTACAACCCACGACGGCGCCACTCGGCGCTCGGAAACCAATCCCCAATCGCCTACGAGAGGAGCTACTCCGAGACCCCGTCACCGGCTGTGGAAACTGCCGTACCCATGCAGATCGCGCCGCGATCCGCACCGCCACTTGGAAGCCGCTCTGCGGCTCCCACGAGTTCCCACAGCACTACGACTACGACCTCAAATCCAAGCGTTCAACTGTCCACCGAAACGGGGTAACTCCAATCGGGGAAGCGCGCGCTGGTGAGCCTTTCGCGGAGATCGCCGAGAACCGCCTGGTCGACGGCGATCTCGAAAGGCCGGACCGCGGTGTCATTCTCCTGATGAGTACTCACGGCAGAGGGTGTCTGTGGCTCGCCGCCAGCCGCCGAGGGGATCAATGTGGGAGTCAGGACAAGCGCGCACGCCAGGCCCAGGCGCCCCTTTGAGCCCGCCCGGCGGCGGCGGTCCTTTTCGGTGAGCCAGGACCGCATTTCAGTCGTGCTGGTGGGCTGGACCGGTGCGAGATGGTTCCTCGATCAACTCGCCCGAGCCGCCAAGCTCGGCCGGCAGATCGGCGAACTTCGGTAGACCGTCCTGCATGTCGAGTACCCGCTCACGGTAGTAGAGGTGCATGGTTGGTTGATGCAAGTAGTCGGTTCCAGCGAGTGCTGACGGGTACACGACCGTGAATCCGCTTCGGGTGCGGTTCAACACCCCCGAGCCGCATCGCTGACAGGCGCCCCGCACGCTCCCGCCGCCCAGCTCGCGGTTGTCGTACTCGAGGATCTGGTCCTCGCCCTGCGTGACCACAACCCGCGTCGGCGACCCACCCGGCCCATGCGTTCACCGGGGCGGTATGCCACCGGCGACACGAATCACAGTGGCAATATCCGGAGACGACCGGGTCACCCGTGGCGACCACCTTCACGGCTCCACACTCGCAGCTTCCTTCATGAACTAGCGTGCTTTCGGACATCGTCTCCCTCGTATCTGGCGCCGTGAACAGCCGGCAGCGTGGGAACGGGCGGTGGTCGTTGAACCGTGCGCGGACGTCACCATACCAGCCGGTTGGGCCACAGCCGTGTAGTTCAAGCGCCGCTACCACGGGCATCGGGTGGGCACAGGAGCCCATGCCTGACCGACGACCATTCGGGCGCTGCTGGCGATCCTGGCCGGCGGTCGCCTACCTTGGACCGATCGCGACTTGTCTGTCACCCGTCATCGATGCCATGAGCTCTCCACGGTTCAACGTTGTCCTGGCCCGGTCGAGCCAGGAGATTGAGCCCCACCTCAGTGCCTGGTGGGATCTGCACGACGTCCGGCTCGAGGACAACGTGTACTCGTCGCCGGCCTTTCTCAGCGAGCTGTACCGCCACTGCCGCGGCGATACCACCGTCGCCTTCGTTTATCGCCTGAGTGCCGGTATCCGAACCCTTCTGGCGGTTGTTCCTTTCGGTGATCCGAGGCGGCAGGGCGCCATGACCGTGCTGCCTTCCTGCGGATCGAACCTGGTGTACTCCTCCACTCCGTTGCTCCATGGCGAGCTGGCGCGCGAAGCCGTGGCCGCGATTTGGGAGTGGGCCGCTCGGGGCCCCTGGTCGATGGTCCAGTGGGAGAGCATGGAGCTCGACTCACTGGCGTGGAAGTTGTTGCGACGGCAACTGGAGGAGGCCGGTCGCCGATGGTGGCCCCGGTACGAATATTAGCGCGCCGCCATGACCGTCGCCGGGAGGGATGGCGACTGGCTCGCCAGTCTTTCGCCCCGGACGCGCCGCGAGTACCGGCGCAGCCGACGCAAGCTCGAGGCTGCCGGCAGCCTGGACGTGCGACTACATCGTTGTCTGGACGATTCCGATCTCCTATCTCGCTTTCTCGCGCTTGAGGCGGACGGTTGGAAGGGTCGGGCGGGCACTGCGATTCAGTCAACACCGAGCGAGCACGCTTTCTTCCGCGCCATCAGTCGCAACCTCGCCTCCCGCGACGAGCTGTTCTTCGTCGAGGTAAGCGTCGACGACCAGCCGGTGTCGATCACCGCGAACCTGGTCGACGGCTCAACTGTGTTCGGGTTCAAGGTGGCGCATGCGCCGGCCTTCGCCAACGCTTCGCCGGGCATCTTCAACACGCTCGAGGTCCTGCGCATGGCGCACCAGGACGCAGCGATGACCTCGGTTGATAGCGGCTCCGACGCCAGCCCGTGCTTGTTGCGCTACTGGCCGGAATCGCGCCCGATGGCCACTATCCTGGCCGCGACGCGCGGGGTTGCCGGAGCAGCGCTTCTGTCGGTGTTGCCGGCCGCTCGACAAATGCGGCATCGTGCTAGTCGATTGCTCCGGTGGCGGCGCCCGCAACCCAGACGCGCCACAGCATAACGGCGCCGGTCAACTGGTCGGTAATCGCCGCTCGGCGACCACTGGCTCGTATTCCAGGACCTGCCAGTTCCGAGCCGGGTTCTCCAACGACGCGTGCGCGGCTAGCGTGGGCCAGCAGCCAGGTTGTCGGTCAGGTAGCGGGTCAGCAGACCGTACAGATGCCGGGTCGTTCCGGCGCCCTCGGAGATGCCGTGCGTACGGTTCGGGTAGGCCATCATGGTGAAGTGCTTGCCGGCCGATACGAGGCGGTTGATCAGTGCTTCCGTGCCCTGGTAGTGGACGTTGTCGTCGCCGGTCCCGTGCACGATCAGGAGGTTGCCCCTCAGACCGTGCGCGTGGGTGATTGGCGAGCCCTTGCGGTAGCCGTCCGGGTTGCCCTGCGGCGTTCCCATGTAGCGTTCCTGGTAGATGGTGTCGTAGTAGCGCTGGTCGGGCACCGGTGCCACCGACATCCCGGTACTGTAGATCTCGGGGTAGCGGAACATCGCGTTGAGGGTCATGGAGCCGCCTCCGCTCCAGCCCCAGATACCGATGCGCTCCGGATCGACATAGGGGTGGGTAGCGATGATCTGGCGCGCCGCGGCGGCCTGATCCTGTGAGGCCAGCGTGCCCACCTCACCGTAGACGATCTTGCGCCATTCGCGACCGCGTGGCGCCGGCGTGCCGCGGTTGTCAACGCTGACTACCAGGTAGCCGAGCTCGGCGATGTGGCGGTGCCAGAGCATCCGAACTCCGGGCCACCGATCGAGTACCGTCTGCCCGGCGGGCTCGCCGTAGACGAAGAAAAGCACCGGGTACTTACGATCGGGGTCGAAGTCGGGCGGGTAGAGCACCCAGGCGTCGAGCTCGAGGTCAGGCTCGGCTTGCACCCGGAAGAACTCCACCGAAGGCAGCCCGAGGGCCTCGATTCGCTGCCGCAGCGCGGCGTTGTCTACCAGCACTCGCACCGAGGCGTGCTCCGGTAACGACACCAGCTCGACCTGAGGTGGTGTGGAGAAGCTCGACCACGTGTGGAATGCCCAACGACCTCCTGGCGAGACCTCGTACGTATGGTCGCCGCCGGTGTCCATCGGGGTCAGGGCCTCGCCGATCGGATCCCCACCGTCTGGCGCGAGGCTGGCGCGGTAGAGGAAGCGCTGGGTCGGATCGGGGGTGGCCAGGTAGTAGAGCCAGCCAGTGGTCTCGTCGACCCGCACGACGCCGAGAATGTCGGCGCCGGCCGGGGTGAGGGGCACGACCGAGCGTCCGTCGCGTGACAACCGGTACACGCGTCGCCAGCCGTCGCGCTCGCTCACCCAGGTGAACGCGCGTCCGCTGTCTAGCCAGCGCAGGTCGTTGCGGACATCGACCCAGGCCTCATCGGTCTCGACGAGTACCTGGTGGGCCTCGCCGGTACCGGTGTCGGCCAAATAGACCGTGTTCTCGTTCTGGCGCCGATTCAGGTACTGAACCACGAGCTCGGTCGAGCTTGCCGCCCATTCCATGCGAGCGATGTAGTTGTTGCGCGCCGATCCAGGCAACGTGACCCAAACGGTGTCGCCGCCGCCGGCTGGAATGACACCGAGGCGCGCCGCCGAGTTCACCTCCCCCGCCTTGGGGTACGGAATCTCGGTGAGCACCGGATACAGCTGGTCGGTGTTGTTTGCCAGCGTGAACTTGCGCACCAGCGACTGGTCCAGTTGCCAGAAGGCGATGTGGGCGCCGTCGGGGCTCCAGCGAAACCCGTCGCGTAGTCCGAGCTCCTCTTCGTACACCCAGTCGAAGGTGCCGTTGATGATGGTGCTCGACCCGTCGTGGGTAAGCCGCGTCACTACATCCGTACGCAAGTCGTGCAGGAAAAGATCGTTGTTCGCCACGTAGGCAATGCGGCTGGAGTCGGGCGAGAACTTGGCGAACATCTGCCGAGCGTCCCGCGTCGGGCTGCCGACCTTGGTCAGGTCGTCGGAATCGAGATTCAGCACCCAGTAGTCCCCGCGCGTGTTCTGGCGCCAGACACGCTGCGAGTTGGTGAAGATGAGCAGCAGACGGCCGTCGGGCGACCAGTCGTAGTCGTCGATCGACAGCGGTTGTTCGCGGTTGAACTCGGGAATGAGCCGCTCTGCGCCTACCAGCACGCGTCGCTCGCCGGTAGCGGCGTCGTAGCGCACGATGTCCTCAGCGCCGGACTGGCGCGCGGATGCCTCCACGGTGGTGTAGCTGTCACCGTCCAGCCAGCGCGCCGGGCCGAACCGATCGACTCGGTAGGTGTCCCCCGAGAAGATGGAGTCCAGCGTGAGTCCGGAGGTGCGGGAGGCTGTCTGGCTCGTGGCGGGGCTCGCCGCCAGGGCGATTGATGCGACGAGTGTCGCTACAGCGAGTCGGCCGGGACGACAGGGGAACATGCCGGTGTCCTCAGAATATGCGCAGCGCATAGGTCAGGAGAATGCGGCGTCCTATCTCGGGCGCCTGGTTCTTGATGAACGACGTGTGGTTCCGGTAGAGCGTATCGCCGAGGTTGGTGCCCTTGAGCGTGAAGATGTGCATGATCTTGGAGCCGGCGAGCGTGTACGACGCCATAAAGTTGGCCGTCGCGTAACCGTCGGTTGGCGTCTCGTCGGCGAAGACCCGGTTCTGTTCGGACGCGACGATCAGCTCGGGTCGTAGCTGTAGCCCAGACAGCGGCGTCCAGTCCAGTGCGAGACGGGCGCTCAACGGCGGGATTCGTGGCAGCGGCTGATCGGCTCCCGTGAGCTTGGCGTCAACGATGTCTCCGCCGACATGCAACCTCCACTGGTTGCTGATGTGGAAGCTGAGCCCCAGATCGGCGCCGACAAACCGTGCGTTGCTCTGTGCGAACTGGAGCTCGTTGAGCCCCTCGATCACAGTGCCGGTCGGGGCACCGAAGATGAAGTTGCGGATGTCGTAGTAGAAGACGCTCGCCTGCCCGTGGATGCGGCCGGTGTTGAGCCGCAAGCTGAGCTCGCCGCCGTTGGAGCGCTCGGGTCCGAGGTCGGGGTTGCCGATCTCGAAAGCCAGGTTCCCGACATGCGGTCCGAAATTGTAGAGCTCCTCCAGCGATGGTGCCCGGTACGAGCTGCTGAAGCTGGCCACCAGGGCGGCGCGGTCGTTGGAGAGCGGCAACCGTAGGCCGACCGACCCGGACAACCCCGTGAAGCGGCGGTCCCGCACGAGGGCGGCGAACGAGGCGTCGGCACCCGTTGCCTCCGGGCGGTAGCTGTTGTGCTCCAGACGGCCCCCTAGCTGGATGCTGAAGTCCACGAACTCGAGCTCCTCATACGCGAAGCCGGCGAACGAGCTCTGCTTGGTTGGTGGTGCCAGCGCCTCGGTACCGGTGGCGATGTAGTCGCGGCGCTGGCCCCAGATTCCGAACTGGCCATGGAGGTGACCCACCGGGCTCTGTTGTACCTCGATTCGCCCGATGAAGTGCTTGTTGTCGAACTGGGTGCCGACCTCGCGCTCGCCGGTCGCGACGAAATGCTCGATCTCCTCGTGGTGCCAGTCGACGTAGCTGAAGACGGTCTTCACTCCGTCGACGAACTTGCCGTTCAGATTCCGCAGGCCGCCCTCGACTCGAAACGCCTGGCGGCGCTGGGCGAGGTTGATGAGGACCTCCTCGCCGTTGCGCCGGGTGCGGCCCCGGGATCGTCGCTGGCCGCGTTCGGAGCCATGCTCGACGAGCTCGCCGGCAAATGGCACACCGTAGCTACCGTCCTCGACCTCGTAGCTTGCTGATAGCCAGCTGCTGTCGTCGAACCATCCGACGCCGAGGCGTCCGTTCATCTGCTCGGTCTGAGAGTTCTCGATTTTGCCTTCGCGGGTGCCGTACTCGCCCGTCCGTCGACCGCCGCCGCCGAACCAGGCCATGAAACGGCCGCGGCCGTATTGGAAGTTGGCGTTGCCACCGGCCTGATCGTTGGTCGAGCCCAGGTCGGCGTTCACCTGGCCACGAAGCTCGTTCGGTGGATCCTCGTAGAACTGCTGCTGGGGAGAGATTGTGTTCACCACGCCACCGATGGCGTTCGATCCATACAGCAGTGTGGCGGGTCCCTTGAGGATCTCGACGCGGTGCAGCGCCCCCGGGTCGACGCTGGCACCGTGGTCTCCGGATTGACTCGAGAGGTCGCCGGTGCGAACGCCGTCCTGCATCAGCAGCACACGATCGTTGTCGAAGCCACGAATAATCGGCCGGCTCGAGCCGGGACCGAAGCTCCGCTTGGCGACCCCCGGCTCGTTCTCCAGAAGCTCGCCCAGTGTCCCCGCCATGTTCTGCGCCAGGTCGATGGAGTCGAGCGCCTGCACGGTGTTGAAGGCGTCGAATGCGGTGGTCTCTCGGCCGGTGGCGGTTACCGTTACCTCCTCGTGAACGGCTGCCAGCGTCAGGGCAAAATCGACCGTGGCGATGGCGCCGGCGGTTACGTTGACGGCCTGGCGGATTGCCTGCAGGTGCTCGCGCACCGCCAGTAGCTCATGGACCCCGGCGGGCACGCCATCGAATCGGA
Source organism: Acidobacteriota bacterium (assembly GCA_965248695.1). Lineage (GTDB taxonomy): Bacteria > Acidobacteriota > UBA890 > UBA890 > WLXD01 > DASCOT01. The sequence continues at coordinate 1,058,876 of CBDFKD010000002.1, read as the reverse complement.
AGGTGCCGTTCTCGTCGGTCAACGTCGAGCGACCCAGGTCGATGAGAAGAACGCGAGCACCATGAAGCGCACTGCCGGTGTTCTCCAGCGTGACCGTGCCTTCGACGACGCCGGATTCCTGGGCGTAAGTCGTCGCGGCTGCCATCAGCGCGAGGCTGATGGCGAGCGTCATGGTGATCAATCGGTGCTTCATCAGGAAGTGACCCTGCCGTGGTCGGATCCTTGAAGATCCGACGATCTCGAGCAAACGTCGTTCACGGGGCTGGATTCTCGGACCAGCGAATCGACGAATCGAAAAGCGTCGTCGCGATCAGGCGGCGACCGGCGGACTACCGGCGCGGCGGCGAGCGGCGCGGACGGGGCGACCTGGGGTGCTGAAGCGCGCCAGGCGGCCGGTTGTGGATGGTCTAGTGTGCTGGTGGTGGTCGCCGAATCGGCGGCACCGGTGTCACATCGGCACAGGCAACCGTCGTCAGGTGCCCCGAGTCCGTGCGCGTGCGGTCCAACGGCGCCTATCGAGAGCCCGACCAGCAACGCCAGGCTGACGATGCGCAATTGTCGATCATGCATTGCGGGCCCTGCTTGAAGAGGGTGACCAGGTCGGATACCTCCAACCAGCATAGTCGATGCCCGTGCGCCGAACACCGGTTTGCTTGTACGGTGTCGTTCGCCCGGCGTGGCGCGCGTAGAGTACGCTCTGGCGCTACCGGAACTGACCTTCCGAACCAACCACGGAAAGCTCATGCGGAACTCATTCGTCGTCGCCGCTGTCGGCGCTGCGACCCTCGCCGGTCTGGCATCCCTCGCCTCTCCGTTGCAGGAGACGGAGGGGTGGCGTCAGTGGGGTGGACCGGGACGCGACTTCGTCTCCGAGGTCACCGGCCTTGCCGACAGCTGGCCCGCAGAAGGTCCCCCGGTGCTCTGGAGCCGTGCGCTCGGCACCGGTCACTCGGCGATCCTCGCCGAAGACGGGCGCCTGTTTACGCAATATCGCGTCGGCAACGGAGCGGATCGCGGTGGGCCGTGGGATGAGGAGGAGATCATCGTTGCCCTCGATGCCTCTGACGGTGCAACGATCTGGGAGCACACCTACCCATCGGGACACGAGAACTTCGATTTCGGCGCCGGCCCGCACGCTACGCCGCTGCTGGTCGGCGACCGTCTGTTCGCTGCCGGCACCAACAAGCAGCTTTTCGCGCTCGACAAGCGCACTGGCGAGGTGCTCTGGTCGCATGACCTGGTCGCCGACTTCGACGCTCCGCCCAACCTCATCCGGGCGATCGTCAAGTCGGGATACGGCAATAGCCCCATCGCGTACAACGACACCGTGATCGTCCCGGTGGGTGGACCCGGACAGTCGCTCATGGCGTTCCGGCAGCGCGATGGCGCCGTGGTGTGGCGCGGCGGCGACTTTCTGTTCTCGCCTTCGCCGCCGGTGCTCATCAACCTGGATGGACAGACACAGCTGGTCTATCTGGCCGGCGGCAGCGTCGTTGGCGTCGATCCCGATGACGGCCGGGTGCTGTGGGCGGTGCCGCACGACCCTGGCAACGACCTCAACATGATCGCGCCGCAATGGGGAGACGACAACATCCTGGTCGTGTCGTCCGGGTACCGAGCGGGAAGCCGCGGACTGCGTTTGACACTCGACGGCGAGCTGACGCGGACCGAGGAACTCTGGTTCACGTCGCGCATACCGTTCATGTTTCTCAATCCGATCCGGCGCGGCAGCTACGTCTACGGAACCAGCGGAACCTTCGGGCCGGCGTTCATGACCGCACTCGACGTTCGCACTGGCGAGCCCGCCTGGCAGCAGCGCGGCTTCAAGCGCGCCAGCCTGGTATACGCCGACAACAAGTTTATCGTCATGGACGAGGACGGCGACCTGGCGCTGGCCCGCATGACACCCGAAGGGATGACCGTGCTGGCGCGCGCTCCGCTCTTCGACACGGTGTCGTGGACCGTGCCGACGCTGGTCGGCACCACCCTCTACGCCCGCGATCGCGAAAGGATCGTGGCGCTGGACCTGGGCGTGCCTGGGTCGACGGCGGCTTCATCAGCGGCGGCGATGACCGACGGCGAACAGACGGCGACTCCACCCGACGTGTCGCCGAGCAGGGCTGCCACGCCCGCGGCGACCAGCGCCAGTATCCACCCGGACCTCTCGGGCATCTGGGAGCTCGATCGCGCCGCCAGCGAGATCGGAACCACCGCCGCGCTCGCCGGTCTCGGCGACGCCGGCGCGCCGCTAGTTCTGTTCGTCACCCAGGCTGCGAACGGTACGCTGCTGCTGTCGAGCCAGGACAACCCCACCCAGGCGCGCGCCTACGCCATCGGTGGCGAGAGCCCCGTGCCCATCCTGGCGGACGATGGCGAGCCGAACACGATGACCATCGCGTCGCGATGGGACGGCGGCGAGCTGGTTAACGAAGGTACGCATCAGCGCGGCGTTACCGTCATTCAGGTCCGCGAGGTGATGACGCTGAGCGACGATACTCAGGTCATGACCATCGAAGTGAGGATCGAAGGCTTGCCATCCCAGGGCGCGTCGAGGTTGGTATATCGCCGGAGCTAGTCCCTGCTCCAGATTCACCAGCACGCGGAGTACGCGACCCCCCCCCCCAGGACCAACGGAGGCAGAGCCATGAGCGTGCGTCTGACGGACGAACAGATTGCGGCGTACGCGCGCGATGGGTTCATCATCGTTCGGGGTCTCTTCGACGCGGCGGAGCTGGAGCCGCTCTACATGGCCTACCAGGAGGACCCGACCGTTAACGGCGCCCTCTTCGGCATGGTGGACGATGACGGGTCCGCGCACCCGATCTGCATCTGGACCGAGCTCGGTGACGACATCATCGGCATGGTTCCGCGCATGGAGAGAATGGTGGATGCGACGGAAGCGCTGCTGGGCGAGCCCTGCTACCACTGGCATTCCAAGATCACCGTCAAGCCGCCGCGGTGCGAGGCCCGCATCGACTGGCACCAGGACTACTACAGCTGGTACGACGACGGCCTGCTGTTTCCCGACATGCTGTCGGTGGGGATTGCAATCGAACCCACCACGCGTGCGAACGGTTGTCTCCAGGTGATCACCGGCTCACATCGAATCGGCCGCATGGACCACCACGACTTCGAGAACTTCGAGCGTCGGCGCAAGCGAGTTCAGCTGACGTTGGGTCTAGTGCACTGCGAGATGGCAGCGGGCGACGCCGTGTTCTTTCATTGCAACACCTTGCACGGGTCGGCGGCGAACGAGACCGATACGTCCCGTCTGATGTTGTTTGTGTCCTACAACGCCGTGTCGAACGAGCCCATACCGGAGGCTCGCGGCCGCAACGAGGACGGCTCGTTCATGAATATCTCTGCCGCCGAGCGCGCCTACCGGCCGCTCGACAAGTTGCCCGATACAGTGCTGTCGGAACGCGCCTACGAGTCCGCGTTCAGCCACACGTCGTTCAAGCAGCCGCGCATCGAAGAAGGCGACGAGTTCAGCACCCAGGCGGTGAGGCTGAAGTAGGGAAGCGCCTTGCCGCGCTGGTCAGATCGCCCGTCCGCCGTTCGGAGGGAGGCTCACACGGCGCAGGTAGCTCGACCTGCTACTCCTCTTGCGGCTGGCTCTGGAAGTGTAGGTGGACGATCTTCCATCCGCCGTCCTGCATCATCATGCTGGTAGACATCTGGATGTTGGATCGGCTCACCGACCCGTCGGCGCTACGGTAGTCAGCCGTCAGCAGGTACGACACCACCGCCGAGTCGCCCGACGGTGCAACATGTGCCACCGCGTCCGAAACCTCCGCCGACGCCACGCCACCGTTGTTGGCGACGTACTCGGTCCACGACGAGTGATAAGCGTCCCAGCTGCCGCGGCCACCAGGACCCCACCAGGTGAGCTCCTTGGCAAAGTGGCCCAGATAGCCGTCGACGTCGTTGGCGCGGTACGAGTCGGTCATCGACTCGACGTGGGCGATCGCCGACTGCTCAGCGGCGCTCGTATCCTGCGCCGTGGCCATCGGTATGGCGACAGCGGCGACGAATGCGGCGGCGGCGATCAGTATCAGGATCCGGGGGCATTTCGAAGAGCTCAGCATGGGCGGGTCCTCCGTTGCGTTCGCTACGGTCGAGATCTGTGCCGCACACTACCGCATGCGGTTGAGAATTGGCAAAGGGCGATGTGGCGACGATTGCCATCGCCAAGGCACGGCGGATTGCTTTAGTTTGTCGGTGCTGCCAAGGGTCAGGCCCGAAAACCCAAAGAGGTGCGCGCGCGAGCCAGTGCGATCTCGTACACGAGCGTTGTCTTGACTCAATAGATACTCTGCGCCGTTGCCAGGTGTATCGCATCGAGCGATTGGAGCGGCGTAGGATCTGCAGCGCCGGCGCCGATGCTCCGAGTGCGATGGCCGGCGGCTGGCTGCCGGTCGTGGGCCGAGCATCGCCACCGTACGACTCAATCCACGTCCACAGATCGACCGGCTCAGCTGTTGAACCACCGCCCTTCCCTAGTAGGCTTCGCCCCGTGTCCATTGTCAGTGATGTTGGTCGGGAACCTGCCTAGGTAGTCGGGTAACGCTTCGTCTACTGGAAGAGCCAGAGAATGGGATTCGAACAGTGTTTGCACGAACTGAGTGTCCTTGTTGACGAGAATGGCCAACACCGACTCGTTTCCAAGACGTCAACAGAAGCTGACACGCGCGCGAAGGTCATCACACGAATCTTGACGCGTGTTCTCGACTGGCCAGAAGCGGCGATCGTTCGCGAGGAGAAATCAAGCGCCGGCTATCTGGACTACAAGCTGTCGTGTCCGCGGCCGACGCTTGTCGTCGAGGCGAAGCGGTCTGGTCAGTACTTCACCTTCCCCGCGGAAAGGAACCGACGTCAATATGCTCTGTCGACCCTCAGCGGAGAGAAAGCTGGCGTAGGGAAGGCGATCCGCCAGGTGCGTGGGTATTGCGATGACCACGGCACGGAGTATGCGTGCGTAACGAACGGCTCTCAGTGGATAGTCTTTCAAGCCATAACCGCTGGCCGGCCCTGGAAAGCTGGACGGGGCATTGTCTTCCGCAGCCTAGAGGACATTCACGCTAACTTTACTGAGTTCTGGAATCTCCTGGGCTACGAACCCGTTAGCCACGGTAGCTTGGTTGAGGGGCTTGGTGACGCGCAGCTTCAGCAAGTCACGTTCAAGCGCGTGCTTGACACCGTCTACTACGCCGACAATCCACTCCAACGAAATCGTCTATCCCGCCAGATACAACCACTGATCAGTGGCATGTTCCGCGATCTAACGGGTCCTGAGGAAGACGAGGTTCTCAAGAAGTGCTACGTCTATGACCGTCGCGTGCAGGGCGTATGGAAAGAGGTCCGAGCGCTATTCAATGACACGCTACCGGAGTTTGCGCGCCGCAGCGGTTTTAGCGACCTTGTCGAGACGGAGGATCGTTCCGGAGCCCTGGACGCAGACTTCCGCAAAGCTGTTAGGCGTGGCGACTTCGGCACGACAGTTCTTCTCCTAGGCGGAATAGGCGCAGGCAAGACGACGTTCATACATTAGGTTTTTCCGAGTCAACGCCCGAGCGTTCGTCGATACGCACTGCGTCTGGTCATATGTGCCGTTCACCGAAGCGCCAGCAGAAGCCCGTGCCTTCGCGGATTTCGTTCGTAGGCGGACGCTGTCCAACTTGACAACGAGATACCCTGACGTCGACATAGGGTCGCTTAGCGCGCTACGACAGATTTACCGGCAGGAGATCGACGCTCGCTCGTCCGGACCGTGGGCGGCACTCTCGGATACGGCTGCCTCCGCACGGGAGGTCGAGTTTCTGGAAGAACAACTCGAGAAACCCGAGCACTGTGACGCGGTCCTCCGATTCCTAAGGGAGAAGGGCCTCGTCGTAACGCTGGTCCTCGACAACGTCGATCAACGCACGAACGATGAACAGCTCGCCGTGTTCCTTCTCGCACAGGAACTCTGTTCCGCGCTTGATGCCGTCGTGTTCGTGGCTCTCCGGGAGGATTCGTTCTTCCGGGCAGAGCAGGCGGGCGCATTCAACGCCTACCACAACATTCGCTATCACATTGCGTCGCCCGACATCCGCCAGGTATTACGCAAGCGGCTCGCCTACGCGCTGCAGGTGTCCGAACAAGGAAACGAAGCACTTCGCGTCGCTTTGAAATCTGGAGTCGAGTTTGAGGCGCCCGAGATCTGCGCGTTTCTCCACATAATCAAGGACAGCGTACTTAAGCAGAATAGAGCGATCGGGTCGTTCATTGATGCCATTGCGCACGGGAACATTCGATCCGTGACCTGACCCCCGAAAACGGATCCGGATGTAATCTCACGATCTGGGTCAAGAACGGGAGGTCAGAATGCCGAGTAAGAGGCACAGCGCCGAGCAGATCGTACGCAAGCTCCGGGAGGCTGAGGTGGAGCTGGCTCGAGGGGCGACGGTCAAGGATGCCTGCCGCAAGCTAGCAATCACCGAGCACACCTACTACCGGTGGCGGCGAGAGTACGGCGGACTGAAGCTCAACCAGGCCAGAAAGCTCAAGCAACTGGAGAAGGAGAATGCCCGGCTCAAGAGGCTGGTGGCGGAAAAGGAACTCGACCTGTCGATCCTGAAGGAAGTGGCGGAGGGAAACTTCTGAGCCCAGCTCGGCGGCGAGAGGCGGTGGCACATGTACGGGGGCGGCTGGGCGTCTCGGAGAGGCGGGCGTGTCGGGTACTGAAACAACCACGCACGACACACCGGTACGTGCCAAGAGAGCCGCAACAGGAGCAGATTTTGACGGAGCGGATCGTGGATTTAGCCCGACAGTACGGGCGCTACGGATATCGGAGGGTGACAGCGTTGCTGCGCATGGAGGGCTGGTCCGTGAACCACAAACGAGTGCAGCGTATCTGGCGGCGCGAAGGGCTGAAAGTACCGAGAAAACAGCCCAAACGAGCACGGCTGTGGCTGAGCGATGGCTCCTGCATCCGGCTGCGCCCACAGCACCGGGATCATGTCTGGGCGTATGACTTCCTGCACCACCGGACGCACGACGGTCGGGCTATGAGGCTGCTGACGATCGTCGATGAGTACACACGAGAAAGCCTGGCGATCCATGTAGCACGGAAGCTCAACTCTGAGGACGTGCTGGAGCAGCTCGGGAGGTTGTTCGTACACCGGGGCATACCTGAGCACATCCGGTCGGATAACGGACCAGAGTTCACCGCCGAGGCGGTTCGCGACTGGCTGGGCCGGTTGGGCGTGGGGACGCTGTTCATCGAGCCGGGCTCGCCGTGGGAGAACGGTTACGTGGAGAGCTTCAACGGCAAGCTACGCGACGAGCTGCTGGATGGAGAGATCTTCTACACGCTCAAGGAGGCAAAGGTTCTGATCGAGAGATGGCGTCAGCACTACAACCGCATGCGACCGCACAGCTCGCTGAGCTATCGGCCGCCCGCACCCGAAGCGACGTTGTTGAAGCCGGCTGCGCTCCGCTTCGCCGGCCTCAACAACCTCTTGTCAGCACCGAGTTACTGAGATAAGACATGGTACTAACCGCGGGGTCAGGTCATCCGCGCTGACGATGTTCAATCAGTTCATGGTCTCAGGCGTAACATTTGTTGAAACAATGTTGAAGATCTATGCGAACTCCGGGCGTTACTTCGTCGCGGAACACGAGTTCATCAAAGCAGTGATGCTCGGCGACCATCAGTTCTACAAGGAAAAGAGAAGCACCATCATCAACCTGTTCGAGGTGTCCGGGACGCCGAACGCTTCTAACCTGACGAGCCTGCACATTCTGACGCTCCTCGATCGCCACAACGCGGATGCCCACCCGGAAGGTGCAGGCTTTATCGCTGCGTAGAAGTGTATCGATGAGCTTGCTCAAGTATTCGGGGGCGGTGGTGATGTCGAGTTCCACCTGAAGCGCCTACTGAAGAGCCGGCTAGTGGAAGCGGACACACAGCAGATAGAGGATCTTGGGGGTGTTCGCTACATTCGCATTACGCGTTGCGGAGTCTACTATTTGGACACTCTAGTGAAGAAGTTCCAATACCTGGATTTGGTGTGCTTGGACACGCCAATTTGGTGCAGCAAGACACGACATCAACTACACATCCGTCTGAACAGCTCTGATCTGTATGAGAGGTTCGGACGCGTGGAGGCGTTTCTTGCGTACCTAGAGAAAGAGGAGCAGCGAAGTCTAGAAAAGGCACCCCGCCAGGCGGCCGAGCGCCTTCTTGGAACCGGTATCGTCAATGAGCTCATAAAATCACTGAGGGGAGATATTCGACGAGTCGTCCGCAGCGCTGGACTCGATCTATCGAAAGCAAAGGAGCAGAGAGAACAGGTACGCGCGAAGCTCTAGTCTGCTCATGGTCGTCCGACCGGGATTGCCCGCTATTGCTGACGCAGCGAAACCACCGGATCGACCTTGGAGGCTCGCAGCGCTGGCACGAGGTTGGCCAGCGCGATCACCACCAGGAACAGTCCGACTACTGCTGCGAGCACGCCCGGGTCTGTAGGTGCTACCTGGAACAGGAGGTTCGACAACAGGCTGCCGCTGGTCGCGGAGGCGAGGCTCCCCACCAGCAACCCCGCCACCGCTGGTGCCATGCCGGCGCGTACGGTGGTGCGGATCACGTCTCCTCGCGTGGCGCCGAGAGCGAGGCGGACACCAATCTCCTGAGTGCGCTGGCTGACGATGTAGGTCATCACGCCGAAGACCCCGATGGCTCCGAGCGTCAGCGCCAGCACTGCGAAAGCCGCGAACAGCAAGGTGGTCGATCGGGGGCTGGCCATTGACCGGTAGAGCACTTGCTCCATCGTCGAGCTGCTCGACACCACCACGTTGCGGTCGACGGACCAGATCGCCTCCTGCAGGGTGGCGATGTCGACATCGCCGCCGGATCGTACCGCCAGGTGCATCGTTCCGAGCCACGACTCCTGGTCATAGGGGACGTAGGCCTCGGGCCGTACGGCTGCCGACAGCGCCGTCTGGTGGAAGTCTTCAACGATCCCGACGACGGTGAACCAGGGGTCCCCGGTCGGCCAGTGGACCACCTTTCCTACAGCGCTCTCGTCAGGCCAGAGGCGACCGGCCAGCGCCCTGTTGACCATCCCTACGGGCGCCGAACCGCTGCGATCCTCGGCACCGAGACCCCGTCCTGCCAGCAACGGAATCTGGAAAGTAGAGACGTAGCCGGCGCTTGCGGCACGGTAGCTGACGTACTCCGGCTGAGCGCCGGCTGGGACCGGCCGACCATCGGGCGATATGGCCACCCCCATCACGCCTCGGGTGAGCGGCAGCGCGTTGACCAGCCCCACTGAGTCGATGCCGGGGAGCGCCGCGACCCGTTCCTCGACCTGTCGGTAATAGAGGCGACGCTCCTCGTCACCGGGGTAGGTGCCCGGTGGCGGCGCGATGCGTACGGTCGTGATGCTGTCGACATTGAATCCAGGGTCGACCTGCTGCAACAACCAGAGGCTCTTGACCAGCAGCCCCGCGGCAACCACCAGCACGACGGAAATTCCCACCTCGGCGGCAACGAGTCCGTTGTTGAGTCGAAATCTCCGCTGCCCTGCGGTGATTCCACGGCCGCCATCAGGCCGCGTTGCTCGGTCTCTGCGGGTGGCTCGAAGTGCCGGGACGAGTCCGAATACCAGGCCAGCGGCGAGTGAGGTCCCGACGGCGAACCACAGCACAGCGGCGTCGATACCGATCTCGGCGGTTCGCGGTGTGTTCGCCGGCAGTAGCCCGATCAACACCGATGTTGCGGCGGTGGCAACCGCAACGCCCACGACTCCGCCGGCCAAACCCAGCAGTACGTTTTCGGTCAGCAGCTGACGGACAACGCGCCACCTGCTGGCGCCGATGGCAACGCGTACCGAGATCTCCTGTTCACGCACGCCCGAACGGGCCAGCAGCAGATTGGCGACGTTGGTGCAGGCGACCAGCAGTACCGCCCCCACGGCGGCGAGTAGGATCCAAAGGGTGCCGCGCACTTCGCCGACTCGGGACTCGTGGTAGGTGACGACCCGGGCAGTTTCCGAGGCGTCCCGACTGAAAACTGGGTTCTCGCTCGCCGATAGCCGCGCCGTGATGCTCTGAAGCTCTGCTTGTGCGGTGGCTACCTCGACTTCGGGTCGTAGGCGCCCGAGGAGCCAGAAGCGGTGCATGTCATCGAAGTCGTGCGTGCCTGGCTCGATGACCATCGGGACGAGGATGTCCGTCTGCCACGGGAACGGCTCGTATCCGGGGGGCATCACACCGACGACCGTCCGCGACAACGAGCCCTGGCCCTCGACCGCGATCGATCGACCGAGCACGTCGGGGTCGAGGGCCGAACCGGCGCGTCCAGTAGCCGTGGCTCAGGATGGCGAGATGACTGCTACCGGGTTCCGAGTCGCCGCGGACGAAGGCGCGCCCCAGCGACGGCCGGATCCCGAGGACGTCAAAATGACTCGCGCCGACGATGCTGCCGCTGAACTGCTCGGGGACACCGTCGCCCGTCGCCGAGAACGTTCCCCGCGCCACGGCGGCGATAGCCTCGTAGGAAACAGCTTCTTCCTGCAGCGCCACAACCTCGCGGGCTGAGAAGAAGTGCGATGGCCACAGGCGTGCGATCCGGGCGGAGTCCGGAAACGGAAGCGGTCTCAGCACCACCGCATTGACGACGCTGAAGATCGCCACGTTCGCGCCGACTCCGAGCGCCACCGTCAGCACCGCCACCAGAACGAACCCCGGTGCCTTGATGAACCCCCGGGTGGCGTAACGCATGTCCTGGATCACCGAGCCGCTCAGCTCACGCAGCGATATGCGCCTTTCGCGGCCAGCTTCGCGGCGATCGGACCGGATACTCGCCGCTAGGTCACCGATCAGATGCCACCACACTCGCGGCAGGTACGATCGTGGATAGGCGCGACGCCCCCTGTCCCAGCGATGCTCCAGGACCTGCAACATCTCCGCGCCGTAGCGCTCGCGGAGCCCCCCTGGGTAGAGGCGTAGCGCGAGGAGAAAGGTCCGGTTGGTCACACGCAGGATCCATCCAGCACCGGTCGCGCCATCCCCTCGCGGCGCCCTTCCCGGACCGTTGGGAGCGCTCATCGGACGCCTCGCTTGTCGAGCACATTCTTGTCGCGCGCCACTTGCACAACCTGCGCCCACCGTTGGGCCTCGGCATGCACGGCCCGTCGCCCGGGCGATGTGATCCGGTAGTAGCGTCGCCGCGGGTCGTCGAGCTCCGGGGCCGGCCGCCAGGCTGATTCCTCAATCAGGCCCACGCCGACCAGCTTCTTGATCGACCCATAGAGGATCCCGGGGCCGAGCTTCACCTCGCCGTCGGTACGGCGCTCGACCTTGTCGACGATCCCGAGCCCGTGCAGGTCAGAGTCGACGAGCGCCAGCAGAATGTGGAAGAACGCGACCGTCAGTTTCATGTGTTCACCTAAGGCAAGCCGTAGTCGGAAGTCTCAGGGATCGAGATATATCGTATCGTGATATATGACCACGAGGCGTCCAGAGCGGCCGCGTGATGCTCCGGCCCGCTACCGCGGGCACGATGATAGCGATGCATCAGAACGAAACCGGCGTTCGACTGGGTGGCGCCGCTACTGTCGGCCGGCGTCGAGTCGCCGATAGGCTTCAGCGACCGGAAGCCTCGTTGCCGTAGCGTAAGAGGACGTCGCAGATCAGGTGTGAGCTGCGTCCTGCTAGGCGATTCCAGGTGTCCGCGAGAGTATGAAGTCGGCGTAGGCGCGCGCCGAGCTGCCGTACCAATGGAATGCTCCCTTGCGCACGGCACGCCACGAGTCGTAGATCTTGCGATAACCGGCATCGGCCGCGGCATTCTCCTCGAACAGCTCGAACGACCGATCGTAGGCGGCGTTGAGGACGTCATCGGAGAACGGCCGCAGCTGCACCCCTGCCGCGAGCAGTCGTTGCAGCGCCGGCGGCGTCAGGGCCTCGTAGCTCCCCGTCATGCGCGCCGCCACCTCGGTGGTGGCGCTCTCGAACATCGCCTGATACTCGGAAGACAGCTCCCTCCACCGATCGCGATTGACGTAGAACGACAGGGTCGGACCTGGTTCCCACCAGCACGGGTAGTAGTAGTTCTTGACGATCTCGTGGAAGCCCAGCTGCTCATCGTCGTAGGGGCCGGCCCACTCGGTGGCGTCGATGGCGCCGCGCTCCAGCGCCGGATAGACGTCGCCGCCGGCGATCACCTGAACCGTGACTCCCAGGCGGCTCATCACCTCGCCACCTATGCCGGGAATACGCATCTTCAAACCCTGGAGATCGTCCAGGCTGTTGACCTCGTTCTTGAACCAACCGCCCATCTGTGAGCCGGTCGATCCAGCCGGGAAGGTCGTGGCGTTGAAGTCGGCCAGAACCTCGCGCATGAGCTCGAGCCCGCCGCCCCGATACAGCCACGCCAGCTGCTGCGAGGCCACGAGCCCGAACGGCATGCCGATCTCGAAGGCGAACGCCGGATTCTTGCCGGTGTAGTAGTAGCTCGCCGTATGCCCCACCTCGACGGTGCTTTGCTGTACGGCGTCGAGCACCTGCAGCCCCGGCACCAGCTCGCCGGCGGGATAGGAACGCAGCTGAAACAACCCGCCCGATAGCTGGTCGAGACGGTCCGCCAGACGGTCGTTGATGCCGTAAAGCAGATCGAGCCCTCGCGGGAAGCTCGATGTCAGTCGCCAGCGCACACGCTCGCGCGTGTGCACTGCTGGAGCATCTTGCGGGGAGCTACACGCGACCGCCGAGGCGCCGGCGCCGGCGGCTGCGGCAGTGGCGGCAACTGCGCGGACGAACCCGCGGCGGTCGAGCGCCTCGGTCGCCTCGGATGGATCGGTCGAGCCGGGGTCGGAGGAAACGGTGGCGCCTGCGGCCGGTCCACGCCGCGGCGATTCATCGCTGTTCATTGGTGGCAGTCTCTCACGCCTGGCGGCGCGGTTGTCGAGACTGACAGTTACCTCGCTTGTCCGGGGCCCGAGTCCTCCGGTCGCCCAAAAAGTGGCCTAGGTCGGACGGTGTCAACCACCGTTGCCACATCGGGTGGTCAGGAGCGGACAACCGCGGCCTGGCCGGTTTTGGTACGCCTGGCGCCGTAAGTTAGCTTTCACTTGAACGCTTCGGTGGTCTCCCCGGCGCCGTGGCTCCCGATCTCGGAGCGAGCCGCATGGACGACCGAAATGCCAGGGAAGCCGGCTTCACCCTCGTCGAAGTGACAATCATCCTGTTCGTGTTGGCGATCCTGTCGGCGATCATGCTGCCGAACATCGGCAGCTTCAATCGACTCGCTCGATTCGCCCGCGTTCAGGAAGACGTGGGGGCGTTGTGCTCGGTTCTGTCGCGCTATGTCGTCGATACCGGTGAGGCTGCCTTCTACGAATGGGGTGGCCGGGAAGCCGGCGGATACGAGGCGGACACGCCCTATCGCGATTACGTCGTTGGGTTGCTGATCGGCGACGGCGACACGCCGACGGTGAATCACTCGGGAACCGTCGCCGGCGACGACTGGGCGACCGAGTATCGCGACAACCTCCACGCTGACCTCGATATCTCCGGTCAGCAGGTCCAGTTCCGCGTTGACACCCTCGCCAATCATCTGATCCACAACACCCCGCTCGGGTACTCGTCGAACGGATATCGCACCCCGGCCGATATGGTCTCGGGAGGCACCAGCACCGGAATCGAGGGCGGTCTGGTTTTCGATACCGACGATGGACAAGGCTTCAACAGCATGTTCGCCTGGCGCGGTCCGTACATCGCCGATGCCGTGGAACCCGATCCTTGGGGCAACCGCTACATGGCGAACGTCTTCGCTCTGCATCTGCCGCAGGGTTACGACGCGGATGGGTTCTCCAGCGCGGTGGTGTGTTACTCGGCCGGGCCCGATGAGGAGGTCGATACGAGCTTCAATCAACCCGGTGGCTGGCACACCGGTGACGACGATGTGACGGCGTTGCTCAGCGCCGCCGGGAGCCGATAGCTGGTGGCCCGGGCACAGACGATCAGGCGATTGGTGGCGCCGTGCTTGGTGGCAATGTGCCTCGTCGGCACCCTGGCGGACGCCGCCGGTGGTATGGAGGAGTACCGCGCTATCGACGGCAGCGGCAATAGCTATCTGAGCCCCGACCGCGGCGCCGCGGGGACGCATCTAACGCGCCTCGCGGGCCATGCCTACGCCGACCTGATGTCGTCACCTGCGGGCCCGCATCGCCCGAGCGCGCGTGAGATCTCCAACGAGGTTGCGGCAGAGACCGACGTCGTGCTGAACCACGCGCGAGCGACGGACTACTTGTGGGTATGGGGTCAGTTCCTCGACCACGATCTCGACCTGACGCCGGGAGCCGAGCCAGCGGAGAGCTTCCCTATCCCGGTGCCGCCCGGTGATCCACATTTCGACCCGGGCGGAAGCGGTACGCAGGTGATCGGTCTGACGCGCTCTGTCTACGACACGCAAACCGGCCACGTGCGTACCAACCCGCGCCGGCAGTTGAATATGATCACGTCGTGGATCGACGCCTCGAACGTCTACGGTTCGGATGCGGTTCGTGCCGATGCGCTGCGCCGCCACGGTGGCGACGGACTGTTGAAGACCAGCTCCGTCGACCTGCTGCCGTTCAACACTGCGGGGCTGGACAACGCCGGCGGGCCGAGCTCGGCGTTGTTCCTCGCCGGTGACGTACGCGCTAACGAGCAGGTGGGGCTGACGGCCCTGCATACGCTCTGGGTCAGGGAGCATAACCGGGTGGCGCGCGGCATCCGCCGGCGCAAGCCACGGCTCGATGGCGAGGAGATCTATCAGCGCGCCCGGGCGTGGGTCGGTGGGCTGTTGCAGTCGATCACTTACAACGAGTTCCTGCCCGTGTTGCTGGGCCGCCACAGCATGCCAGAGTACAGCGGTTGGAGGGCGCAGGTGCGGGCCGACGTTGCACAGGAATTCTCTACCGCTGCGTATCGGTTCGGCCACAGCATGGTATCGCCCGTGTTGCTACGCTTGGATGCGTCAGGGGCACCGATTGCCGCAGGACACTTGACGCTCACGGGTGCGTTCTTCGCGCCGCACGAGATCACTGCCAACGGGATCGGCTCCGTGCTCCGTGGCCTGGCGGCGCAGCAGGCGCGCGCGGTCGACACGATGGTGGTCGACGAGCTGCGCAATTTCCTCTTCGGACCACCCGGCGCCGGTGGCTTCGACCTCGCGTCGTTGAACATTCAACGCGGCCGCGATCACGGTCTCGAATCGTTCAACCGCACCCGGGCGCTGTTCGGTCTGCGACCGTACCGAGAGTTCTGGGAGATCACCTCTGACGAGGATCTCGCCGAGCGTCTCGAAACCCTGTACGGGGATATCGACGATATCGATCTGTGGGTCGGCGGCCTCGCCGAGGATCATCTCGACGAGTCGCTCATGGGACCGACCTTTCACACCATCGTCGCCGACCAGTTCATCCGGCTACGCGACGGCGACCGTTTCTACTACGAGAAGATCTACCACGGCCGCCAGCTGCGAGAGATGAGGCGCACGACGCTCGCTGATGTGATCCGCCGCAACTCCAACGTCGGCTACGAGCTGCCGGACAACGTCTTCCGGTTGCCGCGCTAGGCGGCTCGCGGTCTGGCCGCGCCGCAGCCTGGACGGGCCGCGCTAGCGTCCGCCACAATGCGACCATCGACTACCCGGCCCCCATCTCGCCTCGACGACTCGGTTCGGCGGAGTGTGCAGGCGCCTTGCTACTTCAAGTTGTTCCCGTTGATCACGTTGACCTCGACGTCGCCACGCGAGCCACGCGAGCCCTTGACGAGCCGCTCGATGATGTGGGTCCTGAACTCGAGCTTGCGGCGCATCTTGGTCAGCACGCTGACGTCCAGGTCGCGCGCGCTCTCAGGGAAATCGATCGTGTCAGCGGACCACGGCGCCACCGTGAACTTCTTTGACAGCAGCTTCTTGCCGTTGGCGTCGCGGAATATGCGCGTCCCTGTGGCCGGCTGGTCGCCGAGATTCTGGATCGAATGCGTGACCTGCGTGTCTTCGGAGAGAACGGCACCGATGGCGACGTTGCGCTTGGACGTTGTGAGCGGGAAGCTCGGTGTCAGAAAACGCCACTCGGAGTCCTGGCCGGGCGTCGCCACGGCGTCGTCGGGAACCATACGCCGAGGTCGTCAATGCCGTCTTGGTCGAAATCCCCCACTATGGGCCTGTCGCTGACGCCGAAGAAGGAGTTGGCGCCGTTCAGGCCGTCAAATCTCTCGATTTGACCGGGAAGTACGTCGCCGGTGAATACGTCGCCAGTCGGGAAGCCGTTCAGCTCCGCGGTGACCGTCTGTGCCGCGCGACCCAACGCGTAGATGCGCAGGGAGTAGTCGGTCAAATCGGGAGGTGGGACCGGATAGTAGCTCGTGCGCGCACCAGTCGATGTGACCGGCACGATGATCACGTCGCCGTTGGGCGGGTAAGTGATGGAGTAGAACACGAGGGGCCCGCCGAACGGGACGGTGAATATCGTCCACGGCTGGTTCGCGCTGCTGTTGGAAAAGTCCGTCGTCGGGAAGGTGTGGGCGTCGAGGTTGACGTTCAACGGGTTGCCCAACGAGCCGTTGTTGCCGTTGTTGGCGAAACCCTGGAACCCCCCAGCCACGTCGCCGACGTTGGATCCCGCGATGAACGCCGAGGTGTCCTTGGCGCGCGGCGGCAGGATCAGCACTGGCGTATCGGGGCTCTCGATTGCCACGAGGGGCTCGATGACGGTCCCCGCCGGAGAGGTTCCGTCGGCAAGCTGCCGAAATACGCGCGTTCTCAGGTGAGAATGCCGCCGTTGGCTTTGATTGCGGCGGTGCCGATCATGTCGGGGAGCTCACCGCCGCAGATCTGCTTCTTCCAGATGCGATGGCGGCGTAGCGTGAAGTCCTCTTCCGAAGACGGGGAGCCGTGCACCTCGAAGGTGCCCCGGGATGTGCTTCCCGCATTGTAGAGGGTGTGGTCAGTGCACCATTCGTTGCCGATCACGGTTGCCGCGTACTGCGTGACCTTCGGGAGCGCCTTGGTCGCTCGCTGCGCGCCGTGCACCGATTGCGAGGCCGGGACCGGTACCGGGGCGATCAGCAACAGCGCCAGCGCGATAAGCTGCCCGCGTCGCCAGGCTAAGGATGGCCGCGTCGAGTGCATTGATTCCTCTTGTTTCGTCATTCGGGTTGAGCGAGGATCGCGGAAGAAGTCAACAGTCTAGCGATCCAGATAGCCATCGAGGTGCACCAGAACCTCGCCGTCGCTACGACCGTTGTTGGCGATGATGATCTCGAAATCTCCCGCGACGACGATCCCGGCGGCAAACTGAAGCTGCGTCGTCCGATCATTGGGGACCCAGAAAAACCCACGCGAGAAGAGATTCTCATCGGCGTCTCGCTGAAACACGGTGATCAAATTGTTGCCGCTGTCGGGCAGTTGGGGGATCACCGTCAGCGTCGTGACGACCAAAACACCGTTGGATGGCACCAGGTACGGGACCAGGTTGTCGAACTGCCCGTCAGGATCGATCGGGAACGCGTGCTCATCTTCGCCCGGGTCCATCGACGTCGTCTGCAAGTTACGAATCGCGGTCGGTCGCTTGATCCAATCCGCAGCCCCGCTCGTCGGCAGCAGCGCCACGCAAAACAGTGCCAGCAGGGCTCCGGCCAGCGCAGTAGTGAGGTTCGACTTGGTCATGTTCGTCTCCGGTAGAGGGTAGTGGTCAGGCCTCACGACCGTGAGGCTCGCCGACGTCGATCAGCGGGCCGGCGGGCTCGATATCGCTCGGATTGATCGATCCATGCATGACGTGGTAGTCGCGCTTGATTTGGTCGAAGTTGACGGTCTCAGCGACGCCTCCGCGACCGACCCGCACTTTGCGCCCGGCTAGGGCGTCGACTTCAGGAACGTACCGTCCTGAAGATCGCGATACGCCTGTGCGAGCTCGGCGCGGGTATTCATGACGATTGGGCCGTGCCAGGCCACCGGTTCCTGCAGCGGCCTGCCGGACACGAGCAGGAAGCGCAGACCGGTCTCGCCCGACTCGACCACGATCTCGTCGCCACGGTCGAACAGTATGAGGGAGCGATTGTCCGCCTGGGTTGGCCGACCGCGCGTCGGCTCGCCTTCGAGGATGACGTCGCTGGCGCTCGGATCGACCCATTCCGTCGGTGCCGCTAGCGGATCGGAGGCGTCAGCAAACTCGCCGGCACCGGCAAATACATAGGCGAACGCCTGGCGCGCCGTCTCGACCGGAATCCGTTTCCTGGTGTTCGGCGGAATCGATACGTCGATGTAGTGCGGATCCGCGTCGATGCCGTCCACCGGACCGGTCGCCCCCCAGACGTTGCCGCAGATCACCCGCACTCGGGTGCCGTCGTCGTCGGTTACCTCGGGAATGTCCGCCGACTTGATGTCCTGATACCGAGGCGGCGTCATCTTGGAGGCCCGCGGCAGGTTGGCCCACAGCTGGAACCCGTGCATGCGCCCATTGGCGTCGCCGTGTGGCATCTCCTGGTGGATGATGCCGCTGCCGGCTGTCATCCACTGCACGTCTCCCGGCGTGATCGCACCCTCGTTGCCGAGACTGTCGCCGTGCTCGACGGTGCCCGCCAGCACGTAGGTGATGGTCTCGATGCCGCGGTGCGGGTGCCACGGGAAGCCCGCCAGATACTCCTCGGGTACGTCGTTGCGGAAATCGTCCAGCAGCAGGAACGGGTCGAAATCGTCGGTGTTGCCGAACCCGAAGGCCCGTCGCAGGTGCACTCCGGCACCCTCGACATGCGGCGCGGCATTGACGAGACGCTTCACTGGTCGAATCGACACCGGGGTAAGCTCCTCCAGACGGTGTTGAACGCTTGGTGGCAGCATACCCTCCGCGCCGTGCCGCACGCCTGTCGTTCCGGCGACGTGGTGCCGATACCGGTGACACACTGCCCGACACACCGATAGCCGGGGAGCCCAGTGCGAGTCCTGTTGATCTCGACCTACGAACTCGGGCGTCAGCCGTTCGGGCTGGCGTCGCCGGCGGCGTGGGTGCGCGAGACGGGCGCCGATGTGGAGTGTCTGGATCTGTCGATCGAGGACCTCGACGAGGATGCGGTACGGCGCGCCGACACCATCGGGTTGTACCTGCCGATGTACACCGCCACGCGCATCGCGCTGAGGCTGTTGCCGCGGCTGCGCGATTGGAACCCCGACGCGGGGCTTTTCGCCTGGGGCCTCTACGCGCCGGTCTGTGAGAGCGAGCTCCGACCTCTGGGAGTGTGCCTTCTCGCCGGCGGGGAGTTCGAGCGCGAGATCGTCGAGTTCGTGCGCCAGCATCCCGCGCCGGTGAGCAACGGTGCTGTCCGCATCTCCCACGAGCGGCTTGATTTCCGGGTTCCCGACCGCAACGGTCTTCCCGATCTGGGGCAGTACGCTCGTCTTTGCATGCCCGATGGTAGCGAGCGCATCGTCGGGGCGACCGAGGCGTCGCGCGGCTGCAAGCATCTTTGCCGCCACTGTCCCGTGGTGCCCATCTACGACGGCAAGTTTCGCGTTGTACCGCGTGAAGTGGTGCTGGCCGACGTGGTGCAACAGGTCGAAGCCGGCGCCCAGCACATCACTTTCGGGGACCCCGATTTCTTCAACGGGCCGCGTCACGCGGTGCGCATCGTAGAGGGCCTTCACGACCGTTTCCCTGAGGTGTCCTACGACGTGACGATCAAGATCGAGCACCTCCTCCAACACCGGGACTACCTGCCGCTGCTGCGCGACACTGGCTGCGTGCTGGTGACCAGCGCTGTCGAGTCGATCGACGACGACACCTTGAAGCTCCTCGAGAAGGGCCATACTCGAGCCGACTTCGTCCGGGCGGTGGAGCTCTGTCGGGCCTCGGGCCTGCATTTGCAGCCGACGTTCGTTGCGTTCACTCCATGGACAACGCTGAGCGGCTACGCCGACCTGCTTGCCGTGCTCGTGGAGCTCGGCCTCGTCGGCCAGGTGACACCGATCCAGCTGGCGATTCGCTTGTTGATCCCGGGTGGCTCGAGATTGCTCGAGCTACCAGAGGTGACGGCCCAGGTCGGTCGCTACGACGAGGCTGTCCTCGGCCATCCATGGGCGCATGACGACCCTCGCGTCGATGCGTTGCAGCGTCGAGTCGAGCAGCTCGTTGCCGATGCAGCCAGAGCGGGTCACGGCCGCGGCCAGATATTCGAGCAGGTATGGGACGCGACACGCGCGGCGCAAGGCGTTCCGCCTCGTGCCGATCTCCCGGACCTGCCGGCGCGCGCCACGATCCCCTACCTCACCGAGCCGTGGTACTGCTGAGCCGAGCCCACGGCGGAGCAGTTGGCTCCGTACTAGTGGCCTGTAACAGATGAACGTTGCCTATCGTGGTGGCGAAATGGGCTCGGATGCCAGGCGCTACGACGAGACGATGTTGGCCCATCTTCGAGGAGGAGCAACGCCGCAGACGGGTCCATTTCGCCGCCATCCTATGGACAGATGGGCAGTTGCGGGCGATATCGGCGTTGCACCTCGTCGACGATGCTCACTGCATCGCCGTCCTCGGCGTGCCTTGATCTCACCCGCAAATCCCATCTGCGATAGGCAACGTTCATCTGTTACAGGCCACTGGTGGCCTGTAACGGGCCACTGGCGTGATCAGGGGTCTTGGTCGGGGGTTCCGGGGCGCAGTCGTTGCCACAGCCTGACGACGAGCCCAGCGCGGCCGTGATCGCGGATGACCACCGTTCGTGCCACTCGGTCGTGCAGGGCCTGGCGGTTCGGATCGCGCAGAGCGCTGACGAACCCCATGCCGAGGGTCGACAGACTTGCTGTGTAGCCGCCGGCGCGGCTGAAAGCGTCGGCGAAGGTCAGCGGAGTTCCGTCGAGCTTGACCGTGCGGATAGCGAAGAGCCACTTTCCCGGCGAGCGGCCGCTGCTCAGCCAGGTGACCAGGCTCGACAGCACGATACCGATGGCCGCGAAGCTGACCATCGGACTGAGCCGTCCGAAGATCACATCGCGATTCACATGCAGTACGTTCTGGCGCGTGTCGAAGTGCGACGGCTCGGCGTCGAACGTTGCCGAGACGCCAAAAGCCTCGTCTTTCAGTAGCTCTGCGAGCTTCTCCAGGTCACCGGCGGCGGCTGGCTCGGCAAGATGATTGGGCAGTGCGCCGGGCCGCCGTCGCTCGACCAGCGCCAGGATCTCGGCCACCCCCGTGCTGCTATCGCCTGCCCCTCGGCCGACGGCGATGTCACGCATGACGCGCGCCAGCGTCGGCGTCTGCAGGTACATGGCGGTGTAGAGAATTGCCGCCACCAGCGGCATCGAGACCAGTGCCCATATGACGACGTCTACCGCCATTGCGGCACCCCGCCGTCGGACGGTGGCGAGCTCGCGCCCTTGCAACGTCTCCGCGAGCGCGAACGGTTCTTTGGTGACCGTTCGCTGTCGAGTTCTCAGATTGCGCTGGTTCAATGTCCCCGCTTCGCTCCGGGAGGCTGTTCAACGCACTCTACGTTAGTCGCCCACCGCCAGCCCGCAGGCAGCGCGGAGGCGTGCACCTCTCCGCGGTCCATCCTCCTATTTCCCTTCCTTCCTTGGCCACCGACGTAGTAGGACTGGTTCATGCGCGGCATCCAAAGTCGACTTGTACTCCCATGAGTGACCCGCCAAGGGCGCCGATCACCCGCCTCCTGGACGAGATCGAGGGTGGCAGGGAAGGGGCCACTGACGAGCTACTCGACATCGTCTACGACGAGCTGCGTGCCATGGCTCGCGCGCGCATGGCGCGCGAGCGGCCCGGGCAGACCATCCAGGCAACGGCTCTGGTACACGAGGTGTTTCTGCAACTGCTGGGGCCCAATGGGGGCTCGTGGGAGAATCGGCGCCATTTCTTCGGGGCCGCAGCCGAGGCGATGCGCCGCTACTTCGTGCACCGTGCGCGGCGGCAGGCGGCCCACAAGCACGGCGGCGATCTGCGACGTGTCGAGCTCGGCGAAGCCGCCGGATTATCGGAGCCCCGTGCCGCGGAGCTCCTGAGCCTCGATGCTGCGCTCGGCGAGCTCGAGTCTCAGGACGAGCGCATGGCGCTGGTGATCAAGCTGCGGTACTTCGCCGGCTTCACCGTCGACGAGATCAGTCGCACGCTCGATATTTCACCGCGTACCGTCGATCGCATCTGGTCGGGTGGTCGAGCCTGGCTGCACAGTCGATTGGCCACGCCCGAGAGGCCCGCGACCGGCTGAGCACGCGCTCCGATCCGGTTCACGGTCGCCGCTACGCGGATCAGGTACGGACGCGTCACACCGTCATGGCGTGATTGTGGGCCGGAATGCGCATGTCTGGTCAGCAGTCTGATTCGTCTCGACCACAAGCTGGGCAGGAGGCGCACGTTTTTGATCGTTTTCGGAGAGACCGTCCAACGGCGGGGGCAACCTCGGCCCGCCAGCCAGAGGGCCTGCGTACCGAGCTGGGCTCGCGATGATGCGAGCCGACCGAACGATATCGGCGCAGAGCTGCCCGCGTTGTTCGAGAAGGCGCCTGGCTCGCACAGTGGCGTTGCTGATGCTGGTGCTGGGCGCCGGCTGCGATTGGACCACGCTCGCGTTCCAATACGATGTGCTGATCGTGCCGTTCCCGGCACCGGGAGCGACCTTCGAGGTTCTGACATTCACCGACTCGGGGCCACTTACAATCCCGCCGGGCGCGGTAGTCTTCGAGGGCACGCTGACGCCGGCCGGTGGCCGGTACGGGTCGGCCCCAGGAAGGCTGCGGTTCGACTTCGCCATCGACGGCGACACGGTGGTCTCGGCGAACGTCCGGGTCAAAGGCAACGGTCAGTTGAAGCGCACCAGGGTAGTCGTGAAGCAGCCCATCGACCTCGAGGCGGGGCAGTCGGCGACTATCACGGTGATAGAGGCTCAGGGAAACCCGATCCGAGGTAGCGAGACGCTTTCGCTGAGCGCCACGTACGAGGCTGAGTAGCTGCCGGACGGAGACGAGGGCATGGAGTCGCAGAACTGGGCGCGGCTGATCGAGGTCTTCGACCGCGTCCTCGATGTGCCGCCTGAGCAGCGCCACGAGCTAGTGGCCCGGCTCGGCGGCGACGACGCGCCGCTGGTCGGAGAGCTGCGCCTTCTGTTGGCGGCGCATGAGCAGCCAGAGGGCGTGCTAGACCGGCCCCTCTACGATGCCGACGCGGACGAGTTTCGCCGCTACTGGCTCGGACGACACGTCGGACCGTACCGGCTCGAAGAGATCATCGGAGAAGGCGGTATGGGTGTCGTGTTCGCCGCCTCCCAGCAGGAGCCGATCCGTCGCCGCGTAGCGCTGAAGCTCGTACGAGCCGGGATGAACTCCAAGGAGGTCATGCGCCGGTTCCGCACCGAGCAGGATGCTCTGGGCCGTATGCAACACCCCAACATCGCCCGCGTTCTGGATGCCGGAACGGCCGACGACGGTAGCCCCTACTTCGTCATGGATCTGGTCACCGGTACGGCAATCGACGCCTATTGCGACGGTCTCGACCTTTCAATTCGAGCCCGTGTCGAGCTCCTCCGGGCGGTGTGCAACGCGCTGCAGCACGCGCACCAGAAGGGCATCGTTCATCGCGACATCAAGCCCTCCAACGTCCTCGTCGTCGAAGGTGAGCAGGGCCCAATGCCCAAGGTGATCGATTTCGGTGTTGCCAAGGCGCTCGACGTCACCGCCGTAGGGGACGGGGCGACGGACATCGGTCGCGTCGTCGGTACGCCGGAGTACATGAGCCCTGAACAGCGCTCGGCCGACCGTGACGTGGATACGCGCGCCGACATCTACGCGCTCGGGGTCATGCTGTTCGAGTTGCTCACCGGTAGGCTGCCGGGGTCTGTCGGTGATTGCGCCAGCGGCGAGTGGACGCCCGGCGAGGGGCCGCTGGCGAGCGCCGTGATCGAAGCTCACTCCGATGTCGAGCTGGAGCGAGTTGCGGGCAGCCGATCCACCACGCCCGGGGGCCTATGCTCGCAAATCCAGGGGGACATCGACTGGATCATCAGCAAGGCGATGGCCCGTAATCCCGAAGAGCGCTACGCCGCTGCGTCGGACGTCGGCGACGACCTGCAAGCGCACCTCGAGCACCGACCGGTGGCGGCTGGACCGCCGTCGGTCGCGTATCGCGCCCGCAAGTTCGTGCGCCGCAACGCCCTGGCGGTCGCGGCCATATCCGCCGTCGCCGCCGTTGTTGTCGGCTTCACCGTGGCAACCATCTATCAGTCGCGCAGTGTGCAAGCAGCCTACGAAGTTGCCCGCAGGGCGCAGGAAGAGACCACGCGTGAGCTCGAGCGCACTCGCCGGGTGACTGGCCTGCTGGCGGATCTGTTCGAGGGCGTCGATCCGGCGACCGGGACGGGGGAGGTCGGTTCCACGATGGAGATGCTCGACCACGGGCTGGTACGCATGCGGGTGCAACTGGCCGGCGAGCCGGTGTTGCGTGCCGCCCTGCTGGATCGCGTTGCCAGCGTCTTTCGCAGTCTCGGTCAATATCCTCGTGCCGAGCAGCTGTATCGAGAAAGTCTGGAGATCCGCGTCGCCGATCAGGGCGGTGACAATGTTGCCATCACGCCGACGCTGCTGGGCCTTGCCACTGTGCTGCGTCTTGCCGGCGACAACGAGGCAGCGCTCGAGGCGGCGCAGCGGGCGGTGCAGCTACGCGTCGAGGCTGGTGCATCGCCGCTCGACCGTGCCGAGGCGCTCAACAGCCTCGGTGGCGTGCACATTCATGCCGGTGCGTATCGCGAGGCGCTGGCGCCGCTGCGCCAGGCGCTGGAGATTCGCACTGCCGAGCTGCCGGCCGACGCCGGGCTCATCGGCGAAGCCGAGAACGATCTCGGGGTGGCGCTGTCGCGGTTGGGAGACACCGACGAGGCGGAACCTCTTCTGCGCGACGCTGTGCGCCTGGCGCGCGCCGACCTGCCGGCGTCGCGTGTGCCCCTGTCGACGCGCCTCATGAACCTCGGCACTGCGTTGCGCACCAAGGGCGATTTCGACGGCGCGATCGTCGCCGTGCAAGAGTCCGTCGAGATCCGCCGCGAGGTTTACGGGCCGATCCATCCGGAGACGGTGATGGCGACCGAGTCGCTGGCAGTGGCACTCAACACCGGCGGTCGATCGAGCGAGGCCGAGGCGCTTTATCGTCAGGTCATCGCCCAGCGCACGGATTCAGGGGCGCCGCCGCTGCAGATTGCCACCACGTACTCGAACCTCGGCGCCAACCTGCGAGCTCAATCGCGCTACGGGGAAGCAATCGCCTCCTATGAGGAAGCGCTTCGACTACGCGAGGAGCACGGTGCCACCGGCGATGGGCGCGCCGGTATCCTGCGGCACAACCTGGCGGTGGCGCTCAGCCAGGTCAAACGCTATGCGGAAGCGGAACGCCACTCGCGCGTCGCGGTCGACCTGTTTCGCGACAACTACGGTGAGCGCAACGCCATGGTTGCCGTCGGTCTCATGCGGCTGGCGAGGCTGGTGTGCTATCTCGAGGATGCGGCGGCGGCGCGGCAGTACTTCCAGGAGGCGGCTGATATCCAGACGGAGGTTCTCGATCCGGATCATTGGCGCATCGCCGTGCGGCGCGTCTCGTATGGTCAGTGCTTGTACGAGAGCGGCGCCTATGCCGAGGCCGAGGTCGAGATGCTCGCTGGTCTGCGTATCGCCGAGGTGGCGCGCGGCGTCGACTCCCAGGAAGCCCAGCGCGCCCGCCGCTCGCTCGTCTCGCTGTACGAGGCGATGGGGCGGCCCGATGACGCTGCCCGTTACTCGGAACCGGTGACCGGATCGCCAGGCTAGGCGGGACGCGGCGCCGACCTCCCGGCAGCGATCAATCCTGTCGCAGCTCCTCGGCGACGCTCTCGACCTGGCGCATCGCCCGCAGCACGTTGAGACCGATGACCTTGCCGACGTCTTCATCGCTGTGGCCGCGACGCAGCAGCTCTGCAACCAGGTATGGATAACGAGTGACGTCCTCGAGCCCCTCGACCATCGACGGCGTGCCGCTGTCGTAGAAATCCGAGCCGATGCCGACGTGGTCGATACCGGCCACGTTGATGATGTGATCGATGTGGTCGGCCACGTCCGAGAGCGTGCCGCGCGGCGCCGGGTTGGCCTCCGCCCAGAGCTCCTGGCGGCGAGCAATCTCGGTCTCATCGTCGAATTCGGCGCGCAGGCGCTCTAGCAGCTCATGATTACGAATCGCCCATAGCGGCTCGACGCCGGCGAGCATGCTGATCAGCGTCTCGCGCATCGGATCGGCGCCGTAGGAACGATCCCACTCGGCTCGAGTTGGCGCCACGTAGCCGGCGATGAAGTTCACCATCACGACACCGCCGTTGTCGGCCACCAGCCGCAGCACGTCGTCGGGAACGTTGCGGCGGTGGGGGTTCACACCGCGCGCGCTGGAGTGCGAGTACAGCACCGGTGCCGCGCTTACCCGTAGCGCGTCGCGCATGGTGTCGTCGCTGACGTGCGACAGGTCGACGAACATGCCGAGGCGGTTCATCTCGCGCACGACCTGTTCGCCGAACTCGGTCAGGCCGCCGTGGAGCGGCATGTCGGTGGCCGAGTCGGCCCAGTCGGTGCTGCGAAAGTGCGTCAACGTCATGTAACGCGCTCCGAGCTCGTAGAACAGACGCAGCGCGGCCAGCTGGTTGTTGATCATGTGGCCGCCCTCGACGCCGATCATCGATCCGATACGCCCGGCGGCGAAGATACGCTCGATGTCATCGGCGCTATCGGCAAACTCCAGGTCGTCGTAGGCATCGACGAACTGCCTGACCACATCGATCGCCGTGAGCGCGGTTTGCAGCTCGGTGTCGGTCCACATCGTGGCCGACTCGGCGAACGCGGCCCAGAACTGCCCCCCGACCATGCCCTCCCGCAGCCGCGGCATGTCGGCCGCCAACATGGGTTGACGATTCCGCAGATCGACGCGCGACGGATCGGCGTCGTGATTGAGAACGATCGTGTGGGCGAGGTCGTTGTGGCCGTCGATCAGCGGCACTCGGGCGAGGATCTCGCGGGCATCCGCCAGGTGGCCGTCATCCTGTGACGTGGCCGCCGTTGCCGATGCAGCGCCGTGCCCCGGCAGCAGGGTGGCAGCGACGACAGCGACAGCGAGAACGAGTCGGAGCGGCGTGGCGTGGCGCGCGAAGAGCCTCATCGTCAGACCTCCGGGAGATAGATGTTCGGAACTGGGTGGCCAGTGGTCATCGGGTGGCGATCTCGGAACGGCAGGGCGGCGTTGGAACTGTGCGGCGTCGAAAGAGTATCGTCTCTGCGGCATCTATCCATAGCGGAGGTTCAGCATGTCTCGTCGAGTGGTAACCGTTCTTAGCGTCACCTTCCTCGTCGCCCTGGCCTCGGCCGGGGCCGGTGCCCAGCAGTGGACGCCCGACAAGCCCGGAAGCGACAACATCGAGGTGGTGGCCCATCTGCCGCTCGGTCCGGAGCTGAGCATCGCCGATATCGAGATCGAGCAGGAGATGTCGCGTCCGTACGCGTACGTTGCCCGCGAGATCTTCGGCGAGTTCGGCGAGAAAGGACTCGACGTAATCGATCTGACCGATCCGTCCAAGCCGAAGCGCATACACGAATGGCGCATCGAGGATCAGGATCTACACGCTGGCGCCGGGGGTAAGGACGTAAAGTACTTCGTCTGGGAGGACCGTTACTACGTCGTCCTCTCGGTTCAATTCGCCCAGGGCGGCCCGAACCCGGATCTCGGCGCGATCATCTTCGATGTCACCGACCTGCCCGAGAAGATCGTCGAGGTGGCGCGCATCTACGAGCCCGAGCTCGTTGGCGGTTTCCACAACATCTTCATCTACGCGCACAGCAACGGTCGCCCGCTGCTGTTCACCACTCTGCGCGGGCCGGGCGCCGGCGTCTACGACTTGGTGCACGTGCTCAACGGAGCCATGGACGACGCCCGGGTGGCGAATGTCCCCGTCGGCACGGGCTCGGACGGGGAGCGCGGCTTCCGCGGCTACCACGACTTCTACGTCGGCTGGCACGACGACACGCAGACCGATCGTTTCTACGGCGGCGGCACCGACGGCTACTACATCTACGACGTCACCAACCTCGAGGCGCCGCAGTTGCTGGTGTCGCTGACCGGCATCTCAGGTGTGCAGTACGGCCACACGTTCACGCCCACGCCGGACGGCCGCTACGTGATCGCCGAGACCGAGTATCAGTACGCGCCGCTGCGCATTTTCGATCTGCAACCGGCGCTCGACGGCGAGGTGCAGAACATCCGCACGCCGATCGGCGCCTGGACCGCCGACTGGCGGCATCTGGTGCACAACCACGAGGTGCGCTACCCGTACGTGTTTGTTTCCGGTTATCTCGATGGGCTACAGGTGTTCAGCATGATGGACCCGGCGAATCCGGTGACCGTTGCTTACTACGACACCTATCTGGGACCCCCGAACCCCGGCGTCGGCACCGGTACGATGTTCAACGGTGCCTGGGGCGTAGATGTACGCAATGAGGATGGGCTCATCGTCATCAGCGACATGACGACGGGGTTCTGGGCCTTTCGTATGGATGGCTTCGACGGCTGGAACGGTTCCGACTGGGGCATGCCTGATACCTCCAGCGCGCAGGTGTGGACACGCTAGTGAACCGACGGCCTGACGGGCATTTGCTCGAGCCCACGTCTCCATGAGCACCGGCGCGCCCCGGGCGCGATTGCTCCGCATCCCGATACGTCGACGGGTCTTGCCGCTGGCCGCCGGACTAGCCGGTGTGGCGGCAGTCGGGACGGCGGTCCTCGGTGCCGGCAGACCCGTGCGGGTTGAGCGACTGTATTCAGAGGACAGCCCGTTCAACCAGATGATCCCCGACGGGGCCGAGGTCGATCCGAAATCGGCACACATGATCGGCAGCCTGGTGCGCGCCGGCCGCAAGCAGGGTTTCTTGTTTGCTCTCAAGCGCTGG
This sequence comes from Acidobacteriota bacterium, assembly GCA_965248695.1. Taxonomy (GTDB): domain Bacteria; phylum Acidobacteriota; class UBA890; order UBA890; family WLXD01; genus DASCOT01. The sequence goes on along the minus strand of CBDFKD010000002.1, from coordinate 1,029,895 downwards.
ACGACGCCGGTCTACTACGCCGATAGCACCACCCCCCGATATCGCGTCAAGATGACCGCCAAGTGGGCACCGGCGAAATGGTTCGAGGGCGTGCCGATCCCTGATGGCGCAGCTCCCGACCCGGCCGGCGACGGTCATATGGTGGTGATCGACAAGGACTCCGGGTGTGAGTTCGACTTCTGGCGCGCCAAGAAGAAGGGCGCTAGATGGCAAGCCTCGTGGGGCAACAGCCTGCGCACCGACGGCAACGGCATCTTCCCCAAGGGTCTTTCGGCGCGCGGCTCCGGCTTTGCCGTGCCGGCGGGGATGATCTTCCCCGACGAGCTCATAGCCGGGGTCATCGAGCACGCCCTGGAGTTCAGTTACAACTACCCGAAGCGAGGCGGCCCGGTGGAACCGGCCACCGAGAGCGACGGGCACTCACGCCGGTCCGACGCCATCCCGGAGGGGGCGCGGCTGCGGCTCGACCCCGACCTCGATCTCGATTCGCTCGGCCTCACCCGCTACGAGCGCATCATTGCTGAGGCGGCGCAGAAGTACGGCATGATCCTGGCCGACAACGGCGGCGGCGTGGAGCTGCAGGCGGTGCACCCGATGAGCTACGACCACGACGCCTATGCCGGGTCGTTGCCGGATCGTCGCTACGTGTACCTCAACAACATCCCCCTCGATCGCTTCGAAGTACTGAAGCTGGCGCCGCAGACCGATCCGGACAACGAAGTGGTGCCGTCGGGCTGTGGCACCCTGACGCGCGGGCGATAGGGCCGTACGCGCCGATAGACGGAGATCCCGATGCACGTACCGCTGCTGGTCAACGATTTCCTGTCCCGACCGGCGTTGTTGTATCCCGATAAGACCGCGATCGTCGACGGGGAGGGGCGCTTCTCCTACCGTGACCTCCAATTGCGCGCCAACCGCCTGTCCAATGCGCTTCTGAAGCTCGGCGTCGGCAAGGGCGGCCGCGTTTGTATGCTCAGCCCCAACTCACACTTCTTTCTGGAGAGTTTCTACGGAACCAGTCAGATCGGCGCCGTTCTGGTGCCGCTGAACTTCCGCCTCCAGGCCGCCGAGCATCAGTACATCCTCAATCATGCCGGCGTGAAGGTCGGGCTGGTGGACCACGAATATACCGAGCTCGTAGACGGCATTCGGTCAGAGCTGCCGAGCGTCGAACACTGGGTCGTGGCTCAGGACGACGGCGAAGCGCCCGACGGATGGACTGACTGGGAGACGCTGATCGCCGACGTTGGCGACGATTCTCCTCCTCGGCCGGAGCTCGACGAGAACGATCTGGCGTCGATCAACTACACGTCTGGTACCACCGCACGTCCGAAGGGCGTGATGCTGACGCATCGGAGCCTCTACGTGAACGCGCACCTGATGATCGCTCACCTCGGTATTCGCCATGACGACGTCGAGCTGTGGACGCTGCCGATGTTCCATTGCAACGGCTGGGGCGCGGTCTACGCCCTCACCGGTATGGGCGGCACCCACGTGGTGCTGCGGGCTGTGGATGCCGAGCGCATCTTTACCCTCATCTCCGAAGAGGGTGTGACCTTTGCCTGCATGGCCCCGGCGGTGCTCAACGCGATCCTGGAGTATCCCGACGCCGACAGGCACGAGATCCGCACGACGCCACGTTTCGTGGTTGCCGGCGCTCCACCCCCGGCGGCCTTCATCGAGCGCCTCGAGAAAGAGCTCGGCTGGGACTTCATCCAGATCTACGGGCTCACCGAGACGTCGCCCTACCTGACCGGCAACCTCGTCAGTCACGGCACCGCGCCGGACGACTACGACCGCCGCTCGCGCGTCGGGGTTCCGGGTCTCGGAGTCGACATTGTGCTGCTCGATGACGACGGCAACCGGGTGCCGCCGGACAACGAGACCGTCGGTGAGATCTGCGCGCGCTCCAATGTCGTGTTCGAGGGCTACTGGGAGCAGCCCGAGGAGACCGAGAAGGCCATCCGCGGCGGCTACTTCCACACCGGTGACCTGGCCGTGTGGGACGAGGTCGGCAACGTCAACATCGTCGATCGCAAGAAGGACGTCATCATCTCCGGCGGCGAGAACGTCAGCTCCGCCGAGGTGGAAGACGCGCTCTATCAGCATCCCGCGGTGCTGGAGTGCGCCGTTATCGGTGTACCGCACGAGAAATGGGGCGAGACGCCAATGGCGCTGGTGGTGCTACGCGACGACGAGACTGCCGACGAGCAGACCTTGATCGACTTCTCCCGCCAGCACCTGGCCCACTTCAAGTGTCCGACCGGCGTGAAGTTCATCGACGCGCTGCCGCGCACCGCCACCGGCAAGCTGCAGAAGTTCCGTCTGCGCGAGCAGTTCTGGGAAGGCCAGGAGCGCAGGGTGAACTGAGGTGAGGGAGGCTTCCTGGCGCGCGTCGCGGCGAAGCCGGCGGCAATTGTCATTGATCCCACATTTCTAGTCTCGTGTCAGGACTTATAATTCATGACACGATCGTGATATCGTGGACCGATGAGCGATGCGGTTACACGGGTGGGAAAGGGCGGCCGCGTGGTCATCCCATCAAGGCAGCGCAAGGAACTGGGAATCGAGGTGGGCCAGGAGGTGGTCTTGAGCGTCCACGACGGGGGAATCTGGCTCAGAACGCCGGAGCAGGCGGTTGCCTACGCCCAGGAACTCGTACGTCGTCACGTCGACCGCCAGACGAGTCTGGTCGATGAGTTGCTTCGGGAGCGCCGACACGAGGATCGCGACGATGCGTCGCGTCGCGTCGCGAACCCATCGAGCGACGTGCACCGGCGATGAGCCCGCCGGTTCTGGATGCTTCCGCTGTACTTGCTCTGCTCAACGGCGAGCCTGGCGCCGCCGAGGTGGCGAAGGCTATTCCCGGCGCCCTGCTGTCGGCGGTCAATCTCGCGGAGGTCGTGAGCAAGCTGGTCGACCATGGCGTGGCGGATGCGGCGGCGCGAGCGGCTCTCGCCGGCCTGGGGATCCGGATCGTTGACTTCGACGAGGCGCTGGCCCATCGGGTCGGGGCGCTGCGCCGCGAAACACGGCACGTCGGCCTGGCGCTGGGTGATCGGGCCTGCTTGGCCGTTGGTCAGGAGCTGGAGCGTACCGTCCTGACCGCAGATCGTCGCTGGGCGGAACTGGATCTGGCGATCGACATCCGGGTGATCCGCTAGCCTCCTTCGCGCTCTGGGACGTCGAGCGCGACCGGGCGCGCCTCGATGCCTACATCCTTGGATATTGCCCGTCCGGGTACTCGCTGTTCCATGGACTCCAGGGCGCGCACCGCCAGTCGATCGCGCACCCGTTCCAGGTGGGCGGTGCTGTTGCTATCCGGGTAGAGGAGCGACTCCAGGTTGTCGAGAGCAGTCTCGGCCGCCCAGCGCTGGTCGCGCCGGCGAAGCCAGACATCTCGGGCTGCGGCTGCGAGCACGAGCGTCAGGCCGACGAAGAGCCAAATGACGATGGCGAGTGTGATGTTGACGGCACCGCCACCAATGGCGGCGCGCGTCGTGGCCCACACGATGCGCACGGCGGAGAGCGACGCGTACAGCACGATCGCGACGGCGATGATGCCCCAGGCGACAAAAGTCGCCATCAACATCCAGGCGGTGCGTGTGCCAGCCTCGAGCAGGTAGCTCTCGACAAGGCGTCTCAGGGCCATCATGCCACCGTACCTTGGTTCGCCCGGCAACCAGAGCAAGCCGCCGACGGCGTGGAATGAACAACCGACATCCGTTGTCTAAGGGATCGAGTCCCCCCCGACCGACTTGGAGCGCAGGCAACAACGGAGGACGGCTTGTCCGTACAGACCCGTACTACTCGGCAGTACTCGGCCAAGCGGCGGAGCAGAGCTCCGTTCCGTACACCGATCCCGGCGGCAGTTCTCGCGCTAACGGCCTGCCTGGTGCTCACATTCGGGGCGGTGGCCATCGCGCAGCGACCGGGCCCTGGACCCAACATCCGCCCGGTAGTGGATGCCGACTATCGCAACGGCGGGCAATTCGACGCCAACGTGGTCGAGCTCGGGCGGCTGCTGTTCTTCGACGAGATTCTGAGCGGCAACCGCAACATCTCCTGCGCCACCTGTCACAACCCGCTCGCCTTCACCGGCGATGGGCTTTCGCTGCCGCTTGGTGAGGGCGGGCTCGGTCTGGCAAAGGCGCGCACTACCGGCAGCCGTCGCGCCGGCGTCGAGGCACGCGTGCCGCCCAACGCCCCGCCGCTCTTCAATCTCGGGGCGCGCCAGTTTGATCGCATGTTCCACGACGGCCGTGTCGCCGCCGACGCGTCGCAGCCGTCGGGCTTCCTTTCTCCGGCCGGGGATGCGTTGCCGCTAGGCCTCGACAGTGCGCTGGCGGCGCAGGCGATGTTCCCGCCCACCTCGGGCACCGAGATGGCCGGCCAGGCGGACGAGAACGAGATCGGTGCCGCCGCCGCCGCCGGGCGCCTTGCTGGCGAGGACGGCGTCTGGGATCTTCTCGCCGGCCGCCTGCGCGATATTCCCGAGTACGTGGGTCTGTTCCAGGGCGCCTTCCGTAGCGTGCGCCGTGCCGAACACATCAGCTTCGTGCATGTCGCCAACGCCATTGCACAATTCGAGGCGGCCACCTGGCGATCCGACGGCAGTCCGTTCGATCGCTTCCTGCGCGGCGACCGGGCGGCACTCAATGCCGCCCAGCAGCGCGGCATGAACGTGTTCTACCGGCGCGGAAGCTGTAGTCGATGCCACGCTGGCCAGTTCCAGACCGACCAGCGGTTCCATGCCATCGCCATGCCGCAAATCGGTCCGGGCACCGGCGACGGTCCCGACGGCCACGACGATTTCGGGCGCGAGAAGGTTACCGGCAGCCGCCAGGATCGATTCGAGTTCCGCACGCCCTCGCTGCGCAATGTCGAGCTTACCGGCCCGTGGGGCCACGATGGCGCCTACGGATCGCTCGAGGCCATCGTGCGGCACTACCGGAACCCGGGCAACACCATCCGCGACTACGACCGCAGCCAAGCGTACCTGCCGTCGCGTGGCGATCTCGATGCGCTGGACTTCGTGGTGATGAACGACCCGGCACGTGTGGCGGCGATTGCGGCTGAGAACGATGCTCGCCCGATGCGTATGTCCGACCAGGACATCGCCGATGTCGTCGCCTTCCTGCGCGCGCTGACCGACCCCGCGATGCTCGATCTGAGTGGCGACGTGCCGGCGCGGGTGCCGAGTGGGCTTTCGACGCAGTAGCTCGAACCCGGAGTCTTGCGGCAACCGGCTGTCCACGTCGGCTGCTCCTCGACGGGGCGTCTCGCGAACCGACTGCACGCGGTTCGTCGGGGCGCCCCGTTGCCGTGCTCGCGATCGCGGCGTACAGTCGCCGCCGATTGTTCCCGGCGACCGGAGGGCTCCGTTGACGAGGCTACGGAAACGAGCGGCGTTGACCACGACGCTGTTGATGGCGTTGTCCACTGCCGGAGCCCATGGCGAAGTGGCCCCGCAGAGCGCCGCCGCCACCGTCGCCCGCGAAGGCGAACGTTACTGGAATCATGTGGTCGAGCGCAGCATGTACATGCGCATGGTGCTCGGTCTACCGATCGAGTCAATCGACTACACAACGGCCGCCGACGCAGAGCGCTCGGCCGCCTTCGCCCGGTCGCTGCTGCAACGGCTCGAGGAGGTCGATGTGGCGGCGTTGTCGCATGCCGCGGTTCTCGATCTCGAGGTGATGCGCTGGCAGGCGCGCAGTATCGCCGACGCGGCGCAGTTCTACTGGTACGGGTTCGAGGTGACGCCCTATCCCTCGCCGCTGCCGCAGCTCCAGCAGGTGATGTCGACCCGACCGCTCAGCAGCATTGACGATCGAGCCCTGTACTTACGCTTGCTCGGTGACGGGGTGGCGTTCATCGATTCCGTGCAGGCGCGGTTGCGCGGCCAGGCGAGGCAGGGGATACGCGTCCCGCTGCAAGAGCTCGACACCGTGATTCCATTCGTCTCCTCGATGATCGGTGATGGACCGGGGAACCTGTTCAGTGTTCACCCGGACCGGCTTGACGATGTCGATGCCGACGAGTCAGACGCCTTTCTCGCCCAGATGGACGGGTACATCGCCGATTCCGATCGTGCGCTACAAGAGATTGTCGATCTGCTGGACGGGGCGGCGTATCGTGGCGCGTCGCCAGTCGGTGTCGGCGCGTGGCAGCTTCCTGGCGGTGAGGACTGGTATCGATACCAGGTGCGCCAGCACACCACCTTGGACATCACGCCGGAAGAGGTGCACGCGATCGGCCTGGAGGAAGTCGCGCGCGTCAACGCGACCATGGCCACGCTGCGCGACGACCTCGGTCACGAGGGCACCAAGGCCGAGTTTCATCAGTTTCTGAGGACCGATCCGCAGTTCTTCCCCGACACCGCCCGGCAAATCCACGATCGGCTGATGGGCTACGCGGCCGAGATGGAGGGCAAGATCGACTCGATGTTCCTGCGTCGACCCGCGGCGCCGTATGGCGTCAAACGCCTCGAGCCGGAGCGCGAGCCCCGGATGACGTTCGGTACCTACGAGGTGCCCACTGCGGCGGAGCCGACGGGCTACTACCGCTACAACGGCTCCGACCTGGATCAGCGCTCGATGCTCTTCCTGCAGGCGCTCACCTATCACGAGCTCATACCCGGGCATCACTTCCACATCAACCTGCAGAGCGAGAACCCGGGGCTCGCCGACTTCCGGCGCTATTCCTTCTTCGGCGCCTTCACCGAGGGATGGGGCGACTACGCGTCGTCGCTCGGCGTCGAGGCCGGGCTGTACGACGATCCCTACGGCCGACAGTCGATGGACATCTTCATCTCCGTGCGGCTTGTGGTCGACACCGGAATGAACCACCTGCGCTGGCCGCGCGCCCGCGCCACCGCGTTCATGCTCGACCACGTTCTCGAATCGGAGACGCAGATCGCCAGCGAGACGCTTCGCTATTCGGTCGACATGCCCGGCCAGGCGTTGGCGTACAAGACGGGTGCCCGTCGCTTCTGGGACCTGCGCCGCCGCGCCGAGGAGGCGCTCGGGGACCGCTTCGATCTGGCGCGGTTCCACGACGCCATCCTCAGCTACGGTGCGCTGCCGATGCAGGTTCTCGAGCAGCACGTCGACTGGTTCATCGAGCAGGAGCAGGCCGGCTGACGAGCTATCGGGCCAGATTCAGCGATACCCCCAGGAACAGGTGACTGTAGTTGACCTTCGGGTGCGTGAACGCCGCCGCCGACTCGCCGGCCAGGACAAGCCCGTGCGACGAGAACGGTCCAGGTTGCGAGCTTCCGACCAGGCGATATTGGAGCATCACTCCGAAGCTCGGTATCGGTCGAGCGTGGACGCTCGCCAGCAGGCCCAAACGTCGGGCCGTGTACTCCGTCGGATCAGGCGACGTCCACTCCGCCTCGCCCGCCCTCAGCGAGTAGAGGGCAGGTCCAACGCTCAGGGTCGCTTTGTCGGACGGATGCACCTGGAACGTGGTTGCGAGGCCCGTGAGCCGGTGCTCCAGCGTCAAGGTATCCCAGGCGCCAAACTTGCCGGAGACCCTACCGAGGTCGGCGCTCATCCATGTCATCCCAATGCCGAAGCGCCGGCTCAGCTGGTAGCCGGCTTCGACGCCCCATTGCATGGATGACGTGGTCGTCGGGTAATCGACGCACCCGAAAAAGCAGGAGCGTCCGGTAAGCCCGGCCGAGCGCATGGCCTGCTCCACCTCGCTGCTCGGGCCTCCGTTTGCGCTGTTGCCACCGAAGGCCGCGAGGCGAAAGCGCTGGCCTGCCCACGGACCCGGATCGGGACGTTGCCTGGCGATCGGAGAGGAGTAGGCGTTCGGGAGCGCGTCCAGATCGCCCGGATTCAGGGCCATGCGAGAGGCCGGACGCTCGTACACCGCGTCGCGCGCGCTGTGTAGGGCGTCACCGATCAGTCCAATGGCGGCCCCGAGCACGAAGCCGGCTCCCGCCATGCGTCCAGCACCGAAGCACCACCTATCGCAACCGGTTTCAGCGAGTAAGAAGACGACGCCGAGCGTCGCCCCGCCGGCAAGAGCGCCGTTCCCCACCGGATCTCCACGGCGCTCGATGCGGTGCACGGACGACTCCTCCAGCACCACAGTGACTCCCTTGATCTTCAGGAGCAGCTTGTCGTCGATGAGGCCGGCAAACTTGCCAGCTTGTGTTGCTTCGAGGGTGACTACTTCAAGGCGATCGCCGGATCTCAGCAGGGCTCGCCGCGAAAGCTCCGCGAAGTTACGGGCGGGGATCTGGTCCACCTTCTGCGCCCACGTCGGGGTGGCGAGCCCGAGCATCGCCATCACGACCGTCGCGATGAACCGGTTTGACTGAGAGCTCATTAGAGCCTCCTGTGCCCGCCAGCCGGCGGGACGTTGGGAGACGGGCCGCGACCCACATATACTTGCGACGCGACAGTGGGCCGCGGCGCCGTCTCGCGCATCCAGGCGGGTGCCGCGTCGCATGTCGTCACCCTCGCCCTCGGCCGCTCGCGAGTCCTGAAGAGAGCCTTAGGAACTCCTGAAACGCCGCCGGCCGCCCAGGAGGTACACACATGGTAGCCGCGCCAGGGAACGGGACAGCCTCGGCGGGACCGCTACGTGAGTACCGCTTCGAGGGTTTTCGCCTCGAGGTCGATACCGGCCTGTTGTATGAGGGCGATCGCGAGGTGGCGCTGCCGCCTCGCGCCTTGACAGTGCTGGTGTGCTTTCTGGAGCATCCCGGAGACGTCCTGACCAAGGACGCTCTGCTGGAGCGCGGGTGGCCGGAGTCCTTTGTTTCGGAGGACTCGCTGACGCATGCGATTAGCCTGATTCGACAAGCGCTCGACGACGATCCGCGTCAGCCGCGCTTCGTTCAGACGCTGCCCCGCCGCGGTTACCGCTTCGTGGCGGAGGTCGAGGGCTCCATGGCTTCCGGCGCATCGGAGCCTTCCACGGTCGCCGACCGCTCTCCAGCCGCATCCACAGCCCACCTCTCCAGCGACTACTCGGCGGCAACGCGCTTGGCCCGTAGCCGGGCGACCTGGGTCGCTGCGGCCCTACTCGTCGCCGCGAGCATGGTGCTCTGGGGACGGTTCGGTGGACCGGGAACAAGCGACGGCGACGCAGTAGCCACCGATCGACCGATACAGATCAGTCGGTTGGGGCTGGGCGATCTGTCCTCGGCGGGGGCGCCGCTGGCGGTGGAGGTCGTCGAGGCGCTCGCGCCCGCGCTCATCGACCTGATCGAGCGGGAGACGAAGCTCACCGTCGTGTCGCTGGCCGGTTCCGGAGCAGTCGACCAGAAGCAAGCCGTCGATGCGGTCTTGAGCGTCGACATCGTCGCCGACGCCGGGCGGCTCGATATCTCGGCCCGGGTTCGCGATGCGATCACCGGCGACAACTGGTGGCGACAGGACTGGGACATCCCGGCAGAGCTGTTCCGCGCCGATGCCTTCGCCCGCAGCCTGTTGACGCGCCTCGGCTTTCTACTCGACCACGCCAGCGTATACAGCACGTTGCGGCCATCGACGAGCAAGGAGGCGACGCTGCTGGCAGTGCAGGCGGCGGAGCTGTTGATCGGGCCAGCCCAACGCGATCTCGGAATCGCCCTGCAGGCAGCTGAGTTGCTGCGTCGCGCGATCGTGCTCGATGAGGACTTCGCGCGGGCTAGGGCGGGACGCGTCGCGACAATGGCAGAGGCCGTCGGCTGGCGGCCGTGGACCGTTGCCGAGCTTGCGGAAGCCGGGCACGAGATCGAGGCGGCGCGGCACTCGGACCCCGACGATCCGGTTGTTCACATCGCCGCTGCGCTGCTTGCTCTGCTGGTGTCCGACGTCGAGGCCTCGCAGGCGGCCCTGGACCGGGCCCGCGCCCTGGCCCCGAACGTTTTCTGGGTCTACATGGTCGCTGCCGACGTGGAGCTGCGGCTCGGCCAGCCGACCGTTGCGCTCGCAACGACGCGTCGTGGGCTGGAGCTGGATCCGTATCAGTTGGCGATGCACGGCCGCCTGGTAGACGTTCATCTGGCGATGGAGGACCTGGATGCTGCCGACGAAGCGGCGGCGACGCTGGCGAGCCTGGATCCCGGCGGCTTCTGGAGCGGCCGAGCGGAGGCGCGGATCCTGTGGGAGCGGGGTCTGCTTGAGGAGGCTGAGGCACGGCTGGTGGCGCTTCGCGACCGCTGGGCGGGTGACGCCTGGATCCATCACCTGCTTGCCGAGTTCTATACCGACACCGGACGTCCCGAGCTCGCGGCCCGCGAGAACGCCACCCTCGAGGCGCTAGCACGGTAGCCTCCGCGGCGGCGAGCCGTTTTGCCCGTTGAGCTCGCAGCAGCTATAACCTGCTCCTGGCGTAGCCGGCGAGGCCACCAACACGAACCACGAGAGGACACGATGACCGCGACCCATGCCATACGGATCCACGAGTACGGCGGACCCGAGGCGCTGTCCTGGGAGGAGATCGAGCTCGGTGGCGTCGGTCCTGGTCAGGCGCTCATTCGCCATACCGCGATCGGGCTGAACTACATCGACACGTACCAGCGCTCGGGTCTCTACCCACTGGCGGAGTTGCCCGCGGTGCTCGGGGTCGAGGCGGCCGGGGTTGTCGAGGCGGTAGGGGAGGGAGTCGAGCATATTGCGCTCGGCGATCGCGTTGCGGAGGGCACGGCTGCGGGTGCCTATAGTGAGCGCCGCGTGCTGGATGCCGACCATCTGGTCAAGTTGCCCGACAGTGTGGGCGACGAGCAGGCCGCGGCGATCATGCTCAAGGGCCTCACCGCGCGCATGTTGCTGCGGCAGACGTACGCCGTGCAGCCCGGGGATACGGTGTTGATTCACGCCGCCGCCGGTGGCGTCGGGACCATTCTGTGTCCGTGGGCGAAAGCGCTAGGAGCGACTGTCATCGGCACCGCCGGTACCGACGAGAAAGCCGCGATGGCGGCAGCAAACGGATGTGATCACACGATCGTCTACACCCGCGAGAGCTTCGCGGAGCGCGTAGCCGACATCACCGGTGGCGAGGGCGTGCGCGTCGTCTATGACGGCGTTGGCAAGGCGACGTTCGACGAGTCGCTCGAGTGCCTGGCGCGCAATGGGTTGATGGCGAGCTTCGGCAATGCCTCGGGCCCCGTCGACCCGTTCAGCCTCCTGCGGCTGCTGCCCAAGGGGCTCTACGTGACGCGCCCGTCGATGTCCAAGGAGATCCTCCCGGGCGACGAGCTACGTGTCGCTGCTGAGGAGCTGTTCAGCGTCGTGGCTGATGGCACGGTCACGCCCAGCATCGGCCAGCGCTTCCCCCTACCGGAGGTCGCGGAAGCCCATCGGTTGCTAGAGTCGCGCGGTACCACGGGATCGACGGTCTTGCTGCCCTAGGGCCTGTTACAGGCGCTTGCAGAGTTCTTCAGCACCCTACTAGCCCTGCTGCTCCGGTCCGGCTGCTCTCCTCTCCGATGTACCCTTTCCCGCGCCCGTGATCCTGAGCGTGATCGTGATCGTGAGGACGCTACTCGGGCAAGTATCGCTTGGGGAACTTCGCCACCACCGTGTAGATCGGATCGACGATGTTGGCCACCGAGCTCTCGCCGAGCTCGCCGACGAGGTGGTAGGCGTCCCAGCGGTCGAAGCCGTAGTCGGCCTCGAGCCACTCGATGAGCTCGACGTGGGCGAGCCGGAAGGCATCGATCAGCGGCCGGGCGCTACCGGCGACCATGATGTAGTCGTCGTCTTCCAGACGCGGCCAGTCGATGCCAGTGTTCTTGATCACGTCGATGCGCAACACCACGTCCATCGAAGTTTCGAGCCCGGTGCCGTTGACCTCGCCCTCGCCCTGGCGCGCGTGGCCGTCGCCGAAGTAGAAGTACGCCCCCTCGTGGAACACCGGCAAGTAGACCGTGGTTCCAGGTGACACCTCCTGGGCGTCGAGGTTGCCGCCGAAGTCGCCGGGCCACAGGCCGCCGAACGCCTCCTCGCCGCGCGGGGCCACCGCGACCCGGCCGAGCATGGGCCTGAGGTCGATGGTGATGCTACCGCTCTCGCTGTCGGGCAGGTCTAGGGTGCCGGTCATCGCCTCGCGATCGAGCCGCCATTCGAAGCGCTTGAAGGGAATGGGATCGTTGAGGAGTCGTAAACGCGAGTCGGTGGCCAGGCCGCCGAATCCGGGACTGATCTGCGCCCCAGCTGTATCCATGTTGGGCACGACCTCGATGATCTCCACCACCAGCGTGTCGCCGGGCTCGGCTCCTTCGACGTAGAAGGGGCCAACTTCGCCAGGGAAGGCACCGCCGCCGGGGTCGTAGTAGGGGCCGTGATTGGTGCGCGAGTGCAGCTCGGTGTTCGGTTGGATGCGGAGCACCGGCTCGCGCACGGCGAACGTCGGGTAGCCAACGGTGGGTTCGAAGTGGACCACCTCTTGCGCCACCCCGGTGGCGGGTATGACCACCAGTAGGGCCAGCAAGATTCGGGCGGCGGCGGTGCGCATGGCGATCTCCGTTCGGTGGCATGAGGAAGGGCTGCCGCAACGTACGTGGCGGGGCTGAACCAGTCAATGGGCCGTCAGACCAGGATTGCCCGACTACGCCCGGTGACCGAGTCTGAATCTCGTGCGCGTGCCGGCGGAGAGTCGACCGGCCGGCACGCTCGCAGTCGAAAGCCCAGTCGACCTCAGCTGGCGGTTGCTGGTCCTGCGATCGCTGCCCCGGCGCCGAGCATCGCTTCGATCTCTGCATCCTGGTAGCCGATCTGGCTCAGCACCTCGCGCGTGTGCTGTCCGAACAGCGGTGCGGGTCCGCGAATCGACGCCGGTGACTCGCTCAGCTTGATGGGCGGGCCGATCGTCGCTACCCGACCGGCGGTGGGGTGATCGACGTAGGCCAGCATCTCGCGGGCCTGACTCTGCGCGTGATGGAGCGCCTCACCGACGTTGAGCACCGGTCCGGCGGGGATGCCAGCCGCTCCGAGCGCCGCCATCCAATCGCTGGTGGTGCGTTGCTCGATGCGCTCCTGCACCAGCGCGACCAGCTCGCGGCGGTACTGTAGCCGCCCGGCGTTATCGCCGAACCTGTCGTCATCGAGCAACTCGGGCATACCGAGCACGTCCGGGAGCCGCTCCCAGTTGGTCTGCGTCGGCGTGCCGAGCGTCATCCAGCCGTCGGCGGTGCGAAAGGCCTCGTAAGGTGCTGCCAGCGGATGGGCGCTGCCCATCGGCCCCGGGGATTGGCCGGAGGCCAGCGCGATGGCGGCCTGCCAAAAGGTGGTCATCAAACCGGCCTCGAACAACGAGGTCTCGACGTGCTGACCGCGACGGGTCTGGTGGCGACGGTGTAGCGCCGAGACCACACCGAGCGCTGCCAGAATGCCCGCGCCGATATCGGTCAGCGGCACCCCTACCTTCACGGGCGGACGCCCTTCGCCCTCGCCGGTGATGCTCATGATGCCGGAGTAGCCTTGGGCGATGAGATCGAGTCCGCCGTCTGTTGCCATCGGCCCGCTGCTGCCGTAGCCGGTGATGCTGCAGTAGACCAGCCGCGGGAAGTCGGGCTCGAGCGCGGCGTAATCGAGGCCGCTGCGCGCCAGGCTGCCTGGCCGGTAGTTCTCGATCAGCACGTCAGCGTCGCCCAGCAGTCGCAGCAATGCGTCGCGACCGTCCGGATGCTTGATGTCGAGCGCCATACTGCGCTTGTTGCGATTGAGCATGAGGAACGCTGCCGCTTCGCCGCCCTGTTCCGGAGGCACGAACTTGCGCGTCGGATCGCCGGTCGGCCGCTCGATCTTGACCACGTCCGCGCCCAGGTCGGCGAGCATGAGACCGCACACCGGGCCCGCCATGACGTGCGCCAGCTCGATCACCCGGATGCCGTGGAGCGGCCCGGCCGGATCAGCGTCGCCACTGGCACTCGGACGTGACGCTGCGTCCCCCAGGGCCTCGGGCTCGCTCATCGGCCCTTGAACGTCGGTTTGCGCTTGGCCAGAAACGCTTCGAAGCCGGCTCGGTAATCCTCGGTCCCGAAGCACTCGTAACCCTCGGCGATCTCGGTTTCGCTCAGCGGTGTCGGGTCCTGCAGTCGACGGACGAACTTCTTGTGCCAGCGGTTTACCAGCGGCGCGCGCTCGACGATGAGCCCGGTCAGGTCGGCGACCTCGTCGGCGAGCCGATCGTCGTCGACGACGCGTCCTACGAGCCCCAGGTGCAGCGCGCGCTCGGCGCCGAACACTTCGCCCGACAGCAGGATCTCCGAGGCAGCCGAGGCGCCGACGGCACGCTGCAGCAGCCCCAGCTCGCCGTAGGACATGGTGAGGCCAAGCTGGTTGACGGGCACGCCGAATCGACTCGATTGCGCACATACGCGGAGATCACAGGCCAGTGCTACGGCCAGACCTCCGCCGACGCACACGCCGTGGATCTGGGCCACCGTCGGATGCCGACACGTCGTCGCCGCCTCGATGCCGGCAAGCTCGATCTTGCCGTACCCGGTGGCGCGCTCGACATCGCGGCGCTTGTCGGCAAACTCGGCCACATCCGCCCCGGCCGAGAACGCGCGCTCACCGGCGCCACGCACCACGATGCAGCGGACGTCATCGTCCGCATCGAGGGCATCGAAAGCCTCGCCCAGCAGGCGCCAGGACTCCTCGTCGAGTGCGTTCAGCCGCTGCGGACGGTTCAGGGTGACCGTCGCCAGCGGCGCCGACGCGTCGACCAGGATCTTCTCGGTCATGTGATGACTCGTGTTTGCGTCTCAGGCGGAACCGAAGAGCAGTCGCACCAGACTGAGCGGTACGGCGGGAACGTACGTGACCAGGAGCAGCGTTGCCAGCAGGGCGGCGATGAACCAGACGTTCACCTTGCTTACCTCCCAGATGTCGGCCTTCGCCACCGAGCATGCGGTCACCAGCACCGACGCAACCGGCGGGGTCTGCTGTCCGATCCCCAGATTGAGCGTCACCACCAGCCCGAAATGGACCGGGTCGATGCCGACGGCGCGCACCAGCGGCATGACGATCGGCACCACCAGGATGATCGCCGCCGCCGAGTGTAGGAACAGCCCGATGACCAGGAACATCACATTGAGCAGCAGCAATACCGTCCAGGGGTTGTCGGTGAGGCCGGTGATGCCGGCCGCCAGCTGCTGCGGTACCTGGGCCTGGGTGAGGAACGTGCCGAGCAGCGCCGACGTCCCCACCAGTAGCATCACCACCGCGGTCTGCACGCCGCCCTCGAGCATCGCCCGGCGCAGATGCGCCCAGTCCAGCTCGCGGTATACGAGCCCGCCGATCCCGATCGCTGCCACCACCGCCAGCCCGGCGCCCTCGGTGGCGGTCACCGCGCCGCCGAAGATGCCCCCGAGAATGATCACGGGCAGCGACAGCGCCCACCCCGCCTCTCGGAAGGCCTGCCGAAGGCGTCGCAGCTCGAAGGCTTCCTCGACCGGGAAGTCGTGGCGGATCGCCATCGCGTAGGCGATGCCCATCAGCAGCGCGCCGCCGATGAGACCGGGAATGATGCCGGCGACGAACAGCTCGATCACCGAGCTGCCCGACATCACGGCGTAGAGGATCATCGGAATCGATGGCGGGATGATCACAGCCAGCGTTGCCGACGACGAGGTCACCGCGGCGGCGAACTCGCGTGAGTAGCCCTTTCGTCGCATGGCCGGGATGAGAATCGAGCCCAGTGCCGCTACGTCGGCCACCGCCGATCCCGAGATCTCGGCGAAGAACAGCGACGCGCCGATCGCCACCATCGCCAACCCGCCGCGGACGAATCCGAGCAGAGCTGAGGCGAGCGCCACCAGGCGACGGGAGATGCCGGAGGCGTTCATGATCGCCCCGGCCAGGATGAAGAGCGGAATGGCGATGAGCGGGAACCTCGTGGTGCCGTCGAATAGCACCAGTGCGACGTTGGGCAGCATGCCCATCCCGGAGCTGGCCAGCATGGCGGCCACGGCCACCACCCCGAGGGCCACCGCGATCGGCACGTTCAGCACGATCAGCCCCACCAGGCCGATGAACATCCACAGAAGCGTCACGGCAACCCCGGCGTGGGCGATTCGGGGGAGACCTCGGAGCTTGCCGAGGCTGTTGGCCCGCGCGCGTCGGCGACGGCGAGCAGCTCCGCCACCACGAACAGCAGCGCGCCGATCGGAATCACTGATTGGCTCAACGCCACCGGCAACCAGGGCAGCCCGACGAGGTAGGTTCCGGACAGGACGCGTACGACCTGGACACCCGAGATCGCCACCAGCACGAAGAAGCCGACGACGATGATCTCGCGCAGCGCCCAGGCGATTCGGCGCCGGGCCGGCGCCAAGTCTCGGACCAGCGTCGGGAAGCCGATGTGGCGACCGTTGAGGGCCGCCAGCGCGGCGCCGTAGTAGGTCAGCCAGGCGAGCAGGATCGACGCCAGCTCGTCGTACCAGGCCAGCGCCATGCCGGCCTTGCGGAAACCCACACCCAGCAGCACGACGATCGCCAGCGTGCCCATGAGCGCCAGCACGGTGGCCTCGAGCAGTACGCGCAGGGCGCGGCGCCAGCGCCCGAGATCAGTCAGCACCAACTTCCAGGACGGCGACCAGGAGCTCGTCACCACCCTCGACCTCGGCGGCGAACTCCGAGTAGATTGGTTGGCTGGCGGCGCTGAACGCATCGCGATCGACATCGTTGACCAGCATGCCGTCGTCGCGCAGCTGCGCCAGCAACTCTGTATCCAAGCGCGCTGCGGCCTCGTGCACGAACGTCCGCATGTCGCGGGCGAGCCCGGCCAGATCCTGCCGGATGTCGGCGGGAAGCGCTTCCCAGCGCCCCGCGCCGGCCGTGACGAACGCCGGGGTATAGACGTGACCGGTGAGCGACAGGTACGTCTGCACTTCCTGGAACTGCTGGCTGTGGATCTGTGTCAGCGGGTTTTCCTGCCCGTCCATCACCCCGGTCTGCAGCGCCACGAACACCTCCGCCATCGGCATCGGGCTGGGGTTGGCGCCGTATGCCTGGAACATCTTCACGCGCCAGAGCCCGCGCGGCGTGCGTAGCTTGATGCCGCGCAGATCGTCCGGCGTGCGCACCGGACGCACGTTGCTGGTCACGTGCCGGAAGCCGTTCTCCCACACCGCCAGGATCTCGAATCCGTGGCCTTGCGCCTTCGGTGCCAGCCGGTCCCAGAACACGGCGGTTTCGATGCGGCGCATGTGATCGCGGTCGCGGACTAGATACGGGAGCTCGAACAGGCCGAACTCGGCAACGTTCGACGACATCACCGTCGACGG
Source organism: Acidobacteriota bacterium (assembly GCA_965248695.1). Taxonomy (GTDB): domain Bacteria; phylum Acidobacteriota; class UBA890; order UBA890; family WLXD01; genus DASCOT01. The sequence goes on along the minus strand of CBDFKD010000002.1, from coordinate 1,012,653 downwards.
GAGCGCGAGGTCGAGTGTGCCGAGCCTGAGCTTCTGCAGCATCACTTCATCGCCGCCCAGCTGGCTAGAGCCGAAAACCTGCAGGCGCAGGCGGTCGCCCATCTCCACCTCGACCCGTCGAGCGAGCTCCTCGGCGGTCAAGGCGTAGAGCGACCCGGGCGCGCCTACATGCCCGAAGCTCAGCACCAGTGGACCGGAAGGTGCCCCTGCGGAACACGCGATCGCCACGCTGGCAGCGATGACCAGAGCCAGCAATGCGAAGCCTCGCGCCACAGCGGGGGGCGTCGACGCGGGACGTGACCAGGCGACAGTAGCAGCGCTCGCGTCAAGCGACTGGCGGTGCATCAGCTCGTTGCCGCGGTGGTTGCGGGAGCCAGCGACTCGAGCGCGGCGGTCACCCCGCCACGGCTGTGCGGCACGCCGGCCAGGCGCAAGCCCATCTCCACCCCGGCGAGCGCCCCGGCGAGCCCCAGGTCGTTGAGCTGTCCGAGATGGCCGATGCGGAAGAGCTTGCCCTGCAGCGGTCCCAGGCCGGTGCCCAGCGACATGTCGAAGTTGTCGAGGATCACCTGGCGCACACTGTCGGCATCGATACCTTCGGGCGTCATCACGGCAGTCAACGAGCTGCTGGCACTGTCAGGGTGGGCGCAGTAAGTCTCCAGCCCCCAGGCGTTCACGGCGGTCCGGGTTGCGGTTGCCAGGCGGTCGTGGCGAGCGAACACCGTAAGCTCGCCCTCCTCCCTCAACATGTCGAGCGCCTCCTGCAGCCCGAACAGCAGGTTGCTCGCCGGCGTGTAGGGAAAGAAGCCTTTGTCGTTCTGGGCTCGTATGGGCGCCCAGTCCCAGTACGCTCGCGGCAGGTTGGCACCGGTGCTGGCGGCGAGCGCCTTTGCGCTGACCGAGTTGAACGACAGTCCCGGCGGAAGCATGAGGCCCTTCTGCGAGCCGGCGACCACCACATCGACGCCCCACTCGTCCTGCGGCAGAGGCATCGATGCCATCGACGAGACCGCGTCCACCAGCAACAAGGCTCCGTGTTCGGCACGATCGATCGCCGCGCGAACGGCGGCGATATCGTTGCGAACGCCGGTCGACGTCTCGCTGTGCACCACGGCGACGGCGCTATAGGGAGCCGTGCCCTCACCCCGCAGCCGCTCCTCGACCGCCTCGACGTCGGCGGGTTGCCGCCAGTCGCCCGGCACCATGTCGACTTCGAGACCGAGGCGCTCGGCGATGCGGGCCCAGCCCTGGGCGAAGAAGCCGTGGTCGAACATCAGCACGCGGTCGCCCGGCGAGAGCGTATTGGCAAGCGCTGCTTCCCAGGCGCCGCTGCCGGAGGCCGGGTAGATCATCACCGCGCCGTCGGGATTGTGAAAGATCGCCTTCAGGCCAGCGAGAATCTCACCGGTGAGGCGGGCGAACTCCGGACCTCGATGGTCGATGGTCGGGCGCGCCATGGCACGTAGCACGCGCTCGGGCACGTTCGTGGGTCCGGGTACCTGGAGCAGATGTCGTCCGCCGGCACGACTCACGCGGATCCTCGGGTTGCTGCTCGGCTATGGTGTGCGAGCGGCGATCTCTGAACTACGCCGTCAACGGCGGCACAATACTACTCTCCGGCCAGGCACCGATCGGAAACCGCTGTGGTGGAGCGGTTCCGGTACGCACCACCACAACGCCAGGGGACGATGAGCAGCGAGAGGATGACGAGCACAAACGCCGCGCGCATCGGTGACTCGGCGCTGGCAGCGCGGTTACGCGGTGCGCTCGCTGGCGAGGTGCGGTTTGGCGCGCTCGATCGTGCGCTGTATGCGACGGACGCGTCGATCTACCAGATCGAGCCGATCGGTGTCGTCGTGCCGGAGAGCGCCGACGACATCGCCGCGACGCTGGCGATTGCCCGCGAGGAGGGCGTGCCGGTGCTGCCGCGTGGTGCCGGAACGTCGCAGGGTGGGCAGGCGATCGGAGAGGCGATCGTCATCGATACCAGCAAGTATCTTCGCGCTGTCCGACGGCTCGACGTCGAGGCGCGCCGGGTCGTGGTTGAGCCCGGGGTCGTGCTCGACGAGCTCAATCGGGCACTCCAACCGTCAGGACTGTTCTTCCCGGTGGACGTAGCCACCGCGAGCCGTGCCACGATCGGCGGCATGGCGGGTAATAACAGCGCCGGAGCGCGCTCGATCCGCTACGGGCTCATGGTCGACAACGTGTGCGCCATCGAGGCCGCGCTCGCCGATGGCACCCGTGCCTGGTTCGGCGCCGCACACGACGCATCCGGTGATCTGACCCGGCGGATCGCCGATGTGCACCAACGCCATGCCGCCGCCATCGATCACGCCGCGCCGCGCGTGCTACGTCATGTGGCGGGCTACAACCTGACCCGCCTGGACGAACAGGCTTCCGACCTGGCACCGCTGCTGGTCGGCTCCGAGGGCACCCTGGCGTTTTTCACCCAGCTGGAGTTGGAGCTCCAGCCGCTGCCGGCTCACAAGGTGCTCGGGGTGTGCCACTTCGCCACGTTCCAGGCCGCGATGCAGGCGGTGCAGCACCTCGTGCAGCTGGCTCCGACAGCGATCGAGCTGGTTGATCGGAAGGTCATCGCGCTGGCGCGCCAGCGACCGGCCTTCGCCGGCCCTCTAGGGCGCTTCGTGCGCGGCGATCCCGAGGCGTTGCTGCTCGTCGAGTTTGCCGGCGCCGACGCTGCGGAGCAGCGACGCGACCTCGATCGGCTCGAGGAGCTGATGGCGGATCTGGGTCACGACAAAGCGGTGCACCGAGCGATCGAGCCCGCCGCGCAGGCCGAGATATGGGGCGTTCGCAAGGCCGGATTGAACATCGTCATGTCGATGAAGGGCGACGCCAAGCCGGTGTCGTTCGTCGAGGATTGCGCCGTGCCGCTCGAGCACCTGGCTGATTACACCGCCGGTCTCGGCGAGATCTTTGCCCGGCATGGGGTCGAGAGCACCTGGTACGCGCACGCCTCGGTCGGGTGTCTGCATGTGCGACCGACGCTGAACCTCAAGGAGGCCGGTGACGTGGCCAAGATGCGGAGCATCGCCGAGGCGACCCACGCACTGGTGCGCCAGTACCGTGGCTCGCATTCCGGCGAGCACGGCGACGGGTTGGTGCGCAGCGAGTTTCTACGCTCGATGCTGGGAAACGCGGCGGTGGATGCTTTCGAGGAAGTGAAGGTCGCCTTCGATCCGTCCGGACTGTTCAACCCCGGCAAGATCGTCCATCCGCCGCGCATGGACGATCGCAGTCTGTTTCGCTTCCGACCCGACTACGCTACCGAATCGCGGTCGACCTCCCTGCAGTGGCCCGACGCCGGCGGCCTGCCCGGCGCGGTCGAGATGTGCAACAACAACGGTGCCTGCCGTCAGCTGGTCGGCTCCATGTGCCCGTCGTATCAGGCGACGCTCGATGAGACGCACACGACTCGCGGGCGTGCCAACGCGCTGCGGCTGGCGCTGAGCGGGCAGCTCGGCGCCACCGGCCTGGATTCGAGCGAGCTATACGAGGCGCTCGATCTGTGTGTCGGCTGCAAGGCCTGTCGACGTGAATGCCCCACTGGCGTTGATATGGCGCGCATGAAGATCGAGTTCGTGAGCGCGTACCGTGCCCGCCACGGAGTGCCGCTGCGCGAGCGCATGTTCGCTTACTTGCCTCGCTATGCCGCTGCTGTTTCCCGGCTCGGCCCGGTCTCCGGCCCGGTCGAGTGGCGGCCGGTGCGATGGCTGCTGGAGAGGTTCGCGGGGATCTCCGCTCGGCGCCCGCTGCCCGAGTTCCGACGCGGCGGGGTCGGCTCGGAGTCCTTTCCGCCGTCGACCTCCGGGCGGTGCGTCGAGCCGCTCGCGGCGTCGAGCTCCGGCCCACGTGTCGCCCTGTTCGTCGACACGTTCAGCACCCACTTCGAGCCGGAGAACGCGCACGCTGCCACACGGGTGCTTCGGGCGGCGGGCTACAGAGTAGAGACGATTGCCGCACCTGACGGTGAGCGGCCGCTTTGCTGTGGCCGTACATTCTTGAGCGCCGGTCTCGCCGATGAGGCGCGCGTCGAGGGTAAGCGCCTGCTGGCGGCCACTCTGCCGTTCGTGCGCCAGGGAGTGCCGGTAGTGGGCATCGAGCCCTCTTGCCTGTTGACCCTCCGCGACGAGCTCCCGGCGCTGCTTCCGGGCTCCGAGAGCGAGGCGCTCGCCGTCTCCGCGGTGCTCTTCGAGGAGCTGTTGATGAACGGGATGGCCGCCGGTGACGTCGACCTGCGGCTCGATGCGATCCCGGCGAAGCGTGCCCTGGTGCACGGCCACTGCCACCGCAAGGCCTTCGGACTTCTGGAGCCCATGATCGAGGCACTGCGCCTGGTGCCCGACCTCCAGGTCGACACCATTGCGGCCGGCTGCTGCGGCATGGCCGGATCCTTCGGCTACGAGGTCGAGCACCTCGACGTGTCGCTGCGCATGGCGGAGCTGGCGTTGTTGCCCGAGATTCGGCAGGCTGACGCCGATACCTGGATCGTTGCCGATGGCACCAGCTGCCGGCGGCAGATTCTCGACGGTACGGGCCGTGAGGCCATCCACCCAGCGGTGGCGCTAGCGCGCGCCTTGCCCACCTCTGAAGCCCGAGGAGATCTTCCATGAGGACAGCGATTGCGGTCTTGGCCACGACGTTGGCGCTGAGCGCCTGTTTGCCCGCCCCCGCCGCCCAGGAGCCTGCGACGGACGGTGCACCGCCATGGGATTGGACCGACGACTATGTGCGCGACGGGGTGAACCGGGTACGCGCCGGCCGTGATCTGACGCCCGACGAGTGGCCCGGCGGCGCCCGGGTCGCCGTGTTGCTGTCGTTCGACGTCGACAACGAGACCGTCGAGGGGCTGCGCGACGGCACCTTTAGCGTCGGGCCTCTCTCGCAGGGCGAATACGGGCCGCGGGTTGCGCTGCCGCGCGTCGTCGAGCTGATGGATCGCGAGGAGATCCCGGCGACATTCTTCTTCCCGGCCTGGAGCCTGAAGCTGGCTCCGCAGCAGGCGGGGCTCATCCAGGCATCCGGCCGCCACGAGATCGGTGTGCACGGCTGGATCCACGAGCGCAACACGCTGCTCGACGCGGCCACCGAGCGTCGGCTGCTCGAGCAGGCGGTCAATGCAATCGAAGAGATCACCGGAACGCGGCCGGTCGGCTACCGGGCGCCATCGTGGAACCTGAGCCCGGCGACGCTCGATATCGTGCGCGACATGGGCCTGCTGTACGAGAGCTCGCTGATGGCCGATGATCGGCCCTACGAGCTGCTGGCGAACGGCGAGCCCACCGGCATGGTCGAGCTTCCGGTGGAGTGGATTCTCGACGACGCGCCGCTGTTCGATCCGCTCGGGGGTAGCTACAGCCCGCCACGCGACGTCATGCAGGTGTGGATCGACGAGTTCGACGTCGCATGGGAGGAACGCACCATGTTGCTGCTCACCATGCACCCGCACATCATCGCGCACCGGTCGCGAATCATCGCGCTCAAGGGGCTGATCGAGCACATCAAGGCGCGCGGTGGCGCCTGGTTCGCCACCCACGAGTCGGCAGCGCGGTATGTCCGCCGGCAGGCTGGAATGGACGGCTGATCGTGCCGGATCCCCCATCCGGCCGGTTGGTCACGATCGACGAGATCCGGGCAGCGCAGGCGGCGCTTCCGGCCGTCGTTCGACGCACGCCCGTTCTACCGGTGGCGCGATCTTCGGCCGCCTGCCTGGGAGTGCCGATCGTCGTCGTGATGAGCGTCGGGAACCTCACGCGCGAGACGTTGTTGCATCTGGCCGGTGAGGGCGATCGGGCGCACGGGGACTGATCGATGAGACCGACGATCCTGGCAGCACTGATGGCGCTCACAGGTGTTCTTGCGCCGTCGGCTCAAGTACCCGTCGAGCTGGCGCGCACGATGACCGGCGCCGTCGCCAAGCGCGTCTGCTCCGGGGTGTTCGTCGCCGGACTCGAGCCTGAGCGCCTGTTCCGCGAAGAGGCCGCCGGGTTCGATCAGCTGGGTGGTCAGGTGGACATCGATCGCCAAGATCGCACCGTGACCGCGGTGATCGAATCTGCCGGTATCGACACTACGGCCGTCTATCGTGCCGGGCTCGGTTGCGCGCTCGCCAACGGCGTCTCTGTCGCCGAGCTGCAAGCTCAGAGCTTCGCGGCACCCGCCCGTGACACATCGAACGAACCGTGGCCGCTGGGCGATAGGGAGCCGTCGGGACCTCCGGCGGCGCCGGTCGACGCGGAGCGCCTCGAAGCGGCGTTGGACGACGCGTTCGACGAGCCGGACCCTTCGGAGCCGCGCCGCACTCGGGCCGTGGTGGTCGTGCACGATGGCCGTGTCGTCGCGGAGCGCTACACACCGGGCATCACGCGCGACACGCCACTGCAGGGCTGGTCGATGGCCAAGAGCGTCACCGGCGCGTTGGTTGGCGTCCTGATGAGCGAGGGACGTTTGCTGCCGTTCGCGGGCCTCGATGTTCCCGAGTGGGACGACGCTGACGATCCGCGCAACGAGATCATCCTCGATCAGCTCCTGAGAATGAGCAGCGGCCTGCAGTGGGACGAGGACTACGCTGGGGCCGACTCCGATCCGGCGAGAATGATCTTCTGGGAGACGGACTCGGGCGCCTTCGCGGCGGCGAAGCCGCTGGCCCACGCGCCGGGGTCGGTCGCCAGTTACGCTAGTGGCACCACGGCGATCATCTCGCGCGCCATCCGCGGACTCTTTCCCGACGATGCCGCTTACTGGCGATGGCCCCGAGAGGCGCTGTTCGACCGTATCGGCATGCGCAGCGCGGTGTTCGAGACCGATCCCTCGGGGACGTTCGTGGGCTCGTCGTTTTTCTGGGCCACGGCGCGAGACTGGGCCCGCTTCGGGATGCTGTACCTCGACGACGGCCGGTTCGCCGGCGAGAGCATCTTCCTGCCGCGCTTCGTCGAGTACACCCGCAGCCCGGCGGCACCACCTGAAGAAGAGCGCCTCGGAGTCCACTTCGCGCTCAACACCGGTGGTCGATTCGACTACGTGCCGCGCGACGCGCTGATCGCCTCGGGCTTCGAGGGGCAATTCGTGTTCATCATTCCGTCGCGCCGGGCGGTGATCGTGCGCCTGGGGCAGACCCCCGGCGATGGCTTCGACGCCGATGACTTCGTCGGTGAGGTGCTGGCCTCACTTCCGGAGCTCGTCGACCCGGAGTCGGTACCGCCGCTGCGCCGCTCGGCCGCGCGTGAGGACACCGTTCGCGCCCTGTTCGTCGGCAGCAGCTATACCTACGTCAACAACCTGCCGGATCTCCTGCAGAGCTTCGCGCACACGCTCGAGGATGGTCCGATGATCGATACCGAAATGAGCGTGCGCGGCGCGTCGACGCTGCGCTGGCACCTGGGCGAGGGGTCCGCGCGCCAGCGTATCGATGCGGGCGACTTCGATGCGGTGGTTGTCCAGGGACAGAGTCGGCTGGGCCCACCGTACGTCGACGGAGTGTCGATCATCGGCGATCCGACGATGTTTCTGAACGCCGCCCGTGAGCTGGTATCGACAATTCAGGCGACCGACGCGCGGCCGGTGCTTTTTCTGACCTGGGCGCGGCGAGACTATCCAGCCCAGCTCGAGGTCCTTGCCGATGCCTACGGCACGGTCGCCGACGACACCGGGGCCGAGTTGTCGCCGATCGGTCGGGCCTGGGCGCGGGCGCATGCCACGGAGGGCATTCCCGATCTGTACATTTTCGACGGATCGCATCCGACCCCGGCCGGTTCGTACCTGACCGCCGCGACGCTCTACGCGACCCTGACCGGCCGCAGCCCAGTGGGGGCCCCGGCGATGATCCGCGGCCGGTTCACCTCGCTCGACGGTGACCTTGACGAGAACCGCTACGTCACCCTGGTCGACCTTAACCCGAGACCGCCACGGCGTTGCAGCGCATCGCCTGGGAGACGCACAGGAGCGCAGCCGCCCGCTAGCGGGCGACAGCTACTCCGATCGCAGCACGATCGCCGGATCGACCGAGACGGCCCGGCGTGCCGGCAGATAGCTCGCCAGAATTGCGATGGCGAGCAACCCGAAAGCGGTGACTGCATAGGTCGCCGGGTCGATCGGGCCGACGCCGAACAGCATGCTATCGAGGACTCGCGTCGCCGTCGCGGCAGCAACCAGGCCGACGGCGATCCCGATTGCGACCGGTACGAGCCCGCGCCCGACGATCGCGCGCAGCATGGACGCGCGCTGGGCGCCGAGGCTCATTCGAATCCCGATCTCTCGCGAAGCTTGTCTCGCCGTCTGCGACATCACGCCATAGACACCCAGAGCGGCCAACAGCACCGCGGCGGTCGAGAAGGCGCCGAGCAGTCGCAGAACTAGTCGCTCACGTGCCACCGAGTCGGCCACAACCTGCTCGAGGACGTGGACCGAGCTCAGGGGCAGGTTGGGGTCGATCTCCTGCATGGCTGCGCGTACCTCGACCGCCAGGTCTTCGGCTGCTCGTTCGGATCGGACCATCACGAAGGTGCTGTGGGTCCAATCCTGGAAGATCAGCGCGTAGATGCTCGGTTTTTCCTCACCAGCCAGGCTGGCGCGGCGGACGTTGCCCACCACGCCGATGATCTCGAACCAGTTGTCGATCTCGTGAACACGCTCCGCGTCGGCCTCCAGAACCTCGCACTCACTGGCGGCGCGGCTGAAACAGAGTCGCTTGCCCAGTGGGTCTTCGTCCGGGAAGTAGCGCTCGGCGAGCGCCTGGTTGACTATCGCCACCAACGGGCCCGTGGCGTCGGCGTCATTGAAGTCGCGTCCGGCCAGTAGTGGTACCCGCAGGGTCTCGAACAGATCCGACGAGACCTCGTCGTGCCGCACGCCGACGCCGTACTGATCCTCCGCCCAGCCCTCGACGGTGAAATCGCTGCTCCAGCGCTGGTTGACGAAAGCCAGCCGCGTGCCCAGGGCGGCCGATTCCACTCCTGATCGCGCGCGGACGGACTCCAGCAGCCGATCGTAGAACGCGGTCACCTCCTCTCCATCGGAATAGCGCGCCGTCGGCAGCGAAACGCCGACCGCGATGGTATTCACGGGATCGAAGCCGAGCTCGACCTGTTGCAGGTGCGCCAGGCTGCGAACCATGAGCCCGGTGCCGATCGTCAGCAGCAGTGCCAGCGCGATCTCGGCTGCCACCAGCAGTGCCGCGGCGCGGCGCGCACGATGCGTGGTGGACGATCGGTTCGAGCTTAGCGAGCGACGCAGATCCGGCTGTGCCGCGCGCAGTGCGGGCAGGGTTCCGAAGAGTACGGCCGTTGCGAGCGATATGCCGATGGTAAATGCGATGACACGTCCGTCCAGAGCAACGCCGCCGAGTCGCGGGATCTCGTCGTTGACCATCGCGGCGATAATGCGCATGCCGGCGGCGCCGAGAGCCAGCCCGGCGGCTCCGCCGCCGATGGACAACAGCAGGCTCTCGGTCAGGCCCTGGCGAAGAAGACGGACGCGACCGGCGCCTAAGGCGCTGCGTACCGACATCTCGCGCCGACGTTGACTGCATCGGGCCAGCTGCATGCTGGCTACGTTGGCGCAGCCGATGAGCAGCACCAGCCCGACCGAAACCAACAGCACCACCAGCGGACGCCGGGTGTCGTCGGTGATCCACTCGTGGAGTGGCGTCACGCCCGTGCCCATCGCCACGTTGGTCTCCGGATGGCGATCCTCGAGTCGCCTTGCGATCGTGGCAAGCTCGGTCTCGGCGGCTTCGATGGTCGCATCTGGCGTTAGGCGACCGACGACTCGAAATCCATGTGCGCGGCGGAAGAAGACCAGGTCGCGGAACTCTGGATTCCACTCCATCGGCTGCCAAACGTCGATGCCGGAAAGCGGGTAGTCGAAGCCCGAGGGCGCCACTCCGACGATCGTGCGCGGCACATCGTCGATGGTGAGCCGGCGTCCTATGACGTCATCCGTTCCAGCCAGCAGCCCTCGCCAGAGCTCATGCGAGATCACCACCTTGGGCTCGCCTCCACTCCAGGTGTCGGCGTCTGTGAAGCCGGGGCCCAGAACCAACTCGACGCCGAGCACGTGGAAGTAGTTCGACGTGATGCTGTTTGCGGCAAGTGTCGTGGGCTCGCCGCTGCCGGTCAGCGCTACGTCGTCGAGCCAGTCTTGATTCGCCGCCATGTCCGAGAACGACCGCGCCTCCGCCGCCCAGTCGAGATAGTTGGCGGCAGCGACCTGTGCACGATGCCACCCGCGCTCGGGGTTCGTTTCCCAGATCGAAAGCAGGCGGTGTGGCTCGGCGAAAGGGAGAGGCTGGAGGATCACTGCGTTGACGAGCGAGAAGATCGCCGCGTTGGCGCCGATACCGAGCGCTAGAACCACGATCGCCGTGGCGGTGAAGGCGGGGGCTTTGATCAGCGTCCGGAGGGCGAAGCGGAAGTCCTGCAACACGCCGTCGAAGGCCGGCGCCATTCCGCCATGTGGCGTAGGCGGCGGGGAATGGCGATTGCCGTCAGGCGCGGTTCCTCGCCGCGTACCCGTGCCACCTGCAGACACGGCTCCGGTCCGCGAGCCCATCCAACCGAGTACCTCGCGTCCCAGAAGCGACGCCGCGGCGCGTCTGCCACGCCGACGCGCGGCCTCATAGCGAAGCACGAAGGTCTCATGGACGTCATTCGCATACTCGCTTCGGAGTGCCGGCGGGTAGCTGCTGAGAAGCAGTCGTGACAATCGCCGCAGCCAGGTTCTGCTCAACGGTCCTGTCCTCGGGGCGACTGCAGGGCAGCGGTCAGCGCGGCATGAGTCAACAGATCCTTGTCCCGGGCGTTGCCCACCAGCGCCGCGAGCCGCTCGGCCTCGGCGGCTGCGACCGCGACGCCGAGAACGGTCATCGCATACAGCCGCCGCCGTTTCTCAGCTCCCTCGGCATGGCACCTTCGGATGAGTCCGTCGCGCTGCAGTCGCTGTATGGCCAGGTAGAGCGTCCCGGTGCTGGATTTCATTGGCCGGCCGGCGCGCGTCTCGATGTCCTGGATGATCCCGTATCCGTGCAGCGGGCCGCTGGCCATCGACAGCAAGATGTCGAAAGACAGCGCCGTGAGCGGCAAATATGTCTGAGGGTCGGGTTTCAGGTCCGGTCGATCCGCCATGGCTAACCTCGCCGAAGAGCTCTGCGGGTGAGAGATCACTTGATGATCAATAGATTGATGATCAAGATATCAGACAGCAGGGTACGACGGCCAGCAGCTCGTGCGCTCTACAGGCCGAGTACGGAGAATCCGTTGGCGCGGGCGGCGAGGCCCTGCCGCGCGTCATGGGTGGCGAACACGAGCGCCATGTAGCGCTGCTCTCGGAGCAGCAGCGCGCTCGACAGGTGAAGCGCGTCCAGGGTTCGCAGGGCTACCGCCATGGGTTGGCCAGCGCGCCGTAGCACGGGCGGCGTGAGGCGAATCGACCCCAGCGCCTCCTCGATCTGACCGAGTTGTTCATGGGCGCAGGCTACGCCGTCATCATCGAGCGCGGATTGGAGGCGCAGCCTGTCGATCGTTCGACGCGCCTCGACACCCGCGAGCTCGCTGCTGTACGCGGCCTCCCAGGCGTCCATATCCTCGATCCTCCCGGGCTGACCGAATACGACGCGAAGAACAACACTGGTATCGACGTAGACGATCACCGTTGATCGCGATCCTCTCGGAGGATTGCGACAGGATCTACCACTTTCAGCAGACGTACCGGCGTGTAGTTCGCAATCTCGGTCGGCCGCCGTTTGGGCTCGTCGACAACGAGGTCACTGGCGGGGGACTCCAGCGGCACCAAGCGAGCAATCGGGGTCCGACGATCACAGACCACCACGGTCTCGCCGCCGCGAACGGCGGCCAGGTAGGCACTGAGTCTGGCTTTGAGCTCGGACGTGTTCACGATTGTCATGACTAGATGATGACTATATCTAGTCTGATTGTGCAAGCCCCAGCCGTCCGGCGTTCAGGCTCCAAGTACCTGATATGCGACGGCCGCGAGCAGGCCACCTGCCACCGGCCCGAGCACCGGAATCCAGGCGTAGCCCCAATCGCTGTCACGCTTGCCTGGAATCGGCAGCAAGGCGTGCATGATGCGTGGGCCCAGGTCGCGGGCGGGGTTGATGGCGTAGCCGGTGGTGCCGCCGAGCGATAGCCCGATTGCCAGCACCAGCAGGCCGACCGGCAGGGCGTCGAGGGCACCGAGCCCGACGTCCGCGCTGGCCATGTAGAGAACCGCGAACACGAGTGCGAACGTGCCGATCACCTCGGAGACGAGGTTCGACACGGGATTGCGAATCTCCGGCCCGGTGCAGAAGACCGCGAGCTTGAGATCGCTGTCCTCGGTGGCGGCGAAGTGATCGCGATACTGCAGCCACACGAGCGTGGCGCCGATGGCCGCGCCTAGCATCTGTGCTCCGATGTAGGCCGGTACGTCCGCCCATGGGAAGCTGCCCGCCGCCGCCAGCCCAAGGGTCACGGCCGGGTTGATGTGCGCGCCGCTGAAGCGCGCCACGACGAACACGGCTACGAACACCGCCATGCCCCAGCCGAGACTGATCACGATCCAGCCCGACTCGGCACCCTTCGTGCGTCGCAGCACGACGTTGGCGACGACGCCGTCGCCCAGCAGGAGTAGCAGCGCGGTTCCGACGATCTCGGCGGTGAATGGGCTCATGGCTAGACCTCGCGCATCGAAGACGGACAGGGCCACGCCAGTCTATTGGAACGCCGGGGCCCGCCAAGCCGAGCCGACACCTCTCCCAGTTGCTGCGCACGGCTGGCTGCTAGAATCTGCGCGCGAAACCAACGCCAGGAGTTGAGCGATGAAGATCGAATGTTTCGAGATGGAGCGCACGCAGTCGCTCTACGAGCACGCCGTTGAATACAACATCGCCGAGAGCGGCGTGTGGCCGTTGACCGTGAACGATCTGCTGCCCCCAACGGAGCTGGCGGAGCTCGCCTCGACCCGGCTGTGCTATCCGGAGGGTATGGGTTCGGACCTGTTGCGCGAGCGCGTCGCGTTGTTTTACGACGACGCCACCGCCGCCAACATCGTGGTCACCAACGGCGGCTCCGAGGCCAACTACAGCGCCCTTCAAGCGCTGCTCGAAGAGGGGGACCGCGTTGCCTGCATGATCCCCAACTACTTGCAGACCTGGGGGTTGGCGCGCGCTTGCGCAGAGCGCACAGACGCTTTCTATCTCGTCGAATCCACCGATGGCGACCGCACGCGCTGGGCGCTCGACCTCGACAGCCTCGCCGCGGCGGTGTCGCCGGCGACAGGGATGATCGTCATCACCAACCCCAACAATCCCACCGGGGCAGTGCTCAACGAGGCCGAGCTCGAAGCGCTCGTCGAGGCGGCGCGAGGAGCCGATGCCTGGATCGTTTGCGACGAGATTTATCGCGGCGCCGAGGTCGAGGGTGAGACCGGGTCGAGCCTCTGGGGTCGGTACGACAAGGTGGTCGTCACCTCGGGATTGTCGAAGGCATTCGCCATGCCCGGGCTGCGCATTGGCTGGACCGTGGCGCCGGAATCCGCGACCCATCAGCTGATGTGCTATCGCGACTACACCACCTTGACGCCGAACTTGCTCGCCGATCGTCTGGCACCCGTCGCCATGGAACCCACCAAGCGCGACGAGATCCTCGACCGCTCCAAGTCGATCGTCCGTGCGCAGCTTCCGCGTCTGGTGGAGTGGGTGGGCAGCCACGAGGAGCTCAGCATGATCGCCCCGGCGGCGGCGGCTATCGGCCTGATCGCCTACGACCTGCCGATCGAGTCGGCGGCGCTGTGCGAGAAGCTGCGCACCGAGCGCTCGGTGCTCATTACCCCGGGGGCACACTTCGGGATCGGCGACTATATCCGCGTCGGCTACGGCTACGACATCGATAAGGCGTGCCAGGGTCTGGCGCTGGTCAGCGAGACGATCGCCGAGCTGCGGCCCGTGGCTGCCGCCCAGTGAATCTCGACGGCAAGGTTGTCGTCGTCACCGGTGGGGCGAGCGGTATCGGTCGCGCGCTGTGTCTGCGGTTCGCCGCCGAAGGCGCGCGGGGCGTGGTGGTCGCCGACCGGTGCGCCGACGGCGCTGCGGCGGTGGCGGCGGAGATCGATGGGCTGGCGGTGACAACGGACGTCGCGGTCGAGGCACAGGTTCAGAGCCTCGTGGCCGAGACCGAGGAGCACTTCGGCGCCATCGATCTGTTTTGCTGCAACGCCGGCGTGTTCAGCGAGGGCGGAGTTGAGGTGAGCGACGCGGAGTGGAAGCGCGTCTGGGACGTCAACTTCATGTCGATCGTCTATGCCAGCCGCGCCCTGCTGCCGCCGATGCTGGAGCGTGGCAGGGGAGCGTTCCTGATCACTGCCTCGGCCGCCGGCCTACTCACACAGGTGGGGTCAGCGCCATACTCGGTGACCAAACATGCTGCGCTGTCGCTGGCAGAATGGCTCTCGATGACCCACGCGGACGACGGCATCGAGGTGTTCTGTCTGTGCCCGCAGGGGGTCAACACACCCATGATGAGCCAGTTCGAGGCGGACTCCGCCATCGGCGCGTACCTCAAGGGCGTGGCGCTGGAGCCCGATGACGTGGCGGACTCGGTAGTCGAGGCAATGGCCGCCGGACAGTTCCTGATACTGCCGCACCCTGAGGTCGCCGATTTCTTCCAGCGCAAGGCGGCGGACTACGATCGCTGGCTCACCGGCATGCGCCGGTTCCAGGCGAGCCTGACGGCCGATGCCTGACTCTCATCACCAGTAGCCTGTAGGCAGGCCGCGAACTTGCGACACTCGAAACCGGCGCGTTGCACCGCGCCAGCAATCGGAGCCGAATCATGAAGCTGATGCGTGTACCTGTGATAGTCGTCCTCCTGGCGCTCGTTGCCGCCCCGGTCTGGGCGCAAGGCCTGCCGGTCTCGTCTCCCGAGGATGTGGGTCTGTCGAGCGAGCGGCTCGATCGCATCGGCCCGTTCCTCCAACGCCATATCGATGGGGATCTCATCTCCGGGTCGGTGGCGCTGATCGCCCGTAACGGCCGTCTTGCCTACCACGAGGCCCTCGGCGAGCAGGACATGAGCGCCGATACGCCGATGCAGCTCGACTCGATCTTCCGCATCTACTCGATGACCAAACCGATCACATCGGTGGCGGTGATGATGTTGTGGGAGGAGGGTCGTTTTCTGCTCAACGATCCGGTCTCCAAGTACATTCCCGAGCTCGGCGGCCTGATGGTTGGCGTCGACGGCATCGGCGCGGACGGCCAGCCCGAGTTCACCACCACGCGGTCGAGCCGCGACATGACGGTCCGCGATCTGCTCCGACATACTTCGGGGCTCACCTACGGGATCTTCGGAGCGTCGACGGTCGATCAGATGTACAACGAGCAGGAGATGCTCAACTCGGACTCGCTGGCTGAGTTCGTCACCAAGCTGAGTACGCTGCCGCTGCGCTACGACCCCGGCAGCACCTGGAACTACAGCGTGTCGACCGACGTGCTGGGACGGTTCGTCGAGGTGGTCTCGGGCATGCCGTTCGATCAGTTCCTCGAGGAGCGCATCTTCCGGCCGCTGGAGATGAACGACACCAGCTTCTGGGTACCGGAGAGCAAGGCGCATCGACTCACGACGCTCTACACACCCATTGCTGCCGATGACCTGACGCTCAAGCCGATGGAGACGGATGCGGTGGCGCGCGACTATCGTGAGCCGCCCCCGGCACCCTCCGGCGGCGGCGGGCTGCTATCGACAGCTACCGACTACGTACGTTTCTGTCAGATGCTGCTCAACGACGGTGAGCTCGGTGGTGTCCGGCTGCTCGGTGCGCACACCGTCGAGATGATGACGGAAGATCATCTAGGCGATATCGAGATGGGCCTGGGCGCGGAAGGCCACGGCTTCGGCCTCGGCTTCATGGTCAACGCCGACCTGGGCGCTATGGGTGCGACCTCGCACGAGGGCACGTTCTCCTGGGGTGGCTACGCGCACACGCGCTTCTGGGTCGACCCGGTCGATGACTTGATCGGGATCTTCATGATCCAGATCCTGCGGTCGTCGTCGGTGGACTACGGCGACAAGTTCAAGAGTCTCGTCTACCAGGCGATCTTGAACTAGCGACTAGCCGGCGGACTTTACACGCTGCACGAATGGAGTCGGGATGACCGTGGCCGTGGCGTCGCCGAAGGGGCCGCGGACGGTGAAGGTCGAGCCTTCGTCGGCGAACGTGGCGGGGACGTTGGCGAAGCCGATGTTCTTGTTCAGCCGCGGTGAGTGGATGCAGCGCGTGATGCGGCCGATCTGCTCGTCGCCGTCCACGATCGGCAGCCACTCCTCGTTCAGCCGCGGCAGCGGCTCGCAGTCGATCTCCACGCCTACCAGCCGGCGCTTGGGTCCCTCCGCTTGGATGCGCTTGAGCGCCGCCTTGCCGATGAAGTTGGCCTCCTGGTGCAGGTCGACGAGACGCTCGTAGCCGAGCGTGAACGGGTTGTCGTCGAGGGTGATGTCGGAGCGGTAGTCGAGGTTGCCGGCCTCGATGCTGCGGATCGCCGACGGGCAAATGGCGGCGATGTCCCACTCGGCGCCGGCGGCCATGATCAGCTCCCACAACTCGTCGCCGCGGTCGCTGCTGTGCGGCAGGATCTCGAAGCCGAACTCGCCGCTCCAGCCAGTGCGGGTGAGCACCAGCGGGATCCCGTCGAGCTCGGTCTCGCGTAGGCGGTAGAAGCCGAGCTTCTCGACCCAGTCGCCGAACAGCTTGCGGGCCACATGGATGGAGCTCGGGCCTTGCAGCTGCATCGGCCAGACATCGGGCTCCTCCACGGTGACGTCCATGCCCGAGTGCACCGCTGCCCCCATGGCCCACAGCAACGCGTCGCCATCGCCGGGTGAGAACCAGAAGCGATCCTCTGCTAGCCGATACAGCACTGCGTCGTTGACTACACCCCCGGCCTCGTTGGTCATCAGTACGTACTTGCATTGCCCCACCGCGCAGCTCGCCAGATTGCGCGGCGTCAGGTACTGGGTGAAGCGCGCCGCCTCCGGGCCGCTGATCTCGACCTGACGCTGACAGCCGACATCCCACAGGGTCACCGTCTTCAGCAGCTTCCAGTACTCATCGACGCTGTCGGTGTACCAGATCGGTATGAGGGTGTGGTTGTAGATCGAGAAACCCCTGGCGCCCCAGCGCCGCGTGGCGTCGAAATACGGCGATTTGCGGACCCGTGGCCCGATAGCGATCTGCGCGGCAAAGCCGTCGTCGGTCATGGTGCGCTCCTGTCGGCGTCGCTAGTCGAGCGCGCCGGGCGGTCCGGGGTCGGTGATCATGAAGCTGGCGTGGCACTCGGCCACCAGGCTGCCGTCGTCGGCCCGCAGGATTCGTCCTTCGAGCTGTGCCAGCTTGCTCCTGAGCTTGGTGAGCCTTCCCTCGAGCAGCACCGCGGTGCCCGTCGGCAGCGGCTTCCGGTAACGCATCTCACAGCGGGCCGTGTTTCCACGCGCGCCGCGCAGGAACAACCAGTTGGCCATCACATCGTCCAGGGCGCTGAAGATGATGCCGCCGTGGGTTTGGCCGTCGAAGCCGCAGTGGTTCTCGTCCGGGGTGAACTCGCCGCGGCAGACCTCGCCGTCGAGGCGGAAGCGAATACCGAGCCCGATCGGGTTGTCGGGCCCGCACACGAAGCAGCGTGGCGCGTCGGGGCGGGAGACAGTGGCCACGACTACGCCGGCGCCGCGGGAGCGTACATGGTCAGCATCTCGTAGATCATCGCGGGGCGTGCAGCCCCCTCGACGCTGACCTCCACCTCGTGGGTCAGCACGGTGCCCTTGGGCTTGGCGACGACGTCCGTTACCCGTTGCCGCAACCGCACGCGGCTCCCCACGGGTACCGGGTCGATGAAGCGCAGGCGATTGGCACCGTAGTTGATCGTCATGCCGGCGCCGGTGATATCCATCTGGGACTCGTCGTAGAGCGAGCCGACCAGGCTGAGGACGAGGAAGCCGTGGGCGATGGGGGTACCGAACGGACCCGCCTCGGCACGCGCCACGTCCTCGTGGATCCATTGGTGATCCTCGGTCACCCTGGCGAACGCGTTGATGCGCTCCTGGGTGATCTCGAGAGATGGGCCGTACTCGCCGTACTCGTCGCTGATGAGGTTTCTGAGCCCGTCGATATCGTCGAAACGGATCTGCATCGCGGTCCTTTGCGTACACCCTGGTAGCGTGCGTCGCAGCCCGCCATAATGCCATTCCTCCGGTATCGGTTCCATTGGCGAGTGATGTGATGAACGAGTACAGGCGCGGATCGAGCGGGCTCCGACGAGGACGCCCTGAGGGGATAGCAACCGCGATCGCGGCGCGGCCGCTGAAGCTCTGGGTGGCCATCGTAGTGGGGATGCTGGTGGCGTCGACGGCCTGCGTTCCTGCTTCGCAGTCGGCGGACGCCACCGGGGTCGGATCGGCCGCTTCCATGGACGCCCCGCCGCGTGTGCAGGCCGACGGCGAGTCGCTCGAGGGTGGCTACTTCAGCTCCGACGGCAGCCAGGTGGTGTTCAAGGGCATCCCGTTCGCTGAGGCGCCTGTGGGCGAGCTTCGCTGGCGCCCTCCGCAGCCCCACGAGCCCCGCGCCGGTGTGCAGCAGGCCTGGACGTTCCCGCCGGCGTGCCCGCAAGACGATAGCAACCTGGACTGGTATCGCTCCGTCGCCGAGGGGCTCGGGCAGGACCCGAGTGTCGCCTTCAGCATGCCGCCGGTGAGCGAGGACTGTCTACAACTCAACGTCTGGACGACCAACTGGCAGGGCGATACCCCGCAACCGGTCATGGTGTGGATCCATGGAGGCGGCAACACCGTCGGTTGGTCCGCCGAGTTGCCGTATCAGGGCCACCACCTGGCGCGCCGCGGCGTCGTGGTGGTGAGCATCAACTATCGTCTCAACGATTTCGGCTTCATGGCGCATCCTGGGCTTACCGCCGAGTCTCCGGACAGGGCCTCAGGCAACTATGCCCTGCTCGATCAGATTGCCGCCCTGCAGTGGGTGCAGCGCAATATCGCGGCTTTCGGTGGAGACCCGGATCGGGTGACGATCTTCGGCGAGTCTGCCGGCGGGGCCAACATCGCTTTCCTGATGGTCTCGCCGCTTGCCGAGGGGCTGTTCCACCGGGCTATCTCCCAGAGCGGCGCGTACCCGGCGTCGAGGTTCTCCACCCTCGAGCAGGCCGAGGAGCGCGGCAGGCAACTAGGCCGGGCGCTCGGGGGCCAGGCGGCGAGTGATGATCCGGCCGAGTCGCTGGCGGCCATGCGTGCGGCGAGTATCGAGGAAATCCTGGCGGCCAACGTGCCTGGCGGCGCCGACGGAGGCCCCAACATCGACGGCTGGGTGGTGTCGCGCCCCCTGGCAGAGACGTTCGCGGCTGGCGACCAGCATGCTGTTCCGCTGCTGATCGGCTTCAACGCCAACGAGGGTTCCATGCGCGTCCCCCGCGACATCGATGCCGACAGGCTCGAGGCGATGATTCGTCAGCGCTATGGCCCCCTTGGGGATCACGCCGTCGAGGTCTACGCGGTTGGCGACGGAGGGATCGTCGCCGCCTTCGATCGCTACAGCACGAACAACACGTTCGGCTGCAGCGCCAAGTACCTGGCGGCGAGGACCCCACAGACCGGCGCCCCTGCGTGGTTGTATTTCTTCAGTCGCGCACAGCCTGGCGCTACGGTCGGCGCGTACCACGGCGCCGAGATCCCGTACGTGCTCAGCACTCCGGACAGTTGGATGCCCTGGGACAGCACCGACGCGGCGCTGGCGGAGACGGTCGGCGGGTACTGGACGAGCTTCGCCGCCACCGGCGACCCGAACGGCGACGGCCGGCCGGCCTGGCCGGCGTACTCCGAGGCCGACGAGTACCTGGAATTGGGCGCCCAGGTCAGGGCCGGCGCCGGATTGCGTCAGGAAGCCTGCGCGCTGCACGATGAAGCGCTGGCGATCTGGGCACAGGAGTAGCTATCTTCCGGCATCGGCGGAGTTATCGTCGGTACTGGCGCCGGGACTAGCGCCGCTTGAATACCAGGCCGTGCTCCGACGACGCGCTGAGACTGAATCCCGTCACGAGGCCGGCACGGTCTCGATCGAGCGACAGGGTTGCTTTGCGGGTGCCGCCGAGCGCCTCGTCGCCGAGGCTGAACTCGAGTGTGTCCTCCGTCAGCAGGGTGACCTCGAGCGGCGCGTCTTGCTCGATGCGCACAGCCACGCCGCCGTCCGCGGGGGCGAAGCGGTACGTGGCGTCGAGCTCGCGCGAGTAGAACTCGCCCGTGATCGCCGACTGCAGCGCCGAAGTCCACGCCGCGGGGACGGGAGACGCGTCCGCGCGCTCCGACTCTGACGGGGGATCCGCGCCGTCGCCTTCCGCGGGGCCGAGTTGATCCGCTAGGTAGTGATCAGCGACCTGCTCTGCCAGCCTCCCCGGCCGCGCCCACCCGGCGTTGCACGAGATCGCGATCGATAGCGCGGGCTCGACGAATCGCACCATCTGCGTGACGAATCCCCAGGATCCGCCGCTGTGGCCGACCGTACGCAGCCCGCGATACTCATCCAGGCGGATTCCTTGCGCGTAACCCACCGGCTCGCCGTTGTTGAGGTGGCCTTCGGTGAGCATCATGGCGTGAATCGACGGTTCGTCGCCGTGCAACCATTCATCCCAGCGCAGCAGGTCCGGCATCGTGGTGTAGAGCTGCCCGTCGCCGGTGACGTCGAAGTTGTAGTTGTGCACGATGCGTAGGTCGCCGTCGTCGTCGCGGTCGTAGCCGATGGCGCGACCGGGGATGATCTCTCGCAGGTCCTCGTACATGTGGCTGCCGGTCATGTCGAGCGGGTCGAAGATGCGCGCCTGCGCCATCTCGCCCAGCGACTCGCTGCCGGCGCGCTCGAGGATCTGCGCCAGCAGCATGTAGCCGGTGTTGCTGTAGCGATAGCGCTCGCCGGCGGCAAAGATCGGTGCCCGTTGCCGCGACATCATCGCCAGGATCTGCGCGTGTGAGATCGGGAAGTAGTCGTTGCGCCCGGCGAGCGGAAACAGGTTGAGGTAGTCACGCAGTCCACCGGTGTGGTGCAGCAGGTGACGGATGGTGACCGTCGGCTCGTACTCCGGCAACTCCGGCAACCATCGGCGGATGTCGTCGTCCAGCGTCAGCTTCTCTTCCTGCGCCAGCATGCTGAGGCTGGCGGCGGTGAACTGCTTGGTCACCGAGCCGACGTCGAACACCGTGTGTGGCGAATTGGGAATGTCGTGGTCGAGGTTGGCGTAGCCATAGCCGCGCGCGTAGATCAGCTCGCCGTCCTGAGCCACGGCCAGGCCACAGCCCGGCGAGCCCGGTTGGTCGAATGCAGCGAACATTGCATCGACGGCGGGGTTGTCAGCGCCCGTGTCGGTGTTCCCTGCGTTGTCTCCGGGCCCGGCGGCGATAGTGCATCCGCTAGCGAGCAGTGCCATCGTCGCCAGACTTGCGAAACGGCACGACAGGGTAACGATTGTCGAAGAAGCGAGTTGGTCTATTGACATGTCGTCCTCGGAGGCGGGCCGAGCGGCGCTTCGACGCGCCGAGAAGCGGCGCCAGCACGGTTTGTAAAGTAGCGTCGCCAAGCAAATCCCTGTACGTACCGGGTGTCAACCGACCGGTCCTGGCCAGGAGCTCGCCGTATGGCCGGATTCCTGTCGGGTCCCCATCGATCCGCGCCGTGAGTCTTATTCGATGAGTGCCTGATACGTAAGGATGCGGATCTCGGCGCGCAGCGGGTAACGGTCGGAAGGTGACACCTGGGTCAGGAGCAACCCGACAAGCTCCTCGGAACGGTCCACCCAGAAGTAGGTGCTGCGCGCGCCCCCCCAGGAGAACGTGCCGACCGAGCCCGGCAGCGACGACAACGCCACGTCGGTGATCACCGCGCCGGTGAGTCCGTAGCCAACGCCACGCGGGCTCGACTGCAGCGAGCTGGTCATCGCCGCCATGGGCTCAGGGCCGAGCTCCGGGTCGAGGTGGTTCATCATCATCAGATCGACGGTCTTGCGACCGAGAATGCGCACCCCGTCGAGCTCACCGCTGTTGGCGAGCATTTGCGCGAAGCGAAGGTAATCGGCAGCGGTCGACACCGAGCCGCCGCCGTAGGGCACCCGATCGGGATCATGGATACCCGGTCGCGACGGTACGGGCTCCAGGCCGCGCTCGGGAGTTGCCCGGTAGTTGGCGGCGAGTCGGTCGGCATGCTCCTCAGGAACGTAGAAGCCAGTGTCCTTCATGCCGAGCGGCTCGAACACACGCTGTGTCAGGAACTCGTCGAACGGTTGGCCCGACAGCACCTCCACCAGGCGTCCGAGGACGTCCTGTGAGATCGAGTACTCCCACCGGCTCCCTGGCTGGAACGCCAGCGGAATCGACGCGACGCGTTGCGTGAAGTCGGCCAGCGTCGGCGCCGCGAACAGCTGCGCTTGGCCGTACAGCTGTCCGACCGCGGATTCGTTGCCGCCGTATATCAATCCCGACGTGTGGGTCAGTAGGTCCTTGACCGCCATCGGTCGCGCTGGCTCCGTTTGCGGCGCCTCGGCGGTGCCGCCGACCCACGTCTGCAGGTCGGCGAACTCCGGCAGGTACTGCGACACCGGATCGGTGAGCAGGTAGCGACCCTCCTCGTAGAGGATCATCATCGCCACGCCGGTCATCGGCTTGGTCATCGACGCCATGCGAAAAATGGTATCGGGGCGCAGTGACTTACCCCGCTCGACGTCCATCATGCCGATCTGCTCGAAGTGCACCAGCTTGCCGCGACGAGCGATCGCCGTGGTGACGCCCGGTAGCGTCCCAGCGTCCACGTAGGCCTGCATCACGGGCCGGATTCGCGCCAGACGCTCGCCTGACAGGCCCACCTCGTCCGGAGCGGCGCGCGGCAGACCCTGCGCGGTTACGGTCGGGGCTGCGACAGCCATGAACGTCGTCATAGCCGCTGCGGTGGTCAAGGTCCGGCGCTTCATCAAGGTCCTCCGAGAGAACAGGATCTCTTGGCCGCGGCGGCAGAGGTCTGTAGATCCGCCGAGCGGCTTGAACTGTATCGTAGCGATCGGCACCATAGCGCGGCTCGGCGCACGCACGCTGCCCTGGTGCAATTGTGCGGCCCGTCAACAGGAGTTGGCCATGCGTCTCCCAACTTTCCGAATCTCCGCTCTGATCTGCTTGATTGCCACCGTGGCCTGCGCGCCAGCCCCGGAGTCGAGCGGAGTCGGCACGGGTGTGGTTGAGATCGATATCGACCCGGTGATCTTGCGGTGAGCTTCGGCCGTTGGATGCGCAATCGGCCACGTGCGCTGGAGTGGTCGTATCGCCTGATGCTGGCGGTCATGAAGCCGGTGCGCGGGCTGGCCGCGGGCGGCGAGCTCCGTTGGCTCGATCGATTGCTGCGGCCGGTCGAGCGGCTCAGCAAGGGGCTGGTGTTCGACTGCCGCATGTGCGGCCAGTGCGTGCTGCACTCCACCGGCATGACTTGCCCGATGAGCTGTCCCAAGAACCTACGGAACGGCCCCTGTGGCGGCGTGCGGCTGAACGGCAACTGCGAGGTGCTTCCCGATGAGCCCTGTGTATGGGTGGAAGCCTGGGAGCGCTCGCAGAAGATGAGCCACTACGGGTCGGCGATCCATGAACTGCGCCCGCCGCTCGACTGGGCACGTCAAGGCAGCGCCGCATGGGTCAACGAGATGAAGGGGATCGGCGAGCCGCACCCTGAGGGCTGGTCGGCGGGGGTGGAGCGGTGAGGCGCTCGGCGACCTGCGGATCCGGTGCAACGAGCTATCCGCCGAGCCTGCGCATCGAGCTGTCCGCAGCGAAGGGTCGACGTTGACCCTCTCGCGCTTCGAGGAGCGCCTGCGGTCCGGCAAGTTCACCGTCACTGCCGAGCTGAGCCCGCGCGACAGCGCCGATCCCGAGGTCGTCCTGGCGCCCGCCCGTACCCTCGCCGCGGTCGTCGACGCGATCAACGTGCCGGACTCCACGGGTGCCAACGTACACATGTCGCCGCTCGCCTGCTCAATTCTGCTTCACCACGCCGGCATCGAGCCGATCATGCAGCTCGGTTGCCGCGACCGGAATCGCATCGCCCTGCAGGGCGACCTGCTCGGGGCGGCCGCCAGCGGGATTCGCAACGTCTTCTTGATCACTGGCGACGACACCAGCGTCGGCAATCAAACCGACGCCAAGCGGGTGTTCGATCTCGACTCGGCACAGCTGCTGCGCACCGCCGAGATCATGTCCGACCGCGGGCAGTTCCTGAACGACGGCCGGCTCGATCCGCCGCCGAGCTTCTTCATCGGCGCCGCCGCCAACCCGTTCGTCCCGCCCTATGACTGGCGGCCGCATCGCATGGGCAAGAAAGTCGAGGCCGGGGCGCGCTTCATCCAGACTCAGTACTGCTTCGACGTGCCGCGTTTCGAGACCTTCATGCAGCGGATCCGTGATCTAGGGCTGCACGAGCGGGCGTTCATCCTGGTAGGGGTTGGACCGATGCCGTCGGCGCGGCTGGCAGACGTCATTCGCACGCGGGTGCCGGGAGTGGTGATTCCCGATGCGGTCGTCGAGCGCTTGGCGGGCGTGTCCAAGGAGGCACAGGAAGAGGAGGGCATCAAGATCTGTCTGGAGATCATCGAACAGGTGCGGCAGATCGGCGGGGTCGCCGGAGTTCACCTCATGGCCCACCGGCGCGAGGACCTGGTCGCCGAAGTGGTGCACCGCGCCGGGCTGCAAGCGGAGCCGTCGGCGGCGGACGTCGGTCGATCCGAGGGACGGAACTCCCCGAGCCCCGAAGGTCGCGGTTGACCGGAGCTGACTGACAACAGAACGGGGGGCGAACGGCCGCGAGGATCGTCGTCGTTGGTAGCTTCAATACCGATCTGACCGCATACGTGCAGCGTATGCCGCGTCCGGGCGAGACCGTCGCGGGAGATCGTTTTGTCACCGGCCCGGGCGGTAAGGGCTCCAACCAGGCGGTGGCGGCGGCGCGGCTCGGCGCCCAGGTGACCTTCATCGGACGCATTGGTGACGACGTGTTCGCCCCAGTGGGTCTCGATCTGTGGCGCGCCGAAGGGGCGTTCGAAAACGAACGTCGAGATCTCGTGTCGCCCTAGGTAGGCGTGTAGGCCGTCGACGCTGTCGCGGACCGAAACGGTCTGACGCCCAGCATGGCGCGCGCGGCAAGCCACGCCAGCCGCGGGCGTCGCCGAATCAGATCCCACATGAGCCAGATCGCTTGGTCGCGGCTGTAACGTGCGAGCGAACCCTGCGAGGACCGTCCCAGGTTCTCGAACAGGGCCTGATAGTCCTCGTCGCCGAAGCGATTCAGAACGACGCGGATCAGTCGGTGCATTTCCAGCTCGATCCGCAGTGAGCTTGCTGCACAGCCGCGGCGCCCGCTGGTGATCGTGTTGGCGACGGCCTGAGCGCCCCACAAGCCGTCGACCACGCCGCCTACGGTGGTTACCTTGACGTGCCCGGCGGCGTCGCCTGCGAGGTAGACGTTCCCGCCTCCCATGCGCCGATGCAGGGGTGTCCAGCCGGCGTATTCGGGGATCCTGGCCCCTTGATAACCGAGCACGTGGAGACGCTGATGTGCCGTGAACCGATCGATCAAGCTCCGGGTCGCGCGCGCCTCGTTGCCGATCACCCCCAGAACCCCCGACGTAGGCGATTCGGGAATCAACCAGTAGAAATACGGTGTGTCCCTGGGCGCGAACCACACGCGCACGGTCTTCGGAGGTAGGTCTGCAGGCAGACGCACGACGGCCTGGACCAACGACACGAGCCTCTGCGGCGGCCAGCCTGCGGCGCGTGCCACGGCACTGAACGCACCGTCGGCACCGATGATCGACCGGGCCATGATCGGCCTGGTGCCGTTGTTCCGGAACCGCATGTCGATACCATTCCCACGCGCGGTCAGCTGCTCGAGGCGATGGGACCAGACGATCTCGGCGCCAGCCGCTTCCGCCGCCTCAGCGAGCCGTCGCATGAGCGTGGCGCGCTCGACGATCAGGTCGGGACGTCCGAGCTCGACCTCGACCTTCCGGCCGTTAGCGAAGAGCTCGAATCGGTCGATCTCGTTGACGACGGCATCCTTGGCCGAGTTGCCGAGAAGATCGCGCAGCGCGGCGGTGACGATGAGCGCTCTGGGAGCGGGTTCGAGGCCTTCGGAACCTTCGTAAACCCGTACGGAATGCCCCCGGCTCGCTAGCAGCTGCGCCGCGTAGAGTCCGGCGATGGAGCCGCCGATCACGGCGACGGATTCAGACATGGGCGGGCCGAGGTTGACGACAGGCCGAGGTTAGCGACATGGTCGAGATTGCGGTGGCAAAACCGGGGCTGCGGCGGCGTGGTCGAGGGTGGCAGCGAGAAGGGTGGGCGAGGCCGCGACCGGAGCGCCGACATTATAGTGCAGCTATCGGAGGGCTCCTTTTCCGTCGCTCGGTGGAATTTGCTGCTCCGGCAGCTGCTCGCGGCTTTCGCCAGGCCGCTTCAGCGTCCCTGCAACCCCAAACTGTGCAAGATCGTCTTCAAGAGAATAACCAGATCGAGAGACACAGACTGGTGCTTGATGTAGTACAGGTCGTATTGCAGCTTGCGCAGGGCGTCGTCGATCGATGAGCCGTAGCCGCAATTCACCAGCGCCCATCCCGCCATTCCCGGTCTTACTGCGTGGCGCACTGTGTAGAACGGAATGTCGGCGATCAGGCGCTCCAGGAACTCCGGTCGCTCCGGACGCGGGCCGACCGCACTCATCTCTCCACGCAGAATGTTGAGGAACTGAGGGAACTCGTCGACGTGCGTTGCGCGCAGGATCGCGCCGACTCTGGTGACCCTGGCATCACCCGGTTGCGACCAGACGGCGTCGTCCTCCTCGGCCCCCGACCGCATGGAGCGGAACTTGAAGACTTTGAACACCCGACCGCCTTTGCCGACGCGACGTTGGGTGTAGAAGATCGGGCCACGAGACTCGATTCGGATCGCCAAAGCTATGAGCGGCACGAAGGGCGCCAGCAGGATCAGACCGACGCTCGCTGACACCAGGTCGAAGGCGCGCTTTGCCAGCGGCCGCAACGTACCCGTGCCGGGATGCTCCAGGGGCATCGCCAGATGCCAGTCGTCGCCGACGTGCTCGACCGGAACCCGGCCGGTAAGGCGCTCGTACAGTTGGCTCATCGGAATGATCTGAGCTCCGAACTCCAGGCAATCCATGAGCACCCGCAGCAGCTCCGGATCCAGCTCGTCGGTCGCGGCGAGCACGATCGTGCGAATGTGGTGCCGTTCAACCAGATCCTTCAGCGACGCGCTATCGCCCAGGACGGTGAGGGCCCGCTGATCGATTGGGGCAATCCCGGCCTTGCCGTCCCTGGTGTCTGCGATCTGCAGTCGCGTGCCGGGTGGCGTCTTCTTGTCGCCTATGAAGCCGACGATCAGGTGCGTTCCGTCGTCGTTCTGCAGCAGCTCCCGAGCGATGGTCTGGCCTGCCCAACCGGTTCCGACGATCAGCGTCGGACGGCGGAATACGGAGCGACCGAGCGCCAGCACGTAAACCGACCGCACGAGCAAGAGTAAGCCGATCGTGGTGCCGAACAGAACGATCAGGTAGCTCCGTGACGGCGGTAGCGTGGGCGTGAGGTAGGGCACCGCGACATAGAACAGCAAGACGATGATGGCGCTCTTGAGCACAGCCGCCGCCGAGCTGGCGAAGCGATTTGCGGTCTGCAGACGATAAGCGTCGAACGCCTGGGCAGCGAGGAGCCAGGCGGCGGAAAGCAGCAAGAACCACCCGGGTCTGGCCCACAGGAGATTCAGATCCAGCGGAGTGCTTTCCGGCAACCCGAGACCGGCGTGATCTCCGCGCGCAATCAAGTAGGTAAGCAGCGCCGTGTTGATCGCTACAAGATCCACCACGAGGAGAAACAGGCGTCGCTCGGTGCGGTGCAGGCCGAGCGGGGCTGCCCTCGTGGTCACCGAGCTGTGGCGCGCAGGGAGATCAGGAGTCGTGTTCTCGGGAGAGATCCGTATCGCCATTTGTTCCTGTCATCCGGTCCTGCTCGTCAGCTTGGCCCGACAGGGTTGTCGCCGGCGTCGTCTCGCGCGCGAATCGCGGGGCTCCCTTACGTGTACCGGCCCGACGCTGTCCCAACAGCAGCATGCTCGCCGACAATCCGAAACGGGCGGCAAGCATCAAGATCACGAACCAAGAGTACAGGTGAAACACTCGGTTCGTGTTGTAGCGGAGAAATATCATCCACAGCGAGCGATGGAAGTAGTAGAGCGAGCGGACGACGCGAACGTTGGTGCCACCCTGGCCGCCATAGTGGATGATCCGCGCCCCGGGAGAATAGACGACCTTCCAACCGGCATTGCCGGCTCGGTAGCAAAGATCCAGATCTTCGCCGTACTGGTGCAGCGTCTCGTCGAACCCGCCACCGCTGTCGAGGACGGCGCGTCGGAACAGCATGCAGCAGCCCGACACCGCGCGAACCGGCTGCGTCTGCTCCTTGTCCGTGTACCGCATCAGATACTCGGACACGGTGCGATTGTGCGGGAACAACCGGTCCAGACGCAGCGAGTAGGTCAGACCGCTGAGTGGCGTGAGGCGTCCGCGGCGACACTGTGGCTGGAAGCTGCCGTCACCGTTGAGCACCATCGGTCCGACGACGCCGGCCTCCGCGTGCGCTTCGAGATACGCGACCAGCTCGTCGAGGGCTCCGGGCAGTACCTTCGTGTCGCTGTTGAGGAACAAGACAAACTCGCCCGTGGACGCGCGCCACGCAACGTTGTTGGCGGCAGCGAACCCGAGATTCATAGGGTTGCGGATGAGAACCGTCCCCGGCGCCGCCTCGCCGACCGTTTCTGCGCAGGAAAGCGCGGACGCGTCGTCAACGACGATGATCTCGTGGCTGCATGCCGGGGCGTTGGCGCGAATCGAGGCAAGACAGGCGTGCAAGTACTCGAGCCCGCTGTAGTAGGTCAAACAGACCGACAGCCGCATGGCTCAGTGCACGGCCTGGTGCGGCTCGGGCTCGTTGATACCGAGCCGTTTGTCGCGGATCTCTGTTTCCGCTGGGTAGACGAAGTTCCCGGCTTCGAGGATGCCGTCACAGATAACGTCGAGGCCGCGGAACCGGCCCGGTTGGAGGTCGTCCAGCCGCTCGATGTCGACCTCGAACCCCAGCGATGAGCTGGATCCCTGCGACACGAACTGCAGCGGGATCATGCGTCGGAAGAAGTAGTGGAAAGCGTACTTGCGGGCGTGGGCCACCTGTTCCGGCGACATGCGCTCGGGCAGTGGGAGTCGGTCCAGCAGCTCGCGGTACTCCGCTGGTGATCCGGCATCCAAACTGAATCCCTTGTTGCGTATCCAGGCTTCGCCTGCCACTAGCGTGGGAATGCCGGTCGCCGTCAGCTCGATGCCCATCTTGGTGGCGTAAATGAGCGCTGCGTTGCAGTTGGCAAGAACGACGTAGCTGCTGATTCTGCTCTCTGCGGGTATCACGACGACGTTGTTCGGTAGGGTGGGAAAGGCGCGCTTGATCTCGTCGTCCATCCGTTGGCGGGCTGGCAGACGTCCCCTCACCTCCGCCGGGTGCACTCGGATGATGAGCTGCAGGTCGGGCCGCTGCGCGAAGTACTCGATCGTGTCGCGCACCCAGTACCAGACGTTCTCGTAGGCGTTGGTGGGATAGTGCAACCGTGCGTCCCACATGACGGTGGTGAGCAATCCGATCCAGGGCTTGTCTGGATCCAGGCCGAGCTCATCCGAGATCTTGCGCAGGTTGTCCTCGGGTGCATCGTTGAAGGAGATCCAGTCCTCCGAGCCCCGCCACCGGCTCTTGAGGTAGTCCATGATCGCGGCTTCATGAGCCTCCGACCAGTCCATCTGCTCCCACACTGAGGTCGGCTCGACGAGCATTGCCCGGTGGTAGGTATCGGACTCCGCGAAGGTAAAGCAGTTGCGCCGGTAGGCGGGGTGCCAGGTGACGACGCGCACGCTCCGCTGCCGGCAGAGATCGGCGATCGGTCCTTGGGGGACGTAAATGCCGTGGTGCAGAACGACGCAGTCGAAGTGCGTTTGGTCGAGGAGCTCACGAAAGGAAAAGAACGTCCGAAGTGCAGCACGCAGATAGGCCCGGAGAATCGCCTCCCCCTGCGGCTCGTCGTGTAGGTCGCCGCTCGCGAAGAACCTCAGGGCGCCGGACAGCGCGTGCTCGCCGATGGTCACGCCGTCGATCTCGAGGGCCAGGATCTCGTCGATCTCCAGCTCGCGCGACACGCGCTCCGCCTCGGCGGCATGCGGCTCAGTCAGCGTGCTGCTCAGTCGGTGCAGTGGGATTCGCGCGGCTTCGAAGAGCTCCTCGGCAGGGCCGGCACAGGTGCGACACAGCTCGATCGGACCGTTGCGGAGAAACGCCTCCTGACGCGGGTAGAAATAGGCATCGGCGAGCTGACATGCCGGCAGCGCCTGGTCGCACAGCCAGCCCTCCACCTCGGCGCCGCGCAAGCGGAGCGCGTGGGCTACAACTGTGTCCAGCCGGGTCCCGGGCTGCCAGCCTCCCAGGCTGGTCGCCATCAGCACTCGCGGTGCTGCGGCCTGTGTGGGACCGGTCGGGGCCCTGGGCTCGTCCGGGTCCGGTGTGCTGGCGCCGTCGGTAAGATGCCGCCGCCACCAGTCGCGAAACTGCCGGGTTTCGCGCCCCCGTTTGTTTGCAACCAGGCGCTTCGTGAGCCCGAATCGCTTGACTAGCTGCTTGAGGCGAGGATCCACGCTCAACAATCCGGCGTTGCCCTGGGCTCGAGCGCTGAAGCCTCGAGATGGCCGAGGAAACTATCTGCCGTCGGCAGCTGCTCGAGTAGCCACCACGGGTCGTATCCTTCCAGCTGAGTAGCAGTGTACCCACCCGTGGCTACGGCGACCGTCCGCACGCCGATGGCGTTGCCGGCCTGAATATCGTGCGGCGTGTCACCTATCACGAAGGCGTTGCACCGCTGGAGGCCGCGGAGCTCCGCCTCGGCGATCTTCAACGCACGGCGGGCGATTGTCGGGCGATCCTTGGCGCCATCAGCGAAGGCGCCGCTGCTGAAGTACCCGTCCAGTTCGTAGTGTTCCAACTTGGCCCGGGCGCCGGCAGCCGTGTTCCCTGTGAGCAGGATCGACAGGACATCCTCGCGGTCACAGGTAGCCTCGAGTATCTCTCGCACGCCGGGCAAGGCCCGACCTTTCCGACGGTGCAATCTTGATGGCAGCAGACGCTCATAGCGTCGCAGCAGTTGCGCTGCTCGAGCGCCGTCATCTTGCTCGCATACCTTGGTCACCAGCAGCGCAGCGATCTCCACATCGGTCAGGCCCGCCGTCTGATAGTCCTGCAGCGACACTCGCTGATCGAGAACTTGCTCGATGGCATCTTCCCAGGCAAAGATGCCGGCCCGCTCGGTGGTCAGGAGGGTGCCGTCGATGTCCCAGAGCAAGACCAGCGTCACTGTGGTCCCATATCGCTGGTACGCGTACCCGAGACGTCCGCTTCCGCATCGATGTTGCCCGAGCCCTGCATCAGCTCGGCTACCCGGCGCGCCAGGTTGAGGGCGTCGAGGCCATGATGCTCGAGCACTTCCTGAGTCGAGCCGCATTCGGGTATGGCACCCATGCCGAGTCGCCCGGCGCCGACACGGACACCCGACTCGGCGATCCTTGCCAGTAGCATCTCGGCCTGCCCACCGTGCTCGTAGTGGTTGTCCAGGGCGACCACCCATGGCCGGTCGCCGATGACCTCGACGAGCCACTGATCGTCGACGCGATTCAGCCACGGCAAATCGACCACCTGCAGGTCGATCGAGCGCTCGCGCGCCAATAGCTCGGCGGCCTCGTAGGCGTTGGAGAGCAGCCAAGGTCCGTAGGCGAACACGGCGCCATCGTCGCCCTCACGAACCACGACCCCCTTGCCAGGGGTAAGCACGTAGTCCTCCGGTAGGTCGAAGGGCATATCCCAGCCCATCGAGCACAGCCGGATGTAGGTACTGTAGGCGTTGTCGTTGATTGCCCAGCCGAGGACCTGCCGTACCTCCGATTCCTGACACGGCTCCACCAGCCACAGGTCCGGAACTGCCCCCAGCGCCGAGATGTCCCGTACCGATTGGTGCGAGTGTCCCGGCCCGCCGGGCAGCAAGCCCGCCAGCGAACCGACATAGATCACCTTCTCGTGTTCCGTGGCGGCGTTGTAGATCTGCTCATTCGGTCGCGTCGACAGGAAGCACGCAAACGAGTGACACATCGGTAGCATGCCCATCTGTGCCAGTCCGCTCGCCTGCGAGACCATGTCCTGCTCGGCGATACCGCACTCGATGAAACGCTCGGGGAACTGCTCCTGGAAGGCGATCAAGCCGCAGTCTTTGACCAGATCGGCGTTGAACACCACGATCTTGTCGTTCGTTTGGGCCTGTTTGACCAGTTCGTCTTCGTAGGCCGCCATCAACCGATGGACGTTCCCGAACCCGCTGTGCTTGGCGTGCACGTCACGTTCGAGCCATTCGATCTCGAGGTCGTCAATGTCGGCTTGCGCGTGCAACATCAGCGCGCGGCCGAGCACTTCACGGATGGCGGCATCGTACTGATCGACGCTCGGGGCACCGCTGTGGAAGGCATAGAGCTCGCCGCCCTCGAGGGCTTGCGGCCCCTCCATGAAGGTCACGCCCTTGCCTTTGACGGTGTCCGCCACGAGCACCTTGGGGCGATCGGTGATGCCACGGAAACGCCGCATGATCGCGCCGATCGCGCCGACATCGTGGCCGTCGCAACGGGCCGCCTCCCAGCCGAAGGCGGCGAACTTGGCGCCTACATCGCCGAGATCGCTGACGTCGGCGACCCAGGTATCGGACTGGATCTTGTTGTGATCGACGATCGCCGTCAGCTCGCCCATGCGCTCTCTGGCGGCGGTCGACAGAGACTCCCAGATCTGTCCCTCCTGGAGCTCACCGTCACCGGTCATGACGTAGACATGACGGTCGTGGCCGAGCAATCGGTTGGCGGTGATCATGCCCTTGGCCTTGGATATGCCCATTCCGAGCGAGCCGGTGCCAGCGTAGACGTGCGGCGTCTCGATGTGCGGATGGCCGGGCAGACCGCCGAGACGGCGTAGCTTGTGTAAGTAGTCGGCGTCGAGGAGCCCGAGCCCGATCAGCACGGTATAAAACGCCGGTGCATCGTGTCCCTTGGACGAGAAGAACACGTCGGCGCTGCCGGGGTCGTCATCCAGGCCTCGGATCTCGTTCAGATACAGCCACGACATCAAGTCGATCGAGCTGAGGCAGGTTCCGGGGTGGCCCGAACCCGCGCGCGCCACCATGTAGAGGATGTTCAGCCGGCAATAGGTCGCGAATAGCTGGGCTCGCAGCTCGGGCGACAGGTCGGCCTTCGCCAGAAGGTCGAATCCCGAGTTGGGCACCAGACAGAGCCCGCCGGCGCGTTTCTCGAGGATCTGACTCAAGCGCGCGGCGTTGTCGACGCTCTCGTCGGTATGGGTCTCCGAACTCGGCAAGCTTTTCTCCCTCAGCCGTTCCAAGGAGCGTCGGGAACGCACGGCAGCGTTGCGGCGCCGCGCCGGACAAGCTCCTCAGCGACGCTCCAATCGATCTCGTCGTTGATGTCGAAGCCCTCTTCGCTGTCGGTGAAGAAGGGCATGATCATGGTGCCCGCGATAGTCCTCGACTCCAGGACGACTCGCGACCATCCGATCTCGAGGCTTGCGTTCTGCGAGTACACCGGTGGAAGCGCCTGATAGGGCGTGCTGTGCCAAGGTTGCTCCGGCCGGCTGCGCTGGCCACCGATCTCGGTCATTGCCGGCACCATTCGCCTGCCCTCGACGAGCCACATCTTACCCGGATGTAGTTTCGTCTTCTCCACCGCCCGCAACGAATCCACCTCGTCTTTCTCGTCGACGAACTCGTCCCAGGCACGCCGCAGTGTAGCCGCGGTGCGGAACGGACTTGTCGGCCGCAGGAGGGCGAAGCAGTCCCATGTTCGGCCCTGGGCGCCGAGTTGTTGCAGTAGGTGCTCGAGCCACTCGATGTCGGGCGAATGATCGGCACCGAATTCGCCCGGCCGGGGGACCGGCACCTCGGCGCCATAGTGGCGAGCGATGGAGGCGATTTCCTCCGAGTCGGTCGACACGATGACGGTGCCAAAGAGGCGAGATTCGAGCGCCGAGGCGATCGCATAAGCGATCAAAGGGTGGCCAGCTAACGGCCGGATGTTCTTGTTGACGACCCGTTTCGATCCGGCGCGCGCCGGAATCAGGGCCACCACGTCTGGGTCAGAGGGCATAGACAGGCCCTACACGGCGGAGGGATCGGTCTGGATCAAGACGTTCTTCTGCGCCGAGTACACGTCCAGCGCCTCCGGCCCCGGCTCCCGCAAGCCGTTGCCCGATTGCTTGAGCCCGCCGAACGGCATGTGGGGCTCGCTGCCATAGGTGAACCCGTTGATCGACACCAGGCCGGTACGCATCTTGTCCGCAAAACGCATTGCCCGGTGCAGGTTCGCGGTATGAATCGCAGCCGTCAGACCGAACGGTGAATCGTTGGCCAGTCGCAGGGCCTCGTCGAAGCCTTCGACACGGTAGAGGCACGTTATCGGGCCAAAAAGCTCATCGCGCGAGATCGCATCGCCGGGATCCGCCGCCTCGATGAGCGTCGGTGCCAGATAGAAACCACCCTGGTGAGCGGCGTCGTCCAACCGATGCCCGCCGGTAACTATGCGCGCTCCGCTGGCGCGGGCATCCTCGATCGAACCCAGCATGTTGGTGAGCTGGCGCTCGTTGATCACCGGGCCCAGGTCGGCCCCGTCCGTGTTGCCGAGCTCGAGGCTCTCGATGCGGTCGACGACACGCTGCTTGAGCTCGTCGTAGATCGCATCGAAGACGATGATGCGGCTCCCCGAGGCACAGCGCTGCCCGGCATTGCTGAAGGCCGACAACACCACCGCGTCAGCGGCTTTGTCGAGGTCGGCGTCGTCGCAGATCACCAGCGGATTCTTGCCCCCCAACTCCAGGATCACCTTGGCGAGCCGCTCGCCGGCGACGCGCTGGATCATGCGGCCGACAGCGGCGGAGCCGGTGAAACTCACGAGGTCGACATCCGGGTGCTCTACGAGCGGTTGGCCTGCCTGCGGCCCGAATCCATGGATCATGTTGAACACACCGGCGGGTACTCCGACCTCGTGGAAGATCTTCGCCACGATCCAGCCGGTCGCCGGCGTGTCTTCCGCCGCTTTCATCACCGCGGCGTTGCCACAGATCAGGGCAGGAAACGCCTTCCAGGCGACGTTCGCGATCGGTGTGTTGGCGGCGATGATCAAACCACAGACGCCCAAAGGCTGACGCAGGATGACCACCTCGCGGTGCGGATTGGCGCTGGTGGAGGTGCGGCCGAAGTAGCGTCGACCCTCGCCCGCCATGAACATCCCGAGCTCGAAGGCGCCCATGGTCTCGCCGCGCGCCTCACCGATGGTCTTGCCCGTCTCCAGAGCAACGATCTCGGCGATCTCGTCGCGTCGATCGCGGATCGCCAACGCCGCCTCGCGCAGGATATCGCCGCGCGCCACCGGCGTCAGATCCGCCCATGCCTCCTGTGCCGCTTTGGCGGCTGCCACTGCCCGACGCACATCCTCAGTCTGAGAGGATGCGACCTCACAGAGCACCGACCCGTCGTGGGGGTTGACGTTGTCGAATCGGTCACCGGATGCTGCCGCGACCTCTTCGCCGTCGATGAAGTTGGGAACGAGATCGGGAATCACGCCCATCGGCGTTGCCTCCGTTTGATGCCAGTGAGACGTCTACCAGGCTGTGTAGCCGCCGTCGACGCACAACTCGATTCCGTTGACATACGAGGATGCGTCGGAGGCCAGGAACACCAGCGGGCCCCCCAGATCCGTCGCCTCGGCCATACGCCCGAGTGGCACCCGAGCGTTGAACTTGCGCTGGAACTCTGCGTCCTGTCCACCGAGCACGCCGCCCGGCGAGAGCGCGTTGACCCGCACACCACGCGGGCCCCAGTGGGTGGCCAGATAGCGAGTCAGGTTGACGACTGCCGCTTTGGAGGCCCCGTAGCCCGGCGGCTTCAGAAACGGCGGGTCCACCGCCAGGTGATCGTAGAAGCGCGCGTCCGGCGAGACGCTCGCGTACAGCGAGCCGATGTTGATAATCGAGCCTCCTCCACGCTCCACCATCGCTTCGCCGAACACCTGCGCCACCTGGAACAGCCCGACCACGTTGACGTCGAGCACCCTGCGCACCGCGTCGGCCGGGATCTCGTGCAGATGGTGACCTTCCACCTGGCCGGGAGGCTGGTCGATGCCGGCGTTGTTGACCAGGATGGACACCGGTCCGAGATCCCTCTCGATGGCTGCGCGCGCGTCCGTCAGCGAGTCGCGATCGAGTACGTCGCCTCCGTACGAACGCAGACGTTCCGCGCCGTAGGTGTCCGACAGGGCTTGGAGCCCGTCTGACTGAGCCAGGTCCGGTAGATCGACCCCGGCGACACTGGCGCCGGCCTGCAGCAACGCCTCGGCCCAGATCGGGCCCAGCTTGCCTGCAGCCCCGGTAACGACCGCGACGCGGTCAGTGAGGTCGAACATCCTCGTGATCTCCCGCAGCTTCGGTGTCTGCCGCGGTCGGGCCGTCTGTCGACTCGTCGGGATCGTGCAGCATATCCATGTGGAGATCGCCGTCACGAGCCACCGGCACCTTCAGGCTCGAGCCGATCACTTTGTCGATCTCGTAGGGCGGCAGTCCGTCGCCGGGCGACTTGAGTATCAGGTCGTCGGCGCCGATCATGGTGCCCTCCGGAAGATCCCGCGCCGCCACGATCTTCTTGCCCATCTTGATGCCGGCCCCGGCCTCGCTCTCGTAGAACTTCTTCTGCCCATCACCCATCGCTACGCGGGCGCGCTTCAGGTCGCGCACCATCTTGCGCATGCCGATGGGCTCCAGCGAGAAGGCGTGATCGGTGCCTTTCCAAGTGTGATTGAGCGTGAAGTGCTTCTCGATCACGCGGGCGCCCAGGATGTAGGCCGCCAGAGGCATCGCGATGCCGTTGTCGTGGCCCGAGTACCCGACCACGATGTCGGGAAGCTGCTCGGCGTATGTCGCTACCACGCCCAGGTCGAGCTCCTCGAACTCGGCCGGGTACCCGGCGGTGCACTGCATGACACACAGCTGCGGGTTGATCGGCATGATCGTGTCGTAGGCTCGCTGTACGTCCTCCATCAGGGCGGCGCCCGTCGAGATGATCATCGGCTTGCCGAACTGGGCAATGTAGGCCAGCAACGGTGTGCTCTTGATGTCACCCGAGGCGAGCTTGTACGCCGGCATATCGAGATCGGCCAGGAAGTCAGCGCTGGGGAAGTCGAAGGCGGTGGCGAAGAACGTGACGCCGATCTCGGCGGCGTACTTCTGCAGCTCGAGATACTCGTCACGCTCGAACTCCAGAAACTCGCGATGCTCGCCGTAAGTCGTGCCGTAGCTGTTGCGGTTGTCGTACAGGCGGTTGTAGCCGTCGTCGGTAAACAGAGCCCCGTTGTCGCGCTTTTGCAGCTTGACCGCGTCGCAGCCGCAGTTGAGCGCTTCCAGGAACATCTTCTTGCACGTCTCGAGGTCGCCCTGATGATTGTGGCCGATCTCGGCGATGACATAGCAGTCGCTGTCCTGGTTGACCACCGTACCGTCGATCGTCAGTTCGCCTGGCATCGTATTCCTCGCCTCTCGGTCTGACCCTCGGCAGTATGCCTGCTACTCGTTGAACTCGTCGCCCTGGGCGCCGGCCGACATGGCGGTTCCCGGAAGCGGTTCATGCCCTCCTCGCAGCCTGCGCTCGAGCGCCTTCCAACTGTAGCGCTCGTGGACGATCTGGTCGGCGTTGCGGCCGATCCGTGCCAGCAGTTCCGGTTCCGTCGGGAGAGTCTCGCAGGTCTTGATATCAATGACGTTGTGCATCGGTACTAGCGACCCGGGCGAGTGCTCGTCGAGGTTGGTGATTACCACCGAGCTGCACTGCATCGCCAGGTTCACGCTGGTGTTGTTCGCTCGCACGCCACGATCGAAGAATGCGGCGAAGTAGTCAGTCTGTTTGAGGTAGTTGTATACCGCGCCGTCCGACAGGTAGCCGAGAAAACGTACGCTGTCGCCAAAGATCGTCTGCAACTCTTCAAAGGCCACCGAGAACTCTTCGTCGAAGCTGGTGTTCTCGTGCAGCGCGGTCGACAGATAGAGACTGTAGGGCGAACCGGTAGCGTCGAGCAGATTCTTGAGCCGGTGGTAGTGGCGGGCGCGGATCTTGTGGGCCATCCCCATAGTGAAGACGGTCAGACCCGAGTGGTCGAACTCGCGGGCATCATCGAGAGTGCCCGGGCACCACACCGCCTGTACGTCGGGGCGCAAGCCGGTCAGTTGTTCGGCGAGCTCGGTGTTGCCGCAGAACACCGCGCGCGCCTCGCGCAGCATGCGGATCTCGATCTCGGTCCCCGACCAGGCGTGCAGGAAGATGTGGTAGCTGCCCCGCCAGGGCACCGAATCCAGCAGCCGCGCCAGACGGTCGATGTCGAGCGGGCTGAACTCGGAGATCTTGATCGATAGCAGCGGCTCGGCGCAGCCGCCGGCATCGTCGTTGAAGATTTGGTGAATCGGCACCCCGAGCTCGGAGGCCAGACGATGGTTGAACTTGGCCACACCACAGGTGAGACCGTTCATATGGAAGCTGAGGACACTATCCATGGGATTTCGATCGTGCCCTGCTAGGGCACCTTCTCGTAGACCAGCACCCGGCCCTTGCCGAGCCAATCGATCTTGGCCTCCAGGTCCGACCGGCAGCGGAAGCCTTCGAGCACGAACATCAGACGCAACAGGTCTTTGTTCATACGCGTAATGTGGGTGGGATCGAGATCGTCCTTCGTCTGTACCGAAAACAGATGCTCAGGATCCCGATTGAACCGGGTAGTTACGTAAGCATACCTGGAGGACACTCGACAGATGTTTGATACCGCCACGCGTATCTGTAGCAGGGTCAGGTGCTCCAAGACCTCGCGGCAGATCACCAGGTCGAATGAATCCCCCGCAATGCTGGCGTCGGCGATGTCGGCAATTCGGATCCGATCGCGTACCTCGGGCGGGGCCAGCTCCAGCACGTCGGCACTGTGATCGACGCCCGCTACTTCGATGCCGAGCTCCTGCAAGAACAGCATCAGGAACCCGGGCCCGCAACCGATGTCGAGGGCGCGCTCGGGTGCGAAGACGGCCTTGATCACCTGCGGATGGTCGGCCTCGCGCTGACGCCGTGACTCCAGCGTGTAGGCATGCCCGTCGTCGCGCCAACCCTCAGTGAAGTACTCCGCGTGGTATGCGTCTGCGCTGCTTGGTTGCTGCTGCTGGACGAATTCCTCGAATTCCTCCACAAGCCGGGTCGTATCGCGGCAGCGGTAGTGCTCATCAAGGATGCGCGTCGACGACTCGAGCACCGTGTCGAGGTAAACCACCTCGATTCCGAGATCGGCGCAGATCTCGACCTGCTCCGGGGGCAGACGGCCCTCCCAGTCCTTGCCCTTGACGTAGTACTTCGGTTGAAGCTCACGCAGGATGGTCTCGGTGTCGTGCTCGTTCAGGTGCACATGGTCGATGGTGCCGATCGAATCGACAATCTGCAGGCGCTGAGCTTCGGGCAAGAACGGAGCGTGCTTACCCGCCACGTATCGGTCGGACGCGAGATTGCAGACCACCGGTGTCCCCAACTCGGCAGCGGCCTTGAAGTAAGCCACATGGCCGGCGTGCAGCGGGTCGAAACCGCCGTCGACCATCGCGACTTTGCCGCGGTACTCTCGAAGTTGCTCAAAAGTGAGAATCAATACAGATCTTCTCGGATCTCACTTGAGCCGCGCACGTCTGCGGGCCGCGGCGGTGTCGAGGTCGGGCTGCCAGGCCGGATCTGCGAAAGAAGAGTCGAAGAGGGAGGCGTTCCGCACCGCAAATTCTAGCCGAAAGAGACGCCGGCGCAAACAGTCCAGACCGCCTGACAAACGAACCGATCTGTTGGCGCCAGCTGGGCGTCCAACTTTCAGATGTAACCGCCACACCCCGGATCCAGGTCATGTTCGACGTCG
This sequence comes from Acidobacteriota bacterium, assembly GCA_965248695.1. GTDB lineage: Bacteria > Acidobacteriota > UBA890 > UBA890 > WLXD01 > DASCOT01. Next base: position 972,462 of record CBDFKD010000002.1, on the reverse strand, counting down.
CTGTTCGCCGACCTTTGAAACCAAAGCTGGCAGCTAGCCAGGGCGCACAAAGCGTGCCATTTTAAACTTCTATGTCGGTAACCAGGTCAGTCAAATCGCTGCTCGGGTGGGGCGGCACAAGCTCCGGGGGAAAGTACGAGCCAGGCACCGCTCTCCCGGACAAGCAGGCCATCGAGCTCCAACGAAGCGCCAACGAGATCCTCGACCGCCTCGTGGAGCTCGAGGAACAAGCGAAGAGCAATCGCGAACTGCTGAAAGAGACCCATCTGCAAAACCATCGTTTGATGAAGCGCCTCGAACGGCTCGTCGGCGTGGTCGGTGCCGGTGGGCTGAAGGGCGATATGCGACGTGTCTCGATCATGACGCGGGCGATTCAACGCGCCCTGTTTCTCGATCCGGATGAGCTTTCTTACCCCCATCGTCTCACCGCCCGCCGCTTCGGCCTTCTCTCCCAAAACGAGGAGGATGGCATCATTCACGCGATCTTCGACAAGATCGGCGAGAACTCGCGCCGCTTCGTCGAGATCGGCGCCGGCTCCAACGGCGGAAACTCCGGGTTTCTGGCCAGCGAATGCGGGTGGAGCGGCATGATGCTCGAGGCCAACGAGGCTCGCCTAGCCCAGCTGAAGATGCGTTTCGGAGCACGGAGGATCACCTACGCTGGCGACTGGGTCACCCGCGAGAACCTCGACGACCTCGTCCGCGACGGCGGCTGCTCGGGCGAGATTGACCTCCTGAGCAACGACATCGACGGCAACGACTACTGGATTTGGGAGGCCTTGACGGTCTGCTCACCGCGGCTGGTGATCATCGAATATAACTCGCTGTTCGGCCCAGACCGCGCCGCGGTCGTTCCGTACGATCCCGAGTTTGATCGACACCGGTTCGCGGGCGGCATCGACGGCAGACACATCTACTTTGGTGCCTCCCTTCAGGCTCTCAACCGACTCGCTGAGCAGAAGGGTTACCGGCTGGTCACGACGGAGCCCCGAGGCGTGAATGCCTTCTTCCTGCGTAATGACCAGGGCTCCGAGATTCCGGCTTGCGACCCCGGTAGCGCATACCGAATGCTGATGAAATACGGCTCGCGGGGCCACGATCTGTTCGAGCACATTCGCGAGCACGATTTGCCGCTGATCGATCTCGACACGAATTGAGTCGTTACAAAGGCACCCGCATGAAGATCTTCTTCTCCATGCGTCACTCGGGGGCGATACGCAACTTCGAGTCGGTCATTCGAGCCCTTTGCGAGCAGGGGCATGAGCTGCACCTGTCGTTCTTGCTTCCGGACAAGCTCGGCGACGGGCAGGTGGTCGAAGGGGACGACCGCATCGTTGCGCGGCTCAGTCGCGAGTTCCCGAAGCTCACCTTTGGCTGGATCCCCAAGCGTTCCGGCTCGCCTTGGTTCGACTTCTCGCGGGCGGTTCGGTTCCTCGGCGACTTTCTGCGTTACAGACTTCCGGAGTACGACGGTGCCCGCAAGCTCCGCGAGCGCGCCGAGATCCGGTTGCCGAGACTGATTCGACCGCTGACCAGATTCCCGCTGCTTCGGTGGCGGCCGGTCAATCGTTTCGTCAGCAGCCTGCTCGGGGTCGTCGAGCGCGCCGTTCCGATCGATCCCTCGATTGAAGAGGACGTCGTTTCGCAAAGCCCCGATCTCGTGCTGGTGACGCCATTGGTCGACCTGGGTTCCGACCAGGTCGATTACGTCAACGTCGCCAGAGCCCACGGCATCGCGTCGGCTCTATGCGTACATAGCTGGGACAACTTGACGAACAAAGGTCTGATTCGAGTGATGCCCGAACGGATCTATGTTTGGAACACGGTTCAGAAGGACGAGGCCGTGAGGCTCCACGGGGCCGATCCCGACGACGTCGTTGTGACCGGCGCCAACTCTTACGACCGCTGGTTCGAGCAGCGGCCCAGCAGGTCGGCAGCTGAGTTCAAGACCGAGGTCGGCCTCGCTCCTGACAAGCGGTACCTGTTGTACCTTGGCTCATCGCGCTTTATCGCTCCCAATGAGATCGACTTCATCGAGAGATGGATAACCGCGATCCGTGCGTGCGGTGTACCAGACCTGTGCGATATCGGCGTTCTGGTACGCCCTCATCCGGAGAACGCCCAGAGATGGGAGAGCCTGGATCGCGACGAGCTCGGCAATGTGGTCGTCTGGCCGCCGCGCGGCGCGAATCCCGTTGACGATGGCGCGCGAACCGACTACTTCGATTCGATGTATCACAGCGTCGGTATCGTTGGTGTCAACACCAGCGGCATGATCGAGGCGGGTGTCGTCGGCCGACAGGTCTTTACAGTCCTCGATCCGGACAACGCTGATACTCAAGCGGGAACGCTCCACTTCCACTACCTGGTAAGTGTCGGCGATGGCTTGCTGAGCGTAGCCAAGGACTTCTCCGAGCATCTCGCACAGCTCATGGCCGCGGGCATCCAGACCAGTGACACGGGCGGCGGGAGCGCGGCCGCGGCGGCAGGGGCGCCCGGGGGCCAGGACTTCGTCCGAGAATTCGTTCGTCCGTTGGGCCTGGATGTCTCGGCCACCACGGTGTTCGTCGACGACCTCGAAGCGTTCGGTCGCACCAGACGTCCGAAGCCCCAGCCATTCAGCTTTCGGCTGTATCCGGTGCGGGCGGCCGCCTATCCGTTCGCGTCCATGATGGCCCTTGGTCGGAGGCTAGGGCGTAGGCGCAAGAAGGGCGGTCGCGCCGCCAAACGCGACGGCTCCGGCGTCACGCACCCACGATCGGGGACAAGCTAGTGCGGAAAGCCGGTACCCGCACCGCATGGTCGAGGGCAATCAACGTCGCTGTTGCCCGATTCTCGGCGATGGCGACTCTGCAACAGAAGCTCGCGAGTCGGCGGCAGAGATTCAAGCAGAAGTACCACAGTATCTGGGGATACCTCGTGTTATCGCTCCGCAAGATGATGCGACGTCGGCTTGTGAGTTTCTTGCAGCGCAAGCAGGTGAAAGGCTTCGTGAGCCGGCACGTAGTTCCCCACGTGGTCTCGGGTGACACGGCGCTCCAGCATGCGGACGCCGTGCACCGGGAGATCCGCCGCCTGGCGAGCACGGGCGATAAGCCGATCGTTATCGGCCCATGGCTAGGCGAGGTCGGATTCGAGCTGCTCTATTGGATCCCGTTCTTGAACTGGGTCGCATCGAATGACGGCTTCGACGGCAATCGGCTGTTCGTGATCTCGCGGGGTGGAGTGGGCAGCTGGTATCGGAACGTCACTAACAACTACATCGAGATCCTCGACCACATGTCGACAGAACACTATTTGCGTAGCAATTCGAAGCGCGGTCGGGGAGGCATGCAGAAGCAACGAAGTACCTCCGAGTTCGCTCGCGAGGTCCTGCGAGTCGCCAAGGATGTGCTGAACGAACGCGAAGTCGAAGTGCTGCAGCCGGCGTTGATGTACAACCTGTTCATGCTCTATTGGAAGCAGCAAGCGAGCGTGCGGTTGACCGAACAGTTTTCCAAATTCAAGCGATTCGAGGGCATCGAGTCGTCGGCATGGGCCACAGATCTTCCCCACGACTACATCGCGGTGCGTTTCTACTTCAACGACTCGTTCCCCGACACGAAAGAGAATCGCGGGTTCGTTGAGGCGATGCTTGCCAACCTGACCGAGCGTCACGAGGTCGTCGTCCTGAATCCGGGCTTTGCGATGGACGACCACTGCGACCTCGATCCCGTGCGCAGCGCCCGGCTGCACACGATCGGTCACTTGATGGACCCGAGTACGAACCTCGCGGTTCAAACCGAGGTGATCAGTCGGGCCCGCGCTTTCGTCGGCACCTACGGTGGCCTCTCGTATCTGGCGCCGTTTTGCGGCGTCGACTCGATGGCTTTCTACTCGGACCGGGGAGGCTTCCACTACCATCATCTGGAGTTCGCCAACAAGGTCTTCGGGGAGATGGACGATGCCGCTTTCCTGGCCGTCGACATGCGCGACACGAACCTGATCCGCGTGGTGATGAACGGGGAGTGCTCCCCGGCCGCGCAGGGCAGGCCGTGACGCTATCGTGGCTGCTCGGCATCGCCGGATTGCTGCTCGGCCGGGCCCGCCCCTCCCTTGGTCTCGGCGTTCTGGTTGGCGTCGTCGTTGTGACCCCCAGCATCGATTGGCAGCTCGGACTTGCCAACCGTTCCACGGCATTCGTCTACTTGTTCGGGTTGCTCGTCGGCGCTCTGTGGCATCGAATCGACGTCGCCTCGCCGGAGTCGCGTTCGGCGGACGCCGGGGGCCTCTCGCGACGCATCGCGTTGGCGATTCGGCTGTCGATACTCACGATCGCCGTGTCGAGCTTGCTGGCGTTGCTGCGGAACGTACAGCTGAGCGAGCTGGGCTTTCAATTGCGCGCCGCGTTCGCCGAGCTCGGAACGTTCAATCCCCAGGCTCCGGCGGGTCCCTTGCAGGCCGCGCTCATCGCGACGATGGGTTTGTTGCTCCTGGCGCTGTTCGTCGAGCGGCTCGACAACGCGGCGAGGCGCTCGATGCTGAGCAATGCGTTCACCGTCGGAATCGCTGTCGCTGTTTGCAGCCCGCTCCTGCAGCTCGCATTCCTCAACCCGTTCGTGCGGCCGGACAAGCGTGTGCAGACCGGCGAGGGATTGGTGGGGTTCTTCCAAGACGAGCACAGCTTCGCCGCGTTCCTGCTGCTGGCGATCGGCGTCTCGGCCGGTCGCGCCTATGGCAGCTTCCACGCCGGCCGTCGAGCGGCGGCTTGGGCGCATGGGGGGTTGATGCTGGCCAGCTTCCTGGTGCTGCTGCAGACAAACTCACGCGGCGGTTTGCTGGCCCTGGCCGGGGCGGTTCTCGTCACGGCGCTTGCCTGGCTGGCGCTGAGCCTACGAACGGTGTCGACATCCAAGCACGGTAGACGGATGCTGGTGGCGTCGAGCGTGGTGAGCGTCCTCCTCGTCGCGGTCCCGGTGGGATTGGTCGTATCCTCTAGCCTCCGCGGCTCCGTTCAACGAACGTTGGGCGGCTTCGGCAACCCGAGAATGTGGGAGTTTCTCGACCCGGCGACCGCCGAGAACCCACTGCTCGCCCGCCGCGTGCTCTTGTGGAGCAAGGCGTCCGATCTGATCGCCGAGCGGCCTATCTGGGGTTTCGGCCCCAAGGGTTTTCCGAGCAGCGGTGCCGTCGTTGCCCCCGAGGTTCTCGTCGAATACGGCGACATCTACGGCACTTCTGAGCTCGCCTACGCTCTAGAGGAGCTCGAGGTCGAGAACGCGCACAGCTACTTCCTTCAGTACGCCGCGGAGTTCGGCGTTCCGGCGGCGGTAGCCCTCATGGCCGTGTTGGCGATGGTCTTGGCGACGATACTGCGCGCCGCAGTCCGCTGCCCCGATGGGCCCGAGCGAGGCCTCCTCGCGGGCATCGCTTTCGGCCAGGTAGCCTTCCTGACCCTCTCGTTGGTCTCCCACCCGCTGCTGCTCGCCGAACTGCAAGGAGCCTTTTGGGCGCTGACGGCGCTAGGGCTTGCCACCGCTGCAGCCTTGCGGACTCCTGACGATTAGTTCCGTCCGCTCTGCCGTGCCCACCGCCGTCTAATTCAGGACGGACTCGAGGGTCTCGGTGACGATCGACATCTCGGCGTCCGACAGATCGTGAAACAGGGGCAGTACCAGCGTCCGGTCCTGGGCTTGCTCGCTGTTTGTCAGCTCGGCGCAGGTGCCGGGCTCGCATTCACGGCAGGCCGTGGGGCGAGTGCAGCGCCAGGGCTCAAGTCTAAAAGCGGGTTCCCGATGCGAGCACATGATGCCGCGCCGCGTGGCGATGCCCCGGTCGAGCATCGCTTGCATGATCGTTCGTTGATCGCCGCCGTCCGGGAGCCGCACCGTGAAGCTCTGCCAGTTCGTGCGCGCCCACTCGGGCTCGACTGGCAGGCCCAGCCCGGAGACCCCTTCGAGCAGTTCCCGATACCGCTCTGCCTGCAGGCGCCGGCGCTCTACCATCACGGGTAACTTGCGAAGTTGGCTCCGACCAATCGCCGCCTGGATGTCGGTCATGCGGTAGTTGAATCCCAGCTCTGAGTACTCTTCGAAGATCACTTCGCTTGATCCGTGGCGGACCTGATCGGGCACGCTCATCGCGTGCTGACGCAGCAGGCGAAACTTGGCGTCGAGCGCCGCGTCGCGCGTCGTCAGCATGCCGCCGTCGCCAGTCGTCAGCAGCTTTCTCGGATGGAAGGAGAAGCACGCTATGTGTCCTTCGGGCCTTCCGATCCGATGCCAATCGCCGTCGTGGAGGATTTCGCTGCCGACGGCACATGCGGCGTCTTCGATGACAAACAGACCGTGTGAATTGGCAAATTCGACGATGGCCCCAATGTCGCAAGGCATTCCCATCTGATGGACAGCGAGCACAGCCCGGGTGCGGTCCGAAACGGCGCCAGCCAGCAGCGCGGGATCGATGTTGTACGTCGCCGAATCGATATCGACGAACACCGGGGTGGCGCCGACGTAGCGGATCGCGTTGGCGGTGGCAATGAAGGAGTGGCTGGCGGTGATGACCTCGTCACCGGGGCAGAGCTGGAGGGCATGGAGCGCGAGGTGCAATGCTGTCGTGCAGCTCGAGACCGCGCACGCGTGAGGAGCCCCGACGTACGTGGCGAACTCGTCTTCGAAGGCCGCTACCTCCGGCCCTTGTGTGACCCAGCTGCTCTTCAGGGGTCGCCGGACCGCTTCCAATTCCTGGTCGTCGAGCCAGGGCTTCGCGACCGGGATCATGGGTGTATCCACAACGTCTCCGGTGCGTCTCAGGCAGAGACCTCTGGGAGCCAGTTCCGTGTCGTCTCGTCCTTCAACAGCTCGTCTGCCGAACGACCTGACTGCTCGTACCAGTTGCGGAGCTTGGTGAGCCCCTCGCGAAGCGAGACCGTGGGCGCGAACCCGAGCAACGCAGCGGCGCGGGAGGAGTCCGCATAGAGACGACGCACGTCTCCCGGACGAGCCTCCACCTGCTCGATCCTCGCTTCGGGTCTGCCGGTGACTTCCTTGACCATGGCGGCCAGCTCGCCGATCTGGACCTCGCGACCGCTACCGATGTTGAGTGTGTGGCCGATACACGAATCCTTCGTCGCTGCGGCGACGATAGCGCACGCCGTGTCGGACACGTACGTGAAGTCGCGCGTCTGCGTGCCGTCTCCGAATACGACCATTGGTCTTTCCGCAATGCACCGAAGCATGAACTTGGGAATGACTTCGCCACTGTCACCTTCGTGGTGCGAGCGTGGTCCGAAGCTGTTGAACGGTCGGATGATGACGGTCGGAAAGCCGTAGGTCTGGTGATACGCACGGGCGTAGCATTCACCGGCGAGCTTGGATGCGCCATAGACCGTGCATGGGTATGTCGGATGATCCTCGTCCATTGGGACTGTCCTTGCAGTCCCGTAGACCTCGGAGCTCGATACGTAAACAAACCGACCGACTTCCGCCCGTCTGCTTTCCTCGAGCAGTTGCAGTGTCGCCGTCGCGTTGACCTCGTGGTTCTCGCGCGGGGAGTGGATCGAGTGACGCACCCCGAGGCAAGCGAGGTGGAGAACGATATCGGTTCCGCGAAGGAGCTCCGCCACGCGCTCCCGATCGCGGATGTCGGCTTCCTCCAGACACGCACTCGAGCCGAGAGCGTCCTCGAGGTTTTCACGCTTGCCGTTGACCAGATTGTCCAACACCCGGACCTCGGCCCCCGCTGCCTCGAGCTGACGTGCAAGCTCGGAGCCGATAAACCCGGCGCCACCGGTGACAAGGACACGTGCGCCGCTGATCATGCTAGTCGCCGGTCTCGTCTTCGATCAGATAGCGTGGTCGTCGTCGGGCCTCGTGCAACGCACGCCACAGGTACTCGCCGAGGATTCCCATCATCAACATGGGGCCTACCCAGTACCAGCCGCACGACCATCCGCGACGACCGATCCGCGTGAGTGACCGGGCTCGAGTCAACGTCGCGGCCGGCGTGCCTGTCCCAGTGTTCGCGGATTTCTGATGTTTCTTTTGCCATGCCTGCAGAAACGCGTTAGCTGTCAACGTGCGGATGGTCAGCGATGGTCGATGAACTCCTCGATGCGTGTCCCGACTAATTCCACCTGCGCAGCTGTCATCTCGGGGAACATCGGCAACGAGATCTCACGCTTGGCTAGTCGCTCGGCATTCGGGAAGTCCCCTTCCACGTACCCGAGATCGGAAAAACACGGCTGCAAGTGAACCGGCAGGGGATAGTGGATCCCCGCAGAGATGCCGTACTCCCCAAGACGGCGGTGCAACTCGTCGCGTCCTTTTACCTGTGCAGCGTACACGTGGTACACGTGCCTGCTCTCTGGACGCTCCTCCGGCAAGAGGATATCGGGCAAGTTGCCTAATTGCTCTCGATAGAGCTTGGCGACGACGCGTCTCTCAGCGGTCCAGCGGGCCAGATGCCCGAGTTTCACCTCGAGCGTCGCACCCTGAATCCCTGGCATTCGGTAGTTGTACCCGAGGTGCTCATGAACGCCCTTCGCACTCTGCCCCCAGTCACGCAGCGATCGACCTTTGCTGGCCAGGTACTCGTCGTCGGTGGTCACCGCGCCTGCCTCGCCGCAGGCGCCGAGGTTCTTGCTGGGGTAGAAGCTGAAAGCGGCGATATTGCCTATCCCTCCAGCGAGCCGACCTCGATCCTCGGCCAAAATTGCCTGGGCCGCGTCTTCGATTACCGCCAGGCCGTGTCGCTGCGCTAGCTCCAGAATTGGGTCCATTGGGGCCGTCTGGCCGTAGAGATGAACCGGCATGATCGCTTTGGTTCGCGGCGTGATCGCGGCAGCAACCGACGCCGGGTCCATCGTCAAAGTGTCCGGGGCAATGTCGACGATCACCGGCCGGGCGCCGCAGTAGCGGACCGCGGCTTGTGTGGCCACAAAGGTCATGGCCGGCGAGATGACCTCGTCTCCCGGCCCGACATCGAGCGCCAGCAAGGCCAGGTGCAGGGCGCTGGTTCCCGAATTCAGCCCAATCGCGAAGCGGGTACCAACCGTCCTGGCGAAATCCGCCTCGAACCGTTCGACAGCGGGCCCGAGGATGAACTGGCCCGTCGACATGACGGCATCGATTGCCGCTGCCAGCTCTCCGTGCAGCGCGCTGTGCTGCGCTTCGAGGTCGATGAACGGCACCCTCAACTCAGACCTCGATTGGCAATGGCACACCGCGTAGGGCCATCGACTCGGTCGCCGCCGCCAAGGTCTGTACCACACGCAAGCCGGCCTTCCCATCGGTGCGCGGCTGCAGCTTGCCGCCGATGCAATCCATGAAGTGATCCGCCATGCAGGCGAGGGCCTCACGGTGATCGAGGCGCGGAGCCACCATGTCGCCGATCCGGTAGCCAACGCGCATTTGCTGGATCGCCACCGGGTCGCGTTCCAGCGTGACGCCTTTCTCGTAGATCTTGATCTTCTCGGTCGGTTCCAAGTCGTCGTAGACCACCATGCTGTTGCTACCGCCCAGCAGGGTTCGGCGGATCTTCACGGGCGCGAGCCAGTTCACGTGAATGTGCGCGATGGCACTGCTCTCGAAAAAGCAGGTGATGTACGCGACGTTCTCCGCTTGCCCTTCGATATGGGCCATGCCGGTGGCCGACACCGCGATCGGCTGCTCGTCGAACAGGAAGTCCATGATCGCCAGATCGTGCACGGCGAGATCCCAGATGACGCTGACGTCGTGTTGGAACAGGCCGAGATTTACGCGCACGGAGTCGTAATAGTGGATTGTGCCGATCGCGCCGTCATCGATCAGCTGGCGGAGCTTCTGCACAGCGCCGGTGTAGGCGAATGTGTGATCGACCATAAGACATGTGCCGCGTGACTCGGCCTCGTCGATGAGCTTGCGGCATTGCTCCGGAGTCTCGGCGAGAGGCTTCTCTACCAGCACGTGTTTGCCGGCGTCGAGCGCTTCCATCGCCAGAGAGAAGTGAGTGGATACCGGAGTCGCTATGACCACGGCGTCGATGTCGGCGCAGGCGATCATTTCGGAGGGATCGGCGGCTACCGCCGCAGCCGGGTAGCGGGCCTGCGCACGCTGTCGTCGAGCCTCGTCCCGGTCACATATCCGAACGACGTTGCTGTGGGGCGACTCTGCGAAGTTACGGACCAGGTTGGGGCCCCAATAGCCGTACCCGATGACTCCGATCCTGATCACTCGCCGTCCTCTCGGGTGGCTGGGTCCAGCGACCCATCACGATCTACGCGGCAAGCCACTACGATCCGCATGCTGGCTGGCCGGTACCCCAGCGACGACGGCGCCCGGGGGAACGTCTCGCGTGACCACCGCCCCGGCGCCGACCAAGGCGCCCGCGCCGATCTCGATGCCGCCCATGATCGTAGCATTGCTGCCGATCGAAGCCCCTTCGCGCACCGCGGTTGCAACGACCTCCCAATCGGCCTCGCGCTGCAACTCGCCACCCTCTGTCGTCGCCCGCGGATAGAGGTCGTTGATGAACACGACGCCGTGCCCCACGAAGACGCGGTCCTCGATCGTCACCCCCTCACAGATGAACGTGTGTGAGGAGATCTTGCATCGATTGCCGATCCGGGCATTCTTCTGAATCTCCACGAAGGCCCCGATCGTCGTGTGATCGCCGATCGAGCAACCGTAGAGGTTCACGAGGTCGCGTTGGTGAATGGTCACCTCGGACCCGAGTACGACATCCTCCGCTATCGGCATTCCAGAAGCCTTCCCTGGGTCTATCTGCCACGCCCACGCAACGATAGCCGAGGGAGGCAGCGGATTCGAGCACGCGCAAGCCGGTACCAGTGTGGAGTCCCTCTTACTCGGATGACCTGGCCGGGCGGCAGCCTACAACACTCGAATTGAGAGCAGACGGGCGTTCGCGGCGGCGACGCATCTCGCCGACGTAGCGACACCAGGCCGCGGAGCCTTCAGGAGCGGCGCGTATACGGGCGATCAAACGTTGAGCATCGGCGCGCTGCCCCATCATCAGCAGCGCGTCCGCGAACGGCATCCACTCGATCGGTGTCGCGGGTATGAGGTCCTTTCGTTGCACCTCTTCCCAATGGCCGACGGCAGCTCCCCAGTCCTCGCGTTGGATGGCAGCGGAGGCCATTTGGAACTGATAGCAAAAACCGTGGTCCGGCTCAGGTCCGAACACCGCGACGGGTTCCGGTAAGGCCACGGAATCCGGTTGGGCGATCAGGTGCGGGTTCGAATAGACGCTTCCAATACGGCGGGTCAGTTGTCCGTCAAGAGGTCGCTGATCGGTCGTCCGACCTGACAGCGCCTGGACGCAATGGCCGGGCGCTGCCTGAGAGAGGATCAGCACGTTCTGACGAGCCTGTTGTGGGGTCAAGGTCTGGAGCGCATCCCGCAGGCGCCCCTCGTCGGACGAGTTGCCGACCATGAAGACGTCCTGGAGTGCCGGATAGCGCGCTCGCAGAGGAGCTCGGAGCTTGTCGATCGCCTGGGACGGGATCTCATGCCGGCCGGATAGGCCAAGAGGCAGTCGCTGAACCAGCATCGTGCCGGCCAGATCAGGGACCCTCCAGGCAGTTTGCCAGACGAAGCCCCTGAGGGCCGACCAGCTCTCGCGATAGTCAGCGGCCATGGAATGATGCGGAAACGCGGCGACGGCCACCATGAACGCGAGGATCAGCACACGAGCCCTACGAGCCACAAGGCTGTGCAAGCATCCTGCAGTGAAAATGCCGCTGGCTCCGATGGCCACCAGACTGTAGCGATCCAGGCCGGTGCTCCCGAGGTCGATATGGAGGCCAGCCAGCACGATTGGCAGCAACGCCGCGACCAGACCAACGAGACCCACGAGGACGGCACCTCCGTGCGCCTTGTCGTCACGGGCGGTGCGCCGATCCACATCGTGACGTACCGCAGACGCGGTCCAGAACACGATGGTGAACGCAACGCCAAACCCGGCGATCGCTCCCCACGCCGACCCGGAGCCGGTCGAGCCAGCGAAAGCAAAGGTCGTGGTCTCCGTCCAGGCGCCGACGGCCAGCGTCCAGAGCGAGGTAAACGCCCGGTAAGCAATGGACATCGCCATCTCGCCCGGAGCCCGGAGCCCGGCGGCGAGGATCGCCTGGACTTCGCGCTCAGGATGATAGACGGGCCTCAGGAAAGTGGCCCAGACGAACAGAGACGCGGTGATCGCACCATAGGGCGTCCATCGAATCAGGGTTGCCCTCAAGTCCTCCTTGAACGACCGGGCGCGGGACTGTCGTTGCTGATGGAACATCAAAGCAAGGCGGTAGACTTCTGCCAGAGTCAGGTAAGGAAACAGTCCGAAACCCGTAACCGCCGCCATCACGACGGACGTGGCGCTCAGCGCCACTGCCCGACCCTTGCTCGACGCGTTGTGCGCCGCTAGAGAGGCGCCCAAGGAGACCGTGTGGATCGCCGCGAAAGACATGCCCACGACGTACAGGAATCCGAACTGGACATGGAGAAAGCCCGGATAGACCAGAGCGAGCGCGGCGCTAGCGAAGACCAATGAAGAACGCGGCCACAGACAGGCCGCGGTCCAGGCCACGCCCAGCGCCAGTACGAGCCGCGCCAGGAATACCCAAAGATGGTATGGCCACGGCGTTGGACCGAAGAGCCCGTAGGCCAACCCCCACACTTGGAAGGCCAGCGGGTGCGCACCGCCGCGGCTCATCGCGATTGCCTGACCTCCCTCCCGCATACCGTTCATCACCAGCGGCCATTCGTCCCAGTAGAACCCGAGACCCGATAGATAGGGTCCGTGCACTGCTGCGGCCAGGATGACGAGTGACCCGGCAAACAGAGTCGTCTGATTGCGTCGCGCCAGGCTACTTCTGAGAGCCGGGGTCCACTGAGTGATTGCTCGGTGAGTCGCCCAAGCGACGGCTACCCACACGACCGGCGCCGCTCGCCATACCGCCGAGGTGGCGAGACCGATTAGCAGGGCAACGACCCCCGGGCGGAGCGGCTGGACAGGCGGGATCAGAGGGGGGCCGAGGTCGAATCTGTGGGTGTCGTCAACCGACGGGTGTCGCACGAGCGCCGTCAGACGCTCCCGCGTAGGATCGGGGAGCTCATACTGCCAGGTTGTCCCTTCGAGCTGCTCACCAGCCTCCAAGCCAAGATCTCGGATCGCCGCTGAGCGCTCCTCTTGGCTGATGCCATCGACCCACCGGACGTTGACCAAGGGGCCCGAAGGAAGCAGCAGCGTTGCCGCGAGGAAGCTGACAAGGGCGACAGCGACACCGGCCCCTGCGGCGGTACTCCAGCCTGAAGGAATGCGATCGGTCAGCGCCGCCGAGAACACCCGAACGGAGCTCACGAGGGCCCGCGAGTCCGTCGCGCGGGCTGTATCAGGAGAGGCAAAGGACGGCGCGTACGCGAAGGGCTCAAATCGAACCTGCACCGGGTGGCGGAGGGTTGTTGTCCCAAAGCTCCGTCGCGCCGAAATCGTCTCCGGCACGCTCCTGGAGTCGATAGCTAGATTAACCCACCCTGCAGAACCTCTTGTCCCCGGGGCGTCGCACGTGAGTACGGTAGCGGCGGGCCGTTGTTACGTGAGCAACCGGCGCCAACCGATGATGTGGCGGTACTCGCCCCGGCCCTCTTGCTGGCGCTCGAGACGGGCGCGCAGTGACTTGCCGCGCACCAGACCGTCGAGCATCTCGTTGAAGTCGACCGGCATTACAGGAATGTCATGCGGCCAGTACTTCCGCCGGATGGTATCGGTGAGACTGGTCGCCTCGTCGTCAGCCGCGAGACGGTCGCGGTTGAAGCTGTAGAGGAGCGGACAATCGAGCTCAAACGCCCAACGCAAGTAGGCCGCCACCTTCGAGGCTCGCATTCTCTCGAACGAGGTCAGGTTGATCATGAGATCCAAGCGTTCGGGACGCAATGCTTCAAAGTGACGGTGCGGGACAAAGAGAAAGTCGACCTTCTTCCACTCGCCCTCGACCGGGGTATCCGACTCCTTCTCGACGAACCGCACGATCGCTTCCGGGAAGCGGTTCATGAGGTACACGGCGGAGAACAGGAATCGTTCCGGGCGATCGATAATCACATACGTGTTGTTCGGGCACAGGGTCTTGAACTGGTAGGCAAATCCGCCCCATCCGGCCCCGATCTCAACGACGATCTGACGTTCGTCGGAGCCCATGAAGTCGTCCAGGATGGCACCCCGGCGCATCGCGATGAGCGCCTCGTAGAACTTCAGCGTGTCGAGGTTGTACAGCTCCTCGTCGAAGAGGAAGCCAAAGCCGCCCATTGCCGACGCTTCGGGCACCAGGATGTCCTTGCCGCCGAGTTTGATCAGTCGCGTGAGCTTGTGCCTCAAGCGATCGCCCGCCTCGGTTTGGTTCTCACCGTAGTCGTCCTTGCACACGCCCGTGAGGTGGTGGCAATGGTGCCGAAGCGTTTGCACCTGCGCCGGCGAAGCCTCGAACATGAAATCGGGCACCGTCGGACTTCCGGTCGGAGGCTCCTGGATGTGTCGCACTTTGTCGAGCACGGCGAGGTAGTGGCGAAAATCAACGTCCATGGCGCTTATGTTCTAGCCCCTACGAGCCTTGCGAGCGCGCGGTCGACAAGGTCAGTCTCGCTCGCCTGCACGGCTGTCAAACAACTCGTCTCATCCGTGTCTGATAACACGGAAACGGCGAAGTCCAGGTGTGCACCGCCGGCATCGAGTGGGTCGGAATGGAAGATCACCGCTTCGACGTCGAGAAACGGCGCCACGTAGGCGAGCCCGGTATCGTTGCCGACGAATGCCCTCGCCTTTGCGACCGCTTCGGATTGCAAGGCCAGCATCCGGTTCGCGCCCACCAGGTTGTGAATCCGGTAACCGCTGGCGCCGGCCCCAGGACCGGGCTCGTGAACACCGTCGGCTGTGCCGTCAGGGCTCAGGAAAACGACCGCCAGGCGCGCGCTCAAGCGCTCGACGACGGAGTCGACGAAACGCCGGTTCTCGGCCGTGTCTGGAAAGCTCGGATTGAAACAAAAGCTGACCGCGACATAGTCGTCAGGGAGCTCGTTGAGCAGACCGGATACGGGGACTTCGGGAAGCGGTCGATACACAGCGAGCTCGCGAAATCTCTCTGGGTCCGCAGGCTTCTTCTCGGCGGCGGCGAAGAGGCGGTACATCAGCGCCGGGTGCACGGACTTCACGTGCTTGGCCCCGGTATCCTGCTTGGCGATGCGCAGTATCTGGCGGTCCAGGTCGGAGCGGCTCCCGCGGCGTTCGTTGGGTGCGCCGGGGCTGGTTCCACGGGCGAGTTCATCAACGTCTAGATAGTCCAGGATCTCGACGCGCGTGGACGCCAATCCCTGATACCAGACTCCTGCCCCACCTCTTGACACGGCCAACAGTTCCTCACGGTCCCAACGGTTGCTCTCGGCGGCCCCACGAAGGAACGGAATCCAATAGAGGACCTCGCTGCGAATGTCGCCGACCCATGGTCCGAGGATGATCCGTTCCACATCCGTGCCCGAGAGAGACTCGAGGGTCTGCAGCACGGTGCCCTGATCACCAAGGCGATGCTTCGCCGATCTCGCGCGCGTGCCGCTGTGCGCCTGAATGCGATCGGCATAGGGCGACACGACCCGGCGAAGGCCGCGCTCCAGCAGGCTCGACGGGCGCGGCGCGGGCCGCGGCCTGCTTCCGACCCGTACCAACGAGTTCGCCATGATCATCGTGGCTTGTTTGTCCAGCCCCTGCGGCCGCACGAACTCCTGGACGAACCCGCGGTTGGCGTCCTCGGCGGTACCGCCAGCCTCAAGAGATTCGACGAGCTGCTCCAGGTGCTCGCGCCACCCGCGCGCCACTCGCAGCAGACCGCCACCCACGCTCACGAGGTAGTGGAAGTGGATCGTGCCAGCCTGCGTCAGGGTGAAGCCTGGGTCCAGGATCGTGTGTACGCGCTGTCCTACAATCCCTGCCTCGATCAGGCCACTGCTGTTGATCCCGACGACCGCGCCGCTGTAGTACATCGAATCGAAGTAGTCAGCCTGGCTGTCGCGATCAACGGGATTGGCCCCCGCGGCGGGCCACACCGCGACATTCGTAAGTCGCGCACTCTCCAGCCGTCGCCACGGCTGCCGGTTCTCGGGGTGGGGGCGCACGAGTATGCCTGCGCCCCGTAGCCGCGGGTCATCCGACGAGCGGACCTTGGCGATCCAGCGCTCGACGAACTCGTGTTCGCGCTCGGCGATGAACGGCGACGAACATATGTAGAGCAAGTAGGGTGCTTCGGGGCTGAGGCCCGCCCGCCGCTTGAATTCCTCGACCGGCGCGCTCGGTTGGCGTCCGAACCATCGGTCGTAGTTCGGAGCTCCCGTAATCTCGACGCTGTCGGCGGGCACGGCATGGTACTCGACTGCTTCTCGGAGTTGGGTTTCATTCCAGACGTAGACGTGGTCGGGAATGACGCGCATCAGGCCCTTGTTGCTGAGGTTGTCCCAGCTGTTGATGGCCACCGCCGTCGAGATTCCGAGCTCGCGCCCAGCTTTGATGTAGTCGACTTGGTCGGAGCCGAAATCGACCAGCGGACTGACGACGATCAGATCGGGGTCGTGGCGTTCGACATCGGCGAGAATCGCTTTATCGGTAGGAACGGCCCGCTCGACGACAAGCAGTGCGTGGGTTACCAGCCGGTTGACCCAAGGCCGGCTGAGACTCTTCCGAGCGATCGTCCTCTGCAGCGAGGCGGGAAGTCGTCGTCGCGCGCGCTGGCGCAGCTTCGAAGCGCCGGCGTACATCGGCAACCGGTAGCGGAGGTTGTCGACCGTCAAGCGCAGCCGGCGCCTGAAGTGAAACCAGCGCTGCTGTTTGCGTTCGGCGACGCGGTCAAACGTCACGTTCGGTGACGTATCGGCGAGTGCCCGGGCCTGGGCATCGCCGCCGGCCTTGCCGCTCGACAGAAACGACAGATGTACCTCGTGTCCTTGCTCAGCCAGCGCGCGCAACACGGGTTCGAAGTTTCGTATGGCGAACGAATGGCGCAGCGAGAACAGGACCTTCACAAAGCTGCCTTCAATCAGCTGCTCTCGGCATCAGGGCTTCGTGCACCTCCTTGCTCCCCCGCGTCGGGCGTGAGAAAGGAGGGGACCTCCATCTTCGCCTGCACCTGCTCTGTCTTCTCGGTGTCGAGGCTGCCCGGTCCGGTAAGCACGACCCGCTTGCCACGGCCGCGTGAAGGTGTCGTCGGGAAGAAGCCGTCCGCCGTGATGATGTTGAGCAGGTCGGTATCGCGCACGTCCATCGCTGTGAACGTAGCGTCGTCCATACACGTGAAGAGGCGGTTGGCGAACTCCAGGTGGTGGTACAGAAACCCTTGCCGGTGCGAGTACAGCGCGAGCGAGCTGACTCCGTAGAAAGGTGGCAGATACGAAAGCCCACCGTAGGTTCCGACATACGCTTTGGCGCGGCTGATGACTTTGGTCTGCAGCTCGAGGTTGGTGCTCGGTGTCATCAGGTCGTCGATCGTGTGTATCCGTTCGAGACCTTCAGGGCTGAAGTCGCTGTGATCGTCCATCGCGAAACCGGGGTTCAGCAACACCACATCGTGATGTCGGGTGAGTCGGGCCAGCAACTGGGCGATGAACAAGCGGTTTTGATCCGTCTCCGGGAACGAATCGTTGAAGTAGAAGCGCGTTGCGATGTAGCTGTCCGGAAGCCGCTCCTCGATGTCGCTACAGTCGATCTGCGGGTGCTTGCAGTAGACCGCGAAACGCTCCACAAGGCCGATCGATGCGCGGCGCTTCCAATAGGGCATGAACAAGTTGTACATCGTCGCCGGATGGAGGATCTCGGCGTCTTTTTGCCTCAGAACCTGCTTGGTGATTCCCAAGATGTCGCGATCGAATTTCGACATCGCCCGCTGCTTCTGTTTGCCCTGCGCCAGGCGCTCCTCGTTGAAGCGCACATAGTCGTCGGGGGTCATGAAGTCGAGGATGTCGAAGTAGTTGTCGGTAACCGTCTTGTACCAGTGGGCTACGCCGCCGCGTGAGACGACGAACAGACGCTTGCGGTCGAAGTCGCGGTAGGTTCGGACCCAGTTGAGGAAAGGGATCCAGTACAGCACCTCGAACCCGACCTCGCTGAGCCAAGGGCCGACGATGATCGTGTCTTTAGGGCTGCGCGCCAACCGCTGGACCTGCTGCCTGGTCGCCGCCATCTCTCGGAATGCCAGTTGCTCGTCGGCAACTCGCGGGATCACGTACACGTTGAGGAAGTTGCGGACGCGCTTGCGCGACAGAATTCCGTAGAGGCTCTGAACCGCTAGCTTGCGAGGCGCCGCGAGAACCTGGGCCAGCAGACTGCCGCCCGCGTGCGCCGCGCGCTCCGCTTTGCGGCGCTGTCTGATCAGCCGGCTCTTCCAGTGCATGACAGCGGCCACAGGGGCGAACAGCCACCGTAGTGGCAGGAGCCAAATAGGAGTCTTTTGTGGCTTCGGTCGGGGAGTCGCACCCTGTGCTTGGAGCGCCTCGAGGAACAGTCCGGTGGCGTTCACTTCAAGACCGTGCGGCCGCACGAACTCGCCAACGAACTGGCGCGCAGCGGCACCGTCTTGGTTGCCGTTAACGTGCTCTTGAAGCTGGCCGAGGTGCTCCGCGAGGTCGGCGCCCACTTGCACCAAACCGCCGCCCACATCGGTCAAGTGGCGGAAGTGCAGGGTTCCCGTCTGGCTGTCGGCGAACTCGGGGCGCCGTAGCGTAAAGACCTTTCGGCCGACGATGCCCGCCTCGATCTGGCCGCTGGTGTTGATGCCGACAACGCCACAGCTATGGAAGATCGAGTCGTAGTAGTCACTGCGGGAGCTGCGATTTACCGGGTTGCCTCCCTGCAGCGGCCAAACCGCCGTATTCCCAAGCGCGCTCAGGTCGCCTCGATGCCAGGGCTGGCGGTTTTCAGGATGGGGTCGCACCAGCACACCGATGTCGCGCAGCATCGGATCGTCGGAGGACCGGACGGCGCCGACCCACTCTTCAATGAAGTCAAGCTCAGTGGGGGCGATGAAGGGTGCCGAACAGAGGTACAGCAGGTAGGGCGCGTCGGGCTCGAGGCCGACTTCCTGCTTGAAGGTGTCCGGGGCGCGGCTGGGTTCACGATCAAACCAGTAGTCGTACGAAGAGGCACCCGTAACCACCACCTGTGACGCGGTGGCGCCGTGGTGGACGACGGCCTCGTCGAGTTGCGACTGGTTCCACACATAGACGCGGTCGGGGATAATCCGCATCAGGCCTTTGTTGGTGAGGTTGTCCCAACTGTGCACGCACAGGCCCGAACGGATACCGTGCTTCTTGGCTGTCTTGATGTAGTCCACCTGGTCGGAGCCCAAGTCGACGAGCGGGGTAACGAGTAGTAGGTCGGGCTCCCGCGTCAGTGCGTCCGCCTCGATCACCGGATCTACCGGAATCATGCGCTCGATCATCAGCAACACTCGGTGTGTCGCGCGATTGAACCACCTCCAGCGAAAGATCGGGATCCTGGTCAACCATCGGGTCGGTTGCGAGACCCGACGCTCGGCCCGAGCTCGCAGCGACTTGGCATCGGCGTACATCGGCAGCCGGTAGCGCAGCAGATCGATAGTGAGTCTGAGCGCCCGGACGAAATCGAACCAGCGAACCCCGCCTCGCTTCGGGAGCCAGCTGTAAGTGACTCTCGGATAATCGTTCGACAGCTCCATGACGATGCGCTCGTCGCCGATCTTGTCGGTCATGACGAACGACAGATGAAGATCGTGCCCTCTGTCGGCGAGGCCGCGGAGTACCGACCCGAAGTTGCGGATCGCTCCGGAGTGGTGCATCGAAAAGAGGATCTTCATCTCAGATGGCCCGTCACTGGGTCATTGCTGTACGGTGATCGGAGGGTGGGTACGGTATTGTGTCCGCGGGGCCGTCTGCGGAGAATGAATCCCACGAGAATCCCGCCCGGGTCGGTCAGGTCTCCACCCGTGGGGCTCGATCCGGGCCCCTGCCACCGCTGTTGACATGCGCGTATTGTTCGTCGGCCGCTCCGTCTACCATTTCACCTATTATCGCAGCCTCCTCGAAGCGCTGCGTCGACGCGACCACGATCTGGAGCTGCGCTTCGACGAGAGGTGGAGCAGCGGCAACTCCGATGTATCATTGCAGGAGTTTCTCGAGCAGAATTCAGACGTCGTATCGCGCTGGTCGGAAACACGCCGGGACCGACTCAGGGCGCCGCTGTTCGCGCTGCGGGAGCTACGCAGCTACGGCAGCTATCTGCGGCGCTCCGAACAATCGAGCTACTATCTTGATCGCTGGCGCGCCTACCTCGGTCCCAACTTCAAGCGCGTCGATCGCCGGGCTGCTGTCCGCTGGCTGCTGGGGCAGAAGGCGCTGTCGGTTGCGATGCGCGGACTCGAGGCGCTGGCGCCCGCCGCCAAGAACGTGGTCGCCGATCTGCGGCGCGTTGCCCCCGACGTCGTTCTTGCATCGCCGGCGAACATGCGCTTCACGGAGGAGATCGAATACGTCAAGGCTGCCAAGTCCCTCGGCATCCCGACCGCGGTTCTGGTGCTGAGCTGGGACAACATGAGCACCAAGGGGCTGATCAACGTACGCCCCGACTTGCTCCTCGCCTGGAACCGGGCGCACGCTTCGGAGGCGGTTCGATATCACGGAATCTCGGAGAGCCACATTCTCCTCACCGGGGCGCCGTTCTTCGACAAGTGGTTCAATAGCCATCACGACGCTGTGGACCGACCAGAGTTGCTGCGCCGCGCCGGGCTGCCAGTCGACGCGCCGTTCGTGCTCTATCTCGGGTCGTCCAAGAACATCGCCAAGGACGAGTCGTGGCTCGTAGCCGATTTGCTCGAAGCGTTGGACAAGTCTGAGACGCTCCGCGGAGCCAGCATCATGATCCGCCCGCACCCGGCAAACGCGACGCCATTTGGTGAGCTTGCCCAATCGAATTCCCGCGTCGCGGTTTGGCCGCCCGATGGGCAGTTGCCCGAGAGCGGCGGCATGCAGGCCGACTTCCGAGACAGCGTTCAGCACGCGGCGGCGATCGCCGGGATCAACACCACCGCGATGATCGACGCGCTAATTCTCGGCCGCCCGTGCGTGGCGATCGTTACCAAGCAGTACGAGAAGACGCAGTTGCGGGCCCAGCACTTCCGGCACCTGCTCGACTCGGAGGCCCTGAACGTGGCTCGCGGTGTGGGCGAGGCGGTGGCCCAACTCGAGGCCGTCGCCGCGGGACAAGACGATCGCGCCGCATCCCGCCAGGCCTTCCTCTCCGAGTTCGTCAGGCCACAGGGACTGGACGTCAACGCCGGGGAGCTCGGCGCGGCAGCGGTGGCGAAGCTGGGCGGCGGGGCGAAGCCCAGGAGCGTGTGTGACATGCCGGTGGAACAGCTTCTTCGCGCCTGACACCTCTGTCGCTCGCTTGAACGACTCGGCGAGCGCCGGATGCGGCCAGCTAGTGCCGCGTCTCTTTCGCGGTCGCCGACCGCGGCTCGGCTGCCGCTTCCGATTGCCTGCGTGCTCTGAGCAACTTGCGCTTCTGAATGTCCTTCTTGTGTCGTATGCCGGCAACTTCGTCCCTGTACAACACCTGCAACAGTCGGAGGAACCTCCAACTACCGACTCCGCGGTGCGCCAGGTTCCGGGCGCTGCCGCGGTTCAAGACGTACTCGCCAAAGAGGGTCTGCACGAATGCAAGCGGCCATGGTAACTGCGCCGCCCAAGGTAGCTTCCCGTCTGCGAAGAGGCTTTCCTGCTGCCGCAAGAGGCTCGATTCGGAAAGCTGCCTTCGATACCAATAGGCAGAGAACACCTGTTTGGTGCGTCCGTGGAGCGATAGCTCGATCATCAGGAGCCGATCGGGTAGCAGGGTGGATCGGAATACACCGGCCGACCGGAGCGCCCGACGACGGAACAGCCCATAGACCATGTTGCCGCAGCCGCGGAGGTTGCCTGTGGTGTAACGAAACCGCGCCGGGACCTTGCCGAAACCATGGTTCGTGAACAGCGGGACTTGCTTATAAGCCAACTCCCCGTTGGGGTCGACGAACTGGGTCAGGGGGTACGCCAGGGCCAACTCGCCGTTCTGGTCCAGCTCCTGGACCAAGGTCTCGAGCCACTTGCGATGCCAGATGTCGTGATCGCTTACCCAGGCGAAATACTCGGCCTCCTGACTCGCCGTCTGCGCCAGCTCGAAAGCCTGGCGCCACGCTGCGACCATTCCGGTCCGTCGATCGTTGCGGTGCAACACGACGCGGGCATCCTTCTCGGCGATGCGTTTGGCCACGTCTCCAGACCCATCTGTGGAGCCGTCGTCGACGATCGCCAGGACGAAGTCCTCGAGCGTTTGTGCGAGCACGGACGTGAGGGCCTGCTCCAGAAAACGCCCCCCGTTGTAGAGGGTCATTCCCAGTGCGACCCGCGGGCGAGACGGCGGACTAGCGTCGATTGCCGACGAAATCGCCGGTGACACGGGCCGATCGGGCGACCTGGTGGCCTCCGGGCGGGGTAGATATCCGAGCACGTGTCGGTACCCGGTGTCCTCAAGGACCTTCAAGTAGCGCTGTTCACGTTGCCCGACACGGCTGCCCTTTACCGCAGCCGTATAGTCGGCACCCAGTAGCGGCAGCTCGACAGTCTCGTAGTGATTGCCCAGGCACTCCCGCACACTGCCGAGTTGCTGGTTGTAGAGCGAGCAATCACGGTTGTAGCTGTAGACGAAGGGGCATCGGGCACTGACTGCCGTCTCGAGATAGGTCTCGACCTGGGCGGTCGTCATCTCCTGGAACGAGATTGTATTCAGCAGCAGATCCGGTCGCACCTGCTGGATGAGGTCGGGCCGACTTTGCGGGAGGAACACGAAGTCGGCATCTTGCCAATCCCGGAGACACTCCTCTGCCGGCGTCTCGCCGGCGATTCGTACACGGGCTCCCGGAAACGCTGTCAGTAGGTATACGGCCGAGAAGAGGAACAGCTCGGCGAAGTCGGTGATCACGTAGGTGACATCCGGGAAGAGCGTCTTGAACTGGTATGCGAGGCCGCCCCAACCGCCGCCCACTTCCCACACGAGGCGGCGGCCGCTGGGGTTGCGGAACCGCCGATCGAGTATCCGCGCCCGGTCCAGGCCGGAGAGCACCTCGAAGTACTTCAGCGTATCGACGTTGTAGAGATTCCCGTCGATCTGGTAGCCAAAGCCACCCAGGATTGGCGATTCCGGCACCAGGAGTGCGTCGTCGGCGGCGCCTGTGAGCTGCGTGAACCTGGTGCGAAACGCGGCGCGGCGTCCAGCGCTCACTTTCTGGTAGTCGTAGGGCTTCAGGCCGGTTACGTGATAGCAGTGGTGCCTGAGCTTGGCGATGACCAGCGGGCTCGCCTCGAGCATGTAGCCGAAGTTCGCGAGCTCCTCCTGCCAATAGTCCGAGGGCTCGAAGATCCCACCCGGTTGGGCCTCGACGGTCTTCAGCAGATGAACGGCTGCGCGAACGCGCTGGTAGGACGCGTACTCGGGGGAATGCGCCGCCCCGCCGCTCACTGGATCACTCTCGACATCGACCGTCGTCCCACCAGGGGCTGAAGTTCTGCCCTGCCGCGGCGCTCTTGTCGTAGGGACGAGCGTAGAATGGTCCGGTCCACGGTTCCGGGTACCCCGATGCCAGCCAGGTGATGAATGGAGAAACAGGTCGCAACGGTACCGAACTGGTCGGATACAAGATACCGGCGTGCGCGCGATCTCATGGTCCTCGGATTCCTGCTATTCAGGCGCGACTTCCAGTACCGCTTCAAGCTGACCTACTTCGGCTACAGCTGGGCCTGCCTCCGACCGCTCCTGGTAGGGGTTCCGATCATCCTGGTCGGCTCGCAGTTCAATTTTGCGGCCGGCGCCGATCTCGGGGTTCCGTACCCGTTATTCGCTTTCGCCGGCATGCTCATGTGGCAGGTGTTCTGGGACGCTTTGTTCTACCCCCAGTGGGTCATGCGGCGCACGCGCAGGCTCCTGTCACGGGTGCGGTTTCCGTACAAGGCGATCCTGGCGGCGGCCTGCTTCTACGTGGGCTTCAACGCCGTGTTCTACACCATGATGCTCGCGGGAGCGTTGGTCCTGTTCGGAGCGAGTCCCGGTGTCGGCGTATTCTACGGCCTCCTGAGCTTGCCGCTGATCGCGGTTTCAGGTCTGGCGATCGGTGCCCTGATCGCACCGTTGAACCTGGTGTACCTCGACCTGCGCTACGGGCTTCCGCTGCTGTCCAGCCTGCTGATTTGGACAGCGCCCATCTTCTACGTGACGCCGGAGAGCGGACCCCTCCACACGATCAACAAGTGGAATCCGTTGACCTATCTGGTTGACGTGCCGCGTGCCTGGTTCACGGGTGGATTGGCTGCCGACTTCGCTCTCTTCGTCGCTACCATCGCAGGGTTCCTGGTGCTGTCTGCCCTCTCGTTGCACTTCTACGAGCGCACCGTTCGCATCGGTGTCGACGAGGTTCTCTGACCGCCGGTCAGGTCATCTCGCGGCGCTGGGCCAACTCACCGCGGATCAGCGAGGAGAGCTCCTCGGCGGATACGGAAGACGCCTCGAAGGCCAGCGGCAGGCTCCCGGAGAGTTGCTCCAAGAGCAACCTGCCGACGTGCAGGTTCACCGCCAGGATCCCGTGGGGGCTCGGCCGGTACTTTGCCGGCTCCGTGTAGAGCGACACGGCCGGAACCCCACACAACGGCGCCAGGTAGGAGAAGCTGCCGTACGCGCCAACATACACATCGGCGTTGGCAATCGTATCGGTGGCCCGCTGGAGACTGTCACGTGTAGTCAGCGCACCCTGTAGCTCGGGCGAGCGGCCGAAGGCACTGAGTATGGCGTCGAACGGCGGGTCGGCGGTCTGACCGGTCAGCGCGTCGATCACCAGCGCGTCCCGGGCGATCGTCGTGAGCGTGTGGCGCAGAACCACTTCAATGGCCGCGTTCCATCGCAGATAGGGGGTTGCCCCGAACCACACAGCGACTCTGGGTCGACCGTCTGCCGCCGACCCCCGCCGGTGCCCGCGCACAGGCTCCACCGACATCCTTTCCAACATGAACGATGGGGCGATTGTGCCGCGCCAGGTCGGCATGAACAGTTGAAAAAAGGTCGACGGATGCAGCCAGTCGGCGTCTTCCCGGTCGGAGATCCCCGCCTTGGCCAGGGCGCGGGTGAAGAGCACCTTGTCGAGCAGTTCGACGGTCATCTGACGATGTCGACCGTCTCGGAATCTTCGCTCGTGGCGATCCTCGAGGTCGCTGGGCGACATCAGGTCCAGCGCATCGACGTAGCGTGCGCCGAGCTCGTTGTACCAGTCGTCGGCGCCGCCCCGCGAGACACAGACGAGACGATCGGGTCGGATCTCGAAGTGCCGCACCAGCCATCGAATCCAAGGTATCCAGAAGAGCAACTCCAGCTCGATGCTTCCCAGATACGGCCCTACGATGATCGGCCGGCCGCCGCCGGCGATTTTCTCCAGTTCCTTCTCTGCATCGAGGCTCACGGTCAGGTGATGGTCGACCCGCTCCACCTCATCGGGGGAGACAGCCAGTCCCTGCGAGCCGTCGAACGTCTCCTCGACCTCGGCAATCGTTGTAGCCAGGCTCTCCGACAATGCCGCCTCTCCGACCTCCTCGAAGGTCGCGGACAGACCGTCGTACACCGCTGCCGTGAGCTCTGGTTGGCCCTCGTAGATGAACTTCCCGCGGTGCATGATGAAGCTGTGGTCGGCGGAAATTCGGGGCGTCTTGGAGAGCAGAAACACTACTGTCTTGGAAGCGACGATGTCGGCGATACGCGCGTCCACCTGTTCGCGGAACTCGCGATCTGCGGTGCGAAGCCCAACCACATTGTCGAATACGTAGACGTCAGCGTCGATCATCAGGGAGGCGTAAAACCCGAGCCTCTTCACAGCTTCGTCCGGCACGTTGTGTAGGTAAATGTCCTCCCACGCCGAGACATGGCAGCCTTCCAGGAGGGTCTCCACCGTCCGCGCGACGTTGCGCGAGTCCTCCCCGAGAAGGAGAGCAACGAGCCGGGCGTACTCGCGCAGTCGCATCACCGGCGTGGCGCCCAGCCGCTGAGGCTTGACGAGACGCGTCGTGCCATTGACCGTCACTGTTCCCGAGCTCGGCGACGTCAGACCACAGATCAGACGCGCAGCGGTCTCCTTGCCCGACCCCTTGGGGCCCAGAATGAGGGCCGTCTCGCCCCGTTGGACCTCGAACGACAGGCCCTCCAGGCTGAACTTCTGAGTAGGCCGCAGCGGGCGGCGACCCGGCTGGAAAGGGCTGATGATCCGCCGCATCGCATTCTTGCGCGACGCGTCAATGTTCGTGAAGTACGTCTTGGTGACGTTTCGGAAGCTGATCACAATGGCAGCACTCGGGCTCTGGGTTCGATCAAGCCCGGAGGACCATCAGCACAGGTAGTGAGAAACCGGTCAGCGTCAACAAGCATGGACGGTGGCAATGGCCCCAGAGTAGAGGTCACCACACGTGCTCCGTATCGTCTCGATGGTGGCCTCAGGCAGAACGTCCATGTAGCGATGAGTCGCAGCGGCGTCGATACCTCTTGCCGGAACGAAACTACTGTCGGAGAGGATCTCCATGTTGTTGAAGGTCGGTCGCAACATACAGGGATCCCATTCCAATCCGAGGCCACGGCAGATACGCATTGTGGTCGCCTCCGGCTGAGTCAGGAGCTCCTCAAAGGTCACGAGCTGTACACGGTCGCCGTAACGACGTTTTGCGTCCAGAGTCGATTCGGTGGATCTGCGCCACAGGTCCAAGAGACTGTCAAAGTCTGATCTGTCGTGAACGAATCGATGCTTCATCGCCGACGCGTACCAGGCTGCCGGATCCCTGACGATGCTGAGCAACACCCCATCCGGATAGTGGGCAAAGAACCGCGCCAGGCTCTGACCCTCCATATGAACGCGGGGCGTGAAGGCCACGACATATCTCTTGGTCCCGCCATACGCGCCTTGGTAGTCCAACCAGGCATCGAAGAAGCTTGTCAGAAAGGCATCGAGAACATCGCGCTCCTGACTCGCATGCTTAACTTGTTCAGTGAATACAGTCTTTTGCAACGTGAGGTCGAAGAGGAACGGGTGTTTGTACTGAATCTCTCGCTGAGCCCGCCCCTGCACTTGTTTCTCGTAGAAGCCCTGTCTCGCGAATTCCACTAGCCATTTCTGTTGCAGACGACTGAATGTCGTGTCGACGTCTTGCTCCAGGTCGATTTCCGGCCAATCCCATTTGAGCGGTCGCCCCCACTTGAGCTCATATGGATGAGCAAAGCACTCTGGATGGCCATCGAACAACTGGGCAAGCAGAGTGCCTCCACTCCGTTGGACCTGGGAGATCAACAGCATCGGCTCATGGACTGGCGGCGCTTGCCGCAGGCGAAGTTGAGCCGTAATGGACGGTTCTGATACCCCAATCAGCGCGTCAGCATTCGCGCGGAGCTTCGAAACCTCCGTTTTCAACAACTTCTTGTCCGAGCGGAGCTTCTTGATCTCCGCTTTCCACACCGTGTTCTGTTCTTTCTGTTGGGCCAGGCGGTCCTTCAGTTGTCTCAGGCGGGTTTGAGCCTGTTCGAGTTTTTCCTGGCTCAAGTTTCCTGTTCCTCCGTTCGTCGGGACCTGCCGCGAAGAGCAGTCTCTTCCGAACTGACAATGTCGCGTGCGCCCATGACAACAGGATTGCCGCGCAGCAACATCTGCGCAACCCAGGCGTGTCGAGGTATGCGACCTTGACGGGCTGACTTCGCTGGCTATCGTGCCATCAGAGCTGAGAATCTGTTCTGGTACCGAGAACCCGATCCATCTCTCGGTAAGCCGCCTGCCTGAGTAGGTCGTTCGGGGCACCTGGCGGGAAGCCGATCTCGGTTCGGCCGAGCGCCTCCAGCAGCGCCCCTGGCGTGCGCGGATCGAAGCGAATGCAATAGGGGAGCAGCTCTTGCGGGAGCCTTCGATACAGACTGGGCGGGCAAATCACGAACGCCCGGCAGGCTATGGCCTCGAGGATCTTGGTCTTGAAGCCGCGTCCCAAGTCGGAGGCGATGAGTGTGGCTCGGGCGGGTAGGAACAACTCGTATGGCGACTCCACGTTCCGCCGTCGGATCCCGAGAGCCTTCAACTCAGCGGCCCTTGGCATGCGCCGGGTTCCCTTGCCGCTGACGATGAAGCGCCATCCGGCGCTCTCGGCTCGCGCCACGTTCATCTGGCGCAGCAGACGGACAAAACGATTGACCCCGTGCTCGATGAGCGGACCTGGTTGCGACGAGCCCAGCACGATGCACTCCCGCTCCTTTCGGAGGTCCGGACGCGCTTCGTCCACATACTGATGGGGCAGAAAGAAGGGGACCGTTGTTGCGGTGGATTTCGACGCCAGGTAGCGCCAGTAGTGGTCGGTATCCCATTGGCTGATGCTCACGACATGATCCGCGTGCCGTGCAACGGAAAGATCCCTTGCCCCGTACACGGCGACGTTTCTGACGTGTTCCATCACCTCTGCCACGCTGCGGTTCAACGGCGGCGCCAAACAGACGCGGACGTAGTCCAGCCGGTGGAGGGTCTCGGCATTGTGAGCCCGAAAGATGATCTTGGCGCCCGGCGCGCCCCGCCGCAGCTTCCGGAAGAGCTCTCCATAGTTGGCTTTCTCGATGAGAATGTGCGTGTAGGCCGACAGATCGACCGAGTCCACCGTGCCCAGCATCGCCTCCAGGGTCTTGTCGTGCGCTAGAAGATCGGATGTGATGCCGCGATCCTGGAAGTACTGCAGCCGCGCCGCGATGTCTTTCGTGCTTCCGAGATACCGGTGCTTCTCGGATACGAAGGACATCGGCACAAGGTGCAGCAGGCGAACCGAGCTAGTGGTTACCACAGACTCCGATCCGGGTCTCAACCCCTCTCCTCGATCGGAGCGGCGCCGTCTGGGCTCACATACCAGTCGCCTATCGCGAGTCCCTCGACCCAGCCGTTGGTCAGATGGTCGAGGGCGTCAAGAGGGCTTCCAACGATAGGCTGGCCGTGGCGGTTGAACGAGGTGTTCACGAGGAGACCCTCGCCCGTGAGCTCTTTGAACTCTCGCAGTACGGCTGCTATCCAGGGGTTCCACTCGGCCGACACCACCTGCGGCCGCATGGTCCCGTCGACATGCACGACAGCCGGGACAGCCTGTCGCGCGTAATCGCTGGCTTGCACGGCGAAGGTCATGTATCTGTGCTCGACCGTACCGCTCCAGTACTTGGGAGCCTCCGACTCGAGCAGAATCGGCGCGAAGGGGACGAAGGGCTCGCGCCCCTTGAGCAGACCGTTGATCCTGTCCTTCACGCGCTCCGAGCGCGGATCGGCCAGCACGGAGCGGTTGCCGAGGGCGCGCGGACCCACCTCCAGGCGGCCCTGGAATGAGCCGACCACGATCCCCTCCGCCAATCGCCGCGCTACGTCGGCCGGGGTTGCTCGAGTGGCAGTGACGCCGTTTTCCTGTCGGCATCGTGAAATCGAGGTTTCGATCTCCTCCGCTGTGAATCCATGCCCTAGATAGGGATTGCCGAACCGGGCCGTGTGCCGATGCTGTCCCTCCTGATAGAGCGCTTCCATGGCGGCACCCGCAGCCAAACCAGCATCGGCGGAGTCTGGAAAAACGAAGAAGCTATCAGGGGTCAAGCTTTCCTCGATCAAGGTGTTTGCTTTGACGTTGAGCATCACGCCGCCAGCACCTATCAGGTTCTTGCAGTCCGCAAGGCGCAGCGCGGTGCGTACGTATTCGAGCAGATTGCGCTCGCAGTGCTCCTGCACGAAGTACGCAAACCGTTCTCGCGAGTGGAACTGGAGCTGCTCGGCAAGCTCGTCGGCCTGGGCGACGGACCCGAGCGGATTGGGAACGGCTCGGTCCGGATAGACGTCGTTGAATCTGCGAAAGCTCCAGCTGAACGTCGATCTGAACTTACCGTTGTCAACTCGCACGGTACCCTCGAATGGATTCGAATGGCCGTCCGGGTTACCGAGGGCGGCGAGTCCCATCGTCTTGTATTCACCGTCAACAGGCACGAACCCGAGAGCCTCTGTTGCCGCCTGATAGAAGGAACCCAGGCTGTTGCGGGCAGTGCTGCGTCGCAGAAGCCGTAGCCTCCCATCCGCGGAGCCGCGGTAGACGGTTGCGCTCGAGCCGTCGCCTTTGCCATCGACCGTGATAACGCAGGCGTCCTCGAGCCCCGAGAGCCGGAACGCGGAGGCTGCATGGGCGAGATGGTGGGCGATGTAGTAGTGCTTCAGGCCGGCGTCGAGGAGACCGAGGTCGCGCAGATACTCCTCGGCGAAAGCCCAGTGGCGGTCAGCGAACTCACCCCAGGTTGGGCGAAGCCACGCGAGGAGCTCGTCGCGCGAGAGCCCCGCGGGCACGTATTGAGAGTCTCCCTGCTCCGCAGGTGGTTCCGCGCCGACGGCAACCCCGTCGAGATCGACCACGATGTTGGCATCGTGTCGTGGGTACAGGGGTGTCCGCCGGCCGAACGCCACCAAGTCCACCTCCTCGGGTGAGACGCCGGTGTACTCGAACATCGTTGCCAGCGCCCTGTACGGGAACCCGTAGTGGTGCTTGATCCTCGAGACGCGCTCTTCTTGTATGGCGCAGATGATTCCCTGCGGGTCGCAGAGTGCCACCGCCGCGTCGTGGTGCACGCCGATCCCCAGCGCTAGCGAGCCCGTCTTCTCGTAGTTCAGGCAGTCCAAGGCATGCTCCCGTCGAGCACTTCAGGCCGCCGACGAATCGGCTTCGGTCCTGACGGCCGGCTACTTCTCCTCGGCACGATAGATGAACGGCGTGCCGTTGATGATCCCGTCGCAAATCACGTCGAGCCCCTCATCCACACCGGGAAGAAGCTCGCTCAGCGATTCGATCGAAACCTCGAAGGGAATCGCCTTCTCGGGCGTCGGCGTGATGCTGGTGATCGGAAGCATGCGGCGCATGAAGAAGTGATACGCGTACTTTCGTGCTTCTCGCGACTGCTCCTCTGTCAGCCGTGATTCGGCCAGCGGCAGCCGCTCGAGAACCTGGCGGTACTCCTCCTGCGAGGTGACATCGGTGGTCAGCCCCTTGTTCCGAATCCAAGCCTCGCCGGCGACGATCACCGGTATCCCCATGCTCGTCAACTCGACGCCGGTCTTGGTCCCGTAGATCAGTACGCAGTTGCAGCGAAGCGTGGCTGCGTAGGTATTGATATTGCTGTCCGGAGGGATCACGAACACGTTGGGAGGCAGCTCGGCACAAGCGTTGCGAATCTCGTCCTCGACGAATTGCCGCGAGGGTTGGATGCCCCGGAGCTCCGCCGGATGAACGCGAATGAGAAGCTGCAGATCCGGGCGCTGGCGAAAGTACTCGATGGTTGCCAGGATCCAGGAGAGCATGTCGGGAAACGCGTTCTGGCGATAGTGCAGCTGCGCGTCCCACATGACGTTGGTGAGCAGCCCGATGATCGGCTTCTGGATGTCGATCCCCGTTTCTTGAACCAACCGTTCGAGGGAATCGTCGGGCGCGTCGTGGAAATAGATCCAGTCCTGTGATCCGAGCCAGCGCGACTTCAGATACTCGCTGATCTGCTCGTCGTGACGCTCCGTGAACTGCATGTTCTTCCAGGCGGACACCGGCTCATCGAGCAGAGTGTGGTGATAGGTGTCGCCGTGCGAGAACACGAAACAGCGCTCTCGATAGGCCGTGTTCCAGGTGCTCACTCGAACACCACGCGCCCGGCAAACCTCTCCGACCAGCGCCTGCGGCACGTAGATTCCGTGGTGGAAGCAGGACGCGGTGAAGTCGTGGCGTGAGGTCAGGCGCAACATGACCTTGGTGGTCGCCAGCGCCGCCTCGAAGTAGCGCCCGAGCACCTCCTCCGATCGATCCTGTCCGTCCAGAGTTCCGGTGCTGTAGTAGCGGAGGCAACCGGCGTAGGCGTGCTCTCCCACCGAAAGCCCTTCGTATCGATAGTCCGGAACCTGGTCCGCAGATACGGATCGAGCAATGTCGCGGATCTCCTCGCGATCGGGCTCGGTCAAGAACTCGCTATAGGAGTGCATCGGCAGCTGCAGCTCGGAGAATGCGCTGCCGCGCTGTACACAAACGTCACACAGAGGTTGCGAAAATGTTCCCTCCGCGATCGCGTCGGGCGTGACCTTGCGGAACTTCATGTTCATGCAGGCCGGCAGTTCCTTGTCGCATAGCAGAACATGGACCTGAGCACCGCGCAGCGTGAGCGCGACAGCCAATAGGCTCTCGAGGTTGGTGCTGTTGTAGAACGAGGGGATGCTGTTGGCGACCAGCACTCGGGGGCCGCTCGAGGCTCCTTGCAACGCCGTTCTCCACAGCGTCTGATCACGCTCCAGGAGTCGAGACCAGGGGGCGAGGAACGGGTCGCGCTTGACCTTGTCGGGCATCAGCAAGCCGCCGGCGGGAAGGAGTCCGGACCCATCGGGTAGCGATAGGCCGCCAAGTCGAGGTGACATCGCTGAGCGAGGCGGACGTTACTCTCCGCATACAACGCCCGAATGCGAGCCTGCTCTGCGGCCTGCAAGTGGTGCCGCCGTGCGCCTGAGCTCCGCTTCGCCTGTGACCCGGAGGCCAGCCTTACAGCTTCCTCCGGGTCGATTCCAGCGAGCTGTGCGACCTGCGCCAAGAAAGCCGATGAGTCTTCCCCCAGCAGCTCGAAGGGGAGGACGTGGGTGCGCGAGACTCCGAACAGGGCTTGGTACCTGGCGACGACTTCATCGTAGAGCAGCGTTCGCGCGAACCCCCGAAGCTCCGACGAAACACACTCGTGGAAGAACTTGGGCCAGTCCTCACCGTCGTGAAAGAAATCGTGGTAGGAGGGCAGCATCGTGAGCTGACTCCGAACGACGATCAACACGTGGAGCTCTGCCTCGAGCGCGGCGGCCGCCGGCCCGAAGACCTGCTGGAGGCGCTCGGCGGTCCGGAACACGTCGTGGCCAATGCTCTCCACGCCGTCCTTTGGCTCGCCGTAGCGGGTGCAACGGAGAAACCCCTCGTGGGAGAGGACCGTCGTGGAGTTTCCCCTCAGACGGATCAGGGTCGTGAGCCAGGCGACTGTGGCCTCGCAATCTGCGTCAAACCCAGCGTCTCCCTGACGCAGGCGGGACTGCTCGAGTCCCAGGATCATGGGAGCCTGGTCGGTCCTTCGGTCGAAGAACGGCTTGCCCAGGTAAGCGACTTGGGAATGACGGGCGAACAAGCCAACTTGCAGGGTTGTCGACGCAGTCTTTGGATACCCGACGTGCAACAAGATCCGTCGCATCAAGTCCCCAGGACGAGCCCGGCGGCGGGGGGCGTCAGCATGAGCACTGCGCCAGGCATCATAGCGGCGTCATCGTAGCATCGGGGTACCACAGGCTCACGCGCCGCTCGCACGGGCGGTTATAGTCGGCCTTGGTACGACGAAACCGAGCATGAGCACCCGGGATGAACCCACGTACGATGACATCGCGTGAACCTTCCTCGGGGACGACGTTCCTCGAACGTGCCGCTGAGCGGAGCGGAAGCGGACTCTTGATCGCGTTCGGTGCGATGGAGCTGGGCGCCGCCGTCACGTTCATCGCAGGTGGAACGATCAACCGTTTCCACCTCTTGCCCTTCGCCGCCATCCTGCTGGCCATGTGGCTATACCGGGGCGGGACGGCAGGCGAACCGGATCGGAGGGTCGGCGCCGCTAGTTTCGCTGTGAGCCTGCTCGTGGTTTTCGCATCCTTCGGCCTGGCAGGGTCGACGCTTGATCTGTCGGCCGATGGTCAGACGGCTCACATGCTGAGGATCTCCCATCTCGCCAACGGCTGGAACCCTGTCTACGACGTGGAGTTCAGCGATCAGCCCGACGACTACATTCTGGCGGGAGCCCCGACCCGCTTCGTCGATTCGGGGCTGGGCCCGTACGTGGCCGCCGCCAGTGTCGTCGCGCTACTCGGCGACATCGAATACGGCAAGGGATTCAACTTGATCTTGATGAGCGCGGTCGGGTTGCTGGCGCTCGCAGCGACCCTCGGAGCAAACCCCCACCGGGGTCTCGCAACAGCGGTAGCGCTCATCGCGGCACTCAATCCCGTCTCCGTAGTGCAGTCACTCACCACCTACGTCGACGGTCAGGTCGGGGCGCTGATCGCCTGCCTCGTGTTCCTCACCATGATCCTCGCGCGGCGGCCGGCGATGTGGACCACGACCGCCTGGGTTGCGGCGGTCGCCTTGCTCGTCAATGTCAAGGTCACAGGCCTCGCCTTCGCCGTGATCATCGGGTCTGGCGCGTTGGCCTTTCTGCTGTGGCGCGGGTTCTCTCCCCGCCGGGGTGTCGCGTCCCTATGCAGCGGACTCGCTCTGGGCATCGGCGTGATCGGCTTCCATGCCTATGTCCTCGGGTTCGTCCGTCACGGCAGGATTCTTCGCTTCCGGGACTTGGACTTGTCGGCCAATCTTCTCTTGGTCGTCGTGGCCGTAGCCTTCACGGCACTGGGTGGTGCTATCTACTGGTTGCTCCGCCGGCGCGACGCGCGCGAGCGTTTTCGCAGCCTCACCGGACCTAGGGCAGTCGCCCTTGGACTGGGTGCGGCCATCGTCGTTTCTCTTCTGCTGGCCGGAGGACTCGCCGGCGGAGTCCCGAGTTTCATGAGGGTCGCTACCGTCGTGAACTCGGACGACGCGGGGCTATTGGTGCAGCCCTCCGGGAAGGTCGCTCAGGCGGTGGGCTCCATATTCTCCGAGTCTGCGGTGATGCCCGCGACCCACGAGAGTGACACGACGCCTACCGGCTACCGGATCAAGATCCCTTTCGAGGTTCGCAGCGACGAATTGTCGAGCTACCGTCACCTCAACCCCGATCACCGCGTCGGGGGATTCGGACCCTGGATGAGCGGTGCGTTTCTCGTGGGCTGCTCGATCCTTCTCCTAATGTGGTTCCAGAGCTCCGAGTCACGGTCCGAGCTCGGTTTCTGGCTGGTCGTGATCCTGGCCAGCGTGCTCCTGTTCCCGAAGCCATGGTGGGCCCGGTTTGTGCCACAGGTCTGGCTTGTTCCGGTTCTGATTGCCGGCTACGGATGTCGGTCGACGAACCGACGAGCAACGCGGCGACTCGCGCAGATTCTGCTCGTGATCATGGGCACCAATGTCGGGATGGTCCTGTACGAACACGGGCGCGGCCAGATCGCTCTTCAATCGGCTGCGCATCGGACAATGGTGGCGCTCCAGGGGCTCCCCCAGCCGGTGCCCGTCTACTTCTCCAACTTCCGGTCGGCTGTTTTCCGGTTTCGCGAATACGGAGTGGAATACACCACTACGCTGGCGTCGGACTGTCCCCGGTACTATCGGTACCTGAAGTTGTTGCGGTCCGAAGTCAGGGTATGCACAGACTCTCCCGAGGAGCCCAGGTGGCAGCAAGCTCTCGCGCAGGCCCGGGCAATCGACGCCGACCTCACGCGGGCCGGGGTCGAGAGCTTTCGAGTCGTACCCCCCGAGCCCCGTGATCGCATAGCGCTCCTCGAACCGGATGTCCACAGCTTGGTCGAGGAGGGGCATTTCTCGGCGGCAGAGGGACGAGAGTTGCTCCGTATCCTGAGGAGGACGGGGAGATTGCTCGAGCGCCGGGAGGACGAGCGGGCGGTCGAGAGCCTGCGCGCGTTTGCCGAGAGGGTCCTGTCCCTCATGGATTCGGGGTCGATACCCACAGATGCCGCAATGAGACTGGTCGATAGCACCATCGCAAGTGGGCTTCGGCTCGATAATCCCATCGCCGGATTCCCGATCAGTATCGACGTCGGCGACCTCAGCTACCGTCGGTTCGCGCTCCGCACCGTAGGGAGTTTCGACCGCTCTGGCGGCCCGGTGCCGTTAGCATTGCCGCTGGGAGAGCACAGGCTCGAGCTGCTAAACGGCCGCAGCCCCGCTCCGTGGATCAGCTTCACCGTACGGGTTGACGGAAAGATCCAGTTCGATCCCTCGCTTGACCCGTTGGTGGGGGGCCGCGGCACAACGGCGATGGTGCTGCACGGTACTCGGGTCGAGATCGATGTCGGCGCGTTGGGCTACGACAGGTTCGAGCTGGACGGGGCCGATGAAATCAACGGGGCTACCGACCCTGTGCCGTTCGTTCTGATGCCCGGCGCTCACACGCTATGGCTACCGGGCGCCCGCAGCGCAGCGCCCAGGTTCGATTTCGTCGTGCAGCCTGACGGGAAGATCCAGTTCGACCCGTCCCTTGACGCGTTGGTGGGCGGTCGCGGCACAGGGGCGATGGTATTGCACGGTATTCCGATCGAAATCGATGTCGGTGAGTTGAGCTACACCAGGTTCGAGCTAACTGGGTTCAGCCAACGCCTCAACAGTAGATTGAGTGATGCCGAGACCATCGGAGCTACCGATCCTGGGCCGTTCGTTGTGATGCCCGGTGGGCACGGCTTATCGCTGCTACCTGACGCCCACAGCGCAGCACCCGGGTTCGATTTCACCGTACAGCCTGACGGTCGAATCCAATTCGACCCCTCCCTTGACCCGTGGGTGGGCGGTCGCGGTACAGGGGCGATGGTATTGCGCGGTATTCCGATCGAAATCGATGTCAGTGAGTTGAGCTACAACAGGTTCGAGCTGGGCGGGCTCGGTCAGCGCCTCGGCAGCAGCCTTGACGAGGTCGAGATTGTCGACGCGACCGATGCGGTGCCGGTCGTTCTGATGCCCGGCGGGCACCAACTGTCGCTGCTACCAAACAGCCGTCGCGAAGCTCCGGGGTTCGATTTCACGGTACAGCCTGACGGCAGGATCCGGTTCGACCCTCCCCTTGACTCGTTGGTTGATGGACGCGGGACAAGAGCGATGGTGTTGCGCGGCATACCGATCGGGATCGATGTTAGCGAGTCGAGCTACGAGAGGTTCGAGCTGGGCGGGCTCTGGCAACGCTTCGACGGCAGCCCTGATCAGGTCGAGTTCACACGAGCGACCGATCCGGTGCCGTTCGTTCTGATGCCCGGCGGGCACGGATTGTCGTTCCTGCCAGACGGGGGAACCGCAATGCCATGGTTCGACTTCACTGTGCAGGGAGTCGGGACCCTACAGTTCGACCGATCCCTTGACGAGCTCGTAAGCGGGCGGGGTACGGCAACGCTCGTTGTGAGCGCGACCGAATGACAAACCTGCGGTTTTAAGGGCAAGCTACGGCGGTTCCTTGCCCACCGACGCCCACGCAGCTACGGTACCCGTGGTCCACGCTCTTTCTCCCACCGCGAATCGTCCAAATGTCCAAACGGCGAGTGCTCACTGCCGGTCTCGGTGTCGGGTTGCTGGTCGCCATCGGCATAGTGTCGGCGGTGGTCTTCTCTGACCGCGTCCGCGAGCGGTTGTATACGGAGATCGGCTACGAGCGGGTCCTGGATCAAGCTCTTTCGGACCCGGAGACGGCGGAACAGACACTGCTGCAGCTCATGGCCTTCGTACACTCTGAGTTGCTCGCTGAGGGTGGGCCGATCGTCGACACGTACGCGTGGAACGACCTGGTTCGCGGAATCGGTTGGTGTGACCAACAGGCCACCGCCGTCGCGGTTCTGGCAGCGTGACCTGCCCCAAGTGTTTGGGCCACTTCGTAACTCATAGAATCGGTACTGGCAAGAGATTGTTGGAGCTGGCGAAGCGGAGCGTAGCCGGCTGCAACAACGTCGCTTCGGGTGCAGGCGGTCGATAGCCCAACGAGCTATGGGGCCGCACCTGGTTGTACTGGCGGCGCCAGCGGTGCACCAAGCACTGCGCCTCCTTGAGCGTGTAGAAGATCTCGCCGTTCAGCAGCTCGTCTCGGAGCTTGCCGTTGAAGCTCTCCACATAGCCGTTTTCCCATGGCGATCCGGGCTCAATGAACAGCGTCTTCACACCGATTCGCTCGAGCCATTCACGCACTGCCCGAGAAGTGAACTCCGGTCCGTTGTCGGAGCGGATGTGATCGGCAACACCCCGGTTCACGAACAGCTCAGCGAGTCGCTCCAGCACGTTCTCGGAGTTGAGCCTGCGTGCTACATCGATTGCCAAGCACTCTCTCGTGTACTCATCCACGATCGTCAGTAGACGAAACGCTCGCCCGTCGTGAGTTCGTTCGTGCACGAAGTCATAGGCCCAGACGTGATCTTTCCTCTCCGGCCGCAGCCGCACGCACGATCCATCATTGCGCCACCAGCGTCCGCGCTTGGGCTGCTTTTTCGGTACCTTCAGCCCCTCACGACGCCATAACCGTTCGACCCTCTTGTGATTCACTCGCCACCCCTCACGTACCAACAGCGCCGTGATCCGCCGGTACCCATAGCGCCCGTACTGCGTCGCCAGCTGGGTCATCCGCTCCACCAGTGCCTTCTCCTCCTGCGGCACCTTGGGCCGATACTGCTGCGTCGAGCGCACCCGGCCCAGTACTCTGCAGGCTCGCCTCTCGGACACACCCAACGACTGCTGTGCGTGGTGCACTGCCCGGCTCCGTCGTGCCGGGCTCAGAAGTTTCCCGACGAAACCTCTTTGAGGATGGCGTTGTCGAGCATCGTCTCCGCCAGCAACTTCTTGAGCCGGCCGTTTTCCCGCTCCAGCTCCTTGAGTCGCCGTGCCTGATCCACCCTCAGTCCACCGTACTCCTTGCGCCACCGGTAATACGTGTTCTCGCTGATTCCCAGCTTGCGGCATGCCTCCGGTGTCTTGGCCCCTTTCGCTAGCTCGATCTCTGCCTCCCTGAGCTTGGCGATGATCTGCTCTACAGTGTACCGCTTCCGCGCCCATTCTTCCCCCTTCCCGAGCCATCCTGAGAGCCTCAAATCCTAACTCTCAGACTGGCCCGATTATTGGGGGGCAGGTCAGACGGACGACGGCAGGACGGTTACCCTGACGTTCGACGGTGTCGCCCTGATCGCCAAGATCTATCGCCGCTTCGAGGACATCTACATGAAGCTGCCGAACGTGCTGTCGCGGGTACAGCGGCACGACTACTCGGCGCTCGACGACTTCTTCAGCATTGACGGCTGGCGTGAGGTGTCGCCCGATGACGTCGACGAGCGGCAGCCCTACGGTTACTACCTTGCCCACGTTTGCGGCGATATGGGCGCGAATCGACCGACCAAGGACGACGTCTTCGCCATGCTCGAGCGCGAGCCGGCGCTGGTAGCGTTCGAGGACAACAAGATCTGCGCCTGGTGGGGTGTGGACGGCGCCGTGCCACCAGAGCACAACGATCGCTTTTACTCCGATGTTCCCGGGCTGTCGCTGCACGGTCAGGTCGACTCGTGCTGCACCACGCGCTGGGGCCATTATCTGGCGCGCACAATGCCCAATCTGCAGATCCTCGAGTTTCAGGCGCTCGGGCATGGGCTGGCGGGGGAGTGTCGGCCGCAGGTGATCTCGAGCTTCCTGGACGACCCGGATGCCGAAGTCGACGATAGCTGCACCGACGACGTGTCCCTGGGGCCATGGGTATTCGAGTAGAACCGAGCGCGGTCAGAGTGCTCACGCGCCGCAGGCTCGCTGCCGCCTCGATCGTCTGGCTGCTCGCGCTGGCGGGCGCTCCCTCAGCGCAGATTCAGGCGCAGGTGCCGAGGCTGGAGTCAGCCGAGTGCACGACCCCGGAGCTCCTCGGGGCCAACGCCGAGTGTTACCGGTTCTTCGGCCAGGAGGATCGTGACGATCCGAACGGCACCATCGTCGAGCTCCCGGTCGCCGTCATGGCCCCCGACCACGGGTCCGCACGTCCGCACCCCGATCCGGTCGTGTATTTTCCCGGCGGTCCGGGGCTGTCTCCTATGCGCGCCTATGTCGATTGGCTACGCACCGACGCTGCGACCCGCACGCTGGTGCTCATCGATCACCGCGGCTTCTTCAACTCCGAGCCGACGCTGTCGTGCCCCGACATCGCCATGTCGCCCTACCAGAACCGGCTGGCGCCGTCGATCGTTCTGACCAACGACTCCATGGAGCGGCTGCGCCTGCACGCCGAGACCGTCGAGCGCTGCTACGACAAGCTGATGGCGGAGGGCATCGACGTCACCAAGTACAACGAGTACGACATCGCCCGCGATGTCGACGAGATCCGTCAGCTCCTCGGCCACGAACAGATCAACGCCTACGGTTACTCCACCGGCGGCGGCAGCGTGATCGCGTACCTGCGCTACTTCCCCGACCGCGTGCGCTCGATCGTCCTGCTCAGCCCCTGGTTCGGCGAGATCCGCAACCGCGCCGCGATCGACGAGTTCTACACCATCAAGCAGGTGTACACCGACATCCTCGGGCTCTGCGTCGCCGAAGACCCGCACTGTCGCGAGCTGCTCCCCGCCTGGTACTACGAGATCGATCGGGTACGCCGCATTCTGGATGAGCGGCCGCACACCAAGACGGTGCAGACCCGGGACGGCACGACGGTCACCATGTCGTTCGACGGCGTAGCGTTCATGGGGCGCCTCTACCGCCGCTTCGAGACGATCTACATGAAGCTGCCCAACGTGCTGTCGAGGGTGCAGAAGGGTGATTACTCGGCGCTCGACGACTTCTTCGACGCCGACAGCTGGGCCGAGGTCGAGACCGAGAACTACGGGCGCATTCTGGCCGGAACCGATGCCCGATTCGTCAGCGGCCTGCCGGTGCCGCCGCTGGGCACGCATCTGGCGCACATTTGCGGCGACATGGGGGCGAACCGTCCGACCAAGGAAGACGTCATCGCCATGGTCGAGCGCGAGCCGGCGTTATTGGCCTTCGAGGACGCCAAGATGTGCGCCTGGTGGGGTGCTGACGGGGCTGTGCCGCCGGAGCACAACGACCGCTTCCACTCGGACGTTCCCGGGCTATCGCTGCATGGTCAGGTCGACGTGTGCTGCAGCCCGCGCTGGGGTCACCACGTGGCACGAACGATGCCCAACCTGCAGATCATTGAGCTGCAGGGTCAGCGACACGGGTTACCGGGGGACTGCCGACCTAAGCTCGTTTCGGATTTCCTGGATGATCCGTACGCGAAGATCGACGACAGCTGCAAGAACGACGTGCCCCTGGGCCCGTGGGTGTACCAATAGGGGCGGGTTCCGATGTTCAGTGCTCACCGGTTCTCGCGTTCAGCGCGCGATGGCAGCGAGTACGTCCGGCACGTTGGTGAACATCCCGTCGACGCCGATGCCGATCAACCGCCGCATTTCCTCGGGCTCGTCGACCGTGTAGGCGTGCACGATGAGGCCGAGGTCGTTTGCGTCGGCGAGCAGGGCTTCGTTCACATCGCTGTAGTGTGGCCCGATCCCCTGGGCGTAGGTGGCGACCTCGCCCAGCTGTGAGCGGATGCTGGCAGTGGTCTCGCGCCCGGGAGCGAGCTGCACCCGGGGGAGCGTCGGCTCCAGGTCGCGCAACTTCATCAGGCTGGCGGGGCTGAACGACTGCAGGATTACCGTGTGGTCGTCGAGCGACGACGGCACCAGGTCGAAGGCGTGCAGCAAACGCAGCAGCTCCTCTTCCATGCCTGGCGCGGCCTCGGGGTTCTTGGTCTCGATGTAAAAGCGCGCCCGACCGGCGTAGCGCTCGAAGACGCTCTCGAGCGTCGGGATGCGCTGCTCGGCGAACTCGGGACGGGCGCGATCAGGGTGTTCTTCGTTGAACCAGGAGCCGGCGTCGCAGCCCGCGAGCTGCGCCAGCGTCCTCTCGATCACCGGTCCGCGACAGGTTTCCTCGGGTCCGCGAGTCGTGCGGTCGAGGGTGTCGTCGTGCATTACCACCAGCACGCCGTCGGCGGTCATCTGCAGGTCCTGCTCGAGATAGTCGGCGTTCATCGTCAGCGCCAGATCCCAGGAGGCGAACGTGTGCTCAGGGGCGTAGGCGGAAGCGCCGCGATGGGCGATGTTGATCAAGGGTCGGTTCGTCATGGGGCTCGTCGTTCGGTGCCGGGTGTCGTGTTCTTCGCTGTCAGGAGGCGCGGAGCATCCAGCCGCCACCGCTGCCGCCGCCGACACCAACGTTGCCAGAATCAGCGCCAGCGTAGCCGCTTGCCCGGCGCTGGTTGGCCGGCGGGCCGCCAGTGGCCTCATCGCTAGCAGGTCGTGGTGAAAGTGTGGTGGGTCTGGTTACGGCGAGTTGGGGCCAGATGCAAGGCGGCCTGACGCACACGATGCCCTAGCCATCGTCGAGGAAGGCCAACGCCGCAGATGGCCCCAAATCGCCGTAACCCTTCGGGCGACTGGGGGTTGCGCGCGGATGCTGCGTCGTTTGTCGTCAACGATGGGGTAACCATCGCCTCCTCCTCTCTCCTGGCCTGCGCCTCGCAAAACCCTGTCGCCAGACCCACCACACTTTCACCACGGCCTGCTAGCATCTCAGAACCTACTCACGTCGCGACCGAACGCCAGGGTGGTGAGCCAGTCGAACACCACCAGTACCTTGTTGCGCAGGCTGACCAGGCGCGTCCAGTACACCGAGCGCCAGAACACCCACGTGACGAAGCCGCGGCCCTTGACGCTCGGCAGATCGGCCAGCGCCCGGTGCTCACCTACGTAGGCGAGCATGCCGAGATGGCGGAAGCGGAAGCGTTTCTCGGCACGTCCCGTGGCCAGGCGATTGAGGTTGTTGGCGAGGTACTTGCCTTGCTGCTGCGCCACTTGCGCGGTGGGGGGCAGGGACTCGCCGTCGACTACCGCGCAGTCGCCGAGCGCCCAGACGTTGTTCTGTCCGGGAACCCTGAGCGTCGCCCCGGCCACCAGGCGTCCGTCGCGCGATTTGGGCCAGTCGAGGCTGGCGATCAGCGACGTCGGCGCATTCCCAGCCGACCACACGGCCACCCCGTAGGCGAGCCGCTCGCCGCTGTCCAGACTCACGCAGTCAACATCGATGGCGGTTACCCGCGTGTGGGTGCGCACATCGATGTCCTGCCGGCGGAAGCGGCGCGCCGCGAAGCGCGACAGACTCTGGTCGAAAGCGCCGAGAATGGAGCCCGACGACTCCAGTAGCGTGATGCGCACATGGTCCACGGTGGCGCGGAACCAGCGATGCAGGTCGGCGTCGATGAAGTCGTGCAGCTCGGCGGCGAACTCGACGCCCGTAGGCCCACCGCCGATGACCACGAAGTGCAGCAGGCGGTCGCGCGTCTCGGTATCGATACCGGGACGGCTGGCACGCTCGAGCTGCTCGATGATGCGTTGGCGGATGGTGCGCGCATCCGGCAGGTCGCGCAGGAACAGGCAGTGCTCGTGTACCCCGGCGACGCCGAAGGTGTTGTTGCCGGCGCCAACCGCTACCACGAGATGGTCGTAGTCGAGCTCGAAGCGGTGGCCGTCGCTCATCGCCTCGCACTCGATCCGCTGCGCCGCCGGATCGATCGCCTCGCAGGCCGCCTGATAGTAGGTCAGGTCGCGCACCGAACGGATCGGCTCGATGATGCTGCGGAACTCGATCGTGCCGACGGTGGTGCTGGCCAGCAGCGGCGTGAACAGAAAGTAGTTGCGCGGGCTGACGACGGTGACGTCGAAATGGGCGCGATCGAGCCGGCGCACCACCTGCATGGCGCCGAAGCCGGTGCCCAGCACCACGATGCACGACTTGTTCATGGCGGACGGCTTCATGGCAGCCGGTGTGTCATCGGGGCGTCTGGCGGTCGATTCTGATTCCGCACCACGGCCGCCGCAGTCGCTCAGCGAGCTTGAGTGAGCACGTAGTAGATGACGTAGAGCCACGAGAAGAGCCCGTGGATGATGGCCCAGAGCACCGAGTGGTGCAGGCTGAACGAGATGGCGATCGCCAGGGCGGAGCCGAAGCTGATGCCGTGTCTCGCGGCGTCGGAGCTCTTCATGTCTTTCCTCCCGTTGCCTTCAGGGCTTGCGCGTCAAGGCGTACATCAAGATGGAGCCCGCCACGGCGGCGTTGAGCGAGTCTATGCCGCCGGACATCGGAATCGCGATGCGGTGACTGGCGGCGGCCAGGACCTCCGCGCGTGCGCCACGAGGCTCGCTTCCGACGACCAGCACCCAGCCGCGCCCCGGCAACTCCGGCGGTTCGCCGCCGCGGTCCGCCACCAGCACGTCGAGGTGCCGAGACGAGCGCCACCCGTCGATCTCCGGCCAGCTGGCGCGCAGCATCGTCACCCGCGCGATGCTTCCAGCGGAAGCGCGCACCGCCTTCGGATTCCACGGGTCGACGGTGCCGTCGAGCGCCACCACCGCGCTGACACCGAAAGCCGCGGCAGATCGGACCAGCGCGCCGAGGTTGCCCGGATCTCCAATCGCGTCGGCAACCAGCACCCGAGTGCTCTT
The DNA here is from genome assembly GCA_965248695.1 of Acidobacteriota bacterium. Lineage (GTDB taxonomy): Bacteria > Acidobacteriota > UBA890 > UBA890 > WLXD01 > DASCOT01. Next base: position 928,184 of record CBDFKD010000002.1, on the reverse strand, counting down.
GATGGTCTCGAGAGATGCGGACGGTTGCTCGCATCCCAGCAGCACCCCCTGCGGTGACTCCGTATCGGCGAGCTCGGCAACGTCGGCGTCGGTGGCGTCGATGATCTCGATACGACCTGCCTCGAGATGCTCGATAAGGGCGGTGCCAGCCGGCTGAGCGCGCAAACGGGGCGCTACCACCGCAAAGCGCACCTTGGCACCGGCGCTGAGCACCTCGGAGGCGCAACGCACGCCCTCGGCCAGGAACATTTGCTCGCGCTCACGCGTCTTGCGGCGACGCAGACGTCCGATGAGCAGGCGTCGACTGCGGCTCAGCTCCATATGGTCCTTGCGTTCCTTTGCATTGCAAAGTACTCTTGCTTCAATCGACGAATTCGATCAGCATGAAAACGCCACGGCCATCGCACGCGCCGGACGTTGTCACGGAGGTTTCTCATGAGCAAGCTGGATCCCCGCTGGGTGCGCGCCGGCGCAGGTTACATCGGGGTAGTGATCGCGGTGGTGATGCTGGCCTGGGTCGGCCTGTTCCCGGGAACCGGCGAGCGCTTTCCGGGCGATCCGACATTCGGGCACCCCTATAGGGTCTCGATGTCCGCTGTCGTCTTGTCGCTCGCCATCGGTCTCGGAGCCCTGTGCGCCTGGATCGGTTCCTCGGCTCAGAGCTGGATGATCGGACTCGCCACACTGCTGCTCGGCGGCATCGTTACCGGCTCCCTGCTGAACTTCGCCCCGTGGATTCTCTACCCGAACGATCAGTACCCGGTGGCGTTCATGTGGTTGATCGGCGGCGCGCCGACCGGATTCCTGAGCTGGCTGGCGGGGAGCCTGATTCTCGGGTTGCCCCGCGGCGCGACGCCCGACCCCGCCTGACCAGCGGGCTCGGCTAGCGCAGCACTCGCACATGGCGAAACGGGCGTCCGCCACCCCGACTCACTGGCTTGGAGAAGCTCCAGGTCGACGCGGTGCCGGGGCATGTTCTGGGCAACGTTCGCCGGAGCGGACCCTCGCGTTGCGGCCGGCGGACCGCGCCGTCTAGTCGCCCGCCGCGGGCTCGGCGAAGAACTCCTTGGCGCGCTCCTGGCTCTCCTCCGGTGACAGGTCCTCGAGCCGACTCGCCAGCGACCATCGATGGCCGAAGGGATCGCGCAGGATGCCGTAGCGGTCACCCCAGAACTGATCGTCCAGCGGCATCACCACCTCGCCGCCAGCCTCTATCGCGCGGGTCCAGACGGTGTCGACGTCCTCGACGTACATGTGGAAGGTCACCGCCGTGCCCTCGTGCGCCAGTGGCGACAGCTGCCCATAGTCAGGGAACTCCTCGTTCACGAAGAAGCGCGAGTCGCCCAGCAGCAGCTCGCAATGCACCACCGATTCGCCGTCCTCGGCGAGGTTGCGGGGTGATCGAGTGGAAGTCTTCAGGAACGGGGGGAACTCGGGCGGTCATAAGTCAGGCTCCTCTTTTGGACTTTATCTGGGGAACGTGCATGCGCCAGCCGGGGAGCAGGCGTCGGTTCATGGCTGCCTCGACCAGCAGCGCCAGACGCTCGGCCTCGGCCTCGGCGACCTCGCGGCCGAACTTCGTCAGCCGGTAGTCGACGCGCGGCTCGGCGGCGTCGCGCGGACCGGCGACGTCCTCGATGCGCTCCACAAGGCCGTCAACGAAGGCCTTCTGCAACGACCGGTAGAGGGTCCCGGAACCAAGCTGAATACGGCCGCCGCTGAGCTCGCGCACGGCCAGCTTGATGCCATAGCCGTGCAGGTTGCCGTCGGCCAGGGCGAGCATGATGTGGAAAACCGCGGGCGTGAGCGGGATTGCTGAGCTCGGGGAGGGACGATCGGTCATGGCCGTGGTTGGTTTCCCCGCGAAGATCCGAGCGTGTCTGGTGGCGACGACTCCGATACGGTCCATATCGGATAGGTCTGATACGGACCTATAGTATCAGACGAGCCAACTCACCACGTGGCGAAACGATTTGGTTCAATGACGGATCCGCCCGTAGAATCCCCGCATGGCGGTGTTCGAGCCCATCTTCATGGCACTGAATGCAGCCGACGTGCGCTACGTGGTCGTCGGTGGCCTCGCGGTCGTGTTGCACGGCCACGCGCGCCTGACGGTCGACGTTGACCTCATCGTTGACCTGAGCCCTCCAGAGGCTGTCAAGGCGATTGATGTTCTCGCGGAGCTGGGAATGAAGCCGAGGCTACCGGTCGACGCAAGGGACTTTGCCAACACTGCAACCCGCGAGGCTTGGGTGCGGGAGCGTGGAATGAGAGTGTTCTCGATGCTCGATCCAGGCAACCCGATGCGTGTGGTGGATCTGTTCGCCGAGCATCCGATCCCGTTCGAGGAGCTATGGGCGCGGTCGGTCGAGGTCGACCTGGAAGTGACGAGTGTGCGCGTTGCGTCGATCCCGGACCTGATCCGACTGAAACGCCTCGCGGGACGTCCGCAGGATCGCGACGATATCGAATCGCTCGAGGCCATCCAGCGTCTGCGGAAGACGACCAACGATGGCTGATCGGGCCGGAGCTCGCGAGTCGTGGGACGCCACTTGGGAGGGTACGCGTCGCCACCACCTGGAGGCCACGCTGAAGGCGACCGCCGCGCAGCGATTGGCGTGGCTCGAGGAGGCCTTGGAAATCGCCTACCGGTCAGGGGCGCTCGACGAGGTGAGGGCGGAGCTCAAGTAATCCATCGCCATTCCCGCCATTGCTCGCACTCCGACGATCAGCGCGTCGTCGTTGACGTAGAAATTGGGCGAGTGGTTCGGCGCCGCTTCGTTCGGCCCCACCCCGGCCTTGTTGACCCCGAGGGTGAAGTAGAAGCCGGGGATGAGCTCCTGGAAATAGGAAAAGTCCTCGGCTCCCATGATGAGGTCGAGTTGCTTGACCTTGCCTGGTGCGGCGCGCTCCAGCGTGGGCAGCATGCGCTCGGTGAGCTCCGGGTCGTTGTACGTGACCGGGGTTCCGGGGCGCAGCTCCACCTCCGCGGTTGCGCCTGAGCTCTCGGCGATCGCCACGGCGGTAGTGCGGATCCGCTCGTGTAACTCCTCGCGCATATTGGGGTCGAAGGTGCGGATGGTGCCGGTCATCTCGACGAAGTCGGGAATGATGTTGCCGCGCACGCCGCCGTGGATGCTGCCGATCGACACCACCGCGGGCGCCCTGGTGATGTCGAGTTGGCGGCTGGGGATTGTCTGCAGTGCCGCCACGATCTGAGCCGCGGCGATGATGGGATCGACTCCCCGCCATGGCTGTGACCCATGCGTCTGCCGGCCGATGACCTTGATATAGAGCCCGTCGGAGGCGGCGAGCGCGCCTCCGGACCGGTAGCCGAGGGTACCGGTGGTCTCCGGCCAAACGTGCAGACCGAAGATTGCCTCGGGAGCATCGGAGCCCTCGAACACCCCCTCCTCGAGCATGAGCGCCGCGCCACCTTCCTCACCGGGCGGCGCGCCCTCCTCAGCCGGCTGGAAGAAGAACTTCACGGTGCCCGGGATCGACTCGCGCACCTCGGCCAGCGCCGCCGCGACGCCCATGAGAATCGCCACATGGGCGTCGTGTCCGCAGGCGTGCATCACCGGAACTTCGGCGCCGTTGTACTCGCCGATCGCCTCGGAGGCGAAGGGCAGCCCGGTCATCTCCTTGACCGGCAGGCCGTCCATGTCGGCGCGCAGCGCCACCACTGGGCCCGGGAGGCTGCCCCGCAGCGTCCCGACGACTCCCGTGTGTGCGATTCCGGTCTCGACCTCGTCGAGGCCGATCGAGCGTAGATGCTCCGCCACCTTGGCCGCCGTGCGGTGCTCGCGGTTCGATAGCTCCGGGTGCTGGTGGATATCGTGACGCCACTCGATCACCGAGGGCATGAGCGACTCGATGATGGCGTCGATATCGGTGCCGTCTTGATGCCCGTTGACGTTTGCGGGGCTCGCCAACGGGACAGCAATGAGCGCACTGGCGAGTAGCAAGCGAAGCGAGGAGCGCACGGGACCTTCCTTCGTTCGAACAAATGCAGCGAGAGACTCGGTCTAGATCATTCCACCAGCTTGTCCATTCGCCGAGCTGCAGGGCGCGATCGGGCCTGGATTGGCGCCGACTATACGCGGTTGCATCGGCGATCTCACCGGTGCGAGGCCAGCGGGCGTGAGTGACGGTGTTTTCAGCGCTACTGCTACAGGCGACGAGCCCCAGGAGGGACGGCCGGGCTGGGTCGAACCCACCTAGTTATCTCTTCCGGCCGGCGCCAGGTGCGAATCCAGCCAGGACTCGATACGGGTCCACAGGTCGAGCACGTTCGCCCGCCCGGAGACCGTGTGCTGCTCGCCGTGATAGCGCACCAAGCGAACGTCGCGGTCGAGTCGATACAGCGCCGTGAACATCTGCTCGGCCTGCTGGATCGGGATGAAGTCCATGTCGCCGTGCACCAGCATCAGTGGGGTGCGGGCGGATCTTGTCGACGTGGGTGAGCGGGCTGTTGTGGCGATATCGCTCCGGTTGCTCCCAGGGCGGGCCGCCCATGTGCGCGTAGCCGCGCTCCAGCTGCATGATGCGCAAGAGCTGACCCGCCTGCGGATGGCCGCCGTCGCCGTAGCGCCGCTGCCCGTAGAAAGTGCCGTACAGACTTTCGAGGTCGGAGTAGCTGGCGCTGGCGATTGCGGCACGGAACCGGTCAGTCTGTGCGATGAGGCGAGGGTGGAGTAGCCGCCGGCGCTCTGGCCGACGACGGCCATGCGACTACCATCGATCGTCCCGGTGGCGATGGCGGCATCCAGTGCCGGCAGTACGCCGTCGGTGAGCTCGTCGATCGGGTTGCTCGCCGTCGGGTCGTCGGGTGCGGGCATGCTGGGCAAGAGCACCGCGTAGCCGAGCTCGGCGAACAGCTGCGGGTGAAGGAAATGGCCGTTGGTGAGCTCGAAGGCGTACGGCGGCTCGGCGTCGTACTCGGCTCCTGGATAGATGTCCACGACCATGGGGAATGGTCCGCGGCCGGGTGGCACGAGCAGCCATGCGTTGAGCGTGCGGCCGCTGATCGAGGTGTACTCGAGATGCCGTGCAACGCCGCGGCGCTTGTTGGCGATCCAGGAGTTGCCGTGCCAGACCTCGATGAAGTGGCTGGCGCCCTGATCCTCGAGCTCGCCCACGGTTCGAGTGAGCCACATCCGGGTCCCGTCGTCGTCGCTGCCGGTGAGGATCGCCGCGTCACCGTTCGGGGAGAGCGCCCGCGGGGTGGTGCCGGCCAGGGGCACGGGGATGGTCGTTGAATGGAGAGCTTGGCCGTCGAAGTGAAGCAGAGTAGGTTGCCCGCCGACTCGGGCGTAGAAGGCTCCCTCGCTACTCAGCGCGCGGGATCCGCTGACGGCGTCCAGCTCGCTCGTGAGCAGCGTGGCCGGTGAGCTCGCCGATCCCAGATCCAAGCGCCAGAGATCTCCCTCCGCCTCGACGATGGCATCGTTGTGCCCGACGAGGACCGGAGCGCCCGCGGAGGGCGGAAGCGCGCCGGTGAGATTGATCGGTGGGCCAGGGTTGACCTTCCACCAGTCGGCACGATCGCCGTCGTCGCGGTCGTTGCCGCTTTCGCTGTCGTCGTCCCGGGCGCGCACCACCAGCTCGTCCCCCAGCCATCTGGCCGCCAAGATGGGGCCAACTCCTTCGACCTCGACATGGCGCAAGCCGGCCTCGTCAAAGAGCAGGAGTGGGCCTTGCCCCGAGCCATCTTCGTGGCGCCCCATCGCCACCAGCCGGGTTCCACTCGATGACCAGCGAAGGGAGAAGTAATCCGGGTCCAGCAGGTTCACCGGCCCGGCCACGATCTCGCCGGCGTCGAGGTCGGCGACTGCCAGGGCGGTGCCCCAGTTCACCGAGTCATAGAGCTCGGCATGTCGCAGGAACGATGCGACCGGCTCGCGCGGCAACCCGGGACTCGGCACGAAGAAGGCGACGTGACGTCCATCAGGCGATACCACTGGTCGGTGCAGCACCTGCTCTAGCACCTCGTTGGTCTGGCCGGTGGCAACGTCGTGGCGGCGAAGGACGGTGGGCTCGATCGCCGGTTCGATCGATGCGGACGGACCGGATTCGAGGACGCTGACGGTGGCGTCGGTACCTCGGCGTCGCTCGTCCCACAGTTGCGATGCGTTGCGACCGCGCACCAGCTGGAAGTACAGCGACCCGCTCCGGTTGGCGCCGTCCCGCCAGGACTGGAAGAGCACATGTTGTTCGTCGGCCCACACGATCGGCGGGTCGCCGAAACCGAGCCGGATGTCGACGTCCGTGAACGTGTGGAACGACGCTTCGCCACGCCGCCAGAGTGCCGGGTGCACCGAGCCGCTTGCGTCCGCGGTCAGGAACGCGAGCGTTCCTCCCTCGGGCGACCAGACCGGCGACCAGTAGCCGCGCTCCTCGGCGAGCCCGCTTGCCAGGGTCGTGAGCTCCCCGGAGGTTGCATCGACAAGGACCAGCTCCGTGCGTGTTTCGAGGACGCCGAGCTCGTTACCCGGGCCGACCAACGCGATGGCGATCAGATCGCCGTCCGGTGACCAGGCCATGCGGCCGATCGTGTGGGCCCGGAACAGATCGTCCGGCGTGAAGGGTTCGGGACCCTGGGCTCGACCGATACCACCCGCAAGCAGGACTGCAAGCACTGTCGTGGTTCGAGCGCGCCAACCATGCGTAAGCGAGCCGTGCATGGGTCGGGATATTAGCGTTCGTAGAGGTGGGTTCTGCATGAATGTCTATAGACAGATATATCGGTCTTGACAAAATTACTTGTCTACAATAGTTTCTCCCTCATGCAAACACCCGTTGGACTTGTCGAAGGCACCGATCAGGCGGCTACCCTGCTGCACCCGGTGCGCATCCAGCTACTGGAACGGTTCCGCGACCCGGCATCCGCGGCGGAAGTGGCGCGCGACCTGGAGTTGCCGCGGCAGCGAGTCGGCCACCATGTTCGCCTGTTGCGCGAGCATGGGCTCCTGGAGCCGGTGGGGGAGCGCCGCAAGGGCAACTTCGTCGAGCAATTGCTGCAGACGACCGCCCGCGCCTACGTGATCGTGCCGCAGGCGCTCGGTGGGCTGGCGAGCAGTCCTGAGGAGATCCGCGATCGTTTCTCGAGCGAATATCTCGTCGCTCTGGCCGCCCGGACGTTACGCGACCTCGCCACCCTCCGCCGGCGCGCCGATCGGAGCGGCAAGCGGCTGGCGACGTTGAGCCTAGAGACCGAGGTCAGGTTCGCCAGCCCGGCCGAGCAGACCGCCTTCGCAGAAGAGCTCTCGGCAGCTCTCGAGGGACTGGTGAGCAAGTACCACGCCGCGGCGGAAACTCCTGGGAGGAGCTTCCGGTTCAACCTGTGCGGATATCCGTCACTGGCTGGCCAACAGGCGGCCACGAACGAGTTCGAAACCACCCACGACAGCGGAGACGACAGCGATGAACAGCCGGTCCACTGAGCACCCGACCCGTTGCTTCCGTCTGCCCCGACTGCCGGCCGTTGGGCTGGTGATCGCGGTCGTCGCCTGGCCTGGTTCTCTTACGGCTCAGGAGCCCACGGCCGAGGAGATGCAGAAGATCGTGCAGCGTCAGATGGAGGCCTCGATGCCTGGGCCGGAGCACGAACGGCTGGCAACGATGCAGGGTACCTGGGACGTCGAGACCCGGATCTGGCAGCAGCCCGGCGCCGAACCGATTGTCGCCGCGGGTACTACTGAGGCCAAGATGGTGCTCGGCGGACGGTTCCTGGTGCAGACTGGTATGTATTCCGCCCCCGCCCCGCCGATCGAGCTCATGGCGGTGATCGGGTTCGATCGACGAGCCGACGAGTACACCCTGGTTGGCTTCGATACTTCGGGAACCTACTGGGTGTCGGGCCAGGGGCCGGCGAACGCCGCTGGTGACGAGACAGTGCTCGCCGGTGTCGATCACGACCCGATCTCCGGCGCCGACCAGGTCTACGATTTCGTGCTGCGCTGGGTCGACGAGGACACCTTCGTCACCCAGGTCGTGTTCAAGGACGACATCCACACGCGTGGCGGACCACCCTTCAAGATGGTCGAAAGCACCGCGCGTCGTCGCCATTGACTTGCAACCAGCCTGGAGACAAACCTGATGTCTGAAACGGTACGCACGAAGAACGTCGATCTGTCGATCGAGATCGACGCCTCGCCCGAGGAAGTCTGGCACGCGATCAGCGACGCCGAGGAGCTACAGCGTTGGTTCCCGCTGACCGCCGAGATCGAGCCTGGTGTGGGCGGCACGGTGACGATCTCGTGGGGCCCGGGAGTGGAAGGCACCGGGCACATCGATACCTGGGAGGAAGGGCGCCGCCTGCGCTACACCGAGGGGCCGCCGCCGACCGACGACGCCGTACCGGTGGCCGTCGACTACACGATCGAGGCGCGCGAGGGACGCACCGTTCTCAGGATGGTCCACTCCGGCTTTAGCGCCGCGGACGACTGGGTCGAGTATTTCGACACGGTCGACTCCGGCTGGCGCTACTTCCTGTCCAACCTCAAGTTCTATCTGGAGCGCCATCCGGGGACGCCTCGTCGCATGGTGTGGGACCGGCGCAAGATCAACGTCGGCAAGCCGGACGCATGGGCGGCGTTGTTCGGGGAGGGCGGACTCGCGGCGACGGAGCTGCCGGCCACCTCCGGGGCGTCGGTGACGCTGTGGACCGGTGATTCAGGCGAAGTGGACCTGGTCAACCCGGCGATCCACTTCTCGTGCCGCTGCCCGGCACTCAACGATGGGCTGCTGTTCGTCGAGCTGGAGCCGGGATCCGGTGCCTACAGCCTGGGAGTATGGCTGTCGCTGTACGGCGTCGCGGAGCCCCAGGCCGTCGAGGTGGAGGCCAGCCTGAAGGCGAAGCTCGGCACGCTGTTCGAGCCGGTGGAAACCCAGCAGGAGGGGTCATCGTGAACAACCCGATGCGCAGCGTGGTTGCCGTGATCGCCGGCTACGGAGCAATGGTGGTGATCGTGATCGTGTGCACGATGATCGCTGGACCGTTGATGGCATCGGGTGTCATCAGCGGCGAGTTGGATCAAGCACCAATGCCGTACCTGGTAGTCAATCTTCTCTACGGCGTGGTCGCGGCTGCCGTCGGTGGCTGGCTTGCGGCCAAGATCGGCAGCCACGCGCCGCTGGCGCACGGCATCGCGTTGGCGGCGGTGCTGATGATCTTGTCAGCCGCGCTGGGTTTTCAACCACAACCGGGCCAGCCGAGCTGGTATCCGGTTACGGTGGCGTTGCTGGGTGCGATCGGGGTGATCGCCGGAGCGCGATACAGGGCCCAGACGATCTAGTTGCGCATCCCGTACAGAGCTACTGCGACGGCGGTGGCGAGGTTGAGGCTCGAGACACCCGACGTCATCGGGATCGAGACGCGTTGCACCGCGCGGGCGAGGATCTGTTCGCTCAAGCCGTGACGCTCGGGTCCGAAGGCGAGAATCGGTGCCGGGGGCAGCTGGCAGGTGGAGATCGGCTCGCCTTCCGGGTCGAGGGCGATCAGTGGTCGCGGGCTCGCCGGCAGCTCGTCGACTCGCGCCGACGGCAGCGCGAACTGCAGTCCTGCCGCCGCGCGCACCGCCTCGGGGCTCCAGGGATCATGTTGTCCGCTGGTCAATAGGCCACACGCACCGGCGGCAGCCCCGACGCGCACGGCAGCACCGAGGTTGCCGAGGTGGGCCGGTTGTTCCAGGAATACCAGCGGAGCCGCGGCGTCGCTGCATACCAGATCCGTCACATCGGTCGCGGTACGCCGAGCGATTGCGATCAGCCCTGTCGGGTGGGGCAGGGGGGCGAGCGTGGCGAACTCGGCGTCCGGAATCTCGTCCGCCTGGGCCAGACTGGCGCGCACGTCCGGGGCGAGCTCGCGGGCCAGCTCGTCGATCTCGCCACGACTCCGGGCGGCCATCTCGACAATCCCGGCACCGAAGCGCAGGGCGTGCTTGGCAGCATGGAACCCCTCGAGCACAACCAGCGCCGGGTCGCGTCGCGCCGCCCGGTAGCGCTCCATACGCGTCGTCATTTTTCGCCGCCGTCCCGGCGCGCCATCCACAGCAGAACGGCCGACACGAAGTAGAGCAGGTTGGCGAGCCCGATTCCCGCGAAGATGCTCGGACTACCGAGCATGTACAGCCCGACCGGCAGGAACGACACCGCGAAGGCCGCCAGCACTACGCCCGCGTGACTGGCGATCGATCCGCCGATAGCGGCGATCGCCACGGCGATCATCGTCAATGCCACCAGCAGCCCGCCGGTGTTGCCGGTGGTGAAAATGCGCGCGGCAAACATCATCCACAGCGCGATCGCCACCGTACCCGCGGCGATTCCCGTCGCACGGCCCAGTCGACGCACAAGCTCGCTTCGCGGCATGGCCCGACGATATCCCTCGCGGTCGAGGGTGCCTAGCGCGAGGGATCCTTGGCCGCCCGTTGCCGCCGTCACACGACTCGAAAGCTCAGCTCGGCGGGTATTCCAGCAGCCCGGTATGGGCGATCAGCTTCCAGCCATCGCCGACCTTGGTGTAGATCTTCCCAGCACGCCCGAGCCAGCGGAAGTCATTGCCGTCGGCATCACGCCAGAGCGTGTCGACATCGACCACCGCCAGGCCGCCGTCGGCCTCGTGTGAGACCATCACCCGGAGCGTCTCGCGCCGGTTGTGCACTAGCTCGTGGGTGTCGAAAAGCTCCTGCCAGCCGCGCCGCCATCGCCCGTCGTCGTAGCGACCCCATTCGAGCACCCACTCCATCGGATCGTGCGCCTGCGCGTGCGGTGGCCACGGCCACACCATGTCAGGGTGCAGGATCGACATGAGCAGGTCGACGTCCTGTATATCCCAGGCGCGAGTCTCCCGATCCACTAGCTCGCGGATGGCGGCGTCGGCGGCGTCGTGACCGTCTCCTGACATCAGGGTGTTCTCCGTCAAGGATCGTTGGTGCGATGTTATGATTAGTATCTCTTACATCATTACATTAACCGATCCGGGATCGTTGACCATGATCCGTACTCAGATCCAGCTGGACGAGGCGCAGTACCGGTTCCTCAAGGAGCGCTCACACACGACGGGCGAGTCGCTGGCCTCGCTGATCCGGCAGGCCGTGGACCAAATGCGACAATCCGAGGCCCCCCTGCGTGAGCGGGCCCGGAAACTCGTGGGTGCCTTCGAGGCCGACGTGGCCGACCTTTCCGCGCGCCACGACGAGTACTTCGCGGACAGCGTGTCTGAGTGAACGTGCTCTAGTGAACGGGGTCTTCGTCGACAGCGCCGCCATCTTCGCGGCTCTGGTGCGCAACGATTCGATGCACGCCGATGCGGCGGCGACCCTGGAGCGTTTGCTAGACCTCGACATCGCATTGCACAGCAGCAACTACGTCTTATTGGAAACGCAAGCCGTGCTTCAGGCCAGGGTAGGCATCGACGCGGCCCGTCGAGTCGAGCACGACCTCCGCCCGGTGCTGCGACTTACGTGGATCGACGAGACCCTGCACGACCGTGCGTCCCGACGATTCGACCTGCGTGGGCACCGTGGCCTCAGCCTGGTCGACTGTACGAGCTTCGTCGTGATGGAGGAGCTGGGCCTGCGCCACGTCTTCACGTATGACGCCGACTTCTCGGCCGAGGGATTCACGACACTCGGCCAGCCCGACCAGGTTGGGCAGCTGAACGCCGTCTGAGCGGCGGTCGACGCCGGGCGGGAGCGCTCCGCAGTCGCTTTCTGAGGCTCTGTGGCCCCTGGTGTAGGTTGCACGGGCCATGGTAATAGTCGGGCCAGCGACCGTCGGCGTCGGGTGCCACTCCCTGAGCTCCGGGCTTGTGCAGATCCGATCCGACGTCCCCGATGCTCGAGGTAGCAATGACGCGCAGCCCGAATCGCGGCCAGAATGTTACCGCGCTTCTGGATGCCCACCGTGCCGGCGATGAAACTGCGTTCGACCAGCTAGTGGAGGTGCTGTATCCGGATCTGCGACGGCTGGCGCGACGCTGGCGGTCCGGTCCCGACGCAACGCTCGATACCACCGCGATGGTGCACGAGGCCTACCTCAAGCTGGCGGGTGGACATGGCGACTGGCGCGATCGTGGCCATTTCTTTGCCGCCGCGGCGCGGGTCATGCGGCATATTGCTGTCGACTATGCGCGGCGTAATCAGCGCGGCAAGCGCGGCGGCGATCGGGTGCAGACGGACTTCCAGGAGCAGTATGGCGCCTCGACGGCCGACCTGAACACGATTCTCGCTGTCGATGTTGCCCTCGGCGACCTCGAAGCGACGTCGGCACGCACGGTGCGGGTGGTGGAGTGTCGTTATTTCGCCGGCATGACCGTCGAGGAAACCGCGGCAGCGCTGGAGATGTCGGTCTCGACCGTCGAACGTGAGTGGCGCACTGCTAAGCGCACGTTGAGCGACCGTCTGCGGCGGCAGACAGCGTCCTGATGCGGAACCGCTGGGCACGCCTGCTGGCCGCCCTGCGGGACCCGGCCCGCGCCGAGGGGTTGCGGGTCCACCTGGCGAACGACTCCGAGGCGAGCGCCGAGCTGGACCAGGCCATCGACCGTCTGACGCGGGAAGGTGAACAGTTCCTCGTCGAGACCGGCCAGGGCATGGCGGCTGCCTGGAAGCGGATCCTCGACGGCGTTGACGCCAAGGCGTTCACACCTGGCACCGAGCTCGGACGCTACGCGGTGCTGGAGCACGTCGGCTCCGGCGGAATGGGCGCTGTGTACTCAGCCTACGACCCGCAGCTCGATCGCAAGGTGGCGCTCAAGGTGCTGCACGCCACTGGGCTCGAGGATCAGGAACGCCTGCTGCGCGAGGCACGAGCGCTGGCGCAGCTGGATCATCCGAACATCGTCAGCGTGTACGACGTCGGCACGGTCGGCGACCGGGTGTTCATCGCCATGGAGTTCGTCGACGGCCGCAGCCTGCGCGAGTGGGCTGACGGGCAACCCTGGCGGGCGGCGTTGGATGCGTTCCTGGCCGCCGGCGCTGGCCTCGCGGCAGCCCATGCGGCCGGGCTGGTGCACCGCGACTTCAAGCCCGACAACGTGCTGGTTACCGCCGATAGGCGGGCGCGAGTGGTCGACTTCGGCTTGGCGCGCGCCGACGGTAGGTCTCCGGCGGAAGGGCTCGGCGGTGGCGCTGCCGCGCCCCATGACCCGGTTTCGATTGCCGACGAAGTTGCTCCGGCCACCGACGAGGAGGGCACGCTCGAGGAGCGCCTCGTCGGCACACCAGGCTACATGGCGCCCGAGCAACTGCTCGAGAGACGCTTCGACGCGCGCAGCGATCAGTTCGCGTTCGCGGTAGCGCTCTGGGAAGTCCTCTATGGCGAGCGGCGCTTCCCGGGCACCGACGTCGAGGAGCTCGCAGCGGCTTTCCGGCGCAACGAGCCTGCCGCTCCTCCGGTCTCGACGAGCGTTCCGACGCGCATCCGGAAGATTCTGGAGCGTGCGACCAGCGTCGATCCGGAGGCGCGATTCGCCAGCATGGCGGTGCTCACGCGGGCTCTCGCGGACGATCCGCGTGAGCGGTGGACACGGCGTTTGGTCTGGGCAACGCCCGGTGCCGCGGCCGCCGTCGCATTGCTGTGGTTCGTTTTGCAGGACCCCGGCGCCATCTGTCGCGGGGCGGAGGGGCAACTCGCCGGCATCTGGGACACGAGCACGTCGGAAGCACTGCGAGCGAGTCTCTCCGAGTCCGGCCACCCGCGCCGGGACCAGATTTTCGAGCGCACGCGTCGAGCGCTGGACCGGTACGGGCTCGGATGGGTGAGCGCCAGAACGAGCACTTGTGAAGCCACCCACGTACGCGGCGAGCAATCGGAGCAGCTGCTGGACAGACGGATGACATGCCTGAACCGCCGCCGCGACGAGCTCGGAGCGCTCGTTGCCGCGTTGTCCGCCGGCGGCGCCGATACCGCCGACCGCGCGGAGCACCGCCAGTTGGCTACGGGTCGCCAGCGACCCCAACAACTTCATTGGCTCGAACGAAGTCGCGTACGATGTTCGCGCTCTCGGCGCAGGCGAAGGCCGCCGCCACGCGGCCATCACGTTCGGCAAGAGCACCCATACGGTTTACCAGCAGGCCTCTACCACCTTCATAGTGCCACCAACCGGATTGCGGCTGGAATCCGAGGGAGCGACTCTGAAGGAAGATGCTGCCATCGTGCAGGTGCGATGGCAGGACAAGCCGAAAAACGCCACCGGCTACAAGCTGACCAGAACAAGGCCTGGGATCTTGTCTGAGCGGTTGCTGGGACCCAAGAAACGCGGCTACCGAGACAAGAAGGCGCCCTTCGACGCAGTCGTTTGCTACTCGCTACACGCCTTCAGCGATATAGACGTTTCTGAACCGACAGAGGCCTACATTGACACTACTCTCATCGGCAGTTCCGCCGCCCGAGACGGGGAGAAGACCTTCGGTACGACGGTGCGGGGCCGCCCCTCGTACCTTACAGAGTCCGTCGAGCGTACAGTCGTGGATGACAATGCAGGGGTCCCGCCCTGGCACCCGACCGTTCGGGTATACAAGGCCTATGAGCCCTGGGATGATCGCGAGGTTGAAGAAGCATTGACCGCCCGAGGCCATGTACGTGGGATCAATCTCTTCGTCCATCCGCCCGATGACCTGCTCGGCGGGATTCCCGACGGGACCGCGGCCGTTGTCCTCCCGTCAGCGAGTCACGGCAACAAGGGCGGGCAGGTGAGCCGAGTCAACAACTCACGCGGTCAGCAAACTCTGCAGCGATACATCGAGGCGGGGGGGCATGTCGTGCTACATCGCTGGTCGGCAGGCGAGGCTAGCTACGGTGTGCCGATCGTCGCTACTATTTCGAGCCAATTCGCTGGCTACGACGTGTATCTTTACGGCGCCGGAGCCGTGTACGCCACGAACGATGCCGTGGACCATCCTGAAGCAGGGCCCCTACAGAAGCAGCTCGATCGTCTGCTGGAACGGATCCTAGGGGATCAGCCTGGGGTCCGTCGGGACTAGAGTCCGGACGGGGTTGGCCGAAGGCACCGCGGTTGTCGTGATTCCGACTGCTGGCACGTCCTGCGCTGACTGAGCCTACGGTCTGCTCTGGAAAAACCGCCGGTGCAGCGGTCTCCCCGCCATTCCGGCTAGTATTGCGATCGCAGCCGACGGGACGGCCACGACGATCTCGGGCGTCAGCGGGATTCGCGACATCAGCAGCGTTGCGAGCAGCTGCCCGACTATCAGTCCGACGGGCGCCGCAAAGATATTCCCGGAAAGGGCAGCGCCAACGAGACCGGTCGTGGCGAGCGCCAGCGCATAGACCACGAAGGATCCCTGCGCCACGCCTGTGGATTGCAGCACCCAGCCGGCGATGAGGCCCAGCAGCGCTGCCGATGCCACGTTCGACCGCGGCTTCATGGTTCCTCCAAGCGTGGACAGCTGCCGGTCTCTATGAGGGGTCAGTCGCGTGAGTCGTTCTGCCGCGGCTTTCCGGTGCCGGCGACGATGCGCAGGAAGTTTGCCATCAGTTGATCTGCAACGTGGAAGCTACTTGGCTGGAATTCGTAGGATATCCTAAGAATATCCCAATCACTCGACCCGAGGTCTGACCATGCAGGTGAGCGTTGCCAAATGGGGTAACAGCCTTGGCGTTCGCGTGCCGAAGGACATTGCGGCGCGTGTGGGCCTTCGCGCCGGTGCGCGTGTGGAGATCACGGCTGAAGACAACAGGGTCATCATCGCGGTGGAGCGACCGGTGTACAGGCTCGAGGATCTGCTCGACGGGGTGACGCCGGAGACCATGCATGAGGCCTTTGACTGGGGCCCGGATGTCGGTGGCGAGGTTGTCGATTGAGCGCCTCTGAGGCGCACGGCTACGAGGCCCACAGCGGCGATCTGGTGTGGACGGACTTCGACCCGCGCGTCGGCCGTGAGCAGGGCGGCCGACGGCCGGCGCTGGTCCTGTCGCCGGTAGCGTTCTATCGCGCCAGCCGCTTCGCGATCGTGTGCCCGATCACAGCCCACGTCCGACCTTTTGCCACCAGCGTGGTGCTGCCAGACGGACTGCCTGTCGCCGGGGAGGTGCTGACGAGCCACGTGCGCAGTATTGATACGCAGGCTCGCCCGATTGGCTACGCAGGGGGATCCGTGCCGCCGGCGATTCTCGCCGAGGTGCGCGGCAAGCTGGCGGCGCTGATCGGTTTGGGAGGCTCCGCGTGAGTCAGGCGCCGGCTGCAATGCGCAGGAAGTTTTCCATCAGTTGATCGGCAAGTTGGAAACGAGCAGCCTCCGTTCGGGCGCATCGTCGCAGGATCGCAACCGCGCTGCCACCGAAGTCCTGTAGCTCGTCGTCGTACGCCTCGGCCCACTTCGCGGCCTCGGTGGCCGAGGTTTCCAGATGAAACTGCACGCCGGCCTGACGACCGCGGCGGAACGCCTGCTGGCCGCCATCGAGGCCGTGTACGAGCACCTGAGCGTCGGGTGGGGGATCGAAGGTGTCGCCGTGCCAGTGGAACACCGGAAAGCTCGACGGGAAACCGCGAAACAGCGGGTCGACCGTGGCGTTCTCGTCGATCTCCACCTCGTAGACGCCGAGCTCGCGGTACCCCTGCGGACGGGCGGTGCCTCCAAGCAGGCTGGCGAGTATCTGGCCACCGCAGCAGACACCGAGGCAGGCGATGTCCTGGTGGATAGCCTCGCGGAGGAAGCTGAGCTCGTGGCGCAGGAACTCGTGGTCGTCGGCGTCGTAGGCGCTGATCGGCGTGCCGCCCACGAGGATGGCGTCCCAGGTCTCGTCGGCGGGTATCTCGACGCCGGAATACGCGGGCACCAGTCTGTTCTCGACGCCGTTGGTGGAGAGGTACTCCGCGTAGCGACCGAAGGTCTCCAGCTCGCAGTTTTGCAGCAGCAGCACGCGCACTGTGCCTATTCCTCGCCGAGCTGGCCTGCAGCGACCAGCGAAGGCGCCTGGTCGACGAATGCCGTCCGAGGAATAGCCATCAGCCGTCGCGCAGTTGCTCGACGACCATGCTGCCGAGCTCGTCGGTCGGCGTGGCGCCGGCGCTGAGCGAGGTGATGCGTTCAGCGTTCACCAGCTCCGCGATCGCCGCCTCGCTTGCCCGGGCTGCCTCCGATTCTCCGAGGTAGTCGAGCATCAAGGCCACCGCGCTGATCGTGGCCAGGGGATTGGCCGTGTTCTGGCCAGCGGCCTTCGGAAACGAGCCGTGGATCGGCTCGAACAACCCCAGCTTGCCGGGGTGCAGGTTGGCCGAGGCGGCGACGCCCATGCCGCCTTGAATCATCGCGCCGACGTCGGTGATGATGTCGCCGAACAGGTTGGTGGTCACCGCAACGTCGAACCACTCGGGATTCTTGATCATCCACATGCAGGCGGCGTCGATGTAGGCGTGGTCGGTCGTGATCTCCGAGTAGTCTGCGGCGACCTCGGCGAAGACACGAGTGTAGATGTCCTGGGCGCGCACGGCGTTGGCCTTGTCGATCAGCAGCAGCTGCTTGCGCGGCCGGGTCATCGCCAGCTCAAACGCGTAGCGGATGATGCGTTCGGTGCCGGCGCGCGTGTAGCGCATCGACTGCGAGGCGACCTCATCGGCTGCTCCCTGGTTCTCGAACACCGGCTGCTGCACGTAGGCGTCCTCGGTGTTCTCGCGCACGATTAGCATGTCGATGTCGGCCGGGCCCTTGCCCTTGAGCGGACAGAAGCGCTCGTGCAGCAGCTTGATCGGTCGCAGGTTGACGTACAGATCGAGGTCCCAACGCAGGTGGCCGATGATGCCGCGCTCGATGAGGCCCACCGGGGCACGTGGGTCGCCGATGGCACCCAGCAGCACCGCGTCGTGCTCGAGGACTTCGGCGGTGGCGCTCTCGGGGAAGATCTCCTCGGTGCGCAGCCAGTGCTCGGTGCCGAACGGGTACTCGGTGGCGTCGATGCCGAACCCGAAGCGCTCGGCGGCGGCGCGCAGCACACGAAGTCCTTGGCGCACTACCTCCGGGCCTACTCCGTCTCCCGAGATGACGGCGATACGGTGCGCTTGTGCCAAGGAGGCCTCCGGTCGGCGAGGAATCGAGCAGCGTTATCTTGCCGCTGCAGCCAGGCGGGTGCTAGCGCGCCCGGGCAGCGGGAGCGTCAGCCGCAGCCGGTATGCTCTGCGCGACGAGGGGGAAGTTGTTCGATGAACGTCCGATCGCTCCGGCGAATCTGATGACTCCGGTGACCCTGAAGAGCACGCCTGTGCGACTGCCTGTCGCGGTGGTAGCGCTGTGCGTGATTTCGGCACTAGGCGTCCCGTTTGTCGCCCGGGCGCAGGAGAGTCAGGACGAACAGGAGAAACCCAAGCCACCCACGGTCGTCGAGGAGATTACCGTCATCGGCGTGACCCCGATCGACAGTGCCGGTGTCGACGTCGACAGGTTCCCGGGCAGCGTGCAGATCCTGCGGGCAGCGGAGATCGGCCGGTTTCGCGCCCGCGACCTCGGCGATCTGTTGCAGCGCGGATTCGGCGGCGTGCACGTGGTCGAGGCGCAGAACAACCCGTTCCAGCCCGACATTCACTTCCGCGGCTACTCCGCCTCGCCGCTGCTGGGATCTCCGCAGGGGCTGTCCGTCTACCAGGACGGGGTGCGGCTCAACGAGCTTTTCGGCGACACCGTGCACTGGGACCTCGTGCCGCAGTCCGCGGTCTCCTCCATCCAGCTGGTTTCGGGCTCCAATCCTCTGTACGGGCTCAATACTCTGGGCGGCACGATCTCCATCCGAACGAAGTCGGGGCTGACCCACCGCAGCCACGGGCTGGAGGCCGACGCCGGCTCATTCGGGCAACGCGGCGTGTCGTTGGAGAGCGGTGGACGCAGTGGTCGGCTCGGCTACTACGGTACCGGCAGCCTGATGTCCGAGGACGGTTGGCGCGACTTCTCGCCGTCGCGAGTGCGCCGACTGTTCGGCAAGTTGAGCTGGCAGGGACGGTCAACGGCGTTCGACGCCAGCCTTACCGGCGCTGACAACAAGCTTCAGGGCAACGGCGCCGCACCCGTCGAGCTGTTGCAGGAGGATCGAACGGCCGTCTTCACGCATCCGGACGTCACCGACAACGCGTTGATTCTGATCAACATCGGGGCGCGCCACGAGCTCGCCGAAGGAACGGCGCTCGATGCGCGTGGCTATTTCCGGCGCAATGACATCGAGACCCTCAACGCCGACACGGCCGACTTCGAAGCCTGTACGGCCGCGAGCGCGACAGGGTTGGTTTGCTTCGACGACAACGGCCAACAGGTGGTTCTTGACACCAGCGGCAACCCGGCGCGGGTGAGCGTCGAAGGCCTCGATGCGATCAACAACACCAGCGAGACGGGCCAGCGAGGCTACGGCGGCGCTCTGCAGGCGACGGTGCAACGGCATCTGCTGGGCCGTGACAACCAGATGATCCTCGGCATCGGCTACGACGGCGGCACGTCGCGCTTCGCTTCCAGATCGGAGCTTGCGACGCTGGCGCCGGACCGCAGCGCCCGTGGTCTCGGAGTCGTCTGGCTCGACTCGCTCGTCGGTGTAACTTCGTCGAGCCGCAATCTGGGCCTGTTCGCCACCGATACGCTGACCGTGGCGCCGCGCGTCTCGGTGACCGTATCGGGTCGTTACAACGACACTCGGATCAAGCTCGTCGATGCTCTCGGCGACGACTTGAACGGCGACCACTCCTTCCGTCGACTCAACCTCTCGGGGGGATTGACCGCCCAGCTCTCCACCCGGCTCTCGGCGTTTGCTGGCTACTCGGAGTCTTCCCGGGCCCCTACGCCGGTCGAGCTCACCTGCGCCGATCCCGCGGCCCCGTGTCGACTGCCCAACGCCTTCCTCGCCGACCCGCCACTGGAGCAGGTGGTGACCCGAACCTGGGAGGGGGGACTGAGGGTGCGGTGGCCGAGAATACAGCTCCGCGCTGTCGTGTTCGGGAGCGTCAACCGCGACGACATCCTGTTCATCAGCAGCGGCCCGTTGCGCGGCCAGGGGTTTTTCGACAACGTCGGGAAAACGCGACGCCGGGGGTTCGAGCTCGGCGCTTCGGGTCAGCTTGCCGGCCGGCTGCGCTGGTTCTTCGAGTACATGGCGCTACGGCCGACGTTCGGCACTGCGCTAACGGTCATCAGCCCCGATCACCCGCTGGCGGTCGGCGGCGAGATTCGTATTGAGCCTGGTGATGTCATTCCGGGCGTTCCTCGGAACAATCTCAAGGTCGGGTTGAGCGTCGGGGTTGGCGAGGCGCTGGACTTGGCGTTCGACATGGCGGCCAGCTCAGAGCGCTACCTACGCGGCGATGAGGCGAACCTGCTGGCGCCCCTGCCTGGCTTCACCGTGGTCAACGCGATGGGGTCATATGCGCTGCGCGGGAATGTGACGCTCTATGCCGCCGTCCGTAATCTGTTCGCCGCCGAATACGCTACGTTCGTGTGTGCTGGGCGAGCCGGGGGAGGTCTTCGAGGGCAGGTTCGACGATCCGAGATTCCTCGGGCCCGGTGCGCCCAGATCGTTCCGGGTCGGCCTGGAGTGGACCTCGGCCCGCTGACCGCCGATGTGCCCCTCGACGACCCGATGACCTCAGGGCGCGAGATCGAGCAGCTGTGACGGCTAGAGGGGCAGAAGCGTGCCGTCCTGCACCCAGACGTCGCCATCGACGCTGACCGTGGCGTCGACGAAGAAGTTCCAGCGCACGAAGCCGCCGCCGACGTTGCCTCCGAGCTCCGAGTTGTCACCCAACGACAGTCGCACCACGCCGGCGCCGTAGCCGTAATCCGGAATCCACGGGTCAGTCTCCGGGATGGCCAGCAGGGGGTTGAAGCCGAGCGCGAACTCGCGGAACGAGCGCGCCGAGATGCCGCCGCGTCGCAACACGGCCTCTGCGGCATCGAGCCCGACATCCGCTGTTGCCGCCACTACGACGCCGTCATGGAATGTCAGCACCAGGCCCTCGGCCATCGTGCTGTTCCACAGTGACGGCGGGAAGGCGATCGTCCCCTGTACGGTCTCCTCGATCGGTGCGACTCGAATCGCTCCGGCTGGCAGCTCCATCTCGCGGTCGATGAGGTTGAGGGCGTTGGCGGCGCGGGCAGCGGAGGCGTTGCCGTCCTGGCGCGTCACCGGTCGATCGCCGATGCGGAAGCGCAGATCTGTGCCCGCTGGCGTGGTGACGCGTACCTCGGCGTTCCGCATGGCGGCCTCGAAGCGTTGCTGGATGGCGGCAAGCGCCTCGTAGTCGGTGTCGCGCAGGACTCGGGCGTACAGCACGTTCACTTCGGCATCGACCGGACGCAAGTTGCCCGAAAGCTCATAAGCTCCGGACCAGTGGAAGTGGATGGTGCGCCCGCGCCCCTGCCACAGGACGTCCTGCATGGCGGCGTACACCAGGTCGGCGGGGGTTGCGTCTGGCAGCATCACCGCCAGATCGACATCGGCGAGCCTCGCCACCAGCTGCGCTCGCGGCAGCCGCACCAGGCTCTCGGCGAACTCGGCGGGCTCTCCCACCGTCGCGGTTCCGGAGGCCAGGACGGCGCCGAGATCGGTGGCGCCGGCGGCACGCACGCCGCGACGTAGCGCCGCAGCCAGCCCGTCGAAACGGCCGGGCCGGGCCACCAGCAGCACGCGCTCGCCCTCCTGCAGGTCGGTGCGCGCCAGGATTTGCTCTGCGATGGCAACGACGTCGGGTTGCTGGTTCGCCGCCGCCGATAGCGTCGCCGTGGCAAGCACCACCGCGCACACGGCCGCGCGGGTCGTCCACGCTGACGGCAGCTCGTCGGACCGGACCGGCGGTCGGCGGCGTTGAGGGTTTCGGATCATTCTGCGCCTGCTACGATCGCCGCACACATCCCAGGGACAGACGCATACTTCACACGGACAGAAAGGACGATCGACGATGGAATTGGGAGCATTCTCCGTCAGCCTGGCGGTGAAGGACTTGCAAGCGTCGCACGAATTCTACGGGAAGCTCGGCTTCGAAGTCACCGGCGGCAACGAGTCGGAGAACTGGCTGATCCTCAAGAACGGCATCACCATCATCGGGCTGTTCCAGGGCATCATCGAGAACAACATCCTGACGTTCAATCCGGGCCTCGACAACAACACCGATCGGGTCGAGGATTTCACCGACGTGCGCCAGATCCAGGCGAGTCTCAAGGAGCAGGGCGTGGCGCTGGAGCACGAGGTCGACGCCGACACCGAGGGGCCTGGGCACATCAGCTTTCTGGATCCGGACGGCAACGCGGTGCTCATCGACCAGTTCTTCTAGCCGGCCGCGGCGAAGGCGTGGTGCGGCTGGGTGCGGCGGTTGTTCAGCGGAGCGGAAGTTCAGGGTAACCGTCGCCATATGCCGTCTAGGTCGCGGCTTCGAGCCCGCTTGGTCGGCTCCTCCGCTGGCAGCCCGACCCAGACGAACGCCACGATCTCGGCCACCTGGGGATCGATCTCCAGGATCCGGTAGGTCTCGGGCTGCTGGATCACCTTGCTGGTGCTCCATTTCGAGCCGACGCCTTCGGAGTGCAGCGACAGCATGAAGTTCTGGATCGCGCAGGCGATGGCGGCGTAGTCCTCCCGCGCGATGGCGGCGTCCTGTTCGATCTCCTGACACACCACCAGCAGGTGTGTGGGGTGGAGGAACTTGGCGCGGATCACCTGGCGGAGCTCGGCGCTGTCGCCCAGCTTGGCGGCCTTGAGCTGCACGGCGATATGGCTCAGTTGCTCCCGGGTCTGCGGCCCGACGCTGACGAACCGCCAGGGCTCTGTCATGCGGTGGTTGGGAGCGGCGAGCGCCGTTTCGAGCGCCCGCTCGAGGCACCCCTCGGGAATCGTACCCGGGGTGTACTTGTGCACCGTCGTGCGCGTGTGGAGCGCCTGCTGAACCCGGTTCAATGGGCCGTTTCTTTCAGCCTCGTGGCGAACTGCTGGCGCAGCTTGGCGATCTTCGGGCCGATGACGACCTGGCAGTACCGCATGCCGGTGTTTCGGGCGTAGTAGTCGTGATGGTAGGCCTCTGCCGGATAGAACGTGTCGAGGGGGGCCACCTCGGTAACGATCGGGTCGTCGAACAGCTGCTCGGCGTTGAGACGGGCGATGAGTCCCTCCGCCAGAGCACCCTGGTCCGGGGTTTCGTAGTAGATCGCCGATCGATACTGGGTGCCGACATCGGCGCCCTGACGGTTCAGCGTCGTCGGATCATGGATGCCGAAGAAGACCTCGAGCAATTCACCGAAGGCAATGATGTTGGGATCGAACTCCATGCGAATCACCTCCGCATGGTTCGTCGACCCGGTGCAGACTTCCTCGTAGCTCGGATCCTCGACGTGCCCGCCAGCGTAGCCGGACGTGACGCTCTCGACGCCGGAAAGCTCGCTGTAAACGGCTTCCAGACACCAGAAGCAGCCGCCTCCCAGCGTGGTCGTTTCGTTCATGAACCTAGGGTACGCCGTTCGGGGTCTGGCGTCTGCGCCCGCGAAGCAAATGTGCGAGGGCTCGGACCCGACCGGTGGGCACGAGGAGGCAGGCGGTGTGCAAGTTTCCGGCGATGGTGCGTCTCAGGGTCGGTCAGAGACATTCCAACTCCACCAACAGGAGACACACCATGATCCCGATTCCGCGCCACGCTTCGCCTCGCAGGCAGAAAACGCGCCGCCCACCAGTGCCCGATCAGCGCCGTAACCCGGGAGTCGTGCGGCCGATGCTCGTCGCGCTTGCGGTCATGCTCAGCATTGCCGCCGCCTCCCCCGAGCCGGTGCCGGCAGGCCCCGCCGGCGTATCGACTCTGATGCGCGATCCTATGGTCGTGCGTGTCCGCAGCGAGGTCACCATCAGCATCGACGCGCGCACCAGGCTGGCGAGCTTCGAGGTGCTCGAGGAGTTTCGCAATCACGCCGGTCGGGTGCTCGAGGGCGACTACCGGTACGCCCTTCCACGCGGCGCGGTGTTCCACAACCTGTCGCTGTTCGCCGGCGAGAACGAGATGCGCGGCGAGATGCTGCAGGCGGAACAGGCGCGGGCAATCTACGAGGAGATCGTGCGCAAGCGCCGCGATCCGGCGCTGGTCGAGCTCGCTGGCCGCGACCTGATTTGCGCTCGTGTGTTTCCGATCGAGCCGGGCGACACGCGGCGCATCATCCTGCGCTACGCCCAGGTGTTGCCGCTATCAGGGGACTTGTTGCGCATGCGGTTTCCGCGTAGCGCCGGCGTCATGGACTTGCGCGGCGATGGGCTCGAAGGGCTTCCGGTGCCCCGGGCGAACATCCGCCAGGCGACGCCCGTGGCGGGGCCCGCTATCGCTTCGTCGGTGCTCGTTCGTATCGAGAACGCGTCGATGTTGGGTACTCCGTACTCGCCCACCGACGCAATCGATGTGGCCTCTCGCCCAGGCGACGTGGTCGAGGTGCGCCTGCTCGACAACGAGCGCCGCACCGGCGGCACCGGCTTCGAGCTGCTCCTGCCGCGACTCGGCTCCACCGTCGGCGCCAGCCTGCTGACCCATGCACCAGATCCGGGCAACGAGGACAGCTACTTCCTGCTGCTGCTCAGCCCGCCGGCGGCCGAGGCCACCGAGACCATCGCGCGTGACGTGTCGCTGGTGCTCGACGTGTCCGGGTCGATGGCCGGTCACAAGCTCGAGCAGGCGCGCGCGGCGCTCGAACAGATGCTGCGCGGCCTGCGGCAGCACGATCGCTTCCGGCTGATCACCTTCGCCAGCGCCGTGCGCTCGTATGAGCCCGAGTATCTGGCCGCGACTCCGGAAAACGTTGCCCGTGCGGTCGACTATCTACGCAGCGTGCCGGCAGACGGCAGCACCAACATCGATGGAGCGTTGCGGACTGCGCTCGAGCCACAGGTAGTGGCCGGACGGCTGTCGATGGTGCTGTTTCTCACCGACGGGCTGCCGACGGTGGGCGAGACCGACCCGGTACGCATCAGTGCCGCAGCCGAGCAGCTGCGCGACGGCGAGCGCGTCTTTGCCTTCGGCGTCGGCGACGACGTCAACGCCTACCTCCTGGATCGCCTGGCGGAGGCAGGTCGGGGAACCGTCGACTACGTGCGCCCGGGTGAGAGCGTCGAGAGCGCGGTGGCCGCCCTCGGCCGTCGCATCGGTGCCCCGGTGCTGTCGGATCTGCGCATCGTCTCGGCACCGGCAACCATCGAGGATCTACATCCGGGGCCGCTGCCGGATCTGTTCCACGGCCAGGAGCTGGTGGTCACCGGTCGCTATCGCGGCGCCGGCGCCGGTAGCCTTGTGCTGGAGGGTGAGCGTGGCGGCCGTCGCGAGCAGTTCGCCTTCGAGGTGGATTTTCCGCAGCGTCAACGCGACAACGCATACGTCGCGCGGCTGTGGGCGTCACGCAAGGTGGGTGCGCTGACGGCGCAGTTGCGGCTGCACGGCACCGATCGCGAGCTGGTCGAGGAGATCCGCACCCTCGGCCTGCGCTATGGCGTGCTCACCGAGTACACCTCGTACCTGGTGCAAGAGCCGGGGCTGGCGGACGATCGTGAGGAAGTACAACGTCGCGCCGAGCGCTTTGCTCGGGCCCCCGCCCAGCAGACCGGCGAGACGGCGTTACGGCAGGCGATCGCCAGCAAGCGACTGCGCGTCGCCGCGTCGCTGGCCGAGGCCGATGAGGCGCTAGCCGCCGGGCCAGCGTTCGGTGGCAGGGTCGCCGAAGCGTCGTCCTGGCGCCGCGTCGGCAGGCGTCTGTTCGTCGAGAGCGCCGATGGGCTGCGCGATGTGCGCGCCGATTCCGCCTGGCCGACGATGAGCGTGGCGCCGTACAATCGTGATTGGTTCGAGCTGCAGCGACAGTTCCCCGGCCTGCAGCCGGCCTTGGCCCTGGGCGAGAGCGTTATCATCGCCGGTGAGGGGCTGGTACTTCGTATCGATGCGGACGGGCCCCCGCTGGGCGTGGCCGATTGGTCGCTCCTGCGCAGAGCCTTTGCGGCCGAAGCGCGGTAGTCGGAGCAAGGGAGCCGGGAGCCCGCGCCGTCGGGGCTCCTGGCCGCCGGAGGGCAGCACGTGGATCTGGAGAAGGTCTACAGACAGCAATATGGCCCGCTGGTTGGGTTCATCCACCGCAGACTGGGCGATTTGGCTCGTTCCGAGGAGCTTGCCCAGGAGGCTTTCGTGCGCGCTATTCGTACTCGTCCCGCCAATCCCAAGAGCTGGCTCTATGCCGTGGCGGCGAATCTGGTTCGTGACGAGGGGCGTCGGATCGCGGTACGGCGGAGTCATCTTCGGCTGGTGGCAGGGTCGGAGGTCGCCAATGCAGCGCCGGACGAGGAGATGGAGCTGCGACAGCGCCAGGAACGGGTTCAGGCGGCGCTGGCGGAGTTGCCGGGGCGCGACCGGGAAGCGCTGATGCTCAAGGAGCACGGTTTCTCTTACGACGAGATTGCGACGCGGTTGGATCTCTCCGTCGGATCGATGGGCACTACGTTGGCCCGAGCGCGCAAGCGACTGGCTGCAGCGTGGGAACGGCAGCGGCAGCAACGAGGAGCGAGCGATGCCACACGTTGACGAGGGGCAGGTACACGCTTATCTGGACGGCGAATGCACCGCTGCCGAGCGCCTGGCGCTGGAGCTCCATATCCGGGACTGCGATCCGTGCACCGCGATCCTGGAGGAGGGGGCAACTACGAAGTCGCTCGCCGCCCAGCTGATCGGCGAGCTGGCGCCCGATGTCGAGGCGCCGGCGTGGCAAGCGCTGCTGGGTCGCGCCGACGAGGATCTCGATGAGGGCCGCGAAGAAGGCCGCGAAGAGAGCCCCGAAGAGGGTCGCGCCGACGGCACGGTGCCGCTGCCGAGACCCCAGGGCACCCGGCGTCGGCAGCTTGCGTGGGCGGCGACGCTGGTGCTGGCGTTTACTCTCGGCTGGCAGGCCAGCCGCGGCTTCGGGCCTGACACATCGGGCTTCACCGGTGAGCTTCGGCCAGGCGAGCCCGTCGGGGGACAAGCGGGCGACCAGCGCGATGACGAGCCAGTGGCCTCCAGCTCCCCGGCGGCGCCGGCGGGTGCGCGGCCAGCGCCTCCGACGTCTCTCGCTCCGAAGGCCGATACGGCACCCGCCAGTGAGGCCGAAGCGGTACGTGTCCTCGAGGCCAAAGCGGCGCCTGGCCCGGCCACCGACGAGCTCGTCGGTGACGAGCGGGCTGCCCGGGTTGCTACGGCGCCGCCATCACGGTCCGTCGTCGCTCCGCTCGCAGCTCAAACCGCCAACGGGCTGCGTCGGCCCGCCCGTGCCGAGGAGGCCGCCACCAGGGAGGCCCTCGTCGCTGCGGCAGTGACCGACGTCGAGGAGGACCGACTCGAGCTCAGTGTTCGTCCAGAGGCGCCCCAGGGCGTCGCCGCTGCCGCCAGCAATGTGCGAACGCCGACCGAGATCGACACGGCCGCTTCCTTTCGCGAGTTTCGGGTCACCGGCGAGATGGCCGCCGTCGACGCGCTCGCCGCTGCGGATTGGCTCGGCGCCGCGCCATTGCGGCTCGAGGATGCCACCGAGATGGAAGTGTCCGTCGGTCCCGGAGGCGGGCTGCCGGACGCGACCCGGGGGCGCCCCCTCTTGCGCTATCTCTATGTTCTTGCCGATGGTGCCGAGGTCACTCTGTTGCAACAGCGCGTCGAGGCGGCGGACGCGGAGCTGGCGGATCTCGACGCTGAGCAACCGGCAGCACAACGTCGCCAGCTGGCTGCCGCTCCACGCCAGGCTGGGCGCGCCGGATCTCGTTTGGAAACCGCGGTGTTCAGTGTTCACCCGAACGGTGAGCGCATGCTCCGATGGCGCGATCCGCGAGGCTACCTCGTATGGTTGCGAGGGCTCGTCGACGAGGCCGATTTGCGACGACTGGCCGGAGAGTTGCGTCGCTAGCAGGCCGCGGTGGAAGTGTGGCGGGCCTGGCGACAGGGTCTTGCGAGGTGGAGGCAAGGAGAGAGGAGGAGGCGATGGCTACCCCATCGTTGACGACGAACGACGCAGTATACGCGCGCAACCCCCTGTCGCCCAAAGGGTTGCGGCGATTTGGGGCCATCTGCGGCGTTGGCCCTCCTCGACGATGGCTAGGGCATCGCCTCCGTCAGGCCGCCTTGCATCTGGCCCCAACTCGTCGCAACCAGGCCCGCTACACTTCCACCACGGCCCGCTAGCGTCGGTGATTGGCGCCTACGATCGCGGCTAGCAGCCACACCAGCCCGAACATCCCGTCGTGCAGAAGGCCGCCGCCGAGGGAGCCCGCGAAGGTCGGCACCACGAAGGCCACCCCCCACAACCAGCCTGGCGCGCCTACCCGCATCGACAGGAACCGGGCCAGTCCGAAAGCGACGGACGCGATGAGCGCCGCCGCACCGAGCTCCACCAGAAGGCCGAACATGTGAGCGATTCCGAGGAGCGAGTGCGCCAACGCGCCAATGAGCACGAGCACCACTACCCCGAGCACGATGACGAGCGATCCTTCCGAGCGCGGCGGTATGGTCATTCGGCTCCTGGGTGTTGGTGGCTCAGCCTGCGAGCAAGTCTATCCCCGCCATCTCGGGTACGAATTCCCAGCGCTCGCCGCGGCTAGCAAAGGGCGATCTCGATGACCTCGCACACCTGGCGGTAGCCGATGCGGCTGTAGATGGCGTTCGATGTCGGGTTTGCGACGTCGGTGTAGAGAAAGCACAGGTCGAGGCCGCGGTCGAAGTGCAGCTGGCTGAGCTCGGCGACGAGAACCGAGGCGTAGCCCCGGCCGCGCGCGCTCGGCGGAGTGTAGACGTAGCCGATCCGAACGCCGGTGGCGGTGGGGTCCATCGCGGCTGCCATCGAGGTGATGGCATCATCCTCCCAGACGTACATCGATCCGTTCTCGACGAGTCGCCTCGTCAGGTCGTGCGAGTGCTCGACGCCGGTCTCCTCGACGAAGCGGACTCCCCAGTCGCTCAATTGCTGCAAGTCTGACGCCGACGCCTGTCGCATGATGCCGGGCGGTGGTGACGGCGGCGGCACGACGGTGTCCAGGCTGTAGATGGCGTTGCGCATGATCACCTCGCAGTCGACTCCGCGGCATGCGGCCCAGGATTCTGCGAACCCATTCGCAGCCGCCGCTGGCCCGCCGACCGCGTGTACCGACGGGTATACCGACGCAACGCTGGCAACCAGGGGATCGATCGCCGCCAGCGGCATTCGCGTCAGCGACAGCTTGTACGGCGGGGTGCGAAAGGCGCAGCCGCATACCTTGCCGTCGTCCTCGACCGTTGCGAGGTAGATGGGATCCGCGTACGAGTGGTCGCCATCGATGAGCGCGCTGGCGATGCCGAGCACGAGGTTGTTCTCGGCCTCGGCCAGCAGCAGCCATGCCTCCGCCCGACGCAAGAACGCGGCGGCGTCTGTGTGTCGAACGATCTCCATCGCGCAACGAGAAATGGTCAGGGGCGAGTCGGATGAGGGACCGTCCCCATCCTACGATGGTGCCTGGCGACCGACCACCGACTGCCGCGTCGCGGCTTATCGGCTCGCCTGCGGACGGCCGCTCAGCGCTGAGCGGTGAGCCTCTCGAGCGCTTCTTGTGCCTGGGTGTTGCCGCGCTCGGCGCTCTGCCGATACCAGCGCTCGGCTTCCGCGAGGTCCATGGCGACGCCACGGCCCTGCTCGTACATCGCTGCGAGCTCCCGTTGCGGTATGGCGTCGCCTTGCTCGGACGCCAGCCGCCACCAGTAGACCGCCATCACGTCGCTCTGCGGTAGGCCGCGGCCACCGTAGTAGGCGTTGCCGAGGTTGTGCTGCGCCAACACGTGGCGTTGGTCGGCAGCGCGGTGAAACCAGGCGGCCGCCATCGCCGGGTCGATCTCCATTGCCAGGCCTTCGTCGTTGGCCGTGCCCATGAGGAACGCCGCTTCGGCGACGCCCGCGTGGGCGAGTCGCTCGATCTCGGTGATCACCTCGGCGGCGAGCAGGTCGGCGCGCGCCTCGTCGCGCTCGAAAAACATGCGGCCACGCGAATGGCAGCGTGCCAGCCACATGCGGCTGATCGGGTCAGGCGTCTCCAGTGCCTCGAGCAGCAGCTCACGGGCGCGCTGGTCGTCGACCGTCCCGGTCATGCCCGTGTACCAGCGGATCGATTCGTCGAGCAGTGGGTCGACTTCCTGTGCAGCGACCGGGAACGCAACCAGAAACGCGACGGCGACAGCCACCCTCCCGGCCGTCGTCGCCAGGGAGAGCTCGGGGATCGACTGCGAGCGCCAACCCGGCGCCGAGGTGTCGGTAAGCATGTCTCACTCCGTTCGATGCACGACCTCGAGCAGGTTACCTGCCGGGTCCTCGAAAAAGACCGCGTAGTAGCCGTCGTTATACTCGCTGCACAGGCGCGGCCCACTCTCGATGCCGGCCCCGATCTCCCGCAGCAGCTCGCCGACGGCATCCACCTCGTCGCGCGACAGGGCGCAGAACGCGATGCGATTGCCGTTCGGCCGATGCGCCGGATCCTCGATCATCGAGAAGAACGCCACGCCAGGGAACTCGCCGTCGCCGACGAAGATCTCCCACTCACCGTCGCTGGTGCGGTGGCCGAAGCCGAACCTCGCGAGCAGCTTCTCGTAGAAAGGCAGGCACGTGTCCATGCTGTCCACACGCAGGTCGATATGACTGTAAGGGTTCATACGGCAGGGCCTCGTTTCCGTAGATCCTGAACGGTCTGGTCCAGCTGCTGCAAGAACTGCGACCGGTCGCGCTTTGCGAATGGCGCCGGGCCGCCGGTCACCGTGCCCATGTCGCGTAGCTGTGACATGAGCTCACGGGTTGCCAATGCGCCGCCGATGGAGTCCTCGGTGAACGGGCATCCACGCGGGCTGAGGGCGCGAGCGCCACGTTCCAGCGTTCGTGCCGCGAGCGGGATATCGTCGCAGATGACTACATCGCCGGCACCGCAATTGTCGACGATCCAGTCGTCGGCGGCGTCGAACTGACCCTCCACTACGACGAGCTCGAACCCTTCGTCCTCCGGGATGCGGATCCACGAGTTGGCCACCACTCTGACCTGAAGCCGGTAGCGACGCGCGACTCGGTAGACCTCGTTCTTAACCGGGCAAGCGTCCGCGTCGACGAGGATCCGGATGCGGAATTCACCGTCGGTTGCGATGCTGGTGTCGTCCAGGGCTCGATCTCGGGGGGCATCGCTCAACCGTTGGACTCCTGTCCTGTCCCCTCGTACAGGTCGCAGGAGGCAGTCTTGATGATCAGGTACACCTGCTGTCCGACCTCGAGCCCGAGCGCGCCGCACGCTTCGCTGGTGACCACGGCGGCGAGATCGGGACCGTCGTCACCGAGGTCGGCAACGACCAGCCGCAAGTCGCCGTCGGAGCGGATGCGTCCGATCGTTGCCGGCACGACGTTGCGGGCCGAGAGACCGATGGGTGGCTGGATCGCCACGATGATGTCGCGCGCCGGAATCCGCAGCAGGCGCTGATCGCCCCGGACGCCACCGGTTGCCGGCACGGTCAGTTGCCGATCGCTGCTCTCGCCGAGCCGCACCGTGCTCGTGCCAGCGCCGTGCTCGAGCACCGAACAGGCGACCACGTTGTCGAAGCCGTCGTGGGCACCGAACGGCAGCACCTCGGCGTCGGTGAGCACGTCGCGTACCTCCCCATGGGCGACGATCGTGCCGCGGCGCATGGCGACCAGTTCGGAGCAAAGTGCTTGCACCTCCACCGGGTCGTGCGACACCAGTAGCATCGGGATCTCGAGCTGCTCGCGCACGCGCCGCAGAAACGGCAATACTCGGCGGCGCAACTGCAGGTCCAACGACGCCAGCGGCTCGTCGAGCAGCAATAGCCTGGGCCCGGAGCAGATGGCGCGCCCCAAGGCCACCCGTTGGCGCTCGCCACCCGAGAGGGTGGCCACCTCGCGCTCGAGCAGCGGGCCGAGTTCCAACAGCCGGCAGGTCGTGTCGAAGAGCTGCTTGACTCGACGTCCCTGTCGTCGTGCCCGCGTCGCGCCGGCGAGCAGGTTGCCGCGCACGTCGTGATTCGGGAACAGCAGTCCATCCTGTGGTAGATAACCGATCGCCCTTCCCTCCGGCGCCACCTGGATGCCGGAATCGGAATCGAGCCAGACTTCGTCGCCCAGGCTGATTTGGCCTTGCGCCCGTGTCTCGAGCCCGGCGATAGCGCGCAGGACGCTCGTCTTGCCGGCACCGGATGGCCCGAACAAACCTACGGAGCGCGCCCGCGTGCTGAACTCGACCGCCAGGTCGAAATGGTCCAGCGGTACCTGCACGTTGACGTGCAGCTGTGGCATTCCTGCGCCGGTGGCGGGTGTTGTCTGGCGGCGCGTCACGCCGAGCCTCTCGGCGACGGCCGACGCGAGAGCTTCTCCGACGCCAGGATTGCGACCAGCCCCACCACCACCGCGACGCCCAGGAGCACGTACGCCTCTGAGTCGTTGCCTGCCTGCTGCGCCGAGAAAATTGCCAGCGACAGGGTTTGCGTACGACCCGGAATATTGCCCGCCAGCATGACGGTGGCGCCGAACTCGCCGACGGCGCGCGTGAAACCGAGGATCGCGGCCGCCAGCAGACCGCGTGTCGCCAGCGGAATCGTGTAGCGAAGGAACGCCTGCGCGCGGCTGTGCCCCAGCGTTCGAGCCATCATCTCGAGGCGCGGATCGATGCCTTCGAAGGTGACTCGGGCCGTGCGCACGACGAGCGGCGACGCCATCACGCCAGAGGCGACCACCGCTCCCTTCCAGGTGAGGAGAATGTCGAGGTCAAATCCGAGGGCCGCCGGACCGAGAGGGCCAGAGCTGCCGAGCGCCTTCAGCAGCAAATAGCCGACGGCGGTAGGCGGCAAGACCAGCGGCAACCCGAACAGGCTCGACAGCACCGCCTTGCCGCGGAACTCATAGCGTGCGAGCGCGTAGGCAATCAGCGTGCACGGGACGAGCACGGCGGCGGTGGCAACAGCGGCCACCTGGAGTGTGAGGCCGAGGGCGACGAGCGTGGCGTTGTCCACCTCATTCACCGCCGTAGGTGACGAACCCGTGACGCGCGAAAACCTCTCGAGCCGTGTCGGCGTGGAGGAACTCCAGCCAGCGTCCGGTTTCCGGCGTCGGTTGATGGCCGATGGCGGCAATTACGTAGCGAATCGGTGGACTCACGGTGTCTGGAATCTCGAGAACGACGCGCACCCGCGACGAGGTGAGCGCGTCGGTCTTGTACACGATGCCGACCACATCAGGCCGCGCTTCCACCAGTGCCAGCGCAGCGCGCACGTCGGGTGCCGGCGCCACGACATCGTGTACCAGGCTCCACAGATCGGTAGTGCCCACGCGGACCCGCTGCAACGTTTCCTTCGCGTAACGGCCCGCTGGCACGGCATCCGGATCGGCGAGCGACAAGAAGCTGAACTCGGCATCGGCGAGCTCGGTGAGCCGGGCGAGATCGAGCTCGCTGTGCGAGTTTGTCACCACCACCAGGTTGTTGCCCAGTAGCGTCGATCGGGAACCCGTGGCCACCAGGTCAAGGCTTGCCAAATGGTCCATCCAGCGCTCATCGGCGGAGACGAAGACATCGGCGATGGGGCGTGCCTCGATCTGGCGCGCCAGCACGTTGGAGCCGGCGAAGTTGAACACGACATGAACGCCTGTTTCCTTCTCGAAGGCGGTGCGGATCTCGTCGAGCACGTCGCCCAGGCTGGCGGCTGCGAACACCAGGACCTCGTTGTCGGCGCGCGACGATGAGCCGCCGCAGGCCGCTGCCGCGATGATGCACAGAGCCGTAAGCGCTCGGGTCGCCGCCGACGGAGGCAGTCCTGAGGCGGCGGGCAGCGTTGTCACCGCCAGGCTAGCGAGCCCCTGCCGCCTGCCGGGACTCCAGCGCTTCGCGAGCGATCGGCGCGTGCAGCGGATCGAACTGCCGATTGATCGCCAGCGCGTCCTGCAGCAATGAGATCGACCGGTCAATGTCACCCAGCGCTCCGTAGATCAGGCCGGCGTGGTAGTAGAAGTCGGCGCGACGCGTCCCGAGCCGCAGGGCGCGGTCGATGGCTTCGGCGGCTTCTTCGAAACGGCCGTTACGATACAGCGCCCAGGCGTGCAGATCGTGGGCTTCGATGTCCGGGCGCAGCACGACGTCGCGCTCGGCCCGCCGCAGAGCCTGTTCTGGCTCGATGTCGTGATCGGCGAGAAATCTGCCCAGTGGCCGATCTTCCACCGAGCCGGCGGTTGGCGCGATGCCGATCACTTGGTCGTAGAGATCTGCAGCCTCCCCCTGCTTGCCCGCCAGCGCGTACAGATCGCCGAGTTGGCCGAGTAGCTCCGGATGCGGTTGCTGCGCCACTAG
The DNA here is from genome assembly GCA_965248695.1 of Acidobacteriota bacterium. Taxonomy (GTDB): domain Bacteria; phylum Acidobacteriota; class UBA890; order UBA890; family WLXD01; genus DASCOT01. Next base: position 893,885 of record CBDFKD010000002.1, on the reverse strand, counting down.
CCGCTCGGAAGCCGAGATCGCCTCGTCGAGTCGCCCTTGTGACGCCCGCGCGCGCGCTAGTTGGCCGAGAGCAAAGAGGGTACGAGGCGCCACCTCGAGCGCAACCTCCGCGTGACGCGCCGACGCCTCCAGGTTACCTGTCTGGAAGTAGAGCTCCGCCAGCCGAGTCAGGTACCAGGCGAGGTCGTCGGCGAGCGCGTCGGACAGATGCATCTCCAGCGCTGCCGACTCCAGCAACTCCAGCGCGCGCTGCGGATTCCCGTGCAGCTCTTCCAGGTGCGCCAGGCGTGCCGTCGCCGCCGGCGCCGACACGAGGCGTGCCAGCTCTTGATGTGCAGCGGCAGCTTCGTCGTATCGACCGAGAGAAAGGTACGCGTCGCCCATGGCCGCCAGCGCGTCGATGTTGTCGGGCTGCAGCTCGAGCACGGCCTCGATTAGATCTGCAGCGTCCCCGAACCGATGCTGGGCGGCCAGCGCGCTCGCCAATCCGAGCTGGTTGGCTACGTCGTCGGGCGCCATGGCCAACGCGACGCGATACTCCTCCTCAACCGCTTCGAACAGTCCGTCGTCGCCAGACTCGATGGCCTGTTGCAGGAGCAAGCTGCCGAGCAGTCTCTGGTCGGTGGCCGTCGGTGGTCGCCCGATGCTGCGCTGTTGATACAGCTCGAGGCGGTCGCCGGCGGCGGGCATCGCCTTTACGGCCGCGGCGTCGATGAGGTCGAGGCTCCAAGTCGTTGCGATGGCGCGGCTGTCGCCGCCTGTATCAACCGTACCCACCACAACGACAGCGACCGCGACGCTGGCCAGTGCCAGCGCCGCGGCCCAAAGACGCTTCATCGTTTGATGTCCGCCAGTTCGTCGCGTTGCGCGGTCATTCGCTCGGCGCCGCCATGGCAGGAGCTCGGCTCGAGAGCCCTAGTGCGCGTCGGCCAGGTACGGGAACTTGCCGGAGAAGTTGCCGTCGTTGGCGTCGACGCAATCGGTGGCTGCGGGATTGCTAGTCAGGGTTTGGAGGCTGATATCCGCCACGTCGTCCTCCAGACCTCGACCGTTGGGGAACACGCGGGTGCCGAGCGCCTGCGGACTGTAGGTCAACACGTCTGGCAACAGAGCTCCGACGAGCGCGGCCACGGTAGCGGCATCGGCGCCGAGTCCCAGCATGTTAGTGGTAAAGGTTGCGCCGAACTTCTTGGGGTCTTTGTGTGGCTGCTTGTTCTTGTTGTACGCGTTCTGTTTGGGTGAGCCCAGGAACGTGTTGAGGAACGGTGTACCGAGGCGATCGACCTGCTTGTTGCCGATCCATACCGACGCCCAGGTATTGATTGCCGCAGCGCGGGGGTTGTCTACTTCGATGCTGCCGTTCGGAACATCCAGCACGATCGACATCACGTTGGCGTTGGTGAAGAAGTCGAAGCCGACGCCGCCGGGACAGAAGGCGAGGCCGTTCTGGGCCGCCCCGAGGTCGAAGAAGAACGGGTCGTCGGTCATGCCCGCCCACGCCCTGCCGCCGCCTCTGAGCGAGATTGGCGCGGCGCGCTGGTTGCCTTGGCGCCCGAAGGGGCCGGAGCCCATCTTCTTGCCGTTCAGGCGCACGGTCATTCTGTTGCCTTTGAAAGTGACCATCCATTGATCGTCAACCTTCGCATCGCCCGTGTTGTCGATGTTGAACATGTACGTGGCAGCGTCGTTGAACTCCGCTGGGCTCGCCAGACCGACAAGTGGCGCGACGGTCATGATCAGCGCCGTCTCTTTCTTGCCCTTCTGCGCTGGGAAGATGTAGAAATCGTTAATGTCGGTACGGCCGTCAGCCTGCACACTCGGAGAATCGAGGTGATCGGCAGCGCGCGAGGTAGCGACGTCGACCCCCGTGCCGAGCAAAGCGGCGGCGCTGCTGAGCACTACGACTACAGCGAGCACGGTGAGCTTGCGCATATGTCCTTCCTTGTGGCGGGTGGGCACCGGGCATGATCCGTGCCAGGCGTGGGTCACGATCTATGGCGCCACAAGTAAATGGCAACCTGCCCATGTTGGCAAGTGTCGACAGGCCCGCCGCGCCTTGTAGATGGTCGAGTGGCGGGCGAAAGCTCGGCGAGTCAGGCTTCGGGAGCTCCCCCGATTGCCAGCAGGACCACCCCTGCATCGCCCGGGACAATCTTGCGCTTCTGATGCGGGCCGACGCGCGCCATGTTGCCGGGCTCCAGAAGCCAGCGCTCACCGTCGGCCTCGAGCGTGGCGTTGCCCTCCAGCACGACGTACGCCTCCTCGCGGCCGTCCTCGGCGTGGTCGTGTTCCGGGTAGCCGTCTCAACCGGCCGGCAGCTTGAGGACGTTCATTTCCCAGGCAGTCACACCGAGGGCCTTGCCGGCGTACAGGAACATGCCCTCGTAGCCGTCCAGCTCATCGATTGCTCGCAGCGTTACGTCCGCCATCTGCCCTCCCGGATCGCCCGGATCATGAGTATGCCAATCCCCGTCCCGAGCCCCTGACCCACCAGCAGCAGCGCGGCGGTCAATCGAAACAGCCATCGCAGCTCGCCCTCCGGCAGATGGGCCACGTGGTCAGGAGAGATAAGGATGTAGTGGTAGTAGGTGCTGAAAACGAGCGCCGCCCCCATCGACCCGGTCAGCAGGTTGGCGCCGATGCCGCGCAACGGGGTGCGCACCAGAACCACCGCCGCGATCGGGCTTGTAACGATCACCACGCTGACGAAAATGTCCTGCCACGGGAGGAGGACCACGCCGAGTTGCAGATGCGCGAGCATGTGGGCTGCACCGATGAGCAAGTTGCCCACGACGGCCAGTGTGCTGAATGTGGCGAGTCGCCTGTATGGCATCGGTTCAGAGTACCTTGCCGGGACGGTGCCGAGGCTCGTCGACTTTCAGAGTGCCACCGCCGGTGCCGCGTCCGGTTCAGCGTCGCAGTGCCGGCTCGCGGGTGAGCTCGACCGTTCTTACGGCACCCTCGTGTTCGAAGCCAACTCGTAGGGCGCCGTCGCCGTCCAGCGATTCGAGCACGTCGCGCACCACCGGGCAGCGATTCTGCTCGGTGATCGCGGTCAGGTCGGAATTGCCGATCTGGGTGAGCCGATCGCCGGGACGGATTCCCGCTCGATGGGCGGGAGACCCATCCCACACGAAGCTGGTGGTAACCGGCGTGCTTTCGAAGTCGGGACCGAACCCGAAGCTGGTGCGCCGCAGGGGCGCCTCCGAGCGCTTGTAGAAGTAGGCCCGCTTTCGCGGGTATGCCAACGTCACCACGTAGTGCTCCAGCAGGCCGGCTCCCAGCAGCGTCGGAACCTCCGGTCGAGTCCGCGCCACCACGTCGATCAGCTCGAGCTCGCCGATCCACAGCCGGCTCAGCCGCAGCAGAAACGCCTCTTGATCCTGCCCCATGCCACCGAGCGACTCTCCCGAACCGAAACCGCGCACCATGGCGCCACGCTCGACGGCGCCGGTGCGCTCGAGGTCGTCGAGCTCGGGGCTCGCGAGGACGACGTACTCGGGCGTGCCCGTATCGAACATCGCCGTGCTCGTCATGCCGTTCACGAACTCGGTATCGAGGTGCGGCGTGTGCGGGTAATCGAACAGGCGCAGCGGTGCCGAGCTGCTTCCGTCGATGAACTGCAGATCCTCGAGGCGATCCGCGCAGGTCAACGTGCGTCCGGCAACATCGATCTGCCAGTTGCAGATCTGCAGGATCTCGGATCCCAGCGCGGCATCGAAGAGACAGCTGGCGATCGGTGCTCTCGACAGGTCGGCCACGAACACCGGTATGTTGCGTACGCTGAGCTCACCGAGCCGGAGCTCTTCAAGCACCGCCACCTCGGTATCGACCTGTGTTCCGTTGGCGTCGATGGATTGGATGGTATCGATGATCTCCAGGCCAAGCTCGGTTGCCAGCGACTTGCTGAGCACGCTGGGGGAACCGGTATCGAAGACCACCGCCCGTGGTTGACCGCCGAGCTCGAGCTCGAGGATGAGCTTTGTTTGCAGCACCTCGATGGGAAGACGCTCGACGAAGCCGGTGCCTTCAACGCTAGGGACGATGTCCATCCATGCGGGTCGTTGTTGGCCGTGCGCGCTGCCGTAGATCGCCGACGCGGCGACCAGGATCAGCCACGTTGCGACGCGGCGAACGAGGCTGGAACGAGGTCTGGGCACCCGTTACTCGTTGCGTCGCATCAGTACCAGGAGCACGATGCCGATGAGAACCAGCGCCGGAACGTCGCCCATCAGGTTGGCCGATTCCGCCGGATCGTTCAGCGCTTGGTAAGCCATCAGCAAACCGTGTGCCAGGCTCGACCAGGCGGCGAAGGCGATCAGGCTGACGTGCTCGGATGGGTTGCGCGATGCCTTCAGCAAGAAGACCCCCAGCACGGCGAACGTGATGAGGATCATGTGCTCGTACTCGGCCTGTCGCGGTTCCCACATGAATCCTGCCGGCCACAACACGGTCAGCGGATACAGCCCGACGATAAAGATCACCCCGATGACGACCAGCGCCATGCTCAGTGCCGAGGTGTTACCCATGCCTCTACCTCCATCTCGACCAGGTAGCCGGCCCCGATGATGCCAGCCTGCACCAGGGTATTCGCCGGCCGGATATCGCGAAACCGGCAGCCATGAGCGCGCGAGACGGCCTCCCAATCGCCGCTGTCGTTGATGTACACGCGGGTTCGGATCACATCGGCAAGCCGAGCGTCCAGCGACTGCAGCGCACCTTCGATCTTGTCGATCACAAAGTGCATCTGAGCCTCCGCGTCGTCTCCGCCGATCAGTTGCCGGCCGTGTGTGGCCGTGGTGCCTGACACCACGATCCGATCGCCATGCCGTACAGCCCGGCTGAAGCCGGCCAGCTCCTCCCAGACCGTCCCGGTCGAGAGCCGGGCGCGGCCGTCGTCGCCGCGTTGCGCTGCATAGGGGGCCGGGAGGCTGTCGATGTGGTGGCTGAGGTCTCCCGAGGCGGTCAAGTAGGGCGGTCGCCTGTATTCGTCGCCGCAGTCGCCGGGGATCGGGTCCAAACAGTCGACGGCCGCGTCGATCTCGGATCGGTCGGCCTCATCAAGGCGGAACGAGAACAGCCGCGTGTTGTCGTCGCGGTGCTCGCTGATTCCGAGGCGGGCGCCCAGGATCACGCCGCCGACGGCCGGTTGGTCGAGAATGTAGCGCGAGGCCACGTTCGCCAGCGACACATGGTGGCGCTCAGCGACGGCGTTCACTCTGTGGAGCAGCGCCTGCAGCCTCTGCCACCCACCGGCGGAGCGAATGAAGCGGCCGTACTTCATCTGCGACCAGGTCTCGAGGCTTTCCCAATCGGGCTCCGGCTGGTCCAGCCAGCGCTCCGTGAGGAACCCGCCAGCCAGAGTGCCGAAGGCCAGCAACGTGATGTCGTGTTGCCGGCACAGCTCGGTCATGCCGTTGACCCGGGCACGTTGATCCAGGAGAGAGAAGCAAACCTGGTTGGAGACCACCTCGATGCCGCTGTGGATGATGATCCGCAGATGCGCTGTGTCGACGTTGGTGAGCCCGAGGTGTCGAATCAACCCCTCTTGCTTGAGCTCTTGCAGGTAGCTCAGGGTGTCCAGGTACTCAGGGTCCGCATAGTTCCATGTGTGGAACTGGAGCAGGTCGATGTGGTCGCTTCGAAGCCGCTCGAGCGCCCGCTCGACCGCGGCGCGAACCTCGTCCCGGCTACTGGGTCCGGGCTCGGGGACCCACTTGGTCAGCAGCTCGACCGAACCGTCGCCACGGCGCTGCACGAGCCCGCCGGCAAGCTCCTCCGCCGAGCCGTAGTGGTCGGCCATGTCGAAGGTTGTGAAGCCTGCCTCGACGTACGGCTCCATCGCTCGAATGGCCTCATCGGGATCGACAGCGCCACCGTCCCGCTCCATGTCCGCGATCTGCCACAGCCCGGTGAGCACGCGGGAGATACTCAAACCGGGGGCGACATCCCAGCGCTCGACAACCTCAGCCATCGGTGCAGCGCTGCAGGTCCGTGGTCAGGATGATGCGCGCGTTAGGCATTGGCTCAGTCTACTCGTTCGAGGCTGCCGTCCCGGCGAGACCTGATCGTGCCAGGTTGCAGTCCCGGCAAGGCCGTCGCGACCGGATACGGCGATAATCCTCACGACGGGGCTTGACCCTCACGCCGCGTGAGGCGCGAGGATGGTTCTGGAGGCGGAGATGTCTGAGCGCACATACAAGGTGGGAGCGGTAGCGCGGATCGGCAAGGTGACGGTGCGAACGCTCCACCACTACGACGAGATTGGCCTGCTGACCCCATCGGGACGCAATCGTGCCGGGTATCGGCTGTACACCGCTGCCGATATCGAACGTCTCCAGCAGATCCGGTTTCATCGCGAGCTCGGTATGGCGCTCGAAGACATCCGGTATGCGCTCGATGCTCCCGGCTTCGACTCGCGCGTCGCTCTGCGCCAGCACCGAGCCCGCCTTGCCCGGCGTCTGACGGAAACCGCGGCGCTGGTAGCAACCATCGATCGAATGTTGAGCACCCGAGAAGGAGACGCTCCAATGACCGCCGAGGAACTGTTCGAGGGTTTCAAGCAGGAGCAACTCGAGGCCGAAGCCGAGGAACGATGGGGAGGCACACCGTCGTGGGAAGAGGCGCAGCGCCGCACACGAGGCTATGGGCCAGACGACTGGAAGGCGATCAAAGCCGAGAGCAAGGCGATCGTCGAGGAGCTCGCGGCTCGGCAGGCGGCAGGCGATGCGCCGGACTCTGAGGCGGCGATGGCGGCTGCGGAGCAGCACCGGCAACATATCGACCGCTGGTTCTACGCCTGCAGCCTACAGATGCACGCCGCGCTCGCCGAGATGTACGTCACCGACCACCGGTTCGCGGAGTCCTTCGACAAGCACGCCGACGGCCTGTCCTCGTATGTCTTCGCAGCGATCAAATCCAACGCCGACAGGTCGTAGAATACGGCCACCGTTGCGCTCTACCCGAGGAGACGTCGATATGCGAAAGACCGTGATGCTGGGGTTGGTTGGGTTTCTGGCGCTTGTGGCACCGGTGGCGCCGAGCGCCCAGGTGAGCGGAACGAGCTTCTTCATCACCAGCTCCGGAAGCGGTAGCGGTGCCGATCTCGGAGGACTGGCAGGCGCTGACGCACGCTGTCAGATGCTGGCCCGGGCAGTTGGGGCGGGTGATCGGACGTGGCGCGCCTATCTCGGTGCCACCGCCGCCGATGGGCAGCCGGCGGTCAACGCTCGTGACCGCATCGGTGCCGGCCCCTGGCGGAACGTCGGCGGTGTTGTCGTTGCCACCGATGTCGACAATCTGCACGCCGCCGACGACAACAACATGACCAAGCAGACCGTTCTGACCGAGAACGGCGACATGGTTAAGGGACGCGGCGACAGCCCCAACCGTCACGACATCCTCACCGGCGTGCAGGCGGACGGTACGTTGTTGACCGACGGTGAGGACCATACGTGCAGCAACTGGACGAGCGGCGGAGATGGCAGCGCGCTGGTGGGGCACTTCGATCGCATCGGTGGCGGCGCCGACCCGACGTCGTGGAACTCGGCCCACGGGTCGCGCGGTTGCAGCCAGGAGAACCTGCAGGGCACCGGGGGCGACGGCCTCTTCTACTGCTTCGCGATCGACTAGGTTCCCGGCTACGGGCCATCGCTACGCTACGCGTATCGAACGGATTGCTGCTAGACGGGCGGCGACTCCTGCCGGAGGTGCTCCGAGGCCTCGGCCGTCTCGAGGCGTCGCGTCACGTCATCCAGGATGAGCAGGCGCGTCGTGATGACGTTGTTGGAGTTGCGGATCGGATAGAGCGCCAGCTCGAAGTGCCGCGTGCGTCCCTCGGCGTCGATCAGGGTCATGGGTCGGGCGCTGCGCACCGACGCCAGCTCCTCGAGCACCTCTCGAATATCGCCCAACCAGGTACCGATGTGCTCGCCCAAGGCCGCTTCGTGCCGCACTCCGAGCAGCTGCTGCGCCGCCGGATTCACGTCGACGACCGTCCCGTCCACGTCGAGCACGAACGCCGCCGCGTCGATGGACTCGAAGATCCTGTGACGCGATACCGGGACGATCCGGAGCAGTCGTCCGTGCTGCATCGCGTAGGCGATGGTGACCGCACTGAGGCCGAAGGCGAACGGTGTCGGGTCGATACCGCGCAGACCCTCGATGCGCATCAGATACAGCGAGTTGCCGATCCAGGGCCATAGCGCTGCGGCCAGCAGCAACCCTTGCTGCAGCGTGAACAGTCGCTGTGCAGAGAACATCGCGCCGGCAAGCAGCGCGCTGGCGGCGAACAGAAGCGCATAGGAATAGGCGACGTTGGCCCAGAACGCCGGTCCATGTCGGATCTCGAGAATCGGGTGTGCGTAGACGGAGACGATGCGCAGCTGCGCCCACACGAGGCCGTGCCAATCGTTCGTCCAGACCAGCATGAGCACGATGATCGGCGGGATGCTCAGCTTGCTCACCAGGCTGAACGACAGCCAGCGGGCCCGGCCGGTAAACGCAACCGCGACACAGAACCACGCCACCGACGCGGTCAGAATGCCTAGGTACTGGACTTGCGCGAAGAAGACCTTGCTGCCGAGATCCGGGCTCAGCAGCTCGAACGCGTAGCCGACGCTCCAAACTGCGCTTGCGAGGCCCAGCGCCAGGAACGCCCGTCCGAGCCGGTTCGGCGCCAACCTGTACATGCTGGCCGTCAGGGTCGCCAGGCAGACTCCACCCGCCATCAACAGGAGGCTCGCCACTAGCCACCACGTAGACATGCCGATGACTATAGACGCTTGCCGCCAGGCCCTGGGCAAGCATCAGGTGAATTCGATTGTCGAGCTGGTGGGCGAGTCGCCGGTGAGGTGGAGCAGCTCCAGCCCTGACGCCAGCCACACCACACCTCACCACGGCTTGCTGCAGGTGTAAGCTCGCCGAGCCTAGCAAGAATACCGCCGGATACCCTGCTTGGGAGGAAACGATGAGCTCTCACCGACGCGACTTCCTGAAGCTGGCCGGCAGCGGAGCGATTGCGGCCGGATTGGCAGGGCCCGCCGCCGCCGCCCCGATCGGTCTCCGCACCTCGCCGCCGGCCGCCGGCGGTACGCCCGGATCTGTCGATCCGGAGGAGCGTCGCCGCTTGATCAGCAAGGCAGTCTTCGGGGCCAAGGAGCCGGCCCGAGGGCGACGGCGGCATGGTGATTTGCGCCCAGCCACTGGCGACGCGCGCCGGTGCCGACATCCTCCGCTCCGGCGGCAACGCCGCCGACGCCGCCTTGTGCGCCTCGGTGACTCAGTGCGTCGTCGAGCCTCATATGACCGGCATCACGGGCGTGCTGAGCATGCTTTATTACGACGCCGGCACCGGCACGACTCATTACGTCAACGGCGGCATGAACGCCCCGGTCGCCCCTCTCGAGGGCTGGAGTGCCGCCGCCCTCGGTACCGGCCTGGGTGCGGCCGTGCCGGGATTCTGGGCCGGATATGAGGCGTCGCGCGAGCGCCACGGCAGCAAGTCGCCCAAGGACCTCTGCGCTGCGGCCATCGCCTATGCCCGCGATGGCTTCGAGATCCACCCGTTTCTGTGGGGTGAGATGTTCACCCAGAGCGCCACGCTTGGCCTGACTGATCAGGGACGAGAGATCTTCTTCCCGGACGGCGGGCTCGCGAACCCCGGGGAGATGCTCTATCAGAAGCGCGCCGCCGATACCCTCGAGCGCCTGGTAGAGGAAGGCAACGAGTACTTCTATCGCGGCGATTTCGCGCGCCAGTACTGTGACGTGGTGCAGGCTGCCGGTGGTGTCATCACGCCGGAGGATTTCGAGCTCTATGACGTGCGCTTTGACGAGCCGGCAACCGGCAGCTACCGCGGCTACGACCTGGTGGCCTCACCGCCGCCGGACAACGGCGGCACCCACATCATCGAGATCCTGCAGATGGTCGAGTTGCTCGATCTGCAGAAACTGGGGCCGGCGACCGAGTCCGCCGAGACACTCTGGCAGATGGCGCGCATCTGCGACCAGGTCTTCGAGGACGGTCACAAGCAGCCCGACCCGGCTAGCCATCCGCTACCCCTCGACCTCATTACGTCCAAGCAGTACGCCAAGATGCGTTTCGATTTGTTGCAGATGGGCAAGCCCATGGAGTCGCCGTCGATGCCGCCTCCGGGGAGCTGTCACGTGACCGCGGTCGACGCCGCCGGCAATGTGGCCACCATCCTGCACTCCTGCATGTCGCTGCCATGGAGCAACGGGCTGTTCGCCGCCGGCGTGACGATCGTCGCCTCCGGGGCCCATTTCTTCCGCATCATGCCGCAGCCCGGTCAGCGTGCTTCGGTGTATGTGGCGCCCAACATGGTGCTCAAGAACGGCAGGCCGGTACTGGCGTCCGGCTCCCCGAGCGTCAGCCTGCTGCAGAACATCGTGCAGAACACCACCAACCTGATCGATTTCGGCATCCCGATCCATGAATCGGTGAACCGTCCGCGCTTCGGCAACGCGTATGGCGCCGCCGGCAGCTATCCGGCCGTAGAGGTTGATCTCGACAAGAATGTTCGCGACGCGGTAATGGCGCGCGGACTGCCGGTGCGCCCGGTGAATCGATGGAACTGGGGCATGGGCTCGTTCGAGGGAATCTGGATAGATCCCGACACCGGCAGACGTTCGGCGTGCGGCGATCCGCGTCGGTGCGCCATGGCCGAAGCCGTGTAGCGGTGCTCGCAGTTGCACCCACGGCGGCGACTCGAAGGCCGACGATGACGAACGCAACGGAGGGAACGTCCTCATGCTGAACCGATCTCGGACCATGGCGATGGCCATCTGTATCGCCGTCATCACGTTGGCGCTGCCGCTCGGTAGCCCGCCGCAGGCCGCGAGCTCGTCACAGGCTGAGGCGACGACGATCCTGCGATGCGGACGACTGATCGACGGCCGCGCCGATGCGGCAATGCGCAATCGACAGATCGTCGTGCGGGATGGTCGGATCGTCTCGATCGATGACTGGCGCGCCCAGGCGCCGGTCGACGCCGACGTCGTGGACCTCAGTGAGGCCACGTGCATGCCCGGGATGATCGATCTGCACGTGCACCTGACGATCGACGCTAGTGGCTTCGCCGGCGTGAGCGCGAGCGGCCAGTCCAGCGCCGCCAAAGGGCTGATCGCCCTGCGCAACGCCCAGACGATGCTCGAGCACGGGTTTACCACCGTGCGCAGCACCGGCGAGTTCGATCTCTACTACTCGCTGTCGGACGTACGCGACGCGATCAACGCCGGCATGTTCGATGGGCCGCGGATCCTGCAGGCGCCGCACTGCATCTCGCCGACCGGCGGACACTGCGACGTCAACGACGTGCCGCCGGATCTCGACCTCGAGATTCCGGGTCTGGTAGTCGATGGTGCGGACGCCATGCGGCTGGCGATTCGCAACGAGATCAAGTTCGGCGCCGATTGGATCAAGCTGACCGCCACCGGAGGGGTCATGTCGCATGGCGACAACCCCCAGGCCACGGCCTTTTCCGACGCCGAGCTCGAGGCGGCGGTCGACGAGACGCACCGTCACTTCAAGAAGATCACCGTGCACGCCATCGGCACCGAGGGCATCAAGCAGGCCGTGCGCGCCGGCGTTGATTCGGTCGAGCACGGCATCCTCATCGATCAGGAAGGCATCGACCTGATGCTCGAGCGCGGCACGGTGCTCGTGCCGACAATCTACGTGCTCAATTACGTCGTCGAGGTCGGGCCCTCGATCGGTTACCCACCCGACTCGGTGGCCAAGGGTGCCGAGTTGATGGAAGTCCGGGATGAGCGCATTCGTGCCGCCATCGATGCCGGTGTTCGTGTGGTGATGGGATCGGACACCATCTTCCCGGTCGAGCAGGCGGCGCGCGAGTTCGCTCAGATGGTGCGAGTAGGGTTGTCGCCGATGACGGCGATCAAGGGCGGCACGATCTACGCCGCCGAGTTGCTGGATCTCGACGACGAGATCGGCACCGTCGAGGCCGGCAAGCTCGCCGATATCGTGGCCATCGATGGCAATCCGTTGGAGGACGTGACGTTGCTGGAGACCGCCGTAGCCTTCGTCATGAGATCCGGCAAGGTGGTCAAGGGCGCGGGACGATGACCAGCGTGCGCACTCCGATCCCGATACGACGACCGCCCATACGGCGTTCGTTGTTGGCGCTGGCGATCGGACTGCTGCTCAGTGGTGCCGCCTGTGCTCCGGCCGAGCCGGTCGTCGACCTTTCGCCGAGTGCGTGGCAACAAGACTACGACCGCTTCATGTCAGCGCAGCTGGTCGATCACTCCGCGGCCGGTGTCGCCACCGGCATGAACGGTGCCGTGACGGTGGCCTACAACGGCCTGGCGGCCCGTGCCGGGCTCGAAGCGTTGCAGCAGGGTGGCAACGCCATCGACGCGGCGATGACCGCCGCAATGGCGCAGGTCGCGCTGACCGCCGGAGCTCCGATCAGCTATTTCGGCATCCTGTCGCTGGTGTACTACGAGGCGGCGACGGGGCAGGTGCACACGATGAACGCCGAGTGGAACACGGTGCGCGGCGAGGACGATCCGATGGGAATCCCCGGCGGCATCGACCTGTCGTCGGCGGAGGGCATCTACGGGACCGCGGCGAGCGGCCGCACGGCGCTCGTCGGCGGGTTCATGAAGGGGGTCGGAGCGGCGCACGAGCGCTTCGGAGCGCTTCCGTTCGAAGAGATCTTCGCGCCTGCCATCCATATTGCCGAGCAGGGGATGCCGGTCTCCGCCAAGACGGCCGGTTACTTCGCGGCGCGCCACGACGACCTGGCGCGCCTGCCGGAGACGCGCGCCACGCTGATCAAGCTTGACGGCACGGCCTATGCCGAGGGCGACGTGTTCAAGCAGCCCGCCCTGGGCGCGACGTTGCGCGCGGTGGCAACCCAGGGCACTGACTACATGTACGACGGGCCATGGGCGGAACGCGTCGTGGCGGCAATCCAGGCCGACGGCGGCAAGATGACACTCGAGGATCTGGCCGGCTACGAGGTCCTCTGGGACGAGCCGCTGGTGGCGACCCTGGGCGAGTACGAGCTGCACACGAACCCGCCGCCCAACACAGGTGGCGTGGCCACCGTCGAGGCGTACAACTTGGCGATGGCGTCCGGCATGGTCAGCGATGGCCACTGGTCACGTTCCGGCGACGCGTTGCGCAAGGCGCTCGACGTCACGCAGATCGCCTTCATGAGCTTCATCCCGGGCGAGGTCCTGGCGCAGGTCTACCCCGGCCTGGATCTGAGTCTCGAGTCGCGGGTGACGCGCGAGTACGCCGCCGAGATGTGGGCGCGCCTTGAGGCGGGGGCGAAGCTGACGCAGTGGAAGCCGCAGCCGCCGCGGCACTCCGACGACGTGGTGGTGATCGACAGCGAGGGCAACATCGCAGCCCTGACGCAGAGCATCAACTGTGTGCTGTGGGGCAAGACGGCGATTGTCGTCGACGGAGTAACGATCGGTGATCCGGCCTCGTTTCAGCAGACGCAGATCTCGCAGACCGAGCCCGGTGGACGGCTGGAGTCGCCGACCGAAACCGGCGTCCTCATGAAGGGTGGCGAGGCGGTTCTCGGGTTCGCGTCGATGGGCTCGGGACTCCATCAGCGCACATTCCAAGGGCTCATGGGCATCATCGAGTACGGCATGACGGTCGACGAGGCGATCAACGCTCCGGACTTCTTTCTGGCGCTCACCGACCCGGTGACCTATCAGCAGACGTTCCGGGTGATCGAGGGCGGATTCCCGCCGGAGGTCCTCGAGGCGACCGGCTACGCGTATCAGGAGATCGACCCCGAAGGCGTGCGATTCGGCGGCGAGGGGATCTGGGTGGCGATCAGCCGCGACCTGGTCACCGGTGAGCTGCGAGCCGCATCGCACAACCGCAACAACAGCGCTGCCGTGGCGTACTGACGAGCCGCAGTCCGGCCGGTTGGCTACGTCTCCGTCGAACGCTCGCCGGAGCGTTCGAACGGGTTGAAGCAGGCCACTCCCGTACGCTCGATGTCCTTGGTGTTCCGGGTTACCAGGGTCAGCTGATGCACACTGGCCGTGGCGGCCAGCAGTCCGTCAATCACCGGCAACGGATCAGGTACGTTCAGGCGCCCCCATTCGTCCGCAACCCGGACGCCGATGCCGAGAAGCCGGTCCGCGTGTGACTCGGTCAGGTCGCAAAGCCAACGATTCAAGGATCTGGCGGCCTGCGGGTCTCGTCGTCCGAGCATCTCCACACCGCGGCGCAGCTCCCCGATCGTCAGCACGCTGATGTGGAGATGGTCGGCGGCGACACCCGCCAGCCAGGTGCGCACTCCGGAGTCGCAGCGCTCACCCTTCCGCAGCTCGGAGATGACGTTCGTATCGAGCAGATAGGTCACTGCAGGGGTTGTCGCAACAGGTTCGTCATAGCGGAGGCACTCGACCGTAGTCGGTGGGCCGGCTGAAATCCTCGTCCGTGCCTACGTCCGGCATGCGCAGCAAGGCTGCTTTCAACGATTGGCCCGGGTTTGATGGCGTGAGCACCGACCGGAGGATTTCACGGTGCTCGGCTTCAGCGGAGCGTCCGTAAGCGGCGGCGCGGAGCTTCAATGCTCGAACAATCAGGCTGGGCAGCTTTCTCACGATCAGTTGGGCCATTGTGCTTTGGAATCTCCCCTGCTGATATCAACGATATCAGTCGGTGCGAATCAAGAGAAACTAGCCACCTGCTAGGTTGAGACGGCCCCGCGTGGAGCTCCTCCCGGCCAGCGCCGAAGTTGAGAGCGAGCGCTGCGCTAGTTGGGTAGCGCCATCGCGGCCAGCGAACCGGAATGCGTCGACCCGCCGATGGGCAGCACGATGTACTGCTTGCCCTGGTGCATGTAGGTCATCGGCGCGCTGTTGCTTTGCGCCGGGATGTCCACGGTGCCCAGCCGCTCGCCGGTGCGCTTGTCGACCGCGTGCATCAGCGCCTCACCGCGACGACCCTCGGCGTAGATCAACAGCGTTTTGGTGACCACCTTGGTGGCGTGCGAGGGCTTGCCGGTGTTGGGGATGTCGAGGCCCTGCAGTGCCGGGTGGTGGGTGACGGAGTTGGGTGTGTCGCCGTTCGGGATCCACCACAGGTGCTCGCCGGTGTTCATATCGATGGCGGTGATACGACCGTACGGCGGTTTCAGGTACGGGAGCCCGTTCACGTTGCCGGGGCCGAAGCCCGGCCCGCTGGCCCAGGCCATGACGGTCTTGCCGATCGGGTTGGGGTCGTGCGAGTCCGCCTCGGCACCGGGGATCATCGTCGGCCCGGAGCAGGTCTTCGTCGAGGCGACGTACATGATCTGGGTCTCCGGATCGATCGCCGTTCCGCCGGGGATGTTAGTGCCGCCGTTCCCTCCCGGACAGTGGATCGACCCCTTGAGGCCGAGGTCGTTGTCGCGATGCAGCGGCGGCGTGAAGAGCGGTCCGATCTCGAATTCGCTGATCATCTCCACGGCGGCCTGCCGCAGCTCGGGCGTGAAGTCGATCAGGTCGTCGAGGGTCAGGCCCTGCATCTCGTAGGGCGCCGGCCGGGTCGGGAACGGCTGCGTCGGCGACGTCTGCTCACCAGGGATCTTGGACGCCGGCACCGGACGTTCCTCGATCGGCCACACCGGCTCGCCGGTCTCACGGTTGAGCACGTAGGCAAAGCTCTGCTTGGTGGTCTGCACCAGCGCCGGGATCTTCTTGCCGTCGACCGTTATGTCCACCAGGTTCGGCGCGGTGGGGTTGTCGTAGTTCCAGATGTCGTGGTGCACCGTCTGGAAGTGCCAGCGGCGCTCGCCGGTGCGGATGTCGACCGCGATGATGGTGGTGGCAAAGAGGTTGTCGCCGGGAGAGAAGCCGCCCCAGTAGTCGTTGGTCGGCGGATCGGTGGCGAAGTACACCAGCCCGAGCTCCGGGTCGGCGGCCATCGGTGCCCACGCCGAGACGTTGCCGGTGTACGACCAGGCGTCGTGTTCCCACGTGTCGTGACCGAACTCGCCCGGCTGCGGAATGACGTTGAACTTCCACAGATGCTCGCCGGAGCGCGCGTCGTACGCCAGCACGTGCCCGGGCACGTTCTCCCGCCGGGTCTGCAGGTAGCCCTGCTCGTGGGAGTTGCCCACCACCACCACATCGTTGACCACCATCGGCGGTGACGAGTTGGTGATGTAGCCGACCTCCTTGGGGAGTCCCTCGTAGGCGTCGTACTCGTAGCCGAAGTCGGCCAGCAGGTCGACCGTACCCTCGTTGCCGAACTGCTCGATCGGCTGGCCGGTGACCGCGTCCAGGGCGTGCAGGAAGAAGCCCGGCGAGATCATGTAGATGATCCCCCGGCGGTCGATATTGGCGTAGCCGACACCCTTGCCGTAGTTCTTGCGCATCGAGTCGGCCCATCGCTTCGTGTGAGGCTCGCGGTAGGTCCACAGCGTCTCACCGGTGGCCGGGTCGAGGGCGACGACTGTACGCCGCTGGCCGGCGACGGTGTACAGCACGCCGTTCACGTAGGTCGGGGTGGAGCGCATGATGTTGTCGACCGAAGGGCCGAAGTTGTCGCCGCGCCAGACCCAGGCAACTTCGAGCTCCTCGAAGTTGTCGGCGTTGATCTGGTCCAGGGGCGAGTAGCGGGTGCTGTAGGTATCACCGCCCCAGTGGCGCCATTCGCCGTTCTCGGTACCGGTGGCACCAGCGCCGTTCTGCCCCGCTGCGGGGACCGACATCAGGCAAAACGTGGCCGCAATTACGCCGCACAGCGCTCGTCTGGTCCGCGTCGTACTGGTGGGATCGATCATCCGCATCTGCTTCTCCGAGGTGCTCGTTACCAAGACTCGCAGCCGATCAACGGGCGGATGATACACCCACAAGCAAACGGATCCTCGCCGCACGATCTTCGGAACACTAGGGTGACTGAAGTCGGTCTTCCGGACGAAGAAGTCCACGGGGCCGATTCGTTTCAGGTGACCGCGCGCATGATCGTCTCGAGCGGTCCCCGAGGGAACCGGTGGCGCCACAGATGCGCGAAGACCACGCCAAGCGCGCAGAATACCGCCGTGGTGGTCACGACGAATGGCAGCGTACGGCCGTCGAGTCGCCCGAAGCTGGCGATGGCGCCCATGCCGAGCACGACATGGGCGACGTAGAGCGTCAATGCCAGCTGGCCGGTGGATACGAGCGGACGGAGCCATACCGCGTTCGGGAAGCGCTGCCCAACGCCCACCGCCACGGCGATCACAGCGCAAGCGGTTCCGGCACCGGCCACCATGTAGAGGGGCATCGGAGGTATCACGCCGGTTCCGAACAAGGCCGCGATCTCTTCGAGCTCAGCCTCGGCGGACCCCTGCGACAACGTACGAATCAGCACCTTGCTGCCGCTCTCGGCCACCACCGTTGCCAGCGCACCGGCCGCCAGGACACGGTTCCGGATCGCCCTGTCGCGCAGGTCCAGGCGGCCGACGATCAGGCCGACGATCAGGAAGGCGAGCCACGGTATCACCGGGTGGAACCCGTTGAAGAGAAGGTGCCGGACCATGCCGGCCGGGGTCCAGAAGTCGACGTATTCGAGCGTCTCCCAGTTCCATCCGCGGTCATAGTCGAAGACCGAGGCCAGTGCCACGAAGCCTGTCACCGCGCTGCCGGCCAAGAACCACAGCCGGCGGTTGGACGCCGTCAGAAGGAAGGCTGCAACGGCGATGTATATGCCGTAGAAGTGGAGGATGTCGGCCCGGCCACACCGGCGCGAACAGCAGACCGACGATGAACAGGAACAGGGCACGTTTCAGCAGCGTCGTCTGCGCTCGTGCCAGCAGCGCGGCGTCGCCGGTTTCTCTGGCCGTGCGCGACAGCATGGCGATGCCGATGCCTGCCAGCACCACGAACGTCGCCGCGGCGCGGCCTTCCAGCAGCGCCAGGGCGCGCGCCAGCCACAACGGGCCGGCGTCCGGCGCTGCCATGACGACCTTGAAGTTCACCAGGACCATGCCGAACACGGCAAGCGCGCGAGCCAGATCGAAACCGACGACGCGCGTGCTCATACGTCGTCTTGGCGCCTGTGCCGCTGGCCCGCGCTCAGCAAAGGGCACCTCCGCGTTTGGCGCCTGCCGGTATTGTCGGCGAGGCAGCGATGAACTCCTCGACGGGCGCGAGATCGTAGCCGCTGCCCTCGCCGGTCGACGCCACGACCCGTAGACAGGGCACACGCATGGCCGCCAGCGATGTTTCGAACGATGTCGGCGAGTGAGCGACGTCGATCACCGCGGCTATCGGCGTGCCGTAGCGCTTAGCCAGCCGCGCCTCCGCCCGTGTGCCGGCATCGCCCGGCAGTGCCAGCACGCAGCATGGAGTAAGCACGTTAATCGGGTTGCGGCTGTCGCGCGACGTCGGATCCCCGCCGGCGAGGTGGGTGAATACCGGCACCTCGATGTACCGATTGGGATAACCGGACTTGGGGCCATCGTTGGAGGCGGCCCGCGGGATGATGCCGATCGAGATGCCGGTGCGAGGCGACACCTCGGTGAAGCCCCGGGCCGCGTCGAGCATGACGCCTTCGCCGCCGCCGGTTAGCAGGTGTCGGTGCGAACGTGCCACCAACGCACCGAGCTCGGCGGCCAGGTGAGCGCTGCGGTGGTCGGGCGATCCGGAGCCGATGATGGCGATGACGGGCGTCGCTGACATCGAGCCGGCTGGTGTCACTCCTGGCCGTCGGGCGGCCAGAGGGGGGCGATGGACTCCATGTCCGGAGCACCGTACGCCTCCGCCGGGCTGGTGGTCTCCTTCACCACCGACCCAGCGTACTTGGCCGCAGCGGTGCTCACCGGGTAGCAGAGCGCGTCCTGCTCGGGGCGGTGGCCGATCATCAGCATGACGCAGGGCTCGTCGCCGGCGCCGACGAACACGTGGTTCGTCTCGGCGGGACAATGAACGAAGTGGCCCGCGCGCAGCGTTCGCTCCTGTTCCTCGACCACCAGCGTGCATTCACCGGAGATGACGAAGAAGTTCTCCTGGGCGTTCTGGCGGTGGTAGAGGCAAGCGGGCTTCCCGGGCTCCAGAACTCGCAGGTTCATGCCCACGTGCGGGAACCGGGGCTCTCCTTCGAAGCGGCACACGGCACCGAAGCGCTCACTCCGCAGCCAGGGGGCCTCGGAGGTGTGCAACACGAACCAGCCATTGCTGCTGGCGACCTTGCCGCCAGGAGTCTGTTCCAGATGCGCCTCATCCACCATGTCGTTTCTCCAGCCTGTCGTAGGTCCGGCTACCGCCGCCCGACAGTTTTCAGCGGTCCCTGCTTCATCGCACCAGACTGCATCGCACGAGAACCATCGAGGCACTGAGGGTAAGGCATGTCGACGCCGGGCTGCGCCCGACAGTAGGATGCCGATGTGATCGCCCCGCCCGTCGCCAGGATCTGCCTAGTCGCTGCGGTTGCGTGCGCGCTTGCGACCACCGCCTGCAGCACCTCGACTTCCGCGGTGGGCACTCCGGGGCAGCGCGCGGCGCTCTTCAGCGCCATCATCGCCAAGACCCGAGACCGGGAGGCGTTCTCACCGATCAAGAACTCAGCCTTGCGCTTCGATCCCGTCCGCGTCATGCGGGGAGAGCGCGATGCGTTGGTCGAAGCGGAGACCGAGAGCGAGCTTTTCTACGCTCTCGCGCGGCTGAGCGCTGCGCGACGTGATCGGCATCTGTCGGTGATGCTGGTGCCTGGGGGCGTTTCGCCGGAGTTGACCGATGGGCTGGCGACGCTCGGCATGTCGGCAACGACGGCGCCGCGTCAGGCTCCGGTACGCGTGTTTCCGGATTATGGCGATCAGTCAGACGACTACTTCATCGGTGACGTGGCCGATAGCCACGAGGCGGCGCGTCGGGTCACGCCCGGCGATCGCCTCGTGCAGATCAACGGACTCCATATCTCGGAATACGTCGAGCTCGTGTCGCCGTATGTGCGTCATTCCACCGCCGCCGGGCTCCGCTGGAAGATCGCTGAGCTAGTCTCGCAGCGCACCGGTGTCGTCCACCCCAGCCTGCTCGAAGAGACGTTGCTGCTGATGCTCCAGGACAGCGAGGGCGACTTCTATTCCGTCGCCCTGGGGTATCACGATCCCGCCGAGCTACAGTGGCGCGACCTCTCCGAGCCTCGGTATGCGGGGTTCACATTGGTCGGCAGCACGCCGACCTACGATCTGCTGTGGCCCGACGACGGGCGCCGGATCGCGATCCTGCTCTGGTCGGGTTTCGGGCCCACGCTGGTGGAGGACGTCGACGCGCTGGTTGCCCGAGCCGAGCGCGAGAGCTGGCTCGACCACGCGCTCATCGTCGACGTCACGCGAAGCCGCGGCGGATCCCTTGGAGCCTATGCTCTGCAACGGCTGCAGCCGCAGGCCTTCAAGACGACCTTCGGCACCCTGCGGTTGTCCGACGTGATCGAGCCATTCATCGCCGGCAAGCGGGCGGATCTCTCCGCCGAGCTAGCCCTCGAAAGTGATGCCGCCGCTACCGCTGTCGAGAGCACCTGGTTGCTCGATTGGCTGGAGGACGACGTTGCGGCCGCACGAGCGCGGGGCGATACGGTCACCGCGCCTGTGCCGTTCAAGCTGGCGCACGCGCCGAAGGAGTCCAACGGGATACTCGAGCCCACGCTCCGGCATCTGACTGGCCCGCTGGTGATCATCAGCGGTCCCCACGGCGGCTCACACGTGGATCAGTTCAACGCCATCGTGGCCGACAACCAGCTCGGTCGGATTATCGGCATGCCGGCCGGCGGCTACTCCAACACCTGGGAGTGGATGGAGGAGCTGCGCTTCCCGGGATCCGAGCAACCGGTGATCGGTTTCATGTGGAGCATCGGTCACACGATTCGGCCGAATGGCGAGATCCTCGAAGGGAATCCTGCCGACGCTGACGACTGGGAGCCGCTCACCGCCCGTAGCTCTGCCGACTACTACGCGCGGCTGTACGGTCGTGCGGCGGCATGGCTCGACTCGATCGGGCACCACATCACGCCGTAGCAGACCGGACGTTCGTGATCCGTGGGCCGGGTTATTCCGGTGTTGCCGCCATGACGCTACGGAACTTCCGGTAGGTCATGAGGCGATTGCTCCAGACGGTCTCGACAGCGGTGTCGAAATCACCCGCCTCGATGGCCACGAGGATCTCGTTGTGGTCGGAGATCGATTGGGTCCAGTCGCGACGATGGCTGGTGAACGTCCACGTCTCGAGTCGGCGCACCGTCGCGCGTAGATCGTCGAGCATCGATTCGAGGCGGCCGTTCTCGGCACGGCGCGACAGCATTTGGTGGAACCGATCGTTCAAATCGATGCCGGCACGATGGTCCTCACGCTCCGCGGCGGCGGCGTAGTGGCGGTTGATCTCGTGCAGCTCGACGATGTCCGCCTCGTCGAGACGGGGGAAGGATTCGCGACCAGCGAGGGCCTCGAGCGTACCGAGGATCGGATACAACTCCAGCAGATCGGTGATCGATTCCTCGGGAACGCGAAAGCCGCGGTGCGCGATGCGTTCGAGGAATCCCTCCGATGCGAGTCGCCCCAAGGCCTCTCTTACCGGCGTTCGACTCACGCCGGCGGCGTCGCTGACTTCTTGCTCCCGGATGAACTCGCCCGGAGCGACCTGGCCGGCGAGGATTCGGTCGCGCAAGACCGTATAAACCTGGTCGGTGAGGGTCGTGGTTGCAAGCCTGGGCCAAGCGTCCTTGAACACGGCGTCCATTGCGGCCCCTCGCGGCTTCGGCGTGAACGCGACTTCCTGGTCGGCGTTGAGCTACGCCTCATCGACTCGCGCGCCGGCATCGATTGTGACCACCCACGGCACAAGCATCGGTTACACCGGCCGCCGGCGCAAGATCACCGTCGGACCCTATTGCTCGACGCGCAATCGGCGATGGGTGGCGAGGGCACGGGCTTCAAGCTCTGCCTGACCGAGCGCTCCGTACGCCGTTGCGAGGTTCAGATAGTGAGCCGCGTTGGCGGGCTCGAGGATCACCGCCGACCGGTACGCGTCTAGTGCTGGCGTCGGTCTCTGGAGCGTCATCAACGCGTTGCCCAGCGCAGCGTAGGCGGGGCCGTACATCGAGTGGAGCTCGACGGCGCGCTCCAGGAACCCTACTGCCTCGTCGGGCCGGCCGCTGCGGTGCAGCAGCAAACCGCGCAGGTATTGAGCCTCCCAGTGGGAGGGGTAGATCTCGATCGCACGAGCAGTCCTATCCAGCCCAGCCCCGAGGTCGTCCATCGACAGCGCCACTCGAGCCTGTACCAGGAGAATATCCGCGTCGTCGGGTGCCAGTTGTGCCAGTTCCTCGGCAATGATCCCGACCTCCTCCGCCGCTGCGGCCGTGGTGGCTTCCGCGGTGGCTTCCCGGAGCAGCCCGATGCGCCGCTGCAGCTCTTCGCCATCATCCCGAGCCCGCGATAGCTCCTGGAATCGCGTCTGGTGGGTGCGAGCCGACTCTCGATCGCCGGCGCGCGCCGCCGCCCCTTTACTTATGCGGATTTCGTCACTAATTTGAGCGGATCGAATACTGCATACAATATTTCACACACACTATGAGCAGCTAGTGAATGAGACCTGGCCGCTGCTGCGAACTGCGACGCTGACCGATCAGGTCTATCAAATCCTCCGAGATCGCGTCCTAGCCGCGAATCTGACGCCTGGTGAGTTCATTAGGGAGCAAGACGTGAGCGAGCGGCTGCAGGTCAGTCGCACGCCGGTGCGAGAGGCGCTGGGCCGCCTTGCGTCCGAGGGGTTCCTCGAGCGCATCCCGCATCGCGGCTTCCGCGTGCCCGAGGAATCTGCTGCCGATCTGGTGGAGTTTTACCCGATCATCTGCGCGCTGGAGGAGCTGGCGGCACAGGAATCGTTCCCGGCGCTCGACGACGCCGCCCTCGAAGAGCTTCGAGAGGTGAACGGGAGCTACCGCGCCGCGTTCGCGGAGCAAGACATCGGCGCTGGCATTGCTGTAAACCACGAGTTTCACTACCTGCTGTCGGCGGCGTCGAGCAACGATCGATTGCTGCGCATGCTCGACGAACGAGGGAGCGGCACGGACGTTGTTGCGGATGGCGCCACGCAACGTCCAGGGACACTTCGACCTGGGTACGGTCCTGCGTCGGCGCGGCGACCCGGAGGGGGTCGAGCATCTTCGCGTCTTCAAGCGTCTCTCGGACGGTCGAGAGCACCGGGAGCTGGGCGACGAGTATCTGCGCCTGGCGGGCGACGCGCTCGCTGCAGAGCGCGAATACCGCGCCGCGCTGCAGATCGATCCGGAGGATCTCGGCGCCCACGTCGGGCTGGCCAGGGCGCTGCTCGCTTCGGGTGACTCGGCCGCTGCCCTCGACCAGTTGGAGAGCGTCCGCAGCGAGAGCGCCGACGGCCTCGATTGGCAGCGCACCTGGGTGCTCGCTCTGCACGCCAGCGGTCGTGCCGAGGAGGCACGCGCAGCTTGGGAGAGTGCGCGTCGCCGCAGAATGACCCTCGGACCGGCGGTTTGGGCGGCCCTAGTGGAGGCGCCGGGAGCATGCCCAAGCTCAGGCGGTGGGAAATGAACCTGCCGCGATGGATCCCTGTAACTTGCTGATGGTCCGGTTGGCAGGATGGCAGATTGGGAAGTCGTCTCGAGTCGGGCACCGACCGTCGTCCAGCCCCGGCAACGTAGCGGAGCAGTCGGCAAGATGAGCAGTGGCTGGAAGCCGAAACACGTCTGGACGCTCGGCCTGCTTCTGGTGGCGCTGTCGCTCTCGGGCGCCTGGGGGTTGTTGGACGCACGCTTGGGGATGCAGACCGGGCTGCGCTACGATGTCTATCTGCCTGGTGCCGCCCTGGACGATATGTCCGCCGCGTCGGGCACCGTCGCGTTGCCTGCGCTCAACGGACCGGGGGTTGGCAGGCGGGACGCCAGCAAGCTCACTCGCGGGTTGGGGCGACGCACGATTCGCTGGAGCGGGCTTTGGTACGTGCCGACTTCCGGCGTTTACGAGATCTTCGTGGCCGCCAGCGGGCAGCTCAGCGTGCGGATCGACGGCCAGCGCGTGGCTCGGAATCGGGGCACGTGGGGAGCCCCCACTTCCGGCACGGTCGAGTTGGGCCAGGGATTCCACCGCCTGCTGGTGACTCTCAGACGCACAGACGATCGGCCTCGGATGGCTGTGCATTGGGCTCCGGAGGGGGGCGCCCCGCGCCCGTTCGACAGGAACCGGTTGTTCCCTCTGACCGCGGACCTTGATCGACACGCGTGGTTTCTGCGCTTGGTCACGCTGTGGCGTGTGAGCCTGGCCTGTTGGGCGATGACTTTGTTGCTCATCGGGGCATCGATCACGCCCGCAGCTTTGCGCAAGGGTGGCCTTGCCGGCGCGTTCTTCTTGACGCGCGTTCGGAAAACGTCGGACGCACTCACGGTCGTCGCTGCGGTCGGCTGCGGTGTGCTTGTGACAACGACGTTCTTTCAGCATGAGATCCGCAGGCTGTTTCCACCTCGATGGGGGGAATTCCTCAATCTCCTCGGAGAGGGCAACCTCGCAGCGTGGTGGTCGGGGGTTCTGCTCCTGCTCGCGGCGTTCTATGCGGTCGCGGCCGCGACAGATACGGTTGCCGATGGTCGCGCGCGCGGCGCCGCGCTGGCGGAGCTTCGGCCGAGCGCGAGGCTCGGATGGAGCTGCATCGCCCTGGTTGTCACCGCGCTCTCTGCGGATGAGATCGCATCGTTGCACGAGTTCATGGATGGGGTGATCGGCT
This sequence comes from Acidobacteriota bacterium, assembly GCA_965248695.1. GTDB lineage: Bacteria > Acidobacteriota > UBA890 > UBA890 > WLXD01 > DASCOT01. The sequence continues at coordinate 869,151 of CBDFKD010000002.1, read as the reverse complement.
GGGGAACGTGGTGGTCGCTACTGCCGTTCGCCCTGGTGCTGCTCGGTTTGGTGGCGGTCGGCCTTTGCGGTCTCTGGGTCACTGAGTCGCTGCGCGGGACCACCATGGGGCTGGTCGCAGGGTTCGCGGTGCTCGCGACGATTCCGCCACTGCTCGAGGTAACCGAACACGCCAACTACTGGGGTATCGGGTCGCGCTGGTCCGATGCCGGCAACGTGCGCGCGGTGGCGGAAGAAAGTGCGGAGCTCTGCGGCATGCTCATCCTCCTGCACACCTGCGCCTGGGGACGGATTCGCTTGCACGGGCCCCGGCGAGGTTCCTGGAAGCGGGACTTCGGGCCGGCTCCCGTGGCGCTCCGGCGTCCGGTGCTGTTGGCGGGATTGCCGCTGGCGGCCGTTGTCGCCGTCCTGTCGAGACTCCTTCCAGCCGAGATGAACCCCGCCGCATGGTTCGCCATGGCGACCTTCTTCCTGGCAGCGATTATCGCCATCGGCAGCGACACGGGAGGCAAAGCGAATCGGGCGCTTGCCGTGATGGCGGTGGTTGGTTCGGTGTCGGGAGTATCGTCGTTACCGGGGGGGTTGGCGTGGCTCGGCGTGTCGGTCCTGTTGGCTGCAACGTGGCTGTACGTCCGCCACGAACGCGCCGATGCTCCGGGATGGTGGTTACCTTCGTCCGCGCTCGCCCTGGGGCTCTTCGTCGCGATCGGTGAGCCGCCCGAGCGCAGCACGGCGGCGGTCCTCGTGCCGTTGGGCCTGGGCCTGCTGACGCTCGCTCTTACTCTCGCTGCGCGAACTCATGTCTCATCGGGGGAGGATGCGGACCACGCGGAGCGTGCTCGTAATTCAAGAGGGCGTGGAATCTCCTACGCGTCGCGCAGCCAGTCGAGAGCGAACCGCGCGAACGTGATCCGCTCGTAGGGGTGCTCGTCGCCGCGCTCGTAGAGGCATCCGATGGTGCCGTCCGCCAGGACAGTTAGGCACGAGTACGCGGACGGGCCGGCGTGAAGCTGACGCGCGGCCGGCCACGTCACTCCGCCGTCCGGGCTGTAGCGCGCAGTCATCGCCACCCGCTTCGCGCTGCTGGCGGGGTTGGAGAACAGCAGGCGGTCGGGACCCGGTTCGTCCGCAGAAGCGTAGCGGAGCAGGCTTGCCTGGCAGATCGGCTCCATCAGCGTCGGATCGTGGGCGAAGTCCGACCACGACTCGCCGCCATCAGCGCTGAAGCAGACGGCGCGATGAGTGCGCCTGGGGTCGTAGTTGCGCATGTTCAGCATCAGCCGCCCGTCGGACAGCTCTACGACCTGACACTCGTTCACCTGATCGACGGGACTGCTGCCGCCCAGCGCCCAGGTCCTGCCGCCGTCGTCGGAGTAGATGATGTGGGAGAAGTAACGCTCGGTTCCGGCCTCGATGTGGTCGCACGGCACCACGAGGCGACCGCGGTACGGGCCGAGCCGGAGCTGGCTGCCGACCCCGGGCCCGGTCGCGTACCAAGTCCATGACAGGACCTTCACCGCGCTGGTGATCTCGCGCGGCGGTGTCCACGTGCGGCCGTCGTCGATGCTGCGCGCTGCCCAAACCGTGCGCGTGCCCCGGCTCTCGCGCGCGATGATCTGGGCCTCCCGATCGACGCCGAGGTTGTGGGTCATCAACAGCACGATCGTTCCGGTGGCCTGGTCGACGATCGGGCGCGGGTTGCCGCAGGTGTTCCCGGCATCGTCCCAGATGATCCGCTGCTCTGACCACGTCGCGCCGCCGTCGACCGAGCGCTTCAGCAACAGGTCGATGTCGCCGCTGTCGTCCCAGCTGTCGCGCCGGCCCTCGCAGAGCGCCAGCAGGTCGCCGGATGGCGCACGGATTACGGACGGAATGCGATACGTGTGGTAGCCGTCCTCACCGGAAACGAACACGTCTGTCTGCTTCAACGCGGCCGACGACGTCGCCTGTGTGGCACCCGGCCCTTCCCGCCGGCGGCCGACCGTGCCTTCCGGCAACACGACGGCGCTGACAAGGCCGGCCGCCGTCGAGCGCAGGAAGGCTCGCCGATCGTGGGTCATCACGCCGACAGCAGGTGGCGCTCCAATGATGAGCCTGTGTGCATCGGCTTGCGCATCGTCAGCCATCAGAAACGCCCGAGTTTGTCGTTTGCCGCGCGGGCAGCAGCCACGAGTTCGCGTGCCCGGGGCCGGTCGCCCTTGGCGGTTCTGCCAGGGCGTACTGTACTGTAGCGCTGTCCGCTTGGAGGAGATTCGGATGAGCACGGAACGACGTATGTGGCTCAGAGTCGCGCCGGTGATCGCTGCAATGGCGATCCTGACATCGTCGTTGATGGCACTCGGGGCTGTGAACGCTCAGGAGACCGCCACAGTCTCTGCGACGTGGGAGGCGCCCAGGACACCCGATGGCCACCCGGACCTGCAGGGCAACTGGACCAACGCGACGCTGACGCCCATGGTGCGGCCGGAGGGACAGGGACCCGTGCTCACGCCGCAACAGGTCTTGGCCATCGAGCAGATTCAGGCGAATGCGGTCGAGCAAGGCGCAGCCCCGAGCGATCCCGACCGTCCGCCGCCGCCGGCCGGGGGGGACGACCCGGAGTGCATCGATACCGCGACCGGCTGTTACAACGAGGTCTACCGTGAGCCTGGCGATAGCGTAGCGGTCGTTGGCAGCGAGCCGCGCAGCTCGCTCATCACCGTCCCGGCTGACGGCCGGCCGCCAGCTCTCACCGAAGAAGGCGAGCGACGCGTCGAGGCGCGGCGCGATTTTCGCGCCCAGTTCGGGCGACGAGACCATCCGGAGCTACTGCACATCGGGCAGCGCTGCCTGGTTTCGTTCGGGTCGAACGCCGGCCCGCCGATGCTGCCGAACTACTGGTACAACAACAACTACACGATCGTGCAGACGGCGGACCACGTCATGATCATGACCGAGATGGTCCACGACGTTCGCATCATTCGTCTCGGCGAGCGCCCGCCGCTGCCTGCCGGCGTGCGACCGTGGTTCGGCGATTCGTGGGGACGGTGGGAAGGCGACACGCTGGTGGTCGAGACCACCAACCTGAACCCCGATCCCACGTTGCGCGGTGTGCCTCCGTCGAGGGAGGGCAAAGTCATCGAGCGCTTCACCCGCGTCGACGAGGACACCATCCACTATGAGTTCACGATCGACGACCCGACGATGTACTCGGCTCCTTGGGGAGGCGAGGTCCCCTTCGAGCGCTTCAACGACCTGCTGTACGAGTACGCCTGTCACGAGGCCAACTACTCGATGGCCAACGTGCTGAGCGGCGCCCGCTACGAGGAACAGACCGTGGAGCACCGCTAGGCCCGGCACACTTCCACCACGGCCTGCTAGCCAACGACGGAGTGCACGTGCCCAAGAAGCCCGACAAAGTCTCCGGCGTCCGGCTGGCCTTACTGGCGGCGACGGCACTCATTGCGGGCTGCGGCCCTGGCGACGGCAGCGGCGGTCGATCGGACGGCGGCGCCGACTGGGTTCTCACCGGCGGCCACATCGTGACGATGGACGACGCCAACCCGGCGGCCACCGCGGTGGCGGTCGCGGACGGCGAGCTCACCTACGTGGGGGACGATGCCGGAGCGGCGGCCTTCGTGTCCGATGCCACGCGCACGGTCGATCTGGCCGGACGCATCGTGTTCCCTGGCCTCATCGACGGGCACACGCATCCCGGCTACATCGACCTCGAGGACTACGACGGGTCCGTCAGCGGCTCCAGCCGCGAGGAGTTCCTCGAATCGCTGCGCAACTACGTCGAGAGCCATCCGGGAGAGGGGTGGATCCGACTTTGCTGCTGGCCCAACGAGGCGTTCGTCGACGGGGCCACGGGGCCGCACCGACGCGACCTCGACCACATCGTCGCCGACCGGCCGCTGTGGATCGCCAGCGGCTACTGGCACAGCTACTGGCTCAACTCGAAGGCCCTCGAGGTGCTCGGGGTCGACGCCAGCACGCCCGATCCGCGGCCCGGGGTCGCCATGTACGCCCGCGATGCCGACGGCGCCCCCACGGGGTGGGTCAAGGAGGGTGCGGGCTGGCAGCACCTGGCGTCGCAGTTCGACGACGTTAGTGAAGAGCACGAGGCGAGCGTGGTGGCGTTCCTGCAGACGCTGTTGGAGAACGGCGTGACGACGGTCTACGACGGCGGCAACTTCGGCTACGAGGACCAGGTATATGCTCTGCTGGCCCGACTGGACCGCGCCGGCGAGCTGCCGCTGCGCTACGAGGGCACCTACCAGGTGTTCACTCCCGAGCGTCGCTTCGAGGCGGTCGAGGAGATGCGGCGGCTACAGCAGACGTATGGCAGCGAGCGTCTGCGGTTTCGCACCGTCAAGCTGTTCATGGACGGCATCAACGCCAATCGCTCCGGCGCCTTGCTCGAGCCCTACGTCGACGACCCTGGCTCCTCCGGCAACACCATGATGTCGGTGGACGAGCTGCGGGACTTCATCCTCGAGCTGCACGAGGCGCAGCTGGACCTGCACGTGCACACCATCGGCGACTGGGCCGTGCGTGCCACCCTCGACGCCGTGGAGGCGGCCAGGGCTGCGGTCGCGGGGGATCTGTACACCCGCACCACCCTGTCCCACCTGCAGCTCATCGATCCCGCCGACATCCCGCGCTTCGCGCCGCTCGACGTCTCCGCCAACTTCACGGCGTGGTGGTTCGCCGGCGTGAACGCCGGCAGCTCGGGGGCACGAGGCATGGGCCCGGAACGCACGGCGCGTACCTACGTGGCCAAGTCGATGTTCGACGCCGGCGCCCGCGTGACCCTCTCCAGCGACGATTGGGGCCTTTCGGTCATCAGCCCGTTTCTGACCATACACGGCGCCCACACGCGCGAGTCGCCGCCCCGGCCGCCGCGAGGCGGGGATAGCCCTCGACCGCCTCTGCCCCCCGCCACCGAGCGCGTCGATATGCATACGATCCTGCGCGGGTTCACAATCAACGGCGCCTACCCGTTCCGCCTGGAGGATCGTATCGGCTCCCTCGAGGTCGGCAAGCTCGCCGACCTCGTGGTGCTCGACGAGGACCTGTTCACGATCGACCCCAAGGACATTCCCGACCTGCACCCTTCGGCGGTGATGATGGAAGGCGTGCTGGTGCACGGCGATCTGCCGGGCGTGTCGTCCGCCGATCGCCGATGAGGGCGCTGCGGGCAACTCTGCGGCGGGGCAGTAGACGAGCCTGGCGAGTTCAACCACGCAGCGGTTCCACGAATAGAACAACTTGGAAGTGGAGGCAGCGGAAATTGAACCCTAATTGAGGCCACGCCCTAACTCACTGATGGCGCACGACTTTCGGCCTCAAGGGTTTGGTTCCAAACACCTTACGCCGACCAAACGAGTCCCCTGGAGTCCACTCGATTCACTCGTGATCGACCCCAGTCATGGAGACATTTTGGAGACGAGGCCGCGGTGTCCCGCTCTCCGCGGCGAATGTGTCGGAGGAATCCGGGCGGCAACCGCTCGGTCGTAGACATCCATATTGGTGTGGAATGAGATGTCCCGGCTTCCAGTTCATCCAGGACGACCTGGAGTTCTTCAACGGGCTTGTTGAGGAGGATCTTCAGCAAGCGGCCGTAGTCCTGGCGAGCTTTGCCATTCACGCCGCGACGCGCGCGGGCTCCTACCCACACGCAGACGGCCTGAACAACGGACGACGGTGGCACAAGTGATGGACTACCGAAGTCTGGGACGAACGGGCGCCAAGGTCTCACCGCTGGCGCTTGGCACCGACAACTTCATGGATCCGAGCCCTGAAGATGAGTGCGAGCGCATCCTGCTGACCGCCATGGACGCGGGAATCAACCTGGTCGACACCGGCGATGTTTACGCCGACGGCGAGGGCGAGCGTGTTCTGGGTCGGATACTCAAGCGCCGCGGTCGTCGCCACCAGGTCTTGATTGGCACCAAGTGCGATCACGGCCGGCGCCTGGTGGGGATGAAGCTGGAGGATTACCCTGACCAGGTCGGACCGAACGAGTACGGGCACTCGCGGCTCAACATCATCCGCGCCTGTGAAGCGTCTCTGAAGCGGTTAGACACCGACTACATCGACCTGTATCAGATGCACCGGCCGTCGCCCGACGTTCCCTTCGACGAGACCTTGGGAGCACTTCACGACCTGGTGACGCAGGGCAAGATCCGCTACATCGGCTGCTCCACGCACCCCGCTTGGATGGCCATGGAATCCATCGGCGTGAGCAAGGCGCGCGGCTGGGCGCGTTACGTCTCCGAGCAGCCGCCATACAACCTGCTGGACCGGCGCATCGAGAACGAGCTCGTGCCGATGTGCCAGCGTCACGGCGTCGGACTGATTGCCTGGGCGCCGATGGCGATGGGCGTCCTGGCGGGGCGGTACAAGAGCCACGACGACTACCCGGCCGAGTCGCGTGCCGCGCTGCGCGGCGGCTTCTACGCCGACCGCGTGACTCGTCGAGGCGTCGAGGTCGGCATCGAGTTCAGTAAGATCGCCGAATCCGACGGCCTCAGCGCCGCGCAGCTAGCCATCCTCTGGTGCAAAGACCAACCTGGGATCACCGCGCCGCTGATCGGGCCGCGAACGATGGAATATCTGGAGCCTCTGCTGCCGGTGCTCGAGATGGAGCTCAGCGACGCGGCGCGTCAGGCGTGCGATGAGCTAGTGCCGCCCGGCAGTGTGGTCGCTGATTTTCACAACACCGCTGACTGGATGAAGACGGTGGTTGGCGCCTAGCACGCGCGCAACGCTCCGAGCCCACTCTCGAGACGATGAAACGAACCGTGAAACAGGAAACCGAATAACGATGCGAATCTCCAACGTCATCCATGCCGTCGATACCCATGTGTGCGGCGAGCCCGGCCGCGTCATCGTCGGCGGGGTGCTGGACGTTCCCGGCAACACGATGTTCGAGAAGATGGTCTACCTGTCGACCGAGGCCGACCATATCCGCAAGCGCATGCTGCGTGAGCCGCGGGGCTATCCGGCAGCCAACTGCAACCTGATCTTGCCGGCCACCGATCCGCGAGCCGCCGCCGGCTACGTGATCATGGAGCAGGTCGAGTACCCCGGCATGTCGGGCACCAACACCATCGCTGTGACTACCGTGCTGATCGAGACCGGCATGGTGCCCTGCACCGAGCCGATCACCGAGCTGACGCTGGAGTCGCCGGCGGGGCTGATCAAGGTGATCGCCGAGGTCGAAGGCGGCAAGGTGAAGGGGGTGACCTTCGAGAACGTGCCCGCGTTTGCAGTGCACCTCGATGCCGAGGTCGATGTTCCGGAGCTCGGCAAGGTGGTCGTTGACGTCGCATACGGCGGCATGTTCTACGTCATCGCCGACGCCGACCAGGTGGGGCTGACGCTGGCGGCCGATGAGGCCGGTGAGATCACGCGTGTCGGCGAGATGATCAAGGCCGCCACCCAGGAGCAGCTCGATGCTCCGGTGCACCCGGTGAATCCGGACATCCGCGGGGTGACGATCGGCCAGCTGTCGGCGCCTCCGAGCGTGCCGGGCGCGCATCGCAAGAACACCGTGATCGTCTCCAGCGGCAAGCTCGACTGGAACCGCCCCGGCACCTGGAAGGGCGTGCTCGACCGCTCGCCCTGTGGAACCGGTACGTGCGCCAAAATGGTCGCCATGTGGGCCAAGGGCGAGCTGCCGCTGGATCAGGACTTCGTCCACGAAGGGATTCTCGGCACGACGTTCACTGGGCGCCTGGTGCGCGAAACGACCCTCGGTGAGCACAAGGCCGTCGTGCCGACGATCCGCGGTACCGCGTGGATCACTGGCACGGCGCAGTACGTAGTCGACGACGACGACCCCTTCCCCGACGGTTTTACGGTGGGGGATATCTGGGGCGGCGCGGACGATTGACCGACACCGATGAATGGACGCATGAGATAACGGGGCAGGTCGGAGCACCAACGATGGGCCAGGAAACATGAGCGAAGAACGAGTCTACCCGCCCAACGAACGGGTTTTGTTGATTCACTAGCCGCGCCAGACCGACATCGGCGTGACGGCTAGAGATCGAGGAAGTCGGATAACGCTGCCTTGACCTCTTCCCGCAGCGCGTCGGGAAGCGCGCCGAGTCTCTGCCGGAACAACGCGTTGTCCCAGGCCAGCATCTGATCTATCAGGATATCGCTGTCGTGGCGGATGCCCGCGGTGCCGGCCGGGATCCGGACACGGAGTGGGAACGCTTCCTGCGCGGTTGTCTTGGTTGTCAAAGGAAGGACGACGGTGCTCTCCAATCCGGCCTGACTGAGCTCGGTGGGCTGGATCGCCAGGCACGGGCGCTGCTTTCCCGGCTTGGTTCCGACCTGCGGCTCCAGATCGACCACGTGAATATCCCAGCGCCGCGGAACGGACTTCACAGCGTCTTCAGTCTGGTGCGAGCGCGGAACTCCGCGTTCACTTCTCGGCTCGTCGGTGCAGCTAGCTGGGCGGCGCTGCGCCAGCGGGCCACCCGAGTACGCCGCTCCGCCTCTTTTTCCAACAGTTCCAGCCCGGCCCGGACTACCCCGATCTTGGTGGATACACCGAGACGGTCTTTCAGATTCTCAATCCGTCGATCGTCTTCGGCCTGGATCGTCAACGGCTTGCCCATAGGTATCCTCTGCCAGGAATATATTCATAAATATATCGTAACATATATCTTCGCGTACAGCAACTGGCTCACCAATCATGCTTCCACTTATCGATGAGACGGTCCTCAGGGAACCGCAGTTACCGTCGCCATGCCGCGGACCCATCGCGGTGGATCAGTTTGGCGGCAACGTGACGGTCGGGGCGCTGGCGGCCCGCAAGACCCACAGGAAAACCACCGTGGCACCGATGAGCGCGATCACTTGCAAGACCGCCTCCTGACGCGTGCAATACGGCTGATCCCCTTCCGGGCTGGTCCCACCGCGGTCTCCACCCCAGACGCGATAGTGGGCGGCGACGATCAACGGGTGCGCGACGATCAGAAGGCACGCGGCTGCGAAGCATGCTCGCGCTAGCACGCTGACGGAGTAGAGCCGCAGGCCGGTGGTGGTCAGCGGCGCCACGATGCAGAAGTACAGCACCACCAGCATGGCCGCTACGTTGACGTTGTCGGGCACAGGGACCCAGGGGAACGGATGCGCCTCGTGGCCGTCGATTTCGCGCCGCACCCGCCACGCGAGTGCCAGGAGCTGCAACGCCAGCAGGATCATCACGCTCGGCAGGTCGAGAGCCATTCGCTTACTCCTCGAGGTTCACGCAGACGTCCGCTGTGCGTGGCGCACTATGTCGACTCTATACGTCAGCGAGCGGTTCGCTGCAGCGGCGCAGCGCCTGCGACTACGACCAAGAAAGCAGCGGCGTTGATCACCTGGGCCATCGGTGCGCCGAGCGCGCCGGCAACGGCTCCGGTTTCCAGGCTACCGAGCGGGCCGGTGCCGCGGCTGAGGTTCCAGACGCCCACCGCCGCGCCGCGATCGGCCGGGGCGTTCGGAGGCATGGTCTTTGCCGCGCTCGTGGGCTGGATGCTGGCGTCGTCGGGCAGGTGCGCCCGCGCCGTATCGCCTAGCGACCGTTGTACCGGAGCCCGATACGGATCGATCGCGAGGGCCCCGGAAAGCCGATCAGCGTCTCGTAGCTGGCGTCGGCGAGGTTGTCGGCGCGGGCCACCAGATCGAGGCCGGGAGCGGCTTTCCACGATCCGCTGATTCCCAGCAGCGTACGACCGTCGACGCAGTCGCGGTCGGGCACTGGCAGCTGCCGATCGAAGAACCCCGCAACGTATTCAGCGTCGGCCGCTAGCAATACACGCTCGTGCGCCTGCCAGGTGGCGCGGAGGTTGGCTAGCCACTCCGGACGCTGCAGCAGCGGCTCGGGAGAGCTGAGATCCTCGACGCTCTGGCGCGTGACGGTGGCATCGATGCCGAAGCGCGAGTCGCTACGCCATCCGATGTGCGCCTCCACGCCGCGCGTCTCCACAGCGTTGCGGTTGACGTTCAAGAAGGTGGCGAAATCGAAGTCGACCAGGTCCGTGAAGCGGTTGTAGAAGGCCGTGAGGCCGAGCCGTACGCCGGCTTGCCGCCACTCGTGCTGCACGCCGAGGTCGCCGCCCCAGGAGGATTCTGGCCGCAACGCCGGGTTGCCTCCGAGAGCCCGGGGGCTGGCGATGGCGAAGAAGCTGGGGAGCTTGAAGGCGCGGCCCACCGAAGCGCGGATCTGTGTCGCCTCACCGGCCCGGTAATTGATCCCGAACCGCGGGCTGAACTGCGGATCGCTGCCCTCGACGAAATCGAGGCGCGTGCCCACCTCCAACGCGACCCTGTCGAGATCCAGGACCAGCTCGGCGAACGGTCCGCCGATTGTCCGGCTGATGTCGTAGTCGCCGGCGATGTCGCCGCCGAAGAACGGCGGTAGCGACAGGATGCTCTGTACGTCGCCGCGCTCGACATTCACGTCGGCGCCGACGCTCAGGAAGCCGATGTCGGAGATGCGCAGCAGCGCCGAGCCGCCGAACCGGGCGCGGGTGAAGCGGGCGTCCTCGACCAACGGCGGTACCAGCGGCGGAATTGCCGGGCTGGTTCGTTCCAGCGTGTGACGGTAGACGGAGCCATTGATGCGGATCTGATGCCGATCGTCAGGCTCCATCGTTAGATCGACGCCGACGCTGAGCTCGTCGTGGCTCGATGTGCGGAGCTCGCCCGACCCTAGGGTCGGACCTCCGGATGCGACCGGATAGTCGTCGGCCTCCCAAGTCGTGAAACGGCCCACGAACCGCAGATCGGTGGTGTCGCCGGGTCGCAGACCGAGCCGCGCCTGAGCGTCGAGCTGCTCGAATCGGTCTTCGCCGATGCGGCCTTCCTCGCGCTCGTACTGCACGGTCGCCGAGTAGTCGTGGCTCGGCCGCCAGTAGCTGCTGATGCCTGCCGAGGCTCTGAACAACGAAGCGGAACCACTCTCGATCGAGGCGTGGATCGACGGCGGCTCGCTTGCCAGAGCCGGGTCCGCCCCGTCCGGTCCTGGCGCTCCAGCACCAGAGGCCCCGGTGCGCGTGATGATGTTGATGGCGCCCGCCAGCCCGGTTGACCCGTAGTGGGCCGATAGCGGTCCCGACACCACCTCGATGCGCTCGATGGTCTCCGTGGGCAGGCTGTTGAGGCTGACGGCGCCGCCCTGCTGATCGTTGGAGTCGTTGAGCGGCACGCCGTCGAGCAGCACGAGCGTGAAGTTCGGGTCGCCGCCACGAATCTGCGCCGCCGTGGCGCCGCCACGCGAGCCGTTGGTGAGCAACTGCACGCCGGGCACGAAGCGCAGCAAGTCGGCGGCCGATCGCGCCACCAGCGACTCCACGGCCGCGCGGTCGAGGACGAACACGGCCGAGGTGCTCGAGGAGATGGGGCGGCCGCCGATGACGGTGGCGGTGGAGTAGACACGCTGAAGCTCGGGCGGATCTGTATCGCCGGTCTGCTCGGACCCGGCCTGCCCGGGCTCCTCCTGCGCCCCCCAGGCTAGGGCCGGCTCGGTCGCCAGCGAGAGGGCCAGCGCCAGCACGCACACGAACGGCGCTCTAGCTACCAACACAGCCTTCCATCAGATCGCCCAGCGAGGCGGGTAGGAACCGGTCGATCAGCGCGTACAGCGTCGGATCGCGCTGGCGCAGTTGCTCGCGCGTACCGGATCGCGGTCCGCTGTCGCCGATCTGCACGTCGACCCAGGGTCCCGGCAGCGACTCGTTCAGATCGAACCAGGCGTTGACGTTGTGGGTCAGGTACTCGTCGTTGCCGAAGGCCTGGCGATCGCCGCCGCGATCGGAGAACACGAAGGTGCCGAACTCGGCGCCCAGATCCAACTCCAGCGGGTCCTGGTTGCCCAGGCGGATCACGTGGATCCACATGTCGACGTCGTTGTCGCGCATGGCGCCGGGCAGGATCAGGTCGAACTTGTCGTTGCGGATCAGATTGAGCGTCTCGTAGCGCGCCCGGGCGTCGAGGATGCGGCCGTCCTCCTGACTGCTCGCCGGAGCGGCCGACAGCAGACCGGGGATCAGCAGACAAGGGATGAGGGCTGCGAGGAGGGTTGGTCGTCGCACGGCGCTAATCTTCCATGACCGCAACTACATCTCGGTCGAAGCGATGCACGTTCTTTTCCCAGGCCGGAGCATAGCGCGTGCCACCGAGGTGTCGACGGATATCGGGGCACTTGTGATTCAGGTGCACGTACTTCATGTACGGGATGTCCTGCTCGAAGATCAGCTGCCATTCATTCACGATGTTGTCTCTCGTCTCGGCCAGTGACGGGTCGGCGGCCGCGTCCCCCTTGTAGAAGAACTTGAACACCAGCCTGGTCCGATCCGGACCGTCCGGCAGGGCCGTTGCAAGGATCAAGTAGTGCAACCTGAGTTGCACGAAACCGGTTGGGAAGAGCCCGGCGAAGTAGGTGGTTTCCGCGATGCCCTCATTGGCCGAACGAATGCTAGGGAGCCGGTCGTGCACACCATGCTTCTCAGTCGCATCCGCGTCGGCCTCATAGCGACGCGTCGATGAGACGGCATAGAAGCAGCGGGGCGACCAATGGGTAGCGGGCTCCGAATCCAGGACGTCGCTCAGGATCTGGGGATGGCATGCAAAGAGGTGATAGTCCTCCACCGCGCCCTCGACGGTGATCTTCCAGTTGCCCGGATAGTCGAGCTCGAACCCACCGGACGGGTTTAGCGCCTCCAGATCATAGTCGCTGACCAGTTCAACCCAGGGGGCAATGTGTGCTTCGAATGGGGGCGCCCGGCCATCCAGATTCACGAAAACCAGATCTTGCCACTGCGCCACCGCGATGCTTTGCAATGACAGATCCGACAAGTCTATTTCTGGATCCACGTTGCACTGCTGGCCACCGATCCTCGGCGTGCCGATCAGCGTGCCTTCCAGGTCGTAGGTCCACTTGTGCCAAGGACACGAGATAGACCGCACATTCTTACAGGGGTCCGACACCACCCGCATGGCTCGATGGCGGCATATGTTCAGGAAAGCCCGCAGGCGCCCGTCCCCGCCCCTGACGAGCAGGACAGGCCAGCCGGCCAACTCCACCGGCTTGATATCGCCCGGGTTCGGAACATCGCTGGCGAAACCTACGGCGCACCAACTTCGTGGGAACAACCGCTCTTGTTCCAGCTCGAAAAACTCCGCTCCATAGACCCTGCCTGGAAGGCCGCGAGCTTTGCCTGTTGGCCGTTCGAGCGCTTCGATCTCGTCCGATGTCAGAAACGAAGACATGGACAGCTCCCTCACTGTTCAATCATCTCTTTGCGGCGGCGTTGTCGTCTCACGGCCGTTCTACGCTGCTCTTTCGCCTGTGGCTCACAAGACTGGATACGATATACGATCTGCCATCGTGTTCCGGAGTACCCCAGGTCGAGGGCGGCTCCGAGGCCGACAACATGCGCGAGTGGCTGGCGAGCTGCAACGACCCGACCATTTACAAGCTCTGCCACTTCAGCCTCGGCCTCAATCCGCAGGCCGGCATCTCCGGCCGCATGATCGAGGACGAGCGCAAGCTCGCGGCGGTCGACTTCGGCTTCGGATACCAGAATCCCGATATGGGTGGCACCGTCGGGCTGAGCGACTTTCACATGGACATCATGCTGGCGACGCCGACCGTCATCCTCGACGGCAAGGAGATGAGCGGCGGCGGCGCGTTCAACCCCGAGATGGGGTTCGAGGACTGAGGGTGGTGGTAGTGGAACCGGCAACGCTTGCGCCACGGCAATTCCCGGTAACGTGATGGCCGATTCTGCGGCGCAACCCGACGCCGGGGCCCGATCGCTGCTCGAAGTGCGCGACCTGCACGTCGAGTTCGATACGGCCGCCGGCGTGGTGCGCGCCGTGGACGGAATCTCGTTCAACGTCGATGCCGGGGAAACCCTCGGCATCGTCGGAGAGTCCGGCTCCGGCAAGAGCGTGACAGCGATGTCGCTGCTCGGCCTCGTGCCCACTCCGCCGGCGCGTGTGTCGGCGGAGCGTGTGTGGCTCGACGGGGTCGATCTCCTGGGGCTCGACGAGGCGGCGCTTTCCGCCGTCCGGGGCAAGCGCATCGGCCTGGTCTTCCAGGACTCGCTGTCGGCCCTCAACCCGGTGATGACCGTGGGCCGCCAGATAGGAGAGGTCATCGAGCGCCATCTCGGTGGCGGCGCCGCCGAGATCCGGCCGCAGATTGTCCAATGGCTGGGGCGTGTGGGAATCCCGCAGCCCGACGAGCTGGTAGGTGCTTACCCACATCAGCTGTCGGGTGGCATGCGGCAGCGCGCCATGATCGCGATGGCGCTGGCCGGTGAGCCGGAGTTGTTGATTGCCGATGAGCCGACGACGGCCCTCGACGTGACGGTTCAGGCTCAGATTGTCGATCTGATGCGTCAGCTGCGTGACGACCTCGGAATGGCGCTGATCTGGATTAGCCACGATCTCGGTGTTGTCGCCGGTCTCGCCGACCGCGTGGTGGTGATGCAATCCGGCAAGATCGTCGAGGCGGCGCCGGCGGTACAGCTGTATGCACAGCCGGAGCACCCGTACACGCGCGAGCTCATGGCGCTGGCGCGACGCAAGGTGCCGAAGGGCGCCGGTCCTGATGGCGCCTCGGCGGGGACGCAGTCATGAGCGGCGCGATCGGGAGCGGCATGAGCCGCGCAGTCGGGAGCCGTCGGTCATGAGCGGCGCTGGCGACAACGCCGGAGCCAACGGCAACGGCGCGCCTCTGCTCGAGATCTCCGACCTGCGAGTACATTTTCCACGCCGCGGGGGGACTTCCTGGCGCCGCGACAGCACCATGGTGCGGGCGGTCGATGGGGTCTCACTGACGCTCGCCCGCGGCGAAACGCTGGGCCTGGTAGGGGAGAGCGGCTGCGGCAAGAGCACGCTGGGTCGTGCCGTGCTGCGACTGGTGCCGGCAACCTCGGGAAGCGTGCGCTTCGACGGCCACGAGATCGGCGGGCTCGGACGAGCCGAGATGACCAAGTTGCGACCGCGCATGCAGCTGGTGTTCCAGGATGCCGGCGCGGCGCTCAACCCGCGATGGCGCATCGAGCGCCTTATCGCCGAGCCCCTGGAGATCCACCGCCAGCTCGCCGGCGACGCCCTCAAGCGAAAGGTCGACTCGCTACTCGAGACCGTCGGGCTCGACCTGGCGCTGGGCGCGCGGTTACCGCGCGAGCTCTCCGGCGGCCAGCGACAGCGCGTGGGGATTGCGCGCGCCTTGGCGCTCGAGCCCGAGCTGCTGGTGTGCGACGAACCCACCTCGGCGCTCGATCTATCGATCCAGGCGCAGATCGTCGAGTTGTTGCAGGACCTCCAGCAGCGCCTGGAGCTCTCCTACCTGCTCATCACCCACGATCTGGGCGTCGTGCGGCAGATCAGCGACCGCGTCGCGGTGATGTATCTCGGCAAGTTGGTCGAGTGCGCCCCGCGCGATGAGCTCTTCGACAACCCCCGCCACCCCTATACCGATGCGCTGCTGTCGGCCGTTCCGATCCCCGATCCAGAGCGCGCACGGCAGGCGCGCGCCACCGCCGCCGAAGGCGAAGTGCCGAGCCCGACCGACCCACCGGCGGGCTGCAACTTCTGCACCCGATGCCCGCTCAAGAGCCAGGTCCTGACCGAGCACAGCGTCGATTGCGACATCGTCGAGCCCGAACTGCTCGAACCGACTCCTGGTCACCACGTGGCCTGCCACCTCCATACCTAGAGGGGGATGCGTGACCGTCTCAGCCAGTTACCATGAATATCATTCGATCAACAATTGATTTTCATGGTAATCTGTGAAAATGATCGACCGTTCCCGCCTCGTCGCAGAGCTGGAGCGAGCCCTCGGACGCAGTCGCGTCGTGGTCCTCCTTGGCCCACGCCAGTGCGGCAAGACAACGCTCGTCCGAAAGCTCCTGGAGGCGGACTCCGTCAACTACTTCGACCTCGAGGATCCGGCGGATCTGGCGCGTCTGGACGAACCGATGACCGCCCTGCGGCCGCTGCAGGGACTGGTTGTGATCGACGAGGTGCAGCGCCGGCCTGACCTTTATCCTGTTCTACGAGTGTTGGCTGACCGCCCCGGCACACCGGCCCGATTCCTCATACTTGGAAGCGCTTCCGGCGACCTGCTTCGCCAGTCGTCGGAGAGCCTCGCTGGCCGTGTCGAGCAGATCGTCATGGGCGGGTTCACAACGGCCGAGCTCGGAGCCGCCTCGGAGAGAGACCTGTGGCTCAGGGGCGGATTCCCACTGTCGTATCTGGCCGCCGACCATGACGATAGCCTCGCCTGGCGGAAGGGCTTTATCCAAGCACTGCTGGAACGCGACTTCCCCCAATGGGGCGTGCGAGTGCCCGCGGTCGCGCTCCAACGCTTCTGGGCGACGGTCGCGCACTATCACGGACAAATATGGAATGCTGCGGAGTCCGCTCGCGCGCTCGGCGTGGGTGAATCGACCGCCCGACGCCATCTGGATTTGCTCACCGACGCATTCATGATCCGGCAACTGCAGCCCTTCCACGCGAATCTGCGAAAACGACAGGTGAAGTCGCCGAAGATCTACGTTCGCGACAGCGGCCTGCTGCACCAACTGCTCGGGATCGACAGCGAGAAACGCCTGCTGACGCATCCGAAGGTCGGGGCGTCCTGGGAGGGGTTTGTTATCGAGCACATCCTGTCCACGACGCCACACGACGAGGCTTTCTTCTGGGCGACGCATCAGGGAGCGGAGATGGACCTCGTCCTGCGTCGCGGGGACCAGCTCGTGGGGATCGAGTGCAAGCGAACCGACAGCCCTCGGCTAACGAAGTCGATTCGAATCTCGCTGGAGGATCTGGAGCTCGACCGGGTCGTCGTCGTGTACCCCGGAGAGAAGCGATACAGCCTGGCCGACCACGTCGAGTGCGTGCCCTCGATCGTCGCGGGTATCGGGGACGGTCTGTTTTCCGACTGAGGCGAGGATCAAGACCTCGACGCGATGCTTGAGAAGTCACCCTGGATGAGCAACACCAAAGCACGTACAACTGTATTCGGTAGTCGATACCCACCGGAGGTCCGGACGATGAACAAGAACAGGAGCGATTCCGTCAGGTGGCGCGTCTTCGGCGTGATCCTCTTGATCCCGCTGATGGCGTCGGCGGAGGCGAGGGATCCGACCGAGCCCGGCCCCCGAGCGCCGCAAAGCACGACGGAGATCCGTAAGGAAAAGAGCATCTTCGTACCTATGCGCGACGGCGTCCGTCTCTCCACTGACCTCTATTTCCCGGAAGGCGTGGCGGGCAAGCTGCCGATCGTCATGATCCGGACCCCCTACGGCAAGCACCGGTTCTCCACTACCGAGGGCACGGTTCCGCTGTTCGTGCAGCAGGGCTACGTGGTCGCGATCCAGGACACGCGCGGGCGGTACGAGTCGGAGGGCCGGTATCAGTCCAAGAACGCGGATCGGAACGACGGCTACGACACGGTCGATTGGCTGGTCGATCAGCGGTGGTCCAACGGGAAGGTCGGGACGTTCGGGTGCTCCTACTCGGGCGATGTACAGCTCGTCCTCGGGGCCGCCCAGCATCCGAGTCACGCCGCGATGATCCCGCAGGCGAGCACGGCCTCGTACAACAGGGGCGGGCGTCCGTTCGCCTCGTTCAACGGCGGCGCGATGGAGTTGGCGGAGACGGTGGGCTGGTTCCTCGACTCCGGCAGCAAGGTGTTTCACGGCCCGCCCGAGTGGATCGACCGGCAGGAGTGGTTTCAGTCGGAGCAGTCGGATTTCTTCAGCACGGGCTACAGGGCGCCGCGGGGCGGGATGAGCCGCGAGGAAATCATGGCGATCTACGAGGCGCTGCCGGTCGCCGACGCGGTTCGCAACGCCGGCATGCCGCATACCGACTACGAGGACTACGCGCCGAGCACCCCGGAGTCGGATTACTTCGACAGCCTGGCCGACCTGGTGTGGCCCGACGATGCGTTCGATACGCCGGCGCTGTACATCGACTCCTGGTACGACTACGGGCCGGGCAACGTGTTGAAGCTGTTCAACCAGATGCGGGCCAACGCGCCGAGCCGGGAGGCGCGCGACAACCAGTTCGTCATCGTGGCGCCGAGCACACACTGCAACTGGGGCTCAGCAACCGAGAACACGATGGTCGGCGAGCGCGACCTCGGCGATGCGCGCAAGGACTTCGTCGACCTGTACCTGAGGTGGTTCGAGCGCTGGCTGAAGGGCGTCGACAACGGCGTCACCGACATGCCGCGGGTGCAGTACTACCTCATGGGCGCCAACGAGTGGCGCGGCGCCGAGTCCTGGCCGGTCGAGGGAACCGTCACCCAGGAGTGGTACCTGGACAGCGGCGGCCGGGCGAACAGTCGCTTCGGCGACGGCACGCTGTCGCGGTCGATGCCGACCGGGGATGCCCCCGATTCAGACGCCCCAGATCCAAGCGCCGCCGACACCTACGTCTACGACCCCACCACCCCCGTGCTCGGGCGCGGTGGACAAGCGTGCTGTACCGGCTTGGAGGCGGCCGCGGGCGGCTACGACCAGTCGGCGATCGAGATGCGCAACGACGTGCTGGTGTACACGTCACCGCCGCTGGACGAGGGCATCGAGGTCGCGGGGTTCCTGCAAGTCGTCCTGTACGTGTCCTCCGATGCCAGGGACACCGACTTCACCGCCAAGCTGGTCGACGTCTATCCGGACGGTCGGGCGTTCAACCTGCAGGAAGGCGTGCTGCGCATGCGCTACCGCGAAGACCTGCGGCGCCCGGTGTGGATGGAAGCGGGCGAGGTCTACGAGATCCGCCTCGATCTCGAGGCCACCGCCAACTACTTCGGCGAAGGGCACCGCATCCGGCTGGAGGTCTCCAGCTCCAACTTCCCGCGCTGGGACCGCAACCTGAACACCGGCGGCAACAACTACGATGAGGTGGAGGGCGTCCCGGCGCGCAACACGGTGCATCACTCGGCAGAGTATCCGTCACACGTGCTGTTGCCGGCGGTCGTACGGCCCGAGTAGTCGTGGGCTGTTGACGGTCGGTCCGGGGCGGCCTCATAATCCTCGAGTCCAGGGGGGGACATGGGCTGCTGTAGTGCGGGCCGCTTGCCTGTTCGTGGCACGGCCGGGTTGGCCGCGATGGCTCTTTTCGGCGCGGGGTGCGTCAGCGCGGAGCCTCGGACGGGCCTCCAGGACGTTTCCGCCGGCCTCCGTGAACGATCGGGGAGCGACCTTCGGCCAGCGTCGGAACGCTCGGCCGAAATAGCACCGCGCGTTCCCGACGGGATCCGCCTCGACGATGGCTTGTCGCGCGCCGACGCCGTGGCGATCGCCCTGTGGAACAACCCGCGTTTCCGCGCGCAGCTGGCGACCCTGGGAGTGGCGACCGCCGACCTGGCGGCGGCGGGCATCCTGCCCAATCCAGTGCTCTCGCTACTGTTTCCCTGGGGGCCGAAGCAGCTGGAGGCGACGCTGCGGTGGCCGGTGGAGGCTCTCTGGCAACGGCCCAAGCGCGTCGAGCTCGCTCAGCGGCAGCTCGAAGCGGTCGCCAACGCCCTCATCGAGGCCGGCCTCAGCCTGGCCCGCGATGTGAAGATCGCTCACGCCGAGCTGGCTGCTGCCACGCGCCGGGCGGAGCTCATGCAGCGCGCAGCGGAGGTTCGCGGCGGCGCGGCCGAGGCCGGACATCGGGTCGTGCCCGCTCGTGAACGGCTCCGCGCGCTCATCGGACTCGATCGCCCGCCGAGTGCGGAGCTTGCGCAATCGGCGCCGCCTGAGCAGCTGCCGCCGATCGAAGCACTCGTCGAAGATGCGCTGGCCGCTCGCCCGGATGTCCGCGTCGCCGAGATTGGCGTCGAGGCTGCGGCACGGCGGCTGGGGATCGAGCAGACGGAGTTCTGGAAGGTAGCCGCGGTGCTCGATGCCAACGGCGGGGGCGATGAGGGATTCGAGCTGGGTCCGGGCCTGGATCTGGCAATCCCGATCTTCGATCGCGGCCAAGGAGCCGTCGCCGGCGCCGAGGCGCAGATGGAGAGGGCGGCGCTCGACTACCTCGCCGTCCGTGCGCGTATCGATTCGACGCTTCGTGAAGCTCACGCTGAGTACCTCGCTGCGGTCGCAGAGTGGCTCGCCTGGCGCGACGAGCTCGTGCCGGCATCGCACGAGAGAGTGCGTCGCAACGAGCTGGCACATCGCGCCGGTCAGATCTCCTATCTCCTGGTACTCGCCGCGGAGTCGGAGCTGGCTGCCGCGCGGCTGGCGGAGTTCGGAGCTCTCGATGCGGTCCGAAAGAGGCTCGCCGTGCTGGAAAGCGCGCTGGGCCGCGATCTGCTCGAGCAGGAGACCTGATACCCGTGGCACGACCGCACACGATGACAGGGCGCGCGTCGAGATCCGCGATGGCCCTCATGCTGACTGCGGGTTGCTGGGCGGGCGCCTGTGCGCGTACGGGCAGCGAGCAACCGGTGCCCGCCGAAGAGCCGGCGCACGTCGAGCCGGCATCGGAGGCAGGCGGGGCAGCGCATCTGACCTTGACTCCACAGGCCGTTCAGCGGCTCGGAATCACGACGCAGGCGGTCGAATCGCGGCGAGTTCCGGCGAACCGTCTGTACGGCGGCGCCCTGAGGGTGCCGCCCGGCCGATCGATCGTCGTCCCCGCGCCGCTCACCGGGACGCTGGTAGCCCCCGCCGGTGGGATCCCTCAGCCGGGTCGGCGTCTGCGCTCCGGATTCGAGGTCCTTCTTCTGATGCCCAACGTAGCTCCGGACCAGGACCTGATCCGGCTCGAAGCCGAGGCGCTGGCGCGCGCCACCGCCGCGCGGTCCCAGGCCGATCGCGCGCGGCAACTCTTGCGAGACGGAGCCGGTTCGCAACGTGAGGTGGAACAGGCGCAAGCGGAGCTCGAGGTTGCCGAGGCGATGCTCCGCGGTGTGCGCTCGCAGCTCGAGCGGCTGAATCGTCGGGGTGATGGAGTCGACGCCGGGCTGGCGATCGTCACGCCCATCGGCGGCCGCCTCAGCGAGCTGCACGTCGGCGCTGGTCAGACGGTAAGTCAGGGTAGCCCGCTCTTCAGAATCGAAGACGAAGATCCGTTGTGGGTTCGAGTACCGGTCTACGTAGGCGACCTCGAGTCCGTCGACCGATCCGCCCCGGCAGTTGTCGGCTCCGGTGCGCAGACCGCAGATCCGGTGCTGGCGCCACCGGCCGCCGATTCGGAGGCCGGCACGGTCGACCTGTTCTACGTCATCGCCAACCAGGACCGAGCCCTGATGCCCGGTCAGCGAGTCTAGGTGACGCTGTCCCTGCGTAGCGAGTCGACGGATGGACCCGAGTTGACCGTGAGCCGCACGGCGCTGCTATACGACGTGCACGGCGGTACCTGGGTGTATGAGCAGCTCGGGACCGGCGTGTTCGCGCGCCATCGAGTCGAGGTCGAGCGTGTCGCCGGCGACCTTGCGGTGCTGTCGAGGGGGCCGGAGCCGGGAACGGTCGTCGTCGTCGACGGCGCAGCGGAGCTATACGGAACGGAGTTCGGAGTCGCGCACTAGTGCGCGCTGACCGTTGACCGATGCGCCGGCTCGTCGATAAGGCGCTCACCTACCGGGTCGTGGTCGTCGCGCTGGCGGCGATACTGATCGTCATCGGAGCGCGCATCGCCGAGGACGCGCCGTTCGATGTCTTTCCCGAGTTCGCGCCGACGCTCGTGGAGATCCAAATCGAGGCGCCGGGCCTGTCGACGCCCGAGGTCGAGAACCTCGTCACGATTCCGATCGAGAACGTCCTGAACGGGATCTCGTTCCTGGCGACGATACGGTCCAAGACGGTGCTCGGCCTGTCGTCGGTGGTGCTGATCTTCGAGGAAGGCACCGACCTTTGGCGCGCCCGGCAGATCGTTCAGGAGCGAGTGGCGGCGATCACCACACTGCTTCCCGACGTCGCGAGCACCCCGGTGGTGCTCCCACCGCTTTCGGCGACCAGCCGCATGCTCAAGATCGGCATGTCGTCGTCGACGCTCACGCAGATGGAGCTCTCGACGCTCGCCGTCTGGACGATCCGCCCGCGGCTGATGGCGGTACCCGGCGTGGCCAACGTCGCCATCTGGGGGCAGCAGGACCGTCAGCTGCAAGCACTCGTAGAGCCTGACCGGCTGCGCGCCGGCGGCGTGACGCTCGACGAAGTGGTGTCTGCCGGACAGCGGGCGCTGTTCGTGGGCGCCGGCGGCTTCGTCGACACGGCCAATCAACGGCTCGCCGTACTGCAACGCCAGCCGGTCCAGACGCCAGCCGACTTGGCGGATGTTGTCGTTGCCTATCGAAACGGAGCGGTGATCCGGGTAGGCGATGTCAGCGATGTCGTCGAGGGTCATCAACCGATGATCGGCGACGCGATCATCAACGACGGCCCGGGACTGTTGCTCATCGTCGAAAAGCAACCGTGGGGAAACACGTTCGAGGTGACGCGCGACGTCGAGGCGGCGCTCGACGCGCTTCGTCCCGGGCTGGCGGGCGTCGAGCTCGATTCCACCATCTTTCGCCCGGCGACCTTCATCCGCATGTCGCTCGAGAACCTGCGGAGCGCGCTGTCGCTCGGCATCGTGCTCGTCGTGATGGTGCTGTTCGCGTTCCTGTACGAGTGGCGCACTGCCGCGATCAGCGTCGTTGCCATCCCGCTGTCGCTCTTGGCCGCCGCCACCGTCCTCTACTACCGGGGTGGAACGATCAACACGATGATCCTGGCCGGGTTGATCATCGCCCTCGGCGAGGTCGTTGACGATGCCATCATCGACGTCGAGAACATCGTGCGACGTCTGCGTTTGGAGGCCAGCGCTCCAAATCCGCGCCCGGCCCACCGGGTCGTGCTCGATGCTTCGCTCGAGGTGCGCAGCGCGGTTGTGTACGGCAGCATGATCGTCGTCCTGGTGTTTGTCCCGGTGTTCTTCCTCGGCGGACTGTCCGGGTCGTTCTTCCGGCCGCTGGCGCTGTCCTACGTGCTCGCGATTCTGGCGTCGCTTGCGGTGGCGCTGACCGTGACGCCGGCGCTGTCGCTGTTGCTGTTGCCGGGCGCCGTCGGGACGGCAGGCGACGCGCCGGTCGTCGGATGGCTCAAACGGCGCTATCGACGCATCCTGCCGAGGATTCTGGCAGCCAGACGCTTGGTGGTGCCGGCGATGGTGATCGTCATTGTCGCGGCCCTGTCGGTCGTCCCTTTTCTGGGGGAGGAGTTCCTGCCCGATTTCAAGGAGTACGACTTCCTGATGCACTGGGTGGAAAAGCCGGGCACGTCGCTGGAGGCGATGCGCCGCATCACCGTGCGTGCCAGCCGCGAGCTGCGCGCGATCGAGGGGGTGCGTAACTTCGGCGCACACATTGGGCGCGCGGAGGTTGCCGACGAGGTGGTGGGCCCGAACTTCACCGAGCTGTGGATCAGCATGGATCCCGACGTCGACTATGACGCCACGTTGGGTCAGATCCAGGAAGTGGTGAACGGTTACCCGGGCCTGTTCCGCGATGTGCTCACCTATCTCAAGGAGCGCATCAAGGAGGTGCTGACGGGCGCCAGCGCCACGATCGTGGTGCGCGTCTACGGACCGGATCTCGACGGGCTTCGCGACCACGCCGATCGTGTTCAACAGGCGATGGCGACGGTGGCCGGGGTGGCGGATCTGCACGTCGAGCAGCAAGAGGAGGTTCCGCAGCTGGTCGTGCGTCCGCGCCAGGCGGTGCTGTCTCAGTATGGGCTCACCGCTGGTGAGGTGCGCAGAGCCGCGACGACGTTGATAGCCGGCGTCAAGGTAGGCGAGATCTACGAACAGCAGATGACCCTCGACGTGGTCGTCTGGGGCGCGGAGTCGATTCGCAATGATGTCGAGGACCTGCGCCGGCTGCGGATCGACACCCCCGGCGGGGCGCACGTGCCCCTTGGTGACCTGGCCGAGGTACGTATCGCGCCGAGCCCCAACGCCATTCTGCGCGAGGGCTCGTCGAGGCGGATCGACATCACCTGCAACGTCGTCGGGCGCGCTCTCGGCGCCGTGGCCACCGACGTCGAGGCGGCCGTCGGCAACGTGGTCTTCGACCAGGGCTACCACCCGGAGTTCCTCGGCGAGTACGTCGAGCAGCGCGCGGCACGAAATCGATTGCTGGCGCTGTCGCTCTTGTCGGCTCTGGGCATCCTCCTGATACTGCACGCCGACTTCGGCTCGTTCCGTGTCGCCGGGCTCATCTTCGCCAGCCTGCCGTTTGCGCTCATCGGGAGCGTCGCAGCTGTGTTGGTAACCGGCGGGGTCTTGTCGCTCGGATCACTGGTCGGCTTCGTGACGGTCCTCGGCATTGCCGGGCGCAACGGCATCATGTTGATCAGCCACTACCGGCACCTGCAGTTCGAGGAGGGAGTCCCGTTCGGCCCGGAGCTCATCACCCGCGGGGCCGAAGAACGGCTCGCACCGATCCTCATGACCGCGCTCACGACCATGCTGGCGCTCGTGCCGATCGTCGCCGGAGGGAACCGCCCGGGCCATGAGATCGAGCACCCGATGGCAGTCGTGATCATCGGCGGCCTGGTGACCTCGACGCTGCTGAACGTCCTGCTCGTTCCCGCCCTGTATTCGCGCTATGGAGCCCCGAAGACCGACCTTCCCGGCGAAAGTGCCTAATACCCGTCGCACGTGTGTTGCCGGTGGTGTCCAGGGCTACTCGTAGTGCAATCCACATCCGGAGCACCTTGACCGCCTTCTCGTCGTTTGACGACCTGGTAGACAAGTCGTTGCTGGATGTTGATTCTGCGTGAGTAGGCTCCCTCCAAGTCGCCGACGAGCTTCTCGAAGCGGGGCGGCGACTGGTACGGGTCCCGCGCGAGGATCTCGAGCAGCGCCGCGGCGCGGGGCTTGAGGCCGGCCGCTGCGAGCTTCCTGGCGTCCTTCTTTGCCGCCTTGGTGTAGACGAGCCGCCAGCTCACCAGTCGAGCTGTTCCTCTAGCTCGTCGACAGGTGTCTCCGGGCCCTCGCGGATTGACTCGCGCATGCCGGGGATCGATACGAGATACAGGGTCTCCTCGATCGCACGCCAGTCATCTTCGGCGATCAGAACCGCGTTGCCGCGCTTGCCGGTGATTTGCACCGGCTCGTGCGATTCCTGTACCTCGTCGACCAGCTTGTAGAGCTTCTTGCGAGCTTCCGCCGCGACCGGTCACACGTCGAGCCGGGTCGCAAAGTCGTCGAACTTGTCTGCCATCCCTTCGTCGGTCGACCAACGCTCGATTCGAGCGAGGTCGACTTCGTCGGCTCGGGCTCGCGCGACCGCGACGGCCTGGGCAAGGCTGCCCAGATCCGCCCAGTGGTAGAAGCCGGAAAGTCGATCTCTGCAGCAGTCGGTCGGCGTCAGGACGTGGAGGGTCTGGTCGGCCCGGTGCTCTGTGGCGTAGCCACGAACGGTGTCGCCGCCGACGGCCAGAGGAGGCGGCACGAAGTCGAGCACGAACTGGCTCTCGTCATGCCGGTAGTAGTTGCCTTTGCGGTGATACCCGAGCTTCCGGAGCGCCGCTTCATGCTTGCCCGGCATGGAGACGAGCACGATCACGAAGTCCAGATCGCGAGACTGATACGCCTCCGGCGCATAGAAGGTCGCCGCGCTGCCGCCGGTGAGCACCGCCGTAACGCCGACGCTCTCGAGGGCGGTGCACACCTCGAAGGCAACGTCGGTCAGCGTCGATGCGGCCGTTATCGTCAGATCGGCTTGCCTCGTCGTCGCGGTCGGGAGCGCCGCTTCTCGGCGGTCTCGAGTAGCTCGGGATTCGCCTGGGCCAGCTTCTTCAGGAGCGCCTTGAACTCCTTGGCAGCGAAGAACCGGGGGTCCAGACGGACGAAGCGCATGCGGCCCCTGGTTCGTGCCGCCAGGACGCCTTCCGACTCCAGGTCATCGACAATCCTGCGGACTTGAAAGGGAGTCACCTCGAGGAGCCGCGCAAGCTCCGAGGCGTAGGTCTCCTCGAGCAAAGCGACCAGGAGGAGAATCTGCGTGCGCCGTGCACTCCCCAGCAACCGAGATGCTGACGGTCTCCAGGGGAGGTCGGACGATCCCGACGCCGGCCGGTCGTCGAGGGAAGGGCTCATGACAGAGGCGCTCTCAACGGGGTTGAATGGAACAGAAAGTTATGATTAATAGTAATTATTCTTGCTATTAATAGCAAGAATAATTGCTCTGCAGGCGTCCCAAGCACCGAGGCTCTCGATGACCGAAGTTCACAGCTCGTACCGCGCCACCATGCCCAACGCCCAGGGGCCTGTCGAGGAGTAGGCGGCGACGGCGTCGTTCAGTCGTAAACGACGGTCTGGATGATCGCCAGGTGGTCCATCACACCGCGCTTGAACGCCCCCACGCTGATGCGTTCATCATTGCCATGAATTCTGGAGAACTCCGATTCCGGCACGATGGTGGGGTCGAAGCCGTAGCTGACAATGCCTAGGTCCCTAGTGAAATGGCTGTCGGTGAAGCCTGTGCTAACATAGGGCATTACTCTCGATCCCGGATAGCGCTCGCTGGTCACGGTTTCGATGGCGCTGTAGAGCCTGGACTCGGTAGAGGACACGGCCGGCGTGAATGCCATGATGACCGAGATTTCCACGCCAGTGTCTTTTGTGAGCTGACGCATTTCGTTCACGAACACATCGGCTGGTCTGTCTGGAAGTATGCGGCAATCAATTTCGGCCCAAGCCTCTGGAGGCACGACATTGATCTTGTTGGACGCGTCGAATCGCGTGATTGAGCAGGTGTCGCGCGTCAGCGCATGCAAGACGGCGGAGTGTTCCTGGAACCGCGTCATGAACTCAGGATCCGTGACGGCAGCGGACATATCGGCATAGGCAGCGGCCCATTCGGGGGCGGCGGCTCCCGAGAGTGACTGGAACATCGCGTCGACAGCCGGGACGATACGGGGCGGTGACGGATTGTCTTTGACGATGCTGAGCGCATCGACAATACGCGTGACCGAGGAGGTCGCGTTCGGCATTGAGCCGTGTCCCGGCGTGTCGACAGCAGTCAGGCGCAACCAGACAGGGACCTTTTGAGTTACCTCGACGTTGAATACGAGTGCTTTGTCATTCTGCTCTCCGTAGCCGCCCTCGTTGATCAGCAAACCGGCGCCTTCGAATATTTCGGGGTGGTTCTCGGTGAGCCAGCCAGCACCGAAGAAACCACCGGCTTCTTCATCAGCAGTGGCGACCAGAACGACATCGCGATTCAGCGGAACTCCCGCCCGATGCAGGCTTATGAAGGTTGCCAGCTGCGAGATGCCGGTGCCCTTCATGTCGAGTGCACCGCGTCCCCAGAGATAGCCGTCGTTGATCTCGCCGGATAGAGGATCGGTCGTCCAGTACGCAGGATCGGCCGGAACGACATCCGTGTGCTGCAGCATGATCAGTGCACGCTCGTCACCACCCTCCAGGCGTGCCCACAGGTTGCCGCGACCCGGTGCGCTTTCTGCCGTTTGATAGGCAATCCCTTCGGCTTCAAGGATGTCAGCAATGAACTCGACCGCGCGAGTCTCGTTGCCGGGTGGGTTGATCGTATCGACGCGTATGAAGTTCTGTAGCCAGGCCAGGGCTTCGTCCGCGATCGTTTGGGCGTGAGCGGGAACAGTGAGGCAGCAAAGCGCCGTTAGCAACGCCAGGCGGTTGAGCATGGAGATCTCCTGGTTATTCCATTTCTGTACTTCGTCATCGCGTCAACAAGATCCCTCGACGGGGTCCCTGTTTCAGCCAATTGGTCGCCCCATATCGGGAGCGACCCTTCGCCGGCCAAGGCTAGCAGTCCTCATTGCCGCGGTGAGTATTTGACCCACCCCCGGCTCGATCCCTGGACACCGCAGCCCCGGTCGAATTAAATCGCCGCAATGTCTGGTCGGCGTCGCCATCAGCTTCCTCCACAACTACGGAGACCTCGGCGATCGTGATGGCGGCCCAACGATCTGGGGAGGTTCAGCCAATGACCAAGAGTGCAATCAACCGTCGGGCTTTCTTGGGCTCGTCCGCAGCAGCAGCGATGGCGGCCGGGTGCGGCGATTCAGGGTCCGTCAGCGGCCTGCCCGCAGCGGCGCAAGAACGCAATCCGGTGGGTGTCGATGAGCTGCAGCCGGCGTTCTCGGAGGCTGAATACCAGGATCGGTTGCGGCGCGTGCGCGAGCGTATGGCGCAGGACAACATCGATATGATGTGGGTGATGCTGCCGGAGGGGATGTGCTACTTGCACGGCATGATCCTGAACTGGTACCAGGGCAACTCGCCGAAGGGCTGGCTGCCGCGCTCCGGGACCGCCGTACATGTAGACCACGACAAGCTGATTCACTTCGACAGCGGCAGCCATCAAGGCACGATGGACGCCATCACGGTGGTCAAGGACTTTCGCGTCCTCCAAGGCGGCATCGACTTCGTCATCGATGAGCTGCGGGCGGAAGGATGGCTCGGAGGCACGGTGGGCATCGACCGGTGGAGCTACAGGCCCCCTCCGGTGCTGGCGGAGCCCCTCGAGGCGGCTTTCACCAACGCTGGCTGTACGGTCGTCGACAGCAGCGACGTGATGCGCGACGTTCGGCTCGTCAAGTCGGCCGAGGAGATCGCCGTCATGGACGACGCCGGGCGAATCTGCGACGCCGGCCACGAGGCCATCCGTGCCGCCCTGCACCCAGGGGTCACCGAGCTGGAGATGTACGGTGAGGCCCTGCGGGGGATGTTTGCGGCCGGAGGTGGAACGCCGGCGTTGATCTGCGGGGTCAGAAACCCCAGAGGCTCGCATGCGTGTCCGTCGCGCAAGGTCCTGAAGCAGGGCGACGCACTGTTCGCCGATCTGTGCGGCGTTGCACACCGCTATCACGCCAACACGTCTCGCACCTACTGGATCGGAGAGCCACCCGCCGAGGCCGTCGAGGCGTATGCCAAGAACGCCGGTTCGTTCGCGGTGATCAGCGAGCACGGCCGCGCTGGTACCCCGATTGCGGATGTCTGCAACGCGCTCAGGGAGTACTACGACGAAGTCGGTCTGGATCCGCGGGGCTTCGGCTACGACCTGGGCATCAGCTTCCCGCCCGACTGGGTCGGTCCCTTCGTGTGGTCGTTCGGGCGCCGTAACGACGGTGACACCTTCAGCGTCATCGGCCTGGGCGACGACCCGGATGGCTGGGTGTTCCAGGATCGTATGGTCACCAACTACGAGAGCCTGATGGGCCAGTCGCTGATGCAGTCGTTCGTCTTCGAGCCCGAAGGGGCTCGCTTGCTCTCCGAGTTGCCGATCGAGATCTCGGTGGTGTGATAGTCGACCGTTCTGCGAGCAAGACAATTTGGGGATGCCATTGACTGCAAATCGCAGAGACGCTCGAAGTGTGCTGCTTCTGCTGTCTGTCGTTCTCGGCGCCGGCGGCGCCTGCACTGCGGGGCAAGGGGACGTCCAGCGCGCCGATCTGGTCCTCCGGGGTGGCAACGTTATCACCGTGGACGATCAGGGGAGCCTCCATGAGGCGGTGGCGATCGTCGGCAACCGGATCGCCGCCGTAGGCTCCAGCGGGGACATCGAGCCCTGGATCGGGTCGTCGACCGAGGTCATCGAGCTCGACGGCCAGAGCCTGTTGCCCGGCTTCATCGATTCCCACAATCACGTCGAGCACACGGCGCGCTCCGAGCACCTCATCCTGCGGGTGCACAGCCCGCCGCTCGAATCCAGCGCTGACGTCCTCGACAAGGTCGCCGAGCAGGTGGCCGAGCTACCTGCTGGCTCCTGGATCCTGGGGCAAGGGACGTACGGCCAGGAGATGCCCAGCAAGCAGGAGCTGGACCGCGTTGCGCCGGACCATCCGGTGGTGCTGCGCTGGAGCATGCACCGCCAGGTCGCCAATCAGAAGGCAATCGAGATGAGCGGCATCGACGGGGACTTCCAGGATCCGCCGGGCGGTCGCATCGATCGTGGTCCCGACGGCCAGCCAACCGGGATCTTCCGGGAGGCCTTCGATGTGTTCCCGATGCCGCCGCTGCCCTACGACGAGCTGCGCGAGGCCATCCGGGACACGCTCGCAGACGTGTGGATGAAAACCGGCGTAACGACCGTCTACGCCCTGCCGGCGACGACCGGAGGAGTTCGTGCCTACCAGCAGCTGCACGACGACGGAGAGTTGCCGGTACGGATCCATCTGAACTTCACCGCCGCGCCCGGCCACCAGCCGTTCGGTGACATGGCGACCATCCTGGCGCTCGGGGTGCGTTCGGGCATGGGCGACGAATGGCTGCGTGTCGGTGCGATCAAGATGTTCGTCGACGGCGACGGCGAGGCGTCGGCGACCTACGGTCGGGAACGGGAGGGGATCCCGAACTTCGGGCTCACGCGGAGCGTCGCGCAGCTCAACAGCGACGTTGCCGCAGCCCACGAGGCCGGCTGGCAACTCTGGATCCACGCGATCGGCGACAAAGCGCAGGATCTGGCGCTTGATGCGGTGGAGGCGGCGCTCATCGCGCGGCCGGATCAGGACCACCGTCACCGCATCGAGCACTTGGGCAACTACATGGCGGGAGAGGTGGGTGAAGCGGCACTTACCCGTGCGCGCGAGCTTGGCGTCATCGCCGTCCCCACCGCCTCGTTCATGTGGGGAAGTCGACCGCGCCCACCATCGGAGAACATTCGTTACCCGTATGCCAAGCTGCTGGAGATGGGGTTTCGGCCGCCCGGCAACGCCGACTCGGCAGGTACTCAGACGTTCTCGATCAACCCGCTCTTCAGCTTCGCCCGCGAGGTGCTTCGTACCAACCGTGATGGCGAACAAATCGAGCCTGAACAGGCAATCTCGCCGTTGGACGCGATCCGCATGCACACGATCTGGGCCGCCCGGGCCGGATTCGAGGACGACGTCAAGGGCTCCATCGAGCCCGGCAAGCTGGCGGATCTGGTGGTCTTGACGGGGGATCCGCTCACCGACCCCGAACGCCTCATGGATATGCAGGTCGAGGCGACCATCATCGATGGCCTGGTCCGCTACCGAGCGGAGTAGCTCGCCGAGCACCTACTCCGTTGACAACTGCTTGGTGTTCAGCGTCAGCGAGTACAGCTCGCGTCCCGCCGCGTTCTGGAACTGGGCGACGAGGATCGGGGGTGTCACCGTCGTGTCGACCGTTACGAGAAGAAACGCATGCGGCTCACCCGAGTCATGGACCAGAGCGGGGTGCGGTGCGTTGGCGGTGTCGATGATGCTGTCATGGATAGGCGAGGTGATGAGCTCCGTGAGCGGGTAGCCGGCCGTTCCGGTGGTTCGGTGTTGCAGGACGCGGGTGCGATGGATATCGCCGCCGACCAGCACCACTCCCGGGATTCGCTCTTCGCCGATGAAACGAAATAGCGCCTCCCGCTCATGCCGATGATAGCTTCCCCAGTGATCGGGCTTGCCTGGGCGCACGGCTCCATTCCAGATCATTCCCGACGCCAGTAGCTTGAAGGGGGCGGTCGAGGCTCGTAGCTCCTGGCGCAACCACTCCCACTGTTGCTGGCCGAGTAGCGTCGGATGGTCGGCAGAGGCCGGCGAGGGCTCGGTGCCGGCGAAGTATCGGGTGTCGAGCAAGAACACCTCCACGCCACCACGCCGGAACTTCGTGTAGATCCCTTCGCTGCCGTCTCCGTACGACGGGTTGGCATGATATTCGACGAATGCCCGACGCGCGTTCACCTTGCCGTCGAGTCGTCCATCGGTGTCGTTCTGGCCGAAATCGTGGTCGTCCCAGGTGGCGTAGAGCGATCTGTTGCGAAGCAGGTCGGCGAAATCCGCTATCGCGGCGAACTCACCATATCGAGTGCGCTGAACATCCAGCGCTGTCGTGTCGATATAGGGCGTATCTCCCAGGAGCACGACGGCATGTGGATCCGTAGCGGACATTCGACGCCAAACCGCAGCCGATCCACTGTCTTCAAAGGCGCACGATCCGACCGCTAGTCGGACGATCGTCGGCGTGTCCTCGGGGGCGGGTGTCACGAAGAAGGCGTCGTCGTCGCCGAAGATCGGCTGATCTTGATAGGCAACCTCGTACGCGTATCTCGTTTGTGACCGTAGTCCTGTCAGTTGCCACACGACGCACAGATCGTTCTCGACCGTCGCCTCGGCTGTCGCCATCCGGGGCTCCTTCGTGCTGCCGCCCCGGGCAGTGAGGCGATAGACACCCGGCTCCGAACACCGTGCCCACACCGCAGCACTGGTGTGCGTGAGGTGTCCCACGAATGGCCCGTGGGACACGAACGGCTCGTGGGTACGGGGGAGCTGGACAGTGCGCGTCGGCGCGGGGGCAGCACTCGCGGGCATCGATCGTCCGCTCACAGCGGCCGCGACGCGCCGTCCCAGCGCGGCGATCTGTCCCACTGCTGCCGCTCCGATGAGGAAGGCTCTTCGCGTCGAGGTCATGGCGCAGTTTTCTCAGGTGAGAGAACGACAGGATGAACTTGGCAGGAAACCCGGCGCGAATCCAGGCCGCGCTCGTTCGCTAGCCCGTACCGAGGGGCGACTCTGAGGGCCATCCCGAGGACCTACGAGCAGGCACGGAGCAACCTGACCGAGGCGGCGGCCGATCTTGCTGACCTCGCCATTCGCAACAGCGGCCGCGAAGTCCGCATTTACGCGGACGTGGCGAGCCGACTACGACAGCACCATCCCGACTTGGCCGCGGACGAGGTCGTCACCCCAGGAACGATGATCCCGGCGAACGCAGGGTGATGCGTGACAACTCCTGGGACGGGAGGCCAGGGCTGATCGCGCCTCGCGGCGCACCAGCGACCTGCAGTCCAACAGCTACCCGGACACCGGTTTCAGGTGTGCGAAGGACGCGCCGGGAGCGCCGTAGGCGTTAACCGTTCACTCTAAGGCGGCCGCCCGGATATCGGATGGTCGCTGATCATCGATCCGCACAGATACGAGCTTTACCTCGACCGGTCCTCACACCCCAGCGCGAAGCCGATCGCCCGGCATACGGAGCGCATCCGCTCGTCCGTGAGGCTCACAAGGCGGCGCCCGAGCCGATCACGGGAAATTGTCGCCAGGTGGTGCAGGTTGACGACGCATTCGCGCTTCATGCCATCGTCGACTCCGAGCCGGACCTCGGACGGCACCCCTCTGATCGACGACGTGATCGGGGCCACGGTTACGGTGTTCAGGTAGCCCAGGGCGCTGTCGCGGGTGATGACGAGGGCCGGTCGGACTTTGTCCGGCGAGGCGAAACTGACAAGTCGGATCTCGCCGCGCTGGAGCCGCGACACTAATCTACCGGCCACTCGAGAATGTCCTCCCAGACCGCCAGATCCGCCCCGCCGTCAGGGAGGCTGTCGTAACCCGCACGATCTCGGCGTTCCAGGTCGCTCAGCCGATCGCCGCGTACCAAGTCCCTCAAGGCCCGGCGAATAAGCGCCGAACGATTCACCTTCCGGCGCTCGGCCGCCTCGTCGGCGGCGCGCAACAGCTCTTCGTCCAGAACGATCTGAATTGTAGCCATGATGTGGAGTATCTTCCACAGTTCTATCCACAGTCAACAGACCAGCCTGTGACCTGACCCCCGAAAACGGATCCGGATGTAATCTCACGATCTGGGTCAAGAACGGGAGGTCAGAATGCCGAGTAAGAGGCACAGCGCCGAGCAGATCGTACGCAAGCTCCGGGAGGCTGAGGTGGAGCTGGCTCGAGGGGCGACGGTCAAGGATGCCTGCCGCAAGCTAGCAATCACCGAGCACACCTACTACCGGTGGCGGCGAGAGTACGGCGGACTGAAGCTCAACCAGGCCAGAAAGCTCAAGCAACTGGAGAAGGAGAATGCCCGGCTCAAGAGGCTGGTGGCGGAAAAGGAACTCGACCTGTCGATCCTGAAGGAAGTGGCGGAGGGAAACTTCTGAGCCCAGCTCGGCGGCGAGAGGCGGTGGCACATGTACGGGGGCGGCTGGGCGTCTCGGAGAGGCGGGCGTGTCGGGTACTGAAACAACCACGCACGACACACCGGTACGTGCCAAGAGAGCCGCAACAGGAGCAGATTTTGACGGAGCGGATCGTGGATTTAGCCCGACAGTACGGGCGCTACGGATATCGGAGGGTGACAGCGTTGCTGCGCATGGAGGGCTGGTCCGTGAACCACAAACGAGTGCAGCGTATCTGGCGGCGCGAAGGGCTGAAAGTACCGAGAAAACAGCCCAAACGAGCACGGCTGTGGCTGAGCGATGGCTCCTGCATCCGGCTGCGCCCACAGCACCGGGATCATGTCTGGGCGTATGACTTCCTGCACCACCGGACGCACGACGGTCGGGCTATGAGGCTGCTGACGATCGTCGATGAGTACACACGAGAAAGCCTGGCGATCCATGTAGCACGGAAGCTCAACTCTGAGGACGTGCTGGAGCAGCTCGGGAGGTTGTTCGTACACCGGGGCATACCTGAGCACATCCGGTCGGATAACGGACCAGAGTTCACCGCCGAGGCGGTTCGCGACTGGCTGGGCCGGTTGGGCGTGGGGACGCTGTTCATCGAGCCGGGCTCGCCGTGGGAGAACGGTTACGTGGAGAGCTTCAACGGCAAGCTACGCGACGAGCTGCTGGATGGAGAGATCTTCTACACGCTCAAGGAGGCAAAGGTTCTGATCGAGAGATGGCGTCAGCACTACAACCGCATGCGACCGCACAGCTCGCTGAGCTATCGGCCGCCCGCACCCGAAGCGACGTTGTTGAAGCCGGCTGCGCTCCGCTTCGCCGGCCTCAACAACCTCTTGTCAGCACCGAGTTACTGAGATAAGACATGGTACTAACCGCGGGGTCAGGTCACTTATCCTCGCCGGTGGCGTCGTCATCGGTCGCCGCGTGCCACATGCTGTGAAAGGCTTGCAGGACACGGAGGGGTCCGCGTGAGA
Organism: Acidobacteriota bacterium; assembly: GCA_965248695.1. Taxonomy (GTDB): domain Bacteria; phylum Acidobacteriota; class UBA890; order UBA890; family WLXD01; genus DASCOT01. The sequence continues at coordinate 834,280 of CBDFKD010000002.1, read as the reverse complement.
AGGCGCTGCAGCATACGTTGGGGTGCAGCGAGCAACGACGCAACGACAGGCAGGCCAGAATGAGCCACGACTCGACGCCAGGCACCCAGCAGTTGATTCTGGCGTTCCTGGCCACGTTCGCAATCATGTTTGTCGCGCCGCTGATCCCGTACGGAGCTCTTGCCGTCTTGACGGGCCTCGAGCCACCTAGCGACGGGTCCGGGTCCTTCCTGACCGGTGTCATCGTGATGAAGGTGGGCGTCGCCTTCGGATTCGTGGCGATCTTCCACCTGGGGCGCGATTCGCTGCGCGATCGCTGGCTCGGCTACGCCGGAGCCTGGTGGCTGATGTATGCCGTCGTCGAGGTGGGGCAGGCGATCGCTCCCGGCTACTCATGGCAAGAAGCGGGAGCGGGCGTCGCAGCCGAGGCCATTTACTTTCCGCTTTCAGCCTGGACAGTGCGGCGGTTGATCGTCGCTAGCGGCTGACGGCGACGGAAGTCGTCGCCGGTGACCATCACCATCCGCCGTTCGAGTCGCTCGTTTCTTCGAGGCAGGGCGTCGACGGACGGCCGTCACGCCAGCGATCGCGCTCGGCGTCCAACCAATCGGAGAGGTCCTTCGTGAGCGCTCTACGTACCATCGTCGGGATCGTGGTCGGGTACTTGTCGTTCGCCGCGGCAAGTATGCTGCTGGTCGGGACGGCAATGGCGGGCGCGGGAGCAGTGAGAGCGCTGGTGGCGCTGGTCGGCCTGCTTCTGATCGGGCTGGGCTCAGGTCTGGCGACAACGGTGATCGCTGGCCCCCACGGCAGGCTGGCGAGCGCAATCGTCGGCGGGTTGGTTGCCCTGGCGACGCTGGCGAACCTCGCCATGCAGCTCGGCGCCGAACCCTCCTGGTACAAATTGGGGACGCTGCTGCTGACGGTACCGGCAATCGTGTTGACGGGCCGTCGACAATCCTATGTGAAGAAGACGAACTGACCGGAGACCAGCCACCGTACCCACAGCCACACATGCCGAGTCGGCGTGGATCTCTAGAACCCGACCAATCCGGAGACACGATATGCGAGCGAAACTCCCGTTTCTGACAGCGAGTCTCCTACTGGCGGCGAGCGCGGGCAGCGCCAGTCCGGCACAAGAGCAAGGCGTCGAGTCCGACAACGACCCGGTCCGGATGCTCGTCAGCAGGCTCGACCTGACCCAGTACAAAGCCACCCTCCAGGGCCTGACGAAGTTCGGCGATCGACGACAGGGAACCCAGCGCAACCGCGACGCGATCGATTGGATCGAGGAGGAGCTAAAGTCGTACGGGTGCACGCTCACCGGACGTGTCACCTACGTCTTTCCGCCGGAGAACGCTCCAGAACGGCGGCGGCGACGCTGGCCGCAGGCCGACGACGATCCTGGCCTCAAGACCTCGACTGGAGGTCTGGTCGGACGGAACGGGTCCGGCCCCGGCGGCAGCTCGATCTTCGGCTATCGTGGCCACACTGGCGTGAACAACGACCCGATGGCACAGCCCGACGAGGAACTGCGCCAGCTGAACCGTGAACCGGCCGTGGACGGGGAACGCCAGGAGGTCTACTGCACCAAGGTCGGCGCCACGCACCCGGAAGAGATGTACATCGTCGGTGCGCATATGGACGGACACGGCTGGGGCGAGGCGGCCAACGACGACGGCTCGGGGACCGCCATCGTCATGGAACTGGCACGCGTCTTCAACGCGCCCGACGTGCGCACCGAGCGCTCGATCCGCTTCGCCCTGTGGAACAACGAAGAGACCGGCCTCAACGGCAGCCGCGCCTATGTGGAGCAGCGCCAGGCACTGCAGGGCCAGGAGGAGCCGGCCGGATCGGGCCGCTATCCGGAGCCGCGTTGGCTGCGGATGATCCAGCACGACATGATGCTATTTGACCACGGCGCGCCGCGCGCTGACGGTACAGTGAGTCGAGATCAGCGTCCCGAGGCAGACGTCAACATCGAGTATCAATCGGACTCCGCGATGGCGGCGGAATCTCGCCAGCTGGCATTTCTACTCAAGGCAGCCAGCGACGCGTACGCGACCGACTATCCGGCAACCGTGGGTCCGCACATGACCAACACGGACTCCACGCCCTTCATGGATGTAGTGCCTGCGATCAGCCTGCGAGAAAACGAGCGCGGTGCGCAGATCGGGGCAGGCTGGGATCCGAATTGGCATCAGCCCACCGATCGCTTCTCGACGTTCAGCGACAACGATTTCCGCCTCGGCCTGAACGCCGCGCAAACAACGTTGCCGGAGTCGCGCAGCTCACCGAGGCCAAGATCGTCGAGCCATAGACGATCGCTTCGCGGCGTCAAGCTAGCGGCCGCACCTGCCAGGTCGTCGCAGACGGTGGAAAAGCATCACCGCTAGCGCGGGCGCTCACACATCAAACACGCGTTGTTGCCGTCGGGGTCCTTGAAGCCCACCAGCCACAGCTCGCTGTCCTCGGTACGGTGCACGACGCGCGGCTCGCCGTCGAAATTCACGCCACGCTGCCTCAACGTTTCGTGCGCCTCGCCGATCGAGTCCACGCGGTAATAAATCAACGGGCTGGAATGGAAGTCGGGATTCTCTGGCCGCCCCAGATACAGGCGCACGCCGCCACAGTCGAAGAACGCCATCGGCTGTCCGGGCACCTCGAAGAGGAGCTTCATCCCCAGCACGTCGCGATAGAACACGACGGCGCGTTGAACGTCGTCGACGCTGATGTGGATCTGCCCGATGGTGTCGATGCGCAGGTCGTTGGCCACGGTCTCTCCCCAAGCTCCGGGTTGTAGCGAGGGACATGAACGGACTACAATCAATAACACTATTAATCATTAACAATGTTAACTACACATGTCAAGCCCGCCGATCCCGACCGGCCTCGCCGACACTCGGGTAACCCGGATCGCCAACCGGCTTCACTCCGCCGCCATTCACCTGCTGCGTCGAGCCCGAACCGCCGACCAGACGACCGGTTTGAGTCCGGAGCGCCTCTCCCTGCTTTCGGTCCTGTGCTTCGCGGGAGCCAGAACTGTCGGGGAGCTCGCCGGAGCCGAGATGGTCTCGGCGCCCGCCATCTCCCGGATCCTCAACCCGCTCGAGGAAGCCGGTCTGGTCCGTAGAGAGCGCGCCACCTCGGACCGTCGCCGAGTAATCGTTCATGCCACAGCGAAAGGGCGCAGGATGATGGATGCCGCCCGCCGGCGCCGCCTCGAGCGGATTGCTGCGGAGCTCGAGCGTCTGGACGAGTCCGAGCTCGGCGTCCTCGAAGCCGCCACGGAGGCACTCGATTTCCTAGGGCGGGCTGGCGGGCAGGCCACATGACGGATCGGCCGTCGCTTCAGCGCGTCATCGGCGTACGTGCGCTGGCGGCGAACACGATCAACATGACCGTTGGCGCCGGGATTTTTCTGCTACCGGCACTGGTGGCCGCTCAGCTCGGCACGGCCGCAGTATTGGCATATCTAGTCTGCGGTGCGGCGATGTTCCTCATCCTGCTGTGCTTCGCGGAGTCCGGGAGTCGCGTGTTCGAATCCGGCGGAGCATGTGCCTACGTCGAAGCCGCGTTCGGCCCGTTAGCCGGCTTCCTGGTCAGCACGCTGTACTGGCTGGCATATGCGACCGTCTCCATCGCCGCGGTTGCGAACGGGCTGCTCGACACGTTGAGCAGCGTCGTGCCGGTGCTGCACCAGCAAGTTCCGCGCCTCGCTTTTCTCGGCGCGATGTTCACGGGGCTGGCCTGGATCAACATCCGTGGAGCCAAGCGCGGTGCGCGAGCGGTCGAGATTCTGACCCTCATAAAGCTCCTGCCCCTCGTCGGCCTGGTTCTGATCGGGTCGTTCTTTATTCGCGCCGAGAACCTGGCGATCGATACAGTTCCGTCCCTTGGCACTTTCGGTGCCGCAACGCTGATGCTGTTCTTCGCTTTCGGGGGTGCGGAAGCGTCCCTCACACCGAGCGGCGAGATCCGCGATCCGGCGCGCACGGTTCCCCTCGGCCTCCTCTCCGGCGTAGCGGGGATCCTTGCCCTTTACCTCGGCCTTCAAATCGTCGCCCAGGGCGTGCTCGGAGCGCAGCTGGCGAACGAGACGGAGGCACCGCTCGCGGTCACGGCGCAAACCATGGTCGGCGGTCTGGGAGCAACAATCCTGCTCGCTGGTGCCGCGATTTCCATGTTCGCTACCTGCGTGGGAGACCTCCTCGGATCGCCGCGAGCAGTGTACGCCTCGGCGCGCGACGGGATCCTGCCGACACGGCTTGCCGCCATTCACCCGACCTTCCGCACACCACATGTGGCGATCGCGTTCTACGGTCTGATGGCGTTCGCATTCGCCGCGACTGGTGCCTTTCAATCCCTCGCGATCCTGTCGACAGTGGCCGTCCTGCTCGTCTACCTGGCGACAGTCGCTACTACGGTTGAGCTCCGACGTCGCGACGTGCGGGCCTCAGACAGAGTGTTCAAGCTCCCAGGGGGTCCGCTGATCCCGGGCCTGGCAGCAGCAGTGATTCTGTGGCTCCTGTGGCAGGCGGCCCTCGCCGATTGGATCGCGGTGGGGGCGATGATTGGCGCCGCTACGCTGTTCTACGTGGCTCGCCAATCGAGGGCCAGCGCCGCCGGAGCCTGAGATAGATCGATGACCGATGCCCCCGCGTCGCTGACCAGGTTACGAGAGATCTGTCTCGCCCTGCCCGACACCAAGGAGACCGAGACCTGGGGCGAGCCGTATTTCCGCGTCGGCGACAAGATCTTCGCCGGCTATGGCGACGAGAAGGGCAAGACCGTCATCGGCTTCAAGCTCGAGAAGGACACCGCGCGCCAGATCGTCGAGGACCCGAATTTCTGGCCGGCACCATACGTCGGCAAGCATGGCTGGGTATCGATGGACGCCACCGACGTCGAGGACTGGGACGATGTGCGCGAGCTCATTCTGGAGAGCTATCGGCTCATCGCTCCGAAGAAGAGCCTCGCCAAGCTCGAAGCCCCAAGCAGCGACCCTGCTCGACCGGCTCCCCAGCCCCCGCCACGTAACGAGAAGATCTGATGCGACGTTTCTCGGCACTGTTGGCGCTGCTTGTCGCGGCGCCAATCTTCTCGATGTCCGTGCCAACCGTGGCGCAAACTGCCGCCGAGTTCGAGGACGTCGCTGACGCGATCGAGCGTGCGCTCGTCGACTACGACGTGCCGTCGATCGCCGTGGCCGTCGCTAGAGATGGTGAGATCGCATGGGAGCAGGGATTCGGATGGGCCGATCGCGAGGGGCGCATTGCGGCCACGGAGCACACGATGTACTCGCTGGCATCGATCTCCAAGCCGATCACCGCCACCGGTCTGATGATCTTGGTGGAGCGAGGCCTCGTCGATCTGGACGTCCCGGTGAACGACTATCTCGGCGACGCCAAGATCAACGGCCGAGCCTTCGACGCCCGCCTGGCGACCGTCCGACGCGTCGCCGCCCACACCGCTGGCCTGCCGCTCCACTACCAGTTCTTCTACCGCGACCAGCCGTACCGACGGCCGCCAATGGACGAGACGATCCGCCGCTACGCAAACCTCGTCACCGCGCCCGACGAGCGCTGGCACTACTCCAACCTCGGCTACGGCATCCTCGACACCATCATCGAGCGGGTCTCCGGCCGCTCCTACCCCGACTACATGCGCGACGAAGTGTTCACACCCCTGGGGCTAACCCGAACCTCCATCCACATCGGCGATGGCATGGAATTGTTCGCTGCAACCCGCTACGCCAGCGACCAGAGCCGCATCCCGTTTTACGACTTCGATCACCCGGGGGGGTCGGCCGTTTTCAGCAGCGCCCACGATCTGATTCGATTCGGGATGTTCCACCTCAAGAACCGTTTGCCGGAACAGCGTCCAATTCTCTCGGACGAGTCCATCGATCTGACGCATGATCCTGTGGCACGATCCTCGCCGCGGACGGAATACGGCCTCGGCTGGACGATCCGGGAGCTACCCGGCGGCATCCGCGTTGCGCGCCACGGCGGCGGCATGGGCGGCGTCCGCACCGAGCTGGCGATCGCACCCGACGAGAATGCCGCGTTGGTGGTGTTGATCAACGCCGCTGTCCCGTTGACCGACTACATCAGCAACATGATCTGGGCCACTCTTTTCCCGCGCCGCGTCCGGCCAACAACTCCGCCACCGACGGGCGATCGCAGCGGCCCACCGCCGTGGGGCCCAGAGTCGCCGCCCGCTACCCCGAAACGCGCCATCGAGGGTAGCTGGGCCGGTGAGGTCGTCACCTATCTGGGTTCGATCCCGCTGCGGCTAGCTATCACCCCGCAAGGACACGTTCACGTGAAGCTCGGCACGCAGTTATGGACGTTGCTCAACCGCTCCCGCTTCGACGCCGGTACCCTGCGGGGCTCGTTCAGCGGCGACCTCGGCACCGAGGACGCCAACCGCACACCCCACCTTCTAAGCCTCGAGCTGCGCTTGCGGGACAACGTTATGAACGGGTCCCTGACGGCCCTTTCTACGCCGGCGGTCCGGGTGGGTAACGCACTGACCCACTGGGCGTCGGTGAGCCGGCGCTAGCGGCGATAGGCAAGATGAAAATCCTCAGGCGTCACCGAACCGCGACGACTCGAATGCCCGGGCGCGCTCTGGATTGATCACCCGCATCACCATGGGCTCGAAAAAGCTCAGCGGCAGCGATTCGTAATCGGGATCGAACGCGGTCTGGTCGTACTTGGCACAGAACCGCACCGTCTGCTTGTAGGCCGGATGATCGCGATACTCATCACGTGCGTTGCGATCCTGGTCCGTGCCCTTGCGAATGTGGAACAGCTGGAAGATGCCGTGGTGCTTGAGCATCCAATAGTGATTGTCGGAGACATACGGGCGCAGGATCTCGGCACCGACATCATCGTGATTGTAGGGCGATAGCTGGTCGGCAACGTCGTGCAGCAGCGCGACGACGATCATCTCCTCGTCCTCGCCGGCATGATGGGCTCGAGTTGCCGCCTGCAGGCTGTGCTCGTACACCGTCACCATGTCGAGCTCGGTGTACTCGCCGGTCCCCGCCGTTTCCATCTGCCTGAGCAGCTCGAGCAAGATCTCCCCCGGCGGGGGGCGCATCTGCTCCGAAAGCTCGTCCATGCGCTGGATATCCGCCTCGGTCAGATCCTCGAGCTTCCTGATCCTGCGTGCGGCCTCTGCCATGACTCCCTCTCCCGAAAGCCGGTTGCGCCTGCTCGCATCGTCCTGAGCGTGCGTCTCGTCGCCAGCGTCCTCCATATCGGCGGACGATAGCATGCCGTCAATCATGAATATCCCGCAGCGGATCGAGAATACACAGGGCAAGCGGTTGGCCTTCTCCTTCACTCCCGGGGCCGCGCACGCGAGCGACATCGTCGTCATCGGCCACGGCGTGACCTCCGACAAAGACGCCCGTGGTCGGAGCGCCCCAACGCCTCTCTGGCCATCGTGGGCGCGGATCCTACGGATCTGAGCCATCGGCAGCCAGCGCGTTGCATCTGACACGTGATCGAATACTCTCGCAAAGCTCCAGCCGTACCCACCGACGACGAAAGGGACCCGACATGATCTCGCCTCGTACTTCGCGCCAGGAAATCCTCCAGAAGCTGCAGAAGAAGCTCGACGCACGCACACCGATCATGATCTCGAGCGCCGGTAGTGGGCTGGTGGCCAAGTTGCTCGAGCAGGCCGGCGTCGATTGCATCAATACGTTCTGTGGCGCGCGCCTGCGGTCCAACGGTTGGGGAACGATGTCGATGATGTGGCCCAACATCGACTCCAACAAGCAGACGCTCGACTACACCCGGCAGGACATCCTGCCGGCGATCAAGGGCGACGCTTTTATCTGCGCCTGTCTCAACCCGAACGATCCGCTGCGCGACATGCGCACGGTGCTGCAGGACCTCAAGAACATGGGCGTCGAGAGCGCCTCCAACATCGGCCCGTCGGTAAGCTACGTCGACAAGGACTCCAACCTACGCAACGTGCTGCGGCAGAGCGGCATCACCTTTCAGGTAGAGATCGACATGCTCAAGCTGACCCGAGAGATGGACATGGTGAGCGTCGGTCTCGCCTTCGACATGGAAGATAGCGTCCGCATGATCGAGGCGGCCGCGCCGGATGTCTTCTGCTTCCACGCCGGAACGACCAAGGGCGGCATCCGCGGCTACGACTCCGGCGAGACGATCGACGTCACCGCGGAGCGCACCGAGGAAGTGTACGCCAGGGTCCGCGAGATCAATCCGGAGACCATCCTGATCGCGCACGGCGCTGCCATGGAAAACCCGGAGGACGCGCAATACATGCTCGACCACACCACTGGGCACGGGTTCTGGACCGGCTCGTCGACCGAGCGTCTGCCCATCGAGCGCGCCGTGCTGGCCACCGCGGCCGAGTTCCGCCAGCTGGCCTTCAACGCTTGAGCCCGTGACATGACCACGACCATCGCGGTGCTGGCCACCCTCGACACCAAGGGACCCGAGGCTCGTTTCCTGGCCGACCAGATCGAGTCGCTGGGCAGCGCAACGATGCTGGTGGATATCGGCGTGGTGGGAGATCCGACCACCGAACCGCACGTATCACGGGCGGAGGTCGCGGCAGCCGGCGGAACGTCGCTGCAGGAGATCCTCGAGGCTCCCACACGGCAAGCGGCCTCGCCGGTGATGATCGCCGGCGCCATGCGCCTGGTGTTGGATGCCATCGCACAGGGAACGGTCGATGGTGTTGTCGGCCTCGGCGGCACCCAGGGCACCTCGAACTGCGCCGACGTCATGCAGGGACTGCCGTACGGCTTCCCCAAGGTGATGGTGTCGACGGCGGCCTCCGGCGACACCTCGGCGTTCGTGGGCATCAAGGACATCACGATGATGTTCAGCGTCGGCGACATCCTGGGGCTCAACCCGGTCACCAGGAAGATCCTCGCCAACGCCGCTGCGGCCGTGCATGGCATGGCCTGTTCGGAGGTCAAGCTCGACATCGCCCCGGGCGCCAAGCCGCTCATCGGCATGACGAACCTGGGCGTGCTCACGGATGGAGCCATGCTTGCCGTCCAGTACTTCCACGACGCCGGCTATGAGGTGATCGTCTTCCACGCCGTCGGCTCCGGCGGGCGGGCGATGGAGCAGATGATGAAGGACGGTCTCATCGGCGCCGTCTTCGATTACGGCCTAGGCGAGATTCCGGACGAGATGTACGACGGTCTGCGCGCCGCCGGCCCGGAGCGGCTGACGGTAGCCGGGAAGCTGGGATTGCCGCAGGTGATCTGCCCGGGGGGCTTGGAACACATCGGTCTGCTGACCGAGCCCAACACGATTCCGGCGCGCTACGAAGGCTACGACGTCGCCTTCCACAACCCCATCATCCTGGCTATCCGACTCAAGGCTTCCGAGATGGTCGAGGTCGCCAGGGAGGTCAACAGACGCCTCTCGCACACGACAGACAAGGCCTACTTCATGATGCCCAACCGCGGCACGAGCCGGTACGGGGTCGAAGGCGCCGAGCTGCACGACCCCGAGGGCGACGCGGCGTTCCTGGCCGAGATCAAGTCAGGCCTGCCGGACAACATCGAGCTGCTCGAGAGGGACCTGCATGCTGAAGACCCGGCCTTCGTGAAGGAGGCCGTCGACCGGCTCATTGCGCTCATCGAGAGCTGAGCGAAGCGGTCAGCGCAGCACCGCCAGCGCGTCCGGGAGCTCGTGCAACGCCCCCACGACGACGTCGGCCGCCGCCGACCCCGACACACCGTCCACGCCGGCAGTCGGCGGAACCTCATGGCCTCCTACACAGGTGGAGGCGAACTCCGTCGTCTGGACGGTGTACAGGCCGAGCTCCGAGGCGCCGCGGATGTCGCGCTCAGGATCGTCGCCGACCATGACCGCTTCCTCGGCCGCAACACCCAGCGCCGTCAGGGCTCGTTGAAACACGCGTGCGTCCGGTTTCTCGATGCCGCACTCCTCACTGGTAACCACCACCGCGAAGTAGGGCTCTAACCCGAGCTTACGGATCTTCCTGAGCTGAACGTCGGCGGTCTGGTTGGTCACCAGGGCCAGCTCGCAGGTTGCCCCGAGCCTGGCGAGCACATCGTGGGTATGTGGACCCGGTGTCATGTGGTCCAAGAAGGCGTCCCAGTAGCCATCTGTCATTCGCACCGCGAGATCGCCGCGGCAGCCGCCGGTGAGCTCTTCGAGCATCGACTTGAAGAAAAGGGTGCGGCTGTGCGACGCCGCCTGACCGCTGAGCCGCTCCGCAACATCGCGCCGTACCCGGTCATGGAGGGCGCGAAAATCTGGTGCCCCGATGTCAAAGTGGCGGGCAAGGACAGTATGTGCGGCGACCAACCCCACTTCATCACATGGAGCGAACCCGTAGAGCGTGTCGTCGAGATCGAACAGCAGCGCGCGGAACATTTGATCGACGGGGCTCCGTCGCCTCAGGATGGGGTCAGGGTCGTGCGCGTCGACTTCATCTCCCCCAGGAGCCGTCGTCGGTATTCCTCGCTGTCGAGTGAATCGAGCTTGGCGCACTCCTCGTCGGTCAGATAGGTAGGCTCACCGACCTGTAGGGCGTGCCACTGGATGAACGCCTGTTCTTCCATCGCATAGGCGCGAAAAGCAGCCTCCTTGACCGACGCGCCGACGGTGATCGTCCCGTGATTCCGTAGCACCATGCCGTGACAGGACGGAGCTTCGACCTCGCGCTCGACGACCCGCGCCAGCTCCGGCGTAGTCACGGTGACATAGGGAACGTGCGGAACGTTCGGGCCCAGGTACACGTAGTAGTCGGCGAACATCGCGCGTAGATCGTGACCTGCAGAACAGAGGGCAATCGTCATCTTCGGATGGGCGTGAATCACTGCATTCACGTCCGCGCGCGCCCGATAGATGTACAGGTGCATGAGCACTTCCGACGAGGGGCGCTGGGCGCCCGAGACGATCTCACCGGTGGCCACCGAGATGCACGGATAGTGTTCCTCGCCGGCGTCCTGGAGCGAGAATCCGCTCGGCGAGATCCACATCCGATCGTGTTGCCGTACGCTGACATTGCCGCCGGCGCCTGTCACCAGGCCCGACGTCACGAGCTCTCGGGCCGCTGCTACTAACTCGGTCACAATCTGGGTCATCAGTGCCACCGGTCGAGAAAGCCACGCCGTTCAAGCAGCCGCAGGAATCGCTCATAGAGCTCCTCGTACGCTGCATGACGAGACGGGTCAGGTCGAAACGTCGCGACGATTCTAGTCATGGCTCGGCTCGCGTCCCACAAGTTGTGGTGAATCGTACCCGCGGCGGCCACGATCGCGCAGCCAAAAGCCGATTCAGGGCACCTTGGCCGGTGATAGGTACGACCGCACGCATCGGCGCGAAGCTGCATCCAGACGTCGCTGCGACTGCCGCCACCGGTGGCGTAGACAGGCCCCGCCGCGACAGCTCCACCGCCGTCCGCAACCCGATCGAGCGTCTCGTAGCCGAGACGCTCGACGAGGGCAGTGCCCTGTAGGTTCGCCGCGTAGCATGCAGCCCGCCCGGCGGCCGCCGGTTCGATGAAGCCCACAGCGTCGGCACACCTGAACGGGAATCGCTCGCCGCTTCCACGTAACGGGTAGGCGAGCTGCTCCGACGGGAGCCATGCAACCGCTGCATCGTCGAGCTGCCCGAGGTCGGCGTCGGCGAAATCCTTCCGAATCCAATCTCCGCCCACATTGCTGGCTGCCCCGGGCAGCCAGACGCCGCCGGGTAGCCGGTGGCAATAGACCAGGCCCTCCGGATCCGCTACGTGGTGATCGGCGATGCGCTTGAACACGAGCGTCGTGCCCAGCGTCGTGTTGCTGTCTCCGACCCGACTCGCGCCGGAGGCCAGGAAGGCGGCGGTACCGTCGGTGACCCCCGCCACCACACGGACGCCGGTGGGGAGCCCGAGCGCGGCAGCGGCGGCTTCGGACACGCGACCGAGCCGGGTACCCGGCGCGACCACCCGGGGTAACCGGCCACGCAGCTCCGGGTACGCGTCGATCCAGCTGGCCCACGACGCTGTGTGGAGATCGAAACCGGACTTGAGCGCGTTGCTGGTGTCGGTCGTACCGACCTGTCCGGTCAGACGAGCGACTACGAAATCGGCCTGGTGCGCGAAGACGTGGGTGGCGGCGAGCTCCCGCGGCCGGTTCCGTGCTAGCCAGAGCATCTTGGCGATGCCGAAGGTCGCGCTGATACGCGGTGCGGCAGCCTGGTCGGAACCGAGCGCTACCGCGTCGAGCTCGAGCGCCTCGTCGGCGGCGCGCGCATCGTTGTACATCAGCGCGGGCGTCGTGGAGTTGCCGTCACGGTCGATTCCGACCACGGTTCCCGACGTACCGTCGACGCACATGGCGCGCAGCCTCCGGGTTACATCGGTGGCACCCTCGGCCTCCTCCATGACGCCGCGGATCGCCCGCCGGGCGGCATCCCACCAGAGCTCCGGCCGCTGCTCGTGCCAACCGGGCGACTCGGGGCAGGATGGCCCGAAGCGGCATCCGGCTCCAGTTCCGCCGCGCTCGTCGCCACGACGTCGCCCGCGGCACTCGCGATTACCGCCCGCGCTCCCCCGGTGCCGAGGTCGAGACCGAGCAGCAGGGCCTCGTCAGCTTCGCGCATGAGTCTGGGCTAGCAGGCCATGGTGGAAGTGTGGAATGGCTACGGGGAGTCAGAGTCCGTTGCGAGACGGTCGAACTCGACGGGGCGATAGCCGCCCCTGGCGCGGAACAAGAGCAAGAGCCCCAGGTAGGCCACCAACATGATGACCGGCAGGATCACGACCTTGCGCAGGGCCGTCATCTTCCCCTCGTTGGTAACCGATGCCAGCACGTCGGCATCTGGGGCCACACCGGCGTCCCGCAGAGCCACGGCCTCATCGGTGAGGGCGCGATAGTCGCCGAAGATGCTCGGTGGGCGATCCTCTACGTAACGAGCGACGAGCTCCGGACGACTCGCTTCCAGGGCGTCGACAACGTTGGTGTCCTGGAGATTACCCAGCCAAACGTTACCGAGAACACCCACGCCGAGCATGCCGGCGCCGGCGATAACGTTGAGGGTCATAGCGCCGCCGCGGGGAAACTGTTCCGAGACGAAGCCCAGGGTGGTCGGCCAGAAGAAAGTCTGTCCGACCCCGTAGACGGTTGCCGCAATGATGACCACCAGGGCGGTCGTGTCAGGGTCGCCGCCAAGTACCGACAGCCAGAAGATGCCCGCCGCCACCAGCGCGGCGCTAATCGCCAGGACTCCGAGCGGCTGCAGGCGCTGCACCAGCGGACCGCACCGGAAGCGCAGCACCATCATGATCAGGGCGGTGTAGACCAGCACCCAGCCCGCATCGATGCCGAGCGTGCTGCCGATCGCCGGCCCGAGCAGATCCTTGACCCAGCTGTCGGTGCCGAGCTCGGTGGTGGCGAGGAAGAGCATGAGCACCAGCATGAAGACGAACAACGGTCGGCCGAACGAGCGGGCGTAGAAGCCGTATGCCGCTGCCATCGCGGCGGCAATCGCTACCTGGGCGCCGAGACTCATCAGGGCTTCGATGCCCAGAACGTTGGTCGTCAGCTCCATCACGATGAGCAGGAAGGCAACGAACGCGCCTCCCCAGCCTACCTCGGCCAGCATGTCGCGATACGAGACGCCGGCCGCCACCCGTTCACTCACCGGAAACTCCATCCGCAGCATCATCGCGCCATAGATGAACGTCGGAATGAGGATCATCGCGATCTGCCACTGCCACGGCACCGCGTCGCCGACGCTCAGAACCACGATCCCCGTGATCACCAGCCCGCCCGGCCATCCAGCGTGCAGGATGTTGAGCCACTTCGTCTTGTCCTTGGCGTACACGGTGGCGATCAGGGGATTGATCACCGCCTCGACAGCACCGTTACCGAGAGCGCCGATGACGCTGGCCCAGTACAGCATCTGGTAGCCGGTGGCGGTGATCGTCAGCACCGCGAAGAGCACGTGGCAGGCGAACGCGAACGCCATCGCCTTGCCGTAGCCCACCCTGTCGATGATCAGGCTGAAGAGGATGATGCTGGCGCCGAAGGGCCAGAAGCCGGCTCCGAAGATCGTCCCTACCTGCGTCTTGTCGAGAGCGTAGGCACTCTCCCACACACCCATCAGATTGATGCGCAGCATGAACGCGAAGGCGGTCGTGACGAGGGCAATAAAGGATGCTGTGAAGAGCATCCGATTCGAAGAGGGACTCCGACTCATGTTCTAGGACCGAAGCTGTTTGGGTCGGCGACGGCAGCGAGGGTTCGACCGTGTTGGCGTGCGACGATAGCATGCTGTCGCCCTTCGCTGACCTCCCCGGCGTGGAACGCGCGGTGCGTCCGAAGGAAACTTGACGTCGCGCTGGTCCGGGCGTTCAACGGTCCACCGAAACAGGCTACTCCAGTACCATTACGCTGGAGTTCGCGACCAAGCACGGTCACCAGGTCGCTTCGAGCCACATCAGCGCCCAACCCGGCGACAACGCGGCGGAGCCTATTGAGCGGCAAGACGCGGGTGATGGTGACGGGCGTCGGCGGTCGGTCTGTGGGCAATCAGGTTTTGCATGGGCTCTCGCTACTAGGCGACAAGTATCACGTGGTCGCGACAGATTCGGACTCGTTCTCCTTCGGGTTGTTCGAGACACCGAACAGATACCTCGTGCCCCCGGCAGCGGACCCCGCGTACACGCCCGCGATCGAGCGTCTCATCGAGCGTGAGAGGCTCAACGCGATTCTCCCCGGGACAGAGGTCGAGAACCTCATGCTGGCGGAGACCAGAGATGTCTTCGCTTCCATGGGGTGCGCCGTCATCGGTAGCCCAGTCGAAACGATCCGGCTATGCAGCGACAAAGCGGCGCTCCAGAGCTGGCTCGATTCCAATGGGTTCCACGCACCGCGATCTGCAAGCGCTACCGATTGGCGGGGTCTCGTCGCCGAGGTCGGTTTCCCGATTGTCGTCAAGCCTACGCAAGACACGGGGGGGTCGCGCGGCGTCGCCATCCTCACCGACGAGGACGAGCTCGAGACATATCTCGACAGTACCTCGCGTCCCGGCAACGTCCTGTTCCAGGAGTACATCGGAACTCCGAACGACGAGTACACCGTAGGCGTGCTGATTTCGAGAGCGGGTGACGTCATCGACTCGATCGTCCTCCACCGGAAGCTCATCGGTCTGTCGCTCGGCTCGACCCGAGTCGTTGGGGACACGCGGTACGAACTTTCGACCGGCTACTCGCAGGGGGTCGTGATACGCCATCGGCAAATACAGGACTGCTGCGAGCGGCTCGCTTGCGAGATCGGAGTTCGCGGCCCGGCGAATATCCAATGTCGCCTGGTTCAGGGCAACGTTGCCGTTTTCGAGGTCCACGCGCGCTTCTCCGGCACGAGCTCGATCCGTGCGGACGTCGGCTTCAATGAGCCGGATATCCTGCTCAGGAACTTCCTCGGCGGCGAGAAGTTCGGGAGGATTGGCTATCGCTCCAACGTCGCGGCAGTTCGGGCGTTTCGCAGCATCATCGTGCCTAGCGAAATTCTCAACAGCGTTCCCACCGCATAGAGCCCCTACGGAGTCAATGCGCGCACTCGTTACCGGCGGCACCGGTTTCATTGGCCGGTACGTCGTCAAGTCGTTGCTCGATGCCGGGTGGGAAGTAGAGTGCTTGACGCGGAGAAAGATCCGACCGATCAGCCCTCGAGTAACCTGCAGGTTCGGGGACCTACTGCTGCCCGATACGCTGCGCGTCGAGCCGGACTCGATCGAGAAAATCGACGCCGTATTTCATTTGGCGGCACTCATACCGAGTCATTCCGAGAACAGCGCTGAGCAATACGTACAAGCCAACACGCTGGGCTCAGCGATACTGCTGGACGCTGCAATCCGGCTGCATGTACCGGTATTCATCAACATGTCGAGCATCAGCGTGGCAACCCCCGGGCATCCATACGCCATCAGCAAACTGGCCGCCGAGCTGCTTGGAGAGTACTCGCGACGATCATCGAACTGTCGAGTGGTGTCTCTGCGTCTAGCCGCACCGTACGGACCAGGGATGCACCAAGACACCGTGCTTCCGATGTTCGTCAACGCAGCCATCTCATCCGTGGATCTCAATGTGTACGGTTCAGGTTCACGAACGCAGAACTTCGTACACGTATGCGACGCTGCCCGGGCCTGCCTCCGCGGGGCGGCGTCCACGGCGTCGGGCGTCTTCGAAATCGGCGGTGGCGCATCGGTATCGATGTCTGAGCTCGCCAAGATGGTCGTCCGACTCGTTCCGGGATGCCGAAGCAGGATCGTTGTCGGTGAGAGACCGGATCCGCAGGAAGCTTCTCGATCGGAGGTCGATCCGACTTCGAGCCAAGAAGCGCTCGGATACTCGCCACTGGCTTCACTCGAGGCTGGTCTCGCAGATTACATCGCTTTTTCCCGCTCGGGCGATAGACCGTTTCGATGGTGGGATGGCGAGTGAAAGTCGGGCTGATCTCCGATGTCCACGCGAACAGGCCCGCCCTCCGGGCGGTGTTGCATGATCTACGCGGCGTTGATCGGGTGCTCTGTGCGGGCGACATTACGGGGTACTACACTGAACCCAACGGGGTGATCCGGGATCTGGTGCGACGTGGCGTCGAATGCGTCAAAGGCAACCACGATGCGTATCTGGAGGCCTTGCCGCCTGGTGCAGGAACGGTCTTGAGACGCTCCGTCTCGTACACCAAGTCACGCCTCACCGAGGAGCACGGGGCCTTTCTGCGGGCGCTCCCGACAATGATAGAGCGCTCGTTCGGCGGCCTTCGGTTCCACGTATGCCATGGCAGCCCCTGGGACCACCTCGAGGAATATGTTTATCCAGATTTCTCAGGATTCGATCGCTTCGCGTGCGTCGATGCGGAGGTAATCGTGCTCGGCCACACGCACCACGCGTTGCACCGACTTGTCGGCGACAAGATCATCGTCAATCCGGGGAGCTGTGGACAGCCCCGAGACGGGAGCCCGGGAGCCCCGTACGCGATTCTCGATACGAAAACTCGCCGCGTGGACTTTCGCAACGCGTCCTGCGACCCTCCGACTCCCATCGAGTGCATCCAATCCTCCAGCCGCGAACAAGCCTGTGATCCGAAGCCCAGCTCGGCTGGGCTTCGAGCAGGAGGAGGTAATCGATGACTCACGGGATGTCCGGTTCCCGGGACGATGTACTCGAGGCGAACGTTCGCTTCCACTCGGAGTTGGCGCAGCACTACGCTGGCTCACAACCGTACTTCGACGACGACATCAATAGAGCTCGCGTTACGGGGATCATCGAGCGCAGTGCCGAACGATCAGGCAACCAGGTACTGCTCGATCTCGGATGCGGAACAGGGTTCATCTGTTCGCTTGCGAGGAGCCACTTTGACAGAATAGTCGGCGTTGACGCGACGCCGCGCATGCTCTCACTAGTCGAGCCTGCGCCCAATATTAAGGTCGCTCTGGGTGACATTCGTCGGATTCCTCTCGACGATTCGACGGCCAATGTCTGCACCGCGTACGGCGTGCTTCACCACATTGAGCATCTGCAAGCTGTCGTGGCCGAGGTGTATCGAGTCCTCAAGCCCGGCGGCACTTTCTACTCTGACGAAGACCCCAACGAGGAGTACTTCGAGTTTCTCCATCGTGTTGACAGCGACCCGGCCGTCAGCTCCGATCTTGTAACGGCAGAGCGTGACAACGTGCTTGGCAAGGCTCGTCAGATACAGGAGGACTTTGGCGTCGACGAGGAAATCACCCGATTAGCCGAGTTCCAGAAGATGACCAAAGGTGGCATGGACCCGCGAGCGACTCGCGACCTCTTCGTCAAAATCGGGTTCGTCGACGTGCGCGTACAGCACCGATGGTTTCTGGGCGAGGCCTCGCTGCGCAAGAACGCAGGTGTCGAATCCGAGACGATCATCGATGACTATCTCACTGCCGCGCTTCCAATGTCGGGGCGTCTGTTCAAGTACTTCAAGCTGACAGCGGCAAAACCGCTTGCAGCGAGAGAATAGAAGCTTGTCGATGGACCGGTCTTCTGACGGATCAGCAATGGCATCCCGACCGATCCGGCTTTCGGTGATCACTCCCGCGTACAACGAGGAGGAGAACCTCCCGATCCTGCACGAGCGGCTGATGCGAACGCTCGGCGGTATTGACTGTACGTGGGAGTGGATTGTCATAGACGACCATTCTTCAGACGGGACGTTTCGTGCGCTGCAGGCGCTTGCGGCTTCCAATCCCAGCATCTGCGGGGTCCGACTGGCGCGCAACGTCGGTGCACACCTGGCACTCGCGTGTGGCCTTTCCAGAGCGACCGGCGACTGCGCGGTGATCCTGGCCGCAGACCTCCAGGACCCCCCCGAGCTGATTCCGGATCTGATCGACCAGTGGCGTGACGGTGCGCAAATCGTCTGGGGAATCAGGCGTGGGCGGCCAGGTGACAGCGCGATGACACGCGGTTTCTCCAGGCTCTATTTCTACCTCATGCGTAATTTCGTGGGATTGGATCAGATGCCCCCGACCGGCTCTGACTTCTTCCTGGTCGACCATCAGGTCGTTCGCGCCTTCGAGAAGTTCAGCGAAGCGAATGTGACTACGATGGGGCTTCTTACTTGGCTCGGCTTCCGTCAGGAGGTAGTTGCGTACGACAAGAGCCAAAGGCAACACGGCACCTCGGGCTGGAGCTTGGAGCGAAAGCTGAAGATCCTCGTTGATTCGATCACGGCCTTCACCTACAAGCCGATCCGGATCATGACGTACGCAGGCGTCGTCGTCGGCGCGTCCGGTATCGCGTACGGCGGGTTCGTCGCGTTCAACGCCCTGGTACGAGGGTCACCGGTCCAAGGCTACGCATCACTAATGGTCGCCGTCCTGGTGCTCGGAGGAATGCAGATGCTGATGCTAGGAGTCCTCGGTGAGTACTTGTGGCGCGCCCTCGACGAGGCGCGCAAGAGGCCACGTTTCGTGATCGAGGCAACAACAAAGAACGACGACATGGGGGCCGAGTACTGACCTGAAGCCCGAACCCGCTGCACTCCCCTCGGTTCCCCAGACCGCCGTTGGCATCTCGAACGCCGGGAAGCGCTGCGATTCGGATGCCGCTAGCGCTCCTGCTCGATTCGCCGCGACTCATTCCGATGGGTAGCTTCTGCAAGCGCAACAGCATCGCGACCCAAGAGCGTCCTCATGGGAAACAGGAGATTGGCAGTCCTGGCGGCAACCACCTGGATCTGTGCGCTCGGAGGGTGTATCTCATCGCCGGCGCCTCCAACGGCCACTCTGCGCCAGCCAACCCCGAAAGGACGCCGGAACACCTGTCACCTGGCGTCCCGTTGACGTGGTCGGAAGTTCAGTCGCTACCATTGCCAGAACCGGCGCCCCGGATCGAGTACGGCGAGCACCCCGACCAGTTTGGTGAGTTACGCGTACCACCCGGTCCAGGGCCACATCCGGTCGCCGTCCTGATCCATGGGGGCTGCTGGCTGCAAGACTTCGACTACTCGTACTTCCGCCACCTGGCTGCAGCCGTCGCTGAGGCGGGCATCGCCACCTGGACAATCGAGTATCGGCGCGTCGCAGGCGACGGGGGCTGGCCGATGACCTTCCTCGACATCGCCGACGCCATCGACCATCTCCGCAGCCTCAGTGAGTCCCATCCGCTGGACCTCGCCCGGGTCGCCGTCGCTGGCCACTCGGCTGGCGGACATCTCGCCCTCTGGAGCGCTACCCGCGCTCGACTCGATCAGCAGAGCGAGCTATACCGCCCATCTCCCGTGGCCATTCGTGGCGTCGTCGCCCTGGCACCGATCACGGATCTCGCGGCCTATCGCATCGGTCCGGCGCAGAGTTGCCACGGCGCCGTTGATCGGTTGATGGGCGGCGGCCCCGAGGCCCGTCCCGAGCGCTACGCAGACGGCTCACCCGCGGCTCGGCTACCCCTCGGCACGCCGATCGTCCTGGTGAACGGCGCCGCCGATCCCATCGTCTCCGCCGATGGAGTGCGCGCCTTCGCGCAGGCGGCGGCGGCAGCCGGGGATGACGTGCGCGTCAATATCATTCCCGGCGCCGGCCACTTCGAGCCTTCCGTGCCCGGGTCCTCCGCCTGGTCGGTGGTTCTCGATGCTCTGACGAGGCTCGTGCAGAGCTACCCCGAACAGGACCAGTGGGAGCAAACGGGGAGTTATTTGCAAATGTTGTGGATCGGTGGATTTGTTCAGGCGGCGTCTTCGCTAGCGATCAGGTGAACTCCATCGACGAATGTGGCGCCCTCGAGTACGAGGGCAGTGAGGTGAGGAGCGTTGATGCGGCGCCATCGTTGCTGTGCCATCTCCAGGAGCTTGAATGCCATCGTCAGCGCCTTGGTGCGTGAGCCGGCGCCCTT
The DNA here is from genome assembly GCA_965248695.1 of Acidobacteriota bacterium. Classification (GTDB taxonomy): domain Bacteria; phylum Acidobacteriota; class UBA890; order UBA890; family WLXD01; genus DASCOT01. The sequence goes on along the minus strand of CBDFKD010000002.1, from coordinate 813,907 downwards.
GGTGACGCGTTGTCTCAGGCGTACGGTGGCGAACGCCGACTCGATCGGGTTGGCCGTGCGCAGATGAACCCAGTGGTCGGCGGGGAAGTCGTAGAACGTCAGCAGCTTGTCGGAGTCGCGTTGCAACGACGCCACGGCCTTGGAGTACTTGGCGCCGTAGTCGGCTGCGAACCGCGCCATGCCCTCCTGAGCATCCTCGCGCGTTGGCGCACCGATGATCTCGTGCAGCGCGCGCTTGGCTTTGGCCTGCAGCCGCCTCGGTAGCTTGTCGAGCACGTTGCCAAGCCGATGCACCCAGCATCGTTGCTCTCGAGTCTGGGGCCATACATCCCGCACCGCCGCCCAGAACCCCAGCGCCCCATCACCCACTGCCACGAGCGGCGCCCGCATGCCTCGACGCTTCAGCTCCCGGAGCACGAACGCCCAGCTCTCGGTGCTCTCTCGATACCCGTCCTCGACCGCGATGAGCTCCTTGGTTCCGTCCGGCAAAACGCCCAGGATCACCAGCGTGCACAGCCGATCATCCTCGAGTCGAATGTTGAAGTGCACACCGTCCGCCCACACGTATACGTACTGCTTGGTGGACAGATCCAGCTTCCGGAATGCCTCGTACTCCGTGCTCCAGGCGTTCGTCAGCCGGCAGATCGCCGATGCCGACAGCCCGCTGGCTTCCTGTCCCAGTAAGATCGGCAGCGCCTCCTTGAAGTCGCCCGTCGACAGGCCCCGCAGGTACAGCACCGGCAGCACCTCCGCCACCTTCGGCGAGCGCCGCATGTAGGGCGGCAGGATCCGACTGCTGAACCGCTGCCTCAGTCCCTGCTCGTCGAGCCGCTTGTCGTTGACCCGTGGCGCGGCTACTTGCACCGTCCCGCACCCCAACGTGATCTTGCGTGCGCGAGCCCGACCGTTGCGTACCACTTGCCGACGGCCGGCTTCATCCAGTTGCCCGGCGTGGCTCTGGATATACTCCTGAACCTCCCACTCCAGTGCTGTTGCCAGCATCTGCAGCGCGCCCTGCCGGGCGAGCTCATCGACGTCCAGTGTCAGCTGTCCTTCCTCCGCGTCCGATCCACCGATAATCTTGAGCACGGGTGGCGTCTCCTTCCCGGCCTCCACAGCCGGCTGCTGGTTGTTGATGATCCCAGCGAAGGTTACGCCGCCTTTCTTTTTCCTCCCATCCACAACTTCCGGTTATATCTCGCAAACGGGAACCCGCGGTTCCTGAAGGACTCTAGCGGGCCGCGACGGCGCGCAACGATTCGTCGAGCGCGGCGACGAAGGCGTCGACCTCATCGTCACCCATCGGCGTCGACAGGCATCCCAGCACTCCGCGCACTCCCAGAAGGACGCCGTGGTTCAACATTTCCGCTGCCAGCGTAGTCGACTCGGGCTTTGTCGAAAGGCTGGCTACCAGGCCGCGGAAGTTGCGAATGGGCGAATCCGTGATCAGCAGACCGAATAGCGAGCCGCGCCCGGTTACCTGGCACGGGATCCCGTGACGATGGACGGTATCCGCCACTCCGGCTCGCAATCGATCGGCGAGGGCCGCCATCTGGTCATAGGCTTCCCGCGTCATCTGCCGCATGGTCTCGTATCCAGCCGTCATGGTGACCGGATTGCCGTTGTAGGTCCCACCGTGGTGCACCTTCTCCCCCAGGCGGTGATCGAACACCTCCATCACTGCCTTCTTGCCCATGACCGCGCCAACCGGGAACCCACCGCCAATGATCTTGCCCAGGGACACCAGATCGGGCTCGACGCCGTGAGCTGCGCAGGCGCCCTCGTAGCCAACCCGGAACGACAGCACCTCGTCGGCAATCAGCAGAATGCCGTGTTGCTCGGTTACCCCACGGAGGAATTCGACGAAGTCCTGCTCCGGTGCGACAAAGCCAAGTGCGGCAGGGAGTGGATCGAAGACCACCGCTGAAAGCTCGTCGGCGTTGCCAACAATCAGCTCTCGACAAGCCTCGATATCGTTCCAGGGCAGCGTCACGACATCATCGAGCAGGCTGCGCGCCATACTTGGTTCCAACGTCGTGCGCGGGCGCTGCGCATCGCCCCAGTTGCGCGGCCGCGAGCTGTCGCTCGCCTGGGCGTAGTCGTACACGCCGTGGTAGCAACCCTCGAACTTGGCCACCTTGGAACGACCGGTGAAGGCGCGCGCGGCGCGGATCGTCAGCAGAACGCCCTCGCTACCAGAGTTTGCGAAGCGTATCTGCTGCATGCCGGGCACTCGGTCGACGAGCAACTCGGCGAGGCGAATGTCGCTTTCGGTCGGCATCGCGAACGCCGTACCGCGGCCGACCAAATCGCGCACCGTCGCGGTAACTTCCGGATCAGCGTGGCCCCGGATCAGCGCCGTGTAGTTGTTGATGAAGTCGATGCGCTCCTCCCCTTCCACATCGGTGACACGGCAGCCCTCGCCGCTGGCGGCATAGATCGGATACGGATCCATGATCAGGGTGTGCCGGCTGTTGCCTCCCGGCATCACCTTGAGGGCGCGGTCGTAGAGGTGGCGCGAGCACGAATCTTCGTCCAGATAGCGGTGGGTGACCTGAGGCTTCCTATCGGTCGTCGTCATCCTCGCCTCCACGGCACACGCTCGGTCAGCCGCGCTTCTCGAAGGGCGACCAGCGGTCTGCCCGTGTGCACCAGATCAGATACGCGGCAATCAGGCCATCGAAGCCGATGCAAGCGACCGGCACGTCCACCATCAGCTCGGGCAGTTGCCGCGGCAAGAAGTCCCACGCAATATGCACCGCCCAAGCGCCGGCCAGATACCAGGACGAGCGAAAGATACCCAACGCGCCAAGCGTCACCAAAGTGAAGAAAGCGACGACCTCGATTGGCCCACCCACCTGGAGATAGGTCATTCCCAGCCAACCAGTGAACGCTGCCCAACCGATCTGTTCTGGGTCCGGTCCCAGAATCCTGAGCGCCACGACCAGGATCCCGGCGAAGGGCACGGCTACCGGAATCAGCACACCGGCCTCTGCCGCCACCCCGACACCTACGGTAGCGACGACGATCAGGAACACGACATAGACAGTGACGGCGGTTCGGCGCACGGATTCGACCTCGCGACTACCCAGAGGGCACCCAACCCTGCTAAACCAGGAGTAAGAACGTAGCAGCCGCACGAAAAGGCGCCGTCAGCTTACCTCGACGCCGATCGTTGTTGTCAGGCGATCAGCCACACCGCCAGTGAGAACGTCGTGGAGATACTCGGTAGTCAGCAGGGCCCAGCGTGAGTTCCGACCGGGCGCAGACGTGGCTCAAGCGCGTCGGGATCGTCGGTGCCGTGCTCCTGCTGCTCGGCTTGCTTGCATTGGAGGCGGTGCGCTTCATCGGAACCCGCGCCGGAGTGGTCGAGGTGGCGCTGCCGCACGGCAGCAAGATCGAAGCGCTCTCGCGCAAGAGCGACTACTCCGACGCCTACCGGGCTACGGTTGCCGAGGGTCCGGTTTCGTTGAGCGAGGTAATGGAGCGTCTGATCGGAGCCCCAGGACCCCGCTTGGACGGGGTTGACGCCGGCCGTGCCGACAATGAGGTCGTGGTCCAGGGGCGCGCGCCAGGTCTACGGTTTTTCGTTTCCTATCACGTCGAATCCCGCCTCGGGTCGACCGACTTCACGATGAGCACCGTCGTGGTCTACGACTCCTGGCTGGGCGCTGTCTACTTCACCCCTGTCAAGCAGGGGCATCGGCGTCTCTTGCCCTTTCTCGTCTCCCGTCTGGCTCGACGGATCGCACCGTAGCCTGGTTCAATGAACGACATGAGCAGGCAGGGAAAACCTACCAATCTCAAACGGCCACGACATCCCATGCCGGCCTACGTTCGTGACGCCCTCGTCGATCGTCAGCTGATGTCCGCGTACCAGGAACGCCCCCCGTACCAGCGCAACGACTACGTCGGCTGGATCACCCGGGCGAAGCGCAACGACACGCGGTCGCGTCGCCTCGGGCAGATGCTGACCGAGCTCGAGGCCGGCAACCGGTACATGAAGATGCGCTGGCGCAGCCGCGACTGACGTAGGCGATCTGTGGCGCAGCGCCAGTACATCGACGTCGCGTGCACCTGCGGTAACCCGCTGGCTCGCTACCGGAAGCGCGGCAAAGGGCGGCTGGTCAAGATGTTCCTCCATAAGATCGCTGCCGACCGGGCCGGGGTCTTCTTGACCGAGCCTCCGCTCGAGCTCCACCACGAGATCCGCTGTCCGGCCTGCGATAGCCGCGTGGCAACCCTCCAGATGATTCGCGGCCGCCCGGCGGCCAAGGTCAACCAGGGGTCGGTGCGCGTGGTCTGACGGCGGCGGCAGTGAGTGTCGAGCAGGTGACACGGACTGACCCTCCGTGGTCGTGGTCGGACGCCCGCGCTACTATCCGCGCTTCGGCTTCGTCTGCCCCGAATACGGAGAACCCTGTGAGCAACACGCCGCTGTCCCGCCGCCGTTTCCTGCAGACCGCCGGGGCCGCCGGCGTATGGGTTCCTACGTCCGTGAAGGGATACTCACCTGAGGAAATGCGGTCGATGGCCGCCAACAGGTCAATGCATCAAGCCGGTGTTTCCAAGTCGGAGCTGGACACGCCGGCGCTCTGCGTTGACCTGGAAGCGCTGGAGGCCAATCTGGCGACCTGCCAGCGCGCCGTCTCGGGCAACGGGATCGCCAGCCGCCCGCATGCCAAGACGCACAAGTGCCCGACCATCGCTCGCAGGCAGCTCGACTCAGGGTCGGTGGGCATCTGCACCGCCAAGGTGAGCGAGGCCGAGGTGATGTTCGAGCACCGCATCGAGCAGATCTTGATGACCACCAGCAACGTGACGCCGTTCAAGATCAACCGAGCGATGAGCCTGAGGAAGAAATGCTCGAGCTTCATTCAAGCCACCGACACGCCCGACAACGCCCAGGACCTTTCCGATGCTGCACAAGCAATTGGCGTCGTCGCCGATGTCGTGGTCGATGTGGACCCTGGAACCCATCGCACCGGCATCACCGGGGGTCAACCGGCCCTCGAGCTGGCACAGCGCATCGACCGGCTACCAGGGCTGCAGCTTCGGGGGCTGCTGTGCTACGACGGTGGCTCGCAGCATGTGAAGGGCTTCGACACGCGACGGGCACAGACCCTTCAGCGGCTGTTGGCAGGGGTCGAGACAGCCACGCTCTTCGAGAGCTCCGGCCTGAGCACCGAGATCTTCAGCGGCGGCGGCACCGGTACCTACAACATCGACCACGAGACGCCCGGGCTCACCGATGTGCAGGTGGGTAGCTACGTATTCATGGATGCGCAGTACATGGCCATCGGCGGTACCTCCGACCCACTGGTTTACTCCGACTTCCAGCCCGCGCTGACGATTCTCACGACGGTGCTCAACGACCAGTACGACGGGCAGGTCACCACCGACGCGGGCGCCAAGGCATGCACCATCAACCAGCCTTGGCCGATGGTGAAGGGAGAGTCCGGGATGCAGTACCGCTCGGGCTCCGACGAGTTCGGGGTGCTGCGATACGACGACCCTTCGCGCACCTATCGCGTCGGCGATAAGCTCGAGCTCATCGTGTCGCACTGCGACCCGGTGGTGAACCTCTACGATCAGCTGTACGCCATCCGTGGCGACCGCGTCGACGAAATCTGGCCTGTCGCGGCGAGGGGTCTGTCCACCTAGAATCGGCATCGCAGCACGCTCGCGGGAGAATCCTCCATGCCTCTGCAGTACGACGTCGGCCAGAAGTTCCCGGACCACAACCTTTCGGACCACACCGGCAACATAGTCTCGATCGCCGACCTCGCGGGCCGGCTGCCGTTGTTCGTGGCGTTTTATCGTGGCCCCTGGTGACCGAAGTGACAGCTACAGCTGTCGGAACTGGTCCAGTTCCAACGTGCCGCTGAGGTCGCCTACTGCCGGATCGCCGCTGTTTCGGTCGACCCCCCGGAGACGCAAGCAGCGCTAAGAGCCGATCTCGGCGCGGAGTTCAGCTTCCTGAGCGATCAAGAATTGCAACTCACTGAGGCCCTGGGGATTCGTGAGACAACCGATACCTATCACGGTCCCTTGCCCGTCCCCTTCACCTTCGCACTGCTCCCCGATCTGACCATCCACCGGATCTTCAACGGCTGGTACTTCGTCGGACGACCGACACCGGAAGAACTGCGCCTCACAGCACGCGAGATGATTTTCAAGAGCATGCCGAATCCCGATTTCCGAGGCGAGTAGTGGTGCGGAATCTCCCGCCAGGGGCCCGGTGACCGCACACAGCGCAGTCGTGGTCGGTGGCGGTCCGGCAGGCGCCCTCCTGGCCTATCTCCTCGCCAGCCGAGGTATTCCCGTAACTCTGGTGGAACGCCACTCGGATTTCGCGCGTGAGTTCCGCGGCGAAGGACTGGCACCGGGTGGACAAAAGATGTTCGACGAGGCTGGCCTCTGGGAGGAGTTCTTGTCGCTGCCGCATACGGTGCTAGGCGGGGCACAGGTGCACTTCAAGGGGCACCGTTTCCTCAGCCTCCGGCTCAACTGGGAAGATCGACTGCCGCCGCGATTCGTCTCGCAGCCGGCAATGCTGGAGATGCTCATCGAGCAGGCCGCCGCTCATCCAGAGTTCACGTTTCGCCGCGGCGTGAGCGTCGCCGGGCCAATACACGACGGCGACCGGGTTGTTGGCGTCGAACTACGTGGCTTGGATGGGCCGGAGCGTATCGAAGCCGACTACATCTTTGCTTGCGACGGCCGCTTCTCCACCATGCGACAGGCGTCCGGGCTGGACCAGCCGCGTCGGCCGGAGGCGTTCGACGTCGTGTGGTGCAAGCTACCGATGCCGGCTTTCTGCGACGGGCAGGTGCCTACCGTACGGGGTTACTTCGGTAGCGGCCATTTCGGCCTTTGCATCCCCTCATATGATGGTCTCTTGCAGCTCGGCTGGGTGATCAAGAAGGGTAGCTACAGGGCGTTTCGCGAAATGGGTGTAGAGGGATGGATCGAAGAGATCGCCCGCCATGTGGCGACGGACATGGCGGAGCATCTGCGCGCCCATGCGACCAATGCGACGCAGCCGTTTCTTCTCGACGTCGTGTGCGATTGCTACGAGCACTGGTCGGCTCCCGGAATGCTGATGCTCGGCGACGCCGCCCACCCCATGTCTCCGGTCGGCGCCCAGGGAATCAACGTCGCCTTGCGCGATGCCGTAGTAGTGGCCAACCACTTCGTCCCGCCGCTACTCCAGGGTGTCGACCCTAGCGCGCTCGATATCGTCGCCAAGCAGTTTCAATCTGCACGCCTACGGGAAGTGACGAAGACACAAGCCATGCAACGGAAGGTCCCGCTCTTCCTGCTCAGTCGCGCACGATGGTTGGACGTGATGATGGCCGCCGTGGGTGCGGTGACGAGATTCGGGTTCGTGCAGAAGCTCGTTGACAATCGGATCCGGAAACCCAACCCGCTGATCGACGGATTCAGCGAGATCACGCTCCAGGTCTAGTGGCGTCGCGCGCCGATCCTTCGGCTGCCTTGCGGTACCGACGTGACTTGGTAACGATGCCCATTGCGCGGCCTGAGGTGCCGTCGGGTTATGACCTAGGGAGGTGCACTCGATGAGCGTAGCGAAACGCCGATCGGGAGGCACTGACGGCAATCGCTGCGACGCGTCGACTATGCTGGATCTCCCCCCAACCCTAGAAGACGGCCTCAGGGGAGCCAGCAATGAAAGCTGCGGAACTGTTCGTGCAGTGTCTGGAGAACGAGGGGGTCGAGTACCTCTTCGGCATCCCGGGCGAAGAAAACATCGACGTCATGGACGCGCTGCTCGACAGTTCCATCCAGTTCGTGGTCACGCGCCATGAGCAGGGTGCGGCTTTCATGGCGGACGTATACGGCCGCCTCACAGGCCGAGCGGGAGTGTGTCTGGCAACCCTCGGACCCGGCGCGACCAACCTGGTCACCGGCGTTGCCGACGCCAACATGGACCGCGCTCCGCTGGTCGCCATTGCCGGGCAGGGGGCTACCACGCGAATGCACAAGGAGAGCCATCAGATCCTCGATCTGGTGAACCTCTTCGAGCCGATCTCGAAATACAGCACAGAGATCCGCGCCCCCGAGATCATCCCCGAGGTCGTGCGTAAAGCGTTCAAGGTCGCCGAGGCCGAAAAACCAGGTGCCAGCTTCCTCGCCCTGCCCGAGAACGTGGCCGGCGCGGAGCTCGATGCCAAGTCGCCGCTCAAGGTTCAACAGGCCACGCCACCCGCTCCCCCACCGGCAAAGGTCGAGCAGGCGGGACGTCTGATCTCGAACGCCCAGGCACCGATCATCCTGGCCGGCAACGGCGTCGTGCGGGCCGGCGCGTCTGAAGCCCTTGTGAGTTTCGCCGAGCGCCTGCGCATCCCGGTGGCAACCACGTTCATGGCCAAGGGATCGATTCCCTTCTCGCACGAGCTGTCACTCGGCAGCGTCGGGCTGCAGGCACGCGACCTGATCTCCTGCGGCATCGATCGAGCCGATGTAGTGATCTGCGTTGGCTACGACATCGTTGAGTATCATCCCTACCTGTGGAACTCGGGGGGCGACAAGCAGATCGTCCACATCGACTCCGAGCCGGCAGAGGTCGATGAGCACTACATCGTCGAGGCCGGCATCTTGGGAGATATCGGCGCGTCACTGGACGCCATCGGGGAGGTCACTTCACCGACCGATTCGGCTGCCGACTCCACTCTGCGACAGACCATCGTGGCGGAGATGGAAGAACATCAGGACAGCTCCGCCTTCCCGGTGAAGCCACAGAAGATCATCTGGGACCTACGTCAGGCGCTAGCGGCCGAAGACATCGTGATCAGTGATGTAGGAGCTCACAAGATGTGGATGGCGCGCATGTACCAGGCCGAGCGCCCGAACACCTGCATCATCTCCAACGGCTTCGCCTCGATGGGCATCGCCGTCCCGGGCGCCATCGCCGCCAAGCTGGCGCATCCGGATCGCGCCGCCGTGGCGGTCACCGGCGACGCTGGCTTCCTGATGAACTCCCAGGAGATCGAGACGGCCGTTCGACTCGGAGTGCCCATCGTCGTGTTGATCTGGAACGATTCCGAATACGGATTGATCCGCTGGCACCAGATGCGACACTTCGGGCGGCCGAGCCACATCGGGTTCACCAACCCGGATTTCGTCAAGTACGCCGAGAGCTTCGGGGCCACCGGCTACCGGGTTGAGCAGGTCGCCGACCTGCGACCGACGCTCGAGGCGGCGATCGCATCAACCACGGTGTCGATCATCGACTGTCCGGTGGACTACTCCGAGAACATGAAGCTCACCGAGAGGCTCGGCGAGCTCGTCTGCCGGATATGACCCTCCGCCCCGAGGATTGCCGGCTATAGCGCTCGGCAAACCGACCTCGGCGCGCTCACCGGAGCCATGAAGATGGCGCTCGAGTACGACAGCATCGTCATCGGCACGGGCCAGGCCGGCCCGTCGCTCGCCAATCGGCTGAGTCAAGAAGGTCACCGGGTTGCCGTGGTCGAGCGCGACAGGATCGGCGGCACCTGCGTGAACGTCGGCTGCGTGCCGACCAAGGCCCTGGTCGCGAGCGCGCGGGCCGCCCACATGGCGCGTCGCGGCCCGGAGTTCGGCGTCATGGTTGACCAGAACTTCCAGGTCGACATGAAACGCGTCCACGAGCGCATGAAGTCGATCTCGGGGCAATCCAACGAGAACCTGACACGCTGGATCGAGGGCATGGACAACGTGACCCTGTATCGTGGACACGCGAGCTTCCTGGCCTCCGACACGGTCAGCGTCGACGGCCAGCAACTGCGCGCCGAACGAATCTTCCTCAATGTCGGCGCCCGCGCGCTGGCGCCGCAAATGCCCGGGCTCGACGAGATCGACTACCTGAACAACTCCAGCATCATGGAGTTGGACCACCTACCGGAGCATCTCATCATCATCGGAGGCAGCTACATCGGCCTCGAGTTCGGGCAGATGTTCCGACGTTTCGGCAGCCGAGTGACGCTCGTCGAGCGCGGCAACAGGCTCATCAAGCGTGATGACGAGGACGTATCCGACGCAGTGCGGGAGATCCTCGAGAGCGAAGGCGTCGATGTGCGTCTGAGCGCCGAGTGCATCAGCTTCGAGAAACACGGAGACTGCGTTGCGGTACGTGTCTCCTGCGATGAGGGGGCCCCTGAAGTGATCGGCTCGCATCTGCTGCTGGCGATCGGACGCGTACCCAACACCGGCGACCTGGGTCTGGACGCCGCCGGTGTCGAGGTCGACGGGCGTGGGTTCATCACCGTGGATGATGAGCTGCGCACCAACGCACCCGGCATCTGGGCCCTCGGTGACTGCAATGGCCATGGAGCGTTCACCCACACGTCCTACAACGACTTCGAGATCGTCGCCGCCAACCTGTTCGACGGTGACACACGGCGTATCAGCGACCGAATTCTCTGTTACGGGCTCTTCATCGATCCGCCCCTGGGACGCATCGGAATGACCGAGGTCGAGGCGCGCGCATCCGGACGTCGCGTGCTGGTGGGCAAACGACTGATGAAGGACGTCGGGCGTGCGCGGGAACGCAGCGAGACGGATGGGTTCATCAAGATCCTGGTCGACGCGGACAGCGAAGAAATCCTCGGCGCCGCGATCCTCGGAATCGGCGGCGACGAGGTCGTCCATACGCTGCTGGCGGTGATGTACGCCAAGTCCCCCTACACGGTTGTCTCGCGGGCGGTCCATATTCATCCAACCGTGGCAGAGCTGCTCCCGACGGTGCTCCAGAACCTGAAACCGTTGGCGTAGCGCCCGAGACACGCCTCAAACGCTTGCCACGAGGCCCCCCTGCTGCTGGCCATGTCGTTCCTGGCGTCGCTGGTTCCGACGCGACGGGCGGTGCGGATCGACCCGGTGAGAGCGCTGCGAGACTGAGCTAGGCTTGTCCGGATGGACTCGCTATCTCGTAGCCCGATCGCAAGCGGTGATCGATGATCGCCAACCGCCACCGACCCCTGTGGACGTGTCCCGAATGCGGCGCAAAGTTCGTCACCAGGAATCAGTGGCACTCCTGTGGGCAAGCCACGCTGGCCGGTTGGAAGGCGCGTATGGGACCCGAGGCGCGCAAGCTTTATCGACGCTTCGAGCAGATGATCTCAGCGTGCGGTGCGTATGACGTCGCACCGGCCAAGACCCGCATCGCATTCATGGGCCGGGTGCGTTTTGCCGGCATCACCAGCCTCTCGGAGCGCGGCATGACGTGCAATTTCAGTCTGCCGCGACCGCTGGATTCGCCGCGCTTCACCAAGGTCGAGGAGGCCGTTCCTGGTTGGTGGGCCCACCATCTGCGCATCACCGAGGTCGACCAGCTCGATGAGGAGTTGCAAGCGTGGCTACGGACAAGCTATCGCCTCATGGGCATGCAGGAACGCCTCCAGAACCGTGAGAAGGCAGACGGCTGAGCGGTGCTGTGGTACTGGGTCATCGTCGGAGCCCTGGTGCTGGTCACGGCCGCGATGCACCGCCTCGGAATCGCGCGGTTCGACAACCGTCTGCACTGGAGCGCGTGGATTGCCGCCGGCCTCGTCGTTCTGAGCGGAGGTTGGATGGCGTTCGAAGGTGCCAGAGCGCTGATCTTCGGCGATTACGTCACACCGGCAACGGGTCAGTTCGCAGGATCGCTCGGTCCCTGGGCAGGGATCGTCGATGCGGTCGGCATTCCGCCGCGCTCGACGCTGATGAAGAGCATCTTCATCATCTACGGCCTTGCATACATGGGGTCGATGGCGGCCTTGCTCCTCGGCGTCGCAGCGGCGAGGTGGCTTGTCCTGGCAATGGCCGGTCTGGGCCTCTGGTGCGTTCCGTTCGGCACGCTCACCAACCTCATCGTAATCACCTTGCTGCTCCTGCCGACGCTGGGCGCGCAAGCGCCGAGAGAATCTCGAAGGCGGCCGTGATCAAACGCTGGCGGTGAACCTCCGCGGCTGCCTCACGGCAGGCCGGCACGCCGATCAGGGCGGAGGTGGTGCCCGCTGACCACCCTCGGACGAGGAGTAGCGTGACGGATTCGATGGTCATACGTGTCCATGATCAATCATTTAGGGACATTTCAGTATATTTACTATTTATTTATAGCGAATAATATTGTTTACAGTGTTTTTCTGCTTTTCAGTGACTTTTAAGATCTCCTACCATTGATCTCAACCGAAAGTTCCGCGCACAACGCCGCACGCGCACTCTCGGTGCGACGGCAGCGTAACGGTAGGAGAGAGCCCACAATGCGCAACGTACTCGCAGTTGCAATGCTGGCTGCATTGCTGCTCGCGCCGGCGGAAGCCGCCGCTCAGAGTCCGAACCCGGAGGAAGGACTCGATCAGGGGCAGACTTCGGCGGGCGGATTCAGCGCCCTGACGCTCAGCCAGCTGCTCAGCCTCGATGTCTTGCAGGTCAACGTTCTCGGCACACATACCCATCTCGCTGGGGAGGTGATGATCGGCTACAGCTACATGACCATGCGCATGGAGGACAACCGCTCCGGGCGAGCCCGCCTGGCGCCCTCCGAGGTGCTGCAAGGCTTCATGGTGACGCCGACCGACATGCAGATGGGAATGCACATGGGCCACCTGATGTACGCGCCCTCCAACGACCTTACGCTCCTCGTCATGGTGCCGTACCGCGTGACTTCGATGAACCACGTGACCCGAATGGGCATGCGCTTCGCGACGCGCGCTGAGGGCCTGGGCGACATCGAAGTCGGCGGCATTTACCGAGCCATGGGTGACGTCAACCGGGACAAGCAATGGCTCTTGGTGCACGGCGGCGTTCGCGTGCCGACGGGGTCGATCGATGTCCGCGGCGATACGCCAGCGGGCACCAACATGCGCCTGCCGTATCCGATGCAACTCGGATCCGGGACGTTCGACCTACGACCCGGGATCACGTACCTAGGTGAGAGCGATAGGTTCGCTTGGGCGGCCGAGGCCAAAGGCACCGTTCGACTCGGTCAGAACGACAACGGCTATCGCCTCGGCAACGAGCTGCACACCAGTGCGCGATTTGCCTGGCGCTGGCTCGACTCACTCGGACCGGCTCTGCAGATCGATGGTTTCTTCTGGGGGAACATCGACGGTGCCGATGCAATGCTGAACCCGCGCATGGTGCCCACCGCCAACCCGCTGCTGCGCGCTGGCGAGCGCATCGAAGTGGCCCTAGGCCTGCACATGTTCTCCACCACCGGCAGGCTCGACGGCAACCGGCTCGGCGTGCGCTTGGGCTTTCCCGTCTATCAGAACCTCCGCGGTCCTCAGCTCGAGACGGACTTCAACTTGAAGGCCGCCTGGAGCTGGACGTTCTAGTGAGGCTCACCATGAAACAGCGAATCGTAGGAGTCACGCTCCTGACGGCGGCGCTGCTGGTGACCGCCGGGACGGTGACCGCGGACGATACGCCTGAGCGCGAGCTTCGTATCAAGGCTGCCTTCCTCTACAACATTGCCAAATTCGTCGAGTGGCCGGCTGGGGGATTCGGACCAAACGACGGCAACTTGATCGTAGGCGTGCTGAGCGACAAGGATTTCGGCGACGCTATCGCTCCGTACGACGGCAAACGGGCGGGAGGGCGGACCATCCGCGTGCAGCAGTCAGCCGAGCTATCGGCGCTGCAAGACGCCAACATCCTGTTCATCGGACGATCTCGTCAGGACGAGCTGAGCAGCGTGCTCGGGTCGATCCCCGACGCTGGCGTGCTGACCGTAGCCGAGTTCGATGGGTTCGCCGTCGACGGCGGCATCGTGCGCCTATACGTCAGGAAGAACAAGGTCCGCTTGCAGATCAACCGGCGAACCGGCGAAGAGGCGGGCCTCGTGTTCCGTTCGCAGCTTCTCAGCGTCGCAGACACGATCGGCAACTGAAGCCGGCCTGGCAACGCGATGAGCTGTTTTCGGAACCTCTCGATCCAGCACAAGCTAACGCTGATCGCATCGATTGCGGGCCTATCGGCCATGCTCGTGTGCGGCGCCTTCGCCGCCTACGATCTGGCCACCTTCATCGAGACGCGCACGCGCGAGCTGCAGATGCTGGCCACCGTTGTCGCTGACAACAGTCGCGGCGCCGTTGTCTTCGGTGACTCTGACGACGCGCGCGCTACGCTTTCGGCGCTTGGCGCCGAGGGATCGATCCTCGGCGCCGAGATTTTCGATGGCGAAGGCGCGTCGTTCGCGCGCTTCGGCGCCGGCACCGATCAAGAGGCACCCTCAATCCTCACCGACGAGGCATCGCACTCGATCAGTGGCGGACGTGTGCTGGTGATGCAGCCAATCATCCTGGAAGGTGAACGCGTCGGCACCGTCGCACTGGAAGCCGACATGTCGGAACGCTCCCGGAGGCTCTTGCGCTACGCGGCAATTGCATTGGGCGCCATGTTGGGCTCCATTGGGATTGCCAGTCGTCTCCAGCGGGTGATCTCCGAGCCGATTCTCGAGCTCACGGAGGCGGCAGTTATCGTCGCCCGCGACAAGAACTACGACGTCAACGTCGAGCAACTTGGCGGCGACGAGATCGGCTCGCTGGTGGCTGCCTTCAACAACATGCTTGTGGAGATCCGGCGCCGGGACGAAGAGATCACCGCGGCAAAGAAGCTCGCCGAGCAGGCGAATGCAGCCAAGTCCGACTTCCTGGCCACGATGAGCCATGAGATCCGCACTCCGATGAACGGAGTGCTGGGTATGACCGACCTGCTGCTGCACAGCGAGATGACCGAGAAGCAGATTGACTTCGCGCGCACCATACGGCGGTCGGGCGAAGCACTGCTCGACATCATCAACGACATCCTCGATTTCTCCAAGATCGAAGCCGGCAAGCTAGTGATGGAAGAGGTCGAGTTCGACTTTTGGGAGACGATCGAAGACGCGGTCGGCCTGTTCGCCACCGGGGCTCACGAGAAGGACATCGAGCTCGTCTGCCACCTTGCCGAGGACACCCCTCGGCTCGCCATCGGCGACCCCGGACGGCTACGCCAGGTGCTGGCCAACCTCGTCAGCAACGCCATCAAGTTCACGGACAACGGGGAGATCGTCGTAACGGTCACCACCTGCGACATGACCGGCGACCGAGCGACAGTGCTCGTCCAGGTGCGCGACACAGGAATCGGCATCCCGGCGGACGTGCAGGAGCATATCTTCGACGCCTTCGCACAGGCCGACAGCTCCACGAGCCGCCGCTTTGGCGGCACCGGCCTGGGTCTGGCGATCGCTCAAGAGCTCAGCCGGGCGATGGGCGGCGAGATCGGTCTCGACAGTACCGAAGGCGAAGGCACCACCTTCTGGTTCACCGTCGGAGTCCAAATGACCTCGTTATCGGCCCACCCTGACGAGGGCGGACTCAATGGCATCCACGTCCTGCTGGTGGACGACAACGAGACCAACCTTCGGATTCTCGAACACCAGACCGACGCCTGGAGGATGCGCCGCGAATCGGCGCAGGATGGGTTCAAGGCGCTCGAGAAGCTGCGCAACGCCGCGGGCGTGGGCGATCGGTTCGATCTCGTCTTGCTCGACATGAACATGCCCGAGATGGACGGCCTCGAACTGACCAAGTACATCAACACCGATCCATCGATTGCCGGGGCAACTCTCGTCATGCTCACCTCGCAAGGCGCCGGCTTCGACCACGCGACCGCGACGAAACTAGGCATCAAGCGGTGCCTCGCCAAGCCGATTCGCCAGTCGCGGTTGTTCAACGTCCTGCTGAAGACAATGGCCACGGAGGCCGCTCCGGCTCGGTCGAACGAGACCCGGCAAGAGCCCACCGCAGATCTGAGTTTGAGGGTCCTCCTGGTGGAGGACAATCTGGTGAACCAGGAGATCTGCGAAGGGATGCTCACAAACCTCGGATGCCAGGTCGAAGTTGCCGGCAACGGCGAAGAGGCTCTGACCGCCTTCGGGCTTCGGGATTTCGATGTCGTCTTGATGGATTGCCAGATGCCGCTCGTCGACGGCTACGAGGCCACGCGTCGTATCCGGAGTCTGGAATCCGGTAATGGCGGTCATGTCCCGATTATCGCCTTGACAGCCAATGCGATGCCTGGGGATCGGGAGAAGAGCCTCGCGGCAGGTATGGATGACTACCTCACCAAACCGTACGATCAGAAAGAGCTGCGGCACCGCCTGATGAACGCGACCGCCAGCCCGCTGACCGACGTGCAGTCGGCGGATCACTACGGTCGAGACGGCGATGCAACTGCGGCGGTCCAGCCCCCGGAAGCCGATGGCACCGCGTGTCTCGACGAGAGCGTGCTCGCTGAGATCCGCGCCCTGCAGCGCGACGGCCAGCCCTCCCTGCTGCAACGCGTCTCAGATGCCTACCTGTCGACGTCCGTAACAACGATGGCGGCCATACAAGCGGCCACAACTAGTCGGAATGCTGCCGGTCTGGCAGAGGCCGCCCACTCGCTCAAGTCCAGTAGCGCCAACATCGGCGCCACGCATGTGGCGGCGATTTGCGCTGCGCTTGAGTCGATGGCGCTAGCAAACGACCTCAATGCGGCAGACGCCAAGCTAGCGCTCTTGGTCGCCGAGATTGACACCGTTCGAGCGCGGCTCGTATCGCTCGATGAGCGAGCGGCATGAGCAAGTTGACCGAAGGCACGCCGACTGTCCTGGTCGCCGACGACGACCTGACGATTCGTATTCTCTTCCGCGAGACACTCGAGCAATTGGGCATGCGCGTGCTCGAAGCCGCAGACGGACCCGCCGTTCTGACGCAGCTCGACAAGCACTTCCCACAGCTGCTCGTGCTTCGACGTCGTGATGCCGGGGATCGACGGATTCGAAATCTGTCGCCGCATAAGGCGTTCCGAACGTCATTCGAAACTTCCGATCCTCATGCTCACGGGATTGAAAGACCTCAAGTCCATCGATCGCGCCTTCGAAATGGGCGCCACCGACTTCGTCACCAAGCCGGTCAGCTGGCCCCTGCTGGCGAAACGAGTTCGCTACATGCTACGCGCCACGCGCGACCGCCAGGAGCTGGAGCGACGCGAGGCAATGCTCGAGCACGCTCAGCGACTCGCGTCGCTTGCCTGCTGGGAGTCACGGGCGGATGACGCGACGATGGCGTTCTCGGAACCATCCGGTGAGCTGCTCGCGACGGCGACCCTTTGCGAAGAAAGCGAGTTCATTGCGCGCGTGCATCCGGAGGACCGCGACGCAGTGGTCCAAGCGCGTTCTCTGGCCCGCGCGAGCGGGCGCAAGTACTTGGTTCAGTACCGGTTGCGTGTCGACGACGAACGCGAGCGGTTCATCGTGGAACAGGCCGAGCTGCGACGCGACGACAGCAGCCAGGGAGCCAAGCTTGTCGGCATCTGTCAGGACGTCACCGATCGAAAAGAGATGGAACAACGAGTCGAGTTCCTGGCGCATCGCGATGCGCTGACCGGATTGCCGAACCGTCGTCTGCTAGAGACCCGCCTCGAACAAGCACTGGCTCGATCGCGACGGGACGGGAAGCACGTGGCGTGCTTGTTCCTCGATCTGGACCGCTTCAAGAGAGTCAACGATACGCTCGGACATTCAGCCGGCGACGAGCTGCTGGTGGAAACCGCCAAGCGTCTCGTCAGCTGCGTCCGCGACATCGATACCGTCGGCAGACTCGACGGACGTCACGTGGAGCCCACGGTGGCGCGCTTCGGTGGTGATGAGTTCATCGTGCTGCTGGAGGGTATCGAGCGCGAAGCCGAGGCGGCGCGGGTCGCGGAGCGCATTCATCGAGTGTTCTCGCAACCGCTGTCGGCCGGAGGCAAGGACCTTCACATAAGCCCGAGTATCGGCATCACCCTGTTCCCGCGCGACGGCGACAACCCCGAAACCCTGCTACAGAACGCCGACGCCGCCATGTACGTCGCCAAAGGAAGTGGTAGCGAGAGCTTCCACTTCTTCGATCCGTCGATCAACAATAGCGCCGTGCACCGTCTCGCCATCGAGCGCGAGCTGCATCAGGCTATCGAGGAGAACCAGTTCGTTCTCCACTACCAGCCGCAATACGCGGTTGGCGACCGCAGCGTCACCGGGGTCGAAGCGCTGCTGAGATGGGATCATCCGCAGCGCGGGCTGCTGTCACCGGCCGAGTTCGTGACCATCGCGGAGGAAGCCGGGTTGATCGTGACCATCGGCGAATGGGTACTGCGGCAGGCCTGCTGCGACTGGCAGGCACTCTACGAAACCGGGACACCGCCGTTGCGTCTGTCGGTGAACATCTCAGCGACGCAGATCCGCCGTGCCGAGTTCGTTGATGACGTCCGGGCCGTATTGCGGGACACCGGCTATCCTGCCGACCATCTCGAGATCGAGCTCACGGAGAGTGTCCTCATCGATCACACCGAGCTCACCGAGGAGACTCTGCGGCAGCTCAAGCAGTCCGGGATCGAGATCGCTATCGATGATTTCGGCACCGGGTACTCGTCACTGAGCTATCTGAAGCGATTCTCCATCGATCATCTCAAAATCGATCGCTCGTTCGTCGAGCACGTGACCACCGACCCCCGCGACGCGAGCATCGTCCGAGCGATCATTGCGATGAGCCAAGGATTGGGGATGCGCGTGATCGCCGAGGGCGTGGAACATCTCGAGCAGCTGACTTTCCTCCGTGAGTGTGGCTGCGAGGAGGTGCAGGGTTTTCTGCTTGGGCGCCCCCAGCCTCTGGAGCAGCTGATCGAATCGATCGATGCCGAAACCGCCAGCGGCCTGCGACTCGCCTCGTAGCACGGTGGTGCGCGGGCCGGCCCGCGGTCGTTCCTGCAGTGTTTCGTTGGCCTGATGCCGCCATCTCGGCGTCTCTATCGTATTCATAGACCCCGTTTCCTCCACGATGTATCTTCACGGGACTCACAACCGGAGGAAACCAATGAACAACGTCAGGTCAGGCGCAGCCCTCGTGCTTTCGCTCGGGCTTGTCGGCGTCGCCTGCCAGGGCCAATCGGCCCCGCCGGCCGAGGAAGCGCCCGTGAACGAGCCCGCCGTCGAAACGCCGGCCGAAGCCCAGCAGCTCACTGGCAATGAGCTTGCCAGTGCGCTCCACAACGCGGACGTCTTCCTGCTCGACGTGCGCGAGCCCTCCGAGCTCGAGGAGCTCGGTACGGTCGAGGGCTATACCAACATTCCCATCGACGAGCTCGCGGGCCGTCTGGAGGAGCTACCGAGGGATCGTCCGATCCTCACCGCCTGAAACGGCGGTGGGCGAGCCGCGCGTGCCGCGGCTTTGTTGGCGGAGAACGGTTTCGAGGTTTACGGATTCTGCGGCATGAGGGACTACGACGGAGAGAAAATCTTCCCGAAAGCGGGTGCGTGAGCGGCATTCCGATCGATAGTTTCCTGGCCTCTAGGTGCAACTCCCAACAGACGGGGACTCGTGCGGCTCACGTAACCACGCAGCCAGGAGTGGCCTATGAGCAACGAGCTCGATCAATTGCTCAGCCGATATGAGAACGGACAGCTCACGCCCCGCGAGCTGCTGAGTACCCTGACCGCACTTGCCGCCGCGCCGCGCGTCGCTGCAGCGCAGTCAGGGATCGGCTCCGCGCGGCAGATGAACCACGTGACCGTCTTCGTCGAGGATATTTCCCGGTCAGCCGGTTTCTATCAGGACCTGTTTGGCATGCCGCTGCTGACGCGTCAGGGTCCGGGGGTGAATCTCGACACCGGAGCGGGGTTTCTCGGCATCTATCCGGCCCCGTCGGGCGCCGCCGGATCGATCCACCACTTCTGTCTGGGGCTCGACAACTTCGACGCCGACGCCACCCATCAGAAGCTGGTCGATCGCGGCATTGACGCAAACATCCGCCTTCGTGGCGAGACCAAGGAGCTCTACTTCACCGATCCAGACAACATCAGCGTGCAGCTCCAAGACGTGAGCTACCGCGGCGGTGTCGGCCCCCTGGGCGACCGCGACCCTGGCTAGCCCATACCGGTCAGGCTCGACCTGGCCCCGTCAAGCGAGAAGGGAGGAACTTCACATGGCCGAAGCGGTGTCCTGGGACCTGCGCGTGGATGTTCGCGATGGTCGACTAGAGGACTTCCGAGCCCTCATGGGCGAGATGGTCGGCGCCACTGAAGCGAACGAGGCCGGAACCCTGGTGTATGAGTGGTTCTTGAGCGACGACGGAAGTGCGTGCCATATTCATGAGCGTTACGCCGACTCCGCCGCGGTGATGACGCACCTCGGATCATTCGACGCCAATTTCGCGGCCCGCTTCCTCGAATGTGCGGAGCCAACGAGCCTTAATGTCTATGGAGAACCGAGCTCCGAGGTTCGCGCCGTGCTCAATGGTTTCGGCGCCGCCTATCTGGCCCCGTTCGGTGGATTCGCTCGCTGACCACGTGGACCGCAGCCGCGCGCGCCACCGCCGCGATACCGGCGGGCTCGATGCCAACTGATCGCACGCTGAGCGCGCTGCGTGCCGACTTCGGGGGCAGCCCGATGCTGGCGATGCCCATCGCCGGGACGATCGTATGGACGGCGGCCGGGATCTTCGGCGCGCTGCTACACGAGGGCGCCGCCGCCATCGCGCTCTTCCTTTGCCTGGGCGCGGTCTTCCCGCTCGGCGCCGTGATCGCTCGCTTCACCGGCGAAGACCTTTTCGGTACGCACAGTGAGAACGAGCTCGACGGGCTCTTCGGGATGACCATCCTCATGGCCAATCTTGTCTGGGGAATCGCCATCCCGTTCTGGCTGGTGGAGACATCTTCCCTGCCGCTGAGCCTCGGCATCCTCGCGGGACTGATGTGGGTGCCGCTTTCGTGGATGATCCAGCACTGGGTCGGGCTGTTCCACGGCATCGTCCGTACGGGGCTGGTCACCAGCGCCTGGTTGTTCTTCCCGGAACATCGCTTCACCCTGATCCCGGCGATCATCGTTGTCATCTACCTGATCTCGATCGCGGCGTTGGTCACTAGGCAGCGGCCGTGAGCGGCGCGCTGGATCGAGAACCATGGCTCAAAGTACCCTCGACCGAATTGCGGCACACACCGCGTGACCGGCACGCGCGATCTCCGTTTCAAGGGATACACACGATGACCAAGACAGAGGTACTCGCCCTGCTCAGGGCCAACAAGAACGAGCGCGGCATGAAGAACTGGAAGAAGCCGGGAGTCAATACCGGCGGCCTCCGGAGCTTCGGCATCGGTCTGACACAGCAGCGCAAGCTCGCCAAGCAGATCGGCCGCGACCGCAGGCTCGCGCAAACGCTATGGAAGACAAACGTTTACGACGCCAAGGTGATCGGGATCCTGATCGACGATCCGAAGCAGATGACCCGCGAGCAGGCCGAACAACAGGTCGAGCAGCTGAACGGAGGAATGCTGGCGCACGTGTTCTCCGCGTGCGGCGCCCCGTTGGCCAAGGCGCCCTTCGCTGTCGACCTCGCCTCCGAATGGGTCGTCAGTAAGGACGCGACCCGTCGTAGCTGCGGCAACGCGCTGCTGTACGAGGTTTCCAAGGACAAACGAAAAACGGCCCCGAGCGACGACTTCTTCCTGACCCACATCGATCGCATCCAGAAGTCGATCCAGGGTGAGGAAAACTGGGTGAAGGAGTCGCTGCTCGCAGCGCTCATGGGCATCGGCAAACGCAACCGCAAGCTCAACAAGGCAGCGATCAAGGCGGCCAAGGCGATCGGGCCCGTGGAGGTCGACTATGGCGATACCGGCTGTGAGCCCCTCGATGTGCTCAAGCACCTGACGAGCGACTACATCAAGAAGAAGCTATACGCTGCCTGAACCGGCCGGCCGGAGTCTCCATCGTGGCGAACCTGACGGAACCAAGCGATCCTGGTGGCAAGCCGAAGATCCCCGCTTTCGTCCTGTGGGTCCTCGGAGCACTGCCGCTCGGGATCTGGCCGCTGGTAGCAATCGCCAACGTGATGAGCCTCGCGGCGGTTCAGAATCCGAACGACGGGCCGCTCATCACCATGGTGGCGACCGGATTCCAGCTCACCTCGCTCGCCTATCCGCTGGTGTTCCTCGTCGCCCTCGCCGCCGCCGGCGCCTTCAAATACGCCGGCAAGGTCGCGATCAGCCGCAACCTGGCGTGGATTCCGCTGGCGTACCTGTTGGTAGTGATGATTCTGTTCGTCGGCTGGATGACCTTTGGCACATAGAGTCTGAGGCTTGGACGAGCGTGGGAAGCATCCCTCCAAGTAAATTGAAACGCCCAGTCATCAGCGCGGCGCCCTGAGTGACAAGCCACCAAGAGGCAGACAACCATGGTCAACGGAGCACATGTGATCATTTCCAGCACGGACTCCGAAGCTGACCGCGACTTTCTGCGCGACGTGATCGGGCTGCCGAACGTCGACGTTGGCGACGGCTGGCTGATCTTCGGCCTACCGCCGTCAGAGGTTGCCGTGCATCCATCGGAAAAGAACAACGTGCACGAGCTGTATCTGATGTGCGACGACATCGCGGCGTTCGTCGTCCAGATGAGCGAGCGCAGCGTTTCCACCAATCCAGTGCAAGACCAGGGTTGGGGTCTGGTGACCGCCCTGACGCTACCCGGTGGAGGGGAGCTCGGAGTGTACGAACCGCGTCACGAACGGCCCCCTAGCTTGTGAGCGCCGATCGAACCGCCGATACCCCGAACCGCTCTTCGGGCCGTGCGGGCGCCATCCTGCTGGGGTTGGCCACTGCCATGGTCGTCTTGATGAGCGCCAGCCGTCTGCTACCGGCGGCTTCGACGCCCACGGCGCAGCCACACCCGGTGTCGGCTTCGATGCTCCAGAGCACTGGCGGGATCGCTGCGCAGAGCGGCGCGCTCTGGGTCGGCTTCGTCATGAGCTTGCTGATCCTGGCCATCATGGCGACCTGCGTGTGGATAGGCCTGGGCAAGCGCGGCACCGGCACCCCACTGAGTAGACGGATGATGATCGGATTCGGTGGTTACGGGATCGTGTTCGCTGCCCTCACGGCCACCTATGCACGCTATGCCGGAGACACCGAGGTGCCGTTCTTCGGCGGCTTCCCGCTGCCAACCGCCTGGATGCTCTATGGCGTCTGGCTCTTCCCCATCCTCTTCGTCGCCTTGTACATGACGATGTTCGACCGGTGGGTCCTCACGGACGACGACCTCGCCCGGTTCAGACAACTCGTCGACGAGAACCGACGAAAGCGCGGATCGGCCTGATGGAGGGTGCGCGCGGCACCATCGTTCTGCTGTCGGTCGGGATCTACATGCTGATCTGCATCTCGGTCGGCATCTGGGCCCTGCGCCGAACCCGCTCGACGCGCGACTTCTTCATGGCCGGTCGTGACCTGGGAGTAATGCTGACCGCCTTCGCCGTGTTCTCGAGCACCCTCAGCGGCTTCGGGTTCGTCGGTGGACCAGGGCTCGTCTACCGCATGGGCATGAGCTCGGTCTGGATGGTGGTATGCAGCACGGCCGGTTATTTAATCTCGTTTTCCCTTCTGGGGAAGCGTATCCGGCTCTTCGCCGAGCTACGCGAGTGCGTGTCCCTACCCGACGTGGTAGCGGCCAGGTACCGCAGCGAGTCCGTGCGCGCTTGGGTCTCGGTGGCGATCCTGCTCGGGGTCATGGGCTACCTGGCGACTCAGATTCTGGCCATGGCGATCGTGCTGCAGGAGGTGCTGCGCCAGTCGGCCGCGCTGCCGTTCGTAGGGCTGGAGCTGTGCGTGCTCATCTCTTGCGCCGTCCTGGTGTTCTACTCGGTTTCCGGAGGCATCGTCGCATCCGTCTACACCGATCTGATCCAGGGAGCGGTGATGATCGTCGCGGCCGCGTTGGTATTCCTGACGGTGGCGTTCACCTTCGACGGCGGAATCACGGAGATGAACCAGGTCATCCTGGCCGACGATCCAGAGGCCATCGGACCTTGGGGCACGCTCGGCATGATCGGCTGCCTGTCGTGGTTCTTCGTATTCGGCCTCGGCAGTTGCGGCCAGCCGCACGTGGTCACCAAGATCATGATGAACAAGCGGATCAGCGACGCCCGGTACATTCTGCCGGTGGCGGCAGCGGGGTTCGCGCTGTCGGGGCTGCTGTGGATCGGTATCGGGCTGGTGATGCGCGCCCTGGTCGTTACTGGCGCACATCCGGCGCTGGCGAGCCCGGACGCGGCGGCGCCCCAGTTCTTGCAGAACTATGCGCATCCCCTGCTCGCGGGCGTAGTGTTCGCGGGTCTGTTTGCCGCCATCATGTCCACCGCCGACGGGTTCCTGAACATCGGCACTGCCGCCGTGGTGCACGATCTCCCCAAAGCGTTGCGAGGTAAGCGGCCGAAACACGAGTTGCTGTGGGCGCGGGTGACGACCGTGGCGATCGCCGTGGCAGCGGCCCTCTTCGCCCTCTACACGGGAGACCTGGTGGCGTTGCTCGGCGCTTTCGGATGGGGCACCTTCGCGGCCGCGCTCGTCCCGGTGGTCGCCATCGGCCTGAACTGGAAGCGCGCCACGCCGCTGGCGGCCAACGTCGCCGTGATCTCCAGCCTGCTGATCAACTTCGGCGTCAAGGTCGCGGGCGTGACAATGCCATTCAACATCGACATCGGGGCGTTCTCGCTCGCCGTCTCGCTGACGTTGTTCCTGGGCATCTCCAGTATGAGCGCTCCACCGCCTATCGATGCGGATATCGAGGCGGTAATGGACCTGTAGCCAGCCCGACCTCGACCATCCCTTGCCATGACCAGCAACTCGGTGCCTGACCACTACTCCGTCGGCAACCTGGAGAGTCGTATCTTGGGCGCCCTGGAGGCGTCCGGAATCGACCTCGACCAGCTCACGGTCGACGACCTCGCCCCGGTGGACCAGTTCCACATCCGCGGACGGGCCGCCACCGAAGAGCTGGCGGATTGGGTCCAGGTCGAGCCCGCACACCGGCTCCTCGACGTCGGCTGTGGTCTGGGCGGCACGAGCCGACATCTCGCCGCCACTGTCGGTTGCAACGTCATCGGGGTGGATCTGACGGCGGAGTTTTGCCGTGTGGCCGAGATGCTCTCGGCGCGCGTCGGCTTGTCGGATCGCACGTCGTTCCGTCTGGGGAGCGCGCTCGAATTGCCGTTTCCCGACGATGAATTCGACGTCGTCTGGACCGAGCACGTGCAGATGAACGTCGCCGACAAGGCGGGCTTCTATGGTGAGCTCGCCCGAGTGCTGAAGCCCGGCGGTAGGCTCGCTTTCCACGATGTCTTCGCTGGGGCTGTGGAGGGCGTACATTTTCCAGTCCCGTGGGCTTCGGACGCGTCCATCAGTCATCTTGTCGCTGTCGACGCCGCCCGCGCCGTGCTCTCCGGCAAGGGACTCGCGGAGGAACGCTCGGAGGACAAGACAGATGCTTCGCGGGCCTTCTTTCGCACAGCGCTGAAGCGCCTGCAGGCCGACGGCCGGAGGCCTCTAGGGCTGCACCTGCTGATGGGCGATGACGCGGCGACCAAGTTCGCCAACCTGCTACGCAATCTGGAGGAGGATCGCGTCCAGGTCGCCCAGGCTGTGTGGGCAGCGGCGCCGTAATAGTCACTTGACTACTAGTCGATCGACTCGTACCGTCTTGCTGGCCACGTCGCCTCGGTCACGCGGCCTGTTGATCACGTCCCCCATACGGAATTCGGAGCGCCACGAATGGCAACCACAGCACCTGCCGAGCCGCTCGCGCCACGCGACTTCCTCATCCTCATGGCGCTCGCTGACGGACGTTGCCACGGGTACGCCATCCTGCAGAGCATTGCCGAGGAGACTGAGGGAGCCGTGCGGATGGATCCGGCCAACTTGTACCGATCGTTGCGGCGCCTGTCGCGCGACGGGTTGGTGCACGAGCACGACCCGGACGCCCAACGGCGGCGACACTACGAGCTCACCGACGTCGGCCGCTCGGTGCTGACCACCGAGGCATCGCGGCTCGAGCAACTCGTCGATTCGGCGCGCAGCAAGCGCCTCCTACCCGCCTCGCGGCGCTAGCCGATGCGTGCACCGACGAAGCTGTACCGGTTCCTGTTGACCGCGTATCCGCGCTCGTTTCGTCGACGCTACGGCGACATGGCGGTTGCCGACTTTGGCTCGCTGTACGTCGACACGCTGTCCCAGGAGGGCCGCCCTGCCGCCCTGCTGCTCGGGCTGCGCACCATCCTCAACGTGGTCCGCGATGGGCTACGCGAACGCACCGCCGGGCTCCGCCACGGGCCCCCGCAGCGCGGACTCGGCAACAATCGCCCATCGGATCGAGGCCCGAGCTGGAGTGTCTGGCTCGCTCAGCTGACCCAGGACCTCCGCTACGGCGTGCGCGGTCTGGCCCGCGCTCCTGGCTTCACGGCCGTGGCAGTATTCACGCTGGCTCTTGGTATGGCCGCCAACGCGACGATTTTCGGCATGGTCTACGCGTTGATGTTCTCCGAGCTCCCCTACGGCGACTATCACCGTCTGGCGGTCATTTGGACGACCTACCCGGATCGAGGCGCGGCGTACAACGCCAGCTCGATTCCCGACTGGGCCGACTGGCGTGCTCGGAGTGACACGTTCGAGGACATCGCCTTCCACAACATCTGGGAAGCCAACCTCACCGGGGGCGATGAGCCCGTAGGACTGCGTGGCTATCTGACGACGGCGAACGTGTTCGACGTGTTGCGCGTCGAGCCGCTGTTGGGACGCGGCTTCGTCGAGGAAGACGGCAAACCGGGCGCCGACGCCGTTGTAGTGCTCGGCTGGCAGCTCTGGCAACGGCTGGGCGGCGATCCCGAGCTACTCGGCGACAGCCTGGTTATCGACGACCGCGAGCACACCGTCGTCGGCATCATGCCGCAAGGATTCGACTACCCGATGCTGCAACGGCGTGGCGATCTATGGAAGCCGATACAGTTCACCACGGAGGATCTGACCGAGACCCGCCGCCACCGACACGTGGTGCCGATCGGGCGCCTGGTCAAGGGTGCCACGCCCACGGACGCCAGCACGGAGCTCGAGGCGATCATGGGGCAACTCGCCGAGGAGCACGAGATCAGCAACGGTGGAACCAGTGCCCGAGCCGTGGCATTGCGACACCAGATGAGCGAGCCGATGCGACCCGCGCTCGGGGTGTTGCTGGCGACAATTGCCTTCGTGCTGCTGATCTGCTGCGCCAACGTCGCCAATTTGCTGCTCGCCAAGGCGTCATCGCGACGCGCGGAGATCGCAGTCCGCATGTCGCTGGGAGCTTCTCGCGCGCGGGTCGTACGACAGCTGCTCACCGAGTCGGCGCTCGTTGCCCTGATCGGTGGCGCCATCGGTGTGGTCCTTTCGCACATCGCCGGTGCCAGCCTGACGGCGAGCCTGCCGACGTTCGTGGCGGAGACGATCCCGAGCAGCGCGATTGAGGCCGGGGCAGAACCGCGGGTCATGGCGGCGACGTTCGCGCTGGCGGCGCTGACAAGCCTGGTATTCGGCCTCGCTCCCGCTCTGCGCGCCGCGCGCCCCGACCTTCAAGGGGCCTTGCGCGCCGGATCCGGAGCTGCGCGGGATGCGGTGTCGCGAAGTCGTTTGCGCGGCATGCTGGTGGTCTGCGAGGTAGCCGTCTCGGTCGTGCTGGTCGCCGGCGCCGGGCTAATGGTCAAGGGGTTCGCAGGGCTGTTACAGACCGATCCGGGTTTCGAGCCAGCCGGGGTCCTGACGGCCGAGCTAGCCCTCAGCGGACCGCGGTACGACGATCCTGAGCCGCGGCGGGCTTTCTACGCAGATGCAATCGCGGCAATCCGAATGCTCCCAGGCGTGACCGAAGCCGGGGCCAGCACGATCCTGCCGCTCACATTCGGCAACAATCGGACTGCTTTCGTGGCCGAGGGAGTCCCCGACAACTATGTGTCAACCGGATTCAGGCAGGTCACCCCGGGTTACCTGGAGGCGATGCACGCCGAGCTCGTCGCCGGCCGCTTGATAGAGAAGACCGACGACGCCTCCGCGCCGCTGGTGATTGTCGTCAACGAAGCGCTGCTTCAATACCTGCCAGAGGGCAATCCGATCGGCATGCGGATCCGGGAAGCCGGTTCCGACGAATGGATGACGATCGTCGGCATCGTCAAGTCGTTCCGGCACAGCTCGCTGCTGCAACCGCCCGACCAGGCGTTCTTCGCCCCGTACGAGCAGGCCGATTCGTGGCGCCGCATGTACGTGACCATTCGCGGCGAAGGTCCGGATCCCGCCGCGCTTGCCGCGAGCGTGCGGCAGGCAGTCTGGACAGTCGACCCGACGATCCCGGTCGACGACGTGCGGACGCTGCGAGAGATCGTCGACACGTCGCTGTTCGTGGTGCAGCTGCCTACGAGGCTCATGGCCGTGTTCGGCGCCACCGCCCTGCTGCTTGCCGCGGTCGGACTGTATGGCGTGCTCGCCTATCTGGTGGCACAACGCTCTCGAGAGGTCGGGATCCGAGTCGCACTTGGCGCTCGACGTACCGATGTGCTGCGTCTCGTCATGACCCGCGGGCTCTTGCTAGCCCTGATCGGCATTGGCGTCGGCGTCGCGCTGGCAATCCCGGTGGGCCGCATCCTGGCTTCGGTGCTCGAGGGCATCGACGCCAATGAACCGCTCATCTACTTCGGCGTTCCGGGCGTGTTGATTCTGGTCACCCTCCTCGCCAGCTATGTGCCAGCGCTCCGGGCGCTTGCCGTCGACCCTGTGGTGAGCCTGCGCTCCGACTGAGATCCGATCGAACCGATCTTCGGGCATGGCAGGAGCCACGTCGCCGTCCGCACGCTGGACTCGCGGACGTGCGCGCTACCTGTTCGCGTCCTTCAATATCTCGCGCGCCGCGTTGTGGCCCGGTACGCCGGTGACGCCGCCACCCGGATGGCAACTTGCGCCGCAGAGATACATCCCGCCGATCGGCGTTCGATATTGCGCGTGGCCGGGAATCGGCCGCATGTGGAAGAACTGGTTGAGGATCATCTCGCCGTGATTGGGGTTGCCCTCAGGCAAACCGTAGGTGCTCTCGAGGTCGTCCATGGAGAGAACGCGTCGCTGACGAACGAGCTCGCGAATGCCCGGCACGTACACCGCCAGCGTATTCACCACGACGTCCGCGAAGACTTCCTTCTGCGTCTCCCAGTCACCGTCGCGAAGTTCGTTGGGGCCGTATTTCGCGGTGATCGACATCAGGTGTTGTCCGTCGGGAGCGGCGCTCGGGTCCAGTACGGAGGGGATCAAGATGTCGAGGAAGGGGAACTCGGAGAAGCGACCGAATTTGCTGCAATCGTAGGCCCGCTCGATGTACTCGAGCGATGGTGCGATCTGGATCGGGGCACCGAGCCGCGCCAGAGAGTCCGCCGCCGAGCTGCCCGCAAGAGCCGCAAACTCCGGCAACCCGCTCAGCGCAAGATGGATGCGCAGGCCCGTGCCCCCGTACTTGATGTTGTCGATGTGCTTGAGCAGCTTGGTCTCGAGCCCACGGGGAGCGAGGAGTCGGGTGAAGGTGGTGCGCGGGTCGGCGTTCGAGACAATCGTCGATGCCGTCAACGCTTCGCCGTTCGCGAGCTCGACGCCCGTTGCGCGCCCATCCTCCACAGTGATCCGCGAAACCGGCGCGTCGGTTCGGATGTCGGCCCCGAAGCCCCGGGCCGCGTCTGCGATCGCATCGCAGAGCGCCCCCATGCCGCCCTTGACAACGCCGGCTGAGCGAAATAATCCGTTCCCGCTGAGCGCCCAGTTGTAGAGCATGGTGTAGGCAGTACCCGATTCCTGGGGTCCCAACGAGATGCCCAGCGAGCTGTTCGCGCCGATCGCGCCCTTTACGACCTTCGAATCGAAATACTCGTTCAGAATGTCGGCGGCGGGCATCGGCAGGATTCGCAGCAGCTCGGAGATCCGCTTGCGACCGAGCTTTCGTCCCGGGCCGAGCAATCCCACCGCGCCGCGCAGGTCACCGAAGGAGATATCGGGGAGGTCGAGCGGCGTCATATGTCCAAGCGCGCCCACAACCCCCGCCAGCGCCTGCATGAGCTCGATGAATTTCGGATAGGCATCGGCGTCGGCCCGCGAGAAAGCCGCGATCTGCTGCATGGTCTTGGCGCTATCGCGGTGGATGGTCAGCTGGGAAGCGTCGGGCTGGGGGCAGAAGGCGACGACTTCCGAGTCGATCGTCTCGACGCGAGAATCGAGCTCGAGATCGCGACGTACGGCGGGCGAGAGATAGCCGCAGCCATCTGCCACGCTCGAGACCTTGAAGCCGGAAAAGATCTCCTCGGTGACCGCAGCGCCGCCCACAATGCCGCGCCGCTCGAGCACCAAGACCTTGCGTCCTGCCCTGGCCAGGTAGGCGGCAGTGACCAGCCCGTTGTGCCCCGCTCCGATGACGATCGCGTCGTAGTTGCCCAAGACGTTCTTTCCTCTGTCGAGTACAGGGTTGAGTGAGGTCGAATCGACGAGGTCCCGCGCGAAGGCGGGCGTAGCCTAGCAGGCCGTGGTGAAAGTGTGGCCTGCTACACGACGAGCCGTCCGCCGAGAATCTCCTTGGCGGCCAACCGGCCGGGCATCGCCATGATGCCGCCACCGGGGTGGGCGCCCGAACCGCACTGCCAGTAGTTACGGATGGGAGTCTTGTAGTCCGCGAATCCGGCGGCGGGCCGCGAGAAGAAAAGCTGATCGAGGGTCAGCTCTCCGTGGAAGATGTTGCCCTCGGTCAGCCCGATCATCTGTTCCAGATCCCAGGGCGTCAGGACCTGCTTGTGCAGGATGAGATCCTTGATGTTCGGGCAGAATTCCTGGACGGTGTCGATGACCGCGTTGCCGAAGGCTTCACGCTGTTGATCGCGGTTGCCGTAGTGCTCGAGATCGTACGCGCAGTACTGCACGAAAATCGACATCATGTGCTTCCCGGGCGGCGCCATCGTCGGGTCGTTGATCGAGGGGATGCAGATCTCCATCGCGGGGCGCTTGGAGAAGCCACCGTATTTGGCGTCGTCATAGGCCTGCTCGACGTAGTCCGTACTGGGACAGATATCGATCGCCCCACTCAGGTGTCGGAGATCCTCCATCCCGGTGAACTTGGGGATTCCATCGAGGGCGATGTTGACCTTGCCCGACGATCCACGGAATTTGAAGTTGTCGATGGTGCGCACGAAATCTTCCGGCAGCTCCTTCTCGTCGACGAGCTTGCGAAAGGAGACGTGCGGGTCGCAGCCCGTCGCGATCGTCTTCGCGTAGAGCTCGTCGCCGTTCTCTAGCGCCACACCCACAGCGGTGCCGTTCTTGATGATGATCTGCGACACGGGCGCGTTGACGCGAATCTCCGCGCCGTGCTCGCGTGCGGCACTCGCAATCGCCTCGCTCACCATGCCCGTGCCACCCTTTTGCGCTCCCCACGCCGAGAACGCACCGTCGAGGTCGCCCATGTAGTGATGTAGGAGCACGTATGCGGTGCCGGGTGATTTGGGGCCGAGCATGGTGCCGATGACACCGCTCAGGCTGTGCATGGCGCGAATGATCGGCGTTTCGAAGAACTCGCCGACGAAGTCGTCGGCGCTCATCGTCATGATCTTGGTGAGCTGATGAAACGTATCCTTGCCGAGCCCTCTCAGGTGGCCGCCAAACTCTCTCAGGGTGCTGAGGTCCCGCAGACTCGGGGCCGAGATATTCGGCGGCTTGTATCCGAGGATGGGCTTCACAGCGAACGCCATGCGGTACATCAAGTCCTCGAAATGCTCGGCACGGTCGGCGTCCTTCCTCGAGAAGCGACGAAACTCCGCCCGGGTCTTGTGGGGATCACCGTGGGTGACCAGATGATCGCCGTTCTCCATTGGGAGATAGACGAACTCCTGGGGACAGATCTGGAGGCCGTGTCTGCCGAGGTCGAGCTCGCGCGTCACCTCGGGGCGCAACAGGCTGACGACGTAGGAGCAGACCGAATATTTGAAGCCCGGATAGATTTCTTCGGTCACGGCGGCGCCGCCCACGAGGTGCCGTCGTTCGAGCACCAGCACCTTTTGCCCTGCCTTGGCGAGATAGGCGGCGCAGGTCAATCCGTTGTGGCCGCCACCGACGATGATCGCGTCGTATCGCTCAGCCATGGTCTGCCCCTGAAGCAAATTTGAGAGCTCGGTTGCGTTCTTCTTGCATGCTCACTCGCCCACTGGGATCTCGTTCATGCCTTCTTCCGCGGCGGATCGAAGAAGGGCATGTTGACCACCTTCGCCGGAATCGAGAACGCCTTGGCCTCGATCACCTCCTCGATGAAGAAGCAGGTTCCGAGCTTCGCGTAGCCGGGTGGAATGCGTGTGATCGCGATGTACTTCTTGAGCAGGGGCGACCACATGCCGCTCGTGCCGCGGCCGATGAGGTCTTCTTGCGCTTCGTCCGAGTAGATCGGCACCGCTTCGCTCCACGGTACGTCCGGCAGGTGGAGGGGCATGCCGAACTCGCTGAAGTACTTTTCGATGTATGTGACGTCGAGCTCGATGCCGACGGTATTCCACCGAGAGGTGCCCTTAGCCTTCTCGTTTCGCAGCGCTTCGCGGCCAACGAAAACGTCGCCGTCGAGCTTGCACATCCATCCCAGCCCCAACTCGAGGGGAGAGATCTTCCGTACCTCGAAGAGGGTCTGCTTGGCGGAGATGAACTCGACATCGATCTGCGGCAGTCCGGCCTCGATCCGCGCCATGTCGAGGGCAACCAGGCCACACGGGCGCATCTGATAGTCCGGCGCCAGGGACATCGACGCGTCCCAGATCACTTCGGCGTCTTCAGCTCGCAGGAAGATCTCGAAGCCGAGGTCCCCGGTATAGCCGGTGCGTGAGATCAACGTCGGTCTTCCGCAGACGTCGGCCGCGATGCAGTGCCAATACTTCAAGGCCCTCAGTTGGGCGCTCGTAAGCTCTTGCAGCAGGTCGCGGGAGGTCGGCCCCTGGATCGCGATGCCCACGACCTCCTCGGAAACGTCTTCGATCGCAACGTCGAAGTCGACGGAGTTGTCGATCAACCACTCGAGGCTTGGAAGCGTCGAGGTCAGCCGAAAGTGCTCTTCGGTGATGTGGAAGACGGCTCCGTCGTCGACGACCTTTCCATCGTCGTCACACCAGACCGTGTAGAACGCCCGTCCCGGCCGTGACGGTGCGAGGTCGCGCACGACCATACGCTGCAGGAGTGCCTGGGCATCGGGACCGCGGACCTCGTACTTGTGGAGCGGCGAGACATCGAAGAGCCCGCACCCCAGACGGATGGTGTTGTATTCCACCACGGGATCGAGACCGTACATCGTCGCGGCGAGGAATCCCTCCCAGTCCTCCCAGCGTTGCCCTTCATTCAGCTCGCACGTGCGCGAATGAAAAGGAGTGTGTCGAGTCATCTGATCTTCCTGCCGAGTCGACGTTGCTCGCCAGCTACATGCCGGCCCGACGCGCACTCGCTGTCGATACGGTGGTGAGCCCGCGGCTCGGACTGAACGACGGGTGTTTCGCAGCCGGACCGCCGGACACGAGGCGGGTGTCGATACGGACACGCCAGCGCGCTTGAAGCGCCCCGGCACCGGCCGTCCGTCCGACGTCAGCTATTCCGCGTCGCAGTGTAGACGACCGTCAGGAGCGGATCGAACACGCGGCTCGGCACGATCGTCGGGAGATCGATGCCAGACGCGCCCATCGCGTCTCCCTGGAGACGGCTCTTGATCCGTGGTTGCATATCGGGCCGGCATCCCGCGCCCGGACGGCGCCAACCGGAAGGATCAAGCACTTGCCCGATGGCTCCAGACGTCTGTTCGTGGGGCAAGATCGCGCACGGCGCGAGTTGAGGCTGTTGCCGGTGGTCGTTGCGCTCTCGCTCGCCGCGGGTCCGCAGTCCGCGGGCGCGCAAGTGTCGACCCACACTCAGCCCGACGCCGCGGCTCACCTGGAGACCATCTCCTTCGGTTCCTGCTGGCACGACGAGAACGGGACGACGCGGGCGGCAATGGAACGATTGGCGGCGCAGGGTCCCGACCTGTTCCTCTGGCTCGGGGACAACGTCTACGCCGACACGGCCGACATGACGGAGATGCGCGCCACCTACGATGTCAAGAAGAACGGCGATACCTACCAGCCGTTTCTTCAGGCGCAAATACCGGTGATGGCCACCTGGGACGATCACGATTTCGGTGAGAACAACGCCGGCAACGACTATTCCAAGCGCGTCGAGAGCCAGCTGGAGTTTCTGCGCCACTTCGACATACCGCCGGACGACATTCGCTACCGCGATGTCCGAGACGGCGGCCGGGCAGGCGTCTACAACGCCACCTTGTTCGGGTCGGCGGCGCTGAAGGATCGCGTCAACGTCATCATGCTCGACGCCCGCTACCATCGCTCGCCGACGTTCATCGAGTACGGCGCCTGCGAGGGGGCCGCGTCCACCATGCTGGGAGATGAGCAGTGGTCGTGGCTGGAGCAGCAACTGAGGGTCACTTCAGAGATCACCGTGATCGCCTCCGGCACGCAAGTGCTGCCGCCGCTGAACCGGGACCGACCGCTGACTGACTATTGCGCCTACGGCGACGGAGCGGAGTTCAATGCCGCGATCGACCATCTCGGTGAGACCTACGATTCCGGCACCCTTTACGAGTCCTGGGCAGAGATGCCTCTGCAACGGGAGCGGCTGTTGCGACTGACGCACAAGGCCGTGCAAGAAGGCAACACCAAGCTGGTAGTCTTCGTCTCAGGCGACCAGCACTGGGGCGAGCTGCTGCAGAAGACGATGCCGCCATCGGCGACCGGCGAGAGCGGGGTGACTTTCTACGAGGTCACGGGCTCCGGATTCGACCAGGACTACCCGGAGGACATACCCAACCCCAACCGCCTCCCGATCTGGGCCGATACGAGGGCGAACGGAACCTACGATGCCCGGTGCCAGCTGCCGTTCGGCCATGCAGGCACGACCCATGGCGGCTGCACGACGGCAGAGCATGGCGCCCCGTGGTGCTACACGCAGCTCGACGCCAACGGCAACGGCATCCCTGAGGCCTGGGGCGAGTGCGCTCCAGCCGGGGCAGCGATCCCGACAGGGCAGGTCGGCAGCATCAGCGATAACCTCTCGGCGCTGACCACTCAGGATCGGCACATCATCAACAAGCCCCTGTCCAAGTGCGGGACGATCGCCATTGACTGGGTCAACAACAGCGTGACCCTCAAGATCGAAACCGAGGCCGAGGTGGCCGTTTCGACCGTGGTCTCCTTCCAACCTTGAAGCAGCGGACCGGAGGGTCCTCGTGAGCAGGTTGAATCGGCGTAGCTTCATGAAGACGACAGCGGCCACCGGGCTCGCCACACTACCAAGACCGCGCGCACTGGCCTCCTCGACCGACGAGGATCCGCTCGGCATGCGCTCCGAGTTTCCGGTCACCAACGAGCTCACCTATCTCAACACCGCCTCGCTCGGCCCGCTGTCGCGAACCGTGCGCGACACCCTGGTGGCCTACGCCGACGAGAAGATGCTCTACCGCAACCCCGGGAGCCGCCGCGAGGCGAAGGAGCGCGCTCGGGTCAGCTTCGCGGCGCTGTTCGGTGCCGACGCCGACGAGATCGCGTTTCTGTATTCGACCAGCGATGGCGAGAACGTGGTGGTCAACGCCATGGATTGGAGAGCCGGCGACAACGTCGTGCTCGACGAGCTCCATTTCACTACCAGCTTCGTGCTCTACCGCGAGCTCGAAAAGCGTGCCGGCGTCGAGCTACGCATCGTGCCGTCGCACGCCGGACGCTCACGCATCGAGGACTTCGGGGCACGCGTCGATGCGCGAACCCGCCTGCTGAGCGTTGCCTGGGTCTCCAACCGCAACGGCTTTCGCCACCACCTCCCATCGCTCGCCGAGCTCGCCCATGCCAACGGGGCATATCTCTACGCCGATGCCATCCAGGCATTCGGCACCTTCCCGACAGAGCTGCACGCTGAAGGCGTCGACTTCGCCTGCGGCAACGGCTACAAGTGGCTGTTCGCCGACTTCGGCTGCGCACCGCTGTACGTTCGTCGTGAACACCTCGACTGGATGTCGCCTGACCGCTACGGCCACGGCCAAGTTGCCGAGAGCCTCCCTGATCATCGCTTCGCCCTCGAGACGAGGGCCGAAAAGTTCGAGTACGCCAACGTGTCGTATGGCGCCATGTCCGCCATGGACGCCGCACTTGGTGTGCTTGAGGAAGTGGGGCTCGATCGCGTCGAGCAGCATACCGTCGCGCTGGCGCGCGAGCTGCGCGCCGGAATCGCCGACCTCGGCCTGGAGCTGTTCACGCCGCCGGATAACGCGTCACCGATCGTGAGCTTCTACCACGGCCTGGATCCTGAGACGCTACTCAGCGCCCTGAGGGCGGACAATGTGTCGGTCACCTTCCAAGAGGAAGGCAAGTTACTGCGCGCTGCGATCGCGCTCTTCAACAATCAGAACGACGTAGCGGGACTTCTGCGCGTCCTGGCCGCGCTAATCTAAGGGGATATCCACGATGCTAAGGCGAGCTCTGCTCTCGACCGGTGCCGTAGTCACCTCCGGCGCACTCTTGGCGCTGGGCCTGTACGCCTCGCCTTCTACCGCATGGGCGCAGCGGCAACGGCCGCTTCCCGACGCCTCCACCGCCGGTATGGTCGTGTTCTTCGAGGCTGCCTGCGCTACCTGCCACGAGAGCACCGATCCGGATAGTCGCGCGCCGAGCCGCGAAGCGCTCAGGCAACTGGACCCGGAGCGCGTTCTCAGCGCGCTCACGACCGGTCCGATGGCCGAGTTTGTACCGGGTTTCGACGAGGAGCGACTGCGGGCGATGGCAGAGCTCGTGAGCGGCACGCCGTTCGGCGGCGTCGCCGACCGGGCCGCTGCGGCCATGAGCAACCCGTGCGCCAGCCCGCTACGGCTCGACGACCCCTTCGCCCAGCCAGGGTGGAACGGCTGGTCTCCGGACCCGACGCGTTCCTATCGCTTCCAGCCAGAGGAGGCTGCCGGCCTCAATGGCGCGCAGATCTCGGACCTTGAGCTCAAGTGGGCGTTCGCCATCCCTGGCGCCGCGTCGGCCGCCTGGGCGCAGCCCGCCATCGTCGGCGGCGCACTGTTCCTTGGCAGCGACAACAGCTTCGTCTACGCGCTCGATGCCAAGACCGGCTGCGTGCACTGGTCGTTCGAGGCACCGGGGCAGGTACGCACCGCGGTAAGCATCGGTGCGGTGACCGAGGTGCCAGGGGTGCGCTATGCGGCTATGTTCGGCGATTACATGGGCTACGTCAGTGCGGTCAACGCCGAGACCGGCGAGAAGCTGTGGACGATGCGGCCGGACGACCATCCAGCCGCCAAGATGACCGGACCGGCGACGCTCGATCCGTCGCCAGGTGGCCATCTGTATGTCGGGGTGGCGTCCTGGGAGGAGATTCCCGGGATGGCGATCGAGTATGGATGCTGCAAGTTCCAGGGCAGCGTCGTCGCCGTCGACGTCAACACCGGCGAGAAGGTCTGGGCAACCTACACGTTCCCCGAGCCTCCACGGCCGCTGCGCAAGAACGCCGCCGGCACGCAGTTGTGGGGTCCGGCCGGGGCGGCAGTTTGGAATGCCCCGACGCTCGATCTCGAAAACCGCAAGCTCTACGCGACGGCCGGCAACTGCTACATCACCGAGTTCTTCGAACAGGAGTTCGGATTCGACGACGGAGCCTGCGACGCGGTCTTCGCCTTCGACATGGACACCGGCGAGCGGCTCTGGTGGACGCAGCTAACCGCCAACGATCCACATGGTGGCGGCTGTGGAATGAGCCCCGAGGAGCAGCGCGTCAATTGCCCCGGCTACGTCGACGGTCGCGACGACGATCCCTCCGGATCGCCCATACTCCACACGTTCGACGATGGCCGGCGCATTCTGATCCAGGGGCAAGAGAGCGGACGCGTAACGGCCCTCGATCCCGACAACGACGGCGCCATCCTTTGGGTAGCCCAGGCAGGCGACGCGCTGGGGGCGCCCAACGGCGGCTTCGGGGGCGCG
The DNA here is from genome assembly GCA_965248695.1 of Acidobacteriota bacterium. Lineage (GTDB taxonomy): Bacteria > Acidobacteriota > UBA890 > UBA890 > WLXD01 > DASCOT01. Next base: position 776,011 of record CBDFKD010000002.1, on the reverse strand, counting down.
TTTGATGGCGAGTACTACTTCAAGCCGCTGCCTTTCGAGGACGGCAGCGGCAGCATCGCGGCCCTGCGGCTAGACGGGTCACGCGTGTGGCATACGGCAATCCCACAGCGCACCGACTGTGAGGATCCGGAATCGACCAAGACGTGTCATTCCGGAAACTGGGCGGCAGCCGCCGCCATTCCCGGCGCCGTGTTCACCGGCTCGCGCGATGGCGTCATGCGCTCCTTCTCGACGGAGGACGGCAGCATTCAGTGGGAGTTCAACACGCGGCGCGACTTCGACACCATCAACGGAGTCGCAGGATTCGGCGGCGGGTTCGGAGGCGCCGCCCCATCGATCGTCGACGGCATGGTGTACATCGGCTCCGGGTACGCCATCCTCAGCGGCGCGCCAGGAAACGTGTTGCTGGCGTTCGGTCTCGAGTAGAGGCGGATGCTGAAGATCGTCGCGACTGGAGCGTTTCTCGGGTTTCTTGGTGCCGTCGGGGTGTACTTCGCGCCCGAGGAGCCCTATCCAGGCCCGATAACCGTCGCCGGAACGCTCTTCGGTGTCACCCTCGCTCTGCTGATCAGCATCGTGGTCAAGCGTGACTCCTCCCTCGGCGAATGCGTTGGATGGGGCGCCGCGATGGGCCTGCTGGCGTCGGCCAGCGTCTTCTTTGCCAAAGGCGGCTGGATGAGTTGGGATGCACCTTTCGTGGTCCCGACGGGAATCGTGACCGGCGTGATCCTTGGCCCCGCCATCCGATCGTTGCGCCGTGGGGCCACCGAAACCCTAGAGGAGTGACATGGTCAGCTTTGGATACGCCATCGCCTATGTCGACAACGTCGAAGTCGCCCTCGACTTCTACGAGAGTGCCTTCGGTCTCGAGCGTCGTTTTCTCCACGAGTCCGGCGACTACGGCGAGTTGGACACCGGCTCCACCGTACTGGCCTTCGCCTCACACGAGATCGGGCGCACGAATTTGCCGAACGGCTACGTCAGCGCCTCGGATTCTGACCGGCCTCTCGGCCTCGAGATCGCCCTCGTCACCGACGATGTCGGGGTGGCCCACGGGGCGACGCTCGACAACGGAGCGACGGAGCTGAGCGCACCCGTTTTGAAACCCTGGGGACAGACCGTGTCGTACGTTCGCTGCCCATCAGGGATCCTGCTCGAGCTCTGCACACCGATCGGCGGCTGACGACATGTAAGAGCAGGGGACCCACCACACTTCCACCACGCTCTGCCAGGAGGCCCCATGTTGAGACGATTCATCGTTTCGTTGAGTGTCGTCGTGTTCCTCGCTGCGAGCGGCCTGGCGTGGCATGCCTCCGGCTCGATTGCGTCGGGACAGTACTCACCGGTGGTCGGCAACTCACCCGCCAGCATGAGGTCGGGGTTCGAGGGGCGGTGCGCCACCTGCCACGACAACACCGCCGCCGACAACCGGGCGCCAAGTCGGGAAGCCATGGCGGCGATGAGCGCCGAGCGAGTGCTCGAGTCGATCACCACGGGATCGATGGCTGTCTATGTCGAGGGGTGGAGCGAGGAGAACCTGCTCGCCCTGGCCGAGCTGGCAGCTGCCAAGCCCTTCGGTGACGCCCCCGACCGCACCGCCGCCGCGATGAGCAACCCCTGCAGCAGCCCGTTGACCCTGCACGACCCGTTCAGCCGGCCGCGATGGAACGGCTGGTCCCCCGATCCTGGCAAGTCCCACCGGTTCCAACCGGCGGAAGCGGGCGGGCTTACCGGAGCGCAGGTGTCGCAGCTCGAGTTGAAGTGGGCGTTCGCGATTCCGGGTGCGGCTTCCGCATCCTGGGCGCAACCGACGGTCGTGGGCGGGGCGCTGTTCGTGGGCAGCGACAACAAATTCGTTTACGCGCTGGACGCCAAGACGGGCTGTGTGCACTGGTCCTACGAGGCACGAGGACAGGTGCGCACCGCGGTCAGCGTGAGCGAGGTGACCGATGTGCCCGGCGTCCGCTACGTCGCCATGTTCGGCGACTACCGGGGCTATGTCACCGGCGTCAACGCCGAAACCGGCGAAGAGATCTGGGGCACGCGGCCAGACGAGCACGCGGCCGCCAAGATCACCGGCACACCGGTGCTCGACCCCGCGCCCGGAGGTCATCTGTACGTCGGGGTCGCATCGTGGGAGGAGCTCCCCAGCGGGGATCTGTCGTATGAGTGCTGTCAGTTCCAGGGCAGCATCGTTGCGGTGGATGTGAACACGGGCCAGACGGTGTGGAAGACGTACTCGATGTCCGAGCGCCCTCGGCCATTGCGCAAGAACTCGGCTGGCACACAGATGTACGGACCGGCCGGTGCCTCCGTATGGAACGCACCGACGCTCGATATCGATCACCGCACTCTCTACGCGGCTTCTGGCAACTGCTACATGACCGAGTTCTTCGAGCAACGAGTCGGGTTCGACGACGGCACTTGCGCTGCTGTCACGGCGTACGACATGGATACCGGCGAACGCCTGTGGTGGACGCAGCTGGTGGCTCTAGAGAGATTTGGTGGCGGCTGCGGGCGGCAACCGGAGGAGCGGCGAATCAACTGTCCAGGCCTCATCAGCGGCCGCAACGACGATGCCTCGGGCTCGCCGGTGCTGCACACGCTGGAGGACGGCAGCAGAATCCTCATTCAAGGCCAAGAGAGCGGCCGTATCACCGCCATGGATCCCGATGACCAGGGCAAGATCTTGTGGGTGGCGCAAGCGGGCGACGAGCTGGCGGCGCAAAGCGCCGGCTTCGGCGGCGCGTTCGACGGCGAGTACTATCTCAAGCCGTTCCCGCTCGAAGACGGCAGGGGCGGCCTGGCGGCGCTGCGGGCCGAGGACGGCTCTCGTGCCTGGTATACGGAGGTGCCGAAGCCGAGCAACTGTGAAGATCCCGAATCGGGTCAGACGTGCCACTCGGGTCACTGGGCCCCCGCGGTCGCCATTCCCGGCGCGGTCTTGGTCGGGGCGCGCGACGGTGTGATGCGCGCCTTCTCGACCGAGGACGGCAGCGTAGTGTGGGAGTTCGCCACGCGGCGGGATTTCGACACGATCAACGGCGTGAGGGGCTTCGGTGGCGGCTTCGGAGGCGCGGCCCCGACGATCGTCGACGGCATGATGTACGTCGGCTCCGGCTATGCGATTTTGCGCGGTTCACCGGGGAACGTGCTGCTGGCATTCGGTTTGGAGTAAGCAGATGCTGAAGCTCGGATACGCGATCGACGCGGTGAACACTGTCGGGGCGGCCATCGGGCGCCTCGGGTTCGCCTACGGCGTGACGATGCTGGGCCTGCTTGCCCTGGCTCAGTCAGGCTGCGCCCCGGCCGAATTGCCCGCGGAAAGTTACGACCTCGTTCTTCAGGGTGGCCGTGTGATGGACCCGGAATCAGGTCTGGACGCGGTTCGGAACGTCGGCATCCGTGGCGGCCGCATCGATGTCATCAGCGAGGACGAGCTCGCCGGCGAGCGCACCATCGACGCTTCCGGGCTCGTCGTCGCCCCCGGGTTCATCGACCTGCACGTTCACGGCTAGTCAGACGAGGCCTTCCGCCTCATGGCTCGCGACGGCGTCACTACCGGGCTGGAGCTGGAAGTGGGCACCGAGGATGTCGCGGCGTGGTACCTAGAGCGCGAGGGTGGGCAGATCCTCAACTATGGCGTCAGCGTCGGTCACATCCGAGTGCGCATGGAGGTCATGGGCGATACCGGGAACTTCCTGCCGAGCGGTCCGGGCGGACACCAGCCGGCCACCAACGAACAGATCGCGGAGATGGGACGTCGCCTTTACGAGGGGCTGGCGGACGGTGCCGTCGCGGTCGGCTTTGGCCTGGCGTATACGCCTGCCACCACCATGATCGAGTATGAGGCCATGCTTACTGTCGCCGCCAACCGCGGTGCCTCCTCCCACATTCACGTCGGGGGCGGTCTGGGGGGCCTGCAGGAGGCGATCGATGGCGCCGGCCGCACCGAAGCTGCGCTCCACGTCGTACACGCGAACTCCAGCGGCGGCGCGAACATCGCTGAGTTCCTGGCCATCATCGAGAGTGCGCGAGCAGCGGGACAGGATGTAACTACCGAGATGTATCCCTACGAGGCCGGTATGACGGAGATTGAAACCGCCCTCTACGACGACTGGGAGTCGTGGGATGACGAACGGTTCGCCATCCACCAGTGGGTCGAGACCGGCGAGCGCCTGACGCGTGAGAGCTTCGGGCGTTTCAGGGAGCAAGGTGGCGAGGTGATCGCCCACAGCCGCACGCCGGAGATGACCCGGATTGCGATCGAGAGCCCGCTGACCATGATCGCCAGCGACGGTTACATCGTCGAGGGCATGGGCCATCCTCGCACCTCCGGAACGTACTCACGCGTGCTCGGCAAGCACGTCCGCGAGGAGGGCACGCTGACGCTCATGGAGGCGCTTCGCAAGATGACCATCGAGCCCGCCCGCCGCCTCGAGACCTACGTGCCGGCGATGGACGACAAAGGGAGGCTGCGATCCGGGGCCGATGCCGACATCACGGTGTTCGATCCGGCCACGGTGATCGACCGCTCGACGTATACACAGGCAGCGATCCCATCTGAGGGAGTCCGCTACACGCTGGTCAACGGCGTGCTGGTCGTGGACGGTGGGGAGCTCGTTCCGGACGCGCGACCGGGCCGCCCGGTCCGACGAAACTGATCCGCCCCGCGCTGCCATCCGACCGCGCCGAGGTGCTACGCATGCGCCAGGCGTTTTGGCCTGACTCGACGGCGACCGAAGTGGACCGACTGCTCGACGCCACCGATGCCGCCGGGCCGGCCGACGACCACTGTTCTGGTCGCCGACCTCGGGAATCGTCGCCTCGGCGGGTTCGCCGAGCTCGGCTCCCGCAAGTATGCCGAAGGCTGTGCCACTTCCCCGGTTGCCTATCTGGAGGGCATCTGGGTCGACCCCGATGCTCGCCGCCAGGGCGTGGCCAGGGAGCTGATTCGAGGCGCGGAAGAGTGGGCCCGAGGCCGCGGGTCCACCGAGCTTGCTTCAGACTGCGAGATCGACAACCTCACCAGCGAGTCGCTACACCGGGCGGTCGGGTTCGAGGAGGTCGAGCGCATCGTATGCTTCCGACGGCATCTCGAGACCGACGCCAACGAGCAATCTGACTAGAGAGAGACCAACCATGCAGATGTACCTGAACGGCGAATGGACCTCCGGCGGCGACGCCATGGATGTCGTCAACCCCTACAGCGGCGAGGCGTTCGACACCGTCCCGGCGGCCACGCTCGATGACGTCAATCGGGCGCTGGAGAGCGCCGAGCGCGGCGCCCGCGCCATGCGCGCACTCAGCGCCTACGAACGCTACGAAATCCTCACGCGGGCGGCCAAGCTCATCCAGGAGCGCCGCCAAGACTTCGGCGAGACCATCACCCGCGAGGAGGGCAAGATCCTCGCCGAGGGATTGCTCGAGGCCGATCGCTGCTTCCAGACCATGACCCTGTCGGCCGAGGAAGCCAAGCGCCTGACCGGCGAGACCATCGCTCTGGATGCGGCCCCCGGAAACGACATGAAGTTCGGGTTCACGGTCCGCGTTCCCGTCGGCGTGGTGGTAGCGATCTCGCCGTTCAACTTCCCGCTCAACCTGGTGGCCCACAAGGTGGGCCCGGCGCTGGCTGCCGGCAACGCGGTAGTGATCAAACCGGCGAGCGACACGCCGCTGTCGGCGCTCAAGCTGACCGAGGCGTTGCTCGATGCGGGGCTGCCGCCCGAGGCGATCCAGTGCGTCACCGGTTCCGGTGGCACCATCGGCGATGCGCTGGTGTCGCACCCGGCGGTGCGCAAGGTGACCTTCACCGGCAGCCAGGAGGTCGGCGAGCACATCATGTGTACCGCGGGCCTGAAGAAGGTAACGATGGAGCTGGGCTCCAACTCGCCGCTCATCGTGCTGCCCGACGCCGACCTCGACAAGGTAGCGGCGGCCACAGCCACCAGCGGCTACTCCAACGCCGGCCAAGTCTGCATCTCGACCCAGCGCGTCATCGTCGACCAAACGATCTACGGCGACTATCTCGACGCCCTGGTGCCCCGAATCGAGGCGCTGGCCACCGGCGATCCGATGGGAGACTCGGTCAATGTCGGCCCGATGGTGCGCGAGTCTGACGCGGTACGGGTGAACCAATGGATCGAGGAGGCGGTCGGTGCCGGAGCCCGCATGCTCGCTGGCGGTGGCAGAGACGGCGCGGTAGTGCAGCCGGCGATCCTGGCCGACGTCACCCCGGATATGCGCTTCTCACGCGAGGAGCTGTTCGGCCCCGCGGTGGGGGTGACACCCGCTGCCGACATCGACGAGGCGATCCAGCTGGCCAACGACACTCGGTTCGGGCTGTCGGCCGCCATCTTTACGGAGAATCTCGACAACGCGTTGAAGTTCGCGCTCGAGGTCGACTCCGGCAACCTCATCATCAACGGCGGCACCCAGTTCCGCGCCGACCACATGCCGTACGGCGGGCTCAAGGACAGCGGTCTGGGCAAGGAGGGTCCGAAGTATGCGGTCGAGGAGATGACCGAGCTCAAGATGGTCGTCGTGCACCGATCGTGACGAACATGATTCACGGCGACGTGGGACCCCTCAATTAGCTATAATCTGCGCCGTTTGACGGTGTACTGAGGACCGTCTCCTTTGCGGCTAGCCGCCGCATCCGCGGTCTCTTGGTCAACTGTCCCTAGAGCAGCCACCCGGCGACCTCGGCCGTCCGCACGGTGGATTTGGGCTCGCCCTGGCACGAAGCGAGAAGGTGACGAATGTCCCGGCTAGCCCTGGCTCTACAGAAGCGTGCGCGCGTCGATGTCTCCCGTCCCGCCGTGGCGCTGGCGCTGGTGATCCTGCTGATCTCGGCGCCGCAGATCGCCGCCGCAGGTGCGCCCGCGAGCGGCAAGGCCGCTGGCACTCTGTCGGTCGGCGACATCTCGATCGAGGAGGGCAACACTCAGGTCTTCGTACCTGTGACGTTCACCGGCGACGCCCCCCCGTTCGAATTCACCATCACCGCTTTCACGGGGCCAGGCGACACTGCCACGGACGGCGCTGACTACACTGGGCGAACGACGACGCTGACCGGTACGGGACTGCCGCAAACCAAAATCTTCAACATCGAGATCCATGACGACACGGAGGTGGAGGGCAACGAGACCTTCACCGTGAAGATCACCGGCGTGGGGGGAGCCGGCGCTGCCGATGTGACGATCGGCGACGATACGGCGACGGTCACCATTACCCCTGACGACGACGCCGGTGGCGGTGGGGGTGGCAACGCCACGGTGTCGATCAACGACGTCACGGCGGTTGAGGGCGACAGCGGCAGCAAGAACTTCAGCTTCACGGTGACGCTGTCGGCCGCCTCGGACGCTTTCACCGTCCAGGCCGCGACCGCCGACGGCAGCGCCACGGCGGGCAGCGACTACACCGCGAAGACGAGCACGCTGAGCTTCAACGGCACGGGCGGTGAGACGAAGACGTTCAACGTTTCTGTGAACGGGGATGCGACCGCCGAGTCCGACGAGACCTTCACCGTGAACCTCTCCAACGTTTTTCCGAGCGGTGGTTCTGGCTCCATCGGGCTGCCCACGATCGGCGATGGGCAGGGAGTCGGCACCATCACCGACGACGACGATGGCGGTGGCGGCGGTGGCGGTGGCGGCACCGTCACAATCGTTTCCCCTGAGAGCAAGAGCGCCGGCTTCCCTTGCAGCGGTGGTGTGGGTGAGATCGGCCTCGCGATGACGGGCACGCCCGACTTGACGGTTGTCGCGTCCGCCCCTTGGATCGAGTTGAGAGATTCGAGCGTCAACGTGGACGTGGTCATCGGTAGTGAGCTCAACTCGGGGACGCTGCGGTTCCGCGTCAAGCCAAACGCGTCGGACACCGTCGTAACTGGTCAGATCACTATCGGCTCGACCAAACTGCAGTTAAACGGCCATGATCGGTTCGACGAGCGGATAGGAGAATATTTCGAACTCGTACAGCCCTTCCAACACCACGTTCCTGCTGGCGGCATCAATGTCTATTCGTTTGCTCTGAAACCCGAAGAGCGTCAGCCATCGGGCATGACGTATTTCGGCGTCACAGACGAAGTGTTGCCCCTTTGTTGGGGGCTATCGAGGCAGCGAGGATTCCGCGCCGAGCCCGCAGGGGCTCCCGTCGCCGTTGGCGGTATCGCGCGGGCGCAGGCAAACGTAAGGCCGTCTATGGCCGCGACGAGCTTGCCGCGGGGATTCGGCGACTTCAATGGCGACGGGCTGGAGGAGATCGTCGTACTCGCGCCGGAGTACGACGGCGCTGCCCGAGGTGCCTGGGTTCAGGCATACAACACCAAGGGCAAACGGTTAATGAACTTCTTCCCCGGCAAGCAATTCCCCACGATGCGACTTCTGGCGATGGATACCGATGGTAACGAGAGGGCCGAACCGGTGTTCCTCGGTTGGACGCAGTCGGGCTCAACAGAGCTTCAGCTGCGCAACAACAAGGGCGCGCTCCAAGATCGGAAGCCCGCATCTCCAGCCGGATCCGAGTGGGCGCGGCTGCTGCACGTCGAGTACGACGGCAAGCGCGGCGAGGAGATCGCCATCGCCTACCAGGCCAAGAACGGCACTGGTCGCTTCGCGGTCTGGGGATTGAACGGCAAGAAGCTGAAGCGTCTGGGCAAGGAGCTTTCCATCATCGGGGCCAAGTCCGCCCTTCACCAGTGGCTACCGCTCGATATCGATGACGACGGCCTCGACGAGATCGTCGCAACCTACACCGCGCCCAACGGCAAGGGTGCGACGATGCGCGTTGTCGATCCACGCACCGGCGAGACGCTGGTGAACAAGACCGTCTTGAAAACTGGCTTCGAGGAGGCGCTGTGGACGCTCGGCGACTTCGACCCGGACAGGTCGGGTGCCGAGCTGCTGGTCGGGTACCGGAAGAAGAACAACGGGTTTTTCAAGGTGCTCGCGGGCGACGGCACAGTGCTGTCCACGAGCAAGAGCATCTCCGCCAAGCCGCTCCACGCATGGGGGCCGATCCAGTCGAAACCAGCGCCCAGGGGCACGGTTCGCGACCTCGTGTTCGTCGGCTTCACCCGACCCAACGGCGACGCCGCCTTCGAGGTGTGGGATCCGAGCACCAAGAAGGCGAAGCGGGTCGGCGGCGGCACGGTGGCCAGCGATGAGTACGAAGTGCTCGGATGGAAGGTCGGGGATTTCGATGGCGACGCCGACAACGGCGGTGAGATCGTCGTCATCACCCGCCACCTCGGCGACCGCAACGTCGGGTTTCAGATGTTCGGGCGTGACGGAAAGGAGCGAGGCCAGCGGGTGCAGGTGTTCGACAGCAACTACATTCACGTCAGCGCGAGCGCGATCGTTTTCGCGCGCAAGGGACGCCTCGACCTCGCGTTCGGGGCACGCACGGTCGGCGGCCAACCCGAGGTGCGGGTGTGGAACGTCAACGGTGCTGTGCTCCTTAAGAAGATCGCTGTGCTGAGCAAGGACGTCGAGTAGGCCCGGGCCCATCAGATCCGATTAGCGATCCTCGGCGTCGCTTGCAAGGCCACGGTTCCTGGCTTTCCCGCCCGAGTTGGGCCAAGAACGCATCGATGGCTTCGAGGACCGCTCGTTGCGAAAGGGCCAGATTTGAGCCCGATTCAGTTTGGAGGATGGGTATCCGTACAAATTAATACTTAGTTCAGTACTACTGTTCATATTATTATCATGAACATGCCGGCCAAACTCGAGGATTATCTCGCCCATCTCAGACAGCTGCCCTTCGTGCGCAGCCTGCAGGTCAAGCTCGAACAAGGCCTCCCGCACCGGGCGGACGCGATCCTCCAGATCGAACTGCCTGACGGGGCAACAAGAGATGTTGCCGTCGAGGTCAAGAGAACCAACCTCACCTATGCTCTTGCACAGGCTCTCCGTAGTCGCGTCGAGCGTGTCCACCCATATCGCCTTCTCGTTGTCGCGCCCAAGATCACCCCTGGAGTCGGTGAGGCGCTCGCCGAGCGCGGCATAAACTACGTCGACGCGGCCGGCAATTGCCGCATCAACATCGACGACCGATACTTCGCCGCCATCGAGGGACGCCGGCCGGACCTCAAGGAAACACCTCGCGGACGAGGCCTCGGCGCCGCTGGATACCAAGTTCTGTTCGCGATCCTCGCCTGGCCCGACGCTGCTCAAGCGACCGTCCGGGAACTGGCGCGGCACGCCGGCGTCGCGCTGGGGACGGTTACGACCATCCTGCGAAAACTGGAGGCTGAGGGACTGCTGCTCCGGGGCCGCCCAGGAGTAACTATTCACGACCGTCAAGCGATCCTGGAACGGTGGGTTCATGGCTACCGGGACCAGGTGCGCCCGAAATGGTTGATTGGACGGTACCGCACTGCCGATCAAGATCCTGAAATCCTGGAACGCCGGATCGCGCAGGCTATCGGCATCGCTCAACCCGAGCTCGCCTGGGCATGGGGCGGCGGCGCAGGAGCAATGCGTATCACCCGATTCTTCCGCGGCCTAGAAACCGTCCTCTGCGTGACGGGGCCGGCACGGGACCTGCCCAAGGAGCTCAAAGCGCTTCCAGATCCCACCGGGCCGCTGGTGCTGCTCGACGTTCCGACTGAACTATTCCTCGCCGGCCCCGAGGATCATGTTGCGCATCCGCTGCTTCTCTACACACAACTTCTGGCGACGCACGACGAACGTGCCCAGGAGGCTGCCGAGGAGCTGCACGAGCGATACCTGCGATGAGATCCTACGGGCTCAACGCCGCACAAGTGGACACGTTGGGAGAGCTAGTCGACTGCTGGGGCAAGGACCGCTTCGCTCTTATCGGAGCGCGTGGGCTGGGCTGCTTTCTGCCGCTGGATTGGCGTCTGACCGAGGACCTGGACGTCACCGTCCTGGCATCCCTCCAGGATTACAGTGCGCAGCTCAACCGCCGTGACAGCTGGAAACAGGACGCCCGGATCACGCAGCGCTGGTACTCCCCATCCAATGTACGGGTGGACGTGCTGCCAGTGGGAGCGGACGGCGCGCCAAGCGCGTCCTTGAGGTGGCCTGGCGAGGACCGCATCCTCAGCACAGTCGGACTTCGCCTTGTCGATGCGCACGCGGTCGAGATCCTGCCACGAGACGACCTGACGATACGTGTCGCACCGGTTTCTGTTATCACCGTCCTCAAAATGATTTCGTACCTGGATCGCCCCGGCCAACGGCTCCGCGACCTACAGGACCTGGCGCACATCCTGACCGACTATCCGGAGCCGGAAGCGCGCTTTGCCGACATCGTCATAGACCGCGGCCTTGGCTACGACCAGTCAGGTCCCTTCATCCTGGGCCGCGAGATTGCGGATCTGGATCTGGCACCGATTGAGCGTGACCACCTGGACCGATTCGTGGCTCTCGTAGGGAACGACGACGTGGTCGCCGGCCGAATCGCGACGGCGATCGGCCATCGCGACGTCGAGCAGACCCGGAGACTGGCAGAAGCCCTACGCATTGGAATTGGCTCGGCGGAGTGACTCGCTTCCGCCCGGTCTGACGTGCTTGTTGATGGCGCGCGCGGTCGGCGGCGCGCCAGAGATGGAGGTCTGGAACGTCAACGCTGCTGAAGAAGCTCGATGTGCAAGGATGTCGAGTAGGCGCGGGGCCCATCAGATCCGATTAGAGATCCTCGGCGTCGCTTGCAACGCCGCGGTTCCTGGCTTCCCGCGCGAGTTGGGCCAAGAACGCATCGATGGATTCCAGGACTGCTCGTTGCGAAAGGGCCGGATACCGGGCGTACGCTGCCTCCGGGATTTCGTGTACCAGGGATCGAAATCGTTCCGCGTCGACCATCCCGCTGGTGACGAAGCTCTCGGCGTCCTGCATGTCCTTGCGAAAGCCGCGTACAACCTTGGATAGCAGCTGCGCGTACGGATCGTAGTGATAGAAGCTCACGCGTCCGATGGTCTCGAGCAGCACGTGGCGACCTTCGGTGCCGGCGAGTGGCGGAACAAAGTCTTCGGGCCGGACGAACTCGACGTTGATCTTCAGGTGTTCTTTGATGCGCTGAATGTGGCGGAACACCGCTTCATCGTCGGCGTGAAGGTCGGCGTCGATCGTGGCCTCTCTCCAGCCGGCGAAGACCGCCGTGCCGCCGCCAACGAGAAACACCCGGTACGAGCGTCCGCCCGGGGCATCGCCCGCGAGCTCCCGCATCAGCTGTCGCAACGCTGCTCGAGTCAGCGCTCGCCGCACGTCAGACGCGGTCGACGCGGGCAGCGCGGCAGGCATCGGCAAACGAGACCATGCGCCGCAGCCACGCGCCGTAGCGCGCATGCGCCAGATCCGAGTTGACCGCCACCAACTCCGCGTAAAGCCTGTCCTCCGGGTCGGAGTCTGTCGCGCCTACCGGCACTCCTTCGCGACGTAACCGCGGGGCCGCCAGCGATACGGCAAAGCTCTCGGGCGTAGCTCTGCCCGTGGCCAGGTCGTGGAGGCCCGCGTCGACGATGTCGCCTCCGGGCAGACCGAGGGCGTCGAAGCTCGCCGCCCCGAAACGACTCCGAATCCAGCGAACGGTCGCCGCGCGCCGCGCGACCTGCCGCCTTCTCTCGGGAGTCATGCGTGCCGCCCGCTCGCGTCCACCATCGCGCCCGTACTTGCGGAACGATTCGCGTACTTCGTCGGGAAGTCTCACCGTCCACCCTTTGGCAGTAGCGCTGCGTTTCTACCGCCCCGGAAGCCTGGAAACGCGCCTCGGCTGCCGAGCTCACGGCGTAGATGCCTAGGGGGTAAGCATATCAGTGCTTCGTCAGCTTGCGGTACTTGATGCGGTGCGGCTGATCGGCCTCGTGACCCTTGCGGCGCTTGTAGTCGGCCTCGTAGTCCTGGTAGTTGCCGGCAAACCACTCGACGTGGCTGTCGCCCTCGAAGGCGAGGATGTGGGTCGCCACGCGGTCGAGGAACCAGCGATCGTGACTGATGATCACGGCGCAGCCGGCGAAGTCGAGCAGGGCCTCCTCCAGGGCGCGCAAGGTATCGACGTCGAGATCGTTGGTCGGCTCATCCAACAACAGGACGTTGGAGGCCGACTTCAACACCCGTGCCAGGTGTACGCGGTTGCGCTCGCCGCCTGAGAGCATCGAGATCTTCTTCTGCTGATCGCCGCCCTTGAAGTTGAAGCTGGCCACGTAGGCTCTGGAGTTCACCTCGCGCTTGCCCAGCTCGACGTGATCGCGACCTTCCGAGATGGCCTCCCAGACGTTCTGATCCGGCTGCAGCACGTCGCGCGACTGGTCGACGTAGCCGAGCACCGCCGTCTCTCCGAGGCGGAGCGTTCCGCTGTCGGCCTCCTCGGTGCCGGTGATCATGCGGAACAGCGTCGTCTTGCCGGCGCCGTTGGGCCCCACGACCCCGACAATGCCGGCCGGCGGAAGCTGAAACGACAGTTCGTCGATCAACAATCGCTCCCCGAAGCCCTTGGAGACCGCGTCGGCCTCGATCACCACGTCGCCGAGCCGCGGACCGGGAGGAATGAAGATCTCGACGGTCTCGGGAACGCGCTCGTTGCCCTCGTGCAGCAACTGCTCGTAGGCGTTCAGCCGCGCCTTGCCTTTTGCCTGGCGCGCGCGCGGCGCCATGCGGACCCACTCCAGCTCGCGCCGCAGCGTGCGCTCGTGAGCGCTGCTCTTGCGCTGCTCTTGCGCCAGCCGCAGCTGCTTCTGCTCCAGCCAGGAGGAGTAGTTGCCCTCCCACGGGATGCCGGCGCCACGATCGAGCTCGAGAATCCAACCGGCGACGTTGTCGAGGAAGTAGCGATCGTGGGTGATCGCGACCACCGATCCGGGATAGTCCTTGAGGTGGCGCTCGAGCCAGGCCACTGACTCGGCGTCCAGATGATTGGTGGGCTCGTCGAGCAGCAATAGATCGGGTTTCTGCAGCAGCAACCGGCACAGCGCGACGCGTCGAATCTCGCCGCCCGACAGCGTGCTCACGTCGGCGTCGCCGGGAGGGCAGCGCAGCGCGTCCATTGCGATCTCGAGGGTCGATTCGAGATCCCAGCCGTTCACCGCCTCGATCTTGTCCTGCAGCGCACCCTGCTCATCGAGCAATCGGGTCATCTCGTCGGGATCGAGGTCGGGGTCGGCGAATCGATCGCTGACCGCGTTGAACCGATCCAGCAGCGCCTTTACTTCGGCCATGCCCTCGGTGACGTTCTCCAGCACCGTCTTGGACGGATCCAGCTCGGGCTCCTGGGGCAGGAGGCCAACCTTGGCCTTCTTGTCCGGAAACGCCTGGCCGTCGAAATCGGTCTCCACGCCCGCCATGATGCGCAACAGGGTCGACTTGCCGGCTCCGTTGTGTCCCAGCACGCCGATCTTGGCGCCCCAGAAGAACGACAACCAGATCCCCTTGAGGATCTCCCGATCCGGCGGCACCCGCTTCTTGAGGTCCTGCATGGTGAAGATGATGTCGGGCATTAGCGTCGTCCCTGCAATGCAACGGATTCGTGGTTCAGGACACTACCCTACGCAGCCGCGCCGTCGGTTGACGCGACCTCCCGGAAACGGAGAGGCTGAGGCAGCCTAATATGTGCGACAGTCCTTCGTTCGCCGAGAATCGAGTAAGGAGCTTGTATGTCGGATATGACTCGCGCTGAGTTCCTCGGACTAGGTGTGGCGGCAACGGCGGGGCTCGGAACGGCAGCCGTCGCGGGCACCAGAAGTGTCGACGCGGAGCCCGCCCGGCAGAGCAGCGTGCCGGATCTCGTGGTAACCAACGCGCGTGTGCTAACGAGCGACATTGGACAACCCCTCGCAGAGGCGTTCGCTGTTCACCGGGATCGGTTCATTGCCGTCGGCAGCTCCGACGATGTGTCGAACCTCGTCGGCCCCGAAACAGAGGTGATCGACGCATCAGGGATGTGCGTCACTCCGGGTTTCATCGACGCGCACTCGCACCCCTTGTGGGGAGGCCTCGCCGCGTTGATCAGCGTCGACACCAATCTCGGGAGCATTCAGCGAATTCAGGATGCGCTCTCCGAACGAGCCCGCGAGACCGAGCCGGGCGAGTGGGTCGTCGGATTCATGTACGACGACACCAAGCTCAGCGAGGGGCGCCCGCTGGATCGCCGTGATCTAGACGAGGCGGTGCCAGAGCATCCGGTATACGTCGGCCACCGCGGCGGGCATACGGCGGTGGTCAACAGCGCTGCGTTCCAGGCTGCCGGCATCACCATCGACACCCCGGACCCCCGTGGCGGGACGATCTACCGCGAAGGCGGCGAGCTCACCGGCCGGCTCGCCGAGCTCGCCCTGGACCCGTTCCAGGCCCTACTCCCCGACCCGTCGAGCCGCGAGCAGCGGCAGGCGGCGGTGAAGCTGATCTCCGAGCTGATGAACGCCACCGGCTTGACCTCGGTGCACGCCGCGGGGAATACGGCGGTCGATTTCACGGCTTTCCAGGATGCCCACGCGGCCGGCGAGCTCGGCTTCCGCGCCAACCTGTTTCCCAACGCCGGGGCCTATCCAGCTTTCCGTGCGAGCGGGATTCGCACCGGCATGGGCAACGAATGGGTGCGGATCGGTCCGGTGAAGTACGTCGCCGACGGCTCAGCGTCTGAGCGCACGATGCGCATGAGCACCCCTTACATGGGCCGACCCGACGACTTCGGCATCCTGACGATGTCGCAAGAGGAGATCCACGCAGCAGTCGAGGACGCCCACCGCGGCGGGTGGCAGTTGGCGATCCACGCCAACGGCGATGTCACCATCGACATGGTGCTGAAGGCGTACGAGCGCGTGCAAGAGCTGTGGCCGCGCGAAGGTACGCGCCATCGCATCGAGCACTGCTCGCTGGTGAATCCGGAGCTTCTGCGTCGGATCAAGGATGACGGCGTCATTCCGGCACCGTTCTATACCTACGCCCATTTTCACGGTCACAAATGGGTCGAATACGGGCAGGAGAAGATGGAGTGGATGTTCGCCCATCGGTCGTTCCTGGACTACGACATCCCCGTGGCACCGGCCTCCGATTGGACCCCGGGACCGTTCGAGCCGCTGATGGCCATCCAGAGCATGGTGACGCGCAAGGATTTCGACGGCCGCGTGTGGGGACCAAGCCAGCGCATCAGCGTCGACCAGGCGCTGAAGATCTGCACCAGCCACGGTGCCTACGCCTCGTTCGAGGAGAGCGCCAAGGGCTCGATCGCGGTCGGCAAGCTGGCCGACTTCGTGATCCTGGGTGCTGACCCGCACGACGTCGACCAGGACGGCATCAAGGAGATCCCGATCGTACGCACCGTGGTCGGCGGCGAGACTCGATGGCACGTATGAGCCTGGCGGTCCTTTTGACACTCGGGCCGCTGCTGGCGGCGTGCGCCAGCACGCCAAGCAGCGTTCCGGCGGACACGCCGCCGTGGACCTGCCCCGCGCCGCTCGAGCCCCATCTGCGCGCGGCGCTGTATATGAGCGGCCGCAACACCGAGGCGGTCGCCGACGAGCGCTGGGAACAGCTCGTCAACGAGGTTCTCATTCGGCACTTCCCGGGCGGCGCGTCGGTGCTCGAGACCACCGGTTGGTGGGAACGGGCAGACGGCCGCCCCGGCACCAGCGCGGGCCGCATGATCGTCATCCTGCACCCGCTATCCGACCGCGCCGCGTTCGTCGCCGCCGTCGAGGCCGTCATTGCCGAGATCAAGACACGATTCAACCACCGGGCCGTTCTATGGGAAGAAGCCCGCGTCTGTGCGACATTCTGAGGTGAGCCGCCAGCAAGACTCCCCGGCACTGTTCGCCAATGGTGCCGCCGGCGGCTTTTCTGCTGATCTGCTCATCACCTCGGCAGTGTTCTGGGTGTTCATGTTCCAAGCAGCAACAACGCGGCAAGGGCCCGAACCCGATTCCGTACATCATCGTCAACCTCGTCATCGGCCTGTCCTGTGCACTCCCCGGCTACCTGTACCTGCGGGAGCGCAAGACGGAAACGGCGTGAGGGAATGCCCTCCGAAGCGGTGATCGTCGAGGCGATGTCGCCGACCGACTGGGACGATGTGCAAACGATCTACCGTCAAGGAATCGCGACGGGCCATGCGACGTTCGAGACCGAGGCTCCGACCCAGGCTGATTGGGACAACGACCATCGCCGTGACTGCCGGCTGGTGGCACGCGAGCGCAGCGCTGTCGTCGGGTGGGCCGCCCTGAGCCCGGTATCCGAGCGATGGGTGTACCGCGGTGTCGCCGAGGTGAGCGTCTACATTGCTACGGCCGCACGCGGCCGAGGCGTCGGGTTGACGCTACTGGGCGCTCTAGTCGAAGCTTCCGAGGTCGCCGGTGTGTGGACGTTGCAGGCTGGCCTTTTCCCCGAGAACCTGGCCAGCGTGCGCCTGCATGCGGCGTGTGGATTCCGACAGGTGGGCATGCTGCACCGGCTCGGACAGCAGAACGGTCACTGGCGCGACGTGCTGCTGATGGAGCGTCGCAGCAAGGTTGCAGGAACTTGACACGAAGGCTCGTACGAATGTCCGTGCTCGCCATAGCCATGCAAATCAACACGGACCAATCGCGCCTCGACGCCCACGCCCAGGCGCTCGCACGAATTGTCGTCGAACACTCGGAGACTGCCAATGTCCCGCACTGAGAAGCGCACGTGAGGCGTTCGGCGTCGATGTCACAGCCTCTGGCTATGCGTACCGAGAGCTACACCGGTATGGGGCTTGCGACCGTCGATGGCAACGCCGCGTGGCGCATGTTCTGCGCCTGTGTCGACGGCGACGACGCGCTCGTCAGGTCCCTGCTCGAAGACGACACCAACCTGGCGAACGTGCAGTACTGGTACGAAACGCCGATCCATTTCGCGGTGCGCGAAGGGCATACGGCGATCGTGCGCTCGCTGCTCGAACACGGGAACCCGACGACCAGCTGCTTCGGAGGCGGCGAGTGGAGGTATCTGCTCGAGATCGCCGCGCTCCGCGATTTGACAGAGATGGGCGAGTTGCTGCGCGCCGAGATGTCCGAGCGCTTCGGTTACTCGGCAGAGTTCGCGGCAATCGCGGAGGCGATCCGCTCCTATGACGCGGACCGGATCAAGGAAGCTCTCGATGACCATCCCGCGCAACTGAATCGCAGCGATGGCTCCGGGAATACCGCCATGCACTGGGCCGCGCTGACGCACCAGCCGGATCTGATCAGCATACTGTTGGCGCGCGGCGCCGATATCGACGCCGAGCGTGCCGATGGCAAGTCCCCGGTGATGCTGGCGCTACACGGCGACTACGACTTTCGCTGGTGGCGCGATGTGCCGGAAGAGCGCCGGCTGGCGCCGCGCGAGATGATCCAAGCGCTACTCGACGCCGGCGCGAGGCGGCCCCTCGGGCTGGCGATCCTCGCCGGCGATACGGACTTCGTGAGCGGCTTGCTGGAGCGCCGACCCGACGCCGCAAGCAGCCTCGACAGTGCACGCCACAGCCCGCTTTACTACGCCTCGCTCGGTGGCAAGCTCGAGATGACCGAGGTGCTGCTGTCACTGGGCGCCGATCCCAACATGCCGGAGAGTGAGGCGCCACGGGGCCGAGGGTTGTACCAGGCCGCGGCGCAGAACAGCCTGCAGCAGGCACGCTTGCTGCTGCACGCCGGTGCCGACCCCAACGCCGCGGTCGATTCGTCGGGCGACTGTCTATACATCGCCGCGTGCAGGCACCCGAACGATCATGGCGAGATGCAGGCATTGCTGCGCGAGCATGGCGCCGAGCCGGCGAGCTGGCAAATGTCCGCCGATGAGCTACGCGACGCACTGCAGTCCGGCTACCGCTTCGATGACCAGGAAACGCTATGGACCGACGTACTCGAGAAGGACGATGTCGAGCTTCTCGATCTGCTGATCGAGCGCTCGCCGGATGTGCCCGCCCTGCTCGACGGCTGGATCTTCAGACCCGGCGCGCCAGCGTTCGTGGCGACGCGGCAGACGCTCGACCGGCTGATCGAGCACGGTTTCGATATCCGCCGCGGTGATTGGCGCGGCGCCACGTTGCTGCACTACTGCGCCAGGTTCGGAAACGTCGACATCGCCAAGTTCGCACTGGAGCACGGCACGCCGACCGACGGTACCGAGCTCCTGCAAGGCGGCACGCCCCTGGCAACGGCGGCACGCTGCGGCATGGCGGACATGGTGACGTTGCTGTTGCAGAATGGTGCCGATCCCACGTCGCCTGACCAGCATCCCTGGGCACAGCCGGCGGCGCAGGCGGCGCGCGCCGGGCACCAGGAAATCGCGGAGCTTCTGAATGAGTAGCCCCGAAGCGCGTTCCACCTCAGTGTCACATGCTGTACCCGGAACCAAGAAAGATCGCTCCCGGACATTGCATTCGGTCGCCGGCAGCTGCGCCACCCGAACTGTCGCGTTGATGACCGGCCTGCTGATCGCTTCCGTGTCGTGCGCATCGCCACCGGCCCCGCCGCCCGCGCCAGCCGAGCCGGAACGAGGCCCCCGGCACCAGCCAGGCACCGAGATGGGCTTGTATGCACCCGCCCAGCACGACCTCTACGACGGTCGCTTCATCCTCACCGGCGGCCGGGTGCACCAGGTTGGCACCCTGTCGGACGAAGCGCCCTGGGACCACATGGGCGACGACGGCAGCACCGTTCGTCCGGTTGGAGGGACCGTCTCGATCGACGTCGACGAAATCGCCAACACCGGCGCGTTCCGCGCCGAGCTGGAGTTGCCGGAAGGCCCGTACGTGATCGATCTCGAACAGTTCGAGGAATTCTCACCGTGCCAGGATGGCGGTATCGCCGCGTACCTGTTCGAGCACGGCAGCGCCGGCTGCGGCGACGCCAACTGGCCTAAGAGCCTGCTCTTCGTGGCGGGCTGGGGCACGGGTTCGGCGACTCTGAACGGCGAGCCGCTGTACGAAGACTACCAAATCCACTTCATGGTCACGCAGGGCATGCGCGACCGCGACACGTTGCGCACTTCCTACTCCCCGGACGATCCAAGAGTGGAAGCTGGGGCGGTGAACCCGGCGGTCCAGCAGATCGACTTCTTCATCCGCAGTCCGGAGCGCAACGACGCCAACCACCCGAACCGACAGGTGTTCGATCACTTCTTCGCGATGGAAGTGACCTGGCACTGAGTCAGAGGCATGCCAATGAGACGCGCGCCAACGATCCTTGTTGCCCTGACAGCTGTGCTGAGCACCGCGACACCCGCAACACCCGCCCAGTCGGGACACAACTCCGAGCGTCCGCCGCACTGGGAAACGCGTGCCGACGGCTACGCCATGGCTGTCGAGCGCGGCTTCGTGGTGATGCGCCCCGGCTGGCATGTTCACCCGGGGGCCGCTGGGCTGATCTGGGATCCGGCCAGCTTCGCTACCGGCAACTACAGCATCACCAGCACGGTTTTCTTGTTCGCGCCCAGCGACGATGGCGCCAATGCCGTCGACACAGCTTACGGGGTGTTCTTCGGCGGGCAAGACCTCGACGGTCAGGCATCCTACGCCTCGTTCCAGATTCGCAATGACGGACGCTTCCGGGTCGCCGAGCACACCCCCGACGGGGTTCGCGCGACGGTCCCCTGGACCGAACACGCCGGCATCGTGAGGCTCGCCGAACCGCCTGAGGGAACGGCAAAGAACGTCCTTGCGATCGACGCGAAGGACGAGATAGTCGCTTTCTACGTCAACGACGAGAAGGTCGCCGAAGTGCCGCGGACGAAGGTGAGTGTGGGAGGAACCATCGGATTGCGTGCCGGTGCGGAATTGAGCCTCCACATTACCGAAATCACCGTCGGACCGAACCGTCGCGACGAACAGCCGGAGTCAGAATGAGCACTCGCCGACGTACTCAGCTAGCAGCGTTTGCCGGCTACCTGTCACTCGGGATCCTGTCCGGCGCCTGCGCGCCGGCGGCAATGGAAGAGGAGTCCGAGTCCGCAGTCCCGTCCACCACCGAGGAGCGCGTCGCCCGCGCCGCATCGCTAGAGTTCGAGGGCGACTACGTCGGCCCACCCGGCGATGCGCTCGTTCACCACACCGCAGGGTTCGCCAAGATCCTGTGCTCGGCGGTCTTCATCACCGGCCTCGACGCCGACTTCGCGGCCGAGAACATCGGCTACTTCAGCAGCCACTACGAGGAACGCGCCCAGGTGACCGAGCGTGTGGTGGACATGGAGAAGAAGGAAGTCCACCTGACGCTTCCAGACGGCACCGTGCGCACCGCGCGGTACCTGGGCGATCAGGGGTGCGTGACGCTACCGATCGGCGCCGACGACGTGTACTACACGCCGATCGACGTCCCGAGCACGCTTCCCGATCCGTCGACGCAGCCCTGGCCGATGGGCGACGTCCTTTCGGAAGAGCCACTGCCTTCCGAGATCGATGCCGACAAAGTGCAGCAGGCCGTGGACGCAGCGTTCGAGCCGGCCGAAGGGATGACGGCGGCGTTCGTGGTCACCCACAGGGGGCGCATCATCGGCGAGCGCTATCGCGACGGCATCACCATGAGCACGCCGCTCGAGAGCTGGTCGATGGGCAAGAGCCTGACGGCGACGCTGATGGGCATCCTCATCCGCCAGGGAGTCTACGAGCTGCACCAACCGGCGCCGATTCCCGAGTGGCAGGGCGGCGACGACCCGCGCGCCGGGATCCGCATCTCCGACATCATGCGCATGTCGAGCGGCCTACAATTCCGCAACGAGTCTGACCCCGGCTACGACGAGTCGCTGGGGTACCCGGACCACCTGTACGTCTATACCGGCACCGTCAACTCGTTCGAGTACGCCGCCAACCGGCCGCAGCAGTATCCGCCCAACACCGTCGGGCGCTATCGCAACTCCGATCCGGTGCTCACCAACTACATGATCCGCCTCGGCGTCGAAGGGCGCGGCGACGAATACCACTCGTTTCCGCAGCGCGAGCTGTTCGACAAGATCGGCATTCGCCACATGATCATGGAGACCGATCCCTACGGGAACTTCCTGCTGCAGGGCTACGAGTTCGGCACCGGTCGCGACTGGGCCCGGCTCGGCAACCTCTACCTGCAGGACGGGATGTGGAACGGAGAGCGCATCCTGCCCGAGGGCTTCGTGGAGTTCGTCAGCACCCCGGCGCCTGGCTGGGTAGCCGACGGGCGGCCGATCTACGGCGGCTTCTTCTGGATCGAGAGCGAGGACGGCAACAACGGCATTCCGGCCGAGGCCTACTCGATGCAAGGCGCCGGCGGACAATCAGCGACGATCATCCCGTCGCACGACCTGGTGGTCGTCCGGCTCGGCCACTACAAGGGCGGGCGTCCCGGTGCCGAGGGGCTGAGGAACGCCTTCGCCCTGCTGATGGAGGCTATACCCGAAAGCCGCTAGCGAATGCGCCAGCCGTTCACCGGTCCGGCGTGGAAAAACGCCTCCGGCGTCATGACGCCATCACGCTTGAAGACCGTGCCGTCGCGCATGACGAAGCGGATGTCACGCAGCGTGTCGATGTCGCGTAGCGGGTTGCCCTCCACGGCGATCAGATCGGCGTAGTTGCCCGGCTTGATCGGGCCGCGCTCGTCATAAACCTCTGCACAGCGGTAGCCGGTCGTGGTCATCGCCTTGAGGATCTCGGGAGCCGGGATCTCCGCCGCCTTCCACGTTTCGATGAAGTCGATGACCAACTCGCCTCGCGTCATCCCGGGGATGTAGTAGTCGGCGTCGGTGGAGAAGGTCACCGGCACGCCGTTGTCGAAAGCGTTGCGAAGCCCAGCAACGGTATCCTCGAAGTCCGCCTCCGAGGTGCCGTTGTAGGGCATGGCGGGGGTCTCGGTACCGGCGCGATAGATGCCTTTGAGCGCCATTGCTTTGTGTAGCTCGTCGTCGAGAACCTCCGAGTGCGCTAGCGAGAACAGCCCGGCCTCGATAGCGCGACGGGCGCCGTCGCGGGTCTGCACGTGGCCCTCGACCTTCATGCCGGCTTTCGCCGCCTCGCTGACGAACAGCTGCATCTCGCTGACCGTGTAACCATACGGCTTGCAGTCGACACAGATCTTGATGACGGTGGCCCCGTAGAGGATGTTCTGGCGCACCGCCTTGACGATCTCGTCGTTGGTATCCGCGTCGAGGTATTCGGGGTACACGATGTTGTGCTCGATTCCCATCTCCGGCGTCGGCCAGAACTGCCCGCCCATGCCGCCGATGATGATGCCCGAGTTGATGATCGTCGGCCCCGGTACCCATCCCTGCTCGATCGCCTGACGCAACGCGGTATCGGCGTAGTTGCCGTTGTTGCCCATGTCGCGCACGACGGTGAATCCCGACGACAGCATCTGCATGCCGTTGGACACCGCCTGGATGGCCCGCAGCGGTGTCGAATCCATGACGTAGGTCAGGTAGTAGTAGTTGCTCTCGGGGTCCTGCTTGTAGGTCAGCGCCAGGTGATTGTGGGTGTCGACCAGTCCGCCGAGGACAGTCAGATCGGAAAGGTCGATGACATCAGCGTCGGCCGGGATGTCGACGCTGCCAGGCGAGACCACCGCCTCGATCCGGCCTCCCTGCACGAGAATCACCTGGTCCGGCGTCGCGGTTCCCGTCTCGGGATCCACCAGGAGGCCGGCCCGTATGACCTGGACGGGCTCCGCCTCTTGCGACTCCCCCGGTGTCGGAACGATGAGAACGAGCAACGAGACGAAGGCCAACACCAGGTTTCTACGAGTCATCAGAGACTCCTCCGTGGGGGCATGGGAATCGAGCCAGGTTCCGTATCTAATGGAGTATCGACTCGAAGTCAAAGAAACGATCGGTAGTCACGAGGAGCAACGCGAGATGGATCGATTCGCCGGCAGGACGGTAACCGACAGAGCCGACGGCTACGCGCTGATCACCGAGCGCCAGAACAATCACCCGGTCGTCGGCGAAACGGGCCCGGATTTCGAGCTCCAACGCTTCGACGGGATCGGCAGCGTGCGCCTTTCGTCGTACCGAGGGCATCGGCCGGTGGTGTTGGTCTTCGGGTCACTGACCTGAGGACCGTTCTCCAAGGCGTCAGTTGACGTCATCGCGTTGCACGAGCGTTTCGGCGACCGTGTCGAGTTCCTCATGATCTACATCCGCGAGGCCCACTCGACGGACGGCTGGCGCATGGACGATTCCGGCTGGTCAATCATTGCCGACGCCCGCAACAGCGACGAGCGCAGCGCCGCAGCCGGACAGGCGTGCGCCATGCTCGAGCTGCCCTTCCCCATCGTTGTCGACTCGATGGACGACACCGTCGCTGAGCGCTGGAGCGCCTGGCCCGAGCGCCTGTTCGTCGTCGATGCGGACGGCATGATCGCCTACGTCGGGGCGCAGGGGCCGTGGGGATTCTGGCCGCGCCAGGAAACGCCGCCGCACGCCTGGGGCGAAGACGATGTCGACCACGGACAGCCGCTAGACACATTCCTGGAGAGCTTCCTGAGGCCACGGTGCAGCCCTGCCACTGCGGTCCGGCAAGGCAGCGAGCGGTGATGGCTACCGGGCAAGGCCGATGGCTCAGATCGGCTTGCCGTCCGGGGTCGCGCTACTACTAGCCGGCTTGCAGACGAGCTCATCGGCTATTCTCCGTAGCTCCCGTCCGGCAGGAGGGTGAGCACAGAGTACCGGTGCTAGCCGAGGTCAACTGGCCGTCTAACTGGGATGAGGGCAGAACTGTCTCGAAATCCCATCGGTAAGACGATATCTTACCCGAATGAGAACAACCATTTCGACCAAAGGTCAGATCGTAGTGCCAGCCGACTTCCGCCAACAGGACGGGATTGAGCCCGGGCAGGAGTTCGAGATCGAGCGCATCGATCGCGGCGAATACCGGCTCGTGAGACGAGAGCCGCCAGCGAACGAGGGGCTGGTCGACTGGCTGCTGGACTGTCCGGCCAAAGGCTACTTCGTTCCGATCGAGTCAGAGTCGACCGACGCGCTTTGATCTACCTGGTTGACGCCAACGTATTGAGCGAGGCAACAAAGCCCGAGCCCGCACCGCGGGTGGTCGCGTGGCTGCACGCCCACGAACGTGAGCTTGCCGTCGATCCCATGATTCTCGGCGAGATTCGCTTCGGCCTGCTCCTGTTACCGGGCGGCAAGCGCCGCCGCGCACTGGAGCACTGGTTCGAGTCAGGCGTGAGGCAAATCCGGTGCCTGGCGTGGGAGGCTTCCACAGGCCTACGGTGGGCGCGTCTCCTCGCCGATTTGCGCAAGACGGGGCGATCAATGCCGATCAAGGACAGTCTGATCGCAGCCACGGCGCTCGAGCATGACTTGATGGTTGCCAGCCGTAACCGACGGGACTTCGAGGCCGCCGGAGTACGCGTCGTCGACCCCTTCGGCTGACCGGGCTCGAGCAGGCGGAGTCGGGGCTCGCCTGCTGATACGGTGAGCGGTCGGATCCGGAAGGCACGGAGGCTTCCGCTGGAGCTCGACGAGCTCAAGGCCGCGGGACCGGCCACAGGGGCCGCTTTACTGGCACCGTGACCAGCTATAGATCCGCGAGGTGACGGGCCGCCTTGGTCCCCTGGCGAATCCCCGCTGTCGCGGTCTTGGGGAAGGAGACCCCTTCGAGCGCATCACCCGCAAGGAAAACGCCTGGCAGGGAGCTCAGCTCGCTGCGTACACGTTGCACGATGGCCAGGTGGCCGATCTCGTACTGGGGGATGGCGTGTGGCCAGCGGACGATACGGCTGAAGACCGGCGCCGCATCGATGCCGAGCACGGTGCTCAGCTCCGACCGGGCCAGCGCCAGTAGCCTCTCGTCGTCCAGATCGGCAACCGCGGGGTCGAGACCTCCGCCGAACATTGCGCGTGCCAAGAAGCTCCCCTCCGGGCTGCGTCCCGGGTAGATATGCGACTCCCACAGGCAGCCAAGCATGCGCACGCCCTCACCGCGCGACACCAGCACGCCGAAGCCCGGTGGAAACTGGCTCGCGGCCGGTTCGGCGAAGCCTAGGGCGACGACCGCAACCGGCGGCACCGGTACCTGCCCGAGGAGCCGGCCGGCCTCGGGAGACAGCTCCGCGAACAGCCGTGAGGCAACCTGCACGGGTGTGGCGACGACCACTGCGTCAGCTCGAAGCGGGGCAGCGTCGTGGATCTCGAGCACATAGCCGCCTGGCTTGTGGCCTTCCCGCTCGGTGGTGTCGACGAGCCTGCGTACCCCCACCACCGCGGCCCGGGTTCGAACGTCGATGCGAGCATCACGCGCGAGCGCCAGCGGTAGTTGCTGGAGGCCCCCTCGGAAGGAGGTCAACCTACGGCTGGGCAGGGCGCCGTTCTCCGCTGCCTGCCGCCGCCTTGCCCGCCGCCGCGCTAGTGCGCCGCGCAGCACAGAGCCGTGCTCCCGCTCCAGTTGCCGCAACTCCGGAAAGCAGGCATCGACCGAGAGCCGGGCGGCATCGCCAGCGAAGATCCCCAGCATGGCCGTGTGGACGATGCGCTCGGCGACCTGCCGTCCGAACCGTCGACGACAGAACTCGAGGATGCTCTCCTCACCGTCGGAGCTGCGCCGGGGAACCACCGGCTCCCCAGCGGCGCGGAGGAGGCCGCCGATGCCGAGCAAGCCGCTGCGCAACGGTTTGAGGAGACTCGGCCCTATCTCGTGAAGTCGACCGCTTCGGTAAATAAAGCGGCGCGCTGCCCCGGGCTCGGCTCGTACTAGCTCTTCCTCGATCCCGGCGCGGTGCACCAGGTCGACGACGCTCGGCTCGGTGTCGAGGTACCCACCAGGACCGCCCTCGACGAGCCAGCCGTCCTCCTGTAGCGAGGTGCAGCGACCGCCCACCTCGGAGGCGCGCTCGAGGACGACGATCTCCACACCCTCAGTCTCCGCCGCAGCCGCATGCGCGGCCGCCAACCCCGAGATGCCGCCGCCGATCACCACGAGTCGCTTGGCCATCAGACGGTCTTGCTGAAGACGGGCTTCCCTCCGTGCTGGTGTTTCTCCCGCCAGTAGCGGTCGAAGCACATGGCCAGGTTGCGGACGAAGAGCTCGCCCAATGGAGTGGCGCGGATAGTGCCTTCGGTTATCTCAGCCGTGCCTTCCTCTACGTGTTGCTGGAGGCTCCGAAGGTCCTCCTCGAAGTAGTCGTGGAAGTCGATCTCATAGCGCTTCTCCACGGCGGCGATATCGACCCTGAAGTTGCACATCAGCTCGTGGATAACATGGCGCCGGAGCTCGTCGTCGGGGAGGCGGCGCACCCCTTTTCGAATCGGCAGCAGCCCGGCCTCGACGGCCGCCTGGTAGCCCGAGAGCTTCTTTTCGTTCTGCACGTAGCTGCCACCGACGTCGCCGATGGCCGAGACGCCGAGGCCAATCACGTCCGGGGCCGGTATGACGCTGTAGCCCTGGAAGTTGCGTCGCAGCTCATGCGTTCGCCGGGCGCGAGCAAGCTCATCATCGGAGCGTGCGAAATGGTCCATCCCGACCGGCTCGTAGCCAGCTTCGAGGAAACGCTCCCGCGCCATGGCGAAGAGTGCCAGCTTGGTGGCCCGATCCGGGAAAGTTTCCTCCTGCAACTTGCGTTGATGCCCCCTCATCCATGGCACGAAGGCAAACGAATAGACGGCGACGCGATCCAGATCCATCTCGATCACGGCGTCTACGGTGGAGCTGAATCCTTCCATCGTCTGGTGCGGAAGGCCGTAGATCAGATCGGCGTTGAGCCCCCTGAAGCCGCGCGCGCGCGCGTGGCTGAGCAGTCGCTCGGTCGGCTCGCGGCCCTGGCGGCGGTTGATCGCCTCCTGTACGTCCGGGGAGAAGTCCTGGATCCCCATCGATAACCGGTTGAAGCCGAGATCCGCAAGCGCGTCGATATGCTCCAGCGAGGTCACCCGCGGGTCGACCTCGACCGCGAGCTCGGCACCGCTGCGCGCCGGAAAGCGCTCCAGCAAGTAAGACAGCAGGGCGGTCAAGTCATCCGGCCGATAGTAGGTCGGCGTGCCCCCACCGAGGTGCAGCTGCGCGATGCCCCGGCGGTGCGACAAGTGCTCACCGAGCAGATCGATCTCCCGTCGCACACAGTCCAAGTACGGCAGAGCGCGCTCGTAGTGCGGCGTGATGACAACGTGACAGGCACAGAACAAGCACAGTTCGGCACAAAACGGCAGGTGCATGTAGACCGATAGCGGGTCGTCTGGGCGCCGGTCCGCTGCCCGAAGCAGGCCCGCGTACGCTTCGGCGTCCATCTCGCCGAACTCCACGGCGGTCGGGTAGCTGGTGTAGCGAGGTCCCGGCCGGTCGTAGCGGGCCAGCAACTCTGCGGTCACACCACGGAGCGGCGCAGGGGACGGTTCGTGCGGATTAGCCATTCGGTACCTCCACCGGTGCGCTAGCACTGGCGACCGGCCCCGGCGGCACACTGTCGCCGGCAGCGTGGACCTCTTCGATCAACGCCTCGACGCTGTCCAGCGGCGTCTCGGGCAGCACGCCGTGACCGAGATTGAACACGTGCCCTGTCGGTGCGGTGCGCTCCAGGAGGGTCCGGGCGGCGGCGCGAGTCGCCTCCGGGCCAGCAACAAGGACGGCCGGGTCGAGGTTGCCCTGTACTGCGCGTCCTGGTCCCAGCCGGCGCTGAAGCGTCGGCAGATCGACGCGCCAGTCAACCGAGAGTACTTCCACTGGAAGATCCAGTGCTGCATCCACGAGGTGTGCCGCGTGCTTGAGGAACAGGATGCGCGGCACGCCGGCGCGGCCGACACGCTCGAGCAGGGTGCGCAGATGCGGCTTGACCAGCCGCTCCCAATCGGGCCGTGACAGAAGGCCGGACCAGGTCTCGAACACCTGCACCGCCGCCGCCCCGGCGCGAGCCTGCTCCACGAGGTAGTCGGCGCAGACCGCCGCCAGTTGGGCAAGCAAGTCGTTCAGTACTCGGGGCTCGGCTGCGGCCATGGCGCGCAGGGCCGGGAACTCCCGCCGGCCGTCACCTTGTACGAGATAGGCGGCAATGCTCCACGGACCGCCGGCGAACCCGAGGACGGGAATGCGACCGCCGAGCTCCCGGGTAACGAGTCGTATCGTCTCGATCACCTCGGGTGCGATCTCCTGCGCGTCCGGATGCAGCAACGATCGGATCGCGGCGGCATCGCGTAGCGGCTGATCGACGATCGGACCGGGCGCGAACTTCACCTCGATGCCCATGGCGGCCACCGGGCTCATGAGGTCGGCGAAGACGATCGCGGCATCAAGCGGGAAGCGCTGTACCGGCATGAGCGTTACTTCGGTCGCCAGCTCGGGCTGGGCGCACAGCTCGAGGAACGAGTGACGCTCGCGCAGGCGGCGATACTCGGGCAGCATTCGCCCGGCCTGACGCATTAACCAGATCGGTCGGCGTGGCACCGGCTCGGCGCGCAAGGCGCGCACCATCAGATCTCGCACTAGTGCTCCTGATTGTGAGTACGGTGACGTTTGTGGCGAGCGCGACTGGAACGATTTGTAGGAGCGGCGACGAGGGCGATGCCGGGTGTATCGTCGAGGAGCCGCGACACCCAACACGGCCGGTCCCGCCGCCACCCGTAGGGCAGGAGCGAAGCTCCGGCAAACGTCACCGTACTTATGATCAGGAGCACTCGCTACCTCTTGGCTCGCGAGTGAACCGGTATTCGCGTCCGGCTACCCGGTGAAAGTGCCGTGGCCGGTCGGGCTGCGGCTCGAAGCGGCGCCGAAGTCGGTCGATGAGCTCATCGATCACTCGTGTCGACGGATAGACGTCGTGGCGCCAGACCTCCTGGAGAATCGTGTCACGGCTCAGCGACTCGTTCTCCCGTTCGCTCAAGAGGGCGAGGATGGCGGCTTCCCTACCGGCGACCCGATGCTCGGCTCCATCCCAGGCCACCGCTCGCCCGGTCTCTAGATCGAAGCGGTTGTCGCCGAAGCGGATTGTCGGTGCCTGGCCGCGAACGGTACCGCGGCGCAGCAGGGCGTTGACGCGCAACAACAACTCGCGCAGGTGGAAGGGCTTGGTCAGGTAGTCGTCGCCACCGGCCTCGAGACCACGGATGCGATCTTGTGGACCGGCGCGCGCAGTCAGAAACAGGATCGGCACCGTGTGCCCCTCGCAACGAAGGGTCTCGCAGACCGAAAAACCGTCCGGTGGCGGCATCATCACGTCCAGGAGGATCAAGTCGTAGGGATGGTCGCGCGCCAGCGCCAGCGACTCCAACCCGGAGCGTGCCAAATCTACCTGGCAGCCCTCGGCCAGGAGGTTGTCGCGGATCGTGTCGCCCAGATCGATCTCGTCCTCGACGACCAGGACTCGTGGCATGGAATCGGCGTTCATTGGTCCGTTCCCGTCGATTCGGTTCGTAGCGCCCGGACCAAGGCGTCTACGAGCAGGTCGATCTCGGCCTCGGAATGCGCCAAGGACAGGAATCCCACCTCGTAGGCGGACGGCGCCAGGTAGACTCCGGACGCGAGCAACGAGTGGAAGATCGACCGGTAGCGATCCGCCGCGTCGGGGCCAATCGCATCGGGGCGCCGTGGTGGTTGTCCCGCTTGTAGCGCCAGCCAGAACACCGATCCGGCACGCACCAGCGATACCGAAGGGTCGTCTATGGCGAGCTCGAAACGGCGCTGCAAATGGGCACCGAGCACCTCGAGGCGGCCCCAAGCCTCCTCACGCTGCAAGATTCGTAGCGTCGCCAGGCCGGCTGCCATCGCTAGCGGATTGCCGGAAAGAGTGCCGGCCTGATAGACGCCTCCCTCTGGAGCCAGTTGCCGCATCAGGTCGACACGCCCGCCGAACGCACCGACCGGCAGGCCACCGCCGATCACCTTCCCGAAACAGGCCAGGTCAGGCTCGATCCCGTAATGCTCGGCGGCGCCGCCCGGGGCGAGGCGAAAACCCGAGATAACCTCGTCGAAGATGAGCAGAGCGCCGTGCTCGGCAGTGAGCTGCCGAATGCGGCGAAGGAACTCCGGCCGCTGAAGCAGCAGCCCGTTGTTCGCCGGCACGGGCTCAAGAATGACCGCGGCGATCTGCTCGCCATCGGCACGGAAGAGCTCCTCCAGCGCGCCCTCGTCGTCGAGCGGGAGTACGCGGGTGAGCGAGGCGAAGGCGTCAGGAACGCCCGAGGAGTCCGGCTGACCGAACGTTGCCAGTCCGGAGCCCGCCGCTACCAGCAAATGGTCCACGTGACCGTGGTAGCAGCCCGCGAACTTCACCACCAGGTCGCGCCCTGTGGCCCCACGGGCAACACGGAGGGCGCTCATCGTGGCCTCCGTCCCGGATGACACGAAGCGCACCTGATCGAGGCCCGGATAGGTGGCGCACATCAGCTCGGCCAGCGCGATCTCGTCCGGGCAGGTCGCGCCGTAGCTGGTGCCGCGCCTGGCGGCCTCCTCGATCGCGGTTACAATCTCCGGATGGGCGTGCCCGAGCACCAACGGCCCCCAGGAGCATACGAAGTCGATCAGCCGACGGCCGTCCACCGAGGTCAGGTGGCAGCCGTCGCCGCGCTCGACGATGAGCGCCTCGCCGCCCACTGCTCGAAAGGCTCGCACGGGAGAGCTCACACCCCCCGGCATGACCCGGACAGCCCGCTCTCGAAGTGAGACGGCCAGCGAGTTGGAGCTCATAGCCAGCCCTCCTCTAGTGCCTGCCGGGCGTGATAGCTGATCAGGATATCGGCGCCGGCGCGGCGCATGGCCACGAGGTTCTCGACGACCACCGCGGGCTCGTCGAGCCAGCCCCGCTCGGCGGCCGCCTTCACGGCGGAGTATTCGCCGGAGACGTTGTAGGCGGCCAGCGGCAGCATGGTCTCGGCCCGCACCGCGCGCACCACGTCGAGGTAGGCGAGAGCGGGCTTCACCATCACGGCGTCGGCCCCTTCCTTCTCGTCCAGGCGCACCTCCCGCACGGCCTCACGGACGTTGGGCGGGTCCATCTGGTAGCTGCGCCGATCGCCGAACTGCGGGGCCGAGTCGGCGGCGTCGCGGAACGGACCATAGTAGGCGGAGGCGTACTTGACCGAGTAGGCCAGAATCCCGGTGTCGACGAAACCACTCTTGTCGAGGGCTCGCCGAATCGCGCCGACACGGCCGTCCATCATGTCACTCGGTGCCACCAGATCTGCCCCGGCCTCGGCGTGGGTCAGTGCCACCTCGACGAGGCGATCGACGCTCGGATCGTTCACCACGCTGTGTCCGTCGACGATGCCACAGTGGCCATGGTCGGTGAACCCGCACAAGCAGACGTCGGTCACCACGACAAGATCGGCGCCGAAGGCGCGCTTGAGCTCGCCGATAGCCTTTGCCTGGCTTCCGGCAGCGTCGCTTGCTGCGGAGCCGCGGCTGTCTTTCTGTCCCGCGGGCGCCAGGCCGAACAGCAACACTGAGCCAATACCGAGTCGCAGATCGGCCTCGACGCGCGGCAGTAGCTTGTCGGTTCCGAGGCGGTCGATCCCCGGCATCGAGGGGATGCTCTCTTCGGCTCCCGGCTGCGGCAGGATGAAGTGGGGCATCATCAGCTGCTCGGGGCGAACGTGCGTTTCCCGCACCGCCGCCCGCAGTACGGCGGATCGGCGGAGGCGGCGAGGACGGTGCAGCAGCGGAGCGCTCAAGGTATTGCCTCCAGCATTGCCTCGAGGCTGCGTTGCTCCGCCTCGGCGGCGACGCGCATGCCCACCGCGCGAGCTGCGGCGGTGGTCGATGGGCCGATGGACACGATGGGGATCCGAGAGCTCAGGTCGGCGCGGGCCCGCAGGCCGTCCACCGCGGAAGGGCTTGCCAGCAAGACGACGTCGACCGAGTCGAGCGACTGGCGTGGCTCGAGCGCCGGCGCCGGCTCGGTGCGGTAAACATCGACCCGTGTGACGGCCACGCCTCTGGGCTCGAGCACCTGTTCCACGTCGCGACGTCCGCCCACCGCTGCAGCTACCACCACCCGCGGCGCCCGATGCTGCTCGAGATCCAGCCGCTCGGCCAGGTCGATGCCCAGCGCCGCGGCGGTGCCTGCCGCCGAAACGAGATCGACCCGGCCCAGGTGCGCGCGCGCAGCCGCGGCCGTGCTTGGACCGACGGCTGCGATTGCCAGTCGAGACGGCAGCGGTGCGGCAACCAGCCGATCGACGGCCTGGACCCCACGGGCGGAGGTAAGCGCCAGCCAGTGGGCCTTGGCAATGGCGGCGCTCAAGCGCCCGGCAAGGCCGCCTGCTGGATCGAGCAAAACCGTTTGGATGCAGGGAAACGACACCGGCGCGCCACCACGGGCCTCGATTCTCCCCGCCCATTCGCGGCAGCCGCACTGGCTTCGCGTCAGCAAGATTCTCAATCCGTCCAGCGATCTCATTGCACCCGTAGCTCGCTCTCTGTGAGCCGTTGCCAGGCGCGCTCCGCCAGTGCCGTAGCATCGTCGCCGTCGACTCGGTCGACCAGCAGACGCTCACCATCGCCGAGGGCGAAGACTAGCCGGAAGCCGGATGCGTTGGTCGTGCACCAGGCACCGAACGGAAGCTGACAGGAGCCCTCGACGCGCGCCAGGAGCAATCGCTCGGCCACGAGCGGCCGTGCCACAGCCTCGTCGTGCAGAACCGACAGCGCCTTTGCGAGCGCGGCATCGTCGCGTCGGATCTGCAGTGCAAGGGCGCCTTGCGTGGGTGCGGGTACGAACCACTCGGGATCGAGCCGCTGCACGTGCACGTCGTCGTTTTGGCCGAGCTCGCTAATGCCCGCAGCCTCGAGGCGAGTGAGGCCGGCGCCGGCCAGCACGATGGCGTCATACTCGCCCGTCCGCAGCTTGCGGATCCGGGTGTCGACGTTGCCTCGCAAAGGCAAGATGCTCAAATCCTCGCGTGCCCCACGTAGTAGGGCCGCACGCCGGGCCGAGCTGGTGCCGATCCGGGCGTGGGCGCCCACAGCGAGTCGACCCCGGTCGAGCTCCAGCACATCGGTGCGAATGAGCAGTTGGTCGGCCGCGTCGAGCCGCTCCGGCACGGCGGCGATGACGAGATCGTCGGGCCCTGTGGACGGCAGGTCCTTGTAACTGTGTACCGCGAGGTCGATCGTCTCGGCAACGAGCGCTCGCTCGATCTCACGGACGAAAACACCGGGGCTGCCGAACTCGGGGAAGGCTGACGTCTGGTCGCGGTCGCCAAGCGTCTGAACGATCACCTCGATCGTTTCGTGGCCGTGCGCTCGCAGACGCGCCGCGATCGAGCGCGCTTGCACCAGCGCCAGTCGAGAGCCCCGGGTGCCGATGCGGATCCTCATCCCAATACCTCTGGCAACGATCTGCTCGGCTCGGCGTCCAGGCCACCCGGAAGGGGACGATCCTGCGCGGAGCGTATCCGCGCCAGCTCGCCGGCGAGGGCATCGTCAGCACCCGCGAAGAAGCTCTCCAGGACCTCGAAGCCGTGTTTCTTGGCGACCGTGCGGAGACCGGTCGAGGGAATGTGGGCGAAGCGATGGGCCAGCACTTCCGCCCAGCGCCGGATGGCGCGCTCCGCGGCCTCGTCGACGTCGCCGAGCTCCTTGCGCAAGAGGCGATCCACGCCGCGCTCCGCGGTCGTCCGGTAGCGCCGTTGGAGCGCAGCCAACATCGGTGCCAGCACCCGATCGACCAACTTGGCGTCCAGGTCCACCAGCGCGTGGTCGACAAGATCGCGCGCCCCCTCCGCGGCTTGAGTCCGACCGCGACGGTGGATCGCGGCCTCCTCGAGAATCTGCTCCATGCCGATCCGCTCGAGGCCGACCAGCCGGGCTTCCTCGGGATCGACGTCGGCGGGTGTGGCCAAATCGACGATTAGCGGTGAGTGGCCGCGACCGCCGGCCGCGAGACGCTCCAAAGCCGAGCGCCGGAGGACCGGCTCGGGTGCCGCGGTGGCCAGCACCACGGCAGCGAGCTCGATATCGAGGCCACGCCGGAGCCTGTCGAGGCCATGCCCTTCGATACCCAACTCGTCGGCCATCTCGCGGGCCTTGTTCGGGCTACGGTTGAATACGAGCGTCGGCACCTGCTCCTCGACGAGAGCCCGGGCACAGTGCAGCGTCATCGGCGAGACGCCAACTAGCGCCACAGCACCGGGCGCACGGCCGAGTCGGTCGCGGACGTGGGCGAGGGCGAGCTCGCCAATCGACACCTTGCCCTCGCCGATCGAGGTGATCCGGTGGACGCGCTTGCCGACCTTGAAGGCCTCGTCGAACACCCATTCCAGGATTCGTCCGCTGGTGCCGACACTCCGAGCCAGCTCCAGGGCGGTTCGCATCTGCCCAACGATCTCGCGCTCGCCGAGCATCGCAGACTCGAGTCCCGAAGCGAGCAGAAACAGATGCTCCGCAGCGCCCTCGCCACCCCAGGCCGCCAGCTCCACTTCGGCCTCGCGTGGCCGCGGTGGACGGCCACGAAGCGCGCTGAAGATGCGCGACCGAAACAGCGCCACAGTCTCCGCCTGCGGAGTCACGAAGACCAGCTCGACACGATTGCAGGTTGCCAGGTAGACGAGCTCGCGAGTCCCGATCCGTTCCTGCAGCTCGAGCAGCCGGGAGGCGCGCTCATCGGTCGGTATGGTGTACTGGGCTATTCTCTCGGGGCCGCGCTTGCGCCAGTCGATACCCACGATCCCGATTCGATTCATGGCCCGGACTCGAGCGTGTCGGCGGCCACAGCCAGGCCGCGCTCGGAAACTGTCGAGCCGCTCAACTGGGGACTCAATCCACCACCTGCGGGTCGGAGAGGAATTCGGCCAAGACCTCGTGAACGGCCCCGGCTGTGGGCTGCTCAGGAGTGCCGAGATTGACCAGAACCATGCGGGCAGGACTCAAGGGGAACGCCTCCAAGAATTGCGTTGAGAACGAGTATTGGCCCCGTTGATCAGGCGACTTGTCATAGAAACGTCATAGCTTGACGAAACTACCGCCGGCAACCCATGGCCTGGTCGACCGGTTCGCCGAGCGGGACCTCGAGTTCGCAGGTGTAGGCGTGGTCAATCCGTTCGCCCAAAGTGACTCACCGATCCGCGGCCCGAGCACGACGGTCCAGTAGATTTCGTCGCCGTCTGCGGTCACTGCCAGATCGCGCTCGTACAGGCCGGTCGAGACGATTCCCAGCGCAAACAGCTTCGCCTCGCTCTGGTGGCCATGAGCAGCTACGGTTCGAAAGTAAACACAATCTCCACGGTTTGATTCGGACCGACGACAACGTCTTGCATCAGGGACCCGAGGATCTCGTGCCTCGCGGCTACCCCGTAGCGGCCCGGAGGCAGCAGACCGAGGTCGATGCCGAAGTCCTCGTCGGCGACGGAATGGTACGGGTGGTCGAAGACGTGGATGGTGGCGGTCATCCAAGGATGCACGTCGCAACGGACCGCGATCCCGACCTCCGCTTGATCGAACGTGTGCTGATGCTCTGAGCCCGGTCTCGGCTGGCTCGCGTCCAGTACAGCGCCGTGCGTCGGGCGAGCGCTGACGGTGTGCAACGTATCGTCGCTGTTACGGATGGTGAGCGTCTGTCCGGTCCGCAGCGACAGTACCGCTGGGCGGAAGATGCAGTCGACGTGTTCGAGTACGCCGGGAACGTTGAAGCCAAACTCTGCATCTTCGGGTACTGGATCGGGAAACACGAGCCCGTCGAGACCGTCGCTGACGTACACCAGCACATCGCGCAACGTGCCGTCGGCGTTGAGCTGGACCCGCGGCGCGGCGTGCTGTTCCCAACGTTGCATGCGGGCACAGGCGGGGTCGGCGTCCATGTCGATCACGACGCGCTGCTGGTCGACCGTGCCGTTGAACAGCACGCGGCCGACGATCCTCCCCGCCTCACTCAGGTCAGGCGCCACGCCCGCCGGCTGACGCCGCTCCGCCGTGCCGGGTTCGTCGTCGGAGGGCCCGAGCCCACAGGCCACGGCGAGGGGGCAGCATCACTATCGCACCGACCAAACCGAGCCTACTCATCGCCGGATGCTCCAGCTCCCGACCCTCCGCCTGCCGACGTCGCTGCTGCGGGAATCTCGTGCAGCGTGTACCAGCTCTCGGTGGTCCACATATGCTCGCCGGCATCGTTTACCGGGTCGGTCATGACGTAGACCACGCGTCCGGTCTCGCGATCCGGCACGGTGAGGCGTACCGACATCCGATCGGCCGACGGGATCGCCTCCACTACCGGAAGATCCTTCTGGCCCAGCTTGACGCCACCGTACGCAGGCGTCCTGCGGTAGCCCCACTGCCGCAGATGGTAGTTGCCCGGTTGGGCGAGGTAGGCCAGCGGGACCGGCTGGGTGAACTGAATCTCGAAGCCATCGGGGGTGACACGAATCGCCTTCAACTCGAAGGCGACGACACCGGTCGATCGCAACCGCTGCAGGCCGGCGAACGTCCGTTCGCCCTCGTCGTTGACCCACGCCCAGCTGCCGGCATGATCGCCACCGATGCCGCCAGCGTACAGGGCGCCATCCGGCCCCCAGGCGAGCCGGTTCACCCCGGCCTCCAGGCCCATCGAGTAACGGAACGCAGCGCCCTGCCACACGCCGTTGACCTTCTCCAACTGGAGCCGCTGGATTCCGCCGTAGCGCATGTCGCCCATCAGGAGCTGGCCGGCGTAGGGATGGCCGTCGGGAATCAGGATCGGCTGCGTGGGCGAGTTGGCGATCTCGTCCTGCGGTAGCTGGATAGCGGGCAGCGTCGCCCCTTGCCCCGGGCTCAGCCGGTCGGCCGGGTCCTGATAGGGCGTCGGATGGTCGTTCGGCCCTTCGATGTCATGCTCGAAGCCATAGAAGTGGCCCTTCTGCACGTGGTTGAGCTCATTGGCGGGGGTCCATTCGCCCTGGTTGTCGGTGACGAACACCTCGCCCTCGGGGCCAAAAGCGAGGCCATTGGGCGTTCGCAGCCCACCGATGAGCGCCTCGACGTTATCGCCGAAGGGCCGCGCCAGGTCGATCTTCCACACCGAGCCATGATCGGGCGGATTGCTGAAGCGCCCCAGGCCAGTCGATCGCGACATGTACAGGTAGCCCGGATGGCCGGCTTCACCTGGTTCGTGGATCAGGCCGAAGGCGAACGAGTGCCAGTCGCGGGACTCCCAGCCACCCGCGACCGCGGTGCGATTCCAGGCTCCGGTGGCCTCGTCGTAGGCGAACCGCGTGACCTCGTCGCGATGCGATACATAGATGTCCGTACCGACGGTCGTGACACCTAGCGGTTCCTGGAGATCGTCAGCGATCTGGAACGCGGTCACCCCCGCCAGGTCATCAGCAGCGACGTTATCGACCAGCCAGAGCTCGCCGTTGACCTCCGTCGCCGGGTCCAGCGGCAGCACTTTCTGGGCATCGAATGTAGCGACCACCAGACGACCGTCCGGCAGCACGCTCAGACCGCCCACTCCGAGCGCCATGCCCGGCGGCCGGACCGCGGCGATCTCCAACCCCGGATGCACACCTTCCACCTTGCGCCCGTGGCCAGGGCGCGGCGGGCCCGGCTCCACAATCGGGGCCGCAGTCCGTTCCGAGTTGCAAGCGATGACCGCCACCGCCAGCAGCAGGGGCAGAAGAGCATGCACGGTCGACTCCGTGTATCTCATCGGAAGCTCACCAGCTTCGTCGAGGCTCATCTGTCCGACGATTGGGCGGTCGGGCGACCCGCGCGCCTCCGCGTGCGACCCACGCCGTGGAAGAGTTCGTACCGCGGATCCGGCCAACGGTGCGGTGGAGCGTACACGAGCCCCTATACTGCCGCCAAATGACACGCTCCGCCGTGAACGCACTACTAATCGGGAGCCTGCTGCTCGCCGCGGGCTGCGCCACGGATTCCAGCGAGCCCGCCCCCGCGGAGACGCTCGCTGCCGTATCGTGGAGCGCGTTCGACGTCCCTCCGGCGCCGGTAGCAACACCCGAGTCACTCGCCCTGGGCTCCTCCCTGTTCGTCGACCACTGCGCCTCCTGCCACGGCGATTCTGGGCGGGCCGATGGACCTTGCGCGTCGCTGCTGTCGCCGCCGGCACGTGATCTGGCCTCCGGCATCTTCCGTTTCAAGACGACGCCGGGCGGCGACTTGCCGACCGACGAGGATCTCTTCCGCACCATCACGATAGGGCTGCACGGCACCTCCATGCCGCCGTGGAGACGGATCCTGACGATGGCTGAGCTCTGGGCGGTGACGCATTTCGTCAAGATGCTCAGCCCGGAGTTCGAGAAGTGGGGATCTCGTCGCCCTGGCCCTGGCGGGATCTGCGGAGTGAGGTCCGCGGGGACCGACATGGCTCGTGCCCGCATCGCACTGGTCGCCGCTGGATTTCTGGCGTTCGCCACGAGCCCGTCCGCCGGTCAGGCTCCCACCCGCCGATCCGCCTACCACGACTATCGGGTGGTCACGGTGGTGGAAGGGCTGGAGCACCCGTGGTCGATCGCCTTCCTTCCCGACGGCGACATGCTGGTCACCGAGCAACCGGGGCGGCTTCGCGTTGTTCGTCACGGCAAGCTGCTGGCCGATCCGGTGCCGGGTGTTCCCGATGTCCTCGTCGAGCCGCGAGGCAGGCGCCTGGCTACGGAGGGTGGGCTACTGGATGTGGCCCTGCATCCGGACTTCGCTGCCAACCGGCTCATCTACCTCAGCTTCTCGAAGCCCAACGCCGACCGCACGCAGGCGACCACCGCGGTGCTGCGTGGTCGTTTCGAGAACCACCGTCTCACGGCCGTCGAAGAGATCTTTGAAGCGGTAACCATAGGAAGCGGTTCATACGGCTCGCGGCTGGCGTTCGACCGCCACGGCTTTCTGTTCGTCACCGTCGGAGACCGCCAGACCCCGCCGCGAGGCGACCTGAACGCCCATCCCGCGCAGGATCTCTCCAACCATCAGGGCACCACGGTGCGACTGCACGACGACGGCCGCGTGCCGGTCGACAATCCGTTCGTAGGCCGCGACGATGCCCTACCGGAGATCTTCAGCTACGGACACCGCAATGCCCAGGGCCTTGCGGTGCATCCGCAGACCGGAGACATCTGGCTCAACGAGCACGGGCCACGGGGAGGCGACGAGCTCAACCGAATTCTTCCGGGGAGGAACTACGGTTGGCCGTTGATCGGGTATGGGGTCAACTACGGGAGCGGGCTGGCGATCCACGCCGGAACTCATCAGGAGCGCATGGAGCAACCCGCGCATATCTGGGTGCCATCGATCGCCACGTCCGGACTGCTCATCTACGACGGCGACCGCTTTCCCGCCTGGCGAGGGAGCCTCTTCGTCGGCGGCCTGAAGGGTGAGCAGCTCGCCCGCCTCGCCCTGGACGGGCAGCGAGTCGTTCTCGAGGAAACGCTGCTGCACGGAAAGGGTCGCATCCGCGACATCCGCCAGGGGCTGGACGGGTATATCTACTTGGCCATCGATGGCCTTCCGGTCGACGGCAAGCCGCCGGCGACGCCGATCCTGCGCTTGGAGCCGCGTGGCGGCGATTGAGCGGCATCATTTCGATCACCTGCCGCGGACGAGCTCCTCCTCTGACGGCACGTAGGTCAGCGCATCGTGCTTCGGTGGCGCCGAGCCTTGCGTCGTGTTGGCGACGATGACGAACAGCGCCAAGCTGACCAGCGGCGGAATGAGCGTCTCCATTCCGGCCCAGGCTTCGGGCACCGCGAAGTGCAACGTCAGCCGCGCCGCGGCTCCGCCAACGATGGCGACCACCGCGGCCGGGGTATTCGACCTTCGCCAGAACAGCCCGAGCACCAGAGGTACGAAGCAGCTGGCTAGCACGATGTCGAACGCGAGAATGAGCAGAACGCCCGGGTCCGGACGGAAGTAAGCGAACACCGCCGACGCCGCCATCGTCGGAAGGGCAATCAAGCGGGAGACCCGCAACAGCTCCGCATCGTCCCAGGTGTGCGACGAGCGCCCCTGGATCAGGTTGCGCGTGAGCACGTTGGCGAGATCGAGCACGACGCCGGCGGCGGTCGACATGCTTGCCGCGATCACACCCAGCAGGATCAGACCGCCGATGAGCACCGGCATCTCATTGAGTGCCACGTCCACCAGCAGGAAGCGGCTGTCCGGGGTGCCGAAGTGGAACGCCGCCAGCCCGATGAAGGTCACCATGAGGCCAATGACGAGGGTGATCGCCCCGGCGATGTAGCAGCCGCGTTTCGCCGTCCGCGCCGAATCGGCCGAGATGACGCGTTGGATGAAGTCGATCGCCACGACGTCGCCGAGGGCGAGCGACACCAGCGACGCCCAGGTGACCAGCGATCCCTGCTCGCGGTTCATCAGTCCCGACAGATCGGTGAAGCTCGCCGGCACATTCGCCATCAGCGTGCTCCAGCCGAAGGTGCCAGCGAGCCAGGCGAAACCGATGACGGTGCTGACGATGAACATCCCCACCTGCAGCACGCTGGTGGTGATGGTGGCGTAGAGGCCTCCCGTAACTGCGTAGGTAAGGATGCAGAGGGCGATCACCACCAGCATCGGTAGGTAAGCGACGCCGAAAACCAGATCCAGCAGCAGGCCGAGGCCGGCCAGGTTGCCGGCCACCAGGACGATGTTGCCGACCAGCATGTTGAGCGCCGCCAGCGTCTCGGTGCTCTGGCTGTATCTACGGCGGTAGAAGTCGGCCAGTGTCAGCAAGCGCATCCGATGGATAGGCTCGGCGAACACCGCGCCGGTGAAGAACAGGCACAGCGCTAGTCCGATGGGGATCGCCGCGCCCGCCCAGAAACCACCCGCGTGGGCGAGCGATGCGTTGCCCATCGAACCGTTGGCGTCGAACGCCTGCGCACACAGCGTGACGCCGATCACCGACACGCCCATGGCGTTGCCGGCGACGTAGTAGTTGGTCGCCCGTCCCTTGATCTTGGCCCAGGTGCGGATGCCGACCCACATGGTGGCGGCAACGAACAGGACGATGGCGACGCCGATCGGGCTCACGGCACGTTCCGGTTGACGGCCGCGGTCGCCATATGCTGCCGCCGAAACACGAGCGTCACCAGCACCGACAAACTCTGAGGCGCCGCCTGGCGGCGGTCTGGATCTAGTGGCCTGTAACAGATGATCGTTGCCTATCGTGGTGGCGAAATGGGCCCGGATGCCAGGCGGTCCGACGAGACAATGTTTGCCCATTATCGAGGAGGAGCAACGGGGCAGACGGGCCCAGTTCGCCACTGTTCTTTCGATGGGCCTGTGGACAGATGGGCAGTTGCGGGCGATCTCGGCGTTGCACCTCCTCGATGATGTCCCAGCAGGCCGTGGTGAGAGTGTGATGGGTCTGGTTGTGCCGCCAAGGGCGTAGATCCAAGGTGCCGCGCCGCCGGTGATGCCGTCGTGCATCATCTAGGAGCGGCAACGCTGGAGATGCGCCCTTGGCGGCACAACCCTTCGGGCAAGCGGGAGTTGCGGGCGATGGCAGCGTCTCTCCTCCTGCACGATGACGCCAGCATCGCCTCGTCGTCGATCCTTGCCCTCGCCCGTAAGTCCCACTTGCCAGACCCATCACACTCTCACCACGGCCTGCTAACATCGTCAGCGTCGCCGCGCCTTGATCTCACCCGCAAATCCCATCTGCGATAGGCAACGATCATCTGTTACAGGCCACTAGAAGGGTGAGGAGCATGATCAACGATCGTTTGAAGCACGTAGCCGCGCCGCTGCTGGGGTTTTCTCTGCTGCTGGTCCCCGGGACGCGGGCGCAGGATTTCTATCAGTCCATTCTCGCCGACGACTTCGAATCGGGCGACCTGTCGAAATGGGCTCGCGTGCGCGGCGCCAAGCAGATCGCTGTGATCCCCGAGGCGGGTGAGCCCGCTGGCACCTACTACCTGGATGACTGCCAGAGCTTCCGAACCCTCGCACCTCTGGGCCCCGGTCGGTGAATCGCCCGGTTTCCTTCCCGCCGGGAAGGGGCTTGCAGGAAGGCGCGATGGCGTCCAATCGTCCGTTTCCGCTGGAAAAGGCCCGGAAATGGGCCTCCGATGCCGACCCCGGCGACCTTTCGACGGTCTTCCCCGTGCTGCCGGGCGTGAAGCCGCAGGAGACGCTGCTCGCGTTGGCTCGAGAGCACATGGCGGCGTGGATGAATCGCACGCCCGGGTCCGAGCAATTGCAGGACCAGGGACGGGCCTCGATGCCCTGGGGCGTCTTTGCCACCGGACAGAAGGACTGGGAGACACCGCACCTGTTGTACGCCGAGCGCTCGGCCGGCAACAAGCTCTGGGACGTCGACGGCAACGAGTATCTCGACCTCAATCTCGGGGACTCGCCCGACATGTTCGGGCGCGCGCCAGACAACCCTGTGCATGCCGTGCTCGCGGCGCGTCTGACCGCCGATGGGATCTCCACCATGATGTGCAACGAGGACGCGCTGGTCGCCACGCGGCTGCTCGCGGAGCGCTTCGGTCTCAGCCACTGGATGCATGCGCTCTCGGCCAGCGACGCCAACCGCTTCGTGCTGGCGATCGCGCGCCACCACACGGGCCGGCGCAATATCGCGATTCCGAACTTCACCTATCACGGCACGATTGACGAGACCCTGAAGTTCATGCCGGAGCCCGGCCGTATTGCGCGTTTCCACGACCTCGACATCTACCATGGAGACGTCGACCAGGGGACGAAGATCTTCAACTGGAACGACCTCGAGAGCGTCGAGGAGGTCCTCCAGGACCGAAGCGTCGCCTGCGTGATGCTGGAGCCGGTGATGTCCAACTTCGGTTGGGCGTGGCCGCTGCCCGGTTGGCACGAGGGGCTAAGGGAGTTGTGCGACAAATACGGCACGCTGCTGTGCTACGACGAGACCCACACGATCAGCCAGGGGCCACGCGGCATGGTCGGGCACCTCGGAATCTCCGGTGATTTCTGGACCTGCGGGAAATCGATATCAAGTGGAGTGCCGGGCGCCGTCTTCGGCATGACCGAGGAGATCGCCGCCAAGGTCGAGCGCGATCACACCGACGCCGGGTTCTTCTCCATCGCCGGCTTCGGCTTCCTCGGCACCGCCTCGTGCGGCAATGGCCTCTCTACGCTGGCGCTTCGCGCCACCCTGGAGCAGGTGCTGACGGACGACACGTTCGCCAGGATCGACACCACGTCCGGCGCCATCAAAACAGGCATGCAGGAGAGTGTCGAACGCCACCAGGCGCCGTTCAGGATCGAGACCATGGGCAACCGGATCTGCTATCAGTTCATCCCGGACACCGTCAGCGACCCCATCTCCGGCCTCGTCCAGCTCGGCTTCGGCGGACTCTTCGAGCTGTCCCACGCCTACTTCTGGAACCACGGCGTGCTGATCTCGCCGTACTACAACATGTGCCTGATCACCCCGAACCACGCTGACGAGGACACCTCCACGCTTCTCGAGGTTTGGGATGGCTTCGTCCAGCTGACGATGGAGTAGGCGGGCGTCCTATCCGCCGTCGATGGAAAAATCCGGTGGTGCGTGCTCGCTGTGGGG
The DNA here is from genome assembly GCA_965248695.1 of Acidobacteriota bacterium. Lineage (GTDB taxonomy): Bacteria > Acidobacteriota > UBA890 > UBA890 > WLXD01 > DASCOT01. Next base: position 731,697 of record CBDFKD010000002.1, on the reverse strand, counting down.
CGGCTGGTTGAGGACCTCGCCGGGGAAGAACGACACCACGTAGCGCACGACATCTCGCATCACCAGGATTCCTACCGGCTGGTGTTCAGCGTTCACCAGCGGAATATGCCGGTAGCCGCCCTCGACCATTCGGTTCAAGGCGACGGCGATTCCATCGTGAATGGTCAGGCAGTCCGGGTCGGGGGTCATGAACTCCCGCACCGGCCGATCGAGTCCCTTGGTGTCGTAGAGCCGCTTCATGAGCGCATCCCGCTCGGCGAAGATGCCGACGACCTTGCCGTCGTCCACCACCAACAGGCCACCGATCTTCTTGGCAACCATCACGTCCAGCGCCTCCTCGACCGTGGTCTCGGGAGTCACGGCGGCGGGGCGCTTCGGGTAGTTGAGATCACGGATAGGGCGCAGCAGAACCCGGTTGTCGAGCTGCTTCCTGCGGGGGCCTCGGGCCTCCTCGTACATGTCCAGGTCATCTTCGTAGCCGCTGCTCATGGCGTCCGCTCCTTTCCGCGTCAGACTGTCTCTTCTCCCGTCTCCGCGTCGTTGATTCGCCAGGTATCGCCCTCCTGCAGCAGGGCGTCGAGATCGGTCTCGGGCGCCGCCGCGCGGGCGTCACTGATCTGGCTATGGATGGCGTCGTCGTAGGTTTCTTCGTCCAACGCCCGGAACACGCCCATCGGCGTCGGAAATTCGGGCGGCTCGAGCTGGCTGAGGAGATAGGCGAGACCGGGGTTCGTGGTGGCCTCGTCGTGGTGCAGGAGATCCTCTTCAGGCACCCCGTCGGCGCCGACCTTCACTACCTTGGGCGTGAGCCCGTGCAGACGGATCCCGCGATCTCGGTCCTTCCCGAAGACCATCGGCTCTCCGTGCACCAGATCCACCTTCTCGTCCTCGCGCGTCTGCCGGTCGGTGATGCCAGCAAAGGCGCCGTCGTTGAAGATATTGCAATTCTGCAGGATCTCCACGAAGGCGGAGCCGCGGTGCGCGGCGGCTCGGCCCAGCACCGTCGCGAGGTGCTGGCCGTATACATCGGCGCTCCTGGCAACGAAGGTCGCCTCCGCCGCCAGCGCGATGGAGATCGGTTGAATGGGTCGGTCCACGGATCCGTAGGGCGACGTCTTCGTCTTCTTCCCCACCTCGGACGTCGGCGAGTACTGCCCTTTGGTGAGCCCATAAATCCTGTTGTTGAAGAGCAGCACCTTGATATCCACGTTGCGCCGCATCGAATGCAGGATGTGGTTGCCGCCAATGGAAAGCGCATCCCCGTCGCCGGTGACTACCCAGACCGACAGATCCGGGCGTGCCACCTTGAGGCCGGTGGCGATGGCGGGGGCGCGGCCATGGATGGTGTGGAAGCCGTAGGTGTTCATGTAGTAGGGAAAGCGACTGGAGCAGCCGATTCCCGACACGATGACGAACTTTTCGCGCGGGATCCCCAGCTTCGCGAAGACCCTCTGGACCGAGCTGAGGATGGCGTAGTCACCGCAGCCCGGGCACCAGCGGACCGTTTGGTCGGAGGCGAAGTCCTTCTTCGAGTAGGCCGGAGCGGGCATCTGTGCCGTCGATGTCGGGCTCATTCGCTACCTTCCAGAGCTGTCTCTATGGCGTCCAAGATCTCCCCTACCGAGAAGGGCTGGCCACGAACCTTGTTGAGGTTCAGGGTATCTACCAGGAAGCGGGCGCGTAGCAGCACATCAAGCTGGCCCCGGTTCAGCTCCGCTACCAGTACTCGATCGAACGACGCCAGCACCTCGTCGAGGTTTGATGGGAAGGGGTTGATATGGCGGAGGTGGACGTGCGAGACGCTGAGACCGTCGGCCCGCGCGGCAAGCGTGGCGGCATGAAGCGATCCATAGGTTCCGCCCCAGCCGACCAGCAGGAGATCGCCGCTGTCATCGCCGAAGGGCTTTGCCGGGGGGATGTCCTTGGCTATCCGAGCGATCTTCTCCTCGCGAAGAACGGTCATGTTCTCGTGGTTCGCGGGGTCGTAGGAGACGTTCCCCGAAACGTCTTGGTGCTCCAGACCGCCAATCCGGTGTTCCAACCCCGGGGTGCCCGGTCTTACCCAGGGTCGCGCCAGGGTCTCCGGATCCCTCGCGAATGGTTGGAAGCCCTCGGGGTCGGTTCGGAACTGGACGGAGATGTCGGGCAGATCGCTGGCGCTCGGAACGAGCCAAGGTTCGGCGCCGTTGGCGATATAGCCATCCGAAAGCAGGAGCACCGGCGTCATGTACTCGAGCGCAATACGAACCGCCTCCATGGCGGTGGCAAAGCAATCTCCCGGAGTGGATGCCGCGATCACGGCCAGCGGGCACTCTCCGTTCCTCCCCCACATCGCCTGCAAGAGGTCCGACTGCTCAGTCTTGGTGGGGAGACCGGTGCTGGGACCGCCGCGCTGGACGTTGATAATCACGAGCGGAAGCTCCGTGGTCACCGCCAGACCGATGGCCTCGCCCTTGAGGGCAAGGCCGGGACCACTCGTCGCGGTTACGCCGATCGAGCCGCCGAAGGAGGCGCCAATCGCGGAGCAGACGGCGGCAATCTCGTCCTCGGCCTGAAAGGTGACCACCCCCTGTGATTTGAGCCGCGCCAGCTCCGACAAGATGTCCGAAGCCGGTGTGATGGGGTAGGAACCGAAGAACAGCTGCAACCCCGCGCGCTCCGATGCCGAGTAGAGCCCGAGCGCCAGGGCCTTGTTGCCGGATATGTTCCGGTACAGCCCGGGATCCACCGGGGTCGGAGGAACCTCGTATCGAACCTGGAACAACTCGCTGGCCTGGGCGTACGCGTAGCCGGCATGCAGGGCGGTGAGGTTGGCGTCGACGATGTCGGGCTTCGATTTGAAGCGCTTCTGGATCCACTCTTCCGTGGTCTCCATCGGGCGCGAGTAGAGCCAGTACATGATCCCGAGGGCGTAGAAATTCTTGCAGCGCCGCCGCTCGCGAACCGAGAGCGGCGAGTCCTCCAACACCTTGATGGTGAGGCTGGTGAGTGGCACGGGGATGACGTTGTAGCCGTCGATCGTTCCGTCCTCCAGCGGGTTTTGCGCGTAGCCCGCCTTCGACAGGCTGGCGTCTCCGAACCCGTCGGTGTTGGCGATGATCGTGCGGCCCGCCGGGAGCATGGGCAGGCTTACCTTCAGCGCTGCCGCGTTCATCGCCACGAGAACGTCCGGGGCGTCGCCGGCGGTGTAGACGTCGTTGGAAGAGAAGTGCAGCTGGTAGGCGCTCACCCCGGGCATGGTGTCCGCCGGAGCGCGGATCTCGGCCGGGAAGTCGGGGAATGTGGCGAAGTCGTTGCCCACCAGAGCGGAGGTCGTGGTGAACTGGGTCCCGGTGAGCTGCATTCCGTCGCCGGAGTCACCGGCGAACCGGATCACCACCGAGTCCTCTTGCTTCGAGGCAACGACTCGCGGCTCAGTCATGGGGCGCTTTCGACTCCCCCTCTGGAAGGTGCTCATCGGCCAACAGTCACGACCGGTCGAAGGAAGGCGCGAACGCGCCGACCTGTCGCTGGCAGAGTATCTGGATCGAGGAACAGCAGGTAGCAGGCGATTGCGGCAAGGGAGAATACCCGGATGCCCATCCCCCACGCAATCGCCAGATGAAACATCGTTCCCAGCCCGATGCCAACGGGCCGCGTCGCCGGGAACCACAGGGCGCCCGCCAGGAACAACTCCAGCGCCACCGTGATCCATGCCGCGAGAATCAGGTTCGAGGGCTCCTGCATGAAGGCTCGCCACCCCTCGATAGCCTGTGGGGTCAATGTCGATCCCAAGAACCTCCCGGAACCGCCTTCGAAGAGATCCTCTCCGAGGTGGTGGGCCAACACACTGCCGTCGAGGAAGGCTCGGTTCAACTTGTGGAGTGCCGCCCACAGATAGACAAGGGAGAGTTGCACCTGAATCAACCGCTGGAACGTGAGCGGTTGAACCCTGCCCCAGAGCCCGGCCGCGCTGTGATCGCGCCAGCGCCGTACCAGGGAGTGCACCGACAAGGCGTCGGCGGCAGGTGCCAGGAGCAGGCACAACAACACCAGCAAGAAGAAGGATGGGTGGTTCCGATAGTTGAGCTGATCGGCGAAGAAGACCCAGCCCTGAAGCACCAACAGCGCCCCACACGAGGTGCGGCTGAGCAATCCGATCCCCAGAGTCAGGATCAGGGGATACTGCAACAGATGCACCAGGTCGTAGGTGGGAACCGTCATCAGCGGTATCCACTCGAAGTATGGAAGGTGAAATCCCCCTTCGATCGCACCGGTGCTCCGGGCGTGGGTCGTCGCCACCTCGTCCCAGAGGCAATAGGCGAACAGGATTCGAAACACGCCGAGCGTCACGACGCTGCCCTCGGCGAACCAGAACCGATTCCAGCTCCGTGTAAGGCGACTTCCTGACCTGGACAAGCGCTCCCGCGTCACCGTGAGCTGCCCGACACAAGGGGTCGAGGAACGGCCTCTACGCCAAACTCCGGCGCTGTGCAGAGATCGACCTCTTGGCGCACTAGCTGGACTTCTGGCCCACCGTTCGCCGAGCAGGCGACGGAGCCTTGAAGAGCAATTGGCGCCTCGCCAGCCCCGGCGTCTTCACACAACCAAGCGTGGAATCTAGGCAGTACATCGCGGTGTCGGACAAGCCCCGCTCGGTCGGGGTTGTTGAAGTACCGACTCACCGTCAGCGGGATCCGAGTGCCGTCTGAAGTGACGGCGCTATAACGTGCGGTACAGCGGTAGCGCTCCGCGTACATGTTCCAGGAGAGGATGCCCCGTGTCTCGGTCTGGTCGCGCAGCAACGCTGGCAAGGGCAGCAGGAGCTGCAACGCCAGAAAGCCACCGACGAAGACGTTGATCGACCATCGCGCTACGCCGGCACCCGCCCTGATCAATGGGTGAACCCCTCCTGGTGCAAGGGGGAGCTCCTACTCCTCGACGACGATCAGAGGCTGTTTGAATCTGCGGCCTGCGGTGAACGGCACCAGCCCTGCATCCTTGAACGCATGGTCTCCGTCGACCACCACCCTCGCGGAAGAGGAGGCGAACTTCGCCATGTTGCACGGGAACGCACAGTCGTCGGGCATGACGATGAGACCGTTGTTCTCGCCGCCCGTCCACTGGTTCCAGGGGGCGCCATCGCCAATGCGCACGGTGTTGCTGAAATCAGAGATCAGAATGGACCGATCAGCAGACGTCGGACCACCCGTACCGACCAACATGTACTGGTGGCTCAGCGCCCGGGCAGACCGGGAGGAACTGATGTAGTTGGGTGCGAACTGGAGGCTTCTAAGAAGGCGCTCCCTCGAATCCTGCTCTTCCTCGTATTCCTCTTCGTGTTCCTCCCCGGGGGAATTCTGTTCGCGTGTCAGCTCGTCATCTTCGGCGTCCAGCTCTTCCGGGTCCTTCTTGGCGTCCTCTACGTTGATTTCATCTTCGGTGGTGATTTCGGATCCAGCGAACAGCGCCAGGATATCCCCGGCATCGAATGCCACCCCCTGGAACAGGTCGCCGATACCTGACCGGAGCCGACGGGAAGCCGGGTTCGGCTTGCAGGTCCAGAACGCCAGGTAGAACCCGCCCTGCTCCTCGAATCGCGCGTCAAGACCACCTGAAGGTGTCTTGCAGACTCCTTGACGCTTCTTCAGGTGGCGGACCCCCTTGGGAGAGCGCCGCGTCGATACGCGGGCGGATTTCGTGGCTACCGCAAGGTCGACGATCGAAATCGTCTTGGACCCGAGGCTGTTGACGAGAGCGAACGCCCCCGCCTGGTCGATGGCGACGCTGCGCGGATCCTTCTTCACCTTCACAGTTCTGATGACGCTGTTGGTGGCCGTCTCGATTACGGAAACGCTCTTGGATCCCGTGTTGGCAACCAGCGCGAAAAGGCCGTCCGGCGTGATGTCTATGCCTTGCGGCTGCTTGCCGACCGGAATCACGGCGGCAATCGTCTGCGTCGCCGTATCGATGCGGCTCACGCTGTCTCCTCCGCGATTGGCCACCATCGCAAACGCGCCGCCAACCGGGTCTACGGCAACTCCCCAGGGATTGTCGAAGCCGGCGATGATCGCCACCGGCTTCTTGGCGACCTTTACCTTCGCGCCGAAGTTGGCGTCGAAAACGTACACCGAGTCAGTCCGCAGGTCCGACACGTAGATATCGCGCTGGCTGGCAGCGCGATTCGCCTGGAACAGAAGCCCGCCGGCGATGCCGAGCGCCAGGCAGCCGACCAATCCCTCGACAGGAAGCCACTTTCGGGAAAATCGCACGCTCTCCTCACATGTTTCGAGGCGATTGCCAGAGTCCGGCGAGAGGCTACCGGGCCTGATGCGCTGAATCAACGGAGCCGAGAGGAGCGCGCCTACCGCTGCTGGGCGGGATACGGGTTGCCTGACCTCGTGACGCCCTCGGCGTTTTCCGACTTCCCCAGGAACCCCTGCAGCAGCCCAGTCGAATCGAAGTAGTCGTAGAAGCGTAGGGTGCCGGCGGGCGGTTCCATCTCTACCGAGATGCCGTCCTTGAACACCATCTGTATGGTGCGGATGTTGGAGATGTTCTCCAGCGGGTTGTCGGCCAGCACCACCAGGTCGGCGAGCTTGCCTTCCTCCACGGTGCCGAGCACGTCGAGTAGGCTGACCTGACCCCGCGGTTAGTACCATGTCTTATCTCAGTAACTCGGTGCTGACAAGAGGTTGTTGAGGCCGGCGAAGCGGAGCGCAGCCGGCTTCAACAACGTCGCTTCGGGTGCGGGCGGCCGATAGCTCAGCGAGCTGTGCGGTCGCATGCGGTTGTAGTGCTGACGCCATCTCTCGATCAGAACCTTTGCCTCCTTGAGCGTGTAGAAGATCTCTCCATCCAGCAGCTCGTCGCGTAGCTTGCCGTTGAAGCTCTCCACGTAACCGTTCTCCCACGGCGAGCCCGGCTCGATGAACAGCGTCCCCACGCCCAACCGGCCCAGCCAGTCGCGAACCGCCTCGGCGGTGAACTCTGGTCCGTTATCCGACCGGATGTGCTCAGGTATGCCCCGGTGTACGAACAACCTCCCGAGCTGCTCCAGCACGTCCTCAGAGTTGAGCTTCCGTGCTACATGGATCGCCAGGCTTTCTCGTGTGTACTCATCGACGATCGTCAGCAGCCTCATAGCCCGACCGTCGTGCGTCCGGTGGTGCAGGAAGTCATACGCCCAGACATGATCCCGGTGCTGTGGGCGCAGCCGGATGCAGGAGCCATCGCTCAGCCACAGCCGTGCTCGTTTGGGCTGTTTTCTCGGTACTTTCAGCCCTTCGCGCCGCCAGATACGCTGCACTCGTTTGTGGTTCACGGACCAGCCCTCCATGCGCAGCAACGCTGTCACCCTCCGATATCCGTAGCGCCCGTACTGTCGGGCTAAATCCACGATCCGCTCCGTCAAAATCTGCTCCTGTTGCGGCTCTCTTGGCACGTACCGGTGTGTCGTGCGTGGTTGTTTCAGTACCCGACACGCCCGCCTCTCCGAGACGCCCAGCCGCCCCCGTACATGTGCCACCGCCTCTCGCCGCCGAGCTGGGCTCAGAAGTTTCCCTCCGCCACTTCCTTCAGGATCGACAGGTCGAGTTCCTTTTCCGCCACCAGCCTCTTGAGCCGGGCATTCTCCTTCTCCAGTTGCTTGAGCTTTCTGGCCTGGTTGAGCTTCAGTCCGCCGTACTCTCGCCGCCACCGGTAGTAGGTGTGCTCGGTGATTGCTAGCTTGCGGCAGGCATCCTTGACCGTCGCCCCTCGAGCCAGCTCCACCTCAGCCTCCCGGAGCTTGCGTACGATCTGCTCGGCGCTGTGCCTCTTACTCGGCATTCTGACCTCCCGTTCTTGACCCAGATCGTGAGATTACATCCGGATCCGTTTTCGGGGGTCAGGTCATAAGCAACGCCGATGACCACGCTACCGACCTAGAAAAGTCCCAACCCGGCACTCGCGAGGTGATCTCGGCCAGAGTCGCAGCCAGGAGCCCACAAAACGACCAGCTGACAAAGTAGGCGTGACGCGTCACCCAGCCGGGCCGACGACTCAGGGTAGGCCACCATCCAGCCAGGACGGTCGCCAGGCTCACGATCGCAGCAACATGGAAGGGCCCGAAGCGACCGAAGAGGTCGTAGATCAACAACGCGGTCGCGTTGAGTAGCAGCATCGCGATCAGATAGCAGCGCCCTAGCCAGCTGTGCCGACGTGTTCCCTTCTTCCCGAAGACGACCGCGGCGCCGAGAACCACGGCGGCAACGCCGATTCCAGTGTGCAGGAGGCCGATCGTATTCACCGTTCGCTTGTCCGTCCCTGGCTAGGTGTCTTCGGTTCGGGCTGTAGGGTAGCGTCACCGGGCCGACGTTCGCCTGCGCCAAGGAGAAAGGAGACTCAAATGGAGACCACCATTTCTCAGCTGCTGGATGCCTTCGAGCAGGGAAAGTTGAACCGACGCCAGCTCATCCGCAGTTTGGCGATTGCTGCAACCGGGGCGCAGGCCCTCCTCCCAGTCGCATCGGTCCATGCGGCGACCCCAGCGCCTCGTGCCGCCACGTTTCGTACGGCCAGCTTGGACCACATCTCCTACGCGGTCGCCGACTATGGGAGAAGCCGCGATTTCTATGCCGATTTGATGGGCTGGGAAGTGATCAGCGATAGCGGCGAGAATCAGGCTACGCTGCGTATTGGCGGCGGCGGCGAGATGATTGTTCGCAACAGCCGTCGGCCGATGAGCCAGCCTCCCCGTGAGCCCGGAGGACCACCGCTGACCGGTGTCATTGACCATATCGCCTGGCGGATCGAAGACTTCGATACCAGCGCTGTGAGCGAAGAACTCGAGCGACGTGGACTGAATCCGCGGCGGGATCAGGGTGGCGACCCTGACTACGATAGCTACCACGTGCTGGATCCGGATGGCTGGGATCTCCAGATCAGCAAGTGAGCGCGTAGCGGGTCACCAATCCTGTAGCCAGCGTGGCTCCGCGAGCAGCTCCAGACGAGCGTTGACCCGGTAGATCACAGGGTAGATTCCGCTACCTGCGAGATCGCCGGTGCGGATCGCTCGCAGCGCAGACTGCAGGTCTTGCACATCGGTTATCGCGAGCTCAGGCGCTCCAGGTGGCGCGTCGCGATGGGCGCCGAAGACGGCTGAGTCAGCGGACGCCGCGCGGAGCACGGTTTCCGTGCCCTGTAGGTAGTCGCCCATGTTGCTGGTCGGCAGGAAAGCGTACAGCGGCCCCGGATAGATAAAGTCGCCGGAAAAGAGCTGCCCGGACTCGATGTCGAGCAGCGATACCGAGTCCTCGGTATGTCCCGGTGTGTACAGGAGGCGCAGAGTTCTGCTGCCCAACGAGATCAATGAATCGGGGGCGAGCCACTCGTCGACCGTCAGCGTAGGCGCCTCGAAGCCCTCGCCGGCGCCAAGATGTTCCAGCGGCCTGAGCTGTAGTCGGTTGTCCGGCGCCCGGGCCCGCAAGTAGGGAAGATCCACTACCGCCACGTGATCGAACGTGATCTCGTTGCCGACGTGGTCGTAGTGGAAATGTGACGGGACGAAGGTGATCGGGAGATCCGTTAGGGATTGGGCGACCGGTCGGATGTCGCGCAGGCCGGGCCCGGCGTCAAACAGCACGGCACGATTGGCGCCGATGATCAGATAGCTATAGTTCTGCTGGTAGTAGCGTGGCTCGCCGATCGCGTACGTGCGCTCGTCCAGCGCCTGTACCGTGAAGTAGTCATCGTGCCAGCTGACGTCGGGGCCCTCGTCCAGCGGCTCGGAAAGCGCCGGGACGTCTCCGGTGGCGGCGACATACAGAAGGATCCGGTGGCGCTGAGTCACCGCAATGACGACAAGCACGGCAACGACCAACAAAGTGATCAGCAGGTTCCGCATGTTGGCCCAGCCTAGCAGTTGCGCCGGGATCCCCCATCGCGCTCTATCCTCTAGTCAGCTCACGCCGAATCGCTGCAGCGAGTTGAGCTCGAGTTGCCGGCACGCCTCAGGTCGGCGCGGGTTGGATCCAAGCCCGGAGGGCGACGCAGGCCGCCACACCCCAGCCGGCGAAGAAGACCAGGGTGGCCAGCATGGCAAGCGAAAGCTCCGCCGGGCCTTGGCCCGCCGCAGCCTGCCACAGTATCGCCCCACAGAATCCCGACCAGGCGATCCCGGCGATGTGAACCCAGCGTCTTGCGCCATCCTGCCCTACTCTGCCCCATACGAGCAGGAGGGCTACCAGAGGGACGGCCTGGAGCCCGTGGAATCCGGCCGCGTGGAGCGGCAAGAGGTTGCCTTCGGCGCCAACCATGCGGCTAAGGAAAACGCTCATCCAGATTCCTATGGCAAACGCCACCGAGCAGGCGACGGTAGCGTAGCGGACGGCCAGCCCCAGCGGGGTCGCCTCGGATCGGAAGAACCGCCAGGCGAGTACGAGGAACAGCACCATGATGACGATGGCGTCCAGAAAGAAGACCCCACCCAGTATCTGATCCGTAGCTCCGCCGAACATCGAGAACCGTGGGTCCAAGCCGCGAAACGCCTGAACCGTCTCGATTCCGTAGGCGTACACGACCACTACGATGAGCGCTGTTCCCCACCGCCTCTGGGCCCTTCGCGTGAACCCGGCTTCCGGCGCCAGCAGCGCCTGGGTCAGCAGGAAGACGCCAACCGATCCGTTGAAGATAGCCGTCTCCCAGAGGTTTCCTTCGGGCGCCACGCCGAAGTCTCGTGCGAATCCGATCAAAGCACAGACCGCCCCGAGGGCGACCCCGAGCAGGCCGAGCCACGCCACTCGGGGCTCCCTTCCGAGCTGTGTCAGCAGGGTGCTCCAGACTTCATCCGGTTTGGTCATCCCGTCTCCGGTATGTGTGCCGCGCCACCGAGCTCGCCGCCTCGGCCCCGGGTGACCCGGATGGTCCAGTAGGTCAGGAACCCGGCCGGTCCGAGCATGAGCGTCAGGAACAAGAGGATCGATTGAACCGGCAACGGGACCACATTGTGGCGCATGTTGTCACGAAAGATGATGACGGCGACCAGGTGATCGAAAGCCAGTATGTGGATCCAGGCGACAAGGGCGATGTCAGGCCTTGCCAGGAGGCCGATTACGCCTTCCGCACTGCCGAAATCTGCCATGACGCCGAGTCCGGTCTGGTAGAGCATCGCAATCACCCCGATCGTGTAGAGGGCGGATACCGCAACCGGGAACGCGGTCCATCCCACGAGGCGCTTGGTCACGCTCCATCCGGGCAACAGGATCATCAGTGCCCAGCCGACGATCGCCAGGCCGGCCACGTCGAAGAGCATCGTGGTCATGACTCGCCTCGGGTGGTGGTGCTCAAAGTGTAGTTGTCGAAGCCTGGTCAGAGTCTAAGGATCGGCGGTCAGGAATGAACCCAAGGTCAAGAAACTACGCGGCCACGCGTACCCATTCGCGGTGCGTCCGAGCACACCGACACGAGTGATTGCGCCCGGGTTGATCGGCCCATAAACGTGCGGAAACTGCGTCGCGCTGACCAGGTGAGAGGAGCCACCTCCGGCGGTCGGTGCGGGTGCCTCGTAACGGGTCTCGGAAGTCAGCTTGCCGGGGTCGATCTCCACAACAAGCAACGGACCGGAGGCATCTGCGTAGTAGTCGTTGGCGACCGGGATGACCGAAGGCTCGAGCGCACAGTGAACGAAGCCTTCATCGGCAAGGTCCGGCGGGAGGTAGACGGTGTCGCTGAGCTGGGCACGAAAGTCCGATTCGAGCGTAATGCGGTAGATCATGGTCGGTGAGTCAGACTCGGTTGGGAGTTGGATCCGGGGTCAATGGAAGTCACGACTTCTACGAGTGGTCTCGAGCGGGATATCTGGGTGCCAGAGCTTGTCGACCACCAGATGTACGACCGAGTTATGTGACTGTATCTTGCCGGTGGCGCCGAGGAACGAGGTGGTGCGACTGATGACGCTGAACTTCTCGAACACCTGAGGCCAGACCACCAGGTTCACGAAGCCAGTTTCGTCTTCGAGAGTCATGAAGAGCACGCCGGCGGCGGTTCCTGGGCGCTGACGACAAATAACGATGCCAGCGTAACGGGCGTGTGCACCATCGCGCATGCGGCAAACAGTTTGGGCGTCGGGAAGCCCGAACTTGGCCAGCTCGGCGCGCAGCGGCTCGAGGATGTGGCCGCGAGTGGAGTGGTCGGAGGTGCGGTAATCCCAGGCGATCTGCTCGAAAGCCGACAGGTCGGCGAAGCTCGGGTTCGCATCTGTGGCGATGTCGAGCTCCGGGACCTTGCTCTCGGCAACAATGCCGTGCATCTGCCAGAGGGCGCTGCGCCGTGAGCGACCGAAGGGCTCGAAGAAGCCTGCCTCGGTGAGCCGTTTGAGCGTCCGCTCGGAAATTCGCACGCGCTCGGTAAAGTCGCGAATCGAGCTGAAGGGGCACTGTTGGTATGCGGCCTCGATGCGCTCTCCCTCGTCAGCGCGCATGCCCTTGATGTATCGCAGCCCCATACGAATGGATAGCCCACGAGCGGGCGACTGTGCTGGTGAGGGGTCGCGATCCGAGATCGTGGGGGTGGGGCAGGAAACCGTCGCCGCGGCGGTCGTCTCTTGAGAATAGGAGGCGTCATCTCCCGAAACGGGATTCGAAGGTAGTGTCGCGGGTTCGAGTGTGCAGTCCCACCAGGGGGCATCAACACTTACCGCCCGCACCTCGACATCGTGCCGCTTGGCATCGTCGACCAGAGTGGCAGCGGAGTAGAACCCCATCGGGAGTGAGTTCAGCAACGAGCAGGTGAACTCCGCCGGGTAATGACACTTCATCCATGAAGTGGCGTAGGCGATGAGTGCGAAGCTGGCAGCATGCGACTCCGGAAAGCCATAATCACCGAAGCCGCGGATCTGGTCGAAGACGCGCTCGGCAAACTGTTGCTCGATGCCCTTGGCCATCATTCGCGTGATGAGGCGCTCACGGTGACGATCCAGTCGGCCGGTCTTGCGCCAGGCGGCCATGTCGCGGCGTAGCTGGTCGGCCTCACCAGGGGTGTAGTCGGCGGCGACGACGGCCAGCTTCATGACCTGCTCTTGGAACAGCGGGATGCCTAGGGTCTTCTTGAGCACCGGCTCCAGGCACGGGTGGGGGTAGTCGATGGCTTCCTTGCCCTCGCGGCGTCGCAGGTAGGGGTGCACCATGCCGCCGGTGATGGGGCCAGGACGCACGATGGAGATCTCCACCACCAGGTCGTAGAAGGTGCGCGGCTTGAGACGCGGCAACATCGACATTTGGGCGCGACTCTCGATCTGGAACACACCCACGGTGTCGGCACGGCAACACATATCGAAGGTGGCCGTGTCGGCCGGGGGGATAGTGGTCATGTCGGCGTCGATGCCGCGGTGTTTGCGCAGCAGGTCGAAGCCGTGATGCAGCTGGGTAAGCGCACCGAGCCCCAGCAGGTCGACCTTGAAGAGGCCGAGGGCCTCGACGTCGTCCTTGTCCCACTGGATGACGGTGCGGTCCTCCATCGAACCGTTCTCGATCGGCACCAGATCGTGTACCGGCTCGTGACCGAGCAAGAAGCCGCCAGGGTGGATCGACAGGTGGCGCGGGAAGCCAATGGCCTCGTTGGCCAGCCGCATCAGATGACCGATGGTCGGGTTGTGGGGGTCGAGCCCTGCCTGGCGGAACGACGTCTCGTCGATGCCGCCCCAGCGTCCGACCATCTTGGAGAGCCGGTCGAGCGATGTCTCCGATAGGCCCAGTGCCTTACCGACGTCGCGCACTGCTGATTTCGATCGATAGCGGATGACGTTGGCGACCATGGCAGCATGCGAGCGGCCGTATTTCTCGTACATGTGCTGGATTGCCTCTTCCCGTCGGTCGTGCTCGATATCAAGGTCGATATCGGGCGGCTCGGCGCGCTCCTTGGAGATGAAGCGCTCGAACAGCAGATCCATGCGCACCGGGTCGACGGCGGTGACCTCGAGGCAAAAACAGACGATCGAATTTGCTGCGGATCCCCGCCCCTGACAGAGGATGCCGCGCTCCTGACAGAAGCGAACGATCTCGCGCATGGTGAGGAAGTAGCCCGGGTAGTCGAGGTCGTCGATGACCGCCAGCTCCTTGTCGATCTGAGCGCGCATCTCCGGTGGAATGTAGCCACGCTCACCGCGAGGACCGATGGTGTCGCGATACCGCTTGCGAGCGCCTTCCCATGTGAGCTGGCGCAGGTGCTGCATCGATGTGGTGCCGTCGGGCAGCTTTTCCGAGGGGTAGCGATAGCGGAGCTCGTCCATCGAGAAGCCGCACAGCTCGGCGATCTCGCGCGTGCGGGCGATCGCCAGCAGGTCGTCGGCGTACAGCGCAATGAAGCTCTGTGGCGAGTGCAGCTCGTGCTTGGCGTTGCCCTTGATGCAGCGCCCGGCGCTGCCGATCTTCACACCGTGTCGTATGCAGTTGAGCACGTCGTGCAGGTCACGACGCCCGGGCACGTGGTAGAGAACCTCGGAGCCCGCCACCAGCGATAGCTCATAACGCGTCGCATGAGCACGAACACGACGTTCCATCGCCGGCTCGTCGGTGCGTTGGTGCCGGGTGAGCAACGCAAACAGTCGCGGACCGAACGCCTCGCGCAGCAGATCGGCGGTTTCGTCGAGCGTGCGGGGCTCGCGCGCGGCGCTGAACTCGAAAAGGTCGATAACCTTGGCGGCGGCCATGTCGCTGGCACGCTGCAGCGGAAACTCCAGGAGCTCGCCTCGGCTGCCAGAAAGGCCCCCGTCAGGGGACGCTCGCGGGGTTTTTCTGGCGGCATCCGTCGGGCCGCCGGCGTCGAATTCGACCCCCGGCGCGTATGCTGCATCGCAGGAGTGAGGATCGATGAGCATGCTGGGAATCAGCCCGTCAGCGTCGATCGGTTGCGCCAACAGGCTGCGCTCCCCACCCCAGAGGGCGATCAGACCGTTGGCGTGCTCAGCAACCTCGAACCAGGTGACTCGGCTCTCTCCCTTGGCGCATCGCAGCCGTCCCTTGGTTATCAGCCGGCACAGGTTGGCGTAGCCTTCGCGGCTGGTGGCGAGCAGTATCAACACCGAGTTGTCGACCAGCGTGATCTGTGAGCCGACGATCAGGTGAATGCCGAGCTCGCGTGCACGCACATGCGCCTGCACGATTCCGTGTACCCCATCGCGATCGGTGACTGCGATCGATCGCAGTCCAAGATGTCGGGCCTCCTCCACCATCTCGGCTGGGTCACTGGCCCCCTCGAGAAAGGAGAAATTGCTCTTGCACCAGAGCGGTACATAAGCGAGCGAGTCACCGAAATAGGCCGATGCAGACATTAGGGGGTGGGCTGTGAGAGGAGCGGATCCGATCGAAGCCTAAAACTCCCGCTTCGTTTTCGGCTCTCGAGGAAGCGGCCCATTAAACCAGACAAATGTCTGTCAATCCAGAGAAAGAGCCTTGAAATAGCTCGGTGGTTCGAGGGGGTGAGGCAGAGGTCCATCTGGCAACGCATCGCGTGCACGGCGGTCACTTACCGAAGGTGCTCACGCGAGAGCAAGATCGCCCGGTGAGCTCCCGGCGGCGACCGCGTAGCAAGATGGACCTCTGCCTCACCCCAGCGGCAACACCACCCAGCTATCTCCGACAATGACCGCGTAGCAAGATTGGCCTCTACTGCGCCCTCTACTCCACCGAGAATTTCCGAATGAAACGCACCCTGATTCGCTTCTCCATGCTTCTGGTGGTCATTGCTCTGGGCATTGGCATCCTGTTCGCTGCTCTCAGCGGGTTGCCTCAGTTCGTGCCGGTGCCCGACGATGCGGTGCTGATCGGCGCCGGCGACGACCGCGTGGCCTCGATGTTCGTCCGGCCCTATCGGGCCACCTACGAGCGCTGGGACTCGATCGTGGGAGTGCCACTGGCGGACGGCGAAGCGACGATGACGGTGCTTCCGGACGCGGACAAGCGGCTGCATGTCAGCCTGTCGCTTTCGAGCAGCGGCGTCGAAGACAACATGGTGCTCGAAGCGACCACGCTGGCGCCGGTGCGGCGCTCGTTCTCATTCCCGCAGGGGGGCGGACAGAGCTTCATCTTCGTTGGCAATCGAATCCAGGCGACGGTTCGCGACAGCGCTGGAATCTCCACGCGGCACGACCTGGAGTATCAGTTGCGACCGTTCGAAGCGTCAGTGCTCGAGTTGCCGCTGGCGGCGCTGCGGCTGGTGCCCGGGTCGATCGGTCGCCTGGCGTGGAACAACATGGTCGCCCCCGAGGAGCTCTGGGTGCAGTTCCGAGTGCTAGGCGCCACCACATTGGAGCTCGCCGCCGGCGACTTCGAAACCACCGTAGTGCGTTTGCGGTTCAACGATGGCCGCATGCGGGACTACTGGCTGAGCGCCGAGCCGCCTTACAAGATCCGCATGCTTAGCTATCAGCGAGGCCGCGCGCTGGCGAGCGGCTGGCAACTCGATTCGTACGAGTTACTCGAATAAACGGGGATCAACATGCGACAGGACGACTCGCGGCGGCGGTGCATTTGCTCACGATCCCGACCAGTCCTGGCTGCGCTCGTAGTGATGTCAGCGATCGGTGCGCTGACCGCTGAGGCGCAGGCTCCGAGGCCACCGGTACGTCCGGCGGATTACGGCCAGTTCGAGCGCTTGGAATTCCGCACCCCGCTGTCACCGGATGGCCGATGGCTGGCGGTGCCTGTCTCGCGGGTCGATGGCACGGCCGAGTTGCGCACGTTCTCGGTCGACACGGATGGCCCGCCGATTGTCGCCGACGAGGGCCGGGAGCCGGAGTTCTCCAAAGATTCAGCCTGGCTGGCCTATCGCATCGGACAGTCGGAGGCGGAGCGGAAGGACCTGCTCGAGGATGGTGAGCCGGTTCACGACGGGGTCGGGCTATTGCACCTGGCTAACGGGGAGGTAGAGACGACCTCCGGCGTGTCGAGCTTCGCTTTCGGCGGCGGCGGTGCCTATGTCGCACTGCATCGCTATGCACTCGCCAGCGACGATGACTCGGTCGCCGAGCGTCGCGGTGCCGATCTCGTGGTGCGCGACCTGGCGGCCGGGGGAGAGTTCACCATTGGCAACGTCGCCGAGTATCTATGGCAGCCGGACGGCAACCTGCTGGCGGTGGCGATCGAGACACAGGATGGAGTGGGCAACGGAGTTCAGCTCTACGACGCCGCGTCGGGGAGACTTCGCGTGCTGGGCTCGGCAGCGCAATCGGGAACTACGTTCCTCGGGCTCGCCTGGCGTGACGATTCGGCGGATCTGGCGTTTCTGCAGTCGATTCACCGCGAGGGGTTCGACGGCCCTACTCACGCAATCGTTGCGTGGCGCGATCTCGATGCGGCGCCGAATCGTCTGCTGTACGACCCGGCAGAAGCCGGGGAGTTCGTTGCAGGTATGCGGGTGTCGCCGCACGAGCGGCCGGCATGGTCCGATGACGGAACCACG
This sequence comes from Acidobacteriota bacterium, assembly GCA_965248695.1. Lineage (GTDB taxonomy): Bacteria > Acidobacteriota > UBA890 > UBA890 > WLXD01 > DASCOT01. Next base: position 714,282 of record CBDFKD010000002.1, on the reverse strand, counting down.
GTCTTCTTCGCCATCCAGGAATGGCACGCGGCCCCCGGCGATGACGTGGAGGATAGCGAGGAGGGGAAGGACGGTGCCGAGCCGGAAGAGAAGATCGAGCCGTCCGCGGTCGAGGTCTGGCACTCGTTCGACGAGCAGGTCATCCCGATGCAGCGGGTCCGCCGCGAGCGCAACGAGCAGGCCGGATACCGGGCGGCGTGGAATCTTGCCGAAGGTGGATTTGTGCGTCTCGGCAGCGACCTGAGCGAAGTTCTTGCGGTGGTCGAGGGTCACCGGGTCGCGACGGAGACCGATCGCGACGCGTATCGCTTCCGCAACATGTTCGATCGCGACTGGAACGATATCTGGCTGATCGAGATCGGAAGCGGCGCTCGGCGGCGAGTGATTCAGGACGTCGGGTTCTTCTATGGCGACAGCGCGGGCGGCAGGTACCTGCTGTACTTCAAGGCCGATCATTTCTGGGCGTACGAGATCGATACCGATACGCATCGCAACCTCACCGCCGGGCTGCCGGGCGCGTTCGTCAACCACGACTACGACACTCCGGTGCGCACTCAGCAGCCCCCATGGGGTGTCGGGGGGTGGCTCGCCGACGACAGCGCGGTGCTGCTGTACGGCGAGTATGACGTTTGGGCTGTCAGTCCCGGTGGAGGGGGTGGGGCAAAGCTGACAAACGGCGACGAGGATCTCGTGCGGCATCGAGTGATCGACCTCGAGTCTGAGGAGCGCGGAGTCGATCCCAAGCGCATCTGGTTGCAGCTGTACGGCTAGCGCAGCAAGAAATATGGATTCGCTTCGACCGCGATGGCGGCTGCGAACGCCGGAGCGGGTGTGGGTCCCGAGCGTCTGGTCTGGCTCGACAAGAACGTCGGTCGGTTGGCCAAGGCGCCGGACGCGGAAACGTACTCGTATGTCGTCCAGGGCTTCGATGACTCGCCCGATGTGTTCGTTGGGGGCATTGATCTGGGCTCCGCACGCCAGCGCACGGCTACCAACGCGTTCCAGTCGGACTACTCCTGGGGTCGGTCGGAGCTAGTGCAATACACCAGTGCCTGGGGCCGCGATCTGCAGGGCGCGCTCTTTTATCCTGCCAACTACGATCCCGCCAAGACGTATCCGATGATCGTGTACGTCTACGAGCGCCTCTCACAGACGGTGCACAGCTACTCGCTGCCTTCCGAGCGCAGCCCGTACAACCCGGCGGTGTTTACGGCTCAGGGGTACTTCGTACTGCAGCCGGACATCGTGTACCGCAACCGGTTGCCAGGAACGTCTGCGGTGGAGTGCATCGTCCCCGCCGTGGCCGCGGTGGTTGCCAGCGGGAGAATCGACGCCGACCGAGTCGGGTTGGTGGGCCATTCCTGGGGCGGGTACGAGGCCAGCTATGTGCCGACGCAGACCGAGGTGTTCGCTGCATCGATCGCCGGCGCCCCGCTGACGAATCTGTTCTCCATGTTCGGCACCGTGCACTGGAATCCGGGCTTACCGGAGACCGATCATTTCGAGACCGGACAGGCGCGTATGGAGGTCCCCTACTGGGAGGACCTCGAAGCCTATGTGCGCGAATCGCCGATCATGCACATCACCGATCTCGAGACGCCGATGATGATTTTCTTCGGTGATGAGGATGGTGTGGTCGACTGGCACCAGGGCGTCGAGATGTACAACTACGCCCGGCGTGCCGGTAAGTTTCTGGTGATGCTGGTGTATCCGGGCGAGGACCACGGCGCCCGCCAGAAGAACAACCAGATCGACTACCACCACCGCGTGCTCACCTGGTTCGGGCACTTCCTCAAGGGAGAGGAGGCACCCGACTGGATCACTCATGGAAAGCCGCTGCTGGAGCGCGAGATCGAGGCGCAGAAGTAGCGTCGCCCCGGGGGACCCCCGGTAGCCCGGCGTCGGTTCGATGAGGTCGGCCCTGGCTAGGCGGCCTTTTGCCTTTCTTCGAACAGGTCCAGCAGGGCCTCGAACTCGAATGCGGCGGCGTACGTGTTTGCCCCGGCGCTCTGCCTGAGGGCGACAGCCCAGCGAGACTGCTCCGGCAACACGTCCGGGACGGGCACCGCGCCACAGCGCCGACAAGCGGTGCTGTGTGGCTGGCAGAGTGGTTGAGCCGCGAGGATTCGGATAAGGTAGCGCGCCCCGATCACCACCGGACGCTGCAACCGCACAAGAGCCCCGCTGCGGGACAGGTTCAGGGTCAGTCCGGAGATCGGTTCATCGTCGTCGGCCGACTCGATCCAGATGGGCACTTGCACTTCCATCCTGGGATAGGCGCGTCGAACCGCCAGGCTCGTGCAGATACTCATCCCGTGCCTCCTTGCTGGCATTCACGGTACCGGGACCGGCGCACTGCCGCGCTCATAGCGAATGCTCCGTTATCTCCACTTCCTGTAGAACAAGCGACTCGGCGTCCTTGCGGATCCGGCACACGTAGCTCGTCTCTACCGACTCTCCGAGCGAGTTCGTCGCGGCCAACTGCCCCCGCACTTCCAGCCCGAAACCCGGAAGAAAGCGCAGTTGGCCGTTTGGCACCTCCGGGGCGACGGAGCGTGCCAGGTGGCTGACCACAGCGCCGCGACACATGCGTGTTGCGCGTTCTTCAAGGGATTCGATCATCACCGGCACCGCGATTGTGTTTTGTACGGTAAGGGCAGCTATAGCTATCCAACACAGGGCGACAACAAGGCCGAAACTAACCGAGAAAATGCCCAGGAGCTTCTTTTTGTTCACCATGTCTATCCGTCCTCAACTCTAGTTTTTAGTGTCCGGTGGTGACCTGTGATGTCCGATAATAGATATATCAAAAACGACCTTACTTACACAGGCATGTAATACCTTCGTGCCTACGTACGCACGTAATTGAAGTTTGGTAAGTTCTTGACCGAATCTGGGCGCCCGCTTTTTGGCTCGGGAGGGACGCTTGCAGAGCCGCTCTCACCAAACGATGGCGAGGTTATGGCTGAACGAGCACTACTCCGATCACTCGGGCAACACATAACATCCGCGCGCCAGGCGGCGGGGCTAGATCAACGACAGCTCGCCGAGCGCATTGGCAAGACCGCGTCCTATCTATCCCGCATCGAGGGCGGGACGGCCATGCCCTCTCTGCAAGTGGCAGAGGATATTAGCGAGGCGCTGGATCTCGAAGGGGAAGAAACCCAGCGCTTGGTGCTGGCGGCGCAGGTGATGAAGCTGGTCGGCAGCCGTCTCAGTTTGGCGGAACTAAAGAAGGCCCTGGCGTTTCTGGCTTCCGAGGATTCTCCGCTCGATCGTGCTCTGTCGTGGACAGTAGCGGATCTCGAGCGGCAAGCCGAATCAACTCGTCGGAGTCACGAGCCATGAACTGCTGGAACGCCCTGCGCGCTCCGAAGCGGTAACCGGCCAGGGCTGCAGGCACACCGACCGCGACAGTCGTTAGCACCGCGACGATGGCCACCAAGGTTGCGCGGAACGCAATCGATCCCGGCGCTTGAAATGGTGCGTACAGCGCCAAGACCAACCCCGCGACCGTGAGGACATACACCCCGGCCCCCAGCCACCATAGACTCGCCACTCCAGTCTCCCCATGCACATACAGCGTATCTGCCACAGCTGGAATGCTCTTCACATACGGACACTAAGTAGGCGAGCGCATGATTTCCGATAGGCGTACAAGAAACTTCACCAAGTAGGGCCGTTGATCAGGTAACGGCTGCAGCATGTAAGACCTCGCGACGCGCCTCGATCCGACGATATCCGGCGGAGAGCGCGTCAATCGCCGTGCAGCACGGCGGCCGGGTCGAGTCGCAGGGCTCGCTGAGCCGGCACCCAGCTCGCGACGAGGCTGACCGCGACGAGGCTTACGGCGATCCCGGCGAATGTCAGCGGGTCGGTCGGTGCCACGCCGTAGAGAAATGCGCCGATCAGCTGCGCCGCAAACGCGGCGCTCGTGAGCCCGATCGCGAGCCCGATCAACGTCAGCCGCCAGCCCTGTGCGAGGACGAGCCGGCGCACACCGCTCCTGTCGGCCCCGAGTGCGACGCGTATCCCGATCTCGTGGCGCCGCCGCTCGGTGGCGTAGGCGACCGTGCCGAACACACCGATGGTCGAGAGCAACAGCCCGACGACGCCAGCCGCGGTCAGCACCGCACCGAGGACACGAACGACGATGAGCGCGAAGGCCATCTCATCGATCATCCGGTTCGCTTCGACCGGCACTTCAGGATCGGCTGCGCGGGCCTCCTCGACAAGTGCGGCGACGACGTCGCGTGTGGAGCTGCGGGAACGTGCGTGGAGCACCATGTCAGGCCGGTACCACTGCGACTGCGGCAGGTACATGAACGGCATTGGCTGCTCACCGAGGCGCCGATAGACAGTGTTCCCCGCCACACCGACGACGGCGGCGACACGCTCTGTGCCGCTGCGATCACGGATGATCACGTTGCGACCTACAGCGTCCGCGCCGGGCCATAGCTGCTCGGCGGCCGTGGCGTTCAGGATCACCACATCAGGCGTGGCGCCGGTGTCGCTGTCGCGGAGTTGGCGGCCCGCGATCAGGCCCACCCCGACCATGTCCATGTAGCCGGGGGAGACGGTGTTGTAGTTGATCACCGATCTACGTAGATTCAACGACTTACAGGGAGTTTAGACCCCTCTAGACCCCCCTTTGAGGGTTGAAAACGGTACCAAATCGGTACCAGCCGATTTCGGGCTCTGGCTCGGGAGGGCATCGTGAAGCGAGGCAACGAGGAAGGAATGGAGAGATGCCGAGATCGCCCGCGAGCAATTGGCGGCCATCGAAGAAGACCCCTCTCAACTTGTGAGCGGCGAGGAGCTAGAGGAGGCGCTAGCGCGGCTCCTGGAGGAAGCAGCGTCGTGATGGAGCGCCCGTACATCTTCGAGCACGCCGAGTGGTTCAAGCCCTACGTGGCCGGGTACTACGCGGCCAGCTACGAGGGAAACCCGGAGATCACACGGGCAGAGGTCGAGGATCGTCTCGACGAGCTGCTGGCCCTAGAGCGCATCGCATGAGGCACTTCCGGCTGATCTGTGCCGACGTGCTGGAGGGCCTCGCCCAGCTACCGGACGAGTCGGTCCACTGCGTCGTGACCTCGCCGCCCTACTGGGGGCTCCGTGACTACGGGACTGACGGCCAGGTCGGGCTCGAAGCAACACTCGACGAGTACGTCGCCAAGATGGTGGCGATGTTCCGAGAGGTCCGCCGAGTGCTGCGGAGCGACGGCACGCTGTGGCTCAACATGGGGGACTGCTATGCGGGCTCGTGTGGTGCCCAATCACGAGAGCACGCTGGCAAGCACGCGCCGAATGTCTCCGCTCTGAGCGCGAACCAAGTGAAGGCAGCGCAGATCAGGAACCTCACTGGAAGCATGGAGCGCACACCGGGGCTCAAGCCGAAGGACTTGATCGGCATGCCCTGGCGCATCGCCTTCGCGCTGCAAGCGGATGGCTGGTGGCTGCGCTCGGACATCCTCTGGGCAAAGCCGAACCCGATGCCCGAGTCGGTCACCGATCGGCCCACAAAGGCCCACGAGTACGTCTTCCTGCTGTCGAAGTCCGCTCGGTACTACTACGACGCTGACGCGGTTCGAACGCTATATCGCCCGGAGACGCGGAGCGATTTGGTTGATGGCAGGTGGCGAAAATCCAACATCTCTGGGTGGGCAAATTCGCCGAACTATCACGGGGCCAATCCGACTGCTAGGCCGCAGCGCCCTTGTCACCGCGGCGGCAAAGTCAAGCAAGGTGCGAACCTGCGCTCGGTCTGGACCATCTCGAATAGCGGCAAAGATGCGTTTCCCGAAGCGCACTTCGCCACCTTCCCGACCAAGCTCGTGGAGCCGTGTGTGCTGGCCGGCTGTCGAGCGCTGGGAAAACCTGACCGGCTCCAAGGCCAACCGGTGCACCCCGTGAGCATCCCAGACACACACCCATGAATAACCGCTGCAAGCGGTCGACGAACGAACACCGAAACTGGCCAGGTACCCGCCGAGCAGCTTGCCGCCCAATGGGTGTCGTTGCAAGATCCTCCTGGACCGCACCGCTCGCCGGCCCTGCACCAACCACATCTACGCCTTACAGCTCAAAGACGAGGGGTTGGTGGTGAAGCGCGCTGCCAAGGGCCCCGACCACACCTGGCTGCTGGTCAGCGACAACCCCACCTGGACCGATGAGCCCTGGCCTGACGATGCGGTGCTCGTGGGCGAGGTGAGGTGGATGGCGAGGACGCTACCGTGAGAACAAACCAACTACATACAGGGAGGATGTAGTGGCAAACCTACGAGAGCTGTTGTCCGCCACGCCTGTTCGAGCAGTGTTGAGCTGCCTCGTTCTCGCCGCCACGCTCGCGCTTGCTCAGGCAACGGCTGATCAGGATTCAGAAGCTCTTACGAAGCTCGTGGCAGAAATAAAGCGCGTGGTGGAAAAGCCTCCCTATTCGAACAAAATGCTCGAGAAATGGCGCGCCTTGCTTCCCGAAGCCCAACGGATCTTGGACGCCATACCAGAGCATCCAGCGCGCGAGGAGATCTATAAAGCTGCCCTGTTATTCCACCGGTACTTGTCACCAGATAGACACGATGAGCCGCTAAGCCTTATCGATGATTATCTGTCCGAGTTTCCGAACGGTCAGTATATGGCGTTATTCAAGTGGCGCAAGATGGTCCGGGAAGCTCCTCCTTACGAGTACGACGGGGAGGATCCACAGGTCCCCCTCGGGCAAGCCCGTCAATATGAGCAATTCTTACGCGAGCATCCAGCGGCCGACTTCATAGACGAGGTTCATTTTTTTGTCGGAGTCTCTTTTCTCCGCGCGGCGATGATGCTCAAGGAGCATCCGACTCCGGTCTGGGACAGTGACGATGCTGTCACTTTCGCCCGCAAGGCTCGCAAGCATCTGCGTCCTCTGCTAAAGAGCACGGATCGAATGCTGGCGAGCTACGCAAGAAACGGCTTAGAGAATCTACGTAAGGCACTTCGCGTGGAGGTCTCGCCTGCCGAGCGCGGTCGTCTAACGGAGGAGATGACTGTTTCTGCGGGGAACGATGCCGGCTTTGTGACAGATCAGTACGACTTTGATCGGCTCGACTTTGAGTGGAGCGTTGAAGATGACAACGTGCTGATGCTGCGCATCAACTCATATCTCCCGGACGAGACCGAGGTCTCAATCACGGTCAATCGTATTTATATCGAGCGGGAGAGAGACTCCGAGAACTCTCGCGGCTATCACAGCGGGTTCGAGCTCCTATCGGCGTGGCGAAAGCCCCGCCGGATCGCTCTCGACATGGAGATGGAAGCTTGGGAAGAGGCTCGGAACGCGGACATGCAGATACAGCGGAACCGCATGGCACTCGGCACTGCCTCCGGGTTCCAGTTTAGCCGCACAGAAAACAACGTTCAGGTCAGCGCTATTGTTCATATGAAGCAGGAGTAACTCGCGAACCAAGAATTATCTACGATTCGGAAGCTTCAATAATTCGCAGTCTGCACGGTAAGGCAAGAACCTTTTCTGCAGGTAACAAGTTAAACGGTGCACTCCCAAGAGGTCAGCATGCGAACGTACAGCAACTCGGCTCTGAGGCTGGCTGGCCCCAGTTCTGGCTTGTAGCCGAGGGCGCGGGCCAGATCGCGGGCATTCTGGAACGTCAGTCCGTGCCGAGAGGCAAACTCGTAGCGCTCCACGAGCGTGGAGGCGGCCACGCGGAGTGCTGCCGCGTCGACGGTCGGATCGGTAGAGGTTGCTGCCCCGTTGCTGCCCACGGATCGAGGGTAGGCATACGCATCGCCCCGATGCTAGGTGGATAGCACCAAGTAGTTCCGAGCTGGGGGTTCCTGGGGGTTCCTGGGGGTTCCTGGGGTTTCCTGATGGTTCCTGGGGTTTCCTGATGGTAGTTGAGGGTTCCTGATGGTCCGAGTTCGGAAACTGCTTTCAACACTCCTGCCGTGTATGACCCGAAAACCTCCTATATGGTCTTGACAACATATTTAGTGAAAGCCATAATTACAGGTGTGGAAAAGCGATGGGAGGTCGAGCACACCAACGAATTCAGCGAGTGGTTCGCTGGCCTATCAGTTGCTGAGCAAGAGGACATCGCCCAGAAAGTCGCTATCCTCGAACGCATCGGCCCCAGCCTGAATCGGCCGCATGCTGACACCCTGAAGGGCAGCCAATTCCCCAACATGAAGGAACTGCGGGTCAAGCGGAACCAGATCCGCGTGTTCTTCGCGTTCGACTCTCGCCGGATGGCGATCCTGCTGATCGGCGGGTCCAAGATTGGGGACGGCGGTTTCTACGAGCGGATGATTCCTATCGCTGACCAACTGTACGAAGAGCACCTCGCGGAGATCGCGCAGGAGGGCGACAATGGCTAAGAAGTGGCAGAACCTTCTCGATCGGCACCTAACGCCAGAGCAGCAGGCAGCGGTGCGTGAGCGCGCGCTGGCAGAAATCGCCGCGATGCCGCTGGCCGAGCTGCGCAAGGCACGTGAGCTGACGCAGGAAACGATGGCGGAGTTAATGGAGCGCGACCAGTCGTCGGTCTCCGCCCTGGAGAAGCGCACTGATGCCTACGTCAGCACACTGCGCCGGTACATCGAAGCAATGGGGGGTGAATTACAAGTCGTGGCACGGTTCCCGGAGGGAGACATAGTCATCGATCAGTTTGCGGAGGTGTAAGCGGTCGCTAACGTCGCTCCTCCGCCACCATCACGTCCGCCAGCTCCGACTCGATGATACGGATGTACCTCCGCTTGCCGCCACCGCGGCGAGGACCGACACGGACGTGTCCGATAACACCCTTGTCGATCCACCGATACAGCGTATTCACGGCGATATGGTAGCGATCGGCAGCCTCCAAGACGGTCAGGAAGGTCTCGGTCATTACCGCGCCCCCAGGGGTCTCCCGAGCGCCCGAGCTCGGGGCTTTGGTTTCTGGAGCGTCAGCCTGTTGAACGCACCGCTGGATGCATCCACCTGGTCCATGGGCTTGGCCTTGCCGTCGAAGCGGTGCATCTCTTGCAGGTACGGCTCGTTCCATGGCCCCTGCACGTAGGAGACGTTCCCCGCCTCCACCTGTGCGGCGAACGGTTGCGCTCGCGTCAGCTTGTCACCTGTGGCTCGCTCGCTGTGAACGTCGAACCCGGCCAGCTGACGCACCGTGTTCTCGGCACTCTCCTTGCCCCCAGAGCCGGGCTCCTGCTCCACCCACGTCGCCACCGGCGCCTGCAGGCTCGCGTCGGCCTCGGCCTTCTGCCGAATCACCCTCTCCCGCTCCAGGGCCGACCACTGGCCTCGCTCCACATCCCCCACCACGAAGGACCCGTCGGGCCGGTTGCCGATCAACACGCCCGCACTGTAGGCGGCCGATGGGTTGTCCACCGTGCCGGCCTTGTCCCAGTAACGCACCCACCCCTCCACGTCAATCGGCATCGCCGGGAGCTCGCGCAACCAGGCGCGGTTGAACACCAGGCCAGCCTTTGCCTTGATGTGCCAGTTGCCCTTGAGCAGCCGCTCCCTCTCCACCAACGGCAGCGCCATAAGCTTGGCGCGGTAGTCGGGGTCGGCGCGCTCCAGCGCTGGGTTATCCTCCAACGTGGCCGGGATGAACGTCACTGACCGCGGCCGGATCTCGGTGGCAGCGTGCTCAGGGAAGCGCTCGTGCAGCTGGTCGGGCGTATCGGCCCAGTGCAGCTCCTCCGCCAGCCGCACGAACCAGCGCACCTTTCCGGCGCGCTCCTGGATCGCATAGCCGGTCTCTGGGTCAATCCACCAGCGGATGAACCGGTTCAACCACCCGCCCACCGGATCATCCTCCGGCACCGGGTTACACGTGGCCCGCACGTAAGGTCGAATGCCGGCGCGTGCGGAGCGGTTGCGCGACAGCAAAAACCAGAACTGCTCTTGGGTGAAGTCCTCCAGCTGGTCAAACCCGATCATCGGAATTTGTGCCCCCTTCCACGCCAGCCGGTCCTTTTCATGCTGCATGTGGGCGAACTTCACCGTCATGCCGCTGCGGAAGCGGTACTCGACACTTGAGTCGCGCGCCTCGCCACCGAGCAACGGGTACATCTGCCCAGCCTCGTCCCACAGCGCCCCCTGTCCCATGATCTGCGGGTACGTGCGCCGGAAGATCACGGTGCCAAAGTGCGGGTTGTCCAGCTGGTACAGCGGCTCCATCAGCAGCGCGAACGTCTTGCCGCCACCGGCCGCCCCGCCCGCGATCGCAATGTCGGCATCCGAGGCTAGGAACGCCTCCTGTGGCCCCAGCTGCGGACGTAGCTCGATCGTCTCGATCGTCTCGACCGCAACCTCGGCTTCTTGACTCGACTGGCTTGTCGCCACTACCCCCACCCCTCTTTCTGACTCCCCCCTACCGTGGCACGGCTTTCGTCCTCGCCCTGGGGCGCTTGCGGCACCTCCAAAGCGATGAGGTACAGTAAATGCTTACAGCTATCCCGCCGCGTCGATTCTTCCAATGGGGTGGACTAGCGGTCGCAGCCTGCGGTCTACGGGCCATGCGGGACCGACCCACGACAGAATAAACAGACCGAACATCGGGTGGTCGCACTGTCCGAGACCTCGGTTCGTTTCGGCGCGGTAGAAAGCTCGGATAGCATCGGGTGGGCTGGAGCGTTGCACCATTCATGGTGCACGAATCGGCGTTTGAGCCACACAGCTCAAGTCCAAAAGTTCGGTCGCAGCTCCCCACCAGCAAGTAAACGCAACCTGATGGGGATGCAACTCACGACTCCTGCGGCTGCTGCTTGCCCGGCAGGTACACCACGACCTTCTGGATCGGGCCGCCGCCCGCACCCGTCACCTGCACGCGCTCGCTGACGCCACGAACCGATAGCAGGTGCTTGAGCACGAGATCTCCGGGGCGCTTGGGATCCAGGATGCGTCGCCGCGCCACCTCCAGCAGCATCGCCGTGCCCCGGTTGTAGTGGATCTCCTCCTGCTCGGCGAACTCGGTGTCTCCACGCTGCACGCGCTTGTAAGGAGTTTGCGCACTCACTCCGGCGATTCCAGCAGCCGACTCTTTGGTGTGACCCCGCTCTAGCGCTTTGAAGTAGGTCTCTTCCCAGTCCCCCTCACGTGCGCGCGCGCGCGCTGCGACCGGGGCACCCCTTACTGTGTCTTCGCCGACCGTGAGCTCGCCGACCTGAACCCCGTGACCGTCTACTCGGAGGATGGGCGGCGCACGGTTTATACCTACGCCGAAACGCCGAAATCGTCCGTGCGGGTCAACAGGCACCGCAGCGAGCCGTTCCAGTACGCGCCCGTGGATCCGGCCGCGCTCACCGCCGATACCGTCGTGACCCTCGTGCGGGCGGATTCAGCCAGACTCAATTTCCTGAAAGATCGCTGCCTGTCCAAAGGCATCGCGCACACTTCCGGCGAGCTGAACTTTCTCGTGTACCTGGACGGCATGCTCGCGGGCGCGTTCATCTACGCGCGGGAGAAGTTCGGCGGCGCTGGCATCTACCTGCTTAGCGACTTCTCGCTGTCGCGCGATCGGAAGTTGTCAAAGCTCATTGCACTGCTGGCAACGGCTCGCCTACCTGTGTCGGTGTTCGAGCGCCGTCATCTGATTCGAGTTTCTAAGGTCAAGACAACGGCGTTCACACCCCGGCCCGTGTCGATGAAATATCGTGGCGTCTTCAAGCTGGCGTCGCGCAAGCCTGGAATGCTCAATTATGAAAGGCTCGTCCGAGACGAAGAGCCGCAAGCACTCTACGATCTCTGGTACTGCAAATGGGCTGGAGACGCGCGTCGTCCGCAAGACGCTGCGTGAGCTGCGGCTGCTGCAAAAGAACGCGCGCTACATGCCCCCAGTGCAGTTTCAGCGACTCGTCGATAACCTCCAAGCGGACGGGTGCCTAACGACCGCGCCGCTGATTTACCAAGACGAGGTGTTGACCTGACCCCGCGGTTAGTACCATGTCTTATCTCAGTAACTCGGTGCTGACAAGAGGTTGTTGAGGCCGGCGAAGCGGAGCGCAGCCGGCTTCAACAACGTCGCTTCGGGTGCGGGCGGCCGATAGCTCAGCGAGCTGTGCGGTCGCATGCGGTTGTAGTGCTGACGCCATCTCTCGATCAGAACCTTTGCCTCCTTGAGCGTGTAGAAGATCTCTCCATCCAGCAGCTCGTCGCGTAGCTTGCCGTTGAAGCTCTCCACGTAACCGTTCTCCCACGGCGAGCCCGGCTCGATGAACAGCGTCCCCACGCCCAACCGGCCCAGCCAGTCGCGAACCGCCTCGGCGGTGAACTCTGGTCCGTTATCCGACCGGATGTGCTCAGGTATGCCCCGGTGTACGAACAACCTCCCGAGCTGCTCCAGCACGTCCTCAGAGTTGAGCTTCCGTGCTACATGGATCGCCAGGCTTTCTCGTGTGTACTCATCGACGATCGTCAGCAGCCTCATAGCCCGACCGTCGTGCGTCCGGTGGTGCAGGAAGTCATACGCCCAGACATGATCCCGGTGCTGTGGGCGCAGCCGGATGCAGGAGCCATCGCTCAGCCACAGCCGTGCTCGTTTGGGCTGTTTTCTCGGTACTTTCAGCCCTTCGCGCCGCCAGATACGCTGCACTCGTTTGTGGTTCACGGACCAGCCCTCCATGCGCAGCAACGCTGTCACCCTCCGATATCCGTAGCGCCCGTACTGTCGGGCTAAATCCACGATCCGCTCCGTCAAAATCTGCTCCTGTTGCGGCTCTCTTGGCACGTACCGGTGTGTCGTGCGTGGTTGTTTCAGTACCCGACACGCCCGCCTCTCCGAGACGCCCAGCCGCCCCCGTACATGTGCCACCGCCTCTCGCCGCCGAGCTGGGCTCAGAAGTTTCCCTCCGCCACTTCCTTCAGGATCGACAGGTCGAGTTCCTTTTCCGCCACCAGCCTCTTGAGCCGGGCATTCTCCTTCTCCAGTTGCTTGAGCTTTCTGGCCTGGTTGAGCTTCAGTCCGCCGTACTCTCGCCGCCACCGGTAGTAGGTGTGCTCGGTGATTGCTAGCTTGCGGCAGGCATCCTTGACCGTCGCCCCTCGAGCCAGCTCCACCTCAGCCTCCCGGAGCTTGCGTACGATCTGCTCGGCGCTGTGCCTCTTACTCGGCATTCTGACCTCCCGTTCTTGACCCAGATCGTGAGATTACATCCGGATCCGTTTTCGGGGGTCAGGTCAACGGGACTCCCCGGCTCCCGATCGTTGCCCCCGAACGTTCTGCCGCGTGCTGGGCGTACCTCGAGCACCTCGAAGTAGTTGTCGGACACGATCTCGACGCCAGCGACGCGCGGCTGGTGGTCAACGTTCATCACGATCTGGTTGAACCGATGTGCGGCGACGCCTGCCAGCGCTGGCGCCGTGGCGATCTCGCGGTGATCGGTGACCGAGAGGGTCATGTGCCCGCGCCCATGAATGCTGCCGCCGATGCGCACCAGCCCTTCGGGTCGGGGAACCGGCAGCGGACGCAGGAGCACCGCGCTCACGAGGCTGAAGATGATTGCGTTGGCGGCTATACCCAGCGCAATGGACAGGATGGCCGCCATCGCGAATGTCCGACTGGCGAGCAGGTCGCGGAGCCCGTAGCGCAGATCGTTGAGCGTGGTCAGCATGCGGAGCTCGAATCTCGACCGAGTGGAGGTGCGTACACAAGCGTGAGCGCTATACTTGTCTCAAAAGTACTTTATAAGTCAAAGTAATGGAACGCAAATCTACACGCACTCGTAGGGTTATTCTACCTGTCCGTGCAAGAACCAGCGCCGACGATGGCGATCGTAGAACACCCACATCACGTCACCCTTCTGAGTTTCCACAAAGTGATAATCGCGATGTACTTCGCGAACCCACCATCCGCCCGAGACAGTGTAAGGACCGAAGATCTTGCGCATCGGGCCCTGCTCGGGGCCGCGAACGAGCCAGCCGTCCGGTTCATGATTCCCCCGGTGGGGTAGGGGAACGGGGCGGTCGAAAATACGACGCATGAGCGGCCGTTTTCGTACCTTGCGAGGCGTCGGAATCCGGGCACTGTCGAGCGCTTCCCAGCTAAAGGTTGCCTCCGGCAGGTAGGCGCGATGCAGTCGCGGCCAGACCACTGAGTGACGTCCAAACTCGGCGCGCAGACGTGCAAAGGCGCGGTTGGCCGCAGCAAGATCGCGTTGCGGTTTTTCAGAGAACAACCCGAGTTGCTCTTTGTTGGTGAGAGTCGAATCGACGCGGAGGCCGATCTCGACCGCGCCACTCGAAAGCTTCAGTGTGTCGAGCTTGAGACGCACGAGATCGAGGATCTGTGCAGCGTCCAGAGTGGGCTCGGCCGTGCGCGCTTCAGACTGGTCACGACTACCGTCGTCAAGTAGCAAATCGATGTTGAGCGCTGACAGCCCGTGGCCATAAACGGCAGTGCGTTCAAGGAGGGCGGGCAGCACTCGTTTGATGATAAAGGTCAAGCGCAGGGCGTCGGTCTCGGGATACTCGAGCTCTATCCAGGCATCGATCGTCTGCTCATTTGGCACCGGATCCAGCGGTGTGGTCAGGGAGCCGGAGGCGCATCGATGCAGTCGCAGAGCATCGTGTCCGAACCGGCGCGCGAGGCCATCGACAGGGAGCTGGAGAAGGTCGCCCACGGTATGGACGCCCAGCTTGGCGAGGCTCTCCCGAAGCTTGACGTCCAGATGCAGGCGATCGAGCCGCACACTACACATCGCCCGGTTCTCATGTTCGGGCGTTTCGAAAACCACGCTGCCGCGCGCACATCGAGCCAGCGTGTAAACGCCAAACCGGGAGAATCCCACCGCGACGTGAGCCACGAACTGGTGCTCGCGCAACGTCTCGCGGATACGTTCGGCCCATAGCTCGAGGGAGCTCTCCAACCCGAGCAACCCCGAGGCGTCTACCCAGAAGACCCCCGGCTCATCGTGGCTCGCCTCTACCCCTGGGCTGAAGCAGCGCAGCAACTCGATCAAACGGCTGACGCCGGCGTCGATTTCTTCCTGAGGCACTTCCCCGGCACATAGCTCGCGGCAAATCGATAGGCCTGCCGCGTAGCGCAATCCCGGCATGACACGAGCTCGATAGGCGCGCTCGTTGACCCAAAGGATCAACCCCTGGGGGCGGTCCTCGGCCACCACGGCCATGGGGCGATCGATCCATTCGGGGTGCCGTTGAGCCAGGAGTTGAAGGGCCAACGCCGGCACATCCACACACCCCCATTGCGGCGGGAGCACGTCATCTACCACGTTAGCGTTCTTCGACGACCACCAAAGGTCGCCTTCATCACGCTGCCTTGTATCTGACGCACTCCCGCCGCAATGGGTGAAGCCTTGGGCAGGGCGGTCGCCGCCTTCATTGTTCGGTCTGGTATCTGACGCGCTCCCGCCGCGAGAGGAGGGGGCACCAGGTGCCCTCTCCTCTGGGGGGTTGCCTCCCTCCCCTGGAAGCCTGCTCCCGTCGGTGCGTAGCTTATCGCTGTGCAGGGAGACCAGCGTGGGTGGGGCCCCGGTCAGCGCTCGGTAGAAGATCTCGGCGCGCGGCGATAGCGATGCTTTGTAGGGCGTTCGGGGCATGACTCATTGCAGGCCGTCGGGGCCGCGAAGCACTTCGTCATGTCTCCAGCCGGGACCGCGCTGTTTGTCCTTGAGAACGTTCACCGTGCAGGTGAAGCGGTCGATTTCGAGGCGGTCGCGACGGGCCTGGGCGCGCAGCGAGACCATGGAGCCGAGCGATGAGTCTTGAGTCCTTTTGCGAGTCAGGCACAGCACCGCCATGTCGTGTCGGTGGGCCAGACTACGCAGGCGTGCCAGCATGGCAGAAGACACTCGAGGCGAAGCAGCCCGGCCCAGAGCAGTGGCCTTGTCGCTTCGGGAACCGAGATCGAAGACGATCAAGCCGAACCCGCCGGAGCGTGCCAATCGATCGGTGGCGCGCACGATGGCCCGGTCGTCGGGCAGGCGGATCACCGCCAGCGCCTGTAAATCGGCGCCGCTAGCCCAGGCGTCGAGGGGAAAAAAGCAGCTTTCGGTACGGGTTACCCAGGCAACGGTCTCGTGTTGATGCTGGGCATCGAGCACGACGGAGAAGGCGAGAGTCAGACAGGCGCTATCGCCTACGCCAGAGATCTCCACCAGCCGGCCACGTAGCTCCTGCAAGCTCCAACTTGCCGCAGCCGGCGCAATGGGCGCACCGGCGCCGAGCCGGACGGCGCGTACGACACCAGGTAGAACAGGCAAAGTGAGGGCGGACATCGACGTCATGCACCCGCAGTGTGTCCACTAGAGACATGTCCACCAGAAGCGCGTTCGGCACCAGAGGCCTGGGCATGGCGCCTGGCCAACGCGGCCCGGAAGGGGTTCTCGTCCAAGTGACGCCGCACCTCGAGCACCTTGCCCAGCACCCGGAGCTCGGTCGGATCGGGGACGATCGGCGCATACTCCGGGTTCTGCGGGCGTAACTCGACGCGTCGCCCCTCGACGTAGAGAGTCTTGACAGTTGCTTCGTCGCCGATCATTGCCACCACGATGTCGCCCGGGTTAGCGGTCGGCTGGCGCTGAACGATCACCACGTCACCGTCGAGGATGCCGGCATCGCGCATCGAGTCGCCCTCGACACGCAACGCGAAGAGCTCGGCGCCACGAAACTTCGGGCGCACCGGCAGGTACGACTCGATATCCTCGATCGCCTCGCTCAGCGGGCCGGCGGGAACACGCCCCAGCAATGGCACCTGCACCGGCGGCTCCGCGTGGGCCGGGGAGTCGGGAAGGCG
The DNA here is from genome assembly GCA_965248695.1 of Acidobacteriota bacterium. Lineage (GTDB taxonomy): Bacteria > Acidobacteriota > UBA890 > UBA890 > WLXD01 > DASCOT01. The sequence goes on along the minus strand of CBDFKD010000002.1, from coordinate 697,531 downwards.
ATACCCCCGCGCCTTGCCGCCGTCCTTGACCAGCTGCCCCATCTGCACCAGGACGTTGAGATGGGCGCGAGCCGACTCCACCGCCTTGAAGCCGAAGGCCGCTTGAACTTCGCGGATCGTCGGCGGGTTGCCGGCCAGCAAGCGGTCACGAACGAAGCGGTAAACGCGCTCTCGTGTCTGCCCCGGAGGGGTCTTGGGCGTCATGTAGTGCTCCTTGTCGGTGGGCGAGCACTACTACTAAAACAGACAAATGTCTGTGACGTCAATACCTCCGCCTAACCAACCTCGAATCGCGAGGCATTCTGGTCCCCGTATCTACCGGTCTGCTACTGGCGGTTGATGGCACTCGAAGTGATCCCGAAGGCGCCCTTGGCCGTCTTCGCGCCGCCCGCACTGGCTTTGAGCTTTCCGGTCAGCTTGTAAAGGCCCGACCTATCGGGAACGTTTAGCTTCAAAAAGATTACCTTCCCAGACTCACCGTCCAACGTAATGTCTAAAGAGCCAGAGTCCTTCACTGGTCCTTTAACCTTGAGCGTCACTGTTCCGGTTACTGTAGAGGTCCCGAGGTTGCCGACGATCACGACGATATAGACGTCCTTGGGCCCGAAGAAGAAAGAATTCTCAAAGGGGGTATACGACTGGAATCCGACGTCATCGTTAGGTTCGCCGAAATCTCTTGCCCCGATGATGAACACGGCGACTGGCCCGGCGGCAGCGGACCTAGAGCTTATCGTCGGCCATTCGATCCCCTGGGGCCCGCAACTCGCTTGCGTGCATGGTGATCTGTCCCCATTCGCCAGTGAACCCGTACTGTTCCTGCGGCGAGGCCGTTGTGGCAGGTGCCAACAAGAACCCGGTTGCGAGCACGACCACCAACAGGGGACGGAAACGTTCGAGCATGGTATTACCTCCGCGCATCACTGGAGAACCCCCTGCGCATGGTGGGGTTCGTTGAGCGACTTGTCACCGGTTCCCGGACTAGCAAACGGGGCCCCAGAAGGCCCGTTGCAGTGTGCTTACGCTGGTGTTGCTAGGACAGCGCCACCAGCAAGTGCATGTTTTCCTCGATCTCGAGGCGCTCGCGGATGGCCTGCGGATGCACGCCGATCATGCCGCAGATGTCTTCGAACCAGCGCGAGTTGAAGAACTCCACCGGATCCGAATCTTCAGTGAGGCCGCGGAGCTTCTTGCGCTCGGACGGCGACAGGCTCACTCGGCCGTCTATGCGGCGTAGGAACTCATAGTCTTTTATAGCGAGCGTGATGATTGACACGTAAAGCTGCCTATAGGCTTCGTGGTCCGTCCAATCTTCCTTGGACGGGTCGGGCACAATACCTGCGGAACCCCGCATCGCTAGCAGGTCAAAGGACATCGACAAGCCTCCCGGATGTTCCGGCTCGCGCGGACCGCGCCAGGCCCTGAAGATCGTGGCACGGGAGCCACCCCAGCTCCCTGGATGACGGTGTCTCTCAGCGGCTGTTAGCGCCAAGAGTCGGGGGAGAATAAACGCTGCCGGAAATGGGGACAATGGGTCGTCGGCCACTTTTCTTGCGTGACTCATCGAGCGCCGCCGTCGAGGCGTTGAGGTAAGTGGCGTGTCCCCGTGAGACGATCGCGCTATCTTCGTGCGTGAGTAACGACTGGCGCAGATACGGAGTGTCGATGCCAGGAGCACAAGACCGACCGACAGCGCCCGGATGGACAGGGAGTTCTGCCAATTGACCCTGAATGAAGAACGTATTCGTGAAGCGCTGACGGCAGTGCATTTCCCAGGATTGTCGCGTGACATCGTGTCGTTCGGCTTTGTCGAGGCAGTTCGCATCGACGGTGGTAGCGTAACGGTTCGCCTCAACATCCCGATCGGCTCGCCGGCTCACCAGCAGGAGATCGCGCGCGCTTCGCATGATGCAGTGATGGCGCTGGACGGGGTCGACAGTGTGAGTCTCGAGATCGCCGCACCGGAGTCGAAGGGCGCGCCTGCGGCGCCGGCCGGGCCAGGTGGTCCGGCTGCACCTGGCCCCGGTTTGGCGAGCGGCCCTCCTGCTGGCCCGGCCCCCGGCGGAGCTGCGGCGCCCGGTGCCGGACCACCGGCGGCCGGCCGACCAGCGGCGCTCTACGATCGCAGTCCGATAGGCGGCGTGAAGCACGTTGTGGCGGTGGCCTCCGGGAAAGGCGGTGTCGGAAAGTCGACCGTCGCGGTGAATCTGTCGGCGGCGCTGGCGCAGCTCGGCCAGCACGTCGGTCTGATGGATGCCGACATCTACGGTCCCTCGGTGCCGACAATGCTCGGCACCCACGAGCAGCCGAAGATCATCGATCTCGACGGTAAGCGCGTCATGGTGCCGGTCGACAAATTCGGCATGAAGCTGATGTCGCTCGGTTTTCTGCAGCCGGAGGACGATCCGGTAATCTGGCGCGGCCCGATCGTGATGAAGGCGGTGCGGCAGTTCCTTCGCGACGTGGATTGGCGGGGTTGTGAGACGCTGGTGATCGACCTGCCTCCCGGTACCGGCGATGCGCAGCTGACACTGACGCAGTCGGCGCCTCTGGACGGAGCCGTGATCGTCACCACGCCCCAGGACGTAGCGCTGATCGACGCCCGCAAGGGTTTGCGCATGTTCCAGGAGGTCGACGTGCCGGTGCTCGGACTGGTAGAGAACATGTCGGTCTTCACGTGTCCGGAATGCGGCCATCGTACGCACGTGTTCAGCAGTGACGGTGGGCGTCGAACGGCTGAGGAGCTCGGGGTACCGTTCCTGGGCGCGCTGCCTCTGGATCCGCAGATAGCCATCGCCGGCGATGCAGGTACGCCCTACGTCGTCGAGCATCCGGAAAGCGACGTCGCCAAGACCTTTCGTGCCTTAGCGCAGAACGTGATAGACGCGGTGTTGGAGCTGAAGGGCGACGGCGAAACGGCGATTAACTAGTGGCCTGTAACAGGCCACTAGCGTTCCTGTTGCGGGCCGATGAGTGCCGGGCCGGGAACTAGGGCGCCGAGACCAGATCGATCAGCGCGTCGGTTGACGCGATCACGTCGCCAAGATCGGCTCCGATATCGTCCACTGCGATTCGCGTTAGCATCCGCGACGCTGCACGTAGCTCCGGTGCGGCAAAGCTGTCGGCGCCGGTCGACAGTGCCCAGGCAGCGTCGTCCAGGCGTTTCATCAGGTAGTCCACCTGCGCGCCGGGCACGCTTCGGAGAACGGATCGGCGGAGCGCGGCAAGCTCGAGCTCGGCCAATCGAAGCAGCCTTGCCTCGTCATACCGGGCTCGGCTGACGCCGCGTGCCGGATTGCCGCCGAGGACAAGTGTCTGCGGAGCGGCCACCGGCACCGCCGGCAGCGAAGCCACCAGGGTGCCGTCGACGCGAATGCCCAGTTGTTCGGTGCGCGGGTCGGACTCCAGGACCAGGTGGTGCCAGCCGTCGGGCGACATCGGTGCTTCGACAACCCAGTCGTCGTCGCCGCCGCGGATACGGAGACCATCGGCCTGCAGGTCGATGCGCAACGCAGCCGGCGCTGCCGGGTCCATTCGGTCCCAGGCGCTCAGAAACGCGATCGATTGCTGACCTCGCACGAGCCTGACCGCAATCTCGAAGACGAACGCACGCGTGGCCACTGGCACGTCCTGGATCACATAGGCAGGTGTCGCCGCGGGGCTGATGATCTGTAATGCCCGGTCGCCACGATAGGCGTCGCGCGTCGACGACCTGACATGCTGCGGCTGCACCGCCCGGGCACCCCATCCTCCCGCTACCAGCGGGAAGGGGCTTACCGACGGCAAGCGGAGGCTCACCGCCTGCTGCTCGAAGTCGCCACCGCGCACCAAGCTCCGGGGCTCGTTGTCGGCCTCCGGAACTGCCAGCGCCAGAGACGCCGGCAGCAAGGCGGCCACCACCAAGGTCGGCACGCGGCGTGTTTGGCGGAATGCGCGACGCGAGAGCGACACGGGCGTATCCTGGTCGGGTCGGGAAACGAGGGGCAAGGGCGAGATGATCCTCAATCGTCGCATCTGTGAGGGAAGCGCGGCAACTCGATTCGCCGTGTTCGGCGCATCGACTCGAGGAGGTGACGCCGGAGCGTGTTTCTTGCCCGCTGTTGGCCGTCGAGGTAAAACACAGGTGCCGCTGCTCGGTGGCGAGCCGGCCGTATGACGTTCCCCGCCGTTCCGCGAGTGTGAGGAGTCCTGGTCCGTGAGCTATCCTTCCAGCGAATCTCCCCTCGACTCTGGCATTCTCGAGCTAACGCCGGGAGTCATCGACGGCCTCCCGGAGACGCCGGCGGTATTCCGCCTGCGATCTTCCGGGCAACGAGTCATGTATATCGGACACGCGGGAGATCAGGGGCTACGTGATGTTGTGCGCGAGCTTTGCGGCGCCGCACCGGTGGTCGGTATCTCGCGTCTCGAGTACTCGTTGATCGACGAGGCGTCGGCGGCCGAGGCTGCCGCTGAGGATGAGATTCGTCGGTACAAGCCGCTGTACAACGAAGGGTTTGGCCGTTACAGAAACTCCGAGCTCAGCCTCCCCAAGAAGGGTCACCGGATCCGCAAGGCGATGCACAACCCATGACCGAGCGAACGACGAAGGATCTCCGGCACAGCCAGGAGGAGATGACCCGCCGAGACATGCTACGGCGGGCAGGCATGGTGGGAGCAGGGGCCCTCGGATTGGGCTTCGCGGGCTGCAAACAGCGGCCCGCAGACGACCTGGTCGACCTTGGCTCCAGCCCGGGGCTGTTGCAGCAAGGAGGAACGGTGAGTGGACAGCTCACCGGCTTGCTCGACGGCGATGTGGTGACCGAGGGGGTCATCAAGCTGGCCGGGTTCAAGCCCGTCCAGGCCGACGCCCGCGGCAACTTCGAGATCCGCGTAAAGCAGTCAGGAGACTACGATGTCGAGCTCAACGGCGGCGGGCATCACAAACGGGTTGGACGTCTACGGGTTACCGGCAACGTCAGCCTCAGTCCGACGTTGCTCGAAGAGGATGCCGGGCTGCCACTGGAGTTCATCAACCAGTACGCGCGCGGTGCCGGTCCGGTCAAGGAGGGCGTGCCGCCGCGTACCCCTGGGGCGACGAACCGCTGGACCGCGCCGCCGGTTGTGCAGATTTACCGCGGGCTCGTCGGATCCGACAAGGAGGTCGTCACCGACGCCCGTGTCGACGCGATGCGGACCTCGATCCTCGCCCTGTTCGGCGCCCTTACCGGCAATCGGCTGGGGCTGCCACAGATCGAGGTGAGGCCGGGTGCGGCGCCCACGCGGCTGTCGCAAGTACCACGCGGTCGACTGGTGATCGTGCAGCGTGCTGACCCAAAATTCAGCAGCGAGCACATCGGCTCGGTGAGCAACGGTTTCGACATCAGCAAGGCAATCGTTGCCTGTGGTGTCGAATCGACGATCGAGTTCTTCAACCGGATGTTCGCCCACTCGCTGGGCGGCTACGTCGTCTCGTTCTCGACGGCGTCGATTCTCAATCCCGCTGGTCGAGCGGCTCCCAGCGACCGCGATAGTCTCGCCGCGACATTCCTCTACAGTCGAATTCCAGGGAACTTGGCGCCGGATCAAGATCCCAGCGGTGTCTTCCTCAACGCTTGATCCGGGGCCGTGGGCGACCACTCCTCGTCGGCGCCCAGTGCGGTCGCGCCGGGTGGCGGTTGGCTATCAGCAGCGACCGGACGGTACTGGAACTCGGCCCGCCCCTGTCCCTCGTCGTCACCCCAGACGCGATATCCCCGCACCCAGCACGGATCGGTCGGATGCAGCCGGATGCCCTCCGCGAGCAGCTCGATCGTTCCGATGGACAGCGCTTGCTGGCCGTCGGGGTCTCCCGCCGCCGGCAGCTCGACGCGCAGCGTTCGCCAGTCGATGGCTCTTCGCCGCTCCGGTTCGCGCAACTCCAGCTCGTCGCGGCGGCGTCGGCTGCGCATGCGCTGCAGGAAGTCTTTGCGCTTCATCCGCCCGTCTACTCCTGGCGCCCGCACTTAGCGAGCTCCTCATAGAAATAGGCCGAGCTGACGATGCCGGAGAAGAAATTGTCGAGGTCCAGGTTCTCGTCGGGACCATGCGCGTTCTCGTCCGGCAGACCCAGTCCCATCATCACGGTGGGCACCTGGAAGAGCTCCTCGAGCGTCGCGATCAGAGGAATCGACCCTCCCTCGCGCACGAACACGGTCTCGGCGCCGAACCCGCGCTCCAGCGCCCGCGCTGCGGCCTGCAGGATCGGGTGCTCGCGCGGCGCCGACCAGGGCGTTCCGCCGTGCATCCGGGTGATCTGTAGCTTCACGCCCGGAGGGGCGATCTCTCGCATGTAGGCCTCGAATGCGTCGGCGATCTTGCCGGGGTCCTGATCGGCCACCAGCCGCATCGACACCTTCGCCATCGCGGTCGCCGGCAGCACCGTCTTGCTACCTTCACCGGTAAATCCCGACAGCAGCCCGTTGACGTCGAAGCTCGGGCGAGCCCAGAGCGATTCCAGGATGCTGAAGCCGCCGCTGTCGAGCAATGCATCGACGTCCAGCCCGGAGACGTAGGCTTCGTTGTCGAACGGCAGCGTCGCCCAGTCGGCGCGCTCGTCGGCCGGAACTTCGGCGACGTCGTCATAAAAGCCCGGTATGGTCACGCGCCCGCGCTCGTCGCGGCAGGTGGCCAGCATCTGCGCCAGTGTCTCGGCCGGGTTGACTACGGCCCCGCCGAACATGCCCGAATGCAGGTCGCGGTTCGGTCCCCGAAGGTCTATCTGCAGGTACGCCAGCCCGCGCAGCCCGTTGCACAGGGTGGGCAGACCAGGAGCAAACATGGTGGTGTCAGAGACCATGACGGCGTCACATCGAAGTTGCTCGATGCGCTCGCGCACCACAGCGTCGACGTTTGGCGATCCGACCTCCTCCTCGCCTTCGATCAGGTGGACGACGTTTACCGGGCAGCTCCCCTGAGTCTCGAGCCAGGCCTGCAGCGCCTTGACGTGGACGTAGAGCTGACCCTTGTCGTCGGCGGTTCCGCGCCCGACGATCTTGTTGTCGCGTATCACGGGGTCGAACGGCGGGCTGGTCCATTCCTCGAGAGGCTCGGCCGGCTGTACGTCGTAGTGCCCGTACACGAGCACAGTCGGTGCCCCCGCGGCGCCTCGCCAGGCGCCGTATACCACCGGATGGCCGGCGGTCTCCCAAACCTCCACCTCGGTCGATCCAGCGGCGGCGAGGTGCTCAGCGAGCCAGTCGGCCGCGGCGCGCACGTCGCCATCGCGCGCCCGATCGGTCGATACGCTGGGGATGCGAAGAAACTCGCTGAGCTCGGCGAGCCACTCCTCGCGACGGGCTGTCACGAACTCTGGGATGCCGTTCGCTTCTATCATGTCGGCCTGTTGTTGGAGCAGGTATGCTCGACATTCTAGTTGGAATCGCCGCAGCCGATCGCGCGCCGCCCGTCACACATGCTGCCGAAAGGGCGCCCCGGTGGCCGCGCAGCCTTGCTAGCTGTTGAGCCCTCTCGGCGGCTTTGCTACCGTGTACGGACCTAAAGGGGGGGATCCCCCGGGAGACAGGTACCTTGAGGTACGAATCACGGCTTCGGCACCGCATCGTTGTCGCTGCGTTGGTTGCAACTGTTGGACTCGGTCCTAGCGTTGTCGCGGACGCGCAAGAAGACCAGGCGGCGCTGGCAGAGCGCATTCGCGAGCTGGTCCAGGGTACGGGTGGGGAAGTGTTCGTGACCCCGGCGCCGGGATCGCGTAGCACGATCCTCGTTGTTGATACGTCGGTGTCGCTGTTCTTGTTCCTGTCGCGCGGCTCGATTCGCGGCAACGCGATCGACGACTTCTATCAGGCGCTCAACTCCGGTGACATGACCGCGGCGCAGCGAGCCTTCAACACCCACGCCATCATGACGCTGCGTGCCACCGACTACGGATGGAACGGCCTCGGTGAGGCCTACATGACCAGTTCCGGAACCGAGGTGAGCGACATCCTGTTCAAGGATGTGGGCGGGATCTTTGCCCGTGCCGAGGAAATCTCGTCGGAAGACATCGACGCCTACGGCGAACTACTGCGCGCTGTTATCGCCGCGCTCGAGTCGAGCTGAGACTTCTAGAAACATCGAGTCGAGCTGAGACTTCTAGAAACACAGGCCGCGGGGTAACGTAGAGATTGTCGTGCGGCCGTGAGCTGGCGGCGCTGTCCCGCTTTCGAGGAGGTTTTGGATGAGGCTCGTGTCGACGTGGCATCCGCTACTGGCGCTCTCGTTGTTCGTAGCGCTGTCGACGCCGACAGTCGCGCTGGCTGAGCTGGCGGTACCGTTGCAGGATCCCGACGGGCAGGGGCAGCAGGACCAAGAGGGACAACAGGAGCAGGATCGCCAGCCGGTGAACATCGAAGAGGTCGTAGTCGTTACGGCATCTCAGACTGAGGAGCTGCTGCTCGAGGCGCCGACCGCGATCACCGTGATCGACGCCGCTGACATCGCTCTCAGCCCGGCGCAGAATTACGCGGACCTGCTGCGTGGCGTTCCCGGCCTCAACGTCACCCAGACCAGCGCCCGCGACGTCAGCATGTCGGCGCGATCGTCGACGAACACGCTCGATGCGTCGCAGCTCGTGCTCATTGACGGCCGAACCGTGTACCTGGACTTCTTCGGTTTTGTGGCCTGGGATCTATTGCCGCTCGACTTCTCGGAGATCGATCAGATCGAGGTCATTCGTGGGCCGGGCTCGGCGGTGTGGGGCGCGAACGCGCTCAGCGGCGTGGTCAACATCATCACCAAGACGCCGCGGCAATATGGCAACGCGTTCCGGGTGCGCATGGGCGGAGGCGAGCGCGGAACCGGATTCGCCTCCATCACGTACTCGGGCATTCGCGGAAACACGTCGTTCAGGCTCACCGGGGCCTACTCCACCCAGGACCCGTGGGGCCGGCCGGGCCCGTTGCCCAACGGCATCTCGCGCGACACGTTCCCGAATCAAGGAACGCGGCAGCCCAAGTTTGATGCACGCGTTGATGTGGAAACCGGACCCGACTCGAATCTGTCTTTCTCGAGCGGCATTGCCGGCACCGGCGGCACGATCCACACGGGGATCGGTCCATTCTCGATCTTCGACGGGACAACGTTCTCGTACGCGCGTGTGGACTACAACTGGCGCACCTGGAACTTCCGCGTCTACGCGAACTTCATCGACGGCGACGCGGTCAACCTGCTGAACGGTCTGCCGTTCCTATTCAAGAGCCAGACCTACGATTTCTCGGCCACGAATACGTCGTTTGTTGGTGACAACGCCATCACCTACGGCGGGAACTTCCGTAAGCTGGGCTTCGATCTGTCGATTGCCCCCGGCGAAGACAACCGCACCGAGGGTGGCGGGTTCGCCAACGCCAACATCGACATCAACCGGTATCTGTCGATCCACGCTGGAGCGCGGGTCGATTACTTCGACGTCATCGACGGTGCCGTCACTTCACCGCGCGGCGCCATCCTGATCCATCCCACCGGCTCCTCGCGCCATGTGATCCGGGCCGGGTTCGGCCGTGCGTTCCGAGCCCCCTCGCTGGTCAACAACTACCTCGAGGTCGAGATCTTCAACGCCGTCGACGCCGGCCCGCCCATCGGGCAGATCATCTTTCCGTCGACCGTCGTCGGCAACCCGAACCTGGTGGAGGAGAGTCTCGATCAGTTCGAGGTCGGCTATCGGGGCTCGGTCGACAACGGCAAGTTCTCCTGGGATCTCGCCGCCTACCGAACGGAAACGAAAGACAGCATCGACTTTTACACCAGCGAGATCTACACGGCGTTCAACCCGCCCCCCGGCTGGTCGTTGCCGACGTTCCTGTTGCCGCCGTTCGGTCCGGTGGCGCTGCCGGCGCGGTTTACCTACCGCAACATCGGCAAGACGGTGAACAAAGGTGTAGAAGTGGGCTTGAGGATCCTGCCCGTGTCGCGCAATACGGTGATCGTCAACTACTCGTATCAGGCGGCCCCCGAGGTCACCGGCATCCCGGCCGACGAAATCGGGATTCCGCCCGAGCATCGGTTCAATTTCGCCTGGAACGGTTGGGCCGGCAACGTCTACTACGCGGCCTCGGTCAATCATGTCGGCGACGCGTACTGGACCGACGTGCTCGACTCGCGATACTTCGGCAACACCGATGCCTACACGACGCTCGACGCATCGCTCGGATACATGTTCCTGGAAGGGACCGCAGAGGCGTCGGTGCGGGCTACGAATCTCACCAACGTGGGTATGCTGCAGCACGTATACGGCGACATCATAGGTCGCCGGGTGGTGTTCGAGATGTCGGTCAACATCCGGTAGCGTCTACCAGTCAGGCTCGGGGTCGATCCCCAGACCGTCGGCGAGCCGGTTGTAGTACGCGAAGAACCCGACCACCTGCGTCAGATCGTGGATCGCGTCGTCGCTGCAACCTGCCTGTCGCAGCTGGTCGACGTCCTGTCGGTCGATATTTGCCGGCTCTACGGTGAGCTTGACCGCGTGCTGGCAGAGGGCGACAGCGCGTGCCGAGATGCGCGGCAGCGGCGCGCTCTGCCAATCGCGTTGCAGGGCATCGACAAGCTCGGCGTCGTCGACCTCGGCACGGAGGTCGTCAGCGTGGGCGCGGACTCAGTAGTGGCAGTCGTTCACCTGCGACACGACCACCGCGATCATCTCTCGCTCGGCGCGCGTCAACGCCGAGTCGCCGTGCATGATCTGCCCGTAAAGACCGACTCCGGCTCGGAGCACGCGTGGTCGCACGCCCTGAATCTTGAGGACGTTGAAGACTCGCCCCGCCCGCTCCACTGCAGTGTCGTACTCACGCCGCAAAGGGCCCGTGGCCTCGTCCTCGCCGATGACACGGATAAAGGCCACCAGAACCTCCTGCTAACGTCTTCGAGACGGGTAAGGCTCACCGATACGGCAGATAATCGCACAATCAAGCGTCGTCGCAGGCTTGTCCCACTAGAAGTCGGGGTGCTGTGGGCGTCGGGCCGCGGGGCCGCCGGCAACCTCGCGCAGCACCTCGAGATAGTGGAAAGTGCCCTCCGGGAGGCGCGAGCTGCCGGCGTTCCCGTCGAGCGCCGACCGGGCTTGGTGGCAAATCTCCAGGGCACTATCCAGGCGCATCTGGAGCCAGCCGGCGCGTGCATCGGCGGGAAGCTCTGCGAGGGCCGTTGCTTCGGCCTGCTTCGCCGCCAACGCGGCGGTCAGACGCTGCCGATACACCTTAGTGGAGGGATTGCCCTCGTCGGTCGCCAGTGCCTCGGGGGTGCAGCGGGCAACGGCTTCGGCGAGCCGTACCGGTAGCCGGAGCATGCAGCCCGGCAGGTAGTAGGCATTGGCGTGCAGATTGACAAGCCCCTCGCGGTAGTAACGCTTCGGGTGCGACTCGAGCTCCAGGCCGCCGCCCGCGTAGCCGGCCGCGCCGGCGACGATGGCTGTCAGTCCAGCGCGGCCGGCATACATCAGCACCACCGGCACACCACCGGCGCCCAGGCGCTGAAGGAGATCGTTGACCGCCCGAACCTCTTCCGGGCTAGCTTCGATCTCGTCGAAGTTCACCACCGTCAGCAGGAACGCCTCCGGCTCGAGAGACTGGAACGTGTCGCATAACGCGGCCCGATTTGCGGCCGTGAGGACGGCGTCGATCTCGACGCAGACCGCCACCGCCATCGGGTGGCGTCGCCTCGCCGCCAACGCTTCCCGGGCCAGGTCGCCGGCGATTGCCAGCCACGGGTGCTCCACATCCGCCACCAGCAAGTACGGCGCGATCAGAACATCGGCGCCGAGCGCTACCTGCGCCTCACCGACCGCTTCGATCAACTCGCTCCGGCGCTCGCGCTGGGCGAAGTCCCGCGGCTGCCACAAGCTGCCGAGGGTGAGCTTGCCGGGGCTGTAGGGGACCTTGCGGTAGTCCTCCATGCTCAGGTAGCCCTCGAACTGGAACGACGCCGTCCGCGGGTCTACGAAGAGTCGATCGACGCGCTCGCTCGCCAGGTCGAACAGCGGGGCGTTGCGTGGATTCATTGCGTAGGTCACGGAGAGGATCGCGGCGTGCTGTCGCGGCGATTCTGCAAGCGCTGCGTGGTCCGCCGGAAGCAGGATGGGTGCGAAGAAGGGACGGCCGTTACTGAACATCGCAGAGCTCTCTCTGACCTGCCCATCTGCTGGTGGTTGTCGAATCTAGCGCTATACAGTCACGATCGCATACGTGCTCGGCGCTCGCGACCCGCACGAGCCGTGATGGGGTAAGGTTCTGTCTCGCATGGGGGAAACAGGAGCGACGTGCGCCCGACGATGAAGACGCTCGGTGACATCCTCGATCGGGTTGCCGCCGATGGGCGCAGCGAGTTGCTCTACGTGCGGCGCGCCGGGGCCGATCGCTTCGATGCCTGGAGCGCTGCGGACCTGATCGAGCAGGTCGACCGTTGTGCCAGCGCGCTGCGCGATCGGGGCATCGCACGCGGCGGTCGCGTCGGATTGATCAGCGACAATCGCCCCGAGTGGCACGTCGTCGATTTCGCCTGCCATCGGCTCGGTGCGGTCCTCGTCCCGCTGTTCCCGACTCTCTCCGCAGCGCAAGTATCCGACTCCCTTCGTCGTAGCAGGTGTAGCGTGGTCGCGGTGGATACGCCGGAGCAGGCGGCGAAGGTGGTATCGCTGCTCGAGAGCTTGCCTGATCTCACCACGCTCGTAGCACTCGACACGCCGGCCGGCGAGCAGTCTGACGCTCGAGTGGTGGGCTGGGATGAGTTCCTACCCGCCGTCAGCAAGGGAGACTTCGACGGACCCGAGAGCCCGGATTCGGTGGCGACCATTATCTTTACCTCGGGTACGAGCGGGCCGCCCAAGGGCGTGATGCTGACGCACCGCAACCTGGTCGCCAATGTCGAGGGCGTCTGGGAGCGCTCGACGGCGAATGCATCCGACGTGGCGCTCTCCTTGCTGCCGCTGTGTCACGTCTACGAGCGCATGCTCGACTACTGCTACCTGGCGGCCGGGGCGCGCATCGCCTACAGCTCTCCGTCGGAGATCAGCACCGACTTCGGGCTCGTGCGTCCCACCTTGATGGTCGGGGTGCCGCGTCTGTACGAGAAGCTGCGACAGGCGATCGAAGATCGAGTCGAAGGCTCGCGTGTCTACGCGATGGCGTTGCGGGTCGGCATGCTCCGGGCGCGAGACGTGCTCGCAGGCGAGCCTGAGGGGCTTCTCAACACGTTGTTGCATCCGGTGCTGGATGCGCTCGTATTGCGCCAGGTTCGTGAGGCTACCGGTGGTCGGATGCGTGTGATGTCGGCCGGCGGAGCGGCGCTCGATCCGGAGCTGAACTGGTGGTATGCGGCGATGGGCTGGGACTTGATCCAGGGGTACGGCCTCACGGAGACAGCACCTGTCATCTCGACGAATTCGCCCGGCGACAACCGCATCGGGACGGTCGGTAGGCCGCTCGACAACGTCGAGGTACGACTGGCGGAAGACCACGAGATTGTCGTCCGGGGCCCCAGCGTGATGAGTGGGTATCTCGATGATCCGGATGCCACCGCCGCTGTTCTACGCCAAGGCTGGCTGCTGACTGGCGACGTCGGCACCATCGAGCCGGGTGGATACCTGCGGATCACCGACAGGAAGAAGGCCATTCTGGTGACCTCGACCGGCAAGAACGTGGCGCCGCAGATGGTCGAGCTCGCGATTTCGGCGAGTCCATGGGTCGAGCAGGTGATGGTGGTCGGCAACGATCGCCGGTTCATCGCCGCACTGGTGGTGCCGGCGTTCTCGCGCCTCGAGGCCTGGGCGACGGAGCACGGACTGCATGGCGATCACTCGACGCTCTGCCAGTTGGCCGAGGTGCGTGACCTGTTTGCCGCCGAGCTCGAGCGGCTGCAGGTGAACCTCGCACGCTACGAGCGTGCACGCGCTTTCCGGCTGGTCGACAGGCCCTTTTCGGTAAGGGACGGCCACCTGACACCGACCATGAAGCTCGTTCGTCGCAACGTGGAGCAGGATTTCGCCGCCCTGATCGAGGAGATGTATGTCCACTGAGGTGGTCATTACGCACGGTTTGCGCACTGTGTTCGCTAAGGCCGGCACGACGCTGCGGCGCGTATCGGCGGTCGAGCTCGGCCGCCAGGCCGTTGCCGAGCTGGTAGCGCGCGCTGACGTCGCGCCCGATCGTATCGACGAGGTGATCCTCGGCTGCGCCGGCAATCCGATCGATGCCGCCAACATCGCCCGGGTGATCGCTCTGCGAGCCAATCTGCCGCGCCAGATCCCAGCGGTTACGGTGAAGCGCAATTGCGGCTCCGGTCTGGAGGCGATCACTGCGGCCTGCGAGCGTATTCGTGCCGGTCGCGCCAAAATCATCGTCGCCGGCGGGGTCGAGTCGATGAGCGGTTACCCGCTGTTGTTCTCCAGCTCCGCCGCACGCGTGTTCGAGAACCTCTACCGGGCGCGCTCGCCAATGGCTCGGCTGTCGGCGTTGTCCGGTTTTCGGCCGCGCCATTTCCGGCCCGAGATCGCGCTGGCAACCGGTTTGACCGACCCGGTTTGTGGTCTCAACATGGGCGAGACTGCGGAGGTGTTGGCGAAGGAGTTCGGCATCAGTCGTCAGGAGCAAGACGAGTTCGCGCTTCGCAGCCATCAGCTCGCAGTGGCGGCTGAGGCTGAAGGCCGCTTTGCGGCCGAGCGTATCCCTGTCTATGTGCCGCCCCGCTACGACACCACGATCGACGCCGACACGGGGCCGCGTGCGAACCAGAGCATGGAGGCCCTGGCGAAGCTCAGACCGGCGTTCGATCGCCGACATGGAACGGTCACCCCGGGGAACTCCTGTATGGTCACCGATGGAGCTGCGGTGACGCTGGTGATGGATGGCGAAACGGCCGCTGAACTCGGCTATGCGCCCATGGGACGGATCGCAGGTTACGGCTGGGGCGGACTCTCGCCGCGACGCATGGGTCTCGGTCCGTGCTTCGCCACACCGCGAGCGCTCGATGATGCCGGTGTCGGTCTCGACCAGATCGATCTCTTCGAGCTCAATGAGGCCTTCGCGGCACAGGTGCTGGCCTGTTTACTGTGCTTCCGCTCCGGCGTGTTCGCACGCGAAGAGCTCGGACGCGACGACCCCGTCGGGGACATCCCGCTGGAGCGCTTGAATGTCAATGGCGGGGCGATTGCTCTCGGTCATCCGGTGGGGACAACCGGCGCCCGCCTCGTGGTTACCCTGCTCGTCGAGATGGCCCGTCGCCAGGTGGAGCGTGGGTTGGCAACCATGTGTATCGGCGGTGGCCAGGGCGGCGCCATCGTCCTGCAACGCTAGCAGGCCGTGACCGAAATGCGACCAGGCACGACCAGAGGACACCGACGGTGAGTCGCAAGCAAGACGCAGTGGCCGGCGCCGGGCTCTGCCTGGACATCGCCGGCGACGGCACCGCGGTACTCGAGTTCGATCAGCCCGGCAGCCAGCACAACCGCTTCACACCCGAGCTCATCGAGCGGTTCGTCGCGCTGGTGACCGAGGTGCGCGGCCTGGCCGAGCAGGGCCGACTACAAGGGCTTATCGTCGCGTCGGGCAAGCCCGGATCATTCATCGCCGGCCTCGATGTGGGTGCGATCGGTGGTGTACGCAGTGCGGCTGCCGGTACCGCGGGCGCTCGCCAGGGCCAGCTAGCGTTCCAGGCCCTCGCCGAGCTGCCGCTCACCACGGTGGCAGCGATCAATGGCACTTGTCTCGGTGGCGGCATAGAGCTGGCGCTGGCGTGCGACTACCGAATCGCGGCGGACGATACCGCGGTCGAGATCGGTTTCCCGGAGGTGAATCTGGGCATCATTCCCGGCTTTGGCGGCACCCAGCGGCTACCGAGGTTGTTGTCGTTGGAGCGCGCGCTGCCAATGCTGCTCACCGGACGATCCGCTGCAGCCGGCCGAGCGCGACGCATCGGCCTGGTTGACGCCGTTGTGCCCCCACCACTCTTGCGGGCCACGGCGATCCAGTGGGCAGCTCGGCCGCATCCGCGCCCGCGCCGACCGGCGCCCGAGGATCGGCCGCTGACTCGGCGCCTGCGTCGTTGGATCCTCGAAGGAAACCCCATCGGACGGTCACTGGTGTTCCGGCAGGCAGCGGGCACCGTCGCGCGTCGCGCCAAGGGCCAATATCCGGCGCCGGTCGCGGCTCTCTCGGCAGTGCGGCGGGGATTGCGCGGGACGCTCGACCGTGGGCTCAAACTCGAGGCCGAGGCGGTCGGGGAGTTGGTGGTGCACGAGGTCACCCG
Source organism: Acidobacteriota bacterium (assembly GCA_965248695.1). Classification (GTDB taxonomy): domain Bacteria; phylum Acidobacteriota; class UBA890; order UBA890; family WLXD01; genus DASCOT01. Next base: position 681,286 of record CBDFKD010000002.1, on the reverse strand, counting down.
CAACCTGGTGGGGATCTTCTTTATGCGCCAGGCAGCACGTCGCGATCAGTCGGTCGCGGCCGCCGGGGTACCCGCCGTAGTACGACGCTTGGGAGTGTTGGGCGCCGGAATCATGGGGGGCGGGATCGCGCAGCTGGCCGCCTACCGAAACGTTGCCGTGCGTCTGAAGGACATCTCGATGGACTCGCTGAGGCTGGCGATGGGGGTGGCCTATGAGAATTTCGACGATCGCCGACGCCGGGGCCGGTTGAGTCGCTCGCAGGTGAGCCGCGGCATGAGCTTGATCTCGCCGACGCTGGAAAACGCCGGCTTTCGACATGCCGACCTGATCATCGAGGCGGTGGTCGAGAACCTCGACGTCAAGCACGAGGTGCTTTCTGCTGCCGAACGGGCGTCCTCTCCGAGGACCGTTCTGGCGACCAATACCTCGTCGCTCACGATCGGTGCGATGTCCACCGCGCTCAGCGATCCGTCGCGTCTCGTGGGATTGCATTTCTTCAACCCGGTGCATCGCATGCCGCTGGTGGAGGTGGTCCGTGGACCGGAGTCCTCGGAGGTCGCTGTGGCAACAGCTGCAGCGTTCGCTACCTCGATGGGCAAGGTGCCGGTGGTGGTTGCCGACTCGCCGGGGTTCTTCGTGAATCGCGTGCTGGCACCATATCTGAACGAAGCCTTGCTGCTGTTGGAGGAGGGCTCGACGATCCGCCAGATCGATTCAGCGTTGGAGCAGTTCGGGATGCCGATGGGACCACTGCGGTTGCTCGACGAGATCGGCCTCGACGTGGCCGCCAAGGTGGCAGCCCAGCTCGAGAGCGTGCTCGACGCCGCGGCGCCGCGCGCCGAAGCTGCGGCGCTTGTCCACGAGACTGGGCGGCGTGGACACAAAGGCGGCGCCGGGTTCTATCGCTATGCGGAAGGTGGACAGCCGCAGCCGGATCCGGGGGTGGAGAAGCTCGTGCAGCGAGACAACAACGCCGAGACCGCCGAGACGATCGTCGATCGGTGCATCCTGACTCTCCTGATCGAGTCGGCGCGGGCTCTCGAAGAAGAGGTTGTTGCCTCGCCGCACGCCGCCGATCTGGCATTGGTCTTCGGTATCGGATTCGCTCCGTTCCGCGGCGGGGTCTTCCGTCACGCCGACGCCCGTGGCCTGAGCGCCACGCGGGCGCGTCTCCACCAGCTGGGTGAGGGGCACGGAGCTCGGTTCGCGGTAGCTGGCGCGCTGGCGCGCGACGAGCCATTCTATTCGGAAGCCTGGCCCCACAAGCTCGAGTCGCTGTGATGTCCTTGGATCCGTCCGCATGACCCCACGACTGTGCTGTTGCATCGTAGCCGTCCTGATCGCCGGTGCCTGTGCTGCGACCGAACCGGGGTCGGAAGGCTCGACATTGCGCTACGACCTGGTCGGCACGGTGGTCAGCGCCGACGCTGAGCACAAGACCGTCATGATCAGTCATGAGGCAGTGGTGGACTACATGTCCGCGATGACGATGCCGTTCAACGTTGCCGACGCTTGGGTGTTCGATGCGGCTGAGCCGGGAGCGCGTGTGCGCGCCACTTTGATCGTCCAGGGGGCGAGCAGCTGGCTAGAGGACGTCATCATCACCAACCCGGCTGCTCGCGGCGCCGCTGCCGAGGCGGTGATCCGCGTCGCCGAGCCTGGTGTGCTCGTGCCCGTGATCGAGGTGATCAACCAGGACGGCGAGCGGTTCGGGCTCGACGCGTATCGCGGCAGCTACTTTGCCTTCACGTTTATTTACACTCGTTGCCCGCTGCCGGATTTTTGCCCGCGAATGTCGGAGAGCTTCAGGTCGCTGTTCGACGCCGTCGAGGATGAGCCGGAGCGCTTCCGTGATCTGCGACTGCTGTCGTTGAGCATCGATCCGCTGTTCGACACGGTGGAAGTGTTGCGCCAATACGGTGAACGGTATCTAGACAACGCCGCCCCGGAGGGATTCGAGCGCTGGCAGTTCGCCAGCGCAGAACCGCCAGCGCTCAGGGAGATCGGAGAGTTCACCGGCCTGCGCTTCATGCCCGAGAACGGCGAGCTGCTGCACTCTCTACGCACTGTCCTCGTCGACCCGGAAGGCACGGTGGTGAAGGGTTTCGTCGGCAACGACTGGGACTCGGAAGACCTGCTCGGGGAGCTCGAGCGGCACGGCGGCACGGCCCGACCGGATTCGACATCCAGCGTGTCGGAGAGCTGAGGCGACGTGGAAGAGTCGGTTGCTACCATTGCCATCCAGCGTTCGGTTGGCGGCGTCGTCGAGCAAGTTGACGACCAGGTCGTCGTCGAAGAGCCCTGCGAGATCCGGCTCGGCGGCGAGCCCGTGGCGGTTGTCATGCGGACTCCGGGCCATGACCGGGAGCTTGCCGCCGGGTTCCTGTTCAGCGAGGGGATCGTCCGCCAGGGCGATATCGGTTCGGTCAGCGCGTGCACCGATCCGGATGCCTTGAACCCCGAAAATATAGTCGAGGTGCGGCTGGTGCCGGGAGTTGAGCCAGCCGGCGACTGGGATCGCAACTTCTATGCTTCCTCGTCGTGCGGCGTCTGTGGCAAGGCGAGCATTGAAGCGATCCACGTGATGGCGCCGCCGCTCGACGACCCGACCACGTTCCAACGCGCCGATATCTCGGCGGCCGTGCCGGCCCTCCGCGATCGCCAGGAAGTTTTCTCGGCGACCGGCGGCTTGCACGCCGCCGGGTTGTTCTCGCGCCACGGTGAGCTGATCGTGGTGCGCGAGGATATCGGCCGCCACAATGCCGTCGACAAGGTGATTGGCCACGCCTATGCCCACGACCTGTTGCCATTGGCTGGTCACATGCTGGTCGTGTCGGGCCGACAGTCGTTCGAGATCGTGCAAAAGGCAGCGGTGGCGCGCATACCGCTGGTCGCCGGCGTGTCCGCCGTTTCGAGCCTGGCGATTGAGCTGGCGACGGAAAAGGCGATGACGCTGGTCGGCTTCGTTCGCGGGACGAGCCTGGTGGCCTACACCGGTGCCGCGCGACTGGTCTGACGCGGAGCCGCAGGTGCGCAACGGGCAGGGGAGCCACGGCCAGGTACGGCGACTGTTTGTCTGATCCCGCTCACTCCAGAGTTTGCAGCGCGCCCGTCGTGGTGATCGTCCCCTGAAACAGGAACGCGACCTGCCGGATAGTGAGCTGCAGATCGAAATCGGTGATTGCTGACACTGCATCGACGGGCAGGATCACGTCGTACCAGCGGATGGCGGCACTGGAGGCGGTGGAAAGCACGCAGATGTTCGCCACCGTGCCGCAGATGATCAGCGTATCGATGCCGGCCTGCTCTAGCGATGTTTCGAGCTCGGTTCGAAAGAATCCGTCATAGCGGTCCTTGCGGAACACCTCATCGCTGCCGCCCGACTGCGGCGCCAGCTCGTCGATGATTTGCCACCCCGGTGTTTCCACCAGGGCATGCTCCCCCCAGATGTCGAACTCCGGGTCGGCGGGCTGATGTGAATCTTGAGTGTAGAAGACCCGGAGTCGATGGTGGCGAGCGAACTCCAACAACCGGAGGATGGCGGGGATCGTCTCCTCGGCACCCGGAACCGGAAGCTTGCCATCCGGGCGCACGAAATCGTTCTGCATGTCGACGATGAGCAGGCCGGTGCGCGCTGAATCGACGGCGACGATTTCGGCGACGGTGTATTCCGGAACCTCGACGTGCATTGTCCCCTCCGGCGCCATTGAGCTTGTGATCGCGGCGCAGCGTAGCGCAGGTCTGGTCAGAAGGTGCGCATCAGGACGGAAGCGATCTCGGCCATGCGCTGGTCGATCTCCCACTGCTGCGCGCGATGGTCGTTCACCATGGCGCAGAAGACCAGCGTCTGACCGCTATCAGCGTGAACCAGCCCGCTCAGCGTATTGACGCCGCGGATGTGGCCGGACTTTACGCGCAGCTCGCCGAGTAGCGGCCCGCTGCGAAAAGGCGCCGGATTCCAGCCATCGAGCCCTGAGAGCTTCAACGAAGCCAGCAGCTCGGGACCGATATGAAAGTTGCGCTGCGCTCGAGTCAGCAACGTCACCACTTGCGAGGGCGCAAAGCGGTTGAGGTTCGAGAGCCCCGATCCATCGGCTTGGACGTACGAGTTGAGCGGCAGCTCGAGCTCGTCGTGCAGGAAGCTCGCGACCACTGCGAGCCCCTTGCTGGCGGTCCCCGGGGCAGCGTACTCGACCGCTCCGAGGGTCTTGAGCAACGACTCGGCCATGATGTTGTTGCTGAATTTGTTGACGTCCATCACCACACGGCCGAGCGGCTCGGACTCGACATCGTAGAGCCATGTCAGCGGTGCGGGCACCGATGCCCGGCCCATGTCCGTGCCGTCGAACGTCGGCGCAGGAATCTCGTCCAGTTCCTCCGGAAGCGGCCTGCGAGGAGCTCCTCCGAGCTCGACCCCGGCCTTGCCAAGGAGGGCCGCCATGCGCTCGCCGAGATAGATCGCTGGATCGTCGACCGCGGTCCACTCGTTGTTGACCCGGCGGGCGCTGAAGTTGGCCATCGAGGCGCTGATGGAGGCGTGATACGCCTCGTGCACTTGTCGGCCCCCGGGCCAGCCGTTGCCGTAGCGCTCGGCGTCGAAGTAGCGATCGTCGACGACCAGGTCGCCCGTGATCCGTGTGACGCCGTCTTCGGCGAGCCAGTTGGCGGCGATCCAAAGACGTTCCTCGACCAGGTCGGGAGCGCCTCGGCCGAGTACCCACAGGTCACCGTCGATGGTGCTTCCGCGACGCGAGCCGTTGTGCGCCAACGGCGTCCGCCAGACGAAATGGGCGCCGAGCCGCGACAGCGCTGTTGCGGTGGTGAACAGCTTGGTGATCGAGGCAGGTGCGAAGAGCTCGTCGGCGTGATGCGACAGAACGAGCTCGCCTGTGGTCAGGACGGCGGCCTGAAGACCAATGCGGGCGCCGTCCAACGACGGGTGCTCCAGCACCCTCGCGACACCGGCGGGCATGTCGACCAAGCCCGGCGCCGATCCCTTCTGCGGCGTGGCCTGGACCGCCACTGCCGTCACTACCACGGTGCCGGCCGCGAGCATCCGGACGATGGCGCGCGCTGGAGTCAATCGAGATCGAAGATACGAGGGGGAGGGGAGTCGCTCTTGTCGGCGCGCTTGAGGGCCTCGCGGAACTTCTTTTCCAGCAGTTCGTCGGCGTTGAGCTCGCGTTCGATTCCCTGCTTGAACTGACGCGCGGCGTCATCTTGCTGGCGTTTCCCCGCCGCCAATGCGCCGTCCCACGTTGCCGCGTCGCGTTTCGGCCGTTCCTCGAACAGGATCGCCCCGGAGGCGGCGTCGAGCGTGAGCTTGGTGCGGCAACACGGACAGCGTATCTCGTGTGTCTCGCTGTCCGTTGCCAGGCCATCGTCCATTGCCTGCTCCTGCCGATGCGAGTGGGCGGCGAAGAGATCGAGGATCCATCATACTGTTCGCGAAGAGGGCAGGCACTCGGAGGGCGACGAATGATCGATGAGGTTTCGGTGCAGACGGCGGCTGAATCGCTCGAGCGTGAGGAGGATGCCGTCTATCTCGACGTCCGCACTGTCGAGGAGTTCGAACGCGGTCATCCGCCCGGTGCCTGGAACGTTCCCTTCGCTCTGCCGCATGCAGCGTCAGGCATGATGGTGCCCAATCCGGAGTTCGTGCGCGTCGTTGATGCTGCGCTGGATCGCGACGCCAACGTACTTTGCGGATGCGCGACGGGACAGCGGTCGCTACACGCCGGCAACCTGTTGAGTCGGGTCGGGTTCGCGCGCGTGCTCAATGTAGACGCCGGCTTCAACGGCCAGCGTGATCCGGCTGGTCAAATGCTGGTCGCCGGTTGGAAGGCCGCCGGTCTGCCCATTGAGCTCGGTGATGGTGGCGAGCGCGGATACAGCGCACTGCTGACGGCCGCGGGCGAAGACGGATCCGACGCTACCTGACGGTGGCGAGGACGGCGCTCTGCGGGTTGAACTCGATCTCTTCGGGCTCGCCAAGCAAGGGTTCGTCGACCTGAACAGTTCGGCGGTCGATATCCAGCACAACGACCTGCGAGCCGCCGTTGACCAGGCGAACACGCACCGGCACCGGCATGCGGAAATCGTCCGGTACGTCGTCCTGGCGAACTGACCCGGTCAGACGCCAGCCGGAGTCTGTGAGCCGACCGGTCAGATCAGGACGATAGGTCGGAATCGCGGTCCCGTAGACCCATTGATCGAAGAACCAGTCCAAGGGCGCGCCGACGGCTTGCTCAGCGGCCTCGCGAAAATCCATCGTGCTGGCCGCGCCACCACGATGACGTTGCTGGAAATCGCGCATCAGCTGTCTGAAGCGATCGTCGTCGTCATGCTCCCAGTCGAGCAGCATCATCCGCAGCATATGCAACACGTAGGCACCCTTCTCGTAGACCAGAATCCGATAGTCGAACGGTGTCTTGTCGGACGCCAGTCGCGGTCCCAACCAGATGGGACCGGAGTCGGTGCCGTCGCTCTCTCTCAATATCTCGCGCGTCAACCCGTAGTGGCGCAGCCCGAGGCGCTGGCGTACATCGACCTTGGCCAGCACGTCCTTGCGCCAGGCTTCCATCATGGCGGCAAACTGCTCCTGGTCACCCAGCGCCTTCAAGGCGTAGAGCGCGGATGAGTACTGTGCGAAGCCCTCCGACATCCAGTGGTCGTGGTAGCTGTCCCAAGTCACGGCGTTTCCCCACCACTGGTGAGCGAGCTCGTGTGAGCGGAGCAGCTCGGCTTCGCCGGTGTGCATGCCGGCGAAGGAGCCGAACCCGAGGAGAATGAAGCCGTGAAACGAGCGTGCGTCGGCGGTGGGCGTTTGAGTGACGACCAGTCGATCGAACGGCGGAGGCCCGTAGTAGTCGGTGAACAGCTTGATCGATCCGGCGATGTCGTCGCGCGTCTTTTCACGATTGCCGAAATCGATGCCGGTGGTGTGCGGCGACGAGAAAACGGTCAGCGGTGGCAGACCTTCGAGAACGTGGTTGTCGGCCTCGAGTCGGCCAAAGTGAAACGACATCCCGATGACCGGCTGGGAGATCGTGCGCAACTCGATGCGTGTGCCCGCGACCACGGACTCGCTCTTTAGCTGACCGCCGGTGGCGATGCTCATGCGTTCCGGCACGCGAAACACGGTCGTGAAGCGCGAGCGCCGTGCGTGTGGGTGTTGCGGGTACCAGTTGTCAGGGTCGCGGTGAACGAAGTCACGGTTCTGGAGTCGCTCGAGCAGCTCGCCGCCATAGCGGACCTGCAGGACGAGTCGCTCGCCGGCGGCGACCGGGCGCGGAAGGAGAACGGTGACCCGCGGTTCCCAGCGATCCTCCCCCAGGCCGCGGCCGAGGTGCTCCTGCACGAACGGCACGACAGCGCCGCTCAAGGCATGGGGCTCGCCAGGGGAGGAGGCGTCAATCCAGCTGGTGGCGTCCGCATCTGCGAGCGGCGAGCTGTCCCAGCGGATCTCCTCGACACCTAGCAGCGACGACAGGGTCAGTCTGATGACGCTCGTGGAGACGAGCGACTCGATCTCCAGCTCCGCCACCGCCACGACCTCTCCGCCGCCGTCGATGGCCACGTCGGTGCGGACTTCGTGCACCAGCGCCGCGGGACGCCAGTGCTCGTTGAGATCCAGCGGTCCGGCGAACGCGCTATGTCGGGCCCCGTCGGCGACGGCGTAGTCGTCGAGCCGATGAAACGCCGACCAACGGTCCCAGGAGCGGCGCAAGCCGTAGGCCTTGTAAAGGCTGACTTCCTCGACCCGAAACGGATCGACCTCGTAGGTAAACCAGCCCTTGGCATCGATATCGGCGAAGAAATACCCCGGTCGTGACTCTGTGAGGTCGAAGCGCGTATCTGCGATGTCCATGAGGACGCGGCTGTCCAGGTTCAGCAGGCGCTCCTCGAAGACCTTCTCATGCCGCTGCCGAAACAGCCGAGTTTGCCTTCTTCAGGTCCGGGCGTCGCGGGGTACCTGCAAGCTGCCGCAGCCGCTCGCCGGTGTCGTCAGTGAACCGCATGACCAACGACTTGAACTCCAGGTCGACGTCTGGATCGTCGAGGTATTTGTCCAGCTGATCGCCCTCGATCGCGTTCGGTGGGGCGAGCTGGATCGTTCCCTTGCCGATGTAGACCGCTCCGGTCACCCGTCCCGCGACCGGAGCAAGCAGGTACAGCTCGCCTTCGTCGAAAGTCAGGTTGGCGCGATCTACTTCCAGGTGTGCGCGCTGCAGATGTCCGGCGGGAGCCAGCGGTGCAGCGCGCAGCTGCTCGTAGATTGTCGACTGCCGGCCGGTGCTACCGAGTGTGGTTGCGGCGCCAACAGTGGTGGCGCAGGCCAATGCGATGGTGCCGATGCGTCGCGCCGATGGCCTTGCCCAGCGGGAGATCACGATCATCTCACGCAAGATCGGCTGCCTTGGCGCAGAAGTCAACGGCGCGATTCTCTGCCCAGAAGGGGTCCGGATCAGCGGCAGATGAGCCATAGAAACCGGTATGGCCGCCATGCGTCGTCGCCAGCAGCCTCACGGCGCGGTTCGACGCGATCCGCGGGTCGCAATACACGTCGAACGGGATGAACGGGTCGTCGTGCGCCTGAATGAGCAGCGTCGGGACACGAATCGCGTCGATGAATCGGAGCGCGCTACATCGCCGATAGTAGTCCGCAGCGCTGTCGAAGCCGCCTAGCGGCGCGACGACGGCGTCGTCGAAGCTGCGGATCGTCCGCACTCCGCCGAGGTTGATCTGCGCGTATCGCTCGGGGTCTTGCAGAGCCCTTCTGGCGACGATGCGACGCAGACGACTCACGAAGTAGGTGCGATAGACGATGTTGACGGGGGCGTCGATTCGCCGGCAGGCGGCGTCGAGGTTGATCGGTACCGAGATCGTAGCGACTGCGCGCAGCTGTTTCGGTGCGCTCTCGGCGAGCTCGCAGAGACACTTCAAGGCGATGTTGCCGCCGAGCGAGTAGCCGGTAATGCAAACGGTTGCACCGGGTGACCGTTCGAGGATGTGGCACAGGATCGTCCGCACGTCCTCGGAGCGTCCGGCATGGCCTACCTGCGTGCTCGGGACATCCCCCGAGGCGTTGCGCAGGTCGGCCCGAACCACATCGAACCCGCGCGCCCGACCCTTGGCTGCGATGCCGACTACCTGTGGCGATGTTCCGCAGCCGGTCAGGCCGTGTAGAACCAGCAGCACCGCGCTCGCCGCCGGCTGCGCCCGGTTCCAGTGGACCCGCAGGCAGTCGCCATCCGGCGTCGGTAGCGATACCTGCTGCGCATCGCCGACGAGGGTTGCGGCTGTCGAGCTACGGGGCGCGTAGTTCGCCCAGATGGTCTGACGATGGGCGCCGCGTAGCATGGCGGCAGGTCGGAACGGTGCGTGTGGCGACATGGATGCGTATCTGGGCGGGCTGGGGCGAGCTTTCGCTGTGTCGGGCGGTTAGGATGCCGCCGAGGGATACCGTAACCGTTCGAACCATCGATGGTGCTCGCCAGCGCGGGCATGGCGAAGCGGAGGGGGCCGATGGGCACTGGTCGTCGGTTGGGCAGGAGCAAGCTGGTCCATGCAATCGTAGGGGGGCTCGCCGTTTTGATGACCGTCGCGATCTCGCCGCTGCCGCAGGCCGCCACGATCGATGGTGAGCGTGCGCTCGCCCACGCGGAGGCAATGGTGGCGCTCGGCCCGCGACCGCTCAACAGCGAGGCTCTGGAGGAGAATCGCGTCTATATCGAGGCGGAGCTCGCAACGCTCGGCCTGGATTCGTGGCGCGACGAGTTCACCGCCGAGACTCCGATCGGGCCGTCGGCTATGGCCAACATCATCGCCGAGATCCCGGCGCGGGAAGGGGTCGCGGACGGTCCGTTGATTTTGCTTGCCGGACACTACGACACCAAGCGGTTCGAGGGGGTGGAGTTCGTCGGAGCGAACGACGGCGCGTCCAGTGCGGCGATACTGCTGGCGCTCGCACCGGTGTTGATCGCTGAACCGCTCGGCGTTCCGGTGTGGTTGGTGTTCTTCGACGGGGAAGAGGCCGTCGTGCAGTGGACCGCGGACGACAGCGTCTACGGATCGAGGCATCTCGTCGACCGCTTCTCGCGCGACGGAACCCTCGACCGCATCGGCGCGCTGATCCTGTTCGACATGATCGGTGACAAGGACCTAGCGATATCGAGGGAGATGGCGTCGACGAGCTGGCTCACGGACATCATCTGGAGCAGTGCCCGTGAGATCGGACACGGCGATAACTTCCCGGATACCTACCATCAGATCCTCGACGACCACCTGCCGTTTCTCGAGGCCGGGGTGGATGCGGTCGACCTGATCGATTTCAATTACGGGCCCGGCAATCGATACTGGCACTCGCCGTTCGACACGTTCGACAAGCTGAGTGCGGGCTCGTTTCAGATCGTCGGGGAGGTGGCGCTGGCAGCGCTTCCGAAGATCGAAGCGGCTCTTCGTCGTTAGCCACGCCGTCTGGCCGAGGGCGGAACGGGCGTCATTGCTCGCGGTGGTGACGAGCCGTAACCGTGGTGCTGAGTCCGCCGCGCGCCGCGAATTCGCCACGAACCTCACAGGAGATCGGGGCGCAGGCCGCCACCACATCGCGCAGGACGCGATTGACGACGTTCTCCTGGAATATTCCGACGTTACGGTAGCCGTTGAGGTAGAGCTTCAGCGCCTTCAGCTCGAGGCACTCGACATCGGGCTCGTACTCGATCCGGAGAGTGCCGAAATCCGGCAGCCCGGTCTTGGGGCAGATCGAAGTAAATTCCGGGTGCTCGATGAGAACCGAGTATCCCGGGAACTGGTTCGGGAAGGTCGCCAGGTCAGGCAACGGCTCGTCGAGTCCGGCGGCGGCGTGCGCGTCGGTGTAGCCGTTGCCGGGTAAGGCTTGGTACGGGTCTTTCGTCACGCCTCTCCTCCAGTGACCGCGCCGGGGCCGAAATAAGTGCAACGAGCGGTACACGTTTCGTGCACCGTCACGCTGGACAATCCGTCCAGGCGCGGCGCCAGCCGACTCCATATCCACACCGCTAGCAATTCGCTGGTGGGGTTCTCGAGGCCGGCCACGTCATTGAGGTGACGATGGTCCAGAGCCTCGTGGATCGGCGTCCACGCTGCCTCGATGTCGTGGTAGTCGATCAGCCAGCCGGCCTGCGGGTCGACCGATCCTGCGACGGCGACATCGACGCGCCAGGAGTGGCCGTGCAGGCGCCGGCAAACGCTGTTCTCCGGCGCATGTGGCAGCAGATGCGAGGCTTCGAGGCCGAACGTGGTGCTGAGCTCGACGTGTGGCTGTGGTCCAGGCATCAGATTCCGCGCTCCACCCCGGGCCAGATCACCTTGTGCAGCTGCAGCTGCAGGGTCACGGGAAGCGCGTCTTCCAGTATCCAGGCGGCCAGCATAGCAGGCTCCAACTGCTCCCAAACCGGCGCAAACAGCACCGGATACGCGCCGGCCAGACGGTGCTCGCGGAGCATCGATACGGCCCATTCGTAGTCGGCTCGGTCCGCCAGCACGAACTTGATCTCATCGCCGTCGCGCAGGCGTTGGAGGTTCTCGAGATCGTTGCGCTCGCATTCCCCGGAGCCAGGGCACTTGAGATCGACGATGCGGTTCACTCCTGGTGGAAGAACCGAGATGTCGTACGCGCCCGATGTTTCAACCAGCACCGTCATACCACGCTCCAGCAAGCGCTCGGCGAGGGCCGGTACGCCCGGTTGGACGAGCGGTTCTCCACCGGTGATCTCTACCAGTGGAATCTGGTGTCGACAGGCCTCCTCCACGAGGTCGTCGACGCGCCACGGCTCGCCTTCGTGGAAGGCGTACTCGGTGTCGCACCAGCGACAGCGAAGGGGACAGCCGGTGGTGCGTAGGAACACACACGGACTCCCGGCCCACGTCGACTCGCCTTGAATGGAGACGAAGATCTCGTTGATCGTGACCGTCTGCGTCGACGGTTCGATGGATGTCTGCGACGGCACGAGCGTCCGCTCAGCTGGCGTAAGGGGTGGGGTCGTCGATGCCCGCCCGCTGGAATCCTCGACGTCGCAGGATGCAGGCGTCGCATAGGCCGCAGGCCAAGCCCTGGGGATCCGGATCGTAGCAGGAATGAGTCAGCTGGAACGGCACGCCCAGCTCGGCCCCTCGCTCGATGATCTCTGCCTTGGTTGACCGTAGGAGCGGCGCATGGACCGTGAATTGCGTCCCGCGCTCGGTGCCCGCGCAGGTGCCGAGGTTGGCGACGATCTCGAACGCCTCGAGAAACTCGGGCCGGCAATCCGGATAGCCGGAGTAGTCGAGAACGTTGGCGCCGATGAACAGATCGCGAGCCTCCAGAGTCTCCGCCCAGGCCAGCGCCAGGGACAGAAAGACCGTGTTGCGCGCCGGGACGTAGGTGGATGGGATGCGGGATTCGATCTCGACGTCAGACTCGGGGTGCGGCACCGGGATATCGTCCGTCAGCGACGATCCACCGAAAGACGCGAGGTCGACCTGCAAGGTGCGATGCGGCACCGCCATGAAGAGCGCGATGGAGCGCGCGCGCTCCAACTCCACGCGATGCCGCTGGCCGTAGTCGATCGTGAGAGCGTTGCAGTCATAGTCCTCTGCCGCCGCCACCGCCAGCGTCGTCGCCGAGTCCAGCCCACCAGACAACAAGATCACCGCCGAGCGGCGCTGATTGAGGCCCAGACGATTCGGGCTACTGGCGGTTTCGACCTGCGCCGCGGCCTCGGCACCCGCCGCTGCTGACTCCGCGTGTTCGGCGGCTCGTTGACGCGCTTCAGTCATCGTGGCTCCAGCGACTGGTGTTGGCTCCGTGCCGATACCAGCAGAGGCCGCAGACGCTCTACGAGTCGTGGGTCTACTCCGCCGGCTCCATCGACCAGGCCGATGAGCAGATCGTATTCGGAGAGCGTGTGCGCGGCCAGGCGTCTGACACAGCTGCGCCAGAGGGCGACGCCGGCCCATCCGAGCGCGTAGCCGCCTGCAGTGCAGAGGCCTCGCGCCAGGCCCATGGAAGAGTAGGGGGCGCTACCGAGCTCACGGATCAGCGCACGCAGGGTCTCGGCGCGCGCCGCTGTGCCGCTACCGAGCTCCGCCAGGGTGGCGCGATGCGGCCGTCGGGCGCTGGACGACAGGCCGGACAACAGTGCCGCTGCGGCAAGATCTGTAGTGAGCGCGCGCTGCAGTCGACGCAGCACCCACTGGCGGCTGAGGTCCGGATGGTCGAATGCGTTGGCGGGGGCGGCGCCGGCCGGCTCGGCGGACATGCATCCTCCTCCCGAGGAGCGGCGCGATTGCCGCCCGTGGTGATTGATACGACCCGTATGCACTCAGTACCACATGGTAAAATTTGCGGTTCGCTGCAGATAGTGCCACCCAGCTAGCACCCACCATCGGGTTATCACAGTACACATTGATCATCCGGAGCCGACGCGATGAACGTGCCCGTAGAGGTCCTGTCTACCGAAGAGGTAGAGCGCCTGCTCGGGCACGGAGACCGCGATGATCCGCCCGGCCTTCGCGATGTGGCTGTGCTCGCGACGATGTACTACGCCGCCGCAACGGCGCTCGAGGTGAGCAACCTGAACCTCGGTGACCTGCAATCGCGCCGCGAGCAGATCGTTCTCAGGGCGGCCGAGGGCATGCGGCGTGTCGATCTGGAGGTCGACCTGGCCGATATCCTGGACGTGTACAAACAATCTGCCCGGCGCCTCATCCTGGCGCAGCACGGATCGGACGAGCAGCAGACACAAGCCCTGTTCGTCGGGAATCGGCCGCGACGGATTCGCGTCCAAGAGGTGCGACAGATTCTGGGGGCCAATGTCAAAGGGGCCGAGATCGGCAGCGATGTGAACGTCAACACGCTGCGACTCTCGCGCGCGTGGCACCTTCGCGAGGCCGGGCGCTCGCCGGAGTCGATCCAGCGCTTTCTCGGGGCGACGAGTCGATCAGGCCGTAACGTGATCTAGCAGGCCGTGGTGGAAGTGTGGTGCCCGGAGGGTCAGGCGGCAAAACCAGGCCCATCGCACTTTCACCACGGCCTGCTAGCCCCGACCGCCATGTGGGACGCTATCTTGCGGGCGCCGAAGGTGCCTTATCCGGACCGGCGAGCGAGAACGGTAAGGTCAGTCGTTCTGGCGTCGTGCGTTGGCGCGCTTCGGTGTGTCGCTGATCTCGAGCGCCATCCCGGCCGCAACCAGATCGTCTAGCCATACTCCGCGATCGAAATAGGTTTCCTTCCAATCGAAGCCGAGCACGTCCAGTAGCTCGGCGATGCCGTGGCCGAGGGCGTTGAACGACGTCGGATCGCGCTCGCCCTCGAGGCCGGCCGTACGGATCAACCAGAAGCGGTGGGAGATGTTCTCCTCCCACATCGCGGCGTATGACTTGTGCTGTTCGAGTCGATCGAAGCCAGCCGTACGCTCGTAATCGTCGAGGACTTCCGCGCGCGCCACCGCACGCGCGGCGAGGATGCTGCTGTAGCGGGCTACGCCGGCGCGCCAGGTCTGGAACTGGAAATACTCCCATGCCTGCTGACCGTGCTTGAGGGTGATCACGACACGAAGATTCTGCAGCGCTGCCGACGCTGTGGCGGCGAGGAAGGCGCGCTGCCCGGCGCGTGGCAGGCTCGCTCCCATGGTCCAGAAATCGTAGAGCGACTGGCCGAGGAGCAACATCGCATTGCCGACGTCGGGGTCCTCGAAGGGAAATGGGTAGGTCAGCTGCCAGGACAGCCTGGGGTCGGATCCCAGGCTCAGGTCGGCAACCTTCGCCTGCTCGCCGCGCCGCAGCTGCAACACATGGAACCACTGCTCGACCAGACCGACGACCCACTCGTTCGGCGACTCTACGTCGGCGCGCCAGGCTCCGATCACGGCGGAGGGAACGCCGCCGATCGGGAACGTGGCGCGCAGGGCGCTCGACAGCCTGCGGGAGCGCGAGTAAATCGGCACCCCCATGAAGTGCTGATCCGTTTGCTCGAACTCGGGAGGCGCTGCGGCGTTAGCCGGCAGGTTGACCAGATACTCGCCGTCCGGCGCGATAATCAGCGTCGTCTTCGGAATCTGTGCCCAACCCGTCCACACCTCATCACCGACCACCCGGACGAGCTGTATCGCCTCGCGAAGCAGGATCAGCTGATCCTCGCCGAGCCCGCGGCGTAGCGCCGACTCTGCACCCGCTGGCGGGGAGGGCAAGACAGAGGTCGCCAGCACCGCGATAACGGTGATGAGGCGGTGCGGGCGCGGATAGCTGATCGTCACCGCAACCTCACGTTGAGGGCCGACTCCAGATTCCATCAGGCTAACCGAACGCGGCGGCACTTCCTACCCCGGGGGCCGGCCGGGACTGTAAGCTGCCGTTCGCATGATCAGGATCGAAGACGCCCTATCGCGCTATCGCTCGATGGTGGATGACTGGCCTGGACTGGTCGATGCCTGCCGGCGCCCGCTGCCCCTCGTAGTCTGGGGAAACCCCGTGCGGCTCGAACATCGTCAACGGCTGGTGGCCGCCCTCGGCCTTGAGAAGAGTGCCGGGATTGCGGAGCTGTTGGGCGAGCGCGGCTATGTTGCTACGCCGTTGGAATGGATCGCCGACGCCTGGCGAGTCGAGGGGCTCGAGCGTCCCGGACACACGCTGGAGAATCAGCTCGGCCTGATCCATGTGCAGGAGGAAATCTCTCTGGCGCCGCCGGTAGCGCTCGGCGCGATGCCGGGTGAGCGGATCCTCGACATGTGTGCCGCCCCGGGCGGCAAGACCGCTCGCATCGCGCTATCCATGGACAACCGGGGCACACTGGTCGCAAACGACGTGCAGCCTCACCGACTGCGGGCGTTGCGCTCTAACTGCGAGCGTCTCGGCATGACCAACGTCGTCGTAACGCCGATCGACGGTACCCGGTTCCCGATCCAGGCCGGGCCGTTCGATCGCATACTGCTGGACGTTCCCTGCTCTTGCGAGGGCAACGTACGTGAGACGCCGAAAGCGGCCGGCCGGGCGTCCAGTGGACCCATCCACGGGAGGTCCGGACTTCAGGCAACCCTGCTCGGTCGCGCCTGGAAGCTGCTGCGCGAGGGAGGCATCCTCATCTACTCCACGTGCACCTTTGCGCCGGAGGAGAACGAGGTGGTGCTCGACTACACGTTGGGTGCCGATGCCGTGATCGAGCCGGTCCTCATTCCCGGTCTCGTTGCTGATCCCGGTGTGGTCGAATGGGAGGGGCGCCCGTTGCGGGAGGATTGCCGCAACTTGGCACGCTACTGGCCGCACCTGAACGACACGGGCGGCTTCACGATAGCCAGGGTGCGGAAGGTGCCGGGATGCTGAGTCGCTTCCAGCGCCTGGAGCGGGAACCCTACATCAACTGGTGGACAGATCGCTTCGGCACTTCGGCCGAGATCTTCGACCGCTGCTCGATGTGGCAGCGAGGCAGAGCTTCCGTATGGGTAGCGTCGCTCGATGTCGACCCGGGCGCCGCCGATCCAGTAGATGGCGTCGGTTTTCCGCTGTTGCGAGTGGGCGGGCGGGCCTGGAAGCCGACCAGCATCGGGCTCGTGCACTTCGGGCTGGGCGCAACGCGCAACGTGGTCGAGCTCGATGCTGGTGAGGTGGCACGTTTTCTTGCTGGCCAGGAGGTCGAGTTGGCGACGGACGATCCACGGCGTCAGCTTCCGAACCGTGGATACATAGCTGCCCGGTACCTCGGCGTCCCTATCGGGTGCGCCGAGTGGCGCCCCGGGCTCATACGCTCGGCGCTTCCGAAGGGCCGCCGCAATCAGTCTGCCGACATGCCGAGGCCACTAGTTGGCGGCTACACGGGTTAGTCGCTGGCGGATGAGCCCGGAGGCTCGAGTGGCAAGCGCAGGCGCGCCCAGCAGCCCGGCGTCGACACCCGATTCTCGAGCGTCAGGGTGCCGCCATGGTTCTCGGCGATCTGCCGGCTGAGCACCAAACCGATACCCGAGCCCTGGGGCTTGGTGGTGAAGAAAGGCACGAACAGGTTCTGTGTTTCCGGCAGTCCCTGCCCATCGTCCTCTATGAGCAGCTCGAGTTGCTCGCCCCGCCCGTTGACCTGCGACCACCGCACTCGCACCCCGCCACCGGTATCGATTGCCGCCTCGACAGCGTTGGCCAGCAAGTTGATCAGCAGCTGGTCGAGCTGATCGCCGTCAGCGCGGAGATGCAAATCCGGTCCACCCTCGACGGTCACCGGCAGTCGGCTCTCGAGCGCCACCACCCGGTCGACCCAGGCACTGACTTCGACCGGTAGCGGTCGGGGCGGGGGCAGCTGTGTAAGCCGGGCGTAGGACGACATGAATCGTGCAAGCCCACCGGAGCGGTCGGCGATGACTTGCAGGCCGGTACCGAGATCATCGAGCCAGTCGACCGGCAGCGGCTGGCGACGCATTTGCAGCCGTAGGCTCTCGGCGATCGACTTGATCGGCGCCAGCGAGTTGTTGATCTCGTGGCGGAGGACCTGCACGAGTCGCTGCCAGGCCTGTCGTTCTTGCTGCCGTAGCGTCCGCGTCAGATCGGACAAGACCATCAGCTGATGTGGGCGCCCGCCCTGACGAAACGTGCCGCGGCGGAGCTCCCAGTGCCCGCTGCCGCCCGGTAGGTTGAGCTCCACGATGCGAGAAGCCGCTCCGCCAATGCAGTTCTCCAGCCCGAGGTCGCTGGCCTTGTTGCCGATGACTTGCTTGGCCGCCAAACCGAGGAGACGCTCACCGCCGCGATTGACCAATCGCACGTGCCCGGGCTCGTCGAGAGCGAACACGGCAACGTCGATCTCCTCCATTACTTTCCCGAGGAGCGCGGTCGCTTCGACGGCGCCGCGGCGCTGCTCGCGCAGGATGTCGCCGAGTTGATTGAGCTCGACCATCGCCAGGCCCAGAGCCTCGCCCATGTGAGCTTCGCGTGCGCGGATTGAGAAATCGCCCTCGCGCAGCGCGGACAGGAGGTTGGAAAGGGTCTGTAGAGGTCGGACGACCTGCTCACGCAGTGCGAGCGCGAAGCCCAACCATGTGCCGACGACGACCATCGACAGCGTCCATTGCAATCTGGCGGGGTGCTCGCCACTCCACAGCAACCAGAGCGCGACGACGGAGGCCGGCAAGCCGGCGCCCACTGCCAGGATCAGGACGCGGTGGTCGAAGCTGAGCGACCGAGGCCGCTCCCGAGTCATAGGCCGTAACGGTTGAGTCGGCGGTAGAGGGCGCTGCGGCTGAGCCCGAGACTCTCGGCAGCGCGGCTGACGTTGCCATCGTTGCGCGATAAGGCGGCCTGAATCAAGGTGCGCTCGGCTTCCTCCAACGAGAGGTCCTCGAGCCGTGAGGCGGAGTCGCGTCTCGCTTGCAGTCCGAGGTCCTCGCGTCGGATGCTGTCACCCGAAGCCATCAACACGGCCCGCTCAATGACGTGTTGAAGCTCGCGTACGTTCCCCGGCCAGAGGTGTGTCAGCAATGCCTGCATACCGTCACGGTCGAACCCAGTGATCTCGCGGCGGTACTTGCGTGCGTGCCGCTCGAGAAAATGAGCCGCCAGCAGCGGTATGTCCTCGCGTCGTTCGCGCAGCGGCGGTAAGCAGATCTCGACGGTGTTGAGCCGATACAGGAGGTCCTCGCGGAAGGAACCCGCATCGATCTCATTCATCAAATCGACGTTCGTAGCTGAAAGCACGCGCGCGTCCACGCGGCGCGTGCGGGAGGACCCGACGCGTTGTAGCTCACCGGTCTCCAATACGCGGAGGAACTTGGCCTGTTGCTTGGTCGGGATGTTGGCGATCTCGTCGAGAAACAAGGTCCCCCGATCGGAAAGCTCGAAATACCCCACGCGGTCGGCGCGCGCATCGGTAAACGAGCCCTTCACGTGTCCAAACAGCTCACTCTCGAAGACACCGTCCGAGATGGCACCCACGTCGACCGTTACCAGCGGGCTGGCGGCACGGTTGGAAGCTGCGTGGATCCAGCGTGCAACGACCTCTTTGCCGGTGCCGTGTTCGCCGGTGACCAGCACGTTGGCGTCGGACGGAGCAACCCGCGCCATGAGCTCCAGGATCGGCAGCATGCCGCGCGATTCGGCGATCAGCTCTGGTAGCCCGTCGCGCCGAAGCAGCCGGTTCTCGTGTTCCAGTCGCTGGCTACGCCGGATCGCCTGACCGAGCTCCACCTGCGTCCGCAGCGTGGCGATTAGCCGGGCGTTGTCCCACGGTTTCTCGACGTAGTCGCGCGCTCCCTGCGCCATCGCCTCCACTGCCCCCTCGACCGTGCCCCAAGCGGTCATGACGATGACAGGTAGCCCGGAATCCAGTTGTCTCAATCGCGGCAGCAGGTCGAGCCCCTCGCGTCCGGAGGTCGTGTCACGCGTGTAGTTGAGGTCCATGACGACGGCGTCGAACTGCTGGTTTTCGGCCGCTGCCATCAATCCGGCCGGAGAAGTAACGGTCTCGACGTCAAAGCCCTCGCCCTTGAGCAGCAGTCGGAGCGCCTCGAGCACATCCTTCTGGTCATCGGCTACGAGGATTCTCGGGGATCGCGCCTGGTCGTGGCTCATGGGGCTGTCGAGCGGGCGAGTTCGCGCCGCAAGGGCCGCCGGCGGCACCGGCACATTCGCGTCGCGGGAGGATTTGGGCACACTGCTAGCCATGGTATCGACGCCAGTCCAGAAGAGATACAGAGCCTGGGTGGAGCTCAGACGACGGCGACCTGCTCGTCGACGACCATGCCGTCGAACAGGTGGATGGTGCGCTGTGCGTGCTCGGCCCAGCGCGGGTCGTGAGTGACCATGCAGATGGTGGCGCCACCCTGGTGCAGCTCCGACATGAGGTCCATGACGGCGGAGGCGTTGCCCGAGTCGAGGTTACCCGTGGGCTCATCGGCCAGCAGGATGGAGGGGTCACCGACGACGGCTCGAGCCACCGCGACACGCTGCTGCTGACCACCGGAAAGCTGGCTGGGCATGTGCTTGGCACGATGTGTCATGCCGACCCGGTCCAGGGAGGCGTTGACGCGCTCGCGACGATCCGACGAGGACATGCCGCGATACGTCAGCGGCAGCTCGACGTTCTCGTACACGTTCAGGTCGCCGATGAGGTTGAAGCTCTGGAAGATGAAGCCGATCTCGCGGTTTCGAACCCGGGCGCGCTCGGAAGCGGTGAGGTTGGACACATCGTTGGCGTTGAGCAGGTAGTTGCCCCCGGTTGGAGTGTCCAACAGCCCCAGGATCGACAGCAGCGTCGTCTTGCCCGACCCGGACGGTCCGGAGATCGATACGAACTCGCCAGGATCGATACCGAACGAGACCTCCGACAGTGCGTGCGTCTCGACTTCCTCGGTGACGAAGACCTTCTGGATCTCGTCCATCTTGATCAGCGGGTCGCTCATTTCATGCTCCTTGGGCGGTTCTCATTGGTAAATGGCTAGCGAATGCGGACCTTGTCCGACGCGTCATAGCGCGACATGTTCGACAGGATGATTTCCTCGCCGACGTTGAGGCCCTCGACGACGACGATCTTGTCGACCGAGCTGGGGCCGAAGCGCACCGTCGTACGAATTGCCTCGCCGCCGTCGCTGATGATCTTGAACAGTCCGACCGCTTGATTGGCCTGACCGAATGCCGGACGATCGACGTAGAGCACATCGTTTAGCTTCTGAATCTCGATACGGCCATCGACGCTCAGGTCGGGGCGGGCGCCCGGCGGCAGCTCATCGGTTAGTAGTTCGACGTCAACGGTGACCGTTCCCTGAACGACCGACGGGTCGATCCGGGTCACGCGTCCAGGAACGACGCCGTTACGGGTATCGATGATGGCACGCTGGCCGATGACTACTTCACCGGCTTGTGTCTGCGCGATCCGCAACTCCGCCTTTAGACGCTTCGGATCGGCGACACGGGCGAGCACGACGCCCGGGGTTGCCTGCTGACCCTCTTCAACCGGCACTTCCTGCAACACGCCGCTGATCGTAGGCCGGACCTTGAGCGAATCGAGATCGCGAATCCGGAGGTCGTACTCGGCTCGCCGCTGGTCGACCTGGGCGCGCTGCGAGGCCAGCTGCGCGTCATTCGACTCCTGAAGGTTGTCGAGCCTCAACCTTTCGATCCGGAGTCGATTCTCGAGCTCCGTCGCCTGGGTATCCGACAGCATCATCTGGATCTCGGAGGCAAGCTGCTCGTCGAAGAGCTGCCGGTCACGGTCGGCGCTCAGGCTTGCCTGGTGATAGGTGGCTTGTACCTGGGCGACCAGAGATTCCTGCTGCAGTCGTTGTTGCTCGAGCTGCACGCGGGTGGTCGTGAAGGTCGCCTCGGCGCGCCGCCACTCCCATTCAGCGTTCTGCACCGTCAATTGAAGGTCGGGGTTCGACAGCAGCATGATCACTGTGTCCGGAGTTACCACGGCCCCGGGATCGATCAGGATCTGCTCGACGCGCCCGGCAGTCCTGGCGCTCACGAACAGCACGTCTTCGGGCACCAGCGTCCCCGGTCCACGTACCTGGCGCAGGAGCTCCCCACGGTCCACCGTGCCGGTCCAGATCGTCGCTGACTCGACGGTCGGTGGAGCCGCTTCGAGCGTCGACACATACCAGGTAACCGCGCCGAGCACGATCGCGCCGAGGGCCCACGTCACGTACTGCTTCGTCTTCTTCGGGGGGTCTCTCTTGATATCGACCATTGACTCTTCGGATGCCTTCCAGGGAACCTAGGGATCAGTATCGCAAGCCACGTGCCAAGCGGTCCAGAGCCTCACCGAGAGCATGTAACCTACATATTATCAATAATTTGCCAGCTGGCGGCGCGGCGCGCAAGGCGCTGCTCTTGTTCGCTTGTGGGAAGGGGGCGTCCCATGATCGGACAGTTCACCGCGGTCCGAAACAGGCCCGACAACGGCTTGCTATGCTTAGCCGAGGAGGGGCCTGTGTCAGACGGCGACGACGTTCATCTTTTCATTCCGGGCCCAGCAGCGGCTCACCCGGATGTGCTTGCCGCGGCCGCCGCCCCGATCCGCCCCCACTACGGGGCCGAGTTTGTCGCCGAGTTCAATCGCTGTCGGCGGCAGATGAAGCGGGTCTTCCGCACGTCGAACGACCTCTATCTCGTGGCCGGACCCGGCACCGCCGCGCTCGAGGCGGCGATCACGTCGGTGCTGGTGCCGGGATCGCCGGTGCTCGTGCCCACGAACGGGATATTCGGTGATCGGTTGGCGCAGATATGCCGCGCACATGGTGCCGACGTCAGGGTGATGGAGTTCCCTCTCGGTGAGCCCATCGACGCAACCGCAGTAGTGCGGTGTTTCGCCGAGGAGCCGCGACCAAGAGCCGTCGTCTGGGTGCATCACGAGACCTCGACCGGCGTGCTCAACCCGGTCGAGCCGATTGCGACCGCGGGTCGCGAAGCAGGAGTGATCTCGATCATCGATGCCATCTCATCGCTCGGTGGAACGGAGCTGCCGATCGATGACTGGGGTGTCGACCTATGTGCCAGCGTCTCCAACAAGGGTCTGGCAGCGCAGCCGGGCTTGGCGCCGATATCGATAAGCCCACAGGCCTGGGAGGCGATCGAGGCCAGCGGGCCGCCGCGAGCCTGGCTGTTCGACCTGCGGACCTATCGTCGACTTGAGGACAAATGGGGCCACTGGCATCCGTTTCCCACCACCATGCCGACGGGCCTCATGTCGGCGCTCAATGTCAGCCTCGGGTTGATCCTCGAAGAAGGCTTGTCGGTACGCATCAGGCGGACGCGCGAGGCGGCCGAGCGTGTGCGCCAAGGGCTACGCGACCTGGGGTTCTCGATGCTGTGCGCCGATAGCTACGCCTCACCGATCACCACAGCCGTGCTGGCGCGTGAGGACATACCGGTGGCCGAGATGATCGAGACGCTGCGGCATCGCTACGGAATTTACATCTCAGGCGGGATCGATGAGCTCGCCGGCAAGATCTTCCGCATCGGCCACATGGGACGATCGATCGAACCTCAGGAAACCGATCGGTTGCTGAGGGCCTTCGACGACGTTGTCTGTGACACGGCCACTAGGGCGTGACGATGTCGTACGTGTAGTCGGCCAGGAAACCGATCACCTTCAGCGCGTCGTCGTACGGCATCGTGCCGGCTTCGCGGATGGTGCGGCTGGTGGCCGCGTCCAGACGGATCGTCGTCCGCTCAGTCTTGATGACCTGGTCGTCGTCGTCCAGGAACTGGAAGCTGACACGGATCGACAGCGTTGCCGTCGTATCGTTGTTGATCCGGACGGTCCAGGTATACGGAGCCGGCTGCCCGGCGCCGAAATCGCCCCATTCGAAGTTGTCGCCCGAAAGAACGATGTTGCCGACGAGTTCCGGCTCGGCGGGTTCTTGGGGCTCAGGCTCTTCCATCGGTTCTTCGACCGGGGCCGGCGCTGCCTCCTCGGCAGGCGCCTCTGGCGTCTCGGCGACGGGTTCCTCTGCGGCGCCGCACGCGGCGGCAAACGGTAGCGCCAGCACCAGAGCCAGCATCATTGCAAGTCGCGTGCGACGTGCCATCGGTGAGTCTCCTTGGGGGGCGAGCGGCAATCTGGCGATCGCCTTCGCTGGCGAGGGCGGAGCGCATCGTGCGCGGATTCCCTGACCACCGCTCGGCCGAATAGGCGTGAAGAGCTTTATTGTGGAAGAGAACTATAATATCTCGCCGGCGCTTTTACAGCAGGTCCGACCTGCCACTTCCGTGTCGAGCGAGCTGACCGACGGTGTGCCACTTCGGGACGACCCGCCTGCTCGCGCTCTATCTTGGAGATCGAGAAAGACATGTCCGTAGAATCCGTAGCCGCCGTCGCAGACTCACAACGTTATATCGATCTCGCCGACAATTGGGGGGCGCACAACTACCACCCCCTCGACGTAGTGCTGACGCGCGGTGAGGGTTGCTGGGTCTGGGATATTGACGGCAATCGCTACCTTGACTGCCTGGCGGCGTATTCGGCGGTGAATCAGGGTCACTGTCACCCTCGCATCGTCGACGCGCTAAGACGCCAGGCTGCGGTCCTGACGTTGACCTCGCGCGCCTTCCACAACGACCAGATGGGCCCGTTCCTGCGCCAGCTTTGCGAGCTCATGGGCTACGAGCGAGCGCTACCCATGAACACCGGCGCCGAGGCGGTCGAGACGGCGATCAAGACGGCGCGTAAGTGGGGCTACGAGGTTCGCGGTGTAGCCCCGGACGCGGCCGAGATTATCGTCATGTCCGGCAACTTCCATGGCCGCACGACGGCGATCGTCGGCTTCTCGACGGATCCGCAGGCCCGCGACGGGTTCGGCCCGTTCGCCCCCGGCTTCAAGATCGTGCCGTTCGGAGATATCGACGCGTTGTCGTCGGCGTTCGGGCCCAACACGGTCGGCGTGCTGGCAGAGCCGATTCAAGGCGAGGCCGGTGTTGTGGTGCCGCCCGACGGCTTCCTGACCTCGATGTCGGAGCTTTGTGGGGAACACGGAGCTCTGATGATCGCCGACGAGGTGCAGACCGGGCTCGGCCGCACCGGCAGGCTGCTGGCGACCCAATGGGAGGACGTCAGGCCCGACGTCCTGATCCTCGGCAAGGCTCTGGGCGGTGGTGTGTACCCGGTGTCCGCGGTGCTGGCTGATAGTGCGGTGATGGGTGTATTCCAGCCCGGTGATCATGGGTCCACTTTCGGCGGCAACCCGCTCGCCGCGGCGGTCGCTCGCGAGGCACTGGCGGTGCTGGTGGAAGAGAGACTGGTGGAGAACGCCAACGACCTGGGGCAGTGGTTCATGGACGAGCTGCGTGCGGTTGATACGCCGCACGTCGAGCAGGTCCGTGGCCGTGGTCTCATGGTTGGTGTTGTCGTGCGCGACGCCTCGGGTCCGGCGCGGCCGTTCTGCAAAGAACTCGCCCGACGTGGCATCCTCGCCAAAGAGACACACGAGCAGGTGATCCGCTTCGCACCACCGTTGGTCGTGACGCGCGAGATCCTGCAGGAGGTGCTCCCCGATATTCGCGCCGTCCTGCAGGGCGACGGCGTCGATCTGGTGTCCTGAGTCAGAGACCGATGGAACGGAACCCCTTGGCGCTCGTCTTCCTGCTCGTGGCGATCGTGTTCATGGGACTCACCGTGCTCCTGGCCATCTTGCAGCGGCGCTCGCTTCGCGAGCAGTCGAGTCAGGTGCATGAGCTCCTGGTGGAGGCACGAAAGCTGGCGGCCGAAGAACGAGCCGGAAAGGCAGCCGATACCGTCGCAGATGGCGACCAGACGCACACCTGACCCGGTGGTGCCGAGTCCGAGGTCGAGGCGCCTCAGGCTGAAAGCAGCTCAGTAGCCGCCCGCTGGAGTGTCTTCCAGGCCAAGTCGAGGTCGTCGCGCGTGGTGCGAAGATTGCCGATCGACATGCGCAGCACGAGTCGGCCGCGCAGTCGGGTGTGGGAGATGAACATCGCGCCGCCGTCGTTCACCCTGGTCATCAGTTGCTCGTTGAGCTCGGCATGAGGATCGTGGTCGATCTCCGGAAGCGTGGTCCCGTCGCTGGGCGAGCTGCCCGCGCCCGGCCGGCAGCGGAAGCAGACGGTACCCAGCGGCGTGGCGGCGAGCCTTTCGAAGTCCGGGTGCTCGTCGATGCGGCGGGCAAGGTCGGCTGCCATCGCCAGCTGGGCGCGCAAACGATCGACGATGCCGCGTCGACCGTACGCATTGAGGACCATCCAGAGTTTCAGCGCTCGGAACGGTCGGCCGAGCTGGATGCCAAAGTTCATGAGATCGGGCGGTGCGGTGTCGGCGTTGTCGGAAGCGCCCCGGGGTGGTTCGCCGACATCACTGCGGAGATACTCCGGGACTAGGCTGAACGCCTCGCGAAGCGTGTCCGGACGAGTGGTGTAGAGCAGACTGCACGACATCGGTGTGTAGAGCCACTTGTGCGGGTTCACCACCACCGATTGGGCGCGTTCCCAGCCGGCGAAGAGCGAGCGCGTCTCTGGCACCATCGCTGCTGCGCCACCGTAGGCGGCATCGACGTGCATCCAGAGTCGGTGGCGCTCGCACACGCTGGCGATGTCGGCGAGAGGGTCGATGCTAGTGGACGATGTGGTTCCGGCAGTAGCGACGACACAGAAGGGCAGTAGCCCGGCGTTTCTGTCGGCTTCGATCGTCTCCGCGAGGGCGGCAGGGTCCATCGAGTAGTCGTCACGTGTCGGCACGGCGCGAACCGAATCGAGGCCCAGACCGAGCACCAGCGCCGCCTTGTCGATCGAGGAATGCGCCTGTTCCGATCGATACAACCGCAACCTGCCGTCGAGCGCAGCGACGCCCCGCTCGCGGCAATATCCATCGGCAGCCTGCCGTGCTGCGGCGAGCGCGCACAGGCTGGAGGTTGACGCGGTGTCATAGATGATGCCGAAGCACTCGGCCGGCAAGCCGAGCCAGTCTCGCACCCACTCCAGCACGCGCTGCTCGAGCTCGGTTACCGCCGGCGAAGTACGCCAGAGCATGCCGTTGGGGTTCAGCGCCGTCGCCAGCGCTGCTCCTAGAATTCCTGGCGCGGAGCCCGTGTTGGCGAAATAGGCGAAGAATCCCGGGTGATTCCAGTGCGTCATGCCGGGAACCAGCACGTCGTCGATCGCCGCCAGCGTCTCGTCCCACGAGACCGGTTCTTCAGGCCCGGTGGCGGGCAGCTGTGCGAGGATCTGGCCCGGCCGAGCCTTGGACAACACTGGATAGTCGCGCGTATTGGTGAGGTAGTCGCAGATCCAGTCGATTACCTGGTGGCCGCGTCGACGAAACTCCTCCGGATCGAGGTCGCCGAGGTCAGGGAGGTCAGACATCCGCTTCCGGGCCGCTTGGCTGGTCAGGCGACCGTCACGACCGCCACCATATCCGCGGCACGCAGCTTGCTCAGCGTCTCGTCGAATTCTAGCGACACATCGAACGCGCCGTCGCGCTCAGCGCAGCGAGTTACGCGCCCGCAGACGTTGTGCGGATGCAGCTCCACGCTCGGGTCATGGAAGAACAGCTTGCAAATCGCGCCTACGTTGACCGGCGCGTTGACCCTTCCGAGGAGACCGCTCCGGCTGATGTTGGTCGTCGTCCCACGGCAAAAGAACGGGCGGGCGTCGGCGTCGAACCCGTACACCTCCACCTGGATATGGACGTTGAGCGTCGCCTCGTGGCGTGGGAAGGCGCGGCGCTCTTCGCCTCCCCATAGTTTCGGACTCATGCTTGCGACTCCTGTCCCCTCCTTGATGGTGACTGAAGGACAGCATAGCGCTTCGGATGTCTGTTTGGAAGTGGTTAACAGTGTAAAAGTATCTAATAGTGACTAATAGCTAGCGGTCAGTTTCCTCGCTATGAGCGTCGGGTCCTCAGTGGGCGTACGGTGTCCATGAATCGACGCTCTGACGCATCCCTGCTCCCAGAGGACGGCGCCGATGCGACTTTCGACGGATCGCGGATCATCTCGGAAGACGTTGGTCGTCGGCGGCAAACTAGGGGCAGGGCTGTGTTCTACACGAACGGCCAGCAACGCTAGAAGGCATATGGAAGCCACGTACGAACAGCATTGCCTCGACGCCTGCCGTCGCGGGCAGGCCTCGGCCTACCGGCCGCTGGTGGACGCCTATTTCGGCCGTGCAGTGCGCCTGGCCGGTGCGTTGATCGGCGACTCCGGTGAGGCCGAGGATGTTGCCCAGGAAGCCTTTGTCGCCGCCTTTCGGGCGATGCCGACGCATGAGCCCGGGCGTCCGTTCTATCCCTGGTTGCGCGGCATCCTGATCAACCGGGCGAAGGTCTTCGTGCGATCGCGCTCACGCTCACGGGCGCGGCGCGAGGCAGCCGGGCAGCGGCCCGGGCACTGGGCCGCCCCTGGCGCGATCGGGGCGCCGTCGCGAACCGCGGATCTGGTGGCGCGAGCGATCCGTTCGATCTCAGCCGACGATCGCGCTCTGCTCGTTCTCAAGCACGTCGAAGGCTTCACATACGACGAGCTAGCTGTCCAGTTGGGGATACCGAGCGGCACGGTGATGTCCCGTCTTTTTCGCGCCCGAAAGCGGCTGCGTGAGCGCCTCGAGGAGCTCGATCCGGGCCTGATCGAGACAGATCGGTGATCGGCAGGGAGCAACAGGATGAGTGAGATGACTCGAAGGTCGAAATCAGGAGGCCCGCCACCACGGGAATGCGATGAGGCTCGGGTGCTGTTGATGGGCTTCATCGACGGCGAGCTCGAGGCCGACGCGAGCCGTAGGCTCGAAGACCACCTTGCCGTGTGCGTGAGCTGTCGGCGAGAGGAGCAAGCCTATCGACGACTAGGGGAGGTAACCGAAGCGATGATCGAACAAGGAGCTCCGATAGACACCGCCCGGGCGTGGGAGCGGATCTATGATCGCATCGCCCGAAGCCTGGGCTGGGCGCTGCTCTGGCTAGGCGTGACGCTGCTCAGCGGTTTCGGCCTCTGGCACCTGATGATGAACGTCCTGCTGGACGCTTCGGTGTCCTTGGTGGTGCGGCTGGGCGTGGGTAGCTTCGTTGGTGGCATGCTGCTGCTGCTGGTAAATATCGCGCGTGAGCGCGCCTATCTGTATCGAACGGAACGCTATAAAGGGGTCGAGCGATGATCCTCACCACTATCGAAACAGTTCCCGGAGCAACGGTCGTGGCGACCCTTGGTCTCGTGCGCGGCAACACCGTGCGCGCGCGCCACGTCGGCCGCGACATCATGGCGGGCCTGCGCGGCATGGTGGGCGGTGAGATCTCCGACTACACGAAGATGATGGCCGAGGCGCGTGAGCAAGCGCTCGATCGAATGATCGAGGAGGCCAGGCAGCTAGATGCCAATGCGATCATCGGGGTGGGCTTCTCGACCTCCTACATCATGGCGTCGGCGGCGGAGATTCTCGTCTTCGGCACTGCCGCGATGATCGAGAGGACCGAGTAAGGCGACAGCTAGTCGGGCTCGGCAGCCACGACGAGGAGGATATCGAGCAGGCCAACTAGTCCGGCTCGGGAGCAGCGACGAGGTGGCAGGCGCGTAGCAGCTGTTCGGCGCGCTCATGGTCGGCGGTCGGCACGTATACCCGAACCTTGGCGAGCGGGCCGAAAGTGAACGGCTCGGCGTGGAATACCAGCGACTCGATTGCGCACGCCACGCCGGCGTTCTCCAGATAACCCTGCAGCAGGACGGCTTCGCTTTCCGAAGACAGCGTGCGAAGCGGCGACCAGTCGAGCGTATCGACCGGCTCGACGGCCGGCGACGTTGCGTCGGCGTGCTCCAGGGCGACACCGCAATCGGCACAGGTTTCGAAGCCAGTACGGTATTCGGAGCCGCAACTCGGGCATCGCATGGTCTGTGTCACGGACATCGTTCGTCTCCGGTCAGACGATCTCTGAATCCCGGCGCCAGAACGCACGCGTGGGATACTGCCGCGGCTCTAGAGCCGATCCGGCCGCGTTTCCTATGGAGGTTCGATGCGCTCAATACGATCCTGCTTGCTGACCCTCCTGATTATCGGCCTTGCCGCCTCAATGGTAGCGCCAGCGATCGGACAGGACATCCCACACCCGAGCGACTACTTCGGGCGCCAGATCGGCGGCGCGGGAGTGCTGATCCGACACTCCGAGATTCTCGAGTACTACGAGCTTCTTGCCGAGCGTTCCGATCGGGTCCAGGTACACCGCTTCGGAGCTACGACCGATGGTCGGCCGTTCTACTACTCGCTGATCTCTGCGCCGGGCAACCTGGCGCAGATCGACCACCTGCTGGCGGACAACGCCAGGCTCTACGACCCACGCGGGCTGAGTGACGCGGAAGCGGATCGAATCCTCGAAAACGGACGATCGGTCGTCATCGTCAACGGCCAGATCCACTCGACCGAAGTCGGCGCCTCGCAGGGCGGCCTCCTGCTGGCGCACCGTCTTGCCGCGGCCGACGATGCCGAGACGCGACACATCCTCGAGAACGTGATCATCGCTCACGTGCCGGTGCACAACCCCGATGGCCAGGAGATGGTGACTACCTGGCTGGACACGCAGCGTGGGACGCCGTACCAGAACTCGCCGCCGCCGTTCTTGTATCAACGCTATGTGGGGCACGACAACAATCGCGACTGGTACATGTTCACCCAGGTCGAGACTCGGCTCTCTGTCCGCCTGCACAACCTGCTGCATCCGCAGTTCGTGCTCGATCAGCATCAGCAGGGGTCGAACCGCTCGCGGATCTTCGTGCCGCCGTTCGAGGATCCATGGGAGCCGAACGTCGACGCCACCCTGATCGCATCCAACAACATGATTGGCACGTTCATGGGGCAGTACCTCACCGCCCGCGGCTATTCCGGGGTCGAATGGAAGCAGAGATACGATGCCTGGACGCCGGCGCGGGCTTACCCCCACACGCACGGTGGCGTTCGGCTGCTCACTGAGGTGGCGAGCGCCGACTACGCGGACGACCTGGAGGTCTCGCCGGATCAACTGGCGAGCGCCTACCGTGAGCGGCACTGGTATTTCCCCGATCCGTGGCCGGGCGGAGCGTGGCGTTTCCGCGACGTCGTCGACTACCACTACGCCGGTGCCATGGCGGCCCTTCGCGCCGCCGCCGATCTGAGACAACATCTGTTGCGTGGCATGTTGCAGACGCAGCGACGCTCGGTGTCGCCGCCCAGCGGATCCCCGTACGCGTTCGTCATACCAGCTATGCAGCCCGACCCACCGGTGGCGGCGAGGCTCCAGGAGGTGCTGCTGATCTCCGACGTCGAGCTCGAGGTTGCGCGAGGACCGTTCACTGCCGCCGGGCGTGACTTCGACGCGGGCTCCGTGGTGGTGCGCTTCGCCCAGCCCGCGGGTCGCTTCGCCAAGAGCGTTCTCGAGCGTCAGGTCTATCCTCGGATGCTCCTGTACGAAGGCGGTCCGCTCGATCCACCGTACGATGTCACGGCGCACACCTTGCCGCTGTTGATGAACGTTGATGTGGAAGTTGTGGCGGAGGCGTTCGAGGCTGATCTGGCGCCCATCACCGCACCGATACAGCCGACGGGCGAACTAGTGGATCCGCTGGGCAACGCGGTGGCCTACCTGCTCGATCCACGCGTCAACAACACGTTCAGCGTCGCCGTCCAGCTAGCCGGTGGCGGCCTGCGTCGCTCGACGGAGCCATTCGAGGCGGCAGGTAAGCCGTGGCCGGCGGGCAGCTGGATCTACACGCTACCCCGAGGAGCGGCGGCGATTGCGGCGCTGCAGCAACTGGCGGCGCTGGTTGAGGAGCACCGCGTCGTGGGCTGGGGGGTCAGCGAGATTCCGACCGTAGCCTCCGGCTGGATCGCGCCGCCCCGAGTCGGCATTTACCAGAGCTATGTGCCCAGTATCCCGGAGGGATGGGCGCGCTTCGTGTTCGAGCAACACGCAATACCGTTCGATACGCTGCGGGACGCCGACGTTCGCCGTGGCGATCTCGATCCGTACGGACTCGTGATCGTCCCACCGGGAAGCGCCGACAGCATCGTCGCCGGACTCCCGGGAATCGCCGAGGAACGTGCCGGCCGGCGCCGGCCTCCGAGCCCTCCGAACATCGCCGGTGGTATCGGCTCCGAAGGCGTCGCCGCCCTGCGTGCTTACCTCGCGGCTGGCGGCACCGTGCTGACTTGGGGAGGATCGACCGAGTTCGCGGCGCGCCATCTCGACGCGCCGCGAAGCCTGCACCGGGCATTGCCGCGCACCACCTTCAACATTCCGGGATCGATCTTGCGGGTCGATGTAGACACGCGCCATTGGTTGGCTTACGGGCTCCGGTCGGAGACATCCGTATTCTTCTGGAACAGTCCCTTCTGGCGCGCGCCGGCAACCGCGCGTGTCGTCGCCAGTTATCCCGACACGGCGCTGCTGATGAGCGGTTGGATCCAGGGCGAATCGGAGCTTGCCGGCCGTGCTGCTCTTCTCGAGGTCCCGTACGGCGAAGGTCGGCTGGTGATGGTCGGTTTCTCGCCGGAGTATCGGGCGCAGTCGCACCAGACGTTCAAAGTGCTCTTCAACGCTGTCTTTCGCCCCCGGGCGGAGCAGACAAGCTAGCGATTCAACTGTTACAGGCCACTAGCAGGCCGTGGTGGAAGTGTGGCGGGCCTGGCGACAGGGTCTTGCGAGGTGGAGGCAAGGAGAGAGGAGGAGGCGATGGTTACCCCATCGTTGACGACGAACGACGCAGCATACGCGCGCAACCCCTTGTCGCCCAAAGGGTTGCGACGATGTGGGGCCATCTGCGGCGTTGGCCCTCCTCGACGATGGCTAGGGCATCGCCTCCGCCATGCCGCCTTGCATCTGGCCCCAACTCGTCGCAACCAGTCCCGCCACACTTCCACCACGGCCTGCTAGGCGATCGGGAGCCGTCCGGAGGCGAGGCGCGCCTGTTCGACCGCATCGTCGAGCGTGGTGAAGCGCGCGTACTGCACGCCCCCCTCCTCCAGGAGGGTATCGAGCGTCTCGTCGATGGCGCTCTGAAACGCCAGGTCGGTCGATCGTGTGCCGTCACTCTGGAGGAGCTCCGGACGGATCGGTACCTTGAAGAGCAGGTCGTAGGTGGCGGCCCAATAACATGCCAGGTCGAACAGCGCTGGCTGCCGCCGCAGCCCGAACTCCAGATAGCAGTAGTTGTCGATTACCGAGCGATCGCAGACGATCTCCGTGTACAGATTGTCGAGCTCGATCTCGCGCCGAATGGTCTCCATCAGAATCCAGGTTTGGGCCTCCAGGCTGGTTTCCTCGTTGATTGGCAGGGGGCAGCGCCGCGCCACCTCCTCCAGGAAGCCGACGTTGGCTCCCAACTCCTTCAGGCGCATTGCGAGCCCGTAGGCCAACGTGGTCTTGCCCACACCGTGGGTGCCGATGAATGCCACTTTCACAGCGAGAATCTGTGCTCCAACTTACGAACGGGGTCCAGCGTAGAGTATTCGTGCGCTCGCCCGGCCACGATTGTCGGCCCCCAAACGACCGCAGACGGTCAGCGACGGCGCGCGGACACTCCGACGTCAGGTCGTGCGGTCCCCCGTGAGGGTGGCAATTACAAGCCAACGCGCAGGGAAACGCAAACGGGGGAGCGCCGCCGTGGCGCTCCCCCGGTCCCAGGAAAGCTGGTGAACGACCCGATTGTCAGGCTGCGCGTATCTCCGAGTCCACGATCGCGCGACGCAGTCGCATTGGGTCGACCTGCAGATAGTCACAAATCTGGTCAAACCAGTCGCCGTGAATGAACTCCTGAGGCGGGTTCTCGCGTATCCGGCGCAGACGCTCTTCCTCGTGTTTCTTGAGCTTTCCCTTACCGCGGTGACGTTTCAGGAACCGGATGTCATCCACGGTTCGCTCGATCACCGTACGCCACAGCTGGCGGCAGGCGTGTACGTCTTTCTGGTCAATTGCCATCAGACGCCGCTCCGCTTCGAACAGAGCATCCAGCTGACCCTTGGAACGGTTCTTACGTCGCGTTTCATGCATATTCGGACCTTTCGTTTGCGCACACTGAGCTCTTCCGTCGGGGGCTCATGACCCTGCCCGTAGAGCTCGCAATCCCCATGCCAGGCGGCGCCGGTCCCACCGGCCGTGCAGCAACAACAAAAGCGGCCAACAGCGCGCCGGCCACAGCCCCAGGCCGCTCCCCTTTACGTCCATCAACGGGACAGGGCCAGCGCGCTCTTGACCGCTTTCATCTCATTAGACGCGCGGCAACGATCGAAAGTTTCCACTGGCGACCCGCTTTCTGTGTCAAAGCTCTGTCAATAGTTGACCGACTTGCAGGTCGCGCTGCCCACCCTGCTAGGCTTGCGAACAGTAGTCACTCGCCCACCGTCATCTCGAGCGCCAGCGCGCGTGTCCTATCCCATTGCAAAGTTGCTTGACGGAGCCAACGCGCTCGTCGTCGCAAGACGAATTCGAGGCCGACAGCCGGCGATCTCTCGCCAGTCCCTGGACGCCTACCTGCAAGGTTTACCGGTCGATCCGCTTGCCGGCCCGCCGCTCCAGATGCGGCCGCGACATACAGGCGGCCGGAAGGGAGTCGAGCAATGGCGCGCCGATGGTCAGGCTGACGAGTGGCTCGCGACCCGCCTGCCGGCGCATGGCACGCCGCGCGGAGCGCTGATTCTGCTGCATGGTTGGCTGGCAACACGGCCACAAATTGCGTTCACGGCCGGCCTCGCCACGCCGCTTCGCCGGGCCGGGATCGAGATCTGGGTACCACGCCTGCCGGCACACTGTGAGCGCACCCCGCCTGGGGCTATATCGGGCGAGCGCTGCTTGTCGGCTGACCTCGCAGGTACCGGCGAGGCCGTGTGCCGAGCGGTTGCTGAAACGCGTGCCCTCGCCGCCTGGCTGCACGGTCGGAATGGCCCAGTCGGGGTCTGGGGTGTCAGCCTCGGAGGCTGGGTCGCGGCTCTTGCCCTGACGACCGCCACGGCGATCGATGCGGCGGTGCTTTGGACACCCGTGGTGGATCCGCACAACACGATGTGGGAGTCACCGCTGACCGCTCCGATCCGCACGGCGCTCGCCGCCGGCGGTCTCGACCGCGACCTCACCAACGACGCCTTCGGCCGCTACGCGCCCGGCCGCCGCAGGCTGCACTTGCCGGCCGCTGCCGTGGCGTTGATCGGGGCGCGGTTCGATAACGTCGTCGCCCCCGCGTCGTTGGTCGATCTACAACGCCGCTGGGGGGTGCCCGTGCAGTGGTTCCCGCACGGGCATATCAGCGTCACGTGTGCTCCGAGCGCCCGTCGCCACGCGCGGCAGGCGCTGCTGGCGAGGATGTCGCTGGCGTAACCGGTTTCGCTCGCGCTGCGAGCGCCACAAAGCGTAGGCCACTAGTGCCCGGCGCTGGTCTCCGAGGGAAGGGTTGGTGCGCTGAACATAGTGCCGACGGCCCGCGTGGCGATGACCTGACCCCCGAAAACGGATCCGGATGTAATCTCACGATCTGGGTCAAGAACGGGAGGTCAGAATGCCGAGTAAGAGGCACAGCGCCGAGCAGATCGTACGCAAGCTCCGGGAGGCTGAGGTGGAGCTGGCTCGAGGGGCGACGGTCAAGGATGCCTGCCGCAAGCTAGCAATCACCGAGCACACCTACTACCGGTGGCGGCGAGAGTACGGCGGACTGAAGCTCAACCAGGCCAGAAAGCTCAAGCAACTGGAGAAGGAGAATGCCCGGCTCAAGAGGCTGGTGGCGGAAAAGGAACTCGACCTGTCGATCCTGAAGGAAGTGGCGGAGGGAAACTTCTGAGCCCAGCTCGGCGGCGAGAGGCGGTGGCACATGTACGGGGGCGGCTGGGCGTCTCGGAGAGGCGGGCGTGTCGGGTACTGAAACAACCACGCACGACACACCGGTACGTGCCAAGAGAGCCGCAACAGGAGCAGATTTTGACGGAGCGGATCGTGGATTTAGCCCGACAGTACGGGCGCTACGGATATCGGAGGGTGACAGCGTTGCTGCGCATGGAGGGCTGGTCCGTGAACCACAAACGAGTGCAGCGTATCTGGCGGCGCGAAGGGCTGAAAGTACCGAGAAAACAGCCCAAACGAGCACGGCTGTGGCTGAGCGATGGCTCCTGCATCCGGCTGCGCCCACAGCACCGGGATCATGTCTGGGCGTATGACTTCCTGCACCACCGGACGCACGACGGTCGGGCTATGAGGCTGCTGACGATCGTCGATGAGTACACACGAGAAAGCCTGGCGATCCATGTAGCACGGAAGCTCAACTCTGAGGACGTGCTGGAGCAGCTCGGGAGGTTGTTCGTACACCGGGGCATACCTGAGCACATCCGGTCGGATAACGGACCAGAGTTCACCGCCGAGGCGGTTCGCGACTGGCTGGGCCGGTTGGGCGTGGGGACGCTGTTCATCGAGCCGGGCTCGCCGTGGGAGAACGGTTACGTGGAGAGCTTCAACGGCAAGCTACGCGACGAGCTGCTGGATGGAGAGATCTTCTACACGCTCAAGGAGGCAAAGGTTCTGATCGAGAGATGGCGTCAGCACTACAACCGCATGCGACCGCACAGCTCGCTGAGCTATCGGCCGCCCGCACCCGAAGCGACGTTGTTGAAGCCGGCTGCGCTCCGCTTCGCCGGCCTCAACAACCTCTTGTCAGCACCGAGTTACTGAGATAAGACATGGTACTAACCGCGGGGTCAGGTCAGCGACGGCGCGCAGATCGTCCAGCAGCGTGTACAGCAAGGGAACCGCCAGCGGCGTTACGATCGAGTGCAGCAGCAGGCCTCCGGCCATTCCGCGTCCCATTCCGGCGTACGAGATACCGATCATGTCTACGTTTCCGATCGACATCGGTAGCAAGCCGAAGATCGTCGTCATCGCCGTCATCGCGATCGGGCGTAGACGTTGCTCGACGGCCGCGACGAGCGCATCGCGCCGACTCATGCCCTCGGCGCGAAGTCGGTTGGCAAGGTCGACCAGGACGATGGCGTTGTTCACCACGATGCCGATCAGCACGAGCATGCCGATGCCGGTGAACGTGTTGTTGGAGGTGCCGGTCAGATACAACGCCCAGAAGAGTCCAACGAGCGCGAACGGAAGCGTCAGGATTACCGAGAACGGCAGTAGCAGCGACTCGAACAGCACCGCCATGAGGATGAACACGAGCGCGACGACCAATACCAGGCCCATCAGCTGGGCCTGATTGCTCTCCTGCAGGCGCGCGAAGCGGTCGCCCTTGTCCCAGCTCACCCCCGTCGGTAGCGGTACGGTAGCCATGGCCGAGTCGATCGAGTCATATACCCGATCGATATCGTCCTCGCTGGTGATCACTCGAATCGTGATTGCAGTCTTGCCGTCGCGTCGGTTGATCACCCCTGGGCTGCGGGTTACCGAGAACTTCGCCACTGCGCCGAGCGGCACCTCGGCGCCGCTGGGGGCGGTGAGACGCAGGTCACGCAGCTGTTGCAAGGTCTCGCGGTCCTCCTCCGCAAGCTGGAAGCGGACGTCGATCTCTCGCTCACCGACCCGCAGCTCCGGAAGCTCGACTCCGCGCAGCGAGAAGTTGATCAGGCGAGCTGCCGTCTGTGGAGTTACCCCCGCCTGCTCGGCGAGCTTGCGGTCAATGCGGACCTGCAGCTCGTCCTGCCCGCGCTCGAGGGCAGAGGTAACCGTCAGCACACCCGGCCGTCCGCGCAGCTGATCGGCGACGCGCGCCGCCATGGTCACCAACCGGTCGGTGTCGTCGCCGTACAGCACCAGCCTGATGAGGCGGTCGCTCGATTCCTGCTCGCCGGCTTCGGCAAGCTCGTACTCGACGCCCGGTAGCACCGGCAGGACGTCTGGAAGCTGCGTGAGAATCTCCTCCCGCCCCGGCGGGCCAGGGTCGGTTCCGACATAACGGGCACCGAAGCGTCGGGCTGCGTATCGCCACCACGACAGTCTCTCCGATGGCCTCAAGAAGATCTCGAGACTGCCGTTGCCACCCGGGTTCAAGCGCGATGTCACGGTCCGGATCCGCCAGGCGTCCTCGTGGACGTAGACAGATTCCTCCATCAACGCCACCAGCGACTCGGCCTGTTCGAGATCTATGTTGCGCGGCAGCTCCAGCTGCACCCGGATGTTTCCGATGTTGCCCTCGGACTGGTCGGTGAACGAGACGCCTGAGGCCGGCAGCGCGACGCTGGCGATGATCGCCACCATGACGAGGCTGGCGTCGAGGCGATGATCGAGCACCCACGCGGCTGCTCTCCGATAAGCGTTCGTCGTGGCGGTGATGATGCGTGGCTCGCGCACGGACCGCATGGGGAGGCGCACGGTCAGCAGCGGGATCAACGTGAGCCCGACCACCAGTGAGGCCAGCACGCCGACAACCATGGGTGTCCCGAGCCGCAGCATATAGAACGAGAACCCGACGTCGTCGTTCATGATGACCAACGGCACGATCACGACCACGGTGGTCAGCGTAGCGATGGTGATTGCCAGCACCACTTGTGAGGCGCCACGTTCGGCCGCCTCGCGGGGCGGGTCGCCTTGCTGGGAACAACGATAGATGTTCTCGATCACCACGATCGCGTTGTCGACCACGAGGCCGACGCAAATCATGATGCCCATCATGGTGACGACGTTGAGTGACCAGCCGACGAAATAGAGGGCGATCACGGCGACCAGTAGTGACACCGGCATCGCCAGTGCCACTGCGAGCGTCATCCGGATTCGGCGTAGGAAGAAGAACAGTACGAACACCGCGAACCCGGCGCCCCATAGCATCGAATCCTGCAGCTGCGAGATGGATTCGCCGATCAGTTCGGCCTGATTGAACAGCGGGCGAAACTCGATGCCCGCGAGGGCCGGATTGGTGGCGAAGATCTCGTCGACGCGCCGAATTACCGCAGCGCCGACGGCGGCGGTGTTGGCGGTGGACTCCTTGACCACCGAGATCATCGCGCCGCGCCGGCCGCCGATGCGCGAGATCGACCGGCGCTCCGGTTCCTCGTAGCTGACGGTCGCGATGTCACCGAGCGTGACGCCCCGGGCGTTGACCCGGATTGCCGCGACTTCGTCTGCGTTCTGATAGCGGCCCATCGATCGCACGTACATCTTGCGCGCACCCTCGATGACCCAGCCCGAAGACAAGCTGAAGTTGTCGCTCTGAAGTTGCGTGGCGAGCACGGCCAGATCGACTCGGTGTGCCTTGACGCGCTCCTGGTCGAGCAT
The DNA here is from genome assembly GCA_965248695.1 of Acidobacteriota bacterium. GTDB lineage: Bacteria > Acidobacteriota > UBA890 > UBA890 > WLXD01 > DASCOT01. Next base: position 642,638 of record CBDFKD010000002.1, on the reverse strand, counting down.
GACGTGGATGGCGCGCTGCGGTACGCCGAACGTCTCGACATTGGCCACGCCGTCGATGCGCAGCAACTCGCGCGACAGCGTCTCGTCGATCAGGGTGTAGGGATCCTCGATCTGCCGCTTGATCTCCAACCCTGCCCACAAGATCGGTTGCGCGTCGCTGGCGAACTTGCGCACGAAGGTTCTCTCAATGTCGTCGGGAAGCTCCGCCATCACCCGATCCATGCGGTCGCGCACGTCGGCGTAGGCGGTATCCATCTCGGTGCTCTGATAGAAGCGCAGGAACACCCAACAACCGTCGGCGGTGCTGTTGCTGCTGATCGAGCGCACACCGGAGATCGTGCCGAGCATGCCCTCGACCGGGCGAGCAATTGTCTGCTCGACCTCGGCAGGTGTGCTGTTGGCGTAGGGGATCCACACGCCGAGGAACGCGGGGGAGAATCCTGACGGCATCAGATCAATGGGCAGCCGACTGTAGGAGATCATCCCCAGTACCAGCATCGCCGTGTAGATCATCAGCATGGTGACCGGACGGCGAACCGACAGGCGCGGGAGCAACGAGGCTCGTGAGTTCTTCATGAGTGACTCGATAGGGAGTTCAAGGGCGGCGGTCGAGTACGGCGTACACGACAGGCACGACGACAAGCGTCAAGACGGTCGAGGTGAGTAGGCCGGCGATCACGGTCACGGCCATCGGCGTCCGGATCTCGGCGCCGTCGCCGAGTCCTATCGCCATCGGCAATAGTCCGATCACCGTCGTACACGTGGTCATGAGGATGGGACGCAGACGCACACTCCCGGCCGTCACGATCGCGTCGAGCTTGTTGATCCCCTCGCGCCGCAGGTGGTTGATGTAGTCGACGAGCACGATCGCGTTGTTGACCACGATTCCGGCCAGCATGATGCAGCCGAGGAGGACCACGACGCTCAGCGGGATCTGCAACCACCAAAGTGTGAGAACTACACCGACACCGGCTAGCGGGATCGAAAACAGGATCACGAACGGATGCACCAGGGACTCGAACTGCGACGCCATTACCACGTAGACGAGGAAGATCGCCAGCGACAGGGCGAACGTCAACGAGCGCGTGGAGCGCTCCATCTCCTCGCGCTGGCCGGTGACCGCGAACGAGTAGTCTCCCGGGTGGCGAAGCTCGAGCAACTCGTCCTCGATGGCGGTAGTGGCTGACGCCAAATCGATACTGGTGTTGGCTGATATAACCGCCGATCGCCGCTGATCGATCCGGCGCACCTCGCTCGGCCCTTCCGCCAGGCGCAGATCGGCGACGGAGTCCAGCCGGATCGGGTTGGGCTGTCCAGGGTTGACCACGAGGCGATGCAGGTCGGCGATCGTTGCCCGATCCTCAGGCCGGACGCGCACGCGAATATCAACTCGCCGGTCACCGCGGCGGAACCGGCTGGCGACATCACCCTGCACTTTGTTGCGGACGAGCCCGGCCACCTGGGATATGTCGAGCCCGTAGCGTGACAGGCGCTCTCGATCGTAGTGGATCTGGATCTCGGGATGGCCGCGTTGCAGCGTTGACTTGACGTCGGTAAGCCCACCCAACCCCGCAAGTCGGACAGCGACTTCCTCCGACACCACCCGGAGGGTTTCCAGGTCGTTGGCCCGAACCTCTACCTCGATCGGGGTCTTGGTCGAGAAGATCGCCGGGCGTGAGATCTTGGTGACCACGTTCGGCGTGCCGGCGAGCGCGGCGCGCACCGCGGCAATGACGTCGTCTTCGCTCCGCAATGGAGCATCGCCGCGCTGCAGCCGTACCGTGAAGCGGCCGCTATGCTCGCCGGCCTCAGGGTCAGGATCGAACTCGTCGCGGTCCACGCCGATGGCCGTCGCCACCGCTTCGACTCCCGATTCCGCGCGGATCCGTTGCTCCAGGGGTAGGAGAGTGGCGTCGGTAGCCTCTAAGGGAGTCCCAACCGGCAGCCGGGCCTGAACGTCGAAGATCCGTTGTCGGACCTCGGGAATGAGCTCCATGCCGAGTCGAGGCGTTACCGTCCACAAAGTCACCGCGGTCAGAGCGAGCAGCGTAGCGGCGGTGATCTCCGGTTGAGCAAGTGCCCCCCGAAGCACAGGCGGATAGGCTCGGCGTACGATGTTGAGTACGGCGTCGAAGATCCGCAGGAACGGAGAGGCGAGCAAGATCAGGAGGCCCACAATCGTACCGGCAGCGGCGCTCAGCGCCACAGCCAGCGCGATACCTAGTGCCACGAGCAACTTGCCAATGGCCGACAACAGCAACTGCAGTGGCGTGCGAAGCAACAATACGTAGGCGCCGGCAACGAGCGCGACGGGCAGCCACAGGAGGCGCGCCAGCTTGCTGGGGCGTCGGCCATCCTCGAGTAGTCCGACGACGCTTTGTTGCAGGGCTCCCGGTGTCGTGAACTCCAGCAGCTCCGCCCACACGTGTGTGTACGGTGCGTATCCGAAAGCCGTCTGGGCGTTGCCGAACACGACCAGCCGACTCCATCTGATCCGCCAGGCCCACAGCGGCGCCGATAGAATCGCTGCTGCCAGCAAGATGGTCTTTCCGAGGACGAGTGGTACCCCGAGCAGCGACCACAGGAGGATCATCGGCGCACGGCCGATCGGACCGCTGGCGTGCCGCCGTATCGCGGCCGCAAGACCGATGGGGGCCTCGTCGTCGTCTTCCGCTGAGGCTGGCGCGGTTCCGAGGGACTCGAGCGAAGCAAGAAATGGGCGCGACGCCAGCATCGGTACCAGAAACAGAGCCGCGAGCAACGATGTGAGGAGCGAGAACACGACGGTCAGCGAGAGATCGCCGAAGACCTGTCCGGCGACGCCCTCCACGAACACGATCGGCGCGAAGACGGCAACCGTGGTGAGCGTGGAGGCGATTACGGCCGTGCCCACCTCGCCGGTGCCGCGGATGACCGCCGCGATCATCGTGTCGCCCTCCTCACGGCACCGAGTGATGCTCTCCAGCACCACGACGGAATTGTCCACCAGCATGCCGATGCCCAGCGCCAGTCCGCCCAAGCTCATGATGTTGAGCGACACGCCGACCTGTAGCATCGGCGCGAAGGTGGCGACGATCGATACCGGGATGGCCACGGCGATGATCAACGTCGGTACGAGCCGGCGAAGGAACAGATACAACACGACGATCGCCAGAATCCCGCCCCAGACAGCGGTGGAGCGCACTTCGTCAATGGCGTTCTCGATGAAGGTCGATTGGTCGGACAGCAGGGTGATCGAGACCCCGGGGGGAAGCGTGTACGCCAGGTAGTTGGTCATCTGGCGTGACAGCCTCTCCTGAGCGCGCCGGTCCTCGGTCGATCCGCCGGTAGAGATTTTCGTTTCGAACGCTCGTTGAGCCGCTGAGCCGAAGACCCGGGTCCGAATCGTGTCGGCCACCTCGACGATATTCGCGTCCGCCTCCTTGAAGACCGCGATCTCGACGCTTTCCTCTCCGTTCACACGAGTGATTACGTCGCGTTCGACATGATCGCGAAACACAACGCCGACATCGCGGACGCGTACCGTCGCGCCATCACGGAGAGCCACGGCGATCTCCGAGATCTCATCGAGACTGCGAAACTCGTTCAAGGTGCGAACCACGTACTCGGTTTGCCCCTCTTGGAGGTTGCCGCCGGCGAGGTTCACGTTGGCGGCTGCCAGACGGCTCCCGACTTCGGCGATCGACAAGCGGAATGTTGACAGCCGTCGTTCGTCGAGCTCGACGCGAATCTCTTCCTCGAGGCCGCCTTTTACCTTGACGGCGGCGACTCCCGGGAGCGATTCGAGGTCGCGCCGAATCTCCTCTTCGGCGTGCACCCGCAGGAAGTACAGATCGCGCTCGCCGTGCAGGCCGAGCCGAATTACCGGGTCGAGCTGCGGATCGTAGCGGAGGATCAGCGGACGTGAGGCCTCGTCAGGGAGGAATACTTGGTCGAGCTTCTCGCGTACCTCTTGGGTGGCGCTGTTCATGTCTGTCCCCCACGCGAAGTCGAGGATCACGTCGGACAGCCCCGCGCGAGAAACGGAGGAAATGCGAACCAGGCCGGCGACCACTCCCAGCTCTCGTTCGACCGGTCGTGATACTGCTGTCTCGACCTCTTCGGGGGCGCTGCCCGGGAACTCCGTTCGAACCGTGAGGCTGGGGTAGGTGAGGTCCGGCATCAGGTTCAACGGCAGCAGGCTGTACGAGACGCCGCCGAACACGCCCAGGGCGAGGAACGACATCAGAATTGCCACCGGCCGGCGCGTGGTGAATGCGAAGCTCTGGCTAGTAGCGTTGTCGCTGCCGACGGGATCCGTCATCGCGGCCGCTGCCTGCGGCGCCTTCGTCACGCCCTGTTAGCGTTCGGTCGCGAGGCCCACCGCGCCACCGCTGACGAGTCGCACGGGCAAGCCGGTACGCAGCGAGTCGTGGCCGAGTGTGACGATCCGATCACCCAGCTCTGCACCGCTCAGGACCTCGACCCATTCAGCGTTTCCAGAGCCCAGCCGAACCGGAACCTGCGTGGCTTCCAGGTCGGGCTCCTCGCCATCGACTCGGTACACGGTTGTCGCGTCTCCTGCATAGACGATCGCGCGCTTCGGCAACAGCAGAGCATCGGTGCGACGCGCGGTGGTGATGCGCACGTTCACGAACATGCCGGGCCTCAGGTGCTCGGAGCTCTCGACACGCACGGTCACCTTGGCAGTTCCCGATTGCGGATCGACTACCGGCGCGATGCGCTCGACCGTCGCTTCGAAATCGGTAGCCGCTACAACGTCCGTCGTGACTTCGGCGTGCTGGCCTTGAGCCAAGCCGGGCAGGTCGGACTCAGGCACGTGAACGTGCACCCAGAGTCGATCGGGATTGACGATCGTAAACAGGTGTTGGTTGGCCGTGACCCGAGCGCCGCGATGAACCATCCGGGCGCTGATCACACCGTCGATAGGGGCGCGGACCGAAGCCTCGCCGAGATCAATGCGGGCCTGTTCATGCGCGAGCTCGGCCTGGCGAAGGTCGTACTTGGCTTGGTCAAAGTCTACGCGCGACAGCACGCCCTCGGTGAGCATGCGCTCGTAGCGCGTCAGATCAGCGCGCTTCTTGTCGGCCTCGGCCTCCGCTCGCGCGGCGGCGAGACGATATTCGTTCGGATCGAGCTCGACCATCACGTCGCCGCGGCTCAATCGGGCGCCTTCCTCCACCAGCAGACTGTCCACCTGCCCCGGAACCTTCGCGAGCACATCGACGAGCTCGACGGCCTCGAGATTGCCCGACGCCAGAATCCAGGACGCCATGGGCCCCCGCTGCAGCGTTGCTACGACCACCGGGACGGCGTCCGGTTGGACAACATCCGGCGGGTCTTCAACGGCAACACTGGCGGCGGCCTTCGGGTCTCCTGGTCCACAGGCGATCGTGGTTGTCAGCGATAGCAAAAGCACACCGGACAGATAAATTCGCGCGCGCGCTGTTCTCATCGTCGTGTTCGTCCGAGCCGCCGGAGATCCTCTCGCGACGGGTTCATGGTGCGCCTACCAAGAGATACGTCGCACCGTAGCGGTCGGTTTCATCTTGCGCGGGGAGCGCGGGCCGACAGAGCAGACAACTCTCAATGTAACCCGCAGCGGTGTCACCGAATAGCACTTTCTTGGCCGTGCCGGACGCCGAGTTCAGCGGCTCTGAAATCCACCGGAACAGCGTTTCGTGCCGTGCGCATTTTTTGCAGGAATCCAGTGCGTCGACTTACACCTCTTGTATACGTGGAACATAATTTCGGCTCGTGGCGGTTCCGTTCTGGCAACCGCGATCTCTTGGGGGCATCAGAAGGGGGTGTTAGGGGTGGCTGCGAAGAAGAAAACGAAGAAGAAAACGAAGAAGCCAACTCGGAAGAAGGCGACCAAGAAGAGAGCCGCCAAGAAGAAGGCGACCAAAAAGAAGGTGACCAAGAAGAAGGCCGCCAAGAAGAAGACGACCAAGAAGAAGGCCGCCAAGAAGAAGGCGACCAAGAAGAAGGCCACCAAGAAGAAGGCCGCCAAGAAGAAGACGACCAAGAAGAAGGCCGCCAAGAAGAAGACGACCAAGAAGAAGGCCGCCAAGAAGAAGACGACCAAGAAGAAGGCCGCCAAGAAGAAGACGACCAAGAAGAAGGCCGCCAAGAAGAAGGCGACCAAGAAGAAGGCTGCCAAGAAGCGGGGACGGCGCTAACTCTCGAAGCGCGTCCTAACAACGAGCTACAACGTCGAGAAAGGAGGGAGCGGGCGAATGCGTCCCGCTCCCTTTTTTCCGTTCATTGGCCCCCGTTCCGCAAACCGAGGCCGTCGCTGCGTAACAGTTGCCCGGCAGATGGTCCGCCCGACAAATGCCTGAGCTGCCCGAGGTCGAGACAGTTCGTCAAGGACTGGAGCCGCGGCTGCTCGGGGCACGGCTCGAGCGCGTCGTGGTGCGCGAGCCGCGGTTACGGGAGACGATCGATATCGCCGCCCTGCAGCGCCTCGTGGGCAGCCGCGTTGAGGCCGTGCGGCGGCGTGCCAAGTATCTGCTGCTCGACACGTCAGCCGACGATGTGCTCGTCATCCATCTCGGCATGAGCGGTCGCCTGGTCTGGTCCGCTCCGACTGCGGCACACTTGCGGCATGACCACGTGAGTCTTTGGTGGTCGTCAGGGCCGTCGTCGACTCGGGAGTTGCGCTACAACGATCCTCGCCGCTTCGGCTTGATGCTCGTCATTTCCCGAGCCTGCCTCGATAGTCATCGGCTCTTCGCCCGTCTCGGCCCAGACCCCCTGGGCGCCAGCTTCACGCCCGAGTATCTGCACGCCGCGGCTCGAGGTCGCCGACGTCCGGTCAAGAATCTACTTATGGACGCCCGCACGGTCACCGGGATCGGCAACATCTACGCCAGCGAAGCTCTGTGGCTAGCTCGCATCCACCCGAGGACGGCTAGCGGCCGGATCGCGGCGGCTCGCTGGCACCGTCTGCACGCCGCGTGCCTCGAGGTGCTCGGGGCCGCCCTACAGCAAGGTGGCACTACGCTCAGCGACTTTCGTGATGTCGATGGAGATCGCGGCTACTTTGCAGTGCGACTGCAGGTCTACGATCGCGCCGGTGACGAGTGTCGACGATGCGCGGCGACGATCCGGCGAATCGTCCAGGCGGGGCGGTCGACGTACTACTGCCCGCGCTGTCAACGGTAGTGCTCAGGAACGCTCGCGCAGAAGCTGCAGTGTGGCGTCTTCGTCCGGGAACGATCCCGTCGCCAGCTTCGAGTGCACAAGCTCACCGTCGACCTCAAGCTCGAACTTTCCGCCTGCCTGCGGCAGCAAGCTCATCGTCGAGATGCCCTGCTTGAACTCGGAGAGAATCTTGGCCGTCAGACTGACGGCCTGAGGCTCATACCCTCAAGCTGCGCAATACGTCAGGGTGATCTTCATCGCTCGCATCTCCGGCTGACGAGTAGTCAATACCAAGAGGCGAGTATATCGACAAGCCGAGCTCTGCGGCGCTCGGGGTGCCTGACATCCAGGCTCGCTCGACGATCAATAGCCGTCCCCTTGAGTCACCCGGCTTCTCGTCAGTACTGCAGCTCGTCGCCGATATCGTCGACCCACGCACGAAGGTGGCGACGAATGACGTCGGGCTCGATGTTGAGCACCATGCACACTGCGTCAAAGCCGGTGTTCTCGCCGAAGAACCAGTATTCGGGGTCACAACCGTCGGCGAGGATAGATCGCAGAGTCTTGGCCGACACCGGGTTCGCTTCGGGATCCTGTCGATGCGAGGTGTAGATTTTGAAATCGTCGATGGCACGCAACAACACCTCTCCCCAGAGCACTGACTCGGGAGTTCCGGTGAGGTACTGGGCGGCATGGATGGAACCGGCCGGCGCGACCTCGCGCTCGAGTCGGGGGCGGGAACGCCGAACGTTTAAATGACTATTAAATACCATAACCAACCTCCAGATAGTTTTCATATCGAATGTTGATTAAAGATGTAGTTTACAGTCATTTAAATGTCAATTGATGTTCTACTAATTTATTTAAATGACTAATACTGACTAATACTGACTAATACTGATAAGTGGAAGATATAACTAGACTTAACCCGGCGCTTCGTGGGCGAAATGCAGCCCAAGGCGAACTTAAGGCGGAAAGGTCGTTGCTCCTTTCGCTCGCGCCGCGCGGTAGATACCCTTATGCAGCGATGCCTGGGGACAAATCGGAGGACACCGATGGGTTGGTTCGATAACGACGAGAAAGACAATATCGGCTCCGCTCCGCCACCACCGCAGGCTGCTGTCCCTCCGCTTGCGGCTCCGGCCCGCGCGACGGGTGGCTCGACCCTGGGTGAGCGTGTCCACGTGAACGGCACGATCAACTGTGAGGAGGACCTCACGATCCTCGGCAAGGTGGAAGGCCAGATTCACGCTCGGGAGAAGCTGCTGATAGCCAAGCAGGCGCAGGTACAGGCGCTGATCAAGGGCACGAAGATAATGGTGGAGGGCACCGTCAAGGGTGACGTGCACGCCGTCGGCACGCTCGTACTGGGGCCGACCGCCTCGCTCACCGGGAACATCAAGACGCCGTCGCTCCAGATCCGGGACGGGGCGTACTTCAAGGGGAGCGTCGAGATGGAGCCGTCGGCCGCGGACCAGCCGGCGGTGCCCGTCGTCGAGAAGCGGCCGCGCGAGGTCAAGGCGGCCCCGCCTCTAGAGGCAGCTCGAAGGCCTAAGGCCGCGGCGGCGAAGACGGTCAACAAGACGCCAGCCTCCGCCGGATAGCTCGAACGGCCATCGATGGTGTTGCGACGGCAGGGCCGCGCTCTGGAGAACACCGAGTTGGCTGCCAGCGACTACCACTCGGTCCTCTTCGAGCGCTTCGCTCGGACCGTATCGCGGCTCGGTGCTGAATTCCCGGTGCTGGACCTCGGGCCGACCACGCCATCGAACATAACCTTCTGGGCCCAGCGCGGCCATCGGGTGTCGGCCCTCGATCTGGCGGCGCGCCTGGAGCGCGGTACCGCACTCGGCCTCTCCGAAGTCGAATACGGCGGGATCGTGTGCTGGAATTTGCTGACGTTGCTGTCCAAGGAGCGTGCGCGGCAGACGGTCGCCGACCTTCGTGCCGTGCTTGTGCCCGGCGGCGCGATCTTCGCCATCTTTGACGGTGACGGGCGGACGGATCCGCCGAGCCTCCGTTACCGCATCGTCAGCGAATCGCGGCTGGCGTTTGCTTCGACGGACTGGCCGCGACCGCCGCGGCCCGTGTCGACTCACGAGATCGACGGTTTCTTCGAGGAAATGAAGCCAAGGCAATTGACCGTCATGCGTCACGGCTCACGCGAATCGATCGCCCAACGGCCCATCGATCGCCGTCCGCGAATGGCGGGTTTCGGCGAGCCGTGGCCCGAGTAGAGGGCGGCCTCGTGAAGCAGGTCACGGCTGTTCCCCTCGAGTTTCGTAGATTCGTCGCGCGCTTCGATCGCGGTGAGTACTGGCATGCGCACGAAGAACTGGAGCTGCTGTGGCTTCGTGAGCGCGACATGTTCAGCAAGGGCTTGATTCACCTTGCCGCCGGCTTGTTGCACGCGCACAGGGGCAACTGGCGCGGGGCGCGTTCCAAGATCAACAGCGCGCGTGTTCTGATTGCCGACGGCGTTCCAGGGGTCGAGGGCGTGCATCTCGAGGAGTTGCGGAACGCGGTCGACGCGCTGTGCACGATCGTCGCTGCCCGCGCTGCCGGTGACGACGACGGTGTGCCGCTTCCGGATCTGAAACTGGCGCCGCTGTTCCCGGAGGGAACGGTGGTCGAGGTAGAGCCCGCCGAGCTCCCTTATAGAGTGCGCCGCCACGACGCTGGATATCGGCCTGGACGCGCCGCCCGCCGGCGCGACTGAAGCGCCCGTTACCGGTTGATCGCCGCGGGCCCGCGCGCTTCCTGCGCGTAGCGCGTCAGAATCTCGTTACGGATCCGTGACGCTGACAGTTCGAGGTACCGGCAGATCTCCTCGAACCAGTTGCTGTGGAAGAACTCTTCCGGGGTGTCCAGCTCGAAGATGCGCTGTAGCTTTTCGCGCTCGCTGGGCGTCAACGCCGGCTGGGTTCCCTTGGCGCAGGCGTACGCCAGATCCTTCATGGCCTTGTGGATTACTGCGACCCAGAGGCTGCGGCAGGCTTCGTGGTCGCGATCAGCACCCTCGAGAAACTCTCCCGGGGCGAAAGAGATACGGGCAGAAAAGGGTTTCTGCGATGCCAAGGTGCCTCCCAGCGGTTGGCTGCGCGTGCATAATAGCGACGCCCTTGGAGCCTGTCTATAGAGTGGCCCGGGAAAACCGCTTAGCGGACGCTAATAGGTCCGGAAACGCACATTCATGACGAGCCCGACGCTTCAAGACGTGATGGTCGTCGATCTGACGCGGATCCTCGCCGGGCCCTTCGCGACGATGATCCTCGGGGATCTCGGCGCTGACGTAGTCAAGATCGAGCGACCTGGTGCGGGCGATGACACCCGTCACTGGGGTCCTCCATTCCTACGCGGCACCGCTACCTACTTTCTGTCGGTGAATCGCAACAAGCGCAGTCTGACGCTTGATTTGAAGAGCGCGGCGGGCTGCGAGGTGTTGTGGCGTCTGCTGGAGCGGGCGGACGTAGTTGTTTCCAACTTTCGTTCCGGCCTGATGAGTCAGTTGGGTTTCGGGTATGACGCCGTCCGCCGACGTGCGCCCGGGCTGGTCTATTGCGTGATCAGCGGCTACGGGGAAGAGGACGCGCGTGCTTCGCGACCGGCGTTCGATCTGGTGATTCAGGCCGAGTCGGGTCTCATGGACATGACCGGCCCGGTTGACGGAGACGCCACCAAGGCCGGCATATCGATTGCTGACGAGGTCGCCGGCCTCTACCTGGTCCAGGGCGTGCTGGCAGCTCTGCTGAAACGGCAGCGTACCGGTCGCGGTGCCCACGTGGAGATCGCGCTGAACGATGCGTTGATCTCCACTTTCACGTTCCAGGCGCAACAGTATCTGGCCGCTGGTGTAGTGCCGCGTCGACTCGGCAACGCGCACCCGAGCCTGGTGCCGTATCGTCCGTTTCCCACTGCCGACGGCACCGTCGTTATCGGCGTCGCAAGCGATTCTCTGTGGCGCCGTTTCTGTTCGGCGCTGGAGATGATGGAGATCGTTGATGACGAGCGCTTCTGTACCAATGCCGGCCGTGTCGAGCGCCGCGACGAGCTCGAAGCGCTGATCGAGACGCGATTGACTGAGCACTCCAGCGAACACTGGCTCGAGCGGTTGGGCGCCGTACGGGTCCCGTGTGGGCTCGTGCGGTCGGTTGCCGAGGCGCTCGACGAGGAGATCGATCTTGCCAGCGGCCTGGTGCAGGACATTGACTCCGGAGACCTCGCGGTCGTGGGTAGCCCGATCCGCATCGATGGCACACGCGGCGAGCCGATCAAGCGGCCACCGGCGCTCGGGGAGCACACCGACGAGATCCTCGCCGGGCTCGGCTACGCCAAGGCTGAGATAGCGTCCCTGCGCGCCGACGGCGTTGTCTGAAGTGGTGGCCCACGGGCGCCGCGGAGTCGTGCCTACGCCTGGCCTGCATAGCGGTCGCGGCCCTTTTTCAGTAACCTCGCTCCATCAGCGTGGGCTGCACGCGCAGTGTCTCAACGGGGCAGGGACGGCATGAAGCTTGAAGCAGCGCGGCGATCGGGGCGCAGAGCCAGTTTGTCCAGGGTGCTAGGGGTCGCAAGGGCGGCAGCGCTTCTGGGGCTGGCGGTGCTGGTGGCGGGGACGGGACGCGGCGCCGGCGCGACTCAGATCCTGCGTCCGCAAGGGCAGAGTTCCGTAGAAATCCTGCAAGTTGATCGTGTTGCTCGACTCGTGCTGGCGCTGCCGGTGAGCCCCGACATTGCTTTCGATGCCTGGACGGATGCCAACCAGCTGGTGGAGTGGTTGCCGCACTGGGCCGAGATGACGGTCAGCGAAGACGAGGAGTTCCGTTTCGGCTGGGAAGGCTACGAGGGCGAGTGGCGGGGCCGCTACCTGGAGGTCGAACGACCGGACCGCCTCGTGTTCACATGGCTCCCGCCGGCGGAGGTGTTTCCCGCCGGTGCCTACGAATCGGTCGTTACGCTTACCTTCGAGGAGGTCGAGGAAGGCCGCACGACCATGACGCTGGAGCATTCCGGCTTTCGTGACACACCGGAGCTCGAAGCCCAGCTGCAGGTCTGGCGCGGCTACCTGTTCGCGCTGCGGGCTTTCCTGTTGCAACCTCCGTCGGTGCAGTAGTCGAGTCGTCCTCGTTCGCGGAGACCCCGAATGACCTTGTTGCGTTCCTATGCGCACTTGTTCACGCGCTACCGGCTCGGCTACATCTTCGGGGTGCTGGCGCTGCTGGTGACGAACGCGGTGTACATGGCGATTCCGCGGGTCTTTGGAGCCGCCGTCGACGCGCTCGGCAGCGGCGCCACGCGCCGACAGGTGATGATCTATGGAGGTGTGATCGCCACGCTCGCGGCCGTCCAGGCTACAACACGCATCGTGTCGCGCACCTGGATCCTCGGAATCTCCCGCCGAGTCGAGTACGACCTCAAGGAGATTGTCCACGCACGCCTCGTGCGCCTGGCGCCGAGCTTCTATGACGCACTGAGCACCGGGGACCTGATGTCGCGTCTGACCAACGACGTGATGCTGGTGCGCGCCATGGGCGGCCCGGGCGTGCTGTACTTCGCCAACGCCGTCTTACTCTGGGTTCTGGGCGTTGGCTTCATGGTCACCCTGAGCTGGCAGCTCACGCTTGTCGTGCTGGCGCCGCTTCCGGTGATGGCGTGGATCATCCGGGGGATGGCGCATCGGATGCGCGCCTACGCGGTGTCGTCGCGTGAGGCGCTCGGAGCGCTGAACACGACGGTGCAGGAGAACCTCGCCGGAGCGCAGGTAGTGCGTTCATTCGATCTTCAGGATGTGCAGACACACCATTTCTACAAACGCTCGCAGGAGTACGTCGGTTGGGCGCTCGAGGAGTCCTGGACACGAGCGCAGATGATCCCTCTGGTCGGTCTTACCGGTGGGCTGTCGTACGTGGGCGTGCTCGGCCTCGGCGCGCCCCTCGTCGCCGCTGGCCAGCTCAGCCTTGGCGATCTCGTCGCGTTCATCAGCTACGTCGCTATGCTGGCCTTCCCGACGGTCGCGTTCGGCTGGATTCTCAGCTTGCTGCAACGGGGATCGGCAGCACTCGAGCGACTTGACCAGATCCTGAAAGCGCCGGAAACGATCGCGTCACCCGCCCAGCCACAGCCCCTGGAAGCGAGCGGCGGAATCAGCGTGCGCGGCCTCACTTTTCACTATGCCGATGCGATGGCGGCATATACGGGGCTCGGCGGAGACGCCATCTCGATCAGCCAGCAGGCTCGCCGAGCCGCCCTGGTCGACGTCGATCTGGACGTTGCCCCCGGCGAGTTCGTGGCGCTGGTCGGCCGGGTCGGGTCGGGCAAGAGCACTCTGGTCAAAGCCCTGCTGCGTTTGGTCGAGGTGCCCGATGATGCGGTCTACTTCGGCGACGCCGACGTCAACTCACTCGATTTGGGACAGTTGCGAAACCACATGGCGTATGTGCCGCAGGACGACTTTCTTTTCTCGGCATCGGTGAGCTCCAACATCGCCTTCGGGGCCCCATCGGCTGATGCCGAGGACGTGACCGTCGCGGCCGGCCGCGCCGGCCTCGGTCCGGCGACGAACGGGCTGTCGGAGGGGATGGCAACGGAGGCCGGCGAACGTGGGCTCAACCTCTCCGGTGGACAGCGCCAACGGGTGGCGCTGGCCCGTGCATTGATAACGGACGCGCCCGTCCTGGTGCTCGACAACGCTCTGTCCAACGTCGACACAGAGACAGAGCGGCGCATCCTGAGCGGGCTGGCGGAAGAACGGCAGCGACGGTCGGTCATCGCGGTTTCCAATCGCATTACGGCGGTCCAGGACGCGGATCGGATTTATGTCATGGACGCCGGGCGAGTGATCGACTCCGGCCGCCATGAAGACCTGATCGCGCGGCCTGGTCTGTACGCGGCGATGCACGAACAGCAGCAGATCTCTGCCCGGCTGGAGAGGTACTGACGGTGCGCCCCGAGCGAGAGAACCGTCGCAGTCGCGACCTGCGAACCCTGAGGCGGTTACGTCCGTACGTGCAGGAGCACGCCAAGCTCCTGCTACTTGCGAGCCTCACTTTGCCCCTGCTCGCTGCGGCGCAGCTAGCGGCGCCGTATCTGTTGCGCATCGCCATCGACCGCCATGTAACGCCGGCGGCGGCTGGTGACCCGACCGCGCTGGACGGACTCTGGACGCTGATCCTGTTGTTCCTGGGCATCCTCGTCGGCGAGATGGCGATGCGGTTCCTGCAGCTGTATCTGATGCAGCTCGCCGGGCAGCGCATGATGCACGACCTTAGGATGGCCACCTTCGGTCACCTGCAGCGATTGTCGATGTCGTTCTTCGACCGTAATCCGATTGGTCGGGTGATGACGCGGGTTACCAGCGACGTCGAAACGCTCAACGAGCTCATGTCACAGGGCATCGTGGCGATGGCGCGCGACCTGGTCACGCTGGTGGGCATTGTGGCGGCCATGACTTGGATCGATTGGCGCCTCACGCTCGCGTCGTTCATCGTGGTTCCGGTCCTGGTGAGCATCCTTGCGTCGCTGCGTCTAAGACTCCGAGACACGTACGATCGCTCGCGGACGCTCGTTGCCCGTCTCAACGCTTTTCTGCAGGAATCGTTGACCGGGATGGGCGTGATCCAGGTGTTCGGCCAGCAAGAGCGCAAGCGCGACGAGTTCCGCGCGCTGCGCGACGATTTGCTGGGTATCGATCTGCGTGGAGTCCGCTACTCGTCGTTCCTGTCTGCCTCGGTGCAGGCAGCGACGACCGTCTCAACTGCCCTCGTGCTCGTTTACGGAGGGTTCGGGATTATCGGTGGCACGGTAACGGTGGGGCTGTTGGTGCAGTTTCTCGAGTACATGCGGCGCTTCTACATGCCGCTCGAGGATCTGTCGGACAAGTACGACACATTGCAGCGCGCCGCTGCCTCGACTGACAAGATCTTCGGCCTCCTCGACGAGCCTCCGGCAATTACCAGCGCCGCTGGCGCGCCTGCTCTCGAGTCCTTCGAGGACGAGATTCGTCTCGAGAACCTGACCTTCGGCTACGCCGAGGCAACGGACGAGGGGAAGCAGGTTCTGCAGGGAATCAACCTGCGGCTGCGGCGTGGCGAGAAGGTCGCGCTCGTGGGTGCTACCGGCGCTGGCAAGTCGTCGGTCGTCAAGGTTCTGCAGCGCTTGTACGAAGCGCAGGAAGGCCGAGTCACTGTTGACGGCAAGGATATCCGAGAGTTCGAGCTCGGATCATTGCGGCGCTTCTTCGGCACCGTGCCTCAAGACGTGTTCCTCTTTACCGACACGATCGCCGCCAATATCGGACTCGGTGCAGGGGACGTCGATGATGCGGCGATAGAGCGCGCCGCCGGCCTCGTCGAGGCGACCGAGTTCATCAACGAGCTTCCAGAACGGTTCGACACCCGTCTCGGCGAGCGCGGCGCCAACCTGTCGTTCGGCGAGCGGCAGCTGCTCGCATTCGCGCGCGCCCTGGCCCCCAATCCGCCGGTGCTGGTTCTCGACGAAGCCACATCGAGCGTCGATTCAGAAACCGAAGCCCGTATTCAGCGAGCGCTGCGCACCCTGGTAGCCGATCGAACCGCTCTGATCGTGGCGCACCGACTTTCCACTATTCGCGAAGTCGACCGCATCGTGGTTCTGCACCACGGCCAGGTGCGAGAGGAGGGTACGCACGAGGAGTTGCTGGCGATCGACGGCATCTACGCCTGTCTGTATCGACTGCAGTACGACAGCGCGATGGGGATCGGCCCGGCCGAGGCGGACGCCGTCTCGGTCTGAGCGAGCCTGCGCTCAGCTGGCCGCGGCCACCGACGCGAGCAGATCTTCGACCGTCCAGGGGCTCAGTCCCTCGAGCATGTCGGTGATTCGCCCGGCCGGACTGACGACGACAACGAGCAGGGTATGGGCTAGATGGTCGTCTTCCCTCCATGTCATGACGCCGAAGCGGGTCGCGAGGTCGGCGATGCGCGATGGCGGGCCGGTTAGCACCAGCCAGCCCGACGGACTCTCGACGCTCAGTGGCTCCTCGCCGGCGGCGGCGGAGTCGAGGGTGCAGACAACGAACCTCGTGGTCTCGGCGTTGCTCGCCAGTCGGCGCTCAACTGCCGCGAGACGACCCAGCAGCTCGTCGACGAACGGGACTCCCGGTGCCGCGAAGGTAAGCACAACGACCGCACCACGGAGATCCGCGTCGCTCACCGGGACGCCGTCGCTATCGACGAACGCGAAGTCGGGCAGGAGGTCGCCCCGCTCGACTGGAACAAAGCTCCGTGCGTGACTCTGGCTACGGTCGGGTGCGCGGATGGGCGTGCAGTTACCCGAGAGCAGCCCGGCTGTGATGACCGCTGCCCCGAGCAGGATTGCCCGCGGCCGGTGGCAGGTCACCGTCGGCGCAAACCCAGCGCCGAGGGCGTTAGCGGCGAGGTGCCCTCGACGTATCGACGGACGGTGCCGCGGTCGACCAACGACGCGAGTGCCGATCGGACGCGCTCGGCGTCGAGCGGCACGCGGCCATCGTATGCCTTGGCCAGGGCGCGCCAGAGCTCGGCCTCGAAGTTGCCGGTGTTGGTCAATGCCCATTGTCGTTCCAGCAGACGGAACACCAGCTCACCGCGGAGATACAGAAGGTCGCGTCGGCTCTCGCTTCCCATGCTCGCCTCGGGCAGGCTGCCGGCTCTATAGCCGCCGATGTCGAGATAGCGCCGGTAGGCATCTTGGAGCCGCTCAACGCTCGCCTGCTCGCTGAGCCAGCCAACGTCGATCGCCGCCAGGCGCCCCATGTGCATCGCCCAGCCTTCTGATAGCCATGACAGCTCGCGCGTTACCTGGACGCCGGACGGCACCCAGAGATGAAAGAGCTCATGTCCTAAGAAGACGGCCATGGACTCGCGCAGTTGGGGTTCGTCGGGCTGGATACGGGGGCTGGTTCCGGCGTAGAGAATCAACGACCGGCTACGCACCATGCCGGCGGTTCGCAGCCCGCCAGTGGGGCCGAGTGACTGCGGCAACGGACTCATCAACGCCAGTGCCGTGGTGCTACCCGGCGGTCCCAGGTGGGCCCGATGTGACTGCAACAGCGTACCGGTCAGCGTCTCGATCGAATCGCTGAGGACGCCCCATCGAGGGTGTATCGCGACCGTTAGCCCCGGCACTTCAACGACGTCCCGGATCTCGAAAGGACCGAGCGCGAAGACACTGGCGGTCGGGTGCTCGGTGAGCTCGAAGGTCCGTGGGTTGCGCGTCCGGGCAGTCGTTGCAACCTTCCACTGAGCCGGCCGATCGGGCAGATTGAACGCCGCTTGCGCTTCCAGGACCACACCGCCGGGTCTCTCGTTCGGGCTCGTCGCCAGCGCGTCCGGGCTAGTATAGAAGCGCGCCCAGGCGTCCGATCCGACGAGAATGAGATAGTCGTCCTCGCGCACGCTCGAGCGATAGAAGATGTCATCGCCGGAGCGCGGTCGCAGGTCGAGGCTGTAGCTGAGTTGCCACCTCGAGTCTTCCAGCTCGACCTGATACCCGTCGGTTCCGTGACGGCGCTGCGGCAGCCGTCGACCATCGAGGGTGCGGGCCTGCACGGAGTGAACGCGCTCGGGTAGATTGGCCGGTGCGCCTGGTCCCGCGGCGAACCCGACCCAGGCGAGATCATCGCGCCCGCCGTGTACTTCGACGATCACGTCCGCTCCCTCCGCGGTGGGGAACACCGTGAAACGCAAAGAGAACGGCACCGGCGGCGCGGCGCAGGCGCAGGCGCACAACGTCACGATGACGATTGCTGACGGAAGACGTGACATTGGCACCAGGCTCAGAGGGTTCTCGCTCAATCCACTAGATCGTAGCAAGCGGGCCCGCGGTTACGAAGGCGTTTCTTGCGCCTCGTTGGCGACCGGGCCGCGCAATCGGTGCCCTGGCTTCCTGCTGCTACACTGTGGCCGCTGCTGCCCGAGTAACATCGCGCGACGGAATGCGGCGGCGCGGCTTCGGGCCTGCTGCGATAGCTTCGTGTCTAGCTAGTCTCCGGGGGGAAAAGGCATGCCAACGACCCAGCCTGCTTCGATCGCCACCTCGGTCGACATGCTCGCTGTCAACACGATCCGACTGCTGTCCGCCGAGGCAGTCCAACGTGCCGAATCCGGGCATCCCGGTATGCCGATGGGCGCCGCGCCGATGGCATACGTGTTGTGGACCCGGCACCTGAAACACAACCCGCGCAACCCGGATTGGCCTGACCGAGACCGCTTCGTGCTCTCGGCGGGGCACGCCTCGATGCTGCTGTACTCGTTGCTGCATCTCACTGGCTACGAACTGTCTATCGAGGACCTCAAGCAATTCCGCCAGTGGGGTAGCGCCACGCCGGGACATCCGGAGTACGGCGAAACCCCCGGCGTCGAGACAACCACCGGGCCTCTCGGACAGGGATTCGGCAACGCCGTCGGCATGGCCCTGGCCGAGGCTCGACTGGCCGCCGAGTTCAACCGTGACGAGCATCGGCCGGTCGACCATCACACGTTCGTGATGGCCAGCGACGGCGACATGATGGAGGGCGTGCAGGCCGAAGCGGCATCGCTCGCCGGGCACCTTGGTCTCGGCAAGCTCGTCGTTCTGTACGACGACAATCAGATCACCATCGAGGGCGAGACGGCGCTGGCGTTTTCCGAAGATGTCCCGGCGCGCTACGCGGCGTGTGGTTGGCACACACAGTCCGTACCGGACGGCAACGATCTGGATGCCATCGATGCCGCGATCCATGCCGCCAAGGCGGTCGAGGGCCAGCCATCCCTGATCGCCATCCGGACGCGTATCGGCTATGGCAGTCCGAACCGGGAGAACACGTCGAAGGCACACGGCGAGCCTCTGGGCGTCGACGAGTTGGCGCTCACCAAGCGCCAGCTCGGCTGGCAGGCAGATCCTGACTTCCACGTTCCGGATGAGGTGCGAGCCCATCTGCAGCGGGCGGTTGACGAGGGCGAGGCACAGGAGGGGGCATGGCGTCAGGAAATGGATCGCTATGCGCACGCGCACCCTGCGCTCGCCGCCGAGCTCACACGCCGGACTGCCGGTGACCTGCCAGCCCATTGGGAGGCCGAATTGCCGCCCTTCGGCCCCGGCGACGGGCCGATGGCAACTCGCGCCGCATCGGGGAAAGTGCTCAACGCGCTCGCCGCCGTTGTGCCCGAGCTGATTGGTGGCTCGGCGGACTTGGCCGGCTCCAACAAGACCCTGCTGGACGGCCACGATGACCTGAGTCGCAGTGACTACGCTGGACGAAACTTGAGATTCGGCGTTCGCGAGCACGCCATGGGCGCGATGATGAACGGTATGGCGCTGCACCGTGGCCTCAGGCCGTACGGCGGCACGTTTCTCATTTTCTCCGACTACATGCGTCCGTCCGTCCGTCTGGCGGCGCTCATGCGGTTGCCGACGATCTACGTTTACACCCACGACAGCATCGGTGTCGGTGAGGATGGGCCCACGCATCAGCCGATCGAACAGCTCGCATCACTGCGTGCGATGCCCGGCCTGGTGGTGATTCGACCAGGAGATGCCAACGAGACTCGTGAGGCGTGGGCTGCTGCCATTGAAGAGAACGGTCCGGTTGCAATTGCGCTGACGCGCCAGAAGCTGCCGGTGCTGGTATCCGATGCCGCGCCGAGCGCTGCTCGGCGTGGTGCCTACGTCTTTGCGGATGCACGCGATGGCGAAGAGCCGCAGATCATTCTCATTGCGAGCGGCTCCGAGCTGCAGCTGGTGGCGGCGGCCCACGGCCGTCTGACTGAAGACGGAATCGCTGCTCGCGTCGTGAGCATGCCCTCGTGGGAGCTGTTCGAGCGACAGGAAACCGAATACCGTGATGCGGTATTGCCGCCGAGCGTGGAAAACCGTCTTGTGGTGGAGGCCGGCACGACGTTCGGTTGGAGTCGCTACGCCGGTCCGCGGGGCTGCGTCATCGGCATCGACCGTTTCGGTGCGTCGGCACCGTCGCCGGTAAACATGAAGAAGTTCGGGTTCACCGAGGATCACGTCGAGGCCAGTGCACGTGCCTTGCTCCAACAGCACTGACGACGGAACGGGACAATGGCGGTAGCCACCAACCAACACGCGCCGGTCAAGGATGTGGCGAGCACATCTCGTCGGGTGGCCCTAGGAGCGGATCACGAGGGGCATCAGCTGAAGGAAAAGCTGGTGGCGGAGCTGCGAGAAGAGCGCCACGCGGCAAAGGATCACGGGGTGCACGGCGGCGGGCTCGGCGAGGCGGCGGATATCGCCGACATCGTTACGATTGTTGCGCAGGCGTTGCTCTCGGGCGACGCTGATCTCGCCGTTATCGTCTGCGGCTCCGGCGCGGCGGCGAGCATCGCGGCGAACAAGATCCCGGGCATCCGGGCAGCGCACTGTGCCAACGCGGTGAGCGCGCGCCAGGCGCGCCAGATCGCCGACGCCAACCTGCTGTGCCTTGGGGCGCGAGTGCTGGGTCCGGAGCTCGCCTCCGAGATCGTGCGCGCCTGGGTCGCGAACGAGTTCTCCGGCGAAGATCGCCATCGGCGCCTGTTGCAGAAGATCGAGGAACTGGAGGAAGCCTTCGAAGCGCGCCGGCGCAAGCAACAGCGAGCTACGGCGCTGTCCGCCGGAAATGTCGACGGCTGAGCAGGAACACCTTCCGGCAACACTCCTTGCGGCCGTTGACGCGCGGGCCGCGCGGCTTGATCGCGAAGGATTCGGCGCCAGACTGTGCGCCGGCGACCCGGACCTGTGGGCCCATGGGGACGCTGACCGAGAATCCGTGGGCGCCCGCCTCGGGTGGCTCCAGCTTCCCACCAACATGCGTGAAGTCGTCTGGCCGATGGCACACGACGGCACGGTTCTGCTGATCGGTATGGGCGGTAGCAGCCTGGCGGCGAGGGCGTGCGCGAACGTCTTTGGCGCCGATCGCCTCCGGGTGGTCGACTCCACGGTGCCGGCTGTCCTCGTGCACTTGGCGCGCTCCGTCGATCTCGAGGGCGCAGTCATCATCGTGGCCAGCAAGTCGGGCACAACGGTCGAAACAGCCGCTCTCGCGGACTGGTTCCTGGGCACTTCGAAACGGTCGGGGGCGAGCATTGAGCTACTTGCGATCACCGACGCCGGCAGTGAATTGGAGGCGCGAGTCGAGCAACTCGGTGGTCGGGTGTGGTGCAATCGCGCCGATGTCGGCGGCAGGTTCTCGGCCCTCTCGTACTTCGGTCTCTTGCCCGCCGCGCTTGCCGGGGTTCCGGTCTCCGCACTGGTGGACGCAGCGTTGGACGCAGAATCACGGCGACGTTCGACTGCCGACGGGTCCGTCAGACTCGGGATTCTGTTGGCGGAGGCCGCCGCCGCCGGGCGCGACAAGCTGACGGTTCTCGCATCGCCACGATTGGCTGGCTTCGCCGACTGGGTCGAACAGCTCGTCGCCGAGTCCACCGGCAAGGAGGGCAAGGGCCTGGTGCCGGTCACGCACGAGCCTCCACCCACTGCCGCGTACCGAGCTGACCGGGTGTTCGTCATCCTCGAGGGCATCGACGAGGTGGACGCCGCCGAAAGTGGGAGCGCCGGCGAGGAGTTGGCTTCGGCCGGGCATCCGGTCGTTCGCTACACGCTATCGGATCCCGCTGACCTCGGCGCCGAGTTCTTGCGCTGGGAGGTCGCGGTTGCCGCCGCCGGCGCGCTGATGGGGATCAACCCGTTCGACGAGCCAGACGTCGCGGCCTCGAAGGCGCGCACCCGGCGCCTGCTCAAGGCCTCCCAGGACGGGGCAGGCGCCCCGGTGCCCTCGTCGAGCTTCGACGAGGAGCAGCCGTGTCTGACGGTCTCGCCCGAGTCGGCCGCCGATCCGGGCGACGCGGCCGCACTCGGGCCTTGGCTGGCGCGGCACTGCGCGGAGGTCCCGAGCGGATACTGCGCCCTGCTGGCGTTCCTACCCGACACGGAGCGAATCAAGTCTCGGCTCGACGAGATCCGAGCGTTGATCACCGCGCAGCTGAGCGTAGTGACCACGCTCGGATGGGGGCCGGGCTATTTGCATTCGACCGGTCAGCTGCACAAGGGCGGCCCGCCAACGGGCGTCTACGTGGTGTTTACGGCCGACGATCCCGAGGATCTGGGGATCCCGGGCCGCCCCTACACGTTCGGCACGCTGGCGCTGGCCCAGGCCGGTGGCGACGTCGGGGCGTTGCGCGAACGGCAACGCCCGGTGGCGCGAGTGCACCTGCGCGCACCGGCAGCGGAGTCGCTCGAGGTTGTGGTCGACTCGCTAGGGAAGTCTCTCTGAGTCAGTAACAGAGCGCCCCGGCACCACACTTTCACCACGGCCTGCCAGGGTGGCGAGTATGCTCATGTGATGAGCGACGACAGCGATCCGTCGGCCCCGTTGTGCGACTTGCCGAGTCACCGGCTGGCTTTCCAGGATCCCGACTTCCTCGGTCGTCCGCAGGTGCGCAGCTTCCGTTTGGCCTTGGAATACGCCAAGCCGCAGCTGATGCAGCTGGAGATGGACATCCAATCGACGATCGTGGTCTTCGGCAGCGCACGGATTCCTTCTCCTGAGGCTGCCGAAGAAGCTCGGTCCCGCACCCAGGAGGCGCTCGATGCCGCTCCCGAGGATCTCGACGCCCGCGCCGCGCACGCTCACGCGCTCAGCCTGGGCGAGCTGGTCCCTTACTACGAGGAGGCTCGACGCTTCGCGTCGATGGCGGCCAAGTATCAGCGAGAAGGTGCGCCGCACGACTTCGTGGTGACAACCGGTGGTGGACCGGGAATCATGGAAGCGGCGAATCGCGGCGCCAGCGAGTCGGGTCAGACCACGATGGCGTTCAACATAGAGATCGAGCACGAGCAGCACCCGAATCCGTACATCACACCGGAGCTGTGCTTCAACTTCCACTACTTCGCCATGCGCAAGATGCACTTTCTGCTGCGTGCTCGCGCGATGGTGGCGTTCCCGGGAGGCTTCGGAACTCTCGACGAGCTGTTCGAGACTCTGACGCTCATCCAGACGGGCAAGATGCGGCGGATCCCGGTAGTCATTTTCGGTCAGGCCTGGTGGTCGCAGGTAGTGAATCTGGAGGCGCTCGCCGCCGCGGGCACGATCAGCCCCGCGGATCTCGATTTGATCAGCTGGGCCGACACGGCCGCCGAAGCCTGGGCGGCGATCGATCGCTTCTACGAGGCATATCCGGCCTCAGAGGATTCGCCTCTTTGACGGCGGCGCTCGACCTCAGCCACGCCTTCGACCTTCGTGGACGTGTTTACCTGGATGGGGCGAACCAGGGCCCGATGCCGCGGCGCGCGATCGCTGCGGCGGAGCGCGCGCTGGACTGGAAGCGCGACCCCTCGGGACTCGATGACAGCGCCTATTTCGCGCTGCCTGATCGCATTCGTGACGCCGCATCGGTGCTGCTTGGCTGCGCCCCCGAGGACGTGGCCGTGGCTACCGGCGCCTCGCATGGCATCAGCCTCGTCGCCTGTGGGCTCGACTGGAATCCGGGAGACCATGTTGTTCTGCCCACCGGCGAGTTCCCTGCCAACAACCTTCCTTGGCGCGCGCTGCGGTCGCTTGGCGTCGAAGTCGAGTTGGTCGACCCCGATCAGCTGCTGACGGCAGTCTCCTCGCGCACCCGGGTCGTGAGCGTCGGTCACGTGAACTTCGCCACCGGCCGCCGGTTGGACCTCGAGGCCATCGGCGCCGTTTGCGAGGAGCATGGTGCGCTCTTCGTGATCGACGCCTCGCAGTCGGTCGGCGTCATTCCGTTCGACGTGTCGAGTTGCAACGCGTCGGTGGTCGCGGTGGCGGGCTACAAGTGGTTGATGTCGCCGTACGGAACCGGACTCACCTACGTTCACCCGGCATGGGTCGATCGCCTCAGGCTGCCGACGTTCAACTGGGCGACGATCGTCGGTGCCGACGATTTCAACCGGCTGCTGGACCTCGAGCCACGACACCGTCCGGGTGCCATCCGGTTCGACACCCCCGAAACGGCGGCGTTCATTCATGGCGCTGCGATGGCAGAGTCGCTCGAGCTCCTGGTCGAGACCGGCAGCGAGGCTGTCAACGGCCACGCGATGGCACTCCTGGATCGATTGATAGCCGGGCTACCGGCGGGTTTTCGTGTCGCCAGCTCGCTGGTTCACGAGCAGCGCTCGACGATCATGCGACTCGTCGGCGAGACAGCGCAGATCACGCGCACGGCACACGAACGGCTTCGCGAAGCCGGCGTCGGCGTCAGCCTGCGAGAAGGCGGATTGCGCGTCGCACCCGGCCTCTGGAACACGGTCGGTGATGTGGACGTCTTTCTTGCGACGCTGGCCGATGGCTAGCCTGTAGCTGGGCGCCCCGCTCTACCCGAGGCGTCGATGGACCGCTCGCGCCGGCGGAACGTTGGCCCAGACGATCTGCGTTTCCACGCCGGCGGCGTCGTACTCGCGCTTGGCGCGACGTACCGCATCGATCCGCGCGCTTTCCTTTGCGCTCACAAACAACCGCCTGAGCGATGGCAGTGCGACGTACTCGAAGTACGTGAACCAGCCGCGTCCGTGCAGGAGTTGCGCCCCGGCGTCAAAGATCTCTTGCACGCCGGCGGGCTCGAAGTTGTTCAGCGGCACGCTGCAGATGACGAAGTCGATGCGATCCTCCGCCTCGGCCGTCTGTGCCGGGCTCGCGTGCACGCGGATAGAGTCACGCGCCGCCTCGAATTGCCTGTCGGTGGCGACTCGCTGCCTAAGATACTGGGCGAAGCCGGCGTCGATCTCATAGCAGTCCAGGGCATCCCCGGGCCTCAGGAGACGCGCGATCTCACAGGTGACGGCACCGGTTCCCGACCCCATCTCGACCACCCGGAAAGCCTTTTCGCGCTCCGCCTGTCGCTGGCGTCGGAATGGCCGCACCATGACTCGCGCCAGGTATCTGGACGACGGCGTCACGGCCCCCGTGAGGACCGATTGGCGGCGGAACTGGCGCCAAAACCCGATTCGCTCGCTCAGGCTCACACCGCCAGCGTAGCTCGTATGACCGAGAAACGCCGTCGACGGAATGCTCCGGCCCCGTGCCGGCCCATTGACGCGAGGCGTGAATCCGGTCCATAAGGGGTTCTGGGGAGTCTTCTAGGGGATTTTATTCGTACCGTATTCGCCTCAAGACGAATATAAAACGAAGATACTTACCCTGAGTCCCCCGAAACCGGGTCCTCGGCATCTGCGAGGGGTATCCGAGCCTCCGGGTCGTTGCGGCCAGCTGGCACGGCTTGTCGCCACAGAGCTTCCGGGCGCTGAGAGGTTGATGATGGCCAAGAAGAAGGCCAAGAAGAGAGCCACAGCCAGCCGGGCGGCGCGCAAGACTCCAGCCGCCAGGAAGCCTGCTGCGCGCAGCAAGGTCGCGGCGAAGAAGAAGGTCGCGGCGAAGAAGAAGGTCGCGGCGAAGAAGAAGGTCGCAGCGAAGAAGAAGGTTGCGGCGAAGAAGAAGGTTGCGGCGAAGAAGAAGGTCGTAGCGAAGAAGAAGGTCGCAGCGAAGAAGAAGGTCGCGGCGAAGAAGAAGGTTGCGGCGAAGAAGAAGGTTGTCGCGAAGAAGAAGGTGGTAGCGAAGAAGAAGGTCGCGGCGAAGAAGAAGGTCGTAGCGAAGAAGAAGGTCGCAGCGAAGAAGAAGGTCGCAGCGAAGAAGAAGGTCGTAGCGAAGAAGAAGGTCGCAGCGAAGAAGAAGGTCGTAGCGAAGAAGAAGGTGGTAGCGAAGAAGAAGGTGGTAGCGAAGAAGAAGGTGGTAGCGAAGAAGAAGGTGGTAGCGAAGAAGAAGGTGGTAGCGAAGAAGAAGGTCGCGGCGAAGAAGAAGGTCGCGGCGAAGAAGAAGGTCGCGGCGAAGAAGAAGGTCGCGGCGAAGAAGAAGACGTCAGGCGACCGGGACGTAGACGCCACCAAGGCAGCTATTGCGCCGCCTGAGGATGCGGCGAAGGCAGTTCCCACCGCACCCAAGCGCAGGCGTCGCCGCATAACCAAGATGACCGTTCAGGAGGCGGCGGTCTCGTTGGCCACCCTCGACGGTACCTGGGACGACTTCGCCTGGCTCGAGGCGCTGTACCTGTACGGCGCCGGACTCCGATCCACTGATCCGCACCGCCAGTTTTCGTTCATGGTGATCTACCGTGGCCTGCGCCAGCCTGCCCAGCAGCGTCAAGCGGAGAGCGACCTCGAGAAACGCCTCAAGGCAGCGGTGCCGATTCGCCGTCGGCTGAACTTCCTGCCGGACATGAACATCATCGACATGGTCGCCGCCGAGAATCCGGCGTTCGTGGCGCTGTTCGGTCCCGCGGTAACGATCTACGTCCGCAGCCCCTCATAAGCCGCCACTTCGGCCCGGTGCTATCGGGTCGCTGCTGGCCGGCGTCGGCTTCCCCAGCCCGTCGAGCCGCTGTGGCCGACGCGATACCGCGACGCATCGTTCTATAATTACGCCCGGCCTGGGACCGCGAGTGGGAGATGTTTGGTCGGTTCTCGTTAGTCCTGGCAGTGGCGCTCGCTCTCGTCGCCGCAGCGCTCGCCAAACCACCTCGTGTTGCCGCCGCTGAGCGAGCGGGCCAGGTAGTCTCCAGCGTCCATGTTCGCGAGCCGGTCGTGGCACTGACGTTCGACGATGGCCCGCGCGACCCATATACCGCTCAGATTCTCGACGTTCTCCGAGATCAGGGTGTGGTAGCAACGTTCTTCCTGATCGGCGAGAACGTCGAGCGCCACCCGGCGTTGGCCAGGCGGATTCGGCGCGAAGGGCACGCCATCGGCAATCATTCGTTCACGCATCGCTCATTGCCGACGCTGACCAGCACATCCGTGCGCGCCGAGATCCGGCGTGCCGACCAGGCGATCCAGGCGGCGACGGGGTCACGTCCCTGGCTGTTGCGTCCACCGTTCGGATCGATGGACTCGAGGCTACGAGGCCCGGACGGGCTTCCCGCGTCGGAGGGTCACACCGTTGTCTTGTGGTCGGTTCAGGTAAGCGACTGGAGCACTCGATCAGCGCACCGAGTCGCGCTGCGCACCCTTACCCAGGTGCGTCCAGGCTCGATCGTGCTGCTCCACGATGGCGGCGGCGACCGGTCGCACGTCGTCACGGCAACCCGATGGATGGTCGCCAACCTGTCGAGCCGAGGATTCCGGCTCGTCACCGTGCCTGATCTTCTGCGGATGGGCCGCTGACCTGGGCGGGTGCCGGCCCGTACTGAACGCTTCCCCGCCGTTTCATATGGCACAGGCGCGGCCAGGAAGGCCGTGCCCGTTGTGCCCTGCAGCTGTAAGATCGGACGTACCCCTTCTGTCTGCGCTTTGGAGTTCGTCCTCTGATGAGTAGGCCAACTGTAGTCATATGCATGTCGTGCCTGGCGCTGGCGTTCGCCGCGGTGCCGGCGCGCCAACAGACATCCCGTGAAGTGCTCCAGGAGTACCCGCAGGGCTGGGACCGTTCCCAGCTGATCGCGGGCGCCGGGGCCGCGTTGCTATCGGGCGAGACGTCGCTGCTGAGATGCGCCACTCGGCCGGTCAGCGAGGCCGAGAAAGACCTCATTGATCTGGTCGTCGGCAGCGGGTTGGTGCAACCCGACCTGGTGGCAGGTGCGGGGAAGATCAGGGTCCCAGTGGCCTTCCACGTGGTGCGAAAGAAGAACGGGTCGTTCGACGTGACGGATCAGCAGGTCGACGATCAAATGGCCGTTCTCAACGCTGCTTTCAGTAGCAAGGGGTTCAAGTTCCAGCTACAAACGCTCATCCGGCACGATGACAATCGGTTCGCCACCAGGTGTCTCGACATCGGCGTCGAAAGGGACTTCAAGCAGAAACACGCGGTCGACCCGGCGAACACGCTCAATGTCTACACGTGTCGTCCGACAAGCTCGATTTTGGGCTATGCCTGGTTCCCGAGCGATTGGGAGGGTGAGGACCACTCGATGCACGGGGTGGTGATCCACCACGCCTCCTTGCCCGGCGGCGAGTTCGCGCGCTTCAACGAAGGCGACACCCTGACGCACGAAGTTGGCCACTACCTGGGGCTCTATCACACGTTCCAGGGAGGTTGTTCCAACCTCGGCGACCGCGTTGACGACACCCCGGCCGAGGGTGTTCCGACGAAGGGCTGTCCGACGAAGAAGGACTCCTGTCCCGATCTTCCGCGGCGCGATCCGACGACCAACTTCATGGATTACACCGACGATCGTTGCATGGTCCGGTTCACCGGCGGACAGAAGGATCGGATGCTCGAACAGACGGCGGTGTTTCGTCCGTCGTTGCTGCAGTGACGTCGTTGGCCGCTGACGGCGCTTGGTCGCGACCATAATCAGATCGCGGTCACAAATCTTCTACAGTGACGAGTTCGTCTTGCCGCTGCCGCACGGCCATCGTTTCCCGATGGAGAAGTACAGGCGGCTCCGTGAGCGGCTGCTTGATACGGCAGTGATCTCGGCCGCCGATCTCCAGATCCCGGAGGCGGCCACCGACGAGCAACTGCGGCTCGCGCATACACCCGACTACATCTGCCGTGCTACCGCGGGTCGTCTCACCCCGCGAGAGATCCGACGCATCGGCTTCCCGTGGTCGCCGCAGCTCGTGGAGCGCTCGCGCCGGTCCGTCGGAGGCACGATTGCGGCGTGTGCTGCAGCCCTCGATGGTGGCGTTGGAGTGAACCTGGCCGGTGGTACGCACCATGCGTTCGCCGATCACGGCGAGGGCTACTGTGTGTTCAACGACGTGGCCGTCGCCATCCGCGTACACCAGCGAGCGCGGCGACTGGTCCGGGTGCTGGTGGTGGATTGTGACGTGCACCAGGGCAACGGGACCGCGGCAGTGTTCTGTGACGACCCGAGCGTCTTCACGCTTTCGATCCACGGTCGGCGGAACTTCCCCTTCCACAAGGAGTCGAGCGACCTCGACGTCGCGCTCGACGACGGAACGGCCGATGCCGAGTACCTGATCGCGCTCGAGGCGGCGCTGGGCGATCGACCGGCTCGCCACGAGGCGGATCTCGTGGTCTACGTCTCGGGAGCAGATCCGTTCGCCGGCGATCGACTCGGGCGGCTGATGCTCTCCAAAGAGGGCCTAATGGCGCGCGATCGTTGCGTGCTCGATTGGTGTCGTGACCGTGCGCTTCCGGTGGCCGTGGTGATGGCAGGCGGGTACTCGGCCGAAGTCGCGGATATCGTCGATATTCACAGGGCCACCGTCGCGCTAGCGCTCGAGCACGGCCTGGTGACAAAATCATAGTGGCAACGCCCGGCAACGCCCGTATCGGCAGCTTGAGCGAGTGTTGTAACGGGCGACCTTGAGCATCGTCACACGTGCGCTAAGGTACAGATACACTTCCTTCCGTTCATCCCGAATCAGGCCGACCGGAGGCTTGGATGCTCTCACCGAAACGACGCTTTCCGACTTCATTAGTCCCCGTCCTGGCAGTCGGCCTCGTGCTGACGACCGCTGCGCCGCTCCTGGCTCAGGGGGTCGCCGACTGTAGCCTCAGGGGCAAGGTCATAGACACCGACGGGGTGCCAATTGGCGGGGCGGAGGTGATTGTCCGCGACCCCGAATACGGGCGTGAACGCACCCTGACCACGGACGAAAACGGCGAGTACCAGGGCCGTGGCTTCTACGCCACCCTGGACTACAACCTGCGCGTCGAGGCAGACGGCTACGACACCCAGTTCAACAACGGTATTCGGTTCAGTCACGGGGACAACACCTACGACGTCGTACTGGCGCTGGGAGTGCCTGCGGATCTGGTGGACTACAGCGCCCTCAACGAGCTCTATGAGGAGGGCTTTGCCGCCTACGAGGAAAAGGACTGGGTCACCATGAAGTCCTCACTCGACGCGTTGCTGGAAGGCATGAAACAGGTCAGCGGTGAGGAAGTGGACACGATGAGCGTGAGCGCCCATGAGCTCCTCGCACTGGCTGCCTACGAGCAGGGCGACCACGCCGCCACACTGGTTTCGACCGGCGAGATATTGAAGCTGAGACCGGACAGCCTCTCGGCGCACCAACTGGCGTCACAGGCGTACACCGCCCAGCAAGATTTCGAGGGCGCGCTGCCCCACCTGCGAGCCGCAGCCGCGCAGTCGCTCGATAACGCCGAGCTGCAGTACAACGCCGGGGCCGTCATGCTGCAGCTGCAGCAGGTCGAAGATGGCATCGAGCACATGCAGCGGGCCTTGGTCTTGCGGGAAGACTTCCCCGTAGCGCGCAAGAATCTCGGCTACGCTTATCTGCAGACGCAGGAGTACGACAAGTCGATCGAGATGCTCGAGAGCTACCTGGAGCAGCTTCCGGACGCCCCCGACCGGGACAGCATCGAGCAGATGATCGCTGCGCTGAAGCAGCAGATCGGCGAATCGTAGTGTGATCGGCGGCGGTCACTGAGTCGCGCCCCATCGCCAGTCAGCGCGCCACCGCCGTCGACCGGTGCCCGTTTCGGGCCTTAACTCTGCGGTAGCCAAGTCCAGGTGACGTCCACCTGCCGGTCGAATTTCACCAGGAGATTGGTGTTCTCCGGGAGCTCGACGTCCTTTCCGCGCGCGCCGGCAATAGCGCCCCCGGCACCGACGACGAGCCCGACAAGCAGCCCGGTGGTGCCACCGATGATGGCACCCAGGACGCCGCCGATGGCGCCGCCGATTCCCGCCTTCTTGCCCTTGTCGTCGTCACCTTCGAGCTCGCCGCCGTCGGCGACACCGGTGACCGTCGCGAGCGCCGGCGCCGAATCGCCGTCGCCGCTCACCAGCCTGTCAATGACCAGCGTGAGCTTGCCGCCGCGGCTTCGGCTGCGGGCGCGCTCGACCTCGGCCACGCGGCCTACGAACGTTGCTCCGGCGGGGACGACGAGCTGACCCTCGACGAGGATGTCATTCACCAGCTCGGCCTCGAACGCGTCCCCGACATTGGCATCCGCCGAGCTCAGCCAGCCACGCAGCGCAATCGTCGCTCGAGTGCCCGACGGAACGCCGGTATCCGCTTTCTGGGCTGCCAGCAGCGGTGCTCCGATGATCGAAAACGCGCAGACAATGGCGATGGTAGGTGTAGTTCGCATGAGAATCTCCTTGCCGAGCTCCGGCGGCTCGAGACCGCCAGCGTCCCCCTTGTTGTCTAGCTCGCGTCGCCCTGAAACCAGTCTATACGTCGGGAGAGGGCTCCCGATATTCCGCGCGACGCCGGCGCCACTGGGTCAGTCGCACCAGCACCCATACGAACAACGTCAGGATGAACGGCGATCCGACCAGCAGCCAGATCGGCTGCACCAGGATTCCGAAAAGCAGAGCCACGGCGCCGAACACGAGCACGATCCCCACGGTCCACGGCGGATGCTGAAACGTAGGGGGCCGTAGCAGCTCTTCCAACGTTGGTTCGTGGCGCGGGTCGCCTTCGAGAGTCGGCAAGTCAGTTGCCCCGGTCGGCGCCCGGCGTTGATGGTGCGCCGTCGAGCTGTTGGCGCATGGTGTCGAAGATCGCCGCGACGATCTCCATGCGCGTCGGGTGGTAGTACTCGGCGGCAGCGCCGTCGTCGATCGTGTGGCCGTGCTCGATCATGTATGCCGGTAGGTGGATCAGGTTGCTGGCGTCATCGCACAGTAGCCCCGCGCCCAGGAGCTGACGGCTCTCGGCGTCAGCGATGAACTCGCCGAAGCCATGATCGTCTCCGCCCAGGTGCAGCTTGCCGATGAGCCGCGAGTCCTTGGCGCCGTGTACGAGCCGATGACCGTTCGTGGACGCCGTGGCCGGGGTGATTCCAGCGTACGCGAACTCGGGATCCGAGAAGACGACCTGGACGTCGGCACGTCGGTCCCAGACCAACGCTCCGTCGGTCACTGCATTCTGCGCTGCTATGCGTGCCTCGATATGTGCCTGATGCACCACCATGCGTCGCCCTATCACGTCGCCGGCGGCGAACAGATTGTCGGTGCCCTGGAGCCGTAGGTCATCGGCCACCGAAATGCTTCCGTCCACCAGCTCAGCACCGGCTCGGTGCAGGTCGAGTGTGCCGATTGCCGGGGTACGGCCGACTGCCATCATGGCGCGCGCTGCGGTCACGGGTTCGAACCCGTCAGGGCCCTCGGTCTCGACGACGTAGAGTCCCTCCCGGTCACGGCGCACTCGACGCGGCGATGTCGCCTGCATCATGCGCACGCCCTCGCGCTCGTAGATCTTCGCCAGGCGTTGGCCGAAGCGCTCCGGGTACCTCGACAGCGGCCGCGATCGCGCGATGACCGTTACTGCGCACCCCAGCCGCGCATAGCGCAGGGCGAACTCGAGGCCGATCGCGCCGGCGCCGATGAGGACGAGCGACTCGGGCAGCGCCGTGTTCTCCAGAATGTCGTCGTTGGTCCAGATATCATCCGCCAGCTCCGAGACCCCATCCACGTCCGGGTAGTAGGGCACCGACCCGGTGGCGATCACGGCGGCGTCGAACGAGTAGCTGAGACCCTCGGCGGTGATCGTGTGCGCATCGGTGAACTGCGCGTCGGCTCTCACGATGACGAACTCGTCGCTCTCGTGCGCGGCGATGGCGTGCTGGCGGTAGGCGCGAAAGCGGGCGATCTCCCGGTCCTTCCAGGCCACGATCTGAGCCAGGTGGGCCTCTGGGCGAAACGGCTCTACGCGCAGCATGCCCAGCCGTCGAGCGTGATGCATGGCGTCGATGGGCTCGAACATCGCCTTCGACGGCATGCACCCCCGGTTCACACACAACGACGCCATGTCGGCGTTGTCGCCCATGAAGAAGAGCACACGTGCACCGAGCTCGGCAGCTGTTCGCGCGGCCGTGAAACCGGCCGAGCCGCCGCCCAGTACGGCGATCGTCCGCGTGGATCCCATCACCGGAACGAAGGCGCTAGCCTCCGGAGTACTCCATCGTCATCGGATCGGGGAGCGGAATTCGGTGCACACCACCGGTCGCCATCGCCTCGAGTGAGAACTCCGGGTTGTCGGGGTCGCCGGCGAGAATGTCTTCGACGTTGCCCACCGCGAGGATCACGAGCCGGTCAGGGTGAAGGTACTCCTGCGCCACGCGCTGCACGTCTGCGGCAGTTACCGCCGCCATGTCGTCGCGGTATGTCGATACCAGGCCGATGTCACGGCCCTGCAGCTCGAGACTCGCGAAGAGCCCGGCGATCTGGCCGGCGCTGGCGAAATTGCGGCTGAAGGTGTCGATGAAAGAAGCCTTGGCGTTGGTCAGCTCCTCATCGGCTATCGGCTCGGTGCGGATGCGATCAATCTCCTCGATGACGATGCCGGTGGCACGCGCGACCGCCTCGCTGCGCGACTGGAAGAAGGCCCGGAAACTACCGTCATAGTGGGTACCGAGGCCGAAGCTCGAGCCGGCGCTGTAGGCAAGGCCCTCATCGGATCGTACGCGCGACAGGATGCGCGACGTGAAGCCGCCGCCGCCGAGAATGTTGTTCATGATCTGTAGCGCGAAACGATCCGGATTGTCGATCACCGTGCTCAGGTGGCCGATCGAAACCCGCCCCTGGTTGACGTCGTCCTTGTGAACCAGGTACAGCCCAGGCTGTGGCTCGGATGCCGGGGCAGGCACATCTCCAGGGGAGTCGCCGCCCGGCCAGTCCGACAATCGAGCTTCGATCTGGCCCAGAATCTCGTCGGTTTGCACATCGCCGGAAACGGCGAAAATGAGGTTTCCGGGATGCACTGCGAAGGCGTGGAACGCCAGCAAGTCCTCGCGTGTGATCGCTTCGAGCTCGGCCGCGGTCATCGCGTGGGTGCTGAAGTGGTCGTCGCCGTAGAGCAGCCGGCTCCATTCGCGCCGCTCGATTCCGCCGGTATCGTCGTTGCGCCGCTCCATGCTCTGCAACTGCTGGCTCTTGGCCAGATCGAGCCGCTCCTGGTTGTAACCCGGGTGGCGCAGAATCTCGAAGAACATGTCGAGGCAGTCGTCGAGGTCCTTGACCAGACAGTTCATGCTGGCGGAGCCGCTCGTCGAACCGATGCTGGTGCGGATCTGGGCGGCCAGGAAGTCGAGCTCTTCGTCGAGCTCGGCTGGCGATCGAGAGGTGGTGCCGCCGGCTCGCATCTGACTCCCGGCCAGTCCCGCGACTCCCGGTTTCGCTGTCGCCGGGACCGTGTACGCGCCGGCGCGGATGGATATGGCGATGTTTACCAGCGGCAGCGCATGATCCTCGACCACATAAGCGACGGTTCCGGCGCTGAGCTCGTGGCGAAGCGCGGCGCCGTCCGGTGGCTGGAAGTCGAGATCCGGAAAGGCTAGCTCGCGCGGATGGGAGGCAATCTCCTGCTGCGCTGCGACGCCCGAGGTCATCGCCAACAAGCCGATGAATGCGAGCGCGACTGCGCAGCTCCGATTGGCGGTCTTCATTGTTGCTCTCCTTCGAGCTCGGCTATGCGCTCGCTGATCAGCTCGAGCATGAGCTGGAACATGTCCTGGGTGTCCTCGGGCACCTGCGCCGCCATGCCGCTCATCTGCGCGAGCTGCTGGCGCACTTGGTCGAGCTCGGCAGTCGTGGCCTGGGCGAGCTGTTGCTGCACCGTGTTGATCTGCTGGCGTTCCTGGTCATCGAGACCGGCCAGCCGCGGGTCGGCGGGCTCGGCGCTCTCGCTGCGGTAGTAGATCGCCACAGCGCGGGCTTCGGGCTCGAAATACGTGTTGGCGACGCGCTGGATGTCCTCGGCAGTGACCGCCTGGAGCTCGGGGCCCGTAGTGTTGATAGTCTCCCAGCCGCGATATCCCTCCGCGATCAGCAATTGCAGCAGAAGGCCGAAGCTGCTCTGCAGCCGGCGGAACTCCGCTGCAGCGTTCTGGTTCTTGACCTTCTGTAGCTCGCGTTCCGGCACCGGCTCCGTCTTCAGCTTTTCGATCTCGGCGTAGACCGAGGCTTCGACCTCCTCGGGAGTGTGTCCCTGCTTGGCGGTGCCGCGGATCTCGAAGTAACCGTCCCATTTGCGCCCGTTTTGTCCGGCGGACGCCGACGTAGCGACCTCCTGCTCCTCGACCAGACCCTTGAAGAGCCTGCCGGTCCGCCCGGACAGCAGCTGACCGAGAACCAGCAGCGCCGGCTCGTCTACGTGGCCATCGGCGACCCCGTGGTACCGGATCCTTACCTGAGGGTTGGTGTCCGCGTACCCGATCATGCGTTTCTCGCCCTGTTGCTCGACCTCCCAGGTGCGCACCGGCTCCGGCTCACGGTCTCCCCGTTTCATGCGGCCGAAGTAGCGCTCCGCGAGGGCGATGGCTTCATCGGGATCGAACCCTCCAACCAGCGCGGCACTGATGTTGTTGGGTGCGTAGTAGAGGTCGAAGAACTCGAGCGCTTCCTCGCGCGTCAGCCCATACAGATCGCTGGGCCAGCCGACAACCGGCCATGAGTAGGGCGACGATTCCCAGAACATCGCCTCGAATTGCTCGTCGAGGAGACCCGTGGGGGTGCTGTCGGTACGGAGTCGACGCTCCTCGTGCACGACGTCTCGCTCACTGTAGAACTCGCGAAAGACGGGGTTCATCAGCCGGTCCGACTCGAGCCAGAACCACAGCTCCAGCTTGTTGGCCGGCACGTTGATGAAGTAGACCGTGAAGTCGTAGTCGGTCCCGGCGTTCATTCCGGAGCCACCTTCGCCGGTGTAAATGCGATCGAAGTCGTCCTTGATGATCAGCCCACTCTGCTCACCCAGGGCGCTGTCGAACTCATCGATCAGATCCTGGTGCGCCGGCGAGCGATGCTCGGGCTTGCGCCAGTCGTCGATCGCTCCGACCCGTTGCTGCCGGAGGAGCTCCTGCTCATGCTTGCGGATGCCGGCACGGAGATCGTCCAGCTGAGCGATCACACGCCGATCTTCGGCCGCGTCGATGGTCCCGATCGTGTCCGTGCCCTTGAACATCATGTGCTCGAACAGATGGGCCACTCCCGTGATCCCGGGGCGCTCGTTCGCCGATCCGACCTTGGCGATCCAGCCGGCGGAGATGTTCGGGTCGCCGGGTCGCGGGATCAGTAGGACCGTCATTCCATTGTCGAGCGTGTGGACAACGGGGCTGACTTGCTGGGCGAGCGCACCTGGGGCCACGCACAGCAGAGCGGCCAGCGTAACGACGATTCGGCGCATGAAGACCTCCAAACGGGGATGACTGCGACGGTGTCGCGCTCCTCTGTCTAGCGCGCTCCGGTCGCAGCTTGCTATTTGGCAACCTGGTAGTGTCAGAAGCTAGATTCTAGCCGTATCCGGCGCAGGGCGAATGTGGCAAGCGCCCGATGCCGGGGGGCCGGCCGCGAGCAGCACCTCATGAACCCGACAGTACGCCTGCTCATGAACCCAGCTGCGGTGGACCGTGGCGGAGACGAGTTCACTGCGCCGTTCGGGGCCGCCGCGGTGGCGGCGGCTCAGGCGTATCACCGCTCGCTGCCAAGCTACGAGCCGACGCCGCTGGTCCCACTGCCGGGGCTGGCTGCCGAGCTCGGCATCGGGAGCCTGCACGTCAAGGACGAATCACGACGCTTCGGGCTCAAGGCGTTCAAGGGTCTCGGGGCGAGCTGGGCGGTCTCGCGCGTGATCGAGCAGCACCCGGGCCGTACCTTGACGTTCGTCACCGCCACGGACGGCAATCACGGACGCGCCGTTGCCTGGGCCGCGGCGCGATCGGGGCACTCCTCGGTCGTGTATCTGCCGCACGAGGCCAGCGCCGGGCGCGTCGAGGCGATTGCTCGACTCGGAGCCCGGGCCAGTCGAGTAGAAGGGTCCTTCGACGACGCCGTTGAACGGGCGCGGGCGGCCGCTGAGGACCAGGGCTGGATGCTGCTACAGGACACGTCATGGGCGGGATACGAACAGGTCCCCCGATGGGTCATGCAGGGGTACCTCACGCTGGCGAACGAGGCGATCGATCAGCTCGGAGGAGAGGCGCCGACGCACGTGTTTCTTCAGTGTGGCGTCGGTTCGTTCGCTGCTTCGATTACGGCGTTCCTGGTGGAGCGTTTCGGCGCCAACCGGCCGATGGTCTTCATCGTCGAACCGGAGGGGGCTGCGTGTGGAATGGCGGCCATGGAGAGATCCGAAGACGCTCCGCCGCGTCTCGAGGAGGCGCCAGACACGTTCATGGCGGGCCTGTCGTGTGGACAACTGAGCGTTTCAGCCTGGGCCATCTTGCGTCGACACGCCGACGGCTGGCTCGCCTGCCAAGACGACATTGCCAGAGCCGGGATGCGCCGGTTGGCGCGCCCCGCGGCCGGCGATGCCGAAGTGATCTCGGGCGAGTCGGGTGCGGTGACAGCGGGACTGGTCGAGACCGTATGCTCGCAACCGGAGCTGCAGGCGGTTCGACGACAGCTACGGCTCGACGACTACGCTAGCGTGCTGCTGATCTCCACCGAGGGCGACACCGACGAGGAGATTTATCGGAGTGTCGTGCAATGAAGGCCTCGAAGGCCGATGGGCGCATGACCGACTGGGGTGTGGTTCGGAAGTTGTTCCCGGCGGCGTCGGCCTGCTGTTACCTGAACACTGCCGCTGGCGGACCAATCTCGACCGCGGCCGCCGAGGCCGGCAGGTCCTACTACGACTCCACGCTACGGGACGGTGACGTCCACTGGGATGATTGGTTGCAGCGCGTCGAGGATGTGCGCGGCTCCGTGGCTCGCCTCATTGGCGCCCGTAGCACCGAGATTGCTTTCACGAGCAATGCCTCCCTCGGCATCAATCATGTGGCTCGGAGGCTGCAGGGAACCAGTTCCAGTTCCAGTTCCGGCTCCGGCTCCGTCGTTGCGCTCCGTGGCGATTTCCCCTCCGTCACGCTGCCGTGGCTGCAGCTCGGCTACGCCGTCGATTTTCTCGACCCCGATGACGATGGCGGCATCACGCCGGGGTCCATTGTCGCGGCCATTCAACCGCAGACGCGGATCCTCACGCTGGGGCTGGTTCACTACCGCACCGGCTTCCGACACGACCTGGATGCCCTGGTCGAGCTGTGTCGAGACCACCACCTGATGCTGGTTGTCGACGCCACCCAGGGTCTCGGCGCTGTTTCAGTCGATGTCTCCGCCGGCGGTGTCGATTTCCTCGCATGCAGCGGCTACAAGTGGCTCAATGCGGGCTACGGCAACGGTTTTCTCTACGTCAACGAGCGCCACTCCGGCGACCATCCGGCGGTGGGCTGGCGCAGCGCGCGGGACCCGTACGCGTTGGTCTCTGACGAGCTCGACCTGACGCCCGATGCGCGCGCCATCGAGGCCGGCCATCCGCCCTTCCCGAACGTGTTCGCGTTGGGCGCGGCGCTGGATCTCCAGCACCAGCTCGGCGCGACGACGATCGAAGCGCGTGTGCTGCAACTGAACGCGGGGCTGCGCGAGGTGCTCACCGACGCCGGCCTGCCGGTATCGAGCCCGACGCGACCGGGCTCCGCGTCGGGCATTGTGCTGGCGCGCTGCGGCGACGCCCCGCGACTATGCGACGCGCTTGCCGCCGAGGGCGTGCTCGTGTCGGCCCGCGGTGACGGCATTCGAGTCTCCGCCCACCTGTACAACGACGACAGCGACCTGACGCACCTGGCCGGCGCGCTCGAGCGGACGAAGGCCAGCGGCTTGCTAGTGGCCTGTAGCAGATGAACGTTGCATATCGTGGTGGCGAAATGGGTCCGGATGCCAGGCGCACCGACGAGACGATGTTTGCGCATCTTCGAGGAGGGGCAACGCCGCAGACGGGCCGATTTCGCCGCCATCCTGCGGACAGATGGGCAGTTGCGGGCGATATCGGCGTTGCGCCTCGTCGAAGATGCTCATTGCATCGCCGTCCTCGGCGTGCCTTGATCTCACCCGCAAATCCCATCTGCGATATGCAACGTTCATCTGTTACAGGCCACTAGACTGCTGATCAGAGCGGCTCGTTGGTCGTGTTCGGTTAGCTGGAGGAGCGAGATGAGAACGTTGGTGAGCGTGGCGGCAGCCGTGGGAATCGCTGCATCGGCTGGCGGAGACGTGCTCGGCCGCACGACCACCGAACAGGGTGGTGGGCAGGCCGCTGCGCTGGCGGAAGCGTTCCGCGGCATCACGGAAAACGGCGACATCGTTCCCGATCTTTTCCCCCTGCGCGCCACGGGGATCTCGACGGCGCCGGTCGTATCCGCCGCTGCAGCCTTCCTGGGAGCGCTCGATGCGGAGCAACGCATCGCCTCGACGTTCACCGTCGATGACATCGAGTGGCGCCGTTGGAACAACGTGCATCGCTACGAACGCCGCGGCGTGAGCTTCGGAGCGATGTCGGAGCCGCAGCGGGCCGCAGCCTACGATCTTCTCGGTGCCAGCCTGTCGGCGAAGGGGCTGCGTCTGGCCACCGACATCATGCGCCTCAACACCACGATTGCCGAGCTGGTGAACAACTTCGAGGAGTACGGCGAGGGGCTCTACTTCTTCACGGTCATGGGGACGCCGTCCGAGACCGAGCCGTGGGGCTGGCAGCTGGACGGGCATCACCTGGTGATCAATTACTTTGTGCTCGGCGACCAGGTGACCATGACGCCGACGTTTCTCGGCTCCGAGCCAACGTACGCCGCGGCCGGCAAGTACGCCGGCACGCGGGTGTTCGAAGACGAGGAAGCGGTCGGACTAGCGCTAATGCAGTCGTTGAACGCGTCGCAACAGGCGGTCGCAAAGGTCGCCGAAGAGCTGCCGCGCAACGTGTTCACAGCAGCGTTCCGTGACAATTTCGAGATGCGGTATGAAGGGCTCCGCGCCGACTCCTTGGACCAGCGTCAGCGAGGCCTGTTGCTCGAGTTGATCACCCAGTACGTCGGCAACATGCGGAAAGGTCACTCCGAGGCCCGCATGGCACAGGTCCGCGACCATCTCGACGACACCTGGTTCACCTGGATGGGCTCGACGGGGGATGACGCGGTGTTCTACTACCGCGTACACAGTCCCGTCATTCTTATCGAGTTCGATCACCAGGGCCCCATCGCGCTCGATGGCGATGGCCCGAGCCGCAACCATGTTCACGCGGTGGTACGCACGCCGAACGGCAACGACTACGGCAAGGATCTCCTACGGCAACATCACGAGCGCTTCGATCATACGCACGAGGGCTCCCACTGAGCGATGCGCGACGCCGGTCCGTGGGCTTTCGAAGCGCACATCTATCGACAGGGAATCCTGCGGTGCGTCGATGTTCCAAGCGCCGTCTCAGCGGCTCTCGATGACTGGCAGTATCCGCCGGTGGTAGCGACCGTTGGCGGCGAGCAGCGCGCCACGACGCTGATGCGCCGTCGCGAAGGCGGTTTCCGGCTGTTCCTGCACGACGAGCTGCGTAAGGCCGCCAACGTCGACACGGGTGATCGGGTAGACGTCGTGCTCACGTTCGACGAGGCGCCAACGGATGTGGTGCCCGATGACATCATCGAAGCGGCCGAGCGCCTCGATGGCGGCGTCGAGGCGCTCGAGCTGTTGCCGCCCGGTTTGCGGCGGGAGATGCTGCGGTTCGTGGGCGGCGCCAAGAACGATTCGGTACGAGCGAAACGCGTCGCCCGGGTCGTTGAAATGATCGGCGAGCGCGCCGCCAAGCTGCCAAGACGCGATAGCGGCGGCCACTGATCGGTGCCGTTCCTCGATCTGAACAGCCGCGTCGAGTACGACTGGTTGGGACCGCCGCCTGGCCCGACGCCGAGCGTGGTCTTGTTGCACCACGGATTGGGATCGGTGTCCTCGTGGAAACAGTTCCCGGCCGCGGTCGCCGAGGCGACGGGCGCCGGAGTGCTCGTCTACAGCCGCTTTGGCTACGGTCGCTCGACGCCATCGACTTCGTTTCCGTGGTCCGTTGACTTCATGCACGAGGCGGCTTCACGGGAGCTTCCGGCGATCCTTGCGGCGCTTGGCGTGCGCCGGCCCCTGCTCGTGGGCCACAGCGACGGCGCTTCGGTTGCCATCCTGTATGCGGCGTCCGGTGCCCAGGAGGAGCCATCGGGGCTGGTTCTGCTCGCTCCGCACGTGTTCGTCGAGGACCGCACCGTCGCGGGCGCCCACGCGGCGCGCCAGGCGTACGAGCAGGGCGACCTGCGTGCGCGTCTCGCGCGGCACCACGAACACCCGGACAGCGCCTTCGAGGGATGGAATCAGACCTGGCTGCGCCCCGAGTTCCGCCGCTGGAACATCGAGTCAGCCGTCGCCCGAATCGGCTGCCCGACGACGGTCATCCAGGGCACGGACGACGAATACGGCACGATGGCTCAGATCGACGCCATCCGGGCGCACTGCGACTCGATTCTCGACGTGAGAGTGGTTGCCGGAGGTCACGCGCCGCACCGCGAGCACCCCGACGTGGTCATCGGGGCCATTCGGCGCCATCTCGAATAAGCGCGGAACGGCCAGCCTATCCGGTTCGTGTTAGACAGTAGCCGTCCACACACCGAGGGCCCGTGAAGGAGAGCAGCATGCAACGACTGGCGAGACTCCCTGTAGCGGCTCTCGTTGCCGCGGCGCTGGCAACGAGCGTGGGTGCGTCACCAGCGATCCCGTCCGACGGCGTTCAGAACGAGTGGGAGCGCGAGGTTGAGGCGCAGCTCGACGCCGTCGCCTCGACCGCCCTGGGTGACGGATACCGACTCGTGGAGCGCATCGTCACCGGGTCGCTGAGTGCCGGCAACAGCGGTTCGTTTCGGCTCACGTTGAACCGATTCACCGAGTATGCGTTCGTCGCTGCCTGCGACCGAGATTGTTCCGTTATCGATCTGTACACCTACGCGCCCTCGGGTGATTTGGTGGGCTCGGACGAGCTTACGGACGACGTTCCGGTGGTTCGTGGTGCTC
Organism: Acidobacteriota bacterium; assembly: GCA_965248695.1. Taxonomy (GTDB): domain Bacteria; phylum Acidobacteriota; class UBA890; order UBA890; family WLXD01; genus DASCOT01. Next base: position 600,726 of record CBDFKD010000002.1, on the reverse strand, counting down.
CCGACTGGAGCGGCCGATTCGAGATCCAGGCAACGATGGTGTCGTGCTCGGTGGCGCCGTGCTACTACGGCGTCGGGGTGTTCGGCCGCACGGCCAACTCACAACAGTGGCAGGAACAGGTGCGGGTCCAGCTCGACGCGGCCGGGAATGAGCTGCGACGTGGCGGGTACCGGCTGGCGTACGAGATCGTCACCGGAGCGCTGGGGCAGGGCGGCGGCGAGTACCTGCGCGTTCGCGGCGACCGCAACACGCATCACGTCGTCGTCGGCGTCTGCGACGTCGATTGCAGTGACCTCGACCTGTTGCTCTACGATTCTGCCGGCAGCCTCATCGAGTCCGACGTGGAGTACGACGACTATCCGGTGATCGAGGGGACTCCGCGGCGCGACGAGACGTACTATGTGCGCGCGGTGATGGCCGGCTGCAGCAACGAACCCTGCTTCTACGGAGTCGGGATCTACGGCCGCTAGGCCAAACGCGCAGCACTCAGTAGAAGCGGAGCGCGAACACGCATGTCCCTGCCGGAATTCACTATCGGGATCGAGGAGGAGTACCAGATCATCGATCCGGAGAGCCGCGAGCTACGCTCGTACGTGCAGGAGTTCCTCGACAAGGGGCGACACATCCTGCGCGACCAGATCAAGCCCGAGTTCATGCAGTCTCAGGTGGAGGTCGGAAGCCAGGTCTGCCGCAATATGAAGGAAGCACGCCAGGAGATCGTCAGGCTCCGGCGCACGATATGTGAGCTGGCCGATGGCAACGATCTTCTGGTGGCGGCTGCCAGCACGCACCCGTTTTCGCAGTGGAGCGAGCAACAGATAACGGAGGCGGATCGCTACACCAAGCACGAGCAGGCGCTCAAAGATGTCGCTCGCCGACTGCTCATCTTCGGCATGCACGTGCACATCGGCATCGAAGACAAGGAGCTCATGATCGATGTCATGAACCAGGCACGGTATTTCCTACCGCACCTGCTGGCGCTCTCTACGAGCTCACCCTTCTGGCATGGCCGCGACACGGGACTCAAGTCGTACCGCTCCGTCGTATTCGAGAACCTGCCGCGCTCGGGGTTGCCGCCGGAATTCGGGTCCTGGAGTGACTATGAAGCCTTCGTGGACACGTTGATGGCCACCGAGAGCATCGAGGAGGCCACCCAGATCTGGTGGGACATCCGGCCGCATCCGAAGTTCCCGACGCTCGAGTTTCGCCAGAGCGACATCTGCACGCGGGTGGACGAGACGATGTGTGTGGCGGCGCTCGTCCTCGCTATCGTCGGCAAGCTCATTCAGCTCCGACAGAACAACCAGTCCTGGCGACGCTATCGGCACCACCTTATCGAAGAAAACAAGTGGCGCGCAGTGCGTTGGGGCCTCGACGGGACACTGATCGATTTCGGCAAGCGCGTAGCGGTCCCTACACGCTTCCTGATCGGTGAGATGCTCGAGTTCGTCGAGGACGTGGTCGACGAGCTCGACGTCAGGGAAGACGTGGCGTATGCCGGGACGATCCTGAAGCACGGCACGAGCGCCGACCGTCAGCTGGCGACCTACCACGAGACAGATGATCTCAAGGCGGTGGTCGACCAGCTTGTCGCCGAGACCAAGGAAGGCCTCTGAGCCCAAGACCGGCGGGTGCCGTCTAGGCTAGCTCCCGTGTACCGGCAGTCTGCCGGTCCGCTAGTCGATCCGAAGGGCGTCGATTGGGTCCACCTGCGTCGCCCTCCGGGCCGGCAGCAATGTGGCCAGCAGGCCCGTGACCGCGATCGTCACGACGATGGCCACGTAGACGGTCAGATCCGTCGTCTCGACGCCGAAGGTGATGGCGCGCAACGGCCGACTCAGAATCAGGCCAATTACAAGCCCAATCGCCACGCCGACTGCCAGCTGCACCGCGCCCTTCCTCAACACCATGGCGAGCAGGTCTCGCGCTTGCGCGCCGAGCGCCATGCGAATGCCGAGCTCCGTGCGGCGTCTCGACACCGAGAACGACATCACGCCGTACAGCCCGACCCACGCCAGGAACAGCGCCGCCGCGCCGAGCGTCGCGAAGAGCTGTCCGAACACGTTGAACGCCCAGGTGGATTGCTCCATTGCCTGCTCCATCGTGGCAACGTCGTAGATTGGCATGTTCGGATCGAGGTCGGTCACCGTGGAGCGCGCGATCGAGGCCGCCTCGGTTGGTACCCCGGTGGTGACCAGCACCATGCTCGCGAAACGGGTGTCGAAGACACCGTAGGGCACGTAGTACTGCTCGGGACGGTTGCGGTCGCTTCCGAGTCCACCCACACCGCCACCGATATGCATGTCGGCGACCACTCCGATGACCCGCATCCAGGGGTTGCTGGAATCTAGTCGCCCGGCCTTGATAACTCGGCCCAGGGGATCGCCATCGGGCAGGAATCGACGTACGAACGACTCGTTGACGACAACTACCGGATCGGACTCGGAGCGTGCTTCCTCGGGTCGGAAGTCGCGACCCTGCAGAATCGGCACGTCGTAAGCGTCGAAGAACCCAGCGCTGACGATGGCTGCCGCGACAACCGGGTAGTCGCTGGTCGACGCGTAGTCTTGACCTTCGATGCTGGTGAACAGGTTCATCGATCCGGTGCCGGGAACATGGCTCGTCAGCGCTGCTTTCTCGATCCCCGGTTGCACGCGGAGACTGTCGAGCAGGCTGATGAAGAAGCTCTCGCGATCGGTGCGCTCCGGATAGTCGACCTCGAACAGCCCGGCTCGTGCCGTGAGCATGCTCTCGGTGCGGAATCCGAGATCTATCTGGTTGACCTTGATGACGCTCTTGATCATCAAGCCCGCTGTGATCAGCAGCGCCACGGAGATGGCGACCTCGCCGATCACCAATACGGAGCTCAGGCGCCCCATCCGGAGGCTGGTGCCGCGGCTCTCGTCTTGGAGAATGGCGCCGACGCCCCGCCCTGAGGCCCGTAGCGCCGGTAGCGTTCCGGCGAGTATCGCGGCCAGCAGCGTCACTCCGATCGAGAAGACGACAACGGTCGAATCGACCTCGAAGTTGATCCAGTAGGGCTTCTGGACGTCCGCCATAGCGACTGCGAAACGGTCGACGCCGATCTTGGCGCTGACCAAACCGATGGCACCTCCGACGGTGCCCAGGAGCACGGCCTCGAGCAACAGCTGGCGGATCACGCGCGCGCGACTGGCCCCGAGGGCGGACCGAATCGCCACCTCGCGTCCGCGGACCGCGGCACGTGCCAGCAGCAGGTTGGCGACGTTGGCGCAGGCGATCAGCAGCACGCCGAACACTGCCGCCAGCTGCACCCAGACGGCCGCCGTTATCTGTGGCGGCATATAGCGGTGCTCGAACAGCATGATGTGGGACTCGATGCCGGCCATCTCCTCCGGGAACTCGGATCTTATGCGCTCGGTGATTGCCTCGATCTCAGCCGTGGCGGCGGCGACGCTAACATCGGGTCGCAGACGACCGAAGGTCTCGAAGCGCCCGCCGCCCCGGTCTATCTCCTGATCGACGTCGGTTCGGTGCGGCACCCAGACCTCTTGATCGAACGGAAAATGGAACCCCACCGGCATGACACCGAGCACGCTGCCGGTCTCACCGTTGATTCGCAGCGTGCGCCCGACGATGTTCGGGTCTCCGCCAAACCGATTTCGCCAAACGTCGTAGCCGATCACGATCGCCGGGTCCGCGTCGGCCGCATCCTCGCCGGCCACGAACGTACGACCCAGAATCGGGGGCACACCGAGCAACGACAGCGCGTTGGCCGACACGAACGCGCCGAGGTAGCGTTCGGGTGGCTGATCGTCGCCTGCCAGGTTGACCGTCGCCCATTGAACCGTCGCGAGGTCCTCGAACGAATCGCTCTGTTCGCGGTAGTCAAGGTAGTCGTGGATCCCCAGCGACATGCCGGTGAAACCTGCTTCCGTGTCGTTCTGTTGCACCAGCATGAGGCGGTCATCGTCCGGCAGCGGCAGACCGAGCATGACGCTGCCGTAGACGATGCTGAATGTGTGAACGGTGAGGGCGATACCCATGGCGATCGTGAGGATCGCGATCACCGACACCAGGGGCGTCTTCACCAGCATCCGTATGCCGTAGCGCATGTCCGACATCAGCGAGGTCATCGGTTCCGATTCCTTGTTGTCGAGGGGGATTCCGTGCGGTGAGACCCGGAGTGAGTAGCGCCAGGCCAGCGCCAGCGCCTGCAGCCAGTACCAGATCGCCAGCCGGAGACGGCGGTGGCGCTCGGCGCGCTGATCGAATTCTTGGTGCAGGTCGCCAATGATGCTGCTGCCGACGTCCCCCGGCGGCAACGTCGCCTCGAGCAGACGCTCGGCGGCCGGCGGCGGCGAGGGTGAGTGGCTCACGGGCGTGCCAGGTAGCGGTCGAGGCCGTCCCAGAGGTTGGTGAGCGCCAGGCGTGCCCGCCGTAGCTGCTCGAGACCTGCCTCGGTGACCTGGAAGTGTCGCTGCGGACGGCCCCCGCGAGCGTGCCAGGTAGCGGTCGAGGCCGTCCCAGAGGTTGGTGAGCGCCAGGCGTGCCCCGTAGCTGCTCGAGACCTGCCTCGGTGACCTGGAAGTGTCGCTGCGTCGCTGATCGGACGCGTTGTCCAGCGCAGATAACCTTTGGCCTGCATGCGGTCGAGGGTGGTGTAGAAGGCACCGCGGCTGACCCGTCGACCGGCGCGCTCCTGCAGCTCGCGGCGGATCTCCAGCGCGTAGGCATCGTCCCCGGTGCGCAAGATCGCCAGCAGCAGCATCTGCTCGAACTCACCCAGATAACCTCTTCCCAACTGCGACGCTCCGTCCGTTGTTTAGGTTCGTGATCTGTTCGGATAGTCTACATCGTAGACTTCACAGGGCACATTGTAGACTACGTGCGTTTGCGCGCCAGGTTCCCGATGAACTGCGGCAAAACCAGGCGTGTGGCTGCGTGGCGGGCCGTCGAACGGCTCCGTCTCGGCGTGAGATGGATCCACGCTATGGGTGGTGCGCAGAAAAACTCGCGATTCCGTGGTAACAAGCGACGTATCGCTCATGCGCTCGGTGGCCCTGCTCGCCGAGAGCTCCCGCAGGAGGTGACGAGGTGCTCCTCGGTACGGCCCGGATTCTTCTGATTGGTACACTGGCGCTAGCGGGTGCGGTGAACGCCCAGTCGTGGAAGGGAACTCTCGACGGCGTATACAAGGGGAGGGAAGGCACCCTGAGGGTGCCGGTACCTCGCGTCAAGCACAGCCTGATCTCGAGGAATAGCAAGATCATCCATGTGTCTGACGAGGGCATCTACTATCAAACAGGCACGGTGAAGACGTTCACGATCGAGGACATGCAAGACCACTTCACCAACATCCTCGGCGGGCGCACCTCAGAAGTGCAGGTGCTCCGGCAGGAACGGTGGTCTACATCAAGAAGCTCCACTACGTCGGTGACGAGATCCGGGTCGAGTTCGAAACCGAGCCTTTCGGTGCTGATGTCATCATCGACATGGGCAAGGACTATAAGAAGTGGCCGGCTGCCGATGCCATACCGAAGTTCGAGACGTTGCTGATGGAGGCGTTCTCTTTCGGCCGGATTACCGAACTAGCGGGACAGCATCCAGAATGGACAGCTGAGCTCATCGCGAAGCTCGATTCCAAGACGCTGGAGATCGGGATGGCGCCCGACATGTTGCTGTATGCGTTCGGCGAGCCGGCTAGCAAGCGCAGACGGCTCACCGCGGAGGGTCAGACGCAGGAGTGGCAATATGTCGGCCGCGATGCGATGACCGTGATCTTCGTGGACGGCCTGGTCGCCGAGGTCGTGTTCGAGGAGTAACCAGTAGGCGGCCGTGAGCGAAGCAGGATTCAGCCCCCAGACCGTTGACATCCGGCTGCAGGTGAACGGCCGCGAGGTAACAGGCGCCGTGGAGCCGCGGCTGTTGCTGTCGGACTTCATCCGTGCCGATCTGGGGCTGACTGGCACGCACGTCGGCTGTGAGCACGGCGTCTGCGGTGCCTGCACGGTGCTCGTTGATGGCGCTCCGGTGCGGTCCTGCCTGATGTTCGCGGTCCAGGCCGAGGGGCTCGAGATCCGCACTGTAGAAGCACTGGCGCCGGGTGCCGGTGCGACGCTGCATCCGCTGCAGGAGGCGTTCCGCGACACGCATGCGCTTCAGTGCGGGTTCTGCACCCCGGGCTTTCTGATGACGCTGGTACCGTTTGTCGAAGGTCAGGCGCAACCCTCCGAGGAGGCGATCCGGGAGGCGATGTCGGGGAACTTGTGTCGCTGCACCGGATACCAGCACATCGTCGATGCGGTGGCGCTGGCGGCGCGCCGCATACATGCTGACGCGGAGCCCGAGGCTTGAGCGGTAGGTTCTTCGGGCAGCGGCTGCCGCGCAACGAGGACGCCACCCTGCTGAAGGGCACGGCGCAGTTCATCGACGACGTCGATTCGCCCGGGATGTTGCACGTCGCGTTCGTGCGCAGCGACTACGCCCACGCTCGCCTCAACGGGGTGGACCTGTCGCGCGCACGGGAGCGGCCGGGGGTGGTGGCCGCCTACGCCGCCGTCGACCTCGGAGACTACTGGCAGCACGGACCGCTGCTGGTGGGACCGCCGCCGATCGAAGGGCTGATCTTCAACGAGCGCACCCAGGTACCACTGGTGCGCGACAAGGTGCTGTATGCGGGCGAGCCGATCGCGGTGGTGGTGGCCGAGAGTCGCTACCTGGCTGAAGATGCGCTGCCTGACATCGCTGTCGACCTCGACCCGCTACCGGCGGTCGTCGATCTCGAGGCCTCGTTGCGCGGCGAGCCGACGATCGTGCACGAGGATCTGGGGTCGAACCTGGCGGCGCACTGCGTGCAGACCAAGGGCGACTACGCCGCCGTGCGCGAGTCCGCCGATCTGCTCGTTCAGCGTCGCTTCGACTACGACCGTGGCGCTGCGGCCGCCATCGAGAATCGCGGCGTGGTGGCGAGCTGGGACGCGCGCGCCCACAAGATGATGATCTGGGACACGACCCAGGCGCCGATTCCGATCCGCAACGGGCTGGCCTCATTGCTGGGCCTGGCGGAGCGCGAGGTCGATGTGGTGGCGCCATTCATCGGCGGGGCTTTCGGACCGAAGATCATGATGTTCTACCCGGAGGAGGTGCTCGTCCCCTGGATATCGATGCAGCTCGGTCGTCCGGTGAAATGGATAGAGGATCGTAGCGAGAACTTCTTCGCCACCACCCAGGAGCGCGCCCAGGTTCACGAGGCGGAGATGGCGCTCAGCGCTGACGGGCGCATTCTCGGTGTGCGCGATGAGTTCGTGCACGACACCGGCGCCTATGACCCCTACGGGCTGACCATTCCGATCAACAGTCAGTGCACCTTGCTCGGGTGCTACGACGTGCCCAACTACCACTCGGAGTTCCGTGTCGTGTTCACCAACCGACCGATCGTGACTCCGGTGCGGGGCGCCGGTCGCCAGCACGGTGTGTTCGTGATGGAGCGTCTGCTCGACATCGCTGCTGCCGAGCTCGGTATGGACCGTGTCGAGATCCGGCGGCGAAACTACCTGCAGCCGGACGACTTTCCGCACGACCACGGCATTGTTTACCAGGACTTCTCGTCGCTGACCTACGACAGCGGCAATTACGAGCCGGCGCTCGACCGTGCCGTGGAGATGATCGGCTACCGCGAGTTCGAGAACGGCGAGCGGCAGCGTCTTCGCGTGGCCGGTCGGCACGTCGGCATCGGCGTCGTCTCCTACGTCGAGGGAACCGGAATCGGCCCTTACGAAGGCGCACGCGTATCCATCGAGCCCAGCGGCAAGGTGCACGTGGCCACCGGCGTTGGCACGCAAGGGCAGGGGCACCACACGTCGCTGGCGCAGATCGTCGCCGATCAGGTAGGCGTCGAGGTCGCCGACGTCACGGTGGTCACCGGCGATACGCGTGAGTTCAACTGGGGCACCGGCACCTTCGCGAGCCGTGGGGCGGTTGTTGCCGGAAACGCCTGCCACGCGTCGGCGGCCCTGGTGCGTGCCAAGATTCTGAGCCTTGCGGGCGAGTTGTTGGATGCCGAGGAAGAGAGTCTCGTCTTGGGCGACGGTGAGGTCCGCGTCGACGGTGACCCGGAGCGCCGAATCTCTTTGGGCGAGCTGGCGTCGGCCTCGAACCCGCTGCGTGGCGCCGTCGCCCCGGGCACCGAGCCTGGCCTCGAGGCGACGGCCTATTTCGGCCCCAGCCGGGGCGCCACCGGGAGCGGCGTCCACGCCATGCGGGTGGAGGTCGATCCGGAGACGTTCGCCGTCGATGTCATCGACTACGTGGTGGTCCACGACTGCGGGCGCGTCATTAACCCGATGATTCTGGATGGCCAGATCCAGGGCGGCGTGGCACAGGGGATTGGCAATGCTTTCTACGAGCAGCTGGTGGTGGACGACAACGGACAGCTGCTGAACGCGTCGTTCATGGACTACCTGCTGCCGACCTCCATGGACGTACCTCGGGTACGGATCGACCATTTCGAGACGCCCGCCACCGACACCCCGCTGGGCGTCAAGGGCGCCGGAGAAGCCGGCTGCATTCCCACCGCGGCGGCGTTCGCGCAGGCGGTCGAGGACGCTCTGGGCATCGACGGCCTGGAGATCCGTGAGATTCCGCTCAGCCCCAATCGACTCTTCGAGCTGGTGCGCGACGCCCGTGGTGGCAAGTCATGACAACCGGGCTGGCAAGCGCGACGCCGACGATGCCCGGGTGGGTCGAGGGGGCACGGTGAAGCCTGCGGCCTTCCGCTATCACGCACCAGAGACGCTCGACGAGGCGCTCGAGATCCTCGCCGAGGATCCCTGGGAGGCGACGGTGCTGGCCGGGGGCCAGAGCCTCATCCCGGCGATGAACTTCCGGCTGGCACAGCCGGCGATCCTCGTCGATCTGAACCGGCTCAGCGACCTTGCCTACGTCGAGGCGGCCGACGACGGCGGATTGCACATCGGTGCCATGACACGCCAGGCCGTGGTCGAGACACACCCGCTGGTGGCCGAGCGCGCGCCGCTCGTACACCAGACGATGCCGCATATCGCACATCCGCAGATCCGCAATCGGGGAACCTTCGGTGGCAGCATCGCGCACGCTGATCCGGCCAGCGAGTTACCCGCCGTAGCGCTGGTGCTCGACGCTAAGCTTCGCGCTCGTAGTCACGACGGCGGCGAGCGCACGATCGATGTGAGCGATTTTTTCTTCGGCTTGCTGACCACCGCGCTGGAGCCGGGAGAGGTGCTGACCGAGATCGCGCTGCCGGCACCGACCCCGCGGACGGGCTGGGCGTTCGACGAGGTTGCACGACGGCACGGCGACTACGCGCTCGTCGGCGTGGCTGCTGCGGTGACGGTGGACGACGCTGGCTGCTGCACCGATGCGCGGATCGGTTTGCTTTCCGTCGGCGAGGGGCCAGTGCTCGCCGCGACCGCCGCCGAGGCGCTGATCGGCGGTGAGCTGTCGGACGAACGAGTCGCCGCGGCCGCCGAGATGGCGGCACAGGCCGACATCGATCCGCCGGCCGATCTGCATGCCAGCGTGGAGTTCCGGCGTCATCTGGCCGGTGTCATGGTGCGGCGGGTCGTTTCGCGTGCCGGAGAACGAGCCCGCCAGGCCGGAGAGCCTGCGTGAGTCGGTGGCGAGCGTTGCTCGACGAGCCGCCGGTCGAGCTGACCGCGGCGCTCCCCGCCTCCAACCTGCTCAACGCCGACATCGCTCCGACCCCGTTGTCCGCCCGTACCTGGAGCCGCTGGAACCTGGCCGCCCTGTGGGTCGGTATGAGTGTTTGCATTCCCACCTACATGCTGGCGTCGAGCATGGTGCAAGCTGGCATGGGGTGGCGGCTGGCGCTGTTCACGATCCTGCTGGGAAACGCGATCGTGCTCGTCCCCCTGGCCCTGAACGGCCATGCAGGCACCCGTTACGGCATCCCGTTCCCTGCTTTCGCGCGAGCTGCGTTCGGCGTCCGCGGAGCGCATGTGCCATCGCTGCTACGCGCCGTGGTCGCCTGCGGCTGGTTCGGCATTCAAACCTGGATCGGTGGCACCGCGATCAATGCCATCATGACGATCCTGTGGGACGGCTGGGCGCAGGTCGGGGGCGGCTTCGCGTTCATGGGATACGGCGCGCCGGCGTACATCTCCTTCCTGCTCTTCTGGGCGCTCAACATGTACTTCGTCTACGCGGGGACGGAGTCGATCCGTTGGCTCGAGACGGTGACCGCGCCGTTTCTCATCGTCGTCGGTGTGTCCTTGCTGTACTGGGCGGCGTCACGCGTCGGCGGCATCGGCGCGATCCTGGCACGCACCGATGCGCTGGTGTCCGACGCCGAAGCCCAGCCACCGTTGCGCTGGTTCTTCGGCTTCTTCATGCCGTGGCTTACCGCGATGGTGGGCTACTGGGCGACCCTGTCGTTGAATATCCCCGACTTCACGCGCTACGCCCGCAGCCAGCGCGACCAGATCTCGGGGCAGGCAATCGGGTTATTGACCACCATGCCGCTCTTCGCCTTTATCGGCGTCGCCGTGACCAGTGCCACGGTAATCCTCTACGGCGAGGCGATCTGGAACCCGGTCGATCTGCTGGCACGGCTCACGAGCGAGTACGACAGCCCGCTGCTCGGCCTGCTGGCGATGGCTGTGTTGATGCTCGCCACGCTGAGCACCAACATCGCTGCCAACGTCGTGGCGCCGGCGAACAGCTTCTCGGCGCTGGCACCACGCCGGATCAGCTTCCGTACCGGCGGTCTGATCGCCGGGTTGCTGGCCGTGGTCAGCATGCCGTGGCAGTTGCTCGATCAGTACCAGGGATGGCTCATCAGCTACTCCGGTCTGCTGGGCGCCGTGGGTGGCGTGATCGCCTGCGACTATCTCGTGGTTCGACGGCTGCGGCTTCGGGTCGAGGATCTGTATGCTGAGTGCGGCGAGTACACGTACGGCAACGGCGTCAACGGCCATGCCATGGTGGCTCTGGGTGCCGGCGTCGGCACGGCGCTGCTGGGCAAGCTGGCTCCGGCGGCATCGTTCCTTTTCGACAGCGCCTGGTTTTCCGCCACGATCGTGAGCTTTGCGGTCCACTGGGCGCTGATGCGGCCGAAGTCCGGGTCCCAGGTGACCGCGCCGCCGCCCGACGGTCAGCCATAGCTCCTGTTACGATCCTCGCCGGACGCAACGAAACGGAGAAAAGATGAAGCCCTACGACCTCTCGCAGCCGCTGAACCAGGAGGTCTCGTTCTGGCCGTATTACCCGCCGTTCGAGGTCAAATACATCAAGCGCAAGGCCGAGCACGGCGTGAACGCGCAGTACATCCAGACCTCCAACCACATGGGCACGCACCTGGATGCGCCGCGCCACTTCGTCACCGGCGGCATGACGATCGACGAGATCCCGATGGACTGGCTCTACGGCCCCGGGGTGATCGTCAACTTGGCCGACGAGCTCGACGAGCTCGACGTCTACACGCCCGAGATGATCGAGGCTCACGTCGAGGTGCATGAGGGCGACATGCTGCTGCTGCACACCGGCTGGGAGAAGCACGCCCAGTTCGGGTCCGAGCCCGACGAGGAGAAGTACATCCATCGTCACCCGGGCGCCCACCCAGACCTCGTGCCGTGGCTGCTGGACAAGAAGATCCATATCTGGGGTCTGGATGCAGTGTCCACCGACCATCCGATGAACCTTCCGATCGGGCGGTTCCTCGGCAAGGGAATGTTCAATCACTGCGACCGCGTACGGAAGGCCTGCGAGGACAAGTTCGGCGGCCCCGAAGGGGTAGCCGAGCTGTTCCCGGAATCCGACTACCAGCTGACCCACAACGCGCTGTTCCCATCCAACTGCATGCACATCGAGAATCTCGGCGGCGACATAAACAACCCGGATCTCCACGACCGCCGCCTGACGCTGGGTTGTTTCCCGTGGAAGTTCCGCGGCGGCGAGGCGGCGTTCTGCCGCGTCGTGGCGTTCGTCGAGGAGTAGATACCGGGTTGTCCGGAGGATCGGGATGAGCGCTGACGGGCAGCTGTTGCCGAGCGCGAGCGAGACCGTTCGAAGGGTCTCCGCGGGTGAGCAATCTCCGGTCGAGGTGATTGCCGACGCACTGCGCCGCGTCGAGGCCCTCAGCCCGACGCTCAACGCCGTGGTAACGCTCTCGGACACCGCGATGGATCAGGCGCGCGACCTCGAGGCGCGGCTTCAGAGCGGTGAGGAAGCCGGGCCGCTGTGCGGCCTGCCGGTTGGCATCAAGGACGTCACTCCTGTGCGGGGCCTACGCCACACGTACGGCAGCCCCCTATACGCCGACAACGTCGCCGATGTCGATGCGGTCGTGGTGCAACGGCTGCGCGACGCCGGAGCCATCATCCTCGGCAAGACCAACACCCCCGAGTTTGCCACCGGCGGCAACACCTTCAACGATGTGTTCGGAGCGACACGCAATCCGTGGAATCCAGACCTGTCGGCCGGCGGATCCACCGGCGGCGGAGCAGCGGCCCTGGCAACCGGCATGATCGATATTGCCGAGGGAACCGATCTGGGCGGCTCGTTGCGTATCCCGGCGTCGTTCTGCGGCGTTGTCGGAATCCGCCCGACACCGGGCCTTGTTCCGACCTGGCCGAGTGGCTACCCCTGGGACACGATGCAGGCGACTGGGCTCATGGCGCGCACTGCCGAGGATCTGGCGTTAGCGCTGCAGGCGGTTGCTGGGCCGAGCCCGTTCGCTCCCGTCGGTGAGTCGATTGACTACCGTGACTTCGGCGACCTGATCCGCGACCGCCCGGTCAAGGGGATGCGGCTGGCCTATTGCACCGATGTTGCAGCGATCGGAATCGATCCGCAGGTGGAGAGCGTATGCCGTGAGGCGATCGACGCGCTGGTTGCGGCCGGGGCGAATGTAGAGGAGATCGAATTCGACCTCTCCTACGCGCGCTCGGCGTTCCTGGCGCTGCGCGGATACTGGATGGTGGCGCAGCAGTTCGCGCGCCTGGACCGCCGCGACGAGTTCGGCGACAACTTGCGTGGCAACGTCGAGGCCGGTCTCGGGACCGCGGCGCTGGACTTCGCGGCCGCAGAGCAAGTCCGCGGCCGCGTCTGGGAGCAGTTCCGCCAGTTGTTCCGCCACTTTGACCATCTGCTTACGCCGACGATGGCCATACCTCCATTCCCGGTCGACCAGAACTACCCCGAGTCCATCGCCGGCAAGCCGATGGAGACCTACGTCGACTGGATCGCACCGACCTTCCTGCTGAGTCTCGCCGGCCTTCCGGTCGCCTCCGTGCCGGCAGGTCTCGACGCCAGCGGCTTGCCCGTGGGCTTGCAGATCGTCGCCGGCCCCGGCGGCGAAGGGCACGTGCTGTCAGCGGCCGCCGCGGTGCAAGCAGTACGGCCGATCGGCGTTCCGCCCATGCTGGAAGCATGATCCGGCGGCTCATGCTGCACGGTGTCGCCCGCCAGGAGCGCAAGCTCGGCGCCTCACTCGAATACATCCGCCACATCATTCGTGCCTCGGTGCCCGCGGCATTGAAGTTCGGCATGTTCACGCCCATGGCCGAGCACCGCAAGCTGCTACCGGCGGTGCCCTACTGGGTTGCGCGACTGGTCGCGACCCAGCGTGAAGATTGCGGAACATGCGTGCAGATCGAGGTGAATCTCGCGCTCGAGGATGGTGTGCCGGGCGACGTCGTGCGAGCAACGCTCGACGGCAACCTGGAGAGCCTGCCGGATGAGGCGCGGGAGGCCTACGCCTTCGCCCAAGCGGTGCTCGCCGCCACGGACTCGGAGGGGCCGCATCGGGAGCGGCTCCGCGAGCTGTACGGTGAGGCCGGACTGGTCGAGCTGGCACTGGGAATGGCGGCGGCGCGCGTGTTTCCGGTTACCAAGCGCGCCCTGGGGTATGCCGTCAGCTGTAGTGCTGTCGATCTGCGCGTTCCCTGAACATGCCCAGTCCGGCGTTGAGGGTAACGGCCAGCAGAACCGACAGCACAACCGGGTTGGTTACCAGCAGCCGTGGCAGCTGCGGTAGCGACTCTAGCCAGGCCGGACCGAGCACCGACTGCGTGAAGGTCGGTAACCCCAGCGCTACGACCAGCGTGATGCCGGCGATCAGCGCCGCCCGGTCATCCTCACCGGTGCCCGCCAGCATGGCGATCCCGGTGGTGGCGATCAGCCCGCAGACGATCACGAACACGCCACCGAGCACCGGCCGCGGCAAGGCCACCAGCAGGGCGCCGAACTTCGGACACAGCCCGTACAGCAACAGGACGACAGCGGCGACGCGAACGACGAAGCGACTGCCCACACCGGTGGCTTTGATGATGCCGATGTTCTGCGTATAGCTGGTGCACGGCAGGCCACCTACCGCTAGCGCCAGCAGGCAACCAACGCCCTCCGCGGCGATGCCGCGGTCGACGTGGCGTTGGGTAAGCGGCTCGTCCACCACCGAGCAGGTGGCCACGTAGTCGCCGATGGATTCGACCATCGAACCGAAGTAGCCCGCCAGCACGGCCACGATCGCCGCGGCTCCGAACTCCCATCCGAATCCGGGTCCACCGTACGGGAACGCCCTGGGGATCTCGAACCACGGCTTGGTTGCCACCAGGTTCCAGTCGACCCGACCGAGCAAGCTGCCGCCGCCGAGTCCAACGACCCAGATCGTGACGAAGATCGCGGCACGCGAGATCAGCCCGCCGGCAATGCTCCGACCTCCCACCTGTAGCACGGTCACCAGCAGGATCGTCACCGCCGCGAACCCGAGGTTCGCCGCGCTGCCGTCGCCGACGCTGAGTCTTACCGCCAGTTGCCCGAGCGACAGTCCGATGGTCACCACGACCACACCCGAGACCACCGGTGGGAAGAAGCGCCGGAGCCTGCCGAGCGTACGCGTGCCGCCGACGAGCGCTTCGACCGCCGCGCCGACGAACGCGGCTCCCCACATAGCGGCTGGCCCGAGTTGCGCCCCTACCGGGGCCAGCGTGCCCGTGAGAGTGGCCGACGGCCCCTGTACGATCGGCAGTCGGTTGCCGAAGGTGGTCTGAATCAGCGTCGCCAGACCCATGGCGACCAGCGAATAGTTGATCAGCGCGGCGCTGGCACCATCGTCCATTCCGATCGCCGCCGCCACCGCCAGCGGTAGAACGAACGGGGAGATGTCGACGAGCGTGTGTTGCCACCCGTAGAGGGCCGTCTCCCACCATCGGGCCGGGCGTTCGTCGATGCCATATGCGACCTTGCTCAAGCCAGCCTCCCTCGCGGGGCGCAGTCTACTGGAACCGGGAGGACGTAGAATGGCGCCTCATGAAAGTGGCTGGCCGACAGAAAATCGACGCCCCCCGCCAGATCGTCTGGGAATCACTGCTGGATCCGGAGGTTCTTGCCGGCACGCTGCCGGGCTTTCGTCGTCTGGAGCGGGTAGGGGACAACGAGTTCGCCGGTGCGCTGGCGCTCGGAGTGGGGCCGGTTCAGGGCAACTTCGAAGGTCGAGTCAAGCTCGACGATCTGTGCCCGCCGGATTCGTATTCGATGCGCATGGAGGGGCGCGGTGGTCCCGGATTCGTCGAGGGCAGCGGGGGTATCCGGCTGCACGACGACGGCGAGGGCACGGTGCTCGAGTACGACCTCGATGTGCAGGTCGGCGGCAAGCTCGCCGGACTCGGCCAGCGCCTGCTCGACATGACAGCGCGCATGCTCACCAAGCAGGGGCTCAGCCGACTCACCGACGCCATCGAGGCGCGGGTCTAGCTGGTCATCGCCGTCATCGTCGCCTTGCCGTCGCTGCAGACCGTCTTGCGCCAGTGATGGCTAGTAGATCCGGAAGTTGATCGTCACGACGGCGCGGACGCGAACCTCCTCACCGTCGAGCGTCGCGGCGCTGAAGCGCCACTGGCGAATCGCCTCCAGCGCGGCGCTGTCGAGCTCCTCATCGGTGGTGCTGTTGATCAGGCGGGAGAAGATCACTGCCCCCGCCTCGTCGATGATGATCTCGATATCGGCCCTTCCCTGAATGCCCCGCCGGGCTCTAGTGCGGTCATACTCCGGATCCACGCGCTCCAGCAATCCGGGTGGGACCAGCCCCTCCGCGGTCATCTCGACCGCCGCCGGCCCCGGCGGCGGGCCGAAACCGGCCAGCGGCAAGTCGGTGAAGTCGGTGTCGACCTCCTCCAGATCGCCGAGCTCCGGAGGCTCCAGGTCCATGATCACCTCGGGCGCGTCGGGGGTGGGGTCGGGGATCGGGATTCGCTGCACTGTTCGCCGGCGCACTACCCGTTGGGGCTTCGGAGGCTCCGGAGGCTGGTAGCGCCGGATGACCACCGCGTTGTCCTCGAGCTCGAACAGGTCGGGGCCGGCCGAAACCGGTAGCAGGGCCGCGAACATGGCGAAGTGCGCCAGCAGCGCGGCGATGCCAGCCCATTTGAGCTGCCGCGCCTCGCCGCGATCGCCGAATGCAATACCGGCGATGATGGCGCCGGCATCGGTCTCGGTGCCAACGTCGGCCCGGACCACCGCCCGGGCCGTGCGTACCATCACGACGTCTGCCTCGTCGAGCGCCAGACGGATCCAGTCATCGCATTCGACGACCTCGATCTGGGTGGAACACTCGCCGAGGTGAATCCAGTCGCCCCGCTTGAGAGCGTGCTTGCTGATGCGGAGCTCGTTGACGAACGAGCCGTGAGCGGTGCCCAGATCCTCGAGCCAGAAAGTCCCGTCCCTAGGGACGATTTGCGCGTGCTCGGCGGCTACCGTCGGGTGGGACAGGATCACCACGCAGGCGTTGCCGTGCCCCATTACCAACGGCGGCGGCACGGGTCGCGAGGCCCCGCGAGAGTCCGACGTCGCGACGGTGATCTCCCATGTGCTTCTAGGGGATGAAGCCATGGGACGAGAACTTATCGCACGTACCCGCTGCGCGAGCGCACGCGCTCGTGTAAGGGGCCTACTTCAACGGCGAGCTGTTTCCACTGTCCGCGCTGCGGCGGGTCAGGCGACTCGTGCAGGATGAGGTACTGATTGTTCACGTAGTCGGTGATGTCGGTGCTCGCACCACGCAGCCATCCGCCCAGCCCGCCGAAACGATCCTCGACCTGCGGCCGCAGCGCCACCAAACCACCGGTGTGGTGAACCAGCTGTTGCAGGAACGTCGTCGGAGCCCGAGCGGCAGCGTCTCCGTCGGCCGCGGCGGCCTCCTCTGCCGCGCCGGGACGCCAGCGGGGCGCTCCGTTGCGAAGCACGATGCCGTGGATCGAGACACCCTCTCGCTGGGCCGCCAGTCGTACGTCGGCCTCGGCGGTATCGCTGCCGGCGTCATCGCCCAGCGACAGCACGATCAGCGCCTTCTTGTCGAAGGTCGCGTCCCGCATCTGGATCAGACCCAGGGCGATGGCGTCGTACAGGGCTCGACCGCCGCCGACCGTGTAGTTTTGCATTGCCGCCGCCAGAAGCCCGCGATCGAGCGATGATGGGCTGAGGAATTTTGCTTCGTCGGCGAACTGGATGAGGAAGATCTCGTCCTCGGCCGCCAGCGTCTCGATGAGACGGGAAACGGCGAAGCGCGCCTCCACCTCGTATTCCGCCATGCCGCTGCTAGAGTCCACCAGGATTCCAACACTCGTAGCGTCGCGCTCCGAGATCATGTAGGTCACCGCTTGCGGCAGCGCCGTTCCCTCGCGCACCCGAAAGCTGTCGGCCTCGAGGCCAGACATGAAGGAGCCGTCGAAGTCGAGCACGATGACCGGGATGCGCACGATCTCGATATCGACTACGAAGTGTGCCGCCACTTCGAGCACTTCGCTTCCCAGATCGAGATCTTCGAGCGAGACGTCGGGTAGGTCGATGCTCACCGCTGCGGCGGCTTCGGCGATCGTCACGCGGCACCAGGCGGCGAAGTCGCCAGGCCAGTTGGCTGCTGCCGACGTGGTCGCCAGCCCGGTGCCGGACCGGTAGTCGAGCTCGAGGGCCGTCTGCAAGGTCGGCGACGCCAGCAGCGCCGACCGCAGGTCGTCTGCGGCTTCCCCGAGCTCGTCGCGGCGATAGCGGGCGAGGGCACGCAGCAGCAGGGCCTCGGCTCGCACTGGCGTCGGCTCCTCGGATTGCAGCAGCCGGGAGACGCTGTCGATCACCTCGGCGTGATTACCGGCGGCGTTGGCAGACCATGCGCCCTCGAGCATGGCGTGCGGCGTGCCCGGCGCCTGTGCCCCCAACTGCGACTGCTGGGCGGAGGCGGTCGCTGCGCCCAGCACCGTGCCGATCAACAGGCAGGCGAGTCGGGCTCGCCCGCCAGCCCATCGGTGCGCCGGAGGTGTGGCGCCGCCGGCCGAGTTGCGACAGCTCATTCGTGGCATCCCCCTCGAGTCGCGAAGCAACGTAAGGGCCCGCGTCGAGGGTTGTCAAGCAACTGCGGCTCGGGTCCTCTCGACGGGGTAACCAGGGACAATTGCCCGCAGCGCTGCCGAGCCTGGGCGCGCGTCGCCTCGTGAACCCGTGACCTGCTAATCGCGCCGCCGTCCGCGCCTAGGCGCTCAGGGTGAGCGGCGATTGAAAGCGTGTCCAGGCGCGCTCGAGCGCGTCGCTGGCCTGTTCGATGTCAGCGCGACAGTCGGGTGGCTCGAGAAAAAAGCTCCGCGCCCCGGACCCGAGGGCCTGCTGCAGGTGACGTGCCGTCTGACGCGCATCGCCGACGAGATACGCGCTGCGCGATTGCCGGTTCTCGAATGGCTCGAGCCACAGGTTCTCCCGGTCGTCCGAGTCGGCGAGGCGACTCAGTCGATCGTTCCAACGTGAGTCGTTCCAGGCCATATCGAGACGATGTGCCAGCCGTCCGGCAGCGTCGGCCTTGAAGCGCGCCCGCGCCACGTCCCACGCCTCGTCCTCGGTGGCTCTCACAACCAGGCCCAGGAACAGACACTCGGCACCGTCGCCGAAGCCGAGCGACGATACCGACCGCGCTCCGAGCTCTTCGGCCGCCTGCCGTCCCGCGCTACTGCTCGCGGCGATGAAGAACTGCGGCCTTTGGTCCTCGGCAAGTGGTGCCAGCGTAGCGGGCTTGTACACGCGGTAGGACTCGCCAACGTGGGTAATCGGACGAGTCGACGTCAACAGCGCGTTGATCATCTCGGCGTATTCCGTCACGCGACGATAGCGACCGTCGTGTCCCGCCCGGTCATCGAGCGACAGAAGATCGGTGTTGGAGCCGCCGGCCACGAAGTACAGATCCGGGACGCGCCCATAGACGTTGGCCAGCGTCGCGACTTTCTTGGCTACCGTGTACGGGTGCATGTAGAGCGGCTGCACTGTGACCACGGGACGCAGTGACTCGGTCTCGTGCAGAAGGAGTTGGGCGATCGCCCAGGGGTCGGCGAGCCGATTGCTCGATCGGATCAGCATGCCGGTGTGCCCGCGAGACTCACACCAGCGAGCGATCTCGATCACGCGTTTGGCGATCGAGCCTGGCTGGTCGCCTTCGAGCTCGGGACAGGTGGTGTAGATGGTCGGACGCGCTGCGGTCATGAACGGCTCCGGGATCGGGCGGCGACAGCCCGCACAATAGGCAACGGCGGGTCCGCGGGACAATCCCGAATTTCGGGTGCGCCGAGTACGGTGGCCGGGTGCGGCCAGCGGCGTTCTCGGTGGCGCCGTCAGCGTCCGTTCAGTCGAACAGAGTGGGCTGTCGCCGCGGTGCTACGACAGGATCCAGGCAGAGCGGGTCGTCGTTTTCGGGACGGTTGACGAGCGTGTTGACGGCGGTGGCGCGGAGTTGCTCGGCGGCTATCGGCCGCAGTAGCTCGTGCAACGGCTCCGGGGCAGCCGTCGGATCGAGCCACGTCGCGAACGCCTGCGGCCCGAGGATCACCGGCATCCGGTCGTGGATCGGTGCCACCGTCGAGTTCGCCTCGGTGGTGATGAGCGCGCACGACTCCGTCACGTCGCCGCTGGAGCGGTCACGCCAGCGATCCCAAACGCCCGCGAACGCGAACGGATCACCGCCGATGAGCTCGAGGTGGAACGGTTGCTTGGGTCCGTTACCGAGACGCTGCCACTCGTAGAAGCCGTCAGCGGGAATCAAGCAGCGCCGCTGCTCGAACGGCTCGCGGAAGGCGGGCTTGGTGGCCACGGTCTCGGCCCGCGCGTTGATCATGCGGTTGCCGATCGAGGCGTCCTTGGCCCACCACGGAACGAGTCCCCAGCGGACCATCTCCAACCGCCGCTGCCCGGCATCGTCCCGCACTACGGCAACCGGTTGTGACGGCGCGATGTTGTAGCGCGGTCGCAGCCCGGGCAGAGGCCGCAAGCCGAACACGTCCTTGACGATATCCGCCGGGGTCCGAAGCGTGAAACGTCCGCACACGGACGCCATGGTAGCATCCGATTCTCACGGATTCTTGGTGAGGCCGCCGGCAGTTCGGCGGCCGTTTTTGTAGGACGGGACGACGGTGTCCGAAGCACACGACGACACTCGGGGTGCGGCGTTGGAGGCGACGGCGCAGGGGGCCTCCTGGCCGCTGGAGCCCGACGAAGCGGAGATGCGCGCCCTCATCGACGCCACGGTGGCGCGTGTGCTGCCGCACGTCCTGTCGTTCGGGGAGCAGCCGGCATCGAATACGGATGGCGCCACTGAGTTCGCCCGTACGCTCGGCGAGCCGCTGCCACAACAGGGGGCGCCGTTCGACGAGCTGCTCGACCTGTTGTTCGACGATGTGATTCCGCGCTCGTTGAACACCGCGTCGCCGGGCTACTTCGCGTACGTCAACGGCAACGCGGTCTTCGAGTCGGCGCTCGCCTCGTTCATCAACGATTCGGTCAACCGCTACATGGGTGTCTTCGCGGCCGGACCCGTGATGGCAAAGTTGGAGGCGAATGTGGTCGCGTGGTTCGCCGAGATCATCGGCTACCCGCCGGAGGCGAGCGGCTTCCTTACCAGCGGTGGCTCGTTGGCCAACCTCACGGGTGTAGTCACGGCGCGCCGCGAGCGCCTTCCACAGAACTTCCTGAGCGGCACGATCTACGCCTCGGATCAGGTGCACCATTCGGTGGTCAAGGCGGCGTTGATGGCTGGCTTTCCGGTCGAGTCGGTCCGTTCGCTACCGTCGGACGAGCTGTACCGATTGAGGGCCGACACGGTATTGGCCGCGGTTCAGGCAGACCGAGACGCGGGCCGCATACCTTTCCTGGTGGTGGCCAGCGCCGGAACAACGAACTCGGGTGCGGTGGATCCGCTCGATGAGCTCGCCGATCTATGCGAGGTGGAGCGACTTTGGCTACACGTCGATGCGTCCTACGGAGGATTCTTCGCGCTTACCGATCGCGGGTGTCGCGTGATGCGTGGTCTCGATCGCGCTGATTCGGTCGTGCTGGACCCGCACAAGAGCCTGTTCGTGCCGTACGGCGTCGGCAGCTTGCTGGTGCGCGACGGCGAGGCGCTACGGCGGGCGCATTCGGCCAATGCCGACTACTTGCCGCCGCTCCAGGACGAACCTGACCTGGTCGATTTCTGCGAGATATCGCCGGAGCTCTCGCGCGAGTTCCGTGGCCTCAAGGTGTGGTTGCCGTTGAAGCGTCACGGTATCGGGCCGTACCGTGACGCGCTGCAGGAGAAGTTCGAGCTCACGGACTGGATAACGGCGCGGCTGCGAGAGATCGACGACGTTGAGATCGTCGCCGAGCCGCAACTGACCATACTCGCTTGGCGTCTGAAGCCGCCGGGGCTGTCCGGGGAGGAGCTGGACAACCTGAACCAGCGTCTGATCGGGCGGATCAATGCCCGCCGCCGTGTGTTCCTCACCGACACCCGGCTCGACGGCCGATTCGTGATACGCATCTGCGTGCTGCCGCTGAGAGCGCACGCCGACCGCATGCGTATGGCGCTCGAGGACATTCTTACCGCGATAGACGAGGTGCGAGCGTCGACGGGCGGAGCGGAGTGACCCGAACGCTCCCGGCGGTGGTGGTGTTGTTGGTCCTGGTAGGGTCGACGTCGGTGTCGGCGGATCCTGTGGCCTTTCGAGACCCCGGGTCGAGCAGAACATCAGGGAGCGGCATGCAGCAACCCGAGTCAGAGCGCCGCCGCATTGTCGAGGCCGCCCGCGATGTGATGGCAGCCGCCCGGTACTGCGCCCTGATCACCCTCGACGCTGATGGCGCACCGCAAGCGCGAACGATGGATCCCTTTCCGTCCGATGATGACTTCACCGTGTGGATGGCCACCAACGCGTCGACCCGCAAGGTAGAGGAACTGGCGAACGACTCCCGTGCGACGCTCTACTACATCGACGTGCAGGGCGGCGCCTATGTCACGCTGGTCGGGCAAGCACGTGTAATTGTCGATGCTGACGAGAAAGCTCGACGATGGAAGCCGGAATGGGACGACTTCTACGTCGACGGCAGCCGCGGTGACGACTACGTGCTAGTGCGGTTTGTGCCGCTCCGGCTCGAGGTCGTGAGCCCGGCACACCGGGTGGCATCGGACCCGATGGCCTGGAAGCCAGCTGTTCTCGAGCTCGAACGCTAAGCCCAACCAACCTGGGCTGAACCGGACTAACCGGGCTGGCTGTCGCGTCGGGCGTGATCGAGCGCTACCAGCAGCTCGGCGCTGTATAGCAACACGAGGGCGGCGTAGTAGATCCAGAGCATGAAGATGACCGCAGCCCCGGCCGAGCCGCTGAAGGTCAGGCTGGCGGTGGCGTAGCTCAGGTAGAAACCGAACCCGGCGCGTGCCAGACGCCAACCAACCGCGCCGACCAGAGCCGCCGGAAAGACCATGCGCCAGTCGTGCAACCGGCGCGGGGGCAGCGTGTAGAGGATGAGCATGAAGATCAGTATGTCGAGTACGAAGGAGCTCGCGAAGTTGAGGAACGCGGAGCGCTCGACGAAGTCCATCGCCCGAGCGGCCAGCGGTGCCTCGATGCTTCGCACCACCGTCATCAGGATGTTGAACACGAAGCTCAGCATCAGCAGGACGGCGGCGGCAAGAGCAACCAGGCGCGGTTTCATCAGCCCCCACAGCGGCGGATGAAAGGTCTGGAAGATACGGTCGAACGCGGTCTGGATGGACCCGAACACCAGGCTGGCGAACCATACCGTCGTGATCAGGGACACCAGCCCGATGCTGGTCCCGTGGCGTAGCAGCTCGGCCACCGCCGCGTTGATCACGGCACCGAACTCGGGGGCGATCCAGCCGCCGTCACGCAGGATCTGCTCGATCTCCTCCGAGGTCACCCCGACGAACAGGCTGAGCACACCGATGACCAGACCGACCAGCGGAACGATCGACAACAACGCGTAGTAGGAGATCGCGGCGCAGTCGTTGAACCCGTTGTTGAACCAGAACTTGTTGGCCGCGCGGCCGAGGGCTCGCACGAAAGCGGCCAGTAGGTGAAACAAGTTCACGGCTGGCTCGATGGGTCCGAGGCGGACGTTCTGGTCGGAGGCGTTACTCGGCTTCCTGAGCTACCGGGGTCTCGGCGCCCAGGAGCTTCTGCAACTCGCCCTGGTTATACATCTCGATCAGGATGTCGCAGCCGCCGATGAACTCGCCGTTCACGAAGATCTGCGGAATCGTCGGCCACTGGGTGATCTCTCCGAGGGTCGAGCGATACGCATCGAGGTTATCGAGCACGTTGGTCGCCGTGAACTCCACGCCCAAGGCGCGGAACACATCGCACGACGCCTTGGAGAAGCCACATTGTGGCCAGTCGGGCGTGCCCTTCATGAAGAGATGAACCGGGCTGCTGCTTACTGCGGCATCGATCTGACCGCGGAGTTCTTCGCTCATTGAGATGCTGCTCCTAGGGAGTTCTCGTGCGGATCTGTAGAGCATGGACGGCCTGGGTCATGTGGTCCCCTACCGCCTTGTAGATCATCTGATGTTGTTGCAGGCGCGTCTTGCCCTCGAATTGTGCTGCCACTACCTCGACTCGATAGTGGTCGCGCGTGCCCGTGAGGTCGGTGACCTGCACGGTGGAGCTCGGAAGCGCGGTTTCGATGATGCGCTGAAGCTCGTCGGGAGCTAATAACTGCGGACTCTGCATGGGTTCTCGCCGGCTGGTTCTCGGGCGGCTGGGTCAGCCGCCTGCAACGATTCTACCGAAGCCGGCGGCGGCAGGCGCGCGGGCGGCAAGTGGTTGCACAATCTGGCCAGCGCACTCGAAGGCTCTAACTATCTATAGTTATTAATGATCTGATATGAAAACTTAAAGATATTAATGATTGTCTTGAATCATTTATGCTTTTAGTTGACTATTATTAGTCAGTATTGGCAACTCATGGACGGCACTCTTGAGCCGATGACTACGACGGTGCCTTGTCTGCCGCGACTTCGATCTTGCTCCCGCGCCGGGCGCGCGTTCGGAGCAGTGCGGCTGGCGCTGATAGCGTGGGCGTGCGCCTGGTCGGCCACCGCGGCGGCGCAGCAGCTCAACTTCACGCGCTATACGGTTACCAGCGGGCTGCCAGCCAGCCGAGTTCACAGCATCCTGCAGGATCGCGAGGGGTACCTCTGGTTCGGAACGAGCGGCGGCCTGGCGCGCTACGACGGCTCGGAGTTCACTCGATTCAGCGCCGCTGGAGGGCTGATCGGTAGCACGATTGTCGCTCTGGTGGAGGCGGCCGACGGTAGCATCGTTTTCGCCGCCCGCGAAGGCGGGGTCGGGGTCGTCGAAGGCGGCACCGTACGTGTTTTGCTCGGTGACGGACTCGACGGCGCCGTCGTTCGGGCGATCTTTCCGCATCCCAACGGCGAGCTCTGGTTTGCTACCACGCGCGGGTTGGTCACGACCGCCCCGGAGGGAGCACGCCGCGCTGTACCGGAGGCTGCAGTGCCGCCGGGTTGTTGCTCGGCGATCGCGGTGGATCGCTCGTCCCGAACGTGGGTCGGTGGCGCTGGCGGCTTGTACCGATGGCACCGCGAGCAGCTGCGCCGCGAAGAAGTCGGCTTGCCGGCCGGCGCCGCGGTCACGGTGCTCGTGGTCGACGACGGCGGCGCGCTATGGGTGGGAACCGATCGGGGCTTGTACCGGCTCGTTGGCAATCACCTCGACCCCTTGACCGAGGCTCGGAGTAGGCACGTTCTCGGCGCCACGCGGTCGCCGGACGGCAGCCTTTGGTTCGGTACCGATCGCGGCGCGATCCACGTCCGATTGCCGGTGGTCGAGGTGTTGGATGCCCGCGCCGGGATCGGTGATGACCGCGTCAACGCCGTGCTGGTAGATCACGAAGGCAACGCCTGGTTCGGGACCGACGGCGGTGCTGCCAAGCTCGTGACCTCGAGCTTCGCCACCTTCACGACCGCCCACGGCATGCCCGGGAACTTCATCGTAGCGCTCGATACGGACCCGGGCGGTACCGTCTGGGCAGCGACTCGAGCTGGGATCGTTTCGTTGAGCGGCAGCCAGCCGCCGAACCTCGAGCTGGATATCAACGCTGGCGCCGCGGGTCAGATCACGGCGCTGGTGGCCACTGCCGACGAGTTGCTCGTCGGGACGACGCGCGGCTTGTTGCGGGCGCCGCGTGGGGGCGATCCGCGCTTGGTTCGCGGTCCGGCCGTGCGTGCGCTCCGACGTCACGGCGGCGCCGTATGGGTGGGCACCGACAATGGATTGCATCGCGTGAGCGGTGATCGAATCGCGCCGGCGCCTGCCGGTCAGCGGCTCGCCGACGCACCGGTGACAGCCCTCGTGAACGACAGCCGAGGACGCTTGTGGGTCGGTACTCGCGATCGAGGTGTGTGGGTACAGGTCGACGGCGGTTTCGTGCGTCCAGACAGAGCGGAAGACTGGCAGCGGTCGCCGGTGTGGTCGCTGGCGCCGGCTCCGGACGGAAGTGTGTGGGCGGCCACAAACGGTCACGGTGCCGTCCGCTTCCTTCCCGACGGGAGCACCGCGACGCTCACGCGCGATGGTAATGGGCTGGCCAGCGACTTCGTGAACCAGATCGTCGTCGATCGCCAGGGCCGAGTCTGGATGTACACCAATCGCGGACTTGATCGCTGGGATCCGGCCCGCGGAGTGTCCCACTACGATCTTCGAGATGGCCTGATCGCCGCTGCCGGCAATCCGGGCGCCGCCGTCGCCGGCGACGATGGTCGCCTTTGGTTCGGTACACCGGCAGGGCTGACCGTGTTCCATCCCGGTGTCCGCGTCGCGGCCACGGTGCCGCCCGCGGCTGTGATTCGTCGTGTCCTGGTGGACGGCGAACCGGCGAACGAGTCGACCCTTGCGGATTTGCCTCCGGATCGCAACGACGTCACGATCGCATACAGCGCGTTGTCCTATCGAGATGAATCGAGCACCCGTTTCCAGTACCGCCTGATCGGACGATCTGACAACTGGTCGCGTCCGACCGAGGAGCGCCGGGTGGCGTTCGTAGACCTTCCTCCAGGCGACTACACATTCGAGCTGCAGGCGATCAACGAGAGCGGATTGTGGAGCCACGAGCCGGCAAGGGTGCGCTTCGTGGTACGGCCCGAGCTCTGGGAGACGATCTGGTTCCGCACCGCACTTGCCCTGGTGGCCCTGGCAGCTGTCGCGGTGTTGTTCAGGGGCCGGCTACGGCACGTCGAGCACGATCGTCGCCGACTCCGCCGCATGGTCGACGCGCGCACCCGTGAACTGGTGGAGAAAAACGCCCAGCTCGAGCGCATGGCCACCACCGACGAGCTCACCGGCCTACCGAACCGGCGTTTCTTTCTCGACAGCCTGGAGCGTGAGCTGCGCAAGCTGACGCGCGTCCCCACCGACCAGCACCTGTCGCTGCTGGTTCTTGACCTGGATCGCTTCAAGGCAGTCAACGACCGCTTCGGTCACGCTGCTGGTGACGAGGTCCTGCGCCTCGTGGCCCGCGGGCTGGCGCAGACCGTTCGCGCTACCGACCTTCCGGCGCGGTTCGGCGGCGAGGAGTTTGCCATCCTGTTGCCCAACACCGGAGCGGAAGGCGCCCGGTTCCTCGCCGAGAAGCTCCGTTCCGAGGTCGAGGCGGAGCGTATCGGATTCGATGGCAACGACCTGTCGGTCACCATCTCGGTCGGCGTGGCGACGCTGTCCTCGCCGTCGCGCTACGACGATTCGATTGCCGAGGATCTACTCAAGCGCGCCGATGAGGCGATGTACCAAGCCAAGTCGGGCGGCCGCAACCGAGTCGTTGCAGCCGGGCCGCCTCACCCGTCGGGGTAGGCGCGGGCCACCTGCCGGCCGCGGTCTTCGTCGATTCCCCACAGCAGCGCCAGGCCGGCGACGAAAAAGACCGTCGTGATAGCGACCGCAATGCGATGCGATGCGGTGACGTAGTTGGTGACCCCGTAGGTCAACGGCCCGAGAATGGAGGCCGCCTTGACGGCCATCCCCCAGAGCCCGAAGAACTCGGCTGTCTTGGAGGGCGGTGTGAACAACGCGACCATGGCGCGGCCGGCCGACTGGCTCGATCCGATCGCGATGCCCGCCATGTTCCCGATGAGGAACAGGTGCGTGCGGGTCTCGACGAACGCCGCGCCCAGCGTGGTCGCGCTCCACAGCACCAGGGTGGCTGCGATGGTCTGCTTGGAGCCGAATCGGTCCTGCACGAATCCGAAGGCGAAGGCGCCGCCGGCGGCGCTCAGGTTGACGACCACGAGCAGCGATATGGTCTCCACTTGAGTGAGCCGCAGGACCTGCTGCGCGTAGACCCCGGCGACGGTGCTCACCACCGTCACCCCAGCGCTGTAGGCACCGATGCACAG
This sequence comes from Acidobacteriota bacterium, assembly GCA_965248695.1. Classification (GTDB taxonomy): domain Bacteria; phylum Acidobacteriota; class UBA890; order UBA890; family WLXD01; genus DASCOT01. The sequence goes on along the minus strand of CBDFKD010000002.1, from coordinate 573,038 downwards.
CAGCAGGCGAAACAGATCGGTGAATCGACGTGCTTCCCGGAGCGTGCTCCCGACACGCGCAAATCCGACCCGGACATAGTCCGCGGCGCTTCCCAGCTCGCCGCGGTCGCGCGGCTCGCGGAGCCAAAGGAACGTCGGCAACACCGCCACTCCGAAGACGCCGGCGACGATCAACGCCGTATATGGCACCACCTCTGACTCGGACGCGCCGCCAGCGACCGCGTAGCGCAGATAGAACAGGCACAGCGCCAGCGCTACCAGGCCTCCGATGTATCCCCAGGCCCAGCCGTAGCCGGACAGCTTGCCGACGTCTTCCGGGGGAGCCAGCTCGGGCAAGAAGGCGGCGATCAGGTTCTCGCCCGCCGCGTAGAAGGTGTTCGACACGATGATCAGGCCGGCGGCAAGCCAGATGTCACCCGGTCCGGTGGTGACCAGCGCCGCCGTCGCCAGGACACAGAGGCTGGTGGTCCACACCAATAGCCGCTTCCTCGACGCCGAGTGGTCGGCGATGGCGCCGAGTATCGGGGCACTGATCAGCACGAGTAGGTACGAGACCGAAAGCGCCGCTGTCCAGGCAAGCGTGGCCGCCGGTCGATTCCCAGCCACCACGGTTACGAAGTAGACGTTGTAGACGGCGGTGATGATGACGGTCGTATAGCCCGAGTTCGCGAAGTCGAAAGTGCACCACGCGAACAGCTCTCGGCGCGGCGCTAGCTCGCTCGGTGGGCTCAGATGAGCGCCCCCTCGGTGCGCTTCATATCCAGAAACGCCTCGACAACCACCGGATCGAAATGCGTGCCGGCGCACGAATGGAGCTCTTCGGCCGCCAGCTTGGCAGTCATCGCCTGACGGTACGGGCGCGTGTTGGTCATCGCGTCCCAGGCATCAACGACCGCAAAGGCGCGCGCCGAGAGCGGAATGTGCTCGCCGGCCAGACCGTGTGGATAGCCCGTGCCGTCGTAGCGTTCCTGGTGGTAAAGGACGAGCTCGAGCGACGGATCCAGGAAGCGGATGCCGCGCAGCATGTCGTAGCCGATTTGTGGGTGTCGCTTCATGATGGCGCGCTCGCGCGGGTCGAGCGGGCCGTCTTTGAGCAAGATCGAATCCGGAATGCCGATCTTGCCGATGTCGTGCAGCAGCGCCCCCGCCTCGATTACCTGCAGCGCCTCATCATCGTCGACGCCAAGCCGGCGGAGGAGTCGAGTACAGCCCTCCGAAACACGCACGGAGTGGTTGGCGGTCTCCTGCTCGCGCGCGTCCAGCGCCGCGGCGAGCGCGGTGAGCGTCTCGTTATAGCTGTCGCGCAGCTTTTCGAGCGTCCGCCGAAGCTCGATAGTGCGATCCTGGACCATGCGCTCGAGCTTCGTCTGGTAGAGCTGATTCTCGATCACCAGTCGTCGTCGCTCGAGGCCCTGATGAACCGATATCAGCAGATCGTCCATATCTATCGGTTTGACCAGGTAGTCGGTGGCGCCTCGACGCAAGCACTCCACAGCCAGGCGGCTTCGATCCACCGATGTCAGCATGATGACCGAGACGTCCGGATACGTGGTCAGCACCTGGTCGAGAAACGACAGGCCGTCGCGGTCCGGCATCCGGACGTCACAGATCACCAACCCGAACTCGCACGCCAGGCTCGCATAGCGGCCGCCGATCGGCGTAAGCGGCCCGCCCTCGGGCTGCAGCGGACTGTCATCGCGTCCGGCGGCGGCTTCGCGCAAGATACGGAGCGCATCGCCGGCGTCGATCGCCTCCTGACACCCGAACCCGAATTGGGCGAGGGTGGAGATGACCAGTGAGCGAAGCTCCGGATCCTCTTCGACCACGAGGATGCGGAGGTAGCTATCCTCGATGCGTGGGCGTACGAGCTCCTCAAGCTGCTGGTCCATAGCCGCTTATTGTGCCATCGGGTCGGGCTGGCAACTACCGTCGCGCGGCATCGTACTCAAGCCGCAGGCGCCGAGCAGCTCGCGGATCTCCTTCGCCAGCGCCGCGTTGGTGGCGATTCCGGAGGCGCCGTTGTGCACCGCGCGACCTGTCCAATCGGTGAACACCCCGCCCGCCTCCTCGATGATTGGGAGCAAGGCCGCGGAGTCCCACAAGGCCAGGACCGGATCGAGCATGGCCTCGGCCCGACCTGTGGCGACCAGCGCGTGGCCGTAGCAGTCGCCCCACGTGCGCGCCATCGCGGCCCGACCGGCCAGTGACGCCCATCCCTCCGTGTGACCCTCCCGGGCCAGAGACTCGGTATCGGTGGCCAGCACCAGCGCGTCGCTCAAGGCATCGATTCCGGATACTCGAGCCCGGCTTCCGTTCCACCAGCAGCCGCTGCCGCGCGCCGCCGCAACCGTTTCCGCCAGCGCCGGGAAGTGGATGACGCCGAGGGCGGCAGCCCCGCCTCCTCGAGCGCTATCAACACTCCGTACAACGGCACCCCGCGGATGAAGCTCTTGGTGCCGTCAATCGGGTCGAGAATCCATCGACGCGGCGCCGCAGGACGCACGGTCCCGAACTCCTCACCGAGGATGCCATCCGCGGGGAAACGCGTCTCGAGCATCTCGCGACAGAGTTGCTCGGCGTCGCGATCGGCCTGCGTTACCGGTGTCGAGTCCGCCTTCAGCTCGGTAGGCACTTCGGCTCCGAAGTGCTCCAACGTCTTGCGTCCGGCCTGCTCCGCCATCGTCACGGCGAAATCGAGCAGGCCGCCGAGATCGACGTCCATGGGCGGCCCCTATTATCTTATGATGACTAATACTACGTAATAGTAATCAATAAAAATGGAAATTAACGATTATTATCTTTCTCACGTCAATTCAACGTTGTTATCATTCGACGTGACACATGTGCCGAGTTGATCATCACTCAGACGAGCGCGCTAGAGATGACCCCGGAAGCTCAGCCTACGACCACGCGGCGTATTACCCGCCTGATGGTAGCCGAGGACGACGTCGACATGGCCTACGTCCTGGAGTTTCTGCTCAGTCGCGAGGGTGTTCCAGGTGGACATGGTCGACGATGGCCGCGAAGCGGTTCGCCGCGTCAACGCCGAGCCGCCTCCCGACCTCGTTTTGCTGGACGTGATGATGCCGTTTGTCAGCGGGTTCCAGGTCGTCCGCGCCATCCGCGATGAGCCCTCGTGGAGGCGTATACCCGTGATCATGGTCTCGGGAAAGGGCTCCGAGCAAGACGTCGTCAACGCTCTGAGCGCCGGGGCCAATGACTATCTGACCAAGCCTTTTCGCCCCCGCGAGCTGGTGGCCCGGGTGCGGGCACTGCTGGCGAGCGGCGCGTTCACAAGTGTGCAGGTGGCCTGACATGCGCTCCAAGCATCGGCTCTGGGGGCTACGGTGACCGGCCTCTCCTCGTTCGTGGTGGTGCTCGCGGTTCTCACCGCGATTGCGGTAGCCGTGCTGACTCTCGGACTACTCGGTGTGATTCTGGCTATCCGCGTTCTGCACACGCGTCGCCGAATCTGGCGCGAAAAGGTGCTGGGACGATGGCGTGCGCTGATGACGCGCGCCTTGGTGCAGGAGCCCACCCGGGTGCCGTCACTGTCGCGCGCCGAGGCGCCCGAAGTGCTGCCACAGTGGGCCTACTTTCACGAGTTTCTTCGCGGCGACTGCAAGGACAACCTCAACCGTCTCGCACGCCTCGCGGGCATCGATATTCATGCCAAGCGGCGACTACGCGGCGACAGCGTGCGCCAGAAGCTGATCGCCATTCAGGTACTCGGTAGCTTGCGCGACCGCGAATCGCGTCGCTTGCTCCGACCGCTCGTCAGCGACCCCAACCCTTATCTCTCGCTTGCCTCCGCCCACGCGATGTTGCGCATCAGCCCGCGGGAGTCGATGAACGAGCTGGTTCCGGTGCTCGCGTCTCGCTCGGATTGGCCACCTGGACGGGTCATCTCTATGTTGCGGGAGGCCGGACCGGAGGTGGTTTCAGAGCCGCTCGCCGAGGCGGCGGTATCAGCCGGTGAGGCCTACCAACCCCTGCTGATCATCTACCTGGATACCGCCGAGGAATCGGTCGCCATGAAGACGATCAAGCGCATCTTGCTGCAATGCACCGATCAGCAGATCATCGTTACCTGCCTGTACCAGCTGTCCAAGTTGGCGCACCCGGAGAGCCTACGCGTGCTGCGCACCTACCTGGAGGACACCAACTGGCTCGTCCAGCTCCACGCAGTCGCCGGAGTGGGCCGTCTCGGTGGTGAGGCGGATATAGACGACCTCACTCGGATGCTGCGCCACAAGGAGTACTGGATTCGCGTTCGTGCCGCCCAGGCACTCAGCAAGCTGCCGACGATGAACGTCGAGCGGCTTCGCGAGATTCGCTCCATCGAGTCGGATGCCTACGCGCGAGACATCCTCACCGAGGTCATCGCCGAAGCGGGAGTTGCGGCATGAGCGTTCTTGACACGATCCGGCCGATGGAGTGGTTCTTCCTGAAGTGGATTGGCTAGCCGTTGGGGCCCGTATCCTGAAGGTCTTTCTTCCCGTAAACTATTTAAATGCATTGACATAAAGGTTATACGCCATTCCTAGCCGGGGCTGTTAGCCTGCTTGTTCAGAGACGGAGATTCCAAATTAATACCAACTTCGTGCTCGAATAACTGATCTTCGAGCCGGCCCAGGCCCTGTCGGCGTCGCGCTCGATCGGCATGCACGTACACCTCCGTGACGTTGATCGAGTGGTGTCCGAGCACATCTCGAACCTCCGTAAGCGGCATGCCGGTGCGGTTCGCCAGCCAGGTCGCGCATGTATGCCTGAGGGCGTGCAGAGTGACCTCTTTCGACAATCCCAGCCGATCACGCTCCTGCTGGAACCGGACGCCCAGCGTCGAGTAGCCAAACGGCAACAGAGGCTCACTGCCGGTCGCTATTGCTCGCTCAAGTAAGTTCCTCGCATCGGCGATCGCGGTCAGCGCTACCAAGTCAACGTCACGTGGCTTATTCCCTTTACCGATTACCGAGACGAATTGGGCGGGCACATCAAGATGAACGTCGCCAACCTGCAACCCCGCCATCTCGCCTTTGCGAAGGCCCGTCATGAGCATGAATCGCCAGATCGTCAGCTGGTCGGGGCGAGCCCCTTCCAGCAGGATCCGCACCTCTTCGTCGGTCAGGCACCGCCGGCGCTTACCAGCTCTCGGCATCGCTACCGCGTTCGTCGGATCGCCCTCCACATAGCCGAGACGATTGGCCCAGCGGAACATCTGCCTCACGTGCTGTAGCCGATTGCGCACCGTGTTGACCGCGAATCGAGTGAACATCTGCTCCCGCCACTGGTCCACGACGGCGGGATTCACGTCGCGCACATCCCGGATGCCACGACCGTCCAGAAAGCCCAGAAAGCCCCGCATGCTCGAACGCAGGCTCACCAGCGTTGACGCTGCCGCCTCACTCCGCTTCTTCGACTGGAGGTAGAGGTCGCAGAGGCGTCGGACCTCCACCAGCTCCGGGGCCGCAGGGCGTCCGGTGCGCTGCGCGACGATGATCTGCTGAAGGTAGGCCTGCGCTAGATCCGGGTGCTCGAAACGCTTCTGCGCTGGGTAGCCGAGTCTCCGCATCACTGTCGCCCACGACCTGCAATCCACCACCCAGACTGGCTGGCCCTTGTAGGTTCTCTGCTTGACTTTGGGCGCGAACGATCTGGCCATAAATCAGCTCCTTAAGCAGGTCCTCTGGAATCAACCGACGACCACCGATTTTGACGCTGGGAATCTGCCCCTGGCGCACGTAACCCTCGGCCGTCTTGCGCGAGACGCGAAGGTATTCCGCGACCTCGTCGACGGTCCAGAGTTTGGGCGCCAGAGTGCTCACTGGACGGCTGCTCCCGTCTGACTCATCTTACGCCTCGGTGTCCTGTTGGGCGGCGTGCGTAGCGGCTCACGATGCCCTCTTCGTCCGTCACGCCACCACCTCCTGGATCTGCTGGTAGGGCAGGTCGAAGTTCCAGTCCAGCTGCCCCGGATAGCCGCTCTTGTTCTTCAGCAGCCCGCCGCGCAACACCGCCACCCTCGCCTGCCTCTCTACCTCCTCGGTGTAGTGGGGCCGCCACAGCCCCAACACGTAGTCGCTCTGGTCCTCGATCACGCCTGAGTCCCGAAACGAGCTCAGGTACACCTCGTCCGCAGGCGACTTGTTGTCGACCCGGTTCAGGTGCGCCAGCAGCATCACCGGTACATTCAGCGCCGCCGCCATCGCCTGCAAGTCCACGATCACAGTAGACACCCGGTCGTAGGGGCTCTTGGTGCCGGGCGCTTTGAGCTTGCCCAAGTGGTCTACGATCACCAGCTCTACCTCGCCTCCGATCGAGGCCACCGCCGCCTCGATCTTGGCCACCGTGCGCTGCGCGTTGTGCATGTGGAACCGCTCCATGAGCGCGTCGTACTCAGCCAGGGTGTTGCCCATGCCGGTGAGCCGACCGGTACGCCCCAGAGCCATGTCCACCGCCTCAGCATCCGTCACTCCGCAGTAGGCCATGATCTGGCGGCGAACGATCTCCGCCCCCGGCATCTCCAGGTTGAAGAACACCACCTGTGCGGACGGCCGCGTGGTGAGGATGCGCTGCGCCGTCTGGAGCGCGAACGGGGTCTTGCCCACCGAGCCTTTGGCTCCCACGGTCATCACCGTGCCTCGAGGCAGTCCACCGCGCATCTGCCGGTCCAAGGCATGCCAACCGAGAGGCACGCGGCCACCGCGCTGGAGGCTGTCGGCCAGCAGTGCAGAGCCGCGTAGCTGCTCGACGTCGGCGTCGGCGAGCCGGGCGAGCAGCGTGCGCAAATCCTCACTGAACTCCTCGATCGCCTCGTCCGGGTCGGTGAGGGTGTCACCGAAGCGGGTGATCGCCGCCGAGGCGATCCGGATGCCCTGTCGGCGCAGCGAGCAGTCGCGCACGAGGCGGGCGTACTGGGCCACGTTGCAGCCGTGCGGTAGCCCGTCAATGAGGCTCGACAGATAGGCGGCTCCACCGGCGCGCTCCAACGTGTCGGTGCGCGACAGTTCCGCTCGGAGACTCGTGTGATCGATCGCCTCGTGGCGCACGGTGGCGATCTGGCGCATGCCCTCGAACACGAACCGGTGGGACTCGGAAAAAAAGTCTCGGGGCTCGAGCTCCGAGCTCACCGTGTGCCACGAGTCCGGCTCCAGCAGCACCGCTCCGAGGATCGCCTTCTCGGTGGCGGTGTCGGCCGGCAACTTCAGCTCGGCGTCGCTCATCGGTCCAGCTCCGGGGCGTCGTCGGGCACGGGCTCGATCTTCGGCAGCCGCGGCTCACGGCGACGGCTGTGGGACGGCGGCGGATGCACGGCGTTCCAGGTCCGAGCGTTGAACACATCCTGCGGCGAACCGACGTGCCGGCCCTCGGCGCCGACGTGCTCGATGACCGCCTTTGCCTGCTCGAAGGTGCCGCCTGCGGCGAGGCGCTCTTGGAGGTACCGGGTGCCGGAGCCGGGCATGGCCGTGCGACAGAAGCGCTCGTTGAACGCCTCCAGCACTTCGAGTACGGCGTCGTCGGCGCCGTCGGTGGCGGTGGCGGTGGGAGGTCGCTCGCCCTCCGACCCTGCGTTCCACCTCCGAGGTTGTTCGACACCACCCCCCTCCTGCTCCTGCTCCTGTTCCTGCTCCTGTTCCTGCTCCTGGCTTCGAAGGGGCTTCGAATGGCCTTGTGAAGGGGCTTGTGAAGGGGCTTGTGAAGCCCCTTCGAAGGGGCTCGCAAGCCCCTTCGGCGCGATATGGAATTCAGCGCCGTATTTGTCCAGGAAGTCATTGATAAGGCTAGAGTTACGGTGTTCCAGTAATTGCTTGGCGATGTTCTTGATTCTCTTGTCGCCGGGCTTCAGCTCGTTTCCGAACTCGTGGCGCGCGTGATCGATGACCCAAATCCTCTGCGTGGCCTTGTCGTAGCTTGCAAAACCGGCCTCACATACCCTTCGAAGGGCCTTCGAAGCCCCTTCGAAGCCCCATCCAAGGTCCTCCGCAAGGTAGGAAATCGGAAGCCTGTACAGACCGATCATGTTCGCGTGTGGCCCTGTCACGAGGTAGGCCGCCAACGCTTGAGCTTCTGGATCGCCGCGTAGTTGCTCCCCGAGGCTTCCCGTCCACAAACGCGGCGAGACCTTCGCGTACATGCGCATCAGTGTCGCCTCTCCTTTAAGATCGCTTTGCGCGCCCTCACCAGCGCGCGTTGGGCGGTAAGAGCGGCGGCAAACTCGCGCTGGGTTGCCGCAAGCCCATCCGCCAACGCCGCGATGAGCGAGCTCAGGGCGTCGGCAACCTCATCGAGTGCTTCGGGAGTGACGGACCTGAGATCCATGTCGCGGAGATCCGCATAGATGTGCCTACCGCTCATTGCTCACCTCGCGGTCCAGGGACGATCGTCGGTGCAGTGGACGTCGTCGCCTCCCACAACTCCTCGGCAACGGCCTCGATAAGCGCCCGGCACAGCGCATCCGCAAGTACCGCCACGTGAGCAAGGTGCTCCACTGGATGCGTCTCGGAATCGGGGGCCAGCAGCTCGGCGATCGCCTGCTTGCAGGCATCGAGGCTGGCGGCGCGGTCGGTGCGCTCCAGCGTGCACATGGCGTCCTCGTAGCGTGAAGGTCGCGGTATCCGCCACTCTTCGTTGTCTGACGAAGAGAGACGGGGCCATGCGGGCAGACAAACCGGCCTACGAGGGTACCGGCTGACCCCGAAGGGTCCCCGCATGACCCCACCAGCGGTGGCGCCATGCGCGGTGCACGAAAAAGGCGCGCTCGAACAAGAGGCGCGCCTAACGTGCCTCGTAGGTACGCAGGTTGTCTGACCCGGTCGCGGTGTTTTCCGCGACTCCGACATCCAAGCGCACTGAGGGCGCGTTGTCAATGGGGTGTCGTGTTCATGCGGCAGCTCGCGGGCGTCTCCGTGTAGGCTGCAGGTAAAGACAAGCGGGGCAGCCGAGTCGCCGGCTACCCCGCGATCCCCCTGACCACGCTTCAGCCGCAGGAGGAAGTCAGTGTCCTTGCTCAGTGATGTGTTGTCTGCATTGGACCGCTGGGACGAATGGAAAGCCATGCGCGCTGCGCCCGAGTGCGTGACGGATTTGGAACGGCGCGTCAAGGCACTCGAAGACGAGCTTAGGGACAGCTCCGACGGCAATTGTTGTGAGCATTGCGGTTCACGCAATATTCGTAGGACGGGATCTAGAGTGCGTAATGACCCTATGGGCATGTTGGGCGCCCGCGAGACACGGTACGAATGCCAAGAAGAAAAGTGTGGCAAGGAAAGTTGGATCATCGACAAGTCTTAATGGCGGCGTCGCGCAGCTCTTTCAAGTCTCCGCCGAGCCGCTCTAGCTCATCCGCGTGATAGACCAGCAGAGTGTCCTCCCACGGGATCACCCTGAGACCGTGGTCGTAAAGCACGTTGACGGCGGGCGCGCCGAGGAGCATGCAGGCGCGTCGGCGATTCTTGGTCTCCTTTTCGATTGTTGTGAATTTGAACTCCGGTCTGTCGCCCGACTCGGGCGCGTCGCGTTTGGTCATCGTTCGCTGGCTCCTCATGCCCCGACCCCCATGCGTGCGCGCCGGTACAGGTTCTTGATGGTTACGGTGGCGGGTCCTTGCAGCTTCCGGGCAAGGCTGTGCTCGTGCTCAGCCTTGTCGCCGTTGCCATAGGCGGCGGCGGAGTTGGCGTTGCCGCGCAGCGCGATCGCCGCCCTGTGCAGCAGCCGTAGCAGCTCCCGTTCGCTCATGCAGCATCCCGGTAACGCGCCAGCGCTTCACCAACAGTGTCGGTGCCGTGCATGATCGCCAGGAAGAACTTCACCTTGTCTTCGGTGTCGTGGAACTTCTTGAGCGCCGCGTCTTTGTTCAGACGCTCGACTCCTAACCAGGCAGACACGTGCTCGCGGGTCGCCTTCTCGATAGCGACCCAGGAGGAGTCGGCTCCGGAGGCAATCGGGATCATTCGCTGGATGCGCTGCCCAGGAATGTGCTTGAACAGGGTCGACTGCCTATACGCCTCCGGCAGAGGCTGGCTCGCGAGCTTGGCGCGTTCGTTGATCTTGCGCATCAAACCCGACCGGAACATCTGCTCCCGGTAGTGGTCCGCCGTCTCCGGATACCGCTCCAAGAACAGCTCACGCACGTCAGCGGGACGCGCAGCGTCCTCGTTCTCAAGCGCGATCTGCCAACAGTGGTCAATTGCCCTATCGATCTTCTCGATCACTCCAACCCTCCCGTAGCTCACGGATAAACTTCTCGGCTCCGGGTAGCGCACCCTCTACGTCGGTGACCTGGTACCAGGGAACAAGCGGGATAACTTCGGTGGCCGCGTCGGCCGCCAATGCCTTCAGCGCATCGAGAATCCGTGCCACCCTCTGCACGCGCTCGGATTCGGCCTGCACCTCAGCTTCTGGCCGCCCCGTGTAGATGCGCTCATCGAAAGCGACAACCGGCGTGCCGGTTTCAGCAGCGAGCCGGTTTGCCTCTTTGGGCGTCGGCAGCTTGCGCCGCTGTACCTCAGCGCTAGCGGCTCCAAGCGTCTTCTCGCCACGCTCAACGGCCTCTACAAGGTCGTTGGCGTCCTCTTCGCTACGCAGCGCACGAACGTTGTCGATGCTCCGTTCGGAGACGCGTTCAGCAACTCGGCTGCTTTCCTCCGCGACTTTCCGCATTTTTGCGAAAGGTCCGTGCGCTCTCCCTGCCGCATCGTGGCGAGCCGTTCTGCTACCAACGCTCGCTGCCCTACCGTCAGGTGGCGACGATGCAAGTTCGCCGAGATCACAAACGCCACCGGGTCATCGCCCCGGTACGCAATGAACTCCGGCTCGATTCCGGCGAGCTCGCAGGCCCGATATCGGTTGCGCCCGTCGAGGATCATCCGCTCCAACAGGACGATCGGTTGCCGCAGTCCGTTCTCAGCAATGTCGTTGGCCATCTCCTGAAGCTCGCTGTCGGGCAGCATCGGGAACAGCTCGGCAATCGGATGGGGCTGCATTGGAGATAGCCGCAGAATCTCCGCGCCTTCCGGTGATAGAGGCCGCCCGCTCACGACGCCTCCTCCGCAGACCGCATTTCGGCAAGTCCCTCCGGTCCATCCCGCCGCACCAAGGGTCCGAGCCCTTGGCGCGACAGCCACACGAGCCCGAGCGCCAGTGCGGCCCACTCGTCAGCGACGAGGCCGTACAGCGGCCCCGGTGATGCCTTGCGGCCAACGGCAGCCTCACGAGAGCCGCCGTACAGATCCATCAGCGCCGCCCGCACGTTGGCATCCTTGGCGCGTGCGCTACGGCACAGTGCTGTCTTGACCTGCACACGGCTCAGCAGATCGAACGGAACCCCGTGTTGGCGGCAGGCCCCTCGGATCTCGCCGATGTTCTTGACGGTGTCGAACACCTCACGCCCGACCAGCATTCCGTAGGAGACAACATCCTCGACGACGACTTGGTGCTTCATGACGCCAGCGCCTTTGATCGCCTGTTTCAGATGCCGCATCTGGCAGTTGCGCTCATGCGAGCGGACGCCGCGCTCGTCGCACAACACCCACGAGCCACCGCGCGGGTCGGGATCGATCGCTAGGACAACCTGCACCGTTACGCCGTCTCCTGGTCCTGGAACAGGTTGCCCTGCGCCCGGTCGCCGTCGAGGTAACGTTGAGCTTGCTGTCGTAGATCCGAAAGCGCTTCGTCCATGCTGGCCACTACCGAATCTGCCTCGTCCTCCAACAGCAGCAGGTACGGCGTGTGCAGCACGAACGGCGCGTTGGTCTCCGGCAGCGACTTCACGCAACTGACCACCAGACCCTCGCTGCCGCCGCGCTTGTGCTGCACAGACACGGACCGAACGCTCATGTCCTGTCCGTACTGCTCGGACAGTTCCAACAGCTCCAACACGTTCGGCAGGAACGCATTGAGCGCCTCTTGAAACGGCTTCTTGGGCGGGTCGGTAGAGAAAAGCTTCGTGGTCCGAGTCTCTTCCCCGTCAGCCTCTTCCCATGTCAGCTCGACGTTGGAGCCGTCGTAGCGGATCTTGGTGAACTGCATCGTCAGGCCTTCTCCTGGCCCTGCAAGGGCAGATCCTTGTCGGTGACCGCCGGTGGGGCTATCGCGCTCTGTTGCTCGGCCGCGGACTCTGGCTCGCCGTCCTGTGCCGTAGGCTCAGCCACACTGACTGTCTTGAAGCTGCTGGGCCAGCTCCTCGTCGGCCGTGTCACGCTCCTGATCGATCATCGCGTCGAGCTTGGCGCGGGTCGTCTCTTCGATCGCCTCGACCTGGGCCTCCGGATCCGCGAACTCCGTCTCGTGGTAGATCCCGGACAGCCCGAACTGCCTCCGCAGCGCCGCCACGATGCAGCGCGTCTCGATCATGTCGTCGCCGTAGTGTCTCCAGTTGTCCTTGGCATGCAGGTGCTTGTAGTCGTCCCAGCGACGCACCACGAGCACCGGTTCCTGCCCCTCCTTGCGCGCTACCGCGTAAGCGCCCGAGATCTGCCCCCTGTCGAGCCCATCGATGCGGTGATGCACGGTGACTTCGGAGCCCTCGACGTCAACGCTGAAGTGGTCCTTTTCGTACACCACGCCCGAGCGGCAGCCCTGGTAGTTGGGATCTCGGCGCGCCACCTTCAGGAAGGTCTCGCGCCCGGCACAGATCTGCGGTCCCCCCTTGCCCTGGATCATGTAGAGCTCTTTGGCCAAAGGGTCTAGGTCGTACCGCTGGCACAGGTGCAAGAAGGCCGCCAGCTCGTGCACATTGCGCGCCGCTGGGGCGGCCATGCGCTTGACGGTCTCGATCTTCTCGGCACTCCATACCGCCGGGTCCAGCCCGGCGCTCTGTTGCACCGTGTCAATGGCCAGCGCCGCTTGTTGTGGGCTCATGCCACATTCCTCCTGTAGGTGGGTTTGCGCAGTACGCGATACGGCTTCGGATCAGCACGGAACTGCTCTAAGCTCATGCCGTGCTCCCGCAGGAATGCCGCCAGACGCTTCGTGTCGAGCCGCCCCGTCTTGGGCATCACCCAGCGGTGCAACACCTTCCAGGGGCCACAGGCCACTCCCTGCGCATCGCCCAGCAGGCTCACCAAGCGGCCCTTGCGAGCATCCACGATGCCTTGGATCTCCGTGGCCATCTGCTTGGCCTCGGCGTACCGGGCGATCGCTTCCTGAAGCGGTGCGGACTCGATCACCTCGACCTCACCGTTCCATGACGGTGGCAACGGCACGGGCTCGACAACCGCCTCCGGTCGCGCGCGCGGCTCGATGTGCCGCTCCCAGAACTCCCGCAGCCGTGGCACGAGCAGCTGCCCGATGAACTCCTCGTGGCGCTCGATGCGGACGATCAGCGTTTCCCAGCGCTCGGCGTTGTGGATCGCGTACTCCACGTAGCCGATCTTCGGACGACAGGCGAGCTGCGCCTGCCCCTGCACGTTCCAGGAGTCCGGCAGACCGTTGTCTTTCAGGTAGTCGAAGATCCGCACACCAGGGCACTTCACCTCCAGCAGTCCGGTGCCCTCGCTGTCGCTCGCAAGTACCTCTCTATCCGGATTGGCTTGCAGGTGCTCGAACTCGCGGCAGCGGTCGGGCGTGCTCTGGGCTCGGATCTTGCGACCGGTGCGCTGCGCGTACAGCCGCGCCACGATCGGCTCCAGGTGGATGCCTCGCTGCATTGCGGCCGTCCGCTCCGACTCCAGCACCTCGTCGTGGTCCCTGAGCGCCGTGATCCGGTCGTACACGTCGTCCGGCCCCTTGTAGGCGTCCACTCCGAGTACGGCGGCTGCCTCGGAAGCTCCGATCTCCGTACGGGTGCGCAGGAACGCCTCGCGCTTTGCCTCGGTATCCGGCTTCATGACGCCCTCCGGCGGTTAGCCGCTGCGTAGCGGTGCAGTGCATCCACGTACAGCTGGTCACCACGATTCGGCACGAAAGACTGTCCACACCCACACAGGCACACACGCTGAACCCCAGATGCCCCTCCAACACGCGTGTTGAGGGAGTCAGCACGCTCCCAAAGCTCTTGCTGCACCTGTCGGTGCGTCTGGCGTGCCGCGGCTTCTGAAACGGCGCTCAGGCGCTTGAAGCACGAGGTGGCCCGTGCGCGTAGCTGTCCGATGTAGCGCTGCCGCTCCCGCTCGGTTACCGGCACGAACACCCCGAACGGCTCCCGGCACGAGGAGGCGATGGGCTTGTGGTGACGCTCGGTTAACGACTTGAGCACGTGTTGCAGCTTGCGCGTACTGAGCCCGCACCGCGCTGCCAGCTGTCGCTGTTTGATGGCGCCCTGCCGGCCACGGTGGTTGCGTGACAGCACGCTCCACACCAACGCCTCGCGCGCACTCATGCCGACGCCCCCAGTGCCGGGTGGCGCTCGCGATTCCGCCCGACAACGGTGATCTCGCAGTCCGGGAACTCGCGCTCCAAGCGCCGCAGCACGTTGCCTTCCGAGACCTCCGCGCCGATCAAGGTGGGGGCGGTGTAGGTGTTGGTTGTGCCGATGGGGTGATCCGAGCGCACCTGGATGCACCACACGTCAGAGCCGGCGGGCACCGAAACGATGACCTCGCCTTTCATAGCTGCCCCTCCTGACGTTGACGACGCAGCTCCGCCATGTACTGGGGTGACAGCTGTCCGAGGCGGAACTTCCGGCGGCGGCGGGCTCCGAAGATCTCCCGGCCCGTGTGGATGCACACCGCCAGACACCACACAAGAGTGGCGGATTCCCCATCTTTTCCCCGAAACTCTCGCGTGGCATAGTTGCCACATGCCGCAAGTTAAGGAGACTGCGAGGTCGGAGTTTGCAGAAATCGTGCGGCAACAGCTTGACCGAGAAAAACGTTCAGCGATCACGACGGCACTGGCCGCTGGGCTCAATCGTGATGCGATCAGATCGGTCCTGCGAGGACGTGTCCCGTCCGTTGACCGCGCGGCTGAAATCTGCGACGCCCTCGGTCTTGAGTTCTACGTCGGCCCGCCGCGCGAAGCTGCACCCGAGCCCGAGCCTGACAGCACGGACAACGGCGAGGAACCGAGCCACGACGACATCCTGAGCGCGGTGCGAACTGCTGTGCGCGAAGAGCTGACGCAGCGAGACGCCGCGCAACCGGGGCTCCAAGAGCGCCTACACCGCACCGACCGTGTGGTCGATTTCCTGCGAGCTCAGGGCAAAGGCGAACTCGCCGACCCGGACGCCCTCGCCGACACCGACGCCAGCGCCATGGCAATCCGCCAGGTCGAAGTGTTCGACCTCGCCTCCGCCGCTGGCGGCGGCTCCCTGTTCGATGAGGTAAAGGTGAAGGGCTACCTCGCGTTCCAGCGCTGGTGGCTGGACCGCAACAACCTCGATCCCAACCACTGCTCGGTCGTCGGCGTCGTCGGCGATTCCATGGAGCCCACCCTACCGGACGGCTGCAAGATCCTCCTGGACCGCACCGCTCGCCGGCCCTGCACCAACCACATCTACGCCGTACAGCTCAAAGACGAGGGGTTGGTGGTAAAGCGCGCCGCCAAGGGCCCCGACCACACCTGGCTGCTGGTCAGCGACAACCCCAGCTGGACCAACGAGCAGCCCTGGCCTGACGATGCGGTGCTAGTGGGCGAGGTGAGGTGGATGGCGAGGACCTTCTGATGGGCGGCCGTACAGAAACCAAGCGGCCAAAGCGTTGGCGCGCGGCAAGCGACGGGACGTGGCTGACCGGCCAGCTTGTGAAGCTGCGCGACGGGAGTTGGCGCATGGCGGTTGACGGATACGTCACCGGTTCCGAACTCCAAGAAGTGCACGGCATGACTCCCGACCTAATCGAGAAGTTTCTACCGGAACATGATGAACGAGCGGTGATTGAATACGGTGGCGGTTGCGTGCTGTACTCAACCGATCGTGTAAACGCCGTGTTGAAATCTCCGGCCTACGTCGTGGAGAAGGAGAAGGAGAAAACGGATCGTCGGCGCCAGGCCGCACAGAAGGGGGCGGCGAAGCGAGCCGCGACCCTGGTCAGAAAACGCGAGGCTGAGGAAAAGGCAGAAGCCGAGGCGCGGGCGGCGTTCGGCGGCGGCATCTACCTGGTGCGCTGCACCTATGCCTACGGCTGGCGCGAGTATGGCGTCTATGCTAGAGACACCGACCACGCGCGGGTACTGATGGACAAGTGGCTACGGTCCGAAGAGGGCCGGATCGAATCAACAGATCTGCACGAGGACGCAGTTGATTGCTACAAGGAAGAAGATGAGCACTATTGCGATCTGAAGCGCGGTGCCATACGCGACGAGGGACTGCGGAAACCTAACAGGCCGAAGAAGGCCGAGTTTAGACTGACGATTGAAGCTGTAAAGGAGTCTGAGCTTGATGCGGCCGACTACGAAATGGAGGAAGTCTGGTTCGAGAATGAGGGCGGGGGTTGGGACCACGACATCTTTGCTGATGGCGAAGAACACACCTACCGCCCGGACGTGGAGTTCACGTTTGAAATCAAGCCCGACAAACAGACCCACAAAACGCCTTCGGTGAGCGAGGGCGAAAGGGGCTGCGCCGCAGCGCTCGCTGCCTTTACCCTGATTGTGCTTGTTCTTGCAGCATTTTCTTGCGGCTGACCCACCGTGATCGCGCCAAGACAGACATGAGTAAGTGCCCTCCCGCCAGCAACAGCGATGACCTGAAGTTCAACAAGCGGAACCAGATCGCCCAGACGAAGTCGGCGCCCGACGCTGATCTCCCATTCTCGAAAGCGAAGCAGGCGGCTGCCTCGAAGACGAGGGCCGTTTCTCCGAAGGCCGTTCCTCCACGTTCGTTTAGCCGTAAGCTGGATGAGGCCCAGCCGCAGCGTCAAGAGCCCCGCGCAGGCAACCTTCTGGACCTTCTGGAATCGTAGTAAGCGGTGGGTCTGGCGGAAGGCGCTACGGGAGCAAGGATGAGGCGAGCCACATGACACCTGAACTGATTGGCATCCTGGCCGTAGGTATTGCCCTCGCCGGGCTCGTAATGCGGCTATCGGCACGCACCGACCAGCGGATCGGTGCACTGGACAAGCGCCTGACCGAGGGGCTGCAGGGCCTACGTGCCGAAATCGCCGAGCTCCGCACGCAGATATCTGAGCTACGCGAGCGCATGGCCCGCCTCGAAGGGCTGCTCGACGGGCTACGTGAAGCCATCAGCAGCAAGGCGTCGCCGGCCGCGTAAGGGTCGAAGCCGTACACCATGCGAGATGTCTACGCTTTGCCCGAGCACCAGACCGGACGCCCGATTCCCGGTGGTAAGCGCATCCGCACGCAGCTCAGGCTCAACTGGAAGTTTTCCTCGATCGACCCGCGCAGCCTCGACACGTTGTACTTCATGGAGCAGACCGATCGGACAATCCATTGGAAGGGCTCGCCCGATAAAACGCCGATGGGTCGCGTCCTCGCCATCGATGCCGAGGGCTGGATCGAGGTGATCGCGTACTACGAGTGCGTCATCGATGGCGTGCTTGAGCCAGCGACGGCGGGCGGCGTGCTGTGCGGCGTTTGCGTGTCTGCTGGCAGCTACCGCTGAACAGAGTCGTTGGCTAGCTGATCGGGGCAACCGCTCGTGTACGGCGACACGAAGAGGAGTGGCCATCGACCTTCGCGAGCATGACAAATGGCTGGTCGCGGCGTGAGCGAGGAAGCGAGTCAGCGTGCGATTCGGTGTCCACATTTCCGCAGCAGGAGGCCTGGACAGGGCCCCCGAACGCGCCGCGGACCTCGGCTGCGAGACAATGCAGATCTTCGTCAAGAGCAACCGCCAGTGGGCGATGCGGCGTCTGCGGCGCCGCGAGGCGACGCGCTTCCGGGAGGGTTGCGCCCGTCACGGGATCCGTCCGGTGCTAGCACACGCCAGCTATCTGGTGAATCTGGCTTCGGGCGATTCGGAGCTGCGGGCGCGTTCGTGGCGCAGTTGTCGCGCCGAGTTGCGTCGCTGCCAGCGCCTCGGGATCGATGGGCTGGTGGTGCACCCCGGTTCGTGCGGCAATCAATCCCGTTTCCAGGCACTTGAGCATCTCGAGGCATCCGTTGCCGCGCTAACGCGAGGAATCGTAGGTTCGCGATTGCTTCTGGAGGTGACCGCTGGACAGGGCACGGCGCTTGGCAGTCACCTCGAAGAGCTGGGCGAGGTCATACGGCGCTTCCCCTTGGATCGCGTCGGGCTGTGCCTGGATAGCTGCCACCTACACGCGGCCGGCCACCGCCTCGACACGACCGCCCGGGTACGCCGGACCCTGGATGCCTTGGACCATGCGATCGGCTTCGAGCGCATCCACGCCATCCATCTGAACGACTCCCGGGGCGCCGCTGGCTCGCGACTCGACCGCCACGCCAGCATTGGCGACGGTACCATCGGAAGCGGTGGATTTCGGGCGCTCTTGGCACACCGGCGGATCCGCAGGCTGCCGGGCATTTTGGAGACCCCGAAGGGACGAGACAGCATATTGGACCGTCTCAATCTTACGCGGCTTCACGCTCTGGCGGCAGGCACGCATGGCCAAGCTTGAAGGAGCCGTCACCGGCTTCATGCGCGATCGCCAGCAGCGCTCCAGCTAGGCTTCCTTCTGCGCACTACGGCGAAGAGCTCGAGCTACTCCAATGGCGCCGATGCAAAGAGAGTTGGTGATAATCTTCTTTCAGGTACCCACCTGATTTCCGAGGCTCGTCGCGCGCCCACCTTTAGCTTTCGTCCGTCGTGGATTCCTCCTCGTAGTATTTGCAGGTACAAGCTGCAGATCCCATCCCGTTTTCGCGAGACCTAACACACAGCCCATGGAAATCCTGGCAGCCGTACGGCTCACGCGCGAAGACGATGTCGTTGTCGCGGTACTTGAAGGCACCAACATCGCAAGTCAGGGCGCTAGCCCCCACGAAGCCCTAGAACACCTTGCGGAAGCCGTGAACGGACATCTTGAGATCGTTGCTGAAAACGACGGCCCCGAAGGCGTTTTCCGGTACCTGTCTCGAATCGAGAAAGCCCACAATCGCCTACGCGGCCAAGAGCAACGCTACCCTTGGCCGTTACGTATGCTCCGTTCAGCCCGGCGACACACGTGGTTTATGCCGGTCAAGACGGTCAGCTATACGCGGGTTTGCAGGTCGGGCACGGCAGTTCGGTCTACCGGGGCCGCGTAGTAGCGGACACTGACGAGATCGCGATCTCCAGTTCGCAGGTGTCGCGTTGGGAGTCTCGCGGCATCAAGGCAGCGGGCAATCGCGTCGGGTCCATTGTGTACATCGTGCTCATGCGGAGGATGCAAGAGTCTCGATGAGGGCGGCGCGCCACACCGAGAAAAGCGACCGGGAAGGTTCGTTCGCTACGATACCTCCCCCCGGTCGCTTTTCTTGTTCTCATCAAGCCCGCTCTTTGGCCGCGAGTACGTCTCGGATCTCGCTTGCTCGCACCGCACCAGCGTATCGCTTTGCACTGGAATCGCACGTGAAACGAAATGAGATTGACCCTTAGCACCCCGGCCCCGTCGATACCGCTTTGCGGGGGATACTCGCGCCGCAGGCGTGGCCAGATGGACTTTTATCGCTTTATCAGACGTTGCAAGTGTTGTAAAGTCTTGACAATGCCAACTGGGGGAGGTGTGTCATGGCTCGATTCGGCGATTTCTTTGCTGAACTCAGGCGTAGACAAGCCGGGAAGAGTCTTAGGCAGTTCTGCCTCGATCACGACTTCGATCCCGGCAACATCAGCAAGATCGAGCGCGGCCGACTGTCGCCGCCTCGCTCACCGGAAAAGCTCGCGACCTACGCCCATGCCCTTGCGCTCAACGAAGGCTCTGACGAATGGTTGGAGTTCTTCGATCTTGCTGCGCTCGCCCGAGGAGAGATTCCTCCCGACGTACTTCAGAACGACAAGTTGGTGTCGCAGCTTCCCGTCTTCTTTCGCACAGTCCGAGGGGAGCCGGTGCCCGACGAGGAACTCAAGGCCCTGATACAGACGATCCGCAAGACCTGATCCCCAACGCTCATCTTGATGACGGAAGGCCCGCCTCGCCCTGAGCACTGGAACTATGAAGATGTGCGGGGCTTCGCGGACGAGTTCCTCCAGAAGTACTGGCCGAGCCGCAGCCCTCCCGTTCCCATCGAGCATCTTGTGGATGTGAAAATCGGGCTACACATCGTTCCGACCGAGCACCTGCGAAGCCAGCACGATATCGAGGGCTTCCTTTCGGTTGACCGGCAGAGTATTTACGTTGACTACTCTCTGTACTCGAACGAGAAACTCTCCAACAGGTACCGGTTCACGTTGGCCCATGAGATCGGTCACTGGTTCCTCCATGAACCGCTATATGCGCCGGTGTCGTTCGAGAGTTACGAGGACTGGAAGGCATATCTGAACGGCTTGGACGACAACGACCAGTTCTTTTATGAGAATCAGGCCTATTGCTTTGCCGGCTTGGTTCTGGTGACAAAGGCCAAGGAGTACGAGAAGGAGCAGCGCAGATCCGGGAGGCGTGGCAGGAGTTCGGGCTCGAGGCCAAGAAGGCCGCCGACGAATCCAATAGTGCATGGGAACAGTGGGCGCAGCAGCAGGGGATCTCGTTGGAAGGCTTCGACGGCGGGCATCCACGAGCGTCACTTTAACCCGGGAACATCGGCCCGTAGACGTAGGGCCGGCGCGGATTGTGTAGTCGATCGCCGTTTCAACCGCTGTTAGCCAGGCGTTCCAAGCGCCGGACAGGAATCCTTTGATCTCATCGCCCCACAGCGCCCAAGCGCCGACGAGTGCCCCTACAGCCAGCACAACGAGACCAAGCGGGTTTGCGTTCAACGCCACGTTCAGCAGCCATTGGGCGGCAGTCGCAGCCTTCTTTGCGATAGTCGATTTGCGGAGCCAGCCGGAGAAATCGCGCAGGCCTCTGATTCCGCCACCGATGCCCGTGGTCAGCTTGCCCAGAGCGAACAGGCCGGGCCCAAGCGCGGCGACGAAGCCACCGACCTGTACGATCGCAGACTTGGTGCCTTTTTCGAGGCTGCCAAACCACTTCACCGCGTCGGCAAGCCTCTGGATCACCGGCGTGATCGCCGGAACGAGCTCATCGCCGAAGGACTGCGTCAGATCCTTCACGTTGCGCCACAGGAAGCGCACCGACGCCGCGTTCCCTTCGGCCTCTCGCTTAGCGGCTCCCATTGCATCGGTGCTGTCTTTCTGAATGGCTAACAGCACGGCCTGCGCGCGAGTCGTATTGTCCAGCTCCTCGCCCTGCTCAATGAGGCCGTGCGCCAGCGCCACCGACTCCAACGCCGCCACGCGCGTGTCAACGCCGTACTTGCGCATCGGCTCCGAGCTGCCGGCCAGCGCCGACTGGATGTCCTGTAAAACCTGATCCGGGCTCGCGTTGTTGAAGGCGGCCATGTCACCGGCCAGCTCGACCATGTCGGCGCTCATGCCGGCGGCGTCGGTTCGAGCCACGCCCATCGGCACGAGCATGTCCTGGATGCCGGCCGCCAGCCCCTCCATTTCGGATCGCGTGAGGGGGATGGTGCTGGTGAGATCATCGAGCCGCTGACGCACCCCATCGGCGGCGGGGCCCATCACGACGTCGAACTTGTTCGCGGTTTCTTCGGCCTCGGCCGACGCCTTGAATGCAGCCGCACCGAAGGCTGCTAGGGGCGTCGTTACTCCGAGCGACAGCGCCCGACCAGCTCTAGAGGCGCTGGCGCCGATCTTCTTGAGCTTCAGCCCGAGGCCGCCGACGCGCTTCTCTACCTTGTCAATGTCGGAGAAAAAGGCGCTCGCATCGGCGCTCATCTGCAGCACAGCGCCGGCCAGGCGTGAGCTAGGCATCAGGTGCCTCCTGCGGTGGCAGGCCGACAAGCTCGATGCCGAATCCGGCGATCATCGCTGGTGCCGCCGGCTTGGCACGAGTCCCGCCCGCGGCGGTCTTGTGCCACCTCTGCAGTGCCGAACGACGCGCGTGCTCCCGAGCAGCTCCGGTCCCGATAGCCAACCGATCCGACCACAGGAGCGACTCCTCCGCCTGCACAATGGGCAGCGCGCGCACGGACGCCTCGAGCATCGCGAGCGGCGCCTCCTGGAGCCAGTACATCGGGTCGGTCCCGTAGAATCTCGCCAGTCGCGCAGCCAGCAAGCCCCAATCCTCTACTTCGTTGTCGCCGGTGAGCTCCCGGTCACCGCCTTCAGCTCCGGCGATACCGGGCTCCCCGTAAAAACGTTGACGATCGCCATCCGGTCCAGGTCGCCGAGCTTGGCGTGCACACCAGCCGGCGCCACGAGCACCAGCCGACACAGGTCATCGAGGATCCCGGACAGCTCGGCATCGTCGGCGTCCGTGGCTTCCGCTAGGTTGATCGCGCCGATTTCCTGCAGGCGCTGTCCCATGAGCTCGAATCGCCGCAGCTTCAGCAGTGGCAGCTCCTTGGGCGTACGGACCTCGTAGCGGCGGCCACCGATCTTGATGGCTGGCCGCTCGGTGAGTACCGCGATATCGAGTAACGGCTCGGTGGGTGACTTGCGCCGGCGCGGCGCCTTCTTGTCGCTGGTGCGCTTTTTGCTCATGGCTATGGGCTCCTCCCTATGCCGTTGCGCTAGTGGTCGGCTCTCTCTACTACCTGAATGCCGAGCGATTCGCACTCGATCCGGTGCAGCTCCGCAGCGGCTGCGCGTAGCTGCTGGCGGGCCCGTTGTCGCGTCCTCTTGTGCTGGGCGATCTGCCGGCGCAGTTGCGCCTTGCGCGCCTCGACCAGCTGCTCCGGGTTCTCGATCGCTCGTTGCGCCACCGTTACGTCGCCACCGCCGTCTGGTGACGGATGCTCCCGAAGCGCGCCGCGGCGCTCGTCGCGTCCGGATCCTCGAGCGCCTTGAACTCCAGCGCCAGCATCGCCGGTGCGTCTTTGACAAACACAGTCTCGGGCGAGGCGGACTCGTACACGACCGGCACCTCCCACTGTGCCGCGTAGGCTTCGTTGTACGCGCTGAGGCCGCGGATCAGCAGCGCCCGGGTATCGACAGTGGGGCCCAGGTACATGTTGATCTGCTTGGAGCCCGGCACGCCGGACCCGGCCGCCGTGGTCGTGATGGCGTTCTGGTTGAGGGCGACCTGGTAGGCCTCGGCGCTAACGTCCGCGAGCATCAGGCTGATCATCAGCGACTCGGCCGTGCGGAACGCCTTGCGAGGAGCCGTGGAGCCTAGACCCTTCCACTCGGTGATCTCCTGGCCATGCGCCACGGTAACGCCTTCCTCGGCGTAGTTGAGGTTGCCGCCGGCTCCGATCTGTGCCCAGTTTCCGGCAGGGGCCTCGTCGACTTCTGGGAACGGTTCCCCCACAGGGGCCAGGTACACGCTCAACGGCGTGGCGATGATTTCGTAGGGCTTCATGGTGTGCTTCTCCGGTTCATAGCCGCGCGCTCCAGTCGAGCGCCCGCTGGATTTCGTGACGGAGATCCTTGTGAAACTGCTCCACCCCCTGGGACAGGCCGGCGGCGACGTGCTTGTTGAACACGTGGCCGATCGAAACTCCGCGCCGCACTGCGATGGGATAGCGGCTCTTGCCCACGCGAGCGAATACCTGCTTTTTCCCATCGGGCGTGAAGGCGATGAACGTGCCCGGGTAAAGGCGCCGCCCGCGGCCGGTGTTGGCCTTTACGCCTTTCTTGAACTGCGTGGCTTTGAACCTGTAGAGCGTTAGACGGCGCAACGGTGCGGCAACCTCGGCCACGAAGCGCTTCGGGGTCGCGTTGCTGGTGCGCAACACTGAGAGGATCTGTTTCTGCGGCAGTTTCATGTCCGCCGCCACGGCTTGCACCATCACCTTTCGCGCGCTGTTGCGGCCGCCGTTCAGCGACTTCGCCAGGGCCTTCGGTGCCTGGCGTTTTAGGTTTGCCAGGGAGCGCAGAGCCGGCTTCGTGTCCATGCTGATACGGAGGTTCATGCGCCGCCGCCTCGAGCCACCGTGTAGGTCGCCGTGTAGGTGATCTCGACCGCCACCGTCGTGGCACCTTCCTCGCGCTCGAGCGTGTCGATCTGGCCAGGCTCCAGACCCTGCCATTTCGCCCGCTCGCCAAGCGTGCGGGCGGCGCGGTCGCTGCTCTCGATGATCCGCTGCACGTCGGCCAGCACGCGCTCCGCCGCGACCCAGGGCTCCGACAGGTCCGCACGGGCCAAAGCTGCGATCTGCAGCTGGATCGCGCGCGTCACATTGGCTCCCAGGTGCGTGACCTCGTCCGGCCCCGCACGCAACAGGATCGCCGTGTCGGCCTCGTCGCCCGGGCTCAACATCGGCGCCTCGCCGAAGTACACCGTCCGGCCGGCGTCGGTGTGGTAGCCGTCGGCGGTGCTGATTCCGCTCAGGCGCTCGCGCACTGCCTCCAATAGCTGTTGGCGCGGCGACGAGTCTGACATTTATCATTCGCCCTTGGGCTTCTTGTGCGGTCGCTGCGGCGGACGCTTCCGGCGCGGCTCCGGCTCAGGCGGTGCCTCGGCCTCCGGGCCGGCCTCCGGTTCAGGCGGCACCTCGATGGGTTCGACTCGTACCGCGGCACCAGAGGCGATAAGCGCGGCCGCGCTCCGGTCCGCAAGGTCCTCGACGAGCTCGCCGGCCCGGAGTCGCCGGTGTTGGCCATCGCCGTCGGTAAACTCGCATGGCCGCTGCGCTTGGATCTTCATGTCAGCTCCGCGGCACAACGACGACCTGGATCGCCGTGGCGCTCATCTGCTCAACCTTGTCGACGTGCCATCGCTGGACCGTCCCTCCGCTCTTTTCCGGCGCTTCGATGATCGTGCCGCGAGGCACCTGCGCCACGTCGGCGCGGCGCAACCACAGCGTGCGCAGCGGCTCGGTGCGCTGTAGCATCGAGCCCGCCGGTGTATCGAACAGCTCGATCACTTCCCAACAGGCGTTGATGCCCTCGACAGCATCGCCGCCCGGGATCGTTACCGTCGCGGTGACCGACAGAGGCAAAAGACCGCCGCCGATGACACTGTCCGTTACCAGATCGGCCAGCGAATCGCTCATCGGTCACCGCTAGCCGCAGGCTGTTGGTCTGGTGGTGGTCCGCCGAACACCTCGCGCAAAATGCGGAGCGCCGCGGGGCCGAGGCCGCTGAGTGCCAGCAGCTCCTCGTCACTGGTGGACTCGATATCCTCCGGCCCGAAGTCGGTCGCCTCGAGTGCTTCGATAGCCTTCGTCGACAAATCGCCCGGCCACTCGGCCTCGTCGAGCCCCTCATCGTCTTCCAGCTCCGGCTCCGGGACGACCTCTGCTTCGTCAACCGGTTCGGCGAAGCCATGCTTGATGGCGATCACAGCGATGTCTTCTGAAGCATCGATACTGTTGCCGGCCCGCAGCGCCAGCACGGCTCCCGCGGCCGACAAGTCCATCGACTCCAGTGCGATGATGCGCATCAGCTCCGTTGCCTAGCTCTTGGTCACCCGGATCACCGCTCGTGGCTGCAGGCACAGGCACAGCGGGTTGCTCTGCGTGTGCACTTTGCTCCAGCGGTTCAGCTCGTTGTCGGCAACGAGCTTGGCGTACACCGGACGGCCCAGCGTGTTGACCGTCTCGATGAAGTCGGCCGGGGCGAAGTACGTACGGAAGATCCCGGTCCCGATCGGCACCACGAACGCCTCGGTGCTCGGGAAGAAGCTCACGTTGCCGACCTTGCCGCGGTAGTTTTCCCACGTGATGCCGCCGTACTCGAACCCGGACCTCAGATCGGTACGCAGCAGCTGCGCCTCTTGGTACTTGAGCGACTCGGCGACCTTGGCGTGGGCAACGAACTCGTCAAAGAAATCGTCACCGCAGAAGGCCCGGTACCCGGTCACCATCTCGGCGCCAAGCTCGCCTTCCGATAGCCGCTGGATGGCGACGCACTCGCCGCGCACATCAGTACTGTCGCTTGACAGCGCGATGTCCTTGGTCTGCTGCGACACATTGAACTCGGTAAAGAGGTTGAACAGCTCCGCCGAGCCGTCGGCATCGAGCACCTTGCCCTTGATCGCACCGACCCGCAGATGCTCCAGCGTCACCTCGTGCATCGCCCGCAGGTCGATCAGGCGCTCGTTGATGAGTCCCTCGAGGCTTTCCGATTCGCTCTCGGAGCCGAACGCGCGCACGCCCTGCACCGCATCGGCCAACACCGTGGACTCCTTCTCCAGGTGCGGGACCAGGAAGCTGCGAGCCGTGCGCTTCTGAGCGCCGATGGTTTCGGCCGGACCGCCGCGCGGGCTCGTGGCGATCAGCTCCAGGCGACCGTCCTTTTCCTCCACCACGACCGTGGTCGTTGTAATCCCAGAGTCTCGAAACAGCCCGAGAGTCCCGATACGCCCCGGTCGATACGGCGCCTTGATGATGCCGTCGGTGAGCGAGACCCACGAGAAGGCATCGTCGTTGAAGATATCCAGCAGTGGCATCGTCTATCTCCCCATCGTTATCTCGCGATGATCCCGAGAGCGGCGAGCAAGCCGTCGAGGTCAGCCCCGAACAGGTACGGATTCCGGGCCGGATTTGAGCCCGCAGCTACGCAGATCATCGCAAGGAGGTTCGAATGTTGACGCAAAGAACGTCAGACGAGACCGGGATCGGCGGCCGCCGCGTGGCCCGTCTCTTGATGCTTTCCATCGTCTTCGTGTCGCTGAGCTCGGTCGCGCTGGCGGCCCAAGACCGCTTCGATCGGGCTCGCGAGCTCGCTTTCTCAGGTGAGCGCGACGCGGCACGGGCGATCCTCACCGAGCTCATCGAGGAGTCCCCGAGGCACTGGGACGCACGCATCATGTTGGGCCGCTTGTATGCCTGGGACGGACGACACGACGAGGCCCGCAAAGAGCTTCTGGTCGTGGTCCGTGCCAAGCCGGGCTACGCAGACGCACGCAACGCGCTGGTCGATGTCGAGCTTTGGTCGGATCATCCCGAGCGCGCCCTCGAGTATGTGGACGAGGGCCTGTCGCGCGATCCGAACCACGAGGACTTCCTGTTCAAGAAGGCAACTGCAGAGCGCAAGCTGGATGATCTCGGCGCCGCATCGTTGACGCTTGATCGTCTGCTCGATCGCAACCCCGGACACCAGCGCGGCGCGCGGCTGTACTCCAGCATCCGACTGAAGCGATCGGTCAACAAGTTCGCGATCGGTTACGGCTACACCGATGCCGATACGCTCTCGATTCCCTGGCATGGCGCCACTGTGTCGCTCAACCGCCGTACGCCGCTCGGATCCATCATCCTGCGTGGGAACTGGTCACAGCGGTTCGGCAAACAGGCGAAGCAATTCGAGATCGAGGCGTATCCGCGGCTGATCGATGGCATGTATGCCTATGTGAGCTACGGCTACTCGGACGACTCGCTGTATCCGCGCCAACGCTACTCCGGTGAGCTCTATGCCAACCTGCCGCACGGTATCGAGCTGTCGGCCGGCTTCCGCCGGCTCGAGTTCGCCAGCTCCCAGGTGACGATCTACACCGGCACGGTCGCCAAGTATGTCGGCAGCTGGTGGATCTCACTGCGGCCCTACATCACACCCAAGGACGTGAGCGCGTCACGTTCGTACGCGCTGACGGTACGACGCTACTTCGGCAATCGCGACAGCTACCTGGGCGTGACCGGTGGGTTCGGGTCGTCACCGACAGACGTAATCAGCGTCTTCGACCTGGAGCGGTTGAACTCGCGCAAGGTCAGCGCCGTCTACTCCAAGGCACTGGGCGACTACACGATCGTCAAGTTCGGTGCCGGGTACAGCTGGGAAGAGTTGACCCACGCGCGCGAGCGCAACTGGTTCACGTTCTCAACCACCGTCTCTCGCAGGTTCTGAGGCGGTGTCATGAAGCTACCCATGATCGGAGACCTGTCGCCCAGGTTCGTCGGGGTCTTTGCGGCGATGTGGCTGGCGGTCGGCTTCGCTGCCGGCACCTTCACCTTGCTCGTGCCGGTTCGCTGGCTGACAAGCTTGCTGCGCGACGGGGGCTGGGGCGACAGCATCGAGAAGCTCGCGGTGTTGACGGTCATCGCCGTCTACGTAACGTTGTCCGGCTGGCTCAGTTGGAAGCTGTCACGATGGATCTTTGCCACCGAGCGCCAGCAGATCCGCTACGGCCTTCCGGCGATCGCCTGGGCGGCGGCGGCAGGCTGTCTGTGGCTATGGATGACGCCTGCGGCGATGATGATCCTGCAGACCACCGAGGTCTCATCGGTGGCCCGCTTCACCTTCGGACCCTATCCGGATCGAGCGCGTTTCCAGCAACTCGTCGACGAGGGGTATGCGGGCGTCATCACGCTCCTGCATCCCGCCATCGTTCCATTCGAGCCGACCTTGCTGGAGCAGGAACGGGAGCTCGCGGCCGAGTTCGGAGTGAAGCTGATCCATGCGCCGATGTTGCCGTGGGTGTCGGACAACGCGGAGTCCCTGGCTACGATTCGGACGTTGGTGGATCAGACCGGCGGACGATTTTACATCCACTGCTATCTCGGCAAGGATCGAGTCGGCGCCGTCCGACAAATGATCGAACGTTCGTACGGTGTCGACCGTGTGGCCGACGGCAGCGCTGATCGGGAGCGCCCCGAGTTCACCATGTCGGCGTTCGAACGCGGCGCCGTCCACCGGATCGACCGTGACGTCTACCTCACCCCGTACCCCACTGACGAAGAGTTCTTCAACGTGATCGTCGACGGCACCTTCGAGCACGTCGTGTCGTTGCTGGACCCCGATGTGCGTGACGACGCTGAATGGATCGACAAGGAGCGCCAGATCATGGACTCCTACTCGATGCCCTATACGCTGATGCCGCTGTCATGGAGCAACCTCGACCCGGCAGCGGTGCTCGCAGTGGCGGATCGAGTTCGTCGACTCCCTCGACCTGTGCTCGTGCACGCATTCCGGTCCGAAGGGCAGGTGAGCGAGTCCTTCCGGCTCGCCTACCACACCGGCCTGGCGTCGGTCGCGCCGCGTAGCTTTCGCACGCCGATGCTCGCCGGGCAGGCACAAGTGGTGGCTGCGAACGTGGTCCTCGGACCGAGGCCAACGCGCGTCGAGCTCGGCGCGTTCCTGGCGCCACGCGGAATCCGTGGAATCCTGTTCATCGGCGATCCGACCCGCTCCGAGGTCGACGGCGACCGCCGGGTGGCCATCGGCGAGGCGGGGCTCGAGTGGAGGTCAGTGGCGCCAGGCTCGCCGGCGTTGCTCGAGACGCTCGCCAGCGGCGGTCCCTGGTACGTGTACGGTCCTGGGCTCGGCGCCGTCCAACGGCGGATCCAGCGACGCTTCAGCGGCCAGCTGAGCGCGTTACAGGAACCGCCGGCGGCCGACGCTGCCGGAGGCATGTAGTGGCTGGCGAGTTGGTTGTGCGGAGCTGGAGTTTCCTGCTCGGAACAATTCCGACGCCGTGGATGCTGTACGCGCTCGGGCCGCTGTTTCTGGCCTATGGGGCATCGGCGGCGTGGTTCGCCGGCTGGCTGCGGAGCTCACGTGGTGTGCGCGTGTCGTACACGCGGAAGATCTTCCACTTCTCGATCTTCACCGTTGCCGGGCTCGTCCAGATTGCCTGGGGTCTGCCGGCGGTTTCGTTGTTCGGCAGCCTGGTTGCCGCGATTGTGCTCTATGCGGTCTGGCGTGGCGATGGCTATCCGGTCTACGAGGCGATGGCGCGTGACACCGATCGGCCGCGCCGATCGCTGTTCATCCTCGTGCCGTTGGCCACCACCGCTGCCGGCGGGCTGGCCAGCAATCTGTTCTTCCCGCAGTTCGCTTTCGTCGGCTATCTCGTCTGCGGCTGGGGTGACGCGTTGGGTGAGCCGGTGGGGTCGCGATGGGGGAAGCACGGCTATCGCGTGCCGTCGATCGGCGGCGTACGGGCGCACCGAACACTCGAGGGCTCTCTTGCGGTCTGCCTTGGCGGTGCGTTCGCCGCTGCGACCGGGTTGTACCTGTTCGGGCTTTCCGGCGGCGCCGCGCTGGCGGTCGGGATTGCCTGTGGCGTCTTCGGAGCGCTTGTCGAGGCGGTGAGCAACCATGGCCTGGACAACTTCACCATCCAGGTAGCCGCTTCCGCCGCCGCGTTCGTGCTGCTTACCTGAAGTATCTCGCTGACTGGCGTTCTACGCGCTGGACTTGCCTTCTCGGTCCGCCATCCGGCGTAGAGCTGCTACTCTCAGATAGATCTCGGCCCCGTAACCGGTGACCGATGGAACCCAGCGACGAACGCTCGACAGACAGCGCGGGCGGCGAACCTCAGGCGCCTGCAAGCGACAGCCCCGCGGCTGCCGGTTGGCAGCTACCAGCGGCGCGGGCGGCGCTCTTCGGTGGTGCCACGGCCCTGGCCTCCACCGTGGCCCTGTTCTTTCATCTGGCGGGTCAATCCGGACTTGTCGTGGGCTGGGGCTTCGCGCTGGCCGGTCTGGGATTGGCCGCCGCTTCGGTAGCACTCGGTGCCCGGCCGGCCTTGCCACGTCGTTCCAGACATATGCGCTCATGGGCGCTTCTCGGCGCAGCGGGGTTCCTGGTCTCGGCGCTCGGTCTGCTTGCCGACCTTGCCGACTGGCCAATGATGTTGAGCGAGGTGATGGCGGTTCTGGCGGTCGGGTCGTGGTGGGGCGCGATCGGATGGCACGTATTGCGCGCCGGCCACGCCACGTCGCCCGATCGGCCGGCAGCAGGGCGCGGCTTCGGCTACCTGTCGAGTGGATTCGCGGCGCTGGCTGTGCTTGCCGTCGGGGCCCACCTGGTGCTGGAAGTTCCAGCCGGAGCGGCGCCGCTGCGTATGGCGTACGTGCTCTGGGGTCCCTGGGGCCTGCTACTGGCACGCCGGATCGCGAGCGGGCCGGTGCTCGTTTGACCGGGGTTGGTTATGGGGTGCGGAGCAGCTCCACCTGTTTGAGCGTGCCGGTGGCGCCAGCGACGATCCGCAGGTTGTCGACCCTGCACCCGAGCTCGCGTGCCAGCAGCTCCAGCACACGTCGGTTGGCCATGCCGCCCTCTGCGGGGGCACGCGTGCGCACCTGATAGAACCCCTCCTCCAGCAGTCGGACACCTTCTGATTTGGAGCTCGGATTCACCTTGACGCGGAAACGCATGCTTCCATCCTGTTGCGTGGCGCGGTCAGGTCAAGCCGTTACGATAGGTTATCGCGAGTTCGCGCCGTGCTGACGCTCTACCATCTGTACGTATCGCACTTCAGCGAGAAGGTGCGCTGGGCTCTCGACTACAAGGGGCTACCGTATCGCTCGCGGCTGCTGGTTCCCGGTGCCCACATCCTCACCGTCAAGCGTGTGGCTGGAACGTCGACGGTGCCGGTTCTGGTCGATTCCGACACCAATGTGGTGGTCAAGGACTCGACGGATATCCTTCATTACCTCGATCGGATTCGCCCGGATCCGCCCCTCTTCCCGCACGATGCCGAGCACGCTGTCAGGGCTGCCGAAATCGAGGATTTCTGCGACGAGCACTGTGCCCCAAACGTCTCGCGCTACCTGTACTTCCACATCACGCAGCATCCGGAGGTGCTTCGGCACGTCTTCCAGCAGGGTCTGGGGCCGGCCGGGCGCTTGCTGGTACGGCTCTCGGTGCCGCTCGTTCAGCGCGGCATGCGCAGGCGGCGCACCCTCACCGCCGACAACACCGTTCGCCGGCGCGCTGAGCTGCTGACCGCCCTCGACCAGCTGGAGGAGTGGATCTCGACGGTCACCGGGCCGTTCCTGGTCGGAGACCATTTCACCGGGCCGCCGATCTGACCGCAGCCGCCGTGCTCGGGCCCGCCGTTCGCCCACCCGGATCGCCTTGGGACGCGCGAGCGATCGAGAACTCGCCGCTACCGCCGGGATACCCCCCGGAAGAGATGACTCGATTCCTGGAAGAGGTGGCGGTTCGTCCGGTTGCTGACTGGGTTCGCGAAATGTGGACGTGTTACCGCCGACGCAAGACCGCGACGACGGAATAGCACACGTTGCACCTCTACTGTGCCGTTCGGGCGGCTGCTACGATGATGCCCGGTGGGCCCACGGTGGAGGGACGATGGCGGCGGCGCGCGAGCTGAGAGTTCAGGTGGCCGATAAACCCGGCGTGTTGGGGACGATCTCCGAGGTGCTTGGCGGCCGCGAGATCAACATCCTCGGCTTTGCCGTCTGGGGAGACACCGCCCATATTCTCAGCAGCGACCCCGAACAGGCGGCTGAGATTCTGGTCGGGCACGGGTTCGCCGTCGAGCTCGTCGATGTATTGCGCCTCGTGGTTCCCGACGAGCCGGGTAACCTGGCCGAGATCGCCCGGGAGCTCGGCCAGGCCGGGATCAACATCGATCATTCGTACACCGTTAGCAATCGCACCAGCGGTACCGCGGCGTTCGTGCTGGCGGTACCCAACACCGAAGAGATCGCCGAGATTATCGGCTGATCCGGTTGTTCAGGCGGAGCGCCGATAAGGCGTCCGGGCTTCGACCGCCGGTGCTCGAACGGTGGCGAGGGCGCGTCTCTGGAAGCCACTCGGCGACATGCCGGTCTCGGCGCGGAACGCGTTGAGGAATGTGCGGTAGGACAGCGTCTGCGGTCTGATGTCGGAGATGCCAGCGGCTTCGTGGTCGGTCGGGAGGATTGCTGCCGCAATTGCGTCCGGGGCGATGTGACCGCCGGTGGATGCAGCATAGGCTCGCAACAGAATTTGTCGCAGCTCGCGTACGTTGCCCGGGAACGAATGCTCGTGCAGGAGGGCCATGCCTCCGACGCTCAATTCGCACTCGCGCCCGTACCGATCGGCGAGTGTTGCGAGGTACGCGGCGGCGATCTCGTCCAGATCAGCAGACCGGTGCCGCAGTGGCGGGATTTCGATTACAAATGCCGCAAGGCGGTGTAACAGGTCGGTGCGGAACGCATCACTGAGCCCGAGCTCTGTCAGCGTTCTGTTGCTGGTGGCGACGAAGCGCA
The DNA here is from genome assembly GCA_965248695.1 of Acidobacteriota bacterium. GTDB lineage: Bacteria > Acidobacteriota > UBA890 > UBA890 > WLXD01 > DASCOT01. Next base: position 540,197 of record CBDFKD010000002.1, on the reverse strand, counting down.
CATCGACGCGGAAAAGAAAATCCGAACCGACCGGCTGCACTTCGCCATACTCCACGGTACGCAGGACGGTGGCTTGGAGTGACGGAGGAGCTTCGCTGATCTCATCGAGGACCATGGTCGAGCCGTCTGCCGACCTGATCCGACCGCTGCGATCACGATCAGCACCGGTGAACGCACCGCGGCGGTGGCCAAACAGCTCGGCGGCGAGCACATCGGGGCTCAGCCCGGCGCAGTTGACGACCTGGAGCCCGGCTCTCGCCTGAGACCGCGGGCTGCGGCTGTGGATCTGCTGCGCCACCAGCTCCTTGCCGACACCGGTCTCGCCCAACACGAGCACCGGTTCGCTGAACTGCGCGGCGACCTTGATCTGATCGCGAACCTGACCCATCGTGTCGCTGCCGCCGAGTAAGCGGCTTTCGCTGCGTTGCGCCGGCTGAGGCTGACCTGGGGTACGTCGCACGAGCCATCCGTGATTCTGCCTCCAATGGAATCGTAACCGGCACAGCGCCTGGAAGCATCGGGCGCGACGTTGTTGTCGGGCGTATTTGTAGAAGTTTTTTGTGGTCAGAGGCCGGTGGTCCGGCGGTTTCCGAACGGCCCATTGACGCCGTTGCGGCAACCGGACAAGGATAGAATGCGCTGGTCGTGCAACTTGGCCTTCGGAGGACTGCGATCCCGTGGCATCGATAACTTCCTACGACTACATCGAAAAGGCGTGGCTCTCCCGCTTTCATCGTTGGAGAGGGTACGCGTTGTCCCTCACTGGTAATGTGACGGACGCGGAGGAAGTTGTTCAGGAAGCCGTCGCTCGAACCGTGCATGCGCGCCCCACGTTCGGCAGCGAGCAGGACGCCCATAACTACGTGCTCACGGCGGTTCGCACTGCAGCATTGCAACTGTTCCAGCAACGGCGCCGACTCGGCCGTTGGATGAGGTATCTGCACCCGCGCCGAGCGAGGAAGTTGCTTCCGATCCTTTGCGAATGTTGCTCGGTGCGGAGAGGTCGCGCACCCAACGGAAGCTCGTGGAGACGGCGCTCCGGCTGCTCGATGGTCTCGAACCGGTCCATCGCGAGGTGCTCGAGCTGCTTGTATTGCGGGATCCGCCGATGAAGCTACGCGAAGTGGCGGCGATTCAGGACGCGCCGATCAGCACGGTACACAGCCGGTTGCAGGCAGCGTTGTCACAACTCGGACGTCGAGTGAGTGTGGAATCGAACGGTGGCGGGCAGACATGAGTGTGGGGATGCACGCAGATCCTCTGGACATGGTCGACTATGTTCGTGGCTCACTGAGCCAAGACCGCGCCGATGAGGTGCGTGAGCATTGTTTTGCATGCCGCGATTGCGGCGATCAGCTGGCCGCCGTGATCCTCCTGCGCCGCGCCGCGCCGCGACAGAACCAGGCGCCGTGGTACGCACATCGGTCTGTCGCCGCAGCTGCCGCAGCGGTGCTGCTCGTCGGTGCTGCGGTCTGGTTCGTCGGGTTTGGCACCGAACGATCCGTTGCCGGTTCGACCGACAATCACGCCGCCGTCGCGGCCTCGCCGGGGGCAGCGCCTCCGCCCGAGCTCGCCGGCCGCGACTATCTCGAAGTGACACCCTCGGACGCTCGAATCCTCGGCGCGATTGCTTTCATGTTGGAGGCTGTGCACGAGCCCGGCCGTGTGGTTACGGGCTCAGGGGCAGAGGCTGATAGGTCCATCGCCCTGCTGGCCGGCGTTGGCGCGCTCGGCGATGCTCGCTACGGTGAGGCGGGCAGCCATCTCGCCGAATTCGCCAGCGTGTATCACCCAGACGGGACACTCCTGCTCGGCTTGGCGCTGTTTTTCGAGGGACGCCGAATGCCGGCCGCCCGCCAGGCGCTCGAGGCCCACGTGTCGAGGTTGCAGGATTCGGACAGTGAGTGGGGTACGGCGGGGCGCGCCGCTGCCTATTACCTGGCTCGACTCCAAGTGCAGGCCGGCGAGTACGCCGCTGCTCGCACGTTGTTGGCTCGTATCGTCCAGCACGACGGGTCATCCGACGGTGACAGGGTCCAGGAAGCAGTCAACCAGCTTCTACTCGAGCTCAGCTAGCCGTCGCCGTGCCCCGCCCGCCGCCGGGCGGGGGCGTCCGGCGGGATTGCGACCCGCCGTTACTTGCCACCGGCCCCTGAAGCCATGGCTGCTGCGGACCATCACCCGTAAGTTCTTGCCCCGACAAGAGTTGCCCCGCAGCGACTGAGCGTCGCGTCCTTTCGGCATCCGTCTTGCTCCTCCGTTCGGTGATAGCAAACCCATCACTCGTTACCGGAGGAGTACGGTGCGACGCTCAATCAACTGGAAGAAGGTACTGCTCATCAGCTGGGCGATTCTCTTGGTCTTCGGCCTGTCGTTTCAGGCCGAACAGGTCGAGGCGTCGCATAGCTCCTGTGGTCAGGAGTGCTCGGACAACTGCGGCGATTGTGCCGCGTACGGTAGCGCTGGCTGCGGTTGCGTTTGGGTCTGTGAGGACGGCTCCAGAGGCAGAAGCATCTGCGTCGTCTAGGAGATGACGTCGATGCCCCGGATTGCCAAGATCGCCGAGGTGGGGCTCATCCTGGTACTGGTCGCCGGGACTGCCTGGCTAGGCCAGATGATGCACCACAACTACGTCACCCACGGGCAGGCCTCGAGGATCAACGGTCCGCTCACAGCGCCGGTTGATATCCCGGGCCGGACGTTGACCGGAGAGCCGTCTGCGCTCGATGTCAGCGGTCGCCCGCGGCCGCTGATGCTGTTCGTGTTGAGCACGGCGTGCCCCTTCTGCGAGCAAAACATGCCGGAGTGGCGGAGCCTGGCTTCGCAGATCGCCGAGCTCGGTCCACGAGCGCCGGAGATCTACGTGCTGTCGGTGAGTACGCCTGACGAAACGCAGGAGTTTCTCGCCACGCATGAGCTCGACTTGCCGGTTCGGCTCGTCGACAAGGCAGTGCTGCCGCTGTTGGGCCTGACCGCGTATCCGAGCACTCTGGGGATCGACCCACTGACCCGCGGCATCGCCGCCTGGGACGGCGTGCTGAACGACGCCGATCAGGAGGTGGTGCGCACTTGGGCCCGCTCTGCGATGACCGCCCCGGTGGTCAGTTCCGTGGCACTCACCACGGACGCCTCACTGGACCGGCCATAGGAGCGCCGTTCGACACCGAGCCGGGTGCTGCGTGCGGAGCCACCAAATCGGCTCCGCACGCCGTCCCGCGCCGGACAGCACCACGGTGCGGGCGCGGCTGGCAAAGGACATCCTCGATGAAATGTACGATCCATCCCGAAGCGCTGGAGCTCGTCGCGTTTACCCGCGGCGCGCTTTCCCCCGAAGAGACGCGGCGCCTGCATCGACATTGCCTGGTCTGTGAGACCTGCGGCAATCAAGCGCGTGGACTGCTGTGGCTGCGAGCAGCCGCTGGCCTGGAACGGTCGTACGCCGGCCTTGGCGAAGCCTACGCCGCCTCAGGCACGACTCATTGACGGCCAACCCGAGCCGTTCCGGTACGTCGCCGATCCGGCCGGACGAAGGTCATCCGTCTGAGATCGAGTTCCGACACTACGTCCGCGGCACGCTGGCCAGCGGCCACGCGGTGGCTATCCTGGCGCATTGTCTCGTCTGCGAGCCTTGCGGTCAGCGGCTCGAGGGGCTTCTTCACGCGGGGGTCTCGGGCGACTCGCCGACGCATCGCCAAGCAGCTGTCTGACAGACTCGGACCTGCCAGGCCGCATGCAGCTCTAGGTGGAAAGCCGCAGGCCAGGGCTAGCTTGCCCGCCCTCCAGGTGCCCTCTAAGGTAAGTTCTGACGACGACCTCAGCGGTTCCTCGCCTCTCCACGCTCCATGTCGCCGGAGGTATCCTTGAGCACGGGCGCCGATGCACTGCTTCGCGAGCGGGTCCATGAAGGTGGCCTGATCGAGTCGGTCAGTGAGATGACCGAGGAGTACAAGCGCGAGCTGCGCCACATCGTCACGGTCTCCGGTGACACCGAGCTGTTGAGCGCGCCGGCGTACTACTACGCGGCGCGCAAGGCCCCGTCCGTCAACAGCATGATCTCGGCGATGGCGATCATCCAGGATGAGCTTGCCCACGCGCACATCGCCTACCGTGTGCTGGAAGAGCTGGGCGTCGATCGCGACTGGCTCATGTACGAGCGCCAGCCGCACGAGTTCCGTTATCCGTACGCGTTCGACGTGCCGCTGGATTCCTGGGTTGAGCTGTGTGTTGCGAACGCTCTCTACGACCAGGCAGGGTTTTGTTTGCTCGGGGACGTCTTCGAGAACACCTCGTACGGCCCCTGGAAACGGGGTCTGGTAAAGGTGAGCAAGGAGGAGACCTTCCATCTCCTGCACGGTCGGCGCTGGATGAAGAAGATCGTCGATAGCAGCGATAGTGGGCGGGAGCTAGTGCAACAGGCCGTTGATTGGATGTTCCCGTTGACCGTTGAGTGGTTCGGGTTACCGGACAACTTGAAGACTCATAGCGGGCAACTCGAATACAAGATGAAGGGGCTTACGAACGACGAGCTCCGGCAGGGCTGGATGACCGAGGTAGTGCCGTTCTGCGAGAGCATCGGGTTGCGCGTGCCGGCGCATCGAAACGGCGACGACACTGCTTGGGAGCTCGAGTACGACCTGCCGCTCCAGTTCGACGCCGAAGCCAAGCGATGGCTCTGGGATGAGCACATCGGTTGGGACCAGGTGGTGAAGCGCTGGAAGGCGCGCGGTCCTCGAAACGAGGCCATGATCGAGGATCTCCAGCGCTCCAAAGGCGATTTTGGCTGGATGTTCAAGGACATCTGATGTCGTGCACCACGGCGCGCCCCGGCTCCCCGTGTAATCGGACGGTGGATGCGCTGCGTCGCCAGCAGGCGCCCGCAGTGGCTCGTACGATCCGTCCCGAAGCGACCACGTTGTGGGAAGCGTTGCGCGAGGTGCTCGATCCGGAGATTCCGGTGAGCGTCGTTGACCTGGGCCTGATCTGTGACATTCGTTGCACGGCAAACCGTGTCGAGGTCGATGTCACCTTCACTTCGACCGCCTGCCCGGCCGTGAGCATGATCAAAGACGACATCAGGGAGCGGCTCCTGCGCGAGGCCGATGTCGAATCAGTGGAGATAAACGAGACGTGGGAGGTCAACTGGGCCGCGTCGCGCATCTCCCCGGACGGGCGACAGCGCATGCGTGCCTACGGGATCGCCCTTTGACGGCCGACATCCCGAACTCCTCGATACGCCCGATGAGGCGCAAGCTGTACGAGGTGTTCGCCCGCAAGGAGCGGCGCGATGCCCTGGCTCACATCGGCACGGTGAGGGCGCCGAACGACGACTTCGCGAAGGTGTACGCGCGCAACACCTACGACGAGGAGAACTGGGTCGAGGTGATGGTCGTACCGCGCAGCGCGCTGATCACGGTTCTCGATCTGGTGCCGCTCATCGAGTCAACGGAATGATCGTCCGCATCGGTGCACCGCTTGTCCGGCGGTGGAGCCGAGCGTGAGCGCAGTCGAGCGCCCCGGCGACTTGCCGGCGAGCGTTCGCCGTGACCTGGCCGATTGGCTGCTTGCGCTGGCCGACAACAAACGGGTGCTCGGGCTCCGCTATGCGGAGTGGTGTACTGGCGCGCCCGAGCTCGAGGCCAACGTGTCGATTTCGGCGATGGCGCAATACGAGCTCGGCCACGCCCGCTTGTTACGCGGGGTCCTCGCCGAGTTGCCCGAGGATCCGCGCACCGAGCTGCGACGCGAGGACGCCGACGCCTGGAGATGCCTGGCGGCCCTCGACCGCCCTGCCAGGGGCTGGGCGGAGGTCGTTGTGCTCAACGCGTTGATCGACAATCTCCTCACCGTGAATCTCGAGGCGGCAACCGCCGGTAACGTGCGGCTGCTGGCTCAGCGGCTGAGGAAGGCGGTTTCCGAGGAGAGTTACCACTCACTGCACGCGCGGGCGTGGATGGAGCGATTGCTCGATGGTCCTGACCACATCGTCGAGGCGGTTCGCGCTGCCGCCACCACCGTTTTTCCCCAGTGCGTGGCGTGGTTTGGCCGCGATGGAGATAACGCGCTCGACCGACTCGCAGCAGCTGATGTGATCGACGTCGGCGCGCGTCCCCTGCGCGACCGCTACTTGGAGGTGATCACACCGTTGTTCGCCGGCAAGGTGCGCTTGCCGGTCGACGAGAACGAGGTCGGAACCGTTGGCTGCGACATCGACTGGGGCAACTGGAACGAGAGCACGCGGCGCATCGGTACGCCGGACTTCGACGCCGAGTCGTTCGCCATGCTCACCGGCGCTCACGCGCGCGCCATCGGCGTGGCCGACTAGTGGCCGGCAACAGGCTACCAGTGTCGGAGTCGGCTGCCGGCAAGGTCGTGAGGCTGACGGCGAAGTCCCCTCGCCACGAGTCGGTGGTGCCCCGTGACGCCATGCCAGCGGTGTGCTGCGTTTTCTGTGACAGCCTGGACACCGAGCCGGTGTCGATCTACGGATGCCACATGATGGTGGCGCAGTATCACTGCAGGGCGTGTCGGACGAGCTTCGATTGGGTACGCGACGACTGACGCGGATACGGCGCGCGGTGCGGCCCGTCAGGAGAGAGCCTGGTCGATGCTGAATCTCGAGGGCGCCAGCAAGCGGTTCGGTGACACCGTTGCGCTGCAGGCGACGCACCTGAAGTTGCCGCGCAGCCAAACGACGGCGCTCATCGGCCCCAGCGGCTGCGGCAAGTCGACCCTGCTTCGGCTGCTCAACGGTCTCCTGTTTCCCGATACGGGTGAAGTGTGGTTCGACGGCGAGCGTCTGACGAGCACCAACGTAAACGAGCTGCGCCGTCGAATGGGCTACGTGATCCAGGATGGCGGACTGTTTCCGCACCTGACGGCATCCGAGAACATCACGCTGATGGCGCGCTTTCTAGACTGGGAAACGGACCGCATCGATCGCCGACTGGAGGAGCTGGCCGATTTGACACGGCTGAGACCCGGGCTGCTGGAGCGTTTCCCTGTCGAGCTTTCCGGGGGACAGGCGCAACGCATCTCGCTCATGCGCGCACTCATGTTGGAGCCCGAGGTGCTGCTGCTCGACGAGCCGATGGCTGCTCTTGACCCGATGATCCGATCCGATCTGCAGGAGGATCTGCGGGGTATCTTCCGGCGCCTCGAGACCACGGTCGTGCTCGTAACCCACGACCTCGCGGAGGCCGTCTATCTGGCCGACCAGATCGTCTTGCTGCGCCGCGGCCGTGTCGAGCAGGTGGCCACCGCCGCGGAGCTTCTGTCCTCTCCGGCGACCGATTTCGTTCGCGAGTTCGTCCGTGCCCAGCGGTACTTGCAAGCCACCGAGGACTGCTCGTGAGTCGACGGTTCGGCGGCGGGTTGCTCGCGATGCTGATCGTAGGCTCGGCATGCATGGATAGCGCCGCTACGTCCGGCCCCCAAGTCGTGGTGGGCTCGAAGGCCTTCACCGAGAGCGTCATCCTCGGCGAGATCATGGCGGGATTGTTCGTTTCGGTCGGAGCCAGCGTCGAGCACCGGCGTCAGCTCGGCGGTAGCCGGGTGCTTTGGAGCGCGTTGCTGGCCAACGAGATCGACACCTACGTCGAGTACACCGGAACCCTTGGAGAAGAGATCTTCGGCGGCCGGGTGGGGACCGACCTCGCGTCGCTCCGCGAGGCAGTGGCGGCCGACGGGGTGCGAATGAGCGCGCCGCTGGGGTTCGACAACACCTATGCGATCGGCATGTTGCGGCGTGTCGCCGAGCCGCTCGGCATTGAAACGATCAGCGATCTCGCGAGCCATCCCGAGTTGCGAATCGGGTTCTCGGACGGGTTCATGGAGCGACAGGATGCCTGGCCTGGCCTACGCCAGCGCTACGCATTGCCACATCGGGACGTTCGCGGGCTCAACCATGACCTCGCCTATCGCGGGCTCGAAGCCGAGGAGCTCGACGTCACCGACCTGTATTCCACCGATGCGGAGATTCGCCACTACGACCTGCGCGTGTTGGGCGATGATCGCGCCTACTTCCCTGACTACAGGGCCGTGATCCTCTATCGAGCCGCGCTGGAATCGGCCCCGGAGGTGGTCGAAGCCATCGAGCGCTTGCAGGGCAGCATCGACACCGAGGCGATCGTCGGAATGAACGCCGCCTCCCAGATTGAGCGCCGACCGGAGACGGACGTCGCCGTCGGCTTTCTGCAAACCAGGCTAGGCGTGACGGCAGATCGAGTCGCTGCCGGGTTCGGTGATCGGCTGTGGGTCAACACGCGGGACCATCTCGGCCTGGTGGTGGTGTCGCTGGCGGCGGCGATCCTGGTGGCGCTACCGCTGGGAACGCTGGCGGCGCGTCGTCCGGCCATCGGTCGGTTCGTGCTCAGCGCCGCCGGCGTGCTGCAGACGATCCCATCGCTGGCGTTGCTAGTTTTTCTGATACCGCTGCTCGGCATCGGCGCGCCGCCCGCCATCGTGGCGCTGTTTCTATACAGCTTGCTACCGATCGTCCGCAATACCGCCACCGGGCTGACATCAATCCCCTTGGGGCTGCTGGAGTCGGCCGATGCTCTCGGGCTGCCGCGCCGGGCGCGCCTGTGGCGCGTCGAGCTGCCCATCGCCTCGCGCTCGATCCTCGCCGGCATCAAGACCGCCGCGGTGATCAACGTTGGAACGGCGACGCTCGGCGCGCTGATCGGGGCCGGTGGCTACGGGCAGCCGATTCTCGCTGGTATTCGTCTCAACGACACGACGCTCATTCTCGAGGGGGCGGTACCAGCGGCAGTTCTCGCGCTGCTGGTCCAGGGGGCGTTCGACCTGGTAGAGCGCATGATCGTGCCGCGTGGGCTGCGTCTCTGAGGAGTGCGCCTTACAAATGAGGCCGGTTTCGATCGGCGGATCCTCTTGCGATGGCAACTCGGTACCCTATGATCCGTGCCAGACAGCGTTGCGGAGTCTCGCCGGGGCCGTCCGCGACCAGATTGCAACGACCCGGTCGAGTTGAACGCGGATGAAAGCGATTACGTTCGGCGGCTACCGTACGGCGGTGCACGAAACGGTGGCCGACCCGGCAATCGATGCCCCCACCGACGTCATCGTGAAGGTCGATATCGCCGGCGTATGTGGCTCCGACCTTCATCCGTACAACGAGCGCGAAGAGGGTCTCGATATCGGCACGGTGATGGGCCATGAGTTCGTCGGTGAGATCGTCGAGACCGGTGCCGAGGTCGGCGGTCTGAGCACCGGCGACCGCGTCTTCAGCCCGTTCACCACGAGCTGCGGGCAGTGCTCGTACTGTCTGTCGGGTCTGACCAGCCGCTGCCCACGCGGCCAGCTGTTCGGTTGGGTCGGGATGGGCGAGGGATTGCAGGGCGGCCAGGCGGAGCTCGTGCGAGTGCCGCTGGCGGACTCGACCTTGCTGCGGATTCCCGAGGGGGTGACCGACGAACAGGCGCTGTTGCTCGGAGATGTTTTCTCCACTGCGTACTTCTGTGCCGAGATGGCGCAGATCGAGCCCGGTGGTGTCTACGCGGTTGTGGGATGCGGCCCGGTCGGCATTCTGGCGATCCTGGCGGCGCAGGAGCTCGGCGCGGAAATGATCTATGCCATCGACTCCGTCCCCGAAAGACTCGATCTGGCGCGCGAGGTCGGCGCGGTGCCGATCGACTTCAAGGCCGAGGATCCGGTGCGCGCCGTTCGCGACAGCGCCGACGGTCGCGGCGCCGATTCTGTGATGGAGGCAGCCGGCACCTACAAGGCGGCCCGAATGGCCATCGAGCTCGTGCGTCCAGGCGGCACCATCTCGGTGGTCGGCGTCCACACCGACGATACTTTCCCGTTCAGCCCCGTCGAGGCCTATGACAAGAACTTGACCTACCGGGTTGGCCGCTGCCCGGCGCGTGCCTATATGGAGCGACTCGCACCGATCGTGCGCGATCGAGAGCTCGACATTGCCCGGGTGATCTCCCATAGGTTGCCGCTGTCCGAAGGCCCCGAAGCGTATCGGAGCTTTGACGAGCGCCGGGACGGCTACACCAAGGTGGTGTTGAGACCATGAGGCTCAGGCGCGACGTCGAATGAGTCCCCGATCCGGGGCGTAGGTCAGATGGTAGGCTTGAGCTATGGGTGACGATTCCACTTCTGCCTATCGAGAGGTGTATTCGCCGGAGGCTCTCACGGCCAAGCTGGCGCGCTATGCGCGCGCCGCTGGTCGCGAAGTGGTCGAGAAAGCGGTGCTGCTGTACCAGGTGCTGCGCGACCCGCAGGCTCCGGTGTGGGCGAGGACGGCCGTCATCGGCGCGCTGGGCTATTTCATCTCTCCGATCGACGCTATCCCGGACCTGATTCCGGGGCTGGGCTACAGCGATGACCTCGGGGTGCTCGTCATGGCGCTGGCGGCGGTTGCTGCCTCGGTCACTCCGGAGATGCGTCTGCGAGCCGAACGAGTGTCAGCGAGGTGGTTCGGCGAGCGAGACGATTTCGCGGCTGAGGACGGTCCAGTGATCGAGACCGAGGCCACGATCGTGGCACGACAGCCACGCTGAGCAGCGTGCCGGGGGCCAGTTGAACGAGGCACGAGGCGGCGCCAAGGGATCGGCTTTCTCTGGCCTGTTCGCGTCGGCGCATACACCGTTCAACGACGTCGGTCGATTCAACGGCAGCGTGATACAGCGGCAGTACGACCTGTTCCGCGATGCAGGGATTGGCGGGGTCTTCGTCTGTGGCATCGAGGGAGAAGGCCACTCGTTGTCGGTGGCCGAGCGACAGGCCGTGCTCGAGACGTGGGTAGGGGTAACCGACGGCGAGGTGCCCCTGATCGCCCACGTCGGCCACAGCTCACTGCGTGACGCCGTCCGGCTCGCCGAGCACGCCGGTACGGCGGGCGCGACGGCTGTAGCTGCCATGGCGCCAGCTTACTATCCGCCGGCGACGCTCGAGGAGCTCATCGAGTACCTCGCTGCCGTGGCCGCCGCGGTACCGGAAATGCCGTTCTTCTTCTACGACGTCCCAGAGCGCAACGGTGTGTGCTTCCCCACCGAGCAGGTGCTCGAGTGGGGGCGACTACGGATTCCGAACCTGGCAGGCGTCAACCTCACCTCATCGGATCTGAAGACGTTCGCCCGCTGTCAGCAACTCGAAGGCGACTTCGACGTGCTGGTCGGCAGCGAGGAGAGCTGGTTGCCGGCGCTGGCGCTGGGCGCCCGCGGCGCCGTCGGTGGTTCCATCGGGTTCGCCGCGCCGCTGTATCGACGCATCGAGGCCGCCTTCATGGCCGGCGACATCGAAACCGCTCGCGCCGAGCATGCCAAGACGCTCCACCTGGGACGGGTTCTGCAGGAGTTCGGCGCGGTCCGCGCCAGCAAGGCTCTGTTGTCGATGCTCGGCGTCGACTGCGGCATCGTGCGCCTGCCGCTGCGCTCCTTGCATGACCGGGAGTTTCAGCAGCTGCACGAGCGGCTCACCGGCCTGGATATCTTCGCGCGGCCGCTGAGTCCACCGGTCGAGCTCGGTCGCTATACGTAGCTTGCGCATATACGAAAAATACGTATAGTTGGCGCATCCGCCTTGCCGCGCCTCCGGGCCTCCGATCGGGAGGAGACTGAATGACGACGCCCAAGACCCTGCGCCAGGTCGACTTCCTGGTTCTCGCCGTGCTGCAGAGCGAGCCTCTTCATGGCTATGGGATCGTTCGAGCCATCGATGAACTCAGCGGGGGCCGAGTACAGCTTCGTCCCGGCGATGTGTATCGGGTTCTGTACCGCATGCAGCGCGCCGGGCTCCTGGAGTCGGCTGGTCGGTCCGAGGTGGGCGGCGGCGACGCGCGTCGCACCTACTACCGCATTACCGAGAGCGGCAAGCGGGTGGCAGTGGCGGAAGCGAGCTTGATGGCAAACGTGTCGGCAAGGGTGTTGGCAACCGAGTCAGACTCGGGTACGACCTCGTGAGCGGGCCGACTCATCCAACTCGCGGTGGAGCGACCGCGCCGCCGGCAACCTTGCTGTTCCGAATCTGCCTGTTGGCCTTCCCGCGACGATTTCGCGCCGGCCTCGGCCGCGATCTCGGGGAACTCTACCGGGATGTTCGACAGGCGGGTCGGGCACGGACCGCATGGGACCTGCTGCGCAACGGATTGGGCGCGCGCTGGGATGATCTGCGCTTGCGACTTCGCTCGGTGCGCGGACGCCAGCTTCCGGGAGCCGGTGGGTTGCTCCCATCCGATGAATCGCTGCTCTCGAGTGATCTGGACGCGTTCGTCAAGGACGTTGCGTATGCACTTCGTATGTTGCGCAAGAGCCCCGGCTTCACGGTGATCGCGGTGCTGTCGCTGGCGCTCGGAATCGGCGCAAACACGGCGATCTTCAGCATTGTCGATGCAGCCTTGCTGCGCCGGCTCCCGGTTGAGCGCCCCGAGGATCTCGTCGTGCTGCACTGGCTGGTGCACGAGTCCGGTGAGAGTCCCGACATTTCCATAAATGGCTGGATGATCCGCGGTGACTCGGGCCGCAGTGAGAGCTCGTCTTTCTCCCATCTAATGTATCAACGTCTGCGAGCTGCTGACACGCCGTTCGTAGAGCTCGCCGCGTTCGCGCCGTTGTATCGCATCAACGCCAGATTTCGAGGCGAGGCGGATCTCGGCAGCGGACAAGTGGTGTCGGCGAGCTACTACTCGATGCTCGGCGTCCGACCCGAGCTGGGCCGGTTGCTGGGCCCGGCTGACGCTGATCCCGACGCCGAGCCGGCGGCTGTCTTGTCGTATGGATATTGGCAGCGTCGGTTCGGTGGCGAGTCCGAGGTGCTCGGGCAGACGATCTTCGTGAATGGCGCCGCTTTCACCATCGTCGGCGTAACGCCGCCGGCATTCGAAGGAGCGTTGCAGGTCGGGACGGTGCCCCAGGTCACGGTGCCACTGGTTCATCAAGCTCTGGTGATGCGCAATCGAGAGCTGCTCGATCGGGGCGACTACTGGTGGCTACGGATCATGGGGAGGTTGGGTCCGGGAGGCACGATCGAACAGGCCGAGGCGGTTGCCGATCTCGTCCTGGGCCAGTCAGTGGAGGCCGACCTCGAAGCCGGTCAGCCCGTTCCGGATGCCCGTGCGGTTCCGGGCGGCCGTGGAATGACCGAGCAGCGAAGCCTGATGGTGCAGCCGTTACTGACGTTGGGTGCAGTGGTCGGAGCCGTGTTGCTGATTGCCTGCGCGAACCTCGCCAACCTGTTGCTGGCACGATCGGGAGCACGACGCCGCGAGATCGCCGTGCGGCGATCACTTGGTGCCAGCCGCGGGCGCCTGGTGCGGCAACTGCTGACCGAAAGCGTGCTGCTCGCAGGCTGTGGGGGTGTGCTCGGGTTGCTGCTCGCGTTCGCGGTGCGGGGGCTTTTCCTCGGAGTTGTCGATAGCTCGGAAATGGCTCTCGATGTGCGCCTCGACACCAACGTGCTCTTTTTCACCGCAGCGGCATCGCTTCTCACCGGTGTCCTGTTCGGTATCGCACCAGCGTTGCGCTCGTCGCGGTTGGATCTCGCGCCGGCGCTCAAAGCTGAGCCCGCGGCAGCGGGGCATCGCGAACGGCTGGGTCTCTCGCGGGCGTTGCTTGTGGTCCAGGTCGCTACCTCGCTCGTACTGCTGGTCGTGGCGGGGTTGTTCATCGGCACGGTCCGGGGTCTCGAGAGCGAGGCTCGAGGTTACGACGCCGACAACGTATTGCTGTTCCGGGCCGACCCGCGTCTGAGCGGTTACGCGGGCGATGAGCTTGCTGGTTTCTACTACGAAGCGCTGCGGGGGATCGAGCGAATACCGGGAGTGTTGGCCGTCAGCGTTGTAGCCCACGGGCCGGCGAGCGGCTCGATGACCTCGTCGACGGTGTATATCGAGGACTATCAACCCGCCGAGGATGAGAGCACGAATGCCTTCATCAATGTGGTCGGTGTGGATTTCTTCTCGACGTTCGAGATCCGTGCCATCCGGGGACGCCTGTTCGGCGACCATGACGGGCCGTCAGCTGCGCCGGTCGCAGTGATCAACCAGACCCTGGTCGACCGTTTCTTCGAAGGCGTCAACCCCGTCGGAAGACGTGTCGGCTTCGGCAACATCGAGCACGCCGGAGACGTCGAGATCGTCGGTGTGGTGCCAGACGTCAAATATCAGAATCTCCGCGATGAGGCATGGCCGGCGGTCCACCTTCTCTACCGCCAGGGAGTCAGAGACCTCGGCCCCATGACCTTCGTGGTCCGGGTCGCGGTCGATCCGTTGAGCCTGGTGCCGCAAATGCGACAGTCGCTACGTCAGCTCAACCCGGACGTGCCGTTGTACGGCATCTCCACACAGCGAGCGCAGCAGGACCGGAACCTCGTGGGTGAGCACCATTTCGCGCGACTCTCCACGGCGTTGGGAGCGGTGGCCTTGCTGCTTTCCTGCATCGGTCTCTACGGCATCCTGTCGTACAGCGTGATTCGGCGGACTCGTGAGATCGGCATCCGTATGGCAATCGGAGCGCGGTCCAACGATGTCGTCCGACTCGTCATGCGCGAGCTGGTGACCGTGTGTCTCGGGGTTGGCCTCGGGCTGGTGGCGGCGGCGTTGTTGACTCGGCTGCTGGAGAGCACGTTGTACGGGCTCGAGCCGATGGATCCGCCGACCGTGGTCGCAGCGACGATCACATTGCTGCTGGTCGCCGCTGGTGCCGCGTACCTACCGGCGCGCCGCGCCGCGAGAGTGGATCCAGTCGAAGCCTTGCGGGTCGAGTAGCTTCGGACGCTGCTGTTCCTCGCCACCTGGGGTGACCCTGCGGACGCCGTTTGCAGGTCGAGGCGCGGCGCGGTTGGATAGCGGGGCGCGCCCGGCGCTCGCCGGCGAGCCGTGAGTACCGATATCCCTCAACGTGCACCCGAGGAAACAGATGACTCGCTTCGCCGCAGTGACGCTGGCACTTGCTGCCTCGCTTTCCACGCCTGCTTCCCAGGAGCCGAGCTTTCGCACTACGCGACCGTTCGGCACCTTGCAGGAACAGGCGGCGATCCAGCAGACCTGGGTACAGGAGCGACTCGACGTCAATCTGCCCCTGGTGATGCGCGACCACGGGGTGGACATGTGGGTCGTTCCGATGCGCGAGTACAACGAGGACCCCGTCTTTCGCGCCCTGGTGGCACCGACGAGCTTCGCGGCACGACGGCGCACGATCTACGTCTTTACCGACCTGGGCCCGGAGCGTGGCGTCGAGCGATTGGCCCTGGGCGGTGGATCGCAGGGCGGACTGTACGAGGCGTATCGCGCCAACATCGCCACCAGTCGTGAGGGCGTCCAGGCGGAGCTCTGGGGAAGCTCGCAGTGGACGCTGCTCGCGGATCTGATTCGCGACCGCGATCCGCAGGTGATCGCGGTCAACATCGCCCACGAGCACAACTTTGCGGACGGCCTCACTGCCGGCGAGTGGGAACAAATGCAGTCGGCGCTCGGGCCCGAGCTCATCGGGCGTGTGGCGCCCAACCCGCGGCTGGCGATCGATTACCTGGCGCTGCGGGTTCCCAGCATGACGCCCGTCTATCGGCGCATGCAGGCCTACGTGCACGAGATCATCGGTGCGGCGTTTTCCAACGCGGTGATCACGCCGGGGGTCACCAGCACTCAGGACGTCGTCTGGTGGATGCGTCAGCGGGTTCACGACCTCGGCTTCGGTACCTGGTTTCAACCCTCCGTCAGCATCCAGCGACGCGGAACCGATGCCGCCGATCTCGGCTCTGACCCAGTGATCGAGCGCGGCGATGTGCTGCATACAGACTTCGGAATCACCGTGATGCGCCTCAATACCGACACCCAGCACATGGGCTACGTGCTTCGCGACGGCGAGACGGATGCCCCCGCCGGGCTTCAAGCTGCGCTCGAAAACAGCAAGCAGCTGCAGGAAATCCTCCTGGAAGAGATGCACGTAGGCCGCTCCGGCAACGAGGTACTCTACGAGGTGCTCGAGCGCATGCACGCGGAAGGGCTCGACGGCACCATGTACACCCACCCGATCGGCGATCACGGCCACGGCGCCGGGCCGCTGATCGGACTGTGGGACTACCAGGAGGGCGTCCCGGGCCGTGGGGACGTACCGGTGCTGGCGAACATGTGGTTCTCTACCGAGCTCCAGGTTACGACTCCGGTCGCGGAGTGGGACGGGCAGCCGGTGCGCATGATGATGGAAGAGGAAGCGGAGGTGACGCCCGCCGGTGAGCGGCGTTGGTCGCTGCGGCGGCAGACCGAGCTGCACCTGATCCACTGAGGTACCTGCCATGAGCGCTGTCAACGGACTTCGAGAAACCCTGGTCGCCACCCTGGTGATGGCCGCTACGAGCGCCTTCGCCGATGCTTTCTGGGCGGCGGCGGTGCCCGAACACAAGGCGCTTTACGGCCTGATTCACGGTGGATTGTTGCTTGCGGTCATGGGTCTGGTCATCGCGCGGGCCACGGGTGGGAGCCGCAACGGGTTCGCTGCCCTGGCCGGCCTGCTTGTCGGCGTCCTGGCCGCGGCGCTTTTCTATCTCCTGTTTCCGGTGATCGGAGTGATCGCGATGGTGGTCGCCTGGATGGCCCTGTGGGTCGCGCTGGCGTTCGTCGGCAATACCGCCAGTAGCCGTGCCGAGACCGGATCGCGTACGGTGACCCGCGGTGTGCTCGCAGCGCTGACGGCCGGGCTCGGTTTCTGGATGATCTCCGACATCTGGCTGGGCGCGCACACCCCCGGGCCGCTGTACTGGAGGAACTTCGCGTACTGGTGCGTGGCGTTCGTCCCCGGGTTTGCCGCCCTGCTGTTGTGGCGCGATCGCGACGCCGCGGCCCGCTAGCCAGCGTTGCTGGACGGGGGCACCCGCAACTGGCCTAATCACGTGGATGTCATCCGCGTTCCCCTCGCAGGATCGCGTCCCTCTCGCAGGATCAGGGTGAAACGATGATCAAACTCACTGGTGTGGCAACGCTCGTTCTTGCGGTTACCGTGCTGGTGCAGCCGGCGCCGGGTCAGGACGGCTACGATCCCGAGGCTCGTCTGCGGGCGCTCGGGATCGAGCTAGGCGATCCGGAGCCGCCGGTGGCCAACTACGTGCATGCGGTGACCACGGGGAACCTGGTTTTCCTCGCCGGGCACGGCCCCACCCAAGCCGACGGGTCGTTCCTGACGGGTACCGTGGGTGCCGATCTCACGATCGAAGAGGGATACGCCGCTGCACGTCTTACGGCCATCGGACTGCTGACGTCACTGAAGAAGGAGATCGGCGATCTCGGACGCGTTCGGCGCATCGTGCGGGTGTTTGGCATGGTCAAAGCGGTGGATGGATTCGGACAGCAGCCCGAGGTAATCAACGGCGCCTCGGATCTTCTGGTCGAGATCTTCGGCGACCGGGGCCGCCACGCCCGCGCCGCGGTGGGCATGGCGACGCTGCCGCGCGGCATCCCTGTCGAGATCGAGATGGTGGTGGAAATCGATCCTTGATCTGGCGACCGCGCCTCGAGCCGCTGTCAGCCCCCCGCAACGCTCGCCAGGGATCCCCTCGACGCCGCCGGATGCGGGGCGGTAGGCTCCTCATCACGCCCAACAGACACAGGACAAGAGCTACCATGCGAAACTCGCGTATCGCCCTGGCCGTCGCCCTCGTCGCTTCCATGACGCTCGCCAGCCCCGGGCTGGCTCAACGCACCGCCAAGCCGGTGTTGCACGGCCGCCACTGGGTGGCGATCACCGGTAAGCCGCTGGCGGCCACCGCCGGCGCCATGATCTTCCAGCAGGGCGGCAACGCAGTCGACGCCGCGTGCGCCATGTTGGCGGCCACGTCGACCATGTGGGACGTGCTCGGCTGGGGCGGTGAGACGCAGGCGCTGATCTACGACCCGAACGAAAGGAAGGTCGTCGGCGTCAACGCGCTGGGGGTCGCGCCGACCGGGGCCACTCCCGAGTTCTTCAAGAACATGGGATTGGGCTACCCACCCGAGTACGGTCCGCACGCCGCGGTCACGCCGGGCACGCCCGGCGGCTTGCTGGTGATGCTGGAGAAATTTGGCACCATGAGCCTGGCGCAGGTCCTGGCGCCGGCGATCGAGATGGCCGACGGCTATCCGATCGAGGAGCAGTCGGCGAACTCGATCGAGCGCGAGCGGGAGCGACTCCAGCAGTGGCCGTACTCCAAAGAGGTGTTCCTGCCACACCTGGGCGACGGTGATCGCGCTGCCCCGTACCCGGGCGAGATCTTCCGGCAGAAGGACCTGGCGGCGACGCTGCGCAAGATGGTCGACGCCGAAGCTGAAGCGCTGATCGGCGGAGCCTCGCGTGAAGAGGCCATTCAGTCGGCCTACGACCGTTTCTATCGCGGCGATATTGCGGCCGAGTTCGTGCGTGGCTCGCAGGAGCAGGGAGGCCTGCACACCCTCGAGGATCTCGCCAACTGGGAGGTCTATCTCGAGGAGCCGGTGTCAGTCGATTACAAGGGTATCCAGGTCTACAAGCTCACCACTTGGGTGCAGGGACCGGTCATGCTGCAAGCCCTCAACATGCTCGAGAACCTCGATCTCAAGGGCATGGGCTTCAACAGCGCGCGCTACATGCACACTCTCTATCAGGTCATGAACATGGCCTTCGCCGATCGCGATTTCTACTACGGCGATCCCTACTTCCCGCCCGCGGAACCGATCGAGGGACTGCTGTCGAAGGAGTACGCCGCCGAGCGCGTCGCCGAGATCAACTGGGAGCGCAACGACGAGTCGGTTCGGCCGGGCGATCCCTATCCGTTCCAGGGCGGCGAGAACCCCTTTCTGCGCTACCTCGAGAACTGGGGAGGTTCCACCGTTGCTCCGGATGCGAGCTCGGCGGCTCTGGCCGAGTTCGACGAGGACTTCTACGCCGGCACGACGTCCATCCAGGCGATCGATGCCGACGGTTGGGTGGTTTCGATCACACCCAGCGGCGGGTGGATTCCGGCGGTTATCGCCGGTCGAACCGGCATCGGCATGAGCCAGCGTATGCAGAGCTTTGTGTTGGATGCGGCACAGAACCCCTACAACGTGGTCGAGCCGGGGAAGCGTCCGCGCGCTACTTTGACTCCCGGGATGGCGCTCAAGGATGGCCGTCCCTACCTGTCGTTCGCGGTTCAGGGTGGCGATGGCCAGGATCAGAACCTGCTGCAGTTCTTCCTCAACTTCGTGGAGTGGGGGATGGATGTGCAGCAGGCGGTCGAGGCGCCCAATATCAACAGCTACCAGATGCAAGGGTCGTTCGCCGAACACGAGTCGAGCCCGGGTCGTCTGCTGATCCAGTCGGCCACACCGCCGTGGGTACGCGAGGAGCTCCGCAGCATGGGTTACTCACTGGTCGATCGCGAGCGCACCTCGGGGCCGATCAACGCGCTGTTCGTCGACTGGGAGCACGGCACCTTCTGGGGCGGTTCGAGCCATCACGGCGAAGACTACGGAATCGCCTGGTAACCGGGGAGCGCTGCGATGCCATCGAAGAAAGCTGCCATGCCATCTAAGAAGGAATTGGCTTCCGGAGCGGGGCTGTCGGGCATGATCCGATCGTTCGGGCCGGTGATTCTCGGCCTGATGTTCCTGATCGCGGGGGTGGCCAAAGTGCTCGACCCGTGGAGCTTCCTGGGCTCGCTCGGTGGCTACGGCGTGCCTGGTTGGATGCGGACACCGGTGGCTTTGCTGCTGCCGGCGGTCGAGATCGGTGTTGCGGTGATGCTGCTGGTGCGCTGGCGCGTGCGGTTGGCTGCCACCGTGGCCGCGGCGCTGATGGCCGTGTTCCTCGTGGCCATCGGCTACGGCTGGGCCGCCGGTACACTCGATGAGTGCGGCTGTTTCGGACCGATGATGGAGCGCGAGCCGCGCGACGCCTTCCTGATGGACCTCGCGTTCATGGCCATCGCCGTGGGCGTGTGTTTCTGGACTCCGGTGGCCCGCACTCGCGCCGACTGGCGCGCCGCGGCGCTCGGGATTACCACCGTGGCAGCGCTGGGTATGAGCGTCCTCGGCTACACCAGCGGTCCGAGTGGCGCGTCGGCGGCAGCGCTCGGCAGAACCATGGACATGCGGGAGGTCGACCTCGAGCGTGGCGAGCACCTGCTGTATCTGTTCCACCATGAATGCCCGCACTGCGCCGCGATGAGCCCGCGCGTGTCGGACTACACCAAGGACGCCGTGCTGCCGCCGGTCGTCGGGCTCACCTACGAGACCTCTGGTACCGACGTGAACAGCTATCGTGAGCGCTACGATCTGCAGATGCCTGTCCAGGTGCTCCCTCCGCAGACCTTCGTCCGCGTCACCGGCGAGGGGTCGGTGCCACAGCTGGTGTACTTGCGCGATGGCGAAACGGTCGAGGTGTGGAGAGGAATCCTGCCGCAGCCAGCCGAGTTGCGCCGAGATCTGCGCGCCCGGCGGCGCTAGACCGGCGTCTTCGGCTGGAGCGCGAATGATGCATCGCATCGCCTGGCGACGCCTGGCGCCGAGCGCCGTGTTGCTCATGTGGATCGCTGGCTGCAGCAACCCGGTCGATGCGCCGCTGGCGGGGGCGATGCCCGAGGTCGACGCGGTGTTTGCCGCCTACGGCGACCAAACACCGGGGTGCGCCCTCGGCGTGATCCGTGACGGCGAGTTCATCTATCGGCGTGGATACGGCATGGCGAGCCTCGAGCACTCGGTTCCGATCACCGCCGACACGGTGTTCCGGACCGGCTCGGTCAGCAAACAGTTCACCGCTATGGTCATCCTGTTGCTGGCCGAGGAAGGGCGGCTGTCGCTCGATGATCCTGTCCGCCGCTGGGTACCGGAGCTGCGTGACTTCGGCGACCGCATCACCGTCCGGCAGCTGATCCACCACACCAGCGGTATCCGCGACTACCTGACCCTGATGGCACTGGCCGGGTACCGCGAAGCCGACTACTACTCGGCCGACGATCTGCTGGCCATGTTGTCGCGTCAGCGCGACCTCAACTTCCGTCCGGGGGCCGAGCACCTGTACTCGAACTCAGGGTACTTCCTGCTCGGTGAGGTGGTCGAGCGGGTCACCGGGCAGAGCCTGGCCGCTGTGGCCAAGGAACGGATCTTCGCACCGCTCGGGATGGGTCGGACGCACTTGCACGATGAGCACACTCGCTTGGTGCCCAACCGCGCCTACGGCTATTCCCCCGGCGACGGTGGATTCGACGTCAGCATGACGACGCTACCCATCGTCGGCGACGGAGGCCTCTTCACGACCGTCAACGAGTCGCTCCCCTGGGACCGCAACTTCTACGACAACCGTCTAGGAGGCGGATCTCCGGAGCTTGTCCGACGCTGGCTACAGCCCGGCACGCTCGACAGCGGCGAGCCGATCGAGTACTCGGCCGGGATTGCGGTTACGACCTATCGTGGTCAGCGTCTGGTGAGTCACGGCGGCGCCTTCGTCGGTTTCCGGGCCGACTTGCTGCGGTTCCCGGAGCAGCGTTTCGGCGTGACCGTCTTGTGCAATGTCTCGACCGCCAACCCCTCCGAGCTCGGGCGTCGTGTCGCCGACATCTATCTTGCCGACGAGCTCGGGCCGCGCCCGTCGGTGGCGGCGGTCGAGGATGCGGTAGGGGCGCCGCAGGAGTTCGCGCTGTCGGTTGCCGAGCTGAGGGATTTCGAAGGCCGTTACGTGAGCCCGGAGTTACGCGTCACCTATATGCTGGAGATCCAGGATGGCGAGCTGTTCTGGGAGATCTCTCTGCGTCGTCGCGATCGTCTGGCGTCGGAGGGGCCGGACCACATGCGCGCGGAGGAATGGCCGGTACTGTTCCGATTCGAGCGCGACTCGGCCGGGCGGGTGAGCGGCTTCGAGCTCGACGCTGGACGCGTCGTCGATCTGTGGTTCGAGCGCGTGCGCTAGCGCGGTGACCACGACGTCCGTGGCGGCGACACCGACCGCTGATCTCGACGCGGCGCTGGAGCGCCTTCGCCAGCGGCGCGGCGCCTGGATACGAGTCGATGCTCGCGAGCGGGCGGCGCTGCTGAGGACGTGTCTGGCGGGCGTCCGCCGTGCGGCGCCGGAGTGGGTCAGCCGGGTATGCGCCGCGAAGGGCATCGATCCCAAGTCGCCGCTTGCGGGTGAAGCTTGGCTGAGCGGCCCGATGACCACCATCCGTTGTCTTCGCGTCACCGCCGCGACGCTGCACGCCGACGACTGGCGGGCACCCGTCGCGACGCGCGAGCGTGCCGGCCAGGTCATCGTCGAGGTGACTCCGGACGGGCCGCTGGAGAAGCTCGTGCTGGCGGGGATCACTGCCGAGGTGCGGATCGAGCCGGGCGCGGAGCCGCGGCGCGGGCGGCTCTATCGCGACAAGCAGAAGGATCGAGCCTTCGGGGGAGGCGTCGCGCTGGTGCTCGGGGCCGGGAATATCTCGGCGATAGCCCCGCGCGATCTGGTGCACAAGCTATGCGTTGAGGACGAGGTCGTGGTGCTCAAGATGCACCCGGTGAACGCCTACCTCGGGCCGGTCTTCGAGAGGGCCTTCGCGGCGCTGGTCGAGGCCGGTTTCCTGCGGATCGTCTACGGTGGTGCCGACGTAGGCGCCTATCTGTGCCGCCACGAGGCCGTGACCTCGATTCACCTCACCGGCTCGCACCATACCCACGACGCTATCGTGTGGGGTTCCAGTGAGGACGAGCGTCGCCGACGCAAGGACACGGGAGCGCCGGTTATCGACAAGCACATCACCTCTGAGCTCGGCTGTGTCAGCCCGGTTATCGTGGTGCCGGGCGAATGGACCGACGCGGAGCTCGAGTTTCAGGCTCGCAGCGTCGCCGGCATGGTTACGCACAACGCCAGCTTCAACTGCACCGCTGCGAAGGCACTTTTGGTGCAGGCGCAATGGGGGCTGCGCGAGCGCTTCGTCGATCGACTGCGCGAGATTCTTGCTGCCACGCCTCAGCGGCGCGCCTACTATCCCGGTGCGGCGGATCGCCATCGGCGGTTTTGCGTCGCGTACGCCGGAGCGCAGAGGCTGGGCGAAGCGGCGGCGGACGACACGTTGCCATGGACGTTGATCCTAGATCTGGCGCCGCGGCGCGAGGAGTACGCCCTCGGCAACGAGGCGTTCTGTGGCGTTCTCGCGGAGGTTCCCGTACCGGCAGCCGATGCCGGTGATTTCCTGGCGCAAGCCACCCGCGTCGCCAACGACGAGATCTGGGGCAACCTCTCGTGCAACCTGCTCATCGACCCGCGTACCGAGAGGGATCTTGCGACACACCTCGATCAGGCAGTTGCGGATCTGCGCTACGGCGGCGTCGCGATCAACACTTGGTCGTCGGTGCTGTTCGGCCTGTCGTCGACCTCGTGGGGAGCATTTCCCGGCAACACCCTGAGCGACGTGCGATCCGGGATCGGTACCGTCGGTAACGCCCTGATGTTCGATCGTCCGCAGAAATCGGTGGCACGAGCACCGTTCAAGCAATGGCCCATTCCGCCGTGGCTTCCCGGTCACCGCACCCTGCACAGCTTCGGCCGCCTATGGACCGAGTTCGAAGCGCAGCCTTCCTGGAGGAAGTTGCCCGCCGTGGCGTGGACCGCGGCGCGAGCGTAGACGGCCTGGCAGCTGACCTTAGAACTGCTACAGTCGGCGCCATGATTCGACGTGTCGGGCCGCATTTGTTGGTTGTCGTCATGGCCCTCGGGGCGACCGTTGCCGGCGTTGCAGGCACCGCGGTCGGCGCCCAGGACGAGGCGCTGCGGATCTTCATCTCTGTGGATATGGAGGGAATCGGCGGCATCGGCACGGGCAAGATGACCTCCGGAGCCGGCAAGGACTACGCCCGCGGTCGCGAGCTCATGACGGCCGAGGTCAACACGGTGGTCGAGGCGATTTTCGCGCACGGGCCGGCAGAGGTCCTGGTGAACGACTCCCACGGCGATATGCAGAACCTCCTGCACACCGAGCTCGACGAGCGGGTCGAGTACATCCAGGGGAACATCAAGCCACTGGGAATGGTGCAGGGCCTCGACAGCTCGTTCGATGCGGCTATCTTCCTGGGCTATCACGCCCGCGCCGGGACCCCGGACGGTTTCCTGGCCCACACCGGATCCGGTTCGGTGAAGGGCCTGTGGTTGAACGGAACAGAGGTGGGCGAGGGCGGGCTCAACGCGCACTTCGCTGCGGCCCAGGGGGTGCCGGTGATCGTTGCTGCCGGCGACCGGACGTTCACGGAGCAGTTCAGCGCCTTGGTCAATACGCGCACCGTGGCCACCAAAGAAAGCCATCGGATCCTCGGTCGCCAAGCTCCTGCACCCGGCGGTGGTGCTCGCCGCTCTACGCGAAGCGACGCTGGCGGCGCTCGCCGATCTTCCCGGCGCCACGACCTTATCGGTGTCGGAGCCGGTCGTGTTGCGCATGCGGTCGGCGACGACCACACGCGCCGATATCCTGCAGGCGATTCCCGGCATGAGCCGGGTTGACGGCACGACGGTGGAATACGAGGCGCGCACCATGGGCGAGGCCTACCAGCTCATCCGCCTGATGTACAAATACGTCAGCTGGTAGAGCCTCTGAGGTGCGCGCGCAAACTCGACGCAGCGTGAGGCATACGATCAAGGGCTGCCAAACGCCTCCTGGGCCTCCGGGTGCGTGCCGACGTACCACAGCGTTGCGACACCGATGGCGGCGCCGACCGGGAAGAACGGCAGGTGGAGGATAGCCAGAGCCAGCGCGGCGATCCGGGCCCACTCCTTCATGGTCCACAGACCCCAGGCGAGCAGCGCACAGACGGCGCCAACAACGAGCGTGACCGTGAGGCCGACGCCGAGCGCCAGCGCCGCGATGCGGCTCGTTCCGGCCGGTATATCGGCGACGAACGACATGACCCCGATGGGGATAGTCATCGCGCAGGCGCCGAACGCAGCCCCACCTGCTAACACCAGGTACCAGAGCGCGAGGATCGTTACTCCGTCAGGTCGTCGCTTCACGTTCTCTGACACAGAAGCTCTCCTTGTGATTGGCTACTCGGGCTGTTGGGGCGCCGTACGGTATCGCGAGGCTGGCGATCTGTAAAACGGCCGATGCTCGGGAGTGGCCTCCGAAGGCCTGCGCTAGAATCGGACGCATGCATGAGATCACGGAGCTCGTCCGGCAAGCTCGCCAGAGCCTGGACACCGCCCTCGGAGAGCGGCAGATCGTTCGCCTGAACGCGCTGAGCGATCTTGGCGCGATCGATTCGCTGCCCTACACGATCAAGGTGCTGCTCGAGTCCTGTCTGCGCAACTTCGACGACCATGTGGTAACCGCTGGGCACCTGGGGGCGCTCGCAAGCTACGACGCCGCCAACGTTGCCGCCGTCGAGATTCCCTTCACCCCCGGCCGTGTGGTGTTGCAGGACTTCACGGGCGTCCCCGCGGTCGTCGATCTGGCCGCCATGCGCTCGGCGATGGTGCGCATGGGCGGCGACCCGTCGAAGGTGAACCCGCTGGTGGCTTGCGATCTGGTGATCGATCACTCGGTACAGGTCGACGCGTTCAACTCCGGCATGGCGTTGCAGATCAACGCCGAGAAAGAGTTCGAGCGTAACCGCGAGCGCTACGAGTTCCTCAAGTGGGGCCAGAGCGGCTTCGACAACTTTCGCGTCGTGCCGCCGGCCACCGGCATCGTGCACCAGGTAAATCTCGAGTACCTCGCTAAGGTGGTGTGGGACGACGGTGAACAGCTGTACCCCGACTGCCTCGTAGGTACCGACTCGCACACCACGATGATCAATGGCCTCGGCGTGCTCGGCTGGGGCGTGGGCGGTATCGAGGCCGAGGCGGTGATGCTCGGGCAGCCGATCTACATGTTGATGCCCGAGGTGGTGGGGTTTCGTCTCGAAGGGGAATTGAGAGCCGGGAGCACCGCAACGGATATGGTGCTGCGCGTGACCGAGATGCTGCGCGAGCTGGGCGTGGTCGGAAAGTTCGTCGAGTTTTACGGCCCCGGGCTGGCGGCGATGCCGGTGGCCAATCGGGCGACGATCGCCAACATGGCCCCCGAATACGGCGCCACCTGCGGTTTCTTCCCAGTCGATGAACGGGTGCTGGAATACATGTGGCTTACTGGCCGGTCCCAGGAGCTCATCGATACCGTCGAGGCCTACTACCGCGCCCAGGGTCTATGGCGCGACGACGAGCGGTCGATCACCTACTCCGATGGGCTATCGCTGGATCTCGGCAGCGTCGAACCAGCGCTGGCCGGTCCCAAGCGACCGCAGGATCGAATCGCGCTCGGCGACATGGGCGTCCGGTGGCGTGAGGGGCTCGCCACCACGTTCGCGCGCGATGACGCGGAGCTCGACGCGGCGTCGCTCGGCCTCGTGGCGTCCGGCGACGGAGCTTTGTCGGGAATGGGTGCTGCCGGCGGAGCGCTCTCCGCCGAGGCCGCCGCCGTCGCAACCGGGCTGGTGCGTTCCGTGGAGGTCGATCTCGATGGCGATATGTTCCACCTGCGCGACGGCGCCGTGGTCATTGCCGCCATCACCAGCTGCACCAATACGTCGAACCCGAGCGTCATGGTGGGCGCCGGGCTGCTGGCGCGCAACGCGGCGCGCCGCGGCCTGCAACGACAGCCATGGGTGAAGACCTCGCTGGCGCCCGGCTCGCAGGTGGTGACCGACTACCTGGAGAAGGCCGGTTTGCTCGATGAGCTCGAGACCATGGGCTTCTACGTGGTCGGCTTCGGCTGCACCACGTGTATCGGCAACTCCGGACCCTTGCCGGAGGCCATCGGAGCGGCGGTGCGCGACCATGACCTCACGGTTGCCTCTGTGCTCTCCGGCAACCGCAACTTCGAGGGTCGTATCCACGCCGATATCAAGGCCAACTACCTGGCCTCACCGCCGCTGGTGGTGGCGTTCGCCCTCGCTGGCACGGTCGACATCGACCTGGTCAACGATCCCCTCGGGCAGGACCCCGACGGCAACGACGTGTTCCTGCACGAGATCTGGCCGAGCGAGGACGAGATCCAGACAGTCGTCGGGGATTCGTTGTCGCGCGACCAGTTCCTCGACAAGTACGGCAACGTCTTCGAAGGCAGCGACGAGTGGAAGGCAATCGCCACCTCGGATGCCGCCAACTACGAGTGGTCCGACGACAGCACCTATATACAGGAACCGACGTTCTTCATGGACATGCCGCCCGAGCCGCCTCCGATCGCGTCCATTCGCGGCGCGCGTTGTCTGGCGAAAATGGGCGATTCGACGACCACCGACCACATCTCGCCGGCCGGCGCCATCGGCCCCGACACGCCCGCCGGCGAGTACCTGAGCGGTCGCGGTGTCGAGCGGTCGATGTTCAATAGCTACGGATCACGGCGCGGCAACCACAACGTCATGACGCGCGGCACGTTCGCCAACGTGCGCGTGCGCAACCAGCTCGCCCCCGGTACCGAAGGCGGGTTGACCACCGACTTCACCGATGGGGCCGTGAAGACGGTCTACGAAGCCTCGGAGAGCTACAGCGCCGCCGGAGTTCCGTTGGTGGTGCTCGCCGGCAAGGACTACGGCATGGGCTCGTCACGCGACTGGGCCGCCAAAGGCACGCTGCTGCTGGGCGTCAAGGCGGTGATCGCCACATCATACGAGCGCATTCACCGATCTAACTTGCTCGGCATGGGCGTGCTGCCGTTGACCTTCACACCCGGTGACACGGCCGACAGCATCGGCCTCGACGGCTCCGAGACCTTCGACATCGATCTGCCCGAGCAGTTGCAGCCGAAGCAGACGCTCACCGTTCGCACCACCAAGGTCGACGGTGCAGTGACGGAGTTCGACACCGTGGTCCGCATCGACACGCCGGTCGAGGTCGACTACTACCGCAACGGCGGCATCCTGCACACCGTGCTCAGACGGATGGCCGCCGGCTGACCAGACACCGGCCGAGGACTGCGCTCCGGTAATCGATCGCCGCCGACGGTGCTGTCCGGCGCGCTCGGTGTCAGCTACTGCCGGTCGGCCCCGTGGCTGGAGGCTCCTCGATCATCTCGCCAGACCCGCCGAAATCCGTCGGGCTGTCGGCGAACTTGGGCAGCCCGTCCCGGACGTCGAGCACGCGCTCCTGGTAGTGGATATGGACGCTCGGCTCGTGCGTGAAGCCGCTGCCGTAGAGCGCTGACGGGTAAACGACCGTCACCCCGTCGTGCCTGCGGTTCATCACCCCGGCGCCGCATCGGCGGCAGGCGCAGCGACCGTTGGCGCTCGTTTGCCCGCCGGTGGGCTCTTGGTCTTCGAACTGACGAAGTCGGTAGGCGTCGTATTGGATGAGGTCATCCTCGCCCTTGGTAATGGTCACCGCGTCACCCGGCCACGCGGCCCAGGCGTTGATCGGGGCGGTATGCCACCGGCGACAAGACTCGCAGTGGCAATAGCCGGCGGCACGCGGTGTCCCGGTGACGGCTACGCGCACGGCGCCGCAGGCACAACTGCCTTCAAACAGAGTCGTTTCGTCGGTCATGGTGCCCTCCCGAGGGCGTCCAGCGGACCGGCGACAAGACACCACACCGTCGGCCGTCCACTCGGCGCCCGAGTTGCCGAATTCCGTACACGTGGGACCTGCCCGCGTAGCGTGCGACGTTACTCGGTTTCGAACCACCCTGCACGGTGCACTTCTCGAGCGGGGTCGGCCGGTGGCGCGAACGCGTTCAGGATCTCCCATGACCCACTAGGCAGAAAGATCTGCGCGTGTCTGGCCGCCGCCACGGCGGCCAGCGAGATCAGGAGGTTGTGGTGAGGAGTCAATACACTCGTTCGAATTGGACCCGTTGGGCGCTGATTTGCGCCGCGCTCGTTGTGGGCGCCGCGGGCTCGGCCGCCAGGAACGAGGCGTTGGGCCAGACGGGTCCACACGCTCAGGCGAGGATTCCACTCGCTGACGCGGCCATCTTCATCGAAGTCAATGACACGGATGGCGACGCCGGAATCCAGATCTTCCTCGATGGTGAGGGCTGGGACTTCATGTCTGTGCGCGACCCGAGCAACGATCCGATCACCGACATATTCACCGACGGGCCGGTGGGGAATCAGGGCATCACGGAGTTGTTCTTCGAGAGCGCCGAGCCATCTTTCGACGAGCAGCCTCTAGAGGACCTCCTCGCCCTCTTTCCGGAGGGGGAGTACACCTTCAACGGGACGACAGCGGATGGAATGCCGCTGACGGGATCGGCGCCGCTGACGCACGCGCTTCCGCCCGCGCCGCTACTCCTTCTCCCCCTGGAGGGCGACACCGGCATCGACCCCGGGGACGTTGTCATCCAATGGATGCCTAATGTCGGCCCACCCCGGCTTCGCGCCAAGACCGTCGGCTACGAGGTCGTGGTCACCAGCCTCGATAAGAAACCGCGTTCGTTCTCTGTCGAGGTCGGCGCCAAGGCAAGGAGCGTAACGGTGCCGCCCGAGTTCACACAGCGCAAGACGGACTACAAGGTCCGCGTGGTGGCCATCGAGAAGCGCGGCAATCGAATGATCTCGGAGGTGACGTTCCGAACTCAGTGAAGGTGGCATCGCCCTACACGGTTCTGCGGAGAATGGTGTTTAAATAACAGATCAAAAATGATGTATTACTTGATATTAAACAATTAATAAATCATAATTGATTTGTTATGTACGAACCCGAAGATTCCGATACCGCAATCCTGGCACGGGTAGGGGAGCGGCTTGCTCGCCATCGGCTGAATCGGGACTGGTCGCAGGAGCGGCTGGCTGACGAGGCCGGCGTGTCGGTTCCCACCGTGTCGAGGCTCGAGCGCGGTCGGTCGACCAGCCTGACGAACATGGTGCGGGTGCTGCGGGCACTCGATCTGGTGGTCAACCTCGATGTGCTGGTGCCGGAGCCGCCCGTCAGCCCGATGCTGCAGCTGCGAACGCGAGGTCGGCGCAGGCAACGCGCGTCGCGGGGCGCCGCCGCGCTCGATCAAGGCACGTCGGCCGAACCCTGGACCTGGGGTGATGAGCGGTGACCCTCGCCGAGGTCCGTCTGTGGGGTCGAACGGTTGGCGCGGTGTCGTGGGACCCGGACCAGGCGCTGGCGTTCTTCGAGTACGCCGACGGGTTCCGCGACAGCGGCATTCAGGTCGCGCCGTTGACGATGCCGCTGGGAGCGAGCATCCACTCTTTCCCGGCGCTGTCGCGGCAGACGTTCCAGGGACTGCCCGGTCTGCTCGCCGACTCGCTGCCCGACCGCTTTGGCAACGCGCTCATCGACGCCTGGCTCGCCACCCAGGGGCGTGCCGCGACCGATTTCGACCCCGTCGAACGACTTTGCTACGTCGGCCGGCGTGGGATGGGAGCGCTAGAGTTTCGGCCGCTGATTGGTCCCAGCGCAACAGCCGACGAGCAGCTGCAAGTGGACCATCTCGTCGAGCTGGCGAGCGACGTGCTCTCGCAGCGACAGGATCTCCAGCACGCACTCGACGCGGAGGGGTTGGAGCAGATTCTGCGCGTGGGTACGTCGGCAGGCGGTGCCCGTGCCAAGGCGGTAATTGCCTGGAACCCCGATACCGGCGAGGTACGTTCCGGTCAACTCGCCGCGCCCGCCGGGTTCTCGCACTGGATCCTGAAGCTCGACGGCGTGGCTGGCAACCGGGACAAGGAGATGGAAGACCCCGCCGGCTACGGCCTCATCGAGTACGCCTATCACCTCATGGCCTTGGAGGCGGGGATCGAGATGGCGGAGTGTCGGGTTCTCGACGACGGACCCCGACATCACTTCATGACGCGCCGGTTCGACCGTACGGCGCGCGGGGGCCGGCTGCACATGCTGTCGCTGGGAGCCATCGCCCACTACGACTTCAATCTCGCCGGAGCCCACTCCTACGAGCAGGCGTTCGAGGTGATGGCGCGCCTCGTTCTACCCGCTGCCAGCCGCGAGCAGATGTTCCGGCGCATGGTGTTCAACATCGTGGCGCGCAACCAAGACGATCATGTCAAGAACGTCGCGTTCCTGATGGATCGCGCTGGGAACTGGTCGCTCGCTCCGGCCTTCGACGTGACCTACAGCTACAACCCGCAGGGGGCGTGGACCGCCCGGCAGCAGATGAGCCTCAACCGCAAGCGCGACCGCTTTGAAGCCGCCGACTTCTTGGCGCTCGGCAAACTCGCCCTGCTGCGGCGCGGGCTGGCGCTGTCGATCCTCGACGATGTGTCGGCAACGGTGGCGCGGTGGCCGGAGTACGCCGCCGTCGCGCACGTCCCGCGGGCGCGCGCCGAAGCGATTGCCGCTGCGCATCGTCTCGACTGGCACTGAGCACTTGCCGAGCCCTGGCTCCGGCGCGGCGCTACGCGGCGGGCCCGGTACTAGCGGGTTGGATCCAGGCGGCCAGCCGGCGCATGCCCTCGTCCAGCGACACCCCTGGCTGGTATCCCAGGTCGCGACGCGCGGCGCTGATGTCGAACCAGCGGGCGGTGGTCAGCTCGCGCACGATCCAGCGGCTCATGCGCGGGTCACCCTTGGCGCCGGTCAGCGCGTGGACCACCTCGAGCACCCATCCCGCCGCCATCGCGGCTCGCAGCGATACGTGCTTCTCGACCGGCGCAACGCCGGCCGCCGCCAGCAGCCGGTCGATGAACTCCCAGATCTCGACCGGTTCACCGGAGTTGAGGAAGTACGCATTGCCGCAGACTCGCGCCGCCGCTTCGCCGCCGGCCAGCAGACGCTCGGCGGCAAGGAGGTGAGCGTGGACCGCGTCGTCGATGTAGGTGACGTCCATCCGCTTGGCGGGCCCGTCGATGCGGCGGAGCGCTCCGCTCCGGCCCCGCTGCACCACTCGCGGAAGGAGAGACGTATCTCCGGGGCCCCACACCAGGTGCGGCCGCAGCGCCACGGTGCGCAGCTCGTCCGAGGCGGCGGCCAGCAACAGCCGCTCGGCTTCGGCCTTGGTGCGTCCGTAGAGCGAGTCGTGCTGATCGGAGTACCCGATCGATTCGTCCACGCCCTCCAGATCCGACCGCCCGAACGCCACACTCGGCGTCGACGTGTACACCAGAACCGGCACACCACACTTCCGGCATGCGGCGATGACGTTGTCGGTCCCACGCACGTTGGTGGCGTGGAAGTCGGCGTAACGCCCGCCCGCCGCCACCTTGGCGGCGGCGTGGAAGACCACGTCCACCCCGCGCACGGCGTCCTGCACCGCGCGGTCGTCCGCGATGTCGCCGCGGCGCTGGTCGACGCCCATCGCGCTGAGCTCCGGGTGGGATCCGCGGGAGAAGCCCCGGACGTCGTCGCCCTGCGTCCGCAGCGCTCGCGCGACGGCTCCGCCCACGAACCCGCCTGCCCCGGTGACCAAGGCCTTCACGGGAACTGCTCCTGCGCCCAGACGGCGAGCTTCTCGCGGAAGATCTTGGCGTTGTGACGGACGTCGACGGGAAAGGAGTCGTGGTAGAGCACGGTCTCGATGCGACTCGTGTGCTCGTGCTCCTTGGCGATACCCAGAAGCTCCCGCGTCAACGCCCCTGATCGAATATCGTGGCCGGGCGCTCGCTCCACGCACAGCACCGGCTGGACCAGCCCGGACCGCGTTACGCCGACGAGTGCGCTGCGACGAACGGCCGGGTGGGTGTTGAAGACTGCCTCGCAGGGGATGGTGAACATCGTTCCCTGTGCCGTCTGCACGCGATGGTCCTTGCGGCCGCACATCCAGATACGGTCCTGCTCGTCGAGGTAACCGACGTCGCCCATGCGGTGCCAGAGCCGGCCGTCCGACCCGCGGATCTTGGCCAGCTTGGTCGCCTCGGGGCGTTTGTAGTAGGACGGCGTGACCACGGCTCCGCGCACCGCGATCTCCCCGATCTCACCCACCGGCAACGGCAGGTCTTCCGACCAGGCCTCCAACGGCTCGTCGTGGACGGGGATGATGCGCACGTCCAAGCCCGGCACGGGTCGACCTACGCACACTCCCCCGCCGCGATCGGTAATCTGGCTTGTCTCGCGCAGAATCGCTTCGCTTCCCATCACGGAGACGGGCAGCGACTCCGTGGCGCCGTACGAGGTCAGGACCTCCACGCCCTCCGGCAGCGCCCTCTGAAAGCGCTCCAGCGCCGGCGTCGACGCGGGCGCACCGGCCGAGAGGGCACGCCGCAGCGACGAGAGTTCGAGCCCCTGGTCGCTGCAGTGCCGGCCGAGCTTGTCTATCAGGGCGGGTGAGGCGAAGAGGTTGGTGCACTGGAAGTCGTTCAAGGCCTCGAAGAGGCGCTCGGGGTCGGCCGCACCGGGACGACTGGCGTCCATGTCCGGAACGATCGAGGCCATGCCCAGCGCCGGACCGAACAGCGCGAACAGCGGGAAGGTGGCGAGGTCGCGCTCGCCTGGCTCGATCCCGTAGACATTCCTGAGTGCCTCTACCTGGGCGGCGAACACGCGAAACGGCATCACCACGCCCTTCGGGACACCGGTGCTACCGCTGGTGAAGAGGATCGCGGCGGTCTGCTCGGGGTCGGGCTCGAGCACCGGGTAGGGCTGGTCGAGGATGGCAGCTTCCAGCTTAGCTAATACGTGCCCGCCCCAGAAGAGCCTGCGGCCGACCGTCACCTTGGTGCGAACCGTCTTCCTGGCCCAACCGAGCACGGCGCGAGCCGCGTGCGCCTTCGGGATACCGATGAAAGCCTCCGGCTCCGCTTCGTCCAGGCAAGTGCGGAGGTTCCTGGTTCCCATGCCAGGATCGACCATCACGGGGACGGCCCCGACCTTGAGCATCGCGAACGTCAGGGCGAAGAAGTCCAGGCTGGGCTTGACCATGAGGACCGTGCGCACGCCTTCGCCGATTCCGACGCCGACCAGGGCATGGGCGATGCGGTCGGAGCGGCGATCGAGCTCGAGCGCCGTGAGGCGAACGTAGCGCGCGGTTCCGTCGCGGTTCCTTCCGGCGGCCACGGCCACGGCCAGCGTGTCCGGCTGGCGGACGGCCATCTCGGGGAGGTAGGCGGCAACGTTGACGTGGTCAACGGACGGTTCCGCCGCGGCGGCCCCGTCGATGCTCACACCGATGCTCTCAGCGGGTGCGCTTCGAGGAAGCGGCGCACCAGCGGCACGATCTCCTCTCCGGCGTCCTCGAGCACGTAGTGTCCGCAGTCATCGAAGCGATGCACCTCGGCCGCGGGAAAGCGGCGCTGCCACTCGTCGAGGAAGTACCGATCGAAGACGAAGTCCTTCAGGCCCCAGCAGATCATCAGAGGGATATCAGCCAGCCGGTCGAGCTGCTCCGCGGTCCTCTGCACGATCCCGTAGCTGCGATCGCCGGCGCCTAGCGGTATGTCCTGGACGAAGCGATGGATGGCAATCCGGTGGGCCCAGGAATCGTAGGGCTCCAGGTACCCTGCTGCCACTTCATCGCTCATGGCCTTGCGGGTGACGCAGCGGCGAACGGCGGTGCGAGAAAATGCGTTGGCGCCCCGCACCAGCAGCGCCCCGATCCCGGGGGCTCGCGCCAGCGCAAGGGCGCGGGGAAAGCGCTTGCCGGGCGGCAGCGGAAACGCCGCGGTGTTCAGCACCACGAGGCGCGAGACGAGATCGGCGTGCCGAGTGGCCCAGGCCATCCCGATCATGCCGCCCCAGTCGTGTACCACCAACGTGATGTTGTCCACGTCCAGTTCTTCAACGAGCCGGGACACGTCCGAGACCCGGGACGCCAGGGTGTAGTCGTAGGCGCCGTCGCCGGGCTTATCGGAGCGGCCGCAGCCGATGTGGTCGGGTGCGACGGCCCGGTGACCACGCATCAGCTCACCGATCAGGTCGCGGTACAGGAAGGACCAGCTCGGATTGCCGTGCAGCATGAGGATCACCTCGCCCTCGCCCTCGTCCACGTAGTGCATCCGGTGGCCGTCGATGTCCAGGTAGTGGGGGGTGAAGGGGAAGAGCGCGCTCACGCTACTCCACTCCCAACATCAGCAGTTGGCTCACCATTCCACCCCCAACATCATGCAGTTGAGCCCACTGCCGATGCCGAGCAGGCCGACCCGGTGACCCGGCTGCACGAACCCTCGCTCCTGGGCCAGGGCGGCCGCGACTGGGAGCCCCGCCGTTCCCGTGTTCCCGAGGTATTCGTAGGTAATGAAGTCCTGCTCCGGCTGCAGTCCCATACGTCCTAGCATGACCTCACGGTGCGCCGATCCAACCTGGTGGCAGAGAGTCCGATCCACGTCCGAAACCTGCCACTGCATCTCCCGGAGGAACAGCTCCCAAGTGCGCTCCCCGAGCGCGACGCCGTGTTCGAGCACAGCGCTCGCGTCGGTGCTGGCGAACTGCCGTAGGCTGGCCTCCGCCCCGGGCGCTTGGCCGGCGGGATGGGCGTCGATTCCCCAGCAGCACAACGTGTGATGTTCCGGCGCCGCCTCCACCACCGCTCCTCGTAGGCGCCGCCGTCCGCCCTCGTCGAACGATCCGTCGCTCAGGATCACCGCAACGGCCGCCGCTCCGCCGGTCAGCGTGGCGACGGCGGTCTTGAACTCCTCCATGTCGGCGGCACCGTTGAGCCGGGCGATCGTGGTCTCGACGATGTGGCGCGCCGTCTCGCAGCTGAACACCATGCCCGCCCGGATGTGGCCTAGCTCGATGCGGTTGGCGATATCGAGCATGCCGTTGAGCACGCCGAGGCAAGCGTTGCCGACGTCGTAAACGTGCGCCGAGGGGTGGATCGAGTGACCTGCGTCCTGCAGCCCGGCGGCCACGTGGCAAGCGGTCGCGGGCTCGAAGTGCTCGCGACAGACGCCGCCGTAGATCAGCATCTCCAAGGCCTCGGACGGGACGGGCGAGCCGTTCAGCGCCTTCTCGGCCGCCGCCGTGGCACCTCGCGTCACCGTGTAACCCGGCGGCCAGTAGCGTCGCTCCCGAATGCCGGTGATCTGCTCGAGCTGCCCGGGCAGGATGTGCAGGCTGCCATACGCGGGGGCCAGCCGCTCCTCCAACTCCGCCGTGGTAACTACGCAGGGCGCCAGCTCGTATCCGAAGCTCTCGATGAAGACGCGAGAGTACCTCACCTGCGGCACTCCAGGCTGAAGTCGTTCATGGAGTAGATCGTCCGGCCGTCCACGACGAGGAAGCCATCGGCGACCAGGCTGTGTCGATCGTCGTCCACCGCGGTGATGCTGGCAAGGACCTCGACACGTTCGCAGCCCGGTATGATCTGGCCGCGGTAGCTCCAGCGGTGCTTGCGCTCGGCCACCGAGGAGAACCGGACATGCTCGCCCAGGCCCCAGCGCCGCGCGGCGTAGATCTTGAGGAGCTGCAGGAAGGCCTCCAGCCCCAGCGAGCCCGGCCACACGGGATCCTGGTAGAAGTGTGCCTCGAAGAACCAGGCATCCGCGTCGACGGCGATGGAGCCGTGGATCCACCCGAGGCCTTCGGGGCCGCCGTCGGGAACCAGCAGCTCGATATGATCCACCATGCGCATGCGCCGGTCCGGAAACGGACGCGCGCTCGGTACCGGGGAGCTGGTGCCCCTTTCGCTCTCGGCCGCTGAAGGCTGATAGATCACAGCGTCGCGCATGCCCACTTTGGCGGCCAGCGCCCGGTCGGAGAAGAAGCCGAAGTAGGTCGTGCCCTCGTACAGGCGTCCGGCGCGCTCACTCTCGAGCGCCACGTGGTAGTGCTGGATGATGACGCCGGCAGACGTCGATACGCTGGTGAGCTCCACATCGGTCGTGATGACGTCGGCCCCGGCCGTTATGGGCGCCAGTTGTGCGGCGTCTCCGCCCAGGTTGCGGAAGCGCAGGTTGCTCTCCGACGTCAACGCGGAGCCGACGTAGGCCGCGAGCCATCCGCAGGGCTGGAGCGCGACCTCGAGCAGCACCCCGAACGGCATCTCGTGCTGCCGGTTGCTGGCGAAGTACCAATGTTCCGGCGACACGTCGAATTGGGCTCGGGCCCGGGCGCCGGCCTTCATGACGAAGGGCTCTCCCTGCACCGAGGTAATGCGGTCGAGGAACTGGTACGGCGGACGGGGAAGGCGTGCGATGCGCCGGGGACCCTCGTCGAAGATGCGGTAGGGATCGCCGTAGGCCACGGACGGCTTGCCGTTGCTGAAGGCCAGGATGCTCGCCTTGTCGTACGGGACCGTTCTGGCGCCGGAGGCAGCAGCGCCCCGGCGGGCCCACAAGGACTCCAGCCCCTCACGGCTCGCCCCGGTCAGGCGAACGGACATGTCGTGGAGCTCCACGATCGGCTTGCCGTCCGCGTACATGAGGGCGTCCACGATGGCGTAGGGCTGAGGACCGTACCCGAGCTCGCGGACGTTGATCTCATAGGTGACCAGGCGGGTGGAGCTGAGCACCTGCCCGCGGCAGCGGAGCCGGCTTTTGGTCTCGAGGATCGGCTGCCAGGTCGCCGTGCCCGCTTCTGCCACCCAGCCCATTCGCAGCAGGAAGATGCGCAGCGTGTGCATGCAGCACTCGTACATCAGGGTGCCCGGCATGACCTCGTCGTCGACGAAGTGGCAGGTGATGAACCAGTCGTCCGGTTGGATGTCGGCCTCCGCCACGATGCTGCCCATACCGTAGCGGCCTCCCTCCGGGTCCAACTCGGTGACCCGATGCACGAGCCGCATCCGGCCGCCCGGGATGGTCAGCGGGCGCTCGACGCCGAGCCCGGCGAACTCGTCGCCGAACGCCTTCCCCAAATCGCCGGCACGGAGCGCCTCGAGCCGCTCGGCATCGTAGGACTCCTTGCGCATGGGCACGAGCTGGCGCCAGTCGTGGGGCCGCGTGCTCGCCTGCGGGCGCTGCTCCATGTTGCTCTGGACGATGCCCTTCCCAGCGTCCAGCTCGGCCTGTGTGAAGAAGCCCGCCGTGCCCTCCCTCATGGTCATCAGCGGGCGGCCGGCAACGCTGGCGTCGAACTGAAAGCGGAAGAGCCAGGTGTCGCCCTGTCGGAAGAACCGCAGGATCCGAATGTCATAGACGATGGTCTGCCCAGGGCCAGCCAACTCGCTGTGGAAGGTGATGACGGCGTCGAGCAGCCGGTACACGGCCCGCCCCTTGGTCTCCGTATCGATGCCCAAGTAGCTGGACAGGAGCAGGTCGGCCTGCCCCGCCTCGACGGCGATGCAGGTGGGAATCCGGCCTCCGTCCAGGTACCACGCTCCCTCCAGGACGTCGTGCTCGGTGACGATGCGCCCCGAGCTCATGGAGTGCGGCTCGCCCTCGATGGCGGTGACCCGGTCGACGAGCATCAGCGGCTCGTTCGGCAGTCGGACGCGCGTCGGGTGAGCGTCGACCGCCGTGAACGCCGGGCCCAATGCCTTGCTGATAGAGCCCACCGCGAACTCGATGAGCTGGTCGCGGTCGAGAACGACGGGGCGAACCGCGGTCGGGCCGACCGGATGCGTCGTGCCGAGGCCGCCATCGACTGCAGCGGGATCCGCGGACCGCACGGTCACCGGTGCGGCCCCTCCCTGCGCCATCGCCCGGATGAGCTCCCGCTGGTGCGCGATCTGGAGGGCGCCGAGCTCCTGCGTCCGCTGCGCTCCTCGCAGGTAGGCCTCGTGCGCCTGGATCGTGGTCTCGGCGGCGCGCACAGCGGCCCCCACCCCGGCGGGCACGCGAGTGACGTCCAACGGCCCCGTGGGAGAGTCGATCCTGAGGTCCGGGGCCCCGTGCGGGAACGCCATAGTCACCTCCGAACCGCGCGTCGGAAGCTGCGCCAGGGCGCCGGAGAGGACCGGCTGCGAAAACCCGAAGCCACCCCGCCCGACGGGCACACGGCTCAGCGGCCCGGGATCCTCTTCGTCGGCCGGCATACCCCGGTACAGCGGGCCCAGGTCGACAGGCACCCGTTCGGCGATCAGCATGGCCAGGGCGCGCAGCACCGTCGACGTCTCGTTCTGGGTCGGCGACGAGATCGAGCGGGCCCGGAACGCGCGACCCTCCAGGATTACCTGGATCATTCGGGTGCAGGAAGCGCCCGGGCCCATCTCCAAGAAGATCCGAACCCCGTCCTCGTACGCTTGCTGCACCGTCTTGGAGAAGTCGACGCCGTGGATCGCCTGCGCCAACAGTGAGTCCGCCGCCCTCTCCCGGTCGACCTCGTACGCCTCGCCCCAGGCGCCGCTGTAGAAGCGGACGCCCGCGGGAGCACGGGTGTCGAGCAGGTGCAGGTCCCGGTACTCGTCCTCCACCTCACGGGCCCCCTCGCAGTGCACGGTGGGGACCCCCTGCAGCTCGTGGAACGCTGCCCCCAGCGCTTCGACAACCTCCTCGACGGCGGCCGCGTCGCCCCCGATCACGCATTCATCCGGTGTGTTGACGATCAGCAGGTAGACACGCTGCCGTCGCCGCAGAGTCTCCCGCACCCGATCGGCGGATCGATCGACGACGCCAACCAGCCACTTGAGCTCGGCGTCCTCGGCGAGACGCCATGCCCTCCGTGCCGCCGAGCACTCGCCGGTGAGCGAGCTGACGAAAAGGTCGCCTTCCATGGTGCGCCGCAGCATCTCGTCGCGCTCGCGCCACGCTCCCATTGCGAACAGGCCGGCGGTCTCGCCCAGGGAGTAGCCCACCACCGCGTCGGGTCGAACGCCGAAGCCGTTCATCAGATCCGTCGCCATGGTGCCCAGGGTCACCTGCGACAGGATCACCGTGCGGGCGTCCGTGAGCGCGGCGGCATCGCCGCGCCAGATCGAGTCCGCCACAAGCTGCGAGCGCAACCTGTCGTTGGTGCGGTCCTGCTCCCATACGATCCCCGGCCACTGCAGGCATGTCTCGCGCCCCATCCCGTTGAACTGGCTGCCTGAGCCCGGATACACAAAGGCGAGCTCGCCGCCGGGCCCGAGCGGTTGGCGAGCGAAGAAGATGCGGCCGACGCTCCGATCGGACGGATCCTCGCCACGATCCACCTGGTCGGCTGCGGTGCCGGCTAGGCTCTCCAGCTCAGAGGCGTTTCGAGCGACCAAGGTGACACCCAGCGGGGCCTCCGCGCGCAGAGGCCGCTCCCGCCACCAGCTCTCGGCGAGGTACGCCACGGGGCGATCCTCACCGCCGGACGCAAACGCCGAGAGGCGCCGCAGGCCAACCGTCAGGCTGTCGGCGTCGTCGGCCTCGACCACGAAG
Organism: Acidobacteriota bacterium; assembly: GCA_965248695.1. Taxonomy (GTDB): domain Bacteria; phylum Acidobacteriota; class UBA890; order UBA890; family WLXD01; genus DASCOT01. Next base: position 500,188 of record CBDFKD010000002.1, on the reverse strand, counting down.
AGCCCCTCCGGCGTCGGTCCGAGCGGCTGGGCCAAGTCGTCCTTCTGAGCCCCGCGGTCGGACTCCTGCAATACGACATAGGCACAGGCACCCGAACGCGCGCGTGCCAGCACGCCCGCCCGCCGCGGACCGTCGATCTGGTCTCGCACCCACGGGTGAGGCTGGCGCAAATGGGTGAGTTCTGGCTCGCCGGGGCCCCGCCCGGTTGGGCCTGCCGGCGGCAGCATCTGGTGGTAGAGCGACAGCGTGGCGCCAAGGACGGACACCAGACCCGCGGCCGCACCCACGTTTCCCACGCGGGCCTTGGCGCAGCCGTTGAGGGTATCGGCCGGGAAGGTTCGTCTCAGGACGGCAGCCTCGACCCGGTCCTGGCGTCCCGCGCCGTTTCCATCCGACTCGACGTAGGCGAGCTCGCGCGGCGAGACACCGGCGGCCTCGCATCCACACCGGATCGCCTGGTCGCACGCGTGCTCCAGGTCGCCCCCCGCGCTTCCGATGCCGCGGACGATCGCATAGATCCGATCTCCGTCGCGCCGCGCGTCGCGCTCACGTTTGAGCACCAGGGCCACCGCTCCATCACTGGGCACGATCCCGTCCGCGCCTGCCTCGAAGGAGTCCGGGCCGCCGTCCGTCGAGAAGCCCTCGGCGCTGGAGAGGGACAGCAGCGAGCGCACGTCTCCGGAAAAGTCGACGGCCCCGACGAGGGCGCAATCGAGGCGGCCACGCTGGAGCGCGCGGGTAGCCGCGCGCAGAGCGCTCAGGCCAGAGGTCTCCTCGCTGGAGAGCACGTAGCTCGGCCCTCCCAGGCCGAACTCGCGCGCCACGCGACTGGCAACGATGGAGCCGAGGCCGCCGATGGTCCGGTTGGCGTTGAGCGCCGGGCCGATCGCGTCGCACAGCCCGTCGGCCCAACGCTCGAACTCCTCGCCCTCGGCGGGACGGCCGAGCCGCCGGGCCCAGTCGGCGGCACGCGCCCGCACCGACCAGCGCAGGTGGTAGTTGGTCGTGTTGAGGTCGAGCTCGACGCCCACGAACACCCCGGTGCGGAGCCGCTCGACGTCATCGAGGCAGGTGTCCGCAATGGCGCGCTCGGCCACCTGTAGCATCAGAATCTGCTGCGGAAGCGCATCCTCGATCTCGCGCGGCGGAATCTTGAAGCGTCCGAACGGGATCTCCAGCTCTTCGATGAACCACCCCACCGGAGCGTCCGGGATACCCCAGTGGTGTCGCTTGGGCGCGGCCGCGTGGTCCTCGCCGCGGCCGAACATGCGCTGCCGCACCGCGGTCAAATCGCGCCAGGGTCCGATGCGGGCGCCCAGGCCGACGATGACCACGTCCGGGTCGGGAGGTCGCTCCGGCAGGCTAACTGAGACCGCCACGCGCGACGGTTCCACCGCCTCTTCCAAGAGCACGTGGGCGTTGGTGCCACCGAAGCCGAAGCCGCTGACCGCCGCCCGGCGGGGGTGGCCGGAGGGGGAAGGCCACGGCTCTGCCCGCTGCAAGACGCGGAACGGGCTGCCGGCCAGCTCGACGTTGTCGCCGGCCTGCTCGAAGTTGGCGGTCGGCGGCAGCACGCCATGCTCCAGGGCCAGTACGGTCTTGAGCATGCCCACCGCACCCGCGCCCGTCAGGAGGTGGCCGGTGTTCGACTTGACCGAGCCGATCACGCAGGCGCCCGGAGAGGCGTCCTCCTCTTCCCAAAGCGCCTGCAAGCTAGCGAACTCGACAGCGTCTCCCACCGGGGTACCGGTAGCGTGACACTCCACCAGATCAACGTTGCTTGGCCGCCACCCCGCCGCCCGGTAGACATCAGCCATGGCCCGGAGCTGACCTTCCCGACTGGGCGCGAGCAGGCTGCCCTCGACGTCGTTGGAGAGGCCGACGCTGTGAACCAGGGCCCGTATGCGGTCTCCGTGCGCCAGCGCGTCCGACAGTCGTTTGAGGGCGAGCACACCCGCCCCCTCGCCCACGACCAGCCCGTCGGCCTTACGGTCGAAGGGCGCGCAGCGACCGGTGGGCGAGACCGCCAGCAGCTGTGAGAAGCCCATCTGCGTGTACAGCGAGTCGGGCCGCGACAGGCCGCCGGCGAGCACCGCGTCCAGGCGCCCGCTGCGCAGGGCGTCGACCGCCAGCCCAACCGCAAAGAGCGAGGAGGCGCAGGCGGCGTCGAGGCAGAGGCGCTCTCCGCCGAGCCCCAAGGCCCGCGCCAGCATGGCCGCCGGGAGGCCCGCTACCCAGCGGTTGACGGCGCTCACCGGAGATCTGGTCTCGGGAGGCGTGGGTACGCCAGCGGCCCGAAAAAGCTCCCTCTCGAAGCGACGCCCGAGGATCCAGTCGGCCATGGCCGACACCGCCGCCGTGGGGAGCACGATGTTGCCCAGCATCACGCCGACCCGGCGCGGATCTACGGGCTCGGCGACCGCCTCGTGCCAGGCTTCTCGCCCCGCATGCAGCGCCAGGTGCACCATGGGATCCAAGGCGTCGAGCAGGTCAGGCGGCAGGTCCAGTCCGGTCGGGTCCAGCCGGAAGTCCCGAACGAAGCAGGCGCGACGCGAGTAGACCCGGTCGGCCCGAGCATGGTCGAGATGGTAGGCGAGATCGAGCTCCAGCGGCCAGCGTCCGGCCGGGGGCTCGGAGGCAGTGTCGACACCTCCCTCGACAACCTGCCAGAAGTTATCCAGGGTGGGAGCGCCGGGGAGCACTCCGCCGAGTCCGACGATAGCGATCGGCTCGCGTGTCATGGCCTGCCGCTGTCAAGCCCGCGTGGGCGTGACTTCGCCGAGTCGGTTCTTGCGGAACGCCGAGTCCAGAGAGGAATCCACCACGGACTCGTACCCCTCCAAGCGGGCGAGCAAGCTCCCATCCTCACCGACCCAGTCGATGTCCGATACGACCAGCCCGTTGTTCCGGTCCCGCACCTTGATTACGATGCGCGCTCCGCTCTCGGGGAAGTGCGGAACGAACTGCCGATAGCTAGTTAGCCTCGACGGCAGGGACGCCTCTCCGACCCGGTCCGACGTCCACACGATCATTGCCTGAAGAGCGCTGTCGAGCACGAGCGGATCGGCGATCCAGCGGCCGCGTACCGGCTCGTGCATCCAGTCGCGGGGTGGGGGCGCGACGCGGCAGCGGGCGACCAGGCCCTCGTCTCCACAGCTCTCGACGTCGATCAGCCCGCGCATGGCCGGCCCGTGGAACAGCGTCTCGGAATAGATGTTGTCGATGGACTGCCCGAGCGCGGGCAGGTCAGCCGACGCGGTGGCGGCGGCGGGATCGGGTTGGCGAGAGGCCAGCACGATCTGGGCTCGGGCGTGCAGCACGCGGCGCCGGTGGCTGCCGCCGCTGCAGAGCTCGGCCGTGACCAGGAAGTCGTCTCCTTGGCTGCGTGCGGGCGCCGCGCACACGCGCACACGGCGGGACTCTCCGGGCTCGAGCAGCACGCCCTTGAAAATCCTCAGGTCGTCCACGCCGACGAAGCACAGCCCGGGATTGCCGTGCAGCGCGCCGTGGGCGAGCCACTCCAGCGTCATGGCCACCGGCAGGACCGCATGCCCGTTGAGGACGTGAGAGGCCATGAACTCGTGGGTTTCCGTGGCGAGTGTGCGCTCGAAGACCAGCAGAAGCTCATCGTCAGCGCCCGGGACGACCGTCTCCGCCGGCCGTTGGTCGGGCAGTTCCGATCCGGAGCCGAGGATCAGCACCTCGGTCGGCCCATCGGCGGCGGCGATCTCGTCAACGAGGTAGCGTGCACCGCTCTGCAGCCCGATGACCTCGATGCCCTCGGACTCGAACATGCTCTTGAGCGCCGGCGTGACCATGCCGCCGTCCCAGGGACCCCAGTTGACCGAGACCACTCGGCATCCGTTGCGGCGCGTGGCCTCGACCTGGGCCAGCTTGTTGAGCACCTCGTTGGCCGCGGCATAGTCGACCTGACCTCGGCGCCCAAAGCGGGCTGTGGAGGACGAGAACAGCACCAATGCCTTCAGCGGGGCGTCATCCAACGCCGCGAGCAGGACACGCAAGCCCCCGACCTTGGTGTCGTAGACCGAGGCGAAATCCTCGTCGGTCTTGTCCTCGATGTTGCGGTCCGCGAGCACCCCGGCGCCGTGGACCAGCCCGGTGACCGGGCCGTACTGTTCGACGAGCGGCGCGAGACACGCGCGCACCGCTTCGGTCTCGCGAACGTCCACGGAGCAATAGGCGACCTTGGAGCCGGCCGCGGCAACGCGGGCAACGTTGTGCAGGATCTCCCTGCTGGCCGATACTCGGGCGAACTCCGCCTCGACCGACTGGGGGCTGATGGCGCCTTCGGCACGCTCCATGATGGCGCGCTTGATCTCTGGCTCGCTCTCGAGGCCGACCAGCCAGTCGGGCTCTACGGTCGGCTCCGCGCTGCGGCCCAGCAGGATGAGCCGGGGCTGTCCGGCCTCGGCCAGCGCCACGGCGACTTCAGCGGTCACCCCGCGCGCTCCACCCGTGATCACCACCAGGTCGTCCGAACCCAGGACGGGCTGCTCAGCGGGCTCTACGGGGTGCGATTCCAGCACCACGGTTCGTGGCCCGTGGCTTCCCAGGCCGATCTCCGTTGGTCCCTTGGCCAGCACGTGTTTCACGACCTCGGCCGCCAGGCCGTCCCGCGTCAGATCGACGTCGACTGCCCTGCAGTTGACGTCGGTCCACTCGACCGCGGCAGTCTTGAGCATTCCTCCCCAGCCCGCGCCCGTAGGATCGACGTCTTCAGGCGGAGGGGCGTCGAGTGCGAAGCCGCCGCCCAGGCAGGTCACCGTGCACAGGAGGGTTCCACCCTGCACTGCGGCACGGCGCAGGACCGGCGCCATCATGCGCACGCGTCCGAAGCCGAAGAGGATGTCCTCGTCCGTGACCTGAGGAGGAACGACGACGATCAGGCCCGCCAGCTCATCGGGCGGGTTGTGCATCTCTTCGGCCAGCTCCACCTCTTCGGCCGCAAAGCCCCGCGCGCTCAGCTCTTCGACGATCTGCCCCGAGAGCACGTCGACGCTCCTGGTGACCCAGATCCTGGAGCCGACGGGCAGGTCGATGGGTTCGGTGGGGGCATCCACGGGCCGGAGCGTCGGGACCAGGCGCTCGACGCCGACCGTGGTCGGCGGAGCCTGCTCGGGGGTGGGTACGGTAACCGGCTTTGCCCGCGCCGGCTCGGCGACGATCGCGCCGGCCGGTTTGGTCAGAACCTCCGCGCGGGAGGCACCTGATCGTGAAGACGCGCCGCGCTTCGTGTCGCCGGACGATCCCGCTCCGTTTGACAGCACTTCAACAATCTGGCCGAGCGTGCGCAACTCGCCCAATTGGTCTGGCGCCACCGCCGGAGCGTCGGGCAGCGCCTCCTGCAGCCCCGCCAGAATCTCCACCTGCTTGATGGAATCGATGCCCAGATCCGCGTCCAGGTTCATCGACAGGTCCAACATGTCCACCGGGTATCCGGTCTTGTCGGCAACCACGCTCAGCAGGACCTGCGATAGCTCGCCGACGTCGACCCCCTCGTTGGCCGGTGCCGCAGCGCTTGCGCCCAGGAACTCGACGATCTGACCCAGCGTTCGGATCTCGCCGAGGTGCTCGGGCTCGATGCTCGAGGCGTCCGGTAGCCTTTTCTGGAGGGCAGACAGGATCTCGACCCGCTTGATCGAGTCGATGCCGAGGTCAGCGTCCAGGTCCATCGACAACTCGAGCATCTCCTCCGAGTAGCCGGTCGTCTCGGAGACCACGGAGAGCAGCACCGCGGCAACGTCGTCAGCCTGCTCGGCCTGATCGGGTATCGGCGGTGCAGGTATTGCTGTCGTCGCCAGACCCGGTGACGGAGTCGCCACCTGGGGTGGCGGGGGCGTCACACTGGGGGGCAGCGCCGGGTTCTGCTCGGACACCGGGGAGCCCTGCTGGCCAACGATCGCCTGGATCGAGCGCTCCTGGAACTCCAGGAACCGCCGGTGCACCTCGGCCGTCTTCTCCTGCAAGCGAACCAGCGCGGCGAGGCTCGCCGCGCTGGCGTTCATGGCCGCGGCCAGCACCTGCGGGTCCGAGGTAACGGGTGCCGATGATGATGCCGCCTCCGGCCTGCATCTCGATGATGCGCTGGGCGCCGCCGCCCGCGGGGACCTCTTGGGCCGCGGCTCGACGTGGTTGGCGCCGCTGATCCTCACAGTCATGGCCGGCTTGGCAAGAGCGAGCCTGCGCTGCCACGCCTCCAAGGCGCACTCATCCCACCTGTTCAAGGCAACCGAGTGCCCGTTCGCGGCCAACTGTGCGAGCGTGCGACCCAAGTCCACGAATCCCGCTCGGTGCCCGACCGAGGCGTCGATGGCCACCGAGGTGACGTCCTCGTCCGCGAGGATCTCGTCGATCAGGGCACACAGCCTGCGGCCGGGACCTACCTCCACGAAGGTGCGCACGCCGTCATCGAACATCGATCTCACGCATCGCACGAAGTCCACCCGGGAGGTCAGCTGGCTGGCCAAGAGCGCGCGGGCGTCCGCCGAGCACTCCGGGTACGCGGTCCCCGTGGCGCTCGCGTATACCGGCACGGCGCCGCCGGGTAGCTCGATACTCATCAAGCTCTCGGCGAAGGGCGCTCCCGCTTGCGCCACCAGGCTACTGTGGAAAGCGGCCGCCACCGGGAGCCGCTTCACGTTGACCTCTTCACGGCACAGTAGATCCTGCGCCCGCTCGATGTCGCACGTCAGCCCCGAGAGCACCGCCTGCTGGGGCGCGTTGTGGTTGGCGACGACCAGGTCGAAGTCGTGGGTTTTGAGGAACTGCTCGACCCAGGTCAGCTCGGCGGCGACCGCGAGCATCGAGCCTCGGTCACCGTTGCCGGAGGCCATGAGCTCGCCCCGGCGCCGCGAGACCACGTGCAGCTCCATGGGGCGCATTCGACCCGCCGCGCACAGCGCGACCAACTCGCCGTAGCTGTGCCCACAGGTGGCGTCCGGGGAGAGCCCGAACTGCTCGAGCACTCCGAGCGCCCCCAGGCTCACCGCGCCGATGGCCGGTTGGGCGATCTGCGTCTCCCGTAGCTGCGCTTCCTGTTCGGCGCGTGTGCGGTCGTCGAAGGCGGGGTGCGGGTAGATCCTGTCCGCCAGCTCGGGAGTCACCTCCATCGCGGCGGTCAGCGTGTCGGCGGCCACTGGGAAACGGCACACCAGCTCCCGCAGCATTCCGACGTACTGCGCGCCCTGGCCGGGGAAGCAGGCGGCCCACGTTCCCTTGGCGGGGCCCGTTCCGAAGTAGATGCCCTGCGGCATCGCCCAGGCCATCCGTTCGTCCTTCAATTGCGACAGGGCCATCGAGATCATGTCGACCACGGGCGTGCCGTGGCGTTCCACGACCAGGAGCAGACGCACGGCGGCGGCCGCGTCGAAGCAGGCGCGGCTCTCGGCGGCTCCCCCGCGGATCTCGTCCCAGGCACACTCCGTATCGAAGTCATGCAGCTGTTTCGTCAGGACGGCACGGTCGTCTGCGGAAAACGCCAGGATCTGGACGTGGCCGTCCCAGTCCGTCTGTGCGAGCTGCGACTCGTACTCCTCGACCACGCAGTGGAAGTTGCTCCCCCCGAACCCGAAGGCGCTGACGCCCGCTCGGCGTGGGTGAGCGCTCCTGGACAGCCAAGGCCGCACCTCGGTGTTCACGTAGAACGGGGTCTCACCGGGAGCGACTGCTTCGTTGGGGCTCTCCACCTTGATGGTCGGCGGCAGGATCTTGTGGTGCAGCGCCATGACCGCCTTGATCAGGCCCGCCGCCCCCGCCGCCGCCTTGGTGTGGCCGATCATCGACTTGACCGAGCCGAGTGCGCACCAGGTCCCCGCTTCGACGGCCTCGCGGTAGACGGTGGTGAGGCCTGTGGCCTCGGTGGCGTCTCCGACGCGGGTCCCGGTTCCGTGCGCCTCGACCAGCTCGACGGTGGCCGGGCTGACTCCGGCGTTGCGGTAGGCGGCCTGGAGCGCCCGCGCCTGTCCCTCCGGGGAAGGCGAGTAGACCGCCTGCCCCTTGCCGTCGCTGGAGGATCCCAGGCCCTTGATCACCGCATAGATACGATCGTCGTCCCGCTCCGCGTCGCTCAGGCGCTTGAGCACCACGATGCCCACGCCCTCGCCCAGAACGGTGCCGTCGGCGTCCTGGTTGAACGGCTGTGCGTTGCCCGAGGCCGAGAGCGCCGGCGTCTTGGAGAAGCACATGTACATGAAGATGTCGTTGAACGCGTCGAGTCCACCGCTCAGGACCATGTCGGCCCGGCCGGCCTCGAGCTCGAGGGCCGCGAGGTGGATGGCGCTCAGCGAAGAGGCGCAAGCGGCGTCGACGACGCAGTTGGTGCCGTGCAGATCGAGTCGATTGGCGATGCGCCCCGCCACGACGTTGGCCAGGAGCCCCGGGAAGGAGTTCTCCTGCCATGGCACGTAGCCCTCGGCGATACGCCGGATCACGTCCTCGCTGGTCTCCGGATCGACTCCGGCCTCTTCCAGGGCCTGGCGCCAGATCGGGTGGCCGAGGCGCCCTCCCAGGGGAATCACCAGGGGCAGCGTTCCGGTCACCCCCAGGATGACGCTGGTGCGGTCGCGGTCGAACTCGCGGTGCTCTGGGCCGTACCCCGCGTCCCGCAGGGCCTCCCGGGCCACGTGCAGGCCCAGCAACTGCGTCGTGTCAGTCGCCTCGAGATCACGGGGGGAGATGCCGAACGCCATCGGTTCGAAGTCGACGGGATCGAGAAACCCGCCCCGTTGGCCGTAGGTCATGTCCGGAGCCTTGGGATCGGCGTCGAAGTAGTCGGAGAGCTTCCAGTGCCCTTCCGGTACCTCGGTGATCGCGTCGAAGCCGTCGCGTATGTTCGCCCAGTACTCCTGCAGGCTGCCCGCTCGCGGGAAGAGGCAAGCGATGCCTACGATGGCAATGGGGGACTGGGCCGCGGCCCGATCTTCGTTCCGATCGCTCAAGACAGCAGTTCCTCGAGTTCGTCAGCTTCCCGGGGTCTGACGTCCACACTGTCGGCGGGAAGCTCGATCCCCTGGCTTCGCAGAGCATTGGCCCTGGTCATGACCGCCGCCCCGTACAACATGTTATGGGCGACGTTGACGACGCGCCGACCCTCCCAGGACTCCAGAAAGCTGCCTCGAACCCATTCGTTGAAAGCACCCATGGCCGGTCCACACCAGACCTGATAGTCGATCTCGCGGCCCGGCTCACCGCTGTTGGCCCAGCGGGAAGACATGCCGAGGTACCACCGAAAAACCAGCGCCATCCGATGCTTCCGATCGCGTCCGGCCCTCTCGACGTGTGCCGAATCACGCTGAGCCCAGAAGCGCCGTGTCTCAGCCCAAACCTCATCCAATGAGGTACGGAAAATCGTGCTTTCGAGGTTCTTCCGTTCGTCGTCGGGAATGTCCTCGAGCCCCGCATGGGCACGGTACAGATCATATAGGCGCCGTGCTCGCATTGGGAACATCGTCCCCCGCTTGAGCACCTGCAACCTGACCCCCATCTCGAACATGTCGGCGGCGGGAGCCATGGTGACGTCGGCCTGCTCCGCCTGCGCCAACATGCGTCGGACCGGGTCAGAGGTCCCGGCTTCCCGACAGGCCTGGTTGACCGATCCCGTGACGACGTAGTCGGCTCCCATGGCGAAGGCCGCTGCCACCGAATGTGGCGTCGACATGCCTCCCGCGGCACCCACCCTCAAGGGAACGGTGTAGCCGTGCTCTGCCTGTAGCCGATCGCGCAGAGCAAGCATCGTGGGAAGGAGGGTGATGGCGGACTGGTTGTCGGTGTGACCGCCCGAGTCCGCCTCGACGGTGAGGTCCTGAGCCACCGGAATGGACTCGGCCATGCGAGCCTGCTCGTCCGACAGTTCGCCTCGGGAGACCAGCTCCGCTACCATCTTGGCGGGGGCGGGTGCGAGGAACTTCCGCGCCACTTCGATGCGCGACACCTTGGCCACGATGCGATTCGGCGCCATCACACGGCCCGATGCGTCCGCCTGGATGCCGTGCAGCCGGTAGCGCACCAGCGGCAGCGTCAGGTCCATGTACGCTGAGGCCGACACGCGTTTGACACCCCTGCGCGCATACAGGTCGGCCACCTCCTCCTCCAGCTGCTGCTCGTAGGGGCTGTGGATCAGATTGAAGCCCCAGGGCAGGTTGCCGAGGCGCGTAGAGATGCGATCGATGGCGTCCTCGACCGCTCCTGGATCGAGCCCCGCGGCGCCGAAGAAGGCGAGCATTCCCGCCCGGCCCATCGACTCCACCAGCTCCGCGGAGGCGATTCCGTTGGCCATGGCCCCGGCCAGGTAGCAGTAGCGCACGCCGTGGTCACGGGCAAAGCTCGCGGAGCCGAGATGCCCCGGCCGGCATACCGGCGCGACGGCCAGGAGCGGAACGCCGTCCCCGCCGTGGCCAACGCCCAGCTCGCCCCGGCCCTCGTGGGAGAAGGCGAGCGAGTCGCCGTAGTCGAGCAGATAGAGGGGGCGGCCTATGCGGGCCAGGCCCTCGGAAAGGTCGCCTGAACCGGAGTGCACGCTCGCGGCGGGCCCGCTCCACCATCCCACCTGAGTTCCGGATCTGGTATGCAGATTCGCCATCCCCTGCCCCGTAGCGAGTGGCCTGGTGCGCGATACTAGGATATGAACAAGCGCGCCGCATACATTCTTCCGGCTCGAGGACGGCTTCCAGGCGTCATCGACCGGGGAGCGAAGCAGAGTCGCTTCCCGTCGATCTGGCTGCGCGACAACATTCCCAGCGGCTACCTCACGCCCGAGGGGCGACGCCGGTTCGATATCGCCCAGCTAACGGATCACATCACCCTGAGCGACGCGTCGCTTACCCCGGAGGGCCGTCTCCGAGCGCCCCCCACTGCATCAGGAGCTCCCCGTCCACGGCAGGCACCCTCATGGTCTCTCCTGAGTGCCCGACGTCGCCGTACGACTGTTCGCCGGCTGCGCCCAGGGATCGTTGACGCCGGCGCCTTCGCAGACGTCTCCCGTGCCGAGGAAGTGCGTGTTCAGGCACTCGAGCGTCGCGCCCAGGCTCGTTAGCAGCTCCACTGTTTCCGGGTATGCCACGCGCACGAAGAACCCGCCTTGCCCGCCGCGCGCCATGTCGGCCGTTGACTGGCCCAGTCGCGTGATCGCCGTGACGTCGGCGTCCTTCGTCACGAGGTATTCGATGAGCTCGTTGTCGCCGCGAGATGCCGCGTAGTGCAGTGGCGTGTATAGCCATGAATCAGCGAGGTTCACGTCGGCTCCGAGCTCTTCGACCAGGTACTGGACCGCAGGGAGGAACTGGTCGGGTGCGCTGCGCAAGCTGAAGGCACCGAGCCCGATATACGCGCCCCCCGCTGCGGCGTGGATCGGATAGGCGCTGGGCGCCCCCTCGGGGATGTAGGGAAGGCGCGAGTCCTCCTGCTGGCGCCCGTCCTGCTGTCGCCGCTCGCGCATTCCCACCGCCGGCCACCTAGTCGGGATGTTCGGATCTGCGCCGTGCGCCGCGAGCAACTTCATGGCGTCGAGATCCTGGGCGAAGGCGGCCCGCCAGAACGGCGTCGCGCCGGTCAGGTCGAGCCCCATCTTGGTGAGCCCGAACTCCCAGTACCACAGATGCGTGTTCAGCCGGACGTCGGGATTAGCGCCTGCTGCGAGCAGTGCTTCCAGAACTTCCATGTGCTGCGACCGCTGATCGTCCTGAGCTCGCGGCTGGGGGTAGTTCGACTTCGGAGCCCACTGTGTCTGCAGCACCGCGAACAGCGGTGTGGCCCCATCGGTAGACGCCGCCAGGTCGGGATCCGCACCCGCCTCCAGCAGAATCAGGGCGAGATCGAACTGGCCGTTGAGCGCCGCCATCAGCAGCGCGCTGGTGTGATCTCCGCCGCTCACCTGGTCGACGTCGGCGCCGCCATCGAGCAGCGCCACGGCGGCTTCGATGTGTCCCTCTCGGGCGGCGTGCAGGAGCGCCGTCATGCCGCCGGTCATCCCTACCAGGGTCTCCCGGTACGGAGGCCGCGCGAGGTCGGGCCCGTCCGGATAGTCGGGGCGGATACGTGCCAGCGAGTAGGGGTCGACTTCGCCGACATCGTAGTCGGAGCGTAGAAACTCGCGCTGCGCGAGAATGGCTGCCTGCACCTGCGCGGCGCTCGGCTCCTCGGCCGCGGGCATGGCGTTCGCCGTTCCCTCGCCGTAGCCGTCCTCGGCGGCCCGTGATACGCCGACCATCTCGTCGAGGCGGCGTGTGGCCTCGCGATCCAGCGCCAGTTGCGGCAGAACGTCCACGACCCGAGTGCTGAGCCCGGGGTCGGCGCCGGCCGCAAGGAGCTCGCGCACGGCTCCGGCGCGACCGGCTCCGGCGGCGAACATCAGCGGGGTCTGCCCCGCCGACCATTCCAGAACGTCGGGGTTCGCACCGTGAGCCAGCAGCGTGGCGACCGCGTCGGTGCCGTCGATCGCCGCGGCGGCCAGGTGCAGCGGCGTCGCGCCGCTACTGGTCGCGACGGCGGCGGGGTCGCTGCCGGCCTCCAGCAGCATGCGGACGATCGCACCGCGCCCGCCACGGCTGGCCATGTGCAGCGGCGTTTGGCCGCCGAGGCGCGTCTTCGCTCCGACATCGGCAGATGCCGCGATCAGGTGCTCGGCCACCGCGGCGTGGCCGCGCTCGGCGGCCCAGTGGAGCGCGGTCATGCCGTCGCCCTGCGCCGCGTTCACGTCGGCGCCCGCATCGAGGAGCGTACGAACGGCCTCGGCGTCGCCGCGGCGCGCGGCATCGATGAGTTGGGCGTCGGGCGAGAAGGCTGCGCCGCAGAGAAGGGCTATCAGGCTGACCATTGCCAGCAGCCTGTGTGGGGCGACCGGGTGCACTCTCATCCCGCCTCGCTCCTGTTCGTAGCCGTGGGTCCGCGCGGGAAGTCCAGCGAGAGCGCCCCGTTGCTGTCGCCGAACGTCTGCATCTCGTCGTGCCCGATCTTGTGCATCAGGCCGAGCAACGCGTTCGCCATCGGCGTGCCTTCCGGTGCGCGCACGTGCAGGCCTCCTTCGAGAGCCCCATTGGCGCGCCCGAGGATCAGAAGAGGAGCCCGACGATGGTTGTGGAGGTTGGCGTCGGCCATCGCCGACCCCCAGACGATCGCGGTCTTGTCGAGCAGCGATGCCTCGCCGTCGACGGTGTCGCGCATCTTCTCGAGGAAGTAGCGCAGCTGGCTGAGTCGGTACCTGTTGATCCGGTGGAAGTCCATGACCTCCGCGGCAACACTGCCGTGATGCGAGACCCCGTGGATCGACTTCGTGGTGCCGCTCTCCGGAAAGGTGCGATTGGACTGATCGAAGCCGGTCTTGAAGCTGATCACGCGGGTGAGGTCGGTGCGCAACGCGAGCACCTGCAGGTCGAACATCAGCTGCATGTGCTCCTCGAACGAGTCGGGGACACCCGAAGGCGCCTCGGGCATCTCGCGCACCTCGCCACTCGTGTTGCGTCCCTCGACGAGCTGGATGCGACGCTCGATCTCGCGGATTTGATCCACGTACTGCTCCAGCGCGGCGCGATCCACCGCTCCGAGGTCGCGCTTGAATCGCGCCACCTCGGTGACGATCCAGTCGATCACGCTACGGTCGGTGCGGCGGCGAGCGGCGCGGTCCTCCGGGGTGTCGCCGGTGCCGAACAGCCGCTCGAACACCACACGAGGCTCTCGAATGGCCGGCAGCGGCTGGGTGGGCGAAGCCCACGACACCGAGTCGGTGTAGGCGCAGTGGTAGTTGTAGGCGCAGCCGCCGCCACGGTCGATGCCCTCGATGCAGAGCTCGAGCGACGCGAGCGCCGTATCACGCCCAAACCGCTGCGCGTGCAGCTGGTCGAGCGAGGTGCCGAGAAAAATGTCCGAGCTCTGCGTTTGCCTGGGGTGGGCCTGGGTCAGGAAGACCGACGTGGAGCGCTCGTGATCGCCGCCGATCTCCTCCGCCCGGAACGCCTCGGCCGGCCGGCAGTCGGTGTTGCTGATGATCGTCATGTAGTCACGGAAGTCCGCCAGCGGTAGCAGCTGGCTTTCCGTCACGAACTCGAAGTCACGCCCGACCTGGGCCGGCGCGAACAGGTGCCGGGCAGCGCCCCAGTCACTACAGCCGGCCGCGCCCATCGACTCCTCGATGCACACCAGACGCGTGAAGCCCGGCGCGCGGGCGCCGCCCCGCCAGACCCGCCCGGCCGGCACCATCGCGTCGAGGAACGGCAGCGCCACGCTCACACCCGTGCCACGGATGAACGAGCGACGCGAGAGGTGCTTCCCGGTGATGAACTCCATGGCTTTCTTGTCCTGGCTGGCTCTAGTGTTGGTCGACTACGGCTTCAGATCGCATCATGCGGAACGGAACGCTCTTCACGATTCCGACAATGAACGACGACATCCTGTAGTCGTTCGCTTCCGCGTCACGGACGAGGGCCCGGATCGCCGGTTGATCGTAGTACTCCGCGCGTCGACCCATGGCATAGGCGAGCATGTTCGCCGCGAAGTTCCGCACCAGCGGGATCGGACGCTTCATGAGCACGTCCAGCAGCTCGCTCGGGGTGCTCACGTCGGTGCCGTCGTAGTACGTGCCCTGAGTGTCCAGCGGCACGCCGTTCTCACGCGTTCGCAGGCGGCCCGTCACGTCATAGTTGTCGAGCGCCAGACCGATCGGGTCCATGAACCGGTGGCAGGAGTTGCAGGTGGGGTTGGCGCGGTGGATCTCCAGCCGCTCGCGGGTCGTCAGCCGCCGGCCCTGGACGGCGCTCTTGGTTTCCTCGAAGGCCGGGATGTCGGGCGGCGGGGGAGGAGGAGGCGTACCCATCAGAACTTCCATCACCCACTTGCCGCGCAATACCGGAGACGTGCGCGCCGACATCGAAGTTAGCAGGAGGATGCTGCCGTGACCCAGAACGCCGCGTCGGCTGTCGTCGCGATAGCTCACCCGACGGAACTCGTCGCCCGTTACCCCGGGAATCCGGTAGTGACGCGCCAGTCGAGCGTTGAGGAAGGTGTAGTCCGCCGTGAGCAGCTCCAGAAGGCTGCGATCCTCGCGCACGAGGTGATCGAAGAGGAGCTGCGTCTCCCGTACCAGGTCATGACGCAACTGGCCGGTGAAATCGGGATACAGGTAGGGCTCCGGCTGGTTGTCCTCGGTGTCCTGTAGACGCAGCCACTGCGACGCGAACCGCGTGGCGAGCGCATTCGACCGCGGATCCTTCAGCATGCGCTCGACCTGCTGCTCCAGCACGCCCGCGTCCGACAGCCTTCCGTCTGCCGCCAGCTCGAGCAGCTCGTGGTCCGGGCTGCTTGCCCAGAGGAAGAACGACAGACGCGAGGCTAGATCGAGGTCGCTCAAACGATAGCTCTCGCCCGCCGCCACGCCGGCGGGCGGTCGCTCGAGACGGAAAATGAACAGCGGGCTCGCGAGGATCGCCTGTAGCGCGGTTCGGACACCGACCTCGAACCCGTCCTCCGCCGCGGCGCGGTCGTAGAACGACATTGGCCCGGCGAGGTCGTCTGCCGTGACCGGCCGGCGGTATGCCTCCAGGACGAGACGCGAGACGATTGCTGCCGCACACGGGCGCTCTTCGTGTGCGGCCGCCGGACGGCAGCTGAAGATCTTCTCGCGGCTGGCCGTTTCCGAGAGCCCGCTGGGGCGTTCAGGCCCGGTGAGCATGAGGTTGCTGAGGTGCGGTAGCGCCGTGATCCCGTAGTTCGCCCAGGCCACCGAGTCTTCGCCACCGACGAACGACCACGCATGCGGGCTCAGGCGATCCTCGTACGGGCCTTCGATCTTGCGAACGAACGCGGCCGAGATGCGGCGCTGGCCGGCGCGAACGAAGACGGGCTCCGTACGCAAAGGAATCCTTGAAGGCCCGCCGTGCGGCAGCGCGAGAAGCGCCACGCCCCCGCCATCGATCGAGATGTCGATGTCCTCGAATCCGGTGCCGTTGCCGAACAGGGTGTCGAGGGAGATGACGTACTCCCCATCGGCGGGGAAGTCGTGGGTGACCACCATCCCGCCGCGCGTCCCGTAGGGCGCGCCTTCGAGGTGGTCCCAGGCGTGTTGCGACACCTCGATCGGGTTGGTGTATTTCGTGCTGGCGGAGAGCGCTGCGGGGTTACCGACGGCCAGGCGGCTGATATCCGTTGCGGCCCGCAGGAACCCCTCCCACAGCGTCGCCGACAACCCTTGCGCGTCCGCCATGTTGTCGAAGTTGCCAAGGTAGGTATCGGCTGGAAGCCACCGGCTGGCGTCGACCTCCAGCGCCAGCAGATCGTAAATCACGCGTTCGTACTCGGCGCGATTGAGCCGCTGGAATCTACGCGCGCCGGGATTCGGGTCGACCGCGGCGGCCGTGTCGACCACGGTCTCGAGCGTCTCCACCAAGGTCAGGAGCGTATCCGCCGCAGGCCGTCGCGCGCCCGGTGGCGGCATCATCCCGGCGCGCAGTTTGACGATCATCTTCTCGGCCGTTGCCGCGCGCTCGTGGGCCGTGGCGGCGTCGAACGTCTCGAGCGACAGATTGCCCCGCAGCATCTGGTCGTTGTGACACCGGACGCAGTACTGCACGATGACCGGGTTCAGCTCCGACGGGCCAGTAGGGGGCGTCCCGGCGGCCCAGCGCGTGACCGCTAGCGTGTTCGCGGCCGAGAGCACGTTTGTCGCTGGCAAGCTGCCCGCACCAATCCAGGCAGGCTGACATCCAGCCGCAAGCCAGATCGTGACGACCGCAGCACGTGCGGCACCTGTCTTCATGGTTGGGCGCACCATCCCTCATGGTTCAGCGAGGTCTTGCACCGTCTAAAGTAGCACGGTCGGCGCGAAGTTCTGCCGGGATGCGACGAGCCCCCGCGTGACGACAACGCTACTGCACGGATACCTGGACCGGCATCGCCCCGGCGTCGCGCATCATGCGGTCCAGGTCGGCGACATCGGAGCGGTACAGCGCGTCCAGACCTGCGAGCACCTCCTCGATCTCGGCGTGTAACTCCTCATACCGCTGGCGCTGACCGGTGGTCGGACGATGGTCGGAGCGGTCGATCTTCGAGTAGAGGTAGGCGAGCTTGTTGTCATAGCCGGGAAGGAAGCTCTGGGTATCGTTGAAGCCCTCGATCTGCGGGTTCCACAGCAGTAACTCGACCTCCTCGAGCCGGGCCCGGATCGGTTCTGCGGCGGCCTCGATGTCGGTCACGTCGATGTCGGCGGCGCGCATGACGTCGAGTCGATCGGCAATCTGCTCGCGCACCGACCAGAGGGTGCGGAGAGCGTCGAAGACGCTTTGCAGGTCGTCACGCAGGCGGAGCTCCATTTCCAGGCGCTCGTCGTGATGCGCCTGCGGAGTGTCCATGCGCGGGTCGGCGACGATCCGGAAGGTCGCCTCCTGACTCCAGTCACCCACCGACAGCCGTACGCGGTGTTCACCGGGGACGGTGCGCGGACCATGCGTGAGCCCGTAGAGCACCATGCCGTCGGGTCGGTCGGTCGGCGCGTAGCGGGTGTTCCACACGAAGCGGTTCATCCCGGCCGTGGCGGCGAGCCGAATCTCGCCGCGCCCGGCGAAGCCGATGTCGCGGGGATTCGGATCCGGATCACGGTCGCTGTAGAAAGTGCGTACGAGATCGCCGTTTGAGCCGAAGATCTCTAGCGTTAGCGGGTCGCCGTCCGTTTCGGTGTCGTCGCCCCTAGCGCCCGGTAGCGCGTAGAAGATCTGCACTCCGGCCGGCGGGCCCTCGCCGCCGCGCCCCTCTGGCCCCGATCGGCCGCCGCCGAACGCCGTCACCGTGTCGCGCGGCGCGAACAGGTAGGCCGGCGAAGAACTTTCGGCAAGCGCCGCGTGGGCCTCGCGGGCCCGGTGCAGCGGCGTGACGTCGTCGAGGATGTAGATGCCGCGACCCTGTGTCGAGATGACCAGATCGCCTTGGTGCACCCGCATGTCTGTGATCGGGATCGGCGGCAGGTTGAGCTGCATCTTCTGCCAGTGGGCGCCGTCATCGAACGACACGTAGAGGCCGAACTCGGTGCCGGCGTACAGCAGCCCGGGCACGTCGGGGTCCTCGCGGACGATTCGTACGGGCGTGTCGGCCGGGATGCCATTGGTACCGGTCGTGAGCCGCATCCAGCTGGCGCCGTAGTCGCTGGTGGCGAAGACATACGGTTCCCAGTCGTCGAGCATGTAACGCTTCACCGGCACCAGGATCCGTCCCGGATTGTGGGCCGATAGCTCGATGTTGTTCACCGTGCCGCGCGGCGGCATGCCGGGTGGAGTGATGTCGGTCCAGTCGCCGCCGGCATCGCGCGACACCCAGACCTTGCCGTCGTCGGTGCCGACCCACAGCAGGTTCTCCTCGTACCACGATTCCTCGAACGCGAAGATCGTGTTGAAGATCTCGCCGCCGGTGTTCTCATGCGTGATCGGCGCACCGGAATGCTGCTGCGTCTCGGGATCGTCGGTCGTCAGGTCGGGGCTGATCACCTCCCAGCTGTGGCCACCATCACGCGTTCGCACCACACTCTGGGCGGTGTGGTAGACGATCGACTGATCGTAGGGCGACATGCGGATGGGAGCGTTCCAGTTGAAACGGAACTTCAGATCCGAAGCCGGCAGCCCGAACTCCCACTGCGGGTAGACCATGATCGCCTGACGATCGCCGGTCTCCAGATTCACCCGGCTGATCTCGCCCGAGTAGCAGCCGGCGTAGATCTCCACCGGGTTGTTGGGGTCGAAGCCGATGTGCGACGACTCGCAGCCGCCGACGCTACGCCAGTAGCCGTAGGGCGTCAGCGCGCCCAGGAATCGGCTCGGCAGCCGGATCGTGCTGTTGTCCTGCTGCGAGCCGTACACGTGATACGGGAACAGGTTGTCGACGAAGATGTTGTAGATCTCCGCTGTCGGCTGGTTCAGATAGGTGGTCCAGGTTTCCATCTGATCCAGGGTTACCTGCACGCCCCCATCGTCGCTGATGGCCAGAATGTCGGAGTCGCTCGGGTTGATCCAGAGATCGTGATAGTCGCCGTGCGGGGCACTGCGGCGCTCCCACGTGCGCCCACCGTCGGTGGACTTGAACAGGCCCACGGCGAGCGCATAGACGAGGTTCTCGTTCTGCGGATCGACGAAGATGTGGGTGTAGTACCAGGAGCGCTCGTAGAGGTTGCGGCCGACGTTGGTCTCCTGAAGCCGCCAGCTCTCGCCGGCGTCATCGGAGATGTACAACCCGGCCACCTCAGGCTCCGCCTCCACCAGCGCGTACAGCTTGTCCGGGTTCGACTGCGACAGCGTCAGCCCGATCTTGCCCATCGTGGTCTCGGGTAGCCCGCCCTCGAGTCGTTTCCACGTGTCGCCGCCGTTGGTGCTCTTGTAGATGCCGTCGTCGTCGCCGCCCGAGATGATCGTCCAGGGCTTGCGCTCCACCGTCCACGCCGTGGCGTACAGGTTGCGCGGGTTGTTCTGGTCGAGCTCCAGCTCGCTGGAGCCGGTGTCGTCGTCGAAGTAGAGGATCTTGTCCCAGTTGTCGCCGCCGTCGCGCGAGCGGAACACGCCGCGCGTCTCGCTGCGCCCGAACGGGTTGCCGATGACGGCCACGTAGACCAGATCGGGATCGGTCGGATGTACGCGGATGCGTCCGATCTGCCCGGCGTCGCGCAGACCGATGTGCGTCCAGTTGCGCCCGGCGTCCGTGGAGCGGTACATCCCCTTGCCGATCGAGACGTTGCTGCGGATCGTCTTCTGACCGGTGCCCACGTAGACGACGTTGGAGTCCGACGGCGCCACCGCGATCGCACCGATGGTGCTCACCTCGAAGTCGTCGTCGGAGATGTTGTTCCAGGTCTCGCCGGCGTTAGTGGTCTTGTACAGGCCGCCGGAGGCTCCGAGATAGAAGGTGTGCGGCTCGTCGGTAACGCCCATGACGGCGCCGGAGCGCCCACCGCGGTAGGGGCCGAGAAAGCGGAAGCGCAGCGATTGGTAGAGAGCCGGATCGACGATTGTGTTGGTGTCGTCGGCCTGCGGTGCGGCTCCCGCGGCGGAAACAGACACCAGCGCCAGGGCTGCGGACACCAACGCGGCGAAGAGTCTGGGAGAACGCATGTTCGACTCCGGGTTCATGGTGGTCCCGACGAGGCGGTTTCGGAACTCGCGTTTTCGGTTCGTCGGATCTTACTTGCGGCCGAGGCCGAACTCGTTGCTCACCGTCACAACCCTGCCGTCGCGGAAGTGAACCTCGAAGAACTTCGAGCCGCTGACCGGCTTGCCGTTCTCGTCGCGCAGGGTGGCGACCTTCTTCTTGGTGTCGACGTCGAACACGTCCGGCGTGTGGGTCCAGGCGTACTTTCCGTCGAGGCTGAAGGTGACCCAGCCGTGGCCGCCCTGGGTGAGCTCGAGCTCACCCTTCTGCACCGGCGGCATCACGGTGGCGTCATAGTAGAAGAGCTTGTTGCCCTCCTGGTCGCTGATCCAAAGCTCGGTCTCGTCGGGCGTCAGCGCGACGCCGTGGGTGCGATGAAGGATGGTCCCGTCGTTGGTGAAGACCGTGTGGATCTTCTTTCCCGTCGTGAGATCGACCACGTCGAAGCCGATGTGATCGAACAGGCAGACGTAGGCAATCGTCTGAGCCGAGTTAATCGTGAACGGGAAGATCGCCGCCTCGCCGACGTCTTTGATCTGCATCAACCGGCTGTCGTCGGCCGTGTCGTAGACGCTCAGCGTGGTCTCGCTGCCGAGATACAGTCGCCGTCCATCGAGGCTGACGACACTGTTGTGCGCCCGCGGAGTGTCGGAGATCCGGTTGACCATCTTGCCGTCGCGCGCGTCGAGCACAAGCATCCCGCTGTCGGGGCCGACGTACCACCACCCCGTCGGCACGTAGATCTTGCTGCCGTCCATCGTGATCGACGAGCGGTCGGCCCCGTTCGGATAGGCGTGCTCCCAGAGGATCTCCTCGCTCTCCAGATCGAAAGCGCCGACGCGCCGGTGCGTGGTGGAGTAGTACGCCGCGTGGTTGATCAGGTTAACGGCGAAGCCACGCAGACCTTCCTCGAAGACCGGGATGTCGATGCGCCGCACTAACTTGTGGCCGTCGTCGATGTCGTAGATCAGGATGCCGGCACCGTCGGCGCGCCCGACGCGCTGAGCGCCGTCGGGGGTGCTCAGATAGAGGTAGCGCTTGGTCTCTGACTGGGAGCCTGCCAGGGTAGCGTGCGAAGGGCTGGCCAGCGAAACAATGGCCGCCAGCAACGTGGCACAGAATCCGAAAGCGGGAACTCTTGGACGGCGCATCGGGGACTCCAGGGTGTTGGCGGCAGGGCGGCTACGCGGGGTCGGTAGTCTGGCTAGTGGTCCTCAGTCGCTGGGTGCTGTCAACCCGGTTAAACGCCTGAACCCGCGTGGCTGGCAACTACCACCGCCATCGAGGCGGCGGGGTGTAAATCATCGACCGCGTGGGAATCGAGCCTCCGTCTCGTCACTGCCGTTGCACTAGACAAGAACCACGCCCTGCCGGGGCATGCTCAGAGGAGTGTCGAGGGTTACTCCTGGCGCACCGCAAGTAGGTCGGCTTCGGTCACCGGGCGGACGTCCGTAGGCCGGAGTGTCAACAACGCTTGAGTTCTGCCCGAGGGCGTGACGAACTCGATTTCCATGCCGTTCGACTCGTAGAGTTCCACGACCGTGCCGAGATCGCCCTTCCGTAGACCGTGTTCCGGCAGGTCCCGAGCGAGCACTACGGGGTCCAGCAATGTGTAGCTCAAGTCTCTTCTCCGGGATAGGCGGTCACGAGGCGAGGTATGGTTTGCTCCGGTTCTACGATCCAAATTGAGCGTATCCTGGCCGACGCGCCATTCGGCCCCTTCAGTATCGCGCGTGCCACGTACTTCTGGCCATGCTCGTCGGGCTCTAGCGCAACGACGCTCGCCTCGGACAGGGAACCCGTCAGATCGTCCCTGAGTTGCTGCCAGGAGGCACGCTCATAGCCGAGCTGTCGGAAGAATCTAGCCTTGGACCCACCGTCGGGGTGAGTATCAGAGAGCAGATAGTCCAGGATCTTCGCATCGCTGACTTTGGCGTGGTCCCCCGCAGGCAGCTTCATGGCAGCCGGTTGAGACGGCCACGCGTGAGAAACGGCCGGTCGATTCAGTGGAAACGCTCGCTCGGACGTGCTACTTCCGTTTCCAGGAGTAACCGTCTTCAGCGTGATCGCCCAGTCTTTCCGCTCGTGAGGAACGCCATGCGCAATCGAACCACCTCCATATCTCTGTCTCTCGCGGCCGTTGCTGCCGCCTTCGCCGGCATCGCGGCCGCCCAAGAAGTTGTCCCGAGCAAGCTGACGCTCGACACGTATCTACAGATGCAGTCGGTCGGCGGTCCGCAGATCTCGCCCGACGGCCAGCACGTTGTTTATACCCGCGGCTGGATGGACGCGGTGAACGATGGCCGCGAGTCCGAGCTGTGGCTGATGAACGCCGACGGCTCGCGCAAGCGCAAGCTGGTGGAAGGTGGCTCGGCGATCTGGTCGCCCGACGGCTCGCGCATCGCCTATCTCGCCGAGGGCGAGCCGCGCGGCAACCAGATCTGGGTACGCTGGATGGACGCCGAGGGCGCCGCCAGCCAGATCACCCACGCCACCGAGCCGCCGCGCGATATCTCCTGGTCACCCGACGGCAGCCGCATCGCCTTCCGCACCCGTGTGGACGCCGACAGCAACTGGGGCATCAGCCTGCCGGGTCGTCCCGAGGGCGCCGAGTGGACCAAGACGCCGCGCATCGTCGAGCGCGCCAACTACAAGCGCGACCGGCGCGGCTTCATCGACCCCGGCTACGAGCACATCTTCGTGGTGCCGGCTGATGGCGGCCCGGTGCGCCAGGTAACGCGTGGCGACTACGATCACGGCTCGCCGATGTGGGCGCCCGATGGCGAGACCATGTACTTCTCCGGTCTGCTCCTGCCGGACGCCGAGTACCACTGGCGCGAGAGCGAGATCTACGCCCTCGACGTGGCCACCGGCATGACCATCCAGCTCACCGATCGGAAGGGGCCCGACTCTGGCCCGGTGGTGTCGCCCGACGGCAGCATGATCGCGTTCATCGGCAATGACCACGTCGACCAGACGTACATCGAGCGGCAGCTCTACGTCATGCGCTCCGACGGCTCCACGGTGCGCACTGTCACGCCGGAGCTCGATCGATCGCCGTCTAACCTGCGGTGGCGCGCCGACTCCTCCGGCGTCCACTTCACCGCCAACGACCACGGCACCCGCAACCTCTACTTCGCCCCCGCCGACGCTTCCGAGCCACCGGTGAAGGTGACCGACGGCAACCAGATGCTGTCGGTGTCGAACATCAGCGACACCGGCGTGGCCGTGGCCACCATGAGCAGCTTCCACGAGCCCGGCGACGTCTACGCCTTCGACGTCGACAATCCCGGCGACATGCACCGCCTCACCAACGTCAACGAGAACCTGCTGGCCGGCATCCAGCTAGGCGACGTGGAGGAGATCAACTACAAGTCCACCGGCGATCTCGACATCCAGGGCTGGGTCATCAAGCCGCCCGACTTCGACCCGACGCGTAGCTACCCGCTCGTGCTCGCCATCCATGGCGGCCCGCACGGCATGTACAACGTCGGCTTCAACTTCGGCTGGCAGAACCACGCCGCCAACGGCTACGTCGTCGTCTACACCAACCCGCGCGGCTCCTCCGGTTACGGCACCGATTTCGGCAACGCTATCAACCGCGCCTACCCCGACAAGGACTTCGACGACCTCATGTCCGGCGTCGACACCGTCATTGCCGAGGGCTCCATCGACGAGCGCAACATGTACGTCTACGGCTGCTCCGGCGGCGGCGTGCTCACTGCCTGGGTCGTGGGTCACACCGACCGCTTTGCCGCCGCCTCGTCCAACTGCCCGGTCATCAACTGGCTGTCTTTCGTCGGCACCACCGACGGCATCGGCTGGTACCGCAACTTCGACGAGCTTCCCTGGGACGACCCCAGCGAGCACCTGCGCCGCTCACCCCTCATGTACGTCGGCAACGTCACCACCCCGACCATGCTCATGACCGGCGTCAACGACCTGCGCACCCCCATCGCGCAGACCGAGGAGTTCTACGCCGCACTCAAGGTGCTGCGCGTGCCCACTGCGATGATCCGGTTCAACGACGAGTGGCACGGCACCTCATCGAAGCCGTCGAACTTCTTGCGTACGCAGATGTATTTGAGGAAGTGGTTCGAGAGGTACATGACGGAGGATGCGCTGCCGAAGCAGATGCAGCGGGCAAGGGCGGAGATGACGGAGACGGCGGGGGAGGAGGGACTAGCGCACCACGCGCGGCGTAGATCAGAAGACCTGGATCGTGGGTATAACTAAAGTTATACTCACGTGTATGAAAACGGCGATCTCCATCCCCGATGAGCTGTTTGCCGCCGCCGAGCAGGCGGCGGAGCGCCTGGGCATGAGCCGCAGTGAGCTGTACAGGAGTGCGTTGCGCGAGTTCCTGGACGAGCACGATGTCCGGTCCGTCACCGAGGCACTCGACGCGGTTTACGCCGACCGTCCCGACGGGTCGACACTGGATCCCGTCCTTGCCGAGCTGCAGCGCGTAAGCCTTCCAGATGAAGAGTGGTGATCCTCCGGGGCGAGATCTGGTGGGCGACCCTGGGAGCTCCCCGCGGCTCCGGTCCCGGCTATCGGCGTCCCGTCCTCGTCGTACAGTCGGACGCGTACAACCGAAGCAGCATCCGCACAGTGGTCGTCGCGGCGATCACCTCGAACCTCAGTCTGAGCGACGCTCCGGGCAATGTCCGCCTGACGGCTCGTCAGGTGAGGCTCGCGAAGCCGTCCGTGGTCAACGTGTCCCAGATCCTGACCGTCGATCGACGGTTCTTGACCGAG
This sequence comes from Acidobacteriota bacterium, assembly GCA_965248695.1. Classification (GTDB taxonomy): domain Bacteria; phylum Acidobacteriota; class UBA890; order UBA890; family WLXD01; genus DASCOT01. Next base: position 475,303 of record CBDFKD010000002.1, on the reverse strand, counting down.
CGCGTGGGCAAGCTGTCCAACGCTGCTCTAGCAGAAATCGACGCGGGCCTTCGTCTCGTGCTGTCGCTGTCGTACAGCGGCTGAGCGCCTCGACTCGACCTGGGGCGATTCGAGGGAGCTGGCCTGCGCCTGCTGAACGTACGTTCTATGATATCGTCAGACGTACTATCAGGAGGTCTTCTTGAGACGGATCAACCTGCGCGAAGACATCCAGCCGCTTTCCGAGTTCCGCGCCAATGCTGCCGCGATGTTGCGCCGCGTCCGCGAATCCCAGCGATCGCTCGTGTTGACCCAGCGCGGACATAGCACCGCCGTCGTGCTGGACGTAGGTCAATACGAGCGCATGCTCGAGGAAATCGAGCTGCTGCGCGACATCCATCAGGCGGAGCAGCAGATAGCAGCGGGTGACGGCATCGCGCACGACGACGCGCGTGCCCAGGTTCTGGATCGCCTCGATTCGTGACCGCGGTCGTCTGGTCGCCGCTCGCCGTGGAGAGAGTGGGCGAGGCGGCAGACTTCATCGCGCTGGACAATCCCGACGCCGCGGCACGCTGGACCGAGAGCGTGTTCGATGTGGTCGCTCGGTTGGAGGCGTTCCCCAACAGCGGCAGCGTGCTACCGGAGCTGGCCCGCGAAGACGTGCGAGAGCTCCTGCATGGGGAATACCGCATCGTCTACCGTGTCGAGGTCGAACGAGTGCTTATCTTGACCGTACGGCACGGCCGGCCGAAGGCTGCCGGATGACGCCGAGCTCGAGGACGCGGGGGCGGTCGAGACGCCCAGCACGGACGAATCCTAACGGGCGAAGAGGTGCGCGGCGTGTTGGCGAGGCTCGACGACCGATCCCGCCTGGTGGCCATGCTGCTGTACGGATCTGGTCTCCGCTTGCTGGAGACGCTGCGTCTACGTATCAAGGACGTTGATCTGGCGACTCAACAGATCGTGATCCACGACGGCAAGAGCAAGCGCGACCGGCGAACCGTCTTGGCCGCGACCGCGGTGAGACGGCTGCGGGTGCATCTGGCGATTCGGAAGGAGCTCCACGAGGAAGACCTCGCCCACGGCCGCGGACACGTCGAGCTGCCGGGGCACCCTTCCGCCAAGATGCCTGGCGCGAGTCGAGAATGGAAATGGCAGGGGATCTTCGCCGCAACGCGAACCTACACCGACCGCGTTACCGGACAGCGTCGCCGTCACCACCTGCGCGAATCGGTGATCCAGCGAGCGATGCGCAAGGACGTCGTCGGATCCGGAATCGCCAAGAAGACCAGCTGCCATACCCTCCGCCATTCGTTCGCCACGCATCTGCTGCAGGCTGGGTACGACATCCGCACCGTCCAGGAACTGCTCGGACACCGTCATCTCAAGACGATGATGATCTACACCCACGTTCTGAACGCTGGTGGAGTTACCCCGTTTCGGTGGACAGTTGAACGCTTGGATTTGAGGCCGTAGTCGGAGTGCTGTGGGAACTTGTGGGAGCCGCAGAGCGGCTTCCAAGTGGCGGTGCGGATCGTGGCGCGATCTGCATGGCCACGGCAGTTTCCACAGTCGGTGACGGGGTCTCGGAGTAGCTCCTCTCGTAGGCGATTGGGGATTGGTTTCCGAGCGCCGAGTGGCGCCGTCGTGGGTTGTAGAACCCCTCGATGAACTCGAACACGGCCATGCGGGCTTCGACCTGGCTCTTGAAGCTCTGCCGCCATAGCAGCTCCGTCTCTAGCGTCGCGAAGAAGCTCTCGGCCATGGCGTTGTCGTAGCAGTCGCGAGCTGATCCGGTCGAGGGACGTACACCGAGCTGCTTGCAGCGGTGGCCGAAGGCGATCGAGGTGTACTGCGTGCCCTGATCAGAGTGGTGGATCACGCTCTCAGGTCGCCGTTGCCAGATCGCCATGTTGAGCGCCTCAAGCACCAGTTCGGTACGCAGGTGGTTGGCCATCGACCAGCCCACCACCCGCCGGCTGAAGGCATCCATCACCACCGCCAGGTACAAGAACCCCGACCACGTAGAGACGTACGTGATGTCGGCAACCCACAAGCGATCGGGTGCACCGACCGCGAAGTCACGCTTCACCAGATCGGGCACTGGCTGCGCGTCAGTGCCGCGGCGCGTCGTGCGGAGCCGACGGCGGCGGCTGACACCCTCCAGCCCCGCTTGGCTCATCAGCCGAGCCACACGCTTGCGCCCCACCCGAACGCCGTCGGCGGCCAGCTCCGCGTGTACCCGAGGCACGCCATAGGTTGCACGGCTTTGTCGATGGATCGTCTCGATCTGCTCACGCAGCTGCGCATCCTGTCATGCTCGCATACTGCTAGGGCGTTGTCGCCACGCGTAGTAGCCGCTGGTGGAGACCTCCAGCACTCGGCACATCGTGGCGATCGGATAGCAGGCCTGGTGAGCTCTCACGAACCCGAAGACTTCTTGGGAACTGAGCCGGTCTCCCGAGCGAACCAGGCCGCGGCTTTTGCCAGGATCTCCCGCTCCGTCTTCAACTGGCGGTTTTCCCGGCGTAGCCGCCGTAGTTCTTCCTTGTCCTGGCTACTCAGGCCAGCCGCGCTAAGCCCGTCATCTCGATCCGCCTGCTTGATCCATGTACGGATCGTCCAGTACGAGGGCTCGAACTCCTCGGCGAGCTCCTGCACGCTGCGTCCTGCCCGCGCTAGCTCGACGATCTGCCGGCGAAACTCAGGCGGATACGGTAGTCGTGTTCTTCCCATCGCAGACTCCTTTGGCCTTAGCCATAAGGTGTCCACGAAACCGGGTCAACTCCAGTCTTGCGCGGGGCCGCGACGCCCAACATTGACGGCATTGCTGCAGCAGGAGTCCAGCTAACTAACTTCAATGTCGAAGCAGAGTGCACACCGTCGCGCTCTGCGTTGATGACGGGGCGTTATGGGATTCGTACTCGACAGCGGCAAGACGGTCCGCCTCGGGGTGTTTGGTACGGGATTACCAGGTGGGAGATCACGTTGGCTGAGATGCTGTCGGATGCCGGTTACGCGACAGGCATCTTCGGAAAATGGCATTTGGGAGACACGGAGGGACGTTACCCCACGGACCAGGGTTTCGATGAATGGATCGGAATCCCCAGATCGTCAGATCGAGCCTTCTGACCGGATAGCAATAGCTTCACGCCTGGCAGCCACCCAAGTGCCGTGTTCACCCACGTCATGTCGGCGGCGCGAGGTCAAAAGCCCAAGGAACTGGACGTATTTGACCGCGCCAAGCGCACGACGATGGATCGCGAAATCACCGACCAGGCGATCGATTTCATCAAACGCAAGGCCGAGGCCAAGCAGCCATTTTTCGCCTATCTCCCCTATACGCAAACCCATGAACCGGTCGACCCTCATCCTGACTACAACGGCAAGACTGGAAACGGGAGCTTTGCTGACGTTCTGGCACAGACGGATGCCTACGTAGGTGAGCTCCTGGATACGATCGACAAGCTAGGACTGAGAGAAAACACCATATTTGTCTTTACATCAGACAATGGCCGCGAAGGCGTGCCGAGATCGTTTGGATTCACCGGCCCTTGGCGAGGGAGCATGTTTTCTCCCTATGAAGGATCGTTGCGCGTTCCTTTTCTGATCCGCTGGCCTGGGAAAATCCCCACAAAACAAGTATCAAACGAAATTGTCCATCAGATAGATTTGTTTCCCACGCTGGCTAGTTTCGTAGGAGCCGATGTTCCGGAAGATCGAATAATGGATGGTGTTGACCAATCCGATTTCCTGATGGGAAAGACGAAGAACTCAGCTCGAGAGTCCGTCATCATCTACATTGGCAACGAGCTATTCGGTGTGAAATGGCGCAATTGGAAGTTGCTTCTCAAGGAAATCGATCCAGATAGTTATGCGATCAGAAACATGGCTTATCCGACAATCTACAATCTGCTAGTAGATCCGAAAGAAGAGGTACCCGAACTCAACTATCTCAACGACACCTGGGTAGATTTTCCTTTGTACAAGGTGTTGGAAGATCACCAAGCATCGATTGAACAAGATCCTGGCACTCCGGACCCGTAGGTACCGAACCAATCGGCAGCTTCGAGGTTTGCCTATGGCGATAGCGGCCCTTTCGCTCACCTGAGGGGTCGCTCAGCTTTGCGATTTCGCATCTGAATTCCGGGTCTTGTGACACGGTGTGCCAGTTCTGGGCCGTGGCGAACCCGATCTCCTGGTAGGCCGCAGCTTGAGCAAGCCGGTTGTTTTGGCGGATCTCGAGCCCGACGAACACCAAGCCGGCGATTGCCGCGATCAGGCCGATCCACTCCAATACCGGGACGTTCTCCATGGCTCACTCCGGGTGTTGAGCTGGTTGCACTGAGCTCGGCTCTTCGTTGCCAGGTAAGTGCTCTGCGGGGCCCGCCGCCTCACAAGCGATTGCTGCTGACGGACCCGACCTCCTTTCGTGCGCTTGGCGCGCGCGCACCTACTATGCTCGCAGCAGAATCGTTAGTCCGTTGGGCGGAATGGCCTCTTCACCTGCGGCAGGAGATCCAGCATGGCTCGAGGGTCGAAGGGCACCGTTGCGATGGCACTCGCCACGGTGTTCGCTTTCTTGAGCGCCTTTCACGTCATCGGGATCTTCGGACTCTGGCAGTCGCTTGCGGTGATTCCTTCTGTTGCAGGGGAGCCAACGCACTACCCAGCAGGCCTTTCCTGGCTGGCTGTTGCCGTCGCCCTGGTTCTGGCGGCACTCGTTGTACTAGTCCGCGGGGACGTCATCCTGCGCTCTATACCGTCTGGGTTGTCCACGTTGGCCTGCCTAACGCTCGGTGGCGTGTTCGTCTTGCGCGCAATCGGCGAGTTTCGATTCTTTGGTTTCTTCAGGTCGGTCACCGACACGAGATTCGCGTTCTGGGACACTTGGTTGTACACACCTCTCTGTCTGGTGATCGGGCTGAGCACGCTATGGCTGTCGCGGACACCACGCGCTCAGTAGCGGCGGTGCCCGAACACCAACACGTTAGGCAGCCTATGCACGTTGGCGAAGTGCCTACGATCCGCGTTTGATCACGAGGCTCGATTGAAGAAGCTACTCGACATCACAGACCGGAAGACGCGTCTCCTGCAACAAGCGATGATGGTGGGCTGCGGCGTCTTGGTCGGGTTGGCGATCACCATGCTTCTCGATCCAGCGGCGGAGCTCCCAAGGGCCGTCCCGATCGCGATCCTGGGCTCGTCACTCGTCCTGCTTGTAGTGACGGCGGGAATCAGGCAGCGGTGGGAGATCGAGTACAAGGGTCATCGTGTTCGGTTCGAGAACAGCCCGATCACTGCCGAGCGACTGTTTCTGGACGAGGGACTCGTTGACCTGACCCCGCGGTTAGTACCATGTCTTATCTCAGTAACTCGGTGCTGACAAGAGGTTGTTGAGGCCGGCGAAGCGGAGCGCAGCCGGCTTCAACAACGTCGCTTCGGGTGCGGGCGGCCGATAGCTCAGCGAGCTGTGCGGTCGCATGCGGTTGTAGTGCTGACGCCATCTCTCGATCAGAACCTTTGCCTCCTTGAGCGTGTAGAAGATCTCTCCATCCAGCAGCTCGTCGCGTAGCTTGCCGTTGAAGCTCTCCACGTAACCGTTCTCCCACGGCGAGCCCGGCTCGATGAACAGCGTCCCCACGCCCAACCGGCCCAGCCAGTCGCGAACCGCCTCGGCGGTGAACTCTGGTCCGTTATCCGACCGGATGTGCTCAGGTATGCCCCGGTGTACGAACAACCTCCCGAGCTGCTCCAGCACGTCCTCAGAGTTGAGCTTCCGTGCTACATGGATCGCCAGGCTTTCTCGTGTGTACTCATCGACGATCGTCAGCAGCCTCATAGCCCGACCGTCGTGCGTCCGGTGGTGCAGGAAGTCATACGCCCAGACATGATCCCGGTGCTGTGGGCGCAGCCGGATGCAGGAGCCATCGCTCAGCCACAGCCGTGCTCGTTTGGGCTGTTTTCTCGGTACTTTCAGCCCTTCGCGCCGCCAGATACGCTGCACTCGTTTGTGGTTCACGGACCAGCCCTCCATGCGCAGCAACGCTGTCACCCTCCGATATCCGTAGCGCCCGTACTGTCGGGCTAAATCCACGATCCGCTCCGTCAAAATCTGCTCCTGTTGCGGCTCTCTTGGCACGTACCGGTGTGTCGTGCGTGGTTGTTTCAGTACCCGACACGCCCGCCTCTCCGAGACGCCCAGCCGCCCCCGTACATGTGCCACCGCCTCTCGCCGCCGAGCTGGGCTCAGAAGTTTCCCTCCGCCACTTCCTTCAGGATCGACAGGTCGAGTTCCTTTTCCGCCACCAGCCTCTTGAGCCGGGCATTCTCCTTCTCCAGTTGCTTGAGCTTTCTGGCCTGGTTGAGCTTCAGTCCGCCGTACTCTCGCCGCCACCGGTAGTAGGTGTGCTCGGTGATTGCTAGCTTGCGGCAGGCATCCTTGACCGTCGCCCCTCGAGCCAGCTCCACCTCAGCCTCCCGGAGCTTGCGTACGATCTGCTCGGCGCTGTGCCTCTTACTCGGCATTCTGACCTCCCGTTCTTGACCCAGATCGTGAGATTACATCCGGATCCGTTTTCGGGGGTCAGGTCAATGCTGCGTACACTGATATGAAGAGGCGCCTCGAGGTGGAGTAGCGCTCGGTACCGCGCGCGGTTGCGAATGAAGAAGTCCCGAGCACTGTTTGGTTTGGTCGTTACACTCCTTGGCCTGCTGGGGTGCTGGGCGCTGTGGCTGGAACCCGCGAGTCTCCGCCTCGAGACACACTCAGTTCCGCTTGCGAATTGGCCCGACTCGTGCGACGGATTCCGCGTCGCGCTCCTGGCCGACCTCCACGTAGGATCCCCGTTCAACGGACCCGCCAACCTGGAGCGGGTCGTCGAGTTGACGCGAAACGCGGAGCCGGATCTCGTTCTCCTCCTCGGGGACTTCGTGATTGAGGGGGTCATCGGTGGCCGCTTCGTGCCGCCCGAAACGACGGCCCGAATCCTGTCCCGGCTGTCGGCGCATTACGGCGTGTTCGCGGTTCTGGGGAATCACGATTGGTGGTTTGATGCCCCTCGCGTGCGAGCGTCCCTCGAGTCCGAAGGGATTACTGTCCTCGAGGATCTCGCGACGCGACTCGCCGGGACTCCGTGCCAGCTGTGGGTCGCAGGCATTGGCGATTACTGGGAGGCTGCACACGATGTGGATCAGGCTCTCTCTGGAGTCCCCGAAGGAGCGCCGGTGATCGCCGCTACTCATAATCCGGACATCTTTCCCAGCATACCCGAACGCGTCGCGCTCACTGTCGCTGGTCATACTCACGGAGGGCAGGTGCGCCTTCCTCTACTCGGACGGCCAATCGTCCCATCCGAGTTCGGGCAGCGATACGCGGCGGGACACGTCCTTGACGGGGCCCGCAATCTCTTCGTGAGCACCGGTGTTGGGACGAGCATCCTCCCTGTCAGGTTTCGTGTTCCTCCTGTGGTGAGCCTTCTGATCCTGGAGTCTGAGCGGGCTCGGAATTAGGACGGACAGGCCTCACAAGCCCTTGCTGCTGACGACGAACCCTCGCCGAGGATGTTGACAACGTCAGCACCGCGCTCTAAGTTGACATCGTCAACTTTGTCGGTCGCGACGGGAGACTCGCGCCATGGAGTCGCAAGCTCCACAGGGTCCCGGTTGGGCAACCGCACTCTTCTTTCTGGGGTTCTTCGTCATCTTCCTGATCGTGCCGTGGATCACGGCACGCGTACGGTCGGACCGAGACCGGCCCCTCGTCGGGCCCGGCTCCGACGGTGTCGGAACCGACAGTGCTGTCTCCGGGCCTCTATTCAGCTCCGATCGAGAGCGACGCCTTTGGCTCTGCACTTTCGCTGTCCTGATGGTGATCTACTCGACCATGGGGCTGGCGCGGGAGTTGGCGCTGACACTCCGCGAGAACAATCTGCTGGGGCTGTCGAGCGCCGCCGTCCTGCTCCTGGCGGGGGTGGCAATCGCAGTGCGATGGGCGAAGACGCGGCCAGGCCGATACGAGATCGTCGCGGCGCTCGGAGTGACGGCCGTCTGTCTGATGGCGGCGGCCAGGACGACCATTCCGGAGCGCACCCACCTGTTCGAATACGGCCTGGTGGCGATGCTCGTCTACCAGGCTCTCACCGAGCGTTGACGGAACGGCCGTCTAGTCCCGGTGCCGGCTGTTCTCGCAGTGGTGGCGACCGCGCTGCTAGGCTGGCTCGATGAGGGGCTCCAGACGCTCCTTCCCGGCCGCTTCTACGACATCGACGACATCCTGGTCAATGCCGTCTCGGGCGCGGTAGCGATCACGTCGAGCCTGTTCTTGGCGTGGGCACGGCGGTTGGACGCGCGGATACGCCGGTCTCGCTAGGACGGCGATTCGTCGGATGGCTAGCCGCGGGGTGTCCGCGATGGGAGTCCTGCCGCCGCTCTCTAGTGGTTCGAGAGGGAGTAGGCTAGGGAGCGACCGCCGACGCCTATTTCGGAGATGCCATTGCCTTCGGACCGCCACACCCGCTGGGTCAGGATTACGCACTGGGTGATTGCTGCGAGCTTCGTGACGCTGGCGTTCACCGGGTTCGTCATTCTGAGGACCCATCCGCGGCTCTATTGGGGCGAGGTTGGAAACGACCTGACGCCGGCGCTGCTCGAACTGCCGATCAGCAGGAACCACCAGCACGGTGGCTGGGCTGACGCCCGGCCATTCTTCGAAGGTGCCGATGCGCCCATCAGCGCCGAGCGGACGTACCCGATCCTCAACCAGAACAGCTGGGGGCGTAGCCTGCATTTCCTCGCGGCCTGGTTCCTGGTGGCGACAGGCGGCGTCTACCTTCTTGCCGGGATCGTGTCGGGCCACATGAGGCGCCACCTGGTGCCCCGATCCGGCGAGCTCTCGCCGCGGCTGTTGTGGCAGGACCTGGGTCGCCATGTGCGTCGACAGATCCGATCCGCTACCGGCGGGCCGCAGTACGGCCTGTTGCAGAAGTGCGCCTATCTCGGTGTCGTCTTGGTGGGAATGCCGCTGATGGTTCTCACCGGGCTGGCGATGTCGCCGGCCGTTACCGCCGCCTACCCGTTTCTGTCCGGCATGTTCGGGGGTTTCCAGTCTGCTCGCACGATCCACTTCTTCCTATTCGCCGCACTCGTTCTCTTTCTGGTCGGCCACGTGCTGATGGTCGTCCTGTCCGGCTTCCGCCGGCAGATTCGCGCCATGACAATCGGGGAATAGCATGAAAGACGACACTCTCATCACCCGCCGTCGCGCCCTCCTCACCGGACTCAGCTCGGCCGCCGGATTGGTGCTTACGGGCTGCTCGGGGGGCGAACTGCCCCCCACCTACGGCAATCTGCTGCGGATGGGCGACGTGCTGACCTACAAGGCGCATCGCCTGCTACTTCCCGGCATGTCGATGGCCCGGGAATATAGCCATGCCGACATCTCCTCGTCGCCCGCCATCGGCACGACGAATCCGGGTGACCCTAGCCGTTCCATTTTCGACCCCGAACGCGGGCCGATCTACGACCGTCTGCGACACGGCGGTTTCGCCGACTGGCGCCTGACGGTCGAGGGCAGCGTGGCACGGCCGCGAGCGTTCTCACTCGAAGACTTGAAGCAGTTCCCCTCGCGCACGCAGATCACGAGGCACACGTGCGAGGAAGGCTGGTCCGCTATCGCCGAGTGGACCGGGGTGCCGTTGCGTCCGGTGCTGGAGGCTGCTGGAGTCCTTCCCAGCGCTCGCTTCGTCCAGTTCTACACCTACGACGCCTTTGCGGACGGTATCGACATGCTCGATGCCCTTCACCCACAGACGATCCTGGCCTACGGGATGAACGGCGGCGACCTGCCCGTTCCCCATGGGGCGCCGGTTCGCGTCCGGGTGGAGAAGCAGATGGGCTACAAGAGCATGAAGTTCCTGCGACGGATCGTCGTCACCGACCACTTCGACGATATGGGCGACCGCGGACTCCTGCAGAGCGGGTGGTCGTGGTACGCGGGGATCTGAGCGGCTCCCAGTCCGACTAACATGCGCGACAAGAGCGGCAGCAAAAAACGAAAGACCATCCAATCGCTCATAGCGGAGTTCCTGGCCAACGAAGCACAACTTGACCAACGCTAACTCAATGCAAACGTGGATTGCGCTCTTTCGCGGCATCAATGTTGGCGGCAACAACATCCTGCCGATGGCGAAGCTCAGGAGTGATCTCGAATCACTGAACCTGGTGAACGTACGCACGTACATCCAAAGTGGGAACGTCGTTTTCGACTCGACAGCCAAGACCGCTGCGTCCCTCGGCAATCGCATCGGTCGACGCATCGAGGAGCGACACGGATTTCGACCGCGAATCCTCTTCCTCAGCCGCGAAGACCTGCTTGCTGCGATCGAATCGAATCCGTTCCCCGAGGCTGTATCTGATCCGAAGACGCTGCATTTCCTTTTTCTCGCCGAGCCAGCCTCCGATCCCGATACGGAGGCGCTGGACGCCAAGAAGACAGCGACCGAGAGATACGAGCTCACGGATGGCGTCTTCTATCTTCACGCTCCGGATGGAATTGGCCGTTCCAAACTCGCCGCGGGGGCAGAAAGGCATCTCGGCGTGGTAACGACCGGTCGAAACTACAGAACTGTCGATCGGCTTCTGTCGATGATCACGCAAGGCTGACAGCACCACGGCCTGCTAGACGCTGGCGGCGCTCGCCGGATCCACGATGTCGTCGTTATCGGTAGGTTCCTGCCGCAGCAGCAGCACCAGTGCTGTCCCGGTTATCGCCGCATAGATGGCCCAGCCAGGCGGCCCAGCCATGTCCCCCACAGCCTCCACCGCCTCTACTACTACTTCTGACTCACCCAAGGTGATCCGCTAACATCCCAACACAACGTCGCTTCGCTCCGATGCCCTGATCGCGATCACCCGAAACGAGTGATCGCGATGACCGAAACAACCGATCGGCATCACCGAAATACGCAGTTCGGCGTGGATGCCTTTTCCCGCGCGGTCGAGCATGGGCTTCGGATGGCGGAGTTTGCTGAGTCGGTGCTGCGAGCCGGGGCCCAGGAAGGGAAGCGAAGAGGCTGGGAGGTCGTAACCGAGGCGCAACTCGGGGTTGTCACCTTTCGCTGGGGAGATACCGCGCTGACCATGGAGGAAGAAGACAAGGTCGTCGATGCTGTTGTTCAGGCAATGCTGGCCGATGGCTTCGCGGTCGTAACGTCGACAATAGTCGGCGACCGGCCGGTCCTGCGGTTGTGTCCGATACACCCGAGTGTGACCCACGACGACATCGAGATGACTTTGGAACGGCTAGCGATCTTCGCAGTAGAAGCCTGCAGCGGAGATTCCGCGGTCCTCGCGCCTCGGGACTCGTAGCAGATCCGACGGGGCGCGCCCCTCGGCAGTCTTCAAGACGAGCTATTCCCGAGCCGATTCGCGAGCCGCTAGGCGGAACCACGTCCATCATCAACGTAGCTGTCTGCGAACTCACCTGTAGCAGCGATATTCTCAATCACATCGACGAGGTTCCCGGCGGGGTCACGAACCATAAAGTGACGTTGGCCGAAGCTCTCGTCGCGAAGTGGCGCGACGACAGGAAGGCCGGCACCTTCCACGAGGCGATCGTACTCGGCAGAGGCGTCTTCGACTTCGATGTTGATCACGAGTCCCTGGCACCGCGTGCTATCGCCAACCGGGATCGAAGGGTGTCCGAGCTGCAGGATGGCGAGCTCCTGAACCGGGGCTGTCCGGTGGCGCAGGCTAACGTACCAATCGGACGCAAAGGTGTCTTCGAAGTCGAAGTGACTGCGGTAGAAGTCTGCCGTGGCGGCAACGGTATCGGTGATGAGAACCGGATAGACGCTTGAGACTTTCATAGCCACCCTCTACGTACAGAGTGAATGTACTCGGCAGTTTGCATACATACTGTATGTATGTCAACTTAGGCGCGTGCCGAGGCGAACTGCCCAAGACGCTGCCAAGACCCGTTCCGCTCTGATCGACGCAGGCGTTGCCTTCTTCACCGAGCGACCCTATCGCGAGGCACCCCTCGAAGAGCTCGTCGGCCGCCTGGGAGTTACGCGGGGGGCTCTTTATCACCACTTCGGGAGTAAGCAGGGGCTGTTCGAAGCGGTTCTAGAACGAACGCTCGGGCGCCTTGGGGTGCGAATCGAGCAGGCCTCGAGCGGTCACGGGCACGGGTGGTCAGGGCTGGAGGCCGGGTGTCGAGCGTTCTTGGCCGCTGCTACCGATCGGTCGTTCCGCCGCATCGTCCTTGTGGACGGTCCGTCGGTCTTGGGGTGGCGAACGTGGAAAGAAATCGATGACCGGACGGCAGCACGGACGCTCCGGGACGGGTTGGACGAGCTGCGGCGTAGCGGGCACTTGAGGATGGAAGATGCCGAAGCTCTCGCCGTTGCACTGTCCGGGGCGATGAACGAGCTCGCGCTTTGGGTTGCCAATCACGACTCGCCTCGACAGGCCCTGGGTAGGGCGGAGGCCGTTGTCGTTGAAATCCTAGGCACGTTTCGTCATGAGAGCGATTCCATGTAGAACGAAGGGTATCGCTGACCCTACTTCTATCTGGTGCTCCTGTCGTGGTTCGAAAAACGACTGGGATCCGGGAACCCGTCGAAACCGGTAAGAGAGGCGCCATGGCCGTCTTGAGAGAGCTTCTCGAAGGCGGGAAGATCACGCCCATCATCGACAGCAGCTACCCGCGGAGTGAGATCCACGCGGCTTTCCGGCACCTCGTCGAGGACGAGCTCCACGGAAAGGTGGTCCTCACGCCGTGACTGGGCCTCAGCGGCTACGCTGTTGGGCAGGAAACTGGAGGACGCAGTGAACGATGAGACCGTTGGTGGTACTCGCTGGAGCTTCTGGGTAATCAGCGCTGTTGGGTTGATGTGGAATGTCTTCGGCGTGATGAATTTCGTCATGCAAATGACAGCAGACATGGCCGCAATGCCCGAATCGCAACGCGCGATCCTGGAGCATCGACCGGTATGGTCGACCGGAGCTTTTGCCTTAGCCGTTGTCGGTGGGGCGTTCGGTTGCCTTTTGCTTCTGCTCAGGAAGTCGGCTGCGTTCTATTTACTCGTCGCGTCACTACTTGCCGTGGTCGTGGCGACGATCCCGTTGCTTGGCATGGGAATCGCCCTAGGTCTCTTCGAGATCTCGATGTACTTTCTAATGCCGCTGATCGTGGCAGCGTTCTTGGTCTGGTATTCGAAGTACGCCGAGAGCAAAGGCTGGATCAGCGTGCCTCGTTGACGGGTCCATACGAGAAACCAAGAGAGGCCAACACGACGATCGCCGCTGAACCGCAACAGGAGGCTCCTGAATGGACCGGTCGTTTGCTTCGAAGATCCGAGCAGCCAACTCGGTGCTCATCGTTGACGGAAACGTAGAAGCGATCAGCGAGTTCTTCACGCCGGACTACGTCGCTCACCTCACGGATCGTGAGATACGTGGTCACGACGCGATCCGTGGATTCCTGAGCATGCTGCGAAATGCCTTCACGGATCTCCAGGTCGAGGTCCAGGTCCTTGTGGAAGGGAAGGACCGAGTTGCGTGGCAGCGGACCCTGAAGGGCACGCATCAGGGCAACTTCGCGGGATTCCCCGCCTCTGGCCGTAAAATCGTGTGGCGCGACATGGCTACGAGCCAGTTCCGTGACGGCCTGATCGCGGAGGAGTGGACGATCTCAGATCTTGCCGAGCATCTCTTGCGCGCCAGGAAGCCATGACCCACCGCGGTGCGCGGTCGTCATTCCGACCTCAGCGTCGTGAGCGCGTCTACGCTGGCCGCGCGGCGGATTCGCAGTCCAGCATTTGATTGTCAAGATGTGACGATCAAGAGGAAATATCGAAGGAGCAGTCCGCCGCAGCGATGAAAGCCATCCTGTTGACCCGGTATGGGACCCCCGACGATCTCGAGCTGCGAGAGGTGCCGAAGCCTTGTCCAGAGGACGGTGACGTCCTGATCAAGGTCCACGCAGCCGCCGTGAACGACTGGGACTGGGTGCTGGTGCGTGGAAAACCCGTCTATGTCCGCCTGTTGGCCGGGCTGCAGGCGCCGAAGATTCCGATCATCGGTTGCGATGTGGCCGGACGGATCGAAGCCGTCAGCAAGGGCGTTACCGATCTGACAGTGGGTGACGGACGTATACGGGGACCTGAGCGAAAGCGGTTTTGGAGCTTTCGCCGAGTACGTGTGTGCGCGCGAAGACGCCGTAGTGCCCATGCCACGCACGCTCACCTACGAGCAGGCCGCCGCGATACCGCACGCCGCCATGCTCGCTCAGCAGGCTCTGCACGGCATCGCCCGGATCCAAGAAGCGCAGACGCTTCTCGTCAACGGGGCAGGTGGCGGCGTGGGCATGGTGGCGGTGCAGCTCGCCAAGCACCACGGCGTCGAGGTGACCGGCGTCGATAGCGCAGCGAAGCAGGACTTCATGCGGTCGGCGGGCTTCGACTACGTCATCGACTACACCGAGGTGGATTTCACCACGACCGGTCAGACCTACGACGTGATCCTCGACGCCAAGACCAACCGCTCCCCGTTCGCCTACGCGCGCGCGCTGGTACCGGGCGGAACCTATGTCACCGTCGGAGGGACCATTCCTCGACTCATTCAGTGTCTCGTGCTTCGACGATGGATCGCCAGAACCAGAAATCGGCACGTTCGTGTTCTGGGTCTGAAGCCGAACGAGGGGCTGGACCGGATGACCGAGCTCTTGGACGCCGGCAAGGTCGTGCCGTCCATCGACGGCACCTACCCACTCGACGAAGTGCCGCAGGCCATCCGGCGGTTCGGAGAAGCGCGGCACACGGGCAAGATCGTCATCACCGTGGTTTCGTGAGGCTCGCGCCGCCGCCTGAGAAGCGGGCCCTCAGTTGGCTAGCATGTGCAGGACGACCACCGCCAGAATACCTGCGGACGATGCGGTCGGGGCAGCGATCAGGAGCGTTGCCAGGGGTGTCCGGTTCCTCGCGGCAGGTGCGCTCTCTGCTTGTGGCACCTGAGCATCCGGTTTCCAACTCAGCAAGAGCGTGGCGCCACCGGTAGCCAGCGCGGCGGCCGGCAGAGCCAGCAGCAACACCCAGAGAGTCCACATCCGCTCGGCGTACCATCCAACGATCTGTTGAGCAGTGATCGCCGCATCGTATGGCAGCCATTGGAGCGTACGGACAACAAGCGCGGCCATGAAAAGAGCGGCCGGGAAGATAAAGAAGCTCTGGATCACGACGATGGTGTACTCGTGGGTTCGCATAGGTACTTGATAACACAAAGTACTTTTCCATACAACCGTATAGAATGAGAGTAATGAAGACTTGCCCAGACTGCCTGAGTGAGATTCCGACCGAGGCTCAGTTTTGTCGCTCCTGTGGCGAGCGGGTGGAGGGCAAGCCGTGCCCTGCGTGCGGAGCCAGGAACTGGTCCGAGGCGACGTTGTGTCGGTGGTGCGGGCATCGGTACGAGGCGCTTCGCGGCCCCGTCGAGTTCAAGTCCTTCGCGGTCACGGCGCGGCTCCTTCCGACAATCCTGCAGCGGGCCCGATTCCTCCCACAGACGATCAGTCTCACGGAAGAGAAGATCGTGATCGGTACTCCTGGTGTTCTCAACCTGAGCCGACAGGAAGAGGAGATCCCATGGAGAAAGGTCGCCGGGTTCGACTATCGCTCCGGCATCTTCTGGGACCAGGTGACCGTCGAGACACGGGGCCAGTCCGCGAGCAAGATGCTCGGTCTCGCAAAGCCGGACGGGAAGCGTATCCGACAGGTTCTGCAGGCCCTCGAGTCGTGAGGAATCGATGAGCGAATCGCCCGCCGACCTCGCTCGGCTTCGGCTTCGCGCCTGGGACACGGGCGACGGCCGGGCGGCCATCACCTACGAGGTGGAGACCCCGGCGGGGACGGTCGAGGCATGCGACTGGGTCTTCGTGAAGGATGGCCTGATTCGGGATGTGAACTCCTACTACGACAGCGTCAAGAACCGCGCCGCCCTCGAGAGGTAGCGACGAGAATGTTGACATCAGCAACATAGGCACGTATGTTCAGGTGTTGACGGTGTCAACACAGTGTTTTCTTCTGATAGTGCTGATCATGATGCGTGCATAGCAGGAGTCGCTCACACCGTTAGACAGTCGCAAACGGAGGCCGCATGGCAGTCAATGAGGATCTGACGGGGTTTATCCGCGAGGCCCTGAACCGGGGTGTGCCGCGAGACGAGATCCGAGATGTTCTGCGTCAAGCGGATTGGTCGGACGATGAGGTGCAGGCGGCGCTCCTGTCGTTCGCGGCGGTCGAGTTTCCCATTGCCGTGCCACGGGGCCGCGGCCGTCGCTTTCGGCTCGAGAGGCGTTCGAGTATCTGGTGCTCTTCAGCACGCTGTATCTCACCGCTGGTGGCCTCGGGAGCCTGCTGTTCCAGTTCATCGACCTAGCTCTTCCGGACCCGCTCTGGTCGCAGCCCCGGATCGATGCGATACCGGAGATCGTCCGGCAATCGATCGCAACGCTGGTGGTCGCGACGCCGGTGTTTCTCTACACCGCGAGGGCCAACAGCCGTGCGCTTGCTCTGTCGCCGCTGAAGCGGACCTCTCCGGTGCGCGGCTGGCTCACCTATTTGACGCTGGCCATCGCCGCCGCAGTCCTGGTCGGAATCTCCATCGATCTGGTCTACAACATCCTCGGTCAAGATGTGACCGCCCGGTACCTTCTCAAGGTTCTGACGGCTGGCGGCATCGCTGGCGCTGTCTTCGTCTATTACCTCAGCGATCTGCGGCGGGCAGAGAAGGAGGTGGCTGATTGAAGCGGTGCTATCGGCAAGAGCATCGTGGTCGCGCCAGAGCTCAGGAGACTGATGGCTAGGTTGGTGATCCTCTCGACGCTGGTCGCAGGCGGACTCCTGTCCGCGTGCGCGCCAACGCTGTCTCCTGATGCGGCGACTGTGATCCTGGTTCACGGTCTGGGTCGCACGCCCGCCTCGATGTCGGTGTTGAGTGTGCGCCTCAGGGTGGCAGGGTTCCGGGTCGTGAACTTCGGCTACCCGTCGATCTCGGCAGAGATCGAGGATCTGGTCGATAGCCTCGACGATGCGGTCGCCCGTTGCTGCGGGGGCCCGTCCGATACCACGCACTTCGTCACCCACTCGCTGGGCGGTGTGCTTGTTCGAAGCTATCTCGCCGACCGCGCACCGGGGTTCACGGGCCGCGTCGTGATGCTGAGCCCGCCGAACAAGGGCAGCGAGTTCATCGACGCTTTCAACGACTCACCGCTCCTTCGATCGCTCCTGGGCCCAGTTGCGGCTCGACTCGGCACCGACCCGAGTGGCATCGCTCAGGAGCTCGGACCGATCGATTTCAGCCTCGGCATCATCACCGGGGATCGAAGCATCAACCCGATCGGATCCTGGCTGATTCCCGGACCGGACGACGGGAAGGTCGGCGTCGACAGCGCACGGCTCGACGGAGCTGCGGACTTCATTGTCGTCTCCGCCACGCACACTTTCATCATGAACCGCGGAGACGTCGCGGAAGAGATCGTGTATTTCCTTACCCGGGGAACGTTCACGGAAGACGGCAATCGAGTGGACTCGCCCTAGCGAGGGACCCCCGGCACGCAGCGTGCCACCGCGTTCGTTGCCGTACCCATCGTGTCCTGGCTACGCATAGCATTGGTTCTTCCGATAGCTGTGTTCATGTCTCGTAGGCGGTTACGATGTTGGAAGGGCTCGACCCGCTCGTCGAGACTGTTCGCTGATCCGCTTACGGTCCGGGCCTTCGGGAGGCTCGCATGGAACCGATTGCCATCGTCACCGCATTCGTGGCCGTCTTGGTTATCGCGGGCCGAGGCGGGTTGCTATTCGCACCCGCCGCCACGGTCGATCGTTATCGGCGTATGACCTCGACCCTGGGGCGTGTCCGGATACTTGGAGCAGTTTTGCTGGTTCTGGTCGCCAGCCCGCTGATCGTCACGGCGCGCCAGGCCCACCCGGACCATGCCAACACAACCATCTTGCTCGAGGGCCTGGGCTGGATCGGAGCCTTCGCGGGCGGCGTGCTCATCGCTGTCCCGGACTTCTACCAGCGTTTTGCGCTGATGTTCTTCGAGACGGCCGCGAATCCAGTGCTGCGGGCCCTCGGCGCGCTCAACATTGCCTTCGGGCTCTACCTCGGTTGGGTCGCTTTCTACGTCTTGTAGCTCGTCGGATCAGCCCTTCTTCTTCTTCCGCTTTTTCGGTTTCGGCGTCGGTAGCTCAGTGGCGGTGATTCTCACCAGCTCACTCAGCCACGCTGCGTCCTCGATCTGGTGCTCGATCAAGAGACTCGGTTTGGCACCGGGGTAGGGGGGAGCTTCGACCACGTCACCGATGAACGCGCGGCCACCTACGGTGGGCTTGATGAACAGCCGGTTGTCGCAGATCAGTCCGATGAATTTGCTGCCGCTATGGAGACCGAACTCACCGAACATATGCTTGTAGGTAGCCTCGCAATCCTCAGCGAGTTGGTCCACCACGTACTGGACGAAGCTCAGATCAGAGGCCATTTCCAATACCGTCGGTTTGGATTGGATGTTTATCCTCGTTGCCGCGCTCAAGTTACCGCACCGGGGCCGGGCTGGTAGGAGCGGTGTAGGTGTCCTTCGACAGTCAACCGACTCTGATCGGTGCACTGGTTACCCTCAGACCGCTTCGCCCCGACGACTACCGTGAGCTCTACGCCGTTGCTGCCGATCCGCTGATCTGGGAGCAACACGCCGACAAGAATCGCCACGAGGACGCGGGTTTTCGGAATTTCTTCTCCGAGTCGCTCGCGTCTCGCGGTGCCTTGCTGGTCACCGATGCTGACACCCGGCGCGTGATCGGTTCCTCCCGCTTCTTCGGCTATCGCGAGGAGGCAAGCGAGATCGAGATCGGCTGGACGTTCTTGGCCCGGTCCCACTGGGGCGGTAAGTACAACGCGGAACTGAAACAGCTCATGCTGCGGCATGCGTTCCGTGTCGTGGATTCCGTCGTGTTCTTCATCAGTCCGGAGAACATCCGGTCCCAACGGGCCGTGGAGAAGATCGGTGGCATTCTGGAACCAGACTCCGACAAGGAGGGTCGGCTGGTTTATCGAGTCAACGCTATGCTCGTGCCATGCAGGTCATCCGGCTGAAGCCATCCCACGCTGCCGAGTACCCGGCGCTCATGCTCCAGGCCTACGCTGGTGAGCCCGAGGCGTTCACCGCAACCGTGGCCGAGCGCGAGCCGCTGCCGTTGGAACGGTGGGTGTTGCGTGTCGCGGACCACCGGATGCGAACGTGAAGCTTTCGGACTTTGGGTCCCGGGAGGAGGTCGTTCCCTGGGCCGCCGGCGGCAAGATTCCCTGGCACGAGCCTGCCTTCAGCAAGCGCATGCTACAGGCGCATTTGTCGCAGGAGCACGACCGGGCGAGCCGGCGGTTCGAGACCATCGACAAGCAGGTCGCCTGGGTCCATCAGCACGTGCTCCGGGCGACCACGGCGCGGATTCTGGATCTCGGCTGCGGCCCCGGCTTCTACACCACACGCTTCGCGCGACTGGGCCACTCGTGCGTCGGAATCGACGTGTCGCCAGCGTCCATCGAACATGCGCGATCCGAGGCCGAGCGGGAGGCGCTTTCCTGCGAGTATCGCCTCGAAGATCTGGGGGATGCCGATCTGGGTTCCGGCTTCGACCTCGTGCTATTCACGTTCGGCGAGCTCAATTGCTTCCCTCCCGCCAATGCCGAGACGATTCTGGCCAAGGCGCGTCATGCGCTCTCACCGGGCGGCGCGCTGGTGGTGGAAGCTCAGACGGAGCAGCTCGTGCGGTCGTTGGCGCAACAGGAGCCGACGTGGTTCAGCGCGTCGCAGGGCATTTTCTGCGATGAGCCACACCTGTGCCTGCGCGAAGGCGACTGGCATCCCGATTCCCGCGCCGCGACCGAGCGCTACTTCGTCGTCGCCCTCGGGTCGGGCGAAGTAGCCAGCTACGTGAACACCACTCAGGCGTATGCCGACGGCGAGTACGTCGACGCGCTGCAGCGTGCCGGTTTCACCGAGGTCGAGCGCCATCTTTCCCTTGCAGGTGACGCTGTCGAGGCCGCCGCCGATTCCGCCGCCGCCGACGGCCTCTTCGTGCTGGTTGCCCGTGTCGGCGCAACGCCTGGCGCAGCAATGGAGATCACGGTATGCGAGCCGTCCGAAAGCGACGACGCATGCATGTATGACTCCGCTCGGCCGCGGTCTTCGACCTCGAGGAGAAAGAAGACCTCGTTCGGGTCGTCAACGGTTCGCCACATCTGAGCCAGACTCAGGCCGGACGATCGCGACGCTTCCGTCTGTGCGTCGAAGACTCGGCGCCAGTGATCGAAATCCTCCACACGGTTGCGCACCAACAAGACCATCATCGATCCTCCGTTTGAGTCCCCGGCCTACAGCAGCGCCGAGCGTCAGACAGAGCCTAGCGCTTCCGGGCGACGACGAACGAGCTGGGAATCGATCCCTGGAGAACCTCAGACTCGAGGATCTGAAAGCCGGTGGCAGTCATCAGCTCGCTTACGGCGGATATCTTGAACGGCGTCAGATATGACAGGAGTCCGACCTTGCTGATGATCGGCACGAGGGTCTTCATCAGGACTCCAGCTTCGCCCAGACAGGGGGTTTCGCACACCATCAGGCCTTTTGGTTTCAGTAGCTCCGATGCTCGTTCCAGGGCCTTTCGTGCATCCTCCAGAAGATGCAGGATGTTGAACGCCAGGATGGCGTCGTACGAGCCGCGCCCGAGCTGCTCGTCGAAGATCGTCTTCCGTGCGCAGTGCACGTTGGTGACGCCGAGCTCGCGCGCTCTTTCGTTTGCCAGGTCGATCATCCCGGCGGAGGCGTCAATCGCGTCGACTTTCTTGACATCGGCGGCGATCTTGTAGGCGACGACCCCTGTTCCGCAGGCATAGTCCAAGACAATGTCCTTCGCCTCCAGGTACTTCGCGAAGCGCTCAACGGCCCGGCCATGGGCGGCATCCTCCTGCGCCTGTTCGTCGTACTTCCTGGCTCTCCAGTCCCAGAACCAATCTGACTTCGTCATCGCTTGCATGAGTCGCCCTTCTGCGTTTGTGGCGGTTGCCGCGAGTCGTGAGGTGCGTCCAGCCCGTCCGCTGCTCAGACGGTGACGACGACCTTTCCGCGAGCGTGGCCTTCTTCGAGATACCGAATTGCCTCGGGAACCTCGCGCAGTTCGTAACGCCTATCGATGATCGGCGTAATCGTCCCTGCCTCGACAAGCTCCTTCAGAGTGAGGAGGTCGGCGCGGTTCCTCTTCGCCATCAGCATGACCAGGTTCTGACGCACGAACCGTGATGTCGCGAGCACGGTGAGCCCGCGCTTCAATGGTCCGAGCCAGCGCCCGTCGTCGAAGGATCCGACGAGGACGTAGGTACCGTCGGCAGTCAACATTCGCCGACAATCGGAGAGAGATCGGCTCCCGATCGCATCGAATATGTGGTCGTACAGCTGGCTTTCACCGACGAAATCGTCGCGGGTATAGTCGATCACCTCGTCGGCGCCGAGTGAGCGGACCAACTCGACGTTCCTGGTGCTGCAGACGCCGGTCACAACGGCGCCGAACGACTTCGCGATCTGAACCGCGAACGTGCCCACACCTCCCGCCGCACCGTTGATGAGGACCCTCTGGTCCGGTCCGACACCGCCCGTGTCACGGAGGCCCTGCAACGCCGTGAGCCCGGCGAGAGGCACGGCTGCCGCTTGCTCGAACGTCAAATTGGCGGGCTTCGGCACCAGCCAGTCCTGGGGCACGCAGGCGTACTCGCCGAAGCTGCCCTGGGCGCACCCGCCGATGAGCCCGAACACCTCATCGCCTACCCGAAGCTGCGTCACGTTCTTGCCGACTGCCTCGATCTGTCCTGCGAGATCGGCGCCCAGACCTCGGGACTTCGGCGTGAGTAGGCCCGTCATCATGCGCATGACGTATGGCTCGCCGCGCATGAAGTGCCAGTCGTAGGGATTGGCAGAAGCAGCGCGGATTCGCACCAGAACGTCATCTTCGGTGACGGCCGGTTTGTCGATCTCGCGGAGTTGCAGCACCTCCGGCGACCCGTACGTGTCGTAGACGATTGCCTCCATGTCACGGTTCCTACATACGTGGGGATGTTCGTGTGGACCTACGACCCGTCCCGCCAAGAGTTGACCCAGGCGGGCTCGAGCTACTCCGCCCGCATCGCCTCCATAGGGCTCACCTCGGCGGCACGCCAGGCGGGCAACCACGCCGCGATCATTGCAACACCGCTCAGCAGAATACCCACGGCGACGAACGTCAGCGGATCCAGCGCGGGCACTCCCACCAGCAGGCCGGAAATGAACCGCGCCAGGATCACGGCGGTGATGCCTCCCAGGACGACGCCGACCGTAGCCAGCTTCGCTCCCTCGACGAGCACACCCCACCAGATCTGGTACCGGGCCGCCCCGAGCGCGCTCCGGACACCGAACTCGCGCGTTCGGCGGCCGACCGAGAACGCGAGCACCCCGGCGATTCCTACGGCGGCGATTACCAGGGCAAGCAGGGCGAAGGCGCCGAGCAGAATGGCGTTGAGTCGCCGCGGCGCGACCGACTCGTTGCCGAGATCGGCGATCGTCGCGACGTTGGTAATTGGCTGATTGGAGTCGTGTGCGAGGATCGACTCACGAATGGCGGGCACGACGGTGGCGGGGTCGGTGCTCGTCCGAACAACGAGCGCATCGGTGAACATCGGCGTGATTTGCCGATACGCGTTGTAGATCGTATGGACGACCTCCGCGTCGAGGCCCCCGTCTCGGGTGTTCGTGGCGACACCAACGACGGTCCGCCACTCCGGTCCCAGGCCCATGAACTTGAAGACCGGGTCGGTCCAAGCGATGCGTTGACCGATAGGATCTCGGTCGCCGAAATAGGTCCGCGCCAACGACTCGTTGACGATGACGACTCCCGCCGAGTCCTCCAGGTCGGTCGTCATGAACTCGCGGCCGCGTGACAGCTCGATACCCATGGTCGCGAAGTAGCCGGGCGAAACGACGCGAAAATCCGCCCTCGGGCTCGGGGCACCGGGGACGGGCTCGTGCCCCTCGACGCTCATTTCCAACTGAGTCGTGAAGCTCGACGTGGCGCCGAGCGGAACCGAGCTCGTCAACGCCGCTCTGTCCACGCCCGGCAGCGCGCGCACGTCATCGAGGATGCCCAGATACTTGGTTCGAAGATGGGCCGCCGTTTGCCCTTCCATGGACGCTGGAATATTCATCGTCAGGATCCGCGCCTGGTCGAACCCCGGGTCCACCTGATTCAGGTGCATCATCGTTCGCAGCAGTAGCCCGGCGCCGATCAGTAGTACGAACGACATCCCGATCTGTGCCACGACGAGCGTCCGCTGGACGCGACGCGCTCCGGAGCCGATCGTCGAACGGGAACCACTTCGAGTCAGAATCCCGCCTTCGCCCTCGCCGTGCGGTAACGGTGGCAGCATGGTGAAAAAAATGGACGCAGCAACCGCGGCGGCGAGCGCGAAGCCGAATACCGAGGCATCGAGCGAGATCTCTGCTGCCCGCGAGGTGAAACGCGCGGCGAAGCGGACGAGCAGGTCGAGGCTCACGGAGGCCATGATCAGCCCGAGCGCCGCCCCCGCCGCCGCTAGTACGAGGCTCTCGACCAGGAGGCCACGGCGGAGCGCTGCTCGGCTCCCACCGAGCGATACACGGATCGCCAGCTCGTGACCTCGCCGCAGCACGCGCGTCAGCGTCAGGTTCGCGAGGTTGGCGCAGGCGATGACCAGGACGAATGACGCCGTGGCAAGAAGAAGGAGGAGAGTTGGCCGCGCGCGCGACGTCAGCTGCTTCTTGAGCGGCGTGACGGTGACCTCGAACCCCGTCCCGGCGTCGTACGCCTCCGGATACTCCGTATGAATGCGGGACGTGATCGCCGTCGCCTCGCTGCCGGCCGACTCGACCGTAGCTTCGGGCGCGAGTCTGGCGAACACCTCCGTCATCCGGTGGATGCGATCATGGACCATCGATGCGCCGAGGTGGTGCGGACTCGTCGCCATGTTCACGTAGATGTCGGTACGCTCGGGATACGGGGGAGCCGGCTCGGCGACGCCGACGAACGTGGCCGTCCGCCCGTTCATCTCCACCGATTTGCCGACGATCTCGGGATCGGCGCCGAAGACGTTCCGCCAATACGCATCGGACAGGACGATGACCGCGGGGGCAGCTTCACCGTCGTCCTCACGCCCGACGGTGCGGCCGAGGGTGGCCGACAGTCCCATGACGTCGAAGTAGTTCCCGGTTACGATGCCGGCTCGGACGCGGCGGGGGGTCTCGAGTCCGAGCATCGTGAAGGTCATCGCGGAGAACTCTGCGACCGCCTCGAGAGACGGTGATCCACGCCGGTAGTCGTCGATCTCTGGGACGGAGAACAAAGCGTTCTGGATGCCCGCGAGTGGCGCCGCATGCCGCAGGTAGACGAGGCGATTGCCGTCCTGGTGCGGGAGCGGGCGCAGGAGCACGCCGTTGACGGCGCTGAACATCGCCGTGTTCGCCCCGATCCCGAGACCCAATGTCACGATGAAGACAAGCGCATATCCGGGGTTCCGCTTCAGGCTCCGCATTGCGTGGCGCACGTCCCGCGTGATCGCATCCAGCATCATCCCGTCTCCACGTTCTGGGCCAGGCGCATTATTGCCGAGCCCGCCAATACCACTTGTTCCACGGCCTCGCCACAGGATCGACCAACGGTCCCGCGCCCGGCCCAGGCGCAGCGTCAGGCCGGTGGTCACAGCGTCGGTCGCGGCGTCCCACCAGAAGCGGATGGCGCCCACCAAGCGCTCCCCATACTTCGACTCGTTGCGCTGGTGGGCCAGGTACTTTGTCAACTGGACGCCGAACTCGTCCCGGAACCAGCGCGGATATGCACGTAGAAGCAGCCGATACGGCATTGTTGCTACGCCCTCCCGCGCACGACGGCGCGGGCCGCTTCGAGGTCGGACTCGAGACGGGCGATCTCGCCCTGGAGGGCTTCGTTCCCGCGCGAAGTTATGGCGTAGAAACGCCAGCGCGAGCTCGGCTCGAGGTTCTCTGCTTCCTTCGGAGGTTCGGTCTCGGCGATGAGCCCGTCGTTGGTCATCCGCTGGATGCCGGCGTACAGCGTTCCGGCCCCGAGGCGGACAGCGTCGTTGGTGCGCTCCTCCACCATCCGCTTGATGTGATAGCCGTGGGCGGGCCCGTGCTTGAGGCTCAGGAGGATATGGAACGTCGCTGGCGTGAGTGGGCGAGTCGGTCGATCGTTGCGCTGGTTCATGGCCATTCCGGTTCTGGCGTTCTTTTCGATGAAACTATCTGGCTTCCGTTTTCGTTGGGAACACTATCGAGCGTCGATGATCGATGTTTGATTATCGATGATCGATAATACACTAACGGATCGTCGCCGGTTCCCGAAAGGGGGAGAGAAACATGACCGTCACATCGAATGACACATCGACCCCTCGCACGCCGCTTCGGCTGTGGCCCGGCGTGGTCGCCGTGGTCGCGCAATGGCTGGCTTGGCTCGTCGTGCCGAGCGTGCTTCCCGAGATCCACCCGCTGGTATGGGTTGGCGGCGGCGCGATCGGCGCGTTGGCGGTCGTCGTGTGGTGGGTGTTCTTCAGCCGCGCGGCTTGGTCCGAGCGCTTGGGTGCTGTCGCCCTGATGGTGGTAGGGGTCGCGGCTACGCATCGGTTTCTCGACCTGTCGGTTTCCAATGCAGGCCAGGGACTGATGTTCTTTTTCTTCGCGATCCCCGTGCTGAGCCTGGCGTTTGTCGTCGGGGTAGTGGCCAGCCGTAACCTCGCTGATGGATCTCGGCGCGCGACGATGGTGGTAGTCATCTTGCTCGCGTGTGGGGCCTGGACGCTTCTTCGGATCGATGGCATAACCGGCGACAGCCATCTGGAGCTCCAGTGGCGGTGGGTGAATACGCCCGAGGAGCGGCTACTTGCTCGGCCGAGCGAAGAGCCGCTGACCGCCGTCTCGGCAGTCCCGGGTGCGGAAGCCGACTGGCCCGGGTTCCGCGGCCCCGAGCGCGACGGCCATGTCCGCGGCGTACGGATACGGACCGATTGGTCCGTGGTGCCGCCTGTAGAGCTGTGGCGCCGGCCGATCGGCCCCGGGGTATCGTCGTTCGCGGTAGGCGGTGGCCTCCTCTACACCCAAGAGCAGCGCGGCGACGACGAGATCGTCTCCAGCTACAGCGTGAGCACCGGGGCACCGGTTTGGCGACACAGCAATGCGGTGCGTTTCTGGGATTCGCATGCCGGTCCCGGTCCGCGCGGGACGCCGACCTTGCGCAACGGTCGCGTCTACACCTTCGGTGGCACCGGAATCGTCAACGCCCTCGACGCGACGACCGGTGCCGTGGTCTGGTCGCGTAACGCGGCGTCCGACACCGACAGGAACGTCCCGTACTGGGGCTTCTCCAGCTCGCCGTTGGTGGTCGGCGACATGGTCATCGTCGCGGTCGCCGGCACGCTCGTCGCTTACGACCTCGATACCGGCGATCCGCGCTGGTTTGGCCCGAACGCCGGCGGGGGCTACAGCTCACCACATCTCTTGACGCTCGACGGGGTCGCGCAGGTCGTCTTGATCAGCGGCGGCGTCATCAGCCTCGATCCGGGCGATGGCACAGTGCTATGGCAGCATGAGTATTCGGGCGGCAGCATCGTGCAGCCCGCTGTCACCGCGGACGGCGATCTGCTGATCGGCGACATGAACGATCTACCCCACGGCATAAGGCGCATCGCGGTGGCTCGCGGTGCCGAAGGATGGACCACCGAGGAGCGCTGGAGCTCGACCCGGTTGAAGCCCTACTTCAACGACTTCGTGGTTCATGACGGCCATGCGTACGGGTTCGACGGCAGCATCCTCGCGTGTATCGACGTGGAGAACGGCGAACGCACCTGGAAGGGCGGACGGTATGGCCACGGTCAGCTCCTCCTGCTACCCGCCCAGGACCTCTTGTTGGTGGTAACGGAGCAGGGTGAGCTGGCGCTGGTCGCGGCGGCATCCGACCAGTTCACCGAGATTGCGCGCTTCCCGGCCATCGACGGCAAGACCTGGAACCATCCGGTGCTGGTCGGTGACCTGTTGCTGGTTCGCAACCGCGAGGAAATGGCGGCGTTTCGGCTGTCCCTGGCGGGCGCCTGACCAAGGGCCGATAATCAGTGCATTCTTGGTGTCGGGGCCGGCGCTCCCCCGTGGGAGCCGCGACTGCGTCGCTCAGATGACTGTCCGCAACCATGGAGTCAGAGTCATGAAATCGCCTCTCTTCCTTGTCGCTGCGTTGACCAGCGCTCTTGTTGGGTGCGCGCCGGACGCGCCATCGTCCGGTTCGGCGCAGCAGAGCGGATCGGCGCCTCCAGGGGACCGTGACGCAACTCCGCTGGACATCGTGAACCGCCGTATGAGTGCCTACAATCGTCACGACCTGGGCGCCTTCATGGACCTGTATGCCGACGGGATCGAGATCTTCAATTACCCGGACAGATCATTGGGTGGGGGCAGGGACCACCTTCGCAGCATCTTCGAGCCGATGTTCGAGGAGGGCGTTGTGCACGTCGAGATTCATCATCAGATCGCCAAGGACACCTACGTCGTGAATCACGAGACCGTCAGCTACGGCGACACCGACACGGAATACGTCTCGATATACGAGGTGAGAGACGGCCTGATCCAAAGCGTCAGGTTTGTCAGGGACTAGCTGAGCTGATCTCGGGCAGTGTCCGGCGGCGAGAGGGGATGGCGGCGGTCCGAGCCGGAAGTGATTCTGTTCGATCTCGGCGGTGTCCTGATCGACTTTGCGGGATTCGAGGAGATCGCGGATCTACTTCGCGGGCACGCAACCACCGACGGGATACGGACGCGCTGGCTCATGTCTGCGTCTGTTCGCGACTTCGAGCTCGGTAGAACTGCACCGCGGGTCTTCGCCGACCGTTTTCTCTCTGAATGGGACCTCGGTCTCTCCGCGGAGGAGTTCTTGACCGCGTTCGCGAGCTGGCCGCGTGGGTTGTACCCGGGTGCCCGATCGCTTCTCGGTGCGCTTCGTGGGCGGTTTCGATTGGCCTGCCTGAGCAACTCGAATGAGCTCCATTGGGACTCGTTTCGTGTCTGGCTCGAGCCGTATTTGGACAAGTCGTACGTCTCCTTCGAGCTCGGCCTCGCGAAGCCTGATCCTGCGATCTTCCACGCCGTGCTGGCGGATCTCGCGGTTCATCCGAGCGCCGTCCTGTTCCTGGATGACGCCGAAAAGAACATCGAGGCAGCCGTTGAGCTGGGGTTTCAGGCGGAGCTCGTACGCGGACCCGACGAGCTCGAGCGGCGGCTGATCGAACACAAGCTGCTCGACGGTTGACGCTCGGCAGTCGGAGAATGCTTCAGCCGGGCGGCCCGGCTCGGGATTCGGCTCGGGCAGCCATGATCCAGGCGGTCGCGGCAGCTCCTGCAGCGATCGCGAGACACCCGACCGTGACTAGCAACGCCGGTAAGAGCACCGCAACACTCGGCTCAAAGAACTCGAAATGCAGAGCGCCGAGTGCGGTCAGACCGGCCGCGATCCCGCCGACTGCGAAACCTCCGGCGGCGACACCGCCGATCGCCGTGAACAGGCCGAACACGACCCCGCCGATGCTCACGAGGCCTATGCCAAAAGGGCCGATCGTGATCCCGCCGAAGGGGAAGACCCCGATGGCGACGACGCCGATCGCCGCGTCGCCGATGGCGATGATGCCGCTGGCAAGGCGCATCCTCGTGCCGTTGGGATCGCGCCCAGATGCGATGTGCACGAGCGGCAATCCGAAAACGGTCGCCGCGGAGCGATACTCGTAGTCTCGCGGGTCTTCCGGGCCCGGTCCGGGTTCTTCCGACTCTTCGTGCACCGCGGTCGTCTCGTTGCCACCGGCCGTCAGCGACTCCACAGCGGATCGGAGCTCGCTGGCCTGCTGGTAGCGCCTCCCCGGCTCCTTCTCCAGCGTGCGAAGGACGACGTCGTCGAGGCGTACGTCGATCTGTACCTTCTTCGACGGCGGAGGGAACCTGCCGATCGGGAGCTCACCGGTCAGCAGCTCGTAGAACACGACGCCAAGCGCGAAGATGTCGGCCCGATGGTCGACCTCGCCCGGATTCTCGAGCTGTTCGGGAGCCATGTAGGCGGGCGTTCCCATGATCTGCGCGGTCTGCGTCAAGGGTCGCCCGATTTCTCCGCCGATGAGCTTCGCCAGTCCGAAGTCGGCGATCTTGATCGATCCGTTTCGGTCAACCAGGATGTTCTCGGGCTTGATGTCGCGGTGCACCACGCCCTGATCGTGGGCGTACTGGAGCGCCTCGCAGATGTGGGGAACCATGGCGAGAGCCTCTCTGGGTGCCAGCCGGATGTGCCCCGAATGTCGTGGAAATTGGATGAGCGTCTCCTCCGCGACGACGGATGATCCTATCGGTTAGGCGGCCTGTTTGTCGGGGCCGCACGTGAGCTGAGCCAAGAACCGGTGGCCATCGATGCGTCGCATGCGGATCTGGCCGAAGGCGACCAGGCTCCACAGCAACGTCACCCCAGCGGCCTCGGTCGAGAACGAGCCCTGCGTCTTGGTACGACGACGGAACTCCCGGTTCAGGTTCTCGAGGGCGTTGGTGGTGCGCAGCGTCTTCCACATCGGCTTCGGGAACTGGTAGAAAGTCAGCAGGTTCAAGCCGGCCTCCTGCAGGCTCCGGGCCACGGCGGGCACGAGGGTCGACCACTTGCGTACGAAGGCGGCGTAGGCGGCTCTGGCCTGGTTGCCGTCATCGGCCCGGACGATCGCATCCCAGTCCCGCTTCATCTCCGCACGTGCATGAACCGGGCAGTGGTCGCGTAAGTTGCTCCACTTGTGTTGTGTGCACCGCTGCACCGACACATCGGGCCATACCTCGATCGCCTTGGCCAGGCCCTTGTGGCCGTCGGCGATCAGCACCTCCGGCGCCTGCAGCCCTCGTCTCACCAGCGACTCGATCAGTCCTTGCCAGTGCACCGCTGCCTCCGAGACCGCCAACTGCAACGCTACCAACACCTTCTGGCCGTCGGGCTGGACCCCGAGCACCGCCAGTACCGGCGCCGACACGACCCGCCTCGCCAGCCTGACCTTCAGATGGAACCCGTCCAAATACAGGATCCAGTACCGCTCGCCTGACACATCTCGCTGTCTCCAGCGCTCGAAGTACGCCTTCAGGCGCCCCACCACCCTGGAGATCGTGCTCTTGGTCAGGTGCGCCTTGCCCAGCAGCGGAGAGAGCGCCTTGCGGATCCGCCGGGTGTTGGCTCCCGCCAGGTATGCTCCCAGGATCGCCTCGTCCACCTGCCGGGCTCGCCGTGCGTACCGTGGCAGGATCGCGCTGCGGAACTCTCGGGTGCTGCCGTCTTGCCCCACGATGCGCCCCCGCGGTATGTCCAGCTCCTGGAGCCCTTGGGCTGTCGTCACCCGACGCCTTTGGCTGCCGTTGCGGTAGCCTCGCCGCTGCCCGTTGCGCTCGTATCGGTCGCAACCCAGCGCCTCGGTGAGCTCCTCGTCAAGCGTCATCTGGATCGCCTCGCGGATCCTGGTGCGCAACAGCGCCTGTACGTCCTGCCGGAACTCGACGAGCCCGGTTCCCTCCGTGCTAACCTGCTTCACGGCGTAGCCTCCTGCCGCTCGTGGCGGCTTTGTGTTTTTCCTACTCGGAGGTTACGCCATCTTTATTTCCACAGGACTCGGGCCGGATCCTGCCAGCCCCCCGGCCTCGATCGTCTGCCGCAGGTTGACGCCGTCCACCAGTTCCATGATGAGGTAGTAGAGATCGTCTCGGTGGCCGAAATCGTAGACCCGCACGACGTTCGGGTGGTCGAGCTGCGCCAGAGTGCGTGCTTCCCGAGCAAAACGCTCGGCAAATGAGTCGGTGTCGCGCAGAGCCGAGTCGAGCACCTTGACGGCAACTGGTCGATCGAGCTTCCGGTGGCGTGCCCTGTAGACCGCACCCATGCCGCCCTGGCCGATGAGCTCGAACTGCTCGAGCTCGGGGAGCTGGCGGGCGAGTTGTTCAACCGGTAGCGGCTGTGAGCGCCGCATCGGGGCCGCCCGGGTCGATGAAGCGGTCGCTTGACCGTCGTCGAATCCGGCACGCAGCGCGCACGCGGGGCAGACGCCATCGGGCGCGTCGGCAGGGACGGTGGTCTGACAGTTGGGACAGATGCGTGGTGGGCTCATACCTGGTTCTATGCGGTCGGGGCCGGACTGTTACACGCCGACGTCGACGGAGTCGATCAGGCTCTGAAGCTCGTCCTGGACATCGGACGGGTCTCGAACCGTCTCGGCGACCAGCCGGCGTAGCTGTTTTCGCCAGCGGGAGCGCAGACGCGAGGCGGCCGTGCGCAGCGCCCCCTCGCTGTGGCCGAGACGCCGCGACAGCTCTGAGTAGGGAAGCACATCATCCGTGCCCCCGAGAAAGCCCTTCAGTGCATCGAATATCTCGAGGTTGCCGGCTTCGGCATACCGATCCCGGAGATCGGTTACCGCCCGATCAAGCAGGCCCAGGGCCCAACGACGCTCGTAAATCACCTCCGGACTCAGCTCGTGCGAGGGCTCCAACGCGTACGACTCCTCAGCCGAGTCGAAGTCGAGCGACAGGACGCGGACCGCCCCTCCCCGCTTTTGCGCCTGGTCTTTGCGCCATTCGCCGGCCAGGAAGTTCTTCATGGAAGACAGCAGGAACGTACGAAACCGCCCGCGCGCCGGGTCGGCGGCCCGTAAGTCCCGTTTTTCCAGCAACTTGACGAAGAAAGCTTGTGTCAGGTCGCGTGCGTCCTCGGGGTCGTAGCCGCGGCGGCGCGCATAGGCGTAGAGTGGGTACCAATACCGTTCGCACAGCTCCGCCAGGGCGCGCTCGGAACCCTCGGAGCTACTGTCTCCGGCAGCCACGACCAGACTCCACCGAGTGGTGGCAAACCGGCGAGGTCCCCTACTTGACTCCCTGTCGTCGGCGGACATGAGCATGCTCCCTCGCTTCGTTGCTACGCGGTCGTACGGCACACGTTACAGGTTGCCGCCGAAACCAGGGGACAGGAGCGGCTCAGGGGCCGAAGAACACTCCCGGGAGCCATATCGCACCGTGCAGCATCGCAGGGGCCAGCGCGGCGCCGGTCTTCTGGCGCAGAAAACCGAAGACCAAGCCGCCTGAAGCAGTCCAGAGTGCCCAGGCCCATGGTGTGTCACCGGTAGCAGTGAGCGGATGAAACAGGCCAAATATCGCCGCGGTGAGGAGCAGGCCCGCGCCGAAATCGACGTTCTGAAAACTGAACGGCTTGCCAAAGCAGTCATTGAGCCGTGATTGAACGTAGCCACGGAAGAAGAACTCCTCCAGGAAGCCCACGAAAATCAGCACGGCGACAACCCGTGTTGCCAGCGGTGACAGAGGATGCAACAGGTAGCTGACGAACACGCCAATGGCGAGCAGCGCGACATAGACCGGAAGGCCTCTCCAGGAGAGTTCCGCTCGAGCCGAGTTCGCCTGCTGTCGGCTCCTGCGGGCGACGAGCAGTCCGGCGACGGCGAATCCGACGGCCAATACTGACGCGCCCAACCAGGCCTTGTGCTCTGTTCCGAGCCAGCCGATGACCGGAAACAGGGTAGTCACGGGCATGACGATCGAGGCTGCCCTCAGCGCGACGCGACGGTGATACGCCAAGTTCCCAGTTGTGAGGCCACAGCTACCCGGGTCGCGACCACCGATCAAGACCACCGCCAAGGGCAGCGCGAAGAAGAGCAGGCAGCTGGAGATTATTGGCGCGCCGAACAGCGATTCCTGCCACTCACCAAAGCCAGAGCCTCTGAGGAGGTCCCTGGCATAGAGAAACAGCGCCAGGACCAGGGCCACTTCCGCCGCCGCACCGATTCTCCTCGCCAAAGCAGTCAGTTGGTGTTCGGCGCCAAGGGGCACCAGCTCCAGCCAACTCGACTGCTGTTCGCCTTGGCCTGGGGATGAACGAACGTGCCGCGACCAGGTTTGGTTTGAATGACCGAGTCGCGCTCGAGCAGGCCGTAAGCTGTCGCCACGGTCTTGTGGCTGACCTCCAGGTCGTTGGCCAGCTGCCGAATCGAGGGTAGGCGTTCGCCAGGGCACAACCGATTGCTGAGCACCGCCTCCTTGATCTGCCCGATGACTCGAGCCAGCAAGGGGCTGGAATCATCGACATTGATGACTATTTCCATCGCTTCCGCCTCCGCTGTGGAGTCCGCCGACCCTCGACGCTGCAGCGCCATCATCCTGTCACAGCTACGCGACGACCGGATCATCCTTGTAGACCTCGAAGTTCACTTGATCGATGCGAAAGGCCCGGAAGCTGACTACGGCCAGGACCTGAAAGTAGAGGCTCATGGCTACCGGGATTGCATCCGGTAGCCCGGCAGCGCGAAGCAGCACCGCGATCGACACGAACAACGTAGCGACAATGCTGGTCCAGACCAGGGCTCCTACCGTGAGCTCGATCTCTCGGATCCGATCTTCGTGCGTCTTGTACGGGTCCTTCTTCTTGCCATACAGGCTCTTGTAGATGATCGCCGCGAACAGGAGATTGGCAGCCGCTATCGCGACGATGTTCAGATACCCACCGAACCACGGAAAATCGAACTGGTTCACGTACAGGATGAGCAGGACGAAGGCCGCAAACACCACGGCTGCGGCGCCGACCAACGTTGGTGAAACGAAATCGAAGAGGCGGCGCGGGTGCAGGTTAGCGCTGCGGGTGGAACGTGGATCAGGCCGTCGCTTGAGATTGAAGTAGGTGAACCCGGCTGTTGTGGCGATGATCAGCGGCGACCATTGGAGCGCCATGTAGATCGTGATCACCGAGGTGCTCCAGTCGAGTATTTCGTCCCTCGGGACCAGGACGCTCACCAGGACCAATGCCAAACCCACCAGCAGCGTGAACACGTTCATGTTCCGGTAGTTGCGTTGGGTGCGCTCGACCGCGTCGAGTGGAACCGGATAGAGCTTCGGATACTCCGATGGCGGATACCGCCCGACGATGTATCGCATTCGGTTCAGTAGCTTGGTTGGAAGATAGAGCGAGATGAGAACCACCTGACTCAGGAACACGACGTACAACAACGCATGTGCGGACATGTCATCTCCTTAACTGTCGCGGCGATTCATGACGTCGCCGAACGCAATTCGAATCTCGGAGTCGGTCGCGCCTGACCCTCTGAGTGCCTCGATCGCTTCGCGCAGCGTCGTGACAACCCACGCGTTCAAGTCGATGGTGCTGTTGGCCTTGGCGTCCGGGTGAACGAAGGTGCCGCGGTAACCCTTGGTCTGGATGACCGAGTCCCGCTCCAGGAGTCTGTAGGCTTTCGCCACGGTCTTGTTGTTGAGTTCGAGGTCGTTGGCAAGTTGTCGGATCGAAGGTAGGGCATCCCCTGGGTCCAGGTCCTCGGAGAGCACGGCCTGCTTGATCTGAGCGATCAACTGAGCGAACAACGGGGCGGAATCGTCGATGTCGATGACTATTTCCATGCTGTGTTAGCCCTCGGCGTGTGTACCATGTGAACTAAGGGTACAACTGGTACGAACAGCATGCAAGCGGCCATCGCAGTGACCATGGCACCGACGGGGCGGTGATCGATCGTCGTGCTCGGCGCAGCTGGCGATTCAAGGAACACGAATATGCCGACGAGATACGCGAGATATAACCGGAAGTTGTGGATGGGAGGAAAAAGAAAGGCGGCGTAACCTTCGCTGGGATCATCAACAACCAGTGACCTGACCCCCGAAAACGGATCCGGATGTAATCTCACGATCTGGGTCAAGAACGGGAGGTCAGAATGCCGAGTAAGAGGCACAGCGCCGAGCAGATCGTACGCAAGCTCCGGGAGGCTGAGGTGGAGCTGGCTCGAGGGGCGACGGTCAAGGATGCCTGCCGCAAGCTAGCAATCACCGAGCACACCTACTACCGGTGGCGGCGAGAGTACGGCGGACTGAAGCTCAACCAGGCCAGAAAGCTCAAGCAACTGGAGAAGGAGAATGCCCGGCTCAAGAGGCTGGTGGCGGAAAAGGAACTCGACCTGTCGATCCTGAAGGAAGTGGCGGAGGGAAACTTCTGAGCCCAGCTCGGCGGCGAGAGGCGGTGGCACATGTACGGGGGCGGCTGGGCGTCTCGGAGAGGCGGGCGTGTCGGGTACTGAAACAACCACGCACGACACACCGGTACGTGCCAAGAGAGCCGCAACAGGAGCAGATTTTGACGGAGCGGATCGTGGATTTAGCCCGACAGTACGGGCGCTACGGATATCGGAGGGTGACAGCGTTGCTGCGCATGGAGGGCTGGTCCGTGAACCACAAACGAGTGCAGCGTATCTGGCGGCGCGAAGGGCTGAAAGTACCGAGAAAACAGCCCAAACGAGCACGGCTGTGGCTGAGCGATGGCTCCTGCATCCGGCTGCGCCCACAGCACCGGGATCATGTCTGGGCGTATGACTTCCTGCACCACCGGACGCACGACGGTCGGGCTATGAGGCTGCTGACGATCGTCGATGAGTACACACGAGAAAGCCTGGCGATCCATGTAGCACGGAAGCTCAACTCTGAGGACGTGCTGGAGCAGCTCGGGAGGTTGTTCGTACACCGGGGCATACCTGAGCACATCCGGTCGGATAACGGACCAGAGTTCACCGCCGAGGCGGTTCGCGACTGGCTGGGCCGGTTGGGCGTGGGGACGCTGTTCATCGAGCCGGGCTCGCCGTGGGAGAACGGTTACGTGGAGAGCTTCAACGGCAAGCTACGCGACGAGCTGCTGGATGGAGAGATCTTCTACACGCTCAAGGAGGCAAAGGTTCTGATCGAGAGATGGCGTCAGCACTACAACCGCATGCGACCGCACAGCTCGCTGAGCTATCGGCCGCCCGCACCCGAAGCGACGTTGTTGAAGCCGGCTGCGCTCCGCTTCGCCGGCCTCAACAACCTCTTGTCAGCACCGAGTTACTGAGATAAGACATGGTACTAACCGCGGGGTCAGGTCAGGAGGCCGGGAAGGAGACGCCACCCGTGCTCAAGATTATCGGTGGATCGGACGCGGAGGAAGGACAGCTGACACTGGACGTCGATGAGCTCGCCCGGCAGGGCGCGCTGCAGATGCTGGCAACAGCACTGGAGTGGGAGGTTCAGGAGTATATCCAGAGCCACGCCGGGCAACTGGATGAAGCCGGCCGTCGGCAAGTGGTACGCAACGGTCGGGCTCGCGCACGCAAGATCACGTTGGGGTGCGGGACGGTGCAAGTAGCCGCGCCACGGGTCAACGACAAGCGGCTCGACGAGCAGGGACTGAGGCAGCGGTTCAGCAGTCGGATCCTGCCGCCCTACATGCGGCGCTCGCCGAAGGTGGCGGAGGTGCTGCCGGTGCTGTACCTGCGGGGCCTGTCGACGGGCGACTTCAAGGAGGCGCTGCCGATCTTACTGGGACAGGAAGCCAGCGGGCTGTCGGCATCGGCGATCTGCCGGCTGACGAACGCCTGGAGCACGGAGTACGAGGCATTCCGGAAGCTGGATCTGTCCACCAAGCAGTACGTATACGTGTGGGCGGACGGTGTGCACTTCAACATTCGACTCGAGGATGATCGGCTGTGCACGCTGGTGATCCTGGGCGTTTTGCCGGACGGAACCAAGGAGCTCATCGCGGTCGAGGACGGGTATCGAGAGAGCACCGAGAGCTGGGCGTTCGTGCTCCGGGAGCTGAAGCGTCGAGGCATGCGGGCGCCGCTCGTGGCAGTGGGTGATGGGGCGCTGGGGTTCTGGGCGGCGGTGCGGGATGTATGGCCCCAGACTCGAGAGCAACGATGCTGGGTGCATCGGCTTGGCAACGTGCTCGACAAGCTACCGAGGCGGCTGCAGGCCAAAGCCAAGCGCGCGCTGCACGAGATCATCGGTGCGCCAACGCGCGAGGATGCTCAGGAGGGCATGGCGCGGTTCGCAGCCGACTACGGCGCCAAGTACTCCAAGGCCGTGGCGTCGTTGCAACGCGACTCCGACAAGCTGCTGACGTTCTACGACTTCCCCGCCGACCACTGGGTTCATCTGCGCACGGCCAACCCGATCGAGTCGGCGTTCGCCACCGTACGCCTGAGACAACGCGTCACCAAGGGCGCCGGCTCACGCACCAAGGCGCTGACGATGGCATTCAAGCTCCTGGAGATGGCACAGCAACGATGGCGCCGCATCAACGCTCCTCACCTCACTGCCCTCGTACTCGAGGGCGCCACATTCGTCGATGGAGTTCACCTGATCGCTAGCGAAGACGCCGCCTGAACAAATCCACCGATCCACAACATTTGCAAATAACTCGAGATACGCGCACACGAACTTGATCGCCACGGACTGGAGGCGGCTGTCGGCCTTCTACCAAGAGGTGTTCGGGTGCGTCCCCATCCCACCGGAACGGAATCTCTCTGGGGAGTGGCTCGATCGGGCGACCGGCCTCAGCGGGGCACGATTGTCCGGGGCCACCTCCGCCTGCCCGGTCACGGAGACGACGGGCCGAGTCTCGAGATCTTTCAGTACGTCGCTGATCCCGAAGGAAACATCGTCGAGGTACAGAAATGGGAGAGATGACCACGCTCAATTACCACCGGGTCGCGACGCTCTTTGTCAGGCGCGCCGGCGAGTGACGTCCCTACGCAAGATCAACTTTGTCTTGGTGACCGCACTGAGCATTACCGCCGGAATCCCCAAGCTCATGCGATTGCCCCAGGAGATCGGGTTCTTCGAAAGGGCCGGACTCACTGACAATTCGGTCGTCGTGTTTGGCTTGCTTCAGGTCGCCGGTGGCGTTTTCCTCGTGTTTCGAAAAACGAGACGTTGGGGAGCGGCGGTGGCGGCGACAACGTTCTCGGCCTCCGCTGTGATGTTGTTCTTGACCGGGCAGAACACATTCGCGCTCGTCTCCGTTGTGCCGGTTCTCATGGCCGCTGTCGTCCTGGTGGAGCGCGCCAGGAATGGGATGTCAGCTGAGATCACTACTGTGTCGGGCGAACGGTAGCCGGCGTTGTCGGCGGCGCGCTGTCCGGTCGACGATCCGATTCGTCGACGTCTCGGCCCTTGTCAGCGAGGTCGAAACGCCAGCACCTCACTACCGTTCGTGGCTGCCCACAGAGCGCCGTCTGCCGAGAACGCCAGCTCGTGGCCATAGCCGTCCATGCGTCCGAGCATGTCGCCCGTAGCCGGATCAAGCTTGACCAGATAGGACTCTTCCGGATCCCCGCCTAAGTTCACGCAAATGAAAAGCCCCCCGGTCGGGCTGAAGGCGACGCTGAAGAGTTGTCGGGCGAACTGCCACGTGTCGAGGAGCCCCCCGTCCTGATCGAACGACTGCAGACGGCCGTTCTCGCGATCGGCGACGTACACGATTCCATCGGGGCCGACGGCGACGGAGTGGGCGACGACGAACTGACCCGGATCGGTGCCGCGAGTGCCCCATTCGTGTACCTGGTGTCCGGCCGGGTCGAACACCACCACGCGTCCGTTGCAGTACCCGTCAGCGACGAGGATGTTTCCGTTGCTCGCGAAAGCGATGTCGGCGGCGCCGCAGAATCCTCTTCCTGTTTCAGGCAGGTCGATCTGAATTTCGAGCAGCCGCGCCCCTTCCGGCGTGAACTTGTAGACCTTGGATGTGTTGGAGTCCACGGTCCAGACGTTGCCGGCAGGATCGATGCGAATGCCATGCGGAATGGCGAACATGCCCGCGCCCCAGGACCGCAGGACGCGTCCCGTCGGATCCAGCACGACCAACGGATCTCCAGTGGTCGGCCGATGAAGCACGTACACATTCCCATGCTCATCGACCGACATCGCTGAGATTCCCTCGAAACCCAGCGCCGGGCTGACCACCAGCTCGGTGCGGTCCATCGGTAGTTGGGGAACATCCTTGATTCGGTTGCGGAAAAGCTCCGATTGCACCTCTTGTGCGGCAACGGGCCCGGCTAGGACGCAAGCAAGAAGCAGGGATGCGAGCTTCATCGAATCACCAGTGCGTGGCGGAGTCATGGGTACGGGTGCGAGCGCCTCGGGTCAGCCGCCACAAGCCGACTTGAACGCTTCCTCGAAAATGATGACCCAACCGGAACCGTACCCGTTCCGCATCATCTCGGCCATGTCCCCAAACGCTTCCCAGTTGCTCTGGGTGAGCTCGACCCGGGTTTGTTGGTCCCCGAGGGCGACAAACCGGACTTCCACCAGGCTGGCGGAATCTGGCGGCATACCCATATGAAAGTCCATGCTGACCGAGTCGTTCGGGTCGTAAGACGTGATCGTGCCCCACAGGTGCTCGGTGTCGTCGTGTCCGATCTCGACGATCTTGCCGCCCTGATTCGGTTCGACACGCAACGACTTGGCAGGCTTGCCGCTGCGCATCGACATCGAACGCCGGTCCAGCGGCCACCAGCTGCCCATTTCGTGCACGAAAACGCGGAAGGCGGCTTCCTGGCTGCAGGGAACCTCGATGGTCTTGATAATCGGATCGAGCATGTCTTCGTCCTATTCGTCTGTCATGCGCCGGGCGATCTCGGCGCCATAAGCGGCCAAGGCGTCTGACCAGAAACTCTCCAGATATTGTCGCAGCTCGTCGAGCCCATCGCGCCTGA
Source organism: Acidobacteriota bacterium (assembly GCA_965248695.1). Lineage (GTDB taxonomy): Bacteria > Acidobacteriota > UBA890 > UBA890 > WLXD01 > DASCOT01. The sequence continues at coordinate 435,631 of CBDFKD010000002.1, read as the reverse complement.
TGGAGTACAGGCGACGAGTTCCTTGTGGCTCGGCTCGAACCAGCCTCGCAGCCACGAGGACCTTCAGGTGTTGCGACACGGCGGGCCGGCTCACGGGCTGCGCTGCCGCTAGCTCACCCACAGTCTTGGGCCGTTCGCGCAGCGCTTCCAGGACGTGTCGGCGCGTCGGGTCTGCCAGGGCGGTGAGAACTTGAGCGTAAGGCATGACTTACCGTAACTGAAGACTTACCGATCAGTCAAACCGGAGCCGACCTCACGTCAACTTCGCCACCACGTTCATCACCAGGAAGAACGCGTACCAGCCGAGACAGCCCAGAACAACGATGCCGTTGCGCGCCGCCCGCGAATAGGGCTGCAGGAAGGTGCTTCGGCTGGAGACCGTCAAGGCAATGAAGAACGTGGAGTGCAGCAGTGCCTCGATCATCATGTGGTCGCCGAAGGCCTTGTCGAGCGCCATGCCGACACCGGTCAGCACCAGGGTCGTTCCGATCATCCAAGCGGCACTGACCGAACTGCTGCGGAGAGGCGACTAGGAGTTCACCGGAAGTGGCGATAGGGTGCCTCGTCGGCTCGATTGGCCAGGAGGCAAGCAATGCCAGACGCTGTGTCGCAGGCCCCCGGAAGTGGCACCTCTGGCACTACCAACGGAGCGGTTCGTGATCAAGAAACCCGCTTGTCTCGGTGCCGTTCCGGTGTTCATCTTGCTGACCGCGTTCGTTGTGACGCCGGCATACGGGCAAACGGATCCGTACGACATCCTGCTGACGAACGATGACGGGATCGAGTCGGCGGGAATCCGGGTGCTCGCTCAGAAGCTCAGGGGCGTTGGTCGAGTCCATGTGGTGGCGCCCTGCGGCGAGCGCAGCGGCAGCAGCATGTCGGTGGCGCTGAGAGACGAGCTCATCGTGCGTCCGATACACCGGGACAACGCGATTGAAACCTGCGTCGATACGACCCCGGCAGGGGCAGTGATGCTGGCGATCACCACGCTCGCTCCGGAGGGCGGCTTCGACCTCGTCGTGAGCAGCGCAGACTTCGATTACCCGGCCCGGTTCGTCGCCGAGTTCGTCGAAGATCTGCTGCAACGTCCGGCGATGCCCGGGGTGGTGCTGTCGATCAACATCCCCAGAGCTTCGGAAGCCGAGATTGCCGGCGTCACCGTGGCGAAGATGGGAGGGAGCTATCTGCGGTTCGCCTATGAGGAGCTCGAGGCCGGGCCAGATGGCCGACGCTTCGGTCCGAGAATCGGTCTCGAGACCAGCTTCCCTGACGAGAGTGATACGGAAGCGTACATGCGCGACATGATCACAATTACGCCGCTGCTCTTCGACTGGACCGCCTACTCGGCAATGGACCAGCTGCGGGGCTGGTCGCTGAGTCACCAAGTGGGGCGCTAGCTCGAGTAGCAATGCCGTGACTGAGTGGGATGACTACGCCGCCACCTGGGATGAGAACGAAGGCGCTCAGGCGTACGCCGACGCTGCTCTCGCATCGCTGGAGAAGCTGCTAGCGGACAGCGATCTGCAGTTGGCGGGCGCTCATGTCTGTGATTTCGGTTGTGGCACCGGACTGTTGGCCGAGCGACTCGCGGTGGAATGCGGGAGCATCGACGCCGTTGATAGCTCCGAAGGCATGCTGGATGTGCTCAAGGCCAAGGTTGCTCAACGGTGGCTGAAGAACGTTCGACCGCTCGCTGAACTACACACGGACGATCGGCTGTACGACGTTGTCGTCTGTTCGTCGGTTTGCGGCTTCCTGACCGACTACCCCGGCACGCTGGCCCGGCTGGTTTCTCAGTTGAGACCCGGGGGGATACTCGTGCAGTGGGACTGGGAGCTGGATCCGGACGAGGAGGAAGCGCACGGTCTGACTCGGGACGCGATTCGTGATGCGCTGGAGACGGCGGGGCTCGAAGTCTTGTCGGTGGACGTTGCCTTCACCATCATCGTCAACGACACATCGCTGAGCCCGCTGATAGGAGCAGGCAGGAAGCCTCATAACGCCGTTTGAACAGCACCGCTGCGCTGGCTCCCGGCAGCACTGCTGATTCTGTCGCTCCTGACGATCTCGATGATCGTCGTGGCGGTAGCCGCGCGCCCACAAGGGAAGGACAATGGCCCATGGGGTTCTTGGGTCAACGACCGTTTCGGAGTTTCATGGCAGCTCGATCTGGATTGGCGGCCGTTTTCCTGGCTGCTCCGGTGTGTGCCGTACTGACGGGTATCGCTTCTGGAGCGGTTGGCGGGCAAGTCCCGGTTGAGGCGGAGGTGCGGCAGATCGTGACGTTCTCCTTCGTTCCGGGAAAGTCCGCCGACGCCATCGACGTGTTCCGCCAGCACGCGCTGCCGCTCTACGAGGCGGACGCGGCGATGCTGTCGTTCCGGGCGTTCCGCGAGGTGGAGAGCTCCATTCCCCTCGACCTCGTCATGGTGAGCGCTTTCCGCGGTATGGCCGGTATGGACATCTCCAACGCCTATCTGTCCGGCGCCGGCATCGGCAGCTTCTATGGTCAGATCGGCGGCCTGATCTCGGGGCACACCGACCAGTTCGTCGAGATGCTTCCATCGCTGGGCTCAGGAGACGCCTCGTCCCGCAGTCGGACGGCGTTCGTCTGGTATCGGACCGCTCCCGGACAGGCAAACGCCTTCGAAGAGGCCCTCGAAATGACGGTGGTGGCGTGGGAGGAGGCTGCCGGAATCCCATCCACGACCGGACGCTTCCTGGTCTCGGATGGCTGGCACTATCTGAGATTCCTGGGCTTCGATTCTCTCGGTGACTATCAGGAGTATTGGACTCGCATTCGCACGCTGCCCGGCAAGGTTCGGCTCGCAGAGCTGACCGTCCGGCGCCAGGAGGTTATCGTCGCTTCCGTCGCCGAGTTGGCGGTCCGATAGAGACTCGCTTGCCGGCCTGATGATAGAAGTTGGTGACGCACTGGAGACCGAATGCGGGAGAGTCTGGAAATGACACGTCGGCTCTTGTTTCTCACCGGCGCCGTGGTGATCGCTACTCTCTCCGCGGCAGACGCGCAGGTGGCCCGCTACGGGCTAGCCACCCGGGTGGAGCTCCACATGCTCCCGGCGGTTACCAGCACTCCGCTGGATCCGAGCTGGCACCCGGACGGCTTGACGCTGGCCTACTCGATGCGCGGCGATATCTGGGCTCAGATCGTCGGGACGGATCACGCATGGGCCATCACGCAGGGTCCTGGGTATCACTTCGAGCCGGCCTGGAGCCCGGACGGTGAGTGGATTGCGCTTGCCGTAGACACTGACGGCAATCTGGATATCGCCGTAGTCCGGGCCGACGGCACGGAGTTTCGACGCCTGACTTCCGATGCCGCGGTGGACGTTCAGCCCGCGTGGACGCCGGATGGACGATTCGTCGTCTTCGCCTCGGCGCGCGAAGGGGATTTCGACATCCTGCGCCACGAGGTGGCGACCGGCGCAGTCGAGACCCTCGTAGGCGGAAGCGGACATCAGTTCCAGCCGGCCCCATCTCCCGATGGAACACAGCTTGCGTTTATCGCGCGGGTCAGGGGGCGCCTTGGAAGTGGAGGGATCTGGATTGTTCCCATGAGTGGCGGCGAAGCGCGACTGGTGCACTACGAGGAAACCAGCTATCGCGCCGCGCCCGCGTGGACGCCGGATGGAGCTGCCCTGGTGTTCGCCTCCGACGCTGCCGGGTCCTACGACCTGGCGACCGTATCGGCCGCGGGAGGCAACGCCGTTCGGTTGACCACCGAACCCCTCGACGAGTTTGCACCGGCGATGCGTCCCGACGGCCATCGCGTGGCGTTCGTAGGCAATCAGGATGGTCCCACCGCCCTTCACGTCGTGTCCGGCTTCGGCGGCCGCCGCCCATCGTGGGATCTGGTCGAGCAGGCTCGCCTGTCGCCGCGATATGAGACCGCCACGGTGCGCGGCCGAGTGATCGGAGCCGACGGCGCGATCGTGCCTGCCCGGATCCAGCTGATGGCATCCGACGGCCGGGGCTACGTCCCTGCCGCCGCCTTTCACCGCGTGAGCCCGGCCAACGAGATCCACTACTTCCACTCTGACGGCGAGTTCGAGGTCACCGTTCCGGCGGGAGCAGTGCGCCTCGAGGCTGTGCGGGGCTTCGAGTGGCTCCCCGCCGACGTCACCGTCGATGCCGCCTCCGGCGAGACCGTAACGGTCGAGCTACGCATGGAGCGGCTAGCGGATCCGCGGCAATCCGGTTGGGTGTCGGGCGACACGCACGTCCACGATTTGCACGAGGGGCGTTGGGGCCTCACGCAGAGCGAGTTTTTCGATCAGCTACGCGCCGACGATCTTCACGTCACCAACGACCTGATCCACATGGATGGCACCAAGATCATGGGTCGGCGGAGCGACCTGACCGGCGAGAACTATGCCGGGTCCACCGCCGACACCATCCTGCGGTACAGCCAGGAGTTCCGCGGCTCCTTCGGGCATGTGGCGCTGCTCGGGTTGCGAGAGTTCCTCACTCCGTTCATCGGCGGCACGCGTGGATCGCCGTACCCTGCCGACGGCCTCAAGCTCGGGTATCTGGACGCGGTCTACGCCCTCGGCGGGGTCAGCGGCTTCCTGCACCCGTACACCGGTAGCGTCGAGGACGTCGCCACGGTCGCCGGCGCCGCTCAGTCGGACATTCCCATCCATCTCCTTCTTCGCCGTGGTGAGTTCTACGATGTCGTGTCCATCGCTTCGGACGAGATGGCCAGCGCCGCGATGTACCACCACATGCTCAATGTGGGCATCCAACTGGCGGCAACCGGAGGCACGGACAACTTCTCCAACGTCTGGCGAGATCCCTCCGGGGGGACGGCGCGCACCTACGCTCGCGTGGAAGGTGCGCTGACCTGGCGTCGCTGGGTCGAGGCGGTGCGTGCCGAACGCACGGTTGCCACAAACGGACCGCTTCTGTTCGCGAAAGTGGACGGTCACGAGCCGGGATCGCGGATTGCCGGACGCGAGCGTGCCACGGTCTCGGTTGATCTGGCGACCATCGCGCCGGTGGATGTGATCGAGATCCTGGTCGATGGCCGCGTCGCGCACTCGATTCCGGTGCCCGAGGGTCAGAACCGGCTGCGGGCCAGCGAGTCCGTAGCGGTGCGAGATGCGCGTTGGGTTGCGGTGCGGGCGCGGGGCGGCAAGGCTCGCTACTCCGGCGACAACTACACGTTCGCACACACGTCGCCGGTGTTCTTCGAGGACGCCGGCCCGAACGACGCATCGCGCGCTTCCGCGGAGTTTCTGGCGGCGGTGATCGAGGAGATCTGGCGCCGTGTGGACGAGCGCGACGCATGGTTGCGGCCGCAGGACCGAGAGGAGTACCGGCGCCATCTCGACCAGGCGCTGGCGCGATTAAGCGAGCAGTAGGAGTCTAGCTACCGGCGGCGAGCCTCCAGCTACGAGCGTATTCTGGAAGCTAGCTCGTCCTGAAGTCGGGTCGCCCGCTGCTCTTTCGACAACGCCAGGGCATCTCTCCAGGCGCCCTCGTAGTCGTACAGCCCGCGCCGCCGGCTCTCCACGGTTACCTGCGCGTCGGCGAACTCCTGACCGTACAGGTCAACCCAGATGTCGTAGATGTACAGGAACAGCGTCGGATGGTCCTCGTCGCCGCGATAAAAGAAGCGTCCGTGGAGACGGTGGCCGAGCTCGTGGATGAGGGTCGCCCGCTTGGTGTCGGAGGGGTAACTCGAACGGATTCGCATCGGCCTGTCGCCAAACCCCGACGAGCTGGCCTCTTCCACGACGATCACATGGACGATGTTCTCGCTCTCCTCGAAGTCGAGACCGGTGTAGTTACGCATCGCGGCGACGATCTGCGCGCCTTCCGCCTGCCAGATTGCCTCGTACTCGTCGCGCGCCGCCGCGTCGTCCGGCGTCGCGGCCTGGAACACGAGAGTCAGGGTTGCCGTCTGGGATAACGCAGTCTCGTGAGCTTCGACCGGTGCGGGACTTGGCTGCGCCAGCACGAGCAAGGAGGCTACAGCTACGGCACGGTGGGTGGCGCGGGTGCGGTGATGCAATCTCATGAGCATGATCTCCGTGAGCTGCCTCGCGATCTCCACTAGGCTGGGTTCACCTGCATGTCCTACTTAGATCAACGTCTCACAAGCTTGCAACGTTGGGTGCGCGCTCGGCCGGTGTTGTATCGCCTCGCGCCGGGCACCCGCGTGCTGCTGGCCGTGGGCTTCATCCCGACCGGCATGGTCAAGCTCCTGGGTCGGCGATTCACGACGATGAGCCCGACGACGGATATCGGGGGGTTCTTCGAGACGCTGTATCAATCCGGTCCCTACTGGCACTTTCTCGGTTTGGTGCAGGTGCTCGCGGGTGTGCTGGTGCTCTGGTCCGCAACCGCGACGCTGGGGGCGCTGCTTTTCTTCGGGATCATCGCCAACTTCGTGATCATTCGTCGCGTGCGCACCGCGAGCAACCGCAACACCGCTTGAGCGGGATCGTCGAGCGCGGCGCGTACATGGTCGGGACGGCGGCGGGACTGGGATTGTTCAGCACGTTGAGAGGCCTCTTCTTCCCGCCGACGTGGACCCTCTGGTTCTTGATTGGCTGCTTGCTTAGCCTCGCCGTGGCGCTATGGTGTGGCATCGTGCGTCAGGGCATCGCCGAGCCTGATCCGCAATGAGACTCGCTGCCGGCTCGGCGGATGTCCGCCAGCGCCCATTGAGGCACGGGAGAGCACGAGGCAGAATCGCCGCATCCGCACACGACAAGACAGCCGCTGGAGACGATGCGCAGAACCACCGCTGTGGCGCTGATGGTGCTCGCATCGACGATCGCCTGTGGTGCAGGCGACGAGCCCGTGGACGGCGCATCGCAACAGGGCTCATCTAACGACCTAGCTGGGCGTCTGCTCGGCTCGTGGGAGGGTCAGAACGACACCCGCGGATCGATGTCGTTCACGTTCTCCGCTGACCAAACCGCAACCTGGGTCGTTCAGCTCCCATCCGGTCCCGAGACCATGAACCTCTCCTACGCTGCCGCCGCGCGAGACGGGCGCTTGTGCATCGATCTTTCGGGGTTCGAGACCGGGCCGTTGGTGGGGTTCGTGATGTACGGCCTCGTGGAGTTCGTCGACGAAGACACGCTGCGCATGGACCTGGAGCCAGGCCCGCCGGGGAATGACGATCCTCGTTCCATCGCCCTCACATCTCAGGATGTGATCACGCTGATGCGCACGGCGGCCGACTAGGAGCCTCGCTGGATGCACAGAATGAGGCCCGGCGTTCGCGGCTTGAGAAGCACATGGCACCGCTGATCGTCCTCGTTGTGACCACAACGCTGGCGCGGCTGGTCGGACAGGTCGGCCCAGCGCGGCTGCGGGACTGGGCGATGGCGGCGCGAGTGGGGTTGGCGTTCATGTTCAGCTTTACGGCCGCGGCCCACTTCAACAGCCTACGACCAGACTTGATTGCCATTGACCTGACCCCCGAAAACGGATCCGGATGTAATCTCACGATCTGGGTCAAGAACGGGAGGTCAGAATGCCGAGTAAGAGGCACAGCGCCGAGCAGATCGTACGCAAGCTCCGGGAGGCTGAGGTGGAGCTGGCTCGAGGGGCGACGGTCAAGGATGCCTGCCGCAAGCTAGCAATCACCGAGCACACCTACTACCGGTGGCGGCGAGAGTACGGCGGACTGAAGCTCAACCAGGCCAGAAAGCTCAAGCAACTGGAGAAGGAGAATGCCCGGCTCAAGAGGCTGGTGGCGGAAAAGGAACTCGACCTGTCGATCCTGAAGGAAGTGGCGGAGGGAAACTTCTGAGCCCAGCTCGGCGGCGAGAGGCGGTGGCACATGTACGGGGGCGGCTGGGCGTCTCGGAGAGGCGGGCGTGTCGGGTACTGAAACAACCACGCACGACACACCGGTACGTGCCAAGAGAGCCGCAACAGGAGCAGATTTTGACGGAGCGGATCGTGGATTTAGCCCGACAGTACGGGCGCTACGGATATCGGAGGGTGACAGCGTTGCTGCGCATGGAGGGCTGGTCCGTGAACCACAAACGAGTGCAGCGTATCTGGCGGCGCGAAGGGCTGAAAGTACCGAGAAAACAGCCCAAACGAGCACGGCTGTGGCTGAGCGATGGCTCCTGCATCCGGCTGCGCCCACAGCACCGGGATCATGTCTGGGCGTATGACTTCCTGCACCACCGGACGCACGACGGTCGGGCTATGAGGCTGCTGACGATCGTCGATGAGTACACACGAGAAAGCCTGGCGATCCATGTAGCACGGAAGCTCAACTCTGAGGACGTGCTGGAGCAGCTCGGGAGGTTGTTCGTACACCGGGGCATACCTGAGCACATCCGGTCGGATAACGGACCAGAGTTCACCGCCGAGGCGGTTCGCGACTGGCTGGGCCGGTTGGGCGTGGGGACGCTGTTCATCGAGCCGGGCTCGCCGTGGGAGAACGGTTACGTGGAGAGCTTCAACGGCAAGCTACGCGACGAGCTGCTGGATGGAGAGATCTTCTACACGCTCAAGGAGGCAAAGGTTCTGATCGAGAGATGGCGTCAGCACTACAACCGCATGCGACCGCACAGCTCGCTGAGCTATCGGCCGCCCGCACCCGAAGCGACGTTGTTGAAGCCGGCTGCGCTCCGCTTCGCCGGCCTCAACAACCTCTTGTCAGCACCGAGTTACTGAGATAAGACATGGTACTAACCGCGGGGTCAGGTCACCATGGTGCCGCCGTTTGTGCCGGCGCCTGGCCTCATGGTTACCCTCACGGGGTTGTGCGAGATTCTCGGTGCGGTCGGGCTTCTCGTTCCACGGACACGCCGTCTCGCCTCGATTGCGTTGATCCTGATGCTTGTGGCCCTGCTGCCGGCGAACGTTCATGCCGCGCTCTCGGGAGCTACGATCGGCGGTGCGCCGGTAACGCCGCTCGTTCCGCGCGTCGCCCTGCAGGGATTCTTCATCGGAGTGCTTTGGTGGGCGGGCCTGAGTGCCTCCGGGGCCAGCCACTCGTGAGGATCTGAGCGCGCTCCGTGACGTAATCGGTGTGTGGTCGTCGCCGGGCAATGGGTGGATATCGCGACATTGAGATCGCAACGGCCGACCTGGCCGTGACGGTCGATACGCGTTACTCGAAGATCGGCATCGTATCTTCTCAATAGCCGCCACGACCGTTAGGATGGGCCGCGGAGGTCGCGAAATGAGAATGACGATCCGAGCGACCTTGGTAGCAGCCCTGTTGGGTGGTCTGCCGAGCGTTGCCGGGGCCCAGGCGCAGTCCGCGGCGCTGAGTGCGCCAAGCACGACCTTCACGGCGAGCATTCGGCCGATTCTGGAGCGCAGCTGCTGGAATTGCCACGGGGCAGCCGTACAGACCTCGGACCTCGACTTGCGTACCCGCGAGGCGGCGCTCCGGGGCGGGACGCGGGGCCCGGCCCTCGTGCCGGGGCAGGCCGACGAGAGTCGCCTTTACCGCTTCATCGCCGGTCTCGATGGGCCGGCGATGCCCATGGAGGGGGATTCCCTCACCGAGCTGGAGATCGCTGCCGTCCGGGAGTGGATCGACAACGGGGCTCACTGGGATGCTGGTGGGGCCACCGCCGCGGACGATGCCCTGGAGGCCCTCGAAACCTCGGAGCTACCGCCCGACGCCCGGCAGTACTGGGCTTTTCAGCTCCCGGTCGCTGTTTCGCCGCCCGAGTTGCCCGACTTCGAGAATCCGATCGATCGTTTCCTCGAGCAGTCGCGACAGGCAGGCGGTCTGACGGCGGCGCCGCAGGCCGACCGGTCGACGCTCGTTGCGGCGCGCTTACCTCGACCTGATCGGCTTGCTGCCGACCCCAGAGGAGCGCGCCGGGTTCGTCCGCGATCCGGCGCCCGACGCCTGGGAACAGCTGATTGACCGGCTCTTGGCCTCGCCACACTACGGTGAGCGCTGGGGCCGACACTGGCTCGACGTGGCGCGGTACGCGGACACCAGTGGCTTCGAGTTTGACGAAGACCGCCCCAACGCCTGGCGCTACCGCGACTACGTCATCAACGCATTCAACGCCGACAAGCCCTACGATCGGTTCCTCGAAGAGCAGATTGCCGGCGACGAGCTCGACGACGCGACCAACGAAACGCTCGTCGCCACGGGCTTTCTGCGTGCCGGGCCGCGCGTTGGGTTTCGCGAGAAGGACAATCCGGAGCGGCGGTACGATTATCTCGACGACGTGCTCGCCACGGTCGGCAGGGGAGTGCTCGGACTCACGGTGCACTGCGCCCGTTGCCACGACCACAAGTTCGACCCGATCCTGCAGCGCGACTACTACCGCATGCAGGCGTCGATCTTCGGCTATGTCGAGATCGAGGTGCCGTTGCTACCGCCGGCGGAGGCCGCCGCCTACCTGAGAAAGGCTGGCGACATCGAGGCCCGTGCTGCAGGGCTCACTGCGCAGATTGGCGAGATCGAGGCGCCGTATCGGCGTCAGCTCCAACTCCAGCGGTTCCCCGAGGACATTCGGCTGGTATTGCTCAAGTCGGCCGACGAGCGAACGCCAGGCGAGGAGCTCCTTGCAACGCAGGTGCTGACAATCGGCGTCGACCGAGATGAGCTCGCAGCGTCGCTGACGGCTGAAGATTCCGCGGCGCGTCAGTCTCTCGCGGATCGTCTCGTCTCCCTCGATGAAGAACGGCCCGCTGAACCACCGATGGCAGAGATCGTTACCGACGGCGACTACCGCTACGCGCCGGACGGATCCGGCGACGACACGGTGTCGTGTCCAGCCTGTCGTGTCATACCCGATGAGCCCGGCAGTTTTCTGCACGAAGGGCCGGGGCGCTACCAGGTCCCGCCCAGCCACTTCCTGATCCGTGGAGACCCTCATAGCAAGGGCTCTCCAATGGCTCCCGGTTTCGTGACGGTTGCCACCTACGGTGATCCGCCCACCGAGATCCCACGTCCGAGCGGGCGTACTTCCGCTCGACGGCTGGCGCTAGCGCGGTGGCTCGCCTCGGCCGACAACCCGTTGACGGCTCGTGTCGCCGTCAATCGCATCTGGCACCATCACTTCGGCCGCGGGATCGTCAGAACGCTCGACAACTTCGGCCTGGTTGGCGATCGTCCGACACATCCCGAGCTGCTCGATTGGCTGGCGATCCGGTTCGTGCGCTCCGGCTGGAGCATCAAGCAGATGCACCGGTTGATGCTGACGTCGAAGGCATACCAGATGGCGTCTGCGTACCCGGATTCCACCGCCCTCGACGACAACCAGGCGAACGATCCCGACAACAACTTGCTGTGGAGGTTCCGGCTGCGTCGCCTCGAGGCGGAAGTGGTGCGCGACATCGTCATGTCCGCCAGCGGTGCTATCGATCTGACCGTCGGCGGGCGGCCGATATTTCCATACGTACCCGAGGAAATCCTCGCCTCGCAGTTTCACGGCAAGTGGGAACGCCAGCCCGACGGGCCGGCGGCCTGGCGCCGGAGCGTCTACGTCTACCGGCGCCGGTCGCTGACGTTTCCCTTCTTCGAGACCTTCGATCTTCCTGATCCGAACGTCACCGCAGCGGCGCGCAATATCTCCACCGTGCCGACACAGGCGCTGACGCTGCTGAACAACCCGTTCGTGCTCAAACAGGCGGAGCTGCTGGCGGAGCGCATCGAGCGGCACGCGCCTGCGACGCCTGAAAGCCAGATCGACCTGGCGTACCGAATCGCGCTGTCCCGGTCGCCCACCGACGCGGAGTCCGCCATCGCCCTCGAGCTGGTGGACAACGGCTCCCTCATTGATCTGGCGCACGTCATGTTCAACCTGAACGAGTTTCTCTACCTGCGGTGATCGGATGAGCTGCTGCGGCAAGCAGAAGAACTTCTGGTCGCGTCGTGACTTTCTCTTTCAGTCCGGCGGCGGCATCGCCGGGCTGGCGCTCACCCAGCTGCTGGCAAGCGAGCGGCTCTTGGGGGCGCAGCAGTGTGCCGCCCCCGCGGCCGGCAACCTGTTTGCGGAACGGGCGCCCCACTTCGCGCCACGGGCTCGTGCGGTGATCTCGCTGTTCATGAGCGGCGGCGTCAGCCAGGTCGACACCTTCGACCCGAAGCCGGCGCTCAACAAGTACGCCGGACAGCCGTTGCACGACAAGATCGACGGTGACGTTATCGTGCGTCAGGGCTTCCCGGGGCCGCTGATGCCGAGCCCGTTCGAGTTCAAGAAGTACGGCGAGAGCGGCATCGAGGTCTCCGAGATATTCCCCAACCTCGCCGCCAAGGTCGATGAGATCGCGTTCCTTCGCTCGGTCTACGGGCGCTCGAACGACCATGTGCAAGCGACCTACGAGCTGCAGACCGGTCAGCTGCGGATGGGGTTCCCGAGTGTCGGCGCGTGGGTGACGTATGGCCTCGGGTCGGAGAGCTCGAGCCTGCCCGCCTTCGTGGTCATGAACGACCACCGAGGTGGCCCGTTGGGAGGGCCCAACGACTGGAGCGCCGGGTTCATGCCGGCAAGCTATCAGGGAACGGTCTTCCGCTCGGCGGGAGACCCGATCGTCGATCTGAAGCGTCCCGAGACGATGTCGGCGGAGGAGCAACGCGCCCGGCTCGATACGCTCGCGAAGCTCAACGAGATCGACATGGAGAGGTACTCGGGCAGCTCCGAGCTTGCCGCGCGCATCTCGTCGTACGAGCTCGCCTACCGGATGCAGGGCTGCGCACCCGAGGCCATCGACACCTCAGCCGAGACCAGGGCGACCCGCAAGCTCTATGGCCTCGACGACCAAATGACCGAACCGTTCGGTCGTCAGTGTCTGATGGCGCGACGCCTGGTCGAGCGCGGCGTTCGCTTCGTGCAGCTGTTTCACGGTGGCCTCGGTCAGCAGAACACCGACACCTGGGACGCGCACGGGTTTCTGGAGGAGAACCACCGCCAGCACGCCGCCGAGTCTGACTTGCCGATTGCCGGTTTGCTGACCGATCTGGAGTCGCGCGGCTTGCTGGAGTCGACACTGGTCGTCTGGCACGGCGAGTTTGGCCGCATGCCGATCTCGCAACGCGGCCTGGGTCGCGATCACAACCCGGGAACGATGACCATGTGGATGGCCGGGGCCGGCATTCAGGGTGGTCAGGTGATCGGCGCCAGCGACGAGTTCGGCTACAAGGCCGAGCAGCAGCCGATCTCGGTGCACGATCTGCACGCCACGATGCTCCATCTGCTCGGCCTCGACCACGAGCAGCTGACCTACCGGTTCAACGGTCGCGATATGCGGCTCACGGATGTCCACGGCGAGCTGATTCCGCAGATCGTTGCCTAGCAGGCCGTGGTGGAAGTGTGGCGGGCCTGGCGACAGGGTCTTGCGAGGTGGAGGCAAGGAGAGAGGAGGAGGCGATGGTTACCCCATCGTTGACGACGAACGACGCAGCATACACGCGCAACCCCCTGTCGCCCAAAGGGTTGCGGCGATTTGGGGCCATCTGCGGCGTTGGCCCTCCTCGACGATGGCTAGGGCATCGCCTGCGTCAGGCCGCCTTGCATCTGGCACCAACTCGTCGCAACCAGGCCCGCCACACTTCCACCACGGCCTACTAGCTCTTCTTCCCGTCGCGAGGCGCGCATGCCTGGAGCAGTGATCGAGCAGGTACCACGGTGGCTTCGGTGGACGGTTCTTTTCCCGGTCTCGGTGATCGCTGGGTTTCTGGCAGCGGGCGTGCTTGGCTCGCTGTACCCCGCGGGAGCGGGCGGTTCGAGTGGAGCGCTCGTCTATTCGTCCGCCTTCCTTTCAGGCCTCGTATACGCATGGGTCGCCCTCTGTACTGCGCATGTAGTCGCGCCAGCGCACAAGGGGATCGTCGTGGCCGTGCTGGGCTTCTTCATCCTCGGTGACTTGAGCCTGGTTCATCTCGTCCAAACAGACTCACTGTCGCCGCTCACAGCTTCCGAGGTTCGGGAAAGTGAGTTCGGCGTGATTTGGCGTCTCCTGCGAGCTGATGATACCGCTGGTCTCCCGAACGGGACTTTGGTGAAGGCAGCCGGTGCGCTCGTCGGACTCGGCCTAACGTGGCTGACGCGGGGCGCGGGCCGACTTCGAGAGCCGAAAGGCCTGTAGCTCGGTGAGCCTCCATTCCGAAAGACCGAAAGCCGCACTGCGCGGAGAGAGAAGGGGGAGAGATATGCCGGCAGATCGTTCACTCGTGGCGCAGGCGATCGATGTCGATACCGAAACCCTGCGGCGGGCCATCCAGCACGAGTACAGGGAAGTCGCGGAGGATCCGGGCAAGGGTTTCCACTTCCATACTGGCCGACCGCTGACCGAGATCGTGGGTTACAAGGATGCGTGGCTCGAAGGTGTTTCGGAATCGGCCGTTGAATCGTTTGCCGGCACTGGCAACCCGTTTGCCATGGGCGAGCTGGCCTCCGGCGAGAACGTGGTGGATGTCGGATCGGGCGGTGGAATCGACGCGCTCGTTGCGGCTCGCATGGTCGCCCCCGGCGGCCAGGTCGTCGGCATCGACATGACCCCGGCGATGCTCGATCGGGCGCGCGCCGCTGCCGCCGAATCGGGCGTCGACAACGTCGAGTTTCGCGAGGCCTACATGAAGGAGATTCCCGTGCCCGACGGCTGGGCCGACGTGGTGATCTCCAACGGTGTGCTCAACCTGACGCCCGACAAGCAAAAGACCCTGGGCGAGATGCATCGCGTGCTGCGCCCCGGCGGCCGGCTGCAGATCGGCGATATTCTGGTTGACCGCGAAGTGTCCGAGGCTGCGAAACAGAAGATCGATTTGTGGACCGGCTGAATCGCCGGCGCTCTGCTGGAAGCAGAGCTCGAAGCGACGGTCGTCGCTGCAGGGTTCACCGACTTCGAGATCACCTGGAAAGCCGAGGTCTTCGACGGTGCTCCACAAGCATCGAGCGCCAGCGAGTTCGGCACCGTCGGTATCAACTTCCGGGCGAACAAGCCGTGACCTGCCAATCAAGTAGCGCCGGTCCCGGACGGTGGATTCGCGGTTGAGCGGCTTCTACCTGACCAATAAGAAGATTCGGCAGTTTCTCGAGGCCTTGTATGCCGGCACTGTGCTCGGCGCCACAAGATGAGCCGGCCCGATCGCCGGCGGATCGCGTTCCGGCGACTCCGCGACGTGAAGTCGAGCGCCATCATCCGGCTCATGAACGACCCCGCGGTTCGGCGGCATCTGCCACTCGCCGACGGTACGTTCGGTGCAGCGGACTGCGACGAGTTCGTCGCAAGCAAGGAACGTATGTGGGAGGAGCACGGCTACGGGCCCTGGGCGTTCATGTTGGGGGACGAATTCGTCGGTTGGGGTGGACTGCAGCCGGAGGGTGAGGACACCGACGTTGGGCTCGTGCTGAGTCCGGAACACTGGGGCGCGGGCAGATTCCTGTGCCACCGAATCCTCGACCACGCCTTTGGCGATCTCGGCCTGCAATCGGTGATCGCGCTGCTTCCTCCGAGCAGAACACGCGTCGCCGGGATGCTGCGTCTGGGTTTTCGCGAGGACGGCGAGACGATCATCGCGGGCGAGCGCTTCATCCGCTATCGTCTGAGCGCTCCGGCGGCCGGCACCTCCGGCTAGTTCTGAGCCGTCACCGGGTCCAGGAAGTCCACCGTCTCGCGGATCTCATAGGGACCGAGCGTGGAGCCGGTTGCATTCGTGCTGCGCCTCGCCGAGGCTGTTGTTCGCGACGCTGAATGGATCGTGCCGGATCATATCGCCTGTTCGCCGTGTGGCGGAAAAGGCCGGAACCTGACCGATGGCCGAGGTTGACGTCTCTACCGAGATCGTGATCGCTTGTCCACCTGAGGATGTGGCCAGCTACGCTTCGGATCCTGACAATGCGCCGGAGTGGTACGTCAACATCAAGTCGGTCGAGTGGAGGACGCCGCCGCCCGCCGTGGTCGGATCGCGTATTGCATTCGTGGCGCACTTCCTCGGACGCCGTCTCGAGTACACGTATGAAATTGTCGAGTTGGTTCCGCACGAGCGCTTCGTCATGCGGACCGCGGAGGGCCCGTTTCCGATGCAGACGAGCTACGCGTGGGAGGCCATCGACGAAGCATCGACGCGTATGTCTCTGCGTAATCGCGGACGCCCGTCGGGGTTCTCCGCCTGGATGGCGCCGTTTATGTCGTTCATGATTCGTCGCGCCAACCGCAAAGACCTGGCCCGGCTCAAGCAGCTGCTCGAGCATGAGCCTTCGGGGAGTCGCTAGAGTGCGGCGCGCGCTCTTGGTGATCGGGCCCGGGCTGCTGGTTGCAGCCACGGGCGTCGGGGCCGGTGATCTCGCTACTGCCAGCTTCACGGGCAGCCAGCTGGGTACCGCGGTGCTCTGGGCGGTCGTCGTCGGTGGGTTCTTCAAGTTCGTTCTGAACGAGGGTCTGACGCGTTGGCAGCTGGCGACGGGGGAGACCCTTCTGGAAGGGACACGGCGGCTCGGCCGTCCGGTTGGTTGGGTGTTCCTGCCCTACCTCTTCCTATGGACGTTCTTCGTCGGCTCGGCGCTCATGAGCGCTTGCGGCGTAACGTTGCACGCCATGATCCCGGCCTTTGCGGATGCGGCCGATGGCAAGGTCGCGTTCGGCATCTTGTCGAGTCTGGTCGGCTTGGGGCTCGTGGGAGTCGGTGGATTCGCTCTGTTCGAGAAGGTGATGAGCGTCTGCATCGCGGTGATGTTCGGCACTGTCCTGGTGACCGCCGCTCTTCTGAACCCGGGCCTCGAGGAGGTGCTGCGCGGTTTGTTCGTGCCCTCGATCCCGCACGCCGGCGGCGAAGGGACTACCTGGACCGTGGCGCTGGTCGGCGGCGTCGGCGGGACGCTTACGGTGCTGTGCTATGGCTACTGGATTCGAGAGAAAGGACGGGTCGGAACCGAATATCTCGCGACGTGCCGGATCGACCTCGGCGTTGCGTACGCCATGACCGTGGTTTTCGGGATCGCGATGGTCATCATCGGTACCACGCTGCGAATCGAGGGGGCCGGGGCTGGTCTTCTAGTGGAGCTCGCCGACAGCCTGGAAACCTCGTTGGGCTTCTGGGGCCGCTGGTTCTTTCTCCTGGGCGCGTTCGGAGCGGTGTTCAGCAGCTTGCTGGGTGTCTGGCAGTCGGTGCCGTATCTGTTCGGCGACATCTGGCGATTGTTCATCCAGGAATCCGACGCGACGGGGCGTGAGCCGGGCCAGACCATCGATTCCCGATCCACCCCCTACCGGGTGTACCTATTGGCGATCGCGTTCGTACCGATGCTGGGGTTGTTCATGAGCTTCCGGGAGATTCAGAAGCTCTACGCGGTAATCGGCGCCATGTTCATCCCGATGCTGGCGCTGGTTCTGTTGATCCTCAACGGGCGGCGCGACTGGGTTGGTGACCACGTCAACCAGCGGTCCACGGTCGCTGCGCTGACCGCGGCGATTGCTTTCTTCGGCTGGATGGCGTGGCGACAGTGGAGCTGAGTAGCGGCGCGTTGCCTCGGTAACGAAAACGGAGTCGAGTTTGGCGATCCTGCTCAAGCGTGCCTACGAGCCCGCCGCACGATCTGATGGTTTCCGGATCCTAGTCGAGCGCCTCTGGCCCCGTGGGGTGTCCAAGGAGGATGCGAGGATTGATCTTTGGGCCAAGGAAACGGCACCGTCGGCTGAGCTGCGGCGCTGGTTCGACCACGATCCCGACAAGTGGCCGGAGTTCAAACGTCGCTATTTCAACGAGTTGGGTGATTGCCGTGCCCCGCTCGATGCGATCTCGAGGCACCTGGATGATGGCCCAGTTACGTTCGTGTTCGCATCGCGTGAAACTCGATACAACAACGCCGTCGCGCTCAAGGAGTACCTGGAGCGCCCGAAGTAACCGATTTTCCAGAGCAGTGAGACAGACAGTCATGACGCCGGAACACCGAGCAACCCTTTCGAACATCGATCGCACGATCGACGACATACTCGCCGCCGTTTCCGAGAGCGCGCTGGCCGACGCGCTTACCGGCGGAGCCTAGGATGAACGTTCGCGTCGGTCGAATCCTGGTTGCTGCGGTTGTCGCCGAAATAGCCGCCGTCTTGGTACTTGTGCTGCTCGTGGCGATCTTCGGTCCGAACGACGCAGTCGCTGCGCAGGCGTACGCGGAACAGCTGGGGTATTGGGTGGGCCCGATCGCCGGGTTCGGCGCCTGCGTGGTGGGCGGCTGGTGGGTTGCGAGGGGCCTTGCAGCGTCGCATATGCTGAACGGGACCGTTCTCGGCGTCGCGGTTGCTGCCATTGATGTCGCGATACTCGTTGCCAGCGGGACGGCTTTTCAGCTGATTTTCGTCGTGTCGAACGTGGGGCGTATCGTCGCTGGCTTGTTCGGCGGATGGCTTGCCGCACGTCAGCGGACGTAGTGGCCTGACTTCGGATCCCACCGCGCGCAGTTGGAGATGAACATGCGGACGCCGTTGATAACCACAGGCTTGCTGGCGATCCTGGCATTGTCGGGAGCAACACAGGAAGGTACAAACGCACAACCGAGCGTCGTGCTCCCGCCGGAGTTGGCTCGGGTACTCACGGATTACGAGACGGCGTATCGGGTCGGTGGTGTTGCCCTGGCGCCGTTGTTCGCCGAAGACGGGTTCGTGCTCGCCGGAGGCCGCCCGCCGGTACGCGGGCGAGCGGCGATCGCGGCGTACTACGGAGACGGCGGTGGGCCGCTCTCGTTGCGCGCCATTGCCTACGAGGCCGCGGGTGAGGTCGCCTACATCATCGGCGGCTACACACAGGAGCAGGGCAATCCGGACGCCGGCAAGTTCACTCTGACGCTCAGAAAGGGCGCAGATGGCCGCTGGCTGATTTTCTCCGATATGGACAACTCGAACCAGCGCTGATGAGGAACGTGGTCGTTGCCGGCGCCAGTCGGGGGATCGGTGCGGCGGTCGCCGCCCATCTCGAACCTCGAGTAGACACGCTGTTCTCGGTCTCGCGCACCGAAGCGAAGCATGGCACCTGGGTGCCGGCAGACCTGTCCACCCCGGAAGGCGTTGCGTGTGTGGCGAGCGCGGCCGGGGCAACAACGAAGGACAACGTGCCGTTTCGTGAGGTCGCGTATGCGGCCTCCAAGTTCGGGCTGCGCGGCGTGGTGCACGCGCTGCGGGCCGAGCTACGCCCGCAGCGAATCGGTGTCACGGTCATCAATCCGGGTGACGTAGGCACCGCGGAGGTTCTCGAGGAGCTCGGCCCCGGAGCGATCGACCGTGGCGACGCGGTACCGATGGAGGACCTGCTGGCCGTGCTGGATTGCGTGCTCGCGGTCTCGCGCCCAACTTGCATCAAGGAGATCGATCTACCGAACATGAGCGCACCCGGTGCCTGACGCTCGGCGCCCTCGGCTCGACGCGCCTCGGTCTGCACCGCATCTGGCCCCAACTCGTCGCAACCAGGCCCGCCACACTTCCACCACGGCCTGCTAGTGGCAGCGAAAACGATGGGCTTGCCGAAGCTGTACGACGAGCTGGCGTCGTGGTGGCCGTTGCTATCGGCGCCACGGGAATACGCCGAGGAGGCGGAGATCTACCGTCATATCCTGGTCGAGGCGACCGAATCGGCGCCGCGGACCGTGCTCGAGCTCGGTAGCGGGGGCGGTAACAACGCCTCGCACCTGAAGAGCCATTTCGAGTTGACGCTGGTCGATGTCGCTCCCGGGATGCTGGAGGTGAGTCGGGCGCTGAATCCGGAGTGTGAGCACGTCGAGGGCGACATGCGCACACTGCGGCTGGGTCGACAGTTCGATGCCGTGTTCATCCACGATGCCATCGACTACATGTCGACTAAGGAGGACCTCCGGGCGGCCCTGGAGACGGCCTTTATCCACTGCGCGCCCGGCGGCGCGATGCTGGTATGTCCCGATCACCTGCGCGACAACTTCCAGCCGTCGACGGATCAGGGCGGGCACGACGGCGACGGACGAGCGCTCCGCTATCTCGAGTGGACCTTCGATCCCGATCCCACCGATACGAGCTACACGCACGACATGGCCTACATGCTCCGGACGGCTGACGGAACGGTGCGCGTCGAGCACGATCGGGCAATCTGCGGCCTTTTCTGGCGCGATGATTGGCTGGCGTTGTTGGCCGAGGTGGGCTTCGTTGACGCGGTGGTGCGACCCCTCGAGCACTCCGAAGTCGAGCCGGGCGTGCACGAGATGTTCCTGGTCAGGAAGTAGCTAGCGGCCTGCGTTTCGTGCCCGCGTGCGACCGGACAGTGGCGGTCGCTGGCCTGATCACTGCGGCAGTGTGAGCTGCCCGCGTGTCAGGCCCAGCGGATCGTTGCGCGTGAACACTCGGACATGAATCTCGCCTTGATCGAGCGCCAGGCGATCGGCGGGACGTAGTTGGAGCTCGCCGGCTGTTCGCCGGGCGCCGATGCCTGCAAGCCTCGCAATGACGGGTCCGTCACCTCGCTCGCCTCGATGGAGAGTCACTGCCAGGATCCTCTCCGCCTCGCCTGCGCTGAGGCTCAACTCGTAAGCGAGGCGATTACGCGTCGGATCGAACATGAATGCGACCCCTCCGATCGGCGAACCTCCGGCTTCGATCTCACCCTCGGCAGCGACGGACACGCGGAAGGAAACCGGCTCCGGTGCGGCTCCATTGACCAGGCGTGGGGTCGTCGCAGGCGACCGATGGTGGTCCGTGGTCTGTTCGAAGGCATGCGCTAGCCTCACCAGTCGGACGTCGTCGAACGATCGCCCGAGTAGCTCCATTCCTACGGGTAGCCCGTCGTCGGTGAAGCCGGCTGGAACCGAGATAGCCGGCAATCCGCTCTGGGCGCTCAGCGAGCAGTTGCTCCCTGGCTGGCGCTCGCCGACGTGCTTGGGACGCTGCACGATGGTCGGGTAGACGATGGCTTCGAGTTGGTGCTCGTCGAGCACCTGAGCGACGGCGTCGGCGAGAATCTCGCGCCATCGGAGCGCCGCGAGGTAGTCCGCCGAGTCACGCTCCTCGGTCTCGTCGATATTCGTGAAGCGGCTGGTCATCGCCTGATGATGCAGTCCGCGCTCGAGGATCTCGGTGAGCGAGCGTATCGGGGCGCCCGGCCGGGCCGCCAGATAGTCGATGAAGTCGAACTTGAACTCGTGACCGATAACGCCGGATTCCTCGATCAGATCCTGCAATCCGGGCACCTCGACGTCGATGATCTCTGCGCCTTGCTCAACGAGGTGCTCGAGAGCAGCATCGATCACCTCGATCACCTGATCTTCGGCGACGTCCCGTTCGAACAGCGACGTGAGCTTGCCGAAGCGCGTGTCCGCGATCGACGCGCCGGCGAGTCCGTCGGTGAATCTCGGTAGCTCGCGGCCGTCGAGCGCCCGCGTTGCCGGGTCGTCAGGGTCGGGACCGATCGTCGCGTCGAGCACGATGGCCAGATCGGTGACGCTGCGGGCCAGCGGCCCGCCGACGTCCTGCGTGTGGGCCAACGGAACGATCCCGGCAATGCTCGACAGACCCTTGGTGGGTCGGAGCCCGACGAGGTTGTTGTGCGACGCCGGGATCCGGATCGAGCCACAGGTATCCGACCCCATGCCGACGGCTGCGAAGCCGGCGGCGATCGCTGCCCCGGTACCGCCGCTCGAGCCGCCTGGGTTGCGCCGCGGATCGTACGGATTGAGGGTTTGCCCCCCCAGTGAGCCGATCGTGGTGATGCCCATTGCCAGCTCTTCCATGTTCGCCTTGGCCAGAATCACCGCCCCGGCGGAGCGGAGCTTACGGACCTGGAAGCCGTCGCGGCCGGGGGCGAAACCCGCAAGCGCCACCGAGCCGGCCGAGGTGGGCATGTCGGCTGTGTCGTAGTTGTCCTTGAGGATCACTGGGATGCCGTGCAGTGGCCCGCGCGGCCCGCTGTCGTGGCGTTCGCGGTCGAGCGCAGCGGCGCGATCCCGAGCCTTCGGATTCATGTGCAGGATCGCGTTCAGACGTGGGCCGTCTTGATCGTAGGCTGCGATGCGGGCCAGATACGCATCGACGAGCTCGACCGATGTGACCGTTCCGCTCTCCATGGCCTGCTGCAGCTCCGGGATGGTCGCGTCGGTCAGGACGATCCCACCCCCGGTCGCCGGACGCTGCCCCGCCGCAGGAGCGCCGACGGCGCCGAGAAGCAGAAGGCACGCCGCCGCACTGCGCCGCCGATGGCGAGCCGTCGTCACACGTAGACCTCGAGCACGATCCCCTTGGGCCGGTCGCCGTTGAGCACGCCACGATCGACAGAACATGCAGTGGCCACCACGAGCAGGTCATCGAGCGCCTTGAGCAGCACGTAGTCTCCCGGTTTCGCAGGTGACTCGCGTACCTGCAGGTTGCCGTCCATGTCGATCGCTGGCGAGTTCTGGAACAGGTTGTGCGGCTCGGCATAGCCGCCTGGCTCGAAGTCGAGCTCCTGCAGCACGGCGTTGAGGTTGCCGCGACAGCTCGGGTGATTCTCGTCATCCCAGTAGTCGCGGTACATGTACACATCGCACGCCGGATAGAAGAGGTCGTGGACGCCCACGGTGTCCTCCTCGAGCAACAGCAGCGGGCGCCGCTTGTTGCTGTAGAAAGGTTCGCCGATCTGGGGGTAAAGCCGACGTTGGCGAGTCATCGTCGTGCGCGGGCAGAGGAACTCATCCGGCGAGTTGCGCACGAAGGCGAACAGGTCCGAGACCTGCGTGCCCTCGGGGGTGATGACCTTGATCCACTGGTCGCGGTCCAGAAACACGCCGCGCCCGGACTGTTTCGGGATCCTCACCGTCGAGATCAGTTGTCGGGATTGCTCCTCGTCTGCTTGCTCCTGGTCCGACGCGCCGAGAGCCCCGCTGCCGACAGCGGCGGCTGCCGTCGCTCCCAGGAATCCACGTCTCGACAGTTTCTCGTCGTTGGCTGCCATGACACCCTCCATGGTTTGCGGTTGCCAGCCGTGGCAACGTAGGCCGCTGCCGCACCAGTGTCAAAGGCGACGCAGGTTCGATGCGTCGAGTCCGTTCTCTCGCGCCGCCGCAAGCTTCGGGGTGCTGTGTCGGTCAGCGGCCACTCAGGTGCCGTAGAAGGTAGAATCACGGTACCGCTAACAGCCCTGCCGTTCGCTCCGACGGCGGCTCAAAGATCTGGTTCGAGTGACCCATGCTGACCCTGCTTTCGCCCGCCAAGACGATGGACTTCGACTTTCGCGCCTCGGGACTACGCACATCCGAGCCCCGCTTCGAGCAGGACATCGAGGTGTTGCTCAAACGCTGTCGCAAGCTGAGCGTTGCGGAGTTGCGCAAGCTGATGAAGCTCAGCCAGCCGCTCGCCGAGCTCAACCGGCAGCGGTTCCACGAGATGACGCTGCCGTTCACCGCCGACAACTCCAAGCCGTGCCTGCTGGCGTTCGGTGGGGACGTGTATCGCGGGCTGGCCGCGGCCAGCCTGACGAAGCGCGACCTCACCTCGGCGCAGCGTCGGCTGCGGATTCTGTCGGGGTTCTACGGGTTGCTGCGACCGCTTGATTTGATCCAGCCGTATCGTCTCGAGATGGGCACTCGACTGGACAACATGCGCGGCAAGAACCTCTATGAGTTCTGGGGCGGTCGCCTGACCGAGGCTCTCAATGCCGAGCATGAAGAGCGGCCCGTCAAGGCGATTCTGAACCTGGCATCGAACGAGTACTTCAAAGGGGTGCGGGCGAAGGAGTTGAAGCCGCCGCTGGTGACAGCGCTGTTCAAGGAGATCCGCGACGGGCAGATCAAGACGATCAGCTTCTCAGCCAAGCGCGCGCGCGGCTTGATGGCTCGCTTCGTGGTGAAGAACCGAATCGATCGCCCGGCAGGACTCGAGGACTTCGCCGAGGAGGGGTACGAGTTCCGCCCCGATCTCTCTGACGAGGACCAGCTACTGTTCGTGCGGCCGCAGAACTGGGCGGCGTGATCGCGGATCCGACATCGCGTTCGGCGCCCGAGTCGAGCTCGCGCACGGCCGCCACCATGGCGTTTCTCTCGCGGCTAGCGGAGCCATCGGCTCAGCCCGCGTCGCTGCCCGACCTGCCGGTGCCGGAAATGCTGAGGCTATTGGTACTGGCCCCGCACCCAGACGACTTCGACGAAGTGGCGGTCACGCTGAGGCACTTTTCGGAGAATGGAGCCGACATTACGCTGGCGGTGCTTACCGGTGGCGCGTCCGGCGTGCTGGACTCTTTCGTGACCCCGGTGACCGACGCGCGAAAAGTGCAGGTGCGCGAGGCCGAACAGCTCGACGCGCTGAGCTTCTTCGAGCTCCCCGCCAGCAAAGCGACGTTTCTTCGCCTGCCGGTGCAGGACGATGGAGAGCTCCGGATCGACGATAACGCCCGGGCTGCAGTGGCCCGGCTAATCGGCACGGCGGCACCCGATATCGTGACGCTTCCCTATGGCGACGACACGAACGCCGGACACCGCCGCACCTACGCAGCGTTCCGCGACATAGCCAAGTCTGCGCCAATCCCGCTGCTGGCGATGTACCAGAGCGATCCCAAGACGGTCGAGATGCGCCTCGACGCCTACATGCCGTTCGGCCAAAAGGCCGCACAGTGGAAGCGGGAGATGCTGCGTTTCCATCGCTCGCAGCACACCCGCAATCTGCAACAGCGCGGCAGCGGCCTCGATGATCGGATATTGCAGCTGAATGCAGAGATCGCCGCGCAACTAGCGTGCGACGCCAGGTACGCTGAGAGCTTCCAGTTGGAGTTCTTCGCGGGCGACCTCTAGCAGGCCGTGGTGAAAGAGTGGTGGGTCTGGCGACAGGGTTTTGCGAGGCGCAGGCCAGGAGAGAGGAGGAGGCGATGGTCACCCCATCGTTGACGACAAACGACGCAGCAGCATCCGCGCGCAACCCCCAGTCGCCCGAAGGGTTGCGGCGATTTGGGGCCATCTGCGGCGTTGGCCCTCCTCGACGATGGCTAGTGCATCGTCTGCGTCAGGTCGCCTTGCATCTGGCCCCAACTCGTCGCAACCAGGCCCGCCACACTTCCACCATGGCCTGCTAGGGCATCGTGTGCGTCAGGCCGCCTTGCATCTGGCCCCAACTCGCCGTAACCAGACCCACCACACTTTCACCACGGCCTGCTAGGGCTCGGGTGTGGCTTTACCTCCCCGAGCAAAGGAGACCGATTGGCGGTGACGAGTCTTGCGAACGCTGTTGAGTAGCTTCCTCCCCGTCGCGCTACTGGGCGTCGGTTTCCTCGCTGCCATGCTTGGCCTGCAGCGACGCGTCATGTACCCGAGGCCGGCGTTGCCGGCAGCCCGCACGCAGCTGCCGGTCGGGGCCGAGACAGTGTGGCTCGGGGACGCGGACAACGTCGAGGCCTGGCTCTTGCCGTCCGCCGTCGCAGCTGAGCCGTACCCTGTGGTCATCTTTGCGCACGGCAACGGCGAGCTCATCGACTACTGGGTAGCGCCGTTTGCCGATCTCACGGCGGCCGGAATCGGGGTGTTGCTTGTCGAGTATCCGAGCTACGGTCGCTCAGGAGGAAGACCGACCCAGGAGTCGATCACCGCCACGATGGTCGGGGCCTACGACTTCCTCAGCCAGCACCCCGCTGTGGACGCCGACCGCATCGTTGCCCACGGACGTTCGCTGGGCGGTGGTGCTGCCTGCGCGCTCAGTACCGAGCGCCCACTTGCCGGGTTGGTGCTGGAGTCGACATTCACCAGCGTGGCGGCGGTGGCGCCCTGGTATCTACCCCGTGTCCTGGTGCTCGATCCGTTCGACAACCTGGCGGCTGTGGCAGAGCATTCCGCGCCAACGCTCGTCCTGCACGGCGAACGTGACCAGGTGATTCCGCACGCGCACGGTGAGCAGCTCGCAAGGGCCGCGGGGACGACGCTGGTCAGCATGTCCTGCGGACACAATGACTGCCCGCGCCCATGGCCCGACGTACTGCGGTTCTTCGCGGAACAAGGCATCACGCGCTGAGCCCTGCTCGGAGCAACGCTGGTCGCTTCCGACGCTACAGCCAGCGACGCACCGACCGCTTGTACTGCAGGTAGGTGTCGCCGAACTTGTCCTCCAGGTAGGCCTCCTCGTGGCGGATCGCGGTCCCGTAGATGAGGAGGAGAACTGGCAACAGCAGGGCCACGATCCAGCCGTTCTCCAGTCCGATGCCGATCCCGACCTGCATCATCGCCAGTCCCAAGTACATCGGGTTGCGGGTGAAGCGGTACACGCCAGTGGAGATGATCTCGGGCGTCGGCAGCCATGGCTTCGGGTCTTGCCCGGTACGCTTGAACAGGCCGAAGGCGCCGGCCATCAACGTGATCGCCAGCAGCACGAAGGTCAGCGAGACCGCTAGCCGGGGGCCGAACTCGAGCGTCAGTGGTACCGCCATGACGTAGGCGTGGAGCAGACCGCCGACGATTACGCCCGCCAGGTAGATCATTGGCGGTGGAATGCGAACGGCGGCGCCGTCGTTGTCGTTCGTTTTGCCGCCCACTGTCGCGCTCGCCACCGCGCCGTCGCTATGATCGGGCTCCTCGTTCATGCTGCGCTCTCCGGCGTTGGGACTATTGCTCCAGCGTCTGCGTCCAGTTGAACACGGCGCGCAACTGGGTCACCTGGCCGGCGGCCAGCGGCTTGATCGTCAGGAAGCGCTGTCCGGTACGGTCCGGCTCCACCAGGTTGGCGAAGTGGCCTTCCGGCAACACGAACAGTTCCTGCGGGATGCCCGCAGTGAACCTGTCGCCGGTCTCCACCTCGACCACCACCATCCGACGGCCACTATTGTAGAATAGCTCGCCGCCAGCGGGGTTCCAGCTCGGTCGGGTGCCGCCGTCGGTAGAGATCGGCGTTTCGCCGCCGCTGCCATCCGCGGCACGAACATAGACCTCGGTCGTGCCGCTGTGGTCCGAGGCATAGGCAAGCCAGCGGCCATCGGGTGAGAACCGCGCTTCTACCTCGAAGACGTCCGACGCCAGGAAGGGCTCGGGCTCAGCCTCACTGCCTGGCCGGACGAGCCAGAGATTGCTGTCCGAGCCAGCGGCGCGGAAAGGGTTGTCGGAGTCCACGTAGACGAGGGTGCCGGTTGCCGACCAGTCCATGGGTAGGTGGAACCGGCCTGCTTCCGCCGAGGTCACACGCTCTGGCGGCGCGCTCCGATCCACACTCATGAGAAAGATCCCTTCCGGGCCGTCAGCCGGTACCAGACGCACGGCCAGCTGTGTGCTGTCCGGGGACCAGACCGGGAAGGAGCTCGTTTCGTCGGGCCACACCAGTGCCTGGGTATCGCGCTGGAGGTCATGGACCCAGATCAGCACCGTCTGGACGTCGGAGCGTTCCAGGGCAAGGTAGCGTCCGTCCGGGGAGATGGTCGAATCGCTGTCGTAGAAGGAGACCTTGTCGCTGACCTCGCTCGGACGCCCCTGCCGATCGACCCAGTAGAGCATGCGTTCCTCGGCCTGCACCGTGTCGCCGCCGACGTAGAACAGGCTGCCGTCTGCGGCGACGGAGTAGGCTGTGAAGAACGCCAGCGAGGCGAGCCCCTCGATGCGCGGGCGCGGCACCCCGACCATTTCCAGGGTGGTCGGGTCGACCTCGACGGAAACCAGTCGTCCTTCCGAATCGGTCATGACCATGGTCCGGTCGTCGATGAGCGAAGGCCAGCCGAAACCGTTGGCGATCACCGTCAGCGAGCCGTTGTCGAGGTCAAGGCGCGCCACTTGAAGGTCGTCCGGTTGCGGCGCCCGAGCTATGCCCGTCGTTGACACTCCCAGAAGAGCCTCCCCTCCCGGAATCGCATGCGTCGGGATAAAGAAATGCTCCGTAGAGTCCCAGGTCGCCACTTCGGTCACCCTGCCGGTCGCGATGTCGATGGAGTCGATCGCGATCGGAGGGGTGCCGTTACTGACTGAGCGCGCGATATAGACCGTTCCCTCACTCGCGACCACCGGGCTGAACCACACGCTGCCGCCGTTCTCGGCGACTGTTACTGGGGCCCGTGCCTGAACGTCCATACGGCGTAGCGCGGTGGCCGCCTCGACGAAGTACAGGAACCCGTCGGGCCCGAACGCCATCGAAGGCCCGTTGGTGCGGATCTCGAGCGGCGAGTCGGTGCCGTCGGCCATGGAGCGGAGCCAGGCCGCTGTGCCGATCGAGTAGACGACGTATCGACCGTCCGGCGACACGGTCAACGTGATCGGCAAGACGTCTTCGGTGCCCAGGAGGGCGTGTCGAACGGGTGCGCGAACGGGTGTGGGCCGAGTCAGGAGGGCGCCGGTGGCGCCGAGCGCGATACCGCCGACGAGCGCCGCGGCTAGCCAGCTGGAGCTGGCTCTGGTGGCAGACGAAGGTGCGGTCACTGCCCCCAGCGGCTCGTCGAAGGCACGCTCCAGCTCGATGCGCGCATCGCCGATATCGCGCAGTCGCTCGCGCGGATCCTTCACCAGGCAGCGGCGGACGAGCTCGCGTAGCCGAGGCGGCGTTCCGGCGGGGAGCTTGTTGACGTCGGGCTCGGCGCGGACGATCGCGGCGATGATGTCGGTCGCCGTCTCGCCGTCGAACGGCTTGCGGCCGCCGAGCATCTCGTAGAGCACGCAACCAAAGGCCCAGATATCGGCGCGCTTGTCGACCGTCTTGCCGCGTGCCTGCTCCGGGGCCATGTACGACGCCGTCCCGAGGATGACGCCAGCCTGGGTACCCATGATCGTGGGTGACGCAGACAGGTCGTTCAAGCCGGCAGACCCGGGCTCGCCCTCGATCGCCTTGGCGAGGCCGAAGTCGAGCACCTTGGCGTTGCTGTCGGCGTCGAGCATGACGTTGGCGGGCTTCAGGTCGCGGTGCACGATGCCCTTCTCATGCGCTGCCTCGAGGCCCAGGGCGATGCCGCGGGCGATGGGAATGGCGCGCTCGGGTGGAATCGGGCCCTCGGCGATACGGTCCGCCAGCGACATTCCCTCGACGAGCTCCATGACCAGGAAGCTGGACGCGGCTCCGTCACTGTCGGTGGCCTCTTCGAGGCCATAGATCGCCGCCACATGTGGATGATTGAGCGACGCGAGCACCTGCGCCTCGCGCTCGAGTCGCGCTCGCCGCTCGGCATCCTGGAGAAGCTCGGGTGGAAGCAACTTGACGGCAACGTCGCGACGCAGGCGCGTGTCCTCGGCGCGGTACACCTGGCCCATGCCGCCCTCGCCGAGCTTGTCGGCGATGCGGTACTGGTTGAGCTCGGTGCCTGGCTGGAGCGACATGGGGAAGCGTTCCGCCCGATGTAGACTCGGCTGCGCGATTCAGAGCCTGGTGAGCCGATCCGTTGCCGACGCAGCGTACCCCTGCCACTCGCGCGGGGCAACGTTTGTCATGGCTCGCCCCAGCCTGCAGGAGACCGATGAAAAGCTCGTCATTGCGCCGCCGTGGAGTCGTCTCGACGCTTACGTTGTTCTTGGCTCTGTCGTTACCGGTCATCGCCCAGACGCCCGCCGAGAACGACGAGTCTGCCTCGACAGCCAAGGACTCGGAGGGGCTCCCGCTGATCACCACCCGCACCCTCGAGTTCACCACCGATGAGGGCACCTGGATCTCGCTTGACCTGTCGCCGGATGGCAGCACGATCGTGTTCGAGCTACTGGGAGATCTGTACACGCTTCCGGTGGAGGGCGGGGCGGCAACGCGGATTACCAGTGGCCAGGCGTACGACATGCAGCCGCGGTTCTCGCCCGACGGCTCACAGCTGGTCTTCGTGAGCGACCGCAATGGCTCCGAGAACCTCTGGATCGCCCAGTCGGACGGCAGCCAGGCCGAGGCTCTGACCTCGGGCGAGAAGGAAAGCTACCTGTCGCCGATCTGGTCGCCGGACGGTGACTATGTGATCGCGTCCAAGGGCCCGCAGCTGTGGATCTACCACGTCGACGGGGGCTCAGGGCTGCAGATCACGGGCACCGACGAGGACGCCGGCTCGCAGCGGGCCCACTTCGGCGCCGCACCGTCGAACGATCCGCGCTTCCTGTGGGTGAACCTGCGCGGCAGTCTCGGCGGCGGGTTCGCGACCACGAACCAAAGCGGGGCACCGGAGATCGGGCAGCCGGAGTTCGGCCCCGATCACGGCGATCGCAGCTCTGCCCGCCTCGTGGGGCCGTACCAGATTGCCCAGCTCGACCGCGAGACGGGACGGATCCACGTTCGCACCCACGAGCTCGAGGGTGCCTTTCGTCCGGTCGCCAGCCCCGACGGCCGCTGGCTCGTATACGCCACCCGCCACGACGCGCGCGAGGCGCTGAAGTTGCGCGACCTGTCGACCGGAGAGGACCGCTGGCTGCTGATGGACGTGCAGCGCGACGATAGCCAGGGCGGTGGCACGCGCGACCGCGACGTGTACCCGGGCTCCGCGTTCACGTCGGACTCCAGCGCGCTGATCACCAGCTTCGACGGCAAGATCTGGCGCGTCGAGGTGCCGTCGGGCGAGGTGACGCCGGTTCCGTTCACCGCCGAGGTGAGCCAGGAGCTCGGACCCTTGGTGAAGTTCGACTATCCGATCGACGATGAGACGCTGACGGTGTCGCAGATCCGCGGTGCGAGGCCGTCGCCGGACGAGACGCGGGTGGTGTTCGCGGCGCTCGACCGCCTGTGGGTCGGTGATCTACCGCAACGTCCAAGCGATCCCGAAGTTGTGATGACCACCGCCGCCCAGGATGACGACGCGGGAGTCGCACCGGATCATCCGACCATCACCGAAGCGGTGCGGTTGACCTCCTCGAGCGACGTGGAGCACGCGCCGGCGTGGTCGCCGGATGGGCAGTACATCGCCTACGTCACCTGGAACGACACGGACGGCGGCAATATCTACCGTGTTCGTGCCGACGGCTCCGGCAGCCCGCAGCGGCTCACGCCGACGTCGGCCTTCTTCGACAAGGTGAGCTACTCGCGCGACGGCGAGCGGCTGCTGGCCGTACGCGGCTCCAAGATGCACCGTATGCGCATACTGGAGGACTTCGGCGGTCACGGCGGCGCCGCGGAGCTCGAGTACGTCTGGCTTCCCTCAGGCGGTGGCGAGCCGACGCGCATCACCTGGGTGGGCACTGGTGCTACCCAACAGGGCCGCAACGCCCCGCATACCGGCCCCGATCCGGATCGCGTGTACGTCTGGGCCGGCTCCGAGGGCCTGCTGTCGATGCGCTACGACGGCACCGACGTCAAGACGATCGTCAAGGTGACGGCGCCTTCGCCGGGCGGACCCCGTGGTGGTGCCCCAACGCCCGACGAGGTGCTGATCGCACCGGACGGCAAGCGCGCGCTGGTGCGCGTGAACCGCAACGTGCACATGATCACCGTGCCGCCGGTGGGCGGCGAGGCGCCGTCGGTTTCCGTGGCGGAATCCTCGGTTGTGCCGACCTGGCGGTTGACCCGGATTGGCGGGGATTTCGTCGGCTGGAGCAAGGACGGGGCGGTGGCCTACTACTCGATCGGGCGTAGCTTCTTCCGCTACGACCTGGCCATGTCGGAGGCGGTGGCCGAGGCCGCCGAGCTGGCGGAGAAGGAGGCGGCGGAAGCGGACGAGGGCGAGGCGACGGAAGAGCCGCCAGGGGAGAACGACGCGGCGCCGGACGCCGACGACGACTCGGACGAAGATCCGGGCGCCGGCGGGGATCCTGGCTCGGTGGGCGATGAATCGACCGGGGCGGACGCCGACGACGCCGAGGAGGAAGACGGCGACGACGATCGCCCGGAGTACGAGGCGCACCGGGTCGATGTCGAGATCCGCGTCGCCAAGGACAAGCCGCGGGGGACCGTAGTGCTCAGTGGCGCCCGCCTCATCACCATGCGCGGCGACGAGGTCATCGAATCCGGCGACATCGTGGTTACCGACAATCGCATCGTTGCTGTCGGCCCGTCCGGCGCCGTGGAGTACCCGGCCGACGCCGACGTGCGTGACATGTCCGGCAAGACAATCCTTCCGGGACTGGTCGATATCCATGCTCATACCTGGGTTGCGTGGGGGCTCCACCGGGGGCAGGTGTCCCAGTTCCTGGCGCAGCTGGCCTACGGCGTGACGACGCAGCGCGACCCGCAAACCTCGTCGGCTGACGTCGTTACCTATGGCGATCTGATGGAGGTCGGTGAGCTCATCGGCCCGCGTATCTATTCCACCGGCCCCGGGGTCTTCTGGAGCGACGACATCAGCAGCCTCGACGAGGCTCGCGACGTGCTGCGTCGCTACTCCGATCACTTCAATACTCAGACCATCAAGCAGTACATGGCCGGCGATCGGAAGGTGCGCCAGTGGGTGATCATGGCGGCCCGTGAGCTGGAGCTGACCCCCACCACCGAGGGCGGCTCGAACTTCACCATGAACCTGACGCTCATGCAGGACGGATACGCGGGGCTGGAACATTCGTTGCCCATCAGCCCGTTCTTCCGCGATGTCACCGAGCTGGGCAGCTTCAGTGGCCTGACCTACACGCCGACCTTCATCGTTGCCTACGGCGGTCCATCGGGGCGTGAGTACTACCTCACCCATACCGACGTCGATCAGGTCGAGCGGCTGAAGTTCTTCACACCGCACGATGAGCTCGACAAGTGGAAGAGCGCCCGCTTCTACCGTGACGATCAATACGTGCACCCGTTGCACGCCGAGCAACTGGCCAAATGGGTCGAGGCCGGCGGCAAGGCAGGGCTCGGCTCCCACGGCGAGGTCCAGGGCCTCGGGACGCACTGGGAACTATGGATGATGGCCTCCGGTGGCATGGACAACCACGACGCTCTGCGCATGGCGACGCTCGACAGCGCCGACGCCATCGGCCTGGCCGGAGATATCGGTTCGCTGGAGGCCGGCAAGCTGGCCGATCTCCAGGTACTCGACTTCAATCCGCTGGAGGACCTGCAGAACAGCACTTCGATCCGCTACGTGATGAAGAATGGCCGTCTCTACGAAGCCGAGACCCTAACTGAGGTCTGGCCGCGCCAACGGCCGCTGCCGACTCAGTGGTGGTGGCGGCTAGAGCCACCAGATGTACGTGGCTGGCGAGCTCGGCAAGATCCAGTACATGCAGGCGTCCCATCCGCAAGACATGGAAGGCTGGCCCGAGTACTGGGAGCGCATGATTCCGATGCACTACGCCACCCACGTGGTGTCGCCGGTTCTCGGCCTGGTCGATGGGCGCGCCGAGTATGTCTCGTGCGTCGGCTCGGGGACTATCGCGCCGCGACTTGCCGACAAGTCTGGCAACCCCTACGCCGTGGAGTCGTGCCATATCAAGATCAAGGACTCCGATATCGCCGCCCATGTCTGGCGCTGTCTATTCGACACGGCGCGGCAGTATCGGGAGTCGTTCGATGTTTACGGCTCCAAGAAGTCGTTCGAGTGGGCTCTCGTGGAGGGCGAATCACACGTGCTGCACACGGCGAAGCGACCGGAGTCCGAGATCACTGACCCTGTCGAGGTGCCGGACTTCGCGCAGTTGCTGCCCGAGGAGATCCGCGGCTTCACCCAGGCCATCCAGGACGCCGAGCATCTGTCGTTCATCCAGGGCGCCGGCCACGGCGGCTCACACCCGCACCTGGCGCACGAGTTCGTCTCGGCGCTGCACGAGGACCGCGATCCGTGGCCGAATGCAGTCACCAGCGCTAACTGGACCTGCGTGGGCATCTGCGCCCACGAGTCGGCGGATAGCGGCGGCGCCGTCGTGCCGCTGCCCGAGTTCACCCTGGTGAGTTGATGACCGTAGGGGAGCAGACGGAGTTCGGGCTCGACACGAGGTTTGCGACGTGACGGGCCCCGGGTTTCTCGGAACGCGGGCGGACCTGCTCCTCGACAGCGTGCTGCTGGTGTTTGTCGCGGTGCCAATCGGCATTCTGTATGCGATTCGCCTAGCCGCCGACGGACGATTCTTGGCGCACAGGAAGCTCCAGCTCGCCCTGCTGATGGTGATGCTGGGCGCAGTCGTGGTGCTCGAGCTCCATATCCGGTTCGGAGGCGTGACCGCCGCGGTTCGTCAAAGTAGCCTCGATGGCACGGCTGTGCTGATCACCACGTTTCTAGTGCATCTCACGATCGCCATTCCGTCGTTGGCGAGCTGGACATGGCTCGTGAAACGATCTTGGTCGGAGTTCGATACGACTCTTCCAGGTGTCTTCAGCGCGGGGCACAAGGCCTGGGGGAGGTGGACGTTCATTGGGGTTTGTCTGACATCCGCTACCGGCACGGCGCTATACGTCATGGGATTCGCGCTATGAGTACGACGACAGCTGCGCTGTGCTGAGCTGGGAAGACAGCCGAATAGCTGCGTAGTTTCTCCGCACCCCGCCAGGAGGGCGCTCTGTGCTCTACATGATCATCGAGACGTTCCGCGACGGCGACGCAGCGCCGGTCTACAGGCGACTTGGCGAGCACGGCCGCGGTTTCCCCGACGGGCTTACCTACGTCGCGAGCTGGGTCACTGCCGACATGAAACGGTGTTTTCAGGTCATGGAATGCGACGATCGCGCGCTCCTGGATGAGTGGGCGACACAGTGGACGGACCTGGTGGACTTCGAGATCGTGCCGGTGGTCACCTCTTCCGAGGCCGCCGAGATCATCGCGCCGCGCCGGTGACGCCTTCGGGCTGTTCGCTTGGCTGCTGCTAGTGGATCCTAGCGGGCCTGGAAGCCGCGACGCCGTAGCGAATACCTGCTGCAGGCCGCTAGAGTAGCGCAACGCTCCGGCTGCTACGGGAGGTTGGCAATGCATACCAGTCAATGGAGTCGGCGAGATTGGATCCTCGCTAGCGCGCTCGGCCTCGGAGTCGGGATCCCGGCAGGCCTGGCGCTCGGAGCGCCGCTCGAGGTTCTGGTCGGCGGGATGCTCGTCACTCCGCTGATGACCGGCTTGGCCGGTGCGTTGCTCGGAACGGCACAGTGGGCCGTTGTCTGTCGAAATTTCGCCGCGGCGGGGAGCTGGGTGGCGCATACCGCCTTCGGCTCCGCCATAGGGTTCACGTTTGCCTTGGTGCTGGTGGAAAAAGGCGGCGGGTGGCTGACGGGATCCCCGGTGAGGATGACGACCACGGGAACGTACGGGTTGGTCGTTGCGCTGGCGGTGCTCGGGCTGGTGGGAGGTGGTGCGGTGGGGTTCAGCCAGGCGATTTTCCTCCGGAAGCTCGGAGAACCTTCGGCGAACTGGACGGGTGTCAGCGCAGTCGGTGTTGCGGCGGGTCTGCTGGTGGGCTTCGGGGTATCGAGCCTGGTAACCGGAGAGCTCGGTGAACCACTGGGCTTGGCCGTTTTTTTCGGGGTCGCTGGTCTAGTGTACGGAGCGGTAACCGGGACGGCTCTGCCGACGGGAGATGCTGTTACAGGCCAACAGCGTCAGCAAGCCCTGTAGGGACGAGTCAGCATGAGCGACGATCAGATCTTTCGTATCGTCTTGATCATCGGGCTCGGAGTCATCTTTCCGATTGGGATCTACCATCGTCTCAAGTCCCAGGCGACCGGAGAACGTCTCGATCGGCGCCAGGAAGGACTCTTCATCCTTGCCACCCTGCGACCGCTCGGGCTGATCGGGTTCGCCGGGCTCATCGCCTACCTGGTCGACCCGGCCTGGATGGAGTGGTCGCAGGTGGATATTCCAACTTCGGTTCGCTGGCTGGGCGTAGGTATCGGCGTTTGCGCCGGGGCGCTGCTGGTCTGGGTGTTCCGTTCCCTGGGGAACAACATCACCGATACGGTGGTGACTCGGGCGCAGCACGAGCTCGTCACAACGGGCCCCTATCGGTGGGTGCGGCACCCGTTCTATTTGGCTTTCGCGCTGACCGTACTGGCCAACTCGCTGGTCACGGCGAACTGGTTTCTGGCTCTGACCGGGGCGCTGGCGTTCGGCCTGATCGTCCGGCGTACGAGCATCGAGGAAGAGAAGCTGATCGAACGGTTCGGTGATGCCTATCGAACCTATCGCGATCGCACCGGCAAGTACCTCCCGTACGCGAGAGTGGGATCGTAGACTTGCAAGTCAACCGCCGCCTGGTCAGGCGACGGGCAACAGGACCGGCCATGTCGACACTCGGATTCCGTCGCACGCTCGCGTTGTTTCTCATTGCTTTGCTGTCGCACTCGAGCGCAGCGGCGCAGTCCGGCGATGAAGACGTAATCGCAGACGCCGTTGGTAGCTTGCGGCTCCGCGGCATCGGCCCGGCACTCATGGGCGGGCGCATCGCTGACATCGCCGTCCATCCGGACGATCGCAGCACCTGGTATGTCGCCGTCGGCTCCGGCGGCCTGTGGAAGACCACCAACGCGGGCATTACTTGGGATCCGGTGTTCGACGACCAGCGCTCCTACTCCATCGGGGTCGTCACTCTCGACCCGCGCAATCCGGCGACAGTCTGGGTGGGGACTGGAGAAAACGTCAGCGGACGCCACGTCGGCTGGGGCGACGGCGTCTACCGGAGCCGCGATGGTGGCGCCTCGTGGCAGCGGATGGGGCTGGAGACATCGGAGCACATCGGCAAGATTCTCGTCGACCCACGAGACGGCGATGTCGTCCTGGTGGCAGCGGAGGGTCCGTTGTGGTCGGCTGGCGGCGAACGCGGCGTCTACAAGACGGTCGATGGTGGCGATACCTGGAGCGCCGTTCTCGAGATCGACGAGAACACCGGCGTCACCGACCTGGAGTACGACCCATCGAACCCCGACATCGTCTATGCGGCGGCCTATCAGCGTCGGCGTCATATCTGGGCGTTTCTCGGTGGCGGTCCGAGCTCCGGGATCTACAAGTCGACTGATGCGGGCGATACCTGGAGACAGGTCACCGAAGGGCTGCCTCGGGGCGACGTGGGGAAAATCGGTCTTGCGGTGACCGCGGCCGACCCCGACCTCGTGTACGCCACGATCGAGGCGGACGCGGAGGCGCGCGGGTTCTACCGATCGGCCGACCGAGGAGAGAGTTGGGAGCGTCGCAGTACCTACATCTCCGGCGGCACGGGCCCGCACTACTACCAGGAGATCGAGGCGTCGCCGCAGGACCCGCGGCTGGTCTACCAGATGGATGTGTTCATCCAGGTGACGCGGGATGCCGGCGTCAGCTTCGATTATCTCGGCACCGGACGCGAGAAGCACAGCGACAACCACGCGCTCTGGATCGATCCCGACGACGGTCGCCATCTGCTTGCCGGTACCGATGCCGGGCTGTACGAGACCTTCGACCAGGGGGTGACCTGGCGACACTTTCCCAACTTGCCGATCTCGCAGTTTTACAAGCTCGCACTGAGCAACTCGGAGCCCTTCTACGACATCCTCGGCGGAGCCCAGGATCTGGGGACATTGCACGGGCCGTCGCGCACGCTGAACGTCGAGGGGGTGCGCAACCGCGACTGGTACGTACCGATGGGCGCAGACGGCTACGGTGTGGCGATCGCTCCGGACGACGCCGATACGCTTTACCTGATGACTCAGGAGGGCAATCTGTCGCGCACAGACCGTCGCAGCGACGAATCGCTCAGCATCCGGCCGTTGCCCGACGCCGGGGACCCGCCCGAGCGCTGGAACTGGGACTCACCGATATTGATCAGCCCACACGACCCGCAACGATTGTATTTCGCTTCGCAGCGGCTCTGGAGGAGCGACGACCGCGGCGACTCGTGGGTGCCGGTGAGCGGCGACCTGACACGCGATCGAGATCGTTACGAGCTCGAGCTCATGGGCCGCGTGTGGAGCGTCGATGCGCTCTACGACAACGGCGCCATGTCGAAGTACGCCACCCTGACCGCGGTGTCGGAATCACCGGTCGTGGAAGGGCTGCTCTACGTCGGCACCGACGATGGCCTGATCCAGGTGAGCGAGGACGGCGGGGCGAGCTGGCGACGTGCGGCGACTCTCCCCGAGCTGCCCGAGCTGTCGTTTATCAACGATGTCGAGGCCTCGCAGCACGATGCGGACGTCGTCTTCGTAGTCGCCGACGCCCACAAGACGGGCGATTTCAGCCCCAACATATTCGTCAGTCGAGATCGCGGGCAGAGCTGGCAGCTCATCGTCGGCGACCTCCCGGCCGAGACGATCGTGTGGGCGATCCAGCAGGACCACGTCGTTCCTGACCTGCTGTTCATTGCTGCCGAGTACGGCATCCACGCTAGCCTGAACGGTGGCGACAACTGGGTACAGCTAACGCGTGGCGTGCCGACGATCGCGTTCCGGGATCTGAAGCTGCATCGGCGCGACAACGACCTGGTTGCCGCCAGCTTCGGCCGGGGCTTCTACGTGCTCGACGACTACACGCCTTTGCGCGAGATCGCCGCCGGGGCGTTGGACGGCGACAGTCGGGTGTTTCCAGTGCGCGATGCCTGGTGGTACATCCCGTCGGTTCCCGGCCAGGCGCGCGGCCGCCCCACCCAGGGCAGCACCGCCTATGTGGCCGCGAACCCGCCCTTCGGCGCCACCTTCACCTACTTTCTTGCGGACGCGCCAATCACCGAGCGCGAGTCACGCCGCGCAGCCGAGCGTGAGCTGCGAGAAGGGGACGACGACGTCCCGTTCCCGGGCTATGAGAGCTTGCGGTTGGAGGCAGTTGAGAGCGACCCGAAGTTGTTGTTGGTGGTGCGCGATGCGCGGGGACAAGCAGTTCGATGGATCGAGGGATCAACGAGCCCGGGAGTGCATCGCTTGACCTGGGACTTACGGCGCCCGCCGCCGGATCCGATCGAGCTGCGCGTGCCAGGGTTCACGCCGCCGTGGGCCAGTCCCCCCCGGGGGCCGCTGGCACCGCCGGGTCGGTACAGCGTTGAGATGCTCATGGTCTCCGTCGATGGCCTGCAGTCGCTGGGCTCGAGCCGCACCTTCGATGTCCGTCCGGTGCCGAACACCGTGCCGCAAACAGATCTCGTGGCCGTCGCCGAGTTCCAGCGCCAGGCAAACGACCTCATGCGACGGAGTGCCGGGGCCGGCGCCGAGATGCGCCGAGCCAACGAGCGGTTGCGCCACATGCGGGTGGCGCTCGTCGAGACGCCGCGTGCGGACCCCGGCCTGTTCGCCAGAATGGACCAGCTGGCGATGAGGCTCCTGGACTTGCAGATGCGGCTTTCCGGCGACCCCGCTCGCCAGCGGCTGAGCCAGTCGAGGGTGCCGTCAATTCGCGGCCGCATAGGACAGGTGATCGGCGGGCACTGGGACACGCGTCAAACGCCGACAGCGACGCAGCGGCGGAGCCTCGAGCTTGCTGCCGAGAGCTTCGAAGGCCTCGTGCGTGACCTGTCTGAGCTACTCGAGGCGGACCTGGCGCGACTCGAGGCGGACCTGGCCGCGGCCGGCGCGTCCTGGACTCCCGGACGGCAACTGACGACGCAGTAGCCCCCGAAGTAACGGTCGGCAAGGGCGCGATTCTCGCGCGGCTCAGCGACGGTCGTTGGTCGTAAGCGGGCTCAGATACCGGCGACCGTCGATGCCTTTCTTGTTCATCGCGATCCCGGTGAGGCACTCCTGGACGACGCGGTCAGCGTTGAGCGTCGTCTGGTAGCCAGGATCGAGCATCGGTGCGAGCTCCACGAGGTCGAAGCCGACCATGTTGTTCTCGGCGCACAGGCCGCGAATCAGCGGAAAAACCTCGCGCGTCGTGAGGCCGCCGGGCTCGGGAGTGCCAGTTCCCGGAGCGTACGCCGGATCGATGACGTCGATATCGAACGAGATGTAAAGATACTCGGGGCCGTCGTTGGCCTCGTCGAGCACGCGATCCATGACGCGTGCCCATCCGTCGCGCTCGATCTCCGCCATCGTGTGGTAGCGCATGCCGTGCTCGCGCATCCACTCGAATCCGGACTCGCCGGGCCAGTAGCCGCGCAAGCCCACCTGGATGTAGTTGCTGCCGTCGATGTGACCATCCTCGATGAGTCGGCGGATCGGCCTGCCGTGCGCGATCATGTGTCCGGTGCGGTTGATGCCCGCGTCGTAATGGGCGTCGAAATGGATCACGCCGACGTTGTCCTTGCCGTAGACGTCGGTCACGGCGGCGACGTTCGGGTACTCGAGCGAGTGGTCGCCGCCGATGATGATCGGAATGGCACCGGTCTCGGCGATCTCGCGCACCATGCGGCGTACTGGCGGCATGCTGCGCTCGGTGCTCATATTGTCGATCGGAGCGTCCCCGTAGTCCACCGCGACGAGATCGGTCGACCACGACACCCCCACATGCATGTGCGGCAGGCCCCACGCGAGGCTCTGCGAGCGCAGCTCGGTCGGCCCCAGCTTGGCGCCTCGCATGCCGCTGCCCATGTCCAGAGGTGCTCCCATGATCGCCACCTCGACGTCGCCGGCGATGAGATCCTCCGGGGTCAGAGCTACCGGCAAACCGAAGAAACTGTGGATCGCCGGGAACTGGAAGCGCCCGATGTGGAATGGGCCGGGCTCGCGCGCTGGATCCTCGGAGGTGTCACGCAGGCTGCTCCACAGGTCGAGATCCTCGGCGTTCGGGTCGAGCCTGATGATCGCGAGCTCGGGATCGACCTCGGCGACTTGCGCTGTCTCCTCGCCCACCGTGGGCTCGCCGGCGGCAGCCTCTGGCGGCTCGGCGGCAGTCTCAGCCGGAGGGGTGTTTGTCCCAGATGCGTCGGGCTCGGCGGTGGGCTGCGGCGAGCACGCAACCGAGATCCCCAGTACCAACGAAACCGCGATCACCCCAGCGACTGGTCTCAGCACGTTTCCTCCGTCATCGAGCGTTGCGTTCCTCAGCGAATTCTCCGGAGCGGCGGCAGGTGACGGCCAGGGGCTGGCCTTCTTCATCCGACCCTCGGTATTTGGCTTAGTTCGTGAGCGGTTGGTACCCTGCCACCGATCCCGACCGAGCACCAGTCGCCTCGATACGAGGTGCCAACAGGAGTCCACGCCCGGTGACCCGATACCGCTCGTCAGCCGTTGGGGGAGGGTATGGCGTCGGTGCCCCGCCCTTGGTTAGGGGGTGCCTGCTGGTGCTGGCGGCGGCGGT
Source organism: Acidobacteriota bacterium (assembly GCA_965248695.1). Lineage (GTDB taxonomy): Bacteria > Acidobacteriota > UBA890 > UBA890 > WLXD01 > DASCOT01. The sequence continues at coordinate 394,791 of CBDFKD010000002.1, read as the reverse complement.
TTGTCTCGGCGGTTGCCGCGTCGCCGCGGAGGACGGGCCGGACTACGTCGACGGTATTCTCGCCTCCCCAGCCCCGGGAACGATCAACGTGGTGGTCGAGATCCCAGGCGGTACGAACGACAAATGGGAGGTGGACAAGACCAGCGGCACGCTGGAGTGGGAGCAGCTCGACGGGCGGCCGCGAGTTGTGCAGTACCTGTCGTATCCGGGTAACTACGGGATGGTTCCGCGCACCAGCTTGCCGAGCGAGCTCGGAGGCGACGGCGATCCGCTGGACGTGCTGCTGCTCGGCCCGCGCGTTGAGCGCGGCGCCGTCGTGCGCGCACGTCCGATCGGCGTCCTGCGGCTCGTGGACGACGGTGAGCGCGACGACAAGATCCTGGCCGTTCAAAGCACCGGCCCGTTGTCCGGGATCGGCGATCTGGAGACGCTGGAGGCCGACTATCCAGGCGTGCTGCTGATCGTCAAGACATGGTTCGCGAACTACAAAGGAGCCGGACGCGTGGAACCCGGCGAGCTCGGAGATGTCGATGTGGCGCTGGCAATCGTTGACGAGGCGAGCAGCTACTACGAATCAAGCGCCGATGAGCGCCGGCCGAGCGCCAGTCACAGCCCTGAGGTCGACGCGTTGCTCGCCGAATGGGACCGGCCCGACTCGCCAGGCGCAGTGGTCGGTGTCTTCCACAACGGCGAGATCGTCCATGCGCGAGGCTACGGCGCCGCGAACCTGGATCACGGAATCCCGCTGACGCCGCGGTCCGTATTGCGGGTGGGCTCGATATCCAAGCAGTTCGTGGCCATGGGAATCGCCCTGCTCGCCGAAGAACAGCAGCTGGCCCTGGGCGATGACATCCGCGCGTATCTTCCAGAGATGCCGGATTACGGTAGCCCGATCACGATTCGCCACCTGCTACATCACACGAGCGGGATCCGCGAATATCTGGCGCTGGTAGGGCTCATCGGCAAGCGGGAAGGCGGGGTGCACGGCTACACCTCGCGCGAGATCCTGTCGCTCCTGTCTCGCCAGGCAGCGCTGAACTTCGAACCCGGCGAGCGCTTCTCATACAGCAATTCCGGCTACTTCTTGCTTGCCGAGATCATCGCCCGCGTGTCCGGCATGAAGGCGAGCGCCTTCGCTCAGCAGCGCATCTTCGGCCCGTTGGGGATGACCAGCAGCCGCTTGTACGACGATCCGACGGCGATCGTGCCCGGCCTGGCCTACGGCTACTCTCGCCGCCCTGATGCCGGCTACCGCCTCGACATACTGCGCTCGGACGTCATCGGGGATCTCGGCGTCGTCAGTACGGTGGAGGATTTCTTGCGCTGGGACGAGAACTTCTATGCCAATGTGCTGGGCACGGGCGGCCGTGGCCTCGTCGGGACCTTGCTAGAGCGGGGACGGACGACGGACGGTGAACAGCTCTCGTATGCCGGCGGTCTCGAGTGGGGCGACTACCGCGGCCTCATCACGGTTGAGCACAGCGGCTCAGCGGTCGGGTATGTAGCGGACTACCTACGCTTTCCCGATGAGCGTTTCTCGGTGATCGTTCTTTCGAACTTCAGCGACTTCCGCCCCGGACGTTTGGCCCGCCGTATCGCCGACGTGTACCTCGCCGAGCGATTCACCGAGGGTCTGCCGCCTGCGCGAGGGCCCCGCTCTGATTCGATCACCGCACCGCCTGTCGTTCTTTCGACACGACAGCTCGAAGAGCTTGCCGGCCATTTCTACAGCGACGAGCTCGAGTTCACCTACTCGTTCGAAGTTCGCGACGGCGACCTCGAGCTCGACCTCAGAGGGCGCAGGATCGTCCTCGTGCCAGAGTCCGAAGCTCGTTTCCGCGGCGACCGTATCGTGCTGGAGTTCGAACGGAACAGCGAGGATGCCGTCTCCGGCCTGGTGGTGCAGGTCGGTGAGGTGCGGGGAATTCGCTTCGATCGCGTCGAAGGACGACGACCACGACCGGTGGCACAGTAACCGGACCTGCCACCTGCCGGGTGGCCGACGTCGCTGTCGCCCACTGGGGCGTGTTCGTGGCTCAACTCGGCTCGCGATTGATCATTCGCGACGAAACCAGGGAGGCTCGATGAGCTCCGAACGATCCGCAATCGTCGTCCTGTTGCTGCGCTTGTACTTGGGTGCGGCCCTTTTCCTTCCGCTCGGGGTCGGCAAGCTCGCAGGATTCCCCGCATCGTCCGCCGGGATGGTCGAGGGTTTCAGCGACTCGATACTCGGTGCGACACTCGCGGCGCCGTTTCTATACGTATTCGCATACACGCTGCCGTTCATCGAGACGCTCGGTGGTCTGGCGCTGCTGGCCGGCTGGCGGACACGGCAAGTGTTCCTGGGCTTGGCACTGTTGTTGGTAGCGCTGGGCTTTGGCACCACCTTGCAGGGCCGCATTCCAACCACCGCCAACAACCTGACCTTTCTGGCCGCCTGCCTTGCCGGTCATGTCCTGGCAGGCGCGGATCGCTACGGCCTGAGCGGCTCGCGCGACAGCGAGAAGGGCTAGTGGCCACTAGGGCAGGGGATCGGGAATCATCCCGCTTTCGTATCGGTTGTCGAGGCCCGCACGCGATCGGTCGTCAGCGTGCGTCGTCAGAGGGCGCGGCCTTTCCCGAGCGCCGGCAGGTGGATGTCCCTCGCCAACCCGACCCACGACAGCACCTTGATCGCCCAGTAGGTGGGGTCGAGCTCGAAGCGCCGGAGTCCGTGAGCGGCGGAGCGCGGGAAGGCGTGGTGGTTGTTGTGCCAGCCCTCGCCGAAGGCCAGCAGCGCCACCCACCACAGGTTGCGCGACTCCTCGCGGGTCCTGAAGTTCCGGTAACCCCAGGTGTGGCTGGCGGAGTTGACGAACCATGTAGAGTGATAGGTGAACACCGTCCGTACGGCGATACCCCAGATCACCCACGGTAGACCGCCGGCGACATAGAGCAGCAGTGCGAGCACCACCTGTGGCACCCAGAAGTACTGCTCGAGGAGCCGCATCCCCGGATCGCGCTGCAAGTCTGGCGCGTAGTCGTTGCGATTGCGGCCATACGGATCCTCGACGACGCACCATAGCATGTGCGACCAGTCGAAGCCGTGCCTCGGCGAATGGGGGTCGAATTCGGTATCCGATTCTTTGTGGTGCAGGCGGTGTGTTCCGACCCAACGAATCGGACCACCCTGCCAGTTGAGGCATCCGAGGGCGGTCAGAAAGTATTCGAAGAACTTGGGTGTCTTGAAGCTACGATGGGTCAGTAGGCGGTGGTAGCAGAGGCAGATGCCCAAACCGCCGGCGACCCACCACAGGAACACGCCTACCGCCAGCGCCCCCCAGGTGAAGTAGAAGGGTGCGGCCAGGCACGCCAGATGCAAGGCGCCGATGGCGATGAACGGCGTCTTGTCGACGTTGCGCCAGCGGAAATGCGGCGTTCCTACGATTGTCCCGACGGCTTCTTTACTCATGTGACCCACAGCATAGCCACCCGGCAGTCCCTGGTCAAAAACTGGTAATGTTGGCTCGGAAGGGGCGATGCAGCATGCGCGAAACCCCGTATCCACCTCAGCGCGAGCGTCGTACGAGGACCGTACCATCCCCAGGGAAAGCTGCGTGAAACGAGGCTGGATCGTCAGGACCATGGCAGCCGGTGCGCTGCTGGTGATTTGCGTCGCCGGGTCGTGGTCGATCGCCGGCGCGCAGCGCCCCTCGGATGCTCGAGAGCTGGAGGACCTGCGGTCGGCGCTCGACGGCCGCTCGATGCCGCGCAGCGACAGCTTCGGTCCACACGAATTCTATTTCACCCGGGCTGTCTACAGTGGCCTGGGTAGCTATCGACGTCGCGGATCGTGGGCGGTCGACTTTCCGAAGGCCGATCGCCAGTTCGTCTTCGGCCTCCGCCGCCTGACCGGCATCGATGCGTTCGAGAGCGAGAATCCGGTTCTGCTCACCGATCCGGAGCTCTCCGGCTTCCCGTTCCTTTACGCCCTCGAGGTCGGTTACATGAGCATGACCGAGGAGGAGGTTTCGTCGCTTCGACGCTATCTTCTCGCCGGTGGCTTTCTTTTCATCGACGACTTCTGGGGCAGCTGGGAGTGGCGCAACTTCGAGTACGAGATCTCTCGCGTGTTGCCGGAGTACAGCATCGTCGACTTGCCCCTGGAACACCCGATCTTTCATACGCTCTACGACATCGATGAAATCCTGCAGGTGCCGAGCGTGCGCATCACGCGTGGCGGCCCGACCTGGGAGCAGGATGGCTACTATCCGCACGTGCGCGGCATCTTCGACGATGACGACCGTCTGCTGGTGATCATCAACTGGAACACCGACCTGGGCGATGCCTGGGAATGGGTTGATGACCCGTACTACCCGATCGAGTTTTCGAACTTCGCCTATCAGCTGGCGGTGAACACGATCCTCTACGCCATGAGCCACTGATGTCGCCGGCCGTGGAGTCGCTGTTCTCGCTGCTGTTCAAGTACAAGCCCTTCGTCTTCGAGAAGGGGCGGCTACTGTTGTCGCCGTCCTGGCCGGCGGTGCTGATCGCGGTGCTCCTGGTAGCGATCGCGGTGCCGGCCATACGGCGCTACGCGCTCGTCGGAGGCAAGGCGTCGCCAAGAGATCGCAAGATACTGGCCGGGATTCGGATTGCGGTTGTCGCGTTGCTGGTGCTGTGCCTGATGCGCCCATCGCTCGTCGTGGCCACCGCCGTGCCGCAGCAGAACTTCATCGGCGTGCTGATCGATGATTCCCGCAGCATGCGTATCGCCGACCTGGCAGGGCAGTCGCGTAGTGCCCAGATAGGCGAGTGGTTGGCCGCCGAGAGCCCCTTGCTGAGCGCCCTCGAGGAGCGCTTCAAGCTGCGCCTGTTTTCGTTCGCGGCCGGCTCGGCGCGCGTCGACGGTATCGACGAGCTCAGTTTCGCGGGCCATCGGACCAATCTGGCGCGGGCGCTCGACCGCGCCCGCCAGGAACTGGCCAGCGTACCGTTGTCCGGGCTGGTGGTTGTGACCGACGGCGCCGACAACGCTGACGCCGGCCTTACCGAGGCCATCAACCGGTTGCGCGACGCCACGATCCCGGTCTTCGCGGTGGGGGTGGGCAGTGAAGAGTTCCCGCGCGATATAGAAGTGGTCCGGGTCGAGGTCCCGCGCGAGGTGCTGCAAGGATCGTCCGTCGGCGCCGACGTCGTGGTTCGTCAGCGCGGCTTTGACGGCGAGACGGTGCAGCTGTTCGTCGAGGATGACGGGCGCATCCTGTCGACGATCGACGTCGGCCTGCCGGGCGCCGGCGAGAGCACGGTGGTGCGTACCCGGTTCCTGGCCGAGGAAGCCGGCCCGCGGTTGCTCACCTTCCGCATTGCCCCGGCGGAGGGCGAAATGGTGCAGCGCAACAACGAGCTGCAGTCCCTGGTCACCGTAAGCGACGAGCAGGCACGCATTCTCTACTTCGAGGGTGAGCCACGGCACGAGGTGGCATTCATCCGCCGTGCCATGCACGAGGATCAGAACATCGCGTTGGCGGTGCTGGTGCGTTCGGCCGAGAACAAGTTTCAGAGCCTCATCGTCGACCCGGATGAGCGCTACGGGGGCGAACAGGAGCTCTTCGGCGGGTTTCCGCGGACACGCGAGCAGCTGTATCGATACAGCGGCGTGATCCTCGGCAGCGTCGAGGCCGAGTTCTTCACCGCCGACCAGCTGCGCATGCTCGCCGATTTCGTCTCGCAGCGGGGTGGCGGCTTGCTGGCGCTCGGCGGTCGACATTCGTTTGCCAACGGAGGCTATGCCGGGACGGCCGTAGCCGACGTACTGCCGGTCGTGCTTCCGGCCGCCAGCGAGCCCGGTCGGTTCGCCGAGGTCGGAGTCACTCCGACGCTCTTCGGCCGCTCGCATCCGGCGGTGCAGCTGGCGAACACGCTCGAGGAGAGCCAGCAGCGGTGGGAGACCCTGCCGCCTCTGCTTACAGTGAACCTTATCTCGCGTACAAAGCCAGGTGCGGCGACACTGCTCGAAGGGCGTTCCGAGTCGTTGAGTGACCCGCAGGTCGTGCTTGCCTACCAGCGTTACGGGGCGGGCAAGTCGATCGCCCTGACGGTTACAGATACCTGGCAGTGGCAAATGCACCACGACATACCGCTGGAGGATCAGACGCACGAGATGCTCTGGCAGCAGCTGTTGCGCTGGCTCGTCAGCGACGTTCCGGGACAGGTACGTGCAGACCTCGGCCTTGATCGTTTCGCCGTCGGTGAGTCCGTTCAGGTGAGCGCCGATGTGTTCGACGATACCTACCTGGCGGTGAACAACGCCAGGGTCATTGCCACGATCACCGATCCGACCGGGGAGACCAGTCAGCTGCCGCTGGAATGGGACGTGGAGGTCGACGGGCGCTACCGGGGCGCCTTTGCGGCCACCGCCGAGGGCTATCACCGAGTAGTTGTCGAGGCACTGCGCAACGGCGAGCCACTGGGTAGCGACAGCATCACGGGGGAGGCGGCGGAGTTGACGCGCGAGTTCTTCGGGGCGGAGATGAACCGCTCGTTGCTCGAGCGGGTCGCCGACGAGACAGGGGGGCAGTTCTACACCGCCGCCACCCTGGATGAGCTTCCGGGTGACGTGGCCTTCGCCGATGGCGGGACCACGGTTACTGAGGTTCTGGATCTGTGGGACATGCCGATCTTCTTCCTGGCGTTCATCGCCTTGATTGGCACCGAGTGGTCGCTACGGAAGCTCAGGAGGTTGGCTTGAGGCGGGCCGCGCTGGCGATGACGGTGCTCGCCGGCGGCCTGTGGCCTGTCGTGGCGACGGCTCAGGACACCCTGCTGCTCGTGGTCAGCGGGGTGGGTGGAGACGCGGCCCATCGCCAGAAGTTCGTTGACCGCTCGTTGCAGCTGATCGATGCGGCGCAGGAGCGCTTCGCGATCCCGGCCGAGCAGATCACCTACCTCGCAGAGCGTGTCGAGCTTGCGGAAGGACGAGCCGTGGCGCGGTCCACCCGCGAGCAGATAAGCGCCGCCATAGCCGACTTCGCGGCGCGCACCGGCCCCGACGACCAGGTGTTGATCGTGCTCATCGGGCACGGCAGCACGCAGGGTGAGGGTGGTCGCTTCGCGCTCCCAGGACCGGACATGGGGCCGGCGGAGTTCGAGTCGCTTCTCGATCAGCTGACCGCACGCGTCGGATTCGTCAACACGGCGAGCGCGTCCGGAGGGTTCCTGACACTGGCAGGTCCGCGCCGCGTCGTGGTGACGGCGACGCGCGCCCGCCAGCGGGAGGAGCCGTTGTTCGGACAGTTCTTCGTTGACGCGTTGAGCTCCGACGTTGCCGATACCGACAAGGACCAGGGAGTGTCGTTGCTGGAGTCGTTCGTCTATGCGCGGACAGAGGTGGCACGTGCCTATGAGCTGGAGGGGACGCTGCGCACCGAGAACGCTCTGCTCGACGATGACGGTGACGGCAACGGCACCGAGACTCCGGAGGTCGGTGAAGCCGACGGCGTGCTGGCGCGCAGCTTCATCCTCGGAGGCGTCCAGAGCGCTGCCCGTCGTGCGGGAGCTGCCGATGACGAGCAGTTGCGGGCGATGTTGGTCGACCGAGGTGAGCAGCAGGCGGCACTCGATCGGCTTCGCGCCTCCAAGTCCGACCTGTCGGAGGACGACTATCTGGCGCAGCTCGAGGACCTCTTGGTGCGGATCGCCGAGATCGACGTGGCAATCCGCGCGCGCACCGAGGTAAGCCAGTGAGACGGCTTAGGGTGGTGCTGGCATGCGTGACTCTGGTCGGCGCAGCGAGCGCCAACGTGCCCCGAGCGGTGAGCCAGGACGAGGCGGCGCTGACGGCCTTGCGAAGCGGCCGCTACGAGGAGGCGATCGCCGTGTGGCAGTCCGCGCTGGAGCGAGGCGATGCCTCAGTCTCTCAGGTACGGGCGCTGATCCAGGCTTTGCGCGTGACTGGACAATCCGTGCGCGCCGAGGCCGCGGCGCGCGCGTTCAGCACCGCCGGGAACGCGGCCGCGATCGCCAACCGCTGGGGAGAGCTGCTCTACGCCCGTGGACAGATCGAGGAGGCGCGAGCTCTGTTTCAGGCCTCGATCGAGCAGGATGCTGCCGACGCGCTGGTTGCGGAGCTCAACCTCGCGGTTCTCGAGTTCGAGAACGGTGACCGGGAATCCGCCAACCGTCGCTTCAACCGGTTCATCGACGTCTACAACTCGACCGCGACCCTCGACGCGGAACAGCTCACTGCGATTGGGACTGCTTGCACCTACCTCGGGCGCGACGACCCGGACCTGTTCCATGACGCCGTGCGGGCCTTGGACGAGGCCATTGCAGCCGACCCGGAGGGCTCGGAGCCGCGTCTGCGCCTCGCGGAGCTGTTTCTGGCGAAGTACGACGGCGCCGAGGCCGGGGCGCTGATCGATGAGGTATTGCGGTTCAATCCCGGTCACGCGGGAGCTCACCTGGCCGCTGCCCGTCGGTCGCATTTCAACGGATCGTCGGAGGCTATGGCGCAGGTCGATCGTGCGCTCGAGCTCAACCCGGAGCTCGTCGCGGCGCGTGCGTTGCGGGCGCGGCTGTTGATGGCGGCCGAGTCGCACGACGCGGCCGGCGTCGAAGTGGAGCGCGCTCTGGCGTTCAACCCCGGTTCTATGGAGGTGCTCTCGCTGAAGGCCTCGCTCCACTTCCTGCGTGGTGAGATCGAGGCCTTCGAAGCGGTCGCCGCCAGGGCTCTGTCGCGCGATCCCAACTACGGCGAGCTGTTCGCTGTGGCGGCCGAGCTTGCGGTGCAGAACCGTCTGTACGCAGCTTCGGTCGAGCTGGCGCGGCGGGCGACGGAGATCGACCCCACGCTATGGGCCGCCCACGGCACCATGGGCATCAATCTGATGCGCATCGGACGAATCGAAGAAGCTCGAACTCGTCTCGAAGGGGCATTCGAGGGCGATCCGTTCAACGTGTGGATCAAGAACACGCTGGACTTGCTCGACACGTTCGCGGAATACCGGACCGTGGAGACGGATAGCTTCCGGTTGATGATCCATCGCGACCGCGCCGATCTGTTGTCGCTGTACATGAGCCCCCTGGCCGAGGAGGCCTACGAGTCGCTGAGCGCCAAGTACGGCTACAGACCCGAGGCTCCGGTGCGCATTGAGGTCTACGACCGGCACGCGGACTTCTCTGTTCGCACGCTGGGACTGGCGGGCCTCGGGGCGCTCGGGGTGGCGTTCGGTCCGGTAGTCGCGGTGGATGCCCCGCTCACACCAGGCATGGGGCTGTTCAATTGGGGCTCGACTCTCTGGCACGAGATCGCCCACGTCGTAACGCTCGGGGTGACCGACTCTCGAGTCCCGCGTTGGTTGAGCGAGGGGTTGTCGGTCTACGAGGAACGGCGCGCCCGTGAGGCGTGGGGCGATGATGCCACCCCAGGATTCCTGCTGGCGTTCCTGCGTGGACAGCTGCTCCCGGTGAGTAAGATCAACGAGGGGTTCGCGCGCCCACGGTACCGGGAGCACCTGTCGCACTCCTACCTGCAAGCGTCGCTGGTGTGCGAGCTGATCGAGGAGGATCATGGCTTCGATGCGATCCTGGCGCTGCTCGACGCGTATCGCGACGGGTACACGGGCGCGGAGGCGATTCGCATCGGACTCGGCCTCGAGCCCGACGACCTGGACAACCGCTTCGACGAGTACCTCCGGGCACGCTACCGAGGACCGTTGCGAGCGCTCGACGCGGCGGCCAAGCGCGCTCCGACGGAGCGCCGCCCGACGGTGGCGGCGCCAGATCTGAAGGCGCTCGCCGATGCCGACGAGTCGGACTTCATCGCTCAGCTCTCGGCCGGTACAGCGCTCGCGCAACAGAACAGCGAGGAGGCAATCGAGTACCTCGAGCGCGCCAAACAGCTCTTCCCCGGCTACGCCGGTGCCGACAGTGCGTACGTGCATCTGGCGAGGATCCACGAGGCGCGCGGCGACTTGACTGCAGCGGTGACCGAGCTGCGAACTCTGCTGTCGCTCAATGAAACGCTACTGCCAGCGTACTTGAAGGTTGCGGATCTGCTCGAGCAGGCCGGGCGTTCGCACGAGGCATCGGACTACCTGCAGCGATCGATGTTCATCGACCCTTGGGATATCTCGCGCCATGAGCAGTTGGCTCTGGCACGCGAGAGTCTGGAACAATGGGGCGCTGCGGTGCAGGAGCGCGCCGCGGTGGTGGCGCTGGCGCCGGTCGATCGAGCGTCGGCGCTGTATCGGCTGGCCTTTGCGCACGATCGACGCGGTGATACCCGCGCCGCGCGCCGCGCGGTCGTCGCGGCTCTGGAGCTCGCGCCCGGCTACCGGGAAGCGCAGGAGTTGCTGTTGGCGATACGTGCACGGGAGGGAACATGAGCCGCACGCGCGCCGGGACGATCACCGCGACGGTGAGCGCCGTGGCCATCGGCTGCCTGGTGGCGTCCGCCGCCCTCGCTGCTGCAAGCGCGCAATGGGGCTCCAGGAGGAGGGGGAACACGGGCCCCGCTCCCGAGGTCGAGTACCAGAACGCGGAGTATGACGGTCGCTTCAGCTTTGCGCGCGTGAAGTTCAACCCGTCGCAGTGGCGTCCGGGACGTTACGAATGGGGCCTGGACCTCAAGTGGAACCACGACTATCCGCGTGCCGACCGTCGTCTGGCCGAGATCCTCGATCTGGTCACCGGTATGTCTGCGAATCAGGACAACGGCAACATCGTCGGACTCGACGAGCCCGAGCTATTTCGGTATCCGTGGACCTACATGTGCGAGGTGGGGTTCCTCACCCTGACCGCAGCCGAGGCCGAGAACCTGCGCAACTACATGCTCAAGGGAGGCTTCGTGGTGGTCGACGACTTCGTTGGCTACCACTGGTACAACTTTCAGGACGAGATGCAGAAGGTGATTCCCGGGGGCGACTTCGTCGAGCTCGCCGCCAGCCATCCGGTCTTCCACGCCTTCTTCGATATCGACGACCTGTATTTCGGCGGTGGCCAGTACTCCGGGTACCAGGGTGGCGGTTCGCCACGCTACTTCGGGCTTTTCGAAGACAACGACCCGGACAAGCGCCTGATGATGATCGTCAACTACGACAACGACATCGGCGAGTACTGGGAGTTTGCCGGAAGCCCCTATCTCGAGATCGACTTGACGAACGACGCGTTCAAGCTGGGCGTCAACTACGTCATGTACTCAATGCTCCACTGAGAACAGGAAAATTCATGAGCGAACCCGAAGAAGTCGCGGAATCCGCGCCTATCGTCGTCGACCCGGAGATCGACGTCGAACCGGAGTCGAAAAGCAGCGACCCGACAAACGAGCTATCAGCGGCCGACGACATCGCTCTGGCAGATCGCCTGCGGGAGGCTCGTTTGCAGGTGCTCGATCAGCTGCGCAAGGTGATCATCGGGCAAGACGCCGTGGTCGAGCAGGTGTTGATGTCGCTGCTCGTGGGCGGCAACAGCATCATCACTGGTGTCCCGGGGCTCGCAAAGACCCTGCTCGTGCAGACCATCGCCGACGTGCTGGATCTCAAGTTCTCGCGCGTCCAGTTCACTCCTGATCTGATGCCGTCCGATATCACCGGTACCGACCTGGTGCAGGAGGACCCGGAGACCGGGCGCCGCACGCTCGTTTTTGCTCCCGGGCCCATCTTCGCCAACATCGTCCTGGCTGACGAGATCAACCGGACGCCTCCCAAGACCCAGGCGGCGCTGCTGGAGGCGATGCAAGAGCATCGCGTCACCGTCCAGGGGACCACGTACGAGCTGGAGGAGCCCTTTTTCGTCTTCGCGACGCAGAATCCGATCGAGCTAGAGGGCACCTATCCACTCCCAGAAGCTCAGCTGGACCGTTTCATGTTCGACATCATCATTGAGCACCTGCCGCTCGACGAAGAGCTGCAGGTGGTGCTGGCGACGACTTCGCAGCAGGACATCGAGCTCGAGCCCGTTGTCAGTGGAGCCGAGATCGTCGCCTTCCAACGGCTGGTTCGCCGCGTGCCGGTCGCCGAAGCCGTCATGCGATACGCCGTCGACCTGGTGCGCGCTAGCCGTCCCTCCGACGACGGACCTGAGTTCATCCGTAAGTGGGTGGATTACGGCGCCAGCGTCCGCGCCGCCCAGTATCTGATCCTCGGTGGCAAGGCCCGGGCGTTGATGACCGGCCGCTATGCGGTCGACTTCGACGACATCCGCGCTCTCGCCAAGCCGGTTCTGCGGCACCGTATCCTGACCAACTTCCACGCCGAGTCGGAGCGCGTGGGCTCGGGCGACATCGTCGAACAGCTGCTCGACGCCGTGCCGGTCCCCGGGTCGAGCATGTAGCTGCAACAGCGAGGCAGACACGAGTGCTGCAGAATCCTCACAGTGCGGGCCATGGCCAACGATACGCGTAGCCACGCGCGGCCGGGATCGAGTTTCATCGATCCGCTGGTGCTGGGACGTATCAATAACCTCGCGTTGCTGGCGCGTACGGTCGTCGAAGGCTTCATCGGTGGCTTCCACCGCTCGCCCTACCGCGGGCTGTCGGTCGATTTTGCCGAGCACCGCCAGTACATGCCCGGCGATGACATTCGCATGATCGACTGGCGCGTCTACGGCCGTACGGATCGTTTCTATATCAAGCAGTTCGAAGCGGATTCGAACGCCAACTTCACCGTCATGCTCGATGTGTCGCGCTCGATGGGTTTCTCCCAGTCCGGACTCAGCAAGCTCGACTACGGGCGCTATTTGGCTGCCTGCCTGTTGTATTTCGCCGGCAAGCAGCGGGATCGCGTTGGCTTTCTGAGCTTCAACGACGATGTGGTGGACTATGTTCCGCCGGCCGCCAAGCATCTGGATCTGATATTGCATACCATCGCCGGGCTCGAGCCTGGCGGCGCCAGCGGGCTCGAGAGGCCAATGTGGAAGCTCGCCGAAGCGTCGCCTCGGCGCGGCATCGTCGTGCTGATCTCCGACCTGTACGAAGACCCGGCAGCCGTGCTCGACAGCATTCAGCGCCTCGGCTACAAGGGCAACGACATGCTCGTGTTCCACGTTCTCGACCGAGCCGAGATCGAGTTCCCATTCGAGGAGTCGGCCAACTACGTCGACATGGAAACCGGCGAGAGCCTGCCGGTCATCCCGGATCGGCTGCGGGAGCGCTACCGTGAGCTGGTGGCGGAGCATATCGGCGCGTTGCGAAATAGCCTCGGCCAGCGCCGCATCGACTACGCGCTGCTCGATACCAGCCAACCGCTCGATCACGCGCTGTTCAGCTACCTGACGATGCGCCATCACCTGACGCGGAACCGCTGATGGGTCTGTCCTTTCTGGTTCCCGCCTTTCTGGCCGGCCTGGCGGCGATCGCCATACCGATCTGGGTTCATCTCCGCAATCGCACCAAAACGGACACGGTCGAGTTCCCATCGCTGATGTTCCTGGAGCGGGTGCCGTACCGATCGGTCCAGCGGCAGCAGCTGCGACACCGATTGCTCTTCGCCGCCCGTTGCGCTGCCCTGTTGCTCCTGGCTCTGGCGTTCGCGCGGCCCTTTCTCGGCGGGGTCGATCTCGCAGGGGCGGCCTCGCGCGGCGATCGCGAGATCGTGATCTTGCTGGATCGGAGCTGGAGCATGGGCTATGAGGATCGCTGGGAGCGGGCACTTGACGCGGTCGCCGGGGAGGCTGCAGGTCTCGTCGCAGGTGATTTGGCCTCGCTGGTGTTCTTTGACGAGACCGCGGAAGTCGCGGTCGAATCGACACCCGATCGAGCCGCCATCACGGCGGCCTTGCAGGGTGCGCAGCCGGGGGTATCGACGACGCGGATCGTGGCCGGATTACGGGCCGCGGCGCGCCTCCTGGCCACGAGCACGCTGCCCGGCCGGGAGGTTGTGTTGATCAGCGACTTTCAACGCGTCGGGTGGAGTGAGGACGATGACGTCGACCTGCCGCAGGGAACGGTGCTGCGCCCGATCAGCCTGAGCGACGCTCCGTCGCACAACATCGGTGTTGCCGGCATCGGGCTGGAGCGCCGACGGCTGGATGCTGATGCTGACGCCGGTACTGGTCGCGATGGTGTGGTGGTGACGGCCAGGATCACTCGGCAAGGTGGAGAGGCGGAGAGCGAGATAACGGTCTCGCTGCTGGTGGACGGCATCGAGCGGCAGGAGCAGACGATCAGCTTGCCGCCAAGCGGCGCCGCACGGGTAGCGTTCGAGGCGCTCGGTGACGGTGGGGAGACGCTGCGCGGCACCGTGAGGGTGGAGTCCGACGGCTTGGCGGGCGACGACGAGTTCCACTTCGTCTCGTCGCCGACGCAAGCGTTGTCGGTGTTGCTGGTGCAGAACGCCTCGTCAAGCGAGTCGGATGCGATCTATGTCGAGCGCGCCTTACGGATCGGCTCGCGGCCGCCGTTCAGCGTCGAGCGCGCGACCCTTCGCGACCTGCAGGCGACGAGCCTTGACCGCCACGACCTGGTGATCCTGAACGACGTTGGCGATCTCGACAACGGGTCTGTTGCCGCGCTGCAGGAGTACGTCAGCGCCGGCGGCGGCGTTTTGCTCGGCCTGGCAGAGCTGAGCGGGACGACACGCATCGGATGGCTGTCGTTCGGGTCGGGCGAGGAAGCCGATCGCAGCCGTGATCTCGGCGCCACGCTGGCGTACGTCGACTCCGATCATCCGATCTTCGAGGTGTTCCGATCCGCCGACAGCGCCGACCTGGCGGCGGCGCGCTTCTACCGTTATCGGTTGCTCGACCCGGTGCCTGGCGAGGGTGTCTTGGCGCGCTACGACGACGGTTCGCCGGCGCTTGTCGAGGTGCGCATCGGGGAAGGGCGGGTGCTCGTGTGGACCAGCTCTCTGGATACTTTCTGGACCGACCTGCCGTTGCAGCCGGTGTTTCTGCCGTTGCTGTACGAGGTCTCGAAGCACGCGGCCGGGTATCGCGAAACGGACGCCTGGTTGACCGCTGGCCGCGGACTCAGCCTGGCGGAGCTCGCCACAGCGGCGCGCGGTGGTCGCGCGGCTGAATCGCTCGATGGCCTCGAGGTGGTCTCGGTGACCGGTGCGCCGGTCGAGCGCCTCGCCGGCGATCGCCTGCGGCTCCGACCAGGGTTCCACCGCGTCTCCTGGACGGGCGGTGTTGGCAGTCTGGCGGTGAACCTGGATCGTTCGGAAGCCGACCTGGGAGCGCTCGACGAGGAGGAGCTGGCGTCCGCAGTCGTTTGGGATACAGGCGGCGAGGTAGACTCGAACAGGCCACAGCAGGCGACGGCTACCCAACTCGAGGGACGCCAATCGCTGTGGTGGTACCTGCTGGTGGCGGCGGCGCTCGTATTGGTCGCAGAGACCGTGCTGTCCAATCGCCTGTCGCCGCGGGCTGGTGTGAGAGTGGGCATGACACACGATTCCCCAGCGTCTTAGTGATGCATGTCTTAAGTGATATCTGTCTTGAGTGAACCCTGTCTGTGAGTGACACCGGAAGGACGCCGACGGAGCGACGGGTCGTTCGCAAGCTGACGACGTTCGAGTCGGTCGAGTATCGGCGACTGCTCGGCATCATCCGCCGAGTGCGGAATCGATGGCGCCTGCGGGTATTGCTGCGCGGCCTGGCGGTTGTCCTTGTAACCGCGCTGGTCACGGTCGTGCTGGCGGCGTGGGGATTGGACGCGTTCCGATACCGGCCCTGGGCGGTCATTGCTCTGAGCGGTGCGACGTACTCGGTGCTGGCCTACGGTCTCTACCGTTTTCTGGTGCGCCCTCTGTGGCGCCGGCTGACCGACGAACAGGTTGCACTGTACGTCCAGGAGCACAGCGACGTTGACGCGGCGCTGGTGTCGGCAGTCGAGTTCGGATCACCCGGACAGCACCACCCCAACGACAACGTATCTCCGCAGTTCGTCGAGAAGCTGGTCGAGCAGGCAGTGCACCGAGGACCCGAGATCGACTTCGGCAAGAGCGTGGAGACCAGCGAGCTGCGGCGTGTGTCGGGCGTGCTCGGGGCCGCTTCCATGGCCGTCGTGGCGGTAGCGTTGATGAACCCCGCGTTCCTGCTTGATGGTGCGAGACGACTGCTGACGCCGTTTGCGCGAGCCGCAGCGGGGACGCCGTACACGATCGAGGTAACGCCCGGAGATCGTCAGGTGGCGCGCGGTGGCAATCAGCTCGTTGCGGCGTTGCTGTTCGGTTTCGACTCAGACGAGGTCGAGATCTCGTTCCGGATCGGCGATGGCGAGTGGGACAGACAGTCGATGACGGCAGATGCCAGCACCGGTGCCCATCAGTTCATGATGTTCCGCCTGGCCGGCGACGCCGAGTACTTCGTCGAGGCCAGCGGCGTGCGGTCGGCGGTGTATCGGCTGGAGGTCGTCGATGTCCCCTACGTGGAGCGCATCGATGTCGAGCTCGTATTCCCGGACTACAGTGGCCTGTCACCTCAAACCATCGAGGACGGCGGCGATATCGCTGCGCTCGTCGGTACCCGGGCGCGACTCCGCATCACGCCTACGGTCGACGTTCCCGCCGGTAGCCTGAAAATCGAGTGGCTCGCCGACGGCGATGGCGGCGAGGTCCTGGTCGAGACCGTGCCGCTCGAGACAGGGCCGCCCGCAGTGGCCTCGTCGGGGGCCGGCGAATCCGGACTGCGCGCCGAGCTCGTGGTGCAACGGTCGGGTTACTACCGCGTCGAGCTGAGCGACTTCGGCGGTGTGGTGCACGAGGCATCGTCGGAGTATCTGATCGAAGCGCTCGACGATCAGCCGCCCACGGTCGCCTTCGACACACCTGCCCGAGACGTGCGCGTGACGTCGATCGAGGAGGTCTTCACGGAGGTAACGGCGGAGGACGACTACGGGCTGGCACGTGTCGATCTGATCTACTCCATCAACGGTGACGAAAGGCAGACCGTGCCGTTGATGCGAGGCTCCTCCGGTGATCGGCGCGATCTGACCGCGGCGCACACCTTCTATTTGGAGGACGAGGAGCTCGAGCCCGGAGATTTCATCGTCTATTTCGCCCGCGCCGAGGACAATCGGGTTACCGGCGAGGCCCAGTCGACGAGCACGGACCTGTACTTCATGGAGGTTCAGCCGTTCGATCGCCGTTACCGGCAGGCCGACGCCGGTGGAGGAGGCGGCGGAGGCGGCGGTCAGGGAGGCGGACTCGGACTGGCCCGGCGTCAGCGCGAGGTGGTGTCGGCGACGTTCAAGATCGCGCGCGATGCGGACAGCCTCAGCGATGAGGAGAAGGGGAACGACCTGGAGTTCCTTGCTGGCGTCGAGGACGATCTTCGAGCGCAGGTACAGCAGGCGCAGGGGCAGTTCGGGGGGCTCGGGAGCGACGAGGAATCGCTGCGTGGCATCGACTATCTTGCCGAAGCTTCGAAAGCCCTTGGTGAAGCCTCCGGCGAGCTTGTGGATCACGACGCCGATGGCGCGCTGCAACCGGAACAGCGGGCGCTGCAGTATCTCCAGCGCTTCGAGGCGTTGTTCCTCGACATGCAGATCTCGCAGAACCAGGGTGGCGGTGGCGGCGGCTCAGCCGGAGATATGGCCGAGCTCGAGGAGATGTTCGAAGGTCAGCTGGACGAGCTCGACAACCAGTACGAGTCAGTACGCCGCGAACGCCAGAACGAGGTCGACACCACGGTCGATGAAGCGATGCAGCGGCTTACCGAGCTCGCCCGGCGCCAGCAGCAGGAGATCGAGCGTCAGCGGGCGCAGGGGGCCCGGAGCAACAACCAGGGCGGTGGCGGCAGCGCCCAGCAACGCGAAATCGCCGAGCAGGCCGAGGAGCTCGCGCGCGAGCTCGAAAGGTTGGGTCGCCGTAACTCGCAGCGTGACCTGACCGACGCTGCTAACCGATTGCGCGAAGCCGCCGACGCCATGCGTCGATCGGCAGCGAGCGGCGGCGACGCGAGCGCATCCGAGAGTGCCCGGGCGCTGAACGATTTGCAGAACGCGCGTCGCCTCCTCGACCGTAACCGCGAGGGCCGCCTGAACCGCGACCTGCGCGACGCGCAGCAGCGCATCGCCGAGATGCGCGAGAACCAGGCTGCGATCGAGCGGCAAGTCGATGCGCTCGGTGGGGCGGGCGGGCGCACGCAGGAGCGTGTCGACGACCTGTTGGAGCGCAAGGATCGCCTGACGGACGAGATCCGTGGCCTGGAGCGCAACCTCGACGACATGGCCAGGGAGTCGCGTAGCGAACAGATGGCCGCTTCGCGCGCGCTCCAGGAGGCTGCCGAATGGGTACGCGATGAGAAGCTGGCCGACAAGGTCCGCTACTCGAAAGGCGTCGTGCAGGAGCGGGATCCGCGATACGCCCTCGGCTTCGAGCAGGAGATCAGCGATGACCTCGCGAGCCTCGAAGGGCTCATCGACACGGCGGCAGGTAGCGTCGAGCAGTCCCCCGGTGAGCGGCTTGCCGACGCGGTCGACGATACACGCGATCTGATCCGGCGACTGGAGTCGTTCGAGGACCGAGTGCGCGACTCAGTGGAAGAAGACCAGCAGGGTCAGGCGGGTCAGCAGGTCGAGCAGGGTCAGCAGAGCGGGCAAAGCCAGGCGGGCCAGCAGGGCGAGCCCGGTGACGCAGGTCGACAGGAAGGGATCGCCGCGCGCGAAGGAGCCCGCCGCGGAGGCGCGCTCGGTGGGTCGAATTCGGGGCCGCCTGGGGCTCGACAGTTCGCGCGCGAGTTTCGCGAGCGAGTCGGCGACGCCGAGGAGTTGCGGGATCGACTCGCGGGCGAAGGTATGCAAACGACAGATCTCGACGCGGTCGTACGTGCGATGCGTGACTTCGAGGAAGAGTTCCAGGGCACGACGCGGGGGCTCGATGAGCTCAGCAGCGACGTCATCGACGGCCTGAAGCTGTTCGAGTTCTGGCTCCGGCGCGTCACCCAGGCCGAGGCTGGTGTGCGGCCGCAGCTCGCCGGCTCGGATCGCGTACCGGAGGAGTATCGCAGTCTGGTCGAGGAGTACTTCCGTGCCCTGGCCGAAGAGGGCTCGCGCTAGCGGTGATCGCCGCACGGCGCGGCGCGGACGCCTCGCTGATCAGACGCTGAGATCGTCGCTGTTCCAACCACGTTGGGCGATTAGCTGCCGGTACGCTTTCAGATGCTTGAGCGCATCGGGCTTGCGGCCCATGCGCTCGAGAACACCGGCGAGGTTGAAGTGCGCGTCCGCGTGGTCGGGATCAGCCAGTAGCGTCTCTCGGTATGCGGCGCGCGCCTCCTTGAGCCGCCCCAGATCCTCGAGCGCGACGCCGAGGTTGAACAATGCCGTCAGGTCGGTGCGACGCACCGCCAGGGCCTCGCGATAGTGCTGCTCGGCAGCTCTTACATCGCCTGACTCGTGCAGCAGGCGACCCAGATTGACGTGGGCGTTGGCCGACTCGGGGTTGGCCTCGAGCGCCTGCCGGTAGGCGTCGCGAGCCTCGTCGGGGCAGGTCATCTCGAGGTCGCAACCGATCTCGAACCAGTCACGCGACAGCAAAGCCGGCTCGCTGCCATCGGCTCGGGCAGCCGCGTCGCGCGCCAGGGGCGCGACCTGCCGGGCGAGCTCGGCGACATCGAAGTCGAGCAGCGACTGGTTGGACTCGGGATCCCAGAGCTCGCCGTCGTGCCGCACGGTCACGCGCCTGCCGTCAGCCTGTACGCGGACGCCGGTGAGCGAGCGCCCTTCCGGCAGCTGGTCCTTGAGGTTGGCGAGCGAACGGCGGACGCGAGCGAAGGGCACCCCGGCGGCCAGCAGATCGCGGGCTGTGCGGATAACCACGAGGTCGGTAAAAGAAAACCGGTACTCGTGCCGCACTCCACGCCGCGGATTCACCAGACCGGCACGCGCCAGCGCTCGCACCCGGCGCGGCGCGAGGTCGAGCACGCGGGCTACATCAGTGGTGCCGTAGCCGCTTTGGGTTATCGGCTCGCAGGTGGCTATTTCTTTCTTGCCCGCTTCGTTGCGGCTTTCGCCTTGGTGGCTTTCTTACGTGGCGAGGCTTTCCGCCTGGCTGCTTTGCGACCGGTTGTCGGGGCCCCCTTTTCGGCGGCGGAGGTGGCCAGGCTGCTCTTGAGCGCTTCCATCAGGTCGATGATCTGGCCCTCCGGTTCCTCCTCTGGAGCCGCCATGATCTCCTTGCCTTCGACCTTCTCCGCAATGATCTTCTCGAGTCGCTCGGTCGCCGTGTTGCGGTATTGCTCCGGCTGGAAATCGTCGTTGGAGATTTGATCGACGATCTGCTTGGCAAGCTGCAGCTCGCCGTCGTCGATCTCGGCCTCACCGATCTCGATGTCTTCGTAGGCGCGGATCTCGGTTGCGTAGCGCAGCTGCTGCATGACCAGACCGTCCTTGAACGGCCGCAACAGCACCAGATAGTTCTTGCCCCGCGCCGCGTACATGGCCACGGCGGCACGGCTCTTCTCCCGCATGACCTGAGCCAGCAAGTGGTACGGTCGCTCGCCACCGATGTTCGAGCCTAGGTAGTACGCCTTCTCGTAGTGGATCGGGTCGACCTGCTCGAGCGGAACGAACTCCTTGATCTCGATGGCGTGCGTCGCCTTGAAGATGATCTCTTCGAGCTCTTCGTCGCTGAAGGTGACGTATTGACCCTTGGCGAACTCGTAGCCTTTCACCAGATCTTCGCGCTCCACCAGTTGGTCGCTGGTCGGATCCCAGAAGCGCATGCGGACCCGCGATCCGGTCGTCGGGTTGATCCAGTTGAGACCGATCTTGGCGGCGGTCACCGTGCTTGAATACAGCTTTACCGGAATCGACACGAGGCCGAACGAGATTGTTGCTGTAGCCATAGCGCGCGCAGCCATACGAGTACTATAGCATTCGACACGCGATGCCAGGTAACGACAAGAACGCACACTCGCGCCTAGCAGAATACAGGGACAAGCGGCGCCAGCAGGACACCCCGGAGCCGTTCACGAGCGGCGAGAACCGGCCCGGGGAGTTCGTGATCCACCTGCATGCGGCGCGCCGCCGCCACTACGATTTGCGCCTCGAAGTGGGCGGGGTCTTGCGCAGCTGGGCGGTGCCGAACGGTCCGTCGCTCGATACCGCCGACAAGCGGCTGGCGGTGCAAACCGAGG
Organism: Acidobacteriota bacterium; assembly: GCA_965248695.1. Taxonomy (GTDB): domain Bacteria; phylum Acidobacteriota; class UBA890; order UBA890; family WLXD01; genus DASCOT01. Next base: position 373,731 of record CBDFKD010000002.1, on the reverse strand, counting down.
ACCATCCGGTGGAGTACCTCGATTTCGAGGACGTGATCCCGGAGGGCAACTACGGTGCCGGCGCGATGATCGTCTGGGATCGAGGCCGCTGGGTGCAGCGCGAGGACGACCAGACCGGTGAGAACAAGCTGCTGTTCGACCTGTATGGCCACAAACTCCGGGGCCGTTGGACGCTTGTACGCACCAAACGGGATCCCAAGGAATGGTTGCTGATCAAGAAGGCGGACGGGTTCGCCCGCAGCGGTGCCGACGCCGAGTTACCCGAGGAGTCGGTGTACTCGGGGCTCACCGTAGAACAGCTCGGCGAGGGTGACGATCCCGGCGAAGGGCTTCGTCAGGAGCTCGACGGCGCCGCCGTGCCGCGGAATCGGGTCAACGCTTCGAGCCTGGATCTCATGCTTGCGCGAACTGCGGACGCACCGTTCTCGCGCGACGGATGGCTGTTCGAGCTCAAGTACGACGGCTATCGAATGGTTGTCGGGCTGGACGATGGACAGGCCCTGCTTCGCTACCGGAACGGGGGCGACGCCACCGAGATTTACCCCGACCTGGTGCCCGCCCTTGCCTCGCTACCCTATCGATCGCTGGTGCTCGATGGTGAGGTGGTGGTGCTCGCCGAGGACGGTCGTCCGAGCTTCAGCCGGTTGACCAAACGGGCGCGCCTGTCGCGTGCACCAGAGATACGGACGGCGATGTTGCAACACCCGGCGACGTACTTCGTCTTCGATCTCCTCGAGCTAGACGGCTACGACCTGCGCGGCCTGCCGTTGTCCGAGCGCAAGGGGATCCTGAGCCGCGTGGTGCCGCCACGGGGACCGGTGCGCTACGCCGAGCACATCGAGCGCCAGGGCACCGAGCTTTTCGAGCAGGTACGAAGAATGGGTCTCGAGGGGCTGATGGCGAAACGCGGCGATGCCAAGTACCGTGCCGGCCGCTCCGATCACTGGTTGAAGATCCGCGCCGATCGCAATGCCGATCTGGTGATCGTCGGGTTCGCTCACGGCAAGGGGTCGCGCACATCGCTCGGCGCGTTGCTGGTGGCGGTACATCACCAGGGCGAGCTCGTGTATCTGGGCCGCGTCGGTAGCGGCCTGCGCGAGCGCGAGGTCAAGGACCTCCATCGACAGCTCCTCGAGTTGCGTATCGATTCCGCGCCGCCTCCGGTTCAGCTACCGGAGTCAGGGACCCAGCGCCACGCCAACATCCCGAAGCCCGAGGACACCGTGTGGGTGCAGCCTGAGCTCGTCTGCGAGGTGCGGTTCAAGGAGGTCACCCCCGACGGCCTGCTGCGCCACCCGGTTTTCGTGCGCCTCCACGGCGACAAGCGTCCGGCGGATTGCGACACCGACCAGACGTCGCTGGCGCACGCCGAGTTCTTCTGCGGCCGTGACGACGATCGTCCGCCGGACGCGCCCGCGACGTCGACCGCCGACAAGACTGTGATCACCCGCCCGGAGAAAGTGTTCTGGCCCGACGAGGGCTATACGAAGGGCGATCTGATCGACTACTACCGCGCGGTGGCGGACTGGCTCTTGCCCTATCTGGAAGACAGACCGCTGGTGCTCGATCGGTTTCCCGACGGCGTCGCTGGCAAGTCGTTCTTCCAGAAGCACGCGCCCCACTTCACTCCCGACTGGGTGCGCACGGTGACGATCCACTCCGGGTCCGGCGAGCGCGACATCGACTACTTCGTGGTCGACAGCCTCGAAGGTCTCGTCTACATGGCCAACTCCGCGGCGATCCCCCTGCACATATGGTCCAGTCGGACCTCGACCATCGACAAGCCCGACTGGGCGATTCTCGATCTCGACCCCAAAGAGGCCTCGTTCGGCAGCGTGGTACAGGTGGCTCGCGGTATCCACGAGCTTTGCCGGCAGATCGGTCTGAACGCCTATCCCAAGACCTCGGGGAAGACCGGAATGCACGTCCTCGTACCGCTGGGTCGTCAGGTCACCTATGAGCACGGGCGAATGCTTGCCGACTTACTGGCGCTCATCGTTTCGAGGCGATACCCGGAGGTCGCTACGGTGAACCGTTCGCTGCATGCGCGGGGCGGCCGCGTCTATATCGACGCCGTGCAGAACGGCGCCGGCCGGCTGCTGGTGTCACCGCTGTGCGTGCGGCCGTTCCGCGGCGCGACCGTGTCGACGCCGCTGCGCTGGCGGGAAGTGAACGGCAAGCTCGACATGCATCGCTTCACGATCAAGACGGTGCCCGCCCGCCTCCGACGCATGAAGCAGGAGCCGATGCGCGCCGTGCTGGGGGATGTCCCAGATCTGCTCGGCGCGTTACAGCTCTTGTCGGAGCTCGAGAAAGCCGACTGAGTGGCGTGGCTCGGCGGAGGCCTGTCAGCGACCGGGATCAGACGGACCTTCCGGCACTGCCTAGCGAGTTCACGAACGCGGCCGCGGCGTCGAGGGCCTCGTCGAGATTCTGCGGCAGCGTGCGCCCCGACTTCACTCGCGGCTTGAACGAGTGGTCGCCGTCCTCCAGCCAGTGCACCGAGACCGCCGCCGACAGGCCGTAGTGCGACACCTCGGCCGGCGTGCCGAAGGGGTCGCGCGTGCCCTGGAGCACAAGTGTGGGGGTGCGCAGTTCGGCCAGGTGCTCGGTGCGAAGCTTGTCGGCTTGGCCTGGTGGGTGGAACGGGTAGCCGAGGCACAACAGCCCGCGCGCCCCGGCGGTGTCGGCCACCATGCTGGCGATGCGGCCGCCCATGGACTTGCCGCCGATGACCAACTCACCGCCGCCACCGAGAGCGTCGATCGCCTCCCGCCACGCAGCGAGAAGCTTGGCTGGTCGGTCTGGCCCGCCGCGCTTTCCGGTTTCGCGTCGGCGTTGCATATAGGGAAACTCGAATCGGGCCACCCGCAGTCCGCGTGCCGCAAGGCCGGCGGCGAACTGGTTCATCCATGCCGAGTCCATGCCGGCACCAGCCCCGTGGGCGAGTACCACCGTTGCAACTCCCGGGGCGCCGTCGAAGACGAAGTCGTCAATGGTCATCAGGCGCATTGTGGGCCAGCCAGGATGGCGCGTCCAGCAAGCCGGTTTTCGGAAGAAACTCGGTGCTACGGTGCAGCAAAGTCACCAGGACGAGCCCAGACAAGGCGATCGTCCCGGACGCCCTTCCGCCGCCGTCGGCCGGCGACTACCGTACGCGAGGACATCCATGCAGGAGCAGATCATGCCGCATTCCGAGCCACAGCCCAGTCAAGCGTCGGAGGGTGCTCACGGCGTCCGGTCGCGAGTGGCCTGGTTGCGGTTCACTCTCGGCATCGTAGGCATCGGGCTGCTGGTGACGTTCGGTCGCGAGCTCGCTGGTTCGGTGCCGCGCTTTGCCGAATGGGTCGACGGGCTCGGAGTCTGGGGCCCGGTCGCCTTCATGCTCGGCTACGCGATCGCCACCGTGGCGTTCGTTCCCGGCTCGCTTCTAACGTTGGCCGCCGGCGCCATCTTCGGGATCCCACAGGGACTGCTGGTCGTGTTCATCGGCGCCTCGCTTGGTGCCACGGCGGCGTTCTTCCTGGCGCGCACAGTTGCACGCAAGCCGATCGAACAAAGACTCGGGGGCAACGCCCGGTTCGCCGCCATCGATCGTGCGGTCGGTCGCCAGGGGTTGAAGATCGTCACCCTGCTGAGGTTGTCGCCGGTGTTTCCCTTCAACATGCTGAACTATGCGCTCGGTCTGACGCGTGTGCGGCCGCGTGATTACGTTCTCGCCTGCCTCGGGATGCTCCCCGGAACCCTTCTGTACGTGTACACGGGCAAGGTGGTGGGTGACGTGGCGTCGCTTGCCGGCGGAGCCGCCACGGAGCGCGGCGCTGCCTACTGGGTTATCGCCGGTCTGGGGCTGGTGGCCACCGTGGTCGTGACGACCGTTGTGACTCGCACGGCGCGGCAAGCGCTCAGCGGGATAACCGATGCCTGAATCGACCGCTGCAAGCGTTGGCACGGACTCGTCTCCGCGCCTGCGCCCCGCCGACGTTCACAACCAGGCGCTTGTGGCCAACGTGCATCCGCCCGACTGGGTCAACCCGGAACCCGCCGGCCGCTACCACATCGTCGCCATCGGCGGCGGAACGGCCGGGTTGGTCTCTGCCGCAGGTGCTGCCGGGCTTGGCGCCCGCGCCGCGCTGATCGAACGGGACCTGATGGGTGGTGATTGCCTCAATGTCGGCTGTGTCCCCTCCAAGGGCGTCATCAGTGCGGCGCGCGCCTGGAATGCAGCGCGACGAGCGAGCACCGAGTTCGGCGGGCCGAGCTGCAGAGACGATGCTGACTTTGGCGCCGCGATGGAACGAATGCGGCGGCTGCGCGCGGGAATCAGCGAGCACGACAGCGTCGAACGGTTCGCCAACCTCGGTGTTGACGTCTATCTCGGTGAGGCGCGGTTTACCGGACGGGACACCATCGAGGTTGGTGATCGCCAGCTGAGGTTCCGTCGAGCGGTGATCGCCACCGGAGGGCGTGCTGTGGCGCCGCCGATCCCGGGCCTCGACCAGGTCGACTACTTGACCAACGAGACGGTGTTCTCCCTAACCGAGCTGCCGGCGCGGCTGGCGGTGATCGGAGCTGGCCCGATCGGCTGCGAGATGGCGCAGTCGTGGGCTCGCTTCGGCAGCCAGGTCACGCTGCTGGACATGGCCGATCACGTGCTTCCGCGCGAGGATCCGGACGCCGCGGCGGTTGTGGAAGCCAGCATGGTCAGCGATGGCGTCGAGCTGCGGGTCGGAGTACGGATCACGGAGGTCGCGGCTACCGACAGTGGCACGCTGGTGAGCTTCGAGCTCGACGACGGGGTTGCGCTCCGGGTCGAGGTCGATGCCCTGCTGGTCGCTGTGGGCAGGAAGCCCAACGTCGAAGACCTCGGCCTGGATGCTGCCGGGGTGCGCTACGGGGCGCGAGGTATCGAGGTCGACGATTTCCTGCGCACCAGCAACCGTCGCATCTATGCTTGCGGCGACGTGGCATCGTGGTACCAGTTCACGCACACGGCCGACGCCCAGGCGCGGATTGTCATCCAGAACGCGCTGTTCTACAGCCGTGCCAGAGCCAGCAAGCTGGTCGTTCCCTGGTGTACCTACACCAGTCCCGAAATCGCTCACGTGGGGATGTACGAGGCCGATGCGCGCGCCGCGGGCCACGAGGTGAAGACGATCACGATTCCGCTCGCCGATGTTGATCGCGCTGTCCTCGATGCCGAAGACTCGGGGTTCCTACGGGTTCACCACGAGAAGGGTCGCATCCTCGGCGCCACGATGGTCGCAGAGCACGCCGGCGACATGATCGGTGAGCTGGCCCTGGCGATCACGGCAGGTGTGAGCCTGTCGCAGATCTCGGGGACAATCCACCCTTACCCCACGCAGGCCGAGGTAATCCGCAAGGTCGGCGACGCGTTTCGCCGCACCGGGCTCACCCCGCTGACCAAGCGGCTGCTGCGGGGCTGGTTTCGGGTCATCCGCTAGGCAGCCACGTAGTCGGTGGCGGTGAGCGTCTCCTCGTGAAGTAGCTCCTCGGCTTTCCACGCCTCGACAGGCATCGAGAACAGGAATCCCTGGGCGAGCGAGCACCCCAGGTCACGCAGACGGTTGGCCTGTTGCAGTGTCTCCACGCCCTCCGCAATGACAGTGAGCTCGAGCCTCTCGGCAAGGGTCGTGATCGCCCGCACAATCGCCCGATCCTTCTTGTTTTCCTGCAGCGAGTTGACGAAGGCGCGATCGATCTTGAGCACATCGACCGGGAATTCGCGCAGGTAGCTCAGCGACGAGTAGCCGGTGCCGAAGTCGTCGATCGCCAAGCCGACGCCGAGTTTCTTGATCTCGTGCAGGAGTCCGATCACACGATCGCCGAGGTCGGTCATGACGCTCTCGGTGATCTCCAGGCAGAGGCGCCGGCGGTCGATGTCGTAGCGCGACAGTCGACGCTCCAGCTTCTCGACGAACTGGGGTTCGCCGAGCTGCTTGTTCGAGACGTTGACGCTGAGCTTGAAGTCGCGGTCGCCGATGAGCGGCGCCCAATCCTGAAGCTGCTGGCACGCCTGCTCGATCACCCACCAACCGATCGGAATGATCAGCCCGGTATCCTCGGCAACGGGAATAAAATCACCTGGCGACACCAGACCGATCTCAGGGTGCCGCCAGCGAATCAATCCCTCGCATCCGATCATGCACCCGTCGTTGAGCGAGACGAACGGCTGGTAGTACAGGATCAGCTCGTCGGCGGCGATGGCTCGGCGCAGCATGTTCTCGAGCTTCAGCTGCGCGATGGCGTGCTTGTGCATGCGCTGATCGAAGACCTCGAAGCCGGCCAGGTCGTGCTGCTTGGCCCGATACATGGCCGTATCGGCGTCCCGCAGGTAGTCCTCCGGCCGGGATCGGCCGGGGTCGCTCATGGCGATGCCCATGCAGGCGGAGGTGACGATCTCCTGCCCATCGATCGTCAACGGCTGGCCGAGCGCGTTCTGGATTCGTTCCGCGGTGCGCGTCGCTTCCTTCACATTCTTGATGTCGTCGACGATGACCACGAACTCATCGCCACCAAATCGTCCGATGACGTCGTTGCCGCGCAGACACAGGGCGAGCCGTCTGCCGATCTCGACCAGGAAGCGGTCGCCGGCCAGGTGGCCAAGGCTGTCGTTGACCATCTTGAATCGGTTGAGGTCGAGGAACACCAGCGCGAACCGATAGCGCGGGTTGCAGCGCGCCTTCTCGATCGAGCGCGACAGCATCTCCATCACCATCGTTCGATTCGGCAACCCGGTCAGTGTGTCGTGTAGGGCGTCGTACTTGAGCTTCCCCTCAGCACGCTTACGCTCGGTGATGTCCATCACGTAGACGAACACGTCGTCGCCGCTCGGATCTGAGTAGTAGCCGAACGAGAACACGCGATCGTCGACGGTGACTTCGATGTCGCGGAAGCCGCCGCGTGTCTGCACGCAGTCGGCCACGATGTCAGCGTGCTTGGTTGGCAGAAAGGCCTCGATCGCATCGATACCGAGCTCGACAAGGACGCGCTTTGCTGCCGGGTTGAGGAACTTGACGGCGCCGTCGGCGGCGAAGGTCATGAACGGGTTCGGGTTCTTGAGCGGGAAGGCGGCGAGACGCTTGTTCTCCCGCTCGGTGTTGCGGCGTTGCCGCTCGATGAGCTTTTCGTTCACCAGCGTGAGTGCGCCCAGCAGCACCAGCCCGAAGAACACGCAGGTCTCACGTGCGGTCCGGGCAGCGTTCTCGAGCAACCCGAGCGATGAGAGCGCGAAATGGATGAGCGGTAGCGAAGTCGTATAGACCGCCAGGGGGCCGAACAGGTAGCGGATCTGGCGTGGGTTGCGCGCCGGCAAGCCCGGCGCTGGCTCCTCGGCTTGACCGATTCCGGCCCGCCCGATGCGTGCCGCGACCGCTGCCAGCCCGAAGGGTACGAAGCCGAGGAAGTCGTAGATCGTGCCGTACGGAATGCCGCCGGGGATGTCCAGTCGACCGGTCACCAGCATTAGCTCGACGACATCCGCTGCCAGCCACAGCATCAGTGAAACGCCGAAGAGTCGATAGATGGTGGTCCAGCGCCGGCTGGCCGAGAACGAGGCGATATAGAAGAAGGAGAAGATCAACATCGTGCCGAGTGCGATGTGCATCGACTTCGGCAGGGCGAAGTTGTTGGCTCCGTCGCCGTAGTAGGTCGGCAGGATCACGAAGTAGAAGAAGATCAGGCTGGCGAAGCTGATCGTGCCGATCGACTCGAGCCGGAACCGAATGCTGTTGACGCTCCAGCGACGCTCGTCGGTGTGTGGGTTCAGCGAGATCGCCAGGAACATGAGGATGAACTGCAGCAGGAAGACGAAGTCCTCGGCGAACCGTCCAACTGCCTCCCACTCGGCGGCCGGGATCGTCAGGCGCAGCCAGGTACCGCCGGTGGAGCATACGAATGCCACCGTCATCAGCAACCAGAACTGGCGCTCCTCCGGGTGCAGGTGTCGGATGCCCGAAAGGAACGCCACCACCGCCAGACAGATCAGGATGGGATCGGCCCAATCGACAACGAAGCTCACCAGTGTGGTGTACGCGACGAACGGCAGCGTGTAGATACCGATGAACCCGGCGAACACGGCCAGGGTGCAGAGCACCAGGGGGTCTCGGAGTAGTGCCGCTCTCCAGCTCAGCGATACGGCAGGGGCGGAGCTCACGCCGTCGTCCGGCGGGCTTGCGGTCCTCGAAGCTGAGCTGCGAGCAAACATGGTATTGAATCCGGCGTCTCGTGATCTGATGACGATGTCACAAGAGTAATGAAGATTTTCAAGCCTGCTCAACCCTTTTAGTAGATAGAAATAAACAGAGTTGATTTGTTTTGCATAATATTGGCCGGCTATGACCGGTGTGGGCACGGCGCGCGAGGTTTGATGTCGTGGCCGCTGCGACGCAAGATCGTGCCGATGGTCGATTCTGGTTCTCGATCCGGAGGCCCGGGCGCCCTCGGGTCCCATGCGCGGCGGCAGGCGGGCCTGAGGTCCGGCGAGCTGCAGGCGCTGGCCGCCCGGCTGGCGTCAGGATTGCAGCTGCAGCAGGCGCTGACGTTCGTCGACCTGGAGACGACCGGTCTCGATGTCCTCACGGATCGCATCGTCGAGGTGGCCATGGTTCGCATCGAGCCCGCCGGGTCGGCACGCAGCTTCACGACGTTGATCAATCCGGAGGTGTCGATTCCCGCGGCTGCGGCCGAGGTGCACGGCATAACCAACGATGACGTCGTCGATGCACCGACGTTCGTCGATGTGGCCGATACGATGTGGACCTGGCTCGCCGGATCCGATATCGGAGGCTACAACGTGGCTCGCTTCGACCTGCCGATGCTGCAGGCCGAGCTCGAGCGGGCCGGCCGGGACATCGATTGGGCGACGATTCGAGTCGTCGACGCCTGCGCGGTGTTCAAGCGCATGGAGCGTCGAGACCTGGCAGCGGCGTATAGGTTCTATTGCGCCGCCGAGCTCGAAGCTGCCCATGCCGCCGGAGCGGATGTTAGGGCCACCATGGAGATCATGCTCGGACAGCTCGAGCACTATCCGCAACTGCGGAGCGACGTCGTCTCGCTCGACGCGATCTGGCGTCCGCGCGTCGAGTCAGACACCTAGTGGCCTGTAACCGATGAATCGATAGCGCCGCAGATGGGATTTGCGGGCGAGATCAAGGCGCGGCGAGGATGGCGATGACCGACCAGAGCAACAGTGGCGAAATGGGGCCGCTTGCTCTGTTGCTCCTCCTCGGAGATGCACCAACATCGACCAGGAAGCGGCCCCTACCCTACGGTCATGGACGCGGTCCCTGCCGGCGCCCGAGGCGACGGCGCGGGTTTCTTGGTCTGAGTCAAAGAAGCGGAGCTGTCTTTAACTATCTAATACTAATTTTTAACATTAATTTATGACTATTAATATATTTTGTTTGCGTTTACTTATCTCTTAATACTAGATTGCAGGCCAGGAGCGTCCAACAAGAGCATTTAATAGCCGAATCAGTACAACGGCACGCATCGTCGGGAGATACAGCATGGCCCATCACGACGGCAGCGCTCGGCAACGGGATCCGGGACCCAACTCGGCGCCCAGCGGCCATGCCGCTGCGGCAGGCGGAATCCCGGCGTGGCGCCCCCAACTGCCGGCCCCCGGAGACCACCCTTCGTTTCGTCTCGAGACGGTCGACAAGCTCGTCGACTTGGGTGGGGTGAAGCTACTCGGCCAGTTGATCGATCTCTTTGTCGAAGCAGCCCCCCAGCGTATCGGTGCGATTTGCGCCGCTTCTGCTGACGGGCGCGATGACGCCCAAATGGCGGCGCACACGTTGAAGTCCAGCGCCGGCAACCTCGGAGCCATGCGGATGTGGGCGATCTGCCAGAACCTCGAGACGATGGCGTCGGAAGGGTTCTTCAGATCGCCGTACACCGAGTTCACACAGCTGCTGACGAGTGAGTATGCCTCGGTTGTAGAGCGGCTTCGACGACGTCTGGAGGACATGCGATGCCACGAATCGTGATGGTTGAAGACAACCCGGACAACCAACTGTTGGTGGAGGCCATTCTCGAAGATCTGTTCGATCTGGTCTCGTTCGACAACGGTCCCGATGCTCTGGCAGCACTGCCAGAGCTGGCCCCAGACGTGGTTCTGCTCGACATCTCGCTTCCGGGAATGGACGGCGTTCAGGTCCTGGCCGAGATGCGCCAGGACGCGCGGCTCGCCTCGTTGCCGGTCGTCGCGCTGACCGCCCACGCCATGAGCGGCGATCGCGAGCGCTTCTTGAGCCTGGGTTTCGATGCCTACGTCACCAAGCCGCTGGTGGACGAGGACGTCTTGCTCGACACGATCGCCGAACTCATCGACGGTCCACGTCAGGCAGCGGCGGGAGGCTAGCACCGTGTTGTACACGCGATCGGGAATAATTCGCCGTCGGACGTTCGTGCTGGCGGTAGTCTTTCTGGGCCTTGCGGTCCTCATGGCCTTGCTACGCGGCGCGACCTGGACGAGCGGCCCGGGACTGCACAGCACGCTCGAAGCTTGCTCGGCCCTGCTGGCGCTTTGGGTCGGCACCCTGTCGTTGGTGCGTTACTACAGCAGCCGGATCACCCCCTATCAGGTGATCGGCGCCGGCTTCCTCGGTACTGCCCTTCTGGACGGCTACCACCTCCTGGCGACCTCCGAGTGGTTTGCCGCCAGCCTGCCTTCGGCGCCAGCGTCGATCATCGGCTGGAGCTGGCTGGCATCGCGACTGTTTCTGGGGCTAGTCGCCTGTCTGGCGTTCTGGGCCTGGCGACGCGAGAGCATCGCGGGACAAGACGGTCGCATCAACGAACGGCGCCTGTACTGGGCGGTCTGTCTGTTGATCCTCTCTGGCTTCGTGATCATCGCCACCGTCCCGGTGCCGCCTGTCGAAGCTGCCGGCGTCTTCAACCGACCGCTCGAGATGCTTCCCGCGGCGCTATTCCTCCTCGCCTTCGCCGGCTACCAGCGCAAGCAGTACAAGTCCATCACCGGATTCGATTTCTGGTTCATGGCCTCGCTACTTGTCGGGATCGGCAGCCACCTGATGTTCATGTCGCTGTCCGAACGTGCCTTTGACGCGATGTTCGACGCTGCGCATGTGCTCAAGCTGGCTGGATATGGCACGGCGTTGACCGGCCTCATGCTCAGCGTTCACCGGACCTATCGCCGTGTTGATACGGCTGCCGCCAAGATGCGCCGTGCGAACGGGATGCTGCGCGCCGAGATGGTAGAGCGTGAGCGGCGTGAGCAGGACCTGAGGGTTGCCAGGGACGAGGCCGAAGCCGCCAACCACGCGAAGTCACAGTTCCTGGCGAACATGAGCCACGAGTTGCGGACACCGCTCAACTCGGTCATCGGCTTCGCCAACATTCTCCGCAAGAACAAGTCCGGCACGCTGCAAGAGAAGCAGCTCTATTACCTCGAGCGAGTGCTCGACAACGGCAAGCACTTGCTCGGTCTGATCAACGACGTCTTAGACCTGTCGAAGATCGAGGCCGGCAAGGTAGAGCTACAGATCACCGATGTGCAGTTGGTTGATTTGGTGCCGCAGGTCCTGAGCAAGTTCGAATCGCTGGTCAAGGATACGGGCGTGCAGCTACGACTGGATGTTCCGCGCCCCTTGCGTGCGATCCGCGCCGACGAGGCTCGGCTCGTACAGGTGCTCGTCAACCTCATCGGCAACGCCGTCAAGTTCACCGACTCCGGCAGCGTCACTGTCAGGGTACAGCTCGCCGAAGCGTCGCGACGGCCGGTCAGAATCGATGTCGTCGATACGGGGGTCGGTATCCCGACCGACCGCCTCGATGCGGTGTTCGATTGCTTTACACAGGCGGAAAGCGGTACCGACCGAAAGTACGAGGGGACAGGTCTGGGCCTGACCATCTCGCGGGCGTTGTGCCGCGAGATGGCCCACGACCTGGTCGCCGACAGCCAGATCGATGAAGGGTCGACGTTCAGCATCCTGCTTACGGAGGATGCTCCGGCGCCGCGCCATGGTGATCACGTCGCGCGACCGGCCGAGGTTTTCTGCGGCGTCCAACCGCTCCACGACGAGCACGTAGACCCAGCCGAAGCTCTCGTCGGGCACCTGGTGCTGATCATCGATGACAACCGCGACTGCCAGACTCTCTTTCGTCACTACGCCGAGGAGACTGGCTGCCGCGTGTTGATTTGCGGATCGGGCGAAGAGGGAATCGAGCTCGCGAGGCAGCATCGACCTGATCTGATCGTGCTCGACCTGATGATGCCCGAGATGGACGGTTGGCAGGTCTTGGGACGGCTGAAGGCGGACGCGGAGTTACGGGCGATTCCGGTGGTCATCGCTAGCATCGTCGGACGCGAGAACGAGCACAGCCTGTCCGCGGCGGCCGAGGTGCTCAACAAACCACTCGAACGTGAGGAGCTGTTCGGCGCGCTCAACCGGGCGCTAGGCGAATACGAGGCCGGGAAGGCCAGTGAGGCTGGTGAGGCCGTGGCGGGCGGAAGCTAATGATCAAGGTTCTCATCGTCGACGACGATTCGGCCATCCACCTGATCGCGAGCGCCGCGCTGCAGCGTGCGGGCAGCTTCAAGATCACCTTTGCGCGGACGGGTCAGCAAGGCCTGTTCTATGCCCGCAGCGCGCGGCCGGACCTCATCCTTCTCGACCAGATGATGCCCGACATGCTCGGCGAAGACGTTCTGTACGAGATCCGCAAGGACGATGACCTGAGCGACATACCGGTGGTGTTTCTAACCGGCAAGGATACGGCCAGCGGCCTCGACTACAAACGGTTCGGCGCTCAGGGCCTGATACCCAAGCCGTTCGATCCGGAGCAACTGGCCGATCGGATCCGCTCGCTACTGGATCTTCCCGAGCCTGAGGGCAAACATCCTGTTGAGCCCGCGGGCGAATCCTGCGCCATGCTGGCCGGTGGCTCTCTTGATCGCTTGCGAGCCAGTTTCATCGAACGGGGACTGAAGCAGTCGGCGCAGTTGCTGGACTCCGTGGGATCGGGACTCGACATCGACGCGGCGCGCCGCATCGCTCACCTGTGGCTCGGCCGTGGGGGCACGTTGGGACACCCTGGCATCAGCGACGCGGCCGCGGCGCTGGAAGGCTGGCTCGGTGTCGACGAGATCGATTCCAGTGCCGTCGCCGAGGCGCTCCGCGCCGTCCACGCAGCGTTCCAACAGGCAGAGCGCGATGATCGATGGAACGAGTTGAACCAGAGCACGCGCGACGTTGATGATGCCGATGCGGAGGCGGCGCCCGTGCTCGCGGACGCTTCTGAAAGCGCGCCGGAGCGGGTATCCGACGATCCTGAGTCGCCGCCGTCCGCTGCCCCGCCGAAGGCCGCAATCTCGTGCGACGTGCCGGCAGAGGTCCGCGACGAGATCTGCCATCGAGCGATATGGCTCGTCGGGTTCGACGCCGCCGGGGCCGAGGACATGCAGCGTGTGTTCGATGCTGCGGGGGCTACGACGCACGTTCGCTCACGCTCACAGTTGGAGATCGACCTGGCGCTGCACGGCATTGATCTGGCGGTGGTCGACGTCGATGACGGCGACAGCGCTGAGGCTTGGCAGCAGGCGAGCTCGTTGGCGCGTCGTGGCATCGGCGTGCTGTGCGCAGGATCAGCGCGTAACTTGATCGACGCCAAGCGACACCGGCGCGGCTGTGAGTTGCTGGTTCGTCCGTGGTCTGACGAGGAACTGCTGCTGCGCTGTTACCAGCTGATCCGCGCGGCCACGCCGCCCGAGGCAGCCACCGAGCCGGATCACGGACCAGGGCATAAGCACCAGGTCGTTCTCGCCGACGACGACGCGACGATCACGACGCTTGTTGCTGCGACCCTCCGTGAGGTGAACGTGGAGTGTCACATTGCCCACGGCGGAGAGGATGCCCTCGAACTGATCCGCGAGGTGCGGCCGAGCGCCGCCGTGCTCGACGTCAATATGCCGCAACTGGACGGGTTCGAAGTTCTGGCGGAGATCCGCAACAACGCCGACACGCGTGACCTACCGGTAATCATGCTGACCGCCCTGCGTCAGGAGGCTGATGTGGTTCGTGGCTTCCGCCTCGGCGCGCACGACTATGTGTCCAAGCCGTTCAACCCGATGGAGCTGTCCGCCAGGTTGGAACGGCTGCTGCGCGCGCTCCCGAAGGATCAGGACGCATGCCAGCGCGCCGCCAGCTGACGCTCGAGGAGCGCGGACGTAGAACCGCCGTAATCCGGACGATCAAATTCGTCGTCATGTTCGTGGCTCTGGTGGCGTGGGCTCATGTGGGATTCACCGCGGACCTGTTCGATTCTGATCTCCTTTCCGCTGGATTCGCCGCCCTGCTGGCCCAGTGCGGCCTCGTCTGCGTGATTACCCTGCAGGTCCTGTTCGGCAAGACGCGGCGGTTGCTGCGGCAACGGCGTATCGCCCGGCAGCGGCCCCTGTTTCAAGAGAAGCTGGCCGCCTACGTCGCCGGCCACGAGAACAGCTCAACGGTGGAGCGGCTACTAGAGCGCTGTCCGAGCGAGCTGGAGTTCTGCATCCTCGAGTTCCTGCCGGCTCTTCGCGGCGGTCAACGCGCCAAGCTCGTCCGGCTCGCCAACCGTCTCGGGTTCGTGCAGCGCTGGCTCGACGAGTACCGTACCGGATCGCAGATCGCTCGGCGTGCTGCGATCACTAACTTGTCCCTGGTTGCCGGCGGCTCAGCACGCGACGAGCTGCTTACCGCGCTCGCAGATCAGTCGCGTTCCGTACGCGTCGAAGCGGCGAAAGCACTGCTCGGTATCGGCGAGCGGGACGGCACGGTCGAGACCTTCGAGTACGTCGAGGTCTTCGACTTCATGCTTGCCGAAACGCCGCTTGTCCGCGCCGTGCTCTCCGACGATCTGAAGGTGCACGCCTCCATTCTCGCCAACGAGGTCATGCCGCGCCTCCTGGAGCACGGCTACCACCGCCGGCTGCGCGAGGCTTTGCGACTGCTGGCGTCCTGGCGCGTGTGGGTGTCGTGCGAGTTGCTCGAATCGATCCTGCAACGCCCGGAGCGCGACCTCGTCGCTCTGGCGTTGCGTGTGCTGCCCTGTGCCGCAGAGCGCGATCGACTGAAGGGGCATGTGCTCACGGCAGTGATGTCGAAGGACGGCTCGGTACGTAGTGCCGCGATCGAGTGCGTCGGCCGCATGCACATGTACGAGGCGGCCGGCCGTCTGTCGCGCCTGCTGCGCGGCGAGGACCCCCAAGTCGCTCATGAGGCGGCACAAGCGCTTGCCCAGCTCGGCGAGCCCGGGCGCGCGCAGCTCGACGATGCTGTCGTCGGTGCCGATCGCGTCGCGGCAGGTGCCGCGCTCGAGGCGCTGGAACGATGGCGTGTAGCTCACTTGCGGGTGGCGGCATGATCGGCGCGGCGCCTGAATGGCTACGTACTGCGATTGTGGTCACCGAGTACGGAATCGTGGCCTACGTGCTGACGATCAACACCATCTACTTCGTAATGATGCTTCTGGGCTACTTCGTCTTGAAGCACGCACATCATCCGTTGACCGCCTCGGAGCGCCAATCCCTCGTGCGCTCCTCTCTGGTGCCCAAGGTCTCTGTCCTGGTGCCGGCGTTCAACGAGGAGCTGACGATTTGCGACAGTGTCAAGTCCATCCTGGCGCTCAACTACCCGCGCCACGAGGTGGTGGTGATCAACGACGGCTCGACCGACCGGACGCTGTCGCGGCTCATCGACCGCTTTCGTCTATATCGCTCGAGTCGACGCGTCTACGATGTCGTGGAGTCCGAACCGGTGGGCGCCGTCTACGAGTCTCGTGACCCGACTCCGGTCGTCGTCATCGACAAGCCGCAGGGGGGCAAAGCCGACGCCCTCAACGCCGGCCTGTCGGCGGCTCGCGGTGAGCTCGTAGCGGTCGTCGACGCGGATTCCCTGCTCGAGCCCGACGCACTGCTGAGCGTGCTCAAGCCTTTCCTCGAGGACGAGCGCACCGTTGCGGCCGGCGGGATCGTACGCATCGTCGATGGTTGCACCGTGCGAAAGGGGCAGATCGAGAGCGTTGGAGCGCCGCGGGCAATCTTGCCGCTGATGCAGACGGTGGAGTACCTGCGAGCGTTTCTCGGTGGCCGTGTTGCCTTCAGCTTCATGAACTCGCTGCTGGTCATCTCCGGGGCATTCGGTCTGTTCGACCGTACCGCCCTGGTCGCGGTCGGCGGTTTCTCGAAGACAACCGTGGGCGAGGACATGGAGATCACCGTGCGTTTGCATCGACGGCGCCCGGGCGGCGAACGCGCCCGCATCGTCTTCGTACCCGATCCGGTGTGCTGGACGCAGGCGCCTGCCGACATGCGGACGCTTTACCGTCAGCGCAACCGCTGGCAACGGGGCACCGTCGAGAGCATCCTCGCGCATCGATCGCTGTTCGGAAACATTCGCTACGGCGCTCTCGGGTTGTTCGGGTTTCCGTACTTTGCGCTCTTCGAGATGGCCGGCCCGGCGGTGGAGCTCGCCGGCTACGTGCTCACCATCGTCGGCTTCCTCATGGGGGTGCTCAGCCTCGAGATCGCGGTGCTGTTCTTCGTTGTGTCGGTGCTCTTCTCGATCACGTTGTCGATGGGCGCTGTACTGCTCGAGGAGCACACCGCGCGTCGCTACCCGTCGCCAAGGGACGTGCTCTGGTTGCTGTTCGGCGCCGTGTTCGAGAACCTGGGCTATCGTCAGGTGATGACGGTCTGGCGTGCCAAAGGGCTTCTTGACGCGCTTACCGGCAAGACCGGGTGGGGCCGGATGGAACGCCGTAGATTCAGCGCGTCGTAGCCCTGCCGACAGGCTCCTGTGGGCGTCGACGCAGAAACATCGCGCCGGTGCATGCTGGCGCCGACGCGAGCCGGTAACCTAGTTGACGACGGGTCGCTCGCCGGGCCCGGTGTTCCGATGCAAGCCGATCCGACCCGCCCATTGACTGGGCAGGAGCGCGCCCCATGATCAACCGAATCGTTCGATCCCGACCCGGCCGTACAACCGTTATCGCGACCCTGGCCGTTGTTCCGCTGGCACTGCTGCCGGCGGCGGGGTGCGCCCGCGAAGTAACTTCCCAGGAGCCGTCTGCGACAGCGAGTGCTCCATCCGGTGGGCCTGATGCCGATGGAGTGCTGGCTACGATCGATGGCGATCCGATTCGGTTGGCCGATTTGGGCGAGGCTGTCAACGATCGACTGGCAACGCTGGCGTTCGAATACGACACACAGCGATTTCAGCTCCTCGATGCGGGGGTCAGAGATGCCGTAAGGCGCCGGTTGCTCGATGCCGAGGCGTCCCAGCGTGGCACCACCACCGAAGAAATGCTGCAGGCTGAGGTCAACTCCGGGATTCAGGTGACGGCCGCCGAGGTGAACGCCTGGCATGAAGCCAACCAGGGCCGCCTCCAGGGACGTCCGCTGGACGCTTTGCGCCCAGCGATCGAACAGTTCCTGTTCGAACAAGAGCAAGAAGCTGGCATCGTGGCGTTCACCGCTGAACTGGCGGCCGATCGCGACGTTGCAATGACCCTCGAGCCGGTTCGCGCCAACATCGAAACCGAAGGCTACCCGGCTCTTGGTCCCGGCGATGCGCCGATCACGCTGGTCGAGTTCTCGGATTTCGAATGCCCCTTCTGCGGGCGCTTCATGCCGACGGTGGAGCAGGTCAAGGAGGTCTATGCCGGCCAGGTAAGGCTGGTGTATCGCCAGTTCCCGCTGCGGGAGATCCACCCGAATGCACAGAAAGCCGCGGAAGCGTCGCTGTGCGCCGAAGAGCAGGGAAAGTTCTGGGAGCTGCACGATCTGATGTTTGCCGAGCAGGACGCCCTCACGGTCGAGGAGCTCAAGGGCAAGGCGGAACGACTCGGAATGGACAACGAGGCCTTTGCTGCTTGTCTGGATTCGGGCCGCTATGTGGACAGCGTGCAAGCGGACGTACGCGCCGGCCAGCGTCTCGGCGTCGACGGAACGCCAGCGTTGTTCGTCAATGGCCGGCCGGTTCCCGGCGGAGCCGTACCGTTCGAGGCGATCGCCAAGGTGATCGATGAGGAGCTCGACCGAGCCGGATACTAGTGGCCTGCAATAGGGGGCTAGTGTCGCGATCGATTCGAGTCATCGATTCACACACCGGCGGCGAGCCGACCCGCCTGGTTCTCGAAGGTGCCCCTGACCTCGGGACCGGCTCCGCGGCCGACCGGCTGGCGCGGCTTCGCGACCATCACGACGACTTTCGGTCGACTGTGGTGAACGAGCCGCGCGGGTTCGGCGCGATGGTCGGTGCGTTGCTGTGTACGCCGTCATCGGTCGATTTCGCCGCGCAGGTGATCTTCTTCAACAACGTTGGCTACCTGGGAATGTGCGTGCACGGCACCATCGGGGTCGCCGTGACGCTGGCGTCACTCGGCGAGCTGGCGCCCGGCGCGCACCGATTCGAGACGCCTGTCGGCGTCGTCGGGGTGGAGCTGCGTCAAGATGGCCGGGTCGCGGTGCAGAACGTCGTCAGCTACCGCGTTGCGAGCGGCGTCGAGCTCACTCTCGGTGAGCTCGGCAAAGTGCGTGGCGACGTGGCGTGGGGTGGCAACTGGTTCTTTTTGGCGGAACAGCACGGGCAGCGCCTCGAGTCAGACAACGTGGCGGCGCTGACCACCTACTGCTGGACCATTCGCGAGGCGCTGCGAGAGGCGAACGTCGTCGGCGACGATGGTTCCGAGGTCGACCACATAGAGCTCTTCGGGCCGCCGAGCGCCGACGGAGCGGACAGCAAGAACTTCGTCCTGTGTCCGGGGCGTGAGTACGATCGATCGCCCTGCGGCACCGGCACGAGCGCGAAGATGGCGTGCCTGTGGGCCGACGGCAAGTTGCTGCCGGGACAGGCGTGGATGCAGGAGAGCATCGTGGGGAGCTGCTTCGTGGGCAGCATCGAGGAAACCGAGGGCGGCGTCCTGCCGACCATCGTTGGAGATGCTTGGGTGACGTCGGAAAGCAGGCTCGTTGTCGGCGATGAAGACCCGTTCGGAGCCGGGATTCGCGTCACTGCTCCATGAACGGTTCGCGTGACGTCGTCGTTGTCGGTGGCGGCGCCGTCGGCGTTTGTTGCGCTTACTTCCTGAACCGCGCCGGTTGCCGGGTCACGCTGATCGAGCGCGGAGACGGCAACGACGGTGCTTCGCACGGCAATGCCGGCATGCTCGTTCCCAGCCACGTCGTACCGCTTGCGGCACCGGGTGTGATCGGGCAGGGGCTGCGCTGGCTGTTCAAGTCGGACAGCCCGCTATACATCCGTCCTCGTCTCGACGTGGAACTGCTGCGGTGGCTCTGGCGGTTTCGCGCCTCGTGCACGGACGCCCACGTGCGCCGCGCTGTGCCGTTGCTTCGCGATCTGTTGCTTGCGAGTGTCGATCTCTTCCGCGAGCTGTCCCGTCTCGACGGCGTTGAGCCGCACATGCATGAGGAGGGCATCCTCATGCTGTACGACTCGAAGTCCGGCGCGCACCACGGTGCCGAGCATGCCGAGATCCTGAGCACGGCCGGTCTGCAGGTCGAGGTGCTCGGCGCGCAGGCGTTGCACGAGCTCGAGCCGGCACTGCGCACGAGCGCGATCGGTGGCGTGTACTTCCGTCAGGACTGCCATGTCGATCCATCGAGCTTCGTGCGGACTCTGACGGCATATGTCCGGGGTCGAGGGGTCCGCTTCCTTTCGTCGACCGAGGTCGAGGGCTTCGAGCGGCGTGGCGGACGATTGCACTCGGTGCACGCGGGCGGCGACCGGATCAGCGCAGAGTCGTTCGTACTCGCGGCCGGCGCTTTCAGCCAGGCGCTTGCCGCCAAACTCGGGGTGCGGATCCCGGTTCAACCGGGCAGGGGTTACAGCCTGACCCTCCCGCGCGGCAGCTGCAGCCTGCGCATTCCGTTGCTGCTGCACGAAGCGCGCGCCACGGTCACGCCGATGGGCGACCGGCTACGCTTCACCGGGGCTCTGGAGCTCACGGGTCTTGATCGCTCGATCGATCCGCGGCGGCTCAGACGGATCTTCGAGCAAGTCTCGGCCTATCTGCCGGAAACGGATACCGATGCGATCCTCGCTGCTACGGGCCGCGATTCCGCCGGCCCACGCGTCTGGTCGGGGTTTCGCCCCTGCAGCCCCGACGGGTTGCCGATCATCGGCAGGGTGGGAAGTGTGCCGAACCTGACGGTTGCAACTGGCCACGGCACGCTCGGGCTGGCGCTGGCGCCGATTACCGGGAAGCTGGTTGCGAGCCTGGTGTCCGACGAAGCTCCGGCGCTGGCGCTGGACTTGCTCGCGCCGGGCCGCTTCGCCTAGCTGCCGCGGACGTCGCCTCTGTAGCGGACTGTATACAGTATCGAGAATACAAAAGCTCCGAGGTGCTCCGGGAATGCCCCTCGCCCCGAAAACGTCCCGCGGAGAGTCGGTGAGAGCGAACGCGGACCGTACATCGGGTGGGCGAAGGCGCGTGTTGGCGACGCTGGCCCTGGTGATCTGGGTGGCGGCGGACGTTCCCGTCTGGGCCGCACCGCCCGGTGCACAGGAGCCTTCCGAGGCCGGCTCCTCTTCGCCGGCGGCGCTGCGCATTTTTCTCGACTGTGAGCGTCGCTGCGATTTCGACTATCTGCGGCGCGAGGTGTCCTTCGTCGACTATGTGCTCGATCGCCGCGACGCCGACGTGCACGTGCTGGTGACGAACCGACGCGCTGGCGCTGGAAACGAGTACAGCCTCGAGTTCATCGGCCTCGACGAGTTCGCCGACGAGGTCGACACTCACGTGTTCACGACGTCGGACACGGATACAGACGACGAGGTTCGACAAGCGCTCGGGAGCGTGCTGTCGCTTGGGTTGGCGCCCTATCTCCTGCGCACCCCGCAGGCGACGCAGATGCGTAGCCGCCATCAGGCTCCATCGGCGCCGCGCCCGGTGGGCGCGACCCCCGGCGAGGATCCATGGAACTTCTGGGTTTTCAGGGTCGACCTCGATACCTCGCTGCGGGGTGAAGAGCGGCAGTCGTCACGTGAGATCGAAGGCGACATCAGCGCACGTCGAATAACCGACGGCTGGAAAGTCTTTGTCGGCGTCGACGGGGAATACGACGAGCGCAACTTCGAGTTCGATGACGGCGAGCGGCTCAAGAGCGTCGGACGTGAGTTCGGCTTCGGCGGGCAGGCAATCAAGACGCTCGGACCGCGCTGGGGTATCGGCGTCGGGGTGGCAGGTGCGTCATCGACGTTCTCCAACCTCGATCTGTCGACCCGGGTGTCGGCGGCCCTCGAGCACAACCTGTTTCCGTACGACGAGTCATCGCAGAAGCTGCTGACCCTCACTTACTTCGCCGGCGTGACACGCTACGATTTTCGCGAGCTCACGATCTTCGGACGTACGGAACAGACGCTGGCCGACCACGGGGTGCTCGTAGGGCTGGAGCTGAATCGGCCGTGGGGCGAGGCCGGCTTCACGCTCGAGGCGGCGCACTTCATCAGCGACCCCGGAAAGCACCGAGCGGAGATGCGCGGCGAGCTCGACTTCCGGGTCAGTCGCGGACTGCGGCTTAGCGTTTCCGGTAGCGCGTCGCTGGTGCGCGACCAGATCTTCCTGCCCGCCGGCGGCATCACCGACGAGGAGATTCTCCTCGAGCGGCGCGCTGTCGAGACGGACTTCCGCTATCGCGTCGGCTTCGGGGTGAACTACACCTTCGGCTCGATCTTCAACAGCGTGGTCAACCCGCGGTTCTCGGGCTCGAGCCGAGGGTTTCATCGGGTCCGGCGACGCTAGTGGCCTGTTACAGGACACTAGGCGGCAGCCCTGGATGATCCGTTGGCCGCGCACTGGGAGCCTCCCAGTGGAAGAGCAGCGAGGCGGGTGCTGGAATGCACCTCAACCCCGGGCCGCGCCTACCATGCAGCGCTGTGGCGGCCCACCGAACCGGGTTCGATAGCCGCACGGTGGCGTGGAAGTTCCGATCATGCTCGCTCGTCTCGCGCTGCGAGGCGTTGGCAAGACAGGAGTGTCTATTGATGAGGCGATTCACTCTGTTCGCGACCCTGTTCCTGGCGCTGGCGCTCGAGTTGGCGCTCGCCGCGCCGGTCGACGCCCAGATGGACGACTACGAAGACGTGGTGTTGGCCTCGGCGACCAGCAGTCACGGGCTGTTCAGTGTTCACCAGCTCGAAGACGACCTGCTCTTCGAGATTCCCGACGCGATGCTCGGGCGCGAGATGATCGTCATGAGTCGCTTCGGCGCGGCGCAGCAGGGGCTGGCAACGGGCGGCTCGAACCTGGCGCGCAACAACATCGTCGTACGCTGGGAGCGTCGGGGCGATCGCATCCTCTTGCGCGCCGTCTCGCACCAGAACGTCGCTGAGGACGGCTCCGCGGTTGCCATGGCCGTGGAGTACTCCAATTTCCCGCCGGTACTGTCGTCGTTCGACATCGAGGCGCGCGGCGACGGGACTTCGGTTATCGAGGTCACCGACCTGTACCTCGACGACACGCCACCATTCTCGCTACCGCGCGCGCGTCGACAGCAGCTGGAGATTCGCAGCCACTACCCGGATCGCAGCTGGCTGGAATGGGCGCGGGCCTTCCCGACCAACGTCGAAGTGCGAGCCGTGAACACCTACTCGGCGAGCGACGCGCCCTCCAACTCTCGCGGCGAGACGGTGTCGTACGAGGTCAACCACTCGATGGTGCTCTTGCCCGAAGAGCCGATGATGCCGCGCCTGTACGACGAGCGCACCGGGCTCATCTCGATGGGTGTGACCGACTACTCGCGGTCCTTTCAGGGGGTGCGAGGTCAACGCTATCTGATCCGATACCGTCTCGAGCCCGCCGACCCCGAGGCCTTCGAGCGCGGCGAGCTCGTGGATCCGTTGAAGCCGTGGGTGTGGCACATCGATCCGGCCACGCCTCCGGAGCTCGTGCCGTACATCCGCGCGGGACTGCTGGAGTGGAACGAGGCGTTCGAGCTCGCCGGCTTCAAGAACGTGATCCAGGTACGCTTGGCGCCGGCCGAGACGGAAGACCCGGAGTTCTCGCTCCTCGACGCGCGCTACTCGGTGGTGCGCTACAACGCATCGCCGATCCGGTCGGCGAACGCCGGGGCGGACGTGGTGGACCCGCGCTCCGGCGAGGCGATACGAGCCCACATGAACATCTACCACGGGCTTGCGGAGCGCATGCGGTGGCAGCTGATCTCGCAGGTGGCGTCTGCCAACCCGCAGTTTCGCACCGACGAGCTCTCGCCCGAGGATCTCGGCGAGGCAATCCGTTATGTGGTGTCTCACGAGATCGCCCACGCGGTGGGGCTGCCGCACAACCAGCGGGCCAACTTTGTCTATCCCGTCGAGTCGCTTCGAGATCCCGCGTTCGTGCGCGAGCGCGGTCACTCGGCCTCATCGGTCGGACGCACGCGCTTCAACTACGTGGCGCAGGCGGGCGACGGCGTGCCTCCCGAGCGCCGCATCGGCGTGTGGGACAAGTTCGCGGTGATGTGGGGATACCGACCGATTCCGGGGGCAACGAGCCCGGAGGGCGAGCTCGCTACCCTCAACCAGTGGATCGTCGAGCGCGCCGACGAGCCCTGGTATCGGTTCGGCGCTGCGTTGTTCGGTATGGATATCGAGTGGGACCCGCACCGGATGACGGAGGGCATCTCGGACGACCCCGTACAAGCGGCGGTCTACGGGATGCGCAACCT
Source organism: Acidobacteriota bacterium (assembly GCA_965248695.1). Lineage (GTDB taxonomy): Bacteria > Acidobacteriota > UBA890 > UBA890 > WLXD01 > DASCOT01. The sequence continues at coordinate 350,015 of CBDFKD010000002.1, read as the reverse complement.
GCAGGGGGCCTCGGAGAGCCTGTTGGAGTGGGTGCTCGAAGAAGGTGATGACTACTACGAGCTCGAAACACATCACCTGCAGCTGCTCACCCAGTGGAATCGGTACGCTGAGCATGCCGCGGCGGCGGTCGGTGGCTCCTGGACGCACCACAAGCGCTTCGGGGAGGAGGGATGGGTGTACACACCCGTCGAGCCCGAGTATCAGCGCAAGGCGATGGATTTCCTGGACCAGTACGTGCTGCAGACGCCGGTCTGGGCGCTGGACCTCAATCAGCTTCGACGTCTGGAACACGCCGGCGTCGTCGAGCGCATCCGCGCCTACCAGGAGCTTGCCATTCAGCGACTGCTGAACCACGCACGGCTGGCTCGCATGATCGAGCACGAGGCGTTCCTGGGGGACGATACTTACAGGCCAACCGAAATGCTCGACGACGCGCGGCGAATCGTCTGGCGTGAGCTGGGAGAGGAGCGCTCGATCGATACGTTCCGTCGCAACCAACAACGCGCCTATCTCCAGCAGGCTCACTTCCTGCTGCATGAAGCGGAGTCCGAGCACTGGACGCCGCCGAGCTCTGGCAACCTACGTGTCGGACGCAACGACGATCCACCCTTAAACGCCGATCTTCACATCGCCCAGTCCGATATCCGTCCGCTAGTACGCGATCAGCTAACGCTGTTGCGCAGCGAGATCGAGGCGGCTCTCACGGCCGGTGTCGATGACCGGATGAGCCGTATCCATCTCGAGGACGCCCTCACACGGATTCAGGGCAGCATCGGTCAGTGAGCCTGGCCGGATGGCATTCGACTCGGCAGCAGGCCCTGTTTCACAGGATCGGCGAAGCTGATAGTGTCGGTCCGCCGAAAAGCGACTCCCTGAATTCAAGACGAGATCCACCCGCAAAAGCAGGAGGCAGCACCTATGGCTTCTCTCACGCCCGACCCCAGCTTCTACCCGTCGCCCAAGGATGCTGCGAAGGCTGATCCAGAGGGGATCGCCTATGTCTCGATGCTGAATTGCAACGACGACGGCAAGCCCGATGCCATTGGCGTCGTCGATGTAGATCCTGCCTCCCCGGACTACGGCAAGCTGATCAACAAGGTCGAAATGCCGCATGTGGGCGACGAGCTGCACCACTTCGGATGGAATGCCTGTAGCTCCTGCCTGAGTCCGTACGCGCCACATCCGCACGTCCGGCGGCGCTACCTCGTGGTGCCTGGGATCCACTCCTCGCGCATCTATATCCTCGACACGCAGCCGGATCCGCGTGACCCGAAGATCATCAAGGTGATCGAGGCCGATGAGCTTGCTGAGAAGACCGGCTACGCTGCCCCGCACACGGTGCATTGCGGCCCGGACGGTATCTACGTCAGCGCGCTCGGTAACGCTGATGGTGAGGGCCCCGGTGGAATCTTCACCATGGATCACGAGACCTTCGAGCTCGGTGGTCAGTGGGAGGTCGACCGTGGCCCGCAGGAGCTTGCTTACGATTTCGGCTGGCATCTCGGCCAGGACGCGATCGTCACCAGCGAGTGGGGTACGCCCAACATGGTGACCAGTGGGCTCAACCCCGAGCTCCTGCTGGCCGGCAAGTACGGTCACGGTCTGCATGTTTGGGACCTGAAGACGCGCTCGCACGTTCAGGCCCTGGACCTCGGCGCCGAGCAGCAAATGGTGCTGGAGGTGCGACCGGCGCACGATCCGGCTCACGCCTACGGCTTCGTGGGCGTGGTGGTGTCGCTCGAGGATCTCTCGGCGTCGATCTGGCTGTGGCGCAAGGGCGAGGGGAATGGCGATGCCGCCTGGAGCGTCAAGAAGGTGGTGACCATCCCGGCACAGCCGGCCGATCCGGATGACCTCCCCGAGCTGCTCAAGGGCTTTGGGGCCGTACCGCCTCTGGTCACCGACATTGACCTGTCGGTCGACGACAAGTTCCTCTACGTCTCGTGCTGGGGCATCGGGGAGTTTCACCAGTACGACGTCAGCGATCCCGACAATCCCAAGCTGACAGGCAACATCAAACTGGGCGGCATCGTCAACAAGACGGCGCATCCGGCAAAGCCGGACCAGCCGCTCAACGGTGCACCGCAGATGGTCGAAGTGAGCCGCGACGGCAAGCGCGTCTACTTCACCAACTCGCTGTACTCGCCGTGGGACGACCAGTTCTATCCAGACGGTGTGCAGGGGTGGATGGTAAAGCTCGATGCCAACCCTGAGGGTGGGATGGAGCTCGATCCGAACTTCTTCATCGAGACCGGCGGCTTGCGAGTCCATCAGGTGAGGCTAGAGGGAGGCGACGCCTCTTCGGACGCCTACTGCTTCAGCTAGCCGGATAGGACCGCGGCGTGTTCTGGGTGACGCTGTTCGCCCTCGGTGCGTTTCACGGTGTCAATCCGGGGATGGGCTGGCTGTTTGCCGTTGCTTTGGGTATGCAGGAGCAGCGCCGCGGTGCGGTGTGGCGGACGCTCCTGCCACTGGCCATCGGCCACGCCGTCGCGGTAGCGGTGGCGTTGATGGTGGCGGCTGCGCTAGGCATCGTGCTGCCCGGTGCGGCATTGAAGTTGGTTGTCGCCGCGTTGCTCATCGGCTTCGGCGGCTACAAGCTCGTGCGCTCGCGACATCCGCGCTACGGCGGCATGAAGATGTCGCTTTGGAACCTGGCGGTGTGGTCCTTCCTAATGGCGTCCGCACACGGTGCCGGACTCATGGTGGCGCCGCTGTTGTTGGAGACAAGGGTGTATGCCGGCACGCCCATGCCGGCGACGGCGGGATTCGCCGTCGGCCTCATGGCGTCCCTGGTACACACCGCAGGCTACCTGCTGGTCACCGGGCTGGTGGCGGTGATCGTCTACGAGTATTTCGGGGTGCTGTTCCTGCGCCGGGCGTGGATCAACCTCGACATGATCTGGGCAGCCGCTCTGGTGCTCACCGGGCTAGCCACGCTGGTGCTCTAGGCGGTCCGGCCGTGACCTGGGAGGGCCCAGCGTCTAAAATGCGCAGCGGTCAAAAACTCGAGGAGGAAACACATGACACTACGGATCAACGACGTCGCCCCTGACTTTACGGCCGAGACCACGCAGGGGAGCATCAACTTTCACGAGTGGATCGGCGACAGCTGGGTGGTGATGTTCTCGCACCCGAAGGACTTCACACCGGTCTGCACGACCGAGCTTGGCGCCGCCGCCGGCCTGAAGGACGAGTTTGCCGCCCGCAACTGCAAGCTCATCGGTATCAGCGTGGACGGAGTCAGCGATCACGAGGCCTGGTCGAAGGACATCGAGTCCTCGCAGGGCCACGCCGTGACGTACCCGCTGATCGGCGACCCCCGGCTGGAGGTCGTAAAGGCCTACGACATGCTGCCGGGCGGTGCCGGGGATACTTCTGACGGCCGTACGCCCGCCGACAACGCGACGGCGCGCTCAGTGTTCGTCATCGGGCCGGACAAGACGATCAAGGCGACGCTTACCTATCCCATGAGCACCGGGCGAAACTTCGCGGAGATTCTGCGGTTGCTCGACTCGTGTCAGCTCACCGCCTACCAGCAGGTGGCGACGCCGGCCAACTGGCAGCAGGGCGATGACGTGATCATCTCGCCGGCGGTGTCGGACGAGCAGGCGCGGGAAAAGTATCCCGACGGCTGGCAGCAGCCCCTGCCGTACATCCGCGTCGTGCCACAGCCGAAGTAACGCGCCGCAACCGAAAGTACGCATTCAGCCGAGTTGGCTGCCGCAGTCCAGCAGGCCGTGGTGAAAGTGTGGTGGGTCTGGTTGCCGCAACCCTTCGGGCGACTGGGGGTTGCGCGCGGATGCTGCGTCGTTTGTCGTCAACGATGGGGCAACCATCGCCTCCTCCTCTCTCTGGCCTGCGCCTCGCAAAACCCTGTCGCCAGACCCACCACACTTTCACCACGGCCTCCTAGGCAGCGGACAGCCGCTCTCGGCGCTACCGGGTGGCGGAACCCAGGTCGACGAGCTGCGGGGCGTGCTCCTGTTCTTCGAGAAATCGGAGCATGTCCTGCGGTTGGATCGACGTCGTCCTGGCGTTGTCGAGCGGATGGAAGTTCCATGGCGCCTCGTCGAGCAGGCTGCGCTCGACAGCGACCCGCACGTTCAGCTCGTGATCGTTCAGCACCGCGAACGGCGTCACGGCCCCGGGGATCACGCCTAGGTTCTGCATCAACCGCTGCGGGCTACCGAAAGACAGACGCCCGCTGCCGATCACCGACGGCAGCTTCTTGAGGTCGACGCTGCGATCCTCGCGGCACACCACCAGCCACATGCGCTTCTTCTTGTCGCGCAGGAAGAGGTTCTTAGTGTGGGCTCCCTGCAGCTTCCCGCGGTGAGCCTGCGCCTCCTCGACCGTGAAGACCGGCTCGTGCTCGATTGTCTGAACCTCGATTCCGAGGTTGGTCAGGCGGCTCAAGAGGTCCTCGTAGGTCGCCGGCTCACTACCGTCGGAGAGGAGGTTCGGCGTCTGGGTCATCGTGCTCTCCGTCGGCGAGATCGTGTCGGATAGCCAAGTGGATCGTGGCGCAAGTAGACCACAACGGACAGCAGGGCGACGCCCGCAGCGCGCTCCACGATCGCGCAGCGAATCAACAGCGGCTCCGCTTCTGCGCAGGAGGACACGGCTCCGCGACCGATGTTGCCAGACCCGGTAGCGCCGCCGCACAAGGTAGCGGTCGGCGGCGAGTCGCTACGCTACACAGCGACTGCGGGGGCGATGTCGATGACCGACGAGGCCGGCGAGATTTGAGGCGGAGATCTTTTGCGTTGCCGATACCGTCGATGGCGATCCCAGTGGCGCGGGATGTGGCCAGCGAGTAGCAGCGGTGCCTACAAGGAGTGCTCGACGATCTCGACCTTGACCGGATCGGACGAGCGCGCATCGAACGTGCAAGTGTAGTCCAGAGCGACGCGGTGGCCGGCCGAGCTTTCACTTTGCGCGTTGCCGCTGACCTGATACACACCGTGACGGCGCACGGTGACGGAGTCGAGCTCGGAGCCGAAGACGAGCTCTCGGCGCGAGTCCAACGCCTTGGCGACCCGCGAACGGCACTCGGTCGTTGCTCCGACCGGGCGCTCTACTGCCGGGCGCCGCAGTGTATTGACTGACTGATCGAATCTAGCCAAGGGCTGGGACCATAGCCACGCGCCGCCGATCAGCATGGGCACGGCGGCGGCGAGCCCGCATGTCTCCAGTTTGTCTTTGAACATTAGTCGATGTCTCGCAAGGACCGGTGTGTCCAAGAGCGTCCTCTACTAGCTATACAGGATACCTACATGATTGCACAAGCAAGTAATTCCCATCAGAAATAGCTATACCTTTGAATACTAGGGACGAGACCGGGAAAGCTCCTCGAAGTTAATTTCATACTTGTGAAAGTATGTAATCAACTGTTATACCTAGTTATACATAGTAATGACCTCGATTGACCATTAAAAGAAAGCCCAAGGACAGCGAATATGTCAAAGACACGGTGGACGTCTCGACGCCAGATGAGGCTACCGCACCGGGCCCGAGCCGTCCGATGAGCTCGGCGCCAGCAAGGATCGGCCGGCGCTTTCCAGGCGCAGTGGCACCGGGGACGCGCGAGCGAGCGGGCGCGGATGCGATCGCCGGCGACTCCCGACGCCCGATGGTCTTCGTCGTTGATGCTGCCGCCGAGGTCACCGACCTCACCTCCAATTGGCTCGAAAGGGCAGGTTTCGCCTCGCGAGTGTTCTCGGAGCCTGAGAAGTGTATCCAGGCGCTCGGAGATGTTCTGCCGGATGTCATCTGCCTCGATTTCACCGTCCCGGGTATGGGAAGTCTGGAGGCGCTCAGGCAGATCAAGCGGCGCCATCGTTCGGTACCGGTCGTGATGATGACCAGCGATTCATCGGTGGAGAGCCTTCTTGCTGCCATCGAGCTCGGGGCGTACGAGTGTGTGATCAAGCCGCTGGAGCGTGCGAAGCTGATGGCGGTCGTCGAGAGTGCTGTTGACCGGCATCGTGCGCGGGCGCGCCTGGCGCGAACAGCGAGCAAGACTCGTTCCCCTGACTATCCGGCGATCATCGGTCAATCGCCGCCGATGCAAGCGTTGTTCCGCGACCTCGATAGCATCGGATCGAGCGATGTGAGCGTGTTGATCACCGGCGAGAGCGGCACCGGCAAGGAACTGGCCGCCCAGGCTCTGTGTCACCGCAGCTCCCGGAGCGATGGTCCGTGGGTGACGGTTAACTGCGCCGCGATCCCGGAAACCCTTCAAGAGTCAGAGCTCTTCGGCCATGAGAAGGGTTCGTTTACGGGCGCGGTCCGGCGCCACGCCGGCAAGTTCGAGTGCGCTGACGGCGGCACATTGTTCCTGGACGAGGTGGCGGAGCTGTCGCTTCCGCTGCAGGCCAAGATGCTGAGGGCGCTACAGGAGCGATCGTTTCATCGTCTCGGAGGTGAGACACCGATCTCTTCGGACTTCCGTATCATCGCGGCTACTAACAAGGAGCTCGCCCATGAGATGGAGGTCGGTAGTTTCCGCGAGGATCTGTTCTATCGCATCGCCGTGTTCGAGCTCCGACTGCCGTCGCTGCGCGAGCGCGGCTCCGACATCGAGCTACTGGTGGAGCGATTCATCGCTCAATACGCCCCGGACGGGGAAGACGGCTGGCGGATCGATGCGGCGGCGATGGCGGTGCTGGCGCAACACGACTGGCCGGGCAATGTGCGGGAACTGCAAAACACGATTCAGCGCGCGGTCGTCGCTAGCGACGACTGCAAGGTCATCCGTCCGTCCGACCTGCCACCCCGTCTGCTCGGTCGACCAGCCGACTTGACTGCGGAAGAAGGCAGAGGCGGCGCCAAGGTCGTGCACATTGATCGCCCTAGCCGCTCGCGACCGACGGGGTACGGCACGATGATGGAGATCGAGCGCGACATGATCGCTGATGCGATGTATCGAAACGGCGGCAACGTGAGCAAGGTCGGCGTTGAGCTCGGGCTCGGTCGTGCGACCGTGTACCGGAAGCTGAAGAAGTACCAGCTCCGTTAGCAGGCGACGTTACGCCTCCTACTCGTCCATTACTGCCGTCTCCGGCTTGAGGTATTTCGCGTACCAGGCCAAGTAACGCTGGTGCAGGTCCTTACGGTAGTAGGGGAGGTTGATACCGTGGTGCATGTTCGGGTACACGACCAAGAGCGCGTCCAGGCCGCGGCTCTTGACCGCCTGGTACATCATCTCGGCGTGGATGATCGGCACGTTCCAGTCTTCCTTGCCACCCACCCACATGGTCGGCGTGGTGATCTTGTCGACGTCGTTGTACGACGACAGCTTCTCGTAGATTGCCCGTGCGTCGGGTTCCCAGGGGTCGCCGAACTCGAGGCGATACCAGCGCTGGTAGTGATCGTGGCCGTAGCTGCTGATCCAGTGCGCTCCCGACGCGCCGGCTATCGCGGCGCCGAATCGCTGCGTCTGGGTGATGACGTAGTTGGTCAGAATCCCGCCATACGACCAGCCCCCGACTCCGAGTCGGTCCGGATCGGCCCAGCCGAGCTTGATCGCGTGGTCGACTCCGGCGATCACGTCCTGGGTGTCTTTGTCGCCCCAGGACTGCCAGATCCCCATCTGAAAGGCTTTGCCGTAGCCCGATGATCCGCGCGGGTTCGTGGTCACCACCAGATAGCCGTTGGCGGCGAACAGCTGTGCCTCGTAGTTCCAGCCGTAGGTGTACTGCGACACCGGCCCGCCGTGGATTCGCAGGATCGTCGGGTAGCGGACGCCCTCCTGGAAATCCAGCGGCTTGAAGATGAAGCCTTCGATCTCGGTGCCGTCGGCGCTCGGGAAATGCACATTCTCGACATCGGCGAGGTCGATTCCGGTGAGCAGCTCGTCGTTGTTACGTGTCAGTTTGCGCAGACCGCCGTCGTTTTCGCGCACGTAGAGGTTGCCAGGCTCGTGGGGCTCGCTGATGAGCGCCACGATGGTGCCGTCGTCGGAGATCGTCACCGCGTTGACGCTGCGGGGTCCGTCGATGACCCGCACGACCTCGCCGCCGGCCGCCGAGATCATGGCCAGGTGGCGCTCACCGCTGTCGTCGACCTGGAAGTAAACGGAACTACCGTCGGCGCTGAACATCGGCCGACGGGCGCCGCGGTCGAGGCCCTCGGTGAGGATCATCGCCTCCCCGCCCGGTTCGATCACGGCAACTTTGGCGATGTCGTAGGGTGAGTGATCGATATCGGTCTCGGTGATGTGAGCGATGCGGGCGCCGTCAGGGCTGAACGCCGGGGACCCGTCGGAGCCCGGGTTGCTGGTGACCTGCGTCAGGCTCGCCCCCATGTCGGTGTTGGCTGCGTCGACGAGCCAGATGTTGGTGTTGAAGTTGGCGTCGGCGTCGACCGTGCGGTTGCTGACGAACGCGATCGTGGTGCCGTCCGGGGACCACACCGGCTGTGAATCATCGTGATCGCCGGAGGTGATCTGGACCGTCGCCTTGCTACCCAGATCGAAGGTGTAGAGATGCTCTCGACGCCGGTCCAGGTAGCCGACGTAGTCGCGCTTGAACTGCAATCGGTCGACGACCCACGGCTCGGGGATATCGGCACCGCTCTTCGTCTTGGCCGCCGGGTTCTTCTCCGGGGCCGCGTCTCTGATAGTCAGCACCAGCCGCCGTCCGTCCGGCGCCCATTCGTATCCCGACACGCCGTCTTCGATTTGGGTGAGCTGTACCGCCTCGCCGCCGGTGGTGAGATCGAGCGCCCAAACCTGCGTGTTGCCTCCATCACGTGCGGACAGGAACGACAGCCGCTGCCCGTCGGGGCTCCATCGCGGGCTCGAGGCCGAGCTCCCGGTGCCGGTCATCGGGATCGGGGCACCGCCATCGCGATCGACAACCCAGATCCGCGTCTCGGAGCTGTTGGTGTCGTAGTCGGTGGTGCCGATGGTGTAGGCAATCCGTACGCCGTCCGGGCTAATCCGCGGCGAGCCTACGCGCTCGAGCAGGAACTGGTCGTCGATGGTGAGCACCGGACGTTGCGCGATGGCGCTGCCGGGGTGTATCGCGCTCGCTGCAAGCCCAACGGTGAGCATGGCGCAGATCAGTCCGTAGCGTGTGGACAGCCGGGTCGTCATGTCGAGTCTCCTCTGCGGGTAGTGTGGCTCTTAGAGTCAGAAATCTGGCGGCATTCGACCACAAGCGTTGGGGTTTCTCAACGGACTGTGAGTGGCTCAACCGAGTTCGTTCTGACGGTTGGCCGTCGCTGTCCGAGGGGTGCACGAAACGTGAGCGACGGCGTCCAGGGTTGCAATCAGATCACCGGAACGCCGGGTCGCGGTCGACCGAGTGGAAAAGCAGCGTCGATCTGCTCGAGGTCCGTATCCGCGAGCACGACGTCGCCGGCGGCGGCGTTGTCTTCGACATGGGCCGGCAATGCGCTCTTGGGAATCGCGAACTGCCCCTCGCGCCGGCAAAGGAACGCCAGGGCAATCTGGAAAGCGCTGACACCGTACCGTGCCCCGATGTCGGTCAGGATTCGCCCGCGGTGGGAATCCTCGGAAGGGAAGGAGCCTGATCCGAACGGGCTGTAGGCGACCACCGCGATCCCGTGCTTGTGGCAGTAGGGCACCACAGCGTGCTCGATGGCTCGTTCCTGGAGGTGGTAGCAGACCTGATTACAGGTGACGTGCTCGGCGCCCGCGAGCGCGACCACCTCGTCCAAGGCGCGCTCATCGAAGTTGCTAACGCCCCACGCGCGGATCTTGCCGTCGCTTGCCAACTGTTCGAACCCGGCGACGGTCTCCTCGATCGGGTGGGCTCCTTCCCAGTGCAGCAGGTAGCAATCGAGCCGGTCGGTGCGCAGGCGTCTCAGCGATCGCTCGCACGCGGCGACGGTGCCCTCCCGCGAGGCGTTCGAGGGCAGCACCTTGCTCACCAGGAACACCTCGTCGCGTCGCCCATCCATGGCCTTGCCGACGAGCTCTTCGGCGGCGCCGTTGCCATACATCTCGGCGGTGTCGATATGCGTCGCCCCGCGGTCGAGACCACGTTGTAGTGCCGCGGTCGCGGTAGCTCGGTCAGACAGCTCCATCCGCCAGGTGCCCTGGCCGATGACCGATACGCCTATGCCCGTGTGACCGAATTCGCGCTTGTTCATCGCGTCGATCTCCCGACTCGCGAGTCGTGGTCCGGTGGCGTGCTACTCCGTGGCACCCGACGTCATCTCGAGTTGGCCGTCCGCGTCCTCGGTGACGGTTACGGCGCGTTGTAGGATCCGCTCGCCGGCGGCGCTCCACGTCGTCAGCGCGTAGGCGCCCGGCGGGATGTTCTCGATCCGGAACGCGCCGCGAGTGTCGGTTATCGCCGCGTACGGGTGCGACACCACGAGGATGAGCGCCGTCATCGCCGGGTGGATGTCGCAACGCACTGTGTAAGGTCCGGTGCGGTCGAACCGGTGCTCGACGGTCTCACCCATAACCAGATTGGCGTTCACCACTACCGCCCGAGTCTCGACGTTTGTCACCCGTACGTTGTGGTCGACGTCCTCGCTGTTGCCGATTCGAACCGTCTGGTCCTGCTGCGCGATGAGCAACGACGGTTCGAAGGTGTAGCCGAACTGATCGATGACCCCCGGTTTGCCCGGCGGCGGGGAAGTATGAGCCGACTCGGGTTGCAGCGCTACGAAGGCCCGACCGCCCATGTCCGGCAGGGATCCGTCCATCACGCCGGCGGGCGCTACGCTCGCCTCTGCAGCATCCGCACGAGCTGGAGCCGGAGGCTGCGCATCGCCGGCGCACGCTGTTGTCGCGATGCCAGCGGCGAGCAGCAACACGACTCGGGGCAGCGCGCGAGCGGCTTTCAAGCTCATGCCGCCAGTCTATCGGGCGGCGAGCTCGCTTGGGCAGCTGACGCTGGCGCCGGGTGCCCGGTTCAACAGCGGACACGGATCGATCGGGCCGGCGAAATCATGCACTTCGAAGTGCAGGTGGGTGACGCCGCCGGCGGCGTTGCCGGTATTGCCGACCGTGCCGAGCGGGTGACCGGCGAGCACGTACTGACCAGCCTGCACGGCGCGCGAGTCGAGGTGCGTGAAGACGAACTGAATCTTCTCGGCCACGTCCAAGAGAACGATCGTGTGTCCGCCCCTGCTACCCTGGCGCGACGCGATGACCTTCGCGTCGACCGGGGCGTGCACCGGCGTACCACGTGGCGCCCCGATGTCGATGCCGGCGTGTTGTCGGGCACCGCGATCTCGCGGGTCGCCGAAGAAGCTGAGAACGGTGTCGTTGCCAACGCGAGCGACGGGAAGCTGCCAGTCTCGGGAGTCAGCCCTTTCCACCGCCGGGACCGCCGGCGGCGGTTCGTAGCACTCCGGCATGAACAGGGGTTCGCCGGGCGTTGCGACGGGCGGGCGTCGATTCGGTGGCGTCGCCGCGGCCGTCGCGCGTCGGTTTGGAGGCGTTGGCGGCGCGGACGGGCTGCTCGCCGTGGTTGAAGGGCGTGGACTCCGACCGGTTGCTGCCGTGGGCGGGTTGTTCCGCGCGGCAGAGGCGTCCCGGCTCGGACGCGCTGCGGGTGCGGCCGCGTCGTTCACTGTGGTCGTAGGACGTCGGTTCGGACGGACGGCCGCGCCGTGGGCGCAGCCGATCGTAAGCATGGCAACGAGTGCCAGACAGGCGTGCTTCACATATCTCACTGCGCATGGGGAGGCGCTCGCGGCCGGCTCAACCAGCCAGAATCGAGTCTAGGGAAGCGCGGAGATACGAAGCAACACTTTTCGGTCAGCTGCGGCCAATTGCGGCCTCAGCAGCACTCTATGACCGTTCTTAGCATCGTAAAAGATGCGATACGTCAGGAAAACGTAGGCCGGCTACTCGAACTTCAGGGCGCGGACCGGATCGACGCGCGTGGCGCGCAACGCCGGCACGAGACTGGCGACGCTGGCGACCAGCAACAACATCAGCGAGGTGCCGCCGAAGGCGAACAGGTCGGTGCCGCTGATGCCGTACAGCATGCTTGCCATCTGCCGACCCATCAAAGCCGCCAGGCCGATCCCGACGATCAAGCCGACGGCCACCAGCAGCAGCGCGTGCTGGACCACCAACCGCATTACCCCGGTCGAGTTGGCACCGAGTGCCATGCGAATGCCGATCTCGCGGGTGCGCCGAGCCACCGAGTAGTTCATTACCCCGTACAGGCCGATCGCCGCGAGCGTCAGGCCGAGCGCACCGAACACCCCGAGCATGCCCGCGCCGATACGGGTGGGGAAGAGCGACGCGTCCACCTGATCGCCGAGCGTCGTGATCCCGAAGATCGGCATCTCCGGATCGAGAGCGCGGATCTCACGCCGCACGGCATCGGCGAGCGCCAGCGGGTCGCCCTCGGTGCGGGACATCAGCAACATCGTGCCGGAGTACTCCTGCTCGATGGGCATGTACACCAGCGGCGTGGGGTCCTCGCCCAGCGTCGACACCTTCGCGTAGCTGGCCACGCCGACGACGGTAAGCGGCCGATCGATCTGGCCGTGGAACATGAACCGCTGCCCGATCGGGCTCTCGCCGGGCCAGAAAGTGTCGGCCATCACCTCGTTGATGATCGCCGCGCGCACACTGTCGGGGTTGTCCGTGACATCTGCGTATTTCGGAGCATCCCGATCGCCCGTTTCGGTTTATCGCGATCACGGATTTCGGTTGATGCCGATCACTGGTTTCGGACCATCGCGATCGCTCATTTCGGAGCCGATCGCGAGGATCTGAGAGCAGGGATCCATCGGTAGCAAGTGCGGCACCATGGCGCCTCCTAACGCCAGGAGGAGCGATGGATGGCAACCAAGAGGCTACCGATGAGACAAGTTCGACAGATCCTGCGGCTGAAGTTCCAAGGGCTACCGCACCGCCAGATCGCCCGCGCGTGTGGCGTGAGCAGTTCGACCGTGAGCGACTACCTGCAGCGCGCCGCGGCGGCCGGGCTGAGCTGGCCGCTGCCGGCAGAGCTTGATGACATCGCGCTGGAGGGGAAGCTGTTCAGAGCGCCGGCGCCACCGAGCAACCCGCGCCCGTCGCCGGATGTGGCCTGGGTTCACCGGGAGCTGCGGCGCCCCGGGGTGACGCTACAACTGCTGTGGCACGAGTACCTGGAGGATCACCCTGACGGATATCGCTACACGCAGTTCTGCGAGCGATACCGACGCTTCCGGCGCAAGCTGTCCCCATCGATGCGGCAGGTGCACCGCGCCGGCCACAAGATCTTCGTGGACTACTCCGGCAAGCGACCGAGCGTCGTTGACCGCCACAGCGGTGATGCCCGTACCGTCGAGTTGTTCGTCGGGGTGCTCGGCGCCAGCTCCTACGTGTACGCCGAGGCAAGCGCTGGCCAGGATCTGGCCTCGTGGATCGGATCGCATGTGCGGATGTTGGAGTACTTCGGCGGGAGTGCTGAGATCCTCGTTCCGGACAACCTCAAGAGCGGCGTTACTCGGGCCTGCCGGTATGAGCCGACCGTGAACCGCAGCTACGCCGAGATGGCCGAGCACTACGGTGCGGCGGTGATCCCGACGCGCGCCGGCAAGCCTCGCGACAAGGCCAAGGTGGAGAGCTCCGTGCTACTGGCGCAGCGTTGGATCCTGGCCGTATTGCGCAACCGCACCTTCTTCAGCTTGGCCGAGCTGAACGGTGCGATCCGCGAGCAACTCGAGATCATCAACGACAAGCCCATGCAGCAGCTCGGCGCATCCCGACGACAGTTGTACGAGCGTCTGGACCGGCCACTGCTGCAGCCGTTGCCGTCAGCCGCCTATGAGATGGCCGAGTGGCTCCGCTGCACGGTCAACATCGACTACCACGTGCAGGTTGACGGCAACTGGTACTCGGTGCCCTATCAGTTGGTTCATCAGCAGGTGGAGGCACGCTTCACCGCTCTGACCGTGGAGCTGTACTTCAAGGGCAACCGAGTTGGCGGCCACCGCCGTCTCGTGGGCAAAGGCAGCCACTCCACTTGTGCCGAGCACATGCCCGCTTCGCATCGGGCGCATGCGCAATGCACCCCGTCGCGTCTGATCGGCTGGGCCGGGCGCACCGGTCCTGCCACCGCTCGGGTGGTGGCGCAGATCATGGCCACCTTCCCTCATCCGGAACAGGGGTATCGCTCCTGTTTGGGGATCATGCGCTTGAGCAAGCGCTACGGATCGGAACGACTGGAGGCAGCGAGCGCGCGCGCCGAGACCCTCGGATCGTGCCGTTACGGCACGATCAAGAACATCCTCTCCTCGGGCCTGGATCGGCAGCCCGCGCAACAGCACCGAACTCCCGCAGTGCCAGTCCACGAGAACATCCGCGGTGCTGATTACTACGCCGAGTCCAGCTCATGCTGAGGCAACCGACGATCGACAAGATGCTGGCCATGAAGATGGGGGCGATGGCCGAGCTGTTCGAGTTGCAGCTGTCCACGAGCCAGTACGCCGATCTACCGTTCGAGGATCGGGTCGGCATGATGATCGAGGCCGAGTACACCGCACGCGAGCGGCGTAAGCTCACTCGCCGGCTCCAACGCGCCAAACTCCGCGTCGCCGCTTGCATGGAAGATGTCGACTTCAAGGCATCCCGCGGGCTGGACCGGCAGGTGGTGCTGTCGCTGGGATCGTGTGAGTGGTTGCGCCAGAACCTGAACCTGCTGATCACCGGACCCACCGGCACCGGCAAGACGTTCCTGGCCTGCGCACTGGCGCACAGGGCGTGCCGATCTGGGTTCACGGCATTGTACGTGCGCGCCGCCCGGTTCCCTCACCAACTCGCCGTCGCCCGTGGCGACGGCTCCTACACCCGTCTGATGAACCGACTCGCCAGAACCAACTTGTTGGTGATCGATGACTGGTTGCTTACGCCGCTCAACGACATGGAACGGCGCGACATCCTCGAGGTGATCGAAGATCGCCATGAACGCGCCTCGACTCTGATCGCCAGTCAGTTGCCCATCTCTGCCTGGCATCAGGCACTCGGGGAGGCCACCGTGGCCGACTCCATCTGCGACCGGCTCATCCACGCTGCCTACAAGATCAAGCTCACCGGCCGGTCGCTGCGCAAGGCGGCCGCCGCCGCCAAGCTGCGCGATGCGGACAAAGCCACATGAGCATCCTCGCGCTGCTCCGGCAACCTGTGGATCCTGCCGGAGCCATGGAAAACATCCGTTTCCCACCGCTCCTTGGAGGACGCTTCGCGTCCCCCACAGCCTCCACCGCCTCTACTACTACTTCTGACTCACCCAAGGTGATCCGCTAACATCCCAACACAACGTCGCTTCGCTCCGATGCCCTGATCGCGATCACCCGAAACGAGTGATCGCGATGACCGAAACAACCGATCGGCATCACCGAAATACGCACATCGAACGGGCGCCCGTCAACGATGCTGATACCGAGAGCGTCGAAGAACCCCAGCCCGATGCTGGTGACCCCGATGAGCACCCCGTCCTCCTCGTCGGCTGCCGCGTCGCCTTCGATGAAGGTGGTGCGGGTCAGCCCGGCGCCGAACAGGCTCAGCGGCAAAGATTGCGCCACCGTCGCTGCACGCACGCCCGGAATCGCAGCGACACGCTCGCCAAGCTGCCGCAGGAACGCCTTGCCGTCGTCCTCGCTGTAGCCCTCGAGTCCCAGGTTCATGGTGGCGACCAGCCCGCCCTCGACATCGAACCCCGGGTCTATGGTCCGCGCCGACTGCATGCTACGGATGAACAGTCCGGCGCCGACCAGCAGCATCAGCGAGACGGCGACCTGCCCGATGACCAAAAGATTGGCGATTATGCACTTGACAAAGGGTATGGCTGGGCGAATCCTTGACCAGCACAGAGCCGTACGACCCCTGCTTAGCCTTCGGCCTCGTCTGGTGCCGGTACTTGGACGGCGCGCTTCATCGCCTCGTCGAAGTCGAGAGGGATGTGGAGAGGTCCATGTTTCTTTTTGCCCTTGGACTTCTCCAGCTCGGCGTCTAGCGCCTCTTCCAGACGAGCGACCGCACCGTTCTCTTTCTCGTCGGCCTTCATGCGTAGCTCGCTCGCTCGTTCTGCTGCATTCGCGATCTCACTCTCAACCTCGTCTGGTAGGCGCAGAACCGGAAACAGCGCCACGTCCTCGGGAGCGATTTCCGGAACCTCTGTCCCGAAGGCCCACCGGAGCAGCAAGGGCTGGCCAAGTCCAGGGTGATTGAGGACAGCGGACAGATAACCTGGCCGAACGCCATTCGGAATGATCCGCACTACGTAGTTTGAGATGATCGCATTCTCGTGCTGTTCGGTTGCCAGGACAACACCGCCGTTAAGGCCATAGATCTGTCCCGAGCACGCCATCATCAGCCAGCCGCTCTTTACGAAGTAACGTTCCGCATTGGATTTTGCCCTTGGTGGAATGAACTTGCGAAGCTCCGGATTTATCTTGAACAACGGCTCGCTGTCAAGATACGGGATGCCTCGATCCAAGTAGACGTGCTTGAAACGCGGGACGCCGAAAACAGCTTCAGTAAGCGAGCGCAGCGGCTGAGTCTCGTACCCACTTTGCCCTAGTGCGGCAAGCGCCGATTCTGCTTGAGGATTGTATGTGTAAGCATCAAGACGCCGGCTGTATTCAAACAGCTCGCTCGAGGACACGGAGAATCCCTCTTCCGATGGTGGCTCCGGCGCGCCTACCTCTTGGCCAAAACGCTCGCAGGCGAACCGATCAAGCTTGTGCGCCTCATCACGCATTTCAAACGTCCGACCAATGTCCGCATCGGTGTCGTCAATCAGGTTGTCGAGTATCGGGATAGGCAGATCATCAAGGTGCTCAACCTCAAGATGTTTGATGATGTTCCCATAGCGGCTAGACCGCATCATCGCGAGGCCGAACCGCGTCCGTAGGAAGGCGTATATGTACCCACGAAGCCGGGCGTCGCGTGGCTGCACGCGCAGGATGTCATGAGAGATCACCAGCCCAGCGTGCGCTGAATACGTGACGATTGAACTGCCGACGGTACCGGAACAGGTCACGAGTATCCATCCGGGCTCTACGTATCGCGTCTCAATCTTCGGTGTGCGACTGGCCGCCAGCCACTTTCGCGGCCTGGGCCAAATGTCGAACACCTGCGTGGCAGTCAGGAACGGTTCCCCATGTTCGGGCGCAACCGTGACTCCAGTGAGGCGACTTGGCTGCCAGATCGAAGCCAATTCTCCGAGGGTCGTCACTTGCAGACTGGCATGCGCGATGTCTTGACGAACAAGAAAACCGGGCGTGAGATACACCTCGGCGTCAAGCCGCCTCGCGCCGCCGCATATCTCCTCGATCGGGAGCGCCAAGCACTCGGGCGCGAGGCGTTCTCGGACGGATCTCTCAGGAGTAGATGCAGGTGTCATTCTTGTTCAGTTAACCAAGCACGGAACGCTCCTGTGATGCGTCCGGTGTTGTCGTCTACGACCTTCTGTGCCGTCTCGAGAGATATAACCGGAAGTTGTGGATGGGAGGAAAAAGAAAGGCGGCGTAACCTTCGCTGGGATCATCAACAACCAGCAGCCGGCTGTGGAGGCCGGGAAGGAGACGCCACCCGTGCTCAAGATTATCGGTGGATCGGACGCGGAGGAAGGACAGCTGACACTGGACGTCGATGAGCTCGCCCGGCAGGGCGCGCTGCAGATGCTGGCAACAGCACTGGAGTGGGAGGTTCAGGAGTATATCCAGAGCCACGCCGGGCAACTGGATGAAGCCGGCCGTCGGCAAGTGGTACGCAACGGTCGGGCTCGCGCACGCAAGATCACGTTGGGGTGCGGGACGGTGCAAGTAGCCGCGCCACGGGTCAACGACAAGCGGCTCGACGAGCAGGGACTGAGGCAGCGGTTCAGCAGTCGGATCCTGCCGCCCTACATGCGGCGCTCGCCGAAGGTGGCGGAGGTGCTGCCGGTGCTGTACCTGCGGGGCCTGTCGACGGGCGACTTCAAGGAGGCGCTGCCGATCTTACTGGGACAGGAAGCCAGCGGGCTGTCGGCATCGGCGATCTGCCGGCTGACGAACGCCTGGAGCACGGAGTACGAGGCATTCCGGAAGCTGGATCTGTCCACCAAGCAGTACGTATACGTGTGGGCGGACGGTGTGCACTTCAACATTCGACTCGAGGATGATCGGCTGTGCACGCTGGTGATCCTGGGCGTTTTGCCGGACGGAACCAAGGAGCTCATCGCGGTCGAGGACGGGTATCGAGAGAGCACCGAGAGCTGGGCGTTCGTGCTCCGGGAGCTGAAGCGTCGAGGCATGCGGGCGCCGCTCGTGGCAGTGGGTGATGGGGCGCTGGGGTTCTGGGCGGCGGTGCGGGATGTATGGCCCCAGACTCGAGAGCAACGATGCTGGGTGCATCGGCTTGGCAACGTGCTCGACAAGCTACCGAGGCGGCTGCAGGCCAAAGCCAAGCGCGCGCTGCACGAGATCATCGGTGCGCCAACGCGCGAGGATGCTCAGGAGGGCATGGCGCGGTTCGCAGCCGACTACGGCGCCAAGTACTCCAAGGCCGTGGCGTCGTTGCAACGCGACTCCGACAAGCTGCTGACGTTCTACGACTTCCCCGCCGACCACTGGGTTCATCTGCGCACGGCCAACCCGATCGAGTCGGCGTTCGCCACCGTACGCCTGAGACAACGCGTCACCAAGGGCGCCGGCTCACGCACCAAGGCGCTGACGATGGCATTCAAGCTCCTGGAGATGGCACAGCAACGATGGCGCCGCATCAACGCTCCTCACCTCACTGCCCTCGTACTCGAGGGCGCCACATTCGTCGATGGAGTTCACCTGATCGCTAGCGAAGACGCCGCCTGAACAAATCCACCGATCCACAACATTTGCAAATAACTCCCGTCTCGACAGTTGTATAGACAGGGGACGCCTTCGTGAACCTCTTGGACCTTCTCCTTCGTGGCCTCGACGATCTCGTTGCCATCTTCGTCGCGGACATAGGTAGTGTTTCCGCGCTTGTCATGGCCCACATGGTTCGCAAGCGCCATGAATACGTCATAGGTGTTTTTCTTACCAACGGCACTCTCTAATTCGATCTCATCGAAACGCTTCTGCTCCAGTACCAGCACGCTTGTTTGCGTGCTGTTCTTCGGCTGAAACGCATCTGGATGCAAGTCAACACTGGCCAGCACGCGCGTCTGTGCCAAGATCCATTCACGCACGTAAGCCAACCCGGGCGCGCCGAGTATCCCATCGGGCAAGACGATCGCCATTCGCCCGCCCCCGGGCTTCAGGAACTGGATGCAGCGTTCAACAAACAGAATCTCTGGCGGCTGTGACTTTTGGAGCTGGCGTGGCTCTCGAATCGAGTAGGTGTCCTGTGGTTCGTCGTAATCCCACACGTGAGCTAGTTCAAATTGTTCGAGGATCGCGGGATCGTCGACTGGGATCTTCGATCCGAATGGCGGGTTCGTGAAGACCAGATCCACATTGCCAATCAAGTCACGAGCCCGGAGTGCTTCGCCCCACGTGATGGGATGTTCGAGAGCATTGCCCTGAAACAGACCACCTGAACCATCGTTGTTCATGACCATGTTCATTTTCGCGGCCTTAACAAGGTTGGGGTTGATGTCGATTCCGACGATACGCTCATTAGCGTACTCGTGGATCTTTCGATATAGCTCCTGTTGTTCGCGATCTGTGGGCCGATCCGCGTTGCGCCATTTTCCCCGGTCGCCATCGCGGAGCTTCTCAATGACATGGTTCATCGCAATGGTCAGAAAACCGCCAGTGCCGCATGCGGGGTCGAGGACAATGTCAGCAGGACCAGGGTCCAGCATCCCAACCGCCATCTGACAGATGTTGCGGGGGGTGAAGAACTCGCCGCGATCGCCGCGAAGATTGGACCCAACGATCTCTTCGTAGGCTTTGCCCTTTACATCTACGTCGCTGTTAAGTAGCGACCAGGGCTGCAACTGCGAGACGATGTATGCCAGTACCCGAGGCTCGAGCTCGATCTCGTCGTGTTGACCTGACCCCGCGGTTAGTACCATGTCTTATCTCAGTAACTCGGTGCTGACAAGAGGTTGTTGAGGCCGGCGAAGCGGAGCGCAGCCGGCTTCAACAACGTCGCTTCGGGTGCGGGCGGCCGATAGCTCAGCGAGCTGTGCGGTCGCATGCGGTTGTAGTGCTGACGCCATCTCTCGATCAGAACCTTTGCCTCCTTGAGCGTGTAGAAGATCTCTCCATCCAGCAGCTCGTCGCGTAGCTTGCCGTTGAAGCTCTCCACGTAACCGTTCTCCCACGGCGAGCCCGGCTCGATGAACAGCGTCCCCACGCCCAACCGGCCCAGCCAGTCGCGAACCGCCTCGGCGGTGAACTCTGGTCCGTTATCCGACCGGATGTGCTCAGGTATGCCCCGGTGTACGAACAACCTCCCGAGCTGCTCCAGCACGTCCTCAGAGTTGAGCTTCCGTGCTACATGGATCGCCAGGCTTTCTCGTGTGTACTCATCGACGATCGTCAGCAGCCTCATAGCCCGACCGTCGTGCGTCCGGTGGTGCAGGAAGTCATACGCCCAGACATGATCCCGGTGCTGTGGGCGCAGCCGGATGCAGGAGCCATCGCTCAGCCACAGCCGTGCTCGTTTGGGCTGTTTTCTCGGTACTTTCAGCCCTTCGCGCCGCCAGATACGCTGCACTCGTTTGTGGTTCACGGACCAGCCCTCCATGCGCAGCAACGCTGTCACCCTCCGATATCCGTAGCGCCCGTACTGTCGGGCTAAATCCACGATCCGCTCCGTCAAAATCTGCTCCTGTTGCGGCTCTCTTGGCACGTACCGGTGTGTCGTGCGTGGTTGTTTCAGTACCCGACACGCCCGCCTCTCCGAGACGCCCAGCCGCCCCCGTACATGTGCCACCGCCTCTCGCCGCCGAGCTGGGCTCAGAAGTTTCCCTCCGCCACTTCCTTCAGGATCGACAGGTCGAGTTCCTTTTCCGCCACCAGCCTCTTGAGCCGGGCATTCTCCTTCTCCAGTTGCTTGAGCTTTCTGGCCTGGTTGAGCTTCAGTCCGCCGTACTCTCGCCGCCACCGGTAGTAGGTGTGCTCGGTGATTGCTAGCTTGCGGCAGGCATCCTTGACCGTCGCCCCTCGAGCCAGCTCCACCTCAGCCTCCCGGAGCTTGCGTACGATCTGCTCGGCGCTGTGCCTCTTACTCGGCATTCTGACCTCCCGTTCTTGACCCAGATCGTGAGATTACATCCGGATCCGTTTTCGGGGGTCAGGTCAGTGTGGCTTGAAGATCGTCGAGTATTTCGTGCGGACGCGCGCGAATATCTTCTCGATACGTGCCTTCACCTTTAGTTGGCCGTTGAGGCTCTGACGCCCCGGAGTGCTCGTGTAAAAGTCGATCTCGCTGGAGCGTTCGTCTTCGATCTTGCAGAAGATCAGCTTCAACAGCTCCCAGAAGGCTTCGGGCTTCTGGAGTCCTTGGTTGCCGGCAATATAATTGTGGCATCGTCGGAACGTGAACAGGAGAGAATCGCTGGTGGCGGGGCGTAGCGCGTCGAAAGTTGGTCTTTCGACCTCGTCTATGGATTTGCCTTTGACCGGTATGTCTGGAATCTCGGCGAAAGCTATCTTGCTGTCTTCCTGGATCTTGCGATAGCAGAACCTCTCCTGCCCGTTCGTCCACATCCCGAAGACAGCGTTGACGCAGGCGGCAAGATAGCTCTTGAGCTGATCGACGCCTTCCTTGCGATGGTTCGGAGAAATGTTCGCCGCTTTGCATTCGACGATGGCGAACACGTTCTCTTGCTTGTGCGGCTCGCCCTCTGGAAACACTGCGAGGTCGGCGCGCTTCGGAGCGCGACCCAGACGAACGCGGAACTCCACCGCGATCTCGTCTCGCGGGTACTTGTATTCGCGGACCAGAGACTTCTCGATCTCTTGGCGGACGTACTCTTCCGGGGTTTCCTTGCGGAGCTTGCCGTCTATGAAGTCGAGAATCTTGCCCTGGGGGACGATCAGGGCGGTGACTTCGCGGGCTGGCATCTAGCCGCGGGCGGCCTTCGGCGGCCGGAGCATCAGTCGCTTGCCGTCGACTTGCTGGAGCCCGGCTATCGTGCGCTGTTCCGTCAGTCAGCCGCCTGGTGTTGTAGCGGAAGTCGAACTCACCTAGATACTGCGCCAGATAGTGGCTGCCGACATGGTGATAGATACCGTTGATCCCGCGCTTGAGGTTGCCAAAGAACCCCTCAACCGTATTCGTGTGCACTGATCCGCGAACGTACTCTCGCTGCGAGTGATTGACGGTCTGGTGCGCACGGAACTGCCGACCTGGGGCAATGTAGCCGCGATGCTCGTCGGTGATTAGAGTGGCTTGTGGATGAACCTGCCCGTGAAGTGTGCGGCTCAGGTTCTCGCCCGTCACCCGCTTGACCGGGAATGACCGTACTCGTCCGCCGCGCTCGACGACGCTGACAACCGCTGTCTTGTTGCCGGTGTAAGCGCGCCCCTTGCCGCGCCTTACTCCGCCGATCCAGGTTTCGTCAGCCTCTACAACGCCACCATCGCCACGCCCGCCGAGCTTGTCGGCGAACACGGGGTGCCGCAAGGCATACCTGATCCGATGAAGCATGAACCATGCAGTCCGGTAGCTACCTAGCTCTAGGGCTCGCTGGAGTTGGGCGGCAGAGTACCCTTTCTTGGACGAACAGAGAAGGTACCAAGCAACGAGCCACTTGCGCAGCGGAACCTTGGACCGCTCGAAAACAGTGCCTACCGTAACCGTGAACTGCTTCTTGCACTCGGCGCACTCGTACAGGCCCGGCCTGACCTTCTTTTCGGGGTTTGCCTTGATCGGGTAGACGCGATCCGAGTCGGCGTTGCCGCAATGTGGACAGAAGGGGCCTTCGGGCCACCGAACGGCCTCCAGGTACTCCCTGGCTCGGGCGTCGGTAGAGAAGTGCTGAATGATCTGCTCAAGCGTCAGATCCTGTGGTGTCTTCGGCGTCGCGTGCTTTGAAGTTGTTTTCTTGCTCATGATGAGGACATACTAGGCCCTCGTGGTACCTTTGTCAAGTGCATAACCGCCAAAAGATTGCGCAGGCCGAAGCGGCGGTCGGCGCTCCATCGAGCCGGAAGTCTCGTTCTTGAGCGCGCCCAGAACATCGGCCCGCATCGCCTGCAGCGCCGGTGCCAATCCGAAGACGAGGCCCGTAGCGACGGCGATGCCGAGCGTGATGAGGAGCACCGATCCATTCAGATCGAACGACAGCGCGATCGGGAACGGGGTAGGCGGAATGGACCGCACCAGCAGCCCCGTGGTCCACCGTGCCACCAGCAGGCCGAATGCGGCACCCACGAGCGCCAACAGAACGCTCTCGGTCAGCAGTTGACGCACCAGACGGCCGGTGCTGGAGCCCAGTGCCAGCTTGATCGCCACCTTCTGACGGCGACCGGTGGCGCGTGACAGCAACAGGTTGGCGACGTTGGCGCAGGCGATCAGCAGCACCAGGCCGACGACGAAGACCATCAAACCGAGCGCCTGGACGAAGTTGTCGCGCACATTGGGGTTCACGCGTGCCTGCAGCGTAGGGATCAGGGTCAGGCGCCGTCCCGCGTTGTCGTTCGGGTGCTCCGACGCGAGATGCGCCGATATCGCGTCGAACTCCTCCTGGGCGCTGGCGAGCGTGGTGCCGGTCTCCAGGCGACCGAGAACGCTGTTGATCAAGCCGCGCCGCAGGTCGATCCATCCGGGCTGCGTCGAGATGCGCTCGTACATCATCATCGGCATCCAGATCTCGGGAGCGATGCCGATGTCGGTGCCTGTGAAATCCGGCGGTGCGATGCCGATAACGGTCAACGCGACGCGGTTGATGAAGATCGTCTTGCCGAGTAGATCCGGATCGCCGGCCGTACGCCGCTGCCAAAACCCGTGGCTCACTACGGCGACGGGATGGGACCCCGGCGTGCGGTCTTCCTCCGGCACGAAGGACCGCCCCTGGAGCATCTGTACGCGTAACAGATCGAAGTAGTTGCCGGTGACTAACAGCCCGATGGTGGCGTCGCCGCCGCCGTCCTCGCGGCGGTAGCTCATGGGCGCGAACTGGTAGGCGGCAATCTCGTCGAGCGCCGTCTGCCGATCGCGGTAGTCCTCGAAGTTGGGGTAGGAGACGCCGTGGAACCCCGGGTTCTTCTCGTCGAGCGTGAACAAGCTGAAGACGCCTGATGCGTCCTCGATCGGCAGCGGCGGGAAGAAGATGCCGTTCACCACCGTGAAGATCGCGGTGTTGGCGCCGATGCCGAGCGCCAACGAGCCGATCGCGGCCAGCGTTAGCCCGGGGCTCTTGACGAGCATGCGGAGGCCGAAATTGATGTCCTTCCAGAGCCGTTCCATGGTCCACTCCAGGGAGCGCACGGGGGGTGACACCAGTCTAGCGCTCGTAGGTTCCTACGGCCCCGCTACCGATCGGTTTCGGGCCGCGTGATCTGCACGCGGCCGCGATCAGCGATGCGTGTGTGGGTTGCCAGCCTGATGCGCCGCAGCGAGGTGTTCCCGCAGCGGGTCGCGTCCGAAGTCGCGCTCGAAGTTCCGCCATACCGTGTGGACGTGGTTGGCGTCGTTCTGGGTGTTGTCGTACTCGACCACGAACGTCGGACCTTGAATGCGGTAGTAGTGCGGCTCACCCGCCTCGCCGCCGCCGGCCCATGCGAATCGCAGCTCGTCGAGCCCGCCGGCGCGCACTTCCGCCAGCTCGCTGGCTGCCAGCGATGTCTCCAGTCGCGCGGCGTACAACTCCAGCAAGCTCCAGAGCGCTTCCTGCTGCGGCTTGGTGAGCTGATCGTGCTGGATGCCTGCGCTGGTCGGGCGGCTGGCGAGCTTGGAGTT
This sequence comes from Acidobacteriota bacterium, assembly GCA_965248695.1. Taxonomy (GTDB): domain Bacteria; phylum Acidobacteriota; class UBA890; order UBA890; family WLXD01; genus DASCOT01. The sequence goes on along the minus strand of CBDFKD010000002.1, from coordinate 325,197 downwards.
GCTGGTGAGCACGTCCTCCGGTGCCGTGTCGGAGAAAACCGCCGTCCGCCGTTGTGCCGCGTCGAGGTTTTGGAGAAACAACCGAGCGCGATCCTCCTCCTCGGCGAACGGTCTCAATCCTGAATGCAGCCCTTCACCGACGTAGCCCGGGTTGCCGCCGAAGAACGCCGGGGTGGTTCCGATCACCCGACCATCGAGCAGCGTGAAGTTGATCGACAGATGATGTCCCTCGAACCGCCAGCCCCAGGTGCCGAGGCTCCCGGGACCGCCGAACACCGAGATCAGGTAGTTCTCGGGGTCGCGGAAATCCGACTGCTCGGAGCGCTCGTACAGCACCTCCTCGAGCCGGATGATGTCCTGGGCCTGCTGCAAGCCGCGCTCGCCGAGCCCCGCGGCGACCAGCTCCCAGGTGAATTCGCGCTCTGCCTCGGTCATCTCCCGCAGCGGGAACCCCTGGCGCGGCACCGGGGTGTAGGCCCAGTTGAAGCGTTCCTCGTCCTGGAACCCGGTGATGCCCCAGCCACGCCGGTCGCCCTCCGATGCGCTGAGCAGTCCGCGCGCCGCGTCGCGCATCCCGGGATCGGCAGGAAAAGCATCCTGCGCATCGCCGGTGGTGGTGATCAACGTCAGGATAAGGACCACAATCGCGGTGCCTGAGCGACGTGCCCAGCTCGTACGTCGTCGCATTGTCGCGCTCCCTGCATCCGAAGAAAGGCTGCTGTGCTCGTGCCGGCTGCATCGTATCTCGGCCCCCGGGTCCTCTCCAGCGAGCCTGAAACACTGCCTTTGACTCTGCGGGTCGCGTCGGACAGGCTGCCGCTCTTGAACGGCTGCTGTTGCCGGTCTGATGCGCCGCCCCGATCCCAGCGAGTCCTGGACCCATGACTACGACTACAGTCCATCGAAGCCTCGTTGCCTCTGTTGTCCTGATAGGCGTCTGCGCCGCCATTGCCCTGGCCCAGAATCAGACGCACACGGAGAACGTGATCCTCGTCTCTCTCGACGGACTGCGTTGGGAAGAGGTCTTCAGCGGGGCCGACGAGGCGCTGATGGACGAGCGTGCCGGTGGGGTCACTGCGCTCGGGGGGCTGCGGCAGGCGTTCTGGCGCGACACCCCCGAGGCCCGGCGGCAATCGCTGATGCCGTTCTTCTGGAGCGTCGTTGCCGCGGACGGACAGGTGTTCGGAAACCGGCACCTCGGCAGCGACGCCGTGGTGACCAACGGAATGGTCTTCTCGTACCCGGGCTACAACGAGATGCTCACCGGTTTCCCGGACGATCGCATCGACAGCAATGACAAGGTCCCCAATCCGAACGTGACGGTGCTCGAATGGCTCGCCGGCCGTGCCGGGCTGCGCGGCCGCGTGGCGGCGTTCACTGCCTGGGAGGTGTTCCCCTACATCCTCAACGAGGAGCGCTCGGGGATCCCGGTGAACTCCGGCTGGGAGCCGCTCGACGATCACCCGTTGACGGCGCGCGAGCAGATGCTCAATGATCTGATGGCCGTCACGCCCCATCCGACCGATGTCCGTCTGGACGGGTTCACGTTTCATGCTGCTATGGAGCACCTGGTCAAGCGTCAGCCCCGTGTTCTGTACATCTCATTCGACGAGACCGACGCGGCGGCGCATGCCCGTCGCTACGACGACTACCTAAACGCCGCGCACCGGTCGGACGAGCTCTTGCGTCGCCTGTGGGAGACGCTGCAGTCGATGCCCGCCTACGCCGGCAAGACCTCGCTGGTGGTGACCACCGACCATGGACGCGGTGGAGCTCCCGACGGTTGGCGAGCCCACGGTGTCGATGTGGTCGGCGCCGAGTTCGTTTGGATTGCCGTGCTCGGCCCGGATACTCCGTCACTCGGACAGCGAGCCGACATCGAGACGGTGAGCCAGGGGCAGGTAGCGGCCACGGTCGCCGCACTCCTGGGTGCCGACTACGGCGCCGAGGTTCCGGCGGCAGCGCCTCCGCTTCCCGGTGTGCTGGACGGCTCCTGATTCGCTGATAGCCCGCTGTCAGTCGAGACGCAGGGCGTTCACCGGGTCCATCTTTGCGGCTCGCAGCGCCGGAATCAGGCTGGCGACGGCGGTGGTGGCGAGCAATACGAGTCCCACGAATGCACCGGTCATCGGGTCCACAGTGCCCAGATCCTGAAGCACGGAGTTCAGCACCTGGATGAGCATGAAGATGAACGGGGCGCCGATGAGCACGCCGATGAGGGCGAGCGTGACGCCTTGACGGGTGATCATGCGAACGACGTCGGCCTCGCGCGCCCCGATCGCCACCCGCAGGCCGATCTCCTGGCCGCGCTGCGCCACGTTATACGCCAGCACGCCATAGGTACCGATCGCCGCGAGTAGTAGCGCCAGATAGCCGAAGCCCGAGAAAAGGCCGTTCATGAAGTCGATGCCGACGAACGCCCGGTCGAGGATCTCATCGAGCGTCTCCATGCGTCCGACGCCGAGCTGTGAGTGAACCGCCTGCAGCGCCTGCCGCAACTCGGTGTCCGCAGTGTGGCCATCGTCGATCGTGCGCACCACCAGGAAGACGCTGCCGCCGATGCGCTGCGCCAGCGGCATGAAGATGACGCTCTCGGCCCCCGGTGTGGCGGCATCGGTGGCAATCAGTGATTGCCGCGTATCGCCCACGACGCCGACGATCTCGCGCGTTTCGCCACGGAACTCGATGCGTGCCCCGAGCGCCCCGCCATCGGGCCAGAACCGGCCGGCCAGTGTCTCGTTGACGACCGCCACCGGAGTTGAGTCCATTCGATCGGCGTCGTTGAAGAACCGGCCCCGCACCAGCGGTATTCGGAGCCGGTCGAGATAGTCGGGCGGCGTCGCCGCCCACAGCGCGCGTGGTCGCGACTGGCCCGGGTCGACCGGCCGTCCCTCGAGCAGGAAGGCGTCGCTGGCGGCGAACATGTTCAGCGGCAACGCGCTGGCCACGGTCGCCTCGCGCACACCGGGCGTACCGGCAGCGGTCGCCTGCAGCTCGCGAACCATGTTGAGGCGCGGCTCGACACCGTCGATCGGCAGGCTGATCGGCACGGTCAGGAGGTTGGTCTTGTCGAAGCCCGGATCGGCGTCGCGCAGTCCCACGAAGCCCTCCACCATCATGCTGGCGCCGGCGAGGAGCACCATCGAGAGCGCGATCTCCGTCACCACCAGGCCCCGCGACAGGAACTTCTTGCGTACGTTGCCCGCGGTGCCCCAACCGCCTTCCTTCATTGTCGCCGCGAGATCGAAGCGCAGCGTCTGGGTTGCCGGGATGAGCCCGAACAGCAGGCCGGCCGCCACCGTGACGCCCAGCGAGAAGATCAGCACGGTCGCGTCTACCACCGGAATGTAGGCACCCGGAGTCACGCCGGCGAAGGCGGTACCCATGAGCCGTACGCTGGCGATTGCCAGCGCCAACCCGAATCCGCCGGCGAGCGCGGCGAGCATGGAGCTCTCCACCAGCAGCTGGCGCAGAATATGAAACTTGCCCGCCCCGAGCACCACACGCAGCGCCACCTCGCGCTGGCGTCGATAGCCGCGCGCCGACAGCAAGTTGGCGATGTTGACGCAGGCGATCAGCAACACGAAAAACACCGCCCCTTGCATGAGGGCGAAGAGCTGGCGCCCCTGCGCGTTGGGAATCTCGTGGCGGAAGTTGAGCACGTCGATCATGTAGCCCTGGTTGGACTCGGGGTACTCGGCGACGAGCTCGTCCCAGACGCGCTGCATGTCCTCCTTCGCCTGCTCCATGGTGATCTCGTCGCGCAGGCGGCCGAGAACGAACATGGTGCGCTCGTCGCGCGAGATGGCTGCAGGGTCGAGGGCCAGCGGCAGCCAGATCTGAATGCCGGGCAGGAGGAACTCGAAGTCCTTGGGCAGCACCCCGACGATGGTGTGCTGCTCGTTGTTGATGAGCACCTGGGCGCCGACCGGATCCGTGAGCTCAGGTAGGCGAGTAGCGATCAGCTCGTCGGTCACCAGGGCTACCCGATGCGCGCCCAGGGCGCCTTCCTGGCTGGTGAAGGTACGCCCCTGTCGCGGGGTAGCGCCGAGGATCTCGAGGAAGGCGGGCGACACGCGCGCCGAAGGTGCGGTGACCGGGCGATCGCCAAGGCCGATCGTCGCCTGGCCCGGCTGGAACCCGGCCAGGTCGCCGAAGGCGCGGTTGCGCTCATCCAAGTCCCGGAAGTTGGCCGCCGAGGCGGTGAGCGTCTGCGGCGCCCCGACTTCGCGCTCGCCCATCAGGACGATGCGCTCCGGCGCCGGGTAGGGGAGCGGTCGATACAGAATGGCGTTGACCAGCGAGAAGACAGCGGTGTTGGCGGCCAGCGCGATTGCCAGCGATGCTCCCGCGATCAGGTTGACCAGCCAGTCGCGGCGCAGCCCCCGCAGCCCGACTCTGATGTCGTGTCCTACTGTCGCCATGACGTCGTTTCCGACGGAGCTCGTCCGCCGGGCGCCAGGTCACCCGAGCGTGCTAGCGCTTGCTCTCGAGCTCCTGCTCCCAGCGCTCGAGCAGCATCGGCATCTCCTTCTCGAAGAAGGTGTAGAAGGCGCGCATGGCTTCGAGCCGCTCGCGGCGCTCGACCGGTGCGCTTTCCAATGCCTCCAGCCCGCTTTCGGCAACCCTCCGCATGGCGGAGATCTCGGCGACTCGCCCCTCGAGATCCTTGCTCCAGGCCTCGATGTTCATCTGGTAGTAAGCGCGGCGCTCACCCGCAACGCCGATGCGCTTCACCAGCCCCGCTGCCTGCAGCAGCCTCAAGTTGGTGCTCACCGAGGCCTTACTCGCTCCCGTCGCCTCCAGTATCTCGGCCGCGGACTGGTGCGGCGGATCGCAAATCAACAGCCAACCGAACAACCGACCGGCGATGCGCTGGTGTCCAGCGCTCGCGAAGATTTCGCCGACCTGTTCGACGAACGTGTCCAGCTTGGCCGACAGCTTGTTTTTAGTCAAGGCTAAATCTATCTGGTCTGATTAGTTCAGTTAATAATGAACAGATTGATCATTTCGGAATTACCAACGTAGCAAGGGGACCACGGAGTGTCGACACTCCGGCCGACTTTCCGCGGGAATCCGAGGCGGTCTGGAGTCGTGGCCGTTACATTATTGCCGGTTCGCTCAGCGGGCCAGCCCAGGGTTGTCTCTGTACAGAATGGGTGTGTAGCATAATGTGTGATTACTCACACAATGGCTTGAGAGACAGGATACGATCACCGTCTGGAGCCTGGAGCACGATGGCCACGAACCTCGATCTCGATCAGGACTTGGTGAACGAAGCGCTGCGCGTGAGCGGCGAGACCACCAAGAAAGCCGCCGTCACCCGAGCGCTCCGTGAGTTCGTCATGCGATACCAGCAGGAGAGGATCGCGGACCTGTTCGGCACCCTCCAATGGGATGCCGACTACGACTACAAGACCGAGCGCCATCGCTTGTGAGCCTGCTGGTCGATACCAGCGTGTGGTCGCGGGCACTGCGCACGGACGCCGACCCCTGTCCCGAAGTCTTCCACCTGGCGCGCTCGTTGCGCGCCCGCGAGACGGTCTTGACCACGGGTCTGGTGCTACAGGAGCTATTGCAGGGTTTCCACGGCCCGAGCGCAGAAGGCGCCATCGTGCGGCGGTTCGCGGCGCTGCCGTTCGTGCCGCCGGAACGAGACGACCACATCGCCGCCGCGAGGCTCCGTAATCACTGTCGCCGTCAGGGAGTTCAGGTGGGCACCATCGACGCGCTGCTGGCGCAGCTGTGCATCCGACACGAAGCAGTGTTGCTGACCGCCGACCGAGACTTCGACGGCATCGCGCAGCACACGGCCCTTGCGATCTGGAGCCCCTAATGCCGGTAGCTCGCGGTGTGGCCAACAAGATCACTCATGAGATCTCGGTCGTAGACACCGAATAGTCATGCGGTCAGGACCCCAGCCTGCAGACGATCTCGCCGAGGTCGATACGCACGCCTTCGGTGTCCGGGATCTCGGCAATAGGGGCCACTGTCAAGGGACCCTGACCGCGACCGCGGCGGGTTCGACGGAAACGGCGCGGCAGTGGAGTCGACCGTCCTGTCAGCGCTTCATCGCCAGCGTCAGCCCGTCGCCGAGCGGCAGCATGCTCAGATGGACGCGTTCGTCGTCGCGCAGCTTGATGTTCAGCTCGCGAAGCGCCATGACCTCGGGGTCCGAGTCGCCAGGGTCGGCGACGGTGCCGCTCCAGAGAACGTTGTCGATGGCGATCAGGCCGCCCTGCCGGATTAGCGTCAGCGCGTGCTCGTAGTAGGCGTCGTACTCGGTCTTGTCGGCGTCGATGAACGCCATGTCGAAAGTTGCCTGCCGACCGTCCTCGATAAGCGCATCCAGCGTTTCCATTGCGGGGCCGAGGCGTAGATCGATCTTGTGGGCGACGCCGGCCTCCCTCCAGTAGCGTCGGGCCACCGACGTGTACTCGTCGTTGATATCGCAGGCGACGATCCGCCCGCCCGGTGGCAGTACCAGAGCCACGGCGAGCGAGCTGTAGCCGGTGAACACGCCGATCTCGAGGGTCCGTCGGGCTCCAATGAGGCGCGCCAGCAGAGCCATGAACTGGCCCTGCTCAGGCGAGATCTGCATCACGGCGTGCGGGTGCGACGCGGTCTCCTCACGCAGCTGCCGGAGGAGATCGTGCTCGCGCAGCGACACGTCGAGCAGGTAATCGTAGAGCTCGTCGGTAAGGGTAATCGTGCGGTTCGACACCGTCTCATGTCTCCGGTGGTGTGATCGGCCCCGTATACACCATCTTGACTTAGAATGGTGTATCAAGTCGACAGATGGAGGACAACAGAATGGGACGTACGAACATCTTCCTCGACGACGAGCTTGTCGAACAGGCGATGCGACTCACGGGGGCACGTACGAAGCGCGAGGTGGTGGAAATCGCGCTGCGCCGCCTGGTTGAGAAAGGCAGTCTGTATCGCGCTATCCGTCGGCTAGAGGGCAAGTTCGAATGGCAGGGCGACGTGGTCGCCTGGCGAGCTGATCGTACGGTGGGTCGGTGACACTCGTCGACTCGAATACCTGGGCGGATTTCTTCAATGGCGTGCTCACTCCGCACACGCGTCGGCTTGGCGACGCTTTGAAGGGTGAGGAGGACCTGGGCGCAACCCCGATCATCATCACCGAGGTACTTCAGGGGTTCCGAACCGAGAGCGGATTCAGGCGCGCTTGCGACGTCCTCCTGCGGCTCCCTATGATCCAGCCGGACTTGGACTGCTACGTGCGGGCCGCCCGGCTGTTCCGCTCGCTCCGAAGCCTCGGAGTCACGGTGCGAGGGGCGGTCGACTGTGTGATCGCCCAGATTTGTCTAGATCTAGACGCCGAGCTCCTGAGTCCCGACGCGGACTTCGAACACATCGCTCGCCACACCTCGTTGCGGCTGTGGACTGCGGGCTGATCGCCGCAGCTTCGGACTATACTCACCGTCCCGTCCCGGGGAGGAATCCTGCCGACCTACGGTGGAGGCGTTGAGGTGGCTTTGAGGCGACCAGCGGGCGATTCGCGCCGACCCCAGCTCCGCGACTGTTTTCGCTTCGCGCTGGCCCTGTTGACGCTGACAGCCGGTCAGCTGAGCGCCGCGCCGTCGCAGGAGCCGGGTGGGACGACCGGCGAGGTCGAGGATGTCGTAGAAACGGAGGAATACCAGGCCGGCCTGATCGCAGTCAAAGCGCGCGACCACGAGGCGGCGCTGGAGCAGTGGCAGAAGCTACTAGAGGCGAATCCGACCGCCAACATCGTGCTGCTGCGGCTCGCCGAGTCCCACCGGGCACTGGGCAATGACGCCGCTGAGGTAGCGGCCCTGAAGCGCTACCTCGGCGCCGACCCCAACGTCGGAGTGAGCTTAACGCTGGCGCGGACGTACCTGCGCGCCGGGAGCGATGACGCCGCCGACCGGCTGTTCGCGGAACTGCTGGCGCGGCATCCGGGTGACGCTACCGTTCTCGTGGGTGTCGGGGATATTTACCTGAAGGAGCAGCGCAACGACCTGGCGCTGGCGACCTTCTCCCAGGCTTTGGCAATCGATCCGGGGCTGGCGGTGGTGCACAAGCAGGTAGGCCTGGCGCACGTCCAGGCGCGCGATCTTTCCTCCGCAGCGGCAGCGTTCGAGGTGTTCCTGGAGCTCGAGCCGTCCGACAGCGGCGACGCGGAGATCGTTCGCATGCTCCTGGAGGCCGTCGAGGCGCAACTAGCGACGGCGCAGTGAGCGCGCCGGCCGGCGGCGGCGACGACCGTGAGCCGTTCGAGGTGCTTCCGCAGTTCGAACGCTTCAGCCAGCGCGACGATGTGTTCTGTCGCTCGTTCTGGGATCCGGCGGTGCGCTCCGATCGCAGCGACCTGTTCTACGACACCTATCGCAAGCCGCTCGCCAACTGGCGCAAGGTCGACGGGTTCACGCAGCGCGACTACGCGCTGCGCAATGCCTCCTGGCATGTCACCGACGTGTTTGCCGAGCTCAAGGAAGACGAGGACCGGCGTGAAGGCTACCTCGACGAGCTCACTGTGCTACGCGATGCCCCGGACCAGCAGGTCCCGTTCGATTCGCCGGCGGCGGCGAGCTCGGAGATCAAGCGCGTCGGTAAGCTGTTCGGCGCCGACCTGATCGGCGTCACCGCCTACGACGAGCGCTGGGTGTACACCCACAAGTACAGTCGTCGGCTGGAGCATGAGAAGCCCAACGTCATGCCGGAGGGGCTGACCCACGTCATCGCCAAGGAGATGGACCACGGGCTCATCGACACGGTGCCGTCGGCGCTGAGCGGCACGGCGACCGGGTGGGGCTACTCCGAGGACACCCTGACGCTGCTGGCGCTGAGTCAGTACATCCGCAACCTCGGCTACGAGGCGGTACCCAACCTCAACGACACGGCGTTATCGATTCCGCTGGCGATCCAGGCCGGTCTGGGCGAGTACGGGCGCCACGGCATGGTGATCACCAAGGAATTCGGGCCACGGGTGCGGTTCGGCAAGATATTCACCGATCTCCCGCTGCTCGTGGATCAGCCGGTGAGCTTCGGCGTGAAGGAGTTCTGCGAGGCGTGCCGGCGATGCTCTGATGCCTGCCCGGTGCAAGCGATTCCCGACGACGCTCCCAGCGCGCGCGTTTACAACCGGTCCAATCTCGTAGGGGTGCGCAAGTGGACCGTCGACGCCGAGAAGTGCTTCAGCTTCTGGACCCGGCAGAACAGCGATTGCTCCATCTGTATCCGCGTCTGCCCCTACAACAAGAGTTGGTCACCGAGAGCGTTCGGGCTGTGGCGTCGGCTGGCGTCCACTCCGTTGCGATGGCTATTGTTGAGGCTCGACACTTGGCTGGGCTTCGGCGCCCGCCAAACGGCCAGTGGCTGGTGGGGAGAAAGGTGATGGAAGATCGGTGGATGTTGCGAGGGGCGGAATACGGGAACTGTAACTGCGACTGGGGTTGTCCCTGCCAGTTCGGCGCCCCCACTACGCACGGCAACTGCGAGGCCGTCGTGCACGGCCACATCGAAGAGGGGTACTTCAATGACACCCGTCTCGACGGGCTCGACTGGGCGATGATGGTTTGGTGGCCTGGAGAGATCGCCGAAGGCAACGGTCGGCAGCAGGTTGTCATCGACGAGAGCGCCACACCCGAGCAGCACGAAGCACTGCGCAAGATCCTCCACGGCGAGTGCACCACCCCCGGTGCGACGCACTTCTTCGTCTACAACAGCACCATGTCGGAGGTGCTCGAGACGCTATCGGCACCGATCGAGTTGTCGATTGATGTCGATGCTCGCCGTGCCACCGCACGCGTGCCGGGTCTGATCGAATCCGCCGGCACGCCGATCACCGACGCCTTTTCAGGTGAGGAGTCACGTTCGCGGATTCACTTGCCGAACGGCTTTGAGTACACCTATGCCGAGATGGGTAGCGGTCGCTCCAGGGTGACCGGCGCGATCGAGCTCGACCTCGACGGCTCGTACGCCCAGTTCAACGTCCTGCACATGAATCAGGACGGGGTGATTCGCTGAACCGACGCGATCGTATCGCGGTGCTGGCGTCGCTCGCCGGCGTCACCGCCCTGGCCTGGGCGTACCTGGTAGTCGGCGCCGTCAGCATGGACCCGGCCGGCACTGCCGGCCTGGGGCGGATGGTCGCGTTGCGCTACTGGAGCGCAACGGACTTCGGCCTCATGTTGATGATGTGGTCGGTGATGATGGTCGGGATGATGATCCCGACGGCCACTCCCATGGCGATGATCTACGCGTCCGTGGTGCGCAAGGCAGCGAGCCAGGGAAGCATCCTGGCGCCGACGGCCGCCTTCGTGGGCGGATACGTGGTGGTTTGGTGTGCTTTCAGTGTCCTCGCGACGTTGCTTCAATGGCAGCTGAGCCGTGTCGCCTTGCTGTCGCCAATGATGGTCCTCCATAGCTCGAAGCTCGGCGCCGGGCTGCTGATCGGTGCGGGCCTCTATCAAATGACGCCACTCAAGCAGGCTTGCCTGCGCCATTGCCGATCGCCGGTACACTTCATCGCCGAGCACTGGCGTGCGGGCGCAGCCGGCGCCATTCGCATGGGCGCCGAGCACGGCATCTTCTGTCTGGGCTGTTGCTGGTTGCTGATGATGCTGCTGTTCGTGGGCAGCGTCATGAACCTGCTGTGGATCGCGATGATCACGGCGTTCGTGCTGTTCGAGACGATCGGCCCGCGTGGCGATGTTGGCGGCCGCATCGCCGGTATCGCGATGGTCGCCTTCGGGGCGCTGATGCTGTGGTCTGCTGGGTCGGGCTGAGGCCCCGCCCCAGCGTCTAGCTCAGGCCACGATCGAGCTCGTCGAGAGCCCGCTCGATGTCCTCGACGGTGTTGTACAGGTGCGGCGAGAAGCGCACGAAGTCGTTGCGGCCCGACACGATCACGCCGTTGTCGTTCAGGTGTTTCGCGATCTTGGGTGCGTCGGTCCCTGGCACCCGCATTGAAACGATCGATGACCGTTCCTCGGTGGCTCGAGGCGACAGAATCTCCGCACCGCGCGCTTCCAGGCCGTCGATCAAGCGTGTTGCCAGTGCGAGGTTGTGCGTCGCGATTCGATCCACCCCGACATCCAGCAGCGCCTCTAGCGCTCGGGCAAGGCCGATCGCATTGCCGTATCCCATCGTGCCGTATTCGAAGCGCCGCGCTGTGTCCGGCAGGTCCATGCGCACCGGCGCCAGATCCCAGAGCCGTTGATGGCTTCGAAAGCCGACCAGGCCCGGGTCGAAGCGTGTGTGGAGGTGTGGCGCCAACACCATCACGGCGGCGCCGAACGGTCCGCAGAGCCACTTGTAGCCGCCGCTGATCAGCACGTCGACGCCATCTCGGCGAACGTCGATCGGAATGGCGCCCGCCGACTGGGTGCCGTCGACGACGAGCAGCGCGCCGTGGGCGTGGGCGGTGTCGGCAAGTCGCCGCAGGTCGTAGCGCTGGCCGCTGCCGAACTCGACATGGGAGATGCAGACCACCGCGGTGTTGGGGTCGATCTGATCCGCCAGCTCGTCGGGGTCCACGCGCATGTCGCGGCTCGGGGCCAGGCGAATCTCGCATCCCGTCGTACGAGCCACGCGTACCCACGGGTAGAGCGTGCTCGGGAAGCCGACGTCGGTGCCGACGACGTTGCTGCCGGCCGGAGGCATCAGGGCCCAGGCGAGGGAGCCTAGGAGCTCACTGAAGCTCGCCGCCACCGCGACGTCGTCGCTGGATGCACCGAACATGCGCGCCGCGGACCCGTGCAGATCGTCAAAGATCGTTTCCTCGACGATCTCGCTGAGGTTGACCGTGCCGTTGCGTGCCACGTCGCGCTGCCAATCGACGATTGCCTCTTCGGCAACGCGCGGCATCAACGCCACGGACGCGGTGTTCAGGTAGGTGCAGCCGTCCGGACGGCGGAAATGGTCGGTCGGAAGAGGATCTGCTGACATGGGCCAGGCGGCGGGTTCGATCCGGCGTGGGCCGGTGCAGGGCGTCCGCCGGAAGACTAGTCTGTTGCCCGTCGAGTCGCCAACCTGACGTTCGCGCCCATCGCGATCAGGAGTCGCCATGATGAAAAGACCGTCTGCTCGTCCTTGCGTCCACCGCACGGCTCTACTCCGGCTGGTGCTTCTCGGCGGTTGCCTTGTTGCGCTGGCACCAGCCACCGCCGCAGCGCAGATGGATGCACCTTCCGCGCTACAGCCGTTGCACTTCCGCCACATCGGCCCGATCGGGAACCGCATCGCCGCTGTTGCCGGGGTTACCGGCGACCCGCACACGTACTACGTTGGCGCCGCGTCCGGCGGCATCTGGAAGACCGAGGACGGCGGCCTCACGTGGCGGCCGATCTTCGACGACCAGCCGGTGCACGCGATCGGGTCGTTGGCGGTCGCGGCGAGCGATCCACAAATCATCTGGGCCGGCACTGGCGAGCCTCACATTCGATCCAACGTGTCGGTAGGCAACGGCGTGTGGAAATCCACCGACGGTGGCGACAGCTGGGTGCACATGGGGTTGGAGGCGACCGGACGGATCTCCGACGTGCTGATCCACCCGCGTGATGCGGACACTGTCTACGTCGCCTCGCTCGGGCATGGGCACAGCCCGCAGGCGGAGCGCGGCATCTTCCGCACCACCGACGGTGGCTCGAGCTGGGAACAGGTGCTGTTCGTCGATGAGAACACCGGTGCCTCGGATCTGGAGATGGACCCGAGCAACCCGCGCATTCTGTTCGCCGGGATGTGGCAGGTGTCGATCAACACGTGGAACCGCGAGAGCGGTGGACCCGGCAGTGGGATCTTCGCTAGCCGTGATGGCGGCGACACCTGGACGAAGCTCGAGGGGCACGGGCTACCGACCCGAGCGGTGGGCAAGATCGACGTCTGCATGACGGCGGCCGACAGCCGTCGTGTCTATGCGCTGATCGAGACCGGCGACGGGGTCCCCTGGCACGGAGAGGAGACCGACAGCGGTGAGCTGTGGCGCTCCGAAGACGGCGGGCGCGAGTGGGAGATGGTCAACCACAGCCGCGACCTGGCGGGGCGCAGCGCCTATTACACCGTTTGCCACGTGTCGCCGGAAGATGCTGACGAGGCCTACTTCCTGGCGGCGCCGTTCCTGTACACGCTCGACGGCGGGCGCACGTACTCCTCTGCCGGCTCTGCCGACGCCGCGATGGCACGGCCGGGTGGAGACAATCACGATATGTGGATCGACCCGGGCGACCCCGATCGCATGATCGTCGGCAACGATCCGGGCGTCGCCATCTCCACCAACCGCGGTCGCAGCTGGTTGCGCATCCAGCTGCCGATCGCGCAGATGTACCACGTCACCGCCGACAACAACGTGCCGTACTACGTCTACGGCAATCGCCAGGACGGACCGTCGTACCGAGGCCCAAGCAACAGCCGCACCGGCGGGTTCGGCGGTGGCTCCATACCCAGGGGCATGTGGCACAGCATTGGCGGTGGTGAGAGCGGTTTCGCCACTCCCGATCCGGAGGACCCGGACGTCATCTGGTCGAGCGCTTCCGGGGCCGGTGCGCGTGGCGGAATCGTCGTGCGCTATCGCGAGAGCACGCGTCAGTTCCGTCAGGTGGAGGTATGGCCCGAGAGCACTGGCGGTTGGCCCGCCGCGGATCTCAAGTACCGGTTCCAGTGGACGTTTCCGCTGCTCATCTCACCGCACGACAGCGACACGATCTACGTCACCAGCCAGCACGTTCATCGCACCCGCAACGGCGGTCAGAGCTGGGACGTGATCAGCCCGGATCTGTCCACCAATGACAAGACCAAGCAGGGAATTTCCGGCGGCCTGACGCCCGACAACATCGGTGTGGAGTACTGCTGCGTCATCTACGCGTTCGACGAGTCGCCGGCGCAACAGGGGGTGCTGTGGGCCGGCACCAACGATGGCCTGGTGCAGGTGAGCCGCGACGGCGGCGGGTCGTGGGACAACGTCACGGGGAACATCCCCGGCCTGCCGGCGGACGGTGTCGTGCGCGCCGTCGAAGCGTCGAAGTGGAACGCCGGCAAGGCCTACGTGGCGATCGAGCATCACCAGGTCGGCGATTTTGCTCCCTATGTTTATCGCACCGATGACTTCGGCCGCAGCTGGGAGAAGATCACCGACGGCATCGCCGCCGGTGTCCTGAGCTACGCGCGCCACATCGAGGAGGACCCGGTGCGTCCGGGGCTGCTGTACCTGGGTACCGAGAATGCGCTGTACGTCAGCTTCGACGACGGCGACAGCTGGCAGTCGCTGATGACCGATCTGCCCGCGTCGCCGGTATACGGCATCGTCATCCAGGAGCATTTCAACGATCTGGTGGTCGGTACCTAAGGGCGCGGCTTCTGGATCATGGACGATCTGTCGCCGCTGCAGCAGCTCACACCGGCGATGGTGGCTGCCGTCCAGGGTGGGACCGCGGGTGGGCCGGCGGCGCACCTGTTCGAGCCTCGGCAGGCGTATCGCTTCCACAACATCACCTCCCCGGCGACCACCGCCGGCGATCCTGCGACCGGTGAGAATCCCCCCCGCGGCGCGTCGATCAGCTACTGGCTAGGCGTGGAGCCGGAAGGGCCGGTGACGGTCCGCATCACCAACGCCGCGGGAGAGATCGTGCGACAGCTCGATGGCACCACGACCGCCGGGATCAACCGCGTCTGGTGGAATCTGCGCGGCGAAGCGGCCACGCCGCTGCGGCTACGCACACGACCGGTGACCGTCGAGTGGTTCGACCTGGGTGCCGACCGCGTTCGCGAGGTGAACAGCCGGCCCGGCATGCTCCAGCCACCCGGCCGCTACACGCTGACGCTCGAGGCCGCCGGACAGACATCCGAGCACTCCCTGGAAGTGCTGAAGGATCCCAATTCTGAAGGCACCGCGGCCGACATCGCGGCGCAGACCGGAATGGTCGTGGAGCTGTACGACGCCCTTGAAACTACCGTAGGGATGATCAACCGGATCGAATGGCTGCGCCGCGCTGCTTGCGGTCGAGGAGGACCTCTACCAGACGCGGTTGAGCTATACGGGTCAGGATCGGGTTCGCTGGCCGACGCGCCTGTTCGGGCATCTGCAGTACCTGATCGGCGCGGTGTCGACCGTCGACTTTCCGCCGACCGACCAGGCGCACGAGGTGCAGCGGGTGCTCGAGGACCGGATGCTCGACCTCAGCGAGGAGCTGGCGGGGGTGGTTGGTCTGGACGTCGAGGAGTTCAACCGGCTGTTGCGCGAGAGTGGACTCGGGCCGCTGGTGACGGGTGCCGAGTAGTCTGAGCAGACCGCTGTCGCGGTTCTTGCGGGTCGGCCGCTGGTGGGGCGGGATACTGCCTTCCGGTGCGCGGGTCGCTTGCATCTCGGTGCTGGCGTCGGTGCTCTTGTCGTGGGCACCGTCAGCAAGCGGCCGTTGCGGGCAAGCCGCGCCAGCTCCCGCCGTGGAGCACTCCGGGGCCGGGTCGTGGTCGCGCTTCCGCGGTCCCAACGGCTCGGGCGTCGCCGAGACGACGCCGCTGCCGCTGCGCTTCGACGGCGAGCACCATGTCGTCTGGAAGACGCCGTTGCCACCCGGCCACTCGTCGCCGGTGCTGTCGGCGGATCGCGTCTTCGTGACCGCGTTCGAGCAAGGGCAGCTGTTCACGTTGGCCGTCGATCGAGCCACCGGTGAGGTGCTTTGGCGGCGGCAGGCTCCGAGGCCGCGCGCCGAGACCCTGGATACGCGCAACAACCCGGCCGCGCCGAGCCCGGCGACCGATGGCGAGCGCGTGGTGGTGTTCTTTGCCGACTTTGGCTTGCTAGCGTACGACCTCGACGGTGAGGAGCTCTGGCGAATGCCGCTGGCGCCGTTCGACAACCTGTACGGCATGGGCGCTTCCCCGGTGCTCCATGATGGCAAGGTCCTGCTGGTGTGCGATCAACGCACCGACTCGTACCTGCTGGCGGTTGACGCTGCCACCGGTCGCCAGCTGTGGCGGGTCGACCGCCCGGAAGCCGCCAGCTCGCATGCGACGCCGATCATCTGGACGTCGCCGCAGGGCGAACCGCAGCTGATCGTGGTCGGGTCGTTTCTGCTCAGCGGCTATTCCGTGCAGACCGGAGACCGCCGGTGGTGGGTGCGCGGCATGATCCACGAGATGAAGTCAGTTCCGGTTGTCGGCGATGGCGTCGTTTATGTCAACGGCTACGGCTCGCCGCTCAACGATCCAGACAACGTCATCGACGTGGGCTCGTTCGAGCAAGCGCTGACGGTCAGCGACGCGGACGCCGACGGCCGGCTCACCTCCGAAGAGCTGCCGGAAGGGAGGGCCAAGCGCCGTTTCGGTATGAGCGATCTGGACCGCGACGGCACGCTCGATCAGCGCGACTGGGATTACTTTCGCAACTCGATGGCGATGACCAACGGCATGTTCGCCATTCGGCTCGGGGGCAGCGGCGACATGACCGCCGAGAGCTTCCTGTGGATCTACAGTCGGGCGGTGCCGCAACTACCGTCGCCGCTGCTGTACCAGGGGCTGCTCTACATGATCAACGACGGCGGTATCGTGACGATTCTGGATCCGTCCACCGGCGAGCGGCTCGACCAGGGGAGAATTCCGGGCGCGGTCGACCAGTTCTATGCTTCGCCGGTCGCCGCCGACGGCAAGATCTACATGGTCAGCGAGCTCGGCAAAGTGGCGGTCCTGCGGCCGGGCCCGGTGCTCGAAGTGTTGGCCGTCAACGATCTCGACGATCTGGCCTACGGGACGCCTGCGATCGCGGACGGACGCATATACATCCGCACTCGTGAGACTCTCTACGCCTTCGGATCGTAGTGGCCTGTAACAGATGAACCGTCGGGAGTGACACGGCGCGCCGCAGCCTGCTGAACGGAGTTTGCTGATGAAGGTCGAGACGTTCGAGCTCGAGAGAGTTCAGTCGCTCTGGGAGAACCTGGTCGAGATCAACCTCACCGAGAGCGGGGTGCATCCGTACACTCTCGAGGAGCTGCTGACGCCTGAAGAGATGGACGAGGTGGTCGGTGTTCGCCTGGGGTACGGCCAGACGAACGGTTCGATTCCGTTGCGGGAGTCCATCAGCGGTCTGTACGAGAGCGCCGATGCCGACAACGCGCTGGTGACGACGGGCTCGGCGGAGGCCAACTTCGTGGCCGCGTGGAATCTTCTGGAGCCCGGTGACGAGCTCGCCATGATGGTCCCGAACTACTTGCAGTTGCAGGGAGTGGCGCACGCCTTCGGCGTCGACGTGCGCCCATTCCATCTGCGCGAAGAGCTTGCGTGGGGCCCCGACCTCGACGAGTTGCGTGCGGCGATCTCACCGCGGACGAAGATGGTCGCGCTTTGCAATCCGAACAATCCGACCGGGGCGGTGCTGGAAGCCGACGTGATGCAGGTGATCGCCGACCTTGCCGCCGAGGTCGGCGCCTGGGTCTACGTCGACGAGATCTATCGCGGCGCCGAGCTTGTCGACGACGCGACGCCGACGTTCTGGGGAACCTACGACAAGGTCGTGGTCACCGGAGGGCTGTCGAAGGCATACGCGCTTCCCGGTTTGCGCATCGGCTGGCTGCTGGGCCCGCATCAGATGATCGCCGATTCCTGGGCGCGTCACGACTACACCACCATTGCGCCGGCAATCATGAGCGATCGAATCGCGCAGATGGTGCTGACGTCGCCGCGTCGCGAGCAGATATTCGAGCGCAACCGTAGCCTGTTGCGACACAACCTGGGGATCATCCAGGAGTGGGTCGATGCGCACGGAGGGCGGCTCCAGTTCGTCCCGCCGCGGTCGGGCGGCATGGCGTTCATACGCTACGACCTCGATGTCAACTCGACCGAGCTGGCGACCCGCCTGCGCGATGAGCAGGGGCTGCTCGTCATCGCCGGCGATTGCTTCGGCATGGACCACTACCTGCGCATCGGCATTGGCGGCGAGTCGGAACAGCTGGTTTCCGGGCTGGCTCGCATCGACGACGTGCTCGGACGCTTGTAGCAAGCCTGCAGAATTCTGTCGCGGAGCAAGCGTCCCCGCCGGCGGGCGGCCAGAGCACCGGGTTGAACATCTCCCGGCCGCCATGGCAAGCTCGAGCACACGGCGTCGGTCCACGCCGAACCTCGACGACCCTGCTCCAGCAAGGGTCCTTGCGAGGCAAAGGGGGGCACACTCCCGGATCGGCATCGACAGCCTTTGCGTCGCCGCACGGCGCCGTCGCTGGAGGGCGAGCCGTTGCGGCTTGACCGAAGGATGTTCGTGATGCCGAAACAAAGGGACCTCAAGCGCCTCATTCGTGGGCGCATAGACAAGACCGGCGAGTCCTATACCGCCGCCCGCGCCCAGCTGGTCGGCAAGCTGCCACCGCTACCAGCAGATCCTGCAGCGCTCGCCGGGATGAGCGACGATGCCGTCGCCGCCAAGACCGGCAAGACGTGGAAGCAATGGGTCCAGGTACTCGATCGGGCCCAGGCTGTCTCCATGCCGCATCGTGAGATCGCGCAGTACGTGCACGACAACTTCGAGGTGTCGGGCTGGTGGGCGCAGATGGTGACGGTCGGGTATGAGCGCCTCCGCGGGCTCCGGGACCCCGGCCAGCGTCGCGGCGGTGGCTACGACGTCAACAAGAGCAAGACCGTCGGCGTTCCGATCGAGACGCTCTACCGGGCGTTCAGCGAGAAGCGTCGGCGGCAGCGGTGGCTAGACAATGACGCGCTCGAGATTCGAACCTCGACGCGCAACAAGTCGCTACGCATGTCCTGGGCGACGGCACCCAGGTCAACGCGTACTTCACGGCCAAGGGTGATTCCAAGAGCCAGGTTGCGGTTCAGCACAGCAAGCTGACCAGTAAGTCGGCTGCGGACGCGGCGCGTGCCGGGTGGGGCGAACGCCTTGGGGCGCTGGCCGAATTGTTGAAGCCGGTTAGCAGGCCGTCGTGAAAGTATGGCGGGTCTGGCGACAGGGTCTTGCGATGTGGAGGCAAGGAGAGAGGAGGAGGCGATGGTTACCCCATCGTTGACGACGAACGACGCAGCATCCGCGCGCAACCAGGCCCGCCACACTTCCACGACGGCCTGCTAGCGGTCCCGTCGAGCCTTGGTGTTGCGGCGCGCCTCCGACCTGCTGCGAGCCTCGATCAGCAGCCGGTCGGAGGTGTCGTCGTGGATATTTCCGAGGTAGTTGAGGCCCTCGCGCTTGCCCTGGCTTCGACGTCGAGCGCCGCGGAAGTTGTCCTCCGGCACGGACTCCTGGATCATCAAAGACCCCTTGGCAGACGTGGCACCGTCGACCGAGAAGATGGTCATCAGGTAGGAGTCGGCGCCCAGCCCGTGCTCACAAAGCTCGAAGGCGGTGTCGAATGACTGTCCGGCGCAGACGCTGAAGATCTCCCCGTTGGTAATGCCCTCGATGAGGATGTCGAAGTCGGCGTTCTTGGTCCACGCGACCTGCCAACGCATGAAGCCGAAGCCGATGGGCTGATAGGAGAACACATCGCCGTCGCGGATCGTTCTCCGGACCCCACTCTGGGCGCCGGCCGAAGCGGCACCGACGAAAACCACGAGCACCGAGACCGCCAAGAGGAGCTTTCGCATGCCAGATCTCTCCGTTTCAGCGGAGGCGCGAAAGCGGCGCGACGCCGCGCGCGACTCCGGGGAGTAGCGTGCCGGCGGGGCGACAGGGGACTTCTTCATCGTAGCCCGTCGGGGTCGTGGTTGCACGGACGACGTCCGTCTGCGAGCTTCCGACCATGACGACACCATGGTGGAATCGTGACGGGCTCGAGGTGCGTGACGGTCGGATGACGATCGCGGGTCGCGACGTCGAGGAGCTGGCGCGTGCCAACGGCACGCCGCTATATGTCTACGACAGCGCTCGCATGGTGGCTAACCTCGGGCGCCTGCAGCGTGCCCTCGAGAATGCCGGCGTGCGCCATCACCTGCTCTACGCTCTGAAGTGCAATCGCCACCCCGATATCGTTTCCCGGATGCACGGCACCGGCGTCGGCGTGGACGTGTGCTCGCCGAGCGAGATGGACATGGCGCTGGGTGCCGGCTGGCGTGCGCAGCAGATCTCCTACACCGGAACCAACCTCAGCCAGCGTGACCTCGAGCGGATTCTGGCGCAGCCGGTGATCTTCAACCTCGACTCGATGAGCACCATCCGCCACGTCGGCGAGCGTGCCCCGGGAAGGACCATCGGGCTGCGACTCAACCCCGGCGTGGGGACGTACTCGACGCGCACCACAGCGGAAGGCAGCTGGCCGTCGAAGTTCGGCATCTACCCGGAGCAGGTGGACGAGGCGCTGGCGCTCGCGTCCGAGTACCAGTTACAGGTGCGGGGGCTGCACTTTCATATCGGATCGGGCTGGCTACAGTACGGCATCGAAGACTTCAGCCAGGCGGTAATCGTGGTCGGTGAGATTGCCGCACGGCTTCAGGATCTCGACTACATCAACGTCGGCGGCGGCATCGGCGTGCCGCTGCTGGCGTCTGCAGACCCGGTCGATCTCGATGCCTACGCGGCCTTGATCGAGGCGAGCTTCGGGCCACTCGGCGTCCCGATCATGTGCGAGCCGGGCGATTTTCTGGCCCGCGACGCCGGCATCTTTCTGGTCGAGGTGGTCGGCATCGACGAGCGCCGCGGCAACAAGTTTGTCGGCCTGGACGGCGGCTATAACGCATGTGGCATTCCCTACCTGTACCGCGAGCCGCAGGAGATCGTGGTCTGCCGGGCCGCCGACGCCAAGCCGACCGGGAGCTATACCGTGGCTGGACACATCAACGAGGCGCGCGACGTGTTCGCCGACCAGGCGGAGCTGCCGGAGGTTCGTGAGGGCGACATCCTGGCGCTGCTGAACGTCGGTGGCTACGGTGCAGAGCTCGCCAACATTCACTGTGGCCGGCCGCACGCGGAACGCTTGGTGCTCTAGCGTTAGCTGGCGTGATCGTCAAAACGCTTCCCCTGCTGTGCTTCAACCGATGGAGGCAATCATGCCGAGATCACCGATCACCTATGTAGCGCGTCGCCGACGGGCGGGGCGGTCGCGATACCGCCACCCGGTCTGTCTCATGATGGCGCTGCTGCTGGTGGCGTCGAGTGGAATCGCCTGCTCGAGCTCGTCGGGGTCGGGTTCCGGGGCGGATCCTGCGCGGGAGACGTCGACGGTCGAATCCGTCGAGATGGTCTGGCTCGGAGTGTCGAATTGGCTGGTGCGCGTCGGAAGCACGACGCTGCTGTTCGACGCGTACTACAGCCGACCTGCTTTCGGCGGCGAGCCGCATATCGATGGCATGCCGCAGATCCAGCGAGTGCTGCAGGCGGCGGGGGCCGAGCAGGTGGACGCCATCCTCATCGGCCACGCGCATTTCGACCATATCTCCGATCTCGGCGCAACGGCGCTGTTCACCGGCGCGCAGGCGGTGGGCACACCCACCACGTGCTTCGTGGCCCAGGCTCAGGGGCTGCGGCCAGAGCGTTGCACAGTAGTCGGCGACGGCGACCTGCTCGAGTATGACGATGTCAGCATTCGCGTCGTACGCAACGGTCACTGGTGGCCTGTCGAGCGTGGTCCGGGGCCACACGCCGAGCTCACCGAGCCGCCGGACCCGGAACAGAGTCTCCGCACGCCGCACGGCGGCGCCATCAGCTTCGTGCTGACAGTAGAGGGTCGGGAGGATCTGACGGTGTTTATGCAGAACACCGGGAACACTTGTTCTACTTGGGATTTTTCGAATGTGGTACCGATTTTGTACCATTCCGGGCTTCATCGCCATGCAAAACAGCTCCCCATTGCACCGACGATTCCCGGATCAGGCGGTCGTCATCGTGCACGTACAGCATCGTCGTCTTGATGTCCGAGTGCCCCATCGCACGCTGCGTTCCCACGAGGTCTCGGTACGCCATGAACGTCCCGTACGTGTGCCGGAACGTGTGGATCGTAATGTCCTCGGGCAAGCCCAGACGTTCTCGATCCTGCTGCCAAAGCCCCTGCACCCTTCGCGTCCTCCACGGCATCAACCGGGAATCGCGCCGCACCCTCGCGTCGGCCACGAGCTTCCGAAAGTGTGACACCGCATCGTGCCCGTGGATTGGCACGATGCGCTCCTTGGACCCCTTGCCCACGACGACCAGATGCGGAGCCGGAGTGTCGAGCTTCACGCTGTCGGTCGGCAGCTCGGCGAGCTCGGAAGCCCGAAGCCCGGTGAGCAAGTACGTGAACCACACGTCACGGTAGCGTGCTTCATGGAGCACCCTGTGGCGCTCCTGGTCGGTTAGCGACCGGCGATCGCTTGGCGGTGCCGGTGGCACGAGGCCTTGGACTGGATTGGAGTCGAACAGCCGCAGCTTTAAGCCCCAGCTGAATGCGCATCCGACGGGCCATCGGTGCGCCGCGGTGGAAACTAATCAGGCTATCGGTCGGTGACACCCTTGCATCGGTGGCGGTTGGGCTAATTGCGGGTGGTGTGCTTATCCTGGTTGCGAGCCGCTGGCTGCGGAGCGTTCTTTTTGAGACATCGCCCGCAGATCCGATGGTTCTGATCAATACTGGGTTGATTCTACTGTTGGTCGGCGCAATGGCTGTGATGGTCCCAACAATACGCGCGCTCAATACGAGCCCAGCAGAAGTCTTGCGGCTGGACTAGACCACCTACATCGTCGAGCGCAACCATGGGGCCTCAGAACTGTGCCTGACCAATTCGGTGCCGAGGCGGTGAGGCGGTTCCGTATTATTCCAGGTGGCCCATTTCTCGCAGGAATGTAATCTTGGCAACTTCGATCAGGGCGATCGCCTCAGACATGCGGAATCCCGATTGATTAAACCCTACGTTGTACTGTTCATCGCTATCGTCTAGAAACAGGACGATAGCTTTTGTAGCAGCCCGCTCTCCCTTCTGGATATCGGAGAGGGCGCTAGCCAGCATTTGTTCAACCGACCAAGAGTTGCTATCCGACTTTTCGTCGGCGAGGTAAGAAATACTTGGAGGCATCGTAGATTCTCAAGACTGGCAAACGTCACAGTGACGAGCGATAGAGGAAAGATGCGGATCGCAAGCCACGTTGTAGCGCGCCGTCCGAGAAGGAGTTGATCGGCGAACTTCACGAAATCAAGGTGGTACATCTTGAAGCCGATGCGCTTGAGGCCGTAATAGAGATTCGAACTGTCAACGAAGACCATCCCTCGTTGCGTTGCTGCCATCGGAGCCTCCCCAAAAAGAAAGAACCCCGCCGCAAGCGGCGGGGCCTTCGCCCACGGTCCATCGCTGGAACGTGAGGTTTTATAGCAACTTCTAAAAGCAGTTTAGCGAGTCCCGCGGACTGTCTTTCATCTTGTATACGGCGGTGCTACCGCAACGCGGGCAGCCCGGATCGGCACCCTGAGTTGCAATGGATCCTGAGCACATCTCTATTAGGTAGCTTTTTGGACCGGCAGCCGACTCGTACCAGCGAGTTCGACTGCGTGATCGACCCCCTCGGGGCCGACAGCGTTAGCTTTGTCTAGCGTAGTTGCCACCGCGTTGGGCCGTCAAGTCTCGAACTGGAGAAACGGCTATGGCGGACGAACACCGAGCCAGCATTGAGAGCTTGGAAGACAAGCTCGGGATGTGCCCCGAATGTCGTGGAAATTGGATGAGCGTCTCCTCCGCGACGACGGATGATCCTATCGGTTAGGCGGCCTGTTTGTCGGGGCCGCACGTGAGCTGAGCCAAGAACCGGTGGCCATCGATGCGTCGCATGCGGATCTGGCCGAAGGCGACCAGGCTCCACAGCAACGTCACCCCAGCGGCCTCGGTCGAGAACGAGCCCTGCGTCTTGGTACGACGACGGAACTCCCGGTTCAGGTTCTCGAGGGCGTTGGTGGTGCGCAGCGTCTTCCACATCGGCTTCGGGAACTGGTAGAAAGTCAGCAGGTTCAAGCCGGCCTCCTGCAGGCTCCGGGCCACGGCGGGCACGAGGGTCGACCACTTGCGTACGAAGGCGGCGTAGGCGGCTCTGGCCTGGTTGCCGTCATCGGCCCGGACGATCGCATCCCAGTCCCGCTTCATCTCCGCACGTGCATGAACCGGGCAGTGGTCGCGTAAGTTGCTCCACTTGTGTTGTGTGCACCGCTGCACCGACACATCGGGCCATACCTCGATCGCCTTGGCCAGGCCCTTGTGGCCGTCGGCGATCAGCACCTCCGGCGCCTGCAGCCCTCGTCTCACCAGCGACTCGATCAGTCCTTGCCAGTGCACCGCTGCCTCCGAGACCGCCAACTGCAACGCTACCAACACCTTCTGGCCGTCGGGCTGGACCCCGAGCACCGCCAGTACCGGCGCCGACACGACCCGCCTCGCCAGCCTGACCTTCAGATGGAACCCGTCCAAATACAGGATCCAGTACCGCTCGCCTGACACATCTCGCTGTCTCCAGCGCTCGAAGTACGCCTTCAGGCGCCCCACCACCCTGGAGATCGTGCTCTTGGTCAGGTGCGCCTTGCCCAGCAGCGGAGAGAGCGCCTTGCGGATCCGCCGGGTGTTGGCTCCCGCCAGGTATGCTCCCAGGATCGCCTCGTCCACCTGCCGGGCTCGCCGTGCGTACCGTGGCAGGATCGCGCTGCGGAACTCTCGGGTGCTGCCGTCTTGCCCCACGATGCGCCCCCGCGGTATGTCCAGCTCCTGGAGCCCTTGGGCTGTCGTCACCCGACGCCTTTGGCTGCCGTTGCGGTAGCCTCGCCGCTGCCCGTTGCGCTCGTATCGGTCGCAACCCAGCGCCTCGGTGAGCTCCTCGTCAAGCGTCATCTGGATCGCCTCGCGGATCCTGGTGCGCAACAGCGCCTGTACGTCCTGCCGGAACTCGACGAGCCCGGTTCCCTCCGTGCTAACCTGCTTCACGGCGTAGCCTCCTGCCGCTCGTGGCGGCTTTGTGTTTTTCCTACTCGGAGGTTACGCCATCTTTATTTCCACAGGACTCGGGCCGGATCCCAAGCTCGCTGGATTAGAGCAACAGGCCAGGGGCCTCAAGACGGCGATCAACGCCTTGCTGGAGCTTTCGGGCGCGCCCAAGCGCTACTCCAAGGCCGAAGATCAGCCCTAGAGAGAGTTTATTTTGCCATCGTTTGCGTGACAGCATGGCCCAGAAGGTCGTCGGTTTTTAGATCTGTACATACAATAAATACACAGTCGAGGCAATTCTGTTGGTTTGTGTATTTATTGTGTGTACAATATTGAGCATGGTCAAGGGAAGGCCGAAAACTCAGTTACCCAGGGACGAATTGGTGCATATTCGCCTTTCCGCCGTCGAGAAGCAGGCTTTCAAGGAAGCGGCTGAGATGGCAGGAATTGGGCTATCCACGTGGATCCGGGAGCGGATGAGGCTCGCTGCTATTCGGGAATATGAGGAAGCTGGCCGAATCCCGGCCTTCGTGCGCTGGCCAAGACGGGACTAGACAATGACTGCGCAACCTGCGCATAAGATCCAGTTCGTATAGATGTCTCGACTCTTGGATCTACAGGAAGACGTGCAGCGCACGTTGGAGGCTATGGCGCAACTTGAACACGCCTTGGCCGACGACCCTCAATCTCCGTCTCTTGGAGTTGTCAGAGAGAGCCTACAGAAGCGCTTCGATCGAGAGGAAACGGCTTTCTTGGAAGAGGCTGAACGACTAGAGATTGATGTTTGTCGATAACGGCTCTTCTATGCGCAGGAACGGCCGCGGCGCGTGGCGAAGAAGAGACGGCGACCTGAAGGTTGATCATCTACGTTGCGGCCTAGCAGGGTAAGGTTCGACGCAGTTTACCAGAATTCAACGCTTTCACGTAACACGTGGAATTCTGATATTGAACTCGTGCCCGATTCGCGCTACCCTTGGCGAATGGACGTTGAGTTCGCGACCAGGGACGCGGAACGCCTGGCGGAGGACGCCAGCTTTACAGGCGGCTACTCACGCGCCGTGATCAAAGCGTTTCGCAAGCGGTTGCAATCGATCCTGGCGGCGCCCGATGAGCGCGTGTTCTACAAGCAGAAAGGACTGCATTTCGAGAAGCTGAAGGGCAACCGCAGTCACGAGCGTTCCATGATGCTCAACAAGCAGTTCAGACTGATTCTTGAGATTCGAGGCAAGGGAAAAGAAAAACGAGTGCTCATCAAAGGCATCGAGGACTACCACTGAAAGTGAGGTCGCGTGATGAAGAACAAGCTAGCTGAGGCATTTCCGCCTGGAGAGTTTGTCCGCGACGAGCTAGAGGCTCGGGGATGGAGCCAAAGAGACTTCGCAGAGATCACTGGGAGGCCACTCACATTGATAAACGAGGTCATCAACGGGAAGCGTGGCGTTTCCACCGAAACTGCGGTTGTGTTCGGCGAAGCCTTTGATACCGGACCTGAGTTTTGGCTGAGCCTTGGGAGCATCTACCAGCTTTGGAAGACCGAGGTGTCGGGGACGGATGACGTTCGGCGCAAAGCGAAGCTCTATGAGAAGGCGCCGGTCGCGGAGATGATCCGGCGCGGCTGGCTTCAGGCCACCGAAAGCGTAGATGTGCTTGAGGAACAGATCCTTAGCTTCTTCGAAATCCAGAAGATCGAGGACAACCCGCGCCGCCTTCCACACGCCGCGCGAAAAGGAACGATCTATACAGAAACAACGCCCGCGCAAAACGCTTGGCTGTATCGCGCCCGGCAGTTGGCGCACACATTACAGGCGCGAAGGTTCACGGAAACACGGTTCGCGCGCTGTCTTGAGGAACTTCGCCAATGTTTCCATGTGGAAGATGAGATTCGACGCGTGCCGGCGATCCTTGCTGAGGGCGGGGTCAGATTAGTTGTGATTGAGCATCTTCAAGGCACGAAGATTGACGGTGCCTGCCTGTGGCTGGATCGCCACTCGCCCGTCGTCGCTATCTCGATGCGCTTCGACCGGATCGACTCGTTCTGGTTCGGATTAGTGCACGAGTTAGGTCACGTCATGAATCGCGACGGCCTGTTAGACCGCACAATGCAGATTGACGTAGACCTTCTTGCCTCGGCTCAAGCACGAGCAGGAACCCAGGCGATCAGTGATGCCGAACAAAAAGTAGATGCGTTCGCAGCGGCGTTTCTCGTGGACCAGAAGAAGCTATCGAGCTTCATCAGCGAGACTACTCCGTTCTTCTACAAAGAGAAGATTCGGGGATTCGCAAAGATGAACAATGTCCACCCCGGAATTGTCGCAGGCCAACTGCAATACCGAGGCGCGATCTCCTACGCGCACAGCCGAGACACGCTTGTGAAGGTACGGGACATCATTACTTCAACGGCTCTAACAGACGGATGGGGACGCCGTCTGTCAGCCCTATAAGGAAGCCACGCCCGCCGCCCCTCGGAATGCACAGGGCCGAAGCATGAGCAACGAACAAGATTACGCCGACAAGGCTGAAGGTTCGATTTCGACGACATGGAAAGCGACGCTCGGGGGTGGTGTGCGGAGCCCCGGGGGCGGCTGGGAGCCGGGTGTGGCGGTAGGGATCGCCGTTACCTGGTAGGGGCCTCTACATCGTCGGGCGTGGCCATGGGCCTCGGAGCTGTACCTGACGAACCCGGTGCCGAGGCGGTGACTACTCGATTACCAGGAAACGCATGGGTTGACGGGAGGTCTCCACAATCAGGTAATTTTGTTATCATTGGAACTTTGAAGAGATAACAGCTGAGGGGCCGCCAGGGGCTTCAGCAGGTCAACCTAGCCGTCTACTTGCACGGTGGGGACCGCCGGTGCGGCTTGACACGCACCGGCTTTGGTCCTGGCTTTTTGCCTGGTCGAACGATGCGCTTTACGCGCTTTTTCGGTGGACATTTAGCCATAGCTCTCACCTCCTTCCCCGACCGGGTATTTGGTTGTCGTCGGGCGTGAGGAACAAGATGGCGACCCCTCAGCTGTTATCTCTTCAGGCGCACTGCTTCCTGGGGCGAGTGCTTGCGCGGGAGTGGGCCGAAGCGGTACCGTAGACACACTTCGGGCGGCCCACGCCCGACAGCGACTAGCCCCCGCGAATCGCTGGTACACAAATCTGATTCTTCTGAAAGCCCGGTCACGCACATGGCCGGGTTTTCGTAATTATAGTCCACTCCTTTTCGCGTTTCGCATTGCGATCACCTGGTAGGTGGTCACCCTGCATCAACGGGCGTGACCATGGGGCTTCGGAGCTGCGCCTGACCAACCCGGTGCCGAGGCGGTGAGATGGTGCTACTGCTGCCGGATGCGTCCCTACGTGGGCTGGTTGGCGCGCATGAAGCCAGTGACGGAGCCTTCGAGCTTAGCCATGCGCTCGGTGCCTCAGCGCGCAGTGACAACGAGCTGCGTAGCCTCCTGTACCGCTCGCCCCCCAAGATGGTCAGCAACCCGAACCGTAAGCTGAGCCTGGCCTAGGGTCGTGTACGACGGTACCGAGGCGCCCAACAGCAACTGCACGGCGTTGGCATCTTCAATGACCTGGGAGGCTTTTAGTTGAAGGTTCGGCAGCACGTGCACGCTCCCCGCAGCATCCTGTAACTGCACCGTCGTGGCCGCCACCAGCTGCGCGGGCGTGGAGTCCGATGAGACGTTGTAAAGGACAACCAGAACCTCGATCCCTCCACCCGGAACAACACTCGGCACCGGCGACGGCACGAGGCGTTGTCCCTTCAGCAGCAGCGGATCGAACCCCTCGGAGTCGCCGCGTATCGGCGGTAGCCGGTAGGCATCCACCACGATCGGCTGCGCCAGGAACAGGCCCTGTGGCAGTGTCACCGCGTCGTATTGCCGCGTGGTGGCAGTGAGGTCGCCCACCTCGGAGTCCCGCACCAAGATCCGCACCCGACCCTCGCCCACGGGCACATCGACAAACTCCGTGTGGCGAAACGACTGGGCTTGCATCGGTCCCGCGGCCCGCATCCGGGCCACATCAATACCGACTCGGCGTCGAGCGTAATCCAATACCGTGTGATCCGGACCGAGGGCCAAACAAGCGATCTCAAGCTCCACTTTGTCATCGCCCCGTTGTGCCGCTACCCGCTCCAGATCTCTTCCCGCAACTTGAAGCAACACGGCGACGGAAGGTGTGGAGTCCAAGGGCGCCGGAAAGCTCACCGTCTTGGCGTCCAAGGCCATGGCCACCACGTCGGTGTCGTGCGTCATGGCTTCGGCCAGAAGCAGCTGTTGTTGCGCCTCGCTCATGTCCTGGTAGTCCCGTGGCGTGGTGAGCCGTCGAGGCGCTGAGACCACCTCCATGTCCGGGTGCTGCACCTGGACATGGATGCTGACGGTGTTCGGATCGGTGGGCTGTTTGCGATACGCCACCACGTAGTAGTGGGCCGTGGCCTCTTCCACCTGGGCGAACGCAGGTGTCAAGTCGTTGAGGTTCCAATGGGCCTGGCCTCCGGTTTCGGAGGCCAGATAGTAGAGTGCCTCCCGACCATCGCCCCCAGCCCGGGGCCCACGACTATTGGCAGGGGCCATTTCACTCGCGTCGCCACCCGGGGCAAGCAGCCCACGCGGATCCAGCGCATGGATCACACCGTCGGCTTCCAACAGCTTCTGCACCGCCGTTCCGATCGCAGCGCGTACCTCGGGCGATCCGCTCTCGTATGCGGGATCCATGTAGCTTGGGGGCACGCCGCCCCTCAACCTGACCTCCGAAAATGCCGCCTGACTATCAAGGTCCATGCCTTCTAGCATGAGATCAGTGAAACCCGTCGATAGCAGCACCAGGTGCTTGCGGAGATATAACCGGAAGTTGTGGATGGGAGGAAAAAGAAAGGCGGCGTAACCTTCGCTGGGATCATCAACAACCAGCAGCCGGCTGTGGAGGCCGGGAAGGAGACGCCACTCGTGCTCAAGATTATCGGTGGATCGGACGCGGAGGAAGGACAGCTGACACTGGACGTCGATGAGCTCGCCCGGCAGGGCGCGCTGCAGATGCTGGCAACAGCACTGGAGTGGGAGGTTCAGGAGTATATCCAGAGCCACGCCGGGCAACTGGATGAAGCCGGCCGTCGGCAAGTGGTACGCAACGGTCGGGCTCGCGCACGCAAGATCACGTTGGGGTGCGGGACGGTGCAAGTAGCCGCGCCACGGGTCAACGACAAGCGGCTCGACGAGCAGGGACTGAGGCAGCGGTTCAGCAGTCGGATCCTGCCGCCCTACATGCGGCGCTCGCCGAAGGTGGCGGAGGTGCTGCCGGTGCTGTACCTGCGGGGCCTGTCGACGGGCGACTTCAAGGAGGCGCTGCCGATCTTACTGGGACAGGAAGCCAGCGGGCTGTCGGCATCGGCGATCTGCCGGCTGACGAACGCCTGGAGCACGGAGTACGAGGCATTCCGGAAGCTGGATCTGTCCACCAAGCAGTACGTATACGTGTGGGCGGACGGTGTGCACTTCAACATTCGACTCGAGGATGATCGGCTGTGCACGCTGGTGATCCTGGGCGTTTTGCCGGACGGAACCAAGGAGCTCATCGCGGTCGAGGACGGGTATCGAGAGAGCACCGAGAGCTGGGCGTTCGTGCTCCGGGAGCTGAAGCGTCGAGGCATGCGGGCGCCGCTCGTGGCAGTGGGTGATGGGGCGCTGGGGTTCTGGGCGGCGGTGCGGGATGTATGGCCCCAGACTCGAGAGCAACGATGCTGGGTGCATCGGCTTGGCAACGTGCTCGACAAGCTACCGAGGCGGCTGCAGGCCAAAGCCAAGCGCGCGCTGCACGAGATCATCGGTGCGCCAACGCGCGAGGATGCTCAGGAGGGCATGGCGCGGTTCGCAGCCGACTACGGCGCCAAGTACTCCAAGGCCGTGGCGTCGTTGCAACGCGACTCCGACAAGCTGCTGACGTTCTACGACTTCCCCGCCGACCACTGGGTTCATCTGCGCACGGCCAACCCGATCGAGTCGGCGTTCGCCACCGTACGCCTGAGACAACGCGTCACCAAGGGCGCCGGCTCACGCACCAAGGCGCTGACGATGGCATTCAAGCTCCTGGAGATGGCACAGCAACGATGGCGCCGCATCAACGCTCCTCACCTCACTGCCCTCGTACTCGAGGGCGCCACATTCGTCGATGGAGTTCACCTGATCGCTAGCGAAGACGCCGCCTGAACAAATCCACCGATCCACAACATTTGCAAATAACTCTGCCGTGCCTGACGGTACGCTCTATGGCCGCCGAGAAAACTGTGTGCCGGGGCCAAGAGGACGTTCAGCAGTCCTTCATCCAGGGAGAGAACGATGACCGTCATGAAACACGCCCTTTCAATCTCGGCCGGTGTGCTGACGGTAGCTGCACTGGCGCACCAGGCTGTCGCCCAGACTGTCTTTCCGACCGGCACTACGATCTACAAGCCCGATGAGGCGTCGAGCAGCTACATCCTGATTTCAGACCACACCGCGGTGGGCAATCATCCGAGTGCAAGAGTCCGGGCGGAGGGCGCACGCAGTGACCTGACCCCGCGGTTAGTACCATGTCTTATCTCAGTAACTCGGTGCTGACAAGAGGTTGTTGAGGCCGGCGAAGCGGAGCGCAGCCGGCTTCAACAACGTCGCTTCGGGTGCGGGCGGCCGATAGCTCAGCGAGCTGTGCGGTCGCATGCGGTTGTAGTGCTGACGCCATCTCTCGATCAGAACCTTTGCCTCCTTGAGCGTGTAGAAGATCTCTCCATCCAGCAGCTCGTCGCGTAGCTTGCCGTTGAAGCTCTCCACGTAACCGTTCTCCCACGGCGAGCCCGGCTCGATGAACAGCGTCCCCACGCCCAACCGGCCCAGCCAGTCGCGAACCGCCTCGGCGGTGAACTCTGGTCCGTTATCCGACCGGATGTGCTCAGGTATGCCCCGGTGTACGAACAACCTCCCGAGCTGCTCCAGCACGTCCTCAGAGTTGAGCTTCCGTGCTACATGGATCGCCAGGCTTTCTCGTGTGTACTCATCGACGATCGTCAGCAGCCTCATAGCCCGACCGTCGTGCGTCCGGTGGTGCAGGAAGTCATACGCCCAGACATGATCCCGGTGCTGTGGGCGCAGCCGGATGCAGGAGCCATCGCTCAGCCACAGCCGTGCTCGTTTGGGCTGTTTTCTCGGTACTTTCAGCCCTTCGCGCCGCCAGATACGCTGCACTCGTTTGTGGTTCACGGACCAGCCCTCCATGCGCAGCAACGCTGTCACCCTCCGATATCCGTAGCGCCCGTACTGTCGGGCTAAATCCACGATCCGCTCCGTCAAAATCTGCTCCTGTTGCGGCTCTCTTGGCACGTACCGGTGTGTCGTGCGTGGTTGTTTCAGTACCCGACACGCCCGCCTCTCCGAGACGCCCAGCCGCCCCCGTACATGTGCCACCGCCTCTCGCCGCCGAGCTGGGCTCAGAAGTTTCCCTCCGCCACTTCCTTCAGGATCGACAGGTCGAGTTCCTTTTCCGCCACCAGCCTCTTGAGCCGGGCATTCTCCTTCTCCAGTTGCTTGAGCTTTCTGGCCTGGTTGAGCTTCAGTCCGCCGTACTCTCGCCGCCACCGGTAGTAGGTGTGCTCGGTGATTGCTAGCTTGCGGCAGGCATCCTTGACCGTCGCCCCTCGAGCCAGCTCCACCTCAGCCTCCCGGAGCTTGCGTACGATCTGCTCGGCGCTGTGCCTCTTACTCGGCATTCTGACCTCCCGTTCTTGACCCAGATCGTGAGATTACATCCGGATCCGTTTTCGGGGGTCAGGTCAGGACGGTGGCCGTCCGATCGTCGACGCGGGTCTGGCGGCCCCGCTCACGCCGCAGGACTTCTACCTGGCGACGCTACGGGCAGCAGATGCCGAGGCGATGATCGCGCGGCAGTACTTCGATCGCTTCGTGCTCACTTCGGCCGGCTTGGAGCGCGCCGACTCGCCGGTGCAGCGCGAATTCGGCTTCTGAGGAGCCGAATCGCGATCCTCAGAGGCCCACGAGGTTCGGCCGCTGCTTGCGGTAGCCGCGCTCGCTGGCCCAAACATCCAGCGGCAACGCGGCGATCTCGTCGACGTCGGGTATCGCACGCGGGTCGGCGACCATGCTGACGGTATGCAGGTACCGATTGCAGCTCTCGCAAGCGCGGACTTGAAGTTGCGGCAGATCGTCGGTTCCGTACCATGCTAGCTGGGAGTCATCGTCACCGCCGCAGGCAGCGCACCGTGCGCGAGGAAAGTCCCATTCCGCCAGACAGAGGGAGCACGAGAGGCTCAGGGCCGTGCCATCGCCACTGGTTCGCGAACAGCAGGCCTGCGGCGCGTGGCCGCACCGTGGACAGGTGTCACTAGAGCCGCCAGAAGCACTGCCGTTCCGGTCGCGCGGCGAATCGGCGATCTCCGCCAGGTCGAGCGTGCCGGCAGCCGCTGCCGGCCCCAGCAGGACGCGGGCGAAGAAGCTCTGTGGCGATTCCGTGTCGACGCCGCCCCGATAGGCTCTGAGCGCAAGCTCGCCGGCGGCGGGATCGAGATCTCGCGCGGCTGCCGCGAGTGGATCGGGCGCGATCCGGAGGACGAGGTCTACGAGGTCGGCGCGCGAGTCCAGCGGCGACTCGGTCGAGACGCGCGCCTGGAACGTAGCGATCTCGGCGTAGAACTCCAGCGCCTGGCGCGTTGCCGGGTGACGTTCGGCAAGCTCCCGCGCGCGGGCTTCACGGCGCGCGCAGAGCGAGCCGAAATCCGGCTGAGCCGGCAGCGGCGCGGTCAGCGGAACTTCATCCGGCGGCAACGGCGCTCCGTACGGCGCAGGACGCTCAGCGGCCGGAGATCTTGGCGTACCACTTGGCGTGGTGCGACGCGGCCCATGCGGGGCTCACCCAGCCGCGTGTCATCGCCCGGAGCGACCCCGGGATCGCCGCCACCGCCATGTAGATGTGGACGATGATGCCGCCGATGGAGATCACTGCCGCGAGTGGATGGATGAGCAGGGCGGCGAACGTGAGGTCACGTGGCGCGGTGCCGGGGAACCACATCACCAGGCCGCTGGCGAGCAGCGCCACAGTGGCCACCGCCTGAGCCCAGAACAACATCTTCTGCCCGGCGTTGAAGCGCCCGGCTTCCGGCAACCCGGTAGCGTCGTTGACCGCGTACCGATGCGACTGACGGAGCCAACGACGATCGTCGGAGTCGACCCGCATCTGGCGTGCCCACTTGACGAACAACGCCCCGAGGATGGCGGCGAACACCACGCCGCCCCAGGGGTGTCCCCAGCGGATGGTCTCGCCACCGCCGAACAGCGTCGACAGCCACAACAACTTGTGACTCCACAGCGACAATCCGGTCAGCGCGACGTACACGAAGCTGAGTGCCACCAGCCAGTGGATCGTGCGCTCGCGGGCCGAGAACCGTTCGATACGCCCTTCGTCGAGCGGTGCGCTCACGCCTCACCCCCGTGCTCTTCACCCAGGGGCCCGACGCGAACGTAGTGCAACAGCACCCCGAGGAGTCCGCCGAAGAAGACCAGGTTGCCGAACCACTTCACTGGCCCCTTCCAGAGCTTTACGGTCCAGTGCACCGCCGGGTCGGCCGGCAGACCGTAGCTCTGCGGTCGCTCGGCATCCTTGAGGACGTACAGCACGTTGGTCCCGCCGACGCCCATGGGGTTGTATACGCCGGCGTTGTCATGACCGGCACCACGAAGATCCTCGGCGCGGCTCTCCGCGACCTGCAGCAGATCGTCGCGGGTGCCGAAGGTCAGACAGCTCGTCGGGCAGGCTTTCACGCAAGCCGGCTCGAGCCCGACCGAGGTGCGGTCGGAGCACAAGTTGCACTTGTAGACCTTCTGGGTCACCGGCGACAACCGCGGGATGTCAAACGGGCAGCCGGCGATGCAGTAGCCGCAGCCGATGCACAGGTTGTGGTCGAAATCGACGATGCCGTTGTCGTGCCGGAAGATCGCTCCCGGAACCGGGCACACATCCATGCACCCGGGCTCGACGCAGTGCATGCACTGGTACTTGGAGAAGATCCAGTCGAGAGTGTTGTCCTCGTGCTCGATTTCCTTGAACTTGATCAGGTTCCAGAAGTCGTGGCGGACTTCCGGCATCGTCTGATACGTGCCGTCGAAGGTGCCGTACGTGGTGCCCTGGTCGTTCCACTGCTGACAGGCGGCCTCGCAGGCTTTGCAGCCGATGCAGGTCGAGGTGTCGATCAGCTTGGCGACGATCTCGGTCATGAGCTCAGAGCTTCTCCAGGTTCACCAGGAACCCTTTGTATTCGGGTGTGCCGGAATTGGGGTCGAGCACCGAGGGGGTCAGGTTGTTGACCAGCGGTCCACGCACTCGGCCTACGAAGCCCCAGTGGATGGGTATGCCGAGCTGATACACCGGTCGATCGTTCACCTGAAGCGCGCGCAGCCGCTTGGTCACCATTGCGGGCCCTTCCACCCGGCCTCGCGCGGCGGTTACAGCGACCAGATCGCCGTTGGCGATGTCCTTCTGACGCGCCAGCTCCTCGGGGACCTCGACGAAAAACTCCGTCTGCAGCTGCGATGTGGCGGACACGTGCTTGGTCCAGTAGTGGAAGTGCTCCGTCAACCGGAAGGTCACCGCCACGTAGGGGTAGTCTTCGGCACTGCCCAGAGGATCGAGTTCGCCGGACATGATCGTCGCCATCGGATTGCTGTTCACCGTCGGATGCAGGAGGTTGTCGACCGGCGACTCGACCGGCTCGTAGTGTTCCGGGAACGGCCCCTCCACGAAGTCGGGCGCGAACAGCTTCGCCACACCCTCGGCGAGCATGATGAACGAACCGTACTGCTCGGGCGGCGCGCTGGCCCCGTAGTCGGCGACATCTCCCAGATAACGGCCGTCGTCCCAGCGGATGGGCGCACGGGTGGCGTCCCACGGCCGACCGTCGGCATCGGCCGAGGCACGGTTGTAGAGCACCCGGCGGTTGGCCGGCCAACTCCAGGCGTAGTCGGCGAACAAGCCCAACCCGGTCGGGTCTTCCTGCCCCCGACGGTCCATCATGTTGCCGGCCTCGGTGAACGAGCCGGAGTAGAGCCAGTTGCCACAGAGCGTCGACCCGTCGGCGCGCAGCTCACCGAAGCCATCTACCTGTCGCGCATCGCCGATCGATCGTCCGCTGACCTCCTTGGCCACCTCGGTCAGCGACGGCGATACGGCGTTGCCGTAGTTCCAGGCGATGTTGAGCAGTGGCTCCGGGGCGGTACCGCCCTCCTGCTGATACAGCTCGCGGAGCTTCAGGAACAATCTGGCGATGATCTCCTGGTCGTTCTTGGCGTCGCCGGGCGGGGGTAGGGCGGCGTCCTTCCACTGCAACCAGCGCGACGAGTTGACGAACGTTCCATCCTTCTCGGCAAAACAGCCGGCCGGCAGCAGGAAGACCTCGGTGTCGATGTCCTCGGGGCTCTTTGCGGCCGGGTAGTACTCACCGGCCAGATCCTGCGCCTTCCAGAACGCTGCTGTCTCGGTCTCGAAATTCTCGACCACGATCATCCACTTCAGCTTGCCGAGCGCGGCGATCATCTTCGGAGTGTTGGGCCCGTTGGCCACCGGGTTCATGCCGAACGAGATCAAGCCCTCCATCTCGTCCTCGTTCATGCGGTCGAAGATCTGGCCCCAGCTGTGGTTGGCGCTCTCGTCGATCTTCGGCAGCCAGTCGTAGCCGAAATCGTTCGATGCCTGGGCGTTGGCGCCGTAGTACGCCTTCAGCAGGCTGGTCATGAAGCGCGGCGTGCTACCCCAGTAGTTCATCGAGTTCGGTCGCAGCGCGCGCGGCGAGTTGGCGGCGTTGTACTCGGCCAGTGATGTCTGCGATGCCTGGGGGACCTTCAGGTAGCCGGGTAGCATGTTCCAGGCGCCCATGTCGGTGGCGCCCTGGATATTGGAGTGGCCGCGCTGCGCGTTTACGCCGCCGCCTGGAATGCCGACGTTGCCCAGCAACAGCTGCAGCATCGCGGCGCAGTGGATTAGCTGGACGGAGTGACTGTGCTGGGTCCACCCGAGGGCATAGAGCACCGTACCGGAGCGCCCGGCACGACCGGATGAGGTGATCACTTCGGCGGCGCGCTCGAACGCCTCAGCGCTGCAGCCGCTGATCGACGCCACCACGTCGGTCGTGTAGCGCTCGTAGTGATGCGCCATGAGCTGGAAGACGCAGCGCGGGTGCTGCAGCGTCGGGTCGACCCGCGCGTGGCCACGACCGTCGAGCTCGTAGCTCCAGGTCGACTTATCGTAGGATCTGGTTTCCTCGTCCCAGCCGGAAAAGTGACCGTCCTCGAACCCGAAGCCGTCAGCGATCACGAAGGCGGCGTTGGTGTGCTGGGCCACGTACTCTCGATGGTAGCGGTCGTTGCTCAGCGCGTAGTTGATCAGGCCGCCGAGAAAAGCGATGTCGCTACCGGCGCGGATGGCGACGTACTCATCCGATACCGCCGCCGTGCGGTTGAAGCGCGGATCGATACACACCAGCTTGGCATTGCGCTCCTTCTTCGCCTGCATGACGAAGCGGAAGCCCACCGGATGGTTCTCCGCCGGATTGCCCCCCATGACGAGCACCACATCGGCGTTGGCGACGTCCGTCCAGCCGTTGGTCATTGCCCCGCGACCGAACGTGGCGGCCAGACTGGCCACCGTGGGGCCGTGTCACAAACGTGCCTGGTTCTCGTACGGCAGGATTCCGAGGCCGAAGCGCAGCTTGCCGAGCAGGTAGTTCACCTCGTTGGTGTCGGTGCAGCCGCCGATGAGCGCCAGGTTGGTGAGGCGGTTGACCGTACGCCCCTGGCTGTCGCGCTCCTCGAACCCGGCGTCGCGAGTGTCCTTGATGCGACGGGCCATGCGGTCGAGAGCCTCTTCCCAAGAGATGTCCTCGAACGCCGTTGCCCCCGGGGCTCGGTATAGCGGCCGCTCCAGCCGGCGATCGTTGTTGACGTAGTCCTTCAGGCTGATCCCCTTGGGGCAGAGCGTGCCGCGGTTGATCGGGCTGTCGGGATCACCCTCGACGTGGACCACCGACGGCTTGACGTTGTCGGCCCCATCGCCGAGCGTGTGAATGACGACGCTGCAGCCGACGGCACAATACGGACATACGCTGTGGGTCTGGGTCGTGCGCGCGATCTTTAGCTGGCGGACAGCGGCGTGCGCCGGGCGCAGATCGAAGCCGAAGGCGGTGGTCGCGACTGCCGCCGCGCCCGCCTTGAATAGCTGCCGCCGTGTTACGTCCAGGCCCATACGTTCACCGCCCGCGCGTTGAACCCAACGTGTTTCAAGGTGTGACAACGAACCGATTCTGACGAGACTATACCTGTGCGCGAGCGTGATGTGAGAATGTCGGCGGTGAGGCTCCCTCGGAAGGGGCGCTGGCGCCGCCCCCAGTGGCGGAAAACGACCATGAGAAGTTCGGCGCTTCCAGCGATTGCTCTGGTGCTGACATGCGGCGTTGCCGGCGCATCCGCTGACGGTGCGTCGCAGCTGCCGACCGCCGCTCGCTCGGTCACCCTGCCGATCCGCGGACAGGTCGTCGCGGCGGCTCCGACGATTGCCAAAGCCGGGGCAGGGCGTCGCACGGTTGCCGCGACCATCGACTTCTGTCTGTCCAACAGTGATAAGTGCGCGCTTTCGGTGAACCACCTCAGTGACGGCTGGGAGCGTCATTTCAACGCCGACCGTCTGCAGGCGACTGCATCCACCCTCAAGACCCTGGTACTGATTGGCTACGCGGAGGCCGTCGCCAATGGTCGCGTCGCTTCGTCCGACCGCTCGGCTCGGAGCACGATCATTCCCCACAAGCTCATGCCGCGTGACACTTGGGCGCGCTTCTGGAGCTCGCTTGACGGGGGAGCGCTGGCGGTGGCGTGGGAGGACCTGGGTCGGCCGTCCAAGGTGACGCCGGATCAGATCGCTCGCCAGATGATCGCCTTCAGCGACAACGCTGCTCCCGACTGGTTCATCTCCGAGCTCGGTGACGCTGCGATCCAGGAGGTCGTCGATACCTACGTCAACACCGCCGGGCATCACGATCGCCCTCGACCCATAAATGCTTTCTTCAACACGTGGGTTGCGAACCCGGACGAGGAAGACATTGGCCCGCGCATGTTGGCCGACTACAGCGGCAACGACGTGGGCGGCTACCACAACGAGGTCGCGAGTGTCTTCGACGACATGCACAAGAAGCGGTACATGAACCGGCTGCGCAAGGTGCGCTGCTTCGCGCCTCCCTGGAAACGGGCACCTGCTGGCTGCGCCCCGGTGTTCGGTACCAGTGACGAAGAGGTGACGGCTCTGACGCAGTCGCATTTCAGTCGCTCGACGAGCCGAACGTATGTGAACTTGATGACCCGGTTGCTCTCCGGCGATCTGTTGGCTGACGACGTTGATGCGGTCGTACGGCGGCACCTCGAGTCGGTTCTGGAGCTACCGAACTTCTCTGCCGTCTTCAGCCGCTACGGGCGCAAGGGCGGCAGCTTCGGTACGAACGTCCTGAACTGGACTGCCTACATGCACTCACGCGAGACGGGGGCGCAGATCGCGTTCACGATGATGCTGCAGAACCTCGTTCCCGGGGACATCGAAGCGATCGATGTGATCCTTCTGGCCGAAGGCATCGCCCGCAGCACGGCATCGGCTGCGCTGGTGCGCGACATGATGCCGGTCGGGCCGATGCTGCCGGAGATCGTCTCGCAGGTCGGCAGCGTGCAGTCCGCGGCACGGTCTGGCGCGCGCCGGATCGACCTGACCGTCGAGGTGGAGGTCATCAACACCAGCCCGCACCGGGCTCGCAAGCAGGTCGAAGTGGCGGCGTATCTGTCCGCCGACAGCGTCTTCCACAAGAGCCGCGACGTCCTGATCAGCAAAGCCAAAGCCGGAAAGCTGGGCGCGTACGGCCGCAAGGTCGTTACGCTTTCCGGCGCGACCACTGTGCCGGTGTCGGACAAGTTCCTGCTCGTCGTGGTCGATCCGAACGGCAAGCTCGAGGAGAGCGTCGAGGACAACAACGTCGCGTTCCAGAGAATTCGATAGTCGTCTCAGTCACCCTCGCTTGACTTATTGAAGTTCAATGGATAGTTATTGTTTATCGATAACTAATCACTGACTGTCGAGATGGGATCGTGTCGCCAGCCGGTGCCGCGCCATCTCCGCGCGAGGCGTGAAGATGCAACTGGATGAGTTCCGCAGCGACGGAGACCCGCGACTCGTGAGCATTACTACCCTGAGCCGCCGGTTGCGATGGGCGTTGCTGGGCGCGATCGGGCTACTGGCGGTCGTATTGCTGGGGGTGGCCGTAGCCCTGGCGCTCGGGCTGGACATCGGTA
Organism: Acidobacteriota bacterium; assembly: GCA_965248695.1. Taxonomy (GTDB): domain Bacteria; phylum Acidobacteriota; class UBA890; order UBA890; family WLXD01; genus DASCOT01. Next base: position 284,995 of record CBDFKD010000002.1, on the reverse strand, counting down.
CGGCGCACGTCGACTTCACCGGCACCAGAGTTCCGATCGAGGATGTCGAGGCTCCGGACGTGATTCTGCTGCTCGTACTCGTCTGTCCCGGCCTCGCGGTCGTCGGAGCGATTCTGTATCAGTACGAGCGGCTGCTCGCCCTGTACGAGCGCGGCACGATCCTGACGGCTGACAACGCCATGCGAATTCGCCGCGCCGGTCAGCTGATGGTCGTGTTGGGAGTGTTCGGTCCGATCTTCAGTTTGGCGACCGGCATTGTGGCAGCTCGGCTCGGGTGGGGCTTGTCGATCTGGGAGCTCAAGCTCGATCCGTCGCTGCTACTTGCCGGTGTGGCGAACATCGTGATCGGTCACGTGATGAGCATCGCTTGCGATATCTCCGTCGACGCCGACCTCACCATCTGAACCCATCCATGCCGATCATCGTCAATCTGGACGTCGCGCTGGCTCGGCGCAAGGTTCGTCTGAAGGACCTGGCCGAGACCATCGGCATCACGGCACAGAACCTCTCGATCTTGAAGACCGGCAAGGCACGAGCGGTGCGCTTCTCCACGCTGTCAGCCATCTGCCAGGCGCTGGAGTGCCAGCCCGCCGACCTACTCGAGTATCGAGCCCCCGACGATCAAGAAGACAACGAGGAATGAGGACCAAGACATGCTGAAGATCCGCAATCTGGTGAAGGTCTATCCGGGGCCGGTACCCGCACTGCAGGGCGTGAATCTCGACGTGCCGGCCGGCATGTTCGGGCTGCTCGGCCCTAATGGCGCCGGCAAGACGACCCTCATGCGGATCGTCGCCGGCCTACTGGAGCCGACCTCCGGCGAGGTGTCGTTCAATGGTGAGGACCTGCTCGCCGATCCGCAGACCATCTGGCGGCAACTCGGCTACCTGCCGCAGGACTTCGGCTTTCCGCCCCACATGAGCGGCCAGGCGATGCTCATCTACCTGCTCAAGCTCAAGGGCGTCGAGGCGCCCGGCGGGCTCAAGAAGCTCGCTGCTGAGCTGCTGGAGCGCGTCAATCTGGCGTCGGCCGGGCGCCGCAAGCTGAAGGCCTACTCCGGGGGCATGCGCCAGCGGCTCGGCATCGCCCAGGCGCTCGCCGGCGACCCCAAGCTGATCATCGTCGACGAGCCCACGGCGGGGCTCGATCCGGAGGAGCGCCTGCGCTTCTACCGGCTGCTTGCCGAGCTCGCCGAGGAGCGTACCGTCGTGCTTTCCACCCACATCGTCGAGGACGTCGCGGTGCTCTGTCCGCGGTTTGCGGTGATTCGTGGAGGCTCCCTGGTTGCCACGACGACTCCGGCCGAGGCGCGCGCGGCGATCGAAGGAACGATCTTCGAAGGCACCGCCACTGCCGATGAGCTCGAGCTCATCGATCGCGACCATCGAGTCACCCAGGCAATCCTGTTCGAAGGTCGCAACCGGGTGCGCGTGCACGTGCCTGAAGGCGCCCCACCTGCCGGGTTCGAGTCGGTGCCGCCAACCCTGGAGGATGCCTACCTGACGCTGATGCAGACGGATGAGGCGGTGAGGGGGGCGGCATGAGCTTCTCTCGTATGTGGCAGGTGCTTCGTCGCGACGCAGTGCACAACGCCCGTCGGCCGCTGTTCTGGGTGCTCGTTGTCGTCCTGGCCCTGCTGACCTGGGGTCTGTCGAACGGCAACGTGCGAATCGGCTCCGGAAATTCGACCGTCGGCGGCACCGAGGCCCACATCACGTCGCAGTTCGCCGTTGCCCAGGTCATCGGGGTCAACGTTCTGGCTCTCTATGGCTTCTTCCTGGCAATCGCCGCCGGTATGACGGTGATCCGTGACGAGGAGGACAAGATCGGCGAACTGCTGCATGGAACCTTGTTGTCGCCGGCGGAGTACATCTGGGGGAAGTTCCTCGCCGTCCTCGGCAGCTTCGCGGCGGTGCTCGGGCTGCACATGGCGATGTCGATGTTCTTCAATCACGCGCTGGCGGACGCCGCCACGCAGGAGTACATCGGGCCGCTGCAGGTGGCCAACTATCTCGTTCCGGCGCTGGTTTTCGGTTTGCCGATGATCGTGTTTCTCGCCGGCACCGCGTTCGCGATAGGCGAGCGCACGCGGCGTCCGATCCTCGTGTTCGTATTGCCCTTGGCCGTGATGCTCGGGACGCTCGGGTTCCTCGTGAGCTGGACGCCCACATGGCTGAGCCCGTCGATCAACCGACTGCTGATGCTGATCGACCCATCAGGATTCCGCTGGCTGAACGAGACCTGGTTGAAGGTCGACCGCGGCGTGGCGTTCTACAACGCCGAACCGATCGGGTTCGATGGCGGCTTTCTGATCAGCAGGGTGGCGCTGATGGCGATTGGCTTGATGGCGGTTTGGTACAGCCAGCGGAGATTCGGGGCGACGCTGCGCGGTGCGGCGCAGACGAGCCGTGTGCGGTCCGTGGTCGATGCGATAGGTGTCTGGCTACCAGGCGCGGCGAAGCGGCGTGCGCGGCATCATGCGGACGCGTCGACAGCTGCGCCCGAGACAATCGGCACGTTGCGACCACTTCCCCTGGCGGCACTGCGCATGAGCACTTTGCCGCTCGGGTTCATCCGCGCGGCTTGGACGGTGGCGCGAGCCGAGCTGTGGGAGTTGCTGACCCGGCCGGGCATGTACCTGTTCGTACCGTTGGTGATTCTGCAGGCGACCGGCAACGTCGTCACCGTGGGTGCGTTCGACGCGCCGCTGCTGCTCACTCCGGGCCTGATGGCGGTGAGCATGATGAACGCGCTGACGCTGATGGTCTGCTCGCTCCTGCTCTTCTATATGGTCGAGTCGTTGCAGCGTGAGTTCAGCACTGGGCTCGCCGCCATCTACTACGCCACGCCGACGCCGACGGGGGCGATTCTGGCGGGCAAAGCGGTGGGGACGAGCATGGTCGGCGCCGTTATTCTGCTCGCGGCCCTGGTGGCGTGCGTCGTGATCCTGCTCGTTCAGCAGCTGTTCTTCGACAGCCCGGTGAGCGTGTCGCTCGCCCCGTTCGCCGTTGTTTGGGGCCTGATTCTGGTGCCTACCTTCCTGGTGTGGAGCGCCTTCGTGATGGCGGTGTACGCTGCCACGCGGAGCCGCTACACCACCTATGGGATCTGCATCGGGGTGATCTTCTACACCCTCTACAAGATCGTCGGTGGCGATGGGCTCAACTGGGTCACGAACTGGATGGCCTGGGGCGTTGTGTCGTGGAGCGATATGGGGGCGCTCGGCCTCAACCGCGACCCGTTGATGCTGAACCGACTCTACGTGCTCGGCTGGGCGGTGCTGTTCGTAGCACTTGCCGTGCGGCTCTTCGGGCGCCAGGAGTTCGACGCCAACCGCATCGTCCATCGGCTGCGACCCAAAGCGCTGGCGTGGAGCACGCTGAGCCTCTCGCCGTTCCTGCTTCTGCCGCTGGTCACCGGTCTGCCGCTATACAGCCGCCTGAACGCCGGCTACCAGGGCGAGGCAGCAGAGAAGCAACAGAAGGACTACTGGCGCAAGAACCTGACGACGTGGAAGGACGCGCCGACGCCGTACGTCACCCATGTCGATGTCGACCTTGCGCTGCGGCCGGCGGAACGCGCCTTCACCGTCGAGGGTTTCTACGACCTGCAGAACCAACTGGAGGTGGTGCTCACCGGCGTGCCGTTGACCGTCGGGGACTGGGGCGAGGTGACTTGGACGGTGGATGGGGCGGCGGCGGAGTCGGACGACCGTCAAGGGCTGCACGTGCTGTCGCCGCGCCAGCCCCTGCAGCTGGGCGACAGCGTGCGAATCGGCTTCGCTTACGAGGCCACGCTGCCGCGCGGCTACACCAAGGGCGGTGGTGGAGCCGCTCAGTTTGTCCTGCCGGCCGGCATCGTGCTCGGTAGCCTTGGCCCCACGTTCGTACCCACGGTGGGGTTCGTCGAGGGCATCGGCATCGATGACGACAACAGCTACGAACCGCCCGAGTATCCCGACGATCACTTCGACGGCATAACACCGCCTGCGTTCAGCAACGGAGGACCACCGTTCACGACCCGAATACGGATCGTTGCTCCTGAGGAATACACGCTCAACTCGGTGGGTTCGTTAAAGAGCGAGTCGGTTGCGGATGGTCTGCGGCAGGTGGTCTGGGAGAGCGACTACCCGGTGTCGTTCTTCAACGTGGTTGCCGGGCGCTGGGACGTTCGCCGTGGCGACGGAACGGCCGTCTTCTACCACCCGGAGCACACCTACAACATCGACGAGATTGCCGCCGCCCTCGATGCGTCGCGCCGGTTCTACTCGGAGTGGTTCTATCCCTATCCCTGGGAGGAGCTCAAGCTCAGCGAGTTCCCCAACCTGGCGCAGTACGCGCAGGGGTTCCCGACCAACATCACCTTCTCGGAGGGAATCGGGTTCCTGACCCGCAACGACCCGCGCGCCCGCACAGCGTTCCTGGTGACCGCCCACGAGGCCGCGCACCAGTGGTGGGCCAACCTGCTGGTGCCCGGGCGGGGACCGGGCGGCAACATTCTCTCCGAGGGGATGTCGCACTTCTCCACCATGTTGCTGAGCGAAGCGGTGGATGGTGTCGGGGCGCGCATCGAGTTCGCCAAGCGCATCGAGGAGCGCTACGGCGATCTGCGACAGTTAGATTCCGAGCGCCCGCTGGTAAAGATCGACGGCAGTCGCGCCGGCGACACAACGGTCACCTACGACAAGGGCGGCTGGGTGGCCTGGATGCTGCTCAACCTCATCGGACGCGACAACATGCTCGCTGGGTTGCAGGAGTTCATTGCCACCTACAACCCGAGCCCGGATCATCCAGGCCTTCAGGATCTGGTGGCGACCCTCCGACCCCGGGCACCCGACGCCGAGGCGTTCGACGTGTTCGTGCAGCAGTGGTTCTTCGACGTCGTGGCGCCCGAATACCAGCTCTCGGAGGCACGCGTCCACAGAGACGGAACGGCGTGGGAGGTCACAGCGACGGTCGAGAACATCGGCACCGGATCGATGTCGATCGAAGTGGCCGCATCGCAGGGGGAGCGCTTCCCGGATGACACCGGCACGCCACCTGGCGACCCGACTGCCGACACGGCCGCCGCGCCGGGCGCTTCGACGATCTCGGAGGTCTATGCCGAGGCGCGAAGTACCGTGGTGCTGGCGGCGGGAGAGTCTGCCCGCGTGACGATCCGCTGCGACTTCAAACCCGACCGGCTCGTCGTCGATCCGGACGCCGTCGTTCTACAGCTGCGACGCGAGAACGCCGTGTTCGTCTTCTAGATCCGGCAAGATTCCACACCGAGGCGGTCCGGTGACCGGTCCGGAAGCGTACCCTCAGAAGCATGCGCCTGTCTCTGATTCGCGTTCCGCTGGCCGCCGGTCTCGTGATCGGCTCATTCGCTGTGCCAGCTGCGTCCCAGGATGGGGCGACGGCGGGCAGTGCGGTCTTCAGCGTGGCGCAGGTCGAGCGCGGCCAGGCGGGCTACGAGGCTGACTGCTCCTCCTGCCATGGAGTCGACCTGCAGGGCGACAGCGCCAACGCGTTGGTCGGAGAGGGCTTTGTGCGCGCCTGGACCGGACTGCCGCTCGCGGGGCTGTTCGATTTCGTCCGCACCATGCCTCCTGAGGCCGCAGCAAGCCTCGGAGACCGCGTCTACCTGGACATCCTGAGTTACGTCCTCCACACCAACGGATTCCCGAGCGGAGCGGAAGATCTGCGCCTGGACGACCTCGCAACGGTTCTGCTGGAGGGCGCCGAGGGTCCGCAGGAAGTACCCGACCATTCGCTGGTGCAGGTGGTCGGTTGCCTGACCCGAGGGCCGGACGATGCCTGGATCGTCACGCGCGCGAGCCGCCCCACACGCACCCGGAACCCCGATGCATCGACCGGCGAGGCGCGGCCCGGCTCGATCACGACGTTGCGCGGTGCGGCGGCGTTCGAGCTCCTGTACGTGTTTCCGCGCCCGGATGATCTGGAGGGGCACCGCGTCGAGGTGAAGGGGTTTCTCATCCGCGGTGATCGGGACGCCCTCAACGTCACGGCGCTGTCGAGCCTGTCCGACGAGTGCCGCTAGTCCGGTTGTCGCGCGAGCGCGCCGTTGGCAGAATGCCGGCATGTCCTCACAGATGATCGGAGCGATCGGGAAGGGTCTCATCGGTGGCCTGCTGATCAGTGCTGCCGCGGCGTTACCGGTAGCTGCCCAGGAAAACGTGCTTACGACTTCGGTCGATGTTCGCATGGGCCGGCGCGTGTACCAGGCGCAGTGTGGCCGATGCCACGGGCTCGACGGGACTGGCGGTGGCGAGACCGGGGCACCTGACCTGACCACTGGCACGTTCGTCACCGCAAGCACCGACGCCGGGCTCTTTGCCGTCGTTCGCGACGGCATCGATGGCACCGCGATGATGGGGATCAGCCCGACCGCCCCCGATCAGACTGTCTGGCAGGTCATCGCGTACATCCATTCGTTGAACCTCGACCCTGGCGACTACGACCTGCCCGGTAGCGTCAGCGCCGGGGAGGAGATCTTCGGCGACAAGGGGAATTGCACCAGCTGCCACATGGTCGACGGCAAGCGCGGCCGGCTCGGTCCCGACCTGTCGACGGTGGCCAACCGCCGCGACCCGGGAGAGCTCGAGACCGACCTGCTCGCCCCCGACGAAGAGGTCGCCCCGCGCTGGTGGACGCTGCGGGTCACGCGCAGCGACGGCGCGGTCATCGAGGGCCTACGGATGAACGAGGACACCTTCTCCCTCAGCATCATGGACGAAGGGGAGAAGCTCTGGCATTTCGCCAAGAACCAGACCCAGGCGGAGATATAACCGGAAGTTGTGGATGGGAGGAAAAAGAAAGGCGGCGTAACCTTCGCTGGGATCATCAACAACCAGCAGCCGGCTGTGGAGGCCGGGAAGGAGACGCCACTCGTGCTCAAGATTATCGGTGGATCGGACGCGGAGGAAGGACAGCTGACACTGGACGTCGATGAGCTCGCCCGGCAGGGCGCGCTGCAGATGCTGGCAACAGCACTGGAGTGGGAGGTTCAGGAGTATATCCAGAGCCACGCCGGGCAACTGGATGAAGCCGGCCGTCGGCAAGTGGTACGCAACGGTCGGGCTCGCGCACGCAAGATCACGTTGGGGTGCGGGACGGTGCAAGTAGCCGCGCCACGGGTCAACGACAAGCGGCTCGACGAGCAGGGACTGAGGCAGCGGTTCAGCAGTCGGATCCTGCCGCCCTACATGCGGCGCTCGCCGAAGGTGGCGGAGGTGCTGCCGGTGCTGTACCTGCGGGGCCTGTCGACGGGCGACTTCAAGGAGGCGCTGCCGATCTTACTGGGACAGGAAGCCAGCGGGCTGTCGGCATCGGCGATCTGCCGGCTGACGAACGCCTGGAGCACGGAGTACGAGGCATTCCGGAAGCTGGATCTGTCCACCAAGCAGTACGTATACGTGTGGGCGGACGGTGTGCACTTCAACATTCGACTCGAGGATGATCGGCTGTGCACGCTGGTGATCCTGGGCGTTTTGCCGGACGGAACCAAGGAGCTCATCGCGGTCGAGGACGGGTATCGAGAGAGCACCGAGAGCTGGGCGTTCGTGCTCCGGGAGCTGAAGCGTCGAGGCATGCGGGCGCCGCTCGTGGCAGTGGGTGATGGGGCGCTGGGGTTCTGGGCGGCGGTGCGGGATGTATGGCCCCAGACTCGAGAGCAACGATGCTGGGTGCATCGGCTTGGCAACGTGCTCGACAAGCTACCGAGGCGGCTGCAGGCCAAAGCCAAGCGCGCGCTGCACGAGATCATCGGTGCGCCAACGCGCGAGGATGCTCAGGAGGGCATGGCGCGGTTCGCAGCCGACTACGGCGCCAAGTACTCCAAGGCCGTGGCGTCGTTGCAACGCGACTCCGACAAGCTGCTGACGTTCTACGACTTCCCCGCCGACCACTGGGTTCATCTGCGCACGGCCAACCCGATCGAGTCGGCGTTCGCCACCGTACGCCTGAGACAACGCGTCACCAAGGGCGCCGGCTCACGCACCAAGGCGCTGACGATGGCATTCAAGCTCCTGGAGATGGCACAGCAACGATGGCGCCGCATCAACGCTCCTCACCTCACTGCCCTCGTACTCGAGGGCGCCACATTCGTCGATGGAGTTCACCTGATCGCTAGCGAAGACGCCGCCTGAACAAATCCACCGATCCACAACATTTGCAAATAACTCACCCAGGCGAGCGAGCGGACCAAAACGTCGAGCATGCCGAGCTACGCGGACAGTCTCACAGCAGACGAGGTGGACGACCTCGTTGCCTACCTCTTCTCGCTCCGCAAAGGGCGGTCATCATGAAACGACTCCCGTTCGTCTTCATCGCGGTCGTCTCCGTGCAGCTGGTAGCGGCGCAGGAGCCGGCGGGAACGAGCGAGGCGACGCCGGCGCTGTCGCCGGTGACCTGGGAGCGACTGCTGAATGCCGCTGACGAGCCGGAGAACTGGCTGATGTACTCCGGGACGCTCGACAGCCAGCGGCACAGTCGACTCGACGGTGTGCACGCCGGCAACGTGGCGCAGCTCGAGCTGAAGTGGGCGTATCAGATCCCACAGATCGATCGTGCCGAGACTACGCCGTTGGTCGTCGACGGGGTCATGTTCGTCACCGAAGCACCGAGCAATGTCGTCGCGCTCCACGCTGCGACCGGACGGCCTTTCTGGCGCTATGACCATGCGCTGCCGGACGATTTGCGGATTTGCTGCGGTCGCAACAATCGTGGCGTGGCGATCCTCGGCGAGACGCTCTACATGAGCACGCTGGATGCGCATCTCGTCGCCATCGATGCGCGAAGCGGCAACCTGCTGTGGAATCGCGAGGTGGCGGAGCACAGCTCCGGATATAGCAAGACCGCGGCGCCGCTCATCGTCAAGGACCAGGTGGTCACCGGCATTGCCGGTGGCGAATACGGCATTCGCGGCTTCCTCGATTCCTATGACGCCGCTTCCGGCGAGCACCGCTGGCGTGCCTGGACGATTCCCGGGCCGGAGCACCCGGACAATGCGACCTGGGCGGGCGACTCGTGGCGAACGGGGGGTGCTCCGACGTGGATCACCGGCTCCTACGATCCGGATCTCGAGTTGATCTACTGGGGCACGGGAAATCCCGGTCCTGACTGGAACGGCGACAACCGGATGGGGGACAACCTGTATTCGGACTCCGCCCTGGCGATCGACGCCGATACCGGCGAGCTGCGATGGCACTTCCAGTTCACACCGCATGATGTCCATGACTGGGACGCGATCCAGGTTCCTGTCCTCGGCGATATCACCGTCGACGGCGAGGCTCGCAAGACGATGATGTGGGCGAATCGCAACGGTTTCTACTACACGCTCGACCGACGAACCGGCGAGTTCCTGGTCGGCGAGGCTTTCGCCAAGCAAACCTGGGCCGAGGGCCTCGATGAGCGCGGCCGACCGATCCGGTTCCCGGGCCTCGAACCTTCTCTGGAAGGGGTCGTGGTAGCGCCGACCATCGGCGGCGCCACCAACTGGTGGTCGCCGGCGTTCAGCCCACTCAGCGGCCTGTTCTATGTCAATGCCTATGATGGTGAACAGGAATACTTCAAACGCGAACAGGAGTACGTCGAGGGCGAGTGGTTTTCGGGCGGCTCCGGGCGTCGGCTGGCCCCGCCCGACGAGTACTACAGCGCCATCCGCGCCATCGAGCCGGCGACCGGTGACATCCGTTGGGAGTTCCCGATCGCGCCTCGATCCACATCAGGGTTGCTGTCGACCGCCGGAGGTCTTGTCTTCGGAGGCACGGTCGGAGGCTACTTCTTCGCCCTCGACGCCGACAGCGGTGAGGAGCTGTGGCACGTGAACGTCGGCGGGCACGTTCACGCGGCGCCGATAACCTACGCCGTGAACGGCCAGCAGTTCGTGTCGATCGCGGCCGGGAACGCGGTCTTCGCGTTCGGTCTCGGAGACTAGAGACCGGTAACGGGACCCCTAGCGAGGTTTCCCGGTTCCCGGCAACGCTGCGCGACACTCGCGGACGGACCGGCCCCGGTCAGCGGCTTCCGCCAGGACGCGTGTCTCCTTCAGCATCGGTGACCGGATCGACGCCCTCGTGGAGCATCACCTCACGGAACGCCGCCGCTGTGGGCCGTGAAATGATGATGTTCATGCCGCGGTGCACCCCTTCGGCGATCTTCAGCGGCGTCCAACCCCGCGAGTTCTGCCGATTCCAGATCGTGATGTCGGCTCCCTCGGCGGCGAGCAGCCGCACCACTTGCGGCACCGCCTTGTAGGCGGCCCCGTGCATCGCGGTCTCGCCCTTGACGTCGACCGCGTTGATGTCGCCTCCGAGCTCGAGCGCCAGCTTGACCGCTTCGATCACCTCGGGCTCCGTTCCCGGGTCCTCCCCGGGCGAAGAGGTTCCGAGGCCGGCGGCGACCATCAGTGGCGTCGAGCCGTCGTCGTTGGTCAGCAGCGGATCGGCGCCGAGGTCCACCAGCAGGCGCATATATTCGACATCTGCGGTGCGCGCAGCGAGCAAGAACGGAGTCCCGCCGGCGAAGTTCAGTGACGTGATTCCGGCGGGTGGACGCTTCGTCACTCGGGCGTTGAGGTCGGCGCCGCCGGCCACCAGCCGGCGGACGAAATCGAGGCTCGTCATGGTGCCGGAGCCCTCGGGCGCCGGGTCGTTGCTGCCGGCATTACCAGCTTTCCGTACCCAGGTGACCTGATGGAGGGCGGTCCAGCCACGCGGCGCAACGTCCGGGTCGGCTCCGCGATCAAGGAGCATGGCGGCGAGCTCGTAGTGCGCGTTGCCCACCGCGAGCAGAAAGGCGTTGACCCCGGCCTCGGAGGCCGGGTCACGCTCCAGCCCGCCGGCTGTTCGCCTGGCGTTGACCGTCAGCGACTCCTCCAGGCTGGCGCCGCCATCGAGCAGCATCTCGACCGCGGCTACGTGCCCTTGACGGGCTGCGAACAGCAATGCCGTGAACGCCTTGTCAGACGCCACGTGCACGTCCGCATGGTGCGCCAGCAACGCCTTGATCACGTCGGTGTGGCCCTCGGCGGCGGCCCACATCAGCGCTGTCTGGCCGCGCCAGGTCTCGATCGCGTTGGCGTCGGCTCCGTGCGCCAGCAAGAGCTTGACCGCCGCCAGCCTGCCGGTGCGTGATGCCGTCATCAGGACGGTCTCGCCTTCCTCGAGCGTCGCGTTGGCGTCTGCGCCAGCACTCAACAGAGCTGCAAGGATCGATGCGTTGCCGTTGACGGCGGCCAGCGAGATCGGTTGCACACCGTAGCGGTTGGTCGAGTCGACAGTGGCCCCCGAGTCGAGTAGCAGCGCGACCATCTCGACGTCGTCTCGATAGGCCGCCCAATGAAGCGCCGTGGTCCCGTCCGCCTGAGGCTCGTCGATCTCCGCCCCGTCGGCAAGCAGCGCCCGCACGGCTTCGACGTCGCCGCGTTGGACGGCACCGACTAGCTCCAATTCGCTGGCTGCCAGGGGACCGCCGACTGTGACGGCGACTGCGACGATCATTGCAAGCGAGCCGCACCTTCGCGTCAAGGCGGTCAGCACGTCGTCGGCAGACATCGGGCGGTCAGAGGCTCAGTGGCTCGAGCACTTCACCGGCGCGCCCGGTACTGTCGACAAAGCTATCCAGGTGTACGCCGACGTGATCCAGCAGCGTCAGATGCAGATTGGCCAGCGGCGTAGGCTCGTCATAGCGGATGTGCCAGCCGCCTTTGACTCGGCCGGCGCCGCCGCGGGCGACGACGATCGGTAAGTTGGTGTGGTCGTGCACGTCCGGATTCCCCATGCCGCTTCCGAGCAGGTACGTCGTGTGGTCGAGCAACGTACCGTCGCCATCCGGCGTCGATCGCAGCTTCTCCAGCAAGTACCCGAACAGCGAAACGTGATACGCGTTGATCTTGGCCAGCTTGGCCAGCTTCACGGGGTCGTTCACATGGTGTGACACCGGGTGATGCGGCTCCGGCACGCCGATATGCGGGTAGGTCCTGGTGCTGCCCTCGCGCGCCAGCTGAAACGTGATGACCCGCGTCATATCGGCCTGAAGCGCCAGCACCTGCAGGTCGAACATGAGCTTGACGTGCTCTTCCCAGGAGTCGGGTACGCTCGCGGGCCGATCGAGCTCCGGCAACGCCGTGGATTCGACAACCTGCTCGGCCCGCTGAATGCGGCGCTCGACCTCGCGCACGGTGTCGAGGTACTCGTCGACCTTGGCGCGGTCGCCGACGCCGAGCTTCGATTGCAGGCGCGCCATGTCTTGCATCACCCAGTCGAGGATGCTGGCGTTGGTCTTCATCTGTGCTTTGCGCTGCTCCACGGTGCCGCCGTCGCCGAACAACCGTTCGAAGACCGCCCGGGGGTCGGCCTCTGGTGGCAGCGGCGTTGTGGGCGACGACCACGACAAGCTGTTCATGTAGACGCAGGCGTATCCGTTGTCGCAATTGCCGACCTGGGCGATCAGATCGGTACCCAGCTCGAGGGACGGGATAGGCGTGTCGCCGCCGATCTGCTGGGCGGCGATCTGGTCGACGGTGGTGCCGAGCTCGTAGTCGCTGCCTTCGGTCCGCTTGCCTCCGGTACAGCTCAGGAACGCGGCGTTCGACGACGCGTGGTTGCCGGTAGTGTAGGCGTTGCGCAGCTCGGTGTTGGTGACCACGCTCAGGTGATCGAGGTACGGCGTCAGCGCCGCCAGCGACGGCGATAGCTCCGTGATGGCGCCGTCGCCCTGCGGGATCCACGGCACCGGGTTCATCCCCATCGGGATGAAGACGTACCCGAGCCGGCGCACGGGGTTCGCAGCCGTGCCGATGGCCGCGGAGAGCGCCGGCACCATGGCGTCCAGCAGCGGCAGCGCCACGGTCGCGCCGAGGCCCCGCAGGAACGTTCGGCGCGGCAGCGCCATCTTGGTGACGATCATTGCGACCTCCGCATCTGAAACGGACGACTCTTCGTAATCGCGAGCACCAGCGACGAGAACCTATAGTCAGCCGGCGCTGCCTCTCGGACAACTGCGCGCACGGCAGGGGCGTCGCGATAGTCGACCCCGCGACCGAGGGCAAACGTGAGCAACTTTTCTGTCAGCGTGCCGACGAATACTTCCGGGCGGGCCAGCAGCGCGGCGCGCAGCCCGGCGATGCCCTCGAAGGTCGCTCCACCCGGCAAGCTTCCGGATGCGTCGATCGACGCGCGGGCAGCTCCGTGATCACGCCAGCGTCCGATGGCGTCGAAGTTCTCCATCGCCAGGCCGGCCGGATCCATCAGCTGATGACAGGCGGCGCACACCGGGTTGACGCGATGCTCGACCATGCGTTCGCGCATCGACAGAATCCGTTGTCCGGGCTTGTTTTCCCGCAGCGGCGGCACGGTCGCCGGTGGCGGCGGTGGCGGCATCCCCAGAACATTGTCGAGCACCCATTTCCCGCGCAGCACCGGTGAGGTGCGGGTCGCATACGAAGTTACCGTCAGGATGCTGCCGTGCCCGAGTAGACCGATTCGCTGGCTGCCGTCGGGCAGCGGCACTCGACGAAAGTGATCGCCATAGACGTTCGGTATCCCGTAGTGCCCTGCGAGCCGCTCGTTCAGATGCGTGTAGTCGGCCGTCAGCAGATCAACGACGCTGCGGTCCTCGCGCACGACGCTGTCGAACAACAGCTCGGTCTCGCGACGGAATCCCTGCCGCAGGTTGTCATCGAAATCGGGGAACAATCGCAGGTTCGGGCGGGCTGCATCCAGGTTTCGCAGATGCAACCACTGCCCGGCGAAGTTGGTGCTGAGCGACGCCGCTCGCGGGTCCGCCAGCATTCGGCGCACCTGGAACTCGAGCGTTTCGGGGCTCGAGAGCTCGCCACGCTCGGCCACCGTCAGCAGCTCGTCGTCCGGGAGGCTGCTCCAGAGAAAGAACGACAACCGCGTCGCCAGATCCAGATCGTCGAGCCGATACGCTGTACCGGCCGCCACGTGATCGGCGTCGCGCTCGATACGAAACAGGAACTCGGCGCTCGACAGGAGTGCCCTGAGCGCGGTTTCGACGCCGCCCTCGAACCCGGCTGTGGCGTTGGCGCGCTCATAGAACCCCATGAGCGCCGAGACGTCGTCGTCGGTCACCGGGCGCCGATACGCGCGCCGTGCCAGGGTCGCGAGGATGGTGCGCGCACATGCCGCCTCATCGTCTGTGGCGGTGCTGGCCGGCCGGCACACGAAGACTCGCTCGCGGCTCGGCGTCGAGCCGGACCCGCCGGTCTCGAACGGGCCGGTTATTCCCACCGAACGCACCCCGGGCTGTATCCGAGGGTGTCGGTCCATATTGAAGTGTGCCGCGAAGGGCTTGCGCTCGGTCTCGATGAGCGCCGAGTTCTTCTTCAGGAACGTCGCGGTCACCACATGCGGTCCGGCCTCCACAGGTACCTGAACCACGAGGTTTCGGTCGACATCTTCGTCGGCATAGTAGTCGCCGAAACGATTGCGGTTCGGCGTGATCGTGAACAGCTCGAGGCGCTCCCCATCCAGCGATAGCTCCATCACGTGCGGCTCCGTCAGGCCTTCGACGTTTTCGTTGCGGTTGCGGGAGAGACGCACTCGGAACTCGTACTCGCCCTGCTGAGGGAAGTGGTAGCTCACCGCCATCCCGCCGCGTGTGCCGAACGGCAGGCCGTCGAGGTGGTCTTCCTGGGTGAGATCGGCCGGCAGCACCGCGACGTAGCTCCCGGGGGCCGGCAACGGGCTGCCGACCGCCGCCCGGCTGACCTTGTGAGCGGCCGACAGATAACGTTCCATGAGCATCGGCGACAGTCCCACGGCGCTGACGTTGTCGAATCCGTAGGCGGCGTCGTCGCGGGGCAGCAGCGCGGTTACGTCGACGTCGAGTGCCAGTAGATCTCGCACCGCGTTCTGATACTCGGTCCGGTTGAGCCGGCGAAACGTGTCGGTACGCCCCGGATCCGGGTTCGTCATTGCGGAGCGGTCGAGCTCCGCCTCCAGGTACGTCAGCACGTCCGCATAGGCGGCCTCGTCGGGCCGCGGCGTTCCAACCGGGGGCATCGCCCGGGCGCGAAGCTTGCGGACCACCTTTTCCCAGATCTCGGCATCGTCGCCGAGGTGATCGAAGTCGACTCGGTCGAGCGCCAGTCCGCCGCTCAGGGTCTGATCGTTGTGGCAACTGGTGCAGTAAGTTCCGATCAGGGTCGCATGCAGTCCAGAGTCGGGCGCCGTCTGGCCCTCCGATGGGGTCGCGCGCGCACCGTCGGGCGGCCAGTACACGACGGATAGCCCAATCGCCGCTCCTACCAGCGCCCGCCTCGCGCTACCCGTCCACATACGCGCCTCCCGGCCCGACTCATAGTCAGAGGGGCACCCGGAGAGATCTATCCAGGTCTGGCGGATTATACGGCAGTCACGGCTGTGCTCCACTTTGAAAGCGCGGGCGTAGGGTGCGGCCCTGCGGCCGAGTGGTCACCCTGGCGGCAGCAGCGCCCGGTTGAGGATCGACTCGAAGAGCTCCTGCTTGCCGCTACGGCGCTGCGGCGCCTCACCGGACGACGCGATCTCGTAGAGGTCGGCGAGGCCCAGCTCACCGGATGCGAATGCCGCTCCGGGGGCCGCGTTGAAGCTCCCGTAGCGCTCTCTACGCAGCCGCCGATAGTCAGAGTCTTCGAGGATCTGTGCCGCTACGAGCAGGGCGCCGGCGAAGGTATCCATGCCGGTGATGTGGGCGATGAACAGGTCCTCCGTATCGGTCGAGTTGCGCCGCAACTTGGCGTCGAAGTTGACGCCACCGCTCTCCAGCCCGCCGGCCTCGAGGATCACCAGCATCGCTTCGGTGGTCTCGTACAGGTCCACCGGGAACTGGTCGGTGTCCCAGCCACTCTGGTAGTCGCCGCGGTTGGCATCGATGCTGCCGAGAAGACCGGCGTCGGCGGCCACCTGGAGCTCGTGCTGGAAGGTGTGGCCCGCCAGGGTGGCGTGGTTGACCTCGATGTTGAGCTTGAAGTCGTCCAGCAGGTCGAACTCGCGCAGGAAGCTGATGGCGGTCGCCGCGTCGTAGTCGTACTGGTGCTTCATCGGCTCCTGCGGCTTCGGTTCGATCAGGAATACGCCGTCGAAGCCGTGACCGCGTCCATAGTCGCGCGCCGCGTGCAGGAAACGCGCCATGTGCGCGCGCTCGCGTTGCATGTCGGTATTCAGCAGGCTCATATAGCCCTCACGCCCACCCCAGAACACGTAGTTGCTACCGCCGAGGGCGACGGTGGCGTCCAGGGCGCATTTCACCTGCGCCGCAGCGTGGGCGACGACCGCGAAGTCCGGGTTTGTTGCGGCGCCGTTCATGTAGCGCGGGTGCGAGAAGAGGTTGGCCGTACCCCAAAGCAACTGCACTCCGGACGCCTGCTGCTTCTGAGCCGTGTATTCGACCGTCGCCTGCAGGAGACGCTCTGATTCGCGAACCGAGCTGCCTTCGGCGACCAGGTCGACGTCATGGAAGCAGTAGAACGGCACTCCGAGCTTGGTGAAGAGCTCGAACGCTGCATCCGTTTTCAGTCGAGCCGCCGCCAGCGGGTCCGGTTCTCTCGACCATGCGGGCGCGCGCGTCGGTGCGCCGAACGGATCGACGCCGCCGACGCCCAAGCTGTGCCAGTACGCCACCGCGAAGCGCAGATGCTCGGCCAGCGTCTTGCCGCCCACCACGCGGCTGGCATCGTAGGTCTTGAAGGCGAGCGGGTTGTCAGAGGACGGTCCTTCGAACGGGATCTCTCCGATGTGCGGAAAGAACTCGCGGTCTCCGATCGTTACCGGCATTCGGATTGTTTCTCCGTGTCGTAGTAGGCGAGCGCACCTTCGAGTCGACGGCACCAACGGCCATAGGCGTCAGCGTACTCGGACCGTCGCTCGTTGGGCTCGACCAGGGCGCTGGCACCGAGTCCGGCGAACGCCGCGGAGGCGGATTCATAGATTCCTACACCGATGCCGGCGCCGCGCGCTGCTCCCTGCGCCCCGTCGGTGTCGAACAGCTCGATTGTCGCCCCGGTGGTGTCGGCAAGTGCCTGACGGAAGATCGGGCTGGCGAAAAGGTTCCCGGAGCCGGCCCGAATCACCCGCGCTTCGATCCCGGTCTGACGCATGACGTCGAGCCCGTAACGGAAAGAAAAGGCGATGCCTTCCTGAGCGGCGCGCAGCAGGTGAGCCCTCTGGTGTCGGGTGAAGCTCAGGCCGTGGATTTGGCAGCCCGGATCACGGTTCTCCAGCAGTCGCTCCGCCCCGTTGCCGAACGGCAGCACGACGACGCCGTCGCTGCCGGCGGGAATTCGCTGGGCGGCAGCGTTCATGGCGCCATAGTCGGTTCCCGGAGGACACACATGCTGCCGTAGCCAGGCGTTCAGGATGCCGGTGCCGTTGATGCACAGCAGCACGCCGAGCCGTGGCGCGGCGGGCGCGTGATTGACATGCGCGAACGTGTTCACCCGCCAGCACGGATCCGGCTGAGCGACATCGCTGACGCCGTATACCACTCCGGAGGTGCCGGCTGTGGCGGCGATGGTGCCGGGCTCGAGCACGTTGAGCGACAGCGCGTTGTTCGGCTGGTCGCCGGCGCGATAGCAGATCGGCGTGCCCGCTTGCAGTCCGAGCTCAGCGGCGGCGGCGGCGGTAAGCGTCCCCTGGGGTCCGAACGTCGGAACAAGGTCCGGCAGCAGCGCTTCGTCTAGCTCGAAGTGCCGCAGCACCGGCGCGGCGACGTCGTTGTCGACGAAGTCCCACAGGATCCCCTCCGACAGGCCCGGCACCGTGGTGGCCACCGTTCCGGTCATCCGCATGGCGATCCAGTCGCCTGGCAGCATCATCTTGCTTGCACGGCCAAGGATGTCCGGTTCGTGGTCGCGTACCCAGGCAAGCTTGGAGGCGGTGAAATTGCCCGGTGAGTTCAGCAGATGACGCTGACAGTATTCGAATCCCAGCGCCTCCAGAGCGGTCGTGCCCACGGGGACGGCACGGCTGTCGCACCAGATGATCGCTGGCCGCAGCACTTCTCCCTGCTCGTCGACCAGCACGAGCCCGTGCATCTGATAGGCGACGCCGATAGCGCTGATCTCGCCGGCTGGAACGGCCGCGGCCTCGAGCACGGCGGTCGTCGCACGCACCAGGTGATGCCACCAGCGCTCCGGATGCTGCTCAGCGTAGCCGGGCTGTGGCGCCTCGATCTCCATCTCGTCGTCCGGCGAGGACGCCGACGCGAGACAGGTGCCGGATTCGGCATCGAGCAAAGCCGCCTTTACCGAGGAGCTGCCGATGTCGTAGCCGAGGAGAACCATGCGCTAGCAGGCCGTGGTGAAAGTGTGGTGGGTCTGGTTACGGCGAGTTGGGGCCAGATGCAAGGCGGCCTGACGCACACGATGCCCTAGCCATCGTCGAGGAAGGCCAACGCCGCAGATGGCCCCAAATCGCCGTAACCCTTCGGGCGACTGGGGGTTGCGCGCGGATGCTGCGTCGTTTGTCGTCAACGATAGGGTAATCATCGCCGCCTCCTCTCTCCTGGCCTGCGCCTCGCAATACCCTGTCGCCAGACCCACCACACTTTCACCACGGCCTGCTAGAAGTCGCCTCCGAGGGCGTATTCGATACCACCGGACAGGTGCCGGAGAAACGCCGCCTCCGAATAGCTTTCGGGCGTGTGCCCGAGCGCGGTATAGAAGGCCCGGCCGCCGTCGAACTCGTGCGACCACGCCATTGCATGCGGAGATCCGGTGGTGGCGCCGTTGTAGCTGTCCTCGTCGATCGTCAGCAGGACATGGACGCCGGGATCGGTGTATCGCAGGTCGTACCATTCGTCGAAGCGGGCCCAGGTCGCCGCCAGGTGCCGGGTAGCCGGATGCTCCGGGTCCATCACTTGCAGGGTGGCTTCCTGGGGTGCTGGATGGCTCACGAAGTAGGCGCCCACGAGTCGCCCGTACCAGGGCCAGGCGTACTCGGTATCGCTGGCGGCGTGGACGCCGACGAAGCTGCCGCCTGCCTGAATGAAGCGCTCGAAGTCGGCCTGCTGCGACCCGTCCAGCACGTCGCCGGTGGTGCTGAGAAAAACCACAACGTCGTAATTGCGCAGATTGTCCTCGTCGAACGCCGCGGCGTCCTCGGTTGCGTCGACCACAAAGCCGTGGTCTTGCCCGAGTTGTCGGATGGCGTCGACGCCCGTCTCGATCGAGTCGTGTCGGAAGGCCGCGGTCTTCGAGAACACCAGCACGCGCGGAGGCGCCGGCGCCGAGCAGGCGCTGCTCGCCACCAGCGTGAGCACTACGCCGATGAGCGCCCGCCTCGAAGGTCTGGCGTGATCTTGCATTCGAGTTCCTTCTTCCGTCTCGCGGCGACTACGTACCCGTGCCGTAGCGTACGTCGACCTGACGACGCGTCGATGCCGACGCCAGCACAGCGTCGCAGACAACCGCCGCACGGTAGCCGTCGTCGAAGGTGGCTCCGTGCGGCGCGACCTCGCGATCGTTGACGATGCAGTCGAGCAGGTGAGCGAACTCGTGCACGAACGTGTGTTCCCAGCCGATGATGTGGCCGTGAGGCCACCAGTGTTCCCAGAACGGGTGGTGCGCTTCGGTCACCAGCACGTCGTGGAACCCCTGAGTCGCGGCCGGCTCCTCGCCGACCCAGAACACCTGCAGCTCGTTCAGCCGTTCGAGGTTGAATCGGATGCTGCCAAGCTCGCCGTTGATCTCGACCACCTGGTGATTCTTGCGACCGGCGGCGAAGCGGGTCGATTCGAGCGTACCCAGCGCCCCGTTGGCGAACTCGACGGTGGCGACGAAGGCGTCGTCAACATCGACCCTGGCGTTCCCGGAACCGTCCGCCAACGGCCTTTCGTCGATGAATGTGCGGGTCGCGGCACCGACGCTGGCGATGTCGCCCACGAGGTAGTGGGCCAGGTCGATGATGTGGGCCCCGAGATCACCCAGCGCACCGCTGCCGGCCTGTGCCTTGTCGAGCCGCCAGACTCTCGGCGTGTCGTAGTGGGGCAGGATCCACTCCTGTAGGTAGATGGCGCGATAGTGGTAGATCCGGCCCAGCGCTCCGCTGTCGATCAGCGCGCGCGCCTGGCGGATGGCCGGTACGAAGCGGTAGTTGAACGCCACCATGTGCTTCACGTCGGCCTCGCGTACCGCCACCAGCATCGATGCCGCTTCCTCGGCGTTGCGGGCCAGCGGCTTTTCGCAGATGACGTGCTTGCCGGCCGCGGCGGCAGCGATACACGGCTCGGCGTGGGCATCGTTGGGTCCGCCGTTGTCGAACAGCTGCACGCGCTCATCCTCGATCAGATCACGCCAGTCCGTGGTGTGGCGCGAGTAGCCGTAACGCCGCGCAGCTTCCGCGACCGCGTCCTCATTACGGCCACAGATCGCCACCAGCTCGGGGGTCGCCGGTGGCGGGTAGATCATGTAGGGGAGCTTCTTGAGCGCGTTCGAGTGTGCTTTCCCCATGAACGAGTATCCGAGCATTCCGACCCCGACGCTGGGTGCGTCGATATCGATCGTCGCCGATGCCATATCGGTGAAGGATTGCTCACCCATTACTCGCGCTCCGTGGGTTCGATGCTGCTCATCAATCGTCGGCAAAGGCGGCGTCAAACGCCACGTCCGAGGGGACGAAATCCTGGTCGCGGATCATCTGCAAGGCCTCCTGGGCACCCCACTCCCGATCCATACCGCTGTCCTCCCACTCGATCGACAGCGGGCCATCGTAGCCGGCGCGGTTGAGCGCCCGGATGATCGGATCCCACTCGACGTCCCCACGACCCGGCGAGACGAAGTCCCAACCACGACGAGGGTCGCCGAAATCCAGGTGTGACGACAGGATGCTGTTGCGTCCGTCCAGCTGCACGCGAGCGTCCTTCACGTGGACGTGGAAGATACGGTCCGGAAACTCATCGATGAACGCAACTGGCTCGACGAACTGGTGCACCAGGTGACTGGGGTCGAAGTTGAAACCGAAGCTCGCATGGTCGTCGATCGCGTCCAGCGCCCGCCGCGACGTGATGATGTCGTAGGCGATCTCGGTCGGGTGCACTTCGAGGGCGAACCGCACTCCCTGGTCAGCGAAGACGTCCAGGATTGGCAGCCAGCGCGCCGCAAAGTCGCCGTAGCCGGCGTCGATATCGGCCTGGCTCGTGGGCGGGAAGAAGTAGAGCTTCGACCACACGCGGCTGCCGGTGAACCCGTTAACGACATCGACGCCGAAGCGGCGCGCCGCACGTGCGGTGTTGGCGACTTCTTCGCCGGCGCGCCGACGCACGCCCTCCGGATCGCCATCACCCCAGATGCGCGGCGGCAGAATCCCCTCGTGGCGCTCGTCGATCGGATCGCAGACACACTGTCCGACCAGATGAGTGCTGATCGCCGTGCAGGTCAGTCCGCGACTCTCGAGCAAGTCCCGCTTGGCCCCCACGTAGGCGTCGTCGTTGAGCGCTCGGTCAACTTCGAAGTGGTCACCCCAACAAGCTAGCTCGAGTCCGTCAAAGCCCCACTCGGCAGCTTTCTCAGCCAGGGTGGCCAGGGGCAAGTCGGCCCACTGACCGGTGAAAAGGGTGATCGGTCGTGACATCGAAAATCTCCTTCGTGACGCCTGAGCTTCCGGGCAATCTACGCGCGCCCGCATCCGGAGGCAACATTGCTACCGCCCACCAGAGGCAGCCGTTGTATTCTGCGTCCGCGTGTCTGAATCAGACCAGGAGCCGTGTCGCCATGGGTGACGAGCACGCGTATCAGCGCGAGCCATATCTCACCGAGCTCGATGTCGAGGCGATCTCGTCAGGTGACGAGGACGGGCGCCCCTTCGTCATCCTCGACGACACCATCCTGTACCCGGAAGGTGGCGGCCAGCCCGCCGACCACGGCCTGGTCGGCGACGTGCCGGTGACCGACGTGCAGCGCGTCGATCGGGACATCCGCCACTATGTCGAGCGCCTGGTGCAACCGGGTGCGGCGCGGTTGCAGCTGGATTGGTCGCGGCGATTCGACCACATGCAGCAGCACACTGCCCAACATCTCATCACCGCCGTGGCGGACGCGCAGCACGGCTGGGAGACCACCTCATTTCATCTCGGTGACCGCCGTTGCGACATCGAGCTCAACACACCGCTCCCGGACGGTGGGTCGTTGGCACGGTTGGAGGATGCCGTCATGGGGGTGGTGCGTTCGAACCGCCGCGTTAGCGCCCGGCTGGTGACGCCTGCCGAGGTGAGTGCCCTCGAGGTCCGCAGCCGCGGGATGCCCCCCGGGCATGAGGGCAGCGTACGCCTGGTCGAGATCGACGGCGTTGATGTCTGTGCCTGCGGCGGCACTCACCTGGCGTCGACCGCCGAGATCGAAGCGGTCAAGTTGCTCGGAGTCGAGGCGATGCGCGGCGGATGTCGACTGCATTGGGCTGCGGGCGGCCGGGTGCGCGGTTTGCTCGGCGAGCACGAAGCACGCGCCCGCGACCTGCGCGCCGTCCTCGACGCCGGCAACGACGATCTCGTGGCCGCCGTCACCGGCCGATTGGAGAAGCTCAAGGCGGCCGATCGGCGCGCTCGCCGCCTCGAAAGAGAGCTGGCGCGACAGATCGCAGGCCGCCTGGTGGAATCCGATACGACGCTGATGGAGGCACATTTCGACGATGCTGGCGCCGAGTTCCTGCAGCTGGTGGCGCGACATGTCGTCGCCGGTGTCGGTAGCCGCGTCGTTCTGCTGACAGCGTCTGAGGCGGGCGAGCACTTCTTCCTGCTTGCCTGCGGCTCCGATTGCTCGGTGGAACTCACCCGGCCCGGACCCCGGATCGCCGAGTTGCTCGGTGGCCGCGGCGGCGGATCGGCGACGCTGTTTCAGGGCAAGGCGGGAAACATGAAGAGACGAACCGAGGCGGTGGATGTCCTCCGGCAGGAGCTCGACGGGGCGGCGGCAGACTGGAGGCTGCCGCCTGTCTAGTGGCCTGTAACAGATGAATCGAAAGCGCCGCAGATGGGATTTGCGGGCGAGATCAAGGCGCGGCGATGCTGGCGCGCGTCCATTCCCCGTCGACGTTGCGCCACCCTCTCTCGGGGTTTGTGTCGCCCAGCAAGGGCGGCAGCCGGTGCGGCCGGACGTTGTCGTAGCACTCGAGCATCGCGAAGCGCGCCAACGACGCGGGAATCCCCACGGCGGTGAATCCCGGATGACCCGTGGCAGGGTACGGGCCGCCGTGGTTCATCGCCCCGGTGACCGCCACGCCGGTCGGCATCTTGTCGTTCAGCAATCGCCCGACACGTCGTCGCAGCGGCCTGGCGATGCGCTCGTACAGCGCGTCATCGTCACCGCCAGTGTGCGAGTAGATACACCCGGTGAGATTGCCCTCGAGGCTTCCGGCGATCTGCTCCATCTCGCTGTCGTCGGCGGCCACGACGATGAGGTTGGAGTTGCCGAACGCCTCCGTCTGCAGGCCGGCGGGATCGCTCAAGAACGCCGCGCCATCGCTGCGCAGCAGGGTGTTCTGGAACCGACATCCCTTGCCCTCGATGGGCTCGCCGCCGGTGAGCAGCTCGGCACCGGCGGATCGCAGAGTGCCGACGGCGGTGCTCAGCGCGCCGACCGTGCCGGCGCCAAGCAACGCGCCGACTCCCGATGCTTCGAAGCCTTCCCGGAGGGAATCGATGAATTCCTCGGCGTCGTCGCCGGATTGCACGACAACGACACCGGGGTTGGTGCAGAACTGCCCCGTTCCGAGCAGAGCCGATCCGACGAATTCCTCCACCAGAACCTCTCGGCGCTCGCTGAGAGCCCCGGGTAGCACGAACACCGGATTGATGCTGCTGAGCTCGAGGTAGATCGGCTTGCCAGCGCGATCGGCGGCATCCTTCAGCACCAGACCGGCGGCGCGCGAGCCGGTGTAGCCGGTCGCGGCGATGAGCGGATGGGACACCAGATACGCACCGTCCTCGTGCGATGTGCGGTAGATCATCTGTACTGTTGCCGGCGGCAGCCCGGCCTCCTGGAGGGCCGGAACCGTGGCCTCGGCGAGTAGCTGGGTGGTGCGCGGATGGCTCGGATGCGCTTTCACGATCACCGGGTTGCCGGCAGCGATCGCAGCGGCGAAATCGCCGCCCGAGGCGCCGTTGAACGCCAGTGGAAAGTTGTTCGGTCCGAACACCGCCACTGGACCACCGAGTGGTCCGTACATCGAGCGGATGTTGCTGGCGGTATCGATCGTCGGCTGGCGCCAGCCGCCACTGCGCGCGGCGTTGGCTGCCTGACGTAGCTGGTCGGTCGTGCGCGGTAGCTCGACGTCGGCCAGGCGAGGGGATACGGGCAGTGCCGTCTCGAGGCTCGCAGCGACGGCAATCTCGTCCTTCGCGGCCTCGATGCGGTGTGCGTAGCCGTCCAGGAACGCGGCGATGCGCTCCGGCTCCGCGTCGACCAGCAGACGGGCCGTATCGCTACCGGCTCGGAGCGTCGCGTCGACGTCAGCTCGCCTGCTTACCGGATACACGTGTGACAGCGTCTCGCCCGTGTCCGGGTTGATTGCCTGAAACGTGCCGGTGGCGTCAGCGGGGCGCCACTGTCCTGCGATCAGTACGTTTTCCGTGCGATGGTCCAATTATGGGGGGCTCCGGTAGGCGGCGACGCCGTCCAACGGGCCCGGCGGCGGGCGGACGAGGATCGATTACCCGCGACGGAGAATCTACAACCACCGCCCGATTGGCGCTTACTGGTTCCGCAGTGCCGTGACCGGATCGACGGTGGCGGCACGCCTGGCAGGAAGCCACGTTGCCACCGCTCCGGTGAGCGTCAACAGGAGGGCCGTCCCGGCCAGCGTCAACGGATCTACCGGCGGGACGTTGTAGAGCTGCCCGGCGATGACGGGGGTGATCAGCAACGATGCCGCGATTCCTACCCCGACGGCAATCCCGACGACGATCAACACCTCGCCGAGCACCATGCGCGCCACCTGCTGTTTGCCGGCTCCGAGCGCCATGCGCACGCCGACCTCGCGTGTGCGCCGTTGCACCGAGAAGGCGACCACCGCGTAGAGCCCGAGGCTGGCGAGTATCAGGCCGAGCAAGCCGAAGCCGGAGACCATCCGCGTTCCCAAGCGAGACAGCGCCAGTCCGTCGGAGAGATGCTCGTCCATGGTCCTGAGTCGAAGCGCCGAGAGCGACGGATCGATATTCGTCAGCTCGGTCCGCATCGCCGGGAGCAGTGGGCTCGCATCGCGCGACGATCGCGCCACCAAGTACAGCGACGGCCCGGCTCCCTGGCCGAGGGACCGGTAGAAGAGTGGCGTCGGGGCTTCGGTGAGTTCGCGAATCTTCACGTCCGCCACGACACCGACGATGTCCTGCCAGCCGTCGGGCACTCCCTGCCATCGAAACCGCTCGCCGACGACGTCGCTGCGGCCCCAAAAAGCGCGGGCCATGGCCTCGGATATGACCACGACCGGCGTGCTATCCGGAGTGTCTTCGAGGGTGAACGGTCGGCCATGTAGCACCGGGATCTTCAGTGTCTCGAAGTAGCGCGGCCCGACGCTCGCCCGCAATACCTCGACGGAGTCGGTGCCGGTGGTTGGGCGTGTAGCCGTCGATTACCAGGGTGCTGGAGCCGCCGAATCCGCGCGCCGGCAAGTGGGCCGTGAGGGCAACGCGCTCGACCCCGGGGAAGGTCTCGTAGCGGCGCCGGAGCTCTTCGTACAGCGGTGCCGCTTCGGTGGCGCTATAACCGGCGTGCGCGAAGTCGGTGGAAAGCAACGCGACATGCTCGGGATTGGCACCGAAGCCCGCATCCACCGACGCCGCGTTGGCGACGCTGCGACCGAGCAGGCCGGCGACTACCAGGATGACGAACGATACGGCGACCTGGGCGACGATCAGGAGGTTGCGAACGGTGAAACGCCCGCCGCGGAACGAAAGCGGCGTGCCGTCGTCGCGCAACGAGCCGACCACGTTGGCCCGTGCCAAGCGCAATGCCGGGAGCAGCCCGAAGAGGGCGCCGGTAAAGCAACGAAACCACCAGCGTGAAGCTCACGACGCGCATGTCTAGGCGCAAGTCGACCGGCGCAGGCATGCCCAGCGGTAGCTGAGCGGCAGTGAAGGCGCGTATGGTCCAGCCGGCGAGCAGTAGCCCCAACGCGCCGCCGGCCAACGACAGCACAACGCTCTCGGACATCATGTGCAGGATGATGCGGCCGCGCGAAGCGCCCACCGCGAGTCGTACGGAAACCTCGCGGCCTCGCGTCGAGGCGCGAACCAGCAGCAGGTTGGCGAGGTTGCTGCACGCGATGACCAGCACGAGTCCGACGAGGGTCATCAGACCCGCCGAAAGCGGCAAGAGACTGCTGTCGAACGACGGGTGCAGGCGCACGGCGCCGGCGCCGAAGACGGTGATATCGCGCCCCGTGTTCATCTCCGGGAACTCGGTGGCGAGCCGTGTCGCCAGGGCATCCATCCCTGCCTGCGCCTGCACTGCCGAGACTCCGGCGGCAAGACGTGCCTTGATCAGGAACCAGTGGTCGCCGCGGCGATCGAGCGTTGTCGCGGCGTACTCGCCCATGGTCGAGCGCATCGCCGACAACGACAGCCACAGGTCGCGGCTGAAACCCGGCATGATCCCACCGTAGCTCTGCGGCCCGACGCCGACGATGGTGATCGCCGCGCCCTCGAGCCGCAGGGTCGTGCCGAGAATCTCGCTATCGCTGCCGAAGCGATCCCGCCACGTCTGGTAGCTCACGATGGCTACTGGTTCGCCCCCATCTACATCCTCCAGCGGACTGAAGGCCCGTCCGATGGTGAGCGGTAGACCGAGGACATCGAAGTAGTTCGACGTCACGTACTCGACAGCGACGCTCTCGACGCCGTCGTCGTTCATCAGCGTGGCGCTCCTCGGCATGATCCCGGTGGCGCCGGAGAAGACGTCGGTGCGCGCAGCAATGTCCCGGTAGGCCGGGAACGAGCTCGAGTTGGGATCTCCGTCATCGGAGTCCTGATACACATCCACCAGCTCAGCGGGTCGTGCAAACGGCTGTGGCCGCATCAACACCGCGTCGACGAACGTGAACATGGAGGCATTGGCGCCGATTCCCAGGGCAATGATGATGATTGCCGTTGTGCTGAATACCGGAGCCTTGATCAGTCGTCGGGCCGCGTGTCGCAGCTCGCGAAGCATGGTGTCGATCATTTCGCGTGGTTCCCGGGGAGTGGGTGTCTCGGATAGCCGAACGCGACGGTGCAGTGGGCTGCGTTGTTGCCAGCGGCGCGTGCGCTCGGCGAAGGCGTTGCGCACCAGGTCGTCGACGGCGAACGCCCAAAAGGCGGCCCCGCCCAAGTGCCCCGTCTCTCGCCGTGCACGGTTGCGTTGCAGTCGGAAGAGGTCGAGCATGGCAAGGCCGTATTCGCGCCGGAACGGGCGCGGGTAGGCGAATAGCAACAGGCGGTAGAACAGGTCCATCAGGCGTTGCCCGAGAGCACGTGCCGCCGCCTGGCAACCTCGACGATACGTGCCAGGCGCGCCGCCTCCGCCTGCAGCACCTCGAGCCCGAGGTCGGTGAGGCGATAGTACTTGCGGCGCGGATCGGTACCGGAGGTAGCGTCAACGGGCGCAACCAGCTGCGCCGCCGTCATCTCCTTGAGCGATCGGTACAGCGTTCCGGGTCCGACACGGATCTCGCCGTCGGTCTCCTCTTCGATCGCGTCGGCGATGCCGAGCCCATGCATTTGCCCCGGACTGAGGGCCAGCAGGATGTGCAGCACGGC
Organism: Acidobacteriota bacterium; assembly: GCA_965248695.1. GTDB lineage: Bacteria > Acidobacteriota > UBA890 > UBA890 > WLXD01 > DASCOT01. The sequence goes on along the minus strand of CBDFKD010000002.1, from coordinate 257,264 downwards.
CGGTTTGAGCGGCGCGGTGTTCAGGGGCTTGCCGTAGGTCATGCGTCGATTCCGTTGGTTGGCTGGCGGATCCGAAACGTTCTATCCAATATAGATATATCCAAAGCGGATAAATAGCAAGTCGATCCGGGCAGTGAAGCGAGGCGGTCACGGCGGCTGGATGGGTGCCGCTGGCGAGCGCCGCGGGCCGCATGCCGGCTTCGGGATAGACGCCCCAGGGGCCCGCGAGAGAGTGGACGTCGGCTTGCCTTAGCCGCGCGCCGCGTTCTCGCCGCTGCGAATTCGATTCGATCTCCACAGTCCACTAGCATGGTCGGGCCATGAGCGAAGATCGTCGTCACGAGATTCCCGACCTGCTGTACGAGGCCGGTGGCCTGACCGAAGGTACCGCCCGCCGGATTGCCGAGGAGACCGGTATTCCGGAGGCCGATATCTACGGTGTCGGCAGCTTCTATCACATGCTGGCGCGGCCTCATCTCAAGGTGCGCGTCTGCACTGGATTGTCGTGTCAGATGGCCGGCGCCGACAAGGTGCTGCGGGCCGCCGAGCTCGCCGGTTTTCCCGTCGAGGGCTGCTCGTGTCTGGCAGCTTGCGACGTGCCGCCGGCGGTGATGCGCGACCGAATCGTGTTGCCGCGCCTGACCATCGAGGATGTGCACGAGGCAGACGGCGACTGGGAGCGCCTGCAATCGGCCGGCAACGTGCCGGACGAGCATTGGCTGGGCACCGTGGGCCCCGAGATCGACGATCCCGAAACGCTCGCCTGCAACCTCCTGGGCGAGCTGGACTACGGCGGCGGTGCATTCGCGCGCGCCGTCGAGATGGGTCCTGAGGCGGTGATCGAGACGCTCAAGGAATCCGGGTTGCAGGGCCGTGGCGGCGCCGGGTTCCCGGCCCATATCAAATGGACCGGCACCCGCGGGCAGCCGGTCACCACCCGGTACGTGGTGCTCAACGCCGACGAGGGCGAGCCCGGGACGTTCAAGGATCGTGAGGTCATGCTGCGCCGCCCGGACAAGATTCTCGAGGGCCTGGCGATCGCGGCCTATGCGGTCGAGGCGACCGAGGTCTATCTCTACCTTCGGGGCGAGTTTCAGATTCCCTGGAAGGTCATCGAGGATGCCATTCAGCGCTACGCGGACAGCGGCGTGTTCGGCGATATCCGCTTCCACATGCATGCGGGCAACGGCGCCTACATCTGCGGTGAGGAGACAGCGTTACTGGAAGCGCTCGAGGGAAGCGCGGCATGCCCCGGCTGAAGCCGCCGTTCCCGGTCGAGATCGGGCTGTGGAACAAGCCGACGCTGATGCACAACGTCGAGACGATCGCCTGCGTGCCGTCGATCATCGAGCGCGGCGGAGAGTGGTTCCGTGAGCTCGGCCGTGACGAGGCGGGCAGCAAGCTCTATTGCATCAGCGGCCACGTCGCCAAGCCGGGAACCTATGAGCTGCCGCTCGGGGTGACCCTCGACGAGCTGGTCGATGCCGCCGGCGGCTACGTGGGGGAGCTCAAGGCTTTCAGTCCCGGCGGTGCCAGCTCCGGGTTCCTGCCGGCGTCGGAGCGCGGCCGCCCGCTTGCCTTCAAGCCTCTTGGCGAGGTCGGCTCCATGCTGGGGTCGGCCGGCGTCGTGGTGCTCAACGACACGGTCGACATGCGCGACGCGGTGCGTTCGCAGCTCGTCTTCTTCGAAGCAGAAAGCTGCGGTCAGTGTGCCCCATGTCGCATCGGAACCCGCTATTTACGTGTAGGATTGGACAAGCACATGGACGGTAACGGCGCCTCAGCCGACGCGCTGCTTCACGTCGCCGATGCGGCCTGGCAGATGAACGAAGGGTCGATCTGCGGGTTGGGCCAGGCGGCCCCGCTGCCGCTGACGCTGGCGATGAAACACTTCCCAGAGGACTTCGAGGCATGAGCGACGACACGATCAAGCTCAACGGTCGCGAGTACGCGTTCACGCCCGGCGAGACCGTGCTCGACGTCGCGGCCCGACACGACATTTACATCCCGACGCTGTGCCACGATCCGCGCCTCGATCCGGCCGGCGCCTGTCGTACCTGCCTGGTCCAGATCGACGGCTGGGGACGCCTTCCCCCTGCATGCGCCACCGCGGCCAAGGCGGGCATGGACGTCACCACCGAGAACCCGCGCATCGACCGCCATCGCAAGACCCTGCTCGGTCTCTACATGACCGACCACCCCGGTACCCGCGAGGAGGCTGAGCCCGGCGTTCGCAACGAGCTGTTCGATATGGCGGCGAAGTACGAAGCGCCTACCGATTGGGGGTACCTCGCCCCGGTGCGCACGGCGCGCCCCGACGACCGCAATCCCTACGTCAACTTCGACCCGGATCTGTGCATTCTTTGCGCTCGCTGCGTGCGCTACTGCGACGAGATCGAGGGGGTCAATGCGATCACGTTGGCCAACCGCGGCTCCGAGACCACCATCTCGACGGTCGACGAGCTGTCGTTGATGGACACCAGCTGCGAGCTGTGCGGTGGCTGCATCGACGTCTGCCCGACCGGGGCGATGGGCGAGAAGATGCCCCTCATCCGCGGCCACAAGCCCGAGCGTGAGCTCACCAAGGTACGCAGTACCTGCAACTTCTGCGGCGTCGGCTGCCAGCTCGACCTCAACGTCGACCCGGATGGTCGCGACGGCAAGGGGAGTCTGGTCAAGGTCTCCAGCCCGCCGGTCGGTACCACCACCAACGACGGCAACCTCTGCGTAAAAGGGCGCTTCGCCTACGACTTTGTGCACCACGAGGATCGCCTCGATACTCCCATGGTGCGCGGTGACGACGGCGAGATGCACGCGGTCACCTGGGACGAAGCCCTACAAGCGGCAGCAGCCGGGCTGCTGGGCGTCAAGGAGCGCCACGGTTCCGATAGCCTCGGCTTTGTTTCCTCGTCGCGCTGTACCATGGAAGAGAACTTCCTGGTGCAGAAGATGGCCCGAGCGGTGTTCGGTACGAACAACGTGCATCAATGTGCTGCCACCTGACACGCGCCCACCGTGGCCGGTCTGGTCACGACGTTCGGCGCCGGGGCGATGACCAACTCCATCGGCGAGATCCGCGACGCCGACTTCCTGTTCGTCATCGGTAGCAACACTTCTGAAGCGCATCCGATCATCGCCATGGAGATGAAACAGGCGGTGCGCCGCGGCGCCACCATGGTGGTCGCCGACCCGCGCTCGATCTGGATGACGTCGATCGCCGAAAAGCACCTGCAGCTGCGGCCGGGCACCGACGTTTGGCTGCTCAACGCCCTGGCCAACGTCATCGTCACCGAGGGGCTGGTCGATCAGGAGTTCATCGACTCCAACACCGAGGACTGGGAGTCGGTGCGCGACACGGTGCTCAAGTACACTCCCGAGGAGGCCGAGAAGGTCACCGGCATCCCGGCCGAAGACATCCGCTGGACGGCGCGGCGCTACGCCACCACCGAGAAGGCCGGCATCTACTACACGCTCGGCATCACCGAGCACTCGCACGGCACCGACAACGTTTACTGCCTCGCCAACCTGGTGCTGATGACCGGCCACTTGGGCAAGCCGTCGGCCGGCATGAACCCGCTGCGCGGTCAGAACAACGTGCAGGGCGCCAACGATGCCGGGGCGACGCCGATCTACCTGCCGGGATACCAACGTGTCGACGACCCCGAGGTGCACGCCAAGTACGAGAAGTCGTGGGGCGTGAAGCTGTCGCCTGACCCGGGCATGAACCTCAACATCATGATGAAAGCGGTCGGCAAGCAGATCAAAGGCATGTTCGTGATGGGCGAGGACATCGTGCTATCGGAGCCCAACGTCAAGCACCTCGAAGAGGGGCTCAACAACATCGAGTTCCTCGTCTACCAGGACGCCTTTCTAAACGAGACGGCGCGCTTCGCCGACGTGATCTTCCCGGCGGCGGTGTTTGCCGAGAAGGAGGGCACGTTCACCAACTCAGAGCGCCGGGTGCAGCGCATCCGCAAGGCAGTGGAGCCGCCTGGTATGGCGCTCCCCGACTGGGAGATCGTGCGGAATCTCTCGAATGCCGCAGGGGCCGGCTGGGAGTACGACTCGGCGGCCGAGGTCTACGACGAGCTCGCGCGCGACACGCACCAGTTCGCCGGCATCAGCCACGCTCGCATCGACGCCGAGGCGCACCGCGGCAAGACCGGTATCCAGTGGCCCTGCCCGGATCCGGAGCACCCCGGCACCGAGTTCCTGCACGAGGGTGGCGCGCTGCGCGGCAAGGCGCTCTTCGTGCCGGCCGAGTATCGCCCGTCGATGGAAGTCGAAGACGAGGACTACGGCCTGCTGCTGTCGACCGGGCGCACGCTCTACCACTACAACTGCGCCACCCAGACGCGTCGGGAGACCGGGCTCGACATGAAGCAGTCAGACCCCTTCGTCGAGATCCACCGCCGCGACGCCCGCAAGCGCGGCATCGAGCACGGCGATCTCGTCGAGGTGTCGACCCGCCGCGGCGAGATCCAGGTGCGCGCCATCGTCTCGCGCCAGGTGCGCCCCGGTTGCATCTGGATGCCGCTGCACTTCGCCGAGGCGCGCGCTAACCTGCTCACAAACGACGCCGGCGACCCGGTTACCCAGACGGCTGAGTACAAGGTCTGCGCCGCCGAGATCACCAGGGTGGAATCAGCCACCGACTCCGAACGTGCCGAGCTGTTTCCCGGCACGTACTACGGCATCCAGGGTCCCGGCTACAACGTCACCGAATTCAATGGTGGCGCCGCCGAGGTGGCGGTCCCGGTGTTGCACAGCCCGGATCGCGGCGAGGGCTGAGCGGGGCGCTACCCCTCGGAGTGCGTCGGCGCGTAGAGCTCGAGGCGACCGCATTCACGACAGCGGGGGCAATCGATGTCACGCGGGGCATGCGACTCTTTAGCGCTCGAAGCGGACGGTACGTTGGCGACTGATCTCGAACTCCATGACGTTGCCCTCCGGGGCGAAATACAGGTCCACCTCGCCCTCGGTGTCGTCCATGAGGTTGAAGGTCATGATGCTCTTGAAGGTGTCGTAGAGGTAGTCACCCCATGAGTCGGGCACTCGGTCCATGGTGTTGATGGCATCGATCATGCGCATGTAAACGACCTGGACGATGCTCGACTGGAATCCGGCGCTCGGCGCGTTGCCGGTCGTCACCAGCGTGCCGAGAAGCTCGTTGAGCCGCCGGTTCTTGGTGGCCAGCTCGCACTTGAAGCGATGCTCGTTGTTGTAGAAGCCGCCCCGGTTCTCGTCCTCGATCTCGAATCGGCGGCGGATACGACCGTCGTCTAGCTCCTCGACTTCCATCTCCTCGTAGCGCCAGCGCGTGAAGCCCTCGAAGTGACAGCCGAAGTTGACGTAGGCCGAGAGGATGCGCGGGTCGACACGAACCCGACCCTCCTCACCGATCTCGTCAAACGGATACTCCTCCTCCAGGGGGAACCAGACCCAGTCGGCACGCAGAGTAATGATGGGCTCCTGGTCGTCGACGTGGAAGCCGAGCCCGCCAGTGATGTAGCGCGTCTCCCCTTCTTGGAGCGCTGCTGCCGGCGCACTGGCGGCGGCGACGGCGGACGCGATCACGAGACCGGCGACGGCGGCTGCGTGACGGCTCATTGCTGGCCCTCCTCATCGGGGGTACCGAACTCGAATTCCTCGGCGAGGTAGCCCTCGATCGCGTGCGGGAACAGCACCAGCTCGCCGCTCAGGTTCTTGGAATCGTCCAGGCCGGCGTTGGCGACGAACAGTCGGATCTCGGTCAACCCATAGAAGACGTCGTCGGCCTCGCTGCATTCGTAGCCTAGGCGGCGGAGGCACACGCGGAAGCTGCCGTCGGTGTTCCCGTCCTCCGTGACGATGTCGGGTGCCTCGTCCCTCCGGTCACGCCACAACTTGGACCAGTCCTGTAGTGTCTCGCCGAAATCGTGGGTCAGCAGTGCCGAGATCCTCAGGTCGTCGCTGCGGGAGTCGACCGCCTGCGACAGCTCGGACGTCATGCCCACGTCGAGGTAGGCGTCGTCGGTGACCGAGACGTTCCAGATCTTGTGCAGCGCCGACGCCGGCGGGATCGGCACCTCCAGGCGCTCGATCGAGCCTCCCGCCAGCGGTGTAGGGAGCCGATGAGAGTCCTGTCCGACCGTAAACGTGCCCTCGAAATTACCCGCCGACTCGTAGGGGAAGTCGGGGGGACTCTCGCTCATTCGGAAGCGCCCCTCCTGCTCGTACAGGGTCGCGTAGCCGGTCGTCGCGTCGACGAAATCGAGCCAGGAATTGGGGAAGCCCGCCGGACTCGATACGGGCGGCAGATCCTTCGGGCCGCTGGGAAGGTACGTGTCGAGGATCAACTTGAGCGAACCGACGCCGTTGTATTGCTCCAGGAATCGCATGAACAGGCCAGCGTCATGCGCTAACTGCCCGAGGCTGCGCTGTGGCGCGACGGCGTACTGTTGATACTGCCTCCACGGCGAGTTGAGGTCTGGATAGGCGAGCTCCTCGGCCCACACGGCCATGCCCTCGGTCACCCACGCCGGCGGCTCGGTGCCGGCATCCTCCTGCCAGAGCTCCAGGCCCGGCTGCCCCGCTTGCCGTTGGCTCTCCATATGCAGGCAGTGGAAGAGCTCGTGGACCACGACCTCGCGTGTCGGGTCACCGCCAAAGAGACGGGTCCACATGATGCGGATGTCCTGGCAGGTCTTCATCCGCGCTGCGGGGTTGCTGCCAGGCGGGATCGGACTCTCGTCGGAATCGATGAGCGCGCCCTGGCTGCCGACAGCGTAGATGACGATCGATGCCGGCGGTGGAGTCTCCAGAAATGCCGGGTACACGCTCAAGGCACGATTGATCGCTTCGGCGATCGTTGTCCAAGGCGCGCCTTCGATGGAGTCGGGATAGCTGGCGAATTGGTTGGCGCGACCGAATTCGACATGGACGATGCCCTCGTCGCGGCACGGGGGAAATTGGCACTGCACGGCGGTCAGCGGCGGGCCGCCCGGGACGCCGGCGCCGATGCCCAGCATCGCCAACCGAGGCGTTGGCAGCGGGCCAATGAGCTCTGACGATGCGTAGATCTCGTCGCGGACATCGTCCGGATAGCTCGCTGCGCGCCGTTCCAACCACGCCAGCGCGCGGTCGGGGATGCTCAGGTCAGCGGTATCGCCAGCGTATTCCGGCGGCAGCCGGTCCACTTCGCCGCGCAAGGCCGTCGCCAGCAGGCGATCGGCCTCAAGGCGCGTTCGCTCGCCTGAGGCGACCTGGCGCTCCAGATCGTTGAACAATGCCGGTACCGGCGACTCGACGGCGATGTTCTCTGGCGGCGGCGGCCCATGACGAACGAGATCCGCCAGGCTCAGATCTCGTGCCGGTACGAAGTCATCTGCGGGCCGCTCGCTTTGTCCACAGCCACTGGCGACGGCGGCGAGCATTGTCAGCCCCGCCACAAACAGGTGGCCCCGAAACTCGAGCAATCGCTTCGTCACCGAGCAGCCTCCATTCAAGCCTCCTTGATGAGTCTACCTCGATCTTGCCGGCCAGCCGGCCGGCCCACAACGTGGTAGAAGTTACGTGTTGATGGGTAGCAGAAGGTCATGCACCGGTTGATCGGTAGCAGGGGGCACCCACTGGTGCAGTGCGCACCCGCCGCCTTGGATCCAGTTCCGCGCCGCGACGAAGCTCGTTTTCCACCTTCGCCGGCTGCTAACAGGAAGCGCTCCGAATGGGCTCGTTTGTCGACGGAATCCTCGCTGACGTAAAGGCCACTAACCCCGCCGAGCCGGAATTCCACCAGGCGGTTCACGAAGTGCTGGAGTCGCTCGAGCCGGTGCTCGAGCAGCGACCGGAGTATCGCCGCTACAAGATCATCGAACGCATGGTCGAGCCCGAGCGCGTCATCATGTTCCGCGTCCCGTGGGTCGATGACAACGGCGACGTGCAGGTGAATCGCGGCTTCCGGATCGAGATGAACAGCGCCATAGGCCCCTACAAGGGAGGCCTGCGCTTTCACCCATCGGTGAACCTCGGGATACTGAAGTTTCTGGCTTTCGAGCAGGTGTTCAAGAACGCCCTCACGACGTTGCCGATGGGCGGCGGCAAGGGGGGATCGGACTTCGACCCCAAGGGCAAGAGCGACACCGAGGTGATGCGCTTCTGCCAGAGCTTCATGAGCGAACTGCAGCGGCACATCGGACCCGACACCGATGTGCCCGCCGGCGACATCGGCGTCGGAGGGCGCGAGATCGGCTTCTTGTTCGGCCAGTACAAACGGCTGCGCAACGAGTTCACCGGCGTGCTCACCGGCAAGGGCCTGGGATGGGGCGGCTCGTTGATCCGGCCGGAGGCTACCGGTTACGGGTCGGTGTACTTTGCCGCCGAGATGGCGGCGACGCGCGGCGAGAGGCTCGAAGACAAGGTCTGCCTGGTCTCGGGCGCCGGCAACGTGGCGCAGTTCACCGCCGAGAAGATCCTGCAACTCGGCGGCAAGGTCGTGACGCTGTCTGACTCCAGCGGTTCGATCTACGACGAGTCGGGCATCGATGGCGAGAAGCTCGCGTTCGTCAAGGAGCTCAAGAACGAGCGTCGCGGTCGCATCAAGGAATATGCGGACAAGTATCCCGAGGCGGTGTACTTGGTCGAGAATCCGGAAGACGACCACAATCCGCTCTGGGATCATCCCGCCGATTGCGCCTTCCCGAGCGCGACCCAGAACGAGATCAACGGCAAGGATGCGGCCAACTTGCTGTCCAGAGGTGTATGGCTGGTGTCCGAGGGGGCCAATATGCCGACGACGCTCGAGGGCGTGGATGCGTTCATTGACGCCGGCATCCTGTTCGCACCGGGGAAGGCTGCCAACGCCGGGGGCGTGGCCACGTCAGGTCTGGAGATGGCGCAGAACAGCATGCGCATGGCATGGAGCCGCAGCGAGGTCGACGGCAAGCTCCATGGCATCATGCGTGAGATCCACCGAGCCTGCCTTACAACGTCGAATCAATTCGGTGCGCCGGGTAACTATGTGCTCGGAGCCAACATCGCCGGCTTCATCAAGGTGGCGGACGCGATGATCGACCAGGGAGTTGTTTAGCAGGCCACACTTTCACCGCGGCCTGCCAGCGGGGCTCCCGATATCAGGAGCACTGACCATTGATGCGTCAGATCTTTCCTGACCAGGAGCGGCAGCGCGGCTCGGCGCTGGGGAGCTTCCAGGACCTACAGCAGTGGCGGGTCCGCCGCATCCTGTTGGTCTCGAGCCTCTACGACTCGTTCATGTTCGCTGAGGATCGTCTGGCGGATGCTCTCGTGCTGGGCGAGTTTCTCGGCGTCGAGCTCTCCACGCTGCCGGAGATCCACCGCGTCTCGACCGCTTCCGAGGCACTTGCGGAGGTCAAGCGGCGACCGAACTACGACCTCGTGATCAGCTCGCCGATGGTTGGCGAGATGCACGCGCAGGAGCTGGCGCGCGGCCTCCGTCAAGCAGGCGTCGAGGTGCCGATCATCTTGCTTGCGTACCACGATCGCGAGCTCAAGGACTTCATTCGCGCGCACGGCCTTGCCGACATCGACCGCGCATTCCTGTTCCAGGGCGACATTCAGCTGTTCCTGGCGATCGTGAAGTGGGCCGAGGACCTGATGAACGTCCAGCACGACGTCGATGCGATGGGCGTCCAGGTGATCCTCGTCATCGAGGACAACATCCGTTACTACTCGTACTTTCTGCCGGTGATCTACACGGCGGTGCTTCAGAACACCGCCAGCCTGGTCCCGGACGGGATCAACCTTGCGCACAAGCTCCTGCGCGTGAAGGCACGGCCCAAGATCGTGCTTGCCAGCGACTACGAGCGCGCCTGGGACTACTTCCAGACCTACGAGGCCAACATCCTCGGGGTCATCTCGGATGTCGAGTTCCCCAAGGACGGCGAGCTGTGCGCCGATGCCGGTGTGCAGTTCGCGCGCGAGGTTCTGCAGCGTCACAGCGACGTGCCCGTAGTGCTGGACTCTGGTCGGCGCGAGAACGAAGCACTGGCGGAAGCCACCGGAACGTCGTTTCTGCACAAGTACTCGCCGACGCTTCTCCAGGAGCTGAGTCGATTCATGGGTCGGAACTTCGGGTTCGGCCATTTCGTCTTTCGTATGCCGGACGGCACCGAGGTGGCGCGCGCCCGCGATCTCCGACAGCTGGAGCGGTCGTTGCACACGGTGCCCGCCGATAGCATCTTGAATCACGCCGAGCACAACGATTTCTCGACCTGGCTCAAGGCGCACACCGAGTTCGATATCGCCTACCGCTTTCGGCCGCTGCGGATCTCGGAGTTCGACGGCGCCGAGTCGTTGCGGCGGTTTCTGATCGAGTCGATCCGCTCGCATCGTGAGGAACGTCGGCGCGGCGCGGTGGCCGATTTCGAGGCCGGCCGCTTCAACCCGGAGCGCAGCTTTGCTCGCATTGGCGGCGGGGCTCTCGGCGGCAAGGCTCGCGGGCTGGCGTTCGCACGACGGCTGTTGAAGGACTTCGGCGAGGATCGTTTCGAGGATGTGCGGCTCGCGGTCCCGCCGAGCGTCATTGTCGGCACCGACGTGTTCGACGAGTTTCTCGACTTCAACGATCTGCTCGACTTCGCTCTGCGTGCCGAGACCGATGACGAGATCCAGGAGCGCTTCGACGCGGCATCGTTCCCGTTGCGCATCCAGCGCGACCTGCGCGCCTACCTGGAACTGGTCGACTACCCGCTGGCGGTACGCTCCTCGAGCCTGCTCGAGGACGCCAAGTACCAGCCGTTCGCCGGTGTCTACGAGACGCTGATGATCGCCAACGATCATGCCGACGTGGACGTGCGGCTACCGCAGCTGGTGCAGGCGATCAAGCGCGTCTATGCCTCGACGTTCTCGCAGCGCGCCAAGCGTTACGTGGGCGCCACCACATATCGCCTCGAGGGCGAGAAGATGGCGGTCATCGTGCAGCGAATCGTCGGTGGCGTGCACGGGAACCGCTGCTACCCGGAGATAGCGGGCGTCGCCCTGTCGCAGAACTTCTACCCGGTCGATCCGGTCAAGCCGCAGGACGGTCTTGCAGCGATCGCGCTCGGCCTCGGCGAGGAGGTGGCTAGCGGCGGTGTTTGCCTGCGATTCTCCCCGCGACACCCCACCCGCCTGCTGCAGATGTCCTCGGTAGCCGACGCGCTACGTAACTCGCAACGCGAGTTCTTGGCCTTGTCGCTCGGCAAGAAGAGCCTCGAGCCGGAGGCCGAGATCGGCCGCTTCGACCTCGGAGTTGCTGAGCAGGATGGAACCCTCGTCGTCGTCGGGTCGACGTACTCGCCGGAGAACGACGTCATCTACGATGGCGTGTCGCGGCCCGGCACCAGACTGGTCACTTTCGCGCCGGTTCTGAAGCACGGCTTGTTTCCGCTGGCGCCGATTCTGACCGATCTCCTGGAACTCGGGGCCTACGGCGCCGGGGGGCCGGTGGAGATCGAGTTTGCCGTCAACCTGTCGACGCCGCCCGGAACTCCGAAGGAGTTCGGGTTTCTACAGCTGCGCCCGGTGGCACCCACGTTCGATCCGACCGGCCTGGATGTCAGCGGTCATGCGCCCGCAGACCTGGTCTGCCAGAGCACGAGTGTTCTGGGATCCGGTCGGATCGACGACCTCCACGACCTCGTGGTCGTCGATGCCGACGCCTTCGAGCGCGGCCAGAGCCGCCTGGTGGCCGAACAGGTTGCGGGCTTCAACGCCCGCTTAGGAGCCGACGGATGCAGCTACCTGCTCGTCGGTGTGGGTCGCTGGGGCTCGGCTGACCCCTTGCTCGGGATCCCGGTGTCATGGGACCAGATCTCGGGGGCGCGGGTCATCGTCGAAGCCGGGTTCCGCGACATGGCGGTGAGCCCCTCCCAGGGGACGCATTTTTTCCAGAATCTGGTGGCCAATGACATCGGCTACTTCACCGTCAATCCGGAGATCGGCGAGGGCCTGGTGGACTGGGAATGGTTGCGGAGCTGCCCGGCGACCGACGAAACCGTATTCGTGCGCCACCTCCGTCTCGATGTCCCGGTCACCGTTGTGATGAACGGGACGCATCACGAAGGTGTGATATTGAAGCCCGGAGTTGCCGGCCCCACTTGACCGGTGTGGCGGCGCGACCGATGATCGCGTCGATTCAATGACCCGGGGGGGCTCGATGAAGACCGCTGATGAGAAGCGACCGGTTTCTGTTACCACCGGCGCCATGCCGGCATCCAGGAAGGTGTGGGTCGACGGGGCGTTGCACCAAGGCGTGCGCGTGCCGCTGCGCGAGATCGCTCTGAGCGCGGACGCTCAGGAGGCGTCGCTGCGCGTCTACGACAGCTCGGGGCCGTATTCCGACCCGGACACCGAGATCGATATCGATGCGGGATTGGTGCGTGCCCGTGATTCGTGGCTGCGACGGCTAGGCGACGTGGAGGAGTACGGTGGGCGCGACGTCGCCGCCGCCGACAACGGTTTCGTCAGCGGCGAGCGGTTGGTCGCAGAGTTTCCCGTTCGGCACTGTCCACGCCGCGCCGTGGGTGGGCGGGCGGTGACGCAGCTCGCGTTCGCGCGCGCCGGCATCGTCACGCCCGAGATGGAGTACGTCGCGATCCGGGAGAATCTCGGACGCGACCGGCTGGCGGTCGCCGCCGAGCGTGACGGGGTCGATGTCGGCGCCTCGATTCCGGAGAGTGTGACGCCGGAGTTCGTGCGTGACGAGGTGGCGCTCGGGCGCGCCATCATCCCGGCGAACATCAACCATCCGGAGCTCGAGCCGATGGTTATCGGCCGCAACTTCCTCGTGAAGGTCAACGCCAACATCGGTAACTCAGCCGTCACGTCGTCGATGGCCGACGAGGTCGACAAGATGGTCTGGGCCATCCGCTGGGGCGCCGATACCGTCATGGATCTGTCGACCGGCCACAACATTCACAACATCCGCGAGTGGATCGTGCGCAACTCGCCCGTTCCGATCGGGACCGTCCCCATCTACCAGGCGCTCGAAAAGGTCGACAAGATCGAGGATCTGACCTGGGAGATCTACCGCGACACGCTCGTTGAGCAGTGCGAACAGGGCGTCGACTACTTCACCATTCACGCCGGCATTCGCCTTCAGCACATTCCGCTGACGGTCGATCGGGTTACCGGAATCGTGTCGCGAGGTGGATCGATCATGGCCCAGTGGTGCCTGTCGCATCACCGGGAGAGCTTCCTGTACGAACACTTCGAGGACATTTGCGACATCGCGCGTGCCTACGACGTCAGCTTCTCGCTCGGTGACGGCCTGCGTCCGGGTTCGATTGCTGACGCCAACGATGCGGCGCAGTTCGCCGAGCTCGAGACGCTCGGCGAGCTCACCCGGGTGGCCTGGGGCAAGGACTGTCAGGTGATGATCGAAGGGCCCGGCCATGTCCCGATGCACAAGGTCAAGGTCAACATCGACAAGCAACTCGAGGTATGCGGTGAGGCGCCCTTCTACACCCTCGGTCCGCTGGTGACCGACATCGCGCCGGCGTACGACCACATCACCTCGGCGATCGGGGCGGCGATGATCGGTTGGTTCGGCACCGCCATGCTGTGCTACGTGACCCCGAAGGAGCACCTCGGACTCCCCGATCGTGATGACGTCAAGGAAGGCGTGATTGCCTACAAGATCGCCGCCCACGCTGCCGATCTCGCCAAGGGTCACCCTGCCGCCCAGACGCGCGACGACGCCGTGTCACGGGCGCGCTTCACGTTCCGCTGGGAAGACCAGTTCAACCTGTCGCTCGATCCGGATACGGCGCGTGCGTATCACGACGCCACCCTGCCCAAAGACGCACACAAGACGGCCCACTTCTGCTCGATGTGCGGTCCGAAGTTCTGTTCCATGAGGATTACTCAGGATCTGGCGGCCTACGCCGAGCGCGGCATGACCGAGATGTCGCGCAGCTTCCGGGACGGCGGCAGCGAGATCTACCAGACGTCCGATGCCCTCGAGCAGCTCGAGGAGTCGAACGAGGCCCTGAGGGAGCCTGTCCAGGTAGGGTGAAGCCGAGCGCTCTTGCTCCCTGGCAGTACAGCCAACTACCATGCCGGTCTGCTATCGCCGCGTCCGCAGGCCGGCCTTTATCCAGGTAGCCCGAGGGCGCCCGCTGGAGTCGCAGTGGAACTTCCGGAATCAATCGGCCGGTTCGAGATCGAGGGCATCCTGGGCCGCGGTGCGATGGGTATCGTCTACCTGGCCAAGGATCCGGTCCTGGATCGCGAAGTAGCGGTCAAGGTCATTCAGCTGCACCCGGGCCTGGACGAGAAGGACGTCCACGAGCTCAAGCGCCGCTTCGAGGTGGAGGCCCGCGCTGCTGCGAAGATGTCGCACCCCAGCCTGGTGACCATCTTCGACGCCGGCCTACAGGACGAGAGCCTGTACCTGGCGATGGAGTACATCCGCGGCGAGGCGCTCGACACGATCATCGAATCGGACCGGATCCTGACGTACAAGGAAACCGCAGACATCCTGATTCAGCTCGGCGGCGGTCTCGATTTCGCCCACGAGCGGGGCATCGTCCATCGCGACATCAAGCCGGCGAACATCCTCATCAACCGGCGCGGTCAGCCCAAGATCACCGATTTCGGCGTCGCCCGCGAGGCGACCTCGAATCTGACGACGACCGGAACCATCATCGGGACGCCGGCGTACATGTCGCCGGAACAGATCACCGGGCACAAGGTTTCCGGGGCTTCCGATCAGTTCTCACTGGCGGTCATGGTCTACGAGATGCTGACCGGCAGAAAGCCGTTCTTCGGCGAGGGCGCCACCACGATCATGTACAAGATCGTGCACGAGGATCCGGAGCACCTGAGCAGCGTTTGCAAGACGCTTCCGGCCGAGATCAACGGCGTGGTGATGCAGGCGCTTTCGAAGGAAGCCACTGATCGGTATCCGAGCTGCTTCGAGTTCGCCGAGGCGGTACGCGATGTCCTGGGTGCGGCGCCTGCCGACGAGGCCGTCATGCTGGGCGCGACGGCCAAGCGCAAGGCGATACAGGCCGACAAGAAGAAGCGCAAGGCGAAGGCGCCCTCGCCCGAAGCTGCCACGCAGCTGGCGACGCCGGGCGCCAGCAGCGGCACTGGCGCCGGCGCCAGCGAAGCGTCCGGCGAAACGGGGCAGTTGGTCTCCGCCTGGTTGGCGAGTGCTACGGAGTTCCTACAGACGACGAACGGCAAGATCGCGGCGGGCGGCGGCGCTGCCGCGCTGCTCTTGATCCTGGCGGTCTCCATTTTTGCCGGCAGTGGGACGGAATCGACGCCGGCCGACGGGACTCCCGCGGTCCCGGTTCAGCCGCCAGCCGTGCAGCAGCCGGTCGCCGAAACCCCGCCATCGAGCCTCGACGGCGCCGTTGACACGGGCGGCGCGGATCCCGAGGCACTTGACGACCGGGCAACCGACGAAGTGGCTTCCGGCGCGCCGGCTGAGGAGACGGTCGCCGTGGACGTGCCGCCGCCTGACGTAGCCACCGCCGAGGCAGAGTCGCCCCTTGAGAACGCGCCGGTCGAGGTGGCCCCGGCTCCTGGAGGGGTCCTGTCGGAGGCGACACTGTTCGCTCTCGCAGAGGCGCGAAGCCAGGCTACCGCCAGCGAGGTCATCTATCAGTTCGTCTCGCGCCCCAACGGCGCCAGCATTCTCCTCAACGGGCAGCGGCTCGAAGGCACCACGCCATTGGCGGTGCCGCTCGATCCGGCGCAGTACTACTCCGTGCTGGTCGAGCAGCCGGATCACTATCCAGTGAGCTGGTCGTTCGTGCCAGCTGACCTGCCGGAAGATCAGCAGGTCAGCCGGCGCCTCTTTTTCCCGATGCGCGCCGTCCCAGCGTCCCGGGTAGACAACGATCCGACCGCCGTGACGGGGCCGGTGGTGGTGCAACCAGCGGCTCCGACACCGGTCGAGCCGGAGCCCGTTGCCGCTCCGGTGACCCTGCCGCCGGTGGATCCGGTGCAGGTGCGCGGCAACATCGAGGCACCCGAGGTCGTCGACAAATCCGAGCTCCTACTGCCGGACTGGGCGGCGGAGATGGGCCTGCCCAACTACGTTCTGTTGGAGCTGGTGGTCGATCGGGAAGCGCGCGTTCGCGAGGCCAAGGTGGTGCGGCCCGTGCATCCGGAGCTCGAGCGCCTGGCGATCGATTCCGTCATGACATGGCAGTTCAACCCGGCGACGAGGGACGGCGTGCCGGTCGACGTGATCTTCAATGTCGCGGTGGCGTTCACCGCGCCGGACGGCGGCGGAGCAGGGCGCCCCTGACGGGTGCGGTACGTAAGCCTCGTCGACCTTGGCTCCAACAGCGCGCGCCTGGTTGTCTACGCGCTCGAGCCGGGGAAAGGGTTCCGTCTTCTTGACGAGATCCGCGAGGTCATTCAGCTGGGTGCCGGGATCGCCGAAAGCGGTGAGCTGAGCGACGAAGCGGTCGATCGCGCGCTCGCGGCTGTAGGGACTTTCTCCGACTTCGCACGCGCCGCGTCGTTGCCAGAGCCACGCGTAATGGCGACCTCTGCCGTTCGGAGTGCCGGCAACCGCGACGTGCTCCTGCGACCGGTTCGCCAGATGGGCATCGACATCGAGGTCCTCAGCGGTGAGGACGAGGCCGCCCAGGGCGTACTGGCGGTGGCCAACGGCTTCACCGTGGGCGATGCCTGGGTGGTCGACCTGGGCGGCGGCAGCATGCAGGTGTCGGAGATGCGCCGCCGCGCGTTGTACGTGGCAGTGCCTATCCCTTCGGTGCCATCCGCGTCTCCGAGCAGTACCTCGGTCGGTCAGACCCGCCAAGCGACGCCCACGTTGACGCGCTCACGGCGGCCCTCGACAGGGATCTCGGAGAGCTGTTGAAGCGTATGCGCTCAAACTCCTTGCCGATCATCGTCATGGGGGGCACGGTCCGCAACCTGGCGCGGGCGGCGCAGCGCGAGGTGGCTTACCCATGGCCACAGATGCACGGCTACAGCCTCGACATGGGCGCGCTCGAGAAACTGGTGGTGCGTCTGCTGGCCCTGTCAGTCGGAGGCCGCGCCGGAGTGTCCGGGATTAACCCGTACCGCGCCGATACGGTGCTGGCCGGGGCGCAGGTGCTACGACACGTGCTGTCGCAGGCGGAGCTTCCGGGTCTGATCGTCTCCGCCTACGGGATGCGCGAGGGCGCCTTGATGCAGGAGTTCGTCCGACCGCCATACCTCCTCGAGGACGTGCGCGCGTTCCACCTGGACAACGTGGCCTGGTGCTATCCGCAGCCCGCAGATCACAATCGTCGCGTCGTCGATCTATCGCAGCAACCGTTCGACGCGCTCGGCCCTCTGCACGGATATGGCGACGCGGAGGGCAGCCTACTGGCGGCGGCAGCAGCGCTGCACGATATCGGCAAGACTGTCGGCCACCGCGATCACGCTCGGCACGGGGAGTACTTGCTCACCGGCAGCACGCTGGCGGGATTCGAGCATCGCGAGCAGGCACTGCTGGCGCTGCTGGTGCGGTACCACCGGTCCGGACGTCCGAGCTGCACTTCGTATCGGTCAGTGCTGCGTACTGGCGACACCCGTCTGCTGGAGCAGCTCACGGTCTGCCTGCGCCTCGCCGAGTATCTCGATCGCTCGCGCACCGGACGCGTCCACGGCGTTCGCGCGATCATCGATGACCGCGAGGTGGTGCTGGAGTTGCGGGCTGACGGCGAGCCGTGGGTCGAATTGTGGGAAACCCGCAAGCAGGCGTCGTTGTTCCAATCGGCTTTCAATCGTCGCCTGGAGCTCGTCGTCGCCGCCGCCTGACAGCCTGCTAGGACGTTCGCGCCACGCTAGTCTCGGGGTGGAGCCAGCAAACGCGGCGGCAGAAACCAACGCAGTCGGCCACAGGCAGGCTCGATCTGCGACCAGGAATCCAGCGCCAGGTCGAGACAAGCGACCGCCGCCGTCGGGAAGATCACCGGTGCGGCGCCCAGCAGCAACGATACGGTGGCCGACATTCCCGGCTCATGTGCGACGAGCATCGCGGTCGAGACGCTGTCGTCGATCGCGCCGATCACCTGGAAGATCGCCGTGGGGTGCGCCTCATAGAGGGCTTCGTCGAACCGGAGGTCGGTGCCCCATCCACCTGCCTCATGGGCGATCTCGGCGGTCATCCGCGCTCGTGTGGCCGTCGAGCTGACTACCCTGGCGGGCACCTGCCCGGTCTCTGCGATCCAGCGTCCCATGGACGTAGCGGCCGCATGCCCACGAGCATTGATCGGCCGCTCGTGATCGGACTCGAACGTTGCCCCCCAATCGGACTTCGCATGCCGCATCAAGTACAGGGTTCTCAAGCGTCGTTTCCCGCGTGCCAATGTGATTCCGGCGGTAGCTCCTTATACTAGTGGCCTGCAACAGATGAACGTTACCTATCGCAGATGGGATTTGCGGGTGAGATCAAGGCGCGGCGAGGAAGGCGATGCAGTGAGCATCGTCGAGGAGGCGCAACGCCGATATCGCCCGCAACTGCCCATCTGTCCGGAGGATGATGGAGAAATCGGCCTGTCTGCGGCGTTGCCCCTCCTCGAAGATGGGCAAACATCGTCTCGTCGGTACGCCTGGCATCCGGACCCATTTCGCCACCACGATAGGCAACGTTCATCTGTTACAGGCCACTAACCCCCTGTTACAGATCACTAAGGCCCCGCCCGGCTGCCGATTCGCTGCCCCGTGCGACGGCCGTTGCTCACCTGCGATCAGTGGCACCCATGTCCTCGAAATTGCCCACGTCTCTCAGACGACGCCGCGCCGCGTCTCAGCCATCGTCCGAGATCGATCTCCGGCATCCGAGCTTGTACATCAACCGCGAGCTCTCGTGGCTGAAGTTCAACGACCGCGTCCTCGAAGAGGCGATGGATCCCAGGCTGCCCCTGCTGGAGCGCGCCAAGTTCGCCTCGATCTTTGCTTCCAATCTCGACGAGTTCTTCATGATTCGTGTGTCCGGTCTGCGCCAGCAGCTGCAGGCGGGCGTCGTGGCTACCCCACCCGACGGAATGACCCCCTCGGAGCAGCTCGCGGCCATCCGTCGTGTCCTGTCGCCGTCGCTGGAACGGCACATCAAGACCTGGCTGGCGATGGAAGACGAGCTCGCCGCGGAGGGGATTCGCCTACTCGCCTACGGTGAGCTCAAGAAGAAGCAGCAGAAGCTCGTTCGCCGGTACTTCCGCCAGGAGATCTTCCCCACGCTCACGCCGCTGGCGTTCGACCCGGGGCACCCTTTTCCGCACGTGTCGAACCTGAGCATGAACCTCGCCATCCTGGTCCAGGATGGCGACGGCGTGGAGCGCTTTGCACGCGTCAAGGTTCCCGGGTTCTTCCCGCGGTTGCTACCGGTGCCGAGCGAGAACAGCGTCGACGACGGACGGTCCCTCGGCCTGCTACGCGGCGGTGCCGAGTGCAGCTTCGTGTGGATGGAAGATGTCATCGCGGCCAACCTCGGACGGTTGTTCCCGGGCCACGAGATCGTTGCTGCCTATCCTTTCCGGGTCACGCGCGACGCTGATCAGGAGATCGAGCTCGACGAGGCTGGTGACCTGCTCACGAGCATCGAGCAAGGACTGCGGCTGCGTCAGTTCGGCTCTGCTGTTCGCCTCGAGATCACCGACGAGGCCCCGCCTCGCTTGCGCGAAGTGCTCATCCAGAACCTCGGAATCGCGCCTTTCCAGGTCTACTCGGCATACGGCCGACTCGGCCTGTCGGCTGTGATCGAGCTCAACGACCTAGACCGACCCGACCTCAAGGAGCCGCGCTTCAGTCCGGCGGTGCCCGCCGCACTGCAGGCTGACGAGGGCATCTTCGCGGCGATCGCACAACGCGATGTGATGCTCTATCACCCCTACGACAGCTTCGATCCGGTGATCGACTTCGTCCGTGCCGCTGCCGAGGATCCGGATGTCCTGGCGATCAAGCAGACGCTCTACCGGGTCGGACAGGATTCACCCGTGGTTGAAGCGCTGGCGCGCGCGCGGGAGAACGGCAAGCAGGTGGCGGCGCTCGTCGAGCTCAAGGCGAGGTTCGACGAGGCCAACAACATCGTCTGGGCGCGGGCGCTCGAAGATGCCGGAGTGCACGTCGTCTATGGGGTGGTGGGCCTCAAGACGCACGCCAAGCTGTGTCTCGTTGTGCGACGGGAGGAAACGGGCATCGTGCACTACCTGCACGCCAGCACCGGCAACTACAACGCCACGACGGCGCGTCTGTACACCGACATGGGGCTGTTCACGGCAGATCCGTTGATCTGCGCCGAGGCGGCTCGCCTGTTCAACGCCCTGACAGGTTACGCCGGCGGCATCGAGTACGAGGAGTTGCTGGTAGCCCCTGGCGGCATGCGTGAGCGAGTGCTCGGCCTCATCGAGCGCGAGATCGCCACCCACCGGCGACATGGAGCCGGCTATCTCGCAATGAAGATGAACTCGCTCGTCGACGCGGAGTGTATCCGGGCGCTGTACCGCGCCTCTCAGGCGGGGGTGCAGGTCGATCTGCAGGTACGCGGTATCTGTTGTTTGCGGCCGGGTCTGGAGGGTGTCAGCGACAACATTCGGGTGACGTCCATCGTTGGCCGTTTCCTCGAGCACGTACGGCTTTACTACTTCCGCAACGGCGGCGACGCGGAGTTGCTCCTCGGTAGCGCCGATTTGATGCCGAGGAACTTCGATAGCCGTGTCGAGGTGCTGTTGCCGGTCCGCGACCCCGAGATGCGTAAGGCAATCCTTCAGCAGATTCTGGCGGTGCACCTGTCGGACACAGCCAACGCCCAGTGCCTATCGGCGGAAGGTGAGTACGCCCCTCCGAACGAGGCGGTCGACAGGCTGGATTCGCAGCACTGGATGATCGAACATCGTGGCGCCTGGGTGAGCTGAGGGCTCAGTACGTCGAGTCTGCCGTGGGTCCGGAAGGCCGGCGCCCGTAGGGCCTGACTTGAAGCGCATCGGAGGCTCGGCGATAATCGCCCGGCGGCGACAAATACCCGGCCGCGAAGCTTCGCAGCCGCCGGGTCGCGGGCTCCGCATCGGGGCCTACCGTCGCCAGTTCGCCCTGCAGCGACGGTACGAGCGAGACATGCTTGCCGCACAGGCAACCTTCTACTACATGGCCGTAGCCAGCGTTGCGAGCGCGCTCCTGGCCGTGACCCGGAAGAACCCGGTTCACAGCATGCTTTGGGTGCTGGCTCTATTCCTTCACGTGGCCGGGATCTTCCTGATGCTCGGCGCCGAGTTTCTGGCTGCCGTGCAGGTCATCGTGTATGCCGGCGCCATACTGATCTTCTACCTCTTCGTGCTGATGTTGCTCGACCTACCCGGTGAAGAGGCGCGGCCACGATTCGGACCGCACTGGCCATTCGCCGTCGCGGTAGGGCTCTCATTCGCGGCCCTGGCCTGGCTCGCACAGGGCGACGCTCTTGACGTTGCCGCCGCCGGTGCCGCAGCGGTAACCCCGGTGGCGACGGAGGCGGTTGCGCGCGGCGGGCTCGAGGACATCGGGATGGCGCTGTTCGGTCCGTTCGCGCTGCCTTTCGAGATTGCGGGTTTGGTGCTGTTGGCGGCCATCGTCGGCGCCGTCGTGCTGGCGCGGAAGAGGGAAGAGTCGTCTTGATTCCGGCCACCAGCACGATTCTCGCGTTGAGCGCGATCCTCTTCGGAATCGGCGCCTTCGGCTTTCTCGCCCGGCGCAACATCATCCTCATGTTCGTCTCCGTCGAGGTCATGCTCAACGCCGTGAACCTCAGCCTTGCCGGCTTCAGCCGGCACCTCGATGACCCACGTGGCCAGGTGCTGGCCCTCTTCGTGATCGCCGTGGCGGCCGCCGAGGCCGGGGTCGGGCTGGGGCTCGTGATCGCGCTGAACCGGAACAAGCCCGGGGCAGGCGTGGCGGATCTGACCGAGCTCAAGTGGTGATGCCGTCGGCATGTACGTGCTTCCGCTAGTCATCGTACTGGTCCCGGCAGTCGGGGCACTGCTGATCGCCTGCACCGGCGAACGGCGCGCCAACCTGCGCGAGTTCTGGTCGATCGCCGCCGGCGTCGTGATGTTCGCTCTGACCGCGCTGATGATCCCCGAGGTCCTGGCCGGTGGAGCGCCGGGAGGGGTGCTGTTCCGGCTCCTGCCGGGCGTCGAGTTGGCATTCCGGGTCGATGCCTTCGGTCTGCTGTTTGCCTCGGGCGCGTCGTTGCTCTGGGTGCTGACGTCGTTCTATTCGATCGGCTACATGCGAACGCTCGAGGAGCACGCCCAGACACGCTACTTCGCGTGCTTCGCCCTGGCGCTGTCGACTACCGTGGCGGTCGCGTTCTCGGCCAATCTGTTCACGCTGTTCCTTTTCTACGAGGGGCTGACGCTCGTCACCTACCCGTTGGTGGCGCACAAGGAAACCGACGAGGCGAGGGGAGGGGCGCGCAAGTACATCATCTACCTGCTGGGCGCGGCAAAGGTCTGCCTGCTGCCGGCGATCATCCTGATCTACAACGTCGCCGGTACGCTCGATTTCCGAAGCGGCGGCATCGTCGGTGCGGCACAGGCTGCGGAGCAGCCGACGCTGCTGTTCGCGATCTTCGCACTGTTCCTGTTCGGTTTTGCCAAGAACGCGTTGATGCCGTTTCATAGTTGGCTGCCGGCCGCGATGGTGGCGCCGACGCCGGTGAGCGCGCTGCTGCACGCCGTGGCGGTGGTCAAAACGGGAGTGTTCTCGACGCTGCGGGTCTTCCTGTTCGTCTTCGGCGCCGACACCATGCGCCAGATCGGTGCCGATCAGCTCGCCCTGGCGGTTGCCTCGGTGACCATCCTGACGGCGTCGTTTCTGGCGCTCGGCCAGGACAACCTCAAAGCGCGGCTGGCCTTCTCCACCGTCAGCCAGCTGTCGTACATCGTTCTGGGCGCGGCGCTATTGAACGCCAGTGGCGTGCTCGGCGGGGCGGCTCACATCACCAACCACGCGGTCTCCAAGATCACGTTGTTCATGTGTGCCGGTTCGATCTATGCCTCTACTCACAAGACCGAGATCAGCCAGCTGTCGGGCATCGCGCGGCGCATGCCGTGGACCATGGGAGCGTTTGCGCTTGCCTCGCTAAGCATCATCGGCATCCCGCTCACCAGTGGCTTCGTCTCGAAGTGGAATATTGCCCTCGGGGCGGTCGACAGGGGCAGCCTGGTCGTGCTGGGTGTTCTCCTGCTGAGCTCGCTGCTGAGCGCCGGATATCTCGGGCCGATCGTCTACAAGGCGTATTTCGAGGAGGCGGACCCCACCGATGAGGAGGTTCGCGAGGTTCCATGGATGGTCGCCCCGCTGCTGATCAGCGCGGCGGCGAGCCTGCTCCTGGGGATCTTCCCGGGCATCGTTCTGGAATTGGCCGGCAGGGCGATGCCATGAGCTTCCTGGAGAGGCAGCTGGAAGACCCGGCGCGGTTCGCGCGGATCAAGCTGTTGTTCTACGTCGGGCTGGGATTGATCGTGGTGGCCGAGGTCGTGCTGCCGCTGATCTTCGGTCCCGGCCACCCTCACTTCGGGTTCGAGAGCTTTCCGGCGTTCGGCTCGATCTACGGGCTCGTCTCCTGCGCCGTCATCATCATCGTCTCGAAGCTCATCGGCAAAGCCTGGCTGATGCGCCCCGAGGATCACTATGATGACTGATCGCCCATGAGCCTCGAGTGGGTACACCCCGGGCTGATCCTGATCTTCGGAGCGTGGGCTCTGCCCTTGCTCAAGGGTCAGATTCGGCGCGCGGTGATGCTGGCGTTGCCCGCCGCGGCCATCATTGCCTGCTGGACCACGGAACCGGGGACCTACGGTGTGGTGCGCTTCCTCGGCCAGGAGCTGGTGTTCGGCCGTGCCGACAGCCTGAGCCTGGTGTTCGCCTACGTGTTCTCGATCATGGCCTTCGTGGGCATGGTCTACGCGCTGCACGTCGTCGACGACTCCCAGCACGTCAGCGCCCTAACGTACGCCGGCGGCGCGCTCGGCGTGACGTTCGCCGGTGATTTCCTGTCGCTCTACATCTTCTGGGAGCTCATGGCGGTCTCGTCGGTCTTCCTGGTGTGGCTGCGACGCGAGGAATCTGCCGTTGCGGCGGGATTCCGCTACCTACTGGTGCATGTGGTCGGCGGCCTCTTCCTGCTGGCCGGGATCGTGCTCCATTGGTCAGCGGCCGGAACGCTCGCTTTCGGAGACATGGGGCCCTTCTCGGGCGGCGTCGCCTGGACCCTGATTCTTGTCGCCTTTCTCATCAACGCCGCCGTTCCGCCTTTCGGTGCCTGGCTGCCTGACGCATACCCCGAGGCGACCGTTACCGGCGGTGTTTTCATGACCGCGTTCACCACCAAATCGGCGGTCTACGTGCTGATTCGCGGTTTCGCCGGTACGGAATTGCTGGTGTGGCTGGGGGCGGCGATGGCCGTCTATGGTGTGGTCTACGCGGTGCTCGAGAACGACGCGCGCCGTCTGCTCGCGTACCACATCATCAGCCAGGTGGGCTACATGGTGTGTGGGGTAGGTATCGGCACCGCGCTCGCCATCAACGGCGCCACCGCCCACGCCTTCGCGCACATTCTGTACAAGGCGCTGTTGTTCATGGGCGCGGGTGCGGTGCTACAGGTCACCGGTCTACGGAAGCTGAGCGAGATGGGCGGCCTCTACCGCACCATGCCGATCACGCTCGGGCTGTACATGATCGGCGCGTTCGCGATCTCGGCGGTGCCGTTGTTCAGCGGCTTCGTGAGCAAATCCATGGTGGTCTCGGCCGCCGGTGAAGCGCATATGGCGGCGATCTTCCTGACCCTGACGCTGGCCTCGGCCGGCACCTTCCTGCATACCGGTCTGAAGCTCCCGTATTACATGTTTTTCGGCAAGGACTCCGGAGTGCGAGCCCAGGAGCCCCCCGGCAACATGCTCGCCGCGATGGGCATCGCGGCGGTCGCCTGCACCGTGATCGGTCTGTTTCCCGGCCTCCTATACCAGTACCTCCCCAATCCGGTCGAGTACCACCCGTACACCTTGGCGCACGTCACCAACACCCTGGGCATGCTCGGGTTCACCGCGCTGGGGTTCTTCCTGCTGCTCAAGCACCTCGATCCGGAGCCCAAGATCAGCCTCGACACGGACTGGTTTTATCGGCGTGGCTCTGTCGGATTCCTGGCGCTGGTCAACAAGCCGTTGACGCGCTTCGAGTACGGCTTCGTGGGCGAGATCTACGAGTTCGTCATCCAGCGGCCGGTTCTCGGCGCGGCGCGCATCCTGCGCAGCTTCGACAGCATCGTGGTGGACTCCGGAATCGTCGGGATGGGACGCCTGACGCAGTTGTTGAGCCGCGGCGTGCAGACTGCCGTTAGCGGCCACGCGCAGCAATACGGGTTGATCATGGCGGCCGGAATCGTGGCGTTGCTTGTCTGGGTGGTGGCTCGATGACCGACTATCCGGTGTTGTCGGTCGCCACGTTCCTGCCGCTGGTGGGCGTCGCCGTGATCCTGCTGATTGGCGGCGGACGGCGGGCGCGCTGGATCGCGCTGGCGACCACGCTCGCAACCTTGGCGGTCTCGGCGCCGCTCTATACGGGCTTCGACAAGAGCTCTGGCGCGCTGCAGTTCGTGGAGTCGGCGGCCTGGATCCCGGGCTGGAACATCAGTTACAGCATGGGCGTCGACGGTATCAGCCTACCGTTCATCTTTCTGGCAGCGCTGTTGAGCGTGCTCTGCGTCAGCGTCTCGTGGACCGCAGTGCAGTCGAAGCAGCGTGAGTTCTATGCCGCGCTGCTGGTCGCCGAGACCGCGATGATCGGATTGTTCGCGGCCTCCAACCTCTTCTTGTTCTTCGTTTTCTGGGAGCTCATCGTCATTCCCATCTTTCTGCTTATCGGGGTGTGGGGTGGACCGGGCCGAGTTTTCGCCTCGGTCAAGTTCCTCATCTTCACGCTCGCGGGCAGCGTGCTGATGCTGGTGGGCATGATCGCGCTCCACCAAGCGACTGGCACCCTCGACTTCAGGGTGCTCGCGTTGGCGCGCCAGCAACTGGACCCGGCCACGCAGGGTTGGCTCTTCGCCGCTTTCCTGGCTGCATTCGCCGTCAAGGTGCCGATGTTCCCGGTGCACACCTGGCTGCCGAATGCGCACACCGAGGCGCCCACGGCGGGAAGTGTGATCTTGGCGGGCATCCTGCTTAAGATGGGCGCCTACGGGTTTCTGCGGGTGTCGTTGCCCATTCTTCCCGAGGGCGTGCAGCTGTTCGTCACCCCGATGCTGCTGGTGTCGGCGGTGGCGATCGTCTACGGCGCCTACGTGACCCTGGTACAGACGGACGTGAAGCGTCTGATCGCTTATTCCAGCGTGAGCCACATGGGGTTCGTGACGCTCGGCATTTTCACCCTGGAGCAGAGTGGGGTGGAGGGCGCAATCCTGCAGATGATCAACCACGGGATCATCTCGGCGGCGTTGTTCCTCTGTGTCGGGATGATCTACGAGCGCACCCACACGCGCGAGATCAAGGACTACGGCGGGGTCGCCAAGCTGGCGCCGGTCTACAGCACGTTGCTGGCGTTCTTTTGTCTCGCCGCCACCGGTTTCCCGGGGCTGAACTCCTTCGTCGGCGAGTTCCTCATCGTCAGCGGCGCGTTCAAGACGCAAGCATGGCTCGGCGTCGCCGCTGTCTGGGGGGTCGCGCTGGGTACTACCTACATGGTGTGGCTGTTCTACCGCGTGGTGATGGGGAAGCCCAATGCGGGTCTGGAGGGATTGGCGCTCGAGCTCAACGGACGTGAGATCGCGACCCTGGCGCCGCTGGTGTTGCTTGCCCTGTGTCTCGGTCTGTATCCGGAGCTCGTGCTGTCCTATCTGCGTGTGCCGGTAGCGGAGTTGCTGGCCATCGGAGGATTGCAGTGAGGGGTCCGGGCATCGCCGATCTGGCCTTGCTGGTACCGGAGTTGATCCTCGTCGGTGTCGTCCTCGTGCTGATGCTTGCCGCACGCCGCATTCGACGGGGCCCGACAGCCTTCGCCATCACCGCGGTAGCCGGGCTGGTCGCCGCGATCGCCTCGGTGCAAGCGCTTTCCGGCGGGGTCAGCAGCGGCTTCGCGGGCATGCTGGTGGTCGACGGGTACTCACAGTTCTTCAAGCTTCTGATCGCCGCCACCCTCGTGCTCGCCACGCTGTTGTCGGCCGGCCGCCGCAAGGACGATGGTGTTCCGCTGGGCGATTACCACGTGCTGCTGTTGCTGGCTGCCACCGGCATGATGATCGCGGCGTCGTCGACCGATCTGATACCGCTCTATCTGGCGCTCGAGCTGATGACGATCTGCTCGTACATCCTCGTGGGCATTCGCGTCGAGCGGCCGACGTCCAACGAAGCGGCGATCAAGTATTTCCTGCTCGGCTCGTTCGCCTCGGCGCTGATGCTCTTCGGCATCAGCCTCACGTATGGCCTCACTGGCACGACCTCCTATGGAGGAATCGCCTCGGCGCTTCACTCACGCGGTCTGGTGGATCCCGCACTGATGGCGGTCGCCGTCGGAATGGTGGTGGGCGGGCTGGCCTTCAAGATCGCGGCGGTGCCGTTTCACTCCTGGGCTCCGGACGCCTACCAGGGCGCCAGCGCACCCGTTGCGGGTTTCCTGGCGGCCGGCTCCAAGGCGGCCGGTCTGGCGGCGCTTGGCCGGGTGGTGATGGTCGCCTTCGGAACCGAGGCGGTCGTGATGACCATGATCCTGGTGGGGCTGGCGGCGCTTTCCATGCTCGCCGGTAGCATCCTGTCGCTGTCGCAGACGAACATGAAACGGCTGCTGGCGTACTCGTCCATTGCCCATGCCGGTTACGCGCTCCTGGGTCTGATCGCTGGCACGCCCGCCGGTGCCTCGGCGACGATGACGTACGCGTTTTTCTACGTGTTCATGACGCTGGGCGCATTCGGGGTGGTCATCGCGCTGGGTGAGCGCGGCGAGACGCTCGACGGGTTCGAGGGGCTGGCATCGCAACGACCGGCGGCCGCTGCGGTCATGTTGCTGTTTCTGCTGTCGTTGACCGGCATACCGCCAACCGCCGGCTTCGTCGCCAAGTTCGTCGTCATCACGAGCGCCGTGCAGGCAGGTCAGATCGCGCTGGCGCTGATAGCGGTCGGTTGTAGCGTGGTCACCGCATTTGTTTACATGCGGGTCGCCGTCCGCATGTACATGAGCGATACCGTGGCCCCGGCCCCGGCACGCTTTCCGCTCGCGGTAACCGCCGCGCTTGCGGTAGCCGCTCTGGTCACCCTGGTCGGTGGAATTCTGCCGGCCGGCCTGATGTCCTGGGCGATCTCGCCATGAGGCCCGGAGCGTTGCACAATACGTCGCAGACTACCGTTACAGGACACTGACTTTGCAAGTGAGTCTCCAGCCGCCCGCAATCGAGGTTCTTGAAGCGTGAACGAATACATCGGTATTGCCGTCATGTTCGTGCTCGCCGGGGGTCTGGCCGGAACCATGGTCTGGCTCGGCTCGGTGCTCGGCAAGAAGAACAGCACCGACGTGAAGCTGGCGCCGTTCGAGTGCGGCCAGGACCCCATCTCCCTGCCCATCGGCAAGCTGGCGGTCAAGTTTTACCTGACTGCGATCCTGTTCATCCTGTTCGATGTAGAGCTCGTGTTCCTTTATCCGTGGGCCGTGCTTTACCGGCGGCTCGGGCTGCTGGGTCTGACGGAAATGGGGATCTTTCTCGGCATCCTGATGGTCGGCTACGTCTACGCGCGTGACAACGGCGCCCTGGACTGGAAGTGACATGCAGAACGACCCGTCTTACTTCGGCCAAAGCGAACCGTCGTACTTCACCAGCCGTCTCGACGCGGCGATCGGATGGGCCAGGAAGTACTCGATCTTCCAGTACCCGTTCGTCACCGCCTGCTGCGGCATGGAGTACATGGCAACCGCGTGCTCGCACTACGACGTCGACCGTTTCGGCGCCGGCCTGCCACGATTCTCGCCGCGCCAGGCCGACGTCCTGTTCGTGGTCGGCACCATCAGCCACAAGATGGCCCCGGTGCTGAAGCGCATCCACGACCAGATGGCCGACCCGAACTGGGTCGTGGCCTTCGGTGTCTGTACCTGCACCGGCGGCTTCTACGACAACTACGCCACCGTGATGGGAATCGACACGATCATGCCGGTCGACGTCTACATCCCGGGATGCCCGCCGCGACCCGAGATGGTGCTCGACGGCCTGATGAAGCTGCAGGACAAGATCCAGATGCAGCACACGACCGGCGAGCGGGCGGCACCGGAACCTCGTCCGGACATCTTCTGACGATGGATAACGACTCCTTGATCGGATCGGTCACCGACCGATTCCCGGACGCCACGCTCGCCTCACACAGCTATCGAGGCGACGCCACGCTGGTGGTGCGCCCGGAGTCTCTGGTGGACGTGGCTCGTTTCCTCAAGGAGGACGCAGCGCTACAGATGAACTTCCTCGTCGACGTGACGGCGGTGGATTACTCGATGTTCGGGAAGAGCCCGGCACGGGCTTTCTTCGCCTCCTCGGGTGTGTCGGTCAGGCCGTCGCCGCAGATTCCCGATGCCGACCCGTGGCCGGGGCCGCCCAGCGAGGCACGCTACGCGGTCGTGTACCACTTCTACTCGACCTCTCTGAAGCACCGACTGCGCCTGGTGGTGCCGGCCCAGGAAGACGCACCGGAGGTGGACTCGCTGACCTCGTTGTGGCCCGGAGCCAACTGGCTCGAGCGCGAGGTCTGGGACATGTTCGGCATCCGTTTCACCGGGCACCCAGACCTGCGCCGCATCCTCATGTACGAGGAGTTCGAGGGCCACGCGCTGCGCAAGGATTATCCCGTCAACAAACGCCAGCCTCTGATCGGGCCCCAGAACTGATGCCCTACAGCGGTGCTCCCCTTCATGTCGTGGCGTGCGCGCCTGAGTCGCTAGCTCGCTGTTACGGGCCACTGGCATGAGCGTCCAGAAGAACCCGATGGTCGAGACGCGGTCGATCTCGGAGCCCGACGCCGCTGGCCTCGAGACGCGCGACATGATGCTCAACATCGGCCCGGCGCACCCGGCCATGCACGGCATCATTCGGATTATCGCCAAGCTCGAGGGTGAGCAGATCGAGAAGGCCGACGTCGACATCGGCTATCTGCATCGCGGCTTCGAGAAGATGTCGGAGACGGTCGACTACAACGGCGTGATCCCGTACACGGATCGGCTCAACTACGTCTCGCCGCTGATCAACAATATGGGGTACTGCATGGCGGTGGAGAAGCTTCTGGGCATCTCCGTGCCGGAGCGTTGCCACTACGTGCGCGTCATCATGTCGGAGATTTCGAGAGTTTCCGACCACCTCACCTGCGTCGGCGCCACCGCCATGGAACTGGGGGCCTTTACGGTTTTCCTGTACATGATCAAGGCGCGCGAGTATCTGTGGGAGCTGGTGGAAAAGGTCACCGGCGCCAGGCTGACGATTACCTATTGCCGTGTCGGCGGCGTGAAGGCCGATTTGCCCGAGGGTTTTGCCGAGGCCTGCGCCGAGGCGTTCAAGGAAACCCGCACGGTGCTGGAGGAGTCGGACGCCCTCCTCACCCGCAACCGCATCTTCGCGGACCGCATGAACGACACCGGCGCAATCTCGCCCGAAGACGCAATTTCTTACGGCATTACGGGGCCCTTCCTGCGCGCTACAGGCGCCGAGTACGACGTCCGCAAGGATTGCCCCTATGCGGTCTACGACCAGATCCCGTTCGAGGTGCCGGTCGGGACGCGCGGCGACAACATGGACCGCTACCTGGTGCGCATGGCGGAGATGGAGCAGTCGATGCGCATCGTAGAAAGGGCGTTGGAGCAGATACCCGGCGGGCCCGTGCTGGTGAACCCGGAGACCGGACGTCCGATTCCGGCAGCTGAGATGGTCGATCTCGCCAAGATGGGCAACATCGATGCTATTGCGGACGGCTGCGCCGTCGCCCCCCCGACGCTGGAAGGCTCCGGTCGTCTCTACCATCCCTCGATCGCCACCGACGAGAAGCGCGCGTTCCTGCCTCCGAAGGAAGATGCGTACGGCAATATCGAGGGGCTCATGCAGCAGTTCAAGCTCGTCATGCACGGCCATGGCGTCCGCCCCCCCGATGGCGAGGTCTACTTCCCGGTCGAGGGCGCCAACGGTGAGCTCGGCTTCTACGTCGTCAGCGACGGCGCCGGTAACGCCTACCGGGTGCGTGTGCGGCCACCCTGTTTCGCCATCATGTCGGCCCTGTCGACGCTTCTGGAAGGCGAGATGATCGCCGACATGATTCCCACCTTCGGGTCGGTGAACATGATCGGCGGGGAGCTCGACCGGTGAAGTTGGCGGACCTGGAGGGACAGGCGCGGGAGATCGCGCAGCGCTACGAGTACCCCAAGGCGGCGATGCTGCCGGTTCTGTGGCTCGTGCAGCAGAACCAGGGGTACATCAGCCAGGACGCGGAGGCCTGGGTGGGTGACGTACTGGGCGTATCGCGCTCGCAGGTGCATGAGGCGGTCACCTTTTACAACATGTACCACACCCAGCCGGTGGGTCGGCGGGAGCTACGCGTGTGCACCAGCCTGCCCTGCCTGCTACGCGGCGGCGCAGAGCTCCTGGCGCGCATCGAGAACAGCCTCGGTATCAAGCCGGGTGAGACGACCGCGGATGGCACCGTGTTGCTGACCGAGACCGAGTGCCTGTGCGCCTGTGAGATGGCGCCGATGGCGCAGCTCGATGAGCGGTTCGTCGGGCCGCTCGAAGGCGCCACGGTCGACAACGTGCTCGACGACGCGCGCAGTGAGCCGGGGTCGGCGGAGATCACACCGGAGCCCGATCCGTATATCTGCGCCGACGGGCCCATCCTTTCGAACCGCTTCGGCAACCCGGAAGGTGCCTGGTTCGATGAGTTTGTCGCAGACGGTGGATACGCCGCCGCCACCAAGGTCCTCTCGTCGATGACTCCGGAGCAGGTGATCGAGGAGGTCTCTGCCCCTAGCCTGCGTGGGCTCGGCGGCGCTGGGTTTCCGACCGGTCGGAAATGGTCCTTCGTTCCCAAGGACACCGACAAGCCGAAGTTCCTGGTGGTCAATGCCGATGAGGGCGAGCCGGGCACCTTCAAAGATCGCTACATCATGGAGCGCGACCCGCACAACTTGCTCGAGGGCATGATCATCGCCGCCTACGCCATCGGCAGCCACAAGGCGTATGTCTACATCCGTGGCGAGTACTTCCTGTCGGCGCAGCGGCTGCAGCGCGCCATCGATGAGGCCCATGAGCGCGGCTGGCTCGGCAAGAACATCCAGGGGAGCGGCTTCGACCTCGACGTCGTAATCCATCGCGGCGCCGGGGCGTACATCTGCGGTGAGGAGACCGCGCTGCTGACCTCACTCGAGGGCGGCAAAGGCTTCCCCAAGCTCAAGCCGCCGTTCCCGGCCATCGAGGGCCTGTTCGCCAGCCCGACGATCGTCAACAACGTCGAGACGCTCGCCTGTGTTCCGTTCATCCTCCGTGAAGGCGCCGACAGCTTCGCCGCCATCGGCACCGAGCGGCAGGGCGGCACGCGGCTGTTCTGCGTCAGCGGCCACGTAGTGCGCCCGGGAGTCTACGAGGCACCGGTGAGCGTCACGCTACGGGCGCTAATCGAGAACGAGGAATACGGGGGCGGCGTGCGCGACGGCAACAAGCTCAAAGCGGTCATCCCGGGCGGTATTTCCGCCAAGGTTCTGACGGCGGACGAGGTCGATGTGTCGATGGACTTCGACTCCCTGATGGCAGCCGGCAGCATGGCGGGCTCCGGCGGCGTGATCGTCATGGACGAGACCGCTTCGATGGTCGATGCGTTGGACTCCGCCTCGAAGTTCTTCGCCGACGAGTCCTGTGGACAGTGCTCGCCATGCCGCGAGGGGACCGGCTGGGTGCACCGCATCATGCGCCGAATCATTGCCGGCGATGGGCGGCTGCAGGATCTCGACGATCTGCTGGCGATAGCCGGCGACATGGAAGGCACGACGATCTGCGTGTTCGCCGATGCTGCGGCGTGGCCGGTGCAGTCCTATATTGCGAAGTTCCGCGAAGAGTTCGAGCAGTACATCAGCAGCGGCCGCAAGGCCGACAGTGTGGAGGCCGTGCATGCCTAAGCTAACCATCGACGACCACGAGATCGAGGTCGCCGAGGGAACCACGGTCATCCAGGCCGCGGAACAGCTCGGGATCTTCGTTCCGCGTTACTGCTACCACCCCGGCCTGTCGATCGCCGGCAACTGCCGCATCTGCCTGGTGGACGTCGAGAACAACCCCAAGCTGCAGATCGCCTGCAACCTGCCGGCCACCGACGGGATGGTGGTGCACACCACCAACGACCGGGCCGAGAAGGGGCGTCAGTCGGTGCTGGAGTTCCTGCTCGCCAACCATCCTCTCGATTGCCCCGTCTGCGATCAGTCGGGCGAGTGCGACCTGCAGAACTTCTACATGAACTTCGGGCTCTACGACCCGCGCTTTCGTGAGCACAAGGTCAAGAAGAAGAAGGCCGTCGAGCTCGGCCCGCACGTCATGCTCGACCAGGAGCGCTGCATCCTGTGCTCCCGCTGCGTGCGTTTCACCGACGAGATCACCAATACCGGCGAGTTCGGCATCTTCAATCGCGGCGACAGCGCCGAGCTGGGTATCTACCCGGGTGCCAGGCTGGACAACCCGTACTCGGCGAACGTCGTCGATATCTGTCCAGTGGGTGCGCTCACCGAGGCCGATTTCCGCTTCAAGGCAAGGGTCTGGTACCTGTCGAGCGTCCCCACAGTCTGCAACGGGTGCAGCCGTGGCTGCAACCTCGACATGCACTTCATTCTCGACCGGCCGCACCTGAACGACGGCGCCCGCATGGTGCGAGTGAAGCCGCGCTACAACGCCGACGTGAACGAGTGGTGGCTGTGCGACGAAGGCAGGTATGGGCTCGGTTGGCTGGATCACGAGCGGCTTGATCTGGTGCGTGGGCCGGAGGGTGACGCCACCTGGGACGAGGCCCTGCAGGCGATCGCGACGCGTGTCGGCGATGACGAGGCACGCATCGGTGTGATCGCCTCGACGCAGCTGACCAACGAGGAGCTCTTCCTGATCCGTGAGGTCTTCGTCGGCGCGCAGATCAGCGCCAACGTCCCCGAGCAGCCTGGCTCCTCGGACGATTTTCTGATCATGGCCGACAAGAGCCCCAATACCTACGGCGCCACGTTGCTCGGACTTGGCGGGCCCGATGCGCCCGCCGCAGGCGGGATCCTGGACGCGGCATTGGCGGGAGAGCTCGATGCTCTGTGGGTCTTCGGACACGATCTGGTCGACCTGTTCGGCGAGAGCAAGGCTGCCGAGGTGGCGCAGAAGGTCGACCTGCTGATCTTCTCCGGCACCAACGACAACGCTACGGCGTCGCTGGCCCACTGGACGCTGCCGACAGCTGGCTACGTCGAGAAGGACGGGACGTTCGTCAACTGCGACGGACGCATCCAGCGCGTTGGCCGGGTGATGCCGCCCTACGGCAGGTCGCGCGAGGACTGGCGCGTGCTGATGTCGCTCGCCGAGCTGCTCGAGCGGCCGCTCGACGGCACGAAGCCGGAAGAGATCTTCGCGGCGCTCGCCGCCGTCGAGGAGCCCTTCGCCGGGTTGACCTACGAGACGATCGGGCAGGACGGCGTTGCCCTGGTGTCGCCGCACCCCGTTCCGGGTTCCATCCCGGGGCAGCAGCCCGAGGCGGCGAGCCCGTGATCGAGGCGATCCTCATCAAGCTGGCGCTGGCTGCGCTGGTGCTATTCGGCGTGGTCAACTTCGCCGGGTTGCACACCTGGGTGGAGCGCAAGCAGTCGGCGCTGATCCAGGATCGCATCGGGGCAAACCGCGCCCCCATCTTTGGCTTCCGCATGCTGGGTCTGTTTCACGGCATAGCGGACGCCATCAAGATGTTCACCAAGGAGGACATCGTCCCGACAGGCGCCAACAAGACCCTCCACACGCTGGCGCCGTTCTTCTCGGTGTTCTTCGCCCTGGTGGCCTTCGCAGCGATCCCCTTCGGCGACCGACTTATCTGGGGGGACCTGGTCATCGATCTCCAGGTCGCCAACCTCAACGCGGCGCTGCTTTACGTGTTCGCCATGCTTTCGATGGGTGTCTACGGCGTTATCCTGGCCGGCTTCGCGTCGCGCAACAACTACGCGATCATGGGTGGCTTGCGCGCCACGGCGCAGATGATCTCCTACGAGATCGCGCTCGGGGTGGCCATCCTCGGGGTGATCATGGTCTACGGAACGATGAACCTCTCCGAGCTGGTTCGAGCACAGGGTCAGATGATCGGTGGCTGGATCCCGCTGTGGGGAATCGTCGCCCAGCCGGTGGCCTTCTTCGTGTTCGTCACCGCTGCGCTGGCGGAGACCAAGCGGCTGCCTTTCGACCTGCCGGAAGGGGAGTCGGAGATTATCGGCTACTTCGTCGAGTACAGCGGCATGAAGTTCGGGATGTTCTTCCTGACCGATTTCCTCGAAACGATCATGGTCGCCTGCCTGGCGACGACGCTCTTCTTCGGGGGCTGGCAGGTGCCCTTCCTGACGCCGGAAGGCTTCCTGTTCCCCTGGGGTAGCGAGATTGCGGTATCCAACCTGGTCTACGTCCTGCTTGGGGTAGGGGCTTTTGCGTTGAAAGTCGTGATCTTCTCCTGGCTGTTCATGCAAATACGCTGGACCTTGCCGCGTTTCCGCTACGATCAGCTCATGTCGCTGGGGTGGAAGGGGTTGTTCCCGGTCGCGGTGATCAACGTGGTGGTGACCGCCCTGGTACTGTTGTTCTTCGGCGAGGGGGCTTCGTGACCGTAAAAGTTGTCCAGCGACGCGAGTTGACGTTCTGGGAGAATCTCTACCTGCCTCAGATCATCTCTGGGCTGAGGATCACCTCCAGACACTTCTTCCGGAACCTCTTTCTGCACGTTGCCCACCTGTTGGGTCGGCTCAAGCACATCCGGGCCGCCGTGACCTATCAGTATCCCGAGGAGCTCCGACCGCTGATGTCGAGGTACCGCAGCAGGCATCGGCTCACGCTGCGCGACGACGGCACCCCCCGGTGCGTCGGATGCATGCTGTGCGAGACTGTCTGCCCGGCCAAGTGCATCACTATCGTGCCGGGCGAGCACCCGGATCCGCATGTGGAGAAGTACCCATTGCGATTCGACATCGACTTGGGTATCTGCGTCTATTGCGGCTACTGCGTCGAGGTGTGCCCTGAAGACGCCATCCGGATGGACACCGGCATCCTGGATTTGGCGGCGTACTCCAGAGAGGCCATGCGGCTCGACATCCACGAGCTGATGGACCCCGCGCTGCGCAAGCCGCTAGACGACTGCAGCCTGGAGTTCCCGCACAAGTGCGAGTTAACCGGTGGCGAGATGAAGGGCAGCTGGGAAGGCACGGACGCGTCCTAACGACCGTCGTGCTCCAGGTGCTAACGATCGCCTGCGGCGCCGTTTCCGATCCGCGTCCTGGGGCGTTGTTCAGCGGCGCTACGATGGGGACGCGCTATACGGTCCGTGTAGACGACGTCGACGCACACGGTGCCCGTGAGGTGATCGACGAACGGATCACCGAGACGCTGGACCGGATCGATCGGCGGATGTCGACCTATCGAGCGGACTCGGAGATCTCGACGCTCAACCGGGCGTCGGCGAATCAGCCGGTACGGTTGTCGCCGGAAACCGCCGAGGTTCTTCAGGCCGCCATCGAGATGGCGGCTGATACCGGCGGCGCCTTCGACGTCACCGCCGGTCCGCTGGTCAACGCCTGGGGATTCGGGCCACCGGGACGTATCGACGAGCTCCCGTCCGACGCCGAGCTGGCCGCCGCGCTGGGTCATGTGGGCGCCGACAAGCTCAAGCTCGATGTGTCAGCTGTCACGGTGACCAAGCTCGACGCGCACGCCTACGTGGATCTGTCCGGGATCGCCAAGGGCTACGCGGTCGATGCTGTTGTCGCCGACCTGGCAGGCGCCGGCTGGGACAATGTGATGGTCGACATCGGCGGCGAGGTGCGGACGCGGGGGCGGACGACGTTCGGTCGCCCCTGGCGCATCGCGATCGAGGCGCCGGGCGCCGGGGGTACCGCGCCGCTCGTGGTAGCGCTCGACGGCGCGCTGGCGACGTCGGGTAGCTATCGCAACGCGTACTTTCTCGACGACACGCCGGTGAGCCACACATTGGATCCGCGTACCGGCCGCCCAGTAGCGCACGGTGGAGTCTCGGTGTCGGTGCTAGCGGATGCTTGCATGACTGCTGACGCCCTGGCGACCGCGCTCATGGTGATGGGTCCCGACGATGGAATCGCGTGGGCTACGCAACGAGACATCGCCGCCTTGTTCGTCGTTCGAGCCGGCGACAGCTTCGTGCGTCGTACCACGCCGGCGTACCAGCGTCATGCGGCGGCCGAGCTACAATGAAGCAACGGGGTGAGGGGATGAGTCGCGCAGGTAAGTCGGCCGGTGGGAGCGCTGGGCTGGTGTATTCGACCGCACACGGGCAGATGTGTCCCAGGTGCAAGCAGCCGACAACCCGGTGTAGCTGCCGCAAGTCGGCGCCGGTCGTCCGGGGAGACGGTGTCGTCCGGGTCATGAGGCAGACGAAGGGACGCCGCGGCAAAGGGGTGACGCTCATCACCGGCGTGCCGCTGACGGGGGCGGCTCTGATCGAGCTGGGCAAGGAGCTGAAGCGCAGGTGCGGATCAGGGGGCACCGTCAAGGACGGCACCATCGAGATTCAGGGTGACCATCGGGACACGCTGGTCGCCGATCTCGAGCGGCGTGGCTGGGTGGTCAAGCGTGCTGGTGGGTGAACCACGAGCAGGTTCAGTCCACGGCCGAGGAGCTCCTATGAGGTGCACACGACTCGTTGTTGCTGTCGCAGCGCTGCTGGCTGGCTGTGTGCAATCCTCGGGGCCGCCGCCGACTGACGGGACGGTGTTCCGCAACGTAGCCGTGATCGACGCGGTCAACGGGCTGCGTGCGGGCATGGTCGTGCGGGTGGCTGGCAACCGCATCGTCGAGGTCGCGCCCGACTCCGGCGAGATCTCACCGTCCGGGCCGCGTGTTGTCGACGCCGAGGGTCAGTTCCTCATCCCGGGACTCTGGGACGCCCACGTTCATCTGACGTTCACTCCCGAGCTCGAAGCGGTGATGTTCCCGCTATTTCTCGCCAATGGGGTCACCAGCGTGCGGGATACCGGTGGATTGCTTGACGACGTGCTTGCCTGGCGCGGCTTGGCAACAGCGGCGGCAGGTGTGGCTCCTCGGGTGTTCGTCGCGGGCCCACTGGTGGACGGAGTACCGCGGGTGTACGACGGCAGCCAGCCGTTCCGGCCCGAGCTGGCAATCAGTGTCAGCACGGTCGAGGAGGGTGAGCGTGCAGTGGACGAGCTGGCGGCGGCGGGAGTCGACCTGATCAAGGCCTACGAGATGCTCGATCCTGACGTGTACCGCGCCGTTTTGCGGCGCGCCAGCCGGCATGGACTGCCGGTGACCGGGCACGTCCCCCTGAGCCTGGATGCCGGCGATGCGGCGATCGAGGGTCTCAGCAGCCTCGAGCACCTCCGCAACCTGGAGCTGGCGTGTTCCTCCGACGCCGAGGCCCTATTGGCGGAGCGTCGCGAGATGTTGGCCGCCGGAGCCGACGAGGACGGCGGCGCCCTGCGTAGCAGCATCCACTCGGCCCAGCGCCAACGCGCCGTGGAGACCTACGATGCTGATCGCTGTGCGTGGGTGATCGATCGGCTGGCGAGCAACAACACCTGGCAGGTACCGACGCTGACGATCGTCAAGGCGCGCGTGACACGGCTGTTTGCCCGACCTGAGTGGCAACAGACGTTCCGCTACCTCCCGGAGCCCGTGCGTACACAGTGGTCGCGTGACGCCGTGGCGATGGCCGAGTCGCAGCCCGAGCCCGCGCCCGAGTCGGCGACACGGGCGCACGCCGAGTGGGCCTTCGGGATGGTGGCTCGCCTGCAGGAGGCCGGCATCGGCATCATGGCGGGCACCGACACGCCGATCTTCTTCCTGACACCCGGATTCAGCCTCCACGAGGAGCTCGCGCTTCTGGTACAGGCCGGGATGACGCCGATGCAGGTCTTGCAAGCTGCAACTTTGCGGCCGGCAGAGTACTTCGGGCTTCAGGACGAGCTCGGCACAGTTGCCGCCGGTATGCAGGCCGATCTCGTGCTCCTGGCCGCCAATCCGCTCGATGACATTCGCAACACGCAGCGTATCGCGGCGGTGATGTCGGCCGGCCGGCTCTATGACCGCACCGCGCTCGACCGTATGCTGGCACGGCTGGAGTCGGCGCCCGAGGAGCGTGAGTGACCGAGGCCGCGACCACCCGACAGGGCCACGACGCCGTTGCTGTGGTCGATTTCGGTGGGCAATACGCCCACCTGATCGCCACCAAGGTACGGCGTCAAGGAGTCCTGGCGGAGATTCGCCAACCCGATGATCCGGTCGACGCGTTCGCCGATTACCGCGGGATCATCATCTCGGGCAGCCCCAGCCTTGCCTCGCAAGGCGAGGACTCCACCTATACGAAGTCCATCTATGACCTCGACGTGCCCATCCTCGGACTGTGCTTCGGGCATCAGGAGATCGCCCAGCATTACGGTGGCAAGGTGGTTCACGGCGGCCGCCAATGGGGTCGCGCCAACCTCCACCTCACCGGAGAGCATGCGCTCTTCAACGGCCTCGACGCGATCGAGCCGGTATGGATGAGCCACTACGACTCGGTGGCGTCGGTCGGGCCACAGTTCGCCGAGCTGGGGTTCAGCCAGACGGTGGACGGGGCTCCTGATCACCGTTTCGCGGCCATCGGATCCGATTCCCTGCGTCGATACGGATTGCAGTTTCATCCCGAAGTGGACGACACGGTTCACGGGGATCGCATGCTGTCGAATTTCGTGCTCGACATCTGTGGCTGTGAAGCGTCTTGGACGATGGATGGGTATCTCGAGGATCAGGTCGCCAACATTGGCGCTCAGGTGGGAGAGCGATCGGTATTTCTGCTGGCATCGGGTGGAGTTGACTCCACGGTTGCGGCAGCCTTGTTGGGGCGTGCGCTCGGCCCCGAGCGTCTTCATCTGCTGCACATCGACAATGGGCTCATGCGTCACGACGAGAGCCGCCAGGTCCTGCAGCTGTTCGAGGACCTCGGGATCGCCGGCAACCTCAAATTCGTCGACGCCAGCGGCGTATTCCTGGACGCCCTCGACGGGATTATCGAGCCGGAGGCGAAGCGACGTGTGATCGGCGACACCTTTGTCCAGGTGTTCAATGCCGAGGCCGCCCGACTGGCGGTGGACGAATTGATGTTGGGGCAGGGGACGATCTATCCGGACACGATCGAAACCGGAGCGAGCAAGCGCTCCGATACGATCAAGACGCACCACAATCGGGTGCCGGTCATCGAAGAGATGATCACCGAGGGTCGAGTCATCGAGCCGCTGGTGGATCTGTACAAGACCGAGGTTCGTGAGCTCGGAGAGCGCCTCGGCGTGCCGCATCATCTGATCTGGCGGCACCCGTTTCCGGGCCCCGGGCTCGGTGTGCGCCTGCTGTGCAGTCGCGGCGATGACGAAGCCGCGATGGCCATCGAGCAGGCCGATACGCTGGATGCGATCGGCGACCGATTCGGCCTCAACACGCTGGTGTTGCCGATGCGTTCCGTGGGCGTGAAGGCGGATCTGCGCGCTTACGAGCACCCGGTGATGTTGAGCGGGCCGGCGCCGTGGGAGGATCTGATCGCCGCCACGTCGCAGATCACCGCCGAGGTCGCCGGCATCAATCGCTGCGTTTGGAACCTCGCCCCGGACGTTCCTTCCGGGGCGAGGGCCGTTGCGGCAACGGTCACGCCCGAGCGGTTGGAGATCCTGCGGCGTGCTGACCACCTGGTGATGGAAGCGCTAAGGCGCCACGATCTTTACGACCAGGTGTGGCAGTGCCCGACCGTGCTGGTGCCGGTGCAGCTGGATCATGGCGACGGGCGCCTGGGCGAGCTCGTTGTCGTGCGCCCGGTGCACTCGCAGCGCGCCATGACCGCGCGTCCCGTCGAGCTCGGCGCCGCTGTCCTCGACGAGCTGCGCCGCAACCTGCTCGCCGTTCCCGGCGTGTCCGGCTTGGCGCTCGACACGACGTCGAAGCCACCCGGCACGATCGAGTGGGAGTAGCCGTGAAGGCGCACCGCACCTCGTAGCTGCTCTCCTGCGCCCGACATCTCTGCGTTCGACGCGGCTGCGCTAGTTGCGCTCCTTCAGGATGCCGGTGTAGACCAATGCTGCGAGCACGCCGCCAACCGGCGGGGCCACGAGGTACAGCCACAGATTTGCGGTCTGGCCGCTGACGATTGCTGGGCCTAGGGAGCGCGCCGGGTTGAGCGACGCTCCGGTGAGCGGGCCGCCCATCAGGATGGCGAAGGCGAGCGTCAGGCCGATGGCGAGACCGGCCTGGTTGCCAGCTTTGCCGGACGCGGCACAGTTGAGCACCGCGTTGGCCAGGAAGAAGGTCAGAATCACCTCGATGACGAATCCTTGGCTGACCGAGACATCAGGCGCCAGCAGCGTGGCACCCAGTCCCGTGCTCGTGCCGCCGAGCACCTGCGCCAGGCTGAAGGCGGCGACGAGGCCGGCCACGAGCTGCGTGACGATGTAGGAGGCCGCCGTGGCGACGTCGATCTCACCGGCCACCAGCAGGCTGGTGGTTACCGCCGGGTTGATATGCGTTCCGGATATGTGGCCATAAGCATAGGCGAAGCCGACGATCACCAGGCCGTGCGCCAGCGCCACGCCAACCAGGCCGCCGGCTCCTATGGCTCCGGCGCCAGCGCCGATGAAAATAAGTGCAAAGGTGCCGATGAACTCGGCGGTAAGGGCTCGACTGTTCATGCTTGCTCCCTTGGTCCTAGGGGTTCCGGCGCGGGCCTGGCGGCCACAGCCACCCATGCTGCCGACGGGAGCCACCCGTCATGCAACCCGTGCTGCGGCCGAGCCGGATTCTACTCCCTCCGGCGGCCTGCTACCGGCAACTAGCGGGTCGTCGCGGCTGGGAGCGTGCGCGGCTCGGCGAATCCCTCCTGGATCAGGAGGTGCTCGTTCGCCGTCAGGTTGGTGAACGTCTGCATCTGACGGGTGGCCGGCCACACGACATGCAGGCGGTCGACGCGTGTCGCACCGCCCAGGCCCAGGTGGACGCGGAGCGGGTTGGCTCCGAAGCTGCCACCCTGGCCGACAACCCGCGTCAGCGTTCGGCTGACGCCGCCGTCGACGATCTGGGCAGTGATCTTTGCACCTACAGCGAAGCGATTGGATTGTGGGCTTCGCAGGTCGAGGGTCAGCCAGTTGTTGTCGAAGCCCGGATTCCGATACAGCGCATCGACGACCTCGTCGCCGGGCAGCAGTCCGCCCATGCGCTCGAACACGTCCTGGTCGCCGTCGTTGTCGTAGTCGGCGAAGGCCACTCCCTGCCCTCGCTGCAGATGCCCGAAGCCGCCCGCATAGGTGACGTCGACGAAGCCGGTTCCACCTTGGTTGCGGTACATCAGATTCGGAAACAGAGCCTCGAAGCCGGGATACCCGGTGCCGAGATAGAAATCCAGCCAGCCGTCGTTGTCGAGGTCGCCGAAGTTGGCGCCCGTGGCAAGGCTGACACGTGCCACACCGTACTCGGCGGCAACGTCGACGAAGCTGCCCCCCCCGTCGCCCTTGAACAGCGCCAGCTTCTCGGCCGGATGCTCGTAGCCGAGCAGGTCGGCGGCGTAGTACCAGACGTCCGGAACGCTCGTCTGCGGCGTGCGGTAGCTGTTGACCAGCAGATCGAGGGCGCCATCGTTATCCACGTCCCAGAACCAGGCCGAGTAGCTATGGTAGGGGCCGTCCACTCCGAGGGCGCTGGCGACGTCGGTGAACTTGCCGTCGCCGTCGTTGCGGTACATGCGGTTGGCGCCCTGGAAATTCGAGACGTACAGATCAGGGTAGCCGTCGTCGTTGAAGTCGCCCCAGGCGGCGCCCTTGGTGAGCGCCCGGTTGCTCACCCCGGCCTCCGCGGCCACGTCGGTGAAGGTGCCGTCACCGTGGTTGTGGAATAGCTGGCTGGAGTGGCGGTTGTACTCGTCACCAGGCCTCGTTGCCGATGAACAGGTCGAGGTCACCGTCGAGGTCGTAGTCCGCCCAGGCCCCAACCTGGGTGGGATAGTGGCGCGCGCCCAGGCCGGCCTCGAAGGTGACGTCGACGAACGTCAGGTCGCCGTTGTTGCGCAGCAGCGAGTTGGGGTGCTGCCCGCCGGTCGCCAGCCAGCCGCCACGAAGCACGAGCAGGTCCAGGTCGGCATCGCCGTCATAGTCGGCCTGTACCAGGTTCAGTCCCCCGGTG
This sequence comes from Acidobacteriota bacterium, assembly GCA_965248695.1. Classification (GTDB taxonomy): domain Bacteria; phylum Acidobacteriota; class UBA890; order UBA890; family WLXD01; genus DASCOT01. Next base: position 213,883 of record CBDFKD010000002.1, on the reverse strand, counting down.
ATTCCCTCCAGACCGGCGTCGACCGTGGCATCCACGAGCACGCCGTCGCCCGTGTTGCGGAAGAAACGAAGCTGCCCCCCCAGATCGGCAGACGACACCATCACGTCGAGCCAGCCGTCACCGTCGAAATCGTCGACGGCGATGCCACCGCCCGCACTGGAGGTGTCGACATCGAGCTGCGGTCCGATGTCCTCGAACGGTCGCATTTCCGCGACGTTTCTCGGGAAATGCGCTGGGTCGATTCGGTGTTGCGCCGGCACTGCGCCCGGATAGTCGCCCATCAACATGAAGGCAACGTTGAGCAGCCACTGGGCAGCGAGATGCTCGGGCGCCTCCGGCTGCGTGAGGTTGGCTACGGTACGGAAATGCTCGATCGCTTCGCGACCGGCTTCCTGGCTTTGGTGCACACCGGCGGGAGCGATCGGCAGCGTACAGCGAACGGCCGCCGCTGCTCCCTGGCAGTTGCCCAGCAACGCCTGTCGCAACGAGATTACCCCGAGCCAGAAGCGGCCGTTCATCGTCAGCCGCAGCTGCTGACTGGAACGCAGCAATCGGACGCCGTGGATCACCTCGTCAAGGTGCTGGATGGCGGCGAGTGGCTCACCGGCTCGGATCTGCGCCTCGGCGAGTCGCTGGATCATCGCCAATTGCTGGGTCAGCGCGACGTCGTTCGGTAGCTGTTCGACGCGATCGTAGATACGCTCGAGAGCCCTTTCGTACTCCAAACCGAACGGTTGTTGCTCGTGCAGCTGCGCCAGCAACGTCACCATGCGGGTGTGGCCCGAAACCTCTTGGGTACGCGATTGCGCCTGAGTTGACGCGTTGGCCGGCAGCAGAAGCAGCACGGCAACGCTGCTCAGGAACACGATCAGGCGAGCGTGCCTGGTCGGTGGCTTGGTGGTCTTCATGGCTCGGGATCCGGGGAGGCGTCATTCTACATGCCCCCTGGCCGGTTGGCCTTGGAAGCCCGAACCGCTCTTTGCGCCGTGGCTCCCGAAGTAATACAACTGCCGTTTCTTCTGTTCTGGTCTCGACGGTTCTCTATTCCAGCTGCCAAGTGATGTTGAGAAGGTACACGTTCACCGCGTTGAGCTCGGCGTTGTTGCTGACGGCGGGCTGTGGTGCGACCGACCCGGTCGTGTTCGACTTTGCTGCCAACTTCGAGCATGCAACTGTCCGTCCGGAGACGCGGATCATCGGGCTCGGGTCTCCGGAGGCGCGCGCCCATTTGTTGTATGGATGGAGCAGCGACGAGAGCTGGGACGGGCGAGTTCCTTTCGTGTGGGGCGTCTGGCCCGAGTCGGCTCTCGAATTCTATGCCCACGATCGACGTGGCACGATGATCAGATTGCGCGGCCAGCCGTCCGATCCGATGGCGCGTGCCGAGGTTGCGGTCGATCTGCTGGTCAACGGGCACCACGTCTCCACGTTCTCGCTGCGTTCCGACTTCCACGAATACAGCGCGCGTGTTCGACGATCACAGCTGCGCTCGGGTCGCAACGTGATGCGCCTGCGATACAGGCACGCAGCCGAGGAGTTTCCCACCTCGAACGATAAGAACCGGCCGAAGCTGACCGTCGCCTGGCGGGAAGTCGCCATCGGGCGGGATATCTCCGTCGGCTCGGTACGGGTCAACGCGCAGTCACTGCAGATCCCGTTGCTGACCAGAGTCGACTACTTCGTCGACGTTGCGCCGGGTACAACACTGCGCTGGGATGGGGTGTCCGTCTGGGGCGCGGCGAGTGACAGTGGCACACGCACCTTGCGCGTCGAAGTCCTCTACGAGGACGAAAGCCCACCGGTTCAGGTTGTCGAACTCGCCGAATCAGAGCTGGAGTCGCCCTTCGAGACGCCACTGGATGGTCAAGGTGTGGCACGTGTGTCGTTCCTGGCTGTGCCGTCCGAGCGGGTCCCCGAGCCCGGCTCGGGGCTTCGCCTCCACCGGGCTGTGCTGACAGCGCCGATCGCCCCTGGAGCGCCCAGCCCGAGCGCCGAGGACGCTGAGCTCGTTGTACAGCAAGCCGGCGAAGCTTCGCCCCGGGGTGCCCCGGTACGCGCCGGTGTCCCGGCAGCCCTGAGCGCCGCGATGCAAGCGAGCTCGCCGGACGGGCGGCCGCCGAACATCGTTGTCTACCTGGTCGATACACTCCGTGCCGACCATCTCGGTGCTTACGGATATGAGCGGCCGACGAGTCCGTTCTTGGACGCCATGAGCACCGAGGCGGTGATCTTCGACGACGCGATGGCGCAGTCCGGCTGGACCAAGACCTCGGTTGCTTCGATCCTCACAGGCCTTGCGCCTCGCGCCCACGGAATGTTCGACCGCAACGACAGCTTTTCCCCCGAAGCCGTCACGATGCAGAAGTTGCTCGGACAACACGGCTATCAGACCTACGCTGTAGTGACCAACATCAACTTGACGTCTCGGTTCGGCTTTGACATCGGCTTCGATACCCACGAATTCCTCGACCCGATCGGCAACTTCGACGGCCCCGCCCAATTGTCGGATCGGGTGAACGACCATTTCTTCGCCTGGCTCGAAGCGCGCCAAACCGACCGGCCTTTCTTCGCCTATTTGCACTCCATGGACCCGCACCACCCCTACACGCCGCCCGAGCCGTATCGATCGCGATTCGTCGCCGATTCTCGGCTCGCACGCAACTTCGATCAGCTGTTGATCCCTCATCTGCGACAGCAGTTGCCGGGAACCTCTGTTGCAGCGGAAGTGAGCCTCGCAACGGATCTCTACGATGCCGAGATCGCCCACAACGATGCGCAGTTCGGGCGCATGCTCGATCGCTTGCGAGAGCTGGAGATCTACGACTCGACCATCATCGTGTTCGTGTCCGACCACGGCGAGGAGTTCTACGACCACGGGGGCTTCGGGCACGGTCGCACCCTCTATCCAGAGATGATCTTCGTCCCACTAGTGATCAAGTTCCCGGGCGGCTGGGCAGCCGGCACGCGCGTCGAGCCCCGCGTTCAGCACGTCGATCTGCTGCCGACGATTCTCGATCTGGTGGGCGCTCCTCGTCTGCCGGCGCAGCACGGCGATAGCCTGGTACCGCTGGTGCAGAATGCGATCGAAGGCGCCGATGCACCACACTTTGCCGAGCGCCGCCTGCTGGCACACCTTGACCTGGACCAATGGCGCGTCGACAGCCTGTTGACGTACGACCACCACCTCATGGAGTGGTCTCGCGGGGTGCCAGAGGTCGGCGGGGCGACGCAGCTGTTTCGGTGGCGAACCGATGTCAGAGAGTTGGAGGACTTGTTCGGCGAGTCCCCGGCGTCGACCGGCTATCTCCGCCTCGGTTTGCAGAGGATGATTTCTTCTCGCAAGCCGCTGCTGGAGTCGGAGGACGTGGTGATCGACGACGAGACGGCGCGTGCCCTCCGTGCCCTTGGCTACCTGCAATAACTGGACTTCATTGTCGATCGGAATCGAGCGCCTAATACCGGGAGCACCTTGATGCGTCGAACCTTGTTGCGCGCCTGCTTGATCAGCCTTGCTGTTATCGTTTCCAGTAGCCTGGCACCCTGGCAGCTGCGGGCCGCTACGGGTTCAGGGGGGCTACTTGCCGCGGGTCCCGGCGGTACCCTGGCGCAGAGCGGCCGGATCACCCTGGAGTCGCTCTATAGCCCCGACGCCGGCGAGCGCGTCAACTACAGCGGATCGGTGCCTTCGCTCACCTGGGTCGATGACACGAGCTACGTCGAGCGCGACGCGCGCGGCGAGTGGCGGGCGATCGACGCGGTGTCCGGGACTACCTCGGCGGCGGTGGATACGGATGCCATCCGGGCCGCGCTCGGCGAGCTGGCGGGTCTGACAGCGGACGATGTGGCGATCCTGGCCGGGAGCGCGGCGGACGGTATCGCCCGCGGGCGAGATTCCGTGCTGCTGAACCACGCCAACGATCTGTTCGTGGTCTTTGCCTCGGGGGCGGCGAAGCGGCTGACGTTCGATGCCGATCCGGAGGTAGGGGAGGAGCTGTCGCCGGACGAGCGCTTCGTCTCGTTCGTGCGCGACTACAACCTTCATCTGATCGAGGTCGACTCGGGTCGCGAGCGGGCGCTGACCACGGATGGGTCCTCGGAGCTGTTCTACGGACGCCTGGACTGGGTCTATCAGGAGGAGATCTACGGGCGCGGCAACTTCAAGGGTTACTGGTGGAGCCCGGATTCCAGCGCGCTGGCGTTCCTCAAGCTCGACGAGTCACCGGTGAACGAGTTCACCGTCATCGACCACATCCCGTCGACCCTCGATACCGAGGTCACCAATTATCCGAAGGCCGGCGATCCGAACCCGAAGGTGTGGCTCGGCGTGGTGAGGGCGGCTGGCGGCGAGGCGGTGTGGGTCGACTCCAAAAAGTACGAGCCCATCGAGCATCTGATCGTCCGCGTCGGCTGGCATCCGAGCGGCGACCGCGTCGTGTATCAGGTACAGGATCGCGAGCAGACCTGGCTCGAGCTCAACATGGCCGATCCGAGCTCGGGCAACAGCACGACGCTCATTCGGGAGACCACCGAGGCGTTCGTCCAGGAGATGGGCGGGCCGAGCTGGCTTCCGGATGGGAGCTTCCTGTGGTTCTCCGAGCGCACGGGGTTCAAGCACCTGTATCACTATGCGTTCGACGGATTCGATATCCCGGTCGTGAAGCACCAGGTGACCAGCGGCGACTGGGAGGCGCGCACGTTGCATGGCGTCGACGATCAGGGCCGGGTCTACTTCTCCGGTACCGAGCACAGCCCGATTGCCAACCAGGTCTATCGAGTGCGTACGGACGGTTCAGGGCTCGAGCGCCTGTCGTCACGCGAGGGCGATCACCGGGCGAGCTTCAACCCCGCTCTGACGCACTACCTCGACACCTGGAGTGATGCCACTACGCCGTCCCAGGTGCGGCTGCATGCGGCCGACGGCTCCATGGTACGCACGATCACCGAGAATCGGGTAGCGGCGCTCGGGAGCCTCGATCTCGGGTCGGTGGAGTTCCTGCAGGTGCCGACGCGCGACGGCTTCATGATGGAGGCGATGGTCATCAAGCCTCCGGACTTCGATCCCGACAGGTGCTACCCAGTGCTGCAGTACAACTACGGTGGTCCGCATTCTCCGGTGGTGCGCAACGGCTGGGGCGGGTCCCGCTACATGTGGCACCAGATGCTGGCGCAGCAGGGCTACGTCATCTGGATGTGCGACAACCGCTCGGCCTCGGGCAAGGGCATCCGGCCCACCTGGCATGCCTATCAGCAGATGGGCGTCGTCGAGCTGCGCGACATCGAGGACGGCCTCGACTGGCTCAGGCAACAGTCCTGGGTCGACGGCGATCGGCTCGGTATCTGGGGCTGGAGCTACGGCGGCTTCATGGCTTCGTTCGCGATGACGCACTCGAAGTCGTTCAAGGCCGGCATCGCCGGGGCGCCGGTAACTGACTGGCGGCTGTACGACACCATCTACACCGAGCGCTACATGCGCATGCCGCAGAACAATCCCGAGGGCTACGACTCTACCTCGGTGGTCAAGGCAGCGGCCGATCTACACGGCAAGCTGCTGATCCTGCACGGGACGATGGACGACAACGTCCATTTCCAGAACTCGGTGCAGCTGGTGTACGAGCTGCAGAAGGCGGGTAAGGACTTCGAGTTCATGATGTACCCGCGGTCGCGTCACGGCGTCCGCCAGCGCGAGCTCGTCTGGCATCTGCAGCGCACGATGACGGATTTCGTGCTGGAGAATCTCTAGCACTGCGGCGCGATGGATGGCTGCCGAGCCGGCTACCATCGCCTGCTCCTCTTTCTCAACGACGCGGATGGAACATGGGCCAACGATATTTCACCCCTGCAACCTTCGCTTTTCTTCGAGCGCTGAAGCGCAACAACGATCGCGACTGGTTCAAAGTCAACCAGGACCGCTACGAGGACAAGGTACGTGAGCCGGCGCTCGACTTCATCGCCGATTTCGAGGCACCGCTGCACGCCATCAGCCCGCACTTCATTGCGCTGGCGAAGAAATCGGGTGGCTCGCTGTTCCGCATCCATCGCGACGTCCGCTTCTCGAAGGACAAGAGCCCCTACAAGACCCACACCGGCGTTCATTTTCGACACGAGCAAGGGAAGGACGCCCACTGTCCTGGGTACTACTTGCACGTCGAGCCCAAGAGCGTCTTCGTCGCGGCGGGTATCTGGCGACCCGATGGACCAGCCGTTCAGGCGATTCGTGAGCTCATCGCTGCGGACGCCGCCGGGTGGAAGAAAGCCGTCGGTGGCAAGCGCTTCAGCAACCACTTCGCGCTGGCAGGTGACTCGCTGAAACGGCCCCCGCGCGGCTTCGACGCCGATCATACGGCGATCGAGGATCTGAAGCGCAAGGACTTCATCGCCGTGGCACGGCTCGGAGAGGACTTCGTTACCAGCGATAGCTTTCTGAAGGACGTCACCGCCAAGTGGCGGGCGGCGACCCCGATGATGCGGCTTCTCTGTGATGCCATTGGCGTGCCGTTCTAGCGGGTCTTCAGCTCGACTTGGAGGCGGCTGCGAAGGCGCGCAAGCACCTCTTCGAGCCGGCCCCACGAGCTTGGTCGCCTCACACGTCGCCTCGGAACCCCGTGCCCGTCGGGATGTCGTCGCCCACACGGGGCTCGGGAATCGGGCTCGGTTTCCTCGGTCGACGGATCGAGACCGTTTCCGGATTAGCCTTTTCGAAGAGGTACGTGCGCGCCTCCGCGGCCGGCGACCGCCAGAGTCGCCAGCATGGGTGCCAACCGTCGGACCACTCGATGAGCGTCATTCGCCGGCACGACCATGCGCGTAAGGCATCCGTCCACCGACCCGCGCCCTGCGAAATTCGCTTCTATTGCTTTGGCTGCAGGCGTCGGCAAGTATGCCGTCCGACAAGCGCAATTGAATGCTAGTTAGGTCGCCCCACGGAAAGACCATGCGTCGAGCAGTCATTCTGGTTTCGATCACGTGCGTGTCCGGATGTGCGACGTTGTCACCGAGGCTCCAGACTACCTTGGAGAGTCGCTAACACGCGCTAGCAGCTGACGGTCCGCTACGCGGCCCGCAGCTGAAGCGTAGAACCGTTAGGCAGCCGTCGTACCGACAGGACACGTGACCGAGAGGATATGGACTCATTCGTTCCCATGGCAGCGGCGGGGCTCAGCGCCGTCGTAGCCGGCGTAGTTGCATGGGTTGTCGCCAAGCTCGGTATCCGCATGGAGGTTGCAAAGCTCCGGATTGGCACTGAGCAGAAGCTGCTTGAACAGCTCGTGGCTGCGCGGCTAGCTGCATATCCCGCACTCTACTCCTTGATCAGCCGACTACCGGACCGGGCTCGATCAGGGACAACAAACGCATCCCGCGTGCGCGAGTTTCTCGGCCAGATAGATGCCTGGGATGCGGAGTATGCGATTCTCCTTGGTCCCAAAACAACTAACGTTTGCTACGACTTCCGCCAGGCTCTTCGGAAAGCGGCGACATCGGCTGAGTCTGGAGACATCCCTGAAGCGTCGGGTCAAGCAATCTTGAATGCCGCTGAGGACTTGGAGCTGGCACTTCGAAGCGACCTGGGAATCTACGGCCTCAAGCTCGCCCACCAGTCAGACACACTGCACATGCGGCGCGGTAGGTACTCAAACGGATGAGTTCTCATCTACCCAGCATGGGAACGGAATGAACGGCGCCGCCTAACAACCGCTAGCAGCTGTCGGTCCACCTTGCGGCCCACAGCTGAAGCGCTGATTCGTTAGCCGGGCAAACAGCCAGCGCCACCTCCCATGCCAGGAAACGCTGAATGGGCGTTCAACCGGAGCAACTGAGGCGAGGGAGGGAATTCGAGAGGACGGTCCAGACCGACTGGGGTCAAACGGCCGACGGAAACCCTAGGATCGAGCACACGATCCCGTTGCTCGCCGGGCTTACCCGCACCGGGCGCCCGCGTCGCGGCCGCATGGACATCTTCGTGGACGAACTGGGCAACATGGTGACCGTTGTTGAGATCAAGGCAACGGATTGGGACCGCATACTCCCGCGTAATCGTCAGAGGAACCTAGCGTCCCACAGGAGACAGGTCTGGCGATACATCGAGAAGTACCTGGACGCCGATCAACTCGACGTGTGTGCCGGGATCATCTACCCGACCGCGTCGAGGACAGCTGGTCTGAAGGAACGGATCGAGGATTATCTGAACGACTACGGGCTCCAAGTAGTCTGGTACTACGATTGAGAATGCCGGCTAACACGAGCCAGGAGCTGTCGGGCCGGCTTCGCCGTCCGCAGCTCAGCCTCTGAACCGTTAGCCGTACCGCTCCCGACGCGTCTTGCGCGTCCATGCGCCATTGGCGCAGTCTTGGTCGGTGGTTGCGAAGGCGCCGCCGCGGCAGCTGAAGCGCAGCGGCGTTAAGCAGACGTTCGAGGCATGGACAGACCGCCTGAGTTCGATCGCTTGTCTTAGAGAACCTACGGGTACAGCATCGCCCGCCGCCACTCGTCATCTCCTGAGCGCGTGTACTCGGTGCGATCGTGCAGTCGCCCGAGGCGCGATTCCCAGAACTCGATGCGTACGGGACGTAGCAGGTAGCCGCCCCAGAACTCGGGTCGCGGGATCGTCTGACCCAGCCGGCGGGCTTTCTCGGTGAGATAACGCACGACCAGCGCGCGACGGCCCTCGAGCGGCGCGCTCTGCTTGGAGGCCCACGCACCGAGCTGACTCTGACGCGGTCGGGAGGCAAAGTAAGCGTCGGCCTCCGCGTCTGGGACGCGGGTTATAGGGCCCTCGACACGTATCTGAGTCGACAGCGTGGGCCAGTAGAAGACTAGCGCCGCGTTCGGGTTGGCCTCGAGCTCGGCGGCTTTCCGGCTGCCGTAGTTGGTGTAGAAGGCAAAGCCGAGCTCGTCGGCTCCCTTCAGCAGCACCATGCGCGCCGAGGGCCGTCCGTTGGACGTCGCGGTCGCCAGCGTCATAGCGGTAGCGCGCTGCGGCTCACCGTTGCGCTCTGCGCGTCGTTGAAGCTCGAGGAACCGAGCGATTGGATCTTGGACGCTCATGCGCAGATTATCGCTCGGAAAGCACCGCCGCGCGCCGCGCCGCCGGCCCCGGACACATCTCGCGACGCTGGGGGTTCCTGACTGTCTCCGGATTTCGGTGTTCACCAGATGCGTTCAGCTGCCGGCGAGGATCCGTAACATATTGGATTAAATGATCTTATGAACTTCTTGCGCGACCGGCGAAGAAAATTCTCCGTCGCGCTTGCCGCCACAGTACGTCCATAGTTTGATCGGTCGGGTCCGGATGATTGCCCCGGCCAAACGGGAGATTCGGAACCTGTTGAGGTCGTGAAACGACCTTGAGTGGAAGACGGCTCGACGAGCCTGGAAGCGGAACCGCAAGGGGATGCGAAAGGGTTCGGGGCTAACCGGGAGTTCGAGAGGGAGCCCGGGACGCCCGGGGAGGCGCTGGAAGCCCGCAAGGGTGGAAGGCGACTGCCTGAGAGAGGTGGACCAGACGTTCGCAAGGACGAGTGGGAGACCTTGACGGAGCTGGAAGGCAAACCCGCAAGGGGGAGCCGGAGAGCAACGGAGTTACCGGCACGTTCGTCAGAGTGATGTCGGTGGCAGGGTCGACGGAAGGCTCGCAAGAGTCAGAAGTCGAGCCGTAGAGCCGAGGGAAGCTCGAGATACGCCGCGACGGAGGGTTCCGGACCCCACGGGAGGCCGTCGCGGCAATCATCCGGGCAATTTTTTGGTACCCGGAATGGCCCGAGGGGTGCGAGGCGAAACCTGGCAGTAGCTGGCTTCGCCTCGCAGGGGCGCCTTCGTCGGCGGAGTCCGGACCGTTGCCAAGCCGGGCGCTAAGCTGGCCGCTCGCGGGACCGTCGCAGGGACCGTTATCCGCCGTCTAGCGGCAGCGGTTCGACGATCAGGTTGCGCCAGATACAGGCGGGGGCGATGGGTATCCGAAGCCGCCAGCGTGCGGTGTCTTCGATCTGCGGCGCGTCCAGCTGCACCTCGTACAGGCCGACCGGCAGACCCTCGATCTCGAACCAGCCATCATTGTCGCTGACGTAGGTTTGTTCCTCGCCGACCGTCACCTCCAGGCTGATGCGCACGTCGGCGACCGGACCGCCTGGATCCAGTCGCATGTCGAGGCTGCGATCGGTACCGGGAGGCAGCTGTTGACGCTCCCGATAGACCATCCCGTAGAGCGAGACCACCTTGTCGGCGGTTTCGAGTCCACGCAAATACGTCAAATCGATCTCGGCATCCCGAGCCAAGGAGGTGCGTGAGCAGATCCCTGTTTCATAACGGCCTGTTCGAGACGACTGGTTGGCGTAGACGAGATAGGTGCGGTTCAAGGCGAACTGGAAGCCACAATCGCCGCCGCCGGCTCCCGTAGCCACGACGACGTCACGCTGTCCTTCGGCGCCACGCCAGCGTTCCTGCACTCGGATGGTCGCCAAGATCTTGATCTGGGTATCGCCGTCCACTTCTTCCGTCACGGTGTCCAGGCGAGTCACACGTCCGACGAAGATCGCCGCCGTCTGCCACCACACCTCGCAGGCGGGACGCTTCGGTGACATACAGGTGCAGCGAGCCGCAGCTGCGCTGTCGACGCCGGGTGCGCCGAGTCCCGTTGACGACGGCGTGAGTGCCAGCAGGGCTGCCGCCAAGAGCGGCCGCAGTCGCTTCATGATCGGAATCCTCAGGGCGACAGGGGATTGGCGCTACAAGCATACACAAAGAGGGCCAGCCACGGCCGACACTGACCCGGCACGAGACGTGGCCGCCATTGATCCGCTAACCTGAACGGCGACGAATTCTGATCGCGAGCGACGACGAATCGGGATGCTCCCGCGTCTGACGCTCCGAGGGTACTTTTCTCCGAGGAGAGCTTCCATGAAGATCCGCAATATCCTGTTACAGTCGGTCAGCCTGACGATCGCGGTGATGGTCGGTGCAGCCTTACCGTTGAATGCCCAGAACGCCGCGTCGGGACGCGTGGTGGTTGTCAACGGTGACCGTGTCACCGCCGAAACACAGGTGGGACGTGACGTTCGCACCGAGGTTGAGGCGGCCGCCACCAACTGGCAGTCGCAATCGGACCAACTGCAGGCCGAGCTGCAGAATCTGGTGACCAGCCGGCAGCAGCAGTCCTTGACGCTCAGCGCGCAGGCGATGGCCTCGCTGAACACGGAGATCGAGACCAAACAGGTGGCCATCGAACGTCTACAGGACGATGCTCGCCGCCAGCTCGATCGTCTGCAGACCGATGGTCAGCAGCGCATCAATCAGGTTCTGATCCCGGTGCTGGAAAGGCTCGCAAGCGAGCAGGGGTGGGACCTGGTCTTCGATGCGCGGCTCGTACAGACGGGCAGCATGCTGCACTACTCGAGCTCACTCGATGTGACCGACGTGTTCATTGCCGGTGTCAACGCTGCCTCGGGGGGCTCAGACTAGCGGTCGCGGCATCTGCCGGCATGACGTCGCCGGGCCTTACCGCCCGGCCCGCCACACTTCCACCACGGCCTGCTAGAGGTCCACTAGGGCGTTATCAGCTCTCTGACGCGCTGAATCGGAACGCCCAGGTTGGAGCCGCTGAACTCGGGCAGCACGGCGGCGTTGACTGCCACCACAGTACCGTCGAGCGCCAGCACCGGGCCGCCTGAGCCGCCGTGTGTTGTCTCCGCGTCATACACGATGGCACCCGCCGTGATTTGCCCGATGCCGCCGACGGTGGCGAGCGGGGCCACGTAGCCGCCACGTGCAAGGTGATCGGCGAGGTCCCAGAATCCGACCGGTCCGTGGGCGAGGAGACCGGCAACGAACGTCGGATCGGCGCGCGCCAGGACTGCCCGGATCCCGGTTGGGTAGCCGAGGACGAGCACCTCGTCGCCGATCTCGGGCGCATCGGCCGCAAGGCGGAGACCGGCGCCACTGGCGGCCGTGCCACTGCGACGGAGGATGGCGACGTCGGCCTGCGCGTGGCCGGCCACGACCGTGAGGTCGAACGGCTCTTCGAGGTCGGGAAGGTAGCCGACCAGCCGTTGCATCGTCGGAGTGAAGCCCTGCTCGATGAGGCGCCGCGCCGCAGGTTCGGACTCCCAGGGCAGCGCTACATGGCGATTCGTGGCCACGAGGCCCGTCTCCGCGAGTACGAAGCCCGTACCGGTGTATCGCAGCTCGAGCGGCGAACCGTCTCCATCTATCCCGAGCGGAGCCGATACGTCGCCCCCTGCGGCGCTCGGCGACCGCAACAGTCGCCCGCTGCGCGGCTCCACGAAACCGTACGCCCCCTGGACGAATACGACAGCCGCCGAGGCCTCCGAGATCACTCGACCGCGGGCCGTAGCGCGGTTCTCGAGTGCCTCGATCCTCGCCAGCGTGTCGCTGATGCGGAAGTCGAGCTGCGCCCGCACGTCCGTGAAGTCGTCGAGGGTGAAGACGTCACGCTCGGAAGCCGCCAGCAACTCCGCCATTCCCTCGATGCGCTGCAGCTGTGCGTCGAGCTGTCGCTCCAGCCGGGCGTTGCGATTCCATAGCACCCCGACACCGGCTACCAGCGACGCCACCCCCAGCACTACCGCCAGGCGGACCAGCGGGCGGACTTGGGTGGTGAGCTCGTGCATCGGCCCCCAGAGCAGCAGGCCGAGGTTGTCGAGTATCCCGCTGCCGCCCAGCTTCACACAGTCGATGCAGTCGTCGAATGCCTCGCGAACGCTCTTGTAGGCGTTGCCTGGAGGGCGCGGGCGAAAGCGCAGCAGCAGGCCAGGATCACCGATCTCGATGAGATCGCCAGCGCCAAGCGATCGGTTTCCGGCGCGTGTACCGTTTACCCACGCGTCGGTGTCGGCGGGGAGCTCCAGGCGCCACCCTCTGTCGTCGGGCACCAGCGAGGCGATCGGTCGCTCGTCAACCTGTGGTGCTCCGTAGACGAGCTTCAGCCGCCCACCGTTCGCTGGCACGAGGTGCGTGGTACCGAAGACGCGACGCGTACGGCCGCGGTCCGGGCCCGACAGATGCACGAGCTGGGCCGCCGCGGCAGAAAAGCTCTGTTTCATCGTCGCCCGGCCTCCTGATCGGAGGCAGGGTAGCACCCGTTCTCGCCCCGATGCCCCTGGTCGAGATGGTGGCCGATCGAGGCGGGCCTGCTAGAGCGTCAAATGCGGCTTGAGAGCCAACCAGTCGTCGCTCGAGTAGATGCTCGGTGCGACCTCGATCAGGCGCGGCAGCATCTGGAACACGGAAGTCTGGTTCCACTCGCCGCCACGACGTGTCCGGAACCCCGCCTCGTTTAGCTCCTGGGCGATCTGTCCGAAGCCCTTGTCGTCGACGATCATTTTCAGCATGTGGATCATCGCCTTGATCTCGTCGACCGCCGGCTCGAGGGTGGCACAGTCTGCCGCGACTCGCAGGCCGTAGGGTACCGCCTGCGTCGAAGCGTCCTCCTCCTCTCCCTCTACCGTGCGTTCCCACACGACCGCCAGGGCGCGCCAGCCGTCTGCCGTTTTGGAGTGCAGCAGCTCCTCGGTCAGAGGACCGTCGATGACTTCGTGCTTCCGTTCGATCTTCGCCATGAGATTCCTCCGTGGCTCGGTTGGCGCCTGTTGCCCCCATGGCACAGATCACCCCACGGACGTGCCGAAGGGGAGTGCAGCAAGTATCCGAGTGGCGCCGGCAAAATGGAAGGCGGTGTCCCGCAAGCGAACACCGGTAGTCGCTAGTTTGCCGGTGGCTGGTCGTAGCCGGAAACTGCTGTTGAACCCGGCACCACCGCCACGGCCTGCTACGTGCCCGGGTCGCCCTCCAACGGCCGATGTCGGCGCCACCATTCGCGCGCTTGTGGTGGCAACCACCCGGTGGCGTCGCCGCACGCGGTCAGCTGGTCGGCGAGGGCCTCGGCGCTTTGAGGTCGAGCGGCGGGATCTTTCTCGAGGCACTGCATGATCAACGCTTCAAGGTCGGCAGGTACAGCGATCTCGGTGCGTCGAGACAGGGACATCGGGGGCGCCTTGACGTGTGCCACTGCCATCGCCAGCGGGCGGTCGATGTCGAACACGGTGTGACCGCTCAGCAGCCAGTATCCGACGCAGCCCAGGGCGTAGATGTCGGCGCGCTCGTCGATGGTGGTGTCAGCGAGCACCTGCTCGGGGGCCATGTAGGCAGGCGTCCCGGCCAGGCCTTCGGAGCCTTCGAGCCGCAGATCGCGCGCTTTCTCGCTGCCGGCCCGGGTCACCAGGCCGAAGTCGAGCACCTTGAGCACGTCGTAGGTAAGGCCGACCTTGCAGACGAAGAGATTCGATGGTTTGACGTCGCGGTGTACCTGGCCGAGGGAATGTGCTTCCGAGAGCGAGTCACACGCCTGGGTCATGAAATGGATCGCGCGCCCTGGTGATACCGGCCCGTAGCGTTCCACCATGAGCTCCAGGTCGAGACCTTCGAGTAGCTCCATCGCGTAGTAGAACTCGCCGCTGTCGGTGCGGCCGAAGTCGTAGATCCGCACCGTGTTGAGCGACTCCAGACGGGCGGTGGTCTGGGCCTCCTTCTCGAATCGTTCGAGCACCTTCGCGGCTGAGTCACCGCCCAGCGGGCTGACCTTGTCGGGGTGAATCACCTTGATGGCGGCCGGACGGGCCAGGAAACGGTGGCTGGCGCGCCAGATCTCGCCCATGCCACCGCTGGCGATGCGCTCCTGCAGCTGGTACTGGCCCAGGTCGCGAGCGGCGGTCGCTGCTCGGCGCAACGAGTAGATAATCTGCGTGCCCGTCGCCCCGCCGGCCAGCGAGGCGACCAGCACCATGCCGAGATCGGTGACCGTTTCGAAGCTCAGAATCGACCGGACGGTGACGAACGCCGCGGGTTCGAGCCTCGACATCATTGCGAGCGTGGCCAGAGGAATCGCCGCCATCGGAATCGTGAACGCGAGCGTCGACCTCCAGGTCTTCGGCAGCAGCATGCCGTGAGCTACCACCAGCGCGCTGGTGGCGATGACCAGGGCGTAGAGCTGCCCCTGTACCAGCAGCTGATTGCCGGCCAGGGCGCGGTCGCGCACCAGCAGATAAGCATGGGCCGAGATGCCGCCGGTGGTGAGGAGAAACACGGCACCCTCGGCGACCCGAAGCCAGAGTCGGGAGAAAACGATGCGTGACCACAGCAGCGCGGTCGCCGTCGCCAGGGCCCCGATCGTCGCCAGCTGGACGCCGGAATACGCCTGGCCGGCGATGAACGGACCTCGCAGCAGCCACAACATCAACGCTACGAGGATGAGCAGGGCGACGGTCCGCAGCCGAGTTCGCAGGAGGGTGGAGGCAGGGGTAGCCCCCGTCCCGTTGGTCGCCTGGACGAGAGTTACGCGCGTGTTCGCCGTGCGTTCGTCCAGTCGCGCCGGACGTTCGGTGCCCATGCACCAAGAGTAGTCCGCGCGCCGCCAACGCGCATAGGCTCGCGGAGCGCGTCAACGGTGCCCGGATCGGTCGTTTCGGCAGCCGCTCCCGATACACTGAGGCTGCCTCGGCTACCCTGGCGACTCCCGAGGGCGCGGCGTGGCGGGTCGCAGCCGCGCCAGACGACGAAGCTGTTCAACCACGTGCGGTGGGGACAATGGAGTGGCAGACGGGGTGAGCAAGCACGAACCAACCAGCGATGGCTTGGTGCGAAGCCTGAGTGCCGTCGGGGCGGGCGCATTCGTGGTGACCAACATGGTCGGCACAGGAATCTTCACGTTGCCGGCCTTCGTCCGGGTGGCGGCTGGCAGCGCGCCGGCGGCACTCGGAGTGTGGGCGGTCGCCGGTTTGTTGGGTCTGTGTGGCGCGCTGTGCTACGCCGAACTCGCCACGCGCATGCCGGGAGCCGGGGGAGAGTACCGCTACCTGGCACGCGTCTTCGGTCCCCTGTGGGGCTTCCTCAGCGGGTGGACCTCCTTCATCGTCGGGTTCTCGGCCGCGGTGGCCGCATCGGCGCTCGGGATGACCGCCTACGTGGCGCCGTTGATCCCGAGCTGGAACTCGGATGCCGCCCTGATCGCCAACCTGGGCGTGACGCAGGGCGCCGCCGCGGCGGCGATCGTGGTGCTCGCGCTGACGGTAGTACACAGCCTCGGGGTCCGATCGAGCGGTTGGTTCCAGACGACGCTGGCCACCGTGGTGGTCGCCGCCATTGCGCTGTTCGTGGCGGTGGGCTTCGCCGGCGGTCGGGGTGACTGGAGCGGCTTGCGCGCGGTCGGTACGGCGCAGGGCAGCTGGTGGGCCGCGCTGCTACCGGTGAGCTACGCGTATGCCGGATGGAACGCCGCCGCCTACATGGCCGGCGAGGTCAAGCGGCCGGGACGCAACCTACCGCGGGCGATCGTAGGTGGCGCGCTCGCCGTGACAGCGCTGTATCTGGCAGTCAACGTCCTGTTCTTCTACGCCATTCCGGAAGCCGATTGGGAACCCGTGATCGCCGTCGGCCAGGTAGCGGCGGCACGTCTCCTGGGAGCCGGGGGCTCGCTGACGGTGAGCGCCATCATCGCGCTGGCGATGTTTGCCTCGGTGAGCGCCATGACGGCGGTGGGGCCGAGGATCTACTTCGCGATGGCTCGCGATGGCCTTGCCCCTCAGCCCATGGGGCGTCTCTCGTCATCGGGCCGGGTACCCGTGATCGCGATCGTGGCGCAGGGCTTGCTTGCCGCGCTGCTAGCGTTGACCGGAGCGTTCGAAGCGTTGCTGATCTACATCGGGTCATCCTTGCTACTGTTCAATGCACTGACGATCTCGACGCTGTTCGTTGTCCGTCGGCGAGCTGAAGCGGTCCCGCCGGGCGCCTTTGTGACCCCATGGCATCCGGTCCCGGGGCTCATCTTCATTGCGATAACCGTCGCCGCCTGGGTGCAGGGTCTGATCTCGACCCCGGGTCCGACCACGGCCGCGCTCGCCACGCTCGTCGTCGGAGGGTTCGTATACGCGTTGGCGCGCCGCAACGGCTGGATTCCCACCGTCGTGACCTGAGTCGACTACAGCGGCAGACCATACGGCCTACGCGGGTCGGCCGACGGCGGGGTGTGGGTCGTCTTACGGACCGGTGTCCCAGATCTCGGTGTCGTCAGGCGGCGGCGCTGTCCCTTGCCGTGATGATGCCCAGCGCGTCGCTCAGCACAGCGAGGCCGGCCGAGCGGTCGACACACGATACGCCGAACGTCTGCTGCAATTCCTTCATTTCGGTTGTCATGCCGCCGTTGCTGTAGAGCAAGACCCGCGCTGCGAGCTCAGGGTCCATGGTGTGCATCTCGCCGAGGAAGTCCGGCAGGTCGTCGCCACCGACGGCAGCGTCGACCACCAGCCCACAATAGGCGCGGTCGGTACCGAGCATGACCTCTGCTTCATCGAGGTCGGCCACCACATCGACGTGCAATCCGGCGCCCTGCAGCACGCGCAGCATCACGTCGCGAACCAGCTCGTTGGGCTCGACCAGCAACACGCGCTGGTTTGCGGCGGCGCCGGTGTCGTCTCCAGCGGTCTCACTCTGTGTGTCGGCTCCCACGGTCTTCGAAGACGCCGGCAAGGCCAGGGTGAAGCAACTACCGACGCCCTCCTGACTCTTGGCGGAGAGCTTGCCGCCGTGCCGGTCAGCGACCGACTGGGCAGTCGGCAGGCCGAGGCCGGTGCCCGCCTTACCCTTGGTCGTGAAGAGCGGGTCGAAGATGCGCTCGAGGGTCTCCTCGGACATTCCAGTGCCCGTATCCTCGACGCTGAAGACGACCTGCTCGCCGACCTCCCTGAGGCGCAGCGTCATGGTGCCGCCTTTCGGCATGGCATCGACTGCGTTGATCATCAGGTTGAGCAGCACTTCGCGTAGCTCCGGCTGGCTGCCCTCGACGGCACGGGTCTCTTCGACCTCAAGTTTCAGCTCGAGGCCGCGCGTGGCCTCGCGCCGAGCCCAGTGCGGGCGGGCGTACTTCCAGGCCTCTTCGAGGATGGCCCGCGGCTCGATCGCCTGACCGTTGAGTTCCTGTGGCGTCGAGCCGTCGACCTGGGTCCAGGCCGCCAGACGCTCGACGATCGTCAGACCCTCCTTGACGGACAGCTCGATGGTCTCGAACCGAGACATGGATTCCTCATCGAAGGGTCCGCTGACGCCGGACGCAGCGTGACGAGTGGCTTGCTTGCGCAGTGATTCGGCCGATAGCAACACGGTCGACAAGATGTCGTTGAAACTGTGGGAGACGCTCATGGCGATCTGCGAGACCATCTCCATCTTCTCGGAGCGCTCCATTGCCTCGCGCATCTTCGCCTGCCGGAAGACCGCCCCGATCGCCTCGGCTACGTGCTGGGTCGTATTGACAATGCTCGGACTGAAGGCGCCGCTCTGGCGTGCCACACGCAGCACGACATGGCCGATTGTCGGATCCTCCAGGTTGACCGGGCACAGGAGCAGCGAGTTGAACGGCAGATCCGAGACGAGCTCGCGAACTGATTCGGTCAACGAATCGCTACGAAGGTCGTCGATCACGATCGGCTCACGTGTCTCCACCGCCTGCATGAGCTCGGGGTATCGCTCGGCCGACAATTCCAGCTCGCGCACCTCCTGATCGTCGCTCGACGAGATGACCTGCATGGTCTCGTCGCCGAGTTGCACGAGCGACGCGCGCACATTGCCGGGGTAGACGTCTTGAATGTCGACCAGGACCTGGCGGATCACGTCGTTGGCGTCGAAGTCGTCGGAGAACGCTGTCCGGAGCTTGTCTACCCAGCCGAGTAGCTGTTGCTGCAGCAGCGTCTCGCGCAGGCGTGCGCGGCTGGCCTCGATGAGGCCGCCATAGCCGACGCCGATGCTGAACAGGAAGCCCAGGCGTCCGATCAGGCTCGGCGTCTGCAACAGGACGATGCCGTGTTCCAGACCGAGGATTCCACCGTAGCCGGCCACAGCCAGAGTGGTGCCGACAATTGCCCACCGCAGGCTACTTGCCAGTCCGACGACCGCCAAGATGATGAAGTACGCAAAGAAGAAGTCGCGGGCGAATCCCGGCCCGGAGACCATCGCCCCGAGCAGGACGCTGATGTCTACCGTCGCGACGACGGGCAGTAGCGCTGGATGCTCCCAGGTGGCCAGTCGGAGCCGAGACAAGACGATGTTCGACAGCGCAACGACGCCGAGCAGCCCGGCGCGCAGAGCGACGGTGCCCTCGCCGCTCGCCCAGACCAGATACGCAAGGGCGATGAACATCACCCAGCGGAGCAGCGTGACGATCCGACGGCGACTTTGGAGAGTTGAATTCATGATGAGGCATCCTCAGTAGGACAGACCAAGGAAATTATACGAATGCCTATCATCAGTTCGAAGAAGAAAGAAATACATTCTTAAATTAGTTAAAGGACGCGATTGACCGTTATTGATCAATCCTGACGTAACCCGAAAAGGCCTACAGCTGGACCCCTAGGCCCGGCCCGGGGGCTGGTGCCAGCCGTCCGTCGCGCAGGCTGAGCGCCGCGGCGGTGGGATCGTCCAGCAGGTCGAGGTGGCCGTCGAGATCGACCCAGCGGATGGTTCTCGCGGCCAGCGCGAAATGGAGCCCGGCTGCGATCGCGAGGGCGGCCTCGTCCATACAGCTCAACATGCACGGCATGCCGGCGGTCGCGGCCACGCCATCGATCGCCTGCAAGGCCGTTACACCGCCGGCCTTCATCAGCTTCATCGTGAAGCCGTCGACAACCCCGCCGGCTACCAACTCCAGCGCGTCGGCGACGCCCAGCAGGCTCTCGTCTGCCAGCACGAGAGGAATGCCGGGGTCCTCCTTCCGCAATGCCCCTAGGGTGGCGGTGAGATCAGCCAGGCCGCGGCTGTCGGCCGCCGTGGTGGGTTGCTCGAAGACAACTACGTCCGCTTGCGCCACACCGCGTGCGAATCGCAGCGCAGCCTCGGCGTCGTAGCCCTGGTTGGCGTCGAATCGAATCTCGATATCAGGTCCGAGCACTTCGCGCAGGCCGCGAATACGGGCGATATCGGCGTCGACATCGTTTCCTCCTTTGACCTTCAAGGCACGGAAGCCCTGGGCGACCTGATCGCGGCCGCGCTCGAGGGTCGCGTCGAGCGAGTCGATGCCCAGCGTCACGGAGGTGTTCAGGCTCCCCGGGGCACCGCCGAGCAGGACGCAAAGGGGCACACCGGCAGCGCGCGCTCGAAGGTCCAGCAGCGCCATGTCGACGGCGGCGACGGCGGCGGGCGTGCGAGTGGTCTCGCTCCCCAGCGCCGGCCCGCGCCCTTGCTGTGGATCGACGTTGACCGTCCCGTTTGCCAGGAGCGCCAAGGCTTCCTCGCAATCGGAGATCGACTCGCCGGTTATCTCCGACGTTGGCGAGGCGCAACCGTAGCCGCTGAGGCCAGTGTCGGTATCGAGCCGGACGAAGAAGTTGGTGGCGCTGTCATAGGTATCGTAGGCGATGGTGTACGGCTCACGGAGCGTGAAGTCGTGTCGCCAGGTCTCAGCGTGACGGACGCGCATGGGGCCAGATCATAGTCCGTCCCGGTCTATCCTTGTGCCATGCCGAAGATCAACGAACGGGTGACCATTCCCGCTGAGGAGCTGAGCTTTGTGGCTTCTCGCGGCGGTGGCCCGGGTGGCCAGCATGTGAACAAGGTGTCCAGTCGGGTCACATTGCGGTTCGACGTCACGGGCTCTCCGAGCCTTGGCGACGAAGACCGCGAACGCCTGCTATCGACTCTGACGGCGCGCCTATCGAACGACGGTGTATTGCAGATCTCGTCACATGCGGCGCGCTCGCAGGCGGCGAACAGGGTCGAAGTCATCGAGCGTTTCCGCGTGCTGCTGGAAAACGCCCTGCGGCGGCCGAAGAAGCGTCGACCGACGCGGCCCAGCGGTGCGGCCAAGCGCCGTCGGTTGGACGACAAACGGCATCGATCCAAGGTGAAGCGCGACCGAGGTTCGGTTCGCGGTCGGAAGGAATAGCGCTGCCGTGCGTCTCGCCCCGAGGTTCTTCTCGCGTCGGCTGACCAGTCGGGAGCGGCGCGTCTACCGGGCTGCAACCTGCTGGTTCGTGATCGTGTCGGCGGCCCTTGTCTGGCCGCTGCACGTGCCGTTCGCTCGCATCCGTCCGTTCGTGTTCGGAATGCCGTTCGCGTTGGCGTTTCTTGCTGCACTGGTAGGGGTGTCGTTTCTGGCCGGCCTGGCGCTGTATCGATGGGAAGTCCGCCAGGGAGTGCTCGATGAGGATGCTCCCGACCAGCGGACTCCCGACCGGGACCTTGCCGACTGATGCCGGCCTGGGTGGTGGTCTTCAGCGTGACGCTCGGCTACCTGCTGGCGTCGCTGGCGGTGGGCCTGATCTCGGGGCGGCGCGCGAGCAGCGGCCCTGAAGGCTACATCGCCGGCGACCGCACGCTCGGCTTCGTGCTGATGTACTTCATCATGGGCGCGTCGATCTTCTCGGCGTTCTCCTTTCTCGGCGGACCGGGCTGGGCGTACTCGCGCGGCGCGGCCGCCTTCTACATCCTGTCGTACGCCACCGTCGGGTTGATCCCTTGGTACGCCTATGGACCACGAGTGGCCCGGCTCGGTCGGCGGTTCGGCTACGTCACGCAGGCCGAGCTGTTCGCCCACCGTTTCGACAGTCGCTGGCTGTCGGCGGCGCTGGCATTGCTCAGCCTGGTGGCATTCATTCCCTACTTGGTGCTGCAGATGCAGGGCGCCGGCTATGTCTTCAGCGTCGTTACCGAGGGACGGATTCCCCACTGGCTCGGCGCCGCGATCGCCTACGGCGTGGTGCTGATCTACGTGTTGGCCAGCGGTGTGATGGGGGTCGGTTGGACCAATACGTTCCAGGGAGTCTTCATGATGGTGCTGGCCTGGGGCCTGGGGCTGTATCTGCCGTATCGGTTGTACGGCGGCGTCGGGCCGATGTTCCAGGAGCTCGTCGCGGCGGTGCCCGAGATGCTCACGCCGCCAGGGTTGGATGCGGCCGGTAGCCGCTGGACATGGGGCGGCTACTCGAGCGCCATTGCCGTCTCAGCGATCGGGTTCAGCCTGTGGCCGCATTACTTCATGAAGATCTACACCGCCAGCAGCGAGCGCGTGCTCAAGAAGACGATCATCTTCTACCCGACGTTCCAGGTGTTCTTGATTCCGATCATCTTCATCGGCTTCTCGGGAATTCTCCGCTACCGCGACGTTGTGCCGGCCGACGCCATACTGCCGACGATCCTGATGTCGATGGACCTGTCGCCGTTCACCGTCGGCTTGTTCTGCGCCGGCGCGCTTGCCGCCTCGATGTCAACTGGCGACGCCCTGCTGCACGCCGCCGGGTCGATCATGGTGCGCGACTTCGTGTGCGCGCTGTCACCGCGGGCGCTCAGCGAGCGCCAGCAGACTCGGCTCATCCGCACGATGGTGCTCGTGATCTCGGCTTTCGCCTACTACTTCGCGGTCGTCTCCGAGCTCTCGCTAGTGGCTTTGTTGCTGCTCTCGTACGGTTTTCTCGTGCAGATTGCGCCGGTGCTGGTGGCGACGTTCTACTGGCCGCGCGCCACGCCGCAAGGCGTGCTGGCGGGCCTCGCGACTGGCTGCAGCGTCGTCGTGCTCTTCTACTACGTACCGGCGCTTCAGTGGCAACAGGTGCAGCCCGGTATATTCGGCCTGGTCGCCAACCTGGTCACGCTGGTGGTCGTGTCGCTGCTCACCTCGCCGATGGACGAGGCCCACGTCGACCAGTTCGTCGTCCGCTAGAGGAGCGCGGTGTACCGGTTGGTCGGGCGTGTGCGGATGGTGGTTTCGTGCAGGCTGGCTGCGATAGCGCCGCTACTCTGGCAGCGACGGCGGTGAGTCGCCCGCGGACGGTGGCTCTGGACCCCGTTCCTTGCCGCGCGTCGCCAGCAGCAGCGTTGTCAGCCCCAGCAGGAGCTCGTCGGCGAACGGCAAGATGTCGGGCACGAGCAGGTCCAGCACGAACAGCCCGGCGGTGAGGGCGAACAGCCACGGGTAGCGAAGCCCGGAGAAGTAGCGCAACAGAAAGGTCGGCAGTGGATTCATCAGGCGGATTCTGCGGAGGTGTCCGGCCGCGGCTGCACCGTCTGGCGCGCCAGGCCCCACGCCAGCGCCGCGTTACCGTCGAGGGCGACGCCGAGTGCATCGATCTCGATATGCTCGTTCAGCGTGTGGGCCAGCAACTCATCCCCCGGACCGAACCCGACGCAGGCGACGCCGGCCTGCGAGAAGTGGCCGCCGTCGGTGGCGAAGCGCCAGGTCCCGACCGCGCTAACGTTGCCGATCACCGGCCCCAGCGCCTCGCATGCGGCGCGCACTGCAGGATGGCCATCGTCGAGAATGTAGGCTGGGTGCTCACCTTCCAGAATCACCTCGACGCCCGTGTGCGCCAGGCGTCGGTCTCGTGGGATCGTGACCTCCGCGGCGGTGCCCTCGGTCAAGCACTCGGCGGCGAGCTGCTGGAGCTTTGCGCGCGCCGATTCGGCTGTTTCGCCAGGTACCAGCCGCCAGTCGCACGTGAGCCACACCTCGGCGGGAATCACGTTGGCGCTGATCTGATCCGTGCGAATCAGCGTTGGTGCCACCGTGCTTTGACCCAGGTCGGTCTGCACATCCATTTTCAGCGATTCGAGCCCCACCAAGAACCGGGCAAGTACCTCGAGCGGGTTGTTGGCCTGATGCGGCACGCTGGCGTGGGCTGAGCGTCCGGTGATGTGGACGACGAGCTCGCAGCGGCCCCGGTGGCCTCGACGAAGCGTGTTGCCGCTCGGCTCGCCGATGACCGCGATCTCCGGCACCAGATATGTGTTCAGATGCCGGGCGCCGGCGCCGCCGACCTCTTCCTGTACCACGGCGGTCACCCACACGTCTCCTGCTGGCGGTTTCGCCGATTCGAGCAGGCGGCCCACGCCGTAGACCTGCGCCGCCAGCGGGCCCTTGATATCCACGGCGCCACGGCCCCAGATACGGCCATCGTGGATCTCGCCGGCGAACGGCGGGTGCGGCCAGCGCGTCGCGTCGCCGACATCCACGTGATCCAGATGGGTGTTGAACATCACCGCCGGCGTCGGGCTCGATCCTGGCACCCGCCCAACGACATTCCCCACCTCGTCCTGCGCCACGTCGGCGTAGCCGAGCTGGCGCATCTCGGTGGCCACGAGCTCGGCGATGGCGCCCTCCTCGCCTGGCAGGCTCGGCGTACGGATCAGCCGCTGCGTGAAGTCGACGCAGCGCTTCAGGTCGGAGCTCATTGAGGCGCCGCGATGGCGGCCGGGACGACGAAGATCACTGGTCGCGGCTCAGTCGCTCGACCGATCTCACGGTATCGGTGCCAAGGAGCTCGTCGTTGTCGTTCCTGTACCAGGAGCGCACCTTGGGAAGGCGCACGCCACCGCCCTCCGTGATCCGGTCCAGGATGATGTACTCGCCGTCGTTGGCCGCTTCGTCGTGATAGAAGCGATAGCCGACGAGGGCGAACGACCAGGGATCGATGTAGAAGTACCAGGTATCGCTGCCCACCGCGGGATCGTAGGTGATGCGCACCTGCCAGACGGCCTGTCCCTGGAATTCGGTGCGGATAGCCTCCGGATGGAGCAGCGTGCCGCGGTCGCGCAGCTTCATCGGCAGCCCGTACAGATAGGTGTAGTAATCGCGCTGGCGGCGCATCTGGTCGCATCCCAGGCTGAAGCGCTCCGCCTGCTCAGGAGTGAAGTCGATCGAGCCGTCTAGCTTTGTCCAGCACTCGTCGCCGGTGACCGCGGTCTCGATCAACTGGCCGTAGCGGTCGCGCTGCATCGTGAAGCGGCCCGCCGCGTTGTCGACAACGATCTCGGTGAGTGTCGGTCCGGCGATCGGACGAGTGCCGGCGAGCTGTATGCGGAAGGAGTTCCAGGACCACAGACCCTCGGGGTCGTGGTAGTCGATGCTGTGCTGCAGGATGTCCGCCGCCGGTGGCATCTGCGTGCTGGCGCCGCCGGTTGTTGTCATCACCATCAGGGCAACCGCGGAAGCCCGGCGGAGGATCGTGGTCGTTGCCTGTTGGGTGCTCATGGTGTTGCCCTCGAGAGATGGGGTGCAACCGTCGACGGCGACGATCCGTCGCCGCCATGCTGCCCGACTCTCGTTAGTAAAAAGCAAGAGGGTCCCCACGGCAACGTCTACGGGACCTTGGGCGCCGCCGCTGGATCGTCCCCGTCGTAGTGCCCCTTCTTGTAGCCCGCGTCAGCGCGGACTACCGTGACCACTCCAACCAACCCTCCGCGAGACCGCGATGAACGAACACGACTTCTTGCGTCGAGCCTTTGAGGAACGCGGGACGGCTATTCTACGAACCGACGATCAGGAGACCGCCGCGCGTGCTATGGAGGCTGTGGTGCGCGCTGGCTTCCGCATCATCGAGTTCACGCTGAGCTGTCCGGGTGCGTACGAGCTCATCGGGGATTTCGCCCGTCGCGATGATCTGCTCGTCGGGGTGGGCACGGTGCTCGAGCCCGAGCAGGCGCGGCGCGCGATCGAGGTGGGTGCGTCGTTCGTGGTCTCGCCAGCAACTGACGAGGCGGTCATTCGCACCGCCGTCGAGCTCGGCGCGGTGGCCATGCCGGGCGCCTACACGGCAACCGAGATGGTTCTGGCGCAGAAGGCCGGTGCGCAGCTCCAGAAGCTCTTCCCGGCGCCGGCCAATGGCCCGGAGTACGCCCGCATGCTGCTCGGACCGCTGCCGCACCTGCGCCTGGTGCCGACGAGCGGCGTGACGCCCGACAACGTCGGCGATTGGTTCGCCGCCGGAGTGTTCGCGGTCGGATGGGTTGCAAGCCTCTTCGATGCCGAAGATCTGCGCGCTGGGCGCTTCGACAAGATCGAAGAGCGCGCCGGGCACTGCCTCGCTGCCATGCGTCAGGCCACGCGCCCGCAACGCGACTGGGGCGTGGAAACCGCGCCGGCGATGGTGCGATGATCGCCGCGCGGTCCATCACGCTGCTCGCTGGTGTGTCGATGATGGCCTGCAGTGTGGGCGAGAGCGTCGATTTGCCGTACGACGCCGAGGCGCATCGTCAAACGGTGGAGTCCTGGAGGAGCTGGCGCCACGATCAGCTCGTCCGACCCGATGGGTGGCTATCGCTGGTAGGTCTGTACTGGCTCGAGCCGGGGGACAATCGGCTCGGCTCGGCCGCCGACAATCAGCTCATCTACGATCGTGCCGGCGTGCCGCCGCGCCTGGGTGTGTTCCACGTCGACGGCGATTCGGTGACCTTCGTTGCCGCCGACGGCGTGGCGCCGACGATCGACGACCAGCCCGCGCTGGATGTTCTGGCGCGAGACCGGGCCGACGAATCTGGCCCGGTGATCGCATGGGACACGTTGCGCTGGAACGTGATGCTCCGGCAGGACGTGTTCGTGGTCCGACTCAAGGACTCCGCGAGCCCGGTGCTCAAGGAGTTCGAGTCGATCGACAACTTCACCGTCGCGCCCGACTGGCATCGCGCCGGCCGGTTCGAGGCCTACGAGCCAGCAAAGACCATCAAGGTGCCGAACGTGCTCGGTACCGTCGCGGACGTCGAGTCGCCAGGCGCGGCGGTGTTCGATCTCGGCGGCGAGACGTACCGCCTGGACCTGTGGAGGGACTCGGACGATACGGTGAACTTCTTCACCGCCTTCGGTGATCAGACCAACAACGACTCCACGTACGGTGCCGGCCGCTTCCTGTGGATCGATGCACCCGACGAGCAGGGTCGCGTGGTGGTCGATTTCAACCGGGCCTATAATCCGCCGTGCGCGTTCACGGCGTTCGCCACCTGCCCGATGCCGCCGCAGCAGAACCGCCTACCGCTGCGCATCGAAGCCGGCGAACGGACGTTCAAGTAGTAGCGGTACGGGCTGCATCCGCATGTACACCGCCGGACTCGAGCTTCTCTGCGATCCGGTACGGCGTCTGGCCGGCAGCTTCGTAGTACGTCCGCATGGCCATCTCCGCCAGCAGGCCGGTGCTGATGATCTGGATGCCGATGAGGACCAACCCGAAGGCGACGGTAAGCAATGGACGGTTGGCGATCGGCTCGAAGATCACGAAGCGCACGTAGGCGAGGTATCCCAACAGCCCGGTGCCGGCCAGCGCCAGGCTGCCCCCGAGGGCTCCGAAGAACAGGAACGGGCGGGTCGCGTAGCCCAGCAGGAATCGCACCAGCAGGATATCGAGGACCACCTTGAAGACGCGCAACAGCCCGTACTTCGTCGTCCCGGCAACTCGCGCACGGTCGTTCACGGGGATCTCCGCGATGCGTGTGCCCTGCCAGCTGGCGATCGCGGGAATGAAGCGATGCAGCTCCCCGTACAGCTTGACGTTGCGCAGGATCTCGTGCCGGTAGGCTTTCAGCGAGCAGCCGTAGTCGTGTAGCGATACGCTTGTTGTACGGGAGATGATGCGGTTGGCGATCATCGAGGGCAGGCGGCGGGTGAGAAACGGCTCGCGGCGCTTCACGCGCCAGCCGCTGACGATGTCGAAGCCCTCGTCCATCTTGGCCACTAGCAGCGGGATGTCGGCGGGGTCGTTCTGCAGGTCGCCGTCCATCGTCACCACGACGTCACCGCGAGCAGCCTCGAAGCCAGCCGAGAACCCCGCCGTCTGTCCGAAGTTCCGTCGCAGGCGGATGATGCGCCAGCGGCCGTCTCGCCGATGGACCTCGCGCAGCTTTTCGAAGGTCCCGTCGCTGCTGCCGTCGTCCACGACTACCACCTCGTAGGGACGACCGAGGGGCTCCAGTGCGCCGGTCAGCTGCTCGTAGAGCGGCGCCACGTTGTCAGCCTCGTTGAACATCGGCACTACTACGGAGATCTCGACGGTGCTACCGGACCGGTGGCCAGGCTCGGATGCTCCAGTCACAGCTTCTCTCCGCGGCGAAGCTTCTCGAGCGCCTTCCCGAGTCGCCGCCGGCGCGTTTCCTCGCGCTTGGCGCCAGCGATCCAGCCGGCGTATTCCTTGCGATACGTATATGCCAGTCCGTCGAAGGTGGCTGCCGCGGTGGCATCTTCCGCCAGAGCGTCTCGAAGCTCGGCAGGTACCTCGACCTCGCGCGGTGCCGTGTCCTGCTGCACGACCACGTGCACGGTGTCGCCGACGCTCTTGCCGATAGTGGCGCGAATTGCCTTGGCGATGCCCAGCATATGGCGACCTCCCATGGGTGCGATCGAGCCGCGATACGGCTCGCCGTCAAAGGTGGCGGTCACCCGCACCTGGCCGTGTGTTCCGTACTCCTCGTGCACCGAGAAGGGGATCTCCACCAGTGCGCCGCCGCCACGGCCCTCCTTGATGACGGCGTCGAACTCGTGCGTCACTCGACCTTCCAGATGGCGATTCCGCCGGCCTGCTTGGCGATGTCGATGTTGCCGACGCGCTCCAGCGTCTGCAGGTCATAGGCTTCCACCGACCCCGGCTCGCCGCCGATACCCTCGATGGTCACGAAGGCGTAGCGGCCGTCAGGGGAACAGACCACCCCATGCGGGATCGGCCGCAGCGTATCGATTCTGGCTACCTCTTCGCCTAGCTCGAGGTTCCAGATGCCGATCGACCTACTGCTCTTGTAGGTGACCACGAGCAGCTTGCCGTCCGCAGTCACATCCAGGTTGTAGGGTCCGGCTGCCGTCGTGAAGGTGCGCTCGACCTTCCAGTCCTCGACGTCTACTTCGAGCAGACGGGCGGATCCGTTGCCAGCTATATACACCTTCCCTTGAGGCGTGACTTGCGACACCCAGGTGGGCTTGATCAGCGGCGGCTTCATCGCCACGTCGCCGTCGTGGCGCATGTCGCCCATACCGTTCGTGGAGTCTGCGTCGCCGTCCTCCGCGAGTCCGTTGCCCGTCTGGCGATAGCGCTCCCAGGAGGGCGCGTTCTCAGAAAGCGGCAGGATGCGCCGATTGCGCAGCTGGTACGCGTCGATCTCGTGCAGCTCGTCGTTCATCATGGCGACGCTGTACTGACGACTGCCGCGGGCGTTCATGCGCGACCCATGCGGCATGACCCCGGTCGGGATCTGCGCCACCTCGGTCATCGACTCGGTCTCCACCACCGAGACCGTGCTGGGCACGTGGTCGCCGTGAAGGTTGAAGTTCACCGCGAACAGCAGTCCGGTGCTCGGCGAGATCACCATCGACGCCGGGAACAATCCCAGGGTCACGTCGCCGATGTACTCATCAGTCTCGGTGTCGTACTTGAACAGCATCCCGAACGGGTTGCCGTGTGCGATGGTGACGTACCAGTAGCGGCCGTCCGGCGAGATGGACATGCCGTGGGGGCCTTCCGTCTCGGTCGGCCAGATGCCGACCGGAATGCTGCGAACGAGTCGGAAGCCGTCCGGACCGAAGGCGATCTTCTCCACGATGTCGTCGGACTCGGCCGCGACGTACAGGAAGTACGTGTTGTCGGGCGCAGCAGCTCCCGGCGTCGGCGCCACCAGCGTGAGCAGTGCCACCAGCACCAAGATCAGAATGCCGAATCCGACAAGCGGAAATCCGGGAATCGGTCGCCGCGGCGCGATCCGCCGAGCCCGCCGCGAGCGCGCCAACCGCAATCTGTGTCGCTCAGCTGCCACCGATAGTCGCATCCTCGTCCTCGAGCGGCTTTAATCGCACCGCCCACAGGCCGGAGTTGTAGTCGGAGAAGAAGATGTTGCCCTTGTGCGGTTGCGGGCCCCATGTGAACGGCGCGTTGGGCACATACCCCTCCGGATCGAACGGCAAGAAGTAGGCGATCTCCCGGCCCTGGCGATAAAGATCACCAAGAAGCTCGCCCGAGATATCGACCACCCGTAGCCCACCCTGATAGTAGGCGACGTAGAGGATCTCGTTCTCCTCATCCACCCAGAGGTTGTGGGTGCCGGCTTCCGGCACTTCGTATCGGGCTACTTCTTTGGGCTCGTCCCAGTCGTCCCATTCGTAGATGTGAACCCATCCCTGCATCCGCTGCGGCTCGCCCGCATAGCCCGGAGTGCCGCCACGTAGACCCGCCTCGTCGCCGCCAATCATGTAGAACCGACCCGTGGATGCGGAACGGAACGGGAACGCCGCGTGGTTCCAGCCGTTGGGGTAGGGCGTATTTCCGAGGAGTACCGGGTTGCGCGGAGAGCCGCCCTTGCCGCCGCCACCCACGTCGACGGCGACCACACCGTCGGTCCAGTTGGACGAGTAGGCGATCCCGTCGGTCACCCAGACGTCGTGGATCGAGTGGCCGGGCGTGTCCATCTCGAACGAGCTCACTCGATGGGGGTTTTGCGGGTCCTCGATGTTGATGATGTCGTAACGCTGGCCGGCGCTCAGCGCATACACGTGGTCTTCGTACATGAATACGTTGTGTACGCCGCCGGTAAGCTGATCGTCGTAGCGCGCCAGTACCTGTGCACCCTGGTTGTAGAGATCGGAGACATCCAGGATGAGCAGCCCGTTGCGCCGGTTCGAGGCGCCCTCGCGACTGATCACGGCGATGCGGCCGTCTTCCGACACCTTGACGTCGTTGACGGTGCGCGCATCGACCTTGATCGTGTCGATGAGCTGCATGTTGGACGGCTCGGTGACGTCCCAGAAATAAGCGTGCCCATCGGCGCTGTGGGTACCGGTGACGGCGTAGTCGCGTCCGTCCGGTCCCTCCCACACCCAGAGATCCGAGGTAGAGCGGTCGCTGACGCGGCCCTGCCCGAGAACCTCGATCTCACGTTGGATCGCGCGTGGCCTGATCGCCACCGTGACCGAATTCGTGTGCTTGCCGCTGGCCGCCACGATGGTGTACTCGCCCGGCAGGTCGGCCACGAATCGACCATCCGGTGTGACCAGGCCGGAGCCGGGGTCACCGAGGCCGTACTCGGCGCTGCGCGATTGGAAGGCGTACTGCACCGGCAGATCGGCAATTTCGTTGCCGGCGCTGTCTCGCGGCGAGGCGGTGAAGTGGATCACGTCGCCGGTGCGGGCGCTCAAGGTGCTCGCTTCGAGTTGCAGCGACGCCGTGTTGTTGGCCGCCACGCGTACCGGCAGCTCGCGGCTGACGTCGTCGGCGACAACCGTGAACGTGACATCGCCGGGCGTCTTGAGCGTCGCGGTGCCGAGTGCGTTGATCTCGGCGACGTTCGCATCGCTGCTGGCGAAGCGTAGCGCGACATCGGAACGCTCGGCGCCCGAGGCGTCCGTAATCCGGGTGTCCAGGCGTACTCGGGTCTCGGCGTAGAACGCCGCTGGTACCCTGACGAACTCCGCCGTTGCCAGCGGTGGCTCCGGAATGGTCACGCGCACCGTGGTGCTCACGCTGTCCGCGAGACTGCGACGACTGAACGCCACGCCGGGCCTCGGCACGAGGGCGATGATCTCGAAGGTCCCTGGACGGTAGGCCTCGAGCTCTCCGGTGCCGCTGACACCGACGTTCCGGCGGGCCCTGGAAAAGTAGATGACGGGGGATTCGATGACCTCACCCGCGGTGTCCCGCACGGTTGCCGAGAGCTGCTGCTTTTGCCCCACCTCGAGCGTCAGCGACGACGGCTCGACGGAGATCTCGGCGGCTTCCGGTGCTTCCTGGGCGGGCGCCCCGGCGGGGAGGGTGACGGCCAGCAATGGCAGCAGCAGCAAGCCTGACAGGGTCGATCGCTTCATTGGGCACCTCTAGACATAGCGCGGGTATGGCGGAAGGCAGGGCCGTCGCCGATGTGGTGACACGGTCGGAAACCCGCGCGAGACCTCTAAGCTTGCCATCGGTCGGGGTCGGGCTCAACGGCCGGCGGAACGGCGCAGAACCGTGTTAGATAGAGTGCTGGAGAGGGACACGCCAAGCAACTTCACGGAGAGCCGATGCCGACACACATAACGGCGCCCAGTCGTCCGCCGGCGGCGGGGAACATGCCGAAGGTCATCGAGGAGTACGTGGGCCGCATGAACACGGACTCCGGTGACGTCAGCATCGCCCAGATGCACAGCCCCAGTGGCTGGCAGGAGCCCGGCCAGACACCTGAATTCGACGAGTACACGCTCGTGCTCGCCGGGACCTTGCGCATCGAGCATCGCGACGGCAGCTTCGACGTGACGGCTGGTCAGGCGGTCCACGCCCGCAAGGGCGAGTGGGTTCGTTACAGCACACCCGGTGCCGCCGGGGCGAACTATGTAGCCATCTGCGTGCCGGCATTCTCGCCGCAAAGAGTGCACCGGGACGAGAACCCATGACACCCGCCGCGATCAAGTCGAGGATTTCTATCGCTGATTTCGAAAAGGTCGACGTGCGCGCCGGCACTATCCTCAGTGTCGAGGAGATTCCAGGCGCCGACACGCTGATGAAGCTGACGGTCGATCTCGGTGATGCCGTGCGCACGATACTCGCCGGGATCAAGGGCGAGCGCGAAGACCCGCAGCAGATCGTCGGCAGGCAAGCGCTTTTCGTCGTCAACCTGGAGCCGCGAAACATGATGGGGCAGGTTTCCGACGGCATGCTGTTCGATCTCGGCTACGCGGACGGCATTACGCCCTGTCTGGCCGTTCCAGAACAAGCGGTTCCTGATGGCACGAGGGCGGGATGATCCAGCGACCAGGATCCGGCGGTCTGCGACGAGTCCTCCCGCTGGCGTTGATGGTCTCGCTGGCCGGGATCGTCGTTGCCGCCTGCATGGAAGACGACATCCTCGACCCCGAGCTCCTCGAGGACCCTGAAGATGCGGTGATCTACTTCCCGGCCCGCGGCGAGGCGTGGGAGCGCCGGGAGCCGTCAGAAGCCGGCTTCAGCCCGGTGCTGCTGGAAGAGGCCATCGATTACGCGGTGGCCAACGAGACCGATGTGCCGACGGATCTGCGCGCCTATCTCGAGGGCCGGTCCGAGGGGCGCGAGCATCAGGAGGTCATCGGCGCCGTGAAGGAGCGCGGGTCGATAAACGGCATGGTGCTGCATCGCGGCTACATCGTCGCCGAGTGGGGCGACACGAACCGTGTCGATATGGTGTTCAGCGTCACCAAGAGCTTCCTGGCGACGCTCGTCGGATTGGCCACCGACCGCGGCCTGATCGCTGCTCTGGGCGCCCGCGTCGCCGATAGCGTGGACGACGGTGGCTACGAGTCGGATCAGAACGCATCAATTACCTGGGAGCATGCGCTGCGTCAGACCAGTGAATGGGAGGGGGAGCTGTGGGGCAAACCCGACACCGCCGACCGCCGAGAGGGCGCTGATCGTGAGCTCCAGGCGCCCGGTATGTTCTGGGAGTACAACGACGTCAGGGTGAATCGCACCGCGTTGTCGGCCACGCGCGTATGGGGGCGGTCGCTGGCCGACGTTCTGGAACGGGAGATCATGACGCCGATCGGCGCCAGCCGTTCGTGGCGCTGGCATGGCTACCGCAACTCGATGGTCGAGATCGGCGATCAGGAGGTGGAATCGGTCAGCGGCGGCGGCCACTGGGGCGGCGGCCTGTGGATCTCCACCAGGGATCTGGCCCGGTTCGGGCTGTTGTATCTGCGCCGCGGGGTATGGCGCGACGAGCAGCTCGTGTCGGAGGAGTGGATCGACGCTGCCACGACTCCCGGTGAGCTCAATCCTGGGTATGGCCACATGTGGTGGCTCAATACCGGCGCCGAGCTGTGGCCGAGTGTCGCAGAGGAATCGTTCGGCGCTCGCGGGGGCGGTGCCAACCTGTTGTGGATCGATCCCGGCAACGAGCTCGTCGTCGTCGTCCGCTGGATACAGCCAGGCATTGAGGACGGGCTCTTGGAGAAAGTGATGGCGGCGGCAGGCTGACTTGTCTGGGTCGGCTGGCGCGATGGTCGTGCTGCGGGATCTGGTGAAGGACTACGGCGAGGCCGGTGTCATCCGCCGGATACTCGGCGGCGTCAGTACGAGCATCGGGCGCGGTGAGTTCGTCGTGGTTCTCGGACGCAGTGGATCGGGAAAATCGACGCTGCTGAACCTCATCGCAGGGATGGACTCGCCGACCAGCGGGGAGGTTCATGTTGGCGGCCTGCGGATCGACGCGTTGAGTGAGCGCGATCGAACTCTGTTTCGTCGCCGCCGCGTCGGCTTCGTGTTCCAGTTCTTCAACTTGCTGCCGACGTTGACAGTCGAGGAGAATGTCCTTCTCCCGCTCGAACTGTGCGGCACGTTGAGCGAGCGAACGCGCTCCGCCGGTCGTGACCTGCTGGACCAGGTCGGGCTGGCGGACCGTCTGGACAGCTTCCCCGACCGGCTCTCGGGCGGGGAGCAGCAGCGCCTCGCCATTGCACGGGCGCTATCGCACGATCCCGAGCTGTTGTTGGCCGACGAGCCCACCGGCAACCTCGACATCGAGACCGGTGGCGAGGTTCTCGACCTGCTGGACCGGCTGGTCCGACAGCGAGACCGCACGCTGATCATGGCCACGCACAGTTATGAAATCGCAGCCACCGCGGATAGGTTGCTGCGGATCCGCGACGGGCGATTGGACGAGCTTCCGAACGCGAGCTCGGGGGACGGCTAGGCATGCCCCTTCCTGGTCGGCTGCTGTGGCGCAGTAGCTACCGATATCTGCAGCGGCATCGCTGGCAGCTGGCGCTCTCGGTGCTGGGTGTCGCGCTCGGGGTCGGCGTCGCGGTTTCTGTTGATCTCGCGACGGGGTCGGCGCAGCGCGCCTTCGAGCTCTCGACGGCCGCTCTTACCGGGAGCACCACTCACCAGATTGAAGCCGGCAGCGGCGGCCTGGACGAAGCGACCTATCGTCGCTTGCGCATCGATCTCGATATCCGCACCGCCGCGCCGGTGGTCGAAGGCTACGTTTCCCTTGCCGACGACCCGGCGCGAGTCCTGCGCGTACTGGGGGTCGATCCGCTAGCGGAGGGACAGGTACGGACCTACCTCGGCGGAAGCGTCGCCGGGGCTCCGGAGCTCGACGGGACGGAGTCGCTGCCGCTGGGAACGATGATCGTTCAGCCGGGCGCAACTGTGCTGACCGCAGCGACCGCGGCGGCGCTCGGTGTGGCCGTGGGCGGCGTGCTCGATGTCGTGGCGGACGGCCGCAACGATCGGTTGTCGGTGGTCGCCGTGCTGGGCGAAGGGTACGACCGCGCCGGGCTGGAGGATGTACTGGTGACGGACATCTCCACGGCGCAAGAGCTGCTGGGCATGCTGGGACGCCTCACGCGCATTGATCTGCGGCTCGAAGGTGCTCATGAGAAGAGCGCCCTGGCGCGCATCGAGAAGGACTTGCCCCTCGATGCGCAGATTGTCGTCGCCGGGGCGCGCGCCGCTGCGACGATGCAGATGACCAGTGCGTTCCGGACCAACCTTCGCGCCATGAGCCTGCTCGCCATGGTCAGCGGCATGTTCCTCATCTACAACACAATGACGTTCTCGGTGGTGCAGCGACGATCGCTGATCGGTGCCCTGCGCGCCCTCGGCGTGACCCGGGCAGAAGTCTTTCGCCTGGTAATCGGCGAGGCGTTGGTGGTGGGTACGGTGGGCACTCTGCTCGGGTTGGTAGGCGGCATCGCGCTCGGGCGCCTCCTCGTGAGCCTCGTTACGCGTACCGTTAACGACCTTTACTTCGCGGTCACGGTGCGCGAGCTGTCCGTATCACCGTCGAGCATCGTGATGGCCTGCGTGTTGGGGCTCGGCGCCACCGTGGCAGCGGCTCTGATGCCGGCCCGTGAGGCAACCCGGACCTCGCCGCGCAAGGCTCTGGCACGCTCCGAGATCGAATCTCGGACGCGGCTGCTGACCCCGCGGCTGGCGTCCGCGGCGGTGCTCCTGTGGGTGCTGGGCGCCGGCGCCATCGCGCTTCCGTCGGCGAGCCTGGTGCCGGCGTTCGCCGGCTTGTTTGCCGTGTTGCTGGGGGCGGCGTTGTTGACGCCTCTGGCTACGCGGACGATCGCCGGTCTGCTGCACCGACTACTGTTCCGGCGCCTCGGACCCGTGGGCACACTATCGACGCGTGGCGTGGCGGCGGGCCTGAGTCGGACAGCGGTGGCGGTGGCGGCCCTGATGATCGCGGTAGCGGTCGTCATCGGAGTCGGCGTGATGGTCGCCAGCTTCCGATTCACGCTGGTGCGCTGGCTCGACTACACTCTGCAGGCGGATCTCTATGTGTCGCCAGCTACGGCGCGGCGCGCGGCGCCGGATCTGGCGCTCGACGAGTCGGTACGAGCGGCGCTCGAGGCGCACCCGTCGATCCTCAGGATCGGCACGATCCGCGTGGTGACGATCCCCGCCGGCGACGCGCAGGTAGCGCTCATCGCCATAGAGGATGGAGTCGACGACGGGTCGGCGTATCGATTGAAGGCGGGCGACGCCAGTGCCTGGCGACGGTTCGTCGACGGCGACGTGCTGGTGTCGGAGCCATACGCCTCCCGTCACGGCACGGCGGTGGGCGATGACGTCACGCTGCGCACCGGGCGTGGCGATAGAGACTTCCGCGTGGCCGGGATCTACTACAGCTACGCCAGCGACCAGGGCGCGGTTCTGATGCATCGGGGCACCTATGATCGCTGGTGGGCCGATCGCGGCAACAACGGGTTGTCGGTGACGGCGCTGCCCGGCACGCCGCTCGAAGCGCTCGCCGCGGACCTGCGCGACATCTTCCAGGATCAACGGGTGGTGATCATCACGAACCGGGTCATACGCCAGCGCTCGTTGCAGATCTTCGATCGCACGTTCTTGATCACCGGCGTGCTGCGAACGCTGGTGATGCTGGTCGCTTTCATCGGCGTGCTCAGCGCGTTGATGGCGATACAGCTCGAAAACACGCGCGAGTACGGGGTTCTGCGCGCTACCGGCCTCACGCCGCCGCAGTTGTGGGCGATGGTGACCTCACAAACCGGCCTCGTCGGCTTCATCGCCGGGGCGCTGGCCATCCCGCTCGGCCTCGGCCTTGCTTGGGTGATGGTCCACGTCATCAACAAGCGCTCGTTCGGTTGGACTCTGCAGATGCACGTGCCGCCAGAGATCCTCCTGCAGGCGCTCGCACTGGCGATCATCGCAGCCTTGCTGGCAGGACTCTGGCCAGCAGCCCGGATCGCCCAGCTGCCGCCCGTTGCGGCGCTGCGCGAGGAATGATCGTGCATCGGCTTGCCACGCGATTGCTCTCCGCCGCGGTTCTGGTCCCCATGGCCACTTGCTCACCGGCCGTGCCGACGCCGTCACGAGCCCGACTCTCGGTGACTTCCATCCTGGGTGGAGAAGTGGGCGACTTTGCGCGCGCCGAGCGGCCGAGGCCGTTCGTGTTTCCGCGCGATCATGCCGAGCATGCCGATTTCCGTAACGAATGGTGGTATTTGACGGGTCAGCTCACCGATGATGACGGTGATGACTTCGGCTACCAGTTGACCTTCTTCCGCACCGCGCTGGCTGCGGCATCGTTGCCACGCCAGTCGGCTTGGGGAGCGCGGAACCTCTACATGGGGCATTTCGCTCTGAGCGACGTGGCGTCGCAGGAGTTTCATTTCGCCGAGCGGTTCGCCCGCGGGGCTCTCGGGCTGGCGGGTACGACCGCCGAGCCTTTCTCCGTCTGGCTCGAGAGCTGGCGCCTCGACGCCGCTTCTCCGGCCGCAGATACGAGCTCGCTCGAACTTCCGGAGCTGCGCTTGCAAGCGGCAGAGGAGGGATTCGCCGTCGACCTCCGACTGCAACCGATGAAACCCGTCGTTGCCCAGGGCGACAACGGTCTCAGCCGCAAGGGTGCAAGTCCCGGCAATGCGTCGCATTACTACAGCGTCACGCGGCTGCGGACGACGGGAGTCGTCCGGATTGGCGCCACCAGCCACGCGGTGGCAGGGGCGAGTTGGTTCGACCGCGAGTGGAGCACCAGCGCACTCGAGACGGACCAGGTCGGCTGGGACTGGTTCTCGCTGCAGCTGTCCGACGATCGTGAGCTGATGCTGTACCTGATGCGTCGGGCTGACGGCACCAACGATCCGGTGAGCAGCGGCACGTTGGTACATCGTGACGGTTCCTCGGTCCACCTACGGCGGTCAGATTTCGACGTGCAGGTCGTCGACCGGTGGCGTAGCCGTGAGGATGTGTCGTATCCGTCGCGATGGCGAATCCGAGTCCCGAGCATCGCGCTCGAGCTCGATGTGGAGCCCCGGCTGGCCGATCAGGAGTTCGCCGCCACGTTCCGCTACTGGGAGGGCATGGTGAGCGCGTCAGGCACCGCCGCGGGCAGGGCCGTTCGCGCACACGGCTTCGTGGAGATGACGGGTTATCCCGAGAGCTGAGACCGCCTCCCGATCAGCTAGGCCTGCAGGATCTCGATATCGTACCCGTCGGGGTCCTTGACGAAGATGTAGCGGCCCGGGTCGGGTTGCGAGCGTCGGTACCACCAGCCACGCGCCTCCACATCGCTCACCACCGCCTCGAGGTCATCAGCGTGGAACGCCAGGTGACCGAACTGGTCACCGGCTTCGTAGTCGCGCCCGTCGTGGTTGTAGGTGAGCTCGATGTAGTGGTGTTCGTCGACGTCGGCGAGGAAAACCAGCGTCGCATCGTTCATCCCCTTTCGTCGCACCTCGTTCAGGCCGAGGAAGCCGCTATAGAACGCGATCGACGCTTCCAGGTCCCTGACCCGAATCATGGTGTGCGCCAGCTTCATGCTCCCTCCGTGAGGTTTGTCGTGCCCGAGCGAGTACGGACCGGCGAGGGCATCGATGCAACGCGGGCCCGGAACGGCAGCCCGCTGTCCTCGTCTATGATGCCGCGATGGCCGACCGGTGGCGAGTCTTGCTGTGGTTGTCGCTGGCGGAGCTGTTGGCGATGTCGTTGTGGATGTCGGCGTCGGCTGTCGTTCCGTCGCTGACGGCCGAATGGGGCCTCGATGCCGGTGAGCGTGCCTGGCTGACGGTCAGCGTTCAGCTTGGCTTCGTGGTCGGGGCGCTGGGACTGGCGATCAGCAATGTCGCCGACCGACTGGCCGCCCATCGTCTATTCCAGCTCGGCGCGCTGCTCGGCGCTGCGCTCAACGCCGCGATTCCCCTATTCGAACCGGGCTTGCCGGCGGTGCTTCTGCTGCGAGGCGCCACCGGCGCCTGTCTAGCGGGCGTGTACCCGCCGGCGATGAAGCTGATGGCGAGTTGGTTCGAGCGCGGCCGCGGGCTCGCGATCGGCGCGCTGGTGGCCGCCACCACGATGGGGACGGCATTGCCGCACCTGTTCAGCATGTTGCCGCTCTCCACCTCACCGGACGGGCTTCCACCGTGGCGGGTAGTGATGCTCACTGCCTCGGTGTCGGCGCTGGTGTCGGTGGCCATCATCAGCTGGGCGGTTCGCCCGGGGCCTTATCTGCCACCTGCTACGCGGTTCAAGTGGCGCCAGGCGGCGCGCAGCCTCAGCGATCCGGCAAGCCGAAGGGCCAACTTCGGCTACCTGGGCCACATGTGGGAACTCTACGCGATGTGGGCGTGGGCGCCTCTCTTCCTGTTGGAGAGCTATCGCGCCGCGGGCTACGGCGAACTGGCCGCACGCCTGGCCGGGTTCGCCGTCATCGCCGTGGGCGGGATCGGCTCCGTGATCGCCGGGGCCGTCGCCGATCGCGTCGGCCGAACGGCGACGACCTCGGTCGCGATGGGGATATCCGGCGGCTGTGCACTGGTCGTCGGATGGTTCGGTCCCTGGCCGTTGCTGTTGACCGCTATCTGCCTGGTGTGGGGGTTCACGGTCGTTGCCGACAGCGCCCAGTTCAGCGCCGCGGTCAGCGAGCTGAGCGATCCGGCGTACGTCGGCACGGCGCTCACCATGCAGACCGCGATGGGGTTCCTGCTGACGACGATCACCGTCCGTCTGATCCCGTCGCTGGCGGACTCACTCGGTTGGGGCGTCGCGTTCGCGGTGCTTGCGGTCGGTCCCGCTTTCGGGATCGCCAGCATGGCTGCGCTGCGTCGCATGCCCGAGGCGCTGCGGCTTGCCGGCGGCAGCCGCTAGCTCGATCACTCGACCGGCTGGCTCTCAACGGGATCGCATAGGCAGGGATGATCAATAGTGGCCATGTCCGGTCAAGCTTTGCTATGTTTATTTAACTTCTAATCGTTTTTCTTTATATTTGACATGTTTTGATGATTAAATAAAATTAAGTCTCTGGTTAAGAATTTTTTAATAATCAATAGTGACCAATAAACGCTAACGAACGAATCACCATGCCGGACTCCAATTCCTCACAGCCGACGGTGTTGCTGGTCGACGACGACGCCCAGATGCGTCTCTACACGGCCGCCGCGCTGGGGCCGATCGCTCGGGTAGTCGAAGTTTGTTCGGCAGAGGAAGCGCTCGCCGAGCTCGGCAGAGGCCTTCCGGACCTCATCCTCACCGACGTCTGCATGCCTGACATCGACGGGCTGGAGTTTCGCCGTCGCCTGCGGGCCAGCGAGTCGACGCGCGATCTTCCGGTGTTGATGATGACCGGGAACGGCGATGAGCAGTCGCGGGACCAGGCGTACGAGGTGGGGGCCACCGACTTTATCGACAAGCCGGTGTGCGCCACGACCCTGCGCCACCGAGTGCGCTATCTGCTGCGGGCCGGTGCTGCGTTCAGGGATCTCTGCGAGAGCCGCGCCAGCCTGGCGACGGCGCAACGCATCGCTCACCTAGGCAACTGGATTCATCTCCCCCAGGAGCGGGCGTTCGCGTGGTCGGAGGAGATGTTCCGTATCTTCCAGATCGAACCGACGCCCACCGTGGCGCTCGAGCGGTGGCTCGAACAGGTGCATCCGGACGATGTCGAAGGCGTTCGGAAGGCGTTGCAGCGGGGAATAGACGGTGATGCATCTGACCAGATCGGCTACCGGACGCGCGAGCGCGACGGAGAGGTTCGGCATGTGTTCCAGCACGCCGAGATCGCTCTGCAGCGACATGGCGATGAGCGGCTACTGGGTACCGTACAGGACGTAACCGATCGCAAGGCGGCCGAGGCTGAGATCCGCTTCCTCGCCTATCGCGACACGCTCACCGGGTTGCCTGATTCGTTGGCGGGATCCCGAGCTCGGGCCGGTCTCGCCATCGCGGTTCATACCGGTGGCCGAGGAGACCGGACTCATCCTGCCACTCGGCGAGTGGGTGATCGAGCGCGCTTGCAAGCAGTGGCGCGAGTGGCTCGACGGTGGCGTCGGGCGTGTGACCGTGGCGATCAACGTATCGGCACGCCAGTTCCGGCATACTGGCTTCGTCGATCGGGTGCGGTCGATCCTCGACACGCATGGGGTCGACGCGTCTTTTCTCCGCTTCGAGATCACCGAGGGCGTGCTCATGCGCGCCACCCCGGGGACGGTGGCCAACACCCACGCGCTCCGTGCCATGGGCGTCGGGCTGTCGGTCGACGACTTCGGAACCGGGTATTCCTCCCTCAGCTACCTGAGGCGGTTTCCGGCTGAGGTTCTGAAGATCGATCGGTCGTTCTTGGAGGGTGTGCCCGAGGATCAGGAGAACTGCAGCCTGGTGGCTGCGATCATCGCCATGGCGCACAAGCTGCGCCTAGGAGTGGTCGCAGAGGGTATCGAGAACGATGCCCAGCTACGCTTCGTGCGGGCGCTCGACTGCGAGTCGGTGCAAGGTCACTTGCTTGGAAAGGCAATGCCCCCCGAAGAGATCGAGCCGTTGTTGCGAAGCAAGTTGCAGCAGACGGCCGGACCGTCGGTGGTGCCCTTCCGCAGCCGCGCGGCCTCGTAGCCGACGCTCTCGCCAGAGGCGTTTGAGCCGGGTCCAGGCGAGCTGCGACCGCGTTGCTGTGCGCGACTAGCCCGGTCGGCTATGATCCTGACGCGTCGATCTGATCTCAGGCTCGGCTCGGACCTCGGAGCATGCGCGCCGGCAGCGCCAGCAGGGCATGCAGGGTCTCGAAGATCGTCGAAACACCGATGCCGATGAGCCTGAACGGCAGGGTCAGCAGCCATACGAACGGGTAGACGATCAGCGCGAGGAGCGCCACCGGCCAGCTGATCATCAGCAAGATCAACCACAAGAAAAACGTCCACATACTGACCTTCCTCCGCTCTGCCGGTCGCGGCGATTCGCGCCGCCGGTACTGTTGTCTATCATCATAGACGCAGCGATTGCGGTGGGGTTTCATCAACGCGGAGACCGCTGTGCGTCGACAACTCGGAGCTCTTGCCTGCCTGCTCTTGTGCCTCACCACCCTGATTCCTGGGGACGCCGGCGGCCAGGAAGCCAGACGGCGCTGGGAACGTATGGCGCAGATCCGGCGCGACAAGTTCGATTACGTGCTGCCGGAGGCGATGCGACAGAATCGCGTCGACATGTGGATCACCGTCGTCAAGGAGGGGTCGCCGGATCCGCTGACGGAGGACCTGGGGCGCGGCTACGTTGGCAGCACCGGCTATTACATCTTCACGGATCGGGGCGGGCGCATCGAGCGTGCCGCACTGGGTATCAGCGGCTACCTCCTGGAGGAGAACGGTGCCTACGACATCGTCGGGGCAACGGAGCTGCGCGAGTTCGTGCTGGCGCGCAACCCCGAGCGCATCGCGGTCAACATGTCGCACCAGATCGGCGGTGCCGATGGGCTGTCGCACAGCAGCTACGTACACCTGGTGGAGACGCTCGGCGAGCCATACGCCGAACGGCTTGTATCGGCCGAGAAGCTGATCTCGGATTTCCGCTCCCGTCGCGTAGCGAGCGAGATCGCCGCCTTCGCTGAGGCCGGCGAGCTGTCGCGTGAGATCGCCGAGCGGGCGTTGTCGAACGAGGTCATCACGCCTGGCGTGACAGCGCTGGAGGACGTGGCCTGGTGGATCATGGACGAGCTCTTGGCGCGGGGATTGGAAACCTCCTTCGACTTTCCGTCGATCTACATCACCGGCCCCGAAGGGATCGTAGCGACGTCCAATGAGCGCATCATCCAGCGCGGCGATCTGCTGATGATCGACTGGGGCGTTGGGTTCCTGAACATGTACACGGACATGAAGCGCATCGCCTACGTGTTGCGCGCGGGCGAAGCGGCAGCGCCGGCGGGCATCCAGAACGCCTTCGATCAAGCTCGGAAGGTGCGTGACATCATTCGACGCACCATCAAGCCGGGGCCGACCGCCGCCGACATGCTCGAGCGGTTGCACGACGAGATCACCGCTGGCGGCTTCGAGATGATGAAGGAGTTCAACGTCATCTCCGGTAGCGACAAGACCGAGGTCATCATCGGTTGCCACTCGGTTGGGAACCTCGGTCACGGCGTCGGCCCGTCGATTGCGTGGTTCAACCCGCTGCGCCTGACGTTCGAGATCCAGCCGACCAACCTCCTGTCGATCGAGCTGTTCGCCTACACGGCGGCACCGGAATGGGGTGGCGCGAAGATCCGCATACCCCTGGAGGACGACGCGATCGTTACCGAGCGTGGCGTCGAGTGGCTGTATCCGGCCAACGATCGCGTTCTTCTCGTTCGCTGAGGACACGGCCGGCAACCAGGCGGCGGACCCCGGACCCAGCACAACTTAGTGCCATGCCTAGCGGACACACGTCTTGCCAACGATGTGGTCCACCCGACAGGTGTAGACTCCGGCCGTCGTCTGACCTGCCGCCCGAGGTAACCGATCGTGAGCTTCGTTCGTGTCGTCGACGCGCTCAACGAATGGACCGGGCGCGCCGTCTCTTGGCTGGTCCTCGCCATGGTTCTGATCGGCGCGTACAACGCGCTGGCGAGGTACGCGGGTCGCTGGATCGGTGTCAACCTGAGCTCCAACGCGTACCTCGAGATGCAGTGGTACCTGTTCAGCCTCGTGTTCCTGTTGGGTGCCGCCTACGCGCTGAAGGGCGACGATCACGTGCGCGTCGACGTGCTGTACACGCGGCTTTCGGAGCGCACCAAGCTGTGGGTCGATCTCGTCGGAACGATCGTGCTGCTGGTGCCGTTCGCGGTCTTTTGTATCTGGGCAAGTCTGCCGACGGTGCTCAACTCCTGGTCGATCTGGGAAGCCTCCCCGGATCCGGGTGGGCTTCCGCGCTACCCGATCAAGGCGATGATTCTGGTGGCCTTCGGGCTGCTGCTGCTGCAGGGGCTGGCGGAAATTGTTCGCAAGACAACCCTCTTGCGCGCCGGGTCGGACGCCAATGACGGCGCACAGTCGGGGCCAACGCCATGAGCGGCGACTGGCTGCCGATCTCGATGTTCGTCGTGCTCCTGGTGCTGATCTTCACCGGGTTCCCGGTAGCGTTCGCAATCGGCGGGACGGCGGTGATCTTTGCATTCGTGGGTGTCGCCGCCGGGTTCTTCGACTGGCCGTTGTTGCTGGCCATGCCGGAGCGCATCTTCGGCATCATGTCGAACTTCGTGCTGCTGGCGGTGCCGTTCTTCATCTTCATGGGAACGGTGCTGGAGAAGTCCGGGCTGGCACAGGACCTGCTGACGACGATCGGTAAGCTCTTCGGACCGCTGCGGGGCGGGCTCGCCCTGGCGGTCGTGTTCGTCGGGGCGTTGCTGGCGGCCGCCGTCGGGGTGGTCGGGGCTTCCGTCGTGGCGATGGGGCTTATCTCGTTGCCGGTGATGTTGCGGTATCGGTACTCACCGGAGCTGTCGGCCGGGGTGATCGCCGCCTCCGGAACGCTCGGACAGATCATTCCCCCGAGCGTCGTGCTGATCGTTCTCGCCGACCAGATGGGGATCTCAGTCGGCTCGCTATTCGTCGGGGCGTTGCTGCCGGGCCTGCTGCTGGCGAGCCTATACGCAACCTACGTGATTGCGGTGGCGATCGTCCGACCGACTGCCGCTCCGGCGCTGCCGCCAGAGGAGCGCATGCGGTTCGGATGGCGGCTGCTGCGCGACGTGGGCCTGGTGATGGTGCCTCCGTTGACCCTCATTCTGGTCGTTCTGGGCAGCG
The DNA here is from genome assembly GCA_965248695.1 of Acidobacteriota bacterium. GTDB lineage: Bacteria > Acidobacteriota > UBA890 > UBA890 > WLXD01 > DASCOT01. The sequence continues at coordinate 169,140 of CBDFKD010000002.1, read as the reverse complement.
TCTTCGCCGGCATCGCCACGCCCACCGAGGCGGGCGCACTCGGCGCTGTCGGCGCCATGGTGCTCGCCTGGCTGAACGGCCGGCTGTCGATGGACGCTGTCAAGCAGGCGCTCGATCACACTACCCGCCTGACGTCGATGGTCCTGTTTCTTCTTATTGGCTCCACCGCGTTCACGCTGGTGTTTCGTGGCGTCTATGGCGACATCTGGATCGAAGAGTTGCTGACCAATCTTCCCGGCGGTGCGATCGGCTTTCTAGTGGCTGCCAACCTGACGGTCTTCGTCCTGGGATTCTTCATCGACTTCTTCGAGATCACCTTCATCATCGTGCCGTTGCTGGTGCCGGCCGCCGCCCTGCTCGGATTCGATCTCGTGTGGTTCGCGGTGATGATCGCCGTCAACATGCAGACCTCGTTCCTGACGCCGCCGTTCGGGTTCGCGCTGTTTTACCTTCGTGGCGTGGCGCCGCCGGAGGTGGAGACGATGCAGATTTATCGCGGTGTCGTGCCGTTCATCGTCATCCAGCTCATCGGGCTGCTGCTGATCATCGTCTATCCGGAGATCGTCACGACGCTGCTACGCTGAGAATCCGTCGCGCGAAGGCGTTCCGGCTCAGTTCGAGCGGATGACGAAGAGCCCGCGCTGGACGTCCGAGACGATCACGTTGCCGCTCGCGAAGCCGGCGTACACGCCCCAGGCGCCGTTGAAGGTGGCGCCCTCGCCCTCGGGGTGGGTATCGAAATAGCCACGCGCAGTGGGCTTGCGGGGGTTCTCGAGATCGATCACGCGCAGGCCACCCTGATAAGCCGATACGAACATGCGGTCGCCCTGGATCATCGAGTTGTGATCGATGACCGGCGTGTCCCAGTCGATTGTGTTGATCAGCACCGGACGCTCTAGGTCGCCGACGCGTACGACATAGGTCGTCATGCGATCGACGTTCGGATTGCTGCGCTCGTCGAGCTCGTCGTTGACGTACAGGAACCGACCGTTGGCGCTCAGGGCGCCACTATGCCCGTAGGTGGCGTTGTCGTAGTCCAGATGTGCCAAGGTCGTGGGGTTGGCCTTGTCGGTTACGTCGATGATGTGGAGTCCGAACACGCCGGTAAATGCGAAGGCGATCTCGCGGCCCTTGTTCCGACCCTTCTTGTACGTCGTGACGTAGACGTCATGGACGTAGGTGACCTCCCAGTTGACCGGTTCCAGGCGCGGGTTGGCGGGGTCGCTCAGATCCACTGCCAGCAGGCCGCCACGGGCGATGTTGGAGCCCAGAACATAGGCGTAGCCGCTGTCTTCGTTGACGTAGATGTTGTGGCCGCGGAACAGGCCGGCGTCGGTCACCTGGTTTGCCAGGGAAACGACACCGCGGTCGATCCGCGACAGGTCAATAACCTGAATGCCATCGTTGCTCTCGTTGATCGAGTAGGCGTAGCTGCGGTACACCGCCATATCGCGCCAATCGGACGTTGCGCCGCCGATGATGCCGACAACCCGCGGGTTGACCGGGTCGGTGATCTCGACGAAGGCAGTGCCGATCTTCAGGCCGACGATGGCGTACTCGCGCCCGCTCGGCGACGTGTATCCCCATATGTCGTTGGCGTTCGTCGGGGTACCGTTCATGTCGGCGCTCGACACCCACGAGAGCATCGAGGTCCTCTGCGACGTGAAGATCGGGTCGGCGGATCTCGAGTAGGCACGCGCCGAGCGGCCGGTGAGGCCACCCCCGGCGTAGGGCTCGGGTATTCCATCGCGCCCATACCCACATCCGCCGATCAGGCAGTAAGGGTTGGACGGTAGCGCCCGGCCCGATGGGCCGGCGGACAGCTGGGCGACGGACGGTACGGCGACCGACGCTGCCGTGACTAGCAGGCCGGCGACGACCAGAAGGCGGCCTCTGAACATGGATCCAGTCTCGACTTTCCCAGGGGCTGATTCGAGTGTAGCAGGCGCCGGTTCGTGATTCCCGGCGCAGTGACGCTCTCGAACAACCCGTTCGGCGGCTGTCGAGGCCCCAAGTGGGGGACTGTGTCCCGACTCAGGCGCGGTGATCGTAGACGAATCGGGTGTAGTCGGCCTCCGCAGTGTTGAACCATCGATCGGAGACGGCGCGATACTGCAGCCACTGCTCGTAGATCTTGCGATACCCCGCGTCTGCCGCGGCGTGTTCCTCGAACAGGTCGTACGACGCTTCGTAGGCAGCTTCCATGATGTCGCGCGGGAACGTGCGCAGCTGCACGCCGGCGGCGAGCAAGCGCTCCAGGGCGAGCGGATTGAGGTGGTCGTAGCGGGCGGTCATGCGTGCTGCCGCTTCCATCGTCGCGCTGCTGAGGATCTCGCGGTAGGTGATAGGCAGGGATTCCCACGCATCGCGGTTGACGTAGAAGGAGATCGAGGGGCCGGGCTCCCACCATCCCGGCGAATAGTAGTTGTTGGCTACCTGATGGAGTCCCAGGCGCTCATCGTCGTGTGGCCCGACCCACTCCGTGGCGTCGATGGCACCGCGTTCCAGCGCTTGATAGATCTCGCCGCCGGCGAGTACCTGTACCGCCACCCCCAGCCGGCTCATGACCTCGCCCCCCAGTCCCGGGATGCGCATCTTGAGACCACCGAGGTCGGACAGACCCCGAATCTCGTTGCGGAACCAGCCGCCCATCTGACAACCGGTCGAGCCGGCGGGGAAATTGATGATGTTGAAGTCGGCGAACAGCTCGCGGAGTAGCTCCAGGCCTCCACCCTCGTACATCCAGGCGAAATGCTGCCGCGCAGTCAGGCCGAACGGGATACCGGTATCGAGCGCCAGCGCCGGGTTCTTGCCGATGTAGTAGTAACTGGTCGTCTCGCCGAGTTGGACCGTGCCCTGCTGCACCGCGTCGAGCACTTGCAGCGCCGGTACGATCTCGCCGGCGGGATACGGCCGGATGGTGAATCGCCCTTCGGACATCTGGCTGACGCGCTCGGCGAGGTAGTCGTTGATGCCGTAGAGCGTGTCGAGGCTGCGCGGGAAGCTCGCCGCCAGGCGCCAGCGCACGTTCTGTTGTGTGTGAACGGCAGGACCGCCCTCGTTGTCGCCCGCACAGGCGCCGAGTGCGGCGGCGCCAGCTACGGCGCCCGTGGCGCGGGTAACGAACTTCCGTCGATCGATGACGTTCTTCTCGCTCATGTCAACTCGGTCAGGGGGTGGCGTGGGAAAGGGGGCCAGGGTATCACCCGGCGAAATCGTCGCCGGTGCGCCACGGATCGACCGGGGCGTCCAGCAAGGTCAGTAGCTCCGCCAAGACCATCGCCGTGGCCCCCCACACCTCCAGGTCGTCGACAGCGAAGAACGGCACCTCGGCGGGCTCGCCGCCGCGCTCTGATTGCTGGCGTCGCCAGCTGCTCGGCGACGCCAGGCTGGAAAGCGAGGGCTCCAGCACACGGGCGACCTCGTCGTCTGACGGCGTTACCACCGGTCGCTCCTCGGCGTGGCCGACGATCGGATGCAGGATGAACCGGCTCACCGGGATATGCAGCGGGGTCAAGCTGCCAACGAGCTTGACCTGCTGGCGGTTGACACCGACTTCTTCCTCGGTTTCCCGCAGGGCTGCCTGGTAGCGGCCCTCGTCGGCGTCGATCTCGCCGCCGGGCAGGGAGACCTGCCCGCCGTGATCGGCCAGGTCGTGGCGCCGCTGCGTGAGCAGAACATGGGAGCGCCCGTCGATCGGATAGATCAGCACCAACCCCGCGGCATGTCGGCATCCGTCGGGCAGCACACCGGGCTTCCAGCCGGTGCGCGGCCGCGGTGACATAGTTGCCTGCGCCAGCGGCCCCGGGAGCTGCGCCTTGAGCCGGCGGCGAAGGCGTCCTAGCAACCGGGGGTGATTCTCGAACATGCCCCCCGACACCGACCGTGACTCAGTATTTCAGACCCTTCTTGAAACCTTTCTTGTCGTCGCCGTTGAGCTTCGCGCCACGCCCGTCGCCCTTGGCGAAGGGATACATCAGCGCGGCCACTTCCTTCTTCTTCTTGCAGTCGGGTGTGCTGACGCCGTCGGCAGCAATCTCGCATGTATGGCCGAGACCAAGGGCATGCGCGAACTCGTGGCCGAAGATCTCCTCGGCATTGGCGCTACCATTCGGTCCCTGGAAGGTGCACTTGATGTTCTTGTTCACCACCATGTCGCCCTCGGTGAACTGCAGGAATGTGTCGCCACCGATCGGCTGGGTGAAGCACGTGTCGCAGCCCGAACCGGCGAATGCCAGGACCCCGCTACAACTGCTCTTGTCGAAATCGGCGGCTTCGTTGTTGGGATCGTTGAACAGGACCACGTTCTGCTGGTCGTAGACGAAGAAGCTGGTCTTCGTCTTGGTCTTGCCGGCGAGCGCGAAATTGATGCTGCGATAGGCGTTCAGCTTATCGATGGCGGATTGCAACTCGTTGCTGCCACCGCCGGCAAGGCCCGGTTGTTTCCCTCGATATCGCCAGGGCACGGAGGTTGCCGTGTCGAACTCGGCCCAGCGGCCGGCAAGGGTCCCGATGCTCGTATCGTACGTGATCACGTTGAACGCTTCCGCCGGCTTCACTCCGACGGTGAGCACGGGATCCTCGAAGTAGTCGGATTTCCGAACGCGGCCGTTGAGGCGGTCGTCGAGCCAGCTCATGAATCGTCCCATATCGCGCGGATGGTGCGCCCGACGAATCGATACCGGTTCCGGCTTTCCGGAGGAGGACGGACGATGGACACCCGCGGCACTTGCCATGTTGCGCATCGCCAGGGGCCGACCGTCGACCTCGATCTCGCGGAACGCGCCCTGCGTCATGTGCGTGATCCGAAGAACGCCGTCATCCCGTTGCCGCAGAAACAGCAGCGCGCGCTGTCCGGGGCGGAACTTCGGAGTGCCCCAGATATGGCGCAAGCCGCCTCCCGGTAGCTCGCCACCGAGAACGCTCACCATCAGGGTGGTCCCCGAGGGTACTCCGCGGATGGCACGTTCCACCTCGAACGCGTAGTCGGTGTAGGGATGCCCAACGCGCGGCGCGTAGACCTCGCCCACAGTGCCGTAGGCGATGACATGGGAGAAGTCGGCTAGCTCCTCGTCGCTGGCGAGGATGTAGGAAGTTCCAAGAGCCGGCAACGCAACCGCCACGGCGAGGAGCGAGAGGATCGTGACCCGAATGCCATTCAGACTTGCATTCGTCTGCGTGCACGGCACTCGGCAAGAGAGGTTGGCTGTGGCGATACGCGAATCGTTCATGCGGGTCTCCCGTGCAGGGGTGTCACTTACCCGCTCCCACACGCGCCTGCGTCGGAGAGCACCATAGTGGAATAGAAACACCCAGCGATAACCAGTGCAAACACACGCCGGTCCGTGAAGCTGACGGTCGAGTCGCCGGCCCAGGCGTCGGAGTACGGAGGGGTGATCTTCGAGCATGCTCGGGTTCACGGAGCGATAAAGCCGAGCGCGAGGTTGGGTCGCGTCGCGCACGTGCTTGGCTGACTGCAGCCTGAATAGAATAGGGGAGGGCCCCTGAATGCGCTTCCAAGACTACACAGGCGCCGCCCGGACCCGTTTGCGGCACTCCCGCAACGGATTGCCGCCGGCGCCACGAAACCATGATTGCTCCTTGCCGCATCTGCCTGGCTGCCTGCATCGCGACGGCGATCGTCCTGGCGGCCGTGAGCCTCGACCCCGGGGCCAGGCAAGCTGAGCTGCCCCTGCCGTTGGCCGCCAAGCTTGCTCAGGCCGATGGCGCCGTCGCCGTGCCGTTCGGTTCGCCGTCGGCGGCGCAGCGATATCACGTCGACAAGCGCCTACCGCTCGACCGTACGATCGACACGCGCTCGGCGTATCGACAGGCGGCGGCCCACGCTGCCCGAATGCCGCTGTATTCCAGCGCCCGAGGGCGCCATCTGAGCGCCGCCGAGGCGCGCCGATCGCAGCTGCGCGGCGGAAGCCTCAAAGGCCGATGGAAGGTGCTGGGGCCGGGCAACGTAGGCGGCCGTACGCGCACGCTGGTGGTCGACCGTCAGCGCCCCGAGACCATGTATGCCGGGGGTGTCTCCGGCGGCGTATGGAAGACGACCGATGGCGGCGCCAAGTGGACCTCGGTAGGCGATGGCCTGGCGAACGTCGCGGTCAACTCCATGGCGATGGATCCGGGCAATGCCCGCGTGCTCTACGTCGGCACCGGCGAGGGCTACTTCCGCGAGGATGTGCGCGGCACCGGCCTGCCGCTTCGCGGGGGCGGGGTGTTCCGCACTACGAACGGCGGCAAGACGTGGTCGATGCTGGCGGCTACGGACAACGAGGACTTTTGGTTCGTCAACGACCTGGTGTTCTCGCCGTCGGACTCGCGCACCCTCTACGCCGCGACGCGCACCGGGGTGCACCGAACATCCGATGCCGGCGACACCTGGGACCGGATCCTCGACCCCGGAGTCACCGGCGGATGTCTGGATCTCGAGGTCCGCGCCGATCGCCCGACCGACGTGCTGTTCGCCTCGTGCGGTACGTTCGATCAGGCCACCGTGTACCGGTCGAATGACGCGGCGGCGCGCAGTGTCGCTGCCAAGAGTGCGGGCCCCGATGCGGGCGTCTCCAGCAGCGGCGGCGTGCGCAGTAGCGCCGCGGCGTTCGAACCCGTGCTGAGCGAGCGCGGCATGGGCCGCACGTCGATCGCGTTGGCCCCATCGGATGAGGACGTGATCTACGCCCTTGCCGCCAGCAACGACGGCGGCGCCTACGAACAAGCGCTGCACGCCGTGTACCGCTCCGACGGCGGCGGCGACCCCGGCAGCTGGGTGGCGCAGGTACGCAACACTGATCCCGATGCGTACAACACACTGCTGCTACACAACGCCGTGGTAGCGCGTCTCGACGCCTGCGGCTTCGGCGACTCCAGCACCTTCCTGCCCATGGGCTGGTACGTGAACACCATTGCCGTCGACCCCTTGAGCCCCGACATTGTCTGGGCCGCTGGCGTGGACTGGTTCCGCTCCAGCGATGGCGGTCGAACCTGGGGCCCGGCATCGTTCTGGTGGACCGGCGGGGGAGAGGCGACCGCCAGCCACCTGCATGCCGATCAGCACCGGATGGTGTTCCACCCGGCCTACGACGGCGTCGGCAACCAGACCCTCTTCGTGGTCAACGACGGCGGTGTGTGGCGCACCGACAACGGCCGCGCCCCAGTCTCCATAGCTGAGGATGCCCTCTGTGATCCTGGCGCCGGCCAGGTGGCCTGGCAGCCGCTCAACAACAGCTTCGAGGTGACGCAGTTCTATCAAGGACTGCCGTTTCCGGACGGCAAGGCGTTCCTGGGTGGCACCCAGGACAACGGGACCAATTTGCGGCCGCCCGGCGGTGGCCCCAACGGCTGGGTGGAGGTGTTTGGCGGTGACGGTGGCTACGTCGCCATCGATCCCCGCGACCCACGGCTTCTCTACGTCGAATCGCAGAACGCCAACCTGCAGAAGTCAGACGATGGCGGCGCCAGCTTCACCCCGGCCACCAACGGCCTTCCCCCCGGCAACGGCGCCTTCCTCGACCCCGGCGGCAACTTCGTCTTCATAACCCCCTTCGTGCTCGACGCCGCGCGGCCTGACACCCTCTGGATCGGCGGCAAGCTCATGTACCGAACCGTCAACGGCGCCGCAAGCTGGCAGGTCGCCAGTCGCAAGCTCCGTGGCCGAGCCAGCGCCATCGCCGTGTCGCCGTCGGATTCCCACCGAGTCGCCGTCGCCACCGAGCTCGGCTTTGTGCACACCACCGACGATGCCCTTGCCGCGGGCCCGGCAACTGCATGGCCCCGCCGTCGACCGAGCAAGGCATGGGCGACCTGGGTCGCCTACGACCCGATCGAGCCGGACGTTCTCTATCTCACCTACGGTGGCTTTGGCGGACCCCACGTCTTCCGCAGCTCTGACGGCGGCAGCTCGTGGACCAGCATCGACGGAATCGGTGAGGGAAGCCTGCCCGATATCCCCGTGCACGTGATCGTGGTCGATCCGGACAACCCGGCCCGCCTGTTCCTGGGTACCGACCTGGGAGTCTTCGTCAGCACTGACACCGGTACCTCGTGGGCGCAGGAAAACGCCGGTTTCGGCAACATCGTCACGGAGTCGCTGACACTTCAGCATGAAGGGGCGAAGACGATGCTGTACGCGTTCACCCACGGTCGCGGGGCGTGGAGGGTGCGGGTGAAGCCGACCAACTAGCGGCGGCGGGAATTTAACCCCCATTGCGCACCCGCACGGATCGAAAGATAGTCCGGTCATGCACTGCCAGACGGAGTTTGACGCACGTCACGGCACCGATACCGACGGAGAGATCCCGGTCGGGTTGCTGGACCATCCGGAGGAGGTGGCCCGGCAGGCCGTCTCCTACGAGGCCACCGAGCCCGCCGTGTTCCGTCACATGCTCGGCGAACTGCCGATACGGCACCACGACTACACCTTCATGGACCTCGGTTCCGGGAAGGGCCGCGTACTGCTGCTGGCGGCGGGTCATGCGTTCCGTCGCATCGTCGGGGTCGAGGCGTCGTTGTCGCTGCATACGGTTGCCCGCCGGAACGTACGCGCCTGGGCGCAGGCGGGCAACGACACGCGTCGCATCGAGCTCGTCCACGCCGATGCCTCGCGGCTGGAGATTCCCGACGAGCCGTGCGTGATCTACCTCTTCAATCCGTTTCGCGAGCGCGCCCTGGCGCGGGTATTGCTCCACGTCAAGTGGTCGCTACAGCGCTGCCCCCGCGACGTATGGCTGCTCTACTACAACCCACAATTCGGTTACATGCTGGAGAATTCCCCGTACATGGCCCGGGTTCGCGTGGGCCGCGGATTCCACCAGGGGGACTACTCGATCTGGCGCTCACACGGAGCCTATGGAGAGCCGAGAAAGGACGGCAGTGGCGATCGGCGCGCGGCATCATGCATCGCAGCCAGGGTGGAGCGGTGCAGGTGATCGAACGGCGCAGTCAACCTACAGCGGCTACGAGCCAGGCGCGCCTAAAGCCTTGCGGTCGACCGAGCCTCGTCAACGAAGTCACCGTCCCCCTCCGGCATTGCCGGGGGCTGGTCTTCTGATCTCGTTGGTCAGGGGAGTAGGGGCACAACCCGCCCAGAGAGCATCGCCACCTCGACGCGCATCACTCGCCGTCCACGACGCGTAAGCAGAAGAACTCATCAACCACCAGGCGGTCCTCGCGAACAGAGCGGGTTGTGCCCCTACTCCCCATCCTCGGACCAGTCGTAGAACCCGCGCCCAGACTTCTGCCCTAGCTTCCCCTCCGCCACCATGTCGCGCAGCAGCTGGGGCGGCTCGAAGGCGTCGGAGCCGAGCTTGTCGTGCAGGTACTCGGCGATGCCTAGCCGCACGTCGAGCCCGACGAGGTCGGTGAGCCTGAGCGGGCCCATAGGGTGCCGGTAGCCGAGCACCATGGCGGTGTCGATGTCCTCGGCGCTGGCCACCTCCTGTTCGAGCATGCGCATGGCCTCCAGGCCGAGTACAACGCCCAATCGACTGGACGCGAACCCCGGCACGTCGCGCACGACGATCGACGTCTTACCCATCGCGTCGCCGACGGCGCGCGCGGCTGACAGGGCCTCCTCGGAGGTGCCTGGATGCACCACCAGCTCCAGTAGCTTCATGACGTGCACGGGGTTGAAGAAATGCATGCCGAGAAACCGGTCGGCACGGTCGGTAGCGGTGGCGAGCTCGCCGATGCTGAGTGAGCTCGTGTTGCTGGCGAAGATGCAACTGTCCGGGGCGTGACGCGACAGCTCTCCGAAAATCTGTTGTTTGAGCGGCACGCGCTCCGGCACCGCCTCGAAGATCAGATCCGCGGCGGCAGCGTCCTCGATCTGCGTCGTAGTGCGGATGAGGGCAAGGGCGGTGTCTCGGGCGGCCCCGTCGAGCTTGCCGCGCTCGATCCCCGCCGCCAGGTTGGCCGCGATGCGGGCGCGGGCGGCATCCAGCAGGCGTGCCTCAATGTCGTACAGAGTCGTGCGGTACCCTGCCTGGGCGGCAACCTGCGCGATGCCGTGACCCATCGTGCCGGCGCCCAGAACACTGATGCGCTCCACCACTGCGACGACGGCTGAAGACATTGGGATCCAGGCGGGCGGCGGACGACCGAGGCTGACCGTTGCAGGGTAGCAATCCGGCGGCGTGTACGCTTGACGGCTGGATGGTGGCGCACGAAAACGCGATGATGGAAACTTCTACACGCCGATCGTACGATGCGCGCTCACGTCGACGCTGGAGCCTCAGTGATCACTGCTGCGATACCCAAGGACGAGACCGAACGGTTGGCAGCTCTGTATGCGCTGCAGATTCTCGACACTGCGCCGGAGCAGCGGTTCGATCGTATTTCCAGGATCGCCTCCCAGGCGTTCGGCGTGCCGATCGCTTACATCGCACTGGTCGACGCGGACCGGCAGTGGTTCAAGTCGTCCTGCGGGCTGGACACGCCACAGACTGCGCGCGACATCTCGTTCTGCTCACACACGATCCTCCACGACCAACCGTTGATCGTCCCCGATACTGCCGACGATCCGCGCTTTCGGGACAATCCGTTGGTGGTCGGCGCGCCGCATCTGCGCTTCTACGCCGGGCATCCGCTGGCAACGGCGGAGGGCCACCGCGTCGGCACGCTGTGCATCGCCGATCGCCGCCCGCGCGAGTTCGGCGCCGACGAGCTGGTGGCGCTGGGCGATCTGGCGCGTCTGGCCGAGGATCAGCTCAACCTTCGCGAGGTAGCCGAGCTTCAGGAGAGCCTGCTGATTGCCAAGCGCCACGCCGAGGCGCTAAACGAAGACCTCGAAGTGCGCAATTGCTTCATCGAGGACACGCTCGGTTGTTTCCTCACCGCGGAGGTGGCCGACAGCGTGCTTCAGTCGCCCGGACAGCTGGAGCTTGGCGGCGCTGAGCGAACGGTCTCTATTCTCATGGCCGACCTTCGTGGCTTTACGCCGTTGGCCCAGCGACTCGAACCCGAGCAGGTCGTGGGTCTGCTGAATAGCTACTTCGGAGTCATGGTGGGAGTGATCGAGGACCACTGTGGGACGGTGGACAAGTTTGTCGGCGACTCGATCATGGCGCTGTTCGGCGCGCCGACCGCCGGTAATGACGACGCAGCTCGGGCGGTGGCCTGCGCTATCGACATGCAGCTGTCGATGTCGACGGTCAACGCTAGCAACCGCGCCAACGGATTGCCGGAGATCGCCGCGGGGATAGGGATCGACACTGGCAGCGTTATCGCTGGCACGATCGGTTCGCAGCGGCGCATGAGCTACAGCGTCATCGGCAATGCGGTGAATCGGGCAGCGCGCCTGGAGGCAACGGCAATGGGAGGCCAGATCCTCGCGTCACAGGAGACGCTGGATCGTATCGACGCACCGGTGCGCGTCGACGGGGCGCTGAAAGTAAAGGTAAAGGGCGTCGATGATCCGGTCTCGATCTTCGACATCGGTGGCATCGGCGGTTCCTACGATTGCTACCTTCCCGAGGATCGTGTCGAGCGCGTCCTACGCTGAGACACAGGCACGACGCTGCACCACGGCCTGCTAGCGGTTTTCTCGTCCCGCTGCCGTGCCGCAGTCGGAGCTTTGACAGCGGTGATGGCATGCGGTACACAGCCTCGGGGCTATCGCCCGTGGCGGATTGACTCGCGCCATCGGCAGTGGCGACGGTGGGCCTGCATTCGTTCACCGCTCACCCTCGCGGACCGGGAGGCTGCATGGCGGCAGAGCTTCACGACGGCTTGAGCACTCTCTGGGTGTTGATGGCGGCGATCCTCGTCTTCTTGATGCAGGCGGGCTTCGGCCTGGTCGAGGCGGGTCTGATTCGCGCCAAGAATGCCGCCAACGTCCTGATGAAGAACCTCATGGACTTTTGCTTCGCGACGTTCGGCTACTACGTGTTCGGCTACGCGATCATGTACGGCTCGGCAGGGCTGTTCGTCGGTACCACAGGCTGGTTCATGGTCGGTGCCGAGAGTCCCGTAGACACTTTGCCGTTAGCAGCTTTCTGGTTCTTCCAGGCCGTGTTTGCCGGTACCGCCGCGACGATTGTCTCGGGCGCCGTGGCCGAGCGCATGCGCTTCGTCGCCTACCTGGCCTACTCGTTCGCCATTACCGCCTTCGTCTACCCGGTGGTAGGACACTGGGTATGGGGCGGCGGCTGGTTGTCGCAGCTGGGTTTTTACGACTTCGCCGGATCGACCGTCGTGCATGCCGTCGGTGGGGTTGCCGCTTTGGTTGGGACCTGGATGCTGGGTCCCCGCATCGGTCGATTCAACCCTGATGGATCGGCGAATTTCATCGGTGGGCACAACATCCCGCTGGTGACCCTTGGAGTTTTTCTCCTCTGGTTTGGCTGGTACGGGTTCAACGCCGGCTCCACGCTCGGTATGGAGGATCCTGATCTGGTGGCGCGGATCGTGATGAACACGACCCTGGCGGGCGCGGCGGGATCGATGACAGCCATGTTCACTGCCTGGGTCAAGTTCGGCAAGCCTGACCTTGCGCTGGCTCTGAATGGCGCTCTTGCGGGCCTGGTGGGCATCACCGCACCGTGTGCTGTGGTGAGCGATGGGGCGTCCATCTATATCGGTGCCGCCGCCGGTATGATCGCGATATTCGGTGTCGATTGGCTAAACCGACTGCGGATCGATGATCCCGTTGGTGCCGTTCCGGTGCACGGAATGGCTGGCGTCTGGGGCACGCTAGCGGTCGGCGTCTTCGGCCAAGCCGCACTGGGTGCACCGCGCAACGGTCTGTTCTACGGTGGCGGCGTCGGCGGCCTCGGCATTCAGACGCTCGGCATATTGGGATGTGTGGCCTTTACAGGAATTGCCATGTGGGTCCTGTTCCGCTTTATTGATCTGACCATCGGACTGCGGGTCTCACGGGAGACCGAACTGCGTGGACTCGACCTGGAAGAGCACGGTGTCGAGTCGTACAGCGGCTTCCAGATCTTCATCACCGACTAACTCCGGGAGCGACAGCGACATGAAGATGGTCGTGGCCATCGTCCAGCCGCAGCAGTTTCCGGCGGTGAAAGAGGCTCTGTTTGAAGCCCAGATCAAGCACTTGACGGCGACGAATATTCTCGGCACTGCCCCCGAGGGGGCGGAGGCGCACTCGTTCCGTGGGGTTGTCCACGAGGTGTCCCTTTTCCAAAAGGTCCGCATCGAGATCGCCTTGCGCGACGAGCTCGTAGAGGTGGCGGTGGACGCTATCGAGCGCGCGGCGCGCGATACCGGCGGGTTCGGAGTCGTGTTTGTCACCGCCCTGGATGATGTCGTGCTGGTGGCCACCGGTGAGCGTGGCGACCGGGCGCTAGGCTGACCCGTGCCACGAGATCGAGCGACGACGGCGCGGGACGTATTCCTCTTCGCAGAGGAGCACGACATCGAGTTCGTCGATGTGAAGTTCGTCGACCTGTTCGGAGCGCTGCACCATCTGACCTTGCCGATCGATGAGATCGATGCTGGCGTGTTCGTCAATGGGCTCGGCCTCGATGGCTCGTCTGTGCGCGGCTTCCAGGCGATCGACAACAGCGACATGATCATGGTCCCTGATCCGGGCACGATGATGCGCGATCCGTTCTTTGACGACCCGACCCTGTCGTTCTTCTGCAAGATTGTCGACCCGAACGGATTCAAGCCGTACACGCGGGACCCGCGTGGCGTCGCCCATAGGGCGGCACAGCTGGTGCGATCGCTGGGCATCGCCGACGAGGTCTTTTTCGGTCCCGAGCTGGAGTTCTTCCTGTTCGATGACGTTGCGCTACGACCAGGATACCCAGCACGGCTTCTACTTCGTCAACAACGACGGAGCCTTCTGGAATACGGGCGACAGCGCCGCCAATAACTTGGCGCATCGGGCAGCCCAGAAAGGTGCCTACTTCGCAGCGCCGCCGGTGGATCCGTACCACAATCTGCGCTCGAAAATGACGACCGTGTTGCGCAGCGTCGGCGTGCGGGCGGAGTTGCACCACCACGAGGTGGCGTCGGCAGGCCAGAACGAGATCGGAATCCGATACGCTCCGTTGACGCAGGCGGCTGACAACGCCGTGAAGTTCAAGTACGTCGTCAAGAATGTTGCGCGCCGCTATGGCAAAGCCGCCACGTTCATGCCCAAGCCATTGTTCGAGGAGAACGGCTCTGGAATGCACGTGCACATAAGTCTGTGGCGGAACGGCATCAACCTGTTCTACGACCCTGACGGATACGCTGGCCTCAGCGACGCCGCGATCCACTTCATCGGCGGTCTCTTGCGCCATTCGCCCGCCCTCTGCGCGCTGTGCAATCCGACCACCAACTCGTACCGGCGCTTGGTGCCCGGCTACGAGGCGCCCATCAACCTGGTGTACTCGCGTGGGAATCGGAGCGCCTGCATCCGCGTGCCGATGCTGGGATCGAGCGCGGCTGCGAAGCGCATCGAGTACAGAACGCCCGACCCGTCGGGCAACCCGTACCTGGCGTTTTCAGCGATGTTGCTCGCGGGGCTGGACGGCATTCGCCGCCAGATCGAACCGCCGGCACCAGTCGACAAGGACATTTACGAGCTCGCCGGGACGGAGGAAGGCGAAGCGATCCAGAAGACACCCGGGTCGTTGGCATACGCGCTCGATGCTCTCGAGAGCGACCATGAGTTTCTCGTAGCCGATGGCGTGTTCACGCCCGATCTGCTCGAGACCTATATCGCGCACAAACGCACGCACGAAGTCGACTTCGTGCGCCTACGTCCCCATCCGGGCGAGTTCGCCCTCTATTTCAACGTCTAGCACGGTTTCGACCCCTAGCACGGCTGGCTGGTGATCCATGGAGCAAGCACAGATTCTGGGTATTGCGTTGGGGCTTGGGGCGCTGGGTACTCTCCTGGTGCTCATTTTCATCAAGTCGAACATTGTTATCTGCCAACCGAATGAGCTCGTGGTGCTGGCCGGGCGTCAGCGGCGCACTGCCGATGGCAAGACGTCGGGTTACCGCATCATCCGTGGCGGACGGGGCTTCAGGCGTCCGCTGCTGGAATCCGTCGCACGGCTACCGCTGACTAGCCATCCTGTCCAGTTGCGCCTGGGCAAAGCGATGTGCGCCGGGATGATCCCGGTCAGCATCGAGGGTCATGCCAACATCAAGCTGGCAGGTCGCGAGGAGGAAGGGCTCGAGGCCGCAGTGGAGCGTTTCCTGGGCAAGAACTTCGACACCGTGGTGACGACGGCCCAGCAGACCATCGAGGGAGCGCTGCGCGGCGTGCTCGCCACCGTCAGCCCCGAAGAGGCCAACGCGCAGCGATTGCAGCTAGCGGAACAGGTAACTGACCGGGCTCGAGCGGGCCTGAGTCAGCTCGGCATTGTTCTGGATATCTTCCAGATCGAGAGCGTCTACGACGATCAAGGCTACCTCGAGGCAATCGGTCGCAAGAAGGTAGCCGAGGTCAGTCGCGACGCGCGAATCGCCGAAGCGCGTGCTGAGGCGGAAGCTCGAAGCGTTGCCGCCGAGCAGGAGCGTGTCGGGCGCCAAGCCGAGATCGAAGCCGAGCTGGCTGTAGTCGATTCCGAGAAAGCGCTCGCCGTTCGGCGTGCTGAGCGCAGAGCCGAGTCGAACAGGGCGGAGCAGCGTGCAGAAGTCGCCGGAGCCATCGCGCGAGCCGAGCAGGAAGTCGAGCTTCAGGGTACGCGCGCTGAGCTCAGCGCCAAGCGCGAGGAGGCCGACACCGTGGCGCCGGCGCGGGCTCGGCGGCAGGCGCTTATGTTGGAGGCCGAGGGCAACGCGGCGAGAATCCTCGAAGACGGACGTGCCACCGCTCAAGCCGTCGAGTCGATGCGGGAACAGTGGCAAGACGGGGAGACCCGCGACCTGTTCCTGATCCAGTTGATGCCGGAGTTGCTCGACAAGGTTACGCGGGTGATCGCTGACAACCTTACGGTCGACAAGCTGACGATCGTCGATGGCGGCGATGGCAGCGGGATTCCCAAGTACATCAACAACCTCACCGGCAGCGCCGTGGCGATGCTCGAACAGCTCAAGACGGCGACTGGCATCGATGTCGAGAAGTTGACTCGGCAGCGGGCTCATGACATCGACCTGCCCAAGGCGCCGGATTGATATCGGCGCGGCCCGGTAGGGGGATGATAGGCTCTCGGGCCGACCGAGGCGGCGGCCGCTGCTCCGCGCCCGGCACGTGCGCGACCACCCCGGGGGTCACGATCGGAGGGCGATTTTGAGCGCTGAAGCTGTCGGAGGGACGTTCTTCGGGCATCCGCGCGGTTTGTCGACGCTGTTCTTCACCGAGATGTGGGAACGGTTCAGCTTCTACGGGATGCGCGGGCTGCTCATCCTGTACCTGACCGACTCGGTGCGCGGCGGTTTCGGACTCGATACGCCCACCGCGGCTGCGATCTACGGGCTGTACGTGTTTGGCGTCTACGCCCTGGCGTTGCCAGGCGGCTGGATCGCCGATCGGCTCATCGGTCAGCGACAGGCGGTGCTGTACGGCGGCATCATCATCGCGCTGGGCCACTTCTCGATGGCGATTCCGGCGGTTCCGACGTTCTATCTCGGGCTGATCCTGATCGTCATCGGCACCGGTCTCCTGAAGCCGAACGTGTCGGCGATCGTCGGCGACCTGTACCCCGAGGGGGGTGCTCGGCGCGACGCGGGCTTCTCTGTCTTCTACATGGGGATCAATATCGGGGCGGTACTGGGACCGACGATCTGCTCGTTCCTCGGAGAGGGCTATAACTGGCATCTGGGGTTCGGTGCCGCCGGTATCGGCATGACCTGCGGCATCATTCAGTACGTCGCCGGCAAGAAACACTTGCTGGGCTGCGGTGAGCTGCCGGAAGCGGCGCGCCCGCAGGAGGTCTACGCGGCGTCGGTGCGACAGTTCTTCACCGGCGTCGGCGTGGTGGTGGCGCTCACGGCAGCCTTCTTTCTGCTCACTGCCAGCGGCCTGATTGCGCTCACGCTGGTGGGCTTCGCCCAGATCACCGGGGTCCTCATCACCGCCGTGTCGATCGCCTACTTCGCCGGTGTCATCGGGTTCGTTTGCCGCGACGTCACGGAGCGTAAGCGCGTCTTCGCGATCTTCCTGCTGTTTATCGGGGCGGCAATGTTCTGGTCGGGGTTCGAGCAGGCCGGCTCGTCGCTCAACCTGTTCGCGCGCGATTTCACGAACCGAGTGATCTTCGGCTGGGAAATGCCCGCCTCGCTGCTACAGAACGTCAACCCGACGTTCATCATCCTGCTGGCGCCGGTGGTCGGTGGGCTCTGGGTACGGTTGGGTGCTCGCAACCCGTCGATCCCGATCAAGTTTGGCCTCGGCCTGGTGTTGCTCGGAATCGGCTTTCTGGTGCTTTCCTGGGGATCGCAGTTCGTCACCGAGGGCCAGGTCAGCCCCATGTGGCTGGTGGTGACCTACTTCTTTCACACCGTCGGGGAGCTGTGCCTGAGCCCCGTTGGGTTGAGCTCCACGACGAAGCTCTCGCCGCGCCGCTTACAGGGCCAGATGATGGGCATCTGGTTCATGGGTACGGCACTGGGCAACCTGATCGCGGGCCTCGCGGCTGGCTACATGGACGCTCTACCGGTGGCGGAGTTGTTCAGCACGGTGGCGATGGTCGTGATCGCGACAGGGGCGTTGTTCTTCATGTTCGCGATACCGATCCGCAAGCTGACCGTGGGCATCAACTAGCCTCGCGCTCGGAGCTCCGTGCCCGGCCACGGCGCCGGTCAAGACGCTAACCGAGCCGCAGGTGCAAGATCGACACGTCGTCGTCGAACGGGCCGCCGCCACCGTACTCGCGTAGACGCCCGATGGTCGCGTCCAAGTCGGCGCCCCCCTGCGACGTGAGTATCTCGGCGAACCCGTCGTAGCCGAGCATGTGCTCACAGTCGTCGTCCCCGGACGGGAAAATCTCGTAGACGCCGTCGCTGAACAGGTATAGCGATGACGGCTCCGCTATCGGCAGTGTGCTCGACGCGTAGCTAGCGTCCGGCAGCGCTCCGACAATCAGGCCGGAGTCCTGCAGCTTCACCACGTTGCCACCGCTGGCCCGGTCGGTGATCAGGAGCGGAGGCGGATGTCCGCCGTTGGCGTAGGTGAGTGTCTGCGTCCGGGCGTCGTAGACGCCGTACCACATGGTGAAGAACTTGTTGTCGTGCTCCGTCATGCGGAACTCGCGATTCAGACCGGCGAGAACCTCGGCGGGCTCGGCGAAATCAGCTCGCTGGAGCGACCGTGACCGCACGACGCTCATCACCGAGACCGACAGCAGCGCCGATCCGACTCCGTGCCCGGCGACGTCGAGCAGGTACATCGCCGTCCGGTGATCGTCGAGCGCGTAGTAGTCGAAGATGTCACCGCCCAGCTGGGCGGATGGCAGGTGGCGCCAGTCAGCGCGGATGTCGCCGTCGGAGGGCGCCGGTAGCAACCCGCGCACGTAGCCTGCCGCCTTCGCAAGCTCCTCGGCCATATGCTGGCGAGTCTCGGCCAGCGTCGTCTGGATCTCGAGCAAGCGGTGTTGCGCGTCGATCACTTCGACCAGTTGCAACTCCCGCTCGATAAGCGCGGCGAGCTCCGCGAGAAGCTCCAACGAAGTGTCCGACAAGCTACGGGGCTGACGATCGGCGACGCAGAGCGTGCCTACGTTGTGTCCGTCGGCGCTTCGTAACGGTATGCCTGCATAGAAGCGAATGAAGGGATCTCCGACCACCATCGGATTGTCGTGAAACCGCGCATCTTTCGCCACGTCGGGTATGACCAACGGACGATCTCCCAGGATGGTGTGGCCGCAGAACGAGATATCTCGATCTGTCTCGCGAAGCGGCATGCCGATGTTCGCCTTTAGCCACTGACGGTTCTCGTCGACGAACGACAGATAGGCGATGGGCATCTCGAGGGTCAGTCCGGCCACCCTGACGATACGGTCGTAGCGCTCTTCGGTCGGGGTGTCGAGAATCTCCAGCGCCCAGAGCGCGCGTAGCCGGTCGCGGTCGTCGGTCGGTGTCTCGGGTTCAATCACGTCATGCTCCGGGTGTCTCCTCGATCCAGGCCACGACGACCTCCTCGAGAATGGACAGCGGTAGGGCGCCGTTTCCCAGCACCACGTCGTGGAATGCGCGCAGGTCGAACCGGTCGCCAAGGCGCTCACTGGCGCGCTGCCGCAGCTCGGTGATCTTCAACTCGCCGAAGGTGTATGCGAGTCCCTGGCCGGGTTCGGTTATGTGCCGATCGATCTCCGCGGTGACCGTATCGAGTGCCATCCCGGTGTGCTCGGCCATGTAGGCGATTGCCTCCGCCCGCGTCCAGCCGAGGGCGTGCATCCCGGTATCGACGACTAGCCGACAGGCGCGCCAGATCTGATAGCTCCACATACCGAAACGATCGTAGGGATCCTCGTAGAGGCCTACCTCCATGCCGAGCTTCTCCGCATACAGGCCCCAGCCCTCGGTGAACACGGTGATGCCGGAGCTGCGCCGAAAGTCGGACAGAAGCTCGTTCTCGCGTGTGAGCATGATCTGCAGGTGATGACCCGGAACGCCCTCGTGGTATGCGAGCGCACGGGCTACGAATAGCGGCCTGCTGGTCAGCTGGGACGTATTGATGTTGATCCAGCCGGCGCGCGTTCCGTCGTCGTCGCCGCGGTCGTAGTAGCCAGCCGAGTGACGCGGGGCCACATGTGCCGGAATCGCGCGCACACCGTAGGGTGTCCGCGGCAGCAATCCGAAGAGCTCGGGTAGATGGCCCTCCATTTGCTTTGCGGCGTAGGCTACGGCGGCGAGATAGTCACGCTCCGTGTCGACATAGAAGCGCGGCTCGGTCCGCAGATGCTCGACGAACTGCAGATGGCTTCCCGTAAAGCCGACCTCGCCCATGATCGTTTCCATCGCTGCGAGGATCGTGGCAACGCCCTGGAGGCCGATTTCGTGCACCTCGCGCGGCGTCAGGTCGAGGGTGGTGTACATGTGCACCCGATGGGCGTAATAGGAGCGCCCTCCGGGCAAGTCCGTGACCCCGAGCGTGGCGCGGCCGGCGGGGACGTACTCGTCGCGCAGGAACTCGAACAGTGCCCGGTAGCCCGGGATTACCGAGTCGACAATCGCCGCTTCGCCGTCGCGGCTCAGGCGCTGGCGATCTGCAGGGTCGATCGAGTCGGGCATGCGCTCGAAGGGCGACCAGAAGCCGCTCTGGCGCGGATGGTCCGCCAGATGCACGCTCGCGGTGCTCTCGTATCCCGTCAGGACGGCAGACGGGAGGACCAGTCCGGCGGCGATGCCGGCGCGCATCAGCGCGATCTGGCCGTGTGCATGGGCCCCGAACGATTGCAGTCGCGCGACGTAGCGATCGTAGTTCTCGACGTCGCGGAACGTGTCGCTTTCGGGGGCGCCGGCGAAGCCGAAATGAAACCCGTAGCGGCTGCCAATGGGCATAAGGTGCCCACGGTGGATCAACTCGTTGGCGCGGTCGCGTAGCTGGATGGAGAGGATGCGCGCGTCTATCGCGGTGTCCGACTCCAGCTCGTCCAGATCGATGTCGCTCAGCCGTTGGCGGAAGCTCTGCGTCGTGGCCAGCTCTTCGTCGAATCGCACCAGCGAGACACCGTCGAGACGGTTCTCGTAGCGCGAATCTGCCCCCTCGGGAAGCGGCAGGCTGCGGTCGGCGCCACGAAACGCGACCACCTCTTCGATCAGCGAAGCGAGCGCCGATTCTGCATCTCCCGAGTCAGCGCGGAGCGGTGACCTCGCGGGCGCCCCGACGGACCCGCCGATGGGAACGAACAGCGCCACGGCGATCGTCAGCAGTACGCGTGACGCCGGAACCGTCGCCCGCAACCGCCCCTGGCTCACCGCGAGCTGCCTTCTGCGAGCTTGCGAAAGTAGCGCGCCAATCCCCACCAGGAGTCGGTTGCCGCGCTGTTGGCAATGTAGGTATCGGCGTCGCCTGGCAGCGCCGCCTCGAGGTCGTTGTTTACTCGCTGGCGAAAGCGCGCCGCACACGCCTCGTCGTCGGTACCGGAGTCCAGATCGGCCCGGACGATCGCGGCCCAGTCCGCCAGTCGCCGCTCATGCTCATCGATGTGCTGTTCCACGGGGCGCGCCGGGCCGAAATGCGTCGGACACAGCAGGGTCGGGTTCCAGGCGCGGATCCTGGCGGTGGCCTCCGCCCAGCCGGTCAGATCGACGTCCGGTGGGGGGGTCGCCGGAATGACGTAGGGACGGTTGTCGATGCGGACGCCGAGCGCGTCGCCGACGTAGGCGACGCCGGTGCCGGGGTCGAAGTAGCTCACATGGTGCTTTGCGTGCCCTGGGGTGTGCTCGACGAGCAGTCCGCGGCCTCCGACACTGATGGTCTCGCCACCTTCCACCGTTGCGACGTTTCCCGCGGGAACCGCCACGAAAGGGCCCCACAGCTCGTCCATCCGATCTCCGTAGAGACGTCCGGCGCTGGCCAGCAGTCGCTCCGGATCGATCATGTGCCGAGCGCCGCGCTGGTGCACGTAGACGCGGATGGACGGATTTCGCGCCACCAGCGTGCCCGTGGCTCCGGCGTGGTCGAGGTGAATGTGGGTCAGAAGAATCGTGCTCACGTTGTCGATCGACAGACCACCGAGCCGCAGTCCGTCCTCTAGCTCAGCCAGCGACGACGACGGGCCAGGATCCACCAGGATGACGCCGGCACCGGCCTCGACAACGTAGCAGCCGAGATACTCCGGGCGGCCACGAAAGTGCACGTCGATCAGATGCGTGCCGGCAGCGACAGGCCTCACGAGTCGAGCACGTAGTCTTTGAAGGTTTCGCGCAGCACCATCTTCTTGAACTTGCCGGTGGATGTTCGCGGGATCGAGTCGGTGATCTCGAGGGCGTCGGGGAGCCACCAACTGGCGAAATGCGGCCGTAGGTAGTCGAGCATTTCCTCCAACGTGATGGTCTCGCCTTCAACCGGGACCACCACGGCGATCGGACGCTCGCTCCATTTCGGGTGCGCCACCGGAATCACCGCCGCCTCGGCGATGCTCGGGTGTCCCATGAGCGCGTTCTCGAGCGCAATCGAGCTGATCCACTCGCCGCCGGACTTGATGAGGTCCTTGGAGCGGTCCTCGATGCGCACATAGCCCTGCGCATCGATGCTGACGATGTCGCCGGTGCAGAACCAGCCGTCGTCAGTGAAGTTGTCGGTGCCCTGCTCGCTGTCGTGGTAGGCGCTGGCGACCCACGGGCCGCGGACCTCGAGCTCGCCCATCGTTTCGCCGTCCCAGGGCACCAGCCCAGCGTCCCCGCGAGCGCGCAGCTCCACCAGCGGTGACATGCGTCCCTGCTTGGCGCGCAACGCCAGGCGCTCGTCGGCACCCAGATGGTCGTTGGCCGGGCCGATCTTGCTGACCGTTCCCAGTGGCGAGGTCTCGGTCATGCCCCAGGCGTGCATCACCTGTAGGCCGTGACGCTCCTCGAACGCGTGGATCATGGTGGGCGCCGCGGCGGCGCCTCCGACAATCATGAGGTCCATTGCACTGAGGTCGTAGCGCTCCGGGTCGGCGTCGAGGTGCTCGAGGATCCCCATCCAGATCGTCGGAACACCGGCCGTGGTGGTTACGGCCTCGTCGGCGAATAGCTGGCAGAGGCTCTCGGGGTCGAGATGTGGACCCGGCAACACCTGCTTGGCGCCCAGCATCAGGCACACGTAGGGCGTACCCCACGCGTTGACGTGGAACATCGGTACCACCGGCAGCATGACGGTACGCTCGTTGATCCCGAACATGTCAGCCAGCCCCAACGCCATGGCGTGCAGGATCATGGCGCGATGGGAATAGACCACGCCCTTCGGCATACCGGTTGTCCCCGACGTGTAGCACATGGCCGCGGCATCGTTCTCATCCAGATCGGCAGCGGCGTAGTCGCCCGGGTCGGCGCCCGCGATCAGCTCCTCGTAGTCGAGCATGCCGCTCGGCAGCTGTGGTGTCGGAGATCCCTCGGGCAGCTGCGACATCACCACGACCCGTTCCACATCGATGCGGTCGAGCACTTTCTCGAGGAGCGGCAGCAGCGTGGCGTCGACCAGGATCAGCCGGTCGTCGGCGTGATTGATGATGTAGGTGAGGTCGTCGGCGTGGAGGCGGAGGTTCAGCGTGTGAAGGACCGCTCCGGTCGCCGGTACTCCGAGATACGCTTCGAGGTGCTGGTAGTGGTTCCACGCCAGCGTGCCTACGCGGTCACCCTTGTTTATCCCGAGCTCGCGGAGCGCGACGGAGAGACGCCGCGCCCGCTGGGCGAATTCGCCCAGCGTGTAGCGGTGGATCGACTTGTCCGGGCGCCGCGAGACGATCTCACGGGGTGAATAGAGGCTCTCGGCGCGCTCCAGGAGGATCGGCAGCGTTAGCTGATAGTCCATCATCAGACCGCGCATGATCGGCTCCGGGAGCGGTAGCTTGGTGTGCTGAGGGCGCGCCGTGCGGTCGCTTCAGACGACTCGGGCGGCGGACGGCCGCACTGTACCGCGGTCTGGCCGTGTGGCCCGGCGAGCTGCCGGGGACCGCGGCGGCCCAAAGCATATACTTCGGCGATGACGCTGCAGAACTTTCACCCGGCCGTAGAGGCCTGGTTTCGACGCACGTTCGATACGCCCACCGAGCCGCAGCAACGCGGCTGGCCCGCGATCCAGGCCGGCCGCCACACCCTCATCGCCGCCCCCACCGGCTCGGGCAAGACACTGGCCGCCTTCCTCGCCGCCATTGACGATCTCGTGCGCCAGGGTCTCGACGGTAGCCTCGAAGACGCTACCCAGGTGGTCTACGTATCGCCGCTGAAAGCGTTGTCCAACGATGTGCGCAAGAACCTGCGGCTGCCGCTGGAGGGCATCGCCTACGAGTTGATGGATCGCGGGCTGCCGAGCCCCGAAGTACGTACCGCTGTGCGTAGCGGCGACACGCCTTCGTCGGAGCGGCAGCGGATGCTCAAGACACCACCGCACATCCTGGTGACCACCCCCGAGTCGCTCTACCTGCTGCTTACCTCAGACGGCGGGCGGGGCATGCTGTCGCGCGTCAAGACCGTCATCGTCGACGAGATTCACGCTGTCGCCGACGATAAGCGCGGTTCGCACTTGGCGCTCTCGCTCGAGCGCCTCGAGGCGCTGGTCGCTGGCCCGCTGTTGCGCATCGGACTGTCGGCGACCCAGAAGCCGATCGAGGAAGTGGCACGGTTCCTGGTCGGACAACGACACGTCGACGCTCAGGGTCTCCCCGACTGCGAGGTGATCGACGCCGTCGGCCTTCGAGACATGGATCTGGCGATCGAGATGCCAAGGTCGCCGCTCGAGGCGGTCATGGCGGGCGAGGTGTGGGAGGAGATCTACGATCGCCTCGCGGCGCTCATCGGCGAGCACCGCACGACGCTCATCTTCGTCAACACGCGACGCATGGCGGAGCGCATGGCGAAGCACCTGAGCGATCGGGTTGGTGAGGGCGAGGTGACCTCACACCATGGCTCGCTTTCAACGGAGCAGCGCCTCGATGCCGAGACGCGTCTCAAGGAGGGCAGCCTTTCGGCGCTGGTAGCGACGGCGTCGCTGGAGCTCGGCATCGACATCGGTGCGATTGACCTGGTCGTCCAGATGGGCTCGCCGCGGGCGATCAACACGCTGCTGCAGCGTGTCGGAAGAGCCAGCCACCACGTCGGTGGCGTTCCCAAGGGCAGGCTGTTCCCGTTGTCGCGTGACGATCTTGTCGAGTGCATCGCGGCGATTGACGCTGCACGGCGCGGCGAGCTAGATCGGCTGGTGGTGCCTGACAAGCCGCTCGATATTCTGGCGCAGCAGATCGTCGCCGCTGCTGCAGCGGAGGACTGGTCGGAGGCGGCGCTGTTCGACCTCGTCACCGGTGCCTACCCGTTTCGTGATCTCTCGCGGAAGGAGTTCGACAGCACCATCGACATGCTTGCCGAGGGATTCAGCACGCGGCGCGGGCGTCGTGGACGCTACCTGCATCTGGATGCGGTGAACGGTCGGGTTCGCGGTCGTCGCGGTGCCCGGCTGGCGGCGATCACGTGTGGTGGGGCGATACCGGACGCCTTCGAGTTCAAGGTTCTGCAGGAACCGCAGGGCCTGCAGGTCGGGACATTGGACGAGGACTTCGCCATCGAGAGCCTGCCGGGAGATATCTTCCAGCTCGGCAATACCTCCTGGCGAATCTTGCGCGTCGAGACCGGCACTGTGCGTGTCGAGGATGCCAGGGGACAGCCTCCCAACCTACCGTTCTGGCTGGGCGAGGCGCCGGGTCGCACCAAGGAGCTGTCGGAGGCGGTATCGCGCTTGCGCACCGAGATCGATGTCAGGCTGGGACCGGTCGGCGACGAGCTCGATCTCGGCTCCCTGAACACGGCGATCGAATGGCTCCGCGACGAGGTCGGAATCGGCGAGGTCGCGGCCCGAGCGGCAGTCGAGTACCTGGCGGCGTCGCGGACGGCGCTGGCCTCGATGCCGACGCGCGACAACATCGTCATGGAGCGCTTCTTCGACGAGGCCGGCGACATGCACGTCGTGGTGCATTCGCCCTTCGGAATGCGGGTCAATCGTGCTTGGGGCCTGGCGTTGCGCAAGGTGTTCTGTCGGACCTTCAACTTCGAGCTCCAAGCCGCCGCTAGCGACGATGCGCTGATCCTGTCGCTCGGGCCGACACACAGCTTTCCGCTCGAGGAGGTCTTCCAATACCTGCAGCCCGGAAGTGTGCGCGACAAGCTGGTACAGGCGTTTCTCGACGCACCCATGTTCCCGGTTCGTTGGCGCTGGAACGCGGCGCGCTCGCTGGCGGTGAAGCGATGGGTGGGCGGCAAGCGACTGGCACCGGCCCTACAGCGGATGGATGCCGAGGACCTGCTGGCGGTGATCTTCCCTGACTCCCTCGCCTGCCTAGAGAACATCCAGGGCGCCCGTGAGGTGCCGGACCACCCGCTCATCGAGCAGACGATCCGTGATTGCCTTCAGGAAGCGATGGACTTCGATGAGTTCAAGTCGTTGCTGGACCAGATCGTCGGCGGGCACAAGAAGCTATCGGCGCGCGACGTGCGCGAGCCGTCGCCGTTGGCCCACGAGATCATCTCCGCCAAGCCCTACGCCTTCCTCGACGACGCGCCGCTCGAGGAGCGTCGGACGCTGGCGATCCAGACCCGCCATTTGGCGGATCCGCAATCGGCTGACGATCTGTCCGCCCTCGATCAAGCGGCGATCGACCGCGTTCGAAGCGAGGCCTGGCCCGCTGCCGAAGGGCCCGACGAGCTCCACGACGCGCTGCTGCTGCACGGATTCATCGCCCAGTCGGAGGGCATCGAGTGGACCGAGCACTTCGAGACCCTCGTGCGCGACCGGCGCGCCACGACGCTGATCCTCGGTGGATCCGGTGACGACGCCGAGGATGGACGTCGGATTTGGGCGGCGGCGGAGCGGCTGCCGCTCTTTGACGCCATGCTAGGGTCGCTGGCGCCTGAATGGGACATGGTCCCGAGGATCTCGGCGCCGGCGCGCGCCTCCCGCCGGGAGTGGACGGCGGAAGAGGCGCTGATCGAGATCGTTCGGGGACGGCTCCAGGCGCTCGGCCCGGTGACCGTCGCGCAACTGGCCGATTCACTGCGACTGGACGAGCGTCGAATCGATGCCGCGCTGCTCGGCCTCGAGGCCGAAGGGTTCGCCTTCCGCGGTCGTTTTTCCGCCGGCCTGGAAACCACGGAATGGTGTGAGCGGCGACTGTTGTCGCGGATCCATCGATACACGCTCAACCGACTGCGGGCCGAGATTGAGCCCGTGATGGCGCGTGATTTCATGCGCTTCCTGTTCGCCTGGCAGCGTGTCGCGCCCGGCGAGCAGGCCGAAGGCCCCGACAGCCTCGGCGCACTCGTGGAGCAGCTCGAGGGGTTCGAGGCACCGGCCGCCGCCTGGGAGTCGGAGATCCTGCCGGCCCGATTGCTGCAGTACGATCCAGTGTGGCTCGACACGCTGTGCTTGTCCGGTCGCGTCGCCTGGGGGAGGCTCACGCCACCGGGGCGAGGGCCACGCGCCAACCCGCGATCGGGACCGAACCGCAGCACGCCGATTGCGTTGCTGACTCGCGGTAGCCTCGATCTGTGGGAAGAGCTGGCGCCGGGCGCCGACCCGGAGGGGCTGTCGTTGTCGGCTGCCGCCCGAGACACGCTCGCTGCGCTGCAGCGCGACGGTGCCAGCTTCTTCGGCGACCTCGCTCGTGCTACCGGACAGCTCGACAGTCAGCTGGAAGAGCCCCTCGGCGAGCTTGCGGCCTGGGGTCTGGTGACGGCGGATTCTTTCATCGGCCTGCGCGCCTTGCTGGTGCCGTCGAGCCGCCGCCGCCCGATCAAGGGTGGGAAGCGGCGCGGTCGGACCGCGATCTTCGGTATGGAGAACGCCGGCCGGTGGTCACTGGCCCGGACACGCATCGGCGCTGTGTCGGTCGACGGCGCGGCGGACGGTGACGCCAGCCCGGGGGGCGGCGTGGCCGACACCGGACACCGACTCACTGTCGAGGCTATCGAGGGAGCCGCGCGACTCTATCTACGGCGTTACGGGGTGGTCTTCCGCCGGCTGTTGACGCGCGAGGGTACTGCGCCGCCGTGGCGCGACCTGGTACGCGTCTATCGTCGCCTGGAGGCGCGCGGTGAAATCCGTGGAGGCCGTTTCGTGGCCGGATTCCAGGGCGAGCAGTTCGCGCTGCCCGAGGCCGTCGGAAGGCTCCGGAAGATTCGACGAGCTGAGGATAAAGCCCTGGTCTCGCTGAGCGCCGCCGACCCCCTCAACCTTGTCGGCATCATTACGCCGGGTGGCCGTGTTACCGCGATTGCCGACAACCGCGTGCTCTATCAGGCGGGTGTGCCGGTGGCGGTTCGCGAAGCAGGTGAGGTCCGCTTCCTGGTCGACGAGGAACCCGATGTCCGTTGGCGGCTGCAGAGCGCCCTGGTGCGGCGAAGCGTGCCGCCGCAGTTGCGCGCATATCTCGGACGACCGGCCTGATCGCGGCCCGCCTGGTTGTCATGGCGAGTCGCAGGCCGTCGGTCTCAGGTGCCAGCCACGAGGCTCAGCGTCGTCCGCTCCGCCGTCGATCTGGGCTCTGAGCGTCCCATCGTCCTGGGCCGCGTAGACGATTCGCTTCGGGAAGTCATGCTCCGGCGCCTCGAAGATCGCCCGACGATCGATCAACGAGGTCAGCCGGAACGAGCTCGGCGACTGCCTTCCGTTCGGGTAGGGCGTCAGCACGATGCTGTTGTTCGTTACCTGAATACGAGCGAACTCGAATTGCACCGCGGTGCCGTCGCGGATGTACCGCGTCGTGCCCAGGATAAGGTTCTTCGTGGGCGACGTGTAGTGCTCCGAGATGGTGCCGCGCCCGCCGCCGAAAGATCCTTCCCAGCAGCCGGCCATGAACGCCAGGGCGTCGAGATCGTTCGGGGGCGTTTGTCGCCGAGGTTCGGCAAGCGTCCCCCGAAGCAGTTGCGCCAGCCGGTGTCCGGCCAGCATTGCCCGCCGCTCGGCGATCGGCTGAATGTCCTCGAGGTATCCGGCGGGCAATACCGCGCCGGCCTCCTGCGTGCCGCCGCGCAACTTCCCGTTCAGGTACACGTGCTCGACGGCAATGCGCGCCCCTTCCGACGCCCAGCGCGCGAAATCCCGGCCCACGGTGCCGTCTCTGGTGCCCGTGCCTCGGCGCTGGCGGATCTCCGCAGCTCGGTTCCGGACCTCTTGAAAGCGATCGGTTCCGATGACTAGCGTGTCCCAGAGTTGATGCAGGTTGATGGTCCGTGCGTTCGGTCGGGCGCGAATGTAGAAGAGGTTGCCGCCACGATCACCGTCCGGGTAACGCTCGGTGGTAAGGGCAACGGAGTGCAGTGGTTGGTGGATATCGCCGACGAGGTGAAACAGCCAGGTCAGCGCCACGGCGCGGTCCGCCGCGCGGTCGCTCGTAGCCAGCGTCGCGGTGTTGTCGCGCAGCGCGTTGAGCAGCTCCCCGTCGCCGCTTCCCGCCGGCGGCGTCAGCTCGTTCGGTGGCGAATAGTGATAGTTGACGTAGTGCCATGTCGGCCGGCTATAGCTCTCGTGGCGTCCGGAGCGGATGTCGTCGGCCCAGCGCGCGGCGCGCATGAAGATGGCCTGTTCGCGGTCCTCGTCGTCCAGGTTCCAGCTCCGGGGTGGTGCCAGCTGGTCGGCGAAATGCGGATGGTGCTCGAGTAGCTCGACGACGGTACGCAGCGCAGCCGGGTCGGATTGGCGCAGCTCCTGGTAGGCGATCGCGGCAGTGACCATATGGCCCTGGCGGCTCCATGCGGCGGCGTCGCCAGCCAGACACAGCAGCAAGGCCAGATACGAGGCGCAGAGCAGGATGGGTCGTGGGCGCATGGATCGCTCCGGGTCGGTCATCGCATCACCAGGACATAGTCTAGTGGCCACTAGTCGTCGATGGGACAGCCATCGGGGACGTGCTACTTTCGGCCACCGTGTGTTGCGCGGGTAAGATGAGCGCCGGCGCCCGATGACACAACTCAGGCTTGCGCAGGCTCCAGCAATGACCGACCCCACGGACCCGACCGCGCCCCCCGATCACCCGACGGCGGCCTCGGCGTCGCCGCTCGAGGTCCCGGAAACGATCGGACCCTACCGGATCCTGCAGAAGCTCGGCGAAGGCGGCATGGGTGACGTCTACCTGGCCGAACAGCTGGCGCCGTGCGCCGCCGTGTGGCGCTGAAGACGATCAAGCACGGCATGGACACTAAACAGGTGGTGGCGCGCTTCGAGGCCGAGCGGCAGGCGCTGGCGATGATGGATCATCCCTGTATCGCGAAGGTGTTCGACGCCGGAGCAACCGAGGCCGGGCGACCGTACTTCGTCATGGAGTACGTTGAGGGAATCCCGATCAACGTGCACTGCGACCGCAATCGGCTGAGCGTAAGGGAGCGACTGGAGCTGCTGCAGCGCGTATGCGATGGCGTTCAGCATGCGCACCACAAAGCAATCATTCACCGCGACATCAAGCCGTCCAACGTGCTGGTGGCGATCCGCGACGGTGAAGCGGCTCCGAAGATCATCGACTTCGGCGTTGCCAAGGCAACTGCTCAACGGCTCACTGAGCGCTCGGTGTTCACCGAGCTCGGTCAGCTGATCGGGACCCCGGAGTACATGAGCCCTGAGCAGGCTGAGATGAGCCCACAGGGCATCGACACGCGGACAGATGTCTACGCGCTCGGGGTCGTGCTGTACGAGCTGCTCGTCGGGGCGTTGCCGTTCGACCCGCGCGAGCTGCGCGAGGCCGGCCTGCTCGAGATCCATCGACGCATCCGCGACGAGGAGCCGTCGAAGCCGAGCACGCGCGTCAGCAGCCTGGGTGAGGCGTCGGTCACCGCCGCCGCTCGACGCCAGACCGATCCGATGCGGCTGGTTGGCGAGCTACGCGGGGATCTCGACTGGATCACCATGAAGGCGATGGCGAAGGATCGCTCGCGCCGCTACGGCTCGCCGGCCGATCTGTCTGCCGACATCGGCCGCTACCTGGCTGACGAGCCGGTCGAGGCGACGCCGCCGAGCGCAGCATATCGTCTGCGAAAGTTCGCGCGCCGACACCGAATCGGCGTTGCCGCCGCCGCCGTGCTGACCGTCATGCTGATCGGCTTCGGGATCGCCATGGGCGTGCAAACCGCTCGCATCGCGCGTGAGCGAGATCGGGCGAATCGCGAAGCCGAGACGGCTCGCGAAGTATCGAGCTTTCTGACCGGGTTGTTCGAGGTCTCGGCGCCGAGCGAGGCGCTGGGCAACGCAATCACGGCGCGAGAGATCCTCGACCAGGGTGTGGCGCGGATCTCGACCGAGCTGCGCGGTCAGCCGCTGACACAAGCGCAGCTGATGGCGACGATGGGCGATGTGTATTCCAGGCTAGGATTGTACGAGTCGGCGGTTCCGCTTTTGGAACAGGCGCTGTCGTCGCGGCGCGACCTGCTGGGGATAGACGCGCCGGAGACGCTTGCCTCGATGGCCGATCTGGTAGCGCTTCACGTCGAGAGAGGGCGCTATGAGCTTGCCGAGCAGCTCGCGGCCGCGACGCTGGAGCTGCAGCGGATCGCGCTGGGAGATGATCACCTCGAAACGCTGGAGTCGATGCGCTATGTGGCACTGGCGCAGAGTGGACAGGGTCGGTACGACGACGCTGCAGCGGGCTTGGAGGGCGTCGTCGAGACCCTGCGCCGAGTGGTCGGTGATGATCACGAGGCCACGCTGAGAGCAATCAACACCCTGGCGGCCGTAAATCAGAATCAGGGGCGGTTCGAGGATGCTGACCGCCTGTATCGCCAGTCGCTGGCCGGGTTGCGGCGCATCGACGATGCGGACCGCCCCGCGACGCTTACGTTGATCCACAATCTCGCATCGGTGAACAACAGCCTCGGTCGGTATGAGGAGGCCGAGTCTCGCGCTCGCGAGGCGCTTGACGGGCGCCGGCGCATCCTCGGGGCGGAGCACCGCTACACGCTGACCACGGAGTACGTCCTGGCGCTGACGTTCTTTTATCGAGAGCGCTACGACGAGGTCGCTGCGATCATGGCGCCCAGCATCGCGGTAGCCAGGCGCACGCTCGGCGCTGGACATCCGGATACGTTGGAGTCGATGAACCTGCTGGGGGAGGCGTATCAGAAGGATGGTCGCTATGACGAAGCCGAACCGTGGCTACGAGAAACCCTCGAGCTTCGTCGCGATGTCCTCGGTGGGGAACACATCCGCACGCAGTGGTCGATGTACAACCTGGCGACGTTGTTTCGCGATCAGCGTCGGTTCGATGAGGCCAATGCTCTTTATCGGCAAACTCTCGAAATCGAGCTACGTCTCCTCGGCGAGGCGCATCCGGACACGGTGGATACGACCTATCAGCTCGCGCGCCTCGAGGCGAGGCGAGGTGATCACGGCGCTGCGCTCGAGTGGCTGGGCCGGGCAGCGGAATACGGGCTTTCCGACGCCGCGTTGATCACCGCCGAGCCGGACTTCGCAGCCCTTGTTGGCAGCGCGGAGATCGCCGCGCTGGTGGATTCGATTCAGGGCTAGCCGCTCGCCGCCCGATCCGGCGTCAACGCTTGGCGTGCTTGCGCATTGCCTGCGGTCCGACCTCGGCTCCGTATACGTTTCCGGCGGAGTCGACGCCGACACCCTCCGCAGCGCTTGTGCCCGTACCGTCCTGATCGGGCTCGGGATCGGGGATAAAGGCGGTCACGAATCCGTCGGTCACGCTGCCGATTCGGATGCCCCGCTTCCAACCCGGGTTGGCGCGCGCGTTGGATTCCGAATCGGCCGAATAGAGCATGTCGTCGGCATCGATGAACAGGCCGCTGGGACGCCCGAACTGCGTCCAGGTAGCGATATGGGTACCGTCCTGGTCGAAGATCTGCAGGCGGGCGTTGCCGCGATCGCCGACGAATAGCCGGCCCTGCGAATCCATCGCCAGGGCGTGAGGATCTCTGAACTCACCGGGACCGAAGCCGGTCTGTCCCCATTCCTTGATGAAGGTTCCGTTGCTCGACAGCTTGACGATGCGATTGTTGCCGCCGGCGCCGTGTCCGTCGGCAACGAAGATGTCGCCGTTGGGGGCCACCAGAACGTCTGACGGCTGGCGGAACGTGTCCTCGCCGTCGCCGGCAACGCCTTTCTTGCCCAGGGTCATCATCAGCTCACCGTCGGGGCTGAACTTGTACACCACGTGCCCGAGACCCTCGGGTTGATCTCCGAAGCCGACCGCGTCGGTGACCCACACGTTACCGTCGGCATCCACGTGCATGCCATGCGGCCAGGCAAACAGGCCATCGCCGCCGAAGCTCTTGAGCAACTCGCCGTCCGGCGAGAAAAGGAAGATCGTGTCCATGTCGGTGCCGACACAGGTGTTTGCGCCGCACCGTTCGCCGACCCAGATATTGATGCCATCGACGTCTGGGTAGACAGCACTGGTGGCGCCCCAGGTTCGGCTGTCGGGCAACTGGCCCCAGACCCCATCGAGAGTGCGGTAGGGGTTGGGGGAATTGTTCTGCGGAACGACGTTGGCCAGTGCCCCCGTGGCCACCAGGACGATCAAGAGGCCGAAACCGAGGCGAGCCGAGCGGGTCATTGAGGATCCTCCGTGGCGTGATGGCGCCACGCTGTCTGTGGCGGCGCCGGGCGCGACGCAATCCTAACCGTTCAGGGCTCCGGAGTCGCCTTGACGCTTGGAGGCTCGCAGCCGAGTCGTCCACAAGGGTCTCGGTCCGCTGGATCCGGACGGCGCAGTTCCGTGGCCGCAGCAGTGATCCGCCGAACGCCCGCGTCAGCGCAGTACCGGAAGCGGGTCAGCGGGGATTGCGAGACTCGTCGAACGGACCCTCGATCAGGACCTGGTCGAGATCTCCGGCGTCGTGTCCCAGGTCGTGCTCCCCGGCCGGCGCACCGTTGATCCGTAGCATGTAGGCAACGACATCGGCGTACTGTCTGCGGCTGAGATCGCCTGGATTGTCTTCCGGCATGGTCATGCGGATGAAGTCGTAGAGTGCCCCGATCGGCTGCCCGTCCCAGTTGATCATGTAGTCAGGGCCGAACTCGGCTGCGTCATGGCAGTAGGCGCAGACGCGGTCGTAGAGAACTCGCCCACGCGACGCCTCACGACTGGAGAACACGCCGTCGCGGGTCGATCGGGTGTCGCCCGAAGCTTCACGTTGAGGTGGCTCACCGTTCACCCCAGCGGGAGTCGCGATGAGGGCATCGGAGGCCGCACTCAGCCCGGTCGGGGCGGTTCCGAGGCTGGCCGTGGCCGGCAGTGAGGTCAGCACCACCAGCATCGACACTGCCGCACGCAAAGAGGGCCCGTTGGCCGGCCGACCTATGCTGAGCATCCGGAGCTCCCGATCGCCTGGTGGCGGCGGCTACGCTACGCGGCGGCTACCTTCTCGACCTTCAGTACGCGTCCGAACACCTCCGTGGCGCGCTGCATCTCTTCCATCGTACCGAGCGAGATGCGCGCCCAGGAGCCCTCGAACGGCCGGAAGTCCCGCCCCACGAGGATTCCGTACTCGGCGCAGCCGCTGCGGAAGTCGGCCGCCGGTACGCCGGTACGCACCCACAAGAAGTTGGCCTGCGTCTCGGTGAGGTGGATGCCGTGCGACTTGAACCAGTCGACGGTAAAGCGGCGAACCTCGGTGTTGCGGGCGCGCTCCGCCTCGATGTGGGCCGCATCCAGTAGTGATGCCGTCGCACCGGCGATGGCCAGGACGTTGAGGCTCAGGCCGTATTGCCATTCGCTCATGGCCTCGATGGTGTCGACGTGCGCCACACCGTAGCCGATACGCATCCCGGCCATGCCGTGGGCCTTGGAGAAAGTGCGCGCCACCAGGAGCCGCTTGTTGTTGACGGCGCGAGTTATCTCCGACTGGTAGCCGGGATCCGTGACGTAGTCGTGATACGCCTCGTCCATGAGGATCACGGCCTCCGACTCGCTCATGACGCGCTCGATGAACGCTCCGATGGCCTCAGCGCTGTGCAGCTGCGCAGTCGGGTTATTGGGGTTGTCGACGAACACCAGGCCGGCCCCTCGCGCCGCGTCGGCCATGGCGTCGAGGTCGAGGCGCATCGAAGCATCCACCGGGACGTACTCGACCGGCGTCTCGATGAGCTCGGCATAGCCGGAGCATTCGCCGTACGACGGCGCGCCGGTGACCAATGGCCGGGTCGGTGAGGTGAATACGTGCGTCGCGGTTCGCAGCACCTGCGTGGAGCCGTTGCCGATGAGGATGTTGTCGTGCGGCACGCCCTGAGTCTTGGCGATCGCGTCCACTAAGGCGTTGGTGCTGATGCTGTAGCGCGCCGTCGGGTGGCTACCGGCGGTGATACCGGTCTCCAGACCCTCGAGCGCGTGGCCGCCGGGGCCGAGCGGGTTCTCGTTGTAATGCAGGAACACCGGTCGTTCATCCTCTGGCAACGAAAGCGACCAGGCTCGTGCCAGGGATCGCGGCCCGTCGTACGCCATCATCGCCGCCGCGGCGGAGCCGACGCCCACCCGCTTGACGAACCCGCGTCGTGAAACCGTCATCGCCTTGTCCTCCCTCGGCGCCGCGCTCATGCCAGCACCTCGGTGAATACCTCGGTGGCCCGCTGCATCTCTTCCATGGTCCCGATCGAGATCCGCGCGTGGGTCTTTTCCATCGGCGGGAAGTCCCGACCGATGCGGATGCCGTGCTCCTGGCAGGCCCTACGCATCTCCGCCGCCGGCCGGCGGATATTCACGAAGATGAAATTCGCGTTGGACTCGAGCACCTCATAGCCACCGTTCGTGAAGAAGTCGACGGTGAATTGCCGGGCCTCGGCGTTGCGCTTGATCTCGCGCTCCAAGCGCCCCGGATCGTGCAGCGTCGAGTAGGCCGCGGCAAGGCCGACGTTGTTGGTGTTGACCGGCAATCCGTAACGTGACAGCTCGGCGATCACTTCGCGGTGGCCTACGGCGTAGCCGATACGCAGCCCCGCCATCCCGTACACCTTTGAGAATGTGCGGGTGACGAAGACGTTCGGTGTCCACAGTGCCAGCGACAGAGCTGAGCGGTAGCCGGGGTCGGTAACGTACTCGTGGTAGGCCTCATCGAAGTGAATCACCGTGTCCGGCGAAATGTGCCGCACGCGCTCTGTGAACTCAGCGATCGCTTCTGCCGAGTGCACCGTCCCGGTCGGGTTGTTCGGATTGCACACGAAGACGAGCCCGGCTCCGCGACACGCTTCTGCCATCGCGCCGAGGTTCAGCTGGCCGCTGGCGTCGACTGGAATCGCCTTTACTGCGGCTCCCAGGTACCTTGCCACTTGCTCCGACCTCCGATAGGTCGGAGTCGCGGTGACCAGATGCCGGGTCTTGGAGGTGAACGCCTGGACGGCGTTCTTGAGGAACTCCCCCGATCCGGCGCCGAGCACCACGTGCTCGGGGCGGGCGTCGTTGGCCGCAGCCAGGGCGGACTGTAGATCCGACATGCCCGGGCTGGTGTTGTCGGGGTATCGGCTGGCGTCGTGGAACGCTTCTCGAACCGCGTCGAGCGCTCGTTCGCCGGGCCCCAGCGGGTTCTCATTGCTGCTCAGACGGATCTCGCCGTTCGGCGGCGGCGGCACGACCGCCGCATCTCGGGAGTTGGGCCAGAGCTCGTCGACCAGAGCTTCACGGCCACGAGCAGCGATCAGCGCACCCGACGGGCCGCTGCCGGCTGCAGCGTGGCCGCCGAACAGCGCGCGACGCGAAAATGGCATGAGATGGGTACCTCCTCGACTCGGGGACCGAAGATCTCTCGTGTTTAGCCTAGGCTACCGCGATTTGTCAAAGGGCGGTGCAAACACGGGCGTCACCGGCTACTCGGTGCGGAGCGCTGTGGCGGGGTCGGTTCGTGCGACCTCTCCGCTGGCGGCGTGCCTGCTAGACTCCCGACCTCTGTTCGACGAGGATCGCATGACCACCCTTCCTCCCTGGCCCGGCCGGCGTCCGGCGCTTTTCGTTGCGGCCTTTCTTGTCGGCACGGTCGTGACGTCGGGGAAGCCAGCGGCGGCTCCGTTGGCGCCGGGGCGGGCGCCACGAACGGTGGGCATGCCGGGCTCGCAAGGCGAAGTCGAAGCGTCGCCCCTGTGGCGAGGTGCCGACGGCCAAGCGCTGCCGTTTCGCAGCCATGCCGAGGCGGTCGAGTTTCTGCAGCAGGCAGAAGTGGCTTCAGTGCGTGCGTTCGGAGCCGGCACGACGGGGCTTCAGCGTGCCGTATTGGACCGCGGTGGCGTCAGCGCCCGGGCGGCGGTGCACACCATCGACGAGGCCAGGCGCAACCTACGCATGTTCGGGCGGCGCTTCCGCTTCTATCACGACAGCTACAAGGGCCAATGTGCCGCCTACGCGCTGGCGCGGCTGTTTCGTCTCGACAACGTGCCCCCGACGGTCTGCCGCATGATCCGCGGGCGGCCCGCCAGCGTGCAGCTCTGGGTCGAGGGGGGGTTGTCGGAAGCCGACCGTTTGGAGCAGGGGATCGAGCCACCGGTGGCCCGGACCTGGATCCGCCAGATGAACGCGATGCGGTTGTTCGACACGCTGATCTTCAACGATGACCGAAACACCGGGAATCTGCTGTTCGACGCCGACTGGAAGCTGTGGATGATCGATCACACCCGTGCTTTCCAGGAACACGACGACCTGCGGGACGCCGACAAGTTCGCTTCCTGTTCGCGTGCCTCGTGGGCCCTTCTGCAACAGCTGACGGACGACGAGATTCGGTCTGCGGTGCGGGAGTATCTCAACTCCCCCCAGCTCGAGACATTGATCTCCCGACGGGGCGAGCTGGTGGCCTACATACAGCGTCTGATCAACGAGCGCGGCGAGGCCGCGGTGCTGCGCGACGCCATCGAGTCCCCGGTTACAGGCCACTAGCCCCTGGTCTGGGCCTGCTAGCATCAGCGAATGATTCCGATACCCGATCTGCTGCATGGCCGGCAGCGCGCCTACCCTGATAACGAGCTGCTCGAGGATCTGCTCGAGCTGGCGTTTCTCGGCTCAAACGAGACCGCGCGAATCCACGAGAACATCGGTACGTCGCCTCTGCAGGCGTCGCCGTGGGATCCGGCGCTGTTTGCCGATGACGTCTTCCTCACCGAGTTCGTGGAGGACACATCGCGTATCGAAATCGGTGGCACTGACTACCACGCGCACCCGGAATTCCTGCAATGGGTACTGGCGCGTCCACCGGTTGATCTGAAAACGGTCCATTTCCGACAGGCAATTCTGCGCGAGCTCGAAAACGATGCCGATGTTCGCGATCGCACGGAGCGGTTGTATGTCGAGCTGATCGCTCTACTCGATTTGATCAAGTCGGCGCACACTGTCCGGACGATCGACAACACCCCGCATCGACTTCGCATGCTCGGACAGGCGCGCGACGTCATCACCATGATGGTGAGCGACTTCGAGGAGTGTTCGTCAGGATTGAGTCGGATCCACGAGGCGGGTCTCGGCATCCAGGCGACGCGTGATTATCGAATTCTCACCGATTTGCTCGCCTACGAGGAGAACATCGCCTCGGTGAACGTGTCATTGCAGCTCGGCGCTGACGGCCGCATCAAGAAACTGCAGATCGAGGACTTCGAGGAAGCGCGCGGCAACCGCTTCTACAAGTCGGCATGGCGTCGCTGGCGCGAGCTCTTCGGCACCTACTGGCGCGGCTACAACCTCAGCTCTCGCGAGATGGTCAATCGCGTCATCATCGATGTGTACCAGCGTATCGCCCCATCACTGGCGCGTGTTCTGACGCTCGTCGGCCATCTGGAGTTTTATCTGACCAGTCGCGCTTTCGCCGACAACTGCCGCAAGCAAGGGCTCGACGTGTGCATCCCAACGGTGGCCGAAAGCGGTCCTTTGCGGTTGCGTCAGGTCTTCAACCCGCTGCTGCTGAGGCACGATGCGCCGCCGGTGGCGTGCGACGTCGCCGAGAGCAGCGACCACGACGAGTCGATCACCGTCGTGACGGGACCCAACTCGGGGGGCAAGACCCGTTTGTTGCAGGGCCTCGGGCTCGTACAGCTGATGGCGCAGTCGGGTATCTATGTCGCCGCTGAAGAGGCTTGTGTGCCGCTGCGCAGCGGGCTGTTTGCCTCGGTTGTGCAGACGGACTCCGCCGACCAGCTCGAGGGACGGTTGGGGCAGGAACTGGTGCGCATTCGGACGCTCTTTCAGCACATCCGACCAAGATCGATGGTCCTTCTCGACGAGTTGTGCTCCGGTACCAACCCTTCCGAGGCGGCCGAGATCGTTCTGATGGTTCTGGAGCTGCTCAGCGAGCTCTCGCCGCGCGCCTTCATCACGACGCATTTTCTCGATCTGGCGCGCAACCTCGAGGAGAAGCGAACCCTACCTCACCTCGACTTTCTGCAGGTCGACATTGAAGGCGGTGACTCGACGTATCAATTCGTCGCCGGCGTTGCTGGGACGTCGATGGCCACTGAGACCGCGCGCAGGTTGGGAGTGGACTTCAAGGTGCTCTCGCAGGAGATCCGCGCGCGGCTGGAGCGCGACGGAGCGAGCCCGCTCCCGGTCGTCGATGGTGGGTCGACGGAATAGCCTGATGCGGGCGGAAACTGGCTAGGCCGAACAGCGCACGACGACCGCCGTGACGTTGTCGGTGCCGTCCTCGGCGCACGCAGTATCGACAATCGAGCGTGCCGTCTGCTCGGCGTTGGCACCGCCGGACGCGAATCCGCCGATGCGCTCGGCGTCTATGACCTGAGTCATTCCGTCAGTGCCGAGTACCCAGATATCCCCGGCTCGCGCCTCGCCCTCGATCACGTCCACCTCTACATCGGGAGTGTTGCCGATGCTTCGCGTGAGCACGTTGCGCATTGGATGCCGGGCGGCATCCTCGGGAGTTATCACACCGAGGCGCACCTGCTCGGCAAGCACCGAATGGTCGTCGGTAATCTGGCGGGAGACGCCGTCACGTATGAGCCAGGCGCGCGAGTCGCCGACGTGCGCCACGCGGTAAGAACCGCCGTCGAGGAAAAGCGCCGTCAGCGTCGTTCCCATACCGCTGCGTTCGGCGTGCTCGATCGACTCGTCATAGATCGTGGTGTTGGCGCGGTGGAAAGCGCGCGTCAACTCTGCCGCGCCCACGACACCGTCCGCGTGCTCGGCGACGAACTCGTGCAGCACCTCGACGGCCAGGTGGCTGGCGCGCTCGCCGGCGTTGTGACCGCCCATCCCGTCGGCAACGATGAACAGCCCCAAATCGCGGTCTACCTTCAACGAGTCCTCGTTGTGGTCGCGGACTCTTCCGACCAACGTGTAGTAGCCAACGTCGACGGGCGCCGACGACGAATCAGAGGAATCGGGCATGGTGCTCGCGGTTACCAGGAATCCAGGACCGGGGGATTGTAGCCGATGCGGCGATCTTCGATCGGTGATTCGCGTCGGTGTGGTACGGCACCGACGCTCTGTGACAGTTGGCGGCCGCGTCTGTCACTCGGTTTCCGTGTCTGGACGTGCCCTTGGAGGACAAACGGGTACACCACTTGCCTCAGCAGCGCCCTGGCGGCAGGCTCGATACCGAGGATATTGGAGAATGGCGTGGATTCTGATCGAAAGTCTAGGATGCCGGTTGAAATGAGTCGTCTGCCGCGCTGCGGGCACTATGAGTTGCTTGCCCTGATTGGCGACGGAGCGGGTCGGGAAGTGTGGCGGGCGCGCGATACGCGTACTCAGCGTCGCGTAGCGATCAAGCTGTTTGCGCCGCGCAGCCGCCATCCGCTCGCCGCACAGCAGCTGTTCGACGAGGTGCAGGCGGTTTTCGGAAAGGCTGCCGCGTGCGATGGCGACACGCTCGTCCCGCTCCTCGACCTGGGGCTCGAACGGGACCGCGCCTGGGTCGCGGCAGAGTTCGTAGACGCGCCGACGTTGACCGATGTTCAGGCGGATGAGGAGATCTCGCCGCTGAGAGTAGCCGAGCTTGTGCTGGCGGTCGCTGAGGGTGTCGATCAGCTTCACGCACGCGGTTTCGTTCACGCCAACCTCAAGCTGTCGAACGTCTTCATCGAACCGTCGGGCAAGGTCAAGTTCGCGGACCCGTTTCTGGTCGGTGTGCTGGGGCCTCGGCTTCTCGAGGAGGAGTTCCCGGAACCCCTGGTCAGCCATATGGCGCCCGAACTGATTAGCGGGGCTCCAGTGAGTGCGCTGTCGGATCAGTACGCCATCGGCGTGATCGCCTATCGATTGCTCGGTAACGCTACGCCATTCGAGGGCGTCAGCTCGCTGGACTACCTCTTCGCCACCGTCTACATGGAGCCGATCGCGCTGCCGGTACGCGTGGCCGGTCTCGGTGCCGAGGTGGATCGGGTCGTTCGCCGGGCTCTCGCCAAGGACCCCGGCGACCGGTTCTCGGACTGTCGAGCGTTTGCCGCCGCGCTGGCGGATTCGATCGGGTCGCGTCCGGGGGAGTGGCGGGCGACGATGCCTGCCTCCGTGGCCCCCGACTCGCCGCTGGCCACGCCGCCCGCCCCGCGCCGCCCGGTATCACCGATTGTCGAGACCACTGAACCTGGTGTCGAGCTTCTTGAGGCCGGTGCCGATCTTGCTGAGCCTGGTGCGGAGCTCACTGAGCCCGGTGCCGGAGGCACTGAATCCGGCTCACCCGACATCCACGCCGCCGCTGCTGTGGAGACCGCCGATTCGCCGGCGAGCCCATCGCCCGTCGATGAGGACGACGCGAGTGGGCGCCTGGCGGCGCCGCATTCCGATCCACTCGACGATCCTCCGGAGGTGCAGAGCCCCGACCACGGCACGGCGGCTACGGAGGCTACTGCGGACGACAATGTGGCGCGTCCTCAGGATGATCTGCCGCGCATTCACATCGACATACCCCCGCCCCCGGCGGAGGGCGGTGTCATCGAGCTGTCGGCGGCGGAAGAGCATGATGGTGATGCGCCTGCAGGTGCGACTGGGCGGCGCCGGAGGACGTCGGCACCGGGTGCTGTCTGGCGGTCTATCTCGAGC
Organism: Acidobacteriota bacterium; assembly: GCA_965248695.1. GTDB lineage: Bacteria > Acidobacteriota > UBA890 > UBA890 > WLXD01 > DASCOT01. The sequence continues at coordinate 127,627 of CBDFKD010000002.1, read as the reverse complement.
CTGTGGCGTGGTCGCAGCGGGCGGTTGGACCACACCGCCTGGGCCGAGCGCGATGCCTACAATGCCGACTGGAGGCGGGCCCGACGCCGTTCGGTTCGCGACTCTGATGAGGCCCGCAACCTCACGGCGGGGCCGCTCGATCCAGAGTGGGAGCTACGCGTGCAGACCAGCCGCGAAGGTTGCCAGGTCTGGGTCAACGGCGTCCACGCCGCCGAGGCTCCAGGCGACCTGCTCATGCGCGGCAAGTCGAACGAGTTGGTCAAGCTCGAGCTGCGTCAGGGAGAGGTCGTGGTAGCGACGAAGGAGCTGGTGCTGCATCCGCTCATGTCCAAACGCTGGGACGTTGACGGAGCTCCTACGGGTGAGGCCGACGGAGATCCCGACGACTCAGACTAGTGGCCTGTAGCAGATGAACGTTGCATATCGTGGTGACGAAAGTGGCCTGGATGCAAGACGCACCGACGAGACGATGTTTGCCCATCTGCGATATGCGACGTTCATCTGCTACTGGCCACTAAGGACGTCAGGGATCCGTCCGCGGCTTGCTCGTGCGGCACCCATCCGAGCGCCAGGGTCTTGATCTCGATGTCGGTCTTGCGCGGCTTGAGCGCGATGACGTCGAGGGCGAGACGGGCCGGATCGTGCTCCGAGCGGATCTGATTGACGGCGCCCTCGAACTCGGTCTCCAGAACGACCAGCTGCTCCTCGGCTGCCTCGACGTTGGCGCGGGCGCGACCCACATCCTGGGCCTGCGTCATGGCGCGACCGGCCCCGCGGGCGGCGGTGGTGGCCTTGCCTATCGTGGACGAGCTCAGCTTTCGTCCGAGGATGGCCGCCAGCACCGTCGTGCCGACGGAGATCGCAGTCTGCAGGGTTGCGCCGCGGGCTTGCTCGCGCTCGCGTTCCACCGATAGCTCGGCCTTGCGGATCCGTTCGCGGATCGAGTTGAACTTGCTGGCGTATTTCTTGCGAAGCTTCTCGACCTGAAGGTCGCGCTCCTCGTGAGCACGCTCGCTCAGACGGATGCGGAACTCGGCTTCGGACTCTCCCGGCTCTGAGTATTGCTTGAGCGCCGGACAGCGGAACAGCTCGTAGCGGCGTGTGCGGTACAGCCATGCCGCCAGCGATCGTTTCCATGTAGCGTAGCTACGTGCCTGCGACGCGGGGCCGGATATCGCCGCGAAGCGACCCGGCACGGGGGCGGTGGACAGCAACTCGCCGGGCGCCAGCTTCAGGGTGGCGGCGTCGTCCCAGTCGAGTCCGGATGCTGCAGGCAGGTCCGACGACGCCATCAGCGTAAGTGTTTCCTCGGCATCTAGCCTGCGGCGTGAGTCAACGAAATGCACGTCCGCGCTCGCAACGACGCGCGGCAGGTACACCACCTGTGCAGAGGTCATCGTGCCGCGGATCGGCAGGTGGCACTGCGGAACGCCCGGTGGGAGCACCGGTGCGCCATCGGCGGCCACCTGGGCAGCGGTGGTGGGCGCTGCGCGCACCGCTGGGCCGGGGCCGACAGGCGCGGCGGACTCTGCGATAGGTGTCGCCATGGTGTCGGCCTGCGTCAGCCGGCGAAGCTGTGATCTGGTCAACGGGCCGCGGAGATACGACATCGCCCAGCGTGTGTGGAAGATCACGGGGCCGTCCTCGTGCACGTTGTGCATCAGAAACACTCGCTTGCCGAGCCCGGCGAGGGTCTCTTCCATGGCGCCGCGATCGAAGCGCGTCGCTGCCGTCGCTGCCACGCCTTCCAGACCGTCGAGAACCCGGCGCTTGTCGCGCTCCGTTTGCAGGCGACCCAGAAACCACGTACCGGTGTTCGACAGGCCCTTGTAGTCGAGGTCTACCGGATTCTGCGTCGCCATGACGACGCCGACGCCGAAAGCGCGGGCCTGCTTGAGCAGCGTCAGCAGTGGCTTCTTGGACGGCGGCTCCGCCACCGGGGGCATGTAGCCGAAGATCTCGTCCATGTAGAGGAGAGCGCGCAGGCTCGTGGTGCCGGACCGCGTGCGCATCCAGCCCAGCAACCGATTCAGCAGCAGCGTGACCACGAACATACGCTCTTCGTCCGACAGGTGAGCGATATAGACGATCGACACCCTCGGCTTCCCCTGCGCGTCATACAGCAGGTGCTGCGGGTCGATGGACTCGCCGGTCATCCAGGCGCCGAAGCCCGGCGCGGCCAGCAAGTTGTTGAGCGCCAGTGCGAGGTCGAAACGGTCCTTCGGTGGGAAGAACGAGTCCAGATCCAGCACGCCGACCCGCTGAATCGGTGGCGATTGGATCAACTGGATGAGCCGCCCCAGGTCGAGATCCTGTCCCTGACGCCAGGTGTGATCGATGATCGTCGAAAGCAGGATGTGCTCGCGCGATCGCAGGGGATCGGCGTCGATGCCCATCAGGCCCAACAAGCTCGTGGCGGCCGAGCTGATCTGATCGCGGCACAGATCGGCGTCGGCCATCACCTCCGGGCCGGGCGCGGCGAACGAAGACAGAATCGACAGCGGCCGCCCGGATTCGGACCCGGGCGTATAGACCGCGAAGTCGGCGGCGGCTCGCAGGCGCCGAATGCGCTCGCCGTCCTGCCCCCACGAGCCCAAACCGTCGCGCCACAGCTTGGCCTGAGCCCGGGCAAACTGATCCGGAGTCATGCCCTGGCGCTGGGCATCATCCGGATCGACCCAGGGTGCGAAGTCCTTCGGCCGGAGGTCAGGGAAGGTCAACAGCAGGTTGGTGAGATCTCCCTTCGGGTCGATGATCAGCGCCGGGACCCCGTCGATCGCCGCTTCCTCCAGCAGACCCACGCACAGGCCTGTCTTGCCACTTCCGGTCATACCCACGCACATCGCGTGGGTGGTCAGATCCTTGGAGTCGTAGAGCAGCAGCTCGTCCTTCATCGCGCCGCGCTCGAGGTCGTATTCGCGCCCGAGGTAGAACGCACCCAGTTTCTCGTAGGCGTCAGGGGACGGGTTCATGCGTCGCCTCCGGGATCCCGTGGCCGCTAGGCACGGCTTTTGGCGTACGGTTTCGATTAGCGGTTTGGATATGTCGCTCGCTTTGCCGCAGGGGCGACTATTCTTGCACAGGACATTGCCGACTCGCGGTCGTCTCACTCACACGGAGACGGTGGCCGACTGGTGCAGACAGAGGAGCGCTCAGCATGCCTTCGCCGGACGGAGCCCCGGTGAGTGCCGGGTACTCGGGCACACCACTGGTGCAGAAGCTCGGAATCAAGACGGGAATGAGAGTCGCGTTCGTCGGCGCCCCGGGCCACTATCGGACGCTGCTCGGACCGCTTCCGGACGAAGTACGCGTGCTGCAGCGTCTGGGGCAGGGGATGGACTTCGTGCACTTCTTCACTGCCAGCCATGCTGAGCTTTGTCGTCGCTTTCCGGCCCTTAAGCGAGCCCTGGCAAGCGACGGCACGCTGTGGATCTCATGGCCGAAGAAGGCGTCCGATCTGCCCAAGGATCTGGCCGAGTCCGACGTCCGGCGGGCAGGTCTCGACGGCGGGCTCGTCGATGTGAAGATCTGCGCTGTAGACGCAGATTGGTCAGGCCTCAAATTCGTCTATCGGTTGAAGGACCGACCGCCCAAGGGGCAACGATGATGTCTCGTCCAGCGGTACGAATGGCGGTCGGCTTGCTGTTGCTTATCGTTTCGACCGTGCCGCTGGCGAACGCGAGCTCGGGCCTGCTGACTCGTGAGTCCACCCGGGCCGGGCATCCGATGCGCTTCATGGTCACCGACCCGCTCTACCGGCTAGAGCAACATCGACTCAGTCATGCCGGCGAGGCGATCGACCACGAGGAGGAGCTGGCGGGTGTTCTCGTCCCCGGGGTCATCATCGCGCATGGTTTCGCCGCCTCGGAGCGGCTGATGCTCGGCTACGCGCACACGCTGGCGCTTGCCGGCTATGCGGTCGTGTTGACTGATTTCACCGGCCACGGTCGCAACGCCCTGGCCTTCGACCCCGAGGCGCTGCAAGAGGGCATTGATCACGCCTACGAGGTATTGGTAGCCCAGCCCGAGGTCGATGCGGACCGTATTGCTCTGCTGGGCCACTCAATGGGCAGCGGCGCGGCGATGGCGGCAGCACGGCGCAACCCGGAGCGTTATCGGGCCACCGTGGCCGTGTCTCCGGTCGCGGCGGAGGTGACGAGCTCGACGCCCCGCAATCTGCTTCTCCAGGCTGGCACCTGGGATCGTTCCTACCTGCGCAACGGAGAGTTCTTGCTACAGCGTGCAGGCGGACCTAGTGATGATTTCGCCAGCGGGCGAGCCCGTGCCCTGGTACCGATCACCGCCGCCGATCATCTCTCGATTCTCTTTCGCAGTGCCAGCCATCAGGGAGTCATACAGTGGCTCGACCAGTCGCTGGACTTCGCGCCCTCGGAGCGCGTCGAGTACCGCGACCTACGCATCGCCTGGTGGTTCGTACACGTCGCCGGCTGGTTGTTCGTCCTCATGTCGCTTGCCCCGGTGTATCGACGCGATACGGACCGCGAGCTCCACGTGGTGCGTCGGCCGATGCAGTGGGTGGCGCTAGCGGGAGCGCCCGTTGTCGCCAGCCTGCTGGTGGCGCTGTTGGCGCGATGGGTCGACGTCGGCAACCTTGGCGGAATGATGGTTGGTGGCGGGTTGGCGCTTTGGCTCTTGATTGCTGGCACGCTGGCGCTGGTCGTCGGGTTTCGCGTCGGTCCGCCCTCTGGTCGCGACGTCCTGTGGGGCGCTGGCTTGTTTCTGTTCTTGTGGTTTGTCATCGGCGCGACTTCCGATTTCGTGTGGCTGAACTGGCGGTTGGTGTCGACGAGGCTGGCCAGATTCCCGATCTTCGCGTTGGCGTGCATACCGTGGTTCACTGCCGCCGAGCTGATGCAGGGCGACCCCCGCGGCCGTAGTCGCTGGCCCGCCTACCTGGTGCAGGCCGCGGCGCTCATCGTCGGGCTCTTGCTGGTTTCCGCGTTGGTACCGACGATGCGGGTCGTGGCTCTCATGTTGCCAGTGCTGCCGTTCTATATCGGCTGCCTTGCCATTGTCGGTAGTCGGATCAACCGGCCGTGGGGCTATGGGATCGGTGCCGGGATGTTCTTCGGCTGGCTGCTTGCCTCGGCGTTCCCGCTGGTCGGCTAGGGCCAACCAGGACGATCAGGCCGGCGACGGATCCGACACCGTCGGCGCCAGCCCGCGCCCGAGCACTTGCTGCAGGTGGCGGACGTACTCGCGCACTTCGTTCACACTGACCGGCAGCCTGCCGTCCTCGATGCGCTCCCTGATGGGCGCGAACGCGAAGAAGAAAACCAGGCTGCCGAGCAGGCTGATATGCGTCAGGTAGGGGTTTACGGCCGAGAACGTCCCCTGCGCGATCCCCTGATCGATGATTTCCTGCACCAGGCCGAAGATGGCCAGGAGCTTCGGCAGGAGATCCTTCTCGATGTGGAGTCCGCCGGACATCACCTCTCGGAGGACCATGGCCGGGAGTGCCGGACGCAGCAGCGCGAGATCGGCGAACGTCTGGATAAACGCCCGCAGGCGCTCGTCGGCCGGATCGTCCGAGCTCCGAATCGCTTCGAAGCGTCGGTGCGCGTCGGCGAACGTCTCGCGCAAGATCTCATTGTACAGCGCGCCCTTGCCGCCGAAGTGATAGCTGATCATCGCCTTGTTGACGCCCGCCGTCTCGGCGATCTGGTCCACACGCGTCCCCTCGAAGCCGCGCTGGGCAAACAGGTCGGTGGCGGCGCTCATGAGCGCTTCGCGCGTCCCACCTGTGTTGCGTGCGCCTTTCCGCGGCGAGGTCGGTCCGTCAACCATGGAGTGAACCTACCATCGGAGTCTCCATTGTTGAGCTAACTAAACATTTATTTAATAATAAAACGTGATGCGATGATAGCGGGCACCGAGCCGCTGATTTTGCCACACCCAGTCCGGTTACTGGCGGGACACAGAGCATGCCGAGCGTGATGGTGTATGAGGTCGGGCCGCGAGACGGGTTCCAGAACCTCGCCCGCTTCATCCCCACCGACATCAAGGTGGAGTTCATCGACGCTCTTTCTGCCACCGGGCTGCGGGCCGTCGAGGCCACCAGCTTCGTGTCGTCGAAATGGGTGCCTCAGCTGGCCGATGCCAGCGACGTGATGGCGCGCATCGAGCGGCGAGAGGGCGTCAGGTTCCCGACGTTGGTTCCCAACGGCTTCGGCCTGGAGCGCGCGCTGGCGGCGGGCGTTGGCGAGGTGGCCGTTTTCACGGCAGCGTCGGAAACGTTCAACCGGCGAAATATCAACGCTTCCATCTCCGAGTCGATCGAACGTTTCCGACCCGTTGCCGAGCGTGCCCGCGAGCGCGACGTTCGCCTGCGGGGGTACGTGTCGACCGCTTTCGGTTGCCCCTATCAAGGGGATGTTCCAGCAGCGGATGTGGTGCGGGTGACAGGCGAGCTGTTTCAACTGGGATGTGCCGAGGTCTCGATCGGAGACACCATCGGCGTCGCCGATCCTGTGCAGGTCCGCAACATGGTGGAGCGTCTCGCGGCCGAGTTCGATCTGTCGGCGATCGCGCTGCACCTGCACGACACGTATGGTCGCGGGCTGGCGAACGCGCTCGCCGGGCTCGAAGCCGGAATCACGGTCTTCGACGTGGCTGCCGGGGGCCTGGGTGGTTGTCCGTATGCCGCCGGCGCCACAGGGAACCTGGCCACCGAAGACCTGGTGGCAATGCTGCATCGGCTGGGGATCGATACCGGTGTCGATCTGCAGGCGTTGGTCAGCGCCAGCACTCGCCTGGCGGAATCGACCGGCCTCACGCTGCCTTCGCGGGCGCTGGCGGCGCTGCGGTCGTCGTATCGACGGGTTCCCATACACGCCTAGCAGGCCATTCAGCATGCCGGGTGTCGTCGCGCGGGCCACTCAGAAACTGTCGCCGCTCGAGCGACTAGACGTCGGGTGCATCGACGCGCAGGAGCTCACGACCAGCATCCACCGGGTCGCCGACCGCCAGGTCCAGTTGCTGGATCATGCCCGCGTGCGGCGCCTTGATCTCCAGCTGCATCTTCATCGCGGAGATCACCATCACCACCTGCCCTGCTTCAACGTCGTCCCCGTTGCTAACCGCGATCTCGGTTACCGTGCCGGGGATCGGTGCTATGAGCTCTCCAATCGACGGTGCGGTCCGGCTACTGGTCGCCAGCTCCAGGTGATACGTACGGCCTGCGACGTGCAGCCACCATTGACCCGCCTCGCGCACCGCGAAGACGGTGCGCTGACCGGAAGGATCGCCCGACTCACGTACGCCGAACTCTCCAGTCCCGAGCTGTCGTGTCTCCCATTCGCGGCTCTCGCCGGTGTTGCCACGCAAACGGATCCTCGCTCCATCGCGCGATGCGTCGACGTTCAGCTCGACGTTGCGGCAACGGAAAGCCCTGATGCTCATCGAGGTACCTCGCTAGCAGGCTGTGGTGAAAGTGTGGTGGGCCGTAACCCTTCGGGCGACTGGGGGTTGCGCGCGGATGCTGCGTCGTTCGTCGTCAACGATGGGGTAACCATCGCCTCCTCCTCTCTCCTGGCCTGCGCCTCGTAAGACTCTGTCGCCAGACCCACCACACTTTCACCACGGCCTGCTAGCGATGCGAAAGTCGCCCAGTGTGCGCCAGGGGTCGTTGCGTAGCTGGTCTCCGAGTGACCCGGCGCCACCAGCTGGCGTGCTCGCGCTCGACGATCCGGCGAGCACCGTGGCGGCGCGTGCCAGGTCGGGAACGTCGAAATCGACTGGCCACACGGGTAGATGCTCGTCCAGGAAAGCGGTGGAGAGATCAGCCTCGACGAACGCCGGCAGCGCAAGGACGTCCTGGAGGTGGTCGATGTTCGTCCGGAGGCCCAGCAGCACGAAGCGGCGCAGCGCCTCCTGCATGCGCGCGATGGCCACCGTGCGGTTGCGACCCCAAGTGGAGACCTTGGCCAGCATCGGGTCGTAGTGGACCGAGATCTCCAGTCCTTCCTTGAGCGCCGAGTCGACCCGCACGCCAGGTCCCGCCGGCTCGCGCAGCAGCAGGATGCGCCCGGATTGCGGCAGGTATCCGGCAGCCGGATCTTCGGCGTAGACGCGACACTCGAGGGCGTGCCCGAGGCAGCGTGGCCGGACTGCCTCGGCAGGCAGTGGTCGGCCGCACGCGACCTCGAGCTGTAGGCGTACCAGGTCGAGACCGGTGACCCACTCGGTGACCGGATGCTCGACCTGTAACCGTGTGTTCATCTCCAGAAAGTAGAAGCTGCCATCGGCGGTGAGGAGGAACTCGACGGTGCCGGCACCGACGTATCCGACGGTGCGGGCGGCATCGACGGCGGCGGCGCTCATCGATCGGCGCAATTCCGCGTCGACGCCGGGGGACGGTGTCTCCTCGATGATCTTCTGATGGCGGCGCTGGATCGAGCATTCGCGCTCGCCGAGCGCCACGGTGCTCCCGGATGAGTCGGCGAAGATCTGTACCTCGACGTGACGCGGTCTCTCGATGAGCTTCTCGACGTAGAGGGCGCCGTCGCCGAACGATCGCCGTGCTTCATCGGTTGCCTGGCGGTGGAGGCGCGTCAGCTCGGCGCGGTCATGGACGATGAACATCCCTTTCCCACCGCCGCCGGATACCGCCTTGAGAAGCACCGGGAAGCCGAGCGTGTCGGCCGCCTCGGCGAGTTGCTCCGCATCGCCGGGCACGGAACCGGGGACGACCGGCACACCGGCTTTCACCATGGCCGCACGCGCCTTGGTCTTGTCACCCATGATCTCCATCGCACCGGCAGGGGGGCCGATGAACATCAGGCTCGCCGCGGCTACCGAGCGGGCAAAGTGCGGGCTCTCGGAAAGGAAGCCATACCCCGGGTGGACTGCGTCGGCGCCGGTCGAGGACGCCGCCTCAACGAGGGCGGCGGTATCGAGGTAGCTCGGAACCGGCACAGCATGATCAGCGATGGCGACGTGCGGGGAAGACTCGTCCTCCGCGGGGTAGACCGCAACGACCTCGATCCCGGCCGCGTGACACGTGCGAGTCACGCGCACCGCGATCTCGCCGCGGTTGGCGATCAGTACCCGCTCCGGCAACGCTGGCATCGCCATACTCGAAACGCCTTGATCTGGCCCGCAAATCCCATCTGCGGCGCCATCGATTCCGCTGTCACAGGCCACTACTCTGAAGGGCTCCAGGGGGGCTTCTGCTTCGCCAGAAACGCCGACATACCGTCCCGACCGTCATCGCTGGCGCGCGCGGCGGCGATTGCCCTCGCGGTGTGATCGGCGGCGGACTCGACATCGAGATGCGCGATTGCCGGTACCAGGCGCTTGATGCGCGACTGCGCATCCGGACTGCAGGCGAGCAGATCGTCTACGACTCGATCGATCGCCGAGTCCAGCTGCTCCGGCTCCACGACCTGGTGAACCAGGCCCAGCTCGTGCGCCCGCCGGGCATCGAAGCGCGCCCCAGTGAGGAATAGCGCCTGTGCCGGCCCCTGGCGGACCTTCCGGAGCACGTACGGCGAGATCACCCCAGGCAAGATACCCAAACGAGCCTCGGTAAACCCGAACGTCGCCGCTGTCGATGCGATGGCGATGTCAGCCGCCGCCACGAACCCGGCGCCACCCCCGAGCGCCGCCCCTTGAACCCGCGCCACTACCGGGCGCGGACAGGTGGCGATGGCGCGAAACATGGTCTCCAGGCGGTGCGCATCGTCGATGCTCTCAGACTCGCTGCAATCCGCCATGCGACGCATCCAGTTGAGATCAGCGCCGGCGGAAAAGCTCTTGCCCGTCGACCTGAGCACGACGACGCGCACCGTGGTGTCAGCCGCTATGGCGGCGAACGCCCGGGTTACCTCGGCGATCATTGTCTCGTCGAAGGCGTCGTGGACCTCGGGTCGGTCGAGCACCACGCCCAGCACCGCGTCGGAGCGTTCGAGCTTGAGTCTGGTGAGCGATTCGTCGTCCATGTCCTGGATTCGGTCTGCCGGCCGCCCGGTCACATCCGGAACACGCCCATGCGCGGCTCCCGCATCGGGGCGTTGTAGGTCGCCGACAGCGCCAGACCCAGGACGTCACGAGTCTGCGCCGGGTCGATGATGCCGTCGTCCCACAACCGTGCGGTGGCGTAGTAGGGACTGCCCTCGCGCTCATAGATATCGATGATCGGCTGTTTGAACGCTGCCTCGGCGTCCTCTGACCAGTCGGTCCCGTCGCGCGCCAACTGGTCGCGTTTTACCTGCGCGAGCACCATCGCAGCCTGCTCCCCGCCCATGACCGAGATTCTCGAGTTAGGCCAGCTGAACAGGAATCGCGGATCGTACGCGCGCCCGCACATACCGTAATTCCCCGCCCCGAACGACCCACCGACGATAACGGTCAGCTTGGGCACGGTGGCGTTGGCCACCGCGTGCACCATCTTGGCTCCGTCCTTGGCGATCCCGCCGGCCTCGTACCGCCCACCGACCATGAAGCCGGTGATGTTCTGCAAGAACACCAGCGGTACCCGGCGCAGATCACACATCTCGATGAAGTGGGTCGCCTTCAATGCGCTTTCCGAAAACAGCACGCCGTTGTTGGCCAGGATACCGACCGGGAAGCCGTGCAGGCGCGCGAAGCCGGTGATCAGTGTGGCTCCGTAATTCGCCTTGAACTCGTGGAATCGGCTGCCGTCGGTGATTCTCGCGACGATCTCGCGTACGTCGTAGGGCTTGCGCGGATCAGACGGCAGCACCCCATAGATTTCCTCGGCCGGATAGACCGGCTCCTCCGGTTCCGTCAGCTTCGCGTCGACTCGCTTCACCAGGTTCAGGTTCTCGACGATGTTGCGGGCGATTCTGAGCGCGTGGTCGTCGTCGTCGGCCAGATGGTCAGCGACGCCGCTCTGGCGCGCGTGGACATCGCCGCCTCCGAGATCCTCGGCGCTGATCTCCTCGCCTGTGGCCGCCTTCACCAGCGGCGGGCCGCCTAGGAAGATCGTGCCCTGATTGCGGACGATCACCACCTCGTCGCTCATCGCGGGTACGTAGGCGCCGCCGGCCGTACAGCTGCCCAGCACGACGGCGATCTGTGGAATGCGAGCGGCGCTCATCCGCGCCTGGTTGTAGAAGATGCGGCCGAAGTGCTGCCGATCCGGGAACACCTCGTCCTGCATCGGCAGGAAGGCGCCGCCAGAGTCCACAAGGTGAATGCAGGGGAGCCGGTTCTCGAGTGCGATCTGCTGGGCACGCAGGTGCTTCTTGACCGTGAGCGGGTAGTAAGTCCCGCCTTTGACCGTGGCGTCGTTGGCGATGATCATGACCTCATGGCCGCAGACGCGTCCGACGGCGGTGATGATTCCGGCGCTGGGGCCTCGCCCCTCGTACATCTCGTGCGCAGCCAGTGGCGAGAGCTCGAGCAGGGGACTGGAGTCGTCGGTGAGTCGCTCGATGCGGTCGCGAACGAACAGCTTGCCCTGACTGCTGTGTCGCTCGCGGTACTTCTCGCCGCCACCCTCGCGCGCCGCGCTGACGCGCGCGCGCAGCTCGTCAGCGAGCTGGCGGTGGTAGGCGTCGTTGTCTCGCGTGTCGGCGCTGCCGGAGTCGAGTTTGGAGACGATCGCGTCCATGACCAGGGGCTCCGGAGAGGAGCAGAGACGTGCCACGAGTCGAGGCGGTATCGACCGATCCTACCGCAGTGCCCCGGAACCGGCAGTGCGCCCTCGTCGAGCCACTAGCTCAGTCGGACGCCGACCTCGCCGATACCGAGGTCGATGCGGATCTGTGCCTCTCCCTCGCCCTGGTCCCACCGGAGCTCGCGGGTGAACAATCCGGCGCTTTCGGAGCGGCCGGCCGGCGTCACCAGCGACGACTCGCCGATTCCCGTGTCCATGCTCAGCCGGCCGACATCCGCCTGCCGCATTCGCAGCGAGACCTCGCCGATGCTCATATCCACGGTGACGTTGCCGGCAAGCTCTCGGAGGTCGAGCTCGCCGATGCTCATGTCCACGGCTAGGTCGATGGGTGCCGGCAATCGGACCGTCATGTTGATGTGCATGCCGCGATTGCGCCACTTGCTGAAGCCCGCAAACGATAGCTGCAGACGATCATCGCGGCGGTCGGACTCGAGCTCGACGTCATCGGCGCGCTCGCGACAGGCTCGGGCCCGCCATCCGGTGCACTCGATGCTCACTTCGACCTCGATGCGGTCCGCGCCCGTGCCCTCGATTCGTAGCTCCCCGATGGGGAAATCGATGTAGACCTCGTCGAGGTTGGAGGCGTCGAAGTGGCGCTGGTACTCGCGCGTCTGCCCCTCAGACTCGATCGTGGCGGTCGGCGCCGCCACAGCGGCGATCAACAATACAGAGAGCAGGCTGGCCTGCATGGCTAGTCCTCCGTCGCAAAGCTCGGGCGCGTTCGATACTACAGGTACGCGCCAAAGGCGGGGCGGGTTTCGTCGTCGGCCGCAGATCCGGACATCTGTTCGTCCGTGGGGATCAGAAGCTCACCGAGTACGCCAGGCTCAGGTTGATTCCCATGGCATCGAAGCCTGATCCGTGCATGCGGTAGTTGGTATCGGTGAGGTTGCTGAGCGCGAAAACCAATGTTTGGTTGTCGGCCAGGGCGTACGAGCCGCGCAACCCGAGCGTCGCCCACCCGCTCGTGGAGGTGAAGAGGGGGGCGCCGACGTGTCCGGCACCGAGGACGCGATCGATGACCTCGTCGAGCGTCTCACCGGTGGCAAGCAGGACGCCGTTTGCCACCAATCCCAGCCGTGGCCCCTGATTGGTGAAGAAGTCGGTGATGTCGTCGGCGTCGCGGAACGCCCCGATGCGTGCGTCCTCGAGATCCCCGGGGTTCAATCGCGCCTGCCGCCGCGCGCCTTTGAGGACCGCCTCGATCGAGAGTCGTCCGGAGTCGGAGCGCCAGCGCAACACAGCGGTGAGGTTGTCCGGGGCGATCCGGCGTGCAAAGAAGCCTGTATCGAGCTCATGACCCCGTTGGAACGACGCTTTCAAGGTCGCCAACCAGCGCGCGCTCCATGATTTCTGTGCCAACGCCTCGAGGCCCCAGACACGCAACCGCCCGATATTGGCGCGTGAGACGACGGGATCGGGATCGGCGCCGACAAAGACGCGCCCGGCGGCATCCTGGCCGATGATCGTCTCACCGCCGATCGTCTGGCCGACGACCGGATCGTCGATGATCACCGTTCGGCGCGAGATCGCATCGGAGAACTCGCTGTCGAATCCGGTAATCTCGACGCGCACGTCGTCGTCGACCCATCTGAAACCGACCTCATAGCTCCAGAGCACCTCCGGCCGCAACGGCTGCCAGATGCTGTCGGTGCGCCTTGCGGTACGGCCGGCCGAATCTGCGACCACAGCACCGAAACCGACCGCTTCGTCCGGCGCAACTTCGAAGCCCCCGCCGGTGAGGCCGATCTCCCCGAAGTCGAAGACCGACGGAGCGCGGAAACCCCGCGCCACGCGGCCCCATAGCCCGAAGGTGTCCGTAGCTGCGTAGTTGGCGCCGAGGTTGAGGGTCAGGTCGTCGAATGTTACTTGCGTGTCGGGCACCAGGGCCTCGCCGTCGATGATGCTGTCGGCAGAGCGGGTGCGGTAGCGAAATGCCGAGTAGCGGGCACCGGCGGAGATCAGCAAGCGGTCGTCGATGCCGTGCCACTCGTCGAGCAAGAAGACGCCCAGCGACCGATAGGCCGCGCCATTGGGGACTCTCGGTCGGACGGCGACCGTGGTCCCGTCCATGGTCTCGGTCCGGGAAGCGTCGACGTCCTCGTCGTAGATCTCGATTCCACCGCTCAGCAGGTGCTCGCCCAGGTTCTTGGAGCCAATCACCGCGAAGCCGAGCGCGGTGTCCCGGTTCCTTTCTGAACGCAGGCTGCTGGTCGGCCGGCGCTGGTCACGTCGACCGTCGGTCTGCCGGTTGAGCGACAGCGTTACTTGGAGAAACTCACTGGCGAAGAAACGCGAGTAGCGTAGGTATCCGAACGTCAGCTGCTGCGGATCGAAGGCAGCCACCACACGACCATCGCCGCCTAGTAGCCGGTCGTATCGGCGCACGTCGTATTGCTCTGAGCGCACAAGGTATCCGGAGACCGTACCGGCGCCGGCCTGAAGGCTGGCCTTGGCGGTCAGGCCAGTGGCCGAGTACCCGGTATCGCCATAGCGCGTGCCGAAAGCACTGCGGACCTGTTGGGGCTCGAAGCCGAGGAACCGGACGGTCGAGTGGTGTGAATCGACACCGCGGCCACCACGCAGGTCGCCGTGAACGCTGGCGTTGGTGGCGAGGTAGGCGGCCCAGTTGCGACCGGAGCCGCCGACCGTGGCGTTGGCGCCGCCGCCGTTCGACGCCGATTGGCCGAACATGCGGACGCTCCCTGACCAGCGGGTGTGGTCGGGCGCGAACCCGGGAAGAGGCTTGCTGATGACGTTGACAGCGCCTCCCAGCGCGTCGCTACCATAGTTGACGCCTGCCGGACCGAGGAGAACCTCCACCGAGTCGACCGCGACGTCGGGAATCCAGGCCAGATACTGAGTGTTTCCGGCACGGTAAGTGGCGTTGTTGTAGCGCACACCGTCGAGCAGGTAGAGCACTGCCTGGGCGCTCTGACCACGGAGAATCGGCGAGCCCTGCCCCGGCGTGGTCTGCTGGGTCAGGATGCCCGGCTCCTCATCGAGCATCCGCGGGAGCAGGTCGACTGCCCGTGCCTTCAGACGTACCTCGTCGAGTGAGCGCACGGTGGCGGGACTTCGAGTCTCCTCTTGCAGGGTTCCTCGTGCCGCGGTCACGGTAACCCGCTCCTCGACCCCGGCCGGGAGCATCGTTACCTCGACGACTAGCTCCGTTTGTCGGAGATCGAGCACGCGGTACACGTCGGCGTAGGTAGTGCTGACGATGCGCAGCTCATACGAACCGAAGCGCAGCTCATCCAGGAGTGCCGAGCCGCTTGCGTCCGAGCGTGCTTCGCGCATGACTTGGCGTGCCGGCCCCAGCACCTGCACCAGCAATCCTTCGATGCCTGCGCCGTCGGCGTCCAGCGTACTGACGCGGATCCGGGCCGCCGGCGCTTGGGCGCTCGGCGCTGCCGGAGTCCGCGTACTCGGCGCCGTCGTAGTCCTGGCTGCCGGCTCGGGGCTTCTCTGCACACCCCGCGGCGCCGCCGTTGTCGGCGTCGCGGCGAGCGCGACCGCACCGAGGACCACGAGTCCCATGGACATGCTACCGGCGTGAGACATGGTCTACTTAGGGTCTCCCGAGTGCCGCGGCGAGGGCGCGGATCATGAATCAAGCACAGATTCACCGTAGCAAACGAGACTGTGCGCCGCGAGGCGGGCCGTTGGAGAGCGAATGTCCAGCCAACATGCTCACCGAGGAGTCAGTCATGTACGACCTGTCGCCGTTCGTCGCCACGGGCGCCTTGTTGGCGCTGACCGCCATCCTGCCGACAATCGCTCAGGCTGCTGCCCCGGCTGCCGGTTCGCAGGGACCGAAAATCTACATATCGGCCGACCTCGAAGGCGTGACCGGTGTCGTTACTGACCAGCAGCTGGGGCCGGAGGGATTCGAGTACGAGCGCTTCCGCCGTTTCATGACCCAGGAGGTTCTGGCTGCCATAGAAGGCGCGCGTGCCGCAGGCGCAGGCGAGATTCTGGTGGCCGACGCGCATGGCAATGGCGAGAACCTGTTGATCGACGAGTTGCCGGATGATGTCAAGGTCGTGCGCTCTTGGCCGCGTCGGCTAGGCATGATGCACGGGCTCGACAGCACGTTCGGTGGCGCTGTGTTTATCGGCTACCACAGCGGCACGACCAACCCGGAAGGGGTTCGCGCCCACACTAACTCGAGCGCCACCCTCGCCGCTGTACGGATCAACGATCGCGCTGCAAACGAGACCGTGTGGAACGCGGCCGTCGCCGGTCATCTGGGCGTGCCGGTGATCGCGATCTCGGGCGACGACGCTACCATTGCAGAAGCACGAGAGACCCTCGGGGACGGGTTCGAGGCGGCGGTGGTCAAGTGGTCGCATTCGTTCCACTCCGCCACCACGTTGACGCCCGCGGCTGGGCAGGCGGTGATCCGCGACGCCGTCGAGCGCGGCGTGCGCCGTCTTGATCAGATCGAGCCGTATCAGGTCAGCACGCCGGTAACGGTGACCGTTCGGTTCAAGAACTACCGGCCGAGTCAGCTCCTGGCCTTCCTGCCGTTGTTCGAACGCGCCGACGCACACGCGGTACGATTCGAGGCCGCCGACATCACCGCGGCGACCCCGATTCTCGAATTCTTGACCAGCTATCGTCCCGACATCACACCCTGATTGGCGGATGAGCCGGAGATTCAGCGTGTCCATTCGCCCCATGACTCTCGTTGTCAGTACTGTCGGAATCGCCGTCGCGCTTGTCGGCGGTGCCCACGGTCAGGACGATGACGCGTCGCTGGCGACCCGCGTGCGTTCCCGAATTGACGCCGCCGGTCTGCGCGCCCAGGTGAACGCCATCGTCGTACACCCGCGGCCTTCCGGCAGCCTGGGCGAGAACGCGGCCATCGATCACATCGTTGACACGCTACGTGGCTCTGGCGTACCGGCGGAGGTGCAGGCGTTCTGGGCCTACGTCAGCGATCCGGTATCGGCCTCCGTCAGCGTTCCGGCTGTAGGTTTCGAGCCCGAGGCCATCACGGCGGCCTACTCCGGGTCGGTGGAAGGCCTAGAGGCCATCGCGGTGGATATCGGCGCGGTCGCCGACCTGCCAAACATCGACCTGACGAGCGGTGAGCTACTGGAGCTGGCGCCACACGACGCTATCGATCTGGCGGGCAAGATCGCGTTGGTAGACGGCTTGCCGATGCCGGAAGCAGCGTGGGCGCTGCAGAAGATGGGTGCTGCCGGCGCCGTCTTCATCAACCCCCAGGAGCGTCTCAACGAGCTCATCACGACCACTGTTTGGGGAACGCCCTCGCGGCGTTCCGCGCACCGCGACCCGAGCCTTCCGGTGGTGCAGGTGCGCGCCTCCGACGGAGAGCGCCTCCGGGAGCTCGCCGGCGGTGGGTCCATGCTGCGCCTCGATGCGGCGACGCAGACCGGATGGAGGGAGCTTCGGCTGGTTGTGGCTCGCATCGATCCGCCCGACCTCGACGACGCACCGTATGTTCTGCTCGGCGGTCACATTGATTCCTGGTACTACGGCGCCACCGACGAGGGTGCCTCGAACGCTGCCATGGTCGAGCTGGCGCGCGCCTTTTGGGCCGAGCGTGACAGCCTGCGCCGTGGTCTGGTGGTGGCCTGGTGGCCGGGGCACAGCAATGGCCGCTATGCCGGATCGGCGTGGTTCGCGGATCACTATTTCGAAGAGCTGTCGACACGCGCCATTGCCTACATGAACATCGATGGGATCGGGCAGATCGACGCGCAGAATTTCTCCGTCAGCGCCAGTAGGTCGCTTGCCGAGTTCGGCAGCGAGATGGTTCGCGAGCTGGCCCAATCCGAGCCCAGGATTGGGCTTCCGGGCCGCGACTCGGATCAGGCGTTCAACGGGATCGGCCTGCCACAGCTTCAGTTCGGACACTCACGGTCGGCCGAGGACGGTGGCTACTGGTGGTGGCATACGGCTGAAGATACCCGCGACAAGATCGACCTCGATGTTCTGGAGCTCGATGCCGAGCTGTACGCGGCGGCGTTGTCGCGGCTTCTCGCCGACGAGGTGCCGCCATTCGATCTCCGAGCCGAGACCGCGGCCGTTGTCGAGCAGCTGACCGAGCTGGAGCAGATCAGCGGCATGGAGTTCGACCTGTCGCGAACCCTGGAGACAGCCCGCCTCCTGAACACCCGCGGCGATGCGCTGGCGACACGGATCGAAGAGGTGGCGTTGCTGCCCTGGCGCGCGCGGCGCTGGTTCCGGAGAGTGGAGATCGATCGCGCTCTGGTTCGCATCATGCGCCCGCTGCACCGGGTGATGCACACACGCTCGGGAGCGTTCCACCCGGACCCGGCGTTGAGCGTCGGCATGCTCCCCGGCCTGACGCCGATAGGCGAGCTCGGCGGGCTCGAAGTGGACAGCCGACGCTACGGGTTCCTGCTCGTCGATCTGGTGCGTGAGCGCAACCGATTGCAGGCCGCGCTTCTGCACGCGATCCGGGAGATCGACGTCTTGCTGGAGTCGAGGCTCCGCTAGCCGGCCACGTCGGAGGTTTGCCGATCTCACGGTGTCGTCTCGTCAGTGCGAGCGCAGCTGGCGCGAGATCTCAGCGGCTGTTCGCAGCGTCAGGGCCACGAAGGTGTTGGTGCCATTGGTGCAGCCGGCGGTGACGCACGTCGGCGCCCCGGCGACGAACAGATTGTCGTGGTCCCAGGCGCGGCCATGAGGATCGGTCACGCCCGTCGCCGGGTCGTCGCTCATCCGACAACCACCGCACGGGTGATCCAGAAAGCCTCCGGTGCTCGTCGTCAGGATCTTGCCACGCCCCGCCTGCACCAGGCGATCGAACACTTCGTGGATCTGTGCCTGCGTGTGTTGACGCAACCTGACGGTGTCGTCGTGATCTGCCATCTCGATGCGGGGCATCGGATCGCCCCAGGCATTGGTGTTGCTCGGATCGAGTTGCAGACGACTATCGGGCGAGGGGATCACGTCGTAGTAGGCGCGTAGGCGCGCCGTGCCGACCTGGGTGCGCGCTCGCCAGTCCCGCATTACGGCGTCGCCGATCAGCAAACGGCCGGCGTCATCGCGCAGGCGCGGCTGGCGTCGGTAGGTTGATTCGAAGATGCGCAGATCGTGGCGCACATACGGCTCGTCCAGCGGCGGCCGCATGAACATGCGGCTGAGCAGGGTGTTGAAGCCGTTCACACCCGGGTAGACCCGATGCGGAATCTCGATCATCGCGCTTACCGGACGATGCCCTGCCATATGTCGACCCAGTAACCCGGAGCTGTTGGCCAGACCATCGGGAAATCTGGAGCTGGCCGACAGCAGCAACAGGTGTGGCGACCAGGCGTAGCCGGCCGCCAGCACGAACACATCGGCCTCGAATCGCAGCTCTTCGCCGCTGTCCCGGTCGACCCCTCGCGCCTGCGTGATGCGTGTGCTGTCGGTGTCCACGTCGAGTCGGCGGACAAGCGTGCGTGGCACCAGATCAATGGCGCCGTCGTCGAGCAATCGCTTGAACGTGAAGTCGGGCGAGTACTTGGCTCCGGTCGGGCAGATGATGCAGGTATCGCAGCGCTGGCAGATCATGCGCCCGTCGTACGGCTCGGTGTTCTTCGCCGCTGGCATGGTCCAAAAGGGGATCTCAGCAGCAGCCGCCCAGTCGCGGTAGATCCGCAGGTTGGAGTTCAGCGGGTGCGGCGGCATCGGGTAGGGCTCCGAGCGCGGATCCTCACCGGCGCTGCCTTGCTCGCCTGCCACGCCCATCAGGCGCTCACCCTCGCAGTAGAACGGCTCCAGGTCAGCGAAGCTGATCGGCCAGTCGTAGCCGACCCCGTAGCGCGATCGGACGTCGAAGTCCTCACGCGAGAATCGCGGCACCACGCCGCCCCAGTGCAGCGCCGAGCCGCCCACGGCCATCGTGCGCGAGATCACGCCTTCGCCGGCCTGATCGGGAATGTGGTCGCCGGGCCACGCGTTCTCTCCGTAGGCGAGGCTGCGCTGGCGATACTCGAACCGGTTCTCGAGGTCGAACAGCTTCGAACCGGCTTCAACGACGGTGATCGTGGCGTCGGTCTCCTGGCTCAACTTCGCCGCTGTCATCGCACCGGTAATGCCACCGCCGATAACGCAAACGTCGGCCTGCACCACGCGCATCAGTCGTTCGCCCGTGGCTCGAGGCCATCGAGATCGGTGAACAGGCCGCGGCAGATCTCCCTGCGGATGTGAACTCCGTAGCATCGATCCGCCGCCTCGGGACTGCGGAAGAAATGCGTCATCAGCCCCACGACGACGTGTCCGGCGTCGGGCCGTGTCGACATCCCGCCGTCTTCCGGCACGGCGCTCTCGATCGCTGTGCTCAAGAGGTCTAGCAAGGTCTCATCGTCGAGCGACACGAGGGCACCGCCGTGGTCACGCCGAGCCGTGGCATCGAGCGCCTCGAGATCTCGGGCGTAGCCGCCCGCGGGCGATGCGTCGGTCTCACGTAGGCGGGTGAAGCCGTAGCCGTGATCCATATCGGCATCCGCACGATAGCCGCGTACCCATCGCAAGAACGCGTCCACCGCGGCGTCCAGCTCCAGAGCCGACAGCTCCGTCGGCAGGAGCAGGTCAGCGCACCGACGGAGCACGGCACGGTCCAGCACTTGCCTCATCGTGGTCTCCGGCCTGCCGAGCTGCGCGCCCGTGGACAGTAGAGGGCCAGCACCTTAGCAGGTCGGCAAACCGCTTTCCGCGCCCTGGCGTACTAACAGGTAGAGGGATGCCGTCGCCGTCGAAGAGATATAACCGGAAGTTGTGGATGGGAGGAAAAAGAAAGGCGGCGTAACCTTCGCTGGGATCATCAACAACCAGCAGCCGGCTGTGGAGGCCGGGAAGGAGACGCCACCCGTGCTCAAGATTATCGGTGGATCGGACGCGGAGGAAGGACAGCTGACACTGGACGTCGATGAGCTCGCCCGGCAGGGCGCGCTGCAGATGCTGGCAACAGCACTGGAGTGGGAGGTTCAGGAGTATATCCAGAGCCACGCCGGGCAACTGGATGAAGCCGGCCGTCGGCAAGTGGTACGCAACGGTCGGGCTCGCGCACGCAAGATCACGTTGGGGTGCGGGACGGTGCAAGTAGCCGCGCCACGGGTCAACGACAAGCGGCTCGACGAGCAGGGACTGAGGCAGCGGTTCAGCAGTCGGATCCTGCCGCCCTACATGCGGCGCTCGCCGAAGGTGGCGGAGGTGCTGCCGGTGCTGTACCTGCGGGGCCTGTCGACGGGCGACTTCAAGGAGGCGCTGCCGATCTTACTGGGACAGGAAGCCAGCGGGCTGTCGGCATCGGCGATCTGCCGGCTGACGAACGCCTGGAGCACGGAGTACGAGGCATTCCGGAAGCTGGATCTGTCCACCAAGCAGTACGTATACGTGTGGGCGGACGGTGTGCACTTCAACATTCGACTCGAGGATGATCGGCTGTGCACGCTGGTGATCCTGGGCGTTTTGCCGGACGGAACCAAGGAGCTCATCGCGGTCGAGGACGGGTATCGAGAGAGCACCGAGAGCTGGGCGTTCGTGCTCCGGGAGCTGAAGCGTCGAGGCATGCGGGCGCCGCTCGTGGCAGTGGGTGATGGGGCGCTGGGGTTCTGGGCGGCGGTGCGGGATGTATGGCCCCAGACTCGAGAGCAACGATGCTGGGTGCATCGGCTTGGCAACGTGCTCGACAAGCTACCGAGGCGGCTGCAGGCCAAAGCCAAGCGCGCGCTGCACGAGATCATCGGTGCGCCAACGCGCGAGGATGCTCAGGAGGGCATGGCGCGGTTCGCAGCCGACTACGGCGCCAAGTACTCCAAGGCCGTGGCGTCGTTGCAACGCGACTCCGACAAGCTGCTGACGTTCTACGACTTCCCCGCCGACCACTGGGTTCATCTGCGCACGGCCAACCCGATCGAGTCGGCGTTCGCCACCGTACGCCTGAGACAACGCGTCACCAAGGGCGCCGGCTCACGCACCAAGGCGCTGACGATGGCATTCAAGCTCCTGGAGATGGCACAGCAACGATGGCGCCGCATCAACGCTCCTCACCTCACTGCCCTCGTACTCGAGGGCGCCACATTCGTCGATGGAGTTCACCTGATCGCTAGCGAAGACGCCGCCTGAACAAATCCACCGATCCACAACATTTGCAAATAACTCAATCGGTCCACGAAAGCCCAACTAGGAGTTAGCCAGTTGAGCAATATTACGAGAAGAGACTTTATCAATGGCTCTCTAGTGGCGGCTGGGACTTCCATGTTTCAGGTTGAAGGTGCCAGTCAAGCGGTTATGGCTGCACTCCAACCATCGTATTACCCACCAGCGCTTACCGGTCTTCGTGGCAGCCACCCCGGATCACACGAACACGCACATAGCCGAGCATGGACTGAACAAACGGATTGGGGGCCAACCACAAACCTGTCGGAGACCTACGTGACCTGCCCCCCAATAATCGGGCCAGTCTGAGAGTTAGGATTTGAGGCTCTCAGGATGGCTCGGGAAGGGGGAAGAATGGCGCGGAAGCGGTACACTGTAGAGCAGATCATCGCCAAGCTCAGGGAGGCAGAGATCGAGCTAGCGAAAGGGGCCAAGACACCGGAGGCATGCCGCAAGCTGGGAATCAGCGAGAACACGTATTACCGGTGGCGCAAGGAGTACGGTGGACTGAGGGTGGATCAGGCACGGCGACTCAAGGAGCTGGAGCGGGAAAACGGCCGGCTCAAGAAGTTGCTGGCGGAGACGATGCTCGACAACGCCATCCTCAAAGAGGTTTCGTCGGGAAACTTCTGAGCCCGGCACGACGGAGCCGGGCAGTGCACCACGCACAGCAGTCGTTGGGTGTGTCCGAGAGGCGAGCCTGCAGAGTACTGGGCCAGGTGCGCTCGACGCAGCAGTTGGAGTTGACCCGCTTCCGTGGACACCTTATGGCTAACGCCAAAGGAGTCTGCGATGCGAAGAACACGACCGCCTTATCCGCCGGAGTTTCGTCGGCAGATCGTCGAGCTAGCGCGGGCAGGACGCAGCGTGCAGGAGCTCGCCGAGGAGTTCGAGCCCTCGTACTGGACGATCCGTACATGGATCAAGCAGGCGGATCGAGATGACGGGCTTAGCGCGGCTGGCCTGAGTAGCCAGGACAAGGAAGAACTACGGCGGCTACGCCGGGAAAACCGCCAGTTGAAGACGGAGCGGGAGATCCTGGCAAAAGCCGCGGCCTGGTTCGCTCGGGAGACCGGCGCAGTACCCAAGAAGTCTTCGGGTTCGTGAGAGCTCACCAGGCCTGCTATCCGATCGCCACGATGTGCCGAGTGCTGGAGGTCTCCACCAGCGGCTACTACGCGTGGCGACAACGCCCTAGCAGTATGCGAGCACGACAGGATGCACAGCTGCGTGAGCAGATCGAGACGATCCATCGACTTAGCCGTGCGACCTATGGCGTGCCTCGGGTACACGCGGAACTGGCCGCCGACGGCGTTCGGGTGGGGCGCAAACGCGTGGCACGGCTGATGAGCCAGGCGGGGCTGGAGGGTGTCAGCCGCCGCCGTCGGCTGCGCACGACGCGCCGCGGTACTGACGCGCAGCCGGTGCCCGATCTGGTGAAACGTGACTTCGCGGTCGGTGCACCCGATCGCCTGTGGGTTGCCGACATCACGTACGTCTCTACGTGGTCGGGGTTCTTGTACCTGGCGGTGGTGATGGATGCCTTCAGCCGGCGGGTGGTGGGCTGGTCGATGGCCAACCACCTGCGTACCGAACTGGTGCTTGAGGCGCTCAACATGGCGATCTGGCAACGCCGACCTGAGAGCGTGATCCACCACTCTGATCAGGGCACGCAATACACCTCGATCGCCTTCGGCCACCGCTGCAAGCAGCTCGGTGTACGTCCCTCGACCGGATCAGCTCGCGACTGCTACGACAACGCCATGGCCGAGAGCTTCTTCGCGACGCTAGAGACGGAGCTGCTATGGCGGCAGAGCTTCAAGAGCCAGGTCGAAGCCCGCATGGCCGTGTTCGAGTTCATCGAGGGGTTCTACAACCCACGACGGCGCCACTCGGCGCTCGGAAACCAATCCCCAATCGCCTACGAGAGGAGCTACTCCGAGACCCCGTCACCGGCTGTGGAAACTGCCGTACCCATGCAGATCGCGCCGCGATCCGCACCGCCACTTGGAAGCCGCTCTGCGGCTCCCACGAGTTCCCACAGCACTACGACTACGGCCTCAAATCCAAGCGTTCAACTGTCCACCGAAACGGGGTAACTCCACAGTATCGGCCCAAGGTGCCGCAGGAGGAGAAGGCACTGGTGGAGCGGATGACCCAGCTGGCGACGCAGTACGGGCGCTATGGGTACCGGCGGATCACGGCGCTGTTGGTACGTGAGGGGTGGCGAGTGAATCACAAGAGGGTCGAACGGTTATGGCGTCGTGAGGGGCTGAAGGTACCGAAAAAGCAGCCCAAGCGCGGACGCTGGTGGCGCAATGATGGATCGTGCGTGCGGCTGCGGCCGGAGAGGAAAGATCACGTCTGGGCCTATGACTTCGTGCACGAACGAACTCACGACGGGCGAGCGTTTCGTCTACTGACGATCGTGGATGAGTACACGAGAGAGTGCTTGGCAATCGATGTAGCACGCAGGCTCAACTCCGAGAACGTGCTGGAGCGACTCGCTGAGCTGTTCGTGAACCGGGGTGTTGCCGATCACATCCGCTCCGACAACGGACCGGAGTTCACTTCTCGGGCAGTGCGTGAATGGCTCGAGCGAATCGGTGTGAAGACGCTGTTCATTGAGCCCGGATCGCCATGGGAAAACGGCTATGTGGAGAGCTTCAACGGCAAGCTCCGAGACGAGCTGCTGAACGGCGAGATCTTCTACACGCTCAAGGAGGCGCAGTGCTTGGTGCACCGCTGGCGCCGCCAGTACAACCAGGTGCGGCCCCATAGCTCGTTGGGCTATCGACCGCCTGCACCCGAAGCGACGTTGTTGCAGCCGGCTACGCTCCGCTTCGCCAGCTCCAACAATCTCTTGCCAGTACCGATTCTATGAGTTACGAAGTGGCCCAAACACTTGGGGCAGGTCATCGATGACCTGACCCCCGAAAACGGATCCGGATGTAATCTCACGATCTGGGTCAAGAACGGGAGGTCAGAATGCCGAGTAAGAGGCACAGCGCCGAGCAGATCGTACGCAAGCTCCGGGAGGCTGTGACCTGACCCCCGAAAACGGATCCGGATGTAATCTCACGATCTGGGTCAAGAACGGGAGGTCAGAATGCCGAGTAAGAGGCACAGCGCCGAGCAGATCGTACGCAAGCTCCGGGAGGCTGAGGTGGAGCTGGCTCGAGGGGCGACGGTCAAGGATGCCTGCCGCAAGCTAGCAATCACCGAGCACACCTACTACCGGTGGCGGCGAGAGTACGGCGGACTGAAGCTCAACCAGGCCAGAAAGCTCAAGCAACTGGAGAAGGAGAATGCCCGGCTCAAGAGGCTGGTGGCGGAAAAGGAACTCGACCTGTCGATCCTGAAGGAAGTGGCGGAGGGAAACTTCTGAGCCCAGCTCGGCGGCGAGAGGCGGTGGCACATGTACGGGGGCGGCTGGGCGTCTCGGAGAGGCGGGCGTGACCTGACCCCCGAAAACGGATCCGGATGTAATCTCACGATCTGGGTCAAGAACGGGAGGTCAGAATGCCGAGTAAGAGGCACAGCGCCGAGCAGATCGTACGCAAGCTCCGGGAGGCTGAGGTGGAGCTGGCTCGAGGGGCGACGGTCAAGGATGCCTGCCGCAAGCTAGCAATCACCGAGCACACCTACTACCGGTGGCGGCGAGAGTACGGCGGACTGAAGCTCAACCAGGCCAGAAAGCTCAAGCAACTGGAGAAGGAGAATGCCCGGCTCAAGAGGCTGGTGGCGGAAAAGGAACTCGACCTGTCGATCCTGAAGGAAGTGGCGGAGGGAAACTTCTGAGCCCAGCTCGGCGGCGAGAGGCGGTGGCACATGTACGGGGGCGGCTGGGCGTCTCGGAGAGGCGGGCGTGTCGGGTACTGAAACAACCACGCACGACACACCGGTACGTGCCAAGAGAGCCGCAACAGGAGCAGATTTTGACGGAGCGGATCGTGGATTTAGCCCGACAGTACGGGCGCTACGGATATCGGAGGGTGACAGCGTTGCTGCGCATGGAGGGCTGGTCCGTGAACCACAAACGAGTGCAGCGTATCTGGCGGCGCGAAGGGCTGAAAGTACCGAGAAAACAGCCCAAACGAGCACGGCTGTGGCTGAGCGATGGCTCCTGCATCCGGCTGCGCCCACAGCACCGGGATCATGTCTGGGCGTATGACTTCCTGCACCACCGGACGCACGACGGTCGGGCTATGAGGCTGCTGACGATCGTCGATGAGTACACACGAGAAAGCCTGGCGATCCATGTAGCACGGAAGCTCAACTCTGAGGACGTGCTGGAGCAGCTCGGGAGGTTGTTCGTACACCGGGGCATACCTGAGCACATCCGGTCGGATAACGGACCAGAGTTCACCGCCGAGGCGGTTCGCGACTGGCTGGGCCGGTTGGGCGTGGGGACGCTGTTCATCGAGCCGGGCTCGCCGTGGGAGAACGGTTACGTGGAGAGCTTCAACGGCAAGCTACGCGACGAGCTGCTGGATGGAGAGATCTTCTACACGCTCAAGGAGGCAAAGGTTCTGATCGAGAGATGGCGTCAGCACTACAACCGCATGCGACCGCACAGCTCGCTGAGCTATCGGCCGCCCGCACCCGAAGCGACGTTGTTGAAGCCGGCTGCGCTCCGCTTCGCCGGCCTCAACAACCTCTTGTCAGCACCGAGTTACTGAGATAAGACATGGTACTAACCGCGGGGTCAGGTCAGGCGTGTCGGGTACTGAAACAACCACGCACGACACACCGGTACGTGCCAAGAGAGCCGCAACAGGAGCAGATTTTGACGGAGCGGATCGTGGATTTAGCCCGACAGTACGGGCGCTACGGATATCGGAGGGTGACAGCGTTGCTGCGCATGGAGGGCTGGTCCGTGAACCACAAACGAGTGCAGCGTATCTGGCGGCGCGAAGGGCTGAAAGTACCGAGAAAACAGCCCAAACGAGCACGGCTGTGGCTGAGCGATGGCTCCTGCATCCGGCTGCGCCCACAGCACCGGGATCATGTCTGGGCGTATGACTTCCTGCACCACCGGACGCACGACGGTCGGGCTATGAGGCTGCTGACGATCGTCGATGAGTACACACGAGAAAGCCTGGCGATCCATGTAGCACGGAAGCTCAACTCTGAGGACGTGCTGGAGCAGCTCGGGAGGTTGTTCGTACACCGGGGCATACCTGAGCACATCCGGTCGGATAACGGACCAGAGTTCACCGCCGAGGCGGTTCGCGACTGGCTGGGCCGGTTGGGCGTGGGGACGCTGTTCATCGAGCCGGGCTCGCCGTGGGAGAACGGTTACGTGGAGAGCTTCAACGGCAAGCTACGCGACGAGCTGCTGGATGGAGAGATCTTCTACACGCTCAAGGAGGCAAAGGTTCTGATCGAGAGATGGCGTCAGCACTACAACCGCATGCGACCGCACAGCTCGCTGAGCTATCGGCCGCCCGCACCCGAAGCGACGTTGTTGAAGCCGGCTGCGCTCCGCTTCGCCGGCCTCAACAACCTCTTGTCAGCACCGAGTTACTGAGATAAGACATGGTACTAACCGCGGGGTCAGGTCAGGCGTGTCGGGTACTGAAACAACCACGCACGACACACCGGTACGTGCCAAGAGAGCCGCAACAGGAGCAGATTTTGACGGAGCGGATCGTGGATTTAGCCCGACAGTACGGGCGCTACGGATATCGGAGGGTGACAGCGTTGCTGCGCATGGAGGGCTGGTCCGTGAACCACAAACGAGTGCAGCGTATCTGGCGGCGCGAAGGGCTGAAAGTACCGAGAAAACAGCCCAAACGAGCACGGCTGTGGCTGAGCGATGGCTCCTGCATCCGGCTGCGCCCACAGCACCGGGATCATGTCTGGGCGTATGACTTCCTGCACC
The DNA here is from genome assembly GCA_965248695.1 of Acidobacteriota bacterium. Classification (GTDB taxonomy): domain Bacteria; phylum Acidobacteriota; class UBA890; order UBA890; family WLXD01; genus DASCOT01. The sequence goes on along the minus strand of CBDFKD010000002.1, from coordinate 99,932 downwards.
ACCGGACGCACGACGGTCGGGCTATGAGGCTGCTGACGATCGTCGATGAGTACACACGAGAAAGCCTGGCGATCCATGTAGCACGGAAGCTCAACTCTGAGGACGTGCTGGAGCAGCTCGGGAGGTTGTTCGTACACCGGGGCATACCTGAGCACATCCGGTCGGATAACGGACCAGAGTTCACCGCCGAGGCGGTTCGCGACTGGCTGGGCCGGTTGGGCGTGGGGACGCTGTTCATCGAGCCGGGCTCGCCGTGGGAGAACGGTTACGTGGAGAGCTTCAACGGCAAGCTACGCGACGAGCTGCTGGATGGAGAGATCTTCTACACGCTCAAGGAGGCAAAGGTTCTGATCGAGAGATGGCGTCAGCACTACAACCGCATGCGACCGCACAGCTCGCTGAGCTATCGGCCGCCCGCACCCGAAGCGACGTTGTTGAAGCCGGCTGCGCTCCGCTTCGCCGGCCTCAACAACCTCTTGTCAGCACCGAGTTACTGAGATAAGACATGGTACTAACCGCGGGGTCAGGTCACTTGGTGCACCGCTGGCGCCGCCAGTACAACCAGGTGCGGCCCCATAGCTCGTTGGGCTATCGACCGCCTGCACCCGAAGCGACGTTGTTGCAGCCGGCTACGCTCCGCTTCGCCAGCTCCAACAATCTCTTGCCAGTACCGATTCTATGAGTTACGAAGTGGCCCAAACACTTGGGGCAGGTCATCGAGGCCATCACAGTGAACCGCTTGCCAGCGGTTGCCAATATCAACTAGAACGGGCCTCTTATTCTTCCTATTCTTCAACGCCTCGGCTTTCGCAGTGAGAGCCGTTACGGTTCGGTGGCTACTGCGGCGATCAGTTCGGCGAGGAGGGTCAGGTCCCGTAGGTCCAGCGTCTCGCCCGGGGAGTGACTGTATCGGCCGGGCCAGGAGAGTCCCTGGTTCGGTGCACCCCAGAAAGTGAACCGAGTCCCGTCGGTACTGCCTTGAACGAGGGCCATTTGGAGAGGGATGCCCGCGGCGGCAGCGATGCGTTTCACCCGCGCACGTTCGCGATCCGGAGAAATTGAGGCGCCATGGATTGCCTTCAATACGGGACCGTTTCCGAGGGGCGCGTACGCGAAGTGGGGCGACTCCAGGGGGGTGTCCGACGTCACGAACGTGTCTACTGAATAGATCCTGCGTGTGGTCGCCGCGAAACGACGAGCCATGGCGTGGGCGCCTTGCAGGCCTACCGACTGGATCGGGCTCGGCGTGAAGCGGTACGGCGGCGAACCGAACCCCCGTCCGAACGCCGCCCCTTCCTCGTGCACCGACCATGCGAATATCACCTGACTCTGAAGCTGATCGGGGTTCAGGTCGTTTACAGCAAGAATCATGGCGGTAGTGCCGGCCCGGTCGTCCAGACCACGCCCGGTGAACCGGGTCGGTCCCATGCGCAGGCCTTCTTTGTGACTCGTCACCATGGCGCCGACCCGCACGCCGCGCTCCATGAGCGCCGCGCCGTTGAGGCCGAACCAGGCCGTCAGCGTGCCCGGGGTCCTTTCGTCCGCCTCGTGCCGTGACAGGAAGACACCCCGGAGCGGCTCGGGCGCCGATGCCGAAAGAGACGCGGCTTTCCAGCGGGGATCGATGTCGGTCCCATCCCCCGTACGCGTGCTTGGCGCTCCGGCAGGATCGAAGTGGACGAGTGCGGTTTGGCCCTCCCAGGCCGACGATGTTGCGCCGCCCTTGCGGGCCAGTGTGACGATACCGTCCGGTGCGATGGATCCGACCTCGTAACCCACTTCGTCCATGTGCGCCATGAAGACTGTCGTGTCTCGTTCCGGTCCCACCGCAACCATAATGTTGCCGATGTCGTCCACGACGGCCCGATCCCGGGCCCATTCCGGGAGCGATTCGAGCACGAAACGTCGTACCGACCACTCGTGGCCCGAGACGCCATGAAGCTCAATCAGCGCCTCCAGGACAGAAGCGATTCGCGTCAGTGAGACGTCCATGTGACCTGTGCGGAGGGGCGCTGGTGCGGGCGCGGGAACCCACGAAAAGCCGGTCGGGAGGCTCATGCCGGCAGCCGCTGCGGTCGCCGACAGCACCGCGAGGGCCTCTTCGACGCGGATCGTTTCCATGTGGGAGCCGGGCGAGCCGACCTCCGGAGCGATCCAGGTCAACGAGGACAGACCCCTGGCGGAGAGAACCTCCCCAGCCCGACCGAGAGATCTGGCAGGGCGTTCTTGAACGACGCGAGAGGACTGGCCGGGGGCCACCAGGATCAATCCATCGAATTGCCCGCCGCGGGCGATCAATGAAGACAGTCCCACCCAACCGAACACCTCCTGGGAACTCAGGACAAAGTGGGTTTCTCCCCCGGCGGCGTCACCGCGCTCAGCGATCTCGGCCAGTGCCGCCACCGCGGCACAGCCCACGCGGCGTCCGGAGTCCGGACCAGCCACCGCTCCAGAGATGGTCCACGGGGGCAGGTGTCTGGAAACGGGGTCCAAGAGACCGATCCCGAGCTCCGCAACGCCGTCGGCAGACTCCGCACCAACATCCACCCAGAGGTCGTCGGCGCGGACAACCCAGGTCTCGTCCCGGTGTTGCCGTGCGAAGTGGCCGTTGCTCCGAGCAACGACTCCAGCGACTGGACCCTGCTCGGTGAGGATTCGAACCTGCTGGGCCTCGAACGCCTGGTCCCACAGGGGGTGGCGCGAGCCTCCTCGACTCCCAATGCGATGGACCCGGAGGTATCCGTCGTCGGTGATCTGAGTCACCGCGTAACCGGGACGGTCCAGCGCGCAGGCGACGACGCGCCGCGGGGACCCGGAACCCACCCGCTTCACGAGGTTCCCCCACTGGTCGACCGTCCACCCGGACATACCCGCAGCCAGATCTGACGCGACACGAGTCTCATACCCCGTAGTAACGTCGAGTGCCACCCACGAGGCCATCGCCTCCTGATCGGCGTCGCTGTCCTGCGCAGCGAGCGCCGCGGGGATGAAGATCACGGCAATAAATACGGACATCACCAACGCGGCCTGCAAGAGCCAGTTCGTCGTCGGTAGTGCGGTTTTCGAGTGTGGCATGGTTCGGGCCGTTCCTGGTTCCTAGCCGTCCAAGACACTCTTTCAACAGGTGTTCAAATCATTCTGAAGTTCCTGTCGATCCTAGATGCCGCTCCGCTCCTGTCAAGGACATGTCCTTCCATGAAATCCAGAGCAGCGACCGGCTTTGCACCCGCGCTTCACGCACCGATCCGTTGAGCGCGACGTTGACCCTCCGCTCCGTCGTCGCGGCAGGCCGGATCATGACGAAAAGATCGCCATCGGGCATGACGGCGTAACTGCGTGCTGACGGGGTCGCTCCGAGGTGCGCGTCGGACGTCGTTTTCACTTCACGAGAGGTGGGGAGCACCGAACGGCGGCGAGTCGGGGCGAGTCAGTGAACGGAGCGGGGGCCCTAAGGGCCCGGCGTTAGAGGCGAAGGATGCGCGACCAGCGGTGTCTGTCAGATCAACTCTTGACTTTCACAGTTCAGGGAAGCAACACGGCTGTCTCTTCGAGCGTTCGGGCTGAGCTCCTGCTACGCGGCCGGCTGCTGTTGCGTCACGCAGTGGATGCCCCCGCCGTTCTCGTAGATTCGATCGACGTCCAAAGAAACGATACGTCGTTCGGGAAACAGGCGACCGAGCGTCTCGACGGCGTATGCGTCGGCTTTGGCATCGCCGAATGAAGGCGTAAAGACGGCACCGTTGCCGACGTAGTAGTTAGCGTATCCGGTGAAGAAGTACTCCTCAGTCGATCGGACGTCCACGGCGCTCGGAATGTGGGTGATCTCGAAGGATCGACCCCTCGCGTCCTTCGTCTTCGACAGGATCTTCTTCGCCTCGGCACGGGCACGTCCCCGTTCCGACGTGCCGCCGATACGACCCCCCATTATCAAAACGCCGGGGCGCACGATCCGGAGCGAGCCGTCGATGTGATCGTCCGTGACGCCCCCGCGCACCCCGGGGAGCCAGATCACCGTCTCCACACCGAGGCCCGCTTTGAGGGCGGCCTCGATTTCGTCGCGCGTTTTTCCCGGATTGCGATTGTCGTTGACCCAGGAGCTCTCGTTCAGAATGATCGTGCCTTCGCCGTCGAACTCGACCGCACCTCCCTCGCCGACGATGTCTGCCTTAAAGTACGGACAGCCCAAATTCTCGGCGATGGCCGCGGAAATACGGCTGTCTTTTTGAATCCGCGGTGTCTTGGCGCCCCAACCGTTGTAATTGAGATCGAGTATCGCGATACCGCCTTTACCGTTCCGGAGGAACACGGGACCGGAATCCCGCGCCCAGATATCGTCCGTCGGGATGTCGAGCAGCTGGACCTTGGGCCCGCACAATTTCGAGGCCAGTGCGTGATGCTTCTTCTCCGCGAGTAAGGTGACGGGCTCGTGCTCGGCGATCGCCGCCGCGAGTCTGCCGATCGTTTCTTGAACGCTTTCGAAATAGCTACGATGCTCTGCGAGAGATCGCGCTTTCCATCGCCGTTTGGAGCTGTAGACCGATGGATCCGACGGCCAGCACATCCAGGTGCGGGTGTGGGGCGACCCCTCCGCTGGTACGAAGTAGCCCTGCGACTTCGGATCCGATCCGAACGCGCTGTGCCTCATTCCCATGGCCGCCATCGTTGCCGCAAGGAGCATTCTGCGGTTCATCATCATTCTGAACCTCCCGTCTTCACGGACCCTGGCCAGGTGTCCCGAGAATTCACTCTTTTCTCGGTGTGGGTATCCACCACTCCTCTCCGCGCTCCGTCTTGATGTACTCCGGCCACCTCATGTCTATGGGAGGATCCAGGTCTGGGGGTAGCAGGGGTGCGACCCACTTGGAGCCGCCTATGCCGCCCCCCGTCCGGTCGTTGAACTCTTCCCAGGCCCCTTTCAGCAACCCGGGCTCCGAAAGCAGCTCGACGAAACTGGTGGCCATTGTCTTGCCTCCGGCGAGGATCATGGGATCTATCGTGCTCGGCTCACCGGTCATCGCCAGCCGCGCCCAGCGCGGGTATCGGAAGCCCTCGGCAGGCCTCAGAACGGCCTTCGCCGCCTCAAGGCGGACCGAGGGGGCGTGCCACGTGTACTCGACGTGGTCGTCCGACCCGTAGTTCTCTACCCACCCGGGCAGAGCTCTCCGCTGCATCTCCTCGCCCTCCTCCAGCGTCATCAGCCTCTGGCAGTTGTCCGTGAAAGGATCCTCCATCGGCTCCAGCCCGAGGTTGCGCTGGATTTGCCTCCCGAACTCCCTGGCCTGATCACCGTACACTGCAGGGCCGATCAACCGGAGGTTTCTGTGCACTAGCTCCGCCATGGTCTGGTTGAACAAACCTACGCGGGTCTTGGTAACGATGCGCTCGGTGACCCTGCATCCGGTCGCCTCCGCCACAGCCTTGGCGTTTCTGCGGAGGAACTCATGCGTCCTCTCCTGCATCTCGAGGGTTGGGGATCTGAAGGCGTAGGTTATCTCGCTTATCAGGGGGGGGGCCGTGGTGCTCTGCCCCCCTATCGAGATGTACTCGGTTATCGTCCAGCCGGCAGTCCTGGGGTGTATGGCCTCTTTGGTGTACTTCGTCATGGTGTACATCATGGTGACCGCGTCGAGGGCCCCGGGGTTCGGCCTGTACCACATTGGCACAGAGGGCCCTCCCACTCTCCCCGCCGGCGAGAACCACTTCTCGGGCTCGTCGGCCTCAAAGGTGAACGCCACGTTCCAGTAGGACCCCCATTGGGTCTCCCAGAGCACCCGGTTCACGCTCCTGGGGTGAAACAGGATGCTGGCGTCGATGCCGTCGTAGTATCCCTTGGCGGCGTGGTAAGGCTTCGAGACGCAGATCTTCTCGCCGGGCTCGCCGAAGAACTTGATGGTGCCGCGCAGCCCGTGCTTCTCCATGGCCGCTTTGACCCCGAGGACGCCAGCCAGCGCCGTGACGCCGAGAGCTGAGTGAGGGTCGGTGTGCCCAGGCGCGTATGGATGAAGACGTTCGTCCCTCAACTTCTCATATGGCACGGCCGCCTGGTTGCTCCCGGGCACCGCATCGTATTCGGCGAAGGACGCGAGCACCGGTTTGCCCCCGCCATAAGTGGCCAAGAAGGCCGTTGGCATGCCTCCGGTTCCCTCCTCCACATTGAAGCCCTGACTTCGAAGCAACTCGACGTACGCTCTAGCTGATTTGTACTCTCTCAACGCGGGTTCAGCGTAGCGCCAGATCCTCTTGTCGAAGTCCGAGAGCATTTTCTCGTTGTCTTCTATCCAGTCGATAGCAGTTTGTTTCTCCTCAGAAATGGTATCCACACCGGCTCGAATGCCGCCTTGAGTCACCTGTGCTACTTCGGCGCTAGCTGCCCCATGAGAAGACAACATCGCCCCGCCGATTGCTACGCTGGCACCGTCAAGGAAGTCGCGTCGTGTGATCTCACGATCCACCCCGAGCTCACGGTCCCTGCTCTTCATGACCTTCCTCCTCAACCAGTTTGGATCAAGTTGACAGTACCCTTCTACGGCATGGACTCGCGCGACGAGAAGATCGAAGGATGGATTGACTGTCGCGTCAACCTCGACAAGCCGATGATCCCATCCTCCACGGAGCCAACCGACTCTTCCAATTAGAGGGATGAGTGCTCACGCAAGCGGAGCCTCGGCAAGCTTGCTTGCCAAGCCGAGTGCCTTGTTGAGCGGCAGCTGCGGCTTCGTGCGCACCTCGGCAGATGGCGGCTTCGATGCAGCACGGGACATCGGGGCCATCACAGTGAACCGCTTGCCGCACGGCTACGCTGGCGGCGCCAACGGCCTTTACGACCCCGCATGGGACACCCAGTGGAAGGCCCGAGGCCCGTGACAGGGACAGAATAGGGACAATCAGCCGATATGAGACAACAACTCGAACCCGCGCCGCCGCGTAAGTCCTTTGTTTTCAAGTACCGAGGGAGGGACTCGAACCCTCACGAGCGTAAGCCCACCGGATTTTGAGTCTATTTCGTCTAGACGTAAGTGACTGATAAAAAATAACTTAACGTGTAGTGACGGAGAAAGTGTGTAAGAAAGTGTGAAAGGGTCACGTCCATCGCTCGGCAAGACGGAAGAGAGGAGAAGAGCCTGAATAATGTCGCTCCCCGAACAACGCGAAAGTGAAAAGGGTTACTGGCTCGTCTTACTGCGAGGCGACGCTGTTCCGACCGATGAAGTCAATCAGGCGCACGTTGTTTTCATTGACGACCTGATCCGGAGCAATAGCATCCTATTGGGGGGCGGTTTCTCCGGGGTTGAAGGAATACCAGGAGGCTACCTTCTCTATTGTCAGTCCGAGACTGAGGCGCGATCGATTGCCGCGAGCGATCCGTACGTCAAGGAAGGACCCTTTGGCGCGGACATCCTCGAGTGGTCCCTCGTCGGGATCAATCCAGAAGCGATTCTAGCAAGCAAGATCTTTCGACCCTCGGATGTTTGAAACAAGATTAGGAGTTGACGTGGCAAGGAGTCAGTGCGTGCAGGGTTCCTCTTCGGTAACCGGCTGAAAACACGGCGAATCGGCCGATTCGCTAGCGCACGCGGGGCCTTCGGCGGTGCAGATCGTTGCGGCGTGTGTCCTGCTGCACCACCGATATACGGGGAAGGCCGCCGTTCTCGTGCCCCAGCGCAGCGTAGCCCGCGAACCGGCGCGACGTCGCCCGGACCGGAGGCCGCCGACTATTGGCCCGAGCATCCTGCGCAGGAGTGGTGCCGAAAACGGTGCCAACGGTCCTCCAGCCCCAAGCCATTGCCTAGGATCAGCGACCGTAAGTGCCTGTTCCTACTGAAGTACCGAGGGAGGGACTCGAACCCTCACGAGCGTAAGCCCACCGGATTTTGAGTCCGGGTAGTCTAGTCACAAGTAACTTATTATCAGTTACTTACAGAATAATAATCTGTGACTGTGTAAGTTCAATGGCCTTGATCGTGATTCGGGTCCTCGAGAGCAACGCCCTGCCGACGCTGGTAGCCTGGCTGGACCGCGTCCACGAGCAGGCGCCCAGCGCCGCGTAAACTGGGGGCCCGGCGCGCCTACGCGGCGGTTCCGGGATCGATACGATTCCGCGGCGGGGCGAGCCCGCCGCCGTCACCTTGCGACGAGCGAGCGCGACACGGTCTCGACGAGGGTAGTGACCGTCATGAACGCCAGAGCGAGCGTCAGGATCGCGACGAGCGCGAAGATCGCATTCATGGCGCCGTTCTCGAACGGCGCTGCGGCCGAAAGGTTGACGAACTGCGTGGCCACCCGGACCGCGACCCAGATCGTGACGATCCAGGCCCCGAGCTCCAGTGGGGGCGCGTCGTCGATCCACGCGGACCCGAACAGCGTTGCCGCGAGGGCGACCCGCAGCAGCCAGCTGAAGAAGATCTCCTCGGCGGGAGCCATCCGGTCTTCGAGAGAGCTGAGCGCTTGCTGCATGGCCTGAGGACCCCCTGGCTGGGCGAGAACGCCGGTCCGACTCGTCGGCCCGGGTTGATGACGCCTGTCACCCCTCCAGATTGCCGCAAGCCGACGCTTCCACTCGGGCGGAGTATGAGGAATGAACTTTATTATGTCAAGTACTTTGATCTCGTACGGTAGAGCCGAACCACGATAAACGCGGCCACGGGTGTAAAATTCCACTCGAAGCCGTCGTGGTTCCGGGGGGCACCATGCGGCGCGCTCGCCGATTCCCGTGCGAACCGGATCCGCATGGATACGAGTCGACCGACTGGCATGAAAGGGCTGTGCATCGTGCTGCTTACGCTGCTGCTGTTGGTGTCGCTGTCGCTGGCAACGTCGGCCCACGGCCAGGTGCCTGCCGGGTCGCAACCGCGAGCGGTCGTCTTCGCCGGCGACTCCTGGGAATCTCGCACCCCGCAGGCGCTCGGACTCAACGTCGCCAAGCTGGCACAGTTCGCGGCGATGTCCGCAGGCGCCGGAATGGTGGTGCGCGACGGTTACGTCGCCTACTCGTGGGGGCAGGTCGACGAGCCACTCGATTGGGCCTCCGCGATCAAGCCGCTGCTCGGCATGTTGCTCATGTTCGCCATCGACGAAAACCTCCTGAGCGGTCCTGGCGATCCGATCGGACCGTACTGGAACACGCTGACTCGTCGGGACAGCGAGATCACATTCGGGCAACTCGTCAACAACACGAGCGGCTACGCGCTGCCGGAGCGGCCGGGTCGTGCCTGGGGCTACAACGACTACGGGACTCGCCTGCTCTGCCGCAGCCTGCGCAAGGTGTTCGACGGCCGCACGGTCGCCCAGTCGTTTCGCCGGCGCACTCGCAAGCTGCAGTTCGAGGACCGGCTGCCGGGCGCCCGCGAGCGCTGCGCGATGTTGATCTCCATACGCGACTTCGCGCGCGTCGGCTGGCTGTGGGCCAGCCGAGGCCGCTGGGGCGATCGGCAGATCGTGCCGCGGGAGCTGTTCGATTCGATCGTGCAGCTCGCCGTGCCGGGGACGCAGCGCATCTCACAGGGCGACGACAAGAGCTGCAACAACTACCTGCGGCTGAAGAGCTTCGGCGCCGGCTGCAACGCCACTCATGTCGGGCCTGGGATCTTCGGCTACGCCTGGTGGTTCAACGGTCTCGTTGGCACGACGGGACTACGTCCCTGGCCCGACGCGCCCGCGGACACGTTCATGGCCGACGGCAACTGGGATGCCCGCGTGGTGATCGTCATGCGCAGCCTCGGGCTCGTCGTGGTGGCGCACCGCGTGGACATCAACAACGACCCCGACTTCGAGCGCCTGAACGCGCGGCTCAAGCTCTTGGTGGAGGCGGTCATCGACTGAACGCCGCAGCGCGGCCGCCTTAGCCAAAGCCCCCAAGAGCAACCACCCAACGGTAAGGCGGACGCCGACCATGCGTCGCTGGCTGTCCATTCACACCTCTGACCGTTCGGGAAGCGTCTGAAGTGGTCCAAGAAACGGTGCAACGAGTGAGCGTCGACACAATCGGTGTGCCGGTCCGATGGCCGCTAACCCGTTGTTATCATTGAAGTACCGAGGGAGGGACTCGAACCCTCACGAGCGTAAGCCCACCGGATTTTGAGTCCGGCGCGTCTGCCAATTCCGCCACCTCGGCTCGCTGCTCATTGTGCCGCAAGGCCCAAGAATAGCCGCAGCCTGTTCGGGGCGCCATTCCGGGATCCGTCTGTGTCTAGCCGGTTTTCGTTTCGCCAGGCTCCCGGCGCATCTCTATAACTGGGTGCTCGCCCACCATCCCGGCATCCGCCGTTTTGTTGTAGCCGAGCTGGGCATAGAATCGCTCCAGATGGGCGTGGGGGTAGAGGACGAACGTTCGTGCGCCAGCTTCCGTGGCCCAGGCCTCCAGAATCCGAACGATCTGCTTCCCTACGCCGCGGCCTCGGTGGGTCGATCGTACGGCGATTCGAGCCAGCGTTGCCTGGTCGCCGTCGAGCGAGATGCGGCCGGTAGCGACCGAGCTGTCGCCGGCGCACACCAGCAGGTGGAGCCCGTCAGGATCGAGGCCATCGTTGTCGCGGCTGGCCGGAATTCGTTGCTCCTGGGTGAACACCTCCTGGCGTATCTGTAACGCTTGGGTGAGCTCTTCAGGGGTCCTGACCCGGCGGTATTCGAAGCGGTCGTTCACGATGTACCAACGTCAAACATGAGCCGGGCGCTGCCGGCGGCAGTTCGCTACCGGTGTAAAATACGGGCTCGAGATTCTGCAGCCAAGCGCGTCAGATCGATCAAAGAAAGGAGTCGCACGATGCTTCGCAGACTCGCAATTATTACAGCTGTCTGCACCTTGCTTCCGACCGCTGCGGAGGCCCAGATCTGCGACGACATCAACACCGTCTCCAACGGCTGGAACGCGGTCGCCAATGCGCTCGAGGAGACTTCCGGCGAGGATATCGGCGACCTCGACGTGTCGCGACTGGAGAACGACGTCAACACGCTGCTCGACCCGACCCAGATTCTCGGCGAATCCCTCGTAGACGAGGGCAATGAAGACGAACAGGTGATGGGCGAGGATTTGCTCTACGTCATCGAAGATCTGTACGACGTGAGCGGCGAGGACCTCGCAGCCTACCTCGTCGACGTGATCGACGACCTTGTCTTTACGCTGGACGATATCGTCGACTACTGCGACGCCGCCGAGCGGTAGGGGCGAAGAAGGACCGGGTCAGAGGGTCGGCGATCGTGCTTGGGGGAGCACATGCCGGACATCGGAGAGCTTATAGGCGCCTATCGGATCGAGCGCAAGCTGGGTCAGGGGCGGATGGGCGACGTGTACCGAGCTTTGGACACTCGACTGCAACGCTCGGTGGCGCTCAAGTTCCTCGCCTCGCAGATCTCCGGGTCGGCCGCTGACGTCGACGCCATCGAGCGTGAGGCGCGCGCACTGGCGGCGATCAACCACCCCAACATCGTAACCATCTATGCGGTCGAGGAGGTGGACGGCGTCCACTTCCTGGCCATGGAGTTGGTGGAGGGCGAGAGCCTCGATCGCGTCATTCCCGATCGCGGCATGTCGGTGCAGGAGTTCCTGCAGATCGCCATCCCGCTGGCCGATGGGCTGGCGGCTGCCCATGGGGCCGGCGTCATCCATCGCGATCTCAAGGCGGCGCACGTGATGGTGAGCCGCGCCGGGCGCGTCAAGCTGCTCGATCTCGGTCTGGCGGTACATCACGGCGGGCAGCAACATGTGTGGGATGACCGCAGCGTCGAGGCACACCTGGACGAGACTCCGCTCGAGGAGCTCACCACGAACGATGGGGCAGTGGCCGGCACGCCCGCCTACATGGCGCCCGAGCAAGTGCGCGGCGAGGCCGTCGATCAACGCTCAGACGTCTTCTCACTCGGAGTGCTGTTCTACGAGATGCTGACGGGTGCGAGGCCCTTTCACGGCGGGACACTGCGGGAGCTCGCGGCCTCGATCACCACCCAGACGCCCCGCGACCTGGCGGCGCGCCGGCCACTCGTTCCACGGGTGCTGTCGGATCTCGTCGGCAGCTGTCTCGCCAAAGACCCGGAGGCTCGACCGCAGTCGGCCGATGAGGTCGCCTCTGTGCTGGCACGGTTGCGCCGCAGCGATCGGGGCGGTCGGTCGGTGGCGGTGCTGCCGTTCGTCGATCTGAGTCCGGAGGGCGACCAGCGCCATTTCTCCGAGGGCATCGCCGAGGGAATCCTCAACGACCTTTCGGAGGTGCCCGAGTTGCGCGTTGCCTCGCGTACTTCGACGTTCCGCTATCGCGACGCCAATAGGGATGTGCGTGATATCGGCCGTCGTCTCGGGGTCGAGACGGTGCTCGAAGGCTCGGTGCGTCGAGCCAAGGACCGGCTGCGGATCTCCGCCCGCCTGATCGATGTGGCCGACGAGGCCGATCTCTGGTCGCAGCGGTTCGAGGGCGACGTTGAGGACGTGTTCACCCTGGAGGACGAGATATCGGCCAGCGTGGTCGAAGCGTTGCAGGGTGTTCTGGGTGTGCGACCACAACCGACCCGACCGCCGGACTTCGAGGCCTACGACTACTATCTCCGAGGTCGCAGCCTGCTGTACCGCAGCACCGCGCGAGAGATCGCCCAGGCGCGCGACATGTTCGCCGCCGCCGTGACCCACGATCCCGGCTACGCCCCGGCCCACAGCGGCCTGGCCGATGCGTGCTCGTACCTGTACATGCACGCCGGAGGCGGCCGCGAGGCGCTCGAGCAGGCGATCGCGGCGGCGGAACGCGCCGTAGAGGTCGGGCCAGCGCTTGCGGAGGGGTACGCAGCACTCGGCCTCGCATTGTCGCTTTCGCAGCGTCACGCCGAGGCCGACCGGGCCTTCACGACCGCAATCAAGCTCGACCCCGACTCGTTCGAGGCGCGTTACTCGCGTGCCCGCAGCGCGTTCGCGTGCGGGCAGCTGGAGCTTGCCGCACGTGAGTTCGAGGTTGCCGGCGCGGTGCGATCAGAAGACTTTCAGGCTCCGGCGCTCCTGAGTCAGGTGTACAGGGATCTCCAGGATCCGACCCGCGAGGTAGCCAGTGCGCGTCGCGCCGTACGCCGCGTCGAGCGACACCTGGCGCTGCAGCCCGGCGATGGTCGCGCCTATTCCATCGGCGCGCGCTGCTTGTTCCAGCTCGGCGAGCGTCAGGCATCCCTGGACTGGGCCGATCGAGCGTTGGAGCTGGGCACCGGCGACGCCGCGACGCACTACGCGGTTGCCTGTCTGCTGGCGCAGGCGGGCCAGCCCGACGCGGCACTTGCCCGGCTAGAGGACGCGGTGCGCTTCGGCTTCGCGCATCGCGACTGGATCGAGCACGACGGTGATCTGGCTCCGATCCGCGACGACCCGCGGTTCCAGGTGATCCTGGACTCGATCGAGCGCCCGGAGCCAGTGCACGGCTGAGTCTCAGCGGGCTCGCTAGCGCCTCGAAAGTGCCGATGCGATAATCCCGGACACCCTCCCTCGTAACGCCTCTGGCCGTCGGGACACGTGCGCAGAATTCCGCTCGCCATCTGTCTGGTCGCTGGCTCGACGCTCGCTGTCGAGTTGCTGCTGACGCGCATCTTCGATGTGATCCTGTACCCGAATCTGGCGTACATGATCATCACCGGCGCGGTGTTCGCGTTCGGCCTGGCGGGGATCTACACGACGCTGCGGCCGCTGCCCGCGGGCGTTGACCCGTCGGTTCAGCTGGCTCGGTTGACGGCGCTCATGGCGGCCTCCTTACTGCTGATCCGGCCGGCGCTCAACGCCATCCCGTTCCGCTTCGAGGCGATCGCCTCGGATCCGCTCGGGCAGGGCATCTGGTTTCTGCTGATGTACGCCGTCATCACCATCCCGTTCGTGCTCTGCGGACTGGTGCTGGCACGCGCCTTCTCCGCCTGGGCCGAGATCATTCAGCGGCTGTATTTCTGGGATCTGGCGGGCGCGGCAGTGGGCTGCGTGGTGATCATTCCGCTGATTCCGGCGCTGGGGCCGGGCGGGCTGTTGCTGGCAGTCTCCGGACTTCTGGCGATCGCAGCCGCCGTGTTCGCCGGCACGCGTCGTTCGCTGTCGTTCGCCGCTGCCTACGCGGTGGTGATGTTGGCGGTGCCGTTGCTGTCGCCCGGATACCTGTCGTTCGTGGAGCACAAGGTCGATCGGGGTCTGGCCGACGCCCGCGCCATGGGCCATGCCGAGTACGTCCGCTGGGATCCGGTGTCGAAGGTCGAGGTGATCCACTTCCGCGGCGTCAAGAACATCATCTACGACGGCGGCAGCCAGAGCAGCTTCCTGTACCCGTTCGATGGCAACTGGGAGCTCTTCCGTCACCGTCTCGATCGCGGTGTCCGCACCAATGCCGAGGGCTTTTTCAAGAGCCACTTCTGGACGCGCGCGGTGCTGCTGGCGCACTACATGAAGCGCGACACGGAGCAACAGGTGCTCGTGATCGGCAGCGCCGCCGGGCAGGAAGTGAAGGGCGCGCTGGCGTATGGCGCCGGGCACATTGACGCGATCGAGATGGTCGGCGCCGTGGTCGATCTGGGCAAGAACGACTACGCCGATTTCAACGGTGGCATCTTCAACGATCCGCGCGTCAACAGTCTGCGCGGCGAGGGGCGTGGGTTCATTCGCTCCAGTGGTCGCATCTACGACATCATCCAGATCTTCAGCAACCACTCGTCGTCTTCGGTCGCCGCTGGCGCCGGCGCGCTGGACCCGACGTATCTGCTCACTGCCGACGCATTCGTCGACTACTTCGAGCACCTGTCCGAGGACGGCGTCCTGCAGATCAACCACCACACGTTCCCGCGCATCGTGGCGACCGCCGCACTGGCGTGGAAGTGGATGGGGCGTGACGATTTCCGCAGCCACGTTCTGGTGACCTCGCGCACGATGCAGGACGACGACACGTTGCCGACCGTGCTCATCAAGATGAGCCCGTTCACGCGCGACGACATGACCCAGGCGCGCGGCTTCCTCGGCCTGCGCGAAGGCGTCGAGATGCAGATCTTCAGGCTCGAGGAGAACCCGCTCCGCCCACGGAACGGGTTCCTGTCACCGGAGTTCTTCACCGGCGAGTTGCCGGACGAGATCATCGAGCGGGTGCCCTATCGAGTCGCTCCAACCACCGACAACCGGCCATACTTCAAGTTCTTGCGGCGCGGCTGGGGGGAGCTCCGAGCTGACCGTGAGCGCTTCGTACCCGAGGCGGTGGCCTGGTTCCTCAACGTGGCGCGTGATCAGGGCGGCGGTGTGCCGCTCGACGTGGTCCACCTCTGGGTTACGGGTTTCGTGTCACTGGTGTTCGCCGGCGTCTTCGTCGTCCTGCCGCTGGCGCTGTCGCCGGTTGCCCGGCAGCGGTGGCCCGGGTGGGGCGCCTCGCTGGTGTATTTCGCCAGCCTCGGCGCCGGGTTCATCCTCGTCGAGCTGGTGCTGATCCAGCTGTTGATGCACTTCGTCGGCTATCCGCTGTACACCTACTCGCTGGTGCTGTTCACCGTCCTGCTCGGAGCGGGGCTCGGCAGCTTGGCTTCCGATCGACTTCGGATCACACCCGACTCGTCGAGCTGGTGGTGGCCGTACGCCGGCGTGCTGCTGGCGGGCATCGTCTTCCTGATCGCCCACGGTCCGGTGACCGGGGCGCTGCTGGCGACGCCGCTCGCCGTTCGTTTGATCGCGGCGGCAGCGCTGGTATTTCCGGTGGCGTTCTTCATGGGAATGCCGTTCCCACTCGGTGTGCTCGCCGTGCAAGATCTTTCGCGCGCCGCGGTGGCGTGGGGCTGGGGCATGAACGGTCTTTTCACCGTGATCGGTGGCTTGGCCAGCGTCGTCGTGTCGGTGAATTACGGCTTCCGCGCCGCCCTCATCGTCGGCCTGATGATCTACGCGCTCGCCTGGCTGTCGTTCGCTGGCATGCGCCGCCAGAGGCCCGTCTGACCTTGGTCACGTCGGGGTGTCCGGGTCGTCGATTGCCCCGGAACCGACCGTGCTCGGCGTCGGGAAGCGCCTTCCCCGCGTCCAATCACTAGACCGCCCGTGCCCGGTAGTCGATCATGTATAGGTGCGCTCCCATATGAATTCAGAGGCACCCCCGAAACCGACAGAGGACGCTCGCTCGTGAAACTGACCCGCTCGACCTTGATGCTCTCCGCGCTGACCCTGCTCGTCGTCTCGATTCCGTTGCCGGCATGGGCGCAGGGACCGATCCCTCTGACGCCGCCGCCCGTGGTTGCCGATCCGACGAGCGCCGCCACCGCGCCGCTCGAGGCGCCGATGCCGCTCGACCCGTTGATCACCGTCGGTGAGCTCGAGAACGGCCTGCGCTACTGGATCCGCGAGAACAGCTACCCCGAGAAGCGCGCCGAGCTACGGCTGGTGGTGCGCGTCGGTTCGTTGCAGGAAGACGACGACCAGCTCGGCCTGGCCCACTTCGTCGAGCACATGGCCTTCAACGGTACCGAGCACTTCCCGAAGATGGATCTGGTGAAGGCGCTCGAGTCGTTCGGCATGCGTTTCGGGGCGCACGTCAACGCCTCGACGTCGTTCGACGAGACCATCTACTTCTTGCAGATCCCGACGGATCGGCAGGACATCATCGATACGGCGTTCCAGATTCTCGAGGACTGGGCGCACAGCGTGGCCTTCGAGGATGAGGAGATCGACAAGGAGCGCGGCGTCGTCATCGAGGAGTGGCGTTTGGGGTTGGGTGCCGGCTCGCGCGTTCGCGATCGCCAGTTGCCAGTGCTGTTCGCCGACTCGAGGTACACGGAGCGCCTGCCGATTGGCAAGGTGGAGGTGCTCGAGAATTTCCCGTACGAGGCGGCGCGACGCTTCTACCGCGACTGGTATCGCCCCGACCTGATGGGCGTGATCGTCGTCGGGGACGTGGATACCGCAGCGATCACCGCGAAGATCGAGGAGCACTTCGGCGCCCTGCCGCGTGCCGAGGACGGACGTGAGCGCGAGTACACGAGGTTGCCGGAGCAGGAAGGCACTCGGTTCTCTATCGTTACTGACAAGGAAGCGACCAACTCGATCGTCGAGTTCTTCCAGCTTCAGCCGCTGCGGCGCCAGGCATATCACGGGTCGTATCGCCGCAGCATGGTCGAGGGCCTGTTCAGTCGCATGTTCAACCGTCGGCTGACCGAGCAGGCGCAGCAGCCGAACCCGCCGTACCTGGGGGCGCGCGCCAGCCAGAGCATCTTCATTCCCACCTCCGAGGCGTTCGTGCTCGGCGCCGCCACTCCGGACGGGCAGGTAGCCGAAGGGCTCGGGGCGGCGTTCCGCGAGCTCGAGCGCGTCGCCCAATACGGGTTCGCGCAGTCGGAGCTGGATCGCGACAAGAACCAGCTGATGCGTGGCTTCGAGCGCATCTACACCGAACGCGAAGATCAGGACTCGACGCAGTTCGCGGAGGAGTTCACTCGCGCCTTCCTGGAAGGCGAGTCGACGCCGGGCATCGACTACGAGTGGGCGCTGTACCAGCGCTTCATGCCGGGGATCACGCTCGAGGACGTCAACGCGGTGGGGGAGCGCTGGATGCGCGAGAACAACCGCGTCGTGCTGGTGACGGCACCGGAGAAAGAGGGCGTCGAGCTACCCACGGAAGACGAGCTGCTGGCCGCAATCGAGCGCGCCGACAGTGGCCGCTTGCGTCGCTACGTCGATACGACGACGGATCGCCCGTTGCTCGAGGACACCCCGGAGGCCGGCGAGATCGTCGACGAGTCGACCGTCCCGGAGCTCGACCTGACGGTCTGGGAGCTCTCCAACGGCGCCCGCGTGATCCTCAAGCCGACCGATTTTCGGCAGGATCAGATCCTGTTCCGGGGTATCAGCCCGGGGGGTACCTCGCTGGCCGAGGACGAAGATTGGGTCGCCGCCAGCAGCGCAGTCCAGGTTGTGGCCGCCAGTGGTTTCGGCGGGCTGAGCGCCCGTCAGATCACCAACATGATGTCCGACAAGGTCGCCAACGTGCGGCCGTTCGTAGCCTCGCTGGAGGAGGGCGTAGCCGGATCGGCGTCGCCGCGGGACATCGAGTCGCTGCTGCAGCTCGCCTATCTGACCTTCACCGAGCCGCGTGCCGACGACGGGATCTTCAGCTTGATCCAGCAGCAGATGCGCGCCTCGCTGGCCAACCGCGATGTGAGCCCTGACGTCGCTTTCCAGGAGACCCTGCAGCGCACCCTGAGTCAGGATCACCCGCGCCGCCGCCCGATCTCCGTCGAATTGCTCGAAGAGATGGATCTGGGCAAGTCGTTCGAGTTCTACATGGACCGGTTTGCCGACGCCAGCGATTTCACCTTCGTGTTCGTCGGCAACATCGACATCGACACGCTGCGTCCGCTGGTGGCTACATATCTGGCCAGCCTGCCGAATATCGACCGTGACGAGACCTGGCGTGACGAGGGCGTGGTGCCGCCGCGGGGCGTGATTCGCAAGGAAGTACGCCGTGGCGTCGAGCCCAAGAGCCGGACCTCGATCGTGTTCTCTGGCGGGCTGGACTACGAGAGCCCGGAGGAGAACGCGCTCGGCGCCATGGCCGAGGTGTTGCAGACGCGTCTGCGCGAGGTGATGCGCGAGGAGCTCGGTGGTACCTACGGCGTGCGCGTCGAGGCCTCGGCGGACAACCGTCCGACCGAGCAGTATTCGATCTCGATCACCTTCGGGTCCGATCCCGAGCGCGCCGAGGAGCTTACCGGCGTGGTGTTCGAGGAGATCGAGCGCTTGCGCAGCACCCTTCCCGAAGAGCAGGAGCTGCTCAACGTGCGTGAGGGCTTCCGGCGCCAGTACGAGCTGTCGCTCAAGGAGAACGGCTTCTGGCTCGGACAGCTGGTGAACAGCTATCGCCACGCCAAGGACCCGCTCGAGATCCTCGAGTACGAGGAGACCCTGCAAGAGATCACGCTGGAGACTGTCAGAGACTCCGCGGCGCTGTACTTCGATCTCGAAAACTACGTGCAGGTGGCGCTCCTGCCGGAGAACTGACCCGCGGATCGGCAACCCTGGACAGTGAGGCCGCCCCGAGCGGTTGCTTACGCCTGGATTCCGTGCGGTGCGCTGTGCGTCCTCGGATATGAAGAGTCAGAAATAGCCATCGTTGACTATGATTAGACTGAAAACTATAGAATTTATTAGCTCAGCAACTTGAAAATCCCTGGGGATGCTTATTAAACTTCATGAATTCCGATCGCCCAACGAAAGCCTTTCAGGAGGCTCGTTCAATGTCGAACGTGAGTTCCCGCGTGCCCGTTGCCTTGCTTGGCCTTTCGCTGCTGGTGCTCACCGTTCAGCCCGCCGGTGCCGCGGGTCCCGGTGCTCCACCGACGGTCAGGACCCGAGTCGTCGAGCTCGGCCCGTTGCAGATCGATGGCATCTATCACTCGATGGAGGGCGTGTTCGAGCGAGCGATGCTCGACACGAGCGACATTGGCTGGATCACCGGGTTTCGTACAGAGGTGGTCGATGCCGCCACCGGGGATCCTCTCGGCGACGAGTTCTTCTGCCATTCGCAGATCCAGCTGGCTACCGGTGCTCGACTGATGGTGGCGGCGTCGGGGATCCCGGCGCTGCAGCTGCCAAGCGGGTTCGGTATCCCGTTGCAGCAGATCATCGGAGACTTGGATGAGCCCTGGCGAGGTGTCTCGCTGTTGGGCATGGTGCTCAATAACCACGACGCGGATCTCAGCGCCGACGTCAACATCCGGTTCCTGATCGACTACGTCTCAGCCAGCGATCCGAGCGGCGCCGACAACATCGACAAGCTCTACCGGGCTAGCGTCACCGTGCTTCCGCATCGCGGCGTAACGGTGTTGGCGGGCGATCAGCTACAACCGAGCCAGCTGCCGACGAACGCTCACGGCAAGACCGGCCACTGGATCGTGCCGCCCGGCAAGCAGGTGATCCGGCAGCAGCACACCGGGCTGGTACCGGGGTCGACGCGCGTTCACTATGGCGTCGTGCACATGCACAACTACGGTAGCTCGCTCAAGCTCACGGACGTGACCGACGGGCGTGTGCTGTGGGAGACGCGCGTCGAGTACGATGCCGACCTAGATCACTCCCAGATCACCCGCATCCCGGTGTACTCCAGCGACACCGGGTTCGTCATGCACCCGGACCACACCTACGAGATCGAATCGGTGTACGACAACAGCACGGACGCGCCCGTCGATGCGATGGCGGTGATGTACCTGTATCACCACCCGCTGGGCGGTCAGAACATGACCTATCCGCCGGCCCCCGGCGCAACGCCGCCTACCGACCTGCGGACGCCTGGCGGGCACCGTCACTGATCTGTGGATGCCACAGCGGCGCCGTTCGCCGACGTTCGACCGCACACGGTTTGCGTCGTGTTGCCGGCCTACAACGCAGCGGACACGCTGCGCGAGACGCTTGATCGGCTGCCGCCGGGATGCTGCCAGCACCTGATTCTCGTCGACGACTGCAGTACCGACGGGACCTTCGAAGTGGCTACCTCACTGAGCCAGAGCGGCTATCCGATGCGGGTCATTCGCCACGAGGTGAACCGTGGCTACGGCGGCAATCAGAAGACCTGCTATCGAGCGGCGCTGGAAACTGATGCCGATGTGATCGTGATGCTGCACCCGGACAATCAGTATGATCCGGCGCTGGTGCCACACTTGGTGGGATTCATCGAGGCCGGCGTTGTGGACGTGGTGCTCGGGTCGCGCATCCTGCGACGTGTGGATGTGCTACGCGGCGGCATGCCGCCGATGAAGTACTTCGCCAACCGATTGCTGACCATCATCGAGAACGTCATCCTGGGATTCAATCTGCCCGAGTACCACACGGGCTACCGCGCCTATCATCGGCGGGCTCTGGAACGCGTCGACTTCGAGGCCTGCTCCGACGATTTCGTGTTCGATCAGCAGCTGCTGGTGCAGGCACGGGCTCACGATCTGCGGGTCGGCGCCGTGCCGGTACCGACCCACTACGGGCCCGAGTCGAGCAGCATCTCGTTGCGCCGCAGCACGGTATACGCGTTGGGCACGATGGCGACGTTGTGGCGCTACGTGTTGTTCCGTGCCGGCCTTCGAAACCAGCGGCTCTTTCGTCCACCAGCGGACGTGAGTCCATGAGGCCGCGAGCGCGGGGCGTTTCCTGCCAGCCGGGGTCGATATGCGTGACTACTCGCGCCGCCTCGAAAAGCGCAGCAGGGCGCCGTCGGCGCGTTCCTTGCGGAACCCGAGCAAGTGGAACACCTCGACCGTGAGCCACCGTGCGACCCGGCGATCGACAATCAGTGTCGCCGCGTCTTCCGGCGCCCGGCGCACGCCTGGCAGCAGATGAGCCAGCCTGTCGAGCCGGATGGCCCGCATCCAGGCCGACAGCCGCAGCCAGAACGGATGGACCTCGCGCACCAGGAAAAAGCCGTCGTTGCCGAGACCCTGGTAGAGCGGCAGCAGCATCCGGGCGGTCTCCGAGGCGCGGATCTCGCCATTGGAGTCGCTCGCTACTAGCTCGCTTGCTCTGACGCTGGCGAAGTTGTTATAGCCGGGGCTCATTCGGAACCCGTCGCTGGCCACGATCGGATGCCGATGGCGCACTTCCAGCACCGGCGGAAGGTCGCCGGATGCGTCGCGGAGCAGCGCGAAATGTCGGTCGGCGTCGGGAGCCTGCGAGCGTTCCAAGCAGCCGGCGTTGACCAGCGCCAGGGTCAGAAACGCCTCGTGGTGGGCGACCGACTGGGGCCGATCGTGCTGGCCCGCCTCGACGCCGACGGTGACGTGACCCAGGTTGTTCACGTACTCCAGCAGCGCCCCGTCGATCTGTTCCTCGAGGCCGAGGATTGCCGGTACCGGGAAGCCTTGCGCATAGCGCCGGTTGCGAATCGTGTCGCCGATACAGACGAACGGCTCGCCCGCGGCCGAGCTCGTATGCAGGTCGAGGAAAAAGACCGGACCGCGGGCGCGCGCCAGCTCGCCCTCGAGAACGGCGAGCAGCTCCACTTGCTGGGCCGCCTCAACTGTTCTGGGGGTGAACCCCGGCGCCCGGATCTGGGCGACGCGATCCGCCGACCAGATTCGATTGAAGTCTTCCTCGACGAAACGCTGCTCGAGCTCGTAGGCGGCAAGATTGCCGGCCAATCCGACAACTCGACCGCGCAGGTCGACACGGTCGGCGTTCAGACGCGCCAGCAGGTTGCGAAACGCTACGACACCGGCAGGCTCGTTGCCGTGGATCACGGCTGCGATCACCACGGTAGGCCCGTCGACGTCTCGATCGTAGGCTCCGAGGAGCCGTTCGAGCTTGCTGCGAGCGGGAATTCTGGACGCGGTCGTCGACGGAGTCGTCATTGCTTATTGGTGCGTGCCGCGCCAGCAGGTTCGAAAGCTCAGTATTCTCGCTGAGCCGGTCCATCGCGGCGACGGAAGGGTTTTCGGCGCTCGGCCGCATCGGATTCTACACGGGCACCGCTCAGCTGGTGATTCGCGGAAACCGGACCCAGTCGGTCAGGCGCTCGAACTCCATTCCGGCACGAATCAAGTCGCCATCGTCACCGCGGCGGCCGACAAGCTGCACTCCGATGGGGAGACCGTTTTCGAAGCCGCAGGGCAGCGACAGGGCCGGCAACCCGGTAAGATTGAACGCGCGCGTGAACAGCGTCAGCGCAGCGCGCGTGTCGACCGTACCGTCGGGCAGCTCGATCATGCCGGCGTCGAGCGGCGGCGCAACGATCGGCAGGGTTGGGCAGATGAGCAGGTCGACCTCCTGCAGCAGCCGGTCGAGTTGTTGACTCAGCGATTTCCGCACGTCAAGGGCCTGCGTGTATCGGGCTGGCAGCTGCGCAGCAGCCTGGCTCAGAAAGCTGCGGGTGGGCTCCTGATACTGCTCCGGATGCTGGCGCAGTGCGTCGCCGTGCACGGCGCCCCCCTCGGTCAGGAAGATCGCCGTCGCCGTTGCCGGCACCAGGCGCCATGAATCGGGTAGCCGTACCCCGATCCGCCGAGCACCCGCGCCCTCGAGCGTGACGGCAACCTCCCGCACCGCGGCGGCGACGGCTGGTTGCGCCTGGTCGCAGAGCTCGTCGAGGATCGCGAACCGGCTGTCGGACAGCGGTCGCCCTGGAGCCGACGAGGCCGACGAGTCGAGCATGGCGTCGAGCAACATCTCCAGATCCTCGCTGCGGCGTGCCATCGCCCCGACATGATCCAGGGTCCAGGCGAAGGGCAGCACTCCACGGCGGCTGATCCTGTCGTAGGTCGGCTTGATCCCGGCGAGGCCGCAGCAGGCTGCCGGTATGCGGATTGACCCTCCGGTGTCAGTGCCAGTGGCCGCCGCCACCATGCCGGCGGCGACGGCGGCGGCCGACCCACAGCTGCTACCGCCCGCAATCCGTTCCGGATTCCACGGATTGACCGTCGGACCCGCAGCCGAGATCGTGCCCGTAACGCCGGTGGCGTACTCGTGGGTGTTGACCTTGCCGAGCATCAGGCAACCGGCATCGGCGAGGCGCCGGACGACCACCGCGTCGGCGTCGGGGATCCATCCCTCCAGCCGCTGTGATCCCGCTGTGGTGGCAATCCCGGCGGTCATCAGGATGTCCTTGTGAGCGATTGGCACACCGGCCAGCGCCGGTAGTGCGTCCTCGCTGCACGATTCGATCCGGGCGGCGTCGGCACGGGCACGATCTTCGGTGATGGTGATGAAGGCGTTCAGGTAGGGGTCGAGCCGCTCGATCCGTCGCAAGCAACGATCGACAATAGCGCTTGGCGCGACGCGTCCGGCGGCGACACCGCGGGCGATGCCGACGACCGTGTCGTCGTCGGGCGTTGCATGCCCGCGCTCCGCCGATAGCGGTGGCTCCGAGGTCATGGGGTGGTTCCGTCCTTCGCAAGTCATGCAGCAATCCGTTCGACTACAATCTTCCGTCTGCCGCCAGCGCGCGCCATGATGCCATGACCGAGACGCTCTACATTCGCGACCAAGCCTCCTTGGCGCCGCTCGTGGATCGGCTTCGAGGCGTCAGTCCGCTGGCGATCGATACCGAGTTCATCCGCGAGCGCACCTACTATCCACGCCTGTGTCTGGTCCAGCTCGCCGCGCCCGGCCTGCTCGCCGCCGTCGATCCACTTGCCGTCGACGACCTCGAGCCGCTATGGCAAGTGCTGGTC
Source organism: Acidobacteriota bacterium (assembly GCA_965248695.1). Lineage (GTDB taxonomy): Bacteria > Acidobacteriota > UBA890 > UBA890 > WLXD01 > DASCOT01. The sequence goes on along the minus strand of CBDFKD010000002.1, from coordinate 75,827 downwards.
GGCGGCGCGGAGATCGTCCTGCACGCGGCCGGCCAGGACCTGGAGATCGTCCAACGGCTGGCCGGTCAGCTACCGGAGCGGCACTTTGACACGCAGGTGGCTGCCGCCTACCTGGGCTACGGCGACAGCATCAGCCACGCCAAGCTCGTGGAGCGCGTCGCTCGGGTCACGCTCAAGCGCTCGGAGGCATACACCGACTGGGCGCGGCGGCCGCTGTCTGACGACCAGCTGCAATACGCGCTCGACGACGTCCGCTACCTGCTCGCAATTGCCGATACCTTGCGAGCTCAGCTGATCGAGCGCGACCGCTACTCCTGGGTCGAGGAAGAGCTGGAGCGGCTGGCTCGCGGCGTCCACGCTAGCCCTGATCCAGATCAGATGTGGAAGCGTGTCGCCGGCGCACGATCGCTGAATGGCCGTGGGCTGGCGATCCTCGGTCGCGCCGCTGCGTGGCGGGAGCGCGAAGCGGTGCGCCGGGACATTCCGCGCCAACGAGTGGCGGCGGACCGCGTGCTGGTCGAGATCGCCCGCAGAGCACCGAAGCAGGCAGCGCAGGTGGAACGCCTGCGTGGGCTACATCCCCGCGAGGCGCAGCGATCGGCGGCCACGATCGTTGCGTTCGTTTGCGACGTGCTCGATTCCGACCCGACCACCTGGCCGGAGGCGCGTAAGCCGCGGGGGCGCGGCGACGAGCAAACGGTCGATGTACTGGCCTCGCTTCTCGATGCCGTGGTCCGTACGCGCGCGGCCGAGCTCGATCTCGCGCCTCGACTGCTGGCGAAACGAGCCGACCTGGAGCGCCTGGTTCGCCAGGAGGCGTCCGCCGATTCCGAACCCGGAGGGATTCCGGTACTGGAGGGTTGGCGTCGCGAGCACGTGGGCGAGCAGTTGCTGGCGTTGCTGCGCGGCGCGGCCCGAGTCAGTGTGGAACCGACCGAAGAGGGGCCGCGCCTTCGCCTCGAGAGCTAATGGCGCAGACTCTATCTGCTATCTGCTATCTGCTATCTGCTATCTGCGCCGCCACGATGCCGCCAGCTATTGTTGCCCGCGTGGCTTGGCCGTACGGGTGCCTCCCGATCCACTGCTGCGGCCCCCCGGGCTCACCGAGCCCGAGCCGCCGCTCGACCGACCGCCTGACCCCATCGAGCCGCCCGAGCGTCCGCCGCGACGACCGAACACGTTGCGAAACCCGCCTGGAGCGTTCTGGCTCAGGCCGACTCGGGCGTACCCCTGGCCGGCGACGACGCGTCCGCCGAATCGGCCCGCGCTTCCGGGCCTCGTGCCGCCCGGATAGAAGCCGTAGCCGTAGCCGGAGCCGTAACCGCTATAGCCATACCCGTACCCATAGCCGTAGTACGAACCGAAGCCGAACGGCGCGAAAGCCGGGCTCCAGTAGCCGTAGCCGTACACCGGATAGTAGCCGGAGCGACGTCGACGTCCTTCCTCGGTGTTCTCCTCGCCGTCTACGAGGAAGTAGTCGGGGAACGACAGCGCCACCATGACATCGATCACCGGCGTCGGAACCTCGGCTTCCGCGAGGCGCATCAGTAGCGCCGAGTCGACCTCGAAGCCGGCGTTGGCTTCGAGCAACGCTGCTTCCACCCCGGCGGCGTCGATGATGCCGACGGCCTCAATCACGTCCTCGACATCGAAGGTCGAGCTCGCGGTCGACTGACTGCCGGTGGTGGACGTTGCGTAGGAATCGAGTCCGAAGCGCGTAATGGCGGTACCGGTCTCGTCTGCCACGCGGCGATATCGGCGGATGAGCACCTCGCGCTCGCCGTCGGTGTCGATCACCTGCACGTCGACCCAGCGGTTCGCGGTCGGCAGCAGGGAGATCCCCGAGGCCTTGCGTGCGAGACCGTCCTCACATTGCAGGCTCGCGAGGTTGAACAGCCGTTCCCGGTCGGCCGAGAACATCGTCTGCTCGGTGCCGGCGCAGGCGCCATCGTCGACCGGGCGCGTGCCACCGTCGCCGTAGACCGTGCGCGTGTCGGCGAGCTCGCCATCGATCAGCGTCGTGACGATGGCGCTCTGAGGCTCAGGACCCGGTTCCAGGCACACCAGCCGCTGGCCGTCGGCAGTCCCCAGGCCACGATCGTCCAGACCGTTGATCAACTCCCAGCAACCACTCCAGGCGCCCCAGGCGTCGTTGGAAGCGCCCACTCCGGGCTGCGCCATGGCAGCCGCCGGTGCGAGCACCATAACGATGGCACCGACCCCGCAAAACAGCGCTCGGTGCGAAACCTGCAATCGTCCGTTCTGCCGCATGACCCCTCCGTTAGAACTTGAACGCCACACCCGCGGTGGCGTGCAATCCGTTCAAATCGATCGGCGCAAAGCCGACGAAACTGTCTTTCAGATCAGCGTTTGCCCAATGGTAGCGCGCGTCGATGATCAGTCCGATGGACGGTGTGAGCTTGATGTCCAGCCCAGCGAACACATGGGCGGCGGCGGTAAAGCCGTCTGAGGTGAACGTGTCCTGGAAGATGGCAAAGTCGCGGAAATCGACGAACTCACCAGCCTGCTTCAACTCATACCACGTGAAGCCGCCGCCCGCGCCGATGTAGGGGACGACCGGCCGCGGCACCCAGGCGTACTGACCGACACGCTGGCCGCGCGATCCCAGGTACCATTTCAAGCTCAGCGTCAGCGGTAGCTGCGTCAGCTCGGTCTCCTGAACGATCGGAATGTCGTCTTGGTCGACGAAGTCGCGGTATTCCGAGACCTTGCTCGTGCGGCTGTATTCCAAACCGGCCACCAGGTCGACCCGGTCGGAGATCCGAAACCCGAAATCGAGCGCCACGATCCCGCCCTTGAAGTCGGACGGCTCGAGCGTCAGCTCGTCGGTCAAGAAATCGAAGATCTCGCCCTGGGCGCGGTTGAAGGCGTAACCAACACGGATCCCCAGCGTGTTGCGCGGAGCACTGAATCGGAAGTCCGGTCCTTGTGTCGTGCCGGTGGGCTCGGGCTCATCGTCAGGGGCCGCCAGCGCCACGGCGGGAACGAGCACCAGCAGCGCGCCTAACGCCGTCGCTCGACAGCCCGAGGCCAGATGTCGACGACCGCGGTCGAGAATCTCAGACCAAGTGATGCTCATTCGAACCATCCTCCGATTGGGGACGCCCGACGCGCCGTGGCGTGCGGCAGCGGACGAACCCATCAACCTCGACCCACCGGATATGTCTGCAAGCTTCGTGCCGACGGTCGGGTTGCACGCCCGCGGTCTCCGAGCCCGTGGTGACGGGCCGAGCGCGGAACCGTAGCTTGTCGCGGACGGCAGCAAGCGTTCAAATACCGACACCGTTTTCGGACAGTCGTCGGTATACCGACGTTTTCCAAGTCGATAGCCTTCCACGGTCATGCGTGGCCGCCCTGCTTTGAGTTTGTCTTCCGGGGACTCTAGTGTGCCCCAATGTTGTCGACCGAACGACGGACCATCTCCAGTTTGCCACGTGCCGCGTTGCGCGGGTTCCTGGCTGCGATGATGCTGCTGGCGGCGTTGCCCGGACGGGGCGAGGTACCGCTGGTGTCCGGCCCACGCGGGTTCCAGGCTCCTTGGGGGGCCGCCATCGAGCGCGAGCAACGCCTCGCGACGACGCCCGATGCTGACCGATTGCGCGCTCTGGCGCAGCAGCTTGGGGGCGAGGCGCGGGTGGCCGGCACACCGGCAGCGGCGCGCGCCGCCGGCAAGATCGCCGATCGGATGACGAGCTGGGGCCTCGACGTCAAGGTTCATGAGTACAACGTCCTATTGCCGCACGCGCGCGCTGCGCGCGTCGACCGCCTGACGCCGGCTCCGCTGACGCTGACCCTCGATGAGGAACCACTGACCGACGACCCCGACAGTGACGCCAGTCGGTATCCGGCAGTGGCGGCGTACTCGGCAGCCGGCAACGTGGAAGCCGGCGTGGTCTACGCCAACTATGGGACGACGGCGGATTTCACCGCTCTCCGAGCACTGAACGCGGATGTCACCGGCAAGATCGTCGTGATGCGATACGGCAATGTGTTTCGCGGTGCGAAGGTACGCAACGCCGAAGCCGCCGGTGCGGCGGCGGTGCTCCTGTACTCGGATCCGTTCGACGACGGCTACTACCGCGGCGACGTCTATCCGCGTGGTCCGTACCGGCCGTGGACCGGGGTGCAGCGCGGCTCCGTACGTACGGGACCACCGGGCGACCCCAACACGCCCGGACTGCCAGCGACCGTCGGCGCTGCCGCGGCCGCTCAGCAAGTTCCCGCAACGCCCTTGCCCTCGATCCCCGTCGTCGCGTTGAGCTACGCCTCGGCAGCCGAGCTTCTGCAACACCTGGAAGGCGCCGAAGCGCCCTCAGGTTGGCAGGGAGCCCTCCCGTTTCGCTATCACGTCGGCCTCGGCGGCGTCAGGGCGCGTGTGTGGGTCGAGCTCGATGACGCTCCGATGCGACGCATCCGCAACGTTGTCGGGACGCTTCGCGGGCGGGAGCGTCCGGACGAGTGGGTAATCCTCGGGGCGCACTACGACTCCTGGACGGCCGGGGCGATGGACAACCTCTCGGGCACGGTGGCTCTACTGGAGTCGGCGCGCGTACTGGCGGAGCTGAGCGCCGCCGGCTGGCCGCCCCGGCGTAGCATTCTGTTCGCTGCGTGGGACGCAGAGGAGTGGGGGTTGATCGGTTCCACCGAGTGGACGGAGGCGTACGCGGATCAGCTACGGGACTCCGCCGTCGCCTATATCAATCTCGACGGTGTCGTAGGTGGCCCCTATTTCTCCGCCACGGCGTCGCCTTCGCTGCGCACCCTCATCCGCGATACATCCAAGGTGGTCGCCGACCCGACGTTGCCGACCACCACCGTCTACGACTCCTGGCGGCGGCGGGCGGCCATGCTTCCCAGCGGTGAGCCGCGCGTATCGCTCCCGGCTGGCGGCTCTGATGACGCACCCTTCTTTGCTGTGCTCGGTGTGCCGACCATGAGCTTCGGGTTTTCGGGAAGCTCAGGCGTGTACCACTCGGCGTATGACACCAACACCTTCGTGGAGCGATTCGGCGATCCCGGCTACCGGCAGCACCGCGCCGTAGCGGCGCTGGCGGCGGTGCTCGGCTGGCGCCTGGCAAGCGCGGACGTGCTGCCGCTGGATTACCGTGATCAGGCCGCAGAGCTGGCTACGGCGCTGAGCAACGTCGATGCCGCTCTCGCCGGTCCGGGGGCCAACGCCCGTACCGCTGGCACCGAGCTTGTATGGCGTGCCCTCGGTCGTCTGGCGGCCGCCGCCGGTGAGCTCGAGGCGCATACCCGTCTGACACTGCAAAAGAATTCTGTGGGTCGGATAGCGGCGGGGCTGCAACCGGTCAACGACCATTTGCTGCGGGTCGAACGAGCCTTCACGCGGGCCGGTGGGCTCGCGGCGCGCCCATGGTTCAACAACCTGGTCTACGCGCCGTCCGACGGCGACCTCTATGCGTCCGAGTTGTTGCCCGGAGTTCAGCGCGCGCTGCGGGATGGCGACGGTGCTGCCCTGGCGGTCGAGCTCGACGATCTGGCGACATCGATGCGGACGGCTACGGTCGAGCTCGTCGCGGCCGCGACCAGCCTGCGCGCGGCGGCCGACTCACGGGTCGCTGGTACCCCACCGGCGAGCCGCGACGCCCTCCAGTAGACGGAACGGGCGATCCTCGCGAACAGCCTCCTCGCGATGCGGCAAGCGGCACCGGCCAACCAGGCGCGGAACGAGGTCTGCCCCTTTCGGCCACGTTCACACCGGAGCGCGCATGGCTTCGGAAGCCGACCAGTAAGCCTCCCGCCCGATATGCGGTCGGGGCTGCGCCGCACACCGGTGTTACTGGCGCCCTTTCGGGCGAGCCATGTTGCGAGCCGGTATTACCTGATTGTTGTTGCCGGAGATCGCAGGCGCGCGCCGCGCGGCCATGAGGATCGCCCGAACCGCCCTGATTATGGTCGCCGGGCCGCGCTTGTCAACCGGATGCCGCAGGCTGCACATCAGGGCCGGAGAATCCTGAAACCGCCCGTAGCGGTGGGCTCTACGGGCTGATCCGGGCGTTGAATTTTGCCTCATTTTCGAATATACTAAGGAACTTCCCGCACGTTCTGCAGCAGCCCGCTCGTAAACATCAGGAGATCCATTTGCGCTTTGAAGTCGGCGACTATGTCGTCTATCCGAACCACGGCGTGGGGATCATAGAGGAAGTCAAGCAGACCCAAATCGCCGGTCTCGACCAGGACTTCTACCACCTCCGGCTATTCGCGAACGAAACCACGGTGATGGTTCCGGTCGGCAACTCCAAGGCGGTCGGACTCCGCAAGATCTTCGGCAAGACGCAGATCCGAAGGCTGTTCAAGCATCTGCGTGATCACAACTTCGAGACCCACAGCAACTGGAAGGGTCGCTACAAGGAAAACGCCGAGAAGATGCGCTCAGGGCATCTTTTCGAGATGGCTGACGTTCTCAAGAACCTGCAACACCTGTCGCAGCGCAAGGCGCTTTCCTATCGGGAGAAGCGCATGTACGACAAGGCGAAGGGTCTGATCATCTCCGAGATCGCCATGGTGCAGAACCGCACCGAGGAGATCGTGCAAGGGGACGTCGAAACGGCCCTGGACGATTGCATCGAGGCGCGCAATGCGGCGCGCGATCTCAAGGCGTCCTGACCCACGACGCCGGCGGGATTCAGCTCCGGGAGACAAGCGTCTCCCGGAGCTTTTTTCGTGCCGATCAACGCCGCGCGTTTGCACTGGTAAGCTGGCGCCGCCTCTGACCCATCGAGCATCGGCTGATGACCTTCTTTGCGACCCGGGACGCCTGAATGCGAAAGCTGTCGCTGCCCACCCAGATCGCGATCGGCATGGTCGTCGGCATCCTCGTCGGCGCGGTCTTTGCCGACGGTGCCACGATGCTGCGGCCGATTGGCGACCTGTTCCTGAGGTTGATACGGCTGGTCGTAGTGCCGCTGGTCTTCTCGTCGCTGCTGGTCGGCACGGCCACCGTCGGGGATCCCAAGAAGCTCGGACGTATCGGCGGCAAGACGATGGCGTACTACCTGTGCACGACGGCCATCGCCATCACCATCGGCCTGCTGCTAGCGAACGCGGTGCAACCGGGCGCCGGCATCGACTCCGCGGCCCAGGAGCAGTTGCTCGCCAGCTTCGGAAGCGAGGCCGACGCCGAGCGCATGCGCGATCGCCCCAGCGTAGTGGATACGCTCCTGGCGATCGTGCCCACCAACCCGATCGAGGCACTGGCGACCGGCAACATGTTGCAGATCATCTTCTTTGCCATCCTGTTCGGAGTGGCGCTGACGCTCATTCCCAAGAAGTCGCACCGCGAGTCGGTCTTGGTGTTCTTCGACGGCGTCAGCGAGGCGATGATCCAGATTGTCCACATCGTGATGCGCATGGCGCCGATCGGGGTGTTGGCGCTCATTGCCGCGGCGGTCGGCCAGTTCGGGCTGGATATCCTGCGCGTGCTGGCGCTGTACACGCTGTGCGTCGTCGTCGGGCTGTTGCTACACATGACGCTGGTCTACGGCACCGTCGTGAGGTGGCTCGGGAAGGTATCCGTGCGACGCTTCTTTGCCGCCATCCGGCCGGCGCAGCTGGTGGCGTTCTCCACCTCCTCGAGCAGCGCCACGCTGCCGGTGACGATGGATCGCACGGTCACCAAGCTCGGCGTGTCGGAGCAGGTCGCGGCATTCGTCCTGCCGCTCGGCGCTACCGTCAACATGGACGGCACCGCTCTGTACCAGGGCGTGGCGACGGTGTTCATCGCCCAGGTCTACGGCATCGAGCTCGGGATCGGCGGTCAGTTGACCATCGTGCTCATGGCAACGATCGCCTCTATCGGCGCTGCCGGCGTGCCCGGCGTCGGCCTGATCACCCTGGCGATGGTCCTGGAGCAGCTCGGCCTGCCACTCGAGGGTATCGCTCTGATTCTGGGAGTTGACCGGATCGTCGACATGCTGCGCACGGCGACCAACATCACCGGTGACGCGTCAGCGGCAGTGGTGGTTGCCGCTTCCGAAGGGCAGATCTGGTACGACGAGGACCGTGCCGATGGCGATCCGTTCTCCGGCTAGCCCGGCGTCGGCTCGAGGCGCTAGTTGGTCGCTACCGGACGGAACACCGGACGCAGCACCCACGCGCCGTTAGCCTTCTGCGACAAGCTCTGCGCCACGTCCAGTGCGATCGTCAGCTCGGTGCTGCCATCGGTCAGAACGTTGAAGGGCACCGCTACCGTGACGGACTCCGGATCGATCTTCAGCTTCGAGCTTCGACCTCCGGCGTTGATCACCGTGCTGTTGGCCTCGGAGAAGCGAATGCGGACCTGCTGGTAGGTGCCTTCGTTAAGCTGGTTGGCAAGCGCCAGAAGGTGCACGTTGCTGCCGAGCCCGAGGATCTCATAGAGCTGGCTGCCGGCTGACAAGGTGATGTAGTTGCCTGATTCGTCGTCGAGAATGTCGACGCCGACGACTTCCACGGTCACCTGTTGTGCGGCGGTCGTGACCGCGGCGGTCGATGTGGAGCCGCTCGTCATGAAGACGGCCAGCTGTCCTTTGTGTTCGACGCACCCGAGCCCGATAAGGGCGAGTAGGCCGATCATGCAGATTGTCGGCGCGTTCTTGCGCATCTCGGAACTCCCAGGTGTCGAGCCAGGCACTCGGGGCGGCTCGTGTGCCGTGCCGAGGGCCAGTTCGGGCCGGTTTCGGGGTATGACTGCGGTGAGTTTGGCAGGCCGAAGAAAGCCCGAGCAAACCCAAAAACACGGCCGCCGGACAGGCCCGGCCGGGACCCTTCAATCGAGGCCCGTGCGGGCGAGGTGGCACCGCACGGCGGCCGGAATGCGCTTTGACATCACGGGGTACGGCACCTACCATCCAACGGCGGAAGGGCCCGTCGTGGCAGGGTCTGGGACGGCCGTTGCCTGGTCAGTCACCGCGCGCTGCGCGCCACGCCTGGCGGTGTAGCTCAGTCGGCAGAGCAGGCGGCTCATATCCGCCGAGTCGGGGGTTCAAGTCCCTCCACCGCCACTATTTTGAGCGTGCGGCGTCAGCAGTTTCGAGCGCTCTGATCGCCTCAGCGCGCGCAGGTGCGCCGGGCGCCAAGGCAGCAGTGAGTCGAGTTATGTCCGGGCGCGAGACGACGGTGCAGGATGCGGTCATCGAGGCGGTCGAGCGCCGCGGGCTGCTGCGTGGAGTTCGTCACGTGGTGGTGGCCTGCAGCGGCGGCGGCGACTCCGTCGCGCTGGCTGACCTGATGGTCGATCTCGCTCCCCGATTCGATGTTCGCGTTACCCTGGCGCACCTGAATCACGGCCTGCGCGGACCCGATTCGGAGGCCGACGAGCGCCATGTTGCAGAGCTGGCGCAGCGGTACGGTGTCGTCTGTGAGATTGGCCGCCTCGAGGACGCGAATGCCGCCGCCGGTGGGCTCGAGGAGCGGCTGCGGAACGCCAGGCACAGCTTCCTGGCGGAGACCGTCAACCGCATCGGTGCCGACGCCGCGATGCTGGGCCATACGCTCGATGATCGGGCCGAAACCGTCATCATGAATCTGGCGCGCGGCTCCGGTCGCCGCGGGCTGGCGGCAATGCGCTGGCGCAACCGTGTGCACGGCTTGCTCCTGGTCCGCCCGATGCTGGGGCTACGGCGACAGGCGCTGCGCCGGCACGCCCAGGCGCGCGGCCTGACCTGGCGCGAGGACGTTTCGAACAACGACCATCGATTCACCCGCAACCGCGTCCGCGGGCTCGTGATGCCCGCTCTCGAGGAAGCTCTGCCGGGAGCCGTGGAGAGCATCGGCCGGACCGCCGAGCTGCTCGAGCAGGACGACGAGTGGCTCGCGGGTCTGGTGCGCGACGCGCTGGCCTGTGCGCGCCGTGACGAGGCGCATGTACGCGGTCTGGCGCTGGATGTCGCGGTGCTTCACGGCCTGCCGCCGGCGCTCCTCACACGCGTGCTACGCCGGGCGCTGTCTGAAGTTCGAGGTGGACTGAGCGGTCTTCACCAAGCACATATCGGAGCCATCGTCGACCGGCTGCTTAGCGGGGCGGAATCGGCGCGGGATCTTCCCGGCGTGCGGGTTCGCCTGGAGGCGGGGCGCCTGCGCCTGCTGCCGCTGGAAAATCGCCGTTTGGCGGCCCCGGACAGGCCCTGAAGCCGGTTCGAACAAGCTAGCTCGCCTTGTTCTGGTTGGTGTACTCTGGAGACCTCATGAATGCTGGTGCCGGGATAAAACAGGTAGCATTGTGGCTGGTGGTCATCGCCATCGCCATCGTAGTCTACAACGTGTTCAACGAGACCACTCCGCCCGACACGGAGATCCCGTTCTCCGACTTCCTCGACCGCGTCGAGAGTCGCGAGGTCGCACAGGTGAAAATCACCGGCGCGACGATCGAGGGGGAGTTCGTCGAGAGCGGCCGACCGTTCACCACCGTCAGACCGGAAGGCTGGGACGGCCTGGTCGACACGCTGCGCGCGAACGGCGTTGGCATGGAGGTGGAGGCCGCCAACCAGAGCCCCTACATCGCGGCGTTGATCTCGTGGGCCCCGATGCTGATTTTGATCGCGGTCTGGATCTTCTTCATGCGGCAGATGCAGAGCGGCGGTAATCGTGCCTTGGCGTTCGGCAAGAGCCGCGCTCGTCTGTCGTCGAATCAGCAGAAAAAGGTCACATTCAAAGACGTCGCCGGCGCCGATGAAGCCAAGGAGGAGCTCTCCGAGATCATCGAGTTCCTGCGGGAGCCGCAGAAGTTCCAGCGCCTCGGCGGACGCATACCGAAAGGCGTACTGCTGATCGGTCCGCCGGGTACTGGCAAGACTCTCATGGGTCGTGCGGTGGCCGGCGAGGCGAGCGTTCCGTTCTTCTCCATCTCCGGGTCCGACTTCGTCGAGATGTTTGTCGGCGTTGGCGCTTCACGCGTACGGGATCTGTTCGAGCAGGGTAAGAAGAACGCTCCCTGCATCGTGTTCATCGACGAGATTGACGCCGTCGGCCGGCATCGCGGCGCCGGTCTGGGTGGTGGTCACGATGAGCGCGAGCAGACGCTCAACCAGCTGCTCGTGGAGATGGATGGCTTCGTCAGCAACGAAGGCGTCATCTTGATGGCGGCGACGAACCGACCCGACGTGCTCGATCCGGCGCTGTTGCGGCCCGGGCGCTTCGATCGCCGAGTGATGGTCGATCTTCCCGATATCCGGGGGCGCGAGGGGATCCTCAAGGTGCACAGCCGGCACATCCCGCTCGCCGCCGACGTTGATCTGTCGGTGGTGGCACGCAGCACTCCGGGGTTCAGCGGAGCGGACCTGGAGAATCTGGTCAACGAAGCAGCGTTGTTTGCTGCCCGCCACGATCGAGACAAGGTCGTGATGGACGACTTCGAATACGCCAAGGACAAGGTGCTGATGGGCGCCGAGCGCCGCAGCATGATCATTTCCGACGCGGAGAAGCGCATTACCGCGTATCACGAGGCGGGTCACGCGCTGGTCGCGTTCCTGCTGCCCAACGCCGATCCGCTGCACAAGGTCACCATCATCCCTCGTGGCCGCGCGCTGGGCGCCACCCAACAGATGCCCCTGGACGACCGGCACAACTACAGCCTCAGCTATCTCGAGACGCAGGTGCAAGTCCTGCTCGGCGGTCGCATCGCCGAGGAGATCGTCCTGGAGGAAAAGACCACCGGGGCCGGAAACGATCTGGACCGCGTCACCGAACTGGCTCGTCGGATGGTGACCGAATGGGGCATGAGCACTCGCGTGGGCCCGCTCACTTTCCGAAGCGGCAGCGGTGAGATCTTCCTGGGTCGTGACTTCGCGCAACAGAACGAGTACTCCGAGGGCACGGCATACATCATCGACGAAGAGATCAAGCGCATCATCGACGAGGGCTACGTGGCGACCACGCAGATGTTGACCGAAAACCTCGAGCACCTGCACTCCATCGCCAAGGCGCTGCTGGCGCGCGAGGTGCTCGATGCCGACGACGTGTCAGCGCTCATCGACGGTCGGCCGTTGCCGGATCTCGATTCAGGCGATGGACCGGTGTCGCCCGTGCGGACCGAGCCCGAGGCGGACGAGATGGCCGACGAAGAGCCGGCGATCGGCCTGCCCGCGCAGCCGGCAGAAGGGTTCACCGGGTGACCCACCCGGCCGGCGCCCCAGCGGCCCGGCCATCGCAGGCGGGCCAGTCGTCGCCGCCCAACGCCGTCGTTCTGAAGGGATTCGATCCGGTACCGGAGGCGCTCGCAGGCAGCCCGGAGACCGATCGGTTGGGCGCCGAGCTGGGCAGCTACCTGATCCGCGTCGATCGGCTGGACGACGCCCTGATCGAGGCCTTTCTACGAGCCGTCGGGCTCGTTGGCGGGTGCTGCCAGCTGGCCCACGGAGCGACTGGCGTCGTCCATATCGCTATCAGCATCCAGCAGCTAGAGGCCCTGCGTAGTCAGCTCCTGGCGGCGCCATCTGGGCTGCTGTCGATCGCTGAAGAGATCGCGACTGTGCTCCGCGCCTACCATCGCCGCGAGTTCACGTTGCGTTGCGGCCCCCGGACTTTGCAGTGCGGAGTGAAGCCGCTGCTGATGGGGATCGTCAACTGTACCCCCGACTCGTTCTACGCCGGGAGCCGAGTGCAGGGAACCAACGCCGCCGACCAGGGAGTGCGGATGGTCGACGAGGGCGCCGACATCGTCGACGTTGGCGGTGAGTCGACCCGCCCGGGAGGCGAACCGGTTGCCGTTGCCGATGAGATCGAGCGCGTGGCACCGGTGGTTGAGGCACTCGCGGCCAGAGTGGACGTGCCGATCTCGATCGACACGCGCCACGCCGAGGTGGCGCGCGCCGCCCTGCAGGCGGGAGCCTGCATGATCAACGATGTCAGTGGCCTGGACCACGATCCGGAGCTCGGCGGCGTCGCAGCGGCTGCCGATGTCCCGCTCGTACTCATGCATACGCGCGGCGATCCAGCCGACATGACCGAGCGGGCGGAATATCAGGATGTGGTTGCCGAGGTGGTTCGTGAGCTGCGCGAAGCGATCGCCCGCGCCCACGTCGCCGGTGTGGCCGAGGACGCCATAGTTATCGATCCCGGCATCGGCTTTGCCAAGCGTGCCGAGCACAGCCTGACGATCCTGCGGCACACTGCGGCCCTACGCTCGCTCGGCCGCCCGCTGATGGTCGGACCGTCGCGCAAATCCTTTGTTGGAGCCGTGTTAGATTTGCCTACAGAAGAGCGTTTAGAAGGCACCGCAGCAGCGGTAGCCGCAGCAGTTCTCTACGGGGCCAATATCCTCAGAGTTCACGATGTCGGCGCGATGCGTCGGGTCGTCGCAGTCGCCGCGGCTATCCGGTCCGAGGGCGCGGGATGGATCTCCTGACCCAGTTCGAGTTACGTGACGTCGTCGACGTCCTGCTGGTGGCGTATGTACTCTACCGGAGCCTGATCCTCATCCAGGGCACTCGCGCCGTCCGCGTGGTAGTCGGGCTGGTGCTCGTATTCGTCGCCTATACGGTCGCCAATCTGCTGCAGCTAAGCACGGTGGTTTGGCTGCTGTCGAACGTGTTTACCTACATCGTGCTCGCCGTCATCGTGCTGTTTCAGTCCGAGCTTCGCCGCGGCCTGGCGCATCTCGGACGCACCGCGGCGCTCCGCGGGTTGACCCCGGCGATTCCTACCGAGCCGTTCGACGACATCGTCAGCGCGGCAACCGCGATGGCGGCCGAGCGTCGCGGCGCCATCATCGTGTTCGAGCGTGGCGTCGGGTTGCAGAACTACATCGATCAGGGCATCACGCTGGACGCCAGCATCTCGTACGATCTGCTGTTCTCGATCTTCCATCCCGGTACCTCACTGCACGACGGCGCGGTGATTGTGCGTGGCGAGCGCATTGCCGCCGGCTCGTGTTTCTTACCCCTGACGTCCAATCCGCGGCTGGCGCGCGCTCTCGGCTCGCGTCACCGAGCGGCAATCGGCATTTCTGAAGAGACTGACGCTGTCGCGCTGGTCGTTTCCGAGGAGTCCGGCAGCTTGGCACTGGCCGTCGGAGGCAAGATAACCAGGCGTCTCGATGCAGCCTCGCTGAGCCGGCGGCTACGGGAGCTGCTGGTGGTGGAGTCCGAGGCGCGGGAGGCGCAGGCCCCTGAGGAGGGCCTTCAGGAGTCTACTGCCGTGCAGGCCGAAGCAACCGAGCCTGTCAGCGTGCCTCGGGCGGAGCACGATGGTACGCCGCAGGCGGTGCACGAATGAACCGCGTAACGGCGGCCTGGGCAAACCTCCGGCCGTTCGACAACCTGCCGCTCAAGCTGGTGTCGCTGGCGATGGCGCTAGGACTGTGGAGTGTGGTACCCGACGCCGACGTACCGCACATCGTCGTCGGCGTCCCGGTACAGCTGCTGAACATCCCGTCCGACATGGCATTGCTTGACGGTGCCTCCCCGACGGTCGAGGTGACCGTTCGTGGCATGCCGGCTCGGACACGAGATCTGACCCCCGGTCAACTGTCACCGCGCATCGATATGTTCGGCGCCACGCTCGGCGACAATGTGATCACGCTGTCGGGCGACGACATCGACAATCCGTTCGGCGTCCGGGTCGCGCGCATTGACCCTCCGCTGCTCAGAGTCCAGCTCGACGAACGCGTGCGCGCCGAGCTGCCGGTGAACGCGGTCGTCGAGGGCAGTCCAGCGGAGGGCTTCGAGATCAGCGACAAGGTGGTCGAGCCCACGGTAGTGTCGGTGACCGGGCCGGCCTCACTCGTCGGTCAGCTCACCAGCGTGTCGACGGAGATTGTCAACGTTGCCGGTCGTCGTGAGCCGGTCACGCGAGAGTTGGCCGTGCTGACCGACGATCCGCTGGTGACGGTCGAGCGGGGTACGAGCGTGGTCATGACGATCGTCATCACGGAGGCGGCGGTTCCTCGGCAGCTGGACGGAATCACCGTGTCGATTGTCGCGGACGCGTATCGTGTCGTGGTGAACCCCGGCGAGATCGGCCTGGTGTTGCGCGGCCCGCCCTCGGTGCTGGATGCCCTCGAGCCCGACGACATCATTGCTCGTCTGGACGCCACCGAGCTGGCGCCGCGTACCGAAGACTACCGAGTCGAGCCGCAAATCGAGTTCGCCGACCCCTCACTGGCCGAACACATCGAGGTCATGGCGATCACGCCGCAGAGCCGAATCGATGTCCACGTCTACGATCAGCCTGCGAGCTCGTCATGAACGAGTTCGGTAAGCGCGCCGGTGGTGTGCGGCTGTTCGGCACCGACGGGGTTCGTGGCGTCGCCAACATCGAGCCCATGACGGTGGAGACGGCGGTGCGGTTGGGCCGCTCCGCGGCGCACGTCTTCCGTGGGGGCACGCACCGTCATCGCATCCTGATCGGCAAGGACACGCGGCTGTCGGGCTACATGCTCGAGAGCGCGCTGGTCGCCGGGATCTGCTCGATGGGCGTCGACGCGATTCTGGTGGGCCCACTGCCTACGCCTGGTATCGCCTTCGCGACGCGGTCACTGCGCGCCGATGCCGGCATCGTCATCTCTGCGTCTCACAACCCGTACATGGACAACGGGATCAAGTTCTTCAACCGCGACGGGTACAAGCTTCCCGACAAGCTCGAGGAGGAGATCGAGGACCTCACCTTCACTGGCCGGATCGATGATGTTCGACCCACGGCAGACTCTGTCGGTAAAGCGTTCCGCGTCGACGACGTGGCGGGGCGCTACGTGGAGTTCCTCAAAGGGACACTGCCACGGGGATTCACGCTCGACGGTATGCGAGTCGTCGTCGATGCGGCGCACGGTGCGGCGTATCGTGTCGGCCCCGCGGTGATGGCCGAGCTCGGCGCCGACGTTATCGCCCTCGGCACCTCGCCGAGCGGCACGAACATCAACGACGGGGTGGGGTCGATGCACGCTCAGGCGGCCGCGTCGCGGGTGCGCGAAGGGGCGGCCGACGTTGGAGTGTGCCTGGACGGCGACGCGGATCGCTGCGTGCTGGTCGATAGCGACGGCAACCTGATCGACGGCGATCATGTGTTGGCGATCTGCGCCAACGCTTGGAAGGACAAGGGTGATCTTCGCCACGATACGGTCGTGGCCACAGTGATGAGCAACCTCGGCCTCGACCTGGCGTTGCGCGAGATCGACGTGAAGGTCGAGCGTACGGACGTCGGCGATCGGCACGTCGTCGCCAAAATGCGCAGCGGCGGCTTCTGTATTGGCGGTGAGCAATCCGGGCATACGGTGTTTCTCGATTTCAACACTACCGGTGACGGGTTGATCACGGCTCTCCAGGTGTTGCAGGTGATGCGCGAGACGGGCCGCTCCCTGAGCGAGCTCGCCGCGTCGATGCAGCCGCTCCCGCAAGTGCTGAAGAACGTCGATGTCGCCGACCGCCGACCGATCGAGGAGCTACCGGAGGTGCTGGCGGCGATCCGCGAGGCCGAGTCGAGCCTGGGTGAGCGCGGCAGGGTGCTGGTCCGGTACTCGGGAACGCAGGCGATGGCGCGGGTGATGGTGGAGGGCGAGGACGCCGGACAGATCGCCAGCCTGGCCAGTGATATCGTGAGCGCTCTCGAAGCGTCGGCCTGAGCTCGCCTCGCCGCCGCAGCACCCTCTCCGCTTCGACGAGGTTGTTCCGATGGCAGACGCGATGTTCCTGGGCGTCAACATCGACCATATCGCCACCCTGCGGCAGGCGCGGCGCGCTCCGGAACCTGATCCCGTGCAGGCAGCGGTGCTGGCGGAGCTGGGGGGCGCCGACGGCATCACCGTCCACCTGCGCACCGACAGGCGCCATAT
The DNA here is from genome assembly GCA_965248695.1 of Acidobacteriota bacterium. Classification (GTDB taxonomy): domain Bacteria; phylum Acidobacteriota; class UBA890; order UBA890; family WLXD01; genus DASCOT01. Next base: position 59,041 of record CBDFKD010000002.1, on the reverse strand, counting down.
CAACGAGCGCGACGTCGAGTTGCTGGCGGCCACCGTCAAGACGCACCTGAACGTCGAGATGGCGTGCACGGAGGAGATGCTGAAGTTGGCGCTGCAGTTTCGGCCGCACAACGTCTCGCTGGTACCCGAACGTGACGACGAGATCACTACCGAGGGCGGTCTCGATGTCGCCGCCGATCCTGCTCGCCTGGCTGACACCGTGCAGGCGCTCCAGGAAGTGGGTATCGATGTGGCGATTTTCATCGACCCGGACCGCCGCCAGGTGGACGCGGCCGCTGAGTCCGGTGTTCAGCAGATCGAGATCAATACCGCGGCCTACGCCGACGCCAGCGAGGAGCGTGATTCGGCGGTCACGATGCGCCAGCGAGACAAGGCGGCCGAGACGGCCAGACACGCGCGCGAGGCCGGCCTACGAGTGGCTGCCGGTCACGGGCTTACTTACCGCAACGTCGGTGCCATCGTGCAGGTGCCGGAGATTATCGAGCTCAACATCGGCCACAACATCGTTGCGCGCGCGAGCTTCGTGGGTCTGACGCGGGCGGTCGCCGAGATGAAGGCGCTGCTGCGTCGCTGAGCCGTTCGAGCTGCCGAGCCGCTGAGATATTCGAGCTGTCTCTCGGTGAGCCGTTGAGGCTGCCTCGCGGTGAGCTTTAGGGGCCCGCGCTTATGCTAGAATCCGACCCGCGTGGGCGGTTAGCTCAGCTGGGAGAGCACCTGCCTTACAAGCAGGGGGCCACTGGTTCGAGTCCGGTACCGCCCACCATTTTTTTGCCGTCGCCAGCGGCGCAGCAGACCGCTTTTCGGGCGGGGCCGTGGTGTAGCCTGGTTAACACGCCGGCCTGTCAAGCCGGAGATCGCGGGTTCAAATCCCGTCGGCCCCGCCACTGATTGTCGCCGCAAGACGTATCATCGCTCGCCGCATCTGTCCGAACTCGGGCCACGCCGTCATGATGACCGTAGCGTCGGCCACTCCCACGAGTTCGTCTACACTGGCTGCGTATTGGACGCCGACTCGGCGGCACGCACCTTTTTGTCTCGAAAGATGCGTCATCGTCAGCACCCTGGGGCCCAGTGTTGGTTGAGTCACCCTCATTTCCAGGTGGTTCCGATCCCGAAGCGCCTGCGCGGCCGGAGCGCGGGAGTAAGTCGATGGGACTAGACATCCCGGCCTCGGGACCTGAGGCACCCGAGGACGAAATGTGGGAGCGCTGGAAAGAATACCGGGGTCGTTCGTATGCCGACGTGTTCTACGATGGCAGCGCTCTTATTCGAAGGATCGGTGCTGCGGGTCACCGCATGCTGGAGAGGCCACATACCGCAAGCGACGGATACAGGAATGTGCTCGAGGTGGGCGGCGGGGGACATCCACACCTGCCTCATGTCCGTCACCGGTTCGACCGCTACATCGTGGGCGATTTGGACCTTCGGATGCTCGGTCAAGTGCTGCGCTCTCATGGTGCGAATCCTCGGGTTGAGGCGATGGTGCTCGACGGTCGGCGGCTTCCATACGCGAACCACACATTCGACCGCGTCATATCCATCTACACATTGGAGCACCTGACCGACCCTCACCTGGTTCTCAAGGAATGGGCTCGCGTACTGAAGCCGGGCGGGATTCTGTCGATCGCCATCCCAACCGAGGGTGGCCTCGCGTGGACCCTAGGTAGGTACTTTTCCACCAGGCGAACGTTTCGCCGAATGGGGTTCGACTACGACTACATTGTGGCGCGCGAGCACGTCAACACGTGCGGGCGCTTGCTTGCCCTCATCCGCCACTACTTCGCAGACCGAGAGGAGTGTTGGTATCCAACCGGTGTGCCTTCGCCAAACTTCAATCTGGTGTTCGCGACTACAATTCGGGCGTCCAAGACCGAGAATGGAGCTGCTTCCGCGCAAGGCGGGACACGGACGGTTGACATAGCATGAATCCGTCCGTTCGAAACGCGCGCACCGAACAGATCGAGTTCCATCGAAATGTCGACGTCGCCCGCTACTGGAATCGAATCGACAACCCTTTCCTCCGACGCAAGGAATCAGCGCTCGCGCGCCTCGTCGCAGAGCGTATTCCGCCACAGGGACGCGTCCTGGAGGTCGGCTGCGGAGAAGGCAGCAATCTCTGGTATCTCTCGCGCGAACGGCCGGCATGTCGACTGCTCGGGGTCGACTTTTCGGTGGCCAAGCTTGAGTTTCTGCGGGAGATGCATCCGACGGCCAAAGCAACTGCGGCCGATGCACTATTGACCTGACCCCGCGGTTAGTACCATGTCTTATCTCAGTAACTCGGTGCTGACAAGAGGTTGTTGAGGCCGGCGAAGCGGAGCGCAGCCGGCTTCAACAACGTCGCTTCGGGTGCGGGCGGCCGATAGCTCAGCGAGCTGTGCGGTCGCATGCGGTTGTAGTGCTGACGCCATCTCTCGATCAGAACCTTTGCCTCCTTGAGCGTGTAGAAGATCTCTCCATCCAGCAGCTCGTCGCGTAGCTTGCCGTTGAAGCTCTCCACGTAACCGTTCTCCCACGGCGAGCCCGGCTCGATGAACAGCGTCCCCACGCCCAACCGGCCCAGCCAGTCGCGAACCGCCTCGGCGGTGAACTCTGGTCCGTTATCCGACCGGATGTGCTCAGGTATGCCCCGGTGTACGAACAACCTCCCGAGCTGCTCCAGCACGTCCTCAGAGTTGAGCTTCCGTGCTACATGGATCGCCAGGCTTTCTCGTGTGTACTCATCGACGATCGTCAGCAGCCTCATAGCCCGACCGTCGTGCGTCCGGTGGTGCAGGAAGTCATACGCCCAGACATGATCCCGGTGCTGTGGGCGCAGCCGGATGCAGGAGCCATCGCTCAGCCACAGCCGTGCTCGTTTGGGCTGTTTTCTCGGTACTTTCAGCCCTTCGCGCCGCCAGATACGCTGCACTCGTTTGTGGTTCACGGACCAGCCCTCCATGCGCAGCAACGCTGTCACCCTCCGATATCCGTAGCGCCCGTACTGTCGGGCTAAATCCACGATCCGCTCCGTCAAAATCTGCTCCTGTTGCGGCTCTCTTGGCACGTACCGGTGTGTCGTGCGTGGTTGTTTCAGTACCCGACACGCCCGCCTCTCCGAGACGCCCAGCCGCCCCCGTACATGTGCCACCGCCTCTCGCCGCCGAGCTGGGCTCAGAAGTTTCCCTCCGCCACTTCCTTCAGGATCGACAGGTCGAGTTCCTTTTCCGCCACCAGCCTCTTGAGCCGGGCATTCTCCTTCTCCAGTTGCTTGAGCTTTCTGGCCTGGTTGAGCTTCAGTCCGCCGTACTCTCGCCGCCACCGGTAGTAGGTGTGCTCGGTGATTGCTAGCTTGCGGCAGGCATCCTTGACCGTCGCCCCTCGAGCCAGCTCCACCTCAGCCTCCCGGAGCTTGCGTACGATCTGCTCGGCGCTGTGCCTCTTACTCGGCATTCTGACCTCCCGTTCTTGACCCAGATCGTGAGATTACATCCGGATCCGTTTTCGGGGGTCAGGTCAGACCAGCAGAGCGACGTACTGGCGCCCGTTGATCGCATAGGTGATCGGCGGGGCGGAGATCCCTGAACCCACGTCGAAGGTCCACAACGTGGAGCCGCTCGCGGCGTCATGCGCCGCGAGCGTCCCGTCGACTCGTCCCTGGAACACCAGGTTGCCGGCGGTGGTCATCGTTCCGGCATTCCAGAGGCCGCCTAGCGGAATCTCCCAGGCCAGTTCCTGGCGCACCGGATCCCACGCTTGCAGGGATCCGAGCACGCCGTCCAGCCTACTGGACTCTGTCAGGTTATACCTGACCCCCACTCCGAGCCTTCCGATCGGTGAGTCCCAGGCTTCGAGGTCGATACCCTCGTCGCTGAACATCGTCGCCGTGTGGATTGTCGGCATGTAGGCCAACCCGGTGGACGGGTTGTAGGACATGGCAGGCCAGTTGTGGGCGCCGATCGGCCCCGGCGCGATCCGGGCCGGTCGATCATCGTACCGCGCGCCTGCCACCTCGACGGGTCGGCCGGTCTCCAGATCGATCTCCGTCGCCCAGGTGACCTCGGCGAACGGTTCGGCCGAGATCAGCTTCCCGGTCTCGCGGTCGATCACGTAGAAGAAACCGTTCTTTGGGGCGTGCAGGATTGCTTTCACGTCGCGGCCGTCGATCTCTAGATCGGCCAGGACGATGTCCATGTTGGAGTTGTAGTCCCACGTCTCGCCGGGCGTCGTCTGGTAGTGCCACAGGTACTCACCGGTATCCGGGTCGAGGGCGACAATGGAACACAGGAACAGGTTGTCACCGCCCCCGGGGCTGCGGATCTTCCGGTTCCACGGCGCGCCGTTGCCGGTGCCGATGTACAGCACGTCTAGCTCGGCGTCATAGGTGAAACCGTGCCAGGCGTTACCGCCGCCGCCGAACTTCCACCACTCGCCGGTCCAGGTCTCGGCGGCCATCGCCATGGCGTCGTTCTCGAACCCGTCGGCGGGGTTGCCGGGTACGATCCAGAAGCGCCAGGCCTGCTCGCCGGTCTCGGCATCGTAAGCGGTGACGTAGCCGCGGGCGGCGCCGTTCTCGGTGCCGCCGTTGCCGATCAGCACCTTGCCCTTGAAGATCTTGGGGGCGCCGGTGATGTAGTAGTGGACGGCCGGGTCGACCGTCATGACGCTCCACAGCTCCTCTCCGGTGGCCGCGTCGACAGCGTTGAGACGTCCGTCCCAGGTGGCGACGTAGACCTTGCCTTCCCAGAACCCGATGCCCCGGCTGTGGTCCCAGCCGGCCCGGATGCGATGGGCCGCATGCCCGACGATGTCCGGGTCGTACTCCCACAGCATCTCGCCGCTGGCTCCGTCGACGGCGCGCACTACGTTCATGCTGCCGATGAAGTACAGGATGCCGTCGACAACGAGCGGTGTGGAAGTCAGGCCCCGATCGTTCGGCAGGTCGAGATACCAATCGACCGACAGGTCACCGACGTTGGACGTATTGACCTGGTTCAGAGGGCTGAAGCGCTGCTCGCTGTAGGTTCTCCCGAACGCCAGCCAGTTGTCGCCCCGCGACTCGTCGACCATGGCGCTGTCGTTGACCACGGTGGGCGACTGTGGCCTGCCGGATGATTGGGCGGCGCCGGAAGCTTGAGCGGAGCAGACCGCCCACACAATTGACGGCAGCAGCAGCCACCGGCCACGGGTTTTCAGCGATACAGACTCAGTTCGGTACATGGGGTAGCTGATCTCCGTTTCGGGGTGGTCTGCGCGCTAGTTCTGGTCAGGCAGTTGGGGTCGGCTGAAGGGTCAGCCCCCGACTATCGGCGCAGCTCGACACCCTGAGCCACGAAGCTGATTTCGGTGGCTGTGCCGTCGGGGTTCCGGGTGAGCGGCACCCCTTCAGCGATCAGGTGATCCGCGTCCTGCTTGGAGTAGCGGTTGGCTTCGAATGTCCCCTCGAGACGAGCCCGGTACGCGGTCGAGTCGGTCGGCACGAAGAACGCGTAGTCCTTGAACGTGACGCGGATACCTCGATCGTCGCCCGCAACCAGCTCCATCCAGCAGCCCTTGGCCTGGCACACCTTGGCGACCTTGCCCTCGAGCGCCACGATCCGATGCATGTATTCGTCGACCGACTGCAACGCGGTGCCAAGCTGGACCACGGGCGCCCCCTGCAGAGACTCGCCTCGCGTCACTACCTGGTCCTGCGCAGTCACCGAGCTCGAAGAGACTCCAAGGACGACCAGCAGCAACCCGACGACGCGGGCCGATCGATACACAACCATCGGCTTCCTCCTCCGAACAGGCGTGCAATGTACCATCTCCCTCGGGGCGCGAACGAGCATGGGGTCAGGGCTGCGTGACGGGCCGGTTCTCGATCAAGGAATCGATCTCATCGCGACTGAGGCCCGCCTCCGCGAGCACCTCACGCGTATCGAATCCGGGAACCACGCCTGACCGCGGTGGGTCGGGAGGCGTACGGCTGAATCGCGGCGCCGGCTACACGTCCCCGTCCACCCGAACGAACGCTCCTCGTGTGCGGTCCATCGGACGGTACGAAAAGACGTGCCGCTAGGCGCCGTCACGAACGAGGGACTCGGGCAACTCTGCCGGCGTGTCGTGGATCTGCGCATCAACGGTCATGCCAAGCACCCGCGGTACGGTGGTTACGAGTCAACCTGTTGTCTTGTCGGGCCGCAGCTCGCGCTTGAGAACCTTGCCGGCGCCCGAGAGCGGTAACGGTTCTCGCCGGATCTCGACGGAACGCGGGCACTTGTAGCCCGCGATGTGCTCGTGGCAATGGTCTATGATCTCCTGCTCGGTTATCTCGCTGCCGGGCTTCGGCACGACGAGCGCGTGCACTTGCTCCACCCAGAACTCGTGCGGGATCCCGATCACGGCGCACTGCCCAATGCCCTCATGCTCCATGATGGCGTTCTCGACTTCGACCGAGTACACGTTCTCTCCGCCGGAGACAATCATGTCCTTGACCCGGTCGACAACGTAGAGAAACCCGGCCTCGTCGATGTAGCCGGCGTCTCCCGTCAGCAACCAGCCATCGACGATGGTCTCCGCAGTCAGCGCGGGCTGCTTCCAATACCCCAGCATCACGTTGGGGCCGCGAACGCGGATCTGTCCGATGGTGCCGCTGGGCACCGGTTGCAGGCTCTCGTCGACGACCTCCGTTTCGCAGTGGGGCATGACGCGACCCGCCGACTTCAGACGCTCGGAGCCGGGCCCTTCGAGAACATGGTCTTCGGGGGCGAGCATCGTCGCGAGCGGCGACAGCTCGGTCTGACCGTAGCCCTGGAACAGCTCGGTGTGCGGAAGCCGTTCCATGGTCTCGCGAAGCAAGGCCGTCGGCATGGGCGAAGCGCCGTAGCCGATGAGCTTCAAGCTCGACAAGTCGTACTGGTCGAAGTCCGGATGCCGCACGAACATCGCGAGCATGGTCGGAACGAAGATCGCGTTCGTTGCCCGGAAGCGCTGCACGGCCTCCAACGAGGCCTTCGGCTCGAACTGCGGGATCATGGCGTGTGTACAACGCAGCATGGACCCGGTGACGATCATCATCGCGTCAGCCAGATGGAACATCGGCGCGTGATGGAGAAACACGTAGTCGGGCATGTCGCTGATCGCCGTCGCCATGCCACCCAGCCCGCTGATGTACAGGCCGTCGTGCGACAGCATGACGCCTTTCGGGAAGCCCGTGGTGCCGCCCGTGTAGAACAGCCCCGCGAGATCGTCACCGGCCCGCATTGTGTCCTCGGCGGGCTCGTGGGACGCGACCATCGACTCGTAGCTCAACAGATCTTCCCGCGCCTCGCCCTCGCCCATGTGGACGACGGTTCGGATGTGCCCGCAGCCCTCCAGGAGTGCCGGCACGACCTCGAGGAAGGCGTCGTCGATGAACAACATCGAGGACTCGGAGTCATCGAGCGCGTAAACGGTCTCCCTGTCGTTCCAGCGCGTGTTGAGCGGGACGATGGCGCCTCCCGCCCACCAAACGGCGTAGTACAGCTCGAAGTACCGATCGCTGTTCAGTGCGAGGACTGCCACGCGGTCGTCGGGCTTCAGGCCCCGGGCGATCAACGCCGCCGCGAGCCGCGCGATCCTCTCGGTGACCTCGCTCCAGGTCCGGTCACGGTCGAGGAATCGAGTTGCCAGCACGTCGGCCGCGGCCTGCACGGCCTGTCGGAGCGGTTGCGTCAGGTTGAACATCGCGCCCTCGGTCCGGAGCCCCCTAGACTCGCTCGATGATTGTCGCGGTACCCATCCCACCGCCGACACAGAGCGTAGCGAGGGCGGTGCTCAGGTCTCGTCGCTCGAGCTCATCGAGCGCGATCCCGAGGATCATCGCACCCGTAGCTCCGAGCGGGTGGCCCATGGCGATTGCCCCGCCGTTGACGTTGATCCTCTCGTGCGAAATCTCCAGCTGCTGCATGAAGAGCAGTACGACCGCGGCGAACGCCTCGTTGAGCTCGTATAGGTCGATATCGTCGGGGGTCATGCCGCAGCGGGTCATGGCCTTCTCGGCCGCCGGCCGGGGACCGGTCAGCATGATGGTCGGCTCCGAGCCGATCGACGAGAATCCCAGAATCCGGGCGCGCGGCTTGAGTCCCAGCGCCTCGCCGAGCTCGCGGTTGCCCACGAGAACCGCAGCCGCGCCGTCGACGATGCCGCTCGAGTTGCCGGGAGTATGGACGTGCTCTATCTGTTCCACTTCCGGGTATCGCTGCAGGGCGACGGCATCGAATCCTGCTTGCTCGCCCACCGCCGCGAACGAGGGGCTCAGCACAGCCAGGTCCTCGAGGGTGGTTCCGGGGCGCGGATGCTCGTCACGTTCGAGCACGGTCGTCCCGAGACGGTCTTTGACCGACACCACCGAGGCATCAAAATAGCCATGCTCCCAGGCGTGGGCGGCTCGCTCTTGGCTGTCTACCGCGTAGCCGTCGACTTGTTGGCGCGAAAAGCCGTGCCTGCTCGCGATGAGGTCGGCGCTGATGCCCTGTGGTACGAAGTAGGTCTTGTAAGCGATTTGCGGGTCCGCAAACATGGCGCCCGAGTCGGCGCCCATGGGGACGCGCGACATGCACTCGACGCCTCCCCCGATCGCGAGCTCCGACTGCCCGGACATGACCTGCGCCGCGGCCGTGTTCACGGCCTCGAGTCCCGAAGCGCAGAAGCGATTCAGCTGCTTGCCGGGGACCGTTTCAGCGTAGCCGGCGTTGAGCACTGCCGTCCGGGCGATGTTGGAGCCCTGCTCGCCTACCGGCATCACGCAGCCCAGCACCACGTCGTCGAGGCGAGACGTGTCCAGCTCGTTTCGATCACGCAACTCCTCGAGCACCTGTGTCGTCAATTCAACCGGGGTGATTGCGTGCAACGCGCCGGTCGACTTGCCGCGCCCCCTGGGACTACGGACGTGGTCGAAGATGAATGCGTCGGACATCGTTACTTCCCTGCCAGTCGGGCGGCCGTGCCCACAGGCTCAGGGTAGAAAGGCGCGCGCTCGTCGGCTCGCTCTCGCAGGCTGGCGGGAACTGCGAAGCGATCTCCGTAGGCTTCCGCCATGCGCTCGCACCCGTCGGCGAACGTCTTCAGCCCGACCGTCTCGATAAACGATACGGTGCCTCCGGTGTGGGCGGGGAAACCCCAGCCCAGGATCGAGCCGACGTCGGCATCGGCCGGTTGGCCGACGACCCCTTCGTCCAGACAACGAACCGTCTCGAGCGCCTGGATGTAGAGCAGGCGCCTGCGGATCTCGTCCGCGGCCGGTTGCACGTGCACGGGCGGGAAGATCCTACTGAGCCCGGACCACAGGCGCTTCTTACCTCCCTCCGGGTAGTCGTAGAAACCCTTGCCGAAGCGCTTGCCGCGACGGTCCAGGTCTTCCACGAATTGACGTACTACTTCGTCGGCGGGGGTCGCCGGATATTCGTCGCCCAGATCCGCGCGGGTCTGCCTGTTGAGCTGGTAGGCAAGCTCCAGGGACACCTCGTCGGTTGCGGCAAGCGGCCCGACCGGCATTCCCGCCTGCCGCGCAACGTTCTCGATCAGCGCCGCACCGACGCCCTCGGAAAGAAGCGTCATCCCCTCGCGGATGTAGGTGCCGAACACACGGCTGGTATAGAAGCCGCAGCTGTCGTTGACCACGATCGGTGTCTTGCCGATTTGCTGCACGTAGTCGAGCCCGCGTGCCAGTGCCACCTCGCCGGTTTGCTCGCCCATGATCACCTCCACGAGAGGCATGCGGTCGACCGGAGAGAAGAAATGGAGGCCCAAGAACAGTTCTGGCCTGTCCGAGGCTGCCGCCAAGCTGGTGATCGGGAGTGTAGACGTGTTGGAAGCAAACACGGCGGCCTCCGGGATCACCGCCACGGCCTTGCGGGTCGCGTCGACCTTGACCTCGCGGCTCTCGAACACGGCCTCGATCACGAGGTCACAGCCGGCCAGATCGTCGAAGTCGTCGGTCGGGTGAATCCGCCCGAGCAGTTCTGTCGCCGCCGCCTCGTCCTGGCGTCCGCGAGCGACGCGCCCCTCGAGCAGCGCTCGAGAAACGTTCTTGCCTTTCCGCGCACGCTCGCTCGTGGTGTCCAGCAGCACCACCTCAATCCCCGCGCGGGCGGAGACGTAGGCGATCCCCGAGCCCATCATTCCGGCACCGAGGACACCGAGCTTGGTCACGCGGTGCTTGGCGATTCCCTTCGGCCGGCGCACGAGCTTGTCGGCGGCGTCTTTGCTGAGGAACAGGGTGCGCGTCATGTTGCGGGCCACCGGGCTCATCAGCAATGAGACGAGGTACTTGGTCTCGATGTCCAAACCGGTATCGATGGGCACCACGGTGCCTTCGTATGCCGACGACAGGATCGAGATCGGCGCCGGGTAGTTGTGGCTGGTCTTTTGAGCCACGAGCCCCGTTTCCACCATCAACACGCGTGTTGACTTCGGATGCATGAGACCGGCCCCCCCAGGTACCTTGAAGCCCTCGATGTCCCATGGTTGTTGCGTGTTACCCGACCTCATCAGCCACCGCTTGGCGGCACCGATCAGTTGATCGGGCGGCACGAGCTCGTGCACGAGCCCCGACTCGAGCGCCGCGCTCGGCCTCAGATGTTTGCCTTCGAGAAGTAGCGGGAGGGCCGCCTCGAGCCCTATGAGACGCGGCAACCGCTGGGTGCCCCCGGCGCCCGGAAGCAGCCCCAACTGCACCTCGGGCAGGCCGACGACGTAGGACGGAATGTCGGAGGCAACTCGATGGTGACAGGCAAGGCAGATCTCGAACCCGCCACCGAGGGCAGTGCCGTTGATGGCCGCGGCGAAGGGCTTGCCGCAAGTTTCCATGCGCCGCAGTGTCTGCTGCAGGGCACGGCATCCGGCGTAGAGCTCATCAGCGCTCTGGCCGCTGGCGAACAGGGTCACCAGCCAGGTCGGGTCCGCGCCGGCCATGAACGAGTCCTTACCCGACGTCACGACGGCGCCTTTGATGTCGTCGGTCGATGCGACTCTTTCGACCGCCCCCGCGAGCTCGCTGCTGAACGCCGGCGTGATGACGTTCGTCGAGCGGTCCTCGAGATCGATCAGGATGGTGGCGATACCGTCGCCGTCTACATCGAATTTGATGGCTTGCATGAGTAAGAAGAGGCCCGCGAACGTGGTCAGAATGACGCTGGATCCACTGGCTAGACTACCAACAATCTCCATCTCGGAGTCTGCTCCGGCGAACCCTGAAGACGCGATGTACTTGACGCAGGCGCTCAAGCGGACCGTGCAGCTGCGCGGTGGGGAACCGTCGACTGCACAGGCTGGCCGCGCGTTGCGCCGCCTCGGGGTGAGCGACGGCGATCGCTACATCGAGTACTACTTCGCTGTCCGTATCGGGGTGGACTGCGCGCTAGTTCTCGTCAGGCAGCTGGGGTCGGCCCTGACTCTAGCAGGCCGTAGCTCAACAACAGAGGCGACGCGACGCGTGACTCAATCGTCGTGTCTGTAAACTGGGTCAGTCATCTCGTGACGAACTGGGAGACGAATCGCCTGAGGGAGGCTGCTGCGGGTCGATGATCGTACGTGCACACAGGCAAAGGAAGGCAAAGATGAACGGCAAGCTCTCGGTACCTTTCTCTGCAAGGCACCATCCGATCGTCGTGGCGGCGCTTGTATCGGCGGCGGCCGTGTCATCCTACGCCGCTGCCCAGCAGGCCGAAGTCTCCGAGGCTGCACCGTGGGAGGTGCCCAGAACGTCGCACGGTCATCCGGACCTCCAGGGGAACTGGACCAATGCGACGCTGACCCCCTTCCAGCGTCCCGCAGGCCAGGGAGCTGTTCTCACGTCGGAGGAGGTTGCCGAGATCGAAGCCAGGCAGTTCGAAATGGTCGCCCGAGGCGCCGCTCCGAGCGATCCGAACCGCGCGCCGCTTCCGGCCGGGGGCACGATTCCAGAGTGCATCCATTCGGCGACAGATTGCTACAACGAAGTCTACCGAGAGCCCGGTGAGCGGGTAGCGATCGTCAACGGTGAGCCACGGAGCTCGCTGGTCACAAATCCGCCGGACGGACGTGCGCCGGAGCTGACGCACGAGGGGCGTCGCCGGGTCGACGAGTATCAGGAGCTCAGGAGCCAGTTCGGTCCGTATGACCATCCGGAGCTCCGCCCAGATGGCGAACGATGCCTTGTATCGTTCCAATCAAGCGCCGGACCGCCGATGCTGCCCAACTACTGGTACAACAACAACTACACCATCGTACAAAATGCCGATCACGTGGTGATCATGGCAGAGATGGTGCACGACGCGCGGATCATTCGGCTCGGCGAGCCGACGGGGCTGCCGCAGGACGTCCGTCCGTGGTTCGGCGACTCGTGGGGTCGGTGGGAGGACGACACGCTGGTGGTCGAGACCACCAACCTCAATCCCGTTCACATGTTCCGCGGAGTTCCACCATCGAACGATCAGAAGGTGATCGAGCGCTTTACCCGCGTCGACGAGGATACCGTCGTCTACGAGTTCACGATCGATGACCCGACGATGTACACGAGTGTCTGGGGCGGACAGGTTCCCTTCGAACGGTTCGATCAACCGCTGTACGAGTTCGCTTGTCACGAGGGCAACTACTCGCTCTCCAACGTGCTGAGCGGGGCCCGGTATCAGGAGACGCTGGAAGTGCGGAGATAGTCTCTCGCGTGCGTCAGCGCCCCACCGTCATGGTTCACGGCTCTGGCAGGATGGACAGCTGAAGCTTCGAAGGGCGCGTCCGATCGTGATAGACGCTGTTGCGCGCCGGTGCCATGTGCGTGTGATGACCAGGGCGCTCGCCGGTGTTCGGGTTGACATCGAAGAAGGGGTAGTTGCTGCTCGACACGTCGAGTCGAATCCGGTGCCCCTTCTTGAACCGGGCGGCGACGCCGAGAAGATCGATCTCGATCTCGTACATCTCACCAGGGTCCAGGGGCTTTGCTGTCGCCAGGCTGTCTCGGTAGCGTGCCCGTACGATGCTGTCCGCCAGCAGCATCGAATAGCCGGCGGGTGCGTGAGGACCCGGGGGATGCACATCGACAAGCTTGGCGGTGAAGTCGGTGTCCACCGCTGACGAGGCTATCCAAAGGGTCACCGTAACCGGACCGACGACGACGACATCCTCATGCAAAGGTGCCGTCTGAAAGACGAGCACGTCGCGGCGCGCTGCCAGCGGTAGATTGTCCTTGCAGGGGAAGAACTTCGTTGTATCGCACCGCTGGTCGTAGGGGCCGGGCGGGCTCACGTTGTTGCCGGAGCTGATCTTCCCACCGATCGTCGGCACCGGATCCGTGGGATCGAAGGTGAAGACAGATGGCTCCGCGATGGAACGCGATGCTTGCAGCTCGAGCCGGCCGTTCGGTTGCAGGTAGTAGGCTCGAGACTCGGCAGCCGCGGGCGGCCAACCCCCGAGCGACCGCCAGCCGCCATCGTGTCGATGGCGGCCTTCCGTGGTACGAGAGCCATCTCCGCCCCCCATGACGAACACACGGACGGGCGGTTCGTCGGTGAAGCCGGTGTCCTTGCCACGCAACACGTGGTCGAACCAGCGTAGCTGCTCCGCCTCCAGATCGATTGCGGCGTCGACTCCGAAGTCGACCTCACCGCTGGTTCGCGGCCCGACACCATGGGTCCATGGACCGACCAGCAGGCGCTTCTCGCTCGATTGGATCGCCGAGAGCATCGAGTAGCCCTGCAACGTGCCGCGCAGGAAGATGTCGTACCAACCGCCAACGAAGTAGACAGGGATGTCCGGGAAGTCGTCGTAGTAAGGCTCGAAGGCATAGCCGCTCTGGGTCCAGTAGTCGTCGAGGGCGGAGTGATCGACCCAATCCTGGAACCAGCGCTGATAACTCGGCACCAACTCCAGCGGCGACCCATGCGGCCGGTACGGGTAGGCCTGGAGCCAAGCCGCGAGGTTGTCACGCTGTAGAGCGGCCTCCAGGGCTGTCTTCAGAGCCGGTTGGCGATCGGCTTCCTGGCCGGTGCTAGCCAGGTAGAGTGCATAGCCGAGGTTGTGCCTGAGCGCGAAAGCGCCACCACTACCGGCACCGTCTAGCCAGTAGTGGGAGCTACCGACACGCTGGAACATTGCTTTGAGGTTCGGTGGACGCTCCGCGGCCAGCGCGTTCTGTGTGCCGGCGTAGTACGACGATCCGAAGGTGCCGACGTCACCGTTCGAGAAAGGCTGCGCGGCTGCCCATTCCACGGTGTCGTACCCGTCGGGCCCCTCGTTGACGTAGGCATAGAACTCACCCTCCGAGTCGAATCGACCGCGGACATCCTGAGTCAACACCACATATCCGTGTCGCGCCATGGAACGCGCAGGTTCCTCGGAACAGCCAAAGCCGGTTGCGGCCGGGGTCCGGAACGACGTCCCGTATGGCGTGCGGCAGAGCAAGGTCGGGAACCGTCCATCGGCCGCCTTGCCTCCACGAGCCGGCCGATAGATGTCGGTGGCCAACCGGATGCCGTCCCGCATCGGCACCATGACATCGAGTGCGACGATCACATCGTCGACCCGCTCCGTCTGCTGCTGGGAGTAGGCATGCGCGGACCCGAAAACGCCGCTCGATGCCCCGATGACAACGAGCCAACCTGGCAACAGCTGCTTCCACGAGATCTTCTGTCGCATCTGATCTAGATCCCTCCGACTGTACGGAGTCGGGAATAAACGCGTTGCGCCTAGCAGCTAATAGGACGGTAGTCTCTTTTGACGCTCGATTATCCTACCGGCGCGGAGGAGCCGATACGGACCCGAGTCCTCAATCCTGGATTCTGCTTCGCTATTGCCTGATCGCCGCATCGCGCTCGCAGGAGTCGTCTCGGCGTAGGACTTGGACATGAGCGTCTCCTGATGGATAGCTGCCGAGGTCTGTAAGCAGCTCTCGTTCATCCTCGACCGCAGGCAGATCGGCGCTACGCTATCGTAGTCGACGCCATGTTCACCGGAGAGAGATCGAGATGGTCACAATGAGAGCTATCGCCATCGCGCTGGTCGCCTTGGCGGCGAGCATTTCCCCGGGCCTCGTTGGGGCCCAGGACGCCGCCGACCTCGTGTTTCGCGGAGGCGCCGTCTACACAGTGGATGCGGCGCGCAGCTGGGCATCTGCGGTTGCGGTGACGGGAAACCGCATCGTTTACGTTGGTGACAACCGCGGCGTCGAGGCTTTCGTCGGCCGCACCACGCGCGTGGTCGATCTTCGCGGACGCATGCTGTTGCCGGGTTTCCAGGATTCCCATATACATCCGGGCGGCGGCGGCCTCGGCATGGATCTTGTCGACGTCGGCGGGGTCTTCGATCGCGCCGGGGTCTTTCGCATCATCGAGGAGTACGCTGCCGCATACCCTGATCGGCCGTGGATAGAGGGTAGCGGCTGGGAGGAAGGGGCCTTCAAGCCCTCGGGGCTGCCGGATCGTCACATGCTCGACGAGCTGGTTACCGATCGGCCGGCGTTTCTGGTCAACTCGTCGCACCACGACGGCTGGGCAAACAGCCGCGCGCTCGAGATCGCCGGCATCGACGCCACCACCCCCGATCCACCGAACGGCGTTATCGAGCGTGATGCGGCGGGAGTTCCGACAGGGGTTCTCCACGAGCGCGCCATGGAGCTGGTCAGGCGGCACATCCCGGAACCATCGCGGCGTCAGCGCCTCGATGGCTACCGCCGCGGCTTTGGCGAGCTGGCTCGTTACGGCATCACGGCGATCATCGACGCCGGCACGAGCCCGGAGAGCGAGGCAGACTATCGTGCGCTGGCGGAGGCCGGCGAGCTGAACGCGCGCACCGTGCTCTGCCAGCGCTACTCGCCAGCCGGCGACGACGACGAGCAGGTGCGAGGCTTCCTGAGGCGTCGTGCGCAGCTTCAAGACACGGTTGTGCGAGCACCCTGCGTCAAGATCGCCCTCGACGGGCTGATCGAGCAATACACCGGGGCGTTGTTGGAGCCTTACGCCGACCGGCCCGACTTTCTCGGCCACCTGACCGTCGAGCCGCAGCGGCTGCAGCGTTTGGTGACGCGTCTCGACGCCGAGGGATTCCAGATCCAGGTGCACGTCATGGGCGATCGCGCCATCCGCGAGATCCTCGACGCGTTCGAGGCGGCGCAACGCGCCAACGGCCGGCGCGACTCGCGCCACCTTCTGGCCCACGTACACTTTCCGAACACAGCCGATATCCCGCGACTGCGCACGCTGGGTGTGGCCGCGAACATGTCGCCATTGTGGGCGCGAGGAGACGACTGGGAGACGTTCTTCGCGCCCCGGCGCCTGGGGCCGGAGCGCTCACTGCAGCTGCTGGTGCACCGGTCGATCCTCGCAGCCGGTGCTCGGCTCGTCTTCGGAACCGACTGGCCGGTCACCTCGATCGTTCCTGTTGACGGGCTGGAAACCGCTGTCACACGTCGCCACCTGGGCGGCGTCGACCCCTATGGAGAGACCGACACCGCCTGGGAGCCGGAGGAGCGCATCTTGCTCGGGGAGGCGCTCGCCGCCTACACCATCGCCGGTGCGGAGCTGTCGTTCGACGAGCGTCAACGTGGCTCCATCGAGGTAGGGAAGCTGGCCGACCTCGTGGTGCTGGACCGGAATCTCTTCGAGGTAGCGCCGTTGACGATCCACCAAGCGGTCGTGCAGATGACCGTGTTCGACGGGCGCGTGATCTACGAGCAAGAGGCCGCGAGCGCCCGTTAGCTCGTGATGAAGATCGACAGGGACGGAGATTCGAGTCAGTAGAATCGCGGCGATTAGACCTCGAGCCGTGAAGAATCTTGATTGCCGGCATATCCGGTAAGGAGAAACAAATGCGTTCGTTCTCGATGACCCGCCGCGTCGGTCGGCGGTCCAAGGTGGCCGCTGCGCTGGCAACGGCAGCTTTGCTTGTCCTGGCACAGCCGGCCGCGGCCGAGCGGCCTCGGGTGTACGCGATTACCGGTGCCACCTTGATCACCGCCCCCGGCGAGGTCATCGAAGGCGGCACGATCGTGCTGCGCGACGGGCTCATCGAGGCGGTTGGCACCGATGCGGTCGTACCGGCTGATGCCGAGGTGATCGATGGCGACGGCATGACCGTCTACGCCGGCTGGATCGACGCGTACTCGCACCTCGGCATGCAGTCGCAGCAGGGCGGCGGTGGCGGCGGCGGCTTCAACATCGCGGCCCTGTTCCAGCCCGAGGAGGCGGAGCCCGGAACCAGTCATCCGATCGAGCTCGTTCATCCTCAGTACCGTGTCACGAGCGAGCTGGAGGAGGGCAGCGCCGAGATCGGGCAACGCCGGGAACAAGGGTTCACGGCCGCGCTCGCGGTGCCACGCAGCGGTATCTTTCGCGGTTGGAGCGCGTTGGTGGCGTTGCGCGACGGGCATCCGCGCGAGCTTGTGGTGAAGGCGACAGTGGCCCAACACCTGGGGTACGACACCGGATCCTTCTTCGGCGGCTACCCGGCCGACCTGCTGGGTGCTGTGGCGACGATTCGACAGGTGTACTACGACACCGCGCGATACGTCGAATGGCGACGTCGATATGAGGCCGACCCGAGCGGCATGGCGCGCCCCGCCTACAACGACGCCATGGAGGCTCTGGCGCCGATGATGATCGACGGCGGCACGATGATCGTGTACGCCGCCGGGAACCGCGCCATCGAGCGTACGCTGGCGCTGGCCACCGAGCTCGACGGCGACCCGATCATTCTCGGCGGCGGCGACGAGCAGCAAATCATCGATCTTCTGAGGCAAGCCGGTACGAGGCTGATCGTGCCGGTCGATTTTCCCACCGACCCCGACGTGTCGAAGCCAGAGCGGCTGCCGGCGATCAGCCTGACAAGCCTGCAGGAGTGGGAGCGGGCGCCGTCCAACCCCGGTGCCCTCGAGGCAGCTGGCATCGCCTTCGCGCTAACGCCCTACGGTATGGGCAACGCCGGCAAGTTCGCCGAGAACGTCCGTAAGGCAATCGATGCCGGGTTATCCGGCGACACCGCGCTCGCTGCTGTAACGACGATTCCGGCAGAGATGCTGGGAGTTTCGGCCAGCATGGGCACGCTGGAGGCCGGCAAGATCGCCAATCTGGTGGTGGCCACCGGCGAGCCGTTCGGTGAGGAGACCGAGATCCGCCACGTGTTCGTGGACGGGGTTCACCACGAGATGGAGGAGACGGAGGAAGTCGGCAACCCGGATGCGGTAGTTGATCCGCGCGGCGAGTGGGCGGTCACGACGACGGTCATGGGCAACGAGCGCAGCTCTACTTGGATCATCGAGGGCGATGAGGGTGACTACAGCGGTCGGTCGATCGGTCAGCAGGGCGAGCGCGACTTCGAGAGCGTCGAGCTGGCCGGGAACGCGCTGACTCTCGTGCTACCGGGTCCGAGAGGGTCGCTCGAGGCGACCGTGGTGATCGAAGGCGACGAGCTCACCGGAACCGCGTCGGTGGAAGGCCCCGGAGGGCGGTCCATTACCCTCGACTTCAGGGGCGAACGTACCTCCGGCCCGCAGGGAGGTGGACGATGAGGCGACTGTTGACAACCCTGGTTGCCCTGCTGTTCGTGGCTCCGCTGGCGATGGCACAGCAGGACGATGTGGGCTGGGAGTTGAGCTTCGAGCGCGCCACCGGCGGCACCTGGCTGGTGCGTAACTCGACGATCTGGACTCAGGACGACGCCGGCATCCTCGAGGGAGCGGACCTACTGGCTCGCGACGGCCTGATCGTCGCGGTCGGGGTCGGGCTCGATGCGCCTGACGATGCGACGATCATCGACGGTTCGGGTATGCACGTCACGCCCGGCATCATCGACGCGCACAGCCATACGGCCGGCGGGTCCAACGAGGCGAGCGAGAACATTACCGCCGAGGTGCGCATCACCGACCGGCTCGATCCGAACGATCCGGACATCTACCGCCAGCTCGCTGGTGGCACCACTGCCGCCCAGATCCTGCACGGCTCGGCGAACGCCATAGGAGGCCAGTCGGCAATCGTGAAGTGGCGCTATCGAGTGCCGCAGGCAGAACAGCTGCTGATCGAGGGAGCAACGCCACGGATCAAGTTCGCTCTTGGCGAGAATCCCAAGCGATCGGCGTTCTCGCTGCCGATTCCCGGTGCTCCGCGCCGCTATCCGGCGACCCGCATGGGAGTGGCGAACTCCATCCGTCGCGCCTTCCTGGCGGCGCGCGACTATCAGAACGAGCAGGAGGCCTACGACGCGCTCTCGCCGGAGGCGACCGAGCACGCCGTGCCGCCGCGAAGGGATCTGCGCCTTGACGCTCTGGTCGAGATTCTGAACGGGGCACGCAAGGTAACGGCGCACTCCTACCGCCAGGACGAGATCATCATGTTGATCCGTGTGGCGGAGGAGATGGGCTTCACGATCGGCGACTTCACGCACGTGCTCGAGGGCTACAAGGCGTCGCACGAGATCGCCGCCCACGGCGCCGGCGCGTCGACGTTCTCCGACTGGTGGGGCTACAAGATCGAGGCCTTCGACGCCATTCCGTACAACGGCGCCATCATGCACGACGACGGCATCGTGGTGTCGTTCAACTCGGACTCCGGCGAGCTGGCCCGGCACTTGAACCTGGAGGCTGCCAAGGCCATCAAGTACGGCGGCCTGGAGGAACAGAACGCGCTCGCGTTCGTCACTTCCAACGCTGCCAAGCAGCTGCTGCTGTTCGAGCAGATGGGCTCACTCAGCGTCGGCAAGGATGCCGACTTCGTGCTCTGGAACGGCCATCCGCTGTCGATTTATTCGCGGCCCGAGGCCACCTTCGTGGACGGTCGTAAGGTGTTCGATCGGGCGCTCGATCGGCGCATGCTCCAGGCCCGTGAGGCGGAGAAGGCAAGGATCGTCGCGCTGATCGAAGGCGATTCCGAGGCAGACGCTGGGGAGGATTCAGAGGCCGATCCGGACGATGAAGGGGAATCCGGCGAGGCGCACCGGTTCGCCGATCCGTTGCCGCGAGCGTACGCCTCGAGCCCGCATACCCAGCGCGCTGCGACGGCGCTGGTCGGAGCTACAGTCCATACCGTAGCCGGCGACGTGATCGACAACGGAGTCGTGGTGTTCGCCGACGGTGTGATCACCGCGGTCGGTGGCCCCGGTACGCCGATCCCGGCGGGCGCCGAGCGCGTCGACGTCGTTGGCAAGAGTCTGTTCCCGGGCATGATCTCGGCCGACAGCACGGTCGGTCTGGTGGAGATCAGCGGTGGCGCGGCAGGTTCGGTCGACAGCGCGGAGATCGACGATATCAACTCCGATCTGCGGGCCGAAGTAGCGGTCAACGCGGCGAGCGAGCACATTGCGGTGACGCGCGCCAACGGCGTCACGCACACGCTGACGATCCCGCGCGGGGGTATCCTAGCCGGCGCCAGCGCGCTACTGCGCCTCGACGGATGGAGCTGGGAGGAAATGACCGCGCTGTCGCGCGCCGGCATGCACCTGATTCTGCCTGGCGGCGGTGGTGGCTTCTTCTTCGGGCCGCGACCGTCGGAAGACGACCTCGAGCTCCAGCGTGAAGAGGCGCTGGAACGCGTCGACGCCACGCTGGAAGCCGCGCGCGCCTACGACCGGGCGCGCTCGGCAGCGCAAGCGGGGCGTTCGGCCGACGTTGATGTGAAGCTCGAGGGCCTCGTTCCCGTGATTCGCGGCCATATGCCGGTGTTCATTCATACCGCCGGCGCCCATGCCATCAAGGCGGCGCTGGCGTGGGCAGCCGAGCAGGATCTGCGCATCGTGCTCCTGGACACCGGCGACACCTGGCGCGCCGCCGACGAGATCGCGGCCGCGAACGTGCCGGTCATCGTGTCAGCGGTGTTTCAGATACCGGGGAACGAGGACGACCCGTACGACGCCATGTATGCGAACGCAGCTCGGCTGCGTGACGCCGGCGTCCACTTTGCCATCGGCGACGGCCCAGCCGGGCCCAGCAGCGACGATCGCAACCTGCCCTATCAGGCCGGCCACGCGGCCGCCTACGGGCTCTCACCCGAGGAAGCGCTTCGTGCCGTGACCCTGTCGCCGGCAGAGATACTCGGGCTCGGCGATTCACTCGGCTCGATCGAAGTAGGCAAGAGCGCCACGCTCGTGCTTGCGGACGGCGACTTGCTCGAGGTTCGCACCAACGTGCTGCGCGGCTGGATCGATGGCAACGAGGTTGACCTGTCGAGCAAGCACACACGACTGTGGGAGCAGTGGCGCGATCGGCCGCGGGTAGGGGATCAATAGCAACACGCGGCGCGCACTTACGGGGCTGGTGATGGCTCGGTGCGATGGCCGTCGTACGCACAGGAGAAGATCATGAGGTCTCGTTCGTCAGGATTTGTCGCCGGCGTGTTGCTGCTCGCCGCTACTGCTGCCACTGCTGCTGCCACTGCTGTTCCAGCGCAGACGCCGGACACCCAGTACATCCGCGCCGGCACGGTGATCGACGTCGTGGGCGGCGAGCTATTGCCCGATCAGGGCATCATCGTGCGCGATGGCCTCATCGACTCGATCGGACCCGCCGGGTCGACGCCGGTGCCGGCCGGCGCGGCGGTCATCGATCTGTCAGCCGCGACGGTTCTTCCTGGCCTGATCGACCTCCACACCCACCTGACCGCCGACGGCGAGACACACGGCTACGCGGCGCTGGCGGTCTCGCTCGTGCGCTCAGCGCTGACCGGTGTACGCCAGGCGGCGCGAACGTTGGATGCCGGTTTCACCACGGTGCGCAATGTCGGTGCCGGCGGGTTCACCGACGTCGCGCTGCGCGACGCGATCAACGATGGCGACATCGTCGGGCCCCGCATGCTGGTCTCGGGTCCGGCACTCGGCATCACCGGCGGGCACTGCGACATGAACTTGTTGCCGCTCGAGTTCGGCTTTGTCGGTGAAGGCGTCGCGGACGGTCCGTGGGCGATTCGCCAGCGCATTCGCGAGAACGCCAAGTATGGCGTCGACGTCATCAAGTTCTGCGCCACCGGGGGCGTTCTGTCGAAGGGAACGACGGTAGGAGGCCTGCAGTACACCTTCGAGGAGATGCAGGCGATCGTTGACGAGGCCCACAAGTTCGGCTTCGTGGTCGCCGCCCACGCGCACGGAACGGAGGGGATCAAGCTTGCCATCCAGGCGGGTGCCGACTCGATCGAGCACGCCAGCATGCTCGATGATGAGGCGATCGAGTTAGCGGTCGAGCACGGTACGGCGTTGTCGATGGACATCTACGTGTCCGACTACATCCTCACCTCGGGAGAGGAGGCCGGGATCCTGCCCGAGTCGCTCGACAAGGAGCGTCAGGTCGGCCGTGTCCAACGCGAGAGCTTTCAGCGCGCCCATGGTGAGGGAGTGCGCATCGTCTTCGGAACGGACGCCGGCGTGTACCCACACGGCTCCAACGGCCGCCAGTTTGCCTACATGGTGCAATGGGGCATGACGCCGATGGAGGCGATCCAGGCAGCCACGATCCACGCTGCGACCCTGCTGAAGCGCGACGATGAGTTCGGCGCGCTGGCCGTCGGCCGCTCGGCGGACCTCATCGCCGTGGCGGACAGTCCGCTCGACAACGTGCGCGTGCTCGAGAGCGTCGGGTTCGTGATGAAACAGGGCGCCGTCTACAAGGACGATCTGTCGGCATCGGCGCCGCGCTAGCCGTCCGGCTCCGGAGGCCTCGATGAACATCCGCTGTCTTGCCATCGCCACGTTGGTCTGCTGCCTTCTTCCCACGCCGCCGACGCTCGCGAAGCACGCCACGCCGCCGTCGCATCACAAGAAAGGCCTCACGATTCTCGATCGTGAACGAGTGAGCCCCGGGTATGTCGTGTTCGCCGGAAACGACGGCGACATCTACATCATCGGCGTGGAAGGACAGGTTGCCCGACGATTCCGCGCCCCCGCCGGACATCGCTATGCGTTCGCGCGGCCGCTGGACAACGGCAGCATCCTTGTGCGGCTGCACGAGTCGTCGACCGCCGCCCGCTCGATTGTCGAGCTTGACCCGTCGGGGGCAACGGTATGGCAGTACCACCAGCCCGCTGGCGTCACCTTCCATCATGATCACTCGCGGTTGCCGAACGGCAACACCCTGATCCTGTGCTCTCGGGAGGTCGTCCGCGCGGCGATCTCGCCGACCCCGCTGCAGGACGATTGTGTGCTCGAGGTTCGAGCCGATGGGACCGTTGCTTGGGACTGGCAGACGGCGGATCGATTCGACGATTTCGCTTTCTCGCCGCGAATGAGGCGCATGATCCGGCAGCAGGGCGGGGATTGGGCCCACGCCAACGCAGCCTCGGTCATCCCGCGCAACGGCCACACCGATCCGCGTTTTCGCCGTGGCAACGTCATCATCAGCTACCGGTTCATCAACGCCGTCGCCATTATCGATCGTCAGACCGGCGAGATCGTCTGGCGAACCGACGGGCTTACCATCGGCCAGCACGACCCCCTCATGATTCCTCGCGGGCTCCCTGGAGCCGGCAACATCCTGATCTTCGACAACGGTCTCGGCAGCGGTTATGACGCCGGCGGCAGCGCCGGCTGGCGGTCGTTCTCCCGTGTGATCGAGATCGATCCGGTCGATCAGTCGATTCGCTACGAGTATCGAGCCTCCGCCTCCGGGTTGCCGCAGTTTACTTTCAACAGCTTCATTCTGAGCTCGGCACAGCGACTGCCGAACGGCAATACGCTGATCGACGAGGGCGCTTACGGTCGCATCTTCGAGGTCACTGCGGACGGCGAGATCGTCTGGGAATACGTCAGCCGAGCGATGGGGCCGTTCCGTGACGTGGAGGCGAACGTTGTCTACCGCGCCGCCAAGGTGCCGCTGG
Source organism: Acidobacteriota bacterium (assembly GCA_965248695.1). Lineage (GTDB taxonomy): Bacteria > Acidobacteriota > UBA890 > UBA890 > WLXD01 > DASCOT01. The sequence goes on along the minus strand of CBDFKD010000002.1, from coordinate 35,282 downwards.
AGTGGCTGGACGGGTGAGACACGTCCAGACGCTGCGAGTCATATCGCACGCTTGTCTGGACGGCACAGCCGAACGCGCTGGCGGCAGTCGTCGAGCCGCGAAGTCGGCGGCCATGTTCGGTATCATGCGCCAAACCGTGGTCAGGGCGGCGAGCGTCGGCGCCGGCTATCGGCAACTCCCCTGTTTCGTCGCGCCTTGGAGGGAAACACCATGAAGCGCCTATCGGCCCAACTCGCTGCCGTCGCCCTCCTGCTGCCCACGCTTGCCAGCGCTCAGCAAACCGAGTCCTACGACTACTGGCGGTTCAACCGCAACGTGATCCAGCACGGGCAGCAGGCGATCTTCATGTGCAACGGCCTGTTCACCTCGAATCGCACCCTCGAGCAGGTGTTCGACCAGGAGCTCAAGTACCTCCGGCAGCCGGTCGGAACGGCGTCCGGCGGTGACTACGCAGTCGACTGGGATCGTCGCGCCGTCGCCATCGGCGCGCCGGGAGGGACCCCGGTGATGCGCGCCGCGTTCCGCGAAGGGCTGGGCTGTGTGATCATGGCGCCGGATCAGACGTTCGAGGACATCGACAGCCTGCCGGTGCTCGAGACGCCACTGCAATCCGGAGATCCGGCCTCCATCCCGTGGCCGGACGGCGACCTGGTGGCGGATGATCCGCCGCCGTCAGCGCTCAACGTCGCCGGCCTGCAGGCTGCCTCCGACTGGGCGTTCGAGCGCCCGTCGCCCGAACAGGTGACGCTCAGCTTGATCGTCGTCCATGGCGGCCGCATCGTGCATGAGCGCTATGCGCCCGGCGTCGACATGAGCACCCGCACGCGTACCTGGTCGACCGCCAAGAGCCTGGCGGTGACGCTGATCGGCATGCTGGTGGACGAGGGGCGGCTGGACCTCGATGCGCCGCTGGGCTTCGAATGGTTACCGGATGCACTGGACGGTGATTCCGATCCCCGCGCGCGAATCACGCTGCGGCACGCGCTGAACATGTCGAGCGGGCTGAGCACGGTCGACAACGCCGGACTCGAATACGCCACCGGATCGGGCCAGGCGTACTGGGCCGGTGCGAGCTCGATCGTAGGAGCGCGCAGCCGCGGTCTGATCCGCGAGCCCGGGTCGCACTGGGACTACGAGAACTACGACACCCTGTTGGCGGTGTACGCCATGAAGCTGGCGATCGGTGATGACCAGGAGTATCTGCAGTTTCCGCGCAGCGCTCTTCTGGACGCGATCGGCATGCGCAACACGCTCATGAGCGTCGATCGCTTCGGCGACTTTATCCTCAGCAGTCAGGTCTACACGAACGCGCGCGACCTGGCCCGCTTCGGGCTGCTCTACCTGCGCAAAGGTGTCTGGAACGGACGACGGCTACTGTCGGAGGACTGGATCGACTTCGTCCGAACGCCGGCGCCGTCCACCGCGCAACGCGGCAACTTCTACGGTGGCCAGTGGTGGCTCGTACCCGACGATCGGACCGACGTGCCGACCGACGCTTATTCGACCGCCGGCAATCGCGGACAGTACGCCGTCGTCGTGCCGTCGCACGACCTGGTGATCGTCCGACGCGGGCTCGACTACGGGCGCCAGGGATTCAACCGCTGGGATCTCACTCGCGAGGTGCTGAAGGCCTTCGGCACGGCGGCGGACGACGAGTAGGTCGGGACGGTCGAGCGCGAGGTCGCCGCGCGAGGCCGCGGTCAGCTGGTGGACTCGGAGCGTTTCTCGGCACAAAGGACCGCGAACAAGATCGCCGCCGCTATCGACGTAGCGGCGCCGAAGACGAACGGCGCGTGGGCGCCGAATTGGTCCCACAGTGCCCCGGCGATCAGGCTTGCTGCCAGGACGAGCACCCCAGTAACGGCTTGATACATGCCCATGGCGGTGGCCATGCCGCCGCGGGGCGCCAGGTCGGCAACGTAGGCGCGCCCGGCGCCCGCAAAGGCGGCGGCATAGAGTCCATAGGCGGCGAGGAGCGGTACGGCATAAAGCGCCTCGTCGACGATGGCAAAGCCGGCGTACACCGACGCCGAGAGCGCGAAGCCACCCAGCAGGACGCGCCGGCGGCCGATCCGGTCTGATAAGGAGCCGGCCGGCAACGCGGCGGCGGCGTAGGTGAGGTTGTAGAGCACATAGAGCCCGATCACGCCTTCCTGTGACCAGCCAAGATCGCGCGCCCGCAGTAGCAGGAAGACGTTGCTGCTGTTGCCGAGCGCGAACAGCCCGACGACCACCAGAAACCGCCGTAGCTCCGGTGAGACAGCGCGCCGCGCACCGGTTCCGGGAGACTCCGACGCCGGCCCACGGATCTCCGCGACGCCGGCGAGCACGACGACCCCTGCGAACGCCGGTACGGCGGCGAGCAGGAAGAGTCCCGTGTAGCCCAATCCCAACATCGACAGCGCCAGCAGGGCCAACAGCGGACCGATGACGGCTCCGGTGGTGTCCATGGCGCGATGGAAGCCGAATGCCCGGCCGCGATGCTCTGGCGCGGTGGAATCGGCCAGCAGCGCGTCGCGGGCCGGGCCCCGCAGGCCCTTGCCGGTACGGTCGACGACGCGAGCCCCGAGTACCCAGGTCCAGGTGCCGGCCAGCGCCAACAGCGGCTTGGCGAGGGCCGACAGAGCATAGCCGGCGAGCGCGAACGGTCGGCGGCGCCCGGTGCGGTCCGACAGCCAGCCCGAAACCGCTTTCAGCCCACTGGCCGTGCTCTCGGCGATTCCCTCGATCAACCCGACGATGCTGATCGGGGCACCGAGGACCTCGGTCAAGTACAAAGGGACGACCGCGTAGAGCATCTCGCTGCTCATGTCGGTGAGCAGGCTGACGAGGCCCAGCTTGCGGACGTTGGGGCCGATGGGTGGAGGCGGGGTCACTTCAGGTCCGGCGTCGGAAAGCGGTCTCAGCGACGGCTCACCGACACGCGGTACATGACGTACGCCAACGCGCTCAGCGCGACGAAGCCGGGCCAGCCGCCCAGCGGCGCCACAGCGACGCGGAACATGTCGGCGCCGAAGGCCGGCGACCAGCTCGACAGCACGATCGGCAATGCCAGGCCGATGCCGATGAGTGCCTCGCCGGTGATCATGCCCGACGCCAGCAGCAAGCCGCGCATGGACTGCTCACCCCCGCTGGCAGCCGACGCGCGCTCCGCCGCCCACCAGACGAGGCCGCCGATGAAGATCGATGTGGTGAGCTCCAGAGGCAGGTAGATGCCGACGGCAACGGCGAGAACCGGAGTCCGGAAGCCTGCCTTCCGCGCCTCGAGCGTCTTGTCGAGCGCGATGATGAGGGCCGCGACCACGGCGCCGATGATGATCATCGTCCAGGGTAGGCCGCCTTCGAACACGCCCGTTGCCACGCTTCCCATGAGCGTCGCCTGCGGTGCGGTCAGCGAGTCGGGCTGCGCCGCCGTGGGTGGGCCGATGCCGTAGCGTGCCTGCAGCAAGTACAAGACCGGCATCATCACGAAGGCGGCGGAAACGACGCCAACTAGCTCCATGACCTGCTGTCGCCACGGCGTCGCGCCCACCAGGTGGCCGGCCTTGAGGTCCTGCATCGTATCGCCGGAGATCGCCGCCGCGCAGGCGACCATGGCGCCGACGAACACGGCGGCCGGCGGTCCGATCGGGTTGTCCGGTCCCAGCAGCCACAGCAGCATGAACGACGTGAACAGCAGCGTGGCGATCGTTACCCCGGAGATCGGGTTGTTCGACGAGCCCACCAGCCCGGCCATGTAGCCAGCGATGGCCGCGAAGAAGAACCCCGCGAACAGCATCACCACCGCCAGCAGCGCCGAGATCGCGGCCTGCTGCAGCACGATCTGATAGACCGCGAACATCGGGATGGCGCAGAGCGCGGTGGCGATGAGCACTTGGTTCATGGGCGCATCGCGCTCGGTGCGGATCGCACGGGCCCCGGGGTCGGAGCGTGCGGCGCGGTAGGCTGCGATTCCGGAGGCAATCCCGCGCCGGACGGGCCCTATGAGGTTGATGAGCGCCCATAGGCCGCCGACGACCATTGCGCCAACGCCCAGATAGCGGATCTGGCTGCTCCAGATACCGTAGGCCGCGTTGACCGCGTCGCCGGCCGGCTTACCGGTCTGCCAGACGTAGATCGGGATCCCCAGAAGCCAGGCGATGACGCCGCCAGCGAATACGACGGTGGCAATGTTCAAGCCGACGATGTACCCGACCCCGACAAGCGCCGGCGAGAGGTTGATGCCGAGCACCCAGATGGTTCCGAGGGCACGCCCCCCGATCGTCAACGTGCCGCTCCACAGCCCCATGCCGGCTTCGGAAAACTTCATCGCGGCGCCGGCGAGCGCCCCTATTCCCAGGGCGCGGATGCTGTTGCGCTGAGTTTCCTCGTCGGCCCCTTCGTCGACCAGGCCGGCGGTAAGGGCGTCGGCGCCGCGCGCCAGGCCACCGGTCTTCAGGACTTCCGCGGTAGCCACCCCCTCGGGGAAGCGCAGCTGTTCCTCGACCACGAGCGCGCGTCGCAGGGGAATGCTGAAGAGCACGCCCACCACCCCGCCAACGGCTGCGACCGCAGTTACCTGCCAGTAGTCGAACGATTCCCAGTGCCCCATCAGCACCAGCGCCGGTATGGTGAAGATGACGCCGGCCGCCAGCGATTCTCCTGCCGAGGCCGCTGTCTGCACGAGGTTGTTCTCGAGAATGTTCGAGTTACGGAACGCCCGCAGCACGGCCATGGATACGACGGCGGCGGGGATCGACGCAGAGACCGTCATGCCGGCGAACAGACCGAGGTAGGCGTTGGCGCCGCCGAGAACGATGGCCAGCACGATTCCGAGGAGGACCCCTTTCAAGGTCAGCTCCGGCAGGCGCACGGACGCCGGGATCACCGGCTCGCTAGAGGGTTGTCGGCTGTCGGGCGGGGCTTGATCGTTGGACATGCTGGCGGGGTAGGGGCTATCTGGAAGCTGTCAGGTGCGGGACCGTATCAGCTGCCTTCCAGCTTCTCCACCAGCGTGGCGACGGCATCGCCCAACGAAGCGGCAACCTCGTAGACAGCATGGTGGCCGTCGACGATCGCGTGCGCGCGGCCCGAAGCGTCGGGGTCCGTGCTCGGGATGTCGTCGCCGAGCTGAATGTTCGCCACCGTGGTGCCGTCGATGGACGCCTGAACGCTATACCTGACTGCGGCCAGACCGTACGGAGCCAAATCAGGCGGGGTACCGGACCATTCGGTGGTGACCCCCTCCATGCGGAGGTAGTTGAGGTCCCAGAGCAGGTCGGAGACATCGCTGGCTTCGATCGTGCCGCCGCCATCAAGCGACCAATCCGTGCCGCTCTTGCTGAGCGCGTAGCGTGTGCCGCCGGCCTCGACGCGGATCTCGTCCAAGTCGGCCTGAGTGAACTCCACCAACGTCTTGACGCGCAGGTCGAACAGGCCGACGTCCAGATCGGCGGCGTCATCCGCCGGCACCAGGTAGACGGTATCGTCGAGCGACGTGCTCACATAGGTTGCGTCGATCTCCTCGACGTCCTCACCGCCGGCTTCCGACAGCGGCAGAATCGACCTCGACCCGCCCGTACGGACTTCGATCGTCTCGCTGACCGGGCCGCCGCCATCACCCTCGGCGCTCAGACCGACCGTGACCACGATCTCGTTGGCGTTGGCCGCGGCGCTCGACTCCGCGAACCCTTCGGCGCGCAGATCCTCGAGCGCGCTCAGCAAGCGAGACACGACGGACGCGTCGGCCTCCAGCGGCCGCGGCTCGGTGATTTTCCAATCGGCCCCGTCGCGCTCGACGCGAATCGTCGCCTCGCCAGCCTGCTGCAAGGCGAGGGTGCTGACACGCTCGCGTGCCAGGGCGACCGCCTGCTTGTTGCGCAGCCCGTCGGCGGTGGAAGGCACATCGTCAAGAAGATCGCTCTCGACAACGAATATCGCATTGCCTCCGGCGCGCATGGCGTAAAAGCCCTCGTCCTCTTCCAGCGCCGCGCCGACAACCAGGCCATGGCTGGCGTCGTCTTCAGTGCCCAACGAGAAGCGGACGGTTGGTTGGGCCAGGCCGTACTCGGCCAGCTGCTCGGCCGTGGGCTCGGAGTCGAGCACGAAGGCCGTTGCCTCGGCGGTGTGCAGCGTCGACAGCAGGTCGTCGATCGTATCGCCGTCGGCGCGGCCACTGAACGGCGCGGTGGCCGCCCACTGCAGCTCGCCGTCGCTGTCTGGCGTTGCCGCGAGCTCGGCGCGGAACGCGCCGCGCGACATCTCGACGCGGCGTACCGTGTCCTCGTCGAATATCAGCACCGACTTGTCGCGTAGATCGAAGAGCGACTGATCGAGCACGTCCCGAAGGCTGCTTACGGCGCTGTGGACGGTTCCTTCGTCTCCGGCGGTTACGTAGACGTTGGCACCGATCGGCGTGTCGCCACCCACCGCCAGCATTGCGGACCCACTGTCCTCCAGCTCGAGTGTGACGCGCGCCACCGGCTCTGCCAGCCCGAAGGGCGCCAGATCCTCCGCTGCCTCCGAGATCAGGCGATCCTGCTTGCCGTTCTGCAGCCGGTCGACGAGTGAATCGATCGCGGCGCCGTCGGCGGGGACGGACACCGGAGCGGTGATGACCCATTCGCCATCGGTCTTGGTGGCGCTAACGGTCCCGTCGGCGGTGGTGAGCTCGAGTGCGGTCACTTGCTCGGAGTCGAAGTGCAGCAGCAGCGCTTCCTGCTCCTCGGCCTCCTCGCGCTCGGCTCGACCCCGGACCTCGTAAAAGTAGACGAAGCCGCCGACGAAGATCAATACGACGGCCATGATCAACGTGTTGCGGATCTGCATTTCGGCTACCTGCGTCGGTTGAGCCAGACCATCACGCCACAGAACAGGATGAGCTCCGGCATCAACAGCACCGCGATATAGAAGACTGCCTGACTCTCGCTGGCGGTCAGCATGACGCTCGAAGCACGCGTCTGCCGAGGTCGAATCGAGATCAACTCCTCCTCGCCGCCCAGCCAGCTAATGGCGTTCAGGAAGAGGTCCTGGTTGAAGAAGTTGTTGATGTAACGATTGCTGATCCACTCCGAGTCTCCGAAAACGACGAGTCGGCCCTCGAGACCGGAGGGAGCCTCGGCGCCCGAATCTTCGCTTCCGCTAGCTGCCACCACCTCGCCGTCGCGGGCAGACGCGATGAGGGGTGGCGTCCATACGAGTGCGGCATCGGTGGCGGTGGCCGCTACCGCCAGCGCGATCGGACCGCGCCGGTCGTCGTCGCCAACTTCCACCTCACCGTTGTCGAACAGTCGATCGATGTCGACCTCGGCCCAGGAGCTCGGGCTCGTGAGCGCCAGCTCTTCGATGACGATCCCCTCGGGCGTCTCCTCGGTTGCCGCCACGCTGCGAGCCAGCTGGAAAATAGTGCGCTCACTGAAGCCGCTGGTGATCTCATGCGTACCGTAGCTGCTGACCACAGGCTCGACGCCGAGGCTGGCGCCGGCGAACAGCTGCACGAACTCCTCGATGATCACGTCGTCGCCGAGTGCCACGCCGCGCTCGGCGAGCATTCCGCGGAGCTCCTGACCACGCTGAGGGTCGATCATCACGATCGCCTGGCCGCCACGTTGTAGGTAGCGTCCGAGCGTCTCCACCTCGCGCTCCAGGAAGGGCCGCTCCGGGCCCGCCACGATAAGGACGTCGGCGTCCGCCGGTACGTCGGGAACGGCGGCAAGCACCAGGGACTCGAAGTCGTACCCCTCGTTGCTGAGCGCCGCCTTGGCAAGACCGAAGCCGCGCGGCGCTGTCGAATCGTCCGGATCGAGCTCGGCGTGCCCCGACACGTAGTAGGCGAGCTTGCGGCTCGCCGAGGTGAGGCGGATCAGGGTGTTGGTGATCGCTGCCTCGTTGATCTCGGTGATCTTGGTGGTCTCCTCACCGGCGGCGACGTGGAGCGTTCCGTACTGGGTGATCTCGTAGCGTTCGGCGAGCTCCGGGCTCTTGTCCGGATCGACGAACTCGTAGCTGAAGCGAGGCGATACCGCGGCGATGCTCTCCAGCAAGTCGCGCGTAGCGCCCTCTTCGCCGTCACGATAGAAGCCGCGAGCCACCACGTCGACCTCGAGCCCGTCGAGCAGCTGCGTGGTCTGTGGGGCGAGCGAGAAGACGCCCTGCTCGGTCACGTCCCAGCGCCACGATCGCTGCGCCGCGAAGTAGTTGAGCGCCACGATGACGCCGAGTGTCAACAACGTGTAGACGATGGCGTTGGTCCCGTACTTGGCCTGTCGTCCTCCCACCGACTCTTTGAGCGAGTCGACGTGGGTGAACAGGTACAGCGCCAGCATCATGGTGCCGAGAATCAGGTGCGCGAGAACGTAAACGGATGACCAGTTGCCGGAGAGCAAACCGGACAGCAGTCCGAATACGAGAACAACAGAACCTAGCGGTCCGAACGTCCGGTAGTTGCCCATCCGCTTATCTCCAGCGCAGCGACTCTAACGAGCGCTGCGAAAGAAAAAGACCGATAGCCACGACGCTGAGGTAATAGATCACGTCCTCCGCCTTGACCAAGCCACGCATCAGGTCACTGGAATGATCCGTGATCGATAGGTAACGGAGCACGGCTCCATACGGTTCCCCGACCGCATCTGCCGGCCACGCGATCAACAGCAGCATCAGCAGCAGGCCGCCGGCGAGCACCCCGGCGACGATCTGGCTGTCGGTCAACGTCGACGTGAACAGGCCCAGTGCGATCGCCGAAAGTCCGATCAGCAGCAGCCCCAGGTAGCCAGTGAAGATGCGCGGCAACTCAGGATCGCCGAAGTACATGAGCACCAGCGGGTAGACGAAAAACAGGCCCAGGAGCACGAGCAGGAAGCACGCGGCGCCGAAGAACTTGCCGAACGTGATCTCGAGCGTGCTGATCGGCGAAGTCAACAGCAACTCATCCGTTCCGCGGGCGCGCTCCTCGGCGAACAGCCGCATGGTCACCAGCGGCATGATCAAGATGAACACCACGGTGACGTTGCCCAGCAGCGGCGTGATCACCATGTCGTTGAGGTTCATCTGCTGCATCATGTCCGGCCGTTGCATCGACGAGTAGATCGCCACGAAGCGCGAGAACTGCGCCAGCATGTTCCAGAACATGAAGCCGGTGATCAGCAAGAACCCGGCGAGCACGACGTAGGCGATGGGGGACAGGAAGTAGGCGCGCAACTCCTTGTAGGCGATAGCCCATACGTTGCTCATTTCCCACCTCCGTTGTCGGCGGTCGGCGACGGTGTGTCGTCGTCGGCTTCGCTGTCCTCGGGCTCGTTCGCGTCGGCGCCGGCGACCGGGTCATCCGCGGCCCCCGACATGTGCTCAGCGGCGGCGGCATCATCCTCGGCCACGTCGCTGGCGGTGACTCTGAGGAACACCTGTTCCAGATCCTCGCTGGCGGTAAGTGAATCGGTGGTGTCGTCGGCGACGATCTGTCCGCGCGAGATGATCACCACCCGGTCACACAGCTGCATCACCTCCGGGAGGATGTGTGTCGACAGGATGACCGTGCGCTCGCGGGCAAGCGACTTGATGAGCTTGCGAATGCCGATCACCTGCTTCGGATCGAGCCCGATGGTGGGCTCGTCGAGCACGATCACCTCGGGCTCGTGAACGATGGCCTGGGCGATGGCGACGCGCTGGCGGTAGCCGCGCGACAGCGTGCTGATGGGCAGATACGCCACGTCGGCGATCGCCGTAGCCTCGCAGGCGCTTTCGATCGCCGTCCGCCGCTGCGCCCGGCCGACGCCGTTGATGCTGGCGACGAAATCGAGGAACGCATAGGGGGTGAACTCGGGGTACAGGGGTGGGTTCTCGGGCAGATACCCGACCCGCTTGCGCACCTCCCGCGACTCACTGAAGACGTCGAACCCGGCCACGTTGGCGGTGCCGCTGCTGGCGGGCATGTACCCCGTCAGGATTCGCATGGTGGTGGTCTTGCCGGCGCCGTTCGGGCCCAGGAACCCCAAGATCTCCCCGCGGTTGGCCGTGAAGCTCACGTCGCGGATGGCGGCATGGCTACCGTAGTACTTGGTTAGCTGTTGAACTTCGATCATCGCGTTTCTCGCATTACCTCGTTTCTTTCTGTTCCGCGAGGGGCGACGCCGCCAGATGGGCGGCGAGGGGGCAGCGACATTCGCGCGCGAACCTGATCGTAACAAACCGTTGCTACATCTGCACCAACAAATACGGCCTGTTTTCAGGGGGTCAGGCCCAGCAAAACCACTCCTGGGGAATAGGAATCGGTACCAAAGCGGTATCACGCTGATTTCGGGGGTGCTCGCGTGAGGGCGCTATGCGCACCCTAGCACTCGTACAGATGGCTCGCCGCAGGATCGGAGATGACGCGCCGCTGCTGAACCGCGAGGACCCGATGCTCCTGGAGCTAGCGGCATGATCAGCTTCGAGTCCCCCGCGATCCCCGACGTTGAAGACATGGACGCCGCCCCTGAGCGCGCACTTGCCGCTGCGGTGATCCGTCGGGCGATTGTCGACCTGGGCATGGTGGCAACGTGGCGTGATCGAACCGAGCGGCCCGCTTGCACGTGCAAGAGGCTACGGGAGATCGGCCCCGAATCAGACCTGGTTGCGTGGTTGTCGCACCCGGAGGAGTTGCGCCCCTGCTCGCTGGGCTGGTGGTGTCAGTACATCGGTGCTGACCCGGTGGCGCTCACCGAACAACTGCGTCATCGAGGGCTCCTGGAGGCAGCGGCATGACTCCAACGCCCCGCCGGATCGAGGATCTGCAGCCGGCGCCCTACAACCCGCGCACTATCGATGCCCCCTCGCTGGAGGCGCTGAAGGCATCGCTGGGTACCTTCGGCGACCTCTCAGGTATCACCTTCAACGAGCGCACCGGGCACCTCGTTACGGGCCACCAGCGCGTGCGTGTGCTACGCGAACAGCACGGCGAGTCAGCGCGCATCCGTCACGCCGGCAAGGAAGCGTACCTACACGTGGGCTCCGAGCGGTTCCGGTTGCGCGTCGTGAACTGGGACGAGGAGACGGAGCGCGCCGCGAACATCGCCGCCAACTCGCCCCTGCTCGCAGGCATCTTCACGGACGATCTACCCGACCTGGTGGCGCTGGCCCAAGAGGAGTTGCCGGAGCTGACCGAAGCGCTCCGATTCGACGATCTGCTGGAAACGCTCGACATGGGACCGGAGCCCATCGAACTGCAAGATGACGAGGTGCCAGAGCCACCAGCCAACCCGGTGACCAAGCCCGGGGACGTATGGACACTGGGGGATCACCGCCTGATCTGTGGCGATGCCGAAGACGCCGATACGGTCTCCGCCGTGCTGGACTCCAGCAAGCCGTTGCTCATGATCACCGATCCGCCCTACGGCGTGGAGTACGAGCCGGAATGGCGCGAACGTGATTTGGGAGAAAAACATGCGGGCCGGCGGTCCGGGATTGTACGCAACGACGATTGCGCCGACTGGCGAGAGGCGTTCACCCACTTTACCGGCGATGTCGCCTACGTATGGCACGCATCCTTGTTCGGTGCGGTCGTGCTCGAAGGGTTAGCGGCGGCGCGGTTGGGGCCTCGTGCCCAGATCATATGGGCCAAGCCGCAGGGCGTGATCTCACGTGGTCACTATCAATGGGCTCATGAGCCGGCCTGGTACGCGGTGCGCCGCGGCCGGAGCGCGCGCTGGAGCGGAGACCGGTGCCAAAGCACGCTCTGGCGCATCTCCAACCAGCTACGAGCCTCCGAAGGCAAGACGGACCACTCGACGCAAAAGCCGCTTGAGTGCATGGGCCGTCCGATGCGCAACCACGGCAAGGTCGGCGATGGGGTCTATGACCCGTTCGTGGGCTCGGGTACCACGCTCATCGCCGCCGAGCAGCTGGAGCGCCGCTGTTTCGCCATCGAGATCGACCCCGGCTACTGCGACGTAACCGTCGAGCGCTGGGAAAACCTGACCGGCTCCAAGGCCAACCGGTGCACCCCGTGATCATCCCAGGCACACACCCATGAACAACCGCTGCACGGCGATTACCACGAGCACCGGAAAACGCTGCAAACGCAAGGCGTTACCCGGATCGGATCGGTGTGCCATCCCCTCGCATGCCGAAGATGTTGTCCAGGAATGTCCAGGAGCCAACGTGCGCGCGCGCGCGAGGGATTGGGAATCGGTCTACTTCAAAGCGTTAGAGCGTGGACACACCAAGGAGTCTGCTGCCGGTGTCGCTGGCGTCAGCGCGGCAACGCCCTACAAGCGCGTGCAGCGGGGAGACACGGCGTTCGCCGAGCAGGAGGACATTCACTACAACCGGGGCTTGGGGATGCTCATGGAGGTGGCGCGGCGACGCATCCTGGATCCCAAGCGCCCTGGAGATCTCGTGCTCAAGCATCTGCTATCGGTTCGTGGGATCAGCGAGCGCGTGCAGGTGACGGGTGCGGGCGGCGGCCCGATCCAGAAGGTCGTGGTGTACCTGCCGGGCAAGCAGCAGCCGCAGGAGTCGTGAGTTGCATCCCCATCAGGTTGCGTTTACTTGCTGGTGGGGAGCTGCGACCGAACTTTTGGACTTGAGCTGTGTGGCTCAAACGCCGATTCGTGCACCATGAATGGTGCAACGCTCCAGCCCACCCGATGCTATCCGAGCTTTCTACCGCGCCGAAACGAACCGAGGTCTCGGACAGTGCGACCACCCGATGTTCGGTCTGTTTATTCCGTCGTGGGTCGGTCCCGCATGGCCCGTAGACCGCAGGCTGCGACCGCTAGTCCACCCCATTGGAAGAATCGACGCGGCGGGATAGCTGTAAGCGGTTACTGTACCTCATCGCCTTGGAGGTGCCGCAAGCGCCCCAAGGCGAGGACGAAAGCCGTGCCACGGTAGGGGAGTCAGAAAGAGGGGTGGGGGGTATAAGTGGCGACAAGCCAGTCGAGCCCAGAAGCCGAGGTGGCGGTCGAGACGATCGAGCTTCGTCCGCAGCCGGGGCCGCAAGAGGCGTTCCTAGCCTCTGATGCCGACATTGCGATCGCGGGCGGGGCTGCCGGAGGGGGCAAGACGTTCGCGCTGCTGATGGAGCCGCTGTACCAGCTGGACAACCCGCACTTTGGCACCGTGATCTTCCGGCGCACGTACCCGCAGATCATGGGACAGGGGGCGCTGTGGGACGAGGCGGGGCAGATGTACCCGTTGCTCGGTGGCGAGGCGCGTGACTCAAGTGTCGAGTACCGCTTCCGCAGCGGCATGACGGTGAAGTTCGCCCACATGCAGCATGAAAAGGACCGGCTGGCGTGGAAGGGGGCACAAATTCCGATGATCGGGTTTGACCAGCTGGAGGACTTCACCCAAGAGCAGTTCTGGTTTTTGCTGTCGCGCAACCGCTCCGCACGCGCCGGCATTCGACCTTACGTGCGGGCCACGTGTAACCCGGTGCCGGAGGATGATCCGGTGGGCGGGTGGTTGAACCGGTTCATCCGCTGGTGGATTGACCCAGAGACCGGCTATGCGATCCAGGAGCGCGCCGGAAAGGTGCGCTGGTTCGTGCGGCTGGCGGAGGAGCTGCACTGGGCCGATACGCCCGACCAGCTGCACGAGCGCTTCCCTGAGCACGCTGCCACCGAGATCCGGCCGCGGTCAGTGACGTTCATCCCGGCCACGTTGGAGGATAACCCAGCGCTGGAGCGCGCCGACCCCGACTACCGCGCCAAGCTTATGGCGCTGCCGTTGGTGGAGAGGGAGCGGCTGCTCAAGGGCAACTGGCACATCAAGGCAAAGGCTGGCCTGGTGTTCAACCGCGCCTGGTTGCGCGAGCTCCCGGCGATGCCGATTGACGTGGAGGGGTGGGTGCGTTACTGGGACAAGGCCGGCACGGTGGACAACCCATCGGCCGCCTACAGTGCGGGCGTGTTGATCGGCAACCGGCCCGACGGGTCCTTCGTGGTGGGGGATGTGGAGCGAGGCCAGTGGTCGGCCCTGGAGCGGGAGAGGGTGATTCGGCAGAAGGCCGAGGCCGACGCGAGCCTGCAGGCGCCGGTGGCGACGTGGGTGGAGCAGGAGCCCGGCTCTGGGGGCAAGGAGAGTGCCGAGAACACGGTGCGTCAGCTGGCCGGGTTCGACGTTCACAGCGAGCGAGCCACAGGTGACAAGCTGACGCGAGCGCAACCGTTCGCCGCACAGGTGGAGGCGGGGAACGTCTCCTACGTGCAGGGGCCATGGAACGAGCCGTACCTGCAAGAGATGCACCGCTTCGACGGCAAGGCCAAGCCCATGGACCAGGTGGATGCATCCAGCGGTGCGTTCAACAGGCTAACGCTCCAGAAACCAAAGCCCCGAGCTCGTGCACTCGGTAGGCCGCTGGGGGCGCGGTGATGACCGTTCATACCGAAACTCTTCTGACTGTCTCGGAGGCTGCCGATCGCTACCACATCGCCGTGGGTACCCTGTATCGGTGGATCGACAAAGGCGTCATCGGACACGTCCGCGTCGGCCCGCGCCATGACAGCGGCAAGCGGAGGTACATCCGCATCATCGAGTCGGAGCTGGCGGAGGTGGTGACACCGGAGGATCAACGGCTATGCTGAGAACCGAAGCTTGACGCCGCACGCGGCTGATACTCTCGCGAGCGTGTCGAGTCGTGGATTTCTCCGGCCCGACAAGGCCCGGGACAGCGCTACTCGATTCAGCTTGGCTTGGCGGGCAAGCGCGGACACACCGCCGTGCGCCTCGGCGACGTTACGAAATGCTTTCATAAGCAGGCGTGGATCGTCGCCCATTTCTTCCAGGGCCGCGTTCAGATAGGCAGCGGCCTCTTCGGGTGTTTTGAGGTAGTCACTCGCCTTATGTTCTTTTACGGGCACTTTGTCTCTCCTGTCTGTACGCTTTCCATAGGGCCTGGGCCTTAGCGATATCACGGGGTTGTCGCTTCTTCGTCCCGCCACCCAACAGGATCACAAGCTCTTCGCCATCACGCCCGTAGTACAGCCTGTATCCAGCGCCAAAGTTGATTCGAAACTCCGAGACACCTTTCCCGACGGGCCCGTGATCCCCGAAGTTGCCGAGTTCCGTTCGGTCGATGCGTGTTTGTATGCGGGCGCGAGCTTCTGGTGACTGCTGCCGAAACCACCTATCGAAGTGGTCCGTGCCGTCTTCTGAAACGTAGTGGCCAACCTTAATCATGAGACTAACTGTAGCCATTAGGCTACAGTTAGTCAAGGTGTAGACACTCCAATGCTGCCCCTCGGGGAACCTTCAACTACCATCAGAAGCTATCAGCTGTACTCAGGAACCCCTAACTACCATCAGCAACTATCAGCTCGGAAGTACTTGCTGCTGCCTACCTAGCATCGGGGCTGTGCGCATGCATAGCTTCGATCCGTGGGCACCAACGGGGCAGCAACCTCTACTGATCCGACCGTCGACGCGGCGGCACTCCGCGCGGCCGCCTCCACGCTCGTGGAGCGCTACGAGTTTGCCTCTCGGCACGGACTGACGTTCCAGAATGCCCGCGATCTGGCCCGCGCCCTCGGCTACAAGCAAAAGCTGGTCGCAGCCGACTACTGGAACCGGTACGAGCGGGGCGGCCTCGCCTCCACGATCGTGACGGCGTACCCGGAGGCGACGTGGCGCGGTGGAGCCACGCTGATCGAGGACGAAGACCCGGCGGTCACGACCGACTTCGAGCGCGCATGGCAACAGCTCGCCGAGAGGCTGCGGGTCTGGGAGATGTTTCTGCGCGCCGACATCCTCGCAGGGCTAGGACGTTACGCCGTGATCCTGATCGGTGCACCGGGCGAGTTGTCACAGGAAATGCCTCAGATCACCAACCCCGAGCAGGTGGCGGTGCTGTCGGTGTTTGGCGAAAAGGACGTGGAGTTCGACGAGATAAAGGATCTGGAGAGCAATCCCGCGGATCCGCGCTACGGCATGCCCATCCGGTACCGGATCCAGCTGGCCAAGGGCAAGAAGCCGGTCGTGCATTGGTCCCGAATGATCCACATTGCGGACGGGCTGCTGGCTGACGACGTGTACGGGCTGCCGCGGCTGCAGAAGGTGTGGAACCGGCTCGATGATCTGGACAAGGTCATCGGCGCGGGTGCCGAGGCATTCTGGCAGCGCGCACAGCCGGGCAACCACATCAAGGTCCCGGCGGAGATGAAGTTTGACGAAGCGGACGCCAGGGGTATCGAGGAGCAGTTCGACGAGTTTCAACACGGCCTGCGCCGCTACTTCCTGACGCAGGGCGTGGAAGTGGAGCAGTTCCCGGTGTCGGTAGCTGGGATGCGCGACCCGGCCGACGCGATCCTCACACTGATCGCCGGCGCCACGAAGATCCCCAAGCGCATGCTGACGGGATCGGAGCGGGGCGAGTTGGCCTCCTCCCAGGACCGCTCCAACTTCGAGCGTCGCGCCCGGGACCGGCGCGAACAGTACGCCGAGCCTCGCATGGTGCGGCCGTTCGTGGGGCGGCTCATTGAATACGGGGCGTTGCCGGAGCCATCGGAGTATCGGGTGGTGTGGCCCTCGATCCGCGATCTAGATGAGCGGGAGCGCATGGAGCTTGCCGCCAAAGCCGCGGAGGTGAACCGACGCCATGGGGCGGAGGTGATCTCGCGCGACGAGATCCGCGACCTGTACCTGGATCTTGTACCTTTTGAGGAGGTTGCATCCGGGTCAGTGGGTGCGCGAGCGGCACAGGAGTTTGAACGTACCGAGGAGCCACCCCAGGAGCCGTCCTGGAAGGCGATCCACCGTGCCGCCGACGACAACGTCGATGCGGTTGCTTCTGTCGTGGCCTCGGCTCTGGAGTCGGTGCGCGAGGCGTTGGACGTGGAAGCGCTCGAAGGCGCGCTGGGGAGCGCGGACCGCTCTGGTGCCGTGGGCATCGCGCGGGCAGCGGTGGGGGCGATGACCCAGCAGCAGGAGGCCATCGCACAGGCACTGCTTGGGACGCTGATCGCGGGCGGCAACGCTGCGGCTGGGGTACTGAACCGCGCCACGAACCTTCGCGCCGCGCAGGCGCAGATGGTGTTTGATGAGGACAACCCGAAGGCGGTGCTGTGGGCCGAGAGCCGTGCTGCTGCCCTGATCCAAGAGGAGACGGCCGGCATCTCGATTACGACGGCGACGCTGGTTGCGCTTCGTGAGGAAATCTCTGCCGCCTTATCCCAAGGCGTCCCGCCGGGCGAAGCGGCGCGACAGATCCGACAGGTCGTCGGGTTGACCAGCGGCCAGGCGCAAGCCGTCGCCACGTTACGTGAGGAGCTGCTGGGTGCCGATCCCGGCTCTCTCGTGACCCGCTTTGGCCCCCGAGAAGGTGTTCGAGAGACAGCCGGTTTCCGTGCTCGCATTCCCGAGGCGGGCGCAACCGAGGAATGGATCGAGACCCGTCTGGCGCAGTACCGGGGCATGCAGCTGAACCTGCGGGCGCGAACGATTGCGCGGACCGAGACGATCGCCGCCTCCAATGCGGGCCAGCAACAGCTCTGGGAGCAGGCACGGGACAGCGGTCTGCTGCGTGCCGATCAGCAACGACAGTGGTCCGATACCTCGGACGAGCGCGTATGTGTCGAGTGTGAGGCTATGGACGGCCAACGCGCCCGAATCGGTCAGCCTTACGGCAATGGGGTGATCGGGCCGCCGCTACATGCTTCCTGTCGCTGCGCGGAGATCTTGGTGCTGGAGGGGCGCGATGGCTAGGGTGTTCCGTGGCCTGACGCTGCGCGGCGCGGTGGATGCGGAGGTTCGTACGGCGAGCTTCGAGGGGCGTGAGCACGTCGTGGTTCCGGTGGTGGCGCTGGTGGGCGACCAGGTGATTGTTGCCGCCAACGCCTCAGGGCCGGAGCTCGTTCCCGCATCCGTGATCGAGCGGTCACACTCGGAATGGAACGGTCGTCCTGTCGTTGGTGACCACCCCATGGATGCTTCTGGGGAGCCGGTATCAGCTAACGACCCGGGTACCTGCGAGCGGGCGTGTTTCGGTCGCATCGCCAATCCGAGCTTTCGCAACAACCGCCTGGTGGTCGAGGCGTGGCTGGATGCCGACAAGGCCAAGGCCGTTGGGCCGGATGCGGAAGGTGTACTCGAACGA
Source organism: Acidobacteriota bacterium (assembly GCA_965248695.1). Lineage (GTDB taxonomy): Bacteria > Acidobacteriota > UBA890 > UBA890 > WLXD01 > DASCOT01. The sequence continues at coordinate 17,236 of CBDFKD010000002.1, read as the reverse complement.
GCGCTCGTGGGGGAACCGATCGAGGTGTCCATCGGGGCATGGGTGAGAACGAACAACACCCCCGGACAGATCGACAGCAACGAGTACGTCGCAACCTGGACGGACATTGGCTCCGACCACCTCGCCATGCTCCCGGAAGGAGTGCTCGGCGCCTGCGACAACGAGATGGGGTGTGGGGCTCCGCGCGTGGCCATGCGGGTGTGCGCCGATGGATTGGAGCTCGATGAGGCACACGAATCAGATCTGACCAAGGACAAGCTCATGGCACATGAACCGGTGGCTACCAACGAGGACCTGGAGCTTGATGAAGCACATGAATCGGAAGCCACGAAGGACGAGAACATGAACCGAACCGACAAGCCGTCGCTTTTGCGACGCGTCATGGCGGGGATCCGCGACCTGTTGGAGGAGGACCTGGTGGGAGCAGGGGCGAGCCCATGCGGCTGCCCTGATTCCGAGCATTGTGAGTGTGGTGGCCGTCAAGCCGCCCAGGATTCAGAACAAGGAGGGCCTGAAATGACCGATCTCAAGGGGCGCATCGGAGCGCTCATTCAACACGCTTACAGCCCGTTCACCGAGGCGGACGAGGAGTATCTGTCGGGTCTGTCGGTGGAGCGCATCGAGGCGTCCCACAGCCTGGCCGAGGGCACCGAGGAGCTTAGCAAGCAGGCCGAGCGGTACGTGGCCGCCGACAAGCGCAAGGAGGAGCTTGCCGGCGCCGAGCCGACCGGGGCCAAGATGCACCAGGTGGACGAGGAGACGTATCGCGAGATGCGGGCGGCCCTCGATGAGCGCAAGGCCATTCGTGCCGCTCGCAAGGAGCAGCTCATCGCGGCCATCCAGGCGGCGGGAACCGAGTGCCCCGACAAGTACCTGCAGGACAAGGACGTTGAAGAGCTTGAGGTCATCGCCAAGCTGGCGGGGGCCGAGGCTGTTGCCGAGCCGACGTTCGCGGCTCGCGCGCTACCTAACGGTGGCGAGGACCTGTCCCGTTTCCAGCCTCCCGACCCCTACGGCCTGAGCAAGCAGGCGGAGGTGAACTGACATGGCGATCACAAAGCGCCCCCCCAACACGATCGCGATTTCGCCGTCACAGATCCCCGCGGAGCGCATCCGCAACGACCTGGCCGCGGCGGAGTCGATCACCCCCGGGATGCTGGTACAGCTGCACGATGACTCCGGCGCCCTGAAGTGGGGTGTGCATGACTCGGCCGACGATCCCGCCGCACGGGCGGTGGCTCTGGACGAGATCGAGCTGAACCACGGGGTCGACACCGCCTACGCGGCGGGCGATCTGGTCAAGGTCGGCTACTTGTACCCAGGTGATCGGTTCTACGGGGTCATCCCGTCAGGCCAGGACATCACCCAGGGTGCGCTGCTGCAGTCCAACGGTGACGGCAAGCTGAAGGCGTACACGAGCGGACCGGGCGGATTCGTTGCCGCCTCCAGCCCCGGCTCTGTCACCCAAGACACGCGGCTGTACGTGGAGGTGCTGTGATGGCTCCTGGAGCACAGATGATGTCAACGTTCGAAAACGCTCCAGCCGCTGTCGGGGCGTCCCTGTCGCAGCTGCTCCGGCACGAAGGTAATGTCGGTGCGATGCGGGCCGCGCAGTACCGCGAGGCACAGATGCGCGGCCTCGGTCCGATGTGGCAGTACAGCAACGAGTTCATCGACGACGCGATCGTTCGCGTCGGCCGAGAGGGGCTCGTGGTTGCTGCCGATCGAATCGACCAGAACCCTGTGTCGATGTCGAACTGGCTGTCGATCCTCGAGCTGACCTCGCACAAGGTCGGCGAGTCGAGGGCGGCGCAGCGAGGCATGATCCCGGGGGCGAAGGGCGAGGGCGGATTGCAGGACAAGACGCCCTACACCGTGCCGATCTACGTCACGTGGGACGAGTTCTCGTTCAACGTTCGCGAGTTGGCTGCTGCCGAGCGCGCCGGTCGTCCACTGGACACCGACGAGATCGAGCAGGCGGTGCGCAACGTCAACTACGCGATCGAGGACGCCATCATTAATGGCGGACCGACCGTGGGTGGCAACTCCAGCCCCGGGCTGTTGGGCACCACCAACACGCAGGCATATACAGGGGGCGAGGCCTGGGACGACGCCGGCCACACCGGTGCGGAGATCGAGACCGATGTGCTCGCGATGCGCGCCGTGCTGTCAACGGACAAGTTCTACGGCCCGTACACGCTGTACGTACCCACGCCCTACGGGGCGAAGCTGCAGAAGCGTTGGAGTGACGGTACTGCCACCGTCGACCGCTCCATCCAGGAGGTGTTGGAGTCGTTCACGTTCGGTGGCCGGAATCTGCGCGTCGGCACGGCGGACCTGCTACCGGACGACCGTACGCTGCTGATGCAGGACACCAGCGACGTGTGCGACGTGATCGTGGGGCAGCAGCCCGTGGCGATCATGCCGGCTCCAGAGATGGAGTGGACGGTGAAGTGGACGGTCTTCGCTTGCATCGTTCCGCGCGTCAAGAGCGACTACAACAGCAAATCCGGTGTGTGCGCCGGCAACATCACCTGATGCTGAAAGTAGGGGTCGGGGCGCGTCAAACGAAGGCGCGCCCCGTGCCCTGGAGGCGGGATGACGACCACCTATACCGCGGGCTCCGGGACCGATCGGAATACGCTGCGCTTGTTGATCCAGGACACCGATACCGACAGCGCCCTGTTCCAGGACGAGGAGCTGGACGTGTTCCTGGCTACCGAGGCGAACGTCTACTACGCCGCGGCTCGGGCACTGTCGACACTGCTGAGCCATTGGGCTGGCAAGGGCGAGGGCGTGATGGAAAAGACAGTCGATGACTTCAGGCTCCGGTGGGGCATGGAGACAAGCGTCGCAGAGGCGCTGCGGGAGCAGATCAACGAGTTCAAGCAGCGTGGAACTCAGGCGGCCAATAACAATCGCCACTTCCGAGTTGTGTAGATGACGGACGCGATCGCCGGACAGTTTAGCGACATGTTGTCCGATACGGTCGCTGTCGAAACCTTAACCGGAACCGACGGCTTCGGGGATCCGACCTACGAGGACAAAGTGGATCGGTCCGCGCGGGTGGGTGCTGGTGGCGAGCGCATGATCGGCGAGGACGGCCAGGAGTTCGTCACCAAGGGTAAGGTCATCTTCGCCGGATCCTATGGGGTCAAGCAGGGCGATCGGCTGACGCTGCCGGAAGACTTCCAGGACCGCGAGGTGATCGTGCGCCGCGCCTTTCCGGTGCGGGACGAAAACGGTCCCCACCACGACAAAGTGTTTTTCTGAAGGGTGGTTAGCTGATGCCGTACCAAGACACATGGGTTCGGGGCTCGCTGGCTCAGCGTGGACAAAGACAGTGCGCGTCACGCTATGGGGCGATTCGCTGTGTGCTGGATGGCTACAGCCGCCGCATTACCGTGCTGGACATCGGCGCATCGGAGGGCTACTTCAGCTTCCGCATCGGACAGGATTACGACGCAGTCTGCGTAATGGTGGAGGGCGGAACGCGGCTTTTGCCACTGTGCGAGCGCAACGACGCACCCCGAACGATCCTTTTGCAGCATCACGTTACGGCCTCTGAGCTGGAGCAGCTGGCCACGTGCGAGCACTTCGATGTGGTGCTGGCGCTGAACGTGTTGCATCACTTTGTAGACTGGCGGCGCGCGGCAGGGGCCGTACTGCAGCTCGGTGACAACGTGATCATCGAGACGCCCAGTCCCGACGACACCGGCGCCTGCAACCAGGCGGCCGTGTCGGGCATCCACGCGTTCTTCAAGCAGCGCGCCGGTCGCCTGTTGACAACAACGCCCAGCCACGTGAGCGATGCCCAACGGCCCCTGTGGCTGTTTGAGAGGCCCAAGAGCACCATCAGCCGCGCCTACCTGGATGTGGCGGCCACGGTGCCGCTGGGCCCCGTGTCGATTACCTCCACACCGCATGACAAGCGTGTGCACTTTGAGCGCAAGGGCCAGGAGCGGGAATGGCTCGCCGGCATCAATCTCCGCACCTATCAGCTGCTCGGCGGCATCTACCCCAGCGGCCAGGCCGTGGCTAAGTTGGTGCGGCGGACGACGCTACCCGAGGTGCCCCATGGCGATATCCAGCCGTGGAACTTCATCCTTGACGGTGAGGCGGTGCACCTGATCGACGGTCGAGATGGTCGAGGTATCTACCCGGACAAAGAAAGTCTCCACGCGACGGCGCAAGCTATTCACCAGGGAGTCGCAGCGTGAATCGGAAGGTACTGTGGGTCGGTGATGCCGGGGTGGCCACGGGGTTTGAGCGCTGCACCCGCGCCGCCTGCAACGCGCTGCACGCTCGCGGCTGGGAGGTGCGCGTGCTCGGCATCAACCACGGGGGTGACCCGCACGATTACGACTACCCTGTCTACCCCGCCGCGCGGCCGTTCCGCCGTGAGGATGCGTTCGGGACGGTCCGCTTGCCGCACATGGTTCGCGAGCACGATCCGGATGTCGTGGTGCTACTCAACGACCCCTGGAACATCCCCGCGTACATGAGACAGCTGGAGTGCGCCGACTACCAGGGCGTCACGGTCGGGTGGATTGCGGTGGACGGTAACAACTGCCGCGGCGGCGCGTTGGGGGGCTTGGACCTCGCCGTCTTCTGGACCCAGTTCGCGGCGAACGAGGCGCGCTCTGGAGGCTACGAAGGTGCCAGCGCCGTGGTGCCGCTCGGCGTGGACTTGGAGGTGTTCCAAGCTCGGGATCGGAAGGAGGCGCGCTCCAAGGAACGCATCGGCATCGAGCGGTTCAGCGACTCCTTCATCGTCGGCAACGTGAACCGCAACCAGCCCCGCAAGCGCCTCGATCTCACGATCCAGTACTTTGCCGAGTGGGTTCAGGAGCATGGCATTGAGGATGCGGCGTTATTTTTGCACGTGTGTCCGACCGGCGACCAAGGCTACGACCTTCGGCAGCTGGCCGATTATTACGGGCTGGCCGGGCGGGTGGTGCTGTCGGAACCGGACATCGGCAACGGGGCCCCGGAGGGAGCGCTTGCGTGGATGTATGCGTGCATGGACGCGATGATCACCACCACGCAGGGCGAGGGGTTCGGGCTCACGCAGCTGGAGGGAATGGCCTGCGGCATCCCGCAGATCGTTCCCGACTGGTCCGCACTCGGGGAGTGGACCCAGGGCGCCGCGCTGCGGGTGCCGTGTACATCTACCATCGCCACGCCCAACGGCATCAATGCCATCGGTGGCATCGCCGACAAGGCGCAGTGCATCGCGGCGCTCGACAGGCTGTACCGGGATGGCGCGTTGCGCCACGAGCTGTCGTGCGCGGGAATGAAGCTGGCATCTAGCGACTGTTACCGCTGGGACAACGTCGGCGCGGCGTTCGTACAAGCCGTGAAGTCGGTGCTGCAAAAGCCCGTGCTGAAGGTGGCCTCATGATCCAGGCAACGGACAGGGGCAGTGGCTAATGGCAAGACTGCGTGACTCCAGGGGACGCTTCGTCAAGGTGGGCTTCGAAGGCTTTGACCAGATGCACAAGGCACTCAAGGGCCTGATAGCCAACACGGTCGTGCAAGTGGAAGCAGCAGCCTATCGCCAGGCCGAAAACGTCATGGCCGACTCCAAGGACAACTACGTGCCGGTCCGGGACGGAGCGCTCAAGAGCACCGGACATGTGCAGCTGCCGGAGCGCCGAGGCCGGCAAGTCGAGGTGACGCTCGCGTATGGCGGACCGGAAGCGCCGTATGCCTTGGTGCAACATGAAAACCCTGACTTGTCGCACCGGGCCGGCAAGAGTTGGAAATACTTGGAGAAGCCCCTGATGGCCGCGGTGCCAAGTATGGCGCGCGAGATCGCCGCCGAACTCGACAAGCTGAAGGCGGCATCATGAGCACCACCTACCTGTCGCTAAAACCGGACACTGATCCGTTTCCGCTGGCGCTGGATGATTCAGACCGCGTGCTGTTCGCCTTCAACGTACGGGCCGAGTGCGACCCCACTGAGCAGTTCGAGGAGGAGCTGATCGGATTGTTGGTCAACGCAGGGGTGGGCACCTGGACACCAGTGGAAAACCGAGACATCTTCGCCGGTCCGAAAGCGGTCATTCCAACGGGGGACGGGCCGTATCTGCTGATCATGCCGTCGGGTGGCGCATCTCCACTGGACACGCACAACCAGATCCGCGATACGCATCGGCCGGCGGCACAGATCACCACCCGAGCCGCCTCCTACACCGCGGCTCGGGGCATGGCGTGGGACGCGCACGTGGCCCTGGACATTCGCAACACAGAGGTGACCGCCGCATGAGGTAACGAATACCGGTTGTCGCTAGGGCGCGGCTGATCCCCGCGCCGACAACTCCTAGCTCAGGAGCGCGACACCCGACAAGGGCATGCAGGAGAGGGCGCCCTGCCTGTGCGGATACCGCACCGGTAAGGCGCTCTTTTCTGTGGCCCGAAAACACGGAATATCCATCAACAACAGGGAGCAACTGAAAATGGGTACCAACGCACTCGGATCCCACGGAACCATCATTGCCCGCCAAGACAACGGCGCGGGCGCATTCGTCAACGTTGGCGAGCTGCTGAGCGTAAACTCGCCGGCGCGATCGCGCGAGGAGATCGATACGACCTCGCTGGCCGACGACATCGACTACTACATCCCGGGCGGTATCGAGCGGCGCGAGTCGGTGACCCTCAACGTTCAGGTTGACCCGGACGGCGCCTCCTATGGGAGTCTGGAAGCATCGTTTCAGGCTGGCCAGACGGACGGCTGGCGCATCACCTACCCGGACAACTCGGAGCTCATCTTCTCCGGCTTCATCAGCGCGATGGGCGGGCTCCAGGCCGACATGGACAACAAGCTCACCGAGGACATCACCGTGCGGCCGTCGGGCGCCTACATCGACACCAACGTGTAAGACATGAGCAAACAGACCAAGAAGGGCCAGAAAGAAGCACCGCTCAGCTTCGAGCAGGTCGAGGACGCCCAGGACATCGAGCAAATGGAACTGTTCGTGCCGGAATGGGGCGGCTCGGTGCTGATGAAGCCGTGGTCTACCAACGATTCGCTGAACTTCGCCGAGATGTTCCAAAAGAACCAGAAGCAAGCGGTCCTGCACGTCGTTGCCAGCTCGGTCATCAACCCCGACGGCTCGCGCATGTTCGCCTCCAAGGCGCAGTTGGAGACGCTGGGTGGTAAGTCGCTCAAGGCGGTGCGCCGCATCTCCGACTTCGCCATGCAGCTCAACGGCATCAGCTCCGACAACGCCCAGCTCGCCGCGCTGCTGCGCCAGCACGCCGAGCAGGAACAAGACGGGGCCGTCAAGGCGAGGCTGTTGGAGATCGCCGAGGAAACGGAAGGAGGCGATGAGGGGGAAGACTAAGGCGGAGCCCGTCGCTTCGCCTGCTGTATCGACTTGCCTGGCACTTCGGTCAGTGGGATGTGCCGGGCCTCGGGGCTCGAATGCCGGCATCCCAGTTTCGGATGTGGGCGGCGTTCCTGGCCCTGGAGCCTCCGCTCGAGGAGCGGATCGACGTGCACGCTGCACGCGATCTGTGGATGCGGGCCGAGATCAACCGCGACCCCAAGCGCCAGCGCGTCCCGTTGAAGCTGGAGGACTTCCTGCTCCGCTGGGACGGAGCGGCCAAACCGCGCAAGCGGCTGGATTGGCGTGTGCTCAAGGCGCGCATCCGAAGCCACCTGTGCGCCCGCAAGGAGACTGAGTAGATGCCGGCGGGTGTCAGCATCGGCCAGGTGCTCGGCAAGATCGTCCTGATGGACGACTTCTCCAAGCCGCTTGCGATCGCGGCGCAGAAGCTGGAGATGACCGGAGACAAGTTCAAGCAGGTCGGTTCCCAGATGCAGAGCGCCGGGGTGAAGCTCACGGCCGGCCTGACGTTGCCGATTGCTGGGGTGGGCATCGCGGCGATTAAGGCGGCGATCGACTTCAACAAGGGCATGGCCAACGTCGCCACGCTGATCCCCGGCAACACCGAGCGTGTCAACGAGCTGAAGCGCTCGGTGCAGGACATGGCGATCGCCACGGGCACGAGCACGGCGGACCTCACCGCAGGTCTGTACCAAACGGTGAGTGCGTTCGGTGACACGTCCGACACGGCCCGAATCTTGGAGATCAACGCAAAGGCCGCTGCCGCTGGCATGGCCACGACGACCGAGGCGATCAACTTAACGAGCGCGGTAACCAAAGCCTACGGCGACACGAGCGCGGAGGCGGTGTCGAAGGCCTCCGACTTGGCCTTCACCACGGTACGGCTCGGTCAAACGACCTTCCCGGAGCTGGCCGCGGCTATCGGCAAGGTGGCGCCCATTACGGCGCAACTGAAGATCTCCCAAGAGGAACTGAACGCCGTGTTTGCCACCAACACGGGCGTGATCGGCCAGGCGTCGGAGGTGTCCACTGCGTTGCGTGCCTCGCTCGTGGGGTTGCAGAAACCGAGCGACGCGATGTCGGCCACGTTGGCGCAGATGGGCTTTAACACCGGTGAGGCGGCGCTTGAAACGCTTGGCTACAAGGGCACGCTCGATGCGTTGCTGCAGCAGACGGGCGGCAACACCAACGAGCTGATCAAGCTGTGGGATGCGACCGAGTCGTGGGCCGGTATCGCCTCCATCGCCGGGGCGCAGTCCGGGGCGTTCGACGAAAAGCTCCTGGAGATGCGCGACTCGCTGAACGCCACTGATGAGGCCTTCGATGAACAAACCAAGGGGCTCAATGCCGCCGGGTTCGCCTGGGAGCAGCTGAAGCAGCAGGTGATCGTGGCGGCCCAGAATCTCGGTGACGTGCTGTTGCCGATCGTGATGCGCGCCGGGGAGAGTTTGCGGCCGTTGTTGGACATGGTGCTCCGGGGCGCGGAGTGGTTCGGCAAGCTGCCGGTACCGGTGCAGACGGCGGCGGTGATGTTAGCGGGGCTGGCGGCGGCGGCGGGGCCGGTGCTGATCGTTATGGGATCGCTAGTAACGGCCGCGGGCACGGTGACGGGGGCGTTTGGCCGTATGACGGCGTCGGTGGTCGCCAACACCGCAGCTCATGCGGCCAACAACGCTGTACTCACCGTCAGCGCTTCCCGTCTGGGTCCTCTCGTTCGTCTGCTGCCGGACGTGATGACCAAGACGTTGCAGGGTCGCAACGCGATGGGGCAGTTCACCGCCGGTGTGAAGAAGTTCGATACTGCTTTCATTACCGCTCCGGGTCGGCTCTCGCGGTTCAGTGGGGTGCTCGGGTCGATGGGCAAGAGCATTCTGAAGATCACCCCGCTGCTGGGTAAGGGCCTGGTAGTAGCGCTGCGAGCAGGGTTGAAGTTTTTAACCGGACCGTTGGGCTGGATCGTGACCATCGGCCTTTTGGTGGCGAAATTCGAGCCGCTTCGCAAAGTGATCAAAGCCTCAATCGAAAACGAATTAGACAAATGGCGCCAGGCGATCAACGCAACGATCACCCCAATGAGAAACGCATGGAAGTGGCTCAAGGAAAACGTGACGTGGTCGAAGGAGGCCAAGGAAGCCTACGCGTCTCTGGACCAGGCGGCCACCCGCTTCGCCGCCAAAATGACGCCGGTGTCCAAGCAGATCCAGATCGCTAACGACAAGTTGGTTGAAATGAGCGCCCTGGGCCGCGAGGTCGGCTTCCGCTACGAGGAGCTCGACGGTCAGATGGTCCAGGTCAAGAACGTGACCGGGAAGCTCAGGGATGCGGTTATGCAGGCGAATCAGCAGCTCGAAGCGATGGCCCAGGCCGGTGAGAAGGTCGACTTCCGCTACAAAGAAGTCGAGGGCGTGCTGCGGAGAGTTAACGCCGCTACCGGCAGGTTGATTCCAACGGCCGAGGAAGCCGCTGAAGTGCTGAAGGGCTTCGTCACCGCAGCCGACGTATCCAAGGAGATCGATAAGCTGCGGATCGCCACCGAGATCAGCGAGGTACCCGCCGAGCAGCTTGCCGCCCAATGGGTGTCGTTGCGTGATCAGCTTCGCAACGCGGGGCTGGAGACGCCGGAGCTAGTGGCCGCTCTGGATCTTTTGAAGCCCCCGCTGGTTGATGCTGAAGAGGAAGCCAAGGCTCTCGCCGAGGCGCTGCAGGGTTTCTTCACGGCCGAAGACGCGGCCAAGGAGATCGACAAGCTGCGGACCGCCACCGAGCTCGGCGAGGTACCCGCCGAGCAGCTTGCCGCCCAATGGGTGTCGTTGCGTGATCAGCTTCGCAACGCGGGGCTGGAGACGCCGGAGCTAGTGGCCGCTCTGGATCTTTTGAAGCCCCCGCTAATCGACGCGAAGAAGGATGCTGAGGCTCTCGCCGAGGCGCTGAGCGGCTTCACACTCGCTGAAGACATAGACAAGGAAATCGATAAGCTGCGAGACGCCACCGCGGACGGGAGGGTGCCGGTAGAGCAACTTTCTAAGGCGTGGTTGGAGCTACAAGATCGGATCCGCGAGTTGGGCCTTGAGACCTCGGACACGATCGCGGCACTCGATGCGATAAAGCCGCCGTTGTTACGAGCAACGGAAGCGGCCAAAGAGGCGGTCGCTAACATCGAGCTGATCGAGTCGGCGCTTCCAACACCCACCAGGGTGGCCCCTCTGAACGTGCTCGAAAAGGCGCTGGAGAACCTTGGGCTCCAATCCGTCAATGTCGATGTACTTACGCAGCGGTTTGCAGATCTTCAGCTCGCCGTACAACAGAGCAACGTCGCCCCATCGGATCTGAAGCGCATCTATGACGAGCTGTACCGGACGTTCCAACAGCTGGGGCCATTGACCGATGAGCAGGCCGCTGCTTTTGAACGGCTCCGTGGACAGATCGAGCCCGGAATCGATGCTGTCACCCAAGCGGCCGAGAGGCTTGGGCTTAAGGCAATCAACATCGACGAGCTGAACCAGAGCTTCGTTGATCTAGAAAGCGTTGTTGCGGCCGGGGGCTTCGCCCCATCGGATCTGAAGCGTATCTACGACGATCTGTACCGGACGTTCCAACAGCTGGGCCTGCTAACGCCGGAGCTCGAAGCGGCATTTAAACGGCTTCGTGGACAGATCGAGACGCCACCAGATCTGTCGTTTTTCGGCAAGATCGGCGAAGCCGTCGTGAATTGGGGCCGCCAAGTCGTGGACGTATTCTCCAACGCCTTCGGTGTGCAGATCCCGGCGGCCGTGACGGCCGGCATCAACGCCATGATCGGGAGCGTCCAGAACTTCCTGGACGCCGCCAAGGGGGTACCGGTCACGTTTCAGCAGTGGGCGGCCGTGGGACTTTCGGCGATAGCCGCCCTTGCAGGGGCGATCAAGGGCCTGTTTGGCAAGGCCAATGCGGCCGATCACGTAGCCGAGCAGTTTGGCATCGCCCTGTCCGATGGGCTCGCCAAGGCCATTGACGACCTTGCCGCCAGTCAGTTCCAAGGCAACCTCGATGCGGCCTTCCGCTCGATGATGGCGCAGGCGATCCAAGAGGCCTCGATCACCACGGAGGCGGAGCTATCCAAGTGGGTCACCCTGACCCATCAGATCCTCTCGTCCGTGGACGAAGGGTTCCTCAGCCTGCAGCAGGCCGTCGAGTCGATGTCGGACTCCTGGCTGGCCCTGGTGCCCGCGATGGAGGCGACGGGTGCTTCGGCGATGGGCCTGCAGGCGCAGATATCGGATCTGATATCTCGGGGCGTTGACCTGGACACGCTCGCCACACAGTTGCAGCCGGTGATGGAGGCGCTGTTTGGCTCCGGTGTCGAAGGCGCCCAAGATCTGGTGGACTGGCTCAACACCATGGGCGTGTCCATCGACGGCGTTGCCACGAGTGCGGAGGCGGCCGTCGCCGCCATCGAAGCCGCCTTCGGTGCGGGTGACTTCAGCGCCATGAGCGATGCTATCCAGGATGCGATCGCGGCGGGCGTTGATCTGTCCAGCCTTGAAGGTCTGCTGACGGACGTTATGGGCCAGTACAAGGACCTGGTACTGGGAGCCTCCCAGGAAGTCGTCGCTGGGGTGGAGGCGCTGTTTGCCACCGTACGGCGAGAAGTCGAGGTGCTGACCGAGGACGGCTCTACCCAGACCATCGAGCAGCTACGGCTCACGAAGCGGGAGGCGGAGTTTGCCGCCTCGGCCCTGCTGGTCACCTTCGAGCAGATGCGTGCCGCTGGCGTGCCGCTCACAGAGATCTTCGAGGCCATGGGAGATCAGATCACCCAGCTGGCCGACAACTTCCAGGGCAAGATGCCTCCGGTGCTCGCCGAGGTGGACTCGCTGTTTTCTGCCATGCAGGGCACGGCAGCCAAGGCAATCGAGAAGGTCGATGCGATTGGGGGCTCCATCGGGGCTCTGGGGCAGATGGGGCTGCTCAGTGCCGGCCAGCTGGATTTCTTTGGCGACAAGATCGACCGCGCCTACGCCAAGCTCATCGAAGGCGGTGCGGGCTCGGAGCAAGCGATGGCGCTGCTTGGGCCGCAGCTGCGGCAGCTGATTGACCTGTCCGAGCAATACGGTTTCAAGATCGACCGCAACACCCGGGCGCTGATCGATCAGGCTGATGCGTCGGGTCTGCTTCCGCCAGCGATCGAGCCGGTCGAGGATATCTTCGGCGACATCCGCTCGGTGATCATCCTGTTGGCTGAGTCGCTCGGTGTGCAGGTACCGGCAGCGATCAAGCAGGCAGCAGATGCGGCGCAAGAGGCTGAGAACCGGATCAAGAGCCCCTTCAAGCGCGCCTTCATGGAGATGGCCGCGGATGCCGGCTGGGCAGCGCGAGAGACGCGCGGGGTATGGAGACAGCTGTCGCCGGATCTGCGGCGCGTGTTCGAGGAGGGTGGTGAAGTTGGCCGCGCCCAGTTCAAACAAATCGCCATGGCCGCCGGGCTGAGCGCGGCACAGGTGCGGCAGCTGTGGGGCTCGGACATGCGCACCGTCGAAGACATCTTCGGCCACGCCGGAACGACCGGCGAGGAGGAAAACGTCAAGGTGGGCGAGGCGGCCGAGCGCGAGGCGAAGCGGTCGGCGCGCGAGATGCGCATCGCATTCATCGACCGGGTCATCCCGGCGCTGCGCCGCATCGGACAGGTCGGTGAGATTGAGGCGAAGCGGCTGGGGGACGCGTTCGTGGGGGCGGCAAAGGACTCTGCGGCCGAGTGGGAAGCGACGCAGCGAGCCACCGTCGGTAACTCTTCGATTCTGGATATCTCACGACGCGGCATCGAAGCGGCCGAGGTGCTCGGTGGTAGTCAGGTCGAAGCGGCCATGCGTGCCGCGCACACCTGGAGCCTCGCCTCGGACACGATTGCCCGGTCGATGAACCGTACGGAATCAGCGGTTTCCGCGATTCCCTCGTCGGTGTCCGTGTCGGTGGGCACGGGGCCAAGGGATTCGATTCCCGCACCGGTCGCGGCTGCATCGGCCCCCGCACCATCCAGGCGCCCCGACGAGACGTTATTGCGCGAACTGCTCCATGAGCTCCGTGCGCTCCGGCAGGACCAGCGCACCTACTTGCCGGACGCGCTGCGCACCGCTGCCCGGCACGGGAAGCAGACGAGCAGCTGATGGCGGAGGTGGCGATGGAGTTTTACCTGTCAGGATCCTGGAGGGACGTGAGCGTCGACGTGCTCGCTGCCCACCCGATCAGCTGGCAGCGCGGCATTCCCGGCTCCGGGCCGCAAGATCTGATCGGGCAGCCGGGTCGCATGAACTGGGTGATGAACAACGGCAACAACTCCGGCGGTGTTGCCGGCTACTACTCACCCGGGCACGCCAGCGTGCGGACCGGGTTCAAGCACGGTATGCGTGTACGGCTGACGATCGATGCAGGCAACGACTCCGCCGGCAACAACGTCAGCCGCACCGTGTTCGCCGGCAAGCTCAAGGAGGCCAACCCGATACCGGGCGCCTACACGGTGCACGAAACACACTGCATCGCCTGTGACTGGCTGGAGGACCTGGCGGATCTGAAGGACGTGCGCCTGAGCCTACGGGAAAACGTTCGCTCCGATCAGTTAATCGATGACCTCGTGGCGCTAGTGGCCATGGCGCCGACCAGCAAGAGCCTCGATGTGGGCATCGACACCTACACGTTCGCCTTTGACGATCTCGGGGACAAAGATCCCAGCCCGATGTCGCTGGCGCACGCCATCTGCATGAGCGAACGGGGCTACCTGTATGTGCGGGGTAACACGACCGATGGCGAGACGCTGCGGTTCGAAAACCGTCACGCGCGCGCCACAAGAGCCTGGATTTGACGCTCACCGCCTCGCAGGTGCGCGACATCCGCGTGCCTTCGGCCATGGATCGGATCTACAACCACGTCGAAGCGACGGCCCACCCGCGCAACAAGGGCAGCACCATCATCGTGCTCGTGAGCCTGGATGAAGAGATCGAACTCCGATCTGGACAGACCGTTGAACTGTTCGTCGCCTACACCGATCCGAACAACAAGGACGCCCGTATAGGTGGCGCCAACATGGTCGCACCGGTATCGGGTACTGATTACACGGCCCGTGACGCCGCCAACGGTGGGGGGAGTCTCATCACCTCCCAGTTTGACCTATCCGACACGGAGTTTGAGGGCTCCGGGTGCAAGATCGTGGCCACCAATAACGCCGACAAAACAGGCTACCTGCGAGGCCCCGGCACCAGCCCAGGCATGCAGATACGGGGCAAGCCGCTGTATCGGTACTCGCCCGTATCGCAGCGCGGCAAAGGCTCCACCGACAGCATCACCGACTACGGAGAGCGGTGGTTGCGCATCGACATGCCCTACCAGGACAACGTTCTGGTGGCGCAAGACGTAGCGAACTTCACCGCCAACGTCTATGACGGGATCCTCAACACGCCGACCGAAGTGTCACCAATGACCGAGAGGCCTGCTCTGTTGGTGTCCTGTCTGCCGGTGGATATTGGCTCGCGCATCAAGGTGACCGAGGCGCAGTCCCGGGGTGGATGGCGCGGAGGTGTTCATCAACGGCGTCCGCGGTCGGGTGCTCAACAAGACGGTGAGCTTGGAGTGGATTGTGGCCCCGGCTGATACGACCGCCGTGTTCATTCTGGATGATCCGGTGGCCGGGATCCTGGACGCCAACGCACTGGGGTACTGATGATGCACCGCTACATACTGGGCATTCGGGACCAGCACTTGGTCGTTGACGAGACCAGGTTGCTTGCCAAGCTCGACCAACAGGTCGCCAAGTCACAGCGTCTGGGAGCGCGCATCCAGGTGCACCCGGAGGGCGAGGAGATTGTGGCGTACTGCAACCACGGCCGCTGGGTGGCGGACTGCCCGTGCGGCGGGGGCGTGGCGGTGGAGCCGGAGTTTGACAAGGCAGCCTGCTTCGGGTGCGGGGCGGTGTACTCGTCAGTCCGGTTCCCTCGGCACCGTGACCAGATCGAGCGACAGCTGCTGAAGCGTCCCCGGATGGACAACCGCAACTGGGAGCCGGGCGAGACGGTACGGCAGCTGCGTCGGGACAACCGCAGCCGGGGGATCAGGTAGATGGCCTGGACGACTCCCAAGACATTTGTGGCCGGTGCCGTGCTGACGGCGGCGGAGCTGAACACGCATATGCGTGACAACCTGAACCATCTGTTCGACAGCATCGACGATGTCGGCACGCTCTTCAACATCGCCTCCAAGACGGCTGCCTACACCGCCACCACCGCCGACACGGTACTGCTGTGCGATGCCTCCTCGGGTGCCTTCACTCTCACGCTGCCGGCAGCCTCGGGCAACGCTGGGCTGTACTACCTGATCAAGAAGATCGACTCCTCCGCCAACGCCATCACCATTGATGCCAACGGCTCAGAGACCATCGATGGGGCCACGACCTACGTGTCGGAGATGGAGGATCAAGCGGTACTGATCGTTTGCGATGGCTCCAACTGGGAGACGCTATCGCACACCGCCAACAGTCTGCTGAACGTGGTCCTCCAAGACCAGCGCCTATACGGCCTCGGCCACCGTAGACCAGGTGATCTTGTGCGATGCTTCTTCGGCAGCTTTCACCCTCACGCTGCCAGCCGCTTCGAGCAACGCCGGGGTGTACCTGTACATCAAGAAGATCGACTCCTCCGCCAACGCGGTGACGATCGATGGCAATGCCTCAGAGACCATCGATGGGGCCACCACGTTCGTGGTGAACTACGAGGATCAGGCCGTTGTCCTCGCGTGCGACGGGACCAACTGGGAGGACGCTAGCGCGGACCAGCACGCCGGTCTCCGCAATGGCCTTGATCGCCGCGGCGACGCCAGCCAGCGGAACGATCTCGATGAGCTCCCTCACCACCACCGACTACGACGCGCTGTGGCTGGTGGTTACGGGTCTGGAGTCCGATACCGATCAGGATGAAGTAGAGATGCAGCTCAATGCCACCACCGCGGGCTACCACTATGCGGACGAGATCGTCAGCGAGACGACCATCGAGCAATCCTTCGGCGCCGGCAACGCCGGCTCGATCAAGCTGCTGTCCAATAGCGTCGGGGCCAGGAGGCTGGGCAATGCCGCCGATGAGGGGGCGTTCTTTTCGGTCTGGATCGACAACGACCACCACGCCAACGAGTTTCTGGTGTTTTACCAAGGCTCCTATGTGGACGCTGACGGCAGGCTCTGGTCCTCGCTCGGCGGCAGCGGCTGGGTGGATCTGGGCACCGCCACCTCGATCACGCAGATTGACATCAAGGCCACCACGGGCAACCTGGATGCAGGCACAGCACGTTTGTACGGGCTCCGAAAGGCGGCGGCATGAACTACAAGCTCCTGGTGCGGGATGAGGACGGAGAGATCCTGGCCTCAAGGCGCGCACCGAAACAGCCGGATGGCTCCTATGAAGGGCAGCCCCTGGACTACGTCGCGCCCAACGATCCGAAGGCCGTGCGCTACGGCATCGACGAGGTTGTGGCCACGGACGTGTGGACGGGCTCCGGCGCCCTGCGCTCCGGCTACTCGGTGGTTGTGATCGACTCCGCAGTGCACCCGAAGATGACAGCGCACAAGGTGCTGGAGGGGCAGCTGGTGGACAAGAGTGCCTCGGAGCGGGAGGCTTCGGAGCGGGCCTCCAAGCCGGCCGAGGAGCGCCGGCGCGAGGATGCGCTCGCGTGGCTGGCAGAAAACCCCGATGCGTTGGTGCCCGCCTCACGAGTGTTGCAGTTGATGGGGCAGGCGGATGCATGAGGGGGTCGCGCAGCTGGACTACGAGGCTCTGGAGCGGCTGTATTGGCAGCTACCGGAGCCGATGCGGAGCCAGTTTCAGCAGCAACCGTGCATCCAGAAGGTACGGTGCCCACAGTGCCAGAGT
>CBDFKD010000001.1:0-127639 GCA_965248695.1 Acidobacteriota bacterium | reverse complement strand
CTGATTCTGGCGGTGATCTTCACCGAGAGCAGCTTCGACCCCGACGCAGAATCCGCCGTTGGTGCGGTCGGACTGATGCAGCTGATGCCCGCCACGGCCAACCAGCTGGCGGACGAGCTGAAACTGGAATGGAAGGGGCGACGGCTGCTGACCGACCCGCAGATGAACATAATGCTGGGTAGCTTCTACCTGCAGAAGCTGATCCATCGCTTCGATGACCTGAACGCCGCGCTGGCGGCGTACAACGTTGGGCCGAATCGACTCCACTACCTGATGACTCAACGGGATCACGTGCCGCGCACGTACGCTCGCAAGGTGCAGCGCGTTACCGCCGAGCTGCGCGCGGAGTTTTTCTGATCCCGGCCGCTGTGCGCCGATGGATCTCGTCGTTCTACGCCGTCTGACAACGGAGCTGGCACCCGCTCTCCGTGGCGCGCGCATCGATCAGATCTACGCCCTGCCTCGACAGGACCTGGCGCTTGTACTGAGCCTGCCGGGCTCGCCCCGGCTGTGGTTCTCCTCTGAGCCCGACGAGCCCCACATCTACCTTCACCCGGGCAAGCCGTCGGCGCCCCAACGGCCACCGGGGTTCGCCATGGCGTTACGCAAGCGTGCCCGTGGCCGCTGCATCAGCGATCTGCGGTTGATTGGCGACGATCGGGTGGTGGAGCTCTCCTGGAAGGGCGACGGATCCCGTCTGATCATGGAGCTCATCGCGCGCCGGGCCTCGGCTTTCGTAGTCGGCCCCGACGACCACATCATCGCCGTCTGGAATCCTCGCCGCGGCAGGCCCGACCCTGGCGAGCGTTACCGACCTCCACAGCCCCGCCCACCTCGGCCAGGGCTCACCGATCTCGATGAGCTGCGACTTGCGGGCCTGCCGGCGTCAGAGCTCCGGCGAGCGTTGATCCGTCAGGTCGACGGGATGACGCCGTTGCTGGCGCGAGAGATCACCGCGCGCCACCTGGAGGGAACCCGTCTGATCGAAGCCACGCGTTTGGAGTACGCACGCACCGACGACGAGAGCTCCGGCGGGATTGTCTACAGTCGCGATCGGCTCGACGAGCTGCGGTCGCTCCCACCGGCGGCAGAGCTCGTGCTCGCACCGTACGAGCTGGTCTCCGCGCCGCCGGAGATGCATGTCCAGCCGTTCGCGACGCTCAGCGAAGCGGCCGCTGAGTACTACGCGCTCCGCGCCCGTCTGCGCCTCCTCGACCGAGTTCGCCGCGCCGTCGATCAACCGATGCGGGCCCAGTCTCGGCGTCTCGGACGCGCCGTGGCGCGCCTCGAGGCCGAGCTTCCGTGCGAGACCGCATCGACGACCTTGAGGCGCGAGGCCGACCTGCTGCTGGCGCATCCGGAGGCTGAGATGGCAAGTGGTACTGCGCGCGTCCCCGACGACTACGCCGACGGCCATCTGATCAGCATCTCCGTCGACCCCGAGCTCGACCTGGTAGCCAATGCCGAGCAGCGCTACCGGCGCGCGAAACGCATCGATCGGAAGCGCGGGCACGACGCCAGACGATTGTCACAACTGCGCCGTCAGCTCGGCGCGCTCCAGGAGCTCGCGGCGCATACTCGAGCGATGCGCTCACCACGTGAGTGCGAGACGGCAATCAACCGCCTGCTGCAATTGGTTCCGCGGGCACGAATCGACCGACCGCTGGAGCCCGAGGCGGGTGCCGCACCGGCAAGCACCCAACCAGCCGGCGCGTCGGGCATGCCGCGCGCCGTCGGTCCCGGAATCCTCAGGCTGAGGACTCCGGAGGGCGACGTGATTCTGGTGGGTCGCAACGCCACAGCCAACGACCGGCTGACGCACCAGGTGGCGGCACGTGACGACTGGTGGCTGCATGCTGAGGGGCCGGGCTCGCACGTCGTGTTGCGCAACCCCGAGCACCTCAAGCAACCGCCCGCGAAAGCCCTCGAGCACGCTGCAGGCGTCGCGGCGTGGTTCAGCCGAGCGCGATCTGCGACGACCGTCGAAGTCCATTGGACCAGGGTCCGGAGCGTCCGGAGGCCCAGAGGCGGCGCCCCGGGGCAGGCGCTCCTCGATGGGCATCGCAGTATCCGGGTTTCGCCGCGGCGGCCAGCTCAGCCGACCGACGCTCGTCGGGATTGAGTCGCGGCCGAGCCGGTCAGACCGCTAGATTCCGGGCTCCTGCGGCGGCGGAAGCGGAGGCGGCTCAGCGCCAGACATCCACGGCCGATTGGTGCCGAACCGGGTGGCGAACACCGCCCCGAGACCAAGGAACGCCGCGATCGTCCAGATGAGCGAGCCCACAAACGGGAAGTAATGCAGCACCCCCAACGTGGCACCGCCCGCCAGGACCAGACCCAGCTGCGCCGCGTCGGGCTTGCCCAGTGCTACGAGCAGCTTCTGTCCCAACACCTGGAATACGGCCACCATCCCGAAAATGTAGGCCAGCCACCATCCCAGCAACGCGGCGATCAGGAACGGGATTCCGATGAGCAGGAACGACAGCACGAAGAACAGCCCGGTCAACAACGTCAGCGCAAAGACGCCGACCAACCCGATGGCGCCCAGTCGGATCGGCTCATGCTCGATCGATCGCGACGCCGACGAGACCCGATCGCCCACCAACGCGACGGTCAGTACGGCCAGCAACAGCCAGTACATGAATTGCGTCGTGCGCGCCGCAACATGGAAAGGGGTCAAACCCCACCAGCGCCCCATCGACCATCCACCCCATCCGGAGAGCCAGGGGGCGGAGTCGAAACCGCTGATGCCGACGTTGACGACTTCGCCGTCGATCTGAGCGCCGGGAGATCGGCTCAACGAGCCGCCGACGCTCACCACGTCACCACGGACGTGGGCGTCGGGCCCGAGCCGCATCGAACCGGCCACACACACCACATCGCGCGCCGTACCGTTGATCGTCAGCTCACCGCCCAGGACAACGACGTCACGTCGGGCCTCGCCGTCGATGGTAACAGCGCCACCCATCATGACGATCTCGTCGCGCGCCACCTCGCCCTCTTCGATGTCGATACGGCCGCCGACGAGGAACCCGCCATCGTCAGAGCGCACGGTAACGCATCCGGCCAGCGATCCGCCAAGAATCACCGCCACGCCGAGCGCCGACAATCGGCGCACCCTATCTGTCTCGCGGCCTTTTGAGGTGACCCTCATGACGTCCCCCTACCCTCGTTTCAATGCCGCCGTTGGTAGTTCAGAACCAGGCGGGTAAAAGCATAGTTAAGCGAAACGGTCAGCAGCAGCAGCGTCGCCTGTACCAACCAGCTGCTCCCCATCGCGAGACTGGAGATCCGCCACACGATCTGCCCGGCCTCTTCGAGAAGCACGCGGCCCTGCGCCAGCACGGCTCGCGTAGTAGAGACGCTGGATGCGGCGACGTCAGCGATTCCGCCCACGCCCGCGGCGACCACTGTGCCGGTCTGGACGCTGTCGAGTGCACCGCTGCCGATCAACCAGGCGACGGCGCCTGTAAAGAGTGCCAGCAGCGTAACGCTGGCAGCTACGCTCCAGCGCATCGCCTCGCGCCACGGAATCGCCGCTCCAGGGCGATGGGCCGGATACTGCGCAACCCGACCCATTACCGCGTTGACGAAATCTGGCGGCGGTGCCACCTCGGAGAGGCGATCGAGGCGGGCAACGAAGCCCTGCTCGCGTCGCTCCGCGTCAGCGCAGACCTGGCAGCGCTTCAGATGCTGCTCCATGGACCGATGAGCATCCGGAGACAGCACCCCGTCGACATACGCTGAGAGCATGTCCAGGTTGGGCTCGTGTGTGCTCATCTCATGCCTCTGCCGCCGGCGGCGACTCGAGTACGTTGCGGAGGCCGGTACGGAGCGCCTCGCGGGCGCGGAAGATCCGCGTCTTGACCGTGCCCAGCGGCAATTCTAAGGCCTCGGCAATCTCGTCATACGACATTTCTGCAGCGTGCCTCAGCACCAGGGGCTCGCGGTACTTCTCCGGCAGCTGGGCAATGGCCCCCTCAAGTTGATCACGAAACTCGTCCTCGAGAAACAATTGCTCCGGTCCGGCCTCGTCCGCCGCCACCTCACGCCCCATCGAACCCTCTTCCGTCTCGACTGGCTCGTCGAGCGGCACCAACGTCAACCGCCGGCGCCGAATCTCGTCAATGGCAGCATTGCGGGCGATACGGAAAAGCCAAGCGGTGAACGGATACTGCGGTCGATAGCTATGCAGCGCCGAGTACGACTTCAGGAAGACGTCCTGCGACAAGTCGACGGCGTCGTCGTAGTTTCCGAGCATCCGATATACGTAGTTCACGATCGGCCCCTGATAGCGACCGACCAGCTCGGCGAAGCGATGCTGCGCGCCTGCCAGAACCGCCTCGACAATCTCTTGGTCGGTTGCGCTCATACGATTCCGAATTCGTCATAAGTTACGATCAGACGAGCGGAAAAGTTTCGCTTCCGCTGTCGCGGAAACCGTGTATCAGGACGCCCCATGGATACCTGGACACCCACCGCGCGGCGGGCGATGCGATGCTACCATCCGCCCCCATGCAGAACATCGAGCGCAACGTTCACGCGGTTCGAGAACGGATCCACGCCGCGGCGCTGGGCGCTGGCCGCGTCGCGGCCGATATCGAGTTACTGGGGGTGAGCAAGACACGGCCCCTGTCCCAGTTGCTGGAAGCCACCGACGCCGGTTTGACCAGCCTCGGCGAGAGCCGCGTGCAGGAGGCCGAGGACAAGATTCATCGGATGGCCGGTCCGGTGCGCTGGCACCTGATCGGCAAGCTGCAAACCAACAAAGCGAGGCTGGCGGCGGCGCTGTTCGACGTTGTCCACTCGGTTGACCGCGCCGATCTCGTCGAACGCCTCGAAGCCGCTGCCTGCGGCCTCGAGCGAAGCATCGACGTCTACGTACAGGTCGACTTCGTCCGCACCGAACGATCGGATGCAGCGATCGACCAACTGGCGGCAGATCTATGTCGCCGGGTGCACGCTACGACCGCGCTTCGCCTCGTCGGCCTGATGACTCTGCCACCGTTCGGGCCCACACCGGAGTCTGCGCGACCGTATTTCCAGCGCCTACGCGAACTGCGAGATCAGATCGTTGCCGGCACAGGGATGCCGCCGCTGGGGCTGTCGATGGGCATGACGAATGACTTCGAAGTGGCGATCGACGAAGGCGCTACCATTGTGCGTGTCGGCACCGCCATCTTCGGCCCTCGTACTTGAATCGGGAGAGAGATGTTCCTCATCCGTAATCTGCTTAGCACGTTCGCCACCATCCTCGACATGCTGCTCGGCTTCTACATGTTGCTGGTCTTTGGTCGAGTCATCATCTCGTGGGTCAGCGCCGACCCATACAACCCCATCGTGCAGTTTCTGTACCAGGCCACTGAACCGGTGCTCCGGCCGCTCCGACTGCGGCTGGGGCTCTACGGCGGTGTCGACTTCTCGCCGATGATTCTGCTGCTCGTGATCGTCTTCCTGCGAGGCTTCGTGGTGACCTCGATACTCGATCTGGCGCGCAGTCTCTGAGCCAGAGCAACGACCTGGGCTACAGCGACGGGCCCTCGTGGTCGATCTCGAACCGCCACGGGTACGTATAGTCGAACGGTAAGTCGATCGGCACGACGTATACGACGCGGATCCGGATCGAACCGCGACGTCGGACGATGGAGACGTTGCGCCGGGTTACGGGAAGTCCGAGGTCTTCAGCGTGCTCGATGATGTTGCGCCGGATCTCGTCATCGCCGACCTGGCGCCGCCGCGCGCCCCCGTAGACGATCTGCTCGCGCACCGTATCGTCGAGCTGGAATCCGGACGCGCGCACCGGAACGAACTTCATGCCGGCGTAGATCGCCACAACCACGACGACCAACGCCAGCAGCGCCCCCAGGCCACCGCGGCCAGCCTCGCTGATCCAGCGAGGACCGCCCAGGTGCCGACGCGTCAACTCGCGACTGGCTCGCATGTGCACCCCCACCGTGGCGCGCCATATAGCAGGCACTCGCCCATCACGGCGCTTCGCTAGCGGATCATCTGGAACGTCCGCTCCCACCGCGTTCTGGTAAAGAAGCTCGGAAACAACTTGCCGAGCTGAAGCAATCGGTCGCCGAACCCGGTGGCGAAATAGGATCGCGACGGGGCGTCAAACGACCAGTACACCATCACGGCGCGTCCCTTGACCAGACTGCGCGGCACGGTACCCCAATAGCGCGAGTCGCGGCTGTTGTCGCGATTGTCGCCCATGCAGAAGTACTCGCCCTCCGGGATCTGGATCGGGCCGTAGTCTCGATGGCTGCCGAAGCTCGACATATGGTGTGCGAACGGCTCGTCGACGATCTCGTCGTTTACCAGCACCACGTTGTCACGGATCTCGATCTTGTCACCACCGATGCCGACAACGCGTTTTATGAAGTCCTTGTCGGGCTCCTGCGGAGCGCGAAAAACGATGACGTCGCCACGCTCGATCTCGGTGGTGGGCAAGATGAAGGACGCCGCACTGCCCGGACCGTAGACGAACTTGTTGACGACAATGTGGTCGCCGACGAGAAGGTTCGGCTCCATGGAGCCAGTCGGAATCTTGAAAGCCTGGAAAACGAACGTGCGAATGAATAGCGCCAGGATCGCGGCGATCAGGATCGATTCCAGGTACTCGCGGAACGTCGATTTTTGCATCGGCGGCTCGGTGCTCGGCGCAGATCGTCGCCTCTACGGGGCAGCATGATCGTGGGGAATTGTACCAGGGTCGGGCGGCGCAACAGGAGCCGAATCTCCCAGAGGCCAGCTGGCGCTCGCCGCCAGATTGAAGGGATCCGCGTCTCCCCGGCGCAGCCGACTGTACCCGGCCCCGGCGACCATTGCGGCATTGTCGGTCGACAGCTCGGGCGTGGATACGTAGAGCGGCTGCCCCTCCGATTCGGCCAGCTCGGCGAACCTCCTGCGAAGATCCCGGTTCGCCGCGACTCCGCCCGCCAACACGAGTCCACGAGCCGGGTGGGCACCCGACGCGCGACGTGTCGTGTCAATCAGCATGTCGACTGCTGCGGCCTGGAAGCTAGCCGCAAGATCGCGCACACGTTGGTCGGCGGGCGCCGCAGGCGGGAGCGCGTTCGTCAACGCCAGGCGGCGGGCGGCCGTCTTCAACCCTGAGAAGGAGAAATCCAGCCCGAGCTCGGAGCGCGGCAACGCGAACTGCTGCGGATCACCGTCGGCGGCAAGTTCATCGATGATCGGTCCACCTGGAAAGCCGAGTTCGAGGAGCTTGGCGAGCTTGTCGAAGGCCTCGCCGGCGGCATCATCACGCGTCGCGCCCAGGCGCGCGTACCGGGGGCCGTCGTGCACCTGGTAAAGCGCCGTGTGCCCGCCCGAGACGACTAGCGCCAGCAGCGGGTAGCGAATTTCGGCCCCGGCCTCTAGGGCCGGCATCAACGCACCGTGCACGTGCGCGCCGAGATGGTGCACCCCGACATAAGGCAGTCGGCATGATCGCGCCAGCCCGCGGCCGAAGCACCAACCCGCGAGCAACGCACCGATCAGTCCGGGGCCGCGCGTCACCGCAATAGCGTCGAGGTCGTCGAGATCCAGGGCAACTTCATCGAGGATCGCGTCGAGCATTGCGGGGAGCGCCTCGACGTGTTTCCGGGCAGCGATCTCCGGCACCACCCCTCCGAACCGCTCATGCTCCGGCTGCGACGATACGCGGTTCGCCAGCACTCGGCAGCCATCTTCGACGATCGCTATACCGGTGTCATCGCAAGAAGTTTCGATGCCGAGCACTCGCATGTTCAGAGAACTTCGGCCCGTCGGCAGCAATCCGACAGCGAATCCAGATACGGCGCTCGCGCCACACCGGCTTCGGTGATGATGGCCGTCACCAACGCCGCTGGCGTTACGTCGAAGGCGGGATAGGCTGCCGGCACCCCGACGGGCGCGATGCGCATCGCGTTCAAGACGACGACCTCCTCGCCGTCACGCTCCTCGATGGGGATGTCGTCGCCCGAGGCGGCGTCGAGGTCGACGGTACTGGTGGGGGCAGCGACGTAGAACGGAATGCCGTGCTCTCGAGCCAGCACCGCGACGGTGTAGGTGCCGATCTTGTTAGCCACGTCACCGTTGGCGGCAATGCGATCAGCGCCGACGACCACTACGTCGACCGATCCGCGCTGCATCATGTGGCCCGCCATGTTGTCGGTGAGCACCGTGCACGGGATGCCGTCGTGCTGCATCTCCCATGCGGTGAGTCGGGCGCCCTGCAAGAACGGCCGGGTCTCGTTGGCGAGCACGTGGACACGACGGCCGGACTCCACGGCGGCACGCACCACGCCCAGGGCGGTCCCGTAGCCAGCCGTAGCCAAGGCACCGGCGTTGCAGTGGGTCATCAACCGGGACTCGTCGGGCAGCAGATCAGCGCCATACTTGCCCATGCGCCGATTGATCTCGACGTCCTGCTCGAGCAATAACAGCGCCTCCTGTACCAGCCGCGCGCGCGCTACTTCGACTCCGTCGTCGAGTGATGCCTCGACCGTGCGGAGCATTCGTCGAACCGCCCAGGCCAGATTCACCGCTGTCGGTCGAGCTGCCTCCATGCGCTCGCAAAGCACCGTGAATTCCTCTCGGAAGAGCTCCGGGACACTGCTCAGGGCCCGCGCTTCCATCGCCAGCCCCAGCGCGGCCGTGACCCCGATGGCCGGCGCACCGCGAACCACAAGACGGCGGATCGCGTCGATCACCTCGTCGGCAGTCTGCAGTTCCAGGTAGGTCTCCTCACCGGGGAGCGCGCGTTGGTCCAGCAGGACGACAGCGCCCTTCTTCCAGGCGATAGGCTCGATCATCTGCGCTCCAATCGGTTGACGCTGTTCACGGTGGATCGTTACGATCTGTTGCGGCAACACTCCTCTGGCGAGCGCTGTCGCGACGCCTATCCGCACCCTCTAGAGCCTGTGCCATGGCCTGGTTTCGCAAGAAACGTACGTCGAAGCGCGCCGTCGGCGACCGCCGTCCAGACATGCCCTCGGGCCTCTGGACGAAGTGCAACAACTGCCGCGAAATCGTCTACCGCAAGGAGATCCTGCGGAACGCAAGCGTCTGCCCGAAATGCAGCTATCACTTTCGCATATCGGCCAGCGATCGGTTGACGCTGCTAGCGGATGACGGGCAGTGGAGCGAGTTCGGCGACGACCTGGCGCCGAAGGACTCCCTCCGCTTTCGCGATACGAAGCGCTACCGGGATCGCCTCGGCGACTATCAGCAGCGTACCGGCCTGCAGGACGCCGTGATCACCGCCGACGCTCGTCTCGAAGGCATGTCTGTCGTGATGGCGGCGATGGAGTATGGCTTCATGGGCGGGAGCATGGGGTCGGTCGTCGGCGAGAAGATCACCCGAGCGGCAGAGCGTGCGCTCGAGCATCGCGTACCGCTGATCGTGGTTTCCTGCTCCGGCGGGGCGCGCATGCAGGAAGGTGCTCAATCGCTGATGCAAATGGCGAAGATCTCGGCGGCGCTGTCTCGATTGTCGGATGCCTCGCTACCGTTCGTGTCCGTGTTGACCGACCCGACGACGGGCGGCGTGACCGCTTCCTTCGCCATGCTCGGGGATCTGAATATCGCCGAACCGCAAGCGCTGATCGGATTCGCCGGGCCTCGGGTGATCGAACAGACGATTCGAGAGAGATTGCCCGAAGGGTTTCAGCGCAGCGAGTTCCTTCTAGCCCATGGCATGCTCGATCTGGTGGTACCGCGCAACGAGCTGAAGGGAACGCTTGCCACCGTTCTCCGACACCTCGGAGCTACCGATGGGCAGGCGGTGACGAAGGCGGTGAAGACCTCGAGCCTGGCCGCCAACGAGGCCTCCCCCTGAGGGCCGACCGCCGAACCCGGCGATGACCGCTTTCGACTCGCGCCAACGACTCGAACAGTTGGGTCCTGACGCGATGACGCCCGGGCTCGAGCGCATCCGACGACTACTGGAGGCGCTCGGGAATCCGCATCAAGCCTGTCCGACCGCGATCGTCGCGGGCACCAACGGCAAGGGTT
Organism: Acidobacteriota bacterium; assembly: GCA_965248695.1. Taxonomy (GTDB): domain Bacteria; phylum Acidobacteriota; class UBA890; order UBA890; family WLXD01; genus DASCOT01. Next base: position 117,634 of record CBDFKD010000001.1, on the reverse strand, counting down.
CGACCACAGCGATGCTCGGAGCGATCGGTCTGGCTGCGGGACTGCGGGTTGGCACGTACTCCTCGCCGCATCTACACGGGCTCGAAGAGCGCTTCCACATCGACGGCTATCCGATTTCGAGCAGCGGTCTGGAGATCCACTTGGCCGCGGTATTCGCTGCGATCGACGACCTTGCTGGCGGCGACGAGACGTTGCCGTCGCCGAGCTATTTCGAGATCCTGACGGCGCTCGCTTTCCGCTATTTCTCCGAGGCGCGCGTCGACCTTGCGGTGCTCGAGGTAGGGTTGGGCGGGCGCCTCGACGCCACCAACGTGACCACACCGAGAGTCGCCGTGATCACGCCGATCTCCGTCGATCATATCGATTGGCTCGGGGATGATCTCGCCCAGATCGCCGACGAGAAATTCGCCGTCACACCGCGCGGCGGCGTCGCGGTCGTAGCGCCTCAGTCGCCCGTCGTCGCTGACCTGATCGAGCAGCGCGCGGAGGAACGGGAGATCACGCTGTTGCGGGCGGTCGATTTCCCGCTCGAGGTGCGGGCGGTGGACTCCCGCTTGCGACATACCTTCGACCTGGAGGCGCGCATGCGCTCGTACTCCGGGCTCCAGCTCACGCTCCCAGGGTCGCATCAGGTCGAGAACGCGCGCTGTGCCGTACTCGCCGCGGAGTCACTGGACCGGCGCCGCATGCGCATCAACTCCGACGCGATCTGGGCAGGTCTGCGCCGTACCGAGCTCGCCGGACGCTGCGAGTGGTTCGCCGGCTCGCCGCCGGTGCTTCTGGACGGAGCTCACAACCCCGCCGCAACCGTCGCGTTGACGGGCTACTTGGATCGACTTCGCGACACGGACCAGTTCCGCCGATTGCATCTGGTGTTCGGCGCCCTGGACGACAAGGACATCACCGGAATGGCCGAACTGCTGTACCCGCGCGCCGACACGTTGATCGCAACACGGCCACCGTCATCGCGTAGCTCGAGCCCCGAAACGCTGCTGTCGGCGGCGGCGCCCCCGGAAATTGCCGTGGCGATCGACGATCCGGCAGCAGCGCTGGCGCGCGCCCGGGAGCTCGCCGAGGCGAATGACCTCATCTGCGTAACCGGGTCGATCTTCCTGCTCGGGCAACTGCGACCCTTGTTGGATCCGCCAAACGACGCCGCATCCGCGCACTGACCCACCCGCGCCCAGAAGCTACAATGGCCTCGGCACTGGTAACCGGGGGTGGGCCAGGCCATCGATACGTCACCGCCCGACGCGACGTGATCCGACTCCGAAACCTCGAGACTCAGCCGCAGGGGCCTGTTGGCGCGTGGACAATCGGCGTGCTGGCGGCTGCCGCAATTACCGTCGTCGCACCGAGCCGTGCCGTGGCCCAGCAAGCCGGGATCCCGCTCGGACTGGCCGAATGCTGCGAGGTTCAATACCGCAACGTTCGCATCGAAGGTAGCGTTTTCCACCTCACCGGCGACGTCGATGTCGTGGATCTGCAGCGCGGCATTCGACTGCTGGCGGACGAGATCAGCTTCGACACCCAAGAGCTGAGCTTCGAGGCGACCGGCAACGTGTCCTTCGAGCAAGACGCGCTCCTGCTCAACGGCAGCGCCATGCGCGGCGATCTGGACGACGCCACGCTCGAGATGGAAGACGTGATCGGTGTGGCCCCGGGCCCCTTCTACGTGCGAGCGTCGCACCTCGAACAGATCGAGCCTGGCAAGTTCCGCGGCGACGATTTCGTGCTCACACCGTGCAACCAGGCCACGGCGATCTGGGAGTTTCGCGGTACCAGCATGACCTTCAAGCCAGGCAAGTACGTGCGCATGGCGTGGCCACACATTCGCGTCAAGGGCCTGCCGTTGTTCGGGTTGCCGTTCATCGTTTGGCCGCTGCAAGACTCGCCGCGACAAACCGGCCTGCTTGTCCCGGCACTCGCCACATCTACTCGCAAGGGCTTCTCGGTATCGGAGACCTTGTTCTGGGCCATCAACCGCAGCGCCGACCTGACGGTCTCGTATGAGCACTTCGCCAACGCCGGTAACGGCTATTCGGCCGAGTTCCGACATGCCCTCGGCGATAGCGCCAACGGCTCGATCCGCGCCTACTACCTGCCTGGTAAGGAGGCCACACCCGAGGAACTGGCGGCCGGCAAGTTCACGTTTGATCGCGGTTTCGCCATCAGCGCGGCGCATATCCAACCCGTGCCCGGCGGCATCACTTTCCGTCTCGGCGCCGACTCGATCAGCAGCACCCAGTTCGCACGCCAGTTCCAGGACGATGTCAACCGGTTCCTACAGCGCCAATCCGTCTTCAGCGGCGAGCTCACCAAGAGCTGGGGCGCCAGCACGCTATCACTGGTGGGAAGCAGCAACCAGCGCTTCGACAGCGATACGTTGTCGACCATCGGGCGTCGCCTACCGATGATGCGATACGGCTTGCGTAGCACACAGCTCTTTGGTCCGATTTACGTCGCCGCACAGGCCTCGGTAGCAAGACTGCAGAAACTCCGCGTCGAGGAGAGGAGAAACGGTATCGATCGCAGCGATGGGGGCATTTACAACCGCTTCGACGCTTTTCCGGAGGTCTCGGTTCAGCTGACCCAGATTCCGTGGCTGACGTTCAACCCGTTCTTCCGCTATCGATCGACCTACTGGTCGCATCGGACACGACAGAACGAGTTCAAGTTCGGCGCCAATCCCATCACCCGGAATTACTACGAGACCGGCGTCGAGATGGTAGGGCCGCAGCTGTTCAAGATCTTCGATACGCCCGGAAGCGACTACTCGCCGCGACTCAAGCACGTTATTCAGCCACGCGTGGTTTACCGGCGCGTGCGTCCGATCAACGCCAAACCCAAGGAACTGGCTCGCATCATCCTGTTCGACGAGATCGATTTCAGTGTCGGCGACGCCCAGAGCCTGATTGCCGAGATCACCACCCGACTCTTCGCCAAACGCTACCCCTCCCCGAATGCCGAGGAGCGCATGGTCTGGCAGGCGGCCGAGATCACCGTCGGTCACACCTACAATCTCGAGCCATTGACGCTGACGCAAGAGGAGGCGGGTGTGCCGCGCGTTCGGTTGCCCTGGTTCCTTCGCACTCGCCTGACCCCGAGCGCCCGCTTCTTCATCCAGGGCGACATGAGCTTTACGCCGTCGTTCACGCCCGCCAACTACACGGTGTCGGCCGAGGCTCGCGGCGCCACTTCGGGGGTCGGGCTGAGCTGGTTCCGCGGCGTGCGTGACTTCCTCAATCCGCAGGACTTCAGCGAGGTTCTGGTGCAGACCACCAGCAACACGCTGCAGGCCTTTGGCAACGTCAGCATATTCGCCCAACGTCTGACGCTGGGGTCGCGCGTCGGCATGGACCTGTTTCGGAACCAGCTCCAGAACTTCAGCGCCAGCATGCAATGGAATCTGCAGTGCTGCTCGCTGGGACTCGACGTGCGGCGGCTCAATTTCTCCGATCGCCAGGAGACGCAGTTCGCCTTGCTGCTGAACCTGGCGCAGGTCGGCACCTTCGGGTTCGACACCCATCGGCAGTAGGTCGTCACAGATCTCCTCTGGCTGAGGCACGCGACCTCGCGACACCGTGTATAAGCTCCCTGAGCGCGATCTTGTCAAAAGGAGCACCGCATGCGCGTGCTGATCACCGGCATCACGGGATTCGCCGGTTCGCACCTGGCCGAATACGCCCTCGACCAGGAAGGCGTCGAGGTTCACGGAACTCGACGATGGCGATCCCCGACCGAGAACATCGATCATCTCCTCGACCGATTGAACATGGTCGAGTGCGATCTCCGTGACGCAGCATCCGTCACCTCGATGATCGACGCCGTTCGCCCGGAGCGGATCTTCCATCTCGCCGCTCAGTCCTACGTGCCGACCTCATGGCACGCACCGGCGGAAAGCCTCGAGACCAATATCATCGGGCAGCTGAACCTCTTCGAGGCTCTGCGTCAGACCGGCTGTGACGCGCGGATCCAAATCGCTGGCTCGTCGGAGGAATACGGGCTGGTGCACCGCGATGAAGTGCCCATCACCGAGGCAAACTCGTTGCGCCCGCTGTCGCCGTACGCCGTCTCGAAGGTCGCCCAAGACCTGCTCGCCTATCAGTATTTTCGCTCATACGGAACTCACGCGATCCGCACGCGGGGCTTCAATCACACGGGACCGCGCCGCGGCGAGGTGTTCGTGGTGAGCAATTTCGCCAGGCAGATCGCGCTAATCGAAGCCGGTAGCCGAGATCCGGTGATTCGGGTCGGCAACCTCGAAGCCGAGCGCGACTTTACGGATGTGCGGGACGTCGTGCGCGCCTACTGGCTGGTCCTGGAGCACGGCGAACCCGGCGATGTCTACAACATCGCCAGCGGGAGGGCCTGGAAGATCCGGGACGTCCTCGACCTCCTGCTCTCGTTGTCCGATGTCGACATCCGAGTGGAGGTCGATCCGGAACGACTCCGACCCTCAGACGTCGAGTTGCTGCTAGGCGATGCGTCGAAGCTGCACACGACCACCGGGTGGGAGCCCGTAATCCCGTTCGAACAGACGGCAAGGGAAACTCTCGACTACTGGCGGGCGCGCGTCTGACCCGGATCCCGGGACGCGCCACCTGCCGGCAAACGGAGTGAGCTCAATCGCCACCTCGTTGATCACCGGTATCACCGGGTTCGCCGGCCGACACCTGTCAGACATGCTGCGGCAACGCGGCGAACGCGTCTACGGATTCGCCCAGCCGGCGGCAGACAACCAGCTCGAGTCAGCGCACCTCGAAGGCGCTGAGCTCCACCACGGGGATGTGCGCAACGCCGACCACCTTGCGGAGCTCCTGTCCACCGTGCGCCCCAACACCGTCTACCACCTGGCGGCCCTTTCCCACGTGGGGAACTCCTGGGAGCATCGACGCGCCACCTTCGAGGTCAACCTTCTCGGCACCGATGCCGTACTGGACGCAATCGCCCGCACCGACACATCGATCAAGGTGGTCCTGGTTTCGTCCGGCCAGGTATACGGCGCCCCTGACGAGAGCCTGATGCCGTTGGGCGAGGCAGCGGCGCTCCGCCCGCGGAGCCCGTACGCCGCCAGCAAGCTCTGCGCCGAGGTCCTCGGCCGCCAGGCGGCGGACGCCGGTATGGCGCAGGTTGTCATCGTGCGACCGTTCAACTTCGCTGGCCCTGGGCAGGACCCCAACTTCGTGTGCTCCGACTTCGCCCGCCAGATAGCCGTTGCCGAGATCAGCGGCCACGCCGAGCTGCGGGTCGGGAACCTGGCAGCGCGCCGCGACTTCACTGATGTGCGCGACACAGTCCGGGGGTTCGTCGCTGCCGCCGAGCACGGCCTCTCGGGCAGCGCGTACAACCTCTGCAGCGGGCGCGGCATCGCGGTTCAGGAAGTGCTCGACGGCCTGTTGCGGCTCTCCTCGGCCGATATCCGCGTCGAGGTCGACGCCGAGCGCTTCCGTCCGGTCGACGTCCCGCTGTTCATCGGCGATGGGGCGTTGGCTCGTACCGAGCTCGGATGGGGACCCGAGATCGCGTTGAATCAGACGCTGCAGGAAACGCTGGCCTATTGGCGCCGAGAGGTCAGCGACGATGCCTGAGATCTCCACCGACCTGCTCACGCTGGCCAGCGCGCGAGCTATCACCGGGATTGCCTTCGGGATCGGAATCGGCGCCCTGCTCTTGCTGCTGGGCCTCACCGGCCGGCGGGCTGCGCTGGCGGCGGCGGTCTTGCTGACCGCGAGCTTCGTTGCTGGCGACTGGGGCCTGGCTACTCTCACCGGCATCCAGCTCACGCTTGCCGGTGTCGTTGCCCGCTGGGGCCGCACCGTCGCCCGGCCGAGGGTATTCGACATACTCGGCCTGGCCGGATTGACCGTCCTCTGCGCAATCGGGTCGCTGACCGGTGTGGCCCCCGCCTACTGGCTCGCCGCGGCATGCGGGGCGGCCGCCGGGGCGGCGGCCACCTGGACGGCGGAGACCGTGGGCCGACCCGGCCTGGTGGCACCAATTTTCGTGGCTGGCGGCCTGGCGATCGCCGCAATGTGGCTGCAGCTCCTGGGAGTAGGCGAGCCGGCACTGGTCGCCGTGGGCGCAATTTCAGGCGTGGTGTTGGCTCGACAGATCCGCCGAACACGCCCGCAGCGCCTAGCCGTTGCAGCCCTTGTCGGCGGCGCCTGCAGCGCGCTCCTCGTCGCTATGCTGCCCTGAGATCTCCGAGCAGGGGCGCCTACGCCACGCTACAATCAAGTCAGCATCCCCAAGGAGATCGTGAACATGAACGCTTTGAAAACAACCCTGCTGCTCGGCGCCATGACCGGGCTCCTCCTGGCGATCGGGTCCGCTTTCGGAAACCAGGGTCTGATCATCGCCATGGGGCTGGCGGTGGTCTTCAACGTCGGCAGCTACTGGTTCTCGGACAAGATCGTGCTGAAGATGTACCGCGCACAGCCGGCCGACCCAGCGCAGTTCGCGAGTCTGCATGCCACGGTCGAGCGATTGGTAGCCCGTGCCGGGCTGCCAAAGCCTGCCGTATACGTGCTGCCCTCGCCCGGAGCGAACGCCTTCGCCACCGGGCGCAACCCGCAGCACTCGGCGGTAGCGGTGACAGCCGGATTGCTCCAGATGCTCGATGAACAGGAGCTCGAAGGCGTTCTGGCTCACGAGCTGGCGCATATCAAGAACCGCGACATTCTCGTTTCGACGATCGCCGCCACCATGGCAGGCGCCATCACCATGATGGCCCGCATGATCGGCTACTCGGCGATGTTCGGTGGCAGCCGCGACCGCGACGGCGGCGGCGCGCTCGGGGCGCTGGCCATGATGATCGTCGCCCCGCTGGCAGCGATGGTCGTTCAGATGGCGGTGTCTCGTACTCGCGAATACAAGGCCGATGCCACCGGCGCCCGCATCGTGGGCCACCCGCACGGTCTGATGAGCGCCCTGCAAAAGCTCGAGCACGCCAGCCAACGCGTGCCTACACAGGCCTCACCTACAACGGCGCACATGTTTATCGTGCAACCGTTCTCGGGTGGCCTCAAGGGCCTGTTCTCGACCCACCCGCCGATGCAGGAGCGCATTCAGCGGCTGCGTAGCCTGGGCTGAGTCGGGGCGCCTGGACAACGCGATCGCATCGGTCCGGGGTCGGTGTGGCGTGCTGGAGCGGCGTGGATCCCGTTCCCGACCGAGGTCGCCGACCTAGACGATAGTGGGGCCCGGCCGACAAGACCCCGGGCCCTTCACGCCACACCAATCCACAGTGGCGCCTGGCCGACGGGATCTGATCAATTCTGTGCCGTGCCGTGCATCAGAGCGCGATGCGACTTTTTTCGGAGGAAGGCGTTGGAACCTTGACATGCGCTCCAGTGCTCCCTATAGTCCGGCAGTGGATCAAAGTGGGCTGAGGTGGTACTCACACCCTCAAAACGGTCGGAATGCCTTGATTCGGAGCTTAGCGTCGGATGTTAAGGGGGAATCATCCAGCAACGGTCGATGCGAAGCACCGCATCAAGGTACCGACCGCTTTTCGCAACGTGATCCGGGAAACGTACGGTGACGACTTCTTCCTCACCAGCTTCACCGGGGAAAACGTCCTCGCCTACCCACTGCAGGAATGGGGCCGCGTGGAAGAACGCTTGCAGGCAATTCCGAGCATGAATCCCGCCCGACAGAAGCTCCTGGCGCGGGTGAACTACTACGGAGCCCTCACTTCGATGGATCGCCAGGGGCGTGTGCTGGTGCCGCAGCTACTGCGCGCTGCTGCCACGGTTGATGGCGAGGTAGTGGTAATGGGCCAGATCAGCCATCTGGAGATCTGGAACCACGACACCTTCCGGCAACGTATGGACGAGCGCCCGCTCACCAACGATGACTTCCAGATCCTCGCGGACATGGGGGTATAGCGATGGTCATGGGACGGAGTATTCCGCTCAGTCTGGCGACGCTGGCACCCCCAGACCACGGTGCGCGGCCACGCGGACACCAGCCGGGCAAGGCACCCGACATACACACGCCGGTCATGCGCGACGAGGTCATCGACCACCTGCGGGCCGCGCCTGCCGGGACCATGATCGACGGCACGTTGGGGCTCGGCGGTCACGCCGAGGCCCTCCTCGCCTCTCGAGACGACATTCATCTGATCGGTATCGATCGCGACGCCGACGCGCTGGAGCTCGCCGACCTTCGACTCGCACGCTGGTCCGGCCGCTACGAGTTGTGTCGCGCCGACCATCGCACGCTTCCGGAAATGGCCGCAGCTCGGCGCTGGGCGCCGATTTCCGCGATCTTGATCGACCTGGGCGCCTCATCGTTGCAGCTCGACGCGGCCGATCGGGGCTTCTCGTTCCGGCTCGAAGGGCCGCTCGACATGCGCATGGACCGCCGTCAGCCGCGTACAGCGGCCGAAGCGGTGAACCGGCTCTCTGGCGACGAGCTTCGTTCGCTGATCCGCGACTACGGCGAAGAACCCCACGCCGCACGCATCGCCCGCGCCATCGTCAAGGCACGTGATTTCGAGCCGATCACGACTACAACGCGCCTGGCCGAGGTCATTGACAGCGCCGTACCGCAACGCGGACCTCGACGGATCCACCCGGCCACGCGCACCTTCCAGGCCCTACGGATCGCGATAAACGACGAGCTCGGCGGGCTACAGGAATTCATCGTCGAGGCGAGCAGGCTTCTCGCCTCCGGCGGCCGACTGATCGTCCTGGCCTTCCATTCGCTCGAGGATCGCGCCATCAAGCGCGCGTTCAAGTACCTCGCCAGCGACTGTGAATGCCCACCGGAGCTGCCGCAGTGCCTCTGCGACAAGCGCGCCGAAGCGAAGATTCTGACCTCGCGGCCACTGACACCGGGTGGCGACGAGGTTGCAACGAACCGACGTGCGCGCAGCGCCAAGATGCGCGTGCTGGAACGGATCTGAGGAGGAAGGATCGCGGAGAGTCGGGGATCTGTGGCTCCATGGCCAGCTAGTAACCCATGTGTTGTAAAAAATGCCTCCCTTTACAACCCTGGCTAGCTTTCGCCCCAGGCCATTGGAGCCACAGACCCCCGACTCTCCCGGCAGCCCTCCGGCAACGGAGTGAGCGACGTGTCCCGAATCGCGAACCGCCCTCTGGTCAAGGCGCGTGAGCCCAACCGGTTCAGCGATCTCGGGCAGGCCTTCGCCGGCATCCTTTTGCTGATCATACCGGCATTCTTATACGCTTCCCAGCGCGCCGACATGCGCGAGTCCCGGCGACAGACCGGCGACCTCGAGACAACCTTGCTTCAGCTTCAACAAGAGCGGAAGCTGCTCGAGCTGGAGCTTCAAACCGAGCTGGATCCACGCGCGCTGGAGCACAAGGCACGCACGATCGCCGGTCTTCGCCACCCTGAGGACGGTCAGGTACATCACATGCGGCGCAGCGCCGGCGGCATGGCGAGCGGCGGGCACGTCGCGACGGTGGCTACCGATGGTCATCCGTAGCCTCGGACGCAATCACACCCACAACATCCATCGCGGCCGCGCGCTTCTGTTGCTGACCACCGCGTCAATCTGGGGTGTCGTGCTGCTCGCCCGCCTGACGTACCTGCAGCTCTACCTGCACGACTCGTTGGTCGAGCGTGCCGCGAGTCAACAAACAAGGGTCATCGAGCTAGCCGGCCGGCGTGGCGATATCTTCGCCCGCGGCGGCGAGACCCTGGCCACGAGCATCCAGCTGGGATCGGTCTACGCGCAGCCGCCAAAGATCACCGATGTCCGGGCGACGGCACAGCTCTTGGCCCCTGCCCTCGGGCTACCGATTGAGACGGTCGCGGAAACGATCTCCCGCGAGCGTCCGTTCGTCTATCTGCGACGCAAGGCACGTCCGGAAACTACGGCCGAGATCCTGCGCCTCGTGCGCCGCAAGCGGCTGACAGGGATCGGTGTGCTTCCCGAATCGAAGCGCTATTACCCACATCGCTCACTCGCCGCCCACGTCGTCGGAGCGGTCGATATCGACAACTCGGGTCGCTTCGGGATCGAGCGCCACTACGACGACCTGATCGCTGGTCGGCCCGGCGCGTTCAACAGTCTCCGTGACGGCTGGCGCAACGTCATCGGCACGCGCGGGGCGCTCATGGAGGACCCGACGCGCGGATACGATCTGGTGCTCACGGTCGACTGGGGCTTGCAATACGCCGCGGAGGAAGCACTGCGCCGCGCGATCCACGACAAGCACGCCGTCGGGGGCAGCATCGTGGCGATGGACCCCCGCACCGGCGCCGTTCGCGCCATGGCCAGCTTCCCCACCCTGAACCTCAACGACAACAACGATCCCGGGTTCCTTGCCCATGCCCGCAACAACGGGGTCGCATTCACCTTCGAGCCGGGTTCGATCTTCAAGGTGATCACCGCGGCAGCGGCGCTGCACGAGGGCGTTGTCGATGAGAACGAGCCGATCGACTGCGAGGGCGGCACCTATCGTGTCGCCAATCACACCTACCAGGACTGGAGACTCGGCTTCGGTGTGATGCCGTTCCGCGACGTGCTGGCAAATTCGAGCAACGTCGGCACTATCAAGGTGTGCCAGCGACTGGCGCCGCAGACCTTCTATTCCTGGATTCGCGACTTCGGCTTCGGTACCCGGACGGGCGTTGATCTGCCTGGCGAGGAGCCCGGCCGTGTCGCCGCTCCGGCGTCCTGGTCGAAGCTGTCGCAGTCGTCGATGGCCTTTGGACAGGAGCTCGCGACAACCCCCATCCAGCTAACTACCGCGATTGCCGCCGTCGCCAACGGCGGGCTGCTCCTGAGGCCCTATCTCGTCGAGCAAGTTCGCGACCGCGACGGCAACACACTGACGGAGATCGAGCACGCACGCGGTACAATGAAACCGGGTCAAACGCTGGTGCGACGCAGGGTGCTAAAGCAATCGATCGCACGACGCGTGGGACTGATCATGGAAGGGGTGGTTTCGGGCGGTACCGGAAAGCCTGCAGGGATTCCCGGCTATCGCATCGCAGGCAAGACCTCGACAGCGCAGAAATTCGACCCCGCGGTACTGCGCTACTCGAAGCGCATCGCCGGGTTTGTCGGATTTCTTCCCGTCGCCGACCCGCAACTAGTCATTCTGGTCGTTGTCGACGAGCCTCAGCGCGGCTACGGGCACGGTGGCTCGCAGGCAGCTGCGCCGGTCTTCCGCGCAGTAGCCGATGCGGCGACACGCATCCTTCGAATTGCGCCCGATGCACTGCTTTCAGTACCAGAGGAGTGGGTAACCGACGACCCGGACCAGGCCTCGAACGGAAGACCGGTACCGATCTCACCGGTCCCCTGACGACAGTCTCGAGGTTGAAGCCGGGTCGCCTTCGTGACGGCCTTTTTGTCGTTGCCGAGGCGACGATTGCAATTGGGGGCGGATCGCCCTCACACCGATAGCGCGACCGAGGGAATGGGACACAAGCTGCGGCTCGATGAGCTTCTCGAAGGCTGCGAGGCAACCTTCGCCGGTGATCCGGCGATCGAGGTAACCGGTATCGCCTACGACTCGCGGCAGGTAGCTCCCGGCCACGTGTTCGTCGCCATCCCGGGCTTCGTCCACGACGGCGCCGACTTCGTTCCCGAGGCGCTGCAACGCGGAGCCGCTGCGGTGGTGTCGGAATGTCGACCTCCTGACGTCGGGGGAAGCGCCGACGCCGCTACCTGGGCCCGAGTCGCATCCGCGCGAGGCGCGCTCGCCACTATGGCGTGCCGCTGGCACCACGACCCGAGCCACAGCTTGACGGTGGTGGCTGTCACCGGAACCAACGGCAAGACCACGGTCACCGCCCTACTCGAGGCTATCTTCGCTTGCCGCGGTCCCGCCGGTCGTTGGAGCACGACTCAGGTCCGCATCGCCGGCAACTCGACTCCGACACCACGCACGACGCCGGAAGCGCCCGAGCTCCAGGCGGCGATGGCGAGCATGATCGAGGCCGGATGCTCAACCGCTGTTATCGAGGTCTCCTCGCATGCCCTGCGGCTGGATCGAGTCACCGGAACCCGCTTTGCTGCCGCCGCATTCACCAACCTGTCGCCCGATCATCTGGACTTTCACCGTGATATGGACGACTACCTCGACGCCAAGGCCACGCTCTTCGAGTCGTTGCCGTCGAGCGCACCGGCGGTTCTCAACATCGGCGATCCGGCGGCACTGCGCCTTACCAAGCGAACCAGCGGACGATCGGTGACCTACGGGTGGGACTCGGACGCCGGTACGTCCCCGGACTACGCTATCATCCGGTTCGACTCGACTCCGGGGCACTCCACGCTCCAGCTGAGGACGCCGGTTGGCGAAAGATCCATCGAGACCTCGCTGTTTGGCCGCGCGAACGCCGAGAACATCGCCGCGGCCGCAGCAACCGCGATGGAGCTCGGTGTGTCGCTCGACGAGGTGTGCCGGGGGGTCTCGAAGTTCCGCGGTGAGCCCGGACGCCTACAACCTGTCGAGGAGGGCCAACCGTTTCGCGTCCTGGTCGATTTCGCGCACACTCCGGCAGCACTCGAAGCAGCGCTCGAAGCGGTGCGCGGCGTGACCGCGGCGGGACGGGTCATCCTCGTCTTCGGCTGCGGCGGTGATCGCGACCGCTCGAAGCGCCCGGTGATGGGCGCGATCGCGGCTTCGGGCTCGAGCATCGCCGTGGTGACTTCGGACAACCCGCGAAGCGAAGATCCCGACGCCATCATCAGCCAGATCGTCGATGGCATCGGCGCGGATCCTCACGCCGAGGTCCACGTCGAAGCCGACCGCGCCGCCGCCATCGGGCTGGCCCTCGAGATGGCCGCGCCCGGCGATTGTGTTCTGCTTGCCGGCAAGGGCCACGAAACGCTGCAGATCTCTCGTGACGGCGCCGCTGCTTTCGACGACGCCGCGATCGCGGCCGCGTGGCTCACCCAGCACTGTGGGCAGGTCTCCATATGATCCCCATGAGCGTCGCCCAGCTCGCCGAGGTTCTCGGCCGCCCCATCGAGTCGGGTAACGCGGGCGGTCAGCTGGCCCGAGTCGTTATTGACTCGCGCGAAGTACGACCGAACGACGTGTTCGTCGCCATCATCGGCCCACGGGATGACGGACACCGCTATCTGCCGCAAGCGCTGGCGTCCGGTGCAGCGGCGGTGATCATTTCCCGACGCGACGTACTGGATCATCTGGTCAACCCTCTCGACGCCGGCATTGTTCTCGTCGACGACACTACCGAGGCATTGCAGTGCCTCGCCGGGCACGTCCGTGACGTCGTCGCACCCACCGTAGTGGCAATCACCGGCAGCGTCGGCAAGACGACGACCAAGGCATTGACGCACGCCTTGCTGCAGGCTACCGAGTCCACCCACGCGACGCCGGGCAATTTCAACAACCAGTGGGGCCTGCCGCTTTCGCTGCTCGGTCTGCGCCCCGGGCACCGCTGGATGGTGGCCGAGCTGGGAATGAGCACCGTGGGTGAGATCGCCGCCCTGACCCGCCTTGCACGGCCCGGCATCGGCGTGATCACCAACGTCGCGCCGGTTCACATGGAGAACTTCGACGACCTCGCCGGCGTGGCGGCGGCGAAGCAGGAGCTCGCTGACGAACTGGCCGCTGACAGCACGCTGATCGTCAACGCAGACGACGTGCACACCGCTGCCATGGGCTCGCGCCGACGGCAACGCGGCGCGCCGACAATCTGCTACGGGATGGGCGACGCCGAGGTATCCGTACGCGCGGTGGTAGCAGCTGCCGGCGGCTGGAAATTCAAGCTTCGTTGCGGTCCATCCAACACCGCCGAGGTGGACCTGCCGCTGCCGGGGGCGCATTCGATATCCAACTTCCTGGCCGCCGCAGCGGTGGCAACCGTTCTGGGCATCGAAGCGGCCACGATCGCGGCTCGAGCCAGCGATCTGGCGCTACCGGCAATGCGCGGCCAGGTGCACCGAACCGACCTTGGCGTCGTGGTCATCGACGACACCTACAACGCCTCTCCGGCCGCGGTGCTGACCGCATTGGGGACGCTGGCGGAGACCGCTGGTTCCGGTCGCAAGATCGTGGCGCTGGGCGACATGCTCGAGCTCGGTAGCTGGGCGGAGGATGCCCACCGCGAGGTTGGTCTGCACGCCGCCCATCTAGAAGTTGACCGGCTCGTCACCGTCGGTCCGTTGGCCCGCGACATCGGGCACGGTGCGCGCGCCGGCGGTATGGCAGCGGAGTCGATCACCGCGTTCAGCGCCTCCGACGAAGCCGCCGATGCTATGGGTTCCATCGTTCGTCCCGGAGACACCGTTCTGGTCAAGGGATCGCGTGGCATTCGTATGGAGCGCATCGTTCATACCCTGCTGGGATCCTCGGATAACGCGGCCGGAGCGCCCGAATGATGCGACCCATGACCTGTCGTCGCCCGCGCGTCCACGACTGCAAGGCAAGAAACTGATGCTGTATGAGCTGCTGGTTCCGCTAGCCGACTACTGGGGCCCCTTCAACGTTTTCCGCTACCTGACGTTCCGGGCAGCGCTCACGGCCGCGTCGGCCCTGCTGGCAACGCTGGCGCTCGGACCCTGGATGATCCGACGTCTACTCGCCGCCCAGGTCGGGCAACAGATCCGAACGGAAGGACCCGCTACGCACGCCACCAAGCAGGGCACCCCGACGATGGGTGGGACGCTCATCGTCAGCGCCATCACCGTCTCCACCCTGCTGTGGGCGGACCTGCGCCACGCCTTCGTCTGGATCGCCCTGGTGGGAACCATCGGATTCGCCGCCATCGGTTTCGTGGACGACTATCTCGGCTCGGTGCACGCGCGTCGGCGTGGCCTATCGGCGCGATCCAAGGTAGCGATGATGGTGGCGCTCTCCGGGGCGCTGGGCCTGGCCCTATGGGCGTTGGCGCAACAGGGGCTGTTCACCACTCAGCTATCGGTGCCGTTCTTCAAAGAGGTAAGCCCGCACCTGGGAGCGCTCTACGTACCGTTCACAGTGTTGGTGCTGCTGGCTTCCAGCAACGCCGTGAATCTCACGGACGGGCTCGACGGTCTGGCCACCGGCTGTGTGATGGTGGCGGCGGTTGCGTACACCGCGATCGCGTACGTTGCCGGACACGCAATCATCGCCGAGTACCTCGACATTATCTTCGTGCGCGATATCGCCGAAGTCACGATCTTCGCAGCCGCGATCGTTGGAGCCTGCCTCGGCTTCCTCTGGTACAACTGCCACCCGGCGCAGGTCTTCATGGGCGACACGGGCTCACTCGCCCTCGGCGGCGCCGTCGGTCTGATCGCCCTGCTGATCAAGCAGGAGCTGGTACTCGTGCTGGTCGGTGGCGTGTTCGTCCTCGAGACACTGTCGGTGATGATCCAGGTCACGTCCTTCCGTTTGACCGGCCGGCGCGTTTTCCGCATGGCGCCGCTCCATCATCACTTCGAGCTCGCCGGATGGTCAGAGCCGCAGGTTGTTGTCCGCTTCTGGATCCTTGCCGTGCTCTTCGCGCTCATGTCATTGGCGACGTTGAAGTTACGATGAACGGCTCGTGGGCGGGCAAGCGCGTGACCGTCGTCGGCGCCGGACGCAGCGGTGTGGCGGCGACCGAGCTGCTCGTCTTCCTAGGCGCCAAAGTCGCGCTCACCGATCTGCGCCCGATGTCCCAGCTCGCCGATGCCAGCACACTCCGGGAGCGCGGCGTCGAGCTGGCATTCGGCAGCCATCCCGAGACGCTGTGGCACGGCGTTGACGCGGTGGTGGCCTCTCCTGGGATCCATCCCGATGCGCCGCCGCTGCGCGCTGCCCGTGAGGCCGGCCTCACGCCGCTCAGTGAGATCGAGCTCGCATCCGCCTACGCCGACGCTCCGGCAGTCGCCATCAGTGGCTCCAACGGCAAGAGCACGGTCACCAGCATGGTGGGGGCCATCTTGGCCGAGAGCGGGCTGTCTACCGCAGTGTGTGGAAATATCGGCGTTCCGTTCTCACGCGTCGTCCGCCGGGTCCTACAGGGTGAGCGGCACGTCGAGCGCTATGTGCTGGAGCTGTCGTCGTTCCAAACCGAGACGATCGTCGATTTCCGGCCGCGCTGGGCGGCTCTCCTCAACGTCAGCGCCGATCACCTGGACCGTCATGGCGACTTCGAGTCCTATGCCCGGGCGAAGCTGCGACTGGTGACGAATTGCACCGGCGACGACTGGCTCGTCTACGGTGCCGCCGATCCCTGGCTCGGACGGCATCTGCCAGCCGGGCCGCGTGCCGTACCCTTCAGCGAAACGCCGGTCGCCACCGAAACCGCGTCGTGGATGGTGGACGGACGAATCTGCTGGCGCGATCCAGCCGCCGTGGTTCACACGGTCGTCGACACCGACGAGCTCACGGTCGTCGGCAGCCACAATTATCTGAATGCCGCCGCGGCCGTGGCACTGTCCTGCCTCGCGGGCGCGACTCCTGAGCGCGCCGCAGAAGCTCTGCGCCGATTCGAGGGTCTCGAACATCGTATGGAGCCATGCGGCACTGTGAACGGGGTTGACTGCATCAACGACTCCAAGGCGACCAATGTCGACGCAACGCTGGCAGCCCTCCGCGGTCTCGAGGCACCCGTGTGGCTCATTCTCGGCGGCCGCGACAAGGACTCCGACTTCGAGCGCCTGCGCTCGGCGCTGGGCGGCGTCCGCAGCGTCCTGCTGGTGGGCGAGGCCACCGAGCGTATCGCGCAGGCGTTGAGCCACGCGGCGCCGATGATCGAGTGCACCGACATCGAGCGTGCCGTGGACATCGGTCTCGATCGCGCCACCGCGGGAGACGTGCTGTTGCTGGCGCCGGCCTGCACGAGCTTCGATCAGTACGACAGTTTCGAACACCGAGGACGTCACTTCAAAACCCTGATCGCTGCACGCTGAGCGGTCAGGAGTAATCTGGGAGAGACACCGATGGCGAGCCGCTGGCTGGCGGTCGACAAGACGTTGTTCTGCGCCGTGATCGCGATGATCGGGCTGGGCCTGGTGATGGTGTACTCGGCCTCCTTCCCGATCTCCCAGCGCGCCTTCGGGCACGACCTGTACTTCGTGGCCCGACAGGCGATCGGCGTCGTCGTCGGACTCGCTCTGCTGGTCGTCGGTTTGCTCACCGACTATCGGCTCTACCGCAACCGGCTGGTGGTCGGCGGCTTTGTTGCTGCCACTCTGGTCGCGCTGGTCGTTGTCCTGCTGATGCCTGAGTCTCGCGGCTCGCACCGATGGATCCCGCTGGGGCCCTTGAACGCTCAGCCGTCAGAGGTAGCCAAACTGGCGGTGATCTTGTTCCTCGCCTCCTATCTGTCGCGTAAGGACGAGACGATCAACGAACCCTGGCGCGGGCTGACTCCGCCGCTCACGGTGGTGGTGGCGATCGCATTCTTGATCGCCATCGAGCCGGATCTCGGTACCGCGTGTATGGTGGTCGGCATCGCGGCGACGATGTTCTGGGTGGCAGGGCTGTCCTGGAAGTACGTTGCCAACGTCGGGGTGGTCGTGGCCCTCGCGGCCTCGGTCCAGATCCTGCGGTCCGGCTATCAGTCGCGCCGCATCGTGGCCTGGCTCGACCCCTGGGCCGACGCCCAGGACGCCGGCTACCAGACGCTCCAGTCCCTCATGGCGGTGGGATCGGGAGGATTGAGCGGAGTCGGGTTCGCGGCCGGCCACCAGAAGTCCGGCTTTCTCCCGGATCCGTATACCGATTTCATCTATGCGGTCGTCGCCGAGGAGTTCGGCCTACTGGGGGCATCCGCCGTCGTGCTCGCCTTCATGGTCGTGCTCTGGCGTGGTCTGCGCGCCGCGCTTCGTGCACCGGATAAGTTCGGGTTCTACCTCGGCACCGGCCTGACGTGCTACCTCGTGCTGCAGGCCTTGGTGAACATGAGCATCGTGGTAAACCTATTGCCGACAACGGGCATACCACTGCCCCTGATCAGCTACGGCGGTTCCTCGATGGTGATCTGCTGTGCTGCGATCGGCGTCCTTCTGAACCTGTCCCAGCACGCGCACACATGAGCTCATCGACGACGGATTCGCCTCGCGAGCCCCTCAGGGTGGCGCTTGCCGCCGGCGGCACCGGGGGGCATCTGATGCCCGCACTGGCGACCGCCGAAGCACTCGCGAAACGCGCCCAATGCGAGTTTCTGGTGATCGGCTCCCAGCGGACCAGCGAACGTGAGCTCCGCGGCCTGGTCCCGTACCCCGCTGTCGAAGTGCGGGCTCTCGGCATGGTGGGCACCGGTATCATCGGCCGGCTACGTGCCCTGGCCGCGCTGCCGGCCGCGATCGGCGACGCCCGGCGACACTTGGCCGGATTCCGACCGCATCTGGTAATCGCCACCGGCGGGTACGTCTGTGGCCCCACGGGCCTGGCAGCGTGGCTGGCGGGCATCCCGTTGCTGGTGCTCGAACAGAACGCCGACCCCGGACTTACAACCCGATGGTTGCGTCCCTTTGCGCGTGCGATCGCGGTCTCGTTTGAAGAAACCGCGACACGTCTGGGCGGCAAGGCCGTGATCACCGGCAACCCGGTGCGCGCCACGCTCCCCTCGGCGCCGCGCCGCGACGGCCAGGCAACGGCCGCCCCTAGGAACGGCATTCACCTGCTCATGCTCGGTGGCAGTCAAGGTGCGCGCGGGCTGAACACCATGGCCGAGCTCGCGATCCCGTTCCTCGCTGCGGCTCACGTGGGGCTGCGGATCACGCACCAGGCTGGTAAGACAGACCTCGATTCCTTGCGCGATGCGTATGCGGCACACGGCATTCCAGCCACCGTGACACCCTTCATACAGAACATCGGTGAAGCCTACGCCCAGGCCGATCTCGTTTGTGGACGCGCCGGCGCGACCACCATTGCCGAGCTGACGTACTGCGGCCTGCCGTCGATCCTGATCCCCTTCCCGAGCGCCGCCGGGCGCCATCAGCACTCCAACGCCAATGCCCTTCAGCGGGCCGGCGCGACCATCATTGTCGAGGAATCAGCCAATGGGTATCCGCTCGCCGAGGTGATCCTGGAACTGGCGGGTGATGTGCAGCGGCGCGCCGAGATGGCGGCAGCGGCGGCGGCCTGCGGGCGCGACGCGGCCGCTGCCGTGGTTGCCGACCTCGCCCTGTCGCTCGTCGACGCCTCGTTACCGCCGAGTCCTGCGGGACCGATACCGATCGCCGAACCGGACGAGCCGCCCGGCGGTTCCTTGCAATTCTCGATCGAGACCCGCCGAAACCGAGGTTCCCAGCCATGCTGAAGCGCGTTCAACGCCTCCACTTCGTCGGTATCGGCGGCATCGGCATGAGCGGGATCGCCGAGCTGCTCCTGAACCTCGAGTACCAGGTCTCGGGGTCGGACCTGCGTCCCTCACCGATCACCGAACGCCTCGAGGATCTGGGCGGCACGGTGTTCGTCGGCCACGCGGCCGCGAACGTACGAGGCGCTGACGTAGTGGTGACCTCATCCGCAGTTGGCCACGACAACCCGGAGGTGGTGGCGGCGCAAACTGCGGGAATCCCGGTGATTCCGCGCGCCGAGATGCTCGCCGAGCTGATGCGCATGCGGCACGGGGTGCTCATCGCCGGCTCGCACGGCAAGACGACGACTACGTCGATGATGGCAACCGTGTTCGAGGCCGCCGACCTCGACCCGACGGTCGTCATCGGCGGCCGCCTGGAAGCCTGGGGCACGAACGCCCGGCTCGGGCAGGGAGAGTTCATGGTCGCGGAGGCAGACGAAAGCGACGGCTCCTTCCTGCGCCTCAGCCCGACCATCGCCGTAGTGACCAACATCGACCTGGAGCACCTGGACCACTACGACAGCTTCGACGCCCTCAAAGAAGCGTTCGTCGAGTTCCTCAACAAGGTCCCCTTCTATGGCACCGCGGTGGTTTGCCTCGATGACCCGGAGCTGCAGGAGGTCATGCCTCAGGTAACGCGCAAGCTGCTCACCTATGGACTGAATCCGCAATCCGACATCCGTGCGTCGGCGATCGAGGTATCGGCGGACGGCACCCGGCTCACCTGCCACGCCGGAACCGATGAGCTCGGCGAGATCCACTTGCGCGTGCTCGGACGACACAACGCGCTAAACGCACTCGCATGCGTGGCTGTGGGCCTGGACCTGGGCATCTCCTTCTCCACCATCGCCGACGCGCTGGGGAGCTATGCCGGCACGGCGCGTCGCTTCCAGCGCGTTCATTCCGGCGGCGACATCCTGGTGGTGGACGACTACGGACATCACCCGACCGAGATTCGCGCTGTACTTGGTGCCGCCGGCGAGGCGTTTCCGGATCGGCGCAAGATCGTCTGCTTCCAGCCGCACAGGTACTCCCGTTCGCACCTGCTGCGCGACGACTTCGGCCGAGCTTTCTATGACGCCGACGTCGTGCTCGTGTTGCCCATCTACGCCACCGGCGAGGCGCCGATTCCCGGCGTCACGGGAGAGGATCTGGCGCTCGCCATGAGTCAGCATGGCCAGCGCCAGGTGGTCAACGTTGCCGACCTCGAGGCCGCTTTCGAAACCATCACTCGATACGCGCGACCGGGCGACATCGTATTGACCCTGGGCGCCGGCGACGTCTGGAAGCTCTCCAAGCGCGTCGGCGAGTGGCTGTCGGGGGTCGAGCGCGACGTGGCCGACGAGGTCGCAGACAGCTCGGATCAGACCTCGGCGGATGAAGGATAGAGATGTTGGCGACCCACCGCACTGCCGAGCACGCCCCCTGGACGAACTCGGCGATTCGCGCTATCGAGAGCGCGGCGCGAGTCGGCGGTTGGCAGTGTGGGCTCGACGAGCCGCTTTCGCGACACACATCCATGGGGGTCGGTGGCCCGTGCCCGGTCATGCTTTGGCCGCAGCGCTCCGACGAGGTTGGCGCGATCGCCGGCTGGATGGGCTCGCGCGGCCTCCCCTGGCGAGTGCTCGGTGGTGGCACCAACCTCTTGGTCGCCGACAACGGTATCGACACTCCGGTGCTCAACATGACCAGCCTCGAGGACGCTGTGTGTCTTGACGGCGGCGTCCTGCGGATTTCGGCAAGCGTGCCCACGGCTCGCGCCGTACGCCACAGCATCTCTCTGGGTCTCGACGGGCTGGTGTGGTCGACGGGGCTACCCGGCACCATCGGCGGTGCGGCGGCCGGAAACGCCGGCTGCTGGGGCGGCGACATGCAACAAGCGACGGTCGACATCGATGTGATGGACTCGTGCGGCGCGGTGCATCGCGTCGGGCCGGACGACCTGAGATGGGACTACCGGAGCCTGGTGCTGCAGAGCGTTTCAGCTCCCTGGACGATTCTTGCCGTGGGCCTCCGCGTCGAGCCGGCTGACCCCGCCCGGCTCACGCAACGTTACGAGGAGCTGCAAGAGCTCAAGCGCGACCGGCAGCCGGTCGGCGCCCGCAATTCGGGCTGCATCTTCCGTAACCCACCGACCGGCGAGGGCGCCGGAAAGCTGATCGACGCTGCCGGATGCAAGGCGCTGCGGGTCGGAGCCGCGATCGTCTCCGATCGGCACGCCAACTTCATCGTCAATCTCGGCGAGGCTCGGGCGCTCGACATCGAAGAGCTCATTGATCTGATCGTGGCGCGCGTCAAGAGCCACGCCGGTGTCGAGCTCCAACCGGAGATCCGCAGATGGTAGGAACGAGCGAGAAACGCGCACCGCAGTTCCTGCGCTCGATACAGAATCGCCCGGCGCTGCGGCGGCGTAGCAGCCTGGCGATCTTCGGGCAGCTCATGATGGTCGCGTCGGGCGTCGCCTTCGGTGGCGGTCTGGCATACGCGGGATACGGCTACGCTGCCGACGATGACAGCTTTGTCTTGCGCGAGCTCGCCTTGGAAGCGGTTCCCGAGCGCTTGCGCGAGGTGGTGCGCGACCGTCTCGAACCGGTTCTCGGGCGCAACCTTCTGATGCTTGACCTCGACCCGCTACGAACGCTCGTCGAGCAAATCCCACAGGTGCGTACCGCACGCGTGCGCCGGATGCTGCCGCGGACGCTCGGGGTCGAGGTATCGCTGCGCGGACCCTGGGGCCGTCTGCATGCTCCAGACGGTGCCTGGTTGGTGTCACAGGACGGCGTCCTGCTCGGTCGCGACCCGCAGACCGATCCGAGCCTCCCGCGCTTGCGTATGACGAACGCTTTGCGGCCAGCGCTCGACGCGACGCGACGGGTGCCCCGTCACGTACCGGGCGGCGCATCCTTCGATGATGCAGTGGCGATCGTTGACTCGCTGCGCCAGACACGCCGTGACCTCTTCGGCCAGGTCGCCTATCTGCGGCTCGAGCCAAGCGGCGTGGCACTGGTGCTGGCCCGTCCGTTGCGCACGGTGCAACTCGGCGACGCGTCGCGCCTGGAGATCAAGCTCGACAACCTGCGCTCGTTGATGGCCCGGCGCACCTTGCCCGACAGCGCGATCGTCGACCTCCGTTACCGCGAAATGGTGGTCGTACGCCAGCCCGAATCGGACACCGGATTGGAGGACTAGCCGACTGTGGCGCGTCTCGAACGCTATGTGGTCGGCCTCGATATCGGGACGACCAAAGTGTGCGCCGTCATCGCGGAGGGCCATCCAGACGATGAGCTCGAGGTGATCGGCGTCGGTCTGGCGTCGTCGCGCGGCCAGAAGAAGGGCGTAGTGGTCGACATAGAAAGTACGGTCGAATCCATCAAGGCCGCCGTGGAAGAGGCCGAGCTGATGGCAGGCGTGAGCGTCGACCGGGCCTGGGTCAGCGCCACCGGCAACCATGTGCGCGGCTTCAACAGCCGTGGCGCCGTCGGCCTCGACAGCCGCGCCCGGGAGGTCACCGAAGACGACATCCGACGCGTGATCGACGCCGCCAGCGACCTCGACCTGCCCGGCGACCGCGAGATCGTCCACCTGCTGCCGCAGCAGTTCCTCATCGACGGCCAGGACAACATTATCGATCCACTCGGCATGTCGGCGAAGCGACTCGAGGTCAACCTCCACCTGGTGGTGGCGTCGGTCTCGGCGATTCAGAACCTGGTGAATTGCGCCAACCACGGCGGCATCGAGGTGCAAGCCGTGGTGCTGGAGGCGCTTGCCGCCAACGAGGCTGTCTTGTCGCGTGACGAGCGCGAGCTCGGGGTCGCGCTGATCGATATCGGAGGCGGCACCACCGATCTGGTGTGCTTCCAGGGCGGTGCCGTATGTCACACGTCGGTGTTCCCCGTCGGGGGCGAGAGCTTCACCAACGACGTTTCGGTCGTACTCAAGACACCGCTCCCTGAGGCCGAGAAGATCAAGGTCCGCCACGGCGTTGTGCTGCCCGACCTGGTGCCTGACGATCAATCGGTCGAGGTCCCGGGAATCGGTGGACGTGCTTCATCGCTGGTGCCTCGAAGGCAACTTTGTGAGATCCTTAGGCCGAGGGCAGTGGAGATTCTTGACTTGGTGCGTGACGATATTCGGCGTTCCGGTTTCGCGGATGTACTCCACGCCGGCATCGTGCTTACAGGGGGCGGCGCTTTGCTCGAGGGATTGGCGGAAACGGCTGAGCAGCGATTCGGGCTGCCGGTGCGCGTCGGCGTCCCTAACGAGGTGACCGGGCTCGTCGACTTGGTGTCGGGGCCCGGCTACTCGACCGCCGTAGGACTGGCCTTGTACGGCCATCGGAATAGCGGGGTAGCGTCGCGATTCGAAGTCCGCGACCCGACGTTCATTCGCCGGGTACGCGGTCGATTCGCACGCTGGCTTGCCGACTTGTTCTGAGCAACGCACCGCCAGCGAAGTTGAATCGTAGAGTCTGGGAGGAACGGGGATGACGGACGACAAGTGGGCCCAGCAGCCGGAGCTCGAGCAATCGAGCGCTCCAGACGCCGCACCGGCGAGTGCCGACCCGCTTCTCTCGGACCACCCCATGACGCTATTGCCGGGAGATTCGATGCGTCACAACGCGTACATCAAGGTGGTCGGAGTAGGCGGTGGGGGCGGCAACGCCATCACCCGGATGATGATGGCTGGACTCAAGGGCGTGGAGTTCATCGCCGCCAATACCGACGTGCAGGCGCTCGAATCCAACACGGCGCCATCGAAGCTCCAGCTCGGCACCAATCTGACGCGCGGTTTGGGAGCCGGCGCCAACCCAGAGATCGGTCGACAGGCAGCGCTCGAGGACACCGATCGGATCGTCGCGGCGCTCGAGGGTGCCGACATGGTATTCGTCACCGGCGGGTTGGGGGGTGGCACGGCTACTGGGGCAGCGCCGGTGATCGCTCGCCTCGCTAACGAGCTCGGCGCACTCACCGTTGCGGTGGTGACGAAGCCGTTCTCGTTCGAGGGGCGCCGGCGGATGATGCAGGCGGACCTCGGCCTCAAGGAGCTGCAGGAGGCAGTCGACACGCTGATCGCGGTCCCGAACGATCGTCTACTGGCCACGGTGGCACCCGATACGCCGCTGATCGATGCGTTCCGTCACGCCGACCAGGTATTGCATCAGGGAGTCCAGGGTATCGCTGATCTCATCCTCGTCCCGGGTCTCATCAACCTGGACTTCGCCGATGTTCGCACCGTGATGTCCGGCATGGGCATGGCGATCATGGGCACCGCCATGCGCGACGGCGACAAGCGCGCGGCCGAGGCGGCACACGCCGCAATCCATTCGCCGTTGCTGGAGGACACCACGATCGACGGCGCCCGCGGGGTGCTGATCAACGTCTCCGGCGGCCCGGGCATGACGTTGCACGAGGTAAACGAAGCGTCGACGATCATTCACGCCGCCGCCGACGAAGACGCCAACATCCTGTTCGGCGCAGTCATCGACGAGGCACTCGAGGGCACCATCAAGGTCACGGTAATCGCCACCGGCTTCGAGGCATGCCCGAGCATGCACGACTCGGTGCTGGCCCACCGCGGGGCGGTGACGCCGCCTGCCCGACCAGCGGACGCACCCTACTTCGCAGCCGACACGGCAGCAGCGGGGAACCAACCGGACCCGGCGGCGGACACACCGGCGGCGGCGTACAAGGCGTTTGATCTGGAGGAAGACGACCTCGAGGTGCCGGCCTTCCTGCGCCACCAGGAGACCCCGCGCAACTAGCAGGCCGCAGCGGCGAACGCTGACGCGCGATCATCGACGAGTGTACGGATTGGACCTACACCAGACCGCGCGCACACGACTGGCCGGCGAAATCGCGCTCGCCACGCCGAGCAGCGCCAGGCTCCGGATGCTGCTCGCGTATCCGAACACCTACGCCGTCGGCATGGCGAATCTCGGCCTCCACAGCGTGTACCGCCAGGCGAACGCGCATCCGGACGTCAGCTGCGAACGGGTATTCCTTCCGGACGACGAGCATCTGGCCGAATACGTCCGTACCGGCACGAGGCTATTCAGCCTCGAGTCAACGACGCCGGTCGCTGATTTCGACGTCCTGGCGTTCTCGGCTTCCTTCGAGAACGACTACCCCAACCTGTTGCGAATCCTCGAGTTAGCAGGAATTCCGCTGCGCGCCACCGAACGCGACGAGCGCCACCCGCTCGTGGTCATGGGTGGTGCCGCGGTGTCGATCAACCCGGAGCCCGTGGCGCCCTTTCTCGACGTTTGCTGTCTCGGCGAAGGCGAGGAGCTACTGGCACCGCTCCTGGATGCTGCGCTCGGGGCCTCGTCTCGACAGGAGCTCCTCGAGGGCCTCGCTACACGCCAAGGCTTCTACGTACCGGCGTTCTACGAGCCGCGCTACGAATCTCCCGAGCCAGGTGCCGCCGCCCGTTTCGCCGCTCTCGAAGCGCTACCCCCGGCCCCCGCCACGATCACCAAGGTACGGGCGCGCTTCGACGGCGCCGACCGCGTCGCCGCGACCGCGATTCTCGCCCCCGACAGTGAGATGGGGGACCGCGTGCTGGTCGAGGTGGCGCGGGGCTGTACGAAGGGGTGCCGTTATTGCTGGGTCGGATACAGCATCCTGCCTTTCCGTGTTCATAGCGTCGAAGACGTTCTGCGAGCAGTGGAACCCTGGCGGCGATATACCGATCGCGTCGGGCTGGTAGCCACAGCGTTGCTCGACCATCCGGACATCGAGGCCATTGCCATGGGCCTCCGCGAGCGTGGATTTCGCGTCTTCAGCCCCAGCCTCATCATCTCGACCCTCAGTGAGCCATTGCTGCAAACGGTGGTGGACTCGGGTCAACGGACGATCACCATCGCCCCCGAGGCCGGCAGCGACCGCATGCGCCGGCTGATCATGAAGAAGATCACCAACGAGGAGATCCTCGACAAGACGCGCATGATATTCCGCGCCGGCGCGCTGAACCTGAAGAACTACATCATCATCGGGCTTCCGGGCGAGACCGACGAAGATCTCGAGGCCATCGTCGAGCTCGGACAAAAGATGCGCGACATCATGATCGACGAGGGCCGCGCCCGCGGCCGCATCGGCACAATCACCATGTCGATCAACTGCCTGATCCCGAAGCCCGGAACGCCGCTCCAGTGGGCGCCGCAGCTCGACACGCGCAGCTACCGCGCCAAGCTCAAGTGGCTGCGCCGACGAGCAGCCAGGGTCCCCAACCTGGTGATCGATGCCATGCCGCCACGAGCGGCGGAGATCCAGGCGGTCATGTCGCGCGGCGATCGTCGCGTCGCCGATCTTCTCGAAGAATGGCATCAGTGCGGCGATTGGCGCCAGGCATTCCGCACCTGGTCCGAGACCCACGGTGTACCCATGCAGGAGTTTCTGCGGCAGCGCGATCCCGCCGAGCCGACACCGTGGGGACACCTGCACGTCGGCCCCGGGCTTCCGGCGCTCACCAATCAGTGGGACAAAGCGCTGCAGGTGGCTGCTGAGGCACCGTCGTCGATGGCCGCTACGGGCTGAGCTGTGGCACCGGAGAGCGTGTTGCGCGTCCCCGGGCTGGCTGCTGCGCACGGATTCGAGACCCGGCAGGGACAACTCGGTGATCTCCTACCGTCTCCCCTCGTGCGAGCGCGTCAGGTGCACGGCAGCGACGTGTTGCTCATCGACGCCACCACGGACCTGTCCCCGTTCCAGAGCGCATCGATCGACGATCGTCCTGCCGGCGATGCGCTGATCACCCGGCGGCTCGGCTTGACGCTGGGTATCGCCACTGCCGACTGCCTCCCGGTGCTGGTGTTCGATGCCCGAAGCGGCTCGATCGGAGCCGCGCACGCTGGCTGGCGTGGCATCGCTCTCGGGGTGCTACCGGCGATGATGGGATCGCTGGCGCGGGAATTCGGCACCCATCCTCAGGACTGCGACGCAGCGCTGGGCCCGTGCATCGGCCCCGGCGCGTACCGTGTGGCGGACGATGTCGTGACCAGTTTCCGTGCCGCTGGATTACCGACGGACGTCTTCAGTGAGCCGCGCCAAGAGCTCGACCCGGAGCGCGACCCCCGCCAAACCTGGCTCTGTGATCTGGCGGGCGCGGCCCGATATCAGCTCGAGGCGTGCGGTGTGGAGCCATCTCGCGTGCAGACCACCGGACGCTGCACGTACTCGGAACCGGACACCTTCCACTCCTACCGTCGTGACGGCGACGCTGCCGGACGCATGCTCGCGGGAATCTCGTTGGCCTCCCGCGTCGGCGATCGTGGCTAGTGGCCTGTAACAGATGAACGTTGCCTATCGTGGTGGCGAAATGGGTCCGAATGCCAGGCGCACCGACGAGACGATGTTTGCCCATCTTCGAGGAGGGGCAACGCCGCAGACGGGCGGATTTCGCCATCATCCTCCGGACAGATGGGCAGTTGCAGGCAATATCGGCGTTGCGCCTCCTCGACGATGCCCATTGCATCGCCTTCCTCGCCGCGCCTTGATCTCACCCGCAAATCCCATCTGCGATAGGTAACGTTCATCTGTTACAGGCCACTAGTGGCGCGGGCGGGCGTCCAGCACTTCGTTGGCAAGCGAATCCGCTTCGACGTTGTTTTCACGGCGGACGTGTTCCAGGCGGAGCTCGCGTAGCGACTCCGCGAGCTCCGACGCCTGTTGCCAGAGCGGGCGCAAAGTGGCGCTCTTGACCTTGTAGCGACCCTGCATTTGCCGCACGAGCAGCTGTGAGTCGGAGCGCACCATGAAAGCCTCGACGTCGTTGTCTCGGGCCCAGCGGAGCGCCGCAATCAGGCCCTGGTACTCGGCGTAGTTATTGGTTTGATGGCCGAGATACTCGCCGAATCGTGCCACTTCGACGCCGCCGGAATCGCACACCCGCACGCCATAAGCTGCATGTCCGGGATTGCCGCGCGAGGCGCCGTCGATATGAGCAACGAACATCGGACCGGCGGCTCTCAGTCGTCGACCGTTACCTTGATCGACGAGGGTAGCTGGAGTGCATCGCGCACAAAGAGGATCCGCTGGCAGTTGTCACACTGCACTGGCGCTTCCATGTTCAGCACCTCGAGCCACAGCTGTGGGCGGAGGCGGACGTTGCAGGCCAGGCAGGTACCTTCCGCCGCTTCACCGATCGCAACCCCGTGGCGGCGGGTCTTGACGCGCTCGTAGCGGGCGCGCAGCGCCGCGTCGACGGTCCCTCGAAGCTCTTCGATTTCGCCCAGCCGCGAGTCACGATCGACCTCTAGCTCGGCCTGGCGCCTGTCGATCTCCTGGATCTCCGATCGAGTCGCTTGCTCCACTTCGCCGAGATCCGTCACACGCTGGCTGATCTCCGACTCGAGCTGATCCGCCCGCTCCATCTCCTCGAGGATCTTGGTTTCGATGCTGCCGGCTGCCTTCTGTGCCTGCTCGATCTCCGCCTGGACCGCCCAGAGCTGTGTATTGGTCCTCACGAGCATCTCGGTCTCACGAAACTTTTCGATCTTGCCCTCGGCGTCCTGCAGCTCGCCCTCGTACGCACGATGCCGCTTGAGACACTCGTCACGCTCGGCCTCGACGGTCTCGATGTTCGCTTTGGCGGTGGCGATGCGCTCCTGGCGAGCGGTGCGTTCGCCAGGCAGCGTCGCGAGCTCGGCTTCGATCCGTCCCAAGCGCAGCTCGGCGTCTTGCAAGCTCGCGATTCGCGTCAGCTGATCTCGAATGTTCAATCGTCAGTCCGACCGAGAAGTCCAAAATCGAGGCACCACTGGTGACAGCGCACCGGAAGGCCGAAACACGCAGGCCGGCCAGCGGCGCGTATCTTAGCACTCAGTACAGTGAGCCTATTCGCCCATCGACAACGGCTAGCGCTCGAACACGACGCGGCCGTCGAACACAGTCATATCGACGGCGACCTCGTGGATCTGTAGCGGCGATACCTCGAATAGATTCTGCTCCATCACCACCAGGTCGGCGAGCTTTCCTACCTCGATCGAGCCCCGTTCCGCTTCATCGAACGACAGGTAGGCCCCGGAGATTGTGTAGGCGGCGATTGCCTCGCCGAGCGTCAGGCGCTCGTGCGGCAGCCACGATTCGTCGGGCGCACCGTAAGGGTCCATGCCGCCCAGATAGCGGCGGGTCGTCGCCGTTTCGAGGCCCTCCACCGGCACCAGGCTGGTCACCGGCCAGTCGGTGCCCCATGCGAGGTTGGCCCCCACCCCCAGGATCGAGCTGTGCTGCAGCAGCCGCTGGCTGCGTTCGGGCCCCAACACCCGCACCGCGAACACGGTCTCCCAGTCGTCTCCCCTGCCCCAGAGTGGAGTCATGTTGGCAGTCACCCCCAACGTACGTAGGCGCGGCATGTCGGCCGGATCGAGAAGCTGAAGATGCGCCAGGTGGTGGCGTCCGCCGCCGGTGCCGTTGACCTGCTGCGCCGCTTCGATGGCATCCAGTGCCTCGCGTGCGGAGCGGTCGGCGATCGAGTGAATATGAACCTGGAAGCCCTCGGCGTCGAGGCGCGCCACTACCCTCTTCAGTCGCGCCGGCTCCACGAAGATCGGACCGCGGTACTCGTCGTCCCGGTCAACGTAGGGCTCGAGCACCGAGGCTGTGTGGTGCTCGATAATGCCGTCGAGGCCGATCTTCACGCAGGTGGCGCGCAGCTGCCCGGCGCCGAGCGCCGCACGGCGGGCAATGAAGTCGCGAATCTGTTCCTCGTCGTCGCGCTGTGGACGATACCGCTGACAGAGCACGGCGCGAACGGTGAGCTCGTCAGCGTCCTCGAGCTCGGCGAACTCGGCTTCGCCCGCTGCGGAGGAAGACGCATCAACGATGGCAGTGATTCCCAGCCTCGCCATCTCGCGCAACGCCGCTCGGCGTGCCTCGATGCGGAATTCGTGTGTCAGTGCCGGAATGTGTTGCCGTACCAAGCCCTGCGCCGCCTCCTGGAGAATCCCGCTGGGCTCGCCATGCTCATCGTGGTCGATGCGACCATTCGGTGGATCCGGGGTCTCGGCGGTGATCCCGGCGATCTCGAGCGCCTTCGAGTTCGCCCATCCCTGATGCCCGGAGGCGTTGGTCATCAGCGCCGGACGGTCTCTCACCACCTCGTCCAGCATCTGGCGCGTCGGGACACCGGCGGGCTTGAACGCTGCTTCGAGCCAGCCCCGACCGAGAACCCACGGTCGATCTGGATTCGCCTCGGCGTACTCCTGCACCGTACGCAGCACCTCTCTGCTATCGACCAGATTGTCCAGTTGTGCCAGGTCGAGGCTCTGACCGCTGGGGTGCAGGTGCGAGTCCTGGAAACCAGGAATGAGCATGCGGCCATCCAGATCGATGACCCGTGTCTCGGCGCCGACGAACGGACCGATGCCTGCGTCGGAGCCAACGTAGACGATGCGATTGCCGGCCACCGCAACGGCGCTCGCCCAGGTACGGGCTGCGTCGACCGTGTAGATGTCGCCATTGCGAAAGACGAGGTCGGCCGCTTCCGCCACCTGGCGCCGCGCTTCGCCGCCGCGACCATCCGGAGCGAGCGCCAGCCCGGACACGAGGGCCAGCGTCATGACGCCAAGTGCTAACGATCGACGACCCATCGAACCTCCAACATTGCTCCTTGCGATTCCCCGCAGTTCGCCCGCTTCAATTCCAGCAGCCGCTAGCAGGCCGTGGTGAAAGTGTGGTGGGTCTGGTTACGGCGAGTTGGGGCCAGATGCAAGGCGGCCTGACGCAGACGATGCACTAGCCATCGTCGAGGAGGGCCAACGCCGCAGATGGCCCCAAATCGCCGTAACCCTTCGGGCGACTGGGGGTTGCGCGCGGATGCTGCGTCGTTTGTCGTCAACGATGGGGTTACCATCGCCTCCTCCTCTCTCCTGGCCTGCGCCTCGCAAAACCCTGTCGCCAGACCCACCACACTTTCACCATGGCCTGCTAGGGCTGAGATTCGGTTTCCTCGGGCTGGATCTCGTCCAGATCCGCGGTCATCAGCACACCCGCCAGCTGCGTCATCGTGTGCGCCTGGTTCTCGAACAGCTCTTTGTTCCACCGTTCGATGCCCGACGCAGTCGTCCAGTACAGCCCGAGGAATCCACCGAGGCCATAGCCGGGCAGGTCGAGGGATTCGCGACCTCCGGGCAGCGCCCGGGACCCCACACCCCACCAAACCTGCTGGAGGCCACCGTTGATCCCCGGGCGCTCGGGCACCGCCACCTGTACGCGCTCCCACCCGTGCTCTTTGGCAGCGATCACCGCGGCATCGATCAGCACCGGGTTGTTGCGCGACCACAGATAGGACTGCTCAGCCAGGCCCACCGGCTCGACCACGCCGTCGACCTCGCGATAGTCGTTCTCGCCCAAGTGCTCGGCCTGCAGCAGCGCCACGAGCGGCTCTTTGGCCTCTGGATTCCGCGTCAGCCAGCTCGTGTCATGTGAGGCACCCTCCGCCCCGGGAAAGTAGTGGCGGCTGTCGAGGAAAACGGTGAGCGTCCGCGGCCGGTGCTCTTGGGGGATGTGCGAGAAGTACTTGACGATAGCCAGCAGCCCGAGCGCGCCGTTGTCCTGGGTAACCGACGGGCCGTCGGTGTGATTGATCAGCAGAACCTGCTCGTCGTCCGGCGTTCCATAGTCGCGGCCGGGAAGATAGGAGATGGTCTGGTACGCCTCGGTCTCCTCGATGGTGGCCTCGAGCCGCAACGTAGCGGTCTTGCCCGCCTTGGCGTCCTCGAGCACCTTGGCGCCGTCCTCGCGACTCAGGATCACGCCGGGCGACTCGTGCAGCGGCGGCACCCCGAACGTATACAGCCCTTCGGTGCGCTCGAACGCCATGTCGTAGACGATCACGTGACCGGCGGCGTTACCGTCGACGGCAATCCGCCACAGGCTCTGGCGCAGCTGCCACCAGATATCGAAGGTGATCGAAAACTCCGGCGGCACGAACTCGAACAGTTCCCAGTACGTGTCGTCGTTGGCGCGCCACTCGTAGTCGTTGAAGGTGAAGTTGATGATGTACTCGTCGTCGTACGGCGGCTGCGGATGCGGCCGCGTCGGGATCACCACGATCTTGCCTTCGACCGAGTCGGGCGGGTTGTCGTGGTCGTAGTAGACCATCTCGGCGGTAAGGCCCTCGGGCCCGGTGTTGCCCGAGTTGGCCGCGTAGTGAGCCACGCGCACCGGATCCCCATCAGAGACCAGGGACCAGTCGGTGTTGTCCTTGGAGGTGTGCCAGCGGTCGTACATCCAGCTGTTGCGATGCATGTCGACGACGCCGAACTCCTTCAGCTTGTCCTCCAGGAAGGTGACGTAGTTCACCCACTCCGGGCTGCCGTTCATCGCCGGCAGGTTGGCGCTCTTCACCAGCGCCCACTCGTAGCCCTCGTCGGCGGTCACCGCCCAGGCCGGGTCAATGTTGGTGAACTTGTCGGCGTACGGGTTGTCGCTGCTACCAGCGCACCCCAGTGCAACGACTGACAGGGCGATGACGAGCGACTGCCAGCGTGCCACGGTCGCCCGCGGATGCGGCTGCGTGGAGGCGCCCGGTCCCAGGCGTCGTTGCGAGTGGGCCCACATATTGCTGCCTCCTATTGGGGACGAATCTCGTCAAGGTCCGCGGTCATCAGCAAGCCGGTGAGCTCCGTCATCGTGTGCGCCTGGTTCTTAAACAACTCCTGGTTGAAGCGCTCGATCCCGCTTGCGGTCGTCCAGTACAGACCCAGGAAGCCACCTAGGCCGAAGCCCGGAAGGTTGAGGCAGTCGTCGCAGCGGCGATGGAATCGCCCGGCAATGCCCCACCAGCGCTGCTGCAGGCCCCCGTTGATTCCCGGACGCTCGGGCGCCGATACCTGCACGCGCTCCCACCCGTATTCCTGGGCTGCCGCGACCGCCGCGTCGATCAGCACCTGGTTGTTGCGCGTCCACAGGTACGACTGCTCGGCCAGCCCGACCTCCTCCAACCTGCCGTCGACCTCACGGAAGTCCATCTCGCCCATGTGCTCGATGTGCATGAGGGCCACCAGCGGTTCCAGCGCCTCCGGATTCCGGACCGGCCAGCTGACGTCGGCCGATGCCCGCTCCGCTCCCGGGTAGTAGTGCCGGCCGTCGAGGAAGACGGTGAGCGTTCGCGGCCGGTGCTCCTGCGGGATGTTGGAGAAGTACTTGACGATCGCCAGCAACCCGAGCGCGCCGTTGTCCTGCGTAATCGACGAGCCGTCCGTATGGTTGATCATCAGGATCTGCTCGTCGTCCGGCGTCCCGTAGTCGCGGCCGGGAAGGTACACGATCGTCTGGAAGGCCTCCGATTCCTGGACGGTCGCCTCCAGCCGCAGCGTCGCTGTCTTGCCCGCCTTGGCGTCCTCGATAACCTCAGCGCCATCCTCGCGGCTGAGGATCACCCCTGGCGACTCGTGCAGCGGCGGCACTCCGAAGGTGAAGAGGCCCTCCGTACGCTCGAACCCCATGTCGTAAACGATCACGTGCCCGGCGGCGCCCCCGTCGACGGCGATCCGCCACAGCCCCTGACCCAGCTGCCACCAAATATCGAAGGTTATCGAGAACTCCGGCGGCACGAACTCGAACAGTTCCCAGTACGTATCGTCGTTGGCCCGCCACTCGTAGTCGTTGAACGTGAAGCCCTGGATGTAGCGCTCGTCGTACGGCGGCTCCGGGTGGGGCCGTGTGGGGATCACCACGATCTTGCCGGCGATGTCGTCGGGCGGGTTGTCGTGGTCGTAGTAGACCATCTCCGCCGTGATGCCTTCGGGACCCGTGTTGCCGGAGTTCGCCTGGTAGTGCGCCACGCGTACCGGTGTGCCGTCCGACACCAGCGACCACCCGCTGTCGTCGAAGCTCGTCTCCCAGCGATCGAACATCCAGGTGTTGCGGTGCATGTCCACGGCGCCGTACTCGACGAGCTTCTCTTCGAGAAAGGTGAGGTAGCTGAGAAACTCCGGGCTGCCGTTCAGCGCCGGCAGGTTGTCACCCCGCACCTTCGCCCACGCGTAGCCCTCGTCGGCGGTCACCGCCCAGCTGGTGTCGAGGGAGGTGAACTTCTCCGCGTACGGGTTGCCGGTGCCGGAACAAGCAGCTATCGCTAGTAGCAGTACGACTACGGTCGATGCACATCGCTTCATGGCATTGTTTCTCCCGCCGCGCGCCCAGGCCGGAGCCCGACCCGGGCCACGGTCTTCGCGGCAACGACGCCGCGGTGTCGGCGCCGGCACCGAAGGCTAGCGCTCCGCACACCGCGTGTCCACGAGAGCCGCCGACAATGGCTCCTGCCGAGCCATGACTTCTCCGGGGCCGGAGCGGGCCGACCCCAGGCCCGCGGTCCCTCGGGGTCGCTCGGCTGCGTCGGCCGCCTCGGCGGGCATCGCCACACCGAGGTTGACATCGAGGTCCGGTAGCGCGGCCCGCAGCCGCTCGGCGCCCGCCGGTGTAACCTCCGTCTGCCACAGATACAGCGCCCGCAGCCGCGGCAGGCCGGTCAGATGCTGCAGACCCTCGTCGGTAATCGAGGTGGCGTAGAGGTTGAGATAATCCAGGTACGGCAGTCTGGCGGAACGGGTCGTAGGGATGCCCATGGCACTGCGTACAGCCGATGGTGGTGCCCTGCCACACTTCCCAGGTCGTGTTCACGCGGTCGATAGCCGCAGCCAGACGGTGTTCCTCGTCGTCGGTGCCGCCCTCCAGGTTGGTGGTCGTGTTGCGATGGAACGCCGTCGCTACGCGCTGGCTCTCGCTCGGGTTCGGAAGTAGGTCGCCGGCAAGCTGCTCGACGGTGAAGCGATCGAAAGGCAGGTCGCGGTTGAATGCCTCGATCACCCAATCGCGATAACGCCAGATGGTGCGCACGCTGTCCTTCTCGTATCCGGTCGAGTCGGCGTAACGCGCCAGGTCGAGCCACATCGCCGCCCAGCGCTCGCCGAAGCGCGGCAAAGCCAGCCTGTCATCGACGAGTCCTCATATGACTCTGCCGACGCGCCGGCGCATACGCTCGATACTTCGTCAGGGGTAGCCGGGAGGCCGACCAGGTCCAGGCTGACGCGGCGTAGAAGGGCCTAGCAATCGGCCCGTGGGGACGCTCCGATTCCCTCCTGGTCCAGGCGAGCCAGCACGAAGCGATCGATGCCGTTGCGCGCCCAGGCATCCGCTGACACGTCCGGCAGCCCGGGATCGACCGGAGCTACGTACGCCCAGTGTGGCGTCCACTCGGCTCCGTGTTCGATCCACCGCCGCAGCCGATCGATCTCCTCATCCGACAGCGCAGCACCCTCCTTGGGCATACGCTGGTCAGGGTCGCGGTGAGAGACGCGGCGCAACAGCTCGCTGGCCCCGGGATCACCCGGTACCACGGCGCGCTTGCCCGACTCCGCCGGCCGCGTCGCGTCGGCGCGAAACAGCAGGCTGAGATCAGCTTGCTGCCGGACTCCGCCATGACAGGTAACGCAGCGCTGATTCAGGATGGGCCGGATGTCGCGATTGAAGTCGACCTCGCCGCCGCCAGCACGGCCGCAGCCGAGCCAGAGGACGCCGCCGACCGCAGCGAAGGTGACTGTTGGCAGGAGGCGCTTCCACATCCGTCAGTGCTCGGTAATCATCGCCCGCGCTTGTTCGACGTAGCGCTCGGCGTCTTCCGCGAGCAACAGCCGCTCTTGAACCAACCGCAACGCCGCCCCAGAAACCTGATCGATGTAGTCGTCGGCGCTCGCGTAGCGCTCCTCGAGTGACCGACGCGGATCGCCGTCGGTGAGGCGCTCAGCTTTCGTGTGCGGCAAAGCAATAGTCGATCCCGTCACGCCGCACAGGGCACCCTCTGCGAACCCGGCACTACGAAGGTTCCAGCCCAAATAGGTCGCCGTGGGCACCTCAACGGCCGGAATCCGAATGCCGGCGACGTCGTGGCCATCTTCGTCGACCGCCGGCACGAGTACCGGATACGGAGCCCCCTCGGTCGGCGGCAGCTGCTCGTAATCGACCACTCGCACCTGGTTGACCTGGCCGTCATAACCAGTGCCCGGTATCCGGGGATAGCCGACCGCTGCCTCGCTCGGCGGCACCAGCGTCGCATCCGAAACGGACGGAAACCGGCTGTCCGGCGGCGGCGTCCCGTCGGTCACCCAGTCGTCGAGCGCCGCGAGCAAGGCGCGCGCCGGACCGCCGCGATGCAGCGGGTTACTCGGCAGTTGACAATGCGTCACCGGTCCGGGCGCGACACCGAACGAGTTGGAGTGCGGCGTGCTGGAGATCAGATAGGCCCGCACGTTGTCCGGGAGCTCAACGTGTTTGCCGGTGGTATCGGTGACGATCAGCGAGGAACGGCCCTGGAAGAACTCCGTCGATGAGTCGACGTGCATCACCTTGGGGCAATTGCCGGCCGCCTCGCAGCGCGCCAGGACGCCGTCCCGCTTGCCGGTCACCGGGTCGCTCAGGGTCCCGTAGGCGAACGGGAATTGATCGCCTGGCTGCAGGTGCGACTCGTGCTCGCGCGAGAACCTACCCGGCTGCGCGAAGCGACGGTTGATGAAGGTACGGCGCGCTCCGGCGACATCGGGAACAACACCCTCGAAGACCGGGCGGCCGACCTCGTCCTCGTTGAACCCCTGGTACAGCATGTCGCGCAAGAAACGGCCGCTCTGCGAGATGCCCAGGGCGTAGGCACGCGCGATGCCGGGAGTCCCTTCCGGCGCTAGCGGGTTGGCGTTGCCGGCATCATCGGCAACTTCATAGCGCAAGAACGAAACGACGTCGCGAACCGACGCGAATGCCAGGCCGGCAACGATAGAATCGCGCGCTGTGTAGATGAGCTCATAGATAGCTCCGGCGTCAAAGCCGTCCGGCCGTTGTACCAGAATCTGTTCGGCGCTGGTGAAGAAGGTCCCGCCGCGCGTCACAGGCATGTAGCGGAACGACAGACCCGGCGGCGTCTGCCGGGCGTCATGCGCGTGCTGCCGCACCGTGAGCTGCGCGTCACCGGGCTCCAGACGGGCGGCGGAGTAGTTCAACGTGGCGACGGCTGGATTCCGATCGTGATCGAAGATGAACTCCTCACGGCTGAGACCCTCGACACCCGACAGGACCGGCGCCTCGAGAAACATGCGTCCGTCGCCGGGCGGAGCATCCGGCTGCCATCCCGACCAGACGACCGTGTAGCCCTCGCGCATCAGAAATCCGTTGCCGGCGTGCGCCCACGAGGAGGGATCGTTGACTCGTGGCGCGTCGTTGAGCAAGCCGAGCCCGATCTTGCGGCCGCGATTGAGCACGTCGTAGAAGATGCGGCCGTTGCCGAGCTCGAGCTCGATCGGCTTGAACATGACCACCGTAGTCACGTACAGCACCCGCCCATCGGCAGCGCGCGGCGCTATCGCCAGATCGACAATCTCGACGTTGTGTGAGTCCTCCGGGTCGACCGCCATCGTCACACGCAGGGTGATCTTTTCGTACGCACCAACGTCACCGAACGTCCGCCCGTCGAAGGTGGGCGACTCGATCTCGAGCACCTGCAAGTCGATCACCTCGCCGTATGCGACGCTCGTCAGCGTCAATAGGCAAAGCTGGACAAGGGCGATGCACCCGTGCTTCATCGTCGAGCTCCCGGCAGCGTCGTCAGGCGCGAAAAGAACCACGCTCGCCGGACGCATCGAGCGAGCGCTGGGATCGATTCTCACCGCAGCGTCCGGGACAAGCAACCGGCCGATGGCAGGCACCGGGGGAGCGGCGCCGTCGCTATCGACAATCGGCGCGCCCGTCCCGTACTCTTCGCGGCTCAACTCAATATCCCAGCCGGAGGACGCGTGCAATGCGCAGCGCAACCAGCTCGACGTTAATCGTCTCGATCGCAGCCCTGGCCGTCGTGGGTCTCTCGGCGGAATCAGCCAGCGCCCAGCAACGTCGCGCCACCGCCACCCTTTCAGGTTGTGACGACCCCGACATCTGGGGAGAGGCCGTCTTGCGC
Organism: Acidobacteriota bacterium; assembly: GCA_965248695.1. Classification (GTDB taxonomy): domain Bacteria; phylum Acidobacteriota; class UBA890; order UBA890; family WLXD01; genus DASCOT01. Next base: position 79,459 of record CBDFKD010000001.1, on the reverse strand, counting down.
GAGAAGAAGAGCAAGGAGGGCGTGAAGCTGGTCACCGTCCGCCTGAAGATGGGCGGCCTCCCCGCGGGCAAGCACGCGGTCCATATCCACGAGACCAACGCCTGCAAGCCGTGTACGGCTGCCGAGGGACACTTCGATCCCGGCCCGGAGTCCAACTCCAGCCCGGACGGCAACCATCCCTTCCACATGGGCGACCTGGAGAACATCGACGCCAACGACGGCGGCCTCGGTCTGCTCAATACTCAGACGACCCGCGTCACGCTGAGCGCCGGGCCGCTGAGCATCTTCAAACCCAACGGCAAAGCGTCGAGCGCCTTCATCGTGCACACCGATCCGGACAGCTACTGTCCGGACGGCGAGGAAGCCGGCTGCGCCGGCGGTGGACGAATCGCCTGCGGGATCATCCGTCAGTAGGCGACAACGCGCTCAGAAGGGAAAGAAGACCGGCACGAGCAGGACCAACAGGACCAGCAGTATCAGCGTCAGCGGCGTGCCGACCCGCAGGTAGTCCCTCGAGCGATAACCACCCGCACCCATTACCAGCAAGTTCGCCTTGTGGCTGAACGGCGTCATGAACGCCGCCGAAGCAGCCAGGCTGACTCCCATCATCAGCGGGTAGGGGCTGAGCTGCAGTCGGCCCGCCATCTCGAACACGACCGGGGCCATCAATACGACCGCTGGGGCGCCGTCGAGACCCTGACTGAGCAGGCTGGCCAGAACGATGAGGGCCGCCAGCACCGCGTGAGGCCCGAGCGATCCCGCCGTCGACACCACCGAGTCGGCGAGAAAGCCGGCAGCACCAGACCGTTCCATGGCAAAGCCCACCGGCAGCACGGCGGCTACCAGGAAGATAGCCCGCCACTCGATAGCGCGGTACGCCTCGCGCATGGTCAACGCTCCGGCGAGAAGCACCAGCGAAGCAGCCGTGAAGGCGGCCACATGGATCGGCTGCAGTCCGGTCGCTACGAGTACGATCATCAGCAGCAGCCCACCCAACGCCAGCGGCGCCTTGGCGGTGCGTCGGATGGCGCGTTCGGTCGCCGACAGCACGACGAAATCGGGCTCAGAGGCGAGCCGGGTGATCTTGTCCGGCGGCCCGTGCAACAGCAGCGCGTCGCCGAAACGCAGCGGTACGCGGGCCAGATCCGCGTGGATCGGATGCCCCTCGCGCCACAGCGCCAGCGCCAGCAGCCCGTGGCGATGCTGGAACTCGAGCTCCTCGAGGGTGCGGCCGTCGGCCGCCGACCGCGGCGCAACCGCCGCCTCGACCATGGCGGCCTGATCCGATTCCAGCAGCTCACGACCGACCAGCGGGCCGATCTCGACCTCGCCGGCATCTGCCAGCGCCACCACAGCTTGCGGATCCGCGGCCAGTAGCAGGCGATCGCCGGCGCGGATAGTGTCGCTCGGCGAGATCATCAGCCGGGTTTCCTCATCTCGGATGACGCCGGCAACCGTGAGCCCAACAATCTCGCTCAACCGGCTGGCGGAGATAGTCGAATCCACCAGGCCCGAGCCCGGCGGGACCTCGATGACACAGAGCCGTTCCTGCAAGTCGGCCACCGCCGAGACCCCGGTCTCGACCACCGACCACCCAGGCTCCGAGGCGAACCGCTCAAGGTCCTCGTCCCTCCCGATCGCCAGCACCTCATCGCCCAGACGCAAGGTCTGCTCCGCCAGATGATCGGTATACAGCTGCCCTCGATGGCGGATCGCCAGCACCACGACGCCGAACCGTCCGCGGAAGGCGAGCTGGCGCAATGTGCTGCCGGCCAGCGAGCCCCCGGTCTCGACGGCGACACGGATGCCGTTGACGTCCGGCGACACGCGTGGCAGCCCGTCCATTTTCATCGGGTGCACGTCGAGTTGCTCCATCTCCAGAAACTCGCGCACGTTGGAGACCTCTCCGTCGACGATCAATACGTCGCCGCCCCGCAAGCGCGTGGCGCCGTCAGGCACCAGCTGCTCATCGCCGCGCTGGATTGACACCACCTTGAAGCCCAGGGTGTTGCCGAGCCGCGTCTCTGCCAGCGTTCGACCATCGAGGGCGGTGCTGGCAGGGAGCTGGAGCGAGAAGAGGCGATCCTCGAGCTGGTAGATCTGACTCAGATCCTCGCCTTCCGGTGCCGCCGGCCCGCGGCCGGTGTCGGCGGGGAGCAGGCGCTTGCCCACGGTCAGCATGAACACCACGCCGAGCGCCATGATCGCCAGGCCCACCGGAGTGAAATCGAACAGCTGGAAGGGCTCCAGCCCGCGATCCGCCATCATCTGCGCGGCGACGATGTTCGGGGGCGTACCCACCAGCGTGGTCGTCCCGCCCAGGATTGCACCGAAGGCAAGCGGCATGAACAAGCGGGAAGGAGCCAGCCCAGCGCGCGGCGCCACGGCGGCGACCGCGGGCATGAGCACGGCCGTCGCTGCGATGTTGTTCATGAAGGCGGACAGCACGCCGGCGACCAGCATCAAGGTCACCAGCAGCCGAGTCTCACTGTCGCCCACGAGCCGATAGAGACGATCCCCGATGAGGTCGGCAACCCCGGTCTCCAGCAGGGCGGCGCCGACGATGAACACCGACAGCATGGTGATCACGGCCGGCGACGAGAATCCTTGGAACGCCTCGTCGGCGGTCACGTAGCCGGCGAAGATCAGCACCACGAGACCCAGAAACGCGGTCAGATCGACCGGCAACCTCTCGGTGAGAAACAGGTAGACCATCACCGCGAGCAGTACGAACAGACCGCCGATCTGCAGAGTCACTGTCGCCAGTGCTCCTGATCATGAGTACGGAGCACTAGTCCGCCTCGAACCCCGTTTGCTTGTGGGTGCCGTCGCAGAAGGGCTTGTTGTTGGATTCACCGCAACGGCACATGGCCGCCCGCGTTCCGCGCCAGCTTTCCCGTCCCGACGCGGCGCGGATCGAGAAGTTGCCGGTGACGATCAGCGGGCCGTTCTCGATCCGCTTTACCGTCAGCGGGCCGCCGCTGGACTCCAGCGCCGCCTCGCCGCTCTGCCCCACCGCACCGCGATCACGGAACTCCACTGCCTCGTGAGAATTGTCACAGAATGGCTTGTTGGCCGAGGCGCCACATCGACAGAGCGCCACCCGGAAGCGCACGCCCGGCATGTCGTCGGCCGCCCCGTCCACCTCCAGATCGCCGGTCGCGTACAGGGGTCCGTTGTTCGCCACGGTGATCTCGTTCGTCGTCGGCGCACTCTCCTCCGCCCCGCCGTCCTTGCGCTCGTACGCGAGCGCCCCGGTCGGGCAGCGTTGAACCACCCCTACCACATCGTCGGCGTCCGCAAGATCGGGCTCGCACCACGGCTTGCGCCCGCTGACGAACAGCTCGTCGCGTGACCGGGTGCACTCGCCCACGTGAATGCACAGGCGGCCGTCCCACAGCACGTCCGCCTGCTCGCCATCGAACCTGAAAACCCGCTTATCCGACATCCTGCCTCCCGGTCGAAGTTCCGCTGGATGCTACCCCCTCCCGCCGGGGCGAGCGAGGCGATCCAAGGGGCGACGCCGCGACGGGCGGGCGTATTCTAGTCGCCTGTAACAGGCCGCTAGCACGCCGTGGTGAAAGTGTGGTGGGTCTGGTTACGGCGAGTTGGGGCCAGATGCAAGGCGGCCTGACGCACCCGATGCCCTAGCCATCGTCGAGGAAGGCCAACGCCGCAGATGGCCCCAAATCGCCGTAACCCTTTGGGCGACTGGGGATTGCGCGTGTATGCTGCGTCGTTCGTCGTCAACGATGGGGTAACCATCGCCTCCTCCTCTCTCCTGGCCTGCGCCTCGCAAGACCCTGTCGCCAGACCCACCACACTTTCACCACGGCCTGCTAGGGCTCCAGGAGCCAAAAGTGCGCCAGGTAGCGGAAGACCGTGAAGGCAATCTGGTCGCCGCGCGGCGACCACGACGGATGGGTCTTGTCACTCGGATCGAAGGTGATCTGCACCGGATCGCCTCCGGTGGAGGGCACTCTGAACAGCTGCATGCGGCCGTCGGCGGCGGGGGCGATATAGGCGACCCAGTCGCTATCCGGCGACACCGAGATTCCCGTGGCCCACTGCTCGCTGCCATAGCGGTGCACCAGCTCCGGCCGGCCGCCGTCCCGGTCGACCTTCCACACGGCGCGCTCTCCGACCCCGTGCATGCCCTCGAAGAAAATCGTGCGTGAGTCGGCGCCGAACTCTGCGAACCCCGCCAAGCCATCGAAATCGGTGAGCTCGATGTCGCGCTGCGGATACGTAATTTCGCCGGTCTCCTGGTCGAAACCGACCAGCTGCAGTACGCCGTGATGCTCACCGGCCCCGCGTCGGTCGGTGGAGTAGACGATCCATCTGCCGTCCGGCGAGAAGCGCGGCCAACCGGTCTCGTTGCCGCCGCCGGTGATCGGCACCGCCGCGGCTGAGCCGTCGGCCGGCTGCAACCAGATGTCGTCGGTGCCGTCGGCGTGCGAATGCAGCGCGATCCAGCGGCCGTTCGGTGACCAGTGCATGCCCTGGTCCTCGGAGTAGGAGCTACGCACCACCTCCTGTGGCTCATCGGCAACGCCGTCGGCGACCCGCACCGTGCCGACGTGCTGCGCGATATCGGGGTAGTGCACATCGTCGACGACACGGCGCCAGCTGCCGTACGTGAAGGCGATGTGTTCGCCGGTCCAGTCCCACGACGGCGTCTCCGATTGGAAGGTCGTGACCGGAAGAGGGGTACCACCGGCCGCCGCCACGCGGGCGATGGTGACGGCGTACTCCTGCAGCTTGAACAGCAGGCGTCCATTCGGCAGCGCGTAGGGTGCGTAGGTGTCGCGCGTAAACTGACTGATCTGCTCGGCTGCGCCGGACGCCAAATCGAGGCGCCACAGGTCGAGCGTACCCCGGTCGTTCGGTCGTCCGACGAACACGCCGTCGTCACCGTCAAAGGCCACCGGACCGCGGACCTCGCCGAGATCCAGCAACCCCGGAGAACGACCGCAATCCAGGCTCAGCAGAGGTCGGGCGCCATCCGCGTCGAGGCAGGCCACGCCGCCATCAGGCTTCCATGCAATGTTGCTCAGCATTCCGGGATCGCCGACTGTCTCCAGGACCGACCCAGTCGCATCGAAGATCCACAGCTGCCGCCCCGTGTCGCGCGCGACCAGACCGGCGACGGAGCCATCGGCAGCGAACGCGACCTCCAACAGATCCCGGCGCTCAGCCGCCTCCCCGTCCGGCGGGCGCAACGAGCCGAGCGCCGGCCAGAGCCGGTTTCGCATGCCGCTCTCGACGTCGTATTCGCTCCAATCGAACCAGGTGCGCTCGCGGTCCGCCTCACGCGCCACCAGTGTTTGCGAGTCGGGCCGCCAGGCCAGATGAAGTCGGCGGCGCCGACCGTCACCGAGCTCGCGCACCGGCCCACCAGCCAGAGGCTCGACGCGCAGCCGCAACCCGACATGTGTCGCCAACCACCGCCCATCGGGCGATGGCACCCCCAGCGGGTCACGGTACGCGACGGGGCCGAGCTGCCTTGCCGTGGTGACATACCGCAGCCGCGCCTCTGGGGCGCCGCTGGAAGCGGCACTGGAGGCCAAGGTCATGACCAGCGCGGCAACTATCAGATACCGGTTCGTCGTCGCAGAGGCCATCGTGGCAAGAGGCTACGCGCTTCGCAGCGGCAGCGGCAACCCTCCTGGGTCGACGGCACGCTATTCCCGGTCGCACAATTAGCCGCCCTTTGGGCACTCGATCTCGAACGACAGCGTCGAGAAGAACGCGATACCCGCGCCCTTGAACTGGAGCTCCGCTGTCGCGCAAGACGGGTGGCCTGCCGGCGGCGGGCACGTGCATCAAGTACAAGACCCCGATATCGGGTAGTGGGTAGTGGGCCTTGTGACCCGGAGAGGCTGCCGGAGTTCAGATGCAGCTCTACTCCACGAGTTGCTCGGCCAGCACCCGGCGATGCCGTAAGGCAACGATGGCGACGCGCAGCCCGTCCGCCGCGCCCGCTTGGGCCACCATCGCCGTAGAGGATGTTGGCGTTGGCCACTTGGCCGTTCGCCGTTTCGACCTCTACCAGGTAATGGCTCGACGGCACTTTGAGGCGCGAGAAGATGATAACGGCGCCGCCGGCGTCGGGGGGGCAGCGACGGCAGCCCTCGCGCCCGCCGGTCGCTGCCAACGGGCAAACGCTACGGCGGACGGCTACCGTCTACTCGGCCTGCTGGCGAGTCGAGTCAACGCGTCGTCGGTGCCCTCGCCTGCAAGGTAGATTAGGTAGCCTGTCGAGGCGTTCGGTCCGTTGGGCGATATCTGTACCTGGTGGTGATGCGACGGAGCCGACAGTTGAGCGAACTCGACCGACGCGCCACCGCTGTCGACTTTGGCCTGCTTGGTGGCGATCTTCCTACGTGCCCCTTTGGCGTTGACGTCGTAGAGAGTCACCTTGGCACCGGTCGGTCCCTTGCCCGCCTCCGCCGCCCTGGTGGCGCCGGCGCGTGGGTCTCGATCTACGCATCTAGTCGACGAACTGCGAAGCCAGCGCTCGAGCGCGTCGTAGGCCGCCGACGACTCCACGCAACCCGTCCGTCGCCCCCGCTTGGGTAACCAACGCCATGAAGAGCACGCTCGCGTTGACCACCTTGCCTTTGGCCGTTTGAACCTCGACCAGGTAGTGGCTTGCAGGCGTCTTGAGTCGGGAGAACGGGATCACCGCACCGCCCTCATCCTGTGTAGCCGCTCCCGTCTTGCTAGCGAGCTTCTTTTTCTTCCCTTTGCGGTCGACCGAGTACACCGTTGCCTTCGCGGTAGCAAAGGCATCCGCTGCGGGGTTCAGGTCGTCGTCGAGGACAAGCACAGCCACCACGATGTCGTGGTTCGCCGCACTCCGAGAAGCGCGGCGAGTCGCGAGGTCGGGGTACGCGGCCCGGGACCACTCGGGCAGCTTGCTGCCCGGCACCGTGCCCTTCACCTGGAATCCTTCCATCGTGATGGTGCCGAAGCTGGTTGCGCCCACCCCGAGATTCGCTAGTGGCAGCTCGATCCATCTCTGACGAACACGGAAATCGCCTTGTGAGCATGCGCGATCAGCGTGTGACTGAGGTTCTCCGGTCGCGATCCGCATCGCGACACAAATCGTATGGAGAAATGGAGACTTCTCCACCGAGAAAATTAGGGTACAGGCCACTAGCGGCTGAACCACGAGGACGATGCCGACAGCCGCGGCGATTCGTTTGCACGGGCGGCGGGACGCCGCGTCCCCACCGGAGCGTCCGGCGGGGGCAACCGCGCGAACGACCGAACCCACGCCGCTCACTGGCCTACCGCGCGCGATTGGCGCGCGCCGGGCGCAGCTTCTCCAGCCGCGACACGTCGTGCCGCCCGGACACCACCCGAAACGCCGACGCTCCCGATGATCGTGAATCCCCCGCCCTCGACGGTGCCTCCTACCGGTTTGGCCTCGGCTCGATAGTGGCTGCCAGGCGCTTTCATCTTGGTGAAAGCAACCGCGGCGCTGCCCGTGCTCGCCTTCCGTTTGGCCCGCTTGGTGGCCACTTTCTTTTCCCCACCGTTGCGATCAACCGCGTAGAGGGTCACCTCCAGCTTCCCGAACCCTTTCTTTGGGGGATCCTGGTTGTCGTCCGAGACAATCGCCGAGACCCGGACATCGAACCGCGCGTTCGCCTTGGCCGCCGGCGGGTACAGCAACGCTGAAACCACCGGAAGCTTGTTTGCGGCGACAGTGCCGTTGATTGCATAGATCTGCATGGCACTGAACCCGGTGCTCTTCACGCTACCGGCGCTAGCACGGGGCTCGGGTGCGGGGCGCGCCGAGGCCTCGACGCGCCCGAGCAACGCCATGCCCGTGCCTGCTATCACTAGCGCTAGCACGATCGCGGTGCAACGGGCGGTCGCGCCGGTATGGAATTGGTGGTTTGCGTACGCGATGATCCGGATCTTCCACCAGCAGTGCATCGTCATCTCCGTGGTCCGTGTCGGCGAATGGCACGCGAAGCCTACGAGCGCACAACGACTTCACGATTCAGCGAGTGAGACGAATCGCTGAAGACGACGCTAGGTGCCGCGGACGGATCATCGCGTCCCGAGATCTCGGGACGGGCACTCGCCGGGCGAGGTTGCCTGCGCAGCAACGCCTTGCCGCGTCGGTGGAGGACGACGGGCGAGGTCAGACGAGCGGCGGCCTCGCATCGAACACGACATCGACCCGCGTTCCGCGCCCTGGCTCGGAGGCGAGCTGAAGCGTTGCGCCGAGCCCCCGCGCCCGAGCTTTCATGTTGCCCAGCCCATGTCCCGCAGCGACCTCGGCCGGCCGGAACCCCACTCCGTCATCCTCGACGGTGAGCCGCAGCTTGCCGCCTTCGTCCCGCAGTCGAATCTCGACCCTCTTGGCGTGGGCATGCCGCACGATGTTGTGCAGCATCTCCTTGAACATCAGCAGCACCTGGCGGCGGCGCGTCATGTCCACCCGCGCCAAGGCATCACCGTCGATCGAGCTCGAAAGGAATAGTGCCGAGGAGAGCCGCGGCGACATCCCGCATCTTGTCGGCTACGTCGTCGGCGGTGTCGCGTCCAGGATCGACGAGCCAGACGATGTCCCGCAGATCTCCCGCCATCTCGTCGGCGGCGTTGACGATGCGTCCCAACGCATCGCGTTCGGGTTCTTCGAGAGCCTGGTTACGCGCCAACATACGGCTGGCGAGCGCGATGCCGCTGAGGTTGGTGCTCAGATCATCGTGTAGATCGGCCGCGATCTGGCGGCGTATCCCGGCGACGTAGCGTCGCTGGCGGCGCCGCAGCTGCAGCCCCACCGCCAACACTCCCGCTACCGCCAGCCCCAGGAGCGCCCGAAACCAGCCGCGCTGCCAAAAGGGTGCAACAACCTGCACATCGAGCAAGAGGGGAAGCGCTTCGACCACCTCGCCGCGCCCGTCCACGACCGTCGCCCGCGCTTCGAATGCGTATTCCCCGGGAGGAACGTTCGCATAGAGGGCAAACGGCCGATCGCCTGCGTCGACCCAGGTGCGGTCGTAGTCCCGCAAGCGGTACCGATAGCGGGTTCTGTCCGGGTCGGTGAACGCAGGCGCCGAGTACTCGACTGTCAAGCGGAAGTCAGCCGGAAGAAGCGTCACTCGCCCGAGCCCTTCGGTCTGTGTCTTCCGGGGGCCATCACGACCGAAGATCTCGACGTCGCGAAGCACGACGCTGACCGGCTGCGCCGCGCCGAGCACCCCGGCGCCGGCGCCCGGGACAGGCTCGGCGTGCTGTCCAGCCTGGCGCTGGCGGCCCTGGGTCCCGGCGAGGGGGAGCCGACGGTACACGCCTACCGACGTACCGGCGAGCAGGCTGCCATCACCTGTGGTCAGGAAGCTCAGCACTTTGAGCTCGGCGATTCCGGCGCCGGCTTGGCGCAAGGGCCCGGTGAGCTCGGCTTCGACGGAACGATGAAAGTACCCGCGGTCGACGCCGATCCACAGTTCCTGACGTCGGTCCTCGTGAAACGTCCAGTGAACCTCCGCCGAGGGACGGACAGCCGGTTCGATGGCCTCACCGGGCACGTCGGGAACGACCGCGGGGCCGGGTGCCTTGATCCAAAAGCGATCGGCCGAGTCGATCGCGAACGGGCCTACCTGACCCCACCGGGGATCGAGCGGGTAGCGCACGGTATCGGTTCTGTCGCGGCCGAGACGATAAAGGGAGGCGCGGTTCTCCCACAGGCTTTTGGCGAGCACCCACAGCCGGCCCCCGGCGTCTTCCTGGATGCCGCTGATGTACGCCTCGTCGATCGTTCGTGGCTCGTCCGCGCCGAGGAGCACGGCGGCAAAGCGATCATCCTCCGGAAAATACCGGTAGAGCCGCCCGTTGGTCCCTGTCCAAACAACTCCCGACCGATCCTGGAAGAGCGCCACGAACGAGGTGCGCGGATGATCGTCCGCGGGGACCGGGTAGCGTTGGAAGATCTCCGCAACCGGATCGAATCGCGCCAGACCGTGCTCGGTTCCGATCCAGTATCGATTCGATCGATCCCGGAGCATGCTCAACACCAGGCCCGCCGGAAGCGACGTGGGGTCCGCTGCGTCATAGGTGTACCGACGCGCCCCGTAACCGTCGTAGATGATCAGCGAATCGTCGGCACCCAGCCAGAGGAACCCCAGTTCGTCCTGGAGCATGGCGCGCACACTTGCGCGCGGCAGCACGTTGGGAGCGAGCGGGTCGAACAACGCAGGCGGGTCGGCAACGGCTTTCAGATCGTAGAGGAATGCCGCCCCCGACCCATCGGCGCCCGGCGCTCCGACCACCATGCGCTCGCCGCGAGCGGCGAGCGAGGCCCCGAACTGGTCGCCCGCGCCTCCCGACGGCGAGCCGAGGAAAGCGGCTAGCCGATAGCGCTCGTCGGGGGCAGATCCTCTCCGGAAGACATAGACCCCCCCACTCGCGATCGCGGTGCGCGTGTCGTTGGGCGCCCCGACGAGCAGAAACTCATCGGTCAGCGCAAGCGATGTGCCGAAGCCTGCTTCCGGCGCCAGCCCCGCGATGCGGACGCGCTGCTGATGCCGGTACGCGGCGCCATCCCATCCGAAAAGATTCACGAAGGCTCCGTTCGCCCCGCGCGCTCCTACCGCCAGAGCATCGCCGCGAGCGGCGAGCACCACGCCGAACGTGGCATCCGCCGGCGCGCCCGGCGCAACGAGTGTCTGTTTCAGCTCCCAGCGGCTCGTGCCCGGCCGACGGACGAAAACCAGCACCGCACCACTCCCGGCTGCACTGGCTGGCTCGTTGCGCGAGCCAACGAGAATCCGGTCGTCGACGATCCGGACCACACCGAAGAAGGCGTTGAAGACCGGGCGCGGGGAGGTGAGGCGTTGTACGAGCTCCCAGTCGGCGCCGCGTCGGCGGTATACATACGCGGCGCCGCTACGAAGGCCGTCGACGTGCGCTCCGGGCGCGCCGACGACCAGGAGGTCTCCCGACACGTCGACCGAACCGCCGAACAGGGTGGCGATCGCTGACTCCTCGACCGCCAGCGTCTGCTGGGGCACGCCGGCTGAGGCGGTATCGAAAAGGCGGACAATCCCGGCCTGCGGCACGGGCCGCGAGTAGTCGAAGTCGCCCACCGCGACCGTGGTGCCGTCGATGGCCACTTTCGCGCCCAGCGTGACCGAGCCGGCATCGGCTGCGCGCAGGGTGTTGGCGACAACCCACCGATCCACGCGCTGACGCAGGATCAACACGCGACCCCGGCCTTCCTGCCCCGCGCCGGCGCGCCCGGGCGCCGCTACGACGATCCTGCCATCGTCCAGGGCCACGCTCGATCCGACGCGCTCGCCGGGTTGGGCAACGATCGGAAGCCGGACCTGATGTGCCAGCGCCGTGCCCGCTTGCAGCGTCAACCAGACCGAAGACGCCATCGTTGCGCACAGTACCCGGCCGAGCTTGCGCCGCTGCGCTACCGGCATCGATACGTCCGCCGAGTGACGCGACAGGTTTGCTTTGGACCTCGCATACCCGATGGATTACGTCGTCGGGGGCACCGTCGTCAATATCGTCACCTCCCGAATCCTCGTGACGGCCCGACCTCTGTGCTGCGATACGCTCTATCTCATGCAGCTATCCGCAGAGAAAACTCACATGCAGCCGCTCGCCGACAAGCACACCCGTCCGCACGCCGAATCACCACTGGTCGTCTGGCTGATCGAAGACAATGATCTGTTCCGGACGACGATCGTCGAGCTGTTGCGCGGTGAGCCCGAGTTCAACTGCGGATTGGCTGTCTCCAATTGCGAGGCAGCCCTGGCGGAGCTACGCACGGGCAACACACCGAACATCGTGCTCATGGACATCGGCCTTCCCGGAATGAGCGGCATCGAGGGGTGCGGTCGCATGGCGGCCGAGTCTCCGGCCTCGCGCATTCTCATGCTGACGGTTCACGACGAGCGCGACGTCGTCTACGAGGCGATCCTCGCCGGCGCATCCGGGTATCTGCTCAAAGGCTCGTCACCCGAGCAGATTGTAGGTGCACTGCACGAGGTGGCCGCCGGTGGCGCACCGATCAATACGTTCATCGCGCGCAAGCTTCTGGATACCTTCGCGCGGTTGCGCCGCGCCTCCGACGAGTACGGTCTGACACCGCGTGAGCGTGAGATTCTCGATCTCCTCGTAGACGGCCCGACAATGCAGGGAATCGCCGACCTCTTGGACGTCAGCTACCACACCGTCGACGCGCATATACGCCGAATCTACGACAAGCTACACGTACACTCGCGCAGCGGCGCGGTAGCAAAGGCACTGCGCGAGCGACTCGTCTAGGTCTAGACGCACGAACGGCCAGCGCTCGGCTCGCCGTAAGTGACTTTGATTGTGCTGTTTAGTAGTGGGCCCTCCAGGACTCGAACCTGGGACCTACCGGTTATGAGCCGGCGGCTCTGACCAACTGAGCTAAGGGCCCTGCCAAGACGCGCTGGCCTGAGGGCCCCAGCGTCTCCGGTGCATTCTATCCGGGACCCGGTTTCGGGCCACACACTGGAAAACCAGATCGCGCCCAGGTATCTTCCGGCGGCCGAGCCCTGACCGAGGAGAGACACGCCCTGTGATCGCCACGAGCTTTCTGTTCTTCCTGCTGGTGTTTCTGGGGATCGGCATCTATTCGTCGACGCGTCGACAGAAGACGACCGACGATTACTTGCTGGCTGGTCGACAGGTCGGTCCGTGGCCGGTGGCCCTGTCCGCCGTCTCCACCGCCAACAGCGGCTTCATGTTCATCGGCCTGATCGGATCAACCTATGCCATCGGCTTGTCGTCGATGTGGATCATGGTGGGCTGGGTGTTCGGCGACTATCTGGCTTGGCACTGGATCCATGAGCCGCTGAGGGAGCGCAGCGAGCGCGTTGGGGCCAACAGCGTCACCCGGTTCCTGGGCACGTCGGCGGACGGCGAGGAGCAACAGGGCATTATCCGTGTCGCCGCTGCTGCCAGCATGATTTTCCTCGGCACCTATGCCGGAGCGCAGTTGACCGCCGGGAGCAAGGCGCTGTCGGTGCTCTTCGGTTGGGACTACAGCGTCGGGGTCTTGCTGGGCGCCGGCATCGTCGTGGCGTACTGCTTCGCCGGTGGCATCCGAGCGTCCATCTGGACGGACACCGCGCAGGCCTCGGTGATGTTCCTGGCGATGTTCTTGCTGATGGCGGTGGCCGTTGGGGAGATCGGCGGCTTCCGCATCATGTGGAGCCAACTCGAGGCCATCGATCCCTCGCTGATCGACTGGAGGCCGGCCAATCTGCGATACGGCTTCGCGTTGTATCTCGGCAGCTGGGTAGCGGCCGGCATTGGCGTTCTAGGCCAGCCACACGTCATGATCCGGCCGATGACGATCGACAACACCGATCACATCGCCCTGTCACGACGCATCTACATCACCTACTACAGTCTGTTCGCCGGCGCCGCGATCACCGTCGGCCTGGCAGCCCGCGTGCTGCTGCCGGTCGTGGCGGAGTTCGATCCGGAGCTCGGCCTACCGGCACTCTCCCAGCTGTTGCTTCCCGACGTCCTGGTGGGGTTCATCCTTGCCGGCGTGTTCGCGGCGACGATCTCGACGGCGGACTCGCTCATCCTCGCCTGCTCGGCGGCGTTGACGCAAGATCTCGTACCCGGGGAAAGCTCTTATGCGCGGGCAAAGCTCGGTACGCTGGCCGTCACCGCGGCAGTGGTATTGTTCGTGTTCTCCGGCGGCCAGAGCGTCTTCGATCTCGTCGTGCTGTCGTGGTCGGCCCTTGGCGGCACGCTCGGCCCACTGCTCGCTCTGCGTGCGCTCGGCAAACCCGTCAGCAGCAAGCTCGGAATCACCATGATGTCCGTGTCTCTCGCTGTCATGCTGCTGTGGCGATCGTTCGGCGATCCCGACTCGGTCTACGAGATCCTGCCAGGCATGCTCGCCGGCATCCTGGTGTATGGAGTTGGCCGAGCGTTGAGCGGGCGCTCCGGGACAGCCGCCTAGCCGCATGCGCCGGGGCGCGCCAGGAGGCCGCGCCGGCTGCGCTCAGTCATGCAGATCCGTCTTGGTCGGTCGCAACGATTCGAGCTCTCGAGCGACCAGCATCTTGCGGCTGTGGAGCGCATCGATCTCGCCGACCGAGGATTGAGGTAGCCCCTCGATCTGTTTCTGCAAGCTGCGCTTTTCTCGTTCCAGCGCTCCCCGTCGAAGCGCCTCTGCACAGCTCAGCGCATACTCCCGCACCGGATCCTCTGCCTCCTCGAGCACCAGCCGGGTCAGCAGCTGAGCGGCTCCCTCGACGTCGCAGCCATCGAGCAGCTCCTCGACACGCTCGGGCAAGGTTTCAGACCCCGACAGCGCTTCCAGCAAGGCCTCCACGCGCGGGTCGGTAATTCCTCCTGCATAGATCTTCTGCAGCTGCGGCAACCATTCCGGATGACGCAGCAGGGCGCGAGCCAGATCGCGCTCAGCCACCGGCACCTCGCCAAGTCGCGCCGCGGCGGACGGCTCTGGCGGCGAGCCCGCCGGTGGCCCGCCGGCCCGCCGCCGCGAACGCTGGCGGAGCTCTGCAAAGCTGCGTTCGACGAGATGGCGCGAGATCTCCAGCGAGTCACCAATGCGTCCGATCCACTCGGCGCGCTCGACGCGATCCTCCACCTCGAGAACGAACCCGAGCAACGACGCCAGCGCCTGCGCCTTGCCCTGCGGGCTGCGCAGATCACCGCGCTCGCCCGCCCGCGCCACCAGGAAGCTGAGCGCCGGCAGCGATCGCCGCAATGCCTCCGACAAACCGTCGGCCCCCGTTTCACCGAGGAACGAGTCCGGATCCTGCCCACTCGGCAGCTGCACGACGGTGACCTGAAAACCGGCCGGCAGGAAGATCGCCACGGTGCGCTCGGCCGCCGCTCGACCGGCGTTGTCGCCGTCAAAGGCGATGACCGCTTTTCCGGTATGCGACGAAAGCGCGCGCGCATGCTCGTGAGTAAACGCGGTGCCGAGTGGAGCGACGACGTTGGCGAACCCGTGTTGCACACACGCCAGCAAGTCGAGCTGTCCCTCGACGAGCATGACGAACCCCGTGTTGCGGATCCCCTCTCGGGCCTCGCGCAGGCCGTAGAGCGTGCGGCTCTTGTTGAATACAGGGGTCTCCGGCGAGTTGAGATATTTGGGCTCACCCTCCCCCAGCACACGGCCACTGAAGGCGATTGGCCGGCCGCGGCTATCGCGAATCGGAAACACGACGCGATCGCGCAACAGGTCGTATACGCCGCTGCCGTCGGCGCGCTTGCGTACCAGACCGGCGGACTCCAGCTCGGCGATCGTGAAGCCACGCTTCTCCAGCACACCTTGGAGCGTGCCCCACCCGCCGGGGGCGTAGCCGAGCCCGAACCCGGCAGTAACGGCCTCGTCGAAGCCCCGCTCGCTGAGGTAGGTGCGGGCCCCCGTTCCGCGCTGACCCTGAAGCTCGGCGACGTAGAACTCGGCCGCCGCGCGAAGTGCCTGCAGGATCCGCTCCCGATCGATCTGCGGCCCCTGCTGACGGGGCCCGCGACTCGACTCCGGGATCGCCACACCACCCAGCTCCGCCAGGCTGCGCACCGCTTCGGCGAAGTCGATGCCCTCGTGCTGCTGGACGAACTTGAACAGATCGCCGCCCTCGCTGCAGCCGAAGCAGTGCCACAACCCCTCGTCGTTGACCGTGAACGACGGCGTCTTTTCCTGGTGGAAGGGGCACAGCCCGACCCAGCGGGTACCGCGCTTCTTCAGCGCCACCACTTCGCCGATGAGCTGCACTGGGTCGGCGGAACGCTTCACCTCGTCGATGAAGGAACGCGGCCAGGCCATCTTCAGTCTTCCAACCGTACGATCGTCGCCCCACCCCCGCCGCTCATCGGATCGGCGGTGGCAAAGCGCACGACGTCGGGACGCTTGCCGAGATAGCGATGGATGGCATCCCGCAGCCGCAGCGTGCCGAACCCGTGGATCAAACGCACCTCGGGCAACCCCGCCAGCACCGCGTCGTCGAGGTAGCGCTCGACATCGGCGATCGCCTCCTCCACTCGCTTTCCGTGCAAATCGATCTCCCAGCCGACATCCGGACGGCGATGGTACGCCGCCGACTGTGACCGGCGCTTGCTCCGACCCGTGGTATCCCGCGCGACCTGGTCCCGGCGCACCACCAGCCGCTTACCGTCCACGCCCACTTCGACCGCCGCCGCGTCGTCGGACTCCGGCGCCCAATCCCGAAGAACCGAGCCACTGAGGCCAAACGGCGCAACCAGCACCGACTCGCCGCGTCCGAGCTCCCCGAGATCCGACTCCGAGGCGGTCGATGGGGGCTGGCCAGCTGACTTCCGCCCGCGCACCGTCTCGCGCACCTCGCGCTGCGCTTCGGAGCGCAGCTGCCCGGCGCTGGCCGACCAGCGCGCCTTGCGGTCGGCACGGGCGAGCTCCGAGCCGGAGTCGGTCTGGGACTCGAGCTCCGCCAACTTCTCTTCACCACGGCGGCGGAGATCCTCGACTACGCGCTTCACCGCATCGTCGGCGTGGCGCTCGTGAGCCTGCTGCGCCTCGACGCGCTCGCGATCGAGGCGTTCGAGCTGCTCGCGCTCCGCATCCAGCTGAGCTTGCTGGCCGGCGAGCTCGGCGCGCTCGAGCTCAATAGCGCGCGTGTCCGCCTCGAGATCACGGATAACAGCATCCAGCTGGACCGTGTCGGACGCGAGCAGCTCCCTGGCCCGCCCGATGAGGGTCTCGTCGACCCCATGGCGCGCTGCGATCTGCAGCGCGTTGCTGCGTCCGGGCCTACCGAGCCGGACGCGATAGGTCGGCGCCAGGGTCTCGACGTTGAACTCCATCGCGGCGTTCAGCACGTCGGCACGCCGATGAGCGAACGACTTGAGCGCGTCGTGGTGCGTCGACACGACGACGACGGCGCCACCCTGGAGAAAGCGCTCGACCAGCGCGATGCCGAGCGCGGCGCCCTCTGCCGGATCGGTGCCGGTGCCGAGCTCGTCCAGGAGCACAAGGGCTCCGGCCGGACAATCGCTCAGGAAATCGACGATGTGGCGCAGATGGCCGGAGAACGTCGAGAGGTTGGCGGTAACGCTTTGCTCGTCACCGATGTCGGCATGGATGCGCGGGAAGAGCGGCAACCGCGCCTCGGCGGCGGGCACCGGGATGCCGCTCTGCGCCATCGCTGCCAGCAGGCCGACGGTCTTCAGAGCGACGGTCTTGCCGCCGGTATTGGGCCCCGTGATGATCAGCGCGCCCACTCCTGACGGCACCTCCAGATCCAGTGGAACAACGCTCTCCGATGCGAGCAACGGGTGTCGCGCCCCACGCAGCCTCAGACCGTCGGCGACCCACTGAGGTCGCACTGCCTCCTCGGCCTCGGCATACCGGGCGGTTGCCTGCAGAGCATCGGCATCGGCCACGGTTGACTGCGCCAGCGCCAGCGCGTCGCGTGCCGCCCCGACGTGAGCGCTGGCCTCGGCCAGCAGCCGCCGGATCTCGTCGCGCTCGGCGGCTACCAGCTCCGCCACCCGGTTCTGGTCGTCGACAAGCTCCAGGGGCTCCACGAAGATCGTCTGGCCCGACGACGAGGCGTCGTGTACGACACCGGGCATCCGGTCGCGCTGGCCAGAGCGCACCGGTACCACCATGCGGCCGCCGCGCTCGGTGACCAGCGCGTCCTGAAGAACTTCGCCAAGGTCCGGATCGCGGGCAATCTTCTCGAGCCGCGTACGCAATCCGGCGCGCAGTCGCTGCGCTCGCCGCCGGATGCGTTGCAGCTCCGGTGAGGCATCGTCGCGGATCTGTCCTTCCTGATCGACCACCTGGTCAATCTGGTCGCACAGCGGACGGAGCGACGGTGCCTCCCGCACGAGCGCCGCCAGCGCCGGCCAGCGGTCGGGATCGACGAGGTAGCGCCGACGCAACTCGTTGCAGACGCGCGCCGTGGCGGCCACCTGCTGCAGTGCCTTCGGTTCCAGCACGACTCCGGAGGTCGCCACCGCCGCGAGCTCACGATCGATCGGCACCGCGGCGCCGAGCGCCACGAGGCCGTGGGCAGCAGCGAACTCCCGCGCCTGTTGTACCGCGTCGTGCCTACGCTCGGCCTCGTCGAGCTCGGTGGCCGGCAGCACGGCCCGCACACGCGACCCGCCGAGGCTCGACTGGGCGTTGCCGGCCACCTGGTCGAGCACCAGATCGAGGTCCAGGACCCGACGCGAGTCCCCGGTGACTCTGCAGGTCGACGTCATGACGCCTCAAACCTCCGACCGCACGCCGCCCGGACCGAAGGCCAGCCACGAACCTGCGACGCCGGTCGCGGCGCCGCCGACCACGAGCGTCAAGATCCATGCAACACCGAGGAAGCGGAGTGGCAGCGCGGCGAGGAAACCCAGTGCCTCGCGGTCCAGGTACGCCAACCCGACGCTGTAGACAATGTACAGGAGCAGAACCGAGACGACGCCGGCGATCAGGCCTTGCAACGCACCCTCGGCGAGGAAGCGACCGACGACGATCGACTCCGAGGCACCCACCAAGCGCATCGTCTCGATCTCTCGCCGCCGGGTGAACACGAGGACGCGAATCACGTTCGCTGTCGTTACTACTGCTGCCATCAGGACCGTGCCGCCGAGCAGCACTCCGATGAACCGCAGCGCGCGAACACCAAGCTCGAGACGACCGATGATCTGCAGGTCATACTGCACGCCTTCCACCGCCGGCAGCTCGGTGAGCTGAGCGGAGAGTCCTTGCAGCACCCGCTGGCTGCGCATCGCCGGCGCTATGGTGACGGTGTAGGACGCCGGCAACGGATTGTCCTCCAGCAAGCCGAGGACTTCCCCGAGCTCGGCGGAGTCGGCACGGAACAGCTCGGCCGCAGCGTCCGAGCTGATATATCGGAACTCCTCGACTGCCGGTGTGGCTCGTAGCGCCGCCTCGATACCGGCTCGATCCGCGTCGGCCAACTGGGGCTGCAGGAACACCTGCAGCTGGCCGCGCTCACGCCAGGTCGTCAACACGTCGTTGAGGTTCTCCGACACCAACACGAACGCACCCAACACCGTCAGCGAGACAATCATCACCACGAGGGCGGGCGCCACCAAGTTGCGGTGGAACCACAGACCGCGAGCGGCCTCCTCGGAGCAGAGCACGACGTAGTGCTGCAGGTTCACGTTCAGCCTGTCGCTGCGTGACGCCGATCGAGCGACCGCAATCGCCCCTGCTCGATAAGCAACGTGCGTCGGCCAAGGGCGGCGATCATGTCGGGATCGTGTGTTGCCAGCACGACGGTCGTTCCGCGACGATTGATCGCTCTGAAGATGCGCAACATCTCGATCGCCGTATCCGGGTCCAGGTTGCCGGTAGGCTCGTCGGCCAACAACAGCACGGGGGCCGACATCAGGGCCCGCGACAGGCCGACGCGCTGCTGCTCACCAGCGGACAGCTGCGCCGGGTACAGGTCGGCACGGTGCTCGAGCCCGGTGAGCTTCAACAGCTCGGCGGCGCGGCGTCCGGCCTCGGCACGCGACAGGCCCAGCACACGGCCGACGAAACCGACGTTCTCCAGCGCGCTGCGGTCCTCGATCAGTCGCGCGTCCTGGAACACCAGGCCGATGCGGCGGCGAAACGGCGGCACCTCGCGACGGCTGAAGCTGGCGACGTTGCGGCCGTCAACCAGTAGCTGACCACTGGTCGGAAGCTCGGCTCGATACAGCAACCGCAACAGGGTTGTTTTGCCGGCGCCGCTGGCGCCGGTGAGAAAGACGAACTCGCCCGGGCGGATCTGCACGTTGACGTCGCGTAGCGCAGTGATGCTGCCGTAGCGTTTGGTCACGTGGAAGGCGCGGATCATTCTTGCAGCTTCTCCTCGAGCAATCGTCGTACCAGAGCAGGGTCGGCTCGGCCCTGGCTCTCACGCATGACCTCTCCGATGAGAACGCCCAGCACCTGGTGGCGGCCATCACGGTACGCCCGAGCCTCGGCCTCCCGCGCGCTCACCACGCTGGCAATGATCGGCCGGAGCACGGCCGGGTCACCCACCTGTTCGAGCGCCTCGGCCGCGATGATCTCACGCGCCGCCGCTCCCGTCGCCGCCATCCGCTCGAGGACCTTCTTGGCGGCAGAATTCGAGATCGTTCGGTCGCTGATGGCCTCCAGCAGATCGGCGAGCGCGCCGGCACCGACCGGGAAGGCAGAGATCTCAACGTCGTGCTGTCGCAGCCAAGCAGCGACCTCGCCACGCATCCAGTTGCTCGCCACGGAGGCGTCCGCGCCCGCCTCCACTACGGCCTCGTAGTACCCGGCGCGCTCCGGGTCCTCGACCAGCCACCGGGCATCGTCGGTGGGTAGGTCGCTCGAGCGCGCGAGACGCTCGGCGCGCTCGAAGGGCAGTTCCGGAACACGTTGCTGCGCCGCTTCCACCGCCGCCGCGTCGATCTGCAACGGCACCAAGTCAGGATCGGGGAAGTAGCGATAGTCGTGCTCCTCCTCCTTCGAACGCATCTGAACCGTCTCTCCACTCTCCACGTCCCAGAGACGGGTAGCAGTGTGAAGCGTGCCGCCGGCGTCGAGCAGGGCCGTCTGGCGCCGCTGCTCGAACGTCAGCGCCTGACGGAGAAACCGAAACGAGTTGAGGTTCTTGAGCTCGGTCTTCGGATTGAGCTCGGCCTGCCCGGTCGGTCGCAGCGAGACGTTGGCGTCACACCGCAGGCTCCCCTCCTCCATGTTGGCATCGGTGACACCGAGGTGCAGCAACGTGATGCGCAGCGCGGCGAGAAAATCGCTTGCCTGTTGCGGGCTGTCCAAGTCGGGCTCGGTGACGATCTCCAGCAGCGGTGTCCCGCAGCGATTCAGATCGATCAGCGTCTGCCCATCGGCGCCGTTGCCGCCATGCGATGACTTGCCGGCGTCCTCCTCCAGGTGAACCCGGTGGATACGAGTGCACTCGGCGCCATCTTCGCTGTGGTAGCGAAGCTGTCCGCCAGTGCCGATCGGCAAGTCGTACTGCGAGATCTGGTATCCCTTCGGCAGGTCCGGGTAGAAGTAATTCTTGCGCGCGAAGACGGCACGCGAGGCGATCTCACAGCCGAGCGCCACCGCGACCACGGTGGACAGCCGTATGGCGCGCTCGTTGACGACCGGAAGCGCCCCCGGGAGGCCCAGACACACCGGACAGGTGTGCAGGTTCGGCGCGTCTCCGAACTCTGGCGCACAGCCGCAGAACAGCTTCGTTCGGGTGCGCAGGTGGACGTGCACCTCCAGCCCGATGACGGTCTCGTACGCTGCCCCGGCGACGCTGCCCATACGGTGATTCTAGTGGACCCGCCGGCCGGCCCTCGTGGATTCGATGCGGCAGAACCTAGAAGTCCACATCGGTAAGGTACGGGTTGACCGACGGACGCTCGGCGCCGTCTTCCTTGGGCTTCGTCGTCTGCTCGGTTGGCTCCGGACGTGTCGGCGCCGGCATCGCACCCTCGGGCCGTCGTCCGCGCCCACCAGGACGTCGATCGTTGCGCCCGCGACCTCGCCCACCGCGACCGCGCGATTCGGAGCTCGACTTCGCGCCGGCCTCGTCGCCAGCGGAGCGCTTGCGATCCCCGGACGACTTGCTGCGCCCACGCCCTGCGCCGCTATCGGAGTCTCGGCCACCGCGCCGGCGACCACCGCGTCCCTGCTGGGCGCTGGCGCCGCTACCGCGCTTGCTGGCCACTTTCTCGTCTTTCGTATCGACCGCGTCACTAGCCGCTGATGCGCTTCCGGCGCTCGCATCTTCGGCACCCGAAGCCGTTGTGGTGCGCCGGCGACGCCGGCCACCGCGACGTCCGCGACGACGACGTGGCTTCGAGCCATCCGACGGTGCCGCCGAACCCTCGCTCTCGGCCCCCTGCGCGGGCTGCCGCCCCTCTTCGCCCTCGGGTGGGGCGTCTGCCGCTAGCGGTTGCGCTCGTCCACGCCCGCCACGGCGACGTCCACCGCGACGCCGGGGTCGCTTCTCCGGCGCCGGCGCCGTCTTGGCGAGCGGCCCTTCTTCGAGCGCGAAGTCTAACCGGCGGCGCTCCAGGTCTACCTTGGCGACCCGTACGCGCACCTGATCACCGAGCGCCAGCACACGGCTGCCGCGCTCCCCACGCAGGCTGTGCTTGGCCTCGTCGAACTTGTAGTAATCGTCGCTCAGTGTCGAAACCGGCACCATTCCCTCGACCAACACTTGATCGAGCTCGACGAAGAAACCGAAGGCCTGCACACCGACGATGTGGCCCTCGTAGACCTCCCCGAGCTTGTCGGACATGAACTGCACCTTCTTCCAGGCGCAGTACTCGCGTTCAGCCTCCTCGGCGCGACGCTCCTGGGTCGAGCAGTCGGTGGCGATGCTCTGGAGATCCATCGGCGGAGTCGCCGCAGTGTCTGACTCTGCGGTGGCGTCGCGTTCGAGCTTCAATACCCGGTGCACGGTGAGGTCGGGGTATCGCCGAATGGGCGAGGTGAAGTGCGCGTAACGCTCCGACGCCAGACCGAAGTGGCCGTCGTTCTCGACCTGGTACTGCGCCCGTTTCATCGTGCGTAGCACCAGCATCGACACGACGCGCTCTTCTGGACGACCCTCGAGCCGTTCGAGCAGCTCGCTGAAGTGGCGCGGGGTGGGTGTACGTCCACCGCCGAACGTGTAGCCGAGGCCAGACAGGAAATCGCGTAAGGCGTCCACGCGCGTCTCGTCCGGGCCCTCATGCACGCGGTACAAGCCCTCGACGCCCTCCCATGTCATGTGGCTGGCGACGACTTCGTTAGCCCGGATCATGAACTCCTCGATGATCCGGTGCGCCGTGTTTCGTTCGGCGCGCACGATGTCCTCGGTCTCGCCACGGAGGTTGATGACGAGCTCGGGCTCCGGCAGGTCGAAGTCGATGCTGCCGCGCTGCCGACGCGCGTCCATGAGGATCTTCGCCAGATCGCGCATGCGCTCGAGGTTCTCGACGTGTGCCTCTTGCCCTTCTCGGGCGCTCTCGTCGCCGTCCAGTATTGTCGCCACCTGTCGGTAGGTCATGCGCGCAGCGGAATGGATGACGCCGTCGTGGAACTCGTAGTTCACCGTGCGGCCCTGGCGATCGATATCGACGACGAGCGACTGCACCAGCCGGTCGACATCGGGTTTCAGCGAACAGATCCCGTTTGAAAGCGATTCCGGCAACATCGGCAGGACGCGGTCGGGGAAGTACACCGAGGTCGCGCGTTCGCGTGCCTCAGCGTCAACCAACGAGTCCGGCGCCACGTAGTGCGCCACGTCGGCGATGTGGACATGCAGCCGATAGGTCCCGTCCGGCTGCGCTTCCACATAGACCGCATCGTCGAAATCCTGAGCGTTCTCACCGTCGATCGTGATGACTGGCAACGCCCGGAAGTCCTGGCGGCCCTCGATTTCCTCGGCGCTCACCTCGGTAGCGACTTTGCTCGCCTCCTGCAGCACCTCGGCAGGGAACTCGTGGCGCAGGGCGTACTCACGGATGACGATCTCGACGTCGACCTTCGCGTCGGCGGCGTCTCCGATCACCTCTACGACCTTGCCAACGGCGCTGCGACGGCCGTGGGGGTACTCGGTGATCTCGACGGCAACGATCTGACCATCGGTGGCTTCACCGAGAGCATCCGGCGGAACGACGATCTCGTTGCCGAGGCGTCGATCGATCGGCCGTGCGTAGGCGAGCCCACCGGCGGCCTCGAGCTTGGCAACGATCTTGGTGCGCGAGCGCTCGAGCACCCGAATCACCCGGCCCTCTCGTTTGCCGCTGCGTCGCTGGTGCTCGAAGCGAGCAATGACACGGTCACCGTGGAGCGCACCACGCAGTTGATGGCCGGGTATGAACAGATCCGCCTGGCCGGTCGCCGCCGCGGGCACGACGAACGCGAACCCATCGGGGTGGGCGCTCAGGCGTCCGACGACCAGGTTCATGCGCTCGGGCGCACCGTAGCGGCCGCGCGTTTCGACGACCGCACCGGTTGCTACGAGCTCGTCGAGCAGATCCTGGAGTTGGGCAGCGTGTTCGGCGTCGAGCTCAAGCTCGCTGGCGAGGGTGTCGGGAGACACCGGGCCGCGCGCTGAATCGCGCAGGTGAGTAAGGAGACGGGTCGGGTCGAGCGTAGGCTCGGCAGACGTGGAGATGGTCATTTACAGCTCTATGCTGACAGTTGTCTCGTGCGCGCAGTCTCATCGTATGTTCACGTGCGAGTGTCTGGTGCGATGCTGCGCCTTTACGATGCTGCGCATTGAGTGGTCGCGCCGCGGGGCCGCCATACCGTTCGCGCCCCGAGATCGGGGTGGGTGAGCGAAACGTAAGGCCCTTCGCGCGGCCGCAACCCGTGGTACCGGTCAGCGTACGGCCACGCTCGAAGCATAGCATCTGCCGCAGGAACACGCCGACTCCGGCTGTTGTACCCTCTCGACCATGCTCGGACGCCGCCTGCCAGCGCTGGTCCTGGTGCTCATATCACTGGCCGCGCTGGGATACGCCGCCACCCTGCGCGTCGCCGACAACAAGACCAACGGCACCCACACGGGCATCTTCTGGAGCGACGAGGCCGTCTACCATTCGATGGCCCACAGCTTCGCGTTCGACGGCGATATCCGCTACGAGCGCAAGGACCTCGAGCGCGTCTACGCCGCCGGCTACGGCGGCGGCCCGTCGGGCATCTTCCTCGTCCGCAATCCCGCCAACGGGCACCTCTACTACTCCAAGGCATGGATCTACCCGTTTGTCGCTGCGCCCTTCGTCCGACTGTTCGGCGACAACGGCTTCTTCGTGTTGCACGCGCTGCTGCTGGCAGCGATGCTCGCCGCCGGCTTTGCCTATGCGCGCCGCGAATCCTCGTCGGCGACGGCCAGCCTGTTCACCGTTACGTACGTCCTCGGCTCCGTCGTAACCCTCTACTTTTTCTGGATGACGCCGGAGTGGTTCAACTGCACGCTGATGTTCCTGGCGACGTTTCTTTGGTTGTACAAGGAAGCGCGCACCGGATCCGCCAGCACGGCTGGCAGCTCGCTGCTTGACGGTGAGTGGACCGACTATGCTGCAGCGGTTGTTTACGGTCTGGCGATCTTCTCGAAGCCACCCAACCTGCTGCTCATCGCCCCGCTGTTGCTGTGGCAACTGTCGCGACGACGCTGGGGCCGCGCCTTTGCCTGCGGCACGCTTTGCGCCGGCGTCATCGTGGCGATGTTCGCCGTCACCTGGGCGTGGATCGGAAGCCCCAACTACCAGGGCGGGGACCGCCGGCAGTTCAACGTCAACACCTCGTACCCTTTCATGGGTCCCGATGCGACGTTCGATTCGATCGGCATCGACATGACCACCAACCTGGCGGACTTTGCGGCCGCGCTGCCGCCGCTCGACACGTTCGCCCGCGACGTCGTCTATGTCTGGATCGGGCGCAACGGCGGCATGGTGCTCTACATGTTTCCCGCGGTCCTGGCTCTGGGACTGTTCCTGGTCAGTCCCCGCCGGCGCCTGTTTAGCCCGCGCGGCCTGCTGGCGGCGTTCTGGCTTCTGGAGATTGTGGCGATCCTGCTCTACGTGCGCGGTAACTGGATCGGCGGCGGCGGAACCGTCGGCAGCCGCTACTTCGCCAACGTCTACCCGGTGCTCTTCTTCCTGCTGCCCGCCGCCTCACGCGTCACCGCTTCGGCGGCCTCGTGGGTCGTCTGGGGCGCCTGCCTGGCGCAGATCGTGCTGAGCCCAGTAACCGCTTCGCTCCGACCGGCGGCACACACGACACGCATGCCGTACACGCTGTTCCCGGTAGAGCTGACGATTCTCCACAACCTGCCGTTCAACACCAACCCGCGAGCGCGGCGCCAGATGCGACCGGCGATGTTTCACGCCTACTTCCTCGACGACAACACCTATCTGTCAGAGGCGGGCATCGGCGGATTCTGGACCAAAGGAGGGCGCGAGGCCGAGGTTGTGCTGCGAACCGCCGCTCCGGCCGAGAGCATCACGCTCCGGATCCGCAATCGCTCGCTGCCCAACCGAGTCGTGGTGCGCTTCGGCAGCCAGGTGATCGAGCGGCACATCGAGCCACGCACCGCCATCGAGCTCACTCTCCCGATCGACGAAACGCAGCGTTACATCGAGGGACCCAGCTGGCTGTACCGGCTCAGCATCTGGTCCGAGCAGGGGACGCTACCGATGTTCGACACCGAAGGAAGCGGCGACACCCGCAACCTCGGCGTCCTCGTACGTCCGTCGGTGGAGCCCGATCTGCCCCTGATGCGCTGAGCTACCAGAGCTCGACAGCATGTCGCCACGGTCTGCTCCACCCTTGCTATACTCGCCCGCTATTGCCCAAGTGGCGGAATTGGCAGACGCGCTAGGTTCAGGACCTAGTGGGGGCAACCCCGTGGAGGTTCAAGTCCTCTCTTGGGCACTTGATGTTCATGGGGGTTTACGTCACGCGCCGGAAACGGCCTTCGAGCCGATCTGACCGAGTCGCACCAAGATTCGCACCAAGTTATCTGTGGGAGCGACGCTGCCTAGCACCTCCAGCGTCGGCTCGAAGAATCGAATCTCGTCGATCCGCACCGTCTTGACCTGGCGTTTCGCGGTGCGCGCCTCGTCGACGTAACGACTCACAGTGGTGTCTTGCGTCCACCCACCCCACCTCTTGAGGTCGTGCCGGTCGACTCCGTGTCCGGCCAGCGTGGTCGCCCACGAATGCCGCAGCGTATGGGGCGTCACCCGGTCCCGTGCTGAGGCTTTACGTTTCTCCCCCTTGTCCCCGATAATCGAAACCGCTTCCCTGAGCGTACTTACATGGGCAGGTGAGTTGGGGGCCGCACAACCCACCAGCCGACACGGCGCCGAAACCGGTTAACGAGCGCCCGTACGGAGAAGATGTGCGACGTATACCCCCCGCGCGCGACTGCCATCCCGCCGACAAGAGACATCGATGCGGCCATCGATGACGAGCCTAGGGATGCCGGCGGTTGCGCTCGCGGCGCTGCTCATGCCTGCTAGCCACGGCAGTGCGCAAGAAGTTGCCGAGAGCCTCTTCGTCGAACTCGAACCGGTGAGTCAGCCGCGGGTGGCACGGGAACCCTACGTCGTCCGCGAGCGCCGTGTTGGCGTCAACTTCGATGTTCTAGCTGGTCCGGGTCGCGACACAACGGCTCGTAGAGATCCACGCCCAGGAGCCACGATTCGCCTCGACCTGTTTCCTGACGCGTCACTTGTCGTGATCCTCTCTCGCTTCGAGCGCTACGCATCCGGGCGATATGTCTGGGTCGGCTACGTTGCAGATCGGCCATACCAGGAGGCCATCTTCGTTGTTCACCAAGGGGTGCTGACGGCGGAGATCAGCGACGCGCCACGAACCTTCAGCATCAGACCGGGGCGGGCTGGGCAACATCGGGTTCTCGAGGTTGACCCGACGCTGCTTCCACCGGAGCACCTCCCCGTTCCTCCGAGCGGCACAGCTAACTCGGAAACGAAGCGATCATCGCCAACGACCGAAGACTCTGCCGACGATATCAGGATCCTAGTGCTGTACACGCCGAACGCACGTCGGCTCGCAGGTGGTACGACAGCAATTGAGAATCTCGCATATTTGGGGGTTGCCCAGACTAACAGCGCCTTCCTCGTCAGTGGCCAAGCCGCTCGGTTGACTATGGCCAATACCCAGGAGATCGACTACTCGGAATCATCCTCCACAGGAAGAGACTTGCAGTGGCTCACGGAGTCGGGGTCAATCGACGGGGTCCGGGACCAGTACGCTGCAGACCTCGTCGCCATGCTCACGTACTCAATCAGCTTCTGCGGATCCGCTTGGCTCTACGGATTCGCCACCCCCTCCTTGGCTTACTGGGGGACCAGCGTGATCTCTTTCGATTGCTTGTCGAACCTTAGTTTCGTCCACGAGATCGGGCACAACTTGGGAGCCGGACACGACCCGTACGGGGGGGGCGGAGCTTACCTCGAGGACTCTCGGGGCCATGTCCACATCGGACCATCGGCGGCTAAGTCGTGGCGAACCGTCATGTCGTATTGGAACCTATGTGTAGACACGTTCGCGGCTGTCTGTGAACGGCTCAACGTCTTCTCGAACCCGAACGTGTCCTACACCGGATCGGAAGCAGGCCCCACGGGCATTGAAGGCGTTTCCAATAACGCTCGTGTCATCGGGGAGACTGCCGGTACTGTGGCGAACTTCCGATCGGGCAACGGAAGCGGTGGTGGTGGCGGTGAAGACAGCGTTCCGGGCGCTCCATCGAACCTGACGGCGTCAGCCGACGGCTCGACGGTCACAATCTCGTGGAACCCACCCGCCTCCGGTGACACACCGACCGCCTACATCTTGGAAGTAGGGTCATTTTCAGGAGGCACGGACATCCTCGTCTCGAACGTGGGGCTTGGAAACCCGCTGATCGCCGAGAACGTGCAACCTTTGACGGCCTACCTCGCTATGCGAGCCACTAGCTCAGCGGGCACAGGTGGACGGTCGAACGAAGTGCTGTTGGTTGTTGGAGGCGGCCCCGGACCGTGTACTGGCCCACCAGGTGCAGTAACGGGCCTTTCCTTCACAGTTAGCGGGTCAACTGTGACGCTGACCTGGAATAACCCCGGCGGCGGGAACGCTCCCACCACGTACTTCTTACGGGCGGGCTCTGGGCCGGGGTTGTCGAACCTGGTGCCCAACCTCGACCTCGGCAGGACGAACACGACGCTAGTGGCAAACTCAGTTGGGTCGGGCATCTACCACGTTCGCATCTATCCCGGCAACAATTGCGGCGTTCAGGTTGTTCCCTCGAACGAGGCAATCGTGATCGTGCCGTAGCGGCCCGCCGCCGGGGCTTGCGAGCCAACTGCTCTCGCCTGAGCTACTGAGGCCGGCAGGGTGGCGAAACAATGTTCCACAATGAACCTTGAGCTGAGACTCGTGAGTCCTGGGGACCTGTCAGCAAGAGTCGCACCAACCAGCCGTTGCATCGCTTCACACTGCTTCGCAAACCTGCGCACTCGGCAAAGCCGCGCAACCATGCGCCGTTGCTAGCGATTCCCTCTATTTCACAATGGTCCGCAATCCTGATCAGGACGCTCCAGCTAAGTTCAGACCTAGTGAGCTTAGGCTCGTGGAGGTTCAAGTCCTCTCTTGGGCACTGAGGCCAGGTGGCCAGCGTGGCTCCGCCGATCCGTCACCGGCAGGCAACGTCAGGACACCCTCGACGAAGATCTCGGCGCCCTCCCCCTCTCGCCGGCGCGCGGCGTAGGCAATCGACCGGCCGTCGGGCGACCAGACCGGCTGGAATACCCGGTGATAGCCCTCGGCGAACCGATGTACCGGGTTGCCCTCGAGGTCGTAGATCACCAGCGGAGGCCGACTATCGCGACGGCGAAAATCAAGACCCGCCAAGCGGTACGCGGGGGCCCGAGCGTAGACGGCTTCACCGTTCTGGTGTTGCTCATCCACTGCGAACGCACGCGCCGTCGACGCCGCGCTCACGATTCGTTCTCGATCAGGTCGCACTCGTCGAGGCAGCTGCAGCCACAGCGGATTCCTTTTTCCAGCAGCGCCTTCATCGCTTCGGTACGGAGCATCAGCGCCTCGATCTGCGGCAGCTTGGCGCGAGCCAGGTCGGCCCAGCGCTCCGACGGTGCCGCGTGTTGCCGAAAGCCGTAGAACAGCTGCTTGATCTCCTCGACGGAGAAGCCCGCCTGCTGCGCCACCTTGATCCCCGCCAGTCGCGTCAACACCTCCTCCGTGTAACGGCGCTGGCCGCTCTGCCGCATCGGCGCCGGCAACAATCCGACGCGCTCGTAGTATCGCAACGCCGAGGTCCGCAGGCCCGCCTTCTCGGCAACCTCGCCGATTCTCATCACGCTCATCGCACGGTCCCTCACAAGCCTCTTGACTTGAAGTTGACTTTAAGTTCTAGCGTAGCACCTGCAGACGAGCGATCCCACGACAGGCGGGTCGGGGAGCCCCGATTCGTGCCAGCAACAGGAGGCGAGATGGCGACGGACCCGACCGCGGCAGATGAGATGCGTTCCGTATGCAGCTTGAGCGCTAAGGAGCTACCCCGGCGACGGCAGCAGATCCTGGAGCTATTGCAACGAACGCGGCGCCTGCGCGAGCTGGATGACGGCCACGTGCTCGAGTTTCCCGGCGACGACAGGACAGTCGATCTACTCCCCCAGCTTGTTCGTCTCATCGACATGGAGCGCCGTTGTTGCCCGACGTTGACGTTCGAACTGTCGTTCGAATCCGAGAGCGGCCCCATTCGACTCGCTGTCCGTGGACCGGATGCAGCGACGGCGTTCATCGAGGATCTGCTGGGTCAGGGGTACGGTGACACGACGACGAATGCCGAAGGCGACGCGACGATGGCTGCAGAAGGTGAAGACGAATGAGCGCCGACAAGATCCGCCAGGGCCTCCGTCGAGGTGCTTTGCGGAGCCTCGTGCAGGGGGCGGCAGCGGTGCTCATGACCCTCACGCCGAACCCTGTCGTGGCGCTCGAGCACCGCATCGGAGACACCGTGGTAGTGCGCGCCGGCGAAGTGATCGAAGGCGATCTCTACGTGCTGGGCACGACCATCGTCATCGACGGAACCGTCACCGGCGACGTCATGGCGCATGGGGCTCTGATCACGCTCAACGGCACCGTGGGCGGCGACCTCACCGCCTGCGGCGGGTCGGTGATCATCAACGGCACCGTCGGCGACGATCTTCGCGCCGCCGGCTGGATGCTCACGTTGAACTCGGAAGCGCGGGTCGGGGACGCCGTGTTGGCCGGTGGCTTCGGTTTCGTTGCCGAGACCGGGAGCAGGATCGATGGCGACCTGCTACTGGCGGGGTACCAGGCACGCCTGGCCGGCGACATCGGCGGCAACGCGGTGGTCGAGGCGTCGGAAGTGGCGTTGCCCGGAAGCGTCGCCGGAAGCATCGCCGGCAGCGTTCACGCCGACGAAGGCACTCCGACCGACGGTGCGGCAGCTCAGGCGTCCCGCGTCGACCTCGGCCGCCAAGCCAGGAGAGTTGCTGTGCTGATGCTCGCCGGGATGCTGCTGATTCGGCTTGTCCCGGAGTGGCCGCGCCGGCTGCGCCTCGAGCTCGAGCATTCACCCTTGGGAGTGCTGCGTCAGGGGGCCATTGCAGCCGTCGGCGTCATCGCCTCTGGGCTCCTGGTGGTGCTCCTGACGGGAGTGATTGGCCTCGTCCTCGGCGTGGCAGGTCTGTGGAGCCTGCTGTGGCCGGCCCTCGGCCTCGGGCTGGTGGCCGCAGGACTGGTGACCATCGTCGTCGCCGCCATGGTCGGCGTCGTCGCTCCGGTCATCGTCGGTTCGACTGTCGGGGAGCGCTTGCTGCGGGGCGCCGAGCTGAGCGGGGCCGCGGCCCGGACCTTGCCCCTGTTGATCGGCCTGCTCTTGCTCGGACTGCTATCGAGTCTGCCGCACGTTGGCCGACTGGTAGCGCCAACCGTCTCGTTGCTGGGATTCGGGGCGTTCTGGATGTGGTGCCGCGGTCTGGCCCTGGACCGGATGGCTGCGCTCGCGGATCTCTAAGTTCGCGGTTGGCCATCGCGGGGATGACTCGGCGACGCCAGCGAGATCAAACAGCGCCCGTACGTCGGCGATAGGGCTCTGTGCCGTAGACCTCGGGGTTGACCGGGTTGGCAGCGCGCTCGCGGCGCAGATGCGCCAGCCCGTTGGTTGCCGCCATGGCGCTCATCTTGCCGCGCGTGTCGAGCGAGGCGCTGGCGATATGCGGAAGCAGCACGGCGTTGTCCAGCTCGGCGAGGCCCGGCGCCATTGCCGGCTCGTCCTCGTAGACATCGAGTCCGGCGCCGGCAATCCAGCCCTCACGGAGGGCGCACACGAGCGCCGCCTCGTCCACCACCGGGCCTCGCGAGGTGTTGACCAGATAGGCGGTGGGCTTCATGCGGCGCAGCTCCGCCTCGCCGATCAGATGATGCGTATCGTCGGTGAGCAGCGGATGCAGGCTGACGAAGTCGCTGCGCTCGAGGAGCTCTTCGAGGTCGGCCCAGCTGGCCCACTGCGATTCGTCGATGGCCTTCCGGGCATAGGGATCGAATGCCAGCACGTCTATGTCGAACCCGAGCGCCCGCTTGGCCACTGCGGCGCCGATGCGCCCATACCCGACGATGCCCAACACCTTGCGCCCGCCACTCGCCCCCGGGCTTACGTCGCCGCCGAGGAAGAGGTTCGGCCCCCAGAGCTTGTAGTCGCCCCGCACCATGTACTCGTGGGCCTGCGGGATTTGCCGCGCCACCGCCAGCAACAACGCCCACGCCAGATCCGCTGTGGTGTCGGTCAGAACGCCCGGAGTGTTGGATACCGGGATCCCCAGCTCGGTGGCCGCGGCGATGTCGATGTTGTTGAAGCCCACCGCCATGTTGGCAACGCCGAGCAGGCCCTCGTTGACCATCATCAGGTCGCGGTCGACCTGCTCGGTGAGCAACGACACGAGCACATCACAGCCGCGCACGCCCTCGTACAGCTCTTCCCGGCTCAGGCCCTCCGCCTCGACCTCCGTGCCGAGAGTGATCACCGCTTCTGAGTCGGCGAGGATCGTCATCCCAGGGTCGGGCATCTTGCGGGTCACGAAGATCCTCGAATCACTCACACGGCTCCTCCCGGGCGGCGTCGGAAAACACGACTCAGTCCCACAGACGCTCCTCCTCGAGGAATCTCGCGAAGCCCTGCGGATCCTCGACCGCCTCGGCGATGCGCGCCACACCGCGCTTGATCTGCTCGATCCCGGTGGCGATGGACAGCCTCAGGAAGTGCTGGCCCTCGGCACCGATCGCGCCGAAGGATGGACGATCCATCGTCGCCACGCCGTGGCGATACAGGAGGAACATCTGCAGCAGCCCCGAGGGGCTCGTGCGCGCCCGCGCCTGCGGCTCCATGGCCACGTGGGCCTCTAAAATCCCGAGTCGCTCGCAGGCTCCGGCGACGTTCGGGAACACGTAAAAGGCACCCTTCGGATTCTGGCAGCGAATGCCGTCGATGTCACCCAGAGCCGGGACCACCCAGTCACGGCGTCTCTCGAAGGCCTGCACCATCTCGCTCACGGTGCGCTCGGACTCCGGGCTCTCATACGCCTCGCGCCCGGCTTCCTGGATGAACGCCGGCACGCAGGAGACGATGTTGATGTTGAGCTGCTTGAAGATCGCCGCCTCCTCGACCGTCGGCAACACCGCGTACCCCAGCCGCCATCCGGTCATCGCGAACCCTTTCGAGTGGCCGCTTACCAGGACGGTGCGCTCGGGCATCCCGGGGTGGGAGGCAATGCTGTGGTGTGTCTCACCGTCGAACAGGATGTGCTCGTAGACCTCGTCGGTGTAGATCCTGACCTCCGGGCGGCAGCGCTCGCGAATCACCGCTGCGATCTCACCCAGGACCTCGTCGGAGAGCACGCCTCCGGTCGGGTTCGACGGTGAGCAGAGGATGATCAGCTTGGTACGCTCGGTGATCAGCGCCGCCAGCTCGTCGGCGTCGAAGGCGAAGCCCGCCTCCTCCGACAGCTGCAACGGCACCGGCACGGCGCCGAGGTACGTGACCCACGACTCGTAGATCGGGAACCCCGGGCTCGGGTAGATAACCTCGTCGCCGGCGTCGACGTAGGTTTGAAACGCGTAGCTGATCGGCGGCTTGGCACCCGAAGTGACCACCACGCGGTCGGCATCGACCTCGATCCCGCGACTGCTCGAGACGTGCTGTGCAATGCTCTCGCGAAACCGCGGGATTCCGGCAGGGTCGCAGTAGTGAGAATTTCCAGCATTGATCTGTGCGATAGCCTCGCGGTTGATGTGTTCGGCACTGTCGAAGTCGGGCTCGCCCAGATTGAACTTGATGACCTCCATCCCACGATCGAGGCAGCGCTGGATGTCGACACCCAGCTTGAATGCGTTCTCGGTACCCAGGGCCGCGATGCGGCCAGACAGCAGTGACATGCGCGAATTCCTCCCTCCGGCTGCCGGCATCCTATACGGCATCGCTCCACCTCACCGAGGCATGGCGACGCGCCGACACGCCGCTCGGCGACGGCAACTCGACCCATGAGATCTCGCACACTTGTTCTGGCTGTCGTCGCCGCCTCGATCGCTCCGACCGCCAGCGCGCAGATTCCGGCCGCCGACTTCGACCTGCTGATCATCAACGGCCGCATCGTCAACGGCACCGGCAACCCGTGGTTCGTCGCCGACGTCGGTATCCGCGGCGACACGATCGCCGAGATTGGCAACCTCTCGAGCCGCGGTGCCTCCCGGAGGATCGATGCGGACGGGATGGTGGTGGCACCGGGCTTCATCGATCTGCACACTCACGTCGACGACGCCTTCGAGAGCACCGAGGCCAACGCCATCCTCAATTACCTGATTCAGGGCGTCACCACGGTGCGCACCGGAAGCGACGGCTCGGGCAGCTTCCGAATCGCGGCGACCAAGGCGCGCTGGGAGGCCGGTGGAATCGGCGCCAACGCCGTCATGATGGCGCCGTTCAACCGCATCCGGCGCGAGGTGATGGGCGACGATGATCAGCGCCCCGCGACCCCTGAAGAGATCGCCCGCATGAGGTCGCTGGTGAGCCAGGGAATGAGCGAGGGCGCCTGGGGCATCAGCACCGGGCTCGAGTACGGCGGCCTCAATATCCACGTCAGCACCGAGGAGGTCGTCGCGGTCAGCGAGCCCGTGGCGGAGTTCGGCGGCGTGTATATCTCGCACATGCGCGACGAGGCGGGGAGCATCCTCGAGGCCGCCGACGAGATCATCCGCATCGGCGAAGATACCGGCGTGCCGGTGCAGATCACTCACCTGAAGGCCACCGGTCGCGACAACTGGGACGAGATGCGCCGCGTCGTGGCCATGGTCAACGAGGCACGGGCTCGCGGTGTGCCAATCACCGCCGATCAATACCCTTTCTTGCAGGGCGCTCCGATCGATTTCATCACCGATCTGGTCGACGTTCCCACCGATCTGGTTCCGCTGGCCGACTTGCGTCGCCGGATGCGGCGCAGCGAGCGCAGCGCCGACGTCTCGGTGCAGGAACGCGACGCGATCCGGCGCCAGTTCGTGGCGGAGTTACAGCGCGCCCTTGGCGATGACGCCATGCGTGCCCGGCTTCGCGCCTCCACCTATGAGCCCCGGCGGACGGATCCCAGCTGGGTAGCGCGCTGGGGGTGGCATGACTTCCGCATCAAGGTCACCGAGAAGCACCCCGAACTGCTCGACAGGACGATCGACGAGCTGATGGAGGATCAAGGCAGGGATGGCTTCGACATCGTCGCCGACCTGATCCTCGACGAGCCAGACATTCTTTACGCTGCGGCATCGCAATCGCCCGACGACATGCAGCACGCGCTCCCTCAGGACTGGGTGATGATCAGCAGCGACGGCGAGGGCTTCGCCCCCGTGAACGACGGCGCCCCACCGGTACGCGCCCATCCGCGGTCGTACGCCAGTCAATCGATCGTGCTGCGTCGCTTCGTTCGCGACGAGGGTCTGCTGACCCTCCCCGACGCCGTGCGCAAGATGACCTCGCTGCCGGCGCAGTTTCTGGGCATGAAGGACCGAGGCCTGCTGCTGGAGGGCTTCAAGGCGGACGTGGTCGTCTTCGACGCCACAACAATCTCCGACCACGCCACGTACGCCGACGCTCACCAGTACGCCACCGGCGTGAAGCTCGTGCTGGTGAACGGGGTGATCTCGATCGATGAGGGTCGCCACACCGGAGCGCTGGCGGGCGACGTTCTCCTGAAGCCGCATTCCGAAGGAGCATCGTGACGCAATCGCGTCGCACATTCGTCCGTAACGCAACGGCCCGGATGTACGCCGGCAGGGGAAGTCCGGTCATCTCCGGGTTGTCTCCGAGCGAACTGGGCTGATCGGGTCATTCCGGTAGGATTGGTGCCGAGCGACCTCAGGGGGTGGGAGCGTATGCGGACGCTAGCGCCGGAGCAACAGAAAGCATGAGCCGGAGTCCGCGACGTCTCCAGCTCGCGGTGCGCATGGCCGTGAGTTTTGGCCTGGTGGCCTTGGTGCTGTGGCGTGCCGGGCTCGGCGAGGTGGCCGCCAACCTCGGGCGAGTGTCGCTGGCGGGCGCCGCCGTCGTCGTGCTGCTGCACACCGGCGATCGGCTGCTGATGGCCTACAAGTGGCGCCGGTTGCTGCTCGCAAAGGGTGTCGACGTGGGTCTCGGCGAGGCCACGCGCGCCTACTACGTGTCTTCGTTCGCGAGCATCTTCTTGCCCATGACGGTCGGTGCGGACGTCGTGCGCATCGGCGTCATGCGCGACGGTCCGGTTCGCACGGATACGCTGATCGCTTCCATCGCACTGGAGCGGGCCCTGGGCGCTCTGGCGCAGGCGGTGTTCTGCGCCTTCAGCGTGGGGCTCATCCTGGCGCTTCAAATGCAGGTACCGATCGAGGGCTCGACCTTGATGGTATCGGCGGCCGCTGCGGTGCTGGTGCTCAGCCTGAGCCTGCCGCTGTCCTTCAGGATCGCAGCCGGCGCACACGCCCGACTCGGGCAGCGCCCCGGGCTGCCCGGGAAACTCGGGGCGCTGGCCGGCGAGTACGCCAGCTGGCGGGATCACCCGCGTGAGATCTGGGTATTCCTGCTACTGACCTTGCTGGAGGGACTCTTCCCGATCGCTACCTATCTGGCAGCAGCGGCGGCGCTCGATGTGCCAACCACCATGGTCGAGATGGCGGCCGTCGTGCCGATCGTCTATCTGGTGGCACGGCTGCCGATCTCGGCCGCCGGCATCGGCGTGGAGCAGGGTGGCTTTGCCTACGCGGCAACCTGGCTCGGGCTCATGGGGCATGCCCCGGCGGCGGCGATCTCGTTCCTGGTTTCGCCAATCACGCTGCTGATCGCGCTGCTTCCCGGACTGGCGGCCTGGGCCAGCGCACGTGGCGGCGCGAACCAGAGAGATAGCGTCGCGGACTAGCCGTCTGACGAATCGCCGCCCGACTCCGCCGGCCCGCCCATCATGTGGCGCACGTAATGCTCCACTTGCAGGACGTTCTGCGACATCTCGATCACGTCGATCAGCTTGCCAAACGACGCCTCTTCTTCGACCTGCTCGGTAACGAACCATTGCAGGAACTGGAATGTAGCGTAGTCCTTGCTCCGCTGAGCCGAATCAACGAGCTCGTGGATCGCCCTGGTGACCGCTTGTTCCTGTTTGAGCGATGTCTTGAACACATCGCTGACCGAGGAATAGCGGGCCTTCGGGCGCTTCAGTGCCGGGACGACCGGGGCCTGACCGACCTCCTGGAGATACGCTACGAGCTTCATCGCGTGGACGCGCTCCTCGTCGGCCTGGCGTATGAAGAACGCCGCCAGGTGCTCCAGGCTCCGGCCCTCCAGGTACACCGCCATGGCGAGGTAGTTGTGGCTCGCCTGCAGCTCCCGCGCCACCTGGGCGTTGAGCGCCTTCACCATCGCTACCGCGACCTTTGCCATCTCCCCCACCCCCTCGCAGTTGACCGGAACCCGTGCCCGATACTCTAGTGGCCGGGCGGACAATGCGCCTGCGCGGTCGGCCTATCGCTGCCCGAGGTCGGCGACTATCCTAGGCGGGCGCGAATCCGAAACCGGCGCAGTGCAAGATCAGCTGGTCAGAACTGGCTGGCCGCCCCGAGCGCACCGCCGACGCCGCGAAACGAGTTACGGAGTCCCCCCTCAAGGAGAGTAACGATGCGCCAGTCCTGTTCCGTTGCCGTGAGCCTTCTCGCAGTCGGTATGTTCGCCGTCGGATGTGGCGGTGGCAGCGAGCCCCCCGCTGAACCGGCCGCTGCTGCCCCAGAGCCCGTTGCCGTATCGGCGCTCGATCATCCGGCGCGCAGCGAAGACGATCACTACCGCGATGCCGGCTTCAAGCCGCTCGAGGTCTACGAGTTCTTCGGCATCGAAGAGGGCGTCGCGGTTGGCGATCTGTGGCCAGGCGGCGGATACAACACCGCGATCGTGACCCAGCTCGTCGGCGACACCGGAAGCGTGGTGGCGATTCTGGGGCCCGCACCTGCCGATCCGGAGCGCGTGGCACGGAGCCGCGAGCGCTTCGCCGGACGGCTGGATCCTTTCGGCTTCAGCAACCTCGAGGTTGTCGCCGACCCGACCGAGGTGGCGGAGAACTCGCTCGACGTACTGCTGACAGTGCGCAACTACCACGACCTCGGCGAGGCTCCGGACCGACTGGCCGCCCTACCGGCCTTCATGCGCGTGCTCAAGCCCGGCGGGATCTTCGCTGTCGTCGATGCCTACACGAACAAGACCGACGAGCGCGACGAGCCGGTCCATCGCATCAATGACGACCTGTCGCGCGAAGAGATCACCTCGGCCGGATTCGAGTTCGTCGAGGCGTCGGACGTGCTTTTGAACCCCGACGACACGTACGATTTCGATGGGCGCGAGCGCGCGGGCGAGCGAGGCGAGGAAGCCGACGCCCCGATCCACCGCTATTACGTGCACCGTTTCGTTCACAAATACCGCAAGCCGGCCAACTAGCCGGTTGCCTCGGCGGTCCTGCTCCGCGGAGTCGTGGATGGGTCACGACTCGCGGTCCATAGCCGCCTCAAACAGGGAGAGCCACAGGATGCAGAGACGAACCTGGCCTTGGACACTGGCGTTCGTGCTGATCGTCGCGGTTGGCGCCATCGGTTGCGGCGCAGCCGAAGAGACCGCGGAGGCACCAGCGGCCGAGGAGCCGGCCGAGGAGATGCCCCCCGGACTCGACCGCGGCGTGCTGGCTGACGCAGCCCGGCCCGAGGAAG
This sequence comes from Acidobacteriota bacterium, assembly GCA_965248695.1. Classification (GTDB taxonomy): domain Bacteria; phylum Acidobacteriota; class UBA890; order UBA890; family WLXD01; genus DASCOT01. Next base: position 40,680 of record CBDFKD010000001.1, on the reverse strand, counting down.
AGGTCGCCCAGGACGAGTATCGCAAGGCGCTCGAAGTGTACGAGTTCTTCGGCGTCGAGCCGGGAACGACCGTGGCCGACGTGTGGCCCGGCGGCGGATACAACACGCACCTGCTGTCCCGACTCATGGGTGACGCCGGTACTGTATACGCGGTGATGGAGTTCTATGCCGACGGGCAGTTCGCGACGCTCGACGCCATCAATGAGCGCGTCGCCAGCGACGGGCTCGGAAACGTCCAGGTCGTCAACGGGATTGCCGACGTTCCGGCGGGCAGCCTCGATGTGGCGATCGCCGTGCGCAACTACCACGATGCCGAGCAGTTCGGCGGCGGTCGCCAGGCCACCGTGGGACAGCTGTTGGGAGCAATGAAGCCCGGTGGCATCGTCGGCATCGTCGAGGTTGCCACGCCGCATGAGGGCTGGCACGAGGAGACCCACCGGCTGAACGAGCAAACGGTGATCGACGAGTTCACCGCCGGCGGGTTCGAGCTTGCCGGCAGCTCCGACATCCTGCGCAACCCGGACGACGACCACACTACGTCCGGTTTCGATGACGGGCGCTACAAGACCGACCGCTACGTGCTCAAGTTCCGCAAGCCCTGAGCTCGGATCTCGACATCAAGGGGCGGCCGATCGCTGATCGGTCGCCCTTTCTTGTGCATCCGACCCGGGAGGCACGCGTCCGTGTGCTCGACCTGTGAGGCCGACATTCGCGTGCGTTCTACCCGTGCGTCAGGCGGCCTGTTCCTGCGGCTCCTCGGGATCGTCGGCGGGCGCCTCGACCGGCAGGCCAGCGTGCAACTTCAACAGGACATCGGCGTAGGCGCCCAAATCGGACGGCGGTGCCTTGCCGGCGCCGAGCTTCTGAAGCCGGGCCATGACGGTCTTGGAGGCTATCCCGGCCTCGTCGCCGGGCTCGATCACCGCCACGCCACCCGCCATCGATCCGCCCAGCCCGAGCCGCGACAGCTTGGGCGGCGTATACATATAAGCCAGTGTCTGTGGATGGGCGAGGAACTCGCGCCGACGCTGTTGCGGCGCTGGGTAGCTCCGCTTGCCGTTGTGGAAAGTGGCCGCGGACGGTGGCGAGTACGCCAGGTACGCATCCGGAACCTGATCCGACAGATGCTCGCCATGGCGGTTGGAAACCACCATGCGCGCCACTTGATACGCCCGGCGGCGATCGACCCCGGCGCGGATGCCGTACCGTTCCGCCTCCTGCGCCGCAGCCCGCACGACCTCGTTGATCGTGGCGCGCCATGGAGACAGCGGCGAGTGAGTGTGGCGGAAGTAGCGCAGCTGGTCGAAGCGGCCGCGCCGCAGTGCGTGTAGAAAGTCGCTCAGCATCGCCTAGCTCCGGAGTCGCTCGGGCCAAGAGGCGCACCAGGATGCGCCGGGCCGCGGCCAGTATACGGTGACGGAACGTATCGTGCAGCGACCTGCTAGTGTGCCGCCCCATGGGGAATCTGCAGCTGCCGGGAATCGACGATGTCCGCGCCGCCGTACCACGGGTGACGCCGCACCTGCATCGCACCCCGCTGCTGTCGTCGCGCACCCTGTCGGAGCGCACTGGTCTGGAAGTCTGGCTCAAGTGCGAGTGCCTGCAAAAGACGGGTTCGTTCAAGCCACGCGGGGCGCTGAACCGCATCGCGACGCTGTCGCAGGAGCAGCGCGACGCCGGGGTGATCACGATCTCGGCAGGCAACAATGCCCAGGGGGTAGCCTTCGCGGCGCGCACCGCCGGTGTCCACGCGGTACTCGTCATGCCGGAGAACGCGGTGGCCAGCAAGGTCGCGGCAACCCGCGACTACGGCGCCGAGGTGGTGCTGCACGGCGACGTGCACGCGGCCTTCGAGAAGCTCGAGGAGCTGCGCCTGTCGCGCGGGCTCACTTTGCTGCACCCGTTCGATGATCCGATGCTGATCGCCGGTCACGGCACACTCGGCCTGGAGATCGAAGCGCAGATGCCCGACGCGGACGCGATCGTCTGTGGCGTTGGCGGCGGCGGACTGTGCGGCGGTCTGGGGGTCGCCTACGGCGGCCTTGACAAGGGCATGCGCCTGTTCGCCGTCGAGCCAGAAGGCGCGGCGACGATGACCGCTGCCCTCGCTGCCGGTGAGCCGGTGCAGCTCGACCATGTGGAATCGATCGCCGACGGTCTCTCTCCGCCGTTCGTCGGGCATCTGAACCTCGACGCCGCGCAGCAGTTCGTCGAGCAGGTCGTGTTGGTTTCCGATGACGAGATCGGCGCCGCCCTCGGCCTGGTCATCGAGCGGGCGAAGCTGCTCATCGAGCCATCCGCCGCCGCACCAGTCGCGGCACTGCTGGAGCGCCGGTTACCTTTAGAGCCAGGTAGCCGCGTGATCGTCGTCCTCTCCGGAGGCAATGTCGATCTCGCTACCCTACCCGCACTCATTTCCCCGAACGCGTCGAGGGCGATCCAATGACGAGCAAAAGCCCAGCGGTGAGCGCTGGTGCCATCCTTCTGGCGGGTGCCATGACCTTGACCGCACCTCGAGCGTCGGCGCAGGAACCGCAGACACAGGAGGAACCGCAGGAGCAGCGCCTCGAACAGATCATCACGGTCACCGCGACGCGACGGCCCTTCGACCTGGAGGAGATCTCCGCACACGCCACTATCGTCAGTGCCGACGAACTACGCCGGCGCCCGGGGCTCGGGCTCGACGAGGCGCTGCGCTGGGCGCCGCAGTTCAGCCTTCTCAGACGCAGCCCGGCGCGCGCCGCGCACCCGACGTCACAGGGACTCAATCTTCGCGGCGTGTCTCCCAGCGGAACGAGTCGCGCACTCGTGCTGTTCGACGGCCTGCCGCACACCGATGCGTTCGGCGGCTGGGTGTACTGGAGCCGCACGCCCACGCTACTCATCGAGCGCGTCGAGATAGTGCTCGGCGGAGCTTCGGGATCGTTCGGCAACCAGGCGCTGGCCGGTACGCTCCAGATCGTGTCCCGTCCGCCGCGGGCTGGTCGCGGGAGCGTGCAGGTCCATGGTCGGGCCGGGAATCAGTCAACCTTCGGCGGCGGCTTCGCGCTGACGGCTGGCAACGCCAAGCAAAACCTAATCCTGGCTGCGGACGCCTTCGACACAGGCGGCTACATCGCAGTCAGCGACGCCGACCGCGGCGCGGTGGACCAGGAGGTTGGGACCAGCCATCAGACGGCGATGCTACGGGCCAATCTGGCGCCGGGACTGCTCGTGGGGCTCGAGGCGTTCCACGAGGCGCGCGACAACGGCACGCCAGAACAAACAAACTCGACGCGCGCATTCGGCCTCAGCGTGTCCTACAGCGGCGGCACGGGTACCGACGGACACCGGGTAGCTGGGTTCGTGCGGCGGCAGCGGTTCAACAGCCGTTTCTCCGCCGTCATCGCGGCGCGCTCGCGCGAGCTGGCGGTGCTAGATCAAGAAGTACCGTCCTGGGAAACCGGGCTCACCGCCAATGCCTGGCGCCAGTACGGTGAGGGCCTGGTGCTCGGCGCCGGAGCGGACTGGCGCCGGGTCGGCGGAGTGAGCAACGAGGACGTGCTTCTAGCCGGGTTCTCGCGCGATCCGGGGGGCACGCAGAACGTTGGCGGGGTGTTCGTCTCGGCACAGGCGCGCGCCGGAGATTCGTGGCACCTCGACGCCTCGTTGCGCGGCGACAGCTGGCATAACAACCCGCGCGATCCGGACGATCCGTCGCGCTCGCGATCGACGTTGTCGTCTCGTGCTGGCGTGGTTTTCAGCCCTACCGGTGACTGGCGACTGCGTGCCGCCGGCTATCGATCGTTCCGTGCTCCGACTCTCAACGAGCTCTATCGGGCGTTCCGCGTCGGCAACGTCTCCACACGCGCCAACGACGAGCTCACCGAGGAGCGCCTCACCGGCGCCGAGATCGGCGCCGACTGGTCGTCGGGAAGTGCGGTCTCCGGAGGCCGATTCCGCCTTGGGATCACCGGCTACTGGAATCGGCTGCGCAACGCGGTGATCAATGCCACCGTCGGCAGCACGCCCACGTTACTTCTGCGCCAACGCCTCAACCTCGGCGCTGCAACCGTACGTGGGGTGGAGATCGACGCGTCGCTGCAGCGTGGTGGGTTTACCGCCAACGTGGTCAGCTCGCTGATCAGCACACGCATCGATGAGAATCTGGTGGTGTCCGGACAGCCCTTGGTGTCGCTGGTTGGCAACCGGCTGCCGCAGGTGCCCACCTATCGTCTGCGCGGATCGCTGGCGTGGACCGAGAATCGATGGGGGGCGCTGGTCGGCCTGCACCTCACCGGAGAGCAGTTCGAGGACGACCTCAACTTCCGCCCACTGGCCTCCGGCAGCAGCCTCGATGCAGCGTTCGACTGGCATTTCTCCGATCAGCTGACGCTAGGGCTTCGGGCCCAGAACCTCCTCGATGAGCGTCTGGAGGTAGGGCGCACCTCAGTGCTACTCCTCGGGCCGCCGCGGTCGCTATCGGTTACGTTCGACATGCGGCCCGGTAGCAACGTGTCGGCGACCAAGACGACTCGATGAGCTCGGAACGTCGGCCCGTCGCCGCGGCGACGATGGTCGTGGCGCTGTTGACGGCGGGGTGCTCCGGCCCCGATGCCAATAGCGGCGCGGCGACGATCAGCGCGGCCGACGTCGCCCGCCTCACACGGACGCTGGCCTCCGACGACTTCGCCGGACGCGGACCCGCCGGTCGTGGCGAGCCCATCACGCTCAGCTTCCTGCAAGGAGAGCTCGAGCGCATCGGTGTCGAGCCGTTCGGCGACCCTGGCGCGGACGGCGCCGCTACATGGCGACAACGGGTTCCGGTGGCCGAGATAACGGTTAACCCCACCACTGCGCGTCTTCGGGCCCCCCGGAGCCGTGCAGCTGCCCAGCGCGGCCAGCTGGACGACCTGGCCTACGGCGACGACTTCGTCGCGTGGACGCGTCACGAGGAGCCGGCAATCGATGTCACCGCCCCGCTGATCTTCGCCGGATACGGCGTGGTGGCGCCCGAAGAGGACTGGAACGACTACAAGCGCGACCTGCGCGGTGCCATCGTCGTGCTGCTAGTCAACGACCCGCCGGTGCCCGGGAAGTTCGGTGACGACGCGATGACCTACTATGGCCGCTGGACGTACAAGTACGAGGAAGCGGCGCGGCAGGGGGCCGCCGGCGTGCTCATCGTGCACGAGACCGACGCGGCGGGCTACGGCTGGGACGTGGTTCGCAGTTCCTGGACCGGGCCACAGTTCAGCCTGCCGGCGCCAACCGATCAGCCAGCCCCGGTTCGCTTCGAAGGCTGGGTCTCGCAGCGTACCGCCGACGAGCTATTCACCGCCGCCGGGCTCATCCTTGCCGAGTCAATTGCCGACGCTGCGAGCCCCGATTTCGAGCCCGTGGACCTCGGCGCCGCGATGACGGTGCACATCGACAACAACCTGCGCCGAATCTCCTCGTACAACGTCGTCGGCCAGCTGCGCGGACGCGACGAAGACGCCGCCAACGAGTACATCCTGTGGACGGCCCACTGGGATCACCTCGGAGAGGATCCAGGAATCGAGGGCGACGGCATCTACAACGGCGCGCTCGACAACGCCACCGGCGTCGCCGGCCTGCTCGAGATCGCCGAGGCCTACGCGTCGCTCGAGCAACCCACGCGCCGCTCGCATCTGTTCGTTGCAACGACGCTGGAAGAGAAGGGCCTTCTCGGTTCGGCGTACTACGCTGCCAATCCGCTGGTGGCGCCGGGCGCTACGGTGGCGGCGATCAATATCGACGGCCTCAATATCTGGGGCCAGACCGAGGACATCACGGTGGTCGGCCTCGGGAACTCGCAGCTCGACGATGTCTTGCTTCGCGCCATCGAGCCCGTGGGCCGAACGCTCAGCCCCGATCCTGAGCCGGACAAGGGCTTTTACTATCGATCCGACCACTTTCCCTTGGCCAAGATCGGCATACCGGCGCTGTACACCGATGCCGGCGTCCGTTTTATCGGACGCCCCGACGACTACTCCGATCTCGTCCGCCGACAGTACAACTCGCTCCACTACCATCGCCCCAGCGACGAGTTCGACGCGACCTGGAATCTAGCCGGAGCTGAGGCAGATCTGCGCGCGCTCTTCGCCGCCGGCTTCGAGCTAAGCGAGGGCGCCGACTGGCCAGCGTGGTCGGAGGGATCCGAGTTCAGCGCCGCCCGGGCAGCATCTCGCCAGCGCTGATCGCCGTCGCGGCGAGGATATGAGAGGATGCCGTCGCGGCTCCCGTAACCGTGCCGGCGTCAGACAACGGCGCCGGCAAGCCTTGCTGCCGTGGAGCGGGAGCTCGATGGATCAGCTGACCCGCGGCGCCGGCCCCACGCGATTATCCGATGGAGGACCCTTCGATGGCCCATGAAGTTCCCGATCTCGCATACGCCTTCGATGCGCTCGAGCCGCATATCGACGCGCGCACGATGGAGATTCACCACGACAAGCACCATGCCGCCTACGTCGCCGGACTGAATGGCGCACTGGACGGCCATGACGACCTCCAGGGAAAGAGCCTTCCCGACCTGCTCGGCGGTATCGACTCGGTGCCCGAGGGCATCCGTGGCGCGGTGCGCAATCACGGTGGCGGCCACGCCAACCACTCACTGTTCTGGTCGATCATGTCAGCGGACGCAGGCGGCGCGCCGGGCGGAGATCTCGCTGCGGCGATCGACGCCGCGTTCGGAAGCTTCGACGCCTCCAAGGACGCCTTCTCGAAGGCCGGCGCCACCCGCTTCGGTAGCGGCTGGGCATGGCTAGTCGTCGACGGCGATGGCGCCCTGCAGTGCTACTCGACCGCCAACCAGGACTCCCCGCACATGCAGGGGCACACGCCTATCCTCGGGCTGGACGTCTGGGAGCATGCCTATTACCTGAACTACCAGAATCGGCGCCCCGACTACATCGGCGCATTCTGGAACGTCGTCAACTGGGATGAGGTCGACCGTCGGCGGGCGCAAGCCAGCGGCTGAGCTCTTTTCGGCGTGACCTTGGCCGGGGATGTCGGCGACATTCCCGGCCTTTGTTGCATCTACCGCTCAGCGGCGGCGGCGAACCGTCCAGTGGTCTGCGCCGCCGCCCGAGCGGAGGCGGCTTGTGGGGGCAAGGCCCCGAGGCTACCGTCGACCCATGACTGAGCAGCCCGCACTTCGGACGACTGGCCTGGTGAAGGAGTTCGACGGCGTCGTCGCCGTCAACTCGCTTGACCTGGAGGTGCCGACCGGCTGCATTTTCGGCCTCATGGGTCCGAACGGTTCCGGCAAGACGACCACGATCCGTACCTGTCTGGGCATCTATCTGCCCGACCGCGGCGAGGTCCGACTGCTCGGATCCAAGGACCCGCTGGAGATTCGGGCTCGCGTCGGCTACCTGCCGGAGGAGCGCGGCCTGTACCCCAAGATGCAGGTGCTCGAGCAACTCTCATTCCTGGGAACCATCCGTGGCCTGAGCCACGCCGAGGCAACCCGCCGGGCTACGGCGTGGCTCGAACGGCTCGAGCTCGGGGATCGCACCAAGTCGGCCACCAACGAGCTCTCCAAGGGGATGCAGCAGAAGGTGCAGTTCGCCGCGGCGGTGATTCACGAGCCCGAGCTGGTCGTCCTCGATGAGCCGTTCACCGGGCTCGATCCGATCAACACGCGGCTGCTAAAGGAGCTGATCCTGGAACAGAACGAGCGCGGCTGCACCGTGATCCTGTCGTCGCACCGCATGGAGCAGGTCGAAGCAATGTGCAATTTCGTCGGGCTGATTCATCGCGGCGACTTGGTGCTCAACGGCGCGCTCAGCGACGTGCGCGCAGCGCACGGCCGCAACACGCTGGCCATCCAGTACGACGGATCGGGCGACGGGCTGAACGGATTGCCCGGCGTGGCGAAGATCAATGATTCCGGGCGGTCAGCGCGGTTGGAGCTGGAACCCGGAGCCGACACACAGGTTCTGTTGGGCGCGCTGCTGGAGCGTGTCCAGCTGAGCTCGTTCAGTGCCGAGCAGCCGTCCATGGAGGAGATCTTCCTCGACAAGGTGGGACACCGCGCCGAGGGGGACCCGCAGTTGGTGCTCACCGAGGAGGGTGAGCTGGTGAGCGAGGCGGGAGCGTCATGAGCGTGACGCAGGTATTCAATATTGCTCGGCGGGAGTTCATCGCCAAGGTGCGCAACAAGTGGTTCGTAATCGGAACCCTGCTGGTTCCGGTATTCATGTCGATGTGGGTTTTCATTCCCAGCCTGCTGCAGCGGGCCGACATCGAGGAGCTCCGCATTGCCGTCGTCGACGTCGGTACCGGTAGCGGTTCGCAGATCGCTGATCGTCTCGCCGAGATCGACGACTTCACCCTCGAGGTCACCGCGGTGCGCTCGCTCGCAGCATCCGAAATCACGGATGCCACCACGTCGCTCCAACAACAGATCGTTGACGAGACTCTCGACGGCTATCTGCTTTTGGAGCCCGACGAGGAGCTCGGCCTCCGGGGCCGCTACTACGCGCGGGAGACGGGCAACCTCGTGGTCAGCAGCAGGCTCGAACGCGCGGTTCGCCGGGTCGCATTGGAGGACTACCTGCAGGGCAGCGGCCTGCAATCGGACCGCATCAACGCGCTGATTGCGTGGGATCTCGAGGCGATCACAGTGTCCGCTGACGGCGAGGAGGAAGGCGGCTTCGCGCGTGCCTACGTCAGCACGTTCATGCTGGCGATGCTGCTGTACATGACCGTTCTGATCGGCGGCCAGCAAATGGGCAATTCGATCATCGAAGAGAAATCTACGCGGCTGATAGAGCTCATACTCGGCGCCGTGACGTCGACCGAGTTCATCTCCGGCAAGATCCTCGGCGTGCTCGCCGCAAGCCTTCTTCAACTGGCCATCTGGGCCCTGTTGGCGATGGTCGTCGGGCTGGTGGTCCTTCCCGCTCTGGCGATGGGCGCGGCGATGCAGGGCACCGACCTGTTGGAATTCTTCGATCCGTCGCTGATGTTCTACTTCGCCATCCTGTACTTGCTCGGCTACACGTTCTACTCGGTCATCTACGCGGCGGCTGCCTCGACTTGCACCTCGTCGGAAGAGCTTCAGCAGATCGCGTTTCCGCTGGTAATGCCGATGGTGTTCAGCTTGATGTTCGTGTTCTACGCGATCACCAATCCGACCGCCACGATCACCCGTCTGATCTCGCTGTTCCCGCCCGCGACGCCGCTGGTGATGCTGGCGCGAATCAACGTCCTGCCACCCCCGACGTGGGAGATCTGGCTCGGCATTCTGCTACTGCTGGCCGCAACCATGGCACTGGTCTGGCTGACGGCGAAGATGTTCCGGTTCACCTTGCTCATGTCCGGCAAACGCCCGACGGTAAGCGCCATCGTGCGGCTGATCCGAGCCGCTTGAAGGCCACCCCCGGCATGGTGATGGTGTAGGCTCGCGCCCCAACCGATACCCGGCGTCGGCAGGCTGCGCGAGGCGACGCGGGATCGCTCCCTCGGAGGACACCCCACGTTGAAGAAGCCACCGCGGCTACCGTGGATCTTCGTAGACGGCGCGACACAGCAGACGTTTCGCATCCGTCTCGACCTCCCGGACTGGGACCCGCCCGGCGAGGGCGCCAAGCACGACGAGGCGCTATGCGCCTTCCATGTCGTTGGCGACGACGGCGTCGGGTTCGCCCTGCGCCTCGAAATCTCGCGCGGTGTTCTCAGCGAGAACTCCGTCGCCGATCCAGGCGCCCTGCAGGCACTCGTTCAGGGCAAGGGTGTGGAGATCATCGAGGGCGCCATCCACAACGGCATCCGCGGCGACCACAAGCTCGTCTGGGAGCCGGATGGCGTTTCCGTAGTCGGCTAGCGGGCCGCGGGCTCTGGGATACTCCCGTGATCCAGGCCACGGACCGGCGGAGTGCCACTCCGGCGTCCCAGAGTCGACGAATGATATAGTGGCATGCGCTCGTCACCTTTCCGTTCAGCGATCGTGAAACTCATGCTCAAAGACCTAGGAAAACTCCGCGCCAAGGCTGTCTGCGGAACTCTGGCGGTATTCGTGCTCATCGGCAGCGCGCCGGCGGCACTCGGCGCCGGGCCTCAACCGCAGAGCGACGGCGAGCTGGTCGTCTACCTCATCGACCACCAGCTGGTCTCACGCGACGAGTTGGTGACGATTCAGACCGAGATCGAGGCAGTGTTCCGTGCTCAGGCCGGTGTCACCGTGCGCTGGGTGCTCAACGATTCGCCACGCCGCCGGCTCCGGCAGGGCGAGCTGCGCTTCCTGATCCTGGCGTCGGACGGGACACGATGGTTCCACGGTCCCTCGAACGTCATCGGGCTGGCGCCACACGACGACGCAGGCGTCGGTCGCAACTGCTTCGTGTTCTACCGCCAGGCCCTGTGGTTTCGCCAGCAGGCCGTGCTGCGCTGTCGCGAGGCCACACGCGCGCGGGCGCAGGCGGTAGCCGCCGGCGTCGAACCGGATCCGGCAATCGCGTTGCTCGCACCCCCTGAGTGCGGTGACTACCTGCCCGCCTTGGCGCCACTCGTCGTCGCCCGCGCTGCAGCCCACGAGATGGTCCACATCCTGCTCAACAAGCTGGACCATTCGGTTGCGGGTCTGATGCGCGAGTCGTTCGACCTGAGTGAGTGGCTGGGCGGCCAACACGAGTCGTTCCGCCTGCTTCCGGATGAGGTCGCCGCGCTGCAAGGCCTCTTCGGTGTGGACACGGCAGTTCCGCCCGAGCGCTGAGCGACCGGGCGTTGACCGTCGACTTCCGGCGCTCGGAATCGAGCCGGGCGGACCGCTGAAGGTGGTCGACTCCACCGATACGAAAGGCTCGCGCGACCTTCGTACGCGTGACTTCGCGACCGCCACCTTGGATATCGCCGAACGCTCGGGAGACGACCTTCTCCCCAACCGTTCCTATCCCTCGAACCTCCTGTGGCGCATGACCGGCGGGTTGGACGCCTGGACGCCGCCGGCGCGAATCCTCGACCTCGGGCCCACGAACAACGACAACATCCAGTTCTGGGCCAAACGAGGTTTCGACGTCACTTGCTACGATCTGTTCGCGCACGAGACCCGACGCCTTGGACAGCTCGAGGTCACGCCGATGACGCTCTCGAGCGACACCCTACGGCAACAGCGCTTGCCGTTCGACGACGGTAGCTATTCGGCAATCTGCTCGTGGAACGTGCTTTCGCGACTGCCGTTCGTACTGGCGCGGCAGTTCGCCCGTGAGTGCCACCGCCTGCTTCGCCAGTCCGGCCTGATGCACGCCGTCTTCCTCGACGCTGACGGGCGGCTCGACACCCGGCGGCAATACCAGGTCGTGGACCGCCAGAGCCTGCAGGTGACCTCGGCGGCCGTCCCCAGACGGTTGCCGACCAACTGGGTCGACGCCGAGATTCGCCTCATGCTGTCGCGCTTCGCCGCCTGCGAGATCCAGGCGGCGCCGTCGTACACGCGCGAGGTTCTGGCGCAGCGCGCTCCGGTCACACCGACGGCACCGTAGCGCGCTGGGGATCAGCGGAGATCCCCGGAGCGCCGGTCGCCCCCAACGCTATAATCGCCGCCATGGTTGACCTACCCGCCCCGTTCGACTCCGACCTCAAGGTCCTCGTGCTCGCGGGCTCGAATTCCGTCTCCGATCGACGGCGCCGCCGACGTGCGGACCGGCTCGGACGCGGTGAGCCCGAGGTTCCGCTGGAGAACAAGGCGTTCCTGCGGCTGCGCAGCAGACTCGTCATCGAGTACATGCTCGACACTCTGGAGGAGTGCGGGCTGTCGCGCGTGTGGATCCTGGCACCGGAGCATTCGTTGCGCCGAATTCCCGCTCGTTACGGATTCCAGCCGCTGATCCAGCGTCCCGGCGCGACCCTGGCGGCCAATCTGTCGCTCGCCTACACGGGAATCGATCCGCAGCCCGATGAGCCGGTGCTTGTGCTGTTCGGTGATCATCCGCTCACTACCCCGGCGGCAGTTCGCGACTTCCTGGCCAGCTGCGGGCCTCAGGTCGATAGGGCCGACTATTTTCACGGTGTCGCCCTGCAGGAGGCCTACGCCGAGTACATGCCGTTCTTTCGTCGAACCTGCCTTCACCTGCGCGAGATGTCCGGCCGCGCCAGCGGCCTGAACCTCGCCATCCCGGCCCGACTGCATCGTCTGCGTGTACTGGACGAGCTGTACGGCGTACGCAAACAAGAGCAGCTCGGCGCGTTGCTCGGTCTGCTGCGTCTGGTGGCTTCATGGCTCGGCGGCCGCGCACCGTCGGCCTTGGTCGACACCCTGATTCTGTCGGTCGCCAAGGAGATGGAGAAGGTCGGGCGACGCGGCGGCATCCGCGGACGCATCGGCCGCACCTTGCGCTACGCGCTCTCCATGCTCGTCAGCCGGCGTCGGATCGAGCGACACGGAGCCCGTGTGCTGCGGGCCGAGAAAGGCACCCGGCTGGTGCCGGTGGCGCACGGCGGTGCTGGCATCGACGTAGATTTTCTCGAAGAGCTACGGCTCCTGGAGGACAACTGGGAGCGGCTACAGGAGATCCAGCAAGCCCAAGACGATCGGCTCGAGCCTCAGGGCGACCGTACCTGGAGCTCCTCCCTGTAGACCGTCCGATAGCCGAGCAACTGGTCCAACAGCAACAGCTCGAGCGTGTACTCGCCGGGCGCCGTCTGCATCGTGATCGTGCGCTGAACCGTTTCGCCGCGACGTCCCTCCATGTCCGCCTCCGGGATGGTAATCACCACTCGCTCCGACGCCACCGCCTCGGGCTCGTCGCCGCTCAGCAGCTGGGCGTCGATGACCATGTCGGTGGTGAATTCGCCATCCACGAGGTGAAAGATGAGGGAATCGAGGCGGAACGTCAGCTCGACCTCTACGCCCACGTCGCCGCCGTCGGCCGCCGCCTGTCGCGTCGACCACCCGAAAGGAATCTGGGCGTCCGGAAGCATCACCGCGCTGCGCACATCGCTGATCGCCGCCTCGTAGTTGACCGGGTTGACCAGCGAGCGCTCGATGGCCAAATCGATGGCCTGCCGGTACTCGGTCGGCATTCCCACAAGCACCGAGCGCGCTTCGGCTCGCCGCATCTCTTCGGGAATACCCGTCACGCCGATGGGTTGGGGAGGCATCAGCTTCCATCGACCGGAACGATAGACGAACAGCATCATCTCGTTCGGTTCCAAGCCCGGGTACCTCTTGTCGTAGGCCCACAGGATCGGCGGCCGGGTGGAGAAGCCGTCCGGGTACGAGAGCTCGCGACGGGTGCGATCCGGCGGACCGAAATGCATGACGATCTGACCGAAGGGAGTATCCCAGGCAGGCCCACTCCGGGGCTCGAAGTTCTCCACTGCGTACGCCAGTCGGCGCTCGAACTCGTCGAGATACTCGTTGCGCGGGCCCCGCAAGACCGGGTCGCGCCGCTCCCAGAACAGCCGGATGAACTGCAGGCGCTCCTGCGTCGTGTTCAAGGCGCTGAAGGTCTCCTGCTCGTCACCGGTGGCGATCAGCGATACCGGGCCGTCCAGCCAGCGCATCGTCCAGTCAGCGATCGACTCCCCCTCCGCCGGCCCTGCGACACCCTGAGCGGCGGCCGGGGTTGTCGCGAAAGCGAACGCTGCGACCATCGCCGCCGCGCCTGTCAGCACCAATGAGATGGAGCTGCGATTAGCCATCCGCCGTGTCGGCATTGCTTGCCTCCGTCAGGGGTTCGTCTTGGAGCGCGCGAACGACAACGATCGTAGCGTCGTCTGCAAGGGGCTCGTCCCCGCTGAACTTGTGGACTGCGCGGAAGACAGCCTCAACAACAGTCTTCGCATCTCGGGCTCGATTCGCAAGTACCAAGTCGCCGAGTCGCTCGACACCGAACATCTCTCCGTCCTGATCGCCGGCCTCCACAACACCGTCGGAGTAGAAAACCAGAACGTCTCCTGGCCCCAATTCGCGCTCGATGAAGGGCCCCGGAGGACGCGGCAACATGCCGAGTGGCAGACCGTTGGATTCCAGCTCTTCCACCGTGCCGGAACCGTTGCGGATATGTAGCGGATAGTGATGGCCGGCGTTGGAATATCGATACGAGCGCCGATTCCGGTCCAGCTCGACGAACACCATCGTCATGAACTGGTTGTCGGCGGACATGTGGAGCAGCGTCTCGTTGAGCCGCTCCATCAGCACAGTGGGTGACTCATCGGATTGCCCGTGCGTATAGATGGCGCTCTTGGCCATCGCCATCAGTAACCCGGCACGCATCCCGTGCCCAGAGACGTCGCCGACCACAATGCCGAGGTTGCCGTTTCGCAGCGTCAGGTAGTCGTAGTAGTCGCCACCAACCTCGGTGGCCGGGTCGGAGCGGGCGGCAATGTCGATTCCGACCACCACCGGCGCCTCCGCCGGCAGCAGATTGAGTTGAAACTCTCGCGCGATCTCGAGCTCGCGCTGGCGGCGCTCGGCCTCGACCGTGTCGCGCAGCAGCCGCGCATGATCCATCGCCAGAGCCACCTGGTTGCCGAAGCCGGCGAGGCTGCGTACCTCTCCACTGTCAAAGCCGTAGGTCTCGAAGCGGCCAGCGATCAGCACCGCGCGCGGCGTTCCGTCGTGCGTGATCACCGGAACGACCACCGAGCTCCCTGACTCCGGCTCCCAGATCCGCTCCAGCACTCCGGGAGGCGCCTTGCGATGATCGGCGACCACCACGGGACGACGGTCGCTAAAGCGCTCGGCCAGGGCAGCCCACGGGGCGCGGCTGTTGAACCGATAGACATGCTTCTCGCCACTGTCGGCGCGCAGGAGGACGCACGAGCAGCCCGGCCCGGTGGGGTCGGGCTCGACCACGGCGCCGACGTCGGGCTCGGCCACGGCGAGCATCGAGTCGAGCACCACGGCTTGGAGCTCTTGCGGGTTGAACGCCGAGCCAGCGGTGAGGTTGAAATCATAGATGGCGTCCAGCTCACGGACCTTGCGCTCAAAGGCGCGGGCGCCCGGCAGCGCCAGCGTTGCCCGCGCCAGCAGCACCACCAGGTAGACGAGGCACAGCAGCGCCGCCAGCCGAACGAAGGCGACCAGCAGGTGCTGATGCTCCAGCGGCACCAGGCGCGCGACCGCCGTCGCAGCGGCCAGAGGCATCAGCGCAACGAGCCAGCCGACGAATACCGCCAACCGTTGCCTGGTGTCCAGAACCAGTACCCACTCGGTCGGCGCGATGTAGCCGAGCAGCGCGGCGCAGACAACGAGCAACGCCTGCGCCAACGTCGGATCAGTGAACGAGCTCGGCTCAGCGCCGGGGTGAGCGCGTGCAACCGTCGCTACGAGCGTGAACGCCACGCCCGCCAGGACGAGGACGGCGAGATAGCGCGCGGCGCGCAGCCGGGTCAGCTGGGCCAGGTCGATGGCCGCAGAGAGCGCCACCACGAGCGCGATCGCCGACACGCCCAGGCACAGTGCGTACAGAAACCGCGCCAGGCCAGCCGGCAGGCCGACCGCAGCAACCAACAAGACGTACAGCAGCGTCAGCAGGAGACTGGCGAGGGCAACGCCGGCGACTCGCATGCGTGCCAGCGGCTCGGGCTGCGCGCGGGCGTCCAGGGTCCAGTACCATCCCGCCGACACCGCCAGTAGCAGGGCGCCGATCAACGCGGTCAGGACATGCGACTGCTCAACGGCCGGCAAGCCGGTGACGGCGACGACAAGAAGCGCGACGCCAAGCGGGATCATCCAGCGGGATAGTGCAAACCTCACGGATGCAAGTGTAGCAACGGTTTAGCCTTTGCCATTGGTACCATTGACTCTCTCAGATTCTGGTACCGATTTAGTACCACCACTTTGTTTATCCCTGTGCAATGCTGCGCTCCACTGCGCCGACGTTTCGCGTATCAGACGGTCGTCCGGATGCACGTATCCCATTGTCGTCGTGATCTTGGAATGCCCCATCGCTCGCTGCGTTCCGACCAGATCCCTCTGCGCCATGTACGTGCCGTAAGTGTGGCGAAACGTGTGGATGGAGATGTCGGGAGGTAGCCCGAGCTCGTCGCGCTCCTTGATCCAGCGACCTTGCAGCGTGTTGGTCCGACACGGCGCCACCATCACGTCGTCGCGAGCCTGAGCAGTAGCCACCAGCTTGCGGAAGTGCTCGATAGCCTGCCCCTCGAGGTAGACGATGCGCTTCTTGGATCCCTTGCCCTTCACCACGAGATGCGCTGCGGAATCGTGGACCACTTTCACGGCCGCAACCGGCAGATTGCCGAACTCCGAAGCGCGTAGTCCGGTGAGTAGGTACGCCAGCCAGATGTCCCGGCTCGGTGCCTTCGTGATGATCAGCTTGCGCTCCGCATCGGTGAGTGAGCGCTTGTCGCTCGGCACCGCCTTGGGTACAAGCCCCTTCACCGGGTTGGCGTCGAACAGGTTGAGCTTCACGCCCCAGGTGAAGGCGGCGCGCACGATCGTCATCCACGTTCGGACCGTGGCCGGCGCGCAGAAGGAGGCGAGGTGCTGGCGGTACTCCTCGATCTGCAGCGGCGACACTTGGTCCAGGTAGTCGCACCCGACCTCTCGCATGAACGGAGAGAACGACTTGATGAGCACGTCGCCGTACAGCTTGACGGTGAGTGGTGCCTTGTCGGATCGGTCGCATGCTCTAAGGAAGCGGTCGACGAACGAAGAGACCGCTACCTCTTGGGATGCGATCTTTCGCCCCATCTTTCGAGCGACGATCAGATCCTGACACCAATCGCGGGCGGCTTCCTCGCTCTTGAACCTCCGACGCTTCGGCTCGCCCAGGCGATTCATCAGCGCGGCCCACGGTCGGCAGTCCACCTCCCATATCGTCTTGCCCCGGACCCGACACGGGGCGGGCGCCGGATGGAACGCTTTGGTCATGCACCCACCTCCGTAACAGTTCACGATCGAACCGGAGTAGTCGCCCGATCCTACAGGATGGAATCTCACCAGCCTTGGCCTTGGTTCGCACGGTCTCTGGACAGACGCTCAGATACTTCGCAGCTTCGTCAGCCGTCCACAGGCGCGCCGGCTCGGTCACTTGAACCACTCGTAGTAGGCGTGGCGCAATTTCTCGATAGCTACCTCTGCAGCCTCGAACTTACTGGTAGCGGTGACTACGTGCGCCGCGATCTTCTCGCCCTGTCTCCATCCCTCGTCGAAGACGACTAGGTACTCCTCTCCCCCAGGCCCCCGGCGGAAACGGAAGCTGAGCGACATGCGGGCTTCGTGTTCCGCCTCTAGGGCGTCGATGACGAGGTCGTAGGCGTCGTCCGAGTTTCCACGCACGCGGCGCTCGCGCAGGTTGCGAAATAGTGCCGGCTCGGTCACTTGCTAACGCTCTCCTGCTGGGTAGCGAGGGCGCGCGCGAGTGCCGCTTCGGCCTTCTTGGCGCGTTGGATGGCTTCGTCGCGCTCGTCAATAATCAACCCCACCTCATCAAACACCCGGTTGATCTCTTGATGCAGATCAGCGAGTTCCGACATGGCGGTGTCGGTAGCGGAGTTGAGCTCGGGAGCGGTGGCGTCCAGGTGCGTGGAGTCGCTCATGATGCCTTCTCCGCCGGTTGCACCGCCGGTAGCGGGATCAGATTGGTGTCGAACAGGGTGACGAACAGCTCCGCTTGAGCCCGCCACGGCTCAGGTACGTCGACGAAGCACTTGGCGTCGAAGGCCACACGCATCGGACAGTTTTTCCAGCTATGGCAGCTCCAGACCTCGGGCGTGGCGACCTCGTGTAGGCGCTTACCGCCGGCCGTCAGAAGCGCGGGCAGATCCGCCAAGTACTCCGGCCACGTCTGCCCCGTTGGCAGAACTGTGTTGTTCGACAGGCCGGCGAGCTGGAGGCAGGCTCCCCCGAGGTTGGCTCCCTGAAGGTCGGCTCCCCGGAGGTTGGCTCCCCAAAGGTTGGCTTCCGACAGGTCGGCTCCCCGCAGATCGGCACACTGGAGGTCGGCATCCCTAAGCTTGGCTCCCTGGAGGTTGGCTCCCCGGAGGACGGCATCCCGGAGATCGGCTCCCCGAAGATCCGCACCCGGCTCTATTTCGTACCCGTTGACTGTCACGACGCCCTCCGCGTTGTCTGATTCAGACTCGCCCCGATCCGCACCACGAGCACTTCGCACAGCGCCCGCTCGCTCGGGTGCAGCCGCCGTCTCTGCCTCGTTGCAATCGAGTCCAGGACCTCCAGCTCCCATTCCGTGAAGCGCCGGTGGCTCGCATCCAGCAGAAGCTCGATCAGCTCGCCGTCGGGTAGCTCGGCGAGATCGAGGCTCGGTCGTTCGCTCACGATGCCTCCTTCACGCAGGCTTGCCCCAGCGTTCGATAGTCGGGCGTTGCGAACACGACCTCCTGGCACGTCTCGCTGAGCCGTCCCGCGACACGCTCTCCGACGTGACGGGCTCGATCTCGCTGATTCAGGTTCGTGGTCACGATCGTCGCGCGCATCTCGTCGTAGCGCTGTGTGAGCACGTACACCAGCTGCTCCACGGCCCAGTCCGTCTCGCGAATCGCCCCCAGGTCATCGAGCACCAGAACGTCGGCGCCGACGACGCGATCCAGCATGTCGCCGACACGCACGCCCTCAGCCTCGATGGCGTCCTTGAGCTCTTGGATCAGGCGCGCTGCGCGCACAAAACGACCGCGCAGGCCATGGGCGGATCGCAGCGCTCGGAGGGTCGCGACGGCCAAGTGTGTCTTGCCCGTGCCGGACGGCCCGGACAGCAGCAAGCCCCGCCCCGATGGCTCGAAGCGTTCAACGAACTGCTGGCACTCGGCCAGAGCATCGGCGGTGTTTCCGCCGCCTGGCTGGAACGTCTGAAACGACGAGCTCAGGAACCGCGCCGGCACGCCGCGGGAGGCTAGCACGGCCTTCGGCGACAGCTTGCAGGCGCAGCGCGCCATACCATCTTGCGGCTTCTCCACCCAGCCGACCCCGTTGCACGCTGAGCAGACTGGCTGCGTCGCTGGGCTTGTGGTTCCGGTTGCGGTTTCGATCATGTTTTCCGGTCGGTGGCGGTCGTCACGTGGGGGCGGTTGGCATGCGGTCTGGCGGCTGGCTACGGCGGCTTGTTGGCCTCTTGGCGGATCGCCTTGATGGCATCCCAGTCGGGCTGCTGTCCGGCATCGAGCGCCGCGTTGGCCTGCCGACGCCACTGCTTCTCGCGCTTGACGCGGAGTGCCTCAGCCTCCCAGTCCGTCTCGCTGGGCGCGGCCGGCCCGCTGCCGGTTTGGATCTTCGGTGGCGGATGCACGGCGTTCCAGGTTGCCGCGTTGAACACGGCCTGCGGCGAGCCCACGTGCCGGCCCGAGACGGCAACGTGCTCGATAACCGCGAGCGCTTCCTGGACCGTGCCGCCGGCCTCAAAGCGCTCTTGCAGGTACCGGGTGCCGGAGCCGGGAGTCGCAGTGCGGCAGAAGCGATCGTTGAAGACGGCCAGCACTTCCAGCATCGCCTCGTCGTGCTCGCCCTGGCCGGCGGGCGGTGGCTTGCCGGTGGTGGCGGTGGTGGCGGTGGTGGTGGCGGCGGCGGTCGGGTCGCGCCCCGACCCTGCATTCGAGCACCGAGGTTTCTGACCACCACCACTTGGTGGTTCTGGTTCTGGTTGTGAAGGTGAAGGTGAAGGTGAAGGTGGTTGGCATGTTTTTGCCATTGGCAAATGCATGGCTTTGCCATAGCTTTTGCCATAGCTTTTGCCATAGCTTTTGCCATAGCTTTTGCCATAGCTTTTGCCATCATTTTCGCCGTTCTTTTGCCATCGAGACTCTGCGCCTTTCTTGCCGTACTCCGCACGCTTCCGGCGTAGCTCCTTGGCTCGTTCAAGCTCTTTCGTGATCCGGGTATGCGTCAGGCAGCCATCGATCTCCGTGAAGTAGCCGGAGATTCCGGGCCACAACGACTCCCACTCCTCAATAGACACGCCGAGCATGCGGGCCAACCGCGCTGAATCGGCGGATATCGCTCCGTCCTTTGCCCAGAGATTCCAGAGCAACAGCGTGTACGCACCGTGCTCTTGGAGCGTCAGGTCCATCGTGTCCGCGAGGTAGTCGCTCACGTAGAACGGCATGAACGCCTTCACCCCCCTACCGCTCATTGCTCCCCTCGCTCCTTGCTCGGTGACCAGGGCACCGCCCGCTCCCAGAGCGCCGCCAGCTGCTCGGTATCGCGGGCGGCATAGGCGCGCATCAGCTGTGTCAACAGCGCCGCGTCCATGCCGAACACGTTGTCGCGCATGTACCAAGCGGGTACTCCTCCGTAGGCGGTAACCTCAACAGACTGCTCGCGTACCGACAGCACGCGCTTGGCCACGGCTTTGCCGTCGGGCTCCCGACACAGCACCAGTACGCCCCCCTTCACGCGGCCCCCTTGTGCTCGGCATCCGACAGCCCGGCATCCGACAGCCCGGCCCGCTCCAGCACGTCCAAGGCCAGCTCGCAGTCGTCACTTTCGAGCGCTGCCCGAGCATCCCGACGCAACCGACACCACTGGCAGGAAAACAGGAACGGCGCATGCTTCACGGGAAGCAGCGTGAGATTGCCGCCCTTGCACGACAGCTCGCGCATGACCTGACGAAGCTGAGCCTGTAGCCGTGTCGGTAGCTGTGTTTTCACTGTCTCGTACTCACGACAACTCGTCCTCCAAAGCGCTCGGCCTCGACAGCCGCGGCATTCCATAGCGACCGAAAGGCACCTCCGGGGCCGTGGTAGCGTCCTGGCGCTGGTGACACCTCGCGCATCCCACAACCCCGGAGGTCAACATGGCTTCAGACCCTGGTCGTCGAATCGATTCGCTAACCAAAGTGTTCGAATCTCAGCGAGCGCTTGCACGGATGCTTGACCAAGGCGCTGAAGTTCAGGAAGCCCTTGTGCCGCGGCTTCAAGAGCCTTTTGGTGACGCTCAAAAATTTGGCGAAGATCAACTAGCATTCGCGCGGAACGTTCAGCATCTCGCTCGTGAAGTTCTCGAAGTTCCGAGAGCTTTTGCTGAAGACATGCTTCGTGGCGCCGAAACATGGCGCGAGCTTCTTGAATCTCTTCGACGAGAACTTCCCGAAACTCTTGAAGGCGGGCTAGGTCTAGCTTGGGCGGCGATTGATCAGCATGCCCAACACGATCAGCGTGTCTTGCTGGAGATTTTGAACAACCAGAAAGAGATCCAGGAACAATGCGAACGCATCGAGGAGGCTCTTCAGCGCATTGAGGACAGCCTTTCGAAGGATCGATAGTTGTATTGCGTTTGGTCATTCCAAGCTGTCTGTTCACGTCCCGACTCCTAGGCACGCACAGCGGTACAGGTTCTTCACGGTGACGGCTCCCGGCACAGCACCAGTGGTTGCCTCTTCACGCGGCCACCCCCGGTCCATCCCGCCCTACCAACGGTCCCAGCGCTTGGCGCGACAGCCACACGAGCGCGAGCGCCAGTGCGGCCCACTCGTCAGCGACGAGACCGTACAGCGGCCCCGGCGATGCCTTGGTGCCCACAGCCTCCTTACGAGAGCCGCCGTACAGATCCATCAGTGCCGCCCGCACGTTGGCATCCTTGGCGCGTGCGCTACGGCACAGTGCTGTCTTGACCTGCACACGGCTCAGCAGATCGAACGGAACCGAGCGCTGGCGGCAGACTCCTCGGATCTCGCCGATGTTCTTGACCGTGTCGAACACCTCACGTCCGACCGGCATTCCGTAGGAGACAACGTCCTCGACGACGACTTGTTGCGTCGTGGTCTCATCGACACCGTTGATCGCTTGTTTCAGGTGCCCCATCGGGCAGTTGCGCTCATGCGCGCGCACCTCGCCGCACTCGTCGCACAACACCCACGAGCCACCCTGTGGGTCGGGATCGATCGCTAGGACAACCTGCATCGTTACGCCGCCTCCTCGTCCTCCAAGGCGCTCAGCAGCGACAGCTGCACCACGCCACCCACTTTCTGGGTCTTGCCTCTGAACAACCCCCCGATGCCCGGCAACGCCAGCTTCGGCGTGATCACCAGGCCCACCCGGCTGAGCAGCTCCTTGTCGGGCTTCAAGTCGATCTTGATGCTCAACGATCCAGCCTTGCCGGTCTCATGCACGGCACTCGATACCTTCGGCAGCTCTTGTCGCACCACTGCCTTGAGCGCCTCGGACACCGCGTTGCTCGTCTGCTCGTTGACCGTCATCTTTGTCTCCTCCGGTGGTCCAGCTTCCTAGAAGGGCACGTCGGCGTCGGTAACCGGGGGCGGCTCGTTGCCCGCTGGGGGCGGTTGCTGCGTACCGGAAGCATCAGCCGGCGACGTACTGGCAGGCGCGCTGTTTCCCGTCGCGGTTGCCGCAGCCCGCAGCAGAGAGCCATAGCGAGATTGCAGCTCGTTGACCTTTTCCTCAGAGGCTCCTGCCTGTTGCGGTACGTAATCCTCCGGGTTCATCCACCCCGCTCTGTACCGAGTACGCCCGTCGTACTCCTCAGCCTTCACCGAGACCTGCACGATTCTGCTCGGTGGGCCCCCGAACACGCTACGCAGGTCGCCATCCCAGCCAAGCGATACGGCTAGCTGCTCTGCAGCCCCGGTGTTGATCTGTCCGTTCTTCTTCACCACCCACCAGGAGCCAAAGCACCGGTGCATCTCGTAACCGGCCCAGTCGATCCAGCCACCTTCACCGTCCCACTGAGCGAGGATCTCGAACTCCAATGACACCGCCACGGCCCCCGAGTC
The DNA here is from genome assembly GCA_965248695.1 of Acidobacteriota bacterium. Taxonomy (GTDB): domain Bacteria; phylum Acidobacteriota; class UBA890; order UBA890; family WLXD01; genus DASCOT01. The sequence goes on along the minus strand of CBDFKD010000001.1, from coordinate 18,028 downwards.
GGCATCCAGCACGCTCCAGCTGATCGGCCGCGCTTTGAAGATCCCTTCGCGGTCCAGGTTCTTCATGACTGTCCTCCGTTGTCCCTGAAGATCTGCTGCCACACTGTGTCGTCGGTTGTGTCACGGAATTGGATCGGCTCGGCAATACGTCGCGACTTAGCGATATGACTCGGTTGCTCGTTCGGCCAGATGGTCCGTGTTCCTCCGCCCCTGCCCTTGCCGTCCTCGGTCACCACGTCGTAGCCGACAAACAGCACGTGGTCGGCCCACTGCACGACCCGGTTGCGGATCGATGCCTTGCCCGACTTGGGCCGCTGCAAGTGCGGCTCGTAGCGAATCCAGTCATCGCCCACGGGGTTGGGCACGTTGTCGATGCACTCGTGCGCGATCAGCACCACGTTGCGACCCAACCGCACCTGCCGGTCTAAGTCCGCCAGCAGCAGCAGGAACGTCTCGTAGACGTGCTGGTAGCCCTTGCCGAACCCATAGTCCTCTATGCGCGAGACGTGGTGACCCTTCTCGTGCTTGACAGTTGATAGCGTGTGCGCGACCGCCAGCTCTTCAGCCTTGGTGGCCGAGTCGATGACTACCGTGCGGTAGCCATCCAGCGCGTCACCTTGCAGACAGGCCCGCAGCGCGGCGAACGTGTCGATGTTGTCGATCCGCTGCACATCGAGCTCCAGCGTGCCGGACTCGATATCGAGCATCACCGCGCCGGGCGCGAGCGCTCCAAGTGTGGACTTGCCAATGCCGCCCGTGCCGTACAGGACAGTCCGTTGCGGCGCATCAAGCCTCCCCGACGTGACGGGGAACTCCTGAGGCACTTGCTGTTGCTGAGAACCTGTCGGTGGCAGCGGTGGTGGCAGCTGCGAGGCGAGTGTAGCCATTGTCATCCTCCCTTATTGCCCACTGGCCTGGGCGTGGCGTGTCGGGCTAGCTCCCGACTCAGCAAGCTCCGGGTGAACGTCATCCACCCGGACAAATCCGATCGGAGTGGTGTGCTCCAGGTCTCGGTGCTGGCAGATCGGCAGGTACCGGCACGACCCAAAGTTGGAGAAGCACGCCCCGGGATTCCGGTACCAGTGGCCAGCCTTCTGAGCAGCGCGCATCGCTAGCTGCTGCTGCCATAGCTCGGCAGCGCATTCTTCGAGGTCCTGGTCTAGGCGTGCTATCTCGATGCGCGTGAAGTAGTGCTCGGGGCGCTTGTCGATGGCCTCGGCGACGCGCATCGCGTACTCCGCTGGCGTCTCGTCCCTGTCGCGCTGCTTCGCGTACAGCTGTCCGTTGCCCTTGTACTTGCGCTTGTCCTCGGGTGTCGCCTTCAACGGCCGTAGGCCCGGCCGTCGCGTCACGTCGTACAGGATCGTGTCGATATCAAAGCCCAACTCGCGTGCAGCCAACATGTAGATTGACAACTGCTGGTCCAGATGCAGCCGTGTCCAGTAGTCCGATCCCGGGCTAAAGTCCTGCGATGTGGTTTTGCTCTCCTTGAGTGCCAGACGACCGTCCGGCAGCCGCACCATGCGATCGATCACCCCTGCGATATCCCACACCGAAGTGGGAGCGCCCGTCTCAGGGTTGCGCAGCGGCAGATTGAATTCGTACTCCGACTCCACGCTCTCCAGCTGGTGGTCGGCCCATCGCAGTTGGTAGGCGTTGACCATCGCGGCCACCAGGGCGAGGTCGTACGGATCCTCTACAGCCGCCTCCATTACGGCATCCAGATCACCACCCTTGTTGATCGTGTCCAGGGCCAGGTGGAACGCTGAGCCAACGCGCAGTGCCAGCGAGTCGCTGTCGGGCACCAGGCCGAGCTCGTAGCGGATGTAGTGCTTGTGCGGGCAGGACCGAAAGGTGGCCAGACGCGAGTGCGTTAACGTCTGCTTCATGACGCCCTCCGCCCATGCCACACTATCCGGCACTCATCCGAGCAGAAGTACTGCTGTTTGCCTCTCAATACCGTGTGGCACACACCACAAAGCGGCCCCGGGGGCGCCACGGCTGCCGTGCACGGGTCTTGTGCGGGATACACGATCCAGACAGCGGCCTTGCGGCCCGAACGCGTCCTGCGCGTGTAGGTGGCCTTGAGGATCCGACCGAGCTTGTACAGCTCCAAACGCCGAGGTCTCTGTGTGGAGGGGTTCATCCTGAGTGCGTGCTGGATCTCCTCGTCGGTGGCCCCGTACGGACAGGAGGCGATGTAGGCCAGCACCCGGGCTTGGAGCTTGCTGAGGGAATCCACGATCGCCTCGGCGGCGGCCCTGGACTCCTCGGAGTGGCGCTGGTACGGAGGGGTCGAAAACAGCGACGTTTGCGTCATGCCGCTCGATCCTCCGGGTTCTGCAGCCCCTCGTAGCGCCGCAGCGCCTCCATGTACTCGGGCGATAGCTGCCCCAGCCGAAACGGCCGGCGACGGCGAGTACGGAAGATCTCCCGGCCCGTGTAGATGCACACCGCCAGACACCAGACCGCGAAGGTGGCCAGCCCAGCGTTCACCCACCACGGGTTACCCATCGCTACGCCTCACCCTCAGGGCCGGTGTACTTGTAGAGCAGATCTGGCGTGTACTTCATGCCCCCATCTGCCTCTCGTCGGGCCGCCAGTTCGTCGCCGCGTTGACCCTCATCGTTGACGCGGAACGCAGCAGGATCGCCTTGAGTCGCTCGCAGCAGGACGCCCACTGTCGCCATTCTTGTATGTCGATCACGCCGTCCACGAACGCCAGCGATCCAAGCGATTCCAGCGTGCCTGCCGTCTGCGTCATATCGGCGGTCATCGCGTGGCCCGAGGAGTACGGTGGCAGCGGCTCGGTCAGGTGTTGCTCGTGCAGGTACCGGGCCGGGGCCGTGGCGTAGTACCGCTCTTGCCCCAGAGCCACCGATGCCTCGATGATTAGATCCAACCTCGCCAGCGGGCTGCGCACGCCGGTGTCGGTGTGCTCGCCGACCGGCCGCTGCCACTTCTGCACCAGCGAGGCCGATAGCCCGAGATGTCGGGCTACGCCGTTGGTGTACGGGCCGATGCAATCGCGCATCGCATCCCACGGGTAGGTACCTGCCGGGTCGCGGGGTGTGTCCTGTTGGCTTCGTGTGGACATCGTCGCCTTCTCCGTTATCGAGCCCACCCCGATCACGGATAACGCCGCACTGTGCGACGCGGTTGAACCCCCCAGAACGAATCCGGGGTCGTGGTAGCGTCGGCTTTCGCCCAAACCAACAGCCACCACAACCCCGGAGAGATACTTGGACGAACAACGAATTCGAGATCTGGAGGTGGAAGTCAAAGCTCTGTACCAAGTTCTCGAACAGACGTATGTTCGGCTGATCGCAACGCAGAGGATCGTGCGGAGCGAATTCGGTTACGACGACGAACGATGGCGGCAACAGGAGATAGGACAAGCAGAACGAATAGGAAAGGCAGTGTTCGAAGACTGCTTCGAGAAGGCTCGGCGCCGTGCTGCCGGGTTGGTAACGGACGCCGACGGCGACCTACGGGTTTTCTAGCCAACGCCCGATCCAACTCTTGAAGCCATTCGATCTCGCGGCGAACCCACGCCGCCTCTTCGTCCGAAAGCAGCCTCGCACCGTTGCAATAACCCTTCACGCTGCCCTCGATGCGCTCTCGGCAGCCTCATTGCACGTACAGGCATGCGCCAGCTCGCCGCAGCACTCACACGTAGCTACCGAGTCGTCGCAGTACCCCGAGGTGCACACCCAGTCCGCTTCGTAGTCGAAAGCAGCGTCCAGGCCGCAGGCCAGGCAAGCGATCTCGCCGACGCTCACGCCGCCCCCTGGGGCTCGCTGACCGGCTGAAGGCGCGCAACCATTCGCTGCGTCACCACGTCGCCAATCAGAGTCGCTACGAATGCGAGTTGGTCCTGCTCATCGAGCCGCGCGTAGTATTCGAGCAGCCGGCTCACAGCTTCGCTCGGTGTCTCCGGGAGCTCCCTGAAACATGCCGGGCACAGGGGGCCTTCGTGGTGGCGGGTGTCAACGAACCGGGTCCGGTCGCTCATGCCGCCCTCCCGGTGTACAGATCCACGTAGAAATCCAGGTAGTCCTCAGCGCTGAGATCCCGAGCCGTGCAGCCTTGGTGCTTAGCGAAGGCACGGCGCGTGGCGGCATAGTCCAGCCCCCGGCGCTCGCAGTACTCCTGGCACCAGTGGGCTAGGCAGTCGATACGCCGTTGTCGCATGGCTATCACTCCGCTCCGCTCATGGACGTGGCTCTCACCGCCTCCAGCGGGATCAGCTCGGCGTCGAACAGGGCGACAAACAGCTTCGCCTGGGACCGCCATGGCTCGGGTACGTCGCCGACACCCTTGGCGTCGAAGGCCACATGCATCGGGCAGTTGTCCCAGTCATGGCAGCTCCAGGCTGCTTCCGTAGCCACCGCTGCTAGAGGCTTGCCGCCGGCGGTCAGAAGCGCTGGCAAGTCCGCCAGGTACTCCGGCCACGTCTGGCCCGTTGACAGGATCGTTGTATCGGACAGCTTGATACCCCGGAGGCCGACTCCCCGTAGGTCGGCACCCTGGAGGTTGGCTCCCTGGAGGTTGGCACCCCGGAGGTTGGCTTTCGACAGGTCGGCTCCCCGCAGATCGGCTTCCTGGAGGTCGGCTCCCTGGAGGTCGGCAAACCCGAGATCGGCTCCCCGAAGGTCGGCATCCCGGAGGCAGGCTCCCCGGAGATCGGCTTCCCAGAGGTCGGCATCCCGGAGGCAGGCTCCCCGGAGATCGGCTTCCCAGAGGTCGGCATCCCAGAGGTCGGCATCCTGGAGATCGGCATCCTGGAGATCGGCATCCTGGAGGTCGGCTTCTGGCTTGATCTCGTATCCCCTGACGCGGCGCATCGCTAGCGCCCCACTCCAAACACGGCCTGGGAGCCGAAGGCGGCGACGAGCTCACCATCGTCGTCGGGGCGCTGATCGTCGTCCCACTGCGCGCAGGCCATGCACACCACCGGGGGGTTGTGATCGGCGATCTCGCGTGGGTGGGTGGATTGGTCGCAGGAATCGCACACCGGCCACAGGCGCACACAGGTGGGGCAATAGGCCAAGTAGCCGCGCAGGCACCAGCCCTCTTCCTCCAGCCACTCCTCGACGGCGCCACAAGCCAAGTACTCATCGCGCGGCGCTTCGATCCTCCTGTTGCAGGAATCGCACTCGATCAGCGTGAGGACATCGGCAGGGCTGGAGGCAAGAGCGGCGTCCACTGCGCGCGGGCCGATCCTTCGCAGTGGCGTGTGGGTACCTGCTTTCGGTAGCGTCATCGGGCCTCCTAAGCGGCCTCGTCGAGTGCGAACAGATCCTCGACCTGCACTTCCAAGGCAGCAGCGAGGCGCAACGCTTTATCGACCCGAGGCACAAACCGGCCGTTGACGAGCCGGTTCACGTAGGAATAGTCGAGCCCGGTGCGCCGAGCCATTTCACGCTGGCTAACACCGTGCCGGTCGAGTACGTCCTGGATCGTGTATCGCATGACCTTATGTGTCCTTGTTTTAATCATCACTGTCATATTAGTCCGTGTCTCAAATACCGTCAAGAGCGTCAGTGCTTTTTCTGCCGTTGACGTATCGCACACTGGTGCCTAGGCTTTGATTCCGATGGAGCTTCGGGATCGCCTCAGAGCGCTGGTGGATGACTGCGGAATGACCCTGACGCAGGTGGCAGAGGCGATGCCTACCGCTAACGACCGCCGAACCTTCTGGCGTGTCGTCAGCACAAAGGGGCGTCAGATAGATCCGCGAGCGTCCACCCTGCTGAAGATTGCTCGCACCCTCGGCGTTCATCCCGGCGAGCTTCTTGAAGGCGTCGAGTTCGACTAGCTCTCTGCCCGCAATGCGCTTCTCTCTTGCGCAGCGGCGCGAGCGGCGACAAAGATGTGCGGGGCGGCCGAGTCGACCGGCCGCCCCGCGACCCCCCTGACGTTGCTTTCGCCCCAGGGAGAAGTCCTGAGCTTGGATACCTTCTGGCAGATCGTTACCGCGATCGGTGTCGTTGTGACCGCTGTAATAGCTGCTCTCGACCGCTACATGAGGTACTACGACACCCCGCCGGTGCTGGCGGAGGCGCACGCGCAGCCCCCTATAACGGGCAATATCTTGGATGATTACGAGGGCGACCCGGAAGACCTGCCCCATATAATCGACTTCCACCTGAACGATGCGGATGCAGCCAAGTGGATGATCGCGGCGGCCCGCGTTCGCGGTATGCAACGCCGCCCGATCCTGACGGTAGCGGCACAGTTCATCCAGGACGGTTTCGGGGATGGGCGGTGGCTCAGCGACGGCTCTTGGCAGCGCCGCGTTGTCTTCGAACCGCCACTTAGCAAGGGGCAGTGTCTGCTTCACCGCGATGTTCATGGGCCCTTTACCGTGCTATTCACGGTTCGCCTCAGGGCCCAGCCCAGAGTTCGCCGTCGAGTACCCGTTCGATGCTGCGTCGCGCCGCATGGCTCGGAGGGTGTGGATGGCCTGTATCAGGTCTCCCGATAGCCAGCGGAGGCGACGCGTAGCCAGCACGTTCACGATGGCGGTGAACAGCAGCCCGAGCGACGTAACGATTCCAGCGATCTCGCCGACGCTCACGCGGCCTCCTTGGGTCCATGAACTTGGGCGCGAAAATCCGAGCGGAGCGCGAGGCGCGCGACTGGCGGATAGAAGATCTTGCTTCCGCCTCGAAATGCAGCTTCCGGACGATCTATCGCATCGAGAAAGGCGAGCCGGTTCGGCTTGACACCGTTGCGAAGATCGCCCGCGCTCTTGGCGTCACCCTCAGCGAGCTTCTTGAAGGCGTCGAGTTCGACTAGCTCTCCGCTCGCCAACGACTCGGAGGAATCCGTGTACCAATACCCAGATCGACCCGGCTTCACGATTTTTCCTCTCGAAGGGGGCACGGTTCAGATCCGCATGCGGCTAGCGTTTCCGACAGGAAGCGAAGCTCCTCCAGAAGGCCCGGTATCTCCCGGCAAAGGCGTTGAAGATGACGACGAAGAACTTCTGTTGACAGTGCGCATTCCTTGTGCGGGGAGCTTCCAGTCCGAGTCGATTCCTTGGCTTCTTCGTCAGGCCCTGCTTCGAGTTCAGTTGTTTCTGGACAATCAACAAGACCAGATGGAGAGCAAAGGGGGCTATCCGCCCGCGCTCCGACAAGCCCCATCGGAATGAGGTGGGGGCACCACGTGTCATCAAAGCTCGGCGTCACGTACACGCCAACGCGTAACAGCGCTGCACGCGAAACCTTGACGATGTCGAGGTTGACTGCGCCGTTCGCCTCACTCCGCAGTGGCGTGGGGGTGGTGGGGCTCGGTAGCGTCATGGGGCTCCTAGGCAGCTTCGGTGCTTGGCGCTGGCTCGTCGGCGGTCTGCTCCAGTACCCGCTCCCGTGCCTCCGCCGCCGCATTCTCGGCCGCTTCCAGGCGGTCCAGAGCGGCGGTGACGTTGGCCTCGAAATCGGCGGGCGGTTGGCGGCGACCGTTCAGGATGCTGCTCAAGAGCGTCGGGTGAATACCGAGTTGCACGGCGACATCCCCTTGCCGCACACCAAGTTCCGCGATCCGGGCTCGGAGCTTTGGAAAACCCTTGAGGCTCATTGAGCGGTTCATGTCTATGCACTCCATACATTAACTATGTATGTACGGTATGCATTTGTCAATATCTTTTTGTTGATAACTTTCCGCGTGTGATCGGCGAACGGCTGGCAAAGCTGCGTAAACGGGCGGGCCTTACCCAAATCGACCTGGCCATCGAGCTCGGTGGCGGATACGACCAGTCGGTGATCTCGCGCGTCGAGAGCAACCAATCGAGCCTGCGATTCGAGTCTGTCGTGCGGGCTGCGCGTATCTTTGGCGTCTCGATCGATTACTTGGTCGGTCTCACCGACGACCCCACGCCCGCTGCCGAGTTGACGGCAGCCAATCGCACCTGCCCCAAGTGCGGCCACGAGCTCGACTAGCCGTACGCCCCCCACTGCGCCGTCTGCCTGATTCCGCAGTGGCGTGGGGGTGGTGGGGCTCGGTAGCGTCATGGATGGGGCTTCCTAGGCGGCCTCAGGCACAGGGAAAAGCACTTCAACAGGCTTCCCGACAGCACGAGACACACGCTGGCAAACCCCGTTGGTCAGATCCTTGTTGTCGGCCTTTCCTCGACACAGTCGATTCACATGAGCGCGGTCAAGACCGGTCTTGCTGGCGAGCCACGACTGAGGCTTCCCGAGCTCGTCGAGGGCGGTTTGAAGCGGCGTGTTCTCTTCCATAGCGACTATGTGTGTTGAAGAACATTGTTTAATCATACAATGATCCTAAACGCTATTGCTTTACGAAACAAGTCTTGTTTTAAAGAAATCTTGTTGTTTTCTAAGACACCCTCGTAAGGTGGTCGGATGATCGCCCTTGGGGAGAACATCCGCCGTCTCCGTAAGGAGTGCGGCCGGAGCCAGGGGCAGATTCAGCTGCGCACAGGAATCGATGCTGCCGCGATCTCAAGGCTGGAAACGGGACAGCAGACAAACGTCCAGCTAGAGACGCTTCGCAGGCTCGCCGAAGACGGCTTAGGCGTGCCTGTGGCCGCTCTGTTCATTGACCCGGATGGTAAGCCCCTACGCGTAGCGGCAACGAGCAGCAACGCCTCGGAGCTTCATGACAGGCTCAAGCGCGATGCCGAAACACTAGCGAAGCGCTACGGTATGTCGGTCGAAGAGTTCGTGGCCGAGGTTAGATCGTGGGAACTGATAGTTGATGGTGTGGACTCATAACTTTCGAAGACTTTTAACAACATCCACGCCTTTACATAGGCCACGTGTGTACGCGGCGATTGCGATGGGCGTGAACGAAAGCCATCCGATTACCAACCCGATTCCGAACGACCACCACTCCATGTCCTCTGCCTCCCAGCATCCCGAACCGGGAGACGAGGGGCTGCTTCCGGTTGCGGAGCGAGTAGTATGCGCGTAACCAAGCGGGCGACCATAATAGACATTTGTCTGTTGCCACAAGAGGAGACAAGAGCGACGCTGGGAGGAATCGAAAGCGCCTGCTACGGTAGGCTCTACACGCTACAGGCCGATACTCATGCGGGATCGGTGAACGCTGAACGGGGAGACTGACGTTGGCTCTGATCGAATGCCCTGAATGCAAGGCTCAGATTTCCGACCAGGCGGCAGCCTGTCCGCAGTGCGGATTCGCTGCAGCGGTAGCGGCTCAGGAGTCGGCCGCCGACGTTGAGTCTTCGCCGATCTCGGATCAACCCTCAGCGGACAGCCTGCCGGACGAGGTAGCGGCGGCGAGTACGGATGCGATCCCCGAGGAACCCGCAGCTGCAGCGGCAGATCCGCCTGCAGTGACGGTTGCCGACTCCGGCCATGCGGCACCGCCGGTTCATAAGCAAGCGGCGTTCAGGTTGGTTGTCTTGGTTCTAGTAGTACTTGGGCTACTCAGCTACGTAGGGAGGATTGTTGCGCCCGCGCCGCAGACCACGACCCCCAAAGCCTCATCTCGACCGAACACCTCCTCGGGATCTAGTGCCACTAGCCGTCCACCAACCTCGACGACCGTTGATGTAACAGCTGCTTCGCCGGCGGAAGCGAAGATCGCTTCGATTCAGGTCGGAACACGAACGGTCGAGCGACGCCTGATTCAGCAGTTCGACGCCGTTCTCTCCAGCCTGGAGTCCAAGTGCCAACAGAGGCGAGATACGACGAATGGTCCCAGCCTCACCGACATCGCGGTGTTCTCAGTCGGGGACCTCGCCAAGAACGGCAAGACGATGACGCACCTGGCCTTTCTCGGAGCAATGGAGGAGTCGATTATCGCGGGCATGCCAAGGCTCGACTGCATGGAAATCGCAGCAGCCCTTCTGACGAGGCTCGAGTGAAGCTCTCCTAGACACTCGATGAAGCGCCGCCGCAACGCCCCGTTGTCGCCATCTACGCGTTGGCCAGCGACATTAAGAAGCTCGTCGACTTTGAGATAACGACACAGGAATTCATTGATTCATGTTTCGTGATCGTCGACAGTAACCGGGTTTCGGTGGACTTATCTCAATCGTAAATTCGACTTGGGACGCGCAGGCTCGTAATCGCTGATCTGCTTGACCCGCTTCTTGTAGAGCGCGGCTTTGGTGGCGGTCGGTGAGCCTACGTACTCGGTCTCAAGTGCGAACGGAACCCGGACGGGTCGCGACGGCATGCCACCGATGGGGACTCTCGTCGGACAGTTCAAGGTCCTCGGAGAGCATCCTGAAGGAATTTCTCGGCCTGCTTCGTAGTCAACCCGTCGAAATCATCCTCGCTGAGGATTCCTTCCTCGATGAGTTGGAGGGAAGCAAGAGCATTGCCCACCTTGTGCGTATTTCGGAGCATCCCGATCGCCCGTTTCGGTTTATCGCGATCACGGATTTCGGTTGATGCCGATCACTGGTTTCGGACCATCGCGATCGCTCATTTCGGAGCCGATCGCGAGGATCTGAGAGCAGGGATCCATCGGTAGCAAGTGCGGCACCATGGCGCCTCCTAACGCCAGGAGGAGCGATGGATGGCAACCAAGAGGCTACCGATGAGACAAGTTCGACAGATCCTGCGGGCGGAGCGAGTAGTATGCGCGTAACCAAGCGGGCGACCATAATAGACATTTGTCTGCTAACACAAGGAGAAGATGAGAAGGCGCGCATGGCGGCGCAACGGAGGACCGAAAGCGCCTGCTACGGTAGGCTCTATGCGCTACAGGCCGGTCGCATGCGGAATCGGCGAACGCTGAACGGGAGCGTAGCTTACTTTGAAAAACCTAATAGCAGCAGCCTCTGTGCCACGCAGCATCTACTACACCGCAGCATTGCTAGCAGTTACACCCCTTGTCCTGGCAACAGCAGCTTGCGGCGTTGCCCAGGAGGAGCACGATCGGGTCCTTGAGGAGGTCGCGAACTTGACCGCGGAGACCGAGACGCTCCGGGCGGAGGTTGCAAGCCTCAGCGAAACCGACGCGGCGTATTATCAACGGGCCCTGGAGCTTATGAAATCGAACTCCTGGGTCGAAGCAGAGAAGGTGCTGGATGAACTCCTTAGTCGGTGGCCAGGATCGTCGGTGGAGGAGGCAGCCACAGAATTACGGAAGAACACCCGAGAGAATCAAGCAGCGCAGAAATACAAGGCGGCTGGACTGCTTATCGACACGGGAACTAATCTTGACGGCGCAAAGACTCACTTGGAGGCGGTCGCCAACACCTTCGAAGACACGTCCGTCGCGAGCAAAGCGCGTCGGGACCTTCGCAATCTAGAACGGCTAATCGCCGAAGCAGAAGAGGAACGGCAACGTGAGGCGCGAGCGGCTGCCCAGCGCCGTGCCCGTGCTGAGGCCTCTGTCGAGCTCACGGCATTCAGTTGGAGCCACCGGAGTCAGTTCGCGATCGTCGAGGGATCCGTAAAGAACATTGCAGGCAACGCCCTTGAGAACGTCACCGCGGTTGCCAGCTGTTACGACTCAAACGGCCAGTTCGTTACGTCGGGGAATGCAGTGATCGATTACAACCCGATCCTGGCGAACCAGACTTCTCCACTCACAGTAATGGTGAACTGGAACCCGGCCATGAAGACATGCCGGTTGGAGTTCAAGGAACTGTTCGGCGGGACGATCCCCGTCTACCACAGCTGGAACAAGTAGCGCGGTTTCCTGTGCCTGAAAGACGAGGGGCTGATCGTGAAGTATGGCACCGCGACAGAGGACCGAAAGCGCCTGCTACGGCAGGCCCTACCACCCTACAGGCCGACCTCACCCGAGGGTCGGTGAACGCTGAACAGGGGGAGGGGGCTGGTCAGATGGACGGGGAAGACGCTTCTATGATTTCTGCACGCCGGAGATTTCAGTGGAGAACAGGATTAGCACATGGAATCTGACGTTGGCACCTATTCCAAGTCTTTGGTAACCACGCGCGTAATTTGGTTTTTTCTCGGCGTAGCTACAACTGTCATATTGGGGGTCGGAATCCTTATCATCTTAGGGGTTCTGTTCACCTCTGGTGCTTCCGATGCTATACAGCACGGCCTACAGGGCCAAACCATGGCTGCCATGCGCGAAATTGCTACCGCGAACGGAGTCATGCGTGTTGACACCGGGCGCTATGCTGAATCGCTGGGAGAACTCGGTACTCTCGATTACATGCCCGAAGTGCTACCGGTCGATGGTTGGGGCAACTCCTTCATCTACGTTACTGACTCTGACACCTACAGCATTACGTCACGAGGTAGCGACGGTCAGCCTGGACCACCGCCGCCAGACCGTTGGCCGAACGTGCCGTATGAGCCAGACATTATTTTGACCAACGGTCAGTTCGTACAGGCACCCACAGGTCAGTAGATGGCGAAGACCAAGAGACCCTACACGCTACAGGCCGACCTCCATGCGGGGCCGGTGAACGCTGAACGGGGAAACCGAACCGGGAGATGTTTCTTCAAAATGAAAGCACCCGTCCTAGCAATCCTAAGCCTGCTCATCATCGCGAGTACGGAAGTAGCCGCTAAAGCTCAGGACACCCACAACAACGCCTCCGCACACGGTGATTGGCAAGTCTTCGATCGCATGGACGCCATTGATGACTCGGTCGAGACGGTGGCTGCGACGGAAGCGGACGACGCGACGCTCGCTCTAGTGTGTCGTGCTAATGGGAACCTCGAATTGCTTCTTGCTCTCCGGTTCGAGTACACGGGTACCGACGACCAAAAAGAGGTGATCTACCGCGTGGACCGCAACGATCCCATCTCCGAGCGAGTGCGGGTTCACTTTACGGGCGGGATGACGAGGTTAGACTGGCGATTAGGCATTGCGTCCGGGAGTTCAGCACAAGCACTTATCGAACAATCCAAGTCGGGAACGCGGATCGCGGCACGTACCTACAACAGCGCGTCCATGGCGATCACGAAGCTCTTCTCTCTCGCTGGTTTCACCGCAGCGACCAGCCGCGTTCTAGAACGCTGCGATTACGCCGGACAGAGCACGCTGAGCGCTGATCTCGCGGAGTCCCGAGACCGCGTGATGTCAACGCTAGGGGAATCGTTCGAGGCAACGGCAATCATCGAGAACGAAGATCTGACGCTGGCAAACTATCCGCTCTTTGCAGCGCCGGGCGGTCTCGAGGGCGATTTGTTGCGCAAGACAGTTCCACACTCGACCCAAGTCGCGGTTCTGCGGAGGTCTCAGAGCAACGTCACTTGGTACCTGATTCAGCTGGACGACGGATACCGAGCCTGGGCGGCTGCGCCTTACGTCAAGGTGCAGCCCAGATGACCAAAGCGCGGTTCGTGAGATGAACCACCCTCACCCGAGAGTCGCGTGAACACTGAACTGGGAGGGCTCCAGATGTATCGACTCCTACTGGTCGTGCCAATACTCCTGGGAGTCGCCTGCGGAACTCCGACCAATGAACCAGCAGTTGAGGTAGTAGCTAATCCGGTCCGCATCGATCGGTATGAGATGGACGAACGCTGGTTCTGTCAAGATGACGATAGACTCGAATACCTGCCGGGTCTCGGCATTAGCGGGTCGTGGTGCGAGGCTGCCGAGGGTCGTCCCACAACACTGCTGACGGTCTACATGGCCAACGACACTGAGCACGATGTCAGGGTTCGGGTGCTCGTCGAATACCTGGACCCCGAGGGCTACAGAGTTGACCGTGTCGCTCTCGACCAATGGGCCGACAATCCGCGCGAACCGGGCGAGATCGTCGTCTATCTCTCGACAGGTGGTTTGCACCTACTAGATGTTCTCCTTCCAGCGCACGGCAAGGTAAAGGAGGATGGCAACTATCCCGTCGACACGTATGCCAGTGGCTACATTGAGCGCCAGGACGGCCGTCCCGTGGTCGACACGGAGCATAGTACAGTGGGAACGGTGCAGGAGCGTCCCGGCCTCCGTTCGGTGCATCGCGAGAGCTTTGACAAGATCGAGGAGGCCGAAACCCTTACCAAGCTCGTGCTCCGGTTCCGCGAAGGGCTGCATGGAATCCCAGCTGATTCAAGGTTAATTTTGCATCCAGCAGCTGGCGAAATAATAACTACTGCACAGCTGGCCGATGGAAAGCTCCAAGAGTTCGTTCGATTTGTGGCGTCTTAAACATCTCTATAGGTGGCTACTACGGCACCTAGGCGACCTTGACGAGATCGAGACTGTATACCGTCGAACGGGGGGGCGCTATTTGGACGTAGCTGAATACGCGAGCATCGAAGGCATCACGAAAGACGTTGCTGCCGCTGAGTTGGCTGAGGCTGTGAATCGCGGCTTCCTAACGCGAATGTACATGTTTCCGAGATCCTCCGAACTGCCTCTGAGCATCGTGGTAGCACCGGAAGATGTTGGAAGAACTGTGACGCTCGCAGACGTTGGTTACATCGGCGATAACGAGGACCGGGAAATCACGCTGTCACCACACGATGCGAAGGAGATCTTCGTTGCCCCCGAAGCCGGCAAATGAACTCCCCAATGTGGGTGCGAGCGCAACCGCTTGGGCGCGGGAGCGTGCTACAACGTGGCTTGCGATCCGCATCTTTCCTCTATCGCTCGTCACTGTGACGTTTGCCAGTCTTGAAATGCTCCAGCCTTATTTTGTACCCGAGTGGCCCCGTAACATCTTCATTCTATGCGCGATTGCAAATGGGGGCCTCTTCGGTGTGAAGCTTACGGGCGCACTAAAGAATTAAGGCGATGCCCACATAGCGCTCGCCAGCCTGATCGTGCCGGGCTTGCGGGGCCGCTGGTTGGTGCCAGGCCGGGCGAGTTGAGATCCTCCGGCACGGTTCGATTCCCGTCTCCTCCACCAAGCTCTCGCGCGTATTGTAGGTACATCCTCTATCCATAGGCAAGATTCAGCGGGGAGGTTCCGATGGTAGTTACCGAACGAACGCGAACCGCCATCTGGCAACAGATGCTCGACATGGCGCGGGTTACCCGATACTACGGAACGCTCGCCGATCGATACCAACGCAGGCAGCGGCTGATTCGATCCCTGTTGCTCGTCTCGGCAATTGGCGGAATCGCGCCTCTCGTAACCGAGCTCCCGGAAACCCTTCAGCACGTGGCCAGCGTAGGGATTGGCCTACTCGTCGTCCTGGATTTTCTATTTGACTACGCACACAAAGCCGCTGTCCTCGGAACAATCAGCTCCGAATGTGGGCGTGGGGACGCTGTTCATCGAGCCGGGCTCGCCGTGGGAGAACGGTTACGTGGAGAGCTTCAACGGCAAGCTACGCGACGAGCTGCTGGATGGAGAGATCTTCTACACGCTCAAGGAGGCAAAGGTTCTGATCGAGAGATGGCGTCAGCACTACAACCGCATGCGACCGCACAGCTCGCTGAGCTATCGGCCGCCCGCACCCGAAGCGACGTTGTTGAAGCCGGCTGCGCTCCGCTTCGCCGGCCTCAACAACCTCTTGTCAGCACCGAGTTACTGAGATAAGACATGGTACTAACCGCGGGGTCAGGTCACTGGTCGTAGTCTTAGGGGTGGAATTGGACGACGTAAACGACCAGCGCGCCATGCTTTGGCTTCAGCTCGATCGACAGGCTCTGCTTGATCGTGACGATATCCGCGAGTATCTCGGTGACGCCACGAAGCCGCCTGGCATCAAGCGCGTGCGTGCCGAACAGGTAGACCGAGACTTGATGAGATACCTGGCCAATCAAGATGGTCGGGAATGGCGCGTCCGGGACATCCTCACGCACAAGAACGCCATGCGGCTCGGCCATATGTCTGATAGCGGTGTTCGGGCGGCGATTAACCGCGCCATCGAGCGCGGCGAACTGGAGAAGACTGGCGGATGGGGGATCGTTCGCGTATCGGACCGAGGTAAGGAGTCTTACGGTCTTGATGCCGAGGCTGACTTGGAAGAACAAGACATGGACCTGGCCGAGAAAGAGGCCATGGAAAAGGAGAAGGCTAGGCCACCGTTCTGAACAAAGAGCCCGCCGCTGCGGTAACAGCGACGGGCTCCGACAACTTGTGATGGCCTCGTGGACAACAGACGGTCAAGTCGCGGGACTGGAAATCCCGAGATCCCGGTTCGACACCGGGCGGGGCCTCACCTTTCTCCCCTGACAGCAAGGAGGGTCAGATGATAGCGCGAGCACCACCGTCAGCGCATCCCTGAACGCCGAAGGGGCCGGGGTGCGTCTCACGATGCTCCCCGGCCACCTATAAGTCGCCCGGCCCGCTGCACGAACAGCGAACCGGGCTAGATCCAAGACGCGGGCATAGGCCGCATCGGACCCTCACAGCCATTGTGGTCCTGCCCGCCATCCGGAGCAAGACCGATGGCGAACGTACTGGCCCCCGAGAAGAAGCGCATGATCATCGCCGCCCTGGTGGAGGGCAACAGCATCCGCAGCATCGAGCGCATGACCGGCTGTCACCGAGACACGATCTGCCGGCTGCTCGTGCGGGTAGGTGAAGGCTGCGAAGCCATGATGCGCGAGCGGTTCACCGGTTTGCGCCTTGACGATCTCCAGGTCGATGAAATCTGGACCTACGTCCAGAAGAAGCAGGCCACGGTGATCAGGTCCGGCAAGCGCGTGAATCCCAAGCATGGTGATCAATGGGTTTTCGTCGCGCTCGATGCCGAAACGAAGTTGGTGCCGCATTGGATCGTCGGCAAGCGCGACGGCTACAACTCCTACCAGATGATCTCGGAGCTGGCCCGTAGGATCGACGGGCCGTTCCAACTGACCACGGACGCTTTCGCTGGCTACAAGGCCGCTCTCGGAGTCGTGGCGGCTCGTGGTATCGACTACGCACAGCAGACCAAGAGCTATACGGCCACGAATCCATCCTTCGGACGTTACTCACCACCAAGGGTCAGCCACTGCACAACTCAGGTTGTGGCCGGAGATCCAGATCCGGAGGCGATCTCCACGAGCTACGTCGAGCGTCAGAACCTGACCATGCGGATGAGTATGCGACGGTTCACCCGGCTGACGAACGGCTTCTCAAAGTCGCTGCGCAACCTGGAAGCCGCTGTGTCGCTGCACTTCGCCTGGTACAACTTCGTGCGGATTCACGACAGCCTGCGGAGCACGCCGGCCGTTGTGGCCGAAGTAGTTAGTACCGAGTTGGCGATGGACGACCTGCTGGCCTTCGAGGCGGGCTACTAATGCTCGGTGATTTCCACAGGATATCCACAACGGGTGGCGCTCCTGTTGATGATGACCCCCAACATGTTGTGGTCGTGATGTTGACCACGGGACTTCCCGCAGGCTACAACAACAAAGACCCGACGGGTTCACCGTCGGGCCTTTGACCAAACCAGTTGTCACCCGGCGTAGTGCGCGCCGGGACTTTGATGCTCTGTCGGAGCATAGGCCGCTCTGACCTTGAGCGTCAAGTCGCACCCGGTGCGTCTGTCGGGTGGCAACGCAGCGCCCGCATTATGCGGGAGGAGTAACTGCAATGCCAACTACAGGCAAGACTGCCACCACGTCCGGGATCTACCGGGCCAGCGACTGCGGCTACGAAATCGCCCTCAGCCGAGGGGAACGATTTCCACCGTGTCCGATGCATCGGCGTGCTGTGACGTGGACTCTGGTGAGGGCGACGAAGCACTAACGTAGCCCGACACCGCATCACTGTTGTAACCGAAGAGGTGCCCCATTACCCAATCGGGGCACCTCTTCCTCGTCTCCAAGAGAGCTTCTAGGGCGTAGGCGTGACGATATACGCCTAGCGCCCACTGGCCGCGTTCGACCTCCAAGAGGAACCCGCTGATCGGCAGCGATAGCGAGGACAAGAGAGTCTGTAGCTCGCTGGCGAACGCGGGCAAGTCTTCGCTCGCGATGTTGCGCGCTCCGACCTCGGCAATGGGTTTACCACCCCAAGCTACCCATTCGGCATACGCCGAAATCCGGCCCGCTTCGTAGTCGGTGATCATTTTTTTGAGATCACTCCGATCCGGCGCGCTGTCGCCCTCCATTAGGCTAACAGGCACAAACGCTCCTCGAAACGGCCAGCAAAATCCGTACCAAACTGACTTTCAGTGACTTTCATAATGGGACACTACCCACC